>NZ_FUYM01000045.1 GCF_900167915.1 Rhizorhabdus histidinilytica | reverse complement strand
GCCCAATCGTGACAATCTCACTCATCGTCCGTCTCCTCGCTCTTCAGCCGAGGCAGTCTGCCTCAGCCGGTGAGCGGGAGCCATCCACTCCATCGGATACGTCACTTTCGTGTAGTGACCCCAAGCTGCATTTCGCAGCGGATGCGGCAACCGCGATACGCCTACGGCGCAATGCGGCGCTTGGTCAGGCGTGCTCCTTTGAAAAGCGCGCGGCGAGCCGTGCACTTGCCCCGCTCCTGGTCGCGAGCCTGGCGCCATACCGCATCACGGTCTTGGGATCGCGCCAGCGGTACGCCTGCATGATTGCAGGCAGAGCCTCCCCCGCCGCGAAATTGTCCTGCGCGACCCCGACCCGGATCGAATGCGACGATACCGCCGATACCCAGCGTTCCAGCTCCGCTTCCGAGATCGGCCCGAGCAGCTTCTTTGCCCAGGCGGCCCGAATGACCCGCCTGTAGATGAGCGTGATGCTGTTGGGGTGCAGCCGTTCGGTGCCGATCGCCGCGACCGACCCATCAAAATGCGTTTCGACCCGGCGGAACAGCGGTCCTTTGCGGATGCCTGCCTTCTCGCGCCATCTCGCGATCGCATCCATCGTCGCAGGCGAAAGATAGGCATAGGCCCCCTCCCCTTCCCGGTCGGTCTTGCTCGACGGAATGAACAGCGTGCCCGCGCCATCGCTGTCCGGCCCTTCGATATGTCCGACCTCGATCGCCACCAACTCGGACCGGCGCGCCCCGGCGTCATAGGCCACGCGCAGCAGGGCGGCGTCCCGCAAGCCCAGCTCGTCCCGACGGCATGCCTTCAGGAGATGGACAAGGCAAACGCCCGACGGCGGGCTGTCGAGATCCGCGATGTCACCCTTGAAGCGCAGCGCGCGCGCCTGGCGCTGGCGGACGCCGAGCGATTTGCGCGCCGCTTTCATCTCGAGCTTGACCAGCGGTGCGGCGGTGGGATCGGCAATGCCCGCCATTCGGTATGCCCAACCGACGTTTACGATGTAGCGTTCAATCGTCGCCATCGCCCGAATCGTTTCGTCGGACAGCTCGAGCCCAGCAAGCGATCGAACCCAGCGGGAGACGTCGTGTGGCTTGGCCGACGGCGGGTCGAGGCGATTGCGGCGGCACCATTGTCCCCAGATGGTCAGGTCCGATCGGAACGCGCGGCGTGTATTATGCGACCAGCCCCGGACGGCAGCAGACACAAGTTCCGCATCGATCGGCGCAGATGCACCGACCAGGTCGCGCACGTCGCGCACCACCAAGTCGAGCACAGCGCCATCGCGCACGTCCATGGCTGCCGAAAGCGTCATCGGGAGCGTCTCGTCACGCGCCCCCTGTCAGATCGGCAGGACGCGCCCTCCAACGATCCTGATCGTGGCGCCGCCATTCGGGGTCGATCGCCATCACCTCGCGATCGAGGATCTCGACGATGCGCTGCGCGGCTGGCCTCCCGAGCAGCACGTCCGCCGCGTCGTAGATGCCGCGGCCGTAGCGGCCGACGAGCAATGCCGCCAACCCCGGCGTTTCTTCTCCGCGCGATACGGCAACTGCCCGGCTTCGCGCATAATCCGTTACCAGCGCGGTGAGCTTACCTTCTGCGGCATGTTCGTCCATTGACTTCTCCGTGCTCTAGCCGTTGGCCGCGAGCGCATTCAGGCTTCTTGGTCCACTTTCACCAAGGCCGACTGGCCTTGTGAAGCGCGATATCCGTCACCGCGAAATCCTTGCCCGTGCACAGCAGCGGCTCGCCGCGTTCTCTGGCCACAGCATAGACCATAAGGTCGAGCAGGTTGAGCGGTCCGCCATTGCCGTTCCCAGAACCGTAAAGCGGTTCGGCTTCGTTTGCGATCCTCGCGTGGTCATGCGTGAACGCCAGTGTCGCGCAGCCGCGGCGTTCGAACTTGGCAAGCATATCCTCAGCTTCGGCCCGCAGACCAAATCGCTGGTTGCTCGCGACACGCACAAACTCAACCATGGCGGGTGCCGGAATTCCGCCTCGTTCGGCGACGATCGCCTCGACCAGCGCCTCACTGCCCTCCTCGCCCGTCAGCACCGCGATCAGCGCCGAAGTATCAATGATCATCGGGGCAACCCGTCCTCGTCCCAAAGCTCGGCGTCAATCTCCGCCATGGTCGGATATGTTCGCTTGGGGACGCGCGCTTGGATCGCCCTAATCTCCGCAAGGAACGCGTCTCGGTCCTTTTCCTTTGGCAGCGGCATCCGGTCCAGCGCCTCTTCGATAATTTCAACCTGGCTGCGGCCGTCGCGGGCGAGCAGTTCGAGGCGCTTGAGCGCATGATCGGAGCGGATGGTGATGGCGCGCTGTTTGCGGCGCGGCGGATGATGGGCGGCAGTAGCCACGACGGCACTCCTACGGTTCAGATTTGATCGGCCCCTGATTATAGTGGCCGTGCTGCTACAGCGCAAGCACGGTTCATCTAATGTTGATAACGATCCATTATCAACACTAGGCATCCGGGCATACTTTACTGAACTTTGCTTTCAGTTCACTATTGGGCATGGCTGACATGCCCTCGCCCGCCTCTTATGGCCCCGATTATACCCCACAAA
>NZ_FUYM01000012.1 GCF_900167915.1 Rhizorhabdus histidinilytica | reverse complement strand
TCCGCCGCCAGCCCGTACAGCGACGGCAGCAGCATCCGCTGCGACAGGTCCCCGGTCGCGCCGAACAACAGCAGCTTCTCGCTCGGTGCCGTCACGCCATATCTCCCCCGTGATCCGTTGACTGCCGGACCGCGACGGCCGATATACTGTAAACGATTACAAAAGCAATCCGTGCGGACAGCGGAAAATTGACAATCCATCTATCCGGATAATTATTCGCATGATGTACAAAAGCCCCATCGCAGCCGTGCTCGCTCTCGCCCTGCTGGCATCTACCGGTACGCCCGCCGTGGCCGCTCCGTCGGCATCCGACCTGAAGATGGCCCGGGATTTCCGGAAAGGCCATGTTTTCGCCGCGCTCCGAAAAGGGCTTTCCGGTGATTATGACCGGTTCGTCGAGGAACTCATCGCCCTAACCGAGATCGCCGCGCCGACCTTCGACGAGGGGCGCCGGGGCGCGGCGTTCGAACGGTTGCTGGCCACGGCCGGATTGGAAGACGTGCACCACGACGAGACGGGAAACGTCTATGGCTTGCGGCGAGGAAAGGGGCGGGGTTTGATCGTCGTCGCCGCGCACCTCGACACCGTCTTTCCGGCCGGCCGGATCAAGGTCGAACGCGACGGCGACACGCTGCGCGCACCCGGCGTCGGGGACGACACGCTCGGCCTCGCGGTTCTTCCGCTCTATGCCCGGATACTCGACCGGGCGAACATCCGCACCGACGCGGATATCCTGTTCGTCGCCACCGTCGGCGAGGAACAATTGGGAAATCTCAAGGGCGCGCGCCATCTCGTCGAGCGGAGCCGATATGCCGGTCGCATCACCGGCTTCGTGGGTTTCGAGCCGGCTCGCGTGGAACAGGTGATCGCGACAGGCGTAGGTTCCCGCCGCTTCGACGTGCATTTCACCGGCCCTGGAGGGCACAGCTTCAGCGACTTCGGCATCGTCAATCCGGCATATGCGCTGGCCGGCTTTCTCCGCAACCTGAGCCGGATCGCCATACCGGCGGGGACGCGGACCAGCTTCAACGTCGGGATAGTGTCGGGCGGAACCTCGATCAACGCGATTCCCGCCGATGTGTCCGCGCTGATCGACATTCGGTCCGACGACCAGAAGGCGATCGCGACGGTCGAGGCGCAGATGCGGGATTTCATCGCCCAGGCCGTGCGGGAGGAGAATGACGCGCGTTCGACCCGCCAGGGCCGGATCGCGGCCGGGGAAAAACTGATCGGCGATCGTCCGGCGGGCAAGACGGCGCCCGATTCCACGATCGTGCGGCTTGCCGCCGCATCGATCATGGCGGCGGGCAAGGCTCCGGCGATCGATGCGCAGAGCACCGATGCCAATGCGGCGATGGCGGCTGATATTCCGGCGATAGTGATTGGACCTGGGATAGAGGCCGGCGGCGCCCATTCTCCGAAGGAATGGGTCAAGCTCAACCGTGAGACGGACATCGACAATATGGCCACAGCACTGACGTCTATCATCCTGATCGCCAATGCACCCAAACCGTAGCAGAGTTATTTAGGCTTGAACTTATTTCCGTTCCTTGCACCCATGCGCGGATTTTTGCTTCCGAGATATCAAGGATGCCAGCGTAAACCCACCGCGAGATAGTCGCATCGGGACCAAGGGTTTACTCGTCCACGAGCGAACCCACGGTGACGTTAAGGGCGGCCGCGATCCTGCCGACGACGTCGAGCGTCGGGTTCTTGTTTCCGTCCCTCTCCAGGCCGCATAGATAGGTCCGGTGTATCCCGGCACTGTGCGCCAGTTCTTCCTGGGGCCTGCGCCCGTCGAACGCGGCGCACATTCATGCCGAACCGTTTGCGGATGTCCATGACGGACAAAGGCTATATTCGGCCTTCGTCATCGACAGTCTGATTAAAACTGAAAGTCTGAATTAGACTTTTATTTTGTCTTTTATTCACGCACGACCCTCTAAACCGTCCTGACGGTATCGCGATACCCCGACGACGCTCCGCACGATTGAGCGCCAATTTTGGCGGCGGTGCGCGCAAATGGGGAGTGATGGATTTCGGTCACATGCCGCTTTGGGTCGCGAGGACTTTCATCACGGTAGCGCGTGGTTCGCCATGAAATCCTCGTGCTGACGAACCTCTTCCCAAGCGTGGCCCGGCCTAGGAACGGCCTTCCTCAAACATCGTCTGTAGCACCTAGCGCGGGTTCCTGGCGTAGATGTGCGGGTGCTGGCGCCAGTGCCGTGGTTCTACGTCACCCCTCGCGCGCAGCGGCGAGGGGGGAGGGGTGATGGGCCTACCGCTTGAGAAGCTGCCAGATGCCGCGCACGAATTCATAGGAGGACGCGACATGGCCAAACAGCCGAATCTGCCGAAGTTCACCGTCACGAAGAATGACAAGCGTGGGGGCTGGGAGCTGACGAAGGACGGCAACGAACGCGCGACCAAACATTGGGATACGAAGACCGAGCTCACCAAGGGTGGGGCGTTGGCAGACGCCGTTGGGAAGGGTGGCGGTTCCGTCAAAATCCAGAAGGGCGATGGGAAGTATCAAGAGGAGCGCACCTATCCTCGCAGCCGAGACCCGAAGGGTTCACCAGGCTAACCCGCCGCGCGGCGGAGACAATAGGGTGGCGATCGCAAGGTCGTCGCCTCCTCTTCCCCTTGCTGACAGAAACGTGAAAGTCAGAATGTGTGTCAGAACACGTGTCAGAACGACCAAAGGCGCAACTCTCCCGTCAGGAGAATTACGCCATATAAATCAAGAATTTGAAATGGCTCCCCGGGCCTGATTCGAACAGGCGGCCGTCCGATTAACAGTCGGATGCTCTACCGCTGAGCTACCGGGGATCATTTCCGCTTCAAGCGAGGCGCGCCTATAGCAGCGGCTTCTTGAACCTTGCAAGCCCCTTAGACGTCGTTCGGCGAAACTTCTCGCGAGCCGGGCGCGGAGGGGCGGAAAGGCGGGGGTCAGACCGCGAATTGCTCCATCGTGATGCGGTCGTCCAGGGCGTGTTCGGGGTCGAACAGCAGGGTCAACGGACTGGTCTTGTCGATGCCCACCCGGATCAGCGAGACGTCGCGGACCTCGCGCTGGTCGGCGACGGCGCTGACCGGGCGCTTTACCGCATCGAGCACACGGAACGAGATCGCGTTCTTGTTCGGCAGGATCGCTCCGCGCCAGCGGCGCGGCCGGAACGGGCTGATCGGGGTCAGTGCCAGCAGCGAGGATTCGAGCGGCAGGATCGGCCCCTGCGCCGACAGGTTGTAGGCGGTCGATCCTGCCGGGGTCGACACCAGCACGCCGTCGCAGACCAGCTCGGGCAGCACGACGCGGCCGTCGACCAGCACCTCGATCTTGGCCGTCTCGCGCGTTTCGCGGAGAAGCGACACCTCGTTGATCGCCGGCACCGAATGGCGCTGTCCCTCGACCGTCTCGACGTCCATGCGCAGTGGAAGGACGGTGATCGCCCGCGCCTGTTGCAGTCGCAGCTCGAGCAGGTCGGGCTTCCAGTCGTTCATCAGGAAGCCGACCGTGCCCAGGTTCATCCCGAACACCGGCAGGATGCGATGCCGGTCGAGCATGGCGTGCAAGGTGCGCAGCATGAAGCCGTCGCCGCCCAGCGCAACGACCAGGTCGGCGCGCTCGATCGGATGCCACTCGTAGATGGCGCGCAGTTCGGCAGCGGCCTCCTGGGCAGCCGTCGTGGGGGACGCGACGAGCGCCATCCGCTGTTCGGTCATCCGCCGGTGACGCTCATATGCCGGGAAACGGCCGGGGCCGCGCCGGGCGTGTCGATGCGGAAGGCATGGCGCTCGGGCTTCAGCCGCATCGCCCGGTCGAGCAGCCGGTCGAGCTCCGCCATGTCGCCCGCGCGCAGCGCCTGGCGCAGGTCGAGCCGGTCCTCATGGCCCAGGCACATGTAGATCTGTCCCGTCGCGGTGACTCGGACGCGGTTGCAGCCGTCGCAGAAATTGTTGGTCAGCGGCGTGATCAGGCCGAGCCGCGCGCCGAGTTCCTCGACCCGGAAATAGCGTGCCGGCCCGCCCGTCCGATGGTCGAGCGGGCTGAGCGTATAATGCTCCTCGATCCGGCGGCGCACGCCGTCGAGCGGCAGGTAGCGGTCGGTGCGGTCGTCCTCGATCTCGCCCAACGGCATCGTCTCGATCAGGGTGAGGTCATGGCCCTCCGCCGCGCACCAGCGCAGCATCGGTTCGATCTCCTGCTCGTTGAGGTCGCGCAGCGCGACCATGTTGACCTTCACCGCGATACCCGCCTCGCGCGCAGCGGCGATACCGTCGAGCACCACCGCCAGGTCGCCGCCGCGGGTGATGAAGCCGAAACGCTCCGGATCGAGACTGTCGACGCTGACATTGACGCGGCGCACGCCCGCTTCCGCCAGCGCGGACGCATGGCGACGCAGCTGGCTGGCGTTGGTCGTGACGGTCAGTTCGTCGAGCCCCCCCCCGTCATCCTTGGCGCCGATCCGCCGCCCGATCAGCCGGACAAGCTCGTCGATGCCCCGGCGCACCAGCGGCTCGCCGCCGGTCAGCCGGATCTTGCGGATGCCGCGCGCGATGAAGGCGTCGGCGAGCGTCGCCAGCTCCTCGATCGTCAATATCTCGCGCTTCGGCAGGAACTGCATCTTCTCCGCCATGCAATAGCGGCAGCGGAAGTCGCAGCGGTCGGTCACCGACAGGCGCAGATAGGTGATCCGCCGGCCGAACGCATCGGCCAGGCCCGTTCCGCCCCTGTCCCCCGGCTTTTCCATGGCAGCCATGGCGCTACCCTAGAGCCTGATCCCCCAAGGTGGAAGCGCAAAGCGCTCTCGCCGATCGCCGGATCGCGACCAGCGGCCGACGCGCCGCGCCCAGGAAGCTGTGGATCGATCGGCGATCGCGGCATTTTCGCGGTGCTTTGCGGATTGGCGAGCGTGATGCGATACGGTAACAGTTCGGCAATGACGAAGGGTGTGGGCTCAATCGGGGCAGCGGCCGCCAGCGCCGCCGCAGGGGGGCAGCTGCCTCTCTTCCTGATATCCTTCCGCTATCGTAACGAATTGGCGCCGTTGATCGAGCGAACCGGCCGACGGGTGATCGCGGCGCGGCGCGCCGAGGCCGCCGGTCGGCGCTTCATCGCCTCGGGCGCGACGATCGCGGTGATCGACGCCCGCGACGCGGAGGAGGAGGCGGTCGCGGCCTGTGCCGCGATGGCGGCGGCGGTCGGGTCGGCGGGCTCGGCGCTCCTCGTGATCGTCGACGACATCGCCAGCCTCGATCGCTATCTGGCGGCTGGGGCGACCCATTATCTGGCGGCGCCGTTCGGCGAGACGGAGATGCGGATCGCGCTGGCCTTCGCCGATCGCCATGCCGAACGGCTGGCAGGCGGTGGCCGCGCCGCGTCGGTCCGTGCCGCACTGCGCCTGTCGGAATCGGAGGCTTGGATCTGGAAGCCGGGCGACCGGATGGTGACGCTCAGCGCCGCGCTTGCCGACCGGATCGGCGTGGCGACCGAGACAGTGCCGATGTCGATGCTGTTCCGGCTGATGGACCGCGAGAGCCGCCGCCTGGCGCGCGAGGCGATCGATCGCCTGTTGTCGACCGGCCGCTCGACCGCCTTCGCCCATCGTAGCCGTGCGCTGGGCGAGCGGCTGGCGCACCACATCTCCTATGACGAGGAACGGCATGCGGTCGTCGCCTGGGTCGAAGTCGACCGCCGCGACGACGAGCCGGCCGGCGAGGACGGTGACGCCCTGACCGGATTGCCTGCGGTCGACCGTATCCGCCAGTGGGTCGAGCGGCGACTGGCCGATGATCAGCTCGCCGAGCCGCGCTGCATCCTGCTGATGCTGGGAATCATGCGCTTCGGCCTGGTCAACGCCGCCTTCGGCCGGCCGACGGGCGACGCGGTGCTGCAGGGCGTCGCCCGGCGGATCGAGCGGGTGATCGACCGGATCGGCCTCGAACATACGATGATCGCGCGCACCGCCGGCTCCGAATTCGCGATCGCGCTCGGCGCGCCGGTCACCGCCGACACGGCAGAGCTGATCGCCAACCGGCTCGTCGAAAGTGTCGCCTGGCCGTTCGTTTCGGGGGACTCGCTCATCCCCTTGTCCTGCCGGGTCGGGATCGCCGCGATCGACGGCGAGGGCCGGCGCGATGCCGGGACGCTGTTCCAGCGCGCGGCGGCGGCGCTCGCGGCGGCCAAGCATGGCGACACCGGCCTGGTCCGCGCGCTCGACGCCGACAGCGAGGCCGAGGCGCATCGCCGCAACCAGCTCGAGATCGACCTGCGCCGAGCCCTCGACCATGACCAGATCGACATCCTCTTCCAGCCCCAGGTCGATATCCGATCGGGCCAGATCATGGGGGTCGAGGCGCTCGCCCGCTGGCGCCATCCGCAGCTGGGCGAGCTGGGTGCCGTCCCGCTGTTCGCGACCGCCGCCCGGTCGGACTTCGTCGTCCAGCTCTCGACCTATGTGCAGCAGCGCGCGCTCGAGGTCGCGGCAAGCTGGCCCGAACATATGGGCAATCTGCGCCTGTCGGTGAACGTCACCGCCGCCGACATCGCCCAGCCCAATTTCGTCGAGGATTTCCTGAGCCGGGTCGACAAGGCCGGCTTCCCGCGCGACCGGCTGACCGCCGAGGTCACGGAAAGCGGCCTGATCGCCGATCTCGCCGGAGCGGCCGGGCTGCTCGCCCAGCTGCGTGGCGCCGGGTTGCGGGTGGCGATCGACGATTTCGGCACGGGCTATTCGAGCCTCGCCTATCTCAAGGCTCTGCCGCTCGATTATCTGAAAATCGACAAGACATTGGCGGAGGACATCACCGGCTCGACCCGCGATCGCATCGTCGTGCGCGGCGTGATCGAAATGGCCCGTTCGCTCGGCCTCGCGGTGATCACCGAGGGGGTCGAGACCAAGGCCCAGCTCTCCCTCCTCGCGCGCGAGGGCTGCAACTATTATCAGGGCTATCTCTGCTCGCCGCCGATCGACAGCGGCACGCTGGAGGCGATGGTCGTCGGCAAATCGATGAGTGTGGTGGAATGATCGCCACGAGGCGGGGAGCGTAGCCCTCTCCTTCTTCGTCATTCCCGCGAAGGCGGGAATCCACCGGGAGGCTTGATTCCGCCTCTGTTGGCTCGGAATTCGTTCGCCGGTGGATTCCCGCCTTCGCGGGAATGACGATGGATTGGAGGAGAGGCGCCCCTTTCCCGGCTAAACAATCTTCGCCAATCCCCGCGACAATTGCAGCGCGCCGTTCAGCCGGTGCGACGGTTCGGGCCAGTTGCGGGTGATCACCAGCTTGCTGTCGGGGCGCAGCCGGGCGCTGTCCTTCAGTCGGTCGACATAAGCGAGCAGCCCCGGCAGGTCGGGGAAGTTGTCGTTGTGGAAGGTGACCAGCGCGCCGCGCGGGCCGGTGTCGATCTTGGCGACGCAGGCCTTGCGGCAGTTGAGCTTGATCTCGATCACCGTCAGCAGGTTCTGCGTCGCGGCCGGCAGCTTGCCGAAGCGATCGATCAGCTCGGCGGCGAAAGCCTCAATCTCGGCGCGGGTCTCGACCTCGTTCATCCGGCGGTAGAGGCCCATGCGCAGGTCGAGGTCGGGGACATAGTCCTCGGGGATCAGGATCGGCGCGTCGACGTTGATCTGCGGCGAGAAGCTCTCGCGTTTCGTGTCGGCCAGGCCGCCCGCCTTGGCGTCGAGGATCGCCTCCTCCAGCATCGACTGGTAGAGTTCGAAGCCGACCTCCTTGATATGGCCCGACTGTTCGTCGCCAAGCAGGTTGCCCGCGCCGCGGATGTCGAGGTCGTGGCTGGCGATCTGGAAGCCGGCGCCCAGCGTGTCGATGTTCTGGAGGATGTGGAGGCGTTTCTCGGCGGTCTCGGTCAGGCCGCGGTCGCCGGTCGTCAGATAGGCATAGGCGCGCGTCTTGGATCGACCGACCCGGCCGCGCAGCTGATAGAGCTGGGCAAGGCCGAAGCGGTCGGCGCGGTTGACGATCAGCGTGTTGGCCGACGGGATGTCGAGCCCGCTTTCGATGATCGTGGTCGACACGAGGATGTCGAATTTCTTGTCGTAGAAGGCCGACATCCGTTCCTCGACCTCGCCCGCCGCCATCTGGCCATGGGCGACGACGTAGCTGACCTCGGGGACCTCCTTGCGGAGATAGTCCTCGATGTCGGGCAGGTCCTTGATCCGGGGCGTGACGAGGAAGCTTTGTCCGCCGCGATAATGCTCGCGCAACAGCGCCTCGCGGATCACCACGCCGTCCCATGGCGCGACATAGGTGCGCACCGCGAGCCGATCGACCGGCGGGGTCTGGATCACGCTCAGCTCGCGCAGCCCCGACATCGCCATCTGCAAGGTGCGCGGGATCGGCGTCGCGGTCAGCGTCAGCATGTGGACGTCGGTCTTGAGCGCCTTCAGCCGCTCCTTGTGGGTGACGCCGAAGCGCTGTTCCTCGTCGACGATGACGAGGCCGAGCCGCTTGAACTCGATTCCCTTGGCGAGCAGCGCATGGGTGCCGATGACGATGTCGATCGATCCGTCGGCCAGGCCGTCCTTGGTCCTCTTCGCCTCGCTTGCCGAGACGAGCCGCGACAGGTGGCCGATATTGACCGGCATGCCGTGGAAGCGATCGACGAAATTGCGGTAATGCTGCCGCGCGAGCAGGGTGGTGGGACAGATCAGCGCGACCTGCATGCCGCCCATCGCCGCGACGAAGGCCGCGCGCAGCGCGACCTCGGTCTTGCCGAAGCCGACGTCGCCGCAGACCAGTCGGTCCATCGGCTTGCCCGCCGCCAGATCCTCGATCACATCGGCGATCGCACGGTCTTGGTCCTCGGTCTCCTGATAGGGGAAGCGGTCGACGAACTCGTTATAGCCGCTGTCGGGCTCGATCGCCTCGGCCGGGCGCAGCGCGCGTTCGGCGGCGGTCTTGATCAGTTCGCCCGCGATCTCGCGGATTCGCTCCTTCATCCGCGCCTTGCGCGCCTGCCAGGCGACGCCGCCCAGCTTGTCGAGCTGGACGCCCTCGTTCTCGGCGCCGTAGCGGCTCAGTACGTCGATATTCTCGACGGGGACGTAAAGCTTGTCGCCGCCGGCATAGGTCAGCGCGACGCAGTCGTGCGGCGCCTTGGCGACCGGGATCGAGGTCAGCCCCTCATAGCGGCCGATGCCATGGTCCATGTGGACGACGAGGTCGCCGGGGCTGAGCGTCGCCAGCTCGGCGAGGAAGGCGTCGGCCGACTTCTTGCGCTTCTGCCGTCGGACCAGCCGGTCGCCCAGCATGTCCTGCTCGGTCAGCAGCGCGATGTCGCCGCTGGTGAAGCCATGGTCGAGCGGCAGCACGGCGAGGGCGACCCGCGCCAGCCCCGATCCCAGCGACTTGGCCGGGGCGGGCCGGGCGATCGCCGCCTGCCAGTCGTCGACCATATCGACGCGGTCGAGGCCATGTTCCGCGAGCAGCCCGGCGAAACGCTCGCGCGATCCGGCCGAATAGCTCGCCAGCACCACGCGCTTGCCCGCCTTGCCGAGCGTTTCGACATGCTCGACGACGGCGTCGTAGATGTTGACGCCCTGCGTTCGCTCGGGCGCGAAGTCGCGCGCGCCGTCGACGCACAGGTCGAGCACGCGGGCGCTCTCCGGCTCGGCGAAGGGGGTGACGAGGTGGATCGGCCGGTCGGCGATCGCCGCCTGCCATTCGTCGGCGGCCAGGTAGAGCTCGCCCGGTTCGAGCGGGCGGTAGCTGCCCGGATCGGTGGTGCGGGCGCGGACCCGGTTGGCGTGATAGTCGGCGATCGCCTCGAACCGCGCCTCGGCCGCCTTGATCGATCCGGCCTCGCGCAGGATGAGGTCCCCGGGCGCGAGATGGTCGAACAGCGTCTCCAGCCGTTCCTCGAACAGCGGCAGCCAATGGTCCATGCCGGCGAGGCGGCGGCCGTCCGACACCGCCTGGTAGATCGGGTCGCCGGTCGCGCTGGCGCCGAAACGCTCGCGATAGCGGCCGCGGAACCGCTTGATCGTCTCCTCGTCGAGCAGTGCTTCGGAAGCGGGCAGCAGGGTGAAGCCGTCGACCGGGCCGATCGTCCGCTGGTCGGTCGCGTCGAACTGCCGGACGCTCTCGATCTCGTCGCCGAAGAAGTCGAGGCGCAGCGCGTGCGGCTCGCCCGCCGGGAACAGGTCGACCAGGCTGCCGCGCACCGCATATTCGCCCTGTTCGGTGACGGTGTCGGTGCGGACATAGCCGTTCGCCTGCAGCATCGCGGCCAGCCGGTCGCGATCGATCCTTTCGCCGGGTGCCAGCCGGGCGACGAGCTGGCGGATGCGGAACGGGGTGAGCACCCGCTGGGTGGCGGCGTTGACCGTCGTCGCGATCAGGACGGGACCCTTCGGCTTGCCTTGCAAGGCATGAAGCGTGGCAAGCCGCTCGCTGGTCGCGCGCAGCGCCGGGCTGGCGCGGTCATAGGGCAGGCAGTCCCAGGCCGGGAAGGTCAGCACCGTCAACTCGGGCGCGAAGAAGCGCGCGGCGTCGGCCAGCGATTGCATCGCCTGGTCGTCGGCCGCGATGAACACCAGCCGCCCGCCCTTCGCCGCCGCGGCGCGGGCGAGGTCGGCGGCCAGCCAGGGCTGGAAGCCCATCGGCGCGCGCGACAGGGTCAGCGCTTCGGAGGCGGCGAGAATACGGTCGAGATCGGTCATGGGTGCTTCAGGCTAGGTGGGCCGTCCGTCCGGCGAGGTGCAGGACGTTGGTGCGCGCTACGGGTTGATCAGGCAATCACCGCGGGATTTCGACATAGTCGATCCGCTGCATCCGCTCCATCAGCGCGCCCTGCCATTCGGGGGGGACGGGGATCGTTCCCATCACCCAGCCGAGGATGTCGGCGTCCTCCTGCGCGAGCAGCGCTTCGAACCAGTCGAGCGCTTCCCCGTCCCACCCCTGGTGGAGGCGGTCGAAGAAGCCGCCGATCATATAGTCGGCCTCGCGGGTTCCCCGGTGCCAGGCGCGGAAGCGCAGGCGTTTCAGGCGGTCGTCGTGGTTCATTGTCTTCCAATGCCGATGGGCCGGCGGGCGATTGACAGGCCCGTCGGCGGAAAGCCAGAAGCGGAAATAAGCATTTTCGAGCCGCGTGCAATCGACCCGGGCTGCGGAAAATGCGACAGCAGGCGAATCCATGCGGCCCGATATACTCAATCCGTTGTTCGCCGAGGTCGAGGCGCTGAAGGGCGTCGGGCCGACGCTCGCCAAGCCGCTGCGCAAGCTCGAGCTCGAACGGGTCGTCGACCTGCTCTTCCATCTCCCCACCGGATCGATCGACCGCAAGCTGGTCGACACGGTCGAGGCCGAGGACGCCGGCCGGATCGTCACCGTGCGGCTGGTGCCGACCAGTTATCGCGCCTCCGGCGGGCGGGGGCCGTTCCGCGTCGGCGCGACCGACCAGGCGGGCAATGTCGTCAGCCTCGTCTATTTCGGCGGCAATCCCGGCTGGGCGAAGAAGCTGCTGCCGATCGGCGAGCCGCGCATCGTCTCGGGCAGGCTGGATCTCTATGGTCAGGAGCTCCAGATCGTTCATCCCGACCATGTCCTGCCCCCCGCCGAGGCGGCCGACCTGCCGACCCGTGAGAGTGTCTATCCGCTGTCGGAAGGGATCACCTCGCGACGGCTCGGCCAGCTCATCGAGCAGGGGATCGAGCGGGCGCCCGAGTTGCCAGAATGGATCGAGCCGAGCCTACTCCAGACGCGCGGCTGGCCGTCCTGGCATGAAGCGATCCTCCGCGCCCATGCCGACGCGCAGGACGAGCCGGCGCGGGCGCGGCTCGCCTATGATGAACTGTTCGCCAACCAGCTCGCGCTGATGCTGGTGCGGGCGTCCTCGCGCAAGCGGCGCGGCCTGCCGCTCAAGGGCGACGGGCGGCTGCGCGACCAGCTCAAGCTTCCTTATGCCCCGACCGGCGCGCAGAGCCGCGCCGTGGCGGAGATCGAGGGCGACCTTGTCCAGCCGGCGCCGATGACCCGCCTGCTCCAGGGCGATGTCGGTTCGGGCAAGACGCTGGTCGCGACGATGGCGCTGCTCTGCGCGGTCGAGGCGGGGGCGCAGGGCGCGCTGCTGGCGCCGACCGAGATCCTTGCCCGTCAGCATTTCGAGACGCTGAGCCGCACGCTCGCCGGCCTGCCCGTCAACGTCGCGATCCTGACCGGGCGGGAGAAAGGCAAGGCGCGTGAGGCGACGCTGATGGCGCTGGCCGACGGGTCGATCGATATCCTCGTCGGCACCCATGCGATCTTCCAGGAGAAGGTCGGCTATCGCAAGCTCGGCCTCGCCGTGGTCGACGAGCAGCATCGCTTCGGCGTCGCCCAGCGGATGATGCTCCAGGCGAAGGCGGAACGGCCGCCGCACCTGCTGGTGATGACGGCGACGCCGATCCCGCGCACCCTGACGCTCAGCCATTATGGCGAGATGGACGTCAGCCGGTTGGACGAGATGCCGCCGGGCCGCCAGCCGATCGAGACGCGGGTGATCTCGGGCGAGCGGCTCGACGAGGTGGCGCAGGCGCTCGGCCGCCACCTCGCCGCCGGCCGCCAGGCCTATTGGGTCTGCCCGCTGGTCGAGGAGAGCGAGCAGTCCGACCTAGCCGCAGCCGAAGGACGGGCGGAGAGCCTGCGCCAATGGTTCGGCGACAAGGTCGGCGTCGTCCACGGCCGGATGAAGGGGCCCGAAAAGGACGCGGTGATGGCCGAGTTCCAGGCGGGCCGGATCGGCGTGCTGGTCGCGACGACGGTGATCGAGGTGGGCGTCGACGTCCCCAACGCGACGCTGATGATCATCGAGGGTGCCGACCGCTTCGGCCTCGCCCAGCTCCACCAGCTGCGCGGCCGGGTAGGGCGGGGCGACCAGCGCTCGATCTGCCTGCTGTTGCGCGGCAACGCGCTGTCGGAGACCTCGCGCGCGCGGCTGGCGCTGATGCGCGAGACCAATGACGGCTTCCGCATCGCCGAGGAGGATCTGCGCCTGCGCGGGGCGGGCGAGATATTGGGGACCCGCCAGTCGGGCGAGGCGGCTTTTCGGCTGGCTGGGCCCGAGCGCACCGCCGCGCTGATCGAGGCGGCGACCCAGGATGCCCGGCTGCTGGTCGATCGCGATGGCGGCCTCGACAGCGAGCGCGGACAGGCCGCGCGGATCGCCCTCTACCTGTTCGAACGCGACGCCGCCGTGGGGTTGCTGCGGGCGGGGTGACCAGCTTTCCCCCTCCCTTTCAAGGGAGGGGAGATTCACCCCATCGGCCAGCGCTGGCGCTTCGCGCGGGCGGCGTTCAGCATCGCGGCATAGGCATATTCGTCGATCGGCTTGATGAACTCGGCGCCGACTCGGCCGCCGAGCGACCAGACCACCCGCGCCGTCACCTGGCCGAGCCGGGGCAAAGCGAGGCGGACGATCGTGTCCTTGGGCGTCTGGCCATATTCGCGGACCATGAAGCCGAGGCGCGAGATGTTGACGAGCAGCACGTCGCTCGCCTTGTGGTCCATCGTGAACATGCGCGTCGGCAGCGCCACCTCGTCGCGCGGCGCGCGGCGTTGCTCGGCATATTTTGCGTCGTCGTCGGCCGCCGGCGTCAACAGTTCCGCGATCTGGCTCATGGTCTCATGTCCTTGTTGCAGCACGAGAATCGGCCAGCGGCTTTGCGAACGTCTTAATCGTTACGGTTATCCGCGGGTTAATCGCGAATAGTTCGACCATCGGAGGAGGCTGGGCGCACAGGGGGCGTCCGGTTCAGCGGCGCAGGTCGGCCGGCAGGGTCGGCTGGGAAATGATCGCCTCCATGCGTTTCCAGCGCGCTGCCGGATCGCGGCCCGCCTTGGCGAGATCGGCCGCGACCATGTCCTGGCCCAGGCCGTAGTTGATCACATAGCTGCGATATTGCTCGGTGAAGCTCAACGACTGTTCGGCGCGTTTGCGGCTGACGAGCTGATATTTCTGGATCAGGTCGAGCGCCGCGGCGCGATCGACCTTGCCGTCGAGATACATCGCCGCGATCGTCATCCGCGCGCCGGCGAGCTGGTGGAGCAGGTCGAGCAGCCGGTCATAGGCGGTGGCCCCGGCCGGATCGAGCCCGGCGATCGGGTAGAGGCGCCGCGCCTCGAACCGCGCGCGCTCGGGACCCGGAAAGGCCAGGTCGATGCCGGCATTGGCCGATCCTTCGGCGATGAAGCTCTGCGGGCTGAACAGCGGATAGACGGTGAACTCCACCCAGCCCCTGGCGCGGGCGAGGTTGCGTTCGAGCAGCATGTTGAGCGCGTGGTGCCCCGGATAGCCCTCATGGCATCCAAGATCGACCGCGCGGTCGATCCGCACCGGCAGGTCGGTGTTGACCTGGATCAGGCTGTGCGCGTCGCCCTTGTACCAGTTGTAGCCCGACCAGCTCTTGCCGGTGACGAATTCGAGGTCGAACCGCTCCTGCTGGGGCAGCCGGATGTGCGCCACCGTCCGCGCGCGGCATTCGGCGATCGCGGCGCGCATCACCGGATCGAGCTTGTCGGTCGGCACGACGAAGCGGTTCTGCCAGGCATCGACCCGCTGCCACAGCGGCCCTTCGCCCGGAACCATCGCGTCGATCGTCTTGAGGATCGGATCATAGGCGGCGAGCGGCTTGAGCTCCGGGCGGACCCCGAACAGCCCCAGCGCCTCGTCGGCGAAGCTGAGCTTCTCGCCGGCCATCATCGCCAGCCGCGTCTCTGCGGCCTTCAGCTGGGCGGCGAGGAAGCGTTGGCGGACGCGGTCGTCGGCGGTCAGCGTGGCGGGCTTCACCGCGGCGAGCCGCTGCGCCAGCACATGGGCGTCCCTGCGCAGCGCGGCGATCTCGCGCGACTTGGCCTTCGCCGCCTCGGCCCAGTCCTTCGGGCCGTAATAGGCGTCGACATAGCCCTCCTCGCGCTCTCCCGCCTCCAATGTCAGATGGACATAGTCGGTGGCGATGCCGTCGAGCGGCGACGGTGCGCGCTTGGCGCCGACGGCGAGGAACAGGGCGGCGGCGAGAAGCAGGGCGCGGGTCATGGTCCGCATCCTAATGCGCGATATTCCCATCGTCATGCTGAACTTGTTTCAGCATCCACCAGGCCAATTGGGCTGGTCGGGAGGCGATACGAGAGCGTTGCCGCAGGAACCTCTACGACAAGGTCCGGCCTCCCGGTGGATGCTGAAACAAGTTCAGCATGACGGGTGGGGATCAGTGGGTCAGCAGCCCGTGCTTCTTCTTGCCGAGGCTGATCTTGAGTGCGGTGGCGCCGACCTCGACCCGGCGGTCGTCCTTCTCGGGTTCGCCGTCGACGCGGACGGCGCCTTCGGCCAGCTTGCGTTTGGCCTCGCCCTTCGACGCGGCGAAACCCAGCCCGACCAGCGCGTCGATCAGCGAGATGCCGCCCTCGGGCACCGCCAGCGTCGGCAGATCGCCGCCGGCCTGGCCTTCCTCGAAGGTCCGCCGCGCGGTCTCGGCTGCTGCTGCTGCCGCTTCGGCGCCGCGGCACATCGCTGTCGCCTCGTTGGCGAGGACGATCTTGGCCTGGTTGATCTCCTGGCCTTCCAGCGCCTCCAGCCGGGCGATCTCGTCGAGCGGCAGGTCGGTGAACAGGCGCAGGAAGCGGCCGACGTCCTTGTCGTGGCTGTTCCGCCAGAACTGCCAATAATCATAGGCCGGCAGCGATTCCTCGTTGAGCCACACCGCGCCCGACATGGTCTTGCCCATCTTGCCGCCGTCGGCGGTGGTGATCAGCGGGGTGGTCACGCCGAACACCTCGGTGCCCAGCATCCGCCGCGACAGCTCGATGCCGTTGACGATGTTGCCCCACTGGTCCGATCCGCCCATCTGCAGCCGGCACTGGCGGCGCTTGGCCAGCTCCATGAAGTCATAGGCCTGCAGGATCATGTAGTTGAACTCGAGGAAGCTCAGCGACTGCTCGCGGTCGAGGCGCAGCTTCACCGAGTCGAAGCTCAGCATCCGGTTGATCGAGAAATGCTGCCCCACCTCGCGCAGGAAGGGGATATATTCCAGCTTGTCGAGCCAGTCGGCATTGTCGACCATCACCGCGTCGGTGGGGCCGTCGCCGAAGGTCAGGAAGCGTTCGAAGATCCGCTTGATCGAGGCGACATTGGCCGCGATCGTCTCGGTCGTCATCAGCTTGCGGGCCTCGTCCTTGAAGCTCGGATCGCCGATCTTGCCGGTGCCGCCGCCCATCAGCACGATCGGCTTGTGCCCGGCCTGTTGCAGGCGGCGCAGCAGCATGATCTGCACCAGGCTGCCGACGTGCAGCGACGGCGCGGTCGGGTCGAAGCCGATATAGCCCGGAATCACCGAAGACAGCGCGAGCGTGTCGAGCGCGGCGCCGTCGGTCACCTGGTGGATGTAACCCCGCTCGTCGAGCAGGCGCAGGAGTTCGGATCTGTATTCGGTCATAGCGCGCGGGCCGTTAGCATGGCCGCGCCCGATCGTCATGTTCTTCCTTGTGCTCGCGTGCGATCGCGCCGAAAGAATGGCGCATGACGAAGATGCTGGCCGTGGGGCTGATGTCGGGCACCTCGCTCGATGGGATCGATGCCGCGCTGATCGAGACGGACGGGGCAGGGCATATCCGGCCGATCGCCTTCCGCTCCGATCCCTATGCCGCCCAGGCGCGCGAGCAGTTGCGCGAGGCAGCGGCGCTGGCCCTGAGCTTCGACGCGCCGCGCGCGAGCCCGAAGATCGCCGCGGCCGAGGCGATGCTGACCGACCGCCATGTCGCGGCGGTGCGTCAGCTCCTGGCGACGGCGCGGGTCGAGGCGGGGCAGGTCGACGTGATCGGTTTCCATGGACAGACGATCGCCCACCGTCCCGATCGGGGCTGGACCTGGCAGATCGGCGACGGCGCCGCGATGGCGCGGGCGCTGGGCATCCGCGTGGTCAACGACCTGCGGTCGGCCGATGTCGCCGCGGGCGGGCAGGGGGCGCCGCTGCTGCCGGTCTATCACCGCGCCCTGACCGCAGGGATGGACGGGCCGGTCGCGGTGCTCAACCTCGGCGGGGTCGCCAACATCACCTGGCTCGGCGCGGGGGAGGACGAGCTGATCGCCTTCGACACCGGCCCGGCCAACGGCCTGATCGACGACTGGATGCTGCAGGAGACGGGATCACCCTATGACGCGAACGGCGCCTTTGCGGCGCGTGGCATGGTCGACCGCGCGGTGCTCGGCGCGATGCTCGACAATGACTGGTTCGACGCGCCGCCGCCCAAGTCGCTCGATCGCGCCGACTTCACCATCCAGCCGACGCGGGGCCTCTCCGCCGCCGACGGCGCGGCGACCCTGACCGCCTTCACCGCCGAGACGGTGGCGCTCGCGCTGCGCCACCTGCCGGTCCCGCCCCGCCGGCTGATCGTCGCGGGCGGCGGACGGCACAATCCGACGCTGATGAAAATGATAGCGACCGCTACAAAAATAACCCCCGAGCCGATCGAGGCGCTCGGCTGGAACGGCGACGCGACCGAGGCCGAGGGCTTCGCCTATATGGCGGTGCGTTCTCTGAAAGGGCAGGCGATCAGCTTCCCGGGGACGACCGGGGTGGCGGCGCCGCTGACCGGAGGCGTGACGCACCGGCCCTGATTCCGCCCCAACCCGTCATGCCAGCGAAGGCTGGCAGACATGGACCCCAGCCTGCGCTGGGTGACGGGTCGCGAATACCGTCATGCTGAACTTGTTTCAGCATCCACCCAGCCACTCAGGCTGGCCATGCGGCATGAGCGCATGTTCCGAAAGAAGCCCGAATTCCGTGTCAGCCTCCCGGTGGATGCTGAAACGAGTTCAGCATGACGAAGCTCTCGCCAGCCTTGTCCCGCCTCACTTCTTCCGCGCCAGGCTCCGCATCGCGTCCTCCAGCCCGGACAGGGTCAGGCCGAACATGCGGTTGTGCATGATCTCGCGGATCATCCGGGTCGACTGGGTATGCATCCAATAGGCCTCGGGCGTCGGGTTCAGCCACACCGCCGAGGCGTAGACGTTGAGCAGCCGCTTCAGCCAGACCTCGCCTGCCTCCTCGTTGAAATGCTCGACCGACCCGCCGGGCTGGGCGATCTCATAGGGGCTCATCGACGCGTCGCCGACGATCACCAGCTTATAGTCGTGGCCATATTTGTGGAGGATGTCCCAGGTCGGCGTGCGTTCCTGGAAACGACGGCGATTGTCCTTCCACACGCCTTCGTAGATGCAGTTGTGGAAGTAGAAGAATTCGAGATGCTTGAACTCGGCGGTCGCCGCCGAGAACAGCTCCTCGCATAGCTTGACGTGCGGATCCATCGATCCGCCGATGTCGAGGAAGAGCAGCAGCTTGACCGCGTTGCGCCGCTCGGGCCGCATGTGGATGTCGAGGAAGCCGCGCCGCGCGGTGCCGTCGATCGTGCCTTCGAGATCGAGCTCGTCCGCGGCGCCCTCGCGCGCGAAGCGGCGCAGTCGGCGCAGCGCCACCTTGATGTTGCGCGTGCCCAGCTCGACATCGTTGTCGAGATTCTTGAACTCGCGCTTCTCCCACACCTTGATCGCGCGCTTGTGGACGCTCTGTCCGCCGATCCGCACGCCTTCGGGATTATAGCCCGAATTGCCGTAGGGCGACGTGCCGCCGGTGCCGATCCACTTGCTGCCGCCCTGATGCTTGCCCTGCTGCTCCTCGAGCCGCTTCTTGAGCGTCTCCATGATCTCGTCCCAGGAGCCGAGCGCCTCGATCTTCGCCATCTCCTCGGGGCTCAGATATTTGCGGGCGACCGCCTTCAGCCAGTCCTCGGGGATCTCGTGCCCCTCGCCGGCCTGGTCGAGCACGCCGCGGAACACCTTGCCGAACACCCGGTCGAAGCGGTCGAGCAGGCCCTCGTCCTTCACATAGGTGGCGCGGGCGAGATAATAGAATTCCTCCGGCGACCAGCCGATCACGTCGCGGTCCATCGCCTCGAGCAGGGTGAGATGCTCCTTGAGGCTGGCGGGAATGCCGGCCGCGCGCAATTCGTCGAGGAAGCCGAAGAACATCAGCCGACCTTAGCGTCGTGATGCCGCGTCCACCAGAGCGCGGCGAGGCTGACGATCGCCGACCCACTCAGATAATAGCCGACATAGCCGAGGCCGCCATGGTCGGTCAGATATTGCGCGACCGCGGGCACCGGCGCGGCGCCGAGGATGCCGGCGATGTTGAACGTCATCGACGCGCCGGTGTAGCGCACGCGCGGCGGGAACAGCGACGGCAGGAAGGCGCCGAGCGGCCCGTAGACGAAGCCCATCATGAACAGCGCGAGCATCAGCCACAGCGTGATGATCCTGAGCTCGGCGCTCAGCAGCATCGGCCCCATCAGCAGGCCGGTCGCGATCGTGCCGACACAGCCGGCAATCAGGACGTAGCGCGGGCTTTTCACGTCGGACCACCAGCCCGCCAGCAGGATGCCGCCCGCCATGAACAGGATGGAGACGAGCTGGACGCCGAGGAAGGTCTCCTTGGCGATGCCGAGATTGCTGGTCGCATAGCCGAGCGCGAAGGCGGTCGCGAGATAATAGGTCGCGAAGCAGGCGATCGCCGCGAAGGTGCCGGCGATGGTCGGGACGAGATGGTCGCGGAACAGCTCGGCGATCGGCACCTTGGCGGGTTCGGCCTCGGCCATGGCGGCCTTGAACGCGGCCGTCTCGGTGAGCTTGAGCCGTACCCACAGGCCGACGCCGACCAGCACCGCCGATCCGAGGAAGGGCAGGCGCCAGCCCCACTCCATGAATTGCTGCTGGGTCATCGCCAGGCCGAGCAGCATGAACAGCCCGTTCGCCGCGATGAAGCCTACCGGAGCGCCCAATTGCGGGAACATGCCGTAGCGGCCGCGCTTGCCGGGCGGGGCATTCTCGACTGCGAGCAGCGCCGCGCCGCCCCATTCGCCGCCGAGGCCGAAGCCCTGGCCGAAGCGCAGCAGCGCGAGCAGGAAGGCGCCGAGCCAGCCGGCCGTCTCATAGGAGGGCAGGAAGGCGATCAGCAGCGTCGACAGGCCCATCACCATCAGCGATGCGACGAGGGTCGACTTGCGCCCGATCCGGTCGCCGAAATGGCCGAACGCCCAGGCGCCGAGCGGCCGCGACAGGAAGGCCAGGCCGAGCAGCGTGTAGGACCAGATGAGCTGGGTCTGGTGCGCGAAGCCGCCGAAGAAGAGCGGCCCGAACACCAGCGAAGCCGCGGTCGCGAAGATGTAGAAATCGTAGAACTCGACCGACGTGCCGGTCAGGCTCGCCAGCAGGATGCGGCGGGTCGACGGCCTGGCTTCGCTGTCTGCCATGAAAATCCCCTCTCGTCGCGCCGGATTGGCGCGACGGAGGGGCAGGGTCAAGCGTTACGCAACACGCAACTGGTACTGAGCTCGGCTCGTCATCCGCCCCAATCTCTCCCTCCCCTTCCGGGGAGGGATGAAAGGGTGGGGTACGGAGTCGAGGGGCTCGATGCCCCTCGGCGGAGTTCTGCGGGACGAGGAAGTGGGCTCGCTGCGCTCGCCACCCACCCCCAACCCCTCCCTTGAAAGGGAGGGGGGAATTAGGGCATCACCGGCACTTCACCTCGCCGCGATCGATCGAGCGGCCGAGCAGCGCGCCGGCGCCGGCGCCGAGGATCGTGCCGAGGGTCGACGAGCGGCCGTTGTCGAGCGCGTTGCCGAGCAACCCGCCGCCGACCGCGCCGATGATCAGGCCCGTGGTTCCGTCCGAACGGCGGCAATAGTAACGGCCGTCATTGCCGCGATAGATGCGGTCGTTCCGGGTGAGCCGGCGTTCCCGATAGTAGCGGCCGTCGCGATAATAGCGGTCGGCATAATAGCGGTCGCCATGGCGCGGGTCGGGCCGGTTCCAGTCGTAGCGGCGGCTCTCGCGCCAGTCATGGTCGCGTCGTCCGTGCGCCGGCGCCCAGGGCGGCGGATCGGCCATCGCGACCGTCGGAACGGCCGAGGCGATCAGCGCTGCGGCGAGGATGAACTTACGCATGTTGTTTCTCCCGTCCAACAATGGGACGGGGGCAGAACGACAGGCATGCGACAAGGTTGCATGAACCGAAAACTACAATCGGTTCATCGCGCGGACAGCCATGTGGACGGAGGAAAAACGCCTGAAATCAGGAATCTATCCCTGCAGCTGGACGAGAGCCCTCATTGACACTTCGCCGAGCGCTGCTCCACCTGGCGGCCGAGCAGGGCGCCGCCGCCCGCGCCGACGATGGTACCGAGCGCGCGGTGGCGGCCGCCGTCGATCACGTTGCCGAGCAGCCCGCCCGCGACCGCGCCGAGGATCGCCCCGGTCGTGCCACTCGGCTTGGGGCAGTCGACCCCGGCGACGGGGGCGTCCGCCTCGCCATCGGCCTGGCCATGTTCCTCCCAGCGTTTGGCCTCGGCTTCGCGCATGTCGGCCTTCTCGGCTGCCGGGTCGGCGGCGATGTCCTTGTCGAGCCAGTCGTCAGGCAGCCGCGTCATCCGCGCACCCTCATGCTCGGCATCGGCGGCGGGAATGTCGACGGCAAGGGCGGGAGCGACCGGCAGCGTGGCGCCGGCGGCGATCAGGGCGGCGAGGACGAACGAACGCATCGGCGCTTCTCCTTTGTTCCTTCATCGTCACGACCATGTCGGCCGTCAAGCGCACCGATCCCGAATTTCCCCGGTCCCGTCGCGGGAACCGCCTCCTTGTCCGTGGGTTCTCGGCAGGGACGATAGATTGTTTCGGGAGAGTGACATGCACAGGTTCACGATCGCAACGGCCGTTGTCGCGCTGGCCGGCGCCCAGGCGGCCGGCGCCGAGACCGTCTGCAAGCAGGACAATACCGGCCGCACCGTCGCCACCATCGCGGGCGCAGGCATCGGCGCGATCCTCGGCCGGGTGATCGACGGCGGCCGCCACAAGGAGGTCGGCACGATCGTCGGCGGCGTCGCGGGCGGCGTCGCCGGCAACCAGCTCGCCAAGGACAACAAGTGCGAGGTCGCCTACGGCTATTATGACGAGAGCGGCCGCTGGCACGCCAACCGGATCGGCGACCGCGCGCCGCGCGGCTATTATGATCGGAACAATCGTTGGGTCGACGGGCCTCCCAACGGTTATTACGACCGCAACAACCGCTGGGTCGCGTTCGACGGCGACGCGCAATATTCGGGCTATCGCGACCGCGACGGCCGCTGGGTCCCGGTGGGGGTGAGCGGCTATTACGCCGCCGACGGCGAGTGGGTGCAGGCGAATGCGCCTGGCTATTACGACACCCGCGGCCGCTGGGTCGCGGGTCCGACATCGGGCAGCTACGACGCCAATGGCCGCTGGATTCCCGGCAGCCGCGGCGGCGATCCGGTGGGCTATTGGGAAGCGCGCAGCGCGCCCGGCTATTATGATGCGAACGGTCGCTGGGTGCGCGGCCAGACCATGGGCTATTATGACGCGCGCGGCCGCTGGGTCTCGCAAGGGCCGGTCAACGTTGCCGCCCGCAACATGGACGTCGACACCCGCGCCGCCCGGATCGAGCAGCGCATCGATCGCCAGCGTGCCCGTGGCATGATCAGCAAGAGCGAAGCCCGTCGCGCCCAGGCCGAACTCGCCTCGATCCGCCGCGACGAAGCCAATATGCGCCGCTCGGGCAACCGCTTGACTGCGAACGAGGAATCGGTGCTGCACCAGCGGCTCGACCGGCTATCGCAGCAGCTCCGCGCTGATCGGGAGGGGTGAATCTCACCCCATGTTTCCGTCATTCCCGCGAAAGCGGGAATGACGGAAGAGGGGGAAGAAAACCCCTGAAGAAAGCTTACTCCGCCGCCACCCCGGCATGGCCGAACAGCCCGCCATCGGCATTGTCCTCGTTGGCGGCGGCTGCGTTCTTGGCCTTCATGCGGTTGTCGAAGGCGTCCCAGACGTCGCTCCACTGGCCCTTGGTCGCGGCCTTCGAATATTCGGTCGCGCGCGTCTCGAAGAAATTGGCGTGCTCGACGCCGTTGAGCAGCGGCGCCAGCCAGGGCAGGGGATGGTCCTCGATCATGTAGATCGGCTTGAGGCCGAGCTGCCCCAGCCGCCAGTCGGCGATGTAGCGGACATATTTCTTGATGTCCTTCGGCGTCATGCCGTTGACCGGGCCCATCTCGAACACCAGGTCGATGAAGGCGTCCTCGATCCGCACCGTCTTCTGGCACATGTCGAGGATGTCGTCCTTGACCGACGCGGTCAGGCAGTCGCGCTCCTTCACGAAGGCGTGGAACAGGCGGACGATGCCCTCGCAGTGGAGCGTCTCGTCGCGGATCGACCAGGTGACGATCTGCCCCATGCCCTTCATCTTGTTGAAGCGCGGGAAGTTCATCAGCATCGCGAAGCTGGCGAAGAGCTGGAGCCCCTCGGTGAAGCCGCCGAACATCGCCAGGGTGCGGGCGATATCCTCGTCGGTGTCGACGCCGAAGGTCGCCAGATAGTCGTGCTTGTCCTTCATCTCCTTATACTGGAGGAAGGCGCTGTACTCGGTCTCGGGCATGCCGATCGTGTCGAGCAGGTGGCTGTACGCCGCGATGTGCACCGTCTCCATGTTGGAGAAGGCGGTCAGCATCATCTTGATCTCGGTCGGCTTGAACACCCGGCCGTACTTGTCGTGGTAGCAGTCCTGCACCTCGACGTCGGCCTGGGTGAAGAAGCGGAAGATCTGCGTCAGCAGGTTGCGCTCATGGTCGGTGAGCTTTTGCGCCCAGTCGCGGCAATCCTCGCCCAGCGGAACTTCCTCGGGCAGCCAGTGGAGTTGCTGCTGCCGCTTCCAATATTCGAACGCCCACGGATATTCGAAGGGCTTGTAGGTGCGGCTGGCCTGAAGAAGCGGCATGGGACGACCTTTCAGCTATAGAAGACGATAAACGCGGCGAGCGCGAACATGACGACGGTGCTCAGGCCCTGCCGGAGCGCGAAACTCTTGAGGTCGGCGGGCGTGTCGGTGAACCCGCCCGTGCCTTTCTTCACCTTGCGCAGCCGGACCAGCGCGACCAGCAGCAGCCACAGGCAGAGCAGGCCGACAAGCGCCGACGCGACGGCGATGATCAGGGGCACCGAAACATCCATCGATCAGTCTCGGCCCACCGGTTCGGAAGCATGCGACATCCGATCGCTCCACCCTGTAGATCGGGATTTCCGTCCCGTGATTCAAGCACTTCGCAGGCCAAGTCCCCTGCCGTCGAAGCGCGTCGCCCATCCTATGCCAAGCCGGACTCGGCGACAAATGTTTTTCCGAGGTTTTCCACAAGAGCTTGTGTGTCCGGCTGCGCATCATACACCATGGCTATGTTTGGGGGATGTTTCGCTTCGCCCTTTACGTCATGCCAGCCCCTCGACTGCCTGCAAGGCAGGCTCTCGGGATGAACTTCAGCCAAAGGCTGAAGGCTGGCATCCATGTCTGTCTTCTTCTCAGATGCCATCTGGCCGATGAGAGACATGGACCCCAGCCTTCGCTGGGGTGACGTATGAGGAGATCGGGGGGCTCCGAAACGAAACGGCCGCGTGATCGTCTCACGCGGCCGTCCCGAACACTCGTTCAGTTCCGTCCGCCTATTGGCAGGCCAGGCATTCGTCATAGTCCTTGGTTTCGAGCTCGATCTGCTTGAGGTCGGGGGTGTTGTCCGCCTCGACCCCGCCCGCGAAGCCGGCACGCTGGACCGACTTGGAGCGGAGATAGTAGAGCGACTTGATGCCCAGTTCCCAGGCGCGGAAGTGGAGCATCAGCAGATCCCACTTCTCGACGTCGGCCGGGATGAACAGGTTCAGCGACTGCGCCTGGTCGATATAGGGCGTGCGATCCGCCGCGAGATCGATCAGCCAGCGCTGGTCGATCTCGAAGCTGGTCTTGAACACGTCCTTCTCGTCCTGGGTCAGGAAGTCGAGATGCTGGACCGATCCGCCCTTCTCGAGGATCGAGTTCCACACCGCGTCCGAGTCCTTCGACTTCTCGGCGAGCAGCTTCTGCAGATAGGGGTTCTTGATCGAGAAGCTGCCCGACAGCGTCTTGTGGGTGTAGATGTTGGCCGGGATGGGCTCGATGCAGGCGCTGGTGCCGCCGCAGATGATCGAGATCGACGCGGTCGGCGCGATCGCCATCTTGCAGCTGAAGCGCTCCATCACGCCCAGGTCGGCGGCGTCGGGGCACGGCCCGCGCTCGCTGGCCAGCAGCATCGAGGCCTCCGCGGCGGCGGCGGCGATATGCTTGAAGATGCGCAGGTTCCAGCTCTTCGCCATCGCGCCCTCGAAGGGCAGGCCGCGCGCCTGGAGGAAGCTGTGGAAACCCATCACGCCCAGGCCCACCGAACGCTCGCGGCTGGCGCTGTACTTGGCGCGCGCCATCTCGTCCGGCGCGCGGTCGATATAGTCCTGCAGCACATTGTCGAGGAAACGCATCACGTCCTCAATGAAGCGCTTGTCGCCGTTCCACTCGTCCCAGGTCTCGAGGTTGAGCGAGCTCAGGCAGCAGACCGCGGTGCGGTCCATGCCGTGCTGGTCGCGCCCGGTCGGCAGGGTGATTTCCGAGCAGAGGTTCGAGGTCGATACCTTCAGCCCGACGTCGCGGTGATGCTTCGGCATCATCCGGTTCACCGTATCGTTGAACACGATATAGGGCTCACCGGTGGCGAGGCGGGTCTCGACCAGCTTCTGGAACAGGGCACGGGCGTCGACCGAGCCGCGCTTCGATCCGTCCTTCGGGCTGACCAGATCCCACTCGGCGCCGTCGCGGACCGCTTCCATGAAGGCGTCGGTCAGCAGCACGCCATGGTGCAGGTTGAGCGCTTTGCGGTTGAAGTCCCCCGACGGCTTGCGGATCTCGAGGAACTCCTCGATCTCCGGGTGCGAGATGTCGAGATAGACGGCAGCCGAACCGCGGCGCAGCGAGCCCTGGCTGATCGCGAGCGTCAGCGAGTCCATCACCCGGACGAAGGGGATGATGCCCGAGGTCTTGCCGTTGAGGCCGACCGGTTCGCCGATGCCGCGCACCGAGCCCCAATAGGTGCCGATGCCGCCGCCGCGCGACGCCAGCCAGACATTCTCGTTCCAGGTGTTGACGATGCCCTCGAGGCTATCGTCGACCGAGTTGAGATAGCAGCTGATCGGCAGGCCGCGCCCGGTGCCGCCGTTCGACAGGACCGGGGTGGCCGGCATGAACCACAGCTTGGAGATATAGTCGTAGAGGCGCTGGGCGTGCGGCTGGTCGTCGGCATAGGCCGACGCGACGCGCACGAACAGGTCCTGATAGCTTTCGCCAGGCAGGAGGTAGCGGTCGGTCAGCGTCTCCTTGCCGAAGTCGGTGAGCAGCGCGTCGCGGCTGTGGTCCACCTCGATCGGGTAGAGCTGCGGACGGATCTCGGTGCTGCCGGTCGACACGCGGGCCTTCGCCGGCGCGGCCGCCTTGGCCTCGCCGTCGGGCGCCTTCGCTTCCGCCCCGGACGCGTCCGCGGGCTTCGCCGCCTTGGCGTCCTTCGTCGGGGAATCCATCGTCGTCGCCACGTCGCTCGAGCTCACTTCGCTGCTGCCAGAAAGGTCCATATGCCCGCCTCCGCACATCCGTTTGGAACAGGCCGGCCAGGCGACCCTGTTCGTGATCCGTTCGACACAGGCGTACCTTGGAAGATAGTGCGTCCTCGGCGCGATACCAGCGCCGATTTGACCTTATCCCCGGTATTCACAACGCTGCGAACGGCCATCCGTCCGGAGCTGAGCTCCCGAACGTGATCCACCATCTCTAGCGCTGCCCCTGTTGCCTTACACAACCTATAGTGCCTCATCTGAGTCACAGTTCAAGAGTCAAAATGACGGTTCGGGGACTCGGCTCGTCGCATCGACGAAACGAGTTCCGACCCCCTTGACGCGACGGAATAGTGAGTCGGTTCAGCCACTTGGCCTCCAGGGCGGAACGAAGGCGCAACAAAAGAATCTGTGGATGGAATTTTTGAATCGCGCACGGCCTGAAAAAAATCCCCCGCCCGGGACGGGCGGGGGACCAGATGCGGGGGTACGCACATGAGTTGGGGTGGGTAGCGGCGGGGGGGCCTCGTGCCGCTTTCGATGGGGAGATCACCCACCCCGTCCCTCCTCAAAGGAGGGAAACCGTCCTGTCCGTCAGAGACCGACCACCAGGCTGGCGCGCAGCGAGATGGCGGCGCGGCCCTGCTGTTCCTCCGCACCGGCCTCGCCGCCGATCTGGAAGCCGTTGCCGCCGCCGACCGCACGAAGCTTGCCGATCCAGCCGCTGGTGCGCTTCTCGGGCTCCAGGGTGAAAGCGGTGCCGCCGGCGAAGCGCGCGGTAGTCGAGCCCAGCGACCCGCCGACCAGCTCGCGCCGGCCGCCTTCGGCCTCGATCCGGAACCAGCCGGCTTCCTCGTTCTGGCCGCCGAAGTCGAAGCCGGCCGCGACCGTGCCGCTGACCGCCAGCTCGTCGCTCTTGCGGCCGCCCACGATCAGGTTGAAGGCGTCGCCGCCGCCCTTCTCGGCATAGCCGTCCTCCTTCAGCCGGTAATAGTCGAGCGCCGCCTTCGGCCGGACGCTGAACGATCCCATCTGCAGCGTATAGGCCGCGCCGGCCGCCGCCGAGATCAGCTTGCCGTTCCACCGGCCCTTGGCGCGGCGCTCGACCGTGTCGTTGCCCAGGCTGCCCTGGAAGACGCGTTCGCCCTTGAAGTCGACATGGGCGTAGCTGGCGCGGGTCCAGCCCTGGAAGGGGCCCCAATAGCCGCGCCAATAGGCGCCGATCTCATATTGGCCGGCATCGACCTTGTTGTCGGTGCCGCCGTCGGCATCCTTGCCGTAGAGATAGGCAAGCGAGATGCCGAAGCTGCCGAGGTCGGTCTTGATCTCGCCGCCCGTCGCGACGCCCCAGCCGGTGATGTCGTAGGAGGCGGTGTCGCCCAGCCCCTTCGACGTGCCCCAGCCGACCTGCTGGATCCAATAGCCCCATTTGCCCATGTCGGCGAAGGGGGCGTTCGGATCGGCCAGGAAGCCCGCGGTCGCGCGCGACCCCATCGTCACCGTCTCGAACGCGCCGCCGGCGTGATCGGGCAGCATCTGGCGGACCTTCTTGCGGAAGGCGTCGCCGTCATAGGTCTCCAGATAGACGCCGGCGACCTTGGCGTCCTTGCCGAGCGCGGCGAATATCGCGTCATAGGCGGCTGCCTGCGAGCGGTTGAGGCCGAGCTCGGTCGTGGTCTTGCGCTTGACGTCGATCGCCAGCTCGTTCGACGAGACCGTGGCGACGCTGCCCTTGTACATGAACGGCAGCAGCGCGTCGCTCGCCGCGACGTTGGATGCGCCGGTCACCGTCCCGGCCTTCAGGAAGGTGTAGCGGCCCTCGGCGCCGGCAATGCCGTTGAGGCTGACCGCGACCTTGGAGCCCTGGGCGAAGCTCGCCTCCCCCGCGACCTGGTAGAGCGTGCTGCTCTTGCTCGCCACGTCGATCGTGACGCCGAGCGTGCCCGAGCCGCTCACCGCGAGCGACTGGATCGCGGCGGTCGACTTGCCGATGTCGAGCGTGCCGCCGTTGACGGCGACCGCCAGCCCCTGCGCGTTGGAAAGGGCGCCCCGGAACCTGGCGCCGCTGTTCACGGTCAGCCTGTCGCTGCCGCCGCCGAAGTCGACGTCGCCATTGTGGGAAGAGGTGCCGCTCAGGGTCATGACGTCGTTGCCGCCGCCGAAGCCGACCTTGCCCGCATAGGTCGCGTCTCCCGACAGCAGCAGGCTGTTGGAGCCGCCGCCGAAGCTGGTGTCGCCGGTCACGCTGCCGTCGGCGATGTCGAACACGTCGTTGCCGCCGCCGAAGCGGACGTTGCCGACGATCGACGGCGCATTGGTGCCGCTCGCGACCACCGTCTGGCCGATCCGCGCGCCGCGGTCGTTCGCCGACAGGTCGATCGCGATGTTGCCGCCGGCGGAGGCGCCCGTCGCGGAGATCGTACCGCTGTTGTTGACGATGTCGACCTCGCCCGACCGGTCGAGGATCGCGGTCGCCGTCGCGCCGTTGGCCGATGCGGTGCCGCTGGCGACCGCCTTGATCGTGCCGCTGTTGGTGATCTCGGCGGTGAAGGCGCCCTGGTCGATCTGCAGCGCCACCGTCTTCGCGTTGGCGGCGTTGGTGCCCGATGCCTGGACGACACCCATATTCTTGATCTCGGCCACGGTCGCGCCGTCGCCGACCCGCAGCGCGGTGGCGTTGGCGCCCGAGGCGCTGATGGTGCCACGATTGGTCATGCCGCCCGCGATCGTCACCGCGCCGCCCTGGCCGCCGATCACCATGCCGCTGCCGTCGACCCCGGCATAGGTGCCCGCGCCCTGGATCGTGCCTTCGTTGACCAGGCCGTGCCCGTCGGGATTGCCGGCCACGGCGCCCAGGGTGACGGCATGGTCCGCCGCACCGATCGAGACGGCCGGGGCGGCGCCGTAGGAGGCGATCGCGGCCGAGCCTTCCTTGGCGTCGTCGATGCCGTCCTTGTCCTCGTCATTGTCGGTGGTGCTGTTGTCCTTCGGCGGCACTGCGAAGATGACGCCGCCGGTGACGTTTCCGGCGATACGGACGGCCGGGCCGCCCTGCAGCAGGTCGTCGGCGTCGAGCTTGCTGGTGTCGCTCGGCGGGGTGGTGCTGCGGTAGCCGGTCGAGGTGATAGCACCCTGGATCACCAATGCGCCGGCGATGTTGCCGTCCAGCGAGGCGCCGACCGCATTCTGGCCGGTCGCGGAGATCGTGCCGGCGATGCGGACGTTGCCGGTCACGTCGCCGGCGCGGATGCCGACCGAGCGGTCGCCGACCACCGCGATCGTGCCATCCTGGGTGAGCTTGCCGGTCAGCGGGCCGTCGAGCCGGATGCCAGCCGAATCCTTGCCCTCGATCGCGATCTGGCCGCTGTTGACGACGTCGCCGGTGAAGGCGCCGGCGGTGCGGATGCCGATCCGCCCGGTGCCGACCGCGAGCGGGCCGTCGAGATCGCCGTCCTTGTCGCTGTCCTCGGGGGCGTAGGTCTCGTCGAGGATGATCTTGCCGCCGGCGGCGTTGGTGATCGATCCGGCGGCGCCGGCCTCGGCGCGGATGCCGGTGCTGTTGTCGAGGTTGGTGGCCTGGATCGTGCCTTCGTTGACGATCTTGTTGGCGCTGTCGAGCACCACCGCGGACCCCGCGGTGGTCGGCACGACCGAGCCGGCTGAGGTGATGCGGATGTCGTCGGCGGCGCCGGCCTTGATCGTCGAGGTGCGGATCGTCGCGGTGCGCTTGTCGCCGACGGTCGTCTCTGCATGGACGGGCACGGCGGCGATCGCGGCGAGGCAGGTGGAGGCAAGCAGGTAGCGCATCGAGTTTCCATTCCCTTTGTCGTGGGGAAGGGATCGCGTCCTTCCTTCCCGCATGACCGGAAGACGGGGCCGATGCGCCGGAGCCTTGGAAGATTTTTGCCTTTTCGTCGTGCCGGCGGAGGCCGGCATCTCAGGCGGCTCCTGCCCGACCTTCTCTCCTCTCCCCCGAGAAAGGCTCAGAAGCTCTTGTCGAGGCCGATGCGGATGGTGCGCGGGCGCAGCGGGGTGATCTGCCGCCCGCCCGACGCCTGGAAGGGAGTGCCGAGCGCGAAGCGGTTGCCGATCGCGTCGGCGAGGTTGGTGACGCCCAGGCTGACACCGAAATCGGGCCGCCCGATGCGCGCGGTCAGCGCGGTGTCGAGATAGTCGCCCTGGAGGTCGCCGAGGATCGGGCCGATGCCCAATCGCGACTTGCCGATATAGCGGACCCAGCCGTTGAGCCGCAGCTCGATCGCGTCGGAGACCGGGGTGCGATAGTCGAAGCCGATCCGCGTGGTGAAGCGCGCGACGTTGGGGATGCGGCTCTGCCCGCCGGTGAAGGCGCCGGTCTTGTCGCTGACCGCCGCCGAGGCGAGCGCGAACAGCAGCGACGGCGACGGATCGGTGACCCGGCTGTCGTTGTAGGTCGCGGCCGCGTCGAAGATCAGGCCGGGCAGCGGCGCCCAGCCCATCGCCGCGCTCAGCGAATAGATGCGGCCGTCGCCGATATTGTCGGTGGTGGGCAGCCCGCCGCTGTCGATGAAGTCGGCCTGGATGTCCTGCCAGTCGGTGTAGGACAGGCTCAGCGACAGGTCGAACGGATCGTCGCCGCGCACGCCGTAGCGCAGGCCCGTCTCCATCGTCGCGACATGATCGTTGCGGAAGCGGCGGACGAAGCCGCCTTCGATGGCGAGGCCGCCGGGCCGGAACCCCTGCTGGTAGCGCGCATAGACGATCAGCCGTGGCAGCAGCGCGGCCGAGACCGAGGCCGATGGCAGCAGCCTGCGCTCCTTGCGGCTGGCGACGATCGCCGCGCGCGCCGCCTCCAGCGTGGGGGAGAATACCGGCAACGGATCGTCGGCGCCGCCGCCCAGCTTCGACCAGGTGTAGCGCGCGCCGCCGGTGACGGTCAGCCCGCGTACCGGCTCGATGCTCGCCTCGCCGTAGATCGTCGTCTCGCGGATGCGGTTGGACACGCCGGTGACCGCGACCGGCACGCCGACCGGGCCGAGCGACCGGTCCAGATCGGTACGGTTGTGGGTGTAGCTGGCGCCGATCACCCAGCCGAAGCCGTCGCGGGTCGGCCGCCACAGCCGGTTCTCGGTCGCGAACATCCGGGTGCGGTTGCGCTGGGTGAACAGCCGCTCCACCCCGTTCATGCTGGCGTCGTAGCGCTCGTCCAGCTTCTGTCGGACCAGCCCGGTCGAGGAGAGGAAGGAGAGGTCGTCCCAGCTCTTGGCGACGACCAGCTCGCCCAGCTTGTAGCTGGCGTCGAAGCCGCCAGGGGTCCGGCTCGATCGCTTCAGACCGCCGAGGCTGCGGTCGGCATATTGGCTGTCGCGGCCCTCATTGTCCTGGTAGACGCCGCCGATGTCGACGGTCCAGCCGTCGCCCGCGTCGATCCGGAGCGTCGCGCGGCCGCCGGCGATGCGGGTGCGGTTGATGTCCTTCTTCTGTCGCCAGACATCGTCGATATAGCCGCCCTCGCGCAGACCGTAGGCGACCGCGCGCAGCGCCACCCGGTCGCCGGCCACCGGCAGGTTGAGCATGCCGCCGAGATCGCCGGAAGGATCGCCGTGCGCGGTGACCGAGGCGCCGGCCGAGAGCGCGCCGCCGAACTGGCTGAGCCGGGGCGGGTTGCGGACGATGCGGATGATGCCGCCGAGCGATCCGGCGCCGTAGAGCGTGCCCTGCGGCCCTTCGAGGATCTCGACCGACTGGATGTCGTAGAGGCGCAGGTCGGGATCGGGCGCATTGTAGGTCAGCCGCATGTCGCCCAGATACTGGCCCACCGTCGCCTGGGTCGGCCCGGTGAAGCTCGAATCGGCGATGCCCCGGATGAACAGCTTGTTGCGGCCGGCGCCGAGATGGGTCGAGGACAGGCTGGCGACGCGGGCCAGCACCGATTCCATTCCCTGTTCGCCGCCGAAGGTCAGGTCGGCACCGTTGAGGATGCTGACCGACCCTGGGAAGTCGCGCAGCCGGGTGTCGCGCTTCGAGGCGGTGACGATGATCGGCGGCTCCTCGCCCTCGACGATCGCGGCGGGGGGCGAGGGGCGGGCGGTGCGGCGCGGCGCGGCGACATCGCGCGCGGCAACGATGCGGAAGCTCCGGCCGTCGAGGACGACGAGCCGGGCGCGGCTGCCGCGCAGCAGCCGGCGCAGCGCGTCCTCCGCGCTCATCCGGCCGCGCAGCGGCGCCACCCGCATCGCCCAGATCGATCCGTCGGCGACGCTGATACTGGCCCCGGTCTGTGCCGCCAGCGCCGCCACGGCGTCGCTCAGCCGGCCCGCCGGCAGGTCGAGCGCCGCCCTTTCCGCGGCGCTGGCAGGGGCGGCCGCGACGAGCAGCGGGATGCTGGCGAGGGCGAGGGCGCGCTTCACGGGGTCCGGGGCGACAATATCCATTCCCGCCCGCTGCGGCGGACGTCGACGTCGAGCAGCGCTGCCAGCCCGGCGACGTCGTGGTCCCGGCCCAGGCTCAGCACGCCGCGGAAGCGTTGGCCGGCGACGCGCGGGTCGGCGCGCACCGTCTCGCCCGACCAGCGGCTGAGGTCGGCAGCGACGTCGGCCATGGTCTGGCCGTCATAGATCAGCCGTCCCTCGCGCCAGCCGGCGACCGCGTCGGGCGCCACCGCGGCGAGCTCGATGTGCGGATCGCCGTCGACCGCGCGCAGGCGGCGCCCGGCGTCGAGCCGCACCGCCTCGCTGTCGGGATTGTAGACGACCGCGCCCTCGGCGACCTGGACGGCAGTGACGCGGCCGTCGCGGACGACGTTGAAGCTGGTGCCGACGTCGACCAGCGTCGCATCGCCGACCAGCACCTTGAACGGCGCCTTTTCGTCATGGACCACGTCGAACAGCGCCTCGCCCCGATCGAGCGTCGCGTGGCGCGCGTCCTTGCGGTCGAGGGTGATGCGGGTGCCGCCGTTGAGCGCGATCCGGCTGCCGTCGTCCAAGGTGACGGTGCGGCGCATGCCGGGCGCGGTCTCGATCTGGTAGAGCGACGGCTGGCGCTCGATCATGCCGAAGCCGACCAGGCCCGCGACCGACGCGGCGATCGCGCCGCCCAGCCAGGCGCGGCGGGTGAAACCCGCGCGCCGCAGCGGGACGACATTCGCGGGAGCCTCGGCCGGAACCGGTGGCGCGGCCGCCAGCAGCCCGGCCGCCAATAGCCCAGCCATGTCCTGATCGGCGGTCGCCAGGCGATGATAGGCCTCGGCCCGCGCCGGATCGGCGGCCAGCCATGCCTCGAATTCCTCCCAGCCGTCGAAGCCGGGGTCGCGCAGGCGGATCACCCAGTCGAGTGCCGCGGTTTCCATATCGTGCCTGTCCTCAGCCATGAAAAAACGGCTCCCTGATAGACAGGACGGAATCGACCGGCTCATCCCTCATCGAAGCGGCTCCTCAGCTCGATCATCGCGCGATAGGCGCGGCGCAGGTCGCTTTCGACCGTGCTGATGCTGACGCCGAACTCGCCGGCGATCTCGCGCTGGCCGACCCCATCGATGCGGTGACGGCGGAAGATCGCGGCGGGCCGCTCGCCCAGTGCGTCGAGCGCCGCCTGGGCGAGGCGGAGCTGCTCGCGCGCGATCAGCCGCCGTTCGGTCGAGGGTTCGTCGGACTGGCCGGGGACGGTGGTGGCGGCCTCGGTCCAGTCCTGGTCGCGCTTGCTCGCCTGCTGCTGCGATCGGTAGCGGTCGAGCATCAGGTTGTTGGCGGCGCGGTAGAGATAGGAGAGCGGCTGGGCGATCGGCCCGGCCGGTGCCGACGAGACCTTCAGCCACAATTCCTGTAGCAGGTCCTCGGCCGCGTCGCCTGCCCCGTGCGCGCGCAGGAAGGCGAGCAGCCGGTCCCGGCTCGACAGGAAGACGGCCTCCAGGCCGGTGCTGCTCATGTCCCCGCTCGCTTCTCCGCAGACGGAATTGGGGTCTGGGCCCCTGGGGATGGCGCTGTACACGGCGCGACGGCATGGTGCCAATCACTTCGTGGAGCACCGGCCCCCCTTGCCCCAGACGGTTTCGAAACCGGAACGCCTTGGCCCGATCTCATCGCACCCGCTCGTATAATTGCCAGTCCATGCCCGACAATCCGGCGGCATGGCCCGCGGCGACCGGGCGAAAGGCCGCGCCGCAGCGCAGGGCCGCGAGCGGCAGCGACCGGGTGCCGTCGCTCGACAGATAGACGAAGCGGGCGGGCGCGCAGCTCTCCACCGCGAGGAGCTGATAGACCCGCGAAGCCGCCGCGCTTTCGAGCACCGCGCTGTCGCCGCCATGGTCGAGCATCACCGCCGCGCCGCCCGGCGCCCGGCTGATCATCGCGTCGACGGCCTTGCCGGGGTCGCCACGCCGGCTGCCGACGATCGCGGTGTCGGCGACCAGGCCGGCGACCAGGATCATGCCGGCCGCCACCGCCGCCGGCTGCTTCTGGCGCGCGATCAGCGCCGCCAGCAGATCGGCGATCAGCAGCAACAGTGCCATCGAAACGAGCAGATAATAGCGGGGGAGGGCGCTGCCCTCCGGCCGGAGCAGCGCCACCAGCAGCGGGAGGCCGAGGATCGCGATCAGGAAGAAGGGCGCCCGGTCGGCGAGGGCTCCCTTCCGCCGCACCGTCAGGGGAAGCAGCAACAGCGCCAGCATCGGCAAGCCGATCAGCGGCGTCCAGCCGATCGTGAAGGCCAGCATGTGGACGAGCGCGTCGAGGAAGGCCGGCCAGGAGAAGGCGGCATGGCCGCCGATGAGCAGCCCGTCCGCGCCGGCATAGGTTCCGAGCAGGATGAGGAGGAGCGCCGCGACCACCGCCGCGACCGGCCCGCCCATCAGCCATAGGGTGGCGGCGAGCGCGCGGCCGGCTGGCATGTGCCGCCCGCGCTCGATCAGCACCCAGCCGCTCAGCGCCGCGACGCCGTACAGCATCGACATATCGGCGAGCGTGCCGAGCAGCCCGGCAAGGCTCAGCCATGCGGCGGCGTGGCGCGGTGGCCGGCCGAACAGCGCCCGATCGACGATCCAGATCGAGACGAGCAAAGCCAGCAGCATCACCGCGTGGCCGCTCGCCTCGGACCCGTAGGTGACCAGGATCGGCGAGATCGCGGTCATCGTCGCGGTCAGCAGCGCGGCCCCCGGTCCGCGTCGCAGCCCGATCAGTCCGGCCACGCCGATCCCTGCGGCACCGCAGGCGATCGACAGCGCACGGCCGAGCAGCGGCGAACCGCCCCAGCCGACGAGTTGCAGCCAGGCGATGGTGAGCAGGTCGCCATGGCCGTGGCCGATGGCGAGCAGCATTTCGCCAGGTGTCCGCGCCTCGCGCGCGAACAGCGCGGTCCAGGCCTCGTCGAGCCAATAGTCCCCACGCGCCGCGCCAATACGCAGCGCAAGGCCCAGCGCGATCGGAAGCGCCAGGGTCAGCCGGATTTTCCAGCCGGAAGGAGGATTCGGATCGTCGCCCACCATCGCCGCTTCTATCGGGATCGCGCAGCCATGCCAGCCTTCCTTGTCTCATTCCCCCCTGTCATCGTTCCCGGCTAAGCTGCACCCGCAGCGTCGCATGGCGATTCGGCGGAATCCACCGGCTGCGCGGGCGTTGAGACGAAGCGAGGCCGGAACGTGCCGACGAACAGCGATCCATTGCCGATCACGCCGTTCCCGGCGGCGCCGGGGCTGATCTGGGCGTTCGACCTCGACGCGGCTGGAGCACATCCGACCGAGCGGTGCGAGGAGAAGGCGGACGGCTTCCGCTGGCTGCACCTCAGCCTGGCGCATCAGGGCACGGCGAGCTGGATCAACCGGCAGGAGACGCTGCCCGAGGACGTCAGGGAATTGCTGCTGGCGAGCGACAATCACCAGCGCGCGCTGGTCGACCGTGGCGTGGTCGGCTGCGTGCTCCATGACTTCGAGCGCGATTTCGAGCAGCGCAGCACCGAGGTCGGGGCGATCCGGATGGCGCTGACCCCGACGATGATGATCACCGCGCGGCTCCATCCGATCCGCTCGGCCGACAATGTCCGCAACCGACTGACGCATGGTCGCCGCATCGAGGAGCCCAGCGATGCGCTCGATCTGCTCGTCACCACCATCGCCGAGGGGCTGTCGGCCGAGGTCCGCGACCTGAGCGGGGAGGTGCAGCGGGCCGAGGACGCCTTCCTCAACGACGTCGACGCGCCGACCGCCAGGGGCCTGATCACGATCCGGCGGCGGCTTGCCCAGCTCCACCGCATGCTCGATGGGATGAGCACGGTGTTCCGGCGCCTCGAGGAGGACGAGGAGCTTCCCGAGGCGCTGCTCCCGACGGTCGAGAAGCTGTCGCAGCGGCTCCAGTCGCTCGATGCCGACGTCGAAGGTGTCCAGCGCCAGCTCCGCCAGCTGCGCGAGGAGATCGACACCCAGGTCGACCAGCGGACCAACCAGAATCTCTACATCCTGTCGATCATGACTGCCCTGCTGCTGCCGGCGACCTTCGTCACCGGCCTGTTCGGCATGAACACCGGCGGCCTGCCCTGGGCGCAGACGCCGCATGGCACCTTCCTTGCCACCCTGCTCGCCTGCGCCGCGGCTGGCGCCACCTACCTGCTGCTCCGCTGGATGGGGTTCATGCGCCGGTAGGACATTTTCGAATGCTGTCGTCCGCCCCATCATTCCCGCTCTCCCGGAATGACGATGGGGCGGCGGGAGGGGAGGACGACCCGTCTCTTATTGGTCCGAGATGGATCAGAAGAGGCCAAAAGCAGCGATTGTGTACCGCCCATGACATGCTTAACAGGCGATCTGGGGTGGGAAGGTCGAATGGGGAGAGTCATGCACACCGAAATTCTGACCTACGAGGCCGACGGCCTGCGTATGGAAAGCCACCTCTTCGTCGATCCCGCGCAGGGCGAGCGGCGGCCCGGCGTGCTGGTCTTTCCCGAAGCCTTCGGCCTCGGCGACCATGCCAAGGAACAGGCGCGTCGGCTGGCCGAGCTGGGCTATGTCGCACTGGCCTGCGACCTGCACGGCGGAGGCCAGGTCATCACCGACCGCGAGAAGATGATGGCGGAGCTCGGCCCGCTGCGCGAGGCGCCCGAGCGTATCCGTGCGCGCGCCGGCGGCGGCCTCGCCGCGCTGCTCGGCCGCGACGAGGTCGATCCGGCGCGGATCGCCTCGATCGGCTATTGCTTCGGCGGTACCATGTCGCTCGAGCTGGCGCGGGGCGGCGCGCCCATCGCGGGCGTGGTCGGCTTCCACAGCGGCCTCGCGACCAACCGGCCGCAGGATGCGAAGGACATCCGGGCGCGGATATTGGTGCTGATCGGTGCCGACGATCCGGGCATTCCCCCCGACCAGCGCGCCGCCTTCGAGGCGGAGATGCGTGCCGGCAAGGTCGACTGGCAGATGAAGCTCTACGGCGGCGTGGTGCACAGCTTCACCAACAAGGATGCCGATGCGCTGGGCATGCCCGATTTCGCCCGCTACGACGCGGCCGCGGACCGGCGGTCGTGGGACGAGATGATCGCCTTCTTCGGCGAGATTTTCGGCAAGGTCGGCTGATCGCCATGTCGGACCGATCGAAGGGCTCCGCCGCGCGGCTGCGGCGTGAAGCGGCCAAGGCCCGCCTGCTGGCGCACAATACCGCCGACGAGCAGGAACGCGAGCGGCTGACCGCCATGGCTGCGATGTTCGATCGCGAAGCCCAGGCGATAGACGAGGCGCTGGGCGCGCGACCCTGAAGAAGCGGGGTTTCCGCCACCGTCGGCGGTCGATGGTCAAAGCCCCCGCTGGACGATAGGATGGCGCCGAGGAGTCGGCGATTCGTGTTGATGCGGCGTAGCGGATCGATATCTTGCTGACCGAGCGCTTCCTGCGCCAGGGCGATCCCCTGGCCGTCGCACCGCGCGAGGCGCTCACCTCCCAGATCATCGCGCGGACGGTTTTCGTCGTGCTGCTCATGGCGGCGATGCTCGCGGGCTTCCTCTGGTATGCCGCGCGCAAGGCCGACGAGCTGGCGATCGACCGGCAGCATAAGCTGATCTCCACCGTGCTCGACCAGACCTTCCGGTCGATCCCGCATGAACAGGAGGCCGCGACGGTCTGGGACGACGCGGTCGAGCAGCTGGCGAGGCGGCCGATCGACCAGAACTGGCTCGACGACAATCTCGGCCTCTGGCTCCACACCTATTATGGCCATGACGAGGTGTTCATCGTCGATCCCGATGATCGCCCGGTCCATGCGATGCGCAATGGCCGGCGCGACGACGCCGTGCGTTATGCGCGGTCGATCGGCACCGTCGGGCGGGCACTGATCGCCGAGCTGCGCGCCAAGATGCGCGGCGGCGCCAAGATCTCACGGCAAGGGACCGTGCTCTCGCCCGGAGCGATCGACCTTGCCACCATCCATGGTCATCCCGCGATCATCAGCGCTAAGCCGGTCGTGACCGACACCGGCGAGCGGCCGGTGCCGCCGGGGAGGGAATATGTCCATGTCAGCGTTCGCTATCTCGACGGCAGCTTCGGTGCCGACCTGGCGCGACGCTATCAGCTCGAACGCGGCCATTTCTCATACCTGTCGCCCGCCGATCCGGACGACAGCAGCGTCGCTCTCCGCACCCGCTCGGGCGAGCGCATCGGCTATTTCGTCTGGGAACCGTTCCGGCCCGGCCGCGCGATGTTGCGACAGGTCGCACCGGTGCTGGTCGTGTCGCTGTTGCTCGTCTTCGCGCTGGTCGCCTGGCTGCTGCATCGGATCAGTCGCGGCACGCGGCAGCTCAGCGCCGCCAAGGCGGAAGCCCAGCATCTCGCCGACCATGATCCGCTGACCGGCCTCGCCAACCGCGCATTGTTCGATCGGCGGCTCAACGAGCGGCTGGGCGAGATCTGCCTGACCGGGCGGTCGCTGGCGCTGATCTACGTCGACCTCGACCATTTCAAGAACGTCAACGACCATCTCGGCCATCCGACCGGCGACCAGCTCATCCGGGCGCTCGCGAAGATATTGAGCGATCTCGCGCCCGGCGACGTCGTCGCCAGGCTGGGCGGGGACGAGTTCGCGATCATCCACGGCTCCGACAATTCGGCGGCGACCGCCGAACAGCTTGCGCGCAGCATTCACCGCACGCTGGCGCGGCCGATCGACCTCGGCAATGGCGAGGTGCTGATCGGCGCGAGCATCGGCGTCGCGGTGGCGCCGCAGGACGGGCTGGACCGGGTCGAGCTAGTCCGCAAGGCCGACATCGCGCTCTATGACGCCAAGCGTGGCGGCCGCCGCCGGCACAGCTTCTATGCCGAGACGATGGGCGAACGCATCCGCGATCGCCACGAGATCGAGGCCGAGCTACGCGAGGCGATGCGCACCGGCGAAGGACTCGACATCGCCTACCAGCCCTATTTCGCCGCGAAGGGCGGGCTGCTGCTCGGCGCCGAGGCGCTGATCCGCTGGGATCATCCGGTGCGGGGCCGGATGCTGCCTGCCCAGTTCGTGCCGGTCGCCGAGGAGTGCGGGCTGATCGAGACGCTGGGCGAATGGGTGCTTGAACAGGCTTGTCTGGTCGCCGCGCGCTGGCCGGCCGGCACCATCTCGGTCAACCTGTCGGCGATGCAGCTCCGCAATCCGGCGCTGGCCGAGCGGGTCTATGCGATCCTGCGGCGGACCAGGTTGTCCCCGAACCGGCTCGAGCTGGAGATCACCGAGACGAGCTTCGTCGACAGCAGCGAGAAGTGCCGCGCCAATCTCGGCTGGCTGCGCGACATCGGCGTGCGGATCGCGCTCGACGATTTCGGTACCGGCTATTCCTCCTTCCGGCACCTGCGCGGCTTCGAGGTCGACCGGATCAAGATCGACCGCAGCTTCGTGTCGACGATCCAGCCCGGCCAGGCCGGCAGCCCGGTGATCCAGGCGATCGTCGACCTGGCGCGGCTGAGCGGGCTCGAAACCACCGCCGAAGGGGTGGAGACCGAGCAGCAGCGGCTGTTCCTGACGAGCATCGGCTGCGACGTGCTCCAGGGCTTCCTATTGGCGGAGCCGCTCGGTGCCGCGGCGATCGAGGCGCGCTTCTTCGCGGAGCTACACCAGTAGCTCGGTGAAGGCGCCGCGCATGCAGTGGTTCGAGCTCATCGCCGAGCCATAGCCGCCGGCATTGATCAGCGCGACATGGTCGCCTTCCTCCAACGGCGGCATCGGATGATCCTCCGCCCAAAGGTCGAGGGCCTCGTTGATGTTGCCGGCGACGCTGACCGGTTGCCAGCGGGCCTGGTCCGCTTCACGCAGGATGCAGGCGACCGGCTCGCACGGCAGGTCGTAATGCGCCGGCTCCGGGTGGAGGTTGAAACCGCCGTCGACCGCGACGAACAATGTGTCGCGCTTGCGCTCGATCCCGACGACCGACAGCAGCAGCAGCCCCGCGTCCTTGACCAGATAGTCGCCCGGCTCGACCGCGACCGTCAGGCCGCGGCCGCCGAAATGGCGTGCGACGATCGCCGACCAGCGGGCGAGGTCGAGCGGCGCGTCGCCGGTGCTGTGGGGCAGGCCGAGGCCACCGCCAATGTTGACCATCGTCGCGTGGGGCAGATCGGCCAGGAAGGTCGCCGCCGCGCCGACCGCCTCGTCCCAGGCGTCGAGCTGACCCGACAGATAGCCGCAGCCGACGTGGAAATGGATCGCGGTGATGCGGAGATCGTGGCGCGCGGCAAGGTCGAGCGCTTCGGCCCATTGCTCGCGATAGATGCCGAATTTGGTGGTGCGCACACCGGCATAGGTCAGCCGCGCGGAATCGCCATAGCCGGTGCCGAAGCCCGGGTTGACGCGGATGCCGATCGCCCGGCCCCGCCGGCGTTCGCCGATCCGGCGGAGCTGGCCGAGCGAGTCGCAGTTGATGTGGAGATCGTCGTGGACGAGCAGCCGGTCGAGGTCGCGGTCGGCGACGCTGGTGCCGGTGAAGCTGATATCCTCCGCCCGAAAGCCGCAGGCCAGCGCGAGGTCGAGCTCGTCGGGCGAGCAGATGTCGACGCCCACCGTCCCGTCCGCCGCCAGCATCTCCAGCAGTGGTGCGAAGCGGTTGCACTTCATCGCATAATAGACGCGGTGTTCGCAGCCGCTCGCCTCCAGCGCGCCGCGCAGCCGGTTCAGGTTGGCACGGATGCGGTCGGCGCCATAGACGAACAGCGGCCCGTCATGCGCTCCGGCGAGCCTCTCGACGTCGATGCCCGCGAAGATCAGCCGGCCGTCGGCGTCGCGGTGCAGGTCCTCGCGCGCCCACCACTCAGCGGGCATCGTGCTCCGCCAGCCAGGCCAGGCCCTCCGGGTTCGGCGCCTCGCGGCGGCCATGGATCCAGCCCCGGCACGCCGCCGCGCCGCAGCAGCAGGCGAACTGGCGGTGGAGGCGGTCTTCGGTGTCGGCATAGTCGACGGTCAGCACCTCGCCGGGCGCTACAGCGCGCAGCGCGACCAGGACGAAGCCGACCATGTCGAGCCTGCAATTGGGATCGCAGCCATGGCTGAGATAGCCGATATAGCGGGTGCCGCTGATGTGCCGGCTGGCATCGATCTGAAGGCTGTGCTGGCAGATGTCCCCGCTGACGATGCCGGCGAAGCGGTGCACGACGGCACCCGCCGCGAATGCCTGCCGTGTCCGCACGCCCAGCCCGCGCGAATCGTCGAGACGCACGACATCGAGCGCCTCGTCGTCCTGAAGCTGCTGTGCCGTTGCCCACTCCGGCGCAGACGTCATGCTGTCTTGTCCCCGTTTGCCCGACGGCAGGATAGGCCGAAAAGCTCAGAAAGTCTTGCTAAAGATCAGCCGGTTCCGATCATCGACGCGGGCATAGGCGACGTCGTCCATCAACTGGCGGACCAGATGGATACCGAGCCCGCCGATCGCCCGGTCATCGATATCGAGATCGGTGTCGGGCGTCTCGCGGGCAAGCGGATCGAACGGCGGTCCGTCGTCGACGACCGTGGCGGTGAGGCGCCGGTCGGCAATCGCGATGGCGACCGACAATGTCCCGCCGCCGTGCTTGGAGATGTTGCTGAGCACCTCGTCGAACACGATCATCATCCGCGCCGCCTGCGCGGGCGGAACCCCGGCGGCGTCCAGCCAGGCCTCGATCTCCGCGATCAAGGCGGAGAGGCCGGGCGCGCCGGCGGCCAGGGAGCGTTCGAACCTAGCCCCCATGCCGCCGTGCCGCCCGCCCTTCCGCGCCGCCGCTTTCGATAATCCTGTGGTAAATCGAGACCCACTCCTGATATGCAGCGACGCCGACGAGGCGGAGCCGGAGCGGATTCTAGACCAGATGGACATCAGCGAAAATAGCCGAGACGGCGCCCTCGTGATTTCGGCCGCCGGCCGCATCGACAGCACTACGGCAGGCGAGCTCGAGGCGGTGCTGCCGGCGCGCGTTCGCGAGCATGGCGCAGTCGTCGTCGACCTGTCCGGCGTCCCCTATGTAAGCTCGGCCGGGCTGCGCGTCCTGCTGATCGGGGCGAAGGGCGCCAAGGCGGCCGGGCACCGGCTGGTCATCACCGGCGTCGCCCCCGCGGTCCACGAGGTGTTCGACATCAGCGGCTTCTCGAAAATCTTCACGATCGAACCCGACGTCGACGCGGCGATCGCCTCGCTCGGCTAGAATTGTCCGGCCCGCTCCTCAGGCCGAGCGGATACAGATTCTAGACCGGCCTCACCGCGGCGACGATGCCGCTCTCCGCGAACAGGATGGCGAGGTCGGCGGCCAGCGCCTCCGCCGACAGGCCCGGATTGAGCCTATGATAGGCGTCGATCGCGGCGGGATCGGCCGCGAGCGCGAAGGCGCCGTCGGTCGCGCCGGTCGCGACCACGCGCCAGCCGACGCCGAACGCCTGCGCGGCCAGCTCCAGCCGGTCGCGGAAGGCGGAGGCGGGCCCGTCCGCGACATGGTCGCGCGCGGCGATCGCGGCGGCCAGCGCCTCGGCCGGGTCGCCGCCCGCCACGCCCAGCGCGATCGCCCAGCCGCCGTCCGGGCAGGGCAGGGCGACATGCACCGCGCCGGCCGGCGCGTCGGGCAGCGGGCGGATCGACAGCGCGATCCTGCCTTCGGTCCGCTCGATCGCGGGCAGATGACGTTCGCGCAAGGCGACGATGCCTTCCGCCAGACCGCCACCGGGGCGCCGTTCGAGCCGTTCGAGTTCGCTCGCCACGCTGGTGTCGAGCAAGCCGATTGCGTCGGCCAGGTCGCGGACCTCGCGGATGCCGAGCGCCCGATCGTCGTCCGCTCCCACCCGCGTCTCGATGATCGCGCGGATGCGGCTGAAGGCGCGCCCGACGCGGCGCGCGACGATCAGGCCCAGCAGCACGGCCAGCGCCGCCGATCCCGCGATCAGCGCCACCGACAGCCGCTTGAGGTGGAAGGCACGGCGCGCGAGCGGTTCGGCGCTGATCTCCGCGACCACCATCGCGCCATGGCCGTCGGGGGCGATCGCGGTGACGAGCGGATCGCCCTCCGCATCGACCCAGTCGCGCACCACATGCGCCTTGGCGGGCAGGATCAGCCCCTTGCGGGTGATGGCCGGGGTGTCGAGCAAGTTCAGGAGCGGCCCGCCCGGCCGGCTGAGATAGAGCGAGACGAGCCCGGGTATCTTGTGCGCAGCATCGCGCAGGGCCGCCCGCCGGCCGGCCTCGCCCAGCTCGGCGAAGGGATCGTCGGCCTGTCGTGCGAATTCGGCCACCGTCACGGCGGCGGCAAGCGCCTCGCCGCGTAGCCCCGCCTCCATATGATAGGTCTCCTGGCGATAGAGCAGCAGGCTGTTGATCCCGGCCAGAAACAGGAACAGCGGCAGCGCAAGCAGGATGATGACGGTGCGGACGCTCATCGCGGCGTTCCGTTGCGGTGCATCAGCGACACGACGAATTCGGGATATTCGCGGGCGATGGTGAAGACGTGCGGCTTGGCGATGGCGAGCAGCGTCGCACCGGCCGGGGCTCCCAGGCAATCGCGGGGCGCTGCCAGGCCGAACAGCAGGCCGGGGGCGTCATAGACCGGCGGGAGCGCACTTCCGTCCGCCTCGGCCAGCCCGCCCTCGATGCAGGCGAACAGCGCTTCGGCGACGCTGCCGGCCGCCAGGACGAGCTGGCCGGGCGCGACCGTGCGGAGCGGTGCGCGCGCGACGATCCGTTCCAGCACCTCGACGTCGAGTGCCTCGAAGCCGGGCAGGGTGCGCAGCCGTTCGATCATGCCCCGGCTCCGATGGGCAGCTCACGCCCGTCGTCGAGGCGGACGGTGGCGCGCTCCCCCGGCGCCAGCGCGAGCGGCGGCCCTTCCGCCGCGATACGCGCGGCAAGGGCCGGATCGGCGGCGACCCGTTCGGCCAGCCGCGCGGCCGCCGCGCGGCGCAGCGACAGGCCGTCGTCGGCGGCGGCGCCGGTGAAGGACAGGCGATCCGAGGCTTGCGCGCGCCGGACCAGCGCGGCTTCGGCTTCGGCGACGCCCGCCGCGCGGACCGCGACGTCGCGGCGGGCGCGGGCTTCGGCGAGCCTGCCGGTCGTCGCGGCGGTGCTGGCGGCGAGTGCCGCCTGGAGTTGGGCGATGTCGCGCGGCGCCGGGAAGCGATCGAGCGGGCGGTGATCGCCGCCGGCGATGCGCAGCGCCTCGCGCCGTAGCCGGTCGAGCGGCTCGGCGATGCGGCGCACCGTCAGCAAGGTGACGAACGCGCAGCCGAGCAGCGACGCCAAGCCGATCACGACGCTGACGAACAGCGCGTTCTGGGTCGCGACGCGGATCAGCGAGACGTTGACGTCGGCGCCGGCGGTGGCGACGATCTTGCCCTGCTGGTCGCGCACCGGCGCGGCGGCGGTCTTGAGCAGCCCCCATTGCTGCTGGAACTCGATCGGCGAGAGGTGGACCGTCCCGTGCGCCGTCGCGCGGCGGATGCCGGCCAAGGTTTCGGCCGGGAGGTCGTCCTCCGATCCGATCGGCGAATGGTCGTCGCCGATCGTCGCGTCGAGCACATAGATCACGTCCTGCGACCCGCCCAGCACCTGGGTGTAGAGATAGGTGATGTCGAGCTCGTGCAGGATGCGCCGCATCGGCAGGACGGCGTGCAGATATTCGGCGCTGTGCTCGGCCGCGTCGCTGCCGGGCCTGGCGCGGGCGATCGCGATCAGCGCATCATGGTCGCGCGCGTCGAGCAGCGCCCCGGTCAGCGCGCTGGTCGCGATCAGCTTGCGGTCGAAGCCGTCTACGATCGAGGCATAGATCCGGTCATAGGCAAGCAGGCCCAGGCCGATCGCGACGACCGCGACGGCGGGCAGGAAGACGCGCAGCAGCAGCGTCCGGATCGGCAGACCGCTACGCCGCATAGGCGCGCTCGTCCGAAGCGCGGTACATCGCCAGCGCCAGATCGACGTTCCGGGCGGCGAGGTCGAGCGTATAGGCGTTGGACAGCCACATCGTCACGCCGTCGACCTCGACCCGGCGGACGTCCTTTTCCGGCGGCGCATCGCGCAGCTTGATCGCCAGCCGCGCCTGCACGTCGATCGACGCGGCGGCGAAATCGGGGAAGGCGGCGATCGCGTCGATCTTGTCGACCATGGTGCGCGGCCCCGCGCCGGGCAGATCGAGCAGGGTCGCCAGGTCGGCGCGTTCGAGCAGGTAGAGATCGGGGCGGAGCGCCTTGCGCAGCCTGGGGGCAAGCTCCCCGGGCGGCACCAGGTCGCGGATCGACTGCGCGGCGGTGACCAGTTCGAGCGGGTCGGGCGAGGCGAGCCGCTCCTCGAGCAGCGCGATCAGCCGCGCGCCACCGACCGGCGATCCCGCGGGGCGCTCGTCGAGCAGCCCCTTCAGCAGCAGGAAGGTGGTGCGGTCGACCCCGTTCTCGATCGTCTCGATCGCATTGCCGCGCACCTTCGGATTCTTCGAATGGAGCGAGACGATCAGCAGGTCGAAATCGGGCAGGCGCCCGCCGAGTGCGAGCAGCTCGATCACGAAATCGGTGCCCTTGCCGACGAGCTGGCGCTGGAGTCGGGCGAGCAGCCGGGTGGCACGGGTCGGCTCGGGCAGCGCCTCCAGCGCCTCGGCCAGCACGAAGCGCGGCTCGGCGCGCTCCAGTTCGGCCCGGACCAGCGCGTCGAGCTGCGACGAGAAGAGCGGATAGGAGAGCTGGGCGAGCGCGCGCGCCGCCATGGCGCGGCCGCGATAGCGGAAGGTCCGGTCGGGAATGGCCGAGACCAGCCGGGGAATCGCGGTATCGCCCCAGCCGATGATCATCGTCTCGATGTCGTGGCGGTCCGCCGGCGAGAGCCAGGAGGCGCGGTCGAGGATCAGCGGCAATGCCTCCAGGTCGCGGCCCGCCGCCAGCCCGGCGATCGCCGCCGCGCGGACCGCGGGATCGCGCGAGCGCAGCCGTTCGAGCAGCGCGTCGGTGCCGGCACCGTCCGCAGCGGGGGCGGGAACCACCCCGCGTCCCTTCCCGAAGTCGAGCAGCATCGACCGCATGTTGCGCGCCATGGCCGCCGGATAGAGCTGACGCAGCACCACCACGATCAGCAGCAGGACGAGGCCGAGGACGACACCGAGCCCGGACAGGTCACGAATGTCGGTGCGGTCGGCGAAGACCAGCAGGAAGCTGCCGGCGATGAAGCTGGCGAGCGGCTCGGCCAGCCCTTCGACGATGGTGCGGACCGGCCGCTTGGTTTCGGCCGGGACGGCGTTGAACAGCAGGTTCTGGTTGTTGTACTCGATCGAGGTGAGGATGCCGTGATAGGCGAAGAAGGCGGCCAGCGCCCCTTCGAACGAGCCGGTCACGAACAGGAAGCCGAATGCCGCGAAATAGGACAGCGGCATGATCAGCGCGACGTTGCGCACCCCGATCCGCGCGACCAGCCGGTTGAAGACGAACAGGCAGACGATGACGTTGAAGATGTTGGCCGCCGCGTAGAGCGTGCCGAGCAGGCTGGCGAGCTCGGCCTCGCTGCGGCCCTGCTCGAACATGTCCGAATATTGGAATTCGGCGAGGTTGGTCATCAACAGGGTGACGAACAGGATCAGCGTCAGCACCAGCGTGTAGCGCGAGTGGCGGAAGGTGTCGGCGACCTGGCGGACCTGCCGGCCGACGCCTTCTTCGGCCGCCTCGACCTCGCTGTCGGCGATCCGCGTCCAGCGGCGGCGCAGCCGGAGTGCGACGGGGAAGGTGACGGTCGCGATGCCGGCCCATATCAGGAAGAAACCGCGCAGCGACACCGTGCCGGCGAGCTGGCTGACGATCAGGCCGCCGCAGGTCATGCCGAGCGCGGTCGCCGCGGCGAGCAGCGGGAACAGCCGCTTGCCGTCCTGGATGGCGAAATAGCCGTCGGTATAGTTCCAGAACTGGGTGTAGAGCGCGATGTACCACATCGCGAGATAGAGCTTCAGCCCGATATAGACGGGGAGCTGCCAGTGCGGCGGCAGGTCGAGCCCGAGCACGACATAGGACAGCAGCCCGCCGGCCACGAGCAGCGCGATCGTCGCGTCGATCACCCGGTCGATCGAGAAGCGGACCATCAGGTAGGAGAAGGCCGCCGTGTAGAACAGCATGATCGCCGGCGTCATCATGAAGATCAGCGCCAGCCGGTCCGCCCCCGCATGCGCGAGGAAGGCGGCATCGCCGGCGCTGAAGCCTATGCCGAGCCCCATCTGCAGGAGGAAGCCGAGCAGCCCGAACTGGGCGAGCTTCGGCCATTCGCCGGGTGCGACGCGCAGCAGCCGGTTGACGAAGCCCCCCAAAGTTCCCCCTTCATGCCGTTGGGACTACCGCTGGCGCCCCGCCGGTGCGATAGAGCCTGATCGTTTGAGGTGGAAGCGCTTTGCGCTTCCGCCGACGACGTGAATCAGGCTCTCTTCAAATAGTCGAGACCTTGATTCACGTTTCAGGCTGATTCAGCCTGAAACGATCAAGGTCTGGTCGAGCGTGGGCAACAGCTTCGGGGGGAATGCGGGTGGATGCAAGGGGCAAGATCGCGTGAGCGAGATCGAGCGCCGTCGCCGCTTCGGCCTGCGGCCGCAATTGCTGCTGCTGCTGTTCGTGCTGAACCTCGTCGCCGCGATCGCCTATTCCACGATGCTCTATTCGATCGACCGGCGGGAGATCATCAGCGGCATCGACGACCGCCTGATGACCGCGGTGCACGCGGCGCGCGAGATCATCCCGCAAGGCTATCACCGCCGCATCCACGGTCCCGATTCGATCCCGACGGCCGAGTTCGACCGGATCCAGGCCCGGCTGTCGCGCTTCTCCAACCGTTCGAACCTCGTCTATGTCTACAGTTACATGCAGTTCGGGCCGCATATCTATACGGTCGCGACCAGCGCTACCCAGCGGGAGATCGAGGAAGGAACCGAGACCGGCTTCTTCACCCGCTACGACACCGCCCCCGCCAAGCTCTACAGCAGCTTCCGCGACGGCCGCGTCCGCTTCGACGAATATGAGGACAGCTTCGGCCGCTTCCGGTCGATCTACATGCCGGTCCGCTCGCCCGACGGGCGCATCCATGTCATCGGCGCCGATATCGCGCTCGATTCGCTGGACCAGCGGCTGGCGGGCGCGCTGCGCACCTCCATCCTGGTCGGCTTCGCGACCTTCGTGCTGTCGATGGTGGTCGGGTCGCTCCTGATCACCCGGATCACGGGGCCGCTCGAGCGGCTGACCTCCTACACCCGCAACATCGAGGAGCGCAGCTTCCAGTCGAACGAGGAGGAGATGCGAGCGATGCAGGCGATCAGCGGCTCGCGCGCCGACGAGGTGGGCAGCCTCGCCGAGGCGATGTCGGGGATGATCTCCCGCCTGCAACGCTACCTGATCGAGATCCAGGCGGCGACGGCGGCGCGCGAGCGGGTCGAGGGCGAGCTGTCGGCCGCGCGCGACATCCAGATCGGCATGGTCCCGCGCCGCTTCCCGCCCTTTCCGGAGCGCGAGGACATCGACATCTATGCGCTGCTCGAACCGGCCAAGGAGGTCGGCGGCGATCTCTACAATTATGTGATGATCGACGAGAACCGGCTGTTCTTCGTGATCGGCGACGTGTCGGGCAAGGGCGTGCCGGCGGCCTTGTTCATGGCGATGACCAGCACCCTGTTCAAGGCGAACGCGCTGTCGGCCGTGTCGACTGCCGACCTGATGGCGCGGGTCAATGTCGAGCTGGCGCGCGACAATGCCGCCAACCTGTTCGTCACCGCGTTCGCCGGGATCATCGACCTGCGCGACGGCACCGTCGCCTACAGCGACGCGGGCCATGAAGCGCCCTATCTGCTCCGCGCCGACGGCAGCGTGACGCGGCTCGACAAGCCCGAGGGCATGGCGCTCGGCGTGTTCGACGACGCCGCGTTCGACGGAGCGTCCGTCCGCCTCGGCAAGGGCGATGCGCTGGTGCTGTTCACCGACGGCGTGTCCGAGGCGACCCGCGCCGACGAGGCGCAGTTCACCGTCGAGGGCATCGTCGAGACGCTTTCGATGCTGCCCGCCGACCGCACCGCCCGCTCGATCGCGACGAGCCTTGCCGATCGGGTCGGCGCCTTCGTCGGCGCCGCGCCGCAGTTCGACGACATCGCGATCCTGGTGGTCAGGCGGTAGGGGGAACGTCGGCCGCGTTCGGCCGCCGCCTCCGCTCGGCCGGCACCCTCAAAATAGCTGTTGTCGAGAACCTCGTTCGAGCAGATCATTCCGCTATCGAATCGAGAGTGGGGACTCATGTCGATCACGCGGCGGGCTTTGATGCGGGCCGGGGCCATGACCGCTGGCCTTGCGATGTTTCCGAGGCCAGTGCTCGCCGCGGCCGCGCACGATAGGCCCTATGGGTTGATCACCCTTGCCGTGTCCGGCGTCACCACGGCCGTCTATCGGATCGACAAGCGCCAGCTGCGCGACAACGCGACGGCCTCGGGCTATGAGCGGCTCGGCCTGCGCCGGGTCGACAGCTCCACGACGCTGGTGGCCAGCAGCCTGCAGCCGGGCGCCGACGAGACCATGATCGCCAGCGCAGTCGAGCTGGTGGCGCGCAACATCGCTTCGCTGAAGAGCGACCACGACATGCGCGACAAGCAGATCGCGATCGTCGGATCGAGCGGCTTGCGCAGCTATGTCGGGCCGGCCGTCGAGCGGCTGCCGGCGATGCTGCGCGAGCGGACCGGCATCGGCATGCGGCTGCTCACCTCGCGCGAGGAGGCGCAGCTCGAAACCGACTGGATCGTGCCCTCCGACGATCGCGAGGCGGTCCTCCACGTCGAGATCGGCGGCGCCGATATCAAGGGCGGCTATTATGGCCGCGAAGGCCGCCGCCGCGTCTATCATGACCTGGCGGTGCCCTTTGGCACGCGCAACTTCGCCGGCGCGGTGAAATTCCGCTATCCCAGCGTCCGCACCGACGATTTCGGGGCACGCGCCGCCGATCATTATCGGGAGGTCATCGCACCGACGATCGACCGGCGGCTCGCGGCGCTGCCCGAGGCGCTGACGAGACCCAAGGTCTATGTCAGCGGCGGCATCGCCTGGGCCACCGCCGTCATCCTCCACGCCCAGGACATGGCGCTCGAGAAGGACTGGACGCGCCTCTCGCCCGACGACTTCACGACGATACGCCGCCTGATCGAGGCGGGCACGCCCTATGGCGCGGGCCTGCCCGACAGCCTGACGACCGCGCAGCGCGCCTCGATCCGCAAGACGCTCGGCTTCATCCGCAACATCTTCAATCCGCACCAGCTTGCCGCCGGGGCGGCGATCGGTGCGGGGCTCGCCGAGCAGCTCCGTTTCGCCGGTCGCGAGGCGATCCTCTTCCCAGGCTTCGCCAACGGCGCGTCGAGTTCGCAATATCTTCTCTATCAGATCACCAACAATCCTGAATTCAGGCCAAGCTGACGGGACCGGCTCATGCGTGGATCGATAGGACGGCTTCTGCTTGGATGCGCGATGGGCGTCGGACTGTGCGGCAACGCACCGCTGTGGAGCGACGCCGATCTCAACCAGCGCCTGCTGGCGACGCACAATGCCGAGCGGGCGAGGATCGGGGTGCCGCCGCTCAAATGGAGCGGCGAGCTCGCGCAGCACGCCGCCGCCTGGGCCGATCATCTCAAGAACCTGCCCGATATCGAGCATGACCAGTCGCTCGACGTCGAGGGCGAGAATCTGTGGCGGGGGACAAAGGGCGCCTATTCGCCGGAGGACATGGTCACCCTCTGGATCGACGAGCGCAAGGCATTCCGCTTCGCCAAGATCCCGAACGTCAGCATCTCCGGCGATTTCGAGGATGTCGGCCACTACACCCAGCTCATCTGGCGCACGACGACCGAGGTCGGCTGCGCTGTCCGCACCGCCGGAGAGGACGAAATATTGGTCTGCCGCTATATGGAGGGCGGCAACGTCATCGGCGAAGTGCCCTACTGAAGGCCGCGCTGCCGAAAGGGGGGGGCTTACAGCCGTTCCATGCGGAGCCAGCGCGGATCGCCGAGCCAGGCCTTCGACCAGGCCTTCCGCGCCGCCGCCGCCTCGATCTTGCGGCCCTGCGCCGCTTCGCTGCGGGCGAGGCCGTAGAGCGCCCAGCCATTGTTCGGGGTCTGCGCGAGCGCGGCGCGGAAGGCGTCGCTCGCGGCATCGTGCCGGCCCGCCAGGAACAGGGCCGCGCCCAGCGACTGCCGCACCGGATAATACCAGTAGGCGGGTTCCTGATAGGGAATGGTCGCCTCGATCGCCGCGGCCTCGCGATAGAAGCCGATCGCCTCGTCATAGGCGCCGCTCGCGGCGGCGAAGCGCCCGCGCGCGACCCGTTCGGCCAGCCGCACCAGATCGGGCGCGGGCACCCCCTGGTCGACCATCGCCTTCATCCCGTCCGACGTCCCGAGCCGCGCCATCGCCGCCATCTCGCCGTCGAAGCCGGCCTTGTCGCGGCGCTGGGCATAGGCGATCCCCCGCGCATAATGGCGCATCGCCGCCGCATAGGAGAGGCGCGGATCGGGGGCGGGCAGGGCGAGGATCGCCGCTGGCTCGGCGAACTGCGCCATGGCGAAATAGGGGGCGGCATCGATCGCCTGTATCCAGGCCATCCGCGCCGAGGTTTCCGGATCGAGTACCGTCCTGAGCCGCCGAGCCTCGCGCATCGCCAGGGGCATGTCGCCGGCCATCTGCGCGCTGGTGACGATGAAATGGATGTTGTGCGGATAATAGCCGTAGCGGACCAGGCCATGATCGCCGGCGCTGCGGATGAACGCCTCGTCGGCGCGTGCGGCGGCGACGTTGACCCGGATCGAATCCGCGTGGCGGCCGCGGAGCTGGTAGATGTGCCCGGGCATGTGGACGAGATGCGCGGCGCTGGGGACGAGCGGTGCCGCCAGCCGGTCCGCCGCGGCCTCGGCCCGCTCGGGATCGCTCGCCTCGAGCAGGTGGATGTAGAGATGGGCCGCCTGGGCCTGAGACGGATTGCGCCGGAGGACACCCTCGATCAGCCGGACCGCGTCGCCGCTGCGGCCGACCGGGGTTTTCTTGTCGGCTTCCCAATAGTTCCACGGAGTGGTGTCCATCGCGGCCTCGGCGGCGAGCACCGCGACGTCGTCGTCGGCCGGGAAGCGCCGCGCGGCATCGAGCATCGCATCGGCATAGGCGACGTCGAGCGCGGCGCGATCCGCCTGGGGATCGCGCGAATAGCGCCGGGCGATCGCCTCGATCAGCGCACGTTCCATCGGTGAGGCACCGCCGCGGAGCGCCATCGCCCGGTCCATCGCGCGGAGGGCCGCGTCGCGATCGCGATCGTCCATCGGGGCGTTGATGTTCGGGCCGAGCGCCATCGCCTCGCCCCACCAGCACATCGCGCAGTCGGGATCGATCCGCTGGGCCTCGCGGAACGAGCGGACCGCGCCGGCATGGTTGAAGCCGTAGCTGAGCAGCAGGCCCTGGCTGAAATAGCGTCGCGCTTGCGGATCGCGCGTCGAGACCGGGAAGGGCGAAGCGGCGAGGTCGGGATAGAGCGGGATCGGCAGCGCCTGGCTGGCCGGCGCTACGATCGCCGCGGCGATCAGCAGCTTCTGCGACAGCCCCGATCCTGCCCGCCGGCCGCACAGCGTCGCTGCGATCCGGCTGGGATCGAGCGCGTCGAGGGATGCGGCCGAAAAGACCGGCGGGGGCATGAAGCTGGCAAGCGAGAAACCGATGCCGGCGAACGCAATGGCCTTGATAAGCTGGGGCACCGCCGTTCTCCTTTCCCCAAAGGCGAACCAGGACACGCGGGCGACGCTATCATGGAAACCGGTCACTCCCAAGCGTGAGGGAGGGAGGGCTCAGGCGGTTGGTGGGCCGAGCTCCAGCCGGGGGCGCTGCACCCCGTGCATCTTGCGCAGGTAGAGGCGGATATTGGCGATCGCCCGTTCGATGTCGGACGCCGGCGTCGGCGGCATGCCGGTGGCGCGGGCCATGTGCGGGCACTGCTCGACCTCCCACGGCATGAAATTGAAGTCCTCGCCTGCCTCCAGCATCCAGAGGATCGGATAGGGCCGGCCGAACATCACCCCCTTGAGCTCCTCCGCCCCGATCAGGTGGAGTGCGACCTGGCCGGCATTGTCGGCGGTCAGCACCAGGTCGGCGACGTCGAGCGAGAGGGTGAGGCAGGCGGGCCGCGCGAATTTGGTGACGCGGAAGCCTAGGTCGAGGTCGGGCCCGATGAAGTCGATCGCGCGGACGCTCTCGCCACCCGACAGCTCGGGAATCTCCAGTTCGATATTGGGCCCCGCGAAGTCGGCGAGCCAGGCGGTCCCCTTCAGCCGGAGGGGGAGGTCCTCCAGATAGCGCTCCTCATAGGCATTCATCGTCCGCAGCAGCGCGAGCAGCAGGTTGACCAGCTCCTCCGCGCTGGCCGGCGTCGCGACGAAGATCACCTCGTCGCCCATCACCTTCCATACCTCGACCGACGGCGTCTCCCCTTCCTCCAGGAAGGCGAAGCCGACCTGCCCGGCCAGCATCAGCGGAAAGTTGGTGAAGAAGGTCCGGAAGGTATCGAGCCAGCTTCCGCCATCCGTGAACCGCGCCTTGAACTGGGTCGATCCGGCCATGTCGACCGACAGGAAGAGCCGTACCATCGCCGCCGATCCCTAGAAGCTGGCCTTGGCCGACAGGACGACGCCGGCGCGGGCGTTCTTGCCGGCTTCGAGCGCCCCCTTATAGTTGCTGTCGACATAGGTGGCCGAAAGGTCGAGCGCGTCGAGCTTGTAGGTCAGGCCCGCCGACCAGTCCCACTTATGGTCGTAGCTGCCGTTCTCGCGGCCGACGCTGAACGACGCGGTCAGCGGGAGCTGCCCCAGCGCCACGTCGGAGCCGAGCGCGACGTAGAGATTGTCGCGATCGGTGTTCCACTGGTTCGGCGTGTAGGCGAGCGTCAGCGTCGAGGTGACCGGGCCGATCGTCCGCGCGATCGTCCCCTGCAATTCGTAATAGTCGGTGTCGACGCCACCCGGATAGACATAGGTGTAGAGCGTCGCCGAATAGTCGAACCCAGCGACCGAGCCGCCATAGCCGCCATAGAGGTCGATCTCCAGGTTCGACGTGCCGTAGTCGGAGACGTTGGTCCACCAGGTGCCGAGGAACCAGCCCGAGCGGGTGGTCAGGTCGGCGCCCACCTGCACGGCGGGATGGCGCGTCGTGTAGCTGATCCCGCGGAAGCGATAATCGGAGACGAGCGCGGCATTATAGGCGATCGACACCGCCGGCGTCTCGGCCCCGTCCTGCGCCCGGGCGACCGAAGGCAGCAGCAGCCCGCCCGCCAGCAAGATGTTGATGATGTGCCCCCGCATGGCCCGATCATGACCGTCCCAGGGCCAGCCGTAAACAGGCTTTATTACGGATGGACGGTCGTCAGCTCCCGGATCACGGCGCGGACGTTGTCGACATGTCCGGTCGCGGCGCGTTCGGCGGCGTCGGCGTCGCGCGCGACGATCGCGCGGGCGATCGCCTGATAGTCGGCCAGCCGGATGCCGCGCAGCCGGGGCGACGGATATTGCGCGTGGATGATGTGGATGCCGATCGCCGGGAACAGCCGTTGCAGCTCGCGATTGCCGCCGATCAGCAGCAGCGCGCGATAGAAGCCGCGCCGCGCCCGGCTGAACGCCGCCGCCTCGCCGCCCGGCGCTGCCTCGCCCAACTCGTCGAGCGCGGCCGAGAGCAGCGCGCCATGCTCGTCGCCGAACCCCTTCGCGGCGGCGCGCGCGACGAGCCGGGTCATTGCCTCGGCGACGTCGAGCACCTCGAAGGTCTCGGCGAGATCGAGCCGGCGGATCGCGGGCGAGCGGTTGGGGCTGAGGTCGACGACCCCGCGCACCGCAAGATGTTGCATCGCCTCGCGCACCGCGTTGCGGCCGACCTCGAACCGGGCGGCGAGGTCGGTCTCGATCAGCCGCTGGCCGGGCACCATCCGCCCGCCCTCGAGATCCTGGAGGATGCCGAGATACACCCGCCGCGCCGCGCCGGCGGGCTCGGGTCCGGGCCAGTGGAGGGCCGGCGATGATCCGGGATCGGTCGTCATGGCATTGATTGTTCCACAATCTTGTTCCATAGTCGAGAGACAATCGCCATGGAGTCGCAAGGAGCCCGGATGCCTGACCTTCACGATCTGAGCGGGAAGACCGCCTTCGTCACCGGCGCCTCGGGCGGGCTCGGCGCCCACTTCGCGCAGGTGCTGGCGCGGGCCGGCGCCGCGGTGATCATCGCCGCCCGCCGCCGCGAGGCGCTGGCCGAGGTGGCGGCCGGGATCGAGGCCGCCGGTGGCCGGTGCGAGACCGCCGCGCTCGACGTTTCGGATTCGGCGAGCATCGCCGCGATCGAGCCGCTGCTCGCCGGCGTCGACATCTTCGTCAACAATGCCGGGGTGGTGGTGGAGAAGCCCTTCCTTGACCAGAGCGAGGAGGATTGGGACCGGGTGGTCGGCACCAATGCCAAGGGCATGTTCCTGCTCACCCAGGCGGCGGCCCGGGCGATGAAGGCGCGCGGCAAGGGCGGGTCGATCATCAACATCGCCTCGATCCTGGGCCTGCGCCAGGGCGCCCATGTGTCGACCTATGCGATCTCCAAGGCGGCGGCGATCCAGCTCACCAAGTCGGCCGCGCTTGAGCTCGCGCGCTTCGGCATCCGCGTGAACGCGCTCTGCCCCGGCTATATCGAGACCGACCTCAACCGTTCCGCCTGGGAAACCGAAGGCGGCAAGCGGATGATCCAGCGCATACCGCAGCGCCGCCTCGGCGAGGCGCACGAGCTCGACGGGCCGCTGCTGCTGCTGGCGTCCGACGCTTCCACCTACATGACCGGATCGGCGCTCGTCGCCGATGGCGGCCACCTCGTCAGCTCGCTTTGAAGGAAGATCATCCATGACCGAACGCGCCCTTGCGATCGCCGCCCGCGTCGAGGCCTTCGTCCGCGAAACCGTCATCCCCTATGAGAAGGACCCGCGCTGCGGCGACCACGGCCCCAGCGACGCGCTGGTCCAGGAGATGCGCGTCAAGGCGCGGGCGGCGGGCGTCCTCACCCCGCACATCCTGGCCGACGGATCGCACCTCACCCAGCGCGAGACCGCGGTCGTCCTCAAGGCGTCGGGGCTGTCGCCGCTCGGGCCGCTCGCGGTCAACACCATGGCGCCCGACGAGGGCAACATGTACCTGATCGGCAAGATCGGCACGCCCGAGCTCAAGGCGCGCTTCCTCGACCAGCTCGTGTCGGGGGACAGCCGATCGGCCTTCTTCATGACCGAGCCGGCGCTGGAGGGCGGGGCGGGTTCCGATCCGTCGATGATGCAGACGCTGTGCCATCGCGACGGCGATCATTGGGTGATCAACGGCCGCAAGGCGTTCATCACCGGCGCCGACGGGGCAAGGGTCGGCATCGTCATGGCGAAGTCGGAGGACGGCGCCTGCATGTTCCTGGTCGACCTGCCCGATCCGGCAATCCGGATCGAACGGGTGCTCGAAACGATCGACAGCTCGATGCCGGGCGGCCATTCGGTGGTGGTCATCGACAATCTGCGCGTGCCGGCGAGCCAGATGCTGGGGGCGAGCGGCGAGGGGTTCAAATATGCCCAGGTGCGCCTCTCCCCGGCGCGGCTGTCGCACTGCATGCGCTGGCTCGGCTGTGCGACGCGGGCGCAGGAGATCGCGGTCGACTATGCCTGCCGGCGCGAGGGGTTCGGCAAGAAGCTGATCGACCATGAGGGCGTCGGCTTCATGCTGGCGGAGAACATGATCGACCTGCAGCAGGCCGAGCTGATGATCGACTGGTGCGCCGGGGTGCTCGACGGCGGCTCGCTCGGCACGGTCGAAAGCTCGATGGCGAAGGTGCAGGTGTCGGAGGCGCTCTACCGGGTCGCCGATCGCTGCATCCAGGTGATGGGCGGCATGGGCGTGTCGCGCGATACGGTGGTCGAGCAGATCTTTCGCGAGATCCGCGCCTTCCGCATCTATGACGGCCCGACCGAGGTCCATAAATGGTCGCTCGCCAAGAAGCTCAAGCGCGACCATGCCAGGGCCCATGCGGCATGAGCGGCGGGAACGGCCAGGACGAGAATAGCGGCACCACCCCGGTCCGCGCGGGCTTCGCCTTCGACGAGGCGAGCCTGGCGCGCTGGATGGCCGATCATGTGCCCGGTTTCGCGGGGCCGCTGACGGTCGAGCAGTTCAGAGGCGGCCAGTCCAACCCGACCTACAAGCTGGTGACGCCGGGGCGCTCCTATGTGCTGCGCCGCAAGCCGTCGGGCCAGCTGCTCAAGGGCGCGCATGCGGTCGAGCGCGAGGCGAAGGTGCTGACCGGGCTGGAGAAGGCGGGCTTCCCCGTCGCCCATGTCCATGCGCTGTGCACCGACGACGCCGTGATCGGCACCTGGTTCTACATCATGGACATGGTCGAGGGCCGGGTCTTCTGGGACGCGACCCTGCCAGGCATCGCGGCGGCCGATCGCCCGGCCTATTATGACGCGATGAACGCGACGATCGCCGCGCTCCACCAGGTCGACTATGCGGCGGTGGGCCTTGCCGACTATGGTCGGCCCGGCAATTATTTCGAGCGGCAGATCGGGCGCTGGTCGCAGCAATATCTCGACGATGCCGATGCCGGCCGCGACCCGGACATGGACCGGGTGATCGACTGGCTGCGCGCGAACATCCCGCCCGGCGACGAGACCGCGATCGTCCATGGCGACTTTCGTATAGACAATATGATATTCCACCCGAGCGAGCCGCGCGTGCTGGCGGTGCTCGACTGGGAGTTGTCGACGCTCGGCCATCCGCTCGCCGACTTCGCCTATCACGCGATGATGTACCACATGCCGCCGCACATCGTCGCGGGGCTCGCCGGGGCCGACCTGAAGGCGCTCAACATCCCGGACGAGGAGAGCTACATCGCCGCCTATTGCGCGCGCACCGGGCGAGTGTCGATCCCCAATTACCGGTTCTACACCGCGTTCAACTTCTTCCGCATGGCGGCGATCTTCCACGGCATCAAGGGCCGCGTCATCCGCGGCACCGCCGCCTCCGCCCAAGCCGCCCAGCGCGCGAAGATGTTCCCCGAACTGGCGCGGATCGCCTGGGCGCAGGTGGGATAGGCGCGCCCCTATTTGGAAGTGAGCGTCCAGACCCCGTCCCAGTCGGCGGGCGGGGGCGTTTTGGCGAAGGCGCGGCAGCGCTCGACATACATGGCCGAGGGGCCGTCGCCCGGCATCGCCCGCAGCGCGGCGAGGAAGGCCTGTTCGGCGTCGTCCCAGGCCATGGCGCGATAGGCGGCGAAGCCCGCTTCATAATGCTCCAGCATCGCGCCGAGCCCGCGATCGATCTCCGCCGCGCGATAGCCGAGCGATTCATGGACGCCGACCGGGAAGTCCTTGCCCTTCACCCGGATCAGGTCGATCTCGCGCACCAGCCTGGGATCGGCGAGCCGGGCATGGGTGAATTCGGAGAAAAGGATCTTCGAGCCATAGGCCTTGTTCGCGCCTTCGAGCCGGGAGGCGAGGTTCACGCTGTCGCCGATCACCGTATATTCCATGCGCTTGATCGAGCCGATATTGCCGACGATCACGTCGCCGGTGCTGATCCCCAGCCCGATATCGATCGGCTTCTCCCCCATCGCGGCGCGCTTCAGGTTGAGCGCGGCGAGCTCGACCAGCATCTGGTTCGCGGTCGCCACCGCGTTGTCGGCGTCGTTGGGCCCGGCGAAGGGCGCGCCGAACAGCGCCATGATCGCGTCGCCGATATATTTGTCGAGGATGCCCTTATGGGCGAAGATCACGTCGACCATCTCGGTGAAATAGCTGTTGAGCATCGTCACCGTCTCGCGCGCGCCGATCTTCTCGGCGATCGTCGTGAAGCCGCGCACGTCGGAGAACAGGATCGACACGGTCTGGTCCTTGCCGGTCAGTTCGCTCTCGCCGGCCTCCAATAGCTGGTCGGCGACCTCCTTCGACATGTAGCGCGCCATGGTCGACCGGACGCGCTTCTCGCTGGTGATGTCCTCCATCACCAGCATCGACCCGATCACCGCGTCGTTGGCGTCGACCAGCGGTGCGGCGGTGAGGTTGATCGAGGAGGCCTTGCCGTCACGGCCGATCAGCTCGGCATCGACCGCCAGATAAGCCTCCCGATCGCGGTCGGTGCGTTCCAGCCGCTCGGCGATCCATGCGTTGCTCCCGGTGAAGGCGTCGCGCGCGCTGGCGCCGATCAGCCCGTCGGATGCGTCCATCAGCCGGCGCGCGGCCTCGTTGCTGGTGACGATCCGCCGGTCCTCGTCGAAGGTGATCACCGCGTTCGACGTGCTCTTGAGGATCGCCTCGTTATAGTTCTTCATGTAGAGCACGTCGTCGAACAGCCGGGCATTCTCCAGGCACACCGCGATCTGGGCGGAGAAGGCGCGCAGCCGCGCCTCGTCCTTGGCCGTGAACGCCGCCGCGTCGCGCTTGTTGAGCACCTGGGTCACGCCGATCCGGCCGCCATGCTTGTCGAAGATCGGCTGGCACAGGATCGATCGGGTGACGAAGCCGGTCGCGCGGTCGACCTCCGGATTGAAACGCGGATCGGCATAGGGATCGGTGATCGTCTCGGCGACGCCGCTGGTGAACACCGCGCCGGCGATGCCGCGGTTCGACGGCAGGCGGATTTCGCGGACCAGGTCGCCCTCGGCGAACAGCGAGAACAGCTCGTCGGTCTTGCGGTCGTAGACGAACAGCGTCGACCGCTCGGCGTTGAGCAGTTCGGTCGTCGTCCGCATGATCCGGGCGATCAGTATCTCGAGCTTCAGTTCGCCCGCCAGGTCGTTGCTGACCTCGAGGATGAGCTGCTCCTCGCGCAGCGCCTCCAGCATGTGCTGGAAGCCGCGGAAGATGTCGGCATATTCGTCGGTGGAGACGACCTCCAGCTTCACCTCGTCGAGGTCGCCGCGCTCCACCTGGCGCATGCTGTCGATCAGCCGGCTCGCCGATCGCGACACCTCGTGCGCGGTCAGCAGTGCCATCATCACCGACCCGAGCATGCAGATGCAGACCACGCCGGTGATCCAGATATAGAGCGGCATCATCATCGACGGCGTCGGATCGATCCCCTGCAGGACGAACATCCGCTGGACCTTGAAGATGATCGAGGCGGCGAAGAAGATCAGCGGCAGCGCGGCGACGAAGATCGTCAGGTAGAGCAGCTTGCTCTTGAGCCGGATCGCGACGAGCTGCTGCTGATATTCGGGCGGCAGGCCGCCGTCGAGCTGCTCCGACAGCCGCACGATCGTCGGCACCAGCGCGCGGGCGACCCCGAAATATTCGAAGATCGCATGGGTCGGGGAAGCGAAGAACAGGCACGTCGCGGCGAACACCAGCACCTGCCAGCCCTGATAGCCGGCGTCGAACGCCCAGTTGGCGAAGGGCAGCGCCATGCACACCATCACCGTCACGATCGGGCCGTGCAGGAAGGTGACGCGCATGAACGAATAGAAGGGCAGGTTGAGCGCGCGGACCACCGCCGCCATGATCACCGGCTGCGGCGGCTGCGTCCCGGCGTCGAGTGCGCGCAGCGCCGCGTCGATCGGGCGATAATGGCGGACGATCAGATAGACGTCGGACAGGTTGTAGATGGCGACGACGACCGGCGTCATGCCGATCAGGATCAGCCATTGGCGCAGGTCGAGTTCCAGCCCGAACAGCACGAGCGCCATGGTGATGACGATCGCGGTGGTGCAGCCGCCCTGGTAGAGCCAGACCAGCCGCCAGAACAGCGCCCGGGCGCCGGGCGGCGGCATGGCGCGGGTCTCCGCGCCGGCGCCGGCGATCGGCTTGAGCTCGGTCATGGCCGGACTCGGGCGGGTGGCGGCTTCATGCTGTCGCGGCTCCCCCGATGTCCCCCGACCTGCGTGCATCGCAAGATCCCCCCGCCGATGGTTTGCCGCCGCAGCGGAGCCTTTGTCCAGCGAAGTTTCGCTTGGTCGGCCCGGTCTCGGCTGTCGCGCCAGCCTTCGCGACATGATAGGGCCCGTCTATCGAGAGGAGCATCGATGCAGCTTCGCCTGTTGCGCTACTTCACCACCCTGGCCCGCGAAGGGCATTTCGCCCGCGCGGCCGAGGCGTGCGGCGTCACCCAGCCAACGCTGTCGGCCGGGATCGCCGCGCTGGAGGAGCAGTTCGGCCATAGGTTGGTGCTGCGCGAGCGGCGCTATATCGGACTCAGCCCCGAAGGGCAGGCGATGCTGCCCTGGGCGCAGCAACTCATCGCCGTCTATGACGGCATGGCGCATGCGATGGAGGCGATCGACGGCCCGATCCAGGGCGAGTTCCGGCTGGGCGTGATCCCGGCGGCGATGCCGGCGACCGGCTATCTCGCGCGGGCGCTGCTCGCCGGACATCCGGCGTCGACCCTGTCGGTGCGCTCGCTCACCTCGCGTGAAATCGAGCGGGGCCTGGTCGCCTTCGACCTCGATGCCGGGCTCACCTATCTCGACCATGAGCCGCCCGCCGACATGCTCGCCGCGCCGCTCTATGCGGAGCGCTACATCTTCCTCGCCCGCGCCGGCGGCGATTTCGACGGGCGGACGTCGATCGGCTGGGCCGAGGCGGCGGGGTCCGATCTCTGCCTGCTCCATCCCGGAATGCAGAACCGCCGCATCCTCGACACCCGGCTCGCCGAGCGCGGCCTCGCCATCCGTCCGCGCGCGACCGCCGACAGCTATGTCGCGCTGCTGGCGATGGTGCAGGCGGGCGGTTTCGCGACGATCATGCCCGACAGCTATCTGGCGCTGTTGCCCGGCATGAGCTGGGCCCGCATCCTGCCGTTCGACGATCCCGCCCCGGCCAGCCGGATCGGCGTGATCGTTCCCAACCGCCATCCGATCGGTCCGCTGGCGGCGGCAGCGCTGGCGGTCGCGCGCGCCGTCGCACTGCCCGACGGCTTCAGGATCTGATAGAGAATATCTATCAATCATTGGGATTAGTGATTTGACCCGGCCGGGCGGCGGGGTCACATCCGGGCCATGACGATGGAGAGACGAGAGCCGGTCGAGGCGGTGGTCGCGCGCCTCCTGGCCGCGCAGGGCGAACGGCGCGGGGCGCTGTTGCCGCTATTGCACGATCTGCAGGAGGAACTGGGCTTCGTCGGCGAGGAGACGGTCGCCGCCGTCGCTCACGCGATGAACCTCAGCCGGGCCGAGGTGCACGGCGTGGTCAGCTTCTACCACGACTTCCGCAAAGCGCCGGCCGGTCGGCACGTCGTCAAATATTGCCGTGCCGAAAGCTGCCGGTCGCGCGGCGGCGTCGCGATCGAGACGGCACTGGCCGATCGGCTGCGGGTGGCGATGGGCGAAACCCGCGCCGACGGGCAGGTAACGCTCGAACCCGTCTATTGCCTCGGCCTCTGCGCGATCGGGCCCAATGCGCTGGTCGACGGCGCGCCGGTCGCGCGGATCGACGGCGCGGCGGCGATCGAGCGCATCGCCGCGACGGTGGCGGCATGACCACGGTCTTCATCAGCGCCGACATGGCCTCGGTCGCGCTCGGCGCGGACGCGCTGGCCGACGCGTTCGCCCGCGCTGGCTGCACCGTCGTCCGCACCGGCAGCCGTGGCCTGTTCGCGATCGAGCCGCTGGTCGAGGTGCAGGAGGGCGAGGCGCGGATCGGCTATGGCCGGGTCGGCCCCGACGATGTCGCGGCGATCCTGTCGGGCGACCATCCGCGCCGGCTCGGCCCGGTCGACGCGCTTCCCTTCTTCGCCCGGCAGCAGCGTTTCACCTTCGCGCGATGCGGAATCAACGATCCGCTGGACATGGCCGCCTATGCCGCGAGCGGCGGCTGGCGCGGGCTGGAGGCGGCGCGGGCGATGGCGCCGCAGGCGGTGGTCGACGCGGTCAAGGCGTCGGGCCTGCGCGGCCGGGGCGGGGCGGGCTTCCCGACCGGGATCAAGTGGCAGACCGTGCTCGACGCCAGGCCCGCCGAGAAGTTCGTCGTCTGCAATGCCGATGAGGGCGACAGCGGCACCTTCGCCGACCGGATGCTGATGGAAGGCGACCCCTATTGCCTGATCGAGGGCATGGCGATCGCGGCCCATGCGGTCGGCGCCGGCCATGGCTATGTCTATATCCGCTCCGAATATCCCTTCGCGATCCGGGCGATGCAGGGCGCGATCGAGCGCTCGGCGTCGCTGCTCGCCCCGTTCACCCTGGAGGTGCGGGTAGGGGCAGGGGCTTATGTCTGCGGCGAGGAGACCGCGCTGCTCGACAGCATCGAAGGCAAGCGCGGGCAGGTCCGCGCCAAGCCGCCGCTGCCGGCGATCGAAGGGCTGTTCGGCCAGCCGACCGTGATCAACAACGTGCTCAGCCTCGCCGCCGTCCCGTTCATCCTGAGCGAGGGGGCGGAAGCCTATGCGGCGGTCGGCCTCGGCCGCTCGCGCGGCACCATGCCGGTGCAGCTCGCGGGCAATATCCGCAACGGCGGCCTGTTCGAGATCGGCTTCGGCATCAGCCTGGGCGAGCTGGTCGAAACGGTCGGCGGCGGCACCGCGTCCGGCCGGCCGGTGCGCGCGGTGCAGGTGGGCGGGCCGCTCGGCGCCTATATCCCGCCATCGATGTTCGACCTGCCGTTCGACTATGAATCCTTCGCGGCGGCGGGCGCGCTGATCGGCCATGCCGGGATCACCGTGTTCGACGACACGGTCGACATGGCGCAGATGGCCCGCTTCGCGATGGAGTTCTGTGCGGTCGAGAGCTGCGGCAAATGCACCCCCTGCCGGATCGGATCGACCCGAGGGGTCGAGACAATCGACCGGATCATCGCCGGCGGGCGCGGCGGCGACCGGGTCGAAGCGCTGCCGCAGATGCGCAACGCGAAGGCGCGGCAGAAGATCGTCGAGCAGGAGATCGCCCTGCTGCGCGACCTGTGTGACACGATGAAATACGGATCGCTCTGCGCGCTCGGAGGTTTCACCCCCTATCCGGTGCTGAGCGCGCTCGATCATTTCCCCGAGGATTTTGGCGCGCCGGCGATGCCGGCGGCGGCGGAGTAGGCCCATGGCGTGGATCGGCGAAATCGACCTCGGCACCAAGGCGGTGCCGGTGACCGGCCCGATGGTGGCGCTGACCATCGACGACCAGCGGGTCGAGGTGCCAGAGGGCACGTCGATCATGCGCGCGGCGGCGCTGATGGGGACGACCATCCCCAAGCTTTGCGCGACCGACATGCTCGACAGCTTCGGCTCGTGCCGGCTCTGCCTGGTCGAGATCGACGGGCGGGCGGGCTATCCCGCCTCCTGCACGACGCCGGTGGCGCCGGGCATGGTCGTCCGCACCCAGACCGCCAAGCTCCAGGAGCTGCGGCGTGGGGTGATGGAGCTCTATATCTCCGACCATCCGCTCGACTGCCTGACCTGTTCGGCCAATGGCGATTGCGAGTTGCAGGACATGGCGGGGGCGGTCGGCCTGCGCGAGGTGCGCTATGGCTATGAGGGCGAGAACCACCTCGTCGCTGAAAAGGATGAGTCCAACCCCTATTTCACCTTCGACAGCACCAAGTGCATCGTCTGCTCGCGCTGCGTGCGCGCCTGCGACGAGGTGCAGGGGACGCTGGCGCTGACCGTCGACGGGCGCGGCTTCGAGTCGCACATCGCCGCCAGCCAGGACCAGGACTTCCTCTCTTCCGAATGCGTTAGCTGCGGCGCCTGCGTCCAGGCCTGCCCGACGTCGGCGCTGATCGAGAAGTCAGTGATCGAGAAGGGCACCCCCGACCGCGCCGTCGTCACCACCTGCGCCTATTGCGGGGTCGGCTGCGCCTTCCGCGCCGAGCTGCGTGGCGAGGAGCTGGTGCGGATGGTGCCGTGGAAGGACGGCAAGGCCAATCGCGGCCATAGCTGCGTCAAGGGCCGTTTCGCCTGGGGCTATGCCCAGCATCGCGAACGCATATTGAAGCCCATGGTCCGCGCCTCGGTCGACCAGCCCTGGCGCGAGGTGGGCTGGGAGGAGGCGATCGCCCATGTCGCGTCCGAGTTCCGCCGCATCCAGGCGACCTATGGCACCCGCTCGGTCGGCGGCATCACCTCCAGCCGCTGTACCAACGAGGAGACCTTCCTCGTCCAGAAGCTGATCCGGCAGGGCTTCGGCAACAACAATGTCGATACCTGCGCACGGGTCTGCCACTCGCCGACCGGATACGGGCTGAAGACGACCTTCGGCACCTCGGCCGGTACCCAGGATTTCGACAGCGTCCAACAGGCGGACGTGATCATGGTGATCGGCGCCAATCCGACCGATGGTCACCCGGTCTTCGCCAGCCGGATGAAGCGGCGGCTGCGTCAGGGGGCGAAGCTGATCGTCGTCGATCCGCGCCGTACCGACCTGGTGCGCAGCGCCCGCATCGCGGCCGACCATCACCTGCCGCTCAAGCCGGGCACCAACGTTGCGGTGCTGACCGCTATGGCGCATGTCATCGTCGGGGAAGGGCTGGCGGACGAGGCCTATATCCGCGAACGTTGCGACTGGGACGAATATCAGGACTGGGCGGCGTTCGTGTCCGAGCCGCACCGCTCGCCCGAGGCGACCGAAGCTCTGACCGGGGTGCCCGCCGCCGATCTGCGTGCCGCGGCCCGGCTCTATGCGACCGGCGGCAACGGCGCGATCTATTACGGCCTCGGCGTCACCGAGCACAGCCAGGGATCGTCGACGGTGATGGCGATCGCCAACCTCGCCATGGCGACCGGCAATATCGGCCGCGAAGGCGTGGGCGTGAATCCGCTACGCGGACAGAACAACGTCCAGGGCTCGTGCGACATGGGCAGCTTTCCGCACGAATATTCGGGCTATCGCCACGTCTCCGACCCGGCGACGCGCGCGATGTTCGAAGCGGCCTGGGGCGTGCCGCTCGATCCCGAGCCGGGCTTGCGGATCAACAACATGCTCGATGCCGCGACAGACGGCGTCTTCAAGGGGCTTTTCATCCAGGGGGAGGACATCCTCCAGTCCGATCCCAATACGACCCATGTCGCCGCCGGGCTCGCCGCGATGGAATGCGTGGTGGTGCAGGATCTCTTCCTCAACGAGACCGCCAATTACGCGCACGTATTCCTGCCGGGATCGACCTTCCTGGAGAAGGACGGGACCTTCACCAATGCCGAGCGCCGCATCCAGCTCGTCCGCAAGGTGATGGCGCCGCTCAACGGCTATGCCGACTGGGAGATCGTCCAGCTCGTCGCCCGGGCGATGGGGCTCGACTGGAATTATACCCATCCGTCCGAGATCATGGACGAGGTCGCCCGCCTGACGCCGAGCTTCGCCGGGGTCAGCTTCGACCTGATCGCGGAGCATGGGTCGATCCAGTGGCCCGCCAATGACAAGGCCCCGCTCGGCACGCCGACGATGCACATCGGCGGCTTCGCGCGCGGCAAGGGCAAGTTCGTCGTCACCGACTATGTCGCGACCGACGAGAAGACCGGGCCGCGCTATCCGCTGCTGCTGACAACCGGCCGCATCCTCAGCCACTACAATGTCGGCGCGCAGACGCGGCGGACGGCCAACGTCGCCTGGCATCCGGAGGACCTGCTGGAGATCCATCCGCTCGACGCGGAGAATCGCGGCATCAAGGATCGCGACTGGGTCTATCTGCGCAGCCGCGCGGGGGAGACCACGTTGCGCGCGACGGTGACCGAGCGGGTCGCGCCCGGGGTGGTCTATACCACCTTCCACCACCCGGCGACGCAGGCCAACGTCATCACCACCGACTATTCCGACTGGGCGACCAACTGTCCCGAGTACAAGGTCACGGCGGTGCAGGTCGGCCTGTCCAACGGCCCGTCGGACTGGCAGGAGGACTATGCCGAGCAGGCGCGGCTGAGCCGCCGCATCCTCGTCGAGGCTGCCGAATGAGCGGGATGACCAACGACGAGAAGCTCGTCTATATGGTGAACCAGATCGCCCGCAATTTCGAGGCGCTGGGATATGACCATGCCGTGGCGGCGACCGAGGATCACCTGCTCAAATATTGGGACCCGCGCATGAAGACGCGGATCCGGATGCTTGCGGCGGAGCATGCCGACGCGCTGTGCGCCATCGCCTCGGCCGCATTGTCGCGTCTGGGCGCGGACGCCGGCTGAAATGGCCGACGGGCCGTCCGTCCGCCGACAGTCCTTCCGTCGCGTCTCCCCGACCGGGGCGGTCGAGCCGGTCGAGCGGCCGGTTGCCGACGAGACGCCTGTCGCCATCGACTATAACGGCCTCGGCTATGCGGTGCTGATGGCCAGCGCCGCCGATCTGGAGGACCTGGCCTACGGCTTCAGCCGGGCCGAGCGGCTGATCGACGACGCCGGCCAGATCGTCGACGTCGACCTGCATCGCGCCGAGCGCGGCATGCTGTTGCGCATCACCCTGGCCGACGAGCGGCTGGCGCTGGTCACCGAACGGGTCCGCCACCGTGTCTCCGATTCCTCCTGCGGGCTGTGCGGGATCGAGAATCTCGAACAGGCGCTCCGCCCGTTGCCCCGGGTCGATCCGGGGCAGCCGCCCGCCGACGCCGCGATCTTCGCCGCCTTGTCGGGACTGTCGGCGCACCAGCCGCTCAACGCTGCGACCGGCGGCGTCCACGCCGCCGCCTTGTGCGGCCGCGACGGAGCGATCCGGCTGGTGCGCGAGGATGTCGGCCGGCACAACGCCTTCGACAAGCTGATCGGCGCGATGCTGCGCCGGGGGCTCGACTGGAACGGCGGCTTCGCGCTGCTCAGCTCGCGCTGCTCCTATGAGCTGGTCGAGAAGGCGGCGCTGGCGAACTGTCCGACGCTCGTCACCGTATCCGCCCCGACCGGCCTCGCGGTCGACCGGGCGCGCGAAGCGGGGCTGCGGCTGGTCGCGCTCGCCCGGCCCGACGCGATGCTGGTGGTGCCGTGACCCGCCTGCTCGGGGCGCTGATCGCCGGCGGCCGGTCGAGCCGCTTCGGATCGGACAAGGCCCTGGCATGCTGGCGGGGGAAGCCGCTGATCGACCATGCGGCCGATGCGCTGCGCCCGCATGTCGAGGCGCTGGTGGTGTGCGGCCGGGCGCATGGCGGGCTGACCATGCTCGCCGACCGTCCCGCGCCCGACATGGGACCGCTCGGCGGGCTCAACGCTGCCCTTCACCATGCGCGGGCGAACGGCTTCGACGCGGTGCTGACGGTCGGATGCGACACGCCGCTGCTGCCCGATACGCTGGCCAGCCGGCTGTCGGCTGCTGCATCCGGCGCGGCCTGCCTGTCGAATCTGCCGGTGATCGGCCGCTGGCCGGCGGCGCTCGCCGATCGGCTCGACGCCTTCCTCGCCGAGGACCGCAAGCATTCGATCCGCGCCTGGGCGGCGGAAGCCGGCGCGGAGGTGATCGAGGGGATCGACCTGCCCAACGTCAACCGGCCGGAAGACCTTGCGGTGCTGACCGGTCAAAACTGGTATGAATGATCAAAAATAATTGACTTCACCGGCGGGTGGGCTAGGCGGTGCAAGGTCGAAAGCGCCCGAAGGCGCCGGCATGGATGCAGGATGAAAGGCCCCGTCGATGTTCACGCCTCCTCTCGATGAACAGCGCTTCGTGCTCGAACATGTCACGCGCCTGGCCGAGCTTGGCGCGACCGATCGCTTTGCGGCGGCGACGCCCGACCTGGTCGATGCGGTGATCGAGGGGGTGGGGAGCTTCGCCGAGGGCGAATGGGCGCCGCTGGCGCGCGTCAGCGACCAGGTCGGCGCGAAGTGGACGCCCGAGGGCGTGGTGATGCCGGAGGGCTTCGCCGCCGCCTACAAGGCCTATGTCGAGGCGGGCTGGGGCACGATCAGCGCGCCCGAGGCGTTCGGTGGGCAAGGCCTGCCCTATGCGCTGGCGTCGGTGGTGCTGGAGACGCTCGGCACCGCGAACATGGCTTTCACCCTCTGTCCGCTGCTGTCGGTCGGCGCGATCGAGGCGCTGGTCCATCACGGCTCGCCCGAGCAGCAGGCGCTTTACCTGCCGAAGCTGGTCAGCGGCGAATGGACCGGCACGATGAACCTCACCGAGCCGCAGGCCGGTTCGGACGTCGGCGCGCTGCGGGCGAAGGCGACCCCGCGTGGCGACGGGACATGGTCGATCAGCGGTACCAAGATTTTCATCTCCTTCGGCGACCATGACCTGGCGGACAACATCGTCCACCTCGTCCTTGCCCGCACCCCCGACGGCCCGGCCGGCACCAAGGGCATCTCGCTGTTCCTCGTTCCCAAATATCGGGTGAACCCCGATGGGTCGCTGGGTGCGGAGAACGATGTCCGCACCGTCTCTATCGAGCACAAGATGGGGCTGCACGGGTCGCCGACCTGCGTCCTCTCCTTCGGCGACCATGGCGAGTGCGTCGGCGAGCTGATCGGGCCCGAGTTCGGCGGCATGCGCGCGATGTTCACGATGATGAACAACGCCCGTCTCAACGTCGGCCTGCAGGGTGTTCAGGCGGCCGAGGCCGCGACCCAGAAGGCGGTCGCCTATGCGCGCGAACGCATCCAGTCGGCGCGCGCCGGATCGGGCAGCCCGGCGCCGGTCGCGATCATCGAGCATCCCGACGTCCGCCGCATGCTGCTGCGGATGAAGGCGCTGACCCAGGCGGCCCGCGCGCTGCTCTATTATGCCGCCGGCATGGTCGACCGGGCGACTTTGGGCGACAAGGCGGCGCAGGCCCGGCTTGAGCTGCTGACCCCGCTCGCCAAGGCCTATGGCACCGATCTCGGCTGCGAGGTCGCGAACCTCGGCATCCAGGTCCATGGCGGCATGGGCTATATCGAGGAGACCGGCGCGGCGCAGGTCTTCCGCGATGTCCGCATAACCGCGATCTACGAGGGCACCAACGGCATCCAGGCCGCCGACCTCGTCGGCCGCAAGCTCGGCCTCGAAGGGGGCGAGACGCTCGCCCGGCTGATCGCCGACATGCGCGCCGAGGCCGAGGATGCGGGCCTCCGTAGCCTGATCGACGCCTGTGAGGAGGTTGCCGGGCACCTGAGGGCGGCGGCCGTCGACGATCGGCTGGCGGCGAGCTATCCCTTCCTCACCATGCTGTCGACCGCCGTGGCCGGCTGGCTGATGGAACGGCAGGGCCGGATCGCGGCGAACGGCGATGGCGCCTTCCTGGCGATGAAGCGGACCGCCGCGCGCTTCTATGTCGAGCAGGTCGTGCCCGAGGCGATGGGGCTGATGGTGGCGGCGATGGCGCCCGCCGACATCCTCTACGCGGTCGGACCCGACGAGTTCGCCGCCTGAGGCGCCGCGTGCCGGGCCTCCGGCGCCTTTCCTTATGCTTTCCTTATGCCAGCCGCGGCATTTGCCCGTGGCGGCCTAACGGCCCCGACGCCTAGCTGAGCCTCCGGACAATCGGTTCGGAGGTCATGATGCAGGACGTCTTGTGGATCGCGCTGGTCGCGGGACTGGCCATCGCCAGCCTTTGCTATGCCGGCCTCGCCGGCCGGGCCTGACGATCATGGGCATCGATCTCTGGCTGGGGGCCGCCACCGCGCTGGGCCTGCTCCTCTACCTCGTCGCCGTGCTGGCGCGCCCCGAACGCTTCTAGTCCCGTTCCGGGTTGGTTTGGTGCACGCCTCCCGTTTCCCATCGTCATTCCCGCGAAAGCGGGAATCCATGGATGGCGGCCCGCAAGAGGTCGGACATGCGTGACCGTGGATTCCCGCTTTCGCGGGCATGACGGAAAGATCCGGAAAGAAGCTGATCATAAGGAATTGAAGCCATGAGCCTTGCCGGCTGGGCGCTGATCCTCGTCTTCATCGCCATCCTCCTCTTGCTGGCCAAGCCGATGGGCGCGTGGATGTTCGCGCTCTACGAGGGCCGGCGCACGCCACTCCACCCGCTCCTCGGGCCGGTGGAGACCGGCTTCTACCGCCTGTCGGGTGTCGATCCGGCCGCCGAGCAGGATTGGCGCCGCTATGCGGTCCACATGATCCTGTTCAACCTGGGCCTGCTGCTGCTGACCTACCTCATCCTGCGCACCCAGGCCTGGCTGCCCTTCAACCCGCGCGGCCTGCCCAACGTCGCGCCCGACCTGGCGTTCAACACGGCGGTCAGCTTCACCACCAACACCAACTGGCAGAGCTATGCCGGCGAGGCGACGATGAGCCAGCTCAGCCAGATGGTTGCACTCACCGTCCATAATTTCACCAGCGCGGCGACCGGCATCGCGCTCGCCTTCGCGCTGTTCCGCGGCTTCGCGCGACGCGAGGCGGCGATCATCGGCAATTTCTGGGCCGATGTCACCCGTATCACCCTCTATCTGTTGCTGCCGCTCTCGGTCCTGTTCGCGGTCTTCCTGATCGCCAACGGCGTGCCCCAGACGCTCGCCGGATCGGTCGACGCCACGACGGTCGAGGGCGCGCGCCAGTCGATCGCGCTGGGGCCGGTCGCCAGCCAGGAGGCGATCAAGCTGCTCGGCACCAATGGCGGCGGCTTCTTCAACGCCAATTCGGCGCACCCCTTCGAGAACCCGAACGCGCTGACCAACCTGTTCCAGATGCTGTCGATCTTCCTGATCGCGGTCGGCCTGACCTGGACCTTCGGCAAGGCGGTCGGCAATCCGCGCCAGGGCTGGGCGATCCTCGCCGCGATGCTGATCCTGTTCCTCGTCGGAACCAGCGTCGTCTACTGGCAGGAGGCGGCCGGCAACCCTGTGCTCCACGGCCTCGGGATCCCCGGCGGCAACATGGAGGGCAAGGAGGTCCGCTTCGGCATCGCCGGCTCGGCGCTCTACGCCGCGGTCACCACCGCCGCCTCGTGCGGCGCGGTCAACGCGATGCACGACAGTTTCACCGCGCTGGGCGGGATGGTCCCGCTGATCAACATGCAACTCGGCGAGGTCGTCGTCGGCGGCGTCGGCGCGGGCGTGTATGGCTTCCTGCTGTTCGCGATCCTCGCCGTGTTCGTGGCCGGGCTGATGGTCGGCCGCAGCCCCGAATATGTCGGCAAGAAGATCGAGGCGCGCGAGGTGAAGCTCGCGGTGCTGGCGATCGCGGTGCTGCCGCTCGTCATCCTCGGCTTCACGGCGCTGAGCGCGGTGTTGCCCGCCGGCCTAGCGGGACCGCTCAACAAGGGACCGCACGGCTTCTCCGAGATCCTCTACGCCTTCACCAGCGGCGTCGCGAACAATGGTTCGGCCTTCGCCGGCCTGACCGCCGCCACCCCCTGGTATGACGGGCTGCTCGGCGTCGCGATGTGGATCGGCCGCTTCTTCGTGATCATCCCGATGCTCGCGATCGCCGGGTCGCTCGCCGCGAAGAAATATGTCCCGGCCGGCGCCGGTTCCTTCCCCACCACCGGGCCGCTGTGGATCGGCCTGCTCGTCGGCATCGTCCTGATCGTGGGCGGCCTGACCTTCCTGCCCAGCCTCGCGCTCGGCCCGATCGCCGATCATCTTGCGATGATCCGCGGCCAGCTCTTCTGATGACGACCCATCTCCATCCGAAGGACGCTTGAAATGGTGCGTTCCCAATCCCTGTTCACCGCCGATCTGATGATCCCCGCGATCGGCAACGCCTTCCGCAAGCTCGACCCGCGCGCGCTGGTCCGCAACCCGGTGATGTTCACCACCGCGGTCGTCGCGACGCTGCTGACCCTGCTGCTCGCCGTCGGCGACAGCGGCCTGGGCCGGGGATTCGAGGCGCAGCTCGTCGCCTGGCTGTGGCTGACCGTGCTGTTCGGCACCTTCGCCGAGGCGATCGCCGAGGGGCGCGGCCGGGCGCAAGCGGAATCGCTGCGGGCGACCAAGGCCGATCTCAGGGCGAAGCGGATGCTGGGCGTCGGCGAGACCTGGGAACTGGTTCCCGCTGGCTGGCTCGAAGCGGGCGAGATCGTGCTGGTCGAGACCGGCGACCTGATTCCCGGCGACGGCGAGGTGATCGAGGGCGTCGCATCGGTCAACGAGGCCGCGATCACGGGCGAGAGCGCGCCGGTGATCCGCGAGGCGGGCGGCGACCGGTCGGCGGTGACGGCGGGCACCCGCGTCATCTCCGACCGGATCAAGGTCCGGATCACCGCGCAGCCGGGGCAGGGCTTCCTCGACCGGATGATCGCGCTGGTCGAGGGCGCGCAGCGGCAGAAGACCCCAAACGAGGTAGCGCTCACCATATTGCTCGTCGGACTGACCATCATCTTCCTGATCGCGGTCGCGACCATTCCGGGCTTCGCCGCCTATGCCGGCGGGTCGGTGCCGGTGGCGATGCTCGCCGCGCTGCTGATCACGCTGATCCCGACGACGATCGCAGCGTTGCTGTCGGCGATCGGCATCGCCGGGATGGACCGGCTGGTGCGCTTCAACGTCCTCGCCAAGTCGGGCCGCGCGGTCGAGGCGGCGGGCGACATCGACACGCTGCTGCTCGACAAGACCGGCACGATCACGATCGGCGACCGCCAGGCGACCGACTTCCGCGCGATCGGCGGCACCTCGGCGGAGGCGTTGGCCGAGGCTGCTCTGCTTGCCAGCCTCGCCGACGAGACCCCCGAGGGCCGCTCGATCGTCGCCTTCGCGCGGGAGCGGCATCATGTCGCGACGGTCGAGCTGCCGGCCGATGCCGAGATCATCCCCTTCACCGCCCAAACCCGGATTTCCGGTGTGAAGCTGGGTGGCAGCACGATCATCAAGGGCGCCGTGGACTCCGTTCTGAAGGCTCTCTCCCAGCCTCCGTTCGTGTCGAGCGAAGTCGAGTCACGCAGCCGCGGCGAAACGTCCCTCGACGTCGCTCGGAACGAACGGCCCGGAGAGAGCGAGTTGCGCCGCGTCACCGACGAGATCGCCCGCGCCGGCGGCACCCCGCTGGCGGTGGTCCGCGACGGCCGGCTGCTCGGCGCCGTCCATCTGAAGGATGTGGTCAAGGCCGGGGTGCGCGAGCGCTTCGCCGAGCTGCGCCGCATGGGCATCCGCACGGTGATGATCACCGGTGACAACCCGCTGACCGCCGCCTCGATCGCGGCCGAGGCCGGGGTCGACGATTTCCTCGCCCAGGCGACGCCCGAGGACAAGCTGGCGCTGATCCGGCGCGAGCAGCAGGGCGGCAAGCTGGTGGCGATGTGCGGCGACGGCACCAACGACGCGCCCGCGCTGGCGCAGGCCGATGTCGGGGTGGCGATGAACACCGGCACCCAGGCGGCGCGCGAGGCGGGCAACATGGTCGACCTCGACAGCGATCCGACCAAGCTGATCGAGATCGTCGGCCTCGGCAAGCAGCTCCTGATGACGCGCGGCAGCCTCACCACCTTCTCGGTCGCCAACGACGTCGCCAAATATTTCGCGATCATCCCGGCGATCTTCGCGGCCCTTTATCCCGGGCTGGCGGTGCTCAACGTCATGGGGCTGACCACGCCCCAGTCGGCGATCCTGTCGGCGATCATCTTCAACGCGCTGATCATCCCCTGCCTCGTTCCGCTCGCGCTCAAGGGTGTCCGCTACCGGCCGATCGGTGCGGGGCCGCTGCTCGCCCGCAACCTGGGCATCTATGGCGTCGGCGGCCTGATCGCGCCGTTCGTCGGCATCAAGCTGATCGACCTCGCGGTCGGCGGGCTGGGGCTGGCGTGAGGTCGCCTGCATTCCGACCCGTCATGCTGAACTTGTTTCAGCATCCACCCGGCCGTTCAGGCTGGACGGGAGGGAGGGGACGGGCCGTCGCAACAGGAACCGCGGGGCAGGAGCCTGCCTCCCGGTGGATGCTGAAACAAGTGCAGCATGACGAATGAGAGATAGATCATGAAACAGGACATTCTCACCGGCCTCCGCCCCGCGCTCATGACCGGGCTGCTGTTCGCGCTGCTGCTCGGGCTGGCCTATCCCTTCGCGCTGCTCGGCGTCGGCCAGGCGATCTTCCCGCACCAGGCCAATGGCAGCCTGGTGGTCGAGCGGGGGCGGATCGTCGGGTCGGAGCTGATCGGCCAGGCCTTCGCTGCCGATCGCTATTTCCACGGCCGGCCGTCGGCGGCGGGGAAGGGCTATGACGGGCTCGCCTCGTCGGGATCGAACCTCGGCCCGACCTCGCGGGTGCTGGCCGACCGGGTGAAGGCCGACGTCGCTGCGCTCGGCACCGGGCAGGTGCCGGCCGACCTCGCCACCGCCTCGGGATCGGGGCTCGACCCCGACATCAGCCCGGCGGCGGCCGACTGGCAGGTCGACCGGATCGCCAAGGCGCGCGGTATCGAGCCGGCGGCGGTGCGGCGGATTATCGCCTCCGAAACGCGGGGGCCTGTGCTAGGCTTCATCGGTGACGCGCGGGTCAACGTCCTCGCGCTCAACCGCCGGCTCGATGGCCAGAGGAGCGACTGATCCACCCGCCCGAACCCGCCAGAGCCGATCCGGACGCCCTCCTGCGCGCCGCCGCGCGGGAGGCGCGCGGCCGCCTGAAGCTGTTCCTCGGCGCGGCGCCGGGGGTCGGCAAGACCTATGAGATGCTGTCCGAGGGCGCGGCGCGGCTGCGCGAGGGCGAGGACGTCGTCGTCGGTGTGGTCGAGACGCACGGTCGCCGAGAGACCGAGGCGCTGACCCGGCCGTTCGAGATCATCCCCCGCCGCGTGTCCGAGAATCACGGCCGTCCGCTGAGCGAGATGGACATCGACGCGATCCTCGCCCGCGCGCCGCAGCTCGTGCTGGTCGACGAGCTCGCCCACAGCAACGCCCCCGGATCGCGCCACCCCAAGCGCTGGCAGGACGTGGAGGAGCTGCTGGCTGCCGGAATCGACGTCTATTCGACGATCAACATCCAGCATGTCGAGAGCCTCAACGACGTCGTCGCCTCCTTCACCCGCGTCCGGGTGCGCGAGACGGTGCCCGACCATGTACTGGAGCAGGCCGAGATCGAGATCGTCGATATCCCGCCCGACGAGCTGATCGAGCGGCTGAAGGACGGCAAGGTCTATGTGCCCGAGGAGGCGAGCCGGGCGCTCAGCCATTTCTTCTCCAAGTCGAACCTGTCGGCGCTGCGCGAACTGGCGTTGCGGCGCGCGGCGCAGGCGGTCGACGCGCAGATGCTCGATCATCTGCGGGCTCATGCGCTGGGCGGCACCTTCGCGGGCGGCGAGCGGGTGCTGGTCGCGGTCAGCGAACGGCCCGAGGCCGAGACGCTGGTGCGCGCCGCCAAGCGGCTGGCCGATGCGCTGCGCGCGCCCTGGACCGCGATCCATGTCGAGACCGGCCGCTCGTCGGGCTTCGGCGCGGCCGAGCGCGAGCGGCTGGCCCGCACCCTGGCGCTCGCCGCGCAGCTCGGCGGCGGGACGGCGTCGGTGCCCGCGACCGACGTGGTGAGCGGACTCGCCGGCTATGCGCGCGACTATCGGGCGACCCAGCTGGTGCTCGGCAAATCGTCGCGCAGCTGGTGGTTCGAGCTGCGCCACGGATCGGTGGTCGACCGGATCGTGCGCAGCGCCGAGGGGATCGCCGTCCATGTCCTGCCCGTCGCGGGGCAGGTCGCGGCCGGGCGGCCCGCGCGGCGGAACTGGCGCGAGGGGCTGGAGGCGCGGCCCTTCCTCTGGTCGCTGGTCATGGTCGCGGTGACGGTCGCTTGTGCGGTCGGGCTGCGCCAGCTGCTCGACCTCAACAATGTCGCGATGCTGTTCCTGCTGCCGGTGCTTGCGGCGGCGGGGCGCTTCGGGCTGCGGCCGGGGCTGTTCGCGGGGCTGATCTCGGCGCTCGCCTACAATTTCTTCCTGCTGCCGCCGCTCTACACGCTGTCGATCAGCAATCCGGAGAACGTCATCGCCTTCTTCGTGCTGCTGATCGTCGCGGTGGTGACGAGCCAGCTCGCCGCGCGGATGCGGGCACAGGCCGAGCTCGCCAACCGCTCGGCCCGGCAGAACGCGGCGCTCGCCGGTTTCGCGCAGCGCATCGCCGACGCCGCCAATCCCGACGAGCTGGCCCAGGCGATCTGCGGGGAAATCGCCCGGCTGTTCAACGTCCACGCCATGCTGTTCGTGCCGTCGCCAGCCGGCGCGGCGCTGGTTGCGGCGATCCCGGTAGAGCATCGGCCCGACCAGCTCGACCTCGCCGCCGCCAATTGGACGCTGGAGAAAGGCAAGCCCGCCGGGCGCGGTTCCGACACGCTGACCGCATCCGACTGGCTGTTCCAGCCGATTGCCAAGGGCGACCGGACCCTCGCCGCGCTGGCGGTCGCGCATGTCGAGCCGGACGGCGCGGCGATCCGCTCCGACGAACTGCCGCTGCTGCTCAGCCTCGCCCATCAGTCGGCGCTGGCGATGGACCGGATGCAGCTCGCCGAGGCGATGCGCGAGCTCGATGTGGTGCGCAGCCGCGACCGGCTCCGCGCCGCCTTGCTCTCCTCGGTCGGGCACGACCTGCGCACGCCGCTGACGACGATCCGCTCGGCGATCGGCGAGCTCGGGCAATCGGCGCTCGCCCCGGCGGAGGCGGCGATCGTCGACGCGCTCGACGGCGAGGTCGAGCGGCTCGACCGCTTCGTCGGCAACCTGCTCGACATGGCGCGCGCGCAGGCCGGGGCGATCACCCTGGCGATCGAGCCGATCGACCTGACCGATGCCGTGGCGAGCGCGGTCCACGCCGTGCGCAAGACGCTCGACGGGCATGACATCCTGCTCGACATCCCGCCCGAGCTGCCGATGGTTCGTGCCGACCCGCAGCTCCTCCACCATGTCCTCATCAACCTGCTCGACAATGCCGGTCGCTACGCCCATCCCGGCACGCCGGTGCGGATCGGCGCGCGGCGTGGGCCCGATGGCTTGTGGCTGGCGATCCGCGACGAGGGGCCGGGACTACCCGAAGGCAAGGAGACGGCGGTGTTCGAGACCTTCACCCGCTTCGACGGATCGGACCGCGCGCGGGGCGGCACCGGCCTCGGCCTCGCCATCGCGCGCGATTTCGCCGCGGCGATGGAGGTCGATATCCGGGCGGAGCGTTGCACCGATCCGCAAGGCGCGCGCTTCACCCTGTCCTGGCCCGACCGGCTGGTCGTCCGGATCGACCCGGAGGCGCTGGCATGAAGATATTGGTGGTCGACGATGAGCCGCAGATCCGTCGGCTGCTCGGCGTCGCGCTGAAGCGGGCGGGGCATGAGGTGGCCGAGGCCGGCGACGCCGCATCGGCGCTGCGCCTCGCCCGGACGGAGCGGCCGGCGGCGATCCTGCTCGACCTCGGCCTGCCCGACCGCGACGGGATCGAGCTGATCCCTCTGCTCAAGGCCGATGGCGAGGCCGCGCTGATCATCCTGTCGGCGCGCGACGCGACCGACGAGAAGGTCGCCGCGCTCGATCTCGGCGCCGATGACTATGTCACCAAGCCGTTCGACAGCGAGGAGCTGCTCGCCCGGCTGCGCACCGCCGCGCGCCATGCCGGGCGACGCGGCGAGGAACGGCTGAGCGCCGGGGAGATCATGATCGACCTCGCCGCCCGCCGGGTCGAGCGGGGCGGGGAGGAGGTCCACCTGACCCGCAAGGAGTTCGCGCTGCTCGCCGAGTTGGCCGCGCATCCCGGCCGGGTGCTGACCCACGGCCAGTTGCTGCGGACGATCTGGGGCCCCGCGCATGAGAAGGACATCGAATATCTGCGCGTCGTCGTCCGCAACCTGCGTCAGAAGCTGGAGGAGGATGCGGCGCGGCCGTCGCTGATCGTCAACGATCCGGGGGTCGGCTACCGCCTCGCGCGCTGAGCGGAAGAAAAATCTCCGTCCGAATGGCAATGATATATTGTATCTTCGGCGTGAACATGCCATTTGCGGCGGGAGAGGAAGATGATCGTGACTCGCCCGACCCCTGCCCGCGACCTGTTCGACCGTCTGGCCATCGGCCTGTCGGCGCTGTGCTTCGTGCATTGCGCGGCGAGCGTGCTGCTGGTCGCGGTGCTGGCGACGGCAGGCGGCTTCCTGCTGCATCCCGCGATCCATGAGGGCGGGCTGGTGCTGGCGATCCTCCTCGCGATCGTCGGCCTCGGCCGTGGCTTCACCCAGCATCGTCGGCCGATTCCGGTGATGCTGGGCACGATGGGGATCACGCTGATGGCGGCCGCGCTGACCGTGCCGCACGGCGTGATCGAGGCGGCCTTCACCATGGCCGGCGTCGTCGCGGTGGCGGGCGCCCACTTCCTGAACCGGCGCGCCCACGCCTGGTAAGGCTTGTATGCCCCCCTGCCGGGGCCTAGATTATCGATATGGCAACCGCACATGATCACCGGCTCCACGAGGGGCAGTCGCTGGCCGATGCCGCGCAGCGCGCCTTCGAGCGCGCGGGCGAGCAGTGGACCCCGATGCGGGCCGAGATCTTCGCCGCGCTGAGCGCCGCGACGAAGCCGGCCTCGGCCTATGACCTGGCCGAGGCGGTGTCGGGTTCGACAGGTCGGCGGGTCGCCGCCAACAGCGTCTACCGCATCCTCGACGTGTTCGTAGCGGCCAATCTGGCGCGCCGGGTCGAGAGCGCGAACGCCTATATCGTCAACGCCCATCCTGAATGCCAGCATGACTGCATCTTCCTGGTCTGCGACAGCTGCGGTCAGGCCAGCCATGTCGACGACGACGCGCTGACCGGATCGGTCCGCCGCGCGGCGGAGAAGGCCGGCTTCACCAATCTCCGCCCGGTGATCGAGGTGCGCGGGTGCTGCGCGCAATGTTCGGAAGGCGACGCGGCCTGACGCATCTGCGCTGGCTACCGGGGGTCAATGGGTCTAAGGCGAGCAGGATGAACGACCGTCCCGTAACGCCGCTTCTCGATACCGTCAGCACGCCCGAAGATCTGCGGCGCCTCAAGCCCGCGGATCTGCGTCAGCTGGCCGACGAGCTGCGCGCGGAGATGATCTCGGCGGTGTCGGTGACCGGCGGACATCTCGGCGCCGGCCTCGGCGTGGTCGAGCTGACGGTGGCGCTCCATTACGTCTTCGACACGCCGCGCGACGTGCTGATCTGGGACGTCGGCCACCAGGCCTATCCCCACAAGATCCTGACCGGCCGGCGCGACCGCATCCGCACGCTGCGCCAGGGCGGCGGGCTGTCGGGCTTCACCAAGCGGTCCGAGAGCGAATATGATCCGTTCGGGGCGGCGCACAGCTCGACCTCGATCTCGGCCGCGCTCGGCTTCGCGGTCGCCAACAAGCTGGCGAACAAGGACGGCCGCGCGATCGCGGTGATCGGCGACGGCGCGATGTCGGCGGGCATGGCCTATGAGGCGATGAACAACGCCAAGCAGGCGGGCAACCGGCTGATCGTCATCCTCAACGACAACGACATGTCGATCGCCCCGCCGGTCGGCGCGCTGTCGGCCTATCTCGCCAAGATCGTCTCCTCGCGCCCCTTCCTGTCGATGCGCGGCTTCGCCAAGCGGGTGGCGCAGAAGCTGCCCCGGCCGATCCACGACTTCGCCAAGCGGTCCGAGGAATATGCCCGCGGCATGGCGACGGGCGGCACCCTGTTCGAGGAACTGGGCTTCTATTATGTTGGCCCGGTCGACGGCCATAATCTCGACCATCTGCTGCCGGTCCTCGAGAATGTCCGGGACGGCGATCACGGCCCGATCCTGATCCACGTCGTCACCAACAAGGGCAAGGGTTATGCCCCGGCCGAGGCGGCGGCGGACAAGTATCACGGCGTCCAGAAGTTCGACGTCGTCTCGGGCGTGCAGGCCAAGGCACCGCCGGGGCCGCCCAGCTATACCGGCGTATTCGCCGACGCGCTGGTCGCCGAGGCGAAGCGCGATGACCGGATCTGCGCGATCACCGCGGCGATGCCCTCGGGCACCGGCCTCGACAAGTTCGGCAAGGCCTTTCCGGAGCGGAGCTTCGACGTCGGCATCGCCGAGCAGCATGCGGTGACCTTCGCCGCCGGCCTCGCCGCGCAGGGCTATCGCCCCTTCTGCGCGATCTATTCGACCTTCCTGCAGCGCGCCTATGACCAGGTCGTCCACGACGTGGCGATCCAGAACCTGCCGGTGCGCTTCGCGATCGACCGCGCCGGCCTGGTCGGAGCCGATGGGTCGACCCATGCCGGCAGCTTCGACGTCACCTATCTCGCGACGCTGCCGAACATGGTGGTGATGGCCGCCGCCGACGAAGCGGAGCTGGTCCACATGGTCCACACCGCCGCCGTCCACGACAGCGGCCCGATCGCGCTGCGCTATCCGCGTGGCAACGGCGTCGGGATCGCGCTGCCCGCCGCGCCCGAACGGCTCGAGATCGGCAAGGGCCGGATCGTGCGCGAGGGCAAGACGGTGGCGATCCTGTCACTGGGCACCCGGCTGGGCGAGGCACAGCGCGCCGCCGATCAGCTCGATGCGCTGGGCCTGTCGACGACGGTCGCCGACCTGCGCTTCGCCAAGCCGCTCGATGAGGCGATGATCCAGACGCTGCTGACCAGCCATGAGGTGGCGGTGACGATCGAGGAGGGCGCGATCGGCGGCCTCGGCGCGCATGTCCTGACGCTGGCGTCGGACCTCGGCCTGATCGACGGCGGCCTGAAGCTCCGCACGATGCGCCTGCCGGATGCGTTCCAGGAGCATGACAAGCCCGAGAAGCAATATGCGGAGGCGGGCCTGGATGCCGAATCGATCGTCGCGACGGTGCTCGCGGCGCTGCATCGGAACAGCAAAGGGTTAGAGGAAAGCGCCTGACGCCCTCCTACTCCCGTCGTCATGCTGAACTTGTTTCAGCATGACGACGGGAAGCAGGGGGCAGGTTCCGAGGCTCCTGCCGCCACGGCTCGACCATCGCCCGTTTCGTTTCCAGCCTCCGGGTGGATGCTGAAACAAGTTCAGCATGACGGACGTCAGACGTCCTCGTCCGGCAGCACGAAGGCCCCGTCGGCGGGGGCCTCGGCGATCTTCTCGATGCGGCCGCGCGAGACGGCGACGAGGATGTGGCGGTTGGCGAACTCGACCACCGCGAGCCGGCCGGTGGCGCCCATCGGGATCGCGTCGACGATGCGGATCGCCCTGTCCCTGTTGCCGATGGCGATGCCGGGCTGGAGCTTGCGCCACAGCCACAGCGAACCATAAGCAAGCCCCGCGACCAGCGGGACGAGCAGCAGCAATCGCAACAGGTAATCCAGCATCATTGGCGGCGTTCGATTCCCGGTAGCCGCGCGTCGGCGGCGACGATGTCGACCACCCTTATTCCGAACTTTCCGTTCACTGTCACTACCTCGCCTTTCGCGACGAGCGTGCCGTTGACCATGATGTCGAGCAGCTCATTGGCCTGGCGATCGAGCTCGACCACGCTGCCCGCGTTGAGGTCCATCAGCTCGGCGAGGCGCAGCGAGGTGCTGCCGACCTCGACCGACAGGCGCAGCGGGATATCCGCCAGCAGCCGCAGATTGTCGCGTCCCGCGAGGTCGGCAGTGCCGGGAACCGCGGGAACGTCGGACATGTCGCTCATTTCAGCACTTCCTTGTTGAGGCTTTCGATCATCAGCGCCGCGCGGCCGTCCTGCTCGCCGATCGTACCTTCGGCGAAGCGGCGGTTACCGACGAGGAGAGGGACCGTCTGCGAGAGATTGACCGGGATGACGTCGCCGGGCTTGAGCGCCAGCAGTTGCGCGACGCTCATCTCGGGCCGCGCCAGCACGGATCGGACGGGCAGGGCGACATTGTCGAGCGCGGCGAGCAGCTTGCCCTTCCATTCGGGATCGTCGCCGTCGGCGCCCGCCTGGGTACGCGCGGCGATCTGGTCCTCGATCGGCTGGAGCAGCGCGAGCGGGTAGAGGATCTCGACCCGGGTCGAGCGCGACATGCCGGGCTTGATCGTGAAGCTCTGGACGACGACGGGCTCGTCGGCGCGGACCATGTTGGCGAAGGCCGCGTTGGTCTCGTGGGTCGAGAAATCGAACTGGAGCGGGAAGGTGTCGCTCCAGATGCGCGTCAGCACCTCGACGATCGCGTCGGTCAGCCGGCGCTGGAGGCGCTGCTCGGAGGGGGTGAACTCGCCGCCCTTGGTGGTCAGGCCGTTGCCGGTGCCGCCATAGAAGGCGTCGACCATGTTGGTGATGAAGCTCGGCTCGATCGCGACCATCATCATCCCCTTGACCGGGCGGACCCGGAAGAGGCTGAGGCTCATATGATCGGCCTGGTTCCGCTGCCATTCGTCGAAGCGGCGGGTTTCCAGCGGGATCGGATCGACCTTGCTGCGGGTCTGGGCGATCGGCTCGATCACGTCGCGCAGGCGGCGTGCGATCCGTTCGTTCATCCGCTCGAGATGGGCGAGGTGGGCGACCGGCCGGTCCTTGCGCTGGCCGAGCGCATAGGGTTCGATATCGCGAACCTGGCGGACCTTGGGCGGCTCGACGCCCTCCTGATCGAAGGAGATGTCGCTGAGCTCGTCCATCAGCGCGGCGACCTCGTCACCCGAAAGACTGGAAGCTGCGCGCGTCATCGAATCAGCGAATATCCCGAACCGTCCATGCCGGGGCTGCCGGCGGGATTCGCTATAGATCGAAGGTGGTTAATGAATTGATGATGGAGGAAGGGGAGTTTGTTTGTTTAGCCCTCAGGCGCCGGGCGGCGGACGGATGTCCGCCGCCCGGCGCCTGAGGGCTAAACAAAAGCGAGCTTCAGCTCGCCGAGATACCCTTCTTCCGCAGCAACTCGTAGGAGTGCTGATACCATTTGCTGCCCGGATAGTTGGCACCCAGCACCGCCGCAGCGCGCTCGGCCTCCTTGGGGACGCCAAGCTCCAGATAGCTTTCGGTCAGCCGCATCAGCGCCTCGGGCGTGTGGCTGGTGGTGTCGTATTTGTCGATCACGGTGCGGAAGCGGATGACGGAAGCGAGCCAGTCGCCGCGCCGCTGGTAGAAGCGGCCGATCTCCATCTCCTTGCCGGCGAGATGATCGTTGACCAGATCGACCTTCACCCGTGCATCGGCGGCGTAGCGCGATTCCGGATAGCGGCGGATCAGTTCGTTGAGCGCATCGAGCGCGTTCTGCGTCAGCTTCTGGTCGCGGGTGACGTCCTGGATCTGCTCATAATAGTCGATCGCGATCAGGTAGAGCGCATAGGGCGCGTCGCGGTTGCCCGGATGGATCGAGATGAAACGCTGCGCCGAGGCGATCGATTCGGTGTACTGGCGCGCCAGATAATAGGAGAAGGCGCTCATCAACTGCGCCCGGCGGGCCCAGACCGAATAGGGATGCTGCCGCTCGACCTCGTCGAACAGCGCGGCGGCCAGCTTGTACTGGTGCCGGTCGAGCCGCTCCTTGGCCGCGTTGTAAAGCGTGTCCACGTCGCGGGCGACATATTTGGTGTCGCCCTTGTTCTTGCTGGTGGCGCAGCCGGCCAGCGGAACCAGGGTGGCGGCGGCGATCATCAGCGCGATCGGGCGGGAGACTTTACGCAGCATAGGATCGCCTCTTTACGGGGCAAATCTTCCGGCCGCAATGGTCGCGAAGAGAGGGGGTGCGCAGCGTCGGCAACACGTTAATGTAGGGGCAATGTTGCGGGTCCTGACCTTGTCCACCCTCTATCCGGATCGCACCCGGCCCGGCTTCGGCGGCTTCGTCGAGCGGCAGACCCGCACGCTGGCGGCATTGCCCGGCGTCGAGGTCCGGGTGGTCGCGCCTTTCGCGCTGCCGCCGACCCGCTGGGCGCGGCGCCATCCGGCCTATCGCGCGCTGGCCGAACTGCCCGAGCACGAGATGTGGAACGGGCTGGACGTCCGTCGCCCGCGCTTCGCGACGCTGCCGATGATCGGGGGCAGGATCAATCCGTGGAGCCTGGCGCACAGCGTGACGCCGCTGCTCGATTCGATCCGGGGGACCTTTCCCTTCGACGTGATCGATGCTGAGTTCTTCTATCCCGACGGCCCGGCGGCGGTACGGCTGGGCGCGCGTTTCGGCGTGCCAGTGTCGATCAAGGCGCGGGGCAGCGACATCCACCTGTGGGGCGCGAAGCCCGCCTGTCGGGCGAAGATCGTCGCCGCGGGGCTGGCGGCGGACGGGATGCTCGCGGTATCGGCGGCGCTGCGCGACGAGATGATCGCGCTGGGCCTGCCGGGCGAGCGCATCCGCGTCCACCATACCGGTGTCGACACCTCGGTCTTCCATCCGCGCGATCGGGCAGCGGCGAAGGCAGCGCTCGGCGTGGCGGGGCCACTGGTGGCGAGCGCCGGCAACCTGATCCCGCTCAAGGGCCATGCTCTGCTGGTCGACGCCATGACGGAGCTGCCCGGCGTCACCTTGCTGATCGCCGGGCATGGGCCCGAGCGGGAGGCGCTTGCCGCGCGGATCGCGGGGGCAGGGCTCCGCGACCGGGTCAGGCTGCTCGGCGCGCTGCCGCATGACGAGCTGCCGGGGCTGTTCGCGGCGGCCGATGTCGTGGCGGCGCCCTCCGCGTCGGAGGGACTCGCCAATGTCTGGGTCGAGGCGCTCGCCTGCGGCACGCCGATCGTGATCACCGATGTCGGCGGCGCGCGCGAGGTGGTCGACCGCCCCGCCGCTGGCCGGCTGGTCGAGCGGACCCCTGCGGCGATCGCCGGGGGCATCCGCGCCGTGCTGGCCGACCCGCCTCCACAGGCCGAGGTCGCCGAGGCGGCGGCGCGGTTCACATGGGAGCGGAACGGCGCGGCGCTGTACGAGCATCTGAGCGGGCTGGTCGAGAACCGCCACCGTTGACGTCATCCCGGCGAAAGCCGGGATCTCACTTCTCTTCGTCCTTCGCGCCTGAGCGTGGAAAGGCGGGGAGATCCCGGCTTTCGCCGGGATGGCGATTCAGCCTGCGATCACAGCGGCATGAACGCCGCGACGATCCAGCGGTCCTCGCCGCGCAGCACGTTCCAGGCGCGGGCGGCGGCGCGGCTGTCCATCGGCTCGACGCCGAAGCCGAGCGCCTCGATCGCGGCGACGAAGGCGGGGGAGGGGCGGCGCATCGTCGGGCCGGTGCCGAGCAGCAGGAATTCGGGCGGCGGCTGGATCGCGATCAGTCCCGCCACGTCGTCGACGGCCAGTGCCTCGAACGCCGGCGGAGTCCAGTCGAGCGCGTTGTCCGGCGTCAGCCACAGCCCGCCGGGCACGATCCGGTCCGCGACACGGAAGGCGTTGCCGGAGAAGCCCCGGATCGTGGGGCCGGCCGGCGCTTCCTCCCGGTCGAAGCTGACCATCAGGGCTGCGGGCCGACGCGCTCGGCGTCGGGCCGGCTTTCCTTGGGCTTGGCGGAGAAGCGCTGCGGCTCGAGCCCGAGGGTGATCAGCAGCGACGAGGAGACGTAGACCGACGAATAGGTGCCGACGACGATGCCGAGCATCATCGCCGCCGCGAAGCCGCGCAGCACATGGCCGCCGAACAGCAGCAGCGCGCCGAGCGCCAGCATCACCGTGACCGAGGTCATGACGGTGCGCGGCAGCGTCTCGTTGACCGACAGGTCGATCAGCGCCTTCATGTCCATCTGGCGATATTTGCGCATATTCTCGCGGATTCGGTCGTCGATCACCATCTTGTCGTTGATCGAGTAGCCGATGATCGTCAGCACCGCGGCGACGATGTTGAGGTCGAATTCGAGCTGGGTCAGCGCGAAGAAGCCCAGCGTCATCAGCACGTCGTGGACGATCGCGACGAAGGTCGACACGCCGAACTGCCATTCGTAGCGCAGCCAGGAGAAGATCGCGATGCCGAGCACCGCGAGCACGACCGCGAGCACGCCGTTCTGGATCAGCTCCTCCGACACCTTGCCCGATACGGTGTCGTAGCGGGTGAAGGTGACGCCGGGAAACTGCTTGACCAGCGAGGCCGAGACCTTGCTGACGACGGCATTGGTCGCGCCCTCGTCGCTGCTTTCGGGGATCGGCAGGCGGATCGACACGGTCTTGGGATCGCCGAACTGCTGGAGCGAGCTGACGCCCACGCCGAGGCCGTCGATGTTGCTGCGTACCGCATCGAGCTGCGGCACGGTCTGGAACTTCGCCTCGATCATCAGGCCGCCGACGAAGTCGACGCCCATGTTGAGACCGCGCGCACCCACCACCGCGAGCGACGCAATGGTCAGCAGCGCGGTGATGACGAAGGCGACGAAGCGGACCCGGACGAAGCCGATATTGGTGTTGTCGGGAACAAGTTTCAGCAGACGCATGGCTCTGTTTCCGATCAGATATGGATGCTGGTGGGCCGCTTGTGGCGAAGCCACAGCGCGACGAGCATGCGGGTGAAGACGACGGCGGTGAATACCGAGGTCGCGATGCCGATCAGCAGCACGACCGCGAAGCCCTTCACCTGGCCCGATCCGAGCACGAACATGATCAGGCCCGCGATGGCGTGGGTGACGTTCGCCTCGAAGATCGTCCGGCTGGCTTCCTTATAGCCATGCTCGACCGCCTGGGTCGGCGTGCGCCCGCGGCGCAGCTCCTCCCGGATGCGTTCGTTGATCAGCACGTTGGCGTCGACCGCGGTGCCGATCGTCAGCACGAAGCCGGCGATGCCGGGCAGCGTCAGCGTCGCGTTGAGCAGCGCCATGATGCCGAGGATCACGAAGACGTTAATCACCACGGCGAGGTTGGCGTAGAAGCCGAAGCGGCCGTAGCTGACGAGCATGAAGATCACGACGCCGACCACGGCGATCACGCTGGCAAGGGTACCGGCGCGGATCGAATCGGCGCCGAGATCGGGGCCGACGGTGCGTTCCTCGACGACCTTGAGCGCGACCGGCAGCTTGCCCGAGCGCAGCGCGATGGCGAGCTGGTTGGCGCTGTCGGTGGTGAAGCGGCCCGAAATCTGCGCCTGTCCGCCGAGGATCGGCTCGTTGATATTGGGCGCCGACAGCACCTTGCCGTCGAGGATCATCGCGAAGGGCTTGCCGACATTCTCCTGCGTGACGCGGGCGAATTTGCGCCCGCCTTCGCTGTTGAAGGTGATCGAGACGACCGGTTCGTTGGTCTGGCTGTTGTAGCTTAGCTTCGCGTCGATCAGCTCGTCGCCGCTCAGCATCGCGCGGCGCTTGACCGCGATTGGTGCCTGGCCGGGCTCGGCATAGGCGACGACCTCGCTGCCCACCGGTGCCCGCCCTTGCGCGACGGCGGCGGGATCGGCGGTCAGGTCGACCAGCTTGAATTCGAGCTTGGCGGTGCGGCCGAGCAGCGCCTTGAGCGCCGCCGGGTTCTGGAGGCCGGGCACCTGCACGACGATGCGCTCCGCGCCCTGGCGGATGATCGTCGGCTCGCGGGTGCCCATCTCGTCGATGCGCTTGCGAACGACTTCAGTGGCGACCTGCATCGCGCTGTCGGTCGCCTGGGCCAGGCCCTGCTTGGTCGGGGTCAGGACGATCCGGGTCGAATCGACCACCTGCACGTCCCAGTCGCGCTGGCCGGTCATGCCCGACGGCTGGGTCAGCGTGCGGATCCGCTCGACAGCGGCGTCGATCCGGCTGGCGTCGCGTACGAAGAAGGAGAGGCGCCCGCCCGTCGTCGAGATGTCGCCGATCGCGATCGGGGGATCGGCGCGGCGCATCTCGGTGCGGACCTGCTCCTCCATCTTCGCGATGTTCTGCTTGGCGAGGTCGGTGGTGTCCGCCTCGAGCATCAGGTGGCTGCCCCCCGACAAGTCGAGGCCGAGGTTGATGCGCGGCAGGCCGCTCAGGCCCATGCGCTCGGCGGTCGATTCGGGGATGAAGCTGGGCAGCGACAGCAGGACGCCCGCCGCCAGCAGCAGGCAGATCGACCAGACCTTCCAGCGCGGAAAATCGAGCATATGCGGATCAGTCGTTCGCGGGCTTGCCGGCGCCCGCTGAGCGGACCTCGGCGATCGTGCCCTTGACGATCTTCACCTTGACGTTCGGGGCGATCTCCGCCTCGACCTCGGTCTCGTCGACCTTCACGACCTTGGCGACGATGCCGCCGGCGGTGACGATCACGTCGTTCTTCTTGACCGCGTCGATCGTCGCGCGGTGTTCCTTCATCCGCTTCTGCTGCGGACGGATCAGCAGGAAATAGAAGATGACGCCGATCAGGACGAACTGGCCGAGCATGAAGATCGTGCTGCCGGAAGAGGACCCGGCGGCGCCTGCGGCCTGTGCGTATGCGGGAGAAGCGAACATCTTATCTGGTATCCCGGAAAAAGCGGGCCCGACGGCCCCCGAAGTGGCGCGCGCCTATCACGTTCCGCACGTCAAGGGCAACCGCGCGCTTGCCAAGCGGCAAAACCCTCCCTAAAGCGCGCAGCCTTGGTCGGGGCGTAGCGCAGCCTGGTAGCGCATCAGACTGGGGGTCTGGGGGTCGCAGGTTCGAATCCTGTCGCCCCGACCATCATCCAGCCGGAACCACGCCATCCCCCAGATGGCCCGGCATGATCGAGAATGGCGCGTGGCGCCCCACGGCCGCCAATTCTCCTTCCGCATGATCCTCCCCAGCTTCGCCGAATCGGACTCGGTCCTGCATCCGGGATCGATTGCGTTCGGCGTCGATATAGGGTACCCCCCTATGCTATGGCACATGTGGCAGGGAATCGCGATCAACTGATCGCGCGGGTGCGGCGCATCGCCGGGCAGATCGGCGCGGTCGAGCGGTCGATCCAGGCCGAGGCGGCGTGCAGCGAGACGCTCCACCTCGTCGCGGCGGTGCGCGGCGCGGTGGCCGGGCTGATGGACGAGCTGGTCGAGGAACACCTGCGCGAGCATGTCGCCGCAGAAGGGCTTTCGGACGAGGAGCGGAAGGCCGGGGCCGACGAGCTTTCGACCGTTCTTCGCCGGCATTTTCGCTGAGGGTTGCCATGGCCAGCCGTTTCGAGATCGAAGCCCAGGCGCACGCCCACGACTATCTGGGCGCCGCGCATGACGACAACGCCCGGCGGACGGCGTGGGTGGTGGCGCTGACGGCGGCGATGATGGCCGGGGAGATCGTCGCCGGCTATCTGACCGGCTCGATGGCGCTGCTCGCCGACGGGTTCCACATGGCGACCCATGCCGGGGCGCTGGGCGTCGCGGCGCTCGCCTATCGCTATGCCAAGCGGCACGTCGCCAATCCGCGCTACAGCTTCGGGACCGGCAAGGTCGGCGATCTGGCCGGCTTCGCCTCGGCGCTGGTGCTCGGCATCGTCGCGCTGGGGATAGCGATCGAATCCGCGGTCCGGCTCGCTCAGCCGGCCAAGGTCGCCTTCGACGAGGCGATCCTGGTCGCGGTGCTGGGGCTGGGCGTCAACCTGGTCAGCGCCCTCCTGTTGTCGGGCGGGCACGGTCATCACCATCATCACGATCATGGCCATGCGCACGGCCACGATCATGGCCATCATGATCACCACCATCATGGCGGCGCCGACAACAATCTGCGCGCCGCCTATGTCCATGTCCTCGCCGACGCGCTGACCTCGGTGCTCGCGATCGTCGCGCTGCTCGCCGGGCGCTATCTCGGCTGGCTGTGGCTCGATCCGCTGATGGGGTTGGTGGGAGCGGTCGTGATCGCGCGCTGGGCCTGGACGCTGATGGCCGACACCGCCGCGGTCCTGCTCGACACCGCCGACGCGCATCTGGTCGCGGAGATTCGCGACTGCGTCGAGAGGCCGGGCGATGCCCGGATCGTCGACCTGCATGTCTGGCAGGTCGGGCCGGGCGCCCATGCCGCGATCGTCGACATCGTCGGCGCCGCGCCGGCCGCGGCGATCCGCGAGCGGCTCGAACCCGTCCATGAGCTGGTCCACCTGACGATCGAGCGCCGTTGATCCGACCCAAACTCGATTTCGGTCCCGGTTTTCGGGCGTTTCATATATTGATCGACCAGACGTTTAATTATATCAGCGGGGCGTCGGAGCGGTGGGCGGCCAGGCGATTCTCGTCATCCACGCCTGCGCGGCTCCGGGGTTTCGTCCGGTTGTCGGGAGCATCGGCACGGTCCACTATGGACGTCATGCCATCGCTCCGACCGCCGTGGGTCGTGCGCAGGAATGGAGGGAGAGGATCATGGCTGAGGTCGATTATGGCCCCGCGAATCTGGCGGAGTTGCGGGCGCTCCAGCTCGAGCGGCTGAAGTCGACGCTGGCCCATGCCTATGCGAATTCGCCCCATTATGCGAAGGCGTTCGATGCGGCCGGGGTGACCCCCGACGACCTGACGTCGCTCGCGGACCTCGCCCGCTTCCCCTTCACCACCAAGGCCGACCTGCGCGCCACCTATCCGTTCGGGATGTTCGCGGTGCCGCAGGAGCAGGTGTCGCGCATCCACGCCTCGTCGGGCACGACGGGCAAGCCGACCGTGGTCGGCTATACAAAGCGCGACATCGAGATCTGGGCGAGCCTGGTCGCGCGCTCGATCCACGCGGCCGGGGGCCGGCCGGGCATGAAGGCGCAGATATCCTACGGCTATGGTCTGTTCACCGGCGGCCTTGGTGCGCATTACGGCGCGGAGGCGCTGGGCTGCACCGTCATACCGATGTCGGGCGGCCAGACCGAGAAGCAGGTCCAGCTTATCTGCGACTTCAAGCCCGATATCATCATGGTGACGCCGAGCTACATGCTGGCGATCCTCGACGAGTTCCGCCGCCAGGGCATCGATCCGCGTGCGAGCTCGCTCAAATACGGCATCTTCGGCGCCGAGCCCTGGACCGAGGCGATGCGCCGCGAGGTCGAAGAGGCGTTCGACATCAAGGCCTGCGACATCTACGGCCTGTCCGAGGTGATGGGCCCCGGCGTCGCGCAGGAATTCGTGTCGTCGCAGGCCGGGCCGACCATCTGGGAGGATCATTTCTACCCCGAGGTGATCGACCCCGCGACCGGCGAGGTCCTGCCCGACGGCGAGGAAGGCGAGCTGGTCTTCACCTCGCTGACCAAGCAGGCGCTGCCGATCATCCGCTACCGCACGCGCGACCTCACCCGGCTGCTGCCGGGCATCGAGGTGCCGATGCGCCGCATGGCGAAGATCACCGGCCGCAGCGATGACATGCTGATCATCCGCGGCGTCAACGTCTTCCCGACCCAGATCGAGGAACAGGTGCTTAAGTGCGAGGGCCTCGCCCCGCATTTCGAGGTCGAGATCACCCGCCCGGGCCGGATGGACGAGGTGCTGATCATCGTCGAGCGCCGCCTCGACTGCGACGAGGCCCGCGGCAGCGCCGAGGGCGCCCGCCTGGCCGGCTACGTCAAGGAGGTGATCGGCATCAGCGCCCGGACCCGGATCGTCGAATCGGGTGCCTTGCCGCGCTCCTCGGGCAAGGCGGCGCGGGTGCGCGACCTGCGGGATCGCACGCCGGCGTGATGTGACGCGGCGTTCCCCGGCCGCGCGCGACGCTGCCGCTGGCGAAGGGAGGGATCGCGCTGTGAGTCCAGCGGGTCTTTGATCGCGGACCCATCGGTCCGGGGCCGTGCAATCTCAGCTCATTCGCGCGCCGCTGCGAAATTGGGTTCGCAGAAGATCTTCGTCATGGTCTCGACGAGTGCCGGCTCCTGAAGATCGAGGAGCGCATTGTTGCCGTCGACCCATTGGAAATCGTGCTTCACCTTGTGCATCAGCCACTCGCCGTCGGCTTGGCGCGCGAGCCAGAAATCATACCATCCATATTGGGTGTTGTGCGAAACACCGAGGTCGGTCGATTTCCAGTGCCGTGCCGTCATGTAGACGAGCGCGTGGGCGCGGTCCCCGTCCACCGTGATATCCCAATTGGTATAGACATGGTGGCGGCGTACAGGGCTCAGGATCTGCTCGGCGAAGAGCGTCCAGAGGTCGGCGTCGATGCGAACCTCGTCGCGCCCCGTCAGCCGCTTGAAATCGATGTTGACCGGGTTGGTGAAGCAGGAACGGTAGGCCGGCCAGTTGCCGGTATCGAGCGCGCGGCCGAAGCGCAGGATCACGTTGCGGACCTGCTTCTCATCCCACAACGATGCGATCTTCTGTTCGGGGGTCATGCGGCTCTCTCCTCTTCGGTCCTTCTTGCGGCACGCTCCGGAGCCGTCCCGCACGCCGCCTGGCAGCGAAAGGCCGCGGCTGCGGGTGATCCGCCAGAGGGATAGCGCGGCGTCCGGGTGAGGCGGGCGGCCGTCGCTGCCTCACCAGGCACGGACGCCGCCGTCGACCGCAATGTCTGCGCCCGTGACGTAGCTCGCGTCGGCGCTGGCCAGGAAAGCGACGACGCTCGCCACTTCGCTCGGCTGGCCCATCCGGTTGATCATCGCACGGCCAAGCTGGATGCGGCACCATTCCGGATCGTCTAGGATGAAGCGCGTCTGGTTCGTCTCGATCGTACCCGGCGAGACGGAATTGGCGCGGATGCCGTGCTTGCGGCCTTCCATCGCGAGCTGGCGGGTCATCGAGAGGACGCCGCCCTTGGCGGCCGCATGCGCGAGACCGGGAAGAAGCTCGATTCCCGCCCAGGCCGAGAGCGAGGCGGTGTTGACGATGCAGCCCTTCGACTTGACCAGTTCCGGCCAGGCGGCTCGGGTGAGCAGGAAGACCAGATCGAGTTCCTCGTTGATGGTCTTGTACCAGGTCTCGTCCGACATCTCCTCGATCCAGGCGAAATAGGCCATCGCGCCATTGTTGAAGAGCACGTCGATCGCCCCGAACCGCTCGACCGCTGCGGCGACGAGCCCCTCGCAGGCCGCCTTGTCGGTAAGGTTGCACGGATGGACCGAGATCATCGTGCCGCCCGCGTCCTCGACGAGGCGAACCGTTTCCTCTGCGCCCGCCGCGACGACGTCGCAGCCGACCACGTTCGCGCCCTCGGACGCGAGACGCAGCGCGGTGGCGCGCCCGATGCTGCCGCCCGATCCGGTGACGATGCAGGTCTTGCCTTCGAACCGGCGCATCATCAGGCCGCATCCGCCCAGAGCGGAGCGATGTCGATATAGATCCACAGCCGGTCGAGCTTGCCGGCGGCGTTGCGGCGCAAATAGCTGGAGACGGGCAGGGGGACGACGCCGCCGTCCTTGCGCGTATAGGTGACGATGGCCTGTTGGGCAGCGGCTTCGCCGTCGCCGATCAGCGTCTCGACCGAATGGCTCATCCCCGAGATCGAATCGTAGAACTGGCTCATCACCTGAACGGCGGTCGCCTTGTCGCGGATCGCGGGATTATTGGCGAAACGCAGCTCGATATCATCGGCGAACCATGCCGCGAGCTTGTCGATCTCGACCATGTCGGCATCGCGGAAGAAGGCGGCTACCCATTCCAGTGACACTCTTCCTCTCCTTCATGTTCATTTTCGTTCGGGCGCGATCCTGTCAGAGTTCGCCGTCCGCCACCATCTGCCGCACGCGACTGAGCGTGGCGCCGACCGCGCCGACATAGGCGCCGCGCATGCTGTCGCCCTTGGCCGACTCCTCGGGGCTGCCCTCGGCAATGCCGGGGAAGCGAATGCCGAAGGTGAAGGAGAGGAGGAGCCCGTCGTCGGAATCACTGATCACATTATCGATCCAGCCCGTGCCGTCCTGCCGCTCGAACTGCACCTTGACCGGTGCGAACAGCGTGATGAGCTCCTTGCTCTGCATGCCGGCGAAAGTGATCTCGCGCAGGATCACATTATCCTTGCGCTCGATCAGGTCGCATTGAGTCATTCCGTTGACGAAGGGGATGGCGTTCTCCGCCTTCATCTCGAGCCCGCGCCAAACCTGCTCGCGCGTGAGCTTCGGCTCGATGCCGTCGGGGTTCACCGGGATAGCGTGGGAGAGCATGTACATCGATTGCTCCGTTCAGATGGAAAGATAGCCGCCGTCGACCGCGATGGCGGCGCCGTTCACGAAGGATGCCTGCGGCGAAAGCAGCCAGGCAACCGATTCCCCGATCTCGTCCGGTTCGCCGAAGCGGCCCATCGAGTGACGCAGCCGCAGCCGGTCGAACGTGGCCGATAGCGCGGGGTCCTCGCTCAACCGTCTGATCATCGGTGTGCGCGTGATGCCGGGAAGGATCGCGTTCACGCGGATGCCGCGCTGGCCGTAATCCGCGCCGCCCGCGCGCGTGAGGCCCAGCACGCCATGCTTGGCCGAGCAATAATCGGCGGCGCCGGCCAGCCCTACCTGGCCGAGCGAGGAGGCGGTGTTGACGATCGACCCGCCGCCTTGCGCGAGCATGGCTCTCGCTTCGTATTTCATGCAGAAGAAGACCGCCGACAGATTGATGCGGATGACCTTGTCCCACTCCTCGGTGGTGATCTCGTCGAGCGGCTTGTTGTGCTGCTCGACCGCCGCATTGTTGAACGCACCATCGATCCGGCCGAAGCGATCGACCGTCGTTTTGACGAGGCCGGCGATCTGCTCCTCCGATCCGAGGTCGGCGGGCACGAAATAGGCTTCGCCGCCAGTGTCGGTGACCGCCTTGGTCGCCGCCTCCCCGGCTCCCGCGTCGACGTCGGTCAGGATCAGTCGTGCGCCATGACGGGCCAGGACAAGCGCGGTGGCGGAACCGATCCCGCCTCCCGCACCCGTGACCAGGACCGAAAGATTATCGAGCATGCCGGCCAATCATCGCCTCCATCGTCAGAAATTGAAGGTGACGCGCGCGCCATAGGTGCGCGGTTCCTCGAGATAAGCGGTCGCGGGGCCGGGAATGCCCGCCGCCGCGGTTGCCGCGATCACTGCCTTGTTGGTGATGTTCTTGATCCATGCCCCGGCGCTCCACCGCCCGCTGTCGGCGAAATAGGTGATCGAGGCGTTCTCCCGCCAGGTAGGTCGCTGGCGCGTGCCGGGCGTATGGACGAAGTCCGCGAAATAGGAGCTTTCGTAGCGGGCATCGACCATTGGCCGGATATAGCCGCTCGCCAGATGGAAATCGTGCTGGTAGGCGAGGTTGATCGTCCAGTCCGCCGCATAGGGCAGGCTCAGATTCTCGAAGCGCTCCAGCCCGGCCACGGCATATTTCTTGGTCCGCGCATGGAGATAGCCAACCGATGCGTTCAATCGGTCGTCCGGCGTCGGCTGGAGCACCGCGTCGATCTGGACGCCGTAGGTTTCGGCCTTGGCGTTGAAGATCTCATTATATGGTTTGCTCGCATCATAAGCCTGCAACAGCAGGTCGCGGTAGGAATAGTAGAAGGCTTCGACATTGATCTGCAGTCGATTGTCGAGGAAACGGCTCTTGAAGCCGCCGGTGATCGACGACAGTTTCGGGGGGCTGATCCGGTTCGACTTGGCGGGTGTCGAAGGCACCTCGTTGAACGTGCCCGGCTGATAGGCGGTCTGGTAGGTGAGATAGGTCATCACCTTGGGCGTCAAATCATATTCGGTGCCGATCTTGAAATCGAACCGCTTGTACGACTTTTCGAAGGTGAAGAGCGGATTGCCGACGTCCGGCGAGATGCCGTTCGCCTTGCGCTTGTCCAGGCTGCCGCGGCCGCCCGCGGTGATCCGCCATGCATCGGTAAGGTGATAGGTTGCCTGGCCGAACAGCGCGATGCCCTTGACGCGATGGTGGAGAACGCCGCTGGCGATGAACCCGAATGGTCCGGCTTCCTTGCCGACGTACGAGAAGCCATAGGTGCGCTGAGTATAGCCGTAGAGACCGACCAGCCAGTCCAGCCTCTCGCCATCGCCGGCGAGCCGCAGTTCCTGCGTCAGCAGCCGGTAATTGTCTTCCTTGAAATCGGGAATGACGCCGAGCCAGTAGCGTGAATGCGAGTCCAGCCGGAAATAGCCCGGGATATAGGTGAGGGTCAGGCCATCGGCCAATTGGACGTCGAGCTGTCCGCCGAAGTTCCAAAGATGGTATTTCTGCTTTTCCTTGATCGGCTGGCCGAAAGGCAGGAGCGCGGGATCCGCGAACGCCCCCACACGGAGCTCGTCCCACGGATCCTTTCGCAGGAACGCATTCTCGCTGAACTGGCCCGTATTTGGATCGAACCCCTTGTTCACCAGGTTGGAGGGGGATCCGTCGCGGTTGGTATATTGGCCCCAGAGATAGAACGAGACGTCCGTGCTCGGTTCGTACAGCAGGCCCAGGCGGACGGCGATGTCGTCCTTTGAATAGGCGCCCGTCTCCATATAGCCGTCGCGCTTGGTGTAATCGACCGCCGCGCGCACCGCGAGCGCATCGGACAGCGGCAGGTTCTGCACGAGGGTGGCGTGCATCAGATCGTAATTGCCGCCCTCGATCACGCCGCTCGTCTCGGCCTCGTGCGTCGGCCGCTTGAACGAGACGTTGATCGTGCCGCCGAGCGCATTGCGACCGTAGAGCGTGCCCTGCGGTCCCGGCAGCACCTCGATCCGATCGAGGTCGAAAAAGGGCTGGCTGGTGCCTTCGCGCGGGGTGAAGATGCCGTTGACGTTGAAGGCGACCGTCGGTTCGACATTGCCGAAGTCCAAGTTCGAGCCGACGCCGCGCAGGATCACCTGCGTGGTGGCGCCTTCCTGCTGGAAGCGGGCAGCGGGAACGATGTTCTGCACCGCGCGAAGGTCGGTCGTGCCTGACTGGACGAGCGAGCTGCCGGTGAAGGCGGTGACCGCCGCCGGGGTCCTCTGCAGATTCTCGCTGCGCTTCTGCGCGGTCACGACGATATCCTCGATGCCGGTGACCTCGCCCGCCGTCCGAGTGTCGGCGTTGGGGGTGGAGGTCTGCGCATGGGCTGGCAGGGCGGCGGCCAGCGCCGTCATGCTTGCAGCGAGAGCCCGTCTCGTCATCCCGTTTCTCGTCATCGTCTCCCCTCCTTGTTGACCGCGCCGATTCGCGTCTGGTCCGCCGATTGGCGGCTTGCCTTGGTGGATCGGGGTCTTTCCGGGTTTTCCGGCTGAAGCTGCCCCGCTGCCTCCGTGATAAGTGGACGCACTTTTGCATTCAGCCTGATCCAAGTCAAGATAGGACCTATACGTCCATTCATCTATTTTTTGCGTCTCTATATCGGGAATAGGCTGGGCCATTGAATCTGGCACAGCAGGTCGTGCAAGCTGCCCCTTGCCATAATGTATCCAGTTAGGCATGCAGTATCCATGAGCTTGGAACCCGATATGTTGAGGCCGCTTGAGCGTGGCGATGGCCGCCGGACGGCGGTCGAGGTCTATGAGAGCCTGCAGGAATCAATCCTGAGCGGGCGGCTCAGGCCAGGCACGGTGCTGTCGCAGGTCGAGGTCGCGCGCCTGCTCAACGTGAGTCGGACGCCGGTGCGCGAAGCGATGCGGATGCTGCAGGAGGGCGGTCTCGTCACCGGCGAGCCCAATTTCCGCAGCCGTGTGCTGGGCTTCGACCCCAAGGATATCGAGGCGCTTTACATGAAGCGCATCATGATGGAGGCGCTCGCCGTGACCTTCACGACGCGGACCATGACGGCGGCGCTGAAGGAAAGGCTCGGCGAGGTCGTCCATGCTCTGGAAGGGCGTGATGCGCATGACAGCTTCGCTGTCTGGCAGAAGCTGCATCGGGAGTTTCACAGGCTGATCGTGGCGCAGGCCGGGGACGCCTATGCTGCGGATCTCGATGCGCTCGAAAAGCGAAGCGAGCGCTACCAATCGGCTTACAAGGGCGAGCATCTGCCCGGTTGGTGGCAGCGCGGCGAGCGGGAGCATCGCGCCCTGTTCGACGCGATCTCCGCCGGCGACGCGATGCTGGCCGGCGAGCTGTCCGCACGCCATCTCGCGCGTACCGCGCTGGAGCTGCTGGCGGCATTGGCGCCGGAATATGACACGGCACGTGTTCGCATGAGCCTGCAGTTCGCGATCGCCGGCGCCACGGCGGGCAAGTTTTAGGCTAGGGCGGCAATTGCATGCCCTTGTCGATCGGAAAAGTAGGACGTATACGTCTTTTATGGACGTGAGTCGTTTGGAGGTGTGAGAGTGGCGACCCGAAGCATGCATCTGGCGGACGCCGTACCGAGCGAGGGGCCGAGGCGGCTGCGCAATTTCGTCGACGGGCGTTTCGTCGACGGAGGCTCTCCTTTCGACATCCGCGATCCGGCGACCGGGCGCGTGCACGCGGTCGCCTATGAAGCTGACCGCGCGATCGTGGATGCGGCTGTCACCGCGGCGCGCAAGGCGGTCGCGGGCGACTGGGGGCGCATGCCGCTCGCCCGGCGGCGGGCGCTGCTCTGCCGGGTGGCGGACCGGATCGAGGAGCGGTTCGACGACTTCCTCGAGGCCGAGATCGCCGACACCGGCAAGCCGCACGCGCTCGCCCACCACCTCGACATTCCTCGCGGAGCGGCCAATTTCCGTGTCTTCGCGGACGCCATCGCCAACCTCTCAACCGAGACCTTCGAGATGGACACGCCGGATGGGGGCACGGCGCTCAACTATGCGGTGCGCAAGCCGCTCGGCGTGGTCGGCGTGATCTCGCCGTGGAACCTGCCCTTGCTGCTGATGACGTGGAAGGTCGCCCCCGCCATGGCCTGTGGCAACGCGGTCATCGTGAAGCCTTCGGAGGAGACGCCTTCGACGACCACCTTGCTCGGCGAGGTGATGGCCGAGGTCGGCATGCCGGACGGCGCCTTCAACGTCGTGCACGGCTTCGGACCGGATTCGGCGGGCGAGTTCCTGACCTCCCACCCCGGCATCCGGGCGATCACCTTCACCGGCGAGACACGCACCGGATCGGCGATCATGAAGGCGGCGGCGCCGACCGTGAAGGCGCTGTCGTTTGAGCTGGGCGGCAAGAACGCAGCCATCGTGTTCGCCGACGCGGATATGGACGCGGCCGTGGCCGGTCTCGCCCGTGCGGCGTTCCTCAACACCGGCCAGGTCTGCCTCGCGCCCGAGCGCATCTATGTCGAGAGGCCGGTTTTCGCGGCGTTCGTCGCGGGCCTGAAGGCAAAGGCCGAAGCGCTGAAGCCCGGACTGCCCCATGACGACGGCGTCGACCTCGGGCCGCTGATCTCGGACGAGCATCGGCGCAAGGTGCTCGATTATTACAGCCTGGCGGTGGAGGAAGGCGCGACGGTCGTTACCGGCGGGGGCGTGCCGCGGCTCTCTGGCGAGGCCGCCAACGGCTATTTCGTGCAGCCGACCATCTGGACAGGCCTTCCCCATGGCGCGCGGACATGTCGGGAGGAGATCTTCGGCCCCTGCTGCGCGGTCATCCCCTTCGATACGGAGGAGGAGGCGATCGCATTCGCCAACGATACCGAATATGGTCTCGCCTCCTCGATCTGGACGCAGAACCTGTCGCGCGCGCACCGCGTCGGCAAGGCGATGGAGGTGGGTATCTCCTGGGTGAACTGCTGGTTCCTGCGCGATCTGCGCACGCCCTTCGGAGGGGCCAAGATGTCCGGTATCGGCCGCGAGGGCGGCGAGCATTCGATCGACTTCTATTCGGAACCGACCAACATCTGCATCAAGCTATAAGCGACAGGAGAGAGGCCATGGCGACCGTTGCCGAATCGCGCGAGAAGGTCGAACCCGCGCTCAAGCTCAATTTCTACAGCCACGCGACGCTGGAGTGCGGAGACATCGCCTTCACCCGGAGGTTCTTCGAGGAGTTCCTGGGTTTCGAGACGGTACAGATGGCGGACGTTTCGTTCTGGGCGCGGCTCGGCGGAGACCAGATCATCGTCGTGGTGAAGAGCCCGTCCAAAACCAAGGACGCGATGCCGTTCCTCAATCACAACGGCCTCGACGTCGAGACCGAAGCCGAGGTGGACGCGGCCTATCAGATCGTGCTCCGCGACGCGGAGAAATGGGGTCTGCACAAGATCACCAAGCCGGTGGTCCAGCACGGCACCTACTGCTTCTACTTCTGGGACAAGGACGACAATGCCTGGGAGATATTGTGCAATCCCAAGGGCGGCTATTCGTGGGGCTTCGCGCTCGGCGACCAGCAGGGCGCGGGTCATATGAGCCGTAAGTTCCAGCGCCCGCAATCCACCCTCACCAAGGGAAGCTGACATGGGCGCGGACCTGCACGACATCCGCTACGTCCGCATCGGCACCGAGGATCTCGACGAGAGCATCCGCTTCGCGACGCAGATGCTCGGGCTCGAGCTGGTCGGTCGCGAGGCGAGCGCCGCCTATCTCCGCGGAGACGATCGCGACCACAATATCTGCTATGTGCGAGGGCGCGAGGCGGGACATGTGCTCGGTTTCGAGATGAAGGACATGGCGGCGCTCGACGCCGCCGCCGCGATGTTCGAGGATGCGGGCGTCCCGGTGCGTCACGGCACGTCCGACGAGCGCGAGCAGCGGCGCGTGCGCGGGCTCGTCACCATCAAGGACCCGACCGGCAACGTGATCGACCTCGTCGCCCGACCGGCGGCGAGCGGCAAGCGCTATTACGGAACACGCGATGCCGGCATCACCTCGTTCAGCCATGTCGGCCTGCGGACCGCCGACGCCCAGGCGGACGAGCGCTTCTATACGACCTTGCTCAATGCCAAGGTGAGCGACTGGATCGGCGATGCGGCACTATTGCGCATCGACGAGGTGCATCACAAGATCGCCCTTTTCCCCTCCACTTTTGCCGGCGTGCAGCACGTCAATTTCCAGGTGGAGAGCCAGGACGACATCATGCGCTCCTGGTATTTCCTCCAGAACCACAATGTCAGGATCGTGTTCGGTCCCGGCCGTCATCCAACCTCCGGTGCCCGATTCCTCTACTTCATGGGGCCGGACGGGATCGTCTATGAATATTCCACCGGCGTTCGGATGATAACGGCGGAGGACGAGAAGACCTACGTGCCGCGCTCCTTTCCGGCGGTTCCGTCGAGCTTCTGCATGTGGGGCTCGCTGCCCGACATTCCCGAATTCAAGACCGAGCCGGATATCGCGCGTGCTGCCTGAACCGGCTCAGGCCCGAAGGGATGTCGCAAGAGGTGTGAGGCTCGCCGCCCGCGCGACGGCGCGGCACGGGCTGGTTCATGCCTATGGCCATGTCAGCGCACGCATCGACGAGCGGCATTTCCTCTGCTCGCCGCCGCAGCCGCTCGGAACGGTGGAAACGGACGATCCCGGCGTGGTCGTGCCCATCGACGGCGAATTGCCCGAACGGGCTTTGCCCGAAGTGCGTATCCACCGCGAGATCTACCGCCGGCGGCCGGCGGTCGGCGGCGTCTGCCGCTTCCAGTCGCCGGCGGTGATGGCACTGTCGGCGCTCGGCGAGACGCCGCGAGTCCTGCACGGGCTCGGCAGCTATTTCGCGCCGTCACCTCCGCTATGGCCGGACGTCCTGCTCGTCCGGGACGACGAGCGGGCCGAGCAGGTGGCCGGGAGGATGGGCGACGCTGCCGCGATCGTGCTGCGTGGCAACGGTGCAGTCACTGCGGGCGCGACGATCGAGGAGGCGGCGGCCTTTGCCTTCTTCCTCGAGGATGCTGCGCGGATCGAGCTGGCGCTGCTTCCCGCCCGCGCTGCCGGCATCCGTCCCCTCGAATATACAGCCGACCAGGCCGCGCGTCGCGCGGTCAGGGCCGGCGCGCTCATCGAGCGCATGTGGCACTTCCTCTGCTCCGGAGATCCCGAATGGCAACCCGCAGATTAGGTCTTGGCCTCGATGTCGGTACCGTCGCCGCGCAGCTGCGCGACTGCTATGCGAGCGGCGTGGCGATGGCGCCGATCCGCGAGGCGTTTCCCGATGCGAAGATCGAGGACGCCTATGCGATCCAGGCGGCCAACACCGCTCATTGGGAGGCGCAGGACCGCGTCGTCGTCGGCGCCAAGATCGGGCTGACCGCGAAGGCCGTGCAGGGGCAGCTCGGCGTCGACCAGCCCGACTTCGGCCATCTCTTCGCCGACATGGCGGTGGCCGATGGCGACATCGTGGCGGCCGGCCGGCTGCTCCAGCCCAAGGTCGAGGCGGAAATCGCCTTCATCATGGCGCACACGCCCGATGCTGCGCGGCTGACCACCGCCGAGCTGATCGACAGCGTCGCTTATGCGCTGCCTGCGATCGAGATCGTCGACAGCCGCATCGCCGGCTGGAACATCGGCATCGTCGATACGGTGGCGGACAATGCCTCGTCCGGCCTGTTCGTGCTCGGCACCCGGCCCGTGTCGCTCGGCGCGATCGACCTGAGGCTGTGCGGCATGGTGCTGGAAAGGAATGGCGAACCGACCTCGTTCGGCGCCGGTGCGGCCTGCCTCGGCAATCCGCTCCACGCGCTTGGTTGGCTCGCGGCCAAGATGGCCGAGGTCGGCCGGCCGCTCGCCCAGGGGGACATTGTCCTTTCGGGTGCCCTCGGACCGATGGTCGCGGTGGCGCCCGGCGACAGCGTCGAGGCACGCATCGGCGGGCTCGGCAGCGTGCGGGTCGGCTTCGGGAAGGACGGATGACCGTCGATCTCACGCGCAACGCACCGACAGGGGAGGAATAGCCATGACCGATCTCGCCAAGCTGGCAACGCGCCTCGACGAAGCGCAGCGCACGGCCACCGCGACGCCCCAGCTCGCCGAGCCGATCGGACTGGTGGAAGCCTATGAGGTGCAGAAGGCGTCCATGGCGCGACGCTATGCGCGCGGAGAGCGCCGGATCGGCATCAAGATGGGTTTCACCAGCCGCGCCAAGATGACCCAGATGGGGATCGACGAGATGATATGGGGCCGGCTGACAGACGCGATGCTGGTCGAGGACGGAGGCGCGATCGACTTCGCCGGTTTCGTCCATCCGCGCGTCGAGCCGGAACTGGCCTTCCTGCTCAAGGCACCGCTGGCGGGGAAGGTGACGCCTATGGCGGCGCTCGCGGCGCTGGCGGGCATCGCCCCCGCGCTCGAGATCATCGACAGCCGGTACGAGAATTTCAAATTCTCGCTGACCGACGTGGTTGCCGACAACAGCTCTTCCTCGGCCTTCGTGGTCGGTCCCTGGTCGAGCCCCGCGATCGATTTCTCCAACCTCGGCATGATCCTGGAGATCGATGGGGCGGCCAGGCAGATCGGATCGAGCGCCGCCATCCTCGGCCACCCGATCCGATCGCTGGTCGCCGCCGCACGGTTGGCTGGGGCGGCGGGCGAGCCGCTGCAGGCCGGTGACGTGGTGATGGCGGGAGGCGCGACGGCGGCCGAGGCGCTGGCGCCCGGCCAGCATGTGCGGGTCAGCGTGCAATCGCTCGGCTCGGCCGAGTTCCGGGTTGGCCGCAGCCTGCACGCGGCGGCTTGATATGGTGGGGCGCTCCACGGCATGGTCGCCGTCGCAAGCGACCATGTCAGGAGCCGAAGTGGACGATCCCGAGCTGCGCCGCCGTCTGGCCGAGTTCAACCTGCTCGATGCGCCGGGCCATCTGCTTCGCCGCAATCACCAGCGTTCCTACGAGATCTTCGCCCGCCATGTCGGCGACGATGTGACGCGTCAGCAGATTGCGCTGCTCATCGCGCTGTCCAAGAATCCGGGCTCATCGCAACGCGAGCTGGTCGAAGCGACCGGGATCGACAAGAGCACGCTCAAGGAGATGCTCGGCCGCATGGTCGCGCGCGACTGGGTGAAGCGCGAGCGCGATCCCAACGACAACCGTGCCTGGACGATGCAGATCACGCCGGGCGGCGAAGCGCTGCTGGCCGATCGCATCGAGGGCGTGGTGGCGGCGCAGCGCGAAATCCTCGCGCCGCTGGAGCCCGCCGACCGCACCGCCTTCCTTCGGTGCCTGCGCGTTCTGATCGGGCATGACGAGCCCATGGGATGATCAGACGATCGGCGTGACCAGTTCGCCCAGATTGCCGATCTCCATCCGCACCTCATCGCCCGGCTGCAGATATTCGGGCGGCTGCCGGCCATGGCCGACCCCAGCCGGCGTGCCGGTCGCGATGATGTCGCCGGGTTCGAGCGTCATGATCCGGGAGAGATGGGCGATGACCGCGGCTACGCCGAACACCATCTGCGCCGTGGAGCTGTCCTGCTTCGTCACGCCGTTGACCGAGAGGCGGACAGGCAGCGCCTGGGGATCGCCGGTGAATTTGGCGGGTTCGAAATAGGGCCCGATCGGGCCGAAGCCGTCGAAATTCTTGTGTTGCACCCAATCGACCCCGATCGGCGGGCGCGAGGCGATCCAGTCACGGGCCGAAAGATCGTTGAAGTTGGTGTAGCCCGCCACCACGGTGAGCGCGCTTTCCTCGGGCACGTCGCGGCAGCGCAAGCCGATCACCACGGCGAGCTCGGCTTCCCAGTCCATCATCCGGGTCATCGACGGTTTCTCGACCGCCGCACCCGAGCCCCGCAGCGTGGTGCTCGGCGACATCAGGAAGGAGTAGGGGTAGGTCGGCACGATCGGGATCGGCATCTCGGCGATATGGTCGTGATAATTGGCGCCAATGCAGATCAGCTTGCGCGGAAGGGCGATCGGGGGGAGGAAGCTGAGCGTGTCGGCCGGAATCGCGGCATCGCCGAACCGGTCGGCCTTGCCGGCCATCCGTTCGGCCAGCCTTGCGGACCAGTGGGGCCATTCCTCCAGCAGCGGCATCAGGTCTTTCGGCGCACCGCCCAGGCGCGCAAGATCGTCGGGTTCGAGCAGCGCCGTCAGTGGAACCGCCAATCCTTTCCGCTCGACCACCACCCTGGAGCCGCCATCGCCTTCGACGGTCGCCAGCCGATATGCCTCACTCATTGCCCCTCCTTCGCTTTCGCGTTCTGGCTCGCCTTCGTTTCATTGCCTATGCCCCAATGTTCGGGCGGTACTTCGTTCAAGACCACCCGGACGGAGGCCAGCGGCACGTCCAAGGCGCGCACCGCGGCGTCGGCCAGTTCGCGGATGAGCGCGCTCTTCTTCGCCTGGTCGCGCCCGGTGAGCAGATTGACGGTGATGATCGGCATCAGGCGACCTGGGCCGCCTGGATGTCCTGGCGCAGCTGCGTCCAGGGGACATGCCGCTCGACGGCGTCGGCCCAGACCGGACTCTGGTCCAGATAGGCGCGCTGCTCGCAGATCAGCGTGCCGCGCGTGCGGATGACGTCGCAGCACGGCACGGTCACGCTGTGGCCGTCGAGCCGCTCGTAATCGACGTCCGCCTCGACGAAGATCAGGTCTTCTGCCGCCACCGTTACCCGCTGGATATTGTGCCTCAGGCGTCCGATGAGCGACCAGAAATGGAGCACCTGCTCGCGGGCGTCAGCCTTGCCGATCACCGGCGGGCGCCCGCCGAAGACGAAGCGATGGTCCTCCGTCAGCATGTCGATGAAGCCGTCGATATCCTTGGCGTCTACCGCGGCGAAGCGTTTCAGCACCCAGTGGTCCTGTGTCATTCCTTCTCTCCTTCCCGTCAGGTGAGCGCGCCCATCGCGCCGCGGCGGTAGCGCTCCACGGCAGCGTCGAGCGCCGCCTGCGACGACAGGACGAACGGGCCGTTGCTGACGGACGGGGCGTCGAGCGGCCGGCCGGCCAGCACCAGCAGGCGGGTATCCTCGATAGCGGTGCAATGGACCGGCGCCTGGCCATGCTCGAACAGGATCAGCACCGGGGCCGCGACCTCACGACCGCCTGTCGCCAGCCGGCCCGCGAAGAGATAGATCGCGCAGCTGGTGATGCCGGGCTCGGGCGTCCAGGCGAAAGGCTCGTTCGCGACCAGCGTCACGTCGATGAGGGCGAGCGGGCTCGGCGGATCGAAGGGTGCGCCGCGGTCCCCATAGCGCCCGGCAAGTACGCGCGCGAAGCCCCGATTCAGTCCCACTTCCGGCACGCCATCCGGATCGACATGATGAATGACCGGCGCCGCATCCTCCTGCGCGACCGGTTGCCGAACGAAGATCTGGAAGCCTTCGATCGTGAGCCCGTCATGTTCTGGCACCTCCTCGTGGACGATGCCGGAACCGGCGGCCGTCCAGTGGAGGCCGCCGGACGGGATGACGCTGTGGTCGCCCCGGCTGTCGCGGTTGCGCATGCCGCCGGGCGACTCGGGCAGCATATAGGTGACCGCCGAGAAGCCGGCATGCGGATGCGGAGGGAAGGTGGGGCCGCCCATCCGAAAATGATCGAGGTTGAGGAAAGGGTCGCCCTCCCGTCCGAACGCGGCCATTCCCATGCGCCGTGCGGAGAAGGCCGAGCCATGCTGCGCGGCCGTCGGCACGACGATCCGTGCCACGGCGCGCCCTTGGCCGGCGAGCCCGGAGGGCGGTTCGATAGACGGGTCCTGACGGCTATTCTTCATCATAAGTGGATATACATTTCCTCCATATCGCAGCGCTGGTCAAGATAGGACCTATACGTCTAATATTGTTTGTCCTAATATTATGCGAAGAATCGCTACCCGGTTGCGGATTGCGGGTTTCGCGACGGCGAAGATCCGACGTCTAGGACCTCGCTATAGTGGATACACAAGGAGGGAGCATGAAGGAGCCGAAACTGACAGGCAATGCCACGGCCTGGAGCTGCTATACCAGCCAGCCCGCCGAGAGCCTCGCGCTGTTCGAGGTGGCGCGGGCGCGCTGCCCGGTCGCGCATAGCGAGGAGCATGACGGCTTCCATATGCTGCTCGGCTACAAGGAGGTGCGGAAAGCGATGGCCGACCATCGCACCTTTTCCTCCGAGCCGCAGGTGCTTCGCCCGATGCTGCCGCGCCGGCCGATCCCAGCGCTCGAGATGGATCCGCCGCGTCATGGCGCCTGGCGCGCGATCTTCAACGCCGCGGTCACGCCGGAAACGCCGGCCGCTCTTGAGCCTTTCGTGCGCGCGGACGTGCGCCGGCATCTCGCCCGTGTCGCGGATTCGGGTTCTTGTGACATCGTTGCCGAACTGTGCGAACCCGTGCCCGCCGAGACGATCTGCCACCTCGTCGGTGTCGACGAGGATCGCGTGCCGCCGATCCGCGAGGCGGCGATCGCCATGTTCGCCGCCCAGGGCGACCCTGAGGCATTCGGTCGCCGCCAGGCCGAGTTCGGCGCACTCACCGTCTCCGAGATCCACGAGCGGCGCGATCGGCCGCGCGGCGACTTCCTTTCCTCGCTGGTCGGCATGACCGTCGAGGGACGCGTGCTGGATGACGAGGACTATGTCGTGCTGCTGGCTGCGTTCCTCGGCGCCGGGCATCACAGCACCACCTCGGCGCTGGCGAGCATGATCTTCGAGATATTCTCGGTCGCGGACCGGCGCGACCGGCTGATCGCCGATCCGGCGCTGATCCCGGTGGCGGTGGAGGAGACGCTGCGCCTGCATCCGCCCTTCTTCGGTTTCTTCCGCCGGACGAAGGCCGAGGTTGAGGTCGCCGGTGTGGCGATCCCGGCGGGGAAGGATGTCTATGTCGGCTGGGCAGCGGCCAATCGCGATCCAACGATGTTCGAGGAGCCGGCCTGTTTCCGGCTGGATCGCGAGAACAACCGCCACATGAGCTTCGGCTTCGGCATCCACAACTGCCCCGGCGCCAACCTCGCGCGGATGGAGATGCGTGTGGTGCTCGAGGAGCTGCTGGCGACCTTCCCCGACTTGCGCATCGAAGGCGAGCCGCCGGCTTATCGCTTCGGAGGCGGGGACTACAGCTTCATCCCCGAGCTGCGGGCGTGCTGGGGGAGCGGCATCTAGAGACGATGCCGCCAGGATCGCCGCGTCCGCCTGATGCGGGCGAGGTTCGACTGGAGAGGAGGGAGAGGCCGATGACCCTGGTGACTTCCGTCGTGGAACCGGTGGAGACCGGTCGCCCGGCGATCGAGGAGCTTCTTGAGCGGGCACGTGCGTTCCGCCCGATGCTGATGGACCGCGCGGCGGCGACCGAGGCGGACGGGCGGGTCAGTGCGGAGGTCACCCGGATGATGATCGACGCGGGTCTCTATCGGCTTGGCCAGCCACGCCGTTTCGGCGGTTATGAATATGGCCCGAGCGACATCCTGCGGCTCGGCTTCGAGCTGGGACGCGGCTGCGGCAGCACGGGCTGGTGCGCGATGCTCGCCAATGTCAACGGCTGGCTCGCCGCCTATTGGCCGCTCGCCGCGCAGGAGGAGATCTGGGGCGACAATCCCGACCATCTCGTGACCGGCACCTTCGTCCCGACCGGTCGGTGCGAGGCTTCGGAAGAAGGCTATCGCGTCTGGGGGCGGTGGCCGTTCGCCAGCAATTGCGACAATTCGGACTGGCTGTTCGTCTCGGCCATGCTGCCCGAGGTCGCAGGCGAAGCGCCCAGCGTCGGCTGGTTCATGGTGCCGCGCGCCGATCTGGGCATCGATCATGACAGCTGGCGCGTCGCCGGCATGCAGGGAACCGGCAGCAAGACGCTGTTCGCCGACGATCCCATCTTCGTGCCCGGGCATCGCGTGATCCGCTTCGCCGATGTCGAGCAGGGGACGACGCCTGGGCGCGACGTTTCCGGCAACCTCATGGCCCGTTTCAACTTCGCGACCATGGGGGCGGTGACGCTGGTGGCGCCGCTCCTCGGCATGGCGCAGTCGGCGCTCGACTGGTATGCCCAGGCGATGCGCGCCAAGATGAAGGCGTCGCTCAAGCCCGGCGCACCGATCAGCGTCGCGCAGAGCCCTCAGGCGCAGGCCCGCGCAGGCGAGGCACAGGTGAGGATCGATGCCGCGCGGACGCTGCTGCTCGCCGACCTCGTCCCGCTGGAGGCGCGCGTGCGCGCCGGCGAGGACCTTGCCGTTGCCGATCGCATTCGAATCCGCCGCGACATCGGCTTCGCCACGCGCGCGGCCGTCGAGGCCGTCAACCTGCTGTTCGAGGGAGCCGGCGCGAGCTCGGCCGCGCTCGACACGCCGATCCAGCGCCACTGGCGCGACGTCAACGCGGCGGCGCGCCACGCCAGCCTCGACACGCAGGCAATCTATGCGCTGGTCGGCCAGCTTTGCTTCGGTCTCGATCCGAAGGGGCAATTCTAAACGCCAGGCAGTTGGCCCTGAACCAGGCCGATCCCATCTTCAGGGAAGAAGGGCGATCGTCGCGACGATCGCGAGGGTTGATGTGTCGGCGGCGGCGAGACCCGATTGCCGCCGTTGCTGCAACCGCGAGCGGAGCGGCGGCTATTCGGCCGATGTCTAGCCGAGCAGTGCCAAGGGTGTCGCCCTTCCACCGGCGATCTATTTGCTACCTCGCTCGCTGAGCAATACGAGGTTCTTCTGCTAAGTTCCTGGAAAATTGGCGCGCCCGGAACGAGACGGCTGCGGAGTGTCATGCTGGTCAGACGATCTGCGAGCCATCGTGGTATGATCGGGCGGCATCATTGG
>NZ_FUYM01000044.1 GCF_900167915.1 Rhizorhabdus histidinilytica | reverse complement strand
GTCCGGTCGGCGTCAATTTTGATGGCCGATAGGTGGCCGCGCCGGTTGGTGAATTCTGGCTACCATTTGCTGTTGCGAGGAGCAACCGTCGAGCGACAATTACGACGCTGGGTAATTGTCGCTGGCGCTGGCCGGAAGCGAGGGTTTGAAGCGCATGGGATGGTTGGCATGTAATTGCCGCTGGCGACAATTACCCGTTGCCTCAGCAAGGGTGCTCCCGAGCGCGAAGCCAGCGACAATTATGATGGCCGGTCCGGGGCGCCATTGGGCGGGTCGTAATCGCCGGCGTTGATGCGGGCGACGGCGGAACGCTTGCGGTAGCTTTCGCCGTTCATCTCGATGATGGTCGAGTGGTGCACGAGGCGGTCGATCGCGGCGACAGTCATGGCGGGATCAGGGAAGACGTTGTCCCATGCCGAAAATGGCTGGTTGGCGGTAATGGCGAGCGAGTGGCGTTCGTAGCGGTGGGCGATGAGCTCGAACAAGGCGCTGGTTTCGACCTGGTCCTTGCGGACGTAGGACAGATCGTCGAGCACGATGAGATCGAACTTGTCGAGCTTGTCGAGCATGGCGGGCAAGCTGAGGTCGCGGCGCGCGGACTGGAGCTTCTGGACCATGTCGGTGGTGGAGCAGAACAGGACGCGCCGCCCCGTGTCGATGAGGGCATGGCCAATGGCGGCAACTGCGTGCGTCTTGCCGGTCCCGCTCTGGCCGAACAGCAGCAGGTTGCCGCCGTTCTCGATCCAGTCGTCACCGGCGGCGAGGGACAAGAGGTGCGGTTTGCGGATGCCGGGGGCGGCGTCGAAATCGAAGGTGGCGAAGGTCTTGCCTGCGGGCAAGCCGGACTGGTCGCGATGGCGCTGGATGCGCCGGGAGGAGCGATCAGCCATCTCGATCTCGAGAAGCGAGGCCAGCAGGTTGGCGGCCGGCCAGCCATCGCGATCGGCGGTGTCGGTGAGGCGCTTCCAGTTGCGGTTGATGCTCGGCAGGCGCAAGGCCTTCAGCAGGGTAGGCAGTACGGCGGCGGCCTGATCCTTGGTGCGGGTCATCAGTGCACCTCCCCGCTGGCGATCAGGCTGTTGTAGCTGTGCAGATCGGGTGGCGGGATAGCGACATCGCGCTGCGATCTTGCGGTTGGCAGGAACTCGTCCCTGAGCGCATCGACATCGGGCAAGCGCCCGCTGTCGAGAGCCTCATCGATCCGCCGAGCCAGCACGTCGACACAGTCGCCCCTGGCGGCGATATCGAGCAGCGCGACGGCATCGCGGCAGGCCTGCCGTCCATCGAGTTGGGCATCGAAGGCTTGCCAGGCCCGCCGGTAGGCGTGATCGGGGAAGAGGGCTTCGCGGTAGACGAGGTTGCGCAGTGCACCGGGCTTGCGGCGCAGGTTACCGATCATGTGCCGGAAATCGATGCTATGCCCCCGGTGGGGATGACTGATCCGCACACGCGGCGTGGACATTACCCTGTCTGGACCGAGGAAGAGCTCGATGCGATCGTCAAAGAGATGCGCGTTGAGGCGCCGTCCGACGAGGCGGGAAGGCACCGAATAGGTAACCCGATCGATGGCGACGGTGCCGTTGCGGGTGACATCGACGGTGACCATGGCGAAATCGGTGGTTCGCCTTGCGGGCAGCGCCTTGAGTACCCTGCGTTCTGCATCGATGCGCGCAGCATGCCGCCGGTTCTGTCTGGCGACCTGCGCCTCAACGAACTCGCGCCAGGCCTCGATGCTGACGAAATCGCGGCTGCCCCGCCGGCGTAAGGCCTGATCGAGCCGTCGCTTGAGATGGGCATGGGGACCTTCGATCGATCCGTTCTCGTGCGCCTCGCCGCGGTTGTTGCGGGTAGCAAGCATGCCGTAATGACGACACAGCTCGTCATAGCTTCGGGTGAAATCCCGCTGCGCATCGGCGTCGAGGTTTTTGTAGGCGGCTGACAGGGAATCGCTGCGGTGTTCGGCCGGCGCACCGCCCAGCTTCCACAACGCATCCTGCAGGTGCTCCGAAAGGGCGGCAAAGCTCTCCCCGCCCAGCACGACAGCCGCATGCTCCCAGCCACTCGCCGCCAAGCGGAAGTGGTAGAGGCGATAGGCCAGGGTCTCGCCGGCAACGGTGACCTTGAGACTGTCGCATACCGTGAAATCCGACAGGCCCTGCCGACCGGGCTCATGATGCTGCGGGAAGAAGATCTCCTTCTCGCCGCCGTGCAGTGCCCGCCAGCGGGCGATCCGGCGTTCCAGTGTTCGTCGTATCGCATCGGGAACAGCATCCTCGCCGAACTCGTCCTGGAGCGTCTCGAAGACCGTGACGGCAATGATACCGTCGATCTGGAGCAACTCCTCTATACGTGGCCAGAATGGCTCGAGCGGATCGGCGCGGGTGCGCCAGTGGCGCTCCTTCTTCTTCTGGGACGGAAGCTGCGGATCGTTCTCGATCCGGCGTGCGCTGCGTTCGCTGATACCGGCCTTGGCAGCCGCGACGGCCTGGGTGTGTTGGCGACGATGGGTCATGAAGAGAAATACCTGCTGATCGGAAATGTGGTGGCCCGGCATCGCAAACCCATCGCTCGTTGTTCGATGAGTGTTCCGATACCACCGCCCGCCACAGCCCCGATCTGCCCCCCGAAAGAAGGGGAAAAAGATCGCCACCGGTTGTCTGGTCCGCTCTCCGGTCGGGGCTGCGCCCCTCCCTACGATCAGACCAGACAACCGATCCTACCGGCCATCATAGTCGCCGCTCAACCGGCCATCGTAGTTGTCGCCGCGCAGGT
>NZ_FUYM01000040.1 GCF_900167915.1 Rhizorhabdus histidinilytica | reverse complement strand
AACGGTGATTGCCGCCGGATTACCCTCCGAGCTGATGGTGACTCGACCGGACATATTGGCGGCAGAAGAGAAACTGCGGGCAGCGCGTGCCAATATCGGTGCTGCTCGGGCAGCCTTCTTTCCATCCATCTCACTAACCGGTAGTATCGGTTTCGCTTCAACTGATCTTGGGAATTTGATCGGAAACGAAGGACTGAGCTGGAGCTTTGGACCTTCGATCAGCCTACCCATCTTCGATTGGGGTGCGAGGAAGGGCAATCTGAGCGTGGCTGAGGCACGTGAGGATATTGCCATCGCCGAATACGAACGCACCATTCAGGGAGCTTTCCGCGAAGTTGCGGACGCCCTTGCCGGGCGCCGCTGGCTTGCTGAACAGGTCGCCGCGCAGGTTCGTGCCACTGCGGCACAGCGAGCGATCGCCGATCTTGCCCGCACTCGCTACCGCGAGGGCGTCGCAAATTACCTTGAAGTGCTCGATGCCGAACGGAATCTGTTCATCGCGGAACAGACACTGATACAGCTGCGTCGCGCCGAGCTGGATGCTCTCGTCTCTCTGTATGTCGCTCTGGGCGGCGGCCAGCAAGGGTAATGGTGGTAATGTTCCACCGACGGGCCTTGGCTATTGATCATGACAACCTACAGATCGGTCCGCCGATAAATTCCCTGACCTATATATGATAATGTCCTTTATCACACACTCATGGCGATCCGATGGAGCCGTTTAAACGGTCCCGAGATCCACCGCCGAAAGGGAGCGATATGGACCAGGACGAGGACACGGCTTTCGCCGACAACTATGCCGAGCGCGACCAGGCCAAGGCGCTGCGCGAGCAGGCCCGCGCGGGCGGCTTGCGCTTCGAGGCGTATCTTACCGGCGATCAGGCCGACTGGCTGTTGGAGCGGATCGAGCGCGGCATGTTCGCCGATCCTTCCGAGGCGGTGTTCGCGATCGTCAAGAACTTCATCGACATGGAGCCGCACCACGATTTACGCGACGAGCTGCTACGCCGGATATTGGACGGGTCGATAAAGCGCGGCCTTGAGGACGCGGAGGCTGGCCGCGTCCGCGACGCCGACGAGGTGTTCGACGAGCTGCGCCGCAAGATGGCCGCGCCGCGTCCCGCGCCGGCGCGATGGGAGAAGATCGCGCGATGAACCAGCTCGCCCCCCTCCCCGCGCCCGCGCCCGCGCTGGCGTTGCCGGCGCTGATCGCGGCGGCCGACGAGCGCGCGCAGCTTCGATTCCTTGAGTTCTTCGCCGTCACCATCCGCAATCCGCATACACGCCGCGCCTATGCGCGGGCGGCCGGCGACTTCCTGGCCTGGTGCGAGGCGCGCGGCGTCGCCTCGCTCGCCCAGGTGCAGCCGCTTCATGTCGCGGCCTGGGTCGAGGCGCTGGGGCGCGAGCTGGCCGCCCCCAGCGTCAAGCAGCAGCTCGCCGGCGTGCGCCACCTGTTCGACTGGCTGGTGACGGGTCATGCCGTGCCGGCGAACCCGGCCGGATCGGTGCGCGGGCCGGCGCATAGCCAGCGGCGCGGCAAGACGCCGGTACTGGCCCCCGACGAGGCGCGGCGGTTGCTCGACAGCATCGACGTGACCACCCATGCGGGCCTGCGCGACCGCGCGCTGATCGGTCTCATGGTCTATAGCTTCGCGCGGATCGGCGCGGCGCTGGCGATGCGGGTCGAGGACGTGTTCATGCAGAATCGGCGGCTATGGGTCCGCCTGCATGAGAAAGGCGGCAAGCGCCATGAAATGCCCTGCCACCACAATCTAGAGGATTATCTAACCGCCTATATCGACGGTTGCGAGCTGCGCGAGGACCGCAAGGGGCCGCTATTCCGCACGATCGCGCGCAGCACTAAGCGACTAAGCGATACCCCCCTGCCCCAAGCCAACGCCTTCGCGATGGTGCGCCGGCGCGCGGCGGCGGCCGGGATCGGGACGGCGATCGGCAACCACAGTTTCCGCGCGACCGGGATCACCACCTATTTGAAGAATGGCGGCACGTTGGAGACGGCCGCGACGATGGCGAACCATAGCTCGACGCGCACCACCCAGCTCTATGACCGCCGCCCCGATGACGTGACGCTGGACGAGGTGGAGCGCGTGTTGATCTAGGCGGCGAGCGCGGGCGCGCAGGTCCAGCGGTCGCCCTGCCAATGAAACCCTACCCGCTGCGCGTTGCCGATCGCGGGCGGCTCGCCCTTGCGCCAGAAAGCGCGCATCTTGGCCCGATCGTCCAGATGGGCGTCGGCGACGATCGCGCGCGCGGCCTGGATGAACTGCCCATGCCCGAACACATAGGCCAGCGATCCCGCAGGCATGGCGGCGAGGCGCGTTAGCGCCGCCTCGCAGCGCCGTAACAGGGTGCTGAAACTCTCCGCCCCTTCCCCGTCGCAGTAGTCAGGATCGGCCTCGCGCCAATAGCGTTCTAGGTGCGGCATCCGTTCGGCGCTGCGCGTGCCGTTCCAGCGCGCAGGTTGCAAATAGGTGAACTCTTCGATCGGCCACACTTCCACCGGCACGCCTGGAAAGCGCGCGATCGTCGGCGCGGCCGTCTGCCGGGTGCGGGTATAGGGCGAGGTGACGATGAGCGCGGGCGCTTGCGTCCAGCTCGCCGCGACCGCGCGCGCCTGTTCGTGGCCGCGCTCCGTCAGCGCGATCGTCGCGAGATCGTGGCAGGGCACGCCGGCGTTGCCGGTGTTTTCGCCGTGGCGGATGAAGATCGCTCTCATGTCCGGTTAGGCGGCCCGGTATAGCCCATTGCTGGCTTCCCAGCCCCGGCACGCCAGCAAGATTGGTTTCGGCACCTTCTTTTCGCCGTTGGAGTAGTAGGCGACCATGCGGCGCGAGACGCCAAGCGCATCGGCCGCCTTCGACAGCGACAGCGCATGGCGCAGCCGCCATTCGAGGAAGGCGCGCACATCGCCATGCCCGGTTGCCGACAGCGTTTCGAGCCACAGCATGTCCGCGCCCAGCTCCGCACCCGAAGGCCAGGCCAGGCTATGACCCCAATCGCCCACTTCGACCTTGGCGAACTCGCCCGGATCGCGCAGCGCGGCAAAGGCGCGATCGGCGAGGACCGCGCCAAGATCGAGATCAGCCGCCGTCCCTTCCGACCAGGACAGATGCAGCGATGACGGCCCGGTCGCGCGCACGGCGGTAATGGTGCGGGCCTTGTCGGTGATGTTCATCCGTTCAACTCCTGCCACGTCTGCATGAGCAAAGCCTGATTAGGCCGCGCCCATTCCAATGCGTCCTTCAAGACCGCCGCCGACACGGTGCCCACGATCACGTCAAACGATGCAATCGCCACCGAGCAGCGGAAATCCGGGCCTTCGATGTGGAAATGCGGCACGCCATGATCGCGGCCATAGACGGCAATTTTCCAGCGGGGACCGCGAAACATCGTGACCATGCTTCAATGTAGTGCAAAGGTTGCACTAGTGCAAGGCTGATAGCCAAAATGATCTAAGCGCCTGGCGCTGGCACCGTGGCCCTACTCGTTGCGCTCCCCAAGCCCGCAAGCGGTCCTGGCCCAAGGTTCCGGCCCACATGGCGGGCGAGATCGCGTGCGCGGATCTCGCGGCACCCTCGCCGATTACCGGCGATGTAGGCGATCGGGCGTCCAGCCTTCAATTCGTCGCCGGGTTCCGGCGGCCGATCAGGCACCTTGTCGAGAATGCGGTCGAGATCACCCACCGCACGACCTTTGGAGCGCCGCGCGAAAAACTCGGCCGCCGTTTCGGGTCGATCAATCGTCATCATGGAGATCAGACATAAGCGCCTCAACGCTGGTGAAGCGCACGCCCTTGCCAGCTTCCAGTTCTTCGATCGCATCGCGCGTAGCAGCGCGGCCCATCAACTCGGCCTCCAACTTCGCCTTATGGGCCTCATTACGCGCGCGGCGCTCGGGACTCCAATCTTTCATAAGATCGGAAAAGGGGCGATGGCCGGCCATTCTATCAATCCTTCTAGGTGAGAATCTGGATGCCGCGCCGCTTCACCAGCGTCAGCAAGGCGAGCGCCGCGCCAGTCGGCCGCATCGTGCCGGCCTCCCAGCGCTGGACCGTGCGCTTGTGCGCCCACAGCAAGCG
>NZ_FUYM01000042.1 GCF_900167915.1 Rhizorhabdus histidinilytica | reverse complement strand
CCATGGGCATGCTCAACCACCATTTCGCAGCAGCCGCCTGATCGGCGCAGAGCGACAGCCTACCTCTGACTGCCGCCAATCTTTGCAACAGAGCCGAAAACCGAACTACGCAAAGCCGCATGACCAGCACCATGACCGCCAATTTGCAGAACTTGACGCACACAACCGATCCGAATATGGACCATGCTTCGAGCAGATAAAAGACAAACGAGGGGATGATTCATGAGAGCTTATCTTTACTGTAGCGTCGCTGGGCTCCTGCTCGCGGGCGGGGGTGCCGCTTCGGCGCAAGACGCACCGGCATCGGCGCCCGCGCCGAACGCTGCGACCGCGCAGGGCGCAAACGAGATCGTGGTTACCGCGAATAAGCGCGAGGAAAAACTCAACAATGTCGGCCTGTCGATCACAGCGCTATCCGGTAATGCGCTGGCGGAGCGTAAGATAACGTCGCTTCAGGACGTCGCGTCCGCCATCCCTGGCCTTGCCTACGCGCAAAGCGCCACCAACACGCCGATCCTCACATTGCGTGGCGTAGGCTTCAACGAAAGCTCGCTCGGCGTCTACCCGGCGGTCAGCGTCTACGTCGACCAGGCCCCTCTTCCGTTTCCGGTTCTGGCAAGCCATTCGGCGTTCGATCTTCAGCGGATCGAGGTCCTGAAAGGCCCGCAGGGAACCTTGTTCGGCCAGAACTCAACCGGCGGTGCGATCAACTATATCGCGGCCAAGCCGACCCGCAGCTTCACAGCAGGCGGCGACATCAGCTACGGCCGCTTCAACGAAATTGACGGCAATGCCTATCTGAGCGGCCCGATCACCGAGAACCTGCGCGCCCGGATAGCTGTTAGCGGCACACACACCGATGACTGGCAGCGCAGCAACAGTCGCCCCTACGACACCAACGGAAAGGTCTCCTATATCACAGGGCGCGCCATCGTCGATTGGGATGCGTCGGACAGCGTGCGGTTCTCGCTCAGCCTGAATGCGTGGCGTGATACATCGGATCCGCAAGCCCCCCAATACATCGCACTTCGCGGCCAGAACCCTTTCGTGCAGCAATCGTCGATCGATTATCCGTTCTCGCCACAAAATCCCCGAGCAGCCGACTGGTCGACGGGTATCAGTACGCCGCGCAGCGACCGCAAATTCTACCAGCCCGCGCTCCGCGCGGACATCGATCTCACCGAAGCGATCACGCTGACGTCGCTCACCTCTTACGGCCACTACACCCAGCGGCAGACGACCGATGGTGATGGCATGGCGCTTGCACAAGGCGATCTGGTCAGGGACGATGGCCGGATCACCACCTTCAACCAGGAAGTGCGCCTTGCCAACTCGAGCAAGTCGGCGTTCCGATGGGTTCTCGGCGCCAACTATGAGCGCAGCCGCACTTACGAGAACCAGTTCCTCAACTTCGCAGATTCGTCCCAGAACAATGCCGGTGCCAATTTCATCGATGCGGGGGGCGTATACAATCGCCAGCGGATCAGGAACTATGCTATCTTTGGGAACGCTGAATATGACCTGACGTCCAGGCTGACGCTGAAAGGCGCAGTTCGGTATACCAACAGCCACAATCACGCGCTGACATGCACCTACGACGGTGGGGACGGACGGGTGGCGCAACTCCTCAACCTGCTGGGAAGCCTTCTCGGGACCGTGCCGTTCACGCCGATCGGCATCAATGACTGCTACGCGCTCAACCAGAACAACGTCCCGGGGACGCCCTATATCGGCCAGCTCAACCAGCACAATGTGTCCTGGCGGGCCGGTGTGGACTATCATGTCGGGCCCACCTCGTTGCTCTATGCGAACGTGTCTCGCGGGTATAAGGCAGGCAGCTTCCCGGTACTCGCTACCGCAAGCCAGTCCTCGCTGAACCCGGTGACACAGGAGCAACTCACTGCCTACGAAGCCGGCGCGAAGCTGGGTCTCTGGGATCGAAAGGTGCAGCTCAACCTGGCCGGCTTCTATTATGATTATCGTAACAAGCAGGTGCGCGGAAAGATCAACGATCCATTGTTTTCCGTGCTCGACCTCCTCGTCAATGTTCCTAAATCGCGCGTCCTTGGTTTCGATGGAGATGTGACGATCAACCCCTTGCCGGGCCTTAGTCTCACAGGATCCCTCACCTATCTCGATAGCAAGGTCCAACGCTATTCGGGTTACAACGCGATCGGAGAGGTCAACAATTTCGCGGGCGACCGGCTGCCCTTCACGTCGAAGTGGAATGTCGGCCTCAATGCCGACTACAAGGCTCGGCTCGACAATGGCGGAGCGCCCTTCATCGGAATTACGATGAATGCGCGATCCTCGCAGGACGCGGTAATCGGCGGCGGACGCATCGTCATCCCACCATCGCCGGTGAACAAGGTACTTCCAGGATTGATTCATCCCTTCGAGATGAAGGGCTACGCCACGTTCGACGCGCGGGTGGGATACGAGGCGCCGGATGGGCGCTGGACCGTGTCCCTCTGGGGCAAGAATATCTTCAACAAATATTACTTCACCAGCGTGATCACTTTCAACGACTCGATCTCGCGATTTGCTGCTCGGCCAGCGACCTATGGAGTCACGCTTGGCTTCAAGTTCGATTGACGTGCGCCTGGCATGGGCGCCTGAGGGAGGGGGCACCGTCACGTCCCTCAATATTGTCGGCCTGGGACTTTGCAGGCCGGCAGACATCAAGCTTCACACCTGCTGGCGACTGGGAGTATTTGATGGCCGATTCCGTTGATCCGTCGCCGAGCCCCTATAGATATGTCTGGGCCTGTGCGTGGGGTGGCCCTATCTTTCTTGCGGCCTCTCTATTGTTCTGGGGTCTGCTCGCCCGGAACATCCCGCCCTTTACGCCGAACGTCGACGCTCAATTGATCGCCGATCATTTCCGCCAGCACAAGAATGCTATCAGGGCAGGGATGGTGCTGACGATGGCTCTGTTGCAAAAATCGTGAAGCTTGAGCATGCTTGGCGGAGATTGGACGGACGGAACGATGACGGATTTCAAGTGGCGCCATTTCCAGGGT
>NZ_FUYM01000041.1 GCF_900167915.1 Rhizorhabdus histidinilytica | reverse complement strand
GAAGTGATGATGCAGGCACCGAGTTGGAATTGGGTGGCGTCCTTGCCTTCATCTGCGGGGCGGCGGTCATCATTCCCAGCCTTGTCGCGCTTGCACTCAGTCTTGCCGCTGTTGCCCGAAACCTCCTGTGAGGCTGGCATCGGTCTGACGGAGGGATAGTGGTCTACCTTGGAAAAACTGGTCCAATTCTGAAGAGAGCCCATTTGGGCATGAGAATTGGAGAAATGTATGGGACGTCAGAGGTTTACGCCGGAGCAGATCATAGCGAAGCTGCGTGAAGTAGAGGTGATTGTGGGGCGAGGCGGCACAGCGGTGGAGGCTTGCCGCCAGATCGGGATCGCGGAGCAGACGCTATATCGGTGGCGCAAGGAATATGGCGGGCTGAAGGTCGACCAGGCGCGGCGAATGAAGGATCTGGAGCGCCAGAATGCGCGGCTGAAGAAGCTGGTGGCCGACCTCGCGCTCGACAAGGCGATCCTGCAAGAGGCGTCGAAGCTGACTTTTTGAGTCCCTCCCGTCGCCGTGAGGCGATCGAGCAGATCCGTCGCGCGTTGCCGGTATCGGAGCGACGGACCTGCCGTGTTCTGGGCCAGCATCGTTCGACACAGCGCCATCCACCGAAGGATGATGCCGACGAGCGGCGGCTAACAGCCGACATCATCGCGCTGGCCAAGGACTATGGCCGGTATGGCTATCGCCGCATCCATGTCTTGCTGGGCCAGGCGGGCTGGCAGGTCAGCCTGTCAGTGGTTGAGCGTATCTGGCGGCGGGAGGGTCTTAAAGTGCCGAAGCGGCAACCGAAACGGCGGCGGCTCTGGCTCGGCGACGGATCGTGCATCCGGCTGCGCCCGGAGCATCGCGGCATGTGTGGTCCTACGACTTCGTCGAGGATCAGACGCACAACGGTCGCAAGTTCCGAATGCTCAACATTATCGACGAGTTCAGCCGGGAATGCCTGGCGATGGTGCCGCTGCGGCGCTTCCGGTCGAACGACGTGATTGACGTGCTGACCGATCTGTTCATCGAGCATGGGCCGCCCGAGCATATCAGATCCGATAACGGCCCCGAGTTCGTCGCTAATGCGGTGCGCGAGTGACTCGGCAGGCTTGGCGTCATTACCCTCTATATCGAGCCCGGCAGCCCATGGGAGAACGGCTATATCGAAAGCTTCAATGCCCGTCTGCGAGATGAACTGCTCAACGGCGAAATCTTCTACAGCCTTGAGGAGGTGCGGATCGTCACCGGCTGGTGGCGCGATCATTACAACCGAGCACGGCCCCACAGCAGTCTCGGATATCGACCACCGGCCCCGGAGACGATCAAGATGCCAGCCTGGCCGCTCGGCTCCGCTACGCTCCGCCTCCCGCCCAGGCTGGTATCAGAGGCGCAGATCAACTAACTACACAACCGGACCAGTCATTGCGGGCAGTCCATGTCCTGAGCTCGGCCCATCGCGATGTTGCGACATGGCTCTGCCGTTGCCTGGCGCCGAGGGAAAGCGCCCTCCGCCTGACTGATCCCCTAAGCCCGGACGGTTGCCGTGGGGCAACCCCCGCGGTGCCGGACCGGGTTGTCGCTCGCGCGCCTGCCCGCACCACTCCGGCCCTTGTGGGTCGGGTCGCCGCTTGCGCGTCGATGCCCTCGTCTCCCGCCGGTCTTGGCCGGGTCTCGTCGGAGGGACGGTCCCTCGGACGGAAGCAACGGAGATTTGATCATGCAGAACATCGTCATTCTTGCCGGCAATATCGGCATGGATCCGGAGAGCCGCACCACCCAGGGCGGGACCCGCATCACCCACTTCACCCTGGCGACCTCGCGTCCCCGCTATTCGGAAGGCAAGGTCGTTCGCGATGAGAAAGGCTACCGCGTCCAGGACACCGAATGGCATCGGATCACCGCGTTCAATGGCCTCGGCAAGACCGTGCAGGAGCATTGCACCAAGGGCATGAAGCTGCTGGTGCGCGGCCGCATCCATTACAGCGAATGGACCGATGGCGACGGCGTCGAGCGCTACGGCACCGAGATCATCGCCGAGACGATCGACTTCCTCAGCCGGGCGAAATCGAAGTCCGACGAGGCCGGCGACCCTGATCCTGAGCTCGACGACGACGTGCCCTTCTGACCCCCGGATCCCCGCGCGCTTGTGGCGCGCGGGGGCATCCAGCGGCGAGCCGGATTTGCCATAGCTCGCGAGGGATTTTGCAGGCGGGGGCGTCTGCACTATCCGCTTTCCGTCGCATGGGATCGAAGATCGCATGCCACACCGACCTCAACGAGGCCACGCTCAAAAATACGCCGCGCGGTCCGATATGGGTCCTCAAGGCGCGGGGCGGAAGCGAAAGCTGGTGGAACGCCTACACTGGCGAAAATGTCGATGAGATCAGTCTGGCAGACGCTCGGCGCTATGCTCTGATGTCCTACAAAGGATCCGGCAGGCTGCAGGCGGTCGACTATCAGGAAACGGCGCCCGAGGAAGCGCAGGTCGGCGGGCCGCTGTGGCGCGCCAGCTTCGCCGACAAGGAGCATAGTCGCCTCTATCTGGATCCGTTCACCGGAGAGGTGCTCAGTCGCCGTTCGGACCTGTGGGACTTCTATGATTTCTTTTACAAAATCCATATCATGAACCTTGGCGCCTCGCGCAGTTACAACCATCCACTGATCGTTGTCGCTGCATCGGCGACGTTGCTCATCGTGGTCACCGGGATCGTCATTCTGTTTTATCGCCTTGCGAAGGATCTCAAACGACTGCTGACGAAACGTCGCGCATCAAGGCCTGCGACCTGAGGTCATCGCGCTGCGACGGGCTCACTTGCCGATCCACTCCGGTTCGGCTGTGGCCGCGCAATTCTGATCGTCGCTCGGCCCGCCGTGCCCAGGGGCAGCGCGAGCAGATGAGCCGCCGTATCTTCGCGGTCGGGTAATGTCGCGGGGTGCGATGGAGCTTGCTGTGTCCTGATCGGCGCGCGGGCGGGCAACGCGCGCCTCGCACGATCACACGCGCAGCAGTCGCCCCACCGCCCGCATGATCGTCGCCCTGCGCGCCGCATGCTCGGTAGCGTCGCGTGCGGCTCCGGTCATGCACCAGAGCTGGGTGAGGGCGGCGACAAGCCGGACGACGTCCATGGGCGTGAAGTCGGCGACGATCCGCCCCTCGGCCTGCGCCGCTGCGATCCCGTCCAGCTTCTCCCCGAGAAGGACCTCGCCGGCCGGGAGCATCAGAACATCCTGG
>NZ_FUYM01000037.1 GCF_900167915.1 Rhizorhabdus histidinilytica | reverse complement strand
TGCATCGATGGCGGAGACCTGCCCGCGCCTCCGCTCGGCGCGCCGTTGATCCTGCTTTTTATCACGATCGTCGCGGGCGGCGGGCTGGCGGCGATGCATGTCAATCTCCTGGTGACGCGGAGCGCCATTTCGCTGAGCCGCGAAGAGATCGCCTGGATGCTCAGTCTCTGCGGATTGGGCATGCTGGCGGCACAGATCTTCCATGCAAAGCTGGATTGGCTGGTCACTGTGCCGAGGCGGCTTGCCGGATTGACGCTGGGCCTGCTGGCTGTGGCACTTTTCATGTTTCCTGTCGCCGCGAGTATGGCCGAGCTCAGTGGGATCATCGTTGCTGCCGGCTGGAGCTCGGCAACCCTTCGATTGGTCACCAGCTTCTGGATCAGCGGCGGCGGGGCCCCTTCAGGCGTGAAGCTCGGTTTCCAGCATTCCGCCGCCAGCATCGGGCAGGCGCTCGCGCCGCTGGCGATAGCCATCGTCGCTCCCGGGGCGCAGCCGCTCGTTCTGTGGGGGATTGGTGGTCTATCGCTAGCGCTGCTTGTGTCCCTGCCGCTAGCCTGGAGGCCGCCCGCCATCGTAAAATCATCTGCGTGATGAGGGGAGGGGCGCATTGATGCGTATAGAAAAGAAGGGGCCTCTGCCCCATGCTTATCGTTCTTCCGGGAGTCATTTCATGAAGACCCGCCTATTCGTCGCCTTGCTGTTCCTCGCCATGCCCGGCGTAGCGCTTGCGGCCAGTGATATCGTCGTCCACCGGGATCCGGGATGTGGATGTTGCGAGAAGTGGGCGCAGGCCGTGCGCGCGAAGCTGGGACGCAAGGTCGTCATGCGTGACGATGCGTCGCGCAGCGAGCTTCAGCGCAAGGCCGGCATGCCCCGGACGCTGGCATCTTGCCACAGCGCGATCGTCGATGGCTATATGATCGAGGGCCATGTCCCGATATCCGACGTCAAGCGCTTGCTGGCGACCCGTCCTGCGGGCGTCAAAGGCATTGCGGTTGCGGGGATGCCGATCGGTTCGGAGGGCATGGAAGTGGCAGGCGCTGCCCGCCAACCCTATACGGTGGTGGCCTTCGGCAGCGCCGGTCAGCGAATTTTCGCCCGCCATTGATATCGCGCGGTTTGCAGCATCCTGCAGAATTGCCCGGTGGTAGAGGACCCCGCTGTCGAGTGTAGAACCTTGTGTCAAGCGAGCTGATGGCGTCCCTACCCCTACCTACACTGAAAAAGCAACGATTTGTCTTGTAAGTTGTTCGCGGTCGTCTCCCTGATTTGCCTGAATTTGGCCCAAAATGTGGGAACGATTGTGGGACCGTTTGCCCACCGAAAGTGTGAGAACGGCCCCAACATTCCCGATCAGGGCCCCGAACCGATGGCACTCACAGCATTGAAGGTGAAAAACGCGAAGCCCGGTCGCCATGTCGATAGCCGGGGCTTTGCCTGATTGCACTTTGCGTTCGCTTGCATTACATCGTCATGCAGAAAGGAAATCGACATGGCCGCAAACGCTCTTGTGCAGACCCGGATCGACGGAGCGGTGAAGGAGGAAGCCGCGACCGTGCTGGCTGCTATGGGGCTGACCGTCTCCGATGCCGTGCGCCTGATGCTGACCCGCGTTGCCCGCGACAAGGCCTTGCCGTTTGAACCGCTGGTGCCCAATGCCGAGACGATCGAGGCCATGAAGGAAGCGCGCGAGGGAAAGGGCAAGCGGTTCGCCACGGTGGTCGACCTGATGGCCGACCTCAATGCGGACGATTGAACGCTTCGGGCGGTTCAAGCGCGACTACAAGCGGGAGAAGAAGGGGCAGCACGCCAAGACGCTGGACGCTGACCTGATCCCGATCATCGAGGCGCTGGCATCCGACGAGCCGCTTGAACCGCGCCACCGCGACCATGCGCTGACCGGCGACTGGCGCGACCATCGCGATTGCCACATAAAGCCCGACCTCGTGCTGATTTACCGCAAGCCCGATGACGACACCTTGCAGCTTGTGCGCTTGGGATCGCACGCGGAATTGGGTTGGTGACGCCCGCGCATGGCGAGCTTATACGTTTGTCGGGTATGTCAGCCAGAGGCACGATTACGGGTTAGGTGTGATCAGCGAGCATCCGATGCCAACAAGCTTTTGCAGAAGACATCAATCGCAGAGATGCATTCGGCAGGCGCTGCTTGAAACAAAAATGAGGGCCATAAATCACTTTCACCCTCAAATTCTGACAAATTTGCCGTTAGTTCACGACTGGTGAGCGAGAAATGAGCCGATCGCGTTGGGCTTGAAGAGCCGACCGCTCGCTCCACCGTCGTGACCCCTACGTTGATGACCGGCGGATGCTGGCCCGGTAGACGATGCTGCCGAGAGCGACGACGACGCCCATGATGGCAAAAGATTCCATGCTCGAATGGCTCAAAAGCCAGATCGTGAGAAGGAAGGCGGAGTGCCGGCGCTGGGCCGAGCACCACACCCATCCCGAGCGCGGCGATATCACCGTGGCCTAGGCGCTGGAGATGGAGCGGCCTGTCCTGCAGCCGATCCTGGCGCCCTTCGATGGCTTCCATGAGAGCGAGCATGCCGTCACCGGCACCTGCCTCATCAGCTTCGACCGCAACCGCTACTCGGTCATGTCCAGGGCGGCGCGGCGCACGGTGCAGGTGCGCGCCTATGCGGGCCGGATCGTCATCCGCTGCGGCGAAGAGATCGTCGGGGAACATGAGCGTCACTTCGGGCGGAACCGCACCATTTACGATCCCTGGCATTATCTGCCGGTTCTGGCCCACAAGCCCGGTGCCCTGCGCAACGGCGCGCCGTTCCAGGACTGGGAGTTGCCGCCATCCCTCCATCGCCTGCGACGCAGGCTGGGGCACGGGGATGAGGCGGATCGCAGGTTCGTGCGGGTGCTCTCGGCCGTGCTCACCGATGGCTGGAGCAGGTCGAGGCGGCGGTGCGCGAAGCGCTGGCGAGCGGAACGGTCAGCGACGACCTGATCCTCAACATCCTCTCCCGTCGCCGCGAGCCGGCGACGCCCCATAGCATCGTCACTTCGGAAGACCGGATGCTGAGTCACCCGCCGATCGCCGACTGTGCCAGCTATGACCGACTGCGAGGCTATGATGCAGCGGCATGAGATGATCGACACAATGCGCGGCCTGGGCCTCAAGGGCATGGTGGCCGCGTTCGACGAGGCCGTCACCACCGGCCTCCAGCGCCAGCGCACCACCATGGAGATCCTGACCGATCTGCTCCGCGCGGAAGCCACCCATCGCGACGCCGCCTCGATCCGATATCGCATGACGGCCGCGCGGCTGCCGGTGGTGAAGGACCTGGAGCGGTTCAGCTTCGAAGGGACGCCGATCAACGAGGGACTGATCCGCTCCCTGCATGATGGCTCCTTCCTACCGGCGCGTCGCAACATCGTGCTCGTCGGCGGCACGGGCACCGGCAAGACCCACCTCGCCATCGCGATTACCGCCAACGTCGTGCGCAAAGGGGCTCGGGCACGATACTTCAACACCGTCGATCTGGTGACACGCCTCGAAGAGGAGGCCCGGATCGGCAAGGGCGGGACCCTGGCGGGACAGCTCTCACGGCTCGACCTGGTGGTGCTCGATGAGTTGGGATATCTGCCGTTCGCGCGCTCTGGTGGCCAGCTCCTGTTCCACCTGATCAGCAAGCTCTACGAACGCACCAGCGTCGTTATCACGACCAACCTCGCCTTCGGCGAATGGCCTACCGTGTTCGGGGATCCCAAAATGACCACGGCTCTGCTCGACCGCGTCACTCATCACTGCGATATCGTCGAGACCGGCAACGACAGCTGGCGCTTCAAAAACCGCAGTTAGCCGCCACTCTCACCCCAGCTTCAAAACGAACTTGCGCTGTGTACGCCTCCGGCCGGGCTACGCCCGACCTCCGCCGCACACAGCGCAGGGCATCAACCCTCCGCTCAATCTCGAAAAGGGGGGCCCCCTTCAACGCCTATACGGGGTCCCGTTTGCGCGCCGTTTGACAAAGTGAATGGCAGACTGCCGATCACCCCGGCATTGCTGCTGACCGCGAATTATACCTACACCGATTCCGTCCGGAAGGGTGGCGGCGAGCCCGCTTTCGACGGCAGTTCGCTTGACGGAACGCCGCTCGACAAGACGCCCAGGCACATGGCCAACGTTCGCCTGGACTGGCAAGCGACCGAGCAGATCGCGGCCTATGTGCTCGGCTACTACTCGGGCAAGCAGACTTTCAGCGGGTTCCGCAACGGCGCGCTCAACACCCGCACCCGTGAAGGGAGCACGACCTTCGATGTCGGCATCAATTTCACGATCAATGAGAATTTCGCGCTGAGGGCGGCGGTGCTCAACGTCACCGACAAGATCGTGCCGGTCGATGACCGCGGCCGGTTTGATGGTCTCGACGGCAACTGGATGCTCGATGAAGGGCGCCGCTTTTGGGGCACGGCAACGATCAGCTTCTGATCGATCAGGCCGGTCTTCTGCCTTCGCGTTCGAATATTCGCTGAATGCAGAGAGTCGGCCCCTTTTCATCCATGGATCCCGATTCAAGAAACGTTTCTAAAGTCAGAATTCAGTGATCAGTGGATTCGATCTCCGTAAGGAGCGGGGTGGGAGCACATAACCCTGACCGGCGAAGAATATCGCTGGCCAAAATTCTTAGCGTAGGATTTGGTCCCCTCCTGGAAACGCACCATGATCGCCATGTGCGGCATCGAGCGCGTCAGTCGCATTTGCGCCCGATGCCAACTGTCATGGATCCGTCCAAGCTGGTGACGGGGCGCGAAACGGCGCGGCAGTTTTTGCCCTTGCGGGGACGCCGGAGGGCTTTGCGCTCAGAGGCTGTCATGCACACCTGTTCATACAGCCATTATCGGCAAAAGCTTGCCCATCGACGCGCACGCGGCGCCGGTAACGGGATTGGTACCGAGACTTTTCCTCCGGCGATAGCGACTGGAATGAACAGTCCCGTGAGCCGGGCGGCATCTGAGCAATCGCGGGCGAGGAT
>NZ_FUYM01000028.1 GCF_900167915.1 Rhizorhabdus histidinilytica | reverse complement strand
ACCGGCCTCCACCACGGCCTGCTGTTCGAGCGCCGCACCTTCAACGGCCTGTGCGCCACCGACGACAAGGCCGAGGGCATGACCGCCTTCGTCGAGAAACGCCCCGGCCTCTGGAAAGGGAGGTGATGCCGCCATTCGCGGCCGAGGCGCGGGCGTGAACCGAAGGGCCGGCACGACGAAAACCGTTCCGTTCGCGCTGGAAAACGAACCCGGCGGATATCCCTCTTGAAACGGTGCGAAGCGAAACTATCTCGCCGCCGCCGGGTGCCGGAAGGGCCCGGCACACGAGAGAGCGTCGGCTCTTTCCGGCGCTTCTCATGCTCAGATTGCTCGAAGGAGGATTTGATATGAGAACCATCGATTTCACGCCCTATCGGCGTTCGGCCATCGGCTTCGACCGCCTGTTCGATCTTCTGGAAACCAGCAGCCGCCTCGATCAGTGGGACGATCATCCGCCCTATGATCTCGAAAGGATCGGGGAGGACAGCTATCGGATCACGCTCGCCGTCGCCGGTTTCCGGCCGGACGAGATCGAGATCACGGCCCAGCCGAACCAGTTGCTCGTCAGCGGGCGCAAGTCGGGGGAAGCGACGGACGACAAGGAGCGCTATCTTCACCGCGGCATCACCGCCCGCGCCTTCGAACGGCGGTTCCAGCTCGCCGATTTCGTGGAGGTGCAATCCGCGAACTTCGAGGATGGCCTGCTACGCATCGGCCTGAAGCGCGAACTCCCCGAAGCGATGAAGCCTCGGCGTATCGCGATAGGAACCACGGCCAACGATCGCGGGCTTCTGCCGAAGCTCAAGAACCGCATGAAGGCGGCCTGATCCGGGCCGGCGGCGGCCATGACGCCGCCGCCGGCTCGTTTTCCCTGTTCGATCGCCATTCCATCGGTGGGAACGCCTTCCATGACGACTGCAGAGAAGATTCGATATTACGAAGAACGGGCGCGCCAGGAACGGGAAGCCGCCGAGAGGGCCTCCTGTCCCGAAGCGCGGCGGGCGCATCTGGCCCTCGCCTTCCAGCATGACGGCGCCGCCGCCCGGGAACGCGCCCGGCGCCCCCGGGTCGATTAGCGCCTCAGCGGATAGGAGCCCGCTCGCTCGCCAGGAGAGCGGAAGAGACCCGCCGAGAGAGGGCGCCATGAACGCGCGCCCTGCGCGGAAGGTGCCATGGTTCCGCAGGCGGCTCGACGAAGGGAAGATCTTCCGGGACCGTCGAGGTTCCGTCTCTCCGGCCGGCCGGCGCCCCCTACCCGCGCCATATGTGGCCGATATGTCACGAGAATTTTTACTTTCCATCCGCCGCAACCTCGCGGCGCACGGTCGGTTTGGGTCAGTCACCGCCCCTTTGTGAGAGATGCCCGGCCCGGGCTTTTGACTGGAGAGACAATATGAAGATCGCCATCCTCGCCGCCGCCTTCGCGGCATCCCTCGGTACGGCTGCCCTGGCGCAGGACAGTTCCCCCGACGGCAGCGAGCCTGCCGTCAGCTTCGAACCCTATGTGGGCATTCTCGGCGGCTACCATAATTTCGACCGCCGCAGCGAATTCGGCACGGTAGGCTCGCGCGGCAAGATGGACGGCGCGCTGGTCGAGGGTGTCGCCGGCGTGAACGTCCCGTTCGGGCCCGTCTTCGTCGGCGTCGAAGGCAATGCCGCCAAGGGGTTCAAGGACATCGACTGGGAATATGGCGTGCGCGGCCGGGTCGGTCTGCGCGCGGGACAGAGCGGGCTGATCTACGCCTCGGCCGGCTATCAGTGGGTCAACGGCCGTCGCGGCTTCTCCGACGAGAAAGCGGTTAGTTATGGCCTGGGCGTCGAAGTCGGCCCCAGGGAGATCGGCTTGGGCGGTATCCTCGGTCAGGCCGGACCGCGCCTGCGGCTCCAGGCGGATACCTATGATTTCGATAGCATCCGCCCGATGGCGGGCCTCGTCTTCGCCTTCTGACGCTCGGACCGGGGAGCCGCGCTCCCCCGTCCGCGGCGGAAAAGGAACCGCAATGAGGAAAATCATGGATCCAAACCGCGCCATTCCACCAGGCCATGCTCATGTCGTGGCCGCTTTCGGCCTCATCGCCTTGCTCGCCGGGTGCAACATGCGCCAGGATCAGGCCGGCCCGAACAGCAGCGTCGACAAGAGGGAGATCGCCAACATGGCGGAACCGGTAGACAAGACGCCGCTCAGTTCGACGCCTGGCGCGGCGCCCGACAACAGCCAGATCGAGCCGCGCGACCCGGTGACGCGCTGACGAGCCGCCGAACGCTGCCAGGAGCAGACCGATCGGCCGAATGCGGTAAGCTCCCATGACGCGGGCCGATCGTCAGTCGCCGTCGTCTTTCCAGCGGCGGACCAGCCCGACGTCGATGCCGAGCAGGTCGAGTGCGCGGCCGACGCTGTGGTCGACCAGTTCCTGCACCGATTGCGGCTTCGCATAGAGCGCCGGCACCGGCGGCATGACGATCGCGCCGGCGGCGTCGAGCTGGGTCAGCGTCCGCAGATGGCCGCCGTGCAGCGGCGTCTCGCGGAACATCAGGACCAGCCGGCGGCGCTCCTTCAGGGTCACGTCGGCGGCGCGGCTGAGCAGCGAGGAGGTGATGCCCCAGGCGATCTCCGACGCGGACTTCACCGAACAGGGCGCCACGAGCATCCCCAGCGTCCGGAACGAGCCGCTGGCAATCGAGGCGCCGATGTCCGCATTGCTGTGCACCACGTCGGCCATGGCGCGGACCTCGTCGACCGACAGTTCGGTCTCCTCGACGATGGTCCGCGCCGCGGCCTTGGAGATGACGAGATGCGTCTCGACCTCGGTGGGCATCAGCGCACGCAGCGCGCCGATGCCATAGGCAGCGCCCGATGCCCCGCTGATGCCGATGATCACCCGCGACGTCATGCGGAGGCGCTTCCCACCATGATCGTCAGAAGCGGTAGTTGATCGACCCGCCATAGCTGCGCGGCGTACCTGGCAGCAGCAGCGAATAGCCGAATGCCGAAACATCGAAACCATTGGTGTAATAGCGGGTGTTGGCGATGTTCTGCACCCACAGCGCTGCCGTCAGGCCGTCCATGATCTCATAGGATGCCCGCGCGTCGAACAGCCAATAGCCGTCGTCGGCGATGTAGCCGACGTTGCGGAAATCGAAGAAGCGCTTCGCCGTCCAATTGGCGCCGCCCTGGATGCTCGCCGTCCGGCCGCCCAGGTCGAAATCATATTTGGCGAGCAGGTTGAGCGTCGACGTGGGCGAGTCCGACAGCCGGTTGCCGTCGCAGGCCGACCCGTCGGGCTGGCAGGCGGGGAAGTCGGTATATTTGGCGTCGAGCAGCGACAGGCCGGCGTTGAGCGTCAACCCCTGGACGGGCACCGCCGTCAGCTCGACCTCGACGCCCTTGACCCGCGCATCGGCGTTGGAGAGCGTCGCGGTGCCGGTGTCGAACAGCGTCTCCTGCTTGTCCCTGTACTTGTAGTAGAAGGCGGCCGCGTTGAAGCGCAGCCGGCGGTCGAACCATTGCGACTTGATGCCGACCTCGAACGCGTCCACCGTCTCCGGGTCGACGAAGCCGGCGGTGACCGGATTGTCGGAACCGAAGTTGAACTCCCCGCCCTTGTAGCCGCGATTGGCGCTGGCGTAGACCATCGCCTGATCGTCGATCTTGTAGCTGAGCGTGATGCGGCCGCTGAGGTTGCTCCACGCCTTCTTCCGACCGTTGAGCGTGAAGCTGCCCGGCCCGAAGCCGGCGGCGAGCACGTCCGCGTAGCGGTAATTCTCGCGCCCGTCGCTGGCGAAGGTGAAATAGGTGAAGTCGACGTCGCGCTTGTCGCGGCTCCAGCGCAGGCCGACGGTCAGGTCGAGCGCGTCAGTGAAGCGATAGGAACCCTCGGCGAAGGCCGCGATCGCGTCGGTCTTCTGCTTGCCGGCGCTGCCGAAGCCGATGCCGATGCCGGCCAGGTTGACGGGCTTGAGCTGGGTGATGCTCTCCCGGAAATAATAGCCGCCGAGCACCCAGCGGAAATCGCCCGAGCCGTCCGAGGTGAGCCGCACCTCCTGGCTGAACTGGCGGGGGCGTCCCTCGTCGTAGATCGCCGCGATGTTGAGCGCGGTCGCGTCGACATCCTGGGGCCCCTTGAGGTTGAGGTGATAATAGGAGGTGGCCGAGGTCAGCGTCGCGCCGCCGAAATCATAGTTCATCGTCAGCCAGGCGCCCCAGCTGTCCACCCGCTCGAGCGATTCCCGCCTGGAAAGGTTCGACTGGACCTTGAAGGCGTCCTTGTTGAGGTCGTCGGGAACGCCAAGCAGTTGCAGGATGCTGGTGCAGCCCGGCGCGGTGCCGACGCCCGGATTGGCGCAGCGGCCGGAGAAGCTCGGCCCGCCGGGGCCGAAGCTGATCGTCGCGGGATCGACGGTGTCGACACGCTTGAAGCGGACGTCGTCGCTGCGCGACCGCGCATAGGTGCCGCCGAGCAGGATCGAGAATTTCTCGGTCGGCTTGACGAGAAGCTGGAGGCGGATCGCCTTGACGTTGACGTCGGTCGTCTTGGTGTCGCGGACATAGTCGTCATAGATGCCGCCGCGGTCGTGCGACACGAAGCCGATGCGCAGCGCCGCCTTTTCCGACAGGGCGACACCGATGCCGCCATCGACCTTGCGCAGCCCGAAATTGCCAAGGTTGACGTTGACCTCGCCGGTCAGCCCCTTGTCCGGGTCGGGCTGCCTGGTGATGTACTTGATCGCGCCACCGGTCGTGTTGCGACCGTAGAGTGTCCCCTGCGGTCCCTTCAGCACCTCGACCCGGTCGACGTCGAAGGTCGAGAAGCCGTGGAAGGCCTGCGAGTTGAGATAGGCCTCGTCGAGATAGACGGCGACGGCAGGCGATCCGGTGAACAGCGTCGTGTTGTTGCCGACGCCGCGCACGAAGATGACATTACCGCCGAACGGGGAGTCCGATTTCCATTGCAGGCCCGGGGTGAACTTGCCCAGGTCCTTGCTCTCGGTGACGCCGAGCGCTTCGAGCTGCGCGCCGTTGAAGGCGCTGATCGCGACCGGCACCGACTGCGCGGTCTCGTCGCGCTTGCGGGCGGTGACGACGATGTCGGACATCAGGCTGGCCTCGGCGTCCTGCGCATGGACCGGTGAACCGATCGACAAGGCGATGATGCTGGACCCCATGGCGCCGGAAAAGAGCAGCGATCGTGCAATCATGTGAAACCTCCCTTTGATGCGATGCCCGGCCATCTCGCTTCCGGCCCCTTGCACCACCCCCTGCCTCCATGACCCTATTATCGGATATAATATTGTCAATAATTTTGGAGGCAAAATTTTTAAAAGTCTCTGCGCGCCGGTTTATCGGGCTTTTCGTCCCCCATAGGGGCCCATGCCGAGCAGGCAGAGGACACTGACCAGATTGAGCGCCCCGCACAGCCAAAGGCCGGCGCGATAGGAGCCGGTCAGTTCGAACATCTGCGCCAGCAGATAGGGGAAGGCGCTGACGCTCAGCAGATAGGCGACGAAGATGCTCGCATAGATGCGGGCATAATGGGCGATGCCGAAATAGCGGCCGATGAGGAACCCCATCACGTCGCCCTCAGCCCCGGCGGAGAAGCCGACGCAGACCGCCGCGACGACGATCGCCGCGACCGGCAGGCCGGCGGCCAGGCCGACCGTCGCCACCGTCGACACCGCGAAGATCAGCGCGCAGATGCGGGGCGCGAAGAAGCGGTCGATCAGCCACCCCATCGCGATGCGGCCGAGCAGCATCGCTCCGCCGAACGCCGACACCGCGGCGGCCGCCCCGGCCGAGCTGGTGCCGAGATCGAGCAGCATCGGCGCCAGATGGACGGCGATCGCGTTGGTCGATCCGGCGATACCCATGAAGCAGGCGAGGATCAGCCAGTACTGTCGCGTCCCCGACGCCTCGCGCACCGTCATCGCCACCGGCGGGGCCAGCGCGTCGGCAGCCGGCTCCCGGGGAAGGCCCAGCTCCTCCGGCGTATCGGCGATCAGCCATGTCGCTGCCGGCAGGCCGAGCAGCAGCACGACAGCCCCGACCATCAGATAGGCCCATTGCCAGTTCGCCGCCTGCATCACCTGGTCGATGATCGGCGGCATGATCAACATGCCCAGCCCCATGCCCGACGAGGCGATGCCGATCGCCTTGCCGCGGTTGCGATCGAACCAGACCGTCAGCAGCCGGGTATAGGTGATCGAGTTCGCCCCCGAGCAGACAACGCCCAGCAGGAAGAACAGCCCGTAGAAGCGCGGCAGGCTGTCAACCAGGAAGAAGCCGCCGAGCCCGCCGCCATAGAGCAGGATCGATCCGATCAGGACCCGCCTCGGTCCCAGCCGGTCGATCAGCACGCCAACGAACGGCATCGCGCCGGCGACCGCCGCGGTGAAGATCGGGATGGCGAGCGAGACCTCCGCCCGGTCCCAGCCATGAGCGGCGCGCAGCGGCTCGATGAACAGGCCCAGCGTGTAGAACAACACGGTCGCGGGGCTGATCGCGAAACCGATGACGCAGGCCAGCACCACACCCCAGGGCCGCCACCGCGCCCGCGCCTGCGGCACTACCTCACCCGCCTCCACAACTGTCATGCCGGCTTCCGGTCGCCGGCGATCTGGACGCGATGCCCCAGCCGGCGCTCGGGGAAATAGTCCCAGATCGCCAGATGCTGCGTGCAGCGATTGTCCCAGAAGGCGACCATGTCATCCTCCCAATGGAAGCGCATCGACCATTCCGGCCGCTCGCTATGGTCGTAGAGGAAACGCAGCACGGCGTCGCTCTCCTCGCGCGGCACCTCGTTGATATGGCTGGTGAAGGCGCGATTGACGTAGAGTACCTTGCGGCCCGACACGGGATGATGGGTGATCACCGGATGCACCGCGCGGGTATAGGTCTTGTTCGGATCGAAGCGGCCGAACGCGACCGCGCCGTCATGGGTGGCGGTGAGCCCCCCCAGATAGCGCTTCATCGAATCGGACAGCCGCTCATAAGCCGTGTAGGAACTCGAAAAGGCGGTGTCGCCGCCGCCGTTGCGCGGCACCTGCCGCATATGCAGGATGCTGCCCAGCGGCGGGACCTCGTCACAGGACAAGTCGCTGTGCCACAGTTCGCCGTTCACATGCTTAGACGTCTCGTCTGAATAGATCTCGGTCACTTCGGGATTCTCCTTCATCCCCGAAATGCCGGTGTGGATGTGGAGCTCGCCGAACTGCCGCCCGAGCCGCATCAGCGTGTCGATCGTCAGCGATTGCCGTTTGAAGCGCAGCACACCGTGGATCGACAACGCGCGGATCACATCGTCGCGCTCCGCGTCGCTCAGGGGCCTTTCGCCCAGGTCGATCCCATCGACATCCGCCCCGACGAACGGCGTGATCGGCGATATCTCGAAGCTCGCGAAACTCATGGAAACCCTTCTCCCATCCCCGGATCGATGTGCGCGGGAGGAGATTGAACTTTATCGTTGCTATTATTGTCAATAATAATGTTTACTTTACTCGACGACAGGGGATGGAGTGTTGGAAGGATCGGGTCGATGGGCGGATTTGGAAAGCGCGCGGAGGGCCGCGTTCCGCGCCCTGCCGCCGCCGATCCGCGCTTATCTCGATAGCGGCGCCGAGCGCGAGGCGACGCTCGCCGCCAACCGCGCCGCGTTCGATCGCTGGGGGCTTTTCCCGTCGGTCGCCGAGCGGCCGGATGCGACGCCGTCGCTCCGGCGACGGCTGCTCGGGATCGACCTCGCCCTGCCGCTGGTCTTCGGCCCCGCCGGGATGCTCGGGCTGATCGGCAACGGCGGCGACCTCGCCGCGGCGCGCGCGTGTACGGATGCCGGCGCGCTGTTCATGCTCAGCACCGCGTCGAACCACTCGATCGAATCGCTGGCCCGGCGGGCGGCGGCCGGCCCCTGCCTCTTCCAGCTCAGCCTCCCGCGTGACCGGGCGCTGGCGCTACGACTGATCGATCGCGCCCGCGACGCGGGCTTTGCGGGCCTCTGCGTGACCGTCGATAATCCGGTCCATGGCGACCGCCCGGCCGAGCGGCGGCATGGGCTGCGGATGCCGCCCTCGCCCTGGCTGGTCGCGAAGATGGCAGTCGCGCGACCCCGCTGGGCGTGGCGGATGGCGCGGCAACGGCCGCGTCTCGCCAATTTCGCCGGCGAGGGCCTGTCGATGGAGCAGGTCGTCGACCAGATCGTCTCGCCGGTCGGATGGGACGACCTCGCCTGGCTGCGCGACCGATGGATCGGCCCCCTGGCGGTGAAGGGCCTGCTGCGGCCCGACGACATCGGCCGCGCCGCCGCGCTCGGCTATCAGTCGGTGTTCCTTTCCAACCAGGGCGGCCGCCACTTCGACAGCGGCATCGCCCCGCTCGACATGCTGCCCGACGCGATCGCGCACGCGCGCGGCCGGCTGGAGATCGTCGTCGACGGCGGCTTCCGCTCGGGCACCGACATCATCAAGGCGATCGCCCTCGGCGCAACGGCATGTTCAACGGTGCGGCCCTTCTGCTATGGGCTCGCCGCCGCGGGCGAGGAGGGGGTCCGGCATGTCTTTGCGTTGTTCCGGTCCGAGATGCTACGCACGCTGCATTTCATGGGATGCCGGTCCCTCGACGATCTCGGCCCGGGCAAGCTGCGTCGGCTGCCGTGACCGACGATCATCATGGGGACGAGCCGATCCGGCGGCGTCGAAGGAGATGAGTGGATGGTGAAGGGCTCGCAGAAGCGGCCGAGGATCAACCCGGAGGCGGTGGCGGACCAGATCAGGGTCGGCATCCAGACCGGACAATTTGTGCCCAAGCAACGGCTGGTCGAGATCGACCTGATCAATCGTTACGGCGTGTCACGCTCATGCGTGCGCGGGGCGCTGCGCATCCTCGAGGGCGAGGGGCTGATCGAGATCGTCAAGAGCCAGGGCGCCTTCGTCCGCCTCGTCACCCGGGAAGAGGTAAGCCATACGCTCGACGTGCTCGACGCGCTCGCCAACTTCGTCGTGCGTCAGGCCGCCAGCCGCATCGACGAGCCGTCGGTGCGCGAAACGATCGAGCATTCGCTGCGCCTGACCGAGGAATTCCCGAAGGACCGCCACATGCCGATGGCGGACTTCGTGCGGGAGAACAACCGCTTCTGGGGATCGCTGATGGACAGTGTCGGTAACCCGGTGCTGAAGCGCACCCACGCGTCGCTGCAATCGCTGCTCCACCGCATCTGGCTCAGCGGCATCCAGTTCAACGACAATCGCGACCAGTGGCTCGAGGGCCATGCCGAGATATTGAAGGCGATCCTCGCCGCCGATCCGGATCGGGCCGAGGCGTTGGCGATCGAGTCCGGCGACCGATCGCGCGCCGACCTGCTGCACCTGCCGGACGAGGCCTTCGGCGTATCCTGAACCGGGTGGCGGACAGCCGGCCGGTCATGCCGGCTCGGCCACCACTCCATAGATCGACCGGGCGTCGGCCTCGCTCAGCAGCCCGTTGCGGACGTCGCGGGCGACCTGCGCCGGATCGCGATCGGCGGGGGCGCCCCAACCGCCGCCGCCGCCGCTGCGCATGCTGATCACCTCGCCGGGTTCGAACGGGCCGATGCCGGCGCGGCTCTTCATCACCACCTCGCGATCGGTATCGGGATTGACGACGACGACCGGCGGCGCGCCGTCCAGCCCGCCGTCCCGGCCCCGGCCCAGCGGATCTCCGACATTCTCGAAGGCGGTATAGACCATGATACCGCGTTCGAGCAGGCGATAGTCACGCCGCACCCCGGCCCCACCCAGGAATCGGCCATGGCCGATCGATTCCGGCCGCAGCCCGAACCGCTCGACCCGGACCGGGTAGCGCATCTCGATAACCTCGACCGGCATGTTCGGCACGTCCCCCATCGTCGGGATCGCCATCGTCGGCGCGTCGACATTCGGTCGGGCGCCGTTGCCGACGTCGAGCGGATCGGCGAGCACGAACGGCGTGCCGAGCCTGGGGTCGACCCGCGACAGCGTCGGCATGCAGAGCTGGCCGCCGCCCGCCACCGCCTTGTCGGGCACGACCATCGCCAGCGCGCGCATGGTGAGCTCCCACACCGCGATACACATATAGCCGTAGGAATCGACCGGCGCCGGTCGCTGCGGGCTGACCACCAGGTTCGGCGCGATGTCGAAGCTGAGCGCTTTGAAGTCGCCCTCATTGGCCGGCTCGGTCGGCGACAGCACGCCCTTGATCGCGGCGCGGACGAGGCTGCGAGCCGCATGTTCAGGGCAGTTGACCGGCCCCGCCCGCACCTCGCTCGTCCCCTCGAACGAGGCGTGGATGCCGTCCCCCGCTATGGTGAGGGTCAGCACGACATCGAAGGGGTCGCCGCGCGCCACGCCGTCCTCGTCCATCCGCTGGCTGACCGTGTAGACGCCGTCGGGAAGCGCGCTGATCTGCCCGCGCGCATCGTCCTCGGCGCGCTGGATCGCCAGCCGCATCGCCGCATGGAGCTGATCGAGACCATATTTCGCGCACAGCGCGGTCAAGCGCAGCGCCCCCTGGCGGCACGCGGCGATCTGCGCGTTGAGATCGCCCAGCACGACGTCGGGACAGCGCGTGTTGTTGCGGATGATGCTCCACAGCGCGCCGACCGGCCGGCCGCCGTCGATCAGCTTCTCGTGCGAGAAGCAGATGCCTTCCTGATAGACGTCGACCGAGTCCGGGCACCAGCCGCCCGGCGTCTTGCCGCCAATGTCCGCCCAGTGCGCGGTGACAGCCGCGAAGGCGACCAGCCGCCCCTCGTGGAAGATCGGCATGTAGATCGACACGTCGGAAATATGGTTGCCGGTCGTGTAGGGATCGTTGGCGATGAACAGGTCGCCGTCGCGCATATTCTCCAGCCCGTGCACCGCGATGCCCGACAGCACGGTGTGCGACAGCACCCCGACGAAGGCGGTCATGCCCGGCGCGTCGGCCCAGCACTCGCCCTCGGGCGAGATGATGCCGAGCCCGAAGTCCTGGACGTCGTAGAGCAGCGGATTGTGCGCGGTGCGCACCAGCGTCGAGCTCATCTCCTCCGCCGCGACGACGACGGCGTTGCGGAGGACTTCCGCGGTGACGACATCGATCTGCGCCATGATCATTCCTCCCCTTCCGCCTTGGCGGTGAGCACCAGATTGCCGATCCGGTCGGTGCCGGCGCTCCAGCCCGGCGGCACCAACGTCGTCGTGGTCCATTCCTCCACGATCGCCGGCCCCTCGACCGCGAAGAGGCGCGACAACGCATCGCGGTCGTAGACCGGAGTCCGCACCCGTTCACCCTCGGCCCGGAAATAGGTCTCGCGCCAGGCGGACGGCTCGGGCGCCGCGCCATCTCTGGCGCGCGGAAAGGCCGGCCGGGCGACATGGCCGATCGACCGCACCCGCACCGTCACCAGCTCGACCGGCATGCCCTGCTCGCCATGGCCGTAGAGCCGCCGGTGCATGTCGACGAAGCGCTCGCTCAGCCCCGCCAGCAGCCGGTCGGGGGATTGCAGCCAATCGTCGTCGACCCCGACGGTGACGGTATATTCCTGCCCGGCGAAGCGGACGTCGCAGCGCACGAAGGAACGGATGCGGCCGGCGTCGATATTATGCTCGGACAGCCGCTCGACATTGTCGGCCGACAGCCGGCGCGCGACGGCGACGATCTCCCGCGCAGTCGCGTCGTCGAGCGTCCGCACCATCGTCCGCGCGCTGTCCTCGCGATAGTCGGACGAGACGATGCCCCAGGCGGAGAAGGTCGCCGAGGCGGTCGGCACGATGATCGACCGCACCCCGAGTTCTTCCGCGACGGCGGCGGCGAAGAAGCCGCCCCCACCGCCATAGGAGACGAGAGTGAAGTCGCGGGGATCGAGGCCGCGCTTGACGGTGATCGAGCGGATCGCGCCGATCATGTTGGACTCGGCGATCTGCAGGATCCCCGCCGCCAGCTCGTCGCGCCCGAGGCCGAGCCGCCCGGCGAGGCGGTCCACCGCTCCCCGCGCCGCGTCGACATCGAGCCGGATGCGCGCGCCTAGGAACCGATCGGGGTCGAGGCTGCCGAGCACCAGATGGCAATCGGTCACCGTCGGCTCGCTCCCGCCCAGGCCGAAGCAGGCCGGCCCCGGCGACGATCCGGCACTGCGCGGTCCGACGCGGAGCGAGCCGCGATTATCGATCCAGGCGATCGATCCGCCGCCGACGCCGGCGGATAGGATGTCGATGGTCGGCCCCAGCACCGGCCGGCCGGCGATCTTGGTCTGGTTGCGCTCGACGATCGCCCCGTCCTCGATCAGCGCGAGATCGACCGTCGTCCCGCCGACGTCGGAGCAGATGACGTTCTTCAGCCCCAGCTCCGCCGCGAGCACGCTGGCGCCGATGACGCCACCGGCCGGCCCCGACTCCAGCGTGGTGATCGGCCGATCGGCGGCTCGCCGCGCGGCGGAGACCCCGCCGTTCGACTGCATCACCGCCAGCGGATTGGCATAGCCGGCGCCTTCCAGCCGCGCGACGAGCGCGTCGATGTAGCGCTTGAAGGGCGGCTGGACATAGGCGTTGAGCACCGTGGTCGAGGTCCGCTCGAACTCGCGCCATTCGCGGACCAGCTCGTGCGAGACGGCCAGGGCGATGCCGGGATGACGGCGGCGGATGCGCTCGGCCGCCACCGCCTCATGCGTATTGTTGGTGTAGCTGTGCAGGAAGCAGATCGCGAGCGCCTCGACCCCGGCGGCGACGAGCGCGTCGGCCTCGCGGTCGAGCTGGTCGAGGTCGAGCGGCGTCACCTCGCGCCCCTGCGCGTCCATCCGGCCCGCGATCTCGCGCCGCAGGAAGCGGTCGATCAGCGCTGGCGGTTCGCGGAACAGCGGATTGTAGATCTCCGGCCGCGATCCCCGGCCGATCTCCAATATGTCGCGGAAGCCGGCGGTGGTGAGCAATCCGACCGCGACCCCGCGCTCCTGCACGATCGTGTTGAGCGCGACGGTGGTCCCGTGAAAGATGCTCGTCTGCGACAGCGCCACGGGCAGCCGGCCGATGCCGGTCATCACTTCGTCGACGATCCGCTCGGGGGTGGAGAGCTGCTTTTCGATCGTGATCGATCCCGACGCTTCGTCGAGCAGCACATAGTCGACGAAGGTTCCGCCGACGTCGATGGCGATGCGATGGGAGGGAATGGAGGCTGTCGCGGTCATGGCGTGATCCATCTAGGATATGGAATTGCGTGCGGCCGGGGCGTTTGAGGGGCGCGGCGCGCGAGCCGTCGGCGGGTCGAGATACTCGTCGAGCTGGATCTCGGGCCAGGGGGTCGACGCCGGATCGAAATTCTCCTCGCGCCCCCAGGTCATGGTCGCATCGATACCTACCCTCCCGGCATAGATCGGATCGGCCGAATCGTCCCAGCCGCGGACGTCGTCGACCACCGTGACGCGCCGATCGACGCGGCCACGGGTCAGGAAGGCCTTCAACACCGCCTGGAGATCGTGGATGTCGACATCCTTGTCCACGACTATGCAGGCGAAATTGTAGTTGGGATTGGCGTCGAACACCGCCTGGATCACCTCGCGCGGCTGCGCTTCATAGCTCTTGTCGATCTTGACGACCGAACAGAAGAACATCGGGTTGCAGGTGACGTCGATGACGCCGGAAACCTTCCGTGCGATATGGCTGTAGGTCCGCGTCGCGAAGGCGACGTCTAGCGCACACAGGTCTTCCGCTCCGCCGCACAGCAAGCCGTGGAACACCGCCCCTTCGCGCGCGGTAACCGCAGTCACGTCGAACACATAGCCATTGGTGTTCAGTGGGCCGTAATAGCCCATATATTCGCCGAATGGTCCTTCCAGCTTGCGCTCGTGCGGGCGAATCCGGCCCTCGATGACGACCTCGGTCTCGTCGGGCAGGTCGAACGGCAGGGTGGAGGCGGGGCGCATCGGGACCGGCGCCCCCCGGATCGCGGCGGCGACGCTCAACTCATCCTGTTCGTAGGGAATCGAGGCGCAGGCCGCGAGGAATATCTCGGGCGCCGGACCGATCAGGATCGCCACGTCGAGCGGCTCCCCGCGCGCCTCGGCGAGCGCCTGGTAGCGGGCGAGGTCATGCGGCGGATCGATGCAACAGAGCAACGTGCCGTCCGCCCGCATCGAGGCGCGGCAGAAGGAGAGATTGCCGACGCCGGTTTCCGGGTCCTTCGCGTAGAAAACGCCGGCGGTGATATAGGGCCCGTCATCCTTCCCTCGCCAGGTGATACGGGGCAAGGCGTCGAAGGCGATCGGGACGCGCGGCGTCGGCACAGCCGCCCGCTCGACATAGGGCGCGCTCGCATCGACGGCGCCGAGCAGTTCATCCCAGCGCCGGCAGAATTCGCCGCGCGCCGCACCGATCATCTCGCACAGACGGTCATTGCTCGCATAGATGTTGGAGACGACCGGCATGTCGGTGCCGGCCACATCGGTGAACAGCAGCGGTTGCGCCCCGTTCTGCTGCACCTTCTCGATCACCGCCGACAGCTCGAAGCACGGGTCGACCCTGCGCCGGACCAGCTGGATATCGCCCCGATCGTGCAGGATCTTCAGATAATTCCTCATCGGGCCGCCGTCCCCACACGCCGCCCATGGCCAGAATCCCCGCTTGTCCGACCGCCCTTCAAATCCACCACGCAACGCGATCCATATAATTATTGATAATATTGTTCTGACCTATCGCGTGCCCACGATCCGTGCAAGGGCTAAACGCGGCCCAGCCGAACATGCATGTGGGGAAGCACCGCTCCGGCGCGAAAACCGGGGCGAATCGAGCTTATGGAAAGAACCGGATCGCGGGGGCATCGAAGCCCGGCGCGCGCGCCCTCGTCAGTGCAGGCCGATACCGAGCGGCGATTGCCGGTTCATCAGCCGTCGCATCGCCTCACGGTCGGTCAGCAGGTCGGAGATCTTGTAGGAATCGAACACCATCATCATCGCCTGCATCGCCTCGGCGAGGACGCCGGTCAGGCCGCAGGCCGGGGACAACGCACATCCCGAGCAATCGGCGAGCTGGAAGCCTTCCTCGGTCCTGCGCACGACTTCGCCGACGGTGATCTCGTTCGCGGGCCGCGCGAGGCGCATGCCGCCGGTCCGCCCCCGCACCGTCTCGATGAAGCCGTCGCGCGCGAGGGCGTTGACCACCTTCATCAGATGATTGTGCGACACGTCATAGGTGCGCGAAATCTCGCCGATCGAGCAGAGACGGTCGTCGTTGATCGCGAGGTGAATCAAAACCCTGAGCGAATAATCCGTGTAGCGCGTCAGCCGCACTCACCTCTCCCGAGAAGACCGAAGCCTATCAATACCTGTATGACGGGGACATGTTAAGGGTCCGGCGCCGGTCCGAGGTCGGACCGCGCCGCGCCGATGCGCCTCCGCCGGCGACGTGCTTCCGCATCGGAGATGGGGCGAGCCGATATCTGCCCTTCATCCTAATCTATAGTGTTTCAAGACGCCGCATCCTCGGATAGAAGACCCCGATCCAATTTCGGGCAAATGAGGCGATCGATGGCAGACGAAATCATGTTGGAGTTGACCGCGGATATTGTCGCGTCCCATCTTACCAACAACAAGGTCGCGGTCGGCGACGTCGCCGAACTCATCAGGAATGTCCATGCGACGCTGACGAGCCTGGGCCAACCCGCGCCGGAACCGGTGGAGGAACTCAAGCCCGCCGTCCCCATCCGCTCCTCGATCAAGCCGGATTATCTGGTCAGCCTGGAATCCGGCAAGAAGATGAAGATGCTCAAGCGCTATCTTCAGACCAACTATGGCATGTCTCCTGACGACTATCGCAGGAAATGGGGCCTGCCGGCCGATTATCCAATGGTCGCTCCCAACTATGCCGAGACCCGCCGCAGCCTCGCGGTGAAGAGCGGCCTCGGCCGCAAGAAGGAAGTGGCGCCGCCGCCGCCGCCCAAGGCGCGCAAGCCGCGAAAGACCGCGCCGAAGGCCTGACCCCCGCCGGGACCGTCCATTCGTCCGGGCGGCGCGCATCGCCGTATAGGAGATGCCGCCGCCGGGCGAAGCCGTTTGCCCGCGAAACCCAAAATCCGTCGAACATCTGGAAGATGCCCCATGTCCTATGAAACGATCCTCGTCGAAACCCAGGGGCCGGTCACGGTCATTCGGCTGAACCGCCCGCAGGCGCTGAACGCGCTCAACACGCAGGTGCTGGCCGATCTGATCGCCGCCTTCCGGGCCTTCGACGCCGATCCCGAGCA
>NZ_FUYM01000046.1 GCF_900167915.1 Rhizorhabdus histidinilytica | reverse complement strand
GCCGGCGCGACAGCTCGGCCTTTATGCGATTTATCTAATGTCGCGGGAGGCGCAACTCACTGACGCGATGATCGACCTGCTGATCGAAACCGTTCACAAGATCGGAACGCGCTCGAAACGCAAGGTGGTGGGCGATATCGCGAAAGACATCGAGCGGGTCTATGGAAAGGAGCGCCTGCTGGTCGAGATCGCCAGCGCCTCGATCAATGAACCATCGGGGCGCATCTGCGATGTCATTTTCCCGATCGCCGGTAAGGCCAAGCTGGCGGCGATCGTCAAGGAGAGCCATGCGAAGGGCGCTCTGGACCGGCGCATCTACAAGGTGATGCGTGGTTCCTGGGCCAATCATTACCGGCGCATGCTGCCAAGCCTGCTTTCCGTACTTGAGTTCCGGTCGAACAACGCGGTGTGGCGGCCGGTCCTGGCGGCCCTCGACTGGATCAGGAGCAAGGTGGATGGCGGATGCCGCTTCGTGCCATTGCAGGATGTTCCGATCGATGAGGTGATTCCAGCGCGATGGCGCAGTTCCGTCATTGATGACGATGGGCGGGTAAACCGGATCAGCTATGAGCTTTGCGTCCTGACGCAACTGCGCGACCGCATCCGCTCCAAAGAAATCTGGGTGGTCGGGGCGGATCGCTATCGCAATCCCGATGACGATCTTCCCAAGGACTTCGAGATCAGGCGAGATGCGTACTATTCCGGCCTCAGCCTGACGCCAGATGCGCAGGCGTTTTGCGCCTCGATCCGGGAGGAGCTTGAACGGGAACTGTTGCTCCTCAATGCCAATATTCCACAAAACGACAAGGTCCGGCTCCTGTGGCGCGGCGACAACCGGATATCGATTACACCGTTCAAGCCCTTGCCCGAACCGAAGGGTCTCGCTTCGATCAAAAGCGAGATCGGTCAGCGCTGGCCGATGACCGGACTGCTGGACGTGTTGAAAGAGGCTGCTCTGGACACGGGATTGATGGATGCTTTCGAAACGTCGGCCTCGCGGGTTACCCTGTCGAAAGCAGCCTTGGCTCAGCGTCTTTTGCTGTGTCTCTATGGCTTGGGCACGAACGCCGGGCTCAAGCGGGTCGCTGGCGCAACACCCGATGTCAGTTACGAGGAATTGCTGCATGTCCATCGCCGTTTCATCCACGCGCCAGCGCTGAGGGAGGCGTGCGCGCGGGTAGCAAACGCGACACTGGCAATCCGCAATGCCGCAGTATGGGGAGATGCGGGCACGGCATGCGCGTCCGATTCAACGAAGTTCGGCGCGTGGGACCGCAACCTGATGACGGAATGGCACGCCCGCTATGGCGGCCGTGGCGTCATGATCTACTGGCATGTGGAGAAGCGCGCGACCTGCGTTTATTCCCAGCTCAAGCGGTGCTCTTCCTCGGAGGTCGCCTCCATGATCGAAGGCGTGCTACGCCATTGCACCGACATGGAAATCCAGCGCCAGTACGTCGATAGCCACGGCCAGAGCGCAGTCGGCTTTGCGTTCTGCCGACTCCTTGGATTTGAGCTTGCCCCGCGGCTGAAAGCAGTGGCACGCCAGAAACTGGCCCTTCCCCAAGCCGGCATGCGCACGCGGCTTTCCAATTTACTGCCGATCCTCTCCAGCCCGATCGACTGGGACGAGATCGAGCAACAATATGACGAAATGGTCAAATATGCCGCTGCCATGCAATCGCGCACCGCCGATCCGGAAGCGATCCTGCTCCGGTTTGCCAGAGCCGAAGTGATGCACCCGACCTACAAGGCGCTGAGTGAACTCGGCCGCGCGGTCAAAACAATCTTCCTATGCCGGTATTTGCGTCAGGAGGCATTCCGCCGCGAGATCCACGAAGGGCTGAATGTGGTTGAGAACTGGAACGGCGCTAATGGTTTCGTGTTCTTCGGCAAGGGCGGCGAGATCGCCACCAACCGCATCCATGAGCAGGAAATCTCCGTTCTGGCGCTACACCTCCTGCAAGCGTCGCTGGTGTATGTGAACACCCGCATGCTTCAGAC
>NZ_FUYM01000047.1 GCF_900167915.1 Rhizorhabdus histidinilytica | reverse complement strand
CCGTTGGCGCGGCTGATGACCTTGGCCGAGAAATGGTAGATCGCCATAACGGCCGCCATACTGCCCTTCTTAGCGCAGGTCGGCAACGATGTATAAGCGCGCACTTACACTCTCTGCCGTTCGCGTGATTGACTTGGCCGCATTTTTGTTCGGAACCGCTGTCCTGTGCCTGCGATCGTGCTACGCTGCGGCTCCCGATCATGGGCGCGAGGGAGAGAATATGCGCAAGGTCCGCGACTATGACGCCGAGTTGAAGGCGCTGGGCGACAAGGCCCGCGCGCTCAAGGCGAAGAAGGTGCAGCAACTAGGCGAGCTGGTCACGTCCACCGGGGCAGATGCGCTCGATCCCGACATGCTGGCGGGCGTGCTGCTCGCCGCCGTGGGATCGGCTAACGCGGAAGAAAAGGAGGCGTGGCGCTCGCGGGGCGCGGCCTTCTTTCAGGGGCGCGGGCGCAAGGCTTGGCGACGCACTGGCTGCGACGGCGAAGGCGGCAAGCAAACTGGCGCAAGCGAGGAACAGGCTTGAAGACGCCGCGCGTCGCGCTGATACGAGAGGATGGGTCATGGCCCGACGCGAGCGCACGCGCCATCTCATAGAGTTGGGCGGCCTCGTCCAGAAAGCCGGCCTCGTCGAACTGGCCGACGACGATCGCGCCACCCTCTATGGCGCGATGCTCGAACTGGCTGGACGTGTGCGGGAGGATAAAGCCGGCGATCTGCTGGTGCTCTGGAAGCGGCGTGGGCGTCGCGCATTCGACGCGGAAGCGGAGGAGCAGGAGGACTCGCAATGAGGCTGGACGATTACCGCGTCATGAAACGCCCCGACAAGAAACTCGAAAGCGCATGGGGCCTCTGGTCAGAAAAAAGCCAGAGCTGGCTCGATCTTCTCTTTCCGAGCGAACAGTCCGCCCGCGAAGCCCTCGATTATCTGCACCGCCATAGCACCGGGAAGGACCATCAATGAACAGCCTCGATATCGAAACGATCCGCAACCAGGTCCGCACGCTCGATTATGTGCGCGGCACCCCCGCCGAAGTCGCAATGTGGCGCGAAGCCGATGCCGAGGCCCGCGCCAATCTCACGATCGAAGGCATGGACCTCACCATCGGCGAACAGGCCCTGTTCGAAATGCTGCGCGCCGAAGCCGTGCCCCCTCCCCTCGCCACGGCCATCGTCCTCAAGCTGCTCGATCATCCTGACGCCGACCCGGCGCTGCCGATCACGCCGCTCGCTCGCCTGAAGAACCTCGAACGTGGACGGGAGGAACAATGAGCCTGACCCTATCCTTGCGCCGCTCCGGCGCGATCCTGTTGGCTGGTGCCGCCGCTTGTCTGGTCGCTGGTCCCGCCAGCGCCGCCGACACGCCCCCCGCCTGTCCGGTGACGGATGCACCCTCCAACGCTGTCGCCATTACCTCCACGCCCCTGCCCGTCGAGGCACTGGGCGGCCATTACCGCACGGACACCGGATGGCCTGCCCCCGGAGAGGGGCGCATTGGACAATTGCGCTACGGTTGGGGGCTGATGCTCCAATCGGACGATCCGCGCTTTGCCGACTTCGATCAATCCCCCGGCCCGGTGCATTCCCGCTCGTCGGGATGCTGGATCACCTGGGATCGCCAATATGGCAAAAGCGGAATCGTCGCCGTCTCCAATGGGCGTATCGGCAAGAGCGGCTATGTCGAGGGCTATGTCCCGCCCCGCCCCGATCGCACCCCTACGATCGCCGGATTTCGTTTCGTCACCGCGCAAAAGGTTAGCCGCAAGAATTATGACTGGGTTGGCCTGTGGGTCGCGGAAGGCAACGACCAGCGCACCCAGGCCTCTGTACATTATTCGGACACAGATTCACGGTAGCGGCTTGATGAGCAGCGGCATGAGGCCATCGGCATCGAGGTCGAGGCTCTCGGACCAGATATAATCGCCGGTGAGATTGATGCGGTCCCATCCCAGCGGCGACAATCGGGACAGCATCAATCTCA
>NZ_FUYM01000036.1 GCF_900167915.1 Rhizorhabdus histidinilytica | reverse complement strand
GTGACGGCACCGAGCGAGAAGCTGCTGTTGTTCGGCGCGACCGGGGACCTGTCGCAGCGGATGCTGCTGCCGTCGCTGTACGGGCTGGCGGCGGACGGGCTGCTGCCGTCGGGTCTTGCGATCGTGGGGACGGCGCGCAGCGGGCATGACGACGCTGCCTTTCGCGCCTTCGCCGAGCAGGCGCTGCGCCGTTTCGTGCCGAGCGAGCGGCTCGACGAGGCGGCGCTCGGCGGTTTCCTCGCGCGGATCGGCTATGTCCCGGTCGACGCATCGAGGGAGGGGGATTTCGCGGCGCTGGCGGAGAAGGTCGGCGCGACCGACCGGGGCCTGTCGATCTTCCTGTCGACCGCGCCGTCGCTGTTCGGCGCGACGATCGACGGTCTCGCCAAGGCGGGCCTTGCGGGCGAAGGGGTGCGGATCGGGCTGGAGAAGCCGCTCGGCTACGACATGGCGTCGAGCCGCGAGATCAACGACGCGGTCGGATCGGTCTTCCCGGAGGACCGCATCTTCCGGATCGACCATTATCTCGGCAAGGAGACGGTCCAGAACCTGCTGGCGCTGCGCTTCGCCAACGGGCTGTTCGAACCGCTGTGGCGCGAGGGCGGGATCGACCATGTCCAGATCACCGTGTCGGAGACGGTGGGGCTGGAGGGCCGGGTCGGCTTCTACGACGGCGCCGGCGCGCTCAGGGACATGGTGCAGAACCACATGCTCCAGCTGCTCGCGCTGGTGGCGATGGAGCCGCCGGCCCGGTTCGATGCGGCCGCGGTGCGCGACGAGAAGGTGAAGGTGTTCCGCTCGCTGCGTCCGATCGACCGGGCGATGGCGGCGAGCCACAGTGTGATCGGGCAATATGGCCCCGGCGCGGTCGCGGGCGGGCCGGTGCCGGGCTATGTCGACGAGCTGGGCAAGCCGTCGGATACCGAGACCTTCGTCGCTCTGAAGGCGAACATCGACAATTGGCGGTGGAAGGGGGTTCCCTTCTACCTGCGCACCGGCAAGCGGCTGCCGAGCCGGCAGTCGGAGATCTTCATCCAGTTCAAGGGGGTGCCGCACTCGATCTTCGACGGGCGGGGCGCGGTGCTGCAACCCAACAAGCTGATCATCCGTTTGCAGCCCGACGAGAATGTCCGACTGCTGCTGATGGCGAAGGAGCCGGGGCTCGACCGCGACGGGATCCGGCTGAGGGAGGTGCCGCTCGACATATCGATGCCGAACGCCTTCGCCGACAGCCGGCGGCGGATCGCCTATGAGCGGCTGCTGCTCGATCTGGTCGAGGGAGACCAGACGCTGTTCGTGCGGCGCGACGAGGTGGAGGCGCAATGGGAGTGGGTCGATGCGATCCGCGACGGCTGGGCCGCCAACGCGATGAAGCCCAAGGCCTATATGGCCGGCACCTGGGGGCCCTCCGCCGCCATCGCCCTCACCGAACGCGACGGCGTCACATGGCATGACTGACGTGGAATCATTCCTCCCCACGCGAAGCGTGGGAGGATCTGGAAATAGAAGGACAAGGAAGACGATATGATCGAGGCCGAATGGTGGGATTATGAGGACCCGGCCGAGCTTGCCGAGGCTGTGGCGGGCGATGTCGGCTTCATCATCGAATCGGCGCTCGATGCGCGCGGCCAGTGCCTGATCGCGCTGCCGGGCGGCCAGACGCCGTTGCCGATCTACGAGAAGCTCGCCAAGGCGAAGATCGACTGGAAGCGGGTGACGATCATCCCTACCGACGAGCGGATCGTGGCGATGACCGATCCGCTGTCCAACGCGGCGGCGATCGCCAGGATCTTCCTGCCGAAGGGCGCGCGGGTGGTGCCGGTGATCAGCGAGAAGGCGCCCGATTATCGCAGCGCCGGCATGGCCGCCGACGCGCGGCTGCAGGATTTCCCCTGGCCGCCCGACCTGGTCTGGCTCGGGGTCGGCACCGACGGCCACACCGCCTCGATCTTCGCCGGACCTGACCTCGACGATGCGCTCAATGCGCCGAAGGCGCGCCGTGCGGTCGGGGTGATGCCTGATCCGCTGCCCCCCGAGGCCCCGGTCGCGCGGGTGACGCTGACCAAGGCGGCGATCCTGTCGGCGCGCACGGTGATGCTGGTGCTGACCGGCGAGGACAAGAGGAAGCTGCTCGAAAGGGCGCTCAAGGAGGGAGCGGGATCGAGCCTGCCGATCGGCCGGGTGCTCGCGGATGCCGAGCAGGCGATCGACATCCACTGGAGCGCCTGAGCGGCGCGCGGGAGCGAGCGATGACCCTGCACCCTGTCGTGGAGGCGGTGACGAGCCGGATCGTGGAGCGGTCGCGGGCGGGCCGGCGGGCCTATCTGGACCTGCTCGCGCGCGAGCGCGAGGGTGGAGTGGACCGGCCGCGCCTGTCGTGCGGGAACCTGGCGCATGGCTTCGCGGCGTCGGGGGAGGACAAGCCCGCGATCCGCGACGGCCGCGGGATGAACATCGGCATCGTCACCGCCTATAACGACATGCTGTCGGCGCATCAGCCCTATGGCGGCTACCCCGACCGGATGAAGCTGTGGGCACGCGAGGTGGGGATCACGGCGCAGGTGGCGGGCGGGGTGCCGGCGATGTGCGACGGGGTGACGCAGGGGCAGCGCGGCATGGAGCTGTCGCTGTTCAGCCGCGACACGATCGCGCTGTCCACCGCGGTGGCGCTCAGCCACGGCATGTTCGAGGGCGCGGCGCTGCTCGGCATCTGCGACAAGATCGTCCCCGGGCTGCTGATCGGCGCGCTGCGCTTCGGCCATCTGCCGACGATCCTGGTGCCGGCCGGGCCGATGCCCTCGGGCCTCGCCAACAAGGAGAAGCAGCGCGTCCGCCAGCTCTATGCCGAAGGCAAGGTCGGCCGCGCCGAGCTGCTCGAGGCGGAGAGCGCCTCCTATCATGGCGCGGGGACCTGCACCTTCTACGGCACCGCCAATTCGAACCAGATGATGATGGAGGTGATGGGCCTGCACATGCCGGGCGCCGCCTTCGTCAATCCGGGGACGAAGCTGCGCCAGCAACTGACCCGCGCGGCGGTCCATCGGCTGGGGCAGATCGGCTGGGACGGCGGCGACTACCGGCCGCTGGGGCAGTGCGTCGACGAGAAGGCGATCGTCAACGCGGCGGTGGGCCTGCTGGCGACGGGAGGCTCGACCAACCATGTCATCCACCTGCCCGCGATCGCGCGGGCGGCGGGAATCCTGATCGACTGGGAGGACATCGACCGGCTGTCGGCGGCGGTGCCGCTGATCGCCCGGGTCTATCCCAACGGTTCGGGCGACGTGAACCATTTCCAGGCGGCAGGCGGCATGGCCTATGTCGTCGCGACGCTGCTCGACGGCGGCTATCTCCACCGCGACATCATGACCGTCGCGGGCGACGATCTGGGCGCCTATGCCAGGGAGCCGGCCCTCGACGGCGAGGCGCTGGTCTGGCGCGATGCGCCGGCCGAGCCGCTCGACCCGTCGCTGCTGCGGCCGCATGGCGATCCGTTCCAGCCCGACGGCGGCATGCGGCTGGTGCGCGGCAATCTCGGGCGCGGCACCTTCAAGACCAGCGCGGTCGATCGGTCGCGCTGGACGATCGAGGCGCCGGTCCGGGTGTTCGACGACCAGGACCAGGTGACGGCCGCGTTCAAGGCGGGCGAGCTCGACCGCGACGTGGTGGTGGTCGTGCGCTTCCAGGGGCCGAGGGCGAACGGCATGCCCGAGCTGCACAAGCTCACCCCCTCGCTCGGCGTGCTGCAGGACCGGGGGTTTCGGGTGGCGCTGGTGACCGACGGACGGATGTCGGGCGCCTCGGGCAAGGTGCCGGCGGCCATCCACCTGACCCCGGAGGCGCTCGGCGGCGGGCCGATCGCGAAGCTCCGCGACGGCGACGTCGTCCGGCTGTGCGCCGAGCGGGGCGAGATCATGGCGCTGGTCGATGCGGCGGAGTGGGAGGCGCGCGGACCCGCGGCACCGCCGGCCGCGCAGCCCGGCACCGGCCGCGAGCTGTTCGCCTTCATGCGCGCCGGCGCCGACACCGCCGAGCGCGGCGGTTCGGCCATGCTCGCGGCGGCCGGGCTCTGATCCATGGAGATCGTGGCGGTGGACCTGGGCGGGACCAATGCACGCTTCGCGGTGGCGGAGCTGCATGACGACCGGCGGCCGGCGCTGGGGCAGGTCCATGCCTACAGGACCGCCGACTTCTCGGGGCTTCCCGCCGCCTGGGCGGCCTTCGCGCGCGATCTCGGTCGTGCGCCACCCCCGATCGCCAGCATCGCGGTGGCGGGGCCGGTCGATGGCGCGCTGATCCGCTTCACCAACAATGACTGGACGATCCGTTCCGCGACGATCGCGCAGGAACTCGGCATCGAGAGGATCGCGCTCCATAACGACTTCGCGGCGATGGCGGCGGCGGTCGGGGTGCTCGACGGCGACGAGCTGGTCCCGATCGGCGGGCCCGAGGGGCCGCTGCCGGCGGAGGGGGTCACCACCGTGCTCGGTCCCGGCACCGGGCTCGGCGTCGCCCAGCTGCTGCGCCGGCGCGGGCGCCGCATCGTGCTCCCGACCGAGGGCGGGCATATCGACTTCGCGGCGCTCGACGGGTTCGAGGAGACGCTGCTCGGCCGGCTGCGCGCCCGCCATCGCCGGGTGTCGGTCGAACGGATCGTCTCGGGCCCCGCGCTCGCCGACATCCACGAGACGCTGGCGATGATCGACGGCCGGGCGATCGTGCCGCGCGACGACGCGGCGCTGTGGCAGGCGGCGACCGGCGTCGGCGACCCGCTCGCGGCGCAGGCGCTCGACCGCCTGACCATGGCATTGGGCGCGGTGGCGGGCGATCTCGCGCTCGCCCATGGCGCCAATGCCGTGGTGATCACCGGCGGGCTCGCCAACCGGATCGAGGCGCGGCTCAGGAGCCCGCTGTTCCACGATCGCTTCCGCGCCAAGGGCCGCTTCGAGGCGCGCATGGCGCAGTTGCCGATCCGTCTCGCCCGCCACGACCAGGCGGGGCTGCTCGGCGCGGCGGCGGCCTATCAGGAGGATGAACGGACATGACCGTCGAGCAGGTGATGATGCTCGCGCCGGTGATCCCGGTGCTGGTGGTCCACGAGGTGGCGCACGCCCGGCCGATCGCCGAGGCGCTGGTCGAGGGCGGGCTGCCCGCGCTGGAAGTGACGCTGCGTACCCCGGTGGCGCTCGACGTGATCCGCGAGATGGCGAAGGTCGAGGGCGCGGTGGTGGGGGCAGGCACGGTGCT
>NZ_FUYM01000035.1 GCF_900167915.1 Rhizorhabdus histidinilytica | reverse complement strand
TAAAACTATGGCCGGCCGTTGTGCCGGCCTTTTTGTGTGGCCGCGACGGCTTACGTAGCGCAATCCCTGGCAGAGAAGCTGGCGCCGACGTCCCTCAAGCTCGCCTACCGTGAATCTGTGGCCGAATAATGCACAGGGGCCTTGTCGGCTTCATCCTGCGCGAAAGCAGGCGTAGCAAGAGCGGCAGACGCAAGAACGGCGCAAGTAATAATCTTCTTCATTAATAAACCCCCTAAGTAAACACGAAACATGACTAATTTTCGCGACCCTAGCGGGGGGGGGGGGGGTAACTGCTAAACTAAAAAATACAAGAAATATTTTGAGGTCAACTGAGTTTTTTCTAATATGTTGCGAAACCGCAACAATTTTCTCAATGGATTCATCACTATCCGCTAGGGCTGTCGCCCTGGCGGCCGAACAGGCGCGACCAGAAGCCGGGGCGGGAGCTGGGCTGCGAGACAGCGCGCTGATCGGTGAGGGCGAGCCGTTGGGCTTGCTCCCGCCAAGCGTTCCGTTCTTCACGCAGTTCGGCAACCTGCTCCCGCAACAGCCTGTTTTCAGCCTGTAAACCGGGGGTGTCACTGCCTGTTATGTTAGGCTGTAAAGGTTGCTGCACCCCATTTACAGGGGGCCAGACACGAAATAGCTCGACAGGTTCAATGCGCCATTCGCCGTTATCGGATTTTTCGGCGGAAACCCGGCCTGTCTTGATCGCCTTCATGAGCGTTTGGCGGGTGACACCGACCTTTTCGGATGCTTCTCTTAGGGTGATACCCATGATGTCACTCGCTGTTAAGTCGGCCTGTATAGTATCTATATATCGGTTGCATCGTCAGGGGGAGAGGCATCGGGCGCGCGGAGCCTGTTTCCTAGGCCGATGACGAGCTGGGATAGTTCCTCTTGCATCGCCGGATCGAGGTTCTGCTGTTCGGTGGCGGGCAGATCAGGCTCAATTCCATCTAGGAACGGTTGCGAAGGAGGGGGAAGTCCGTCGCCGTGCGGTAGCTGACGCTCACCTATCGGGGGAAGGCGGCGTAGTGGTTCTTGCTTGCCCAAAGTATCGCGGTCCGGCTGTTCGCTGTCGGAGACGACGACAGTTGCAGAAAATAGGCTGTATCTTAGCCCTTCACGTGGTCCAGACCAAACAACTCTATCGTTCAACACATATGCGTTGACAGTGCCGTTTTCACCAATCCGCCTGACTTCAATCCAATTTCCAGAAACAAGTGCAGTTATTGCTGTCTTAATAGTTGTAATTGATCTAACCCCTAGCAATTCTGCTAATGTCTTGTGACTTACTACAACAGCATTATTATCTCCGACCCGAGCGGCAAGCAGATGTAGTAAGGCCCCAGCCTTGGGGTTTGATGCGCTTAAGCGCGCCCAAGCCTCATGCGATGCACGGTCAGTCTGGACCCATCGGCTAGGCTGAGGCTTGGTGGCGGGCAAGGTGCGCGTATCTGTCACAGGGGTGTGACTCCAGTGTCGAGAAATCGGACATAGATTGGCTAGGGGCAGTCAATCTATGTCCGATTATCGCCAGAAAATTATCAAAAATCAACGTCAATTATCGACAATAAATTGGTGAAAATCGACAGACCCTAGCCAATCAGCTACTGGCTACCCCTAGCCAATCAGCTACTGGCTACCCCCCCCCGCCAACACATTGAAATTACGCAATAAAAAATCTCGCCCTTCTATATGATCTAAAGGGGGTGCAAGCGCGGACCTAAGCGCTGGCGAAGCAGCCCCTTTAGATAGGAACAAAAAGTGAACAATGAGCGCCGCTAATCGCGGCGCGCGTTATGGGTTGGAGACGCCCAGCTCATACGGTCGCATATTCCCGCAAAGGGCAGTTCCTACGGCAAAGTTCCTACGGGCTATCAGGGGGTGTAGGAGGCGATTTCCGGCCCGTAGGACGCAGGGAGGCGCTTGGGGGTGGCTTTTGTGCCATCCAAAGGCTCGGCGGCGCCCCTGCGGGACGCCAGAGGCAAATCGGAGTGAAGGAACTTGCGGGGGAGCAGTCAAAGAGGTATCATGTAACTTAGCATGATACCTATGGAGATTCACATGGCCGCGATCAAGCAAAGGGCTGACAAGGTAGATCGGCACCGCCAGCGGATGCGTGCGGCGGGGTTTCGGCCCGTCCAATTCTGGGTTCCCGACACGCGCGGGGCTGACTTCGCGGAGCGTGTGCGCCAGCAATGCTTGAAGTTGAAGGGCGACCCGGCGGAGCTGGACGCGCTGCGGTTTGTCGAGGAAGCGGCGGCGCAGGTCGAGGGCTGGCAGTGAAGCGAGGCGATATTGTCGCGGTTTCGTTGCAAGGTGACTACGGCAAGCCTCGCCCGGCCCTCATTGTGCAGTCGAATCTTTTGGCCGAGCTGGAAAGCCTCGTGATCTGCCCGATCACCAGCGCCGTGCGCGACGCTGCCTTTCGCATCACCGTCGAGCCGGACAACGCCAATGGGTTGCGTGTGCTCTCGCAGGTGATGGTGGACAAGCTCTCGACCCTGCCCCGCTCGAAAATCAGCAAGCCTTTCGGGCGGCTTGACGATGAGCGGATGAAGGCCGTGGACCGCGCCTTGCTCCTTGTCGTCGGGCTGATTTGAAGGGCGTCGGTCATTCCCTTGCCTGCAACGGCACCCAGTCGCCTTTGCACTTGCCTGTTTTGGCGTCCCATCGTGCGGTGCAGCCGTATAGCCGCTGTTCAATCTTGGGTTCCTTCGCCCACTGGTAGGCGAGGGCCGCGGCGAAGATCAGGCCCAGCCCGATCAGGGCGGCCGAGAGCCATTCCTTCAGCCGGTCCCACCATATCCCGGCACTGACCCGCTGGAGCTGCCCCGCCACGCGCTGGAGATCATCGACCGCCGTTCCCATCCGTTGCCCCCATTCGAGGCGCTGGCGGGCGTCCTGCTCGATCCGCTGGACCAGCGCGGCCGACTGCTGCGCGATCCCATCGGCCCCGGCCTGCCGCATCGCATCGAGCAGGACGCGATAATCCGCGCCGGGATCGGCAGGGGGCGGGGCGTCGAACTCAGCGGGGTCTAACGGGTCAGGCATCGGCGGGGCCGCCCTTGAAGGTCCAGCCATCGAACGCCTTGCGATCCTGATCGCGGCTGATCCGGCCCATCAGGTCATTGAGGCGGGATTCCCATGCGGGGTCTTTCATCGCGGCATCGAGGAGCAGGCCGCCGAGGATGATCTTGCGGCGGGCGTCCTGTTTGCGGTTCAGGGTGGCGGCGCGCGCTTCCAATGCCTGCAACCGGGCCTTGGCCTGTTCGACCTTGCGGCGGGCGTTTTCGATAGCCTCTGGCGTCGGAGCGGCCATGCACAATCCTTTCGCTGAGTGATATTGATAGCACCGGACCCGACTGAACGAAAGAGAGGAAGGGCGCACTTATGCAAACTTGCGTTTGCGTGCGGGAGGGGATACCCCTCCACCCCAGCGGGCTATCGCCCGCGCCATGCTCCCGCATGGCAAGGTAGGGCGCGGCGATGGCGAGTTTCCATCTTGCGGTGAAGGCGATAGGCCGTTCCGCCGGTCGCAGCGCGACGGCGGCGGCAGCCTATCGTGCGGGCGTCGAAATCACGGACGAGCGCACCGGCCTCGTCCACGATTACACCCGCAAGCAGGGCGTCGAGCATAGCGAGCTGATGTTGCCGACCGACGCGCCGGAGTGGGCGGCCGACCGCGAGCGGCTATGGAACGCGGCCGAGCTGGCGGAGACGCGCAAGAACGCGACCGTGGCGCGGGAATATGAAATCGCGCTGCCCGTCGAGCTGTCGGCCGACGAGCGCCGGGAGCTGGCCTTGGGCCTCGCGCGGGAAATCAGCGAGCGGCATGGGGTGGCGGTGGACGTGTCGATCCATGCACCTGGTCGCGAGGGCGACCAGCGCAATCACCATGCCCACCTGTTGACGACGACGCGCCGCCTTGGCCCTGAGGGGCTGGGGGAAAAGACGCGCGAGCTGGACCAGAAGCAGAGCGGCGAGGTCGAGCGGTGGCGGGAACGATGGGCCGAGATGCAGAATCGGGCGCTGGAACTGGCGAACGTCCCCGACCGGGTGGACCATCGCAGTCACCAGCGGCAGGGGATCGAGCAGGAACCCACCGTGCATATGGGGCCGAGTGCGACGGCGATGGAGCGGCGGGCCGAGCAGGTGGCCGCGCGGGAAGGGCGGGCCTATGAGCCGGTGACGGCGGTAGGTCAGCACAACGCCGGCGTCGTCGAGCGGGCCGGCCTGCGCCAGTATATCGAGCGCGGGACGGAATGGCTGCGAGACATGGGGCAGCGGATCGCGGGCAGGCTGCACGATGTTGCGGCCAGCTTGAGCGGTGCGGTCGAGCGCGATCGGCGCGAGGCGGCCGAGGTGCAACTCGCCCGCGAAGCGCAGGAGCGTCTAGCCGCCGATCGCGCCCGTCAGGAAGCGCAGGAGCGCCAGCAGGTGCGGGAACGCGAGCGGGTGGCCGAGAAGTTCAATACCATCGCCGGGAAGCGCGAGGCGGGCGCGCATGGCTATGGCGACCATAACAGCGACTGGAAGGCGACCCCGGAAGCGCTCCGCAAGGCGGTGGACGCCTATAACGGGGCCAACCAGCACACCAAGGATCTTTATATCGAGCAGATCCAGCGTGAACCGAAAATGGCGCGCGCCGTGGGTCAGCTCATCGGTGAGCGGGAGCTGATCCTGCAACGCGACCGGGGCATGAGCTTGTGACGGCGATATACGATCCGATCATATATGATTCGGTCGCATATGATCGGATCGTATAGCCAAGAAAAAACCCTCCCGCAGAGCAGGAGGGTTTCTCACTTATCGCGATTTGAGAGGGTCGCGGATCAGAGCGTAAAGCGCAGACCGACCTGAAACAGCGAAGCCTTGGTTTTACCGAGGCGATATTCCACGTCCTCGTCCCCGAAGTTCAGCTTGCCGCTGCCGGTCTGACGATAGGTGTAATCGGCGGTCAGATCGATGCCCTTCGTCACCTTCACGGCTGCACCGGCGCGGAGCTGCCATGCGAAGCGAACCGAGCCGTCATCCTCGCCCAGCGCCTTGAGGTGTGAGCCGACCGCGCCGAGGCCCACGCCGACATAGGGCTTGAACGTGTTGCCGCCGAGCGGAATATCGTAGGTGACATTCGCCATCACGGCGAGCTGGCGCAGCTTAGCGACGGAGCCGTTGGTCGCGCTGATCGTGGTGCCGTTAATGTCAACGCCGTCCAAATCATCGACGCTGATAATGTCGAGTTCGCCAAGACCTTCGACAACATCGGAGAGGTCCTCGGCCGTGATCGCGGTGCCGTTCAGGCTCTTGAGCGTGATGCCCTTCACCTTGTTGCGCTGATAGGCCAGTTCGAGGCCGACGCGGACGCCGCCGAAATCATAGCCCAGCTCACCGCCAAAGGTTGCAGCGGACTTGGTGTTGAGCTTCGTGTCGAGGCGATTGTTCGGCTCGGACCATGTGTCGATGATGGCGAAATCGGGATTGTTGAGGTCAGCAACGCCGGTGCGAAGTTGGAAATACATACCCTTGTCGGCCTCTGTACATTATTCGGACACAGATTCACGGTAGCGGCTTGATGAGCAGCGGCATGAGGCCATCGGCATCGAGGTCGAGGCTCTCGGACCAGATATAATCGCCGGTGAGATTGATGCGGTCCCATCCCAGCGGCGACAATCGGGACAGCATCAATCTCA
>NZ_FUYM01000018.1 GCF_900167915.1 Rhizorhabdus histidinilytica | reverse complement strand
CGTGGCGGACGAGGAGGCCGGCTACATCACCATCGACGAGGGCGATTACGGCGCGCTGCCGATGACGATCATAGACCGGATCGTCCACAGCGTGCCGGGCGGACGGCTTGACGAATTCTGAGACAGATGGGGAGGGGCGCGTCTGCGCCTCTCCCTTTTTTTGCTGTGGGGTCAGAACGGACATGGAGGGCATCGAGCCCTCCATGTCCGTGCCGCGAGCATGCTCGCGGCGGGGGCTGTTCACGCCGTCAGGCGCTTTTCCACTTCGTCTATCCCGAGGCTCCGAATCCGGCCGAGAAGGTTCCCCAGCCGCTTTGTCTCGAGTTTGAGAAGACCGGTCTTCTCGATGGCCTGAATGGCTGCCTCGCGTTCCTTCTCTTCCAGTCTTTGCCGCCGCTCTTCGAGCTTGCGGACATCCTTTTCGATCGCGGCTCTTTCCTGTTCCAATGTGCGTGCCATGAAGGGCCTCTTGGTTCACGCTGATCGGGCTATGAACCGCGACACTATAGCCTCTCGCGACCGGCCTCGAAAGCGGAACGTCGCCGATGTTTTTCGGTGCACTTTTCCTCGTGCAAACAAATCCCATCAGCGTCGTTCACAACGCTAAGACGCGCAGACTGGCAGTCTCGCTTCGCGTAATCACGCCTTGCACGCCGTTCCGTCCAAAGGACGGCGAGGCGCCCCGCCGAAGGCATTTTTCATCCCAGACCATCTGTGTCACATGACGACCCGAGGGTGGAGATCTGCCCTGGTACAGAGCAGCACACCCTACGCACCAGGGTGCAGGAGCTTTCTTCGCGTTTTCAAGAAGATGAGGCGAAAACCGCGCGTGTTCGCCTGTGGGACGCATGTGGCGCCCACACGCAAACCGCTATTTTGCGGGCATTTCAGTGTGTTACGCGAGAACACGGGCCGCTCGCCAGATCGAGAATTCTTGCCATGCGGGCATGGCTGAACTATAAGACGGGCAGGTTTCTGAGACCCCACCAGCCTCCCTGCTAGGAGGCCTGGTTTTGATGACCCCCAACAAGCATTGCACGGTCAGGCTCGACCGCAGCAAATATGACCGTCTAGTCGCGATCGCGGCCGAGCGCGAATGCACCGCCTCAGACCTCATCCGGCACGCGGTCGACGCCTTCCTTGGAGCCGGCCAGATTCTCGCTGGAAGCCAGCGGCGGCTCGCGCGGATCAACGAGTTTCAGCACCTCGCTCTCGACATCATCATCCGCGAGCAATTCCCCGAATATCGCGATCGCATCCTCGCTGAAACCGACAAGCGTCTGGAGACCTACCATGGCGCGTAAGGACATTCGATCGAACGGGCGCAACATCCCCCTCATTCATCACAGCGCGCGCGGAAATGTGCAGCGCAACTCAGGCAATTTCACGCGCGGAAGCCAGCTCCTCACGCACGAGATGCTGATGTGGTTCTCGGGCGCGAAGCTGCCCTTCCTGCTATGGTTTTTTGTCTTCCTCATAGCCTTCTGCCTCATCCTCGCCGTGAAGCTCGACGAGCACGGCGTCCAGCTCATCGGAATGAAGCTCTATTCGGCCTTGTGGAACTGGATCGACCTCGATCCGAACAAGCGCGTCAACGTCACGCTTCCCAGCGGAGACGTCCTTCGCACCGTGATGCCGGCAGTCCCCTACATCCCCGAGGTGATCAGGGCATGGACCGTCGCCATGAGAGGACTGTTGGGCGCGTTCCTCATCTCGGCCTTCATCACCATTCCGTTGACCATTTGGTTCATCGACATCTCGCATCGACGCGGCCGCGCGATCCTTCAGGAACGGCATGAACGCGGCGCCATGCTTGTCGACCACGATATCCTTCTCAACGAGATCAATGAATATAATCGCGAGAAGTTCGAAACCGAGGCGGTCGAACTCTTTCCCGGGAAGTCGCCGCGGGACGTCCTCGCGCTTCCCTTCGCCGTGCGCAAGGCAGCCGGAATCCACCATCCCTACAAGCTCGCCGACATCCCTTTCCCCCATCGGCTCGAGCAGTCGCATGCGATGCTATTCGGAACGACCGGCGCCGGGAAAACGACACAGCTTCGCGATCTGATTGTGCAGATGCGCCAGCGCCAGGACAACGCCGTCGTTTTCGACCTCACGGGCGCCTACGTCGAAGCGTTCTACGACCCGGAACGCGACACGATCCTCAACCCGATGGACCAGCGCTGTCCCGCCTGGACCATCTTCAACGACTGCACGAGCTACAGTCATTTCACGGCAGCGGCTGCCTCTCTCGTTCCGTCCGACGGCGGATCGTCCGAGCCCTTCTGGGCGCTCGCCGCGCGCACTCTCTTCATCGAAATGTGCATCAAGCTCCGCGAGCGCGGCCAAACGACCAATCTCGCTCTCTCCGACAATCTGATGACGGCCGACCTGAAGCGCGTGCACCGCTATCTGGCCAACACAATCGCGGACCCGCTGACCGCCCCGGAAGCTGCACGGATGGCGGAATCGATCCGGGCTGTCTTCAATACCAATGCGCAGGTCCTGCGGTTCCTCCCCGACGAGGGCGAGCCTTACTCCATTCGCAGGTGGATGACGGCCGACAAAAGGCCCGGCGCCATCCTCTTCATCACCTCCGATTATGAGGACCTGGAGCTGAACCGTCCGCTCCTGACGCTCTGGACGAACCTGTCCATCACGAGCCTCATGTCGATGCCGCGGACGAACAGTCTGCGCACCTGGTTCGTGTTCGACGAACTCGCCGCGCTCCACCGTCTGCCGGCCATCGAGAAGGGACTTCAGACCGCACGCAATTTTGGCGGAGCAATGCTCCTCGGCCTCCACAGCTTTCCGAAGCTCGTCGAGGTCTACGGCGAAGAAGGCGCTCGAAATCTTGCTTCGCTAGCACGCACCAAGCTGATCCTCGCCACCGGCGAATATAAGACCGCCGAAGAATGCTCCCTCTACATCGGAAACCGTGAGGTTCGCCAGATGGATGAGGCCTATTCTTACGGCTATAACAACACGCGCGACGCTTCGACGCTGACTCCGCGAAAGCAGGTCGAACCGCTTGTCCTTCCCGACGACATCACCAACCTTCCGGCGCTTCACGGATATGTCAAATATCCGGACGGATTCCCCGCAGGACGGATCAAGCTCGAATGGAAACGATACCCCGTTGTCGCCGAGGGCTTCATGCCTCGCGCCAATGTTCAACCCGTTCGATCAAGGCGCGGAGAAGGGGCGTTCGAGGAGGATGGGGCAGGGGAAGCCGGCGGGCGGGACGGCTCGTTGCTGGTGATCGACGAGATTCTGGAATCTCCCAATCTCGCGCGGGATTTGGCCGCCGGGATATTGTCGGCGGAAGCAGAAGAAGAGGGGAACGCGGCGGCACGGGCGGCGCAGGGCACGGACGACCGCGGTGATCAGGGATCGGTAAAGGGTGAAAGCGCCGAAAAGGCGCCCGCGGCACCGGCCCGATCAGACGAGCAGGCTGTTGCGGCGCGGGATCGCGACGATCGGAGCGATGGCCATCGGCAGGGTCAGGGGACGCCCCAGGTCGAGGATCAGACGCTCGCCGAACTGCGTCAGGACTTCTCGGCCGGCCGTGACGACAACGATCTCGATATGGGCATCTGATGCTCTCCGTCGCCCCGATCCGCTCGGCCGCCGGGTCCGCGAATTATTTCGCGAAGGACGACTATTACACCGTCGAGGATTCGTCCGAGGTCAGCGCCTGGGCAGGGGAAGGGGCCGACATCGCTGGTCTCTCTGGCGAGGTGTCGAAGGACGCCTTCGAAGGGATTCTAAACGGGTTCCTGCCGAGCGGGGAAGGGGTCGCCCAGGTCGAGAACCGCCGGCACGGCCTCGACCTTACCTTTTCGATGCCGAAGTCCGCGTCGGTGATGGCCTATGTCGCCGGCGACAAGCGCGTGCTCTCCGCCAACATGGCGGCCGTCAAGCAGACGATGGCCTGGGTCGAAAAGAACCTTGCCGAAGGCCGGCGCGACGTCGACGGCCGCAAGGTTCCGGTCCAGACCGGCAATCTCGTCTATGCGCTCTTCCAGCACGATACCAGCCGGGCGCTCGATCCGCAGGGCCATATTCACGCTGTGATCGGCAACATGACGCAGATGCCCGATGGCAAGTGGCAAGCCCTTCACGCCGACAAGATCTGGAGCCACAACAGCATCATCGGCGCGATTTACCACAGCTACCTGCGGACGGCGCTCGAGAAGATCGGCTACACTGTAGAGCTTCGCGGCAAGCACGGAACCTTCGAGATCGTCGGCGTGCCAAAGGCCGCGCGTGAGGAGTTCAGCCAACGGCGCGAGGACATTCTCAACAAGGCGGCCGAAACCGGCATAACATCCCACAAGGGCCGCGACCAGATCACGATCAATACCCGCGATCCCAAGCTCGACGTCGAGGATCGCGGCGCGCTCAGGCAAAGCTGGATCGAGCGGGCCGCTGCGCTCGGTTTCGACGGAAAGGACCTGCGCGCGGCCGCGGAAGCGCGTGCTGGCATGATGACCGCGGTCGGGCCGCTCGAGCGCGGCTATCGCGCGATCGTCGATGCCATCGATCTCGCGCGCAGCCGGCTCGGCGATTTCCTTCGCCCACACGACCCGTTAGTCGACCATGCGCTCGCGCGCGCGGTCAAGTCACCCGAAGAGGCCCGCACGCAACTCGCGGTCGCATCGGCCGTCCGCATCCTGTCCGAACGCGAGGCGGCCTGGCCGCTTCATATGGTGTCGAAGACTGCGCTCGATCTCGGTCTCAAAGGCGTCACCGTCGAAAGCGTCGAGCGCCGGATCGATCAGCTCGTCCAGAATCGGCAGATCGTGATGGGAACTGCCCATGCCACGGACCGCGACGGCAAGATGGTGACGACCCAGGAGGCGCTGCGCATCGAGGAGAAGATCCTCGACCTGGTGAAGGAAGGCAATGGCGCCGCAAATCCCGTCCTGTCTGCTGCCGACGCGCCCGCGCGCCTTCAGGCAGTCGCGGAGCATCCACTCAATCCCGGGCAGCTTGCCGCCGCGACCCTGATCCTCTCCTCTGACGATCGCACGATCACGATCCAGGGAAAGGCGGGCACGGGCAAGTCCACGATGCTGCAGGCGGTCTCGCGCGTCGCGGAGGCCGAAGGCCGTACGATCCGGGGTCTCGCGTTCCAGAACAAAATGGTCGGCGATCTCGCCGAGGGCGCCGGCATCCAGGCCCAGACGATCGCCTCCTTTGTCCTCGCCCACGAGCGCTTCATCGCCGAACGGAACACGCCGCGCTATGAAGCGGCGCGGGAAAGGCTCGCCGGCACCATGCTCCTCGTGGACGAGACCTCGATGGTCTCGGCAAGCGATATGCTGAAGCTTCACCAGATCAGCGCGGCGATGGGCGTCGACAAGCTCGTCCTCGTCGGCGACAGGCAGCAGCTCTCCTCGATCGACTGGGGCAAGGCCTTCGCCATGATCCAGGCTGCCGGCGCGACGATGGTGCGGATGACCCAGAATATCCGCATCGGGAAGCCGGGCCAGCCGCTAACCGAAGAGCAGCAGAAGCTGAAGGTTGTCGCCGAACTCGCGAACGTGGGAAAGGCGGGCGCCGCCATGAAGGTGCTCGGCGAGCATATCGTGGAAGAGAAGGATCCGGCCGCCGCCGCGGCCGATAGTTGGCTCGGCCTTTCACCGGAAGAGCGTGAGGCGACCGCCGTATTCGCATCAGGCAGAGACGCGCGCGAGACTATCAACAAGCGCATTCAAGCCGGATTGATCGCCGAAGGAAGCGTCAAGGGCGAGGCGCTCCAGCTCACAGTCTATGATCGAGTGAATACGACGCGCGAGGAATTGCGCTATGCGTCGACCTATCGCCCCGGCCAGACCCTCGAGGTGGGTCGGGGCGGGGCGCAGGATGTCGGCATCCAGGCCGGGCGATACGATGTCCTCAAGGTCCATGCCAGTGGCAAGGTCGACCTCGCAGACGGACGGCGCAGGATCCGCTTCGATCCGCAGAAGCTGTCGCCGGCAGAGCAGCGGGACCGGCTCCAGCTCTCCGAGAAAAAGCCGCTCGATATCCACGAGGGCGACCGCATCCGCTGGACCGCGAACGACAAGGGCCGCGGGCTTCACAACGCCACCCTCGCCCGGGTGGTGAGCGTCGACGGCTCCGGCGTCACGGTAGAGACGGCGGGCAAGGAGCAACTGACCCTGCCGATGGGCGATCCGATGCTCTCGCGCCTCGACCTCGCCTACTCGCTGAACATGCATATGGCGCAAGGCATCACAACCGACAGGGCGATCGGCGTCATGTCCTCATTCGAGCGTTTCCTGTCCAACCAGCGCCTGTTCAATGTCCTCGTGACGCGCGTGCGCGACGGCCTGACGATGATCGTTGACGACAAGGAGAAGCTGGCACGGCAGCTCGACATGAACCCGGGCAACAAGACCTCTTCGCTCGAAACCGTCGGCCGCCTCGACATAGATGGGAACATGGCCAAGGGCGCGAAGGCGCGCGAGGATTTCAATCCCGGCCCGATCGACGGCGTCGACCTGTCCGATCTCCCGCCGCTGCCTGACGACCTGCCCCCGCTCCCTGACGCCGGCGCCGCAGCGCCGGTCGGAAAGGACCAGGCAGCGAAGCCCGAACCGAAGCCCGACCGGGCGGAACAATTGCCGCCGCTGCCCGAGCGCAGCCTCGGCCTCGATTTGTAGCATGAAGCCGCCGGCGCGGCGCCGGGGGCGAAAGGAAGGAGACGAAACGATGGCATGGGAATTTGAGCAGGCCGGCAAGTTCGGCAGCGAGAAGGCGGCTGACGATTATGCCAGGCGCAACAATCTCGATCCGCGCGATGTGCAGATCACCCGCAAAGGCGGGGAAGTGGAGCTCAGCATCCGCCGATCGGCGCTCGACGGGCGCAACCTGCGCGACAATGGCGAAGGCCGGCGGGATGGGTGGGGCTGAAGGAGGCGGTCATGGAATTCACTCAGCGCCGCGGCGACGCGCCCCCTCGGGCAATCGGAGGATAACCGCGCATGGGCATCGACGATCGAGACTATATGCGCGAGCGGCAGCGCGCGCGGAGCGGAAGCACGCGCTGGAATGACCGAGCCGGGCGCGTGGAGGGCGCCTGGTTCGACCCGGCCATTCGAAGCTTCGACTATCAACGCGGACGCTGGCGGGGCTCCAGGCGTTCCAGCCCTGTTCGATATATTCCCTTTGCCCTGAGCCTCCTCCTCATTCTGATCCCCCTCTACGGCGAAGCTCAACGGGCGGGCTGGCTGCCGGATCGCGAGGCGGCGATGCCATTTCCGGAATCAGGGTCGGTAACTGTGGCGAGTTGGGCGATGCACGAACCCGTTAGCAGCTTCCTCACCGTCGAGACGGCGGACAGCAATGCCGTCGTGCAGCTCATCGACCCGACCACCGGCCGACACGCCATTTCGATCTATGTCTCGAAAAATGACCGGATTCGCGTGCCGGTGCCGCAGGGCACATTCCGGCTCCGGCTCATCGAAGGTCAGAAGTGGCACGGACCGGTGCGCTATTTCGGGTCGAATACATCCTACGAGACAGCCGCTGAACTCATGATCTTTGCACCTCGGGCCGGCCACATCATTGACCTTCATCGGAGGCCCGATGGCAATCTCAAAACGCGTATGATGTTGTCGCGCCCCGAAGCTCTGTGATTCCGGACGCGTAAGTGTGGTCAGCGGCGCACGCGCGATAGGACCCGGGCGGCGACATTGCTGCGAACCGCGAGCTTGCGGCCATAGCGTAATGCCGTAGCGGGCGAGCTCCAGCGCAGCGCCTGGGCTATTCCCGCGCCGTCCTCTCCGGCAGCAAAAAGGTCCTGGGTCAGGCCGACGCGAAGGGAGTGAGTGGACAATGCCTGCACCGCGGCGGTCAACTCGCTGGCGGGGAGACTCACCAATCCCAGTTCGAATGCTGCAAGCGCGACGCGTCGGTAGATGCCGTTGACGCCCTGGCGTGTCAGCGGCGCCGTTCCGATGGAATAGGTCGTTCGGGCGAGCGCCGTTTCAGAATCGCTGGCGCGTACGCGCCGCCGATCGACTCCGACCCTGCGGAACAGGGGGCCTTCCTCGATACCGCTCGCTTCCAGCCAGGCGCCGACCCGCCGCATGGTCTCGGCCGACAGCCATGCCCAGGCGCCTTCGCCTTCCTGGTCGGTCTTGGAGAAGGGGATGAACAGCGTCGCCGAACCATCCTGCTGGGGATCGATATGCACAGCTTCGACCACCGTGAGTTCGCTTACGCGCAGCCCCGCGTCATATCCGAGCGATAGCAGGGCAGCGTCGCGCAGCCCCTGCAGGTCGCCGCCGCAGGCATCGAGAAGCGCAGCGAGGGTGAATCCCTTGGTGACATGGCTGTCCAGTGCCTTGCCGAGCCGCAATGGCGCTGCCTGGCGCTGCAAGGCTCCTCTGCGCCTGCGGACGGCCTTGAGCGCCGCGCGCACCATCGGTGCGTCGGTAGGCGCGGCTTCGCCCGCCAATCCCATCATGCGGTGGACCGTGCCGAGGCTAGCGATCCGGCGCGCGAGCGTCGCGGGCTTCTTGCCCCTGCCATCGAGCGCATTCACATAGCGAACCAGATCTTCGGGATCGGCGGGCAGCGGTGAGCGGCCTTCCTCACCGCACCAGCCGCTCCAGCAGTCGAGATCGGCGGCGATCGCCGCCTTTGTCGCGTCGGCCATGGCCGCCAGCGTCGTCTCGAGTCCGAGTTGGCTGATCGGCGGCAGATCCGCTGGAACGATGCTGGCGATCGTGCGCAGCAGCCGCATGTCGACGGTCTCGGGATCCGCGTTTGGCGATCGCGTCGGCAGCGCGGCATCGTTGGTCCGGACCACCACGATTTCGGCGTCGGAACGGCTGGCGGGTTTTTCGGCCATCGTTGCTACGCGCCCTTGCGCCGGGCATTGTGCTCATGCGGCACAAGGCGCGGCACATTTGTGCCGCGTGATTTCGCTGCCATTTTCGCGATCGTCATTTTGGCCCTTCCCTGCTGTTTCCGCGCACTTGTTCTTACCATAACGATCAATTATGGTAAGTGACAGATCGCGCGGGGAGGGCGGTTTTTGGGGCTGTTTTACAAGCTTTTCCGATAATGCTGATCAGAGCGCGATATCGACGCGCGTGCAGGACGGTCACGATGCCCGACGGATCCATCCGACAGAAACGCCAAAAGACATAGTGATGCTCATGGCGGCCGAAAAAGCCCTCGACCCCGAATTCTGCCGGAATGGCGCGCCATCGCGTTTCGCGCCTAGCGATCCGATCGAAGCAGTCGAAGAGGCCGCGAATGTAGGCATCCGCCTTGGGCCTCGCCCCAGCGGTCGCGTACAGGCATAAATTTCGCCCAGCCGCCCTCCGGCGCATTGAATGCCTGCGTAAGCTCTGCCTTGAGGCGACCAAACTGCTCGGCTTGAGCCGTTCCTTGTCCCGGCGGATGAGGTCGCGGACATATTCGCTGACATTTTCGTAGGAGCCTTCGGCGCCGACATGTGCCATGACGAAATCGCCTAGTGCGCCCCTGATCCGAACATTGAGCGTAACAGGCTTGCTCATGGCGATAACCTCCTGTTTGATATTCTGGACAGGATCAAGGGCAGACTAAGCAATGCTGGGTGCCTCCGCTGCTTCCCGCCCTTCGTCAGAAAATTCTGGAAACTTTCATACATTGGAAGTATCGGGAATTTCATGTCCTCCCTGGCGCAACAGATCACGGCAGCGGGTCTGGCCGATCATATCCTCAGCGAACGCCAGCTCGGCAATCTGCTGGGCGGCGGAGACGCCCGGCGCTACGGCCTGGTCAATCGGGCGCTCAAGGATGGTTCCCTGCTCCGCGTGAAGCGCGGCACCTACCTGCTGGCTAAGCGCTATCGGGCCGAAACCATCCATCCCTTCGCCATTGCGCAAGGTCTGATGCCGGGTAGCTATGTCTCTTTCGAAAGCGCGCTCGCCCATCATGGCTGGATCCCCGAAGCGGTCTTTGTGACCGCGGGAGTGACGCCTGGCCGCAAAACGCTCCGCTTTGAAACGACAGACTTCGGCACGTTCAGCTTTCATCCGCTCGCTATCGCGGATTATCAGTTCCTGGCCGGCGTCGATCGCGTGCAGATGGGCAAGCTCATCGCCTTCGTCGCACAGCCGCTGCGGGCCTTGTTGGACCTCGTTGCCCTGCGCAAGCAGCAGTGGGCGGGCATCGAGTGGCTGACCCATGGCATGCGGATCGACGAGGACATGCTCCTCGGGCTCCGACGGAAGGATTTCGCCAAGCTGAAACCGGTCTACAAGCACAAGGCCGTGAACAGCTTCCTCGCCGCGCTCGAAAGCACTGTCATGGCCAGGAAGGTCCGCTCAGCACATGATTGACATCATCCAGGAGAAACTGCGCCGCTACGATCCCGCCAATGCGCTAGAGGAAGAGAATGCGGTCAAGGAAATCCTCCAGGAAATCGCGCTCTATGCCCTTTGGCGCGGCGACTTCTTCGACGTCGCGCTATTCCAGGGCGGCACGTCCCTGCGCATCCTGAACAGCCTACCGCGCTTCTCGGAAGATCTCGACTTCCTGCTGCGCCAGGCCGACCCAGACTTCGACTGGACGCCTTATCTCAAGACCCTGATCGAGGTGTTCGGCCAGTTCGGGCTGAAGCTCGATGCTCTGCCCAGGGCGAAGATGGACACGGCTATCCGCCAGGCGCTGATCAAGAACGATTCCATCGCGAGCCAACTCGACCTGTCTTTTGCGGGCGCTGGTAAGCCAAAGACGATCCGGATCAAGCTAGAGATCGACGTCAACCCACCTGCGGGTTCGGGCGAGGCGTCCAGCTATCTCGATTTTCCAGCGGACCACGAAGTTCGGCACCAGGATCTGCCGTCCAATTTCGCTCTCAAGATTCATGCCTTGCTATGCCGGGGTTTCCTCAAGGGTCGGGACTGGTTCGATTTCTCCTGGTATGTCGCCAAGGGAGTAACGCTCAATCTGGCCCTCCTGCGCAATGCCCTCATCCAGGCCGGTCCCTGGGCGGGAGATAATCACATCGCCGTCGACATGCCCTGGCTGAACGAAGCGCTGGGCAGCACGATTGCGAAGATCGACTGGAAGGCCGCCGCTGACGACGTGCGGCGTTTCCTGCGGCCGGCCGAACTCAGGTCGCTTGATCTGTGGAGTGAGCGCTTTTTCCTCGCCAAACTGGAAAAACTGACGTCGACTTCTGGTCACGCTTGAGCGGCAAACCTCCAGCGCTATCATGACACCGCCGCGCGAGGCTGGCCGTGCATTCCGCGAATGTAGAAGTCTCGCTGATGCTCACTCGTGGCGACGTTGGGATGCAGCGCGGCCCGGACGGCGGGCGTTATCGTATAGACCGCATGTCGCTGCGCCCCGCGGTTCTCATGATCCACCAGGAAACCCTGATAGTGGCGTTCGATAAGACCCGCCCGCACCAGCTCGGACACGGCCCGGCTGATCGCCGTCATGCCCGTATCCCGAATGCGCTCGCTGACTTGCGCTTCCACGATCCGTTCAGCTTCAGCCGTGTCGGCCGGCAGCTCGCCCTTCGCGGCGAGCGCCGCCCGCACCTTGCCGGCGGTCGCGCGACGCTGATGGTACCGCGCCCCGCTCGGCGCGATCGCGGTCGCCAGCCATTCACGGATCGGTACCAGAGCCTCGCCATCGCGCACGAGCGGCCCGGCCTGCCCATTCGCCCGGGCGACCCGCGAAATAAGGTCGAGCACCATGAAGGTGTAGCGCGGACGCGCTGAATGTTCGGCGATCGTGCGGACGATATCGGGTATTCCGATTGTCCGGCGGGCGGGCGGAGGTGCGAAAAGGTCCTGCTGAAACATGGAACGAATCAAGCACAAAGTTAGACTCATGTGAATCCCCCAATTACTCACAAAGACGGTCATTTGGCGATTTTGCCACCAGTGTCACTTTACCGCTGGGCAAGGTAAAGTGACGTAGTTGTCATTGTTCGGCGCTTCCCTCTCTCACGCGCGGATGAAGCTGTGCTAGAGCGTGGCGATGGATCTGGACCAGTTTCGCTCCTCCGCTGCCTCCATAGCCGCGCCGGTCGCTCGCCCATTGTTCCGGCTCACAACGGATCTCGACCTGCCGCCGCTGCCCGGGCATGCGGCCGCATCCTCGCGCCACTCCATGGCGAACCTGCTGGAGGAACTCATCGACGCTGCGGGCTGCAATGAAATTCCAGCCCCCGCCCGCGCACCCGATCAGCCCTCTATCGTTGACCTGTTCGGAGCGTTGAAGACGGCCGCTGCCGGCTTCGAAGTGGCTCCCGGCGTGGGCCTTGCCGAACACTTCTGGACGCACCCGGTCGCTCTACATAATGGCGAGGCCGCCGCCTCCCTTCTGCGCACCGCACGCAACGGGCATTCCATACACGGTTTCGCCGTCCTCTATGCCACCGATGTCCGGCCGCCATTGCTCTATGGCCCCAATATGTCGCCGCTGCGTGTGACAGGAACGATCGGCACCGAAAGCGACATCGAGGGTCCTTACCTCGCGCTCGTTGCCTTCGAAGGCGAGCCGGACGGTCGCGCCGCAGCGATCGAAGCGTACGCAGCCCCGATCTTCCATGCTCGACGGTTCATCCTCGTTCGTTCGGAACTCGATCGGGATGTGCTCCGCGCTCTCGAGCATCTTCAAGCGGCGCTGGATGCCCACGGCGTCGAATGTGCGATCCACCGCGTCCGACCGGGTGCAGACGACGAACGAACCCTGATTGAATTGGTCATCTCGAACGCGGTAGGTGGCCGGCGCATGCGGCTGGCGATCGATGCGACGCGTGAGGCCACGCGGTGCCAGGCCGAGCGTACATCTCCCGGGTTCGTGGTAACGCACCGGAACTGGAGGGACGGCAGCTTCATCGCTTGGCTCGCGCAAACGGTAATAGCTGACGGTCGAACAATCCCCGCAATTGCATAACCAGGCCCATCGCGAGAGGCAGGCTCGCGTCACTATCCTCGCTACCCCATCGCGATGCGGTTCCGTCTCCGCCTGCAGCGGGTTCAATATCCGCTTTTTCGTGGAAGCCAGCGCGGTTCGATCAGAGGTACCGCCAACGTGCGATCAGGCTCTTGAATCGAACTTTGGCCTCACTAGCTCTGCAATACCGGACGCCATCCGGGTCCGGATGGACATAGAGGGCGTCGGCTCTCGCATACCGACGCTTCTCATGCCCAAATTGCTTCGTTGGAGGATTTGGAAATGAGAACCAACTTCGACTTTACGCCGTACAGGCGATCAACGGTCGGCTTTGACCGTCTTTTCAACCTGCTTGAGGCGGGAGCACGCGAGGACGACGGCTATCCGCTCTTCGATATTGTGAAGCTTGGCGATGACAGCTTCCGCATCACCTTGGCGATCGCAGGGTTCAGACCCGACGACATCGAGATCGTGGCGCAGCAGAACCAGCTCACCGTGACCGGCAAGCGCGCCGATGATGCGGACAAGGGAGAGTATCTCCACCGAGGCATCGCGTCTCGATCGTTCGAGCGACGCTTCCAGCTTGCCGACTTCATCGAGGTCGGAGCGGCGAGCTTCGAACATGGACTGCTCTCGATCGAACTCCGGCGTGTCGTTCCTGAAGCAATGAAGCCGCGCCGAATCGAAATCGGCGGCGGAGCCCCGGACGGTCGCCAAATCGGCGAGGCGAAGGAGAAGGCGAGCGAAGTTGCCTGATCCCGCCGCCGGCCTGCCGGCGCCGCTTTCGTCCCTCCCGCCAGCGGCGGCCGGCAGGTGCCGGCAGGTATCGACAGGATCCAGCCAGAAAGGAGATGCTTATCATGGCTTTTCGTGATCTCATTCCCTGGAGCCGGCAGGAAAACCGGCTGCCTGTCTCGGTCAGCGCCGAACAGGACCGGGACACTCATCCGCTGCAATCGCTTCACCGCGAGGTGAACCGTCTCTTCGACGACGTCTTGCGTGGCTTCAACATGCCCGCCTTTGCCGGGTTTGATCGGCGCGCCGGCTGGCCTCACCTAGAGCTCGGCGAGACGGACAAGGAAATCCGTGTAACGGCCGAACTTCCCGGCCTGGATGAGAAGAATGTGGAGGTGCTGGTCGAGGACGGCGCGCTCACTCTTCGCGGCGAGAAGAAGGCCGAGGTCGAGGACAAGGACCGCGGCTATTCTGAACGAAGCTATGGCCGCTTCGAACGTCGGATCAGCCTTCCGAACGGTGTCGAACACGACAGGGCGAGCGCAACGTTCAAGAACGGCGTCCTGACTGTGACAGTGCCACGCTCCGATAAGCCCGACGAGAGTGTGCGCCGAATTCCGATCAATGGCGGTGCGGCGTCATGAGATAGGCCGGGGGCGCTCTGCTCCCGGCCACCGGCGCTCCGAAGCTCCTGCCCCGGAATTTCAGGAAGCACCATGAGCCAATTTCTCGATTAGCGGGCGGAAACGGGTCTGGTTACCAGACCGTCACCTGGCTTCACGGTCCTGGCGGTGCGCTGCCAGGTCGAGGGCGGTGAGAACACGGTCGATCACTGCTGCTTTGCTCGCGGCCTTTGGAAGTTCGCGAACGGCGAATTGCTGCATCTTCGTCAGATCGTCTCTGGGAATGCTAATCTCGATCGGTAGCATGCCCAACCGTTCGGGATCGACACCCTGTGCGGCTCGGCCCGATGCAAGCAGATGATCGAGCAGCCGCTTACGATCGGCAAAAGTCCAGCGCAGCGCCTCGAGCTCCTGCGGACTGATGGATAGCAACGCGATCGCGAACTCCATGATATCGTCGAACGGCAGGCGCACGCGCGCACCATCCTTGCGGCCGCGTCGCATCCGCTTGAACACCCCTTGATTCACTGAATCGAAATCACGCCGTCGACGGCGTTCCATTCCGTAGGGCGTATCAGCCCTTCATGGGCTATGCGCACAGAATGGAGCGCCGCCTCGATCTCGCGACGCCAGTGGTCGAGAAAATCGAACAGCACGGGAAAGTCTGGAGCGAGATCATATTCCTGCCAGACGAATAGCTGGAGAAGCGAAGGCGCGTCCGGACGATAATAGTGGATTTCCGCAGTCGTCAGGCCATAGCCGCGCAGCTGCGCAATAAATCCCCGGTCGATCACGGCGACGGCTGCGGCCGCTCATGGCCCTGATCAAGCGTGTGCATCGCCGCAAGAATTTCGTCGACTGGGATGGGACGCCTTGCTCCAGGGGGCTTGCGCAAGCCAGGCTGGTTTCTGACCGCGGACCTGTCGGACGCCCAGGACGCCAGAATTGCGCGCTTCACTTCCGGTTCCAGGCTCGGATGCCGGGCAACTTCAAAGGGATGAAGAAAACGGGAAAATGGTTGCGACATTGCTGTGCCTCCTTTCCTTCTCGTCGCTCCATTGTTGTTCGTGGCGCCACGTCCACCGCTGCAAATCTTGGTGCGCGCGTGAGTCGCGTCAAGAGGGCATTCGCGATGACCAAGGCACTGAAATCAGGGCAATTGGCACTCACTCGCGCAGAGTGCCAATATTTTTCGTTGCACCCCTTGAACGGAAAAATCTCCTTTCCTAGCTTCGGAAAGCCTGTCGTTCAGATGAACGAGAGGGCCATCACATATTGTTTTGCATCCGGAGGTTATGCATGCATTTCCGCCCCTTGCACGACCGTGTGGTCGTCCGCCGCATTGAAGCCGAGGAAAAAACCTCGGGCGGCATCATCATCCCCGACACCGCCAAGGAAAAGCCGCAGGAAGGCGAAGTCGTCGCCGTCGGTCTCGGCGCGCGCGATGACAACGGCAATCTCATCGAACTCGCCGTGAAAGCCGGCGACCGGGTCCTTTTCGGCAAATGGTCGGGGACCGAGGTCAAGATCGACGGCGAGGACCTGCTCATCATGAAGGAAAGCGACATCCTCGGCGTGATCGACAATGTCGTCCCGCTCAAGCAGGCGGCCTAGCAGGACCGCCATTCCTCAAGCATTCAGGAAGGAACAAGGAAAGGAGTTAAGCCAAGATGGCTGCCAAGGAAGTGAAATTTGCGTCGGACGCGCGTGATCGCATGCTGCGCGGCGTGGATACGCTTGCGAATGCAGTAAAGGTCACGCTCGGTCCCAAGGGCCGCAATGTCGTGATCGAGAAGAGCTTCGGCGCTCCGCGCATTACCAAGGACGGCGTCACCGTCGCCAAGGAGATCGAGCTCAAGGACAAGTTCGAGAACATGGGCGCGCAGATGCTGCGCGAAGTGGCCTCGAAGCAGAACGACAAGGCGGGTGACGGAACCACCACGGCCACTGTGCTCGCCCAGTCGATCGTGCGCGAGGGCTCGAAGGCGGTGGCCGCCGGCATGAACCCGATGGACCTGAAGCGCGGCATCGATCTGGCGGTCGGCGCCGTGGTCCAGGATCTCGCTGCGCATGCCAAGAAGGTCAGCGCCAACAGCGAGATCGCCCAGGTCGCCACCATATCGGCCAATGGCGATGCTGAAGTCGGCCGCATTCTCGCTGAAGCCATGGAGAAGGTCGGCAATGAGGGCGTCATCACAGTCGAGGAGGCGAAGAGCCTCGCGACCGAGCTCGAAACGGTCGAGGGCATGCAGTTCGATCGCGGCTATCTCTCGCCCTATTTCGTGACCAACGCCGAGAAGCTCAAGGTCGAGCTCGAGGACCCCTATATTCTCATCCACGAGAAGAAGCTGTCCAACCTGCAGGCCCTCATTCCGCTGCTGGAGCAGGTGGTTCAGTCGGGCCGGCCGCTTCTCATTATCGCCGAGGACGTCGAAGGCGAGGCGCTGGCCACGCTCGTCGTCAACAAGCTCCGCGGTGGGCTCAAGGTCGCGGCCGTCAAGGCGCCTGGCTTCGGCGATCGCCGCAAAGCGATGCTCGAGGATATCGCAATCCTCACCGCCGGCAATGTGGTCAGCGAGGAACTCGGCACGAAGCTGGAAAACGTAACGCTGGGGATGCTCGGCCGCGCCAAGAAGATCATCATCGACAAGGACAACACCACCGTCGTCGATGGCGCAGGCGCACGCTCGGACATCGATGCCCGGGTCGCGCAGATCCGTGCTCAGATCGAGACCACGACCAGCGACTATGACCGCGAAAAGCTGCAGGAGCGCGTAGCCAAGCTAGCAGGCGGCGTCGCGGTCATTCGCGTCGGCGGTGCGACCGAAGTCGAGGTCAAGGAAAAGAAGGATCGTGTCGATGACGCGCTCCACGCCACTCGCGCCGCGGTCGAGGAAGGCATCCTGCCGGGCGGCGGCATCGCTCTGCTCCGCGCGCTGAAGGCACTCGACGGTCTCAAGGCGGCCAACGACGACCAGCAGTCCGGCATCGACATCGTCAGGCGGGCTCTGCGCTCGCCGGCGCGGCAGATCGCCGACAATGCGGGCGAGGACGGCGCCTTCATCGTGGGCAAGCTTCTGGAAAGCAGCGACTACAACTGGGGCTTCAACGCCGCCACCGGCGAATATGAAGACCTGGTGAAGTCGGGCGTCATCGATCCGGCCAAGGTCGTGCGTACCGCCCTCCAGGACGCCGCCTCGGTCGCCTCGCTGCTCATCACTACCGAGGCGCTCGTGGCCGAGCTTCCAAAGGAAGATAAGGCCGCGCCGATGCCGGCGATGGATTACTGACCTCCTGGGCGGGAGGGCATGGCCTTCCCGCCCTTGCTCGCACATCTCTCGAATGCAAGCGGGCCTGCTACATCGACTATCTCCCATTTCTGACCGGACCGGAATCAGGGTAGCTTCGGTCGAGAAATTTCGTAGGATGGTGCTGGCAGGAGATCAGAATGCACGAGTTTATCGACAGTTCGGACGACGTGCTCGCCCTCGCAGTCTCAGGCAAGATCACCGGCTCGGATCTTGACGCGATCATGACCCGATTGGACAGCGCGATGGCGCGACACGAAAAGGTGCATATGTTCGTTGAGACGCGGACGATCGACGGCATCGAATTGTCGGGCTTGCCCGCTTACACCGCCCGGGCAATGCCCCTCTTCGGGAAGCTCAACCGCTTCGGACGCGTTGCCATCGTTGCAGATCAGGCCTGGATTCGCTTGGCCAGCCGCCTTGAAAGCGCAATTCTCCCGTTCATCAGCTACCGCGTGTTCGAGCCCGATCAGCGCGCCGAGGCACTCGCCTGGGTTGACCCTGCGAAGACGCAAAGCGGGGCCTGAACACGAGCTGCAGCACTGAGATCGGCCGCTTGGTCCACGATCCCTGCTATCTTGACGCGGGGCGATCAAGCACCGGACATCCCCTCGCAGCCTCGCGATGGATCGCGGCAACCATGGCATTTTGGCGGTCGCTTCTCTCCCGCTGAAAGCGGTCAACCGCCGCTTGCCGCGCCCGAGCCTCATCAACTGTGAGATCCGTCTTTCCCAGATCCGGCAATTCGCTTCCGGCTTTCGCGCTCTGCGCGCGATACCATTGAACGAATTCCTGGGTGAGCTCGGGCGAAAACGCCCCGCCGTGCCGCTCGGCATAAGCAGCCTCCGCTTCGATCGCAGAGGCCATATCCCGGAGTTTCATCGCCGCCGCCTGTGCCTTGGCGGCGCACTCCCGTGGTGGCAGCGCACTCTCCTTTGCCGTCGCAAGGCCACCTTGGGCCAGGAGGGCGCTACCGGCAATGACAACTGCCATCCATTTCATCTCGAACCCCCTCCGCGCAACCTTGCGTTTGACCATTCCTAATCGGGCAAAGCGGCGCGCCGTATGGCCGTTCGGACAGTGCCGCCCCTTGTGAACAAAGATTGAACATGCTAGTGAACTTCCTGGGAGTTCACCATGCGAACCGTGAAATTCGACATCGAAACCTATAATAGGACCAAGGCTTCGGGCACGCCGGTCTGCACGCATGTTGACGAGGAATATTGCGAAATAGGGACGGCTGTCGATCACGATGGCAATCCTACGCTCGGCGGTCGCATCGGCTATGCATTGGCCTATCTGCTCATGGCTGGCTGCGTCGGCTATTTCGTCCTGTTCGTCTAAAGCTCCTCATTCTCGCAGCTTGGGATCATGGAAGAAGCCATGGTCCCTGCCCCGGTTTACCTCGCTTTGAACATCGACCGCGCCTTGGATGCGTTGACCGCGCATGGATTGGGCAGCCTCACGCGTCAGGTCGATATCCGCCCTGCCCTCTTCGATTATGTCCGCTGCCGTCGATGACTGGCCGCCTCCGGGACCGGCCGGCACTCCGGCTAGCCCGCGAGGCTGGTAGGCCGCCCGAACGTCGGCAGCGCTATCGACGGAGGGATGGTGCACATCGACGAGATCGGGCGCATGGAGCCTGCCCTCGATCTCGGACCGGATCGACGCCTGCTTTTCGTCCATCCAGCGCGTGATCATCTCCTGCCGAACCGCTCGCTGCTGATCGGTCAAGTCGGTCGCCCAGAGCTCCGGCGCGTCGAGCCCCGGATTTGCGACCTGCTGGTGGCGATACCATTGGGCGAGATCCTGACTCAGGTTCTCGCTCAATTGCATTCCATGCGTCTCCGCATAGCTCGCGTCGCGCGAGAGCTGCTGCGACAGCTCATCGAGCCGTCGCGCGGTTTCCGAATAGGATTTCGCCAGAGCCAGGGAATCTTCGGTGCTGACCGACGACGAATCCGTCCTTGAGCCACGGGCGAAGACACCGCTCCGAGCATAGGTGCCTTCCGACGTCGAAGCGCCGCTACCGTTCGCATGCTCGTCACGAACCCCGCTTGACGAGGTGTTGCCGCTCTCACTGCTCCGAGAATCGTCCGTCGTCCAATTCATGGTGTCCATCTGGCTACCCGACTTGGACACATTGATTCCGAGCCCCGGCAGCCCGCGCCCACCCGAGCCTCCGTTGCCGCCACCGCGGCGGCCGCCAAGGCCGGCCGAAAGTGCTCCACCGATCTGATCGGATATCTGCGCTTGGCGATCGTGCCGCCCCGAAACGCGCTCGCTTTGCGAAATCGTCGATCGCTCTTCCAGGCCCTGGGTACTGCTGCCCGTGCGCCGATCGAACTGCTCTACAGAGGCATTCGCCTGATTGCCGCTGCTCGATTCCCAACCCCGCGTATGCTCGGTTGAGCTTCCGAACGTGCTGCGGTTCGCATGGGTCGCGGTCAGAATCTCGTTGGCGGCATTCTCATAGGCACGCGCCTGGCGATGCGCCTCGCTGGCCATTTCGCGCCATTCAGCGACCGATCCCGATGTCATCGTCGGCGTGAACCCAAGGCGCGAGATGGCCGCGGATGTATCATATACCTCCTGGCCGTTGCCGAACCCCGTCACCATGGCGCCATTGTCCTGACGCCACCCGAAGCTGGCGCCGCCGCCCATATAGGTGGGCGCCGTCGACCATTGATCGGCCTGCCGCATGTTCGACGTGGCATTCGCCCAGCTCACGTTGCCATACGAATAGTTGCCGGTCGTCTGTTCCAGCGCCGCCGCTTCCGCAGCGTTCTGCGCCGGCGCGAGCATGGACATGGAATGCCCGGCAATCGACATCGCGCCGCGCGCGAGGCCTGCCGCGAGAAAGGGCACGCTCATAAGCATGAAGCCAGCGATCGTGGCGGTCTCGCCATTCACCGCCCCGATCCCCGCATAGCTTGCGAGCGTAACGCCGCCTTCCGCGACGCCTGTCGCTGCCGACGTCGCCCGCGTCATGCAGATCATGTGAAGGATGACGTAAAGCGGCCCCCATGCGGCGAGATAGAAGAACCCTGTCACATAGCCCTTCAGCGTCGAGACGCCCGTCTGAGGCATCAGGAAGAGCGGGAAAACGACCGGGAACATGGCGAAGAAGACCACCGTCAGCACGATGTTCAAAATCGGAACCCATGCCATCGCCTGCTGAGCGATCGAATTATAGGTGTTGCGCGCCTGAATGTCGGCACGGGTCTGCGCGAAGGTGTCGATCTCTGCGGCGCCCGTCCCGCCGGACATCGAATTTCGGGCCTGCATGAAAGCATTGATTGCTGTGTTCTGGCGCATCACCTCAGCAAAGTTGTTGCTCGTGCCCGTGAAGGCCGCACTGACGATGGGAACGTCGTGTTTGAGCTTGTCCGCCGCCAGAGCGTTGCTGAGCTTGGGATAGACCTCCTTGCCCCAAAGAGGCGCGTTGGCCTCGATCATTGGACCCCATTGCGCGTCGAGCGCCTGGTACGCCTGCCGGCAAGTGATGATGAAGCTGTTAACCGTTCCGTCACCTTGTCGCTCAAGCCATTGCTGCGATCGGGCTTCCGAGCCCGGCCCGACCGCAGCCCAGAGATCGGGCGCCTTCGCAAGATTGGTCAGCGACTTCTGATAAAGCATCACATCGCCGAACAGGCAGTTCTTGAAATGGTTTTCGAGGTTGGTCGAGAACTCCGCATCGCGAATGATGAAGTTGCGCGTCGCATCGAACAGTCGCGCGCCATACACCATGCCGTTCGTCGAGTAGTTGAGCTCGCTCGGCATGACGAAGACGGTCTCGGCCGTCCGCGTCAGCCAATCGCCCACCTGTGTCGTGAAGCTCGCAAGCACCCCCAATCCCATCGGTACATTGTCGACCGTCGATGGCGTCAGGCCCGGGTTGATGCGATCCGTTACCTTGATGTCCACCGTCGGGACCATCAGGCAAAGATAAATGGCCGTCGCTTGCAGGAACCAGTTCAGCCACGCCTTATAGTTGAGCGTGAAGGCCACCACGAGCAGCGAATAGATGAGGCCCATGACCATGACGACGCGGATGAGCGAGCGATAGCCACCGCCTCCCGACCACGCCGCGACTGCGTTGAAGATGTTTACGAGATACTCGCCGCCACCAACCGTGAAGACCTCAAGCATCGGTCTGCCCCCGCGCCTAGTTCAGACCCTGTGCGTTGAGGCCGCGCGAAAAGTTCAGCGCGGCCGCCATACCGGGCGTCATGGAATTCTGGAGCGTCGATTCCAGCATAATGCTTCGGTTGATGATCTGCATCGTCACCTGGAGCTTGTTGTTCAGCCGGACGTCCCGTTGGCTGAATTTCGCCCGGGTAGACGCGATTTGCTGTTTCCACTGCGTCGCGGTCTCTTGATCGAAGGTCTGATAATGAACCTTCGCCTGCTCGACCCGGTCGAGCATATTGTCGAGCATCGCCGAAAGCAGGTCGACGGCGACGATCTCGGACAGCGTCTCGATCTCGCCTTCCGTCAACGCATAATGCGCATAGGCCTGAACTCCCAGGATCTTATAGATCGGAACCGTGGCGAGGTTGAGGAGCTGCTTCTCGGCGGCGTCCAGCGGAGTATCGGAGCGGATCTTGTCGCTCATCGACCTGATCATCGTGGCGATCCGCGGCCGCAGCGCGGACGAAGCGGGGACGGAGAGCGTCTGCTCCCCCACATCGTAGCAATTCTCGTCGTTGCACTTCAGTATCTTGACGGGCGGCGCGTCGGCCGTGCCATCGAGCAACGCAGTGACGACCGCTTCTTCGGCAGGTCCGAACATCACGACCTTCCCGCCCACGCTCGGATCGGTCGACGGCGTGGTCACGACCGTTCCCACCAGCGTCATGATATATTCGGAGAATGTCTTGTCGAATGCGCCGAACTTCGCCGATTTCTTAAGGGCCTCCCATGTGTAGTTATGCGGTTCTCCGACCAGCTGGTCTTTCATCGACGCGTCTGTGTTTCCCGCGATGGTCGAATCCCGCCTGTTGCCGTTGTTGCAACCCTGGCGGGCTGCCGCCCAGTCCGAGAATACGCCCTGGCTGTTGCCGACGGCTTCGCAGATCGTCGCGCGCGTGGTCTCCATCTGCGGCCAGATTCCGCCGACCAGCGCCTGCGCCGTCTCGCAGCTCGAGATGTTCATCTGATTGAGGAGCTGCGCCTTCTGGCTGAACTCGTCCATCACCTTGCCGATCTCCGGCGAAACAGAATCGATGGCGAGCTTGAAGGCAAAGCCGAGCGCATTGTTGGCGGTCGCCTTCAGCATCGCGATGATCTCGCTGGCATTGATGAAGGAGAAGCTCCCACTGAAGAGGTCGATACCTCCACATCCCGCACGCGCGCTCGGAAGCTGAAGATTGAACGGCTGGACGCTTTTCTGCGGGAAGCGGGTCCAGACATTACCCAGCGAGTAATAGCCCGCCGATTGACCCTGAAACGCCGATGGGCCGGTGACGTTCGCCGCGCCGCCCACGTCCGAAAAGAAGCTGTTCATCTCGGAGGCGACGTCGGCCCGGGCGGTCCCGGTGCACGCGAGATTGGCCATAGCCAATATTCCCGCCCAGGCAGCGGACGAGCGAAGCACACGGCCGATCAAGCCGCGACGGCGAACCTGTTCCATCAGAAGTCGCTCCCCACCTTGGTGTTCGTCAGCGCGAAAATGCGATCCATGATCTCGTCGGCGCTGAGAATCCCATATCCCACCGGAATCGTGCGTTTGGTGACGGTGTCGAACAGTACGAGCGCCGGCGTCTCGTTACCCGGGACGCCCATGCGCGCGCGCTGGCCCGCATCGACGACATAATTTGGAAAATCGCGGCTCGGCCCGCCGTCCATCGAAACCGCCATCACCGCCATGCCGTGACTGTCGGCCACCGATCGCAGGATCGGTGAAAACAGGTCGCATGCGCCGCAGCTCTGCGCATAAAAGTAGAAGAGCCCGTAGCGTTGGCTAAGGTTCGCCATAACCGCATCGCGATCGGCGCGCCGGTTATCGAGCCAGGCTCGCTTGCCCACCGTCGAAACAGGCCGCTGCAGCGTGTAGTCGAGATCGGGGTTCTGCCACAGCGCGCGCTGCCAGGTGTCTGAGAAGGTCGAAGCACGGTCGAGCTGCTCGCGCTGAAATCGGACGTAAGCGATGACATTTTCCTCGGTCGGATCGAGGATCGCCCGTGCCTTGAGCTCGTCGAGCTGGCGGGTGATGGCGGACATGCGCTCGACCGCGCTCGACGGGACCGGGACGGCTTGCTTCTCCGGCTCCGTCGCTCGCGGCTTGCTGCAATAGAACCATTGACCGAGCCTGCGTTCTGCACAGTAAAAGTCATCGCCGGCATCGGCCCGCTCGACGCCATCCGACGCTCCATCGCGCGGCTGGGCCGCCGCGGGAACAGCCAGGCCAGCGAGCGAAAGCGCCAGAAGCGGCGCCGCCATGATTGGATGCATGGACAAACTTCCTTTCTGATAGATGCTCTCACCCACGAGCCTCATGCGCGGGAGGGAACGGGAAAGGTCGGCCGCGGCGGAGACGTCCGTAGGCGCCGCGCCGGTCGATTCCACCGAAACGCTGCGCATCGCGTCCTTGACCATGCTATTTGCCGTGCAGGTCATAGTACCCCTGAATTTTCAGCTGGATCTGGGTCATCGTCTCGACTTCGTCCGGAAGCCGCGCGGCATCGACGAACTCGGCATAGACCTCGGTGAAATCCATGAGGGAAAGGTCGAGCCTGGCGAATTCCTCGATCGTAAAGCCAAGGCACTGCTCCTTCTTGGGAGCGCCCCAGGGCTTGCTGAGCTGAATTCGTCCCTGCTCCTGCAGGATGCGGCTGAGCTTGCTTTCAAAGCAGCAATAGGCCGTTCGCCGGGTCTTGCAGATTCCGAGAAAGCTCGACGAACAGTAAGTGCCGACCTTGTGGCAGAAGCCCATACGATCCTTGATGTCGAGCTTCATCTCGTCCTGAGAGCATGCGAAGAGCGCGAGGAACGGCGTGGCGAGGGCCGCGATCGCGCCTGGGCCGCCGGCAAGCGCGGCTGCGCCCGCGCCCACGCTCAACAAGCCGGACACCTTGCCGGCACAGCAGTTGATCAGCCCGAATACCGGCTTGTGGCAGGTCTCTCGCGTGCCCTGGAAAACCGTGAAGTTGTTCTCGTCGAACTCCTTGCCGGCCTGGTCGATGGAGTGAAGAGCGACCAGCGCATCCTTGAACTCGGTCGACGCCTCGCGCACGATCGGCTCGCAGTCGCCATTGATGCAATAGACGTCGTCTCCGCAGATATATTGCGGTGCATCGGTCACCGCGCTGCCGGGTGTCGGGCAGCGGTAGACCCGCTCCTCAACCTTGCAGGCGCCATCCCGCTCCTCGTCGAGGCATTCGGTGCGCAGAAAGGAGCAGCTTCCGTTCGCTTCTAGATCGCCGCAATCGTTTGCCGGCGTGAAGCGATGACACACATAGTCGCGTTTCCACGCCCAGCAGGCTTGCGTCACCGGAACGCCGTCGATGATCCGCGTTTCAGGTCCTTCCGTGCAAACATCCCCGCCAGGCTGCAACGAACACATCTCATCGCCGGCAAGACTGCCGCAGCTGTCGACCCTTCTTGTTACGACAGTGCTCGTGCTGCCCTTTGCATGCCACGACGCCCCGGTGAGCGGGCTGACGCTGAGCGCGACCGGCAAATCCGCCGTGCATTCATATTCCGTCGCATAATAATCATCGCAATATTTGTTGTCAGGCCAGGGCCAGCCATAGTCGCGATGGGCAGCGCAGGCCTGTTTCCGAACGCCTGTCGGCTTGCAGACTCCTGAGGAAATATGAGGGGCAATGGCGGCATAGCGCGCGAACGGGGTTCCATATGCGCTGTCGGGCACCACATAGTATTTGTAGCTATCGACGGTTTGCACCTCGGGCACCATGCGGATGGTGCAGGTCTCGGGCCTGTCCTCGACCTTGGTGCCGCTGTTGCAGGTCGCCTCGTAATAGCCCTCAGATCCTGAGCCCGGCGGGAGCGGGACGCACGAGCCGGAGCTGCCCCCCATGCTCTCCCCGGCGAGGTAGGCCGATGGATCATTCTCGACGGTCGTGGCGCGAGCGGTTGTCTCGAGGATCTCGGAATTGCTGAACGTCGGCCGTGTCCGGTCCGCGTCCGTGGTGATGCGATACTGCTCGTTCGACGCCTTTGTCGCCGCGGCTTCCGCTTCCATTCTTTCCGGATCGTCGAAATAGGCGCCTTGCGGCAGCGCCGTGCCGCCATAGCCCGGCACCGCTTCCGCGCGGGCATTGTCGGTCGGCACCAGCGTCGTATCCTGCCGTTTCTCATTGGCGAGCGAGCGCCCTTCCTGGCGGGCCTCCTCGACCGACATCTGGGCAGAAGCGGGGGAGGCGGCGGCAAGACCCGCGATAAGCAGCATCAGCGAGAAGCGGACGCTCACGGCAACGCTCTCCTTAGATTGGAGAGACCCACCGCCGCCACGCGCGCGCCCGGACCGTTGCCCTCGGCGAACGACGACAGCGCATATTCGACGGTCACATTGCCGATCATCCGGTCGTGAGGCGGGACCTTGGTTCGGCATGAAAAGCCGGCGCAAAGGTCGAAATCCGATGAGACCGCGACGTAGGTCGGCACCGCCTGTACGTCGAAGGCGCGGAACAGTCTCGGGTCGATGCCGATGTTGGCGAAATCGTCCTCCCGGTCGACGATCTTGCCCAGAGCCTGCGAGAACTCCTTCATCGAATTGTTCGGAAAGCCGCGGAAAACGACGACGCCCCCTGCCCTCGCCGTGTCCTCGATAAGCTGGCGAAGCGCCTTGGGGGGCATCGAGAGGCTGGCGAACGCGATGAGCTGCGGCGCCTCCCCGCCGCCGACTTTGGCGTTCGTCGCAGCACCCTGCACGATTTCATCGAAGTCGACAGCCCCTGCAGGTCCTTTCGGCAGATCCGTCGCCGCGACGCGCCGCATGTTTTCCATGCCGCTGTCACGAACGGTAACCGCCTCTTCCCGAAACGCGTCACCGCGGTCCTTGATCTGATCGACGAACGCCTCGGCATCCGCCTGAAGGTCCGCCGATCGCTTCTTGATGGCCTGAACATCGATGCCATCGACGGTCTGGGCCAGGAGAGCGGTCATGCTGGCGGCTGCGACGAGGCCAACGGCGCCCAAGATGAGAAGTCGCATCGCTCCCTCCTTCACAGCACGCAGCAGTTGCGCTTGCGCCAGACCAGATAGCCCATGTCCTCGCCCCCCGCGGGATAGGCACGACCGGCATCCGGCGGCATTGTCGAAGCTCCGATCGCCGAGCAGGCGAAGCGCCCGCTCACCGTCGGAATCGGATTGGTCATCTGAAACCGGTACTGCTGTTTGCGCATGACTGGCATGAGGTACTTCTTGCACAGCCCTTCCGAGCCCATCGTGCCCCAGGCGAGCGCCTGCCGGTGCATCTTGTAGGCAAAGCGCGACAATGCGAGCCGCGAGGACTGGACATGGCCGATCGACGCCGGGATGTTCCCGTTCAGGGGATACATGGACCCCTGACAACCTGCGCACCAGAATAGCTGGTCGAGCGGCAGGTTCACCGTGCCGGCGACGCAGTCGCCCGCACAGGCTGCCTTGGCGAGCGGATTTGCGAAAATGATCGCTTCGGGGTTGATGAGCGCCGCAAGCGAGTCATCCTGCCAGAGCGGATCGACCTCGGTCATATAGGCGATGTCGAAGCTCGCCTGCTCGAAGCAGACGAAATCCGTAAGGATCTCCATCCAGTAGAGCAGCGGATAGACATACCAATGCACATGCCATTTGGCCGTGCTCTGCGACCTGCCGCCGACCATCGAAGGGCCGGCCAGATAGCCCTGACCGATATCGAAGCCCGGAGCGATGCGCACTCCGCCAAGATTGGGAAAACACCAGGGCTTCATGGTGACGTCCGCCAGGCGGGCAGGCTCCCAGAAGCCCACGGAAATGCCGATGCGCGGTAGAGGATCTGCACAGGCGCATATGGGAGACGCCGGGTTCTTCGTGTCGGGTCGGCCGCTCGGCCAGATCTTCAATCCGCCCACCGACAGCGGAAACAGGCATGACCAGCAGACGTCGGTAATCGGGTTGACGAACTTCCCATTGCAGGTGGGACCGGCAGCCTCGGCGCGTGGCGCCAGCATGATGGCGAACAGGACGACGAGAAACGTGCCGAAAATCGGTCGAAGTCCGCGCATCATTCTCTCTCCGCCAGTTGATCGAGATACGCCGCGTCGGCGCGCCGCTTCGCCCGAAGGTAAAGGACCGTGACCACGAGCGCTGTGGCGAGCAGCACGGCGATCAAACAGGGCGCGGCTCGGCCGATGCGACCGCGCAGCTGGTCGAGAAGAGTCACTGCGCCGGCCAGGGTGACGCAGAGAGCGAGCCAGGACAGGCGCATGGTCCTTAGCCTCGCCGTCTCGGGCGCCGCCATCGGCGTTCGGAGCATGTCGAGCCACAGCGCCATCAGCCGGACTTCCCTGGCTTCAGCACGATCTCGGAAACGCGCATCGTCCTGCCGTTTTGGCTGACCACCGCAGGCGTATGCTCGATCCCGAACGTTGCAGTGAGCTTGCCTTCCTGGTCGAAATAGAAGCGCCGCTTCTTCGCCGTCATCGCATCGATCGGCGAACCGTTGACGAAGATGATCTTGGCCTTGAGATCCGTATAGCGCGAGGTCGCCCACGCGAGTTGCGTCGCATCGTCGCCGTCGACGAAGACGAGGTCCTGCTTTATCTCGACGAAATCGAGCGGATTGATGCGATGACCGGCACCCGCAATCAGATTACCCTTCTGGTCCCGAATGTCGCGCTCGATCGCGATGGTCGGATCATAATCCCAGCTTCGCGCCATGCGCGCCGGAGTGATCCCGTCGACAGGCTTGGGCCGGCGAACTCTCTGTTCGACCCTTCTGGCAAACTGCTCGTTCATGCGGGCAAGCTCGCCGCTGCCCTCCGCCCGCCGCAGCCGCGCCTCGATCGTCGCCAGCAGATCCGGCTCGATGATGGGAAAGACCTGGCCGACATGGCCATAATCCCTGGCTTCGCCAGGGATAGGGCCGATGAGGAGCATGGCCGCCGCGAATGAAGCGATGCCGGCACCGCTTGTCAGAACAGCTTTCACAGGATCGGCTCCCCGGTTCCGATGACTTGCCGGCCGCAAACAAAGCCGATCTCGGCATAGCGACTGTCGAAGCCGTCCTTGTGCGGCGTCGCCGCGAAATAGCAGCCTGGGGGCACGACCCCCGTCGCACCGGGCACAAGGCGTTCGCCCGCCTTGGTGAAGGGCTTCATGCGAACAGTCGGAACGCCGTTGATCGTTACCGTCATGCCGTCATGCGCGATCACGTCTCCCGCGACAGCATAGACCTTCTTTCCAAACATCCTTGGCCTGGCGCCAAAATGGCGGCGCAACAGCGCGCTCGCCGGCGGATCGAAAAATATGAACTCTCCCTTGGCAGGCAGGCGGCCCCGCTCGATGAGGAAGGCCCAGTTCGGCAGGGAGTCCGTCGTATTGACGAGGAAAAGGTGGTCGTCGCTCCAATCTGCCAGCCCTGTCAGGGCAACGCTTCCGCCGACGAAGGCGCCAAGCAGAAGCCAAAGCTTCGGGTTCGGTCGCCAGCCCCGCTTCGCCGCGTCATTGACCGCCGCTGCCATCGGGACCTCCAAAGGTTGAAACGGTGGCAGCCGGCGGCTCGTACTGGGGCGCTGACGCGGCCGGCGCCCCGGGCATCATAGGCGCCGGTGCCATGGGATCCGGGTATCCGACCGGCGCCGCGGGCTGCGCCGTCATGGGCTGCTGCGGCTGTGCCGCGAGCATGGCCTGCTGCTCGAGCTGCTGAAGCTCCAGAGCCGATGCTTGCTTCGGCCGAGCAACGCCGGATGCATAGACCGCCTCCTTCAGCTTGTCGGTGATGTCGGGGACATTCTTCGTGAGAACGGCTTCCCCGACGAGCACGATCTCACCGCCCGAGCTTCGCCGCTCGAGCTCCTTGTCCAGCGATGCCATGAACTTGCGCATCTCCGCCTCGACTTGCGCCGGCGGAGAGGTGGAGCGCGCTTGTGCCTGGACATACTCGCCGACGATCGAGGACAGCCGCGCGGAAACGATCCGCTCCTGCTTGGGCGTGATCAGCGCCTTTGTGACCCACATCCCCCATATCAGGACACCAATGACCAGAAGGCCCGCGACGATCTGAACGGACGAGAAGCCCGCGAAAATTGCGCGCTTCGCTGCGGCCGCCGGTTGGGGCGCAGGGGACGGCAGGTCGAGCTCGGTCTGTTCAGCCATGATCAGCTTTTCCTTCGGGCAGGGCCGCAGGCACGATCTTCTCGCGGCGCAGAACGATCAGTCCGGCGGCAATCAGGAGATGTGCGGCGATGAAGATGTTCTTGAATGACGCGATGCGGTCAGGAGACGCGGCGACGTAGCGGGCCGTCAAATTGTTGAGCTGGTGCATGAGCCCATCGAGCGAGAAACCCCCGAGCGCCACGAAGAAGAGCGCGAACAGCCCCCAGGTCAGCAAGAGCGTCGATGCCGTGAAGCCGATCAAGTGCAGATAGAAATGGAGCAAGCTCCGCAGGGCGGGCTGTCGCCCGACCGCGATGTCCGCGCCATTCCTCCTGTGCGCTGCGGCATCCATGGCCTACTCCGCCGCCTCGGCAACGTCGACTTGCTCGTGCGACGCCCACTTTTCCGGATTGCCGGGGAAGGCGACCCGTTCGATCGCCTCATCCATGCTTAGCCCTCGCGCGACCAGCGCCTCGATCGCCGCGTAGATAGCCGGGCTCGACGAATAGACGGTGGCCGAGAACGGATCGAGCACCAGCCTGCCGACGGCCAGGGTCTCGGGGCCCTTGATAAGGATGTCGGAATATTCGCGGCCGTTGATCTTCAAGGACCGCAGCAGCGCGTCGGTATAGTCGTCCATCTCAAAGCGGTCGTGCTTCTTGAAGTCCGCGATTGTCTCGGGCTTCTGCTGGAGAATGACGAACCAGTCGGAGTTCTCCAGCGCCGCGACGGACCCGGCCGACTTATAGTAATCGTTCAGGGACTGCGTCGCCGTCACCAGCGCCGCGCCATATTTCCGGCAGGTGCGAGCATAGGTCTCGATGAAATCGGCCATCGCACCGCCGCGCAGCATCTGCCACGCTTCATCCAGAAGCAGCGCCTTCGGGACCGAACGATCGACTTTGCGCATCATCTGCTGCGACATGAACATGATCGCGGTCAGCACGACGCTGCGCAGTTCCTCGCGGGATGAAAGGTCGGAGAGCTCGAACACCGTGAGCTGCGCCGACAGTTCGAACGATACCTCGCCCTGGAAAAATCGCCCGTACGTCCCTGCCGACGAAAAGGGGCGCATGGCGATGCCAAGATCCATGGCAAGGCCATTTCCGGTGGCTTCGAGCGCAGCGATCACGTCGTCGATCGAGCCCTGGCGTCCCTTTTCGCTCCAGACGCTGTTAACGGCCCCGTCGATGAGGCCACGCTCGGTATCGTTCAGCCGGTCGATGTGGCGCGACATCTGGTTCACGATGGCTTTGAGCATCGCCATGCAGTCGAGCAGGTAATCCTCGTCGCTGCGGGCCAGCTCCTCATCGATCATGCTGAAGGGGTTGAGGCAGAAGCCGGACGACATCGTAAATTCGACGAACGCGCCGCCCTGGAGCTTGGCGGAGTGCTCGAAGGAGCGACCGTCGTCGATCACGACGACGCGCGCGCCGGCACCGCAAAGGGAGGCACAGAGCTCCTGCAGCGTCACGGATTTGCCCGACCCCGATTTGCCGAAGACGGCGACATTGTGGTTGCCCGCCGCATTCTCGAACGGACTCCAGAAGAAGGGTTGTCCACGCCGACCGATGAGCATGAGATGCGGCACCTGGCCGCCGAGATACTCGCCCTGGATCGGGGCCAGGTTCGCCGCCGTTGTCGTGAGCAATGTGCGCATCCGCTTCATGCGCTCGAGGTCGCGTGCAAGCCCGTTCGCCATTGTCATGGGCATGGCGCACAAAAGGCCCATCACCTGCAGGTACCGATCGTCGAGCAGGTCCCAGCCCGCTGCGCGATAAACCGATTTGAGCACGCGTTCGTTGGCGTCCCCCCTGCCCTTCGGCGAGAAGGAGGTCACGCTGAAGAAGACACGCACCAGCTTGCGCCCCTGGCGCAGCTCGTCGTTGACGTAACGCCATTCCTGGCTTTGCTCGCGCAGCTGCGGCAGGAAGCGCGCCGACTTGGAGTCCGCAAGGCTCGTGGTGCGCATGAACTTGAAGCTCGCCTTGTTCGACGATGCCAGCGGATCGGGGAACTCGACGCACAGATTTGTCGCGACCGGACATGGCATCCTGAGCTTGTCGGTGAACATGTCGCCAATGAGCCGGGCGACATCCCACGGCGCCCAGCGGCTCGGCAGGTTCCGGACCGAGAATGAGCGAACGTCGAAGACGTCCGGCAGAATCTCACCGATCTCGGGCGCCTCGTCCACCGTCGCCCCGGTTGGCCGAAATCGCTCGGTTCTGAGCAGCATGCGATCGGGCTCGATGTGAAGCTCCACATCCCGGCGCACCGCCTGGTCCGCAATCGGATCGAGCGGATTGTAGTTGACGACGTCCTCCCCCGCCGCAGTGGTCGGCGAGGTTATGTCGTCGATCCACCCGATGAGGTCGGTCGGATCCATCTTGCGGGCCGGCACATTGATCGATGCGAGGGCCGAGATCAGACCGTCCATCACCGCCACGATTTCCTCGACAGACACGCTCGAGGATTCCGGGGTCGAGTAGGAGATCGCCACACGGTGGTTCCGCAGCGAGAATGGCGCATCCGCGGAGAGCGAGCGCCACACCCCGTCGGTCAGGAAGTCGATGCGGTGCTTCGCCATGCGCTCGTAGACGCCGCGAGCCGAGTAGCGCGGAAGATACCAGCGCGAGAGACGCTCGGACACGCGCGGACTCATCCACTGGTGGAATTGCAGGCATCCCGGCGCGGGGATCGCTTCGGAAAGGAACTGGGTGAGGATCTCCCCTGTCCGTTCGTCTGCACCGATCAAGGGAGCTGCCTCGATCACAAAGCCCCGCGACGCGCTGTTGTAGAACACGCCCGTCTTTGCGTCGAAGCTGCGATAAGGGAGCCAGTCGGCCAGCATGGGCACGCCAAGCTCCGGCCGATCCGCATCGGGACGCTGGCTGTCGCCGAGGATCCCTGAAAGAAGGCTCTCGAAGAAGCCGCCCTTCCCCGCCATCTCAATGATCCTCCGGCACTGAGGCGGGGAAGTCCGCGGCGCGAACGGTCGGCGCAGATAGGTTCGGCTTCGAGGCGACGGGAGTGCCATCAGCGGCGGCATCACGCGCATCCTTCGCAGCGGACCCGGCAATCTGCCGATAGGCGGGATCGCTTTTCACCCGTTCGACGGCCTTTTCGCCCGCCGCAGAGATCGTCGTCGGCGGCGCCGCAGAAGCCGCCGGCTCCCTCGCATGGCCGCCCGCCGGCGCCCCAGAGGGGGACAAGGGCGCCGGCGAGGCGGTTACGGATGGTGCGTGGGCAACACCATCCGCGGGGGCTGCGGCTGCTGGGCTTTTTTGCTTTTGCGCGAGCCGCGCGGCGACATCCGCCTTGATTGTCTCGAGCGGGTCGCCTCTCCTCGCACGCGCGGCAGCGACGGCATCGGGATCCGGCGCAGCAGGATCCCCAACACCAGGCGACCCACCCGGCGGGTCGACGCGGTCGACGGCATCGGCCAGACTCTCCGGGACCCCTAGCGCGTAGTCCAGACGCGCATTGGATGGGACGGTCTGCGCAAGGCTCTGCTGCCATTCACCGCTCGCGACGACCGCATGTATGGCGCTTTTCTCATGCAGGCGGCCGCGCTCGTCGATGTAGGGCTGGAAGACGATCCTGAGCACCTTCTCGCGCGTCCGGGCTGGATCGGCGGGGACAGTGGCGGCGGTCCGCCTCGATGAGCCAAGACGGCTCCGATCCCTGGTGGAACGCGGGGCAGCGTCAGCCGGAAGCGCGACCCCTTCAGCTGCATCTGCCGTAATCATGGCAAGCGCGCGGTCATCGATCGTTGCGCTCGGCGCGCAGACGCCATCAGGAGCAGCGCAGGAAAAGTCGCCGCGCACATTTCCGCCGAGCGCTGCGCAACCTCCAAGCGCAAGAGCGGTCGAAAGCAGCAGCGGCGCGCCGAGACGGCGCCAGGGGCTATGCAACGCAGCGTTTCTCATGACCGCGCCTCCCGAAGCCATGCTTCAAGGAAAGCCCGGGGGCGATATCCTTCGATCATCGCGCCATCGCTACGCACGATGACGGGAGTGCCATTGAGGCCGTTCCGCTGCGCGAAGGCCTCGTTCGCATCGAGGCCGGCCGTGTTGCACGAAGCCTCGCCCTTTATCGGCTGCCCGGCATAGGCGGCATGGAGCGCAGCCTCGCGGTTCTTGGCGCAGTAAACCCGGTCGGCGAGATCCCGGCTTCCCAGCACCGAGATCGGCCGCTCGACCACGCGCACGTTCATGTCCTTGAGAACGCCAGTCAGCGCCCGGCAATAGCCGCAGCGAAAATCCGAAAAGACCGTGACGGTCGGGCCCGCCGGATTCCCCCAGACGATCGCGCCATCCTTCGGCAGGCTCGAGAGCGAAAGCGTTCGCGCCTTGGCGGGACTTGCCGGCCGCTCGAGCCGTGCAGGTGCTGCCGCCAGCTGCTGGCCCGCCTCCTCCTCGCCGCCGGCGGCAAGCGCGTTTGCCCGCGCGGAGGAGCCGACCAGCATGTCGGGGTTCATCTCGAGCAGGCGCGCCGCCGTTATGTCCTGACGGGTCTGCATGTCATAGACGCGCCCGATCACCAGATAGCGGGCGCTGGTGTCGACATAGAATAGGTTCTCGCCCGCGGTGATCTCGCACAGGCCCGCAATTTTGCCGCAGTCGATCGCACTCACGGCAGTCTTGGGTAACCGCGCCTTCAGGAGCGCCTGCACCTGGCTTTCGGCGCTGCCCACATCTGCGGCCAGCGCGATGCCCGCGACGCTCAGGGCCGCGCCGGTCGCAACCAGAAGGCGCGATCGCCGAGTGAGCGAGCGGACACGATCAATTGCGGACATAGACACCCTCCAAGAAAACAATTTCGACATCGATCCCGGTCGGCATTTCGATCACCGGCTGATATTGCTCGGCGCGCTCGATCAGATATTTCGACACCATGTCGCCCGACTGCGCGACGCCTTCGCCAAAGCCGCCTTCGAGGATTTCGCCCGTCGAAAGCTTGTCGCGCTGCCCGTTCGTGGTGATGTTCGTTCCCTGGAACACGCTGTTGGCATTCGCGGAGAAGCCGCGGCCGAAGCCGCCGGCGAGCCCGGCCAGGAACGCCTGGGTGACGAGCGAGCCCTCGCGGGACACCACCCTTCCCCGCACGCCGGTCTTGCCGCCGAAGGCAATGAATCCCTTCACCTCCGACACGGCGTAGCGGCCGCCCGGCTGCGGGCAGGTCATCTTTTGCAGCTTGACGTAGACTTTCTCGCTCGAAAGATCGCCGCGCGCCGCGCCGTTGATGAGACAGCCTTCGATCTTGGTCGTAAGCAGCCGGCCGTTCTGATAGACCGAACGCGCGGGCCCCGTAACGCGGAGCACCACCGGAAGCGGGTCGGTCTGGCTGTTCACGCCGGCGCTCGCGTCGACGCCGACGATCACCTTCGCCCTCGCGAAGCTGTTCGGCGGCAAATAATTGACGCTGTCCGTGTAGGTGGTGTTGCCTTTGGCGACCCGCGTGGCGTTCCCCGTCTCCGCCGTGTTGAAGCTGACAAGCTTCACCTCGCTTGCGGTGCCCACCGGTCCGCGCGCCGCGGCGCCTGGGGCACCGTCGGGACGCTGGTAAGCCTGCGGTCCGTTCGGGCCGTAGAGCGCCGCCGGGCCGGGCGCGGGCGGCGTGGCGGCCGGGCGCGCATTGATCTGCCGCCGCAGCTGCTCGTTCTCGGCTTGATAGGCCGACAGCACGCGCTGGCCGTCGGCCTGCATTGCCTGGTTCTGGCCCTTGAGCGCCTCCACCTGGGCGGTCAGCATCTCCAGCCGGCGGTTCTGGCCGTCGATCGACTTCAACTGATTTTCGGTGGACTGGAAGCGGTTCTCCGAGAGCGCCATCCACTCCTGCTGCGAGAGATTGCGGTTCACCAGGTCCTTGGTCGAAACGGTGACCTCGCTCGTGCCGTCGTCGGCGAGCTTGTCGCCCTTCTCATCGCCGCTGAAGATCCAGAACGAGGAGAGGATCAGGCCGGCGCCCGCCACCCCGGCCAGCAGCAGGCGCTGCTTGCGGCGAACGGCTTCGTTCGCGGTGAGATCGCTGGCGACAGGAGATACGCCCTCGTCCGAAGCCCCATCAAGAGCGGGACGCTTGCGATTCAGGAAATCGAATAATGCCATGTCCTCACCTTCCGTTCTGGGACACGAGGTAGGCGGTGGTGACCTTGCCCGGAGCGAGCTTGCTCTCGGCGATCGACACGGCCAGGGCGCTCGCTGGAGCGACCATCGCTTCGGTCAGCTCGACCTCTGACGGACCCTTGTTCTCGATGCGCAGGACCTTGCCGCTGAGCTCCGAACCGCGATATTCCGCGATCATCTGCACCTTGAGGGTGCCAACATAGACCGGCCGCAAGGCGCGCTGGCGCATCTCGTAGCCGTCGGCGACCGCATTCGAATACATCGCCTGCACCAGCTCGACCGCGGCATCGTGGGTCCCGAGCCTCTCGGCCGGACCGTTCTCCGCTGCGCGTTCGTTTGCGATCGCCGGATTGGAGACGAAGACCTGGGCGGCCTGGTCGCCGCCGATCCGGCAGACGAACTTGTAGACATAGCCGCGCTTGCTCGTGGCGAAGAAGGAGAGCGCCGGGCGGGCAAATCCGTCGGGAACGGACAGGTAGATGTCGCCGCGGACCGGCTCGTTGACGACCGAGAAGTCATCGGTCGGATTGCCGGTGGAGATCTTGGAGACCGACGCGAACTCGTCTTCGACCAGGCTGATACGCGTCAGGTCCTTGGCGGACGCCTGGCAGTCGACCTGGCTGCTGTCCGCCGCCATGATGGTCTGATCGGCCCAGGCGGGCTGCGCGCTCAGCAGAACGGCAATGCCTATCAGCGCAGCGCCCGTGCAACGGCTCAGATGACAGTTGACGCGCGAGAGGAAGGCGGTGCCCGCAGCGGCACTGCCGACGACATAGACGGACATCATTGATCCTTCCCCTGCTCGGCCGTCACCATGCCGAAGCCGATCAGCTTCAGGGACAGGCCGGAATATTCCCAGTCGTACCGAAAGGTCCGCCGCTCGTTCGAGATGACCCGATTGCCGACGATCGTATGCAGACTGCCCGTCACCTCCGAGCGCAGCCCCTTCGTGTCGAGCTCCATCTTTTCGATCGTGAAGAACTGCGAAATCGAAGATCCACGCTGTTCGTTCACGATCTTGAGCAGGTCCGCCTTGACCTTGCCCTGGGAGGCCGGCGCCGTGATATCGAGCACCGCGTTCATCCAGTATTCGAGGTTCTGCGGGCTGCGATTGAGGGTGAGCACCACCGTGTCGCGCGTGATCATCTCGAGATATTCGCGGCTGACCCCGGCGGAGCTTACCGTGACCGGCGATCGCAGGATCGGCTGCAGCACGATTTCGCGGTCCCGCGACACCGTGAAGATAAGCAGCAGGATCGTCAGTGCGCAGAGGCCGACGGCGACGATCGCGAGCAGATTCCGCTGCCGCAAGACCCGCTGGCTGTGCGAATGGCTGTAGGAAAGTTCCATATCACCCCGCCATCAATCGAAGGTACGAGGGTGGCGTGGCTCTCAGACCGGTGAAGCCGGCCGGAAGAAACCAGTAGGCCAGATGGAGAAGCCATGACGTCGCCCGGCCTGCCTTCGCTTTTCTGAGACCCCACCAGCCCGCACCCGAAAGCAACATGCCGATGAGGATGTGCTGAGACAGAATCCCCCAGACGAAGGGGATGACCATCGCCAGGAACTCATCCAGGGTCCACAGCCCGATCAGCTCGGGATCATCCAGATGAGTCGGGATGACGTACTTATCCGCCGCCATTGCACCACCCTCTCCTTGGGTCGGTCAAAGCTGCTACTTCGCCCGACCGCAGGAATGATCAGATCGTCGCGGTGACCGTCGACGTGACGATGGGAATGCCCGTGCCGGCGCCGACGCCGACACCGACCGGGATGGCGATCTGGCCCATGGAGAAGCGACCGGAGGCGAGCGCGACGATGCCGCCCGCGAGCGAAAGCACCGTGATGATCTTGCCGCCCGAGCCCTCGAGGAAATCGGTGAACTTGTTGAGCGCCGTGTCGAAGGTCGTGTCGGCGCCGGCGAATGCCGGACCGGCGAACCAGAAGGAGGCGAACAGGAGGGCGGCGATCACGACGATCGCCAACTCTGCGCGCCCGGTCTCTTTCAGGACTGACTGCATGTTGGGTTCCCTTCAATTGGAGACGCGACGAGAACCGCGCCCAGGGAAAGCTGACCAACCCGCGGCCGGGTCGTCACGGGCAGCCGGGGTGACGGGGGAAGAATCTTTCGCCGATCGAGGCCCTGCCCCCGAACGCCGGGCGGCCTGCCCGCTCATTCGGGGCATGGCGCCCCGGATTACGGGGCAGACTGGCCCGGAATGCGGGACAACTTGCCCCGGAAATTGCGGCGCTGGTGGCGTCCCGGTAGACTCGGGGCTACGACTCAGCAGATATTAACCATCGAGACTCCAGGCTCCGTCGCAGTAGTCAGCGCCATGCTGCCTTTCAGGAAGAAGGATTCATCTCGACGTGGGGACGACGGCCGCCGAACACGAAGGCTTTGTGCTCGATGTCTCCGGATATCTCTTTCGGCTGACCACCGAGTGCCTGCGCCTATTCTCCAATGAGACGAACGAGCATCAGACGCTCGTATCGCTGGTCGCGGCGCGGCTCGCCGAACCGGGTGCCGCGGGCAGGCATGAAGTGCGCACGATGCGCGAGCATTTCGCGGCGATTCCGACCCATGGCGACGTGAAAATCCGGCTTCCGCTCTCTGATGCGAATGCCCAGGCGCTTGAGGAAATGCGGCAGGCTCTCGGCCGCCGCCTCGACACCACACTGACGATCGGCGACGCGCTTTCGGCGCTGCTGTTCGACTATGTCGTCGAGCTCAAGACCTCGCAGATACTGGACCGGTTGTCGCTTGAGCAGCGCCTTGACGGGGGCGAACCGGGGCGCACGAGCACGCGGCTAAACTAGGAAATCGCCCGATCTTCGCGAGCTATATCGCGGTATCTGCGCTGGAATATTGCGCTCACTCTGGCTCCAACGACGCTTGCAAAGCGGGATTCACCGTGTTTGCCTTGTCCCCTAACGGGGAGGTTCGGGGGCTAATGTCGTCTCGCGCCACAGCTGGATCATAGTTCGTGCTCGAGCCGGATGACGAAACGATCCTGCGCGATTTCGTACCGCTCATTCGGTGCATGATGGACCGAAAGGACATCCCGCAACGCAAGCTCGCCGCCCTCACCGGCATCAGCAAGACGCGCCTGGGACTGCTGCTGCACAGCGACCCCACGAAGCGGTCGCCCATGACTGTGGACGAGCTTCAGATCATCCTGCACGCGCTCGGAACCGACATCGTCGCGGCCTATGTGCGCATCAAGGCAAGCGGGACGATCCCGCAGCCCCTGATCGAGCGCCATGACGTGCTCTTCACAATGATCTGCGACGCATTCGTCGACATGCCGGAAGGCCTGATCGTTCTGCTCGAAGAACTCGAAGGCATCGATGGCTCGGAAGTCCGCCCGGAATGGGCGGTGCCGGTCAGGCGAGCCGTCGTCCGGAAACTGCTGGACGAGGTGAGCGCCAAGCTGGCCCGCCGTGCACGCCTGGCCGAGAGCGATGACTTCCGGATCTAGCCCGACCGGATTCGGCGCCGGGCCCTTCCCCGCCGCGCTCCTAGAAGAGCGAGACGCTCGCGACGCGCGCGGGCGGCACCGACCGAGGCGGGAAGACGCTTGCGGTCTGGCGCGGCAGCACGGTTGCTTGCCGGTAGACGCCGCTCAAGCGCGCCCAGTTCATGAGGACATTGTCGACATAGGCCTGCGTCTCGGCGATGCGCGGCACGAGCCCGCCACGGACGCGGCCAGGCCCGGCATTGTATGCGGCAAGCGCCAGATGATAATGGCCGAACCTGTCGAGTTGCTGGCGAAGATATCTCGCTCCGCCGCGCAGATTATCCTCGACGCTATAGCGGTTCACTCCCAGCGAGGCAGCCGTCCCGGGCATCAGCTGGGTCAGGCCGAAGGCGTTCTTGGGCGACAGCGCATCGGTGCGATAGCGGCTTTCGCGAATGATCATCGCATCGAACAACCCGACCGGAATGCCGTATTCGCACGCGATCCCGCTCATCAGCTGATAATAGCTGGCGCGCCTGCTCTCAGCGTCCGCCCTCAAGAATCCTGTCGGCCGATAGGGAAGGACGCCGCAGCCTGGCTCGAAGCGATTGGCCGCGAAATCGAAGCTCGCGCCGCCGCGCATCCACGCAGGAACGGGGATGGCAGGCGCCGGCGGCAACCATTCGGCGGAGGCGGCCGAGCCTTCACTCCCGGCGCTTCCGCTTGCTGCCTGCTCGAGCGCAACGCCGCTGTTCGTGAAGCTGTTCGCCATCTGGAATTCCACCCACCGGCGGCTGAGGTCATGCACCCGAAAGTCCGGCGGACGGGCACCGGTCGACACCGGGTTGGGCACGCTCGGGGGTTCGGCGGCTGCATCCGGCCGGCTCTCCGGCCCGGGCGCGGTCATCGTGATGAGCTGCACTCTGCGCGCGGGCTTGGCCTCTTTCCCCTGGGCTGCCGCGCCCCCCGACACGACCAGCGCCACAATGCCGAAACCGATCCCCAACGCCCTCATTGCACCCTCCCTGCTACCGAAACAGGCCAAGGGAAGATCAGCGGCCGCCGGGTTGTCAATCCGCGTGCCCGAGCAGTGTCAGCCTCAAAAATCAAGATCAGGAGGCGCCGATGTGGCTGATCCCGCGCAATACGGACGGGACCCGCGCAGGGAGAATTGCGCTTCCCGCGCCCGTCCGAGAGGCTCTCGTCCGCTGGTATGTCGGACAGGGTTCGCGCGCCGACGAGGAAGCGGGGATCATGCTTGTCCAGCAGGCGCGCATCGGCGAGAGGTGGATCGCCTGCGACTGTTTGTCGGCCGACGCTCCGCCCCCGATCCTGACGCCGGCGTTCCTGTCGGAAGCAGAAACCTACTATCTGCGCCGTCTCACCAGCGTTAACCGTCCCGAACACAGGGCGGACTGCCCGTTCTTCCGCGATCAGGCCACCAACCGGCTGAGCGAAGTGCGAACGCAGGAGAGCCCGGCCGATCCGCCGACCGGCTATTTCGAGGTGCTGCGCCCGGCGCCCGAGAAGCTGGCGCAGCGTCCCGAAGAGGAAAGCAGCGACGACAGAACGCGCCAGGCCTCGGTGCCAAGGCTCGCCCGATTGCTCTGGCGTCTTATCAACCTCTCCGGTCTCAATCGTACGCTCTGCCTCTCCGACGAGAACCCGGAACATTCGATCAGCGACGAGTTCAAGACGCTGGCCATCGCGGCGCAGCGCGTCGAAATCGCACCGGGCATCGAGCTCGGCCGTGCCCTCTGGACGCATGCACAGGCGCTCCACAGCAAGCGCATCTATGCCCGCTTGCGCGAGCTCTCCCGAGTCTGGCCGCCCGGGCATGCGCCCCAGGGCTTCCTCGCGCTCTTCACGCAGAAGTTCGAAGGTTCGACGATCCATGTCGCCGGGAGCGATCCTGTCGTGCTGGCGAACCGCGTCCAGTCCCCCTCGATCCGCGGGAACACGATCAAGGGCCCCTATCTGACGATCGTCGTGGCGGGCCAATATCCCGAAGCGCATGGCTATGCGCCGCTTCGCGGCTATGCCCAGCCGATCTACTCGGGAAAGCGCTTCATCCCTGTCGATTCCGAGTTCGAGCGCGCGGTGCTGCGTGACCTGCTGCGGCTGCGCTGGTCCTTCGATCGCGCAGGGCTCGACCTTCTCCTCGAAAAGCCCGTGTTCGACACGCTCACGCCAATCGGATCATGCCGCCCGGATTTTCTGTTGGAAGCGCGCTCGCGCAGCACCGGCGAAACGCGGGAGATCATCGTCGAGGCAATGGGATCCACCGATGAAACCTATCTCGCCGCGAAAGCCGTGACCCACCCCCGCATGCAGCAGATCGCCCCGGTTCTGTGCGTCTCTCCGGACGACGTGGAAGAGGCGCGGATCGCGCCGCTCGTGCGGAAGGCGTTCGGCTTGTGACCGGCCCCTCTCGTTCCGTTTCGAGAGAGCGGCCTCGGACCGATGGCGCCTGCCGCTTTCTCATCGCCCGTTCATGGCATTCTGTCTGGAGGATAACGCTGTGCAGGACCGGTCCGCCGATTATGCGGCGCTCGCCGCTCACCTCAATCCCGACGATCCTGGCGACGGCGCCCGCCAGATCGATGCCACCATCATCGCCTATCAGCGTGCCCGATGCCGGCCCGGCAACCACGGACAGCTCGTGCGGCACCTCGGCATGCTGCTCATGCTGATCGCTGAAACGATCGCCGTGTTTCATGGGATGCTATGGCTCGAGCCGACCGCGCTCGCGCCCTATTTGGGCTTCATCCTAGAGGTTCCGCTTTGGACCGCGGCTCCTGTTGCGGCCATAGCCATCTGGCTCGCCTTTTTCCTGTCCTACCGCATCGAAGAGAAATCTGGTCAGGAGCTGCCGGAGCCGCCCGCCGCGATCCGCGACTGGCTCGAGGCGCACGACCATCGCCACGGAATTGCCTGGTGGCACGAGACGAGATGGCCTTGGCCCAAGCTGCGCGCCCACCGGCGCGAAATATTCGGCTATGTGATCTGGCGCAGAACGCCTCTGCCCTTGCGAGCTGCACCTTGAGGGTTGGCGGGCGTCGGCAGCTTAGGGAAGGGGCGCGGAGAGTGGCGCAAAGCTATCACCCTCGGTGGGCACGAATTCCGCAAACGTGCTCGCCTTCTGGGAATGTGGTCCGAAAAGCATCCGAAATCCCCGGCCCTAACATCCTGACGAAGCCTGACAGCGGACATAGCCAGACTGACGCGGACACATCGAACTCGCCGTCGCGGTCGACGCTAGAATTGGTCGGCGCAGCCCAGATAAGGTAGCTTAGCGCAAGGTATGCCTGGTGCTACGGAGGTCGCGCTATGGTGGCGCCAACATCAATCATACTCGATGACGCCCTTAAGGGGCGCGTCCAGCACCTGGCCGAAGTGCGTCGACGCAGCTCGCATTGGATCATGCGCGAAGCCATCGCACAGTATGTCGAACGTGAGGAAAAGCGCGAGGCATTCCGCCAGGACGCCATACGGGTGTGGGACGAATATCAGCAGACGGGCCTGCATCTGACGCTTGAGGAAGCCGATGCCTGGTTGGCGAAGCTCGAAGCCGGCGAGGACGCCTCTCAATGTCAGGGTGCGATGCAGCAACCGGATTCACCTCTAGCAATTTCACCCAAAGTGTATTACACTGAAATACAGATTTCAGATGCAGGAGTTTATCATGGCGGCAAGCCGTATGGTGCAGGCTCGCGTTCCTGGCGACATTCAGGATGCGGCCAGTCAGGTTATTCGGGCTTCGGGCCTGACGGTCAGCGACGTGGTGCGCGTGTTGATGACCCGGATCGCGCAGGACAAGGAGATTCCGGCGGCGCTGTTCCAGCCCAACGCGGAAACGCTGGCCGCCTTCGCCGAGGTCGAGCGCGGCGGCCTCGAGCGGTTTGCGTCCGTGGATGCGCTGTTCGCCGATCTTCATGCGGACGATTGAGCGCACCACGGCGTTTCGCCGGGACTTCAAGCGCGAGGCGAAAGGGCCGCGCCGCAATGTGCTGGATACCGATTTGCGGCGGATTATCGAGGCGCTGGCTACGGATGCGCCGCTGGAAGCGCGGCACCGGGATCATGCCTTGACCGGCAACTGGAAGGACTATCGGGACTGCCATGTAAAGCCCGACCTGGTGTTGATCTACCGGCTCATTGACGATGACCGGCTGATCCTCGCCCGTCTCGGCTCCCATTCGCAGCTCGATCTGTAGGCAGATGGCTTGCCGCCGATATGGAGGCCCTATGACCGATGAACTACCCGACAATCCGCCGATGGACGAAGCGTTCATGGCTGGCATGAGGCCATCCCGGCGTGGGCGCAGCGCCGAGCTGCTGACTATCGCCGACCGCGCCGCGGCGCATGTGAAGCGTCCCTATGTTGACCATGCCGAATTGCTCTACGACGAAAACGGGTTACCGAAATGATCCCCGGCACTTCGGCCACGACACCCCCGCAGCGCCGCCCAGTCATTCTGCACGTCAGCTTCGATGAGGCCGGCGCGGCGATCGGCCGCTTGCTCGCCATCGCCATGCCGCCGACGCGCGCGGCCGAGACCGGCGCATCATGGAAGGTCGCGGATTTTCTCCTGGCCTGGTGGAACGGCGACGAGTGCGGGCATTTCCCGATCATCCACTTGTGCAACGTCGATGCCGTTATTGCCGAGGATATGCTTACGATCATGGCCTATCTGGCGCAGGAGTCGACGACCTACGCCGATGCCTGGGGCTACCGCGACGCGATGGGCGACCTTTGGGTGCGCTATCGTGGCGACCCGGCCGAGGCCGTTTAAACGTGCCGGAGATCCACCGCCATCAATGGGAGGCGATATGACCGACGACGAGCTTCTGGACGACAACGCGGCCGAGCGCGCCCAAGCGGCGGCGCTGCGCGACCAGGCCCGCGCCGGGGGCTTGCGCTTCGAGGCGTATCTTACCAAAGATCAGGCCGACTGGCTGTTGGAGCAGATCGAACGGGGCAGGTTTGCCGATCCTTCCGAGGCGGTGTTCCTGACCGTCCAGAACTTCATCGAAATGGAGCCGCACGGCGATCTACGCGACGAGTTGCTGCGGCGTCGTATTCAGGCCGCGATAGATGATCCGCGGCCGGGGATTCCGCACGAAGAAGTCTGCGCCAAAATAGAGCAATGGATCGCCAAGCCGCGTCCCGAACCGGCGCGGTGGCAGAGGGCGGCGCAATGACCGCGCCCTCCCCTGCCCGGTTCAGCGCCGAGGACCGCGCCGTGCTGCTGGCCGTGAAAGGCGTCGGCCCCACGGTTCTTGAGCGCCTGGAAACGCTTGGCATCGCCAGCATGGAAGCCCTGGCGTGCCAGGGCGCGGACGAGGTGTGCCGGCGCATCGCGGCGATGCTGGGCGCAAGCTGCTGGTCGAACAGTCCGATGGCGCGCGGCGCGATCGAGCGGGCGATCGACGCGGCCCGCCAGGAGCGCGCGCGATGAATCAGCTCGCCCCCCTGGCCTCGCCTGCATCGTCGCTGCGCTGGCGCTGCCGGCGTTGATCGCGGCGGCCGACGAGCGCGCGCAGCTTCGATTCCTTGAGTTCTTCGCCGTTGCGATCCGCAATCCCCACACGCGCCGCGCCTATATGCGCGCGGCGGGCGAGTTCCTGGCCTGGTGTGAGGCGCGCGGTGTCGCCTCGCTCGCCCAGGTGCAGCCGCTCCACTTCGCGGACTGGATCGAGGCGCTAGGCGGCGAGCTGGCCCCGCCCAGCGTCAAGCAGCAGCTCGCCGGCGTGCGCCGCCTGTTCGACTGGCTGGTGACAGGCCAGGCCGTGCCGGTGAACCCCGCCGCGTCGGTGCGCGGGCCGGCGCACAGCGCGCGGCGCGGCAAGACGCCCGTTCTCGCCCCCGACGAGGCGCGCCAGATACTCGACACCATAGACGTTGCCACCCATGCCGGCTTGCGCGACCGCGCGCTTATCGGCCTCATGGTCTATAGCTTCGCGCGGATCGGCGCGGCCGTCGCCATGACCGTTGACGATGCTTTCGTCCAGAACCGCCGCCTATGGGTCCGCCTGCACGAAAAGGGCGGCAAGCGGCACGAAATGCCGTGCCACCACAACCTTGAGGAATATCTGCTCGCCTATATCGACGGCTGCGGCTTGCGCGAGCGCGCCAGGGGGCCGCTGTTCCGCACGATCGCGCGCGGCACTAAGCGCCTAAGCGATGCCCCCCTCGCCCAAGCCAATGCTTTCTTGATGGTGCGCCGCCGCGCGACCGCGGCGGGCATCGGCACCGCGATCGGCAACCACTCGTTCCGCGCGACCGGCATCACGACCTATTTGAAGAACGGCGGCACCTTGGAGACGGCCGCGACTATGGCGAACCACAGCTCCACCCGCACGACGCAGCTCTACCACCGGCGATCCGATGACGTGACGCTGGACGAAGTGGAGCGGGTGTTGATTTGAGCCGGCAGGATCAGGCGTGGCGGCTGATATTCGCGCCGTGGTCGCCTTGCATCATCTGCATGGCGCTCTGTAGCATCGCCAGGGTCATGGCGTCGTTTCGGGATTGGGCGCCTGCAATGCCGTCCCGCGCGAGCTGCACGAAGTTGACCCGTTCCCAATCATCGAGCGCGATCGGTGCGCCCTGCCCTGTCCCAACGGGTATCTTCACCGTCATTCCGAGAAACGCCGAGCTGTCATCCAGCGACATTTCGCCTCTTTTGATCTTGCCGTTCATCCAGTCGAACAGCTCCTGGCGCGTCATGCTGGTGAAATCAGGCGGCGCGGCGCTGCCTGGCCCGGTTTGAGCGGTGCTTGCCGGCGCGGTGGAGAGAGCCGCCGAGAATGAGGACGAGCTGGTGCGATCGGCCGATGATGGACGCTGACTCGCGGCCAGATAGTTGTTCGCTGTTTCAATTCGCACGAGAACGCCCTTTCCGCCAAGCCAATCGCGGACGATTGCAGGACATGGTTAATTTCAGGTGAAACGGCGTGGGATTTGAGCCGGCGAGAGACCGGACCTTAAGTATCGCCCCGCGCGGTCGCATTGTTCACGGGTAGACTATTTTCGCCGGGGGCCTTGAAGTGACGACGATCGGTGCAGCTACCAGCGCGATGCCCTATATAAAATCGCGCCGCCCAGATTGAATTATCGGTCAAGGCATCAAATGGACGCTTCACCGCTGAGGAAGTTACCGCAAGGCTTGAGGCGCGCGACGTCAGACAGCTTCGCCACGCGCAGAGCTATGAAAACCTCCTTGATGGCAAGGGGACGTATTTCGGCCACTCCGTTGGCAATAAGACCGTTTGGAAGCCGGAACTGGCGGCGCAGCAGATCAACGCTGCCCGCGCCGCTCGCGTAAAGCCTTATCTGCACATGTCCGGCCCCGTCAGCATCGAGGCGCTGAACGTCGATTCCGCCGTCAGAGCGCAGGGGATGATGAGGCAGCGCGCGGGGATCCAGATGTTCGGCCTAGAGCAAACGGTACGTCTGCCGTGTACCACGACCGGTTGTCGATCTATGGCATTACTCATGCCGCAAAATCACCACCGCGCCTCGAGCGCGATCCCCAGCACGCGCGGGTTTCCAAGGACCGCACGCGGTAGCCCGTCGAGGCGATAGTGATAATATCGATCGTCGAAAAGGTTGCTGGCAAAAGCGGACATCGTCCAGTGCCCTGTCTCATAGGCGACCCGCGCGTTCACCAGCGTGCGTCCGCTGGCCCGCGATGCGCTTTGTGGTAGGCGAACCTCGGTAAAAACCGCTGAACGATGGCTGGCGTTCAAGTTAATGGCCACTCGATCGACGGGACGAATGTTGACGCCGCCGGCGAGCGTCCAGCGCGGAGCATGAGCGAATTCAAGGCCGTCATAGTCCGTCACGCTGCCGACCGTCGTGGCAAATTCATCGAACCTCGTGCGCGAGTAGCCCACCGAGGCGTACCAGTCGAAAGCGCCGCTGGGGCTGTGCGTCGCCTCGATCTCGAACCCATAGAGATGGGACGAGCCGGCATTGACGATATGCGTGTCGTATATGCTCATGCCGAAGTTCGCTGAAACCTGCTGATCCTTCCAGTCGACATAGAAGGCGTTGGCATTCAATGTCAGCCGCCCATCGAGCCACGCGGAACGCAGCGACAGCTCGTAGTTCCAGGTGAATTCAGGATCGTAGGAAAAGGTCGCCGAACGCGCGATATTGCCGCTCGAGCCGCCTGACCGATAGCCTCGTTGGACCGTGAAACCAGTCTTGAGGTTCGGCGTCCAGGCCATTTGGATCCCCGCCTTCGGCAAGAACGCATCGAAGGTCCGATCGGTAGCGGCGGCCGAACCGCTCGCTTGGGCTACGATGCCGGCAACGCCCTGGTTGATTGCAACCACCGCGCGGTACAGCGGCGACCCGGTGGAGCCGAAAGCCCTCGGATCAGGATAGGCCCCCGCGAACCGCGCGGTCTGATCGATGCCCAAGCTGTTCGTTTCGTGGTCGTAGCGAAACCCCACGGTGAACATGAGCCTCTCGGTCAGCCTGAATTGAACATCGCCGAACAGGGCATAAGATCGCACGTGACCAGAGGCATCCGCTGAGAAATCGACCGGAATCGCTGCCAGCGCCCGGCTGTAGAGTCCGGCAACCAACTGCGCAGTCGGCGCGTCGATGCCACTGCTTCGCAGCAATGCGCTTATCGTGTCGACCGGCGTCGGAACGCTGTCATCGCTCGCCGTCGCGCTTCGGTTCCTTCGATCGTAGAAGAATGCCCCCATCAATCCGCTGAGGCGATCCCCCTCATAGTTCAGCCGGAGTTCCTGGGAGAACGTCCGATAGCGATTCTGCTGGTCGTAGGCGCCCCCATCGGCGGCCGTCATGTCGTTGTCGGAGCGATTGAACTCGCTAATCTCATTGAAGGCCGTGATCGCCGTCAGGGAGAGACCTGCGCCCAAATCGAAGCGCAGATCCGCGGTCGCGATATCGGTGCTCGCCTCACTGTCGTTAGGACTGTCGGAGAAGTTCCACCGACGGTCGAAAAAGTCGGGCACAGACGTATCGGTGAAGCTGAACGAATAGCCGCTGTAGCGGTCATAGCGCGTGTAGCCGAACCGCGCCTCGAAGCCCGGAACGGCCGTCGGCGTCCACAAGAGCTTTGCTCGGACCTGGGTCGTATCAAGAGGATTCTCGTGCGCGCGCCGTGTCGGATTCCAGGTAAATCCGTCGGCGTCTCGCTTTTCCACGCTGACGCGGAATGCGAGCTCTCCGGATACGATCGGACCGCCCAGCGCGGCGGCGAACTGCGTCTCATCGGCGTCCGTTATCATGGCGCGAGCGCGCAGCTCCCATTCCATTGTCGGTTCGGCTGTCCGCATGATGACCGCCCCGGCCAGGGCGTTCAGCCCTAGCAAGGTCGACTGTGGGCCTCGCATAATCTCGACCTGGCGGACGTCCCACATATCCGCCGGCGACGCATGAACCATGGCGGCCGGCACGGCAGCTCCATCGACAAATATCGTGGCGAGAGCTGCCCCCTCGCCGCCCATGATCCCGCGGTCGGCGATGCCTCGGATAGTGAACCCGCCGGCGCTGAACGTCTCCGTCACATTCGCCGTGCGCGCGTACACCTCCTGGAGTGATAACAGATTCTCCTCCTCGATGCGCCGAGCGGTGGTCACGGCCACGCTGCTGGGCGTGTCCTGCAGGGATCTCCGTGCTTTCTCCCCTGTCACGATGATTTCGGAGTAGGTGCCGACATGGCGCTCCTGCGCACGCGCAAAGCCACTCCAAGACAGAGCGGCCAGACCCACCACTCCCCACAACAAACAACGCACCACGATGGCCCCCCAAAGCAAATCCTTCGCCAGTAGATAAAGGCGTCGCCCGCTTGCAACAGGATTGATGAAAGGTTCGGCGATTGCCCGCGCGACCTGTGTTTCAGCCCGTGCAATCCGTGACTTTTTGCGGTGACGGCGAGACCAGACCCGCTTTGGGGAGCGTAGCTGGAGAGGCTACAGCAAATCTTGTTCGCAACTTGACTATCGTCAATGATGCGAACCGGGACGGTCGCATTGCCCGAGAATTCGAAGGGGGGAATCTTGAATAGTCGACCCATAGCCTTTGCGGCGGGAAGAAATAGCCGATGAATGGCCGACAAAAGGTCTTTCCGCCTGTGCATCGGGGGAGCCGCTTGTCAGGCCTCACCGCCGATGGCGCGTTCTCGGTCTCTTGCGCACCCGCACGAGCCATCATGGCTTTGCTCACATGCCAAGGGGTGGCGATCAGGAGCAAAATCGGATTACGTCGCCGCCATGTCTTGTCGAACGCATCCTTCCGGACGGGCCTGCCCGAAGCCGTCAGCGGGACCGCGCAGCCTCGCGCCACCCCTATGATCGCTCCTCGGCGAGAACGAAGACGGTGATGTCGATGACGATGCACGAAGATGACGACCTGGCACGCTGGCTGCGCCTGACCGAAAAGCAGCGCGCCTGTCTCGACCTGCTCATCGAGCGTAAGACCTCGAAAGAGATCGCTCGGATCCTCGGAATTTCCAAGCCGACCGTGGACCAGCGCATCACCGCTGCCCGGATCATCCTCGGCGCGGCCAATCGCGACGAGGCAGCTCTCATCTACGCGCGTCTCAAACAGCTATATGACCGGATCACATATGACTCGGTGCAGGTTCCCTCGCCGCCGACGCTGGTGCCATCCGACTTTCCGGACGGCGATCCCGAACCGGTCCTGAAGCTGAGCGACAGTGCGGCGCCCACCTTCGGCGCCGGCCAGGGATCGAGGGACTTCTTCCTGCCGTTCCGGGACGGATGGAGACACGATCACAGCATTCAGGCGCGCGTCATGATCATGGTGGGAATTCTCGTCGCCTTGGTCATCGTCGTTTTCCTGGGGCTCGGCATCGCGGAAGCGCTGACGCGGCTCGTCTCCAACTGAACCTGTTCAACTTGACCCACGGTTCGCCGGCGCGCGGGTGCGCGCCCGGCAAAGGAGAACTTATGCCTCAATCCATACCTCTGATGGCCGCCCGCCTGCAGCGCGACGTGCCGACTGCTGAATCCAAGGTCGACGACGCCATCATCGCCCTGTCGTCGCTGATGACGAGCATGGTGACCGCGCGGCGCGAAAGCGGTGCGCCCGCGAAGACCGGCCAGGCGACCATCCTGCGCCTCGCCAAGGCGCAGATGTCGCTTGTCGATGTGAGCAGCGACGTCCTGCGGATCCATGGCGACCTGCTCGAAATCGGCAAGGAAATGGGCAGTTACGATCTGCGCGATTGCCCCTCCGGCTCGGCGGAAACGACCCCGCATCTCGCGGCCGTAGCCTGACGGCGATTGACCGGGAGCGACTGGCATGAAAAGCGGGAACGATGCGCATAGCAATCTTCATCGCCCTTCTGTTGGTGGCTCTCGGCTACGCCGCCTGGCGGGGCGGTGCTCCGGAGCGGGTCATGGTGGGGATTGCCATCCTGATGGTCCTGCTCGATCGCCTGCTGGTCTCGACAGGTCAGGTGGAATATCATTCGGTCGACCTGGGTTACCTGGTGATCGACCTGATTGGTTCGGCGGCGACCATCGCCTTGGCGCTTCTGGCGCATCGCTTCTGGCCCATGATCGTTGCCGTCCTCCATGTCCTGCCGCTGCTGGCGCACATCAGCCGGGCGCTCGACGTCTCGATGAACCCGATTGCCTATCTCACGATGCAGGTCGCTTCGTCCTGGCTGCTCCCGCCCCTTCTCATCCTCGCAACCTGGCGGCACCAGCAGCGCTTGCGGCGCAGCGGCAGCGATCCGTCCTGGCACGTTTTCTGGCGTCCATCGAGCCGAATGACGGTGAGCGGCTAGCCGCCGCGCTGCTGCAGGAATTCCGCAGCATCGGACGGATCCTGGCCCAAACGCCAGAAGCGCTCGAGCGGGTTCTGGGTCACCACCCTTCGATCGCGGATATCCTGCTCGGCGCCCGGGACATGTTCCTTGAGGGTCTGCAGGCCGACCTGACAACGCAGCCGGTCGACCCTGCCTGCCCCAAGCTCGGCCAATATCTCATGGCCTCGATGGGATCGCTGCCGGACGAGGTGCTGCGCATCCTTTTCCTGGACGCTTCCTACCGCCTGATCGCGGACGAGCAATTGCACCATGGGTCCGTCCGGCAGCTCGAGCTTTATCCCAGAACGATCTTTCGGCGCGCGATCGAGCACGGCGCCACCGGACTCATTCTCGTCCACAATCACCCGAGCGGCGACGCGACCCCGAGCGAAAACGACATCGTCGCGACGCGCAGGCTTTCCGACCTTGGTCGATCGCTCGATATCGAGATCGTCGATCATATTGTCGTCACGGCGACCCACGCCCAGCGCGTCGCAGCGAGCGGGCGCATAGGATCTGATCGTGCGCCCGCCTGCGCCCATGTTCTGCGCGACAATCCCGGGTCGGGAGGCGGCGGACAACAGCAAAGTGCGTCAACCGCGCTCGCAAATGCGCGCCGAGCCTATAAGCGCCGCCAGTTCCGCCGAGAGCTGATCGGGTCGCCAAAGCTCTTCGGCGAACCGGCCTGGGACATGCTGATCGACCTCTTCATTCACGAAAGCGAGGGCAAGAAGGTGGCAACGAGCGCCCTTTGCCTCGCTTCGACCGCGCCTCCCAGCACTGCGCTGCGGCTGGTCAACAAGCTTTGCGAGGCAAAGCTGCTCGTGAAGATAGACGATCCCGACGATGGCAGGCGCCAGTTTGTCGAACTGACGCCCGACACGGCCGCGCGTCTCGAAAACTATTTTGGCGCGGATGAGGGAGGGATGCAGGAGGGTTGAGGCGCCGTCTGGAAATGGATTGGACGGGCGCAGCGTTGGGGGGAGGAGAATCCCGGAGAGGTTCACGATCGCATTGCCGCCGGCTCGCGACGTTAAATTGCTGTTAACCATCCTGTCCTATTTCGAGGCAAGGGGGCCAGCGGCAGGTCGCGGTGTGGGGGTAACGCGACCTGCCAATCAGGCAATGACATCAGGGACTGATCATTCGAAGCGCCGGGCGCACTTCGGGCCTACCGCACCGGGCTGAATCATCTCGCGCGGCGCACCGATCGCCAAACCAGGTCCGGGCGAGCGGTCGGCAGGCAAATGGCGAATGGCGCTACGAACCAGCATTAGCCGGCGGACAGGATAAAGCGCCGCTTCAAAGCGACCTGGCCTCGGTTGCAATCGATTATTGGACTGTTCGCCGTATCATTTTCACCGATGGACGCGCTTAATTCGAGCAGATAACAGGTCCCGCCGCGATCATTACGGATGCGGCGGTAAGCAGGAGCAGGGCTGTGAGCGAGGAAGCGGGGCGCAACGAGAATCTCATTACTTTGACGGCTGACATCGTTGCGGCGCATGTGACGAACAACAAGGTCGAAGTCGGCGATATTCCTCGGCTGATCGGATCGGTTTACGACGCTCTCGCCAGCGTCGGCCAGCCCGGCAAGCCTGAGCAACAGGCCCCAGTCCCCGCGGTTTCGATCCGCGCTTCGATAAAGCCGGATTACATCGTCTGTCTGGAGGACGGCAAGAAGCTCAAAATGCTGAAACGCCACCTGATGACCCACTATCAGATGACCCCTGACCAGTACCGGGCGAAGTGGGGGCTGCCTGCCGACTATCCCATGGTCGCGCCAAATTATGCCGAGCAGCGCCGCGAGCTCGCGAAGAAGATCGGCCTCGGCCGGCAACCGACCGTCCGCCGCGGCCGCGGCAAGCGCAAGAAGCTCTCCATCGCTACATGAGTATCGTGGCCGCAGGGCTGATATTCCTCTGCACGCCCACCCTTGTCGCCGATGGCGATGGCCCGGTCTGGTGTGCCGAGGGTCCACGCATCCGCATCGCGGGCATCGCCGCGCGCGAACTGGATGGTACTTGCCGTCGCGGCCATCCCTGTCCCCGCGCTGGACCGATCGCGGCGCGCAATGCATTGGTGGAGCTGCTTGGCGGCTCGCGCGGTGAGGTTCGGATCGCCAACGCAGGCATCAGCCATATCCGCGTCCGCGCAGCGCCAATGCGCTGTCTCTCGACCGGTCCGGCGGGCGGCGCCAGAACCGGTGCCTTCTGCACTCTTGCCGATGGCCGCAACCTCAGCTGCGCGATGCTTGCGACCGGCACCGTCGCGCGCTGGGAGCGCTACTGGCGTTCCGACCAGCGTTGCCGGCCCTGACAACGCCAGATCTCCTGAGCAATATTTACATCGTGGCCGGATATGTGGCTCTGTTGCAAAAATCGTGAAGCTTGAGCATGCTTGGCGGAGATTGGACGGACGGAACGATGACGGATTTCAAGTGGCGCCATTTCCAGGGTG
>NZ_FUYM01000033.1 GCF_900167915.1 Rhizorhabdus histidinilytica | reverse complement strand
GGGATCGCCTGCGCCGCCCGGCGCACAAGTTCCGGCGCAACCGGCGCCCCGGCGGGGCGCCGGTTGCGCCGGAACTTGTGCGCCGGGCGGCGCAGGCGATCCCGGGGTGCGCCATATCGCGCGCCTTCGGAAGCAGCGAGGCGCCAACGGTCACGCTGGGTGTCCGGGGCGTCGAAGAGCTTGAGCTTGGCGCGACCACGGACGGGCGCATCGTCAACAATGAAGTGCGGATCATCGACGAAGCGACGGGAGCGTTGCTGGGCGAGGGGGCGGAAGGAGAGATCCTTGTTCGCGGCCCGGAGGTGATGCTGGGCTATACCGATCAAGCGCTGACGGACGATGCGTTCGATCAGGACGGCTTCTTCCGCACGGGTGATCTCGGACGGATCGAATTTGGCGATTTCCTGGCGGTGAGCGGCCGTAAAAAGGATGTTATCGTGCGCGGGGGCGAGAATATCAGCCCTCAGGAAATCGAAGATGCGCTGCATCGCTATCCTGCAATCACCGACGTCGCAGTGGTGGCGATGCCGCATGAAAGGCTGGGTGAAGGGGTCTGCGCCTATGTGATTGCGGATGCGCCCGTTTCCGTCGCCGACATTGGCAGCTTCCTCGGGGAGCAAGGGCTAGCGCGACAGAAATGGCCGGAGCGCGTGGAGATGGTCGACGCGTTTCCGCGCACGGCTTCGGGCAAAGTCCAGAAGAATATCCTGCGTGATCGCCTGGTTGCGCAGGCTCAGCCCACGGAGGCGTCCTTATGAATGGTCCGGACCTTCAACGGTCATTACAGCTTTTTGAGCGCATGCTGCTTATCCGCAGGATGGAGGAGCGGCTTGGTGACCTCGGGAAAGCCGGCGAACTTCCTGGCAATGTGCATCTTTATATTGGCCAGGAAGCGGTGGCCACCGGCGTCTGCGCACATCTTGACGACAGCGACTGGGTTGCCAGCACTCATCGCGGGCACGGTCACTTCCTGGCGAAGGGCGGAGATCCGCGCGCTATGGCGGCGGAGCTCATGGGCAAAGAGACCGGCATTTGCCACGGCAAGGGCGGCTCGATGCATGTTGCCGACGTCTCGAAGGGCATATTGGGCGCCAACGGCATTGTCGGCGGTGGCGTAGGGCTCGCGGTCGGTGCGGCACTCGGCGCGCAGCTTGACGGCGAGGGCCGGGTTGCCGTGGTGTTTTTCGGTGACGGTGCGTCCAGCCAGGGCGTCATTTCCGAGGCGCTGAACATCGCCGCCCTGTGGAAGCTTCCACTGTTGCTGGTCTGCGAGAATAACGGATTTTCTCAATTCTCCCCTTATGAGACGGTGAACGCTGGCGATATCTGGCGCCGCGCCGAACCGTTTGGCATGCCCGGCGCGCTGGTCGACGGCAATGACGTCCACGCCGTATGGCGGGTCGTTGGCGAGGCGGTTGCGCGGGCGCGCTCAGGCGAAGGGGCCACGCTCATCGAGGCTCGTACCTATCGCTGGCGGACTCATGTCGAATCCGAAGAAAGCTTCCTTGCAGCGCCTTATCGCACCCAGGAAGAAGTCGAGAGCTGGAAGCAGCGCGATCCGATTAGCCGGCTGGAAGAATTTCTCGTCTCCGAGGATCTGGAAAAGGACGTGGCCGCTATCCGGGCCAGGGTCGAGGGCGTTACCGAAAGCGCCATCACCGATGCTTTGAATGATCCTCTTCCCCCTGTCTCCCGTGCTTTTGAGGATATGTTCGCCAATGGCTAAGCGGCGCCTCATCCATGCTGTCAACGAAGCGCTTCATGAAGAAATGGAGCGCGACGATCGTGTGATCCTCTATGGCGAGGATGTCAGGATCGGCTTGTTCGGCGATACACGCGGCCTCTTCGACAAGTTCGGGGGCAAGCGGGTGATCAACACGCCAATCTCCGAGGTTGTCATGACCGGTATGGCGGTTGGGATGGCAGCGGCCGGCTATCGCCCGATCTGCCACATGATGTATGGCAACTTCCTTTATACCGGCTTTGACTCCATCGCGAACCAGGCCGCCAAGCTTCGCTATATGACGGCGGGCCAGCTCAAGCTGCCGCTCGTTTACCTGGCATCTACAGGTGCCGGCCGCTCATCTGGCGCCCAGCATTCCGATGCACCCTATCCAGGCGTTATGAACCTTGGCGGCATCAAGGTCGTGATCCCCAGCACGCCAGCCGACGCCAAGGGTTTGATGAAGGCCAGCATCCGTGAGGATAATCCGGTCCTCTTCCTGCTGCCCACCCGCCGCGGCGGCGAGCAAGGAGAAGTGCCCGATGGCGATCATGTCGTGCCGCTCGGCAAGGGATCGGTGAAGCGCGAGGGTCGCGATGTCACGGTGGTCGCGATCGGTGTGATGGTGCGTCATGCAATGCGCGCAGCGGCGACATTGTCCGAAGAGGGGATCGAGGTCGAAGTTGTCGATCCGATGACGCTCTTCCCGCTCGATAAGGAGCTGATCCTGGCCTCGGTTCGCAAGACCGGGCGCCTAGTAATCCTCGATGAGGCGCGTGCTACATGCAGCGCCGCAAGTGAAATTGCCGCTATCGTCGCCGAACAGGGTTTTGCTTCGTTGCGTGGTCCCGTGCGCCGGGACACCGTGCAGGATGTGGCGATCCCGTTCGCGCCCCATCTCGAAAATGCGGTGATCCCTGATGAGGCTATGGTTGAGGCTGCGATCCGCGCGGCTGTACGCGATGGAGACGTTGCATGAAGATGTCGCTTAAGTTGCCGATGTTTGGCATGAACATGGAAGAAGGCACGATCGCTCGCTGGCACGTACAGCTGGGCGCAGACTTTGCTCTCGGTGACATCCTTTATGAGGTGGAAACCGAAAAGGTGACGTCCGAGGTGGAAGCCCCGTGCGATGGAACTCTCATTGAAATATTGGTTTCTGAAGGTGATGATGCTGCTGTTGGAGCGGCAGTCTGCCGAATAGAAACGAAATAATTGTCCTGACACCGGAGTGAAGTGGGCAGGAGACACGGATAGTTTTTCAACGCGACCGAAGAAAAAATGTTTAAGAGCGCGAAACGATACTTCGGTCATATCTAGGGAGGGATGGTTATGATTGTCAGACCAGAAAGCACAACGAAACGGCACGGCATTAACTTATACGCATCGGGCGTCGCGCTTCTTTGCTTCTGTTCGCCCGCATTCGCCCAGAGCGAGGCTCCGGCGGAGCAGCCTGCTGCCCAATCCGCAGCCGCCGAAGCGCCGCAGAGTGAAAGTCTGGGTGCCGGCGAGATCATCGTCACCGCCAGCAAGCGCGCTGAATCGATCAACAAGGTCGGCCTCACGATTGCGGCGGTCAGTGGCGATCAGCTCGTCAAGCAGGGTATCAGCAGCGTCCAGGATTTGACCAAGGCCGTCCCGGGTCTGACCTATGCGCGGTCGGCATTCGGCACCCCGGTGTTCACGCTGCGTGGCGTCGGCTATTTCGATACCGCTCTGGCGGCATCGCCTGCGGTTAGCGTTTATGTCGACCAGGCGCCTCTCAGCTTCTCCGCGCTGCCCGGCATCGGGGTCGGTTTGGACATGGAGCGTGTTGAGGTACTGAAAGGTCCGCAGGGCATTCTGTTCGGCCAGAATTCCACCGGCGGCGCGATCAACTACATCGCCAACAAGCCGACCGACACTCTGACGAGCGGGTTCAGCCTTGGCTATGGACGATTTAGCACGGTTGAAGGCGAAGCTTTCATCAGTGGACCTGTGACCGACACGCTCAATATACGGCTCGCTGGCCGCAGCACTTATGCGGGATCGTGGCAGAAAAATTACTTCTCTCGTCCAGGTGACGAGTTCGGGAAGCGGCGGGAATTCGCTGGCCGTATCACTCTAGACTGGAAGCCCACCGATAGACTCAGTTTCATGGCCAGCCTGAGTGGTTGGCATGACGGCAGCGAGCCGCAGATCGGGCAGTACATCTTCCTGCGTCCTGCCACGGCGGGGCAGGAGCAATTTTTGAGCCCTCAGCTTTATAATTTCGAAACGGGTACATTGGTGACGCCATATGCGCCGCGCAAGGCGCGCGCCGCCGATTGGTCCGCGGATGCTGAACCTTTCCGTGACGACAGAATGTATAATGCCGCGCTGCGTACCGACTATGACGTGACCGATAATCTGACCCTGACCTCGATCACTTCTTATTCGGACTATAAGCGTAATAGCCGGGCGGCGGATGACGGCACTGCGGTGCAAGACTATGATTATGTCGCCAACGACGGATATATTCGTGACTTCAACCAGGAATTGCGCCTGTCGAACGACGCCGCATCGCGCATGCGGGTCACCGTCGGTGCTAATTATCAGCACAGCAAAGTCTATGAGCTAAGCAAGGCTTCCTATGGAGATAGCATCGTCTCGAATTTCTCTCAGATAGACGGGACGAGCACTTTGCTGCCGGTGCCATTTTCCAGAGCATCGGATTTCAGCCGGCAGACGATCGAAAATTATGCGTTCTTTGGAAACGTCGATTTCGATGTGACAGACACCATCACGGTGAAGGGTGGCCTTCGCTATACGAACAGCAAGCGCCATTTCGTCGGCTGTACCTTTGATAATAATTTCGACCCGATACATGGCGACGACGCCCAGCGCAGGCTGTTCGACATTCTCCACACGTTCGCCAGATCCCTGGTGGGCCTGGGAGCATCGACCCCCCTGCAGCCGGGTGACTGCACCAGTGCGATCGACCCGCTGACGGATGCCAACGGCAATCCACTTATCGGTGTAGAGAATGGGCAACGGCCGGATGCCTTTGAGAGCATCCTCGGCGATACCAACCTCAATGAGGATAATCTGTCCTGGAAGGTTGGCGTCGACTTCAAGCCGGTGGCTGGTTCGCTATTTTACGCGAACGTGACCAAGGGCTATAAGGCAGGCAGCTTCCCAACGATTGGGGCGGCGACTGTCAGTCAATATCGTCCGGTCGTTCAGGAATCGGTCATTGCCTACGAAGCGGGTTTCAAGCAGGAGCTGTTCGACCGCTCGGTGCTGCTCACCGGTGCTGGCTTCTACTATGACTACCGCAACAAGCAGCTGAGGGGCTTCTTCGATCAGCCGCCTTTCGGCACCGTGTTCGCACTCGACAACGTGCCTAAGTCCACCGTCAAGGGCGGTGAGCTGGCCATCGTATGGCGGCCGGTCGATGGCCTCAACCTCAGTGGCGCGGTGACCTATGTCGACGCGAAGATCAAAAAATACTCCGGTCTGAATTCCGACGGGGTATTTACTGACTTTGCCGGCGACCGGGTGCCATTCGCTCCGAAATGGAATGCGAGTGCAAACGCCGACTATACCGTTCCGCTTGGCGCCAGCCTGGCAGTGAATTTGGGTGCCAGCCTGACCTATAACAGCAGCACGCAGGCTGCGATCGGTCATGATGCGGTGACGAAGGCGGTAACCTACATCAAGCCGTTTACCACCGTTGATGCTCGCATTGCACTTCAGGATGCGGACAATGCATGGCAGGTCCAGTTCTGGGTGAAGAATCTGACCAACGAATATTACTGGAACAACGTAGCGTTCCTGTACGATACGGCGGTTCGGTATGCGGCCATGCCACGCACCTACGGAGTAAAGACCAGCTTCCGTTTCTAAAGCTGATCGGAGGATCTTGGGTTGGTCTGTCGAGATTGGCCTGGGATCTCCCCTCCTCTGCCGGCATGAAGCCGGTGGTGCATTGAATGGATACGGCCGGAGCATCCGATTTTTCGGACGCTCCGGCCGTAATCCTTTAAGTTCAGCATTTTTTGGATCAGAATGGGATCATGGCTGAGGCAGCGGATGACCTGGATGTCGTGATAGATGCCGCGGCGCTATGGCTTGCGGCGGGCCGTCATGTCGCGCTTGCCACAGTGATCGAGACCTGGGGGTCGGCGCCTCGGCGGGCGGGATCCCATCTGGTGATCCGCGACGACGGAATTTTCGAAGGCTCCGTCAGCGGCGGTTGTGTCGAAGGCGACGTCATCGTTCAGGCTCTCGAATTGATTGCGGCAGGGGGCGGCTTTCGTCGCCTGGATTATGGCGTGGCTGACGCGCAGGCCTGGGAGGTGGGACTTGCTTGCGGCGGCCGAATCTCCATCCTGTTACAGACCGTCGATGGGGCACATTTTCCGCCTGCGCTGATCGAGCGTATCGTTGATGCACGGGCGCAGGGTTTGCCGCTGGGTCTGGCGACGGATCTGACAAGCGGTGCGACCCGCGAGAATGCGGCCCCTCTGAAGGAATGGTTCTTCAATCTCTATCCTCCGCGCCGTCGTCTCGCGATCGTGGGGGCGGTTCATATCGCCCAGCTGCTCGTCCCGATGGCGCGCCTTGCGGGCTATGAGACAACCGTTATCGATCCGCGCGGCATGTTCGCGGCGGCTGCCCGATTTGATCAACCTGTAGACGAGAATTGGCCCGACGAAGCGCTTGATCGTTGGCGCCCGGACGGCGGCTCCGCGGTAGTCAGTTTGACGCATGATCCAAAGCTTGATGATCCGGCGCTGGCGCGCGCTCTGAACTCGCCGGCCTTCTATATCGGCGCATTGGGATCACGAAAAACACATGCTGCCCGGCTCGAGCGGCTCGGCGCCGCCGGCTTCACGGATAAGGAGCTCGCCCGCATCCATGGGCCGGCAGGGCTCCCAATCGGTGCGGCGGGACCAGCCGAGATCGCCGTTTCCATCCTGGCCGAGATGACGACAGTCTTGCGGAGCTCGAAGTGAGGTTTGGACGGGTATCGCTGGAAGAGGCCGAGGGTGCGATCCTGGCCCATAGCCTCTCGATTCCGGGACGCCGCTTGCCAAAAGGGCGCGTGCTCGATTGCGATGATCTGGCGGCGGTCCGGCATGCGGGATTGGAAGCGCTCACCGTTGCTCGGCTCGATACGGACGATATTGGTGAAAATGATGTCGCGATGGCGATTGCGCAGAGGCTGGCCGGAGATCATGTCCGCGCCGAACCTCCCGTCCATGGGCGGGCTGATCTGATCGCCGAGACGAACGGCCTTCTCGTTTATGCACCCGACGGCATAGGCAAGCTCAATCGGGCAACGGAGGCGATCACATTCGCCGCCGTCGCGCCGATGACGCCGGTGCGCGCGGGCGACGTGGTAGGCACCGTCAAGATAATTCCCTATGCGGTGCCCCGAGCCGAACTTGTCTCAGCGGGGCAAGTCGCGGATGGTTGCAAGGTCCGTATAGCTGCATTCGGGCCCCTCTCGGTCAATCTCGTGCAAACCAGTCTAGGCAGCGTAAGCCTCAAGCTTCTCGCCAAGACCGAAACCGTTATAAGGCAGCGAGTCGAGAGGCTTGGCGGACATTTGAATCATGTGTGGATCTGCGATCATGATGAAGCGGCTCTAACCAATTTGCTCGCGGACTCTTCGGAGGCGGATCTTGTGCTGATCATGGCGGCATCGGCGACGGCCGACCGCGAAGATGTGGTCCCCGCGGCCATTCGACAAGCGGGCGGGCGCGTGGAGCGGGTGGGAATGCCGGTCGATCCCGGCAATCTCCTGTGCCTCGGTTGGTTGCGCAGGCGGGCTGTCATTGGGTTGCCGGGTTGTGCACGTAGCCCCCTGCGTAATGGAGTTGATCTGATATTGGAGCGGCTCTTCGCTGGGTTCGGCGTGGATAGCGATGTGATCGCCGGCATGGGAGTCGGCGGTCTGCTCGGGGATGGAGGCGGACGACTCGATGCGCGCGCCCTCTAGCTGTAGAAAAACAACA
>NZ_FUYM01000029.1 GCF_900167915.1 Rhizorhabdus histidinilytica | reverse complement strand
TACGTCAACTTGAAGAACACCGCATCGGTCACGTTCCGGAACCAGAGGCGAACTTCGTCACCTTGGCGTTCGAAGCGCTGGATGAGCGCCATGTCGTCCTCAATGAACACCTCTTCCCCTGTATTGTCGTCAACCTGCGTTTCTGGCTTTTCCAACATAGCCTTACGAAATTTTTCCCACGACATGGTGGTCACCTCGGCATTTTCCGGGTGCCGTCCTACCGTGGTGCTGTTGGCTTCCCACCAATCGTGGACGGCTTTCTCATCCCAGACCACCGCCCGGCCTGCATTGCCGGTGGGACGAGGGAAAGGATGCCCCAGTAAAGAGTGCGGATCAGACGTATCGATGGTCGGATGCTTCTCCATCCATCGATACAGCGTCTTCTTCCCGGCACCGGTCAGGTTCAGAATCTCGCCCAATCGCATCGCATATTCCAATAGTGTCATATAGCTATAGGGTCTTGACACGATAATGTCAAGACCCTATAGAGCGCTTCGGATGGCCGTCCAGCCCCCACCCTCGTGGTGAGGGAAGTCCGCTCACGTAGCGGGCGATCGATCTTCCTCGCGGAGATCACAATCAGGAAAGACACCCCACGAGGGGTCAATCCAATCAAACCACAGGCCCTCGGGCCATTTGTCCACCTCGCTCCTCACGGGGACGGGGGAAAATGAAGGGTAGCTACCCTCCAACCGAAATGACCATCAATGACGAAGGCAGAGATATGGGATCATCACGTAACGGACGACAAACAGTCGAAGACTGGCTGAAGGTTGCTGACGAGAATGCCGTCGCATGCCGCATGGCCAGCGCTACGTACAAGCTCGGCGATCTTGGCACTCGCGGAGGAGTCGGCTTGCGCGCCGTCTATCTGAGCGGACCTCCCGGCGTTGGGAAAACGCACAGCATTGTAGAGCAGGAGGAGATTTGGGCCGCATGCGGCATCAAGCCGTTGCGCTTCCGGCCACGGAATGTCGGCGAACTACTTGACCAGTTCAAGATCGCTGGCGGACGCAGGCCGCTCATCATGGAAGAGGCCGACATCATTTTCCGGTCGAAGCCGATGTTCGAGATTCTGAAGCAGGCTACCGACCCACTTACCCCGGATATCTTTTACCGAGTCGAGAAGGTCGAGGGCGAGAAGGCTGCAGTGCCGATCAACCTGAATGTCCCGATCGTCGTATCCACCAATATGGACCTTGGCTCCGATGTGGGATGGGACAAGAACCTGCTTGCGGATCGGGATGCTCTCTTTAACCGCTCACGACCAGTGATCATTCCTGATGACCCATTCGCGCTATGGGAGTGGAGCATCTACCTTGCACTGACTTCCCACCTGACGCGGGATTTCGTCATCCGGAACAGGAGCGGAGGCCTTCCGCTGGTCCAGGCGAATTCGCTCGCCGTGCAGGCTCAGGCCATCGACTGGTTCACCGACAATGTGAACAAGCTGGAAGTCATCAGTCCGCGCACCTTGAAGCAGGTTGCCCAATCCATGGGGCGTACACGCTATGGCGACATGCCCCCGGCTATCCTTGCCGAGGAACTGGACGGTCATCTGGGAAAAGAGCGTGCTGACCCCATTCCGGTTCCTGCCAAGGCCGATTGGGGAGTCTTGCTCCGGGGAATGCCGAAGCAGTTGCCCGCCGGAGCGAAAGTTACTGCGTGAAGGCGACGACCCATCGATGGAGCATCACACCTAACAGACGACAAGTGCGGCCTGCTTTGGATCGTAGACGTAGTTGGTGATGGTTCCATCGCGAATGCGCGCCACCGCCTCGTCAATCACCGCCAGCGGCGCGAGGAACCACTCGCGCGGCTTTACCGGGCTACCAAGCTGAATTGTCAGATCGACTTGGGCAGTCGCGAACACTCGATGGATCAGTGCTTCGAGCTTTGCCCGGTTGATGTTGTAGAGGCTGTAGGTAGCGATGACCTCAACATCAGCGAACAGATAGGTCGCGTCCCTCGCAGCATTGGAGATTCGGGCCTCAACAGACCCGCCGGTGACTCCAATCTTGTGGATGAGGTCACGATGCGCGGCGATGGTCGGGTGATCGGATTTGCTGCGTAGGACATAGATTGTGCCGCTTTCCAGATCGCCGTCTTCGGCTGCCGCCGCAAACAGGGGGCCAGCTTCAGATTCTGTGATCCGCCGCCCAGCTTCATCTTTATAGAGCGCCCGTTGCAGCGAGCGCAGAAGCAGGTTGCTCTCGGTTGCGTTCGAATAGACCACCCGCAAGCGAGCATCGGTTTCGCCGTTTGGAGCACGGAAGGACTCACCAAAGTCCGCGACATAGGCGATCTGACCGCCGAGGATAAAGAACTGTCCCTTCGTGATGTCAGACTTCAGGAATCCGGCGTCTTTTACGAATGGCCGCGTCGTGCGAACACCTGTCTCAAGATCGCGTTCGACCTGCTCGAAGAGAGGCTTGAACCGGGAGAAGTCCTGGCACTTCTCCCGGTTCGCGATCTCTTCCGCCGCGCGGCGTTCGTCGGCGGAAGGCACATGGCGCAGCACGCGAATGTCGTCGTCATCGGGTTCGACAGAAATTCCAAGCTCAGCAAGCAAAGCATCATCGTCGATGTCCTCGACCGACACTGGCGCGACCGTCTGAGCGGTGTTCAACAGGCCAAGCGTGTCGAGCGGGGTGAGAAGGTCGCGGCATTCGTCAAGTTCACGGAGCCGGTCGAGGCGGACGGCATACAGGCGCTCAAAGATGTCACGGTCCTCGCCGTGCTGCGGCGGGCGCCCGTGCTCCTCGTGGAAGCGCACGATATCCTCGAAACCGGCGATGATCCGTTCCTCGCGGGGCGTGTAGGTCCGGGCCTTGGGTTGCTCGATCGCTACACCGAGTTCCGCCAGCAATTCGTCGTCAGAGAGGTCAGCCATTCGCAGCGGCCTCGGCGCGGTAGCGGGCGAAGGCGGCAACCCCTTCGGCGAGGCGCTTCTCCCAAGCGTCCTGCGCGTTGATGTCGGGCAGGCGTCCACGCTCTTTCTTGAACCGGAGAGCGCGCTCCGCAAGGTCGCGAGCCTCCTCGGGGGAGATTTTCACCTTCCGCGCCGAGATGACCGCCTGCACCTGCTTGAGGATGTTCTCGTTCATGGACTTCGCCAACACCGCATAAGCAGCCTCGAACGGGTTGATGCTGTCGATCAGGTCGATGTCGAGATCGCGCACATCTGTCGCGAACTTGCGCACGCCATCTATCAGCGCCGTGTTGAGCTTGGGTTCTTCACCCTCGACAGCCTCTCCCCCAGCGAGCTTCTTCGCCCGTTGTGTCAGGTTGAGCGCGGCGATGGCATGCTGACGGACGGCTTCCTGGTCGTCCTCGCTCAACTCGGGATAGCGGTCGCGCACGATCTTCCCCATCCGAAGCTGGGTCAGTTCTTCCGGCACCACTTCCTCGTCGAACATGCCGCGTTCAAGGGCGGTTTTGTCCTGCACGAACTGGGTAATGACCTCGTTCAAATCCTCCTGGCAGATGCGGACAGCCTCGTCGCTCTTCGGCTCGACAAGGCCGTTGATCTCGAAATGGAACTGGCCCCGCTCCTCGTTGAAGCCAACGTTCGTCTTCCCCTCCTGATAGCCGCCAGGACCGTAATCGAAGTCGTCGATCGGCCCCCGGTTTTTCGGGGTAAACGTGAACCTCGGCGCGAGCACCTGCTCCATCAGAAGACTCGCGGCTATGGCCTTGAGGGTGTCATTGAGGGCGCCAACCACCGCCGCCTCGGATGCGTCGGGTTCGGCGATCAGGTTGGTGAAGGTGGCGATCTCCTTACCCGGTGCGTCCCGCGTGGCGCGACCGATGATCTGGATGATTTCGGTAAGGCTCGATCGATAGCCGACGGTCAGCGCATGCTCGCACCAAATCCAGTCGAACCCTTCCTTCGCCATGCCGAGCGCGATGATGATATCTACATTGTCGCGGTCGTTGCGATGGGCGGGGTCCTTCAGCGCTGCGAGCACGTTTGCCCGCTTCGCCGGATCGCTGTCATCGACCAGATCGGCGATCTTAATGACCCGACCCTCCGGCAGCATCACGTGATGGAATCCGGTGTTGGGATCGGCACCCTGCCATTCCCCCAGGTATTCCATTATCTCCTCAACCTCCTTGATCTTGTCCTTGGTGCTCTCGCGCGCGTTGACCGAGGGGATGTGGACGATCGTCTTCTTGGCCGGGTCAAGAACCGCCTCGATCGCGTCGAGATAACGGTTGGAGTAGAAGAAATAGCCGATGTTGAGCGCCTTCAGATGCTCGTAGCCGTTCAATTGTTCGTAATAGGTGTAGGTGACGGTCTCGAACCGTGCCTCATCCTCCGGCATGAGGACGGGCACGGCATCGCCACGAAAGTAGCTGCCGGTCATCGCGACGATGTGCGCCTTGTCGCGGCGGATGAACTCGGCAAGCTGGCTACCGAGCCGGTTGTCCGCGCTGGCCGAGACATGGTGGAACTCATCCACCGCGATCAACCGGTCGTCGAATGCCTCGACGCCAAGCTGCTCGACCGCGAAGCGGAAGGTAGCGTGGGTGCAGACCAGCACGCGATCATCGCTGGCGAGGAACTGGCCGACGGCACGAACCTTGGACGGGTCAACGCGCTCTTCATCTGGCCCCGGCGCATTGCAGAGGTTCCATTGCGGCTTCACCGTCCAGTCGGCCCAGAAGCCGAACTTGGATAGCGGCTCATCGGCGAAGCTGCCGCCGATCGACTTCTCGGGGACGACAATGATCGCCTGCTTCAACCCCTGATTGTGGAGCTTGTCGAGCGCGATGAACATCAGCGCGCGCGATTTTCCCGAAGCGGGCGGCGACTTGATCAGCAGATATTGCTCACCCCGCTTGTTGTAGGCGCGCTCCTGCATCTCGCGCATACCCATGGCGTTAGGCTTGGCGGAGGCGCCTGTGCGGGCCGTCTGGAAGGAGACTGCCGGAATGGGTTTGGTAGTTGTCACGCGGCTTGTCCCCTGCCGATTTTAGCCGTCATCTTCGTGTATAGCTCGAACAGCTTCTCCAACCGCTCGGTGTCGTTGCGGAAACGGCGGCCGATGTAGATGCGTTCGAGCACTTCGTCATTTGCGTCATGGGCACGGCGGAGGTCATCGGGCATGCTCTCCGGATCGTAGAGATCAGCGATGGTCGCCGGAAAATGTGCTTCACGGCAGAGTAGAATTTCCTCGGCACATCGAGTTAGATCAGCGAGATTTTGCTCAGTCAGCTTGGGTATCGGAAAAGTGTTCCAACCAAGTGTATTTGAGTAGGAAAATCGCATTTCAAGACGGACGCACACCGTGCCGATCCATACCCAATGAAGTCTCGACGCGACCAGCGCCATATTCCACAGCGGGGCGTCGAATATTCCGAAATTCTTGTTCGATATGACGCGGTCTGGTTCGAGCAGGCCACATGGCAAGTAGGGCCTATTTTCTGATGAAACACCAGGAACGGCTATGGTTCGAGATTTCGCCATTCCCACTCGTTGAACAAACCGGTGCGGCTGTTCCGCGAAATCTCGTGTAGATTGGGCATTCGACCCCAATCTGTTCTCGGCCACCGCCTGTAGACGTGCTGCGATGAATGGGTCGCTTGCCGCAGCATCAGCATCCTCATCGTCGATCCACAGGCAAAAGCGATATTTGCCGTTGATCAATTCCTCAGAGCCTACAAACCGCTTAACAAACTTCTGTGTCGCGGGAGCCTCCAGAAGTCGAGCAGCGTCGCCTGGGTCAAGGAAGAAGTGCCCTCCATCTCTCGGCATGTTGCCGAACAGCATTGGCGCCTGCTGGCCAATTGGACTCTTCTGCTTCTGAACAACATCACTTTGGTTTGCGGTTAAGTATGGACCGATTACAGTGCATTCCTGCGCCGTGCCCTCTCCATAAATCCGTTTGGTAACTGATGAAGATTGCGCCAAAGCAACGACAATGACGGTTACCCCTGCATTGTGGCTGGCCAAATTACTCCACTTAAAGGCGGTGTTTGCAAATCGGATTTCCACGTTTTGACTAAAAACAACGGGCCATATCTCCGACGCTTGCTGCCCTTGGCATAAACTATTGGTTGTCACAAACGCGGCGACCGCATCAGGGACGCCGGATACAAAATCGAGAAATTTCGCAATCCATCCCGAAACGAAGTCAGTCGTCTTGGCCAATTGAGGATGTTTGGACCACGCCGCAGCAAGGTCAGCTTTCTGCGTATCGGATTGCCACTTACTTCCTCTATAGGGTGGATTCCCACAGATATAAGTCTCGCCACCCTCATTAGCGAAACTAACTTCCGACCCGTCTAATGGCATCTCGAATAAGTCATCACCCCTCATCTTCACGCCAGTGCCAGTCGGGGGACAGATGCTCAGCCAATCCAGCCTCAGCGCGTTGCCACAGGTAATCCAGTTTTCCGAATCGAGCGGCAGGAACTCAGCCAGTGCCTCCTTTTGGCCGCGATAAAGCACGTCGCACTGATATTCCGCTATGATCAACGCGAGCCGCGCAATCTCGGCCGGAAAGTCTCGCACCTCAATGCCGCGAAAGTTGGTAAGCGGAATGTCGCTGCGGCGATCAGGTTCGCCGCGCCGCCTGTTGATCGTGGCCTCAATCTCTCGCATCTGCTTGTAAGCGATCACGAGGAAGTTGCCCGAACCGCACGCCGGATCGAACACCCTAATCCGCGCGATGCGATTGCGCAGATTGAGCAGCTTGCGACCGTTGTCGCCAGCCTCGTCCAGCTTCCCGCGCAGATCATCGAGAAACAGCGGGTTCAGCACTTTCAAGATGTTCGGCACGCTGGTGTAGTGCATCCCGAGCGCACCGCGCTCCTCATCGTCGGCGACGGCCTGAATCATCGACCCGAAGATGTCCGGGTTGATCTTCTTCCAGTTCAGGTTGCCGATGTGGTTGAGATAGGAACGGGCGATCTTGGAGAAACGCGGCACCTCAGTGCTGCCGCTGAAAAGCTGCCCATTCACATAGGGGAACTGGTTGGCGTAGCGCGGTATGCCCGCCGTCTGACGGTCGGCGATCTTTGTGTCCATCGAGCGGAAAATCTCGCTGATGACCGTGTGCGTGTTCGATGAGTCTCGCGCGCTCATCTGCTCGACGGTTTTGGTGAACAGCCCTTCGCCGACGAAGATATCTGTATCCTCGGCAAAGAAGCAGAAGATCAGTCGCGCCATGAAGTGGTTCATGTCCGGGCGGCGCTCGGCCTTCGCCCAGTCCGGATTGTCCTTCAGAAGCTCGATATATAGCTTGTTGAGGCGGCCGGTTGCCCGGATGTCGAACGAGCTTTCCCGAATTTGCTCAACCGTGGTGATGCCTGCCAGCGGCAGGAAGAAACCGAAATGGTCGGGGAAATCGGCATAACGGCACGCTATCGTCTCGCCACTGGTCCGGTCCTCGGCCTGGAAGGAATCCCCGTCGCTGGCCAGGATGAACTTGGCCTTAGCGGACGCCGTTCTCGGGCTGTCGCGAAGCAGTCCGAGGGTCGCTTCGACCTCCCCGGCGTCACAGGTCGCGATATGAATGTTGGTGCGCTGGAGCACGCCGCCCAGATCAGACTGATTGGTCGAGCCCGCGCGCAGTCGCTTGATGGTCGTCTCGGGATTGCCAAAAGCCCGTAAGAACTGGAACGGAAACTCGGCCCGATCAAACGGGTCAAGCGCAAGCTGGGATACGGCTTCTTCGATCTCAACTGGATTCATGGCCGCACCTTAGAGGCGTCATTTCGGGCAGCCAAGAGCCGGTCGGCGGGTCAGCGGATTCCACGAGCGGATCGGAACGATCCGGTTTGGGAAGCAGCAGTTGCGGTCGCACCCTGCAACGTTTCTGTATATTTTGAATTGATTTTGCAAAAATCCAGCATATGGTCGCTACGATCGAGCCTGGGAGATCAAAATGGCCGCTGATATCGATGCTGTCCGTGGCGCTCTGGCGCCCTATCATGGCAAAATTCATGCGTGCGTGATCGACGGGTTCGCCGAATGGCGCGATATGCAGGGCTATCGCATTTCCCAGGGTTACGCTCCCAATCTCTACTCGCGGACGAACTCGAACGACATCTTTGATGCCATCCTTCGGCGGGCGATCCCTTCGTTAGGAGCCGAGGACAAGGTCTTCGTGAAAACAGAGGCCCAGACCGCAAAATTCGTGATCAATGGCGTCGTTGCCCGCTTCAAAAAGGCAGGGGACGACGGGCTCGGTTGCAACATCCCGACGCAGGCGGCCATGGCCTTCATGGATGCGGATCGGACGTTGCCGGGCCTCCCGCCGGAAACTGCCAAGATCGAACTCATCTGGGAACCGAATACGATCTGGACCAAGGTCGAGCGTGTGCTCGTTGTCGCCCGCGACGGAGACCGCCTGCTGTGGGAATACGAAATCGTAGGGGAAGCGGGTGGCGATGCGATCACGCCGTTGGCCCCGGTCGGCCCGGACGATCATTCCGGTGATGGCCTGGATACGAGCGATCTGGTCAAGCCGAAGGCGAAGCCGCAGGCCAAGCCCGAAACGAAGTAGGAATTATGTCTACGGTCGGAGACATGCTGCGCCTCGCGCGGCAGCGATTGGGATTCACGCAGAAGGCCGCTGCTTCCCGGCTCGGCGTCGCTCAGCCCGTGCTGTCTCGTTTCGAGAACGGACCAGTTGAGCCGGATGATGCCTTCCTGCACAAGGCGGCATCAGTTTACGATCTCCCGCGCGAATTCTTTGACCTTCGCGATCCCGTTTATGGGCCTCCGGTGAGCGTTCATCCGATGCTGCGCGCCAAGGCGGACATCTCAGCTCGTGATCTCGATATGGTAGTGTCGGAGATGAATCTGCGGGTCATGCAGGTGCGGCGCTTTTTGGATGCCGTCGAGTATGCGCCGACCAGTGAGCTTCCCTCGTTGGAGGTGGAGCAATATGGCTCCCCCGAACGGATCGCCGGAGTGGTCAGGGCGCATTGGGGCGTGACTTCCGGGCCGGTTAAAAACCTCACGGGCTTGGTTGAGCGCTCGGGGGTCATAGTCGGGACTTCCGACTTTAGCGGCGCATCGATCAGCGGGATGACCTTCCGAGTGCCAGGACAGCCTCCGCTGGTGTTGTTGAATAGGAACCACCCGGCCGATCGCATGCGGTTCACCCTGGCTCACGAGCTTGGCCACCTCGTGATGCACCGCTTTCCGACGCCTGACATGGAGGAGGAAGCGAACGCTTTCGCATCAGCCCTCCTCCTACCGGAACGAGAGTTGCGAGAAGCGTTCGCCGGGCGGCGCATTACAATGGAACTACTTGCCGCGCTCAAGCCCGAATGGCGCGTCGCTATGCAGGCATTGCTGATGCGCGCGAAGGCGCTCGGCTATCTGACCGACAATCAGAATCGCTATCTTTGGCAACAGATCAGTTCGCGAGGTTGGCGCCTGAGGGAACCATCCGAATTGGACTTCCCGCACGAGCAACCGACTGTACTCAAAGCGATCATCAAGGCTCACCTCTCCGACCTGGGATTCTCCCTGTCGGATTTGAGTCGCCTTGTGCCTCTGCACGAGCGCGAGTTCTTGAAGATGTATGATCTGACCGAGGATGGTCCTACGAAGCCCAGGCTCAGGCTCGTGATATAGTCAGGGGCGGGCGGCGAACTAACCTTCGCGTTTGACTGGCGACTTGCGGGCTTCCTTTTCGCGGCGCTCTAAGGCTTCCTCGATTAATAGCCGTACGAAATCGCCCTGGCGCATCGAGCCGCGCAAGGCATCGACCCGCGCCTTCGTTCCACCACGAAGCCGCAAATGTATCGCCTCAAAAAATACCTTCGGCTTCGTCACGAACTTCGGGATAGCGGTATCGCTTTCTCGCATCCAGTCCCCGCAGTGAAATTCCCAGCGTTGACACCTATAACCGGTATCGCTTATCCACTTAAGCGGTATCGGTTAAGATGGCAAGTATTAGGAATTTGGGGGCTTCGTGGCGACAATTAACGGAACGAGCGGCAATGATTTTCTCTCCGGAGCGGATCAGGACGATGTGATCAACGGCCTGGGCGGGAATGACCTGCTGTTCTACGGAAAGGGCGCAGACTCCATCTATGGTGGTGGCGGCAACGATATCATCCGGTTCGATGCACCAACCCGCCCGAACGACGGTTCTTACCCTTCCGGCGGGTTGATCGACGGTGGGGATGGCTACGACATCGTCGATGCATCCAACGTCCCTGCGAACGACCAGCGCTATTTCTTCACCAACGGTTACGCTGGCCTGCCCGCACTACAGGTGAGCGCCGACGCGGGAGGCAGCGGTCACATCGTTACGATCGCCAACGTTGAAGAGGTCATACTCGACATACCCAATCTGAATAACCCGTATGGACGGGGCCTCCAGATTCACGTGGACAGCCCAACGCCCTTCTTGAGGGTTTCCACCGGTCGGGGGGATGATCTCGTCTATGGGTTCGGCAACGCTGATATTTTCCTCCAAGGAGGAAACGACAGATTTTACTTGCAGGTGCCCAGTGGCTCCAACAGCGCACTGAACACTTCCGCCCAGTTGAATGCCGGTTCTGGCAACGACACGCTCGCTATTGGCAATAGTGGTACCGTGGGGGCGCTTAGCTTCAGCGTCGATCTTCAGGCTCAAACCGCAACGCTGGGCGGGTTCAGTTACAACGTAATTGACTTCCAAAACGTCGTCGTGGTTCCAAAAAACAATGCTTCTCAAGTGCTTGGGGACGGCAGCGATAACATCCTGTCCGTGTACAACCAGACAACCCCCTTCGATGTTGATTTCGGATATTTTGGCTTCTTTGAATCCGGCGGCACTTCAGGCGTCCTGATGGATGGCCGCAGCGGCAACGACGCCATAGATGGCGGTATTGGAAACGACACCCTGATGGGTGGCGCTGGTCACGACAATCTGTTCGGAGACGATGGAGCCGACATACTCAACGGTGGAGACGGCAACGACCACCTCTACGGCCGACTGGCCACCGGTGGCGATGACAGCGGCGATACCATTAGCGGAGACGCGGGGTCAGATTACATCCAGGGCAACGCCGGAAACGACAGTCTGGATGGCGGTGACGGATCAGATCGAATCCAGGGCGGCAGGGACAATGACGCCATCGTCGGCGGCGAGGGCAACGACTCCATCAACGGCAATCTCGGCAATGACACCCTTGACGGCGGCACCGGCAATGATCTCCTGCGAGGTGGGCAAGGTGGCGATCTCCTGAATGGTGGTAGTGGAAATGATGTTTTGAGCGGCGACCTCGGCACCGACACCTTAACCGGCGGCGCTGGCACCGATCTTTTCCAGTTCAGCGCGCAAAGCTCCTTGGCGACCAACACTGATCGAATCACCGATTTCACTGATGGCGCCGATCGCCTGTCGGTTGGATACACGCCGCTCGCAGTTCTTACCGGTGCGAGCCAGTCCAGCCTTTCCTCGGCGGCAACGCTGGCACAGCAACTGTTCGACGATCGGTTCGGCAGCCAGGAAGTTGCGGTGATCGGCGTGGGAGCCGACACCTACCTTTTCTATGGCAGCAACGGGGGCGCAAACGCTGATTGCGCAGTGCTGCTGGCAAATGTCACGCCGGGTGCGATCACTCTCGCGGATTTTGGCTGACCAAATCGACGACGAGTCCAGCGCTGATGTTGCAACGATCGAGGAGGTGAAGCTGATCGAGGCGGCGTCGAAGAGATGCAGTTTCCGCATCGTGATCGACACGATCGCGGCCGCGTGTGGATAGAAGCACAATGTGATCCTCGGCGCGCCATCTCGACCATCCGACCGCCGCTATCGCGAAATGGGCAGCGTCGTCGGCGGAATCAAATGCGACGGTCGCGCTCCAGCTATCGAAAACTGAGCGTTGCGTGTGTAGCGACGTGGGGTTGCCCTCCCTGCGGGGTGACGACCTCATCCCAGGAAGGCCTTTTCGAACGCCGACATCATACCGGCGTGGGGAAATGCGAACTCCACCTCTACACCCAGGTCGATCTCGCATCGCTGATCTGCGCAAATCTGTTCGATCAGTTCATGCGCGAGGGCGATTTCCTGTTCAGGATCAAGTCCGGGAGCGGCTGATTCCCAGATGCCGAAGGTGTGGTCGTCGAGCACCACCCATGGCGATGTTGTGGCCAGTCGAAATAGTGGGGCACCAGCAGTTTCAGGGTCGAAACTGATCTGGACCGCCCATCCCTTGACCAGCGACCATATGGTCTTCCCCGGAGAGGAGTTTTGCTCAACCCAGGTTTCGATGCGCTTGAAGTCACAGAAGCTCATCAAGAGGCGCCTTCTTTTCATGAAAGCAGCCCTGGCACATCGCACGGCTGACGAGAGCAATTATCGGACTGACCAGCGTCTCTGTCGAGAAAGCGGGTGATGCCTTGCCAGCGTGGCAAGCGTTCCGCCTTCGTAGGCGGGAACGTTTCCTTGAAGCCTGATGTCTGAAGCGGGTCCTTGCCGCTGAACTCGTGATATCGCATGCAGTATCTCCTGTCCGATGTAATATTTATCGGGGAGCAGGCATGGGAGATCAGATCGACTCATGTTTATGAGGCGTCCGCTGGCGCGCCCACCTGTCGATTGGCCGGGAACTCACTGGCGTTCGTTCTTCCGGCCATCGACGAATACGAAAATCAATATTCAAACACAGGCGGCAGCCCCATAACTCCATGCAATGGTTTGGGAGACGCATAGCTTATCCCCCCCCTCCAAGCCGCCGCTTATACTCGCCCCTTTCGGTAGGGAGTTGGGTGACATGGAGGGAGGGACATAGGCAGACATGCAATTGGTAGGTCTGACGGAGATAGCTCGCCGCGTGCGCGTCTATAGCGCGGCAGGTGGTCGCCCGGTTGACCTGCATGAACAGCGTGCCCTGGGACCTTTCGGTCCCCGATCGGTTATCATCGTGGGAATGAAGCAAGTTCGATCGGCCGCTTTCTCTTTGACCTAATCGAACCCGGAGAGTTGTCGCTCGCTGGACATGGCTCTCCTCTTTTGATCGCACCTCTTGGTAAACCGGCAGTGCTCGTCCCGGTCGGTTGTCCTACCTCATCGTCCCCACACCGGCCCCTGCTCAAAGACCTCAATCGAGGTGGCGCCTTCCGTGGTTATCGGTTTAGGCCGGGCCAGCCAACAGTATTGCCCTGAACTCTATAATATTAATGTACCACATGAATGGTTCATTGTCTCTATTTATAAAATTCATTTTAATATGGACAGTGATGCGTGCTGTTTGAGATCATGAGGCATTACATGATTGAAAGCTTGCTGTGTCTATTATTTCATTTCGAGAATACGTTTATGGTGCAGATCGCATGTGGTATGGAGAACGAAATGTCACCGCTGAGGTCGTGGCCGTTTCACTTGATCGCTCCAAGCGGCCTTGGCTCAAGTTGCGGGTCGTATCCGCGACTGGCCATAGGGCAGGTGAACTCGCGCCGGAAATTCGCCGTTCGCTGAAAACCGTGAAGGAGGGCGAGGCGCGCTTTCACCGTTGGCAGGCGCGGCGGGCGCGATCGAGGAAGGTGCAAAAATCGCCTGGGCGTGGTCGGCCCAATCAGAAGCCTCG
>NZ_FUYM01000032.1 GCF_900167915.1 Rhizorhabdus histidinilytica | reverse complement strand
CAGGTCGTCGAACAGCGGCTTCAGCATCAGCTGCCGGCCTTCGAACCGCCGTTCGGGCGACTTGCCCCTGAGCGTTGCCTCGATCTTGTAGATCGTATCCGTCATCCCAGACCCACGTGGCGGAAGTGGCCATGAGCTCTGAGTGTGCCGCGCATATCGCATCATTTGATTCGGCGGGGTGTCTGTGGAGCAGGAGATCGACGGCAGTGGCGGGCTGGAGAACGGGCGCCGGCGGCGCTGGACGCTGGAAGAGAAGCGCGCAGTGGTCGAGCTGTCGCTCGATCCGACGTGCAGCATGGCGGAGGTGGCGTCGTGCTTCGACGTCCTTCCGGCCCAGATATATGGCTGGCGCCGCGAGCTGCGCGAGACAGCGGAAGCCAAGGCGCGCGAAGACGGGCCGATGTTCCTGCCGGCGGTGATCGAGCCGGCGTCGGTGCCGGCGATGCTGCTCGAGCCGGAGGCAGCCGGCGTCCGGCTGATGCCCGATACTCTGGTCCAGGTCGCGATGGAGGTCCACGGCGTGCCGGTGATGATCGCCCATGGCGCGAGCGCGACGCTGGTTGCCGCGGTGATCGCAGCGCTGCAGAGGGCGCTATGATCGGGCCGGGCAGCGACGCCAAGGTACTGATCTACACCAAGCCGATCGACTTTCGCTGCGGCATCGACACGCTGGTGGCCAAGATACAACATGAGCTGGACCAGGACCCGTGGCGCGGGGTCGCCTATATTTTTCGTTCCAAGCGGAAGGACAGGCTGAAGATTCTGTGGTTCGACGGCACCGGCATCTGGCTGATGACCAAGCGCGCCGAGGCCGCCGAAGGGTTCGCCTGGCCGCCGGCGGTCGATGGCAGTTTTTCGATCACGGCGGCGCAGATGGCAGCACTCACCTCGGGCATGGACTGGCGTCGGCACCGCGCGCCAAGGCGCGTAAATCCGCCTAAAATCGAGAGTTTCGCTGATGCGTGAGATAGTCGCGACAGGCCGAGTCAACTGCGCTGGACGCGTTGACCTGCCCCCACCGAGTGGACCGGCTGGTTTGTTAGTGGATTAAACTCGCCGCCGCCATATCTGGGCGGAGGTGGAGCGAAGCGGAACCGGAGGCCGGATATGGCGGTGATGCCGTTTCCGGGGCCGGTGGTCGGTAGCCCAGACTGCTGTGCGGGCGGATGGTGTTGTAATGCCGCCGCCAGGCTTCGATCAGCACCTTGGCCTCGGCGAGGCTGTAGAAGATCTCGCCATTGAGCAGTTCGTCGCGCAGCGACCCGTTGAAGCTCTCATTATACCCATTCTCCCATGGTGATCCCGGCGCGATGTATAGCGTCTTCACGCCGATCTGGCCGAGCCATTGCTGGACGGCATTGGCGATAAACTCGGCGCCATTGTCCGACCGTATATGTGCAGGCGGGCCGCGAGTGACGAACAGCTCCGCCAGCGCGGCAAGGACGTCCTCATGCCGCAGCTGACGTGCCACGATGAGCGCCAGGCATTCCCTGCTAGCCTCATCGATGATGGTCAGGATGCGGAACTTGCGGCCATCATGCGTGCGCCCCTCGACGAAGTCGTAAGCCCATACATGCCCTGGATACTCAGGCCGCAGGCGGATGCACGATCCGTCGTTGAGCCATAGACGCCCGCGCTTTGGCTGGCGTTGCGGGACCTTGAGCCCCTCGCGCCGCCATATCCGCTCAACGCGTTTGTGGTTCACCGTCCATCCCGCATGACAGAGCAATGCCGTCACCCGACGATAGCCGTAGCGACCATATTGCTTCGCCAACGCGATGATATCCTCCGTCAGCGCCGGTTCGTCATCCGCCCCGCGCGGCACTTTGCGCTGCGTCGATCGATGCTGACCCAACACCCGGCAGATCCGTCGCTCGGACACCGGAAGCTCTCGTCGCACATGTTCGATGCAGCGCCGTCGCCGCGCGGGGCTCAGAAGTTTCCCCGCGCCGCCTCCTGCAAAATCAGCTTGTCGAGCGTCAGATCAGAGATCGCCCGCCTGAGCCGCAGATTCTCCTTCTCCAGATCCTTCATGCGCCGCGCCTGGTCGGTCTTCAGGCCGCCATATTCCTTGCGCCAGCGATAATAGGTCTGTTCGCTGACCGCGATCCGCCGGCACGCTTCAGCGGTCGAGGCGCCCTGCGCCAGCACAATCTCAACTTCACGCAGCTTGCCGATAATCTCTTCCGGCTTGTGCTTCTTGCTCGGCATTCGTCGTCCCTTTCGTGGTCCAGACTATCATAGTCTCTGGGCCACTCAGCGGGGGGCAGATCATCGCGTTGGCGGATCGCAAGCCTTCTATCACACCCGCGACGACTACATTCAGATGCCGCCCTTCAAGGTGTTTCATTCCGCCGATGATTATTATGCCACGCTCGCTCATGAGGCAGTGCATCTTGCAGGCCATGAAAGCCGTCTGAACCGCAAGACGCTGATTTCAACAAGCCGCGCGGACTATGCGAGGGACGAGTTAGTGGCGGAGCTGGGAGCCTGTTTCATCGGCGCCATCGTCGGTTTCAAGGTCGAGGAACGGGAAGACCATGCAGCTTACCTTGAACACTGGTTGACCGCGCTCCGCAACGATAAGCGAGCCATTTTCGAGGCCGCGCGCGAAGCGCAGAATGCCGCCGATTACCTCTTGGCGATGATGCTGGATCAAGGGGGCTGAAACGGTCCCCCGCGCCAAAAAAACGGGCGGACGCCGCGTTATCGCGGCGTCCCAATTTTGAACTAGGATTTTTGCGGTCTGCCCAAGTGGTTTATATACATATCCCGATATGGTAACTATATTGCAGCCTAGGTCGTTATCAGGTGCAAAATGGAAAATATCATCAACACCTATCAGAATCGCATAAAGGCGATGGGCTTCAAGCCTCGGCGCAAGGAAGACGTTCCTGTCGTCATGGACGTCTATTGCGAAGCACTCGCAAATGCCAAAATTGAAGGGCTGGAATTGCTTGCCGATGACCATGCCTTTTGTTTGTTATTGGTAGAAACTGAAATCCCCGTCGATGTGGCGATCAATCTAGCGCAGGAATACAACCGCGATGTTCTGTCGCGGCAGAAGATTGCTGCATGACAGGTGGGTGATCCATATACCTGGCGAGACAGCACCGTTCTTAGGAACAAGCTGGGTTTACGCGACGATAAGACTCTTTCGGAACGAGAAGCCTTCTTCTCGGTCGTCCGGCATGGTGAGCTGACGTTACAGCGCGCCGCGCCGGCGATGACGGCGCGCGAGTATGGCGCCATCCACAAGCATATGTTCCAAGACGTCTATGAGTGGGCGGGCCGATTCCGCACCGTGGACATTAGCAAGCCGGGCAGCACCTTTGCGCGGGCGCACTTCATCGCGCGCAGCATGGACCATGAGTTCCGCCAGCTGCCGGATCTTCAAACTCTCAAATCCATGGACCGTGATCGCTTCGCCGACACGATGGCGCGCCATATCTCCGAGCTGAACGCCATTCACCCGTTCCGCGAAGGGAACGGCCGCACAATGCGCCTGCATTTGCAGCTTCACTCCCTCGCGGCAGAGAAGTTCGTTTCGATTCAGGCAATGGGGCCGATGGATTGGATGGAGGCGAGCCGAGACAGCTTCCATACCGGCAATCATGCCTCGCTCGCCAAGGTCATTCGGGACGCGATGCCGCAGGAGCAATCGCGCCGGGAACCGGCGCGAGGCCCCGCGGGCATCGCCATGCCGCCCGCCATGGATTCTCTTATGCCAGCGGGCGAGCGCCGCGCCATGAGCATCGAGCAGGCCAAGGAGCAGATCAATCGCTACTTGCCGACCGCGCAGGCCGTGGCCGCGCGGCAGTATGAGCAGCTGAACCGCCTCGCAGCGACTTCCGGCGACATGCGCCAGCTCGCCGAGCGTTCCGCGCAAGAGCTGGCATTCTTTCGCGATCCGAAAGGACCGCTCCACCATGTGCAAATTATCGAGCAGCGCCGCTATCACCAGATCGAGGTCAATTGGGCCGAGGGGATGGACCCCCTTCAACGGGTTCGCGCGATCAGTGCCGGCGCTGCATCCTTCCTGGACAAGATGAGCCCGCGCGACGTTCAAGCCGCCGATCGCGCGCTCCGGATGCAGGTCATGCCTCCCGGCGTCAGCCAAGTGGACTTGCGCCTTGCCGAGCAGTTCCAGAAAAATTCGCCCGAGCAGAACCGCGACGACGCGCGGCTTGCCCCCTTTCAGATCGCCATCGACAAGCGGGTTGCCGACGCCGTTGGAAAGGGCGCGTCCAAGGAGCAGCTGGCGGCGATCACCGAGAGCGCGAAATCCAATGTCGTCTCCGCGTTGCGCGAAGGTAAAATCCCTACGCAGAAGGCCGACAAGCCGAAGGATCGCGAGCGCTAGTCAATCGAGCGGCCGAGGGCCGCGCGCTGATAGTTTGTCAGCTGCCACATAGGATCGAGCGGCCCAGGGCCGCGCCCCGTCAGTGGTGGCAGCTGCCACCGGGGAACACCAAGGGCACCCGCCCTTTCGTTCCCGAAGCATAATCGACAGGACCGGGTTGCGCGCCAAGTTCGGCCAGATCGGCACGCTCACGCGCGCCGGGCCTCCCTAGCCGCGCCGCCCGCACCACTCCCATCGATTTTGCTCCCCCCTCCCCATCCCGCGCTTCGCCAGCGGGTCAGAGCCGCAGGCCGCAGGCAGCGGCTTCGCCTGAAGGAGTGAGGAAGAATGGAGATTACCCCCGAGCAGATCGCGACCATCGCGGCGCTTAACGACCTTGCGCGGCGGACCATGGGCGTCACTTGCCGCACCGTGGTTACGCAGGGAATCGGGGCGCTCGATGCCAGCGCGCAGACCGACATTTTCAAGCTGATCGAGAGCTTCGAGGATTTCACCCCGGACAATGACCCGAGGGGCGAGCATGACGCCGGTTTCCTTTATCGCGACGTGACCGGCCAATGGCATACCCGCTGGACCGACGACGACACGCGGCCCGCCCTCTCCGTCATGTGGAAGATCGACTATTACGACCGCGAGCTAGAGTTTGGCAGCGCCGAACCTTGGAATCCCGACGCCACGACGCGCGTGCTCACGATCCTTCTCGCCAACGAATATTGAAGGAGGCAGTCATGAGCAAAGCCCGTCCGGAGATCGAATTGAACTGGCGTGATGAGAATTACGGTTCCGTCTATGCCGTCGCCGCCTTCCGCAACTATGCGGGCACCTTCGATTGGAGCGAACGCACCCACCAGCGGTTTCGCGGATGCCTGAAACGCGCAGGCTTCGCCTTCCATCAGGGCCGGTGCAGCTACATCGCAAGCAGCGGCTCCCGCGAGGAAAGGAAGCGCGCTCTTTGTGACGAGCTGGACCGCGCAGGTTTCCAGATCGTTCGCGGCGACGTGAGGGGGGCAGCATGAACCGCGAGCGCCGCAAGCAGATCGCCGCAGCGCGCGCCCTGATCGATCAGGGCAAAGCCCTCTTTGATGAGGCGCGCGAAATGCTCGAAACCGTCAAGGACGACGAGCAGTCCGCCCGCGACAATCTTCCCCCGAGCCTTGCTGACGGCGAAGGCGCGGAGAAGATGGACGCCGCAATATCCGAACTCGAGAACGCGATTTCAGCCCTTGAGGACTTCGACGCCGACGAGATCGGCAACACCCTCGACACCGCCAGCGAATAGGAAGGATCGACCATGGAGCCCATGCGCCACCTTGATAGAGACACCCGCCGCGCGCGCCTCCTAGCCGCGCGGACGCGGCCCGTTGGCGGTATCAACCGCCGGGGCATCTTCACCGGCCATTGGGATGGCGGCGACGTTGTGCGCCAGTTCCGCGGCGGCACCGGATCATGGATCGGCCTTGCGCCCTACAAGGCCAAGGCGGACCCGGAGCCGCAGCCATGAAAGTCAGCAACACGGCGAGCGCGGTTCGCGCTACCCTGTCCCCAACTGAGATCAGCGAGTTGCAATTCGTGATCGAGGCGGCCGAGCGCGCGGGGCATTACATGCCCGCGCGCGTCCCCAACATGATTGCGGCGCTGGCGAGCAGCGCCGACGATGTTCGGATGAAACAGGCCGCGAAGCGCGCGGAGAAAGATCGCGTGAAGCGGATCGAACAGGATCGACGCGCGCGCGATCGTCAATTCATGCTGGGCGAACGATACAGCGTCATGGCGGGCCGCGCCGACTTTGCTGACGCGGCATCCGATCCGGACATTCGCCAATGGGTTGACCTGACATTCCACGAGATCATGGGAAGGCCGCTACCCGATCAATGCGAAATTCGCCGCGATGTTTGGCTTGTCCGCGTCGTCCAACTCAACGGCGGTTCGTTTGACGCTGTTGTGGGGAGCGATTGCACCGAAACCTCCGATCCCGCCGAAATCAACTCCCTTGCCGAGCAGCTGATCGCGCGCTTCGAGGGTGCAATCATGGAATGATGGCGTGGGTTGGCGGTGGCAGCTGCCACCGGCATCACGAAATTGTGAAGCCCGTCGCCACACACGCGCGGCGATTTTGTGTATCATAGCTTTGGGCGGTGGCATCGGAGGTTCGCAGTCTCCGGCGCAAATCCTACCGCTCAAAGGAGGTGCATTTGATTGACTACATATGAAGCCATGCAATTGACGATCGCAGCCGTTGCGCTCGTGATCGCGATTGTAAAGCTGGGGCAGCGTAAAGACTGACCCAGCGGGCGGGGGCCTTCGCAGGGTCTCCGCCCATCTATCTAACGCTTGGCGGGGCGGAAAGTTTGAGCCCGCCACGTTCGCAGCATGGCGGGCTCAGGTAGGTGCATTGACTGACCGTCAATGAAGCCATCCCCTATATAGCGCAAAATCCTTGCCGTTCCAATAAGCGGTCTATCGCGAGAATGTTCCGCTCTTGTTCTCTTTGGCGCATAAGCGCGGCATGGCCGCGAACTACAACCGCCCCAAGCCCGTTGATCCGATCTGGTATCGGCAAAGCTGCTATCTGCGCATCCATTGCGCTTGCGGGCGGCATGTCGCCGTGCCCCTGGGCGAGTTTGCCCGCTCCCGGCGCATTTCCTTCGATACGCGTATATACGAGCTGATCGCGCGGCTCCGGTGCAGCCAGTGCCGGCGCAAGCCTCATGCGGACGTGACGCGATACCGCGCCGGCAACTAAATGACGGAGGATCCGATTACTCGGATTCTTCCGGTGCTGTTTGTTGGCATGTCACAAGCGACATGCAGTATTGAGGCGGACGAGCCGCCGCGTCATTCATTCGATCTAGGGGCCTGTTCCGGCCCCCTGGCGCAAGGGCTGGACCGTCTCGGCCGCAAACGGCCTCGCTTGGCGACCATGGGGGTTTCCCCGCCCTTCCTTCGCTACGCTCCGTGCAGGCCGGGTGATCCCCCTCCCCATGCTCGGCCCTCATTTGCGCCATTCCCCGACCCCGCTCGCCGCTGGGCAGAAGTCGATGACCCGTCATCGCCTTCGGCTCCATTCTAGGCAGGGAACAGCACATGACCGACATTCCGCTGGCAACGATCCTTCGGATCAACGCCGCCCGCACCATTTCGCTCGCGCGCTATGAGGAAGAGGGCAACTTTGATCGCTTCGGCTACATCAAAGACCTTGCCGAGAACCATGGCGCTGACCTTCCCGCCGTCATCGAGATTGCCGAGCTGCTAGGGCCGGAGGAAGATTTTGACGGCCTCGTGACCACCATCGAGGACGCCGCCGAGGGCTTCGGCTTTGGCGCTCTCATTGCCGGGGAGGCGTGAGCATGGGGCAAGAGCTTATGACGCCCGCGCAGATCGCCGACATTTGCGAGGGCCGGGACAAGGCCATAACCCTTTGGCTGAACCTGTATGACACCTACCATTCGACCCGCGATGAGGCGGCGCGGCTTACCGTTGGCGGCGCGCTTTCGCTCTCATGTGGACGGGACTGGACCGAGGACACATTGACGCGCGCTTTCATCCAGTCGCAGCCTATCGAGCGGCGCGACAAGGAGACGGGATCGCGCGAGACTATCGAGGCACGCGACAATTTCGCGCGCGTCCTAACCGAAACGATGGACCGGCGATGCTGGACCGCTCTCATGGAGCAGCTGGGCTTTGACCAGCTGCTAGACCAGCAGGCCCGAAAGGAATTTCATGACGGGCTACGCGATGCCCCCGTTCCGTTCACGCCCGACAATTGCACCGCCACTTTCGGCCATATCTGGACAAATCGCCGCGACCTCTATTTGCGCGGGATCGCCAATGTCTTCGCCAAGCTGGACCGCCGCTTTCGTTCGCACAACGGTTTCAAGATCGGCGCGCGGCTCATCATCGAAGGCGCGATAAACACATGGGGATCATGGGAGCGCTACGAGCGCCGCGACACGCTGCGCGACGTGGAGCGCGTTTTTCTCGAACTGGACGGCAAGCCCCCCGTCGCCGAGGCGGCAAGCATCGCTAGTCTTGTCGGCCAGGCCGCGCGTGACCGCGCGTCACTGCCGACCGTTCTGCAGGGCGATTATTTCCGCGTCCGAATCTTCAAGAATGGCAATCTGCACATTTGGTTCGAGCGCGACGATATGTTGCAGAGCGTCAATCTCTTGCTCGCGGAGTATTACGGCGAAGCCATTGGCGACAGCTACGATACGACCGAGGCCGAAACCGCCCCCGCCTATCACGTCACGCCTGCCAAGAATTTCGGCGCGTTCATGACCTCGCCAGAGATCGCGGCGCAAGTGATCGAACATGCGAGGATCGGCCAAGGCCAGCGCGTTCTAGAACCAAGCGCAGGCAAGGCCGCGCTCGCGACTGCCGCGCGCGATGCCGGCGCCGATGTTACGTGCGTCGAGCTGCAACCCGGCTTCGCTCACGAATTGCGCGTCGTGCATGGTTTTGCGGATGCGATCGAGGGGGACTTTCTCGCCCTGGACCCGCAGCACTTCACACCGTTTGACGCGGTGATAATGAATCCGCCGTTCGATCGCGGCCGAGACTGTGACCATGTGCGCCACGCGCTCGCCTTCCTGAAACCCGGTGGCGTGCTGGTGGCGATCATGAGCGCCCGCGCCGAATATGGCGAGGATCAGCGCCATAAGGCCCTGCACCGCATGATCGAGGGGTGCAGCGCTATCTATTTCCATGGTCGGAAATGGATCGACCTTCCTCTCGGCTCTTTCGCCCACGCCGGAACCAACGTGAACACCGTTTTGCTGGCGATCCGAAAGCCGGGATGATTGGCGCAGGCGGTGGCAGCTGCCACCGCCTGCCTTGCTGGCAGATCGAGGCGACAAAGCCGCCGCGCCGTTTTCGACTAAGGCCTGTGGACATTCACTTCGCGGCGAGGATTGTCGCGACGAGGTGCCAGTTGGCGGTGTAACTGCAGGCAGTTTTCTCGTAGCGCGTAGC
>NZ_FUYM01000031.1 GCF_900167915.1 Rhizorhabdus histidinilytica | reverse complement strand
AAAGGTCTCGGGCGACCTGGATGGCCATGTTCGTCATTCCTGGAAAAAGTGGTCGGGGTCGCCGGCTCAGCCGACCGATTCCGCGCTGCGCGCGGGCTGCGGCCGACCGGCCTGTCCGGCGTCCTGTCCGGCCTGTTCGGCGGCGATCATCCGGTCGAGCGTGCGGCGCAGCTCGACCGCGCCGATGTCGGCCTGGAGCAATGCCGGCTTCATCGACCAGAATTCGCGATCGCCCATCGCCTCCTGCACGGCGTGGAGCATCACCTCGTCCTCATGGACGAAGGCATATTCGGTGCCGGTGCGGATACCCTCGTCAAGCTCCGCGTCGTCGGTCCTGAAGTTGCGGCAGATCGCCCAGAAATAATGGGTGGTCGACTCGGTCTCCGGCGTCAGGAGATGGGCGTTCTTGGTCTCCAGCCCCTCCTCGCGCGGGCGCCCGTGGAGCACGACGCCGGTGTTGTTGCGGACGAAGCAGGGCGCCTTCCAGCCGCCTTCGACCCAATGGTCCATCGTCCCTTCATAATCGCCGCGGGTCATCCGCCACATCATGTCGAAGATCGCCGGCGGCGCGCCGTCGCGGCCGTAGCGATTGGCCCAGATCGTGCCGCCCTCGTCCTTCACCAGCTCGGTCTTCGCGCGGCGCACCATGTCGCAGGCCAGCGAATTGTGATGGACCATGTGGAGATGCGCCTCGTCCATCAGATTGTCGTTGATGTAGCGATAATTGGCACGGACGTGGAGCACGCCCTTGACGGTGCGGTAGCTCGGATCCTCGAGGAACTCGAAGTCGGGGATCATCGCCAGGTCGGCCCGCGCCGGATCGCCCATCCAGATCCAGGCGGCGCCAAGCCGCTCGGTGACCGGATAGGTGCGCAGGCGCGCGCCGGCGGGGATGCGGCCGTCGCCGTCGGGGTTGAAGACGCAGCGGCCTTCGTCGTTGAAGCGCAGGCCGTGATAGGGGCACTCGATCGCGTCGCCGACGACCTTGCCCAGGTGCAGCGGCGCGAAGCGATGCGGACAGGTGTTGGCGGTGGCGACGAGCTCACCCGCCTCGGTCCGGTAGAGCAGGACCTGTTCGTTCAGGATCTTGCGGGTCAGCAGATTGTCGGAAACCTCGTCCGACCAGGCCGCCACATACCAGGCGTTGCGCAGGTAAACCATCCCACTCTCCCTCGACTCCGGCCGTCATCCCGACGGCTGTTTCAATTTGACCTATTTCATCAATTTGGACATAAACGTCAAAAAGGTCAATGCCACTTTTGGCGGCGGAGGCGCGCCGCCTCCACGAAGGAGTTCCTATGAAGATCGTCACGTTCCGGGATGGAGGCCGCGTCGGCTATGGTGTGGTCGAGGATAGGGAGATCGTCGACATCTCCATCCTGCCGCACGCGCCGCTGCATGTCCGCGCGCTGCTCGACGCGCATGGCGACGCGCTCGAACCGGCGTTGCGCGCGCTCACCGCCGCCGCGACGACGCGGCTTCGGCTCGACGCGGTGCGGCTGCTCGCGCCGATCCCCAACCCGCGCAAATTCCTGTCGCTCGGCGGCAACTATGCGTCGCACCTCGCCGAGACGGCGAAGATCGGCATGGTGCGCAGCCCGACCCAGGTCTGGTTCAACAAGCAGACGAGCTGCATCAACGGGCCTTACCTGCCGATCGAGAAGCCGGTCCTGTCCGACCAGCTCGACTATGAGGGCGAGATGGGCGTGGTGATCGGCCGCCGCTGCCGCGGCGTGAAAGCCGCCGACGCAATGGCGGTGGTCGCCGGCTACCTGGTCTGCAACGACGTGTCGGTGCGCGACTGGCAGCTCCGCGCGCCGACCCATATGCTCGGCAAGTCGTTCGACAGCCACGGGCCGATGGGGCCCTGGCTCACCACGAAGGACGAGATCCCCGATCCCCACGCGCTGCGCCTGACCACCCATGTCAACGGCGAGCTGCGCCAGAGCGGGTCGACCGGCGACATGATCGCGCGGATCGGCGACATGATCGAGGAGCTGACCAGCGCCTTCACCCTCGAACCGGGCGACATATTGTCGACGGGCACGCCGGCCGGGGTCGGCGGGCTGATGGACCCGCCCTGCTATCTGAAGCCCGGCGACGTGGTGCGGGTCGAGATCGAACGGCTCGGCCATATCGAGAACCGGGTCGAGCCCCAGCCCGAGCCGATCCGCCCGACCGTGCCGGTCTATCCCTGACCGGCGGCGGGCCGCCGGCCATCCGCGAAGCGGAGGATCAGCCCGCTGAGCAGCACCGGCGCCGCCACGCAGGCGAACAGCGCCTGGTCGGACAGGCCGGCGCCGAGCATCTCGCCACCGATCAACGGCCCCGCGATCGACCCGAGCCGGCCGACGCCCATGGTGAAGCCGACGCCGCGGCCGCGCGCCGAGGGCGGGAACAGCGCCGCCGCCAGCGACGGCAGGGTCAGCTGCGCGCCGATCACCGCCGCGCCCGCCAGCACCAGCAGGGGCGTCGCGACGACCGCGCTGGGCAGGTTCCCGCCGAGCGCGACGGTGAAGGCTGCCCCGACCAGCAGGGCGAGGCCGGCGACCCGGAACGGGCCGACCCGGTCAAGGAAGCGGGTCAGCGCCAGCGCGCCGACGATCCCGCCGACGTTGAGCAGCACCGCGCCGATGATCGCCCGTTCGGGCGTCGCGCCGGCGCGGACCAGGATCGTCGGCGCCCAGGAGACGAGGAAATAGCCGACCAGCAGGATCAGGAAGGCGGCGGCGAACAGCGACAGGGCGGCGGTGCGGCGGCCGCCGCCGAGCACCGGCTCGCGCGCCGCGTCCGCCATATCCGCCGCGTCGCCATGGTGCGCCCCCGGCCGCGCATCGCCGATCCAGGCGAAAACCACCGGCACCAGCAGCAGCGCGAGGGCGCCGCCCATCCACAACGCCGAGCGCCAGCCGAGCGGCCCGATCATCGCCGCGACCACCATGCCGCCGACCACCGCCCCGAGCGGAAAGCCGAGGAACATGCGGGTCACGGTCGCGCTGCGCCGGTCCGGCCCGACGCTGCCGGCGGCGAGCGCCGAGATGGCGGGGATCGCGCCGCCGAGACCGAGCCCGGCGAGCAGGCGGAGCAGGATCAGCGTCCCCATGTCGGGCGCCATCGCGCACCCCATGGTCAGCAGCCCGAACAGGGTGACGCAGCCGAGCAGGGTCCGCCTGTGACCGATCGCGTCGGCGAGCGCGCCGCCGCCGACCGCGCCGATCGCGGCCCCGACCAGGCCCGCGCCGAAGATGCGACCGACCTGCGCTTCGGCGAGCCCCCATTCGCCCGCGAAGGCGGGGGCGATGAACGATATCACCAGCGTGTCGAAGCCGTCGAGCATCGCCACGGCGAAGCAGATCCAGAATGTGCGGGCGGCGGTCATGCGGTCCTGTCTCCTGCGGGGACGTGGACGATCGCGTCCCATTGCATCACCGCGCCGGGCGCGATCAGCGGGTCGCCGCCGCCCATCGCGACCGCAGACAGCGCCGGCGGCTCATGGGGAAAAGCCTCGCGCCAGGCGCCAAGCATCTCGGGCAGATGGACGAGGTCGTCGAGGAAGGCCTGCACCTTGCAGACATCGGCCAGCGACGCCCCCACCTCGGCGCAGAGGCGCGACAGCGTGTCGAGGATCGCCGTCGCCTGGTCGCGCGCGGGCGACCGGAAATGCGGCACGTCCGCGCCCGCGCGCCAGCGGGCGGGCACCTTGCCGGTCGCGTCGAGCGCGAGCATCCCGCTGGTGAACAGGAAGTCCCCGGCGTGGACGGCGTGCGGGGCATGGCCGGGCGGCGCGGGTCCGTCCGCCAGGGTGATGCCGCGCCGCGACAGATCGGAATCGCCGGCGAGCAGCAGCATCGCGATCTCGACCCGCGTGCCCTTGATGACCAGCTCGGCACCGGTGACGAGGTTGCGGGCAGGCGGATCGTCGGGGAAATAGCGGCGCCAGACCCGCTCCATCCCCGCGACGTCGGACGGGTGGCGCACCGTCACGTCTGCCTTGACGCAGCGGTCGAGGCTGGTGCCGGCCGCCTCGGCCATCCGCGCCATCATGCGCAGCGTATAGTCGGTCTGCGCCTCGATCTCCGACCCCAGCCAGATATAGGGGTTCACGCGTGCCTCGGGCGCGATCATGCCGCGCGGGCCCATATGCGCGGTCGCCATCCAATCGCCCTTGAAGTCGGTCGCGCCGAAGCCGGCGAGGAACACCCAGTCGCCGATCCGGGTCGCGGGCGAATAGCCGATCTTGGGCTGCGGCACGTCGTCGGGCATGGCGAAGCCGCGCTTCTCGACGCCGGGACGCGGCTCGACCGCGATGAAGTCGACCGACAGCAGCGCCTCGGGCACCGGAAGCTGGCGCACGCCGATACCCGTCGACGAGCGCTGCGGATCGCCGACCATCGCGCCGAGGTTACGGGCATAAGGCGTTCCCGACGGGAAGGCCGGCCAGGCCGCCTCCCCCGCCGCATAGGCCGCGTCCTCGGGATAGCGGGCGCGAATCCATTGCCAGACGCGGACGAGGTCGCGCCGCCGGTCGCACCCCGCCGCCGCCAGCACCGCGCCGAGATCGTCGAGGATCAGCCGCGATTCGACATCGAGCGGCTCGGCCGACCAGGGCCGATCGGGATCGGTCCGCGCCTCGGCGCGCAGGCCATCGCGATAATCCGTCGCCATCAGCCCGCTGCCGAACAGCCAGCCGCCGGCGGCTACCGCATGACTCCATCCCGGCGCCGCCGGCATCGACGGCGGATTGATCGCCCGGCGGACCGATCGGGACTGCTCGCTCATATCCTCTCCCTTCCCTCGTTGAATGTCGGGACGGGGGCGTCGCCCCCATCCCGTCCGCATCATTCCTCGGCGGCGTTGGGATTGGCGGTGTTGGTGGCCTCGGCGGCGCCGTTCATGATCTTGTCGACGACATTCTGCCAGGCGCCGTGCATCGGCCCGACATTGGGCTCGCGCTTGCGGTAGAGATAGTCCCACATCGTCACGATGTCGGCCTTCAGCCACATCGAATAGCCACGCCAGTCCTTGAACTCGGGCATGGTGACGGTTTCGAGGATCTTCGGCAGCGGCGTGCCCTTCACCATCTCGTCGAGCACCGCCTTGCGGAGCGCGGTGACATATTCGATGTTGTTGAGGATATCGCTCTTCGGCGAGACGCCGCCGTGACCGTTGATGATCACGTCGATGTCATACATGCGATAGACGGTGTTCCAGGTCTCCAGCATGTTGTCGACGTCCATGTCGCGGAAGTCGGGGATCAGCCCCTTGCCGCGCTGCATGAAGTCGGGCGCGATCAGCACCTTCTCGTCGGGCAGATAGGCCTGGATCAGGTTGTCGCTGTGGGTCGGCCCGAAATAGAGCAGCTTGACCTGCTTGCCGCCCAGCCAGATCGTCGCCTCCTTGCTGAAGGTGATGTCGGGGACCGAGGTGTTGCGCCCTTCGCGGACGATCGCCTCGCGATTCTTGTCATGGGCGATGGTGACGGCAGTGTCGTCGAACACGTCGAGGTCGCAGATATGGTCCTCATGGTCGTGGCTCTCGATCACGTAGCGGACCGGCAGGTTAAAGCGCTTCTTGAGCTCGCCCTTCAGCCAGACCGCGGTGCCTTCGCTCCGGCAGGTCGCGTCCATGACGATCAGGCCGTCCCTGGTCACGATCACGCTCGATATCGCGGCGCCCGGGCGGTCGCCCTTCACCCACCAGACGCTGGGGCTCGCCTGGACGAGCTGGGCGGCCTGCGCGCCGGCCGTCGCGACGGCGGACGCGGCCAGGCCAAGGGCCAATTTGGCGAACAATCTCATCATGCATTCCCCTCTTTTCGTGATCGCGGCGTAAGTGGGTTCAGGAAGGATCGGGGCCGGGCGCGGACAGCCGCCACGCCTGGCGCGGCGCCTCGGCCGGCGCGCAGCTGCTGACGGTCAGCGCCCGCTGGAGCCAGGGCTGGCCGGGCGCGCGGTTGCCCGCCTCGTGTGCCTCCAGGCCGATGGTCAGGCATTTGGCCGGATCGAGGGCCGAGCGGATCTCGCCACGTGCCGCCATCTGGAAACGCTGGCGCGGACTGTCCCCACAGGGGGCCAGCACGACCCAGCTATCCTCGCGGACGACGCCGTCGGGCGTCGCGCCGGTGCGATGGACCTCGGCGCACAGATCGAAACGGGTGAAGCGAATCTGGCCACGATCGGCGAAGGCGCTGCGCGAGACGAGCTGGTCGATGAAGAAATAGTGCGACTTGGGCAGGCCCAGCTTGCACGTGTGCGCCTCCAGCGGCCAGCGCGGTTCCCAGCCGGTCAGGCCGGCGCTGAGCACGCCGAACCCCGGCACGTCGGCGCAGAAATGCCGGGGCTCGCCGAGTTCGTCGGCCGATTGCAGCATCACCTCGTCGTCGGTCGGCGGCGGCGCGGCGAAGCGTTCGAGGTTCGCTTGGCCCCACACCTGGGTCGACAGCAGCGCGCAGGCCGCCGCGACCGCGAGCGAGCGGGGCTTCACCGGCGGAACCGGACGCCGACGCGGAACTGCCGGCCGATCGTGTCGAAGAAGCTGGCGTTGGTGCCGGTGCTGGTGAAGGCGTTGCCGCTGGTCGCGACCGACACCGCCGGGTCCTTGTCGAACACGTTCTGGATCACCCCGAAGAGCTGCATCTCGGTCCCGTGGGTGCGCGAGAAGGTGTAGCTCGCCGACAGGTCGAAATAGGTCCGGCTCGCAGTGCTGTTGTCGTCGATATCGGCCGGCCCCCACGCCTTGTTGAGGACGCCGCCGCTGACGTAGCGGCCGGTCAGCGTCGTCGAGAAGCCGCCCAGGTCGTAGGTGACGGTGGTCTGCGCGCGCCATTTGGGCAGGCCGAGCGCGTCGCCGGTCACGCCGTCATAGCGCAGGAAGGTGCCGAAGGAGTCGACCTCGCGCTTGAACACATGGCTGGCCAGAGCGCGGATCGAGAGCTGGCCGTCGCCGAGCGGACGGCGATAGGAGGCGTCGATGTCGAGGCCGCGCGCCCGTTCCGACAGGACGTTCTGCGGCAGCACCCGAATCTCGGTGACGAGGTTGCCGGCACCGCGGGTGATCGCGCCGCAGAGCTGCTGGACGCCCGCCTGGCACTGGTCGAGCACGACCTGTCCGTCCGGCGTGAAGATCGCGTCGTCGATCTTGATGTCGTAGACGTCGACCGAGGCGGAGAAGCCCGGGAACCAGTTCGGCCGGTAGACGATGCCCGCCGACTTGGTGAGCGCCCGCTCGGGGCCGAGGTTGCGGTTGCCGGCGGTGACGCGGCGCACCGAATAGCTGGTGCCGGTGACCGGATCGACGATCGCGAAGTTGAGCGACGCGCTGGCCAGGAACAGCTCGTTCAGGTTGGGCGCGCGGATGTCGCGGGAGATGGTCCCGCGCAGCCGAAGCTGGTCGTCGATCTCCCAGGACAGGCCCGCCTTCCAGGTCGCGATGCTGCCGCTGGTGCTGTAGTCGGTGTAGCGGACCGCGCCGTCGAACTCGACCCGCTTGGCGAAGGGCAGGTCGGCGAGCAGCGGCACCACCGCCTCGAAATAGCCTTCGCGGACATTGTAGGAGCCGGCCGACGGCTTGTAGTTGCCTAGGAAGAAGCCGTTGGTCAGCGAGATCGCGTCCGGCTGCCGGGCGTTGTACTGCTCCTTGCGCCATTCGGCGCCGAGCGCGACCGACACCGGCCCCGCCCACAGGCTGAACGGCTCGCCGCGCAGGTTGGCGGCGGCGACCTGCTGCTTGATGACGGTGCTCTGGGTCGCCTCGCCGAAGATATAGTCCTGGGCCGCCTGCGAGACGCCGCCGGTGCCGAACACGTCGAACGGTACGCAGCCATTGCCCGGACTGGTCAGGCTCGACCGGCAGACGATGTTGCCGTTGGCGACGCCGGTCTGGATCAGCCCCTGGTCGACCGCGTCGACCGCATTGTTATAGTTGGCGGTGATGACGTTGTTGATCGCGGCGGTGTCGAACAGCGTCCGGCCATATTGATAATAGGCGTCGTAGGACCAGCTTCCGCCGAGTTGGCCCGTCGCGCCGATCACGCCCCGGATCAGCTCGCGGCTGCTCTTGACCTTGGCGACCGGCAGGTCGGTGTGGAGCTTGCCGAGCTGGAAGCTGGTCAGCCCCGCCGCATCCATCCGCGCGGCGGTGACGGGATCGAGATAGGCGTTCTGCCGCCTGATCGTGATGTTGCCGTCGCGCTGGTACAGCCGCACCGAATAAGAGGAATCGGCCTTCGCATAATTGCCGTCGGCGAACAGCGTGAAGGCCGGCGAGAATTCATATTCGGCGCGAGCGTAGACGGTGTCCCAGTTGACCGGGGTCAGCAGCTGCTGATCCTGCCCGGCGAGATAGCCGTCGCCGCCATAGGACAGCAGGCCGCTGACCGAGCCGGGATTGAACCGCGCCGGCTCGCCGCCCGCCAGGAACTGGGTGCCGGCCAGCGGACCCGCCGAGATCAAGCCGCCCGGCGTGCTGCGCGACAGGCCGACATTGGGCACGAGCAGCCGCATCGGCGCCGATCCGCCTGCCACATAGGCGGGGTTGTTGACGATGTTCCAGCCCTTGTACCAGTCGCGCGATCCGGCGCGCGGGATATCCTTGAGCTCGTTATGCTCGACGCTGGCGATGAAGTGGCCGCGCCCGTCGGCGAAGGGCGTGCCGAAGCTGAGATTGGCCTTGAACTGGCCGCCGTCGCCATGGCCCGAAATGCCGTTGACGACCTCGCCCTTCAGCCCCTTGAAGCTGCGGTCGAGCACCAGGTTTACGACGCCCGCGACCGCGTCCGAACCCCAGGCCGAGGAGGCGCCGCCGGTGACGATGTCGACCCGCTGGACCAGCGCCTGCGGCAGCAGCGCGAAGTCGACATTGCCGGTCAGCGAGGACGGGGTGACGCGACGGCCGTCGAGCAGCACCAGCGTGCGGTTGATGCCCAGGCCGCGCAGGTTGAGGAAGCTCGCGCCCGACGAAGAACCGTTGCGGTTGGTGGTCGGCGACAGCGAGTTGGAGAGCTGGGGAAGCTGGTTGATATAGTCGGCGAGCTGGACCTGCGCCGATTTCTGAATCTCGGCGACGCCGACGACGGTAGTGGGCGTCGGCGCGAAATAGCCGTCGCGGACGACGCGGGTGCCGGTGACGACGATGTCGCCCGATGCCCCCTCCCCGGCCGGCGCCTCCTGCGCCATGGCGGGCGACGCCAGCAACGCGGCGATCGCCGCCCCCGCCAGAAAAGCTTCGCGAAGATTCTTCCGTCGCATGGTGCTCCCTCCCTGGATGGCGATGCGGGGCGGTCTGTCACCACCATTACCGCTCGCGATTATTGTCGGATGCGCTCTTTCAGATTGTCGACCATCGGACAAACTGATCAAGCCACGGCAAAATCGATCCGTCAAGCATTTGTTGACATTAATATCGTATTATGGTCGACAATATCCAAAGAGATGATGGGGACATGAGCATGACCGCCGCCGCGCGCAATCTGG
>NZ_FUYM01000011.1 GCF_900167915.1 Rhizorhabdus histidinilytica | reverse complement strand
GCTCGGCTCCGCTGCGCTGCGCCTCCCGCCCAGGCTGGCATCGGAAATGCGGATCAGCTAATCATGCAACCGGACCAATCATCGCGGGCAGTCCATTTCCGAGTCCTGACGTTGAGCCGCAGACGAGCGCGGTGCGTTGGGATATTCCAAGGTCCAAGCCTTCACGTATCATGAAAACCTCCCCACCGCATGGTCAGGCGGCTTGCGCGAGTTCCTTGAGCCGCGCCTCGCAGGCCTCGCGCACGAGATCCTGAAGCGATGCGATCCGTGCATCGAGCCAGGCGAGTTCCTCGGCGCTGATCCGATATTCAGACGAATAGCGCGCCTTCACGTAAGCGGCTCTCAACAGCTCGTAGCAGCGTCGCTCGAACTTGTTCGTCGTCGGCCAGACCTGTGTCAGACGCGGCTCAAGTTCCTCCGCCAGCGTACGTAATCGATTGAGATTGTGGGTCTTGGGGCTGTAGAGGGTACGGACGAGAAACAGGCAATGATAGAAGCGTTCGACCGCTTGGTGGAACTGAAACGCCGCTTCCTTCAACCGTGCTTGGGAAACACAATACCGTGCGGTATCCAAAAATCCGGCCGCGCTTTCGAACCATTCCCCATAATAGCCCGTCGTCTCGGCCAGCGCCTGGTCGGCCGAAAGCGGAGTCGGACGCACGAAGGGATGACCCGGCTCGGCATGGAGCAGGACGCCCTCGCGCAGGATATCCGCGAAGAAATAGCGACCGCGCGCGAGCTTCTCGTTCACGCTGTCGAGGCTGTCGACGATGAACTGGACGGGCGTGCGCAGCAGCTGCCCTGCCGCCAGTTCCTCGTTCAGTCGCTGGTCGGTCTTCAACCAGAATTCGGGGACGTCGGCGAGGTCCTCATGGTTGACGACGATGAGAATGTCATAGTCGGAAAAATAGCGGCCGATCGGATCCTCGACCCAGTCGCCCCGCGCATAGGATCCGAACAGGATGATCTTGAGGATGCGACCATCGCGAAAGCGCGGCGCCCGCCTGGTGGCGAGTTCGTCGGCAAAACCGCCACGCAGGACCTCGACGACATGATCGAGCTCGCGGCGCTTGCCCTCCGGGAGATGATCGAGCGATCGCTTCACAGCCACAGATTCGCGCGAATTGTTCGATCTGCCAAGCCTTTAATCGATGCTCGCATAACCGAGGGCGTCAGCTCGAAGAAGCTCCAATAGCCACGTCGACACATCATCGAGCATAGCTCGGCCAAAGCGCCCCAGCCCACAAGGCTCACCCTCGTCCGAGAAGAAGCTGCCGATAACCACCCGCAACCAACCGACGACCTTCGCGGAGCAGGCGCTGGACCTGGAGCCGCAGATAGTCGGAGGTTCCACGCCAGTCGGCTGCGACCCGCGAGTTGCCGAACAAGCCCGCCGCCAGTTCGCGCTGGCTCGCCCCCGCCCTCACCGCATCGAGCGCGCGGAGCATCAGTGCCCAACGCGCGGCGCGGCGCTCCCGGGGCAGGAGACTTCGGACAAGTCGTCCGGTCCGTACAAGGCAGTCCAGGCGCTTGAGGGTCAGCATGCGGGCTCCCAGATCATCGAGCCCGGAGAGGATGAAGCGCGGCACGATGGGACCGGCCAAAACCGTGCCGTCGACGACATCGAGGCGCACATGGACGCCGCCTTGGCGCAACAGCAGGCGTTCCGGGCCCGTATCCCCGGGCTGAACGAAGACTCCGACCCCGAGTCGGAGGACGTCGATCATCCCCACCTGCTCCGGTTCGGCAGCAAGCGCCTGAACGGAAACGACGTGCGGATCGCTCTGACTGGTCCAGAACAACCGGGCATCACCCGCCCGGATATCGGGGTGCTCGGCGAAAGCTCAACCCCCAAGGCAAGGCGTCGGACAGGCCATCGGACAGGAGATACGCGCTTCCCGTCTGGTCTGTCACACGCCCGAGCCGAACGACCGCGGCGCGATAGGCAGGGTCGCGTCGAACGAATTCCCAGGCGAGACCCGCACGGTCGAGATCAGCGACATAGTGATAGTGGCTACTGTCCTGCCAGTCGCAGGGCGGATCGGAAGCGGACATGGCGGCTCCTTGTCGTTCCCCCGGACCGCAACCAATCAGGGGCGCCACGGGCTGTCATCGGAAAGCCATAGCCGCGAGGCCCACGATGGACGGGTTGCGGAAGCTTCGCCGAGTCGCTCCCGCTTGCTGGCGGAGACATGGCGGAAACTGGCGGGCCTCACGCAATTTCTGGCGGGCAGGATACCAGACTTCGCGGCACTCACGAGTCGGTTACCGCTGCGGAGCCTATCGAACGCCATTTTACCCTGCTGAAAGGCTGACCGCCCCTAGGCCGGATTTGCCGAGCGCGCGATCGCTGATCTAAGGGAATTCGCGTCGGGCGCCGTGACATAGGCGCGGGGCTGGAGCCGGGGGACGCGGTCGAAACCGCGTCGGCAGCGCCCCACGCACGAAATAGCGGGCCTTTGCACAAAGGTTCCAACGCCCGACCCCTCTTGCTCCCCTTTTCCGATTGGCCCACTCTTGGACTGCCTCCGGCGCCGGCCGGCGGCAGGGGCGTGGAAACCCCTGTGTAGGACGTCAGATGACCGCGATGTTGTGCGGGCATCGGGACATGCCCGGTCGCGCCAAGCGATCCGGGCCGCTCGATGATGACAGCGTTCCTCGCAGGATGGCGCCCCGCAGATCGCGGAAGGCACATCATGGCGACACACAAGGATCGGACCGAGGATGGCGACGATGGCGAGACGATGGTCCGCACCCGGCTCGAGCGACATTATCGCGCCCATGCCGGCTGGCTCGGACGAACGTTGCGCTTCCGGTTCGGCGCCGGCGCCGAAGAGGCCGAGGATCTCGTGCAGGAATCCTATCTGCGGATGGCGCGCTACGCCGATGGCGACCATGACCGGCGTCCCCGCGCATTGCTGCTCGCGATCGCGCGCAACCTGCTGCGCGACCATCGCCGCAGCGCGGCCTGGCGCCATAGCGCCCAGGTCCAGCGAGCGCTCGAGCCCGGCGAGATCCTGCCCGTTGAACCCGATCAGGCCGAACAGCTTCTCCTCAAGCAGATCATCCTGGGCATGCCAGCGCTGTACCGCGACGTCTTCCTGCTCTCACGGTTCAGCGCGATGAGCTATGCCGACATCGCTCGCCATCTCGGCCTGTCGGTCAAGACCGTCGAGTGGCGGATGACCAAAGCGCTCGAACATTGCTCGGTGCAGCTGCGCTATTAGGGAATTGGACGATGGCCGGGGATGCCGAGGACGAAGAGATCGAACGGGCGGCGGCCGACTGGCTGAGCCGGCTCAACAGCCATTCGGTCTCCACCGAGACGATCGAACAATTCTATGCATGGCGCCGCAATCCCGCGCATGCCGCTGCCTTCGGCCGCCTCGAATATCTCTGGGACCGCTCCGCCGCTCTCGACGGCGACCGCGATATCGCGCATGCCGTCCGGGAGGTGCTCGGACGACCACCAGCGAAGGCGCGATCCAGCTGGCTCACCAGCCGGCGCGCGGTGTTAGCGGGTGCGGCTGGCCTGCTTGGCGCCGGCGGACTGGGATGGGCCTTTCAGCCCGATCGCTACGAAACCGCCCATGGCGAGCAGCGGACCGTGACGCTCGATGATGGCAGCAAGGTCGCGATCAACACCGACAGCGCGATCGAGGTGCGGATCAGCCGGTCGGCACGTCGCCTGACGCTCGTGCGGGGCGAAGCCTGGTTCGATGTCGCGCATGATCCTGCCCGCCCCTTCACCGTCGAGGCGGCCGACACACTCGTCACCGCCACCGGCACGAGCTTCTCGGTGCGCCGCGGCGACCGGTTCGAACGGGTCGTGCTGAGCGAAGGCGGGGTGACGGTCGCCATTGACGACATCGGCGCCGTCCATCGCCTGCAACCGGGAACGGCCCTCACGGTGCGCGCCGGCATCGCCGGGCCGGTCATGCCGGTCGACCTAGCGTCCGAGATGAGTTGGCGGAGCGGTCGGCTCAATTTCAAGGACATGCCGCTGGCGCAGGCCATCGCCGAGGTCAACCGCTACACAAGGCAACCGCTCCGCCTCGCAGGATCACGCTTCGCGGCGGTACCCGTCAACGGTACGTTCGAGACCGGCGATACCGACACGTTCGTCGCCGCAGTGACGGCGCTCTTTCCCCTTGCGGCGCAACCGACGCGCGACGGCATCCTGCTCGCAGAGCGTTGATCCCGGGTACCGTGACAAAATTATTTCCCTCGCTGTCAGGGTAGCCCCTGCCCTGTCCCGTTGAAGGCTCATCGGCGCCGCCGTCACCCGGCCGGCGCCTGGACGGCCCGAGGGGGAAGGAATGATGGTGACGATGAGGAAGATGGCGATTGGCGCAGCGATGGGGGCGCTGGCGATCGCCGCAACGGAAGGCTCGGCGAGCGCGGCGCAACCGGTCGAGTTCGGGCAGGCCGCAGCGCCGATGGACACGGCGTTGCGCAGCTATGCGGCGCGAACCGGCCGGCAGCTCTTCTACACGAGCGCCCTGGTCGCGGGATTGACGGCACCAGCGCTTGCGGGCCGGCTCGATCCCGACGAAGCGCTGCGGCGACTGCTCAGGGGATCGCCGATCATGGTGGTCAAGGCGCGGGGCAAGCTCGTCGTTCTTGGACAACGCGCCCAGGCGCCACAACCGACCGCCACAAAGGCCGCAACACCTCGCCCACCACGCCGCAAGGCGACCGAGGCCGCCGCCCCAACCGATGGCGAGCAACCCGAACCAGCGATCATCGTCACCGGCAGCAATATCCGCGGCCAGGTTCCGACCGGCCCCCTGCTCGTGCTCGACCGCACCGAAATCGATCGATCGGGCTATGGCACCGTCGCCGAACTGGTGGCGGCGCTGCCACAGAATTTCGGCGGGACCGCCACCGAGGACAGTTTGTCGACGGGGTCGGATCGCAGCTTTCCCAATACGGGCTTCGGCTCAGGCGCCAATCTGCGGGGGCTGGGATCGGATGCGACGCTAGTCCTGGTCAATGGGCGTCGCATGGCCGGCTCAGGCGGCAAGGGCGATTTCACCGATCTCTCCTCGATCCCGGTCGGCTCGATCGCGCGGATCGAGATCCTCGCCGACGGCGCTTCCGCGATCTACGGGTCTGACGCGGTCGGCGGCGTCATCAACATGATCCTCAAGAAAGATTTCGAAGGCGCGGAGACTCGCGCGCGCTTCGGCAGCGCCACCTCGGGGTCGCTACGCGACTATCAGTTCAGCCAGCTCGCTGGCACCCGCTGGTCCACCGGGCACATCATGGCCTCCTATGAATATTCGAAGCGGGCGGCCCTCCCGAGCGCCGATCGCCGCTTCACCCGCAGCGCCGACCTCCGTCCGCTGGGCGGCGACGATTTCCGCAACAGCTATTCGATTCCGGCGACGGTGCTTCGCTTCGATCCAGGGCTTGGCACCTATGTGCCGGGCTTCGCGGTGCCTGACGGACAGGACGGCACCGGTCTCACCCCTGGCTCCTTCACGCCGGGTGGCAATTTCAACGATCTGCGGACCGGGACCGACATCCTGCCACGCCAGAGTCGCCATATCGGCTATGTCTATGCCGAGCAGGAAGCGAGCGGGGCGCTCACGCTGTTCGCCGAGGGTCGCTACGCCCATCGCAGCTTCTTTCTGCGCAGTCCGGCCTATTTCGGCATCTTCCCGGTGACAGGAGCCAATCCCTGGTTCGTCAGCCCGACGGGGGCCGGCGTCGATCTCCTCGGCTACAGCTTCCTGCGCGAACTGGGTCCGATCCGCAACCAAGGCTCGGTCGAGACGTGGAGTGCCGCTGCGGGCGGAACGCTCGAGCTGGGCCGCGGTTGGACGATCGACGCCTATGTCTCGCGGGCATCCGAACGCACGCACAACCGGACCAGCAACTATGTCAACAGCGCTTTCCTGAACGAGGCGTTGGGCCTCGTTCCCGACGATCCGACGACGCCTTTCAGCACGGCGCGCGACGGCTTCTTCAACCCCTATGGCAGCGGCGCCTCGAACAGCGCCACCCTGCTCGGCTTCATCGGCCAGGCCGCCACCGAGGAACTCGATCGATCACGGGTCGATACCGTCAACGCCAAGGCGGATGGCGACCTGTTCGACCTGCCCGGCGGAACTGTCCGGGTCGCCATCGGAGCGAGCATCCGCTGGGAGCATTTCGAGCGACACGGCATGAACTTCACCGATACGGTGACGCCCGTCCCGCTGATCCCCACCGACGACAGCCGGCGGATCGACGCGGGCTTCATCGAGCTTTCGGTGCCGCTCGTCGGCGCCGACAATGCCATGCCCGGCATCGAGCGGCTGCTGCTGACGGCCGCGGTCCGGCATGAGGATTATCAGGATTTCGGCACGACCACCAATCCCAAGCTCGGCCTGCTCTGGGAACCGCTGTCGGGGCTCGCTTTGCGCGGAAGCTGGGGCACGTCGTTCCGCGCGCCCTCGAGCAAGGAGATCACCGACCCGCTCCAGGCCGTCACCACCCAATATGTCAACGCCGCAGGCGGACGCACGTCGGTGCTGTCGTTGAGCGGCGGCAATCCGAACCTCAAGCCCGAAAAGGCGCAGGCATGGACCTTGGGTGCCAGCTGGTCGCCGCCCGCATCGGGGTTCAGGGTCGAGCTCAACTGGTTCCATACCCGCTTCAGCGACCGGATCGGCCGCCCGGCCTTCGAGAATCCGACACGGGTCCTGCGCGATCCGGCCTTTTCCTCCTTCGTCACCCTGGTCGATCCCATCAACAATCCGGCCGATCTGGCTCGGTTGCAGGCGCTCGCTGCCACGCCCGGCGCCAGCATCTCGATCGCACAACCGCTCGATTCGCTGCGCGCGATCGTCGACGGGCGTTATGCCAACAGCGCCCGCACGATCGTCCAGGGGCTCGACGCGCAGCTGAGCAAGACCTTGCCGCTGGCGGGAGGGACCGCAGTGCTTTCGGTCAACGGCAGCTGGTTGATGGATTTCAAGACCCAGGTCACCTCGGCGGCTCCCGCTGTCGAGCGGGTCGGCACGGTGGGCAATCCGAGCGACCTGCGCGCCCGCGCCAGTCTGAGCTGGGATCGCCGCGGCGTGGGCGGCACCTTTACCATCAACCATGTCGGCGGCTATCGCGACGATCTGAGCCTGCCGCGCCGATCGGTCGGCGCCTGGACAACGCTCGATGCCCAGCTGCGCTATGCGCCCGAGCGCCCCGGCTGGCCCAAGGGCCTCAGCATCGCGCTCAGCATCACCAATCTGCTCGCGACCGACCCGCCCTTTGTCAACAATGCAGGCGGCTTCGGCTATGATCCGGCCAATGCCGATCCCCTGGGCCGTGTCGCTTCGCTCCAGCTGACCAAGCGCTGGTAGCCCCACCTCTCTCGTAGATCGGACAAACATCATGACCATGTTCCGCACGGCATTGTCGTGCCTGTGCCTCGTCGTGTCCGCGACACGGGCCGCCAGTTCCAGCTATGACGTCGCGGCGATGCTGCGCACGGAGAGCTACGGCGCCGTCTGGATCGCCCCCGACGCGCGGGTCGCGGTGGTCGAGCGCCGCCAACGCTATGACACGGCCAGCGACTATGGGCTCGGCTCCTTCACCGCCCGCCAGCTGTCGAAGCTGATGCGGATCGATCTCGAACGAGGCGGCCCAGCCAAGCCATTGTTCGACCAGCCGGCGGATACGGGCTTCTGGGCGGAAGGCTTTTCGCCGTCCGGTCGATATCTGTCGGTGATGGCGCTCAAGGACCGCAAGCTGCGCGCGGGGCTGTTCAACATGGAGCGTCGCGAGCTGCGCTGGCTGGATCTCGTTCCCGACCTGCCCTTTTCCCAACCGGGCCCGGTCTGGATCGACGATGATCATCTGCTGATGGTCGCCTTCGCACATCAACGCTTGCCGCGGCTGCTCGACGGCGTGGCGGCGCCCCAGGCGCGGGTCGAGCGGGGCTGGAGGCTGCAGGCCGAAGGCCGGACAGCGTCGCTTCGCCGCCTCACCAGCCGCGACGAGAGCCCCGCGGTCGCGCGCAACGAACTGCAGCTGATCGACCGGGCGAGCGGGGCGCAGACCTCGCTCATCGCGGGCGAGATCGCCGATCTCGCACTGTCGGCCGATCGGCGGTTCGTAGCCGTGGTCACGCTGGGTAAGGCCATCCGACCAGGCTCCGGTCCGATCGGTCTCGATTTCCAGCCGCGCACGCATATCCTCACGATCATCGACCTGCGCTCGGGAAGCCATTGGCGTCCTTGTGGGGATTGCGATATCGGTCCCGACCTGCTGCGCTGGTCGCCGACAGGCGCGTCGCTACTGGCGATCGCGCGGCACGTGGTCACGGACGCCTGGGAAAAGGGAGCGCTGCTGCGGGTCGATCCCGGACGGCACAGCGCGCGCTTCCTCGCCGACGGCAGGCTGGCACCTGCCGTCGGTCGTGACGAGGGCGGCGGCGGGCCCTTTCTGTCAGCCACCTGGGCGGGATCGACCCCACTTCTCTACGCTAAGACCCGGCCTGACCGGGCGGACTGGTATGCGCTGAACGACGACGGCCCGCATAATCTCACCGCCACTTTCGCGTCACCGCCACGCACGCTGGCCGCAACCGGGCAGGACCATCTCAGCATCTTTGCCGATGGCCGGCTGTGGCAGGTCGACCTCACCGGGCACAGGCAGGTTCTCGCCGACCACATTGCAGGCGTTGGAACTACCCAGCTCGACGGCTATCATTTCGGGCAGCGCGGCCTCATCAACATGCCGCCCTATCGCCCACCCGTCTTGCTGCGCCGGCATGCCGGCGCTCCCATGCTTCGATCCGAAGCGGCCGGCGCAATCGTCGACCTGCCCGCGTCGGCAACCCTCATCGGCGACGCGACCGCCCATGGCAGCGCGCTGATCCTCGACCAGGACGCATCCGGCATCGGTTCGCTGATCGCGCTCGACGCCAGGGGTTCCCGGACCGTCGATCATATCAACCGCCATCTCACGGGCATGCGGCCTGGGCGGTTCGTTCCCATCGCCGCACACTCGCCGGACGGGACGCCGCTCACCCATTGGCTGCTGTTGCCGGTGGATGCGCCGGCCGACCGCCTCCCGCTGATCGTCATCCCCTATCCCGGCACCGTGTGGGGGGCTGGCAGTCCGCCCACGATGCCGCTCCAGCGGGTACAGGCGGTCACCAATGGGCAGCTTGCCGCAGCCCAAGGCTATGCCGTCCTCTATCCGAGCCTGCCGCTGCCACTCGACGCGCGTGAGCCCTTGCCGAAGATCATCGCCGGCGTCGACGCCGCGGTCGACGCCGCCATTGCGAGCGGGCTGGTCGACCCGGACCGGATGGCGGTATGGGGTCAAAGCTATGGCGGCTATTCGGCGCTTGCGATCGCCACGCGCAGCCACCGCTACCGGACGATCATCGCGTCGGCTGCACCGAGCGACCTGATCGGGCTCTATGGCAGCCTCGTCCCGCGCACCGATGCCGACCGCCCCGAATATGTGCTGACGATGGCCGAGGCGGTCGAGCTCGGTCAGTTCCGGATGGGTGGACCGCCATGGGCGACGCCGGAGAGCTTTCTGCGCAACAGCCCGCTTCTCGCCGCCGATCGGATCGAAACACCGCTGCTGCTCATCCATGGCGACATGGATTTCGTTCCCATCTCGCAGGCCGAGCGGATGTTCGCCGCGTTGGTTCGGCGAGGACGTACGGTCGAGCTGTTGCGCTATGCGGGAGAAAATCATGTGTCGACCTCGCCCGCCAATATCGCCGATCAGTTGAAGCGGCTCTTCGCCTGGCTCGCCACCTATCTTCGCCCGCACTGATCAGCGACCGCTCCAGCGGCGCAGCCAGGCTTCGACCGACGCGTAATAAAGCGGGGTTCGCGCCTTGACCGCCCCGACGAGATGATCCTCGTCGAGCATCGCATCGAGCTTCGGACGGTCGACAAGGCCGCGTGACACCAATTCGCCATCGAGCAGATAATCGCGCAGGAACGGCAGGTTAGCAACCACCGCCCGATTGGAATAGCGGCTCGTCTCGCCCTTGCCGTTCCGGCGGTAGATGGCGTCGGGCAACCGGTTACGGAAGGCATCCCGCGCAAGCGGCCGGTCGCGCAGATCGAAGGCCAGCTCCGGAACCGTGAGCGACAGGCAAGCCTCGATCACCGGCTGCGCCATCAGCGGATGGATGACGGGTGCCGCCTGGTGCCGCAGGGTCGGCGAGAAGAACAGCCGACAATTGGCGATCGTGTCGATGTGGATCCGTTTGGCAGGAGCCAGATCACGAGCATCATCGAGCCAGGGCGAGCGAAACCGCCGTGGATCGATGAGCGCGCGCGCCTTGGCGCCCAACAGGGACGCGTCAAACGCCGCCGAGGCCGAAGAGGCCGGAACGCTGCGCACGCAGTCGCGGAGCATCATTCCCCAGACACGCCATATCGAACAGCCCGCCCGTTGCGCGGCGATCCACGGCATCGGCCCGAAGAAGCTCGATACCCCATGATCGCGGGCATGATCGACAGCGATGTCAGGGTAGGCCATCTGGAAGAAAACCGCGTCGCCGCCCTGACCGGTCATGATCACCCCGGCGCCCCTCTCGCGAGCCGCCGCGATCATCATCTCCTCTTCATGGATGTCGAGACCGTACAGACGCGGGCCGGCGGTGCCGGCGGTCGATGCAAGCCTGGAAAAATCCATCGTTTCGGCCGAAACGGTGCGTTCGATCAGATCGATACCATGCTGACGAGCGGCGGCACGGGCCAGTATTCGCTCATCGCCTTCCCCATAAGCCGTCGCGAAATTGATCGCGCTGATCCGCTCGGGGTCGACCATCTGCGCGAGCGCACCCAGCACGATCGCGGAATCGAGCCCGCCCGACAACTGGACGAGGATATGTCCCTGGCCCGCCGAACGCGCCCTGCAGGCGAGATCAACCGCCCGTCGCAGCACGGCGGACGCCTCATCGCGCCGCTGTCCGGCGGCACCGCGAACGATAGCGGACGGAGACCATAGGACGCGGTCGAACGTATTGCCTGTCAGATCATGGAGAACACCAGGTTGCAGCAGCGAGACACCCGACAACAAGCTATGGTCAACCGCCACGAGCGGATGCGCCAGAAGATGGGCGACCATGGCAGGATCGGGACCGATCCGCGCGCCTGCCGCCTCGACGAGCCAATCGGGCCAAGAGGGTGCTATCAGCCAGCTTCCTTCCAGTTCGGTGCGATAGGCCTGCATTTCTCCGATCGGATCGCGCAGCATCGTCACGCCACCGCCGCCGTCGCAGAACAATGCGAGATAGCGCCCCCAGGCGGTGCCCAGAAGGCTGCTCGCCCGCGTTTCACCGGTGTGGGCCGCAGCCGAAATGCGATCGAGCCATTCACCGCAGACCCTGGTGCCGCTCTTGTCGAACAAGTCGCCGACGAGGAGGATCTCGCCATCGCCCGAAGCAAGGAGGGGCGCACGGTCGGAGCGACGCCAGATGGCGAGTTGATTGTCACGGATCGTAGATGCGAGTTTGCCGCCGCCATGGCGTTCGACAGCGCGAGCGACGGCAGCGACCCCGGCCGCAAAGGTGGCGCCATCACCCTTTCGGACCATCACGACATAGTCGAGTTCGGGATCGGGATCAGAGCCGGACAATAGGGGTGTACCACCGGACATGTTCGAGCGTGTCGTTGAGAACGACACCGTCATGCTCGACCCAGCAATGGGCGTCGAACGGATGGGTTCGTACGCCGAAGATCCACTTCGCATGGGCGCCACGCAGCTCGAGCATGTGGAGCAGCAACAGCGACCGGACCAGGCAACGGCCCGAGCGGGGAACGAGCGGTCGGAGCCGCGCCGTCATCCTGGCGATCCCATGCACCTCCGAAACAGGGGCGGAGCGGCGCGGCCGGATACCACGCGCGCGCTGCCGCGCGAACCAGCGGGCCGGTCTGCCGAGCCTTATATCGCGCCAAGTGCGGATCGCGGCGAGGCCCAGAACAAGGAGATCGACGAGTCTCACGCGAATAGAGCCTTCCGATATTCCAAGATCGGTCCCGGCGGTTGTCGGCATTGGGCCTGCCCAGGCAGTGCCGGCCGGGCTCTCGACGAGCAAGCCCTCTTCGGACAAGGCATCGAGCAGGTCAGACGGAGAAGGCGTTCCGGTCATCGCTGCCATGACGGCGGACTTATGGCGCCGTGGCACACAGAGATATTCGTCCCGTGCTGCATCGAGAAAGACGAGATCGCCGTCGACAATGGCGAGATGAACATCAAGAGCGAGACGCAGCGACGGCATCGACAAACTCCGGATGGGAACGACGGCAGAGCCGCCGTTCCCTGAAGGTCAGACCGCCGGTCGATAAAGAGGAGCTCCGCTGAACTCCTCGACCCCGAACGGCAGGATCGAGCGGGTGTCGCGCTTCACCGATCCGAGCCGCTGGACGGTGCGCTTGGCTTGCTTGGTCATCGATCGTCTCCTTCGAAGCTGCCCATTGCAGCCGGTTCAGGATCGATTCGAGGCGTCTATATTCAATATATATTCGCCATATTCTTTGGCCTCTGCCCGGCGAACGATAAGCGGCGCCGCTCTCGCCAGCGCGTCGTGGGAACGACGTGCGAGCGTGCGCAGCCGCCTTGCGTCGCGGGTGCCCATTGCGATGGAGAAATTGCGGACGAGATCACCATCGACCGGTAGCTGGGGCTCATACCGCCGGTAGGGCAGAAGAGCCCGATCTGTTTGAAGCCATGCAGTTGCGATGGCGCTGTCTTGGGCTTCAGCGACGAACCAGTCCCAGAGCGGCGCATCCACGGGCATCATATCCGATCCGAAAGATTTCCGCGCGAGTAACAGTGGCACGGCAGCGACCGCGAGCAAGCCACGCAAGCGATAGATCTGCTCGAGTTCATAGGCATGCCGACGCGGCACCAGGAAACCGACACCACGCAGTTCGGCGAGGAAACCTTCGCCGACCAGTTGTGCCAATGTCTCACGCACGGGAATGGGACTCATTCGGGCCAAGCCCGCCAGTTCGCTAATCTTCACCCGCGCCCCAGGCGGATATTTTCCCGTCCGCACGCCATCAATAACCAGGGTGCGAATTGTGTCCTTATCGTATGCCACCCTCGGTCCCTTCGTAAGATCGAGGGCGACGCTACGTGCTGATACGACGAGGCTGAATTATGAGCGCCACTAGGGAGTAATTCTGGCTCGACAGACGTGAATTTTTGGCGACAGCTTGACCGGGGATTGGTCCGGATATGGCGGAAAATGCCGGGTTCGCCCCACCCGATCGCGCCCAAACAGCACGAAATTGGGGAAGCACATATCGGGTGCGTCAGCGGCTTTGCTCGCGCTTGCGGACACGGCCGGCATTATCAAGCTGGGTCGGACGACGCCCATGGCTTTAAGGGGCTGAAAACCAACGGCGATGGCCATGAATGGATGTGATAGTGGTGGATAAAGCCGAAGAGCGTAGTCATGCGGCGCTGATCGCCGAAGCGCTCAAATCGATCCGCAAGCAAAGGCGGATGAAACCTTCTGAAGTCGCGGCCGAGATGGGGATGCCGGTGCGCACCTATGAGCATTTCGAAGCCGGGACGGCGCGCATCACTTATGCGCGGATCGCCGCTTTCGCTCGTGCCACAGGGAGCGATCCCGTCGCCATTTTGGCGGCGGTGCCCTTACGTTCGGCGGCATTCGCACTACGATCAGCGGACAACAAATTAATGACGATCGTGTTCACCATGCTGCGTGAACTCAACGAGGAGCTGGGGCCCGATATCCAATATATCGACGCGCGAACGGTCATTGGTGCGATGGATCGATTGGCAAAGGAACTTGTCAGCCATGTTCGTGACCGCGATCAATATGCCGAATATTGGTTACGCGAGAAAGCATCGAAACTGGACGGGGTCTCGGTCGATCCAGAAAAACGAAAGCCGCCTTCCTGCACCAAGAAAGCAAGCAACTGAGCTATTTTTACAATTTCACACGCATATTGCCGGTTGCCATATCCTATGATTTCGTGAAATTTTCTTCCACGCAAGGAGAACCGATTACGTTCGGCTTCCTGCACGACACCTCAACCCTTTCGGGCTCAGCCGGAAATGGCGCCAGCTCGATATTAACTCGTTTCCGCCGAAGTCGGAATCCCAAGATGAGGAGCAATGCCCTCTTCCTGTGCTAGCGCCGACAGGAACGCCTCCCATGCGGCGAAGCCGGCCGCTCGAAGCTCAAGCTCCCGGTTCTTGTCGTAGACGCCTTCAATGCCCTTTCGCTTATGGTTGAGCATCAACTCGGCGATATCGCGATCAATCCCCAGCCTGCGCGCATTCGAGCGAAAGGTCCGTCGAAAATCGTGAAAATGCCATGACGGGATCCGACGGTCAGCCAGTTTCTCCATTCGCGCATGGATCCGATCGCGGACCTTGAACCAGCCACAGAGATGAGGACCGTCTATTCGAGACGAGGGGAACAGCCAGACATGATTGGTTGCCGCCAACGAGCGCCCCCACCGCCCCAGCGCAATATAATTAGCCTCGCCATTCTTTGAACGCTCAGGCGGCAGCGTCCACAAGCCGTCTACGAACTCCGAGGCCGGTGCCGCGAGCAGTTCGGTCTTCCGGGCTGCGGTCAGCAATAGCAACAGAAATCCCCGGCGATAGGAGAAGGGCTCATCGGCCAGGGCACGGAGCAGCAGCTTCAGCTCCTCATCACTCAAAAAGCGCTGATTTGCCTTAGGCCCGGTGTCGAACCAGTTGGAATTGAGCGTCGGAGCCGGATGGGCGGCCAGCTTGATCCCCGCCATCTGGCCCTCGCGACCCGAGCACCATTTCAGGAAGCAACTCAGCTCGCCGGCCATCTTATTGGCACGATCCTTCGACGCATCGGCCTTGTCATAGACCGCATCCCAGCATGCATCCTCGGTCAGCGCATCGAGAATGACCGAGCCCAGCCGAGGCTTGATGTCGCGCGTGAACATCACCTCCTTGTCCTTGATCGTGCGAGGCTTGAGGCGTTTGCGATCACCACGTCGCATCGCCGCCATATAGAGGCCATGGGCTTTCTCGACAGTCATTGCCGCTCGCTCGGTCTCCGCGCGAAGGGCTGCCCGCGGATCTTCGCCCCTCTCCACCGCTTCATTGAGGCCAATCGCCCACATCCGCGCCGCCGCGATCGGATAAGCTGGGAAGCAGCCGAGCTGCATGGCGACGATCACCTGGGATTTGGCGATACGGCGACGGTAACGCCACACCTTCCGACCGAGCGCGTTGACTTCGATATACAGGCCCGGCGTCAGCGGATCGACCCGCTTGCCCGAACGCAGGGAATCGATGCTCGAGGGGAGCAGGGGTTGAACTTTGGTCACGGGAACCTCGACACCTTCGAGGCGAACAGGACACGACACAGGAAATGACACAATGGGCGTCCAACATGGGCGAAAATCGTCCAATATTGGCTATCCGTTTGACCTGTGAAACTCACTGGAATGCCGACCACCTGCTCGCTAGAAACCGCTGAAAAGCGGCGAAAATGCGCGATCCTTCAGGTGATTCGGTCATGGTAGCGGAGGAGGGACTTGAACCCCCGACACGCGGATTATGATTCCGCTGCTCTAACCAGCTGAGCTACTCCGCCCCAAGGCGTCCGCCGATGCGGTGGAGGGGGCCTATAAGCGGGGCATTGATCGCGGTCAACTGGACATTGGCGGATCGCACGATAGTAGAGCGCCAGAGCATGGAGAAAGCCGGGAGATTCGGAATTGGCCCAGTATGACGTTCTGATCGTGGGTGCCGGCCATGGCGGCGCACAGGCGGCGGTGGCGCTTCGGCAGAACAAGTTCGAGGGCACCATCGCCATCGTCGGCGACGAACCCGAGCTGCCCTATGAACGTCCGCCACTCTCCAAGGAGTATTTCTCGGGCGAGAAAAGCTTCGACCGGATCCTCATCCGTCCCGCCACCTTCTGGGCGGAGCGCAACGTCGATATGCTGCTCGGCAAGCGGGTCGAATCGGTCGATCCCGCGGGTCATGCCGTCACCCTCACCGACGGGTCGACCATCGGCTATGGCAAGCTGATCTGGGCAACCGGCGGCGCACCGCGCAAGCTGACCTGCTCGGGCCATCATCTGAGCGGCGTCCACGGTGTCCGCACCCGCGAGGATGCCGATCGCATGCTCGGCGAGATGGAGCGTACCACCAACGTCGTCGTGATCGGCGGCGGCTATATCGGGCTCGAGGCGGCTGCCGTCCTCTCCAAGTTCGGCAAGAAGGTGACCGTGCTCGAGGCGCTCGACCGGGTCCTCGCCCGCGTCGCCGGCGAGGCGCTGTCGCGCTTCTACGAGGCCGAGCACCGCGCCCATGGCGTCGACGTGCAGCTCGGCGCCAAGGTCGACTGCATCGTCGGCGACGACCAGGATCGCGTCACCGGCGTGCAGATGCACGACGGCACCGTCATCCCCGCCGACATGGTGATCGTCGGCATCGGCATCGTTCCGGCGGTCGAGCCGCTGATCGCGGCCGGCGCGGCCGGCGGCAACGGCGTCGACGTCGACGAATATTGCCGCACCAGCCTGCCCGACATCTATGCGATCGGCGATTGCGCGATGCACGCCAACCCCTTCGCCGACGGCGCACGCATCCGCCTCGAGTCGGTTCAGAACGCCAACGACCAGGCGACCACCGCGGCCAAGCACATCCTGGGCGGTACCGACGCCTATCATGCGGTGCCCTGGTTCTGGTCGAACCAGTATGACCTGCGGCTCCAGACGATGGGGCTGTCGATGGGTTATGACGAGACGATCGTCCGTGGCGATCCGGCGAATCGCAGCTTCTCGGTCGTCTATCTGAAGAATGGCCGGGTGCTGGCGCTCGATTGCGTCAACGCGGTGAAGGATTATGTCCAGGGCAAGGCGCTCGTCACCGGCGGGGTCTCCCCCGACAAGGCGAGCCTCGCCGATCCCGAGATTCCGTTGAAGTCCCTGCTTCCCGCCTGAAAGCCGGCGGGAGACCGGGAACCGTAGCATCGCGTCCACGTTGGAAAAACCTGCCATGCCGGCTGGGGACGAGGATGGAACGATGGAACTGACGGTTTCGCTCGATATCGTGTGTCGGCTGATCGTGCGGGCGCGCGAGCTGGAAGCGCAGGTCCCCGCGATCGAGAATGACGATGAGGAGGACCCGACCGACAGCGACGACCCGATGGCGGTGCTGGAGGACGAGGCCAACGAGGCAATCGAGGACGAGGTCCGCACCCTGCTGGAGGACCTCGCCGACGACGAGGTCGCCGACGTGCTGGCGCTCGCGCTGGTCGGGCGCGGCACCTACGACGCCACCGAATGGGACGAGGCGCTCGAAGCGGCCAATGAGGATGATGCGGAGACGATGGTCGAGCAGCTGCTCGATATGCCGATGCTCGCCGGCTATCTGGAGGCGGGGCTGACCGCCTTCGACCTTAGCTGCGACGGGATCGGGCAGATCGACTGAGGCGCGCGACGCTCGCCGCTATCGGTCCGCTCCCGCCTTCTCCCCGGCCGGCACCCGCGCGACATAGCCGGCGTCGCGCCCGTTCCACAGCGTCGGCAGCAGCTCGACCACCGCGTCCGGCATCGCCCTGAGCAGTTCGAGCCGGGCCTCCTCGCGCCACATGTTGCGGGCATAGCCGGGGAAATCGCACAGCTTGTCCCAGGCCTGGCCATTTTCCGCGGCCAGCCGCACGGCAATATCGTCGAGGTCGATCAGCTTCTCGGTCAAATCCCATTCCCCATGATGGTTCATGGGACCGACCTAAGGGCGGCCGCACCTCAAGGCGCGCGGCTTTCGACCGATCGGCGACGCGCGGCCACCAACCGCTCGCCGGCCGACGAACCGACATCGATGGTCGACCGGCGGCATCGCGCCGCTCAGTGGGTCCGGCGCAGCGACACCACCGGCGTGGCCAGCGCCATCCGGACCAGATCGGCCTGCCGGCGCACGTCGGTCTTGGCCATGAGCTGCTTGAGCTGGGTGCGGGCGGTGTGGATCGACACCCTGCGCCGGGCGGCGAAGCCGGCGATGTCGCTGCCCGAGCAGAGCGCCGCGAGCAGCTCGGCCTCCGATCGGGTGATGTCGAAGCAGGTCCGCAGACGATCGGGGCAGATGTCGACCGCCTTCCCCTGGTCATTGAAGGCCAGCATCATCAGCCTGTCCCCTTCGGCCTCGACGCCGTCCGCCTCACCGGCTGCCTCCAGCCAAGCCCGCTGGACGAACAGCGTGCGCCCGCCCGCGGTGAAGCGGCATCCGTGCGGCGCGGCCTTCGGATCGAGCAGATGGCCGACCAGCGCCGCGATCTTCCGCTCTCCCTCGGCGACGGCCGGCCCCCGCGCGGAAAGCAGCCCCGCCTCGGCCAGCAGCCGGCGGGCCGCCTCATTGGCATAGACGATCTCGCCGTCGGGCCGCACCACGGCGACCGGCTGTTCGAGCAGCGCGAGGGTCTTCTCCATCACCCGCGCGCCCGACTCCTTTTCCTCGGCCTGCTCGATCAGCCGCAGCGCCTCGCGCACATGGGGCATCAGCCCGGCGAGCAGGTCACGGGCATCATCCCGCAGATCGGGCCCACCATGCCGGGCATGGAGGGCGAGACCCACCTCGCGATCGGGACGCAGGTTCACTCGCGCGCCGAGGAAACGGCCGACCCCCAGGGGAATGAAGCGCGCCTGCCAACGCCGCAGCTCGGGTTGAAGGAAATCGGGGCAGGCCGAATCCTCGAAGAAGCTGATCCCGTCGCTGGGCGGATTGACCAGCGCCAGCATGCGGGGGTTCTGGAAATCGGCCCAGCTGCCCCTGGATGATATGAACGGTACCGACAGGCAGGTCTCGAACCCGGTCGTCCGCAGCCGCTCGTCGGTGCGCCGGAACCATTGCAGGGTCACGGCGCGCGCGCGGGTGGCGTCCCGGATCGCCCCCAGCGCCACCGCCAGCCGGCGGCGATCCTGGCTCGCGCCGTACAGGTTCGCCAAAATGCCGTGATCGTCCATCGCAGCGCCCCCCGGATATGTCGTCCGCGCCTTCGCTTTCTCGACGCGGGCAAAATAAGTGAAAATTCAATTTTTTTGCAACGGGGCATTTTCATACCGCGTTTGGGCGATGCCGCGTTTCGGGCGGCGGCGTATCATCATCGGCGGGAGACCAAGGAAAAGGCGACGATCGCAGGTTCGGCGCGGCTCGACGGAGCGTGTCACGCAGGCGGCGCGCCGGCCACTCGAACCGAAAGAGGCGCCCGACCGATGTACAAGACGACGCGGACCATGACGATGCTGGCCTTGCTGGCCGGAACCTTCCTCCTCTCGCCCGCGCAGGCCCAGCTTGAAGGCGCCGCCGCCGAGCCGCCGCCGGTCGCGGCCGACACCATGTACGTCAACGCCAGGGTTCGCACGCCCGACGGCTGGAAGACCGGCCTCGCCGTCGCGGGGGAGACGATCGTCGCGGTCGGCTCCGAGCAGGAGCTCGCCGCCTATCGGACGCCGAAGACCCATGTCGTCGATCTCGGCGGCGCCACCGTGCTGCCCGGCCTGGTCGACATGCACGTCCATGCGGTGAGCGCGGGCCTCGACGCCGCCAATTGCCGCTTCAGGCAGGGATCCAAGCCTGCCGAGATCATCGAGACGGTGAAGGCCTGCGTCGCCCGCGCCAAGCCCGGAAGCTGGATCGTCGGCGGGCAATGGGACGGCGCCTCGTTCGGCACGTCCGCGCCCCACCGGGCGCTGCTCGACCGGATCGCGCCGAACAACCCGGTGCTGCTCCGCGACGTCAGCTTGCACAGCGCCTGGGTCAATGGCGCCGCGCTCGCGGCCGGCGGGATCACCCGCGACACGCCCAATCCGGACGGCGGCATCATCGAGAAGGACAAGGCCGGCAACCCGACCGGCATCCTGCGCGAGCGTGCCGCGATGAAGCTGCTCGAAAAGGTGCCGCAGCCCGATACGCCGGCAATGGTCGACGCTCTCCGCTCGGCGACCCGGACAATGCTGTCGCTGGGCATCACCAGCTATGAGGACGCGCTGCTCACCACGCCGGCGGCCAAGGCCTATGCCGCGCTCGCCGATGCGGGCGAGCTCTACCAGCATGTCCGCACCTGCATGTGGGAGCCCGACCAGGCGCTGATCGCGTCGCGCAACCTCTATGCGCGACCGGGGCTGGAGATGGGCTGCGTCAAGATGATGCTCGACGGCGTGCCCACCGATGCGCACACCGCGGCGATGCACGACGATTATGCCGACACCACCGGCGTGACCGATCCCGCGCGGCGCAAGGGCCTGCTGCTCGTTGCGCCCGACCAGATCTCGGCCAAGCTCACCCGCTACGACGCCGCCGGGCTGACCGTGAAGCTCCACGCGACCGGCGACGCCGCCGTCCACGCCGCGCTCGACGGGATCGAGGCCGCGCGCAAGGCCAACGGCATCACCGGCATGCGGCATGAGATCGCGCATGCGAACTTCGTCCTGCCGGCGGATTTCGCCCGGGCCGGGGCGATCGGCGCCACCTTCGAATTCTCGCCCTATGTCTGGTTCCCCAATTCGGTGATCAAGGACGTCATCAAGGCGGTCGGCCCTACCCGGATGGAGCATTTCAGTCCGGTGAAGAGCGCGCTCGACGCCGCCCTGCCGGTGACGGTGGGCTCCGACTGGCCGGTCGTGCCGGCGGCCGACCCGTGGCTCGCCATGGAGACGCTGGTGACCCGCCAGGCGCCGGGTGGCATCGGCGATCCGATCTCGCCGCAGGAGCGGATCAGCGTGGCGCAGGCGGTCGACCTGTTCACCCGCGCCGCCGCCCGCCAGCTCGGCATCGGGGACCGGACCGGCAGCATCGAGCGCGGCAAGCGCGCCGACCTGATCGTCATCGATCGCGACATCTTCGCGATACCGGCGACCGACATCCACAACACCAAGGTCCTGCGCACGATCATCTCGGGGAAGGAGCGCTACACGCGCCCATAGGCCCGACATCGCTCCGGCCGACCACGATCGGCCGGAGCGCCGCGGCCTTCGCCTATATCTCGACCTGGCTGCCCAGCTCGACGACGCGGTTGGTCGGCAGCTTGAAGAACTCCATCGCGCTCTCGGCGTTGCGCAGCATCCAGGCGAACAGCTTCTCGCGCCAGATCGCCATCGCCGGCCGCTCGGACGGCAGCAGCGTCTGCCGGGCGAGGAAGAAGCTGGTGTCCATCATCTTGAACTCGGGCCCGCAGGTCCGCGTCCGCGACAGCACCGCCGGCACATCAGGATCCTCCATGAAGCCGTAATTGATGACGATGCGGTAGAAGCCCTGGCCGAGGTCGGCGAAGTCGACCCGGTGGCTTTCGCGCACATAGGGGGCGTCGGCGATCTTCACCGTCAGCAGGATCACCCGTTCGTGCAGCACCTTGTTGTGCTTGAGGTTGTGAAGCAGCGCATGGGGCACGCCCTGCGCCTGCGAGGTCATGAACACAGCCGTGCCGGGCACCCGTACCGCCGAGTTGACCGCCGACTGGACGAACACCTTCACCGGCATCGCCGCCTCGCGCAGCCGGTTGATCATCAGCATCCGGCCGCGCCCCCAGGTGGTGAGCAGGGTGAAGGCGATGAAGCCGATCAGCAGCGGGAACCAGCCGCCGTCGGGTACCTTGGTCAGGTTCGCGCCGAAATAGGCGAGGTCGACCGCCGCGAACACCGCGATCAGCGGCGCGGCGAGCGCCTTGTTCCAGCCCCACAGGTGGATCAGCACCACCGCGATCAGGCAGGTGTCGATCGCCATCGCGCCGGTCACCGCGATGCCATAGGCGGCAGCGAGGTTGGACGATGTGCGGAACGACATGACCAGCAGGATGACCATCACCATCAGGCCCCAGTTGATCGCCGGGATGTAGATCTGGCCGATCGATCCGGCGCTGGTGTGGGTGATGCGCAGGCGCGGGATGAAGCCGAGCTGGATCGCCTGCTGGGTGACCGAGAAGGCGCCGGTGATCACCGCCTGGCTGGCGATCACCGTCGCCATCGTCGCGAGGATGACGAGCGGCAGACGCAGCATCTCCGGCGCCAGCAGGAAGAAGGGGTTGTGGATCGTCCTGAGCGCGGTCGCCATGTCCTGCGACAGGATCATCGCGCCCTGCCCCAGATAGTTGAGCATCAGCGCCGGCAGCACGAAGACCAGCCAGCTCAGGCCGATCGGGCGGCGGCCGAAATGCCCCATGTCGGCATAGAGCGCCTCGGCGCCCGTCACCGCGAGCACGACCGATCCCATGGCGAGGAAGGCGAGCGTACCCTCCTCCATGAAGAAGCGGACCGCATACCAGGGGTTGAGCGCGATCAGGACGTGCGGATTGCCGAGGATATGCCAGGTGCCGAGCACGCCGAGCGTCGTGAAGTAGATCATCATGATCGGGCCGAACAGCATGCCGACCTTGGCGGTGCCGCGCGACTGGATCATGAACAGGCCGATCAGGATACCGACCGCGATCGGCAGCACCATCGGCGCGAAGCCCGCCTCCACCGTGGTCAGGCCCTCGACCGCCGACAGCACGGAGATCGCCGGGGTGATCATGCTGTCGCCGTAGAACAGTGCGGTGGCGAAGACGCCGAGCAGGATGATGCCCTTGCCCCAGCGCTTGCCCTCCGACTTGCGGTTGATCAGCGCGAGCAGCGCCAGGCTGCCGCCCTCGCCCTTGTTGTCGGCGCGCATGATGATCGCGACATATTTGAAGGTCACGACCAGCATCATCGACCAGAAGATCAGGCTGAGGACGCCGAGGATATGAAGCTCATCGGGCGGCAGCGGATGATGGCCGGCGAAGGTTTCGCGGAACGCATAGAGCGGACTGGTGCCGATGTCGCCGAAGACGACCCCGACCGCGCCCACCACCATCGCGCCCAGGCTGCCATGGGCATGGCCGCCATGTCCCGGGGACGATCCGTCCCGGTCGACGACCGCTGTGGCGTCGCTGCTCATGCGAGGATGGACTTCATGCTTGGAACACGCCCATTTCCCGCGCCCTCCTTCCCCCGTCAGGCGCTTAGCGGCGGGCACCTAGCATTTGTTCCATGCCCCCGCAACATCGCGCGGGGACGGGCCGTGCCGAGTTCCGGGCGCGCGCCCTATTCCTTGGCGATCACGGTGCGCAGCGTCACCTGCGTCACCAGCCGCTGCACGCCGGGCAGCGCCGACAATATGTCGCGATGGACCCGTTCGTAGCTGTCGTCGTCGGGAATCTCGACCTTGATCAGATAATCCGATTCGCCGCTGAGCAAATAGGCCTCGCTGACCTGCGGGGTCCGCTCCAGCGCCTGCTCGAACACCATCATCGTCGCCTGCCGCTGGTCGGCGAGCGTCACCTGGACGTAGATGGTCGACGGATTTCCGCGCGCCTGGCGCGACAGCCGGGCGCCATAGCCGAGGATCATGCCGACCTGCTCGAGCGCCCGGACCCGCCGATGCGCCGCCGACGGCGACAGCCCGACGCGGGTGCCAAGCTGTTCGCTGGTGAGGCTCGCGTCGCGGGCGAGTTCGACGAGGATTTTGCTGTCGATGCGGTCCATGCGGGAGATTCTCGCACGACTGGCGGCTCGCGCGCAATTCACTCTTCCGATTTGCGCCACCGCGCCGCCAATTCGCAACCTTTTCCCATCGCCGAAGCGTTATGATCGCGACGCAGCGACGGAGGGGAATGGATCATGCGGATCGGCGTTCCAAGGGAAATCAAGAATCACGAATATCGCGTCGGCCTCACCCCGGCCTCGGTGGCGGACCTCGTCGCCGCCGGCCATACGGTGATCGTCCAGACCGGCGCGGGGCTCGGCATCGATTTCGAGGATCAGGATTATCGCGACGCCGGCGCCTCGATCGTCGCCGACGCGGCCGCCGTGTTCGCGGGCGCCGACCTGATCGTCAAGGTCAAGGAACCGCAGCCGTCGGAGATCGCGCTGCTCGAACCGCGCCATACGCTGTTCACCTATCTCCACCTGGCCGCCGACAAGCCGCAGGCCGAGGGGCTGATGGCGTCGGGCGCGACCTGCATCGCCTATGAGACGGTCACGTCGCGCTCGGGCGCGCTGCCGCTGCTCAAGCCGATGTCGGAAGTCGCGGGACGCATGTCGATCCAGGTCGGCGCCCATTATCTGGAGAAGGAACAGGGCGGACGCGGCGTGCTGCTCGGCGGCGTGCCCGGCGTCGCGCCGGCGCGGGTCGCGATCCTCGGCGGCGGCGTCGCCGGGATCAACGCCGCGCAGATGGCGGTCGGCCAGCGCGCCGACGTCACCATCTACGACATCAACAACGATCGTCTCGCCGAGCTCGACATGCATTTCGGCAGCCAGATCAAGACCGCCTACGCCTCCAAGGCGGCGATCGCCGCCGCTGTCGCCAGGGCGCATCTGGTGATCGGCGCGGTGCTGGTGCCGGGCGCCGCCGCGCCCAAGCTGGTCACCCGCGACATGCTCAAGACGATGAAGCGCGGCTCGGTGCTCGTCGACATCGCGATCGACCAGGGCGGCTGCTTCGAGACGAGCCATCCGACCACCCATGACGATCCGGTGTTCGAGGTCGACGGCGTGATCCATTATTGCGTCGCGAACATGCCCGGCGCGGTCGCCCGTACCTCGGCCTTCGCCCTCAACAACGCCACGCTGCCCTTTGTCCAGAAGCTGGCGGACCTCGGCGCCGAGGCGGCGATGGCGGCCGACCCGCACCTCGCCGCGGGCCTCAACGTCTCAGGCGGACATGTCCGCCACAAGGCGGTCGCCGAAGCGCTGAACCTGCCCTTCCAAGGGTAACGTCTTTCCTCCCCTCTCCCCTGGAGGGGAGGAAAAGGGAGAGGGGAGGACGGCCTTTCCCCCCAATCTCCGGGCCGGCATGCGGTCCCCCCACCGCATGATCCCCTCTCCCGACCCCTTTGCCGCTTCCATGCCAGGTCCGGCCACCGGGCTCCCGCTCAGCTGAAGTTGAGCTGCTCACCACCCCTGAACAGGTTGACCAGCTCGCGCCGGGTGCAGAGCCAGCGCCCTTCCGCCTCGTCCCAGCGGAAGGTCTCGGTCGCGCGGCTGATCCGGGTCGGGGCGGAACTTTCGAGCGGCGCCTCGCCGTCGGCGCCCCACAGCAGCATGTACCAATGCGCGGTGGCACCGCCCTGTCCGTCGAACTCGGCGCGGAAGTTGCTGAAGGCGTGAACGGCGACCCGCGCGCCGCGTGCCTCGCGCCAGCTGTAGAAATTCTGGATCGCCTCCCGCCCTTCGAGCAGCAGCTTGCCCGATGCGTAGACCGCCTCGGGTGCATAATATTCGCCTGCCCGACGGCCCCAGTTGGTGTCGACGTCGTGCCAGAAATCAGCGAGCCCCATCTGCAGCTCGGCGGTGGCGATCGCCCTTTCCCTGCGGTTCATCAATACGGCTCCATCATGTGAAGTAGAGGTCGAGCGCCGTCCGGTCGATCGCCTGGCGCGCGGCGTCGTCGGGGACGAGGCGATGGTAGAGGGCCAGCGCGGCGGCATAGTCGACGCTGCCCTCGTGGTTCACGAAGGGGGCGTCGCTGCCCCAGATCAGCCGCTCCGTACCCGCCTCGACGAGCAGCCGGACGGCGCAGTCGCGCGCGGTCTCGAATGCCATGCGGAAGCCTGCCGATATCTTCACCCAGGTGCCGCCCCGGTCAATGGCGCGGAGCAGCGCCTCCATTCCCTCGCCGTGCGCGCCCGCGTCGCGTCGCGGCACGCCGAAATGATCGACGACGACGCGGACGCCGGATTCCGCCAGCGCCGGGAGCAGCACGGGCAGGTCGTCATTGCCGGCAAGCAGCTCGACATGCAGCCCCGCATCGGCAAGCGCGTGCAGATGTAAGCGCCACGGATCGGCGCGCGGGTCGGGCAGTCCGGCCAGCCGCCGCCAGGTCAGCCGCACGCCGACGACGCCCCGACGCGCCAGATCGCGCAACCGCCGCGCGTCGGCGTCGGGCGGCAGGATGACGGTGCCGCGCAACCGATCGGGATAGGCGGCCAGCGCCGATAATATGTGGTCATTGTGGTCGCCATGGAGGCTGGCGGCGGCGATCACGCCGTAATGCAGGCCGTGGCGCGCCATGTCGGCCAGCCAGTCCTCGACCGCATAGTCATAGTCGGGCCGCGCATGGGCATCGGCCGCGAGCGGCGTCGCACGGTTAAAGACATGGGCATGGCCGTCGACAACCGGGGCCGCGCCCTCCGCTGCTGCCTCGTCGCCGGCCATGGCTCAATGCTTCAGGTTGGCACGGGTGATGGTGGGGGTGCCGGGCAGGCTCATCAGCCAGAAGGAGAAGATGCCCGCCGAAGCCAGCGGCACCGCCAGCAGCGCGAAGATGCCGACCGCGTCGAACCCCTCGCCCAGCACGAAATTGCCGAACAGCGGCGCGAAGATCGAGGCGATCCGCCCCGCCCCATAGGCCCAGCCGACACCGGTCGCGCGATGGCTGGGCGGATAGAGTGCGGCGGCCATCGCGGCGATCCCGGCCTGACCCCCATGCTGGAAGATCGCCATGGCGAAGACCGCGACGAACATCCCCGCGCCGGGCGCCAGCACGCCGATCATCACCGCGCCCACCGCCGCGAGGAGGAAGGTCCAGGTCATCACCAGCTTGAAGCCGAGCCGATCGATGCAATAGCCGATCAGCATCATGCCCGCGAGGCCGGCGACCGTGTTGGTCGCGTTGATCGCCGCGACCTGCTGCCAGTTCAGCCCGACGACATCCTTGAAGATCGTCGTCTTCCACACGCCCGCGGTGATGAACACGAAGCTGGAGATCGCGACGGCCCACATCAGCAGCGTCTTGAGCAGCTGTCCCGGGCCCAGGATATCCGACAGCAGCGCGCGCTTGCGCGTCTCCTTCCCTCGCGCGACCGCGTGGACGGAAACCGGCGCGTCGCCCGCCGCGCGCATCCGGTCGGCGAGCGGCTGGATACGGGGGTCCTCAGGATTGCGCGCCGCCATCGAGCGCAGCGATTCAGGCAGGAGGAACCAGATCAGCGGCAGCATGACCGCCGGCATCGCCGCGGCGATCCAGAAGGCGCCCCGCCAGCCGAAGGGTTCAAGCACGAAGGCCTGCATCGCCGCGCCGAGCAGCGCACCGATCATCGTGCCCGACACCGTGATCGTGCTCATCGTCGAGCGCAGCCGCTGCGGCGCGGTCTCCGACGCCAGGGTGACGAGGATCGGCACCATCGCCGTGCCGCACAGGCCGGCAACGAAGCGCCAGGCGGCGAAGGGCACCAAGGAATGGGTATGCACGATCGCCAGCGCACTCAGCATCATGCCGCCATAGCAGGCGAGCAGCACGCGCGGCCGGCCGAACCGGTCGGCGAGCGGCGGGATAACGAAGGCGCCAAGCAGCATGCCAACCTGCTGCGCGATCATCGCGGAGGTGATCGCGGTACGCGGCACGCCGAAATCCTCGGCCAGCTTGGGCAGCACCCAGCCCACCACATAGAGCTCATAACCGTCGATCGCGGTCAGCAACGTGCAGAGGACCAGCACCGTCAGGTGGAAGCGGTTGAACCTCAGAGCGTCCAGAAAGGAGTCGACATCGACCGACCCGGAACCCGCGCCCGCCATCCTGTAATCCTCCCCTGGCCGCAATTGCCGTCGATCGGATAGAACAGATCATCAGGCAGGCTGTCAATCATCTTTATCATATGTCATTCATAATGGTAGAATTCCATCGCGCAATTTCGTACAGCAGCCCGAGCGCCGACGCGCCGGGCGGAGAGGAAGGGAGAAAGATGTCGCCGGTCAGCCATGTTTCCACGCCCCGTTTCGACGTCGACGCCGGCTGGGAGCGGATTCCGGCGGGAATCAGCCATCGTGACGTCACCGGCGTCGCGGTCGATTCGCAGGACCGGGTCTATCTGTTCACCCGCTATCCGGCGCGCGTGCTGGTCTATGACCGCGACGGCAACTATCTCCATCATTGGGGCGACGACGTCTTCACCATGGCGCACGGGCTGACCATCGGCCCCGACGACCGGGTCTATTGCGTCGACAATGGCGACCACAGCATCCGGGTATTCACGCTCGACGGCGCGCCGATCATGACGCTGGGCGTGCCCGGCCAGGCGTCCGACACCGGCTATGACCCCAAGCCGCCCTATGAGGTCCATGCCTGCGAGTGCATCCGCTATCCGGGCGGGCCGTTCAACCGCTGCACCAACCTCGCGGTCGCGCCGAGCGGCGAGCTCTACGTCGCCGACGGCTACGGCAATTGCCGGGTCCACCGCTTCTCCGCCGACGGCGCGTTGATCCAGAGCTGGGGCGAGATCGGCACCGGGCCGGGCGAATTCCATCTGCCGCACGGCATCGGCTGCGACGCCGAAGGACGCGTCCTCGTCTGCGACCGGGAGAATGACCGCATCCAGATATTCTCCGCCGACGGCGCCTTCCTCGACCAGTGGACCGACATCCAGCGCCCTTGCGACCTGGCGATCGACGCCGACGGCCTGGTCTACGTCGCCGAGCTGTGGCGCCCCAAGGGCAAGAAGAGCTTCGTCCATGGCGAGATGCACGAGGACCGGCCGGGTCGGGTCAGCGTGCTGGACCGCGACGGGCGGGTGCTCGACCGTTGGGGCGGATCATCCGAAGAGCGCCACGCGCCCGGCAATTTCATCGCGCCCCATGCGATCGCGGTCGACGGCCGCGGCGACGTCTATGTCGCCGAGGTGACCTACAGCTTCGCGCTGCGGCCCGGCTGGATCGACGAAGCGCATGCCGGCCACCAGATCCAGAAATTCACACGCCGGCGCTGAACCGCCCGGCCGATCATCAGGAGAGAGACAGGATATGCGCCGTTCCACCGACCGGATATTGACCACCCATGGCGGCAACCTGCCCCGCCCGGCCGACCTCGATGCGCTGCTCGTCGACGCCGACAGCAACCGCGACGCGATCGAGAAGCGCTTGCCGCTGGCGGTGCAGGAGGTGGTCGACAAGCAGATCGCCTGCGGCGTCACCGTCATCAATGACGGCGAATATGTGAAGGCCGCCAACATGGGCAGCTACACCAGCTACATCCAGAGCCGGGTGACCGGCTGGGAGACGCTGCCGCGCGATCCGTCGGCGGCGCCCAAGCGGGCCGGCCCCGGCGAGCGCGACCGCCGCGACTTCCCCGGTTTCTACGAATCCGGCCTGTGGTTCGCGGGCGCGGGCGGCCCGGTCCGTCCCGGCTTCATGACCCCCGGCAACGCGCCGAAGCGCCCGGCGACCGAGAAGGTCTGCACCGGTCCGCTGACCTATGTCGGACAGGACGCGATCCAAGGCGACATCGACGCGCTCAAGGTCGCGCTGAAGGGCAAGGAGGACCAGGTCGAGGGCTTCATCGCCGCGCTCGGTCCGCTCAGCGCCGGCGCCGGCGCGCGCAACGCCCATTATGCCGACGAGCGCGACTATATGATGGCCGTCGCCGCGGCGATGCGGAACGAATATAAGGCGATCACCGACGCCGGGCTGATCGTCCAGGTCGACGAACCCGAATTCGCCACGAGCTGGATGTTCTACCCCGACTGGTCGGTCGAGCAGTATCGCGACTATCTCAACTTCGCAGTCGAGGTGATCAACCATGCGCTCGATGGCCTGCCGCAGGAGCAGGTCCGCTTCCACATGTGCTGGGGGAGCGGCCACCGCCCTCACGTCCACGACATCGAGTTCCGCCACATCGTCGACCTGCTGCTCAAGGTGAACGCCCAGGCCTACAGCTTCGAGGCGAGCAATGTCCGCCACGCGCACGAATGGCGCATCTGGGAGGATGTGAAGCTGCCCGAGGGCAAGATCCTGGTGCCCGGCGTCGTCGGCCACATGACCGACCTGGTCGAGCATCCCGAGCTCGTGGCCGAGCGGCTCGTCAATTTCGCGAGCCTGGTCGGCATGGAGAACATCCAGGCCGGCACCGACTGCGGCATCGGGTCGCGGGTCGGGCACGAGGAGATCGTCTGGGCCAAGCTGTCGGCGATGGCCGAGGGCGCGGCGCTGGCGACCCGGCGGCTCAGGGGCAAATAGCTCGTCGCGCGGGGCGTCCGCGGTGCGGGCGCCCCATTTTCCGGGCCTGTCGATGCTGGACATGCCGCCTTCGATCGGACAGTAAGGGTCATGGACAAAGCCGCCCGCCCGAAGAAGGATCGCCACCCGCCATCGATCCTCCATCTCGTCAAGCAGGTCCAGTACAAGGCCTATGTCCAGCTGGAATCGGTGTTCCAGCCGCTCGGCATCACGGCGGTCCAGTTCCGTATCCTGACGACGCTCTCGTCCAAGCCCGGCACCAGCTCGGCCGAGCTGGCGCGGCTCTACGACGTGAAGCCGCAGACGATGATCAAGCAGATCGCGATCCTCGAGACCAAGGCGCTGATCGATCGGCAGGTCAGCTCGACCAACAAGCGCCTCCTCGAACTGCGGCTGACCCCGGCGGGCGAGGATATCCTGCGCCAGTGCCAGAAGGACAGCCGCGCACTGGAGCGCGAGATCATGTCCCCGCTCGGCGCCGGCGAGCAGGACGCGCTGCGTGGCTTCCTCACCCGTCTGCTCGAATCGCTGAGCGCCCCCAACCAGGGCGACGCCGAGATCCAGGCCGAGGAATTCACCGAGGAATATAGCCGCGCCGGCGTCCAGCGCGTCTGAGGCCGCAATATAGCCTTATAGCCTTTCCCCGTCATTCCGGTCTCCACCGGGATGACGAGGCGGCCTGTCACCCGCCTAATGCCCCGCCACATGCCCGACCCGGGCAAGCGGCTTGACCGTCAGCAACAGCCAGATGACGATCCCGGCCGAGGCCAGCGGCGCGGCGAGCAGGAAGAAATAGCCGAGCGCGCCCCAATGATGTTCGAGCGCCAGCGCGCCGTACATCGGGCCGACGATCGACGCCGCCCGCCCCGCGCCATAGGCCCAGCCGACCCCCGTCGCGCGATTGCGGGTCGGATAGAGCGTCGAGGCGATCGAGGCGAGGCCGGCATGGGCGGCGTGCTGCATCGTCGCATTGATCGCGAGCGCGACGTACATGCCCCATCCGGGAGCGAACAGCGCCATGCCGACCGCCGCCATCGATGCGATCACGAAATAGGTCGGCACGATCGCGCGGAAGCCGAAGCGGTCGATCATCATCCCGATCGTCACCATGCCGACAGCGCCGAAGCCGGTGCCGAGCGCGGTGGTGATGCCGACCTGCTTCCAGTCGAGGCCGATCAGGTCGTGGAACACCGTCGTCTTCCACAGCGCCGCGCTGATGAAGCCGAACGAGCTGATGAAGGCCAGCCACAGCAGGATCGTCGGCAGGGCGAGGCCCGGCGCGAACAGCTCGCGCACCAACGCCACGCTGCCGCCCTTGGCCGTGCGGGCCTGCGGCGGGGCGAGCTCGATCGTTCCCTGCCCCGGCGCCAGCGCCTCCAGAGTGCGCAGCAGGCGTGGATCGGAAGGATTGCGGGCGGCCAGGAATTTCGGGCTTTCCGGCAGGAAGAAGAGCATGACCGGCAACAGCAGCAAAGGCAGCCCGGCGCCGATCCAGAAGGCGATGTGCCAGCCATGCTGGTTGAGCAGGAAGGCCTGCATCGCCGATCCCAGGATCGCGCCCGGCATCGATCCCGCCAGCACCATCGTCACCATCGTCGAACGCCGCCGCGCCGGCGCCAGCTCGGAGGCGAGCGCCACCATGTTGGCGATCACCGCGCTGGCGAACATGCCGGTGACGAGCCGGCAGATGGCGAGCGCCAGAACGCTGTTCACGAAGATCGTCACGAAACAGCTCGCCGAGACCGCGAGCAGGCAGAGCAGCAGCAGCCGCTTGCGCCCGATCTGGTCGGCGATCGGCGCGATCAGATAGGCTCCCAGCACCATCCCCGCCTGCTGGGTCGACAGCACCCAGGTCAGCGAGGTGCGGGTCACCCCGAAATCGTCGGAGACCTTGGGCAGCACCCAGCTCAGCACGCCGAGGTCAAAGCCGTCGACCATCATCACCAGCGCGCCGATCAGCATGACGCGGAAGTGGAAGGGCGAGAATTGCACCCCGTCCAGGAAGCTCTCGATATCGATCGGGCCCGTTCGTGCGGCCTCGTCCGATTGTGCCATGCTCGATCCTCTCCTTCGGCGGCCGTTCGCGGCCGGCTATTCCTTGCCTTGCGCGGCATCGCGCGCGTCGACGATCGTCTTCAGCTTGCGGGCGGCGCTGACCGCCACCGGCCAGCCCGCGTAGAAGGCGATGTGGGCGATCGCCTCGCCGATCTCCTCGACCGTCAGGCCGTTCTCGATGCCGTATTCCATATGGCCCTGCGCCTGGTCGCGGCCGAGCGCGACCAGGCAGGTGATGGTGATCAGGCTGCGGTCGCGCGGCGACAGCTCGGGCCGCTCCCACACCTTGCCATAGAGGACGTCCTCGGTGATCTCGTCGAGCAGCGGCGCCACCGCCGCCAGCTCCTTGCCCCGCCCGCCTGCCGGTCGCTTCATCGCCTCACCTCTCCTCTGGTCACGCCGCGCGATAGGGCGCGAAGTTCGCGACCGCGGCCTTGAGCATGTTGCGGACCATGACGAGGTCGGACTGCCAGGCAATATATTTCACGCCGCGCTCGACATAGGCCCTGAGCTGCTCGGCATTGCTGACGACCGTGCCGATATGCTTGCGGCCGGCGGCCACCTCGATCACCCGATCGATCGCGGCGACCACGTCGGGATGTCCGGCATTGCCCGGATGGCCGAGCGACTGGCTGAGGTCGCCGGGCCCGATGAACAGCACATCGAGATGCTCGACCGTGCACAACGCCTCGACGTCCGCGACCATCTCCTTGTTCTCGACATGCACCGAGACCAGCGTGTCGCGGTTGGCGCGCGCCTCATAGTCGGCGCCCGACAGGCCATAGGCGGCGGCGCGGCAGCCGCGCGCCGATCCGCGCTCGCCGATCGGCCAATATTTGGCCCGGGCGATCACCTCGCGCACCTCGGCCGCGCTCTTGAGCGAGGGGACCTGGATGCCGCTGGCGCCACTGTCGAGGACGTGGAGGATATTGGCCTCGGCGGCGTCGGGCGTGCGCACCACGCTGCTCATCCCCACCAGCTCGCAGGTACGGACGATATTCTCGATCCCGGCATGGGTATAGCAGCCATGCTCGGCGTCGATGATCAGGAAGTCGAATCCCGACAGGCCGAACAGCTCGGCCATCGGCGCCGAATCGAATTTGAAGAAGCTGCCGAACACGACCTCGCCCGCCTCCAGCTTGTGCTTCATCGCGGCATTGAACATCGCCTCTCCCCAATCCCTCCGTCGCTCCTCGAAAACGGCTGAATCCCGTTTCCAAGAGTCGCTATTTACAAACGCCATTCAACATGGCATCAATATTCTTATAAGCCAAGCTTTCATTCGAGCGCCGTTTCGCCACGGCGTCCGGACCAGCAATTAGCATAGGAGATGATGTGAGGCGCAGCACCGAACGCATATTGACGACCCATGTGGGGAGTCTGATCCGCCCTCTTCCCGTCCTTCGCGACATGATGGCGAAGACGCTGGGCGAGCCCGTCGACGAAGCCGCCTTCCAGGCGCATGTGACGCAGGGTGTCGCCGACGTCGTCGCGAAGCAGGCCGAGATCGGCATCGACATCCCGAGCGACGGCGAGATATCCAAGCCCAGCTTCCACAATTATGTGGTCGAGCGGCTCGGTGGACTGGAGAAGGTCCCGCCCGAGCAGAAGGGCCCCTATTACGCGATGCTCCAGGAGGAATTCCCGGGGTTCATGAAGCAGTATAACGGCATGTACAAGACGATGTGGATGCCGCCCGAACTCGATGCGGAGAAGACGCAGAAGGCCGCGAAGACCCCGCCGACCCGGGTCCGCGTCGCCGCCCCGATCACCTATGTCGGACAGGCCGCGCTCCAGCGCGATCTCGACAACTACAAGGCGGCGCTGGAAGGCAAGGACTTCGTCGAGGCGTTTATGCCCTCCGCCACCCCGGCGCGCGACGATGCCGATGCGGGCGAGGTCTATGAGAGCGAATCCGCTTATCTCTATGCACTCGCCGATGCGATGCACGAGGAGTATAAGGCGATCGTCGATGCGGGCTTCGTCGTCCAGCTCGACCTCGGCCTGCCGGCCCGCAACCAGGTGTTGCCCGGCAACCCCAACCCGACGCCGGAAGACCTGCGCCGCGCCTCCGAACGGCAGGTCGAGGCCTATAACCATGCACTGCGCGGCATCCCGGAGGACCGGGTCCGCTACCATATGTGCTGGGGATCGATGAACACGCCCCACACGACGGACGTGCCGCTGCGCGAGGTGATCGACATCATCCTGAAGATCAAGGCGCAGGCCTATGTGATCGAGGGTGCCAATCCGCGCCACGAGCATGAATGGATGGTGTGGAAGGACGTGAAGCTGCCCGACGGCAAGATCCTCGTTCCCGGCGTGATCAGCCACCAGACCAACGTCGTCGAGCATCCCGAACTGGTCGCCTGGCGGATCGAGAATTATGCGAGCGTCGTCGGCCGCGAGAATGTGATCGCGGGCACCGACTGCGGCTTCTCGCAAGGCTGGAACATGGCGCGCGTCCATCCCGAGGTGCAGTGGGCCAAGCTGTCTGCGCTGGTCGAAGGCGCAAGGCTCGCATCGCAACGCCTCTGGGCCTGACGGTGCCGGCGGGCCCCACCCTCGCCGACGGGATCGCCGACTATATCGCGGCGGTGCGGCTGACGCCGCCAGGAGAACGGCCGCCGCTGGAAACAGCGCGGCTGCTCGCCGATCGCCATGCAGACCGCATCGCCATCCCCCGGCCCGAGGGGATGGCGGTCGCGACCAGCTTCGTCGTCGGCCAGGGCCGCGAGACGCCGATCAGGATCTACCGCCCGGCGGGAGACGGAGCGCAAGCCGCGCTCGTCTATTTCCACGGCGGCGGCTTCACCATCGGCAGCATCGAAAGCTATGAGCCGCTGGCGATGGGGCTGGCCGAGGCGAGCGGCGCGACGGTGATCAGCGTGCATTACAGCCGCCTGCCCGAGGCGACGCCGCGCGCCATCATCGACGAATGTTTCGGGGTGCTCGGCTGGGCGCACGCCATGCCCGAGGAGCTGCGCATCGATCCCGCGCGGATCGGCGTCGCCGGCGACAGCGCGGGCGCCTTCATCGCAGCACAGCTATCGATCCTGACGCGCGACCGGGGCGGCCCGGCAATCGCCGCCCAGGTGCTGATCTACGGCATGTTCGACCTCGTCGCGCGCGAAGCGCACCGCACCGCGGAGGACCCGGTGCTGAGCTGGCCCGTCATCGAGGCGATGCTCCACACTTGGCACGAGTGCGATGCACGCGACCCGGTCGGCCTCCCCGCGCCGCTGCGCTGCGCCGACCTGTCGGGCCTCCCGCCCGCGATCCTCCTCGGCGCCGCGCTCGATCCAATGCGTGAGGAGGGCGACGACTATGCCGGCCGGCTGCGCGCGGCGGGTGTCGCCGTCGAAACGCGCACCGCCCCGGCGATGCCGCACGGCTTCCTCCGCGCACTGCGTTTCTCCGCCCCCGCGCGCGACGAGATGACGCGGCTCGGCACATCGATCCGAACCATCCTCCGGACATAGGAAAGACCATGGCATTGAAGCACGACGATCCCGCCTTTCAGGCCGGCCGCGAGATGCGCAAGGCGCTGTTCGGCGCGGCAAGCGTCGAGCGGCTCGACGCCGCCGACGACTTCCACGAGCCCCTGGAAAACTACGTCACGTCCGCCTGCTTCGGCGAGACCTGGACCCGGCCGGGCCTGACGCTGCGCGAGCGCAGCCTGATCACCATGGCGATCTGCGCCGCGCTCAATCGCCACACCCCGCTGAAGCGCCTCGTCAAATGCGCGATCGCCAACGGCGCCACCAAGGACGACATCCGCGAGGTGCTGCTCCAGACGACGCTCTACATCGGCGTGGCCGGGGGCGTGGAGAGCTGGCAGCTCGCCGCCGAGGCGCTGAAGGAGATCGACGCCTACTGAGCTCCTGGTCCATCGGGCTCTGGGAAAGGCGGTGGCTACCCTCGTCCCAGGAACGGAATCTTGTTCTGGACGACCAGCGCCTCGTAGAAATTGAGGTGGTCGGGCATGTCGGCCATGTGGACGATCACCTCGGCGATGTCCTCGGGCGCGGCGGTCAGCTCGGCGGGCCGACTAGCGGCGGCGCCCCCGCCCAGCTCGGTCGCGACGATGCCGGGGTGCATGACCGAGACCGCGATATTGTGTGCGCGGCCGTCGATCGCCAGCGCGCGGGTGAGCCCGTCGAGCCCCCATTTGCTGGCGGTATAGGCCGGGCTGTCCGCGCGCGGCACGCGGGCGGAGATCGAGCCGACATTGATGATCCGGCCATGGCCCTGCGGCTTCATGATGCGGATCGCGGCGCGCGCGCAGAGGAAGGCCGAGGTCAGGTTGGTGTCGATCACCTTGTGCCACAGCGCCAGTTCCAGCGCGTCGGCCGGCGTGCTGTCGGCGATGCCGGCATTGTTGACCAGCACGTCGACCCGCCCGAACCGCTCCATGGCAGCGGCGAACAGCCGCTCGACCGAGCTTTCGTCGGTGACGTCGGTCGCGACCGCCAGCGCTTCCGTGCCCGCCGCCGCCAGCCGCGTCGCGAGCGTATCGAGCCGGTCGGCGCGCCGTGCGGCGAGCACCAGCTTCGCGCCCCTGGCCGCGAAGGCGAAGGCGCATGCCTCGCCGATTCCGGAACTGGCGCCGGTGACGAGCGCGACCCGATCCCGCAGGATGCCCATTCCGGTCAGGATGCGGGCTTGTCGGCGCTGAGGCCGGCGGCGGCGATCCCGGCGGTGCCGCATGCGACATCCTCGTCGATCTTCCCGCCCGACACGCCGACGCCGCCGAGCGCGACGCCGGCGGAGGTGTAGATCGGCAGGCCACCGGGGATCGTCGCGACATTGGGCACGTTGGCGGCCGGGTTCAGCCTGGCGAGATCGGCGGTCGAACGGCCGAAACGCGAGGCGGCCGTCGCCTTCCAGCGCGCCACCTCGCCCGCCTGGTAGGAGGCGCCGTCCATATGCGCATAGGCGACGAGCATGCCGTGCGTGTCCATCACGGCAACCGTCATCCGCTTGCCGTTCTTCGACGCCCAGTCGAGGCAGGTGTCGCGAATCTTCGCCGCGCTGGCATAGTCGAGCGCGGGCCGCGCCGTCTGCGCCGCAGCGGTCGTTGCGACGAGCAGGCCGGCGGCGATGGCCAGGCTCGACCGAAGCATGATCGTCATTCCATGTCCTCGCGATACAGCTCGGCTATGCATGCGCCGGCACCGGCGCGCCCGTCGCGCGCGACCGCGCGTAGATCGCCGCGACGACCGGGATCGCCAGGATCACCGCGAACAGGAACAATGTCCAGAAGCGGCCGAAGCCCGCGCCGATCGCGAAGCCGCCGAGCAGCGGCCCGACGATCCCGCCGACCCGCGAACAGCCGAGCATGATGCCGAGCCCGGCGCTGCGCACCGAAGCGTCGTAATAGTTGAGAGTCACCAGGATGATCGCCGTGAAGGCGCCGACGTTGAAGAAGCCCGACAGGGTCGATGCGACGATCAGCGGCACGATCGCACCGTCCGGCACCATCCCGAGCAGGGTGAAGGCCAGCCCCATGCCGATCAGGAAGATCACTGCGATCTTGCGCTCGCCCACCTTGCGGGCGAGCGCGCCGACGAACAGGTGCGCGAAGATGCCGGCGCCATGGGTGCAGACCCCCGCGATGCCGTTCCAGGTCATCGTCATCTGCGCCATGTCGAGCAGCTTGGGCCGCCAGCTTGCCATGAAACCGCCGCTGACCGTGAAGACGAAGCCGGCGAGGCAGAGCAGCCCGGTGCCGAACCACAGAGCGCGCGGGATGATCGTCCGGCCCTTGCGGCCGCCCGCCACGGTCTCGGGTGCGGGCGGCAGGCTGTCGAACTCGGGCTTGTTCATCCGGCGGAAGATCGCGTTGAGCCGCTGGAGCGCGTTCGCCGGGCGGCGCGCGACGAGGTACATCGGCGATTCCGCGAGAACGAAGAGGCTGAGCACGAAACTGACGACGCTGAGCAGGGCCGCGGCGAAGAACAGCGCGCGCCAGCCGAGCGGCTCGAGCAGCAGCGCGGCGAGCGCGCCGCACACCATGCCGCCGGCCGAATAGCCGGTGTGGAGGATGCCGACGAGCAGGTTCGACCGCTCCTCGTTGCTGAACTCCGACACCGTCACGTTGAGGCAGACGACCAGCGCGCCGAGGCTGACACCGGTCAGCAGCCGCAGCGTCACCAGCATCAGCAGCGAGCTGCTGACCGCGGTGAGGAACAGCATGATCACCAGCGAGCCGAGCAGCCACAGGGTGAGGGTGCGTCGGCCGACCTTGTCGGCGAGCGGCGACAGGAAGAAGGAGCCGACGGCGATCCCGACCGGGGTCGCCGTATAGGCGAGGCCGAAGGTCTCGGCCGAGATCCCCCATTCCTTCATCAGCGCCGGCGCGGCGTAGGACAGGGTGACGACGTCGACCCCGTCGGATGCGTAGCTGAGCACGCACAGGGCGATGATCGCATATTGATAGACGCTCATCGGCGACTGTCGGATCACGTCGGTGGGCGATCTGGACACGCGCATCTCTCTCCTGGTTGAAACCCGAAGGGGCGGGGCCGGCACCGCCGGTCCCGCCCCGACCGATGCCCCCGGTCAGAGCTTCAGCCGCACCCCTGCGACGTAGAAGCGCCCGATCTTGTCGAACATCTGCGAGTTGGAGACGGTCGGCTGGACGATGTTGTTGGGAATGATCGGCGGGGCGTTGTTGAAGAGATTGTCGATCTTGCCGTAGAGCTCGATCGCGTCGGTGATCTTGTACGCCGCCGACAGGTCGACATAGGCGCGGCCCTTCACATGGTTCTGATCGGCCGGCAGGTCGACATCGTCGATGTAGAAGGAGCGGAATTTGCCGCTGCCGATATAGCGGACATAGGCGCCCAGCTTCAGCGGGCCGCCGGCATAGGTCAGATCGAAATTGGCCTTCCAGCGCGGCTGGCCGCTATAGTCGGTGGCGAGGTCGCCGACATAGTCGATCGTCACGCCCGAAGTGGTGAGCTTCAGGTCATGGACATAGGTGACGAGCAGCCGGGCGCCGATCGTACCGTCGCTTTGCCCGAACCATTCGACCGGGCGGCGATAGGCCGCCTCGAAGTCGACACCGCTGGTCTTGACCGTCTGGGTGTTGATCAGCGTCGCGGTCACCCGGCTGATCTTGCCCGCGCCATCGAGCTCGACGAACGGGCAGAAGCTGTCGATGCCGAGCTTCAGGCAATTGTCGACGATCGTCTGGGCCGGAACCGAGGTGATCGCGTCCTTGATCTTGATCGAGTAATAGTCGAGCGAAACGCTGAGCCCAGGGACGAAGCCGGGCTGCAGCACGACGCCGACCGCCTTGGTGTCGGCCTTTTCCGGATCGAGGGCCGGATTGCCGCCGGTGAGCTGGGTCACGAAATTGGCGACGTTGTCGCGCGGGTCGACGATCGTGTTGATGACCTGGTTGCGGCCTGAGAACAGCTCGTTGATGTTGGCGGCGCGGATGTCGCGCGATAGCGTGCCGCGGAAGCGGATGTCGGAAATCGGCGAATAGTTCAGGCCGACCTTCCAGGTCGTGACCCCGCCCGACGAGCTGTAGTCCGCATAGCGGATCGCGCCGTTGAGCTCGAGGCTCTTGGCGAAGCGCGCGTCCTTGGCCAGCGGCACGCCAACCTCGGCATAGACCTCCTTGACGTTCAGCTTGCCCGAGAAGGGCTGCTGGTTGATCGAGCGCCAGCCGCTCACCAGCGAGACGGCGTCCGAGACGCTGTTGATGGTCTCGCGCCGATATTCGCCGCCGAAGGCGAGCGACACGTCTCCGGCCCAGGTCGCGAAGGGGGTGCCGGCGACGTTCAGGCCGGCGGCGTTCTGGCGCATCTTGGCGGCATAGAAGGACGTGCCGCGATACCAGTCGAGCGCGGCCTGGCTGATCGATCCCACACCGAAGACGTTGATCGGGACGCAGGCTGGATTGTCGTTGGCGGTGCTGGCGTCGGCGTTGATCCGGCACACGGGCTGGCCGGTCAGCGGGCTGATCACCGAATCGACGCCCGCGAACCAGTTGGCCTGGATGCGGTTGTTGACGCTTTCCTGGCGGAAGCGGTTGTCAGACCGCTGGACGAAGGCGTCCCAGCTCCAGCCGTCGCCGAATTTGCCTTCGGCGCCTGCCGCGTAGCGCATCGCGCGGGTGACGCTGTTGTTCTCGGAGAAGCCGTCCTCCAGGTTCATGCGGCCGAAGCTGAACGAGGGGATGTTGTTCGCGGTCATGATGTCGCGGATCGACGTGGGCAGGAAGGCATTGTCCCGCCGGATCGTCAGCGTGCCGCTGTCATAGTTGGGGGCGAGGTCCGATTGCACCTCGACCCGCGACCAGAGCAGCTCGGACCAGAAGGACAGGCTGTCCGACGCCTCGTAGCTCAGCCGTCCATAACCCGAATAGCGGGTGATGCGCGGCATGATGTTGCCCTCGTCCTCGATCGAGTCGCCCTGCCCGCCGAGCTGGAACACCGTGTTGATCCGGTTGCCGTAGACGAAGGGCTGCGGCGTGCCGTTGGGCCCGAACTGGATGCCGTAGAGCGGGCTGGTCGCGGGGGCGACGATCAGGCCGCCGAAGGTCATGCGCGAGAAGGTCGCGCCGTCGGCGATGAAATTCTTGGTCTGGCCGTTGGTCGGCGTGTAGCCGAGATTGTTGAACAGCACCGAATTGCGCCGGCCCCAGGGCCGGCTCGCCACCCGCGTCTGGCCGGTGTTGCGGAAGAAGTCGCCCGCCACCGTCACGTGCAGCCGATCGTCGAGGAAGCTCTTGCCGGCCGCGGCCGAGATCACCGGGCGGTGGAAATCGTCATATTTGGACTGGCCGTAGGACGCGTCGACCTTCAGCCCCTCGAAATTCTTGTCGATCGAGAAGTTGATCACGCCGGCGACCGCATCCGAGCCATAGGCGGCCGACGCACCGCCCGTCACCACCTCGACCCCGTTGATCAGCGAGACCGGGAAGATGTTGGTATCGATGCCGCCGAACGGGCTGGTCGCCGCGAGCCGGCGGCCGTCGAGCAGCAGCAGGGTGCGCGCCGAGCCCAGCGCGCGAAGGTCGGCGACGTTCTGGCCGACCGGCTCGCTCGATCGGCCGATATTCTGGTTGATGCGGAGCTGCGGGATTTCATAGTTCAGCTCGGCGACGGTGTTGAGCGCGCGGCTCTCGATCTGGGCGTCGCCGATCGCGGTGACCGGGGTCGGCGCGGTGAAGCCGGTGCGCAGGCGCGAACCCGTGACCGTTATCTCCCGATTGTCGTCGTAGCGCGTGTCGCTCTCGGCCGCTGCGGCGGGCGCCGGACTGGCGACCTGCGCTCCGGCCGGCGACGCGATCGCGATCAGCGGCAGCGCCAAGGCGGCGGCGCTCGATCCAGCCAGCCAGGCCGACGGCCGCAGGCGCGTGGATACGGAAATGGTCCTCTTCATCGATCCTCCCCAGGTTGGTGCGGCGTTCTTTCGCTGTGCCGCTGACGTCCAGGCCATCGATCGTCCGGCCCTGAAACCCATGCCGATGGAATGAGCCAACGCCCGTGACTCATTATGATATGACGAACGATACTTGTTTATGACATACAGTTTCAGGTTTGCGCAAGCCGCGAAATCGCATATTGACGAATGAAGTTAGATATAGGCAAAAATCCGCACCGCCGCTCGACCGCGGCCGGACTGCGGAAACGAGGGAGAGCGGCGTGGCTGGAACATCGCGGGGCGCGGGGTCGGAAAGACCTGGGCTGCTGGCGGCGGCGATGAGCCCCTACCAATATCTGGTCGTGGCGCTCTGCTGCTTCTGCAACGTCGCCGACGGCTTCGACGTCGCGTCGCTGGCGCTGGCCGCGCCGGTACTGACCCGGGAGTGGGGCGTCGCCCCGGCGGTGCTCGGCACCATCTTCGGCGTCTCGTCGGTCGGGCTCTCGATCGGCGCCTTCGCGGTGGCGCCGCTGGCCGACAGGATCGGCCGCCGCCCGGTGATGCTCGGCGCGATCGGTTCACTGGCGGCCGCACTGCTCCTCACCAGCGTCTCCACCGACGTCTATCAGCTCCTCGTGCTGCGCCTCGTCACCGGTGTCGGCCTGGGCACGCTCGTCGTCTGCCTGAACACCACGGTCGCCGAGGTCAGCACCGACAAGGTCCGCAACGTCGCGCTCGCGATCCTCCATCTGGGCTTCACCATCGGCACGATGACCGCCAGCGCGGTTGCGGTGCTCGCGCTCGAATATTCGGGTTGGCGGATGATCTTCGTCGCGGCCGGCCTGCTCAACGCGGCCACCTTCGTCGCGAGCCTCGCCCTGCTCGGCGAGTCGCCCGAATTCCTCGCCAAGCGCCGTCATCCGCGCGACCTGGACTGGATCAACCAATTGCTGGCGCGCGCGCAGAAGCCGCCGCTGGCCGACTTCCCCCCGCTCGACGCGGCGCACCGGGAGCGCGGCACGATCAAGGCGCTGCTCGCCCCCGATCTGCGCCAGGCGAGCCTGCTCGTCTGGGCCGCCTCGCTTACCTATGCGATCGTCGGCTATTTCCTGCTCAACTGGAAGCCGACGATCCTCGCCAATGCCGGCCTGTCGCCGACGCTCGCGGCGGCGAGCGGGATGATCACCGGCGCGTGCGGCGCGCTTGGTCACCTCACCATGGGGCTGCTCGCAAAGCCGGTCGGCGAGGGACGGCTGACCGCCATCTATTTCGCGCTCGCCGCGGTTTCGCTGATCATCTTCGGCATCCAGCCGCCAGATCCGGTGCCGCTGCTGGCGATGGCGGGGGTCACCACCCTGTTCGTGGTCGGCGCCTATACCGGCCTGTTCCTCGTCGCGGTGAAGATGTATCCCGCCGACGTGCAGAACACCGGCGTCGGCTTCGTCGTCGGCTTCGGCCGGGTCGGCGCGATCATCGGGCCGATGATCGGCGGCTTCCTGCTCGGTGCCGGACTCGATCGGATGGACACCTATTTCGTCTTCTCGGCGATCGCGATCGTCCCCGCAGTCACCATGCATCTCGCCAACCGTCTCGCCGCCCGTCGGCCGCAATCCGGAGACCATCATGCCGCAAGCCCGGCTGTTTGACACCCACGCCCATTTCTTCACCGCCGACACCGACCGATACCCGATCGACGTCACCGGCGCGCGCGAGGGCGAGGAGGCGGTGCGTGCCCGCATCGCCGCCAACCCGGCGACCCCGGCGACGCTGATCCCGCTATGGGATCGGCTGGGCGTCACCGGCGGGGCAGCGGTCCAGTACAACACCGTCTACAAGACCGACAACAGCTATGCGCTGGCGGTGGGCGACGCGCATCCCGACCGGCTGGCGACGGTGCTGATCCTCCACGCCGCCGATCCGGCCACCCCGGCGAAGCTGCGGTCGCTCGCCGCCGCCCATAATGTCTGCGGGCTGCGGCTGTTCGGCTATCCCGACGCGGCGGGCGAATATCCCTGGCTCGACTCACCCGCCGCGCTCGACACCTGGGCGGTCGCGGACGAGCTCGGCCTGCGGATGGTGCTGATGTACGCGCCGGGCGTCGCCTCGGCAGCGGCGCTCGGCCGGATCATCGCGCTCGCCAAGCGCTTTCCCTCGACGCCGATCTGCCTCGACCATTGCGGCTGGCCCGCCGTCGACAAGGGCGACGAGGGTACGATCGGGGCCGAGCATCTCTCGCTGCTCTACGTCCCCAACGTCCATTTCAAGGTCACCCAGATCAACTTCAACCGCTTCGCCGAAACCGGGATCGACTCCGCCCGCTTCGTGCGCCGCATGGTCGACACCTACGGGATCGATCGGGTGATGTGGGGATCCGATTATGGCAACACGAAGAACAGCTATGAGGAGATGGTCGAGCATGCCGTCGCCGCGACCGCGCTGCTGACCGACGCCGAACGGGCGAAGCTGCTGCACGACAATGGCCGGGCGCTGTTCGCGAGCCGCCAGCCCGCCCGGGCATGACCGTACCCGAGCCTCCGGTCGTCGATGCGCATTGCCATGTCTTCCACCGCGCGATGCCGTTCGCAGACACCGCCTGGACCCGGCCCGACTACGACTATCGGGTCGAGACCTATCTGGCCGAGCTCGACCGGCACGGCATCAGCTTCGGGGTGGTGACCGCCGCCAGCCTGTTCGGCGATTATAATGACTATACATTATCGGTGCTCGACCGGCACCGTCGGCTGCGTGCCACGGTCATGCTCGATCCCGACACCGGCCCAGCCGAGATGGCGACATTGAAGGCGCAGGGCGTGTGCGGCGTCCGCTACCAGCTTCCGCCGGCGGCGGCGCTGCCCGATCCCGCCGGCTATCGCTTCCGCCGCTTCGTCCGCCGGCTGGCCGATGCCGGGCTCCATATCGAGCTGAACCTGAGCGGCGCGCAGCTCGCCGCCCTGCTGCCCGCACTCGACGACAGCGGGATCGATATCGTCGTCGACCATTTCGGCCTGCTCCGCGCCGAACACGGGATGGAGGGCGAGGGTTTCCTTGCGGTGCTCCGGTCGGTCGAACGGGGACGGACCCGGGTCAAGCTGTCGGCCGGCTTCCGCCTGCGCGCGGACGAGGTTGCCGGCTATGCCGCGCGGCTGATCGCGGCGGCCGGACCCGAGCGTCTGTTCTGGGGCAGCGACGCGCCCTTCGTCGGCTTCGAGCGCGCGGTGGACTATGCCGCGACGCTCGACCTCTTCTATCGGATCGTCCCCGACGCGCGCACCCGCCGGCTCATGTCCGACGCGGCGCTGCGCTTCTATTTCTTCTGACCGCGCCGCATCTCCGCCGCCTTGACCGTGTTGGCGAGCAGGCAGGCGATCGTCATCGGGCCGACCCCGCCGGGCACGGGGGTTACCGCGCGGGCGTGCTGGACCTCGTCATAGGCGACGTCGCCGACCAGCCGGGTCTTGCCGCCTTCGCCAGGCATGCGGGTGATGCCGACGTCGATGATCACGGCGCCCTCCTTCACCCAGAAACCCTTGACCAGGCGGGGCGCGCCCGCCGCCGCGACGACGATGTCGGCCTTGCGGACGATGTCGGGCAGGCCGCGCGTCTCGATATGGGTGACGGTGACGGTCGCCTCGCGCTCGAGCAGCAGCATCGCGATCGGCTTGCCGACGATATTCGACTTGCCGATCACGACCGCGTCCATGCCCTTCATGTCGTCGATCACGCTGTCGAGCAGCATCATCACGCCGAGCGGGGTACAGGGCACCAGCCCGCCGGTGCCGGTCGACAGCCGGCCGACATTGACCGGGTGGAAACCGTCGACGTCCTTGGCGGGGTCGATCGCGCTCAGCACCATGCCGTCATCGATGTGCGGCGGCAGCGGCACCTGCACCAGGATGCCGTGGATCGTCGGATCGGCGTTGAGTCGGGCGATCAGGGTCAGCAGCGCGTCCTGCGTGGTCTGCGCGGGCAGGCGATGCTCGAAGGACAGGATGCCAACCCGCCGGCACGCCTCGATCTTGCGGCCGACATAGACCTCGCTCGCCGGATCCTCGCCGACCAGCACCACCGCCAGCCCCGGCGGCGCCCCGTCGCGCGCGACGATGGCGCGGACGGCGGCGGCGGTCTCCTCGTCGAGCGAGCGGGCGATCGCCCGCCCGTCGATGCGATGCGCGCGGGCCGCGCTGTCGAGCGCGGCGTGGCTCGGGGCCATGGTCTTCTCCGGAACGTTGGCGTCCGGGTCAGGCAAGCTCCCCGAGGGATACGCTGACGATCTGTCCCTGCGTATATTCCTCGAATCCCGCCTCACCCATTTCGGTGCCGATACCCGACTGCTTGGCGCCGCGGAAGGGGACTCGAGGATCGACGCCTTGCGGACGGTTCACCCACACGGTGCCGGTGCGGACACGCAGCGCGAGCTCGCTCGCACGCTCGACGTCACTGGCCCAGATCGTGCCGCCCAGCCCATATTCGGTGTCGTTGACGCGTTCGAGCAGCTCGTCGATGTCGTTGTACTTGAGCACCGGGAGGACCGGTCCGAACTGTTCCTCGCGGACCAGCGGCGTATCCTCGGCGATGTCGCGGACGATGGTCGGACGGATGAAATAGCCCGGGCCGTCCATCGGCTCGCCGCCGGCGACGATCGTCCCGCTCTGCGCGGCGTCGGCGATCAGCGCGGTCAGCTTCTCATATTGCTGGCGGTTCTGGACCGGGCCGATCTGGGCGCCCTGGCGGGTGCCGTCGTCGACCACCGTCTCGCGCGCCAGCCTGCCGAGCTCGTCGCAGAAATCGTCGTAGATCGCCTCGGGCACATAGGCGCGCTTGGTCGCGATGCAGACCTGGCCGGCGTTGCGCATCGCGCCGTCGAACACCTTGCGGGCGACCGTCTTGGTGTCGACGTCGTCGAGGACGATCGCCGCGTCGTTGCCGCCCAGCTCCAGCGTCACCCGCTTCAGCGTCTCGGCGGTCGAGGCGAGCACCTTCTTGCCGGTCGCGGTCGATCCGGTGAACGAGACCTTGGCGATGTCGGGGTGGCTGGAAAGCGCGCCGCCCAGCTCATTCTCGTCGCAGATGATATTGAGCACGCCGGCGGGCAGCACGTCGCGGCACAGCTCGCCGAACATCAGTGTGGTCAGGGGCGTGGTCGGCGCCGGCTTGGCGACCATCGTGTTGCCGGCCATCAGCGCCGGGCCGAGCTTGTTGATCAGCAGGACCAGCGGGAAGTTCCACGGCGTGATGCCGGCGACCACGCCCAGCGGCACGCGATGCTCGACGATCCGCTGGCGCGCATCGTCGCGCAGCACCTTCGGTTCCAGCCGCATGCCGGCGAAAGTCCGCAGCACGTTGACCGCGCCTTTGACCTCGCCTGCCGCCTGATCGAGGGGCTTGCCCTGCTCGGCGGTCAGCACCGCCGCGAATTCGTCGACCTTTTCGGCGAGCGCGTCGGCAATGCTCGTCAGCAGCCGGGCGCGTTCGTCGGCCGGGGTCGCCGCCCAGCCCGGGAAGGCACGCTTCGCCGCGGCCACCGCCTGGTCGAGGATCGCGCGATCCGCCTTCGGGCAGCGCGCGAAGGGCTTGCCCAGCGCCGGGTTGATGACGTCGAAGCTCGTGGCTCCGGGATGCGCCTGTCCGTCGACAAGCAGGAAATATTGGCGTTTCATCGTGGCTCCTTGGGCGGTCAGGCGGTCTGCATCGCCGGCGCCGCGGCCGAGCCGGCGGTCTCGTCGAGACCCATCAGCTTCGCCGCGTTGCCACCGATCATGCGGCGGATATCGTCATCATCATAGCCGAGATCAATGAGCATCTGGATGACGTGGCGCAAACCCTCGACCGGCGTCGGATTGCCGACCTGCCCCAGGTCCGATCCAATGATCGTGCTGGCGACCCCGCCCGCGTCGATCAGGGCCTTCAGCCCTTCCTTGGTGTAGTTCCTGCCCTGTACCCCGGCCCACATGCAGCAGCTATGCTCGAGATAGGCGCCCATCGCCGCCAGCTCGGTCATGTCGGCATGGCTCGCGTCGATCAGGAAACTCGGATGGTTGACCAGCAGACGCCCGACGCCCCGCGCCTTCGCCTCGGCGAACAGGGGCCAGATCTCGCTGATGTGGAGATGGCCGGCCGACAGCACCGCATCCTGCGCGGCGATCTGGTCGAGGATCAGCTTCACCTCGTCGAGCAGGGCGCCGCGATCGTCGACGACGGTCAGCGCGCGCGGCGGCAGCATCTTCTCCTTGGTCGGCAGGAACTGCTTGCGGTGCGAGTGGCGGATATGGTTGGCGGCCGAGAAGGTCGGCATCCACACCAGCCGCGCACCGAGCTTGAAGCCATGCTCGACCGCATAGGGATTGAGCCCGCCGGTGGTGTTGTTGAGCGGCACGCCGGTCAGCAGCATCACCTTGCCCGGCATCGTCTCCTTGAGCAGCTCGGCGACCGGCGTGACCGAATAATAATGGTCCTTGAACAGGATCGCGCGCAGCCCCGCTTCCTCGCCCTCGCGGATCGCCTCGACATGGTTGAGGCGGCGCGGCATCACCGAGGGGCCGCTGTGGCAATGCAGATCGATCGCGCCACGCAGCAGCGCGCTGATACGGTCGGTCATGCGCCGGTCTCCTGGTCGTCGGCAGGCATCGGATAGTCATCCGCGTTGAGCACCCAGCCCGGCTTCAGCGAAAAGTCGCGGCGCGGCGGGCAGAAGACGTCGAGCAGCCGGTTCAGCCCCGGCGCCATGCCCTGCGACGTGTGGATGGCGGGCGGCGGGATCACCGCGACCGAAGGCGCGGCAATGCGCTCATGATCGTCGTCGATCCAGCGGGTCGAGTCGCTGATCCAGGGCCAGCGCAGATGGTGGACATAGTCGCCGTCGAGCGCGATCGAATATTGCTCGAAATCGTCGTGATGATGCGGCGAGAGATTGTCGGGCGAGCGCGGCCCGACCCGGCCGTCGCCGAAGTTCACCATGATCGTCGAGCCGCGATAGATGCGCCCGAACCGCCCCTCCTGCGGCGCGACATTGCCCGAATAGACGCGCACCTTGCGGCCGCCGACCGGATCGGGCCAGGCGGCATAGGGCGCGACGTTGGGATCGGGTTCGGCATAGGCGGCGGCGTTCGAGCATTTGGCGGCGAGGTCGGCCGATCGCGTCGTGAACAGGCGCAGCAGCCGCCCGCCCTTCACCACCGTGATCCGGCTGCGCCCACCGGGCACGAACGCGATCGCCCGGCCCGATACCGTCTCACCCCCTTCGGGAATCTCGATCAGCAGCTCGGCACCCTCGTCAGGCAGCACCACCGCATATTCGTCGACCTGGTCGGCCCGGTCGAACACGGCGCCCGCCTCGGCCTCGCTATAGGCGACGATCATCGTCTGTCCGCGTGCATACCAGTCACGGCTGAGCGCCGAGGCATCCTGCGGCTCGGTGCCGGTGAACAGCGCATAGCTGGCCTTCTTGAAAGCGGTCGGAACCCGCCCGGATCGCGCGGGAGCCAGGGTCGTCCTCAGATCGTCGCGTCCGTACATTCGGACCCTCTCTCCCACATGATATAAGCCAAGCTTAGAACCGTCGACAGGCGGCTTTCCATCGCCTATAACAGCCCCACTGATAAATGTATAGTATTGAATGATATTCGTCTATTTCATATCTTGATTCTATCATTAGCCGGCGAAATCGGCATTGGACCGGCCATGCCGGACCGCCGCAAGGGACGCAGCGCCGTACCGTCGGCCAGGGGAGAAGAGCTTTGCCGCATGCCGAGAAGAGCGATGTCGAGGGCGGTGCCGCGGTGCTGACCCGGCCGATTGAGGACGGGCAGATTGCGTCGACCGTCGCATCGGGCCTGGCCCGCATGCTCGCTCCCCGCTCGATCGCCATTGCCGGCGCCTCGCCCGATGCGAAGACGATGGGCGGCGCCGTGCTCGCCAATGTCGTGCGATTCGGTTTTACCGGGCCGGTCCACCTGATCAGCCCGACCCGCGATGCGATCGACGGGCGGCCCTGCCTGAAATCCTGCGACGACCTGCCCGAGGGCGTCGACGCGGTCGTGCTCAACGTGCCGCGCGCGGCCATCCTGCCGGCGGTCGAGGCCTGCGCGCGGCGCGGGGTCGGCGGCGTGATCGTCTTCGCCTCGGGCTTCGCCGAGGCGGGCGAGGAAGGCCGGCAGGAACAGCAGGCGATCGCGCGCCGCTGCCGCGAGGCCGGGCTCGCATTGCTCGGGCCCAACTGCCTGGGCTTCGTCAACTATGCCGCGGGCATCGCGCTGAGCTTCGAACCGATGCAGCCCGTCGCCGCGCTCCGCACGCGCACGGTGGCCGTGGTCGCGCAGAGCGGCGCGACCGCTTCGGGGATGCGAGCCGCGATGCAGGGGCGCGGCGTTTCGGTGTCGATGTCGGTCGCGACCGGCAACGAGGCGGTGGTGACGGCGAGCGATCTGATCGACGTGATCGTCGCCGGCCGCTCCGCCTCGGCGATCGCGCTCTATGCCGAACAGATCCGCGAACCCGCCGCCTTCCTCGCCGCGGCGCGCCGCGCGCGTGCCGCGCGCATTCCCGTCGTGCTGCTCCATCCGGGACGGAGCCGGCGCGGCCAGGCGGCGGCGCAGTCGCACACCGGCGCGATGGTCGGCGACTATGCGTTGATGAAGAGCGCGGTCGAGAACGAAGCCGTCGTCACCGTCGCGACGATGGACGAGATGCTCGACACGGTGGCGATGCTCCACCGCTTCCCCGAGCCGCCGCAGGGTCGCCTCGCGATCGTCACCAATTCCGGCGCGATCCGGGGCATGGGCTTCGACTTCGCCGAGGATATCGGCCTCGACCTGGCCGACATCTCCGCCGCCACCCGCACACGGATCGCCACCGCGCTGCCCGAGGGGATGGAGATCGACAATCCGCTGGACGTCGGCACGACCGGCTTCGTCAGCGGCGCGATCTTCGGCGCCTCGACCGCGGCGATGCTGGCCGATCCGGCGGTGGGCGGCGTGTTGCTGGCGCTGGCCGGCGGCGCCCCGCCGCAGCAGCGTGCCAAGGCCGAGGCGGTGATCCCCGAGGCGGTCGGCGCGGCCAAGCCGGTGGCGATGGCCATCATCGGCGACGAAGCCCCGCTCGATCCCGAATTCGTCGCGGCGATGCGCGAGAGCGAGACGCCGCTGTTCCGCTCTCCCGAGCGCGCGATGCGCGCCTTCGCCGCGGTCGGCCGCTATGCCGATGCGCTCGCCGCCGCCAATGATCGGACCCCGGCCGCGACCGGCCTCGACGGCTGGGCCGCGCCGGGCGTGAAGCCCGAATATCTCGGCAAGGATTTCCTCCGCCGGATCGGCGTGCGCGTGCCCGAGGGTGGCCTTGCCGTGACCGTCGAGCAGGCGCTGGAGATCGCGGCGAGGATCGGCTTCCCGGTCGTGCTCAAGGCGCAGGCGGCCGCGCTGTCGCACAAGAGCGACATGGGCGGCGTCATCCTGAACCTCGCCGACGAGGCCGTGCTGCGCGCCGGGTGGACCCGGCTGATCGCCAATGTCGGCGGCGTCCGGCTCGACGGCGTGCTGGTCGAGCAGATGTCGGCGCCGGGGCTGGAGATGATCGTCGGCGCCCGCCACCACGCCGAGTGGGGGCCGTCGATCCTGGTCGGCCTGGGGGGCGTACTGACCGAGGCGCTCGACGCCACCATATTGCTCCCCGCCGACATCGGCCATGCCCGCGCCGTCGACCGCATCCGGACGATGCGCGGCGCGAAGCTGCTCGACACCTTTCGCGGCCGGCCGGCGCGCGACGTCGACGCCGTCGCCGATGTGGTGGTCCGGCTCGGCGCCGCGATGCGCGCCGGAATCGGCATCGAGGAGATCGATATCAACCCGCTGATGGTCCACGCAGCCGGCGAAGGCGCGGTCGCGCTCGACGCCCTGCTGGTCACCGGCACCCCGCAAAGCTGACCAGACGAGAGAGGAAGAGATGGCGACCATGACCGCACCCACCGCAGAAGAGAAGCCCGTCCCCGGCGGAAACGACGTCCTCGTGAAATTCGACGAGGGGATCGCCTGGGTCCACCTCAACCGCCCCGACAAGCGCAATGCTATGAGCGTCGGGCTGGCGCGCGAGATGAACGCGGTGCTCGACGCGCTCGAAATCGACGACCGCTGCAAGGTGATCGTGCTGACCGGCAGCGGCGACGCCTTCTCCGCCGGCATGGACCTGAAGGACTTCTTTCGCGCCACCGACGCCATCTCCGACGTCGAGCGGCACCGCGCCTATCGCGAGACCCGCGCCTGGCAGTGGCGGACCTTGATGTACTACGCCAAGCCGACCATCGCGATGGTCAACGGCTGGTGCTTCGGCGGCGCCTTCACCCCGCTGATCTGCTGCGACCTCGCCATCGCCGACGAGGCCGCGGTGTTCGGCCTGTCGGAGATCAACTGGGGGATCATCCCGGGCGGCGTCGTCTCCAAGGCGATCTCGACGCTGATGGGCGACCGCGAGGCGCTCTACTACGTCATGACCGGCGAGAAGTTCGACGGCAGGCGCGCCAAGGAGCTCGGCCTGGTCAACGAGGCGGTTCCGGCCGACCGGCTGCGCGAACGCACCCGCGAGCTGGCGCTGATCCTCGCCGAGAAGAACCCGACCGTGCTGCGCCAGGCGCGCATGGCCTACAAATATGCCCGCGAGATGAACTGGGAGCTGGCGGCGGAATATCTCACCGCCAAGGGCGACCAGACCACCTTCGTCGACGTCGAGAAGGGCCGCGCCCAGGGCATGACCCAGTTCCTCGACGAGAAGACCTTCAAGCCCGGCCACGGTCACTACAACCGGGACGCCTCGTGAAGCGGCCGAGCGGCGCCAAGGGGGACGAGCTCGCCGCGCTCGCCCCCGCCTTCGTCGAGATGACCGACCGCATCCTCTATGAGGAGGTGTGGGAGCGTGAGGGCCTGTCGAAGCGGGACCGGTCGCTGCTGACCGTCGCCGCACTGATGACCGCGAACCGGCACCAGCAGCTGGAGGCGCATATCGGCCTCGCGCTCGACAACGGCGTGACGCGGGAGGAGATGGGCGAGGCGTTGCTGCATCTCGCCTTCTACGCTTCCTGGCCAGCCTCCGTCTCAGCGTCGCGGACGTTTCTCGAAGTGGTGAAGAAGCGCGGGGAGTAGTTACCCCGCCCGCGGCAGGCCGAGTGCCTGTTCGGCGATGATGGTGCGGTGGATCTCGCTGGTGCCGCCATAGATGGTCTGGCCGATCGCCTGGCGGTGCTTCTCCTCGATCTCGACCAATGCCGGGGTTGCGGGGTCGAGCGAGGCGGGCGCCGCCAGCGCCATCAGGTCGGCGGTGTCGGCCATGTAGCTCTCGGTCGCGAAGAGCTTCGCCATCGGTCCCGTCGCGCGGCTCGACCGTGCGGTCGCCGTGGCCCAGGTGGCGCGGCGGCAGAGCAGGTCGGCCAGTTCGACATGCGTCGCCACGCGTGCGATCCGGGTGCGGACGGCGCGATCGTCGATCGGCGCGCACCCGCCCGCGTCCGCTGTCCGGGCCCAGCGCAACGCGGCGTCGAGCAGGCTGTGCTGGAGGACGTGATAGCCTTCCCCGCCATGCTCGATCGCCATCGCCGCCGCCATTACCGCCATGCCGCCGTCGACGGGCCCAAGCCGGTAGCGATCGGGCACGCGGACCTGGTCGTAGAAGCTGATGTTGGTGCGCTCGTCCTGCAGCGTGTGGACCGGCCGGATCGACACGCCGGGCAGCATCAGCGGCACGAAGAAGATCGTCAGCCCGCGATGCTTGGGCTGCGACGCATCGGTGCGCGCGAGCAGCAGCACATAGTCGGCGATATGTGCGCCGGTGGTGAACATCTTCTGCCCGTCGATGATCCAGTCATCGCCGTCGCGCACCGCGCGGGTACGGGCCGCATAGATGTCCGATCCCGAATCCGGCTCGCTGAAACCGAGACAGGAGAGCGCGGCCCCCTCGGCAAGGCGCGGCAGCACCTCCTTCTGCAATTCAGGTGATCCGAACTGCATCACCATTCGTGCACCCATGTTGGTGATGCCGATCGGCACGCGGGTCCAGCGATATTCCTCGAACACGCGGGCGAGCGCCGACACCTCATAGGGGCTGCGCTCCGCCCCGCCCCAGCGGCGCGGCCAGTCGGGATAGGCGAGCCCCGCCGCCGCCAGCTTGCGGTGGAAGCCGGGGTCGTGGCCGTCAGTCGAATGATGCGCGGTCGCGCGCAGCTGGTCGGTCAGCTCGGCCTCGAAGAAGCGCCGAGCCTCGTTGGCGAAGCGCTCGGCCGCCGCGCCGAAGCCGAAGTCGATACCCGGATCGCGCGTCTCGGGGAGCGCCGTCGCTTCCCCCGCCCAGAGCCGGTCGCCGACCTCGGCGAGCGCCGCGTCGGGATCGCCGTCGATCAGCGCCGCGCGGTTGATCGCGGTGAAATAGAGCTGGATGTCGGATTCGAGCGACAGGCCATAGCCGCCGAAGCTGCGCAGCGCCGTCCGCGCCGCGCGCCGCGCCGCCGTCGCCGCCCACCAGCGCGCCATCGCGATCGATGCGCCGGCATCGTCGCGCCCGGCGGCGATCGCCCAGATCGCGCGCCACACCAGCAGCCGCCCCGCGTCGAGATCGGTCGCGGCGTTGGCGAGCGGGTGCGCGACCGCCTGGAAGGCGCCGATCGGCTTGCCGAACTGGCGGCGCTGCGCGGCATAGGCCGCCGCCATCGCCACCGCCTCCTGCGCCGCGCCGACCAGCCAGGCCGCCGACAGCAGGTCGCGCTCGGCCAGCGCCGCCGCGTGACGGTCGAGCGCCGCCGGGCCCGACGCCAGCGACGCGGCCGAACCGTCGGGCGCCACGATCGCCAGCTTGCCGCCGGTTGCGACGATCCGCCGCCCCGCGCCCGCACCGAGCAGCAACGGTCCCTCGTGCAGTTCCGTTACGTCGCCGCCCACCTCACCAAGCAGCCGCGCGGCAGCGAGAGCATCGACGAGCGGGATCGGCGCCAGCCGGCGCCCCGCCTGCTCGCAGAGCAAGGCCGCCTCCAACAGATCGGCATCGGCACCGCCCGCCGCCTCGGACGCGCGCATCGCGACGAAACCGGCCGCGACCGCCTTGGCCCAGAGGTCGGGCGAAAAGGCATCGCGTTCGGCGGCGCGCACGACATCGGCGGGGCATTCGGCCGCGAAGAAGCGTTCGGCAGCATCGCGCACCAGCCGCTGCTGATCGGTGAGGTCGAGATTCATGCATCGGGCTTCGCGGCGGCAGCGGCGGGCTGTCAAACCGCGCCGCATCGCTTCCAGCCCGTCGGAAGCCGCCGCTTCTCCCATGCGGTCATCACCCAGCCGGCGCATCGATGGCGGCTGGAGGACATATGGCAGATTTCATCGGCTACGCCGTCGCCGACCGGATCGCGACGATCACGCTCGACCGGCCCGACCGGCGCAACGCGCAGAACCAGCAATTGCTGGAGGAACTCAACGACGCCTGGGAACGGGCGGCGGCGGACGATGCGGTGCGCGTGATCCTGCTGCGCGCCGAGGGTCCCCATTTCTCGGCCGGCCACGACATCGGCCCGGAGGAGGTCGCCAAGGGCCCCTTCCAGCGGATCGCCGCCTCGATCCCGACGCACGGCCTGCTTGGCATCCATCAATGGGAGGCGCGCCACTATCTCGGCTTCTCGCGGCGCTGGCGCGACATCCCCAAGCCGTCGATCGCGGCGGTGCAGGGCGCGTGCATCGCCGGCGGGCTGCTGCTCGCATGGCCGTGCGACCTGATCGTCGCCGCCGACGATGCCCGCTTCTCCGATCCGGTGGTGCTGATGGGGATCGGCGGGGTCGAATATCACGGCCACACCTGGGAACTGGGCGCGCGCAAGGCGAAGGAGATGCTGTTCACCGCCCGGCCGATCGACGCGCATGAGGCCGAGCGTCGCGGCATGGTCAACCGGGTGGTGCCCCGCGCCGAGCTCGACGACGCCGCCCGCGCGCTCGCCGCCGAGATCGCCCGGATGCACCCCCACGCGCTCGCCATGGCCAAGCGCGCGGTCAACCAGACGCTCGACATCCAGGGACAGGCCGCCGCGCTGCAAAGCTGCTTCGACATCCACCAGCTCGGCCATGCGTCGGCCTATGCGCAAAGCGGCCAGTTCGTGCTGACCGACCTGCCCGGCATGAAGGGCAAGGACTGATGCTGCGCATCGCCGACGCGGACGGCGTGCGGACACTGACGCTCGACCGGCCCGAGCGGCTCAACGCGCTGACCCCGGCGCTGCTCGCCGAACTGATCGCCGCGCTCGATGATGCCGCGATCGACCCCGCCGTCCGCTGCCTGCTGCTCGCCGGCGCGGGACGCGGCTTCTGCGCGGGCCATGATCTGGGCGGCGACGACAAGCCCGGCGACGATCTCCGTCCCGACACGGTCGCGGCGATCATGCTGCGCGATTCGCGCGCGCTGACGCTGCTCCGCCACATGGGCAAGCCGACCGTCGCGGCGGTGCGCGGTCCGGCGGCCGGCAGCGGATTGCTGCTCGCCGCCGCCTGCGACCTGCGCATCGCTGCCGACAGCGCCGTCTTCAAGCTCGCCTTCGCCAGCGCCGGGCGCTGCGGCGATCCGGGCGGCGCCTATCTGCTCACCCGGTTGCTCGGCGCGGCGCGGGCGCGCGAGCTGTTCCTGCTCGACGAGAAGATCGATGCCACGCAGGCGCTGGCGATCGGCCTCGTCACCCGGGTCGTCGCCGACGACGCGCTCGATACCGAGGCGACCGCGCTCGCCCGGCGGCTCGCGCAGGGGCCGACCGGCGTCTATGCCGCGATCAAACGCAACCTCGCCGCCGCCGAGACGCTGGCCTTCGAGGAAAGCATTGCCGCCGAAGCACCCGGCAACGCCCGCGCCAGCCTGTCGCATGACGGCCGCGAGGCCGCGCTCGCCTTCGTCGAGCGGCGCCCGCCGGCGTTCCGGGGCTGGTGATCGGCGCCTTTCCGCGCCTTCGGAAAAGCCGCCGCACGGCTTGCCGCAAGCGCCCGCCGGCCGCCAGCATGGTTACGATTTCCCCAGACGAGCGTGGACGATGACCGACACCCTGCCCTTCCCCGTCTATGACGCGGACAATCATTTCTACGAACCCGAAGATGCGATCCTGCGCCACCTGCCGGCCAAATGGCGCGACCAGATCCAGTTCGTCACGGTCGACGGGCGCAAGAAGCTCGCCATCGGCGGCAGGATCTCCCAATATATCCCCAACCCGACCTTCGAGCGGGTGGCGGCGCCGGGCGCGCATCTCGACTTCTACCGCGCCCGCAACCGCGAGGGCCGCTCGCTGCGCGAGATCCAGGGCAAGGCGATCGCCCCGCCCGACGAATTTCGGCGCGGCGAGAAGAGGCTGGCGGTGATGGACCGCCACGGCGTCCATGCCGCGCTGTTCTTCCCAACGCTGTTCTCGGCGATCGAGAACCGCATGGCCTACGACCATGGCCTGCTCCACGACGCGCTCCACGCGCTCAACCTGTGGACCAGCGAGGAATGGGGCTTCGCGCGGCACGGGCGGATGTTCGGCGTGCCGATCATCTCGCTCGCCGACATGGACCGGGCGCTGGCCGAGCTCGACTGGCTGCTGGCGCAGGGTGCGCGCTGCGTCTGCATCCGGCCGGCGCCGGTGCCCGGCTATCGCGGGTCGCGGTCGATGGGCCTGCCCGAATTCGACCCCTTCTGGGCACGGATCGCGGAGGCGCGGATCTTCGTCGCGATCCACGCCGCCGACACCAATTACGACACGCTGATCACGATGTGGACCGGCGGCGCCGAATGGCTGCCGTTCGAGCCCAATCCCCTGGTCAACTGCCTGCGCATCATCGACCGGGCGATCGCCGACACGGTCGCCGCGCTGATCTGCGGCGGCGTGTTCGACCGGCATCCGGATGTGCGGATCGCCTGCATCGAGAACGGCGCCGCCTGGGTCCGCCCGCTGATCGAGACGCTGCGCTATGTCCATGGCCAGATGCCGCAGGCCTTCGGCCGCGATCCGGTCGAGGCGTTCCACCGCCACATCTTCGTCGCGCCCTTCGTCGAGGACGACGTCGGCGAGCTGGCGCGGCACATGGACATATCGCGCATCCTGTTCGGCAGCGACTGGCCGCACCCCGAAGGCACCGCGGAGCCGCTCGACTATGTCGAGGAACTGGCCGGGTTCGACATGGCGCAGAAACGGCAGATCATGAGCAGCAACCTGCAAGGCTTGCTCGAAGGGCGACGGGACTGAGACGATGGACGTGGCCGATCGCATCCGGCGGTCCTTCCGCGAACTCGGCGAGCGCACGGCAATCGAGTTCCGCGGTCGCTGGATAAGCTGGCGGGAGGTCGGCCGCTTCGCGGACCGGCTCGATACGCTGCTGGCGGCGGCCGGCGTCGCCCCCGGCGCGCGGATCGGCCTGGTCGCGCGCAACCGCGCCTCGCACGCGGCGGCGATGCTCGCGCTGGTGGCGGCGCGGCGATCGATCAGCCTGGTCCACCCCTTCCTGCCCGCCGCCGCGCTGTCCGCCGAGATCGAGCGGCTCGGCGCCGCCGCGCTGATCGCCGATGCCGAGGACTGGCCGCCGATCGCGGCGAGCTGCGCCCGCATCGGCTGCGCGGGCATCGCGCTGGCCGAGGAGCCTTTCCTGCCGGCGCCGGTCGACGGGCTGGAGTGCGCGATCATCGCCGGGGCGGCCGATGATGGCGTGATCGAGATATTGTCGAGCGGCACCACCGGCCCGCCCAAGCGGCTGCCGCTGCCGCTCCACGTCCTCCAGCGCGCGGTCGACAGCGCGCCCGAGGGCGAGGGCGCCGACGGCCCCCCGCCGCAGATCAACGTCTGGCCGCTGAGCGGGATCGGCGGGCTGAGCCTGCTCGCGGCAAGCGGCGCGCAGGGCGCCCCGCTCGTCCTGATCGAGAAATTCTCGGCCGAGGCGCTGGCCGACGCTGTGCGCCGCCACCGGCCGCCGATGCTGGGCCTGCCCCCGGCGGCGATCCGCATGACGCTCGACGCCGACATCCCGCGCGCGCACCTGGCGAGCGTCACCGCGATCTACGGCGGATCGGCACCGCTCGATCCCGACATTCAGGAGCGGTTCGAGCGCCATTACGGCATCCCGATCCACTGGGGGCTGGGCGCAACCGAATTCTGCGGCACGATCGTCCGCTGGACCCCCGAGATGCGCCGCGCGGTCGGCGACGCCAAGCGCGGCAGCGTCGGCCTGCCGATGCCCGGCGTGGAGCTGCGCGTGATCGATCCCGACGACGGATCGCCGGTCGAGGACGGGCGCGAGGGGCTGATGCAGGTCCGCTGTCCGGCGATCCGGCCCGACTGGGTGGCGACCACCGACCTGATCCGCATCGACGCCGACGGCTATGTCTATCATCTCGGCCGGCACGACGGCGCGATCATGCGCGGCGGCTTCAAGATCATGCCCGAGCGCGTCGCCGACGCGCTGCGCGAGCACCGCGCGGTCCGGGACGCGGCGGTGGTCGGCCTGCCCGACGCGCGGCTGGGGGCCGTCCCCGCCGCGATGGTCGAGCTGCACGGCGGCGCGGATGCCGACGAGGCGGTGCTGCTCGCCCATCTGCGCGAGCGGCTGCCCTCGACCCATATCCCGGTGCGGATCGCCGTCGCCGACGAACTGCCACGCACCCCCTCACTGAAGGTCAGCCTCGCCGCCGTCCGCGCGGCGATGATCGGGTAAGCCCGTCATGCTGAACTTGTTTCAGCATCCACCAAGTCGGTCGAGCGGGGCAGGCGTTGTGCGACATGGTCGTCGCAGGAACCGCCCGGTCCGGAGAGTGCCTCCCGGTGGATGCTGAAACGAGTTCAGCATGATGGTTGCCGATAAAGGCCTCACCCCCATTCGGGCCGGCCGGGCGGATTCCCCTTGATGATCGTGGCGCGGACGTCGTGCGGATCGAGCCGGGCGATCACCGCCAGTTCCTCGTCGGTCGGGGCCGGCGTCTCGGGCGTCCCTCCACCGTCGCGGTGGATCGGGAAGCCGGTATTGTCCTGCACCTCCTCGAAGCTCACGCCCGGGTGGAGCGAGACCAGCCGGATCGCATGGCCTGGCCCACCGAAGTCCATCACGCACAAATTGGTGAGGATCAGCCGCAGCTCAAGCCTGAACGGCTTGCGCCCGCCCGGCCAGCGCGCCGGATTATAGCCCGCCATGCAGACATAATCGACCTCACCCTCGACGAAGGCCCGCTTGTTGTGCGCGGGGAAGAAGAAGCTGTTCGGATGGTGGATCGAATTGCCGGGGAAGCCGCGTGCGCCGAGCAGCGCCGCCTTCGGTTGGTCATGGTCGCCGATCACGCTGATGTTGGTCTGGCCGTAGCGGTCGATCTGCACCGGGGCGACCATCGCGTGGCGGCGGCCGTTCCACAGATTGTCGAAGGTGCGCAGATAGGGCGCCCAGCCCTCGATCACCGGCTCGAAGCCGTCGCGCGGGCCGAGCGGCACCGGATCGCGCGCGAACCAGTTCTCGCCGTCGGTGATCATCAGGCGCGGATTGTAGAGCGTCTTGGCGAGGCCGGCCGCGAGGCGCGGCACGGGGGTGATGCCGGTGGCCAGCCATTCGGGATCGTCGGCCCAGGCCTTGGCGGCGCGGGCGATGATCAGTTCGGTGAGCGTATGCCGGGCCATGGTCAGTACACCGGCCTGGGCGCGGCAAGGATCGCGTCGGCGCCGCCGACCGATGCGACATAGGCGGCCTGGTCAACGTCGACATGGGCGGCGCGATAGGCGTTCCACGCGTCGTCGCTCTCGGCCGACGCGACATAATGGCGAAGATGCTTCATATCGATCTCGTAATCGGGGGCGGCGCTGGTCGGGTGCGCGCCGAACGGCGCCTCCGCGACGCCGGTGACGACCGCGCGCTCGAAAGGGTGGAAACGGGCGTTGCCGGGCAGGCCCAGCTCCTCGGTCGGGACGATGCGCTCGGCGCTCAGGAACACCCGGTCGGCGGCGCGCGCCATCAGCTCGTCGAAGAAGGGATCCGGCGACAGGATCAGCGCGTTGCCCCGCTCGTCCGAGCGGTGGACGTGAAGCAGCGCGGCGTCGAGCCGGAGCGCCGGCATCGCGATCAGCTCCTCCCCGTCCGCATAAGGACTGCGGATCGTGCGAAGGCCCGGATGCTCGGCGACCGAGGTCGCCATGCCACAGCGGGTCGGCAGGAAGGGAAGGTGCATCGCGGCGGCGCGCAGGCCCCAGTGGAGCATGCCTTCGTCCATCTCCCACACCTTCAGGCCCGCCTGGCGCGCCTTCTTGAAATGTGGCTCGATCGGGATGTGATCGAGCGAGACGAAGGCGAAGGCGAGCTTCGCGATCTTGCCGGCGGCAGCGAGCACGCCGACGTCGGGTCCGCCATAGGACACCACGGTCAGGTCCTTCAGCTTCGACCGGGCCAGCGCCCGGACCAGCGCCATCGGCTTGCGCCGGGTCGCCCAGCCGCCAATGCCGATGGTCATCCCATCGGACAGGCTGGCGATGATGTCATCGATCGACATTCGCTTGTCGAACGTAGTCGTCATGGCTCTCTCCTCTGCCCCTCGCTTTGCTAAGCGATCGCTTGGTTGTCAACATCGCCAGACGATATTCGGGATAATATCCCAAGTATCACCGCCACAGGCCGCGGCCGGTTGCCACCCGGACATTCGCTTGATAGCCTGACCGAATCAGCCGAGCCACCGGAAGGGGAGAGCCATGGCCACACGCGACGAGACGCCGCCCGCGAGGCTGCTCGAGGCGCTGTATGCCGGCGTGGCCGACGTCGCCGCATGGAACCGATTCCTGCTCGCCTTCGCCGACCATATGGGGGCGAGCCGCGCGGTGCTGCTGCTGACCCGCGTTGGCGAGGACCGCCCGCGCGAGATCCTGTCGCCGGGCAGCGACCGGCATCGCGCCGCGCTCTATGTCGACCGCCATTTCGCGACCGACCCCTTCGTCGGACTGCCGCAGACACGGGTGGTGTCGTTCGGCGAGTTCCTGAGCCGACGATCGGCGGGCGAGGTCCGCGCCATCCGCGCTTATCTGTCGGAAACGGTCGGCAATCAGATATTGGGCGTCGACATGACCCCCGCCCCCGGCCTGGTCGCGCGGGTCAGGGTCGCGCGGCTGCTCGGCCTGCCCGATTTCGGCAGGCGCGAGCGGGGGCGGATGGAGGCGATGGTGCCGCACCTGGCGATCGCGCTCAGGGGCCTGGCGCTGACGATGCGCCGGGACGCCGAATGCGCGATCCTGCGCGACGCGCTGGCGGCGAGCGGACAGGGCACGCTAGTGATCGACCGCGACCGCCGGATCATGGTCAGCGACGGCATCGCCGACGAGCTGATCGCGCGCCGGGCGGGGCTGAGCACGTCCAACACCCGGCTGCGCCTGGCGACCCCGGCGGCAGACCGGCAGCTCGGCGCCTATCTCGACGCGGCGCCCGGCCATGGCGACGAAGCCGGTTGCACCCTGCTGGTCGATCCGGCCGGCGACGACGTGCCGATCGCCGTCGCGGTGCGCCCGATCCGGCCGGCGATGCCGGTCTGGACGTCGGACCGCGAGCTGCTGCTGCTGCGGGTGCGCGATCCGGCGCGCCGGTCGCGCTTCGACGCGGCGACGCTGCGCGGCCCCCTGCCGCTCACCTTCGCCGAAGCGTCGGTCACCGCCGCGATGGCCAATGGCGAGACGCTGCGCGAGGCCGCCTCGCGGCTCGGCATCACCTACAACACGGCACGCGCGCATCTCCGCGCGATCTTCGCCAAGACCGGCACGACCCGGCAGGCCGAGCTGCTCGCCCTCGTCCAGACGCTGGTCCCCGCCGAGCGGCCGGCCGCCGTCGATCGCAAAGCCAGAGCATCCCGCCTTTGATTGGACGCACCCCCATCCGCTCATCCTGAGAGTCTGACCGGAACACCCCTTACCGCTCATCCTGAGGAGGACTGAGCCTGGCGAAGGCCCGTCTCGAAGGATATTTCCAGCCTCGAACGCCCCTTCGAGACAGCATTTCGACCAGGCTCAATGCTTCCTCAGGGCGAGCGGGGACTTTTGAGTCAGACTCTCAGGATGAACGGTTCAGGGGCGACCTCGTCCAACTGGACGAGGCGCGGCGGCCGCGGTGCGCCGACAAGGCCCGCGAACCCGGACAGGCAGGAAGCAGGCCATGAAATTCTCGATCATCTACGAAGCCCAGATGGTGGACACGTCGCGCGAGAACGAGGCGCGCGTCTTCCACGAGATCGTCGAGCAGGCATTGCTCGCCGAACGGCTCGGCTTCGACACGGTGTGGGCGGTCGAGCATACCGCGCTCACCCAATATGCGCATATGTCCGCACCCGAGACCTTCCTCGCTTATCTGGCGGGGCGGACGACGCGGCTCGGCATCGGCCATGGCGTCGTCTGCCTGCCGCCGGCGATGAACCACCCGGTCAAGGTCGCCGAACGGATCGCGACCCTCGACATATTGTCGAAGGGGCGCGTCCATTTCGGCATGGGCAAGGGCGGCACCCAGCAGGAGGCGGGGACCTTCGGCTATGAGCTGGCCGACCTGCCGCCGATGATCACCGAGTCGATGTACCTGATCCCCAGGATCATGACCGAGGAGGTCGTCTCGCACGACGGCACCTATGTGAAGATCCCCCCGCGCGAGATCCATCCCAAGCCGTGGCAGACGCCGCACCCGCCGATCTACATGGCCTGCACCAAGGACGACGCCCTGCTGACCGCCGGCGAGCGCGGCATCGGCGCGCTGGTCCTCGCCTTCAGCGGCCCGGCCGAGGTCGCGCGCAAGAGCGCCGTCTATCGCGAGGCCTATGCAGGGCGCGATCCGGCCAGGCAGGTCGGCTTCCGCCCGATCGAGCACCTCGCCGCCTTGTGCCCGACGATCGTGCTGGAGGATCGCGAGCGCGCCCGCCGGGTCGGGCTGCGCGGGCAGCGCTTCTTCGTCGAATCGCTCGCCCACTGGTACCAGGGCGGCCCGCGCCCGAGCGCCGAGGACCTGTCGGCCGACGAGAACGCCGCCGCGCTGGCCGAGCGCAAGGCCAATGTCGTCGCATACATCTCCGAGGAGCGGATCGAGTCGTCCCCGCGTGAGACGATCCACGACGTCGCCGACGACGCCTATGGCGATCCCCAGGACTGCCTGCGCCACGTCCGCCGCCTCGCCGAGGCCGGCGCCGACGAAATATTGTTCCTTTTCCAGATGGGCGGAATTGCCCACGCCGACATCATGGAAACGATCCGGCTGATCGGCGAGCATGTCATACCGGCCTATCGCGCCGGCCAGGGTTCGGCCTGAACGCGGAATCCTGCGCAATGCCGCCACCATAACCAAGCGGTCGCTCTATGTGCATGATATTCCGAAACGATAAGGCTTTTTTCAGTTGATATCAGCGAACGTCTTGACTCGTTTTGAATAACAAGCAATCACTTGGTGAACAAAATAGAGTGATGTTTGGGAGAGGGGTAGAGGAATGACACGCAAAACGGTGTTGACCATCCTGGCCGGCGTTTCACTGACGGCCTTGGCAAACGGCGCCTCGGCGCAGACCGTCCCCGACCAGGCGGACGAGCAGCGCCAGGGCCTCGAGGAGATCGTCGTGACCGCCCGCCGCCAGGCGGAAAATCTGCAGACCACGCCGGTGTCGGTGTCGGCGGTGTCCGAAAAGATGCTCGCGCGCGCCAACGTCACCCAGATCGACCGGATCACGACGATGGTCCCGAACGTCTCGATCCAGCAGCAGTCGGGCTTCCTGGGCGGCAACACCGCCTTCATCCGCGGCATCGGCACGCAGGAGCCGCTGCTGACGGTCGACTCGCCGGTCGGCATCTACATCGACGGCATCTATGTCGGCCGCAGCAACGCGGCGAACTTCGCGCTGGTCGACCTGCAGCGGGTCGAAGTGCTGCGCGGCCCGCAGGGCACGCTGTTTGGCCGCAACACCACCGGCGGCGCGATCAGCATGACCACCAAGGACCCGTCGGAGGAGATGGGCGGCGCGATCAAGCTGGGCGTCGCCAATTATCGCGAGCGGCAGGCGGCCGCCCGCTTCGACACCGGCAAGCTCGGCAATACCGGGATCGCGGCGACGCTGTCCTACCAGCATATGGAGCATGCCGGCTTCACCAAGAACCCCTTCTCGTCGAGCCGGGCGACGACGCCGGGCAGCCTCAACAGCGATGCGGTATGGGCGAAGGTGAAGGGCGAATGGGGCGATTTCAGCGCCACCTACATCTTCGACTGGAACGACCTGAGGGGCCTGCCGCTGGCGCAGCAGCCGCGCTTCATCTCGAACAACGTCCGCGGCTATTACACCAACGCCACCAATGGCGGCCTGTTCCTGAGCAACGTCAGCGAGTCCTACAAGAAGTCGCTCAACCTCGCCATCGCCGGGCAGCAGAAGGTCAAGATCTGGGGCCATGGCCTGACCCTCGAATATCATGTGTCGGACGCGTTGAACTTCAAGTCGATCACCGGCTTCCGTTCCTATCGCGCCAATCCGCTGGGCACCTATTACGGCCCGCCCGGCGTGTTCGGCCCGACCACGACCGGCATCAAGGAAGTCTATCCGTTCCTGAGCCTCAAGAAGGTCGAGGAGACCGACCAGGTTTCGCAGGAATTCCAGGTGCTCGGCGACACCGGCCAATTCAAATATGTCGCGGGCCTCTATTACTTCAAGGAGGACGGGTCGACGACCAACCCGTCCAATTCGACCTTCGTCATCTCGCCGACCCTGGCGTCGAACACCGCATCGGTGCTGCAATTCGGTTTCAAGGCGAAGTCCTATGCGGCCTTCGGCCAGGCGAGCTATCGCCCGGCCGCGCTCGACGACAAGCTCGAGCTGACCGCCGGTGTCCGCTACACCAAGGACAAGAAGGAGGTGAGCCAGACTCTGCCGAGCATCCGCAACGGCAAGAACACCTTCAACAACACCTCGTTCAACGCGATCGTTTCCTACCAGTTCACCGATCGCGTGATGACCTATGCCCGCTACGGCACCGGCTATCGCTCGGGCGGGTTCAACACCCGCGCCTCGGCGACGCAGAACTTCGTCTTCCTGCCCGAGAAGGCGAAGACGGTTGAAGCCGGCATCAAGACCGAGTTCTTCGACCGGCGGCTGCGCTGGAACGCCGCGGTGTTCCACACCGACTACAGCAACCTGCAGGTGACCCAGTTCGTCACCACCGCGGTCGGCAACAGCGGCGGCTTCACCTCCAACGCGAAGGCGACGTTCAAGGGCTTCGAGGGCGAATTGCAGGCGGTGCCGGTGAAGGGCCTGACCCTGTCGAGCAGCCTCGGCTACGTCGATCCCAAGTACAAGGTGTTCATCGCTCCCAATCCGGCGGTGCCCGGCACCTTCTTCAACGCCGCCGACCAGAGCGAATTCCCCTATGTGCCGAAATGGACGGCCAATGCGAGCATCCAGTATGAAGGCGACGACGTCGGCTTCGGCCGACCGCTGGCCCGGCTCGCCTATTCCTATATGAGCAACCGCTTCTTCCACGCGAACCAGTTCTCGGGGAACGTCTTCTACCGGAACATCCGGTCGGGCGCGAACAAGCGGCTCGACGGGCGGATCGGCCTGACCGACATCTCGCTCGGCGCGACCACGGTCGACCTGTCCTTCTATGTCGACAACATCACCAACCGCCACAACATCATCTCGGGCATCGACTTCGGTGCGCTGGGCTTCGCGATCAACAGCTATGCGCCGCCGCGGCGCTTCGGCCTCGATCTCAAGGTCAGCTTCTGAGAACGGGGGACGGGAGCCGGCCGGAGCCAACAGCCGGCCGGCTTCCAACCGATGGAAAGGGGGCGCCGTGATCCGGCGCCCTTTTTTCGGGAAGGACGAATAGGGAGAGGACAGTCATGGCGATCCGCGTCGGCCAATGGGCCACGGGCAATGTCGGAAAGAATGCGCTGCGCTCGATCATCAGCCATCCCGAGCTGGAACTGGTCGGGCTGGTGGTCAGCGACCCGGCCAAGGTCGGCAAGGACGCTGCCGAGATCTGCGGTCTCGACACGCCGACCGGCATCATCGCCACCGACGACGGCGACGCGCTGATCGCGCTGAAGCCCGACTGCGTCTCCTTCTGCTCGGCCGGCACGTCGGGCCGCGAAGGGGTTACGACCGGCAATCGCCAATCGGATGCCGCCGACCATATGTGCGACCTGCTGCGCGCCGGCATCAACGTCGTGTCGACGGCGATCATCCCGCTGGTCCACCCGGGCAGCGCCGACCAGGAGATCGTCCGCCGCCTCGAGGCCGCCTGCCGCGAGGGCGGCACGACCTGCTTCACCTCGGGCCTCGATCCGGGCTTCATGCACGACATCCTGCCGCTCGCCCTGTCGGGCGTGACCCGGCGGATCGACACGATCCGGGTCAGCGAGGTGATGAGCTACGGCGTCTGGGACAAGCCCGACGCGATCACCGGCAAATTCGGCTTCGGCAAGCCGATCGACGAGGTTCCGCCGATCGCCCGGCCCGGCGTGCTCGACATGATGTGGGGCTCGGTGGTGCGGCTGATCGCCGAGCAGCTCGGCCTCAAGCTCGACCGCACCGAGGAATATTACGAGCTCTATCCCGCGCCCGAGACCTTTACCATCCCGGCGGGCACGATCGTGAAGGGCAGCTCCGCCGGCATCCGCTTCGAGGTGCGCGGCATCGTCGCCGGCAAGGCAGCCGTCGTCGTCGAGCACGTCACCCGGCTGCGCGTCGAGGACGCCCCGCACTGGCCGAAAGGGCCGATCGGCATCGGCGGCGGCTATCGCGTCCAGATCAGCGGCGATCCCGATTGGGTGCTGGAGGTCGGCAATCCCGGCTATGCCGATCCGACCGTGCCCGGCACGCTCGCCACCGCGCTGCGCATCGTCAACGCCATCCCCGTCGTGGTCGCGGCGCCGCCCGGCGTGGTGACGCCGTTCGACCTGCCGATGATCACCGGCAAGGGGCTGGTCGCGGCATGACCGAAGGCCTGGCCGGGGACGACGTCGCGATCGAGCCCGACCTGCCGATCGTCGATCCGCACCATCATCTGTGGGACGGCATCGCCGCGCTGGGGCCGCGCGGCGGCCGCCGCTACCACACGCCCGACCTGCTCGCCGACCTCGGCGCGGGACACCGGATCGTCCAAACCGTGGCGATCGAATGCGGCGCGCATTATTTCGCCGACGGGCCGGAAAGCCTGCGCCCGGTCGGCGAGACATTGTTCTTCCTCGGCTCGGCCAAGGGCGCGTCACCGGGGCTTTGCGCGGGCATCGTCGGCCACGCCGACCTGCAACTGGGCGACGCGGTGGCGCCGGTCCTGGAGGCGCATGTCGACGCCGGCGAGGGCCGCTTCCGCGGCATCCGCCAGTCGGCCAATCGGGACGACGATCCGCTGTTCGACAATTGGCCGCGCCGGCCGCCGCCGGGCCTGCTCGCCGACCCCGGCTTCCGCGCCGGATTCGCGCGGCTCGCACCGCTCGGCCTGTCGTTCGACGCCTGGATCTTCCATCCGCAGATCGGCGAGCTCGCCGACCTCGCCGCCGCCTTTCCCGACACGGCGATCATCCTCGACCATGTCGGCGGGCTGCTCGGCATCGGCAATCACGGCACCCGCCCGGCCGAGACCTTCGCGCTGTGGCGCGACGGCATGGCGCGGCTGGCGGCGCGACCCAATGCGCTGGTCAAGATCGGCGGGCTCGGCATGCCGTTCGCCGGATCGCCGCTCCACATGCGCGAGCCGCCGGCGACGGTCGACGAGCTGGTCGCCGCCTGGCGCCCGGTGGTGGAGACCTGTGTCGAGCTGTTCGGCGCCGACCGCTGCATGTTCGAGAGCAACTTCCCGGTCGATTCCGCGACCTGCAGCTATGTCCGCCTGTGGAACGCCTTCAAGCGGATCAGCGCCGGCTGGTCGGCCGACGAGCGCGCCGCCCTGTTCGCGGGAACCGCGCGCCGGGCCTATCGACTGCCGGAGGCCAGCGAGGCGATCAGTCCCCCAGCAGCCGCTCGCGCAGCGCCGGATCGGTCATGAACACAGGCAGTCCGTCCGCGTCGTTGTAAGGCGGCCGGGCGAGCATGCCGCCGTCGACGGCGATCACCTGCCCCGACACATAGGCGGCAAGGTCCGACAGCAGGAAAAGCGCCACCCCGGCGATATCTTCAGGCAGGCCGCGGCGGCCGAGCGGCACCACCGCCTTCGCGGCGCGGTCCTTCTCGTCGGCCCCGCCGTCGAAGCGCTGGCGGCCGAGCTTGGCGGTGGCGATGCTGCCCGGCGCGATCGCGTTGACCCGCACGCCGGCGCCGCCCCATTCGGCCGCCATCGTCCGGGTGAGGTTGATCAGCGCGGCCTTGGCGGCGGCATAACCCGCGCCGAACGGCATGCCGGCAAGACCGGCGGCCGAGGCGATGTTGACGATGCTGCCGCCCTGCCCGTGCCCAACCATCGCGCGCGCGACCGTCCGCGACGCGGCAAGCGTCGGCACCGTGTTGAACCGCATCAGCCGATCGAAGATGTCCATCGCCCCGGTGGCCAGCAGCGGCGCGATCAGATCCTGGCTGGTGATACCGCCGACGACGTTGACCAGCCCACGCACCGGCCCCGCGTCGGCCAAAGCATCGGCAAGCGCCGCCTCGTCGGTAAGGTCGGCCTGGACGACGCGATGCTGCGGTCCGTACTGCGCCAGCGCCTCGGTGGCGCTGGCGCAGCCGAGGTCGGTCTTGTCGACTGCGAGCACCGTCGCCCCCGCTCTGGCCAGCAGCAGGCAGGCCGAGGTCCCGATCCCGCCGCCGCCCGCGCCGGCGACGACATGGATCTGTCCACCCAGGTCGATCATGCCGCCGCCACCGGTTCGGGCGCCGATTCGGGATCGGCACTGGCGGGCTTGCGGTTCGCGCGGAAGGCGAACAGCGCGCCGAGCATGATGAAAGCCCCGAACAGGATGAAGGCGGCGTGGATGCCGATCGCCATCCGCAGCGGGTGCATGATGAAGGGATTGGCGAACTCGCCCAGATAATGCGCGGGGGCGATGAAGCCGACTGCGCGGCCGCGCTGCTCCGCCGTCACCCGCTCCAGAATCTGCTGCGACAGATAGGGGGTGGCGATGCCCGCCCCTGCACCCATCATCGCGCAGGACAGGCCCATCGCCCAGACCGGATGAAGGCTGCCCATCAGGACGATTCCGCCGCCGAGCAGCAGCAGTGCCACCACGAAGGTCATCGGCCCCGACAGCCGGCTGCGGAGCCGGCCATAGTTCCACGAGCTGATCGTGAACATGATCGTCGCCATCGAGATCAGGGTCGACTGGAGCGTCGGCTTGGTGATGCCGTTGGCGGTCATCATGAACGACCCCTGCACCACCGACATGAAGGCGGCGGCGTAGATCGGGATCATGATCAGCAGGATCGGCCAGATCCGCCCGAACGCCCCGGCCCCCGCCGCGCGGGCCTGGACCGACACCGGCTGGGCCGGCCAGCGGCCAAGCAGCGCCAGCGGCACGAACAGCAGCACCAGCGCGTAGAGGCCGTAGGACACCCGCCATTCGACATGCTCGGCGATATAGCCCGAGATCATGATCGACCCCATCGAGACGACCGCCGCTACCGAGGCCTGGTAGCCGAGCACGCGGGCGAGCGTCCGCCCCTGGAACAGCAGCCCGGCCAGGGTGAGCAGAGCGGTATAGCCGCCCGCCGCGCCGAAGCCGACGAGCAGCCGGCTGAACAGGAAGGGCACGATGTCGTGGACGACGGCGCCGGCCATGCCTGCGAGCCCCATCAGCACCGCGCTGCCGATGATCACCGCGCGGATTCCGATCCGCTCGATCAGCCAGCCGGCGACCGGGCCGCCGATGATCACGCCGATGCACGGAACCGTCACCATCATCTGCGCCGCGAAGGCGCCCGCGTCACCGCCGCCGAAATGCTTCGCCACCGCCGGGATGATCGGCACAACCGGCGTCCCCATCATCGCGGTGAACACCGGCGGCACCAGCACGAGCAGCAGCGCGAGAAACGCCCTCGCCCGCGCCGTCGGGGTCGGCGCCTCGGCGATGAAGCCGCGCAGCCGCCGACCCTCCGGCTGGTTTGCGTCCACTGCGATCGCCATTCGTCCTCTCCTCGATGCGCGACCTAGCCGCGCAGGTGCCGTTGCAGGAATTCCTCGGTGCGCCGCTGCGCCAGGGCGCTGGCATCGGCATGGAAATGCACGCCTTCCGATCGCGCGAAGGCGTGGTGCGCGCCGGCGTAGATGTGGGTGGTCAGCGCCGGCGTCCGGCGCGCCTGTCCGGCCAGCGCCGCCTGCGCCTCCTCCGGCACGAAGCGGTCGAGCGCGGCGACATGCAGCAGGGTCGGCGCGAAACCGTCGTCGATCGCGTCGAGCACATGTTCGATGCCGATCCCGTAATAGGCGACCGCCGCGTCGGCCCCGGCCCGCGCGGCGGACAGGAAGGCGAGCTTGCCGCCCAGGCAATAGCCGATCACCCCGACCTTGCCCGAGCAGCCGGGCAGGGCGCGCAGCCAGTCGACCGCCGAGGCGATGTCGCGCACCGCCTTGTCCTCGTCGAAGCCCTCGTGCAGCGCCATCGCCTTGTCCCAGCCGGCGGGCGTGTCGGGATCGAACACCGCGTTGCGCTCCTGCCGCCACAGCATGTCGGGCGCGATCGCCAGATAGCCCTGCCGCGCCAGCCGGTCGCAGATGCCGCGGATGTCCTCGTTGACGCCGCGTATCTCCTGGATGACGACGATGCCGGGCGCAGGCGCGCCCTCCGCCGGGGTGGCGACATAGGCGTCGAAACGATCCCCGTCGAAGCTGTCGATCCGTGCCACCTGCCCCTCCCCGTTCAGACCGACGTCTGTTCGCCGTCGATCAGGATGCTGTTGCCGGTCGCGGCGAAATCCGCGCCCGCGCTCGCGGTCGCGATGCCGGCGATCGCGCGCGCGACGTCGGCATCGGCGGCTTCGAGCTGGGCGGCGGAGAGCATCGCGCAATTGACGCGGAGGCCGCGCGGTCGCCAGGCCTTGGCGACCGCTTTGGCCAGCGTCCTGATCCCCTCGGCCGCCATCGTCTGCGCGGCCGTCCCCGCCACACCGAGCATGCCGATATTGGGCAGCGCGATCAGCAGCGCCCCGCCCGGCTCGCGCATCCGGGGGGACAGCGTCGCCAGCAGGTGGCGGACCTCGTCCATCGGCCGTTCGGCCAGGTTGATCCAGGCGTCCTCCGCCAGCGTCGCGAAGTCGTCGGTTCGGATGTCGGTGATCGGCAGGGCGACGACCAGGTCGACCGCCGCCGTGCCCGGAAGGTCCCGGCCGGCCTGCTCGACCGCGAACCCTACCTTCGCGATCGCCGCGGCGACCGCGTCCGCCAGCGGTCCCTCGCCCGCCACGATCGCCCGTCGTTCGTCTCCGCTCATAGCATATAGGCCCCGCCCGTGAGGATCAGCGTCTGGCCGCTGACGAACCGGCTCTGCGGTCCGAGCAGGAAGGCGACGCCCGCTCCGATGTCGCTTTCGCAATCGCCGATCCGGCCCAGCGCGGCGCGGTTCGAGATAACCGGCACCATGTGCGGATGCAGCTCGAAGAATTTGTCCATCGCCGGGGTCAGCGCGACCGGGGCGATGCCGTTGACGCGGATGCCGAGCGGCCCCCATTCGCGCGCCAGGCTCTTGATGAAGCCGCGCTGCGCCCCCTTCATCGCCGAATAGGGCCCGATCGAGGGATTGCCCTCGATCCCGGCGTTGGACGTCAGCACCACCAGCGTCCCCCCGCTGGCGCGCAACGCCGGGAAGGCCGCCTGCGCGCAATGGAGGGTGCCGCGGAAGCTGACCCGCATCTGGTCGTCCCAATTGTCCTCGGGCACGTCCTCGATCGCGACCGGCACGCTGGAGAAGCCGCTGACTGCATTGTGGACCAACCCGTCGAGCTTGCCGAAGGCGGCAACCGTACCGGCGATCGCCGCCTCGACGCTGGCACGGTCGCCGACATCGCAGGTCAGCGCCGTCGCCCGGCCCCCGCGCGCCGCGATCTCGTCGGCGACGGCCTGCGCCGCTTCGATCCGCCGCGCGGTGACGGCGACGGCCGCGCCCTCGGCGGCGGCGGCGAGGGCGATCCCCCGGCCGACGCCCTGCGCCGCGCCGGTGACGAGCACCGAAAGTCCGTTCAGAGACATGTGACCAGATTTTCCCGGATCGAAGCCCGCTCATCGAGGCCGTTGCGCTCGATGACCAGGTTCAGGTGGCGGTCGACCTCGACGACATAGCCGGGCGGGCAGATCGTCGTGGATTCCGGTTCCTCGACGATCGCGGGGCCGGCGAAGGCGTCGCCGGGCGCCAGCCGGGCGCGATCGTAGACCGGCGTGTCGACAAAGCCGCCGGCCGCCGTGAAATAGGCGGGCCGCCGCCGCTTCACCGCCTGTGCCGCATCGCCCGGGCGCGGCGCGTGGACCGCCTGCTCGGGCTTGCGGACATGGGCGACGACGCGGACCTTGCAATGGACCAGCGTGCAGCGGTCCGTCGGCCGCAACCCGGCGGTCGCGGCATAGAGTTCGCGGAAGCTCGCTTCGGCCGCCGCGATGACGGCGGCATCGACCGGGCCGTCGGGGATCGGGATGGTCAGGTCGAGCACCTGGCTCTCGAAGCGGATCGACACCGCGCGCTCGACGACGATCCCCTCCTCGAACCCATCGCGGCGGAGCTGCTCGCGCCCCTCCGCTTCGAGCTGGGCGAACTGCGCGTCGAGCGTAGCGAAATTGCCGGTCGAGACGTCCGCCGCCATCGCGATCTGGTCATAGGCCATGTCGGCGACGAGCAGCCCGAAGGCGGAGCGGACTCCCGGTGACGGCGGGATGATCACGGTCGGGATGCCGAAATGCTCGGCGACGCCGACGACGTGGAGCGGCCCCGCCCCGCCCGAGGCGGTCAGCACATATTCGCGCGGGTCGATGCCGCGCTGAAGCGTGACGATGCGGATCGCCGAGGCCATGTTGGTGTTGGCCAGCATGTGGATGCCCCGCGCCACCCCGGTCGCGTCGATGCCGAGCTTCGCCGCCAGCCGATCCGCCGCCGCGCGGCTGCGATCGGGATGGATCTTCATCGTCCCGCCGAGGAAATAGTCCGGATCGAGATAGCCGAGCAGCAGGTTGGCGTCGGTCACCGTCATCTCGGTCCCGCCGAAGCCGTAGCAGGCGGGCCCTGGTTCGGAGCTGGCGCTTTCCGGCCCGAGCTGGAGGAAGCCGCCGCGATCGACCCAGGCGATCGATCCGCCGCCGGCGCCGACCTCGGCCAGGTCGATCACCGGCACCTTGATCGGCTCGCCCGCGTCGCGCCCGCCCGCGCTCGCCTTGCCGCCGACGCGGAAGTCGTTGGTGATGCGCGGCTGGCCGTTCTGGACGACGCCGGCCTTGGCGGTGGTTCCACCCATGTCGAACGAGATCAGGTTGTCGAAGCCGCAGGCGCGGCCGAGCTCGGCGGTCGCCATGATGCCGGCGGCGGGACCGCTCTCGATCATGTAGGCGGCCTTGCGGGCGGCGGCGGCGGCGGTCATCACCCCGCCGCTCGACTGCATGATCTGCAGCGGCCGGGCATAGCCCAGGTCACGCAACGCCCGTTCCAGCTCGTTGACATAGCCCGAGAAGGTCGGACCGATATAGGCCGAAAGCACCGCCGTCGAGGCGCGCTCATATTCCTGATATTCGGGCCAGATGTCGGACGAGATGCAGACATAGGCGCCGGGCATGTGGCGGCGCGCGATCTCGGCCACGCGCTGCTCATGATCGGGATTGGCATAGCCGTGCATCAGGCAGATCGCGACCGCCTCGGGCCCCTTGGCGGCGAGCGCCGCGATCCGCGCTTCCGCGTCGGCGACGTCGAGCGGCGTGATCACTTGGCCCAGATGATCCATCCGCTCGCATATCTCGGCGACCATGCCGCGCGCGACCAGCGGCTCGGGCCGGCGGTAGCTCAGGTCGTAGCGGTTCGATCCGATCGGCTTCTGCTTGCTGATCCGGAACATGTCGCCAAAGCCGAGCGTGGTGACGAAGCCGACCTTCGCGCCCTTGCGTTCGAGCACAAGATTGGTCGGCAGCGTCGTCGCATGGACGACGCGATCGATCTGGGCGCCGGTCGCCCCGACCAACGCCAGCGCCTCGCGCACCGCGTTCATCACGCCCCTGACCGGCTCGGCCGGGGTGGTCAGCGTCTTGACGTTGCGGACCTCGCCGGTCTGGCTGCAGACGATGACGAGATCGGTGAAGGTACCGCCGACGTCGACGCCGACGAAATAGGTGGGACGATCAGCCACGGCGCAGCACCTCGGTCGCCGCGTCGTCGATGCCGGTGCGATCCGGGTTGAGCACGACCCTGTAGACCTCCCTTGCCGCCTCGACCGAGACGATCCCTTCCTCGACGTCGGCGAGCACCAGCGCCGGATCGCGCTCCCGCGGGTCGCCCAGCCCGCCGCCGCCCGGACACATGATGGTCAGCACGTCGCCGGCCTTCAGCCGATGATTGGTGATCTTGCCGGGCAAGGCATATTCGCCCGCCTCGCCCCGGTTGACGATCCAGGCCGCGCCGCTGCCGGCCAGCCCGCCCCCGATGCCGGGCGGGGGGCGGTCGAAGCGGTCGGTCGCCCGCGCGGTGATCACCACGTCGGTCTGGAACTCGATCTCCTTGACCAGCCCCGCGCCGCCGCGCCAGCGGCCCGGGCCGCCCGTGTCGGGCGCCAGCCGGTAGCAGCGGTAGCGGACCGGATGGCCCCACTCATAGCCTTCGAGATTCCGCTCATAGCCGGCCTGGCCATGGAACAGCAGCGGCAGGCCGTCGCCGCCGTCCTCGCCATGGCGCGCCCCGCACGACCCGAAGCAGACGTCGAGCATGCTCCACAGCCCGCTGCCGTCCGGGGTCGCGCCTTGGATGTTGAGGGTGTGGACGGTGGCGCCAGGCGCCATCGAGCGGGTCTCGTCGATCACCGACAGCGCCTGCAGCACCGCGTCGATCACCGCCTGCCCGGTCGCCAGCCGGATGTTGCACGCCGACGGATAGGAACAGTTCACCACCGTGCCCGGCGGCAGCAGCACCTCGATCGGGCGATAGAAGCCCTCGTTCATCGGGATGGTCGGGTCGAGATGGCAGCGCAGCGCATAGTTGATGCACGACAGCGTCTGCGACGCGGTCGAGTTGATCGCGCCGGTCGCCTGTTTCGCGCTGCCGGTGAAGTCGAGCCGGCATTCCGATCCGTCGATCTCGATCCGGACATGGACGGGGTAGTCGCGGTCGGGGACGATGCCGTCATTCTCGACCGTGAAGCTGCCGGTGTAGACGCCGTCGGGCATGTCGGCGAAGCCCTGGCGGACGAGCCGCTCCGAATAGTCGAGCAGCTCGTCGATCATATCGCCGAGCGGTTCGTAGCCGAACTTCGCGACCATCTCCGCCAGCCGCAGCGCCGCGACGTTGCCGCCCGCCGCCAGCGCGTTGATGTCGCTCATCAGCTTGGCAGGGGTGCGGCTGTTCGAGCAGATCAGCCGCGTCACCGCCTCGTCGAGCTGACCCGCGCGGTAGAGCTTGGTCGGCGGGATGGTCAGCCCCTCGTGGAAGCATTCGCTGGCATTGGCCGGCAGCCCGCCCGACGACAGCCCGCCCAGGTCCGACACGATCATCATCAGCCCGCAGTAGAAAGCGGGCCTGCCCTCGTGGAACACCGGGCGGAAGGCGCCGACATCGGTCGGGTGGACGCCGCCGGCGAAGGGATCGTTGACGATCAGCACGTCGCCCTCGACCAGCGTCTCGGGCGGGTGATCGCGCAGCACGGCCTGCAGCATGGCCCGCAGCGCGGCCGAGTGCATGATCCCCACCTCGGTCTGCGCGATCAGCCGGGCGTCGGCGTCGTAGAGGGTGCAGGCGATCTCGGCCGAGGCCGCGACGAAGGTCGATCCCGCGCTGCGCGCGGCGCGGATGCCGGCCTCCTGCGCGACCAGCATCAGGCTGTTCTTGACGACCTCGCACAGGATCGGGTCGAGCCCCCGGCTCGTTTCGACGGCACCGCCGGTCGGCTGGCTCACCTCAGTTGTTCCTCGTGTCCTTCAGCCAGCTCGGCATGTCGATCGGCGGGTTGGGAAGCGGGACGATGCCCTTGTCGGCGAGCAGCTTCTCATACTCCTCGCGATTGGCGGGAAAGGAGCGCGGGTCGCCCATCATCACCTCGAACAGCTTGACCCCGTTGGGGCCCGCGATGAACGGGCCGAAGGTGTCGCCCTTGTCGAGCGCGATATGGGTGCCGGCCGGGCAATGGATATCGCCGCACATCATGTCGCCGTCGAGGACGAAGACCACGTGGTTGCTGTTGTGCCCGTGCGGGCGGACCACCATGCCCGCATCCCATTCGGCGTAGAGCGACAGATATTTGTCGGAGAACTCCATCCACTTCTCGCGGACCGAGGCGGTGCGGTCGCCATGCTGCTGGCGGCGGACCTCCTGCCACTTGAAGTCGTCGAGATGGGTGAAGCGAGCCTTCTTGTTGAGATTGGGGTCGATCGTCTCGTCCATGCATCCTCTCCGATGATCTTTTTCAGTGGGCGTGCGCGGTTTCGCGATCGGCCCCTCGTTTCCCATTGGCGCGTTCCGCGTCGGGAATGCCCTGGATGCGGGTGCCGGCGATCGTCACCCGCTGCATCATCCGGCGCTCGCGATAGTCGGCGACGGCATAATGCTGCACGGCCCGGTTGTCCCAGAAGGCGACGTCGCCGGTGTTCCAGCGCAGCCGCACCTGGAATTCCGGGCTGCGGACATGATCGTAGAGCAGGCGCAGCAGCGCGTCGCTTTCGGCCCGGCTCATCCCGTCGATCGCCACCGTCCAGTTGGCATTGACGTTGAGCAGGCGGCGGCCGGTCTCGGGATGGACCGCGACGACCGGGTGGAGCACCGGCGGCCACTGGTCGACCTTGTCGCGCAGCGAGGCGCCCATGACATGCTTGGTCCGCTCGGCCATCTGTTCGAGCGAGTGGATCGCGTTGAGCCCGTCCAGCATCGCGCGCAGGTTCGGCGACAGCGCGTCATAGGCGGCGTACATGTTGGCGAAGCAGGTGTCGCCGCCGATCGACGGCAGCAGGTGCGCCTGGAGGATCGATCCCATCGGCGGCGCCGGCATATAGGTGTTGTCCGCGTGCCAGCTATCGGCGCCCTCGCCCTTCGGGTTCTTCTGATCGAGGACGATCACCTCGGGCGCGGGCGACGATGCCGTGCGGAACAGCGGCAGATCGATGTCGCCGAAATAGCGCCCGAAGCGGACATGCTCCTCGACCGACAGCTTGCGCTGCCCGCGGAAGAACAAGACCAGATGCTCGAGCAGTGCGGCGCGAATCTCCGCCACCACGCCCTTGTCGAGCGGCTGGGACAGGTCGACGCCGTGCACGTCCGCCCCGATATTCGCCGTCACCTTGCGGATGTCCATCCGTCCAACCCTCTCCTGTTTGTCCTGCGTCCTGGCCCGCCGCGTCAGGCCGGCGACACCACCTCGCCGGGCAGGTTGGTGGTCAGCGCGCCGTCGAGGACGATCGGCCGGCCGTTGACGATCGTCGCCTTGACGCCCTTGCCCCACGCCTTGAACCGCCCGACGCCGCCCGGCAGGTCGCGCGCGAATTCCTTGCGCCACGGGCCGATCGTCTCGGGATCGAAGATCATGATGTCGGCCGGGCCGGTCACCTTCAGCGTGCCGCGATCGACCAGGCCGAGCAGCGAGGCCGGGATCTGGGTGATCTGGCGGATGCCCTCCTCCAGCGTCCAGGCGCCGCGATCGAGCACCCAGGAGCGCAGGAAGTAGGAGCTCCAATCGGCCGCGTCGTCCTTGGCGAGATGGGCGCCGCCGTCGGACACGCCGACGATCATGCGCGGGTCCTGCTGCGCGACGCGCACCGCCTCGGCCCATTCGGGGGTCTCGGTGCGCCAGCGGAACTCGGTCGCCATGTCCTCGTCGAGCAGTAGGTCGAGCACTACGTCGCCGGGCGCCTTGCCGGTTTCCGCGGCGATCTCGGCGACGCTCTTGCCCTGCAGCCCGGCATTGCGATCGTTCGCGACATGGTCGACGAACAGCGCGGTCCACAGCGGCGGCGGCAGGATCGTGCCCTTCTTGGGATCACGGTTGTAGTTCTCGACCGCCTGGCGCATCTCGTCGCGTGCGGCGGGATCGCGCAACAGCGCGTCGCGCTCCGCCTTCGGCAGCCGCATCATCGCATGCCACGACGCGACCGCCGCATAATGCGGGCATTCGGGGCTGAACACCACCGGCCGGTCGAACGGGCGGGAGATCAGCAGCGAATAGACCGGCGCACCGGCCGCCGTCGCCCGGTCGAGGAATTCGACCGACGCCTCCCAGGTCGCGGTCGGGGCATCGACCTTGTTGCGCCCGCCCAGCCCCTGGATGATGATCGGCACGCCCGATCGCTTGCCGAGCTCGATCAGATACTCCTTGTCCTCCTCGTTGAGGCCGCCGATCGAGCTGGCCGGCAGGAAGGTGATCGACCCCTTGCCGAAGCGGCCCAGTTCCTCGGCCAGCGCCAGGAATTCGGAGCGCTCGGCGAGGCGCGACGGCACCGGGTCGCCGTTGATGTCCATGTGCACCGCCGCCGCCGAGGAGGAGAGGCCGGCGGCGCCGGCCTCCAGCGCCTCGGCCAGCATCGCCCGCATCTGCCGGACCTCGTCCTCGGTCGCCGCGCGGCGATGCGAATCGTCGCCCATCACCCAGCGGCGCAGGTTCGAATGGCCGACATAGCAGGCGAAGTTGATGCCGAGCCTGCCTTTGCGGGTCTGGAGGAATTCGTCGAACGTCTCGAACTCGTCCCAGCGGACGGCGCCGAGCGCGATCGGGTTCATCTCCTCCACCCGGGCGAAGATGCCCTTCAGATATTCGCGGTCCTCGGCCTTGCAGGGCGCGACCGAGAAGCCGCAATTGCCCGCCAGCACCGTCGTCACGCCGTGGAAGCAGGATACGGTGGCATAAGGGTCGAAGGTGATCTGCGGATCATAATGGGTGTGCGGATCGACGATGCCGGGGGCGACGATGCAGCCTGCGGCGTCGATCTCCTCGTCGGCGGTCGCTTCCCCCAGATGCGCGAACTTGGCGATCCTGCCGTCGCGGATGCCGACGTCGAGCCGGCGGCGCGGCAGGCCGGTGCCGTCGACGACGATGCCGTTGCGGATCAGAAGATCGAAATGTTCGGCAACGCCCGTCATCCACTTCTCCTATCGATGGGGCGAACCCTGCGCCGCTGCCGCGGTCTGGCTGAATCGCCCTGCTGACTCGCAATCTATCCACCAACCGATCGCTTGTCTATATCGACGAGAAGAAGGGATGCGTGCCGGAGCGGACGGCGGCACACCTTCTTTTAATTTATAGAAATCAGTATCTTATTTTAAAATTTTCTTCCTGGATTTCGAACCGGCAGCAAATGCGAGAATCGCGAATGACCGGAAAATGACACTAAGCACTTGATAGGTTTGGAACAGGATTAGGCTAGATCGATCCAGACCGACTTGGTCTGCTGATAGCCGCGCAGGCTCTCCATTCCGCTGTCGCGGCCATAGCCGCTGTCCTTGTAGCCGCCGAACGGCACCGCCCAGTGCAGGCGGCGATAGGTGTTGACCCACACCGCCCCCGCCTCGATCGCCGCCGCCATGCGGTGGGCGCGCTTGAGATCGTTGGTCCACAGCCCGCAGGCGAGGCCATAGTTCGAATCATTGGCGATCGCGACCGCCTCCTCGGCATCGTCGAACGGCAGCACGCAGGCGACCGGGCCGAAAATCTCCTCGCGCACGGTGCGTGCCCGGTTGTCGAGCCCGGCGAACAGCGTCGGCTGGACGAAATAGCCGCCGGCATGGGGCGATCCGGCGCCGAACACCGCCTCGCCAGCCAGACCACCGCACACCGCCTCGCCGCCTTCCTGCCGGCCGAGGTCGAGATAGGATTTCACCTTCTCGAATTGCCGGTCGAGCGCGATCGGGCCCATCTGGCTGGCGGCGTCCATCGGATCACCCAACCGGATGCCGGTGATGATCTTCACCATCCGCTCGATCATCTCGTCATAGATCGGGCGCTGCACCAGGATGCGCGACCCGGCAATGCACGACTGGCCGGCGGCGCCGTTGAAGATGCCCATCGTGGTGACGCCGATGGCTGCCGCATCGAGATCGGCGTCGGCGAAGACGATGTTGGCCGACTTGCCGCCCAGCTCGAAGCTCAACGGCTTGATCGCCTCGGCCGAGCGGCGGGTGATCGCCCGCGCGGTCAGGGTCGATCCGGTGAAGCTGATCTTGCCGACGTCGGGATGGCCGGCGATCGCGTCCCCCGCCTCCGCTCCGAGGCCGGCGACCACGTTGACCACGCCGGGCGGGAAGCCCGCCTGTTCGAACAGCTCCGCAAGGACGAGGATCGAGCAGGACGCGGTCTCGGCCGGCTTGACGACGACGGTGTTCCCCGCCGCCAGCGCCGCGCCGACCTTCGCCGCGAACACCGAGCCCGGCGAGTTCCACGGCACGATGATGCCGACCACGCCGATCGGCTCGCGCTGGACATAGTTCACGCTCGCGGGGCTGACCTGGATCGTCTCGCCGTGGATCTTGTCGGCGGCACCCGCCCAGTAATGGAACATCTGCGCGATCGCGGGGATGTCTCCGGCCCGGGTGTCGTTGATGATCTTGCCGTTGTCGCGGGTCTCGATGACCGCCAGCTCCTCCAGCCGGGGGGCGACCAGATCGGCCACCTTACGCAGCAGCGCCGCGCGCTGCGCCGCCGCCATCTGCCGCCACGGCCCGCGGAAGGCGCGCTTCGCGGCGGCGACGGCAGCGTCCACATCGTCGGCGCGGCCGTCGGGAATCTGCGCCCAGACCTGCCCGGTCGCGGGATCGATGCTGTCGATCCAGCCACCGTTCGCGGCCGGCCGCGACTGGCCGTCGATCAGATTCTGGAAGCGCCGCACGCGCGTGTCGGCGCGGTCATAGTCCGCCATGTCGTTTCCCCATTCCTATCAGAGCAAGGCGCGGTCGATCGCGACCACGGTCTTCGCGGTCTGCGCCCGGTCGGCCTCGGCGATCGCCTCGCCGATGTCGTTGAAATCGAAGGTCTTCCCTACCAGTTCGTCGAGCTTTAGCATGCCGCGCTCGTAGAGGCCGACGATGCGCGGGATCTCCCGCCCCGGTATGTTGCCGCCGCCGAGGCAGCCCATCAGCTTGCGCTCGCCGAACAGCAACCCGGCATTGACCGAGACGTCCGACGCCCAGGGCACGCCGCCGATCATCACCGTCGTCCCGCCGCGCCCGGTGAAGCCCACCGCCTGGCGGATCAGCGCATGATTGCCGACCACCTCGAAGGCGAAATCCACGCCACGCGGTTCGAGCGCCTTGACCGCCGCGTCGACCTCGGCCGGGTCGCCGCCGCTCTGGATCAGGTCGGTCGCGCCCATGTTCGAAGCGATGTCGAGCTTCGCCCGATTGGTGTCGATCGCGATGATGCGCGACGCGCCCGCGATCCGCGATCCCTGGATCACGTTGAGGCCGACGCCGCCACAGCCGATCACCGCGACGCTGGCCCCCGGCGTCACCCTGGCGACGTTGAATACCGCGCCGAGCCCGGTCGTCACCGAACAGGCGCAGAAGCAAAGCCGGTCGAGCGGCAGATGCGGCGCGACCTTGACCAGCATCGCCTCCCGCATCACCGCATATTCGGCGAGCGAGCCGACGCCGACCATTGGAAAGACCATGCGCCCATCCTGCGAGAAGCGGGTCGAATCGTCGGCCATGCGCCCGACCGCGCTCTTGAACTCGGGGCCGTCGCAGAATTGGAGCTTGCCGCTGTTGCACTGATCGCAATGGCCGCACGGCCCGAACATCGCCATCACGACATGGTCGCCCCGCTTGAGGTCGCGGACACCGGGCCCGACCGCCTCGACCACGCCCGCGCCCTCATGGCCCAGGATGACCGGGCGGTCCTTGCCGACATTGCTGCGATTGTGGACGACGTGGAGGTCCGACCCGCAGATGCCCGAGGCGGCGATCCGGACCAGCACCTCGCCGAAGCGGGGCTCCTCGACCGCGACCTCCTCCAGCCGCGGGGTATGACTGTCATGGTGCAACAGGGCTGCGCGCATCCGGCTCTCCTTTCTCGCCTCTCCGGGCAAGCGGCACGAAACTAGCAGCCACGGAAAAACCAGACAATCGCTTGTTTGGTAAAAATCACCATGAGCATCATTCATTTCGCAATGGAACAACGTCTATTTCCGGCGGGCGAGCCTGCCCCTACCCTGGAATTCAACTCAACCAACCGGTCGGTTGACAGGCAAACCGTTCACATTTATCGTCACATGATCACATATAGGAACGATGCTGGCCGCAACGATCGGTAGGCACGGATCGGGAGAGGCAGGCTGTGGACAGCCAGAGTGCCAGCTTGGGCGATTATGTCGCGCTGGGCGCGAGCCCCGTCGCACGCTTCCGGCGGATGCTGGCGATCTTCGTGATGATCTCGGGCGGTTGCTTCACCGGCCTGATGACGACCGCGCTGTCGCCCAGCATGGTCGCGATCAAATCCCATTTCGGCCACGACGCCTCGGCCGCGCTGGTCGCGCAGCTCGTCGTGACCACCGCCAGCCTGGGGGTGGTGGTCGGCGGCCCGATCGCCGGCTGGCTGATCGAGCGGGCCGGCATCAGGCAGGTGCTGCTCGCCGCGCTGCCACTCTACGGACTGTTCGGATCGGCCGGGCTGGTGCTCGAAAGCGCCCCCGCGCTGTTCGCCGCACGCTTCGGCCTGGGCTTCTGCGCGGCGACGATCTTCACCGCCAGCGTCACCCTGCTCGGCGATAGCCTGGTGGGCGGCGGGCGGGCCCGCGCGCTCGGCTTCAAGACGACGGTGGCGGCTGGCTTCGCGGTGCTGTCGGTGATGATGTCGGCCCGGATCGCCGAGGCTGCGGGCTGGCGCATGCCGTTCGCCCTCTACGGCGCGGTCGCGCTGGTGATGCTGTGCATCGTCCTGTTCGCGGTCGAATCGCCGCCGCGCGAGAAGGGACGCGCCGCGGCCGGCGGCACCGGGACGATGGCCGTCCTGATCCTCTGGCCGGTCTATGCGGTGGTGCTGGCGATCTCGACGATCACCATCCTCAACCAGACGCAGGTGCCGCTGCTGCTGGCGTCGGACCATGACGTGCCGCCGACCACCATCGCCTGGGTGATCACCGCCGGCACGCTGGCCTACACCATCGGATCGCTGTTCTACGGCAGCCTGCAGGTGCGGATCGGCGCGCGGCGGATGTTCGCGCTCAACCTGGCGCTGATCGGATCGGGCGTCACCATCCTCGGCCTGTCGCACATGCTGATGCTGTCGGCTTTCGGCTGCATCCTGCTCGGCACCGGCGGCGGGCTGATGCAGCCCTATATGCTCAACATCCTGCTCGACCGGGCCGCACCCGAGACGCGCGGGCGCGCGATCGGGCTGCTGTCGCCCGCGATCAATCTGGGCCAGTTCCTGAGCCCGCTGCTGTTCTTCCTGCTGTTCACCAACCTGGGCGGCCACGGCGCCTTCCTGGCGATCGGCATCACCCTGTTCCTGTCGGCGACGATCGGCCTGCGCACCGGCGTGCCGGCGGTCCGCGCCCGCACCGGTGGCGGAGGCACCCAGCCGACGAGCTGACCCGCCACGTCCACCAGCCTGCCTGGATTCCACAATGACGACAGAGGAGGGGACAATGGTTCAGTTGAGGGCACGAACGATGATGCTGGCGGGCTGCGCGGCGGCCTGTCTGGTCACCGAACCCGCCTTCGCACAGGACGGCGGCGACGGCATCCGGCTCGAGGAGATCACCGTCACCGCGCGGCGGCGCGAGGAGATATTGCAGTCGACCCCGGTGTCGGTATCGGCGCTGTCCTCCGCCCAGATCGAGCAGCAGCGCGTGCTGACGGTCGACCGGCTGAGCCAGCTCACCCCCAATATCGCGCTCGCCCCGGCGGGCGGATCGATCGCGGGCACGGTCGCCTATATCCGCGGCATCGGCAATGCCGACCCGATCCTGGCGATCGACCAGGCTGTCGGCATCTATCTCGACGGTGTCTATATCGCGCGGTCCAACGCCGGCAATTTCGACCTGGTCGACCTGCAGCGGGTCGAGGTGCTGCGCGGTCCGCAGGGCACGCTGTTCGGCCGCAACACCACCGGCGGCGCGATCAACCTCGTCACCAAGGCGCCTTCGGCCGATTTCGGAGCCACCGCCAAGCTCGAATATGCCGAGGGCAACCAGTTCGTCGCGCTCGCCCGGATCAACACCGGCGAGATCGGCGGCACCGGCATCGCCGCGACGGTCAGCTACCAGCGGCGCCAGCGCGACGGCTTCGTCGACAATCCCTATGCCCCTGACGACAAGGACCCCGGCGCTCTCGCCAGCGATGCGGTGTGGACCCGCGTCCATGGCCGCTGGGGCGACTTCTCCGCCGATTATGCGTTCGACTACAACGCCCAGCAGGGCCGCCCCGCCGCCTATCAGTTCGTCGCGGCGACCCCGACCGTCCGCACCTATTACGGCCGTTCGACCGCGCTGGGCGGCGATCCCTTCTTCATCCAGCAGGGCCGGTCGGACACGGTGCCGCTGGCGGTGCGCAAGCCGCAGCGCACCCGCAGCTACGGCCATGCCCTGACCCTCGAATATGAGGTCGGCCCCGCACTGACCCTCAAGTCGATCAGCGCCTATCGCAAGATCTTCTCCTATGTCCCGACCATCTATGTCGCCGCCAACCTGCTCGGCGTCGTCTCGGCGGCGGGCGCGGTCGCGCATGTCCAACCGTCGGAGAGCGACCGCTATATCCGGCAGCACCAATATTCGCAGGAGTTCCAGTTGCTCGGATCGGCCGGGCGCTTCGACTATGTCGCCGGCTTCTATTATTTCGACGAGCACGGCCGCGACGAGAATACCAGCTTCTCCACCCGTATCGCCAATGTGCCCAATGTCGGCCTGGTCGGCACCAACGCGACCAGCCTGACCGACTACAAGATCCACGGCACTTCCTATGCCGGCTTCGGTCAGACGAGCTACACGCCGCCGATCCTCGACGACCGGGTCGAGCTGACCGTCGGCCTGCGTTACACGATCGACAAGAAGCGCGCGCGGCAACTCTCGACGATCGCGCGCAGCGGCGAGCGCACTTTCCACAACACCGCCTACAACGTCACGCTGAACTTCCAGGCGACCGATGCGCTGATGCTCTACGGCCGGGTCGGCACCGGCTATCGTTCGGGCGGCTTCAACACCCGCGCCGCGGCGGCGGGCAGCTTCCTGTTCGAGCCGGAAAAGGCGATGGCCTATGAAGCGGGCATCAAGTCCGAATGGTTCGACCGGCGGCTGCGCTGGAACGGTGCGGTGTTCTATACCGACTACAAGGACCTTCAGGTCAATCAGTTCACCGGCATAACGCCGGGCGGCGGATCGGGCTTCACCTCCAACGCCCAGGCGCATTTCCAGGGGTTCGAGGGCGAGGTGCAGGCGATCCCGCTGCGCGGCCTGACCATCGACGGCAGCATCGGCTACACCAAGGCGGTCTATGACGAGATCTATTTCCCGAACCCGGCGAACAACGTCATCACCAACTATGCCGACCAGGCGCACGTCCCCTATGTGCCGAAATGGACGACGCATGTCGGCGCGCAATATGAGTTCCCGCCGCTGTCGATGGGGACGCTGTCGGTAAGGGCCGACTATTCGTGGAGCAGCACGCGCTATTTCCACACGATCAACCTGCCGAACGTGAACCCGTTCAACAATGAGGTGCGCGATCCCGGCCAGAAGCTGCTGAGCGCGCGCATCACCCTGGCCGACGTCGACGTCGGGCCGCGCGCGAAGCTCGAGCTGTCGGTGTGGGGCGAGAACCTGCTCGACAAGGACATCGTCACCGGCGGCGTCGACTTCGGTGCCTCGGGCTTCGGCGTGCAGGTGTTCGGCCAGCCCCGCCGGATCGGCGGCACCGCCCGCATCGTCTATTGAACCGAAGGCGCCGGCATCCTTCCGGACGCCGGCGCCTTCCAAGATTCGTGTGGCCAACCGGCCGCTTCTGTAGGAGAGGAGAGAGGAGTGCGCCCCGTCGCCCGACCGACCGCCGCCCGACCGACACGAGGGAAGCATGCCGCCACGTTCCGCCGCCGCCGTCACCCCGCAGATCGCCCCGCGCGGAGCGGCGACCCTGTCGGTGGCACGGCTGCCGCAAATCCTCGACCTGCTGTCCCGCGCTTCGCCGAACGGTGCCAGCCTCGCTTCGCTCAGCGCGCAGACCGGCATCCCCAAGAGCAGCCTGCTCAACATCCTGCGCGGGTTGCAGAGCCTGGGCTACGTCACCTCGGCCAATGGCGCCTACCATCTCGGGCGGGAAGCCTATGCCCTCGCCAACCTGATCATCTCGACCCTGCGCTCGGGCCGGCTGCCGGCGATCGCGCGGCCCGCACTCCAGCGGCTCGCGGACAAGGTGGGCGAGACGGTGATCCTGGGCGTGCTGTCGCAGGACGAGCGCCATGTCGTCTATGTCGACGCGATCGAGAGCCGCCACACGGTGCGCGTCTCGGGGATCATAGGCAACCATACGCCGCTCTATGCCTCGACCGGGGGTTGGGTGATGCTGGCGCACCTGCCGGACGGCTTCGTCGACGCCTATCTCCGCTCGGTCGACCGCGTCCGCCACACGGCCAAGACGCTGACCGGGATCGACGAGCTCAAGGCGATGTACCGCCAGGTGCGCGAGCAGGGCGTGTCGATCGCCATCGGCCAGATGGACGAGAGCATCCTCGGCTTCGGCGCGCCGGTCTTCGATGCCGGCGGCACGATCGCGGGGGTGGTGATCATCTCCTCGGTGGTCAGCCGAGCGCTCCAGCGGTCGGACGAGCTGGCCGACGCGGTGCGCGAGGCGGGCCGCGAGATTTCCGGCCTGCTCGGACATTCCATCGCGGCAGTCTGACCGCTCCATTTCGGCTTCATCGCACACGATCGTCCGTCCTGCGCGGCGCGTTGACGCACGCCTCTTGTTCATATTACAGAATATTCAAACATATATATGAACGATTCGCCGCCAACGGCCGAGCGATGCCCAGCCGTAAGGAGAGCCCATGTCCTTCGACCTTCTGATCCGGAACGGGACCGTCATCGACGGCACCGGCGCGTCACGCTTCGACGCCGATGTGGCCGTGAAGGACGGACGCATCGCCGCAATCGGCACGATCGACGGCGACGCCGCCCGCACCATCGATGCGGCCGGCATGATCGTCGCTCCCGGCTTCGTCGATCCGCACACCCATTATGACGCGCAGCTGTGCTGGGACCCGCTGCTGACCCCGTCGAGCTGGCACGGCGTCACCACCGTGGTGCTCGGCAATTGCGGGGTCGGCGTCGCACCCTGCCGGCCCGAGGATCGCGAGAAGGCGACCTGGGACCTCGTGAACCTGGAGGCGATCCCCTATGAGACGCTCGAACAAGGGCTGAGCTGGGACTGGGAGAGCTTCCCCGACTATATGGACGCCGCCGAGCAGCGCGGCTGCGGGCTCAACCTCGCCTTCCTTGCCCCGCTCGCGCCTTTCCGTCGCTATGTGCTGGGCGACGAGGCGATGGAGCGCCCGGCGACGGCGGAGGAGACGACCCGCATCCGCGCGCTGCTGCGCGAGGCGATGGCGGCCGGCGCGGTCGGCTTCTCCTCGACCCAGGCCCCGTCGCACATCGGCTATCAGGGCAAGCCGCTCGCCAGCGTGCCGGCCAGCGCCGACGAGTTGGTCGCCTATGCGACCGAGCTGGGCGAGATCGGGCGCGGCGCGATCGAGATGGCGATCGGATCGGTCGCGCCGTGGATGAAGCCCGCCGACTTCGAGCTGCTCGACCGCATGCTCGGCGCCAGCCGCGCGCCGCTGACCTTCCTCGCGCTGATGAAATTCCTCGACAAGCCCGAGGAGCATTTCCGCGCGATGGAGCAGGTCGCGCCGCTGGTCGCGCGCGGCGCGCGGCCGCAGATGCATTCGACCAACCTGGTCAGCGACCTCAACCTGCGCGACCCGTTCATGCTGTCATCCTTTGCGTCGCTGCGCGGCGTGTTCAACCAGCCCCGCGACGTGCAGGCCGCGATCTATCGCGACCCGGCCTTCCGCCGGGCGTTCCGCGACGATCTCGTCGAACAGGCCGCCGCCTTCCACGGCGACTGGTCGATGGTCTGGGTGATCGCGACCGGCCGGCCCGATTTTGAGCGGCTGATCGGCCGCAACATCGTCGAGATCGGCGCGGAGCGTGGGCAGGACCCGGTCGACGCCTTCTTCGATCTTGCGCTGGAGGACGATCTCGCGACCGAGTTCACCGCCGTCCGTTTCGGCGTGCCGGAGGAATTCCTCGGCGATCCCCGCACCCTGATCGGCCTGTCCGACGGCGGCGCCCATGTCGGTATATTGTGCAACGCCGGCTACACCACCGAGATGCTCGGCGACCTGGTCCGCCGGCGCGGGCTGCTCGACCTGGAGACGGCGGTGATGCGGCTGACCTCGGACCCGGCCGATTTCTTCGGCCTCTCCGATCGCGGCCGCCTGAAGCCAGGCCTCGCGGCCGACATCGTCATCTTCGACCCCGCGACGGTGGGATCGGACAGCGCCCGGCCGGTGCCGCGCGACGACCTGCCTGGCGGCGCCCGCCGCCTCGTCGTCGAGGCCGAGGGGATTCGCCACGTCATCGTCAACGGCGCCAGCCTGTTCGAGGATGGCCGGCACAGCGGCGCCTATCCCGGCCGGGTGCTGCGCCCCGGCCGCGCCACCGCGTGAGGGAGGCCGCCATGCCCATCACCATCGAGAAGCTCTCCCCCCATGTCGGCGCGCGCATCACCCTCGATCCCGCCCGGATCGGCGATCCCGCAATGACCGAGGCGCTGCGCCGGGCCTTCGCCGACCATGGCGTGCTGCTATTCCCGCGCATCGGCACCTCGCCCGACATCCATGTCGCGCTCAGCCGCTGCTTCGGCAGGCTCCAGGTCCACCCGGTCAACAGGAACCAGGTCGAGGGTTTTCCCGAGGTGGTCGACATGTCCTACACCCCGCCCCGGCGGCCGGGGGACCTGTCCTACCATGCCGTCTACCGGATCGAGGGGCGCGAGCTGGCCGGCTGGCTGCCCTGGCATTTCGACCTGTCCTACATGGCCGAGATCAACCATGGCAGCATGCTGCGCGCGCTGGAGGTGCCGCCCGAGGGCGGCCGCACCGGCTTCATGGACCGCATCCGCCTGTACGAGCTGCTGCCCGACGATCTCAAGCGGCGGATCGAGGGACTCGACGTTGTCTATCGCTTCCAGCCCGACATGATGAAGCGCCGCTATTGCCGCCCCGCCGACATGGCGCTGGTGGCGCCATCGATGAAGGCCGGGATGTTCGACGGCGACGTGCTCGACCGCGATTTCCCGCCGGTCGCCCACCCGATGGTCTATACCGATCGCGACAGCGGCCGGAAGGTGCTCAACGTCGCGCCGCTGTTCGCGGTCGGCATCGTCGGCATGGACGATCCCAAGGGCGACGCGCTGCTCGGCGCGGTGATCGACCATTGCTGCACCGCCGACTTCGCCTATTTCCACCGATGGGCGGTGGGCGACATGATCATCTGGGACAATTGGCGGGCGCTGCATTCGGCCGAAGGCGTCCCCCCGCACCATCCGCGCCGCATGCAGCGGACCAGCCTGGCCGGCGATTATGGTCTCGGCCGGGTGCTTGGGAAGGTCTGAGCTCATGTCACGTCATCCCAGCAGAAGCTGGGATCTCCCTTCTTCATTGTCGCGTTGGTCGCAGGAAGGCAATGACACGGATCGGGCGGCTGGGCTTGAACCAACCAGTCGCTTGCTATAATTCTACCTCTAATAAGGAATGGAGGGACAGGATGATCGGCGCGACTCTCGAGCAGGCGATGGCGGCGAACCGCGTTCAGAGCGACGGGGTGGCAAGCGCGACCGACTTCATCGGCGAGCGACAGATCGACAGCGACACGCCGCAGGCCTTCCTGGTCCGCGCGGGCGCCGGCCACGTCATCCCCGGCCATTTCCATGCCGTCGATCAGTTCCAGATCTTCGTCGAGGGCAATGCGAAGCTCGGCCGCTTCGAGCTGCACCCCGGATCGATCCACTATACCGACGCCTATACGACCTACGGCCCGATCATCGCGACCGAGCAAGGCTATGCCTATTTCACGCTGCGGCCGGTTTCGACCACCAGCTATCACCAGATGCCGGCCGAGGCGAAGCTGCTGCGCGAGGCACGCCACACCAGCGGGTCGAAGCGGCGGATGCTGATGGGCGAGGTCGACGAGGCGGCCGAAGCAGCGGCGGGCATCGCCCCCATCTTTGCCCAGCCCGACGGAGTCGGCGCCTATCGGCTCAGCGCCGCGCCAGGCGAGGCCCTCGCCTTCCCCGCCGAGGCGAGCCATGGCCGCTTCCTGCTGGTCATCTCCGGCAGCGCCGAGGTCGACGGCCAGGTCTATGGCCCCAAATCCTGCCTGTGGGCCGGTGAGGGCGAAGCGTTTGCCCCGGTGGTCGCGGGCGACGAGGGCGTCGTCGCGGTGCTCGCGGCGTTCGGCAAGCAGGCCGCCTGATCCGGCCATCCAGCGAATGACATCGACAGCAGCGGCCGGACCGGCCTGGTTCCGCGACGCGCTCGCCTGCCCCCCTGAACGCGGGACGGTGCGGGCCGAGGGCGCGACCATCGAGACATTGGCCTGGGGCGATCCGGCGAACCCCGGGCTGTTCCTGCTCCACGGCGGCGCGGCGCATGCCGACTGGTGGAGCTTCATCGCACCGATGTTCGCCGACCGCTATCGGGTGGTCGCCTTCTCCTGGTCGGGGATGGGTCGGTCCGACTGGCGCGAACGCTATTCGATCCACGGCTTCGCGCGCGAGGCGGTCGCGGTCGCGCGGGAGACGGGGCTGCTCGACGGGCCGGTCCCGCCGATCTGGATGGCGCACAGCTTCGGCGGCCACCCGTCGCTGGTCGTCGCCGCCGAGATGCCCGAGGCGCTGTCGGCGCTGGTCCTGATCGACACCGGCGGATTTCCCGCCCCCGGCGTGGTCGAGAATTTCGTCTATTCGAGCCGCCCTTCGCCGATCTTCGCGACGCGCGAGGAGGCGCTGGCGCGCTTCCGCTTCGTGCCGCCCGACCGCGACGCCCCCGCCTTCGTCCGCGACTATGTCGCCGAGCGGTCGATCGTCGAGCAGGGCGGCGACCGGCCCGGCTGGCGCTGGCGCTTCGACTTCTCGATGTGGAGCCGGCTCGACCGCGAGCCCGACGTGCTGGAATTGCTGGCGTCCGCCGACGTGCCGATCGCCTTCATCCTGGGCGGCGAGACCCAGATCATGGCCGACGACGCCGCCGACCGCATCCGCGAGCTCCGTCCCCGCTTCACTCCGATCGCGACGGTGCCCGACGCGGGCCACCACATCATGATCGATCACCCGCTGGCGTTCGTCGCGGCGGTCAACGGGCTGCTGTCGGCCTGGCCTTAGGAAGCTCTCCCCATCTCGTCATCCCAGCGAAAGCTGGGATCTCCCTGCCTTTCCCGTGTTCGGGGAGACGAAGGAGGAAAAGAAGGGAGATCCCGGCTTTCGCCGGGATGACGGGAAAAGGGTCCTCAGACCCCGAAGCCGCCGGACACCGAAATCTGCTCGCCGGTGACATAGGCGGCGCGGTCCGACGCAAGGAACACCGCGGCGTGGCCGATCTCGGCCGGCTTGCCGTAGCGCTTGATCGAGAGCGACTTCTGGGTCGCCTCCTTCCACGCCTCGTCGAAATGGCCGATCGCGTCGAGCTTGTCGAACATGCCCCCGGCGATCACCCCGACCAGCACTGAATTGGCGCGGATGCCGAAGCGGCCCTCCTCGCGCGCGATGCCGCGCACCAGCGCCTCGTTGGCGGCCTTGGGCACCACCGACAGGCCGTCCTTGCCCGGCCACAGCCGGTCGCCGGCCGATCCGATATGGACGAAGGAGCCGCCGCCCGCCGCGCGGAAATGAGGCAGAGCGGCCTGCACCACGTTGAAGAAGCCATCGACCTCGATCGCGAAGGCGGCCTTCCACTGCTCAGGCGTCACCTGCGACATGTAGATTTGCGGGACCAGCGGGCCGGCGGCGAAGACGATGCTGTGGACCCGGCCGTGCCGCTCGACCGCCGCGGCGATCGCGGCCTCGACGCTGGCGCGGTCGGTGAGGTCGGCCTGGACGGTGCTGGCCTCGACCCCGGCGGCCGCGATCTCGGCCGCCATCGCCTCGGCCTTCTCGCGGTTGCCGCGATAGCCGAGCGCCACCGCGCTGCCGGCGCGGGCGAATTCGAGGGCAACCGCTCCGCCGAGCCCGCCGCTGCCGCCGAACAGGAGCGTGGCGCCTTCGGGAAAGAGACGATCGGTCATAGCTGGTCCACATGGGTATCGGTGCCGGGCACCGTGGGGATGAAATGGCCGGCAAAGACGAGCGCGCCACGCCCGGCCGCCTGTAGCGCGGCCTCGACGGCGCGCGGCACCGCGTCCCAGTCGGTCGGCGGCGGCGTGTCGAAGAAGGCGAGCACCAGCACCCGCTGCCGGAAATAGGCGGGGTCGGGCCGCGCGACGTTGCCCGGCGCATTGTCGGGCAGCGGCACCGGCCGGAAGCACAGCGCCATCGGCACCGCCGTTCCAGCGATCAGCCCCGGCAGGACATCGTCACGCAGCCAGTCGGCGACCGCGTCGCCATCCTCAGCCGCGTCGACCATGATGGCCATGGCGCCCGGATAGCCATGGTCGAGCGCGAGTTCGGCCGGCACCCCGTCCTCGTCGCGGAAGGCGCCGCCGGCATAGCGGTAATAGCCGGTCGAGATGTTGCGGCGGGGCGCCTCCATCCGGCCCTGCCGGTGCAGCCGGAGCACCTGATCGACCGACCAGATGATTGTCTCGTCGAGCCGCTCGCCCAGCACCCAATAGGTGACGAGGAAGCTCCCGTCGCGGATGTCGTCGGCGACCGGCGTCGTCTCGGGAAAGCGCTCGGCCCGCATCGCGCGGGTGGCGAGCCAGCGGCGGCCGGCGAAGAAGCCAGCCCCGGCCATGCACCCCGCGTAGAAATGGTCGCGCTCGTACCAGCGGTGGAAATGGCGCTCCCAACCCGGATCGGGCTGGGCGAGCGAGAACAGCATGCCGCCCAGCCGGATATCCGGCACCGGCCGGTCGTCGATGGGCGCGGTCATGCCCGGCCGCCGATCCGGGCCAGCACCTCCTCCCCGAACCACAGGACGTTCTCGACATATTGGCCGCGGTCGTTCTGCGGCAGCGCGACCGCGCTCCACGTCACCCCGGCCGCCGCCAGTTCCTCCAGCTGGTCGATGATCGCCTGCGCGTTGAGGCGGGTGCCGTTGTAGAGGGTCATGTCGAACGGCACCATGCAGACGTCGAACGGCCGGGTCCGCCCCTGCTCGGCGCACAGCTCCCTGGCAAAGGCGATCTTGTCGGCGAGCTCGGCGACCGAGGTGAGCTGGTCGGTGCCGGTGATCGCGCTGAGCTTGCCCCGCGCCGGGAAGGGCGCCCAGCCGTCGCACCAGGTGACGGCGCGGCGGATCGCCTTCTCGCTGTTGCCGCCGCACCAGATCGGCGGATGCGGCCGCTGGACCGGCAGCGGCAGGAGCTGCACGTCCTGCGCGTCGAAGGCATGGCCGGTGAAGCTGACCGGCTCTCCGGTCCAGGCAAGCTTCATCGCCTGCAACGCTTCGTCGACCAGGGCGCCACGCTTCTCGAACGGGACGCCCAGCGCCGCGAACTCTGCCTTCATATAGCCGACGCCGACGCCCATGATCATCCGCCCGCCCGAGATCACGTCGAGGCTGGCCGCCGCCTTGGCGGTGAGGAAGGGGTTGCGATAGGGCAGCACGACGATCTGGCTGTGGAGCTTCAGCTTCGTGCTGACCGCCGCAACGGCGGTGAGCTGGACGAAGGGATCGAGCGCCGAATGGCCGCCCGCCGCGAGCCAGGCCTGCGCGGGCGCGGGATGATCGGTGACGTAGCAGGCGTCGATCCCCGCCGTCTCCAGCGCCTGCGCCATCTCGGCGATCGCCGCGACCGACATGAACTCGGCCGGATTGTCGAACTGGTTCAGGCCCAGCGCCATCGAGATGCGCATCGTCCCCTCCTCTTATGTCAGAAGCACGCCAGCGCCGCGTCGAGCAGCGCGCCGTTGCGGCTGCGATCGCCCATCTCGCCGCACAGATTGGTGACGTAGCCGAGCGCGAAGCCGCGATCGGGATCGGCGACGCCGATCGATCCATAGGCGCCCTTGTGGCCGAACAGCGCCGTGCCGGGCCGGTCGACATGGCCGAGCGAGACGCCGCCCGCCGGCAACTGGTAGCCCAGCCCATAGGCGACGTCGTTGCCGAGCAGCGCGTCCTCGCCGCGATATTGCTCGGCGGTGGCGATCGCGAGCCGTTCGCGCGACAGGACCGGCGCGTGGCGATCAATCAGCGCGGCATAGATGGTGGCGAGGCTGAACGCGTCCGAATGGCCGCCAGCGCCGAGCCCGTTGGCCGCGCGCCAGCCGGCCGAGGCGGCGACCGCCGGCGTCAGCAGGGTCCAGTCGTCGAGCGAGGTGATGCCGGCGAATTGCTGGTCGCCGCCGGTCGCCCAGACCGGGGCGCCCGGATTGGCCGAGGCGAGCATCGCAACCCGATCGGCGGGCAACGCTGCACCGCGCCAGGCGAAGCGGGTGCCGAGCGGTCCGTTGAGATGGCGGTCGAGCAGCCTGTCGAGATCGTCGCCGGCGATCCGCATCATCAGCTCGCCGATCAGCCAGCCGAAGGTCAGCGCATGATAGCCCGACCGGCGCGGGCGCGTCCCGAAGGCCGGTGCGGCGGCGAGCGCCGTGGTGACACGATCCCAGTCGAGGACATGGCCCGGCGCCGCCGGATCGGGCAGCCGGCCGAGCCCGGCCTGGTGGGCGAGCAGCTCGCGGACGCTGATGTCGGCCTTGCCGGCCGCCGCGAACTCCGGCCACCAGCGCGCGACGGGTGCGTCATAGTCGACGCCGTGCTTCTCGGCGAGGATGTGGAACAGGCTCGCCGCCACGCCCTTGGTGCAGGAGAAGACGCAGGGTGCGGTCTCGGCCCGCCACGGCGTCCCCGCGCTGTCGGCGACCCCTCCCCAGATATGGGCGACGACCCGCCCCTCGACGATCAGACACATCGCCGCGCCGACCTCGGTCGCGCCGTCGCGGGCCGGGTCGAACAAGCCCAGGAAGGCGTCGGCGACCCGGCGGAAGGCCGGGTCCCAGCGGCCCTCGATGCGCTCGCGCACCGTCATCCCGCGAGCCGGCCTTCGTAAAGCGCGCGGATCTCGCGCCGCAGCAGCTTGCCGCGCCCGCCCGAGGCGTCATTGCCGTGCGGCAGGCTGTCGGCCACGACGATCAGGTCCGGCATCGCCTCCGCCGGCAGCAGCGCCTCGAGCCGCGCGCGCAGCCCGGCCTCGTCGAGCGTGGCGCCAGGCTGGGGCGAGACCGCGAGGATGATCTTCTGCTCGGGCGCGCCCGCCGGGCTGCCCGCGACGCCGGCCTCGGCCACGCCCTCGATCGTGCCGGCGACGTCCTCGATCTGGATCGGCCGCAGATAATGGCCGCCCCGGCTGATCGCGTCCTCCTTGCGGCCGAGCACCGTCAGCCGGCCGCTCTCGTCCATCAGGCCGAGGTCGCCGGTGTGGAACCAGCCGTCCTTCAGCACTTCGGCGGTCTTGTCGGGCTGGCCGTCATAGCCCTGGAACAGGTGCGGGCCGGTCATGACGATCTCGCCCGGCACGCCGACGACACGCTCGCCGTTCGCGCCGATCGTCCGCACCGCCTGCCCCACCCGCGCCCGGCCCGACGTCGCCGCCAGATGCGCCTCGGTGATCGTGTTGACGCAGTTATAGGGCCCTTCGGACTGGCCATAGAAGCTGTAGAGCGACAGGCCGGGCAGCCGCTCCATCAGCCGCGAGAAGATGTTGGGCGAGATCGGCTCGCCGCCGAGCAGGATCACCTTGAGCGACGACAGGTCGAAATCCTGGTGCGGATGGTTCGAGAGGATGTCGGCCCATTGGCTGGGGATCATCGTGATGTGCGAGATGCGCTCGCGCTGAACGGCCTCCAGCAGCCGCGCCGGGCCGAGATCGTCCTCCAGGGCGACCTTCATGCCGGCGTAGAACGCCGCGCCGATCGTGCAGGGGAAGCCGATGCCCCAGATAATTGGACCCGATCCCCAGACGGAGTCCGTCGACCGCTCGACCTCGTACAGCACCGTGCTCATCTGGATGCAGGACGAATGGCTGTGGACCACCGCCTTCGAGGTGCCGGTCGTGCCCGACGTGTAGAAGAAGCCCATCGGGTCGTCGAAGAAGGCGCCGAGCGGCGGCTCCTCGTCCGATGCCTGGGCGAGCGCGTCGTCGAGCGACACCGCGCCGTCGATGCGGGTGCCGACCGCGATCAGCCTGACCTCGGGCAGCTCGGCGCGGACGGTCTCGGCGAACTTGGCGTTGGGAGCGTCGATGGTCAGCCAGTCGATCTTCGACCGGCGCGCCATCTCCACCACCATGTCGGGCGCCCAATAGGGATTGAAGGCGGCGATCACCGCGCCGATCTTGGCCTCGGCGAAATAGGTCTCGGCGACGTGCAGCGCCTCGCCGAGCAGCGACGCGACCTTCTGCCCCGGCTCGACGCCCAGCGCGCGCAGCGCGTTGGCGGTGCGGTTCACCCGGCGGTTGAGCGCGTCGAAGCTGTAGCTCTGGCCGCGATAGACCAGCGCGACGTCATCGGGCGTGCGGGCCGCGTTGTTGGTCAGTACCGCATGCGCGTAATTGCCGTAGGGCGCCCTTGCGCTCATTCCTGCTCCCCTCGTTCGGTCATCCTGAAATTGGGCATCGCTATGTCGCCGCGCCGCTCGAACCACAGCTCGACCGCCATGCCGATCCGCACCGCGTCGGGCGCACAGCCGGTGACGTTGCCGAAGACCCGCAGGCCCGGCTGTTCGGGCAGGTCGATCCAGGCGATGACGTAAGGCTCGCCGTCGAAGCCCGCGACGAAGCTGCGGTGGACGACGCTGAAGGTCGCGACGGTGCCGCGCCCCGAGACCGTGTCCCAGTCGAACTCGTCCGACCCGCATTCGGCGCAGCGCGGCTCGGGAAAATGGATCCAGCGGCCGCAGCCCCGGCAATGCTGCAACGCCAGCCGCCCCTCCGCCGCCGCGCGCCAATAGGGCGCAGTCAGCTCGGTCGGCTGGGGAAGCGGTTTGGCGGCCATGTCAGAGGATGGCCAGCGGGTTGATCGGGCTGCCGGTGCCGCCGACGATCTTGAGCGGGGCGACGACGAACTGGAAGGTCGCGGGCGCGGCCTCGGCCAGCTCCTCCAGCCACAGCATCTCCATCAGGTAGATGCCGTGCCGCCACAGGAAGATCATGTGGATGTCGCCGTCGAGGTCCTCGTCCGCGCCGCCCTGTGCATTGAGGCCGCAGATCGCGCTGTTGTCGGCGGCGACGGCGACGACATCGCGTTCGGCCAGCCACAGCGCACCGTCGGTGGCGAGGCCCGGCTCGCCGCCCCAATAGGTGTCGGCGCTTCGGTAGAACTGCTTGGTCCAGCCAGTGCGCAGCACCACCGCGTCGCCCGCCCCTATCGTCACACCGGCGGCCGCGCACATCGCCTCCAGGTCGGCGGCGGTGATACGGTCGGCGGGGTCGAGGATGTCGCGGCCGCGATGGCGCGCGACGTCGAGGAAGACGCCGCGGGTCGCGATCCCCGGAAGCTGCTCGATGCCGCAGCGGAGCGCGCCGTAGCTGCGGATGCGCGCGCTGTCATGGCCGTTGTAGAGGCGGCTGCCGTTCCACATGTGGCATAGCGCGTCCATGTGCGTGGTGGTGCCGTGCGGCGACACGATCAGCGCGTCGTCGGCGATCGACAGGCCGGCGGGCGGCTTCGCCCCGGCCAGATAGTCGCCGCCGTCGATCGACATGAAATGCTGCGGCAGCGGCCGGCCGCGCAGGTGCGGCACCGTGCAGGGCGCGTTGCTCGACGTCGATCCCTTGATCGGCAGGCTGAGGCTGAGCACCCGCCCCCGCGCGACCGCGCCGGCGCCGGCCTTCACCACATCGGGCGTCAGCAGGTTGGCCGCGCCGATCTGGTCGTCGTCGCCCCAGCGGCCCCAATTGTGCGGTTCGGGAGGTGTATCGCTCATCGCCTGTCCTTCACGCCTCCAGCCCGAGCAGCAGCGCCGAGCCGAAATTGCCGCCGAAGCCGGTGCACAGCGCGGTCGCGGCCTCGACCTGCCGGTCGCCCGCCTTGCCCTGGAGCTGCTCCACCGCCTCGACGACGTTGTTGAGGCCGTGAACATAGCCTTCGGACAGCAGCCCGCCATTGGTGTTGAGCGCGAAGCCGCGCCCCGCCTCGCCCGTAGCGGCGAAGTCCGCGACCTCGCCGGGGGCGAGGAAGCCGAAATCCTCGAGCTGCTGGAGGATCAGGTAGGAATAGGCGTCGTAGCATTGCACCAAGTCGATATCGGCCGGCGCGACGCCCGTCGCCGCGTAGAAGCGCGGTGCCACATGGGCGGAGAAGATGCGGGCGGGATCGTCGCCAGCCTTGTCCATCGCCCCCGCCCCGCGGCCGCCCGCGCGGATCGCGCCGAGGATGTGGACCGGCCGGTTGCGCAGGGCCCGCGCCCGATCGGGCGTCGTCACCACGATCGCGCAGGCGGCGTCGGTCTCCAGGCAGCAGTCGGGCCGGCGCAGCGGCGAGGCGATCATCGGCGCGGTGCGATAGTCGTCGATCGTCAGCGGATCGCGCAGCAGCGCCTTGGGATTGGCGACCGCCTTGGCGCGCTGCCGCACCACCAGCGGGCCGAGCGCGTCCGGCGCCAGCCCGCGATCGTGGAGGTAGCGCTGCGCCGCCAGCGCGAACAGGTTGACCGGCCCGCGAAAGCCGTAGGGGGTGAGGAACTGCTCCTCCATCCCGTCGCTGGAGCCGAGCGAGATCTGCCCCATGCGCTTGCCGCTGCGGCCGTTGAGCGAACGGTAGACGACCACCGTCTCGGCGAGACCGGCCGCGACGACCATCGCCGCGTCGCCGAGGATCGCCGCCGCCTGGCTGCCGCCGCCATGATAGTCGTTGGTCCAGCCATGGTCGGCGAGGCCGAGCATCCGCGCGACCATGTGGGTCGGCACCGAATCGGACAGCGCGTAGGACAGCAGCCCGTCGACGTCGCGGCTTTGGAGACCGGCATCGGCGACCGCTGCATGGACGGCCTCCATCGTCAGGTCGAGCACGGTCCGGCCGGATTCGCGGCTGAAGCGCGTATAGCCGACCCCGGCGATCGCCGCCTTGCCCGAAAACGCCTGCCTCTCCACGCCCGACACCGTCCTCCTCTACCCAGTTCGTCATGCCGGCGGAGGCCGGCATCTCGGCGGACTCCTGCCTCGGCCTTCTCTCCCCCCAATCGTCATTCCCGCGAAAGCGGGAATCCATGGACGGCGGCACCTCCCGTCAAACAGCGTCCCGTTTCCGTGGATTCCCGCTTTCGCGGGAATGACGAAGGGGAGGGCGGTTCGATCCTGCCCGGCCTCCTACCGGAACGCCGGCATCACCTCCTTGGCGAAGAAGGACACCAGCCGCTTCATCTCGGGCATCGGCAACGGCCGGGTGCTGCCGAAATCGCACATCAGGTTCGAATAGCCGAAATCCTGCAGCATCTTCACCTGGCCGATCACGCGCTCGGGATCGCCGATCACCTCCATCTTGTCCCAGCGGAAGTCGTCGCTGACCTCGCCGCCCTTCATATATTTGGCTTCCCAGGACTCGTAGCCCTTGGCGATCTTGCCCGTCTTGGGATCGATCGGGGCGCTTTCCTTGTTGATGATCTTGCCGCGGTCGAAGCCGGCCTCGAAGGCGCGGAAATCCTCGCGCGCCTTCTCGTTGGTGTCGGCGACGTAGACGCTGCGCATCGCGCACAGCGAATGGCCGTCGATGGCGTGGCCCGCCGTCGTCATCGCCTCCTGCCAGGCCTCCGCCGCGCGCTTGAGCGAGCCGAAGGTCGCCAGCGCGTCGGCCATGATCGGCAGGCCGCGCGCCGCATAGCGCTGCACCGTGTCGGGGCTGACCGACGCCACCCAGGTCGGAATCCGCTTCTGCAGCGGCCGGGGCTTCAGGTTGACGCTCTCGCAATGGTAGAATTTGCCGCTGTGGCTGACGTCGTCCTCGCGCCACAGCCGGTTGATCAGGTCGAGCGCCTCGTCGAACCGCTCCCGCGCCTCGGAGAGGTCGACTCCGAGCCGGCTGAACTCCAGCGACTGGTAACCGCGGCCGATGCCGAAATCGAAGCGGCCGTTCGACAGCAGGTCAAGCTGGGCGATCTCCTCGGCGATCAGGATCGGATTGTGCAGCGGCAGGATGAGGACGCCGCTGCCGAGCCGGATCTTCGAGGTGCGCGCGGCGAGGTAGGACAGCATCGCCGGGATGTTGGTGCACAGTCCATAGTCGCGGAAATGATGCTCCGCGACCCAGACGCCGTCGAAGCCGCATTCCTCGAGATGTTCGACCAGTTCGGTGTTGTAGTCGTAGACCTGTTTCTCGCTCCAGCCGGCATGCTGGTGATAGAGCAGGAAGGCGGAGAATTTCATGCGCGCCATGTCAGGCTTGTCCAGCGTCTGAATATTGGCGGGCGCTTGTTCGCAGTACATCTTTCGCCACCTTGCCATTTGCGTTGAGCGGAAGCTCCGTGCCGAGCACGAAAGTCCGGGGAACCTTGTAGTTGGCCATGTTCTCGCGGGCCCAGGCAGTCAGCGCCTCGGCGGTGACGTCGCTGCCCGGATGCGGGATGACGAAGGCGACGCCGACCTCGCCGAGCCGCCGGTCGGCGACTCCCACCACCGACACCGCCGACATCAGCCCCGACGACAGCAACAGGTTCTCGACCTCGGCCGGGTAGACGTTGAAGCCACCGCAGGTGAACATGTCCTTCTTGCGGTCGACGATGCGGATACAGCCATGTTCTTCGAGCAGGCCGATGTCGCCGCTGTGCAGCCAGCCGTCGGCATCGATCGCGGCGGCGGTCAGTTCCGGCTCGCCCCAGTAGCCCTGCATGACGTTGTAGCCGCGCATCACGATCTCGCCGGTCTGGCCCTGCGGTACCGGCCGGTTCTCGTCGTCGACGATGCGGACCTCGACCCCGTCCATCGGCCGGCCGGTGGTCGTCGAGACGACGTCCTCGGGATCGTCGGCGCGCGTCATCGAGACGACACAGCCCTCGATCAGCCCATAGGCGTTGATTGCACGCCGCACGCCCAGTTCGACGCGCACCCGACGCAGCAGCTCCATCGGCACGCTCGCCGCGCCGATGAAGCAGACGCGCATCGTCGTCACCTCGGCGCCGGTGCGGGCCCGCTGGTCGAGCAGGGCTAGGTAGAGGTTGGGCGGGCCCGAGGCGACGGTGATGCCGTGCCGCAGGATCAGGTCCAGCGCGCGTGCCGGATCGAAGATGTCCATCAGCACCATCGTCATGCCGCGCTCGGCACTGGCGAGGATGCCGGCGTTGAGGCCGAAGCCGTGCGAGAAGGGCGGGATCACCAGATAGACATCGCCCGCGCGCAGCGCCGCGACGTCGGCCCAGTCGCGATAGGCGCGCATCAGCTGGCCATGGCTGAGCTGCACCCCCTTGGGCGCCCCGGTCGATCCCGAGGTGAACATCACCTCGGCCAGCATGTCCCCGTCGATCCCGGCGATCACCGCGTCGAGATCGGCATCGGACACGCCCTCGCCGCTCGCCAGGAAATCGGCGAAGCCGACCTCGCCCGGCGCGGAGGAGGAATCCTCGTCGAGGCGGACGATGCGGCGCACCGCCGGCAGCCGCTCGAATGGCCGGTCGGTCCCCGCGCCATAGGCGGCCTTGACGATGTCGATCAGCCGGGTGCCGGCGCATTCGCCGACGGTGACGAGCAGCTTGGCGCCGGTCGCCTCCAGCAGCGGGCCGACCTCGCGCGCCTTGAGCCGGGTCGACAGCGGCATCAGCACCGCGCCCGCCATCCAGGCGGCGTGCGCGGCGATCACCCAACGCGTGATATTGGGCGCCCAGCAGACGACGAAGTCGCCCGGCTCGATCCCCCCCGCGATCAGCGCGCGGGCCATGCGCCGCGCCGCGTCGTGGAGATCGCGGACGCTGGTCTCGCGGTCGCCTTCGCGCACCGCTATCCGGTCGGCATGGTCGATGGCCCGGTCGCGCAGCAGGTGCGCGATGCTGCGATGGCCGGTCAGCGTGTCGCTCGATGCCATGATCAGCCCACCATCGTCAGACCGCCGCTGACGCTCAAGGTCTGGCCGGTGACGAACGCCGAATCGTCGCCCAGGAAGAAGGCGACCGCGCCGGCGATGTCCACCGCCTCGGCCACGCGCTTCATCGGCGTCTTGGCGGCGAGCTTGTCCATCACGTCGCCATGCGCCGCCGACATCGGCGTGCGGACCGGGCCCGGAGAGACATTGTTGACGCGGACACCGAAGCGGCCGACCTCCTGGGCCAGGCTGCGGGTGAAGGCGGCGAGGCCGCCCTTGGCCGCCGAGTAGACGGCTTCCCCCGCCGCCCCGGCCCGCGCCGAATCGGAGATGATGTTGACCACCGATCCCCCGCCAGCCTCGATCATCGACGGCACGACGACGTGGCAGGCCTGGATCGCCGCGGTCAGGTTGACCGCGACCAGCAGGTCCCAGCGCGGTTCGAGCTGGAGGAAGCGGCCGACCTGCGCGACGCCCGCGCAGTTGACCAGGCCGTGGATCGGGCCGCCCGCGACGATGCGTTCGAGCGCGGCGTGGTAGCCGGGCGCATCGGTGATGTCCTGCGCGACCCGCTCGGCCAGCGCGGGCGAGGCGTCCGGAAAGGCGAGGTCGACGCCGATCACCTGCCAGCCGCGATCGGCGAGCAGCTGGGCGATCGCCGCGCCGATCGCGCCCGCCGCCCCGGTCAGGATCACCCGGCGGCTCATGCCGCGATCCCCGGCGCGTCGCCATGATGGCCGCGCAGGTCGTCAACGGCGCCGCGCGGCTTGCCCTCGATCTCCCCGGCGAAGGAGGTCTCGACCGCGATCGACACCGGGCAGGCCGCGGCGATCGCCTGCTCGACCCGGCTCAACCACATCGGATTCTTGACGAGCGTCTCGCGGTTGAAGCCGACCTTGAGCGTCGCCGCGTCGAGCGTGCGATCGCCACGGTCGATCTCCAGCGTCCAGGCCGACACGCCGTCGATCAGCGCGAGCTGCCGGCGTAGCGCGTCGAGCGACACCCAGCGGCCGCGCAGCAGCACATGGTCGCCGAGGGTGCGGTCGAACAGGCCGGCGTCGCTCTTTGGCGCCGCGCGCAGCGTACCGGTGCGCAGCACATCGTCCTTCAGCGCCGCGCAGAAGGTCGGCCGCACGACGATCTCTGCATCGCCGATATCGGCGGCCAGGTCCTCGGCGACGATCTCGTCCCGGTCGGGAGCCGCGAGCGCGACGGTGCCGCCCGCCGCTTCCCACGGGCCGCCGCAGCGCCAGGCGAGCGGCAGGCCGAAGAAGGGATCGAAATAGAGTTCGGCGACCTCGGCCTCGAACTCGCGGGCGAGGCGCTTGCGCAACCCGGCGGTCGCCACCTCGCCACCGATGACGATCCGCTCCAGGCCCAGCTCGACCGGGTCGACGTTGAACTCCATGTAGAGCCGCGCGAGGAAATCGGCGGCGCCGCACGGCGTGGTGATCAGCACCGTCGGCTTGAGCGAACGGATCGCCGCCAGCAGCCGCATCCGGCCGCGCGCGCCGGTGACCGCCACCGACTGGACGAGCGGCGCGGCGGCGCGGGCGAGCAGCGCGACCGATAGCGAGGCCGGCTGCTCCATCGCGATCAGCACCCGGTCGCGCGCGCCCAGCTCGCATCCCATCAGCGCTTCGCGCGCGATCGCCTCGGCGGCGTCCCAGTCCTGCGGACCGAGGCCGATCACCGCCTCGGTCGGCTCACCGGCGAACAGGATGGAGCCCGCGGGCGCGGACGGTCGGGCCGCCAGGAGGTCCCGGCGCGTATGCCACTGCATGTCAGCCTCCGACGGCGGCGCTGAGCTTGCGCGCGGGGATATCGGTATCGGCGAAGCCGGCGACCTCCTTCGCGAACAGGTTCATCGAGCTCACGATCTCGCTATGGGCGATGCCGCCCACCTCGAACTGGAGGATCAGGTCGGTCGCACCAGCGGCGAAGAACTCGTCCATCGCCTTGCGCGATTCCTCGGGGTTGGCGATCACCACCATGCGGTTGTCGGTCAGCTCCTGGAGCGCCTTCTCCTCGGTCATGCCGACCGCGGTCTGGCCGAACAGGCGATGGGTGGCGTGGCGCGCGTCGGTATAGTCGGGCGGCGCGACCAGGCTGATCTGCCGGCGCAGGTACCAGATATAGGCGCTGACGATCGCCTCGATGTCCGAATCGGCGTGGGTGACGTGCCACGGCACCATGATCGCGATCCGCGCCTTGGCCGGATCGAAGCCGTTGCGCGCCAGTTCCGCCTTATATTCGGCGATGTCCTCGGCCAGGCCCGAGAGGCCCTTGAGGATCGGCATGCACAGCAGGTGATAGCCATGCTTGGCGGCGGCGAGGAAGCCGTCGAGGCTGGTCGAGGCGACCCAGACCTCGGGGTGCGGCTTCTGGACGACGCGGGGCAGGACCGACACGCCCGGAATCTCGTAATATTTGCCGCTGCGGGTGACTTCGGCGCCATCGGCCTTGAATATCTCCAGCACCGCGTCGAGATGGTCCTCCCAAATCTGGCGGCTCTGCTCGAACGGGCGCTGGAACGCCTGATATTCGAGCGGCGACGCACCACGCCCGGTGCCGAACAGGACGCGCCCGTTGCTGATCACGTCGAGCGTTCCGACCCGCTCCGCCACCCGGATCGGGCTGAGGAAGGGCAGCAGCATCACGCCCAGGCCGAGCTTGATGTTCTTGGTCGTCCGCGACGCCGCGGCGAGCATCAGGTCGGGCGCCGACGAGTGCGAGAAGCCACGGGTGAAATGATGCTCGACGAACCAAGCGGCGTCATAGCCGAGTTGATCGGCGATATCGATCTGCTCCAGCACGTTGTGAAACGTCTTCTGCTCGACCTCGGCGGAGCGCCCGCGCACCGACATCTCGAAGAATATGCCAAAATTTCGCTTCGACACCTGCTCTGCCTCTCCCTTTGGAAGCATCGGCGGCCCCTGACCCCGCGCCCCAACCGTAATCAAACAACAAACCTAGCGATCGCTTGGTTATGATTTCCGACTCCCTCGCCGTCAACCCACTTTCGAGTTGCAGTCCTGCAAATAATGCGATTGCGCGAGACTATATCGGATATTGAACATGCCTCATGAGGCATAAAAAGCGCTTGCTTGGCCCAACGAGCCAAGCCTAGGCTGACATGTTTCGCCGCGATGGCGGGGTTTCCCGACCTGGCCAAGCAGCCCACCGGTCGATTCCCGGGATTTTCGCCTTGCAGGCCGGCGGCATCGGCCGGCGACCGGGGCGAGCATCCGGTTGCTCGACTGCGGCGCTGTTGCTAGAGGACCGGTCAGGGGCCGTTACACAGGAGGAAAGGCTTGCCCAAGGAGGTTGCGACAGCGGAACGCTCGCCGACGCGGCGCAAGAGCGGCCGGCGCGAGGAGATATTGCAGATCGCGCGGACCCTGTTCGCCGAGAAGGGCTTCGAGGCCGCGAGCATCCGCGAGATCGGCGACGCCGCCGGCATCCTTTCGGGAAGCCTCTATTATCATTTCGCGACCAAGGACGACATGCTCGACGAGCTGGTCCGTCCGTTCGTGCTGCCGCTGCTCAAGCAATATGAGGTGATCGCCCACAGCGACGCCGAGGCGCCCGACCGGCTGCGGCAGATGATCCAGTTCGGCCTGCAGAACCTGGTCCAGGAGCCGGACCTCCTCAAGATCGTCGCCAACGACCGCAAGTTCTTCGCCAAGTCGGAACGCTTCAGCTATGTCGAGGAAGCCTGGCAGGACATCTTCCAGATCTGGTACGGCGTGCTGCAGGACGGCGTCCGCCAGGGCCAGTTCCGCAGCGACCTCAACCTCCACATCACGCTGCGCATGATCATCGAATTGCTCAACGGCACGGTCGATTGGTTCCGCCCCGACGGCCGCTTCACGATCGAACAGGTGATCGACACCCAGGTCGAGCTGCTGTTCGGCGGCCTCACCCCGCGCTGAGCGCGTCCGCGACGCCCTGACCCGCGTCGGCGCCGGATGGGCGGCGCCCCATCCGATTCATGCGTCGCAGGCGGCTTTCCGGTGGGAAGCCGCCCATGATCGCGTGGGACATAATGTGGTTTACCCAAGACCTTCGACCGATATCCTCAAGTACGTAAACTGATCCTTCCCAGGATATCTCGTTATCCGGGGATGGATTTCCGTACTCATCGAGGAAATCCGACATGCTCGAAGCACTGACGGCATCCACCGACAGTTACGCTGACGAAAAGATGAGCGAATCTGTGATCGCACATCTTCCCACGCTCGACATCTCCAGGCTGGACGGCACGCCCGACGAGCGCGCTTCTGTCGCAGCTGACTTACGCGACATCCTCTATGAGCATGGCTTCTTCTATCTTTCGGGGCATGGTGTCGATCCGACGCTCGTCGCGGAGGTGCTGGCGGCGTCGAAACGCTTCTTCGCGCTTCCCGAAGCCGACAAGCTGGAGATCGAGATGATCCGCTCGCCGCGGTTCCGCGGCTATAGCCGGGCGGGCGCCGAGCTGACGCAAGGCCGGCCCGACTGGCGCGAGCAGGTCGACTTCGACTGCGAGGAGGAGGCCCTGGCGGTCGGGCCCGACAGCCCGGCCTGGCAGCGGACGATCGGCCCGAACCTGTGGCCGTCGGCGATGCCCGAACTGAAGGACGTCATCACCCGCTATCAGGACGCTGTCACCCGCGTCGGGCTCGACGTGCTCAGGGCGATCGCCATCGCCCTCGGCCAGGACGAGGACGCGTTCGAACCGATGGTCCGGCCGCGTCCCCGCCAGCATCTCAAGATCCTGCGCTATCCGGGCCGGGCCGCGGCCGGATCGGACCAGGGGGTCGGCGCCCACAAGGACGGCGGGCTGGTCACCATCCTCCTCCAGGACGAATTGGCCGGGCTGCGCGTCCAGGGGCAGGACGGCGAATGGATCGATGCGCCGCCGGTACCGGGCAGCTTCGTCGTCAACACCGGGGAATTGCTCGAGCTGGCGACGAACGGCTTCGTTCGGGCGGACGTCCATGCCGCGGTCTCGCCTCCGCCCGGCCTGGAGCGCTACTCGATCGCCTTCTTCCTCGGCGCCGCGCACGAGGGAAGCATCCCGCTGATCGACCTTCCGCCCGCGCTGAAGCGGGCCGAGCGGGGCGTCAGCTCCGATCCCGCCAACCCGCTGTTCCGCGACGTCGGCGCCAACCACCTCAAGGCGCGGCTGCGCTCGCATCCCGACGTCGCGCGCGTCCATTATGCCGATCTCCTCTGACCGCTGCCACCGTCCCCTCGTCGCTATAGGGGAACAGCCGCGCCTCGATCTCGGCGATCGCGCGGCGTAGCGGCGGCAGCAGGTCGGCGGGCGCGCAGGGCGGCCCGTCCCGCGATACGACCATCGACACCGCCGCCACCACGTCGCCCGCGCGCGCGAGCGGCGCAGCGATGCAGATCAGACCGGGCACCATCTCCTCATTGTCGATCGCATAGCCCTGGCCGCGCACTGCATCGAGCTCGGTCCGCAGCGCCGCGACCGAGGTGATCGTCGTCGGGGTCAGCCCGACGAACGGCCCGGTGGCGAGATAGGCGTCGCGCTCGCCCACCGGCAGGTGCGAGAGCAGCACCTTGCCGATCCCCGAGCAATAGGCTTCGAGCTGCATCCCCTGACGCGAGATCGTCTCCCCCTTGCGGTCGCCGATCTTGAGCAGATAGGTGACCATATTGTCCTCGAACACGCCGAGGTGGACGGTCTTGCCCGTCTGCCGCGACAGCCGGCCCAGGATCGGCCGGCTGACCCGGGCGGCGAAGCTGCCCCAGTCGCGCCGGGCGCCGGCCAGCCGCAGCAGCACCGGACCCGCGACATAATGGCCGCGCCCGACCCGCAGCAGGAAACCGCTCTTCTCGAAGCCGACCGCGAGCCGGTGCGCGCTCGACGAGGAGATGCCGAGCTCCCCGGCCAGCACCGACAGCGACAGGCCGCGATCGTCGTCGATGATACGTTCGAGCAGGAGCAGCGATCTGGTCAGCGTCTGCGGGGCCGAGGTTCCGATCCGGGTCATGCACCCATTTCCCACATGGCGGGAATTGCGCGCAAGCGAGATTTGACCGAGCGCCGCGCCCGGACCTAGTCCAGCGCCATGGAGAAGGATCTCGAACCCACCGCCCGCCGCCTGCGCGAGGCCTATGCCGCCGGCCCGATCGCGCCGCTGCGCGACGTGCTCGACCCCACCGACATCGACGGCGCCTATGCCGTGCAGGCGATCAACACCGCACATTGGGTCGGCGAAGGCCGCCGCCTCGTCGGCCGCAAGATCGGCCTCACCGCCAAGGCGGTCCAGGCGCAGCTCGGCGTCGACCGGCCCGACTTCGGCGCGCTGTTCGAGGACATGCGGATCGCCGACGGCGGCCGGCTCGATCCTGCCCGCGCGATCCAGCCCAAGGCGGAGGCCGAGATCGCCTTCGTTCTGGGCCGCGACATCGCCGATGCCGACGCATCGCCCGAGGTGATCGCCGCGGCGATCGACCATGCGGTCGCGGCGATCGAGATCGTCGACAGCCGCATCGCCGACTGGAAGATCAGCTTCGCCGACACCGTCGCCGACAACGGCTCGTCGGCCTATTTCGTGCTGGGCGGCGATCCGAAGCCGCTCGCCGGGCTCGATCTCTACAGCTGCGGCATGGTCATGGAGTTCAACGGAGCGGTGGTTTCGCTCGGTGCGGGCGCCGCCTGCCTCGGTCATCCGCTCAACGCGGTCCAGTGGCTGGCCCGCACCCTCGCCTCGCGCGGCGAACCGCTGCGGGCCGGCGACATCCTCCTGTCCGGGGCGCTCGGCCCGATGGTCGCGCTGACGCCCGGCGACGAGGTCCGCACCCTCATCGGCGGCCTCGGCACCTGCACATTCACCTACGGAGCATAGCCATGAGCCAGAAGGTCAAGGCGGCGATCATCGGATCGGGCAACATCGGCACCGACCTGATGATCAAGATGATCAAATACCCGCAGAACATGGAGCTGGCGGCGGTCGTCGGCATCGATCCGGCGTCCGAGGGACTCGCCATGGCGCGCGAGCGCGGCATCGCGACCACGCATGAGGGGATCGAGGGGCTGAAGAAGCTGCCCGACTATGCCGAGATCGGCGTCGTCTTCGACGCGACCTCCGCCTATGCGCACAAGGTCCATGACGAGGCGCTGCGCGCCGACGGCAAGCTGGTGGTCGACCTGACCCCGGCGGCGATCGGCCCCTTCACCATCCCGCCCGTCAACATGGACGAGCATCTCGACGCGACCAACGTCAACATGGTCACCTGCGGCGGCCAGGCGACGATCCCCATCGTCGCCGCCGTCGCCCAGGTCGCCACGGTCCATTATGCCGAGATCGTCGCGTCGGTGTCCTCGCGCTCGGCCGGTCCCGGCACCCGCGCCAACATCGACGAGTTCACCCGCACCACGGCGAGCGCGATCGAGAAGGTCGGCGGCGCCGCGCAGGGCAAGGCGATCATCATCCTCAATCCGGCCGAGCCGCCGATGATCATGCGCGACACCGTCTTCACCCTGTCCGAGGGCGCCGACGAGGACGCGATCCGCGCCTCGGTCGCGGCGATGGTCAGGAAGGTGCAGGCCTATGTGCCCGGCTACCGCCTGAAGCAGGAGGTCCAGTTCGAGCGCTTCGGCGACAACAACAAGCTGAAGATCCCCGGCCGCGGCGAGTTCACCGGCATCAAGACCTCGGTGTTCCTCGAGGTCGAGGGCGCCGGCGACTATCTGCCCAGCTATTCGGGCAATCTCGACATCATGACCGCCGCCGCCAAGGCGACCGGCGAGCTGCTCGCGCAGCGCATCATCGAACGGAGGGCCGCGGCATGAGCTTCGACGTCAGCAAGGACAAGCTCTACATCCAGGACGTGACGCTGCGCGACGGCATGCATGCGATCCGGCACATGTACGGCATCGACCATGTCCGCGCGATCGCCAAGGCGCTCGACGAGGCCGGGGTCGACGCGATCGAGGTCGCCCATGGCGACGGCCTGAACGGCGCCAGCTTCAACTATGGCTTCGGCGCGCACACCGACTGGGAATGGCTGGAGGCCGTGGCCGACGTGCTGACCCGCTCGGTGCTGACCACGCTGATCCTGCCCGGCGTCGGCACCGTCGACGAGCTGCGCCGCGCCTATGACATCGGCGTCCGCTCGGTGCGCGTCGCGACCCATTGCACCGAGGCCGACGTCTCGAAGCAGCATATCGGCATCGCCCGCGATCTCGGCATGGACGTGTCGGGCTTCCTGATGATGAGCCACATGATCGAGCCGGAGGCGCTCGCGCAGCAGGCGCTGCTGATGGAGAGCTACGGCGCGCAATGCGTCTATGTCACCGACAGCGGCGGCGCGCTCGACATGGACGGGATCCGCGCCCGCTTCCAGGCCTATGACCGGGTGCTCAGGCCCGAGACCCAGCGCGGCATGCACGCCCATCACAACCTCTCGCTCGGCGTCGCCAACTCGATCGTTGCGGCGCAGGAGGGCGCGGTGCGGATCGACGCCAGCCTCGCCGGCATGGGCGCGGGCGCGGGCAATGCGCCGCTCGAGGTGTTCATCGCCGCGGTCGACCGCAAGGGCTGGAACCATGGCTGCGACGTCAACGCGCTGATGGACGCCGCCGAGGATCTCGTCCGCCCGCTCCAGGACCGGCCGGTCCGCGTCGACCGCGAGACGCTCGCGCTCGGCTATGCCGGCGTCTATTCGAGCTTCCTGCGCCATGCCGAGAAGGCGGCGGCGGACTATGGCCTCGACACCCGTACCATCTTGGTCGAGCTCGGCCGCCGCAAGATGGTCGGCGGCCAGGAGGACATGATCGTCGACGTCGCGCTCGATCTGATCCGCGAACGCGGCGCCGCGGCCTGACGGCCGCTCAGGCGAACAGGTCGAGCCGGCTGCCGGTGCCCCGGTCGGTCCGTTTCAGCGCCGCGTCGGCGGTGTAGAGGTTCGGCGCGGGCGTCGGCTCGACCGGCGTTTCGCCCTCGTCCTCGTCTTCAAGCCGCCTCGCCGTCGCGCGGAGCGGGCGGCGGGGATGCTCGCCCACCGGCTCGACCCTGTCCGGCCGGGTGACGGCGGGGATGGCGGCGATGCCGCGCCGGTCGGCGATGGTCGCCGCCGCTGCGGCCGCCATCGCCTCGCCGACGCGCAGGTCGCTTCGGATGACGTTCAGCAGATCCATGACTACCCAATTCCGCACATCCTGAGGAGCCATTGAGCAAAGGCGAAATGGCGTCTCGAAGGAACGGTCAGATAAAGGGCGCGATGCTCTAAGGAAGGCTTGCCCGGGCTGGTTAAGCGGCGGACAACCGCGTTATCGGATCAGCACCCCGCCCTTCATGACATGATCGATCCGTTCGAGCGCGGCGATGTCGGCGATCGGATCGGCCTTCACCGCGACCATGTCGGCATAATGGCCCGGCGCCACCGCGCCGACGTCGGCCGACCAGCCGAGCAGCTCCGCCGCCGTCACCGTCGCCGCCTGGATCGCCTGCATCGGCGTCATCCCGTAGCGGACCATATATTTGAACTGCCGGGCGTTGAGGCCGTGCGGATAGACGCCGGCGTCGGTGCCGAAGCTGATCTTCACGCCCGCCTTCACCGCCTTGCGGAACCCCTCGCGCTGGGCGTCCGTGGTCTCGCGATTCTTGCGGAGATGGTCGGCCGGCCATCCCTCGCGGGTGCCGACCTCCTCGATATAGTCACCGTTATAAATATCCATGTCGAGGAACACGCCCCTGGCCTTGGCCAGCGCGATACCCTCGTCGTCGATCAGCGAGGCGTGCTCGATCGCACGCACCCCGGCACGGATCGCCGCCTTGATCCCCGCCGCGCCATGCGCGTGCGCCGTTACCCAGCCGCCATTGGCCTTCGCCGTCTCGACCGCGGCGCGCATCTCCTCCTCGCTCAGCTCCTGCACGCCCGGCTCGGTCCCTTCGGCGAGCACCGCGCCGGTCGCGATCAGCTTGATCGAGTCGACCCCGCGCTGGAAGAGCTGGTTGACCTTGAGCCGCACGTCCTCGGGACCGGTGACGACGCCAACCCGCATGTCGGCGGGCAGTTGCACGTCCGGGGCGAAGCCGGTGACCTCGCCGCCGCCGCCCGGCACGGTGATATAGGCGCCGACCACGCTCATCCGCGGCCCCTCGACGTCGCCGCGGCCGATCGCGTCGCGCAGCGCGACGTCGCTGTATGCGCGGAAGGTGCCGACATCGTGGACGGTGGTGAAGCCGGCGTGCAGCGTCTCGCGGGCGTGGCGCGCGCCGACATAGGCGATCTCCTGCTGGCTGTGCAGCAGGGGTTCGGCGACGTTGTTGGTCTGCCCCCAGTCGGCGAGATGGGTGTGCATGTCGATCAGCCCTGGCAGCACCGTATAGCCCGACCAGTCGAGCAACGCCGCACCCGGCGGCGGCGGGGCATAGGGGGTGACGGCGGTGACCCGGCCGTCGTCGATCCGGATCAGCCGGTCGGCCAGGACGACGCCCTTCTCGCTGTCGATCAGCCGCCCGGCGCGGACATAGCTGGTCTGCGCCTGCACGGCGCCCGCGGCGAACAGCGCGAGGCCGATCACGGAACAAAGACGACGCAAGGCCATTCCCAAGGCTCCCCCTAAGCGAAATATCGCTCTTTTCTTCCCGCAATTGCCGCCGCTAGGAAAGTGCCATGATCAAGCCCGCCCTCCGCATCGCCCTGCTGGCCATGTTCGCGGCCCCGCTCGCCGCCGCGGGCCGGGACGCCCCGCCGCCGGACAATGGCCAGGCCGGGAACGCGCAGGCCCCCGACGAGGAGGGGCGGCTCCAGTCGATGGGCAAGAGCGCCGGGCGGATCGCGAGCCAGCCGGCACGCGATGTCGGCGTCGCCAAGACCGGCATTCCGATCCCGCTGCAGAAGGCGTGGGACGCGCCCTACAGCCTGAAGGGCATCCGCACCTGCCGCGACATCTCGCGCGCCTTCCACGAGCTGACCGACGTGATCGGTCCCGACTTCAAGGCCGGCGATGTCAAGAAGGAGAACAAGGCCGGCAAGCTCGCCGAGGCGGGCGGCAAAACGATCGTCAACTCGATCATCCCGTTTCGCGGCCTCGTCCGCGAGGTGACCGGCGCGGCCCCCGCGCAACGCCGGCTCGAGCGCGCGATCGCGGCGGGATATGCGCGGCGCGGTTTCCTGCGCGGAATCCATCAGACCCGCAAATGCCGGACCAAGCTGTTCTGATCTTGTGGCCCACGCGCGCCGCGCTATCCTCTCTGCCCAAGGAATGAAGGAGAGGAAGACATGCTCGTCATGTTCGTCGGCACCGACCGGGTCGAAACCGCGATCAACGCCCATCAGGTGACCTTCATCTCACAGGTCAGCGACGGCACCCGCATCCGCTTCGGCGAGGGCCGCAGCGTCACCGTCACCGAACCGCTCGCCGAAGTCATCGAAAAGCTCAACACGGGCCTCCGCCCGCACGAGTGAAGCGATAGAGCGATTTCCAGGCAGATGGAAACATCTGCCGACTCGGAAATCGCGGCCGCTCCATATGGCTCAGCCGTCGTCGGAGCCGATGACGGTGAACGGCGCCCAGGCGGCCGGATGCGCCCAGGACGGCGACCAGCCGGGCAACGCCGATCCGTCGGCGCGGCGGCCGGTACGCACCGCGCGCATCGCCTGCTGCAACGCCGCCGCACGACTGAGCCCCGCCTTGCGCGCGACCAGCGTCTCGACCGTCAGCGCCGCCGTCGCGTCGTCGGCCACCCGCCAGCGGCTGGCGAGCAGCGACCCCGCCCCGGCATAGAGGAAGGCGCGGCCGAGGCTCGACAGGCTGTCGGCGCCGGGGGTGCCGTCGGCGGTGGCGGTGTTGCAGGCGGACAGGATCACCCAGTCGGCCGACAGATGCATGCCCGTCACCTCCGACGCCGCGAGCAGGCCGTCGTCCTCGGGCGATCCGGTCTCGGGCGGGGTGAAGGCGAGGCCAGGCTCGCGCAGGCCGCCGATCTCGCCCGGCAATATGCCATGGGTCGCGAAGGCGATGATCCGCGCGCTGCCGACCGCCTGGTCGCGGCGCACCGACCCCTCGGTCGCGGCGGTGCCGAGGTGCAGCAGCTCGGGGGTCGCGCTGAGCGTCGCGGCCATCGCCTTGAGCTCGACCTCGGTGCCCGGCAGCGGGCTCAGCTCGCGCAGCGCGGAAGGATCGGCCAGCCCCTGGCCCGCTCGATCGACCGGCTGCGGAATGCGCAGGAAATCATCGATGTTCCGCCCCTCGCCCGCCGGCCCGACGAAGGCGGGCGCGCCATAGCCGACGAACTGGACCTGCCCGCCTGCGGTCGCCGCCACCGGGGTCACGGGCGCCGCGCGCAGCACCGACACCGCCGGCAGCACGGTCAGCGCATAACGGTCGGCCAGCCACGGCGTGTCGCGCAGCGCCGCCGCGTCCGCGCTCCCCGTGGCCGGTGGCGCCGTCGGCAGCAGGCCGAGCGGCAGCTCGGCGAGCGCCCCGCCGGTCACCACGAACAGGCCGCGACTGCCGGCCAGCGCCGGTTCGACCGGGGCGATCAGGTCGCGATAGAGGCCGAACGCCGCCGTGCGGTCGAACGGCGGCCAGCCCGGCGCGGCGTCGCCGCAGCCCTTGGGATCGACCTGGCAGCGCAGCCGGCGGACCGTCTCCGCGACCACCGCCGCCCCGCCATGGCGCGACCAGCGAACGTCGCCAGGGCCCAGCGCGAAGCTGTAGAGATCATCCCCGGCCGCAACGATCAACAACAGGCCGTCCGCCGCGCCGAGGCGCCCGCGCGCCTCGCCGAGTGCGACGCTCTGCGCGCCGATCAGCCGCGCATAGCTGGGAAAGTCCTGTGCCAGGCGGCGATCGGCCTCGGCCAGGTCGCGCGCATTGGCGGCGATCAGGTCGCGGGTCTGGGCGATGCGCGCACCGTCGCCGGCGATGAGCTGGCGGAGCAGCCGCGCGTCGAGTTCGGCGGCTCGGTCGGACAGGTCCTGCTGGCGCCGGACCAGCGCGCCGAGCGGCCCCTCCCCGGCGGCGGTGCGGGCGGCGGTGCGCGCCATGCTGCGCGCGGCCGCCGAGACCGACAGGTCCTGCGCGGCGAGGAAGGCCTCGGCCCGGAGCGCCGCCGCCTGGCCGGGCGAGCGGGCCGCCTCGGCCCAGTTCGCGCGGATCAGCGTGGCGAAGGCGCCGGCCAGCGGATCGAAGCGGCTGGCGTCGCCGGCCTCGGCGCGCGCAATCGCCTGCTGCGCCCCGTCGCTGTCGCGCGCGTCGCCGATCCGCCCCGCGCGGCGGCGGCGGACGATCTCCGCGGCCTCGCGTGCCGCCTTCACCGCATCGGCCGGGCGGCCAAGCGACAGGTAGAGATCGGCGAGATCCGCCAGCGCCTCGGCCAGCGCGGGATGGTCGGCGCCGAACGCCGCGCGGCGTGCCGCCACGCCTTGCTCATAATAGGGCAAGGCGGCGTCGAAGCGGCCCTGCGCCGCCAGCACATGGCCGAGCCGCAGCCGCGCCGTCGCGATGTCGGGATGACCGGCGCGCAGCGTCCTGAGCCGGATCGCCAACGCCTGTTCGAACAACGGCTGCGCCTCGGCGGCCTTGCCCTGCCGCTCCAGGTTGACCGCGACGTTGGACAGGCCGATCGCCGTCACCGGATGATCGGTCCCATAGGTCCGCTGCCAGATGGCGAGCGCACGGGCATAGAGCGGCGCGGCGCCGGCATAGTCGCCCTGCCGGTTCAGATTGTGCGCGGCATTGTTGTAGCCGGTCGCGGCGGCGAGCCCGTCGGGGTCGATCGCGGTGCGGATATCGAGCGCGCGCCGATAGGCCGGGGCGGCGTCGGCATGGCGCCCCTGCCCGTCGAGGTTGAAGCCGAGATTGTTGTAGCTGGTGGCGACCGCCGGATCGTCGGGGCCCAGCTCCGCGATGCGCACCGCGAGCGACTGGCGGTAGAGCGGCTCCGCCTCGATCGGCCGGCCGAGTGCGTCGAGATTGGACGCGACATTGCCCTCGATGAGCGCGAGGTCGAGATCCTCGGGCTCCCAGCGCTGCGCGATGCCGAGCGCCCTGGCGTAGAGATCGCGCGCCTCGGTGAAGCGCCCCTGCCGGCCGAGCGCATAAGCGAGATTGTTATAGGCGAGCGCGGTGGCCCGCCCCTCCTCCCCTGCCTTCGCCCGCGCCCGCCCGAGCGCCGCGCGATAAAGGCCCTCCGCTTCGTCATAACTGCCGAGCGCCTGGAGATTGGCGGCAAGGTTGGAAGCGGCCTGCTCGCTCAGCCGGTCGTCGGGACCCAGCTTCGCGGCGAAGATGGCGAGCGCGCGGCGGTAGAGCGGGGTCGCCTCGGCCGGCTTGCCCTGCCGCACCAGCCAGCCGGCGATCAGCGACAGCGTGCCGCCCACCTCGGGATGGTCGGCGCCCTTCGCCGCCTCCTCGATCGCCAGCGCCTCGCGGCCGAGCGCGATCGCCTCGTCCCATCGCCGCGCGGCGGTGGCGGCGCCGATCCCCGCCTCGATCCGGGCCAGCCGCGTGTCGGCGTCCGGCTCCGCTGCGGACAGCGGCGCCGCGAGCACAAGCGCCAGCGCGGTGAGCAGGCCGCCTGCCCGGCCCGGTGGCATCGTCCTCATCCGCCGAAGGGCAGCTTGAAGCCGAGCGGGTTAGACGGCTGCTGCGCGGCCTGCGGCATCGCCGCCTTGCAGCGTTCGGTGATATAGTCGCGGCCCTTCACGGCCATGCAGGCATTGTAGACGAGCTGCGCGCCCGCCATGTCGCCGGCTGCGATGTCGCGCTTGATCTCGATGCTCTTGAAATGGTCGGGGTCCTTGAAGCGCGCCTTGCCCTCGGCGATCAGGGCGTTGCTGTCGCTCATGTCGCCCGCGCCGATCTCCATCTCGGTATAGCTTTCGTAGAGCTGGAGGTTCTGGACTCCGCTGCCGGTGCGCGCCGCCTGGAAGAAGCTCCCTGCCTGCGCGACATTGCCCTGGTCGCGCGCGGCGAGCCCGGCGACATAGTTGACGAAGGTCGGCGCGGTGCGGCTGCCGGCGCCGAGCGCGCGGAGCTGGGCCGAAGCGCCCGCATAGTCCTGCGCGAAATAGCTGGCCCGCGCCTTCATATAGGCGTTGCGCATCGCCACCGTGCGGGCGAATTCGGGCTTGCCCTTGATCCGGCCGATCAGCGCGCCGGTGTCGATCGGCGGATCGGCGGTCGGATAGCCGGCCTGGAAATAGGCGGCCAGACCCTTGCGCCGCTCCTCGGGCGGAAGATGGGTGTCGCCGCCCATCGAGCGGGTGATGTTGCCGAGGTTGGAGACCAGCGCCCCGCCCGCCGTCTTGAGCAGGCCCGACCCGAAGCCCTGCATGCCCGCCCCGCCAGTCGCGGCGAAGCCCGCCACATTGCTGGTGGCGAAGCCCTTCATCGCCTCGCCCATGCTGGCCTGCGCCGCGTCGGCCGCGGCCTTGCGCTTGTCGTAGGAGGCCTTCTGCGCCTCGAACGCCTTCTGGAGCCGCTCGAACACATTGGCGTAGCTGTCGATCGTCATGTTGCTGCGGATCAGCAGGTCGACCGCCAGCGCGTCGGCCTCATTCTCCTGGTCGCGGTTCCACGAGGTCGCGAAGATGTCGTCGACCGCGAAGCGCAGCGCCTCGGCCACCGGCGCTGCGCGGCGGGCGCCCGCGTCCATCCCGCTCTGCATCGTCGCCAGCGAGACGTTGCCGCCGCTCCGCTTCATCGCGGTGAAGGCGCTGCCCGCGCTCCACGCGACCGACACCGCCTGGGTCGCGCCGCGCGCGCCGGCGATCGTCTCCGCCTTGGCGAAATGCCCGAGCAGCAGGTGCGAATATTCGTGGGCGAGGACGAACAGCACCTCCGAATCGGACTGCGCCGCCTCCAGCAGCCCCATCGACACGACAATCGTGTTGTCGGGCAGCGCCTGCGCCTGATAGGCCTCGTCGGCGCGGAACAGCAGCTTGGGCGTGCGTTCGAGCGGGGCATAGGGCCAGGCCTTGCCAAAGGCCTCGAGCACCGGCCGCAGCTCGCGCTCGAAGGCGGGGATGTCGACCAGGTCCATCCGTGCCGAGCGGGTGTTCATCACCTGCGCCGACAGGCCCATGGATCCGGCGGTGTCGCCCGCCCCGCTGCGCATCTTGTTGCCGGAGACGCATAGGTCGCCAGCGTCGAGGGTCGAGATGAACGGTGCCTTGTCGATCGAGAATTTGCCGCGCGCCTTCTTGTCGACCTTTTTCACCGCGGCCAGCGATCCGGCCGGCGGCACCGGGCAGCCGGTGAGCGGGACATAGGGCGCGTCGGGGAGCGAAGCCACCACCGGTTCGGCCGGGGCGGCCGCGACCTTGGCGGGCGCGGCGGCGCGCTTCTTCTTGGGGGCGGCGTCGATCGTAGGGGCGGTGCCGAGCGCAATCGCCACGGCCGCCAGGATCATGCTGTGTCGCATCTGAAAAACCCTCCTGTTGTGCCCCCCGATCTCCCTTCGCTACTTGCCCCCGCCGCAGCCGAGCCCCAGCGACTGCTGCAAACCTTCCTCTTCCATTTTGGCGAAGCTCATCGCATTGGCGTCGCACTTGATCGCCGCGAGATCGCCGACATAGTCGACCGTCGACAGGCGCAGCCAGGCGAGCTTGCCGTCGAGCCGCACGCCGACGAAGCCGGCCTTGGCGCCGACCACCTGCGCCCCCGCCGATCCGGCCGCCGGCATCGACGCGACCGGCACGTCCCGCAGCTTGGTCCCCGCATCGTCGTAGATCGGCAACGGATCGCGCTTATAGGCCTTGATCGCCGGGGCGTCGGCCGCCTGCGCCACGGCCGGCAGAACCATCCCCGCCGCCAGCACGGCCATCACGGCAAGACGCATCGACTCTCGCAACATAGCATACCCCTGTCATGCCCCCCGTCCCCATCTCCTATACGGGACGGGAGAGCGCCCGGTTGCCCCAGGCAAGACGAAATCGTCGGCGGCCAGCCTTAACGTCCGGAAACGCCCGCCGCTGTCATCTCGATCACAGCACCGGCCATCTCGTCTTGCGCCGAGCATAGCATGGCGTTCGGGCGCTGGCGCGTGATTCGGGACACGGCCCCCGCCCCGCGCACGGCAATATTTCTGACGCCCGGATGACCCGCCTCCGACTCGCGGGCGCCATCGCGCGGTCATCGCTCGCGGCTAAAACCACGGGGACAGGGGGAAGACCATGCGACCGCTCATCGGACTGGCGACGCTCGGCCTCGCCATGCTGCCCGAACCGGCCATTGCCCAGCCGCTCGCCGTCGCCGATGCGCCGGCCGGCTGGATCGGCCTGCGCAACCGGCCATTCAGCGTCGGCCGGCTGATCGGCGAACCCCGCCCCCATCGCACCGATGTCGCCCGCGTCCGCGCGCTCGGGCCGGCCCCCGACGGGGAAAGGCTGATCAGCTTCGCACGCAGCAGCACCGATGCGCCGTCGCCATCGCTGCTGCTGCGCGATGCGCCGCGCTTCAGCCGCCTGCCGGGCAGGCAGACCGATGACTATGAGGTGGGGTTGCGCGGCACCCTCGCCGACCCGATCACGATCCAGGCGGGCTTCTCCTACAACAAGTTCCGCAACCTGGAGACCAGCCTGCGTCAGAACGGCCGGCTGATGACGGCCAGCGCGGGCAAGGCCAAGACCTATGGCGTGGAAAGCATGGCACGCTGGACGGCGAACGAGCATGTCAGCCTGTTCGTCGCCGCCGCCTATCGCGAGGGCCGGCTCAAGAACCGTGTTCGCGACGGCCGGAAATTCCGGCTCTCGTCCGACCGGTCGGCCTCGTTCGGCGCGGTGGTGCTGATCCCGGCCGGCGCAGGGCGGATCGCCTTCATTCCCAGCCTCGCCTATCAGTCGGCGATGAGCCTCGGCCGCGACGGCGGCGGCCTGGGTGCGGCCACGCTGGTCAACGCGCAGCTCGGCTACGCCTTTTCCGATGGTTTCGAGGTCGAGGCGCTCGCTGCCAACCTGCTGGGCGCCCGCCATGCCGGCCCGCCGGTACGGGGCGCCGCCGCGCAGATCGCCGGCGAACCGCGCGTCTTCGGCATCCGCGCGCGGCTTCGCTTCGGGACCGGCCTCTGAGCTTCGCGGCCCGGCCGCCTCAATGCGCGGTCAGCTTGAGCCCCGCGATGCAGGCGACGATCGCGAAGATAAGGACGATGCGCAGCGGCGTCGCCGGTTCGCCGAACCAGGCCATGCCGACGATCACCGTCCCGATCGCGCCGATCCCGCCCCAGACGGCATAGGCGGTACCCATCGGGATCGACCGGCTCGCGACCTCGAGCAGGCCCATCGACAGCGTCACCGAGGCGAGGAAGCCCAGTGTCCAGGGAATGTTGCGGAACCCGTCGACGAAGCGCAGGCAGGTGGTGAAGCCCACTTCGAAGCAACCACCGACGATCAACCATATCCAAGCCATGCGGCGGGCCATAGCGGGGCGATCCCGCTTAAGCTAGACGGGGGCCATGGCAGCCCCGCTCGATCTCGGCCACCGTCTCGCGCCGCCGCGCTTCCTCGCCTTCCTGGCGCTGGGCATCATCGGTTTCCTCGTCGCCTTCCGCTCGATGGGCTGGACCCGCGCGGCGATGATCGGCTTCGACATCGGCGCGATCGTCTTCCTGCTGTCCTGCCTCCCTCTGCTCGGCCGCGCGCCCGATGCGATGCGCGAGTCCGCCGAGCGCAACGACGCCAACCGCGTCACCCTGCTCGCGATCACCGGAACGGTGTGCAGCGTGATCCTGGTCGCGATCGCGGAGGAGCTGTCGGCGCGCGGCGCGGCGAACCCCGGTATCGTCGGGCTGATCATCGGCACGCTGCTGGTCGCCTGGCTGTTCAGCAACATGGTCTATGCGCTGCATTACGCGCATCTCTTCTACAGCCGCGACGCGAAAGGCGGCGACGCGGGCGGCCTCGGCTTCCCCAGCGAGGACGAGCCCGATTATTGGGACTTCATCTATTTCGCCTTCACGCTGGGCATGACCTTCCAGACTTCCGACGTCGAGATCGGCGGACGGGCGATCCGGCGCGTGGTGATCCTCCACTGCTTCGCCGCCTTCATCTTCAACATCGGCGTGCTCGCCTTCACGATCAACGTGCTCGGCGGCGGGTAAGCGGGGGCGCCGACACTCTGCCCGTCATGAAGGGAAGGCCGAAGCCCTACTCCTTCAGCGCGGCCAGTGCGTCGCCGTCGAGCCGCCAGGGCTCCCAACCCTCCATGTGACGGCCGCCCAGTCGGCGGTAGAAGCCCTTGGCCAGTTCGTTCCAGTCGAGCACGCCCCAGTCGATCCGCGCGCAGTCGTGCGCCTCAGCCTCGCGGCCCAGCGCCTGGAATAGCGCGCGGGCGACGCCGCCGCCCCGCGCGTCGGGATCGACGAACAGGTCCTCCAGATAGAGGCCGTGACGGCCCGTCCAGGTCGAGAAGTTGAAGAACCACACAGCGATGCCGACCACCCGGCCGCCCTGTTCGGCGACATGGGCGAACACCTTCGCCCCGTCCCCGAACAGCAACGCCGCGAGCCCCTCGGGAGTCGCCTCGACGGCATCGGGCGCGCGCTCATAGACGGCAAGCGCGTGGATCAGGCGGAGGATGTCGTGCTCGTCGCCGGGGCGGGCGCGGCGGACGATGGGGTCGGTCATGGGATCACGTCTCTTTCCATATTGGGTGCCCGGGCCGCTATCAGGCAGCCGGCGACGATCAGCGCCGCCCCCGCCAGGGTCGCCAGCCCCACCTTCTCCTCGAAGAAGACAAAGCCCCACAGGCTGGCCCAGATGAAGGCGGTGAACTCGACGGGGGCGAGATAGCTCGCCTCGGCGCGCGCATAGGCCCAGCTCAGAAGCACCAGCGAGACCGTCGCGAGCAACGCCGCGAACAGGATCAGCGGAACGTCGCCGGCCGGCGGCAGATGCGCGAACCAGGGCATGGCGAGGGCGAGGCACAGCGCCATGAACACGCTCTGGAAGAAAGCGACCTCATAGGGATCGGCGACCTGCGCCTGCCGCCGCATCAGGATGATGTTGTAGGCGTAGGCGACCGCCGACAGCAGCACCGCCAGCGCGCCGAGCAGGGCATCGGGCCCCATCGCGGCATGCGCCTGCCCCCAGAGGATGACGAGCACGCCACCGAACCCCATCGCCGAGCCGAGCAGCGCGCCGCGCTTCATCCGTTCCTTGAGCAGCAGCACCGCCAGCCCCTGCGCGATCAGCGGAGCGATGAAGGTCAGCGCGATCGCCTGTGCCATCGGCGTGCGCGCGAGCCCCCAGAAGAACAGCATCGCCATCACCGCCGACACCGCCCCGCGCTCGACGTGCAGCCGCATCGCCGCGCGCGATGGACGGACAGGGCGCGACCACAGCCAGGGAATCGCGCCGAAGCCGATTCCGGCGAAACCGCGCCAGAGCAGCGTGTCATAGGTGCCGATCGCGAGCGCGAGCGCCTTCACCACCGCGTCCATCGACGAAAAGACGGCGATGCCGAGGCAGGCGACCGCGAAGGCGATCGCCGGGGAGGCCTGCCTGCTCATCGGGCGGGACGGCCCCGGCCTCGGCCGGGGCGACGGACTGGCGTCATTCGGCCGCTTGCGCCTGTGCCGCCTCGGCTGCCTCGATCTCGGCGGCCTTCGCCTCGACCAGCCGGACGATATGGTCGACCATGTCGGCGCCCTGCACGGTGTGGTCGGTGACACCCGACAGATAGACCATATGCTTGCCGGCGCCGCCGCCGGTCAGGCCGATGTCGGTCTCGCGCGCCTCGCCGGGGCCGTTGACGACGCAGCCGAGCACCGACAGCGACAACGGCACGCGGATATGCTGGAGCCGTTCCTCGAGCGTCTGGACGGTGCGGATCACGTCGAAGCCTTGGCGCGCGCAGGACGGGCAGGAAACGACGCGGACGCCGCGATTACGGATACCGAGCGCCTTCAATATCTCGAAGCCGACGCGGACCTCCTCCTCGGGTTCGGCCGACAGCGAGACGCGGATCGTGTCGCCGATCCCGGCCCAGAGCAGGTTACCGATGCCGATCGCCGACTTGACGGTGCCGCCGATCAGCCCGCCCGCCTCGGTGATACCCAGGTGGAGCGGGCAGTCGACCGCCTCGGCCAGCCCCATATAGGCCGACACGGCGAGGAACACGTCCGACGCCTTCACCGCGACCTTGTACTCGTGGAAATCATGGTCCTGGAGCAGCTTGATATGGTCGAGCGCGCTTTCGACCAGCGCCTCGGGGCAGGGCTCGCCATATTTCTCCAGCAGGTCCTTCTCGAGGCTGCCGGCGTTGACGCCGATCCGCATCGAGCAGCCGTTGGCCTTGGCGGCGCGAACGACCTCGGCCACGCGTTCGGCCGAGCCGATGTTGCCGGGGTTGATGCGCAGACAGGCGGCGCCCGCATCGGCCGCCTCGAGCGCGCGCTTATAGTGGAAATGGATGTCGGCGACGATCGGCACCTTTGCGGCGCGGACGATCTGCTTCAGCGCGGCGGTCGACGCTTCGTCGGGACATGAGACGCGGATGATGTCGGCGCCCGCATCCTCGCAGCGGCGGATCTGGTCGATCGTCGCCCTGGCGTCCTCGGTCGGGGTGTTGGTCATCGTCTGGACGGTGACCGGCGCGCCGCCGCCGACGGCGACGTTGCCGACCATGATCTGGCGCGACTGACGGCGCTGGATGTCGCGCCACGGGCGGATGGACATGGTATTCCGTTCTTTGAAAAGCCTCGGCGCCCGTATAGGCTGATTCCATCCATTGGAACAGCCGTCACGCCGGCCCCCGCCGGCATCCTCGCGGAGCATCGCTCCGCAGCCGGGACGGCTGGATCCATTCGACATTGCGGGCGTCCCGCGGGGCGCCCCTCCTGCTCAGGTGATCAGACGTGACCGAACTACGCTCCCTCACATCCTATTGGAGCGGCCCGGCCGAAGGCTGGACGCTCGTCATCCACGGCGGCGCAGGCCAGCTCCGCCGCCTGCTGCTCGGCAGCGACGCCGAGGCGCACGCCACGACGGTGCTGACCGCCGCGCTCGACGCCGGCGCGACGATCCTCGCGGGCGGCGGCACCGCCGTCGACGCGGTCGAGGCCGCGGTGCGCGTGCTGGAGGACGACCCCTATTTCAACGCCGGCCGCGGCGCGGTGTTCAGCGCCGACGGGATCAACGAGCTCGACGCCGCGATCATGGACGGCGCCACGCGCGAGGCGGGCGCGGTCAGCGCGGTAACCAAGGCGCGCAACCCGGTGACGCTCGCCCGCGCGGTGATGGAGCAGAGCCCGCACGTGATGCTGACGGCATCGGGCGCCGACCGCTTCGGCGCCGAGCACGACATCGAGCAGGTCGCCCCGGCCTGGTTCCACACCGACGAACGCTGGCGCCAATATGAGGAGCTGCGCGCGGGCGGAACGTTCGACGCGGACCTCAAATATGGCACGGTCGGCGCGGTCGCGCGCGACGACAAGGGCCGGCTCGCCGCCGCCACCTCGACCGGCGGGCTGACCGGCAAGCGCTGGAACCGGATCGGCGATTCGCCGGTAATCGGCGCGGGCACCTGGGCCGAGGACGCCGGCGCCGCCACCTCCTGCACCGGATCGGGCGAGCATTTCATCCGGGTGGGCGCGGCGCACGAACTGTCGGCGCGGGTGCGCCTCGCGGGCCAGTCGATCGGCGAGGCGGGCGCGGGCGTGATCGGCGAGATCGGCGCGCTGGGCGGCATCGGCGGACTGATCAGCGTCGATGCCCAGGGCCGCGGCGGATGGTGCTTCAACAGCCAGGGCATGTACCGCGGTCTCGCCCGCGCCGACCAGCCGCACATCGTGGCGATGTACGGGGACGATTGATGTGGCGATGGCTGATCCTGCTGGCGGCCCTGCTGGGGCTCGCCAGCCCTGCCCATGCCTGGTGGGAATATGGGCATGAGACGGTCGCGACGATCGCGATGCAATCGGTCCGGCCCGACACGCGGCAGGCGATCCGCCGCCTGCTCGCGCGCAGCGACCTGCTCGAGACCCCGACCTGTCCGGCGCGCACGATCGAGCAGGCGTCGGTCTGGGCCGACTGCGTCAAGACGCTCAAGGACCGCTACAGCTATGCCTATAGCTGGCACTATCAGAATGTGGACGTGTGCCGGCCGTTCGACATCAAGGCCAACTGCCCCGACGGCCATTGCGTGTCGCGCCAGATCGAGCGCCAGTTCCGCCTGCTCAAGGACAGGAGCCAGCCGCAGCGCGTGCGGGTCGAGGCGCTGGTCTTCCTCGTCCATTTCATGGGCGACCTGCACCAGCCGCTCCACGCCGGCGACCGCCACGATCGCGGCGGCAACGACATGAAGGCCGATTACGGCTTCCGCCCCAACACCAACCTCCACAGCATCTGGGACGGGCTGCTCGCCGACCGGGCGATATCGACCCCGCCGGCCGGGCCGGGCGGTATCCTCGCCGAAGTGCCGCCGGCCGATCGCACGACCGAGGCGGCGGGCTCGGTCGAGGACTGGAGCCGCGAGAACTGGCAGGTCGCGCACGAGGCCTATGCCGCCCTGCTCGGCGACGCCTGCGCGCCGGTCCCCGCGACCCGGCCGGTGCTGACCAACGCGACGATCGCCGCCCTCGTGCCGGTGATGCGCCACCAGATCGCGCGCGGCGGCCTCCGCCTCGCACGGCTGCTCGACGAGGCGCTGGGATAGATTTTAGGACGTCATCCCAGCGAAAGCTGGGATCTCCCTTCCCTTCGTGCGACAGGCGGAAGGCAGGGAGATTCCGGCTTTCGCCGGAATGACGATGGGAGCCCGAATGCGCTACTTCCTCGATACCGAGTTCAACGGGTTCGGCGGCGACCTGCTCAGCCTTGCGCTGGTGCCCGAGCATGGCGACCAGGACTATTATGTCGTGATCCCGAACGAGGGCCCCTATCATCCCTGGGTCGAGAAGCATGTCGTCCCCTATCTCGACATGGTGCCCCGCAACCTGCTCAACCGGCTCGACCGGGTGGCGGCGGCGCACGACGTGGCGGCCTATCTCGGCAACGATCCCGACGTGACGATCGTCGCCGACTGGCCTGAGGACATCGCCCTCTTCTGCCGGCTGCTGCTGGTCGGCGAAACCGAGATCGTCGACGTCCGCCACATGCGCTTCGAGTTCCACCGCACCCCCGGCTTCTCGACAGCGCGCAACAGCCAGGTGCCCCACAACGCGCTCCACGACGCCCGCGCGTTGCGGGATCATCTGCTGTCGCTGGAGGATTGAAGGAACGGGCGGATGAGCGACACCTCATCTTCCGTCATTCCCGCGAAGGCGGGAATCCATCAGGCCGCCTGGTCGAGCCTCTGTCGGTTCGGAGTTCGTCCGCCGGTAGATTCCCGCCATCGCGGGAATGACGAAGAAGAAAGGGTCGTCCGCTAATCCTTCCCCACCGCCGGCCGCCCGCGCGGGCGCTTCTCGGCCGGAGCGAGCCTGACCCCGCGCCGGGCGAGCGCCTCGCGCAGCAGGCATTCGATCTCGGCATTGACGCTGCGCAGGTCGGCCGCCGCCGCGCGTTCGATCGCGTCGAACAACGGCTGGTCGATGCGCAACGGATAGGCCTTCTTCGCCGGCATGGCCCGCCTATTGGTAGAGCGTGCCGGCGTTGACGATCGGCTGGGTGTCGCGCTCGCCGCACAGCACCACCATCAGGTTGGACACCATCGCCGCCCGACGTTCGTCGTCGAGCTCGACGACGCCGCGCGTCGACAGCTGTTCGAGCGCCAGCTCGACCATAGACACCGCGCCGCTGACCAGCGTCTGGCGCGCGGCGACCACCGCCTCGGCCTGCTGGCGGCGAAGCATCGCGCCGGCGATCTCGGGCGCATAGGCGAGGTGGGTCAGCCCGCATTCGTCGACGGTCAGCCCCGCCACCGCGAGCCGGGCCTTGAGCTCGGTCTTGAGCGCGGCGTTCACCTCCTCATGATGGCCACGCAGGGTGATCTCCTCGGGCCCCATGTCGTCATAGGCATAGGCCGATCCGATGGTGCGCACCGCTGCCTCGATCTGGACGATCACGAAGTCGCGATAATCGTCGATGTCGAACAGCGCCTGGGCGGTGTCCGACACGCGCCAGACGACCTGCGCCGCGATCTCGATCGGGTTGCCGCGCCGGTCGTTCACCTTCAGCGCTTCCGACACGACGTTGTTGGCGCGGACCGAGATCAGCCGCCGCGACATCCACGGCCAGACCCAGCGCAGCCCGGTCGCGCGATCGGTGCCGCGATAGGCGCCGAACAGCAGGATCGCCGCCGCCTGGTTGGGCTGGAGGATGTAGAAGCCGCTGATCGAGAGGACGAAGCCGAGCATCGCGAGGATCGCGACCGGCAGCATCGACAGTGGCCCCTCGTTCGCGATCAGGCCGACGATGGTGACGATCGCGATGCCGAGCAGGACCAGCGCGACGAGCAGCATGAACCAGCCGCTGGCGGTGGCGGCGGGTCGCTCGCGGCTCGCCTGCAGTTCGGCGAAAGAGGATTCGTCCATTCCACTCTCCTCCTATAAATATGATATCATATTTATATCAAATCACCGGCATCGGCAACGCCGGCGCGCGCAGCAAAGAAAAGGGCCGCCGGCATCGTGCCGACGGCCCCATCCTTTTGGCTGTTCCGCGTGGCGTCTTAGTTGGGGACGACCGTCACGGCGCGGCGGTTCTGCGCCCAGGCGCCCTCGTCCGAACCGGTCGCGACCGGGCGTTCCTTGCCATAGCTGATCACCGAGATGCGCGAGGCGGAGACGCCCGCGCTGACCAGGAAGTTCTTCGCGGCATTGGCGCGCCGCTCGCCGAGGGCGAGGTTGTACTCGCGGGTGCCGCGCTCGTCGCAATGGCCCTCGACCGTCACCGCGACGTTCGGATATTTGGCCAGCCAGGCCGCCTGTTTGGTGAGGATCTCCTGATCTTCCGCATCGACGTCATAGGCGTCGGTGGCGAAGTGGATGGTGTCGGTGCCGGCCTGCGAAAGGAAATCGGCGCGCGAGCCGGGGACCGGACCGGTCGACGGCGGCGGCAGCGGCGCTTCCGGCGCGGGCGCCGGGGCGGTGGTGGCCGGCGGGGGCGGCAGCTCCTCCGGCTTCTTCTTGGCACAAGCGCTGATGCTCAGCGCCAGCGCCGAGACCAGCGCGATCTTCATCGTCGTACGCGCCATCATCAAATCTCCTTCCAACTGATTACGGATCAATAACGTGTTTTATTCCCAAAGGCTCCCGGAAAACCGTCAGGGCAGCAGCGGGCCCCATGCCGGATCCGACCCGTCGAGCGGCGTCGGCACCGGCCGCTCGTTGACCCCGGTCAGGTCGACCGACCAGAGATCGGCCTTGCCCGAACCCTGCGCCGTCCGGAAGAACATGATCACCCGGCCGTTGGGGGACCAGCTTGGCCCCTCGTCCTGCCAGCCGTTGGTGAGGATCTTCTCGCCCGATCCGTCGATGTTCATGATACCGACGTTGAAGCCGCCGCCGATCCTGGTGAACGCGATCAGATCACCGCGCGGGCTCCAGGCGGCGCTGCCGTAGCGGCCCGACCCGAAGCTGATGCGGTTCTGGTTCGAGCCGTCGGCGTTCATCACGTAGAGCTGCTGCGTGCCCGACCGGTCGCTTTCGAACACGATCTTCGATCCGTCGGGCGAATAGCTGGCGCCGGTGTCGATGCCGGGCGAAGTGGTCAACCGCTGCGGCGTGCCGCCGCTCGAGGACACGCGGTAGATGTCCGTGTTGCCGCCGATCGCCATCGAGAAGACGATGTAGCGGCCATCGGGCGAGAAGCGCGGAGCGAAGGTCATGTTCGGCTGGTCGACGACGAGCCGCTGGGTGCCCGATCCGATGTCGTACACATACACCCGTGCGCGGTTGTTGGTGTAGGACATATAGGTGATCGTCTGCTGGTTCGGCGCGAAGCGCGGCGTCAGTACGATCGTCTGGCCGTTGGTCAGGAAGCGGTGGTTGGCGCCGTCCTGGTCCATGATCGCCAGCCGCTTGATGCGGTTTGTCTTGGGGCCCGTCTCGGAGACATAGACCACGCGGCTGTCGAAATAAGGCCCTTCGCCGGTCAGGCGGGTGTAGACCAGATCGGCGCATTTGTGCGCGGCACGACGCCATTGCGCCGGCTGGACGACGAAGCCCTGGCGGGTCAGCTCGGTCCGTGCCAGCACGTCGTAGAGATAGCAGCCGACGGTCAACGATCCGTCGCCATTGGCCTGGACGAAACCCTGGATCAGCGCCTGCGCCCCGCTCTGCGTCCAGAACATGTAATCGGGCGCGGTCACCTGCGGATGGGTGACGGTCTGCAACGCGCTCTTGGGCAGCGGGCTGAACAGGCCGCTGTTCTTGAGGTCGTTGGTGACGACGTCGGCAACCCGCTGGCCGAGCGCGGCGGTGTCGCCGGCGGGCGTGTTGGCGACTGCCGGGGTCGGCATGCCGGGGATGGCGATCGGCATCGGCTGGGCGATGCCGCCGGTGATGTCGACTTCGAGCTGCGCCGCGGCGGGCGCGGCGAACAGGGCCAGGCTCAACAGCGACAGGGCAAGGCGAAAACGCATTCTCGTCTCCTCTGCCCCGTTCCGGGATGTAGACCCGAAATCGGGGGTACAAGTCAAATTCACGGGCTCAGCTCATCTGCGCCGGACGGAAGGTGAAGATCAGGTCCTGCCAGGCGTCGAACAGCTCGGGCGGCAGCTTGTACGGCGCGCAACGCTGGAGCGCGCGGGTCGCCGCCTCGTTCATCTGCCGCACATAGGGCTGGTTGGCGGGGGTGACGCCGAGATTGCCGATCACCTCTGGCGCCGCCGCGATCGATCCGTCCTTCTTCAGGCGCAGCCGGATGCGGCTGATGATGCTGGTCGTGTCGGTACCGCCGGCCGGGATGGTGTAGCAGGGCTTCACCTGACTGGCGATCAGCGCGACCAGGCCGTTCATCGCGATCGGGCTGATCGCGGCGGCACGCGGCGCGGCGGCCTTGCCGGTCGACTTCGCCACCGGGATGCCCTTCAGGAAATCGCTGCCCAGCGAAGTCGCCTTGGGCTTCGGCTTGGCCGGCGCGGGCGTGGGCTTCTCCGCCGCCTTCTCCGGCGCAGGATTCGGCGCCGGTTTCTGCGGCGTCGGCTTGGGCGCGGGCTTCGGGGTCGGCGCGGGCTTGGGCGGCGCTGGTTGCGGCTTCGGCGGCTCCGGTGTCGGCTCGGGCGGCGCTTCCTCGACGGTCGGCGCGACCTCGGGCGCCTCGGCCGCCTGCGGCGCTTCCTTCGACACCTCGGGCGCGGCCGAGGTCAGGCCGACCTTGTCGACGAGCATCACGTCCATCGGCTCGCTCAGCTTGGGCAGCTTGCGCACGCTCATCAGGTTGAGCGACAGGATCACGAGCAGGGCGACATGCCCCGCGATCGATATCCCCAGTCCGGCGCCTTCCGCCCGGTCCATCACGGCACCGCCGGCTCGGGAACCTCGTCCCCGTCGATCCGGCCGCCGGTCGCGGCCGGCGCGGCGCCATCCTCGCCCAGGGTCACGAGCGCGACCCGGTTGAGCCCGGCATGGTTGAGCGCGCCCATCACCGCCATCACCCGGCCATAGTCGAGCGCCCGGTCGGCGCGCAGGAAGATCTGCGGACTGTCCTTGCCCTTGCCCGCGGTGCTGGCGATCTGGGCGAACTGGTCGGCCATCGCCGAGATCTGGATCTCGCGATCGTCGATGAAGACATGGCCGTCCTTGTCGATCGACAGCTGGATCGGCTTCTTGTCCTGGTCGAGCGCGCCGGCCGAGCTTTCGGGCAGGTCGACGGGCACGCCCGCCAGCAGCAGCGGCGCCGTGACCATGAAGATGATCAGCAGCACCAGCATCACGTCGACCAGCGGCGTGACGTTGATGTCCGCCATCGGCGCGCGGCGCGCGCCGCGGCCGGAGACGGGACCGGAGCCCATGCCCATCAGGCGCGCTCCAGCTCGCGGCTCAGCGTCATGTGGATCGCGTCGCCGAAGCGATGGAGCTGCCCCTCGATCTTCGAGACGCGGTGGAGCAGCCGGTTATAGGCGATCACCGCCGGGATCGCCGCGAACAGCCCCAGCGCGGTAGCGAACAGCGCCTCGGCGATGCCCGGCGCGACGACGCCGAGCGAGGTGTTTTGCGAGGCGGCGATGTCGGTGAAGCTGCGCATGATGCCCCACACCGTGCCGAACAGGCCGACGAACGGCGCGACCGAGCCGACCGTGGCGAGGATGTTGAGCCGGTCGGACAGGCGATCGACCTCTGCCCCCGCCGCCGCCGCCATCGCATTGGCCAGCCGCGCACGGGTGCCGTCACGGTCGACCGGCTGTCCGTTGCGCACCGACCGGCGCCATTCCGCGACCCCGGCCGAGAAGACCTTGGCGGCGGGAATATCCTGCCGGCCGGGGCCTTCGTAGAATTTGTCGATGTCTTCGGATTTCCAGAAATCGGTCTCGAAGCCCCTGCTCGCCCGGAACGCGCGGCCCAGCGCCATGCTGCCCGAGACGATGATCGTCCAGGTCCAGATGCTAGCCAGCAACAGGCCGATCATCACCGCCTTCACGACGATGTCCGCCTGCAGGAACAACGCGATCGGCGACAGGGCCGATGTCGATGCGGAGACCGCCAGATCCTGCATCATCAGTTCAATCCATCCCTTTCAATCGTTCGCCCATTCAATCGCTCGAACGTCTCGATCCAGTGGCGGGGCTGCCGCTTGGGCCGGCCATCCGGGCCGACCAGCGCGACCGAGACTTCGGCCTCGGCCACTGTTTCGGTGCCCCGCATGACTCTCTGATGAACGACGCACAGGGCCCCCCGCATATTCCCGACCCGGCTGACAATAATCAGCTCGTCGTCGAGCCGGGCGGGCGCCCGGTAGCGGATCGTCATGCCGGTCACGACGTAATTGCCTTCGCCCCGTTCCATCGTCCCGCGCTGGTCGATCCCGGCGACGCGCATCATGTCGCTGCGCGCCCGTTCCATGAACCGCAGATAGCTTGCATGGTAAACGACCCCGCCCGCATCCGTATCCTCGAAATAGACGCGCAGCGCGAACAGGTGCGCACCGTCCTCGAAGCGACCGGAATAAGGCGTTTCATGCATGCAAAGCTTGTTTAGGCGATCGAGAGCCGAAATGAATCCCCTTTGACGGGATTTTCTTCGATTCAACGCGCGGGAGGGTCATCCCGGCGTCCCATCGGTCATACCCCGTCGAACAGGCCGTCCTGGCCCGCCTCGGGCGGCGGGTTGAGGCCGAGATGCTTCCAGCCGCGGCCGTTGAGGCAGCGGCCCCGCGCGGTGCGCGCGATCAGGCCGAGCTGGATCAGATAGGGCTCGATCACGTCCTCGATCGTGTCGCGCGGCTCGGACAGGCCGGCGGCGAGCGTCTCCACCCCGACCGGGCCGCCGCGGTAGATGTCGGCGATCATGTGGAGGTAGCGGCGGTCCATCGCGTCGAGGCCGAGATTGTCGACCTCCAGCCGGTTGAGCGCCTGGTCGGCGACCTTGGCGTCGACGATGTCGGCGCCCAGCACATGGGCGAAGTCGCGCACCCGGCGCAGCAGCCGCCCGGCGATGCGTGGCGTGCCCCGCGCGCGCCGGGCGATCTCCATCGCCCCGTCGGAAGCGATCGGCAGGTCGAGCAGGCGGGCGGCGCGGCTGACGACGCGCTCCAGCTCCTCGACCGTGTAGAATTGCAGGCGGATCGGGATGCCGAAGCGATCGCGCAGCGGCGTGGTGATCAGCCCCTGCCGCGTCGTCGCGCCCACCAGGGTGAAGCGCGGCAGGTCGATCCGCACGCTGCGCGCCGACGGCCCCTCGCCGATCATCAGGTCGAGCGCGCGATCCTCCATCGCCGGATAGAGCACCTCCTCTACCTGCGGCTGGAGGCGGTGGATCTCGTCGATGAAGAGGACGTCGCCGTCCTCGAGGTTGGTGAGCAGCGCGGCGAGGTCGCCCGACTTGGCGATGACCGGGCCGGAGGTGGCGCGGAACCCCGCCCCCATCTCCTTGGCGATGATCTGCGCGAGCGTCGTCTTGCCAAGGCCGGGTGGCCCGAAGAACAGCACATGGTCGAGCGCGTCGCCGCGCTGGCGCGCCGCCTCGATGAACACGCGCAGATTGTCGCGCGCCGCCTGCTGCCCGACGAATTCGTCGAGCGACCGGGGCCGCAGCGCGGCGTCGACATCCTCGGCGCGGCGGCCGGCGGACAGGAGGCGATCGGTATCGGTCATGCTCGTCGCCGTTCCCTAACCGTTCCCGGGGGCCGCTGTCGAGCGCCGTTGCCCTTCCCGTCCATCTCAGGGAGCGATTTCGATCGGGGCCGGCGGCAACCCCGCCAGCCGGCGGGCATGCGCGGCGCGATAGCCGGCCTCGATATGCCGGGCGAAGGCGGTGCTGTCGAACAGTGGCGCGGTGGTGCGCTGCGCGGCGAGCCGGGCGCGGATCGCCGCCAGCGCGGGGCGATCGGTAGCGAGGGCCAAAGCGAGCCGCTCATAGTCGGCGGCGCTGTCGGTGACGAGCTCGGGCAGGCCGACCGCGCGCAGCAGGCTGGCGCAGACCCGCGCGGCGAAGCCCTCGCCGATCCGGGTCACGATCGGCAGCCCCGCCCATAGCGCGTCGCTCGCCGTGGTGTGGGCGTTGCAGACGAAGCTGTCGAGGAACAGGTCCGCCAGCCGCTGCCGCGCCAGATGCTCGGCCACCGGCAGCTTGGCGGCGAACACCAGCCGGGCGGGATCGATGCCGTGCCGGCGCGCATGGCCGCGCAGGTTCGCTGCGGCGTCGGCGTCGTCGTCGAGCAGCCACAGCACGCTGCCCTCGACCCGATCGAGCAGGCGCATCCAGATCGCGAACAGATCAGGCGTGATCTTGTAGCTGGCGTTGAAGCTGGCGAAGACGAAGCCCCGTTCTGGCAGGCCGACGTCGGCGCGGCCGAGCGGCCGGTCGGCGATCGGGCGCCGGTCGTCGTTCACCTGATAGCTGTGGGGAAGCCAGATCGGCGCCTCGCTGTAATGCGCGAGCTGATCGGGCGGGATGACGGTGCGGTCGGCGACGATATAGTCGATGAACGGCGCGCCCATCGTCCCCGGATAGCCGAGATAGGCGATCTGCACCGGTGCGGCGCGCCAGGCGAACAGGGCCGATCGCGTGTCGGCGGTATAGCCCTTGAGGTCGATCGCGACGTCGATCCCCACGCGCCGGGCGAGCGCGACGATCGCGCGGTCGTCGAGCGCCCGGACGTCGTGGAAGTGCTCGACCGCGGCGACCAGCCGCCGTCGCATCGGATCGTCCGACGCCTGTCCGTAGGAGAAGGCGTGGACCTCGAAGCCGGCGCGATCGTGCAGCTCGAACAGGCGCGCCATCAGGTGCATCGTCGCATGATCGTGGAAATCGGCCGAGAAATAGCCGATCCGCAGCCGCTCGGCCGGTGCGATCGGCCTCGCGGGCACGGTTTCCGCTCCGACGACGCGGGGAAAGTTCGCCGCCGCATGGCGATCGGCGCGCAGCCGGTGCCGGGCGGGCGAATCATCGAGCGCCAGCATCATGAAGGGCGGGACCGGCGGCCCCTCGATGCCGAGCGCCGGCAGCCGCGCGGCGTCCTCGGCCATCGCGTCCCAGTCGCAGATGCGGGCGCGCAGATAGGCGCGGCGGATGCGGGCGGCGTCATGGCCCGGCTGGCGGGCAAGCGCCTCACCGAACGCCGCGATCGCCTCGGGAAACCGGCCGAGCTGCCGCAGCGCCATGCCCATATTATTGTACGTCCGGGCCGTGTCGGGAGCGAGATCGAGAGCGCGACGATAACAGGCCAGCGCCTTCTCCAACCGGCCGAGCGCGACCAGCGCGTCACCCTTCAGCGCATGCGCGGCGGCATAATCGGGCCGCAGCGCGATCGCTGCCTCGACGCGCGACAGCGCATCGGCGGAACGGCCGAGGTCGTAGAGGACGTTGCCCAGGTTGAAATGCGCCTGGGCTAGGCCGGGATCGATCGCGATCGCCCGCTCGAAGCTGCGGATCGCGGCATCGCGCCGGCCAAGGTCGCGCAGGCTGTTGCCCAGATTGACATGACCGGCGGCATTGTCGGGCTCGATCATGGTGATCCGCGCGAACAACGCCGCGCCGGCAGCCGGCTCGCGCAACCGGGCATGGGCGATGCCCAGCATCTGGAGCAGCGGCACCGCCTTCGGGAAGCGTTCGAGCAGCGGCAGCCCCTGGCCGAGCAGCGAGCGCATCTCGCCGCGCCGCTCGATCGCGCGCAATGCGTCCATCTCCGCCGCGGGCGGCTGCGCCGCTGTCGCCGGTTCCCTCACGGGGCGTCGCGTTATTTCGCCGCCTTGCGCAGTGCGAGACGGACGACCGCGTCGAGCGTGGCGCCGTCGCCCAGCTCCTCGATCGCAGCGCCGACCGCCGCGCTGGCCTCGGCCGGCTTGAAGCCGAGATTGGCGAGCGCCGACAGCGCGTCGGTCGACACGCCGCCCTTCGCGGCGGGCGCGGCACCGAGGCCCGGGCCGAGCACGACGCCGCCCATCTTGTCCTTCAGCTCATTGACGATACGCATGGCGAGCTTGGGGCCGACGCCGTTGGCGCGGGCGATCATCGCCTTGTCGCCGCTCGCCACCGCGCGCGACAGCTCGCCCGCGTCGAGCACCGAAAGGATCGCGAGCGCGACCCGGCCGCCCACCCCCTGGACGCTGGTCAGCAGGCGGAAGGAATCGCGCTCCCCGGCCGATCCGAAACCGTAGAGGGTGATCGCGTCCTCGCGCACCTGCATCTCCGTGAACAGCAGCACGTCGCCGCCCCCCGGCTCGCCTTGCGAGCCGTCACGTGAAGCGCCCCCTATCGCCGACAGGGTTCGGGCCGAGCACCAGACGAGATAGCCGACCCCGCCGACGTCGAGCACCGCATGGTCGGCGCCCGCTTCCGCCAGGACGCCGCGCAGCCGCGCGATCATGCGACCACCCGGCGCATCGCGCGCGCGCTGGCGAGGTGATGGGCGTGGGTGACCGCGACCGCCAGCGCGTCGGCCGCGTCGGGGCCCGACAGCTTCGCGCCGGGGAGGAGAACCTTGACCATCGCCTGCACCTGCCTCTTCTCCGCACCGCCCGTGCCGACCACGGCCTTCTTGACGATCGAGGGATGATATTCGCCGACGCTCACCTCGGCGAGCGCGGCAGCGAGCAGCACGACGCCGCGCGCCTGGCCGAGCTTGAGGGTCGACTGCGCGTTCGAGTTGCCGAGCACCTCCTCGACCGCCGCCGCCTCGGGCCGGTAGGTGCGGATGATCTCCGCCAGCGCGCTGTGAAGCAGGTAGAGCCGGCGGGACAACTCCATCGACGGCTCCGTCCTGATCTGGCCGTTGGCGACATGGCTCAGCCGATTCCCGTCGGCGGCGATCACGCCCCAGCCGGTCGTGCCGAGCCCCGGATCGAAGCCGATCAGGATCACAGCCCCCCCTCCCTTTCAAGGGAGGGGGCCGGGGGGTGGGTGAAGCGCGCCGGCATGGACCGCGCCTTGATCAGGATCGTATCGAGCACACCGTCGATGTTATCGCGCACGTCCACATTGGTGAAGCGCAACACGGTGAAACCCTGCCTCAACAGATTCGCGTCGCGCACGGCATCCGCCTCCGGATCATGCGTATCGCCGTCGACCTCGATCACGAGACCGATCGAGGCGCAGAAGAAATCGGCGATGTAGGGCTCCAGCACGATCTGGCGGCGGAACTTGAAACCATCAAGCTGGGAGGATTTCAGGCGGGACCACAGCCTGTATTCCATCGGGGTCTGTCTCGACCGCAGATTACGGGCGCGATCACCGAGATGGGCCTTGATCCTGAGCGCCACTCATTACCTCGCCACTCACCCACCCCCTGGCCCCCTCCCTTGAAAGGGAGGGGGAACTCTTACCCCAGCTTCGCCATCACCTCTTCGGGCACGTCGTAATTGCCCCAGACGGTCTGGACGTCGTCGTCGTCGTCGAGCGCGTCGATCAGCTTGAGGAGCTTGGCGGCGTCGTCCTCGCCGACCGTCACCTGGGTCTGCGGGCGCCAGGCCAGCTTGGCGCCGTCGGGCTCGCCCAGCACCGGCTCGAGCGCCTTGGCGACCTCGTGCAGCGCGTCCTGCGCGGTCCAGATCTCGTGGCCGTCCTCGGACGAGCTGACGTCGTCGGCGCCGGCCTCCAGCGCGGCCTCGAACACCTTCTCGGCGTCGCCCGCCGCGAGACCATAGTTGATCAGGCCGAGCCGGTCGAAGCCGTGGCTGACCGATCCGCCCGCGCCGAGATTGCCGCCATTCTTGGAGACGATCGTGCGGACGTTGGTCGCGGTGCGGTTGCGGTTGTCGGTGAGCGCCTCGATGATCAGCGCGACGCCACCGGGGCCGAAGCCCTCATAGCGGATCTCTTCGTAATTGGCGCCGTCGCCGCCCGCGGCCTTGTTGATCGAGCGCTCGATATTATCCTTCGGCAGCCCTTCCTTGCGCGCGGTGATCACCGCCTGGCGCAGGCGCGCGTTCATCGCCGGATCGGGCAGACCCATGCGCGCCGCAACCGTGATCTCGCGGCTGAGCTTGGAGAACAGCGCCGAGCGCTTCTTGTCCTGCGCACCCTTGCGGTGCATGATGTTCTTGAATTTGCTATGACCGGCCATTGCCGTCCCGTCCCGAGCTATCGTTGAGTGGCGCGCTCTCTAGCGCCCGGTACGGGGGGGTGGCAAGTCGGCTTCAATCCACGAACAGCAGCGCGGGCGTCTCGATCAGCCGCTTGAGCGCCTGGACGAAGCTGGCGGCGTCCCAGCCGTCGACGACGCGGTGGTCGCACGAGATCGACAGGTTCATCAGCTTGGCGGCGACGACCTGGCCGTCGCGAAACACCGGACGCTCGACCACCTTGTTGGGGCCGATGATCGCCACCTCGGGCCGGTTGATCACCGGCGTCGTCGCGATGCCGCCGAGCGGGCCGAGCGAGGTGATGGTGAGCGTCGATCCCGACAGCTCCCCCGACGTCGCCTTGCCGCTGCGCGCCGCCTCCGCCAGTCGGACGATCTCGCTCGCGAGCTGCCAGACATTGCGGTCCTGCGCGTTGCGGATCACCGGCACCATCAGCCCGGCGTCGGTCTGCGTCGCCATGCCGAGATGGACCGCGCCCGAGCGGGTGACGATCCCCGCCTCGTCGTCATAGCGCGCGTTGATCATCGGGAAATCGGGCAGCGTCCTGCAGATCGCGGTGATCAGCAGCGGCAGCATGGTGAGCTTGGGCTTGGCGCCGCGCGTCGCGTTGAGATCGGCGCGCAGTTCCTCCAGCTTGGTGACGTCGATCTCCTCGACATAGGTGAAATGCGGGATGTGACGCTTGGCCGCCTGCATGTTCTCGGCGATGCGGCGGCGGAGGCCGATCACCTTGACCTGCTCGTCGGCGCGGACGCCGCCCGCCGGTCGATAGCCGCCGCCGGCATTATAGGCGAGGAAGGCGTCGAGATCGGCATGGCGGACGCGGCCGTCCTCGGCGGCCTTGACGTCGGCGAGGTCGATGCCGAGGTCCCTGGCGCGCTGGCGGACGGCGGGGGAGGCGAGGACCTTCCTTTCCCCCCTTCCTGCAAGGGAGGGGCTGGGGGCGGGTACCGTCGGCGCAGCCGGCGGCTTTTCCCCGGCCTCGATCGGTGCAGGCTCGCTTCGCTCGCCACTCACCCCCGACCCCTCCCCGGAAGGGAGGGGGGAAGGGGAAGGCTCCGGCTTCACGACCTGGGCCGCTTCGTTCGGCGCGACCTCGACCGCGGGTGCCGGCTCGGCTTCGGCCTCGACCGGGCCCTCGCCCTCGACCTCGAACACCGCGAGGATCGAGCCGATCGCGATCTGCTCGCCGACTTCGCCCGCGATCTTCACCACCTTGCCGGCGACCGGCGCGGTCATCTCGACGGTCGCCTTGTCGGTCATCAGGTCGGCGAGCGGCGCATCCTCCTCGACCATGTCGCCGGGGGCGACGTGCCAGGCGACGATCTCGGCCTCGGCGATGCCCTCGCCGATGTCCGGAAGCTTGAAACTATAGGTGCCCATCTCGGATCAATCCTGCATCACGCGCTTGAACGCTTCGGTCAGCCGCACCGGACCGGGGAAATAGGCCCATTCGAGGCTGTGGGGATATGGCGTGTCCCATCCGGTCACGCGCTGTACCGGCGCCTCGAGCCAGTGGAAGCAATGCTCCTGCACCAGCGCCGACAGCTCGGCGCCGAAGCCGCTGGTCTTGGTCGCCTCGTGGACGACCATGCAGCGCCCGGTCTTCTTCACCGATTCGACGACCGTCTCGATGTCGAGCGGGACCAGCGTGCGCAGGTCGACCAGCTCGGCGTCAACGCCGGTCTCCTGGATCACGCTGTGCGCGACATGGACCATCGTGCCATAGGCGAGGACGGTGACGTCGTTGCCCTCGCGCACGACCCGCGCCTTGCCGAGCGGCACCGTATAATGGCCGTCCGGCACCGCGCTCTCGGCGAACTTGCTCCACGGCTGGACCGGACGGTCGTAATGGCCGTCGAACGGGCCGTTGTAGATGCGCTTCGGCTCGAAGAAGATCACCGGATCATTGTCCTCGATCGCGGCGATCAGCAGGCCCTTGGCGTCGTAGGGATTGGACGGGATCACCGTCTTGAGCCCGGCGACATGGGTGAAGATGCCCTCGGGGCTCTGGCTGTGCGTCTGGCCGCCGAAGATGCCGCCGCCGAACGGGGTGCGCACCGTGATCGGCGCGGTGTACTCGCCCGCCGAACGGTAGCGCAGCCGCGCCGCCTCGGAGACGAGCTGGTCGAGCGCCGGATAGATATAGTCGGCGAACTGGATTTCCGGCACCGGGCGCAGGCCGTAGGTCGCCATGCCGACCGCGACGCCGATGATGCCGCATTCGCTGATCGGCGTGTCGAACACGCGGGTCTTGCCGTATTTCTTCTGCAGCCCCTCGGTCGCCTTGAAGACACCGCCGAAATAGCCGACGTCCTCGCCCAGCACGACGATCTTCTCGTCGCGGCCCATCGCGACGTCGATCGCCGAATTGATCGCCTGGATCATGTTCATCGTGCGGGATTCGCCGGTCATGCGACGATCTCCCCACGCGTCGTCCCGGCGGAGGCCGGGATCTCGGGAGACTTCCGCGCGCCCTTGCCTCCTGAGGTCCCGGCCTCCGCCGGGACGACGATATGCGACACCCTCATATCCCCGCCGCCTTGCGCTCGTCGTGCATCTGGGCCGACTGTTCCTTCAGGTGCCACGGCATCTCCTCGAACACGTCCTCGAACATCGAATCGAAGGACTGCTTGAGGCCGTCCTGGAGGATGCCGTTCTTCTCGGCTTCCTTCTGCGCGGCCTTGACCAGCTCGGCGACTTCCAGGTCCATTGCCGCGTGCCGCTCCTCGTCCCAGATGCCGAGGCCGATGACGTGCTTCTTGAGCCGCGCGATCGGGTCGCCGAGCGGCCATTTGCCACCCTCCTCGGCCGACCGGTACTTGCTCGGGTCGTCCGAGGTCGAATGGCCCTCGGCGCGATAGGTGAAATGCTCGATCAGGGTAGGGCCGTGGTTGTTGCGCGCCCGGTCCGCCGCCCATTGCGTCGCGGCATAGACGGCGAGCGCGTCGTTGCCGTCCACGCGCAGGCCGGCGATGCCATAGCCTATCGCCCGCGCCGCGAAGGTCGTCGCCTCCGCCCCGGCGAAGCCCGAGAAGGACGAGATCGCCCACTGGTTGTTGATGACGTTGAGGATGACCGGCGCGCGATAGACGGCGGCGAAGGTCAGCGCCGAGTGGAAATCGCCCTCGGCGGTCGATCCCTCGCCGCACCAGGCCGCGGCGATCCGCGTGTCGCCGCGCGCCGCGCTCGCCATCGCCCAGCCCACCGCCTGCGGATATTGGGTGGTGAGGTTACCCGAGATCGAGAAGAAATTGGCCTGTCGCACCGAATACATGATCGGCATCTGGCGGCCCTTCAGCCGGTCGGCGCGATTCGAGTAGATCTGGTTGATCATGTCGACGATCGGCCAGTCGCGCGCGATCAGCAGGCCCTGCTGCCGGTAGCTGGGGAAGCACATGTCGTCATAATCGAGCGCGTGGGCGGCGCCGACCGAGGTCGCCTCTTCGCCGGTGCACTTCATGTAGAAGCTGGTCTTGCCCTGGCGCTGCGCGCGGTAGAGCCGCTCGTCGAAGGCGCGGGTCAACGCCATGCTGCGCAATATCTTGAGCAATGTCTCGGGCGCGAGGCGCGGGTCCCATGGTCCCTGCGCCCGCCCCTCGTCGTCGAGCACGCGGACCATCGCATAGGCCATGTCCCGGACGTCGCGCGGGCTGGCATCGATCGGCGGGCGGCGCACCGCCCCGGCGACGGGCATCTCGAAGTCCGCGAAGTCGACCGTGTCGCCCGGCCGGAAGGCCGGCTCGGGCACGTGAAGCGACAGCGGCGGCAGGTTACGGCCCGTCATGCGCAGCTCATCCTCATACCTAATCGGTCAGCACTGCTGACCCTTATCGAGCCTATAGCCCCTTGGAATAATATTACAACAGCCATTCCTAAAATTACAACGGCTCACGGACTCGCCGGACAGCGATCCTTCTACCGCCATTCCCGTCGTCACGAAATCTCCGTCGTCCTCGCTTTCACGGGAGGACCGGCCGCGTCAGTCCCGAATCGGCAGGCGGCAGATCGCCTCCAGCCCGCCGCCGGCCCGATTCGCGAGGACCAGGCTGCCGCCATGTTCCTGCGCGATGGCGCGGGCGATGCTGAGGCCGAGGCCGATGCCACCAGTCGCGCGGTTGCGCGACGGTTCGCCACGCTCAAACGGCCGGAACATCGCCTCCAGCGCCTTTTCGGGGAGTCCGGGCCCGCGATCGGCGATCCGGATCTCCGCCTCCGCCCCTATCCGGGCGACGCCGATCTCGACCCCGCCACCATAGGCGACGCCGTTGTCGACCAGGTTCTGGAACAGGCGCTTCAACGCCATCGGGTCGCCCGCCACCTCGGCCGGTTCGACCGTGCCGAGCGCCACCGGCCGACCAGTCTCGCGCTCGTCTGCGGCAAGGTCGGCGAGCAATCGGTCGATCGCGACCGGCTCGACGATGTGGACGCTGCCGGTGTCGCGAACGAAGGAGATGGTCGCGGCGATCATCGCGCGCATCTGCTCGATGTCGGCCTGGACCTTCTCGCGCATCTCGTCGGGTGCGCCCTCGATGCGGAACGCGATCCGCGCGAGCGGGGTGCGCAGGTCGTGCGCGATCGCGCCGATCATGTTGGTTCGCTCGGCCAGATAGGCCGACAGCCGCTGCTGCATGCGGTTGAGCGCATGGGCGGTGACGCGCAGCTCGGTCGGCCCCTCTTCGACGATCAGCGGCGCCTGCGGGTTGGCGCCCATCCGGTCGGCGGCATCGGCGATCCGGCGGATCGGCTTGGCGAGCGCGCGCGCGAAGAACCAGGCGAAGGGGATGACGGCGAGCAGGCTGAGCCCGAACAGCATCAATATGCGCTGCTGCCACGAGGCGAGCCAGGCGCGGGGCGGGGTCCGCACCACGCGCCAGCCGCCGTCGGTGCGCAGCCCGGCGATGACGGTATCGAAGAACAATGGCTCGCCGCGGCGGACGATCACGCGGCGGTCGCCGCGGCGCCCGAACGGCATGTTGCTGCGCTGGTCGGGCTCGAAGAACAGCCGGACATCCTCGATCGGTACGCCGATCCGGTCGGCGAGCCGGGCGGTGAAGACGTCCGAGCTGACCATGTTCGGATCGGGCAGCGGCGGCGCCGGCCGCTGCACCGCGCCGAGCCGCCGTTCGCGCTCATGATCGTCGGGGTCCGGCCGGGCGGGCGGCGCCGGCGACAGGTCGACCGGGCCGGCGCGGCCGCGGGGGACGACCATCACCCGCCAGCGGCGCTCGCGCGGGATCTTGCGGCCGGCCAGCGCTTCAGCGATGTCGGACAGGCTGTTGAAGTCGGGGCGCGGCGGCGGGGACCAGACGAACAGCGCGACGGTGACGACGAACACCACCGCGACGCTGGCGAGCAGCAGCAGCAGTGTCTGCCAGAAGATCGACAGGCCGCCGCCGCGGACGCGGGTCATTCGCCCTCGACCTTCAGCGTGAACATATAGCCTTCGTTGCGGATCGTCCGGATCGGATCGTCGGGGCCGAGCTTCTTGCGCAGCCGACTGATCGTCACGTCGATCGCGCGGTCGAACACGTCGCTGTCGACACCCTTGCCCGCCTCGATCAGCTGGTCGCGGCTCAGCACGCGCTGCGGCCGGTCGAGAAAGGCGGCGAGCACGCGGAATTCGGCGTCGGTGAGCGGCGCGGCCGGCGCATCGAGCCGCCGCACCTCGCGCTGGACGATGTCGAGCGTCCAGGCGCCGAAGCGGCGGACCGCCCCGCTGGTGCCTGCCGCAGCGGCCTCCTCCCCCCGGCGGCGCAGCACCGCGCGGATGCGGGCGAGCAGTTCGCGCGGGTTGCACGGCTTGGGCAGATAATCGTCGGCGCCGACCTCCAGCCCGATGATCCGGTCGGTGTCCTCGCCCATCGCCGACAGCATGATCACGGCTGGCCCGCCGGGCTTGCGCACCCGCCGCAGGATCGACAACCCGTCCTCGCCGGGCATCATCAGGTCGAGGACGATCAGGTCGGGGCGCTCGGCGGCGATGCGCGCGTCCATCTCGGCGCCGTCGGCGGCGCTCTCGACGCGCAGGCCGTTGGTGCGCAGGAAATCGGTGATCAGCGTGCGCAGGTCGCCATCGTCGTCGACCACAAGGATCAGCGGATTGCCGCCGCTCATCGCCGCTTCTCCTTCGCCTTCTCCTTGACCCGTTCGAGGCAGGCCGCGTTGGCGGCGATCTGCGCGGGCGTCCTGGGCAGCTGCGCGAAGCTCAGCGCCTTGGTCTGCTGCGGATCGAGATCGGCGAAGCGCTCGGCGGCGGCGGCGCGGAATTCCTGCGCGGTGATCGCGCGGTTGAGGTCGCCGTCGGCCGCCGCCACCGGATTGGGGATGTTGAGGAAGGCATAGCGGCCCGCACCGATCGCCCCGTCATAGCCGGCCCCCGCACCCGGCCGCCCGCTGCGCCGTTTCGCCGGACGCGGCCGATCACGATCCTCGTCCTTCGCGCCGCCATCGGCCGGGCGCTCGGGTCGCCGCTGGTAGAGGCGGATCTCGGGGGCGACATCCTGCTCATAGGCGCTGACCTCGTCGGGCAGCAGCTCGCCGCTCTTGTCCTTGTCGAGCGTCGCGAAGAAGCGGTCGCCGTCGAGCATCAGCTCGCCCACCGTCAGCACGCCGTCCTTGTTGCGGTCGGCCTGGTCGAACCAGCGCCGGACGGGATCGTCACCGTCCCCCTTGGGCCGGAACGGCTCGCCCATCGGCGAAAGGAACAGCACCGGCCGCACCGCCTCGGGACAGACCGGCGGCGGCCCGTCACGCCGGGCAGCGGCGGGCGATGCGAGCAGCAGGGCGAGGAGGAAGGCGCTTCTCATTCGTGCCGCAGTGCCTCGATCGGGTTGAGCGAGGCCGCGCGCCGCGCCGGGAAGTAGCCGAACACCACCCCGATCAGCGCCGAGAAGATGAAGGCGACGAGGTTGATCTGCGGATCGAAGATGAACGGCACCTTCAGCACCGGCGCGAGGATCAGCGTGGAGACCAGCGCCAGGAACAGGCCGAGCAGGCCGCCCAGGCAGGCGAGCGTCACCGCCTCGACCAGGAATTGCAGCAGCACCTCGCGCGCGACCGCGCCGATCGCCAGGCGGATGCCGATCTCGCGGGTCCGCTCGGTCACCGAGACGAGCATGATGTTCATGATGCCGATGCCGCCGACCAGCAGGCTGACGGCCGCCACCGCGCCGAGCAGCGAGGTGAGGATCTGGGTGGTGCCCGACAGCGTGTCCGATATCTGCTTGGTATCGAAGATGTTGAAATCGTCCTCGGCCGCGTCGGTCAGGTGGCGCCGCTCGCGCAGCAGGTCGCGCAGCGACGCCTGGACCCGCTGGCTGTCATAGTCGGCGTCGACCGAGACCATGATCATGCGGACGTCGCGATTGCCGGTCATCCGCCGCTGCACTGCCTTGTAGGGCATCAGGACGATGTCGTCCTGGTCGTTGCCGAAGCCGCCCTGCCCCTTCGGCGCCAGCGCGCCGATGATCTCGCACGAGATGTTCTTGATGCGGAAGCGCTGGCCGACCGGGTCCATGCCGCGGAACAGCCGGTTGCGGACGGTGTTGCCGACGATGCAAACCGCCTTGCCGGCCTGTTCCTCGGCCGGCGAGAAGATACGCCCGCTGGTGAAGGTCCAGGGCTGGGCGGTGAAATATTCGCGGTTGGTGCCATTGACCGTCGTCGACCAGTTGGCCGCGTTGTAGACGGCGGTGCCGGTCGACTGGACGAGCGGCGCCACCGCCTGCACGCCGACGATCTGGGTGCGGATCGCGTCGAGGTCCTCGATCTTGAAGTCGGGCGGCTGCGGCCCGCCGCCGCCGCGTCCGAAGCCCTGGCCGGGCCGGACTTGGAGAACGTTGGCGCCCAGGCTGGAGATCTGCTGCTTGACCGCGGCGGTGGCGCCCTGGCCGAGCGTCACCATCGTCACCACCGCCCAGACGCCGATGACGATGCCGAGGATGGTCAGGAACGACCGCAGCAGGTGCCGCCGGATCTCGCGCACGGCGAGCAGGAAAGTGGTGCCCCACATCAGGCCTTCACCCCGGCGCCTTCAGTCACCTCGAACCGCTCGACCAGGCCGTCGCGGAAATGGACGATGGTATGGGCATAGGCCGCCATGTCCGATTCGTGCGTCACCATCAGCACGGTGATTCCGCTGTTGCGGTTGAGGTCGGTCAGCAGCTCCATGATCTCGATCGAGCGTTCGGTGTCGAGATTGCCGGTCGGCTCGTCGGCGAGCAGCACGTCGGGATGGGTGACGATCGCCCGCGCGATCGCGACGCGCTGCTGCTGGCCGCCCGACAGCTCGGCGGGGGTATGGTCCCACCAGTCGGCGAGGCCGACCTTGTCGAGCGCCGCCATCGCGGCCGCGCGCCGCGCCGTCTTCTCCTCGCCGCGATAGACGAGCGGCAACTCGACATTCTCCAGCGCGGAGGTGCGGGCAAGCAGGTTGAATCCCTGGAAGACGAAGCCGAGATAGCGCCGACGGAGCAGCGCGCGCTGGTCGCGCTCGAGCTTCTCGACATGGTGGCCGCGGAACAGGAACTCTCCGGCGGTCGGCACGTCGAGGCAGCCGAGGATGTTCATCGTCGTCGACTTGCCCGATCCCGACGGCCCCATCACCGCGACGAAGTCGCCGCGCGCAATGTCGAGGTCGACGCCCTTGAGCGCGGCGAAGGCGGTCGGCCCCTCGCCGAACACCTTGGTGACGCCGCGGAGCTGGATCAGCAGCTCGCCGGGGGCGACGTCATTGGCCATTGCGCCGCTGCCCGCTTCCGCCCTGCCCACTTCCGCCCTGGCCGCGGCCGGAGCCGCCACCGCCGGCCGCATATTGGCCGATCACGACCTGCATGCCCTCGGTCAGCTTGCCGCCGATCACCTCGGCCTGGCTGCCGTTGCTCTCGCCGACCGTGATCTCGACCGGCTGCGGCTGGCTGCCCGAATCGGCGACGACATAGACGGTCTGCTTGCTGCCGCGGCCGATCGCCGCCTCGCGCTCGCTGGAGCCGCCGCGGCGGCGGACCCGTGGCGCGAGCACGCTGGTGATCCCGCCGCCGCCGCTGGCCGCGGCTTGCCGGTCGGGGGTGAAACGCAGCGCCGCCGCCGGGACGAGCAGCACGTTCTTCTTCTGGGTGGTGATGATGTCGGCGGTCGCGGTCATGCCGGGACGGAGCAGCCCGTCGCCATTGGCCACGGTGAGCCGCGCCGTATAGGCGACGACCCCACCGGTCGTGGCGCTGGCGGTGCTGCTCGACGACGCGCTTGACGAGCCGGTGCCGGTCGCATTGGCGCCGACGTCGACCCGCTCGATCGTCGCCGGGAAGGTCCGGCCGGGAAAGGCGTCGACGGTGAAGGTCGCCTTCTGGCCCTTCTGAACCTGCCCGACATCGGCCTCGTCGACCTTCACTTCGAGCCGCATCTGGCGCAGGTCCTCGGCGATGGTGAACAGCACCGGGGCGTTGAACGAGGCGGCGACGGTCTGTCCGGGCTCGATCGAGCGCGACAGCACCTGGCCGTTGACCGGTGATCGGATGAACGCCTTGGACAGCGCGGTCTGCGCCGAGGAGAGGGTCGCCTGCGCCTGGTCGACGGCGGCCCTCGCCGTCGAAACGCCGGCCGCCGCGCGGGCCGCATCGCCCCGCGCGACGTCGAGTTCGGTCGCCGACGGCACCTTGCCGCCCGATAGTCGCCAGACCTGTTCCTGTCGTCGCAGCGTCGCCCGCGCCTGCTGGGCGGTCGCCTCGGCCTGCTCGACCCCGGCCCGCGCCGACGCCAGCCCGGCCTCGGCCTGGTTGACCGCATCCTGCAACCGCGAGGTGTCGAGCTTCGCGAGGAGCTGCCCCTTCTTCACCCGGTCGTTGTTGTCGACATAGACCTCGACGATGATGCCCGATTGCTCGGAACCGACCTCGACCTGGTTGGTCGGCGCGAGGTTGCCGGTCGCCGAGACGATGACGGTCAGGTCGCCGCGCTCGACCGGGCGGGTCGCATAGGCGGCCTTGTCGTCGCCGCCGAAGATCAGCCGCCACAGGATGATCAGCACGACGACGATGGCCAGCCCGACGCCGATCCGGCGGAACAGCACCGCGCGCGGCGAGGTCGGCTCGACGCCGAGGAATTCGTCCAGATCCTGCTGGGGCTGCTTGTCGGGATCGATCATCAGGGTCTCGTCTCGGCAGGGGCGGGCCGTTTGCCGCCTTCATAGGGTCCGGGCGCCGGGATCGGCGCGGTCTGCCAGCCGCCGCCCAGTGCCTTGTAGAGCTGGATGGTCGCGCTCGCTCGCGCGGCGCGCGCGGAGGCGGCCGAGTCCTGGCTGGACAGGCGGGTGCGCTGGCTGTCGAGCAGCGACTGGAAATCGACCAGGCCCGACCGGTACTGGAGCTGCGCGTAGCGCGCCGAATTGTTCGCCGCCTCATAGCTGACGGCAAGGTCGGCCTCGCGCCGCTCGGCCACCTCGCGGCCCTTCAGCGCGTTCTCGACCTCTTCGAGCGCGGTCAGCACCGCCTGGCGATAGGCGTCGTAGGCGGCGTCGGTCGCGGCACGCTGGCCAAGGATCGCGGCACGGATCTGCCCGCCCTGGAAGATCGGCGCGGTGATGCCGGCGACGAGGTTGCCGATGCCGTCGCTGATCACGTTGCCGATCGAGGTCGACGAGCCCGAGAAGGAGCCCGACAGCCGCAGCGCCGGATAGAGCTGCGCGGTCTGCACGCCGATCCGCGCGCTTTCGGCGGCGAGCGCACGCTCGGCGCTGGCGACGTCGGGGCGGCGCTCGATCACCTGCGCGGGAATCGGCGCGTCGACGCCGGGAGCGAGCGGGATCGAAGCGGGAGGATCGATCAGCGCCGTGATCGCGCCGGGCGCCTCGCCCAGCAGCACGGCGATACGATTGGTCGCGGTCGCATAATCGTTCTCGATCGTCGGGATCGAGGCGGCGGTCTGGGCGCGGAGCTGGCGCGCCTGCTCATAGTCGAGGCTGGAGACGAGGCCCGCCTGGCGCCGCCAGCCGACCAGTTCGAAGATCTCGTCCTGGGCCGCGAGGTTCTCGCGCGCGATCCTCAGGCGGATCTGGGCGAGCCGCGCCTGGACATAGTTCAGCCCGACCTCGGACGCGATGCTCGCCTGGGTGAAGCGCAGGTCGGCCTCGCGTGCCTCGGCGGTGGCGCGGGCGGCCTGGATCGAGCGGCGGATGCCGCCGAACAGGTCGGCTTCCCAGGCGACGTCGAAACCGCCGCGATAGACGGTGGTGTCGCCGCCGCTGCCGATCGTCTGGCCGGTCGAGGGATCGATGATCGTGCGGCTGTCGGCGCCGACGCTGCGCGTGACCGAACCGCTCGCCCCGACGGTCGGCAGCGCCTGCCCCTGGGTGCCGCGCAGCGTGGCGCGGGCCTGGCGCAGCCGCGCGGCAGCGGCGCTGACGTCGAGGTTGCCGGCGAAGGCGCGGTCGATCAGCTGGGTGAGGACCGGATCCTCGAAGCTGTCCCACCAACGGGCGAGGTCGACCATGTCCTGCTCGGCGGCGATCGTCGACGACGACTGGAACTGTTCGGGTATCTTCAGGTCGGACACCGATGGCGGCCGATAGTCCGGCCCCGCATTACAGGCGGACAGCAGCAGCAGGCCCAGCCCGAAGGCGGGACGCACGGCGTTCGCAAGGCGTTCGTCCATCCTCATGCCGGCTCTGTTAGCGCCCTTTCATGTCCGGGGATTTCATCGCTGAAACGCGTATGTCGCATCGCACATAATCCGCGTCATTGCCCGATCGCAACAAGGACGAGCGCGGCAGGGTCTCCTTTCGACACTGTCCACCGCAGCCCTGCAACGGCGAGGACGCCCATGCAAAACCCCTTCCCGCCGAGGCGGGAAGGGGATCGGAGGTCATCTCGGCCTGCGCCGGGCGACGGCTGCGACGGGATCAGTCGAGCCCCGCGAAGGACGAGGCCTGCTGCCCGACGAGCGTCACCTCGACGCGACGGTTCTGCTGGCGGCCGGCGGCGTTCCGATTGTCGGCGACCGGTTGGGCCTCGCCATGGCCGACCGCGGTGATCCGATCGGGCGCGACGCCGAGGCCGGCGAGCGCGTTGCGCACCGACTGGGCGCGCGCCTCGGAGAGCTGCTGGTTGTAGCCGTCCGACCCTTGCGAATCGGTATGGCCGTCGATGCGGACCTTCACGTCCTTGTTCGCCTGCAGATATTGGGCGAGCGGCTGAAGGCGCTGCGCCGCGCCGGGCTTCAGATCGGCCTTGCCGGTCTCGAACACGACATCCTGCAGGACCAGCGTCGCGCCGAGCTGGGTCTGGCGGAGCTGATAGTCGCGCATCTCGGCCTTCAGCCGAGCGGCTTCGGCCTGCGCCGCGGCGGCATCGGCCTGGGCGCTGGCGGCGGCGGCCTGCGCGTCCGCGAGCTGGGCGTTGCTGCGCGACGCGGCGTCGGCCTTCGCCTGCTCGACGTCCTTCTTGAGCATCGCCACCTTGGCACGGGTCCGCGCGGTCTCGATCAGCGCGTCGATCTCGCCGGCCACGGCCTCGGCCTGGCCGGCCTTGTCGTTGTCGAGCTTCTTGTCGAGCTTGGCGATCCGTTCCGATGCGCGATCGAGATAGACCGCGCCATATTCGGCGACGCCGGGTTCGGCGCGCGCGACGGCGATCTTCTCGCGATACTGGTCGGTGACCAGCTTGTCGGTCTTGTCGGCGAGCGCCGGGGCGGCGAGGCCGGCCAGCGCGGTCGCGCCGGCGAGCGTCAGCATGAGCCTGTTCATCGCTTTTCTCCTCTCCGGGCTATCAGTTGGATGCGATCTTCGAGCGTTCGGCTTCGAGCGCCCGCGCCTCGGCGGTGGCGGTCGCAAGGTCGGCGAGCGCCTCGGCCTGGCGGGCGAGCGCAAGGGCGAAGCGATCCTCATCGTCGCGGAACTTGGCATTGGCCTGTTCCAGCGCCGTCCGGCTGCGGTTCAGCACGTCACCGGCATTGCCGCCGACCCCGGCCTTCTCCGCCGAATCGAGCTTCGCCTTGGCCGCCGCAATGGCGACGCGGGCATCGTCCTCATCCCCGGCCAGTGCCGCGCTGGGCGCGGCCGCGGCCGTCAGTCCCGCCACGGCGAGACCGATCAGAACCATCTTCCTCATCGTACACTACTCCGTACTGGATACGCCTTGCGCTCCAACGGGGAGAAGGTCGTTGCGGTTCCGCGGCGACCGCCGGCGCACGATTGTGGAATGCCGCGAAAAAGCTTATCCTGCGGGCCTGATCGGAGACGCCGATGGAGAGGATCTTTACCGTAATCAAGGGTTTGGCCGCGCTCTGCGCCGCCGGCCTGGTCGCCGCAACGGGCGCCGCCAGCACCGTTGATCCCGCACCGTCGGCCCCGGAGACGATCCAGGGCGGCCGCGACATCAACAAGCGGCTGACCGTACCGGTGACGATTGACGGCGGCGGCACCTACCAGTTCGTGGTCGACACCGGGGCGGAGCGCACCGTGCTGTCGCGCGAGCTGGCCGAGCGGCTGACCCTCGCCCCGGCGGCACCCGTCACCCTGCTGAGCATCGCCGGGCAGGACCAGGTCGCCACCGCGATCGTGCCTGGCCTCCGCCTCACGTCGAGCCGCAGCCGCATGGAAGCGTTCGAGGCGCCGCTGCTCTCCGAATTCCATCTCGGCGCGGTCGGCATGCTCGGCATCGACAGCCTCCAGACCAAGCGGGTCGTGCTCGACTTCCGGGCGATGCGCATGTCGATCAGCGAGGCGCCCCGGTCGACCCGGGTGGCGACCGACGAGATCGTCGTGACGGCGCGGCGCCGGCTCGGCCAGCTCATCCTCGTCGATGCCGAGGCCGAGGGGCAGAAGATCAACGTCATCATCGACACCGGATCGGCGGTATCGATCGGCAATCCGGCACTGCGCGAGCGGCTCGAACGTCGCAAGCGGCTGGGCCCGGTCGTGCCGATCAGCATCACCAGCGTCACCGGCGGGCAAACCCCCGCCGACTACAGCTCGGTCCACGAGATCCGCATCGGCGGCGTCACCTTGAAGGACATGCCGATCGCCTTCGCCGACGCGCAGATCTTCCATCGGCTGGGGCTCGACAATCGCCCCTCGGTGCTGCTGGGCATGGACGCGCTGCGGCTGTTCGACCGGGTGTCGATCGACTTCGCCAACCGGAACGTCCGCTTCCTGATGCCGGGCGACGCCTGGCAGGTGCCGCCGCCGCAGCTCGCCGGAATGGTGCCGCACCGGGGCTGAAACCGACACTGGACGCGGCGGCGCGGAGGACTAATCTGGCGCTTTCCGATGGAGAGTCCGATGCGCCCCCTGTTGCACGTCCTGAGCCTTATCGCCGCCCTCGCCCTGCCCGCCGCCGCGCCCGCCGCGCTCAAGGTCGGCGCCAAGGCGCCGTCGTTCGATACGCGCGCGTCGCTCGCCGGCAAGGATTTCGACTTCTCGCTGGCCAAGGCGTTGAAGAAGGGGCCGGTGGTGCTCTATTTCTTCCCGGCCGCCTTCACCAAGGGCTGCACGGTCGAGGCGCACGAGTTCGCCGAGGCGACCGACGACTTCGCCAGGCTGGGCGCGACGGTGGTCGGCATGGCCGCCGACCCGATCGAGAAGCTCAACCAGTTCTCGGTCCAGGAATGCCGCAACAAATTCGCCGTCGGCGTCGCCACCCCGGCGATGATCAAGGGCTATGACGTCGCGCTGGAGGCGGGGCTGATCCCCAACGTCACCGGGCGCACCAACCGCACCTCCTATGTGATCGCCCCCGACGGGCGGATCGTCTTCGTCCATTCGGAGCTGGGCGTCGCCGGCCATGTCAGCGGCACGATGAACGCGGTCAAGGCGCTCAAGGCCAAGCGCTGAGCATGGTCCCGAGGATGGCGGCGCGATCGGGCGCCGCGCTGCTGCTCGCGCTTGTCCCGGCCGGCGCGCGGGCGGTGCCGCTCGACGGCTATGTGCGCAGGCTCGAATATGCCGCGGTGGTCGGCGACCTCAACGCCCGGCTGCTCGCGACGCCGAGCGCGACGCGGACGCTCGAAGGCTGGTGCCGCGCGCATCGCCTCGCCGACCGGCCGGCGATCGTTGCCGACCGGATCGCCGGCACCGACAAGCCGATCAGCGCCGAGCAACGCGCCCGGCTCGGCATCGGCCCCGACGAGCCGGTCCGCTACCGCCATGTCCGGCTGCGCTGCGGCAACCGCGTCCTCTCGGAGGCCGACAACTGGTATGTGCCGTCGCGGCTGACGGCGGAGATGAACGCGCAGCTCGACGGCGGCGACATGCCGTTCGGCACCGTCGTCGCGCCGCTCGGCATCGCCCGGCGCACCGTCTCCGCCGAGCAATTGTGGCGGCCGCTGGCCGAGGGGTGGGAGATGTTCCGCGACGTCGAGGCCGCCGACCGCAGCGTACCGCCCGTCCCGGCCGAGCTGATCCGCCACCGCGCGATCGTCGTCGACCGGACCGGGCAGCCGATCGCCGAGGTCGCCGAGACCTATGGCGCGGCGCTGCTCGATTTCATGGGCGCCCGATAGTTTTTCTGTCGCGGCGGGCGGGCGCGGCGCGGTTGGCAGATCGGCCGCCCCTGCCTACCTTCCCGTCATGACCGATCCCGCGCCCTTCCGCCTCTCCGTCCTCGACCAGTCCCCTGTCGCCGACGGCAGCGACGCGGCCGAGGCTGTCCGCAACACCCTCGATCTCGCGCAGGCATGCGACGCGCTCGGCTATGACCGTTACTGGCTGGCCGAGCATCATGCGTCGATGAGCATCGTCGGCGTCGCGCCCGAGGCGCTGATCGGCCCGGTGGCGCTGGCGACCAAGCGGATCAGGGTCGGATCGGGCGGGATCATGCTGCCCCATTTCTCCCCGTTCAAGATCGCCGAAACCTTCCGGCTGCTCGGCGCGATCGCGCCGGGGCGGATCGACCTCGGCCTGGGCCGCGCGCCGGGATCGGACCAGCGCACCGCCTATGCACTCCAGCGCGACCGCTCGCGGCGCATCCCGCCCGACGATTTCCCGCAGAGCGTGAACGAGCTGCTCGGCTATCTCTCCGACAGCCTGCCCGCCGATCACCCCTTCGCCCCGCTCGCGCGATCGCTGCCCGACGGCACGCAAGGGTCACCCGATCCGTGGATGCTCGGCTCCTCGCCCGACAGCGCGCAATGGGCGGGCGAGCTCGGCCTGCCCTATTGCATCGCCGACTTCATCAATGCGCAGGCGCTGCCGCTCGCCGGCATCTACCGCCGCGCCTTCCGCCCGTCGCGCTGGGCGAGCAAACCGCACCTGATGGTCGCCTGCTGGGCGATCGCCGCCGACGACCGCGCCGAGGCCGAGGAGCTGGCGATGCCCTTCGCGATGATGTTCGCGCATCTGCTGCGCGGCGAGACGATCCGGGTACCATCGGTCGAAACCGCGCGCGCCTGGACCGCCGCCAACCCCGGAGCGCCCCGCCGCGACCGCCGCCTGCTGCTCGGCGATGGCCGCGAGGTGCGCGCGGGGGTCGAGCAGGTCGCCGAGCTGTATGGCGCGCAGGAGATGATGCTGGTCAACATCATGCCCGACCACGCCAGGCGCCGCCGCTCCTACGAGATGGTCGCGGAGGCGTTCGGGATGACGCGGACGCCGGAAGCGGCTTAAACGAAACGCATCCCTCTCTCGCCAACTCCGCTCATCCTGAGGAGCCATTGAGCGAAGGCGAAATGGCGTCTCGAAGGATCCTTCGAGACGGGCCTTCGCCAAAGCTCAGTCCCTCCTCAGGATGAGCGGGTCAGATAGAAAGGCCGATGCCCTACCCCAGCCGCTCGATCAGCGCCTGCGCCCCCGCCGGGTTGCGCTCCTTGGCCCCGGCGATGAGGAACAGGAAGACGTCGCGCCCGCCCGCGCCGTCGCCCGCTGGCGGACCCGCATAGGGCAGCCCCTCGGGCGCCTCGCCAGCCGCCCAGGACCGGGCGATCCCGGCCCAGCGGTCGAGCGCGGCATCGTCATAGCCGGTCGGCACCTCGGCGCGGGTCTGCTGGAGCCGCGCATAGACGAAGGGCGCGGTCAGGTCGGCGATCATCGGATAGGTCTCATGATCGGCGAACACGATCGCGCAGCCGCGCTCGCGCGCCAGGTCGACGAAGGCGGGGCAGACGAAGCTGTCGTGCCGCACCTCCAGCGCATGGCGCAGCGCCACCCCCTCCTGCTCGGCCGGCAGCAGGTCGAGAAAGCGGGCGAAATCGTCGGGCTCGAACCTCTTGGTGGCCATGAACTGCCACAGGATCGGGCCGAGCTTAGGCCCCAGCTCGGCGATCCCCTGCCCGACGAATTTGGCGATCGACTCCGCCCCGTCGGCCAGGACCTTGCGGTTGGTACAGAAGCGCGAGGCCTTGACCGTGAAGACGAAGCCGTCGGGCACGGTGGCGGCCCATTTCTGCCAGCTCTCGCGCTTCTGGGTGCCGTAATAGGTGCCGTTGATCTCGATCCCGGTCAGGCGCTGGCCGGCATATTCCAGCTCGCGGGCATGGGGCAGGCCCTTGGGATAGAAATTGTCGCGCCACGGCTCATAGGTCCAGCCGCCGACGCCGACATGGATGGCCCCCGCCATCAGAAGCTCGCCCCGTCGACCTTCTGGATCTCGAGCGCGTCGGGATCGGCGGCATCGACGCAGCGCAGGTTGACCGCCGCCATCTCGCTGCCGTCCGGCATCTTTCCCATCGCGAAGGGCTGGGTGCCGCAGGTCGTGCAGAAGCGATGCTCGATCGCGTGCTTGTAGAAGAAATAGCTCTTCAGATCCTCCTCGCCGCGCTCCAGGCGGAACTGCGCGGCGGGGAAGAAGGCGAGAAGGAAGCCCTTGCGCCGGCAATGCGAGCAGTTGCACGCCATCGCCTGGGTCGGCACGTCCGCATCGACCGTATAGGCCACCTTGCCGCAGTGGCAGCTTCCTTCGAACGCCATGATCCTCTCTCCCTCAATCAATTCTCGACGAAGGTCTTGAACCCGCCATAGATCAAGCGCTTCCCGTCGAACGGCGCATTCTCCATGTCGTGCTTCATCCGCGGATCCTCCATCACCTTCTTGTTGATGGCGTCGCGGGCTTCGCGCGATTCATAGGTGATCCAGGAAAAGACCACCGTCTCGTCCTCCTTCAGATGGACCGCGCGGGGGAAGCTGGTCAATTCCCCCACCGACACGTCGTCGGCCAGCGCCTCGACGTAGGACAGCGCGCCATGGCTCATCCACACGTCACGCGCCAGCTCGGCCAGCGCCGTGTAGTCGTCGAGCTTGTCCTTCGCCACCGCGACGATGAATCCGTCCACATAAGGCATGTCCGTCTCCTCTTCGTTTTCCGGACCGCAGCATAGCGCATCCGCAAGACAAGGACGGAGCCGACGACCCCGATCCTACACGCCGCGCCGCGCGAATCCGTCGACCGGTCGGCTTTCGATCAGGTCGACGAGGATTCGGATCGCCGGCCGGTCGCGCACGGCCCGGCCGGCATGCTCGCCGAACAGCAGCCCGATGTCGCGGGTGAAGGCGAAATCGGCCAGGCGCGGGCGCACCACGCCGGGCGCGTGGAAGCTCTCCGGCATCACCGTCACGCCCAGCCCGGCGCGGACGAGGCGCAGCGCGCGATCGTCGCTGGTGACGCGCGCCGGGAAGAAGGGGCGGACGCCGCGCGCGGTGAAATAGCGGCTGGTGTCCGACAGCAGTTCGCAATGGCGACGGACGATCATCGGCTCACCGGCCAGTTCCGCACCGTCGATCACGTCCCGGTCGGCGAGCCGGTGGGTCGCCGCCATCGCCAGCGCATAGCCCTCGGTCAGCAGCCGCTCAGCCGGCAGCCGGCTGTCGCCGCGCAGGATAGTCAGCGCGACGTCCATATTGCCGCGCGCCAGCCGCTCGGCCAGTTCGCGCTCGCGCCCCTCGATCAGTTCGACCCGCTCGCCGCCGCCGCCATCGCGCAGCCGCGCGACATAATCCTCGATCCACGCCGCCGGGATCGATCCGAGTATGCCGAGCCGCACCGTCGCCGGCGCGGCCGCCGACTGCACCGCGCGTTCGGCGGCCGCGAACTCGGCCTCTATCCGCCGCGCATGGCCGGCAAGGTCGACCGCTGCCGCAGTCAGCTCTACCCGCCGGTTGGTGCGAATGAACAAAGGACGGCCGAGCAGGGTTTCGAGCTTGGCGATGCCGGCCGACAGGGTCGGCTGCGAAACGTTGCATGACGCCGCCGCCTTGGAGAAATTGCCCTGGTCGATCACGGCCAGGAAGTAACGGAGCAGATAGCGGTCCACCATAGATGGGGTCTATGATGTTCCCTCATCGCTTTCAATTTTTCTTATGGACGCGACTGAATTATCAGGATGGTTCGGAATATCGGAGAGGGTGCCATGGCAGATTTCGACTTCGCGCTGGGCGAGATGGCGGATGCGATCCGCGACACGACGGCGCGCTTCGCCGCCGACCGGATCGCCCCGATCGCGGCGAAGATCGACGCGGACGACTGGTTCCCGCGTGAGATCTGGCCCGAGATGGGCGCGCTCGGCCTGCACGGCATCACGGTGGACGAAGCCGATGGTGGCCTCGGCCTCGGCTATCTCGAACATGTCGTGGCCCAGGAGGAGGTCGCCCGCGCCTCGGCGTCGATCGGGCTGAGCTACGGCGCCCATTCGAACCTGTGCGTCAACCAGATCCGTCGCTGGGCGACCGCCGAGCAGAAGGCCCGCTACCTCCCCAAGCTGATCTCGGGCGAGCATGTCGGCAGCCTCGCCATGTCGGAGGCGGGGGCCGGCTCCGACGTCGTCTCGATGAAGCTGCGCGCCGAGAAGAAGGGCGACCGCTACGTCCTCAACGGCACCAAATTCTGGATCACCAACGCGACCTATGCCGACACGCTGGTCGTCTACGCCAAGACCGGCGAGGGATCGCGCGGGATCACCACCTTCATCATCGAGAAGGACTTCAAGGGTTTCTCGATCGGGCAGAAGATCGACAAGGTCGGCATGCGCGGATCGCCGACCGCCGAGCTGGTGTTCGACGATTGTGAGGTGCCCGAGGAGAACGTCATGGGCCCGGTCGGCGGCGGCGTGGGCGTGCTGATGTCGGGGCTCGACTATGAGCGGACCGTGCTCGCCGGCATCCAGCTCGGCATCATGCAGGCCTGCCTCGACACGGTCCTCCCCTATGTCCGCGACCGCAAGCAGTTCGGCCAGCCGATCGGCGCCTTCCAGCTCATGCAGGCCAAGGTCGCGGACATGTATGTCGCGCTCAATTCGGCGCGCGCCTATGTCTATGCGGTGGCGAAGAATTGCGACGCCGGGCGGACGACCCGCTTCGACGCGGCGGGCGCGATCCTGCTCGCCAGCGAAAATGCGGTGAAGGTCGCCAACGAGGCGGTCCAGGCGCTGGGCGGCGCGGGCTACACCAAGGACTGGCCGGTCGAGCGCTACATGCGCGACGCCAAGCTGCTCGACATCGGCGCCGGCACCAACGAGATCCGCCGCATGCTGATCGGCCGGGAAGTCATCGGGGGCGTGGCGTGAGGCCGCACGTCACTCCCCCTCCCTTTCAAGGGAGGGGCGTAGGGGTGGGTGACGGAGCAAAGGGCTCGATGCCCTTTGCGGAGTTCTACGGAACGATGGAGCAGGCTCGCTGCGCTCGCACCCACCCCTCCCTTGAAAGGGAGGGGGGGCTATGACTCGGCTCACGACCCTCGCGGACACCGCTTCGGAAGCTTTCGCCGCCAACGCCGCGCATAACCGCGCGCTGGCCGACGAGTTGCGCGCCCGTGTCGCCGCCGCCGCGCTGGGCGGATCGGAGGCGCATCGCGAGCGCCATGTCGCGCGCGGCAAGTTGCTGCCGCGCGACCGCGTGCATCGGCTGCTCGATCCGGGTTCCCCCTTCCTCGAGATCGGCCAGCTCGCCGCCAACGGCATGTACGACAAGGAAGGCGGCCCGCCCGGCGCGGGCATGATCGCCGGCATCGGCAGCGTCCGGGGCCGCCATTGCATGATCGTCGCCAATGACCCGACGGTGAAGGGCGGCGCCTATTTCCCGATGACGGTAAAGAAGCATCTGCGCGCGCAGGAAATCGCACGCGAGAACCGGCTTCCCTGCATCTACCTGGTCGATTCGGGCGGCGCCAACCTGCCCCACCAGGCGGAGGTATTCCCCGATCGCGACCATTTCGGCCGCATCTTCTTCAACCAGGCGCAGATGTCTGCCGAGGGCATTCCCCAGATCGCCTGCGTCATGGGAAGCTGCACGGCGGGCGGCGCCTATGTCCCCGCCATGTCGGACGAGACCGTGATCGTGCGCAACCAGGGCACGATCTTCCTCGCCGGCCCGCCGCTGGTGAAGGCCGCGACCGGCGAGGTGATCACCGCCGAGGACCTCGGCGGCGGCGACCTGCACGCGCGCAGGTCGGGCGTGGTCGACCATCTCGCCGAGAATGACGAGCACGCGCTGCTGATCGTGCGCGATATCGTCGCGACGTTGCAGCCGCCGTCCCCCACGCCGGTCAACCGGGCCGATCCCAGGGCGCCGCTGTTCGACCCGGCCGAACTTTACGGCATCGTGCCGCAGGACGTCCGCGCTCCCTATGACGTGCACGAGGTGATCGCGCGGATCGTCGACGGATCGGAGCTGCACGAGTTCAAGCCGCTCTACGGCACCACGCTGGTCTGCGGCTTCGCCCATATCTGGGGCCAGCCGGTGGCGATCCTCGCCAATAATGGCGTGCTCTTCTCCGAAAGCGCGCTCAAGGGCGCGCATTTCATCGAGCTCGCCTGTCAGCGCCGGGTGCCGCTGCTGTTCCTCCAGAACATCTCGGGCTTCATGGTCGGCGGCAAGTACGAGGCGGAGGGCATCGCCAAGAACGGCGCCAAGCTGGTGACCGCCGTCGCCACCGCCAGCGTGCCCAAGATCACCGTGCTGATCGGCGGCAGCTTCGGCGCCGGCAATTACGGCATGTGCGGCCGCGCCTATCAGCCGCGCTTCCTGTTCACCTGGCCCAATGCGCGGATCAGCGTGATGGGCGGCGAGCAGGCGGCGTCGGTGCTGGCCACCGTCCACCGCGACGCAGACAGCTGGACGCCCGAGCAGGCCGAGGCCTTCAAGGCGCCGATCCGCCAGAAATATGAGGACGAGGGCAATCCCTATTATGCGACGGCGCGGATGTGGGACGACGGGATCATCGACCCCGCCCAGACCCGCGATGTCCTCGGCCTCGCCCTCGCCACCACGCTGAACGCCCCGATCCCCGATCGCGCGGAGTTCGGCGTGTTCCGGATGTGAATATGGCCGATCGAAACCCAAAATTCCTCCCCGGAACGGGGAAGGGGACCGATCTTCTCCCCGGTCGTCATCCTGAACTTGTTTCAGGATCCACCCTTCAACGCAGGCAGGCTCCCGTGGCCTGGTGGATGCTGAAACACGTTCAGCATGACGGGTTCTGCACATCCCAGGGGAAGGCCCTATGATCCGCTCGCTCCTTATCGCCAATCGCGGCGAGATCGCCCGCCGCATCATCCGCACCGCGCGGAAGATGGGCATCCGCACCGTCGCGGTGCATTCGGACGTTGACGCCGCCATGCCCTTCGTGCGCGAGGCGGACGAGGCGGTCTGCATAGGCCCGGCGCCGGCGCGCGAATCCTATCTGGTCCAGGCGAAGATCCTGGAGGCCGCGAAGGCAACCGGCGCCGAGGCGATCCACCCCGGCTACGGCTTCCTCTCGGAAAATGCCGAGTTCGCCGAGGCCGTGGGGGCCGCCGGCCTCGTCTGGGTCGGCGCGCCCGCCCATTCGATCCGCGCCATGGGCCTGAAGGACGCCGCCAAGAAGCTGATGGTCGAGGCGGGCGTGCCGGTCACGCCCGGCTATATGGGCGAGGACCAGGATCCCGCCCATCTCAAGGCCGAGGCCGACCGGATCGGCTATCCGGTACTGATCAAGGCGGTCGCCGGCGGCGGCGGCAAGGGCATGCGCAAGGTCGACCGCCCGGAAGACTTCGCCGACGCGCTCCTGTCCTGCCAGCGCGAGGCGGCCTCCTCCTTCGGCGACGACCGCGTGCTGATCGAGAAGTACATCCTCGGCCCGCGGCACATCGAGGTGCAGGTGTTCGGCGACCGGCACGGCCATGTCGTCCACCTGTTCGAACGCGACTGCTCGCTCCAGCGCCGCCACCAGAAGGTGATCGAGGAGGCCCCCGCCCCCGGCATGGACGCGGCCACCCGCGCCGCCGTCTGCGAGGCGGCGGTCAAGGCGGCCAAGGCGGTCGACTATGTCGGCGCGGGCACGATCGAGTTCATCGCCGATGCCTCCGAGGGGCTGCGCGCCGATCGTATCTGGTTCATGGAGATGAACACTCGGCTGCAGGTCGAGCATCCGGTGACCGAGGCGATCACCGGCCAGGACCTGGTCGAATGGCAGCTCCGCGTCGCCTCGGGCGAGCCGCTGCCCAAGACGCAGGAGCAGCTCTCGATCAACGGCTGGGCGATGGAGGCGCGGCTCTATGCCGAGAATCCGTCGAACGGCTTCCTGCCGTCGACCGGCCCGCTCACCCGGCTGCGCCTGCCGCGCGGCATCCGCGTCGACAGCGGCGTCGAGGAGGGCGGCGAGGTGTCGCCCTATTATGATCCGATGATCGCCAAGCTGATCGTCGCGGCGCCGAGCCGCCCGGCGGCGGCGGCGAAGCTGGCCCAGGCGGCAGCGCGGGTCGAGGTCTGGCCGGTCCGCACCAACGCCGCCTTCCTGGCGCGCGCGGCGGCCGATCCCGATTTCGTCGCCGGCCATGTCGACACCGGCTTCATCGAACGACACGCCGACCGGCTCGTTCCCCCCGCCGAGCCCTCGGAAGCGGTGCAGCAAGCCGCGGCCCGCGCGCTGCTGCCCGAGGGCGCCGGCGCCTGGACCAGCCTGACCGGCTTCCGCACCAATGCGACGGCCGAGCGGCGGGTCGAGGTCGAGGTGGCGGGACACAGCCATCTCGTCGCGCTCGACGATGGCGCGGCCGGCGGCAAGCTGCGCGCGGTGGGCGGCGAGACGCTGCTGTTCCTCGACGGCGAGGCCTGGCCGATCGAAGCGCCGCGCGCCGACCATGCCGGCGGCGGCGGGGCCGTGTCCGACGGCGCGCTGCTGGCGCCGATGCCGGGCAAGGTGATCGCGGTCGAGGTCGCCGAGGGCGACGCCGTGACCAAGGGCCAGAAGCTGCTGGTGCTCGAAGCGATGAAGATGGAGCAGGCGATGCTCGCTCCGTTCGACGGCATCGTCGCCGAACTCAAGGCCAGCGTCGGCGGCCAGGTGAGCGAGGGCGCCATGCTGGTTCGGGTGGAGAAGGCGGAAGGCTGAGCCTCACGCCGTGCCGACCCAGCCGCGCCAGGTGAAGGCCGCGTAGAACAGGCTCAGATCGGCGAAACCCGCCGCGCGCAGGATCGTCTCGTCCTGCTCGGGTGTGAACATGTTGACGGCGCGGTCGACCGAATCGCGGGCATTCTCCGCCAGCGCGGGATCGACCCCCGACGAGACCGCGAAGGCCGCGTAGCGCGACAGCCAGAGCGCGCGTTCGCCCTTCCCTTGCGGGAAACTGCCGTGCATCGCGACGAAGGGCGCGCCCGGATGCAGCCGCTCGCGGATCGCGGCGGCGGTGCGGCAGCGCTCCTCGGCGTCGAGGAAATGGAGCGTCAGCAGGCAGGTCGCCCCGTCGAACGGCCCGGCGGGCGCATCGTCGATATAGCCCTCGACCAGTTCGACCCGCTCCATCAGCGGCCCCAACCTGCGTTCGGCGAGGGCGAGCATCTCCGCCGCCGGATCGACGCCGACGAAGCTCCAGCCCGGATGCGCCTCGGCCAGTGCCTTCAATTCCAGTCCACCGCCTGCGCCAAGCACCAGGACGCGGCCGTCGTCGGGCACCCGCTCGGCCAGCAGAAGGCCGGTCATGCGGTGGACCGCCTCCAGCCCCGGCACGAAGCGGCGCGGGCCGTCCGGATATTGGGCGACCTTCTCCGCGTCCCGGAAGCCCTTCATGAAATCCAGCGCACCGTCTTCAGCCATGGTCGATCTCCTTGCGGCCCAGTGGACGGGCCGTCATGCGTGCGTGGAAATCGGCGCTGAGCATCGCCAGCGTGACCTCCCCGAAACGCGCGAGCAGCAGCCCCTCGGCATCGTGGAAGGCCCGTCCGAGCGCCGCGTTGACCGCCTGCTCGACCAGGCAGCCCGGCGCCTCGGTCCGATGCCCCATCGCCAGCAGCGAGGGACCGCCCAACGCGTCGTAAATGTCCCGAAGCGTGATGCCGTCGAGCGGCCGGGCGATCGTCCAGCCGCCGCCATGGCCCTTTTCCGACCGGACCAGCCCCTGCTCGCGCAACCCCGCCATGACCCGGCGGACGACGACCGGATTGGTGTCCATCGCCTTCGCCAGCACCTCCGAGGTCACGGGGCCGTCCTGTTCCGCCATGTGCAACAGCACATGGAGCACGCCTGATAATCGACTGTCGCGCTTCATGTAACTTCAAATAGTACATGATCGGACAAAGTCAATCATGGCCGGGCTGACCCTGCGTCATTCACGAAGAAGCTGACGTATCGATGGAGCGGGCGAAGGGAATCGAACCCTCCTAGCCAGCTTGGAAGGCTGGAGCATTACCACTATGCTACGCCCGCTCATCGGTGCCCAGCGGCCGTACGGCCCGTGGTGAGCAGCCTTTAGCCCTGCCCTCGAAAAGCGTCAAATGCTGTTCGCGCCGCGCGCACGCTTCCGGCGCTTTACGCGAAACTTATCCGGCGGGGCGGCTATCCGTCTCGAAACTTCACGGTGGTCCGGGCGAAGGGAGCGCACCCCTCGCAACCGCTCCCTGTTCCTCCGGCCTGCGAGTCCCTCGGGTGGGCGGGGCATCGCGCCCCGCCCGCTCCCTTTGGGTCAGAACCAGAAGCGGATGCCCGCGACGACGCCCTTCGAGGTCACGTCCTCGCCGGCCAGCCGGGCGTAGCGGGCCGTGTCGCCGAACCGCCTTTCCCAGTTGAAGCCGACATAGGGGGCGAACTCACGGACGATCTCGTAACGCAGCCGCAGCCCGGCCTCGATCGTCGACAGGCCCGATCCGATGCCGCTTTCGGGCACGTCCTGCGCCGACAGCTCGACCTCCACCCGCGGCTGGAGGACAAGGCGCTGGGTGATGCGCTGGTCGTAGTGCCCTTCGAGCCGGGCGAGCAGGTCACCCTTGTTCGACAGGAACAGCCGCGCCTCCAGGTCGAACCAATAGGGGGCGAGCCCCTCGACACCAACCGTCGCATAGCTTCGGTCGGGCCCGCGCTGGACATCCTGCCGGACGCCCGCCTGCAGGTTCCAATAGGGATCGAGCGCGTGCGACCAGAGCGCCTGCACCTCGCCCGCCTCGACGCCCTCGCCCCGTGTCGCCTCGCCCTCGGTGGTGAGCAGGAAACGGTCGATGTCGCCGCCGAACCAGGCCTGCCCGTCCCAGCGATAGCCGTCGCGGCCGTCGCGGAACTGCCGCTCGAGCAGGTTGAGGATCACCTGCCGCTGCGGCATCGAGCCGTGTTCGTGGAGCATGTGCGCCTGCGCGGGCGCCATCGCCTCCGCGCCCCAGAAGCGATCGGCCAGGCGATCGCGCTGCACCGGCGGGGGCGGCGCGCTCCCGGCTGGCAGGTCGGTGCCCGTCGCATCGGCGGCCGGGGCGGGCGCCGGCGCTTGGCGATGGTGCGCATGCGGATCTGCCGGCGCCGGCGCCGGCTCCGGCTCCGGTGCCGGGGTCATGTTGTGGCCGGCATGTGGATCGGTCTGCTCTGGCTGGGGAGCCGACGCCGCCGGTGCTGGCATCGCCATGCCGGGTCCATGATGATGCGCATGCTGCGCGAAGGCCGGCGCGGCGAGCGCGAGGCCCGGCAGGGCGATGAGAAGGAGCGCCTTCATGCCGCGCCTCCCTCGGCCCGCACCTGCACGACGCGCATCATCCCGGCGTGCATGTGGTAGAGCATATGGCAGTGGAAGGCCCAGTCGCCCTCGACCCCGGTGACATCGAAGCTGACCAGGCCGCCCGGCGCGACGTTGACGGTGTGCTTGCGCGGCGAATGGTCGCCATGGCCGGTGACCAGCTCGAAGAAATGGCCGTGCAGGTGGATCGGGTGCGCCATCATCGTGTCGTTGATCAGGTTCACCCGCACCCGTTCACCCACCCTGATCGGTATCGGATCGCGCGCCTCCGACAGCGTCTTGCCGTCGAACGACCACATGTAGCGCTCCATGTTCCCGGTCAGGTGGACGTCGATCGAGCGCGTCGGCGCGCGCACGTCGGGATTGCGGTCGCGCGCGACGAGGTCGCGATAGACCAGAACTTTGTGCCCGACGTCGGCGAGGCCCTGCCCCGGCTCGCCGGTCCGGTCCTTCGGCATCGGCGAGATGGTCTGCACGCCGGGGCCCATCGCCACCGACGGGGCGTTGGCCGGGTTGCGCATCGACATGTCCATCTCGAAGCCTTCCATGCCGCTCATGTCCATGCCCATGTCGGTCATGTCGGCGACCGGGCGGCGGCGCAGCGGCGGCACCTCCGCGGCCATGCCGAGGCGCGGCGCGAGGGTCGCGCGGGCCATGCCCGAACGATCGACAGCCTCGCCGACGATCGTATAGGCGCGGTCCTCGGCCGGCTCGACGATCACGTCATAGGTCTCGGCGACGGCGATCTGCAGCTCGTCGACGGTAACCGGGCGGACATCCAGCCCGTCGGCCTGCACCACCGTCAGCTTCAGCCCCGGGATGCGGACGTTGAAGATCGTCATCGCCGAGGCGTTGACCAGCCGCAGCCGCACCCGCTCGCCCGGCCGGAACAGCGCGGTCCAGTTGTCGCGCGGGCCATGGCCGTTGACCAGATAGTCGTAGGTGCTGCCGGTGACGTCGGAGATGTCGGTCGGGTCCATCCGCATCGCGCCCCAATCGAGCCGGTCCTTCAGCCCCTGGTCGCGGCCCGCCAGCAGGCCCGCCAGCGTCTGCCGCTGCATGTTGAAGTAGCCGGGCTCCTGCTTGAGCTTGCGGAAGATCACATGCGGCGGAAGCCGGCTGTGGTCCGACAGCATCACGACGTGCTGGCGGTCGCTGGCGATCGGATCGGCCCCGGCCGGATCGATCACGATCGGACCGTAGAGGCCGAGCTGCTCCTGCAGCCCCGAATGGCTGTGATACCAATAGGTGCCCGCCTGGACGACCGGGAACTCGTAGGTGAAGGTCGATCGCGGCGCGATGCCGGGGAAGGAGACGCCCGGCACCCCGTCCATCTGGAAGGGCAGGATCAGCCCGTGCCAGTGGAGCGAGGTCTCCTCGTCCAGTGTGTTGTCGACGCGGATGCGGACGGGCCGCCCCTCGCGCAGCCGCAGGATCGGTGCCGGCGCGCCGCCGTTGATGCCGATCGCCAGCCGGTCGCGGCCGTCGATGCGCATTGTCGCCTGGCCGATGCGCAGGTGGATGTCCCCGCCCGACTCTTCGGGCAGGGGGTCGGCGATTCCGGGCGTCCCGGTCCTGGCCCAGGCCGGCCATTGGCCCAGCCCGGCTGCCGTCGCGCCCAATATGCCGGCGCGCAACATCGCGCGCCGGTCCCATGATCGGTTCATGATCGAATGTCCTGTTCGCCTTCCAAGGCGTGTAACGAATGGGAGGGGACGGCGCGCCGTCCCCTCCCCCGCACGTCAATGATCGTGCGTGTCGGTTGCGGATGCGGCCGCGTCCTTGGCCTTGTCGCAGCAGTCGCCGCCCTTGGCCTTGTCGCAGCAATCCTTGCCTTGCTTCGCCGCCATCTTGTCGCAGCAGCCCTTCGCCGTGTCGGCGGGCTTGGCGTCCGCATGGCCGGCATGCTGGGCGTGGGGATCGGCGGCGGTCTGCGCAGCCGCGGGAGCGGCGATCGCCAGCGCGATCGCGGTCATGATAAGCTTCATCGATAGTCTCCTGAGATGTGTGTTCAGATCTCGGGAGCGTTTCGGGGAGGGGGCGTCTCGCGGGCGAGGTCGACGCCGTCGAGCTGGGCGACGCGCAGCATCGCCGGCGGCACGCCGCCGAATCGACGGCGCCCGCACGATGAACGGCGCGCTGGCATGCAGCGCCGAGCAGGCCGCCGCACAATCGATCTTCAGGCTGTTCTTGCCGTCCGGCTTGCCGGGCAGCATGCCCGCGCAATGCACGTCCATCGTCATCGCCACCGGCTCGGCCGCCGGCATCGCCGCACCCGCGTCGGCCATCAGGACCGGCGACAGGAGCAGCGCGAAGGCCGCCAGGAACAGGGCGAGCGCACGAAACATCGCGCCTCTCCTAACGGATCGCGCGGCGATATCCAATGCCGAACTCGACGGACGCGCGGGCCGCGTCAGGAGACCGGCTTGCCGTCCGCCTTGACGACATCGCCGCCCTTCATGACGAAATCGACCTGTTCGAGCGCGGCGACGTCCTTCAGCGGATCGCCGGTCACCGCGATCAGGTCGGCAAAGCGTCCCGGCTGGACGAGGCCGACGTCCTTGCTGCCCAGCAGATCGGCGGCATGGCCGGTCGCGGTCTCGATCGCCTCCATCGGCGACAGGCCGGCGGCGACCAGCAGCTTGAACTCCTGCGCGTTCTCGCCATGCGCCGACAGGCCGAAGGTGTCGGTGCCGAAGGCGATCTTCACGCCCGCGGCGTGCGCGTCATGGGTGTTCTTCTGGAGCATCGGGGCGATCGCGAGCGCCTTCTGCGCGGTCGAGGGGTTGAGCCGCTCGGGGTGCGCCTTGGCGGTCTCGTAGACGCGCTGGCCGACCAGCAGGGTCGGGACCAGATAGGTGCCGTGCTGCTTGAACAGCTTATAGCTCTGCGCGTCGGCGAAGCTACCATGTTCTATCGAATCGACCCCCAGCCCGATCGCATGGTCTATCGCCTGCTTGCCATGGGCGTGCGCGGCGACCTTCATGTCGAGGCTGTGGGCGGTGTCGATCACCGCCTTGATCTCGTCGTCCTGCATGAGCTGGAGATTGGGATCGTCGCCGATCGACATGACGCCGCCCGACGGCATGATCTTGACGACGTCGGCGCCCTCGCGCTTGAGCCGGCGGACCGTCTGGCGGGCCTCCTCGGGGCTGTCGATCACCGCGTCGCGCGCGTGCGGCAGCTCGGCGATGTCGGGGATCAGGCCGTTGGCGGGATCGCTGTGGCCGCCGGTCGGGCCCAGCGCCTCGCCCGCCACCCACATGCGCGGACCAGGGATCGACCCGTCGGCCACCGCCTTCTTGAGCGCGACCACCGCGGCGGTCGAGTCGCCGACGCTGCGGATCGAGGTGAAGCCGGCGAGCAGCGTCGCGCGCACGTCCTTCACCCCGTCGATCAGGTCGTCATAGGAGGAGCGCGTCACCGCCTTGCGGATCGGATCGCCGGGATGGAAGGCCTGGGTGATGTGGACGTGGCAGTCGATCAGGCCGGGCAGGACGGTGCGGTTCGACAGGTCCACCACCGTCTCGCCCGCGCGCGCCTCGACGAAGCCGGGCTCGACCGCGCGGATGCGGTCATCGTCGATGACGATCGACACGCGATCGCGCGGGGCGCCGCCGGTGCCGTCGATCAGTCGGCCGGCATGGACGATCGTCGTCGCGGCGATCGCCGAGGTCGCGGTCGACATCAGCAGGGTGGCGGCAAGGAAGGCGTTGCGCAGGATCACGTGGGTCTCCGCTGGTTCAGGGGGGCGTCGGGAAGGATGGATCGTTGGCGGGAAAGGCTGGGGCAAAGCCGGCCCGGAAACCTATGCGTGGCCCCGGCAATCTTATGGATATCCCCATTTCGCCCCGGTCTCCGCCCCTCAGTTCAGGCTGGCGCGTCCGGCCCGCGGGGAAAAGCCGAAGGTTCGCTTGAACGCGGTGGCGAAATTGCTCGGATGCTCATAGCCGGCGTCGAACGCGATCTCGGTGATCGACAGGTCGGTGGTGCGCAACTGGCGCAACGCCTGCTCCATGCGCTGCCGCTGGCGGTAGCTGGCGATCGTCGTGCCGGTGATCTGCTTGAAGCTCTCCATCATCTGCGTCTCGTTCCAGGCGAGTTCGCGGCAGAGCTGGGCGATGTTCATCGCGCCGCCTTCCTTGCTGTCGAGCAGCGCACACAATTGCCGCACCTTGCGGCGGTCGCGCTCGCGCGGGGCGGCGGCGCTGGTCCCCGACAATTGCCGGAGCGCCAGGTAGAGCAGTTCGAGCGCCTTCGCCTCCAGCATCAGCTGGCCGAGCGAATCGCCCTGCAGGGCCATCATCTCCTCGACCAGCGCGCGGAGCTGCGGCGGCAGCGGCATATAGTCATGCGCGAAGCGCGAGGCCGGGCCCTTGAGATATTCGACGATCGGCGCGGGCAGGTCACCGTCGCCGGGGGACAGGAGCTGCCCGGCGAATTCGCGGCTGCACGCCATGGTGATGCAGCGCAGCCGCGCATCCTCGCGCACCACCTCATATTTCACGGTGCGCGGCGGCTGGACCAGGAAGGCCATCACGCCGGGCTCGACCGTCATGTTCTCCCGGCTGGCACCGCTGATCGCGCTCGGCCCGTCGAGCTTGAAGTGCAGCTTCAGATGATCGTCGCTGAGGAAGGTGACCTCCTTGCTCCGCGCCCGATAGATGTCGGTCATCACGAAGGAGAAGCCCGGCCGGACGGTCATGCCCTGGAACCAGCCCGAAGCCTCCGCCTCGGGCGGCTTCATCCGCGGCAGGCGCCGGGCGCCGGACAGCGGGTCGGGCGGAAGGCCGGCAAGGAATTTCCGGGTATCGTCGTCGAGCATCAACCCGAGCGTCGGATCGATGGCGCCATGATCGTGGATCGGATTGTCGCTCAAACCTGCTCCCCTGGAAAGAGGAGAGACTACACGCCGGCGGCCCGCCCTGTCCACAATCGCCGGGCCGAACCGGCGGTGGCGGCTCGGGACGAAGCGTCGTTTTGGCTTTTGCAAAGATATTTCGGGGATTCGGAAAGGACGGCCGGGCCCGCCCTCCGCAGTCTAGGGTCGACCCGCGACATGGACGAAGATTCCTGCGCGACCTTCAAAAGGGGACACCAAAGATGCAGCCCACCCTCGCCAAGTCCATTTCCCTGCCCGTCCTGCTGGCGATCGGCGCCTCCGCCGTGGCGCTCGCCGCGCCGGCCCGCGCGCAGGACGCCGTCGCGGCCGGCGACGCCAGCGAAGGCGGCGACATCGTCGTCACCGCCCGCAAGGCGCGCGAACGCCTCCAGGACGTTCCGATCTCGGTCAACGCGCTGTCGGGCGACCAGCTGCGCGATCGCGGCGCCGTCGACGTCAAGGACGTGCTGCGCAGCGTGCCCGGCCTGTCCTTCTCCGGCACCGAGCGCGGCCTCGGCAATTACAACATCCGCGGCATCAGCACCGTCGCCTCGGCGCCGACGGTCGGCATCTACCTCGACGACATCTCGCTCGTCACCATCGCCACCACCTTCAGCGGCGCGTTCGATCCCGTATTCTTCGATATGGAGCGGCTGGAGGTGCTGAAGGGTCCGCAAGGCACCCTCTACGGCGGCAGCTCGATGGGCGGCGCGATCAAATATGTCAGCGCCCGGCCGAAGCTGGACGAGGTCGGCGGCAGCGCCGCCGCCGGCGTGGCCACCACCGCGCACGGGTCGATGTCCTACAATGCCGAGGCGGTGGTGAACCTGCCGATCGTCCAGGATGTCCTCGCCGTCCGCGGCGGCATCTACTTCCGCCATGATGGCGGCTATATCGACAATGTCGCCGGCGGCTCCTTCACCAACTCGCGCTATTCGAGCACCGAGCCGGGCTTCACTCCCCAGCGCCAGAACGCGCTTTCCACGCGCAGCGCCTCCAACCAGAACGATGCCAACACCTATGTCGGCCGCCTGTCGCTGCTCTGGCAGCCCGACGAAAGCTGGTCGATCCGGCCGGCCGCCTTCTACCAGCATTACAAGCTCGACAATCCGGGCCAGTTCTTCCTGGGCGAGAAGAAGCTGACCTCCTCCTACCGGATCGCGCAGCCGACCACCGACAAGGCCGGCATCTACAGCCTCGACATCAACAAGGAACTGGGCGGCGTCCAGGCGACCTCGCTGACCGCCTATTTCGACCGCAAGCTGGATTATGTGCGCGACTACAGCTTCTTCATCGGCGGGCTCGTGCCGCCGCTGCTGGGGCTGACCAGCGATAACCTGTCGGCCAGCCGCACCAAGACCTTCAGCCAGGAATTCCGTCTCGCCTCGACGAACAGCGATGCGCCGCTGACCTGGATCGCCGGTCTCTATTACTCGCATCAGGACGACAATCTGTACCAGATCGCGACCACCCCCGGCGCGACGCCGGTGATCGGCACGGAGGTCGGCTATGTCGGCGACACGACCACCATCACCAAGCAGTACGCCGCCTTCGGCGAAGCGACCTACAAGCTGCTCGACAATCTGGACGTCACCGCGGGCGTGCGCCTGTTCCAGATCAAGCAGGTGGTCGACATCATGGGCGACGGCCCCTTCAACGGCGGCCTCACCCAGGTCATCGGCCGCAGGAGCAACGAGAAGGGCATCAATCCTAAATTCGGCATCTCCTACAAGGTGACGCGCGACAACCTGATCTACGCCTCGGCGGCCAAGGGTTTCCGCCCCGGCGGTCCGAACCGCTTCCAGATCAACCCCGTGCTGTGCGCGGCCGACCTGAACCAGCTCGGGCTGAGCAAGGCGCCGGACACCTTCGATTCGGACAATCTGTGGAGCTATGAGCTGGGTACCAAGAACCAGTTCGGCAACATCATGTTCAACGGTGCGCTGTTCTACACCGACTGGAAGAAGATCCAGCAGCAGATCAACCTGACGAGCTGCGGCTTCGCCTTTACCGGCAACGCAGGCGCCGCCCATGTGAAAGGCGCCGAGGCGGAAGCTCGGATCAACCTGACGCGCGCCTTCCAGGTCGGCGGCACCGCCACCTACAGCGATGCCAAGATCGTCGAGGCGGTGCCCGGCACCACCGCGGAGGACGGCGACCAGGTCCTGGCCGTGCCGAAATGGATGCTGAGCGGCTATGCGAGCTACGGCGCCGAGCTGATCGAGGGCTGGCGTGGCCAGATCCGCGGCGAGTACCAGTATCAGAGCCGCTCGCGCCGCCAGTTCAACCGCACCCTGGCGATCCTCTATCCGAGCGGCGCGGCGGGCACGACCCCGAACAGGGCCGAATTCCGCGGCGCCTATCAGGTGGTCAACGCCTTCGCCTCGATCAGCGACGGCGAGACCGAATTTCGGCTGTACATCAACAATCTGTTCGACAACCGGCCGTTCCTCGATACCGACCTGACGGCCGGCGTGGATCGTTCGACGACGATCCGGCCGCGCACCATCGGCCTGGAAGTGCGCCGCCGTTTCTGACGCGGTAAGGATGGATGATGATCCTCGGGAGGGCGACGCTCACGCCGCCCTCCCGACAGGGGAGCGTAAAGTGATGAAGTCGATCGAGGGGCGCCGCCGCCGCGCCATCATCCGCACCGCCCTCGCGGGCCTGATCGCCCCGGCGCTGGTGGCGGCCAGCCTGGCTGGCGGCTCGCAGCCCCCCGACTGGCGCGCCGAAACCGCCTATTCCTATCCGGGAACCCAGGTTGCGGCCGCCACCGCCGGCAAGCTGGGCGTCGCCTGGGAGTTCGACGACTTCGTCGTGCGCGGCAGCACCCATCGCGGGGTCGAGGCGACCCCCGTCGTGGTCGACGGAGTGATGTACCTGACCGGGCCGTGGAGCGTCGTCTACGCGCTCGACGCGCGTACCGGAAAGCAGCTCTGGCAATATGATCCCGAGGTCGACGGCCAGTTCGCCCGCCGCACCTGCTGCGACGCGGTCAACCGCGGCGTCGCGGTCGCCGACGGGGTGGTCTATGTCGCGGCCCTCGACGGCTATCTGGCCGCGGTCGACGCCAAGACCGGCAAGGAGCTGTGGAAGGTCGACACGATCACCGACCGCAGGATGAGCTATGCGATCACCGGCGCGCCACGCGTGGCGGGCAAGAACGTCGTGATCGGCAATGGCGGCGGCGAGATGGGTGCGCGCGGCTATGCCAGCGCCTATGACCGCAAGACCGGCAAGCTCGCCTGGCGCTTCTTCGTCGTGCCGGGCGATCCGGCGGCGGGCCCGGACGAGCACCCCGAGGTGACCGAGGCGCGCAAGACCTGGGACCCCAAGTCGCGCTGGGACTTGGGCGGCGGCGGCACGCCGTGGGATTCGATCGTCTACGATCCCGACACCAACATCGTCTATGTCGGCACCGGCAACGGCATGCCGCACCCGTCCTGGCTGCGCAGCCCGGCCGGCGGCGACAATCTCTATCTGTCGTCGATCGTCGCGATCGACGCCGACACCGGCCGCAAGAAGTGGCATTACCAGACCACCCCCGCCGACAGCTGGGACTATACCGCCACCCAGAACATGATCCTCGCGGACATCGAGATCGGCGGGCGCCAGCGCAAGGTGATCATGCAGGCGCCGAAGAACGGCTTCTTCTATGTGCTCGACAGGGTGACCGGCGAGCTGCTGTCGGCGGAGAAGTTCACCACCGTCACCTGGGCCGATCGGGTCGACCTCAAGACCGGCCGGCCGGTGCTCACCGACCAGAGCGACTATTCGAAGAAGACCAAGCTGGTCTGGCCGTCGGAGGCCGGTGGGCACAACTGGCAGCCCATGTCGTACAGCCGGGAGACCGGGCTGGTCTATATTCCGGTGCTCGAAGCGCCGATGACCTTCCAGATGCTGGAGCAACCGAAATACCGGCCCTACAGCAACCTGCAGGGATCGGCGGCCTCCTTCCCCAGCTTCGCCTTCGGATCGAACAAGACCGGCGGCGGTGAGGACATCCTCGCGGGCCAGCCGGCGCCGACCTTCCAGCAGATCGTCCGCGCCTGGGACCCGGTGCGCCAGAAGGAGGCGTGGGCGACGAAGCCGATGCCCTTCTGGAGCGGCGGCACGATGGTGACGGGCGGGCTCGTCTTCCAGGGTTCGGCCGATGGCTGGCTGACGGCCTATGACGCGGAGACCGGTGCCGTGGTCCACCGCATCAATGTCGGCACCGGCATCATGGCCTCGCCGATGAGCTACACGATCGACGGCGTCCAATATGTCGCGGTGACCGCCGGGCTCGGCGGCGCGCTCAACGTGTCCTATCCACCCGGCGCGGTGGCGATCGAGCGGCAGAACAGCGAGCGGCTGATCGTGTTCCGGATCGGCGGATCGGCCCCGAAGCTGCCCCCGCTGCGCGAGGCCCGGCCGTTCACCGTGGCGCCGGCCGAATATCGCGGCACCGACGCCCAGGTCCAGCACGGCGCCGCGCTCTACGCGCAGAATTGCGGGCGCTGCCACGGCGGACCGACCGGCGCGGGCGGCTATCCGAACCTGTGGAAGATGACGCCCGAGACGCATGCCGCGTTCGAGTCGATCGTCCTCGACGGCGCCTTCGCCTATGCCGGCATGGCCTCCTTCGCCGACGTGCTGAGCAAGCAGGACGCCAGGGACATCCATGCCTTCCTGGCCAGGCCGCACGACGAGAAGGCCCAGCCCACCGAGAACCGGATGCACTGACGCAGGACGGCGACCGCCCGTCCGCCCATGGAGAACGACATGAAGCTTTGGAAGATGGCAGGCGGCGCGGTCGCGCTGCTCGCGATGATGGCTGCCGCCCCGATCGCCGCCGCACCGGCGCTGCGACTGGGCGACGCGATGGCGATGGCGCAGGGTGCGGCCGAGGCGGCCGGGCGCGGCGGCCACGCCGTCTCGATCGTCATCGTCAACCGCGAGGGCCGGGTGATCCTGGCGCAGCGGATGGACGGCGCCTCCTACAAGAGCCTCGACGTCGCCGAGGGCAAGGCGACCACCGCCGCCGCGCTCGGCCTGCCGACCCGCCTGCTGCAGGAGGCGCTCGCCAAGGGAGATCAGTCGGTGCTGTCGGTGCCGGGCGCGATCGCGATCGCAGGCGGCGTGCCGGTGACGGTCGACGGCGCGACGATCGCCGCGATCGGCATCAGCGGCGGCGCGCCCCAGGACGACGAAGCGATCGCCGCCGCGGCGCGCGACCGTTATCCGGGCAGCAAGACGCGTTGACGACGCCCGCCATCAATGGGCGAGCGAGGCCCAGGCAGCGGCGCTGAGCGCCAGACATCCCCCCGCCGCCGACGCCGCCATCAGCCCATGGCCCACCAAGGTCAGGACCGGCGCGTCGGGCCGCGCTTCCCGGCGATTGCGGGAGAGGCTGGTCAGGATGAAAGTCGTCACAAAACCGTAAACGAGCGCGAAGATCGAAAGCGCCATGTCAGTCCCCACCGTGATGCTGCGACGCAGCAATCATGCGCGTCCGAGTCGGTCAACAGCCTTGGCCGCACCGGCTTAACGCTTTGCCGGCCGGTGCGCCGGACCGTGGTGCGAACGGGTTATTGCGCCGCCGGAAAGACAGTCACCAAAAGCGGCTTTTTTAAGGCGATTTGTTACAAAGTATTTCCAGGTTGCTCGATGTAACAAAAAGGACATGAAAGCGTCACATCGCCCCCCACGCGGCCGATCGCCGCCCGGGAGACGTTCCATGTTCCGAATTGCCCGCGTGGCGCTGGCCGCCACTGCCTCGCTGATCGCCATGCCGCTGGCCGCAGCGCCTCTGTCCGCCGAGGAGAGCCAGGCCCTGCGCGACGAGGTTCGTGCGCTACAGGCCCGGCTTGCCGCAATCGAGGCGCGGCTGGGTGAAGCGCCTTCCGGCAGCGCTCCGGCGGTCGTGCCGATGGCGACGTCGGCCCCGTCCGCATCGAGCCCCGCCGCAGCTTCGGCGCCCGCGACGGCGATCGGCTGGAAGGGATCGCCGCAATTCACCAGCGACGATCGCAGTTTCAAGGTGAAGGGCCGCATCCAGCTCGACGCGGGCTATGTCTCCAAGCCGCGCGGCATCGTCGATCGCGGCCTCGGCTTCTCGAACGAGGTCCGCCGCATCCGGCTGGGCGGCGAGGGCAAGCTCGGCAGCGGCTTCGGCTACAAGCTCGAGGTCGAGCTGTCGGACAACAAGGTCGGCCTGGTCGACACCTTCGTCACCTATGACCGGGGCCCCTGGCAGGTCTCGATCGGCAACCAGAACCAGTTCCAGTCGCTCGACGAGCTGACCGGCGACACCACCGGATCGCTCATGGAACGCGCTGCCTTCACCGACGCCTTCAACTTCGAGCGGCGGCTGGGCATCGCGGTCCAGTATCACCGCAAGGACATCCTCCTCCAAGCGGGCGTCTTCTCCGACGACATCGACGCCCTCGCCGACTCGAGCGACGGCCCGAACGGCGGCGACGAGAACAACAGCTTCAGCATCGATGGCCGCGCCGTCTATGCGCCGAAACTGGACGGCACCCAGATCCATCTCGGCGGCTCGGCGCACCTGCGCATGCTGAACCGGCTGTCGGACGCGCCGACCCGCTATCGGCAGCGTCCCTTCCTGCACAGCACCAACAGCCGCATCCTCGCGACGCCGAACATGTTCGTCGACCGCGAGTTCAACTATGGGCTCGAGGTCGCCGCCATCCATGGCCGCTGGCACACCGCCGGGGAGGCGAACTGGCTCGATGCGATCGGGCCCGGGCCCAATTCGCGTTTCTTCGGCGGCTATGCGGAAGTCGGCTATTTCCTGACCGACGACACCCGTACCTATCGCAACGGCATCTTCGGGGGAGCCAAGCCCTCCTCGCCGTTCGGCAAGGGCGGCATCGGCGCGATCCAGCTCAACCTGCGCTATGACTATCTCGACCTCAACGACGGCGCGATCCGCGGCGGCACCCAGAATGGCTGGTTCGCCGGCATCATCTGGACGCCGGTCGAATATCTGCGCTTCAACCTCAACTATGGCTATCTCGCCTATACCGGCGCCGCGATCCCGGCGGGCGGCCGGACCGATTATGGGATGCATGTCGGCGGAGCGCGGGTGGAACTCGATTTCTGATCGGTGAAGGGGCGCGCGGCAATCGCGCGCCCCTCGTTCCGTCGCCTCAGAAAGCGGCGGTCAGCGAGAAGACCAGCTTGCCGCTCGCGATCGACGAACCATTCTTCGTCGACGCGAAGTTCGGCAGCAGATAGGCCGATTCGCTCTTGCTGATGTCGGTGTCGACATAGGCGACACCCGCCGTGACCGGGGTCCCCGGAACGGCGACGTCGATTCCGACCAGCCAGTCGAGATATTTGCCGGTCGGCGCGATGCTGGTGCCGTTGGGGCCGAGACCCTTATTGCCGTTCGAATAGCCGAGATGCGCCTTCAGCGTGATCGGCGTTTCCGGGATGGCGCCCGAGATGTCGCCCCAGAGGTAGAGATTGTCCTCCTTGTCGCCCGGATCGTCGTAGACGCCGGTCGATGCCGACGCGCCCGACACGTACCAACGGCCGAGCGCCTGCTGCTTCGGCGCATAGGCGACGCCGCCGAGCAGGGTGACCGGGCCCAGTGTGCCGCTGAGCTTGGCATAGAGTTCGGCGAAGTCGGTCTTGTCGGCGCCGCCCGGATACATGAACCAGGTGAGGCCCGCATCGAGCGCGACTCCCTCGCCCAGCGCGACCTTGTAGCCGCCGAAGATGTCGAGCTCGGTGTTGGAGCCGCCGAAGGTGCCCCAGCCGGCGAGGTTCGATCCCCAGGTTCCGACATAGAAGCCGCTTTCATGCCCGACGGTGATGCCGCCCTGGATCGCCATCTCCTTGTCGGTCTGGGAAACGCCGCGGAAGCGGTAGTCGCTGGCGAGGCCGATGCTGCCGGACACGCTGAACGGCGAGCTTTCCTCCTGGGCCAGGGCCGGCGTCGCGACGAACAGCGCGAGGACGGCGGCGGTGATGTTCTGGAAACGCATAAGACAATCCCCTTTGATAAGGTCTCGGATCGTCCCTCCTTTCGTCGGCCTGCGCTTCCTCTGATCGGGTCGCGTCATGATCGACGCGGCCATTATGGAAAGGGGATTCTCAGCCCCCTGTTTCCCGTCCGTTACAAATCATTGCCGGGGTCCGGCGTCACGCCCTAAGGGGTAGCAGCGTGACGCCGGTGCAACACCTGACCGTTGGGGTAGGTCAGGCTGCAATCTTCCGGAGCTGGTCGTCCTCCGCGTCGAGGTTGACCGGCGTCCCTCCCGACCGGCGGCGCTGGATCCATTCGCCCAGCATCTCCGCCGAGCTGTGGTCGATCGCCGGCACCTTGCGGATGTCAAGGCTGACCGCGCGGCCGCCGGGGATCGATTCGAGCGTCTTGAGAAGCTTGGGCAGCGTCAGGAAGGTCGCCGCCCCCTCGAGCCGGATCTCGCTCCGCTCGTCGCCGTGATTCGCGTCGACCCGCAGCCGCAGCCGCCGCAGGTGCGGGACCAGTTCGAGCAGCGAGAGGCCGAGGCCAACGATCACGCCGGTCAGCAGGTCGGTCGCCACGACCATCACGAAGGTCGCCACCCAGATCACCACCGGCAGCACGCCATGATGGTGGAACAGGTGACGGACGTGCGACACCGACACCAGCCGCCAGCCGGTGACGACCAGGATGCCGGCGAGCGACGCCATCGGGATCTCGCGCAGCAGCCAGGGCAGCAACGCGACGAAGGCGAGCAGCCAGGCGCCATGGAGCACCGCCGACAGCCGCGTCGCCGCGCCGGCCTGGACGTTGGCCGAACTGCGGACGATCACCCCGGTCATCGGCAGCGCGCCCGCGAAGCCGCACAGCAGGTTGCCGACGCCCTGGGCGCGCAGCTCCTTGTCGTAATCGGTGCGGACGCCATTGTGCATCCGATCGACCGCCGCCGCGGAGAGCAGCGTCTCGGCGCTGGCGATGAAGGCGATCGCGACCGCCGTCACCAGCAGCGCCGGATCGAGCATCCGGCCGAGGAAGCCGGCGTCGGGCGGCACGATCGCGGCGACGATCGACGACGGCACCTCGACGCGGGTGATCGACAGGCCGAAGCCCCAGGCGACCAGCGTGCCGGCGAGGACGCCGACCAGCGCGCCCGGCACCAGCTTCATCGTCGCCGGCCGCAGCTTCTCCCAGGTCAGCATCGCGACGATCGTGACCAGACCGATCGCGAAGGCCATCTCGGCCGCGGCGACGTTCGACGCCGACAGACCAAGCAGCCGAGCCGGCATCGCGGCGAGATTCTGGAGCCCGTTGGGCAGCGGCTTGGCGTCGAACAGCACGTGGAACTGGCCGACGACGATCAGTGCGCCGATCCCCGCGAGCATGCCGTGGACGACCGCCGGGGAGATGGCGCGGAACCAGCCGCCCAGCTTGAGGATGCCGGCGACGAACTGGATCGCGCCCGCGAGCGCGAGGATCGGGCCGAGCGCCGACAGGCCATGGTCGCGGACCAGCTCGAACACGATCACCGCGAGACCGGCCGCCGGACCGCTGACCTGTAGCGGCGAGCCGGCGAGCGCGCCGACGACGAGGCCGCCGATGATACCGGTGATCAGGCCCTTCTCCGGCGGCACGCCCGACGCCACCGCGATGCCCATGCAGAGCGGCAGCGCGACCAGGAACACGACGATCGACGCCGTGAAGTCGCGCGAGAAGCTTACCGGAAGGAGCGAGGCGAGGCGCGCCGAGGTCATTCGGCGGCCTCCAGCACATCCGCGACGCGGCGCGACGCCGCCTGCAGCGCGACCGGCAGCGGCCGATCGGCGGCGAGCGGCAGGAAGCGCCCGGTCTCGCCGTCGAGCGCGAGCACCTCGCCGGCATGGATGTCGACATACCAGCCGTGCAAAGCCATCTCGCCCCGCGCGATCGCCGAGGCGACCGATGGGTGGGTGCGGAGATGGGCGAGCTGGCCGACGACGTTCTCGAGCGCGAGGACGCGGACCCGGTCCGCGCCGGAGACATGGGGATAGGCATCCTCGGCGACCTTCTGCGCGGCATGCGAATGGCGCAGCCAGGCGGCGACGTTGGGCATGCCGTCGAGCGAGCCCGGGCTGCACAGCGCCTTCATCGCGCCGCAGTCCGAATGGCCGCAGACGATGATGTCGCGCACGCCCAGCACCATCACCGCATATTCGACGGTCGACGAGACGCCGCCATTGGCTTGCGAGAAGGGCGGGACGATGTTGCCGGCATTGCGGCAGACGAACAGGTCGCCTGGCGCGGCCTGGACGATATATTCGGGAACGACGCGCGAATCCGCGCAGGATATCATCAGCGCCTTGGGACTCTGCCCGTCACGGGCGAGCTTGCCGTAGAGGTCGCTGTTGCTCGTGAACACATGCTCCTGAAAGCTGAAGACTCGACCGATCAGCTCGTTCATCGTGGGACTCCTGGGATATGGTCATGCGACCAGCATCATGGAGTCCGGAAATAGGGAGGCGTTTTTGCCGCAGCGCAGCGCCCCTGTAAGAAATGATTGCTGCGGGGCGCCATACGCCGCCGCTACCACCGCATATCCTGAGGAGCCATTGAGCGAAGCCGAAATGGCGTCTCGAAGGATCCTTCGAGACGGGCCTTCGCCAAGGCTCAGTCCCTCCTCAGATGTGCGGATCAGGTGATGAACCTGAGACTCTACGCCGCCGTAACGGGCCCGTCGATCGGTAGGTCGATCTCCGCCGCCAGGCCGCCGGTCGGCCGGTTGGAGAGGCGAAGGACGCCCGCATGAGCACGCACGATCCGCTCGACGATGGCGAGGCCGAGGCCAAGGCCCTCGGTATTGCGTCGGCGCGCGGTGTCGAGCCGGACGAAAGGCTGGCGCACCTCATCGAGCCGCGCCTCGGGGATGCCGGGCCCATCGTCGAGCACGCGCAGGACCGCGCGGTCGCCGCGCTGCTCGACCTGGACGACGACGTGCTTGCCGTGACGCAGCGCGTTGGTGACGAGATTGTCGAGCGCGCGCTTGACGTCGTAGAGACGGACGAAGGCGTCGAGATGCTCGGGCCCCTCATAGCGGACGCGATGCCCTTCGTCGGTGGCGTCGTCGACCCGCGTCGCGGCCATCACCGCCAGGTCGGTCCGCACGACGGGCTGGTTGCTCTCCTCCCCGCCGAGGAAGGCGAGCAGCGAGCCGATCATCGTTTCCATCTCGATCGCATCGCGCTGCATGGCGTCGCGCGCCGCGCCGTCGCTTATCATGTCGATCCGCAGCCGCAGCCGCGCGATCGGGGTACGCAGGTCGTGGCCGACCGCCGCGAGCGCCTGGGTGCGGTCGCTGATCAGCCGCTGGATGCGGTCCTGCATCGCGTTGAACGCGCGGATCACGCGCAACACCTCGCCGGTGCCGATCTCGGGCAGGATGACACGGTCGCCATAGCCGTAGCGCTCCGCCGCCTGGGCGAGCATGCGCACGGGCTTGAGCGTGCTGCGGATCAGCAGGCTGCCGATCACGAGCAGGCCGATCGCCGGGACCAGCGCCAGCATCACCCGCCCGATCGCGAGATCCCAGCCGCCGACCACGTCGCGCGTGCCGAAATGGATCCAGCTCCCGTCGGGCAGGGTCATCCCGCCGACCACCATCGAATTCAGCCCCGGCGACTTGAGCCGCAGCCGCATGTTCGAATCGGCCAGCGACGGTTCCCAGGCGACGATCTGGTCGCGCATCTCGCGCAGGTCGGGTGCCATCGGCGGCGGCGGCGGCTCGGTGGCGCCCCAGCGGACGTCGTAGCGGTCGGTGGTGAGCAGCGACGCCATCATCGCCCGCTCGCGCACGGGCCGCTCGGCGATCAGCTTGCGGGTGATGACGAGGTGCTCGGCCAGCCGGTGCGCCTCGTCCTCGCGCAGCGAGAACTGGCTCGCGCGCTCGTAGAGCAGGGTGCTGGTGCAGAACTCGACCGTGACCGTCAGCAGCAATATGGCCAGGATCCGCCCGACCAGCCCCAGCGACGGGCGCACCAGATGGATCAAGCGCGGGTCACTTCGGCGTTGAACATATAGCCGACGCCGCGAACGGTGGTGATCGGCGCGTCGCGGCCCTCGCCCTGCAGCTTGCGGCGCAGCCGGCTGACCAGCACGTCGATGCTGCGATCGGAGGCATCGCCCAGCCGGGTGCGCGACAGCTCGATCAGCCGCTCGCGCGCGATCACCCGCTGGGCATTGTGCAGGAAGCTCGACAGCAGGTCGAACTCGGCGCCGGTCAGGTCGACCACCGCGCCGCTCGGCGAGGTCAACTCGCGGCGCGGGAAATTGACCTGCCAGCCGTCGAAGCGCGCCTCGTTGCGGCGGCTCTGCTCGCTCTGCCGGTCCATGCCGCCGCGACGCAGCACGGCGCGCACCCGCGCCATCAGCTCGCGCGTACCGAACGGCTTGGCGAGATAGTCGTCGGCGCCGATCTCCAGCCCGATGACGCGATCGGTCTCGCTGCCCTTGGCGCTGATGAAGATGATCGGGACGTCGCTCTTCTGCCGGAGCTGGCGGCACAGCTCGATACCGTTGGTGCCGGGCAGCATGATGTCCAGGATGATCAGGTCGATCGGCTCGGCGTTGAAGGCGATCCACATCTCCGGTCCGGTCGCGGCGGGACGCACGATATAGCCGTTCTCCTGCAACGCCCGCGCCGTAAGGACGCGGAGCGACGGATCATCCTCGACCAGCAATATGGTACTCGACGTCACGATGGGCAGCCTCGTCTCGATACGGGGTGATCGCCTCCGCACCTATGTACGCCGGGCAGGAGCGTCAACGGTTGCACCGCGCAAAAACTGTTGCTGCATCGCCGCAGCAATAGTTTGAAATGGTCACGCAACCGCCCCGAGAGATTGCCGCCCGGCGCGCGGACATGATTTCTTACACGATCGCGATCCGGGAGCAACGCGGCCCGCCTAGCTGCACGTCGAAAACCGATATCGGAGATCGATGATGCGCCTGATCCTGTCCGCCGTTTCGCTCTCGCTGCTCGCGGCGTCGCCGTTGGCCGCCGCCGACCTGCGCGCGACGCATCGCGAGGTCGCGGTGCCACCGGGCAAGCTCCACGCCCGCGCCTTCCGCCCGGTCGCACCCCAGCCCTGCGCCGTCGCCCGCGACAATCCGTCCGGCAACCGCGTCGCGACCACCCTTCCGGCCCGCTCGCCCGAGGCCTGCCGCGCCGCCGAAGCCGCGAAGGGCGCCTCCGCGGGCTGAGGTCCCCCCGCCGCTCCCCGGTCCCGGAGCGGTACGGAAGCGGGCCCGGCTCCGCTCGGGCGGGCTCGCTTCCCTTGCCTTCAGGACGCGCGCAAATGGTCTCGATAGGCGTCGCGCAACGCCCGCTTGTCGATCTTGCCCGTCGCGCCCAGCGGCATGGCATCGACCCGGACGATCCCGTCAGGCACCCACCAGCGCGGCACCGTCCCGTCGAACGGCTCCAGCAGCGAAGCGTCGGAGCAATCCTCGCCTTCGCGCAGCTGGACGACGAGCAGCGGCCGCTCGCCCCAGCGATCGCAATCGGCGGCGATCACCGCACAATGCGCGACCGCCGGATGTTCGGCGGCGATCGCCTCCAGCCCCTGCGAGCTGATCCATTCGCCGCCCGACTTGACCACGTCCTTGTCGCGGTCGGTGATATGAAGGAAGCCGTGGCGGTCGATCACCGCGACGTCGCCGGTCTCGAACCAGCCCTCCGCGTCGGTGGCAGGGGTGTCGCGGCCGAAATAGCGGCCGACCGTGGCATAGCCGCGCGCGAACAGCCGCCCCGGGGTGTCCGGTCCGGCATCGGGATCGTCGCTGACCACCTTGAGGTCGACGCCCAGCGGCGGGCGGCCCTGCGACTGGAGCAGGCGACCGCCTTCCTCGGGCGACAACGCCGCCGACGCCGCGCTGGGGGCGGCAACTGTACCGAGCGGCGACAATTCGGTCATGCCCCAGGCGTGGCGCACCTCGATGCCGTAATGGTCGGTCAGGCGACGCTGCATCGACGGCGGGCATGCCGATCCACCGATCACCACCCGGCGCAGCGGCGCCAGCCCGCCGCCCACGCGATCGAGATGGTCGAGCAGCCCCTGCCATACGGTGGGCACCGCCGCCGACATCGTCACCCCCTCCCCGGCGATCAGCCGGTGGACGCTGGCGCCGTCAAGCCGCGCGCCGGGCAGCACCAGCTTGGCGCCGACCGCCGGGGCAGCGAAGGCGATGCCCCAGGCGTTGGCATGGAACATCGGCACGATCGGCAGCACGCTGTCGGCGGCGCCGATGCCGAACAGGTCGGGCTGGATGATCGCCAGCGTGTGGAGGAAGTTGGAACGGTGGGTGTAGAGCACCCCCTTGGGATCGCCGGTGGTGCCCGAGGTGTAGCAGAGGCCGGCGGGCTGATCCTCGCCGAAGCCGCCCCAGCGCGCCGGATCGTGCGCCGCGATCAGCGCGTCGGTGCCCGCGCCCAGCACGATGATGCCCTCGATCGCGGGGCAGAGCGCACGCATCGCCTCCGCCACCGGCAGCAGCGCCGGATCGACCAGCAGCAGCCGGTCCCCGGCGTCGCGCGCGATCCAGGCGAGCTGCGCCGCATCCATCCGCAGGTTGAGCGTGTGGCACACCGCGCCGATGCCCATGATGGCGTACCACGCCTCGAAATGCGGGAGCGTGTTCCAGCCCAGGGTGGCGACGCGGTCGCCGGGTTCGATCCCATGCGCGACCAGCGCCGCCGAGAGCCGCCGCGCGCGGTCGGCGCATTCGGCATAGGTCCGCCGCGCCATCGTCCCGTCGGGCGCGGCGCCGACCACCGCCTGATCGGGATGCCACCGCTCCGCATGGACCAGGATCCGGTCGAGCGTCAGCGGCCAGTCGAGCATCGATCCGTTCATGCCATCCTCCCCCCTTCTATCCAGGGTTTGGCGGCAAGCTGCCATCGATCAGGGCGATCCGACAAGCGCCTCCGTCGTCCCGATGTCGAGCGCGGCGCGGACATTGTCGAAATAGTGGCCGATATTGCCGCGCGACAGGCCGCGCAGCTCCTCTCCCCGCGCCGGGTCGAGCGGCAGGAAGCGAGTGCGGACGACGAGGATGCAGGCGCCGGAGCCGGCCGGCGTGACGGTGATCCGTCCGCCATAGTCGGCCCAGGGCAGCGGGCCATAGTCGACCATGTCATAGCCGATCGCACGCTCGACATCGTCGAGCTCGACGAGCCGTTCGACCACCGCGCCGCCACCGATCGACGGATCGAGATGATAGGTGCGACGGGCGCCGATGCCCTTCCCCGCGACCTCCACCCGCGCGACATAGCCGCGGGTCAGGACATCGCCGCCGAAATCGCCGACCAGCGCCCAGACCTTGTCGGCCGGGGCCTCGATGCGTTGCGCGATCGCCACCGTCTCCATATGCGTCTCCCCTATCGGATGAAGTCCGCGCCGGGATGCGCGCGCGGATAGGTCTTCAGATAATCGACGAAGCGGCCCAGCGCCTTGTCGCTGCGGGTGAACATGCCGCGGGTGAAGCGGATGCTGTTGAGGATCTCGACGTCCTGGTCGACCACCGCGATCTCCAGCTTCTGCGCGAAGTCGAGCGTCTCCGCCACACGGGCGTCGTCCTCGGGCGTACCGTCGGACTTGCGCGTGGCGATGACGAAATAGCTGCGCAGCGTGCCCGGACGGTGGATGCCGCACGGATAGAGGAAGGCGAACCAGCGCCCGTTCACGCTGCCCATCTGGTAGAAGATGTTCGAGCCGCGGATGCCGACCTTATACTCGATGGCGGCGCCGGTCTCCCTGAAGCGGCCCTTCAGGTCATAGTCGTAGCCGAATTCATGCCAGTTGATGTCGCTGGTCGCGTCACCCTGGATGTCGATCCCGTGGACGACCTCGATATGGTTGAAGTCGGACGTGTTGCACATGAACACCCAGGGATCGGCCAGCAGGTCGAGGCTGGGGATGTCGGCGTGGAAAGCGAGGTCCTCGTCGGGGAAACCGAGCTCGGGCAGGTCGAACAGCGGCTCGGTGCCGTTGAATGCCCATATCAGGCCGAAGCGCTCCTGCACCGGATAGCGGAAGACCTTCATACCCTCGACGATCCGGTCGCCCGTGGGGGTAGCGCTGCACCGGCCGCTCCGATCGAATTCCCAATGGTGGAAGGCGCAGACCAGCCGGTCGCCCGCCACCTTGCCGATCGACAGGTCGGCTCCGTTGTGCGGGCAATAGGCGCTGACCACGTTCGCCGTGCCGTCCTCGGTCCGGTAGACCGCGACCCGCCCGTCGAGGAAATTGCGGCCCAGCACCGCGCCGGGCGCCACCTCGCTCGACCGGCACAGCGGAAACCAGCTCTGGGTGAACAGGTCGCCGTCGCCTTCATAGGTGACGTCGCGCCCGTGGCGGCGGCGGTCGATCAACTCGATCGCCGCCGTCCGGCCGTGGAAGAACTCCTCTAGGTCGCGCGGGTGGGTCGACATGAATGGCCCCGTCAGAAGTTGAGGGTCGCCGAGACGCCATAGCGACGCGGTTGGCCCGGATAGCGGATGTCGGCGGCGCCGGCCGAGAATTCCTTGGCGAAGAATTCCTCGGTGTAGCGTTCCTTGAACAGGTTGGTGGCGTAGAGCGCGATCGAGTAGCGCTTGGCATCGTAGGTCAGCCGGGCGTTGACGAGGTGGACCGCGTCCTGCCGGTCGGCATTGTCGATGTGCCAGTAATTGCCGGACCGGCCCGAATAGTCGATGCGGGCGACGATGGCGCGGTCGTCGCCGAGCGGCGCCCGGTACTGGCCGAACGCGGTATAGGACCAGCGATAGGTCAGCGGCACCCGGTTGCCGCGGAACCGCGCGGTGCCGTCGAAATCCTTGATCTTCGTATCGATGAAGCCGAGCGACGCGCCGAGCTGGAGGTTACGGACCGGCCGCGCCTGCGCCTCCAGCTCGAAGCCGTATATATCGGTCTTGCCGACGTTGACGATGCCCTGGTCGGCGACGTTCAGGATGAAGACCTGCTGGTCCTTGTACCGCATATAGAAGGCGGCGGCGTTGAGCGTCAGCCGGCGATCGAGCAGGCTGTTCTTGCTGCCGATCTCCAGCGTGTCGGCGACCTCGGGCTTGTAGATCGCCGGGAAGACCGCGTTGGGCGGGTTGAAGCCGCCGCTGCGGAAGCCCCGCGCCGCGGTCGCATAGACCATGGTGTCGGGGGTCGGCGAATATTTGATCGAGACCTTAGGCTGCCATTCGTCGAAATTGGCCTTGCGCTTCGGGCCCGGCACGAGCCGGTTGGTCTGCTCGCGACGGTCATCGTCGTAGCGCAGCGCACCGGTCAGCTCGATCGCGTCGGTGACGCTGTAGTTGAGCTGGGCATAGGCGGCCTTGGTCAGGATGTCCTCGGTCGCGCGCGCAGCCGGCAGCGGAATATAGGCCGAGGCCGGCAGCCCCGACGCGGTCGGATCGGGCGAGATCAGGACGACCGTGTCGACCCGGCGCCGCGCGTCGAGCAGATAGGCGCCCGCCGTCCAGCGCAGCTTCTGCGCCGAAGGGGAAGCCAGCCGGAACTCCTGGGTGAAGCTCTCGTAGCGGCGGAGCTGGGTCGCGCCGAGGATCGACTGCGGGAACCAGTCGAGATCCTCGCTCAGGTCGATCCTGGTCGTGTTGAACGCGCTGATCGAGCTCAGCGTGAACGGATCGAACTCATAGTCGACCTTGAGCGACCCGTCCTTCACCGTGCGTGGGCTGCGGCCGAGGAAGTCGTTCTGGATCGGCACGCTGGTGTTGTTCGGCTGGCCGTCGGGCAGTGGGATGTACCAGGAGGCGCCCGCCTTCAGATCGCCATAGGAACCGCGCAGGTCGACCGTCAGCCGCTCGGTCGGCGTGAAGATCAGCCGGCCGCGCAGGTTGAGGTCCTCGACGAAGTCGACCTTCCGGTCGAGCGTGACGTTGTGGAAGACGCCGTCGAACTTGCGATAGTCGCCGGCGATGCGGAACAGCAGCCGGTCGGGCACCAGCGCGCCGCTCAGCGTCCCCGACAGCCGGCGGTCGTCGCCATTGGCATAGTCCACCGAGACGCGACCCTGCAGCTCGTTGGTCGGGCGCTTCGTGGTGATGTTGATCGCGCCGCCGATCGCGTTGCGGCCGTAGAGCGCGCCCTGCGGCCCCTTGAGCACCTCGATCTGGTCGAGGTCGAGCAGCGCCTGCTTGATCATGTCGGTCGAGGTCATCTGCACCCCGTCGACGACGAGGGCTACCGGCGCCTCGCCGTTGCGGACCTGACCGATGCCGCGGATGTTGATGGCGACCGTGCCGGCGTCCTGCGAATCGACCAGCGAGATGTTCGGCATCAACGCGGTGACGTCGTCGATGCTGCGGATCCCGGCCTCGTCGATCGTCCTGGCGGAAAAGACGGTGATCGAATCCGGCACCTGCTGCAGGCTCTCCGACCGCTGCCGCGCGGTGACGACGATGTCGTTGCCCTCGGCGGGATCGGCGCCATCGGCGGCATCCTGTGCGAAAGCGGCGCTGCCCGTGAACAGGCAGGCGGTGCCGAGCAGCCCGGCCAACATGCGGTTCCTGAATGTCATCTCCACGTCCCCCTCGATATGCCGCGCGCCGGGCTCTGACCCGTGCGTCGTGTCCCAAGGCTATGGCGAGGGAGGCGTCCGCGTATATCGGTAGAAAAGGTGGAGCGGCGGCGCGGGAATGGATGGAGCGCACGACCGGAAACTGGACCGGTGCGGTGGCGATGGGCGACGGGTCCGCAGCCCGCTCGGCCGGCTCCCTGGATTACGTTCGGAGTAGCGGTGGACGAGCTGCCCTGCATGGGGACGCCGCAGGACGGTGAAGCGCGCCAGTTCCCCATCGGGTCGACGATTCGGTCATGATAGCTCGACGGCAGTTCACGAGCGGCGGGATGGCCGTCGCCGGAGACCCGATCGGACAGCGGACGCACTCGGTCCATGCGGCTTCCTTCGGAGCGTCGGAAAGCTGATGTCGCGGGCGGCGACGACCTAGATCAGCCGCAGGTTGCGCGCCGCCGAGATCGCGCGCGACCGGGTGGCGACGTTGAGCTTGCGGTAGATGTTGATGCGGTGCGTCTTGATCGTGCTCTCGGCGACGCCCAGGCTGCGCGCCATTTCCTTGCTCGACAGCCCGTCGGCCAGGCCGCGCAGCACGTCGATCTCGCGCGGGGTGACGATGACGTCGCTCGCCGCGGGCGGGATCGCGGTCCCGCTCCGGCGTCCGGCGGGGACCGTCTGGCGCAACCGCGCGATGGTGCTGCGCTGCGCCGGTTCGAACAGGTGGAGCGCCTCCTCGCACGCCGCCAGCACCGGCGACAATAGCGCACCGAATTGCGAAACGATGCCGATCAGCCCCTCGCTCTCCGCCGCTTCCAGCGCCTGGCGGAAGGCGTGCGCCGCCTCGATCCGGCGCCCGGCTGCGACCGCCCCCGCCGCGCGCAGGATCGCCATCTCGATGTCGAGCGCGACCGACCCGGCTTCCGCGACGTCGGCATCGAGCGTGGCGGCCAGCGCCTCGTCCGGCTGCCCGTGCTGGACCGCGCAGGCGATCAGCGCGACGCGATAGTCGCAGAACAGCCGCCGGTCGCGCTGGCGGAACACCGCCGACGGCTCGCCCAGCTCGGCGAGCAGGGGAGCGGCCAGCTCGGCCCGGTCGAGGCAGAGCCAGATTCGCGCCCGCAGCAGGTCGAGCTGGTAGCGCAGGCGCGGCAGGCCGCGGCGCTCCGCCGTCTCGCGCCCCCGCTGGATGACCTGCTCGGCCGCCGCGAGGTCGCCGGTCCGCGCCGCGACCCAGGCCTGGGTCGCATAGGCAGCGACGAACACCTCGTGCCAGCCCTCGCTCACCTCGATCACCGGCACCGCCGATTCGAGCAGTTCGGTCGCGCTCGACAGGTCGCCCGACAGATAGAGCGTGTAGGCGAGCAGCGAGATCGCGACCGCGACCTGGGCGCTGCCTTCGCCGAAATGGCGGTTGGCCTGTTCGAAGCTGCGGCGGAAATAGAGCTCGGCCTCGCGCCGGCGGCCGGTGCGAATCTGGGACAGACCCAGATATTGATAGGCATAGACTTCAAGCAGCGGGAGCTGGTGCGACCGGGCGAGCTTGAGCGCCTTTTCGCCATGGACCCGACACCAGATGTCGTCCCCCCGGTCGAAGCTCGCCAGGCAGGACAGATGATGGAGCAGCACGCGCAGTGTCGGATCGTGCCCCTCATGGGCGAGCTGCCGTTCCAGGAAACGGCCATAGGCGGCTGGGATCGCGCGATCCTCGTAGATATGGGCGACGAGGTCGTTGCACAGCATCTCGCTGGCGAGGCCGGGGTCGCTCGCCTCGACACGGTCGAGCGGCAGCACCGCGAGCAGCCGGTCGAGCATCGCCCGCGCCTCGGGCAGGCGGCCGTTCTGCGCGGCGAAATAGACCCGGCCGAGGGTGACGCGAGGGAAGTCGGCCGGTGACACCTGATCGATCTCGTCGACGTGGCGGAGCAGCGCGAGGCCGCCGCGGATCGCCATCCGCCATCCCCCCGCCGCTTCCATGATCGCGGTCGCCGCTGTCCGATCGGAGACGCGCGCCGCGTGACCCAGCGCCTCGGGCAGCAGATTCTCCCCGGCCAGCCAGGCGGCGGCGCGCAGATGGAGAGCATCGAGCCGTGCCTGGCTGCCCCGCGCGAGCATGTCGTAGAGAAACTCGCGCAACAACGGGTGGAAGCGGTACCACACGCCATCATCGTCGAGCGGCGTCACCAGCAGGTTGCGACGGCGCATCTGGTCGAGCATGTCCGCGCCATCGTCGCGCCCCGAGATCGCGTCGCCGAGCCCGGTGCAGATGCGCTCGGCGATCGAGGTTTCGAGCAGGAACTGCTGGACGTCGACCGGCAGGCCGGAGAAGACCTGCTCGGCCAGATAGTCGGCAAGGTCGCTCGATCGCCGGGTCAGGTGATCGAGCGTATCGACCTGGTCGCGCCCCGCCAGCCACAGGCGCAGCAATTGCAGCGCGGCGGGCCAGCCCTGGGTCCGTTCGATCAGTTCGCCCCAATCGACCTTGCTCGACTGGTCGCTCAGGAAGCGGAGCGCCTCGCTGTCGGAAAAGCCTATGTCATTCTGTTCGAGCAGCAGGAGCTGGCCGCGGACCCGGAGGCTCGCCAGCGCGATCTCCGGCATGCCGCGCATCGCCATGATGATCGCAGCGTGATTCGGCATCCGCTCGATCACATAATCGAGGAAGCGGTTGGTCGCGGGTGAGGCGATGCGGTGATAGTCGTCGATGATCAGCCGGACCGGCTCCTCGCTGGCCTCCAGCGCGACGACGATCGCGCGCGCCGCCGCCTCGGCGGCGAGGCCGGGCAGGCCGGCGTCGATCGCCTCCTGCGAATAGGGCAGCGGCAGCCCGGCACGGTGCAGCGCGGCCATCAGATAGGCGAAGAACTGGTCGCTCTCGAACTTGGAATCGTCGACGCTGTACCAGGCGACCGCGACATCCTCGCGCCGCCACTGGGCATGGCATTGGCTGAGCAGGGTCGTCTTGCCGTAGCCGGCGGGCGCGGAGAGGACGGCCAGCCGCTCGGCCGCGCCGGTGATCCGCCCGACCAGCGCCTCGCGCCACAGCAGGTCGATCGTCCTGTTGGGCGGGGCCAATTTGGTGCGGATCAGCATCGTCGCATAATGCCACAGGCGTCGCCTGCTCCTATCCACCTAATTGGTGGATTGTCGCGACGTCCGCCGGACGCCACGCCAGACGAACCATTTTCGAGGACGCGTGACGATGACGAAGACCATATTGTTCGTGCTGACCGGCCAGGCCGAGCTTGGCGACACCGGTGCCAAGACGGGGGTGTGGCTGGAGGAGCTGGCGACGCCCTATCGCGCACTCGACAAGGCGGGGCACGAGATACTGTTCGGCACCCCCGGCGGCGTCCTCGCCCCGCTCGACCCGGCAAGCCTGGAGGAACCGTGGCTGCTGCCCGCCGGGCACTGGCTGCTCGGCCAGCCGGCGGCGATGGCGAAGCTGGAGGCGCCGCTCGACCTCGCCACGATCGATCCGGCGCGGATCGACGCGATCTTCCTGGTCGGCGGCACCGGCACGCTGTGGGACTTCCCGGCCTGCCACCCGCTCGGCGCGCTCGCGACCGCCCTCCACGCGCAGGGCAAGCCGGTCGCGGCGATCTGCCACGGCGTCGTGGGCCTGATGACCGCCACCGCGGCGGACGGGTCGCCGCTCGTCGCCGGCAAGGCGATCACCTGCTTCAGCAACGCCGAGGAGGCGATGCTCGAATATGACAAGCTCGTCCCCCTGCTCGCCGAGACGGCGCTGGCCGCACAGGGCGCCGACTATCGCTGCGCGGCGCCGTTCGAGCCGCTGGTCGTCGAGGATGGCGGGCTGATCACCGGCCAGAATCCCGGCAGCGCCGAACCGCTCGCCGCGGCGCTGCTCCGGCGGCTCGGATAAAGTATAGACATTATTGGACCAGCCGGATCAGCCCTTCCTGGGCGACCGACGCGACGAGCCTGCCGTCCCGCGCGAAGATCGTGCCGCGGCCGAGCGTGCGGGCGCCGCCGGCATAGGGGCTGTCGATCGTGTAGAGCAGCCATTCGTCGGCGCGGAACGGCTGGTGGAACCACAGCGCATGGTCGAGGCTGGCATCGTTCAGGCCATGATCCGACCAGCTGATCCCGAGCGGCAGCAGCCCGGTGTGGAGGATGTAGAGATCCGACGCGAAGGCGAGCATCCTCTGATGCTCGCCCGGATCGTCGCCGAGCCGGTCGCGGGTGCGGAACCAGAAGGAGCGGCGCGGTGGGGCGCGCGGCGGGTCGACCGTGCGGAACGGCTCGACCGCTCGAAAATCGATGCCGATGTCGCGATCCCAGAAGACGACGCGATGCGGCGGCATGTCGGGCAGCGCCGCGGCGATCGCATCGTCCTGCGGCGGCAGATCGAGCGGATCGGGCACGTCGGGCATGGCCGCCTGCTGCACCGGCCCGGGCTCGGCGTCGTGGAAGGAAGCCGACAGGGTGAGGATCAGCTCGTCGCCCTGCCGCGCCTCGACCCGGCGGGCGGAGAAGCTGCGGCCGTCGGTGTCGCGGCTGACGCTGAAGTCGATCGGCCGGTCGACCCGGCCGGCGCGCACGAAATAGGCGTGGCAGCTATGCGCCAGCCGCCCGGCCGCGACGCTGTGCTGCGCCGCCGCCAGCGCCTGCGCCAGCACCTGCCCGCCGAACAGCCGGAACAGCGGCCCGCCACTCGGCGCCGAGCGCAGCACGCCGCCTTCGCGTTCCTCGAAGCGGAACAGGGGGGCAAAGCGATGATCGGTTCCGTCCACAAATGACTCCCGTTTCCCTCTGTCCCTTGGCAAAGCAGGGCCGGCAGGCTTCCCGGCAGGAGAGGATCGATGACCGACCATGACGCCCCCTTCGTCCCCGCCCGGCCGACCCGCTGCTTCGAGGACCTCGCCGTCGGCGAGGCGCGCCGATCGGAGCCGCGCCTCGTCACCGAGGCGGAGATACTCGCCTTCGCCCGCCAATGGGACCCGCAATGGTTCCACAGCGATGCCGACCTCGCCCGCCAGTCGGTCTTCGGGGAGGTCGTCGCCAGCGGCATCCATACCCTCGCCCTGTGGCGGCAGATGGATCATGAGATCAATTCCGATATCGATTTCGTCTGCGGCGTGGGCTGGGACGAGGTGCGGATGAAGAAGGCCGTCCGCGCCGGCGACAGCATCCACGTGACCTCCGAGATCGTCGAGCTGCGCCCATCCGCCTCGCGCGCCGACCGCGGCACCGCCATCACCCGCTATGCCGTCGTCAACCAGCGCGGCGAGGAGGCGGTGAGCTTCCTGAGCATCAACCTGGTCTACACCCGCGCGGGCAGGGAGAGGGCGGAGAGCAGCGCGTCGACGTCGGCATAGGCGCGGTCCATTGCCGCCGCGACGCTCGCCTCGTCGCCATAGGTCGGACGGACGTGGATCGCATCGATCTCGGTGACGCCGATGAAACCGAGCCAGGCCTCAAGATAGGCGAGCTGGAAATCATAGGCCGCCATCGGCCCGCCCGGCCGGATGTCGAGCGCGCCCGAGGTGACCAGGATCGCGCGGCGGCCGGCTGCCAGCCCCTCGCCCTGCCCGTCGACCACCCGGAACGCCAGGCCCGGCTGGGTGATCAGGTCGATATAATGCTTGAGCCGGTACGGAATGCCGAAATTCCACATTGGCACGGTCATGATCCAGCCGTCGAACGACAGGAAATGATCGACCATCCGGCCGATCGCCGTCCAGTCGGCGCGCACCGCCTCGTCGACCGGCCGACCCTCGATCAGCGCATAGCGCCCTTCGATCGCGGCGCCGTCGAAGGCGGGCAGGTCGGCGTCGAACAATGCCAGCTGCTCGACCTCATGCCCGTCGAGCCCGGCGATCAGCCGGTCGGCCACCATGTTCGATCGCGAGCGGCCCCTGCGCGGGCTGGCGTCGACATGGAGCAGCCTAGCCATCGGGCAAGTCCACCACGATGTCGTCGCCTTCGACGCTGACCGGATAGACCGCGATCGGCTTCTTGGTCAGGGTCCCGTTCGGCGCGCCGGTGCGCATGTCGAAGCGGACGCCGTGCAGCGGGCAGAAGATATGCGGTCCCTTGACCTTGCCACCTTCCAGATGGGCGAAGGCGTGGCTGCACATATTCTCGACCGCGAAGACGCCGGCGCCGGTACGGCACAGCAGCACCGACTTGCCGCAGGCGTCGAACGCCTTGTTGCCGCCTTCGGGGACGTCGTCTAGCGCGGCGATCCGCTGTTTCGCCATCAGCGCCTCTGGTCGAAGCGGCGGCCGAGCATCGCCGCGGCGATGTTGACCTTCTGGATGTCGATCGCGCCGCCGGCGATGCCCCAGCCCCAGCTGTCGCGCAGCCGCCGTTCCATCGGGAATTCCTTGGAATAGCCATAGGCGCCCATCAGCTGGACGGCGTCGCCCGCTACCTCGCGCGCGATCGAGTTGGCGAAGCACTTGGCGGTCGAGCTGTCGAGGATCGAAGGCAGCCCGTCCTCGGCATTGGCTGCCGCGCGCCAGATCAGCAGGCGGGCGGCGTCGACCTTCATGTGCATCTCGGCGAGCTTGAGCTGGACCGCCTGGAACTCGACGATCGGCTTGCCGAACTGCTTGCGCTCCTGGACATAGTCGGTGACGTCCTCCAGCGCGCCCGACGCCTGGCCCAACGCCATGGTGGCATTGCCGCAGCGTTCGAGGTCGAACGTCTCCATCAGCTTCTTGAAGCCGCCCGCCGGCACGACGATGTTGTCGAGCGGCACCTCGACGTCGTCGAAGGTCAGGTCGGCCGACGGCACGCCGCGGAAGCCCATCAGTTGCTCGTTGGGACCGAAGCCGAAGCCCGGCGTCCCCTTCTCGACCAGCACCGCGCCGATCGCCTTGGGGCCGGGATCGTCCGACAGCCGGCAATAGACGAGATAGGCGTCGGCATGGCCGCCGCCCGAGCACCAGCGCTTGGTGCCGTTGATCACCAGCCGGTCGCCCTTCACCACGCCCTTGGTCTTGAGGTCGGTCAGCGCCGATCCGGCGTCGGGCTCCGACATGCCGATCGCGACCACCATCTCGCCCTTGCACACGGCTGGGACGATGCGCCGCTTGAGGCTGTCCGACCCGAAATGCTCGATCGCGCGGACCGGCCCCACCGAGGATTCGAAGATCGGGAAGGCGACCGCCGAGGATATCTTGGCGAACTCCTCCAGCACCACCAGCGCCTCGAGATTGCCGAGGCCGAGGCCGCCCAGTTCCGCCGGCACGTTGATGCCGAGGAAGCCCATCTCCGCATAGCGGCGGACCAGCTCATGGCTGGGCGGCTTGTTGTCGCGTTCGCATTCCGCCGCGATCGCCGGCAATTCGGCGCGGGCGAAGGTCCGCGCCGCCTCGCGCAGTTCCTGCTGCTCGGATGTGAGCCTGAAATCCATGCCTCTCCCCTATGATCCGATAGCCCTCAGCGCGTAACCCAGTCGTGCAGCACCTGCTCGACCCGCGCCTCCGGCGGCACCTGGTTGAGGCCGATGCGGCGATCGAGCTCCTCGTGCCAATGATAGATGCGCCGCTCCTGATAGTTGAGTGGCATACCGCGGAAACCGTCGCTTTCGAGCGATTCCTGGATCTGCGGGGCGAACTGGAGGTCCTCGTAGAGGATGCGCTCCCAATTGGCGATCCGCTTCTCCCACATCGGATGCGGGTTCTCCGGGTCGTGGTCGGGCCCGATCCAGCTCGACACGACGCGCGACGAGCGCGGGCCGGTCGGCCAGAACTGGAGCAGCGGGATACCGCTGTCGGACGGCGGCATCACGAAGTTCGGATAGATCTGGTAGCTGACGTTGTTGTTGGCCGGCAGGTCGGTGACCGTGTCGATCTTCGGCATGCCGATCGTGCCCGGGTCCTTCCAGTCGGGGCGGCTGTTCGGCGTCACCATCCGGCTGTGCCCGTTCGGCCAGAGCGTCACGATCATGCCGCGATGGTCGAGGAAGCGATCCACCGTGTGCTGGTGGATCGACTTGATGTGATAGACCTCCAGGAAGGCGTCGAGCAGCACCTTGACGTTGCAGCCGACATCGTAGCTGCGACTGTCGACGAGGCGGAGGCGGTCGAGCTGATACTGGTCGAGCTCCTTGGCCATCGGGCCGATATGCTCGATCAGCGGCTGTGCCTCGACATCTTCGTTGACGAAGATCAGGTTGCCCAGCGTCTCGCAGCGGACCGGCACCAGCGACCGGCAGGAGAAGTCGAGGTCGACGAAGTCGCGCTTGTCGCGGACGGCGGTGAGCTTGCCGTCGAGCGTATAGCTCCAGCCATGATAGCCGCAGACGAAGCCGCGCGCCTCACCCGCCTCCGCCGTCACCAGCGGCGCGCCGCGATGCTGGCAGGTATTGAAGAAGGCGCGCAGATCGCCCTGCAGGTCGCGCACGACGATGACCGGCGACCCGGTGTTGCGGGTCAGGAACCAGGAGCCGGGATTGGGAAGCTGGTCGACATGGCCGGCATAGAGCCAGGCCCGCTTCCACATCCGCTCCTTCTCCAGCGCCAGGAAATCGGGGTCGACATAGCGGCGGCCGGGAATATCGGGGAGCTTGGGAAAGCCCTCCGGCGCGGCCTTGCGGCCCCGCTCATAGTCCATCCGGGCATAGTCCGGCCCGGCACTGTCATGGCTGATGGCGTCCATCGATCCTGTCCCGTAGCGTCCTTTGTCTCTTCCGATTGACTCGCCCTACCACAGCCGCGCATAAAAACAATCATGAATGATTTTTTATTGGCCCCGGCGACGCTCTCGCTCCACCACCTGACGGCGCTCGACGCGTCGCCGACGGAACTGGCCGCGATCGCGGGCCGGCTGGGGTGCGACCATGTCTGCCTGTTCACCCATGTCCCCGAGGCGATAGCACGCCTCTTCCCCTGCGTGGGCGAGGCGGACGTGCCGGAGCTGTCGGCGGCGCTGGAGCAGGCGGGGGTGACATTGTGCAACCTGGAGGTGTTCCCGCTCGACGCCGATCCCGACTGGGCCGGCTTCGAACGGGCGCTGGCGGTGGGACAGGCGCTCGGCGCCACGCGCGCGACGGTCCATATCCACGATCTGGACGACCACGCGGGGGCGGCGGCGCTGGCCCGCTTCTGCGACCTGGCGGCCGGGTTCGGCATCGTCGCGGGGCTGGAGTTCAACGGCTTCTCGGCGGTGCGCACGCTGCCGCAGGCGGCGGCGATCGTGCAGGCGGCGAACCGGCCCGGCGCCTCGCTGGTGTGCGACATGCTGCACCTGGTGCGGAACGGCGGCGGCCCCGCCGATATCACCGCCGCGCGCGACCGCATCGGCTATCTCCAGATCTGCGACGGCCCGCGCGAACGCGCGCGCGACGAGGCCTGGCACGAGGCGATCCGCGAGCGCGGCCTGCCCGGCACCGGCGACTTCCCGCTCGCCGCCGCGCTCGCCGCGCTGCGCCCCGGCACGATCGTCGACGTCGAGGTGCCGCAGCACGCCGCTCGCAAGGCAGGGATCCCGCCGTTCGAGCGCGCCCGCCGCGCCGTCGAGGCGGCGCGCACCCTGATCGCCAACCATATGCCGCACGAGGCCGCACGATGAGCTTCCAGCCCCGCATCATCCAATATGCCTGGGTCGTCCCCGACCTGGCCGAGGCCGCCCGCCGCTGGCATGCGGCGACCGGGATCGGCCCCTTCCTGGTCAACCGCGACCTCAAGCTCGACGAGCCGCGCTATCGCGGCGCGCCGAGCGCGACCCGCTTCTCGACCGCCGTCGCCCAGCATGGCGAGGTGCAGATCGAGCTGGTCGAGCAGCATGACGACGGCCCCTCCGCCTATCGCGACACGGTGCCGGCGGGGGCGACCGGCTTCCACCATGTCGCCTTCATCGCGGAGGACTTCGCCGCCGACCTGGCCCATTATACCGGCCAGGGCTTCGCGGTCGCGGCGGACGGGCTGTTCGGGCCGATGCGCTATGCCTATGTCGACACCTCGGCGGCGCTCGGCCACATGATCGAGATCGTCGAGGACAAGCCCGCTATCCGCGCCTTCTTCGCTGCGGTGCGCAAGGCCGCCGAACGCTGGGACCGCGACCCCGCCACCCTGCTGCGCGAGCTAGGCTGACGGCTCCAGGGCTTTCGCCCGGTCGAATCCGAAGCCACAGCCCTCGTCGACGATCTGCAGCAACTCCACGACATTGCCGTCGCAATCGCGGCCATAGGTGGCGCGGGTCGCGGCCGATCCGCCGGGCGGGCCGTTGAATTCCATGCCGAGCGCGGTCAGCCGCTCATATTCGGCGAAGACGTCGTCGCAATAGAGGCAGAGGTGGATGAGGCCATGGTCGCACATGCGCGGCCGCACCGCTTCCCCGCGCGGCGCGCTGTATTCGAACACCTCGACATAGAGATTGCCGAGGCGGAGCATCTGGTAGCGCGCGGCGCTGTCCTTGAGCCCCACCATCGTGTCGATCCGTTCGTTGCCGCGCTCCCACGCGCCGCCGCCGCAGCACTCGAAACCGAACCAGCGCCGATAATGATCGACGAAACGATCGAGGTCGGGCGTCGAGACGGCGAGGTGGTGGACGCCGCGGATCATCGCCGGGTCATGCCTGGGGCGCCGCCGCGGCGCGCGCGGCCTGCACCGCGGCGACGATCTCGGCGTTGCGCGGGTTGCGGCGCAGGGTGACGCCGCCGTTCACCTGCAAGGTCTGCCCGGTCATGAAGCAGGCGTCGGAGACGAGCCACGCCACCGCCTCGGCGATATCCTCGCTCGTTCCCACCCGGCCGAGCGGATATTCCTTGGCGAAGGCGCCGATCACCGCCGGGTTGCGGCCGGCCTTGCCGGTCATGGGGGTGACGGTGAAGCCCGGCGCCACCGAATTAGCGCGGATGCCGCGATCGCCGAATTCGTTGGCGATGCAGCGGATGACATGATCGGCGCCCGCCTTGGTGCCCATATAGGCGGCATGATCCTCCAGCATGATCGTCGCCGTCGCCGAGGATATCTGGACGAGCGATCCGCCGTCGCGCATCGCCCGCAGCATCGCCTGGTAGAACAGGATAGCGCCGGTGAACTGGAGCGCGGTGATCTTCTCGATCTCCTCCTTGCTGGTGTCGAGGAACGGCTTGAGCAGGCCCCAGCCGGTGGCGTTGACGGCGATGTCGATCCCGCCGAAGCGATCGACCGCGGCCGACGCCAGCCGCGCCAGATCCTCCTCGCTGGTCAGGTCGCACTGTGCGACGGCGAGCCCGCCAAGCTCTTCGGCGAGTTCGGCGAGCGGTTCGGGATCGCGCCCCGCCACCACGAGTCGCGCGCCGCCGGCCGCGAGTCGCCGGGCGATCGCCTGCGCCATGTTGCCCCGCCCCGCCGCGCCGATCACCACCGCGACCTTGCCGTCCAGTTCCGCCATTGCCCAGTCTCCTCTCTCCGCGCCATTAAAAACAGGCATGCTTGCCTTTTTCAAGACCAGTATCATTGTCGCACCCCTGCGAGGCGATGCGAGAGGCTACGGCTGTTCCGGGCAAAAGCCGGTCCAATAAAAAAGACATTTGTGATTGTTTTCTTCATCGGCGATGCTAAGCCATGTCGGGAGGAGCCTGAACGATCGATGGATGCGAATTCCACCCAGCCCGCGCCCGGCGGCCATGTCCGGCCGGACCCGAACGACCCGACCCGGCCGAAACGCGGCCTGACGCCCGACGACCTGGCGACGCATGAAACGGTGTTCCGGCCCGACCTGCTGGCCGGCCACCGCATCCTGATCACCGGCGGCGGCAGCGGCATGGGCAAGGCGGCGGCGTTCCTCGCCGCGCGGCTGGGCGCCGAGGTCGCGATCTGCGGCCGCAACGCGGACAAGCTGGCCGTCACCCGCGACCAGATCCACGCCGCAACCGGGCGCGAGGTGATGATCGCCGCGATGACGATCCGCGACCCCGAGGCGTGCGAGGCGCTGATCGCGTCGATCCACGACCGGATGGGCGGACTCGATACCGTCGTCAACAATGCGGGGGGGCAATTCCCGCAGGATGCGATCGACTTCAGCCGCAAGGGCTGGCTGGCGGTGATCGACACCAACCTCAACGGCACCTGGTGGATGATGCAGGAGGCGGCGAAGCGCTGGCGCGACAGCGGCACGCCGGGCCACGTCATCAACATCGTCGCCAATGTCGAACGCGGCATGCCGCAGGCGGCGCACACCTGCGCGGCGCGCGCGGGGGTGATCTACCTGTCGAAGACGGTCGCCACCGAATGGGCGCCGTTCAACATCAGGGTCAACTGCATCGGCCCCGGCGTGATCGAGACCGAGGGCTTCGGCGTCTATCCGGAAGAGGCGCTGGTCCGCTTCCACAAGGCCAATCCGATGAAGACGCGCGGCAATGCGTGGGACGTGGCTGAGGCGATCGCCTATCTCGCCTCCCCCGCCGGCCGCTTCGTCAACGGCGACCTGCTGGTGATCGACGGCGGGCAGGCGCAGTGGGGCGTCGTCTGGCCGGGCGGCATGCCGGATTATTTCAACGAGGACGGCGCGGCCTGATCGTCCGCCGACAGACGGAGAGGGATATGGCACAGGATCGCGCGGGCCGGGTGGCCGGCAAGGTCGCGCTCGTCACGGGCGGCGGATCGGGCCTCGGCAAGGCCGATTGCGAGGCGCTGGCGCGCGAGGGGGCGACCGTCGTCGTCACCGACGTCAAGATCGAGCCCGCGCTGAAGGTCGCCGACGCGATCGGCAACGGCGCGCTCGCGCTGGCGCTCGACGTCGCGTCGGAGGACCAGTGGATCGCGGTGATCCGGGCGATCGAGGAACGCTTCGGCCGGCTCGACATCCTCGTCAACAATGCCGGCGTGGTGCTGTCGGCCGATGTCGAGGGGACCACGCTCGACCAGTTCCGCTTCGTCAACGCGGTGATGAGCGAGGGCGTTTTCCTCGGCTGCAAATATGCGATCCCGCTGATGAACCGCAACGACGGCGGATCGATCGTCAATATGTCGTCGACCGGCGCGCTGCTCGGCTATCCGATCTTCCTCGCCTATTCGGCCGCCAAGGGCGCAGTGCGATCGATGACCAAGTCGATCGCCGTGATGTGCCAGGAGAAGGGCTACAAGATCCGCTGCAACTCGATCCATCCCGGCGCGATCGAGACGCCGATGGTGCAGGAGGCAGAGGGCCGCATCGGCCAGGAACAGGCGGTGCCCAAGGGCGTCCTGCCCGCCGGCGCCAAGGGCGCGCCCGAGGACGTGGCCGCGATGGTGGTGTTCCTCGCCTCCGACGAAGCGCGCTTCGTGACGGGGGCGGAGTTCGTCGTCGACAACGGGGTGACGATCCGGCCGTTCTGACCTTTCCTTCCGCCGTCATGCTGAACCCGTTTCAGCATCCACCGGGCCGCAGACGGCGGCGATGCGAATGATCAACTGATTTTCCTGCCGGCACCCCAGCGCAGGCTGGGGTCCATGTCCCTATCCTCCCCGGTGGTCATCTGGCTGATGAGAGACATGGGCCCTTGCCTCCGCAGGAGCGACGGTAAGGGAGAGACTACCGTCCCATCCAGCGGTCGAGCTCGACGTGAAAGTGGCGCAGCCGCGCCTCCTGCTCACCCCACAGGGGACCGCGGAAGCCGCGCGAGCGGGCGCCGGCCTGGACGATCGGCAGCAGGTCGGAATCCTGGTCGAGCACCTCACCCATGCCCGGCGGCTCGCCGAGCCCGGTGTGGACGACGTCGGGCCGGGTCTCCCCGGTCAGGTCGACATCGTCGCCCAGCCCCATCCACAGCGGCGCGCCATAGCCGGGCACGTCGACATGGCGGTAGAGGATCGTCGTTTCATAGGTGAAGCGTTCGGGGTCCTCGGCGTCCGGCTTGAAGCGGTGGAGGAACACCGCCTCGGGGTGGCAGCCGATCTGCGCGTTGGGGAAGATGCCGAAGATCACGCTGTCGGTGAGCTGCGCGTCGCTGAACCGTTCATAGCCGAGCCCGAGCCGCGCCGAACGGTCGCGCTTGGCCATCGCGATCGCCGAGCGGCTTTCCCGCGCGCTGCCCTGGAAGGTCGCCGGATCGAGCCCCGCATCCTCCAGCATCACCGCGATGCCGGGGTTGATTCCCTCCTGGTCGGGGAAGTGCGAATTGGGCTGGCCGAAGGGCACGAACTGCCGGCTCATCCCGCCCGGATAGAGATCGATATGGGTGCGGTCGTCGAGCATCCCCATCGTCTGGGGGTGGATCGCATGGAGATGATAGCTCTCGTAGAAGGCGTCGACCCCGCCCTTCCAGTTGGCCGCCCAGTCCGACCGGCGGTGCTGGACGACGTTCATCTCGCCGATCCGGTAATTTTCGAGCATCGGCAGGATCGGGCCCAGATAGTCTCGGAGCGGCGGTGGGTTCTCGGCCATCGAGAGGAAGACGATCCCCGCCGCCTCCTCGACCTTGACCGAGCTGAGGTCGGTGCCGTGGCACAGCACCTCGGGCCGGAAGGTCTCCGGGTCGGTGACGGCGAGGTTGCGGCCGTCCAGGCCGAACCGCCAGCTATGGAAGGGGCAGGTGAAATCGTCCTGCGACCCGACGTCGCCCTGCACGAGGCGGCTGCCGCGATGCGGGCAGACATTGTAATGCGCGGCCAGCCCGCCATCGGCCGTGCGGACGATGATGAAGCTCTCGACGCCGATGTCGAAGCGCATCCAGTCGCCCGGCTCGCGCACGTCGCTGACCGGGCCGGCCATCAGCCACGCCTGGACGAACACCTTCTCCCATTCCTGCCGTGCGAATTCGCGCGAGGTGTAACGGACGGGATCGGGGCGAACCGCGCCATTGTCGACATGGGGAGCAGGCGTGTCGAACGGATGGGCCGAGTCCTTGTGGACCGCCCAGCCGCGGACATCGTAGTTCATGCCGGTTCCCCCAGCCCCATGCGCCGGTCGAGCTCGGCATGGAAATGGCGCAACCGCCCTTCCTGCTCGCTCCACAGCGGACCGCGGAAGCCGCGTGAGCGGGCGCCCGCCTGGACGATCGGCAGCAGGTCCGAATCCTGGTCGAGCACCTCGCCCAACCCCGGCGGCTCGCCCAATCCGGTGTGGACGACATCGGGCCGCGTCTCCCCGCTGGTGTCGATGTCCTCGCTCAGCCCCATCCAGGCCGGCGGCGTGTAGCCCGGCGCATCGACGTGGCGATAGAGGATCATCGTATCGTAGGTGAACTGGTTGGGATCGCTCGCATGCGGCAGGAAGCGGTGGAGGAACACCGCCTCCGGATGGCAGCCGATCTGTGCGTTGGGGAACAGGCTGTAGACAGTCGAATCGCTGAGCTGCGAATCGCTGAACTTGTCATAGTCGAGGCCATGGTCGGCGGCGCGCTTGCGCTTGGCGGCCTGGACCGCGGCGCGCGTCTCCTTCGCGGTGCCGCCATAAGTCGCGGGATCGATGCCGGCGTCCCTGAGCATCAGCGCGATGCCGGGGTTCACGCTCTCCTGGTCCGCGAAGCGCGGGCTCGGCTGGGCGAAGGGGACGAACTGGCGGCTGAGCCCGCCCGGATAGAGATCGATCTGGGTGCGGTCGTCCATCAGGCACTGGGTCTGCGGATGGACGGCGTGGAGATGGTAGATCTCGGCGAAGGCGTCGACGCCGCCCTTCCAGTTGGCGCCCCAATCCGACCGGCGGTGCTGGATGACGTGCATCTTGTCGATGTCGTACAGCTCGAGCTGCGGCAGGATCGGCGCGAGCCACTCCTTCACCGGCACGATGTCGGGGTCCATCGAGATGAACACCAGTCCGGCGGCGACCTCGCAGCGGACCGAGGTCATGTTGATGTCGTGGCACAGCACCTCGGGCCGGAAGGTCTCCGGATCGGTGACGGCGACATTCTTCCCGTCCAGGTCGAATCGCCAGCTGTGGAAGGGGCAGGTGAATGCCGACTGGCTGCCGAAATCGTCAAGCACGAGCCGGCTGCCGCGGTGCGGGCAGACATTGTAATGGGCGTGGACCTCGCCGTCGTCGCCCCGGACGACGATGAAGCTCTCCCGGCCGATGTCGAACCGGGCGAAATCGCCCGGCTCGCGGATGTCGGAGACGGGACAGGCGACCAGCCAGCTCCGCGCGAAGACCTTCTCCCACTCCTCCGCCGCGAAGGCGGGATCATGGTAGCGGGCCGGCGTCGGCCGGGCGGTGCCGTTGTCGACATAGCTGTGCCGGTAGAACGGATGCGGGGCCCCGACGTGGATGTCCCACAGGCGGAAATCATAGTTCATCACGTCTCTCCTCGATTCCGTCTCGTCGCGGATCGACATGCATAAAAAAACATGCATGATTGTTTTGCAAGGTCAAATGTCAGGCCGTTACGGGAGAGAGCGAATGAGTCGGCTGTTCGGGCGGATCTTCCAGCTCGCCTATGTCGTCGAGGATATCGACGCGGCGATCACGCACTGGACGGGGACGATGGGCGTGGGCCCCTTCGTCCGCTTCCCCGTCCCGCTCGCGGCCGACTGGCTGGAGGTGCGCGGCCGGCGGGTGCCTGCCGACGAGGACATCTTCGCCGCGGTCGCGATCGCCTATAGCGGCGACACGATGATCGAGCTGATCCAGCCCGGCAGCGCCCCCTCCCCCTATCGTGAATTCCTCGCCGCCGGGCGGCGCGGTGCCCATCACCTCGGCACCTATGCCGACGATTACGACGCCCAGATGGCCGCCGCCCGTGCAGCGGGCATCGGGGTGGCGATGGAGGGCGTGCTGCCGATGTCGCGCTTCGCCTATCTCGACACCGACCTGTTGTGGCCCGGAACGATGGTCGAGATCATCGAGGCGACACCCGAGATGCACGCCTATTTCGGCGCGATCCAGGCGGCCGCGCGCAGCTGGGACGGAAAGACGCCGGAACAGGCGATCTGATTCAGGCGCGGCCGGGACGCGACGCCGGCCCATCGCGAACGCCGAAACGACACGTCGCGGAGGAGAGACAGATGCCCAACATTCAGGTCCCCACCGAGGCGCTTGCCGATCCGCTCGGTTATGCGCTGACCCAGCATTCGCCCGTGATCGGCGCGGCGGCAGGCGACTTCGTCCGCGCGGTCTACCAGTCGCTGCGCCTGTCGCTGCGTATCGCCGAGGCGGCCCGCTATCGTATCGCGCAGATCAACGGCTGCCTCGTTTGCCAGGGCTTTCGAGCCGCCGATCATCTCGACGCCTATCTCGCTTCGGCCGGCGGCGATCCGGCAAGCTCACTGGTCGCGCGCGGCGGCGAGCGCCCCGACGAAGCCTTCTATTCGGCGATCGACCAGTGGCGGACCAGCCCGCTGCTCGACGATCGCGAACGGCTGGCGGTCGATCTGGCGGAACGAATGGCCTTCGCCCCCAACGAGCTAGGTTATGACGACGCGTTCTGGGCGAAAATGCGCGCGGCCTATAGCGACGCGGAGATCACCGATCTGACCTTGGCGATCGGCATGTGGATGGCGATGGGCCGCTTCACCCATGCGCTCGGCCTCGACACGGTCTGTCTGCCGGCCGCGGCGGCCTGAGGAAAAGGGGAAGGACGGCGCCCGTCACGCGGGCGCCGTCCCCCAGGGGTTAGTTACCCAGCTTGAAGCCCACTTCCGCGCCGAAGTAGCGCGGCGGGCCGTACTGGCCGTTCGCCCACAGGCCGCCGACGACCTGCGACCCGGTCAGGTAGCGCTTGTCGCTGAGGTTGCGGCCGATCAGGCGGACATAATATTTGTCGTCGGCCTGCATCAGCGTGATCGACGCGTTGTACAGCGTCCGGGCGTTGAGGAAGGTGTTCTCCGCCGGGCTGGTGATCGACTGGGTGAACAGGTTGCGGGCGACATAGTTGATGTTGCCGTTGAACTGCAGCTTGAAGTCGCCAATCGGCAGCTCGTAGGTCGCGTCCGCCGTCCACTGCCACTTGGGCAGACGATCGAGCGGCGCGCTCGACAGGTCGTAGCCCGCCGGGATCGGCGTGACATAGCTCTTATACTTGCCGTCCTGATAGCCGACCAGGCCGCGCAGGGTGAGGCCCTGCACCGGGATCAGCGTGCTTTCCAGCTCGATGCCCTTCACCGTCGCCTTGGCGGCGTTGAAGAAGCGGGTGACCTGGAACTGCTGCCCGCCGACGACCAGCGGCACGACGATCTGCTTCTGCAGGTCGTTATAGTCGACGTAGAAGCCGGTCAGGTTGAAGCGCAGGTGCCGGTCGAACAATTCAGTCTTCACGCCCGCTTCGTAGCTGTCGGCGCGCTCGGGCTTGGTGGCCGAGGCCGCCGCGGCGAAAGCCGCCGGATTGTCGCTGCCATCGGCATTGACGAAGGGATGGAAGCTGCCGATCTGATCGTTGAAGCCGCCCGCCTTGAAGCCGCGCGAATAGGTCGCATAGGCGAAGACGGTCGGCGTCGCCTGCCAGCCGAGGCTGACCCGCCAGGTCGGCTCGCGCGCGCTGTCCTTCACCTTGATGACGCCGGCGGTATAGTCGAACACGTTCGCGTCGAGGGCATGCTCGAGCACGATGGACGGATCGAACCCCCCGTTGAGCTGCTGCGCGAACACCTGCTGGCGTCCGTACCAGCTCTTGTTCTCCCAGGTGTAGCGGAAGCCGCCGGTCAGGGTCAGCGTGGGAGTGAACTTGAAGGTGCCCTCGACGAAGGTCGCCTTCGAACGCGAGCGCTGCGCGTTGCAGAGCAGATAGGGGTTGTCGTTCCAGTTGCCGAAGCCCGGCCCGCCGCTGGCAAGGTCGAGGAAGCCGAGCAGCTGCGCCACGCAGAAGCTGGTCTTGTCCTTCTGGTAGAAGCCGCCCGCGACGAAGTTGAACGGCCCGTCGAACGAGGAGGCGAAGCGCAGCTCCTGCTGATAGGTCTTGCGGTTGTCGTCGCGCTGCGCGTCGAACAGCGAGAGGACGGTGCCGTCGGACGCCACCGGCGCGGTGCCCATATAGGTGTTGGGCAGGCGCGACCGCTGGTTGCGATAGCCGCTGACCGAGGTGAATGTGCCCCAGTCAGTCTTGTAGTCCATGTTCAGATAGGCGCCGTCGACATTGACGATCTGCCCGCTCTTCTCCTTGATCAGCGCACCCTGCCGGTCGGTCAGCGCGGCGTTCTTGAGCGGATCGCTGTTGCGGTTCGGCACCGAGCCGAGCCCGAGCGAGTGGAACAGGAAGCCGTTCGACGCCGGGGTCAGGTTGACCGAGGGGACGCTGTCCGACCGATCACGCAGATATTCGTACTGGAGCAGCGCGCTGAACGCGTCGCTCGGTTCCCACAGCAGCTTGGCGCGGGCGTTCCACACATCCTGCCCGCCAAGCGAGCGGCCGTCGCCGCAGCCGCTCTGCCCGGCGAACTTGGCCGCGAAGGCGGTGGCGGCGAAGGGGGTGACGGGGCCGAAGCAGCCGCCATTCTTGTAATAGCCGTCCGACTGGGTGTGGCCGATCACGCCGCGGAAGGCGAGCGTCTGGCCGATCGGCAGGTTGAACGCGGCCTGCGGGATCACCGTGCCGAAATCGCCGACCTGGAGCCGGCCCTCGACCTCGATCTTCTCGAGCTGGGGCCGCTTGGTCTTGACGACGACGGCGCCGCCGGTGGTGTTCTTGCCGAACAGCGTGCCCTGCGGGCCGCGCAGCACCTCAACCTGCGAGACGTCGAACGTGTCGAGCAACTGGGTCTGCACCGACGGCATGACGAAGTCGTCGACCAGCACCGCGACCGGCGGCTCGAAATAGACGATGATGCTGTTCTGGCCGACGCCGCGGATCGAGAAGGAAGCCGCGTTGAAGTTGGTGATCGTCGCCGCCGAGAAGTTCGGCACGAACGCGGCAAGGTCGCCGACGTTGCGCGGGCTCGCCTGGCGGATCAGCGATTCGTCGACCGCCGAGATCGCGATCGCAGTCGACTGGAGATTGGAGTCGCGCCGCGTCGCGGTGACGACGATCTCCTGAAGCGCACCATCCGAAGCCGTTTCCGCCGTTTCGGCAGGCGCCGACTGCGCCGCCGCCGGGACCGCCGTCAGCGCCGCCGCGAGCGCCGCGCACGCACTACCCATATACCAATGTCGCTTGAGCATCCCCGTCCTCCTCCGTGAAGCCCGGCTCTTGCGGCCGGGATCGATCAGAACGGGGCGGAGATTACCGCAGGCGACGCAAATTGCAATCAGTCATGTATGTTTTATTTTTTCTCCGTATCCCCCATGCAACAGTGGATTGATGCGTTGCAACAAAAGCGGCGGCCTGAAAATTGCCCTCTTGAAAAATCAGTCATGATTGTTTTCTAATGCGCCTCGACATGGCGCTCGAGCGCCGAATGGCGGAGAGGGTCGCCGAATGGCATACAGCTTCCTTTCGCGGTTCCGGATCAAGGCGGACCGCGAGGATCAATTCGTGGCACTGGCCCGGCAGATGGAATCGCTCGTCGATCGCGAGCCGGGCACGCTGGCGTTCAAATTCTTCCGGCTGGGCGAGCCCGGCATGTTCGCGGTCTACGAATCCTTCGTCGACGAGGCCGCCGACAAGGCGCATATGGAAACCGATCATGGCAAGCCGCTGATCGAGCAGATGATCGGCTGCATGGACGGCAGTTACGAGCGCGAGATGCTCTACGATCTGGAGCCGGCCCGATGAGCGCGCCGATCTACACATATGGCGCGATGCTGCGCGCCAGCGCCGCGGCGCGGGGCGATGCCGACGCGCTGGTCTTTCCCGACCGGCGGCTGAGCCATGCCGAGCTCCATGCCTCGGCCCGGCGCTGGGCGAAGGCGCTGCTGGCGATGGGGGTGGAGCCGGGCCAGAATGTCGGCATCCTGCTCACCACCCGCCCCGAATTCGTCGAGGTGATGTTCGGCATCGCCATGATCGGCGCGGTCGCGGTGCCGGTCAACGCACGCTACCAGGCGCATGAGCTGGCCTTCCTCGTCCGCGACGCCGACCTGGTCGCGCTGGTCACTACCGGCGCCGTCACCGACCAGCTCGACTTCTCGCGCCGCCTCCAGGCCGCCTTCCCGGCGCTGGCGGACGCCGATCCCCATGCGCTCGACCTCGCCGACGCGCCGCTTCTGCGGCGGATCGTCTGCATCGATCCGCCCTGCCAGCCCTTCATGGTCTCGGCCGAGGCGGCGCTGGCCGCGGGCGACCCGATCGACGACAAGGCGGTCGACGCGCGGATCGACGCGGTCGATCCCGAGCAGATCGCGCTGGTGCTCTACACCTCGGGCACTACCGCCAACCCCAAGGGGGCGCTGATCAGCCACCGCGCGATCGTCGGCAACAGCCGCAACCTCGGCAAGCGCTACCGCGTGACCGCCGCGGACAAGGTCTGGTCGCCGCTGCCGATCTTCCACATCGCCGGCATCCTGCCGCTGACCATGGTGATCGACGCGGGCGGCGCCTATCTGACGGTGCCGCATTTCGACGCGGCGACCGCGCTCGCCATGCTCGGGCGCGAGGGGGCGACCGTCGCCTATCCCAGCTTCGTCACGATCATGCAGGACCTGATCACCCATCCGAGCTTCGCCTCCACCGACCTGTCGAAGCTGCGGCTGATGAACTCGAACTTCGCGGTCCAGCCGGCCTGGATCAAGGAGGCGATGACCAAGGCGATGCCGCATACGATCCAGGTCGGCACCTACGGGCTGACCGAGGGCGCGGGCACGATCTGCACCAGCAACATCGACGACCCCTTCGAGCTGCGCACCGGCCGGCTCGGCGTGCCGCTCGACGAATGGGAGGTGCGCATCGTCGACCCCGAGACCGGGCGCGACTGCGGGCTTGGCGAGCAGGGCGAGATCGTCGCGCGGGGACCCAACATGCTCAAGGGCTATTACAACGCGCCGGACAAGACCGCCGAGGTGCTGCGTGGCGGCTGGTTCCACACCGGCGACATCGGCTCGTTCGACGAAAGCGGCCACATCATGTTCCACGGCCGTACCAAGGACATGCTCAAGGTGGGCGGCGAGAATGTCGCGGCGGCCGAGATCGAGGCGATGCTGCAGAGCCATCCGGCGGTGAAGCTGGCGCAGGTCGTCGGTCTGCCCGATCCGCGCTATGTCGAGGTGCCGGCGGCGTTCGTCGAGCTGGTCGACGGCGGCCAGGTGTCGGAGGCCGAGCTGATCGCCCATTGCAAGGGCAAGCTCGCCGCCTTCAAGATCCCGCGCCATGTGCGCGTCGTGAGCGAGTGGCCGATGTCGACCTCGAAGATCCAGAAGTTCCGGCTGCGCACCCAGCTCGTCGAGGAGTTGGGCCTGGGGGCGGCGGCATGAGCGGCAAGAGCTTCATCGCCGAGCTGCGCGCCAAGCCCGGTCGCGGGCCCGAGCTGATCCGGCTGCAGACCGAGCTCAAAGCGCTGGTGTTCAAGAGCGAACCCGACGCTCTGGTCTACGAACTTTTCCAGTCGGAGGAGGACCCCGACCTGTTCCAGGTGGTCGCCACCTTCCGCGACGACGCGGCGTTCGACCATCACATGCACATCGACTTCCACGACCGGCTGGTCCCGCCGATCCTCGACTGCCTCGACGGCGAGATGAAGATCGCCTTCTACCGATCGCTAGGGTGAGGATAACACATCCCACTTATCATCGTCATGCCAGCGAAGGCTGGCATCCATGTCTGCTCTCTCCCCGATGATCATCTCGGGTGAATGGAGACATGGACCCCAGCCTACGCTGGGGTGACGGCTTCAGAAAAGGGGAATGCCCCCCTACAACAACCCCGGATTCTCGATCAGCCCGGCCAGCGCCGCCAGGAAGCGGCCGCCGTCGGCGCCGTCGATCGCGCGGTGGTCGCAGGACAGCGACAGGTGCAGCACCGGCACGATGCGGATCGCGCCGTCGTCGTCGATCGGCTCGGGCCGGGCGGTGCCGACCGCGAGGATCGCGCCCTGCGGCGGGTTGATGATCGCGTCGAACTGCTCGACCCCGAAGCCGCCGAGGTTCGACAGCGAGAAGCTGCCGCCGGTGAACTCCTCGGGCTTGAGCTTGCCGGCGCGGGCGCGCTGGGCGAGGCCGGCCATGGCTGCCGAGATCTCCGCGACCGACAGCCGGTCGGCGGCGCGGACGATCGGCGTCACCAGCCCCTTCTCGGTCGCGACGGCGACCGCGACGTCGGCGTCGGCGAAGCGGTGGATCTCCTGGCCATGGACCTGGATGTTGACCTGCGGCACCTCCATCAGCGCCAGCGCACAGGCCTTGACCAGATAGTCGTTGACGCTCGGCCGCTGCCCCTGGACGGCGGCGCGCAGCGCGAGCAGCCGATCGGCGCGCACCCGTCGGCGGACGTAGAAATGCGGAATCTGCTGCTTCGCCTCGGTCAGCCGGCGGGCGATCGTACGGCGCATCGACGACATCGCCACGACCTCGACTTCGCCCGGCGCAGGAGCGGCCGGCGCGGCGACGGGAACCGGGGCGGGAGCCGGGGCCGGCACCGCCGCGAGCACGTCGGCCTTGCGGACCCGGCCGCGCGGGCCGCTGCCGGCAATGGTTTCGAGCGCCACGGCGTGGATCGCCGCGACCCGGCGCGCCATCGGCGTCGCGAACACGGGCGACGGTGGGCTGGGCGGCAGCACGCCGACCAGCGTCGGCGCCGCGGGCGGCGAAATCGCCCGGTCGACGTCCTGCGCGGTGATCCGGCCACCGCGGCCCGATCCGGACAGGCCGGCGACGTCGAGCCCCGCCGCGACCGCCTTGTCGCGCGCGACCGGGCTGATCGCGATTCCATCCGGGATGGCCGGGGCGGCCGGCGCGGCGGCCACGGGTTCGGGCGCGGCCGGCGGAGCGGCGGCGGGCGTCTCGTCACCGTCGGGCGCGAAGCTGGCGTCGACCGGCTTGAAGCCGGCGACCAGCGCATCGATCTCGGCCGGATCGGCCTCGCCGCCGTCGGACAGCACCGCCAGCAGCGCGCCGACCGGATAGGTCTGCCCCGCCTCAGCGATCAGCCGGACGAAACGCCCGTCGGCCTCGGCCTCGACCTCGTTGGTGATCTTGTCGGTTTCGATCAGAGTCAGCACCGTGCCCTTCGCGAAGGGCTGGTTCTCGGCCACCATCCATTCGGCGATGGTGCCTTCCGACATCTCGATGCCCCATTTGGGCATGGTGAAGGCTTTGAGCCTGGCCATCGTCGCGCCCCTCAGCCGGCGGCGAGGACGCGGCGGACCGCGGCCTCGATCTTCTGCGGCGACGGCACCCAGGCGCGTTCGAGCTCGCGCGCGAAGGGGATCGGGCTGTGCGGGCCGGTGACCAGCTCGGGCGGCGCCTTGAGGCTGCTGAACGCTTTGGTCGCGACCAGCGCACAGATGTCGGCGGCGAGGCTGCAACGCGGCGGGCTTTCGTCGACGACGACGAGCCGACCGGTCGCCTCGACCGAATCCAGGATCGCCTCCTCGTCGAGCGGGCTGGTGGTACGCAGGTCGATGACGTCGCAGCCGATCCCGTCGGCCGCCAGCTTGTCGGCCGCCTTCTCCGAGAAGTTGACCATCCGGCCACAGGTCACGATCGTCGCGTCACCGCCTTCGCGCACCATCCGCGCTTCGCCGAAGCGCTGGCGATGGTCGCCGTCGGGCACCTCACCCTTCACGCCGTAGAGCGTCTTGTGCTCGAAGAACATCACCGGGTCGTCGCCGCGCAGCGCTTCGGTCAACAGTCCCTTGGCGTCGGCCGGGGTCGCGGGCAGCACGACCTTCAGCCCCGGCATCGCGGTCAGCATCGCATAGACCGACTGGCTGTGCTGGGCGGCGGTGTTCATGCCCGCGCCGTAGACCAGGCGGATCACCGCCGGGCAGCGGGTCTTGCCGCCGAACATGTAGCGGAACTTGGCGATCTGGTTCCATATCTGGTCGAGGCTGACGCCGACGAAATCGGCGAACATCAGCTCGGCCACGGGCCGCTTGCCGGCCAGCGCCGCACCGGCCGCCGCGCCGACGATCGCGCTTTCGGAGATCGGCGTGTCGATCACCCGGTCGGGGCCGAACTTGGCATAGAGCCCGCCCGACGTGCCCCAGATGCCGCCGATCGCCTCGGGCCCGCCGGCGGTGCCGTTGCCGCCGACGACATCCTCGCCGAGCAGCAGGATATCGGGATCGCGTTCCATCTCCGCATGGAGCGTCTGGAGGATGGCATCGCGGATGGTCATGATCGCCATGTCAGCGGCCTCCCTCAGTAATAATCGACATAGACGTCGTCGGCGACGGTTGCCGGATCGGGCGCGGGCGCGGCGCGCGCCTCGACCACGGCCGCCTCGATCAGGGCCGCGACCTCGGCATCGACCGCGTCGAGATCGGCGGGGTCGAGCAGCTTCGCCTCCGCGACCTTCGCGCGGAACGCCTTGAGGCAGTCGCGCTCCTCGCGGATGCGATCGAGCTCGCCCTTGCCGCGATAGCGCTGCGGATCGCCTTCGAAATGGCCGAAGAAGCGCTCGGTATCGAGCTCGATCGCCGCCGGGCCGTTGCCGGCGCGGACATGATCGAGCAGCTCGCGCATCGTCTCATAGGTGTCGAAATAGTCGCAGCCGTTGGCGCGCCACGCCTTCATCCCGAACGCCTCGGCGCGGCTGGCGATGTCCCTGGCGGTGCCCACCGCATAGGCGTCGCCAGTGTGCTCAGAATAATGGTTGTTCTCGAACACGAAGATCGCGGGCGCCTTGGTGACGACCGCCATGTTCATCGCCTCGAAGGTGGTGCCCTGGTTGCAGGCGCCGTCGCCCGAGAAGGCGATCGCGACCCGCCCCTTGCCGTCGAGCCGGGCCGCCAGCGCCGCGCCAACCGCCTGCGGCGCGCCGCCGCCGACGATGCCGTTGGCGCCCAGCATGCCCACCGACAGGTCGGCGATGTGCATCGATCCGCCGCGCCCCTTGCAGGTGCCCCCGGCGCGGCCGAAAATCTCCTGCATCATCGCCTTCACGTCGCAGCCCTTGGCGATGCAATGGCCGTGGCCGCGATGGGTGGAGACGATCATGTCCTCGACGCTGAGCTGGTCGCAGATCCCCACGGCCACCGCTTCCTGCCCGGCATAGAGATGGGTGAAGCCGGCGATCTCGCCCGTCTTGATCTCCTCGTGCAGGCGTTCCTCGAACTGGCGTATCGTCGCCATCCGGCGGTAGGCGCCGACCAGCTCCTCGCGGCTCAGTTGCATCAGCTTTTCCTCAGAGATCGCCGGGGGACTTGCCGCCCGGACCGTAGACATAATCGTCCAGCACCTTGTGGAAGTGCCGGATGCGCAGCTCCTGGTCGCCGATCCACAGGCCGGGAAAGGCGTCCGAATGCATCCCCTTCTGGACCGTCGGCAGGTTGAACGCGTCCTGGTCGAGCACCTGGCCGATCGACTTCTCGCCGTGCCGGAAGCGCTTGTGCTTCGGCCGCTCGGGCCATTCCTCGCCCTCGGGCACCAGCTCGAACATCCAGATGTCGTAGAGCATCTTGTCGGGATCGGTCGGGTGCGGCCGCTGCCGGAACATCATCACGTCGTCGGCATGGACGTTGAGCGAGACGTTCGGGAAGATGGTGTAGTGATAGTCGTCGGTGAGCTGGTCGTCGTTGAGCTCCGAATAATCCTTGCCCTGCGACGCGCCGTGCTCGCGCTTGAAGAGCTGAACGTCGCGGCGGATGTCGCTGATCCGGCCGTCATAGTCGGCGGGATCCATCCCGGCCTTGACCATGATCTCATAGATCGCCGGCGGGATCGAGGAGGGCAGCGCGACGCGGCCCGAAACGCAGGCGAAGGGGACGAGGTAGCGGCTGTGCCGCTCATAGACGTCGATCTGCGCGTTGGTATCGTCGAGATACCATTGCAGCTGCGGATGGATGCCCTGGACGTGATACACTTCGCTGAACGCGTCGACGCTCGCCTTCCAGTTGCAGTCCCATTCGACGGTGATGTCGCGGACCCACGCCATCCGCTCCATATGATAGGGGCCGAGATGCTGCGGCATCGGCGCGAGATAATCCTCGAGCGGACCGACGTCGGGGTTGAGCGAGAACCACACGAAGCTGCCCCATTCGGCGCAGGGATAAGCGGGCAGCCGCATCCCCGGAGGGCCGCCCTGAGGGAAGGTGTCGAGATCGGGGATGCGGGCGATGCAGCCATCGAGTCCATAGGTCCAGTGATGGTACATGCACCGGAAATCCTCGGCATTGCCGAGCCCCTCCGGGCGCAGCCTGTTGCCGCGGTGCAGGCAGACATTGGGGAAGGCGCGGACCGATCCGTCCCGCTGGCGGACGATCAGCACGCTCTCCTTGCCGATATCGGTGCAGATATAGTCGCCCGGCTCCTTCAGGTCGCACGATCGGCCGCCGAGCAGCCAGACCTTGGTCCAGACCCTCTCCCATTCCAGCTTCATGAATTCGGGCGAGGTGTAGCGCGCGGCCGGGATGACGTCGTAGCCGAGGTCGGGATCCTCGGCCTTCCACGCCGGCGTGCCGTCGGGCCAGTCCTGGGGATTGACCCGGATCATGTCGACCTTGCGCTTCACGTCCATCGGGCGCGTCCTCTCAGAAGTGCGTCCGGTTGGTGAAGGCGCCGTCGACGACGAGGTGCGATCCGTTGCACCAGCTCGCCGCCGGGCTGGCGAGGAACACGACGCAGCGGGCGATCTCCTCGGGCGTGCCGAGCCGGCCGGCGGGCTGCTGGCGGAGCTGCGACTGGTAGAATTTCTCCATCGTGCCCTTGATCATGTCCCAGTTGCCGCCCTCGAACTCGACCGGGCCGGGGGAGACGACGTTGACGCGGATGCCGTCCTTGCCGTGGTACAGCGCGAGCTGCTTGCCCCAGGTGACGAGCGAGGCCTTCATCGCATTGTAGGGCTGCGGCCCGCCCATCGCCTCGCCGGCCGAGGTGGTGGCGATCAGGACGATCGAGCCCGACTGCTGCTCGGTCATCGTCGGCAGCACGGCGTCGACCGCGCGGACCGGGCCCATCACGTCGACCTCGAAGGCGTTGTTCCAATATTTCTCGCTGCCGAGGCCGCTCCCCGCCGAGGTGATCGGGATCAGGATGTCGCAGCCGTCGAGCGCCTCGATCGCCCAGGCGAGCCATTCCTTGTAATCGTCCGCCTTCTTCACGTTGACGGCCTTGCCGACGACATTGGTGCCGTAGCGCTTCAGGTTCGCCACCGCGTCCTTGACGCCGTCCTCGGACCGGGCGGCGATCGCCAGGTCGCATCCTTCGCGCGCAAGCGTCTCCGCCACCGCCATGCCGATGCCGCGCGCGGCGCCGACGACGATCGCCTTCTTGCCCTGCAAACCGAGATCCACCTTCACCTCTCCGCACGTCGCCGGCCATGCCACCTTGCCGCCGGCCTCTCCCCCTTCTTCTGCACCGCCTCCCCCGTCAGGGCAAGACGAAAACAAGCATGAATGTTTTTTATTTGGATTCCCACTATCCGCATATCATCAGGCCGGAGCTGTGCTATGGACAGGGTGATAAGGCTGCTTGACAGCCCACATCAAAAACAAACATGATTGTTTCTTGAGTAAGGATCGAAGTCCATGGCGTTGGCCGCAGTCCGTTCCGGTTCCCCCGCCCGCCAGCCGCGCGAACGCGGCCAGGGCGGCCAGACCCAGCAGTCGCTGAAGAGCGCGCAAACGCGCGCCCGGCTGATCGACGCGACGATCCGCTGCATCGTCAAGGTCGGCTATGCCAACACCACCACGCCGCAGGTCGCGGCCGAAGCCGGCTTGTCACGCGGCGCGATGCTCCACCATTTCGAGAACGGCTCCGCACTGATCAAGGCGGCGATCGTCGAGCTGCACGAGAAGCGGCTGCGCGCCTTCCGCCGCGCCGCCGACACCGAGAACCACGACGTCGACGCGCTGGTCCGCGCCTATTGGCGCCAGCTCCAGAAGCCCGCCTTCGTCGCCTTCCACGAACTGGCGCTGGCGGCGCGCACCCATGCCGATCTCGCCAAGATCCTGCAGCCGCTGCAGGTCGAGTATCGCGAGCGTTTCAACGCGCAGGCGGTGGCGCTCTTCCCCGAATGGCAGGGCGACCGCGAGCGGTTCGACCTCGCCATGGCGCTGTCGCAGACCATGCTCGAGGGCATGGCGATCAACGTCCTGACCGGCGCCATGGCCGAGTCGATGGTCGAGCCGATGCTGGGCCTGCTCGAGGACCAGATCCGGGCGATGAATCCCAAGCTCTCCAAGGGTGGGCGCGCGAAGTCCGCCAAGGATCAACCGGATTGAGGCAAGCCCCAGCGAATGCCGCGGCGGAGCAGTTCGGCGAACACCGGATAGTTCCAGGAGCAGCGCTGGGGGTGCGGCCAGAAATCGGCCAGCGGCCGCAGGTCGTAATGGCCGCGGCAATGGCCGAGGGTGAGGTAGAGGATCGCCCCCTCGCCCACCCGCCGTTCGTAGAGCACCGGCACTTCGGGCTCGTCCCATTCCGAGTCGCGGAATTCGGGGCAGGAGCCGGTGAAGCCGGTGTGCAGCAGCACGTCGATCTCGGCCGTGCGGTGGGTCAGGTAGAGCTCGTCCTCGACCCTGAAATCGCGCAGCCCGGCGGTCATCTCATGATCGCCGCGGGTCACGAAAACCTTGAACGGGGCGAGCGGCGGGTGGCCGGCGAAGCGGGTACCGAGCAGCGCGGTGAAGGCCGGCGCCGCGTCGGGCGTATCGACGACGCCGTCTGCGCCGAAGCGCAGCGTCGCATTGGTGCCGTGCAGCGCCAGCCAGCGGCCGCCGCGCGCCAGGAACGCCGCCAGCGCCTCGGTCTGCGCCGCGTCCGGCAGCAGGTCGCAGGTATAGGTGATCAGCAGGTCCGCCGCCGCGAGGCTGGCGAGGTCACCATAGTCCGACGCCACCGAGGTCCGCACCTCGGGCAATTCCGCCAGCAGCTTCAGCAACTCCAGACGCGCAAAGTCGATATCATGATATTTCCCCGCAGCGACCAGATGAACCTTCATGACCTCGCCTCCCTCACGTGCATGCGCATGAGGCTATGCCCCGCGCCGCGGCTGGCAAGGGGGGTCTCGCTATGAGCGGGAGGCTGCAGGGGCCGCTGGCCGGCGTCCGGGTGATCGACTGCACCAGCGTGCTGATGGGGCCCTACGCCACCCAGATCATGGCCGATCTGGGCGCCGACGTGATCAAGGTGGAGAGCCCCGACGGCGACACCACCCGCTATCTGCCGCCCGGCCCCGATGCGACGCGCGGCGGCATGTTCCTCAACGTCAACCGCGGCAAGCGCAGCCTGGCGCTCGACCTCAAGCAGCCCGAGGCGCGGGCGGCGCTGGTCAGGCTGGTCGAGGGCGCCGACGTGTTCGTCCATTCGATGCGGCCCGGCGCGATCCAGCGGCTCGGCCTCGACTATGCCGCGCTCAAGGAGGTCAATCCGGGGCTGGTCTACGCCAATCTCTACGGCTTCGCGCGGAGCGGCCCCTACCGCGACTATCCGGCCTATGACGACATCGTCCAGGCGGCGTCGGGGCTGGTCGACCTGCAGGCGCGGCTGTCGGGCGGGGAGCCGACCTATCTGGCGACCGTCGTCGCCGACAAGGTGACGGGGCTGACCGGTCTCTACGCGATCCTCGCCGCGCTGTTCGCGCGAACCCGCACCGGCGAGGGCCAGGAGGTCGAGGTGCCGATGTTCGAGACGCTCGTCTCCTTCACGATGATCGAGCATCTGTGCGGGTCGCTGTTCGATCCGCCGCAGGGGCCGCCCGAATATCCGCGCGTCACCGCCGCCGCGCGCCGCCCCTACCGGACGAAGGACGGCCATATCGGGGTGATGATCTACAACGACAAGCATTGGCGCGCCTTCTTCCACGCGATCGGCGACCCCGAATGGACGCGCGACCCGATGTTCGCGTCGATGCGCAGCCGCACCCAGAATATCGGCACGGTGCTGCACAAGCTGGCCGAGGTGATCGAGGAACGGACGACCGCCGAATGGATCGAGCTGTTCCGCCTCGCCGAGGTGCCCGCCATGGCGATCGCGACGCCGGCCGACCTGCTCCACGACGAGCATCTCGAGGCGACCGGCTTCTGGAACGAGCGCGACAGCGAGTTCGGCCGGCTGCGCTTCCCCGGCATCCCGACCCGTTTCTCGGCAACGCCCGGCGCGATCGGCGATCCGGGGCCGGCGCTGGGCGCCGACAGCCGCGCGATCCTGGAGGAGGCGGGGTTCGACGCGGCGACGATCGACGCGCTGGTCGCCGGTGCCAACCGGGTGCCGGCATGAGCGCGCCCGGGCCCGCGCGCCACTGGCGCGCCGCGCTCGCCGAGGGGCGCTTCCTGCTCCAGCGCGCCCGCGCCAGCGGCACCGTCTTCTTCCCGCCCCGGCTGATGGAGCCGGGCAGCGGCGACGACGAATGGGACTGGATCGAGGCGAGCGGCCTCGGCACCGTCCACGCCGTCACCGTCATCCATCCCAGGCCGCCGCATGAACCGCGCGCGGTGGTGCTGATCGACCTCGACGAGCAGGTGCGGCTGATGAGCGAGGTCGAGGGCGTGCCCGCCGAGGCGATCGCGATCGGCCTGCGCGTCCGCGCGCGGATCGGCGAGCGCGACGGCGCCCCCATCCTGCTGTTCGACGCGGCGGAGGCCTGACCATGGGCGGCAGCTTCCCCCGCGGCGCGACCGCGATCGCCGGCCTCGCCACCTTCGGCCTCGGCGAATGCCCCGGCTGGACCTCGCTCGAAATGGCGGCGAAGGCCGGCCAGCTCGCCGTCGCCGACGCGGGGCTGACGATGCGCGAGGTCGACGGGCTGTTCATCTGCCTGCCCGACGATGTCCTCGCCGGGCTGAGCCTCGCCGAATATCTCGGCCTGTCGCCGCGCTTCACCGACTGCAACCGCACCGGCGGATCGGCCTTCATGAGCCATGTCGCGACCGCCGCGATGATGCTGACAGCCGGCTATATCGACACCGCGCTGATCACCTATGGATCGAATCAGCGCAGCGGCGGCGGCAAGCTGTCGACCCCAGTCGGCAGCAATGCATGGGAAGCGCCCTACAAGCCGCTCTTCCCGGCCTCCTCCTACGCGCTCGCGGCGTCGCGCCACTTCCACCAATATGGCACGACCCGCCGCCAGCTCGCCGAGGTCGCGGTCGCCGCGCGCGCCTGGGCGAACGGCAATCCCGAGGCCTTCGCCCAAGGGCCGCTCGGCATCGACGACGTCCTGGCGGCGCGGATGCTGTCGAGCCCGATCTCGGTCAAGGACTGCTGCCTCGTCACCGACGGCGCCGCGGCAGTGGTGATGACGCGGATCGATCGGGCCCGCGACGCGCCCCGGCCGCCGGTGCCGGTGCTCGGCGCCGCGGCGGCGACCTGGCACAACGCCATTTCTCAGATGGGCGACCTGACGACGACGGCGGCGGCCGAGTCGGGCCCGCGCGCCTATGCGATGGCGGGGATCGGGCCCGGCGACGTCGACGTGGTCGAGCTCTACGACGCCTTCACGATCAACACGATCCTGTTCCTCGAGGACCTCGGCTTCTGCCCCAAGGGCGAGGGTGGCCGCTTTGTCGAGGACGGCGCGATCGCGCCGGGCGGGCGGCTGCCGGTCAATACCAACGGGGGCGGCCTGTCCTGCTGCCACCCCGGCATGTACGGCCTGTTCGCGATCGTCGAGGCGGCGCGGCAGATCCGCGGCGAGGCGGCCAACCAGATTCCCGGCGTCGACATCGCCCTCGCCCATGGCAATGGCGGAACGCTGTCGAGCCAGGCGACGGTGATCCTGGGATCGGCGGCCACGATCTGACCTCCAAAGAAAAGGGGCCGGCCCGAAGGCCGACCCCGATCCTACACGTCATCGACGGATCGATGACCGCAACGCTTACATACCGGTGCCGAAGGTGATTTCGACGCGACGGTTCTGCGGCTCGCGGACGCCGTCCGCGGTTTCGACCAGCGGGCGGCTTTCGCCGAACGCCTCGGTCGTGATCGCCGAGTCCGGCACGCCCTTGCCCGCGAGGTAGGCCTTCACCGCGTCGGCACGACGTTGCGAGAGACCGACGTTATACTGGTCGCTACCCGACTTGTCGGCGTGGCCGGCAAGCTGGACCCGCGCCTGGCCGGTCGTCGCATAGGCGTTGGCAGCGTTGTCGAGGATCGACGCGGCTTCCGCCGTGATGTCCGACTTATCCCAGTCGAAGAACACGATGAACGGACCCGGAGTCTCGACCACCGGCGGCGGCGGAGGCGGAGGCGGCGGGGGCGGAGGAGGCGGCGGCGGGGGCGGCGGCGGAGGCGGCGGAGCAGCCGGCGCGCCGATGTTGTAGATCAGGCTGAGCAGCGCGCTGTGCGAACGCCATTTGCCGCTGTACTGCGCGCCGACGACGTCGACCGGCCGCACCTTGGTGACGTTGAAGTAGCGATATTTCAGACCGACATCGACATGGCTGCTGACCGCGTAGCGGACGCCGGCGATCGCCTGCCAGGCGAAGCGCTTGGCAAGGTCATAGTCGAGGAAGTCGCCGCCCGACACATTATAGTCGTGCAGCTTCAGCGCGGCGATGCCGGCGCCGCCGCCGACATAGGCCGACAGGCCGTCCTCGTTGCCGAAGTCGAGCAGGCCGTTGATCATCACCCCGAAGGAGATGTTCTTGCCGGAAGCGTCCGGATAGACGCCCGGAGGCGCGCCGAAGCCGCCGGGGGCGGCCGGAGTGCGCGACGGGCCGGTGGTGATGCTCTTCACACGGTCACGCTTGTAGGAGATTTCCTCCTCCAGCCTGAACATGCCGAAGTCGTAGCCGAGGATGGCGTCGACATCATAGCCGAGCTTGTTGTCGATCGTCGTTCGGCCACCCGGCGACAGGGGCGAGGGCCCCACGTTGAACTTGGTGTCCTGCGGCTGCATCACGCCGCCTTCGATACCGACATACCAGCTGTTGTCGCGCGCAAACGCGGGCCCCGCGAGCGCCGTCGCGGCAAGCGCGGTCAGTAGGGCTAATCTACGCATCTCGTTCCCCTGTTCAAAGCTGTCCAACCGGACATGGGTTCTCCTTCCGAGGTCCGGCGACCGACCCGAAAACGAGATCCGAAAAATGAAAGACATTTCGGCCGCGCATCGGAGTTCCGAACGGCCGGTAAACGATGGAGTGGATGGCTCCCGCTCACCGGCTGAGGCAGACTGCCTCGGCTGAAGAGCGAGGAGACGGACGATGAGTGAGATTGTCACGA
>NZ_FUYM01000027.1 GCF_900167915.1 Rhizorhabdus histidinilytica | reverse complement strand
AAAGGCTGCACATAAAGGCCGGACACGCGACTGCACTCGATATGGCATGTCAGAACGTCAGAAAATCGCACCGCAACGCGGGAGCCATCCACACGCGACGCTATCGCGATTGGGTTTCCTCGCGATCATTTTATATGCGGAACACTTGGAACCGTTGCATAAAAGCAACAGCCTCAAGGGGCGGGATCAGGGCCGGGCGCCCCCCTGGACATAGGCGCGGACCGCCGCCCGTTCGGCGGCCGATCCGAGCGTCTCCTCGCCATAGCGGCGGCCGAAATCGAGGCTCTCGTGGATCGGCGCATCGGCCGCGAAATCGTGGAGCGCGAGCGCGCGGCGGACGGTGTCGCGATCGAAGCCCGCAACCTCCCGCGCGATCTCCATCGCCCGCGCCGCCAGCCGGTCGGCGGGTACGACCTCCGATACAAGCCCCAGCGCGAAGGCGCGCTCCGCCGCGATCGGCTCGCCGGTCAGGATCAGGTTCAACGCGGTCGCACGCGGGACGGCGCGCGCCAGCCGCTGCACCCCGCCCGCGAAAGCGAACATGCCGCGCTTGACCTCGGCCAGCGCGAACAGGGCGTGGTCGGCGGCGACCACGATGTCGGCGGCCAGTACGATCTCGAACCCACCGGCCACCGCCGCGCCGTTGACGGCGACAACCAGCGGCTTGCTGCGCCGCCGCTCGGTCAGTCCGGCGAACCCCCGGCCGGGGATCAGCCCATGCCCCGCGCCGCGCTCGGCGGCCTCCTTCAGGTCCATGCCGGCACAGAAGGCGCGATCGCCCGCCCCGGTCAGCAACAGGACGTGGACCGCCGGATCACGCTCGGCCTCGTCCACCGCCCGGTCGATCGCGATCGAGGCGGCGGCGTCGAGCGCATTGCTGCGCGCCTCCCGCTCGATGCGGATCAGACGGATCATGCCATGGTCCTCGATCGTGACAGACGCGGCGGGATCAGCCATGCGACGCGCCCTCCGCCTGCCTGGCCCAGCCCGGCAGCGCCTCCGGGAAGTCGGCCGGCAGCGGCGCGTCATAGGCGCGGTTGCGGTCGCGATGGCCGAGGATGCCGGGATAGTCGGCGGCGTCGACATAATAGAGGAAGCCGATGACCCGTTCGCCGAAGCGCCAACCCGCCGGGGTGCGGACATAGACGTCGCGATAGCGCAGCGCCGCCACCATCATCCGGTCGCGGCGCCACAGCTCGGCATGCCCCGAGACGCGGCCGGCCGCGCGGTCGGGATCGGCATCGTCGAAGTCGATCAGCACGTCGTGCATATAATGGGCGCCCGGCCCCAGCACCGCGAAGCGCCGATGATATTGCGCCATGATCGCGTCGACTCCGCGCGCCTCCATCACCCCGTCCTCCGACGCGACCCGCGCATCGGCGGCAAACAGCGCGGCGATGGCGGGCAGGTCGCGATCGTCGATCGTGAAGCAATAGGCCGCAACCAGCCGCCGTATCGCCGCCTCCGACTCGATCCGGTCGAGCCTCTGCGCAAGGTCCATGGCATCCTCAAAAAAAATCAGCATTGCCGCTTTTATTATCGCGACTATGGCGATAACGCCCCGGCTTGCCAATGGCCTTCGGCCTCTCCTTCGACCGTGACGCTGCGGCGTTTAGCGACTAATCTTCCAAGACGATGACGACGATCCCGGACGATCCCGAGCCGAAGGTGCCGCGCCCCCGGCGGAAGTACAGCAGCCCCGGCATGACCGAACGTCGCCAGCGGATCATCGAGCGAGCGCATCAGATATTGGGCGAAGGCGGGGTCCACGCGCTGACCATCGATCGGCTGAGCCGCGAGGCCGACGTCGCGCCGCGCACCCTCTATCGCCTCTATGGCGACAAGGAGGGGGTGATCTTCGCGACCGTCGCCGAGCGGCTGCGCGAGGTGCGGGCCCATATCGCGCGCATGAACAAGGACTACACCATCGACGTCGTGTTTGCCGAGCTCGACTGGATGGTCTCCGAAATGTACCGCGACTCGCTCTATGCGCGGACCGTCATCGACTTCTTCTTCTCGTCGGTGCCGCGCCCGGCGGCGATCCGCGAGCTCGGTTCGGTCGCCTATAACCGGTTCCGCAACTGGATGGACCGCGAAATCCGTGCCGGCCACAGCTGCACCGGTCTCGATCTCGAACGGATCGCGCAAGAACTGGTGGAGACCGAATTCGTGGTCTACCATCGCTGGGCGGTCGGCTCGATCGATGGCCCGACCTGCTGCCTCGAGCTCCACGCCAATTTCCTGAAGAGCGCGATCCTCGTCCTCGACGGCCCCGAACGGCGCGCCTATGTCACATTGCTCGGCGAGAAGCACCGCGCGCTGGGGATGAGCGCGATCGGCGCGGCGGCTTCGACCAACCGGGCCGAGCGCGACGCCGGGGTTCACTTCATCGGCAAGGCATAGGCGACGATCTCGTCCGAGCGAGGCGTCTGGAACCACATATGCTGGCCGGACGCGACCACCACATATTGGCGGCCGCCGGCCATGTAGCTCATCGGCGTGGTCTGGCTGCCGCCGGGCAGCCGGTCTCGCCACAGCTCCTTGCCGGTCCTCATGTCGATCGCCCGGAGATAGCGGTCCATCGTCGCGGCGATGAACAGCACCCCGCCCGCCGTCGCGACCGGCCCGCCGATATTGGGGGTGCCGAGCGCGATATCGAACGGCAGCGGGACCGGCAGCCTGTTGTTGATCGTGCCGAGCGGCACATCCCACAACGTCGCGCCGGTCTTCAGGTCGATCGCGGTCAGCCCGCCCCAGGGCGGCGGCGTGCAGGGCGCGCCGAGCGGCGAGAGCAGCCATTCGCGCTTCACCTCATAGGGCGTGCCCGCCATCGGCGAGACGTCCTCGGTGGCCGAAAGCTGGACGGTGCTGCTGCCGCCGGGCTTGCGCTTGCGCAGCTTGATCACCGAAGCGACCCGGCTGGAGTTGATGAAGAATATCTGTCGCGCCGGATCGATCGCACCCGCGCCCCAATTGGCGCCACCAGAAGCGGCCGGATAGGTGATCGTGCCGCGCTCGGTGATCGGCGTGTACAGCCCTTCGGAGCGATATTGCGCGATCAGGTCGCGACACTTCGCCTTGTCCCAGGGGGTGAAGCCCCAGGCCTGGTCGGGGGTGATCTTCTGCGGGACGATCGGCCTGGGCAGGCGCGGGCGCGGCTGGGTCGGCGACAGCCATTCGCCGGGAACGCCGCCCTGCGGCACAGGCACCTCGTCGATCGGGAACAGCGGCTTGCCGGTACGCCGGTCGAAGACGAAGACATAGCCCTGCTTGGTCGGCTGGACGAGCGCGGGAATGCGCCGGCCGCCGCGATCGATGTCGATCAGGGTCGGCTGGGCCGGGGTGTCGTAATCCCAGATGTCGTGGTGGATGAGCTGCCGGGCCCAGACCAGCTTGCCGGTCGAAGCGTCGAGCGCGACGGTGCTGTTGGCATGGCGATTGTCGCCGGGGCGCAGGCCGCCATAATAATCGGGCGAGGCGCTCGACGTCGGCAGATAGACCATGTTGAGTTCGGGATCGCCCGAGATCACCGACCAGACATTGGCGGCGCCGGTGGTGTGGCGGCTTGCACCCATCCAGTCGCGATCCGGTCCGCCTTCCTGCGGGATCGGATCGAAGGTCCAGATCTCGCGGCCCGAGCGCGCATCGAAGGCGCGGATGATGCCGCGCGGCGCGTTGGCGCGGACATTGTCGAGCACCGAGGTGCCGATGACGATGCTGTCGCGCACGATCGCCGCCGGCGCGGCCAGCTTGACCTCGCCGACATGGTGGAGCTTGCCGGGATCGACCCGCACCGTGCCGCCCTGTCCGAAGCCCGCGCAGGGCCGCCCGGTCCGGGCGTCCAGGGCGATGACGCGCATGTCGACGGTGGCGAGGATGATACGGGTCGCACAGCTCGCGGCCGGGTCCGTGGCGCGGGCGTCGCGCCATTGCGAGACGCCGCGGCAGATATATTGGTCGGGCAGCTTGAAGCGGGGATCGATCTTCGCGTCATAGACCCATTTCTCGCGCCCCGTCGCCGGATCGAGCGCGATCACCCGACCGAACGGCGTACAGGTGACCAGCGATCCGCCCGCCAGGATCGGAGTGGTCTCATTGGTGCTGTTGACCTGCATCCCCTCCGGCCGGCGCGCGAGCTCGCCGGTCGAATAGCGCCAGGCGACCGTCAGGTGCGCGACGTTGCCGGGGGTGATCTGGGCGGCGGGGGTGAAGCGCGTGCCGCCGGCGGTCGCGCCCCACTGGTCCCACGGCGTCTCCGCCGGGGAATGGGTGGTGATCCGCAGCGGCCCCAGCGGCGGCAGGAGCCTCACGCCCCATGCGACCGCATAGGCGAGCAGCAGCAGCAGCGCCGCGACGGCGAGCGCCGCCTTCCCCAGCCCACGCCCCCGCGCCATGTCAGGCCACGATCGTCGCGATATGGGCGCGCACCTCAACGGTGTCGCCCTCCTGCGCGAGGATCTCGGTCAGCGTCCCCGCACCGGGCGACGGCACCTCGACCGTGGTCTTGGCCGCCTCGATCTCGAGCAGCGGCTCGCCGGCCTCGACGCTGTCACCGACCGCCTTGATCCAGCGGACGATCTCCGCCTCCTGCATGCCCATGCCGAACTGGGGCAGCAGCACCTTGATATTGGCCACGCTTGCGTCTCCCTTCAGGCGTTTTCGGGCTGGCGAATACCGACCAGCTGGCGGGCGGCCGCGACGATGCGCTCGGGCGACGGATAGAGCGCCTTCTCGATCGCGGGAGAGAAGGGAAGATGCGTGTCGGCGGTGGCAACGCGCAGCACGGGCCCGCGCAGCGCGTCGAACGCCCGCTCGGCGATGAGCGCGGCGATCTCGCTGCCCGCGCTGCAGGTCTGGTGCGCGGGATCGACGGTGATCGCCCGGCCGGTCTTGCGCACCGACCGGAGGATCAGCTCCTTGTCGAGCGGGACCAGGCTGCGCGGGTCGACCACCTCGGCCGAGATGCCATCCCTGGCGAGGTCGTTCGCCGCCTTGAGCGCCAGCGGCACCGCGCCGCCGATCGCGATGATCGAGACGTCGTTGCCCTCGCGCTTGATGTCGCCCTTGCCGAGCGGGATCAGGAAATCGGGATCGTCGGGCAGATCGGCCTTCGACATCCAGCAGGTCGAATCCTCGAAGCAGAGCACCGGATCGTCGTCGCGCACCGCCGCCTTGAGCATGCCCTTCATGTCATAGGCGTTGGATGGGACCATGATCTTCAGCCCCGGCACGTTCATGAACATCGAATAGTTGCGGTCGGAATGCTGCGCAGCATTGGAGTTGCCGTAGAACAGGCAGCTGCGGATCACGAGCGGCAGCCGCGCCTGCCCGCCATAGATGTAGCGGGACTTGGCGATGATGCTCATGATCTGGTCCATCGCCGGATAGAGGAAGGACGAGATCGTCGCGTCGACGATCGGCCGCATGCCGACCATCGCTGCCCCGCCGGCCGCACCGATGAAGCCGTTCTCCGAGATCGGCGTGTCGCGCACCCGTTCGGTTCCGAAGGCGTCGACGAAGCCCGTCGTCGTGCCGAACACGTTGCAGATGATGTCCTCGCCCATGATGAAGACGCGCTCGTCGCGGCTCATCTCCTCATACTGGGCCTGGCGGATCGCCTCCAGGAAGGTCGCCTTTGCCATGTCTGCTCTCCTCAGGCGGTGATGAAGTCGGGGATCGGCAGGCGGTCGACGAACACGTCGTCGAACGCCTCGGCCTGTTCGGGCCAGGCGCTGTCGCGCGCGAACTGCAGCGCGTCGGCGACCTCGTCGGCGACCTCGCGCTCGATCGCGTCGAGCAGCGCGGCCGCGGTCCCGCCGGCGATCAGCTTGGCGCGGTAGAGGGTCAGCGGGTCGCGCTTGCGCCATTCGTCGACCTCGCCGCCCCGGTCGAGCAGGATGCGGCCCATGTTCACCGCATGGTCGGCATAGCGATAGGTCTTGGTCTCGACGAGGGTCGGCCCGCCGCCGGTGCGGGCGCGCCCGACCGCCTCGGCCACCGCCGCCTCGACCGCGTCGACGTCCTGCCCGTCGACGATGATCGACGGCATGCCATAGGCCCGGGCGCGTTCGGCGACATCCTTGACCGGCACCGTCGCGCTGGCCGGGGTCGACACCGCATAGCCGTTGTTCTCGCACACGAAGATCGCCGGCAGCGCCCAGACGGCGGCGAGGTTCATGCCCTCGTGGAAGGCGCCTTCGTTGGTCGCGCCGTCGCCGAAGAAGCACAGCGCGACCCGGCCGTTGCCCTGGAGCTTCGAGCCGAGCGCCGCGCCCGCCGCGACCGGCACGCCCGACCCGACGATGCTGGTCTCGCCGAGGCTGCCGACCGAGAAGTCGGACAGGTGCATCGACCCGCCCTTCCCCTTGCAGATGCCGGTGGCCTTGCCGAGCAGCTCGGCCATCAGCGGGCGGAGCTTCGCGCCCTTGGCGATCGGGTGGCCGTGGCTGCGGTGGGTGCCGACCATATAGTCGGTGTCGTTCAGCGCCATGCAGGCGCCGACGCCCGATGCCTCCTGCCCGGCATAGGTGTGGAGCGAGCCGGGGATCTCACCCTGCGCGTGGATCGCCTCGGCGAGGTCCTCGAACTGGCGGATGCGCTGCATCCGGCGGTATTTCTCGAGGCTGCGGTCATTCTGTCCGTCGGTCATGATGGTCCTTTCAGGCAGGCTCGGAAGCACGGTCGGCGGGGGCGTGGTCAGCGACGATCAGTTCGAGCGGCGCCGCGTACATCGGCTCGGGTGCGCCGGCGGTGATCGCGTAGACATTCTCCATGTGGCAGGGGCCGAGCTTCGCGCCGAAGAACAGGCTGTCGAGGCTGATCAGCATGTCCTCCTCCATCACGAAGCCCTGCTTGACCCCGGCGAGGCCGGCGGCCGGATAGGCGAGCGGAATCTCCAGCGGCATCAGGCCGATGCCGTGCGCGACCACCAGCAGCTTCTCCGGCGCGGGGACGCCCTTGGCCTTGAGATGCTCGTAGCCGATCGCCGGCAGGCTGTTGGTCGATACGCCCGGCCGCAGCCGATCGACCATCATCAGGAAGGCGTCGCGCAATATGTCGTGCAGCCGCTGATAGTCGGCCGAGGGCCGGCCGATCACGGCGGTGCGATTGATGTCGATCCAGAAGCCGTCGAGCACGCCCTGCGTCTCGAGGATGACGATGTCGCCCCGGCGCAGCGCGCGCTTGCCGGGGGTGCGGAACAGGTCGGGGATGAAGTCGTCGCCGTCATAGGAGCCGCCGAACAGCATCGCCCCCTCGTCGACCGGGATGACGCCATTGCGCACCATGAAATCGCAGATGCCCGCCTGCACGCCGTTCCAGTCGGCGCCTTCGTGGAGCAGCGACCCGGCATGGGCGATCACCCGATCGGCCATCCGGCCGACGGCGCGATAGCGCTCGATCTCCTCGCCGGTCTTGACCACCCGTACCCGCATCATGAAGTCGAGCGCGTCGCGATAGTCGTGCGGCACCTTCGGCGCTACCGCAGCCGAGACGCGATGCTCGTCGAAGCCGATCCGCTTGCCCGCCATGCCATGGTCGGCGAGCGCGGCGGTGATCGCGGCGGCAATATCGGGCTGGCACGTGCCACGGATCGCGCCGGCGATCGCCATCGCATCCTCGGCGAGCTGGCCGCCGTTGCGGTCCGGATCGACATAGCGGCTGACCTCGCAGAAGTTCAGCATGTCGAAGCTGCGGATCTCGTCGAACGTACAGTGCGGTCCGTCGCGGTTGAGCACGGCGACGATGCCGAGATTGGCCTCGGGGATGACGAGGATCGCGGGCCTGGCCGGGTCGGCGAAGACGATCGCGGCGGCGAACGGCTCCATCTGGGTCCAGCGTTCGAGGATCGAGTGATAGCCGGTCGCGTAGCGGACATCGTGGGGGTGGCTGAGCACCACCGCGTCCAGCCCTTCGCGGGCCAGCATCATGCGGAGGCGGTCGACGCGGGCGTTGGCCATGTCACGCCACCTCGCGCGCGTCGTTGGAGATGTCGGGCTGGTGCAGGCCGCGGTCGAGATCGCGCAGGAATTCGTGGTTCAGGATGAAGCGGACCTCGCCCGCCTCGTCGGTGAAGGCGACGGCGCCGTGGCCCATGAACAGATATTCGGTGACCTCGTCGCAGCGCGCCTCGGCATGGCGCGACCCGATCGGCTCATAGCCATAGGTGCCGGCGGGTGCCGAGCCGACGTCGTAGATCAGCTCGCCCCTGGTCACGAAATATTGGCCGTGGCCGAGGTGCCAGTGCGGCGCGAAGGTCGCGCCCGGCTGCATCTCCACCCACAGCACCCAGTCGCCGGTCTCCTCGCTGTAGCGCAGCAGGCGGATCGTCGTGCCCTGGCCGAGCTGGTGGGCCCTGGCGTCGGCGATGTTGACGATCAGGTCGCCGGTCTTGCCGGCATCATGGTCCATGGTCATCGTTCCTCTCCTCGTCCCGTCACATCGTCGCGGTCAGCCCCTCGTCGGCGACGATCACGGCGCCATGCAGTGCGCTCGATCGCGGATCGGCGAGGAAGCAGACGACCTCCGCCATCTGGGCGGGGTCCATGAAGAAGGCGCCGCGCGGCGAGGGATGGTTTTCCATCAGCGCGGCGATCGCCCGTTCGCCCTCGGGCGTGCGCAGCCCGGCGGTCAGCGGGGTCGCGACCGATCCCGGCGCGACGCAGTTGATGCGGATGCCGCGCGGCCCCAGCTCGGCCGCCAGCGTCCGCGCCAGCATCGCGACGCCGGCCTTCGATGCCGAATAGGCGCTGTCCCCGGCCCGGCCGGCGATGCCCGACACCGACCCGACGAAGATGATCGAGCCCGCCCGCCGGGCGAGCATCGCCGGCAGCACCGCCTGGGTGACGTAGAAGCTGCCCTTCAGGTTGACGTCGATGTGCCGGTCGAACAGCGACAACGGGCTTTCGGGGACCGGGTTGGGCGCCCAGATAGCGGCGTTGTTGACGAGGATGTCGGCCGGGCCGACCGCCTCCGCCAGTTCCTCGACCGCGCGGGCGACGGCGGAGGCGTCGGCGATGTCGACATGGCGCCCGGCGGCGATCGCCCCGTCCTTCGCGGCCCGATCCAGCTCGGCCTGAGGCACGTTCGACAGCACCGTCACGCGCGCGCCCTCGGCCGTCAGCTGGCGCGACACCGCCTCGCCGATGCCGGAGGTGCCGCCGGTGACCAGCGCGACCTTGGCTGCGAAGCGGCTCATTGCGCGGTGTAGCCGCCGTCTACGACGAGTTCGGAACCGAGCATGTAGCCGGACTCGTCCGACGCCAGGAAGCGCACCGCCTTGGCGACATCGATCGGGTCGGCCATGCGGCCGATCGGGTGGGCGGGCGCCATCCCCTTCTCCGCATCCTCGAGCGAGGCGAAGAAGCCCTCGTCGATGAAGCGCTGCAGGATGTGGTCGACCATGCCGGTCCGCACGCCCGAGGGGTGAACCGTGTTGATGCGGATCTTCTGCCCCAGCGCCGCGAACTCCATCGCGCAGGCCTTGGCGAACAGGCGGACCGCTCCCTTCGACGCGCAATAGCCAGCGTGCAGCGGCGAGCCGATCAGCCCCGCGACCGAGGAGATGATGATGATCGAGCTGCCGTGGGGCAGCGTCGCTCCGGTCCGCGCCATCAGCTCGGCCGCGGCCTTGGTGCCCAGGAACGGGCCGTCGACGTTGACCGCCATCTGCCGCCGCCATTGTTCGAGCGTGGTGTTGACCATCTTCTCGACCACGACGATGCCGGCGACATGGACGAGGATGTCGAGCCGGCCGTGCTCGGCGTCGATCGTGCCGATCGTCTTGCGCCAGTCCTGTTCGTCGGTGACGTCGAGCCTGAGGTAGCGGCCGTCCGGCACCGCCTCGGTGAAGGCGCCGCCATCGTCGAGCATGTCGGCGCCGACCACCGTCGCGCCGGCCTCGGCCAGTGCCGAGGAGATCACCTTGCCGATCCCGCCGGTGCAGCCGGTGACGAGGGCGACGCGCCCTTCCAGCGATCCGATCATTCACTCTCTCCTTCGATGTCCCTGTCGGTCAATGGGGTGCACAGCCGGATCTCCGGTTCGCCCTCGACGCAGTCCCAGCCGGCGGCGGACATGGCGACGTGGTAGGGCATGCCGGGGTGCGCGGCGTGCGCCTCGGCGGTGGCGAACAGCTCGGTGAAGTAGAACAGGTCCGGGTCGTCGTCGGCGCGCATCACCTGCCAGATCAGCGCGCCCGGCTCGTTCGCGCGAACATCGCGCTGGAGCTTCGCGGTCAGACGTGCGAACTCACGCGCGCGTCCCGGCTTGGTCCGGACGATCATCATCACGCCGATCATTCGGAGAGTTCCTTCCGATGCCCATGGAGTTGCTGCAGGAGGCCGCCCGGCTGGCCCAGGGCCCCGACCCGAAGGCGGCGCGGCCGCTGGTCGCCCGGCTGCTGGCGACGCATCCGGGCGATGCCGACGTGCTGACGGTCGCGGGAATTGCTGCGCAGCGAAGCGGCAGCATCGATGAGGCGCTCGGCCATTTCGCGGCGGCGCTGGCGGCCGACCCGGACAATCCCGCGCGGCTCGGCAACCATGCCGTCGCGCTCAAGCAGGCGGGCCGTTTCGACGCCGCGATCGCCGCGCTCGAACGCGCGCTGATGCTGCGCCCCGGCGCGCCGGTCACGCTCGCCAATCTCGGCTCCTGCCTGATCGCGGCGGATCGGCCGGAGGAGGCCGAGGCGCCGCTGCGCGCGGCGGTCGCGGCGAAGCCCGACCATGCCGAAGCCTGGAACAATCTGGGGGTGGCGCTCGCGCGCACCGGCCGCGCCGCCGAGGCCGAGCAGGCCTATGCCCGCGCGCTGGCCTTGCGCCCCGGCTATGCCGAGGCGGCGCTCAACCGGGTCGACGCGCTCGACCGGCTGGGTCGCGGCGCCGAGGCCGAGCGGATAGCCGGCGCGGTGCTCGGCAGCCTGCCCGGCCACCCGCGCGCCGCCAACCAGCTCGCCGGGCTGCGCGACCGGCGCGGCGACCTGGCCGGCGCGATCGAGCTCTACCGCGCGGCACTCGACAAGGGCGGGCTCAATCATCCGATCGGCATCAACCTCGCCATGGCGCTGCTGCGCGCGGGCGAGCCGGCTGAGGCGCTGGCGCTGTGCGACCGGCTGCTCGCCGCCTCGCCGAGCATCACCACGCCGCTCGCGCTGAAATGCGCCGCGCTGGAGCGGCTGGGCGACACCGAGACGCTCGCCGCGCTGATGGCGCTCGACCGCTTCGTCGCGGTGATCGACATCGATGCGGCGCCCGGCTTCGACGATCTCGGCGCCTTCCACGCCGCGCTTGCGGCCGAGCTCGCCGCCCATCCGTCGCTGACCTTCGAGCCCGAGGGCCTCGTCACCCGCGCGGGACGGCAGAGCGACGAGCTGGCCGATGCCGGAACGCCCGCCATCGCCGCGCTCGCCGTGTTGGCGCGCGAGGCGCTCGGCCGTCACGCCGCGGCGGTGGGCGACGGGGATCATGTCTGGCTGCGCGCCCGGCCCGATCGGTGGGCGCTGACGCTGTGGGGCACGATCCTCAGCCCGGGCGGCGCGGTGGAGCCGCATATCCATGCGCCCAACTGGCTGTCGGGCGTCTATTATCCGGCCTTCCCGGCAGAATTGGCCGAGCCGCAGGAGGGCTGGTTCGCGATCGGCGCGCTGCCGGATGCGCTCGGCGGCGGCGGTACCCGCCACCTGCGCGAGCCGCGCCCCGGCCGGATGATCCTGTTCCCCTCCCATCTGTGGCATTGCACCCTGCCCTTCGGCGGACGCGAGCCGCGGATCAGCTTCGCCTTCGACCTGGTGCCCGACGGCACCGGCCAGCCGCATCGCCTGCGGCGCTGAGAGATTCGGCGGCCCGGCCCGTCCCCCGCGCCCGCGAGGCTTGGGGATGACGGACGACGGGGAACGGAACCGGGCCACCGCCGCGACTGCTCAGAATTTCACGCCCAGCTCGATCCCGTAGGAACGGGGCGGAGCATAGTTGGTGAAATTGAACAGGCCCGCGACCGAATTGGCCGAGACGCGATAGGTCTCGTCCAGCAGATTGCGACCGAAGATCGAAACGCGATAACGCTCGGTCGGATCATTCCACTGGATGCTCGCCCCGACCAGGGTCCGCGCCTGCCCCTGGGTATAGGGGGCGTTGAGGGTCACGGACTCATATTGCGACTGGTAGTTGACGTCGGCGTTGAGGCTGACCTGCCCCCAGTCGGTCGGCGGGAAGGCATAGTTGGCCGACGCGTTCGCCGTCCATTTCGGCACGTTGCGCAGCTTCAGGTTGGAGGCGTCGTCGTTGACGCCGTCGCCGTCGATGTCGGTGAAGAACTCCAGATATTTCGCCTTCTGCCAGCCGAGCGACGCGCTCAGCGTCAGGCCGTCGACGGGGACCGCGCTCGCCTCCAGCTCAAGGCCATAGACCTCGGCCTTGCCGGCGTTGGTGGTCCGCGTCTCCTGTCCCGGCAGGCCGGTGATCGGATCGACGAACGGCACCACCGCGTCGCGCTGCAGATCGTCGTAGCGGACGTAGAAGGCCGCGGCGTTGAAGCGCAGGCGGCGGTCGGCCGTCTCGGTCTTCAGGCCCAGCTCGAAGCTGTCGGCGGTCTCCTCCTTGAACGGCAGCGCCGAGGTGGCGGACATCGCCTGCTCGTTGTAGCCGCCCGACTTGTAGCCCTGGCTATAGGTGAAATAATTGTTGATCCCGTCCGCGATCTGCCAGCGATAGCCGGCGCGGAAGGTGGGCTTGGAGAAGCTGGCGCTGTCCGAATATTCAGGCCAGAAGCCGGTCGCGATGATCGAGCGGCGCACCTGCGGCCGGACCGAGAAGCTCTTCTTCTCCTTGGTGTAGCGCCCGCCGAGGAACACCGCGAAGGGATCGCTGACCTTGTATTCCGCCTCGCCGAACGCCGCATAGCTGTCGACCTTGTAGTTGGCGGTCGACTGGTTGGGATCGGTCAGCGCGGTGGGATCGCCCAGGAAGCGCAGGAAGCCGAGGAACGACGTCGCCTTGGCGTCGAGCGTCTGGCCCCAGTACATGGTGCCGGCGGTGAACTTGATCCGGTCCGAGAAGTCGGACGAGAAGCGCGCCTCGACGCTGTACTGCTCGCGCACGTCGTTGCGGGTCGACACGAACAGATAGGCGCTCTCGCCGGTATAGTCGGACGGCAGGATCGACTTCACCCGCCGATAGCCGCCGACCACAGTCAGCGCGCCAACATCGGCCCAGCTATGCTCGACCCGCAGATAGCCGCCGTCGACGTCGATCCGGTGGCCGAGCAGGGTGCCCGGGCAGGTCGCCGCGTTGATGTCGCCCCGGCACAAGGTGGTGCCGGTGTCGAAGGGACTACCGCCGGTCGTCTGGATGCCGGGGAAGCCGACCACGTCGAACAGGAAGCCCTTCGGCGTCTCGTTGACGCTGGGCGGCGAATCGCCGCGGTCGCGCAGCATCTCATAGGTCAGCAGCACATTGGTGTCGGGCCCCGGCTCCCACAGCAGCTTGGCGCGGCCGCTGAAATAGCGGGTGCCGCCCCAGCGCTGGCCGCGCGCCGGCACGTCGACCGGGATGAAGTCGACATTGTTGGTCTTGGTCAGCCGGTAATAGCCGTCGCTTTCCTGGAAGGAGCCGGCGGCGCGGAAGAACAGATTGTCGGACAGCGGGATGTTGATCGCCGCCTTGACGTCCTTGGTCCGGAAGCTGGAATAGCCGAGCCGGATCTCGCCGCCGAAGTCCTTCTCCGGCCGCTTGGTGATGACGTTGACGACGCCGCCGACGGTGTTCTTGCCGAACAATGTCCCCTGCGGGCCGCGCAGCACCTCGATCCGGTCGATGTCGAACAGGTCGAACAGCTGGGTCTGGACATGCGCCAGCACGAAATCGTCGACGACGACGCCGACCGCGGGCTCGAAGGTCAGGATGATATCGCCGGTCGACTGGCCGCGAATGCCGATCGAGGCGGCGTTGAAGCCCGGCACGTTGGTGATGACGACATTGGGCACGTCGCCGGCGAGCGCGCGGATGTCGGTGGCGAATTTGCGGTCGATCGCGGCCGCGGAAAAAGCGGTCACCGCGACCGGGGTCTCCTGCAGCGATTCCGCGACGCGCCGCGCGGTGACGACGATGTCCTCGAGCCCGGCGGCCTGGCCTTGCCGGTCCTCGGCCTGGTCGGGCGCGGTCGGCGGGGTGGCTGTCTGGGCCAGTGCGGTCGCGCTGGTGGATGTCAAGAAGGCGATCGTCGCCGTTCCCAGGACGCGCGTCGCGCCCCGGAGAAACTCTTTCATAGCGTCCTCCGTCCCTTGTGCCCGTTCGCCGCTTATGAGCGAATCGGCCTCTTTCGTCGGTGGCCTCTCAGCCACCCCCATAAAGGATCATATATGTTCATTTATGGGAAGAGGAAAAAACATGCATGACTGCTTTTTATTTTACGTGGCGAGGACGCATCGTCGACGCCGGGAAATTACCCAGCTTTCTCAGTGGGATAAAATTATTGTATAGACGATAAAGAGCGTAACGGCGGCGCAGGCCGCACTATCAGCCCTCTTGCCGGCGATCGAAGGCGCCGCGATGCTCGTCGATCTCCGCGATATGGTCGCGCACCCAATTGCCCAGCCGCAGCCCTTCGGCGGCGAGCGAGCGGCCGAGCGGAGTCAGCGCATATTCGACCTGCGGGGGAACGGTGGGATGGACGGTCCGTCCGACCATGCCGTCGCGCTCGAGCGTCCGGAGGGTGCGGGTCAGCATCTGCTGCGAGATGCCGCTGACCGCGCGGCGGACCTGGTTGAAGCGCAGCGGACCGTCATGGAGGGTGACGATGACGGGCAGCGTCCAGCGGTCGCCGATCCGCGCCAACAAGCCGCTGACCCGCATGCAATCGCCATGCGCCAGGACGGAGGAGGTCATATCCATGTGACTAGGCCCCAAAAATATGCGTTCTTGGCCGGTTGCGCCGACCTTCCTAGCTAGATGGGGACTTCAGCAGAAATGGATAGTCCCCGCATGAAACTCCTCCACCTCGATTCCTCGATCCAAGGCGAAGCCTCGGCCAGCCGGCATCTCTCGGCAGCGGTGGTCGCCCGTCTCCGGACACTCCATCCGGCGCTCGACGTCGCCTATCGCGACCTCGCCGCCGACCCGCTGCCGCACATCGTCCCCGCCGGCTTCGCCACCCCCGAGGCGGCGGCGCTGCTCGACCAGTTCCTCGCGGCCGACATCCTGGTGATCGGCGCCCCCATGTACAATTTCGGCCTGCCGAGCCAGCTCAAGGCCTGGTTCGATCATATCCTCGTCGCCGGCAAGACCTTCCGCTACACCGAGGCCGGCGCCGAGGGCCTGGCCGGCGGCAAGCGCGCGATCGTCGCGCTGTCGCGCGGCGGCCTCTATTCGGAGGGCCACCCCGGTGCCGCCTTCGAACATGCGCAGAGCCATATCGGCGGGATGCTTGGCTTCATCGGCATCCAGCCCGAATTCGTCGTCGCCGAGGGTGTCGCCTTCGGCCCCGAGCAACGCGCCGCCGCGATCGCCGCCGCCGAGGCGCGCATCGCCGCGCTCGAACCCGTCGCGCTGCGGACCGCCGCCTGATCATCGACCCGGCGGCGGCGCGCTCCGTCGCCGGTCACCCCCGGGCCCGGGGATGGACGGGCTCCGGCAGGCCGAGATGGCTGCGCAGCGTATCGCCCCGATAGTCGGCGCGGAACGAGCCGCGCCGTTGCAGCTCCGGTACCACCAGGTCGACGAAGTCGGTGAACGCGCCCGGGAAGAAGGGGGGGATCAGGATATAGCCGTCGCACGCCCGTTCCCTGACCCACTCCTCCATCGTGTCGGCGATCGTCTCCGGCGTCCCCTGCAGCAGCAGATAGCCGCGCGACAACGCGAACAGGTCATGGATGTCCCTGAAGCGCAGCCCTTCCTTCCGGGCCTTGGCGCATAGCACTTCGAGGAAGCTGCGCTGGCCGGTTTCGGTCGGCTTCAGGTCAGGCACCGGCCCGTCGAGCGGAATCCGGGTGAGGTCGAAGCCGAAGCGCTCCGACATCGTCACCAGCGCCGATCCCGGCTCGATCAGCGCGGCGAGCTCCTCGAATTTCGCACGCGCCTCCTCCTCCGTCCGGCCTACCACCGGATAGAGGCCGCAGAGGATCCTGGCATGGTCGGGATCACGGCCGGCCGCAGCGACCTGCTCCTTCATGCCCGCATAGAAGGCCTTGGCGTCGTCGATGTCCTGCTGGACGGTGAAGATCACCTCGGCATGCTTGGCGGCGAAGGCCTGGCCGCTGCCCGACGATCCCGCCTGGACGATCACCGGCTGCCCCTGCGGCGAACGCGAGAGGCCGAGTGGTCCGCGGACGCTGTAATGCTCGCCGACATGGTTGAGGACGTGGAGCTTGCTCTCGTCGATGAACCGCCCGGTCGCCTTGTCGGCGACGCGCGCGCCGGTCTCCCAGCTATCCCACAGCCCCTTGACGACCTTCAGATATTCGTCGGCGATCTGGTAGCGCAGCTCGTGCCGTGGCAGCTCGCGCCCGAAATTCTCGGCGACGCCGGGCTGGCCGGTGGTGACGACGTTCCAGCCCGCCCGGCCGCCGCTGATCCGGTCGACCGTGCCGATCGCGCGGGCGAGGTTATAGGGCTCGGTGAAGGTCGACGACACCGTCGCGATCAGGCCGATGCGGCTGGTCGTCGCGGCGAGCGCGCCGAGCAGCGTCGTCGGCTCCAGCCCGAAGATGAAGGTGGGGTTGCCCTTCACCGACGACACCGGGGAATCGGCGAAGAACACGAAGTCGAGCCTGCCGCGCTCCGCCACCCTAGCGATGTCGAGCAACGCGGCGAAATCCTCGGTGTCGGTCAGCGCGCCGGCTATCCGCCAGCCGGCGACATGGTTGCCGGCAGCCGCGACGAAGACGCCCAGGTGAAGCTGGGCGGGGTCGGTTTTCACGTCCATGGCTCCGTCCTCCCTCATTCGCGATGCATGTCCCAGGGGGACATGCCGGTGGGGAGAGTTGGACGGCGTGTGATCTGGTCGAGGGGTGTACCGGCCTCATAGGCGGCGATCATCTCCTCGGGATCGAAGACGATGCCCATGAAGTTCTCCTCATAGGC
>NZ_FUYM01000039.1 GCF_900167915.1 Rhizorhabdus histidinilytica | reverse complement strand
CCATGGGCATGCTCAACCACCATTTCGCAGCAGCCGCCTGATCGGCGCAGAGCGACAGCCTACCTCTGACTGCCGCCAATCTTTGCAACAGAGCCAGCGTCGGGCTGTTTGCCTCCTTCTCCATCGCCGTCATCATCTCGCTCGTGGGCGGACGCCCCGGCATGATTTCGGCCGCAACCGCCGCCATTGCGGTTCTTGTCCTGCCGCTGATCCGCGATCACGGCGTCCAGTACCTCTTTGCCGCCACCATCCTCATGGGACTGATCCAGGGCGTCGCCGGCTTCCTGAAGCTCGACCTGCTGATGCAGTATGTGTCACGCTCGGTCATCACCGGCTTCGTCAACGCGCTCGCGATCCTAATCTTCATCGCGCAGCTTCCCCAGCTAACGAACGTCGGGTGGGAAACCTACGCGATGGTCGCGGCGGGCCTGGCGATCATCTACCTGTTCCCGCGTCTGACCAAGGCGATCCCGTCGCCGCTGGTCGCGATCGTGATCCTGACGATCGTCTCGATCTATGCCGGCATCAAGGTCAACACGGTGGGCGATATGGGCAAGCTGCCCTCGTCGCTGCCAGCGTTCGGCATCCCACAGGTGCCGTTCACGCTGGAAACGCTGCGCATCATTTTCCCCTATTCGCTGACGATGGCGGCGGTTGGCCTGCTGGAATCGATGATGACCGCGCAGATCGTCGATGATCTGACCGACACGCCATCGAACAAGCGCCGCGAGATGAAGGGGCAGGGTATCGCCAATTTTCTGACCGGCTTCCTCGGCGGGATGGGCGGCTGCGCCATGATCGGGCAGTCGGTCATCAACGTGAAGTCGGGCGGCTCCACCCGCCTTTCCACCTTTGTGTCGGGCGCGTTCCTGCTGTTCCTGATCGTCGTACTGGGGCCGCTGGTCGCCCGCATTCCGATGCCGGCGCTGGTCGCGGTGATGATTATGGTGTCGATCGGCACCTTCTCCTGGGGATCGATCAGGAACCTCAAGAGCCATCCGTGGCAGTCGTCGGTTGTCATGCTGGTGACGGTGCTGGTTGTCGTCTCGACGCACGATCTGGCGCAAGGCGTGGTCGCAGGCGTGATCCTGTCCGGTCTGTTCTTCGCCAGCAAGGTCAAGCGCCTGTTCGACGTGGCATCCGAGCTGAGCGCGGATGGCAGGACGCGGACCTACCGCGTCTCGGGTCAGGTGTTCTTCGCCTCGTCCGAGCGGTTCGCCGACGCCTTCGACTTCAAGGAGGTGCTGGACAATGTGGTCATCGACCTGACCGCCGCGCACTTCTGGGACATTTCGGCGGTGGGGAGCCTCGACAAGGCGATCCTCAAGTTCCGCCGCGAAGGCACCCATGTCGAGGTCATCGGCCTCAATCAGGCGAGCGCGACGATGGTCGATCGCTTCGCCGTCCATGACAAGCCCGGCGCCGAAGCAGCGCTCGGCGCCCACTGAGGAGAGGGCTTATGAACCGCATATTGGCCTGTATCGACGCATCCACCTACGCGACCAGCGTCGTCGATCTGGCGGCCTGGGCCGCTACCCGGCTCGGGGCCGATGTCGAGCTGCTGCACGTCGTCCAGCGCAAGGATGCCGTGGCATCGCGCAACGATCATAGCGGCGCGATCGGCCTCGGTGTCAAAAGCGAGCTGCTGGAAGAGCTGACCCGCATCGAGGAAGCGGCGGGGCGTCTTGCCATCGAGGAAGGGCGCATCCTGCTGGACGCAGGCGGCACTCGCTTGAAGGAGCAGGGCATCACGGTCGCGTCGATGCACCTGCATGGAGGGATCGTGGAGACGATCGTCGAGCGTGAAGCCGATGCTGCATTGGTCATCATCGGCAAGCGCGGCGCGTCGGGCGAGTTCGCGACCGACCATATCGGCTCCAAGGTCGAACGGGTCGTGCGTGCCAGCGACAAGCCGGTGCTGATCGCCTCACGCGAAGCCAAGGCACCTGACGCGGTGGTGATCGCCTTCGACAACAGCCCCGCCGCCTGCCGCGCTGTCCGTCATGTCGCTACCTCGCCGCTGTTCGGTGGTTTGCCAGTACACCTCGTCATGGCGGGGCCGGATGATGGCAAACACCGCGACCAGCTCGGCGCAGCGGCAGCAACGCTGCCCGCCTGTTCCGAAACCGTCCTGCGTGACGGCAAGGTCGATGCGGTGATCGGCGATCATATGGCGGCGCATCCCGGCGCGATGCTGGTGATGGGTGCCTATGGACACTCGCCGCTTCGCACCCTGATCGTCGGCAGCACGACGACAACGATGATCCGCACCGTTCGCGCCCCGGTACTGTTGGTACGCTGACATAGCCGGGGACGCGCCGGACCTTGATGCGCGGCGTCGGCAACTGCTGGCGCTTCGCGATCAGCTCGTCGCCGATGATGCTGCGGCCGAGGAAACGCGCGCCCCGGTCACGCTCGATCAGGAAAGCGTCGGCCGCCTGTCGCGGATCGACGCCATGCAGGTGCAGGCAATGGCACTGGCGGCGCAGCGGCACCGGCAAGCCGAATGTAGCCGCATCGACGCCGCACTGATGCGGATCGACAGCGGCGATTATGGCTGGTGCGTCCGCTGTGGTGAGGAAATCGAGGCCAAGCGCCTCGATCGTGCGCCCGCGACGACGATGTGCCTCGCCTGCGCCAAGGAGGGCTAGGCCCGAAAGGAAGGCATCATGCCGACCGGAACGATCAAATACCTCGACCGTGGTGGGGCCTGGGGCTTCATCTCTCGTGACGACAAGCAGCCCAAGGTCTTTGTCCACGTCCGAGCGGCGGAGCGCGCCGGGTTCACTGAGCTACGGCGCGGGCAGCGATGGCGCTTCACGCTCGTCGAGCGCCCCAAGGGCGGGTTTGAGGCCGATGATCTGGAAATGCTGTTCGACGAACCGCCCCCGCCCGGACGATAAGCAGTTTCCCAAAAACGAAGGTCGAGTGGGACGGCTGACGGCGGCAAGGCGCGCTCGATGGCAACGAGGTGCCATTTTCCCGAAATGTGTTCCCGATTGGCTTTTCCCGAAACTGCCCGGTGCAGATGGAGAAACGGGACAGCCTATGGCCGTCTGATCGACCTCCCGCTGGCGGTCGAAGTTGTTGGCAGACAGCGTGAGTGCGACGCCTCGTTTGCGAGCAGCGCCGGATGAGGGCGAGCACATTGGCAGCTAATTTGAGCACGGCGCCACGCGCCAGTGGCAGATAGCGTGAGCAGGAAATCGCGCTGTTGGCGAGCAGACGCCGCTACGATTGCGAGCCCCTACAACTAGAGCCACGGTGCCGCGCAAGCGGCAGGCGCACAATGGTTGTAATTGTAGCTCAGTTGAGCTACATCGAACACGGATCACAGGAGGTTCTTATGGCCGCTACCGCTTTCGTGCGTGCGCGCATCGACGAAACATTGAAGGATGAAGCCGCCGCCGTCCTGGCCGAACTGGGGCTGACCGTATCCGATGTGGTCCGCATGACGCTCACCCGGGTCGCGAAGGATCATGCCTTGCCGTTCGAGCTGAAAGTGCCGAACGCCGAAACACGGGCAGCCATCGAAGCCTCTCGCGCCACGATGAAGGCCCGCCGCGCCCGTTTCACCGATCCTCAGGAAGTCTTTGATGCCCTCGACCAAGAAGCCCGCCAGCAGTAAGCGCGCCTCGCTCCCCCGAGAGGCGTCTTATGAAAAGCGGTTCGCGAAGGATTGGGAGCGGTTGTCGCGCAGCGGGCGCTACAACATGAAGCAGCTCAAGGAAGCGATGATGCTCCTCATCGCCAACGACGCGCCGCTTGGCCCGGAATGGCTGGACCACGCCCTCAAAGGCGATTGGAGCGATCATCGCGAGTGCCATATCGGCGGCGACTTCCTGCTCATCTACACGATCGAGGGAAATCTGGTGAACTTCGTGCGCGCCGGCACGCATTCGGAACTGTTCGAATAGCCTGCCGCTTCCTGGCGAACACAAGAAAAGCAAGCGAAGCGCTACTGTTTGGCTATCTTTTGTATATCGCTTGGATAGCGCTCGCCAGCAATGAAGGGGAAGCCATGAAGGCCATATTCATCCGCCACGGCGAAAGCACCGGCAATGCCGGCATGCCCTGTCACGATCTGGCGACGATCGAGGCCACGAACAGACGCGCCAGGTGGCTCTGTTGCAAAAATCGTGAAGCTTGAGCATGCTTGGCGGAGATTGGACGGACGGAACGATGACGGATTTCAAGTGGCGCCATTTCCAGGGTG
>NZ_FUYM01000026.1 GCF_900167915.1 Rhizorhabdus histidinilytica | reverse complement strand
CGGCGTGCATTGATTGCGTCGCGCTCGGCACCATCGAAGGTGAAAAATGCCTTCATCGAAGTCGCTGATATCGCGGGGGAGCCCACGCATCCCCAAAAACGTTGTGTGCCAACCCTGCATCGTGAACCTCAAAAGTGGGAGGCCACCATACCCGTTTACAAAGCGAACAGGAAAGTCAATGAAATCAACGGTCTACCCAGACCACCCCCGCGCCAGTGCTAGCTTTGCGTACCGTCACTTATTGCACTGAAAACGAGGAGACCCCGAGCGAGGCGAAAAAAAACCGCCTCGGGGTGTCCGAGGCGGCAAGTCTGCATGCGGTTCAGGGAGGAAGAAACCGCGCCGGCGATCAGGGAGGAAAACCGCGCGGCCTGATGTGCAGCTCGGCCACTTTAGCCGGATTTTTCGACTTATCCGATGCGAGCGGCCCGCCGTGGGAATACAGGGCTAAAAAATAGGAAATGCACTGTTTTTAATGTTAAAAACAGTGCATCGCTTCGGGCTGATATTGACACTTGGGGGGCGGCTTTAGCCGCTGAAAAACTACTGGCCGCCGCGCCGCTGCCGGAAGGTCGCCAGGTCGATCACGTCCGCCGCGCGCCGGCCGGCGGCCTGCATCGGCGTGGCCGGGGCAGGGCGGCCGGGTTCCGGCTGGCGCGACCGCCGGCGGAACAGTTCGAGCAGGAACGACCCCAGGAAGATGCCGGGGATGAACGGCAGCACGATCAGCACGCCCAGGGTCGAGGCCAGCGCCCGGAAGGGCTTGGCGAGCCACCGCAGCGGCCCGCGCAGCAGATCGGCCAGCAGGCCATCGAGCAGCCAGAGCGCCACGGCCAGGACGAAGCCGCCGGCGGCGACCGTCATCACCGCGCCGCCGCCGAGCCAGGCGGCCAGGCCGACCAGCAGCAGATAACCGATGACGACGAAAACCCACATGGCCGCGCCCGTCAGCTATGGTAGGGGTTCGCGTCGAACCGCCCGGCATACTCGGGATCAGCCAGATAGTTCAGCCGGTCGAGCAGGTACGGATATTCGCCCTTGACCAGCACAATCGGCTTTTCCGGGCCGAGGCGCATCACCTCGTCAGGCGTCAGCAGCTCACGCCCGGCGAACTGCTGGCTTGTGCCCTTGCTCTTGCCGCTGTTCATCGAGCCGCCGCCGCCGGAAATGCCGGTGCCGCTGTTCTTGCCGCTGTTCTCTGTCTCGAACTCGATGGTGGCTTTGCCCAGGCTGTCGCTGATGTATTTGGCCGTGTCGTAGTCGTCCGTTCCATAGAACGACTTGGCGCTGTTCGCCAGGAAGGTTTGCCACTTCGGATAGGCACCCTTGAGCTGCGACAAGTCTTGAATGAACACCCAGAAGGCCAGGCCGTAGCCGCGCAGCAGCGAAACGGCGTCCTCGATCTGCTTCATGTAGCCGAGCTGGCCGAACTCATCGAGCAGGAACGCGACCCGGTGCGCGGGCTGCACGTTGCTGGACGTGATGGCGGCAATCACCGAGCTGATGAACAGGCGCAGGAATCGGGCATTCGGGCCGATGCGGTTGGCCGGCATGACCAGGTAAACCGTCATGGCCGTGGCCTTGATTTCCGACAGGTCGAAGCCGGAGCGCGACAGCGCCGCCGCGATGCGCGGGTCATCCAGGAATGCCGTATTCCGGCGGGCCGTCGAAAGCACCGAGCCGCGTTCCTTGTCGGCCATCCCCATGAGCGTATTTGCCGCCCTGGCCGGGATGCCGAAGGCGGCCGTTTCGTCAGCGGCCATCATGCCCAAGAGGTCGAAAAACTCCGCTTCCCCGGCCGTCAGCAGCCGGCGTAGCTCGCCCAGGTTCCGGCGCTCCACGTCATCCAGTCCGGCAACGTGCAGCATCAAGCCTTGCAGGAAGTTCTTGGCGGACTCATCGAAATGCACGCCGTCGCCCTTGCTTTCGGAGATCACCAAGGCATCGGCCAGGATGGCCGATTCACTCACGCAATCCGGGTTCCACACGTCGAGCCGGTCAAGCACGTTGAAGGCCGCGCCGCCGTCGCCATTGACCGCGAACGGATCGACCACATGCACGGCCTGGCCGAGCGCCCGGCGGGCGCGAGCCGTCACGGCCGCGTTTTCGCCCTTCACGTCAAGCACCAGGGCCGAGCCGGGATAGTCCAGGAGGTTCGGGATCACCGCGCCAATGCCCTTGCCGGAGCCGGTCGGGGCGACCGTCACGACGTGGCCGGTAAAGCGGAAACGCTGATCGAGGCCGGCGGGCGCATCGGGCGCCCGGCCCAGGGCGAAGCCGGCGGGCTTGCCGGGCGCGACCAGGTGCCCGGCCTGGCGGATTTCCGCGACCGTACCCCACCTGGCCGACCCATGCGTGACCGGCTGCGCGCCGGGCGCGGAAGCGGCCTGAACGGCGGCCGCGCCGATGCTGGCAGCGCCGCCCGATTCGCCCTGCAATCCGGCCCGCAGGTTGTCCAGCCAGGCCCCCAGGACGCGCAGCCGATGGCCCAGGGTGGAGCCTTCGCCTAGCTTGGACGCCAGCGCGCCGCAGATGCGGCCGCCCTGCGCATACATGGCATAGGTGCCGACCAGCGTTGCCGCGATCATGGCCCAGGACGGCAGGAAGGGAACCAGCACGAACGCCAGCACCATTGCCGACCCCGGCAGCAGGTAGGCGAGGGCGGCCGCGCCCGCCAGCGTGATCGGGTTTTGCTTGCGCTTCACGGCCACCACGACCGCGCCGAGCATCAGCACGAACAGGACGAAGAAGAAGATGCCCCAAACTTCGGTGATGCGCCGGGCGAAGCCGCCGAAATAGCCGCTTGCCGTGTTGCCGGAAAGCTGCTCCCGGCGCGTCGCGGCCTTCTGCTCAACCTGGCCGCGATACTCCGCTAGAACCTTGTCACCTTCCGCAGCCGCCAGCCCCTTCACGAACTCAACGCCCCGCGTCACGGACTGCTGCACCACATTGACGCCGGCGGTAGCCGCCGCCGCCGGTCGCTGGCCGTCCAGGCCGCCGGAAATCCGGGCGCTGAACTCGTCCAGGTTCGCCGCCGTTCCCAGGCCCGCGTTCTGCAAGAAAAGGCCGAGATCGGCGCGGTACAGGCTAAGGATGTTCGCCGCGCCAATGGCGTTCCGGCTCGCCAGCGCGGCCGCTTCCATTTCCTTCAAGACGGGCAGCAATTCGGCCCACTTGGCGCGGTAGGCGTTCCAGTCTCCGGCGTTCGTCGCCATCGCCAAATCCTGCTGCCCAATGTCGAGCTTTTGCAGGTTCGCTTCCCACGTCCGATAGGTCGATTCCTGCGCGTCGCAAATGCGCGTCACCCAGGCGTCAGCGTCGGCCACGCCGTAGAGCTTTCCGGCTTCGGCCGCCGGGTTGCATTCGGGGAAAACGCGGGCGTGCGCCGTGCTCGCCAGAGACAAGACGAACGCCCCGAAAAACACCGCCACAACGGCGGCCCACAATCTCGCCAAGAAATCTTCCAAGTCCATCATGCTTCACCTCTCTGTCAGGTAGAAATTGACGGCTAGGAACGGTTGCCGCCGTCCTCTCCATCATCGGAAAAAGCCTCATCGCCTGCCGCCTCAAAGCGCGCTTTGGTGGCGTCAGCGTTCGGCCCTTTGAGCGCGCCGGCCGCGAGTGTCAAAGCGCCCAAAATCACGGACGCAGGATAGTCCGCCATGCCTGACTTGATGACCAAGCCGCCAAGCTGAATCTTGCGGCGTGCATCTTCTCTCCTGGCGTTCATCCGAAGGCGTCCTAAGTCGCGTTCAGTTCGTGCCAGGCGTTGCCGGAGCCGGGGCAACTTGCTTGGCTTCGCCTTTGCGAAATTTCGAGGCGATAGCCTCAAACTCCTTCCGCATGGCTGCGTCGTCAAGGTCGAGATCGCCAAGACCTGCGGCAATCGCAATCTTGCCGATTCGTTCAGCGGCCTTGCTTTCGAGTTCGGCCAGCTCGGCCTTGATGCGGTTCAGCTCGGCCAGCTTGTCGGCCTTGCGTTCGGATAGGGTTTTTCGTGCCATCGCTCTAGCTCCTTTCGAGATTGTGGGGGTTATGCGCCTGCGATGTTACCACCGGCACCGCTGGCGGGGAAGGCACGGCGCTGGTATAGTCATGCAGCGAAGCGAAATGCGCACTTACGGGTTGCTGCGCAACCCTCATGCGGCCGGGGATACCCCGGCACCCCTTTTTAGCGGCTAAAACGCCAAGGGAAGAAATGGCGATCTACCACCTGAACACGCACACGATAGGACGGGCGGCCGGGCATAGCGCCGTGGCCGCCGCCGCCTATCGTTCCGCGTCGTCGCTGGTAGATGAGCGCACCGGGGAAGCGTTCGACTTCACCCGCAAGGGCGGCGTCCTGTCGTCGGAGATTGTCACGCCCGCAGGCGTGCCGGTTCCCGAGCGCGCCGCCTTGTGGAATGCCGCCGAGGCCGCCGAGAAGCGCAAGGATGCGCGAGTGGCCCGCGAGTGGCGGGCGGCCCTGCCGCACGAGCTGGACGAAGCCGACCGGCGCGAGCTGGCAACGCGCATGGGGCAGGCCATCGCCGACCGCTACGGCGTGGCCGTTGATGTGTGCATCCACGCCCCGGACAGGGAAGGCGACGACCGGAATTTTCATGTTCACATGCTGGCGACGACGCGCACCATTGGCGCGGATGGAACGCTAGGCGCTAAGGCCGTCATCGAGCTGGCGAACAAGGACAGGCAGAAGGCGGGCATTCCCGGCACCAGCCAGGGCGACATTACCGACATTCGCCGCGAGTGGGCCGAGCTGACAAACGAGGTATTGGAGCGGGCTGGAATCAGCGCCCGTATCGACCACCGCAGCTATGCGGATCAAGGCGTGAAGCTGACGCCAACCCGGCACATCGGCAGCGATGCCGTGGCGATGGAGCGGCGCGGGCTGGACGCCGACCGCATCGACATTCACGACGGCGACCGGCAGGAACAGGCGCAGCAGATCGCCGAGCGGCCGGAGATCATCCTAGACAAGATCACGGCCACCCAGGCGGTTTTCACGCGCCGCGACATTGCCGCCGAGCTGAACCGCTACATTGACGACGCCGGACAGTTCCAGGGCTTGCTTGCCCGGCTGGAAAACTCGCCGCTGCTGGTCGAGATGGAACCGGCGAACGGCCGCGACCCGGCGAAGTTCTCCACCCGCGAAATGATCGAGACCGAGCGCGGCATGGTGGAGAGCGCCGAGCGCCTGGCGCGCGCCGGGCGGCATGGCGTTTCCGGCCCGATCACGACCGCCGCGATTGACGGCGCGGGCACCCTGTCGGCCGAGCAGCAAAACGCCGTCCGGCACGTCCTCAATCCGGGCAGCCTGGCCGTTGTCATCGGCGACGCCGGCACGGGCAAATCCTTCTCCATGAAGATCGCCCGCGAGGCGTGGCAGGCCCAGGGCTTCAACGTGCGCGGCGCGGCCCTGGCGGGCAAGGCGGCCGACGAATTGCAGGCGGGCAGCGGCATCGAAAGCCGCACGCTCGCCAGCCTTGAATTTGCGTGGAAGAACGGAAAGGACAAGCTCACTTCGCGCGACGTGCTGGTGATCGACGAGGCGGGCATGATCGGCAGCCGCCAGCTTGGCCGCGTGCTGAAAGCCGCCGAGCAGGCCGGGGCAAAAGTCGTCCTGCTGGGCGACGACAAACAGCTTGCCGCCATCGAGGCGGGCGCGGCTTTCCGGGGCGTGGTGCAGCACGTCGGCGCGGCGGAAATCACCGAGGTTAGACGCCAGAAAGAGGCATGGGCGCGGGCGGCCGGGCAAGAGCTGGCGCGCGGTTCCGTGGCCGATGGCCTGGCGGCCTACGCCGAGCGCGGCCACGTCCAAATCCACGGCAGCCGCGACGCGGCCCGCGAGGCCCTGGCGGCGTCCTATGTCGGCGACAAGGGCAAGGGAAGCCAGATCATCCTTGCCCATTCCAATGCGGACGTTCAGGCGCTTAACCAGGCGGTGCGCGATGCCCGGAAGGAGCGCGGCGAGCTGGCCGGTTCCGCCCGGTTCGTGACCGAGCGCGGCGGGCGCGAGTTCGCCGCCGGCGACCGCATCGTGTTCCTGAAAAACGACCGCGATCTAGGCGTGAAGAACGGCACCCTTGGCACCGTCGAGCGGGCCGAGGATGGCAGCCTGGCCGTGCGGCTGGACAGCGGCGAAGCGCGCCAGGTGCAGGCGTCCCAATATGCGGCCGTCGATCACGGTTACGCCGTCACGATTCACAAGGCCCAGGGCGTGACCGTTGATCGCGCCTACCTGCTGGCGACCCCCGGCATGGATAGGAGCCTGGCCTATGTCGGCATGACCCGGCACCGCGAGGCCGCGACGCTGTTTGCCGGGGCCGACGATTTCACCGACCGGCGGGCCGGGCGGCTGGTCGATCACGGCGCAGCGCCCTACGAGAACAAGCCGGAGAACCGGCAGAGCTACTTTGCCACCTTGGAGAACGACAAGGGCGAGCGGCACACCATTTGGGGCGTCGATCTTGAGCGCGCCATTGCCGCCAGCGGCGCGCAGCGCGGCGACCGCATCGGCTTGGAACATGGCGGCTCCGAAACCGTGCGCCTGCCGGACGGCACCACGGCCGAGCGCAACACCTGGCACGTTCGCGGCGCGGCCGAGCTGGCCGCCGGGAAGCTGGCCCAGGCGCTGGGCCGCGAGCGGCCCAAGGAAAGCACGCTGGACTTTGCCGACCGGCGCGGCTTCGACGGCGAGAACGTGATGCGCCGCTGGCTCGAACGCGGCCGGGCGAAGGTGGCCGAGCTGGCCGGGAAGATGCAGCGCGCCATGCGCCGCAGCTTGGAGCGCCACGGCCGCCCCGACCTCATGCCCGCGACCGACATTGCCGGCACGCCGGCCGTGCAGCGGCCGCAGCAGATCGAGCAGCCCGCAGCGCCGCAGCGGCCCCAGGCCGAGCGCCCGGCCCCCGACCCCCTGGCCGGGTTCCGCGCCGGCATCGAGCGGGCCGAGGCGGCCGGCGGCGGCCTGGCGCTGGACGTGGCGAAGGCGCAGCTTGCCGTCGCCCAGGAGTTCCAGGCGGCCGGGAAAGACCCCCGGCACCATTCGGCCGCGATCATGCAGGAAGGCCAGCAGCGGGCCTTTGCGGGCCTGGCGCAGCCGTCCCAGGCAAAGGCCGAGCCGGAGCGCCCGGCGGCCGTCCAGGTCAGCGAGCAAGACCGCAAGCGGGCCGAGATGTACGCCAAGCGGGAGGCCGACCAGTTCAAGGCGCTGGCGGTGAAGCGGCAGGCGGGCTTTGCGGGCTACACCGACCGCAACCCGAGCGCCTGGCGCGAGCTGCCGGCCGAGTTGCGCGAGCGCATCGAGCGGTTCAACGCCATGCCGAAGGAGCGCCAGGCGGTCGAGCTCGACAAGATGCAGCGCGAGCTTGCCGACAGGTATGCACGCGACCCGAAGGAGATCGAGCGCAGCCGCCAGCGGCAGCGCGAGCAGGAACGCGGCAACGGCGGTTTGAGCCGATGACGCGCCGTTTTCAACCAACCAGGAGCACGCACCATGAGCACCGAACCGACGAACGACGAGCTGGCCCAGGGCTACGCCAAGCAGATCGAGCAGGCGCAGCAGCGGCGCGAGGCGAAAGACCTTGAGCGGCTGGAACGCCACGGCCAGGCGGCCGCGCAGCAGTCCCAGGCCATCGAGGCCGAGCAGAAGCAAGGCCAGCAGGGCCAGGGCTTCGAGCTGGACGCCAGCCAGAAAGTCGAGCTGAACGAGATCAACGGCCAGCAGGCAAAGACGCTGGCAAAGGAATTGAACCGGGACAACGAGAACGGCGACCAGGTGAAGCAGGCCCGCGCCCGCGAGATCGCCGAACGGTTCAAGGAGAAGGCGGCGCGCGACCGGGAACAATCCCGCAGCTTTAGCCGCTGAAAGGCGGCGCCAGGGCGGCGGCAACCGGCCCAGGCGCCTAACCACAACCCCATCCGACAGAGGGATGAAATCATGGCTGACAGCAATGTTACCGGCGGCACCCGCCGCGAGCTAACGAAATACCGCGTGACCTTCGCGGCCGCCGTCATCGGCCTGGCCGTGGCCGGCTGGATGTTCCAGGCGGCCTATGAGCAGCACATCAAGGTTTTGCAGATCGGCGACGACACCGGCCAGCGCCTGCAAATGCGCGGCCTCAACCACGACCAGGAGGGCGCGGAGCATGAGCAGCGTTGAATCCTGGCGGCGCGCTGCCCTGGCGGCCTATGTCCTGGCGGGGGCCGCCCTGGCGTCCGGCGGCTATGCCCTTGCCACAACCCAGGCGAACGTGAATGCCATCGCGGCCGCGCAGCAGCGCCTTTCCGATGATGGATGGAACCAGCACCAGGCACAGGCCACGGCCGACAGCGCCCGCAGCGCCGCCGGCGACGGCGTGGAGCTGGATGCCCGCCCCTACCCTGCCGCCGTCGATTGGGCGGCCGTGGCCGACCAGGTGATGCCGTCCGTTGTCATGGTGGCCGTCATCGAGCGCGCCAAGGGCGACGGCAGCCGTAACCGGGCATGGCTTGTCCCTGGCGTTCAAACCAACCTGGCAACCGAGTTGCTGACCCGCTATCGCGCCTGGCGGCACGAATGGGCCAAGGCCGACCAGGAACGCGAATGGGTGACGCTGGGCGCGGGCTTCCTTGTCGGCGACGGCCGCACGGCGCTGACGGCCGCGCACGTCCTGTCCGGCATCGAGGGCGTGCGGGTGAAGCTGGCAAGCGGGGAATGGCGCAGCGCCCGCGTGGCGCGCATCGACCAGGTGCGCGACGTGGCCGCGCTGCTGATCGACGGCGAGCCGGGCCAGCCGGTGCGCGCGGCACCCGCCCTGCCCCGCCAGGGCCAGGGCATCGCCGCGATCGGCTCTCCGAAGGGCTTGGACTTCTCCATGAGCGCGGGCATCGTCAGCCGTCACGGCCAGGTCGGCGGCCTGATTGGCGCGGCTGGCATGTTGCAGATCGACGCGCCCATAGCGGGCGGCAACTCCGGCGGCGTTGTCGTCAATGGCCGGGGCGAGGCCGTGGGCCTTGTGAGCCACAGCGCCGGGCCATTCACCCAGGCGGTGCCCATCGGCCGCGCCCTGGCCGTGGCGGGCTTGTAGAGGCCCACCAGGAACAGCAAGGGCGGCCGTGTAGCCGCCCTTTTCGCTTCCGGGCCTGCATCGTCAGAAACGGCGATGAGATCCACCTGCAGCACCGTCAGAAATGGCGAGGCGAGATCCACCGCGGCGGCCGTCATCGCCGGATGTGGCGATGACGGCCAGCCCTACCCTTCCAGGCCGTGCATGGCCCTGGCCCGCGCCGCGACTTCGCGGGCGTGCTCGACATAGGCCGGATCGCCGGCGGCCTCGGCTTCGGCCAGGAAGGCGCTGATCGCCTCGGCCGTGGTCAGCGCCTCGGCAGGGTCGAAGGGCGTCAGCGGTTCGCGGCCAACGGCCGGCGCATCCACCCATTCGCGTTCCTCGGGCGGCTGCGGCTGCGAATAGTCGGAAGCGGCCAGCAGCTCGGCCATCGTGGGGCGCGTGGCGCTGTCGTCGCCGGCGTTCAGATCGGCCAGCAGCTCATCGACCGAGCCAACCCGCGACACGCGGCCGGCGCGGCTATCTGCAATTGCTTCCTCGGTTTCCTTCTTGCCCATGTTCTTGCCCTTCTCGGATGCGAGCCGCCAGCGCGGCGAGGCGCTGCGGGTCGCGCGTTTCGCACTCCCAGACTACCAAGGCCGTCCAGCCAGCGGCGGCCAGTTCGACCAGGTGGCGGGCGTCGCGCGCCACGTTTCCATCCAGCTTCCGGTTCCAGTAGTCCGGGCGGGATTTCGGCCTGGCGGCTGCCTCGCAGCCGGGATGCTGATGCCAGAAACACCCATGCACGAACAGCGCAACGCGCCGGCTTGGAAACACCAGGTCAGGAACGCCGGGAAGGCGCCGATCATGGAGCCGGTAGCGCAGGCCGGCGGCGTGGAGGAAGCGCCGCACGATCATTTCCGGCCCGGTGTCGCGGGAACGCACAGCCCGCATGGTGCGGCTGCGCTGTTCCGGCGTCTCGCTCATTGGCGAAATTCGATTTTCAGGCTCGGGTCGGTTTCGACTTCTTCCACGATCTCGTTATAGCGCGTCACCACGTCGCCGACCGCGACGCGCCGGCCTTCGGCCGCGAACTTGCCCAGCTCGTAGAGGTTCAGGGCTACGAACTGTTCAACCTCGAAAACGTCGATGCGTTCGCCCAGGCCGGCGTTCTCGGCCAGCCCTTCGGCGACTGTCAGCCCCCGCGCAGTCGTGACGATGATCGGCCGGTGGCCGTCGTCGATGTTGTCGCGGCAACGGCCAATGACCGCTTCGCCGGGCGCCGTGGTGACGTGGATAGCCACATCGCCAATGAAGAAATCGCCGTTGCGCCCTGATTGCGCGTCGGACGTTGAAAAGCTGTTGTGCTCGAAGTTGCCAGCGCCCAGGGCGCAATCGAGCTTGGCCCCGACCAGGTGTTGCAGCACCGCGCCGGCATATTGCATCCCCGGCGTGTTGCGCTGCCGTTCTTCGGCCTGGGCGATCACGTCGCGCACCAGCGTTCGCAGACTGCGCGAGGCGTCCAGGCGAATCTTGAACGGCTTGGCCGAAAAGAACTCATGCACGCGCTCAATCCAGAACGCTTCCACGGCATCGAGATCGACCGCGCCGCCGGCGGCCTGGCCGTTGAGGAACGCCACATACTCGCGCATGTTGCTGATGCTGCCGCGACTGGTGCGCCCGCCTTCAGCGGCTAAAACGCGGGTGATGCCGTGACGGTTCAGAACCGTTTGCACCGCGCCTTTGCCCAGGCCGAGAACCTGGCCGCCGGCGTCGGTCAGCAGCTTGTCGGGATCGAGCGGCAAGCCCATCTTGCGCGCGTGCTGGGTGATGACCAGCGCCACGCACAGCGGGCCTTTGCGGCTGAATTTCCGTTCTTTGTTGAAGTCCCGCAGGGCCGTTGCCAAATCCGCCATTACGCCGCCTTCCTCTCGACCGCAGAGGCGGCCGCCAACAGCGGTTCCAGGACGTGTTCAGCCAGGAAGCGCACGACCGGCACGGCCACGCCGTCGCCGGCCAGGTGATAGGCGTCGTTGTAGTTCTTGGGCAGCGCGTAGGCGTCCGGCAGGCCCATCAGGCGCGCCGCTTCACGCGGCGACAGCAGGCGCGAACGAACGCGCTTGCCCTCGATCACCATGATGGTTTGACGGCTTGAACCGCCAACGGGCGTGCGCAGGCAGCCGGCCACGTCATCGAAGCGGATTTCGGCGCGCTGCACCTTTTCGCCGTTCGGGCCATCGGCGCGGGTGCGCTTGTAGATCGTGCCAACCACTCGGCCGCCGGCCTTCTTGGCCGCCGCGACTTTCGCCAGGTTGTGCGGGTTCATCATGCCCAGCAGCTTCTTGGTTTCGGCGGCCGTGTGCCAGGCGACGCCGTGCGGCTCATCTTCCACCAGGTCGGCAAAGATCGACGTGCGCGCCGGAGGCGCCGGCAGGCGCCACCACATCCAGGAGCTTTGCGAACGCTTCGAGAGCTTGCCGTATGCCTCGACCAGCGCGGACGGATGCCATTCCCCTTCCGGGCCATCGGCGATCAGGGCGCGAGGAACCGGCGAGGACTTGCGCACGCCGATGATGAACAGACGGGGCCGCGACTGCGGGACGAAATGCACCGCGTTGATGATGACCGCGCCGAAGCGATAGCCCCCGCCGGCGAGCGCTGCGCAAATGGCGGCGAAGTCCTTGCCGTCGTGCGAGCTGAGGGCGCCAAAGACGTTTTCGAGCACGACCAGGCGCGGCGCCCGGTCTTCCTCGCCCAGCGCCTTGACGAGCTTCCAGAACGGCCAGAACGTGCCGGAACGTTCGCCCTTGAGGCCGGCGCCAGCGCCGGCCAGGGAAAGGTCTTGGCAAGGGAACGAGGCCCAAGCCAGGTCAGCCGCGTCCGGCAGATCGGCCGTGGTCAGCGCGGCCACGTCGCCGACGCGCAGATGATCGGCGCCCCAGTTCGCGGCGTAGCTGGCCGCCTTCTTCGGGTCGAAGTCATTGGCGAGCAGGCATTGCCAGTCGTCACCCAAGCCGGCGCGGGCCATGCCGCCGCCGGCGAAGAACTCATAGAAGCTCGCCATTTACGCCCCCTCCCCTGCGCTGGTTGATTGGCTCGCCGCTCCGTTGCGCGCCAGCTTTTCTTGCACGGCTTCCGTGAGCCACGTATTGCGCGAGACGTTGCCAGCGCGGCGCGAGCATTCCGCGTCGATGGCTTCGACCATCTCGGCAGGCAGGCGCACCGTGAAGCGCTCCAGGCGAGCGCGCGAATCTTTGTGAGCGGCTTTCGTTGTCATGGGCGCCAGTATGGCGCCACTTTGGTGCATTGTCCAGGCGACTAGGCGGCGGCGCATTGGGGCCGGTGGAGCGCGCCGGGCGCATATAGGTTGCGCTTTCATAAATGAGCGTATCCGGTTAGCATGGGCGCATTTGAGTATGCCCAAAGGAACCGACATGAAGAAACCGGCCACGGCCGCGCCGATGGTGGCGCGGGTCTATCTGCGCGTCAGCACCGACGCGCAGGACTTGGAACGCCAGGAACGAATCATCACGGCCGCGAAGGCCGCCGGCTACTACGTCGCCGGCATCTACCGCGAGAAGGCATCCGGGGCGCGGGCCGACCGGCCCGAGCTGCTGCGCATGGTGGCCGACCTGCAACCCGGCGAGGTGGTCATTGCCGAGAAGATCGACCGCATCAGCCGCCTTCCCCTGCCGGAAGCCGAGCGCCTTGTGGCCTCGATACGCGCCCAGGGCGCGCGCCTGGCTGTCCCTGGCGTGGTCGATCTATCCGACCTGGCGGCCGAGGCCCAAGGCGTCGCCAAGATCGTTCTGGAATCCGTGCAGGAAATGCTTTTGCGCCTGGCCTTGCAGATGGCCCGCGACGACTACGAGGACAGGCGCGAGAGGCAGCGCCAAGGCATCGAGCTGGCGAAGGCCGCCGGCAAGTATCGCGGCCGCCGGGCCGATCCCAAGCGCCGCGCCCAGGTGGTCGCGCTGCGCCGTTCCGGCCACAGCATCACCAGGACGGCCGAGCTGGCCGGGTGCAGCCCGTCCCAGGTCAAGCGGATATGGGCCGAGGAAGTGAGTCAGGCCGAAGCCCGCCGGCGCGGCGCGTTCACCGAGGACGCATTGACCGAGGCCGACGCGCTGGCGGCCGCCGACCAGGAGGGCGCGAAGGCATGAGAAATGGACGCTATCCCCTGCCCCCGCTTCGCCCCGAGCTGCAAGCAGCCCATGACGAAATGGACGCCAAGGGGGATTACTTCGCCTATGCCGTGTGCCGCACCCATGACGGCCAGGCTTGGGAAGTGACCACCAGGCAAGGCGGCATGTATGCCGCGCTCGATGGCCGGTATCTCGACCACGACGAGGCGATGGCCGCCGGCGTGGCCTGGCTGCTGGAACAGATCGACCGCGAGCCGACCGCCGACGAGGCGGCCTATCGGGCGCTATGGGAGGCGCAGGATTTTAGCCGCTAAAGGCAGTTCCTAGAAGGCGCTTTTAATATTAAAAGAACGGCCAAAAAACGCGCTAACCCTATTGACGGTCTCGCGCCAAGGCGGCACAATCTGGCACTGTAATTTAATATCCTTTTGAGGTGCCAATATGGTTCTTGACGATGGCGCAGTATGGGAGGCTGTTCCCGACCCTATGGGGCTTGGCCGTGGCTGGACGGCCATCCGCCAGGGCGAAGACGAGCGCGGGCCATTCGAGGAATGGTGCGGCCAGTTCTTCCCCTCCGCGTCGGCCTGCCGCCAGGCCATCGAGGAGGGGCGCGCCGATGCCCAGCGTTAATATCCAAGGCAGTGTTTTTCAACATTCAATGACGGTGCGATCATGATTATCACAGTAGGAAACACCAAGGGCGGCGTCGGCAAGACAACGCTGGCCGTTCAGCTCGCCATCGCCCGCGCCCTGGCTGGGCGCGACGTGTGGCTGATCGACGGCGACCGCCAGGGAACAGCCGCCGCCGCCATCGCGGCGAGGGCCGAAGGCGGGCGTCAGCCGGGGATTGCCTGCGCGCAATATGCGGACGGCCCGGCCCTGCGCGGCCAGGTGCAGCAGCAGCGGAACAAGTGGCAAGACATCATCATCGACGCCGGCGGCCGCGACTCGACCGCGCTTCGGGCGGCGCTGATCTTGTCCGATGTGCTGCTGGTGCCGTTCGCGCCGCGTTCCTATGACGTGTGGGCGCTCGATGACATGGCCGCGCTGGTGGATGAGGCCCGGAGCGTCCGCGACGGCCTGCGCGCCTTCGCCGTGATGAACCAGGCCGACCCCGGCGAGCACTCGGCCGACAACGCCGACGCGGCGGCGGCCGTGGCCGAGGTTCCGCAGTTCGAGTACCTGGCAGCCCCGATCCGGCGGCGCAAGGCGTTCAGCAATGCCGGCGGCGCTGGCCTGGCCGTGTCCGAGCTGGCCCCCCGAGACCCGAAGGCGATAGCCGAGATTGATAGTCTCGTTTCATCGCTTTTTAATATCCAACAAATCGCCTAACGGGAGTTTTTAGCATGTCAATACAGCGCAAACCCAAGACCGCCCAGGCAACCGCCGCCCAGGATGCTTTCATCCAGGGCGCACCCGACGCCAGCAAGGCCGCGCCGGCGGCCGCCTATGAGAAGGGCATCCCCAAGGGCCACAAGCGGCAGATCACCTTGACCATTGCGCCCGAGTTGCTGCGCAAGGTCGATGAGGTAGCCAAGCGCACCGGCCAGGCCCGGGCCGCCGTCATCAACATGGCGATTTTCCGAGCCTTGGAAGGCGACATTTTCCAGAGCTAAAAGGCATTCAAAAAGAATGAAATTAATATCCAAGGGCAATCCATGAGCATTTGCGCCGCTTTAGCGGCTAAAACCAGGGCGAAGAAGGCCGAGCGGATAGCGGAGAACCTGGCCCAAGCGGCCCGCGAGAACGCGCAGCTCGGTTTGCCGGCGCCGTGGCGGCTCAATGGCATTTGGCTGGTGCCGCTCGAATCCGGCCGCGTGAAGCCCATAGGGCCGGCACCGTGGCGGCGGCCCAGCAAGTAGGGGGAACTCATGACCAAGCGCAACAACGGCCCGCAGCAAATCGGCGACCTCGTGGGCGGCATCGTGGGGAAGGCCACGGCCTCCCAGCCGGCGGCGAAGAAGGCCGAATCGTCCGGGCTGATCCTCAGCGCCCAAGCGGGCAAGCTGCTGGACGTGGCCGCCGAGATCGCCACCAACCCACCGACCGGCGAGGACATGGCTTTCACCCATGCCGTGCTGTGCCAGGTCGGATTGCCCCGCGCCAAGGTCGAGGGCCGCGAGTTCATGCGCCAGTCCGGCGCGGCCTGGGTCAATGTCCAGGCCGGATACCTGGACGAAGGGAAGGGGCCGGTACTGCAACCTATCCCCTATGGCGTCATGCCCAGGCTTGGCCTGGCGTGGGTTTCCACCTTCGCCGTGCGCAACAAGGAGCGGGAAATTCCCATCGGCGACAGCGCCGCCGAGTTCCTGCGGCTCATGGGGATGGAGAGCGACGGCCGCCGCTATACGACGCTGCGGAAGCAGATGCACGCCCTCGCGGCTGCCCGCCTGCAACTCGGGTTCAAGGGGCGCACCTACAACGGCCAGCCGGTGCAGCAGTTCGACGCTTGGGTGTCGAACAAGGACACGCAGCAGCGCGCCCTATGGCCGGGCGTCATGGTGTTGTCCGAGGACTATTTCGGCTCCCTGATCGAAAGTGCCGTGCCGCTGGACAGTCGCGCTTTGCAGGCTCTGAAAGGCTCTGCGCTGGCCCTGGACGTGTATGCCTGGCTGGCCCACCGCCTGCACCGCATTGAGGGCAGGGGCGTAACGCTGCACTGGAAGGCGCTGCGCGAGCAGTTCGCCCAGGAGTACACCGGCAAGGATGCCGACAAGAACTTCAAGGATGCTTTCGTGCTTCAACTGAAAAAGGTGCTGGCCGTCTATCCGCAGGCCAAGGTGAAGCGCGTCACCGGCGGCGTGCTGCTGATCGGATCGCCGCCGCCCATCCCCTACAAGGGCGGCCCCACGGTTTAGCTAAACTTCGTGAAATCGCCCCCCCTCTGCTGCGCCGCGCCGGCCGCCCGAGATCGAGGCGGCCGCATCGTTTCTGGAGCTACCAGGCACACGCCCCGGCCCGGCCGGCCGAACTGGGGACAAACCCTGTGGATAGCCGCACTTATCCACGTGAAATCGCCCCCCCTGACTTCGTGAAATCGCCCCCCCCTTGGACGGCTTATCCACGTGAAATCGCCCCCCCTGACTTCGTGAAATCGCCCCCCCCCTAAACCTGTAAGGTTTGCCTTTAAGTCTTTCCCTATAAATTTATTGCTGGTAATTGGCTGCGCCAATCGGTGGAAAACTCAACCGACAGCGCGAACTGAACAGCCCAAGCGGCCTACGGCCGGGGCACCCCTGCGGGGTTCCCCCGGACAAGCCGGCTCCCCCTCCCGCTAAATGGCTGGCCTGCGGCCAGGCTGCTTACCAAAGGCGCGGCTACGGCCGCGCCGGTGCAGCGCCACCGCCCGCGCCCTCATCGAGCGCCGCAGCAACTCGAAGGCCAAGAAAAGCAGGTTTAGCAGGGAAAAGCGGTTTGCCAAGGTTCGTGCCCAACCTCGACCGCCGGCGCTGGCGGGACGACAGCAGGTTGAACGCCAAGAGGGAAGGGCGGCAACGCCGACCAGGCCGACGAGCTGGCCAGCCTCGCCACTTCCGACGATGACGGCCGCCAGGCATGGATCTCCCATCGCCAGGAATGACGATGCAGGCCCAGGGCATGACACCGCGCGCAAGCCGCCCAGGAGCGCCCAGGAGCGCCCAGGACGCACGGAACCGGGCGCGGACGGGGAGAACGTCGGCCAACCCCCGGAAAACACCTCTACGGGCTTCCTGCGCTGTTTTTCGCCGCCGACGCGCTCCCGGCCGGGCGCTGGCCGTGGCAGCCCGCGTAGCGTTTCTGTAGGATTTGTAAAATTCCCTGTAGCGGCTTGTATTCTGTAGTATGTAGTAGTCTTATACAACATACTACAACGCTACATTTTTACAGGAGTGCATCATGTCCAAGCCCCTCAGCATCGGCGCTTTCGCCGCCGTGCAATACCTGCCGCATATCGAAACCTTCCTGGCCACCGGCGACGGTGACTTCGACGGCCCGATCTGGGCCAAGGCCACCAGTGAAATCAAGTTCGTCGACGGCCGCGCGAGCTTCACGATGGTTCATGAATTCATGAGCCGCGACGGCAGCCGCATCTCGACGGTCGACACCGCCACAGGCATCCAGGTGCCGGGCATCGACGAGGTCTCGCTCACCGTCATGCACAAGGTGGTCGATTCCACCGGCAAGTTCGAAGGCCTGCGCGGCACCTTCCCGAGCTTCGGACTGCACAACTTTGCCACCGGCAAGGGCGTGCAGCGCTTCGGCGGCGAACTGAGCTGAAGTCAGCGCTAAGCAGCAGGTGCACCCGCTGATCGTGGGTGCGCCGGACGACCTCTCAAGGCGGCGCCGCCGGCACAGACCGACGGCGCCGCTTCTTCAAGGAGCACAGACGTGACACCCGAAGTTGAGGCAGCACTGCCGCGCCGCCTTCTGCTGCGGAATCATGCGCGCGCATTCGACCGCAGTCAGACTGGTGCCGTGGGCCATGATGCCGGCATAGACCATCAGCAGCTCGTCGGTAGAGCGCGGCTCACGTCCGAGCATGATCCAGCTAAAGCGCACCTGGGCGTCAACGGCCAGAATCACTTCCGGCAATTGAACCTCACCGATGCGGTGATCCAAAGCCGCGCGCAGCTTGGTCACTTCTGGGTCTTCGTCCTCTGCGGGCAATGGCGACAAATGGAGTTCATCATCCACGCGCGTACGCCACTGCG
>NZ_FUYM01000024.1 GCF_900167915.1 Rhizorhabdus histidinilytica | reverse complement strand
TGAGATTGATGCTGTCCCGATTGTCGCCGCTGGGATGGGACCGCATCAATCTCACCGGCGATTATATCTGGTCCGAGAGCCTCGACCTCGATGCCGATGGCCTCATGCCGCTGCTCATCAAGCCGCTACCGTGAATCTGTGTCCGAATAATGTACAGAGGCCGTCTTGCCGCCGCCCGATGGACCAATGACCATCGAATGGCCTAGGTCCGCCGAATGGAAATTGAAGTAATAGGGGCTGCGAGCGCTTGTCTTGAGCAAGGCGACCGCAGGCCCCCAATGATTGCCGTCCTCGTGCCCTGCCGGGAACGTATGGAAGGGCGAGAACGCCGAGAAATTATATGATGTGATCGGCGCGGGGCGCGCCCTCCACGCGAAATTGCCGACCAGCTGCGACCAATAGGCAGCTTCCAGCGCCGCGCTTTCGCGGGCGGCGACCATGCCCGTATCGGCCAGCGCAGCGCGCGCGATCGACATGTTATCGCGCAGCTTTTTCAAATCTTCCGCGAACACCGTCAGCGTGAAATGATGGTCCCCCAGCACAAAGCGGTTCGATTGCAAATCATCGGCCGCGTCGATCAGCTCATCCATCTGACTGATCGCCTTGTCACCGGCGTTCGCCATTTGGGTCTGGCGAAGCCGGAACCGTTCTGTTGCCGCCGTGCGCGACAGGAACGTGAACGACTGCGTTATGGCGAGGCTGAAATCGACCGACAGCAACGATTCAAACTGGCGCGGCGTTGTCGATGACGGATACTCGCGAATGCCGAAAATGCCGCCGAACATCGAATGATCGGCGTCGCGGACCTCAAATGTCTCAGCGCCGATGATCGCGCGGCTCGCATAGAGCGCCGAACCGAGACGGCCACGGACCAGAGGGCAGCGCCGATAGCGCCCTGTCATCACCTGGTTTAAGATTTCCAGCGGTTCGGAGAACAGGAGGCCGCGGTGCTCATAGATGCCGACACGGCGCGGACGAACGCGCAGCAGCAGCTTTTCCAGATCGCGCACCTTGTCTTCCAGCAGCTCTAGGGCTTCCGCGATATTGGCGTTCTTGTCCTCCTGCTTCTTGCGCAGGAAATCCATCAGCTTGTCGGTCGCGTTTGCTGTTGGGCGGATCACGACCGTCATGAAGAAGCGGTTGCGGAACATGCGTTCGGCCGTCATCCGCTCATAATATTTTTGATCGAGCTTCGCGGCGAAATGGGAGCGGAACGTGCCGCCTGGATAGTCGCGCACGCGCATCCGCAGCATGTGCGTCCAGATCGAAAGCCGCTCGTCATGGATATTGCGCCAGACCCCGTTGAGGCGCGTGTGCCAATCGTTCAGATCGCGCACGTCCGAAGTCTCGAAGGGCCGCCCATCCAGTTCGAGCATGAGCATCAGATCGCCATTATCGAGGGCGACCACATGCTCATTGACATGCCGCGAATACGGCAAGAATTTCTCGGGCATTTCCTCCCGCCTGGCCTTGTCAAAAGGCACCTTCTCCGCGAGCGCGCTCTTACCGAACACCACGACCAAATCCCTTTCGCTTGATTCCGTAGAGCGGCAGCGGCGTGTAGCTTGACCCACCCCAAAAGACGCGGTTCCGGTTCGCCGCTTTGGTCCGGCCCCACAGGAAGATCAGCCGGAACGCGTTCACGTCATGCCGAACGATAAGCCGCGCCATCGCATAAAGCGCGACGGCGGCCGCGCCGCCGTAGAGAGGATTGCCCGAACCAACCAACGTGATTGCGCCCGCCATGATGATGAGCGCGCCCGCTTCAATGGGAACACCCGCCCACAAAGCGGGGCGGGTGACGGCCAAGAACAGCGGGTCTTTTGTCATTTCTTCCTGACCGTCCATCCCCGATCACCCCGTAATCGTGTCGACGATCCACGGCGCGGAGAACACGATCACCACGCCAACTACGACCGTGACGAGCATCTGCACCGAAGCGCGGCCGAGGAACCACAGAAGGCCGACGACGATGATCGCGATGATCGCCAGCGTGCGGAGCAAACCGTTGCTCAGCAGGCCGAGAATGTTGTCGGCCAGGCCTTCAAAGTTTGCCTGCGCAAAAGCCGGCTCCGCTACGAGCAGGCTTGCCAGCAGCGACAGGGGCAGCGCGCGCGCCATGAGCGGCGAGGGCTTGAGACGCGCGAGCAGCGCATCGAGCCGGGATTCAGCCTTGATCTTCCAGATACGAAACATTCGACAACTCCTATCTTCGCCTTACGAACCAATCCGCGCGTGTTGGGCGCGGCCGAAAACATCCCACGCAGGCGGTGCAGGCGGTGCAGGCGGTGGAGCCGCCTCCATGTTCTCCGCTGCGATTTCCGCCAGCTCCACCGGCACACGACCGGCGCCAGTGTCGCTCATGGCGGCGCTGGCGGGCTGATCGCCCACGATGACAGTCGGGATTGCGGTCGCAGGCCGACCGCTAACGCGGCGGCCTGCATTCTCCACGCGGGCGACATAGCCGTTGCGGAAACCTCTCGATTGAGAGCCTGTGTTATACATGCTGAGTGCGACCCGAAGGGCCTCTTGCGGGGTGCGACCCGTCTTGGCCGAACGGAAATTGGACAGGAGCACACGGCCTGCCGCTTCGATATTGGCGCACTGCTTGAAAACAGTGTCCCACGTCAGGCCGAGCCAGCCCATGTTGCGTGAATTGATTTGGCCGAGGCCGAGATCCACGCTGTAGCCGCGCGCGACATAGGAGCGCGCGGTTGCGATGGCCTCAGCCTCATTACGCGGACGGCGCGGCTGACTGGCCACGCCGTTGACGTTGATCGCAAAAACATAGTTCGAAGATTCCGCATCCACGATCGCGGCGATCGTATGCGGTGCTACTGCTGGGGCGCATTGCGCCGCCAGCGACAGAACGGCTCCGGTTTCGAGGAACACGCTCCCGTTCCCGGTCAGTTGCGCGGCTGATAGTAGGTCTGTTGCCGCCCGTCAGTCCAAGTGACCGTCAAGCGCCCAGGCCTCCCATCATCCGGCTTCTTGTATTTGGTCTTGGCGATGCCTCCGCCCGTGCATGTCGGGAAGCTGCCGCCGAGAGCCAGCACGCGCCACAGTTTCGTTATCGGTGGAACACAGGCTGGATATTGCGTCGGACCACCCGGATTGGAGATGCACAGCACAACCTCACATGCCCAGGTATTATCCGATGCTACAGCAGGGGTCGATTGCACCGCAGCCCCCACCAGGGCCGTCGCGAGCGCGAAATTAAAAGCTTTCATCGCTTTCTCCCTCGTCATCGAGATTTATGCACATATCACGATGGAGGGGAAAGGGAAGCCTAAAACGCCAATTTGTTGCTGCATTGTTTGTCTGGGACTAATCGGATATGGTCATCCTCATATCCGTAATCGAGCACGACATGCCGCACAGCGCTTGACAGTCGTTTGTAGGTTTTAAGCGTCGGTTGCTCGAATAGGCAGACATTCAGCCACTTATCGCCACGCCACGATACTTTGACGTTGATGATCCATTCACTCGACGGCAGCTGCGCAATCTCGACTGCTTGGATCATTCCGCCAGCGGGGCGGCGGGTGGTTAGTTCGCGCTCAAGGATCGGATCATACTGCCAATCGTCGCTGTGCGGCATCGTGATTTATTCCCTTTTACCGATTATGATATGTCTATCCTCGCTTTGAAGGCGAGGGCAACCCGGCTTGTCATCTCTTGCCGCGCAACGACATTACAGCCATTAAGCGTGTCAACACGCTTATTCCGGCACCACACCAACCTCTTGTGTTTTAGACCTATGGCGCGCCCGAAAAGACAGGAAGACCCGTTGTTGCCGGTCCCGCTGCCGAAGCGGCGGCCAAGCCGTGCGAACACGCGCAACCTTGCGGCTTGGGTAAAACCTGAGCTAGCAGCTGAGATCAAGGGATTGGCAGAGCGCGAGCAAACCTCTGTTGCGGCTCTGGTTGAAGAGGCGACGATCAATCTCTTGAAGACGCGCGGGATCGAGTATCCCGACTATCTCCGTCATTACCGCAAAGCGGTCTAAAGATCGCACCATAAGCGTGTGCACACGCTTATTCTTGCCAATCCTTGAAACTTGAGCCAGTTATGACCCGCTGATTCCGCCTTGGAGTCGGCGATTCATCTGTTGCATTCGGGGTGGCTCCCCGCCTGCAACAGGCAACAAAAAACCCTCGCTTGGCTGAGCGAGGGCTGTTTGTGCCACCGAAGTGGGCGATTGCTTAACCCCTTTATCGGTGGCGCTGCGGCGAAAGTCAATCCTGAAAGCGTGCTTTCGGGAGCGATGGCGCTTGGCCTCGCGGGACCGACGAAGGGAGGTCCGCATGACCACTTCCATAGGCGCCGTGCTGCGTAGCACCGGCCTGGCCACGATCGACCGCGCCTTGCTTGCGCGTGCCGAAAAACCGCGCGTTAAAGTCTGGGCTGGCAGCATCGCCGTAGGCCATGAGAAGCGTGCCAAGGCTTACACGCCGATCCGTAATGCGCGCCAGATGCGCGAGATGATCGAAGCCGCAAAGCTCTACGAGCGGCAAACGCTCGCGCAGCGGCGAACGACCACACCGCGCATTCGCAACGGCGCGATCGGACAGGCCGGCATCCAGATCATTGAGTTCCTGGCCCGCGTCATCGACTATAGCACCGGCGCGCTGTTCCCCAGCCTTCACACCATCATGGATGGAACGGGCCTGAGCAAGAATTGCGTCGTTCAGGCGCTTTCGCGCCTCAAAGACGCGCGCATTATTGACTGGTTCAGGCGCTACGAGCCGGTTCCAGACCACGAAGCGCAAGGCGCTGGCCCGCGCATCAAGCAGGCCACGAACGCCTATCGCTTCCTCTTCCCTGCCTTCCTCTCGAAAATCTTCGCTGCTCGCCGCCGTCGCGGCATCGCGGCCGATCCAGCCCCCGCTTGCGAACAGTATCGCCAGATCGAGGCGGCGCGCGACATGGAGCGCATGAGGGATCAGCTGCCCCTATGGGAGCTTACCCGCGAAGAGCGGGACAAGCGCGAGCTGAGGGACATTCTCGCCAGCTTGGGCGAAGCGATTGAGGCGAAAGAACGCGAGTCATCCGCAAGTGAAGATAACCGGCGGAGATATTTATATTGAATGGCCCTAGTCGGGCCATGCGCGATATTGGCATATATCCCGACCGTTTGCCCGCCTCCGTGAAATGTGTATAAATCCCAATGTCGGGATACCGTTGACGAAAGAAGTTCGATGCAGATGGACGTCGAAGCACGCGCACGTCAGATCGTAGCGGATATGGGCGGCCACTGGCGCGGCTCATATGGGATGGTTTGCTGCCCAGCCCACAACGACCGCAACCCGTCGCTCCAAGTCACCCCCGGCAAGAAGGCGGTCCTGTTCAAATGTTGGGCCGGTTGCAGTCAGGAAGCCGTCTGGTCCGCGCTCAACAGCCGCAAAATCAATCGCCACACCAGCGGCGAAGCGGTCGAGCGCGCGCCCGAACCTTCGCGCCGGAAGCTCGCGCTGCAACTATGGGATTCCGCCGTGCCGATCGCAGGCACCGCGGCTGAACGCTATCTGCGTTCGCGCGCGATCGACCCGACCGGCCTCAAGGTCCGCTTCGCTCCGCGCTGCATCGTTGGTCCGCCCGACGCCCGCGAAGAGCATCCTGCCCTTCTCGTGCCGTTCGAGGCCGACGAAGGCATAATCGCCGTGCAGCGGATCTTGCTCGATCCGGCAACCGGCGAGAAACGCTACCATGCGGCGCTGCGCGAGGCGAAATTGACGCTCGGCCTGGTCCGACACGCCGCCATGCGGATCGGCGGCCAGCCAACCGGCGATGTGCTGCGCCTCGCGGAAGGCTTCGAGGAAGCCGTTTCCGTCACCCAGCTTAGTGACGGGAAATTCAAGGTGTGGGGCGCTGGCGGCATTCGCCGCTATGGCCTGATCGCGATCCCCGAACGCATCCGCAAAATCGTCATCTACTCGCAACACGGACAGGAAGCCGCACAGGCCATAGAAGACGCGCGCGACCACCTGACTGCAAACGACCGCGAACTGAAAATCATCCTCCCGCCAGCCCCGGCGCCGATGGACTGGAACGACATTCTTCAGGAGAGAGCCAGGTGCTGATCCGAGGTTTCAAAAAATGGCCGCGAAATCAGCAAATCGCGTTGCCCATTCTCTCTGTTTTCGCTTTCGGCGCGCTGTTCAATCAGATGCAGGCGAGGAATAGCGAGCCGGTTTCGATCCACGTCGAGAACCCGCGCATTATCGACGGCGATACGCTCGAAACGCTCGATAAAAAGCGGGTGCGATTGTCGGGAATTGATGCGCCGGATGAGGACGGTAAGGGAAATGTGCCCAAGATCGCAGCGGGCCTCTATCTGGAAGAGCTGGTGAAGCAAAATGGCGGCATGGATTGCACGAGCGATTTTCAGGACGAAAAGCTGACGATCGAACCGATATGCAACACGCGGCGGACAAGCTGGGGCCGGTCTAACCTTTCGTGCCGGTTTCGGTCGAATGGGGCATCTGTTTCGGCAACGATGGTGCGCCATGGATATGCCGTTGATTACAGGCAACATTCAGGGCTGGCCTATGCCCGTTTCATGAAAGACGCAGCCGATGAGCGCCGGGGCCTTTGGGGTGTCGATTACGAGGCGATGAGGAATCTGGCGATCGAGAGGGGCCAGCTGCCGAACAAGTGCAAATGATCGGAGCCGGGAACCTGCCCTATTCCACCACACGGCTGCGCCGCGCGGCTCCACGGAGCCAGCAAAGCCGTCTCCGCCCATTCGGGTGACGGTCAGGGCTATAAGGGAAGATCAGCATGAATGATGCGACGCGAACGACGATGCAGGCCGCGCCCAGGCACGGTGTATCGCCGCGCGTCGAGGCTATCGCGGCATGGCTGATCGCCGCGCTCATTCTCGCAGGCGGCGGGATCGTCGCACGCCTGATCGTCGATTATCCGCAGTTCCTGCCGAACAGCGATATCGGCTTCCTGATTTACCGCGCTGGACCCACAATTGCCCTGCTATGGGCCTGTGCCGGCGCTGCGATCACGATCAATGCCACGAGGATGCGCCTGATGCTCTTGTCCGCCTTGTGCGGTTCTATCGTTGCGGTTCTCGCGCTCGCCATTCTCTAGCCGCTAAATGAGCGGCCCAGGGCCGCACCCCGTCAGTGGTGGCAGCTGCCACCGGGGGAACACCAAGGGCACCCGCCCTTTCGTTCCCGAAGCATAATCGACAGGACCGGGTTGCCCGACAAGTTCGGCCAGTTCCGGCGCGCTCGCGCGCGCCGGGGCCTCCCTAGTCGTGCCGCCCGCACCACTCCCATCGATTTTGCTTCCCCCTCCCCATCCCGCGCTTCGCCAGCGGGTCAGAGCCGCAGGCCGCAGGCAGCGGCTTCGCCTAAAGGAGTGAAAAATGACCATCCAGACCATCCAACTGAACAAGCTGGCGCTTTCCGACCTCAACGTGCGGAAGGTGAAGCCCAAGGAAATCGAAGCCCTCGCCGCCGACATTCAGGCGCGGGGCGTGCTGCAAAACCTGATCGGCTATGACGAAGACGGCAAAATCAGGATTTGCGCCGGAGGGCGGCGCTACCGGGCCTTGAAGCTGTTGCAGAAGGCAAAGGCCATCCCCGGCACTTTCGAGGTTCCCGTTGAAATCCGCAGCAAGGACGAGGCGCTGGAAATCTCGCTTGCCGAGAACGCGCAGCGCGAGGACATGCACCCCGCCGATGCCATCGCAGCCTATCGGGCGATCATCGACAGCGGCAAGGACGTTGACGATGTTGCAGCATCGTTCGGCGTGTCCCCCGCCTATGTCCGCCGCGTGTTGAAGCTGGCGGCGCTGCACCCGACCATTCTCAAAGCCTTCCAGAAAGACGAAATCGGCATGGGCGCGGCGCAGGCTTTCGCGCTGACCGACGATCAGGACCGCCAGCTTGAGGTTTTCAAGCGCGCCGGCGACAACGCCCACCAAATCCGCGCCATGCTCACCCAGGAGAAGGTTGCTGATACCGACAAGCATTTCCGCATTGTGGGCGAGGAAGCCTATTGCGCCGCAGGCGGCACCTTCACCACCGATCTTTTCGGAGAACGTCGCTATTGTGATGATGCGGGCCTTGTCATGGACCTTGTGCAAGATCGGCTCGACGCCATCGCCAAGGCGGCGCGCGAAGATGGCTGGCGCGATGCAGAAGGGCAGCTCTACCGGCCCGATTCCTACTGGATGCGCGGCCATCTGGAACCCGCAGGCGAGCGCGACCCGACCGAGGAAGAAACCGAGCAGCTGGTCGAGATCGAGGCGGCAATCGCCAAGCGGGAAAGCGAGGTGGACGAGGACGAGCACGACTATGACGACGAGTTGCGCGCCCTGACCCGCAAGCAAGACGCCATCGTATCGGCTTGCCGCGTTTTCACTGCCGAGCAGAAGGCCGAGCACTCCCTTATCGTCTTCATCGGCCATGACGGTATCGAACAGGTCGCGTTCACCCGCAACGCCAAGAGCAGCGCTGCCGATGGCCCCAAGCCTCCCCGTCCCGACTACTCGCAGAAGGTCATGGATCAGCTGGGCGGCATCCGCACGATGGCGGTTCGGGAAGCCCTTGCCAGCGACCCGGAACTGGCGCTGGACGTGCTCTTGACGGGCCTCTTGGGGCAGGTTCGCGGCAACGCTTATTCGTGGCAACAAGCCGCCGAAATAACCGCCGAGAAGAACCGTTTCCATGTTGACGATGCGGTCATGGGTCATTCCACGATTGCCGACATTGACGAGATCGCGAGGGCCGATCTTGACCGCTTGGCCGAAACACCCACGCTGGACGACATGCGCCAGATGGATAGCGAAGCGAAATTGCGGCTGCTGGCCTACTGCGTTGCCTCGCAGATCACGAGCCTTTCGTTCCACAGCGACCGCGACCGCCAGCTGGCGCAGATCGTCGGAGCCGCGCAGATCGACATGGCCGACAAGTGGGAACCTAATCAGGTATTCTACGACCAGCTTAGCAAGGCCACGCTCTTGAAGCTGCTGGCCGAAGGTTGCGGCAACGACGCTGTAGAGAATTGCCAGACCATGAAGCGCTCTGACCTTGCCGTGACGGTCAACGAGCGCCTTGCGGGGCGGCGCATCCTGCCCCCCGCCCTTCGACCCTCTGCCTTGCCCGATGCCGCTGATAGCGAAAGCCAAGCGGCATGACGGCACGGGGAGCGCGCTTCACTCCCGCGCTCCCCGCAAACTTCGGGGCGGTGGCAGCTGCCACCGCCCCGCCTTTGCGATTAGCGAATGCGCCTGTTGAGGAAGAAAATTCCGATGGGTGCGACGAACAGCGCAAAGCACCACAGCATCATGTTGATGAACAGCTTGAGCACGATCAGGATCAGCGCTGGCATGACGAATATCGTGTTGCCGCGCATCGTATCCATTGCCGTGTCCCAAACCATCTTGGCAAATGGGAATAGCGCCGTGCAGATCAGAAAATAGATCAGAAGGATAGGATTTCTGATCCACCTGTTGTTTCATCTGGCAACTGGTTTAGATTCCACACAAAATCATGCAACCCGCCGCCATAATGAGCGGCCAGGGCCGCGCGCTTAATCGTCTGTCAGCTGCCACATAGGATCGAGCGGCCCAGGGCCGCGCCCCGTCAGTGGTGGCAGCTGCCACCGGGGGAACACCAAGGGCACCCGCCCTTTCGTTCCCGAAGCATAATCGACAGGACCGGGTTGCCCGACAAGTTCGGCCAGTTCCGGCGCGCTCGCGCGCGCCGGGGCCTCCCTAGTCGTGCCGCCCGCACCACTCCCATCGATTTTGCTTCCCCCTCCCCATCCCGCGCTTCGCCAGCGGGTCAGAGCCGCAGGCCGCAGGCAGCGGCTTCGCCTAAAGGAGTGAGGAAAATGGCCAAGGAAACGAACCGGATCGACATTTATCAGGCTGTCACCGACGACATTCTTGCGATGCTGGAAGCGGGGACAAAGCCTTGGGTGAAGCCGTGGAGCGGTGGGCCAACCATTCCGCTCCGGCACAATGGGGTTGCCTATCGTGGGATCAATGTCCTCAGCCTTTGGGCCAGCGCCATGCGTCAGGGCTTCGCCTCGCCCTATTGGCTGACCTTCAAACAGGCATTGGAGCTTGGTGGCAATGTCAGGAAGGGCAGCAAGGGGACCACCGTTGTCTATGCCAACAAGCTTGTCGTGAAGGACTCCGAGACGGACGACGAGCGCGCCATTCCGTTCTTGAAGCGATACACGGTTTTCAATGCCGATCAGGTTGAGGGACTGGACGGCAAATATCCCGCGCCCGCCCCGATCATCACCAACCCCGAAACCCGCGACGTTGAGCTTGAAGGGATGTTCTCTCGCATCGACGCAACCGTTCGCATTGGCGGATCGCAAGCCTATTACCACACCCGCGACGATTATATCCAAATGCCCGCTTTTGAAGCGTTCCATTCCGCCGACGACTACTATGCCACGCTTGCGCACGAGGCCGTGCATCATGCAGGGCATGAAAGCCGCCTCAACCGGAAAACCCTGATTTCAACGAGCCGCGCCGACTACGCGAGGGACGAACTCGTGGCCGAGCTGGGCGCATCCTTCATCGGTGCGATTGTCGGTTTCAAGGTCGAGGAACGCGAAGATCATGCTGCGTATATCGAGCACTGGTTGACCGCGCTCCGCAATGACAAGCGCGCGATTTTCGAGGCCGCCCGTGAGGCACAGAACGCCGCCGACTACCTGTTAGCGATGATGACCGACCAAGCGGATTGAAATGCCCCGCCCTGCAAAATGCACGAGACGCCGCGCAAGCGCGGCGTCCCGCTTTGGGAAGGTGAAATATGGGGGCTACTCAATGTGGTTTATATACAAATCCCGACATGTTAACTATGGCTGGGAGCAGGTCGTTTTTAGGTGCAAAATGGAAAATATCATCGACACCTACAGGAATCGCATCAAGGCGATGGGGTATGAGCCTCGTCGGCAGGAAGACATTCCTGCCGTGATGGCAGCTTATTGCGAGGCAATCGCAAATTGCAAGATTGAAGGACTTGAATTGGTTTCGGATGACCACTCTTTTTGTTTGCTGTTGGTCGAAACCCAAATTCCCGTCGATATGGCGATTGGTCTGGCGCAGGACTACAACCGTGATGTTCTGTCCCGCCAGAAACTCGCTGCATGACAGGTGAGCGACCCTTACACCTGGCGTAACAGCGACGTTCTTCGGAACAAGCTGGGAATCCGCGACGATAATATCCTCAAGGAGCGAGAAGCTTTCTTCTCGGTTGTCCGACATGGCGAGCTGGTCGTGCAGCGCGCCGCGCCGGCGACGAACGCGCGCGAGTATCGCGAACTGCACAATCATCTGTTTCAGGACGTATATGATTGGGCGGGGCGCTTTCGGACTGTGGACATAAGCAAACCCGGCAGCACTTTTGCCCGAGCGCACTTCATTGCCCGCAGCATGGAGCACGAATTTAAGCAACTGCCCGACCTCCACACCCTCAAGTCGATGGATCGTGATGGCTTTGCCGATACCATGGGGCGGCATATTTCTGAATTAAATGCCGTTCATCCGTTCCGTGAGGGCAATGGCCGCACCATGCGGCTGCACTTGCAGCTACATTCCCTTGCGGCCGAAAAATTCGTCTCGATCCAGGCAATGGGGCCGAAGGACTGGATGGAGGCGAGCCGCGACAGCTTCCATACCGGAAATCACGCCTCCCTCGCCAAAGTCATCCGTGATGCAATGCCGCTCGAACAGAACCGCGTCGAGCCAGCGCGTGGGCCAGCGGGCATCGCGTTTCCGCCCTCGATGGAATCTCTCATGCCAGTTGGCGAACGACGCGCAATGAGTATTGAGCAGGCCAAGGATCAAATCAGCCGTTACCTACCTACTGCGCAAACCGTTGCATCGCGGCAGCATGAGCAGCTTAACCGGATCGCGGAAACGTCCGCTGACATGCGCCAGCTGGCCGCGCGTTCAGCGCAGGAGCTTGCCTTTTTCCGAGACCCCAAAGGGCCGATGCACCACCTTCAGCTGATTGAGCAACGCCGCTATCATCAGATCGAAGTCAATTGGTCCGAGGGCATGGACCCGCTGCAAAGAGTCCGCGCCATCAGCGCGGGCGCCGCAGATTTCCTTTCGAAAATGACCGACCGCGACATTCAGGCCGCCGATCGCGCGCTACGTCTGCAAGTCATGCCTCCCGGCGTCAGCCAGGTTGATCTACGCCTTGCTGCGCAATTCGAGAAAAACTCGCCTGAGCAGAACCGGGCCGATGCCAGGTTCGCGCAATTCCAGCTCGCCATTGATAAGCGCGTCGCCACAGCTACCGAGCGCGGCGCATCGAAGGAACAGCTGGCGCAGATCGTCGAAAGCGCAAAGGCCCATGTCGCCGCAACATTGCGGGAAGGCAAATCACCGACGCCGACCGCCGAGAAAGCAAAGGACCGCGAGCGCTGAAAATGAGCGGCCAGGGCCGCGCGCTTAGTAGTCTGTCAGCTGCCACATAGGATCGAGCGGCCCAGGGCCGCGCTCCGTCAGTGGTGGCAGCTGACACCGGGGGGAACGCCAAGGGCACCCGCCCTTTCGTTCCCGAAGCATAATCGACAGGACCGGGTTGCCCGACAAGTTCGGCCAGTTCCGGCGCGCTCGCGCGCGCCGGGGCCTCCCTAGTCGTGCCGCCCGCACCACTCCCATCGATTTTGCTTCCCCCTCCCCATCCCGCGCTTCGCCAGCGGGTCAGAGCCGCAGGCCGCAGGCAGCGGCTTCGCCTAAAGGAGTGAGGAAAATGGAAGCGACGACTGACCAGATCGCCACCGTTGCGGCGCTGAACGACATTGCGCGGCGAACGATGGGCGTGACTTGTCGCACCGTGATTACGCAAGGCATCGCGGCGCTGGACGAGAACACGCAGACCGACATTCTCAAGATGATCGAGGGCTTTGAGGATTTCACACCCGATAACGATCCTCACGGCGAGCATGACGCCGGTTTCCTTTATCGCGACGTGATCGGCCAATGGCATACTCGCTGGACCGACGACAGCACGCGCCCTGCCCTCTCGGTCATGTGGAAGTTCGACTATTACGACCGCGATCTTGAATTTGGCAGCGCCGAACCGTGGAATCCCGATGCCACAACCCGCGTGCTCACCATTCTCCTGACCAGCGAATATTGAGGGAGGCCACCATGACCAAATCGCCCCCGGTGATCGAGCTTAGCTGGCGTGATGAGAATTACGGTTCCGTCTGCGCTGTAGCCGCCTTCCGCAACTATGCGGGCACACTGGATTGGAGCGACCGCACCCACCAGCGGTTTCGCGGATGCCTGAAACGCGCAGGCTTCGCCTTCCACGATGGCCGGTGCAGTTACATCGCCACCAGCGGCACCCGCGAGGATCGGCAGCTCGCCCTTTGTGACGAGCTGGCCCGCGCAGGCTTTCAGATCGACAGCGGCGACGTGAGGGCAGAGGCATGAACCGCGAACGCCGCAAGCAGATCGCCGCCGCCCGCGAGCTGATCGACAAGGGCAAAGCCCTATTGGATGAGGCGCGCGACATGCTCGAAACCATCAAGGATGACGAGCAGGCCGCCCGCGAGAATCTGCCCCCCAGCCTTGAGGACAGCGAACGCGCGCAGGCGATGGACGCCGCAATTTCCGAACTGGAAAGCGCGATTTCAGCCCTTGAAGACTTCGACGCCGACGAGATCGGCACGCAACTCGACACCGCCAGCGAATAGGAAGGATTGACCATGCAACCCATGCGCCACCTAGATCGAGACACGCGCCGCGCCCGCCTTCTGGCGGCGCGCACGCGCCCCGTCGGCGGGATCAACCGGCGCGGCATCTTCACCGGCCATTGGGACGGTGGCGATGTTGTGCGCCAGTTTCGCGGCGATAACGGATCGTGGATTGGCCTTGCCGCCTACAAGGCGCAGGAAGAGCCGGAGCCGCAGCCATGAAGATCAGCAACACGGCGAGCGCCGTTCGCGTCACCCTTTCCCCCACAGAGATCAGCGATTTGCAATTTGTCATCGAGGCGGCCGAGCGCGCGGGGCATTACATGCCCGCGCGCGTCCCGAACATCATGGCGGCGCTGACGCGCAGCGCCGACGATGTTCGGATGAAGCAGGCCATGAAGCGGGCGGAAAAAGATCGCGTGACGCGGATCGAGAAGGATCGGCGCGCGCGCGAACGTCAATTCATGCTAGGGGACCGATACAGCGTCATGGCGAGCCGCGCCGACTACGCCGATGCGTCTTCCGATCCGGAGGCACGCCAATGGGTTGACCTAGTGTTTCATAAAATCATGCAAAGGCCGCTTCCCGATCAATACGAAATCCGGCGCGACGTGTGGCGTGTCCACGTTGTCCAACTGGACGTCGGCACGCTCGGCGCTGTTGTAGGCGGCGATTGCACTCAAACCGCCGATCCCGCCGAAATTACTTCCGTAGCGGAGCAGCTGATCGCCCGCTTCGAGGGCAGAGCTTGACGCGCGTGGAGCGGTGGCAGCTGCCACCGCTCCAAAGAGATCTAGAATCTGGCGATGAGAGGCAGCAGCGCCGCCGCTTGGCTTCCCAGGACCGGCACCCAATAATTCGCGGCGCGGTAATCAGGGCCGAAATCGACCGCCATCACCCCAAAGACATATCCGATCATCGGCAGGGTCCACAGCAGACGCCCGCCCAGGTCCACGCCCATCAGCACCAGCGCGACGCCAAGCACGGCCCAAAGCGGAATCAGTCGTTCCATGATTTCGCGATGACGGACTATTCGCCATGCGCTTTCCCGGTCATCGGCGCTAACCTGCGATACGAGGCCCATAGCTTCCCCTTTTCATCAACGGTCGCTGGCGATCATCCCACGGCTTTATAAAAATATGAAGAGCGTTTCGCGCGCGTTGCCGCCAATCCGTTGTATAGCCCTCATCGAGCGAGGGCGAGGGACTGTGACAGCGGCCCTTCGCAAATCCTCTCGCTCAAAGGAGGTGATGTGATTTGACAGCATATGAAGCAGCTCAATTGACGATCGCAGCCGTTGCGCTCGTGATCGCAATTGTGAAGCTGGGGAAGTCCGATAAGGGCTGATCCAGCGGGGCGGGTGGTCTGACAGGGCCGCCCGCCCTAAATGTTTGAACCCGCCGTGTGACAGCACGGCGGGTTCAGGTAGGTGCGTGAAATGAATCAGCACACGAAGCATTGCCTATATAGCCCTTTTCCCTTGCCAATCCAATAACCGGCGTGCGCGCGGCGCGTTCCCCTCCTGTTCCGTTTGGCGCATAAGCGCCCAATGGCTGCGAACTACAACCGCCCCAAGCCCATTGATCCTATCTGGTATCGGCAAGGCTGTTATCTGCGCATCCAGTGCGCTTGCGGTCGCCGCGTCGTCGCCCCGCTGGGCGACTTCGCCCGCTCGCGCCGCATTTCTTTCGATACCCGCATTTACGAGCTGATAGCGCGGCTTCGGTGCAGCCAGTGCCGCCGCAAGCCTTATGCGGACGTATCGCGCAACCGCTCGGGCAATTAAAATGACGGAGGATCCGATTGCTCGGATGCTTCCGGCGCTATCCGTTGGGCATGTCGCCGGCGACATGCCGCAGCGCCCGCCAGGTCGCCGCTACGCTATGACCTGGCGGGCGCTTTTCCCTAGATTGAGGCGGCAATGCCGCCGCGTCCGCTGTTCGACTTTGGGGCCTGTTCCTGCCCCCTGCCGCAAGGGCTGGACCGTCTCGGCCGCTATGCGGCCTCGCTTGGCGATCAGGCGGGTTTCCCCGCCCTTCCTTCGCTACGCTCCGTGCAGGACGGGTGATCCCCCTCCCCCCTGATCGGCCCTGATTTGCGGCATTCCCCGGCCCTGCTCGCCGCTGGGCAGAAGTCGATGACCCGTCATCGCCTTCGGCTCCATTCTAGGCAGGGAAAACAGCACATGACCGACATTCCGCTGGCAACGATTCTTCGGATCAACGCCGCCCGCACCATCCCGCTCGCTCGCTATGAGGAAGAGGGCAATTTCGACCGCTTCGGCTACATCAAAGACCTTGCCGGAAATCATGGCGCTGACCTTCCCGCCGTCATCGAGATTGCCGACCTACTCGGGCCGGATGAAGATTTTGACGGCCTTGTGACCACCATCGAGGACGCCGCCGAGGGCTTCGGCTTTGGTGCTCTTATTGTCGGGGGGGCGTGAGCATGGGCCAGGAGCTTATGACGACCGCGCAGATTGCGGATATTTGCGACGGCCGAGACAAGGCCATAGCCCTTTGGCTGGGCCTCTATGACACCTACCATGCAACCCGCGACGAGGCGGCGCGCCTGACCCTTGGCGGCGCACTGTCGCTTTCATGTGGCCGCGATTGGACCGAGGACACGTTGACCCGCGCTTTCATCCAGTCGCAGCCTATCGACCAGCGCGACAAGGAGACGGGAGCGCGCCAGACCATCGACGCACGCGCCAATTTCGAGCGCGTCTTGACGCACACGATGGACCGCCGGTGCTGGGCGGCCCTCATGGAGCAGCTGGGTTTTGACCAGCTGCTAGACCAGCAGGCCCGAAAGGAGTTTCATGACGGCTTGCGCGATGCTCCCGTGCCGTTCACGCCCGACAACTGCGCCGCAACTTTCGGGAATATCTGGACCAACCGGCGCGACCTCTATTTACGCGGCATTGCCAACGTCTTCGCCAAGCTGGATCGCCGCTTTCGCTCGCACAACGGTTTCAAGATCGGCGCGCGTCTCATCATCGACCGCGCCTTGAACGAATGGGGATCATGGGACCGATACGAGCGCCGCGACACGTTGCGGGACGTGGAGCGCGTCTTTCTGGAACTGGACGAAAAGCCCCCTGTTTCAGAGGGCCAGAGCATCGCCTCACAGGTTGCCGATGCCGCGCGAGTGCGCGGATCGCTGCCAACGGTGATCGAGGGCGACTATTTCCGCGTTCGCGTCTTCAAGAACGGCAATCTGCACATATGGTTCGAGCGTGACGACCTTTTGCAGAGCGTGAATCTGTTGCTCGCAGAATATTACGGCGAGGCTATCGGTGACGGCTATGAGACGACCGAGGCAGAAGCGGCCCCGGCCTATCATGTCACGCCCGCCAAAAACTTCGGCGCGTTCATGACTTCTCCAGAGATCGCCGCCCAGGTCATCGAACATGCGAGGATCAGCATAGGCCAGCGCGTTCTAGAGCCTAGCGCGGGCAAGGCCGCGCTTGCTTCGGCCGCGCGCACCGCTGGTGCCGATGTAACTTGCGTGGAGCTGCAACCCGGCTTCGCCCATGAACTACGCGTAATCCATGGCTTTGCCGATGCGATCGAGGGCGATTTTCTCGCACTGGACCCGGCCCATTATGCACCGTTCGACGCGGTGATAATGAACCCGCCTTTTGATCGAGGCCGCGACTGTGACCATGTGCGTCATGCCCTCGCCTTTCTCAAGCCGGGAGGCGTGCTGGTGGCGATCATGAGCGCGCGGGCAGAGTATGGCGAGGATCAGCGCCACAAGGCGCTACACCGCATGATCGCTGCTTGCGAGGCGATCTATTTTCACAGTCGTAAATGGATCGACCTTCCCCCCGGTTCTTTCGCCCACGCCGGAACCAACGTGAACACCGTTTTGCTTGCGATCCGCAAGCCTGGCTGATCGGTGCAGGCGGTGGCAGCTGCCACCGCCTGTCCTGGCGGAGATTGAGGCGGCAAGCCGCCGCGCTGATTTGTCGCGTTTTGGGGCCTGTTCCTGCCCCCTGCCGCAAGGGCTAGACCGTCTCCGCCGCTGCGCGGCTCCGCTTGGCGATCAGGCGGGTTTCCCCGCCCTTCCTTCGCTTCGCTCCGTGCAGGACGGGTGATCCCCCTCCCCCCTGATCGGCCCCGTTTGCGGCATTCCCCGGCCCAGCGTCGCCCGCTTTCGGCAGAAGTCGATGACCCGTCATCGCCTTCGGCTCAATTAGGAAGGGAAAGCCCATGAAACCCACATTCCCCAAGTAAATCGCTGATTTTGCTGTCAGGATCTCAATATTTCCGATATAAATCATGGTGTTGATGGCCGTGAGGGGCGCGTTTGATGGATCACCCAGAGGGTGCGGGTTCGAAGCGGGCAGATCGGGTCGAGTTCGACCGCCGGGTGCATGTGGAGTTCCGAGGTGCGCAGCTCAGTTCCGACGGCGGCCTGCTGGTGATGCGCGAGCTGGATGACGCGCTCGGGCTGTCCGATCTGGCGGCAAAAGCATTGCGCGACACCCGGCGCGGCAAGAACACGGTCCACCGGCTTGACGGGTTGTTCCGGCAATCGGTGTTCGGGCGACTGGCCGGATACGAGGATGTGAACGACGCCGACCGCCTGGCCCTCGATCCGGTGATGCGCCAGGTCGTGGGTGGAAGGGCTGTCGATGCGCAAGCGGCCTCGGCCTCGCAGATGGGACGGTTCGAGACCGAGACACTGGCACAGCCCGAGAACCGTGCCGCGCTGGCCGACCTGAATGGCCAATGGATCGACCGGTTCCATGACCGTAACGGGCTGAAGTACATCGTTCTGGACATGGACAGTTCGGTCAGCCCCACCCATGGCGATCAGGAGGGCGCGGCCTGGAACGGGCATTTCGACTGCACCTGCTATCACCCGAACTTTTTGTTCAACCAGTTCGGCATGCTGGAGCGCTGCGCCTTGCGCCATGGCAACGTCCACAGCGCCGATGGCTGGCGGGACGTTCTCGACCCCGTCATCGCCCGCTACGCGGAGCGCGACCTTTGCGGCCGGTTCTTCCGGGCTGACGCCGCCTACGCGATCCCCGCGATCTATGAGCGGCTGGAAGAAGCCCGATTCTTCTACGCCATCCGGCTGCCTGCGAACAACGTCCTGCGCGAGAAGATCGCGCATCGGCTGACGCGCCCTGTCGGGCGACCTTCGCTGACCAAGGTCAAGCGCTTCTACGAAGACTTCGAGTATCAGGCGGCATCCTGGGACAAGGAACGCCGGGTGATCGCCAAGATCGAATGGCATCCGGGCGAACTGTTCCCGCGTGTCGGCTTCATCGTCACCAACCTGCCGATGGAGCCCGACTGGGTGGTGCGGTTCTATAACCAGCGCGGCACCGCCGAGCAGCACATCAAGGAAGGTAAATATGCCTTCCACTGGACGCGGCTGTCATGCCGGAAGTTCCGCGACAATGAGGTGCGACTGCAACTGCATGCGCTGGCCTACAACCTGGCCATCTTCTTGCGCTGCATCGAGTTGCCCGAGACGATGGCCGACTGGTCGTTGACCAGCCTGCAACTGAAGCTGATCAAGATCGGGGCACGTGTCGTCCGCCATGCCCGCGCCATCACCTTCCAGCTGGCCGAGGTGGCCGTCACCGGTCCGATGGTCCGCGCCATCCTCGCCGCCATCCGCCGATTGCGAGCGCCTCCGCTATGCGCATGACCGCCATCCACGCCCAAACTGAACGAAAACGGCAGGATGGGTCTGTCCGCTGCGCTGAAAAACACCGCCACCAGGGCACAACACGGCGGCTTCGCGGGCCGATCTGCCCTGTCTCAGCGCCTTGCGCGCCCGACGACGCCGCTCGGGACGGAAAATGATTGTCCTGCGGTCGGATTCAGGCTAAACTCACGTCAGACGGCATGACACTTGGGGAATGTATGTCACAATCACAGAGGAGTAATCATGTCGAATCTAGAAGAGGTGATCAGCAGGTTTGCACTGGCCGATCTTGTGTCGGATTATTGCCTTGGCGTGGACAAGCATGAACTGGAGCGATTCCAGGCGATCTGGTGGGAAGATG
>NZ_FUYM01000010.1 GCF_900167915.1 Rhizorhabdus histidinilytica | reverse complement strand
GGAAGATAACGGCGCTTCTGCTCCTCCGATCCATAGGCGTAGATCGGGTACATGACGAGGCTCGACTGCACCGACATCATCGAACGATAGCCCGAGTCCACCCGCTCGACCTCGCGCGCGACCAGGCCGTAGGCGACATAGGACGCGCCGGCGCCGCCGAACTCATCGGGAACGGTGACGCCGAGCAGGCCCTGCGCGCCCATCTCCCGGAAGATCTCCGGATCGGTATGTTCCTCGGCATAGGCCTTGATCACGCGCGGCTGCAGCCGTTCCTGCGCATAGGCGTGGGCGGCGTCGCGGATCATCCGCTCGTCGTCGGTCAACTGGTCATCGAGCTGGAACGGATCGGCCCAGTCGAAGCGGCTCATCTGGCTCATGGCGGAATCCTCGGAGTGAATCGTCAGTCGGGAACGACGGCGGTGGTCTCGATCTCGATCAGGGCCTCGTCTTCCATCAGCGCGACCACCTGGACGACCGCCATGGTAGGGAAGACCTTGCCCATGATCGAGCGATAGATTTCGCCGATCCTGCGCAGTTCGCGCAGATAGGCCTGCTTGTCGGTGACGTACCAGGTCATCCGCACGACATGCTCGGGCCGGGCGCCGCCCTCGGCGAGCAGCGTGACGAGGTTGCGTAATATCTGCTCGAACTGGCCGGGAAGGTCCTTGGCGACAAAGGTCTCCTCCTCGTTCCAGCCGATCAGGCCGGCGACATAGATCGTGCGTCCGCGGACCTCGATCGCGTTGGCATATCCCCTGGGGCGCGGCCAGCCCTCCGGCTGCAGGATTCTCATGCTTTCCTCCCTTGCGCTTCGGCAATCGCCGCGCGCGCGATCACGACCTTCTGGACTTCGCTCGCGCCCTCGTAGATGCGCAGCGCCCGGATCTCGCGATAGAGCCGTTCGACCATGTTGCCGCGCACCACGCCGGCGCCGCCGAACAGCTGGACGGCCTTGTCGATGGTGAGCTGCGCGGTGTCGGTGGCGTGGAGCTTGGCCATGGCGGCCTCGCGGGTGATGCGCGGCTGGCCCTGGTCCTTGGCCCAGGCCGCGCGATAGATGAGCAGCGCGCTACTGTCGTTGCCGAGCGCCATGTCGGCCAGGGCGGCCTGGGTGAGCTGCAGATCGGACAGCGGCGCCCCAAACAACTCCCGCGATGTGGCGCGGCCGAGCGCTTCATCGGTCGCGCGGCGCGCGAAGCCGAGCGCCGCCGCGCCGACCGTCGAGCGCAGCATGTCGAGCGTAGCCATGGCGACCTTGAACCCCTGTCCCGCCTCGCCGAGGAGATGGTCGTCGGGGACGAAGCACTCGTCGAAGCGGATGGTGGCGAGCGGGTGCGGCGCGATCACGTCGATCCGTTCGGTGATCGAAAAGCCCTTGGTAGCCGTCGGAAAGGCGAAGGCGGAGATGCCGCGCGCGCCGGGCGCCTCGCCGCTGCGTGCGAAGACGGTCAGCAGGTCGGCGATCGTCCCGTTCGAGATCCAGGTCTTCTCGCCATCGATGATCCAGCCGCCCTCGACGCGGCGGGCGCTGGTCGTCATCGCCGCGACGTCCGAGCCCGCCTCCTTCTCCGACAGGGCGAAGCCCGCGATCATCTCGCCGGCCGCGACCTTGGGAAGATAGGCCTGCTTGATCGCCTCCGACCCGAACAGGCTGATCGCGCCGGTGCCCAGCCCCTGCATCGCGAAGACGAAGTCGGCCAGACCCGAATGATAGGCGAGGATCTGCCGCGACAGGCACAGCGTGCGGACGTCGACGGGGCTGTTGAGTCCGCCATGGTTGCTCGGCACCGTCGCGCGCAGGAAATCCGCCTGGCCGAGCAGCTTGACGAGATGGCGACAGTCGGCGTCGACATCGCTTCCCTCGGCGTGGAGCGCATCGGCATGGGTCCGGCACCACGCCTCGAGATCGGCGGCATAGCTCCGATGCCGCTGCTCGAAGAACGGCCAGGAGAGATAGGTCTGGTCGGCCATGTCAGTCCCCCGCGAAGGTCGGCCGCTGCTTGGCGACGAAGGCATGGTAGGCGCGCTCGAAGTCGCGGGTCTGCATGCAGATCGCCTGGGCCTGGGCCTCGGCCTCGATCGCGGTCTCGATCGGCATCGCCCATTCCATGTCGAGCTGGTTCTTGGTCATGCCATGGGCGAAGGTCGGCCCGTTCGCCAGCATCGCCGCATAGGCGGTCGCCTCGCCCTGGAGGGCGCCGGCGTCCACCACCCGGTTGAAGAAGCCCCAGCGCTCCCCTTCCTCGGCGGAGAAGGACCGGCCGCTGAACAGCAGGTCGGCGGCGCGGCCATGGCCGATGATCCGCGGCAGGATGGCGCAGGCCCCCATGTCCGCCCCGGCGAGGCCGACGCGGGTGAACAGGAAAGCGGTCTTGGCGGCCGGCGTCGCGAAGCGGATGTCGGACGCCATGGCAAGGATCGCTCCCGCGCCCGCGCACACGCCGTCGACCGCCGCGACGATCGGCTGCGGGCAGTTGCGCATCGCCTTGACGAGGTCGCCTGTCATCCGGGTGAAGGCGAGCAGGCCGGTCATGTCCATCCCGGTCAGCGGGCCGATGATCTCGTGCACGTCGCCGCCCGAGCAGAAATTGCCCCCGGCGCCGGTGATCACGACCGCCTTGACGTCGGGCGCGTAGACGAGGTCGCGGAACATGTCGCGCAGCTCGGCATAGGATTCGAAGGTCAGCGGATTCTTCCGCTCGGGCCGGTTCAGCGTCACCGTGGCGACCTTGTCGGCGAAAGCGAAGGCGAAATGCTTCGGGGCGAAGCTGCCGGGGTCAAACATCGACATGGTCCTTCTTCACATGATCTCGCCGCCGGCGACGACGATCGCCTGGCCCGTCACCGATCGCGCCGCGTCGGACGCCAGCCAGAGGACCGTGCCGAGGATCTCGGCCGGGTCGATCAGCCGGCCCTGCGGATTGGCGCCGGTGAAGGTCGCCATCGCCTCGGTCTCGCTCCGGCCCGTCCTGGCGACGATATTGGCGACGGCGTCGTGGACGATGTCGGTGTCGGCATATCCAGGGCAGATTGCGTTGACCGTGATCGCGGTGCCGGCCAGTTCCAGCGCCAGCGCCCGCGTCATCCCCAGCAACGCATGCTTGGTTGCGGTATAGGCACTGACATAGGCATAGCCCTTGAGCGACGCCGTGGATGCGATGTTGACGATCCGCGCGGCCGGCAGGGCGCGCATGGCCGGAAGCACCGCCCGGCTGGCGTGAACAGCCCCCATCACATTGGTGCGCCACAGCCTGTCCCACAGCGCATCCGGGCTTTTCGCGAACGGCGCCGTCTCGACGATCCCGGCGCCGTTCACCAGCAGGTCGACCGGGCCGTTGCGCCCGATCGCCTGCTCCACGGCGGCCGTGACCGCCGCCTCGTCGCCGACGTCGCAGCCGAGCGCGAGCATGCCGTCATGCTCGCGGGCGACCGCCGCGAGACGTTCCTCGTTGCGGCCGAGGATCGTGACCTGCCAGCCGGCCTCAGCCAGGCCGGTCGCCACCGCCCGGCCGATGCCGCTGCCGCCGCCCGTCACCAGCGCATGCCGGCGGGCGGCCGTCACTTGACGACCGCCATCTGGCCGGCGCGGCTGGCGTTCAGCTTCGCCTGGAAATAGCCGCTCTTGTACTGGACCGGGACGGGGGCGTCGTCGATCTGCTGAGCGGCGGCCGCGTGGATCGTCCAGTTCGGGTCCATCTGGTGGGGGCGTCCCATCGCGCAGAGATCGGCACGGCCGGCGGCGATGATCGAATTGACGTGGTCGATCTCCCAGATATTGCCGACCGCCATCGTCGCGACGCCGAGCTCGTTGCGGATCTGGTCGGAGAAGGGCACCTGGAACATGCGCCCGTAGACCGGCTTCTCGGCCTTGGAGACCTGACCCGAGGAGACATCGACCAGATCGACGCCGGCCTCCCTGAACGCGCGGGCGATCTCTACCGCCTCGTCGGGGGTGACGCCGTCATCGCCGACCCAGTCATGCGCCGAGATGCGCACCGACATCGGCTTGTCGGCGGGCCATGCCGCCCGCATCGCGCGGAACACCTCCAGCGGGTAGCGCAGCCGGTTCGCCAGGCTGCCGCCATAGTCGTCGGTGCGCCTGTTCTGGGTCGGGCTGATGAAGCCTGACATCAGATAGCCATGGCCGCAATGGAACTCGACCATGTCGAACCCGGCGGCTTCCGCACGCCGCGTCGCCTCGACGAACTGGTCGCGAATGGCGTCCATGGCGGCACGGTCGAGCGCGACCGGCACCTGGTTCTCGGGGGAATAAGCGACGTTCGACGGGGCGACGACGGGCCAGTTGCCGACGTCGAGCGGCTTGTCGATCCCTTCCCAGGCGACGCGGGTGGAGCCCTTCGATCCGCTATGGCCGATCTGCATGCAGATACGGGCGCCGGGGGTACGGTGGACGAAATCGGTGATCCGGCGCCATCCCGCGACCTGCGCATCGTTCCAGATGCCGGTGCAGCCCGGCGTGATCCGCCCTTCGGGAGAGACGCAGGTCATCTCGGTGACGATCAGGCCGGCGCCGCCCAGCGCGCGCGCGCCGTAATGGACCAGGTGGAAATCGTCGGGCACGCCGTCGACCGCGGAGTACATCGCCATGGGCGACATGACGATACGGTTGCGCAGGGTCATGTCGCGCATCCTGAACGGCATGAACATCGGCGGCACCGGCCCGGTGATCGGCTGTCCGAATGCCGCCTCGGCGAGGTTCTTCTCCAGCTCGGCGAGCCAGGCGGGGTCGCGCATCCGCAGATTCTCGTGGCTCACCCGCTGGCTGCGCGTCAGCAGCGTGTAGGTGAACTGCATCGGGTCCATCTTCAGATAGCGATCGAGATGCTCGAACCATTCGGTCGAGTTGCGCGCCGCGTTCTGGAGCTTGACCACCTCGAGCTGGCGTTCCTCCTGATATTCGGCGAGCGCCCCGGTCAGCGCGCCGGTGGTCGTGCCCGGCCGGTTGAGGACCTCGGCCAGCTTGATGGCATCCTCCAGCGCCAGCTTGGTGCCCGAGCCGATCGAGAAATGGGCGGTGTGCGCGGCGTCGCCGAGCAGGATGATGTTCTCGTGGCTCCACTGGCGGCAGATGATCCGCGGGAAGTTGATCCACGCCGATCCCCGGATATGGGCGGCGTTGGTCATCAGCCCGTGGCCGCCGAGATGATCCGCGAAGATTTCCTCGCACAGGCGGCAGCTGTCCGCCTGGCTCATCTCGCCGAAGCCCGCCCGTTCATAGGTTTCGGGCGAACATTCGACGATGAACGTCGCCGTATTGGCGTCGAACTGATAGGCATGCGCCCAGATCCAGCCGAAGCGCGTGTTCTTGAAGATGAAGTTGAAGGCGTCGAAGCGCTGGTGGGTGCCGAGCCAGACGAATTTGTTGCGCTTGACGTCGATGTCGGTCTGGAAGCTGTCCTCGTAGTGGCGGCGCAGCTTGCTGTTCAGGCCATCGGCGGCGATCACCAGGTCATGGCCCGCCAGGAAGTCGCTGTCGGGCTCGACCTCGACCTGATACTCGATCCTGACGCCGAGTTCGGTCGCGCGATCCTGCAGGATGTTGAGCAGGCGCTTGCGGCCGATGCCGATGAAGCCGTGGCCACCCGATCGGGTGCTGACCTTGCGGTCGCCGTCCTCGATATGGACTTCGATGTCGTCCCAATGGGCGAGCTCGTCGATCATCGTCTGCGCGCTCTGCGGATCGTTGGCCTGCAGATGCTCCATCGTCTGGTCGGAGAAGACGACGCCCCAGCCGAAGGTATCCCCGGCCCGGTTGCGCTCGTAGATCGTGATGTCGTGCGACGGATCGCGAAGCTTCATCGAGATCGCGAAATATAGCCCGGCGGGGCCACCGCCGACGCATGCCACCTTCATGCAAGGCTCTCCATATCTGCCGTCGGAACAGGCCTATGCCTCCTCCGGATTTATTTCAAGTCTAAAATAGATTCAGTGTCAGGCCGCCTGCGGATCATCGAAACGCTCGCCCCGAGAGGCCTTTTCGGCGAGCAGCGGGGCCACCGGCATGCCATGTACCCGGAGCCGTTCGACGATGCGCGCGAGGCCTGTGCGCTCCGCCCAGTGCATCGGGCCGCCGAGATAGGACGGCCAGCCATAGCCGTTGACCCACACCACATCGATGTCCGAGGCACGCTGCGCGATGCCTTCGCCAAGCAGGCGCGCACCCTCGTCGACCATGGCGTACAGCGTCCGTTCGAGAATGTCGTCGCGCGGAACATCCCGGCGCGTCCTGCCCTGGCTGCGGGCGAAGGCATCGATGATCGCCAGTGCCTCCGCCGACGGCGCCGCCTGCCGCTTCTCGTCATAATCATAATAGCCCCTGCCGACCTTCTGGCCCAGGCGTCCCGCGGCGCACAGCGCATCGCGGACATTCTCCACCCGCGTGGGATCGCGGTGCCAGCCGATGTCCACGCCGGCGAGATCGGACATCCGGAACGGGCCCATCGGCATGCCGAAGCCGACATGCGCCTCGTCGATATCCCAGGGGGTGACGCCTTCGAGCAGCAGCTCGTACGCCTCGCTGCGGCGGCGCGCGAGCAACCGGTTCCCGATGAAACCATAGCCGTTCCCGGCGACGACCGCGATCTTGCCGATCCGCTTGGCCAGTGCCATCGCCGTCGCCAGCACGCGGGACGACGTCCGGGTGGCGCGAACGACCTCCAGCAGCTTCATGATATTCGCGGGCGAGAAGAAATGGAGGCCGACGACATATTCGGGCCGCCCCGTCGCCGCGGCTATCTCGTCGATGTCGAGATAGCTGGTGTTGGTGGCGAGGATCGCGCCCGGCCGCGCGACCGCGTCGATCCGGGCGAACACCTCGCGCTTCACCGTCATCAGTTCGAACACCGCTTCGATGATCAGATCGCAGCTGCCGAGCGCGGCATAATCGAGGGCGGTGGATAGCCGGGCCAGCGCCTGGTCGCAGTCATCCTGGACCATCCGGCCCTTGGCGACGCCGGTTTCGAAGGTCTGCCGGATATGGGCGAGACCGCGGTCGAGCGCTTCGGCGCTGGTTTCGAGCAGGACGACCCGCAGCCCCTTCGACAGGAAGGCCATGGCGATCCCGGCGCCCATCGTGCCGGCGCCGATGACGCCGACCGTCTCGATGGGGAGCGGCTCGATCGAGGCGTCCAGCCCGTCGATCCGGGCGGCCTTGCGTTCGGCGAAGAAATAATGGCGCAGCGCGGCGGACTGGTCGCCATCGACCAGTTGGCGGAACAGCCGCCGTTCGGTGGCGAGACCCTCGGCCAACGGCAGGTCGATGGCGGCGCGAAGCGCCTCGAAACAGGCCTGCGGCGCCGTCTGGCCGCGCAGCTTGCGCGCATGGGCCTGCGCGTAACGGTCGATCGCGGCCGCATCCCCAGCGGTCGGCCGTTCCCCCGTTCGGGGAAGAGGTCGCTGGTCGGCAATGGACTGCGCCCAGCGATGCGCTTCCTCGATCAGCGATCCCTCGGCGACATGATCGATGAGGCCGAGCTCCGCCGCCTTGCCCGCCGGGATCGGATCGCCGGAGAGGATCATGTCGGTGGCGGCGGCGATGCCGACCAGCCGGGGCAGCCGCTGCGTGCCGCCGGCGCCGGGGATCAGGCCCAGCTTGACCTCCGGCAAGCCGAGCCGGGCGGACGGCACCGCCACCCGATAGTGGCAGGCGAGCGCCACTTCGAGCCCGCCGCCCAGCGCGGTGCCGTGGATCGCGGCGACCACGGGCGTCCCGAGCGCCTCGATCGCGTTGCACAGGTCGGGGAGGATAGGGTCGAGCGGCGGCTTACCGAACTCGGAGATATCGGCTCCGGCAAAGAAGGTCCGGCCCGCGCAGGCGATGACGATCGCCTCGACTTCCGGCTGCCGGGCTCCTGCTTCCAGCGCCTCCAGCAGACTCTTGCGGATCGCATGGCCGAGCGCGTTGACCGGCGGATTATCGACCATGATCTCGAGGATCGTCCCCCGCAACGTCGCGGAAACGGCCATGGAATCTCCTTGTGCTGTGGCAAGCGACGTCAGGCGGCGGCTGGCTGCCGAAGCTTGTAGCGTTCGACCTTGCCGGTCGCCGTCTTGGGCAGGGCATCGAGGAATTCGATCCAGCGCGGATATTTATAGGGCGCCAACAACTGCTTCACATGCGCCTTCAACGCTGCCTCGATGGCGTCCGACGGGCTCTGGCCGTCGCCCAGCACGACGAACGCCTTGGGCTTGATCAGGCCTTGATCGTCGGTCCATCCTACCACGGCGGCTTCGCGCACCGCCTCGTGCGACAGCAGCGCGGTCTCCACCTCGAAGGGCGATACATAGATGCCGCTGACCTTCAGCATGTCGTCGGATCGGCCGCAATAGACGTAGCGGCCCTCGGCGTTGCGCAGGAATTTGTCCCCCGTCCGGGTCCATTCGCCAAGGAAGGTCGCCTGGGTCTTTTCCCGGTTGCACCAATAGCCGAGCGCGCTGGTGGGGCCCTTTACATGGAGCTCGCCGACCTCGCCGTCGGGAACGGCCCCGCCTGCCTCGTCGACCAGGCGCAGCTCATAGCCGTCGACCGGCCGGCCGGTGGTGCCGTAGGCGACGTCGCCGGGCCGGTTGGACAGGAAGATGTGGAACATCTCGGTCGAACCGATGCCGTCCAATATGTCGGTGCCATAGCGCGCGCGCCATTGCTCGCCGATCGGCCTGGGCAGCGCCTCCCCGGCGGAGGTGCACAGCCGCAGCGCCAGATGGCCGCGATCGGGTGCCTCGGGTGCGGCGAGCAGCGAGGCATAGAGGGTCGGGACACCGAAGAAGATCGTCGGGCGATGATCGATCAGGCGTTGCCACACCGCGTCGGCGGTCGGTCGGCCCGCCATCAGGATGGCGGTGGCGCCGACCGAGAAGGGGAAGACCAGCCCGTTGCCGAAGCCATAGCCGAAGAACAGCTTCGCCGCGGAATAGGTGACGTCATTCTCGTCCAGGCCGAGGATCTGGCGCGGATAGAGGCCCGTCAGCCGCTGCACGTTTGCGTGGGAATGGACGGTTCCCTTGGGGCGGCCGGTGGTGCCCGAGGAATATTGCCACAGGCACGGTTCATCGGCGCGCGTCTCGGCGGCCGCTGTGATCGGCTGCGCGCCGGCGACGGCGTCGGCAAAGGCGATCGTGCCCTCCGGGGCGGCGCCGTCGGCGACCAATATCCCCTGGAGATAGGGCTGTCCGGCGATGACGGGAGCAAGCGCGGGCCATGCGCCCGCCGAGGCGACCAGCAACCGGGCCCGGCTGTCGCGCAGCATGTAATCGAGATCGCTGCCCGGCAGCAGCGGGTTGACCATGACAGGGACGAGACCCGCCTTGATCGCGCCGAGCGCCGCCACCGGGAAATTGACCGAGTCCTGCAGGCAGAGGAGGATGCGGCTCTCCGCCGGAACGCCGAGCCCCGTCAGATAGCCCGCGAAGCGGTCGACGCGTTCGGCGACCTCGCGGTAGCTGTACCGCCCGAGATCGTCGATCACGGCGATCTTGTCGGCGCGATCGCCCAGATTGCGGTCGATGAGGTCGGCGGCGGCGTTGTAGCTCTGCACGGAATCAGCCTTTCCAGCTGTTGCCACTCCGGGCGTCGGCCGCCCCAGATATTTTAAACATATAATAATAGGGCGGCGTCAAGAGTTTATTGCGCTTTCCGCGGCCGGTCCTTCGCGCGGTCCGCGCGCGATCGGGCCAGCGACCGCTATTTTTCGTCGTCGGCGCCAATCGAGTGCTTCAGGACGGCGAGCAGCTTGTAGAGCTCGATATGGTCGTCGTCCGACAATTCGGCGAACATGCCCTGGATCCAGGAGCGATGCGCGGCCGCCAGTTCGGCGAAATGACGGCGGCCCAGGTCCGTTAGCCCGACGATCGACGAACGCCGGTCGTCCGGTGCGGGACGGCTCGAGACATAGCCGTCCGACTCGAGCTGCTTCACCAGCGCGGTCACATTGCCGTTGGAGACCAGCAGCGCGCGGGACAGTTCGCCCATCGACACGCCGTCGGGAAAGCGTTCGAGCGTCGCCATCACGTCGAACCGCGGCAGCGTCGTGTCATATTGGGCCACGAAGCGGCGACGCAGGCGCTTCTCGATGACGGTGACGCAGCTCAGCAGGCGCAGCCAGACACGCACGTCCATCTGGCCGGCCAACGCGCCATCATGTTTCTCGCGGATCGGCGCGGTCGCCATATTTCCTCCACTGCCTGCGGGCGGACTCTCCTGTCCACATTTCGGGGCAATGTTGCAAGCTTCAACGATATGGCGCGGCGGCTCGTCCCGCGGGCAGCGCGCCGAGGCCCGCATGGGGGCGTTCGAGGCGGCGGGCGCCGGTCCGGCCCGTTGGCCTGCGATCGGTTTCGGCGGGATCGAATCGGCTCGAAATAGCTTGACCGGGTGCGGCGATCGGCGCACCTCGCCGCGCATGGCAGGCCGCGCCCCTAAGTCCTACAAATCCACGCCCATGGCCATCATCGAAGCTGCCGAACGGCTGTTCGGCATCTATGGGATCGAAGCCGTCTCGCTGCGCCAAATCGGGATGGAGGCGAACGTCGCCAACAAGTCGGCGATCACCTATCATTTTGGCGACCGGGCGGAACTGGTCCGCGCGATCTGGCAGCACCGCCTGCCGACGCTCGAAGCGCGGCGGAAGATGCTGCTTCGCCAGATGCGTGAGCGGGGCGAGACGGAGAATCCTCATGCCGTGATGCGGCTGCTCGTACAGCCCAATTACGAATTGCTCGATCCCGAGGGCGTCCATCGCTACACCGCCTTTTTCCGTCACGCGCTGCGGTGGCGTACCGGCCAGGCGCTCCGCGCGCAGGAGATGGGCATCACCCCGGCCAGCCTTGAAGCCATGGACCTGCTCAAGTCGCTGGCGCCGGATCTTCCCGAAGACCTGCTCATGAACCGGCTGCGCTACGCCTGCTGCACCCTGTTCGACATGATCTACGATCGCGACTGCGACATCGCCGAGGGACGCCCGGTGATGCTGGAGGACGATTTCCTGGCCGAAGGCTTCGACATGATGGTGTCGATGTGCCTGCGGCCCGCCCGTTCAGGCGCTGGCGTCCGATCAAGCATGTGATGCCTTTCCTGCCGTGCACCGTCGCATCCTGACAGGGCGGTCGTCCTTGATCTAAGTAATGTTCCTCATTCAAAAGAAAATTGCCTTAGCTGGCTAGGGGAGGAACTATGCGTGTACTGAACAAGGCGCTGTTTCTGACGGTTTGCAGCGTGCCGACCATGGCGATCGCCCAGGTGACGCCGGCCGCCGCGGACGAGGGAGGCTTCACCGGGGTGGAGGAGATCGTCGTCACCGCGCAGAAGCGGGCCGAGAATCTCCAGAACGTGCCGATCGCGGTCAGCGCCTATTCGAGCGCGGCGCTCGAACAGAAGGGCGCGACCAACCTCGGCGCATTGTTCCAGACCCCGCCGCCTGGCGTCGTGATGCAGCCCTTCGCGGGCAGCCAGTCGCTGCTGATCGTCGACATGCGCGGCATCACCAATGCCGACCCCGGCCAGGGCACCACCGAACTTGGCACGGCCGTCTATGTCGACGACGTCTATCTGGGGCGCGGGCAGGGGCTCGGCGTCGAGTTGGCCGACCCCGAGCGGATCGAGGTGTTGCGTGGTCCGCAGGGTACGCTGTTCGGCCGCAACGCAGAGGGCGGAGCGATCCGCATCGTCACCAAGAAGCCGACCGGCGAGTTTGGCGGCACCGCTAAGGTGACTGTCGGCAACTACGACCAGCGCCGCTACGAGGCGCACCTCAACCTGCCGGCGATCGCCGGCTTCGCGATCAAGCTCGACTATCTGAATAGCCGGCATGACGGCTATACGAAGAACGGCCCGCGCGATCCCAAGCTGGCGCGCCAGGCGGATTTCGCCGCCTATGACGCCGAAGGCTATCGCGCCAGCGTGCGCTGGCAGCCGGTCGATACGGTCACGATCGATTATGCCTATGACCATAGCAAGACCAGGGACACCCGCGACTACAACATCCTGGCCCAGCCGCCTTTCGGGTTCCGGCCAGACGGCCCGCTGACGCCGCTGGCGACCTTCGGGGGCGCCCGGCCGCTGACCGACAGCATCCGCCGCCGCACCGACCACAGCTGGATCCCGATGTACAACGCGCCGTTCGACGTGAAGACGCTCGGCCATAGCCTGCAGGCCGAATGGGAGATCAGCGACAGCCTCAAGCTCCGCTCGATCAGCGCCTATCGCGAGACGCGGGAGAGCGGCGGGGGGCAGCTCGGCGGCGCCTTCACCCTCTCCTCACTCGGCCCGGCGGGCCAGCCGATCCAGGCGCTCATCCCCGGGTTGGGCACCGGCACGCTCGGCCTGCCGGCCTCGGTCACCCGCGTCTATGGCATCTCGGGCGTGGTGGCCTTCAACGATGTCGACCAGAAGCAGAAGAGCCAGGAATTCCAGCTCATCGGATCGACCGACCAGCTCGAATATGTCATGGGTCTCTATTATTTCAACGAGAAGGTCCGTGACACCCGCCAGAGCTTTCTGAGCATCATCTACACCGACCCGGCCTTCAGCAATGCGATCGCAACCAATCCGTTCACGGTCGGCAGCGCCACGTCGGGGCTGAGCTCGCAGCGCGCGGAATCCACGTCCTATGCCGCCTTTGCCCAGGCGACCTGGTCGCCCGCCTTCGCGGAGGACCGGCTGCACCTGACCGCCGGCCTGCGCTACACCAACGATAAGAAGACCTTCCTGCGCACCATGAACGGCGGTGCAGCCGTCAACCTTGTCGGGCAGCCCTTCCGCGAAAAGCGCTTCGATCCCGCCTTCACTATCGCCTATGATCTGGCGGACAATATCCACAGCTATGCCCGCTACGCCCAGGCATATCGCGCCGGCGGCGTGTCGGTTCGCTCGCCGGGCTTCAAGCCCTTCGGCGCGGAGGTCAACAAGGCCTACGAGATCGGCGTGAAGAGCGACCTGCTCGATCGGCGGCTGCGGGTCAACGCGGCGTTGTTCGAGAATCGCATCCACAACCGCCAGATCACGGTCCAGCTCGATCCGACCGGCAACCCTGCGGTTACCGACACGCTCAATGCGCCTGGCGTCACCCGTATCCGCGGCGGAGAACTCGAAATCGTGGCGGTGCCGACCAACGGCCTCCAGACCTCGCTGAGCTACGGCTATCTCAAGGGTCGCCGACCGCCGAGCTACCGCACGCTCGATCCCAATGCCGAGGTCCGCATCCAGAGCCTGCCCAAGCATTCGGTGACCGCGGCGCTCGACTGGGCCTTCCCGGAAGCGGATTTCGGCCAGTTTGTCCTGCACGTCGACTATGCGATGGCGAGCAAGACGCCGGGCACTGGCCGCGTCGCCTTCGGCGCCTATGCGTTCGATATCGATCGCGACGTCGCGAACGCACGATTCAGCCTCCAGAATATTTCGGTCGGGCCGACCAGGCTGCGCGTCTCGGCGTTCGTCAAGAACCTGTTCGATACCGCTTATCCGGTGTTCACCGCGCCGGGCGCCAACGCGATCCTCTCGCCGCCGCGCACCTACGGGCTCGAGCTCAGCGCAAGCTTCTGACGGTGACTGACGGTGCCGGAGCGCATGCCGGCACCGTCTTTTTTCCTTGATAAGGCGATAGATGACCGATCCGCCGATCCATCGCGCAAGCCAGGAATGGCGCACCCATTGGCGCAGCGTCGCTACCGCCTCGGTGGGCGTGGCGACGGGCTTCTCGATGCTTCAATTCAGCGCGAGCCTGTTCATCCAGCCCTGGGAGACGGCATTCGGCTGGACCCGCGGGGAGATCGCGCTCGCCCATAATGGCATGCTCGTGACGGCGGTGCTGTCGCCCTTCGCCGGTGCCCTGCTCGATCGCTTCGGGGTGCGGCGGCCGCTGCTGGCGGCGATGTCGCTGACCGGCATCGCCTATCTGGCGATGACCATGCTCAGCGGCTCGCTGGTCCAGTTCTACGCCACCTATTTCTTCCTACAGCTCGTCGGCATCCTGACCACGGGGCTGGCCTTCACCCGCGTGGTCGCGGCGCGGTTCAACGCCTCGCGCGGTCTCGCCCTGGCCTGTACCCGGATCGGCATATCGCTGCTTGGCCTCGTGCTGCCCGCGATCCTTCAGCGGCTGATCACGAACGAAGGCTGGCAGGCCGGTTTCCTGCTGCTCGCCGGGATCGTGCTGCTGGTCGGCCTGCCGGTCTGCTGGTTCGGTATCCATGATCTGGACAGCGCCGACCGAAAATCGGCTGTCCCGGCCACCAAAACCTCCTTCCTCAATCTCGCGCGCCGCGACTATCGGGTCGCGCTGCTCTGCCTGTGCGCCGGGCTCGGCTATGCGCCGCTCTCGGCGATCCTCAGCCAGTTCCAGCCGCTGCTGACCGAGAAGGGCATCGCCGCCGGCATGGCCGCGACGCTGACCGGGGTGCTCGCCGGCTCGGTGCTGATCGGCACGCTCGTTTCGGGCACGCTTGTCGACAGGGTCTGGGCGCCGCTGGTCGCCTGCCTGTTCAGCCTGGGGCCGATGCTCGGCTGCCTGATGCTGATAGGGTCCTCCCCCTCGCTCACAACCGCGCTGGTCGCGGCGGTGCTGATCGGCATGGCTCAGGGTGCGGAGATCGACATCGTCGCCTATCTCTGCGCGCGCTATTTCGGCCTCCGCCATTATTCGACGATCTACGGCAGCACGGTGATGGTGATGGTGCTGATGTCGGTGGTCGGTCAGGTCGGCATCGGCATGCTGCACGATCGTTTCGGCGACTATCGCGCCGGGCTGCTGGCCGCCATCGCCGCACTCGGGCTGTCGCTGGTCACCTATCTGCTGCTTGGCCCCTACCCCCCTTCCGACAGGCTTCGCGAGGAACCCGCATGAACGCCGATGTCCCCAATTATGACCGGGTCGCAAAGCCCGCCCATGTCCCTGACGAACTGGTCGTCGACTTCGACTATTTCCATCCGCCCGGCATCGACGAGGGCACTGTCTATACCGCCTGGCGCCGGCTCCACGACGGTCCCGACATCGTCTGGACGCCGCATAATGGCGGTCACTGGATACTGACCCGCGCCGAGGACATCCGCTGGGTCCAGGAAACCTATCAGACGTTCAGCCATGAGGTGTTCACCATCCCGCGCGGCGCGAGCCCGGTGCGGATGCCGCCGCTGACGGTCGATCCGCCGCTCCATGCGCGCTACCGGGCGGTGCTCAACCCCTCCTTCACTCCCAAGCGGGTACAGGCGCTGGGCGAGCAGGTCCGCGCGCTCACTATCGAATTGATCGAGAAGCTGCGCCCGCTCGGCCGATGCGAGTTCGTCGGGCAGTTCGCGCGGATCATGCCGGTCACCATCTTCCTCGGCATCGTCGACCTGCCGCTCGACCGGCGCGACGAGTTCGTCGAGTGGGCGGTCGGCTATATCGACGCCAGCGACCAGCCGACCAAGGACCATTATCTCGGCAAGGTCGTGGCCTATCTGCGCGAGGTGCTCGACGCGCGTGCCGCGGAGCCCGGCGACGACCTGCTGAGCCGCATCGCCGGCTGGCGCGGCAATCCTCGCTTCGGCGGCGAGCATGAGGTGATCGGCATGGCGATGCTGGTCTTCTTCGGCGGGCTCGACACGGTGGCGAACATGCTGTCCTTCACCGCCTGGCACCTGGCGGAGCATCCCGAACTGCATCGCCGCCTGCGCGACGATCCCTCGATCGCGGCACGCGCCGCCGAGGAATATATCCGCCGCCACGGCCTTTCCAATACCGGCCGGCTGGTGAAGCATGACGTCACCTACAAGGGCGTGACCTTCAAGGCCGACGAGATGGTCATGGTGCCGATCTCGATGTCGAGCATGGACGATCGTCTCCACGCCGATCCGCTGACCGTCGATTTCGACCGGGAGACGCCGGCGCACGATACCTTCGGCAACGGACCGCACAAATGCGTCGGCGCGCCGCTCGCCCGCTCCGAGCTGAGCATCTTCCTGGAGGAATGGACGAAGCGCATGCCTGCGGTCCGGCTCGATCCCGCGCATCGGCCGCACAGCCATTCGGGGTCGGTCAACGGCGTGTCGAGCCTCCATCTGGAATGGGACATATGAGTGCGGCGCTGCCCCTGACCGGCTTCTACCAATTCGGCTTCGTCACCCGCGATCTCGACGCCGCGACCGCGCGGCTCGGCGCCCGCTACGGGATCGCGCACTTCCGCCGCAGGCAGGCCAATCCCTGGATGGAAACGGCGCATGCCTATGCCGGCCCGTCGATGATAGAGATCATCGCGGTCGGCGAGGCGGCGCCGGCACTGTACCGCGATCATCTCCCCGATGACGGCATCGCGCGTCTCCACCACCTCGGCTACCGGATCGCCGGTGCGGCGGGCTGGGAAGCCTTGGAAGAAGCGATCTCCGCGAGCGGTCTCGCCGCGCCGATGAAGGGCGCGGTCATGGATGGTCATCTGCGCTACGCCTATGTCGACACCCGCGCCGACCTGGGCATCTACACCGAATATGTCTGCCTGACCGGGCCGGCCGAAAGGCTCTACGACGATGTCCCGCGCCACTGATGCCGCGGCGCTCGCCGCGATGTTCGGCCTCGTCGGCCGGGTGGCGCTGGTCACCGGTGGCGCGGTGGGAATGGGCCGGGCCAGCGCTGTAGCGCTCGCCGCCGCCGGGGCGACGGTGATCCTCGCCGACGAGGAGGAGCGCCTCCCGCGCGGGCGGGAGATCGCCGCGGAGCTGGGGGCCGAGGCGATCGCGGTAGACGTGACGTCCGAGGCTTCGGTCGCGGCACTGTTCTCCGATATCGGCGATCGCCACGGCCGGCTCGACATCCTCGTCAACGCCGTGGTGCTCAACCACAACCGGTCGACGCTCGAGATCGACGCCGCCGAATGGGACCATGTCCAGGCCGTCAACCTGCGCAGCGCCTTCCTCGCCACCAAGGGGGCGGTGCGGCTGATGCGCCGGGCCGGCGGCGGGCGGATCGTCAACATGACGACGATCGGCAGCCGCCACCCGGTGCTGCACGGCAACGGCGCCTATTCGGCGTCCCGAGCGGGGCTCAACCAGTTCACGCTCAACTGCGCACTCGACTTCGCCGCCGACAACATCACCGCCAACGCGATCCTGCCCGGCGCGATCATCACCGAGACGGTGGCCGCCAACGTGCCGCGCAGCGGCCCCGGCACCGATCGGGCGCGCATGCTGCATGGCTATGGCACGCCCGAGGACGTGGCTGGCGCGGTGCTGCTGCTGGCCGGCCCCGCCGGCCGCTACATCAGCGGCCAGATGATCGCCGTCGACGGCGGCTTCCTGATTTCCTGAAATCCCGGAGATTCCCAGATGCCCATTTCCGACAGCACCCTTCGCAGCCTGTTCGCGGTGCCGGGCAAGGTCGCCATCGTCACCGGCGCGGCCTCCGGCATCGGCAAGGCGACCGCGAAGCTGATGGCCGACGCCGGCGCCAGGGTCGCGGTGGTCGACCTCGACCTGGCCGGAGCCGAGGCGGTCGCCGCCGAGATCGTCGCGGCGGGCGGCCAAGCGATCGGGCTGGAGGCCGACATCTCGGACGAGGCCCGGGTCAAGGCGATGACAACGCGCGCGGCCGAGGCGCTGGGCGGCGTCGACATCCTCGTCAACAATGCCGCTTACCGTCCCAAGGCCGACTTCATGGAGATGAGCGTCGAGACCTGGGATAGGATGCACGCGGTCAACACGCGCGGCACCTTCCTGTGCATGCGCGAGGCGATCAGGGTCATGCGGCGGCAGGGGAAGGAGCGCGGCGGCGCGATCGTCAACATCTCGACGATCGGTGCTGCGCACCCGACCATCTTCAACAACACCCATTATGATTCATCGAAGTCGGCGGTGAACGGCATCACCCGCACCTCGGCGGCCGAATTCGCGGCGGACGGCATCCGCATCAACGCAATCATGCCGGGCGGCGTCGATACCGAAGGGTCGCGCCGCATGCGCGAGGGCGGCATGGGCTTCGACCCCAAGGGGCCGATCATGATGCCCGGCCGCCTGCTGCTCGGTTCCGCCCAGCCGATCCAGCTCGCGAGCGCGATCCTGTTCCTTGCCAGTCCCGCGTCGAGCTACATGACCGGCCACGTCATGGCCGTCGACGGCGGTTATATGGTGGGATGAACGGCGGCCGGTGGAGCGAGGGCGGTCAGGCTGCCCGGCGATCATGGAGGCGACGGCCCAGGCCATAGTCCCATGATCGTCGTGCGCTGCGGCCCGTGTCCGGCTGCACGAACGTGACGGGATGGACGACCGGCGGGAAATCGCGGTTGAGGCGAGGGACCTGCCCGATCGCCTTGCCGATCTCCGCCACCTGCCCGGCCCGCTGCAGCCTGTCGCCGGCGGCGACGCTCTGCATCGATCTGATGCGAGAGGCGATGTCGAAGGTCGTCGGATAGCCGGCCCCTGCGCCGAACTGCCTCAATCGGGCCTCGCTTTCGTCAGGGTGGACGGGCTGGCGGGATATCCTCCCGCCAGCCTTCCGGATGTCGTTCGCCAGTGCTCGGCGGCGGCGATCAGAAGCGGACGCCGAACTCGACGCCATAATAGCGCGGCATGCCGCCAAAGGCGTTGTATCCGATGTTCGGCGACTTGATCTCGGCATATTCGGTATTGGCCAGATTGCGGCCGAACAACGACACCGACCAGCGGCCCCGCTCGTAGGTGACGTTCGCGTCCCAAAGGCCATAGGCCTTCTGTTCGAGCAGAGGCGTGTTCAGCACGTCGGTGTAGACATGCGAGCGCCAGGTGTAGCCGGTGCGGAACGATAGCGAGCTGTCGTCGCCGAGATCGGTTTCGTAGCTGCCGCCGATATAGGCGGTCCATTTCGGCACCCGGTCGAAGCGTAGGCTCGTCGCGCTGACGCCGGCCGGCAGCCCGGTCAGGTTGTTGAACGAGTCATATTTCGCGTCGGTATAGCCCAGCGATCCGTCGAAGCGCAGGCCACGGACCGGAGCAAATGCGGTTTCCAGCTCGATGCCCTGGATCGTCGCCTTGGCGGCGTTGAACAGCTGCTGGGCCGGAGATTCGCCGGCAACGGCGAACTGGACGAGCCGCTGGATGTCGTCATATTTCTGACGATAATAGCCCAGGTTGATGCGCAGGCGATTGTTCAGCAGGTCGGACTTCACGCCCACTTCGTACGACGCGACCGTCTCCGGATTGGCCGGGGTGACGGCACCGCCGGCCGATGGCGCGCGGGCATTGAAGTTGCCCGCGCGGTAGCCGCGCGAATAGCTCGCATAGAGCATGATATTGGGCTGCACCTTGTAGTTCACCACGAACCGCGGTGAGACGTCGTCCCACGACTTCTTCGCGTCGAGGAAGTTGAGCACGCAGGATTCGAAGCTCTGGCCCGGGCAGTTGACCAGCGGCTGGACGTGCATCCGCTTGGTGTCCTTGCTGTAGCGGACGCCGGCCGATGCGGTCAGTTCGGGGGTGATGTGGAAATCGAGATTGGCGAAGGCCGCATAGGACTTGATGTCCTGGTCCCACACGTTGACGGTGTAGCGGTCGAGCGTGGTCGTCGGGAGCCGGGTCAGGCGCTTCTCGAACACATCCTCCTTCAGGTTGAAGTAGAAGCCGCCGACCAGCAGGTCGAACCGGTCCGCGATGGTGATGTTGTAGCGTGCCTCGAAGCTGCTTTGCTTGGCATCCTCCTCCCCGTCGGGGAACAGCAGCACGTCGAAGGGATCGCCGCCGACGTTGAGCGTCGAGTCATAGCTGACCTTGCGGTAGGCGCCGATCGCGGTGAGCGTGCCGGCGCCGATGTCCTGCGACAGCTCCCCGATGATATGGAAGCCCTTGATGTCGGTATAGCCGGGCGTGCCCAGATTGACGCCCCACTTCTTGTCGGCAGGCGTATAGCCCCACAGGGTCTGCTGCTGCCGCTGAGGGCTGCCGGGAACGAAGAAGGAACGGGTCGCGCCGCCGCCGTCCTTGAAATTGATATACTGGCCGAGCAGCGTGAACCGCGTGGCTTCGGCGACATTGAAGACCCAGGTCGACTTGACGACCACCTCGTCGGCGCCACCGACCCGGCCTTCCTTGTGCTGCGCCGCGGCGGCCCCGGTGGGGTTGGCGTTGGTCGCGGCCGGGACGGTCACGAAGGTGCCGCTGTTCCGGTTGTGGAAGAAGCCGTCATTGTTGCGGGTCAGCACCGCGAGGCGCGCGAAGACCTTGTCCTCGACGATGGCGGTCTCCAGCCCGGTCCGGGTCTCGACCGTGTTCGCATTGCCCAGGGTGACCTTGAACGTCGCTTCGCTCTTGCCGGTGGGGCGCTTGCTGCGCAGGCTGACGGCACCGCCCGATGCGTTGCGGCCGAACAGCACGCCCTGCGGACCACGCAGCACCTCCACCCCCTCGGTGTCGAACGTGTCCAGCACGGCGCCTGCCTGGTAGCCGATGACCATCCCGTCCTGGATGATGTTGACCGCCGGGTCGAGCGACCTGACGCTGGTACTCACGCCGACGCCGCGCATGAAGAAGTTGGCGAAGCCGGGGAAGGTGCCGACCCCGTCGAGCTGGGCGTTGGGGACGAGGCGTCCGATGTCGCGGATGTCGATCGCGTGCGAGGCCTCGATCGTCTTGGAATCGATCGCGCTGATCGCCATCGGCACTTTCTGGAGCTGCTCGCCGCGCGCCTTCTTCTGGGCATAGACGACGATGTCCTGGATGCCGTCCGGATTTGGGTCCGCAGCCTGCGCGTAAGCCGGCGAAACCAGCGCCATGCCCAGTGCCGCAGCACTCGCCATCGCCAATGATCCTCGAACGGATGTCTTCATGCGACCTCTCCCTGTGCCGATTATTCGATTAATATCGATATCGAATTAAATGCATTCATATCGAAATATATCGATGCCGCAAGAAATTTCTCTCGCGAGGACGATCCCGGATGCGGAGAGCTGGTGGTTGCAGCGACGCCCGGCGGACGGAAATCGCGATAGACAGGTGACTGGAGCGGCCGGTCCGATGCGATCGGATCGGAAACCGCTCTAGCGGGCGCCAGGGGCGAGCGCGTCGTCGATGCGCTTCATCGCGGCGCGGAGCTGTTCCAGCTCTTCGCGGCCGATCGCGCTGACCAGGCGATCGGTCACTTCCTGGCTGAGCGCGTTGCCCTCGATGGCGACCTGCCGCCCGCTGTCCGTCAGCTCGGCGGTGATGACGCGCGAATCGTGGATACCGGGTGTCCGCCGCACATAGCCGCGCTTCTCCAGCCGCTTGAGCTGGTGGGAGATGGTCGATTGCGGCAGCGCCATGATCCGCACGATATCGCCGGCTGCCAGCGGCCCATTCTCCAGCAGCGACACCAGCAGCCGCGACTCGGTGAGGTCGATTCCCCAGATCTTCAGCTTGGGATTGGTGATGCGCAACAGATGCGCATTGATGCGATGGACGAGGAAGGAGATGCGATCGCGCAGCGGCGGCGTGCCCATGTCGGTCGTCTCGTCCATCAGCGCTTGCCTCCCGTCCCCTTGCGCAAATCCGGATAGCGTCCCAGCATCAGGACAAGCAAGCCGCCCAGCATGAACAGGGCGGCGGCGATGTGGAAACTCGCCTGGTAGCTCTGCGTCGCCTCGTAGATTCGCGAGAAGATGGTCGGCGCGACGGCGCTGCCCGCCGCCAGCGCGACATAGCTCAGCGCATATATCTGGGGATAGTGACGCAAGCCGAAATAGCGCGCGGTGAGGAACGCCAGCACGTCGAGTTCGGCGCCCGCCGCCAGGCCGAGCAGCGCACAGGAAAAGGCCAGCACGACGCTGTCGCTCGATCCGCTGATCAGCACGCACGCGATCGCCGGCAGGATCAGGACGACGCACGCCACCGCCGGGGCCCAGAACCTGTCCATCAGGAAACCGGACAGGATGCGTCCCGGGATCATGCTGATGGCGTAGAAGCTGGCGATCCCCGCCGCCGACACCGCATCGAAGCCGCGATCGGACAGGGTCGGCACCAGATTGGGGCCCGCCCCCGATATGGCGAGATATCCGCACAGGATCGAGCCGGTGAGTATCCAGAAGCGATGGTTGCTCAGCGCCTGCGGCACGTCCAGCCCCTCGAGCTCATGGGCTGCGGCGCGTTTCGGATCCGCCTCGCCGGGCCGCAGGAACAGGTAGACGACCGGAAAGGCCACAAGGATCGGCAACGCCGCGATGAGCCGCAGCGCGCCCTGCCATCCCAGGGCCGGCTCGGCCATCGCGACGAGGTTGGGGAGCAGCATGGCGATGAACGCCGTACCGACGAGGGCGAGGCCCAGCGCCGTGCCTCGCGCCTTGTCGAAGCTGCCGGCGACGACGCGCGACCAGAGCACGGGATTGGAACCGGCCCCCAGGATCGCCGCCGCCGCATATCCTGCCCAGAACTGGCCGAGCGAGCTGGCGAAGGAAGCCAGGGTCAGTCCGGCGGACACGCCGACCAGCGAGGGGAGCGCCACGCGGCGTGCGCCATAGCGTTCGATCAGCCAGCCGACGACCGGAGAGGTGAGCGCACCGATCCCGGAGCTGAAGAGGATGGCGAACTGGATGTCGGACCGGGCCCAGCCGGTGGCGGCTTCGACGGGTTTGGTCAGCGGACCGATCGAATAGAAGGGCAGGGCGATCGCGCTGCACCCGACGCCGATCGCACAGGCCACCAGGAGCAGCCAGTTGCTCCGCAATTCGGCGAGCGCTCCGCCCTCGCCCGTACCGCGGCGGGTCACGATCCGGCGCCCAGTTCGATCCGCAGGTTGCGCCCGTCCCAGCCCTCGGCCGCCGCGGCGATCTCCTCGTAGAAGGCGACCAGGCTGTCGTTCACCCGATAAATCTCCATCATGTGGCCGAGCATCGGCCGCGTATCGATATAGGTCGCGCCGCGTCCTTCCGCCGTGACGATGTCAGTCGCGGCGGCGAAGCCCTGTTGGCGGTAATGCGCCACCATCGCATCATGGTCCTCGGGAAAGATCGCGACATGGTGCAGCCCTTCCCCCGTGCCGTCGAACATGTCGCGGAAGGCCGATGGCTGGTCGCAATGCTGCATCACCAACTCGATCTGGATGTCTCCGGCCTGGGCGTGCGCCGCGCTGATGTCCAGCGACGCCGGTCGGCCGCGATAGAGCACGTCGCGCAAGGCGATATGGCGGCGGACGAGGAACGGGCCGATCCCGAGGGTGCGGTTCCAGCGGACCATCGCTTCGTCCAGATCCCGCACGACATAGGCGTTCTGCACGATCCGCTGGCGGTCCGGCCTGCTATATGAAATCCGCATCCCATCTCCATTTATATCGAAATCGATACTTCCCGTCCGGCCGTCAATCTGTCAAGTCCCGGGCATGACCGACGAATCGTCGACTTCGCCCATCGGGATCGTGACGGCCTTCTGCGCGGCCTGGGGACGGCTGGACATGGACGCGGTGGCGGCGCTGCTGCACGGCGATGTCGACTATCACAACATCCCGATGGAGCCGCTGGCGGGAAAGGCGGCGGTCGAGGCCTATCTGCGGGGCGCCGCGGCCCGGTTCGATGCCTGCGCCTGGGAAGTCCGCGCCATCGCCGCAACCGGCAACCGAGTCCTCACCGAAAGGGTCGACCGGATGTGCGTGGAAGGCACGTGGATTACCCTGCCGATCATGGGGATTTTCGAGATCGAGGACGGGCTGATCCGCCGGTGGCGCGATTATTTCGACCTGGCGAGCTACCGCAGCCAATGGCCTCCGGCCGGACAGGGAGGGGAAGAACAATGAGATTCGGACTGGAAGGCCGATCCGTGCTGGTCATGGCCGGCAGCCAGGGCATCGGGCTGGCGACGGCTCGTGGCTTTCATGCGCTGGGCGCGCGGGTATGCATCGCGGCGCGGGGCGCTGCCGCGCTCGATGCGGCGGTGTCGGCCATGCCGGGCGCGACCGCGATCCAGGGGGACGTCACCGACCGTGGCGATATCGCGCGGATCATCGAGACGGCCGGGCCCGTCGACGTCCTGGTCAACAATGCCGGCGGCCCGCGGGCGGGCCGCTTCGAGGACGTCGCGGACGAGGAATGGACCGCCGCGGTCGAGCTGACCCTGATGTCGGCGATCCGCGCGACCCGTGCCGTGCTGCCGCACATGCGCGCGCAGCGGTGGGGGCGGATCGTCAACATCAGCTCCTATGGCGTCAAGCAGCCGGTTCCCGACCTCACCCTTTCCAACTCCATCCGCATGGCGGTGCTCGGCTGGGCGAAGACGCTCGCCGATCAGGTCGGTCCCGACAATGTGACGGTCAATACCATATGCCCGGGCTGGACCAGGACGGCGCGGGTCACTTCGCTGCTCGACAACCAGGCCCGCGACAGCGGCGTCGCGGCGGACGAGCTGGCGCGCGGGCTGGTCGCCCAGATTCCCCTGCGCCGGCTCGGCGAGCCGGAGGAGATCGCCAACCTCGCCGTCTTCCTGGGATCGGAGGCGGCCAGCTACATCACCGGCACCGCCATCCAGGTCGATGGCGGCATCGTGAAGGGATATGCATGAGCCTGCATGACGCCAAGGTCATCGACATCCACGCGCATGCGGTGTGCGAGGAAAGCTTCGGAACCGCCGGCGCCTTCGGTCCGGACCTCCACGCCGAGGCGGACGGAACGCCGGTCTTCAGAATAGGCGATTATCGGCTGCGCGGGGTCCGCTATCGCGGCAGCCCCTTCATGGACGTCGACGTGAGGATCGCGGCGATGGACCGGTCGGGGATCGACTGGCAGCTGCTGTCGCCCAATCCGCTGACCTATTTCCACTTCATCCCGGCCGACGATGCCGCCCGGTTCTGCCGGACGGTGAACGATGCGGTCGCCGGTCTCGTCGCGCGCCACCCCGACCGGTTGGGCGCGGCGGCGGCGGTGCCGATCCAGCACATCCCGTCGGCGATCGAGGAGGCGCGCCGCGCGGTTCGCACCCTTGGCCACAAGGCCGTCTATATCGGCACCTCGATGCCTCATGGGCTCGACGATCCCGCGATGGATGCCTTCTACGAAGCGGTCGCCGAACTGGACGTGCCGCTCTTCATCCATCCGGGACCGGACGGCATCGACGGGCCCGCCGGAAGCCCAGCCCTGAAGCGGTATGAGCTCGACATCCTCGTCGGTTTCACGATGCAGGAGACCACGGCGGTCGCGACCCTGCTGTTCGGCGGCGTGCTCCATCGCCACCCCGGGCTCGACATCTGCATCAGCCATGGCGGCGGCGCGCTGGCGCTGGTCTGGGGCCGGCTGGAACATGCCACCCGCAAGCGAAGCTGGGTCCCCGAACATCTGAAACGGGAGGGCAGCTTCGCGGAACAGCTCGGCCGCCTCTGGTACGACATCCATATGCACGACGATCGCGCGCTCGATCTGCTGGCCGAACGCGTCGGCACCGGCCGGATGGTCTACGGCACCAACTTCGCGGGCTGGGACGCTCCCGACCGGTTCGAGCCGCCGCACGTCGACGCCCCGCTCGCGGACAATGCCCGGCGTCTCTTGAGAGGGTGAGGCCGCCGGCCGTTCCGGCCGTTCAGGCGCGGGTCACGCCCAGGCCCATTCCTCCGTCGACGTCGAGGATCGCGCCCGTCACCCAGCGGGCGCGGAGGAGATAGTCGGCCGCCTCCGCGATGTCGCCGCCCTGGCCGATCTCGGCGATCGCCTGCGTCGACAGCAGGTCACGGGCCCGGGCGCGTACCTCCTCTTCGCTGAGCAGGCCCGCCCGCACGTTGATCTCGGTCGGGATGCTGCCGGGAATCACGCAGTTCACCGTGATGCCGCGATCGCCCAGCTCCGCCGCGAGGACCTGGGTCAGCGTCTGCAATGCGCCCTTGGTGGCGGCATAGGGGGAGGCGGTTGGGAAGCTGCGGCGGGTATGGACGGAGCCGACGAACAGGACGCTGCCCTGGGTGGCGGCCAGGTGCGGCACGGCGAGGCCGGTGAGCAGCATCGCCGAGAGGACGTTGCTGTTGAAGACATCGAACAGCTTATCCTGCTCGACGGTCTCGATGGTCGCCCGGTACATGTTGCCGGCATTGTTGAACAGCGCGTCCAGCTTCCCGCCGCCATGGGCTATCGCGGCCTCGATCATCGCCTGCCGGTCTGCCGCATCGGTGACGTCGCCGGCGATGCCGTTGCAGCCAATCGCGGCGGCGGCTGTGGCGACGCGGTCGGCGCGCCGGCCGGTGATGGTCACCCGGGCTCCCCGCTCCACGAAATGACGGGCGGTGGCCTCTCCCAGGCCGGAAGCACCGCCCGTGATCAACAGGCTCAGTCCCTCGATCGGTCGCATCCTCTTTTCCCCTCTAGATCAGCGTTTCGAGCATCGCGCCCGTGAACGGCCTCAAATCTCCGGCATCGCCGTCGCGAACCCGGCGGGCCCAGTCAGGATTGGCGATCATCGCACGGCCGACGGCGACGAGGTCGAACCATCCCAGCTCCAGCCCGCGTTCGAGCAGCGCGACATGCGCGCCCACGCCGGAGGCATGGACCTTTCCGTCCGGTGCCTTGAAATCGACGTCGAGGGTGATCGAGCCCACCGTCATCGCGGGTTTGCCCGACAATGCCCGCGTCCATCCCGCCAGGTTGCGGTCGTCACCCGGGAAGGCCGGCTCCCAGAAGCGGCGCGTCGAGCAGTGGAACAGGTCGACCCCGGCCTCCGCCAGTGGGCCGACGATTGCGGCGAGCTCTCCGGGCGTCTCCGCCAGGCGAGCGCCATAGTCGAGCTGCTTCCATTGCGACAGGCGGAAGGAAAGGGCGAAGCCGTCACGCGTTGCCCGACGCACGGCGCGCACCAGCTTGACGGCGAAGCGCGTCCTGTCCGCCGGGCCGAAACGGTCGGTCCGTCTGTTGGTCTGCGGCCAGAGGAACTGGTCGATCAGATAGCCATGCGCGCCGTGCAGTTCGATCCCGTCGAAACCCGCGCCCTGCGCTGCCGCCGCCGCACCGGCGAAGGCGGCGATGCTGTCCGCGATGTCGCTTTCGGTCATCGTGCGGCCGAACGGACGGCCCGGTGCGGCCAGACCGGACGGACTGATCCTCTCCACCGGGCGGGCCCCGTCCGTCATGCCGATCATCGACGGCGCGAAGGCCCCCACATGCCATAGCTGGGCGATGATCGCGGCCCCTTCCGCATGGACGCCGTCGACTACCTTGCGCCACCCGTCCACCACGTCCGGTCCAAACAGGCGAGGAACATGATCGCCGAAGCAGCCGGTCGCATCGGTCGCTATCCCTTCGGTGACGATCAGGCCGGTCCCGCCGGCGGCGCGGCGCGCGTAATAGGCGGCCATGGCGTCGGTGGGCATGCCGCCTGGCGCCCGCTCGCGAGTCATCGGCGCCATCGCGATCCGGTTCCGCAAGGATAGCCCACCCAGCGGCAGGGGACGGAAGAGCGGTGAAGGCGATCCGGAGAGACTCAAGCGGGGGTCTTCCTCAGCCCTCTTCGCCAAGCCAGGACAGCATGGCGCCGATCAGCGCGGCATGGCCGGGGTCGCGCAGCGACCGGCCGTCATGGCCGAGCGCGTCGACCCCGACGCGGCCTCTTCCGTGATGACGCAGCCAGGCGACCGGCTGGGCGCCTTCGCCCGCGTCGGCCATGGCGAGGATCTCGCAATCGGCCGTAGGCGACAGCTGGTGATAGGCCTCGTCGACGATCTCGAACCGGGAGGGACCGTCGCTCCGCGCGCGTCCCGCCTCCGTCAGTTCCACCCGGACGGCACCGAGCGGCGGATGGTACGATACGCCCCATTGCCACCCGCCCCCCATGATCGCGGGCCAGCCTGGCTGATTGTCCCAGCAGATCGTGCCGGTGTGCATGACGAGGAGCCTGCCGCCCAGCCGTACATGATCGTCCAGCCGCTGCATCTGCGCATCCGGCAGCATGACGGCCCATTGCGCGCGATCGGGCGCATATTTCTCGTGCTGCGTCATCGACCAGCGCAGCGCGTTGACGATCAGCAGGTCATCGCCGGCCAGCCGCGCGAGCACCGCGTCCAGGGATGGCTCGATCGTGACGTTCCAGCCGCTGCTCCGCCCGAGATCCGCGAGGATCGGACTGGTTTCGGCGAACGGATGACCATAGCCGTCGCTGTAGATGATCGCCCGGCCAGTCATGCTCAGTCGCGCGGCAGGTTCTTCAGCACCGCGTGGGTGACGCCGCCGTCGACCAGCAGGTCGATCCCGGTGATGTAGGACGATCCCTCGGCATCGAGCATCAGAACGGCATGGGCGATGTCCTCGGGCACGCCGAGCCGCTTAAGCGGAACACCTCCGGACCGCGCCGCACGGACCTTCGGATCGGCGTAGATCGGTGTCGACATGCCGCCGTCGATGAAGCCCGGCGCGATGCTGTTGAAGCGGAGCCCCGCCTCGCCATATTCGAGCGCGAACTGCTTCATCAGCTGCAACAGGGCGATCTTGCTGGCCGGATAGGCGCCCGATCCGGGGCCGGGATTATAGGCGTTGGTCGAGGTGATCGAGATGACGTGGCCCGAACCGCGGCCGACCATCCGGCGCACCGCTTCCCGCGTCACGATATAGGCGCCGAGGAGATTGATCCGCAGGACAGCCTCGAAATCGGTGACCTCCTGCTCGGCGAGCGGGCCGAAGCGGACGATGCCTGCGTTGTTGACGACCAGATCGGGAGCATCGCCGAAACCGTCGAAGGCCCGGGTCACCGCAGCCGGATCGCTCACGTCGGCCGCGAGGGCGACCGCCCCCTCCCCGATTTCGGCGGTCCGGGCCTCGACGGCCTGTGCGTCCAGGTCGAGCAGGCCGACGCGATAGCCTTTCCGGACGAGTGCGGACGCGATGGCCGTGCCGATGCCGTTGGCGGCACCGGTTACGATAGCTGTTCTGGTCATTCTCAACCCTTGGTGAAGATAACGGGATAGCTGCCCCAGTTGGGACGGATGGTCTTGGTGTCGATCTGTGCCGGGGCGGCGGGATCGGGCCTGCCGCCCAGCGCGAGGAGGCGGATCACGATCAGCGCGACGATGCCATATTGGTGGTTGTCCGGGTCGGCCCCCGGCTTGGCGGGCAGGCCCCCGTCGAGCTCGCGGCCGAGGCAGGCATGGACGCCGATGCCGAACGCCAGCCCGGTGGGAAGGACTCCCCTCGGCGTCGACCGGTCGGGATCGAAGCCGTCGGCGCCGGCTCCGAATATCGACGGGTCGCGATTGGCCCTGAACAGATCGAGGACGAGCCGCCGGCCGGCGTCCAGGTCGCCGGCCCCGGCGATCGACATCGGGCACATGCTGGTCCGCCAGGCTTCCGGGCTCGCCGGGTGCAGGCGCAGGCTTTCGTGCACGCAGCGCTGGACGAACAGCGGGTCGGACAGCCTTTGCCAGCGCTCCTCGTCAGCGCCCGCCCAATGGATGATCTCATGGAAGGCGTGGATCACCGAATTGGCGGTCGAGTGGGCGCCGGCCTGCATGTAGAAGGCGATCTCGCGCAGCAATAACGACCCATCGAGGGTGAGTTCGTCGCGCGCCTGCAGGATTACGGTGAGCACGTCCCGCGGCAGCTCCTGGGCGTCCAGGCTGCCGCCGGCGACCGCCTCCAGCAGGCGGGTCCGCCGATCGACCGACGGCTGGAGGAAGCTGCGATCGAATTCGGCCAGCGCATCACACACCTCGGCTTCCAGTTCGACCGGATCGCGCGTGGAGTGGACCATCGTGGCCCCCTCGCTCAGCTTCTTCACCAGCCGGATCAGCCGTTCGCTTTCCTCGGCAGACCGCTCGGGGCGGTCGATGCCGGCGAAGTCCGCCGTCAGGTTTACGGTCGCCCGATAGCCGAACTCGACGAGGTCGCCCCGGCCCGCTGCCAGATAGGGCGTCAGCGTCTGCTCCAGCGTGCTGGGGAAGACGACTTTTTCATAATGGTTGAAGAAATTGCGTCGAAAGACCCGCGCCTCGACGCCGCGACGCTTCAGATGCTCCGGCCCGTGCAGGGTGAGGAGAACGTCCTCCATCACCACTTTGCCGGCATCGTAGAGCGCCTGTTTCAGGTCGCCGTTCCGCAGCGCCGCCTCACAGTCGGAGAAGCGATGGAGCGTGACGACGTCGGCGGGGCTCTCGCTCACAGCAAGGCTTCCTCAGGTTTGAAGATGATAGGATAACGGGCCCAGGTGATCCGGGTGATCGTCTCGTCCTTCTCCGGGGCGTCGTCCGGATCGGGCCGCAGGCCTTGGCGCAGCAGGCCGGCGACGATCAGCGGCACCACGCCATATTGATGCTTGTCGGGGTCGGAGCCCGGCTTCGGATCGACGCCGATCGCCAGGTGCCGGCCAAGGCAGGCATGAACGCCGTCGCCCATCGATAGCCCGTATCGGAAATTGCTGCGCACCGTGCGGTGCGGATTGAACCGGTTCGCGTCGTCGCCGAACAGTTCGACGTCGTGATTGGCGGTGCGCAGGTTCACCGCGACTTCCTGACCGGCCTCGACGATCTCCCCGTCCTTCAGCGTGACCGGACAGAGCGCGCGGCGCCGGGCGACCGGGCTCGACGGGTGGAGCCGCAGGCTTTCATAGACGCACTGCTGGATGAAATAGGGATCGGAGCGGATCCTCTCCACATCCTCCGGATGGGCGGTGAGCCAGTTCCAGATCTCGTGGACGGCATGGGTCAGCGAATGGATAGTGGTATGGGCCCCCGCCAGGACGAAGAATATGCCTTCCTGGACGAACTCGGCATCGCTCATCCCCAGTTCGTCCCGGCCCAGCAGCAGGGCCGTCAGCACGTCCTTGGGCAGCTCGCCCCGATCGATCTCGCCGGCCTTGCAACGGTCGATCAGCGCCTGGCGGCGGGCGAGCGAGGGATCGAGAAAGCGGGTCCGGAACTCCTCCATCGCCAGCGCGATGCGCCGCTTCTTGTCGGCCACGTCCGCCGGGTCGCGCGCCTGGCCCAGCGCCGGCGCCAGGCTGAACTCCTTCAGCAGGCGCAGGAGCTCGCCGGTCTCCTCGGCGCTGCGCAACGGCCGATCGACCCCGGTGAAGTCGATCGTCAGGTTCATCATGATCCGGTAGCCGATCTCCACCAGATCGCCGCGGCCTTCTGCCAGGAAGGGCGCAAGCGTCTCTGCCAGGGTCTGCGGCAGGACGTTCTTCTCGTAATGGAGGAAGATGTCCTTGCGGAACATAACCGCTTCGACGCCGCGCCGGGCGCGATGTTCGGCGCCGTGCAGGTTGACCACGGCGCGCCCCATCATCAGCGCCGCCTCGTCGTAGAGCGACTGGCGCAGGTCGGCCTGGCGCAGCGCATGGACGCAGCCGCCAAAGGACTGGACTTCGATCTCGGCCATCAACGATCCTCTTCGTGCCAGCCGAGGGTCGCGCGGCGGGTGGCGGCTATGGTGGAATAGGCGGAGACCCGCCAGGACGGCAGCGGGCCGCGCTCGGGCAGCGGGGTCTCGATGTCGATCCGCACGCCGTCCTTGAAGACGTGCCGGATGCCGCCGGGGCGGCCGAGCAGGGTCACGTCGCGGGTGACGTCTCCCTCCACCACGATGACGTCGGCGCATTGGCCGGGCTCGATCGTCCCCACTTCCGGTATACGGAGCGCATCGGCCGCCTTGCGGGTCGCGCATTGCAGCGCCTCCGCCGGCGACAGGCCGATATCTTCGACCAGCACCTGCAATTCGCGCCAGTGCCACTCGCCATAAGGGGTGATGGAAAAGCCGCTTTCCGTGCCGCAGAGCAGCGGGACGCCGGCATCGTGCGCCTGGCGCAACTGGCGGCTGCTGTCCGCGATCTCGCGGGCGAAGAGGTCCTGGAGGAAGGCGCTGACCCCGACCTTGTCGCCATGCTCGGCGAGCACCGCCTGGAAGGTGAGCGTGGGAACGATCGGAACCTGGGCCTGGCATACCGCGGCCAACGCCTCGTCATCCATGTTCGTCGCGTGGAGGATCATGTCGAAACCCGCGCGTGCGGCGTCGCGCGTGCTCGATGCGTTGCGGCAGTGCCCGACGATCGGCAGGCCCAGCTCGTGCGCGGTGTCCGCCGCCAGGCGGAGCTCGTCGATGGTCCACACCTGGATCTCGCCGGCGGCACGCTGGCGCGGGATCAGGCCGGTGACGTGGATCTTGATCCAGTCGACGCCGCGTTTCGCCTGCTGCCGGATTTCGGTGACGATCTCGTCGCGGGTGCGGGTGACCTTCAGATATCCGATCGCGCCTTCGTCCGGCACGAGCAGGCCGGCGGTACCGCCGACGCTGGTGAACAGGGCATTGCCGCCGCACCGCATGCGCGGCCCTTCGGTCACCCCGCCCTCGATCGCGTCGCGCAGGTCGAGGGAGACGTTGAAGATGGTGTCCGCGTCGAACATGGTGGTGACGCCGGCGCGCAGCACCTTGCGCACGTTATAGGCCGCGACGATGGCGGCCAGCCCCTCGCGCCGGTGGAAGAACAGCTCGTCGTTGGAGGCGGGTTCGTCGAAGCTGATGTGGCAATGGGCATCGATGAGCCCAGGCATGACGGTGGCCCCCGCCGCGTCGATCCGGACGAGACCGGAGCGGCTCTCAGCCCAGTTCAGCGCTTCGGCCCCGGTCGCGACGATCCGCCCGCAAAGGGCGACCGGCGCGGCCTCGACGGTGCCGTCCACCGCCCGGAACAGCGACCCGTTCTCGATCAGATAGGGCGTGGCATGATGAGACACGAAATCCACCTCTCCTTGGTGAAAACTATCCTGTCAGCACATTACATCGAAATCAATATAATTTTCTTTTGCTCCGAAAGCGGCGGCGAAGCCATTGGGTTCGGTCAGGAAAATTCCGTGATTTCTGTTAGATAGATGGAATCTGGCCGCCGGCAGATGGCAACCGGCTTCGGCCGTTTGCGGCTCGACGGCATCACAAAGGAGGCTTGCGCTTCCATATATATCGATATCAATATATCTCCTGATCGCTGCCCATGGGCATGGCGACGGTCGACAGGAGGCATGGTGATGGAGATGGTAGGCGGACCGTCGGCGGCCGGGCAGGGCGCGGCCTTTCACATCGAAGAGGTCCGGTGGGTTCGCCACTGGAACGATCATATGTTCAGCTTCGCGCTGTCGCGTCCCGCGTCGCTGCGCTTTCGTTCGGGAGAGTTCGTGATGCTGGGGCTGCGGAACGGTGCAAGGCCGCTGCTTCGCGCCTATTCGATCGCCAGTCCGGCCTATGCCGACGAGCTCGAATTCCTGTCGATCAAGGTGCCTGACGGGCCGCTGACCGGCAGGTTGCAGAAGATTCGTCCGGGGGACGAGGTCCATCTGTCCCGCAAGGCGACGGGCACCTTGGTGGTCGATGCCCTGCGGCCCGGCCGGCGGCTCGTCCTGCTCGGCACCGGCACGGGCCTCGCTCCTTTCCTTTCGGTGATCCGCGATCCCCACAGCTACGAGCGTTTCGATCATGTCGTGCTGATGCACAGCGTCCGTAGAGAGAGCGACCTGGCCTATAGGGACCTGCTTGAGACGCATCTGTCCGACGATCCGCTGGTGGGGGAGGAGGCGCGGGACCGCTTCGTCTATTTGCCTGTCGTGACTCGCGAGCCCTTCCCGCGGTCGCGTCGCATCTCGGCGATGCTGGAGGATCCCGGCGCCTGGACCGGCGAGGGCTTGCTTCCGCTCGACCCGGCACATGATCGGATCATGTTGTGCGGCAGCATGTCGATGATCGCGGACTGCACCACCGCGTTGGAGCGGCTCGGTTTCCGCGAAGGCGCCAACTCGAGTCCCGCTGATTATGTGATCGAAAAGGCATTTGTCGGTTGATGGCGCGCCAAACCGGCAGGCGAACCGGCCAACCAGCCACGTCGTCTGTCTCGGGGATGGCAAAAGGTGGAAAGCGTGCGTCGGGCCCCGGATGCGCCCTCCCGGCGAACCCGATGCGGGAGACCTTGTCGATCGTACATTCGACATGACCCTGGCCCCGGCAAAGCGCGCACCATCGTCGTAACAGATCCCGGACGCAGCCCATTCGCGAAATGGCTTTCCGCGCACCAACGAGGTATCTAGCCAGACGCTTTGGTGCGATATATCTTAAGTCCGGTTTATTGATTTATAGGGCGCGCCATGGCCGGAACCGTCACTCTCTCGATCAACGGGCTCGTAAGCCATCTCGAGGTTGAGGAGGATATGCCGCTCCTATGGGTGTTGCGGGATGAACTGGGCCTGCGGGGCACGAAATTCGGTTGCGGGGCGGGGTTGTGCGGGGCGTGCACCGTGCATGTCGATGGTGCGCCCACCCGCTCCTGCATCACGCCGGTCGGCGCCGTCGCCGGCTCCAAGGTACGCACGATCGAGGGCGTGGCCGCCGACCCGGTCGGCCGGACCGTCCAGGCGGCCTGGAAGGAGATCGACGTTCCGCAATGCGGCTATTGTCAGGCGGGGCAGATCATGGCGGCCACGGCTCTGCTGACGTCGACGCCGGTGCCGACCGATGCCGATATCGATAGCGCCATGGCAGGCAATGCCTGCCGCTGCGCGACCTATTCGCGCATCCGGGCGGCCATCAAACGCGCCGGCGGCCTTGCCGCCGAAAACCGGAGGGCAGGATGATCGATATGCTGGAGCAGGCGGACCGGCGTGCCTTCCTGAAGATCGGTGCGGCGGTCGGTGGCGGCCTGATGCTGGGCCTGATGAGGCCGAGCGTCGCCGTGGCCGGAGCCACCGCCGAGACGGCGGCGGAACTCAACGGCTATGTCCGTATCGCGCCCGACGGCATCGCGACCATCATGGCCAAGAATCCGGAGATCGGCCAAGGCATCAAGACGATGCTTCCAATGCTGATCGCGGAGGAACTGGACATCGCCTGGAAAGACGTCCGCATCGAGCAGGCCGATGCCGATGCCCGGCGCTTCGGCCAGCAGATCGCGGGCGGCAGCTATGCGACGCCGCTGCACTGGGACCCTCTTCGCCGCGTCGGCGCGGCAGCGCGCCAGATGCTGATCGCCGCCGCCGCCCAGCGCTGGCAATGCCATCCCGCCGAATGTGCGACCGAGCCCGGCATGGTGGTTCACGCCGCGAGTGGGCGGAAGCTGGGCTATGGGGCGCTGGCCGGGATCGCCGCGACGATGCCCGTGCCGGATCTGAACAATGTGCCTCTCAAGCCGGAAGCCGGTTATCGCATCATCGGGAAGCCGACGCCGCAGGTCGATATCGACGCGATCGTCACCGGAAAGATGCAGTTCGGCATCGATGTCGAAGTGCCCGGCATGGCCTATGCCGTCTTCGCCAAATGCCCGGTCCCCGGCGGCAAGCCGGTCAGGGCCAATCTGGACGAGATTTCCCGTGAGAAGGGCGTGATCGCGACTTTCGTCGTCGACGGCAGCACCGATGCTCCGGCCGGCGGCCTGGTCAGCGGCGTCGCAATCGTCGCCGACAGCTGGTGGCGTGCGGAAAAGGCACGGGATAAGCTCAGGGTCGAATGGGACGGCGGCGCGATCGCGGCCCATTCCAGCGCTCATTTCGCCGCCGAGGCGGCAAGGCTGTTCGGCCAGCCGGCGACCGCCGTCATCCGCAAGGACGGGGAGGTCGCGAAGGCCCTGGCCGGAGCGGCGCGGACCGTCGAAGCCGACTATTTCTACCCGTTCATCGGCCATGCGACGCTGGAGCCGCAGAATTGCACGGCCTCCGTCATCGGCGACAAGGTCGAAATCTGGGCGCCGACCCAGGCGCCGGCACGCGGCATTGCGCTCATCGCCGAGACGCTCGGGATTCCCGAGGCCAATGTCACCGTTCACCTGATCCGTTGCGGCGGCGGCTTCGGGCGGCGGCTGATCGCCGATCCGATGGTGGAAGCCGCCTATATCGCGAAGAAGGCAAGCCGTCCGGTAAAGCTGCTATGGTCGCGCAAGGACGACATGCAGCATGATTTCTATCGGCCGGCCGGCTTTCACCGGCTGAAGGGCGGCCTCGATGCGTCGGGCAGGCTGGTCGCGCTTCACGATCATTTCGTGACCTTCGGCAAGGATGGCAAGGTCGCGCGGTCGGCGGACTTGTCCGCCTCCGAGTTTCCCGCCCAGCTCGTTCCCCACTGCCTCTACGAGAGTTCGCTGATCGAGTGCGGCATACCGACCGGCCCGTTGCGTGCGCCGGGATCGAACGCGATCGCCTTCGTCTTCCAGTCCTTCATGGACGAACTGGCGCATGCCGCAGGCAAGGATCCCTATCAGTTCCAGCTCGACATGCTCTCCGAGCCGCGCCTGCTTCCCACCGGGCGCAGCCTCCGTCCCGGATCCGCCGAGAAGGTCAGCTTCGACACGAGGCGGATGGCCGACGTCCTGCGCAAGGCCGCGAGCATGTCGGGCTGGGGCAAGCGCCGCCTTCCCAAACGCACGGGCATGGGGATCGCCTGCTATTTCAGCCATCTCGGCTATTTCGCCGAGGTCGCGCTCGTCGCGGTCTCGAAGGACGGCACGCCCAGCGTCGAACAGGTCTGGGTGGCGGCCGATGTCGGGCGCCACATCATCAATCCCTCGATGGCGGTCAATCAGGTGCAGGGCAGCGTCATCGACGGCATCGGCTCGGCGTTGTTCCAGCAGATCACGATCGAGAAGGGCGGCGTGGTGCAGGCCAATTTCAACGATCATGACCTGATCCGCATCGATCGGGCGCCGATCGTCGAGGTCGAGTTCCTGAAGACCGACTTCCCGCCCACGGGCCTTGGCGAGCCTGCGCTGCCGCCGGCGATTCCGGCCATATGCAACGCGATCCACGCCGCGACGGGCAAGCGGATCCGCTCATTGCCGATCGACATCGCGCTGCTCAGGGCCTGAGCAGCGTGCTCAGTCCCCTGCGGCGAAGGCGGTGTCGATCGCCGAGGGGCGGATGGAAAATGCCGCATAAGCGCGCTGCAGGCCGCCCCGCCCCGTGCGCCAGTCGATATCCGGGAAGCGAAAGTCGAGATAGGCGAGCAGGATGCCGGTAGCGAGGTCGCCAATGTCGAATCCGCCCCCCGCGCTTGTCTCATCCTCGAAGCGGTCGAGGGTGGCGATGAGGCGGCTTTCATAGATGCCCTGCTGCCTGGCCGATTGGCAGGGATCGGGTCGCCGCAGGTCCGCGCGCCACAACAGCAGCATGTCGAGCATGCCGTCGACCATCGCCTGGCGCGAGAGGGCGCGCCAGCGCTCCGGCCCCCCGCGGGGGATCAGGCCGCGCTGGCCGAGGGTGTCGAAATAGTCGCAGATGACCGGCGAACCCGCGATCACCAGCCCGCCTTCGGTCACGAGCGTGGGCAGCTTGGCGATCGGGGTCGCACGATTGAGTTCGGGGTGCGGACCGGGGCCGGGTATGGGCACGTCGATCAGGTCGAGCCTGCCGAACAGGTCGCATTCATGCGCCACCATTGCCGCCTTGCGGGCAAAGGGCGAGCGCGACGACCAGAACATCCTCATCCGCGCAGGTCCTGCGAGGGGAGGCTCGTTCATCGGGCATCCTCGCCGAAGCCATAGAGGTCCAGCGTCCGTTCGCCTGCCCGGATCCGCGCGATCTTCACCATCTCGTCCTCTTCCCGGCGCTGTCCTGCCGCGATCGCTTCCGCCGCACGGGCAGCCGGCAGCACCACGACCCCGTCGCGGTCACCCACGATGAGGTCGCCGGGGTTGATCACCACATTGCCGATGGCGACCGGCTGCTGCAACCTGGCGGGCACGTCGAAGCCCTTGATCGTGCCCCGGATGCAGACGCCGTTGGAAAAGACCGGGAAACGAGCTTCGGCCAGCCCTGCCGTGTCCCGGACGCCCCCATCGATCACGAGGCCGCCGAGACCGCGCTGTTCCGCCGCCGCGTTCATCACGTCGCCCCAATAGCCGGCCTCGATGCCGTCGCTGGTGCCGACGATCAGGATGTCGCCCGGCCGCGCCTGGTAGATCGCGCGATGGATCCAGAGATTGTCGAAGGCAGGGACGACGACCGTGAACGCCGGTCCCGCAAGTCGCATTCTCGGGTCCACGGGCTTGATCGCCGAGGGGAGGGCGCCGATCCGGCCGGCCGCCTCGTGGAGCGTGGCTGCACCCAATCGCTGCGCGCGTTCGAGCAGGTCGGATGCGAAGGGAGATATGCTGCTCATCTCGGCCGGAGGCTCCGTAGGTTCGACCATGGTCATTGCTCCTGCACGACCGCCTGGCTCGATCGACGGCTGCCGGTTTGCCTGGCTCCGGGTGCCTGGCCATTTTTGAGCCGGGTCGCTTCCCAGGAAACATAGGCGCGAAGCTCCTCGATCTGCTCGGACTCCAGATATCTGGACCATCCGATCATGCCGGATGATTCGAGCGCTCCGTCCCAGACGACGGCGCGCCAGGCTTCCTTGTCGGGCAGATAGGCCGACCGTCTCAGATCGGGGATGACGTTCGAGGATATCGCGTCGGGCCCGTGGCAGCGGTAGCAATAGTTGCGATAGACCGCCGCACCGCGGTCTACCACCTCCTGCGCGAAGGGCCCGGGAGCGGGATTGGCGGGCGGCGCCGGATCAGGCTCCCTCGGCAGGGTGGCTTTGCCGCCGATGCGGAAGGCCGCCATCCGTCCCGGTTGCCGCATTCGTGCTTCCGCGCCGCCGGTCATCGCGCCCGCGCCTGCTCCGGTGGAGATGGCGACATATTGGACCCCGCCGACCATGTAGGTGACCGCTGCCGCCTGGATGCCGTTGGGCGTCGGCCAGCTCCACAGCTGGCGGCCGTCGTCCGCGCGCAAGGCTACGAACTCGCCGATCACCGTGCCGCGGCCCTGGAACAGCAGGCCTCCCGCGGTCGCGAGGACCCCGCCGCCGCGATAGGGAACGCGCCACGCCTCGCGCTGCTTCACGGGATCCCAGGCAAGAAGATAGCTGGCGCCGGCACCGTGTCGGCTGATCACGCCATGGTTGAACGGTCCCATCGGAACCGGCCGGAAATCCGGATTGGTTTGCAGCAGCGATTGGTTCTCAGCCACCGGCAGATAGGCCAGGCCGGTCTTCGGGCTGAACGCCATGGCATGCCAGTTGTGCGATCCCGCCGTGCCGGGCTTCGCGAGGAACGGTCCCTCGGTGTATCGCGCATTGGCCGGCTCCACCGGCCGGCCGGTGGCGATATCGATGCGGCTTGCCCATGTCGTGGGCACCGTCGGCGCGGCGGAGATGAGCCTGCCGGTCTGTCGGTCGATGACGTAGAAAAAGCCGTTCTTGGGGGCGTGCATCAGCACTTTGCGCCGGCGCCCCTCGATATCGAGTTCGGCGAGGATCATCGGCTGGGTCGAGTTATAGTCCCACGCCTCCTGCGGGTTCTCCTGATAGTGCCAGATATATTTGCCGGTATCGGCATCGAGCGCGACCACCGAGCAGAGGAACAGATTGTCGCCCTTGCCGGCGGTGCGGTATTTGGGGTTCCAGGGCGAGCCGTTGCCGGTACCGATGTAGATCCGGTTGAAATCCGGATCGTACATGATCGTCTGCCAGGCCGTCCCGCCGCCGCCATAGCTGGCATAATCCCCTGCCCAAGTGGGGCGCACCAGCTTTTCCATGATCTCGTCCGAGGCGGCGCCGTCAGGCCCCTTTTCGGGGTCGCCGGGAACCAGGTAGAAGCGCCAGGCGAGCTTGCCGGTAGCGGCATCATAGGCGCTGACATGGCCCCGGACACCGAAGTCCGCGCCTGCATTGCCGATGATCACCTTGCCGCGGACGACCCTGGGTGCGCCAGTGATGGTCTGCATGCTCTCCGGATCGATGGTCATCGTGCTCCACACGACCTTCCCGGTGCGGGCGTCGAGCGCGATCAGCCGGCCGTCGAGTGCACCGACGAACACCTTCCCTTCATAAACGGCGACGCCGCGATTGACGACGTCGCAGCAGGCCTTGGCACCGTCGGCTCCCGCAACCTCCGGATCGTAGAACCAGAGTTGCCGCCCTGTGGCGGCGTCGAGCGCATAGACCTTGCTCCAGGAGGTGCTGACGTACATCACGCCGTCCACCACGATCGGTTCGGCCTCCTGGCCCCGGGTCGTATCATATTCGAAATACCAGGCGGGCTGGAGCCTGCCGACATTGACGGTATTGATCTGGTCGAGCAGCGAATAGCGCTCGCCGCCGAAGGTGCCGCCGTTGAGCAGCCAGTTTTCGGGTTCGTTCGAGGCAGCGAGCATGCGGGCGTCGTCGACATCCCCCGCCGGCCGTTGCGTGTGGCCCCGTTTCGCCATGTCCTGTCCGGCGGATATCTGCCCCGCCAGCACGATGACTCCGATCGCGATGCCGATGAGGCCCGCCTTGCCGGTGAAGCGGCTCAAAAGATGCTCTCCCTATATTTATAGGTCATAAAGCTATCTTTTAGATATTATGTGTGCAAGCTCTTTGAGTTGGCTATCGGCGCCCGGACACTTCGGCGCCCGCATCGCGCGGCAGACGGGCGAAGGAGATCAGCCCCGCCAGCGAAACGAGCGCGACAATCGGAAAGGCAAGGCCGATTTCCGCCGCCCCCAGCATGGTCCGGCCGTGCCAGTCGCGCTGCAGGTCTATGATTGCGGCCGCGAAGCCGACGCCGAGGCTTTGGGCGAGCTGCTGGAACATGCTCGACAGGCTCGACGCATGGCTCATGCGCGCTGCGGGGACGTCGGCATAGGCGATCGAGTTGAGCGTGGTGAACTGAAGCGATCGGAGGAAGCCGCCGAAGAACAGGGCGCCGATCAGGATCCGATGCGGGGTCGCCGCCTCGAACAAGGCATAGGCTGCGGAGACCGCTGCGAGCAGCACGGCATTGCCGACGAGAATGTTGCGGAAACCGAGCGTGCGGATGATGACCGGCGCAGTCGCCTTGACCACGATCGCTCCGAGCGCGGTGTTGAAGGTCAGCAGGCCGACTTCGAAGGCGGACATGCCAAAGCCGAGCTGAAGCAGCAGGGCCAGGAGGAAAGGCGTTGCGCCCAGCACCATGCGCGAGAACAGGCCTCCGATCGTCGATGCGCGGAAGGTCTGGATGCGGAGCAGCGAAAGATCGATGATCGGTTCCGGCGTGCGGCGGGCGTGCCGGAGATAGAGATAGCCGCAGCCCGCGCCACCCAGAAGGATCGCCATCACCAGCGGCCGTGGCAGCATGTCCTGGCCGAGGCTTTCGAAGCCATAGACCAGGCATGAAAGCGCGACGGCGGACAATGCGAAACCGCGCAGATCGAGCCTGTCGACCTTTTCCTCGCGGACGGCTGGCATGACCAGCGTCGCGAGCAAGATGCCGACCGCCGCGATCGGCACGTTGATCAGGAAGATCCAGCGCCAGGACGCGTGGGTGACGAGGAAACCGCCCAGCGGAGGACCGACGATCGGGCCGATCACCGCCGGGATGGTCAGGTAGGACATGGCCTGCACCAGTTCCGACTTGCGGACGCTGCGCAGCAGGACAAGCCGCCCGACGGGAAGCATCATGGCACCGGATGCGCCCTGCAGCATACGTGCGCCGACGAGTTGCCAAAGCTCCTGCGCGATGCCGCACAACAGGGAGCTCAGTGCGAAAGCGGCGATGGCGATGCGAAACACGTTCTTCGCACCGAAACGGTCGGCTATCCAGGTGGAGATCGGCAGGAATATCGCGGCCGCCAGCAGATAGGCCGTGATCGCGACGTTGAGCGTTACCGGATCGCTGCGGAGCGATCGCGCCATGGTCGGCAGCGCGATGGCGATCACATTGCTGTCGAGCGTCTGCATGAACAACGCAGCGCCGATGATCATCGGCAGCAGCGCCCCCGTTCGGGCGGGCAGCTGGGCCTCCTTCGAGCCGGCGGCCTCCCCTGACATCAAGGGTTCAGCCGGACGAGGCGGTCGAGCGGGGCGACTGCGGCATTGAGGGCGGCGATCTCGTCCGGCGTCAACAGGGTCAGCCTGTTCACCAGCCAGTCGGTACGGGAGCGGCGGACGGCCGCCAGCGCCTGGCTGCCCGCATCGCTCAGCGCGAGGGCGACCCGCCGTTTGTCGCCGGCATGGCCATTGCCCGCGCGTTCGATCCAGCCGGACGCCTCGAGCCGCTTGACGTGGACGCTCATCGTCGGCCGGCTCATCTGCTCGATTTGCGCCAGTTCCGAGACGCCTGCCCCCGGATTCTGCCTGATCGCCATGAGGATTTGCGAATCGATCGGGGAGAGGCCGGATTTCTGGGCCTCGCGCCGGAGCTGCCGGCTCAGTTGCAGCAGCAGCGGGCGCAACCGATCGGCCAATTGCGCGGGCGGGACGTGACGGGCTTGTTTTGGCATGCCGTCATGTTATTAGGTAACCAACCTAACTACAAGACGGATGGTGATCGCGATGCCGCAGCCGGTGTTCGCGTTCCATAAAAGTCATAAATATAGCTGTTAGTTTGAAACGGCGGCGGCTTCCATGCCGCACTGAAAGGAAGGCGAGAGGCAATGGATAGGATCGAACGAAGCTGCGTCACCGTCGATTTCGACGAGGGCATCGCCTGGGTGACGCTGTCGCGGCCCGAAAAGCGGAACGCGATGAGCCCCACGCTGAACCGGGAGATGCTCGATCTCCTCGACGACCTGGAACTCGACGATCGTTGCCGAATCCTGGTTCTGACGGGAGCGGGGGAATCCTTTTCCGCGGGCATGGATCTCAAGGAATATTTCCGCGAGACCGACAAGCTGTCGCCGAGCGAGGTCCGGCGGGTGCGCCAGACCGCCTATGCCTGGCAGTGGCGCAAGCTCATGCATTATGGAAAGCCGACCATAGCGATGGTGAATGGCTGGTGCTTCGGCGGCGCCTTCACGCCGCTGGTCGCGTGCGACCTGTCCGTTGCCGCGAACGAGGCGGTGTTCGGCCTTTCGGAGATCAATTGGGGCATCATTCCGGGCGGCAACGTCACGAAGGCCGTGGCCGACAAGCTGAGGCCCTCCGACGCGCTGCTGTACATCATGACCGGGCGTACCTTCGACGGGCGCAAGGCCGCTGAGATGGGCCTCGTCAATGAAGCGGTGCCCCTGGTCGAGTTGCGTGCGCATGTCCGTGCGCTCGCAACGGAACTGATGGGCAAGAATCTGACGGTGATGAACGGCGCGAAGATCGCGTTCAAGCAGGTCCGATCGATGAGCTGGGATGCCTCCGAGGACTATCTGACCGCCAAGGCCGCGCAGGTGCGGCAGCAGGACAGGAGCAACGGTCGCAGCCAGGGCTTGTCCCAGTTCCTCGACCAGAAGAGCTTCCGTCCGGGCCTCGAAGGCTATTCCAAGGATGACTGACGCGCTCGACCGGTGCCGGGCGAACATCGGCGCGCTGTTGCGGCCGCGCTCGATCGCGATCGTCGGCGCCTCGTCCAACCCCTCTGCCTTCGGTCGCAGGCTGCTGGCCAATCTGGAGCGCTTCGCCTTTGGCGGGGACATCCACCTGGTCGGCCGGGCCGATTCGATCGAGGGCCGGCCCTGCCTGCCCAGCATCGATGCGCTGCCGGAGGGTGTCGACCTTGCCGTAATCGCGATCGGACGCGCGGACGTGCCGGAGGCGGTGCGCCAGTGCGGGCTGCGGGGCGTCCGGTCGGCGATCGTCTACGGCTCCGGCTTCGCGGAAACCGGCGTAGAGGGGCGCAGGGCTCAGGACGTGCTGGCCCGCCACGCGATCGACGCCGGCATCGCCCTGCTCGGGCCCAATTGCACCGGGTTGACCAATTTCGTCGACAACGTCCCTCTCACGTTCGGGAACTCCAGACCTCGCGCGGTCAAGGAGCCGGCGATCGCGATCGTAGGGCAGAGCGGGGGGATGGTCGGCGCCATCCGCATGGCCCTGGAGGCCCGTCAGCTGGATATCTCCTGCACGATCGCCACCGGCAACGAGGGCGTGCTGGGGGTCGAGGACTTCCTGGACGAGTTGATCCGCGACGAGACGACGCGCGTGATCCTCGTCTTCGCCGAGCAGATACGGCGGCCCGGACATTTCCTCGAGGCGGCGGCGAAGGCGCATCGCGCGGGCAAGGCGCTGCTCCTCCTGCATCCGGGGAGAAGCGCCGCCGGGCAGCGCTCTGCGGCGTCGCATACCGGTGCGATCGTCGGCGATCATGCCGCGATGCGGGCCGCGGTCGATCATGCCGGGATCATCCGCGTCGATACGGTCGAGGAACTGGTCGACGTGGCGGAACTGGTGCTTCGCTGCCCGAGGCCGCCACAGGGCGGACTGGCTATCCTGACCGACTCGGGCGCTTTCAAGAGCCTGTCGTCGGACTTCTGCGAGGCGGCCGGCGTCGCCCTGCCGCCGATCGAACGGATGAGGGAGGCGCTGGCCGGTGAGCTTCCCGCGTTCATTACGCCCGAAAACCCGCTCGACGTGAGCGCACAGGCCCTCCAGCAGCCGGACATATACGGCCGCTGCGGCAGGCTGCTGCTGGAGGAGCCCGGCGTCGGCGCCTTGTTGATCGCGATCATGCCGTCGTCGCCCGAATTCGGCCTGAAGGCGGCGCGGGAGACGCTGGCGCTGCTGCCGGACAACGGCAAGCCGGTCCTCTACGCGCTGTTCGGCGGCGACAGCCCGATCTCGCCCGAACTCACGCCCCTGCTGCGCAACGCCGGCATCCCCTTCTACCGCGTCCCGGAGCGTGCGATGGCCGCGATCGGCCATTATATGCGCCATGCCGCATCCGCTGGCCAGCCGCGCGCCCCCGCGTCGCGGGGGGCACCCGCGATGCCGGCCGGAGCGCGGGCGGCAATGCCCGAATGGCAGGCCAAGCGATGGTTGGGCGCTGCCGGGCTTCCCGTGCCGGACGGAAGACTCGCCACCGACGTCGAGGCTGCGGTCGCTGCCGCCTTCGAGATCGGCTATCCGGTGGCGCTGAAGGCGCAGAGCCCGGCCCTGCCGCACAAGAGCGATGTGGGCGGCGTAGCCCTCGGCCTCGCCGACGAGGCTGCGCTCCGCGATGCCTTTGCCAAGATGACGGGCTCGATCACGATCCGGCTGGACGGTCTGCTCGTGGAACCCATGGCAAAGCGCGGCGCCGAGCTATTCGTTTCGGCCCGGCGCGATCCGGCCTGGGGGCCGATGCTGACGATCGGGCTGGGCGGGGTCTGGGTCGAGGCCCTGAACGATGTCCGCACCTTTCCGGCCGACCTTGGCGAAGGGGCAATCCAGGCCGAGATCGGGGCGCTGCGCGGTGCCAGGCTGCTGGAGGGGTGGAGAGGCGAGGCCGCCAGCGACGTGGCGGCGGCGGCGGCTCTCGCGGCCCGGCTGGGGGCGCTGCTGATCGCGTCGCCCTGGATAAGAGAGATCGAGATCAACCCGCTGCTGGTCTATCCCGGCAAGGAAGGCGTGCTCATCCTCGACGCGCTGATCGCCACCGATCGGGCGGCGGAATGAAGCTGCACTGGTCGCCCAGCGCGCCCTTTGTCCGCAAGGTGATGGTGGCGGCGCACGCGCTGGGCCTCGCCGACCGGATCGAGTGCGTCCGGAGCCGCGTGGGGCCGACGCGGCTCAATGCGGAACTGATGGTGGACAATCCGTTGAACAAGGTGCCGACGCTGGTGCTGCCGGACGGGACCTCGCTCTACGACTCGCGCGTGATCTGCGACTATCTGGACGCGCTGGCAGGCGGCGGGCTGGTGCCGGTCGAGCCCGTGGCCCGCTGGCGGGTGCTACGCTGGCAGTGCCTCGCCGACGGGATGCTCGACGTCACCATATTGCTGCGCGACGAACATTTTCGAGGGGACGGGCATCGATCGACCGCCCATCTCGCCGCCTATGCGGCCAAGATACGGGCCTGTCTCGACGCGATGGAAAAGGAGGCGGACGCCCTGGCGACCGCGGGCCTGGATATCGGCAGCATCGCGACCGGCGTGGCGCTCGCCTATCTCGATTTTCGCGCCCCCGCGCTCGAATGGCGGCAGGGGCGACCTCGCCTCGCCGCCTGGGAGTCCGCCTTTGCGGAGCAGCCCGCGATGGTGGCGGCCCCGTTCGGCGACGAGGTCGGGACCAAGTTCGCCTTCTACGCGATGGAGTAGGACGGGGGCCGCCATGGCTCAGCCGAAGCGGTAGAGTGCAGCAGGATTGTCGACGAATATCTTTCTGCGGATCGTTTCGTCGGCGGTCCAGCTGTCGAGCAGGTCGATGAGGCGGCCTATGTCGGGCTTATGCGGCATGTTCACGAAGGGCCAGTCGGTTCCCCACAGCAGCCTGTCGGGATTGGCATCGACCAGCGCGTCGTGGAAGGCGCGCGCGTCGGGATAATCGGGGGCCTCGGTCGACCTGCGGACGACGGTGAGTTTCACCCATATGCGGCCTTCGCGCAGCAGCGCCAGCAGGGTCTGGAAGGAAGGGTCGTCCACGCCGCCAGCCGATTTTCCCACGGTTGCCATGTGATCGAGCACCAGGGGCAGCCCCGTGTCGAGAAGGCGCGGCATATGTTCGGCGAAGGTCTCGGTCTTGGAGAAGAGCTGGGCGTGCAGCCCGGCCTCGCGCAGGCGCGGCGCCATCGCGTAAAGTTCGGCGAAGCCGCAGGAGCCCTTCGGGCGTCCGCCGTAGCGTTGCGACAGCATCTCCACGAAGCGCAGGCCCCGCACGCCGGCGGCGGCGAGCCCGGCGAGGTGGCCGATGTCCGCTTCTGGCTCGGCCACGCCGATCCCGGCCCGGGCCCGTGGCGCCTGCGCGATCGCGTCGATCAGGCAGCCATTGTCGTCACCATAGGCGGTCGGCTGGACGAATACTCCGCGTGCGAACCCGACCGCGTCCAGCATGTTCGCGTGCATCGCGGCGGTCGCCTCCGGCGGCGTGTAGCTCCGGTCCTCGGCGAGCGGGAAGCGGTCGTAGGGGCCGAGGACATGCGCATGGGCGTCGCATGCCAGATCGGGAAGCGGAACGGCAGGCGGCGAGGGGTGGAGTGTGTCGGTCATCATCTGTTCCTTGATCGGGCCTGCTGGAGAAAGGACAGGATGCGGGCGTTGAAACCCTCCGGCTGCTCCCAGAACAGCGCATGTCCGGCTTCGGCAAAGACGGCCAACTCGGCATCGGGAAGACGGCGCGCGAACGCGCGTATCAGCGGCGGAGGGGCATAGAGGTCCGCGTCGCCGGTCATCACCAGCACGGGGGGAAGCTCGGCGAGATCGAGTGCTGCGGAGGGCCGGGCCTGGCCGCGTGCCTGCGGCCAGCCATGTCGGGCCTGCTTCTCCAGTGCGATCCATCGCCGCGTGCCGACGGGATTGGCCGCCCGATAGGAGGGGCCGAGCTCGCGGAATTCGGCGGGCAGTTCGTCCCATCCCGCCGGTAGCAGCGGTGTCGGCTCCAGATGGTCCCCCGCTGTCCGGGCGAGCGCGAGGCTCGACGCGAGCATCAGGGAAAGGACACGGCGAGGATGGAGGGCGACGAAGTCGAGCGCCACGAAGGCGCCGGCCGCCGGTGCGACAAGGTGCGCGCGCTCGATCTCCAGATGATCGAGCAGTTCGCGCAAATCCTCCGCATCGGCGGCGGGCGTGCTTGCCGGATGCGGGTCCGACTGGAAGAAGTTGCGCCGGGAATAGCCGACCACTCTGTAGCCGGCGGCGGCGAGCACCGGTTGCTGATAGGGCCAGATGGCGTGGCTGCCCGTCATGGGATGGAGCAGAATGACGGCGTCTCCCGCTCCGCCCGTATCCCATGCGAAGAGGCGGACCTGGCTCAGTTGGCGCAGGCGCGCGTCGGCCGCGGCCTGGAGGGGGGGATCGTTCCACCGGATCTGCGCCGGGATCGGGCCCCGCTCCTCCGCCGTTCGGCAGGCGGAGAGCCGGCTCGGCACCAATGTGACGGAGGCCGTCAGGCCGAGCATCTCGCGACGGCGGAGCATCGCGCTAGGACTCCCGCCAGAAGGAATAGCGCGCATAGAGCGAGGTGAAGCGACGCATGCGCGCCGACCAGGGCGTGCGGGCGGCCGCCATCCACTGGGGGGATTGGCTCAACGCGAGATCGTCCATCAGATAATAGGCCAGATGGGCGGGCCCGCTGCCTGGCGATGCGCGGTAGCGCCCCGCCCGCAGGATGCCAGGCAACGCGGCGAGGCGGGGCATGTGCTCGCTTTCGTACCAATCCTCGAATTCGTCGGCGGCGTCGTCGCAGATATCCATGAAAGCGAACACCAGGCCGCGCCCGTCTCCCGGCTCCACGCGATGTGTGGAAACCCGGCGGCCGCGCCACGAAAACCCGCCGTCTCGCGCCATGACGGAGGGACCGACCGACAGCCTGCACGTCGGTCGCGGAAGGGTCGGATCGCCGGTGAGCCGGCTCCGGCCGCCGCACCAGCCGCGGAGCTTTTCCCCGGTCGCGATCTCCGTCATGGCTATGGTGATGGCGTCGCCGTCGCCGTCTCGAAGCCACCCCATCGGTTCCCAGGCCACCGATGCCGCCTCAGAAACCGTAGAGGGCGGCCGGATTGTCGACCAGGATGCGATTGGCCACGGCATCGTCGCCGGTCCACTGGCGGAACAGGTCGACCAGCCGGCCGATGTCCGGGGTCCGCTCACCAAGATTGAGCAATGGCCAATCCGATCCGAAGACCAGCCTGTCCGCATTGGCTTCGATCAGCGCCTCGTGAAAGGGGCGCGCGTCGTCATAGCTCGGATAGGCGGCCGAACTGCGCACCATCGTCAGCTTCACCCACAGGCGCCCTTCGCGGACCATGGCGAGAAATTCCCGGTACAGCGGGGAGGTCGCGCCCCACTCCGTCCGGCCGGTCCGGCCCATATGGTCCACCACGATGGGCAGGCCGAGTGCCAGCAGGTTTTCACCAGCCTCGACCACGGTGTCGGCGTTGGCGAACAGCTGGGCGTGCAGCCCATGTTCCCGCAGTCGCGGGGCCAGCGCCGCAAGCGCACGCAGGTCGCTCGCTCCGGCCATCCCGTTGGGATAGCGGCTGGATTTGACCTGGGTGAAGCGAACCCCGGTGAAGCCCCTCCGCCGCAGTTCGTCGAGCGCCATATCCGTCACGCTCTCGTCAACGACGGCGATGCCCCGCAGCCGATCCGGCGCCGCCGCGAGCGCCGCGGCGATGGCGCGATTGTCCACGCCATGCGCTGAACCCTGGACGACGACGCCACGATCGAAGCCGAGCGCATCGAGCATGGTCCGATGCGCTTCGGGAGTCGCTTCGGGCGGGGTGTAGCTGCGGTCGGCGGCAAGCGGGAAGCGCGCGAATGGGCCGAAGATATGGGCATGTGCATCGCATGCCCCGGCGGGAGGCGCGACCAGCGGCCGTGATGGAAGCGGGGGTGGATTCGAACGGGTCCCGGACATCAGAAGGACCGCGCGTTATCGTCGCCAAGGGAAACCATGGGGCTGCCTGCGCATGACTTGCCGGAGGCTCATTCCGCCGGCGGGATGGAAATAGGCAAAGCCAGATAACTTGAAAAGCTATATTTTTGACCTTATAGGGCGACGGCACGTCAGTGGAGGCAGGCCTAGGAGAGGCGCGACGATGGCAAGGGTGGAGAAGCGGCATTTCCGTATCGTCGAGACGGCGGCGGAGATCGGGGGAGGCGCGGCATGAGCGCCGCCGGCTCGATCGACGCGATCAAGGCGGTCGCCGCGATCTACTATGCGGAACATGCGGCGCCGATGGAGCAGTCGATGCGCGCGATCGCCGAGGATGTGGTCTATCACAACCGCCCCGGCGCACCCACGACCCTGCAGATGTGGAAGGATCGCGAACGCCGCTTCCGCGCGGCGATGAGCGAGATCACGACGACCGTCCATCGCCAGATAGCCGAAGGTGATCTCGTCACCACGCATTGGACCCTCGAGGCGGTCCATAGCGGCCGGTTGATGGATTATCCGGCGTCGGGCCGACGGATCAAGATGGACTCGATCTGCATCGACCGGGTGGTCGACGGGCTGGTGGTCGAGCATTGGGGCGTGCGCAACCTCCTTGCCGTGCTGCGGGCGATCGGTGCCGTGCCGACCTTCGAGCCGCCCCGGTCCGATCGGTCGGCACCATGAGCGCACCCGCTCCGGACGGCGTGGCCGCACCTTTTCCGCCGATGAAGCTGCATTGGTCGCCCAGCTCGCCCTTCGTGCGCAAGGTGCTGGTCGTCGCACGCGAGCTTGACCTGCTCGATCGGATCGCCTGCGAGCGGGCCGTGGTCGGTCCGGCCCGGCTCAATCGCGACCTGATGGACGACAATCCACTCAACAAGATTCCCACGCTCGTGGCGGGGGAGTCGCTGGTCCTGTTCGATTCGCGCGTGATCTGCGAATATCTCGACAATCTCGACGGCAGGGCGCTGATGTTCCCCCGCGATCCGGCAAGGCGATGGCCTGCGCTGCGGCGGCAGGCGCTGGGGGACGGGATGACCGAGACAGCGGTGCTTCTCCGTGACGAGCATTGGCGTGGCGACGGTCATCGCTCGACCGCGCATCTGCTCGCCTATCGGGCGAAGGTCGCTGCCTGCCTTGCCACGCTGGAGGCGGACGATCTCGCCGCCGAGCGGCCCGACATCGGTCATGTCGCCGTCGCCTGCGCGCTCTCCTATCTTGACTTCCGCATGCCGGAGATCGGCTGGCGCGACGGACATCCCAGGCTTGCTGCATGGGAAAGCGCGATGGCACAGCGCCCATCGCTCGCCCTCACCCGGCTGGTCGAGGCGAATAAGCGGCCGCTGAGCTTCTACGAAATGGAATGAACTTCCGGCCGCCGGAGGGCAGCCATGGATGCGATCATGCCCTCGCCCGGGCGGCGAAGCGGCCAGGAGAAGGAGCGGGCGGTGGCGGATGCGGGACATTCGGGCGTCGCACAGATCGTGCGATCGGGGCCGCTGAAGCCGTGGCAACTCGTCACGATCATCCTCTGTATCCTGATCAACATCTCGGATGGACTGGATACGTCGGCAATCGCCTATGCGGCGCCGTCGATCCTCCACGACTGGCGGCTGGGGCCGGACACCATGGGGCTGATCTTCAGCCTCGGCGCGGCGGGGCTGGTCTGCGGTGCCATCTTCATAGCGCCGCTCGCCGACCGGATAGGCCGGCGCAACATCATCATAGGGGCGGTGGCGCTCAACGGCGTGTCGATGCTGGCGATCGCAGCCGTCGACTCCGTCGAGGCGTTGCTCGCCCTGCGCTTCGTCACCGGCCTGGGGATCGGTGCGCTCGTACCGTCGCTGAGCGTGATGGTGATCGAGTTCTCGACCGAGCGGCGCGGCAATATCTTCCTCGCGCTGGTTCATGTCGGCTTTGCCTTGGGCGCGATGCTCGGCGCGGCGGTGGGGGCCGTGCTCATCGAGTCTTTCGGCTGGCGATCGATCTTCGTCTTTGCCGGCATGGTGAGCCTGGTTCTCGCCGCCCTCTCCGTGCTTTTGCTGCCGGAATCGCTGCATTTCCTGCTGACCAGGCAGCCTCGCAATGCCCTGGCGCGGGCGAATGCACTGCTTGTTCGCCTGGACGAGCCGCAGCTCAAGACGCTTCCGTCGCGTCCGCCCACGCGCGGAACCGGGCGGGGAACGGTGCGCATGCTTTTCGCCGCAGAGCATCGGAAGAGGACGCTTCTGCTTTGGCTGGCCGCGTTCGCACGCTATTTCGTCAGCTATTTCCTTACGCAGTGGAAGCCGCAGATCCTCGTTCTGGCAGGAGTGTCGCCGGCGCTCGCGATCGCGAGCGGGGTCGTCACCGGCGGCGCGGCGATCATGGGTGCGTTGCTGATGGGCACCTTCGCCTCGGCCATTGGCGCGCCGCGCGCGACCTGTGCCAGCTTCGTGCTGTGCGCGGCCAGTCTCGTCATCTTCGGCTTCATCCAGGCCGAGCCCGTGCTGCTGCTCACCGTCGCCGCGGTCGCCCTGTTCGCGATCGAGGCGACCTTCACCGGCGTGGTCATCGCCGCGACGCGTTTCTATCCCGTCGAACTCAGGAGCACGGGCGTAGGCTATGCGATCGGCGTCGGTCGGTTCGGCGCGATCGCCGGCCCCTATCTGGGCGGCGCGCTGCTGGCGATGAACCTCGGCCGGGCGATCGTCTATCCCGTCTATGCAGCGGCATGCCTGATAGGCGCGGCGGCTGTCCTGCTCGCCTTCCGGGGGCGGAAAAGCGCGGCCGCGTCAGCCTGAGCCGGTCAGCCATCGAGCCGTGCCGGCGGGGAAATCGCTTAATGTTCGTCGACATAGAGCAGCACATGGCTATGGAAGAAGCCCAGCCGTGCACCGACCGTGCTCCTGATCGCGAGACTGGCCGCCTCGAAGGCCTGCGCGTCGGTCCACCACAGCTCGGCATAGCCGTCCCAGGGACCCTGCTCATGGTCGAGCAGGTTGAGCACATAGCCTTCGAGACCCGGCTGCTCGTTCGCCTGCGGCGCATGTTGGTGGACCCAGTCCTCGAAGAAACTCTCCCGGCTCGTCTGCGGAGCCCTGCCGACCAGCCCGATGCGTTTCACCCGGCGCCGTCCCGCCTGCGCGATCACCGGCCGTATGACGACCTCGCGCGTATGGAAGCGCATGACCTCGTTCCGCATGAACAAGGCGCGATCGGCGGCGATTGCCGCGGCCAGCGCGGGATCGGTATCGTCCCGCGCCGCCGGGTCGAACCAGAGTTCGATCACGGCGTCATAGGGTGCGCCCGGACTGCGTGCGCGGTCGACAAGGTTGAGCACCAGACCTCTGAGGCCGGCCAGCGGCCGCAGGAGAGGGGCGTGGCAACGATGCCAGTGGTCGAGGAATGCCTCGGGGGTTAGGCCGTCGGCGCGACGGATGAACTCGGTCCGCTTGCGAAACGGTTCGAGGTCGATGGCGAGGCCGTCAGGCATGGGCCAGCCGCATGATTGACGACCTATAGATCATACTTTAGACCTTTTATTGTCACGTGACGGGCCGTGCATGAGCCGTCGCAGATATATTGAACGGGAGAGGCGGCGATGAACGAGGACCGGCCTGGCCGATATGCGCGCCGGCATCTGCTGGCCATGGGCGGGATGGGCCTCGTGTCCGCGCTCGCAACGCGGAGTCCCGCGAAAGCGGCTGTCGCTGCTCCCCCGTCGGTGGACGGGTTGCGGAAGTCGATCTCGTTGATCGTGCGGAAACCGCCGCTGACGGTCGAGCAGTTCAACGGCCGCTGGCTCGGCGAGCACGGACCGGGTTCGCGCAAGGTGCCGGGGCTGCGGGGTTTCGTGCTCGGCGAAGTGGTGGCGGATCCCGGCAGCCGCCCCGATGCGCCGGCGGGGCCCGCGCTCGACGGCATCACCGAGTCCTGGCAGTCGGCCGGCATCGATCGGGCCGTCCAGGCGCGCGATAATCCGCTCGTGCGCGACTGGTTGGCAGCAGCCCCCACTTATATCGGTGCGATCACCATCTATGCGACGCGGGAGCATGTCTTCGTCCCGCCGGTGCGCGGCGGACTCAAGGTGATGACGCTCATTTCGCGCAAGCCCGGTGCCTCGCACGAGGATTTCGTGCGCCATGTGCTGGAGGTGCATGGCCCCCTGTCGCGCGACGTGCCGGGGCTCGGCGGCTATGTCCTGTCCGAGATCGTCCGTAGCGCAGGGATGCCCGGAATCCCGCCCGTTCCCGGGCTCGGCGAGATCGACATCATCGGGACGAGCTGGTTGCCCGCCGAGCCGGGCCGCGGGACAGCCGATAGCCCCGGACGACGTGCGTGGCTCGCCGACGGCGCCGCGCATTTCGGTCGGTTCGTGCGCTACGCGATGGTCGAGCATGTGTTCATCCCGCCGCCTGACCCTTCCGCACCCCCGGCCCCGCGCTGAGCGGGCGAAGCGGGGCGCGGATCAGGCGGCCTGGGGCGCCTGCCGGGCGGACGGCTGGGCCATCTCCTCCGGCGTCACGCCCATTGCCGCCCATAGCGCCTCCTGTACTTCGCGTGGCTGCCCCGCCTGATAGGGGTAGCCGCGAAGATGCCGGCCGAGGACCGGATGCGCGAGCAGCTCGGCCCGCGGCAGGCCGCGCGTATAGCGATCATAATGAGAGATCGGCAGGTGGATCACGCCGCCCTCGGGCGGGGTGCGCAGCACGCCCTTGGGGTCGCGGCCTTCGGCCACCGCCTTGACGTCGGCGAACAATTGGCGTCGCATCAGCCCGACGCCCAGATCGCTCCGCCCGAGATGTTCCTTGGTACGGTCGGCAATCGTGCCCTGGCCGATCCAGGCGACGAAATCCTGGTTCATGACATGGCTGGAGATCCACTCGCCATCGGCGTCGCGGGTCGGGCCATACCAATAGGGGATGCGTTCCTGGACATAGGGCTCGCTCTCCAGCGGCACGCGCTGGAATGACCAGGCTATGCTCAGCGTGTTCTCATCGTCGATCGGCACGCGCCATTCGAAATGATCCCCGAGGAAGACGCCGATCGGCCAGAGCGTCACCCGGCCGACGGTCCACAGGTCATGCTTCTCGTCGGTATCCTCCCGGATACGCTTGTAGAGGAAGCCATGCTCGAATTCCTCGAAGTCGATCTTGACGTGGCGGGGAGCATAGGGGCCGCGCTGACCCTTGAGCCTTATGCTCCAGTTCGAGTGCATCCATTCGAAATGCACCGGATCGATCGAATTCTCCTGGCACTGAGCCCAGTTGCACGGCACCTCCGAGATGATGATCTGCTTGAAGCCGTTGGGCCAGGAGAAGGCCTCATATTGCGGCAGGATCGGCGGCTCGCCGGTTCCCAGGAAAGCCCAGAGCAGGCCTCCCGTCGCGCGGACCGGATAGGCCTTCGTGCGAACCTTGTCGCGAACCTGCGCGTTGCCCAGCGCGACATCTTCATAGGGCTGTTCGACGGTGCGGCCGTCGGCATCGAACAGCCAACCGTGATAGTTGCAGCGCAGGCCGCAATCCTCCACGAAACCGAAGGACATGTCGGCGCGGCGGTGCGGGCAGTGCCGGTCGATCAGGCCGATATGGCCGCCCAGGTCCTTGTACAACACCAGATTCTCGCCGAGCAGGCGGACGGGCTTGACGGCCCGGTCGTCCAGCTCGCTCTCGGCCGCGATCGGCAGCCAGTATTGGCGCAGGAGCGTTCCCATCGGCGTTCCCGGGCCTACCCGGGTGAGCAGTTCGTTCTGTTCGTGCGTAAGCATCAGCGTCCCCGGAAGACAGGTGCCCGTTTTTCGACGACGGCACGGACGGCTTCGCGAGCGTCCTCCGTCGCCATAAGCTTGGTGCTGTAGGTCTGTTCGAGGGCATAGCCCTCGTCGACCGGCAGGAATTCCGCCGCGTTCATCGACTCCTTGCCCAGGCGCAGGCCCAGAGGCGCTTTCTGCGCGATATCGTCTGCGAGGGCATGGGCGGTGTCGAGAAGCTTGGCCGGATCGACCAGCTCGTCGACGAGCCCCGTCACCAGCGCCATCGGCGCCTTTATGGGCCGTCCCGTGAAGACCATCCGTCGCAGCATCCCCTGCTTGACCAGCCGGCCGACATGCGCGGTGCCGCCGCAGCGGCCGATGTTGATCTCGGGCAGGCCGAAGGTGGCCGTCGGCACCGACAGCCGGATATCCGACACGGCTGCAAGGACGCAGCCGGCGCCAAGCGCCGGGCCGTTGATGGCGGCGATCACGGGAACTGGGCAGTGACGGATCGTGGCAAAGGTGCGGCGGATGATGACAGCATTCGCCTCGTCGTCCTCGAGCCTGGCCGACACGAATTCATGCAGGTCCTTGCCGGCGCAGAAGGCCTTGCTTCCCGCCCCGGTGAACACCACGCAGTTGATCGTCGGATCGCCGCCGATTTCCTCGAAGGCTTCGGTGAGCGCCTCATAGTCGGCCAGCGTCAGCGCATTCACCGGCGGGCGATCCATGGTGACCCGGGCGACGGCGCCCGATCGCTCTATCCTGATACTGGTCATTCCGCAGCCTCTCGAAACGGATGGGCCGATCCCGCCGGAAGATCGAACGCATGGGCGTTCAGTGTCATCGCGACCAGCGTATAATAGCCGATCAGGGCGGTCAGCTCGACGACGCCGACGGTACCGATCAGCGACAAGGCATCATCGTAAACGGCGTCGCTGACACCATGCCGGTCGTGCAGCTCCTTGGCATAGGTGTAGATGATCTCGTCGTCCCGCCTTTCGAAAGAGGGGCGAAGATTGCACCGGATCGCTTCGATGATCCCGTCGGAAAGGCCGTTGGATCGGGCGACCGGTTCATGCTGAATCCATTCGAAAGGACAATCCCAGGCGCGCGCGGTGACGAGGATCGCCAGTTCGCTGTGCCGCGGAGGAAGCGAAGTCCGGTAGCGCAGCAACTGTCCGAACTGCTGCCATTTGTCGGCGAGCTCGGCATTGTGAAGCGCGGCGCGCAACGGTCCGACCATCAGGCCGCGGGGACCGTTGACGACATCCTGGTAGACCTGGAACTGGGCAGGCGTCATGGTTTCGACTTCGGGAAACGGAATTCGTGGCACCCAGCTCTCCACCCTTCGCACATCCCTGCGGTGCGCGGCTGTCTCGCGCCATGATCGAGGCTTCGCCCCGATCGGCAAAAGACATATAGGGCATCTTTATGACCTTTGTCGAGGCCATTCGATTCCGGAGTGACGGACCTGCTTTACTTCAGCTTGATGTCGAGGCGGACGATGTCGCCGCGATAGGTCCCGTCGGAGACCATGACGAGCTTGCCGCTGCCGTCGACCGCCGACCGGTGGACGTAGGCGACGGGAGCGTTGAGCGGGACCCCCAGTTCCTTGGCCGTCACTACGTCGGCGGCGCCGATCGTCAGCGTCTGGCGCACGTCCTCGAGCTTGACGCCGCGGATACCGCTCAGCAGGCTCAGCGCGGTCTTCGTCTCCAGGTCCTCGCGCTTGACGCGCTTGTACAGCGCTTCGTCGAGATAGGTGTAGGCGACGAGAAAGGGCTTGCCGTCGCGCGAATGCCGGCGCTTGAACCGGCGATAGCTGCGCGCCCGCTCGCCGGTTGCATTGAGGAAGACGGGCGGCTGCAGTCCGCTCTCCTCCGACAGCAGCTCGATCGTGGCGCCGGGGCGCGATCGAAGCAGGCCCGACCAGTCGGTCTCCACCTCGCACCATAGCTGTTCCTGGGGCCTATAGGTCACGAAAGTGCCCTTTGCGCGGTAGCGCGCGATCAGCCCCTCATTGTCGAGCCGGCCCAGTGCCTGTCGGACGGTTGCGCGCGCCACGCCATATTCCGCAGCCAGTTCCTCGACCGTCGGAATCTGGCTGTCGGTCTGCCATTGCCCGGACTCGATCATCCGCCGAAACAATGTGCTCAGCTGAAGATAGCGGGGCATCCCGGTGGCGTCATCGTCCAGGGGACGCGATTCAGTGAGTGGCTGCGAGCTCATGATCCTGACGTAAGGCAAAGTGGGTTCCATTCCAAGTCGCTCCCACTGGCGGCCTCCACTTGTCGGGCAGGCGGGCTGGTCGAAGATATTACATCTTAGTTTATTCCTATGGAACATTAGCTTAAGCTGGTCTAGTTTCCATATTGTTGATCTTCCCGTACGATGGGGCCTCGCTTGTCCTCCGCATCATATTTTCCCGACGCGTCGAGCGCAGGTCGCAGCCTTGCCGGCGATTCGCTCGCCCTGCCGGTCGCATTGCACTGGTCGCCGAAGTCGCCCTTCGTCCGGAAGGTGATGATCGTGCTGATCGAATGTGGACTTGCCGGGCAGGTCGAAAAGATACGCACCCCGGTCGACCGGCGAAGGCCGAACGTCGCCTATATGCAGCAGAACCCACTCGGCACGATACCTGCCCTGCGTCTCTCGGACGAGACGCTGCTGTTCGATTCTCCCCTGATTTGCGATTATCTGCTTACCCTCCGGCCGCGGCCGGACCTGCTGCCGTCCGCAGGGCGCCAACGATTCGATGTGCTGCGCCGGCAGGCCTTTGCCGATGCCATGCTCGATGCCATCCTCCTGTGGCGCCAGGAGCGGATACGCCCGGCGGCCGAGCAGAGCGCGGAGATCCACGCGGCCTATGCGATCAAGGCATCCGCCGCGCTCGACCGGCTGGACGTCGATGCGCGCACCTTCGCGGGCGCGTTCGACCTGGGCCACATCGCCACCGGGTCGGCGCTCGCCTATCTCGACCTTCGTTTCCCGGACATGGAGTGGCGGCACGGACGAAACGGCCTCGCCGCGTGGTACCGGAGGTTCGAGGATCACCCCTCGGCCCGGGCGACGCGCCTCACGCTCGATTGAAACCTTTCCTCCAGCCAGGATCAAGACCGTGCCCGGACCTCTCAGCCATATCCGTGTCCTCGACCTCAGCCGGGTGCTGGCCGGCCCTTTCGCCGGGCAGATCTTGGCCGATCTCGGTGCCGACGTGATCAAGGTCGAGAGGCCCGGCGTCGGCGACGATACCCGGCAATGGGGGCCTCCTTTCCTGACGGGCGAGGACGGGGAGCGCGGCGACGCTGGCTATTTCCTGGCAGCCAATCGCGGCAAGCGGTCGGTGCAGGCGGATCTGGCCGATCCCGATGGGCAGGCGCTGGTGCGGTCGTTGGCCCGGAATTCGGACATCGTGCTCGAGAACTACAAGACGGGCAGTCTTGCCAAGTGGGGCCTGGGCTATGCGGATCTGGCGGCCATCCGGCCCGACATCATCTATTGCTCGATCACCGGCTTCGGGCAGAGTGGCCCGCGCGCCGGGCAGGCCGCCTATGATTTCATGATCCAGGCGATGGGCGGGTTGATGAGCGTCACCGGCGAGGCCGATGGTCATCCCGGCGCGGGGCCGCAGAAGGTCGGCGTTCCCGTCGTCGATCTGATGACGGGCATGTATGCGGCGATCGGGGTGCTCGCCGCGCTCGCACGCCGGGCGGAGACGGGGGAGGGCGAGTATATCGACCTGGCCATGCTCGACGTGATGGTGGGTTCGCTGGCGAACCAGGCGATGAACTTTCTGGTGTCGGGCAACGTCCCGCGTCGCGCCGGCAACAAGCATCCGAACATCCAGCCGCAGGACGTGTTCCCCTGCCGGGATGGCCATGTCGTGGTGGTGGTCGGCAACGACGGTCAATATGCCAAATTCTGCGGAGCCATCGGTCGCCCGGATCTGGCGGCGGATCCCGACTTCGCCACCAATGGTGGCCGGGTGCGCAACCAGGCGCGGCTCCTGCCCCAGATCATCGCCGCGCTCGCCTGCGAGGAGATGGCGGTGTGGGTCGCACGTCTGGAGGCCGCCGGGGTCCCCTGCGCCCCCATCAACACGGCGGCCGACGCCTTCGCCGACCCCCAGGTCGTCCATCGCGAGATGCTGGTGCGGCTCGATCATCCGGTGGCCGGCAGCCTGCCGATGGTCGCCAGCCCGCTGCGTTTCGACAATGCGCGGATCGTCTATGATCGCGCGCCGCCGCTGCTGGGCGAGCATGACGAGGAGATTCGCCGCGAGGCGGGCCGCGCCTGACGAACGAACCAGGCGGGCTCGGAAATCAAGGCAAGGCAAATAGCCGGAGCGATCGATCCGATGCAATCGGATCGCGGACCGCCTAGTCCGCGTTCCGGCGCTGTAGCTGGTGATAGTTCAACTGCTTGCGTGCCTCGTCGAGCCGCATGCCCTGATCGAGCGCGGTCCTGATCGAGGCTTCGGCCCGTTCGATCTCCTCGGCGGCGGCGAGGATCGCATCCTCATGGGAACGGGGCAGCACGACGGCGCCGTCGGCATCACCGCGGACGATGTCGCCGGGGGCGACGCGGGCGTCGCCGATCGTCACCACCGTGTCGCTGGTTTCCAACTGCACGCGATCCTTGCCGGTCCGCATCGAATAGCTCCGGCTGAACACCGGATAGCCGAGCGAGCGGGCGAGGTCGGTGTCGCGGCAGGCCCCGTCGATCAATGTACCGGCTATGCCGCGACGGTGCGCTACCGAGGTGAGGATATCGCCCCAGACGGTCGCATCCTCCCGCCCGCCATTGTCGAGCACCACGACGCTGCCGGGCGGGACGTCGTCGATATAGTCGCCGACACTGCCGGCCGGACTGGCGGCGGCCGCATATTGGAAGGTGACGGCGCGGCCCAGCAGGCGGAAGGCGGGGTCGAGCGGCTTGATGCCGAGGCATTGGCCGCCGATGCCGAGCTTGTCCATCGCGTCGCTCAGCGTCGCGGTGTCGAGCCGGCCGGCGCGATCGAGATTGTCGTCGCTCATTGCGCCGCCTCCGTCTCGCTGAGCATGTTCTCGTAGCGCGCGCCCATCACCTGGCCGACCGGCTCGCCCGCGCGCACCGCCTCGGTCATCGCCGCCTCGCGGGCTGATATCCTTTCGGCGGCGGCAAGCAGCTCCTCGATTCGCGCAGTGGGTACGAAGACGACGCCGCTGCTGTCGGCGACCACATAGTCGCCGTCGCTGACCAGGGTGTCGCCGACCGTCACCGGCTCGCCCGATGCGATCTCGAAGATGCGGCCGCGCGCCGTCCGACAGGTGGTCGATCGGCTGTAGACCGGAAAGCCGAGTTCCGCGGCTTCGTCGATGTCGCGGGCCGGCCCTTCCACGATCACGCCGGCCAGCCCGCGCATCTGCGCCGCGTTGGAAAGAATCCCGCCCCAGCCGGCGGCGTCGACGCCCGTGCGCTGTTCGACGACGACGATGTCGCCTGGCCCCGCGCGCTCGATGGCGGAGGTGCAGAGATGGCGATGCGATCCATTGGGTGGGGTGCCCGGCGCCAACGTTACCGTCGTCACGCGCCCGGCAATGCGGCGTCGGACGGATTGCCAGCCGATCCCGGTGACGGCGGGAGGAAGCCCGAGTTGGTCGGCGGCGTCGGATATGCAGCAGGCATCGAGCCTGCCCAGGCGGTCGAGAAGGGTTTGGGTCATCGTGCGTCCTGACTGGCAGCGTTTCAGCTTGGTTGGATGATCACATGTTCGCGGGTGCGGTAGCCGATCGCTTCGCCGATGCTGGCCTTGCCGTCGGCGTACCAGCGCTCGCGCTGCGGAGAGGGTGGTGCGTCCATATCCTCGCGAAAGGACTGCGCGATGCCGTCGATCTCGCCGAACCCGGCCAGTGGTGCTATGTCGCCGCGCCGCGCTTCCGCGATTACCTCGTTGAGGATGAGGCCCGACACTTCCGGCACGTCCCGCGCCATCGGTCCATGCACCTCGAGCCAATGCTTGGCAAACTGGGCGTGGCTCTGTCCGGGCTTGCGCTTGAGCAGCGCGATCAATCCATCGCCGCCCCGCTTCGGAGGTACGAAGACATTCTCGCTGACGCGGAAGCCCTTGATCTGCCCGACGAACAATGGGCCGTCGGCATACCATGCCTTGGCGGCCTCGGGAGCGGCCGGATTCTGGAGCGAGCTTGTCTCCTCCTTCCAGGATTCGGCAATGCCGTCGATCTCGATCCGCGGCCCGCCCGGCAGGTGCGCCGAAGCGGTGGAGACCAGCGTCACCTCGTTGCAGATCATCCCTCGCATGCCCGGCACGCGCAGCGCCATCGGGGCATGGACGTCCAGCCAGTAGCGCATGAACTCGGCATGGGTCGTGCCCGGTTTGCGGGCCATGAAGGTGAGCGTCTTGATGATGCGCGGACCGGCAGCCCGTGCGACGGCGTCGCTCGATGCGAGCGTTCCGGCCATCAGCGCCGCGCCGCCCAGGAGAAGGTCTCGCCGTGATGGATTCGATCGCTCGCCATGGTCCTGCATCCGCCCTCTCTCGTGATGAATCAATCAATCAGCTAGATTTTTGGTAGCAGCTATCCTGCCGCCTGGCGAAGGGTTTGCCAAGGACTTGCTGGGGAAAAATCTAGCCCTGGGGCGGGTTGCACAGCGCAGATCGCACTGCTAGTAAAAACTAATAAGTCATAATTACGTATTTTTATAAAGAGGCGAAAGGCGGCGCGCGTGGATCAGGATGCTCCCAAGGCGATGGCGGACGCTCCGATGACGCCGTTCCAGTTCGCGGTCGTCCTGCTGTGTTGCGTGATCAACATGGCGGATGGCGCCGACGTCATCGTGATGGCTTATGCCGCCCCGTTGATCGCGCGGCAGTGGCAGATCACCCCGGAGGTCCTCGGGATGGTCTTCGCCGCGGCGCCGGTCGGCATGGCGATCGGCGCATTCGGTCTGGCTCCCCTCGCCGACAGGGTCGGCCGGCGGGTGATCATTCTTTCCGCCTTCGGCGGCATCACCATCTGCATGCTGCTCACCGGTGTCGCTGACACGGTGCCGATGCTGGCCGCGGTCCGTCTACTGACCGGAATAGGCCTGGGTACGCTGCTGGCGAGCCTGACCGTGATCATCGTCGAATATACCAACCGCCGATGGGGCAATTTCTTCATAGCGGTCTTTCATATCGGTTTCGCGCTGGGGGCCAGCCTGATGGGAATCGTCGCGGCTTCGCTCGCTGACGATTATGGGTGGCGCTCCTTCTTCATCGTCGGCGGATCGGTGAACCTGCTGATCTTCGCGGTCAGCTTGTTCCTCTTGCCCGAGTCGGTCGAATTCCTGATGGAATCGCACCCGCGCAACGCACTGGCGCGCATCAACCGCATTTTCGCCAGGATCGGCCGTGCGCCGCTGTCGGTGCTGCCGTCGCCTAGCGAGAAGGTGAAGCGGGGCGGCGGCTTGCCGAGCCTGCTGAGGCCGCCCTTGCGGCGGCCCTCGCTGCTGCTCTGGGCGGCCTCGATGGGCTATACGGTGGTCAGCTATTATCATCTGAACTGGACGCCGCATGTTCTTGCCGATGCGGGCGTGGCCGCGCATCTGGCGATCTCCAGCGGGGTGTTCACCGGCACGGGGGCGATCGCCGGCAATCTCAGCATGGGGGTCCTTTCGAGCCGCACCGACACCGTTCGGCTCACCGCCTTCTATTTCCTGGGGGCGGCAATCTCGCTGGCCGGTTTCGGACTGATCGCGCCCAATGCGTTTGGCATGTTCGCGGCGGCGACGTTGATCAGCTTCTTCACGCTCGGCGGGTTCAGCGGCCTGATGATCGTCACCTCGCGCCAATATCCGGCGCTCGTCCGCAGCACGGGTGTCGGGGCGGTCGTGGGGTTCGGGCGGTTCGGCGCGGCGTTCGGGCCGATGCTCGGGGGGCTGATGATCGGCGCCGGCCTGCCGCTCTCGGCATCCTATCTGGTCTTCGCCGCTTTCGCGTCGATCCCGTTCATGATGCTGTTGACGCTGCGCGCCCGGCCGTCCTTGGATGGTCCGATGCCGGACGCGCTGGCTGCGAAATGAAGGGCGCACTCGCCTCGCGGCGACAGGATGAGGATCTCGGATGGCACGACTGACGCACGGCTTCGGCGTTTCGCACACGCCCATGCTCAACATGGAGATCGAGGACTGGGGCAAGTTCGTCGAGCGCGACGCAATGGGCAGTTTCCTCGACACGAGCGGCAGACCGGCAACCTTCGACGAACTGCTCCGTTCGGCCCCGGCCGGCGTCGCGGAGCTGATCGCCCCGGATGCTCTCGACCGGCGGTTCGTCGCCTCGCAGGCTGGGCTCGATCGCGTCCGCGCGGCGATCAGGGATGCGCAGCTCGATGCGCTGATCGTCGTCGGCGACGACCAGAAGGAACTCTATCATGAGGACAATCTGCCCAGCATCCTCGTCTACTACGGCAGCACGATCCGTAATGTGCCGCGGCACCTCGTCAAGCCGAACAGGGTGGCCTGGTTCCAGCGCGCCCGCGGCGGCTATTATGAGGCCGAGGGGATGCGCGACTATCCCGTCGACGCGGGGCTCGCCCGCCATCTGATTGCCGCCCTGGTCGAACAGGAATTCGACATCTCGACATCGGATCGCCTGCCCGATGGCGAAGGCGAGGGGCATGCCTTCGGCTTCATCCACAAGCAGGTCTCGGGGGCCGACATCCCGATCGTGCCGGTCGCGCTGAACACCTATTATCCGCCCAACCAGCCGACGCCGCGCCGCTGCTATGCGCTGGGCAGGGCGATCCGTACGGCGGTGGAGAGCTATCCGGAGGACAAGCGGGTCGGCATCATCGCGTCGGGCGGGCTCAGCCATTTCGTCGTCGACGAGGATCTCGACCGGGGCCTGATCGAGGCGATGCGCCGGAAGGACCCCGACGCCTTGTGCGGGATCGACCGCACGAGAATCAATTCGGGAAGCTCGGAAATCCGCAACTGGATCTGCGCTGCGGGTGCGGTCGAGCATCTGCAGATGCAGTGGCACGAATATCTGCCCTGCTACCGTACCGCGGCAGGCACCGGGACCGGCGTCGCCTTCGCCGAGTGGCATTGAGGGAGGGCGTCTTGCGTCAGAAGAGCATCCATGTCGACAAGATCGGTCATAGCGCGCCGATCCCGCTCGCGTGCCGCGTCGGGCCGATCCTGGCGACCTCGGGCATCATGGGCCGCGATGCCGATACCGGCAGGATGCCGGAGGATGCCGCAGGACAGGTGGCGAACTGCTTCCGCAATCTCGGCCTCGTCCTCGCCGAAGCGGACATGGACCTCGGCGACGTCGTCCGCTTCACCATCTACGTCAAGCGCGAGGAGGACCGGAACGCGATCAACCCGGTCTGGCTCGCCCATTATCCCGATCCGGCCCGACGGCCCGCCCGTCACGTGCAGGTGATGGACCTGCGCGGCGCCGTCCTCGTCCAGCTCGAAGTGCTCGCCGTCGCCAAGGAGGCATCATGATCATCGATTCCCACGCCCATGTCGTCCTCGACGATATCTCCTACCGGCACATGGCGACCCTCACGGGCAGCCGGAACAATCCCAGGTCGCTGGCGAAGCTTCCCCCCGATGAGGTGATCCATAAGACGGTACGGGGCCTGCTGAAGCAGATGGATGAGGTGGGCACCGACATGCAGTTCCTGTCGCCGCGTCCCTATCTGCAGATGCACTCGCTCGCCCCGGCGAGCGTGCCGCTCACCTGGGCTCGCTACAACAACGACCTCATCCATGCCCATGTCCGCACGGCGCCCGACCGTTTCCGCGGGATCGCCGGACTGCCGCAGTTCCGCGACAGCAGCCCCGCCGCCTGCATCGAGGAGCTCGAGCGCGCAGTTACCGAACTCGGCTTCGTCGGCTGTCTTCTCAACCCCGATCCGATGGAAGGCGACGGCCCGCCGCCGCCGGGGCTGGGCGACGAATTCTGGTATCCGCTCTACGAGAAGATCTGCGAACTCGACATTCCGGTGCTGGTCCATTCGGCCGGCTGCTGTCATCCGCGTGAATCCTATACGTTGAAATTCATCAACGAGGGCAGCATCGCGATCATGTCGCTGTTGAGCTCCCGCGTGTTCCAGGACTTTCCCAAGCTGAAGATGATCATCTCGCACGGCGGCGGCGCGATCCCCTACCAGATCGGTCGTTTCCGGGCGGGCCATATCCGACGCAACCAGGATTTCGACGCGAAGCTGAAGCAGCTCTATTTCGACACCTGTGTCTATTCGGTCGAAGGGCTCGAGCTGCTGTTCCGGATCTGTGGCCCCGAGAACTGCCTGTTCGGCACCGAGCGGCCCGGCACCGCGTCCGTATTCAATCCGGAGTGGGGGCACGAACTCGACGACCTCAAGCGGGTCATCGACGGCATCGAATGGCTGAACGACGAGGATCGCGCCAAGATTTACGAAGGCAATTGCCGCAAGCTCTATACCCGCGCTTTCCCCGCATGAAGGAGGCAGGCCTCCGATGGCTCGCCTTCACGCTGCGGATGGCGGAGGAGGAGAGGCGGGGGCCGCCGGCCCCTCCCGACGACGCAGCCCTGTTGAGCGCGGTGGGGTGGATCGAGAAGGATCTGACCAATCCCGTCTCCACCTCTGCGGGGCGCCTGCTGCTCTGCGATGCCGTTTCGCCGCTGCGGTTGCCGGACGACGGCTCCGGCTGGCTATGGACGGGCGTGGAGATCGGGCCGGGTGGGGCGGTCGCTCCCACGGGGGCGGGCGGTCTGCTGCTCAACCTCATGGACATCGATGCTGCGCATGAGGATGAGTTCAACGATTGGTACGACACCGAACATCTGCCGCGCATGGCGGCGGTCGACGGGGTGATGATGGCGCGGCGGTTCCGCAGCGAAACGGATTCGCCGCGCTATCTCGCAAGCTATCATCTCAGCGAATTGGCGGTCGTTGCGGGCGAAACCTGGAAGGAGGCCGCCAATACGCCCTGGACGGCGCGTATGCGACGACACCGCACCGGCTTGGTCCGCAAGGGGTTCGTGCGGTTCCAAGGCGGCTGAACCGGGAACGCAAGCCTGGCTCGGTGCGCGACGGCGGTCTTCGTCGCGAGCGCAGACCGATTTCCTTCACCGGCCGATCGACCAGAACAAAGGATCAGGCTGAGCTATCGGCCCAGACCTTCGCGCGTTCTCTTCGGCGCGACACATAGGCCGCGTGGTCGCAGGCGCTCTCCACCTTGTCCCCAAGCACATGGGCGAACAATCAGGAGAGAAAAGTCGAAACCAGTGGTGGTTTGCGGACCCCTGTGGAATGGTCCGTGGCGGAGCGGGAGGGATTCGAACCCTCGATACGGTTTTGCCGTATACTCACTTTCCAGGCGAGCGCCTTCGACCACTCGGCCACCGCTCCGCATGCGCTGGAAGGCCGGTTCCCTAGCGGGTGGCGACGGGTTCCGCAAGGCGCGGGAGCATGTATCATGCGTGCATGGACAACCCTCTCCGCTTCGCCCTCCCGCCGCTCGCCGCCCTGCTGTTCGCCGGGGCGCCGCTCGGCGCATCGAGCCCGCCGGCCCGGCCGCTCTCCTCGACCGACATCGTCGCGGCGGCGCCCGCCGACGCCTGGGTGGCGGTCCCGCCCGAAGATCTGCTCGTCGTCGATCTCGAGGGCGGCCAGCGCGTCGTCATCGCGCTCGCGCCCGGCTTCGCGCCGGTCCATGTCGCCAATATCCGGCGGCTGGTGCGCAGCGGCTGGTTCGCCGGCATCACCGTCAACCGCGTGCAGGACAATTATGTCGTCCAATGGGGCGACGCGACCGAGAAGAAGCCGCTGCCCGACGGCATCGTCGCCAGCCCGCCCGCCGAATATGCGCGCGACCTGAAAGGGCTCGGCTTCCGGACAATGCCCTATCGCGACGCCTATGCCGAACGGGTGGGGCATGCCGGCGGCTGGCCGGTGGCGAGCGACGGGACGTTCGCCTGGCTGCCGCACTGCTATGGCATGGTCGGGGCGGGGCGCAACCTCGCCCCCGATACCGGCACCGGAGCGGAGCTTTACGCGGTGATCGGCCATGGCCCGCGCCATCTCGATCGCAACATCGCGCTGGTCGGGCGGGTGCTGTCGGGGATGGAGGCTCTGAGCGCGCTGCCGCGCGGCACCGAGGCGCTCGGCTTCTACCGGGAGGGAACGCCGCGCCCGGCGATCGTCGCCGCGCGCCTCGCATCGGATATGCCCGCTGCCGAACGCCCGGCGTTCGAACTGATGCGCGCCGATTCGCAGAGTTTCGCCGACTGGCTGACCGCGCGCGCCAATCGCAAGGACGACTTCTTCATCCGCCCCGCCGGAGCAATCGACATCTGCAACGCGCTGCCGCCGGTGCGCGCCAAGGGGTAGGCGCAAAGCGAAAGGGCCCGGGGATCGCTCCCCGGGCCCTTCCCATTTCCGATGACCGGATGGTCGACCGGACTTCTGCGATCGCTCGCTTAGAAGTCCATGCCGCCCATGCCGCCCATACCACCCATGCCGCCGCCGGGCATGGCCGGGGCCTTGTCCTCGGGCAGCTCGGCGATCGTCGCCTCGGTGGTGATGAGCAGACCGGCGACCGAGGCCGCGTCCTGCAGCGCGGTGCGGACGACCTTGGTCGGGTCGATCACGCCGGCGGCGACGAGGTTCTCATAGGTGTCGGTCGCGGCGTTGAAGCCCTTGGTCTCGTCATTCTCGCGCAGCAGGTTGCCGGCGACGACCGCGCCGTCCTGACCGGCGTTCTGGGCGATCTGCTTGACCGGAGCCGAGATGGCGCGACGGATGATGTCGATGCCGCGGGTCTGGTCGTCGTTCGCGCCCTTGAGGCCGTCGAGCGCCTTGGTCGCATAGAGGAGGGCGGTACCGCCACCGGGGACGATGCCCTCCTCGACGGCCGCGCGGGTCGCGTGCAGCGCGTCGTCGACGCGGTCCTTGCGCTCCTTCACCTCGACCTCGGTCGCACCGCCGACCTTGATGACGGCGACGCCGCCGGCGAGCTTGGCCAGGCGCTCCTGGAGCTTCTCGCGGTCATAGTCGGACGTGGTGATCTCGATCTGCTTGCGGATCGCCTCGACGCGGCCCTTGATCGCATCGGCCGCACCGGCGCCATCGACGATGGTGGTGTTGTCCTTGTCGATCGTGACGCGCTTGGCGGTGCCGAGCATGCCGATGGTGACGTTCTCGAGCTTGATGCCGAGGTCCTCGGAGATCAGCTCGCCGTTGGTCAGGATCGCGATGTCCTCGAGCATCGCCTTGCGGCGATCGCCGAAGCCCGGCGCCTTGACGGCCGCGACCTTCAGGCCGCCACGCAGCTTGTTGACGACCAGGGTGGCCAGAGCCTCGCCCTCGATGTCCTCGGCGATGATCAGCAGCGGACGGCCCGACTGCACGACCGCCTCGAGGATCGGCAGGATCGACTGCAGGTTCGACAGCTTCTTCTCATGGATGAGGATGTACGGGTCGGTCAGCTCGACCTGCATCTTCTCCGGGTTGGTGATGAAGTAGGGCGAGAGGTAGCCGCGGTCGAACTGCATGCCCTCGACGACGTCGAGCTCGAACTCGAGGCCCTTGGCCTCCTCGACGGTGATCACGCCTTCCTTGCCGACCTTGTCCATCGCTTCCGCGATCTTCTCGCCGACTTCCTTGTCGCCATTGGCCGAGATGATGCCGACCTGGGCGACCTCGTTCGAACCGGCGACCGGCTTCGAGCGGGCCTTGAGGTTCTCGACGACCTTGCCGACCGCGAGGTCGATGCCGCGCTTCAGGTCCATCGGGTTCATGCCGGCCGCGACCGACTTGAGGCCCTCGCGGACGATCGCCTGGGCGAGCACGGTGGCGGTGGTGGTGCCGTCGCCGGCCAGGTCGTTGGTCTTCGAGGCGACTTCGCGGACGAGCTGCGCGCCGATATTCTCGAACTTGTCCTTCAGTTCGATTTCCTTGGCGACGGTGACGCCGTCCTTGGTGATGCGCGGGGCGCCGAACGACTTGTCGATGACGACGTTGCGGCCCTTCGGGCCCAGCGTGACCTTCACCGCGTCGGCGAGGATGTCGACGCCGCGCAGGATGCGCTCACGGGCGTCGCGCGAAAACTTGACGTCTTTCGCTGCCATGTTCGTAATTCCTTCTCTCTATCGCGTTATCCCGGCGGTCGCCGGGATCGGAACATGCTTGGTGGCTTGGTCGATGATCCGAGCCGTTGGTGTCAGCCAACAATGCCCAGGATGTCGGATTCCTTCATGATCAGCAGGTCTTCACCGTTGATCTTGACCTCGGTGCCCGACCATTTGCCGAACAGGATCTTGTCGCCGGCCTTGACGTCGAGCGGCGTGACCTTGCCGTCCTCGGCCTTGGCGCCGCCACCGACGGCGACGACTTCGCCTTCCTGCGGCTTTTCCTTGGCGCTGTCGGGGATGATGATCCCACCGGCGGTCTTCTCCTCGGCCTCGACGCGGCGGACGAGCACGCGATCGTGCAGCGGACGGAAACTCATGCGCTTCACCCTTTCCTAGCAATCTTTCGGCAAGGGCCGGGCCGGCCCGCCGAATCCCTCAGGTTGGAAACTTTTAGCACTCACTGAAGGCGAGTGCCAGCAGGCATATGTGCAGCGCCCCATGGGCTGTCAAGCGGGCCCCTCAGGCATTTTTTCGCCGATCGGCGAACGCGCCTCTTCCCGGCGGTGCGGCGGTCGCGATATGGGGGACCGTCCCTATGGTTCAAGCTGGGTGATGCGCAGACTTATCCCGTTCAAATACCCGGCGATCGCATTCGGCCTGGGACTCGTCTCGGCGCTTGGTTTCGCGCCGCTCAACTGGTGGTTCGTCACGCTGCTGTGCATGGCGGGGCTGATGGGGCTGTTGCTCGCCGCAACACGCGCGCGAGACGCGGCGTGGCGTGGCTGGTGCTTCGGCGTCGGCCACTTCACCTTCGGGAACAACTGGATCGCCACCGCCTTCACCTTCCAGGACGCGATGCCGCACTGGCTGGGCGGCATCGCCGTGTTCCTGCTTGCGCTCTACCTCGCGCTGTTCCCGATGCTCGCCGGGCTCGGCGCCTGGGCGCTCAACCGGTTGCCGGGGCTGGCGGAGGCGCGGCGCAGCCGGATCGAGCGCGACCAACGGCTCAGCAAGCTCAAGGGGCTGATCCCCGCAGGGATGGAGCCCCAGGCGGCGGCACCGCCGGTCGCGGCGCCCAGCCCCTTCGCCTTCGTCCCGCTATTCGCCGGCTGCTGGATCGTCGCCGAATATCTGCGCAGCATCGCCTTCACCGGTTTCGCGTGGAACCCGCTCGGCGCCGTGATGGTCGCGCCGACCAGCGCCGAGCCGGCCTGGATCGGCCTCACCCGGCTGGTCGGCACCTACGGCTTGTCGGGTTGGATCGTGCTGCTGTCGGGCATCTGGCTGTTCGCTTTCCTGCCGGGCACCAAGCGCCGGCGCTGGCAGCGGGTCGGCTGGGCGCTCCTTGTCGCCATGCTCGCGCAGATCCTGTCGGCCTGGTTGCTGCGCCCGCTGCCGCCGCGCGCCGGGCCGCGCATCGTGGTCGTCCAGCCTAACATCAACCAGAACGAGAAGTGGGACCCCAAGCTCCAGCTCGCCAATTTCCGCCGGTTGAGCGAGCTGAGCGGCAAGCCCGGACCGCAGCCGCGGCTGATCCTCTGGCCCGAGGCGGCGACCGCCGACTTCCTCGAGCTCGATCCTCCGGCGCGATCGCGGATCGCCGGCCTGCTGGGGCCGAAGGACAAGGTCCTGCTAGGCGGCGACGCGCTGCTCTTCGACAAGGCGGGCGAGTTGGTCGGCGCGCACAACAGCCTGTTCGCGCTCGATGCGCGGGGCGACATTCTCGGCCGCTACGACAAGGCGCACCTCGTTCCCTATGGCGAATATCTGCCGGCGCGCACGATCCTGTCGGCGATCGGCCTGTCGCGGCTGGTGCCCGGCGACGTCGATTTCTGGTCGGGGCCCGGCCCGGCGACGATCGCCGTCCCGGGCTTCGGCAAGGCCGGCATCCAGATCTGCTACGAGATCATCTTCTCGGGCCAGGTCGTCGATGCCGCCAACCGTCCCGACTTCCTGTTCAACCCCTCCAACGACGCCTGGTTCGGCCGCTGGGGCCCGCCGCAGCACCTCGCCCAGGCGCGGCTGCGCGCGGTGGAGGAGGGGCTTCCGGTGATCCGATCGACGCCGACCGGCATCTCGGCGGTGGTCGATGCCGACGGGCGGCTGCTCCACAGCCTCGCCTGGCACACGGCCGGCGCGATCGACGCGACGCTGCCGCCGCCGCGCCCGGCGACGCCGTTCGCACGCTTCGGCAACCTGCTGCCGCTGCTGTTCGCGGCGCTGCTGATCGCGGGCGGAATTGCCATCGCCTTCAAGCGCCGCTAAGGGACATATAACGAAGTCTTTATATCCTTATGTCCGTTTGTTGGCTAACAGGCGGCGGTCATTCAAGAAGGCTCACCGATACCCATGCGCAGCAATTATCTCTTCACGTCGGAAAGCGTGTCCGAAGGCCATCCGGACAAGGTTGCGGACCAGATCTCCGATGCGATCGTCGACCTGTTCCTGTCGAAGGATCCGGAGGCGCGGATCGCGTGCGAGACGCTGACGACGACCCAGCTCGTCGTGCTGGCGGGGGAGATCCGCTGCAAGGGCGTGTATGAGAACGGCGCCTGGGCGCCGGGCGCGGAGGAGGAGATCGAGCGGACGGTGCGCGAGACCGTCAAGGCGATCGGCTATGAGCAGGACGGCTTCCACTGGCAGACCTTCCGCTTCGAGAACAACCTGCACGGTCAGTCGGCGCACATCGCCCAGGGCGTGGACGCGAGCGGCAACAAGGACGAGGGTGCCGGCGACCAGGGCATCATGTTCGGCTTCGCCTGCGACGAGACGCCCGACCTGATGCCGGCGACGCTCTATTATAGCCACAAGATTCTCGAGACGATGGCTGCCGACCGGCATTCGGGCGCGGCCCCCTTCCTCGAGCCCGACACCAAGAGCCAGGTCACGCTGCGCTTCGAGAATGGCAAGCCGGTCGCCTGCACCGCGATCGTCGTCTCGACCCAGCACGGCAAGGGCTATGACGAGGGCGCGAAGGAGGCCGAGCTCAAGGCCTATGTGAAGAAGGTGGTGGCCGACGTGCTGCCGGCCCATCTCCTCTCCGACCAGACCGTCTATCATATCAACCCGACCGGCAGCTTCGAGATCGGCGGGCCCGACGGCGACGCCGGCCTGACCGGACGCAAGATCATCGTCGACACCTATGGCGGCGCGGCGCCGCATGGCGGCGGCGCTTTCTCGGGCAAGGACCCGACCAAAGTCGACCGTTCGGCGGCCTATGTCACCCGCTACCTGGCGAAGAACATCGTCGCGGCCGGCCTCGCCCGCCGCTGCACGATCCAGCTCGCCTATGCGATCGGCGTGTCCGAGCCGCTGTCGCTCTATGTCGATACCCATGGCACCGGCACCGTCGCCGACGACAGGATCGAGGCGGCGATCCAGGGCATCAAGGAACTGGGCGGCCTCACGCCGCGCGGCATCCGCACCCATCTCGGCCTCAACAAGCCGATCTATCGCAAGACCGCAGCCTATGGCCATTTCGGCCGCAAGGCCGAAGGCGATCATTTCCCCTGGGAGCGCACCGACCTGGTCGACAAGCTCAAGACCGCTCTGGCCTGATCCGGGAACGGGCTCCGCGGACGAATCCGTGCGGGGCGCCAGGACTGCTTTTCGTGATGTCCCGACGGTCAGGTGCTTCCACCCGGCGGCAAATGGGCCTAGGGGCATCGGCGTGACGTCGAGCGGAGCGCCCATGTCTGATCTCGCGGCCTTCCTGCGTGCCTGGGCGAAGGATCCGCTCGGCATCGCGGCGGTGGCGCCGTCGGGTCCGTCGCTCGCCCGGCTGATCACTGCGGAGATCACCCCCGACATGGCCCCCGTGATCGAGCTGGGCCCCGGCACCGGCGTCTTCACCAAGGCGCTGCTCGAACGCGGCCTCCAGCAGTCTGACCTCGTCCTCGTCGAGAACGAAGCCGATTTCGCCCGGCTGCTCGAAACCCGTTTCCCCCAGGCCCGCATCCTGCGCGGCGATGCGGCGCGGGTGCGGCGGCACCGTGCGCTGTTCGACGGCGACCTCGCCGGAGCGACGATCTCGGGCCTGCCGATTCTCAGCATGAACGCCGGGCAGCAGATGAAGATCATGGCGGGCTGCTTCGGACTGATGCGCCCCGGCGGCCGCTTCTACCAGTTCAGCTACAGCCCGGTCTGCCCGGTCCGCCGTCCGGTGCTCGACCGACTCGGCCTGAAGGCCCGCCGCCTGTCGAGCACGCTCCGCAACCTTCCGCCCGCCGCTGTCTACGAGATCAGCCGCGTCGACGAGTGATGGTTTCCCGATGAACGATCCTTTGACGATCCGCCGCCTCTATGGCCGGCGCCAGGGCCACAAGCTGCGCCAGGGCCAGGCCGAGCTGGTTGAGCGGCTGTTGCCCGAAATCTCCGTGCCCGAGGCGGGCGAGCTGACCGCGTCCACACTGTTCGGCGACGCCGAGGGGCAGGGGCGTCCGCTCGAGCTGGAGATCGGCTTCGGCAAGGGCGAGCATATGGCGTGGCAGGCGAGCCAGCGGCAGGGCCACGGCTTCATCGGCTGCGAGCCCTTTCTCGACGGCGTGGTCGGCGCGCTGATGAAGATCGACGAGCTCGGCCTCGCCAATGTCCGCATCCACATGGGCGACGCGATCGAGGTGCTCGAACGGCTGCCCGATGCTTCGCTCGACCGCGCCTGGCTGCTGCACCCCGATCCCTGGCCCAAGGCGCGCCACGCCAAGCGCCGCTTCATGAACGCCGGTCCGATCGGCCTGATCGCGCGCAAGATGAAGCCGGGCGGCGAGTTCCGCTTCGGTACCGATCACCCGGTCTACGTCCGCTGGGCGATGATGGTGATGGGCCGGTCGCCCGACTTCGAATGGCTGGGCGAGCACCCGTCCGACTTCCTCGTCCGCCCCGACGACTGGCCCGAAACCCGCTACGAAGCCAAAGCCCGCGCCAAGGGGCACGAGGTATGGTATTTTCGTTACAGGCGTCGATAGAGTCGGCATCTTCACCAGATACGCCCATATTTTATAGGGTTTTCGTCCTCCTCATCACCTTGCGATCACCCACGTTCCTACGTAATGTGCTTACTACGTGCTTGCTGGAGAGGCGTGGTGGAAGCTAGGAAGATCACCCAAACGGTCGTTGACGGCCTTTCGTCATCCGGTCGAGACGAGTTCCTGTGGGATACGAAGCTCAGCGGGTTCGGCGTCAAGGTGTCTGCTGGAGGTAAGCGCTCCTACGTTTATCAGTTCAGGCTAGGCGGCCGAAAGGGCTCCACGCGGCGCATCACGATTGGTGAACATCGCAACCCTTGGGATGCGAACGACGCCAGGGAGAGAGCCGAGCAGTATGCGCGCGTGGTTGCACAAGGAATTGATCCTGTCGCGGCCGCTGCGGATGCGCGGCGTATCGCGGTGGATCTAGCCTTCCCTGCCTATGCAGAGAAATTCATCGATAGCTGCGAAGGCGAAGGCTGGCGGAAACTCGTGAGCGGGACATTGAAAAATCACGTCGTCCCCCACCTCAAAAAGAAGTCGCTGCCTCAGATTCGGAAAGGTGACATCACCGATGTCCTCGACCGGCTTCCGCCAAAGCAGGCAGCCTTGAAGCGTAACGCGTTCGCCGTGCTTCGCCGCCTTTTCAGCTGGGCTGTCGGCAGGGGCGATATAGAGCGCTCGCCGTTCGAAGGGATGGAGGTTCCTCCGCCCGTACCCGCACGGGATCGCGTGCTCACCGACGAGGAGATTGCCATCATCTGGTCAGCAGCAGCCGATGCGGGTTCGCTCTTCGGACCGATCGTTCGGCTGCTCCTGGCAACTGGTCAGCGCCGAGAGGAGGTCACCCAGATGGATTGGGCCGAGGTCAAGCGCTCTGAGGCTCTGTGGCGACTGCCGAAGGAGCGAGCAAAGAACAATGTAGCGCACGTGGTGCCGCTCAACGAGTTGGCGATCCAAGTCCTAGACCGCGTGGCGCGAGGGGAAAAATGGCCTCGATCGGGTGCAGTGTTCATGACCAACGGCAAAGGGCCATTCACCGCTCATGCCCGCGGGAAGAAGCGGATCGACAAGCGGGCAGAGGTTCTCGCAAAGAAGCCTCTCGCCCCGTGGCGCCTGCACGATCTCCGACGCACGATGGCTACCAACTTTCAACGGCTCGGTATTCGATTTGAAGTGACAGAGTCTGCCCTGAACCACGTTGGCGTCTCACGGGTAGGGGTTGCCGCAGTCTATCAGCGGCACGACTGGCTGGATGAGAAAATTGACGCGTTCACGGCTTGGGCAGCCCATCTAGAAGCTGTGTTCGAAAAAGCTACGAAAGCGGCCGAAATGCCGAAGAAATAGCGATCCGCTTGATTTTTCAGTTCGTTCCGCTAGTATAACCATATGAAAAGGTTGGGTTTTGAGCCACTGGGGCGCTTTTAGGCGATGGGGGTGAGCGGCAAACGTCGCATCACCTCAACGATACCCTCGACATCCCTTCGCCCTCCTGCAGTGGAAATCGGCGCTCGCCATCAGATCGAGCCGTTGCGGCAAGGTGAGCTAGACTTGCTCTGCGGGATTCTGAGTCCCCTGAATGCCATCAGGTTGGCGCTCCATGCCACTGCACCACTCAGCAGAGCGGGTAGTAAGAGGCTGTTCGAGGCAGGCGTCCGGTTTCTCCATGGCAAGAGCGGTGGTCCAGAAGCTGTCTATGCGGGAATGGGTACGCGGCGCTGGCATCAGATCGCTAAATGCATGGCTGAGCGGGCGTCCGGTTCATCCATGACCATTGAAGTCGAGCGACCGACATTCGATGCCGTTCCGACTGTTGAGCAGGTTTTCGCTTGGATCGAATTGAGCTTGGCAGCGGGGAAGCCGGTGTTGCTCCGGCTGGCGAAAGGGGTGGACCATTTCACCGTCGCGGCAGGCATCACGGCAACTCGCGTCTTCCTATTTGATTCCACTGGTCAGAGCTTCCTGAAACAGACGTCCTGCCGGGGGTCTGAGAGTTTCTACCGCATCCCGCCAAAGGCCCTTGCTCGTATCGCTGTGAGCCGACGCGGATAGCCGGCGCTCCAGCGCCATCCACACAACGCGAAGGAACAAAGACCATGGAGATTCCAGGGACGAAGAGTCACGCCTGCAAAACAGCGCGCATCCGCGAGCTGAATGATCGCCTGCGTAAGCGCCACGAGGGCGGCAGGGTAATGCTCACCGAGGGCATTCGGTCGCTATCCGTCGGAACGGTTGCTCGCATCCTCATTGCCGTCCGAGACTTCGGCTCCTTTGATCATCGCAACGATCCGTTCCGTGAGCACGACTTCGGCCGCGTTCTGATCGACGATCACGAGGCGTTCTGGAAGATCGACTACTACGGCGTGGATTGGGACACCGGGTCGCCCGATCCATCCGATCCAACTGTCACCTGCCGCGTGCTAACGATCATGCTCTCGGTGGAATACTGAGATGTGGCACGAGCATGATGGCGGGCCGTGCCCCGTCGAGCCAGCAGCTCAGGTTATGATCAGGTTCCGCAACGGCCAGGAATCCGGTCCATTCCCAGCATCAAACTGGCGTTGGAAGTCGTGGCCGGGGGGCGAGAGTGATTTCGACATTGTCGCATGGAGGCCAGCGTGACGCCGACCGTGGCTCATCCACTACGATTGCGGGCTGACCAAATCCAAGTGCGTGACGCCCAATGCCTGAGCCAGCTCATAGAGCGTGACGATCGTGGGATTGCGTTTACCCTGCTCCAAGCCGCTGATGTACTGCTGGCTGAAGCCGGATCGCTCGGACACCTGCTCCTGAGTCAGCCCTTGCTGCTGCCGGATTCTGGCGAAGTTTTCCCCGACCAGTTTGCGCATGTCCATGTGCCGACACTTGCCGGCTCATCGGAAAGCTCGTTATCAACTATAGTATGTAATGGTGCGCGTGGGCGGCGCGTCGATAAAGGGGGTGATCGGTGAAGGCGCGTGGCATCAACTGCGAGGTCGAACTGTTCGACCACCATATCGTCATCAAGCGGACCGGGCTTTTTGCCGCTGGCTCTAGGCTGGGCGGTGATAAGTCGGTCCCGTTATCGAGCATCACCTCGGTGCAGTTCAGGAGGGCGGGCATGTTTTCGCCCGGCTTCATCAAGTTCGGTATTCTGGGAGAGGCGGACCCAGGCTGGGACAAGCTGATACATCCCAACGTCGTTGGCTTCCGCAGTTCGCAGCAGGTGGCGTTTCAGCGCATCTGCGATGCTATCCAGTCGTCGATCAATCTGCCCTCTCTAGCGGTGCTTGCCTCACAACATGCCCGAGAACGATCCGACCGAGCGATCCCATCCAGTTCCGCAGAGGGGGATGGCAGCAGGCATGAACACGTGTTGATAGATGCATCCAGTTCGCGCCTGCCAGGGGCGGCGGCTGATCAAGATGTTGATGCGACGCTTAGCCACGAGCCGGACTGGAGCGCTTGGGGACGGCATCTCAGATTTCTACTCAAGATGACGGGTTATTCGATCGCACTCTCGCTGTTCGTTGGCGCGACCGGACTAGGGCAGCGGCTCGAAGGGTTCGATCTCATAGAGCTGCCCGGCGTCAGCTTTCGGTTTATCTCGCTCGTCCTTTTCATTGCGCTTGTCGTCGCGTTGGTCTCGCCCATCGCCCGCATAATTCCGCTCGCTAACGGCCCGCGTCTTGCCCATTGGATCAGACGTGCGCCTCGCATCAGCGTCACCACGATCATCTTTGCGATCCCGATTATCCTCGTAACCGGTGGACCGTCGCCATATCCGCAAGAGGCTGCCCCCGACCGGGAGATCGTCATCGAGCATACCGGCCAACCCGACGCCCAAACCGCTGAACTGCCCACAAGGAAGACCTCAACGGCGGCGGTGGTAGCCCCGGCGAACGATTGGTCAGGGCGTTATGACGGCACTTTCGATGGTGCGACCGGCAGGATCGACATTGTTCGCACGGACGAAGGCAGGCTCTCGATTTCGATTGGCATGGAAGGTGAACGCTGCGCCGGCAGCGTAGATGCCGTCGTCAGCCCACCAGAGGGTAACACGATCATCATCGCGAAGGCACCTCATGAAGACGGGGCATATCAGGAGAGCGCCTGCCGTCTGAGCCTGCGGAAGCAAGGAGAGAGGATATCGATCAAGGAAGAAGAAGTATGTATGAATCATCACGGTATGAGCTGTGGATTTGACGGCACAGCAGATCGGGTCAGGTAGTTCTAAGTGCTGCCTTTGCGGTCCACGTGTGCCATATCCGCGTCCGACCCGATCCAATTCGTTCGACGATCAGGGGCAGACCTATTTGCGCTAGAAGCTGCTTTGGCGGACGCCTGCCGGAGATATCTCGTGTCCGGTGATCTCCGCTGCAATCTCGTCGATGAACTGATTGCGGGCGACCTCGACGAATTCATAGATTAACCAGTTTTTCCCGCCTTCTAGCAGGCGGTTCAATTCAACTGGTTTGTATCTCGCAATCTCGCTGAAGCGGTGCATTGCCATGAACATGAGTGTCAGATTGTTACGCTGGATCCGGGTCGTATTGGCTAGATAGCGCTTGAGATACCAGTTTGGTCTTTCCCCGCTGATGTAGTTGATCTCTAGGCGCAGCTCTCGATGGAAGGCACAGAGAGATGTGATATCGGCATCGGTCGGCCTCCGCGCTCCAGACCAAGCGAACGTATTTATCGTCTCAATAACGTGCCGGCTGCTGTCGAAGGACGCCGCTTCCCACTCAGCTTCGGTCAGCTCTCGTTTACGATAGCCTGCGGGGAATGTTCGAACCGTCTGCCCGTGGCAGTGCTCGATAGGCAGATCGGCTTCGAAGCGTGCCTGCCCCACACCCGATCTGACATAGCGTGGATTAGCAATGCTGAGAAATAACTCGTTCCTTGAATAGCTAACTGAATAAGCTCGATGAATGAATGCGAGGTTCGAAAGGACATCGCCAAGAGCATAGGTCCGCGCCGCCTCCATTTCGCCGAAATATGAGATGAGCGAAGGGAGTACTCCGGAACCTTTAATCTTGATGCCTTCGTTGTCGAGGCGGATGCGTCCGTTGGCGGCGGTTCGCATGTCGAAACCCGCAACACCGTGATACGGATTGTAGGCCACACCTTTGGCTTCAAGCAGCGTCTTCGTTGCATTGAGGAAGGCGTAGTACAGCGGAAGGGGGGCCGATTCTGTTGGAAGATCCCTTGCAGCATCAAAAAAATTGCGGGCTTGGTTCCAATATATCTCCGCATTCACAAGGTGCTGCTTCCGCAACCACAGCGATACATATTCCCAAGGTGTTGATGATATGATCCTCTTTTCGCGGAAACCTGGCGCACAGGTAGCCCGAGCGAATCGCACAGGTCTGTCCGAAATTCTGATTTCGTCGCTCAAGCCCACACCCCCATTCAAATGCAGTCGATCCTGACTTTATCTGCAAAGGGTTCACTGAGCTAATCGGAATAAGACATGTTCAGCGCTAGCGATAAGCCGATATTGGTGGACATGCTTCGAGTAGGTGGGATTTTATATTCTCAGATACTCGCGCAGTACCGGGCGACGGTTGCCCGGGACAGCCCGAACTGAGTAACGGTCTGGCTGAGACTAGCATTGTTATCTCGCCGCCATTGGGCCACTTGGATTGGGTCAGCAGCCTTCGGGCGCCCCAGGCTGAGCTTGCCCTGATGAGTTTTGCCGGTCGCCGCTAAAGCCGCACGGGCTGCGGCCCTGCCATTATCGCAGCGCTCGACGATCCGACGCCGCTCCATGTCTGCCACCTGAGCCAGGACGGCGACTACAATCTCGCCAACGCCCCGACCGATCGCCCCGAGGCCGTGGACATGGACGGTGATGCCCATCTCGATGAGCCGGCGGACGGTGGCCTGGATGTCGAGGGCATCGCGGCCGAGGCGATCGATAGCCGCGACGTGGAAGGTATCGCCCTCGCGCACATATTTCAGGAGCTGGGCGAAGCCGGGGCGATCAGCAGCAGGGATCAGGCCGCTAACATCGCTGTCATCGAATTCCTTGTCGAAGTTGCCACCAAGCTCGACGCGTTGAGCGTCAATGCTCTGGTCGCGAGATGAAACACGGTAATAAGCTATCCGGGACATGTGCGCTCCCTATCAAAACCTACTCAGCCATTCTGAAATAGGCGCACAAGTCCATTTAATATCTTTTGATACCGTGATCCAGATCGCAATGCGGGAGTATCGTTACTTACAACTATTGAGGATGGATCAGCGCAAGATGCCGAGCCCGTACAATTTTTCGGCCCGTCAGAGGCTAATTGCGGCAAGTTGCGGATCGTGGTTAGGCTTGAGCTCAGGTTTTTGGGTGGAGCGTCGCGTGGACGACAATGACTATCTTGAACTGATCAAGCTCGTGACCGCGCGGCTCGTCCAGAACGGCTTTCCGGAAATTGCTGATGAGAATCTCTACGGAACGACGGACGATGATGGGCGATTCCGGTTGGCAGCACCGTACCAGCGGCTGCTTCAAATGCTTAAGGCGTTTGAGCGTCAGCTCAAGATCACAGACGCGGAAACTTACGCCAAAGCGCTTGGAATTATCAATAATCGGCTCCGGCGCGGGTATGTCGAGCGGGTCGAGGTAGAACCTGCGGATGGCGAGACAATTCGCCGCTCCTACTTTCTTTCGGAACTACCAAACCGCCAAGCTGTCCGCAGCGAGCTCAACAGCCTGATCGCACGGCTGCACGATACGCGAGAGGGCGCATGATGGACCTCGACCAAGCCGAGCAAGACGTTGAGGCGATGTTTGCGGCGTACGCGGCGAGTATTCCAGCCGACCCGTCAGAACTTGCCACCATGAAGGACGGCAAACTTTATGAATTGTTCGTTCTCGCGAAATTGATCGACGACCTTTATAGTCGGGGGTGCATTATCAACTTCAGTGGCACCACGCTCAAATTCAAGGCGGGGCCAGGCATGATAAAAACGGCGGATCCGCATTTTGAGGTTGAGACGCCGGACGGCCGCACACTCTATCTGTTCGTAGACATCGAATTTCTGACGATGAGCCGAGCAGCGCTTGGGGTAACCGACAATAGCGATCGGCACGAACTGGATATCGTGCTCGTCAAAGGTGCTCCGGCCTATCCTTCTCACGACGAGATCGTCCTTGGAGTCGAGTGCAAGTCAGGCGCTTTTAGCAAGGCCCTCCTGAAGCAGGCACTTGGCGTGCGGCGCGAAATGTCGCTGCTCACGCCGTTCGAACGACCGTCGTGCCTGAGCGACATGGGAGCCATTGAACGTCGGGTCCGAGCCGAGCCGGCATCCGAGTTCTGGGTGGCGCACCTCGACCCGGCAGGTAGCGCTTACCAAGACGGCCCGGCCTTCTTCGGAATCGACTTTCGCCATATCGAGCCCTGACAGCCAGAACGCGGGCGTATGCGCCGCTGATGCGTCGGAGACTTTGATCTGCGTTCGATGCTAATAGGCGATATGGCTGAAAACGCGTCCGATGAACTTGCCTCCCGCCCCTTCAACCTCGCAGACATCGAGGAGGAGGAGCTTGAGCGCCTCATTTCCATAACTGATGACACGGTCGTCATCTTATTACCCGTTCCAAGCATTGGCTCGAGCAATTCGCATATCGATATCTGTGACGATTTGATCGAGATATCATGGTTCGCTGAACTTATAGCATCCGTATCCGGTTCGGTGACTGCGCGTGAGGATTATGACGGGAGCCGATATAGGACGAGCTATCTTCTTACAGTAGATCGGCCCGGCCCCGGCTTTGGTGCGGCCATCCGGAAATCTGCAATTCTGTTTAACAGAGACGACGATGACGGCGACGATTTTCAAACTCGGTATGCGGATGTCCGAAATGAGGTCCTAGACTATGAAGATTCCTTGTCGGAACGCGGCTGTGCGGCCCCGGAGATTCTCGAATCCTATTACGCCAATCTTGTAGGTGGTGCCTACAATGAGCTGCGGTACGAAGCCCCTGAGCGCTACGCTGATGATGTCGCAAAATTTCCCGAACGCCGAGTTGAATTCTGGAAGAGTGCCTTCAGCGCTCGCATAGGAGCACAGTGCTACACGTCGTGCGATAGCTGGCTAATCCCGGCCGCAGTCGATCCTGATTCGGTGTTTTTGGCTACAGACCAGCAATATCGGATAGGCAATTTCATTGCGGGTCAAATTCTGACGATCGCAAACGCCTCATATGTCATTGCCGATGGCTTAGTCATGCATTTTCCAATGAGCCAGTATTTCAAATCGCGTGTCTGCGCGAGTTTTGCGGTGCTCGAAGAGGATGATAGCTGGCCATCTGAGGCATTTGACTGGTCAGACGCTTCATTCACCTGTTCGCCGTATCGAGAGATGCTGCTGGCACAAATGCCAGAAGATGCTCGCGCGCCATCTCCACGCGAAGCTGCATGCCTTGTCGATCCCAACGGGTCTCTCGTCATCATCAACGACGGACAGTTCAGGCATATTTTATACGATACGAAGTCACTCCAACCAACAGATGTCAAACAACTGCACTCAATCATCACCTCAACCTCCGAAATCATCGCGACAGGAATCGATGGCTCTCCAGACTTGGCGTGCGATTGGTCCAGTTTGACCGACGAAGACTTTGAACAGCTCTGTTACGACGTCATTCTCACTCATCCGCGGTTTGATCGCGACACGATAAGAAAACACGGCAAATCTCGTTCGCGTGATGGGGGCAGGGATATAGAGGTCTTCGATATGCCTCATCGTGCCGGTGGTGCGAGGCGAAAATGGATATTCCAATGTAAGCTTGTCAGTGGATCTGGGTCGCTGTCGGCGAGCAAGGTGCTCGATATCGGCGATATGCTCGATCACTATGATGTCGGTGGCTTCGGTGTGATGACCTCAGCACCGATTGATGCGACGCTATACGATAAGCTTGATGCCGTTTGCGACCGGCGAGGCGTTGAGAAGCTCACGCTGTCAGTGCTCGAGCTTGAGCGGACACTCGCGAGAAATCCCGTGATCCGCGAGAGATATTTTGGAACGCAGACAAGGAATAGGTCATAGATCTCGCGATCTATGGTGAATGTTGTGAGGTCTGAATGTACACTGAGGATCTTATCTCATCCCAACGTGCTTGGGCGGAGGAAGGCCTGATGGCCGCAAGGGAGCTGCTCCCGCTCATGTCGCCCGTCGGTTCGTATGAAGGTTGGGAAGCGATTGAGCGGGAGACTCTCGGCTTTCTGTTGTCTGCCACAGCTAGAGCATCGGAAAGCGCATTGCTTCTCTGTGCCTACGGCCAGCTCTGGGATGCTGAGGTGCTTGCGAGATCGGCACTCGAAGGAACCCTGAAGTTCGCTTATCTCTTGCAGAGCCCCGACACGTTCACGCAGCGGCATACTGAATATGCCATCAATCTTTTTCACATTGCGCTGATGAAGGATCATCTGAAATGCGCGGAGTTGCTGGCCGCAGTTTCTGATCCGGACAGCCTGCAATGGAGGCCCATCAAAGACCGCCTGCTCGACGATGATGAACTGGTCGAGTTGCGGGCAACTTACGACCGGGTTCATCGGCGCGAGCTTGAAAATCGATGGGGCTTCACAGGTCTAGTCAGTGAATTATCCCGGTCTGGTGATCGATTATTTCGCGGCTTGGGGGCCGTTGCCCATACCTACTCTATCGCCAGCCACGTTCATCACATGGATATGGTTGGAGCCTCGCTCCCGCTTGATCGCGATAGGCGATCCGCCGAGCGCCGAGAAGCGATACATCAAACGCACGAGGCGCGCGTGATCAGCGATCTGCTAAATTTCATGCTGCTTAGGTTGTCGGTCGGGTACCGTTTCCTGGGAATAAGCTTGGCTACGCTTCTGCCAGCGAAGGCGAAAATCGATGCATTACATGCGAAATTTGAGCCAGCTTGGTCGAGCTGGTTGAATATTGAGTACGGCGACGACTAACAAATCCCTCCTCGCGGTTAGAGGACAGGAAGCTCAAGGCTTTTATTCTTCCCCCTCAGCCACTGCTCCAGGGTGTCAAAGAGTTCGGTCTGATCAGCGGATCGCAAGCCGCACTCCCATATTATGGCAGTTCGCCACCCGCCGCGTTGAAGAGCAGATATGCTTGCACGGTCGCGGGCGACATTCGCGTCAAATTTCGTTTGCCAGAATTCAGGCCGCGATGCTGGCGATGTTGCATAGCGACAGCCGGCATGGCGATGCCAAAAACATCCGTGAACCTGAATGATCGCCTGCCATCTTGGCAACACGAGGTCGGGAGAGCCGGGCAAGGATCGATCGTGGAGGCGAAAGCGAAAACCGCGAGCATGGAGGGCGCGCCGCAGACGCATCTCAGGTTGAGTGTCCTTCCCTCGAATTCCACTCATCATCCGCGATCGGGTCGCTGTGTCGACTACATCGGCCATGCGTTTTCCCCTGGATGATATTGACAGACCTGGTAAAGGCTCGACCGAGAGGTCGTTAGCAGGGTGGCAATGTTCAAGGTTGTGGACCTCTTTGCCGGGCCGGGCGGGCTGGCAGAAGGCTTTTCCGCTGTGCGCGACGAGAGCGGCAAGCGCGTCTTCGACCTAGCCTTGTCGGTCGAGAAGGAAAGTTCGGCGTTCGCGACACTCCGCCTTCGTAGTTTCGTTCGACAGTTCGAAGATGAGTTGCCTGCTGCATATTACGATTATCTCGCAGGAATACTCACTCGCGATCAGCTTCTTTCGAAATATCCCGAGCAATGGGCCGCCGCCTGTCGCGAGACGCTCCAGCTCGAACTAGGTACACCTGAAGGCATCGAACGGATCAACCCGCTTCTGGATGCAATCAAGCAAGCCAGCGACGGCAGAACAATTCTTGTCGGCGGCCCACCCTGCCAAGCCTATTCACTCGTAGGGAGAGCACGAAACAAGGGAATTGCAGATTATGTGGCGAGTGATGACCACCGCCATTTTCTCTATCGAGAATATATCCGCATCCTTGCCCGCCTGAAGCCTGCGGCGTTCGTCATGGAGAATGTCAAAGGTTTCCTTTCGGCCAGCGTTGATGGCGATAATATCTTCAAGATGGTTGTCGCCGATCTGCGCAATGCGGGTGGCGACAATGCCTATACGATCGTGCCCCTTTCAGCAGGCGCGGGCCGAGGCGGAGCGAAATATATCCTCCGATCCGAGGAACACGGCGTTCCGCAGCGCCGGCATCGCGTTATCCTGTTTGGTATAAGAAACGATCTGACTGGATCACAACGCGCCTCGGCGATCGCCGAGCACATCCTTGAAGTCCAGTCGAGATCACCATCCGTTTCCGACGCAATTGGCGACATGCCTCGTCTGCGCAGCACGCTAAGCCGTACAGCGGACAGTCCCGAAGCCTGGCGCAATGAAGTCCTGAGCGCCTTCCGTGCCGCTGCCAGCGCCGCCTTTACAGAGGAAGACGAAAAGCTTGATGAGGTCGCGCGGCGACTCATCGAGCATGCTGATGCGATCTCCGCCATGACGGAAGTGTCGCCGACCGGCTCAGCCGCATTGGCTGGCGTTCGAGACAATGAGCTGGCCGCCTGGCTGGTAGACCGCAGGCTGCACGCGCTACCAAACAACGAGAGCCGCGGACATATGGCGAGCGACTTGGCTCGCTACGCCTTTGCGGCCACCTTCGCCGAACTCTTCGACAGATCACCCAAGGCTTCGGAATTTCCGGTCGGCCTGGCTCCGGCGCACAAGAACTGGACATCAGGCAAGTTCAACGATCGGTTCCGGGTTCAGTGCGCGGATCAGCCGTCAACCACGGTAACAAGTCATATCGCAAAGGATGGGCATTATTTCATTCATCCTGACCCCAGGCAGTGCCGCAGCCTGACCGTGCGAGAGGCGGCTCGCCTGCAGACCTTTCCCGACAACTATCTGTTTGAAGGGAACAGGACGCAGCAATTCACTCAGGTCGGAAACGCAGTTCCCCCGCTGCTCGCATTTCAGATCGGCAAGGCAGTTTCGAACATCCTGTCCGACTAGGCAGACGTAGCGAAATCCGGTCCAATCTGGGTAGACTTTACCCTTGCACGCGGCCTCCCGGCGTGCAGACTCCTTGGTGGGAACGGGGGATCGAATGGCGTCGTGTGGGTTGGCAGCCGTGATCGTGCGGCACACACACCTGTGCTCTAGGCACGAATCCGAAAAGCGCGCGCAGTCGTGAACACGGCCTCGCACCCATCGATGTCGAAGCGATATGCCGATGCTACGCCGCATGCAGCATCGCTGATCCAGAGCCTGCGCGACATTGGATATTCTTGCGAGACGGCCCTCGCTGACATCATCGACAATGCGATCACGGCTGAAGCGCAAACGATCGAGATCATGTCGGATGCGGGTGCTGCCCACCCGGCGTTAGCGATCATCGATAACGGCCTCGGCATGTCGGTCGACGAGCTGGTCGAAGCAATGCGGCCGGGCAGCCACAATCCGCTTTCGGAACGCGCATCCGGCGATCTTGGCCGCTTCGGTCTTGGATTGAAGAGCGCGAGTTTTTCGCAGTGCAAACGCCTCACGGTCATCAGCCGCCAGGAAGGTGCGCTGTGCGGAGCAGTCTGGGATCTCGACGAGGTCGCAAATACCAACCGATGGGAAATTCAGCTTTTAGAGGAGTTCGCTGACATCCCCTGGATTGACCGTCTTGGGCCGAGGGGGACGCTCGTGCTGTGGGAGAAGATGGATCGCCTAGCTGGAGGCATCGAAACGGATCAACGAAAGCGAGCTGAGTACATCAATCGGGCGATCTCCGGCGCGGAGCGACATATCCGCCTCGTGTTCCACAGGTTCATGTCGGAAGGTAAGCCGCCTCTCGCAATTCGCCTGAACGAACGAAAGCTGGAACCGCTCGACCCTTTCGGGACCAAATTCGCGAGTCATCAAGAAGATCGGGAGGACAGCCTTGAGCTGGGCCGTGGCACCGTGACCTTCCAGTGCTTCACGCTTCCCCATCACAAGTCGATCACCAAGGCCGAATGGGATGATCTGGGCGGCCCAGAGGGCCATCTGCGATCTCAAGGGTTCTATGTCTATCGAGGCGGCCGCTTGATCATTGCGGGTAGCTGGCTCGGTCTGGCCAGACAGACCGAGCTTACCAAGCTCTGCCGGATCAAGGTCGACATCCCCAACACGATGGACGCCGACTGGAAGATCGACGTCAAGAAGGCGTCGGCACAGTTGCCGCCGCCAGTCCGGGAGCGGATGCGCCTGCTGGTAGAGAAGCTGTCCTCCACATCGAAACGGACATATCAGCGGCGCGGGCAGCGCCTCGTGGACGAGTCGATCATGCCCCTCTGGCAGCGCATCCAGAAGGACGGCGCGGTGATCTACAGGCCCGATCCTGCGCATCCCGTATTCGCGGATTTTTCCGCCCGGCTTCCAGACGAGCTGCAGGCCGACTTCGCCAATCTGATCGGCCTCGTTGGATCGTCAATGCCGGTCGCGGCGCTCCATGCCGATTTTGCGGGAATACCTGAGGAGGTGCTCGTTGATGACGTTGACGAACCTGCTCTGCGCCAGTTGGCAGAGGCGATGATACCGCGACTGCTCGATCAGGGAATCACGGATGATCTGATTCCTACCATTCTTAAGCAGATCGATCCGTTCAACACCAACTGGCCGATCTCTGAACCGATCATCAGCGACATCATCGCAAAGGAAAAAATGGATGGCTGACGTGCTCGCCAGTCTTGACGGAGTGGTTTCCCAACTCGTCGCCGATCAAGACGCGCCAACAGCCGAGAGCGTAAGAGCGCTGATCTCCGCAATGCGGGTTTCGCCGATGTTCAGCGAGGTGTCCGATGAAGATGCGGAGAAACTCGCTCGCCGACTTGAGGAGCGGATCGGGATCAGCATGGGGCTCGGTGCGGCCGTTACGGACACCGATTTCAAACCGTGGCTGAGCGATGCCAAAGCGAATGGGTTGATCGATCCCTATTACTGGAGTCGATACAAGAAGCTGTTGCAGGCAAAGCGGCTGCCCAGCGAGGTCGTCACATCCACCGATTTCGTTACCGACCGTATTCTCGATCGCATGGGCAACCCGTCGGAGGCTGGCACTTGGGAGCGCAAGGGCATGGTCGTCGGCCATGTCCAGAGTGGAAAGACGGCGAACTATACTGGTCTCGTGTGCAAGGCTGCCGATGCAGGCTATCGGTTGATCATCGTCATTGCTGGCATCCACAACAACCTCAGGAACCAGACGCAGGAACGTATCGACGAGGGCTTCGTCGGTCGTGATACCGGCAGACTTGAGAAGAAGGACACGCGTGAGAAGCCGCGAACGGTCGGCGTTGGAAATTTCGACGACAGGAAGGCTCCCGTCAGCCTCACGACCACACTTCGCGACTTCAACAAGGCGACCGCCACTACCAACACCAGTCAGATCGCCTCCTATGCAGTGCCGGTCGTTTTGGTCATCAAGAAGAATTCCAGCACGCTGGCTAATCTCATCGACTGGCTGAAGGAGCATAGCGCTGGCCGCGCTTCGGAGATGGTCGATCAGCCCATGCTTCTGATCGATGACGAGGCAGATAACGCATCGATCGACATCAAGTACGGCAAGGACGAGGTTTCCAGGATCAACGGTCAGATACGTAGCCTTCTGGGTCTTTTCAGGCGCAGTTGCTATGTGGGCTACACCGCCACGCCTTTTGCAAACATATTCATCGATCCTGACTCGGACGATGATGTGTACAGGCAGGATCTCTTCCCCCGGCATTTCATCATCGGTCTGGATGCGCCGACGAATTATTTCGGTCCCCGGAAGGTGTTCGTCGATGGCATCCCGGAGGAGGAGGGCGCGCGCCCGGATTATCTCCGCTTCATAACCGACAATGGCGATGTTCTGCCGGTCAAGCACAAGATTGATCATCCGGTCACGGAATTACCGTGCAGTATGCTGGACGCATTGCGATCGTTCATCGTGGCGCGAGTGATCCGCAATCTACGAGGGCAGAAGTCGCAGCATGCGTCGATGCTGGTGAATGCGTCCCGCTTCACTGGCATCCAGAACATGCTGCGCAATCGCCTGCACGAGCATCTGAAAATCATCGAGGATGCAGTGCGCGTTGACGCCGCCAAAGATGACGCCGCCGAACGTAATCTGGAAATCGCCGCTCTCAAGGAATGCTGGCAGGACGAATATTCAGATGCGGGAGTCGAATGGCAACAGATTCAGGAGGGCCTGCTTTCGGTTGTCTCATCCGCGTTTGTAGTAGCCGTCAACAGTGCATCGCCGGAAGGGCTGGATTATTCCGCGAAGCGCGAAAATGGCCTGACGGTCATCGCCGTCGGCGGCTTCTCACTTTCTCGCGGCCTCACGCTCGAAGGCCTCACCGTTTCCTATTTCCTCCGAAATAGCCTGATGTACGACACCCTGATGCAGATGGGCCGCTGGTTCGGCTATCGCGGCGATTACGAAGACCTCTGCCGCATCTGGATGCCGGAGGAAGCGGCTTCTTGGTACGCACATATTGCGGAAGCAGTCGAGGAATTGCAGGCCGAACTGAAGAAGATGGAGCAAGCCAATGCGACACCAGAGCAGTTCGGCTTGGCTGTGCGGAGTCATCCCAGCGCGTTGATGGTCACTGCGCGCAACAAGATGGGATCAGGAACGAAACACGTCCTAGTTGGCCTTTCCAACAACTTCATCGAAACTACCAAGCTCAACGCCTCTGGCATCTCGCTGGATAAGAATCGTGGCGCAAGGGACCGCCTGCTCGATGCGTTGATCCAAGCCGGTCATACGCCTGAAACTGCGATCGAAGGCCCCGGCGGTTTTGTGCTGAGCGCTGTGCCGGTCTCCGTTGTGGAAGATTTCCTGCGCGACTTCGACAATGAGCGCGAGTCGGTGTTGACCGACACGCGACCGGTGCGCGCCTACATCAGCGATCGGCGCGAGAACGAGCTAGCTCGCTGGGACATCATGATTGCTTCCCGAAGTCGGGACCCGGACAATGAACGCGTATCTCTCGGCGGCTGGTCAATCGTGCCACTCAGGCGAGCGGTGGGCGGCGACGACCTGGCTCGTAACGTCCTCTCGATCAGTGGCAAACGCGCTCGCGTCGCATCCAGAGGAATGGAACGTGCCGGTCTGTCGGATCCCGTCGCGCACGCAGCCGAAGATGCCTATCGCAAGGAAAATGGGCTCGGAGCTGACTCTAACGTCAACTTCCCCGACAGAATCTACCGTGCCCGAAGAGAACGGCCGTTGCTCATTCTCTTCAATCTCAGCATCAAGGAAGACAAGGTCGACCAGGCTTTCATAGGCAAGTTGCCTACCCAGCCTGTGGTCGGCTGGGCGATAAGCTTCCCCGTGTCGAACAGGCCCGACCAGAAGGTCGAATACATCCTCAACACGACGAAGCTGCGCGAGATGTTCGGCGACGAGGATGAAGACGAGGACTATCTCGATGACCGCGAGTGACGATCCTTGGGAAGGACTGACGACGGGCGGAAAGGACGCGCGTCGTGTCGACCAGAATGGCCGCCACGATTATTTCTGGATCGTCTCCGGCAACCTTGAGCCGGGTTTGATGCTGCAGCTGGGCGAAGGCGTCGAGGAGCAGAGGCCGCTCCCGAGGATGCGCAGCATTGATCTTGGCTATCGGGATGTCGGCTCCCGGAAGGCTCTCGTGGTTGTTCTGAAAGACTTGGAGCAGAAGGAGCTTTTTGCCAGCCTTTGCCAGGACATCGTCCGGGCTGGAGAAAATGCTGCGGATAATCAGGATGCTCTGACGCGATCGGTCCGTCGCACTTTGCGCTGGCATCATCTCCTGCGAGGCGGAAAGACGAGCCTGCTATCGATCGAGGAACAACGGGGCCTGCTGGGCGAGTTGCAGTTTCTATCGCGGCTCGTTGAGCTTATCGGCCCCCGGGCCGCAATCGAAGCATGGAAAGGGCCATCGGGCTCATCCAAGGATTTCGAACTTGATGGCTGCCTGATCGAGATCAAGGCGCGACGAGGTGCTGCGAAGCCTTACGTCCAGATATCCTCCGAAGACCAGTTGGCTGATGTCGCCGATTGCCGACTGTTTCTGGTCGTGAGTGCGATTGATGCCGCTATAAAGCCCAACGGCAAGACGCTGACAGACCATGCACTAGATGTGGAAAAGCTTTTCAGCATGGCTGACCCGGAAGCATATTCGCTCTGGGAAGAGGCGATTGAGGCGTCCGGCTTTTCCTTCGATGATGATTACTCAGAACGGCGGTGGACGGTGGGCAAGTCCACCGAGTTCGAGGTGCTGGACGGATTCCCGCGCATAGCGATGCCAATCGCAATCGGCGTATCCTCGGTCCGCTACAGTGTGAGCCTCGAAGCCTGCGCGCCGTTCTCGATCGACCCACGCATCCTGAACGATCTTATCAGTGAAGGAATGGCTCATGGATGAGCTGGCCGAATACCATCGAGAGCTGATCGCGAGCATACAGGGCGATGCAGACGCCATGGGGCTGATCACGGCGGAAGCGTTTCTCGAGATGATGAAAGACGTCCTCGATGAGGCAGGCGAGGTGTCAGGCATGGACATCTGCTATTACCGCGGGACGCACGAGAGGAAGCCACTTCAGATTGACGGTTACGGATGGGACGCAACCGATGAGGAAGGCGTTCTCAGCTTGGTGATATGCGACTTCGTTGTTTCGGAAGAGCCGCAGGCAATCGTGAAGGCTGGCATCAAGCCCCTTCTCCAGCAGCTCGTCAATTTCGTCATGGCAGCACATTCCAAGGACTTTCGTGATAGCATCGAGGAGACCAGCAGCGCGTTCGTCCTGTCTGACCTGATCGCGCGCTCGTGGAAGAAGGTGAAGAAGATCAAGCTGATCTTGGTGACGAACCGGATCAACAAGGCCAACGCCGACGCCCAGCCCGTTGGCAACATCGGCGATGTCCCCGTGACATCAAATGTATGGGATTTGTCCCGCCTGCTCCGCTTCGTGAATTCCGGTCAGACTCGCGAGGATCTCGTTATCGATTTCGCTGAGCAGTTTGGCGGAGCCGTCCCGGTGCTGAAGGCATCGTCGGACGGTTCGCCTTTCGAAAGCTACATCGCCCTCATTCCCGGCGCTCAGCTCGCGGAAATTTACGACAAGTGGGGAGCCCGGCTCCTTGAAGCCAACGTCCGAAGCTTTCTGCAGGCCAGGAACAAGGTCAACAAGGGAATCCGGGATACCATCCGGGATCAGCCCGAGATGTTCTTTTCCTACAACAATGGCCTGACTGCTACGGCCGAGGCCGTCGAAGTGATGGAGATGGGTGACGGATTCTACCTGATGTCCGCCGATAATCTTCAGATCGTGAATGGGGGGCAGACCACCGCTTCGATCCACGCTGCGAGGAAGCTGGATCAGCTCAGGAATGTGCTCGTCCAGATGAAACTGACCGTCGTTTCCTCGGATCAGGCCGAAGAGGTCGTTCCTCGAATCTCCGAGTTTGCCAACAGCCAGAACAAGGTCAACGCGGCCGACTTTTTCGCCAATCATCCGTTTCACGTTCGGATGCAGGAATTCTCTCGCCGCGTTCTCGCCCCGTCTGGCGACGGTAATTACCGAGAGACGAAGTGGTTCTATGAGCGCGCTCGTGGTCAGTTCGCGGACGAGCGTGGCAGGCGGAGCGTTGGTGAGCGCAAGAAGTTCGACAACGAGTTCCCGAAGGCGCAGTTCTTTACCAAGACCGATCTCGCCAAGTACGAAAATTCGTACCGTTGCAGGCCGCATATCGTGAGCTTGGGCGCACAGAAGAACTTTGGTGACGTCGCGCGAGCCGTTGGCAAGGAATGGTCAGATAGTGACAGCCGCTTCGATGAACTCTGGTTCAAGCGTCTGATCGCCAAGGCCATCATTTTCCGCAATCTCGAGCGGCTGGTGCCGCATCAGCCATGGTACACGAGCGGGTATCGCGCGAACATCGTCACTTACGCGCTGGCCAAGATCGTTCATGACGCAGAGCAACGCGAGAAAGTCCTCGATCTCGATCAGGTCTGGCGAATGCAGCGCGTCCATGTGGTGCTGGAGCGGGCGTGTCTCCGGGCGGCAGAAGCAGCCAACGAGGTGATCTCAAATCCGATCGCCGGCATGCGGAATGTCACCGAATGGGCCAAGAAGGAAGGTTGTTGGTCGCGACTGGCCGCAACGTCAGTTCCCTACGAAAAGGATTTCTTCGAAGCTCTGATCGACCCAGCGCAAGCAAAGGCCGTTCGTCGAGAGGCGCAGCAGGAACAGAAGCTTCTGGACGGAGTGGATGCCCAAGCCGAGGTACTCGCCGCTGGCGGGGAATATTGGCAGGGTTGGCTCGATTATGGACAATCAGTCGGCAAACTCAGCCCCCGCGACATTGGCATCCTGTCAACTTGCGCACAGGTGCCGGCGAAGGTGCCATCGGAAAAGCAGTGTGTTGCGGCCGTCGCGATACGTGATCGACTGGACGCTCACCATCAGGCAACCAGCGAAGCCATTGCCTGAAATTGGGCTTCGATCTAGGCTGCCGGGGATTGGATGTGAGCGGCAGGTTTGTATCCTTGCTACCGGTAGATCCGCTTCCACACTCGTCCGGCTTGTGTGATGGTTAGGTGATACCGAGACTGAAAACCAGGTTCGACGTAGCCTTCGACGAGCTTTTTTTGGATAACCAATCTTGATCCCGCACCTCGAATAAAGGCGCTCAGCATTTCGGGCGAGACAGAGTGCCCGTACGCATATTCGAACTCGTTGCCCCATTCGAGCCGACGACGTCGATCAATTTCCCGGCCAGGAAAAAGCGCACGAAGGCCTTTCTTTAGATATTGCTCTCCTAGGCCGGAGCTATTCCCGCGACAACCATAGTAATCAATCAACTCATCGAAGATGTCTTGCCTCTCGGCCGTAACGATATCGCTAATCAGTTTGTAGGCCCTCTCTCGCAGAGATTCTAAAGTGACTCGGCTACGTGCGCCGACCATCACTCCAGACTGGGCGGTTCCCCACTCCTTTCTAAAGCGAAGTGCCAATCTTTCGAAGGCTTGAGCATCGACGCTCAGCTTGAGCGAGCCGCGGCTTATTCGTCCAAGCCGCGTCGGGCTGCCACGCCGAGTTGAACTGTTTGCCACCATCCAACTGGTTCCAGCCTTCGTAGGTTCGAGATCGACTCCCCCGATGCGATTCTTAGCGTCCGCAAATTGCGGACGCAATATTGTGAAAAGTGGTGAAATGCAGCGGCAATTTGGGTCGACAGAGGTGGATTTGGTCGATCCGTAAACGATGCGACGTGGGGATTGACCCTCACGATTGCATGAGGACGAACTATGTCTAGGAAGCGAAAGGCAGCGCCAAGCGTCGCCGGTCCGGTCGATTATGAGCGGGCATGTAAAGAGCTCACGAAGGTCTTGGCCAGGCTAACGAAGGGCGGAAACGGCGAGCCGAGCAAGCAAGTCTATTTCGACGAGGTTTGGCTCGCGGATCGATGGAACGTCAGCGAAAAGCTGATTCAGAAAATGCGTTACGATGCCACAGGTCCCCAGGTTACGCGCTTCGGGACCGCCGTTAGGTATCGCCTACGCGACATTGTAGCGTTTGAGAAGAGCAGTCGGGAAATGCCGGCCATCTCCGAAGAAATCATAGCATAAAGTCCGATAGATTCCCATGCAATGAGATTGCACGCGTGCAAACCTCGCTGCGAGGGGGCGTATATCGACTGTCGGGCTATGTAATATACATCACGGGCATGATAACTCACTTTATCTTATTATGGGATATACTGGTTAATGCTATGCATTCCTGGATAAAGGAGTTCATGCCTGCAATTATTGCGAGGCATTATGATGGAATTGATGGAGGTCTATATCAGGGCCCGCGCGTGGGAGACCGAGGCGCGCAGTCTTGATTTCGTCCAGCTGCTGGAGAAGGCGGTAAGGTCGTGGGACTTGCCAGTTAGGCTTAGGCATCAACTAAGATGCATGATCGGCCAAGATGCGGCGATGAATGACATGCTGGCCTGCGATACGAGACTCAGGGTCGTGTCGCAGGATGCCATGGTTCAAACGCTAGTGGATTACTGGCTGCCTGTGATCAGCAAGGCGCGGAGTATGTTCTTTCTAACATTCGCCGATGATCGCGGTATCACGTCCGATCGGACGCCTAATCTGCGATGTTCCTCGCTTCAGCAGAAGGTGGCCGGCGCGCTGAAGGGGCTCGGATTGTCGGCGGTCGTTCAGACCGAGATACAGGGACTGATGAACTACCCCCAAAAAGGGCATGGTCGCCTGTTGCTCACGAACTCCCACGCAATTGCGTGGGGTGATGTCTCACCGCGGACGATAAGTCGCAAGGTGGGCGAGCTTAACCGCTCTAGCGTGTGGACGAATCATTTTGGCGTTAAGCCCATACTTTGCCGCGAGATGAAGGATGGCTTGGCTGATCTCGTCGTCGTTGCTCACTACATCGACAAGTTGCCGGTGGAGGCCAAGAACCTGTTCAAGAGCAAGCTCTACGAGACGATGGCGGGCTACCGGCCCGAGTTCGCCCTACGCCTTTTCGAGGCTCTCTCATACCTTCGCCTGCCTGATATAGTTATGGGTATCGGAGAAGGGCAGGCTGTTCGGGACACTTGGGAATGCCGCGTTGCAGAGTGGCAGGAATTTCGTCAGCGGATCGACCGCGAAACGCCTTTCCTGCCTATGCGGGAATTCTGGCGGTTAGCCCGTGCAGAGAATGGGAGCCAATTGTTCAAGGCGTTCAAGGTGGCTTAGGGTAATCCGTCGCAGGGCCTGACGCTTAGATCGTTGGCGTCAGGCCCTCTGCATTGCCCCGACTTCCTACCGCGTCGTGCTTACTTCGTGCTTACTATATCGCCTAGGTTGCAAGGCTTTTACAGATAAATTGCTTTATATTATAATTATTTATAGGTGAAATCGTTCACGAGCTATGGTACTTTAGGTACATGCGAAAATAGGGCGTAGTCTGGCGTGTATAATCGTAGCATTTTTAATGGCTTAACTACGCTAGGGCAGCTGCTGATCGAGCCGACTTCCGCTATGGTGCTTACACGGTGATTACAATTTTGCCTCGTTCAAGCACGGCAGGGAGGCCTGTATGGCAGCCGGAAAGATCATCAAGCACACAGTCGACACGCTATCCATTCGGTTGGAAGGGTGGCGGTGGGGGATTGAAAGGTGATCAAAGCCGCGGATGACCGCTGCGCATCGCAGCCTCGGCGATCAGGGTGATGATGGGGCGCCATCTCCCTTCCTTTTGGACTGCGAGGTAGCGAGCGGATCTCGGCGCGTCACAAAGCTCTGGCGGGCCCATCTGCGCCGATGGGGCGATGCGGCTATCTGGCGGGCTGCACTGGTGCAACCCTGCGCCGTCATCGATGTCGGGGTAACGCGAACGCCACGACATAATCGCCTAGCTTGCTACCCAGCCAGCGGTTGCCGCCAGCCGCGATAACCACGAACTGGCGGCCGCTCTTCGGGGAGACGAAGGTCATCGGGGTTGCCTGTCCGCCGGCCGGGAGCGGAGCACGCCACAACATCCGTCCGCTGGCCGTCTCATAGGCGCGTATCGCGCTGTCCTGCGTCGCGCCGATGAACGTCAAGCCGCCTGCCGTGGAGATCGGGCCACCGGTGTTGGGGGTGCCGATGGTGAGCGGCAACCGTGTCGGGATGTCGAGGGGGCCGCTGTCCTGCGCGGTTCCGAACGGCCGGATCCACCCTATGTCGCGGCTTCGCAGGTCGATCGAGACGATCTCGCCATAGGGCGGCTGGTTGCACGGCACCCCAAGGGGGGAGAGGAAGGGGCCGGTCTTCGCCGCAAAGGGCGTGCGTTCTTGCGGGAGATATCCAAAGGTTCCTTCCACCCCGGGAGCGAAGGCCTTCACACCAGCAGCATCGGCCTCCGCGCGCGGGACGATCCTTGTGTAGTTGGCGACGTGGCTGACGTTGATCACCAGCCGCATCGTCCTCGGATCGACCGTCAGGCCGCCCCAATTGGTTCCCCCCAGATAGCCGGGATAGGTCACGCTCGGCTTGAGGCCGGGCGGTGTGAAGATGCCCTCGTAGCGCGCCTGCCGGAACTTGATTCGACACCAGAGCTGATCGAGCGGAGTGAGGCCCCACATCGCTTTTTCGCTGAGATCGGCGCCCCTCAGGGACGGCAGCGACGAGAAGGGCTGTGTGGGCGACAGCCATTCTCCGGGGGCGGTGCCGCCCTGGGGGACGGGGCGCTCCTCGACCGGCGCGATGGGGCTGCCGGTGACGCGGTCGAGAAGGAACAGCTCCCCTCGCTTGGTGGACTGCACCAGCGCCTTGCGCAGCTTCCCTTCGACCGGAAGGTCGAGCAGCACGGGCTGCGCGGGGACGTCATAATCCCACAGATCGTGATGGACGGTCTGGAATGCCCAGCGCAACGCGCCGGTTTCGACGTCGATCGCGGCTATCGAGCTTCCGATTTTCTCATCGAAAGGACGGCGCTGCTTCCCGTAATAATCGGGCGTCGGGTTGCCGATGGGAGCGTAGACCAGGCCCAGTTCTTCGTCGGCGCTCATCGGCCCCCAGCTATTGGGGGTGGAGAGGGTATAAGTCTTGCCCGGAGCTGGTTCGCCATGATCGTCGGGGCGCCCGATATCCATCGCCCATGCAAAGGCGCCGGTGCGTGCGTCGAACGCGCGGATGACGCCTGACGGCTCCTCCCAATATTGATTGTCGGTGACCCAGCCGCCGAGAATGATCCGTCCGCGGACGATGGTCGGCGGCGATGTCGTGTAATAATAGCCGGGATATTTCTGTCCCATCCCCTTGAGCAGCGATACCACGCCACCCTTTCCGAAATCCTCGCAGGGCCGGCCCGTCAGCCGATCGACGGCGATCAGTCTCGCATCGACGCTATTGGTGATGATCCTTTCGGCGCAGGGGCCACTCGCGCCAGGAGCCTTGTAGAAGGCGACGCCGCGGCATCCCGCGCTCAGCACGCCCTTGCGCTCGGTACGCGCATGATAGCGCCAGATTTCGCTGCCCGTGTCACCGTCCAGAGCTATGATGTCGTTGAAGCTGGAGCAGATGTAGAGGGCGTTGCCGACCTGGACGGGTGTCGCCTGGAGGCCGGCCTTGCCGACCAGGTTCACCTCACCGATCCGGAAGGTCCAGGCCCGCGCGAGCCCACCGACATTGGCGGTAGTGATCTGCGCAGCCCCGCTGTGCTTCCGGCCAAAGTCATCTCCTCCAAAGCGCGACCATGGCTGCATGGCCGGCGAACCGCCGGACAGTTCGACGGCCGCCGTCGCCGTTTCCGTCCGTTCGCGGTTCGCGATCACCAGCGTGACGCCGCACAGCAGCAGGGCAACCGTAACTCCGCCGACCATGCGCTTGCCGAAGCGCCGCGCCGCCCAGACGCCTCCGATCAGCAGGCCAAGCGCGAGGGGAAGGCCGATACGGGGCGCGAGGGCCCACCCATTGCTCCCGCTTTCCCATATCGCCCAGCCGATTGTGAAGGCCAGGAACAGGGCATAGGCCGGCAGCAATCTTCGATCGCCGCGCCAGGCGAGCACGGCATTCAACAGGAGTGCGGCACCGCCCAGCAGATAATAGGCCGATCCGCCGAACCAGATCAGCATCGCTCCACCGCCCGCCATCGGCAGGCCGATGAGGGCAAGGAGAATGGCTATCAGCTTCTCCACCCAGCCTGGCTGATATGCGCTGCGGACATGCGACGTCATGCTTATATCCTAATATGAATTAGCCAAATATTTGGCTTTTTGGATGCGATGGCAATGCATGAAATTCGGCGATTTTAGCGGGTATAATCTCTGGAATAAGGGAATTTGTCTAATAGAAATTAGCCAAAAGAGCGGGCTGGATTTTCCTATGCCTGCTATCATAGGAGACGGTATCGTCTAACTGGGAGGCCTCGTGGCGCGGGCAAGCGAGATCCGGCAGCGTTTGATCGTAGCGGCGGAGAGGCTGTTTGCCGAAAACGGGATCGATGGCGCTTCGCTTCGCCAGATTGCGGCGGCCGCCGGCTTCGCCAACAACTCGGCCGTGCAATATCATTTCGGTTCCAAGGGCGGCCTGCTCGATGCGGTCTTCCGCTACCGCATGAACCAGATGGAGGGGGAGCGCGGTGAGCTTCTGGTGGCCGCCGCTTCCCGGGGGCTGCTAGGGGACGTCAAGACGCTCCTGCAGATCATCTGTCTGCCGCATCTGGGCCTGGTGGATGAAAACGGGCGCCATCCCTATGCGCGGTTCCTCTGTCAGTATCTGCTGCGCCATCGCCCGCCCGCAATCGGCTGGGTGCCCGGAACGGCTGTTCCCGATCCTCCGGAAAATCTGCGCCGCGTCCAGGAGCTGCTGCGTGAGCGTCTTTTCTATCTTCCGGCGCCGATCGTTGCTCGCAGGCTGGTTACGGCGACCATCATGTACCTGTCGGTCCTCATCAACCATGAGGCGATCGGCGTCGATGTGGCCGAGGGTGAGGGGCTCGATCAGGCGTTGGACGATACGATCGATCAGATGGTGGCATCGCTGAGCCTGCCTCGTCGAGAGGCGTTTCCGGCAGCATAAGCTAACCAAATTTAGGGAAATCTCTATCCCGGTCGATCGGCCGGATCGGAGGTTCTGCGTCCATTTTCGCCCCCTCTTCAATTTTATTTTCGTATCACTTGCCTTAAATTCAAATTCAAATTAGGTAAATTCCTGTCGCCTTTCTCGCAATATCGCGCGATCAACGGCTGTCGGCCGCGTGTGAGAGCAAGGAAGGTAAGGCAGGTGATATAAAATCGAGCCTCGCCGCTCGAGTCAGGGGAGGAGCGTCGCAATGATGTCTATGAATATGAATTACCGTCGGCTGCTTGGTGTCGTGCTGCTTGGTTCGACCGCGCTGGCGAGCTCGGCGGCGCTGGCCCAGGCTGCGATCGAGCAGGGGGCCGCTGTCCAGGAGACCGGCCTGACCGATATCGTCGTCACCGCGCGCAAGCGCGCCGAGACGACGCAGGACGTGCCGGTTTCGATCAGTGCGTTCGATGCGAAGACCCTCGCCGCGAAGGATCTGACCAATCTGGAGAAGCTGGCAACCCAGTCCCCACAGTTCACCGTGGGACGCGCGGCCATCGGATCGGGGGCGCAGCTCACCATCCGCGGCATCGGTTCCTCGTTCAGCTCTATCGGCCTCGAGCAGTCCGTCGCGGTGGTGGTCGACGGCGTTTATTATGGCCAGGGCCGCGTCATCAACGAAGGCTTCTTCGATCTTTCGCGCGTCGAGCTGCTGAAGGGGCCGCAGGCGCTCTTCTTCGGCAAGAATGCGACCGCGGGCGTGGTGTCGATCACGACGGCGGAACCGACCGCCAATCGGGAGATTGCCGGCAAGCTGGGCTATGAATTCCGTTCGCGCAACCTGATCGGCGAAGTGATCGCATCGGGCCCGCTGACCGACACCCTGTCGGGCCGGGTGGCGATCCGTGGAACGAAGATGTTTGGCGGATATTTCAAGAATCGGTCGGTCGACCAGCCCTATAACACCACGGACGTGGCGACGGGTGTCGTGACCCAGCACGTCGCGCCTGCGGTTGATCGCAACACACCGCAGGAGAAGGAGTTCGTCGGCCGCGTCACGCTGAAATGGGAACCGACCGACGCGCTGACCGCGACACTGAAATCCAGTGTCACGCGGACGAGCAACAACAATGGCTCGTGGAATTTCGTGACGTTCCGGTGCTTGAACGGCACGGCACAGTTCAACGCTTCACAGCCCTGCCGCCGCGCCTTCAATATCTACCAGAATGCTTTTCCAGATGAGTTCGCGGGCAAGGTGCCCTTCCTCAACGACGATGGCGATGTGGGATCGCAATATCGGTCCTTCTCGGTGACCGGCTCGGTCAACTACGAACTCGACGACATCACTTTCACCAATGTCGCCAATTTCAACAGCAATCGCAGCAGCTATCAGATCGATGGCAAATGGTATTCGAGCCCTGCCATAGAATCGTGGGGTACTGAGCGGACCACGTTCCGAGCCTTTTCCGACGAATTCCGGATGCTGACGAGCTTCGACGGGCCGCTCAACGTCATGTTGGGCGCTTATTATCAGAAGACCCGCCGCGAATATGGATCGTCGGGCATTCGCCTGGGCCATGAGAACAGTGCGGCCCCCGCGCAGTATCGCTACGCCACGATCGTCAAGGACTCCGCCACCGACGGCGAGACGATCGCCGGCTTCGGACAGGCGATCATGAAGCTCATTCCCAAGGTCGAGCTGACCGCCGGCGTGCGCTATACCCATGAGACCAAGGACAGTTATTTCATCCAGCCTTACGCCCATCCCGGCCCGGTCGCGGCTGGATCGGTGCTTCCCAACGTGCGGGTCACGGCCGACCAGACCTTCACCAACTGGTCGCCTGAGGCCACCGCGACCTACAAGCCCAACCGCGACATCACGCTCTATGTCGCCTATAAGACCGCTTACAAGTCGGGCGGTTTCTCGAACTCCGGCATCCTCAGCCGCGCTTCGACCGTCCGCGATTTCACCTTCGAGCAGGAAAAGGCGAAGGGCTTCGAAGGCGGTATCAAGACGACGCTGCTGGATCGCCAGTTGCGTTGGAACCTGGGCATCTATCGCTATACCTTCACCAATCTCCAGGTCGACTTCTACAATGCGGCGATCATCGCGTTCACGACCTACAATGCTGGCGCGGCCCGGACGCAGGGCGTCGAGAGCGATTTCGAGTTCGCGCCGCGCGCTATGCCGGGGCTGACGCTGCGGGGATCGTTGAACTACAACAAGGCGCGCTACAAGAATTTCCCCGGCGCGCCCTGCTATACCGGGCAGACGATCGGTGGCGGGTGCACGATCGTCGCCGGAATCCCGCGTCAGGATCTGAGCGGCACGCCAACGGCGATGGCGCCGAAGTGGACCGGCACCTTCGGCACCAATTACGATATCCCCGTCGGCGGCGGGATGGAGCTGAGCCTGTCGGCCGATGGGCGCTACAGTGCCTCCTATCTGACGAACGTGTTCGGCAATCCGTTCTCCCGCCAGCGCGACTATGTGACGCTGGACGCGGGCGTACGCCTCCACAGCGAGGATGATCGCTGGGGCATCGCGCTCATCGGCAAGAACCTGACCAATAGCTTCTACGTCACGGGCAGCACGGATGCCACGTTGACCGGGGGCGGCACCGGAACGGCGGCTGGCCGTCTCGGCGATCAGGTTGGCCTGGCCGCGCTGCCGAGGACGGTCACCCTCCAGCTCAGCGTGAAATATTGATCTCGACGGGGCCGCGCACCGCGCGGTCCCGCCTTCCCTTGGAGTTCCAGATGCGTTTCAAGGCCAGGTTGCTCACCAGCTGTTTCACGAACCTCGTAGACGCCACGCGCGCAGGTCGTGCCATCACCACCGGTCTGATCCTGTTCGCCAACGGTGCCGTGATGGCGAGCCCGGCCGTGCTGCCCGTTCCGACGACCGCTTCGGCGACGCCCGTCGGCCGGGTCGCGGCCGACATGGCCTCCAGTTGGCCGAAGCCGGTCGAGGCGCCGGCCAATGCCCCCAATGTGATCCTGATCCTGACCGATGATGTCGGTTTCGGCGCGGCCAGCAGCTATGGCGGGCCGATCCCGACGCCGAACTTCGATGCGCTGGGGCAGCGCGGCCTCCGATATACGCAGTACAACAACGCCGCGATCTGTTCGGCGACGCGCGCGGCGCTGCTCACCGGGCGAAACGAGCATGCCGTCGGAATGGGCACCGTCACCAATGCGCCGACGGGCTATGAGGGCTATACCAGTTCGATCCCGAAATCGGCCGGAACCGTCGCCGAGGTCCTTCGTCAGAACGGCTATCAGACCGCCGCCATTGGCAAGTGGCACCTGGTGCCGGAATGGGAGGAAAGCCAGGCCGGGCCGTTCGATCATTGGCCGACGCAGATGGGCTTCCAATATTATTACGGCTTCATCGGCGCCGATACCGATCAGTTCACGCCTGCATTGACCGAAGGCACCTCGCCGGTCGAGCCGCCGCATGACGACCCCACCTATATTCTCGACCGAGACCTTGCCGATCATGCCATCCGGTGGATCGGCCAGCAGCGGCAACTTGCTCCCGACAAGCCGTTCTTCCTCTATTATGCGACAGGTAGCACCCACGCGCCGCACCAGGCGCCTCCGGAATGGCTCGCGAAGTTCCGCGGCAAGTTCGATCGGGGCTGGGACGTCGCACGGAGCGAGACCTTCGAGCGGCAGAAGCAACTCGGGATCATCCCGGCCACGGCCAAGCTGACGAAGCGCCCCGATTTCATCCCGGCCTGGTCGTCATTGAGCCCGGAGAAACGGCGCGTCTTCGCGCGGCTGATGGAAGCCTATGCGGCCCAGCTGGCTTATGCCGATTACGAGATCGGCCGCGTCATCGACAGCCTTCGCGCAAGCGGTCAGCTTGACAACACCATGATCGTCTTCGTCCAGGGCGACAATGGCGCCAGCGGGGAAGGCGCCCAGCAGGGTTCGCTCTACGAACAGGCTTTCATCAATCGCTACGACGAGCCCTTCAACGATCTGGTGGACAACATCGACAAGATCGGCGGGCCCGACGCCTATAATAATTACCCGACGGGCTGGGGCTGGGCGATGAACGCGCCGTTCCAATATTACAAACAGACGGCATCTCATTTTGGCGGCCTGCGCGATGGCATGATCATCAGCTGGCCTTCGCGGATCAAGGACATGGGCGGCGTGCGTCCGCAGTTCCACTATGTCACGGATATCGCCCCCACCATCTTCGACGCGGCGGGCGTACAGGCCCCGGCGATATTGAACGGCGTGCAGCAGATGCCGATCGACGGCATCAGCATGGCCTACAGCTTCGATCAGCCCGATGCGCCATCGCGGCGACGGACCCAGGTGTTCGAGATGATGCAGAATCTGGGCATCTATCATGATGGCTGGTGGGCCGGGACGACGCCGACCAATGCGCCATGGGATTTCTTCAAGGTGGTTGGAACCAGCGATCCCAACGATCGCAAGTGGGAACTGTACAATGTGGCGCAGGACTATTCCCAGGCCGACGACAAGGCAAAATCCAACCCGAAGAAGCTGCTGGAGATGCAGCAGCTCTTCTGGGCGGAGGCGGCGCGGAACAAGCTTCTGCCAATCCACAGCGCGAGCGAGGGGGCAAAGGGCGCGCCATCGCCACGTGGCGATCGCACCAGCTTCAGCTTCCAGCCCGGACTAAGCCGTGTACCCCCGCGCGTCGCGCCAGAGACAATCGGCCATTCCTATACGATCAGCGCGGACATCGAGATTGGCACCGACGATGCACAAGGCGTGCTGGTAACCCATGGCGGCAAGTTCGGCGGCTACGCCTTCTATCTCGACCAGGGCGTTCCCGTCTTTCACTACAACGCCATCGGCACGCGGCAATATCAGGTACGTGCTGCGCAGCGACTGTCGCCGGGCCATCATGTCCTGACGGCGCGGTTCGAAGCGGACGAATCCCGCCCCGGTTCGGGCGGCATGCTGACGATGACGGCCGACGGCCAGGCCATTGCGTCGGGGCGCATCGAGCATACGCTGTTCGCGCGCGTGTCGCTCTACGAAGGTTTTGATGTCGGGCAGGACACGCTGTCTCCCGTCAACGCGGACTATAGGATCGCGACGAGCCGCTTTCGGGGCAAGCTCAACCGGCTCGATTTCACGATCGACAAATAGGTTGAAGTCATTGCCGCCGTTTCAGCATATGGCACCTCGCCTTCGGGATAGGGCCAGTGCCCGGCGGCACCTCCTCCAGCCATGCGGGATTTCACCGCCCGTCTCGCGTGCAGGCCCAATGGTCCCGTTCCGGCGTGCTGCCCGATTTTCGGTCGGCCTCGAAAGATTCGCAGCGATGCCGATCAGGAGAAGTGGTCGGCTGAAGCTGATTCGATTGCCAACAGCGGAGTAATCGTTGCCGACGAGGAAGTGATGTAACCTCGTCGAAGTCGGCATCCTCATTCGGCTTCCGAGAAGTGGATCGCCGCATGCCATCGGCTACGGTCGCTTTGTATGCATGTGGCCAAGTCGAGCTCATCGTTCGGGCGCGGGCATAGTGGTCGCCATCCGATATGATGTTGTGATCGGAAGGCCGTGACTTGTCCGGGGGCGAACGAAATTATAGCCTAATATAAATTCTATTTTCTGGCTACGTTGGCCGACTGGGGCGCATGGCCCCGCCGCTCCTGGCGGCGTTGATGCGGCCGGTGCATGAGTGGGGAGTCAAATATAATTGAATATTTTCTTATGCTTATGTTCGTAATGACCGCGAAATGAGGAAGGCGATCGGATCGAGCGAAGGCTCGTTAGACCAGCTTGACATCTGCCTAATCGTCGTTAGCCTATATGTGCCAGTCATCGATGAGTGATGGGCAGATATGGGAGGTGGAGATGTATCTGAAGCGGCAGTTGGCGTTCGGCGTTGGTATCTTGGCGCTTGCCGCCGGAGTGCCGGCGTTCGCCCAAGAGGTGGCCAAGCCGGCGGGTGAAAATTCGACGGACGACGTCACCGCCATCGACGACATCATCGTCACGGCCCAGCGGCGGTCCGAATCCCTTTCGAAGGTGCCGGTGTCGGTGTCGGCCTTCACCGCGGACACCCTGCAGGCGCGCAACGTGTCGAGCGAGCAGGACCTCGCGGCGCTGGTGCCCGGCCTGATCGTGAAGAGCGGGCAGAATTCCAACCAGATCAGCTTCACGCTGCGTGGACAGACGCTTGATCCCTTCTCGGGCTCCAGCCCGGCGGTGCTGACCTATATCAACGAAGCGCCGCAGAGCGCCGGCAACACCGCGACGGCCTTCTTCGACTTCAGTTCGGTGCAGGTCCTGAAGGGGCCGCAGGGGACGCTGTTCGGGCGCAACGCCACGGGCGGCGCCATCCTCTACGAGACGACAAAGCCGGGTGACAGTTTCGGCGGCTATGCGACGCTCAAGGGCGGAGAGCGAAACTATATCCAGGTCCAGGGCGCGCTGGACATCCCGATCTCGGAAGCGGTGAAGATCCGCGTTGCCGGCGACTACAACAAGCAGGACGGCTATATCCGCAACGCCAAGACCGGCAACACCCTTGGCGACACCGATGCGCTTTCCGGGCGGATCACGCTCGTCATCGATCCGTCGACCGGAATCAAGAACACCACCGTGGCGCAATATAGCGACTTTGGCGGCTCCGAGGGCGCCGGCGGCCTGTATTCGTACCATGCGTGCGGTGAAACCAACAACGGTTACACCCTGACCGCGACGCTCGACTGCGTCTATGGCGCCAACAGCCCCTTCGCGCCGACGATCGGTGACGGCCCGATGGGCGACGGCACCTGGCCGGGCGCCGTCGCCGGCTATCTCGCATGGCAGAAGGCGCACCCCTATGAGGTGTGGCTGAGCTACGATTTGCCGCACAAGGCGCACTCCGCCTTCGTCACCAACACCACCGAGGTGGAACTGGGCGACGATCTCACGCTGAAGAATATCTTCAACTATGCGGACGCCTTCGCTCGGACGCCGGGCATCCTGTCCGGCTCGCCCTTCGGCTCGCTCAACCTCTACAACCGCACCGGCCTGGGCAATGGCCCTCCGGGTGGCGAGGAATTCTCGACCAAGGCGATTTCGAACGAGGTACAGATCCAGGGCAAATCGGGCGCGCTGGAATATATCGTGGGCGCTTTCTATTCGAAGTCGAAGAAGAAGGAATATATTCCGGTCATCGTCGGATCGGAGCTCGCCACGCCGCTCGCCGACATCGCCTATTTCTACCATCAGCGATCGGAATCGAAGGCGGTGTTCGCCCAGCTCAGCTATGATCTCACCGATCGCCTGAAGCTGGCTGCCGGCGGCCGCTACACCTGGGAGACGGCGAAGCTGGACCAGATCCGCGGCAGCCTTTTCAACCTGACCGGCAACACGCCGCTCAAGCAGAAGGCGAAGCTGCATGATCCGAGCTGGACGCTCAATCTGCAGTATCAGATCGATCCGTCGAACATGGTCTATTTCGCGCAGCGCGGCAGCTTCCGTGCGGGTGGCTTCAACGGCGCCGTGGTGCCGTTCAACGACACCAACTTCTTCGATAACGAAACCACCTATGACTTCGAACTGGGATACAAGTTCGCCGGGCGCATCGGTGACGTCCGCTCCCGGATCAACATCGCGGCCTACCGCCAGATCGTGAAGGATGCCCAGCATTCGATCTACGCGCTGGTCAACGGCAATCCGGCGGCGTTCACGGTCAACGTTCCGGAGAAGCGGATCCAGGGTGTCGAGTTCGATGCCAATTTCCAGCCGGCAAACTGGTTCGAGTTCGGCTTCTCGGGCGCCTATACGGATGCGAAGTTCACCAAGAACGTCGTCGACCTGTCGTCGGCGACCGGCGTGGCGGGCCTGAAGATCCCGTTCGACACCTATACCGATGCGCCCAAGTGGGCGGGGTCGGTCTATACGGTGATCGGACTCCCCATTCCCGAGGAGCTGGGCCAGGTGAAGCTTCGCACCGACGTGTTCGGCCAGACCAAGACCTACTTCTCGAACAATGAGGGCTCGATCACGCCGCGCACCCAACTTCGCAAATATATGACCGTCGACATGCGGCTGAGCTGGGACAACATCAGCGGCAGCAACATCAGCATCGCGGCCTATGTGAAGAACCTGTTCGACAAGCTCTACTATAATTCGGGCTATGTCGAAGGTGCCAGCGGCGGCTTCAACACCGCGATCTGGGGCGAGCCGCAGACCTTCGGTGCGGAGATCACCTACAGGTTCTGAGGTTTCCGCGAGGGGGATCGCGGGCGGCGGCTTCGCGATCCCATCGACGGAGACTATACGGAAGATCTTCGCCGCTCCATCCTCCCCAGGGTGGGGCGGCTTTCTTCATGGACGGTAGCGGAAAGGACGCGGCGTCGAACGGACCGCCTGCGGGCTTTCGATCAGGGTGTCGTCAGCGTCCGGACCAGCGCGGCGGTCGACGCTCGGCCCAGGCCCGTTCGGCCTCCAGCCGATCGTCGGACTGCCGATAGGCGGCAATGAGCGGGTAGGAGCGCGCCAGCGCTTCGCCTAGCGGATGCTCCAGCCCCTCGAGCGCGGCCTGGCGGGCCGCCTGCGACACCAGCGGCGCGCAGGCCAGCAGCTTGTCGATCCACTGCTGGACGCCGTCCGCCCATTCGGCGCGGGGGAGGCAGGCGTTGACAAGCCCGAAGCGGAGCGCGTCCGCCGCCGTCAGTGGGACGCCGGCGACGATCATCGCCATGGCGACATGATGGGGAAGCTGGCGGATCGCTCGATGGACGACGCCGCAGTGATCGATGACGCCGACCTTCGCCTCCGGCAGGCGAAAGACGGCATCGTCGGCGGCGATGATGATGTCGGCGCACATGGCCAGTTCGAAGCCCAGGCCCAGGACATGCCCATGGACGGCGCAGAGCAACGGCTTGCGCAACCGCCTGAGGCGGCCGCCGATACCGGTCAGGCCGCCGCCGAAGGAAAGGCCGCCATGGCCGGTGGGCGGCGCGTTCATGTCGCCGCCCGCGCAGAAGGCGCGATCGCCGTTCCCCGACAGGACGGCGACCCATATGTCGGGATCCTCGTCTATCCGATCCCAGGCGTCCGCCAGCGCCCGGTCCATCGCGTCGTCGATGGCATTGAGCGCCGCAGGGCGGTTCAGCCGGACATCCGCGACATGGCCACGGCGTTGAAATTGGACCGGGGCCATCGGCGGTTCGGATCAGTGCGCCAGCATGCCAGCATCCACCAGATGCTCCGACGCGGTGATGTAGGAGGATTCATCGGAGGCGAGGAAGAGCACGAGGTTGGACACCTCGACCGGGTCCGCGATGCGGCCGAGCGGAATCTGCGCCAGCGCCTCGCCGCCGACCTCGTCGGTGGCCTCGACCATCATCGGCGTCTGGATGAAGCCGGGATGCACCGAGTTCACGCGGATATTGTACCGGCCATATTCCATCGCGGTCGCCTTGGTCATGCCGCGCACAGCGAATTTGCTGGCGACATAAGCGAGGCTGGGGAAGCCATAGTTGGCGGCCATGCCGGCGATCGACGAGATATTGACGATCGAGCCTCGATTGGCCTTCACCATCGTCGGCAGCACCGCCTGCATACCGTAGAACACCGAATGCTGGTTGATCGCACATACCTGCTGATATCCGGCATCGGTCAGGTCGACCGTGTTCGCCATCGGTCCCAGGATTCCGGCATTGTTGACGAGGATGTCGATCGTGCCGAACCTGGAGACGGCGGCGTCGATCACGGCCGCCCACTGATCGGGCTTCGTCACGTCGTGGTCGACGAAGATGGCCGCTTCGCCGATCTCACGGGCCAGCGCCTGGCCCTTCTCGACATTGAGATCGGTCAGGATCAGCCGGGCGCCTTCGCGCGCGAAGGTGCGGGCGTGGGATTCTCCCATGCCGCGCGCGGCACCGGTGATGATGGCGACTTTGCCTGCGAGGCGGCCCATATATACTCCTCTCGGGAATTCCTGCTTTAGCCTAATAATGATTATAGAATATAAGTCCGGCCTTTCTGTCAATGCCATTGCGGGGAGAGTGGTTGCGCATGGGCGCGTTCCTTGCGGAAATTTTGAAATAAATTTCACAAAATCAATAAATTGTGCCTAATGCTGTGCTGATCCATCAGCCTCAGTGGTATCAATGTCATGATGTATCTCTTGCATCATAAGGCTAATTTTGATTAGTTTAATGACGGGAGCGGCAGGGCCTGTGCGCGCGCCGCCCGGATGGCGGGTCCGCCGCGCGATCGATTGAGGGATGAGAGATGCAGGGCAGAGCGACTGTGCTGGTGGAGAAGAACCGGCTCGAAACCTGGGATGTCGATATCCATGCGCCGGAACCGGGCGGGGCGCTGGTGCGCACCATCCTGGGCGGCGTATGCGGCAGCGACGTCCACATCATGACCGGCGAGGCCGGCGAGATGCCCTTTCCGATCATCCTCGGCCATGAAGGCGTCGGGCAGATCGAACAGCTCGGCGCAGGCGTGTCGACCGACTATGCGGGGGTTCCGGTGAAGCCGGGCGACCTGGTCGTGTGGTCGCCGATTGCGCTGTGCCATCGCTGCTATTCCTGCACCATCCTGGAGCAGACCCCGTGCGAGAACAGCCAGTATTTCGAGGATGCGGGCAAGCCGAACTGGGGCAGCTATGCCGATTTCGCCTGGCTGCCCAACAACATGCCCTTCTATCGCCTGCCCGATCACGCCCGGCCGGAGGCCGTCGCGGCGCTGGGCTGTGCGCTACCGACGGTGCTGCGCGGCTTTGATCGCTGCGGCCCGGTGCGGTTTGGCGATACGGTGGTGGTGCAGGGCGCGGGCCCGGTCGGGCTTTCGGCCGTGCTGGTCGCCGCCCAGGCCGGCGCTCGGGACGTGATCGTGATCGACGGCGCGCCGGCGCGACTGGAGGCGGCGGTGAAGCTGGGCGCGACCGCGACGGTGTCGCTCGCCCTGTCCGCCGACGAACGCAGGCGGGCAATCTATGACAGGGTCGGTCGGCAGGGGCCGGACATCGTCATCGAGGCGGCGGGCGCGCTGCCGGCCTTTCCCGAAGGCGTCGATCTCAGCGGCATACACAGCCGCTACATCATCCTCGGTCTGTGGGGCGCGATCGGCACCCAGCCCATTTCGCCGCGCGATCTGACGCTCAAGAACCTCACGATCGGGGGGGCGTCCTTCCCCGCGCCGAAGAACTACTACCATGCCATGCAGTTCGCCGCGCGTGTCCAGGATGAGGTGCCGCTGGCCGAACTCGTCAGCCATCGTTTCGGCATCCATCAGGCGGCCGAGGCGCTGCACGTCACCAGGACCGGCACCGCCACCAAGGCGGTGATCGACCCCACAATCCGCTGAAGAGGATCAGGTTCATGAACACGGATATACTGACCCCGCAGCCCGTCCGGCCCCGCGCTGCCCTGCCGGACCATGTCCGGCCGGAGCAGGTGCGCGACATCGACATCTACGCCCTCGACGGCATCGAGGAAGGGTTTCACGAGGCCTGGAAGCGCGTCCAGACACCCGATACGCCACCGCTGGTGTGGACGCCGCTGACCGGGGGCCATTGGGTCGCGACGCGCGGTGCGGTGATCGATGAGGTCTACCGCCATCCCGACCGCTTCTCCAGCCGGGTGATCTGGGTCCCGCGCGAGGCGGGCGAGGCCTATGAGATGGTTCCGACCAAGATGGATCCGCCCGAACACACCCCCTATCGCAAGGCGATCGACAAGGGGCTGAACCTGGCCCAGGTCCGCAAGATCGAGGGCGACATCCGCGCCGTTGCGATCGAACTGATCGACGGTTTCGCCAGGAACGGCGGGTGCGATTTCGCGCGCGACTATGCCGGCATCTTTCCGGTCAAGGTGTTTCTGGCGCTGGCCGGCCTGCCGATGGACGACGCTCCCATGCTGAACGCGCTCGCCAAGGAGATGACGCGACCGTCCGGCGACACGCCCGAAGAACAGGGCCGCAGCCTCCAGGCCGCTAACAAGGGCTTTTTCGACTATGTCGCGCCGATCATCGCGGCCCGGCGGGGCGGTGACGGCACCGATCTGATCACGATGATGGTCAACAGCGAGATCGACGGCAAGGCCATGTCGCCGGACAAGATGCTGGGCCTCGTATCGCTGCTGCTGCTGGGTGGGCTGGACACGGTCGTCAACATGCTCAGCTTCATGATGATCTATCTCGCACGCCACCCGGAAACAGTGGCGGAAATGCGGTCCGATCCGATGAAGCTACAGCGTGGCGTGGAGGAGATGTTCCGCCGCTTCGCGGTGGTATCGGATGCGCGCTATGTCGTCGCCGACATGGAGTTTCATGGGGCGCGGCTGAAAGCCGGCGACCTGATCCTGCTCCCGACCGCGCTGCACGGGCTGGACGACAGCCAGCATGTCGACCCGATGAAGGTCGATCTCTCGCGGCGCAATGTGGCCGATCATTCGACCTTCGCCCAAGGGCCGCATCGGTGTGCCGGCATGCATCTGGCCAGACTGGAAGTGATAGTCACCCTTCAGGAATGGCTGAAGCGCATTCCCACCTTCGCGATGGAGCAAGGCGCCACTCCCATCTACCATTCGGGCATCGTCGCCGCTGTCGAGAATGTTCCGCTGGTCTGGGAGCCTGACGGCTCCTGAGAGGCTGGCCGGAAAGTGCCTTACCGCTCATCCTGAGGAGGGGCTGAGCTTTGACGAAGGCCCATATCGAAGGATATTTCTAGCCTCGAACACCCCTTCGAGACAGCATTTCGACTAGGCTCGATGCTTCCTCAGGGCGAGCGGGGACTTTTGAGTCAGACTCTGAGCGGGGGGGGCGTACGGAAGCAGATGACGGGAATCTTCCAGGCTATTCGGTGAGCACGCGCAACGGCCTGCGGGCCGTCACCGAAAGACCGAAACCCTCCAGCGCAGCGAGCTTTGCCGTGCTGGAGGTCAGCAGCGTCATATTCCGCACCCCCAGGTCCAGCAGGATCTGCGCGCCGATGCCATAATCGCGGGTCGCGTTGGTCTCATGATAGGTCTTGCGGCCCCCCTCGATCCGTTTCGAGATGGAATCGGGGCTGGGATCGCGCACGAAGACGGCCACAGCCTGTCCTTCATGGGCGGCGATGGCCTGCAGCGCTTGCGGCACATATTCGGGATGCGCCTGCGACCAGCCCAGCATGTCCGCGGTCATGTCCACCTGGTGCACGCGGACCAGCGTGTCCCTGTCGGGACGGACCTCTCCCTTCACCAGCGCGACATGCTCGCCGCCGTCGATCATGTTGCGATAGACGTGGATGGTGAGATCGCCGCCATAGCGGCTGTGGAAGGGCGCGGACGCGACGCGCGTGATCAGCTTTTCCGATCGCCGGCGATAGGCGATCAGGTCGGCGATGGTGCCGACCTTCAAGCCATGCTCCTGCGCGAAGAGCAGAAGTTCGGGCAGGCGAGCCATGGTGCCGTCATCGTTCATCACCTCGCAGATGACGCCGGCGGGCGTCAGGCCTGCGATCCGGCTGATGTCGACGGCGGCCTCGGTGTGGCCGGCGCGGACCAGCACGCCGCCGTCCCTGGCGGTGAGCGGAAAGACGTGGCCGGGGGAGACGATATCGGCAGCCGTCTTGGACGGGTCGACGGCGACGGCGATGGTATGCGCGCGATCCTGTGCGGAGATGCCGGTGGTGACGCCTTCCCGGGCTTCGATCGACACGGTGAAGGCGGTGCCGTGGCCCGACTGGTTGTTGACCGTCATCGGCGGCAGCTTGAGCTGTTCGGCGCGTGCCTGGGTCATGGCGAGGCAGATGAGGCCGCGCGCATGCTTCGCCATGAAATTGATCTGGCGCGGCGTCGCGAACTGGGCGGGGATGATGACATCGCCCTCATTCTCGCGGTCGTCCGCATCGACCAGGATATAGGGCAGGCCGTCGATCGCGTCCTGGATGATGGCCTCTGTCGAGGAAATGCCGTAGGTCGTCATCATTCGGGTCTTTCGCTGAGGGCGGCCCGGCTGTTCAGCCGGCGCCCGCCGGCGCCGCGATCATTGCGAGCGCCATTTCCTTAAGGATATTCTTCTGCACCTTGCCCGTGCCGGTCTTGGGCAGTTCCGCTTCGGTGATGAACCAGATGTCGCGCGGCATCTTGTAGGGGGCGACGCGTGAAGCCAGCCAGTTGCGCAGCGCTTCTTCGCCGATGGCGTCACCCTCGGTCCTCACGATCCACGCGCAACCCGTCTCACCCCAGCGATCGTCCGGCATGCCGATGAAAAAGGCCTGCGCAACCGCCGGATGGGTGGTGACGAGCTGCTCGAGTTCTTTGGGAGAAACAAGCTCGCCGCGGCTCTTGTAGAGTTCCTTGGACCGGCCGGTCAGGAACAGGTTACCGTCCGGGCGAAACTGGCCGAGGTCACCGGTCCGGATCCAGCCGCCGGGCAGGAACAGCCTGGAGGTCTCCTCGGGTCGCCGAAAATAGCCGAGGCTGTTCATCGGGCCCCGGGTGCATAGTTCGCCGGGCGAGCCATCCGGCAAATCGGCTCCGGTTTCCGGGTCGATCGTCTTGAATTCGCAGATGCGGCCATCCTGCTCGGGAATGCCCGCGACACCAGCCTGGACGATACGGCCCTGCGTCTCGGCGACCACCTCGATCGGATCGCCGGGCTGGGTGCAGACAATCGTTGCCGTCACCTCCGTCTGGCCATAACTGGTGAAGATCTCCTCGCAGCCGAACGTCTCTTGAATCTCGCGCCAGACCCAGCTCGGCGTCGGCGCCGCTGCACTGTGCACGGCGGAGAGGGAAGATAGGTCATAGGAGCGGGACTTGGCCTCCTCCATCATTGCGATCGTCATGGTCGGCACGCCCATGAGATAGGTAGCGCGATGCCGTTCGGTCGCGGCGAGCAGCGCAGCCGGGGCGAACCGCAGCAGCGGCACGATCGAACCGCCCACAACCATGCCCGAGAGCAATCCGACGACCAGGCCGAAACCATGATAGAGCGGAAGCGAGAAAACGGCGCGGCGCCCGTCCTCGAACGCCTGATGATAGGCGCCGGCATAGGCGGCCCGCAGCAGATTGTCGTGGGTCTGCATCACCCCCTTGGGCGCGCCGGTAGTGCCCGACGTGAACATGATGACCGCTGGATCGTGCGGCTCGGCCATATTGGCCGGGGCGAGCCCCTGCGGCAGCAGGTCGGCGAAGTCCGATGATGCCGTGTCGTCGTAGACCAGGCCCGCCTTCAGTTCGGGCAGTGCCTCGCATCGGCCATCGCGCCAGCCGGGAAGTCGTTCATCCAGTTCGCGATCGAACCTCCGGGAACCGAAGCCGGCCATGGTGATCAGCAGCGAGCAACCGGACTCGCGCAGCACATATTCGAGTTCCTTCGGGCCGTAGAGCGTGTTGATCGCCACGGCGACGGCGCCCGTGCGCCAGATCGCGAACAGCAACGGCACCGTGATGGGATAGTTGGCCATCAGCAGTCCGACACGATCCCCGCGCGCAATGCCCATAGCCGCGATGCCGGCCGCAATCTGCTCCGACTCTGCTGCCACGGCAGCATAGCTAAGCGTCTGAGTGTCTGTGATGACCAGCGGGCGCGTTCCGTAATCGCCCTGAATCTGTCTCAGATAGGCGTCGAGCGTCATTTCCCGCCATATGGGGTGCCGGTCGGCCATGGCCTGGCGCCGCGCTGCGATGGTCTCCTTCACCGTCCTGAATCTCCGATCCCTAATTTTTATTATGATGCAAACCCGAGCGTGTGGCGTCAAGCTTTTCGAGAAAATCGATCCAGCCGCAGCGGCGTCACATTTGTCTCCATGGCTGCTAAAATTCCAAATAAATCATAGGAAAATATGGGAAAATTGATGGGAGCGAGTCGCTCTGGGCACTCGGGCGTCATCGGGAAAAATGATGAATCTCTCCCTCGCGGCAATGAAGGGGTTGCCAAATTAGCCTAATTACAATTAGTCTAAATCCAAGTGATGCTGAGCGGAGGCTGTGATGGAAGTGGGGTTGGGACTGACGTTCCAGAATCTTAAGGATCGGGTGAGCGACATCGACGTGTTCCGGCACGAGCTCTCGCTTGCCGCCCGCGCGGAAGATCAGGGCTTCGATTCGGTATGGACGCCCGAGCATCATTTCACCGGCTACATGATGACGCCGAACGTGCCGCAGTTCCTGTCCTGGGTCGCGGGGCAGACGAAGCGGATCAAGCTGGGCACCACGGTTACCGTTCTGCCCTGGCAGAACCCGGTGCGGATCGCCGAGAGCTTCCTGCTTCTCGACCAGTTCTCCGAGGGGCGCGCGATCCTGGGCATCGGTCGCGGATTGGGCAAGGAGGAGTTCGACGGCTTCGGCGTGCCGATGGGCGAGGCGCGCAAGCGCTTTCGCGAATATGCCGAAGCGCTGCTCGAGGCCCTGGAAACCGGCGTCATGGAATATGACGGCGAATATCTGAAGCAGCCGCGCGTCGAATTGCGGCCCCGCCCCTATGCCAGCTATCGCGGCCGCGTCTTCGCCTCCGCCGTGTCGCCGGAATCGGTCAAGCTCATGGCCAATCTCGACGTCGGGCTGATGATCATCGCGCAAAAGCCCTGGAACCGGGTCGAGGAGGACATCGTCTCCTATCGAGAGCGCTTCTTCGCGATGCAAGGGCGCCCGGCACCCAAGCCGGTGGTCGTGGCGTTCTGCGCCGTCAACGAGGACGCTGCCAAGGCAAGGGAGATGCGCGACAAATATCTGGTCGAATATGCCCGATCGACCTCCGCCTTCTACCAATTCGGCAACAAGGAATTCGCTTCGATCGAAGGCTATGAATATTATGGCGCTCTTGCCGCCAGCGTTGAAAAGAACGGCATCGAGAAGTTCAATAATTTCCTCGCCGATCTGCAGATCTGGGGCCGTCCTGAAGAGGTGCTGGAGAAGCTGAAGGAGATGGTCGAGCGATTCGATATCGGCAGCTTCATCATCTACACCCAGTTCGGCGATATGCCGTTCGACGTGGGCCGCGAAAATTACGAGTTGTTCGCGCGCAAGGTGCTGCCGCATCTGAAGGACATCGACGTGTCGGCGCCGGTAGCGCCGCCCGTCGGGGCGCAATCGGTCGCCTGAGGATCCTAGAGCGGTTCACGATCCGATTGCATCGGATCGGCCGCCCTAGACCATTGTTTTACCGCGATTTCCGAGCCGGCAGATGTTTCCATCTGCCTAGAAATCGCTCTAGGCCAGTTCCAGAGGGGCGGGCGTGGAAGGATGAGGAGGGAGCGGATGACGGACGAGGCGCCTTTGCTTCTTTACGAGGTTCGGGACGGTACGGCGTGGATCACCCTGAACCGTCCCGAGAAGCGCAACGCGCTCAGCGAGCCGTTGCAGGAAAAGCTCAACGCGCTGCTGTGGGAGGCGGACGAGGACAATCGCGTCCATGCGGTGGTCCTCCGTGCCGCCGGACCGGACTTTTGTTCGGGATATGACCTTCAGAAATATGACCAGCCGATACCAGGACAGGTCGATCATCGGCGCGGACGCGCTAAGTTCGACGACGACGCATGGCATCAGGAGCGAGCGCTGCGCCTGCGGATGGCGCTGTTCGACATGCACAAGCCGGTGATCGCGCAGGTGCATGGCCGCTGCCTGGCCGGCGGCACGGACCTTGCCCTGATGTGCGATATGGTCATCTGCGCCGACGACGCGATGTTCGGCTTTCCGTCCGCGCGGTCCCAAGGGTCGCTGCCCAGCCACATGTGGCTGTACCTCGTCGGGCCGCAATGGGCGAAGCGACTGCTTCTGACCGGAGATTCGATCCGGGGCGACGATGCCGTGAAGATCGGGTTGGCGATGAAGGCGGTACCCGCCGACCGGCTCGATGCCGAGGTTGAGACTTTGGCGGCGCGGCTCGCGTTGATCGACGCCGACCTGCTGAGCGCCAACAAGCGGATCGTCAATCTGGGGCTGGAATTGATGGGCGCCCGCACCCTCCAGCGCATGGCGGCGGAGATGGACGCTCGCGGGCATTTGGCGGCCAGCCGCACTCGATTCAACGAAACCGTGCGGATGGAAGGGCTCAAGGAAGCGGTGCGTCAGAGGGATGAACCATTCGGTGATCCGGTCGTCAAATTATAGGATCGAGGGATCGGCATATGATGGAAGGCGAAGGCTGGCGCTGTCTTTGGGACGCGAAGGCGATCCTGGGCGAAAGCACCATATGGGACGATCGCGACGGCTGCATCTATTGGGTCGATATCGAAGCGCCCAGCATCAATTGGTATCATCTGGAAAGCGGGGCCAAGGGCCGTTGGTCCGCGCCCGTCTGGGTCAGCGCCATCGCGCCGCGTGCGTCGGGGGGCTTCATCGCATCCTGTGCGGAAGGCTTTGCCCATGTCGATCCGAAACGGCAGGTCTACCAGCCCATCATCCACCCTATTCCCAATCCGAAGGTGGCCCGCCTGAACGACGGCGTTACCGACCGTCAGGGCCGCTACTGGTCCGGTTCGTGCGATTCCAGCCAGTGGGACGAAAGCACCACGGCGGAGGACAAGGAAAGCACGCTGGGCAATCTGGACAAGCGCAGCACGGGCGAGCTGTACCGGCTGGACGCCGACGGTACGGTCAGCACCCAGGAGCGAAACATCGTGACCGCCAACGGCCCGGCCTTCAGCCCGGACGGCCGGGTCGCCTATGTGAACGATTCCATGCCGCTCGTGAGCTGGGCCTATGATGTGTCCGGGGACGGCCAGCTTTCCAACCGACGCGATTTCCTGACCTTCAAGCCGGAAGACGGCTATCCCGATGGCATGGCGGTCGACGTCGAAGGCTGCATCTGGATGGCGTTCTACGAGAGTTGGATGCTGCGTCGTTATGCGCCCGATGCGACCTTGCTGGAGGAGCGGCGGCTGCCGGTACGTCGGGGCTTGCGTCCGGCATTCGGCGGCACTGATCATGGCCGGCTGTTCCTGATCACCGGGTCGCAGGGCTATGGTGAGGACGCCTTTGCGAGGGAGCCGCTGGCAGGCGGATTGTTCGAAATCCTCGATCCTCCGGCCGCGGGCGTGCCGACGGTGCCTTTCGCCGGTTAGACGCGGATGGCGAGCGGGGCTTTCCTTCCCTCATATTCCAGCTAAGAGAGCGCATGGCACACGCAGACAATGGCCGAACGCGCATTCTGGATTCCGCTGCCGCGGTGTTGCGGCAGAAAGGTTTGGCGGGCGCCAAGCTGAGTGAGATCGCGAAGGGCGCGGGCATGCTGGCGCCCAGCATCTATCATCACTTTCCGTCGAAGGACCATCTGGTCGAGGAAGTGATGATGGAAGGCATCTATCGCAACAACCGCCACATCATGTCGCGGGTCGAAGGGATGGGGCCCGGCACGTCGCCGATGGTGCGCCTGCGCACCGCGATCGTCGCGCATGTCGACTTCCTTTTGACGGGCGACGATTATTCCTCCGCCGTCGCGCGGATCTTCGACGACTTGCCGGAAGAGATGCGCAAGCGCGTGCTCGCGGCCTATTCCAGCTTCGATAATTATTGGCGCGATCTGATCGTCGCTGCGCAGGCCGATGGCACGGGATCGAAAGCCTTGGACGCGACGGTCGTGCGCAAATTTCTGATAGCGATGCTCGATTCCTGCTCGTCCTGGTATCGGCCGGGCAAGCTCAGTCCTGCGCAGATCGCGGAACAGGCCGCTGATCTGCTGTTGTTCGGCTTCGCGGCAGAGCGGCCCTGACAACCGGCGCAGGCGGCTGGCTGCACATATGGCGAAAAGGGACGGAGGATCGACGATCCTCCGTCCCCTTGCTCGATTTCAGCGAATGTACGGGTCAGGCGGTGACGGCCTCGCTCGTCACTTCGCGGGCACCAGGCAGCGTGATGCGGGGCGCGACTTCCTTCGCAAGCAGTTCCAGCGAATAGAACCAGGGCGACGGATCGTCATAATAGTCGTGCGCCTCGACCTGCAGCGTGCCCCAGCCGCCGCATTGTTCGAACAGCGTATTGAGCTTGTCGACGACCGTGTCGGGTGAACCCACGACAAAGACATTGTCGACCAGGAATTCGAGATCGGCGTCCTTGGGATCGATGCCCGCATCCTTGGCGAAGCCGTCCATCATGCCGAAGCGATGCCAGATCGGGATCAGATATTTGCTGAAGCAATAACCGATCGGCCCCTCCATGACGAGGCGCTTCGCTTCCGCGTCGGTATCCGCGCAGAAGACGGTCTGCGAGACGGCGTGGCGCTGACGATCGGGGGTGAAGCCGGCCTTGATGTTGGCTTCCGAATAGATTTCCCAGTGCCGCTTGAGCGCGTCGAGACCCGAGAAGATCGAGACAGGCTTGAAATTCCTTTCGCCCGCGAGCTTCATCGACGGCGAATTCTGGCTGAAGCCGGTGACGGCGAATTCGGGGAAAGCCCCGTTCCAGGGAGAGAAGTCGGCAAGCATATGCTGCTCGTCCTCCTCGGTTTCCGCAGGCGTCTCCTCAGGAAAGCCCGCATCCCAATATTTGCCTTCGTAGAAGAAGGGTTCGCGCTTCCAGATCTTTTCCATGATGGTCAGCGACTCGCGGACCATGTCATTCAGCATCTGCGGCTCTGCATCCTTGATGCCATGGATGTAGGAAGCTTGCGGGTAGGCGCCAGCGCCGATCCCCATGAAATAGCGGCCTTCCAGTATCTGCGACAGCCAGCCCACCATGATGGCAAGCTTCGCGGGATGCTGATGCGGCAGGATATGGGCCATCGGCGCGAACTTGATCTGGCTCGTCTGTAGCGCCGCGGCTGCCATGATCAGTTCGGGATTGGGAATGTTCTCCCAGATCTGCGAGGCATGTTCGGAGATCATCATCGAGGTGAATCCCACCCTGTCGCAAGCGACGGAGTTCTGGACGCCCCATTCGAACGTTTGCCGAGCCGTCCGGCCCGGGCGCATATAGGGGTGGAAAATAAGACCCGTTTCCATCGCCATGAACTTCTCTCCCTCGACGTGGGCAGCATGCCCGCGGCCATGGCGGCGGGCTGTCGACCTCGACTAACAACGATTAGGGAGTAAGCCTTGGAGCATTTTTAAGTCAAGTGTAAATTGGCTGATGCCGCCCTCGTCGTGGCGCCGAAAGGGGGGATTGGATTGGCAATTTCTAAATATGAACCTGAAAAATATGGACTTTGGAGCGAGGTATGGTTTTTGCTGTGGCAGCGGCTCCGCCCCTGGCCTATGTATGGCGGAGCGGAATTTTGCGGGTTCTGCAAGAGAATCATATTACAAATGTTTTAGGATGGCAGGGATGGCCGAAGAGAAGGATGTGTTGAGCGACGTTCCGTCCGGAGAGATCATGGACGCAAAATCGCGGCTGATTTTGGCTGGCGAGCAGTTGTTCGCAAAAGGGGGGATCCACGGCGCATCGATGCGAGAGATCGCCACCCGCGCCGGCCAGGGCAACCATGCTGCCGTACAGTATCATTTCGGCTCTCGCGAAGGGCTCGTGCGGGCCATTTTCGATTACCGCATGGAGCAGATGGAAGAGGCGCGCGGCATGATGTTGGCGCGCGCGGAAAAGGAAGGACGGCTGAAGGACGCGCGGACGATATTGGAGATCATCCTGCTCCCGCAGCTCGATCTTCATGACGCCGACGGCCATCATTCCTATGCAAGCTTCCTAAGCCAGTATCTGCTCCAAAGCCGCTCCCCCGAATTCGGTGACTTCGGCGGCTCCGAGCCGCCCAATCTCACGCGCGCGCTTCGGCTGTTGCGGGAGCGCGTCGACTATCTGCCGCCTTATGTCGCGCAGCGCAGGTTGATCAGCATCAGCCTCATGTTCCTGAACATCCTCGTGAGGCATCACGGGACCGATCATGCCGATTTCGGTGAGAGCTTCGAGGTGGCCCTCGAAGACACGATGGAGCAGATCGTCATGGTGATGAGCATGCCGCTCCGGCTGGGGCCGGAGCGTCGACGACGCGCGCAGGACGGGGAATAGCATCCCGTATCGGCCACAACACGGACCAGGTCGGCGCAATGCCGCGGAGGTTTCTATCGGCTTGACAATTTATTGAAACGTTTCATTTTTAATGCCGCTCTCTCCGCGATTCCGATTAGGCGAGATGGCATCTCGTGACGCTGTCCTATAGGGATGGCGGCCACTCACAGGATGGAGCCGGCGGCTCGGACGTCCAAGGGGAATGCTGTGAAGTGCTATCTGCTGGGCAATATCGTCGTCGCCGATCGCGAGCGCTTCGCCGAATATCTGGAGAAGGTGCCCGCGGTGATCGCGCGTCATGGCGGACGCTATGTCGTTCGCGGCGGAACTGTGCATCCGCTGGAAGGGAACCTCGGCGTCCAGAGGATCATCCTCCTCGAGTTCGACTCGCGGAAGGCTGCCGAGCGCTTCTACAACAGCAAGGACTATGCGCCGCTCAAGCAGCTGCGGATGGAGACGGCAGAGTCGCAGGTCATGTTCGTCGATGCGCTGGGGCCCGATTATGTCCCGGGTCCGGACGGCGACATCAACCGCGCCGTACACAAGAGCCGCCTTTAGGCCCGAACCCCCTGCCGTGCTGTTTGCAAAATATGAAACGTTTCAATTTTTGGTTGCAGGCGGCTCCAGAGAGGATTAGGCGTGTGCTCACATCATCTTTGAAGGGTTTCTGATGTTGAATGCTCGCGCCGAAACCGGAGACCGCGATAGGATTGCGGCTAAGTCATTCCGCGACGTCGTCCGTGAGCGCTACTCCGCGCGGACCTATCTGCCCGAGCCAGCGCCCGAGGCCGTGATCCGGTCGGTGCTGGAGGATGCCCAGCGTGCGCCGTCCAACGCCAATATCCAGCCCTGGCAGGTTCATATCGTGTCGGGCGAGGCGCGCGACCGGGTGAGCCGGGCCTTGCTGGCGGCCGAGGCGGCGGGCCGGATGACGCCCGATTATCCCTTCGGCTATGATGAGCTTTACGGTGCCTACAGCGAACGCCAGGTGCAGCAGGCGGAAGAATATTATCGATCGATCGGCGTGGCACGCGAGGCGAAGGACGATCGGCGCCTCGCGTTGCTCCGCAACCTCGAATTCTTCGGCGCGCCGCATGCCTGTTTCCTGTTCATGCCGTCCTTCTACGACGGCGTGCGGATCGCCGGAGATGTCGGCATGTATGCGCAGACCTTCCTGCTGTCGCTGACGGCCCATGGCCTCCAGGGCTGCCCGCAGACGTTGCTCGGCTTCTTCGCCGGAACGATCCGCGAGGAACTCGGAATCGATCCGAAGCTGAAGATGTTGTTCGGCATTTCCTTCGGCTATCCGGATACGGACAGCGTGGGCGGCCGCTACCGGATCGGGCGGGCGCCGATCGAGGAGAATGTCGTCCTTCACCGATAATCATCGAAGCAATCAATGGATGAGCGGCGATCGCCGGGAGAGACAGTGCCATGAAATATGATATTCGCCTGCTGACCAAGGCGGCCGATGATCTGCTGCGGACGGTGACCAATCCTCGGCACCGCAAGATCCTGATTAACTACCGCCGCCACGCGATCTTCGAAGTCTGCGGCCGTTACGACGACATCCTCGCCGAAGAGCTGACGGTGCCCGATCCCGAGTATCTGATGTATGTCGGCGGCTTCCCCGTCGCTTATACGGGACGGGAGCGGGTCGAGGCGCTCTACGCCTCGATGGTCAAGCTCAATGCTTGCGTCATGATGTTCGAGAATGAGGTGCTCCGCGTCGACGACAACGGCTTCTCGAGCCGTGCGACCTTCCAGATTTTCATGCCCGGAGCGGTGGCCCTTCATTTCGGCGCCCCGGTGGCGGGTGACCAGCTCGACGACATCTTCATTCAGACGACCGACCGGATCATGGTTTGGGATTATTCGGAGGATTGCCGCCTCAAGGGCGAGAATATCTGGGTCGGCGGGGGTACGTTCCGCCGGTGCCCCCCCGAGGAAGTGATCACCATTGAGGAATGCAACGAGCTGTTGATCCCGTTGCTCGACAAGGTGCCCGAGCCCGCCTGACGGGGCTCTTCGCAGATTTTGACTTCAGCAAGGGCGACAATCCTCCTTGGAACAGTTGCGATCTGAAAAATGAAACGTTTCATTAACTTGGGCATCCTGGAGACGTGTCGAGGGGTGCCGCGAACGATGCCGGCCGGTCGATCGGACGGTCTATTAGCTGCTCGAAAAGATAATCCGGCAGATGGGAGAGGCAAGATGAACATGGCATATGTGAAGGCTGTCGTGCTGGCGACGACGGCCCTGAGCGCGGGGGCCTATGCGCAGGACGTTCCCGTCGCAGAGGTGGCGGCCGGTGCGGACGATGCCGAGGCGGCGGGCCCCGCCGACATCATCGTCACCGCGCGCAAGCGGGCGGAGAATCTGCGTGACGTGCCGGTGGCGATCACCGCGATCACCGGCGACATGCTGGTGCGGCAGAATATCACCCAGGTGATCGACCTGTCGAAGACGACGCCGAACTTCACCTACAGCTACGGCGCCGCCAACACCTATGCCTATATCCGCGGCTTCGGATCGGGCAGCAGCGCCGGCTTCGAGCAGTCGGTCGGCAAGTTCGTGGACAATGTGTCCTACGGCCGCGACCAGGAGGCGCGCATCCCGATCTTCGACGTCGAGCGGGTCGAGGTGCTGAAGGGGCCACAGGTGCTGACCTTCGGCAATAGCGCGACGGCCGGCGTCATCAACATCGCGACCAAGAAGCCGGGCGACACTTTCCAGGCCGACGGCTCGATTGGATACGAATTCTACGGGCAGGAGCTGCAAGGGCAGATGGGCGTCACTGTTCCGCTGATGGACGGCGCGAGCTTCCGCCTGGCCGGGCTGTTCCAGGACCTCGATCGAGGGCGCTATCGCAACCCGATCAAAGGCAAGCGCGAGCCGCAGACCCGCAACTATGCCGTCCGGCCGACCCTGCGTCTGACCCCTGCCGACGGACTCGACATCGTGCTGAAGGCCGAGGTCGCACGGGTCAAGGATATCGGCGGTACGCTGGTTCCCGTCGGCCAGCCGCTGGTCGGGGCGCGGCCGCCCTATCCGGTCGCGGGCGACGACAAGAACCGCTACATCGACTATAATGTCGCGCCCTTCTTCTCGGACGAGATCCAGCAGCTCGACGCCGAACTCTACCAGGCCGACATCAACTATGACGTGCTGGGCGGGACGTTCACCTCGACCACGGCGTGGCGGAATTCGGACTCGCTGGTCCAGTGGGGCCTGGACGGCGTCAATCACGCGACGACCTATTTCAACCCGCAGTGGACCCATTTCCGCCAGTTCAGCCAGGAGCTGCGCTTCGGCGGCACCTTCGGCGATCTCGATGCGACGGTCGGCGCCTATTATCAGCGCGACACGCTGGCGATCGACGTCGCGCAGGAGTTCACGCTGGCGGGCCTGGGCTTCACCGGCGCGGCGGCGACGCCCTTCGCGCGGGTCTTCACCTATGACCAGAAGAACCGGGCCTGGTCGGGCTTCGTCGACCTCACCTATCATCTGACCGACCGGCTTAGCCTGTCCGGCGGCGTCCGTTACACGAACCAGAAGAAGTCGGCGGGGCAATCGGCCTTCGCGGCGGACATCATCCCGAACACCACCTTCGACACCCGGCGCGCCCGGCTGCTCGCCGCGCGCAATCCCGCGCTCGATCCGATCTATGCCGCAGTCTTGGGCGGGACCCAGCACAATTTCGCACCGGGCTCGCTGCGTCTGTCCGAGGATCATTGGCAGCCGCAGGCGATCGTCCAATATGAGGTCGCGCCGCGCAACAAGGCCTATGTGAAATATGTGAAGGGGGACAAGGTCGGCGGTTTCGACTACGCCTTCACCGGCGCCGACCCCGCGCTGGCAGGGTTCAGGCCGGAAAGCGCCTGGATGGTCGAGGCGGGCCTGAAGGGGCTGTTGTTCGGCGGCAAGCTCGATTACTCGATCGCCGCCTTCCGCGAGACCTTCTCCGATCTGCAGCAGTCGGCGGTGTCGGGCCTGACCTTCATCGTCACCAATGTCGGCAAGGCGCGATCGCAGGGCATCGAGCTGGAATGGCATTTCCGCCCGGACGAGCACTGGACCTTCGGCTTCAGCGGTTCCTATCTCGACGCCAAATACATCAACTTCCCCGGGGGGCCGTGCAATTCGCTGCAGAACGCCAACCTCGCGCCCGGCTGCGCCGGGACGCCGAGGGCACAGGATTTCTCGGGCGTGCCCACCCAATATGCATCGAAATGGACGGGCTCCTTCAGCGCGGACTATCTAACGCCGGTCGGGTCGGGCGAGCATCAGGTCGGGGTCGGCGTGACGATCTTCGCCCGCACCAAATATGACTCCAGCCTCTACAACGATCCGCGCATGGTGCAGCACGCCTATGCCGATTTGGGCGCGCATGTCGATTTCGGCGCGGTCGACGGTCGCTGGAACCTGTCGCTGTTCGGCCGCAACCTGACCGACCAGCGGCTGCTGGAATATGGTTCGGTGGTGCCGGGGAGCGGGACCGCCGTCACCGGTTCCTACTCGCGCGGCCGGCAGCTCGGCGTGAAGCTGAGCTTCAACATGTAGGCGGAAGGGGACTGGCGGTTGCGGCACCATGCCGCCGCCAGTCGCCGACGGGCCGGCGACCGGAAAGGAAGCGGGATGACGGGATCAAGGACGGCCGGCGCGCTTCCCATTGCGGAGCGGCCGCACGCAGCGGAGGGCGTCGCGGAAACCCCGGCGGTCGACAGCCCCTATGCTTGGTACGTCCTCGTGGTCCTCATGGGGGTCTATACGCTGAGCTGGATGGATCGGACGATCCTGTCGATCCTGGCCGAGGACCTCAAGGCGCGCTTCGCGCTGACTGATGCCGAACTCGGCTTCCTGCACGGCACCGCCTTCGGCGTATTCTACGCATTGTTCGGCTATCCGCTCGGTCGCCTCGCCGATCGCTGGAAGCGCATTCGCCTTCTGTCGATCTGCATCGGCATCTGGTCGGTGATGACCATGGCGTGCGGGGTGGTGGCGAATGTCGGCCAGTTGATTACCGCGCGCATCGGCGTCGGCATCGGTGAAGCGGCGGTAAATCCCTCCGCCTATTCGCTGCTGTCCGACTGGTTCTCGCGCGGGCGCCGCGGCACCGCGCTGGGCATCTACAGTGCGGGCTTCTACCTCGGCCAGGGATTGGCCTTCGCGATCGGCGGGCTGGTGCTTTTCCATTGGGCGGCATCCTTTGGCGATGATGGCCCCTTCGGCCTTCAGGGATGGCAGGTCGCTTTCTTCATTGTCGGCCTTCCCGGTCTGGCCGTCGCGGCCCTGGTATCCTCGTTGCGTGAGCCGCGCCGGGGGCTGTCGGACGGAACCCAGCCAGCGGAGGAGCGCAACATCTGGCCGCGCTTCCTCGACGATGTTGCGAGCGTCCTGCCGCCCTTCACCTTCTATCAGGCGGCGCGCAGCGGCAAGGCGATGCTGGTGGCAAATGTCGCGGCGGCGATGCTCACGGCATTGTGTGCCGGGTGGCTGATCGGTGCGACCGGCGATCGGTTGCAGTGGATCGCGCTCGGCATCGGTTGCTATGCGGCCTTCTCGTCAGCGCAGATGCTGCGGCGGCGCGATCCGGCGACCTTCGCGCTGACCTGGCGGACGCCGGCCTTCGTCCATACGATGATCGGCTTCGGTTTCGCTTCAATGCTTACCCTGAACATGGGTTTTTGGACCGCGCCGCTGGCGCTGCGCTCGCTGCCGGTCGACAAGGCGACGGTCGGCATGGTGCTGGGCATCACCGCGGCCGTCTGCGGGATGGCTGGGGTGTTCCTCGGCGGACGGCTGTCGGATCTGATGCTCCGCCGCTTTCCCGCCGGGCGGACCTACGTCGGCCTGGCATCGGCGGTGATCCCGGTACCCTTTGTGATCGGCATGTGCATGACTGGGAGCCCCTGGCTGTTCTTCCTGCTCAACGTCCCGGTCGTGTTCGTAGGGATCATGTGGATGGCGGCCGGTGCTGCGACGATCCAGGAGCTCGTCCAGCCACGGATGCGGGGCACGGCTTCGGTGACCTATTTCCTGGTCAGCACCCTGCTGGGCGCGGCGCTCGGCCCCTATCTGGTCGGCAAGGTCTCCTCGGCCACCGGCAGCCTGGCGACGGGGGTGATGGCCGGCCTGCTGGCGGTTCCGATCGCCTGCCTGTCGCTATGGCTGGCAGGCCGGCGCGTGCAGGCGGCCGAGGCGACGAAGGACGAACGGGCGTTGGCGGCGATGAAGGGGGCCGGGCGTGGTTGAGCTGACGAGCGATTATCTGCGGCGCGCAGCAGCGTCCCTTCCCGACGAGGTGGCGATCGTGGACGGCGGCCGCGAACTGCGCTGGTCCGAGGTCGATCGAAGGACCGACCGTCTCGCCCGGAGGCTGATCGCGGCGGGGCTGGCGCCGGGCCGCAGCGTCATGATCCTCGGTGAGAATTCGGCGGAGTTCCTGATCCTCTGCTTTGCGGTCTGGCGCGCGGGCGGCGTCATGGCGGTGGCGCATGCCTCCTTCGGCCCGGACGAACTCGACTATGCGCTCGGCAATGCCGAGCCGATCTTCCTGTTCGCGGAGAGAGCTTATCGGGCGGGCGCCGTCGCTGCGGTCGAACGCAGTGCCGCGCCGACGCTGATCTTCGATCTCACGCCGGGTATCGAGTCGCTGGCCGACATCCAGCCCTCCACCGGTGATCTTCCGCTGGTCGATCCCGATGCGCTCGGCGTCATCGGCTATACGTCGGGGACGACCGGCCGGCCGAAGCCGGTCGCGCATTCGCACGGGACGATCGCGCGCGGCACCGACGCCTGCGCGGCGATATGGCGGGTAACGTCCAGCGACGTGATACTGGTGGCGATGCCGCTGTCGTGGCTGGCGGGCCTCATCATCCTGTCGGTGACGGCAACCACGCGCGGTGCCCGCATCCACCTGCTGCGCCGCTTCTCCGCCCACGATGCGCTCGACGCGATGGTCGGGCAGGGGGTGAGCTTCTTCTTCGGCGCGACGACCATGTATGTGAAGATCGTCAATGCCTGGCGCCAGCGGCGACTTGTGGGTGGCTTCCGGTTGCGCTGCTGCATCTCCGGCGGTGAAGCGCGCAACGAGGCGGTGTTCGATGAGTGGCGGAGGATCACCGGCACGCCGGTGCTCGATTCCTACGGGGCGAGCGAATGCTGGCCGTTCGTCACGCATGATCCGGGCCTTCCGACCCTGCCGCCGCCTGGTTCGGCGGGCAAGCTGGTCGAGGGCGCGCAGATCCGCCTGCTCGATCCGGAGGGACGGGTGGTGCCGCGCGGCGAGGCCGGCGAGGTGCAGGGGCTCGCCCCGTGCATGATGATGTCCTACTGGAAGGAGCCGGAGCTGACTGCGAAGGCGATCACGCCGGACGGCTGGTACCGCACCGGCGACTATGCCCGCATCGACGCTGACGGCTATGTTCATGTGCTCGGCCGAATTGGCGACCTGATCCGGTCCGACGGCAATGCGGTATACCCTGCCGAGGTCGAACAGGTTTTGAGCGAGCTCGAACAGGTCGCTCAGGTGGCGGTCGTCGGCCTCCCCGATCCAAATCGGGGGCAGCGGGTGGCAGCGGCCATCGTCGTGGCGCCGGGCACCGCACTGGACGAAGCCGATGTGACGGCGCATTGCGCGGCACGGCTGCCGGCGTTCAAGGTGCCCGACAAGATCCGGATCGTCCGCGAACTCCCCCACAATGCGTCGGGCAAGGTCCTCCGGCGCGAGGTCGCCCCGATGTTTTCGCAGGATTTTCCTGCGGGGAATGCGTCGGCTTCACACCGGCGGGAATAAGCCACTTTACAAGCCGAAACCATATTGGCAGAGAAATTATGAAACGTTTCATTTTGAGAGGCCGCGCAGTCGAGACGGACGAGATCGATGGTCGGCTCGTCAAAGACGGCTATTCGGGAAAAAGGGGAGGATGACCATGCGTGCATATGACAAGGCCGACCGGGAGCCGCCGATCGCCGATGAACAGACGATGACCTGCCGGGCTCCTCGAGCGGTTGCTATGCTGGTTCGCGGCTCGGTGCTGGCGTGCATGGTCGCGCTGATGGCGGGAGCCGTCCAGGCTCAGGTCGCTACCTCGTCCTCCGCCGGCGATGCGGACGGCAACGCCGCCGAAGGCCAGCTCGAGGAGATCGTAGTCACCGCGCAACACCGCAGCCAGCGGCTGCAGGACGTGCCGGTCGCGGTCACCTCACTGTCCGCTTCCGCGCTCAACCAGCAGGGCGTGTCGAGCACCTCCGACCTGTCACAGGCGGTTCCGGGGCTGGTCTTCACCAGTCAGCTGAGCGCGGCCAACGCCTATATCCGCGGGGTCGGTTCACAGCTGTTCGGTCCCACCTCCGAATCTCCGGTGGCCGTCTATGTCGACGACGTCTACATCGCCAATCCGCAGGGCAATGTGTTCTCGCTGGCGGGGACCAAGCAGATCGACGTGCTCAACGGCCCGCAGGGTACCTTGTTCGGCCGCAATGCGACGGGCGGCGTCATCCAGATCCAGACGCTCGACCCCGGCAAGGATCTGAAGCTCGATCTTTCGGGCACCTACGGCAATTATGATTTCGTCGGGGCATCGGGCTATGTCAGCGGCGGTCTTGGCGAGAACGTCTCCGCCTCGTTGTCGGCGCTCTACGAAAATCAGGGCAAGGGCTATGGTCGCAACCTGTGCACGGGCGACTATGTCAACCAGCAGGCCCGGCACAATATCTCGCTGCGCAACAAGTGGCTGATCGAACTACCGACCAACACGGTCATCCGCCTGTCCGCCGACTATGCCCGGCTCGGCAACACCAACAGCTATCAGCGGCCGCAGGGATCGGTCTCGCCGCTGCCCGGCGCGGCCGCGCCGATCGGCTATCCCGGCGAATATAACAGCAATGTCGGCCTGCCCAATTTCACCCGTCTGAAGACAGGCGGCGTCTCCATGAAGATCGATCAGGAGATCGGGTCGCTGGCACTGACCAGCATCACCGCCTACCGCGAGCTTCGGAACAGGAATGCGCTCGATCAGGACCAGTCGTCGGTCGCCGCGATCGACCTGACCTGGCAGACTCGCTTCCATAGCTTCTCGCAGGAGCTACGCCTGCAGAACCGGTCGAGCGGCAAGTTCAACTGGATCGTCGGCGCCTTCTATTACAACGCCACCGGCGGCTTCAAAGACCTGCTGGCGGGCGGCGCGACGCTCATCGACTATGATGAGCAGAAGAGTGAATCCTACGCGGCCTTCGGTCAAGCGACGCTCGAGCTGGTCGATAACCTCAACCTGACCGGCGGTATCCGGTACACCACCGACAAGCAGGTCTTCCGCTTGCCGAGTTTCGCGCTGCGCGATAGCCAGGACGCGAAGAAGGCGACCTACCGCGTCGCGCTGGACTATAAATTCTCGCCCGACATTCTGGGCTATGTCTCATACAATACCGGTTTCAAGAGCGGCGGGTTCAATCTGCTCGCGCCCGGCAACTCCTTCCGTCCGGAAGAGCTCAACGCCCTCGAATTCGGCTTGAAGACCGAGCTGTTCGACCGCTCGGTCCGCCTCAACCTTGGTGGTTTCTTCTACCACTACAAGGACCAGCAGGTGTCGATCCCGAGCATCGGCGGCGACATCATCGCCAATGCTGCCGGCGCCCGGATCAAGGGCTTCGAGGCGAGCCTCGACTATAAGGCGACCAGCCGGCTGAAGATCAGCGGCGGCCTATCGCTGATGGAGGGCCATTACACCGACTATCCGGGTTTCCAGTCCTATGACACCAACGGCAACCCGGTGGGCGGCCCGATCAATCTGAAGGGCAAGGACACCGTCCAGACGCCAGAGTTCGTTGGCAATGTCTCGGCGCAGTATACGGTGCCGACCGAGGTAGGCGATTTCGCTGCGAATGTGGGTGTCCAGCATAATGGCGGCTTCTTCGCCGCGCCGGACAACCGGCTGGAGCAGCCGTCCTACACGCTGGTCAATTCCAGCCTGTCCTGGCTATCCAACGACAAGTCGGTCGAGGTGAAGCTGTGGGGCCGGAACCTGTTCGACGACCGCTATTTCATCCTGCAGTCGCCGAACCGCGCGCCGATCGGCGACACCCAGATACAGGCGCCGCCGAGGACCTTCGGCATCACCCTGTCCTATCACCACTGAGCATGTGAGCACGGGGTCGGACGGTGACGATGGCACGATGCCGACCCCTGAAGGCACGAGAGTCCGCGAGCGCCGGTCTGCTCCTGTCGCTGCTGCTTCTTGCCGGATGTCGGGAGGCGTCGGGGGGCTATCCCGGAGCCGACTGGGCCAGCCATCATGGCGGCTATGACGAGGGCGCCTATTCGACGCTCGACCGGATCGATACCGCGACCGTCGCGCGGCTGGGGCTGGCCTGGTCGCTTGACCTTCCCGGTGAGCAGACGCTGGAGGCGACGCCGCTCGCGGTCGACGGAATTCTCTATTTCACCGGCAGCACGTCGAAGGTCTATGCGGTCGACGGCGCTTCGGGAAAACTTCTGTGGTCCCATGATCCCGAGATCCACCGGCACATGCCCGATCACCAGCGGCTCATCTTCCCCGTCAATCGCGGCGTCGCCTGGTGGGCGGGGAAGGTCTATGTCGGCACGATCGACGGCCGGCTGATCGCGCTCGACGGCAGGACGGGACGCCTGGTCTGGAGCGTCGCGACGGTGACCGCAGGATCGCGGCAGACGATCACCGGCGCCCCGCGCGCGTTCGGCGGCAAGATCGTCATCGGCAATGGCGGGGCCGACCGCAATGCGCGGGGCTATGTCTCTGCTTATGATGCCGAAACCGGCAGGCGGCTCTGGCGCTTCCACACCGTTCCGGGCGATCCGGCCGAGGATGGCGACGACCCCGCGATGAGGATGGCGGCGCGGACGTGGAGCGCGGACCACTGGAAGACCAGCGGCGGCGGCGGGACGGTCTGGGACAGCATGACCTATGATCCCGAGTTGAACCGTCTCTATATCGGCGTCGGGAATGCCGGCCCATATGATCCGGCGGTGCGCAGTCCGGGCGGCGGCGACAATTTGTTCCTGGCGTCGATCGTCGCGCTCGATGCCGACAGCGGCCGCTATGTCTGGCATTATCAGGCCAATCCGCGCGAGGCGTGGGATTACAAGGCCACCGCGAACATGATCGCAACCGAGCTGAGGATCGACGGCCGGCGGCGCAAGGTACTGATGCAGGCGCCGACCAACGGCTTCTTCTACGTGCTGGACCGGGAAAGCGGAAAGTTGCTGTCGGCCGGGAAACTCGGCAAGGTGACCTGGGCATCGCATATCGACCTGAAGACGGGACGGCCGGTCGAACGTCCAGGCATACGCTATGAGAAGGGACCGTCCGATCTGTGGCCGAGCCCCTACGGCGCGCATAACTGGCAAGCGATGTCCTACAGTCCCAAGACGGGCCTCGTTTACATCCCCTATATGCAGCTGGGCGCCCGCTATTCGGCGCAGCGCGTGAAGGGGACCGATGGCAAGGAGCTGCCGCTGGGCGGCGTCACCATCAGCCCGCTGATGAAAGACCCCGAAGACGGCAAGGGCGCGCTCGTGGCATGGGACCCGCAGGCGGGGAAGATGCGCTGGAAGGTGCAGCATCCCTCGCTCTGGAACGGCGGCACGATGGCGACCGCCGGCGGACTGGTGTTCCAAGGCGATGCCGATGGCCGTTTCGCGGCCTATGATGCGCGCGACGGGCGCAGGCTGTGGAGCTTCGCCACCGGGCTGGGCATTGTCGCCGCACCGATGAGCTATGCCGTCGCGGGGCGCCAATATATCTCGATCCTGGTCGGCTACGGCGGTGCGACCACCCTGTGGCCCGACCTCGTCGACCGCGGCTGGAAATACGGCCGGCAACCGCGGCGACTGCTGACCTTCACACTCGACGGACGGGCGGAGCTGCCATCGACGCCCCCGCCCGACCGGACTCTCCATGCCGTCGACGATCCCGCGCTGGTGATCGACCCCGCCGCAGCGGCCGAGGGGGCCGCGATCTACGGCAATGAATGCGTCACCTGCCATGGCGGGGGACTGAAGTCGGCGGGGGCGCCCGGACCCGATCTGCGGGAGTCGCGGGCCGCGCTCGACCGGGATGCGCTGGCCGCGATCCTGCGCGAGGGCGTGCTGGCGCCGAACGGCATGCCGCGCTTCTCCGAACTGAGCGACGCACAGATCGCGGCGCTGCATATGTATATCCGGGATGGCGCACGCGCCGCGATCCGTGATGGTGCTGTGCGCAAGCCGTTGTCCGGGGGAGCGCGTTTCTGATGATGGGCAGCATCGACCAAAGCAACAAAGGAAGGATCAATCGATGACCGAGAGCAGCGCGCCGGCATGGCCGAACGGTGTCAGGGGGCTCAACAAGCTCGCCAGCCCGATACGGCAGATCGGGGTGATCGTTCGCGACATCGACGCGGCAATGCGCCATTGGACTGAACTGACCGGGATCGGTCCGTTCGTGGTGTTTCGGAATGTCGAGTTGGAGGACGATTACCGTTATGGCGGCTCGATCGCGAAGCCGCCGGTCGTCGACCTGGCGCTCGGCTATTCGGGGGCGCTGCAGTTCGAACTGATCCAGCAGCTCAACGACGCGCCGAGCGGTTATCTCGACTATCTTGCGGCGGGGCAGGAGGGCATGCAGCATGTCTCCCCCCAATTCGCCTCGCCCGAGGAGTATGACGCTGCCTATGCGCATCTGACTGGTAACGGGCTCAAGCTGGTCCATGAAGGCCGGATGAAGGGAACGCCGTTCCGCTTCGCCTATTTCTCCGCACCTGGCGGCGGCTTTCCGCAGTTCGAGATCAGCGAGGTCCGGCATCCTGCTCTGATGCCGGCTTTCGAGCGGATCGAGGCGCTCAACGCGGCATGGGACGGTACCACCCCGGCGGTGATCGAGATCCACGACATGGCCGACATGGGCCGGATTCTGGGTCTGGAAAGCTAGGCGCATGGGACGGTTGCAAGGCAAGGTCGCGGTCGTCACCGGCGGCAGCGCCGGCATCGGGTTCGCGACGGCCAGGAGCTTCGTCGACGAAGGCGCGCATGTCTTCATAACGGGACGCCGCCAAGGCCCGCTGGATGCCGCCGTCGCGCGGATCGGCAAGGGCGTCACCGCCGTCCGGGCGGACTCGGCGAAGGTCGGCGATCTGGCGCGGCTTTTCGCCACCGTGAAGGCGGAGAGGGAAGCGATCGACATCCTGTTCGTCAATGCCGGCGGCGGCGAACTGATACCTTTTCCGCACGTCACCGAAGCGCAGTTCGACGACCTGTTCGACGCCAATGTGAAGGGTGTGTTCTTCACGGTTCAGGCGGCGCTGCCCGTCCTGGCGGACGGCGCTTCGATCATCCTGGTCGGCTCGACAGCGGGCAGCATGGGCAATGCCGCCTTCAGCGTCTACGGCGCGAGCAAGGCCGCGGTCCGCAACTTCGCGCGAAGCTGGATATTGGACCTGAGGGAACGCCATATCCGTGTCAACGTGCTGAGCCCCGGACCGATCCGCACCGATGCGCTGCTCGGGCTGGCGGGGCCGGACGAGGCACAACGCCAGGCCCTGCTCGACCATATGGCGAGCGTGGTGCCGCTGGGCCGCGTCGGTGAGCCCGAGGAGGTCGCGAAAGCGGCGCTGTTCCTCGCCTCCGACGACGCCAGCTACATCAACGGCACCGAGTTGTTCGTCGACGGCGGCCGTGCTCAGTTCTAAAAATGAAACGTTTCATTGACACGGGATTTCAAGCTCGATATCCATGGATATGAAGGCTTTAAACACAGGATCGCCCCGCGAGAGAGAGAAGAGAGGAAGCAGGCTGATGTCGGAAGAGAAGACGCGAGAACTGGTCCAGTTCTTCATCGATAATGTGAAGGCGCAAACCTACGAGAACGTCTACGGCAAGCTCAACCCGGACGGCCGTTTCATCATGATCGGCAAGACCCCGGCATCGGGCGTGTTCTTCAACCGCGAGGATGTGTTCAACCGCCTCGCGCCGCTGTTGGCGAATTACAAGGAGCGGCCGACGATCGAGTTCTCGCATGTCCTGGTCGACGGCGATCAGGCCTTCCTGCGCGCGGCGGGCAAGGGCGAGGGCATCTACGGCGTCTATGAGCAGCCCTATTACGGCTATTATTTCCGCGTCGAAGGCGACGGCTATGCCGAGATCATCGAGTATCTCGACACGGTCCAACTCGAAGTCGCTCTGTTCGGCACCGACATGAGGCGCCGTCCCGAATATGAGTGAAAGGGCCGCCTGACGGCGCTGATATCGGTGCGCGGGTCGACCGTGACGGTTCGTGACAGGGGCGACTTGACCGTGCCGATGGCAAGGGCCGGTCACTGTCAGGCCAAGAGGAATAGCAGGTCATGAAGTTCCTTTCCTATCGGGCGGCGGGCGGTGTCGGTGTCGCGCTGGACGTGCAGGGCGAGTATCTCGGCCTGGCCGAGGGCGATGCCGCTTTTCCCGGCGCGATCGACCGGCTGCTCCGGGGCGGGGAAGCGGCGCTGCGCGATGCCGGGGAAGTGCTGCGCAAGCAGGGCGCCCGGATCGACCCGTCGGCGGTGGAATGGCTGTTGCCGTTCAATCCGGGCAGGATCTTCTGCATCGGCCTCAACTATGCCGATCATGCCAGGGAAACCGGACAGGCGATCCCCGAGCAGCCGACGATATTCTCGCGCTTCGGGTCGTCGATCGTCGGCCCGGAGGCGCCGATCATCCTTCCCAGGGTCTCATCCCATCTCGACTTCGAAGCCGAGCTGGCGGTCGTCATCGGCAAGCCCGGGCGGCACATCGCCATCGGCGACGCGCTGGACCACGTCGCGGGCTATAGTTGTTTCAACGACGGCAGCATCCGCGACTATCAGCTGCGCACCCCGCAATGGACGATCGGCAAGAATTTCGATCGCTCCGGATCGCTCGGTCCGGCACTGGTGACGGCGGACGCGCTTCCGGCGGGGGCGTCGGGTCTGGCGATCCGCACGCGCCTGAATGGCGAGGAGGTCCAGTCCTCGTCGACCGCCGAACTGATCTTCGGTGTGCCGCGGCTGATCGCGACGCTCAGCGAAGCGGTGGAACTACAGCCCGGCGACGTCATCGCGACCGGCACCCCGTCGGGTGTCGGCCTCGCCCGCAAGCCTCCTTTGTGGATGAAGGATGGCGATGTCTGCGAGGTGGAAATCGAAGCCATCGGGACGCTCCGCAACGTTATCCGGGCCGAGGCGTAGCGCGGTATGGCCGCACTCCGATTCTTGCCCAAAATATGAAACGTTTCAACATGATGGCGCGATCCGCGCCTGCACGGAAATTACAGGAGTCGTCATGATCGGGGCGCCACGCGACCTTACGGTTACACTAGCCGGGATCATCCGGACGCCCGACGCCGTCGGTCGGCGCCGGCCGCTTTCGGGCATGATGGTGATCGCGGCATGACGGACGGTACGAAGCCGCTTCGGGACGTGACCGTGGTCGAGCTCGGCCACAGCGTGGCGGCGCCTTATGCGGGACTCATCCTCGCCGACCTCGGCGCGCGCGTCGTCAAGGTGGAGAACCCGAAGGGCGGGGATTATGCACGCGGATGGGGCCCGCCCTTCTGGGGCGATACGTCGAGTTCCTTCCATTCGCTGAACCGCGGCAAGGAAGGGATCGGCATCGATTTCACCGACCAGCAGGACGTCGCGCGCCTGACCGACTTCATCCTCGCTGAAGCGGATGTGGTCATCCAGAATCTGCGGCCGGGCATCCTCGAGCGCTTCGACCTCACCTGTGAGCGCCTGCGCAAGGAGAAGCCTTCGCTGATCTGGTGCGACATCGGCGCCTTCGGTGCGACGGGCCCGCTGCGTAACAAGCCAGGATATGACCCGCTCGTCCAGGCGAGCACCGGCATCATGAGCGTGACCGGCGAAGGCGGCGACAGGCCGCCGGTGCGGGTCGGCGTTTCGCTGGTCGACATGGGCTCGGGCATGTGGACCGTCATCGGCACGCTCGCCGCGCTCATCGAACGCCAGCGGTCGGGCGAGGGGCGGCGCGTCTCGACCTCGCTCTACGAGACGGGCCTCGCCTGGATGACGGTGCCGCTCGCCGGCTTCGCGGCTTCGGGCGAGACGCGGCGGCCGCACGGCTCCGGAACCGCCGAGATCGTGCCCTACGAGGCGTTCGAGACGTCCGACAGCTGGATCATGGTGGCCGCGGGCAACGACAATCTGTTCCGGAAGCTGATGGTCGCGCTCGATCTGCCGGCGGAAGCCCGCGATCCGGACTATGCGACAAACGCCGGCCGGGTGGTCAACCGCGACCGGCTGGTTCCCGTCATCGCCGAGGCGATCAGAGGTTATAGCGGTCAGCAGCTCGGAACCTTGCTGGACGCGGCCGGGGTGCCGAACGCGCCGCTCCTGACCGTGGACCAGGTCGCCGGGCATCCGCAGACGCTGGCGCTGGGCATGCTCGGCACGTGCGATGGCGACACGCTCGACCTGGCGGGGATACCGATCAGTTTCGATGGCGTGCGCCCCCGCGCGACTGCCCCCGCGCCAGGGCTGGGGGAGCATGACCGGCTCCTTTCGACCGACGGGGGAGCAGTCGGATGACCTATGAGGCGATTGCCGTCGAAGAGCATGATGACGGGCTGCTGCTCGTCACGCTCGATCGTCCCGAAGCCGCTAACGCCACCAATACGGTAATGGGCCGCGAACTGCTCGAGGTCTTCGAGCGCTTCTCGCTCATCCCCGGGGCGGCGCGCTGCATCGTCCTGACGGGCCGGGGCGAGAAGGCCTTCTGCGCGGGCGGCGACCTCAAGGAACGCAAGGGCATGAGCGATGCCCAGTGGCAGGCGCAGCACCTCGTCTTCGAACGGCTGATCCGCGCCATCCTGGCCTGCCCGGTGCCGGTGATCGCGGCGGTGAACGGGGCGGCCTTTGCCGGCGGCTGCGAGATCGCGGCGGCTGCGGACTTCATCTATGCGGCGCGCCATGCCCGCTTCGCGCTGACCGAAGTGACGCTGGGCCTGATCCCCGGTGCCGGGGGAACCCAGAACCTCGCCCGCGCAATCGGCGAACGTCGCGCGAAGGAAGTGATCCTGACGGGCCAGCCCTTCTCGGCCGAAGAGGCGCAGGCCTGGGGCTTCGTTAACCGCATCGCCGAGGCGGGCGAACTGCTTACGCTGGCGATGGAGACCGGGCGGCGGATCGCCGGCAACGCGCCGATTGCGGTACGCCAGGCGAAGCAGGCCGTGGGGCGAGGCATCCAGATGTCGATCTGGGATGGTCTCGCCTTCGAGATCGAAGCCTATAATCGCTGCGTCCCGACCGAAGATCGACGCGAGGGCGTGCTGGCCTTCAACGAGAAGCGCCGGCCGGCCTTTCGGGGCCTGTGAGATGGAGTCTGTGGGATGAGCGAAACCGTCCAGCTCCGTGAGGTCGGCCCCCGCGACGGGCTGCAGATGACCGCGACGATCCTGTCGACAGAGCAGAAGCTGGAATGGTGCCGGCGGGAGGTGGCCGCCGGCCTGGTCGACATCGAGGTGACCTCGTTCGTGTCGCCGAAGCTCGCCCCGCAATTTGCCGATGCGGCCGATGTGGCGCGGCGCGCGATCCTGATCGAGGGATGCCGCCCGGCGGCGCTGGTTCCCAATCTCAAAGGCGCGCAGCTCGCGCTGGAGGCCGGGCTGACGTCGCTCTATTTCGTGATGTCGGCGAGCGAGGCGCACAATCGCGCCAATGTCCGGCGGACGACCGAGGAGTCGCTCGACGAGTTCCGGCGGATCATCGAGCATCGCGATACTATGCCCGGAAAGAAGGCCTGGATCGGATCGGGCATTGCGACCGCATTTGGTTGCACCATCCAGGGCGAGGTGCCCGAGCGGCGCGTGGTGGAGATCGCGGCGCGGCTGGCGGAGGCGGGCGCGGACGGGATCAATGTCGCCGACACGGTGGGCTATGGCGATCCGGCGCAGGTCCGCCGGCTGGTGAAGGCGGTGATGGACGAGGTGGCGCCGCTGCCCGTCGCCTGCCATTTCCACGACACGCGGGGTCTGGGCCTCGCCAATATCCTTGCCGCCGTCGATGTCGGCGTGCGCTCCTTCGATGCGTCGCTGGCGGGCATCGGCGGCTGTCCCTTCGCGCCGTCGGCTTCGGGCAATGTCGACACCGAAGGGACGGCGTTCCTGCTGGAGCGTCTCGGCCTCGACACCGGCATCGACCTGGAGGCGTTGATGGCGCTGCGGCAGGAGGTCGAACGGTGGCTTCCGGGCGAACAATTTGCGAGAGGGGTGGGCGTGGCGGGCCTGCCCCGGCGATAGGAGACGAGAAGCGCCATTTCGCTTGGAGATGCGCTATGCGACCCGATGGAGAGGAGGATCGAGCATGATCCCGATACAGCCCCTGACGTTCAGCTTCGACCTCAGGGTCGGCGATATCGTCGTGACGCCGCTGACCGACGGCTATCTCGATCCGGACTTCAAATTCCTGCGGGATATCTCGGATGAGAATATCGACCTGCTGCTGAAGCTCGGCCACCGCGACGGACCGCCGCGCGCCTCGGTAAACGCCTATGCGATCCGGAGCGGCGGCAGGCTGTTCCTCATCGACACCGGATCGGGCGACACGATGGGGCCGACCTGTGGCCGCCTGTTCGAGAGCCTCGCCTCGGCCGGTATCGACCCGGCCGACGTCGAGGCGATCATGCTGACCCATGTCCATCCTGACCATAGTAACGGTCTGATCGACCTCCAGACGAATGCGCGTCTCTTCCCCAACGCGGAGATACTGCTCCACGAAAAGGAGCTGAGCCACTGGTTCGACGACGCCGAGATGTCGGTCGCGGACGAACGGGCGCGGCGCCGCTATTTCGAGATGGGGCGACGTCAACTTACGCCCTATATCGAGGCTGGCCGCGTCCGCACCTTCACCGATGGGGAGATCCTGCCCGGCATCGTCGCCGTCCCGTGCCACGGCCACACGCCGGGCCACACCGCCTATCAGATCGGATCGGGCCCGGGCGCCGTCCTCGCCTGGGGCGACACCGTCCATGTGCAGGAGGTGCAACTGCCCTTTCCGGATGTCACGGTCCTGTTCGACTGGACCCCCGAGGATGCCGCTGCGTCGCGCCGCATCATCATCGAGAAGGTGATCGCGGAGGGGCTTGTCGTTGCGGGCGCGCATTTGCATTTCCCCGGATTTGGCCATATTGCCCGGAACGGAGACGGATATTCGCTCGTGCAGCGGCCGGAGCTTCTGGACATGGGGGGCGGCGCGCCTCGGTAGGGCATTGGGGGCGACGACGCGGTGCCAAAGAGGCAGTCCAGACCGACCATCCGGGATGTCGCAGCCCTCGCCAACGTGTCCGTCGGTACCGCGTCCAAAGTCGTCAACAATGATGCATCCGTCCGGGCCGCGACCCGCGAGAAGGTGCAGCAGGCGATAGCGCAGATCGGCTATGCACCCGATGCGATCGCCCAGAGCATGCGGATGGGGTCGACCAACACCATCGGCTGTATCCTGCGCGACATGACGATCCCCTTGCTGACCGATTTCGTCAGGGCGGCGCATGATACGCTCGCAACCGCAGGCATCTCGCTGCTGATCTCGAACAGCGAGGGCAGGGAGGATCGCGAGCGCGCGCTGCTCGCCAACCTGTCGCGCCGCCGCGTCGACGGGGTGATCATGGGCCCCTATTCGCCGATTTCGGGCGAGTTCCGGGAGTTCCTGTCGGGCCTGAACGTGCCGGTGGTCCTGCTCGATCGTAACGAGGCGTCATGGCTCGACGCCGTGATGATCGACCATCGCGACGGCATGTATCAGGCGGTGAAGCGCCTGCTGGACCTGGGGCATCGGCGGATCGCGCTGATCACCGGCGATCAGCGGCTCTATCCGGCGCGTGAGCGCCTGCGCGGCTTCCAGGAGGCCCATGCGGATCGCGGCCTCATGCCGGAGGAGGACCTGGTGATCGCCAGGAGCTTCCTGTCCGACGCGGCCTACGACATCGTGACCGAGATGATGCAGCGGCCCGATCCGCCATCGGCCATCGTCGCGGGCGGCATGGACATGCTGTCGGGCGTGTTGCGCGCCATCCGGGCCAGCGGGCTGGAAGTGCCCCGCGACGTATCGGTGATCGGATCGGGCAATTCGGAACTGGCCGAGCTCTATTCGCCGCCGATCGCGATGATCGACTGGGACTACGCGAATGTCGGCCGGATCGCCGCCAACCTGCTGCTGGATCGGATCGGCGGGGACAGCATGGCGGCGGCGCGGCACGTGATCGTCCCGACCCATTTCATCGAACGAGCCTCGATCGGGGCGCCGCCATCCGCATCGCCCGTACGATCCAAGGGCAGGACGTCCGCGAAATAGCGGGTCGTCGGCTCAGATTGATCCATAGCCGCCGTCGACCGGCAGGATCGCACCGGTACAGAAACTGGCGGCGTCGCTAGCGAGGAACAGCACCGCGGAGGCAACTTCTTCCGGTTTTCCCAGCCGTGCCATCGGCGTCATGTCCATCCAGACCCGATACCATTCGGCGAACTCGCCGCTCGCCTGTTCCGGGTCGATCATGGCCGAGGCGATATAGCTGGGCGCGACAGCGTTCACCCGGACGCCATGTGGCGCAAAGGCGGCCGCCAGCGACTTGGTGAGCATGTGCACGGCGCCCTTGCTCGTCGCATAGGCGACAGGGTTCTGCGGGCGGGTCGCGACCATGCCGGCGAGCGATCCGATATTGACGATCGACCCCGAGCCCTTTTCCTTCATGCGGCGGCCGAACGCCTTGGCACAGTAATAGACCGCATCGGTGTTGACCGACATCGTCCGCTTCCAGTCGTCCTCCGATGTTTCGAGCGGATCGGTGACGATGACGATGCCGGCATTGTTGACGAGGATGTCGATCACGCCGATCGTCCGACAGATCTCCTCCGCCAGGGCTTCCACGGTGTCCGCGTTCGACAGGTCGGCACTGCGATGGTGAATAGCGTGCCCGCCCGCCTCCAGCGCCGCCGCCGCCGAGGCTGCACCGGCCCCGTCGATATCGACGATGACGACTTCGGCCCCTGCCTCGGCGAGCGCGTGGGCTATTTCCGCCCCGATGCCACGGGCACCGCCGGTCACAAGCGCCTTGCGGCCCGCCAAGTTGAACTTGTCCAGATACATCTGCATCTCCTCTTGGCCTCACCCTATTGGGAAACGTCCGGGCCGCCCATCGTCGAACGATACTGGACAAAAATTGCGGACCGCAGCGTTGTGAGTTCGCGCTACCAGTCCTTCCCCGATCTTGCAATGAAACGTTTCATTTTATAAGAGGCGAACAGGGCGATGGTGGCTGGAACTGCCGTCCAAGGCATCGCTGCCCACGTCGAGCGGCCTTTCACCGCGAGGGGGAAGGCCCTGATGCGGACGGCTTCGGGAGAGAGGTATCATCGATGACTGGCGCGCCAATTTCGTTCGGGGCGGGGTCGCCTTTTCATTCGGGTCTGCAACTATGCGCGGCCAATTACGCGCCGCTGTCGCCGACGAGTTTCCTGGGCAAGGCTGCTGCGGTGCATGCGAAGCGCACCGCCGTCATCCACGGGAACAGGCAATGGACATGGGCTGAGACCCATGAACGCTGCCGTCGCCTCGCATCGGCGCTGCGGCGGTGCGGAATAGGGCGGGGGGACACGGTCGCGATCATCGCGCCGAATATCCCGGCAATGTACGAAGCGCACTTCGCGGTGCCGATGATCGGAGGGGTGCTCAACACGCTCAACACTCGGCTCGATGCCGAGGCGATCGCCTTCCAGCTTGCCCATGGCGAAGCGCAGGTCGTGCTGGTCGACCGCGAATTTAGCGAGACGACTGCCCGCGCGGTGGACCGGTTGAGCAAGAAGCCCCTGCTCGTCGATATCGACGATCCGCTCTATGCAGGGCCCGGCGAGCGCATCGGTGATATCGAATATGAAAACTTCCTCTCGGAAGGCGATCCGGCCGAGCCTTGGTCATTGCCGATGAACGAATGGGATCCGATCTCGCTCAGCTATACCTCCGGCACCACCGGTGATCCGAAGGGCGTCGTTACCAGCCACCGCGGCGCCTATCTCAATTCGCTGTCGCAGATCGTGACATGGAGCATGCCGCCGCATCCGGTCTATCTGTGGACCTTGCCGATGTTCCACTGCAACGGCTGGTGTTTCCCCTGGGCGGTCGCCGCCAATGCGGGCGTCAACGTCTGCCTGCGTAGGGTGGATCCCCCGCTGGTGCTGGATCTGATTGCCCGGAATGGAGTCACGCATATGTGTGGTGCCCCGATCGTCTATTCGATGCTGATAGACGAGGCCGCGCGGCAGGAGAGGCGGCTAAAGGAGCGCGTGCAAGGACTGGTGGCGGGCGCCGCCCCGCCGACGGCGATGATCGAGGGGGCGGAGCGCGCGGGCTTCGATATTACGCACGTCTACGGCCTGACAGAGGTCTATGGCCCGGCGTCGATCTGCGTCAAGCAACCCGAATGGGAAGCTCTGCCGCTTGAAGGCCGTGCACGGATGAACGCGCGACAGGGCGTCGCGAGCATGTTGCAGGACGCGATGAGCGTGCTCGATCCCGAGACGATGGAGCCCGTGCCCGCCGACGGCGAGACGGTGGGCGAGATCATGTTCCGCGGCAACATTACGATGAGCGGTTATCTGAAGAACCCGGGGGCGACGGAAGCCGCTTTCGCCGGTGGCTGGTTTCACACCGGCGACCTCGCCGTCGTCGAGCCCGACGGATATGCCCGCATTACCGACCGATCCAAGGATGTGATCATCTCCGGCGGCGAGAATATATCGTCGGTCGAGGTCGAGGAGGTTTTGCATCGGCATCCGGCCGTGAGCTTGGCGGCAGTGGTCGCGGCACCGAACGAACGCTGGGGAGAGGTGCCCTGCGCCTTCATCGAAATACGCGCGGGCCAGACGGCGGAGGCTGACCTCCTGCAGGCCTTCTGTCGTGAGCACCTTGCCGGTTACAAGGTCCCCAAGCATTTCGTTTTCGGAACCATTCCGAAAACCGCTACCGGCAAGGTCCAGAAATTTGCCTTGCGCGAAGCGGCGAGAACGATGGGAAATTTCTGAAAGGCTGCGGTTTCGGCGGTGCAGGCGAGCCATCGGCGGGCAGCGTAGGGCGCGCGCGAAATCGGCCTCTATTCAGCGATGCACAAAACCAAGGTCAGCCGTGCCGTCCGCGCACTCGAGCAGCGCCGCTGGCTGCGCCGTGAAACCAACATGGCCAATCGGCGTGAGGAGTTTCTATGGCTGACGGCACGTGGCAAGCAGGCCTTCCGCGAGATAGCGCCCGCGCTGGAGATGTTCGAAAATGCACTGATGGAGCGGACGGGCCACAGTAGAGCTGATATTCTCGCAACATTGGATGCCATCGAACGCGCGATAGGGTGATCCAGGCCCGCAATTTTCCGGGATGTTGGCATAGAGCACCGAAAGTGCTTCGATTTTGTCGCTGCCGCCCAGCACCGGCGCGGGCCACACACCGTTCAACGTGGCGGCGATCGGAAAAGAGAGACGCATGCGGCGGCGGTGGCGCCGCCGCTCGCGCCTCTCCAGTCGGCAGCTGCGGCGGCACTTGCGGATCGGCGCGATCCTGCTCGACGCGGGGCCGTACCCCGTCTGCTTCGTCGTGGACGCCCGGATGGCGGACTGACATAGTCGTGTGACCCATGGCCGCGGCCGCGGCCGGCCCGTCGCGCTCTCCCGCCATCGCCGCCCGAAACCGGTTTCCCACCGGGCCGATCACTGTCACAGGATCAGGCGTCAGCATTCGGCAGGGCACGCTGCTACCTCAACGATAGGGAAGGCCGCCGCATCCTTGGGACGAGGCCCGGCGGCCGGCGACGCGATGTAGCTCAATAAGGCGCCACGGAGATTGGCGCCCATTTCGGGAGGGGACGAATGAAGCGACTGACCCATAGCTGCGGCTGGCTGGCCCTGGCGTTCGTGCTGGGCCCGGCGGGGGCCGCGTCGGCGCAGGCGCCCGCGTCCGATGCTGCCGTGCAGGGCGATATGCCGGCGGCCGATGCCGAGCCGGTAGCGGCCGGCGACATCGTCGTGACCGCGCTGCGCCGCGACCAGCGCTTGCAGGAGGCGCCGGCCGCAATGTCGGTGCTGACCGCCGCGACGATCCAGGCGGCCGGCGTCAACAATCTCGACGACGTCAGCAAGCTGGTGCCCAGCCTCCGCTTCGAGGCGGGCCTGCGCGCCGGCGTCCCCAGCATCTCGCTGCGCGGCATCTCGGCGGTTCAGGGCGGCGACGCGCCTTTCTCGCTGCTGGTCGACGGCGTCCAGGTGCCGTTCCTCGAACTGTTCAACCAGGACCTCCTCGACATCTCGACGATCGAGCTGCTCAAGGGGCCGCAGGGCGCTCTCTACGGCCGCGGCGCGATCGCCGGCGCGCTGCTGATCAACACCCGCGCGCCCGACAACGAGTTTCGCGGATCGCTCCGTCTCTCGGCGGCGGAGGGGCGCGACTATCGCGCCTCGGCCACCGTCTCGGGGCCGATCGTTCAGGACGTGCTCGCCGCGAAGATCACCGCCGCCTATCAGAACCGCCGCGGCCTGATCCACATCCGCACGCTCGATCGGCCCGGCGATTATGTCGATCAGGGCACCTTCAAGGGGCAGCTCCGCTTCACCCCCGGCCCGAACACGACGATCGACCTGTTCGGCACCTACATCAAGGGTAATTCGGGCTGGGGCATGCTCGCCCAGATCCCCGTCGGCGTCCCCGGCGCGATCGAGGACTTCCATACGTACCAGGCGAACCTCAACTATCTCGGCGTCACCAAGCGCAAGCTGTGGAACACCGCGCTCAAGATCGACCAGAAGCTCGGCATCGGCACGATCACGTCGGTGTCGCAATATGCTTATGGCAAGAGCAACAACATCAACGACTTCGACTATACGCCCGTCCCGCAATATGTGAATTACAACCCGATCGTCGACAAGGCGTTCAATCAGGACCTGCGCTTCACCTCGGACCTGGACGGCGCGTTCAACTTCATCGTCGGCGCCTTCTACCAGAAGCGCACCGGCGACAACGACGTCAACGTCCTGACCGATCCCGCCGCCGTCCCGGCGCTGCCGCCGCGCCTGATCTCCTATCAGGACTATAAGAGCGAGGCCTATGCCGCCTATGGCCAGGTCAGCCTCGACTTCGACAACGGCCTCAGCTTCCTCGGCGCATTGCGCTACGACGTCGACAAGCGCGAAGACTCGCTCGAACAGGATCCGACGAGCTTCGTGAAGCACAGGTTCAAGGCGTGGCAGCCCTCGGCGACCGTCAAATATCAGGTCAATCCGCGGCTGATGACCTATGCGACCTTCGGCCGGGGCTTCCGCTCGGGCGGCTTCAACGCCGCCAATCTGACGGTGCCCGCGATTGGCGCGCAGCGCATCTATCCGAAGGAGATGTCGACCAATTACGAAGTCGGCTTCAAGAGCCAGTTCCTCGACCGCCGGCTGACCTTCAACGCCGCGCTGTTCCGGACCGATTTCGACAATGCCCAGTTCCAGCAGACGATCGTCGTCCCGGTCCCGGCGCGCTTCATCACCTCGATCGACAAGACGCGGGTGAAGGGGGCCGAGGCGGACCTGAGCCTGTCGATCACGCGCGACCTGGTGCTGACCGGATCGCTGTCGATCACCGATTCGAAGATACGCCAGTTCACCCCGACGCCGGCCTATGACGGCAACCAGGCGCCCAACGTCTACAAGGACAATGAGCAGGTCGCGCTCGAATATCGTCCCGATTTCAACGACACCTATCGCGGCCTGTTCCGCATCGACGTGTCGCGGCGCGGGCGGATCTCCTACGACCTGTCGGAGAACTTCACCTACAAGCCAGTGACCTTCGTCAACGCCCGCATCGGCATCGAGACCGATGCCTGGTCCTTCTCCGTGTTCGGTAACAACCTGACCAACGAACGCGCGCCGACCTTCTTCTCGGCGCTGGCCTATCGCACGGCGAGCGCGCGGCTGGCCAATGTGCCGTTCAATGCGGGCGTCGACTTCACCTATCGCTTCGGAGGCCGCTGAGATGAACGACCAGGCGACACCGGTATCCCCCATACGGTCCAGGCGCTGGGAGCGCTCGGCGGTCGAGGAGATACCGGTGCTCGACCTGGGCCGCTATCTGGGCGGCGACGACGGCGAGATCGAGCGGCTCGCCGCCGAACTCAGCCACGCTCAGCGGCATATCGGCTTCTTCTACATCACCAACCACGGCATCGCGCAGGAGCTGGTCGACCGCGTATTCGCGGAGACCGCGCGCTTCCACGCCCTGCCGGCCGAGGAACGGATGAAGCTGCTGATCGACGACCAGCAGACCGGCTATGCTCCCATGAAGTCGAGCCAGATCGAGGACGGCGACGTCGCGGTCGAGAAATCGCCGCACAAGCCCGACCTGAGCGAGGCGATCTGGATTCGGCGCGATCTTCCCGACGACGATCCCGAGCTGGTGGCGGGCCGTCCGTTCCGGCGCAACAAATGGCCGGAGGGGCTGCCCGGTTTCCGCGAGACGATCCGCGCCTATCAGCAGGCGATGGAGGCGCTGGGGCGGCGGATGCTGCCGCTCTACGCGCGCGCGCTCGACCTGCCCGACGCCTATTTCGATCCGCTGTTCGACAAGGCTGACATACCGGTGCGGCTGGGCCATTATCCGGCCGATCTGGTCGGCGACAGGAACCAGTTCGGGGCTGCGCCGCATAACGATGCGGGCTTCCTGACCTTGCTGCCGCAACCCGAGGAAGACGGCCTGGAAGTGCTGACCCAGTCGAAGAAGTGGATTCCGGCGCCGGTGCGGCGCGGCGACATCCTCGTCAACGGCGGCAATTGCCTGGTGCGCTTCAGCAACGGGCGCTTCCTGTCGACGCCTCATCGCGTCCTCGCCGGCCGGCCGCGACCGCGCTACTCGATCCCGCTCTTCTTCAATCCCAATTTCGATGCGGTGGTGGCGCCGGTGCCGAGCTGCGTCTCGGTCGATCGCCCGGCGATGTTCGAGCCGGTGACCTACGAGCAATATATCATCGACTATCTGGCGCGCGTGTACGCCCACCGGCGCAAGCCGGCCTGATCTCTCAGGGAAAGACCGGCCGCTCCGCGATCGACGAACGATCGATCCCGGCGATCGACCCGGCCCCGATCATCCCCATCACCGACCGCAGCTCGCCGCGCAGCAGGTCGAGCATCGCGCCGAGACCGCGATCGCCGTCCGTGGCGATGCCCCACAGCGCGGGACGGCCGATCAGCGCGGTCCTCGCTCCCAGCGCCAGCGCCTTGGCGATGTCGCCCCCGCTGCGGATGCCGCCGTCGACATGGACCTCGATCCGGCCGGCGACGGCCGCGACGATCTCGGGCAGTACCTCGGCCGTCGCGAGCCCTTCGTCGAGCACCCGGCCGCCATGGTTGGAGACGATGATCGCGTCGGCGCCATGCTCGCATGCCAGGCACGCGTCCTCGGCGGTCATGATCCCCTTGAGGACGATCGGCAGCGGGCTCGCCGCGCGCAGCCAGGACAGCTCGCCCCATGTCAGCCGCGCGTCATGGTCCCAGCGGTCGTCGCCGCGCAGATGGCCGCTGCGCGGCAGGCCATGGGCGGGCTCGACATCGCCGATCTCGGCGAGCGCCCGGCGCATCGGGCCGAGCAGCCACGGCCGCACCGGCATGTCGAGGGTCAGGCAGAGAGCCCGGGCTCCCGCCCCGGCGGCGCGCGCCATGAGTTCCCGCAGGAAACCCCGGTCGGCGCCCCAGTAGAGCTGGAACCAGAGCCGGCTGCAATGGCGCGCCACCTCCTCGACCGGGAGGCTGCTGTTCATGCTCAACACCATCAGCGTGCCGGCCGCCTCGGCCGCCCGCGCGGTCGCCCGCTCGGCATCGGGATGAACCAGCCCGTGCAGCCCCGACGGCGCGATCAGCAGCGGCATCGACACCGGCGTGCCGAGGACGTCGATCGCCATGTCGCACCCGCCGACGTCGCGCAGGACGCGCTGGCGCAGCGCCCAGCGCCCCCAGGCGGCCCGGTTCCGGGCGACCGCCTTGCTTTCGCCGGCGCCGAGATTGGCCAGGTCGCGGGCGGCGGGGCTCATCCGCTCGACCGCGGTCCGCTCATAGTCGTCGACGTGATACGGCGCGTCCATGGCCGACTCTCCCTAGAAGGCGGCGCTCGGCCGCTCGCGAAACCGCGCATACCAGCCGTTGATGCCGGCCAGGTCCTCGCCGATCGCGATGCCGAAGAGCTGGCGGCAATTCTGGACCAGCGCGAACAGCGAGCAGTCGGCGATGGTCGGCCGGTCGGCCGCCAGGAAGGCATGGGCGGCGGCATGGCGATCGAGCGCGACGAGCAGCTCGTCCGCCCAGAGCCGGGCCGCCTCGGCCACCACCGGATTCTGCTCGCCCCGGCCCGCGAAGCGCGGGTGGCTGTGCAGGAACCAGAGGTTGCAGCGCACGATCAGGTCGTTGGCGATCCGTTCGACCGCCCGGACGTGCGCGCGCTCCCCGGGCGTCGTGCCGATCATCGGCGGATCGGGATGGAGCTCCTCGAGATACTCCATGATGGCTGCGGACTCGCTGATGAAGCGTCCGTCGTCGGTCTCCAGAACCGGTACGCGGCCGGCGGGATTCATCGCCAGGAAGGCGGGGCTCTTGTGCTCCCCCGTCGCGACGTCGACCTCATGGCGCGGAATGTCGATGCCCTTCTCCGCCATGTAGATGATCAGCCGCCGGACATTGGCGCCCCTCGCAACCTGGTAGAGCAACATGCCCGCCTCCTCACCAGCAGTTCGGCACCGGATCGAGATAGGTGATGTCGGGATCGCCATCGATGCAGGACAGCATCTCCTCATGCCCCACGCTGCCCGCGCGATGGGCGAGATAGGCGTCGCGGTCGGTGAAGCGTTCGACGGCCATGTAGACGAGCGGGTCGTCCTGCGAGCGGAGGAGGTCGTAGGCCAGCGTGCCCTTTTCGGTCGCCAGCACCCGCTCGCGCCGCTCGGCGAAGATGCGCTCCCAGTCGGCCTGCCGGTCGCGGTGGATTCGCACGCGCGCTATGACGCCCATCATCCTGCATTCTCCTGCTGGGGGAGCCCGGGGGCTCCGGGGTGAAGATTGCCGCGGCCGAGCTCGGCGACGTCGGGACAGCCGATCAGCGCCAGGGTGCGGGCGACCTCCTCCTTGAGGATGTCGATGGCGCGCAGCGCTCCCGCGGTCCCGCCCGCGACGACGCCGTAGAGCGTCGCCCGCCCGGCGAAGGCGAAGCGCGCGCCCAGCGCCAGCGCGACGACGACATGGGCGCCCTTGCGGATGCCGCCGTCGAAGAACAGCGGCAGCCCTTGGCCGCCGGAGTCGCCCAGAGCGCACAGCGAATCGATCGCCGCCGGCATCGCGTCCAGCTTGTTGCCGCCATGGTTGGAGACGCCGACCGCGTCGGCGCCGCAATCGCGCGCGCGGCGGACGTCATCGCCATGGACGATCCCCTTGACGACGAGCCGTCCGCGCCACAGCCGGCGGATGCGGTCGACCTCGTCCCAGGTCTGGATGCTGGGGACGTGGCGCTGGAAGGTCCGGGCGATCTCCGCCGCGCCCGCGCCCGGCGGCGCATAGCGGGCCCAGCTCTCCATCCGCGGCAGACCGCCCCGCGCCGCATGCGCCAGCGACCATCGCGGATGCGTCGCCGCCTGCCACAGCACATAGGGCCAGGCGTTCCATCGCACCTTCGCCGGCAGCGCGATGCCCGTCCGGGCGAGCCAGTCGTTGCGCGGCGGCACCGGGCTGTCGGCGGTGTAGACCAGTACCTCGACGCCGGCATCCGCGGCGCGGCCGACGATGCTGTCGGTGATCGCCGGGTCGCGGGCGCTGTAGAGCTGCTGCCAGACATGGCCCGGCGCGATCCGCGCGATCTCCTCGACCGCGGCCGAGCTGCCGCCCGACAGCATGAAGGGCAGCCCGGCCTCGGCCGCCGCCTCCGCCAGCATCTGATCGGCATGCGGCCGCAGATTATTGGCGTAGCCGACCGCCGAGATGCCGAAGGGGCAAGCATAGGTCTGGCCGAAGATATCCACCGCCTGCCGGATCGCGCTGACGTCGACCAGCGCCCGCGCGGTCAGCGGGAAGCGCCCGAATGCCTCGACGTTGCGGACGGGCCCCGATCCGTCGCCGCTCCCCGTCTCCATCGGCACGAAGGCGAATTCGGGAAGCCGCCGCCGCGCCATCGCGCGCAGGTCGGCAATAGTGATGCAATGGCGGACGTCAGCCATCGGTCCGTTCCCCCGGAACGACGCCGTAGCGCCGCGCCCAGCCGAGCCCCGCCGCCGTCTTGCCGCGCGGGTTGTATTCGGCGCCGACGAAGCCGTCCCAGCCCGACGCCGCGACGGTATCGAGGACGTCGAACAGGACGGGCTCCGACGGCTCGCCCCGGTCGCTCGGATCGGCGATCTGGATATGGCCGACATGCCCGCCAAGGCGATCGAAGGCCGCGAGCGGATCGCCGCCGCTGCGCAGCAGGTGATAGGCGTCGAGCTGGAGCCGGACATTGGCCTCGCCGATCGCGATCCGCAGCGCGTCGGCGGCGGCGAGATCGGGCAACGCATAGCCGGGCTGGTCCAGCGGGTTGAGTGCCTCGAGCATCAGCGCGACCCCATGGCCGGAGAAGCGCCGGGCGGCCTCGCGGAGGCGCCGGACGGCGACGGCGTCGGGCGGGCCATTGCCGATCAGGACATGGACCCGCCGGCAATCGGTCGCCTGCGCATAGGCGATCGCCTGGTCTATCGAGCGGCGGAAGGCGTCCTCGTCGCCCAGCACCAGCCCGCGGTCGCCCCTGGCGAAGTCGCCCGCCGGCGCATTGATCAACGCGAGCGTCAAGCCGTTCGCGGCGAGCAGCGCGGCGATGTGCCTGGCCGGCCATGCATAGGGGAACTGCATCTCCACCGCGGCGAAGCCGGCCCGCGCGGCCGCCTCGAAGCGGGCCTCGATCGGGAGATCGGCGAACAGGGTCGAGAGGTTGGCGGCGATCCTGATCATCGGTCGTCAGGCGTCCGCTTCGTCGGCGATGACATTCTCGATATGGCCGATCGATCCGATCTCGACGCGCACCACGTCGCCGGGGACGAGGTAGCGGGGCGGATCGAACAGCCCGCCGACCCCGGCCGGCGTGCCCGTTGACAGGATGTCGCCGGCCTGCAGGGTGAATGCCGTCGACAACTCCTCGATCAGCGCCGGGATCTTGTGGATCATGTCGGCGGTGCTCGCGCTCTGCCGCAGCTCGCCGTTGACGGTCAGCCGCAGGTCGAGCGCATGGACGTCGGCGATCTCGTCGCGCGTCACGATCCACGGACCCAGCGGACCATGGGTATCGAACGACTTGCCGAGCGTGTGCGTCGGCGCCCGCAGCTGCCAGTCGCGCACCGAATAGTCGCAGCAGACGACATAGCCGGCGATATGATCCCACACCGCGTCGCCGGCCTTGTAGCGGCAGTCCTTGCCGATGATCAGGCCCAGCTCGCCCTCATAGTCGAGCTGGTGCGAGACCTTCGGCCGGATCACCGGATCATAGGGTCCGTTGATGCACGACACCTGTTTGTTGAACCAGATCTGCGCGGTGCCGCGGCGGAAGCCCGCCTTTTCCGCCTCGGCGGCGTGCGACGCGTAATTGCCGCCGAGCGCGAGGAATTTCCGCGCGTCCGGGATCGGCGCCATCAGCCGCACCGCGGCGAGCGCATGGTCGCTCGACCCGCGCGCCGCATCGGCGAGCCGCCGCCATCCGTCCAGCCCCAGCGGCAGGCATTCGCGCAGGCTCCGCGCCTCGCCATGCGGCGCGAAATCGAGCACCCGATCGCCCTCGACGCAGCCGAAGCCGGTTCCGCCCTGATATGCAAATGTAACGAGCCGCATCGATCCCCTGCCTCTGGTCTGTGCCTGTGCGGGGGCGATCGGTCGCCCCGGTCCGGGGCATACACCCTGTCCCCCTCGGCGCCCGTCCCCCGAAATCATGACAATCGCCTAGTCGCGATAGCCCGGGTCCAGCCGGTCGAGCCTGCGGATCCAGGCCGGCCAGTCGGCCGCTCCGCGCCCGGCGTCATGGGCGACATATTGGCGCGCGACCCGTTCGCACACCGCTTCCGGTATCTCGACGATCGCCGCGTTCGTCGCTTCCAGCATCAGCTGCGTCTCGCAGGCGATGATCAGGTCGCGGGTTCGTTCGAAGGCCTCGCGCGGGGTGCGCCCGCCGATGGCGAGGCCATGGTTGCGCAGGATGACCGCGATGTTGTCGTCCCCGAGCGCCGCCGCTATGCGCGGACCCTCGGCCGGGCCGTCGGTGATCCCCTCATAGGGATGATAGCCGATCCGCCGGTAGAAGCGCAGCGCGTTCTGCGACAGCATCCTGAGCCCGCCGCCATGCGCGCTCATCGCCAGGCCGGGGGTCGAATGGATGTGCACCACGCAGTTCAGGTCCGGCCGCGCGCGCAGGATCGCGCCATGCAGCACGAAGCCCGGCCGGTTGACGTCGCTGCCCTCGTCCAGGTCCCCGGTCATGTCCGCTACGACCAGATTGGATGCGGTCACCTCCTCGTAGAGATGGTGGTGCCGCTTGATCAGCATCAGCTCGGGGCGGCCCGGCACCCGCAGGCTGATATGGTTGTAGATGCCGTCCGTCGACGGGAAATGGTGGTCGACGAGCCGGTAGAGCGCGGCCAGGTGGAAGCGCGCGCCGGCTTCGTCGACGATGTCGGGAATGGCGTCCATGCCTTCTGCCTTTCGATCGTTCAGGAGATGCCCGCCACGCGGCGGAAGAAGTCGCGCGGCTCGGTGCCGGCCGGCATCGCCCGGCCGACGCTCATCCCGCCGTCGACGGCGATGACCTGGCCGGTGACGTAGCTTGCCCCCTCGCTCGCCAGGAACAGTGCGGCGCTCGCCACCTCCTCGGGCCGGCCCGCGCGGCCGAGCGGCTGGAGGGCGGCGAGGTTCGCGGCGATCTCGTCGCGCGCGGCCTCGGCCGCCTCGGGATCGAGCCCGGCGGCGATGCCGTACATCGCGGTCGCGATGCCGCCGGGGCAGAGGCAGTTGACCCTGATGCCGAGCGGCGCGAGTTCGAGCGCGGCATTGCGGGTCAGCATCGCCACGGCCGCCTTGGCCGCGCCATAGGCCTGCAGCACCGGCGCCGCGACGAGTGCGGAGGTCGATCCGAGGTTGACGATCGATCCGCCTGCCGAACGGCGCAACCCGGGCAGCGCGAAGTGCATGCCCAGATAGACGCTGCGCAGCACGGTCGAGACGGTTTCGTCGAAGCGTTCCGGCGCCAGCGTCGCGACGCCGTCGATCGCGCCCGGCGCCGCGGCGTTGTTGACCAGGCAGTCGATCCGGCCATGGCCGTCGATCGCGCGCGCCATCAGCGCCGCCATATCCTCCTCCCGCCGCACGTCGCAGGGGCATGTGACGACGTTGGGATGGTCGATCGCGACCGGCGCGACGTCGCCCGCGATCACCGTCGCCCCCTGCTCCAGGAACAGCGTCGCGATCGCCCGGCCGATGCCGCGCGCCGCGCCGGTCACCACCGCGACCCGGCCGTCCAGCGACAGGCGAGCAGGGGCGCTCACAGCCGCTCGATCAGGAAGGGGATGATGATCGACCGCAGCCGGTCGAAGCCGAAATGGTTCGGTATGACGTCGCCATAATGGCACATCATCGGCACGATCTCGACCCGGCTCTCCCCGTTGCCGCCGGCCCTCACCGCCTCGTTCATCCATAGCGACTGTTCGGGCGGCGAATGCATGTCGTGCTGGCCGTGGACCAGCAGCAGCGGCTGGCGGATCTTCGCCGCCTCCGTGATGGCGGAGACGGCGCGATAGCGGTCGGCATTCTCCTCCGGCGATCCGAGCCAGTCGAGGAACATCCGGTAGCGGCCGGGCGCATAGTCCTTCACGCCCTGCGCCTGCTGGAGCAGGTCGGTGACCGCGCCGAAGGTCACGCAGGCCTTGAGCCGCTGGTCGCGCGCGGTCGCGCGGAGCGCCGCGTTGCCGCCGCGCGACATGCCCATCACCCCGATCCGCGATCCGTCGACTCCCGGCTGAGCGCGCAGCCAGTCGATTCCCGCCGAGACGTCGTCGGGATCATGGTCGGGCAGGCCCGATCGCCAGTTCATCGTCAGCGCGACGAAGCCGGCATCGCGCAGCGGACCCGCCAGCCATTCGACGATCTCGAACATGCCGGTGCCGACGCCGCCGGGGCAGAGGATGACGGCGGGGCGCGGTCCGCTCGCCGCCATCGACGGGCGATAGAGCATGGCGTTCAGGCGGATGCCGTCGCCGGTCTCGACGGCGATCTCCTCGCCGGTCAGGGCGATGCCGCCCGCGCCGATCTTCGTCATTGGTGGTTCTCCCTCGATGATGGGCGCGGGCGGGCGAAGCCCAGGATCAGCAGCGCGATCGCGCAGAGCAGCGCCGGGATCGCCGACAGGCGGAGCAAGGCGCCCGGCTCCACCCCGCGCGATAGCAGCAGCCCGCCGACGACCGGGCCGATCAGCGATCCCGTCCGCCCGACCGCCTGGACGAAGCCGATGCCGGTGCCGCGCAGACGGACCGGGAAGGTCGCGGTGGTGTAGGCGGTCAGCGACAGCTGCGCGCCGATCTGGAACAGGCCGCAGAGGAGCAGCAGGCTGAGCGCGATCGCCGGGCTGCCGCCGCCGAGCGAGGTCAGCGCGATCGCGGCCGCCGCCGCGCCATAGCCGGCGGCGAGCAGCAGCGGCGGCCGCGCCACGCGGTCGAGCCCCTGCGAGAAGAAATAGCTGCCGACGATGCCGCCGAGGTTGAGCGCCACCGCGCCGAAGATGCCGTCCGAGACCGACAGCCCGCTCTTGGTCAGCAGCGTCGGCGTCCAGTTGATCAGCGCATAGGTCAGGAACAGGCTGAGGAACAGGCTGATGGCGAGGATTAGGGTCGGTAGCGCCAGTCCGGCGGCGAAGATCTGCGCGAGCCCCGGCTTGCCCGCCTCGGCGCGCGGCCGTTCGATCACCACCTCGTCCGCCTGGTCGGGGGCGATGCGGCCGAGCAGCCGGACGACCTCGTCCCGCCGCCGCGGATCGAGGCTCAGGTAGCGCAGCGATTCCGGCATCAGCGGGATCATCGCCAGCGCCAGCAGCAGCGGCGCCACAGCGCCCAGCCAGAAGACCGCACGCCAGCCGGCATGTTCGAGCAGCGGCGCCGAGAGCATGCCGCCGAACACCGCGCCCAGGGGAAAGCCCCACAGCACGAAGGTCACGATCCTCGACCGTATCCGGCGCGGCGCATATTCGGCGGCCAGCGCCAGCATGTTCGGGATCAGCCCCCCCATGCCGAGGCCGCCGAGGAAACGGAACAGCAGCAATTGCTCGAAGCTCGCCGCCAACGCGCAGGCCGCGCTGAACAGGCCGAACATCGCGGTGGTGGCGATGATCAGCCGCCGGCGCCCGATCCGGTCCGCCAACAGGCCGAACGCCGCGCTGCCGACCACCGATCCCAGCAACGTCGCGGAGAAGACGAAGCCGAAGGCGAGCTGCGAGACCGACCAGTCCGCCGAGATCGCCGGGGCGACGAAGGCGATCGACTGCGTATCGAAGCCATCGAGAACCGACGCGACGATGCACAGGACGAAGACGCCGATCTGCATCCTGCCGAGCGGCGCCGTGTCGATCGCCGTCTCGACGGTCGGCGGCGCGCCCCCGTCCCGCCCTGCTTCGGCCATCCGCTTCACGTCCTCTCGCCCTTGATGATGTCGGCCGCCTTCTCGGCGATCATTACGACCGGAATATTGGTGTTCGCCCGGACGATCGCCGGCATCACCGACGCATCGACGACGCGCAGTCCCGCGACTCCGCGCACCCTGAGCCGGCCGTCGACGACGGCGGCCTCGTCCGATCCCATCCGGCACGTCCCGCAGACATGCCCGGTCGGAACGGCGTTTTCGCGCACGAAGCGGTGCAGCCGCTCCTCGTCGTCCAGCAGCGTCCGCAGCGGCGGACCCGCGACGCCGACCGCCCAGCCGCGCAGCAGGGCCGGCGCGTCGAGCATCGCCGTCGCCAGGCGATTGACGATCCGGCTCGCCGGCTCCGGTCGCGACAGGCGCTGGACCAGCGCGCCGTTGATCGGGAAGAAGGGCTGGTCGGCCGTCCGGCGCACCTCCTCGTCCGCCAGCAGCGCGGCGGCGAAACGCACCGCGCCCGCGAGCCGGGCCTCGTCCCTTTCGTCTCCGAGCAGGTCGAAGCCGATCCGCGGCGTGCCGGTGGCCGGGTCGAGCGAGACGCTGCCCCGGCTGAAGCTGCCATAGACCGCCAGCATCAGCCCGCCGATCCGCCGCCCCAGCGGATGCAGGCCGGTCTTGTTGAGTATGGTGACGAACATGTCCGCCGCCGGCGTGCCGGGATGGCCCGACGAATAGCGCAGGCAGTTCTGGAAGGCGGGCCGCACGTCGGGCGGCTGCACCGCGTCGCGGCGCAGCACCACCGACAGCGGCAGCAGGGGATGGTTCTGCAGGTCGGCGCCGACGCCGGGACGGTCGATCGCCAGACCGGGCCCGATGCCCGAGCGGAGCAGCAGCGCGGGCGAATGGATGGCGCCCGCCGACAGGATCACCTCGCCCGCCTCGACCGCGCGAGCCGCGCCGTCCCGAACGACGTCGACGCCCACCGCCCGCCGCTCGCGGAGCCGGATCGCCGTCACCGAGCAGCGCGCCGCGATGATCAGGTTGGGCCGGGTGCGGACCGCCGCGTCGAGATAGGCGGTCGCGGCCGAGACGCGGTGCCGCGCGCTGTTGTTCATCGGCACCGGGTAGATGCCGTCCGACGCGTCGTCGTTCAGGTCGCCCGCGAGGGGCAGGCCCTGCCGCGCCGCCGCCGCCGTCACCGCGCGGCAGAAGGGCGGCCAGCTTTCCGGCGGATGGCGGCGGACCGGTAGCGGCCCCTCGCGTCCATGCGCGGGGCCGCCGAAATCGAGGTCGCGTTCCAGCCGGCGGAAATAGGGCAGCACGTCCGCCCAGCCCCAGCCCTCGGCCCCCGCCGCGGCCCAGCCGTCATAGTCGGCGGGCAGGCCGCGCATCGCCAGCATCCCCATCACGCTCGATCCGCCGCCGACGACGCGGGCCTGCTCGAACGGGCGCGGCGGCTGGCCGGGACGCCGCTCGGCGGTCAGTCCCGGCCACAGATGGCCGGGTGTCGCGGCGCGTGGGAAACTGTCCATGATGTCGTCCGGCTCATGCCCCGGCAGATGGTCCCGGCCAGCCTCGACCAGCAGCACCGAAACGCGCGGGTCCTCGGAGAGCCGGCTCGCCAGCACGCAGCCGGCGGTGCCCCCGCCGACGATGATCACGTCCGCGCGCGCCGGCAGCACCGCGTCAGGCCGCATCGGCGCGAAGGCTGTCCGATCCCGGCGCGACCTGCAGATGCGGGACCACCTCCTCGTGGAAGCGCTGGAGCGATTCGACGGCGGCCGCATGCGGCATCGTCCCGAGGTTGCATTGCAGCAGCAGCCGGTCGAGCCCGCTCGCGTCGAGGATCTGCTGCATCTTCCCGCGTACCGTCTCCGCGCTTCCCGCGATCAGCGAGCCGGCCCGCTGCGCCTCCTCGGCCGTCGCGGGCAGCGACTCGCGCGGCATCGCATTGTTGTACCGCCAGAGGTGGGTCATGCTCTCATACCATTTCGCATAGGCCGGCCCGACGATCCGCGCGGCCTCCGCGTCGTCCCGGGCGACGAACATCTGGTACATGCTGGCGATGCCGGGGGCCGCCGCCTCGGGCCGGCGCTCGCGCCAGATCTCGCGGTATCGGCGAGACAGCTCGCGCAGCCGCTGCGGCGGCCCGTTGAGGGTGATGTTCAGATCATACTCGGCCGCGAAGCGGAGGTTCCGTTCGGAAAAGGCGCCGTACCACATCGGCGGTCCGTCCGGCTGCAACGGCCGCATCGTCACCGGCACGTCGCGATAGGTGTAGAATTCGCCGCGGTGGGTCAGCGTCCCGCCGCGCAGGAACTGGCGGACGACTTCCAGCCCTTCCTCGAACATCGCCCTGGCGTCGCGCGGCCCGACCCCGAACAGCCCGACCTCATAGGGGGAGGCGCCCCGGCCGAAGCCGATGTCGAGCCTGCCGTTGCTCAGATGGTCGAGCATGCAGATCTCCTCCGCCAGCCGCAGCGGCTCATAGGCGGGCAGCACATGGACCATCGATCCGATCCGCATCCGGCTGGTGCGCTGGGAAAGCGCGGCGAGGAACAGGCTGGGCGACGACGCATGGCCCAGCGGCGTCGAATGATGTTCCGCCACATAATAGGCGGCGAAGCCGAACCGCTCGGCCGCATGCGCGAAATCCAACCGATCCTCGTAGAGCGCCGCGAGCGGATCGCCGCGCGCGTCGAGATGGTCGAATATGCACAGGGCAGGTCGCTTCACGCCGCAATCCTCTCGCTTTTCGGTCGGACGGATTCTATCGGCGTGCGCCGCCGCCGCTTTTATCACATGGCTATGCGACAGGCCCGGAGCGGCGATCTACGGACGATCGCGGCAGGGCGTATGGTGCCCGCCGGTCGCTCCTGGACTGTCACAGCAACATGGGACAAATCACGCGAAAAGCCCCTTCCGCCATTGCCTCGGAGGGGACAAAAATCCATGATCCTGTCACATGACGGCGGCCGCATGGCCAGCCGAGAGGAGAGGGCGATGGCCTTGGACAACCTTGCCACCATGGCGCAGATCGACAGGCTGATCCTGTCGATCGGCGAGGACGATTTCGGCGACGCCCTATTCCACACCACCAAGATGGTCGGCGACGTCGACCATGTCATGGTGTTCGCCTTCGCCGAGCAGGAGGCGCCGCGCGTCGTCATCAACACCGGCCTGATCGGCGCGGAGGCCGCGGCGGAGGCCGCCGCCGCCTATGTGGACGAACTCTACGCGCTCGACCCCAACCTGCCGCAGATACGGTCGCAGCCCGAGGGCCGGGCCGGCTGGTTCGAGTTCGAGGGCGGGCGGAACTGGGACGAGCGGCTGCACCGCGGCTTCCTGGCGCCGACCGGGATCAGCGACATGGTGCTGTTCGCGGTGATGCAGGAAAAGGTCGTCTACCTGGTCCAGATGCACCGGCTCTACGGCCATCATTTCGCCCGTGCGCAGCGCTGGCTGCTGACCCAGGTAGGCGAGCTGATCGCCGCCAACATCCGCAAGCATTTCTCCTACATGCACACGCTGCGCGGGCCCAACCAGTTCCTGATCGGCCGGGTGCTGACCGAAGCCGCCCCCTTCCAGTCGATCACGCCGCGCGAGCGGCTGGTGTGCATCGGCATCCTCACCGGCCACACCTCCGAAAGCATCGCGCGGAACCTCTCCATCTCGGTCAACAGCGTTCTGACCTACCGCAAGCGGCTCTACGAGAAGCTAGAGATCAGCTCGCAGAACGAGCTGTTCGTCCGCATCATCGACTCGCTGATGCGGCTCAACTGGGACGCCAAGGACCTGCCGGCCGCCGGCGGCGGGCTGGAGATCAACGCGTCGCGCGCGCGGCTCAAGGGGCGGCCGCTCGCCGCCGATCTCGAATTCGCGCAGGCCTTCTTCAACCGCTCGAAGATGCCGATTGTCGCAAGCAATTGGGATAACTGACCGCCGGCCGACCTCCTAAGCGGAGCCATGGACGCGGGCAGCAGGCCCGCGCCGCCCGCGAGGAGACGGCTATGAAATTCGGATTGTTCGGCGGCGCGTCCGTCGCGGCTTCGGGTGCGGTCAGCGACAGCATGCAGGGGCTCGACGCCTATGTCGACTATGTATGCCTCGCCGATCGCCTCGGCTATCACGGCATCTTCCTGGTCGAGCATCACTTCATGGGCACCGGGCAGATATCGTCCGCGCTCTCGCTGCTCGCCTATCTCGCTGCCCGGACGCAGCGGATCCGGCTCGGCACCGGCGTCGTCGTGCTGCCCTGGCACAATCCCGTGCTGCTGGCCGAGCAGGTCGCGACGATCGACCAGCTTTCCGGCGGCCGCTTCGATTTCGGCGTGGGGCGCGGCTATCGTCCGAACGAATTCGCCGGCTTCCGGATGACACCCGAGGAAGCGACGCGACGCTATGCCGAGACGCTTGCCTTCCTCCGCCGCTGCTGGGCCGGGGGCGATCGCTTCGACCATCGCGGCGCGTTCTGGCAGTTCGACGATGTCGTCATCGATCCGCCGGTCCGCCAGCGCCCGCACCCGCCGATGTGGGTGGGCGCGGCCAGCGACGATTCGATCCGCCGGGCGGGTGCCGACGGCTTCAACCTGCTGCTTGACCAGATCGGCACCCCCGACATCGTCGGCCGGCGGATCGCGACCTATCGGCAGGCCGTGGAGCAATGCGGCAGGACGTTCGATCCGGCTCATGTCGGCGTCACCCGCGCGCTGCATCTGGTGGGCAACGATGCGGAATGGCGCGCGGCGCACGAGCTGCGGCAGAAGCTCGTCGCGCAGCTCAAGGCGCAGGCCGGCGCGGGCGCCTCCTCCTTCGCGCACGAGAAGCTCGCGACCTTCTCCGACACCTCCTTCACCGTCGATGAGGCGGCGCTGATCGGCTATCCGCACGAGGTCGCCGAGAAGATCGAGGCGCTGCGCCGGCAGGGTGTCGACTATGTGCTGCTGGCCGACGTCACCGGATCGCCGCAGTCGCTGGAGATTTTCGCGCGGGAGATCATGCCCCGCTTCGTCGACGTCGACGCGGCGGCCGTCGCCGCCGCGTGACCGTCTGATCAGAAGCCGTAGATGTCGGGAAGCGTCTCGCCCCCCGACCACAGGATCGGTCCGTCGGCCCAGGCGAGAAGGCGGCAGCCGAAGGCGCTCTCGATCGTCACCTCGGTGCCCGGCTCGATGACGACGATGCCGCCGATCGGCACCGTCATGTTGTTCACCGTCGCGCTGCCGGCCAGCACCATCCACTCGGTCAGCGCCGACACGCGGTGGGTGGGGATCCGCATGTCGGGCCACAGCGTCAGCTCGACGAAGCGGTGGTCCTCCTTCTCGATCCGGTAGTCGAACAGCATCCGCCGCGACAGGCGCGGGATGGAGGTCGCATATTGCCGCGACTCGCGCAGCGGGAAGTCGAGCGCGGGCAACACCTCTGGCGCCGGATTGGTGAAGGTCGCTATGCCCGCCCCGACATGGCCCTTGCCGCCGCCGCTGTCGGGCAGATAGGCCGTCGCCCCTTCGAGCCTGGCGACGAAGAAGCAGCCTTCCCAGGAGATCGCGTCATGGGTCGTGCCGGTCGGGTTGATCGTCACCGTGTCGCGGCCGTAATTGTCCTGATAGTCGGCGAGCGACCCGCCGAGCATCAGGCTCGTCGCCGGTCCCAGATGCTGGTGGACGCCGGCCGAGATCATCGGATCGAACTGGATGAGGCCCAGGAAATGGCCGCTCTCCCGATCGGCCCGCACCGCGCGCTGCCGGACGCCCGGCTTGCCCGTCTCGGTCCAGGGCGCATCCAGCATGTCGTAGACATAGACGCCGCGCCCGTCGGGCTTGTGCAATAGGCTCATCATTCTCTCCCGCCTGTCCTCGCTGCCTCCATTCTAGGCGGTCGGGTGCGACGCTCCTGTCCCATGCGCATGTGAAACCGGAGCGGCGGGGAATCCCTACTATCGGGGGCAGGAGGAGAGGATGGACGATATTTTCCTGCAAGGCCCCTTCGGCCGGGTCCATTGCCGCGCGACCGGCGAGGGGCGGCTGCTGTTCCTGATGCACAGCGCCGGGCGATCGGCCCATGAGTTCGACGCGCTGGCGCAGCGGTTGGCCGGCCGGTTCCGCGTCCTGTCCTGGGACATGCCTGGTCATGGCGATTCGGATCGCCCGCAGGGCCATGTGACCCTGCCGCAATTCGCCGATCTGGCGGTCGAGCTCGCCTGTTCGCTCGGCGAACGGCCGATATTGGGCGGCGGGTCGGTCGGCGCGGCGATCGCGCTCGCCGCCACCGGGAGCCCCCGCGCGGCCGAGCTCGGCGGGATCGTCCCGATCGAGCTGCCGCTGACGCGCGACGGGACGTGGTGGGCGCGCAACTGGGGCATGATCGAGACCATGTTCGGCTGCCCCGAGGAGCCCGAGGAGCGCGCCCGCGCGCGCTTCCGCACCTGGACGCCCGAGCTGGCGGCGCGGCTGGCGATCGACCGGCACAAGGCCGGCGGCCATGCGATGATGGACCTGCTCTGGGCCGGCCGCGACGATGCCGATCGCGTCCAGCCACGCATCCGCGCGCTTGCCGTGCCCGCGCTCTTCGTCAACGGCGATGGCGGGGTCGCGCCGGAGGCGGCGACCCTGCTGCCCTCGCTAAACCCCGCTGCCGTCCTGCGGCTGGTCGCCGACAGCGGCCACTTCCCCCATAGCGACGATCCCGAGGCCGTGGCTCGCGCGATCGAGGAGATGTTCGCATGACCGCCGCCGCCGATCGCTTCGTCCAGCTCGACGGGGAGCGTCTCCATTATCTCGAGGCCGGGGCCGGGGAGGGGGCACCGCTGGTGCTGCTTCACACCGGCGGCGCCTCGGCACATGAGTTCGAGGACGTCGTGCCGCTGCTCGCCGATCGCCACCGCGTGATCGCCTGGGACATGCCGGGCCACGGCGATTCCGATCCGCTGTGGCGACAGCGGAGCATCGAGCGATATGCCGACGACCTGCGCGCCTTCCTCGACGCGCTGGGCATCGAACGGGCGATCCTCGTCGGCGTCTCGATCGGCGGCTATATCGCGATGGATTTCGCGCGGCGCTGGCCCGAGCGGGTCGCGCGTGCGGTCCTCGCGGAGTCGCCGCTGCGGTCGCCGGCCTGGTATGCGGAGAACTGGCCCGCCTTCGAGGCGATGTGCGCCATCCCCACCACCAGCTTCGACGACGCCGCCCGACGCTTCCGTGCGCTGACCCCGGCGCAGCACCAGCGCTGGAACATCGACCGCAACAAGGCGGGGAGCTGGACCGTCGTCAGCATCGCCTGGTCGGTCCGGGACTTCGACGCCCAGGCCGCGCTCGCGGCGCTCCATGTCCCCCTCACCATCGTGATGGGCGCGGCCGGCCCGACCGTGCAGGAGCTAGACCGATGGAAGGCGATCCAGCCCGACGCCCGTTACGAAGAGCTCGGGGGATGCGGGCATTTCGTGATGATCGACGCCCCCGCCGCCTTCGCGGCCGCGATCGAGGCCTGACCGTCGATCGCGGCCGCGCAGGCCTCTTGCACCGTTTTCGCCGTGAACGGCTTGGGAAGGAAGGCGACGAAGCTCGCGGCCAGCTCGGGGTCGATCGGCGGCATCTGGCCGCTGGTCAGGATGAAGGGCAGGTCCGGACAGGCGAAGCGGACGCCGGCGACCAGCTCGGCGCCGGTCATGCCCGGCATATGATAATCGGTGATGACCAGGTCGAAACGGCCTGGCAGCATGGCGATCCGGTCGCGCGCCGCGAACGGGTCCTCGATCGCCTCGGCGCTGTGTCCGTCTGCCTCGAGCAGCTCTACGAGCGTCTTGGCGATCTCGGGGCGGTCGTCGACGACCAGGATATTCCTGGCCGCGCCGGTCCGCGGCGGTGGCGAGGTCGGCTCCGCCGCGACCGCCGGTTGCGCCTTCGGCAGCCATATGCGGAAGGTCGCGCCCTTCCCCGGTATCGTATCGACGGTGACGGCGCCCTCATGCTGCGCCGCGATGCTCTGGACGAGCGCGAGGCCCAGCCCGGTTCCTCTCGAACCCTTGGTGGAGAAGAAGGGTTCGAATATCCGTTCCAGCGTGGCGGCGTCCATGCCGGGACCGTTGTCCTCGACGCTGAGGATCATGGCGGGTCCTGCCGGCAGCGGCGGATGCGCGTGGGCGAAGGCCGCGTCGGCATGTCCCTCCTCGACGCGGACGATCAGCCGCGCCGGTCGGTCCGACGGGGTGTCGCCCATCGCCTGGATCGCGTTCCTGCACAGGTTGAGCGTCAGCCGCAGGAGCTGCGTCGCATCACCGGACACCGTCGCAGGCCGGTCCGGAAGCTGCCGCTCGACGACGACTCCTTCGGGCAGGGTGGAGCCCAGCAGCTCGATCGCCCGCGATACCGGCGTGCGCAGGTCGATCGGTTCCCGGACGGCGCGCCGCTGGCCGGTGAACTCCAATATCTGCTCGACCAGCGTCTTGGCCTGGTCGGCCGCGCTCAGGATGATCCGGGCCTTGCCTTCCGGATCGGCGACCCCGCCGGAAATCCGTTCGGCCGTGACCATGATCGGCACGAGCATGTTGCCCAGGTCATGCGCAATGCCGGCGGCGAAGCTGCCGACAGCCTCCACCCGCTCGGCCTGGCGCAGCCGGTGGATGTCGCGGCGCCGCTCGGTGATGTCCTCGAAGATCCAGGCCCGTCCGTAGCGACGCCCCTCCTTGTCGTGCACGGGCGCGGTATAGCTGTCCAATATCCGTCCATCGATCAGCTCGATCTCGAAGCGCTCGATCGCCTCGGGGCGTGAGGCGAGCGACGCCGCCATGCCGATCCAGGCGGCCGGGTCCTTGGCCTGGGTGGTCGCGAATTCGAACTGGGGTGCCACCCGCGGGTCGTCGGCGATCTCCGATGGTATCCGGAACAGCTCGTACAGCCGCTGGTTGTGGACCAGCTTCTGGCCGTCGGGATTGACCACCAATATACCGGTGCCCGCGCTTTCGACCACCGCCTCCAGCAGCGCCGATTTCTCCCGAAGCGCGTCTTCGGTCTGCTTGCGCCCGGTGATGTCCTGCATCATGCCGACCATGCGCGCGCCGCGCCCCGACGGATCGCGCAGCACCTGACCCCTGTCGAATATCTCGGCATAGCTGCCGTTCTTGCGGCGGAAGCGATATTCGTCGCTCCACGTCCTTCGCCCGCCATCGATCGCGGCGTGGATCTTCGCGATCACGCGGTCATGGTCGTCGGGGTGGATCCGGTTGGTCCAGGATTCGATGGTCGGCTCGATCTCCCTGGCGGCGTATCCGAACAGGAACTGGAAATTGTCGTTCCACCAGAGGCTGTCCGTGGCGAGGTCCCAATCCCACACCACGTCGCCGGTGGCGCGGGCGATCGCATGGAAGCGCGCCAGGCTCTCGCGCAATTCCGGGTCGGTCTCCCCGGCTTGTGCGCCGGCGGGCGTCTCGCGGCAAAAGGCCAGCACGACCATCCTGCCATGGTCGAGATAGGAGCGGGCCCGCACCTCGACGGGCACTTCGCCGCCGTCGAGCGGATGCAGGATGGCCTCGCCCGACGCCGATCCGGCCTCGCGCAGCAGACCGGCAAGCCATGCCGGTGGCCTGGTCCCGTCCTCGTGCCGCAGGAGCGCCTCGATCGGTCGGCCAGCGACCTCCTCGGCGCACGACGCGCGCAGCAGCGCGAGCCCGACGGGATTGGCGAAGCGCATCACGCCGTCCTCCGCGAGGAGGATCGCGTCCGGCGACATCTCGACCAGTTCGCGGTACCGCGCGGCGACCTCCCCGTCCCGCCTCGCGGAAGGGGCGTTCTTGCGTGCGGCGGTCATCGCGCTGTCGTCTCCGATGAGATCACGCCGTGGTCTGCGCGTCTTGATGCACCCGGTCATCGCCCCCTTCGACATGCATTCTATCCATCGTCATCGACCGGCGCCAATCGTTCAAGAGCTTCATGGGCATGCCGCCGCGGCGTGCGCGGGCGCCTTCAGCAGGAGCAGCAGCAGCACCGACAGCGCGCACAGGGCGATGAGCACGAGGATCGGCACGGTCGGATCGGAAAATCGTTCGAGCAGTAGCGCGAACAGGGGAGGACCGCCGGCGGCGCCGGCCAGGAAGCTGACATTCTGCCAGCTGTAGATGCGCGAGATCGCGCGCTGGCCGAAATAGCGGCTGACGAGTAGCGAGAGAAGGTCGGTTTCGGCCCCCATCGCGACGCCCATCAGCACGCTCATCGCAAAGGCCGCCGGGCCGATAGCGGCGATGCCGAGCAACAGGGCCAGGGCGACGCCGCCGCACAGGACGCCCGCCGCGCCGACGAGCGGCAGCGGATAGCGATCGAACAGCCAGCCGAACAGCACCCGCCCGCCGATCATCGAAGCCCCGGCGATCGACAGCAGCATCGCGATCTGCGGCAGGGTGCCGACGCCGCGCTGGAGCATCAGATAGACGAAATGGCCGCTCAGGGCGTAGTTGACGAGGCCGAACAGCGCGAAGACGATCAGGATGATCCAGAAGGCGCCGGTCCGCCGCGCCTCCGCCAGGGTCAGGCCCGCGGCGTCCCCGTCCGCCGGACGCGCGCGAACGCCGCCGTCGGGGCGGACGCCCAGCGCGGCGGGATCGTCGCGCACGAACAACAGCACCAGCGGCAGGACGATCAGGACGAGGCCCGCGGACAGCAGGTGGAAGGCGCTGCGCCACCCCGCGCTCTCGCTTACATATTGCACGAGGGGCGGAAGCACCGCGGCTCCGAGCCCCTGGCCCGCGACCGCGATACCGAGCGCGATGCCGCGCCGGCGATCGAACCAGGCCGAGAGCGCCCTGATATAGACGATCGGATTGGTGAAGGCACCGAGCAGCCCGAGCAGCGCGTAGAAGAGGAACAGCGAGGGCAGCGAGCCGACCGACGGAGCGACGGCGGCGAGCAGAGCCGCGAAGGCGGTCACGCCGAAGATGGCGGTGCGGCGCGATCCGAAGCGGTCCACGGCCACACCCGCCACCGGGACGGCGAGCGTGGTCGACAGCAGGAAGATCGACAGGCTGCCCGCCATCGCGCCCTGGCTCCAGCCGAACGACCGCATCCAATGGGCGGTGAAGATGCCGAAGGTGCTGACGACGATCGTCGTCCCGCACAGCATCAGCGCGACCATCACAGCGCCGACCAGCAGCCAGCCGGGGAAGATGCGGCGCATCCTCACCCGATCGTTCCGGCCACGGCGTTGCCGGCCGACGCAGCCGGACCTCTCCGCCGGTTTGGTCTGGCGATCGTCGTCACGTCAGAAGCGGGAGCTGAGCGTCATGCCATAGGCGCGCGGCTCGCCGTAGAGAATGGCGGGTGCGCGGAGCAGCACGGTCCGGGTGGCGAAACGGATGTAGCGCTTGCCGAACAGGTTCCTGCTCCAGAGCGAGACCCGCCACCCTTGGCCGGCGGAGCCGATGCCCAGCCGCGCGTCCGCGACTCCATAGCCCTTGATGAAATAGGCGGACCCGCCGACGGGGTTCGCCACCTTCGGGTCGAAATTCTCGGATGACTGAACGCCGTAGCCGACATGCGCGAAGAACAGCGGCCCGCCCTCGGCGAGCGGCATCGCATAGTTCGCGGCGAGATAGGCCTTGTGGGTGGGCGCATAGGGCGTCTGGACGCCGTCGGCGTCGAGCACCGTCGTGCCGACCGTGCCTGCGCCGCCCGGATAATGGTCATAGGCGCTCTTGTTGTAGGTGTAGCTGCCGGAAAGGGTGAGCCCTCTGAACGGCACCAGCGTCAGGTCGACTTCGACGCCCTTCGACGAAACCGTGCCGACGTTCGACAGGCTGGTCGCCTGCACGGTGCGGCCGGCCACCACCGTGTTGACGAAGGTGAACACCTGGAAGTCGTCGAACCGCTGGTGGAAGCCGGTGATGTTGAGCCGCGCGCGGCGATCGAGGAACTCGCTCTTCAGCCCGGCTTCATAGCTGGTCACCGTCTCGGGCCGGAACCGGATGCCGGCGGCGAAGGTCGACGCGCTCGTCCCCTCGACGTTCCACCCGCCGCTCTTCACCCCGCGCCCGATCGTGCCGAACAGCACGAGGTCGGGGCCGAGATGCAGGTTGATGCCCCCTCTGGGCGTCAGGAAGCTGTCGGAAAACCGGTCGCGATAGCCGGTGATCGGGATGGCGATGAAGCCCGTGGGATCGTTGGTCGTGATGTCATTGAGCCTTTTCCGCTCATAGGTCAGGCGCGCGCCGACGAAGAGCTCGACCATCGGGACCGGACGGAAGCTGGCCTGGAAGAAGCCGGCCACCGAATCGGTGCTGACCGAGCTACGGGTCAGGGAGGTCTTGCCGACCAGGCCGCCGAGACCGAGCGCCGCCAGCCCCGAGCCTGCGCTCAGCGACTGCCGATCCTTGTTGTTGCCCCAGAAATAATAGAGGCCCGCGACGAAATCATGGTTTCCGGTGCGCGGCGAGGCGATCCGCACCTCCTGGGAAAACTGGTCCGCATATTGGCTCAGGCCGGTCGTCAGATAGGGGATCGGTCCCGTCTCGTTGTTGAAGTACAGGAACTGGTGGCCCGACCGATAGGCCGTGATCGACATGATCTGGAAGCCGCCGGCGGTGTCCTTGCGCACCGTCAGCGAAGCCCCGCCCGTCCGCCGCGTCGCGCTGTCGTCCCAATAGGAGGCGAAGGCGAACGGATTGGTCCCGGCGGGCGGAACATAGCTGTAGTGGAGGGTCGAATTGTCGTCGGCGGCATAGTCGGCGGCCAGCGTCACGTCGAGGTCGTCGTCCGGCTGAAAGCGGAGCTGCGCGCGGACCATGTCGGCGTTCACGCCGCTGTTGTGCCTTCCCAGCAGGAGGTTGCGGTAATAGCCGGTGCTTTGCGTATGGCTGCCGGCCAGTTGCAGGCTGACGGTGCGTCCGAGCGGCGCGTTGCCGCGCCCGGCGATGCGCCAATGGCCGAAATTGCCGACGTCCGCGCTGACCTCGCCGTTCGCCTGCGCGGAGGGCTGGATCGTGGTTATGGAAATCACGCCGGCGTCGGTGTTCTTGCCGAACAAGGTGCCCTGCGGCCCGCGCAGCACGTCGATCTGGTCGATGCCTAGCAGCGTGAGCGGGTTCATCCAGGAACGGCTGTAATAGACGCCGTCGACATAGAGGCCGACGCGCGAATCATAGCCCGCGTTGCGCGAATAATCGATGATGCCGCGGATGCCGGTCCTGGCCTGCTCGCCGCCGTCGCCGAAGGAGAGCGAGGGCGCCACCGCATCGAGGTCCGTCAGCTGGTCGGCGCCCAGCATGGCAAGCGTCTCGCTGTCGAAGCTTTGGATCGAGATCGGCACCCGCTGGGCGTTTTCGTTGCGCTTCTGGGCCGAGACGACGATTTCGGAAAGGCCGTTCGAGGCCGCGCCCCCCGCGGCCTCGGCGCCGCCCGGAAGCAGCGCCGTCGCCATGGCGGCCAGGCCGGCCGCCATGGGCCGGCGCCGTGTCGCCGGGCGTGATCCGTGGCGGTTACCCTGAAGTCGCATTGCCCCCGCATTCCGGTCCGCACGGACCAATCCCCTGCCGGCGAATACCCATGCGATGCGTGGAATGTCACGCGCTGTCTCGCATGTGGCGCGTCGACGGCTTGTGCCTTGATGATCCGGACGGCTAGTTTCGGGGCGTGGCCACCGGAAGCGCGACCCTGGGCGCGCGCCGCGGGTCGAACGTGCCGAAGGAAAATGACGATGACGCTGCCCGATATGCTGGTTCCGACCTACCTGCAGATGCTCGGGGCGCTATCGGCGTGGCTCGCCAAGGCCGAAGAGCAGGGGCCGTCCGGCAAGGCCGAAGCGCTTCTCCTCGCGCGTCTCGCTCCGGACATGTTCCCGCTGTCCACCCAGGTCCGGTTCGCCTGCGTGCAGGCGCAGGAAGGCATCGCCCGGCTGCGCGGCGATGCGCTCCCGCCGTCGATAGCGGAGTTGCTCGACGAAGGGCGGAACGCGGCCGAGCACCCCGGTTCCATCGCGGACGCGCGCAGGCGGATTGCCGAGACGCTGGCGATCGTCGAGGCCGCCGCCGGCGGCATGCCCGACGTCGACCCGGCGACCCCGATCGCCCACGCCCTGCCGCAGGGCATGATCTTCGACCTGACGGCCGAGCAATACGTCCGCGATTGGGCGCTGCCGCAATTCTATTTCCACGTCATGGCGGCCTACGCGATCCTGCGCGCCCAGGGGATCGAGCTGGGCAAGGCCGACTATGTCGCCCATATGCTCGCCCATCTGCGGCCGGGTACGGCGCCATCAGCAGGATGAGGCTTCGGGATATCGAGGGAGCGGCGTGGTGGAGCTGAGGGGAATCGAACCCCTGACCTCTGCAGTGCGATTGCAGCGCTCTCCCATCTGAGCTACAGCCCCGCACGCCGGGCGCTCCCTCTAGCGGCACGTCGCCCACGATGCAACAGCCCAAAATCATGCGGCTGCCGAAAGTGTCGCGAAGCGTTTCGGCTGCGACGAACCGTCCGTCGCCAAACCCCGCCCATTGGCCCCGCGAAAGGGGAACGGCTCCCCTTGGCAGCGCGTTTCCGCAACCTTCCGCACCGGGTGCCGCCAACTGACGGATTCGGTCTTTCTTGTTCCTGAGCAGGAGGATGCCATGGGTTATGAACGCAGCACCGGTCGCTATTATCGCGACTATGGCGACCGGCGATACGGCCCGCGTGACCGCGACGATTATCGCGAGCGGGATTATCGCGATTATCGGGCGCGTTCGTGGGACTATGACCGGCCGCGCGACTATGACGACGATCGCGGCTTCTTCGACCGCGCCGGTGACGAGGTGCGGTCCTGGTTCGGTGACGAGGAGGCCGAGCGCCGCCGCCGCTGGGACGAACGAGTCCGCCAGCGCGAATATGACCGCCGCTATGGCGAAGGTGATGGCGGCGGCTATGAAGGCGGCCGCTATACCGGCGCCCGCGTGGGCGGCGCCGGCGGCTCCTATGGCGGCGCGGGCTTCTACGATTCGCCGGAAGCGGACTATGGCGTCGGCCGCGGCGCCGGGGCGACCAGCACCTGGGGCCTTGGCGCCGGGCGCGCACATGACGGCTGGGGCCTCGATCCCAATTATCGCGCCTGGCGTCGCCGTCAGCTTGCCGAGCTCGATCGCGACTATGAGGATTATCGCCGCGAGAACGAGGCCCGTTTCCACAACGACTTCGGCAGCTGGCGCAGCAACCGCCAGTCGCAGCGCGAATCCCTCCGCCACGTCCAGGAGCATCAGGAGGTGGTCGGTTCGGACGGAACCCATATCGGCACCGTCGATCATGTCCGCGGCGATCGCATCCTGCTGACCAAGGGCGATCGCGACGCCGGCGGGCACCATCATTCGGTACCCTGCGCATGGATCGCCGAGGTCAGCGACAAGGTGACGCTCAACCGCACCGCCGCCCAGGCCCAGGCGGCGTGGAAGGACGAGGAGCGCAGCGAGGGCCCGCATTATCTCGACCGGGCCTTCGCCGGCACCTACTGATCCGTCTCCTCGCTGGAGGAAGGGCCGGTCTCCTTCGTGGGAGACCGGCCCTTTTTCTTGCGTCGGCGGAGTCGCGCTCTTGATGCGGTGCAGCATGGCGCCCAATATGGGCGCATGGCAGACGCCGAACCCAGCAAGCGCGCGGCCGCCCGGCGACGCCCGGGGGGTCTGCCGTTGCCGGATCAGGTCGCCCTGGTGCTGCAGGGCGGCGGCGCGCTCGGCGCCTATCAGCTCGGCGTGTTCGAGGCGCTCGACGCGGCGCGGATCGAGATCGACTGGGTGGCGGGTATATCGATCGGCGCGATCAACGCGGCGATCATCGCGGGCAACCCCTGCGAGCGGCGTCTCGAACGGCTCCACGCCTTCTGGGACAAGGTCACCGAGGCGCTTCCCGCGCTCGCCCTGTTCGACGGCGATTACGGCCGCGAGGCGCTGCACCAGGGTGCGGCGGCGCTGGTCGCGACCTTCGGGGTGCCGGGCTTCTTCCGGCCCCGCCTGCTCCCGCCGTTCGTCGCGCCGCCGGGCAGCGCCTCGGCGCTCAGCTTCTACGACAGCGCCCCGCTCGCCGAGACGCTGGACGAGCTGATCGACTGGGATCTGCTCAACGACGGGCCGATGCGGCTGTCGGTCGGCGCGGTCGAGCTGGAGAGCGGCAATTTCCGCTTCTTCGACAACCGCACCGACCGGATCGACGCGCGCCACGTCATGGCGTCGGGCGCGCTGCCGCCCGGCCTGCCGCCGATCGAGATCGACGGCAGGCTGTGGTGGGACGGCGGCCTCGTTTCGAACACCCCGCTCAGCCATGTCGTCGAGCATCAGGACGGCGACCTGCTGGTGTTCCAGGTCGATCTCTTCCCCTCGTCGGCGGAACGGCCGCGGACGATGCTCGACGTCCTCGCGCGGGAAAAGGAGATCCGCTATTCGAGCCGCACCCGCCAGATCTCCGACCAGCTCGTCCGCATGCGCCGCGACCAGGAACAGGTCGCGCGGCTGCTCGACAAGCTGCCGCCGGGCATGGCCGACGATCCCGACGTCCAGGCGCTGCGCGCCCGCACGCGCGCATCCAGCCTCAGCCTCGTCCAGCTCATCTACCGCGCCAACGCGTGGGAAGGCGGGTCGCGCGACTACGAATTCTCGCAGCGGTCGATGCGCGACCACATCGCCGCCGGCCGCGCCGCGATCGCCGAGACGATGACCCGGTCCGAGCTGATCGCCCGCAACATCTATGACGGCCGCACCGCCGCCTTCGACCTGACCCACCGCTAGGAGATTTCCCCCATGTTCCTGAAGGGCAAGACCGCGCTGATCACCGGCTCCACCTCCGGCATCGGCCTCGCCTATGCCAAGGCGCTCGCCGCCGAGGGCGCCAATGTCGTGATCAACGGCTTCGGCGATGCCGACGCGATCGAGGCCGAGCGCAAGGCGCTGGAGGCGGCGAGCGGCGCGCGCGCTCTCTACAGCGGCCACGACCTGACGAAGGTCGACGCGATCGAGGCGATGATGGCCGAGGCCGCCGCCGCGTTCGGCGCGGTCGACATCCTGATCAACAATGCCGGCGTCCAGCATGTCGCCCCGGTCGAGGAATTCCCGGTCGACAAGTGGAACCTGATCATCGCGCTCAACCTCACCAGCGCCTTCCACACCACCCGGCTGGCGCTGCCGGGCATGAAGGCGAAGCGCTGGGGCCGGATCATCCAGACCGCCTCGGCCCACTCGCTCGTCGCCTCGCCGTTCAAGTCGGCCTATGTGACCGCCAAGCACGGCCTTGCCGGCTTCACCAAGACGGTCGCGCTCGAAGCGGCGACCTTCGGCGTCACCGCCAATTGCATCAGCCCCGGCTATGTCTGGACCCCGCTGGTCGAGAACCAGATCCCCGACACGATGAAGGCGCGGGGCATGACCCGCGAGCAGGTGATGAACGACGTGCTGCTCGCCGGCCAGCCGACCAAGCAGTTCGTCACGGTCGAGCAGGTCGCGGCGATGGCGCTCTATCTCTGCCGCGACGAGGCCTCCGCGATCACTGGCGCCAACCTGTCGGTCGACGGCGGCTGGACCGCGCAATAAGCGATTGAGATCGCGCGCTTGCCAAGCGCGGACGGGCCGGGCAGGCTGGCGCTTTCGAAGGGCGAGAGGAGACGATCGCTTTGCCGCATGTCCGAATCGGCCTCGCCGGTGCCCTGCTGCTGACGGTGGCGGCCTGCGGATCGAAGTCGATCGATCGCGAGGCGCCCAGGCCGCGCCCGAGCGACTGGCGGCAGATCGTCACCGCGCCCGATCGCGACCGGCTGGCGCGCTGGCGTGCCGCCTGGATCGCCGGGCTCGACAAGGCGACGGCGGCGGGCAACGCCGCGCAGGTCGCGGCGCAGGGGGCGCTGCTCAAGCCCGACGCGGCGCTCGACGGACCGCTGCCGCCGCAGGGCGACTATAGTTGCCGGGTGATCAAGATGGGCGCCCAGACCAAGGGCCTGATGGACTATGTCGCCTATCCCTATTTCAACTGCCGGATATCGATGCTCGACGGGCGGCTGCACCTCGCCAAGCTCAACGGGTCGCAGCGCCCGGTCGGGGACATCTTCCCCGACGAGGGGCGGCGGATGATCTTCCTCGGCGCGATGATGCTCGGCGACGAGACGCGGCCGCTGCCCTATGGCCGCGACGGCGAGCGCGACATGGTCGGCATCGTCGAGCGCGTCGCGTCGCAGCGCTGGCGGATCGCCTTTCCCTATCCGCGCTGGGAATCCACGATCGACATCTTCGAACTGATACCGAAGGGGTAAGAATGAAAAAGCTGACGTCCCTCCTGGCCCTTTCCGCGGCCTGCATCGCCACGCCGTCGCAGGCCGACCCGCTCGAACAGGCGGTCAAGGCCGACCTGCCCAGCCTCACCGCCATCTATCGCGACCTCCACGCCAATCCGGAGCTCAGCTTCAAGGAAGGGCGGAGCGCCGGGATCATGGCGGCCGAAGCGAAGAAGGCGGGGTTCGAGGTGACGACCGGGGTCGGCGGCACCGGCGTCGTCGCGGTGCTCCGGAACGGGCCTGGCCCGGTGCTGCTGCTGCGCGCCGACATGGACGCGCTGCCCGTCACCGAGCAGACGGGGCTGCCCTATGCCAGCAAGACGCCGGGCGTGATGCACGCCTGCGGCCACGACACGCACATGGCGAGCTGGATCGGCACCGCGCGGCGCATGGCGGCGATGAAGGCCGACTGGTCGGGCACGCTGGTGATGATCGGCCAGCCCGCCGAGGAGATCGGATCAGGCGCGCGGGCGATGCTGAAGGATGGTCTCTACACCCGCTTCCCCAAGCCCTCGACGGTGATCGCCTTCCACGATTCGGCGGCGCTTCCCGCCGGGACGATCGGCATCGTCGACGGCTATGCGATGGCCAATGTCGATTCGGTCGACATCGTCGTAAAGGGGGAGGGCGGCCACGGCGCCTACCCGCACCTCGCCAAGGACCCGATCGTCATCGCCTCGCGGATCGTCTCGACGTTGCAGACGCTGATCTCGCGGGAGATCGATCCGCTCGAATCGGGGGTGGTCACGGTCGGCAGCTTCCAGGCCGGGACCAAGCACAACATCATCCCGCCCGAGGCGCACCTCCAGATCACCGTGCGCTCCTACAAGCCGGAGGTGCGCCAGCACCTGCTCGACGGCATCGCGCGGATCGCGAAGGGGGAGGCGATCGCGGGCGGCATGCCCGACGACAAGCTGCCGGTGGTCACCCTCGCCGACCAGCGCACTCCCGCGACCTTCAACACCCATGAGATCACCGCGCGGATGACCGATGTCTTCACCGCGCGCTTCGGCAAGGATCGGGTCGTGCCTGCGCGCGCGCAGATGGGCGGCGAGGATTTCAGCGAATATTATCTGGCCGACACCTCGATCCAGGCGCTGCTGCTCTGGGTCGGCGGCGTCCGCAAGGACAAGTGGGATGCCGCGGGAGGCGACATCACCAAGCTGCCGTCGATCCACAGCCCCTTCTGGGCCCCGGACGCCGACGCGGTCATCTCGACCGCGGTCGAGGCGATGACCACCGCGGCGCTGACCGTGCTGAAGAAATAGGTTCGATCCCACTTCTCCGTCATTCCGGCGAAAGCCGGGATCTCCCTGCCTTTCGGCGCTGCGGCGGGAGAAACCAGGAGAAGGGAGATCCTGGCTTTCGCCAGGATGATGGTTTCCGGATCTCAGTCCGACAGCGTCTGCGCGATCACCGTCGCGAGCTGTTCGATCCGATAGGGCTTGGAGATCACCGGCGCGTCGGCGAAGCCGCTGTCGGGGGGCAGCCCGTCATAGCCCGTCGCGAAGACAAAGCGCTTGCCGGCGTCGCGCAGGTGCTGCGCGACCGGCAGGCTGTTCTCGTCCTTCAGGTTGAGGTCGAGCAGCGCGATGTCGAAATCGGTGTCGGCCGCGCGGGCCAGCGCCTCGGCGACGGAGACGGCGATCGCGGCCGTCTTGCAGCCGCATTCGTCGAGCATGTCTTCGGCGGTCATCGCGATGATCGTATCGTCTTCGACGATCAGGACCCTCGTCCCCACGGGGGGCTGGCTCACAATCACATATCCTCGTCAACGCCCCAGGATGGCCTTGATGGCGGATATTTGCGTAAGACGCAATTGTCGTTCGCCGATGCCGTGACTTTACGGATACAATTACGGGTATAATGGGCGTCGCCGATGATGGATGACGCCCGCCGGACGCTGGGTCCGGCGGGCGTTTCTCTTCCTCCCCAGGAAAAGAGCGGGGTGCCGCGCTTACAAGCTGGAGGCCTTGCAAGGCGCGGCGCTGTTCGAATCTCCTCCATTCTCCTGCCCGATCGATCGGCCGGCTGCCATCGCGGCGATGACGATTTTGATGTCCGGATGTCGCCCGAACTGCTAGTTTATATGTAATCTTGTAAGAACCTTACTTCTTCCCGGAGGGACGATCGGCATGGCCAAGCAGGGCATATTGGCAGGGCCGCGGATCAAGCGGCTGCGGCGCGACCATGGCCACACCCAGCAGGCGATGGCCGAGATGCTTGGTATCTCCGACAGCTATCTCGCGCTGATCGAGGGCAATCGCCGGCCGTTGACCGCCGGACTGATTCTCAAGCTGGCCGAGCTGTTCGACTTCGATATCCGCAGCCTCAGCCAGGAGGAGCCCGGCGGCGGATCGGCGGCGATGCGGCGGCGATTGTCCGATCCGCTGTTCGCCGACCTGTCGATCGACCGCGCCGAGCTCGAGGCGTGGATCGACAACGCGCCCGGCGGGATCGAGGCCTTCGCCCGGCTGTTCGACCGCTGGCGCGAGGGCGGCGGCGCCGGCATGGCGGGCGAGGGGCCCAATCCGGTGATGGCGGCGCGGCGCGAGATCGAGCGGTGGCGCAACCATTTCGCCGATCTCGACGCCCAGGCCGAGGAGCTGGCCGACGAGCTGCGGATCGGTGCGGGCGACCTCTACGGCGCGATCGCCGAACGGCTGCGGGTCAAGCACCAGCTCACCATCCGCATCCTGCCGTTCGACGTGATGCCCGACCGGTTGCGCAGGCTCGATCTCCACGCCCGCCAGCTCCAGCTCTCCGAGCTGCTCGATCCCGCCGCGCGCACTTTCCAGGCGGCGTTCCAGCTCGCCCAGATCGAGGCGCGGGCGGGGATCGACGCGCTGGTCGCCGGAGCGGCGTTCGGCGATCGCCCGGCCGAGCGGCTCTACCGCCGCCACGTCACCTCCTATTTCGCCGCCGCGCTGATGATGCCTTATGGCCGCTTCCTGCGCGCCTGCGAGACGACCGGCTACGACATCCAGCTCCTCCAGCGCCGCTTCGGCGCGGGGTTCGAGCAGGTCGCCCATCGTCTGACCACCTTGCAACGGGTCGGCGCGCGGGGGCTGCCCTTCTTCATGCTGCGGATCGACCGTGCCGGGCAATTGTCGAAAGGCTATGCCGGCGCCAGCGGTTCGGCGCTGATCGACGCGGTGCACCGTTGCCCGCTCTGGGCGATCCACCACGCCTTCGACCAGCCCGGCCGGCTGATCCGTCAGCTCGCCGAACTCGAGGACGGATCGCGCTGGTTCACCGTCGCGCGCAGCGTCCGCCACCATGGTGGCGCCGCGGGCGTGCCGGCGGCCGAGCATGTTGTCGCGCTCGGCCTCGCCGCCGAACATGCCGCGGCGCTGGCGATCGCGCGTGGGATCGACCTCGGCGGCCCGGCCGATCCGATCGGCCTCGGCTGCACCCATTGCCAGCGCGCCGACTGCGTCCAGCGCGCCGCGCCACCGCTCGGCCGCGCGCTCACCATCAACGAGCGCGAACGGGGCCTCGCCCCCTTCTCCTTCGTGGGGGATTGAGGGGCATCTTTCCCGTCAGGCCGGCGTCGCCGCCGCGTCGAGCGCGGCCTTCTGGTCGGGCGACAGCTTGAGCGTCAGCGCCGGCAGCAGGCTCTCGACCTGCGCGACGCTGGTGGCGCTGGCGATCGGTGCGGTGATGCCGGGGGTGGCGAGGATCCAGGCGATCGCGATCTGCGCCATGGTGGCGCCGGTCTCGGCCGCCACCTGGTCGAGCGCCGCAAGCACGGCGTCGCCGCGCGGGTTGAAATAATCGCCCAGCCATTGCGCGCGGGCGCCGCCCCTGATGTCCTCGGGCCTGCGATATTTGCCGGTCAGGAAGCCCCCGGCCAGCGCATAATAGGACAGCACGCCGATTCCGCGATCCAGGCAGAATTGCCGATAGGCGGCGGGGAAGCGGTCCGCGGTCATCAGGTTGAAATTGGGCTGGATCGCGCCATAGCCGACGAAGCCCTCGCGCGCGGCGATGTCGAGTGCGGAAGCCAGCCGCTCCTGCGGGAAGTTCGATGCGCCGATCGCACGGACCTTGCCTGCCCTCACCAGCCTGTCGAATGCCTCGGCGACCGCTTCCTGCGGCACCGTCTCATCGTCGACATGCGCATATTCGAGGTCGATATAATCGGTCTGCAGCCGGCGCAGCGACGCCTCGACCCCCGCCGCGATCACCGTCGGATCGAGTCCGGTCCGCCCGTCGATCGGCAGCAGGCCGACCTTGGTCGCGACCTGGATGCGGTCGCGGTTGCCGCGCGCCTTCATCCAGGCGCCGATCACCGTCTCGGACTCGCCGCCCGCCTTGCCGGCGAAGGCCGAATAGACGTCGGCGGTGTCGATCGTGGTGATGCCCGCCGCCGCGAAGGCGTCGAGGATCGCGAAGCTCGTCGCCTCGTCGGCGGTCCAGCCGAACACGTTGCCGCCGACGACCAGCGGCGACACCGACAGGCCGGTGGCGCCCAGCGCGCGTTTCTCGAACATGGGGTGCTTCTCCTCGATTGCGGGTCAGAAGGGGGTGTCGAGCGTCTCGTGCCCCCTGGCCTTGAGCGCTTCGACGATCTTCTTGACCTCCTGGCTGCTGCCGCGCGGCAGGATCATCACCGCGTCGCGCGTCGCCACCACGATCAGGTCGCTGATGCCGGCGGTAGTGACCACCGGCCCCTCGCTGCGGATCAGGCAGCCGCTCGTGTCGATCGACACGACGTCGCCCTGCACGACGTTGCCCTGCTCGTCGGGAAGGCCGAGCAGGTGCAGCGCGTCCCAGCTGCCGACGTCGGACCAGCCCATCTCGACCGGCACCACGGCGACCCGGTCGGCCTTCTCCATCACCGCATAGTCGATCGATTCCGACCGCGCCGACAGGAAGGCCTCGGCGGCCGGAATGACCATGCTGCCGTCGCGCGCGGCCTCCGCCAGCGACGCGCGCACCGCCGCCAGCATCTCGGGCTCGAACCGGTCGAGCGCGGCGAGATAGGCATCGGCGCGGAACAGGAAGATGCCGCCGTTCCAGCTGTAATTCCCCTCGGCCAGATAGGCGCGGGCGCGGTCCAGGTCGGGCTTCTCGACGAAGGCGTCGACCTTCTGGACGCCCGGCGCGATCGCCGCGCCGCGGCGGATATAGCCATAGCCCGTCTCGGGCGTGTCGGGGGTGATGCCGAAGGTGACGAGCCAGCCGTCGCGGACCAGCGGCATCGCCGCGGCGATCGCCGCGTGGAAGGCGGCGACGTCCTCGATCACATGGTCGCTCGGCATCACCAGCAGCGGCGCATCGGGCGCCGATTCCAGCGCGGCCAGCGCGATCGCGGGCGCGGTGTTGCGACCCGCCGGCTCCAGGATGATCGCGGCCGGCCGGTCGTGCCGGAGCTGGGCCGCGATCTCGGCGGCGTGGAGCGCGTTGGTGACGATGATCGATGGCCCGAAGCGCGCCCGGTCGGCGCAGCGTTCGGCGGTCATCTGCAGCATCGTCCGCTCGCCGGTCAGCGCCAGGAGCTGCTTGGGTTTGCGTGACCGCGACAGCGGCCACAATCGGGTTCCGGACCCACCCGACAGGATGACGGGGGTTATCAAGGTGGTGGAAATGGCGGGCTCCATGGTCCAGAAGGGGCAGGTCGTTATCAGATAGCAAATGGTCGAGCGGCAAGGGGGTTTCATGGCTGCGCGAATGAAGGGCTGTTTGGGGACGCGCCTGTCGACGCGCCGGGCCGGCGCCGCTTCGCAACGCGCCCTTCCGCGCCCTTCCGGACAGACGCCTGGGCAATGCTGAGGGTCTTCAAACATTATATCGCCTATCCAGTGCTGCTTCTCTGCGTGGTCGATTTCGCGGTGCTGCTGCTGGTCGCCGAGGCGGGCTGGGTGTTGCGCCTGCGGCAGATCGGTGCCGATCCGGGACCGGTGTGGAACCGGCTGCCCCAGCTGCTGACCTTCGCGCTCGCGATCCAGGCGCCGATGATCGGGGTCGGCGTCTATGCCGCGGAGTCGATGCAGACCTTCCGCTTCGCCGCGGCGCGGCTGCTGGTCGCGATCTCGCTCGGCGTCATCCTCATCTCGGTGCTCCACTTCATCTCGCCCGGCATCACCCTGTGGCGGTCCAACTCGCTCTACTCGATGGTGCTCGCCGTCGTGCTGCTGCTGATGGTGCGCGTCCTGCTCGGCGGCTTCGTCAGCGGCGACAGGTTCAAGCGTCGTATCCTGCTGCTCGGCGCCGGGCACCGCGCCAAGCGGGTCGCGAACCTCGAGAATCGTGCTGGCTCGAGCTTCCTGATCGCCGGCTGCGTCGACATGAAGGACGCGCCGCCGCAGATCGAGACGGCGATCTCCCGCACCGACGTCGACAGCCTCGCCGGCCTGGTCGAGAAGACCCAGGCGAACGAGGTCGTCCTCGCCCTCGACGAACGCCGCAACACCGTGCCGGTCGATGCGCTGCTGCGGCTCAAGACCACCGGCGTCCACGTCACCGACATCTCCGACTTCCTCGAACGCGAGACCGGGCGGATCGACCTCGACACGGTGCGGCCCTCCTCGCTGATCTTCTCCGATGGCTTCTCCTCGGGTCGCGAGCTGTCGATGGTGCTCAAGCGCGGCTTCGATCTGCTGCTCAGTGCCTTCCTGCTGATCCTCGCCGCGCCGATCATCCTCGTCACCGCGATGCTCGTGAAGCTCGACAGCCCCGGCCCGGCTTTCTACCGTCAGGTCCGTGTCGGCCGCTTCGGCGAGACCTTCGAAATCCTCAAGCTCCGCTCGATGCGGCAGGACGCGGAGGCCGGCGGCGCCGCGATCTGGGCGCAGCAGGGCGACCCCCGCGTCACCCGTATCGGCCGGATCATCCGCCTGATCCGCGTCGACGAGCTGCCCCAGCTCTGGACCGTGCTGAAGGGGCAGATGAGCTTCGTCGGGCCGCGCCCCGAGCGCCCCGAATTCGTCGCCGAGCTCGAACGGCAGATTCCCTTCTATGCCGAGCGCCACATGGTGAAGCCCGGCATCACCGGCTGGGCGCAGATCAACTATCCCTATGGCGCCAGCCTCGACGATGCGCGGCACAAGCTCGAATATGACCTCTACTACACCAAGAACTACAGCCCCTTCCTCGACCTGCTGATCATCCTCCAGACGATGCGCGTCCTGCTCTGGGCCGAAGGCGCCCGGTAGCTCCCATGGCGCGGGGGCTGGAAGCCGCGATGCTGGCGCAGCAGACGGAGCTTCCGCCCGTCTACGCCGCCAGCCTGCCCGAACCGGTGATCCTCGCCGCGACCCAATGGGGCCATGGCCTTGCCGCCTTCATGTTCGCGGCGCTGGTCTGCTGGCAGGCGACGGTGCGCAGCGGCGGGCCGCGCCGCGTGGCGCTGACCCTCGCCTGTGCGCTCACCGCGCTGTGGTGCGTGCTCGTCGCGCGCTACGGCGCGGGCGGCATATCGTCGAGCGTGGCGAAGAGCCTCGCCGACATCGCCTGGCTTGGCTTCCTCTTCGCCCTCCAGCCGCCGCTCGCGGCGGGACGGCGGCGGCCGGCGATCCTCGCCATCTACGGCTTGCTCGGGGTGCTGCTCGTCGCGGCGATCGTGATCAAGCTGCTGCCGCTCGGCTTCGCCGGGAGCCCGCGCATCCAGGCCGGACTGTTCCTGACCGGCCAGTCGCTACGCGTCGCCAGTGCGATCGGCGGCCTCTGCCTGCTCCATAATCTCTACACCGCCGCCTCGCCGGAGGCGCGCTTCGGGCTCGGCTCGCCGATGCTGGCGCTGGCGGTGATGTGGACCTTCGATCTCAACCTCGCGACGGTCGCCTATCTGATCAACGGCTGGCCGACCGGGCTGTTCGGGCTGCGCGGGATCGTGATGGTGCTGATCGCGCCGCTGCTGGTGACGGTCAGCCGTCTCGCCACGCTCGATAGGATGCGGGTATCGCGCGCCACCGGCTTCCAGACGCTGACGCTGGTGCTGAGCGGCGCCTATCTCGCGGCAATGGTGCTTGCCGCCCGGCTGCTCGCCGTGGTCGGCAAGCTCGCGCTGCTGCCGCAGCTCACGGTGGCTGCGGTCTTCGTCGCCTTCGCCCTGTCGCTCTTTCCGTCGAGCCGCTACCGCCAGCGGCTCAAGAAGACGCTCGGCCGCCAGCTCTTCCAGCATCGCTACGACTATCGGCTCGAATGGCGCCGCTTCACCGAGACGGTCGGTCAGCCCGGCGAGGACGCGCCGCCGCTCGCCGAGCGGACGGTGAAGGCGATCGCCGACATCTTCGATTGCCCCGGCGGCCTGCTGATGCTGTGCGGCCCGGATGGCGGGCTGGAGGCCTCGGCGCGATGGAACTGGCCGTCGCTCGATCCGCCGCTTGCCGCCGCGGGCACCGGCCTTGCGCAGCACCTCCAGGCCGATGGCGTCGTCGAGGTCGAGCGGCTGCGCCGGGGCGAGGAACCCGAGGCGGCGGCGCTGGTTCCCGCCTGGATGGTCGAGGAGGAGGAGGCCTGGGCGCTGGTGCCGCTGATCCATTTCGACCGGCTGGTCGGCGCGGTGCTGCTCGAACGCCCGCGCGAGCCGCGTCTGCTCGACGACGAGGATCACGACCTGCTCCGCGTGGCCGGGCGGCAGGTCGCCAGCTACCTCGCCGAGGCGCGGGGGCAGGAGGCGTTGTCGGACGCGCGCCGCTTCGACGAGTTCAACCGGCGCTTCGCCTTCATCATGCACGACATCAAGAATCTGGTGAGCCAGCTCAGCCTGCTCGCCCGCAACGCCGAGCGCCATGCCGACAAGCCCGAGTTCCGCGCGGACATGATCGACACGCTGCAGAATTCGGTCGGCAAGATGAACGACCTGCTCGCGCGCCTGTCGCAGCACCACCGCGCCCGACCCGACGAACCCGCCCCGCATTCGCTGCGCACGCTGGTGGAGGAGGTGGTCCGCGATCGCTCGGGCGGCCATGGCCTCCGCATCGTCGGCCGCGACGACGTGATGGCGACGGTCGATCCCGACCGATTCGAACAGGCGCTCGGCCACCTCGTCCAGAACGCGATCGACGCGAGCGACCCGGCCGCGCCGGTCGAGATCGTGATCGGCCGCCGTGGGCTGGAGGCGGTGGTCGAGGTCGTCGATCGCGGCTGCGGCATGTCCGCCGAGTTCGTCCGCACCCGCCTGTTCCATCCCTTCTCCTCGACCAAGGATGGCGGCTTCGGCATCGGCGCCTATGAAGCGCGCGCGCTCGTCACCGGCATGGGCGGCCGGCTGGAAGTGCAGAGCCGTCCCGGGGAGGGAAGCCGTTTCACCATCGTCCTGCCGCTGACCGCGCTGCTCGGCGGAGACCTGTCGAAGGGAACCGCATGAGCACCGCCAAGCCCCGCCTCCTGATCGTCGAGGATGACGAAGGGCTGCAGAAGCAGCTCCGCTGGGCCTATGAGGATTATGAGGTGATCTCCGCCACCAACCGCCAGGCCGCGATCGACGCGCTGCGCCATTATGAGCCGGCGGTCGTCACCCTCGATCTCGGCCTGCCGCCCGATCCTGACGGCACGACCGAGGGCTTCGCCACGCTCGACGCGATCCTGTCGCTCAAGCCCGATACCAAGGTGATCGTCGCCTCGGGCCATGGCGCGCATGAGGGGGCTCTCCGGGCCGTGGCCGCCGGCGCCTATGACTATTACCACAAGCCCATCGACATCGACGAGCTGGGGCTGATCGTCGCCCGCGCCTTCCATCTCCACGGGCTGGAGCAGGAGAATGCCCGGCTCCAGGCGCAGGGCGGCGGCGATGCCGAGGACGACCTGCTCACCAACGATCCTGCGATGCTCAAGGTCGTCCGCACGATCGAGCGGGTCGCCAACACCGACGTCTCGGTGATGCTGCTGGGGGCGAGCGGCACCGGCAAGGAGGTGCTCGCCCGGCTGCTTCACAAGACGAGCAAGCGCAGCGGCGGCGCGTTCGTCGCGATCAACTGCGCCGCCATTCCCGAGAATCTGCTCGAGGCCGAACTGTTCGGCTATGAGAAGGGCGCCTTCACCGGCGCGATCAAGACCACCGAGGGCAAGATCGAGCAGGCGCAGGGCGGTACGCTGTTCCTCGACGAGGTCGGCGACATCCCGCTGCCGCTCCAGGTCAAGCTGCTGCGCTTCCTCCAGGAACGGGTGATCGAACGGATCGGCAGCCGCAAGGCGATCGCGGTCGATACGCGGATCGTCTGCGCGACCCACCAGGACCTCGACGCGATGATCGCCGAGACGCGCTTCCGCGAGGACCTCTATTACCGCCTTGCCGAGATCGTGGTCCGCATCCCGCCGCTTGCGCAGCGGCCCGGCGACGCGCTGCTGATCGCCCGGGCGCTGCTCAGGAAGCTGGCGCGCGAGATGGACTCGCCGGTCAAGGGCTTCGCCCCCGACGCGCTCGCCGCGATCGACGGCTGGCGCTGGCCCGGCAACGTCCGGGAGCTGGAGAACAAGCTCAAGCGCGCGGTGATCATGGCCGACGGCAAGCTGGTGACCGCCGACGATCTCGACCTGACCCCGGACCGGGAGGATGGTGGCTATCTCAACCTGAAGGCCGTCCGCGAAACCGCCGACCGCGCCGCCATCACCCGCGCCCTCGCCCGCAGCGAAGGCAATATCTCCAGCGCCGCCAAGATGCTCGGCATCAGCCGGCCGACCTTGTACGACCTGCTGCGTCAGTACGGGATCGAGGCGTGAGGCAACCTCGTCATCCCGGCGAAAGCCGGGATCTCCCTGCCTTCTCCGCGCTGAAGAAATGAGATTCCGGCTTTCGCCGGAATGACGCGGGAGGTATCGGCCCGACCATGACCGACGCCGCCATCCTCGCCCGCATCGCCGACGCCCTCGAACGGATCGCGCCGCCGCCCGCGCCGCATGCCGATCCGGCGGCGCATCCCGCTTATGTCTGGCGCGACCATGGTCTTGCCGCGGCCCGCGTCTTTTCGCCGCTGCCGCTCGACCTGCTGACCGGGGTCGACTCCCAGAAGGCGGCGCTACTCGACAACGCGCGACGGCTGGCGACCGGCGCGGCCGCGCACGACGTGCTGCTGTGGGGCGCGCGCGGCGCGGGCAAGTCGGCGCTGGTCAAGGCGACTGTCGGCGAGTTGCGCGGGCAGGGCCACGACGTCGCGCTGATCGAGATCGCCGGCGAGCGGATCGAGGAGCTGCCGCGCCTGTTCGCGCTGATCGCCGACGTGCCGCGCGCCTTCGTCCTGTTCCTTGATGACTTGGGCTTCGACGACGCAGCCGGCGGGCAGGGCCCGCGCCTGCTGCGTTCGATGCTCGAGGGCGGCGCCGAGGCGCGGCCGGCCAACGCCCGGCTCCACGTCACCGCCAACCGCCGCCACATCGTCTCGCGCGACCTGCGCGAGCAGGACAGCCCGATCAACCCGCGCGACGTGGTCGACGACAAGCTCGCGCTCGCCGACCGCTTCGGCCTGTCGCTCGGCTTCCACGTCTGCGACCAGGACACCTATGTCGCGATGGTGAAGGGCTATGCCGATCGCTATGGCCTCGCCTTCGAGCCCCTCGACGCGATCGCCTGGGCCACCCAGCGCGGCAGCCGCTCCGGCCGCGTCGCCTGGCAATATGTCGTCGAGCTGGCGGGGCGGGCCGGTAAGGGGATTTAACGGACCCGCAGGGTCCGCAAGGCCGAACGGCCGCCCGAGCTTATGCGAGGATCGAAGCCGGTCCGCGGACTGCCGGGGCAGTCCGTAGGCGGAGATCGGCTCGCATAGCGAGCCGTGGGCCGGGCGGAGGCCCGGCGCCCGGCGTCTGAGGGCAAAAAACTAAACAGCCGCCGGCAACCGCACCCTGATCTGCAACCCGCCGAGATCCTCGCTCTCCTCCAAGGCGATCGTGCCGCCATAGATGCCGATCACGTCGCGGACGATGGCGAGGCCGAGGCCGGTACCGGGCTTGCCGGTGTCGAGACGCGCGCCGCGCTCGAACAGCTTGCCGCGCTCGGTCTCGGGGATGCCGGGGCCATCGTCCTCGATCAGCAGCTCGACCCAGTCCGCCTTGCGGCCGTTGGGAAGGTCGGTCGCGACCCGCGCGACGGTGACGAAGACGCGGCCCTGGCCATATTTGGCGGCATTCTCGATCAGGTTGCCGAGGATCTCGTCGAGGTCCTGTCGCTCGACATGGGCGACCGCCTTCTGGTCGCCGGCCAGGTCGACCGTGACGTGGCGGTGCATCCGCGCCATCGCCCGCTCGACCGCCTTGAGCGACGGCCAGATCTCGGCGCGCGCCTGGGCATTGGCGCGGCGGCCGACCGCGCGGGCGCGGGCGAGGTGGTGGTCGACCTGGCGGCGCATCGTCACCGTCGTCCGCACCACCGTGTCGGCCAGGCCGGGATTGTTCGCGGTCGCCTCGTTCATCAGCACGGTCAGCGGCGTCTTGAGCGCATGGGCGAGGTTGCCGGCATGGCGCCGCGCCTCCTCGGCCTGGCGTTCGTTATGGGCGAGCAGCTCGTTGAGCTCCTCGACCAGCGGGCGGACCTCGTTGGGGAATTTGGCGTCGATCCGCGCGCTGACCCCCGAGCTGACCGCCGCCACCGCCCGGCGCAGCGTCCGGAGTGGCCACAGCCCGTAGGTCGCCTGGAGCGCGGCGAGAATCAGCAGGCCGAGGCCGAGGATCGCGAAGGAGCGCACCAGCGTCCGCCGCAGCACCGCGATCTGGTCATTGAGCCCGGCGCGGCTGGCTGCGACCTGGAAGCGCCATTCGGTCGCGGAGCCCGGCAGCCGCACCTCGCGGTCCAGCACGCGCAGCGGCTCGCCGTCGAACTCGTCGCTGTCGGCGACATGGAGGGTGCGGCCATGGTGCGGATCGCCCTGGCGCAGCGCCCGGTCCCACAGCGAGCGCGACCGGAACGGCTCGTGCGCGCGGCCCGACACCTGCCAGTAGAGTCCCGAATAGGGTTCCAGGAAGCGCTGGTCGCCGAGCGGCCGGTTGAAGCGGACCTCGCCGTCGGGGCCGATCTCCGCCGAGGCGATCATCGCGTTGAGCACATATTCGAGCTGCGCGTCGAAATTGCGGGTGATCGCCTCGCTCAGCACCCGATCGAGCGCGAAGCCGCCGCCGACCAGCAGCACGCCGATCCACAGCGCCGCGATCGAGATCATCCGCCGGGTCAGCGACCCGGTGGATGCCCTGCCGCCGAGGACCCAGGCGCGCGCTGCCGTGAGGCTCCGCTTAAGACGGATCATCCAGCGAATAGCCCAGCCCGCGGATCGTGGTGATGACATCCTGGCCCAGCTTCTTGCGGATGCGGGTCACGAACACTTCGATCGTGTTCGAATCGCGATCGAAATCCTGGTCGTAGATATGCTCGATCAGTTCGGTGCGGCTGACCACCTTGCCCTTGTGGTGGAGCAGGTAGCTGAGCAGCTTATATTCCTGCGCGGTCAGCTTCACCGGCTCGCCGGCCAGCGTCACCTTGCCGCTGCGCGTGTCGAGCCGAACGTCGCCGGCGGTCAACTCGGACGAGGCGTTGCCCGAGGCGCGGCGGATCAGTGCGCGCAGCCGGGCGATCAGTTCCTCGGTCTGGAACGGTTTGGCGAGATAGTCGTCGGCGCCGGCATCGAGCCCGGCGACCTTGTCCGACCAGCTGTCGCGCGCGGTCAGCACCAGCACGGGCGTGTCCTTGCCCTCGCGCCGCCAGCGGTCGAGCACGGTGAGCCCGTCGACCTCGGGCAGGCCCAGGTCGAGGATGATCGCGTCGTAGCTCTCGGTCGATCCGAGGAAATGCCCGTCCTCCCCGTCGGTGGCCAGGTCGACCGCATAGCCGGCGCCTTCGAGCGTGGCGCGGAGCTGGCGGCCAAGATTAGGTTCATCCTCGACGATCAGGACGCGCATGCATTTCCCTTCTTCGGTCCCCTGGCGGGGCGCTTATTGTCCGACGCGGCCCAGCTCACGCCCGGTGCGGCCGTCCATGTCCATCCATATCACCGAACCGCCACGCTGAAACTTGAATCGATAGCGGCCGGTTCCGGGATCGAATTCGGACCCGATCATCTGGCCGTCGACCCGGCCCTGCGCGCGGGCGCGCATTTCCTGATAGGGAAGATATTGTCCGGACCGGACGCCGGCGCGCAGCGCGTCCTGCTCCGGCACGCGATTCCGGTCCGCCGAGGCGGGGGAGGCGGCAACGACGAGCAACGCCAGCGACAGGGCGGCAAGAGGTTTACGCATTGACATGGGCTATTGGCATAGGGTCAGGGGCTTGAATAGGGCATGAATGTTCGTGTCTCCACAGAATCTCCACAGATGTTGCAGCGCTAAGACACATGTCCGCCCCGATCCTAAGCTATCAGAACCTCGGTCTCGTCCAGGGCAGCGGTTGGCTGTTCCGCGGCCTCGACATCAACATCGCCCCGCGCGACCGGCTGGCGCTGATCGGCCGCAACGGCGCCGGCAAGACCACGTTGCTCAAGTTGCTCGCCGGCCGGATCGATTCCGACGAAGGGCTGCGCACCATCGTCCCCGGCACCCGCGTCGTGCTGCTGGAGCAGGAGCCGTCGATGGCGGGCCACGCCACCCTGCTCGACTTCGCGCTGGCCGGGGCGGACGCCCCGCCCGCGCATGAGGTGGAGGCGATCGCCAGCCAGATCGGCATCGACCTGTCGCGCGATGCGGCGAGCGCCAGCGGTGGCGAGCGGCGCCGCGCCGCGATCGCCCGCGCGCTGGCGATGGAGCCCGAGGTGCTGCTGCTCGACGAGCCGACCAACCATCTCGACCTCGCGGCGATCGAATGGCTCGAATCCTGGCTCGGCCGTTACACCGGCGCCTTCGTCGTGATCAGCCACGATCGCACCTTCCTGACCCGGCTCACCCGCCAGACGCTGTGGCTCGACCGTGGCGGCATCCGCCGCGCCGAGGTCGGCTTCGGCGGGTTCGAGGCGTGGACCGAGAAGGTCTATGAGGAGGAGGCGCGTGCCGCCGAGAAGCTCGACGCCCGGCTGAAGATCGAGGAGCATTGGATGCTGCGCGGCGTCACCGCGCGGCGGCGGCGCAACCAGGGCCGTCTCGCCAAGCTCCACGAGATGCGGGCGCAGCGCAAGGCGATGCTCGGTCCGCAGGGCACCGCCCGGCTCGCCGTCGCCGCCGACGACGTCAAGACCAAGGTGGTGATCGACGCCGAGCATGTCACCAAGGCGTTCGGGGATCGCGTCATCATCAAGGACTTCACCTTCCGGGTGACGCGCGGGGACCGGATCGGCGTGGTCGGCGCGAATGGCGCGGGCAAGTCGACCCTGCTCAAGCTGCTGACCGGCGAGATCGCGCCCGATTCGGGCACGGTGAAGCTGGCCAGGACCCTCGACGGCATCGTCATCGACCAGCAGCGCAAGCTGATGGCGCCCGAGAAGCGGGTGCGCGACGTGCTCGCCGACGGCGGCGACTGGATCGAGGTGCAGGGCGTCAAGAAGCATGTCCATGGCTATCTCAAGGAGTTCCTGTTCGAGCCGGCGATCGCCGACGCCCGAATCGGAACGCTGTCGGGCGGCGAACGATCCCGCGTGCTGCTCGCACGCGAGTTCGCGCGGCCGTCGAACCTGCTGGTGCTCGACGAGCCGACCAACGACCTCGACCTCGAGACGCTCGACCTGCTGCAGGAGGTGATCGCCGACTATGAGGGCACCGTCCTGATCGTCAGCCACGACCGCGACTTCCTCGACCGCACCGTGACGGTGACGCTCGGCCTCGACGGGTCGGGCAAGGTCGACATCGTCGCGGGCGGCTATGAGGATTGGGAAAGGCAGCGCACCGTCCGCGTCGAGGCGAAGAAGCCTGCCGCGCCCAAGGTCGAACCGGCCGCCGCGCCGAAGGCCAGGACCAAGCTCAGCTACAAGGACCAGCGCGACCTGGACCTGCTGCCGGCCGAGATCGAGAAGCTCGAAGCCGCGATCGCGCGCGACGAGGCGGCACTGGCCGACCCCGACCTCTACGCGAAGGACCCGAAGAGGTTCGACGCGCTGATGAAGGCGATCGACGCCGCGAAGGCGAAGAAGGAGGAAGCCGAGCTGCGCTGGCTCGAACTCGCCGAAATGGCCGAGAGCCTCTCCTGATCATTCCTCCCCATGCTGGGCATGGGGGAATGAAGTGGCGCATCCCGACGCCGAGCTGATCGCCGGAGCCCGTCAGGGCTCCGCAAGCGCGCACGCGCGCCCGAGCTCATGCGAGGATAGCCAAGCGGGCGGATGCCCGCGCCGGCGCCTGAGGCTAAACCAAATCAACCATCAGCGCCGGCACGGCGATGGTGGTGGATGACTTCATCGATCACGAAGCGCAGGAATTTCTCCGAGAAGTCGGGATCGAGATTGGCGCTCTTCGCCAGCGCGCGGAGACGGTCGATCTGGATCTGCTCGCGGCCCGGATCGGCGGGGGGCAGGCCGGTGGCGGCCTTGTGCTCGCCCACCGCCTTGGTGATCTTGAATCGCTCGGCCAGCATGAAGATCAGCGCGGCATCGATATTGTCGATGCTCTCGCGGTAGCGATTCAGGATCTCATCGGCCATGCGGCGGCGTTCCCTTTTCCTTGGCGGCATCTTCTATGGGGCCTATCGGGGATCGACTCCGCGCTTGGCAAGCGCCGAGTTCGCCGATCGTGCCGGAATGCGGCCGTTTCCGGTCTTGCGTTTCGCGGCGGTGCGGCCCATGGGCACGCCCATGACCGCGACCGTCACCCCGATCCGCCGCGAGGCGCAGCCTTCGCTCGATCCGATCATGGCGCTCGTCGCCGCCGACATGAACGCGGTCAATAGCGTGATCCTGGCGCGGATGCAGTCGGACGTGCCGCTGATTCCCGAGCTGGCCGGCCATCTGATCGCCGGCGGCGGCAAGCGGATGCGGCCGATGCTGACGCTCGCCTGCGCCAAGCTGCTCGACTATGCCGGGGAACGGCACCACAAGCTCGCCGCCACGGTCGAGTTCATCCACACCGCGACGCTGCTCCACGACGATGTCGTCGACCAGTCGGGCCTGCGCCGCGGCCGCAGCACCGCCAACATGATCTGGGGCAACGCCGCCAGCGTGCTGGTCGGCGATTTCCTGTTCAGCCGCTCGTTCGAGCTGATGGTCGAGGACGGCTCGCTGCGCGTGCTGCGCATCCTGTCGAACGCCTCGGCGGTGATCGCGGAGGGCGAGGTCAACCAGCTCACCGCGCAGCGGCGTATCGAGACCAGCGAGGAACGCTATCTGGAGATCATCACCGCCAAGACGGCGGTGCTGTTCGCCGCCGCCTGCCGCATCGCCGCGGTCGTCGCCGAGCGCGAGGCGGCGGTCGAGGATGCGCTCGATCAATATGGCCGCTATCTCGGCATCGCCTTCCAGCTGGTCGACGACGTGATCGACTATGTCTCGGACGGCGCGACGATGGGCAAGGACGCGGGAGACGACTTCCGCGACGGCAAGGTCACCCTGCCGGTGATCCTCGCTTATGCCCGCGCCGAGGCTGCCGACCGCGATTTCCTGCGCGAGGCGATCGAGGGGCTGCGCAACGAGGACGAGGATCTCGTCCGCGCGACTGGCATCCTGCGCGGCACCGGCGCCCTCGCCGACACCGCCGCCCGCGCCCGTCTCTACGCCCAGCGCGCGATCGACGCGCTCGCCGGCTTTCCCAGCGGCCAGGCCAAGTCCGCCCTGATCGAAGCCGCCCAGTTCGCGGTCGCGCGGGCCTATTGACCGCCTTCCCCCTCCCTTTCAAGGGAAGGGCCGGGGGTGGGCGCGAGCGTAGCGAGCTTGCGCTGATCGTCGCGTAGAACTCCGCCAAGGGGCGTCGAGCCCCTTGGCTCCGTTACCCACCCCCTACGCCCCTCCCTTGAAAGGGAGGGGGAGATAAGGGCAAACCCCTCCCCATGCTGCCGATCGACGCCGTCCTGCCCGATCTGATCGCCGCGCTTCGCGACGGGCCGAACGCCGTGCTCGTCGCGCCGCCAGGCGCGGGCAAGACGACGGCTGTCGCGCCGGCGCTGCTCGGGCAGCCCTGGTGCGAAGGGCAGATATTGCTGCTCTCCCCCCGCCGCCTCGCCGCGCGCGCCGCGGCCGAGCGGATGGCCGAGCTGGCGGGCGAGCCGGTCGGCCGGACGATCGGCTATGCGACCCGGCTCGACGCGAAGCAGTCGGCCGCCACCCGCATCCTCGTCGTCACAGAGGGCATCTTCGTCAACCGCATCCAGGCCGACCCCGACCTGCCCGGCGTCTCGGCGGTGCTGTTCGACGAGGTCCATGAACGCAGCCTCGACAGCGATTTCGGCTTGGCCCTCGCGCTCGACACGCAGGCGGCGCTGCGGCCCGATCTGCGTCTCGTCGCGATGTCGGCGACGCTCGACGGCGAACGCTTCGCCGCGCTGATGGCCACGACGCCGGATGTGCGCGCGCCGCTGGTCGAGAGCGAGGGGCGCAGCCATCCGATCGAGATCCGCCATGCCCCGCGCTCGGCGGAGAAGCGGATCGAGGACGACATGGCCGCGGCGATCCGCCGCGCGCTGGCCGAGGAGACGGGCAGCCTGCTCGCCTTCCTCCCCGGCGTCGCCGAGATCGAGCGCACCGCCGAGCGCCTCGAAGCCGGGCTGCCCGGTGATGTCGTGCTCCATCGCCTGCACGGCGCGCTCGAACCCGCCGACCAGCGCGCGGCGATCGCGCCCGCGCCGCCGGGAAGGCGCAAGCTGGTGCTCGCCACCTCGATCGCGGAGACCAGCATCACCATCGACGGGCTGCGCATCGTCGTCGATTCGGGGCTCGCTCGCCGTCCGCGCTACGACCGCGCGGCGGGGATGACCCGGCTCGTCACCGAACGGGCCAGCCAGGCGGCGGTCGCCCAGCGCGCCGGCCGCGCCGGTCGCCAGCAGCCGGGTGTCGTCTATCGCCTGTGGGAGGCGGCGGCGACCGCCGGCCTGCCCAGATATGATCCACCCGAGATATTGGAGACTGACCTGTCGGCGCTGACGCTCGATTGCGCGCTGTGGGGCGTCGCCGATCCGGGCACGCTGCGCTGGCTCGACCCGCCGCCCGAGGCCGCGATCGGCGAGGCGCGCCAGCGGCTCGCGCGGCTCGAGGCGATCGACGAGGACGGCCGCCCGACCGCGCATGGCCGGGCGATCGCCGCGCTGCCGCTGCCGCCGCGCCTCGGCCATATGCTGATCCGCGCCGCCGAGGGCGGCTTCGCCGAAACCGCCGCCGAGGTCGCGGTGCTCCTGTCCGAACGCGGCCTCGGCGGCTCGGACGCCGACCTCGAACTGCGGTTGCGGCGCTGGCGCGGCGAGCGGGGCAAGCGGGCCGAGGCCGGGCGCCAGCTCGCGGGGCGCTGGGCGCGGCTGGCGGGGAAGGGCGGCCGCGACGACGCGATGATCGCCGATTGCGTCGCGCTCGCCTATCCCGACCGGGTCGCGCGGCGGCGCTCGGCCTCGGGCGAGGACTGGATCTCGCGCGGCGGGCGCGGCTTCCGGCTCGATCCCGCCTCGCCGCTGGCGCGGAACGAATGGCTTGCGGTGGCCGAGATCCAGGGCGCCGCCTCGGGCGCGCGCATCCTGTCGGCGGCGGCGATCGACCCCGACGAGGTCGAGCGATTGTTCGCCGATCATATCGAGGTCCGCCGCACCGCCCGCTTCGATCCGGCGACCGGCGCGGTCGAGGCGCGGCGCGAGCGCCGGTTGGGCGCGATCCTGCTCGCTGCCGGGCGCGACGAGACCGCCTCGCCGGCGATGATCAGCGCCGCGCTGATCGATGCGGTTCGCACCCGCGGGCTCGACCTGATCGACTGGCCCGACGGGGTGGCGGCATTGCGCGCCCGCGCCGCCTTCGCGGCCGAGCAGGGCGGCGAGCTGCCCGACCTGTCCGACGCGACGCTGATGCTTACCCTCGACGACTGGTTCGCGCCGCTGGTCGAGGGCAAGCGGCGGCTGTCGGACATATCGGCGGCCGAGCTGTCCAACGCGCTCCACGGCCTGCTCGGCTGGGACGGGCGGCAGGCGCTCGACCGGCTCGCGCCCGAGCATCTCCAGTCGCCGGCGGGCAGCCGCCACCCGATTGACTATGCGGCCGACGGCGGTCCGGCGGTCGAGGTGCGGCCGCAGGCGCTGTTCGGGCTGTCGGCGCATCCGATGGTCGCCGGCGGGCGCGTGCCGCTCACCCTGCGGCTGACCTCGCCGGCCGGCCGGCCGATCCAGACGACGAAGGACCTGCCCGGTTTCTGGGCGGGAAGCTGGGCCGCGGTCGCCAAGGAGATGCGCGGCCGCTACCCCCGCCATCCCTGGCCCGACGATCCCGCTGCCGCCGATCCGACCCTGCGGACCAAGAAAGCGGCGCAGCGTCCTTGACGGGCCCCGCCGGGCTGCGGCATGGCGCGGTCAACACGGACTCTCGGAAACGGTCACATGGCGCACGCACGTATCTATCAGCGGATCAAGAACGCGATGCAGTCGGGCCGCGCGCGCACCAATAGCTGGGTGCTCGAATATGAGCCGACCGAGCCGAAGCGCCCCGACCCGCTGACCGGCTGGGCCGGATCGGGCGACACCCGCGGCCAGGTCCGCCTGTCCTTCCCGTCGCTGGAGGCCGCGAAGGCCTATGCCGAGCGCGAGGGCCTCACCGCTCATGTCGTCGCGGGGCCGGAGAAGAAGCTCAAGCTCCAGGCCTATGCCGACAATTTCATGGTCGGCCCGATCAACCTCTGAATACCTCGCGTCATCCCGGCGAAAGCCGGGATCTCCCTGCCTTTTCCGCGCTGAAGAGGTGAGATTCCGGCTTTCGCCGGAATGACGTCTATCGTCCGTCCGCCACGATCCCGCCGCCGAGCAGCAGCAGCAGCTTGACGTCGACCATCTTGCCCAGCGCCCGCTGCGCCGCGACGAACTCCGTGACGCCGTCGAGCGGTACGCGATGGACGATGATGTCCTCGCCCTCGACCCCGCCGCCGTCATGCACCCGGTCCAGCCCGGTCGCCCGGACCAGCGTGAAGGTCTCCGACACCATGCCGGGCGAGGAGGAGAATTCGCCGATCTCGTCGATCCGCGCGGCGCGATAGCCGGTCTCCTCCTCCAGCTCGCGGGCGGCGGCGATCTCGACCGCCTCGCCCTCGGTCTCGTCGCCGATCAGTCCGGCCGGAAGCTCGATGCAGGCGCGCTTCAGCGGCACGCGATATTGCTCCACCAGCAGGACATGGCCGTCGTCGATCGCCAGGATCACCGCCGCGCGGATGTTGCGCGCGCGCCCGACATATTCCCATTTGCCTTCGCGCTTGGCCGTGATGAAGCGGCCCTGCCACATGATCTCCACGGGGTCGGCGGTCACAGATAGATCATCCGGTTGGGAATCTCGTCGGGGTCGGTGCCGGTGCGGGGGAAATGCACGGCCAGCACCTCGCCGATCGCGCCCACCGCCGCGACCATGCCGTCGGCCGGGCGGCCCGCCTTGCAGCCGTCGATCAGCAGCGCCATTGCCGCGCCCCAGGCGTCGGGCGACACCTTCGCGACGATCGCCTCGTCGGCGACGATCTCGGCGCGATGTTCGGCCAGCGACAGGTAGAGCAGCACCCCGGTGCGGCTCAGCGTGCGCTGCTCGGTCGAGGCCTTGAACAGCGCGACCGCGCGGGCGCGCACCCGCCGGGTCTTGGTCCGGCCCGGCGTGAACGCCATGCGCAGCGGCCACCAGCCGACGATATAGCGGGTGGCAAGGAACTTGATCGTCGTCGCGAACACCAGCACGGTCATCCACTCGCGCATCGTCCAGACGTGCCAGCCGCCGGTGACGCGATCGAGCAGGCCGATGTAGAATCCCGGAAAGGCCGCGTAGACGGCGAGCGCGAGCAGCGCGACCAGCGCCGCCCAGATCAGCGGCACGTCGTTGTAGCTGTCCGATCGTTCCGAGACGATCGTCGCGATCTCCGCGTCGGAGCGCGCCTCGGCCGCGGTCACGGCGTCGGTCACGCGCCGGATATCGGCCTCGTCGATACGCACGGTCTGCGCCATCACCAGCTCCCCGAGGATCCGCCGCCGCCGAACGACCCGCCGCCGCCCGAGAAGCCGCCGCCGCCACCGCCCCAGCCGCCGCCGGAACCGCCGCCCCAATGATCGTCGCCGCCGCCGCCCCAGCCGGGGCCCCACAGCACGATCGGCCCGCTGCCGCCGCGATAGCGCCGGCCGCCGCCGAAGCGGCTGGCGATGCTCGACCCGACGATGAACAGCAGCACGACGATCCAGAAGATCAGCGCGACGGGCACGCCGCCCTCCTGCTGCTTGCGGTCGTCGGCGACGATCTTCTGCGCGCGCGCCTCGGCCTGGTCGGGGGGAAGCTGGAGGAGCTCGACCAGCGCGTCGGCGCCGGCGGCGATGCCGCCCGCCATGTCGCCGTCGCGGAAGCGCGGCAGGATCTGGCGCTGGATGATCACGCTCGACAGCGCGTCGGTGACGATCGGCTCCAGCCCGTAGCCGACCTCGATCCGCACCTTGCGCTCATTGGGGGCGATGAGCAGCAGCAGCCCGTCATTGGCCTTCTTGTCGCCGATCCCCCAGGCGCGGCCGAGCCGATAGCCATAATCCTCGATCGGCTGATCCTCGAGGCTGGGGACCGTCGCCACCACCATCTGCCGCCCGCTCTGCTTTTCGAGCTGCTCGAGCTTGGCGGTCAGCCCGGCCTCCTGCTCGGGCGAGAGCAGCTTGGCCGCATCGACGACCCGCCCGGTCAACGGCGGGAATGTCTGCGCGAAAGCGGGGACGGCGAGGAAGAGGAGGGCGAGGAGGAGGAAAAACAAAACCCCCCTCCCTTTCAAGGGAGGGGTCAGGGGGTGGGTGGCGAGCGTAGCGAGCCCTCCTCCATCGTGGCGCAAGGCTGCGCCGGAGGCATCGAGCCTCCGGCTCCGCAACCCACCCCTAGCCCCTCCCTTGAAAGGGAGGGGGATATTATAGGAGGGCATTCACCTACCCTCAGAACTGCACCGTCGGCGCCTTGTCCGAACCGGCGCTCGCCTCGAACGGCTGCATCGGCTGCGCGCCATGGAAGACCTTGGCGCCGATCGCGGTCGGGAAGGTGCGGATCAGCGTGTTATAGGCGCGCACCGACTCGTTATAGTCGCGCCGGGCGACGGCGATGCGGTTCTCGGTGCCCTCGATCTGGCTCTGCAGCGCCAGGAACTGGTCGCTCGACTTGAGCTCGGGATAGTTTTCGGAGACCGCCAGCAGCCGGCCCAGCGATCCGCTGAGCTGCGCCTGCGCGTCGGCGAAGGCCTTGACCTTGGCCGGGTCCTGCAGGTCGGCGCCCGAAAGCTGGATGCCGGTCGCGCGGGCGCGGGCGTTGGTGACGTCGGTCAGCACGGTCTTCTCCTGGGCGGCATAGCCCTTCACCGTGTTGACCAGGTTGGGGATCAGGTCCGCGCGGCGCTGATATTGCGCCTGGACGTCGGCCCATTTCGCCTTCGCCTCCTCCTGCGCGGTCGGCACGCTGTTGATGCCGCAGCCGCTGACCGCGATCGCGGCGACGGGGGCGAGCAGGGCGGCGGAAAAACGGCGGTCGATGGTCATATGCGGATCTTCCCTGATATCGACTGTATTAGCCGGCTAGGTAGGCGCAGCGTAACGAACTTCAATGGCCTGCTTGACCTTTATGGCATGGCGGTGATGATCGCGCCACGGCCAAGCAAATGGGGATCGAAAACATGCTTCAGGATTTCAAGGCCTTCATCAACAAGGGTAATGTCGTCGATCTCGCCGTCGCGGTGATCATCGGCGCGGCCTTCGGCAAGATCGTCTCGTCGCTGACCGACGACCTGATCATGCCGTTGATCGGCTATCTGACGGGTGGGCTCGACTTTTCGAGCCACTTCATCCGGCTCGGGGAAATCCCCGCCAACTTCACCGGCTCTGTCACCAGCTATGCCGACCTGAAGAATGCCGGCGTCCCGCTGATCGGCTTCGGCCAGTTCATCACCGTCGCCGTCAACTTCCTGCTCGTCGCCTTCGTGGTGTTCCTCCTCGTCCGCGCGGTCCAGCGCTTCAACAAGGCCGAGGAAGCCAAGCCGGCCGAGCCCGCCGAGGACGTCGTCCTGCTCCGCGAGATCCTGGCCGAGCTCAAGAAGAAGGGCTGACAGGCGACAAGGCCCTTCAAATCCGCTGCGCGCCCTCCTATATCGGGGGTGCCGGGTTCGCCCGGCTATGGCGATAAATGATGTCGTGGAATAGATGCAGCGGACCCGGGGGCAGTACCCGGCGGCTCCACCACAAATCCCGGTCTCCCGGGACTCGTGACGGGGCCGAACCAGGATCGACGTGTATTCAAAGACGATGTTTTTGCCCGGCCTGAATGCGCCGTTAAACCGTTCGAACCTACAAGTGCCAACGATAACGAGGCGCTCGCGATTGCCGCGTAACTGAGTCCTAACGGACGACGTTACAAGGCTTAAGCGCGGTTCGGTCCGCACCGGGCAACAGAAGCGGAATCCAGCGGTTCGGGGAGCACCGGGCAACAGAAGCTCCCCACTCTTTCGAGTGGCCTCAGGCGCCGGCGGTCGCATCCGCGACCTTGGCTATCCTCGCCGTAGCTCGGGCGGCCGTTCGGCCTTGCGGGACGCTGAGGCGTCCCGTTTCATCGCATGAGATGATCATCGGAGCCCGACAGGGCTCCGCAAGCGCGAACGCGCGCCCGAGCTACTGCGAGGATAGCCAAGTGCGCGGATGCGCACGCCGGCGCCTGAGGCCAAACAGATACTGTCTTTATACGGTAATACACTCTTGCCTCGGGTGATTCCGCCGATAGTCTCCCGCGCCATAACCCGCTCTGGGAGAAGCATTTCATGGATAGACGTCAATTCATCGGCTCGGCCGGTCTCGCCCTTCTCGCCGGCATGATGCCGCGCCTGGCCGAGGCGGCGGCGGCCGGCAATGCGGCCGACAAGCAGCTTGCGGCGATGGTCGAGGCGATGTTCGAGAAGCAGCTCGACGACAGTCCCGAGACCGCGACCAGCCTCGGCCTCGACAAGGGCGCGCGGGCCGGCCAGAAGAGCAAGCTCGACGATTATACCAAGGCCGGTCAGGCCAGGACCCTCGCCGAGGACAAGGCCTCGCTCGCCGCGCTCCGCAAGCTCGATCGCGCCGCGCTGTCGCCTGCCGCGCAGCTCAACTACGACATCGTCGTCTACATGGTCGAGCAGACCACCAAGGGCGGCTCCAAATATCCCTATGGCAGCACCAGCGGCTATTATGTCCCCTATGCGATCAGCCAGCTGAGCGGGCCCTATTCTTCGGTCCCGGACTTCCTCGATTCGCAGCATGTGATCGAGACGAAGGACGACGCCGACGCCTATGTCGCGCGCCTCCGCGAATTCGCCCGCGTCCTCGACGAGAGCACGCGCTTCCAGCAGGACGACGTCCGCTACGGCGCCTTCGCCCCTGACTTCTGCCTCGATCTCGCGCTCGGGCAGCTCCGCGCGTTGCGCGACCAGCCGGCCGCCAAGACCGTCCTCGTCGACTCGGTCGTCCGCCGGACGGCTGAGAAGAAGATCGCCGGCGACTGGGGCGCCCGCGCCGAGAAGATCGTCACCGCCGAGATATTCCCCGCGCTCGACCGGCAGATCGCGCTCGTCACCGGCTTGCGCAGGGCGGCCAGCCATGATGCGGGCTGCTGGCGCCTGCCCAAGGGCGACGAATATTATGCCGATGCGCTGATGAACGCGACGACGACGACGCTGTCGCCCGAGGAGGTCCACCAGATGGGCCGCGAGCAGGTCGCCGAGATCAGCGGCCAGATCGATGCGATCCTCAAGAAGGAGGGCATGACCAAGGGCACCGTCGGCGAGCGCCTGACCGCGCTCAACAACGACCCGAAGCAGCTCTTCGCCAACACCGACGCCGGCCGGGCCGAGCTGATCGACTATATCAACGGGCTGGTGAAGGCGATGGAGGCGAAGCTGCCCGAAGCCTTCGCGACCCTGCCCAAGGCGCCGCTCGAGGTGAAGCGGGTGCCGCCCTTCATCCAGGATGGCGCGCCCAACGGCTATTACAACTCGGCCGCGCTCGATGGCTCGCGCGGGGCGATCTACTACATCAACCTGAAGGACACGGCCGACTGGCCGCGCTACGGGCTGCCGAGCCTGACCTATCATGAGGGCACGCCGGGCCATCACCTGCAGATCAGCCTCGCCCAGGAGGCGAAGGACCTGCCGATGCTGCGCAAGGTCGCGCCGTTCGGCGCCTATGTCGAGGGCTGGGCGCTCTATGCGGAGCAGCTTGCCGACGAGATGGGCGTCTATGCGACGGACCCGATCGGCCGCGCTGGCTTCCTGCAGAGCTTCCTGTTCCGTGCGGTCCGGCTGGTCACCGACACCGGCATCCACTTCAAGCGCTGGAGCCGCGAGCAGGCGACCGACTATATGGTCGAGGCGAGCGGCTTCGCCCGCCCGCGCACCCAGCGCGAGATCGACCGCTACTGCATCTGGCCGGGCCAGGCGTGCAGCTACAAGGTCGGCCATATGAGCTGGGTCAAGGCGCGCGAGAAGGCGAAGGCGATCAAGGGCGCCGCCTTCGACCTGCGCCAGTTCCATGAGGTGCTGCTCGAAGGCGCGCTGCCGCTGACCATCCTCGAACAGGTCACCGAGGCACGGGCGAGGGCCTAACCTCCCTCTCCCCTCGGGGAGAGGGATCGAGGGAGAGGGGGCGCGAGGGCAAAGCCCGAGCGTCCCGCCCCTCTCGCAAGTGATCCGCCAGGGCTCCAGCGGCCCCTCTCCCTCCCACGGCCTGCGGCCGCGGGCCCCTCCCTCTCCCCAGGGGGAGAGGGATTTTTCTTGACTCCCGCCTCCGGCGTACCGATCTGTAACATCCTCGACGCCATGAGGAGCTTGCGATGATCGACGTCTATTATTGGGGCACGCCGAACGGCCACAAGGTCACGCTGTTCCTCGAGGAAGCCGGGCTCGACTACCGGGTCCACCCGGTCAACATCGGCAAGGGCGACCAGTTCGCCCCCGACTTCCTGAAGATCGCCCCCAACAACCGCATCCCCGCGATCGTCGACACCGATCCGGCGGGCGGCGGGGCGCCGGTGTCGCTGTTCGAATCGGGCGCGATCCTGCTCTATCTCGCGGAAAAGACCGGCCGCTTCATCCCCGCCGACCTGCGCGGCCGGGCCGAGGTGCTGCAATGGCTGTTCTGGCAGATGGGCGGACTCGGCCCGATGGCGGGGCAGAACCATCACTTCAACGTCTACGCGCCCGAAAAGATACCCTATGCGATCGACCGCTATGTGAAGGAGACCGCCCGGCTCTACGGCGTGCTCGACAAGCGGCTCGTCGATCGCGCCTTCGTGGCCGGCGACGATTATTCGATCGCCGACATGGCCAGCTATCCCTGGATCGTGCCCTATGAGCGCCAGGGTCAGGACCTGAACGCCTTCCCCAACCTCAAGCGCTGGTTCGACGCGATCGCCGCGCGGCCGGCGACGATCCGCGCCTACGCCATCCCCGATCGCTTCCGCGACCTCCCGGAACCGAGCGAGGAGGAACGCCGCCGCAACCTGTTCGGAACCCAGCCGGCGAACGCCTGACGCCTTACCCCCGTCATGCTGAACTTGTTTCAGCATCCACCCATCATCCGCACTGTCCAGGCTTGTGGCGCGGTGGATGCTGAAACAAGTGCAGCATGACGAAGAAGGGGCGGCGGTCCGCGTTCGCCATACCTGCCCAGCCGTGACCCTGCCGCGCCGAGCCGCCCGAAGCGGCTCGACAGGTCCGCGCGCGCCATATTAAGGACGGGGCGGCGATCGCGTTCCGCTGAGTTCCTCCAGCCGCGTCGGTTCGTTTCGGGAGTGTGTGCGGGTGGGTCGATGAAGTCGGCGCTGTTTCTGTTCGATCGGACGGCGGTATTGTTCCTGGGTGTCGCGGCGGGCGCCGCGATCGGTTACGCCTTCGGCGTCCGGCAGCAGGTCGAGGCGCCCGTCGCAGCCCCGTCCGAGCTGGCGGCGGTCGGGCCGGAAGGTGTCGCCCCTGGCGCCACGCCCGCGACCGTGCCGGATGGGAAACCCGCGCCCGTGGTGCCCGGCCAGCTTCCCCAGCCGCCGGTGGTCGCCGAGACCCGGCCGATCCAGCCCGGCATCGTCAACGCGATCGCGGCCGGCCGCCCGGTCCGTGTCGGCGTGTTCGGCGACAGCTTCGGCGACGGCATCTGGTCGGCGCTCTACAACCAGCTCAGCCGCAAGGCGGGCTACCAGGTGATCAAGTACAGCCAGCAGGCGACCGGCTTCACCCGCTACAAGACGCTCAACCTCGAACAGCACGACCGCGCCCGCCTCGCCGACGCGCCGGTCGACATCGCGGTGATCTCGTTCGGCGCCAACGACATGATGGGCGTCGCCGACGGCGGCCATGTCTATGCGCTGCTCACCCCTAACTGGAAGGCGGCGATCGCGCGGCGGGTGACCTCCTATGTCGCCATGCTCCGGTCGCAGGGTGCGATCGTCTACTGGGTCGGCCTGCCGAAGATGCGCGAGGCGGCCTATGACGCCGACGTCGTCCGCATGAACGCCTTCTATCGCGACCTGATGGGCAAGCTCGGCGTCGCCTTCATCGAGACGGCCCCCTATTCGGTCGACGCCGAGGGGCGCTACGCCGCCTATCTGCCTGATCCGGCGACCGGCAAGCCGCAGCTGATGCGCGCCAATGACGGCATCCACATGTCGATGAACGGCTATATCCGCATCACCCGCGGGCTGGCCGGACGCATCCGTTCCTATGTCGACAAGGCGCGCGGCCAGGCTGGGGAGGGCGCACCGCCGCCGCCGACGGTGGCGCCCGCGCCACTGGTCGTCCCGCCGCCGGTCAAGCCTGCGCCCGCGCCCAGGCCGCCCCGGATGGAGGACCCGCTGGCCAACCTCCCCGAGCCTCCCAAGGCTGCCAAGGCGCCGCCGCCCGAACCGGCGATGGCACCCGCCAAGGGCGCGCCGGCCGACCTGCTGCCCCCCGAGATGCGCGACGAGGCGACCCGCCCCGACGCCGATCGCCGATGATCGGCCTGTTCGCCCTGGCCGCTGCGGCCGCTGCGGCGCCCGCCGTCACTGCCGATTGCGCCGGCGGCCTGTGCAACTATGCGGTGCTCCGGCCCTATTTCGACAAGCTGGCGGCGGCACGCGGCAGCGGTGGCAAGCCGGTCCACATCCTCCAGATCGGCGACAGCCACACCGCCGGCGACGCGATCACCGGCGCCTGGCGCGACATGCTCCAGGCCCGCTACGGCAGCGGCGGGCGCGGCGTGATGCCGCCGGGCAAACCCTTCCAGGGCTATAATCCGCGCGGCGTCAGCGTCGACATGTCCGGCGGCTGGACCATCTCCTCGATCTTCGGCCCCGGATCGCAGAACCCGCGCGGCGCGCGCGGCCTGTCGGGGTTCAGCATTACCTCGACCGCCGCGGGCGCGCGGATCGGACTAACCGCCTCGGCGCTGGAGACCTTCAACCGCTTCGTGATCTGCGCGATCGCCGAGCCGGGCGCCGGTACCCTGGCGATCAGCGTCGGCGGGGAGATCGAGCGGATGGAACTCGGCTCGCTGATCACCCGGCCCGAATGCAAGGAGATGCGCTTCGATCGGTTGCAGCCTGCGGTCTCGGTGGTGACCGAGGGCGGACCGGTGACGATCACCAGCTGGGCCACCTTCCGCGACGCGGGCGGGGTCGCCCTCTCCAACGTCGGCGTGGTCGGGTCGCAGTTCATCCATTTCAGCCGCAACGACGACGCCGTCGTCGCGGAGGAGCTGCGGAGCTACGACCCCGACCTGATCGTCGTCGCCTTCGGCACCAACGAAGGCTTCGCACCGCGCGTCAACCCGCAGGAATATGAGATCGCGCTGCGCAGCCAGATCGGCCGCCTCCGCCGTCTCGCCGGCCGGGTGCCGATCCTGCTGCTCGGCGCGCCCGATGCGCTCAGCCGGCGCAGCGAGATGCTCAACAATGCGCCGACGGCGACGCCGGCGCCGTGCATCGAGCCGGTGACGCTGCCGCCGCTCGCCGCCGAGCCGGGCGCGCAGGGGCGCCCGCCCGAACAGCCGCGTGCGGCCGACGCGATCGACGACGTGCTGGAGGCGCTGGGCGAGCAGGCGGCCGTCGCGAAGCCGACCCCGCCCCTGCTGCCGGCTCCCGCCGCCGTCGCGAGCCAGCCGCGGACCGGCTGGGCGATCACCGCCCGCCCGCTCTTCCCGCCGGCGGGGCTGAAGGTTGTCCGCGAGGTCCAGCGCAAGGTCGCGCGCCAGCTCCGCCTCGGCTTCTGGGACTGGGAGGCGCGGATGGGCGGCCGCTGCACCGCGGTGAGCTGGGTCAAGCTGCAGCCGACCCGGATGCGGCCCGACTATGTCCATTTCAACACCGCCGGCGGCCAGGAGATCGCCACCCGCCTCCAGGCCGACCTCGACGCCGCCGCCAATGCCGGGGGCCGCTGGTGAGGGGTTCGACCCACGACCGTCATTCCCGCGAAAGCGGGAATCCACGGTCACGGAGCATTTCGTCTCTTGTGTTCCGCCGTCCATGGATTCCCGCTTTCGCGGGAATGACGGCGGAGGTGGGGATGATCCGCTAGATGCTGTTCCCCACCCTCGACTTCGGTCTCTTCTTCCTCGTCGCCTTCGTGCTCGTCTGGGCGGTGTCGGCGAGCAATGAGTGGCGCAAGATACTTCTGCTCGTCGCGAGCTGGGTGTTCTACGGTGCGTGGGACTGGCGCTTCGTCGCGCTGCTGATCGCCTCGGCCTTCCTCAACTGGGGATCGGCGCGGCTGATCTACGAGGCGCGCTCGCGGTCCGCGCAGAAGGCGATCGTCACCGTCGGCGTGGTCGCCAATCTCGGTATCCTCGGCTTCTTCAAATATTACGACTTCTTCCTGGAACAGCTCGGCGCGCTGCTCGCCGGCTGGGGCATGGCGCGCGATCTGCCGCTGATGCAGATCGTGCTGCCGGTCGGCGTGTCCTTCTTCACCTTCCAGGGCATGTCCTACCTGATCGACGTCTATCGCGGCCGGCTGCGCGCGGCGTCGCTGCTCGACATCACCCTGCTGATGTCCTTCTTCCCGCATCTCGTCGCCGGGCCGATCGTGCGCGGCGCCGACCTGCTGCCGCAGTTCGAGAGGACGCCCCGCCTCAACCGCGAGATGGTGGCGATGGGGCTGCTGCTGATCGTCTGGGGCCTGTTCAAGAAGGCGGTCGTCGCGTCCGAGCTCTCGGTCAACCTGGTAGACCCGGTGTTCTTCGACCCCTCGGCGCATTCGAGCCTCGATCTGCTGCTCGCCGCCTATGGCTATGCGGTGCAGATCTATTGCGACTTCTCGGCCTATAGCGACATGGCGATCGGCATCGCAGCGCTGTTCGGCTATCGCTTCCCGCGCAACTTCAACCAGCCCTATCGCGCCGCCTCGCTTCAGGATTTCTGGCGGCGCTGGCACATCAGCCTGTCGAGCTGGCTGCGCGACTATCTCTATATCGGGCTGGGCGGCAACCGTGGCGGCCTCGCCATGCAGTGCCGCAACATCATGCTCACCATGCTGCTCGGCGGCTTCTGGCACGGCGCGAAATGGACCTTCCTGATCTGGGGCGGCCTCCATGGCGGCGTGCAGGTGATCGAGACGCTGTGGCGCAAGGCAGGGCTGCCGGGCCTGCCGCGGGTGCTCGCCATCCTCGTCACCTTCCATGTCGTGACGCTCGGCTGGATATTCTTCCGCGCGGAGAGCTTCGACGCGGCGATCGCCTTCCTCGGCGGCCTGGCCGGTGGTGACTGGAGCAACGGGCTGACGACGCCGCTGCTCGCCGGGCTGATGCTGCTCGGCATGGGCTTCCACTTCACCCCGCCGCTGCTCGCGCAGGGGATCGCGCTGCGCCTGCGGCTGCTGCCCGCGCCGCTGCTCGGCCTGCTCGTCGCCGCCGCGATCATCCTGATCGACGCGATGCGCTATGAAGGGGTCGCGCCCTTCATCTACTATCAGTTCTAGAGGGACCGGTCCGATGGCGCGCGAGATGAAGGATCATGAGCTGGCTTCCCCGGTCGACCTGCCGGGCGAGCCGGTCGAGCGTGGCGATCCGCTCGCCTGGACGGCGGTGACGATCATCGTCGCGGCGCTTGTCCTGCTGTTCGCCAATGCCGGCACGCTGTCGGCCTGGGTCGACGAGAAGCCGGTGACCCAGGCGCAGCAGCAGGCCTCGGGGCTGGCCGCCGGCTGGAAGGACATGATGGCCGCCGCCGGCCTCACCGCCCCGCGCGAGGCGCTCCACGCCCGTTGGAAGCAACTCCAGGCCGCCCGCTTCGGCGACGAGGCCCCCGGCGGAACGCAGTAGGCGCGGCCGCCCGGCCCCTATTCCGCCACCAGCTCCGCCACCACGGCCCCCAGCGCCTTCGCCGCATCGCCGGGCGCGAGCCGCACCTGCAATCCCCGTTGGCCGCCGTTGATGTAGACCAGCGCCTCGGCCATCGCGGCTCGCTCGATCGCGACGGGGACGCGCTTCTTCTGGCCGAACGGGCTGATCCCGCCGACATGATAGCCGGTGATCCGCTCGGCATCGGCCGGCTTCATCATCTGCGCGGCCTTGGCGCCGAGCGCGGCCGCGGCCTTCTTCATCGACAGTTCGCGGTCGGACGGGATCACCGCGCAGGCGGGGCGGCCGTCGATCTCGATCATCAGCGTCTTGAGCACCCGGCACGGATCCTCGCCCAGTGCCTCGGCCGCCTGCAGGCCGACCCGTTCGCCGCCGGGATCATAGTCGTAGCTGCGGACGTCGTGGGCGACCTTGGCCTGGGTCAGGAACTGGGTGGCGCGGGTGGAACGGGACATGGCGCCCGCTTAACCGCAGGTTGCGTATAAGCAAAGGGCCCGGCGCTTCCGCCGGGCCCTCCGCACCCTCTCCGATCTGGTGTCGGTTAACGGTAGAAGACGTGGTCGCCGACCATGGTCAGGCGCTCGCGCGTCCGGAAGAAGCGGTTCGGCGACTGGTGCGCCGAATGGTAGAAGACGGCGCCGGGGACGACCTGGTCGCCATTGCCGGCCATCGCCTGCCGCGAAACCTCGACCGCGGTGGCCCAGCGATCGGTGTCGCGGCGCGGATTGTAGGAGGCGGTGCGGAAGAACTGGCCCGGCTGGTTGACCACCTCGCACACGGTCTCGCCGAAGCGGTCCTGGCCGACGCGGTTCATGATGAGCTGCGCGACGGCGAGCTGGCCGCTGCGCGACTGGTTGGCGGCTTCGTGCAGGACGACCTTGGCCATGCATTCGAGCTGCTTGTCGATCTTGGTGGTGGCGACCGCCTCCTTGAAGAGGACCTGGTCGATCCCATCGTCGGCGACGACATCGTCCGCGACGAGTTGGGGGGTAACTTCATATGCCAGCGTCGGCTGCGACGCCGGAATGGCCGCTAAGCCCATCGCGCCCGTGGCGGCGACGACGAACATCGCAGCCAGCATGAGCGGGTGTTGAGCCAGTTTGGCGGGCATTCAGTACTCCACATCATGCGCAAAAGCCCACGCTCGCCCAGAACCTCAAACATGAGGGCGAGGTGCTCTTTCACGTCTTGTCGGCAGGGGGCGGTAAGTACGTCGTGCCCCAGGCGACCTGATTTCGCCGCGCAATGCGGCAGGGCCCCCACGGAGTCAAGAAAGGCACGACGAATCGTTTCGTCGCCAAGATGGACCGAGGAACCCCAACATATGGTGTTTTTGTGCAGTTGCTAACGCAACCGGCCATATCTTTGCCATGAAGCTGTTGTGTTGTCGCAATAATCCGCAAGCAGCGCTTCGCGGCCCGAAAACAATCCGCTGGCGACAGCGGCCGAGGAGGACGGTAGTCGGAATCGGGAGGGAAACGGCGGAGCGAATCGATGCAGGAGGAGGTCGGCGACAGGCAGGAGCAGCCGGTGGTGGCAAGCTCGCGCCCGGTGGTCGACGCGCTGCGCGAATCGATGGCCGGTCAGGCGGAGATGGCGTATCGCCGCGACCGTCTGCTCGCTTGGCTGGCGCTCACCGCCGGCGCCGGCATCATCCTCGCCATCCCCTTCGCGCTGCGTTCGGGCTCGGAATTCTTCCTGCCGGTGACGATCGCGCTGGTGATCGCGGTGGCGATGGTGCCGCTGCTCGAATGGCTGGAGCGGCGCGGCCTGCCGTCGCCGCTCGCGGCGCTGCTGTGCGTCATCATCTTCCTCGGCCTCGCCAATGCCGCGATCGCCTCGGTGATCATCCCGGCGACCGAATGGTTCGCGCGGCTGCCGTCGCGCATCCGGCTGATCCGCAAGAACCTGTCGCCGCTGATCGACATCTATTCGTCGTTCGAACGCTTCGTCGACGAGACGATGGGATCGCTGCTGCGAAACTCCGCGCACGGGCGGACGGTGACCGTCCAGTCGCCCAACTCGCTGTTCGACTATGTCGCCAGCTCGGCGCCGCACGCGCTGGTCCAGCTCGTCTTCGCGACGCTGGTGGTCTATTTCTTCCTGTCGAGCTGGACGCGGATGCGCCGCCGCACGATCACCAGCCGGGGCAGCTTCTCCAGCGCGATGACGACCGCGCGGGTGATCCAGGACATGGTCGACCGCACCTCGGCCTATCTGGCGACGATCACCGCGGTGAACATCGGCATGGGCATCCTTGTCTCGCTGATGCTGTGGTTCGCCGGCATGCCCAGCCCGATCATGTGGGGCGGTCTCGTCGCGATCCTCAACTACGTCCCCTATTTCGGACCGATCGTGGCCGCGGGGCTGCTCGGGGTCGGCGGGCTGATGACCTTTTCCGACCTCGGCTATGCGCTGGTGCCGGCGCTGCTGTTCGTCGCGGTCCACCTGGTCGAGGCCAATGTGCTGACGCCGATGCTGGTCGGCCGGCGGCTGACGATCAACCCGCTGCTGATCCTCGTGGCGCTCAGCTTCTGGAGCTGGGTGTGGGGGACGGCGGGGGCGCTGCTCGCGGTTCCGCTGCTGATCATCCTCAAGACGATCCTCGATGCCGCGGGCTGGCCCGACATCGCCGGTTTCCTGTTCGCGGACGGCACCTTCACCAACGCGCATCAGGACGAGGAAGCGGCTTTCCCGCCCGAGTTCAGAAAATGATGCCGAGCCATGTTGACAGGGGGGCGGGGCTCCACTAGGTGCCCCCTCCACCGACACAGTTCGCGGGTGTAGCTCAGTTGGTTAGAGCGCCGGCCTGTCACGCCGGAGGTCGCGGGTTCGAGCCCCGTCACTCGCGCCACTTCTCCTGATAAAGTGGCTTTGCGACCGAGCGGACGGCGCGTCGTCCGCCCGTCCCGCGCGGTTTGCGCCGGTGACGCGAGAAGGATCCCCGGTCGATATCCTGCGCCATTCCCCGCGCCGCCGCTGGTGCTTCACCGCGGACTTCAGCCTTTCTTAAACCAATTGCCGAGAAATGGCGGCGATGCCTTGTACCCTTGTCGGCCGTTTTCTGCTATCAGCCTGGCTGGGATCGGCCGCGGGGCGCGGCCTGGAAGGAGCCCTGGTTTGAAGCTTTTGCGTGCCCTTATCCGCGGTCGCCGTCGCGTGATCCGGCCCGGCAGGGAACGCCTGCCCGAAGGCACCTATATCGAACTCGTCCAGTCGCTGTTCGGCTACACCTTCCCGGCGATGATCATGACGCTGTGCTTTGCGGGCACCGGCGCCTATCTGACGGCGCGCACCGACGATGCGTTGATGCTGCTGTTCTACGGCCTCGGGCTGATCGCCTCGGCGATTCGGCTGTTCGTCCTGTTCGGCATGCGCCGCCGGGTGATGGCGCCGGGGATCGGCATCCACGTCGCCCGCGCGATCGAGCGCAGCTTCGGCTTCGCCTATGTCGGCTTCGCGGCGGCCTTCGGCGCCTTCGCGGGGCGTGCCTATGTGGTGATTGATCCGGACCTGCACGTGCCGCTGGTCGCGCTCGTCTATGGCTATGGCGCCGGCGTCGCGGCGACCGTCGCGCTGCGCCTGTGGGTCAGCGTCCCGGCGGTGGTGATCGCGACCACGCCGATGATCTTCGCCGCGCTGCTGATGCCGGGGGAGGCGCATTGGGGCGCCGCGCTGCTCACCACGCTGTTCCTGGTCGGCGGTGTCATGTCGATGATCCAGCGCTATCACGAGACAGCGGCGCAGATATCGATGCGCCGATTGATGGAGACGCTCGCCCGGCAGGACGACCTGACCGGTCTGCCCAATCGCCTCGTCCTGCGCGAGCGGTTCGAGCGGCTGATCGCCCGCGCCGACGAATCGGAGCTGATCGCCGTCCACTGCCTCGACATCAATCAGCTCGAACCGGTCAACGAGATGTATGGCCACATGGCCGGCGACGCGCTGCTCAAGGCGGTCTCGCAGCGCCTGCGCCGCGTCGTGAAGGGCGACAACCTGGTCATCCACCTCAACGGCGACGATTTCGTCGTGATCCAGCCTGGCATGACCGACGCGGCCGAGGCGGAGGGGCTTGCCCACCAGATCGTCGCCACGCTCGACAAGAGCTATGCGGTGGCCGGCGAGGATATCATCATCACCGCCAATATCGGCTATGCCATCGACCTGCAGCACGGCGCCGACCTCGAACGGCTGCTGCACGGCGCCGAGCGGGCTCTTGCGGGCAGCAAGCGCGCCGCGACCGGCGTCGCCGCCTATGACGGCACCCGCTGGGGTCGCGAGCCCGGCGCGGGCTGACCCCTCCTCCTCTGCCGCCGGGATGACGGCGGAGAGCCCATGAATAAAGCCCGCAGGATCGCTCCTGCGGGCTCCGAAAGCGTCGGCGAAGGGATCAGTCGATCATCGCCAGGGCGCCGGCCATGCCGCGTTGGGCGACCTCGTGCGAGGTCGCGTTGCCGCTCAGCGTCGCCATGTCGACATTGGGCTGGTCGAGCACGGCCTTGTACAGGTCGCGCGCCTCGGCGCCGCGCTTCTCGCCCAGCCGGATCGCCGCGAGGTTGAGCAGCACTTCCGGCGAACGGTCGCCCTTCTGGTAGGCGGCCTCGAGCTTGCGCTCGATCGTGCTGTAATGGCCTTTCGAGATCGATCCCGCGCCATAGGGATCGGCGACCTCGGTCGGCTGGGCAAGAGCCGGAGCCGCAATGGCTAGGGCCGCACCGACGAGAACGCAATTGAACTTCATGGCATCCCTCCGATTCGAAATCGCTGTTTGTTGCATCATGATGACAGAATCGGCGGAATTCGGAAGAATTTTGTTGTTACACTTTTATGACGCTTTCGAAGGATAAAATCGATTGGAACGCTCTTCTTGAGAATCGAGATCGATCAATGAACAGTGTCAGTAGAGGCGGTCTACGACGGTCGTTCTACTGGCCCAGAGTGTCGGCATTTCATCGCGGTGAAAACCGTCGACCTACGCCCCGCTCCCGTCTCCGCTCATCCTGAGGAGCCATTGAGCGCAGGCGAAATGGCGTCTCGAAGGATCCTTCGAGACGGGCCTTCGCCAAGGCTCAGTCCCTCCTCAGGACGAGCGGGTCAGGTGAAGCGCTCGATGCTACGGATCGCCGGCTCTCGTCCGCCCCCAAGGAAAAACCCCGCCGGATCGCTCCGGCGGGGCCTTTCTCCTGGACGATCGGGCCGTCAGGCCGGCGATCACTCCTCGGTCAGGTAATCGCCCGCATCGGCGTCGGTGCCGTGCGATTCACCGACGACCGTGCCGAGCGGATCGTCGCCGGTGTCGGCCTGGACCGGCTGGCGCAGCTCTGCGGCATGCTCCTCGGCGGCGGTCTGCGGCGCGATCAGCGACTCCTGCCAGTTGCGCTGCGCGGCGCGGAGCGCGGCGTCGCGGCTGCTGGCGGTGACGCGCAGGCGGCTCATGCCGGCGCCGGTGCCCGCCGGGATCAGGCGGCCGACGATGACATTCTCCTTGAGGCCGTTCAGCGTGTCGACCTTGCCCTGGACCGAGGCGTCGGTGAGGACGCGGGTGGTTTCCTGGAACGAGGCCGCCGAGATGAACGAGCGCGTCTGGAGCGAGGCCTTGGTGATGCCGAGCAGGACGGGCTTGCCCTGCGCGATCGCACGACCCTCGGCTTCCGCCTTGGCGTTGATCTCGTCCATCTCCTCGCGGTCCACCTGCTCGCCGGGGAGCAGGGTGGTGTCGCCGCCGTCGGTGATCTCGACCTTCTGCAGCATCTGACGGACGATCGTCTCGATGTGCTTGTCGTTGATCTTCACGCCCTGGAGGCGATAGACCTCCTGGATTTCCGACACGAGATATTCCGCGAGCGGCTCGATGCCGAGCACCTCGAGAATGTCGTGCGGATCGGGCGAGCCGCCGATCAGGTTGTCGCCGCGCTTGACATAGTCGCCTTCCTGCACGTCGATGACCTTCGACTTCGGCACCAGATACTCGACCGGCTCCGAACCGTCATCCGGACGGATGATGATCTTGCGCTTGGCCTTGTAGTCCTTGCCGAATTCGACGCGGCCCGAGACCTTGGCGATGATCGCGTTCTCCTTGGGCTTGCGCGCCTCGAACAGCTCGGCGACGCGCGGCAGACCGCCGGTGATGTCGCGGGTCTTGGCGGACTCGCGGCTGACGCGGGCGAGCACCTCGCCGGCCTTCACCTCCTGGCCGTCCTCGACCGAGAGCATCGCGCCCGGCGCCAGCATGTAGCGCGCGGTCTCGCCCGAGCTGTCGTCGAGCAGCGTCAGGCGCGGGCGGAGGTCCTCCTTCCGGCTGGTGGCGCGATACTCGATGACGACCTTCTGGCTGATGCCGGTGGCTTCGTCGGTCTGCTCGGTGAGCGTCTGGTTGTCGATCAGGTCCTGATACTTCACGACGCCGCCGGTCTCGGTGATCACCGGCATGGTGAAGGGGTCCCATTCGGCGATGCGGTCGCCCTTGGCGACGGTCGCGCCGTCGTCGAGCAGCAGGTGCGCGCCATAGGGCAGGCGATGGGTCGCGCGCTCGCGGCCCTCGCTGTCGATGATCGCCACCTCGCCGCTGCGGCTCAGCGAGACGCGGCGTCCGCGCGGATCGGTGATCGTGCGGAGCTCGCGATACTCGATGGTGCCGTCGGCGACCGATTCCAGGTTCGACTGCTCGTTGAGCTGCGCCGCGCCGCCGATGTGGAAGGTCCGCATCGTCAGCTGGGTGCCCGGCTCGCCGATCGACTGCGCCGCGATGACGCCGACCGCTTCGCCGATGTTCACCGGCGTACCGCGGGCGAGGTCACGGCCGTAGCAGGCCGCGCAGACGCCGCCCTTGGATTCGCAGACCAGCGGGCTGCGGATCTTGACCGACTGGATGCCGATCGCCTCGACCGCAGCGACCATCGCCTCGTCGAGCAGCGTGCCCTCGGCGATCAGGACCTCGTTGGTCTTCGAGTCGACGATGTCCTCGGCCGCGGTGCGGCCCAGGATGCGCTCACCGAGCGACGCGATGGTGGCGCCGCCCTGGACGATCGCCTTCATGTCGAGCGCGCGATCGGTGCCGCAATCGACCTCGACGACGACGCAGTCCTGCGACACGTCGACCAGACGGCGGGTCAGGTAGCCCGAGTTCGCCGTCTTGAGCGCGGTGTCGGCCAGGCCCTTGCGGGCGCCGTGGGTCGAGTTGAAGTACTCGAGGACGGTCAGGCCTTCCTTGAAGTTCGAGATGATCGGCGTCTCGATGATCTCGCCCGACGGCTTGGCCATCAGGCCGCGCATGCCGGCGAGCTGCTTGATCTGCGCGGCGCTACCACGGGCACCGGAGTGCGCCATCATGTAGATCGCGTTGATCGGCTTCTCGCGGCCGTCGTCGCCCTTCTTGACCGCCGAGATCTCCTTCATCATCTCGGCCGCCACGCGGTCGCCGCAACGCGACCAGGCGTCGATCACCTTGTTGTACTTCTCCTGCTGCGTGATCAGGCCGTCCTGATACTGCTGCTCGAAGTCCTTCACCAGAAGACGGGTCTCCTCGACCTCCTTCTCCTTGGCTTCGGGGATGATCATGTCGTCCTTGCCGAACGAGATGCCGGCCTGGAAGGCGTGGCGGAAGCCCAGCGCCATGATCGCGTCGGCGAACAGCACCGTCTCCTTCTGGCCGGTGTGGCGATAGACGATGTCGATGACGTCGCCGATCTCCTTCTTGGTCAGCAGGCGGTTGACCGTCTCGAACGGCACCTTGTGGCTCTTCGGCAGCGTCTCGCCCAGCAGCATGCGGCCCGGCGTCGTCTCGACGCGCTTCATGTACTGCTTGCCGTCCTCGTCGGTCTGCGGAACGCGGCTGATGATCTTGGTGTGCAGCGTCACCGCCTTGGCGGCGAGCGCCTGGTGCACCTCCTGCATGTCGGCGATCAGCGACCCTTCGCCCGGCTCGCCTTCCTTCATCATCGACAGATAATAAAGGCCCAGCACCATGTCCTGCGACGGCACGATGATCGGCTTGCCGTTCGCGGGCGACAGGATGTTGTTGGTCGACATCATCAGCACGCGCGCTTCGAGCTGCGCCTCCAGCGACAGCGGCACGTGGACCGCCATCTGGTCACCGTCGAAGTCGGCGTTGAAGGCCGAGCAGACCAGCGGGTGGAGCTGGATCGCCTTGCCCTCGATCAGCACCGGCTCGAACGCCTGGATGCCGAGGCGGTGGAGCGTCGGCGCGCGGTTGAGCAGCACCGGATGCTCGCGGATCACCTCGTCGAGGATGTCCCAGACCTCCTTGCGCTCCTTCTCGACCCACTTCTTGGCCTGCTTGAGCGTCATCGACAGGCCCTTGGCGTCGAGCCGGGCGTAGATGAACGGCTTGAACAGCTCGAGCGCCATCTTCTTCGGCAGGCCGCACTGGTGGAGCTTCAGCTCCGGGCCGGTGACGATGACCGAACGGCCCGAATAGTCGACGCGCTTGCCGAGCAGGTTCTGGCGGAAGCGGCCCTGCTTGCCCTTCAGCATGTCGCTGAGCGACTTCAGCGGGCGCTTGTTGGCGCCCGTGATGGTGCGGCCGCGGCGGCCGTTGTCGAACAGCGCGTCGACCGACTCCTGCAGCATGCGCTTCTCGTTGCGGACGATGATGTCCGGCGCACGCAGCTCCATCAGCCGCTTGAGGCGGTTGTTGCGGTTGATCACGCGACGATAGAGGTCGTTGAGGTCCGACGTCGCGAAGCGGCCGCCGTCGAGGGGGACGAGCGGGCGGAGATCCGGCGGGATGACCGGGATCACTTCCAGGATCATCCATTCAGGACGGTTGCCCGACTCCAGGAAGCTCTCGACGACCTTGAGCCGCTTGATGATCTTCTTGGGCTTGAGCTCGGACTTGGTCTCGGCGAGCTCCTTGAGGAGGTCCTCCTTCTCGCCTTCGAGGTCGAGCTCCTCCAGCATGCGGCGGACCGCCTCGGCGCCGATCCCGGCCGAGAAGGCGTCCTCGCCATATTCGTCCTGCGCCTCGAGCAGCTCGTCCTCGGTGAGGAGCTGATACTTCTCCAGCGGGGTCAGGCCCGGCTCGATGACGATGTAGCTCTCGAAGTAGAGCACGCGCTCGAGCTGCTTGAGCTGCATGTCGAGCAGCAGGCCGATGCGCGACGGCAGCGACTTGAGGAACCAGATGTGCGCGACCGGGGCGGCCAGCTCGATATGGCCCATCCGCTCGCGGCGGACCTTCGAGACGGTGACCTCGACGCCGCACTTCTCGCAGACGATGCCCTTGTACTTCATGCGCTTGTACTTGCCGCACAGGCACTCGTAATCCTTGATCGGACCGAAGATGCGCGCGCAGAACAGGCCGTCACGCTCGGGCTTGAACGTGCGGTAGTTGATCGTCTCCGGCTTCTTGATCTCGCCGAAGGACCAGCTGCGGATGCGCTCCGGGCTGGCGATGCCGATCTGGATCTGGTCGAAGGTCTCGGGCTTCGCGATCGGATTGGCGAAATTGGTCAGTTCGTTCATTTCTCAGTCCCTCTGAAGGGTCGATCTCTCGGGCGGAGCGGGCGACCCCTGCGGTGTGAACACAGGGGTCGCTGGTCTCACTCCGCTGCTTCGGCCAGGCCGTCGCCGTCCTGCTGGTCCTCGATCGAGGACAGCTCGACGTTGAGGCCGAGCGACCGCATTTCCTTGACGAGCACGTTGAAGCTCTCCGGAATGCCGGCCTCGAAGGTGTCGTCGCCCTTGACGATCGCCTCGTAGACCTTGGTGCGGCCGACCACGTCGTCCGACTTCACCGTCAGCATCTCCTGCAGCGTGTAGGCGGCGCCATAGGCCTGGAGCGCCCACACCTCCATCTCGCCGAAGCGCTGGCCGCCGAACTGCGCCTTGCCGCCCAGCGGCTGCTGGGTGACCAGGCTGTACGGGCCGATCGAGCGTGCGTGGATCTTGTCGTCGACGAGGTGGTGGAGCTTCAGCATGTAGATGTAGCCCACGGTCACCTTGCGGTCGAACTGGTCGCCGGTGCGGCCGTCGAACAGTTCCACCTGGCCGCTCTCGTCGAGCCCGGCGCGGCGCAGCATCTCCGCCACGTCCGCTTCGCGGGCGCCGTCGAACACCGGCGTCGCCATCGGCACGCCGTTCTTCAGCAGGCCCGCCATCTCGACGATCTGGTCGGTCGAGCGGCTCTCGATGTCGGCATGATATTCCTTGCCGTACACCTCCTTGAGCCGGTCGACGACCGCCGCCGGCGGCGTCGCGCCCTGCGCGTCGGGATTGGCCTCGCGCCAGGCTTCGAGTGCGTTGGTCACCTGCTTGCCCAGGCCGCGGGCGGCCCAGCCGAGGTGCGTCTCGAAGATCTGGCCGACGTTCATGCGGCTCGGCACGCCGAGCGGGTTGAGCACGATGTCGACGGGGGTGCCGTCCTCCAGGAACGGCATGTCCTCCTGCGGCAGGATGCGGCTGATCACACCCTTGTTGCCGTGGCGGCCGGCCATCTTGTCGCCCGGCTGCAGCTTGCGCTTCACCGCGACGAACACCTTGACCATCTTGAGCACGCCCGGGGGCAGCTCGTCGCCGCGCTGCAGCTTCTCGACCCGGTCCTCGAACTTCTTGACGATCAGGCCGACGGCATCGTCATACTGGGCCTTGACCGCCTCGAGGTCCGCCTGGCGGGCATCGTCCTGCACGGCGAACTTCCACCATTCGCGCTTCTCGACCTCGTCGAGCAGCTCCTCGGTGATCTCCGAGCCCTTCTTGATGCCCTTCGGCGCCGCGGTCGCGACCTGGCCGAGCAGCATCTCCTTGAGTCGCGCGTAATTGGCGCGGTTCAGGATGGCGCGCTCGTCCTCGCGGTCCTTGGTCAGACGGTCGATCTCCTCGCGCTCGATCGCCATCGCGCGCTCGTCCTTGTCGATGCCGTGGCGGTTGAACACGCGCACGTCGACGACGGTGCCCGACACGCCCGGCGGCAGGCGGAGCGAGGTGTCGCGGACGTCGGAGGCCTTCTCGCCGAAGATGGCGCGGAGGAGCTTCTCCTCCGGCGTCATCGGGCTCTCGCCCTTCGGCGTGATCTTGCCGCACAGGATGTCGCCCGGCTCGACCTCGGCGCCGATGTAGACGATGCCCGCCTCGTCGAGGTTGCGCAGCGCTTCCTCGCCGACGTTCGGGATGTCGCGGGTGATGTCCTCCGGCCCGAGCTTGGTGTCGCGGGCCATCACCTCGAACTCGTCGATGTGGATCGAGGTGAAGACGTCGTCCTTCACGATCCGCTCGGAGATCAGGATCGAGTCCTCATAGTTGTAGCCGTTCCACGGCATGAACGCGACGAGGACGTTGCGGCCCAGCGCCAGCTCGCCGAACTCGGTCGACGGGCCGTCGGCGATGATGTCGCCGGCGTTGACCACGTCGCCCACCTTCACCAGCGGGCGCTGGTTGATGCAGGTCGACTGGTTCGAGCGCTGGAACTTCATCAGCGTGTAGATGTCGACGCCCGACTTGCCCGCGTCGACCGCGCCGGTGGCGCGGATCACGATGCGGGTCGCGTCGACCTGGTCGACGATGCCGGAACGCTTGGCCGCGATCGCGGCGCCCGAATCGCGGGCGACCGTCTCTTCCATGCCGGTGCCGACGAACGGCGCCTCGGCACGGACCAGCGGCACCGCCTGGCGCTGCATGTTCGACCCCATCAGCGCGCGGTTCGCGTCGTCGTTCTCCAGGAACGGGATCAGCGACGCGGCGACCGAGACGAGCTGCTTCGGGCTGACGTCCATCAGCGTCACATGGTCGCGCGGCGCCATCAGGAACTCGCCGGCCTCGCGGGCGGAGATCAGGTCCTCGACGAAGCGGCCTTCGCTATCGAGCTCGGCGTTCGCCTGCGCGATGGTGTGCTTGGCCTCTTCCATCGCCGACAGGTAGACGACCTCGTTGGTCACCTTGCCGTCGACGATCTTGCGGTACGGCGTCTCGATGAAGCCGTACTTGTTGACCCGGCTGAAGCTCGCCAGCGAGTTGATCAGGCCGATGTTCGGGCCTTCCGGCGTCTCGATCGGGCAGATGCGGCCATAATGCGTCGGGTGGACGTCGCGGACCTCGAAGCCCGCGCGCTCGCGGGTGAGGCCGCCCGGCCCGAGCGCCGAGACGCGGCGCTTGTGGGTGACTTCCGACAGCGGGTTGGTCTGGTCCATGAACTGCGACAGCTGCGACGAGCCGAAGAATTCGCGCACCGCGGCGACCGCCGGCTTGGCGTTGATCAGGTCGTTCGGCATCGCCGTCGACACGTCGACCGACGACATCCGCTCCTTCACCGCGCGCTCCATGCGGAGCAGGCCGACGCGATACTGGTTCTCCAGCAGTTCGCCGACCGAACGGACGCGGCGGTTGCCGAGATTGTCGATGTCGTCGATCTCGCCCTTGCCGTCCTTCAGGTCGACCAGCGTCTTGACCACCGCCAGGATGTCCTCCGAGCGGAGCGTCGTGACGGTGTCCTCGGCGTCGAGTTCGAGGCGCATGTTGAGCTTGACGCGGCCGACGGCCGACAGGTCGTAGCGCTCGGCGTCGAAGAACAGCCCGGCGAACAGCGCCTCGGCGGTCTCCTTCGTCGGCGGCTCGCCGGGGCGCATGACGCGATAGATCTCGCTCAGCGCATGGTCGCGATCCTCGACCTTGTCGGCCTTCAGCGTGTTGCGGATCCAGGGACCGGTCGAGACATGGTCGATGTCGAGCAGGTCGACATGGTCGAACCCGGCCTTGTCGAGCGCTTCCAGATTCTCCGGCGTCACCTCGTCGCCGGCCTCGATGTAGATGCGGCCGGTCGACTCGTCGATCAGGTCATAGGCCGAGTAGCGGCCGAAGATCTGGTCGGTCGGGATCAGCAGCGTCTCCAGCCCGTCCTTGCCGGCCTTGTTGGCGGCGCGCGGGCTGATCTTGGTGCCGGCCGGGAAGACGACCTCGCCGGTGTCGGCGTTGACGACGTCGAACGCCGGCTTCTGGCCGCGCCAGTTCTCGGCGACGAAGGGGACCTTCCAGCCGTTCTCGCCGCGCACGAAGCGCTGCGTGCGGTAGAAATAGTTGAGGATGTCCTCGCCGGTCATGCCCTGCATGCGGATGCGCGCGACATGGCCGACCTTCTCGCCCTCGGCGGTCTGGATCAGGCCGCCCGGGATGATCGCGCCGGTCGGGTCCTCGACGGTGACGAGGTTGCCGGCGACCGCCTTGACCCGGCACGGACGGTTGACGCCCGAGATGGCGACCAGGTCGCCCGCCTCGAACGTGCCCTTGTCGGGGTTGATCTCGATGACGGCGTCGCCCAGCGCGCGCAGCAGCGAGGTGACCGGCAGCTTGCGCTTGCGGTCGATGCGGACGTTGACGATGTCCTTGGCGTCGAACTCGAAGTCGAGCCACGAGCCGCGATAGGGGATGACGCGCGCGGCGAACAGATATTTGCCCGAGGCGTGGGTCTTGCCGCGGTCATGGTCGAACAGCACGCCCGGCGAGCGGTGCATCTGCGACACGATGACGCGTTCGGTGCCGTTGATCAGGAAGGTGCCGTTCTCGGTCATGAGCGGCATGTCGCCCATGTAGACGTCCTGCTCCTTGATATCGAGGACCGAGCGGGTCTCCGTGTCGGGATCGACCTCGAACACGATCAGGCGCAGCGTGACGCGCATCGGCGCCGCATAGGTCATGCCGCGCTGGCGGCACTCGTCGGTGTCGTACTTCGGGTCCTCCAGCTCGTACTGGACGAAGTCGAGCTCGGCGGTGCCGGCGAAGTCGCGGATCGGGAAGACCGAGCGGAGCGTCTTCTCCAGGCCCGAGACATAGCCGTCGGCCGGGCGGGAGCGCAGGAACTGCTCGTAGGATTCGCGCTGAACCTCGATCAGGTTCGGCATCTGGACGACTTCGTGGATGTTCCCGAAGACCTTGCGGATGCGCTTCTTGGCGGTCGCCGGAACTGCCTGGGTGGCCATGCGTATCTTCCCTCGCGTCAAAATTTTTTCCGCCTCGCAGCGGATCGCAGCCCGATTCGCAGGGGAGACCCCACGACAAAAAGTGCGGGTCCGGGCTGATCGGAACCGCACTGCCAGCGTTCTGGAAACCCTTGAAATCCTTCTCCAATTCGTCGCGGACCGTTCGCTGGACGGTCCGTGTCCCGGAGGGCCAAGGGCGGCACCCGCGCTCTGCGCGTCGGGCATCTGCCGATGTAAGTAGGACGCGCTATATAGTCCCGGCCATGGGCTTTGGGAAGGGGGCATCCCCCGCCGCCGGCATCCCGGCCTCGTTTCGGCATCGCCGGGAGGCGGGTTCCGCGCCTCCCGGATATTTCGTCGATCGCCTGTGATCCCCATTACAGCCCTTGCGGCCGGGTCGATGCTGAAACAAGGTCGACAGGACGACAGGCAATGAGGTCACCGATGATCCGCACCTTCCTTGGTATCGCCGCCCTTCTCGCCGCTCCGGCGTTCGCCGCGACCGCCCCCTCGCTCCAGGGCGCGACGGTCGGGGAGACGGTGGCGGCGATGAAGCCGGGCGACTTCCTCTGGGCGCCGCAGGTCGCGCCGGAGGGGCCGGTGGTGATCGTCGTGTCGATCGCGCAGCAGCGCGCCTATGCCTATCGCAACGGCGTGCCGATCGGCATCTCGACCGTGTCGACCGGCAAGAAGGGGCATGAGACGCCGACCGGCGTGTTCACGCTCCTCCAGAAGAATGTCGACCACAAGTCGAACCTCTACAACAACGCGCCGATGCCCTATATGCAGCGGCTGACCTGGGACGGGATCGCGCTGCACGCGGGCAACCTGCCGGGCTATCCCGCCTCGCACGGCTGCGTCCGCCTGCCGATGGGCTTCGCCAAGCTGCTCTACGGGGTGACCAAGCTCGGGCTGACGGTGATCGTCACGGCGGGCGCCGATGTGCCGCGCTTCGCGCCGAGCCCCGCCGTGCTCAGCAACACCGCGTCGAAGGCCGAGAGCGATCTGTTCGGCGGTTCGTTGTGGCAGCCGGAGCGATCGACGACCGGGCCGGTCTCGATCGTGATCAGCAGCGCCGACAAGCGGATGCTGGTGCTGCGCAACGGCGTTCCGATCGGCTCGGCCCCGGTCAAGATCGCGGGCGAGGTGACCGGCACCACCGCCTACACGCTCGGCGCGATCGAGGGCGACAATTACAGGTGGATGAAGCTGCCGATGCCGGGCGAGGCGCTCAACGCCCCGGTCGAGGTCACCCCCGACGAACGCGCCCGCCTGACCGTGCCGGAGGACATTCGCGTGGCGATGGCCGCCGTCGTCGCGCCGGGCACGACCGTGGTGGTCACCCCCGACACCCTCCAGACCGGCGGCGCCGGCAAGAAGATGACGGTGATGACGGCGGGGAAGTGAGGGGGCGGTACGTCAACTGAAAGGCGATCGTGGGGAAAAAGCCGGCTGTCCATTTCCGGGCCGGCGATAAGCGGCGATCCTTATCTTGCCTCCCTCACCCTCCGAACCGATCGTCCGCACGTCGAAAGCGCGATATCCTGATTGGCCCTGAGCCGGCCCAGGAAGGATTGCAACGCTGCCCAATATCCTTCCGTCGTCTCGATAATATAAGGGTGCATGACGACAACCGCCTGACCACCGCGCATCGTGAGGTCGGCGATGACGTCATCGAGATGGGAGAAGAATCCGTGCAGGGTCGGTTCCACGCCCGACGGGACTTCGAGGCCGACCGTCTTTGCGGCGGCTGGGTCCAGATAGAAGCCGTCGAGATCGATCCAACGGAACGGTAGGGAAACGACTCCGCTTTCGATGGAGGGCGTATCACCGGCGGCACTGACATAAGCGAGGTCCGCTTCCCCGACTAGCGCGAGCACTCCGTCGGGGAGGAACCCGCCAGGCGGACGCAACCCCTGAACCGCGACGCCGATCCGTGCGAAGGCATCGATCGCCTGACGCAGGCACCGGCGACGCGTCGTATCGTCCAGCGTCGACCATAGCTCATGCCGCCAGCCATGGCAGGCGATCTCATGGCCCGTGGCCGCCATCGTTCTCAACAGATCGGGATAGACTTCGGCATTCCACCCTTCGACGAAGAAGGTGGCGGGAAGGCCATCGAGTTCCTCGATCAGCCGAGGAACCGTCTTCGTTGCCGTATAATGCTGCCCGAAAGGTCGGCCCTCCGGCCAGCGGCCCATTTCCACGTCCGCGGCTTCGCCGAGATTGTCGAACGTCAGGCAGATCGTCGCTCTCGGCGGATCGTGCCGGCCGTCATCGATCGGCGTCATGGCCGCGCCCTGACGTGCAGCTCCCGGATGAACGGGAAGCTGAGATCCCCGGTCCAGACGGGGTCCGCGGCGATCTCGAACTGCGGAAAACGCGTGACGAGGTCGTGGATCAGGACGCGGCCCTCAAGCCGCGACAGCCCGGCGCCGAGACAGAAGTGGGCGCCGAGCGCGAAGGCGAGATGGCGGTTCGCGCCGCGCTCAACCAGGAATCTGTCGGGCTGATCGAATTCCTCTGGATCGCGGTTCGCGGATGCCAGACCGAGCAACAGCCGCTGGCCCGGTTCGATCGTCACGCCGTCCAGATTCAGCCGCTCGCTGACATAACGATGCACGAAATGCACCGGGCTCATGAAACGAAGCGTCTCGTCCCACGCCTTTTCGGACAGGTCGGGCCTGGCGATGAGCAGGTCGCGCTGGTCGCCATGCGTGCCGATGGCGAAGATGGCATTCGAGATGCTCACCCGCGTCGTATGATAGCTCGCGATGAACAGGCCCATCAGCGTCGTGTGCAGTTCGCTTTCCGACATGGCGCCTGCCCGGCTCGCCTGCACCAGCGAACTGACGAGGTCGTCGCCGCCAAGGTCGAGCGCGGCTATGTGCCGGGCGAAGAAGTCGGCGTAGAAGCGGGCAGCCTCGTCGGCCTTTTGCAGCTTTTCGGGCGTCAGCGGTTCATGGCTCACGATCGCGCTGAGATCGTCGACCTTGCTGAACAACAACGCCGTATCGGCCCCGCTTATGTGCAGCATCCGGCATGCGACCTCGGCGGGAATGCCGGCGGACAGGACCCTCGCGACATCGACCTCGCCCGTCGCATCGATCTGGTCCAGCGCCCGCGAGATGATGTCTGCGACCCAGCTCGCCATGCCGGCGACGGTGCGGGGATTGAGCGCCTTCATGACCACGGACCGGAGGCGCGAATGTTCGGGCCGGTCCATATGGGGCAGGGATTCCCGATAGAATATCGAAGCCGGCCCCGACCCGATATGGGCCGGAAACTCGCCGGCCCGGGGTTGCACGGTCGAAATGGTCGCGTTGAGGAGCTTGGCGACGTCCCGATAGCGCGTGACGATATGGTTCGTCTCGCCATCGAGGACGACGGGAACCGCCGATGCCGCGCGGCGCCAGTCGCCATAGACGTTCCAGCGTTCGTTGGCGTTCGGACTCAAAATCTGTGTCATGGCGACCTTGCTTAGAATTTGTACCGAAGCTGGAGCGCGAGGTTCCTCAACTGCTCCTTGGTTTGCGCCAGACTTCCCAGCGAGAGCGGCTGCGCCACCGAGAAGGCGCGCACCGTGGCATTTCCCAAATTCTTGCCGATCAGGTCGACCGCCCACCGCCCGTCGTCCGATTCGAGCGAGAGCCGGCCGTCAAGACGGGCATAGCTTGGCTGCAGCGTCAGGGGATCGAGGGTCGAATAGGTCTGGTAGGACGAGGAGAATATCCCGGTCGCCTCCGCCACGAACCGCCATTGGCTGCCGAGCGGGAGGGTCAGCGTCGCGCTGGTCGTGCCGCTCCAGCGGGGCGCGAAGGGCGTCCTCCGACCCGACAGATCCTGCGACGCGATTCCAGCGAGCTGCTGGGCCGAGGTCGGGCCGGCATTGCGATAGCGGAGATATTTCGAGTCGAGATAGCTGCCCGAGGCGGCGATCCTGAAGGCCCGGCTGACGAGCCATTGGGTTTCGACCTCCACGCCCTGCGATCGCGCCGAACCGGCGTTGCGGATGAAGTTCAGGAAGGCGCCGGACGCGGCGGCGGTGGTGATGGAAACCTGGAGCTTGTTGAAGTCGTTGCGAAACAGCGCGACGTTGAGCAGCACATGCCGGTCGAAGAGCTCGCTCTTGAGCCCGATTTCATAGGCGTCCACCCGTTCCGGGGCGAAGGGGAAGTTCGCGGGAAGCGCGGTGGTGTCGGCCACGCTGAAGCCGCCCGCCTTGAAGCCGCGCGAATAGGATGCGTAGACCATCGCCTCCGGCGTGATCTGATATTGCGCACGGGCGGACGGCATCAGCGCCTTGTCGTTGCGGGACAAGGCGACCTGCCCCGACGTCCCGAGGCCGAGCAGCCCCGGCAATGGCTGGAGCGCCGACGGCAGGGCGACGATCCCACCATAATCCCGCGTGGCGGTTCCGAAGAGCAGGCTCCAGTCGAAGTCCTTGGTCGTGATCGACCCGCGCAATCCGGCCGTGAGCTTGAGCCGGTCGCTGGCGTTCCATGTGATGGCGCCGAACGCCGAATAGACCCGCTCCTTCTGCGTTGCGGCGACGAACTGGCCGAGCGGCAGACGGGCGACCAGCGGCGCGAAGGGTGGTGTCGCCGCGATCACCGGCGACAGGAAGTTGAAGGATGTCGACTGCTCGATGTCGAGCTTGTCATATTGGAAATAGAGGCCCGCGAGCCACTCGATCGGCTGACCGGTGGGCGAAGCGAGCCGCAGCTCCTGGCTGAACTGGCGATATTTCTCGGGTGCCTGGACGTTCAGCAGGGTCAGCGGCGTGCCGTCCGCGTCCAGATTGTAGCGATAGCGATACTGGTTGTAGGCGGTCACGCTCGACAGCGTCGAGGCGCCGAGGTCCTTCCGGATCGAGAGGACCGTCTCCTTGGTGTTCAGCCGGATCTGCTGGCCATCGCTCAGGACGAGCGTGTTGCGCTTGAGGCCGATGGGCAATCCGAGCGACAGGTTCAGGGCGCAGAAGCCCGCGGCCACGAAGGGCGCCGGTGGCGGGCAGCTCGCATTCTGCGTGAGCAGTCCGCTCTTGTTCAGGTTGCGGCCGATTTCACCCTTGAGCGCGATGTCGAGATCGTCCGATGGTTGGTAGCGAAGCGTGGCGCGGAACGCCGTGTTTTCCTCATCGGGCGCGCGCTTGCCGGTGTTGACGTTCTTCAGCCAGCCTCTCTGGCCGTTGAACGTGCCGGCCACGCGCAGGGCAAGCGCATCCGTGAGCGGAACGTTCACCGCCCCCTCCAGCGCATATTGGCCGCCGTTGGTGCCGCCGCGGGGCGAGATCAGGCCGCGGATCCAGCCGTTGAAGCTCTGGTCCGGCCTGTGGGTGACGATGTTGAACGCGCCGGCGATGGCGTTGTTGCCGAAATAGGTGCTTTGTGGTCCCTTCAGGACCTCGACGCGCTCCAGGTCCAGGAAGGTCGCGCTCGAGCCGCGCGATCGGCCATGGTAGACATCGTCGATGAAGATCGCGACGGACTGATCGAGCGACTGGCTCTCCGCCGATCCGGTACCCCGGACATAGATGTTGTTGGAACGGCCGCCCGTGGCGACATGCACCGACGGCGCGATCTCCGCGATGTCGGTAAGGGACGCGATGTTCGACCGGTTCAGCGAGGCGCCGGTCATGACTTGTGCCGAGATTGGCACGCGCTGCAGATTCTCGGACCGCTTCTGCGCGGTCACCACGATCTCCTCGATCCGGTCGGCCGTCTGCTCGTCGGCTGGCGGCGGCGTTGCGGTCGCTTGTGCTGCGCCCGACTGGAAGCATGCGATCAGGATCGCTGCCGCCGATGCCGTCACGAACAGATGATGGTTGCGTACCTCTTTGAGCAATGTCCCCTCCCTTGCCGTCGCACGGCTTGCGTTGGGGTCATGGGTAGAGGGATGGTGCTTCGTTGGGTTCTCGGAAAGTTTATCGATCGTCTCGTTTTGTCCCCTATGCGGGGCGCCGGGCCACCTTGCGGAATGCGTTGGGCGTCTCGCCGAAATGCCGGCGGAAGGCGGTTATGAAGCTTGCCGCCCCCTGGTAACCGGTCTTGCGCGCAATCGCCGTCAGGTCGCTTTCGGAATCGGCGAGCAGTCGGCGCGCTTCGAACATTCTGAGACGCTGGATATACTTGCCCAGTCCCTCGCCAAGTTCGGCGTTTGCCAGGGCGCATAGCCGGGCGCGGGATGTAGCGACGTGCGCGGCGAGATCGTCGAGCGTCCAGTTGCGGGTGATATCACGGTGGATCGCGGTCAGCGCGCGTTCGAGACGGCGATCACCCGGCTCCCGCAGCCATTTGGGCAGGCGTTCGGGATGCTCGGCGACGACGCTCCTTATGCCCTCGATCATCAGCAATTCGCCGAGGCGGACCGCCATCGAACGCCGCCCGGACTTCTGCTGGAGGAGTTCCTCGCGCAACCAACGCGACGTCACCTCCAGCCATGCGGGCACCCGGTCGAAATGCTGCACGAGGACGGGAGGCAGGGCCTCGAGCAGGGGATTGTCCAGGCAATTGTCGATGTCGAAACCCATGTAAAAGGTGGTGGTGGGCTGGCCGCTCTCCGCACCGAGCCTGAGCGTCCGGAAGGTGGCCATGCTGGTCGGCACCCGCATTTCGGCGAGCACCAGCTCGCCGGTGCCGCTGAGGTCCTCCACCTGGTGGGCCAAGGCACCCAACAGGATGCACATCGACGGAGGCTCGATCACCGCGCTGTAGCCGATCTCCGGCACGGACAGGCGACAGGGCTCGCCGTCCAGCAGGTAGAAGGTCACCTGCCACCTTCCCTTCGGGCAATAGACGCTCCACGGCGTACGGCTTTCCGCATCTCCAGCCTCGAAATGCGTGATCCGCATCCCATCCATATAAGCGGAGATCGCATCCATGCCGTCGCTCAGTTGCTACTAGGGTGAGCCGATGAGGATCGGCGGAATAGCTGCCTCTCCGCCACCGGATGGCGGCACGATAAAACCGGCAGGCGGACGCTTCAAGGCAGGAGGGTGGGGCCGTCGACCGGCCCGGCGGTTCAGGTGCCATCGACGAATATATTCTCGATGACGCCGATCTGGTCGATCTCGAGGCGGACCACATCGCCATGCCGGAGGAACTTCGGCGGCTGAAACGCCGCTCCCACGCCGGCCGGGGTTCCGGTCGCCAGGATGTCCCCCGGTTCGAGCGTAAAAACGGCGCTCAGCTCTTCGATTTGCTGGGCAACCGTATATTTCATCTCGCTGGTGTTGCCATCCTGGCGCAACTCGCCATTCACCCAGGTCCGAAGACGCAGGCTTTGGCAATCGGCAATCTCGTCGGCGGTTACCAGCCATGGGCCGATCGGCCCATGCGTGTCGAAAGATTTGCCCAATGTCATCGTCTGCGCCCGCATCTGGATATCCCGTGCGCTGACGTCGTTGCACACCATATAACCGGCGATGACGTCATGGGCATGGGATGCCGGCACGTTTCGGCAGCGCCGACCGATCACGACGGCCAGCTCGACTTCATAGTCGACAGCCTTGGAAAGGCGCGGGATGACGACCTCGTCGAACGGGCCGGCGACGCATGTGCGCTGTTTATTGAACCATATCTGCGTCGTGGGCTCGGCGATACCGAGATGTGCGATCTCGTCGAGATGCGAACGATAGTTCCCGCCAAGCCCCAGGAATTTGGGAGGCTCCGCTATCGGGGCCAGCAGCCGAATGGCCGATAGGGGAATTTCCCCCTCGGTCCGGCTTATCGCCTCGTCGAATGCTCCCGCTTGCAGCCAGGTCTCGATCCCTCCCGCAGGTGGGTCGGCCAGTAGCTTGACGACATCGCCTTCGACCAGTCCGTGCAGAATGCGTCCGTCAGCAATGCGAAAGCGGGCAATACGCATATTTCAGATCTCCCTAAGTGATCATCGCGCGTTCCACGAAACGGCCAATGGAGCGCGAGCCAGCCAAACCATCGGCCTCACGGACGCCTGATGTCCATTGCAACGGGCTATGACGTTGGTATGCAAGCCACCTGCCGCCGGCACGGGGGCAGCGGAGAACGCCTCCCTAACGAATCACCGCTTTCAGGACCACCCCCCGAGCGTCCGAACGGTCGAGATGAGGCGCATACACCCCCTCACCGCAACGGCCACGCCCACATCACCAGCGGCGTCCCCACCAGCACGACGAGCAGCGACAGCGGCGCGCCCAGCCGGGCGTAATCGCCGAACCGGTAGCCGCCCGGGCCCAGCACCAGCGTGTTGCACTGGTGGCCGATCGGCGTGAGGAAGTCGCAGCCGGCGCCGATCGCGGTGGCGATCAGGAAGGCTTCGGGGCGGTAGCCGAGGTCGTGCGCGAAGACCGCGGCGATCGGGGCCATCACCAGCACCGTCGCCGCATTGTTGAGGAACGGCGTCACCGCCATCGCCGCCACCAGGATCAGCGCGACCGCGCCCCACGGCGGCAGCGTCGCCGCGATGTCGGCCAGCCGGGTCGCGATCAGGTCCGACGCGCCCGTCGTGCGCAGCGAATCGCTCACCGGGATCAGCGCGCCGAGCATGATCAGGATCGGCCATTCGACCGCGTCATAGGCCTCGCGCAGCGGCAGCGCCCCCGTCGCCATCACGATCCCCGCCGCCGCGAAGAAGGCGACCGCCACCGGCACCAGCCCCGCCGCCGTCGCCGCCATCGCCACCGCCAGCACGATCAGCGGCAGCCAGCTCCGCCCCGACGCGCCCAGCCGCAGTGGGCGCTGCGCCAGCGGCAGCACGCCGAGGTCGCGGAGCCGGTCGGGCAGCAGCGGGAGCGGGCCCTGCAGGACGATCACGTCGCCGGCGCTCAGCTTGGTCTCGCCCAGCTGGCGCGTCAGCCGCTCGGCCGCGCGCGACACCGCGATCAGGTTGACGCCGTAGCGCTCCTGCATCCGCATCCGCCCCGCCGTCTGGTCGATCAGCACCGACGAGGCGCCGATCACTCCCTCGATCACGCCGATCTCGTCGCCCTCGCTGCCCTTCGGCCGCTCGCGATCGTCGCCGACCAGCGCCAGCCCGTCGCCCGCAATCGCGCGCTCCAGCGCGTCGGGCGCGCCGGTCAGGATCAGCGTGTCGTCCTCGTGCAGGACCAGCCCGGCCGACGGCACGGTGCGGATGCCGGCGCGCAGCACGCGGGCGATGCCGATCTCGCGATCGTGCCGCTCGACGAATTCGCGGACGGTCTCGCCCTCGGCCGGTGATCCCGGGGCGATCGTCGCCTCGGTGACGTAGCTGGAGATGTCGAGCGCCTCCCCCAGCGTCGCCGTCGCCCGGCGCTCGCGCGGGAGCAGGCGATAGCCGAAGCGCAGGAAGAGCAGCCCGACCACCAGCAGGCCGAGGCCGGTCGGCAGATAGTCGAACATGCCGAACGGCTCGCCCGTCATCTCCTCGCGCACCCGGCTGACGATGATGTTGGGCGACGTGCCGACCAGCGTCATCAGCCCGCCGAGCAGCGACGCGAACGCCATCGGCATCAGGAAGACCGACGGGCTGGCGTCGTTCTTCTTCGCCATCTGGAAGGCGGCGGGCATCAGCATCGCCAGCGCGCCGACATTCTTGACCAGCGCGGAGACGAGGCCGACCGAGGCGGTCAGCACCAGGAGCTGGCTGCGCACCCGCTTCACATGCCCGCCGACCAAGCCCAGCGCGCGCTCGATCAGGCCCGATCGCTGCATCGCCGCCGACAGCACCAGCGCCGATCCGACGATGATGACGATGTCGTCGGAAAAGCCGCTGAACGCCTGCTTGGGGCTGACGATGCCCAGCGCCAGCGCCGCCAGCAGCGCGATGATCGCGGTCACGTCGTAGCGGAACCGGCCCCAGAGGAAGAGGCCCATCATCCCGACGAGGGTGGCTATCGAGAGCCATTGCGGCGTGGTCACGCGCGCTCCTGTGGTGCGGGGGAGGTCATCGCGACAGCCAGATCCCGATCAGGGCGGCGACGGCGGTGACCAGCAGCAGGGCGTTGACCAGGATCAGCAGCCAGGGCGGCAGCCGCGGCGTGTCCGGCCGCGGCGGCGCCACGCGCAGCATCTGCCGCCACACTGCCGCGACGAAGCAGAAGGCGCTGAACAGGACGAGGACGCTGCCGGTCGCCCACATCAGCGCATCGGGCACGACGTCGGTCAGCAGCGCGCGGGCGCCGACGCCGGAGGCGAGCGCGGCCAGCCCGGTCCGCACCCAGGCGGCATAGGTGCGCTCGGCGGCAAGGATGGTGCGGTCGGCGGCGAGCTCGGTGCGGCGGTCGGCGCTGTCGGTCTGACGATCGGCGCTTTCCTCGAGCTTCTCCGCGCTGTCGGCGAGCTCGCGTTGCGCCTCTTGCGCCGGACGTCGTGATCCTTCGGCCATCTCCGGCATAACGCTCCATCGCGGCGTTGTTCCCATGCCGGTGAGGGCGCGACGGGTGCCGCGCGATTTGGAGGCGATGGAAGCATCCGCCTGCCCCTGGGAGCGATGCGGCGCGATCGTGGACCGCTTCTAGCGGTGCAGCGCCTGGCCGATGGCGTCGATGATCCGCTTCATGTTGATCGGCTTCTCGCACAGCGACGCGCCCTCGAAGCGGCTGGGCAGGATCGATGCGTCATAGCCGGTCGTGAAGACGATCGGGATGCCCCGCTCGATCAGGAGGTCGGCGGCCGGGAAGACCATCTCGCCCGTCAGGTTGGCGTCGAGGATCGCGCCGTCGATGCGCCGCTCGGCCCGGATCAGCGCGGTCGCGCCGGCCAGGTCGCCGACCGGCCCGATCACCACCGCCCCCGCATCCTCGAGCTCGGCCTGGAGCTCGTCCGCGAGCAGATACTCGTCCTCGACGACGAGTATCCGGCAGCCGCTTAGCGCGCACTCAGCCATGCTCGGTCTCCTTCGCATTCCGGGTCGCGGACACGGGAAGCCCGATGGTGCAATGGACGCCGTCGGCGCCGAGCTCAAAGCTGGTCCTGGCCTTGAGCTGGTAGGGCAGCGCACGCTCGATCAGCTCGCGCCCCTGCCCGCCGCCCGCCGGCGCCGAACCGGCGGGCGGCATGACGACGCCGCGCTCGCGCCAGTCGATGTGCAGCCAGGGGCGATCGCCCGGCCCGTTCGGCTCCAGCGACCAGCGGATTCGCAGCTGGCCCTGGGGCTGGCCGAGGGCGCCATATTTGACGGCATTGGTCGCGAGCTCGTGGAGGGCCATCGCCAGCGTCTGCACCGTCGAGGACCGCAGGCGCACGCCGCCTGGCCCCTCCAGGCTGACCCGGTCGGCGGTACCGTCCAGCGCCGCCAGTTCGGCGCCGACCAGCTCGTCGAAGCTCACGCGATCATGTTCGTTCAGCCGCGACAGCAGGCTCTGGACGCGCGACAGCGATTCCAGCCGGTCGCGGAAGCGCGCCCGGAAGTCGGGCAGGTCGGCGCTGGCCCGCGCGGTCTTGTCGGCCATCGACCGCACCACGCCCATCAGGTTGCGGGTGCGATGCTGCAGCTCGGCGACCAGGATCCGCTGCCGCTCCTGCAGGTCGCGGATGTCGTCGATGTCGGTCGACGTGCCGAGCCACTCGACGATCGTGCCTCCGGCGTCGCGGACCGGCGAGGCGCGGGTCTGGAACCAGCGATAGTCGCGGTTTTCCGCATGGCAGATGCGCGCTTCGACGTCGAGGCCGCCCGTCCGGTGCGCGCCCTCCCAGGCGCGCCGCACGGCGTCGCGGTCGTGGGGATGAAACGCCTCCAGCCAGCCCAGCCCCGCGCTTTCGCCGGAGGAGAGGCCCGTATAGGCGGTCCATTGCGGGCTCGACCAGGTCCACTCGCCCGCGCCGACCGCGCGCCAGACGAGCTGGGGGATGCCCTCCAGCAGCACCTGGAGGCGCTGCTCGGCCTCGCGCAGTTCGGTCAGGTCGTGGCCCACCCCGCCGATGACGGAGACCTTGCCGCTGGCGTCGGCGATCGGGAAGTCGGTGTTCCGCAGCCAGCGGATCGCGCCGTCCAGCGGCCGCCGGATGCGATAGTCGAAGACGACATGGCTGCCCGCGCGGACCTGCTCTATCGCCTCGATCGCGCGGTCACGATCCTCGGGCACGATCAGGTCGAGCCAGGCGCGGAAATTGTCGCCGCTCAGCGCCTCGTCCCGGCTCAGGCCATAGACGGTCTCGAAGGCGGGGGTCAGATATTGCCATTGCAGCGTTTCGGCATCGCGCATCCAGAGGATGTCCCGCGACGCCTCGCCGAACTGGCGGAACCGCTCCTCGCTTTCGCGCAGCGCGGTCTCCGCACGCACCCGGTCGGTGACGTCCTGACCGATCTTCAGATAGCCGCGCAGCCGCCCGGCCCGGTCCTTCAGGGCGATGGTCTGCCCGTCGAGGAATACCGGCGTCCCGTCCTGGCGCTGGTGCCAGCGGACGTTCGGCGCCGTCCCGCGTTCGCGCGCGCCGGAAAGCTCGCGCGCGGGTATGCCTTCGCTGCGGTCTTCGTTGGTGAAGATCATGTCGGTGGTCTTGCCGATCGCCTCCGCCGGGGACCATCCGAGGATCTTCTCGGAACCGGCGAGCCAGTCCGTGATCCGGTCGTCGGCGTCGCTCACCACCATCACATAGGCACGCGCATTCTCCACGATGAGGCGCAGGCGCTCGTCGGTCTCCTTGAGGGCGGCGGCGGTCTTCAGCCGGTCGATGACCGGGCCCAGCACCATCGCATAGGTCTTGAGGAACTCGACGTCCTCCTGGTCGAATGCGCGGGGTATGCGGGCATCCACCTGCAGGATGCCATAGGGGATGCGTCCGGGCAGCAGGATCGGTACGTTCACCAGCGCGACGACGCCGTGATCGAGCAGGAAGGAGGGGAAGGTGAACCGCTCCTCGTGCATGATGTCGTTGGTGATGACGGGTTCGGTCCGCTCGATCGCGAACGCCTCCGACGACCGATCGGACAGGCTGACGCGCTCGCGGCCGACGATGTCGGCGCGCCAGCCCACCCCGGCGCGGACCAGGCCGGTGTCGCTGTCGCGGTCGATCTCGATGACCTTCGCCAGGTCGGCGTCCAGCGCCAGCGCGATCAGCCGGCAGGCCTCGTTGAGGATATCGTCGAGATCGTCATGGTCGAGGACGAAGTCCCCGAATTCGGAAAGGACGCGCTGGCGCCTCGCAAATTCATCCTGATCGGCCATGTCGGCTCACGCCCTTTCTGTTCCTGTGGCTCCACGCGACACGGCCTTCCCGTCGATCGAGGCCCAGGCCACCGTCGACAACGCGCGAAACGACCACAGGTCCCGCGGGAGGGATCGAGCGGGCGGGGGATGGGAAGATGGGGAGGAGCATGGAGGGAAGGGGTGTCGGAAGCAGGGAGACGAGGAGCGGTCATGCCGGACGCTGATCGAGCTCCGATTGCACCAGATCCATCAACTCGCGAGGCGAGTAGGGCTTTGGGAGGAACTTGCCGTCGTCGGGAATTTCCTCGGCTGAGAGCCGGTGCCGGCCCGAGGTGAGAATCAGCTGCAGCTCGGGACGTTCCACCATCGCGCGCTGGGCCAGCACACGGCCGTCGAGGCTCGGCAGGTTGACGTCGGTGAACAGGAGATCGATCTCCGGATGCGCTCGTAGAAGCTCCAGCGCCTCCAGCCCGTCATATGCGACGATCACCGTGAGGCCCGCACTCTCGAGAACATCTTGCGTCAGCATCGATATGAAGAGCTCGTCTTCCACGAGGAGCACTGTCGCATTCGGCATCGTTGGCCCCATGATTCGCGTTCCCTGAACCGATCAGCGCCGATATCCACGCTGCGAGCTCCTACCGCGTGCAAACCGATCGCCCTGCGGACGGACCGGATGCCCAAGCGAGCATCGACCGGCCTCTCATTGATGAGCTGGCCGGATCGATCTGCCTGCCTGATGGTCCGCCCGCTCGCAGTGTGCCGTGATGTCCGCGAGTTCGCCTTCTCGACTGTCGGGGCCAACAGCGAAGGACGGCCCAGGTTCCGAATATTGATCCAGGTTATGTCGATTAATGCACATATGGCGCGCGGGCGACGTGATCGTCAGGCGCGGAGGCCGGGACCGGCATCGCCTGGGCAGCTCGTGAGGGCCTCCAATGCGCTTTCGGCGGCCATCGGTGTTGGGAACCTGTCTGTTCTCCCGACCGGCCTGCGGCGGCAGGCGCCGATCGGAATCATCGCGAGGGATATTTGATCCAGCGTCGCCTCGGCGGCTTCAGGATCAGCGTGGCGCACCGGGCGCAATTGCTGATGAATTCGCCATTGTCGCTACGGGTGTAGCGGGGATCGGGCACATGGCCGGCCAGCCAGCATGAAAGATGGAAATCCAGCGCGGCATCCTTTCCCTCGGTAGGGAGCGTAATGTCTCCCGGCCCAGGGAGCATGGGCGTTCGTGGCGCCGATGTAAGCCCTTTACGGGAAATATGCCAAATGCAGTACCAAAATCCATCCCGCCTCAAAAATATATATCGAATTCGGCTATCGGTTTGGCCTCTATCCTGATAGAAGATTTGCATCATCGGAAAGAATTTTCGAGCGCCGATGGCTGAGAGACCGCCGTGCTCCCGCTTATGTCATGGGAGAGTGTCATGGATCTCAATTATCTCTATTCACGCCATCAGATTTCACTGATTAATGCTGGAAATGCAAAATGTTCCGCGTCGAGTGCCATGCATTTGAGGCTGGCGAGACTATATGCGACCGAGATCAATGGTGTTCGTAGGGGTCTCGGTGCCGGATCGGGCTTCCTTCCCCTTTAGCGCTTTGGCGACGCCGCGGTGTCGCCTCCCTTCGAAGGAACATCATCGAATGAATCACAGGCCTGCGGGGAGGATCGAGATGTTTCCGGCCACCGCGAGCTGGGCGATGGATGAGGACGGCATTCGCCTTCACGGCCGCTCGGCCGAAGGTCCTTTGATCGCCCTGATCACGCGGGCGGGCCTCGCCGCACTGGTCGGTCGGGATCGCTGCGAACTGTCGGCGGGCATGGCGTGGGCGCTGTTCGAGCGCTTTTCGGCGAGGATCATGGAACTGATCGACAGGGAATATGCGGCGCGGCCCGCATCTTCGATCCGGATCGACTATGCCGAAGTCGAGAATGTCGGATGAGCGCCGCCTTTTGGGAACAACCCGCCCGGCTGATGCGCGTGCACTACAGCGGCGCGATCTGGAAGGGCGCACGGCAGCCTGAACAGATCGCCGCCGGCCCGCTCGTCCGGATGGTCCGTCAGATCGCCGCCGAGGATCCCGAGGACATATGGCGTTTCATCATCGTGACCGATGATGGACAGCATATCAGGTCGGCCGACCTGCGCGCATTGGTCCGGCGCAGCAATGTCCCCGGGGCCGAGCGATCATGATGCGGCCGTCCGGCTTCTCTGCCTCTGATGCTGCCCCGTTTTCGGCGCGGGGACGGGGAGGATCGTTCAGGCGGCTTCGTCAGCAAACGGGCGAGGCGGTGGTCCGCGCGGGAGCGTCGGGCCGATGAACAACGGACTCGAATCCCGCCCACCGCGCCTGTGAAGATGTCGAAGCCGGCAAGGGCGCCGAACAAGGTCGGCTCCGTTGCCTCAGCCGTCGTTGGAGGTCCGCAATTGTACCGATCGCCACGGAATCGTGGCTGCGTCATGCGTCGGCACGATCGTCATGCCGGTTTCGCGGAGTTCGATGAGCGCCGCGTCGTAACATTTGGCGAGATCGCGATATTGCTGCGCCGTCAGCGGATCGGTGGCGGCGCGAGCGCTCGCCCATGCCTGCTCCCGCATTTCGGCGAGCGTGGCGAATTCGGGGATGGGAGGCATGGCTTCGCTCCTTTGCGAGCGGGAGCGCGGTCATCTCTCAGCCGCGTCCATGCTCGGGAGGCGGGCGCAGTGGATTCCATATGGGGGTGACGCCGGGATTTATAAGGGCTGGCGGAAAATCATCTGGGGGCAGCCATCGCCGTCACCATCACGTCGACGTCCATGTCCAGCATGTCGTCGGCCGAACCTGCATATCGTCCGGTCAGCGGCATGATCTGGCGGTTCTCGCGTGCGACCGCGACGGGTATCAGATGGGCGTCGCCGACGCGTCCATGCGTCGGGTCGAACGCGATCCATCCGGCGCCGGGCAGGAAGACCTCGGCCCATGCGTGGGTCGATCCATGTCCCCCGGCCGTCTGGCCTGGATCGTGGAGATAGCCCGATACGGCACGTGCGCCGAAGCGGAGGCTTCGGGCGCAGGCGATGAACAATGCGGCGATGTCCCGGCAGGAGCCGCTGCCAAGCGCGAGCGTCTCGGCCGGCGACTGCGTGCCCTCCTCGTCGCGCGGGCGATAGGTGATGCGCGGCAGCATTCCGGCGTTGAGATCCTTGAGCAGCGCGAGCGTGTCGGTCGGCTCGGCGGCGACGAACCCGCGTGCGAAGCCGGTGACGTCGCCGGCCGCGTCAGCTATCGGAATCGCCAGTGCGCCGAGGTCCGTCCGATCGTCCTCCTCGTAGGAAAAGGGATATCGGTGGGCCTGGACGGCGATGGCGAACAGCGGCCAGGCCGGAGCGTCGAGTTCCACCACCATCGAAGCGTCGATCGCAACCTCGCGCCGGTCGCCGGTGAAGCCGATCGTGGCGACGCGGTTGCCGAACACATCGTCGCTCCAGCCGATGGCGGTATCCGGCCCGGTGTCGAGGACGAACTCCAGGAGCCGAAGCCCTGCTCCGTCGCGCGGCACCGCGAGCAGTCGATGCGGATGCACGGTCACCGGCCGGCGATAGCGATACCGGGTCCGGTGGCGGATGCCGAGCTTCATGCGGGTTACAGCATTCCGGCGCTGCCCGCAGGGAGGTCGCGGCGCTGCAGGTTGATGCGGTCCGCGTAGAGATTCGCAAGGCGCCTGTGCGCGATCCGCGCCTCGATCGACTTGGCCGCCGCCGCATTGATCAGCGAAATCTGGTGCCTGGAGTGGAGATAGTTGAGGTCCATGGGTTTTTCCTTGATGCGGTTATCCCTGACGCAACCGGAGCGGCTGCCGCACGATGGTGCCCTGGATGACCTTGGTGCCATAGTGGCGTGCAATCGCGGCGCTCTCGACGGAATTGCTGAGGACGACGCGGGAGCCGCCGGAGGCGAGCACCTCGAGTGCGGTGATGCGGGCGCCGATCTTCTCGCAGGTCTGCTCGATATGGTCGGGCGTGGCTTGTATGTTGACGGCTCTCGACATGATTTCTCCTTCATGATGGGAAGGCGGGAGAGGTCGGGCGCACGCTCGCGCCCGTCCGTCTCTGCCGTCATGCCTGCTGGAGGTTGACCGCGCTCGACTTGCCGCGGCTGTTCATCTCCAGTTCGTAGGAGACGCGCTGATCGCGATCGAGCGTGCCCAGGCCGGCGCGCTCGACGGCCGATATGTGGACGAAGGCGTCGCCGCTTCCGTCCTCGGCCGCGATGAAGCCATAGCCCTTGTCGGCGTTGAAGAATTTTACGGTACCGGTGATCATGGGGATATCCTTGTCCCAATGCAGGACGGGCTGCGCCACAGCGGCGCACCCGGCTTCGAGGCTAGAAAGGGACAAAGGGGGAGCCAAAGCGGCCCGATATCCGTCGCATGCGACGTCAGCCCCTTCGATATAGGCGCTCGACCGGCAAAATGAAAGGGAAACCCTGTGGACGGCTTCGCAGGGGCCTGCGGATCGCCGGCGATCGGACGAGGCGCGCCCGCACGACCGCAAAAGGAAAGGGCGGCCTCCCGTCGGGGAGACCGCCCTTCCTGAAATCGCAAGAAGCGAGAAGCTTACTTGAGTTCGACGGTCGCGCCGGCTTCCTCGAGCTGCTTCTTGATCTTCTCGGCCTCGTCCTTGTTGACGCCTTCCTTGACGGCCTTCGGAGCCGACTCGACCAGGGTCTTGGCTTCGGTCAGGCCGAGGCCGGTGATCGCGCGGACTTCCTTGATCACGTTGATCTTCTTGCCGCCGTCGCCGGTCAGGATGACGTCGAACTCGTCCTTGGCTTCCGCGGCCGGGGCGCCACCGGCGCCGCCGCCGGCGGCCGGAGCCGCAACCGCGACCGCCGCAGCGGCCGAAACGCCCCACTTCTCTTCGAGGAGCTTCGAAAGCTCAGCGGCCTCGAGGACGGTGAGGGCCGAAAGATCGTCAACAAGCTTCTGCAGGTCTGCCATTTTAAGTCTCCATGCGGGCCATCGGCCCAATATGTTTCAGTCGATGATATCGAAAGATCAGGCGTCTTCTTTCGCCGCATAAGCGCCGAACACCCGGGCCAGCTGGCCGGCCGGGGCCTGGACGATCTGGACGACCTTGGTCGCGGGCGCCTGGATGAGGCCCACGATCTTGGCGCGCAGCTCGTCGAGCGACGGCAGCTCGGCCAGCGCCTTCACGCCGGCCACGTCGAGGACGGTCTCGCCCATCGCGCCGCCGACGATTTCCAACTTGTCGTTGGACTTCGCGAAATCCACGATCACCTTTGCGGGGGCGACGGGATCGGCGGAGGTGGCGAGCGCGGTCGGACCGACCAGGAGATCGTTGATCGCCTGATAGGTCGTGCCCTCGAGGGCAATGCGGGCGAGCTTGTTCTTCGATACCTTGTAGCTGGCACCGGCTTCGCGCATCTTCGTGCGGAGCGCAGTGGACTGCGCAACGGTGAGGCCGAGATTGCGGGTGACGATCACCACGCTCGTGCCCTCGAAGGTGCTCTTCAGTTCGGCGACCAGCTCGGCTTTTTGAGCTCGATCCATGCCTTACTCCTTAGAACCACCCCTGCAGCACATCCGCAGGGGCTGTTGAGTCAAAGGACAGATACGCCGTCCGTTGACCCGTCCGAGGGGTCGGTCGCCTGGCCGGGGCCCTGGAAGGAGCACGGCAGACCCGGCCTGAACCTTGAAGGCGCGGCCGGTAAACTTTTCCCCGTCTAGGCAGGAGATTAAGCGGGGCATATTCCCCGCACCTGCTGTCTCGGACGGTACAATCCCGCGCCCGCTTCAAGCGGATTCGGAATATGAAGGCGCGCCCCTACAGGATCGGGACCGCGCTGTCGAGTCCGGAGAGGCTAGGCCTCCGGGGCCGAGCGCCACATCCGCGTCAGCACCCCGTCCCGGAGGATGAAGTGGTGGCGCAACGCCGCGCCGACATGGCCGACCAGCAGCGCCGCCCACAGGAAGCCGAGCACGACATGCGCGCTGTGCGCCCCCGCGACGATCGGCGATCCCTTCTCGACCGCGAGCTTCGGGATGTCGAACAGGAAGAAGAAGCTCAGCGGATATTTGCCGGCCGAGCTGAAGATCCACCCGGTCAGCGGCATCGCGATCATCAGCGCGTAGAAGATCCAGTGCAGCCCGTGCGCCGCCGCCTTCTCCCAGCCCGGCATCGTGTCCGGCAGCGGCGGGGCGGGGTGGGTGAGGCGCCAGGCGAGGCGGCCCAGGCTGAGCGCCAGCACCAGGAAGCCGATCGACTTGTGGATCGGCATCGCCGGGAACAGCTCGCCCAGCGGATCGTGGAGGATGCCGAGGACCAGGTTGACGATCACCAGCGTCCCGATCGTCCAGTGGAGCGTGCGGGCGACGCGGTTGTAGTGGATCAGGGCCTCGGTCATCGCGTCATCCTATGCGGGGCATGGCCGGATCGGCCGTCCATGCCCCGATAGAATCAGCTTTTGATCCGGTTCGCAACCAGATCGTCCACCACCGCCGGATCGGCGAGGGTCGAGGTGTCGCCCAATGAGGAGACGTCGCCCTCGGCGATCTTGCGGAGGATGCGGCGCATGATCTTGCC
>NZ_FUYM01000003.1 GCF_900167915.1 Rhizorhabdus histidinilytica | reverse complement strand
CCAATGATGCCGCCCGATCATACCACGATGGCTCGCAGATCGTCTGACCAGCATGACACTCCGCAGCCGTCTCGTTCCGGGCGCGCCAATTTTCCCCAAATCGTTGGAAAAACTGTAGAAAAACGGTCCGGCAAACCGTCTTGCTACACAGTCCTGCTACACGATCAGCACGATGATCCGGCCCTAACTGTCGGAAATCGTTCGCGGAAACGACAATCTGGCTCGAAGGCTGGCGTAGCAAGCCGTCGTATGGTTAAAGGCGACCCGAGTTAGTCAAGCTAACGCGGCCCGATCGCCGTAGATCACGCGGTCGAGGCGCAGTGTTAGGTTCGTGATAAATTCGGTGCAGTCATTTGCATATTTCGGCTGCATTTGTCGGACCGTTCCGCCGGATTCATAATCGCCTTCGTGAGCAATCTGGTTCCGCCGCTTAACGTAACTGGCAAGCCGACGCTTGATCTCATCGGCAGTTGTTCCTGGTCCCGGCCATAGAGCGGCGACCTCCTCGAAAATTCCGGCGCTGCCGATCAAGCTATACGCGGCAATGATCTTCTCGGGAGCTTGGTAGGATAGGAACTGGAGGCTCTGATCGCGCAGCCGGGTGGCGAGCACAGTGGGTGTATTTGGGCTGGAGAGGACTGGGTAGGCCGACTTGAAGTTGTTTCCGCTTTTGATCGGGAGAAGATCGGCCATCGCGTTTGCTAAGGCGTCCGGTATATCCGCTGCGGCTAACGCCAGGGGAATGCGCTCCTCCAAGACAGCGTGAATATAGGCGTCCATTGCTGAAATGGCTGCCACCACTGCTGATCTGGGCATCCATAGCAAATCTTGGTTGGCCGCGTTCAACTTGCCGCGCCTCCCAAGGCCTCGCGCGGAGCGAAGCTCCACGTACATCGCCGTAAGTTGCCGTGCAGCGGCGATGCTCCGTTCAAAGTCGCTGATCGTTGTCATTGGGTTGTGATTGCCTACCCTGGAATTAAGTGCACATCCGTAATAACCCGCTGCCGCATGTAAAGCGATGGGGGGGGGCGTCGCCGCCCTTTCGGCTTTAGCGGTTCAGGGATTTCAGGACTTAACCAAGTGCAGAATGGCAAGATCAAGATCGGGATATCGCACCCTGCTGATAGCCTCTAACAAGGTACCGATCTTGTAGCCGCTCCCATAGGCATCAGACACCGAAGCTGATCCACCAGCGCCGCTCGGACGGGACCAACCGCCCAGAGCCAGAGCGATGTCACGATCGACACGGGCTTCCCGCAGGGCGTCGCGGAAGACGTGTCTGAAACTGTGGAAGCAGGTTTTCCTGCTGCTCGCTCCCGCCTTGGCGCAAAACCGCGCGAACCATGCTGAGAACGTCGCTGATCGATATCCCGTCGCGCCAAGGGAGACTTCTGCGAACAGCTTCGTTTCGCCAGCTTTTGCGCGCTGCGCGACGAACTCCATGAAACCAAGCGCAAGAAGTTCAGGATGAATAGGGATCAAGCGCTCGCTCGATGCGGTCTTGAGTCGCTTGTCAGTGTCCGGCGTGGTCGCCATCGCAGTGATGGTGAAGCACGCTACTCCTTCGACCATCCTGATGTCGGCAACATCGAGTTGGCATGCTTCGTTGAGGCGCAGGCCTGCAAACAAGCTGATCAGTGGTATCCAAAAGCGCGCATTACGAGGCCGATTCGATCCTGGTCGTGCGTAGCCATGCCCATCGTCTTGGCAGCCGACGTAGAGCGGCGCCGAGAAAATCGCTTGTAGCTGCTGCGTAGTGAACGGCTCGCGCTTGTCGCGCCGTTGGGTCGGATCAGGCACCTTCAGTCCAGCGGCCGGGTTGCGGTCGATCAGTTCTTCCTTGATCGCCCAATTGAGCACGCCGCACAGCTTATTGACGTAGGTATTGATGTTCGCTGCACTGATTAGGTCGGTCAGGCCGTTTGCCTTGGCACGTTCGGCAACATCGACCGGGCTCATGTCTGGAAATCGCTTCGAGGCGTTGCGCGGCAGCCAACGCAAGGTCTCGATGAAGGCCCTACATCGAGCGCGGTTTATTGAATGGATCGGAGTCTCGTCGCCGAAGACCGCCAATGCCAATCGACGGGTCGTCTCGTAAGCCAATCTCGTTCGGGGCGACCAATCGTGGGTTGGGTCGCTCATATATGCGTCATAGACCTGTCGGAACGATGGTCGTGGCGCAGCAGACTCGGCGGGAGGAGGCACCTCAATGATGAGAGGGACCGACGGTGTCTTCAGAAGCAGATTGGAATCGAGAGAAAAGCCGATCCGCTGTCGAGCCATCTCGAACTCGTGCTCGATGGTGGCCGCGACCTGATGCGAGCGGCGCTGGGCCGTGGTGAGGCTGTCGGTCTCCAACGATCGCCAGATTTCTCGTCGCCCAACGGTCGCCACCAATGATGCGGGGACGCGTCGCCGGAAATAATAGCGCTTACCCCGCAGAACGACGCCATGCGTTCGAATGTGGGGTGGGTTTGTGTAGCAGCCAGATTGTCGTTTCCGCGAACGATTTCCGACAGTTAGGGCCGGATCATCGTGCTGATCGTGTAGCAGGACTGTGTAGCAAGACGGTTTGCCGGACCGTTTTTCTACAGTTTTTCCAACGATTTGGGGAAAATTGGCGCGCCCGGAACGATTCGAACGTCCGACCCTCAGATTCGTAGTCTGATGCTCTATCCAGCTGAGCTACGGGCGCGCTGTGAGGGGGGCATCTAGTCGGGGATCGCGTCGGACGCAACCCCGTTGCGCAGATTTTATCGCGGGCCTAGAGCTTGGCCATGAAAAGCCGCCTTTTCCATGCCTTTCCAGCCCTCCGCATGGGGCTCGCCGGTGTTGCGGGCCTTGCCGGCCTCGTGGGGCTCGCGGGCCTGACCGGCTGCGCCGATACGCGGACCGGCTATCCTTCGCTCGTGCCGCGCCCGATCGAGCGCGAGGTGATGCAGGCGGAGGCGGTGCCTCCCGCGCCGCCGGCCACGCCCGCGCCGCCGGCGCCATCGGCCGACATCGCCCAGATCATCGCCGGCGCGCGCAGCGCCGACGCGGCCTTCCGCGCCGAGGTCGAGAAGGCGCGCGCCGCGATCGAGGCGGGCCGCTCCGCGCCCGAGGGCAGCGAGGCCTGGGTCGCCGGGCAGCAGGCCTACAGCAATGCCGACATCGCCCGCCTTCCCGTCGCCGACGCGATGGCGGAGCTCGACCGGCGCCGCGAGGCGGCGATCGAGGCCGGCGATTCGGCCAGCGAAGCCGCTATCGCCGAGGCGCAGGGGCAGCTCCAGGAGCTTCAGGAGGCCGAACGCGCCCTGCTGACGGCGCTGCTCCCCGCCTGATTCCCCCGCCGATTCCCAAGGTTTCCGGAAATGACCCACGACCTGCCTGCGCCGCCCGTCGCGGCCCGCCGCCCGCACAGCTACAGCCGCCACGGCCACCGTGTCGAAGATCCCTGGGCCTGGCTCAAGGACCCGAAATACCCGACCGTCGACGATCCCGACATCCTCGCCTATCTGCGCGAGGAGAACGCCTATTTCGAAGCGGCGATGCGGCCGCACGCGGCGCTGGTCGAGACCCTGTTCGCCGAGATGAAGGGCCGCCTCAAGGAGGACGACGCCAGCGTTCCCCAGAAGGACGGCAACTGGCTCTACTGGTGGGCTTACAAGCCGGGCGGCCAATATCGTCTCTGGTATCGCAAGCCGGCCGATGGCGCAGATGCTAGAGAGACGGTGATCCTCGACGAACCGGCCGAGGCCGCGTCGGTCGATTATTTCCGGCTGCAGGTGCTGAGCGTCAGCCCCGACGGCAGGCTCGCCGCCTGGTCGGCCGATCGCAGTGGCGCCGAACGGTTCGAGCTGCGCATCCGCGACCTCGCCACCGGACAGGACGTCGAGACGGTCACGACGGTCGCCAACGGCGCGGTCGCCTGGGGCAATGACTCGCGCAGCCTGGTCTACACCGAGGTCAACGACAATTGGCGCACCTATCGCGCGCGGTTCCACATCCTCGGCACCGACCCGGCGACCGATCGGACGCTGTACGAGGAGACCGAGGAGCTCGGCTTCAACGTCGGCGTCGGCAAGACCCAGGATGACCGCTGGATCGTCGTCGCCACCGGCGACAACCAGACGAGCGAGGTCCGCCTCGTCCCCGCCGACGATCCGGGCGCCGCGCCGCTGCTGGTCAGCGCGCGGCAGGTGAAGCGCGAATATTCGGTCGACAGCGCGCATGGATCGCTCTGGATCCTGACCAACGACGACCATGTGAACTTTCGCGTGGCGCGCGCCGATCCGGCTGATCCGGGCCGGTGGGAGACGGTGATCGCCGGTTCGGACCGCGTCTATATTCGCGGCCTGACCGCCTTCGCCAGGCACCTGGTGCTGACCGAGCGGGTCGACGGCCTCGATCAGGTCCGTCTGCGCGGCTATGAAGGCGCCGAGCATCGCATCGCCTTTCCCGAGGCGAGCTACACCGCCGGCCTCGGCAGCAATCCCGAATATGATCCGCCCGCCTATCGGCTGAGCTATGCGTCGATGGTCACGCCGCAGACGGTGTTCGACTATGACCCCGCCGCGCGCACCCTGACGACGCTCAAGGTGCAGGAGATCCCGTCGGGCTATGATCCGTCGCTCTACGCGACCGAGCGGCTGATGGTCCCCGCGCGCGACGGCAAGGCGATCCCGGTGTCGGTGGTCTATCGCAAGGGCTTCCCGAAGGACGGGTCGGGCAAGCTCTTCCTCTATGCCTATGGCGCCTATGGCCATGCGATCCCGCCGGGCTTCTCGACCGTGCGGCTGTCGATGATCGATCGCGGCTGGGCCTATGCGATCGCCCATATCCGGGGCGGCGACGATCTCGGCTATGACTGGTATCTGCAAGGCAAGGCCGAACAGCGCTGGAACACCTTCCACGACTTCTCGGATGCGGCGCGCGGGCTGATCGCGGCGGGCTTCACCCGCGCCGGCAACATTGCGATCAACGGCGGCTCCGCGGGCGGCGAACTGATGGGCGTCGTCGCCAACACCGATCCCGAGCTATGGGGGGCGGTGGTCGCCGACGTGCCCTTCGTCGACGTGCTCAACACGATGCAGGACGAAAGCCTGCCGCTGACGCCGGGCGAATGGCCCGAATGGGGCAACCCGATCACCGACAAGGCGGCGTTCGAGCTGATCCGCAGCTACAGCCCCTATGACAATGTCGCGGCGAAACCCTATCCGCCGATGCTGATCACCGGCGGCCTCAACGATCCGCGCGTCACCTATTGGGAGCCCGCCAAATGGGCCGCCCGGCTGCGCGCGACCAAGACCGACGACAATCTGCTGCTGCTCAAGATCAACATGGGCGCGGGGCATGGCGGCAAGTCGGGCCGCTATGAATCGCTGCGCGAGGATGCGGAGGCCTATGCCTTCGTGCTGACGCAGGTCTAGTCCCGACTTGCCCGCAACGCCGCCCCGGCGGCGAAGGGCGCCAGCGCGGTGAGGATCAGGGCGGTGGCGCCGAGCAGCTTGAGCGCGCCCATGCCGTCCGGCCCCAGCGCGCCCGCGCCGAAGATCAGCAGCGGCACCGCGAGCGGCAGCATGACCAGCCCCGCCAGCGCTCCCGCGCCGCGCAGGCCGAGGGTCAGCGCGCTCGTCATCACGCCGAGCGCGGCGAGCGCGGGGGTGCCGACGGCGAGGCCCAGCTCCAATCGGCCGAGCGTCGCGCCGTCGAGCTTGAGCAGCGCGGAGGCGGGCAGGGCGGCGATCATCAGCGGCGGGCCGAAGCCCAGCCAGTGGGCGGCGATCTTGGCGGCGGCGACGCCCTCGTCCGACAGGCCGCGCACCGCATATTGATCGAGCACGCCGCTCTCGGCATCGGGCGCGACCAGCCGGTCGACCGGCAGCAGCGCCGCGAGCAGTGCCGCCATCCACAGCGCGCCGCCACCCACCTTCGCCAGCAGCGCGCCGTCGGGCCCGACCGCGAAGGGGAACAGCGTCGCGACCAGCAGGAAGAAGATCAGCGGCAGCAGCGCCCCGCCGCCCTGATAGGCGAGGCGGACGTCGCGCAGAATGATCGCCGCCCAGGCGCTCATGCGCGCATCCCCAGCGCGATCTCGACCGCGCCGGGCAATGCCAGCGGCTGGTGCGTCGCGACGACGACGATGCCGCCCGCCGCCCGGTGCGCGGCCATCGCTTCGGCGAGCCGGTCGACCGAGGCGGCGTCGAGGCCGTTGCCAGGTTCGTCGAGCAGCCAGATCGCCGCGCGGCCGGCGATCACCCGGGCGATCGCGGCGCGCTTGCGCTGGCCGGTCGAGAACAGGCGGACCGGCACCTGCGCGAGATTGGCGATCGCCATCCGATCGAGCGCGGCGTCGACATCGGTCGGCGAGGCGCCGTCGAGCTTCGCCCAGAAGCCGAGCGCCTGCGCCAGCGGCAGGCGCGGATCGAGCGCGGCGGTCTCTCCGGTGAAGGCGGCCCCGCCCTCGCGCACGACGGCGCCGGCCGAAGCGGGGAGCAGGCCCGCCGCGATCCGCATCAGGCTCGACTTGCCCGCGCCGTTGGGGCCGGTCAGCAGCGCCGCGCCACCGGCCTCCAGCGCGAAGCTCAGCCCCTCGAACAGCAGCCGGTCGCCGCGCAGGCAGGCGACCCGGTCGAACGCCAGCCGTGCGGCCATCAGCCGGCCATCTCCTCGAGCGCGTGCATGTCGGCGTCGGACAGGCCGAAATGATGGCCGATCTCGTGGATCACGACATGCGCGACCAGCGCCTCCAGCGTGACGCCGGTCTCGACCCATTCGTCGAGGATCGCGCGGCGGAACAGGTGGATCATGTCGGGCATCGTCCCCGAATGGTCGACCGACTTCGCGCCGATCGGCAGGCCGGTGTAGAGGCCGGTCAGCTCGAACGGATTCTCGATCCCCATCTCGTCGAGGGTGGCGTCGTCGGCGAATTCCTCGATCTTCAGGACGACGTCGCCCAGGTGGCGGGCGAAGGCGGGCGGCAGCTTCGCGATCGTCGCGCGCGCGATCGCCTCGATCCGGTCGGCGCCGGGCGCCAGGGTTTGACCTTCGCTCATCTTCGGCCGACATAAAGAGCAGAAACGGATCGCGCCAGCGGAGGATGCCATGTCGATCGAACCCCTCACCGACGAGGAGCGCGCCGACGCGCTCGATGCCCTGCCCGACTGGGATTATGATGACGGCCGCGACGCGATCAGCCGCAGCTTCACCTTCCCCGATTTCTCCGCGGCCTTCGCCTTCATGACCCGGGTCGCGCTCTATGCCGAGAAACACGACCATCATCCCGAATGGTCGAACGTCTGGAACCGGGTCGACATCCTGCTGACCACCCATGACGCGGGCGGCCTGTCGCACCGCGACGTCGCGATGGCGGAGGCGATCGAGGCGCTTGCCGAGTAGCGGTCGATCTGCTAATGTTCTCTATTTGTTCTTGACAATTTCGCTGAGATCGTTATGAGCGATGGGCAGCGATAAGGCTGCGGCAATGGGAGAATGCCGTGACCAATTTTTCGAAAAAAATTCCTTTAGCGCGCGATAGCACGCCGGACGAACCGCGTTCCTATTGGGATAGGCTGTTGATGGAAGAGGCTGCCGCTAAGGTGCGGTCGGCAAAGCTGGCAAATTCCGGAAGGCGGCTACCGCAGCCCGACCCGAACACGAAGTTCAAGGTCACTACCATAGCGCCGGCCATTTCGATGAAGCAGGGTGACAGTGGTCGGCAGCTCGGTATTAAACTTGAGAATGGTTACCCGACCTATAGACCGGATGCCGTACAAAAGAGAGTTATCAAAGAATATTTGACGTCACACGGTATGCCGGCAAGTCAGGTAGACAGTCTCAAATTTGTTCCTGGTCTCGATAAAGAGGCAAGTATTCCAACCCGACTTGGTTATCATGGGGGCGGTGGCGCGGTAACCCAAGGGGATACGGTTTATGTTCATCCCGAAGATTTTGTCGATGTCGTGCAGTTCAATTCTCCTACGCCGTTCGAAGAGGCTTATCATTCGGCGCAATTTGAAGCGGATGGAGGGGCCGGATTTTATCGGCCTTATGTGCTAGGGATAGTCGGAGGTATTCTGTCGGGAAAAGGCAATTATCAGGGTATTCCATATGAAGCCTTTGCCCACGGGGCAGCTAACGAAATGTACAAAACCTATGCTAGGTCAAAAGGCAAACAAAAATGAAGACCCTTCGCTGGACCTTGTTTTGGGTATTCGTGCTGGTCTATTTTTCCTATTGGGCGCCGAGTTGTTTTCCGGGCGATCCGCCACCCGGTGTAGATAAAGGACCTCCCAGTTGGGCGTTCTGGTTCTTCTTCCTTGGGTTGCCTTTGCTGGCGGCGATCATACGCCAGTTCGACGAGGATCGTTGAAGGGTTCCATGATCTGCGGGAAGGGAAATCCAATGAGCGCCAGGCGCGCACCGCCGATTTCGCTCATCGGTCTATTGCTGACGGCCTGCAACGAGATCTCTCCCAAATCGGTGACGCTTCATAACCGGTCCGCTGAGCCTTTGTCCGACATTTCAGTCGATTTCGCCGGCGACGTGAAACGGATCGCCAGATTGTCCCCTGGTCAGTTCGTCGGCTTGGCATCTGCGAAGGGGCGCGAAGGGGCGATCTGCGTGACCTTCATGCGAGAGGGTGTGACGCGCAGCTATGGCTTTGCGTATATAACGGCCCATATGCCGAGCGATTGTCGGATGGAGGTGGGCGACCACAGCGTGGAGGTCGCTTGCAATGGAGACCAACAGAGAAGCCTGGAACCGATCGTTGCCAATGGGTGTGGAACTGCTTCTCAAAGAGCTCGGCATTAGCTGTTTTGCTTAGATAGTCAGCCTCGCGACCACCGCGCGAAGATCGCGGTCGGCAGCAAGAGGCCGCGTTCCTCCTCGCGCACCGCCATCTCGCCGACCTCGACGGTGCCGCCAAGATCGGCGGTCGCCTGGCGGAGCAGTTCGCCGATCGCCAGCGCCGACATGCGGATCGCATAGACGGTGAGGACGAGGAACTTCGACCGGTCGTCGAGCAGCGCGCGGCAATCGGCGATCAGGCCGGGCAGGCCCTCCTCCAGTCGCCAGGTCTCGCCATTGGGGCCGCGCCCGAACTTGGGTGGATCGAGGAAGATGCCGTCATAGCGCCGCCCGCGCCGCACCTCGCGCGCGCTGAACTTGGCGGCGTCGTCGACCATCCAGCGGATCGGGCGGTCGGCCATGTCGGACAGGAAGGCGTTGGCCTTGGCCGCCTCGACCGACTTCTTCGACGCGTCGACATGGGTCATCCGCGCGCCTTTGGCTGCGAGCGCGAGGGTGCCGACGCCGGTATAGCCGAACAGGTTCATCACCTCGTCGCCCTCGGCGGTCCGGTCGCGCATCCACGCCCATTGCGGCGCCATGTCGGGGAAGAAGGCGAGGTGGCGGAAGGGGGTGTTCTGCGCGGTGAAGCGCACCTCCTCCCAACGCAGGTGCCAGCCGCCGCGCGGCACGTCGCGCGACAGGTGCCACTGGCCACCGCCATCCTCGTCCGACGCGCCGATGAAGTCGCCGTCCGCCTCCCAGTTGGGCGAGGCGGGCGCCCACATCGCCTGCGGCTCGGGCCGGATGAAACGGAAGCGGCCATAGCGTTCGAGCTTCCGGCCATGGCCGGAATCAACCAAGCCGTAATCGGCCCAGGGCTCGGCGATCAGGGTGGTGAGGTTCATGATCTTTCGCTCAGCCCTGGTCCGTCATTCCAGCGAAAGCTGGAATCTTCCTGCCTTCTTCCTGTCGCTGGAAAGAAGTGAGATCCCAGCTTCCGCTGGGATGACGCTTATGGGAAGGCGCGTCCCGGTTCACGCCGCCGCCTTGAGCGAGGGGCCCACCGTCGCCAGCGTCTCGGGCCCTTCGAGCAGCCGGGCGCCGGCGGCGCGGACCTCGTCGAGGGTGCAGGCGTCGATCCGGGCGACGATCGTCGCGGGATCGATCGGCGCGCCGTGGACCAGCGTCTGGAAGCCGAGCCGGTCGGCGCGGCCCTGGACCGATTCGAGTGCCATCAGGATGGTGGCGCGAATCTGCGCCTTGGCGCGCTCGAGCTCGACCGGGGTGAGCGTCGCCGCTACGTCGCGGAGCAGCGCGCGCGACAGGTCGGTCGCGTTCTGTGCCTCGCGCCGCGCGGTGGCGAGATAGACGGTCAGCATGCCGGTGTCGCGCCAGGCGGCGACCGAGGTGCCGACTGAATAGGCCAGGCCGCGTTCCTCGCGGATCGACTGGAACAGCCGCGACGAACTGCCTTCGCCCGCCGCCTGGCTGAACAGCAGCAGCGGATAATAGGACGGGTCGAAATAGCTGACGCCTTCGTAGCCGAACAGGATGTGCGCCGATTCCAGCCGGCGGCGCTCGACGAAGGTGCCGCCGCGATAGGCGGCCAGCTCGGCGACCGGGCGCGGGGCCGGCTCCATGTCGCCGAAGCCCTCCTCCGCCAGCGCGACCAGCCGGTCGACGTCGATCTTGCCCGCCGCCGCCAGCACCATGTTCTCGGGCCGGTAATGCTTGCGCGTCCAGGCGCGGAGATCGTCGACCCCGATCGCGGCGATCGTCTCCTCGCCGCCCAGCACCGGACGGCCGAAGGCCTGCCCCGGCCAGGCTGTCGAATGGAAATGATCGTTGATGATGTCGTCGGGCAGGTCGCGCGCCTCGCCCAATTCCTGCAGCACCACATCCTTCTCGCGGGCCAGGTCGCCGGCGTCGAAATGCGGCTTGCGGATCAGGTCGCCGATCAGCTCGATGCCGAGGTCGAGATGTTCGGCGAGCAGCCGCGCCTGGAACGCCGTCTGGTCGCGCGAGGTGTAGGCGTTGAGATAGCCGCCGACATTCTCGACCGCTTCCGAAATCGCCCGCGCGCTGCGCCCGCCCGCACCCTTGAACACCATATGCTCGAACAGATGGGCGAGGCCATTGGTCCGCGCCTCCTCGTGCCGGGCGCCGCAGTCGACATGGAGGCCGATCGCGATCGTCTCGACTCCCGCCATCGGATCGGCGGCGATCGTGAAGCCGTTCGCCAGCCGGTGGAGGTGCGGGCCGGACATGGGCGTCAGGCGGCCGTCGCGGCCTGTTCGGCGACGAAGCCTTCGATCGCGCCGATCTCGGCGGGGAGGACGGCATAGCGCTCCTGCCGCTCGAACAGTTCGCCGATCCGGGCCGGCAGGGTCGGGCGGGTGCCGGTGGCTCGCTCGACCGCATCGCCGAACTTGGCGGGATGCGCGGTGGCGAGGGTGACGATCGGGATCGAAGGATCGAGGTCGCTGTCCTGCGCGGCGGCAAGGCCGATCGCGCTGTGCGGATCGATCGTCTCGACCGCGCGGTCATGGGCCCAGCGCATCGCCATCTGCATGCGGTCGGCGTCGATCCGCGCGCTCGAGAAGAGACCGGCGGCCTCGGCCCGCATCGCGGCGGGGATATCGAGCCGCTTGTTCGTCTCGAACCCCTTCATCGTCGTCGCCAGCGCAGCGCCGTCGCGGCCGTGCAGGTCGAACAGCAGCCGTTCGAAATTGGAGCTGACCTGGATGTCCATCGACGGCGCCGCGGTCGGCGTCACCGTGCCGACCGAATAGTCGCCGGCGGACAGCGCGCGGTGGAGGATGTCGTTGACGTTGGTGGCGACGATCAGCCGCGCGACCGGCAGGCCCATCTTCGCGGCGACATAGCCCGCGAACACGTCCCCGAAATTGCCGGTCGGGACCGAGAAGGCGACCGGGCGGTCCGGCGCGCCGAGGCGGACGGCGGCGTAGAAATAATAGACCACCTGCGCCATCAGCCGGGCCCAGTTGATCGAATTGACCGCCGACAGGTTGAAGCGGCCGGCGAAGTCGGCATCGGCGAACATGGCCTTCACCAACGCCTGGGCGTCGTCGAAGCTGCCTTCGATCGCGATGTTGTGGACGTTAGGAGCCAGCACCGTCGTCATCTGGCGACGCTGCACCTCGGACACGCGGCCCTTGGGGTGGAGCATGAAGATGTCGACCTTGGCGCGGCCGGCGAGTGCATCGATCGCGGCCGAGCCGGTATCGCCGCTGGTCGCGCCGATCACGGTCAGGTGGGTGTCGCGCTTCGCCAGGAAGCGCTCGAACAGCAGGCCGAGAAGCTGAAGCGCCACGTCCTTGAAGGCGAGCGTCGGGCCGTGGAACAGCTCCATCAGCCACTGGCGATGGTCGAGCTGCTTGAGCGGCACCACCGCGGCATGGGCGAAGCGGCCATAGGCGGCCTCGCACAGCGCGGCGAGCTCGGCATCGTCGAGCGCGCCGGCGACGAACGGCTTCATCACCGCGACGGCGGTGTCGACATAGGACAGGCCGCGCAGCGCCGCGATCTCGGCGGTCGAGAAGACCGGCCATTGTTCGGGCACATAGAGGCCGCCGTCCGACGCGAGTCCCGCGAGCGTGACGTCTTCGAATCCGAGGCGCGGGGCCGAACCCCTGGTGCTGACATACTGCATGACCGGCGGCCCTTAGCGGCGAAGGGCCGCAGCGGCAAGCGCATCGGCCTTCGCGCGGTTTTGGCCGGGTGAGGGGAGCGGCCGTGTTCCGTCGCTTCCCGTTACGACGGGAACCGCCGTGATGCCCCGACGTTGCCGAGATAAAATTGCTCTATCTTCCATAACTTATGTCAATCCGAAGGATCATCCGATGTCGATCCACAAGATGGTTGCCGCGCATCCCGACGTGGCAGGTGACCCCAACGAAGTGCTGGCAACCGCCGCGCGCCATGCGATGTTCTGTGCGGAACTCTGCACCAGTTGCGCCGATGCCTGTGTCGCCGAGCCCGACGACATGCGCCAATGTGTGCGGAGCTGCCTCGACTGCGCCGATGTCTGCGAGGCGACGGCGCGCGTCGCGGTGCGGCGGACGGGGCGAAATATCGAGGTACTGCAGGCGATGCTCGAGACCTGCGTTCGGACCTGCGAGCTATGCGCCGAGGAATGCGCTCGTCATGACATGGAACATTGCCGGCTGTCGGCGAAGATGTGCCGCGAATGCGCGGCGGATTGCCGCGCCGCGCTGCCGACGGTTCACTGACCGGCGGCGGCGCGCTGGTCGATCCAGATCGCAGCCTGGCGCGGGTCGTCGGCGGCAGGCCGCTCGCGCTCGTGGCGGGGCAACGCGTCGATCGTGTCGAACCAGCCTATCCGGCTCTCGCGCCAGATGTGGAAAGCGGGCGGCAGCCAGGTGGGATCGTCGAGCGTCGCCATGGTGAAATCGATCAGCTCCGGGGCATGGTCGACCCGCATGGCGAGCGAGCTGCCGCAGTCGGGGCAGAACCAGCGTTCACCTACGTCGGAGGATCGATACCGGATCGGATCGCCTTTTTCGACGCGGAAATCCGCCAGCGGCACCGAAGCGAAAGCCATCACCGGCGCGCCGGCGAAGCGCTGGCACATCCGGCAATGGCAATAGCCGGGGTCGAATGGCGCGCTCGCCAGCCGGTAACGGATCTTGCCGCACAGGCAGCCGCCCGTCCGTGAACCGTCGCCCCCCGTCATCGGCCACTGCCGTCATGGTCCGACCGGGTCGGGATGCGCGGCTGCACCTTGTCGCCCTTGGTGGCGCGGGTGCGCTCGGGATCGGCGCCACGCGCGGTCTTTGCCTCGTCGCGCGAGCCGATCTCGGCGGCGAGACCGCCGCCCGAGCTGCCCGATTGCGAGGGTGTCGGAGGACCGTCGTGAAGATCATGGTCGCTGCCGTCATGGCCGGCAGCGAAATGCGCCTTGTCCATCATTTCTCTCCCACAGGACCAGCATCGAACGAGCACGACCCGTGCGAGGCTCCGGCCGCTGATGTGAGCGGTTGGATTTTCCCGATGGGCGCCGATAGGAAGAGGGAATGATGACCGAAACCCGGGATGAAGCGATGATGCCCGCCGACCTTGGCCAACGCTTCGAGGCGGCATGGAACGCGCATGACATGGATGCGTTCGGCCGGCTGTTCCACGCCGATGCCACCTTCGTGAACCGCTTCGGCACCTATTGGCGTGGCGTCGACCAGATCGTTGCCGGCCATGCGGCCATCCACGCGTCGATCTACAGCGATTCGACGCTGGAAATCGATGCGCCCGACGTCGATCCGATCTCCGACGATGTGGCGATCCTGCATTTCTGGTCGCGCCTCAACGCCGGTGCCGCCCATCCGGCGGGGCCGCATCCGGTCGACACGCTGATCATGGCGGTGGCGACGCGCCGCGCTGGTGAATGGCGGATCCAGGCACTGGAGAATGTGACGCTGGTCAATCCGCGCACGGGGGAGACGATATTGCGCCGCTGAGCCTGTCGGGCCTACCGCAGCGCGATCAGCCCGGCGTCGGTCGGCGTGAAGCCGCAGGCGTCGAGATAGAAGGGCCGCAGGTGCGGGTCGAAATCGACGTGCAGCCATTCGCAGCCGGTGTGCTTCGCTTGGGCGACCGCTTCATCGATCAGCGCCTTCGCCATTCCCTGTCGCCGGAATGCCGCCGCGACCATAGTGTCGAGGACGAAGGCGTGGACGCCGCCGTCCTAGGCGACATTGACGAAGCCAATCAGTACGCCTCCGCGGCGCAGGCACACCCAGCCGAGGCTGAAGCGGTTGACCTGCGACCACCAGTCGTCGTCGAGCAGCCGGTGGTCGAAGCATTCGGCGTGAAGCGCGTTGACCTCGTCATTGGTGAACGCGCCGCGCCATTCGATGAGGTTCGGGGAGGGTTCCATGGGCGCGGTTAGACCGGTCGCGCTGACCCACGTCAATGGCCGCGCCGGGCTGCTCGCGGCGGCCCCACGACGAAGCGTTTGACGAGGATCGGCGCACATCACTATATGCGCTCTCCGACAGGCGGCCGGGAGGGCCGCCTTTTTGCGTTTCGGAGTTCGTTCGACCGATTTGGAAGGAAAGGGAGTTTTCGCCATGACCATCACCCCGCTCATGCCGGTTTATCCGCGGTGCGGCGTGCGTCCGGTGCGAGGCGAAGGCTGCTATCTGATCGGCGAGCGTGGCGAACGCTATCTGGACTTCGCCAGCGGCATCGCGGTCAACATCCTCGGCCATGGCCATCCCGAGCTGGTCAAGGCCATCGCTGACCAGGCGGCGACGCTGATGCACACGTCGAACCTCTACGGCAGCCCGCAGGGCGAGGCCTTCGCCCAGAAGCTGGTCGACAAGACCTTCGCCGACACGGTGTTCTTCACCAATTCGGGCGCCGAGGCGGTCGAGTGCGCGATCAAGACCGCACGCCGCTACCATTATGCGAATGGTCATCCGGAGCGGACCAAGATCATCAGCTTCTCGAACGCCTTCCACGGGCGGACGCTGGGCACGATCTCGGCCACCAACCAGCCCAAGATGCGCGACGGTTTCGAGCCGCTGCTGCCGGGCTTCCAGGTAGTGCCGTTCAACGATCTCGAAGCGGCGCGGGCGGCGGTCGACGCCACCACGGCGGGCTTCCTGGTCGAGCCGGTGCAGGGCGAGGGCGGCATGACCCCGTCGAAGCCCGAATTCCTCAGGGGCCTGCGCCAGATCTGCGACGAGCAGGGCCTGCTGCTGATCCTCGACGAGGTGCAGTGCGGCTATTGCCGGACCGGCACCTTCTTCGCGCATGAGCAGTACGGCATCACGCCGGACATCATGGCGGTGGCCAAAGGGATCGCCGGAGGCTTCCCGCTCGGCGCCTGCCTCGCCACCGAGGAAGCGGCCAAAGGCATGGTGTTCGGCACCCATGGCTCGACCTATGGCGGCAATCCGCTCGCCATGGCAGCGGGCGAGGCGGTGTTCAAGGTGGCGGTCAACGACGAGTTCCTCGCCAATGTCCGCGCGATCGGCGACCGGCTGCGCCAGGCGATCGAGCAGCTCATCCCCAACCATGACGGCGTGTTCGACAGCGTCCGCGGCCTCGGCCTGATGATCGGCATCAAGCTGAAGGACGCGGTCGAGGCGCGCGCCTTCGTCGCGCACCTGCGCGACAATCACGGGCTGCTCACGGTGGCGGCGGGCGAGAACGTCGTCCGTGTCCTGCCGCCGCTGGTGATCGACGAGAGCCATATCGCCGAATGCATCGAGAAGCTCTCGGCCGGCGCGCGGACCTACGAGCCTTCGGCATGACCCGGAGCTTCCTGGACCTCGCCGATGCCGGCGCCGCCGGCGTCCGGCTGATGCTCGACGAAGCGGTGGCGCGGAAGAAGGCGCGGGCAGGCCTGCCCAAGGGCGCCGCCGACCGCGACGCGCCGCTCGCCGGCCACACGCTCGCGATGATCTTCGAGAAGAATTCGACGCGGACGCGCGTGTCGTTCGACATGGCGATGCGCCAGCTCGGCGGCACCACGATCGTGATGGATTCGGGCAGCATGCAACTCGGCCGCGGCGAAACGATCGCCGACACCGCGCGCGTGCTCAGCCGCTATGTCGACGCGATCATGATCCGCACCGACGACCACCAGAAGGCGGTCGATCTGGCGAAATATGCCGACGTGCCGGTGATCAACGGGCTGACCGATCGGTCGCATCCCTGCCAGATCATGGCCGACCTGCAGACGATCCTGGAGCATAAGGGGCGCATCGAAGGTCTCGGCTGGGCGTGGCTCGGCGACGGCAACAACGTCCTCCACTCGATCGTCGAGGCGGGCAGCCTGCTCGGCTTCCCGGTGCGGATCGGCTGCCCGGAGGGCTATGATCCCGACGCCGGGATCCTTGCCGAGGCGCGCGCGCGGGGCGGCGGCATCCTGCTGTCGCGGGATCCGGTCGAAGTGGTGCGCGGCGCGGACGTCGTCGTCACCGACACCTGGATCTCGATGGGGCAAGCGCATGCCGAGGAGAAGCTGGCGGCGATGATGCCGTTCCAGGTCGACGAGGCGCGGATGGCGCAGGCCGCGCCGGACGCCGCCTTCCTCCACTGCCTGCCCGCGCATCGTGGCGAGGAGGTGGTCGACGCGGTGATCGACGGGCCGCGCTCGCTGATCTGGGACGAGGCGGAGAACCGCCTCCACGCCCAGAAGGCGGTGCTGCTCTGGTGCCTGGGCAAACTGGGCTGAATCGGAAAGGCGGACGGGCGGACTTGAAATAGCCGCCCGTCATGCTGACCTTGTTTCGGCATCCCGGTCCGAGTCCAGGGTGACGATGGGACATTGAAGTGGCTTCCGAAATCCAGATTCTCGACACCGCCGTCGGCTTCGCCATTCCCGAACGCCATGCCCGCGGCCGGATCGTCCGGCTGGGGCCGGCGCTCGACGCCGTGCTCGGCGCCCACGGCTATCCACCGGTGGTGGAGAAGCTGCTGGCCGAGGCGATCGTCCTTGCCGCGTTGCTCGGTTCCACGCTCAAGCATGACGAGGGTCAGCTGACCCTCCAGGCGCAGGCCGAGGGTGGCGCGATCGAGTTGATGGTCGCCGATTATCGCAATGGCGAGGTGCGCGGCTATATCCGCCACGATCCCTTGCGGCTGGCCGAGATCCCGGCGGATCCCTCGCTGTTCGCGCTGTTCGGGCGCGGTTATCTGGCGATCACCTTCGACCAGGCCGTCACCGGTGAGCGCTATCAGGGCATCGTCCCGCTTGAGGGAGGATCGCTCGCGGAGGCGGCCGAGACCTATTTCAGCCAGTCGGAGCAGTTGCCGAGCCTCGTCCGCCTCGCCAGTCGGCGGCTGCCCGATGGCCGACACGTCGCGGGCGGCCTGCTCGTCCAGCACCTGCCCGAGGGCGAGGAGGGCCGCGACCGCATCCACACCCGCCTCGACCATCCCGAATGGGAGCATGTCCATGCGCTGGCGCAGACGGTGACGGCGGACGAGCTGGCCGATCCTGACCTGCCGATCGAGACGATCCTGTGGCGGCTGTTCAACGAGGACGAGGTCCGCACCTATCCCGGTGTCTCGCTGGCGCGCGGATGCCGCTGCGATCCCGCGCATATCCGCACCGTCATCGCGCGCTTTCCGCCCGACGAGCGAGCCGGGATGGCCGACGAGCAGGGCGAGATTCATGTGGATTGCGAATTCTGCGCCAAACGCTTTTCATTGGCGCTCGATTCGATTTGAGCGGACGGCAGCGAATCGGACGGGCTTTCCCGTTCCTGAAACAAGAACACAGCATTCTTCAGGAATCGGTTTCGCCGGTCTTGATGTATCGACCGTTGGTCGAAGGACGATGGTCTGGCGGCGATGATCGGGGGATCGGGGCGCCTGGACAGGCGTGGGGACGCGTGATGGCTTGGTCGTGGCGGTGCGGCGTGATGGTGCTGATGGCGGGTGCGACGATGCCCGCGGCAATGGCCGATCCGGCTCCACCGGGTGGTTCAGCCGCGCCGATCTCGCTGACTGCGCTCCAGCAGCTCGAGGCGGGCCTGTGGCAGCTCGATGTCAAGGGCCGCGCCCCCCGCCAGATCTGCATCGCCGATCCGGTCGCCCTGGTCCAGGTCGAGCATGACCAGCCCGGCTGCTCGCGCTTCGTGATCGCCAACGGTCCGCGCAGCTCGACGGTCCATTACAGCTGCCAGCGCGCCGGCTGGGGCCGGACGACGGTGCGGGTGGAAACGCCGCGGACCGCCGTGATCCAGACCCAGGGCATCTCCCGCAACGCGCCGTTCGACTATATTGTCGAGGCCCGCCGGATCGGCGCCTGCGGTGGCCAGACGGCCGCTCGCCAGCGCTGACCCCGCTCACCCACGCTTCGCCGAAAGTCGAATCCCCCAGGCGCGCATGCATGTGGCCTGGTTAATGCTTTGTTTAACCCTGCTGGGGTAGATGGGTCGCGTGCCTCCCCCTTTGGGCACACTTTCCTCCCTTAGCAGGCTGTATAGCCTCACTGGGCCGCTCTCGGGCGGCCCTCTTTTTTAGCGTTCCGCCGGGGCCTTCAGCTCGACCACCGAAGTGTCGCCGTTCAGGAAAGGCGGGTCGGGGATCGCGGCGCGTGATTCGTTGAGCAGCATCGACCAGCGGGCCGACAGGTTGCGGAAATAGGGATCGTCTTCCTCGATCCGGCGCCGGATGACGGGGGTCTTGGGATCGGCGCGCATCACCATCAGGTCGAACGGCAGGCCGACCGACAGGTCGGATCGGATCGTCGAGTCGAACGATAGCAGGCCGACCTTCACCGCCTCGTCGAGGGTGCTGTCATAATTCATCGCGCGGTCGAGGATCGGCTTGCCGTACTGGCAGGCGCCGATCTGGAAGAAGGGGCTGTCGCGCTGACATTCGATGAAGTTGCCGGCGTCGTAGATCAGGAACAGCTTGAGCGGCCCGCCGCCGATCCGGCCGCCGAGCAGCAGCGATATGCCCGACGACACGCCCGCCGCGTAGAGCGCGGGCTTGAGCTGGGCGCCGGCGGCCATCACCGCCTCGCCGACCAGCTGCGCCGCCTGGAACATGCTGGGCATGTCCTCGATCCGGCGAGGCCCCTCGTCGGGATTGGTCGCGGGCAGGCCCTCGGCGAGCATGCCGAGGACGAGCTGGGTGACCGACAGGTTGCCGGCGCTCGCCGCGACGACGAGCCGGTTCTCATCCTCGGCCAGGATGTGGAGCTTCCGGTAGGTGGAGATATTGTCGATCCCCGCATTGGTGCGGGTATCGGCGATCATGATCAGCCCCTCACGGAGCATTATCCCGACGCAATAGGTCATGGCGTTCCCCTCGGCCCTCCCCGACCGGCGACGATCATAAAGGATCGGACGCGAATTCCATGCCTGTTTTTCGGGGTGCCCCGGCTCACTTTCGCGCGCGGCAAAAATGGCCTAAGCGCGGGGCATGTCTGACATTGCGAACAAGGAAGGCCGCCGCGCGATCGTGCTGCTGTCCGGCGGCCTCGATTCGATGGTTTCCGGCGGCATCGCGCGCGAGCAGGGCTTCGCGCTCGCCGCGCTGACGATCGACTACAACCAGCGCCATCGGGTCGAGCTCGAAGCGGCGAAGCGGGTCGCGGCGGCGCTCGACGTCGACCGGCACGTCACCCTGCCGCTCAATCTACGCGCCTTCGGCGGCTCGTCGCTGACCGACGACATCGACGTGCCGAAGGACGGGGTGATGCCGGGAATCCCGTCGACCTACGTCCCCGCGCGCAACACCATCTTCCTGTCGCTGGCGCTGGGCTTCGCCGAGGCGACCGGCGCGCGCGACATCTTCCTCGGCGTCAACGCACTCGATTATTCGGGCTATCCCGATTGCCGGCCCGAGTTCATCGCCGCCTTCCAGCATCTCGCCGATCTGGCGACGAAGATGGGCGTGGAGGGGCAGGGCTTCACCATCCACGCGCCGCTCCAGCACATGACCAAGGCCGATATCGCACGGGAGGCGGCGCGGCTCGGCCTCGACGCCGGGATGAGCTGGTCCTGCTACGATCCGACGCAGGACGGCAAGCATTGCGGCCTGTGCGACAGCTGCCGGCTACGCTCCAAGGGCTTCGCCGAGGCCGGGCTCGCCGATCCGACGGTCTACGCCTGATGGGCAGCTATGCCGTGAAGGAGATGTTCCTGACCCTGCAGGGGGAGGGAGCGCAGGTCGGCCGCCGCGCGGTCTTCCTGCGCTTTGCGGGATGCAATCTCTGGAGCGGGCGGGAAGAGGACCGCGCCGACGCGCAATGCCGCTTCTGCGACACCGACTTCGTGGGCCTCGACGGCGACAATGGCGGGCGCTACCCCGATGCCGGCACGCTGGCCGACCGGGCGATCGCGCTATGGGGCGAGCTGCCAGGCGCCTTCATCGTCATGACTGGGGGCGAACCACTGCTTCAGGTCGACGATGCGCTGGTCGCCGCGCTCAAGGCACGCGGGTTCGAGACCGCGGTCGAGACCAACGGCACCCAGCCGGCGCCGGCCGGGATCGACTGGATCTGCGTCAGCCCCAAGGCGGGTACCGACGTCGTCTTGCGCCGGGGCAACGAGCTCAAGCTGGTCTGGCCGCAGCCGGGGATCGATCCGGCGGCGCTGGAGGATTGGGATTTCGAGCATTTCCTGCTCCAGCCGATGGACGGCCCACGGCTCGACGAAGCGCGCGCGGTGGCGATCGCCTATGTGATGGCTCACCCGAAATGGCGGCTGTCGACCCAGACCCACAAGGTGGTGGGGATTCGCTGACATGGTCATCCCGGCGAAAGCCGGGATCTCCCTGCCTTTTCCATCATGGAGAAATGAGATCCCGGCTTTCGCCGGGATGACGGCCCTGATTAAGTTACCTCAACCCGCGCGGCCGTTGGGGGCGCTGGCCTGTTGCACCGGGGGCGGGGCGCAGGCGGCCTTGAACAGATCCTTGCGGGTCCAGCAGGCCTTGTCCATCGATACCGGCTGGATCGGCACGTAGATCTGGCGGCGCGCGTGGATCATGTCGCCGGCCGGGATCAGGCTGTTGCGGAACTCGCGCATCCGGTCGATGGCGAGCTGGGTCAACTTGCCGCGGCCGAGCTTGCGCGCCTCGCGTCCGATCGCGCTCGCCGTCTCGCAGAAGCCGAGCTGGGCGTGCATCGTCGAGAAGCCGTTATAGGTCTTGGTCGTGTAGTTATCGAACGTCTTCTGCCAGGTCTTGCCGCCGGTCCGTTTGAAATAGGCGCCGAGCGTCTTGTAGGCGTCGTTGAGCTCCGCCGCGTTCTTCGACAGCAGGTCGTTATAGTTGGGCACCGTCAGCAGGATCGGCGAAAACTGGCACTGGAGCGCTGCCACGTTGAGCCCCGCGCGCATGTTCCACAACATATGCGCCCTGAGTTCCGCCGGCGTCGCCTTCGGCAGCGGCTGACCCAGGCCGGCTTCGTCGCCGACCACCGGGCCGCCCGTGAAATTGGGCTGCACCCAGAAAAGATAGGCGGAAGCGGGGGCGGCCTGGCCCACCGCCAGCATCGCCGCCATCCCCGAAACCAACCATCGAACCATGCTTTCTCTCCCGAACCTCAGAGAACCGCCCGCCCGACAGTGCTCGACCATTTTCCTGATCCGCGATCGATCACATCGCGTTGACGGCGTTGTCCGCAGCGGCGCCGTTTTCGGCGGCGGCCGCAGCAGCGCCCGCCTGATCGAGAGTCGCGCTCTCGACCGCCGTCATGTCGTTCATCGATCCGTCGCTGGCGTTCATCTCGACGATATTGGTGTCGCCGCCGCTGTCCTTCTTGCCGCAGGAGGACAGGCCCGCCGCAGCCATCGCCAGGCTGCCGACGAGAAGAAGATGGATCGAACGCGTCATGATTACTCCCCGCATACAGGCTCTTGGCGGGCAGGATATAGCCAACGACTCGGGCGCTCAAGAGTCCTTGTCGGATCGGCTGGAACAGCGCAGCGCGGCGAGCATCGCCGGGAAATGGCGGTGCAGCGCTTCATCGACCCTGGTCATGTCCGCGGCGACGCCGAGCCGTGCCATGCTGGTCACCGCGAACTCGCCGAGCCCGCACGGCACGATCCCCGAGAAGTGCGACAGGTCGGGGTCGACGTTGAGCGAGAAGCCGTGGAAGCTGACCCAACGGCGGACCCGGACGCCGATCGCCCCGATCTTCGCCTCGTCGGCCCCATGGCCGGTCCAGATGCCGACCCGGCCGGGCTCGCTGCGCCCGGCGATGCCGAAGTCGGCCAGCGTCGCGATCACCCAATTCTCGATCGCTGCGACGAAGCAGCGGACGTCGCGCCCGCGCTTGTCGAGGTCGAGCAGAACATAGCCGACCCTCTGGCCTGGGCCGTGATAGGTGTATCGGCCGCCGCGTCCCGACCGGAAGACCGGGAAGCGGTCGGGGAGCAGCAGCTCGTCGTCCTCGGCGCTGGTGCCCGCCGTGTAGAGCGGGGGATGCTCGAGCAGCCAGATCAGCTCGCGCGCTTCGCCCGCGCGGATCGCGGCGGCGCGCGCCTCCATCTCCGCCACGGTCTCGGCATAGGGAGACAGGCCGGGGGTTACCCGCCATTCGATCTCGTCGTCCACGGTCATGTCCTTCGCATATTGCCGCTTTCGGCGATCGATCAAGTGCTGCGCGATTGCGCTCGGCACGCCCGGCGGATAGGGGGCGCGGACGGGGTGTGGAGTAACCATCGAATGACGGCTTTCTCGCTGGGAACGGTCTGGGAAGAAACGATCGCCTTCCTGCGCCGGGAGAGTGGGCTTCTCGTCCCCGTCGCGCTGGCGGTCTACGGCCCGGCCCAACTGCTGTTCGATGTCGGCATGCAGGCGCTGATGTCCATGCGCGGCGCGGGGGAGGCGGTGCCGTCATGGCAGGCGCTGCTGGTCGTGCCGGGCGGGCTGTTGATGCTGCTCGGCAATCTCGTCGTCTCGCTGCTCGTCCTCGCTCCGGGCATCAGCGTCGGCGAAGCGCTTGCGGCTGGGCTGCGCAGGCTGCCGACCGCGCTGGCCGCGATGCTGCTGCTCGGCGTCGCCATCCTCGCGGTGATGCTTGCGATCGTGGTCGCCGCGACGCTGGGCGCGGTCACTTTCAAGGCCGATCCGCGCTCGCCGGTGATCGCCAGCCAGCTCCTTGTCCTGATCATGATCCCGATCGGCCTGTTGTGGCTGCGCCTGTTGCTGCTGCCGACGGTGATCGCGGTCGAGCCGCTCGGCGCGATCGATGCGATCCGGCGGTCCTGGGCGCTTGGCCGGACCAATGTGCTGCGGCTGCTCGGCGTCTGGTTGCTGCTGCTCTTCCTCAGCATCATACTGGCGATGATCGAGATGTTCGTGGTCGGGTCGCTGACCGAGCTGCTCAAGCTCGGCATCGGCGATATCGGTCTTGCCTCGGCCGTCCAGATGGTCGCCAACGCCGCGCTCGAGGCGCTGCTGTCGATGGGCCTCGCGGTCTATCTGGCGCTGGTCTACCGCACGCTCGCGTCGCGCTGATCGAACAGCGGGACGTGCGGCGCGGCCTCGCGCGGCAGCACGCCGGCCAGGCGCGGATCGGCGAAGGTCTCGACCGCACGCGCAAAAGGCACGAAGCCATGGCGGCGATAGAAGCCGAGCGCGCCGGGATGGTCGAGCGTGCAGCTATGCACCCACATCCGCTCGACGTCCTTGCGCCAGCCCAGTGCCAGCGCCTGCGCCATGAGCCAATTGCCATGTCCCTTGCCGGCCAGCTCGGGGATGAAGCCGAAAAAGGCGATCTCGGCCTCGCCGGGCCGGCGGAAGTCGAGTTCGAGCAGCCCGATCTCGATGCCGTGCCGGTCCTCGACCGCATGAATCTCGACATCGGGATCGCCGATGATCGCGGCCAGCTCCGCCTCCGTCATCACCAGCCGCGAGAACCACAGCCACGGCTCGCCGATGCGGCGGAACAGCGCGCGATATTTGTCTGTCGACGGCGTCTTCCACCGTGCCAGGCGGAAGGGCGCGTTGGGCGCCGGCCTCGGCCGGGGCCGCTCGAGCATCTCCAGCGAGGTGACGACGGTCGCCACCATGTGCGGGGGAACCTCGGTCAGCGGCACGGGATCATCATTCCCACGTCGCCTCGGGCGGCAGGCTCATCAGGATCGCGTCGATGTTGCCGCCGGTCTTGAGGCCGAACAGCGTGCCGCGGTCGTAGACCAGGTTGAACTCGGCATAGCGGCCGCGGAAGTTGAGCATGCGGCGGCGGTCCTCGTCGCTCGCGCTCTGGTGCATGCGGGCACGGACGATCTTCGGGAAGATGTCGAGGAAGGCTTCGCCGACGTCGCGGGTGAAGGCGAAATGGGCTTCGAACCCCGCTTCGTCCTCGACGTCGAGATGATCGTAGAAGATGCCGCCGACGCCGCGATGGACCTGGCGGTGCGGGATCCAGAAATAATCGTCAGCCCACGCCTTGAAGCGATCGTAATAGTCGGCGCCGTGCGGGTCGCAGGCCGCCTTCAGACGGGCATGGAAGGCTTCGGTGTCGGCATCGTAGGGGATCGGCGGGTTGAGGTCCGCGCCGCCGCCGAACCAGCGCTTCGTGGTGGTGAGGAAGCGGGTGTTCATGTGGACGGCGGGCACGTGCGGATTGGCCATGTGCGCGACCAGGCTGATGCCGGTTGCGAAGAAGCCGGGGTTGTCCTCGCCCGCGCCGTGGATTGTCCTGGCGAATTCGGGCTGGAAGGCGCCGCCCACGGTCGAGACGTTGACGCCGACCTTCTCGAACACGCGGCCCTTCATCAGGCCACGGACGCCGCCGCCGCCCTCGCCGGCGGGATCGCCGTCGCGGTTCCAGGGGGTGTAGCCGAATCGGGCGTCGCTGCCTGCCTCGGCCTCGATCGCCTCGAATGCGGCGCAGATTCTGTCACGCAGCGATTCGAACCATGCGCGCGCCGCCGCCTGCTGCGCATCGAGCTGCAATGTCATTGGGGCCATCCTCCGGTCTGCCTCAGCGCCTCGGCCAGCGCGATGCCAGCCGAGACCGCCATATTCAAGGACCGGAAGCCCGGCCGCATCGGAATGCGCACGCGCAGATCGGCCCGGTCATGCACCGGGCGCGGCACGCCGGCGCCCTCCGATCCGAGCAGCACTATGTCGTCGGGCAGGAAGCTGGCCTTGTCCAAGGTCAAATCGGCGGCGGTGGTGAGCAGCACGATCCGGCCCGTCGCGCGGGATTCGAACGCTTCCCAGTCGGCATGACGGCTGATCTCGGCTGCCTCGGCATAGTCCATGCCCGCGCGGCGCAGCGCACGTTCGGAAAAGGGAAAGCCGCACGGCTCTATGATGTCGACGGGGACGCCGAAGCATGCCGCCATGCGCAGGATCGTGCCCACATTTCCGGCAATATCGGGCTGGTGAAGGGCGATCCGCATCGCGCTGCTGATAGGCGAATGTATCGCAATGCCGCAATAATCGGAAAATGGGATTGGCAAAGCCGACAAAGCGGCGCTATCAGCGCGCAGCCGCCGGGGATTTTGCGGGCGGCCGCGCATGCGTGGGGGGAAAGGCTGTTTGTCGGACCCTTTGGCGCAGGCGCCGAAATCGTGGCAGCGCAAAGGTTCCGGAATGGCGACGCTCGAAACTACAGAAACGCCCGGCGAAGGGGCCGGCGACGGCGTTCGTCGCCGTGACTTCATCAATCTCGCGGCGGTAAGCTTCGCCGGCGTCGGCGCGGCGACGGTGCTGCTGCCCCTGATCAACCAGATGAATCCCTCGGCCGACGTGCTCGCGCTGGCTTCGATCGAGGTCGATCTCTCGGCGATCAAGGAAGGCCAGGCGATCAAGACGATCTTCCGCAAGCAGCCGCTCTTCGTCCGTCACCTGACGGCCGCCGAGATCGCGGCGGCGGACAAGGTCGACCCGAGCTCGCTGCGCGACCCGCAGACGCTCGAGCAGCGCACGGTCGACGGCAAGAAGCAGTGGCTCATCACCATGGGCGTCTGCACCCATCTCGGCTGCGTGCCGCTGGGCGCCGGCGAGGGTGAGATCAAGGGCGAGTTCGGCGGTTATTTCTGCCCGTGCCACGGTTCGTCCTACGACACCGCGGCGCGCATCCGCAAAGGCCCGGCGCCGAAGAATCTCGAAGTGCCGAAATACGCCTTCAAATCCGATACCGTCGTCCAAGTCGGCTGAGGTAGACAGACATGAGCTTCCCCTGGGCAAATCACTACGCGCCTAAGCATCCGCTGATGAAGTGGATCGACGACAGGCTGCCTCTGCCGCGTCTGGTCTACAACGCGGTCGGCGCGGGCTATCCGGTGCCGCGCAACCTCAACTATTTCTGGAACTTCGGCGTGCTTTCGGGCGCGGCGCTGGCGATCCAGATCGTCACCGGCATCGTGCTGGCGATGCATTATGCCGCCAACGGCCTCGTCGCCTTCGATTCGGTCGAGCACATCATGCGCGACGTGAACTCGGGCTGGATGCTGCGTTATGCGCACGCCAACGGCGCGAGCTTCTTCTTCATCGTCGTCTACCTGCACATCTTCCGCGGCCTCTTCTACGGATCGTACAAGGCCCCGCGCGAGATGGTGTGGCTGCTCGGCCTCGTGATCTTCCTGCTGATGATGGCGACCGCCTTCATGGGCTATGTGCTTCCCTGGGGCCAGATGAGCTTCTGGGGCGCCAAGGTGATCACCGGCCTGTTCGGCGCGATCCCGGTCGTCGGCACCCCGATCCAGACCTGGCTGCTCGGCGGCTTCGCCCCCGACAACGCCGCGCTGAACCGCTTCTTCTCGCTGCACTATCTGCTGCCGTTCGTGATCGCGGGCGTCATCATCCTGCACATCTGGGCGCTGCACATCCCGGGTTCGAGCAACCCGACCGGCATCGACGTGAAGGGTCCGCAGGACACGGTTCCGTTCCATCCCTATTACACCGCCAAGGACGGTTTCGGGCTGGGCGTGTTCCTGATCCTCTATTGCGCGGTGCTGTTCTTCGCGCCGAACGCGATGGGTCACCCGGACAATTATATCGCCGCCAACCCGCTCTCGACGCCGGCGCACATCGTGCCCGAATGGTATTTCTGGCCGTTCTACGCGATCCTCCGCGCCTTCACCGTCGACTTCATCCTCCCGGCCAAGCTGTGGGGCGTGATCGCCATGTTCGGTTCGATCATCCTGCTGTTCTTCCTGCCGTGGCTCGACAAGTCGCCGGTCCGCTCGGGCAACTATCGTCCGGCGTTCAAGAAGTTCTTCTGGCTGCTCGTCATCGACGTGCTGATCCTCGGCTATTGCGGCGGTTCGCCGGCCGAAGAGCCCTACGTCATGATCAGCCAGCTCGCCGCGGCCTATTATTTCGCGCACTTCCTGATCATCCTTCCGATCGTCTCGCGCATGGAGCGTCCGCTGCCGCTGCCGAACTCGATCACCGAAGCGGTGCTGGAAAAGCACGGCAACGCCGCGGCCTAAGGGGGATATAGAGACAATGGTTCGTCCCATCGCATTCCTCGCCGGCCTCGGCTTCGTCTTCGTCCTGCTGTTCTCGCTGGTGACGGGCGCCGTCGCCTATATCAGCGAGCCGCCGGCCAAGACCGCCGAGCATGAGTTCCACCTGCACCCGAAGGAGGTTTCCTTCGCGTCGGATGGCCCGCTCGGCAAGTTCGACCGCCAGCAGCTCCAGCGCGGCTTCCAGGTGTACAAGGAGGTCTGCTCGGCCTGCCACTCGCTCCACCAGGTCGCCTTCCGTGACCTGAAGGATCTGGGCTTCACCGATGCCGAGGTGAAGGCGATCGCCAAGAACTGGGCGACCGAGGTCCCCTCGATCAACCCGGAGACCGGCGAGCCCGCGACCCGCAAGGGCACCCCGGCCGACAAGATCCCGGCGCCCTATGCGAACGAGGTCGCCGCCCGCGCAGCGAACAACAACGCGCTGCCGCCGGACCTGTCGCTGATGGCCAAGGCGCGTCATGACGGCGGTGCCTATATCTACTCGCTGCTGACCGGCTATCAGGACCAGCCCGCGGAACTGCTCAAGCATTTCCCGGATGCCAAGACCCCGGCGAGCCTGCACTACAACCCGTACTTCGCGAACCTGAACCTCGCGATGCCGCCGCCCCTCGCGGCCGACGGGCAGGTCACCTATGCCGACGGCACCAAGTCGACCGTCGACCAGATGGCCAAGGACGTCTCGGCCTTCCTGATCTGGACGGCGGAACCGAAGCTGGAGAAGCGCCATGCCACCGGCATCGCTGTCCTCGGCTTCCTGCTGATCGCCACGATCCTGGCCTATCTGTCCTACCGGAACATCTGGGCGGGCATCAAACACTGAGCCAGACCGGTTCGATCAACGGAAAGGGCCGTCCGGGCGACCGGGCGGCCCTTTCCTTATGGATCGTCGGCAAAGAGGGGACAGTCAGCGCATGACTAGCAATCGTCTCGGCCTGATCGGCGGCAGCGGGCTCTATCGGATGCCGGCATTGTCGGATGGCGAATGGATCGCGGTCGACACGGCCTGGGGCGCGCCATCGGACTCGCTGCTGCTCGGCACGATCGCCGGCCGCGAGGTGGCGTTCCTGCCGCGCCACGGCCGCGGCCACCGCATTGCCCCGCACGAGGTCAACTACCGTGCCAACATCGCCGCGCTGAAGGCGGCGGGCTGCACCGAGATATTGGCGGTGTCGGCGGTCGGTGGCTTCCATGCGGACGTGCCGCCAGGCAGCTTCGTCCTCGTCGATCAATATGTCGATCGCACCACCCGCGGCGGGCGTAGCTTCTTCGGAGACGGCATCGTCGCGCACGCTGCGTTTGGCCACCCGACCTGTACCCGTCTCGGCGCGGTCGTGGCCGCCGCGCTGGCGGAGGAAGGCGGGCTGCACCGGATCGGCGGCACGATGCTGGTGATCGAGGGGCCGCAATTTTCGACCCGCGCCGAATCGCTGCTGCACAGGAGCTGGGGGTGCGATGTGGTCGGCATGACCGGCCTGCCCGAGGCGCGCCTCGCCCGCGAGGCCGAGCTTTGCTACGCCAGCGTCGCGATGGTGACCGACGATGACGCCTGGTCGGACATTCATGTCGATGTCGCTTCGGTGATCGCGATCATGGAGGCCAACGTCGCCCGCGCCCAGGCGCTGGTGGAAGCGGTCGCCGCCGGCACATGGGGCGGCATCCACTGTCCTCAGGGCTGCGACCATGCGCTCGACGGCGCGGTGATCACGGCACCCTTGGCCTGGCCTCCCGCGACCAAGCGACGGCTGGCGACGCTGCTGCCCCGGTTGTTTGGATGAGACAGCTCGCCTTCTCGCTTGCTGCGCTGCTCCTGGTCGCGGCCCCCGGGCTCGCGCCAGCGGCCCATTGGTGGGAGGCGGGGCCGCCGCTGCCGGTGCTCACGGGGCGGGTGACTGACGAGGCTCGGTTGCTGCCGCCTGCCGTCGCTCGCGACATTGATCAGCGGCTCGCCCGGTTGGAGGCGGCCACAGGCCATCAGTTTGTTGTGCTGACCGTGCCCAGCCTGCGCGGTCAGCGGATCGAGGATTTCGGGATTCGTGTCGGGCGTAGTTGGGGGATCGGCCGCAAGGGCATCGATGACGGCGTACTGCTCATCGTCGCACCGAATGAGCGGAAGGTGCGGATCGAGGTGGGCTACGGCTTGGAGAAACCACTAAGCGATCCGCTCTGTGCGACGATCATCCGCGACACGATCCTGCCGCGCTTTCAGAAGAGCGACATGGCCGGTGGGATCAGCGCGGGCGTGAATGCCATCATCGCGCGGATCGGCAGGTAGGGGCCAGCTTCAGGTCGGGCGGCGATGCTGGATGTTGGTGACTTTCAGCGTCATGACGACGTCGCCGTCCTGGTTGAACACGGTCAGCCGGAAGGTGACGAAGCCCATCGTCGGGCGCGAGCGTGGCGTGCTCTTCGACAGCACCTCGGCCTCGACGCTCAGCGTGTCGCCGGGATAGACGGGCTTGGTCCAGCGCAGCTCGTCGACCCCGGTCCCGCCGAGCGAGAAATAGCCGTCCTCGGTCCAATGGTCGGTCAGGATGCGCATCACCATCGCGCAGCTATGCCAGCCGCTGGCCGCCAGCCGGCCGAAGATCGGGCTCTGCGCGGCGGCTTCGTCGTCGAGGTGGAAGGGTTGCGGATCATATCTGGAGGCGAAGTCGATCACCTCCTCGCGCGTCACCGGATAGGCGCCGAAGCGCTCGACCTGGCCTTCCTGATAATCCTCGAAATAGCGCATCCGGTCATTCCTGCTTTCGCGTCATCCCGGCCTCCGCCGGCATGACGGATTTTTGTCTAATGTCTATACATTGAAGCGGAACAGCATGATGTCGCCGTCGTGGACGACATAGTCCTTGCCTTCCGACCGGAGCTTGCCCGCCTCGCGTGCGGCGGCCTCGCCGCCCAGCGTGACATAGTCGTTATAGGCCATCGTCTCGGCGCGGATGAAGCCGCGCTCGAAGTCGCTGTGGATCACGCCCGCGGCCTGCGGCGCCTTCGATCCCTTCTCGACCGTCCAGGCGCGCGCTTCCTTCGGGCCGACGGTGAAGAAGGTGATCAGGTCGAGCAGCTCGTAGCCGGCGCGGATCACGCGGGCGAGGCCGGTTTCCTTGAGGCCGAGGTCGGACAGGAAATCGGCGCGGTCGGCGGGGTCGAGCGTGACGATCTCGGCCTCGATCGCGGCCGAGACGATCACCGCCTTGGCGCCTTCGGCCTTCGCCTTCTCGAACACGCGCGCCGACAGTTCGTTGCCATCCGCCGCCGCGCCCTCATCGACGTTGCAGACGTAAAGAACCGGCTTGGAGGTGAGGAGCTGCGCCTGGGTGAAGATGCGCGCCTCGTCGTCGTCCTTCGGCTGGGTCAGCCGGGCGGGCTTGCCGTCGCGCAACAGGTCGAGCGCCTGGCCGAGCACCGATGCGGCGGCCTTGGCCTCCTTATCCCCCTGCGCCGCCTTCTTGGCGAAGGCGGGAACGCGCTTCTCGAGGCTTTCGAGGTCGGACAGCATCAGCTCGGTCTCGACCGTCTCGGCGTCGGCGATCGGGTCGACCTTGCCTTCGACATGGGTGACGTCGCCGTCCTCGAAGCAGCGCAGCACATGGACGATCGCGTCGACCTCGCGGATGTTGGCGAGGAACTGGTTGCCCAGCCCTTCGCCCTTCGACGCGCCGCGCACCAGCCCGGCGATGTCGACGAAGGCGAGCTGCGTCTCGATGATCTTCGCCGATCCGCCGATCTTCGCGATCTCATAGAGGCGCGGATCGGGCACCGCGACCTGGCCGATGTTCGGCTCGATCGTGCAGAAGGGATAGTTGGCCGCCTGCGCCGCGGCGGTCTCGGTCAGTGCGTTGAAGAGGGTGGACTTGCCGACGTTCGGAAGCCCCACGATGCCACAGCGAAAACCCATAATCTCTCAAGCCTTGTTCGGATGCGCGCCCGATAGCCGGTGCGGCGGGCAAAGGCCAGTGCATGCCGCAAAAAGCAGAAGGGCCCCGGAGCATCCTCCGGGGCCCTTCCTGTGCATCCGATCCGGCCGGATCAGGTCCGGGACGGCGTGAAGGCCTTCAGCTCGGCGGGCACGCTGACCGGGATGATCTTCGGGGCGGGCTTCGCCTTGGGGGCGGTGCCGGTCGGCGTCACGGAGCTGGGCGCGGGGGCGGCCGAGCCACAGCTTCCCGAGCTGGTCCTGATCACGCGGGGCTGATCGGCCCCCTGGCCGGCGGCGGGCGCGCCGTCCGAGCTGTAGCTGACCGTCCGGGTGCAGCCATCGGCCGATGTCGTGCTCGACACGAAGCTGTAGTGCATCACGCCGACCGGCTGGCCCTGCGCGTTGGTCATGACGATGCCGGGGCCGCGTTCGGCGGGCGTCGCAGGCATCTGCGCCCGCATCGCCGCAGCCTGCTGCATCATGGCCTGGGTACGGGCTTCCATCATCGCCGAGATGCGCTCCATCTCGGCAAAGGCCGAATCGGGGCCGAAGGCGGCATCGAACAGGCTGACGGGGGCCGGGGCCGCGACCAGGACGACCTGCGGGGCGACACTGCCCTGATAGCGGACGTGCTGGACCGAGCCGTCGGGCATTGCGATCAGCATGACCTTGTTGTCGTCGCCGGCGGCGAAGGCCGCTCCGGCAAGAGCCGCGGTCGCCACGCCGGCGATGATCGCGGTTCGGACAAGACGCATGGTATCCCTCCATTCGTAAAGTCGATGGCGCGGAAGCTAATCCGGCGTAGCTGAACCTCCGATAAACGAACGGTCTCGACACATCCGATCATGCCAACGGCCCAGCGTCGTCAGGGCGATGGCGGCGCCGAGCAGACACATCAGCATGTCCCACTGCGTATCCCAGGGATCGCCCTGGGTCCCGAGAAAGGCGTCGGCACCCTGGCCGAGCGCGACTGCCGCCGCGAACTCGATCAGTTCGTACAGGGCGCTGATCGCCAGACAGATCAGCAGCACGATCGGTGTCAGCAGGTTCCTTGCGCGAAGGACGGCTCCGCGGACGAAGATTTCGCGGATGACGATCGCGGGAACGAAGCCCTGCATCAGATGCCCGAAACGATCATAGGGATTGCGCGCGAGCCCCAGCCAATCCTGCACCGCGAAGCCGATCGGCACGCGCGCGTAGGTGTAGGCGCCGCCGAGCATCAGCACGAGGCCGTGAAAGCCGATCAGGCCCAGTGCGAGCGGCGTGAACCGGAAGCGATGGCGGATGGCGAACAGGATCGGCCAGGCGATCAGCACGGGCGCCACCTCCATCCACCAGGTCGCCCTGTCATAAGGCGCCCGGCCGGACAGGATCAGCCCGGCCAGCCAGATCGCGCCGAGCCAGTATAGCGAACGGCTTTCCGCTCTCACGTCCGACGCCCCCCAAAGTGCACCGGACCACTGCTATGGCAATGGAGGGGATGGCCGCAAGCCGTGGCTCAACCGGCCAGCAGGCGCGGCGTGCGCAGCAGCAGCGTGACCCGCGCCCCGCGCGTGCCGTTCTCGACGCGGACCTCGCCGCGATGGCGTTCGGCGATGGCGCGGACGATGACGAGGCCGAGGCCATGGCCGCCGAGCGTCGAGCGGGGCTGGACCGGCTCCTCCTGCTCGGGAAAGCCCGGTCCTTCGTCAGTGACGGCCAGCTCGAGCGCCGGCTCGCCGTCGCGGCGCGCGTCCTGCGCCTCGACGGCGATGGTCGCGCCCGGCGGCGACACCTTCAGCGCATTCTCGATCAGGTTGGCGAGCGCCCGGATCACCAGCTCGCGATCGCCGACGAACGCGGCGGCGGCGACGGTGCGGGTGATCCGCACCTGCTTCTGGTCCTCGGCGACGGCCTCGTAGAGGTCGACCGCATCCTCGACCGCGGCGGCGATGTCGAACGGCACGGGCGGTGAACGGACGTCGGATTCGATCTCGCGCAGTTCGAGCAGCGCATTGAACGCGGCCATCAGCCGGTCAAGCTCCGCCGCCGCGCGCGCCGCCTGCCTCGCGATCTCCGGATCGGCGGCATCCTCCATCGTCGACAGCCGCGCGCGCACCCGGGCGAGCGGGGTGCGCAGGTCGTGGGCGATATGGTCCGACGCCGCGCGCAGGCCGTGGATGCGGCGTTCGAGCTCACCGAGCATGCCGTTCATGTGGCGGGCGAGGACGCCGATCTCGTCGGGCGGTCCGGGATCGGCGATCCGCGCCTTGACGTCGCCCTCGCCCACCCGGTCGCAGACCCGGTTGAGGCGGCGGATGCGCGCCGCGGTCTGCCCGCCGACGATCAGCGCGGTTGCGATCGACAGCCCCATCAGCACCAGCACGATGCCGCCACCCCACAGCCCCAGCGATCGGCGCAGCGCGCTGGCCGAGGCGACCGGCCGCGCGATCAGCAACGCCGCGCCGCCGGGCAGTCGCCGCTCGACGCCAATCAGTTCGCCACGGCCGTCGGGCGCGCGGGCGGCGACATAGCCCTCGCGCCACGGACGCACCGCGTCGGGCCAGCGCGCCCAGGTGCCCTGGACCCGACCGTCGGAATCGCGGAACAAGGCGATGCGGGGCTGCCCCGTGCGGCCGGCATATTGGCCGATCTCGCCGACCGCCGAGGCGAGCAGCGGCTGGGCGGCCGGGCTGCCCATCACCCCGGGGAGCTTCTCGTCGAGGGCCTCGAAATCGCGTTGCGCGGCCTCGGCGGCCGTGATGCGGCGGGCGTCCCGGTCGACCATGGCGAGACCAAGCATGCTGAGCGCCAGCGCCAGCACCGAGAAGAAGCCCAGCAGCAGCGCCGTCTTGGCGGAAAGATGCAATGGTCTCAAGCGGGCCCGTCCAGCCGCCGCAGCATCAGGCCCTGGCTCCGCACCGCGACGATCAGCGGGCTGAGACTGGCGGGGAGATCGGTGCCCGCCGCCTCGAGCTTGCGGCGCAGGCGGGAGACGTGAACGTCGATCGTGTTGGCGAAATTGGCCGGCACGAAATTATAGGTCGACCAGCAGACCGACCAGAGCATCGACCGCGTCACCGGCAGACCGATATTGCGCGCGAGCAGCGACAGGATCGAGAATTCCCGCGCCGTCAGGTCGAGCAGGGTGCCGCACAGCGACGCCGTCATCGTCCCCGCGTCGATCCTGAGCGGGCCGCAGACCAGCTCTGTCCCCGCCGGCGATGCACCGTCCCATTCGCGCCGCCGCAGCAGCGCGGCGAGCCGGGCGAGCAATTCGATCTCCGACAGCGGCTTGACCGCATAATCGTCGCCGCCGCCCGCCAGCCCCTCGATCCGGTGCCGCTCCGATCCCAGTGCGGTCAGGAACAGCGCCGGGGCGCGGGTCGATCGGCCGCCTTCGGAACGGATCCGCCCGAGCGCGCCGAGCCCGTCGAGCTCGGGCGTCTGCCGGTCGAGGATCAGCACGTCGAACGGGTCCGCGCTCGCCCGGTCGACCGCGTCGGTGCCGGTGGCGACCACGTCGACCCGCGCGAAGCCGGCGCGGCCGAGCGCGGTCGCCAGCAGTTCGGCGACTTCGGTCTCGTCCTCCAGGATCAGCGCCGATCGGCCCAGGAACAGGCTGCGGAAGCTCTGCTCGATCATGATATCGTCTTCTTGCCCCATGGCGTCATCATGCCAGCCCGCCGTGGAAAGGAAAGCGGGACGCTTCGGGCCGTCAGATAAATTCAGGCCAACGTGCTGGCCTGCCGGGCGCGGCCATTATAGACCGGAACCATGAAGCGCCTGAGCATCCTTGCCGTCTTGCTGCTGATCGGCGCCGCCGCGCCGTCGGCGATCGAGGACGCGGCACTCGGCCTCAAGCTGGCCGATCATGCGCGGCGCACCGGCGACGCACGCGAGATGCTTGTCGCGGCACGCATCGTCGCAGCGAGCGGCCTGCGCGAGGCGGAGGTCAGGGACGGGCGGCTGGTCGCGCGGGCCGGGCTGCCCGATCGGTCGCCGATCGCCGTCGCGCTGGCGGAAGAGGCGCGGCTGATGGCACCTGGCGACGCCGCCGTCGCCGCCGAGGCGGAGGCGTTGGCCCTGGCGCGGCCCAAGGGCATCGTCGGCGGAAGCTGGGGCAGTGGGCCGCTCCAGTTCCGGCAGATGCTGCCGGCCGGCGAGAGCGTCGGCTGGACGGTGCGGACGCGCGCGGCCGAGCCGGCCTTCGTCTCGGCGATCGGCGATGGCGACGCCGACCTGCACCTGAGCGTCGCCGACCGGCGCGGGCGCACCGTCTGCGACGAACGCGGCAATGCTTATTATCCGCTTTGCCGCTGGTCGCCGCCGCGCGCTGCCGACTATCGGGTGATCCTCGGCAATGCCGGTCGGGTGCCGACGCGGGTGGTGGTGCTCAGCAACTGACCGGAGGGCGCCGATCCGGGTTGTGAACTGGATCACCATCTGGGTCTTCGAACCATGTCATGCTCGGCCCGTCATGTGGCCCTTTCGCAGAAAAACCCGATCGCGCGATGATGATGCATCGGCGACGATCGACGCTGCGATCCTGTTCACGGCGCAGCGCTGGTGTGCCTTCAGCCGCTCGGTGGCCCTGCCCGCCGAGATGACCCTGCGCGACCGCATATCGATCTTCGCCCGCGCGCTCGACGAGAGCCTGCACGGCCATTTCCCGACGCTTGTCTCCGCGCCCGAGCAGGTGATCCTGCTGATCATCGCCAAGGGCGTCGAGCAGTCGGGCCTGCTGGCGCGCGGCGAGATCGAACGCGAGCTGGGGATCATCCTGCCGCATTGAGAGCCGCGATCAGGCGGCCCGGAACCGCAGCAGCCGCGCGCCGATCGCCTTGCCGTCCGTGTCGCGCGCGATCAGCACCAGCGTCTCCTCGCCCTTGGGCAGTTCGCGGCCGGTGCCGGGATCGCGGGTGACGAAGGTGAAGCCGACATTGGCCCAGCGGCCCGGCGCGACGATCAGGCCGAGTGGCGGAGCGAGGCTGGTGTAGCCGCCTGCCGCGTCGCGATACCAGGCCTCGATGCGCAGCGGTTGTGGCGGCTCGGCCATGTCGACGCGGACATGGTCGCAATGCAGAAGAAGGGTGAGGTCGCCGCCATCGTCCGACCGCGGCCGATTGCCGCCGTCCGCCTTGCACGCTCCGGCTCGATCGATCGCCAGCGCGGTGGCGAAGGGCAGCGGCGGCAGCGCGCGGGCGAAGTCGACCATGTCGGGCGATCGCCCGTCGAACAGTAGCGGCGCCGACAGGTCGCCCGCCGTCCAGAAGGCGCCGATCGTTCCGCCCCGGCGCGGGCTGCCGCTGATCCCGGCGGCGAGCGCAGCGAAGCTGGCGGGGCGGTCGGGGGCGATTGCGCGGGCCAACGCCTTGGTGAAGGCGCCGCCGTCGCCGTCGTCCCAGGCGATTGCACCGGGACCGGCGGCGGCGAAGGCGACCAGCCGCCCGCCACCTGCCAGTCCGCCGTCGACGAAGCCCGAGGGATCAACCGCCCCGCGCAAGGGAGCGCCGGCCGGGATGCCGAGCCGGGAGGGCGGAATCGCCTTGGGCGTTCCCGAACCGCGCAGCAGCCCGCCGCCGGTGCAACTGTCGATCACCATCCACACGTCGACGCCGCGCGCGCGTAGCTCGCCGACACGACGGCCGATCTCGTCGTCGACCAGCGCGCCGGGTACCGTTCGGCTGCGCGGGTCCCAGGCGCCGGCATCCGCGGCAAGGAACAGCTCGTCCTTTCCGTCGGGCTCGATCGGGTCGGCGGCCCTGGCGGGCGCCTGGGTGCCGTGGCCCGACAGGAAGATGACCGCGCGGTCGCCGGCGGCCGATGCGGCGGCGAGCCGGTCGAGCGCCGCGCGGATCGCGGCGAGGGTGGCGCCGTCGCCGGTCAGCATCGTCAGCGCCGCGCGGTCGACACCCAGCGTCGCGAGCGCTCCGGCCATTCGATCGACGTCGTGCGCCGCGCCGGGAAGAGCGAAGACGGCGAGGCGCGGATCGGAGAAATGCGAGACGCCGACCAGCACCGCGCGCGTCTCGGCAGCGGCCGGAGCGGCCGAGAGCAGCGCCCCCGCGAGCGCGGCGAGGAGGAAGCGCATTCGCATCACTCCCTCTCCATAGGCGCGCGCACGGGCCGCCGCCAGCGCATGTCAGGAAACGTCAGGGAGCAAATCGGGCGGTCCGTGGCAGAGCCTGCGCCGGGGTAACAGGGGAGATATCGTGACACGTAGCATCTGCTTTTCCGCCGCCGCGGCGATGGCGGCCGCGCTGGCCTGCGCGCCGGCGTCGGCGGCCATGGACGAAACCGTGAAGGGTGCGCTCGCCCTTCAGCAACAGGGCAAGGCCGCGCAGGCCTACGACATGCTGGCGCCGCTCGTCGGAACCCGCGCTGGCGACCCGGACTATGACTATGCGCTGGGCCTCGCCGCCGCCGACAGCGGCCGCGCGGGCGAGGCGATCCTCGCCTTCCAGCGCGTGCTGTCGGTCCAGCCCGGCAACAGCCAGGCCCGCGCCGAGCTGGCCCGCGCCTATGCGCTGGGCGGCGACGTCGACACCGCGCGCGCCCAGTTCAACACCGTCGTCCAGGACCCGACCCTGCCCGATCCGGTGCGGCAGCGCTTCGACGGCATCGTCCGCCGCTTCGACCGGGAGGTCGCCGGCGGGAGCACCGACGTGTCGGGCTTCATCGACGCCTCGGCCGGCCATGACAGCAACATCAACAGCGCGACCAACCTCTCGTCGATCACTATCCCGCTGTTCGCGGGCCTCGGCCCTGGCACGCTGGGTGGCGCTGCGCGGCGGATCGACAAGCAATATTACGACCTGCAGGGCGGCGTCAGCGTCGCCACCCCGGCCAGCCGGCAGATGCGCGTGTTCGGCAGCCTGCTCGGCACCTGGCGCGACAATATCGGCGACCGCACCTTCGATCAGGCCAGCCTGACCGGCACGGTCGGCGGCTCCTACAGCTTCGCCAGCCGCGACGTGCTGTCGCTGTCGGGGCAGGCCCAGAAATTCTGGCTGGGCCATGACGGCTATCGCACCGCCTATGGCGCGATCGGCCAGTACACCCACCTGATGGGCAACGGCGCGGCGCTCAGCGTCGGCGCGCAGCTCTACCGCTTCGACTATGACCGGGACCCGCTGCGCGACGCCGATCGCTATGCGCTGGCGGTCTCCTATGCCGACCGCATCTTCGTCGCCAGCGTGTCGGGTGGCAAGGAGGAGGCGCGGCGCAACGCCGGCGACCAGTTCTCCAACGGCTTCGTCAACGCCAATCTCGGCTTCGAATATTCGATCTCGCCGGGGCTGAACGTCGTCGGCGGCATCTCGGGCGAGCTGCGCCGCTACGACGACGCCGATCCGCTGTTCCTCAAGAAGCGCAAGGACGAGCAGATCGACGCCTCGATCGGCCTCAAATATCTGCTGACCGGATCGGTCTACCTCCGCCCGCGTGTCACTTACACGCGTAATTTCAGCAATATAGCGCTGTACGACTTCAAGCGTTGGACCGCCAGCCTCGGCGTCCGCTTCGAGTTCCGGGGGAATTGAACATGACCAGCACCACCTTCTTCGCCCGGCTCTCGCTCGGGCTCCTCGCCTCGGCGTCGATCGCCGGCCTCGCCACCCCCGCCATGGCGGGCAAGCTGCTCTTCTCCGACGATCCCGCCCTCGCCGGCGCGACGCTGGCGGCGGGGCAGGAGGTCCGCACCAGCGGCGGTACCACCCAGATCATGACCGACAATGGCAGCATCGTCTCCCTGGTCGGCGGCGGCGCGGTTCGGGTCGACGGCGACGACGTCACCGTGCTCGCGGGCAGCGTCACCGTCGCGACGCGATCGGGCGATTCGACGACCAGCGTCCGCCTCCCGGGCGGCGCCACCGCGCGGTTGAGCGGCGTATCGCCTTCGGGTTCCTTCACCGTCACCGGTGACGGCTTCACCGGTCATGCGCTGGGCGGCAACGTCTCGATCCAGGCTGACGGGCAGACCAGGGTCTACACCCGCGGTTCGGCCTGGCAGGGACAGGCCGGAAGCGGCACCTCGCGCATCTTCGCCAACCGGGCCGATCCCGCCCCGGCCGCGTCGCGGACGGCGGGGAGCGACGCGATCGAGCCGGCCGGCGACACCGCGCGGGCGGCCGCCGCCGGCGTGCCCGTCAACCTGGGCGAGGCGCTGGCGGCGGTCGGCGCGTCGGGCGACGTCGTGCAGGCGGCGCGCAACGTCGAGGCCTCGGCGACCAATCCGGCCGTTCCGGCCTTCCCGGCCGACGACGTCGCGACCCTGGTCGACTTCGCGGCGCAGCTTCAGTCGGCCTATGGCGGGCAACTGTTCGCGGGGGCCGAGCCCGGCATCATCCAGACCTATCTCGCCTATCTGGCGAACGGCGGTGCGGGCGACCAGTTCAAGGCGACCTATGCCGCGCTGATCAACCAGTATATCGACCTGCTGCGCACCGGCGCCTCCCCGGCGAGCTTTACCGGGGCGAACCAGGCGGCAGTGAACAGCTATCTCGCCTATCTCTCCTCGACAGGGGCGCTGCAGGGCCTTTCGGCGCAGAACCGGGCGCTGGCCGACGCCTATCTCGACTTCCTGTCCTCCGGCGGCGCCGCGACCGACTTCACCAGGAGCTATCTCGACGTCGTCAACGCCTATATCGACTTCATCAAGGGTGGCGGCGCTCCGGCCAATTTCACCGGCGCGACCCAGGACGTGATCAACGCCTATTTCGCCTTCCTGCAATCGAGCGGCCTTGTTGACGCGATCGCGCAGGCGAACCGGTCAGTGTTCGACGCCTATGCGCAATATCTCGCCAATGGCGGCACAGGCGTATTCGTGCCGCCCGGCGGCTCCAATCCGGGGACGGGCCCCGGCACCGGCCCAGTGGTGCTGCCCGACTATGCGGCCGCGCTGCAGGCCTATATCACCTTCCTCAAGGGCGGCGGCAATCCGAACGGGTTCAGCGGGATCACCGTCGATCTGATCCGCCAATATATCAACCTGGCGATCGACAACGGACTGTTCGCGGGCGTGCCGGCCCCGACGATCCAGCTGATCCGCGACGCGCTGAACCTGCTGGCGACGACAGGCACCTTCGACGCGATCGCGCCGCTGCTCGCCAACCTGACGCTGGTGCTGCCCACCATCCCGACCACGCCGACCGGCCCGACGACACCGACCACGCCGGTCACGGGCGACGGGACGACCGGACAGATGATCGCTTATGCCGGTGACGTGATCGGCATCGATTCGCGCGACAAGACGACGGTCACGACCGGCGACGGCGGCAAGCTGCTCAAATATGTCTGGACGACCAATCCCGATGGGGAATCGCCGGAGATCGGAACCAACAACGGTTTCGAGAGCGGCAGCGTTGCGGGCGTGATCGGCTGGACCCGTTGGGCGGGCGGCTCCACCGCCGGCAAATATTTCGGCAATCCGCCGGTCAGCCGCAGCGACAAGCAGGGTCTTCACCTCGTCTATGGGGCGCCGGCGACGAACCTGCCGACCAGCGGCACCGCTACCTATGCGCTGGTCGGGGCAACCAAGCCGACGATCAGCGACGGTTCGCGCGATCCTGGCACGCTCAGCGGCAGCGCGGCGGTGGCCTTCGGCACGACGCCCAAAGTCGGCCTGGACCTCGACGTCGCGATTGGCGGCTTCGTCTATCAGGTCAACACCAGCGGCGGCATCACCGATCCGGCGCAGAGCCAGATCTCGGTCCAGCCGGACATGAGCTTCTTCGCCAACAGCCTGAACGTCGCGCCGGGGGGACCGGTCTGCCCGGCCTCGAGCTGCCAGGCCGACATTCGCGGCTTCCTTGCCGGGCCTGGGGCGAGCCATCTCGGGATCAGCTACTCGGTCAATGCTCCGGGCGGCGGCCCGACCGTCACCGGCGCGGCGGCGTTCGGCAAATAAGGACTTCGGGCGCCGGCCATTCCCACCGCCCGGCACCCGCGGGAGACGGCGTCAGGTCTGGTAGCCTGGCGCCGTTTTTCCTTTAGAGCGATTTCTAGGCAGATGGAACCATCTGCCGACTCGGAAATCGCGGTAAAACAATGATCTAGAGCGGCCGGTCCGCATGCGATCGGATCGCGAACCGCTCTAGCGGGCGACCAGGATGAAGGGGGCCCAGACCGAGGGATCGGCGCCGTCCGTCACCTTCGGGTCGGCGATCAGCCGCAGCATCGCCTTGCGCAGCGCCTGTGGCCGGGGCTCGCCCTTGGCGGCGCGCGAGGCGGTCTCGACGGTCAATCGCGCAGCGACGTCGTCGCGCACCGCCCAATGGCTGACCAGCAACGATCGCGCCCCGGCATAGAGGAAGGCACGGGCGAGGCCGGACAGGGCAGGGGCGGTGGGGCTCTGGCCGGCCGCCGTGTCGCAGGCGGACAGCACGACCCAGTCGGCGTCGATGTCGAGCCCGGCGATCTCGGACGCGGTGAGCAGGCCGTCGTCGTTGGCGTCGGGCTTGGCGGGCGGGGTGAGGACGAGGCCCGGTTCCGATACCTTGTCGACGGCGCCGCCGACGAGGCCATGGGTGGCGAAGGCAAGGACGCGGACCCGCTTGAGGTCCTCGGCCTTGACCGCGCTTTCGGTCGCGGCGGCGCCGACCAGCAGGCTGGGCTGGAGACCGAGCGCGTCCTGCATCCGGCGTAGCTCGCGCTCGGCCTGGGGAAGCGGGGCGAGCGCGGCGAGGGCGTCGCGATCGACCGCGCCACCGCGATAGAAGCTGTGCAGATCGCCCGGCGCGGCCTTGCCGCCGAGCAGTGGCGCGCCGATGCCGACGAAGCGGTCGCCAACCTTGGCGGCGGCGTCGTTCTCGCCGATGCCAGCGATCGCGGGAACCTGCATCAGCGCCGCCTTGCGGATCAGCCAGGGGGTGGCGCGCAAGGCGGCAGGATCGTCGTCGCGGCCCCTGGGCGCGTCGGTCACCAGCACCGCGAAGGGTAGCTTGGTGAAGCCGCCGCCGGGGGCGAGGATCCAGTCGGTCGCGCCTTTCAGCGCGGCGTCGAGTCCGGCGGGAACGATGTCGCGATAGACGCGGTGGGCGAGCGTGCGATCGAAGCGGGGCTGTTCGCCCGACGCGTCGGCCAGCGCGCCGCGCGTCGCCCGTTCGAGGCCGAGTGAGGCGCGTAGGGCGGCCGCATCGGCCGAGGTCGTCGCGCCTTCGGGAGACCGCGCCCAGGCACCGCCGTCCGGCCGCACCACGAAGGTCAGCGCGCCGCCGGCGAACGGGACGGGCATCACCAGCGCCTGTCGCCGGCCGAGCCGTTGCGCCACCGCCGTTTCGTCGAGCGCGGCGAAACGGGTGAGGGCGGCATAGTCGGGCTGGGCGGCGGTGAGCGCGGCCTCGGTCGCGGCCAGCTCGCTGTCGACCTTACCGACCTCGGCGGTGGCGTCGCGATAATCGGCGTTGCCCTTGCCATAAGCACGCAGCGCCGCCTGGGTCAGCATGTCGCGCTGGGCGAGCAGATCCTGTCGCTTGCGGACTAGCGTGGCGGCACCGTCGCGCGCGGCAGCGCGGGCGGAGACGGCGACGATCGCGCGGCCGGCGTCGTCGAGCGCCATGAGCTGGGCGACGCGGAAGCCCGCTGGCCGATCGCCGACCAGCCAGCTCGCCTCCAGCAGCCGGCCGAGATGATCGGCGACGAAGCTGCTGCGCCGGTCGGGATCGGCGTTGGCGAACAGCTCGCGCTCGGTGACGGTCAGGATGCGGACGAGGGCGGCGTCGGCGCCGGGCTGGCGGAGGCGGGCGGCGAGCAGCGCGCGATAGCCGGCATTCTCGATCCGGTCGGGATGGGTTTCGGGCAGCGTCTTTGCCTGCCAGGCGTCGACTGTGGCGAACTGTTCCGACGCGTCGGCATCGTCGCCCATGTGGAGCAGGGTCTTGCCCAGCGAACTGCGGATGCGCATCGCCCGCTGCTGGTTGCCCTGGCCGAGCCCGGCGATCGCCTGGCGGCGGATCGCGACCGATTCCTCCTCACGGCCGAGATCGACGAGCTGGTCGGCGAGATTATCGCGAAAGGCGGCCAGCGCCTGGTCGGTCGGGTCGCGGGTCCTCTCCCCGATCGCCACGGCCCGGCGGGCATAGGGCTCGCCCTCGGCGGCGCGGCCGAGGAACATCAGGTTGCGGGCGAGGTTGTTGTAGCTGATCGCCAGCGGCGGATAGTCGGGCCCGAAGCGCTTCTCGCGCAGCGCCGCGATCCGCTTCAATATGTCGACCGATTCCGCGCGCCGGTTCTGCGCCGCGAGCACCGCCACCCAGTTGGTGAGCGCGACGATCGCGGTCGGATGATCCTCGGGCAGGACGCGCGCCGCGATCGTCATCGCTTCGCGCGCATAGGCTTCGCTCGCCTCCAGCTTGCGCTGCTGGAGGGTGATGGTCGACATGTTGCCGATCGATCCGACCAACTCGGCATCCTCGGGCGCCGCTACCTTGCGATAGAGGTCGATCGACTCCCGGCCGATCCGTTCGGCGGTGTCGAGGTCGCCCTCGGCGAAATAGATGGTGGCGAGCGTGTTCGTCGCGCTTGCCTCCTCCGGGCTGCCCTGCGGTCGGATCGCGTGCCATTGCGCGATCGCCGAGCGGAGCGATGCTTTCGCTTCGTCGAGCTTGTTGAGATCGGCCAGCGCGGAGCCCCGCATCGTCGCGATGCGCGCTTTGTCGGCCGGGGTGGCGCCGGGCGTCCGCTGCGCTTCGGTCAGGATCGGCAGCGCCTCATCGCTGCGCGAGGCGCCGACCAGCGCGGCGCCGAGGTTGACGAGGACATGGGGCCGTCGCGCGCTGCCCTGCGGCGTCGCGGCGAGCGCGGCGCGCCAGGCGACCACCGCGCCGCCGGGATCGGCGGATATGTCGATCTTCGCGGCGGCTGCCACGGGATCGGCCCCGGTGGCCGCGACCGGCGGCGACGACATCAGAAGCGCGGCCCCCGCCGCGGCAGACAACAGACGGCCCCTCACGCTATTCCTCCGAACGCGATACTTTCCCCAGGGAAGTCTTGTACTGCGGGAAGGGCCCGGCGTCAGCCCGTCAGGGCAGATTGAGCTGCCAGGAGATTCCGAAGCGGTCCTGGACCCAGCCGAAGCGGCGGCTGAAGCCATGGTCGCCGATCCCCATCAGCGCCTTGCCGCCGTCGGACAACCCAGCCCAGAGCGTCTCGATCTGCGCTTCGTCGTCGCAGTCGATGAAGAAGGAGAAGGAAGGCGTGAAGCCGAAGTCGTGGACCGGCGGGCTGTCGAAGCAGCGGACCGTCTGGCCGGCGATCGAGAGGCTCGCCTGATAGATCGAGCCTTCCTTGCCGGGCCCCTCCGCACCCCAGCGGGTCAGCTCGACCACTTCGAAATCAGGGAAGATGCCGCGGTAGAAGTCGATCGCCGCCTCCGCATCGCCCTGGAACATCAGAAAGGGAGTGACCTGCATGACAGCCTCCGTCAGTCGGCGAGCCGCAACGCGATCTCGCTCATGAAACGGGCGTCGTCGCCCGCAGCCAACCAGTCCGCCTCGGACGCGATCGCGCCCAGCATGCCGGCGAGCGGGTCGAGCTCCGCCTTGACATAATTACCGAGGACATAACCCGTCACCCGGTCCTTGTGTCCCGGATGGCCGATGCCGATGCGGACGCGCCGGAACGCGTTGCCGATATGCGCCTCGGTCGATCGCAGGCCGTTATGGCCGGCGGTGCCGCCGCCGGTCTTCACCTTCACCTTGAATGGGGGGAGGTCGAGCTCGTCGTGGAAGACGGTGACGTCGCCGGTCTCCCTCTTGAAGAAGCGCATCGCCTCACCGACGGATCGGCCGCTCTCGTTCATGAAGGTGGCGGGCTTGAGCAGCAGGACCTTCGCGTTGCCGATCCGCCCGGTCGCCGACCAACCCTGGAACTGCTTCTTCCACGGATCGAAGCGATGCACCTCGGCGATCGTGTCGACCGCCATGAAACCCACATTGTGCCGGTGCATCGCATATTGCGCGCCCGGATTGCCAAGGCCGACCCAGATCTGCATGGCGGTCGCTCTAACCAATCAACGGTCGCGATGCCAGCAAAGCCGGAACGATCCGGGATCGGTCGGCCATGCCGCGAAAGAAAAGGCCCCGCCGAACGGGTCGGCAGGGCCTCCATTCTTTCACGAAACCGCGAAGGGCTCAGCCCTCGGCAGCCTCCTCGCCAGCTTCGGCGGTTTCCTCGCCCTCGGCGCTCTTCAGCGCCGACGGAGCGACGATCGTCGCGATGGTGACGTCTTCCTGGTCCTGCGCGACCGCGCCCTTGGGCAGGGCGATCTGCGACAGGTGGATGCTTTCGCCCACTTCGAGGCCCTTCAGCGAGACGACGATCTCCTCCGGGATCTCGGCCGCGTCGACCGACAGGCCGAGGTCATGGACGACGACGTTCAGCACGCCGCCACGCTTCAGGCCCGGCGACAGCTCCTCATCCTTGAAGTGGACGGGGACGTTGACGTTGACCTTGGTGTGCTCGCCGATGCGCAGGAAGTCGACGTGCAGCGGACGATCGGTGACCGGGTGGAACTGGACGTCCTTCGGCAGGGTCCGGATCTTCTTGCCGCCGAGATCGAGCATGACCACGCTGTTGAAGAAGTGGCCGGTGTGCAGCAGCTTCATGAGGATCTTTTCCTCGACGTGAATCGAGGCGGGTTCCTGCTTTTCGCCGTAGATCACGGCGGGGACGCGGCCTTCGCGGCGGATCGCGCGGGAGGCTCCCTTGCCAGCCCGCTCGCGTGCCTCGGCCGACAGGTCGAGCACTTCGCTCATAACATGTCTCCAGTTCGCATTTGAGTTTCCAAGACCCGTACCGCCTCCAGGGATGACCGGAACGGGATGGGGGCGCATAGCGGCGCGGCGCCCGAAAGGCAAGGAAGCTCTTTGCAGGCGGGGCCGGCCCGTGCAAGGGAGACGCGTGCTCGACGAACATATCCTCTTCATCGACGGCGAAGCGATCGTGATCGACAAGCCGTCCGGCCTGCCGGTCGATCCGCCGCGCGACGGCAGCCTGAGCCTGGAGAATCATCTCCAGTCGCTCGCCTTCGGCTTCAAGCGCTGGCCGAGCGCGGTCCACCGTCTCGACCGCGACACCTCGGGCTGCCTGCTGCTCGCGCGTAACCCCAAGGCGCATCGCCGCTTCGCGCTCGCCTTCGAGGAGGGCAAGGTCGAAAAGACCTATCTTGCCGTGCTCGACGGGATACCGGCCGAACAGGGCGGGCTGGTCGAGCTGCCGCTCGCCAAGATATCCACCCGCGAGAAGGGCTGGCGGATGGTCGGCGATCCCAAGGGCAAGCCGGCGACCACCGCCTGGCGGCTGGTTGCGGCGGCCGACGGCCGCGCGCTGGTCGAGTTCCGGCCGACGACCGGCCGCACCCACCAGATCCGTGTCCATGCCGCGACCGGCATCGGCCTGCCGATCCACGGCGATCCGGTCTATGGCAAGGGCGGGCCGACGGGTGTGACGCTGCTCCATGCCGCGGCGCTCGTGGTGCCGCGCGAGGGCAAGCCCGCGATCGAGGCGCGGGCGCCGCTGCCGGCGCGCTTCACCGCGCTGGGCTTCGCCGACCCGGCCTGATCCGATGCCGCGCATTCCCGTGACCGCCCACATCTCGATCGACGCCGACGAGATCGAGGAGCGATTCGTGCGAGCGAGCGGGCCGGGCGGGCAAAACGTCAACAAGGTGTCGAGCGCGGTCGAACTGCGCTTCGACGTGCGAAACTCGCCCTCGCTGCCCGCCGCCGTCGCGGCGAAGCTGGAGCGGCTGGCCGGGGCTCGGCTCACCTCCGACGGGGTGATCGTGATCCAAGCCCAGGAATATCGCGATCAGCCCCGTAATCGCGAGGCCGCGCTCCAACGGCTGATCGAGCTGATCCGCGAGGCGACCTTCGTACCGAAGAAGCGCAAGCCGACCAAGGCGACCTATGCGTCGAAGGTCCGACGGCTGGAGGGCAAGGCCAAGCGATCGGGAGTGAAGGCCGGCCGGGGCAAGCCTCGGCTTGACTGACCGGAGGCGCTCAGAGCCCGCCGAGGTGGAAGATGCTGAACGCCGCCACCGCGCCCATATAGGCGCCGCCCAGCAGGATCGCACCGATCAGCATCGGCGCGCGGACGATCCGCTCGGCCAGCGTCGCCTGCCACAGTGCCAGCGACAGCGGGAAGTAGATGAGCGTGCCCGTCACCAGCCCCGGTGAGCTGCGGTCGAAGCTCAGTACCAGGACGAGGTGGAAGACGAAGTTCCAGAACAGGTTGCCCGCCGCCCAGGCGAGCAGCCAGAAATTGGCCGTCGCGCCGCGCGTCCTCGCGGCCCAGCCGACGAGGGCCGCCATGATCGCGATGAAGGCGATATTGCCGCCCAGGAACAGCGGGAGATCCATCGCATGGCCGCTGATCTCCCCGGCATAGCCCGGAAAGCCGGTCAGATATTCCTCGGCGACATGCGCCGCGAAGGCGACCGGCAGCCACCGGATCAGGCGATAATAGGATGCCGTCATCGCGCGCTCCCCCGAACCCCGCGCGAACGATATCGCAAGCCGCTTGAAGCGCAAGCGCGGCGGGTCCAGATGGACCGCATGTACATGTTCGACATCGACCGGCACGGCGACAAGGCGTCGCTCTATGCCGACATGGCGGCGGCGCTCGCCGCGCTGACTGCCGACGAGCCCGACGCGATCGCCAACATGGCCAATGCCGCGGCGCTGATCTGGGAATATCTGCCCGACCTCAACTGGGCCGGCTTCTACCGCGCGATCGGGCAGGAGCTGGTGCTTGGGCCGTTCCAGGGCAAGACCGCCTGTATTCGCATCCCCTTCGGCAAGGGCGTGTGCGGCACGGCGGCGGACACCCGCACCGCGCAATGCGTGTCGGATGTCCACGAATTTCCCGGCCATATCGCGTGCGACGCCTATTCGGCATCCGAGCTGGTGGTACCGATCGTCCACGAGGGGCGGCTGATCGGCGTGCTCGATCTCGACAGCCCGATCAAGGGCCGCTTCGACGAGCAGGACGTGGTGGGCTGCGCCGAACTGATGGCGGTGCTGGGGCCCCGGATCGCGGGGTAGCTGCCGGAAATCCGTCATTCCGGCGAAAGCCGGAACCTCACTTTCTTCTGTCGGAACATAAGATAGAGAGATCCCGGCTTTCGCCGGGATGACGATCCCGCCGTCAGCTCAGCCGGTCGATCGCCTCGTCGTCGAGCGATCCCGGCACGATCATCAGCGGGCAGGGGAGCTGGCCGGCGTCGGTGCCGGCGAAGTGGCTGACCAGCTTGCCGGGATTGCCGCTCGCCGCCGCGCCGAGGACCAGCGCCGCGACATGCGGCTGCTCCGCCAGCAGTTCGCGGACCACCGTGACGGGATCGCCCTGGCGCACCGTGATCGACGGCATGACGCCGGTATCCTCGATCAGCGCGCTCGCCGCCTGGGCGACCATCGCCTCGGCGCGCAGCCGGGCCTCCTCCTCGAAGGTGGCCTGGACCGCGCCCCACTGGACGAACTCCTGCTGCGGCACCAGCGCCAGGATCTCGACCGACCCGCCGGTCTTTATGGCGCGCCGGGCAGCGAAGCGCAGGGCAGCGCGCGCGGCCTCATTGTCGTCGATGACAACCATATAGGTACGCACTTTGCCTTATTCCCCTTGCTTTGAACCAATCCGGTTCCTCAGGTGTGCTTTCTGGCTATCCCGGCCTTGACCTTGTCATCCTGAGCGCGGATGAGGGGCCGGCATCGACCCCAAACCCTCTTCAGGGGATATAATATGCCGATCGAGTTGAAGATGCCCGCCCTTTCTCCGACGATGGAGGAAGGTACTCTCGCCAAATGGCTCGTCAAGGAAGGCGATACGGTCAAGTCCGGCGATCTCCTCGCCGAGATCGAGACCGACAAGGCGACGATGGAGTTCGAGGCCGTCGACGAAGGCACCATCGCGAAGCTGGTGGTCGCCGAGGGTACCGAGGGCGTCAAGGTGGGTTCGGTGATCGCGCTGATCCAGGGCGAGGACGAGGATGCGGCGCCCAAGGCCACCCCGAAGGCCGAGGCCGCACCCAAGGAGGAGCCGAAGCCCGCTCCCGCGCCGAAGGCCGAAGCGCCGGCTCCGAAGGCCGAGGCGTCCGCCAAGCCGGCCGCGCCCGCCGCAATGCCGGCCGCCTCGGGCGACCGGGTGAAGGCGAGCCCGCTCGCGCGTCGTCTCGCCCAGGCACAGGGCGTCGATCTCGCCCAGGTCAGCGGCACCGGCCCCGGCGGCCGGGTGGTGAAGGCCGATCTCGACGGCGCCCCGAAGGCTGCCGCTCCGGCCCCGGCGCCTGCCGCTGCCGCGACTCCCGCACCGGCCGCCGCTCCCGCCGCGGCGCCCAAGCCCGCCGCCGCGCCCGCGCAGGCCGGTCCGGACGAGATTCCGCACGAGGTCGTCAAGCTGTCGAACATGCGCAAGGTGATCGCGCGGCGGCTGACCGAATCGATGCAGCAGAGCCCGCACATCTTCCTGACGGTCGATATCCGGCTCGATCCGCTGCTCAAGCTGCGCGGCCAGCTCAACGCCTCGCTCGAAGCGCGCGGTGTCAAGCTGTCGGTCAACGACCTGCTGATCAAGGCGCTCGCAGTCGCCTTGATGGAAGTGCCCGACTGCAACGTCTCCTTCGCCGGCGACACGCTGATCCAGTACAAGCGGGCCGACATCTCGGTGGCGGTGGCGATCCCGGGCGGCCTGATCACCCCGATCATCAAGGGCGCCGACACCAAGAGCGTCGCCGCGATCGCGACCGAGGCCAAGGACCTCGCGCAGCGCGCCAAGGAGGGCAAGCTCCAGCCGCATGAATATCAGGGCGGCACGGCGTCGATCTCGAACATGGGCATGTTCGGGATCAAGCAGTTCACCGCGGTGATCAACCCGCCCCAGGCGATGATCATGGCGGTCGGCGCCGGCGAGAAGCGGCCCTATGTGGTCGACGACGCACTCTCGACGGCGACGGTCATGTCGGTCACCGGCAGCTTCGACCATCGTGCCATCGACGGCGCGGTCGGCGCGCAGCTGATGCAGGCGTTCAAGCGGCTGGTCGAAAACCCGCTCGGCATGCTGGCCTGATGGCCGCAGGCCTGGAGCTGCCGCCGGAAGGCAACCCCGCGATACGCGTGGTCGCCATGCCGGCGGACACCAATGCCAATGGGGACATCTTCGGCGGCTGGCTGGTCAGCATGATGGACCTCGCCGCCGGTACCGTTGCATCCCAGCACAGCAAAGGCCGTGCGGCGACGATCGCCATCGACGGGATGATCTTTCATCGGCCGGTCAAGGTCGGCGATGTCGTGTCGGTCTATGCCGATCTAAGGTCGGTCGGACGGACGTCGATGAAGATCGAGGTCGCCGCCTGGCGGCGGTCGCGCGACGGCAGCGAGAATGAGCGGGTCACCCAGGCGACGATCACCTTCGTCGCGATAGACGAACAGGGACGGCCGCGCGCCGTCGACGGATAAATACAGGAGCAGGCAGTGGCGGAAACCTACGATCTCATCGTCCTCGGTTCGGGCCCCGGCGGCTATGTCGCGGCGATCCGCGCGGCGCAGCTCGGCCTCAAGACCGCGATCGTCGAGCGGGAGCTGCTCGGCGGCATCTGCCTCAACTGGGGCTGTATCCCCACCAAGGCATTGCTGCGCTCGGCCGAGATCTACCATCACATGAAGCATGCCGAGGCGTTCGGGCTTTCGGCGGTGAAGCCAGGGTTCGAACTGGCGAATGTGGTGCAGCGCTCGCGCGGCGTCGCCAAGCAGTTGAACCAGGGCGTCACCGGCCTGATGAAGAAGCACAAGATCGCGGTCCATTTCGGCGACGGCAAGCTGACCGACAAGGGCAAGCTGACGGTCACCAAGGACGGGCAGGCGACCGAGCTGTCGGCGAAGAACATCATCATCGCGACCGGCGCCCGCGCCCGCGACCTGCCCTTCGCCAAGGCGGACGGCGAGCGGATCTGGACCTATCGCCACGCGATGACGCCCAAGGAGATGCCGACCAAGCTGCTGGTGATCGGATCGGGGGCGATCGGTCTCGAATTCGCGAGCTTCTACGGCGACTTCGGCGCCGAGGTAACGGTGGTCGAGATGCTCGACCGCATCCTGCCGGTGGAGGATGAGGAGGTGAGCGCCTTCATGACGAAGGCCCTCACCAAGCAGGGGATGAAGATCCGCCCGTCGACCGGCGTGCAGAAGCTCACCCCCTCGGCCAAGGGCGTGACCGCCGAGATCAAGGACAAGGACGGCAAGGTCACGACCGAGGAATATAGCCACGTCATCGTCGCGGTCGGCATCGTCCCCAATGTCGAGAATATCGGCCTGGAGGAGGTCGGGGTCGAGCCCGACAAGCGCTATCACATCAAGACCGACGAATATTGCCGGACCAACGTGCCGGGCATCTATGCGATCGGCGACGTGACCGACGGCCCCTGGCTGGCGCACAAGGCGATGCACGAGGCGGTGATCGCGGCCGAGCATATCGCCGGCCAGCATCCGCATGCGATGGACAAGCGCAACATCCCGGGCTGCACCTATTGCCGTCCGCAAGTGGCGTCGGTCGGCCTCACCGAAGCGAAGGCGAAGGAGGCCGGCTACACGGTCAAGGTCGGCAAATTCCCGTTCATTGGCAATGGCAAGGCGATCGCGCTGGGCGAGCCGGAGGGCTTCGTGAAGACCGTGTTCGACGAGGCGACCGGCGAGCTGCTCGGCGCGCACATGGTCGGCGCCGAAGTCACCGAGATGATCCAGGGCTACACGATCGGCAAGACGCTGGAGACCACCGAGGCCGAGCTGATGGGCACCGTCTTCCCGCATCCGACGATCAGCGAGGCGATGCACGAGAGCGTCCTCGCCGCCTATGGACGGCCGCTCCACATCTGACGGCATGTCGTTTGTCGACTGCTATCGGCGGTTGGCCGATCATTGCTTGTCTGGCACGCCTGCGCGGCGCGGAGATCGCGCCCGCGCGGGCGTCATCAGGGAGGCTGCCTTGGGCTTGGGAAGACTGTCGATTCTGGCTGGACTGGCGGTGATCGCCATCTTGAGCGGCCATCAGGCGATCGCGTGCGAGCTGTCGCAGCGGCCGAAGCCGGCCGGCAAGCTGGCGCAGCCAGGACGCGACCTGCTCGTCCATCTCCAGAAGCGGCTGGACGACCTGCTCCGCCCGGCCACGCCGAGCTTGACCCCGAGCCGCCGCTTCATCCTGCAATAAGCCAGCCGAACGCCTACGAAAAAGGACGGGCGCGATGGCCCGTCCATGCTACCCGCCCGATATCGCTCCCATCGGCAGGAGCGTGCCCTCTCTGGGATGGAGGGACTTGAAACCCTATTCGGTATCGCCTTCCTCGACCTGCAGCGCGGCGATCTGCGGAAGCGGGCGCAGACTGCGGTTGAGCGCGAAGCCCGAACTGGAGAGCAGTGCGGCCATGTCCTCCGACCGGCCGGCGCTGCGGATCTCGAGCGCGGTGAAGCCGGCATTGAGCAGCGAGGTGATGTCGCGGTCGCGCTGCCAGCCCGACGGCGAGCCGAGCACCACGGCGATCAGCCGATGCCCGTTGCGGACCGCCGAGGCGGTGAGGGTGAAGCCGCTGTCGTTGGTGAAGCCGGTCTTGATGCCATCGACGCCGGGGACGTTGCCCAGCAGCTTGTTGTGGTTCGCCATCCGCAGCTTGCCGTAGCTGAAGCTCTGCTCCGAGAAGCAGTGATAGCGGGTCGGATGGTTGCGGATCATCGCCGCCGACAGGATGGCGATATCCTGCGCCGAGGTGAAATGCCCCGGATTGGGCAGGCCGCTGGCATTGGCGAAGACGGTCTGGCGCATGCCGAGCTGGCGGGCCCTGGCGGTCATCATCCGCGCGAAATTGGCTTCGGTGCCGCCGATCTTCTCGGCCAGCGCCACCGCGACGTCGTTGGCCGACTTGACCGCGACGACGCTGATCGCGTCGGCCACCGACAGCGACTGGCCGATACCGAGGCCCAGTTTGGACGGCCGCTGGCTCGCGGCGAGTGGCGACATCACCACCCGGTCGTCGAGTTTCAGCCGACCGGCATCGAGTGCGTCGAACACCAGATAGAGCGTCATCACCTTGGTGATCGACGCCGGATGGCGGATCGCGGTCGGTTGCTCGGCGTAGAGGATTTCGTTGGTGTCGGCGTCCATCAGCACCGCGGAGAAACGCGGGGCGCCGAGCGGGCTGGCGGCTTCGGCCGGCGCCGTCGTGGAAACCACCAGGGGCAGAGGCATCACGGACATGGGCAAGGCCAGCGCCAGGCAGGCCAACCATCGTGCGAACGCAGATCCAGTCACTATCCAGTCCCCTCTTTATCGACCAGACAGGATTGAATCTAAAGCATTTTCCGGAATCGCGACAGCCGTCCTGAAGCGGCCATTCATGCGCTTCGACTCATTTTAGGCACGGTCGAGCTTGTCGGCGTAGATCAGGCGGCCCGGCCCGAGCCGCGCCATGACCTGTGCCAGATCGCTCTCCCCGAAGGCGAAGCAGCCCTCCGAACGGCCCAGCTTGCCGTGCTGCGCGATCATCTTGCGCTCGGCATACCAGGCGCCGTGGATCACCACCGCGCGGGCGCGGGCATTGCTGTTGGTGGGATCGAGCCCGTCGATCCGGCGCGAGCGGCCATGGTTGCCGTAATATTCCTCGGCGGTGACGAAGGCACCGCTCGACGAGGCGGCCGATCCCGGCGCGTTGGAGAATTTCTGGAGCCAGCCGGTGTGCGACGGATCGGAGCCGCGGCCATGGGCGACGAGCAGGCTGTCGACCTTGCCCGACGCGACGTCGAGAAGATGGAAACGCGGCGCCGAGGACGGATCGTCGAAATCGCAGATGCCGATCAGGTCGCGCACCTTGATGCGGCCGATATGCCGGCTCATGGCGGCCAGCGCGCGAGCCCGGACCTCGGGCCGGAGACGCGGTGCAGGGATAAGGGGGGCCGCGATCGAAGTCCCGCCTGCCGCCAATGCCAGACCGCCGAAAATCCCTGCACCCAGCAATCCGCGCCGGTTCACCGGCGTGTCGATGATATTCCGCAAGATGCCCAACCCGCTCTATAACTGAACTATGTCCGTTATTTAGCAGAGCAGGCTTACCATTTCATTGGCTGACTGGGCATTTGTTCCGGCGCCACGCCACATCGGGCGTGGACTTTGCACGGTTCATCGCTGCGGCGCCGACGGTCGGCCTGTCAGCGACCCGCGACCTGGAGTTCCCCTTCCATCGCCGCGCCCAGCTTCGCAAGCAGCGCCTTGTCGCGTCCGTAGGGATCGCCGACCGAGCGGACGGTGCCGTCCGGATCGGCCTGCGCGGTGAAATAGACGAGGTAGACGGGCACGCTCCGTTCGAGTTGGAGGACCTTCGTCTTGCGGGGATCCGCCAGCGCCTCGTCGAGGCCGTCGCCGCCCTGGAGCATCGCGGCGAGCTCCTCGATATTCTCGACCCGGATGCAGCCATGGCTGAGCGCGCGGTTCTGGCGCGCGAAGACCGCTCGGTTGGGCGTGTCATGAAGGTAGATGGCGTGCGGGTTCGGCATGTCGATCTTGATCCGGCCAAGCGCGTTGCTTGGCCCTGGCGCCTGCCAGGCCGAAACGCTGCCGTCCGCATTGCGGGTCCAGCGGAAGCCCTTGCCGCGCATGCCGCCCGCCTTGATGATGCTCTGTGGCACCGTCCAGCCCGGGTTGGCGACCACCGACTGGGCGTAGAGCTGGAGCTGCGGCGTCGGGGTCTTGGGCGCCCCGACCACGACATTGTAGCTGGCCTCCTCGATTCCGCCGCTGATCACCGAGAGGCGATAGCTGGGGACGTTGACATAGATGTAGCGATCGCCGAGCTCGCGCGGCATCCAGCGCCAGCGTTCGAGATTGGCGCGGAGCTGGCCGCGCAGCGCCTCGTCGCCGCGCGCGTCGGCATAGGCGGCCTTGAGCGCGCGATATTGTTCGTTGTCGGGCAGCAGGCCGCGCAGCCATGAGCCGAGCCGGCCATGGTCGAGAGCCTCGGCAAGGCCGGCGGCGATCCGGTTGGGATCGGTGGGCGGGTCGATGTACCAACCGAGCGCCGCCTTGTCGTCGATCCGGCCATTGGCGTAATCGTGCGCGATCCGCAGCGCCGAGGCGGTGGCGAGCGCGTCGAGTGCGGGACCCTTCTGCTTCGCGGCGACGGCGGCGTGCAGGGCGTCGATATTGTAGTCTGCCGGATTCAGCCCCTCCTCGGTAGATTCCTCGATGACGGAGATGAGGTCGCGGGCGTTCCCGATAGACCATCGGCCGGGCATTTCGTCGGGCGCGGCGGCGACGCTTTCGGGCGACGACATTCCGGCGGGCGCGCGGCCGCCGAAGGTGATGCAGGCGACGGCGACCAGCGGCAGGGCGGCCAGCCAATGGCCGAGACCGGGACCCTTCCGGCGGGGGCGGGCGAAAGCCCGGCTCGACGGTCTGCCGGCCGGGACGGATCGGGTGTCGTTACGCGACATGACGAGCCTCCGTGACGATAGCAGAAGAACGATCGAGGCCGCCTCGCCGATCCCTCGCCCAGCGAAATTCCGGGGAGCGGAACCAAGGAAAGTTGTGGCTCGTTCCGCCAGTGGAAAGGGGGTATTGTCGCGCGCCGGCCGCAATCGACAGGGAACCGATGACCGAACCGCCCGAGAGCCGGCTGATCCTCTTTGCCGCACTGGCCGCCAATCTCGGCATCGCGGTGGCCAAGTTCGTCGCCGCAGCGATCACCGGGTCCTCGGCGATGCTGACCGAAGGCTTCCACTCGGTCGTCGACAGCCTCAACCAACTTCTGCTGCTCTACGGACAGAAGCGGTCGAGCCGGCCTCCCGACGAGCGCCATCCCCTCGGCTATGGCCGCGAGCTCTATTTCTGGAGCTTCGTCGTCGCGATCCTGATCTTCTCGACCGGCGCTGGGCTGTCGATTTACGAAGGCGTCCTCCACATCCTGGACCCTGAACCGATCCGGATGCCGTGGATCAATTATGCCGTACTCGCGCTGTCGCTGCTGCTCGAAGGGGCGAGCTGGGGCATCGCGGTGCGCGAGTTCGGGGCGGCCAAGGGCGAGCAGGGCTGGTGGGAAGCCGTCCGCCGGTCGAAGGACCCGCCGAGCTTCATCGTCCTGTTCGAGGATTCGGCGGCGATGTTCGGCCTGTTCGTCGCCGGTGGCGGTATCACCCTGAGCCTGCTGACCGGCGACGCACGCTGGGACGGCGTCGCCTCGATCATCATCGGCCTCGCGCTGGCCGGCGTCGCACTCGCGCTGGCGCGCGAGTCGAAGGACCTGCTGATCGGTGAGCCGGCCGACCCGGAGCTGGAGGCGGCCGTGCGCGCCGCGGTCGATCGCCGTCCCGAAGTGACCGGAGTCAACGAGATCACCACCGTCCATATTGGCCCGCAGAACATCTTCCTCGGTCTCGCGGTGGACTTCGAGGATGAGGTGCCGGTCGGCCGGATCGAAGCGATGATCGCCGAGGCCGAGGCGGAGCTGCGCGCGCGCTGGCCGTCGCTGCGCGCCATCTATATCAAGCCGCAGGCGAAGCCGCCGGAACAGCCCCCGGAGCAGCCATGATCCTCGTCCTCACCAGTTGCGGCTCGGCGGCCGAGGCCGAGCGGATCGCCGAGGCGCTGGTCGGGGAGCGGCTCGCGGCCTGCGTGCAGATCCTGCCGATGCGCAGCGTCTATCGCTGGCAGGGCGCGATCGAGCGGGCCGAGGAATGGCAGCTCCAGGCCAAGACCCGCGCCGCGCTGGCCGAGCGGGTCGAGGCGCGGATCAAGGCGCTCCACGGCTATGCGCTGCCCGAGATCGTCATGCTGTCGGCCGAGGCATCGGCGGACTATGCCGGCTGGGTGGCGGCGGAGACGGGGGAGGCGGGGGAGGCGGGCTAGAACGGCCCGTGCGGATAGACCCGTTCGTCGATCACGGCCTGTAGTTCGGCGATGCGCCGGTCATAGGCGCGGGCGAGACAGACCCGGTTCGCGCCGCACGCCCGGCGCCGGGTGAGCCAGGCGGCCTGTTCGCGGCGCAGCACGTCGCGCGAGCCCATCGGGACGAAGCGCAGGTCGAGGCCGTAGAGCACCGCCATCCTCACGTCGCGATCGTTGAGCGCGCGGCTCGCACAGACCGCCCGTTCGTCGGCCAGGCGCGCACGGGCGCAGTCGAAGCTGGCCGCGCCGGCGGCCGCGGGGAGGGCGGTGAGGAGGAGGGCGAGAATCGGGCGACGCATGGCAAGGGCCTTTCGATCGGTCGCAGAGACAACGGCTGCCAAAATCCGGCGGTTCCACCGGTTGACCCGACCCGACTCCTTCTCTATAGGCGCGCCCTGCCCGAGGCCGGTCCGCCGGCGCTGGGGCGCTTGAACATTGCCGATGCGTGTGATGGCCCGGGAGGTCGCAAGAGACCGCCGGGGCCTTCGTGCATTTCCGCTTGTCCGGCAACGGGCGGCGGAAGGCGATTCGGGCATCGGTAAAGTAACTCTTAGAGGTGAAGGGCTTCATGCCGACGATCAACCAGCTGATCCGCAAGGGTCGCGAACCGCAGAAGGCCAAGTCGAAGGTCCCTGCGATGGAAAAGAACCCGCAGAAGCGCGGCGTTTGCACGCGCGTCTACACGACGACCCCGAAGAAGCCGAACTCGGCGCTGCGCAAGGTGGCCAAGGTCCGCCTGACCAACAGCCGCGAAGTGATCAGCTACATTCCGGGCGAAGGCCATAACCTCCAGGAGCACTCGGTGGTCCTGATCCGCGGCGGCCGTGTGCGCGACCTTCCGGGCGTGCGCTATCACGTTCTCCGCGGCGTGCTCGACACGCAGGGTGTCAAGGATCGCAAGCAGAGCCGTTCGAAGTACGGCGCCAAGCGTCCCAAGTAAGAGGTAGATCGAAATGGCTCGTCGTCGCCGCCCCGAAAAGCGCGAAATCCTTCCCGACCCGAAGTTCGGGGATGTCGTGCTCAGCAAGTTCATGAACAGCGTCATGCTCGACGGCAAGAAGTCCGTCGCCGAAGGCATCGTCTATGGCGCTCTCGAAACCATCGAAGCCCGCGCCAAGCGCGAGCCGCTGGGCGTCTTCCATGAAGCGCTCAACAATGTGAAGCCGGGCATCGAGGTCCGCAGCCGCCGCGTCGGCGGTGCGACCTACCAGGTCCCGGTCGAGGTCCGTCCGGACCGTTCGCAGGCGCTCGCCATCCGCTGGCTGATCTCGGCCGCCCGCGCGCGGTCGGAGCACACCATGGCCGGCCGCCTGTCGGGCGAGCTGCTGGATGCTGCGAACAACCGTGGCAATGCGGTCAAGAAGCGTGAGGATACGCACCGCATGGCCGAGGCGAACCGCGCCTTCTCGCACTATCGCTGGTAACAGCGACGCGCTTCGGGCCCGCTCCGCATGGGGCGGGCTCGAAAGTGTAACAGTCCGTTCCCATATCGTCGGTGCCGGGTCGGCAAGGCCCTTCCCCGACATCGGAGTTTAAGATCATGGCCCGCAGCCACCCGCTCGAGAAATATCGCAATATCGGCATCATGGCGCACATCGATGCCGGCAAGACGACGACGACCGAGCGTATCCTCTACTACACCGGCAAGTCCTACAAGATCGGCGAGGTCCATGAGGGCACCGCGACGATGGACTGGATGGAGCAGGAGCAGGAGCGCGGGATCACGATCACGTCGGCCGCGACGACCTGTTTCTGGAACGACCACCGCATCAACATCATCGACACCCCCGGCCACGTCGACTTCACCATCGAGGTCGAGCGTTCGCTGCGCGTGCTCGACGGTGCCGTGACGGCGTTCGACGGCGTCGCCGGCGTCGAGCCGCAGTCGGAGACGGTGTGGCGGCAGGCCGACAAGTATCGCGTCCCGCGGATGTGCTACGTCAACAAACTGGACCGCACCGGCGCGAACTTCCAGCGCTGCGTCCAGATGATCAAGGACCGCCTCGGCGCGCGTCCGGCCGTCCTCTACCTGCCGATCGGCATCGAGAGCAGCTTCGTCGGTCTGGTCGACCTGGTCGAGAATCGTGCGATCGTCTGGCTCGAGGAGAGCCTGGGCGCGAAGTTCGAGTATCGCGACATCCCGGACGACATGAAGGACGAGGCCGCCGTGGCCCGCCAGGAGCTGATCGAGCTTGCCGTCGAGCAGGACGAGGCGGCGATGGAAGCCTATCTCGAGGGTAACGAGCCCGACGTCGCGACGCTGAAGGCGCTGCTGCGCAAGGGCACGCTGGCGTTCGACTTCGTCCCCGTGCTGTGCGGTTCGTCGTTCAAGAACAAGGGCGTGCAGCCGCTGCTCGACGCCGTCGTCGACTATCTGCCGAGCCCGCTCGACATTCCCGACGTGCAGGGCGTCAAGCTCGACGGCGAGACCCCGGACTCGCGTCCGGCCGAGGACACCGCGCCGATGTCGGCGCTGGCGTTCAAGATCATGAACGACCCGTTCGTCGGCTCGCTCACCTTCGCGCGCATCTATTCGGGCAAGCTCGAGAAGGGCACCTACCTGAACAGCGTGAAGGACAAGAAGGAAAAGATCGGCCGCATGCTGCTGATGCATGCGAACAGCCGCGAGGACATCGAGGAAGCCTATGCCGGCGACATCGTCGCGCTGGCCGGCCTCAAGGAGACCACCACCGGCGACACGCTGTGCGCGCCGTCGGCGCCGATCATCCTGGAGCGGATGGAGTTCCCGGAACCCGTCATCGAGCTGTCGGTGGAGCCGAAAACCAAGGCCGACCAGGAGAAGATGGGCATCGCGCTCAACCGCCTGGCCGCCGAGGACCCCTCGTTCCGCGTCTCGTCGGACCATGAATCGGGCCAGACCATCATCAAGGGGATGGGCGAGCTCCACCTCGAGATCCTCGTCGACCGTATGAAGCGCGAGTTCAAGGTCGAGGCGAACGTCGGCGCGCCGCAGGTCGCCTATCGCGAATATCTGAAGAAGCCGGTCGAGCTGGTCTACACCCACAAGAAGCAGTCGGGCGGCTCGGGCCAGTTCGGTGAGGTCAAGGTGCAGGTCAAGCCGGGCGAGCGCGGCTCGGGCTTCGTCTTCATCGACGAGGTCAAGGGCGGCAACATCCCGCGCGAATATATCCCGTCGGTCGAGAAGGGCATGAAGGAGACCGCCGAGGGCGGCTCGCTGATCGGCTTCCCGATCGTGGACGTCGAAGTCCACCTGGTCGACGGCAAGTATCACGACGTCGACTCGTCGGCGCTCGCCTTCGAGATCACGGGCCGTGGCGCGATGCGCGAGGCGGCCCAGAAGGCCGGTATCACCATCCTCGAGCCGATCATGAAGGTCGAGGTCGTGACGCCGGAGGATTATCTGGGCGACGTGATCGGCGACATGAACAGCCGCCGTGGCCAGATCCAGGGCACCGACAGCAGGGGCAACGCCCAGGTCGTCGAGGCGATGGTCCCGCTGGCGAACATGTTCGGCTATGTGAACCAGCTCCGCTCGTTCACCCAGGGCCGTGCGCAGTACAGCATGCAGTTCTCGCACTATGACGAAGTCCCGGCGAACGTCGCGGACGAGGTCAAGGCAAAGCTGGCATAATCGGTAATTTGTGGTTATGGGCGCGTCCGCATCGGGCGGCGCGTCCGGCAATTGATTCGAAGAGAAGAGGCAAAAAATGGCTAAGGCTAAGTTTGAGCGGACCAAGCCGCACTGCAATATCGGCACCATCGGCCACGTCGACCATGGCAAGACGTCGCTCACGGCAGCCATCACCAAGGTCCTCGCCGAGACCGGCGGCGCGACCTTCGTCGACTATGCCAACATCGACAAGGCTCCCGAGGAGCGCGAGCGCGGCATCACCATCTCGACCGCGCACGTCGAGTATGAGACCGAGCAGCGCCACTATGCGCACGTCGACTGCCCGGGCCACGCCGACTATGTGAAGAACATGATCACCGGCGCCGCGCAGATGGACGGCGGCATCCTCGTCGTCTCGGCCACCGACGGCCCGATGCCGCAGACCCGCGAGCACATCCTGCTCGCCCGTCAGGTCGGCGTTCCGGCGCTCGTCGTGTTCATGAACAAGGTCGACCTCGTCGACGATCCCGAGATCCTGGAGCTCGTCGAGCTCGAGGTCCGCGAGCTGCTGTCGTCCTACGAGTTCCCGGGCGACGACATCCCCGTCATCAAGGGTTCGGCCGTCAAGGCGCTCGATGGCACCAACGACGAGATCGGCCGCAATGCCGTCCTCGAGCTGATGGCCGCCGTCGACTCGTACATCCCGCAGCCCGAGCGTCCGCTCGACAAGCCGTTCCTGATGCCGATCGAAGACGTGTTCTCGATCTCGGGCCGCGGCACCGTCGTCACCGGCCGCGTCGAGACCGGCATGGTCAAGGTCGGCGAGGAAGTCGAGATCGTCGGCATCAAGGACACCCGCAAGACCACCGTCACGGGCGTCGAGATGTTCCGCAAGCTGCTCGACAGCGGCCAGGCCGGCGACAACATCGGCGCGCTGCTCCGCGGCGTCGGCCGTGAGGAAGTCGAGCGCGGCCAGGTTCTCGCCAAGCCGGGCTCGATCACCCCGCACACCGAGTTCTCGTCGGAAGTCTACGTGCTGTCGAAGGAAGAGGGTGGCCGTCACACGCCGTTCTTCGCCAACTATCGTCCGCAGTTCTACTTCCGTACCACGGACGTCACCGGCACCGTCGAGCTGCCCGCCGGCACCGAGATGGTCATGCCCGGCGACAACGTGAAGCTCGGCGTCAAGCTCATCGCCCCGATCGCCATGGAAGAGGGCCTTCGCTTCTCGATCCGTGAAGGCGGCCGCACCGTCGGTGCCGGGGTTGTCAGCTCGATCGCGAAGTAATATAGCGCGTTCAAACGGGCCGGCCGGCCCCCTCGGGGGTCGGCCGGTTCGCTTTTGTTGATTATAGGTTGGAAAGCGGCACTATTGCCGCACGGCTCTTTCGCATCGGTGTAGGACATGGAAACGCAGAATATCCGTATTCGCCTGAAGGCATTCGACCATCGTGTGCTCGATCAGGCTACCGGCGACATCGCCGATACCGCCCGCCGTACCGGCGCGCTCATCCGTGGTCCGATCCCGTTGCCCACCCGCATCGAGAAGTTCACCGTGAACCGCGGCCCGCACATCGACAAGAAGTCGCGCGAGCAGTTCGAGGTGCGGACCTACAAGCGGCTGCTGGACATCGTGCAGCCCACCCCGCAGACCGTCGACGCGCTGATGAAGCTCGATCTCGCCGCGGGTGTTGATGTCGAGATCAAACTGGCCTAAGAAGCCGGCTCCGCGCGGGACCGAATCGGGCCCGCGCTCGTCGTTTCTCTCCCCGGCTTCGTCCGGCGCGATCGAGAAGCGACGGGAGGAGTAGGGATACCGACCGGCCCGCTCGATCGAGAGGTGCCGGTGTCCTGGTCCCCGCCCTTCGCAGCGATGCGAAGAACCGAGCCCGGGCGGGGGTCATCGATCATTGGGCTGGAGGCTTCGGTTCATACCGAAGCTTTTTTCGTTGGCACGCTCGCCGCTAACGCGAGCCTCTGTTGGGAAGGAACGGATCATGCGCACTGGCGTGATCGCGAAGAAGATGGGGATGACCCGCCTGTTCCAGGAAGATGGTCGGCACGTGCCGGTCACCGTCCTGGCGCTGGAGAATGTACAGGTCGTGGCTCGCCGCGAGCAGGACCGCGACGGTTACGTCGCCGTCCAGCTCGGCGCCGGCTCGGCCAAGCCGAAGAATCTCACCAAGCCGGAGCGCGGCCATTTCGGTAAGGCCGAGGTGGAGCCGAAGGCGATCCTCGCCGAGTTCCGCGTGTCGGAAGACGGCCTGCTCGACGTTGGTGCGGAGCTCTCCGCCGACCATTTCGTCGCCGGCCAGTTCGTCGACATCTCGGGCCGCACCCAGGGTAAGGGTTTCGCGGGCGGCATGAAGCGCTGGGGCTTCGGCGGTCTGCGCGCCACCCACGGCGTTTCGGTCTCGCACCGCTCGCTCGGTTCGACCGGTAACCGCCAGGATCCGGGCCGCGTCTTCAAGAACAAGAAGATGGCCGGCCACATGGGTGACAAGCAGCGCACCCAGCAGAACCTCGAGATCGTCCAGACCGACGCCGAGCGCGGCCTGCTCTTCGTCAAGGGCTCGGTGCCCGGTTCGAAGGGCGCCTGGCTGCTCGTCAAGGACTCGGTCAAGGTTCCGGCGCACAAGGATGCGCCGTTCCCGGCCGGCCTGAAGGTCGCCGCCAACAGCAACAGCGCGCCTGCCGAGACGCCCGCGGAGGAAGTCGCGGCTCCCGAGGCCACCGAAGGCCAGGAGGGCTGATAGATGAAGGTCAAGGTCCAGACCCTCGACGCCAAGGCGTCGGGTGACATCGAGCTCAACGACGATGTCTTCGCCGTCGAGCCGCGCGCCGACATCCTCGCGCGCGTCGTCCAGTGGCAGCTCCACAACCGTCGCGCCCCGGCGCGTGCGGCGCGTGAGCGTTCGGACGTCGCCCGCTCGGGCAAGAAGTTCGGTCGCCAGAAGGGCGGCGGTACCGCCCGTCACGGCGATCGCCGTGCTCCCGTCTTCATCGGCGGCGGCAAGGCCCATGGCCCCCGCGCCCGGGTGTTCGAGAGCAGCCTCAACAAGAAGGTTCGCGCGCTCGGCCTGAAGATGGCGCTGTCGTCGAAGGCCAAGGACGGCAAGCTGGTCGTGGTCGACACGCTCGAGCTCAAGGACGCCAAGACCAAGGCGCTCGTCGCGAAGATCGGCAAGCTCGGCTTCGGCGCGACCGCGCTGGTGATCGACGGCGAGGCGGTCGACAACGGCTTCCAGCTCGCTTCGTCGAACATCCACACGATCAACGTGCTGCCGGCGATCGGTGCCAACGTCTACGACATTCTGAAGCATGAGACGCTGGTGCTGACGCGCGCCGCGGTCGAGAAGCTGGAGGCGCGCTTCAATGGCTAAGAAGGAAGCCGTGGTGGACAACCGCCACTATGACGTGGTGCTCAAGCCCCACATCACCGAAAAGACGACTTTGCTCTCCGAGCACAACGCCGTGGTGTTCCAGGTTGCGGGCGATGCCAGCAAGCCGGAGATCAAGGCCGCTGTCGAGGCGCTGTTCAACGTCAAGGTCACTGGCGTGAACACGATCGTCTCCAAGGGCAAGACGAAGCGCTGGAAGGGCACGCCCTACCGCCGCTCCGACGTGAAGAAGGCGATCGTGACGCTGGCCGAGGGCCAGTCGATCGACGTGACGACGGGAATCTGACGCCATGGCGCTGAAGCATTACAACCCGACGAGCCCGGCCCGCCGCGGCCTGATCCTCGTCGACAAGTCGGGCCTCCACAAGGGCAAGCCCGTCAAGGCGCTGACCGAAGGCAAGCGCAAGTCGGGTGGCCGCAACAACCAGGGCCATGCGACCGCGCGCGGCATCGCCGGCGGTCACAAGCAGAAGTATCGCATCGTCGACTTCAAGCGTCGGAAGTGGGATCAGCCCGCGACCGTCGAGCGTCTGGAATATGACCCGAACCGTTCGGCCTTCATCGCCCTGGTGAAGTATGAGGACGGCGAGCTGGCCTATATCCTCGCGCCGCAGCGTCTTGGTGCCGGTGACGTCGTCGTCGCCGCCAAGAAGACCGACACCAAGCCGGGCAACGCGATGGAGATCGGCCAGGCTCCGGTCGGCACGATCGTCCACAACGTCGAGATGAAGCCCGGCAAGGGCGGTCAGATCGCGCGTGCGGCGGGCACCTATGTGCAGATCGTCGGCCGCGACAAGGGCATGGTGATGGTTCGCCTGAACTCGGGCGAGCAGCGCTACATCCGGTCGGACTGCATGTGCACCGTCGGTGCCGTGTCGAACCCGGACAATGCGAACCAGAACCTCGCCAAGGCCGGTCGCAACCGCTGGCTCGGCCGTCGTCCGCTCACCCGCGGCGTCGCCAAGAACCCGGTCGACCACCCGCATGGCGGCGGCGAAGGCCGCACCTCGGGCGGCCGTCATCCGGTGACCCCGTGGGGCAAGCCCACCAAGGGTGCGCGGACCCGCCACAACAAGGCGACCGACAAGTTCATCATCCGTTCGCGCCACGCGAAGAAGAAGAGGTAATCCATGGCCCGTTCCATCTGGAAAGGTCCGTTCGTCGATCTCCACCTTCTCCGGAAGGCGGAAGGCGCTCAGGACAGTGGCGCGCGCGCTCCGATCAAGACCTGGTCGCGTCGTTCGACCATCTTGCCGCAGTTCGTCGGTCTGACGTTCAACGTCTACAACGGCCGCAAGTTCGTGCCGGTTTCGGTCTCCGAGGAAATGGTCGGTCACAAGCTGGGTGAGTTCGCGCCGACGCGCTACTTCCCCGGCCACGCCGACAAGAAGGGTAAGCGCTGATGTCGAAGCCCGCAGCTCCCCGCCGGGTCGGTGAGAAGGAGGCCCTCGCGGTCGCCACCACCGTTCGCGGCAGCCCGTACAAGCTCAATCTGGTCGCGGGCCTGATCCGCGGCAAGAAGGCCGGCGACGCGCTCAACATCCTGACCTTCTCGAAGAAGGCGATGGCTGTCGACGTGCGCAAGGTGCTCGCCTCGGCGATCGCCAATGCCGAGAACAACCACAACCTCGACGTCGACGCGCTCGTCGTGAAGGAAGCTTCGGTCGGCAAGTCGATCGTCATGAAGCGCTTCGCCACCCGCGGCCGCGGCAAGTCGACCCGCATCATCAAGCCGTTCGCGCGCCTCCGGGTCGTCGTTCGCGAGCAGCAGGAAGAGGCTGAATAACATGGGTCAGAAGTCCAACCCGATCGGCATGCGGCTGCAGATCAACCGCACCTGGGACAGCCGCTGGTATGCCGACGGCGCCGATTACGGCCGCCTGCTGCTCGAGGATCTCAAGATCCGCAAGCACATCATGAAGGCGATCCCGCAGGCGGCGATCTCGAAGGTCGTGATCGAGCGTCCGGCCAAGCTGTGCCGCATCTCGGTCTATGCTGCGCGCCCGGGCGTCATCATCGGCAAGAAGGGCGCCGACATCGAGAAGCTGCGCCGTGCGCTCGGCAAGATGACCTCCTCGGACGTCTCGCTGAACATCGTCGAGATCCGCAAGCCGGAGATCGACTCGAAGCTCGTCGCCCAGGGCGTCGCCGACCAGCTCGAGCGCCGCATCGCCTTCCGCCGCGCCATGAAGCGCGCGGTGCAGTCGGCCCTGCGCCTCGGCGCCGAGGGCATCCGCATCACCTGCGCCGGCCGTCTGGGCGGCGCGGAGATCGCCCGCACCGAGTGGTATCGCGAAGGCCGCGTGCCGCTGCACACGCTGCGTGCGAACGTCGACTATGCCGAGGCCGAAGCCCACACCGCTTATGGTGTGTGCGGCATCAAGGTCTGGATCTTCAAGGGTGAGATCCTCGGCCATGATCCGCTGGCTCAGGACCGGCTCATGATGGAAGCTCAGACGTCGGGGGTCCGGCCGGCGCGGTAAGGGGCTACCCTTATCAGCGTCGCCTGATCGACCGGACAATCGGTGTCAGAAGGCGATAGAAAATGCTGCAACCAAAGCGCACCAAATTCCGCAAGGCCCACAAGGGCCGCATCCATGGCAACGCGCCGGGCGGCGCGTCGCTGAACTTCGGCGCGTTCGGCCTCAAGGCCCTCGAGCCGGACCGGATCACCGCGCGCCAGATCGAGGCGGCCCGCCGCGCGATCACGCGTCACATCAAGCGTCAGGGCCGCTTGTGGATCCGCATCTTCCCGGACGTGCCCGTTTCGTCGAAGCCTGCCGAAGTCCGCATGGGCTCGGGTAAGGGTTCGCCGGAGTTCTGGGCCGCCCGCGTCAAGCCCGGCCGCATCCTGTTCGAGCTCGACGGCGTTCCCGGCCCGCTCGCCCGCGTCGCCTTCGAGCGCGCGATGGAAAAGCTGCCGATCAAGACCAAGGTTGTCGCTCGCTTCGGCGAGTCGATCTACGAGGACAAGTAAGATGGCGAAGATTGCCGATCTCACTGCCAAGACCGACGACCAGCTGGCCCAGGAACTGGGCGAGCTGAAGCGCGAGCAGTTCAACCTGCGCTTCCAGGCGGCGACCAGCCAGCTCGAGAAGCCGAGCCGCGTGAGGGAGGTCCGCCGGACCATCGCGCAGATCAAGACCCTGCAGACGCAGCGCGCCGCTGCGGCCGCGAAGTAAGGAGCGCCAGCCATGCCGAAGCGCGTGCTGACCGGAACGGTGGTCTCCGACAAGACCGACAAGACCGTGGTTGTGAAAGTCGAACGTCGCGTGAAGCACGCGCTGTACGGCAAGATCATCAAGCGGTCGAAGAAGTATCACGCCCACGACGAGACCAACGAGTATCGCGAGGGTGAGACGGTGCGCATCGAAGAGACCGCGCCGATTTCGAAGCTCAAGACGTGGAAGGTGATCGAGCGGGTTGATACCCACGCGACGCCGAACCACGCCTGATTAGTGGAAGGGTCTGAACAATGATCCAGATGCAGACGAACCTCGACGTCGCCGACAACAGCGGCGCGAAGAGGGTGCAGTGCATCAAGGTGCTGGGCGGTTCCAAGCGCCGTTTCGCGACCGTGGGCGACGTGATCGTCGTCTCGATCAAGGAAGCGGCTCCGCGCGGCAAGGTCAAGAAGGGTGACGTGCATCGCGCGGTCATCGTCCGCACCGCCAAGGACATCCATCGTCCCGACGGTTCGACGATCCGTTTCGACGGCAACGCCGCCGTTCTGATCAACAAGAACAGCGGCGAGCCGATCGGCACCCGCATCTTCGGCCCGGTGGTCCGCGAGCTCCGTGCCAAGAACCACATGAAGATCATCTCGCTCGCGCCCGAGGTGCTGTGATGTCCGCGCTGAAGATCAAGAAGGGTGACCGCGTCGTCGTCCTGTCCGGCAAGGACAAGGGCAAGACCGGCGAAGTCACGAAGGCCTTCCCGAAGGAGGCCAAGGTGATCGTGTCGGGCGTCAACGTCTCGACCCGCCACCGCAAGCCGAGCCAGGCCAACCCGCAGGGTGGCCTCGAGCGCATCGAAGCGCCGCTGCATGTCTCGAAGGTCGCGATCGCGACCGCCGACGGCAAGCCCACCCGCGTCCGCTTCGAGGTGAAGGACGGCAAGAAGGTCCGCGTGGCCGTCAAGACCGGGGAGACGATCAATGGCTGACGCCTACACCCCGCGCTTCCGGAAGCTCTATGACGAGAAGATCGTCAAGGCGATGACCGAGAAGTTCGGTTACAAGAACCACATGGAAGTGCCGAAGATCACCAAGATCGTCCTGAACATGGGCGTTGGTGAGGCCACCCAGGACAAGAAGAAGGTCGAGCAGGCCGCCCTGGAGATGACCAAGATCGCCGGCCAGAAGGCCGTGATCACCAAGGCGAAGAAGTCGATCGCGCAGTTCAAGCTGCGCGAGGGCATGCCGATCGGCGCGAAGGTCACCCTCCGCCGCGAGCGCATGTACGAGTTCCTCGACCGCTTCGTCACGATCGCGCTGCCGCGCGTTCGCGACTTCCGCGGGCTCAACCCGAAGTCGTTCGACGGCCGCGGCAACTATGCCACCGGCCTGAAGGAACAGCTGATCTTCCCGGAGATCAGCTACGACTCCGTGGACAAGATCCGCGGCATGGACGTTATCGTCGCCACGACGGCGAAGACCGACGAGGAAGCGCGCGAGCTGCTGCGCCTGTTCGGCTTCCCCTTCCCGGCGGAAAACCAGGATCAGAAGCAGGCCGCGTAAGCGGTCTGCTGGATAAGGAAGAACTTAAGTCATGGCGAAACTGAGTTCGATCAACAAGAACGAGCGTCGCAAGAAGCTGGTGAAGGCTTATGCGGGCAAATATGCGCGCCTGAAGGCGATCGCGGACGACGAGAGCAAGGATGAGACGGAGCGCCTGATCGCCCGCCTCAAGATGGCCGAGCTCCCGCGTAATGCGAACCCGACCCGCGTGCGCAACCGTTGCGAGGTGACGGGCCGTCCCCGCGCTTATTATCGCAAGTTCCGGCTTTGCCGCGTGCAGCTCCGGGATCTGGCCAACAAGGGCCTGATCCCCGGCGTCACCAAGTCGAGCTGGTAAGGAACCGAGAAGATGGCTCTGACCGATCCCCTGGGTGATCTGCTCACCCGCATCCGCAACGGGCAGCGCGCCCGCAAGGACAGCGTGCTCTCGCCCGCGTCCAAGCTGCGCGCCCGCGTGCTCGACGTGCTCCAGCGCGAAGGCTATATCCGCGGCTATAGCGAGGAAGACCTCGCCGGCCACAGCGGCCTGCGCATCGAGCTTAAATATTTCGAAGGGCAGCCTGCGATCCAGCACGTCGCCCGCGTCTCCAAGCCGGGCCGCCGCGTCTATTCGGGTTCGAAGGACCTGCCGCGCGTCCGCAACGGCCTGGGCATCACCATCGTCTCGACGCCCAAGGGCGTTCTGTCCGACGCGGAAGCGCGCGAGCAGAATGTCGGCGGCGAGGTTCTCGCGGAGGTCTTCTGATGAGCCGCATCGGTAAGAAGCCGGTCACCGTGCCGGCGGGCGTCACCGCCGCGATCGAGGGCAAGACGCTGTCGGTCAAGGGTCCGAAGGGCACGCTGAGCATCAGCCTGGCCGACGAGGTGACCTATGCGATCGAAGACGGCTCGATCTCGGTTCAGCCGATCAACGAGACCAAGCGTGCGCGCTCCTTCTGGGGCATGCAGCGGACCTTGGTGCAGAACCTGATCACCGGCGTGACCGAGGGCTATTCGAAGACCCTCCAGATCACCGGCGTCGGCTATCGCGCCAACGTCCAGGGCAAGAATCTGAAGCTGCAGCTCGGCTACAGCCACGACGTCGACTTCGCGATCCCGGAAGGGATCACGATCGCGACGCCGGATCAGACGACCGTCCATATCTCGGGCATCGACAAGCAGAAGGTCGGTCAGGTGGCCGCGGAAATCCGCCGCTGGCGGAAGCCGGAGCCCTATAAGGGCAAGGGCATCAAGTACGCCGGCGAGTATATCTTCCGCAAGGAAGGGAAGAAGAAGTAATGGGCAAGGGTCTCTCTCTCTTCGAGCGCCGCCGTCGTCGCGTGCGCACCGCGCTGCGGGCCAAGGGCGGCCAGCGTCCTCGCCTGTCGGTGCATCGTTCGGGCCGTCACATCTACGCCCAGGTGATCGACGACGAGGCTGGCCGCACGGTCGCCGCCGCGTCGACCCTGGACAAGGATCTGAAGGGCAAGACCGGCGCCACGTCCGAGGCCGCGGCCTCGGTCGGCAAGGCGGTTGCCGAGCGCGCCAAGGCGGCGGGCGTCACCCAGGTGGTGTTCGATCGCGGCGGCTTCCTTTTCCATGGCCGCGTCAAGGCGCTGGCCGATGCGGCCCGCGAAGGCGGATTGGAGTTCTAAATGGCTGACGAAACCGAAATCCAGGCGGGTGCTCCGGCCGACGCCATTCCCGGTGCCGAGGGCCAGGGCGAGCGTCGGGGCCGTGGCGGCCGTGGCCGCGGCGGCAACGACCGTGGCGGCGATCGTGGTGGTCGTGGCCGTGATGGCCGTGGCCGTCGCGACGATCGTCGTGGCGCCGAGGAGCAGGGCGAGGAGCTGATCGAGAAGCTCGTCCACATCAACCGCGTCTCGAAGACCGTGAAGGGCGGCAAGCGCTTCGGCTTCGCCGCGCTGGTCGTGGTCGGCGACGGCAAGGGTCGTGCGGGCTTCGGCCACGGCAAGGCCCGCGAAGTGCCGGAGGCGATCTCCAAGGCGACCGCCGCCGCCAAGAAGGCGATGGTCCGCGTGCCTCTGCGTGAGGGCCGGACCCTGCACCATGACGGCAATGGTCACTTCGGCGCCGGCCGCGTGACGGTCCGCACCGCGCCTCCGGGCACCGGCATCATCGCTGGCGGTCCGATGCGCGCCATCTTCGAGAGCCTCGGCGTCGCCGACGTGGTGACCAAGTCGGTCGGCACCTCGAACCCCTACAACATGATCCGGGCGACCTTCGAGGCGCTGAAGGATCAGACCTCGCCCAAGTCGGTGTCGCAGCGCCGTGGCAAGAAGATCGCCGACCTGCTGGGTCGCGGCGGTGCTTCGGCCCCGGTTGCCGAGGCCGAAGCCGCGGCGATCACGGAGTAAGCGACGATGGCTGGCAAGACTCTCAAGGTCACGCAGATCGGCTCGCCGATCCGCCGCACCGCCGACCAGCGCGCGACGCTGATCGGCCTGGGCCTCAACAAGATGCACCGGACCCGCGAGCTTCAGGATACCCCTGAAGTCCGTGGCATGATCCGCAAGGTGCAGCACATGGTGAAGGTCGAGGACTAAGTCCTCGATCGACATCGCCGGCCCCTCGGGGCTGGTCAAACGGATCGAAGGGGGCTAATGGCCCCCTTCCTCTATTCAGCGCGAACATAGCGAAAGCGAGTGCAGACGATGAAACTCAACGAAATCCGCGACAACCAGGGTGCGCGCAAGGGCCGCGTCCGCGTCGGCCGTGGCATCGGTTCGGGCCTGGGCAAGACCGGCGGCCGGGGCCAGAAGGGCCAGAAGAGCCGCTCGGGCGTCTCGATCAACGGCTTCGAGGGCGGTCAGATGCCGCTCCACATGCGCCTGCCGAAGCGCGGCTTCAACAACATCTTCGCCAAGGATTATGCCGAGGTGAACCTGGGTGCGATCCAGAAGCTGGTCGACGCCAAGAAGCTCGACACCGCCGGCGTGATCGACCACGCCGCGCTGAAGGCGGCCGGCGTCGCCCGTGGCGGCAAGGACGGTGTCCGCATCCTCGGCAAGGGCGAGCTGACCGCGAAGGTCTCGTTCAAGGTCGCCGGCGTCTCGGCCGGTGCCAAGGCGGCGATCGAGAAGGCGGGCGGTTCGGTCGAGGTGATCGAGGTGGTTCCGGCCGCCGAGAAGGCCGCCGCCAAGAAGGGCACCGCGAAGGCCGCCAAGAAGGCCTGATCGCGGGTTCGCCCGTCGTCCTGGCGCTTTCCGGCTGACAAGCCGAAAGCACACATTATATGAGACGGCGGCAGACCCATGAGGCCTGCCGCCGTTTCCATTTCCGGGGTCACAGAACAAGATGGCATCCGCAGCCGAACAGATGGCCGCCAACATCAATCTGAGCCAGTTCGCCAAGGCGACCGAGCTCAAGAAGCGCCTGTGGTTCACCCTGGGCGCACTCATCATCTTCCGCCTGCTGAGCCACGTGCCGCTTCCCGGCCTCGATCCGCGGGCGCTCCAGTCGCTGTTCGACACGACCAAGGGCGGTGTGCTCGACTTCTTCAACGCCTTTTCGGGCGGCTCGCTGACCCGCATGTCGCTGATCGCGCTCGGTGTGATGCCCTATATCACCGCCTCGATCGTGGTGCAGCTCGCGACCTCGCTGTCGCCGACGCTCGCTGCGATCAAGAAGGAAGGCGAGAGCGGGCGCAAGAAGCTCAACCAGTACACCCGCTACGGCACGGTGCTGCTGACCGGCATCCAAGGCTATTTCATCGCGGTCGGCCTCGAAAGCTGGGGCGCCAGCGCCGGCATGGATGCGGTCGTGATCGACCCATACCTGTTTCGCGCGACGACGGTGATCTCGCTGATCGGCGGCACGATGTTCCTGATGTGGCTGGGCGAGCAGATCACCAGCCGCGGCATCGGCAACGGCATCTCGCTGATCATCATGGCGGGCATCGTCTCGCAGCTCCCGACCGCGCTGGCCAACCTGTTCGAAGGTGGCCGCACCGGATCGCTGTCGGCGATGTTCATCGTCCTGGCGGTGTTCGGCGTGGTCGCGCTGGTCGCCGGCATCGTCTTCATGGAGCGGGCGCAGCGCCAGGTGCTGATCCAGTATCCCAAGCGCCAGACCGCGCGCGGCATGATGCAGGCCGACAAGAGCCACCTGCCGCTCAAGATCAACACCGCCAACGTGATCCCGCCGATCTTCGCCTCGTCGCTGCTGCTGATGCCGCTGACGATCAGCCAGTTCGCCGGGCAGCGCACCCAGGGCGAGAGCCTGTGGGGCGACTTCATCATCGGCATGAACCAGTATCTGCACCACGGCACGCCGCTCTACATGGCGCTCTACGCTGCGGGCATCATCTTCTTCTGCTTCTTCTACACCGCCGTCGTCTTCAATCCGGAGGAGACCGCGGACAATCTGAAGCGCTATGGCGGCTTCATCCCCGGCATCCGTCCGGGCAAGAACACCGCCGACTATCTGGATTATGTGCTGACCCGCATCACCGTGATCGGGGCGGCCTATCTGACCTTCATCTGCCTGGTGCCCGAATATGTCACCGCGCAATATGGTCTGGGCATCGCCCTGGGCGGCACCAGCCTGCTGATCGTCGTCAACGTGACGATCGATACGGTGACGCAGATCCAGAGCCATCTGCTCGCGCACCAATATGGCGATCTCATCAAGAAGGCCAAGCTCAAGGGGGGAATGCGGAGGTGATCTTTCTGACGTTTGGGCGGAGCGTCCGCTCGTGAATATCATCCTGCTGGGTCCGCCCGGCGCCGGCAAGGGAACGCAGGCGTCGAAGCTGGTTGCCGATCGCGGCATGGTGCAGCTCTCGACAGGGGACATGCTGCGCGCCGCCGTCAAGGCCGGCACGCCGATCGGCCTTAAGGCGAAGGCGGTGATGGAAGCCGGCGAACTCGTCTCGGACGAGATCGTCTCCGGCCTGATCGGCGAGAAGCTCGACAGCATGGCCGCTTCGGAAGGCGCCATCTTCGACGGCTACCCGCGCACCGAGGCGCAGGCCCATTCGCTCGACGAGATCCTGGCGAGCCGCGGTCGCGTGCTGGACCATGTCATCGAGCTCGAGGTCGACGAGGATGCGCTCGTCGAGCGGATCACCGGACGCTACACCTGCGCCAGCTGCGGCGAGGGCTATCACGACCGGTTCAAGCAGCCCAAGGTCGCCGGCGTCTGCGACGTATGCGGATCGACCGAGTTCAAGCGCCGTCCCGACGACAATGAGGAGACGGTGCGGACCCGCATGGCTGAATATCGTGCCAAGACTGCGCCGATCCTGCCGGTCTACGAGGCGCGCGGCCTGGTCCGGCGGGTCGACGGCATGGCGGACATGGCGGAGGTTGCGGCGGCCATCGCCGCCATCCTCGACAGCTGACCGAACGCCCGCCGCAGCCTTCGTTGCGGCGGGCGGTTCGTTTTAAGCGCTTTGCTTTCTCCACATTTCGTGCATGTTCGCACGATCATGGAACGACAACCGGTCAGGCGCAGACGGCGGCGGCGGACCTCCGCGGTCCGCCGGGAAGCCATGGCGTGGCTGACCTTCTTCTTCGGTCTTGCTCGCCGGGCCGCGCGCTGGACGTGGCTGCTGCTGATCGTCAGCATCATCCTGTTGCTCGGGCTGGGCGGACCGCTGGCGCCGATCGACCATATTTTCGAGTTCTGGGGCCACTGGTAGGGTCGCAGGCGGAAACCCTCGCCGTTCCACGGAAAATCCTTGCTCACATCCCGGAATCGCGGGATGCCTGTCGTTACGGATGCCGAGTCTCAAAGCACCGGGGCGCGGGTCCTAGGAGCAGGGGAATATTCTATGGCCGTTTCCGATCATGTGGACCTCGCGACCTTCGTCGAGGGGGTGAAGAAGCGCAATCCCGGTCAGCCGGAGTTCGTCCAGGCCGTCACCGAGGTGGCGGAGGACATCTTCGACTATATCGCCGACAAGGAAGATTATCATAAGTACCAGATCCTCCGCCGCATCGCGGAGCCGGATCGGGTGATCAGCTTCCGTGTCTGCTGGGAGGACGACAAGGGCAACATCCGCGTGCAGCGCGGTTGGCGCGTCCAGAACAACAACTCGATCGGGCCCTACAAGGGCGGCATCCGCTTCCACCCTTCGGTGACCGAGAGCGTCCTCAAATTCCTCGCCTTCGAGCAGACCTTCAAGAATGCGCTGACCGGTCTGCCGATGGGCGGCGGCAAGGGCGGATCCAACTTCAACCCGAAGGGCAAGAGCACCAATGAGGTGATGCGCTTCTGCCAGAGCTTCGTGAACGAGCTCTACCGCCACATCGGCGCGGACACCGACGTTCCCGCCGGCGACATCGGCGTAGGCGGCCGCGAGATCGGTTATATGTTCGGCCAGTATAAGCGCCTGACCAACGAGTTCACGGGCGTGCTGACCGGCAAGGGCCTCGAATATGGCGGTTCGCTGATCCGCACCGAGGCGACCGGCTATGGCGCGGTCTACTTCCTGCATGAAATGCTCAAGACCAAGGGCAAGGACCTGGTCGGCCTCAACGCCGTGATCTCGGGGTCGGGCAACGTCGCCACCCACGCGGCCGAGAAGATCAACCAACTCGGCGGCAAGGTGCTGACCCTGTCGGATTCGGAGGGCTTCATCTACGATCCGGAGGGCATCACCCAGGACAAGGTCAACTGGGTCAAGGACCTCAAGACGCGCAAGCGCGGCCGCATCTCCGAATATGTGAAGGAGTTCAAGGGTTCCGAGTTCCACGGCAACGGCGCGCGTCCCTGGGGCGTGGAGTGTGACGTGGCGGTGCCCTGCGCGACCCAGAACGAGCTGAACGAGGAAGAAGCCAAGACGCTGGTCAAGAATGGCTGCTTCGCGGTCTCGGAAGGCGCCAACATGCCGACCACCCTCGAAGGAACCCACGTCTTCAAGAAGGCGAAGATCCTGTTCGCGCCGGGCAAGGCCGCCAATGCCGGCGGCGTCGCGGTGTCCGGCCTCGAGATGAGCCAGAACTCGGCCCGCATCTCGTGGAAGGAAGAGGAACTGCAGCGGCTGCTGGTCGACATCATGCAGGGCATCCATGCGCGCTGCGTCGAATATGGCGGTTCCGCCGGGACCGACCATGTCGACTATGTGAAGGGCGCCAACATCGCCGGCTTCAAGAAGGTGGCCGACGCGATGCTCGCCTATGGCGTGGTCTGATCGTCCGACCCCGATCGGTTGAGAAAGGGGAGGCGTCCGCTCAGGGAAGAGCGGGCGCCTCCTTCTTTTCGGGCCGATGCTCGGCGGGACGGCGTCCATGGTCGAGGAAGTGCCGCTCTACCACCCACCAGCTCAGCGCGCCGGCGGCCAGGGCGAGCAGCATTGACGCCAGGACGAACAGCGGGAAGGGCAGCGCGGCGGCCCGTGCGACAAGCATCTGCTGGATGACGTAGGCATAGAGATAGGTGCCGTAGGATAGGTCGCCGAACCGTGCCGTCCGGCTCAGGTCGATGCGCGGGTGGAAGGCGATCCAGAACAGCAGATAGGCCATCGCCGGCGGCGCCAGCACATGTGCCGCGACGATCCCGGCCGGCCCGTGCCCGCCGAGATGGAAGCCCAGGAAGCAGGCGGCGAGGCCGGCGAGCAGCAGCGGCGTCGAGCGCGGGATAATATCCCGGTGCAGATAGACGATCATCCCGGCGAGGAAGTTCGGCAGCACCCGGAACCACATATAGGGCCAGCCGATGACCTCCGCGACGAGCTGGGGGCCGCCCGGCTTGCGGCCGGTGATGTCGAGCCAGCACCAGGTGGCGACGACGGCGACGTAGACCAGCGGCAGCGCCCATCGGCGCAGCGGCAGCGCCAGGATGCCAAGCAGCGCGACCCCGACATAGCAGAGGGCCTCGAACTTGATGCTCCACAGCGAGCCGTTGACCGCGTGGACCGGATTGGCGGCGAACAGGTCGGGCAGCGGGAAATGATTCGCCAGCAGCAGGTTCGCGCCGATCGTCCGCGCCGCCTCCAGCGCGGTGATCGTGAAACCCGGCGGGGCGAACAGCGGCGTCACGGCGAAGGCGCAGATCGCGGTGGCGGCCAGATAGGCGGGATAGATGCGCCGCACCCGCTTGGCCGCGAAGCTGCCGATCGAATGCGAGCGTTCGTAGCTGTGCGCGATCAGGAAACCGCTGACGATGAAGAAGCCCCAGACACCGACATGGCCGGCATTGTAATAGCCGTTGGTGGCGATCGAGATCGGTTCGAACGCCTCGGTCCCGAAGCGCAGCGCGAAGCTGTGCGAGAAGACCACCAGCAGCGCCAGGACGAGCCGCATCGCGTCGAAATTGTTCCGGTAGAAGCGCGCCCGGTCGGCCGGAACCAGCATCCTGTCCATCGATCCGAACCCGTTGTCGCTCCCCGCGTCGGGGATGCCTTGCCTTCGGGCATGGTTCAAGGGCAATGCGGATGGAACGGTCGTCGCAATCCGGCGGCGAATCGCGCCGGCCGGTTGACAGGCGTGATCAGCCGCATTAGTGACGCCCGTTCCCATGCCGCTTTGCCCGGTACCGCTTCGTGCGCGTGCCGCGTTTCTTGCGTGGTGGGAGGCGGCCCCGGTCCGACGGGGCGAGCGTCGAGATGGGGCGGCCAGCCAACCGCCCCGTGGAGCAGGAGAATAGCACAGTGGCACGTATTGCGGGTGTCAATATCCCGACCAACAAGCGCGTCGAAATCGCGCTGACCTACATTCACGGCATTGGCCCGGCCAAGGCCAAGGAAATCACCGCCAAGCTGGGCATCGAGCCGCAGCGCCGCGTCCAGGACCTCAGCGATCAGGAAGTTCTCCAGATCCGCGAGGCGATCGACGCCGGCTACACCGTCGAAGGCGACCTGCGTCGCCAGGTGGCGATGAATATCAAGCGCCTGATGGACCTGGCCTGCTATCGCGGCCTGCGTCATCGCAAGGGTCTTCCGGTCCGCGGCCAGCGCACGCACACCAATGCGCGCACCCGCAAGGGCAAGGCCAAGCCGATCGCCGGCAAGAAGAAGTAAAACGTCCGGGGGACGTTTTACTCCGCCGGAGGCAGGCCCGAACGAGCGGCCCGTCCGGCGTCACGAGATTAGGTCAGGAACGAATTAGATGGCACGTGAACCCCAGCGCATTCGCCGCCGCGAGCGCAAGAACATCACCGCCGGCGTTGCCCATGTGAACGCCAGCTTCAACAACACCATGATCACCATCACCGACGCGCAGGGCAATGCGATCGCCTGGTCGTCGGCCGGCATGATGGGCTTCAAGGGCAGCCGCAAGTCGACCCCTTATGCGGCGCAGGTCGCCGCCGAGGACGCGGGCAAGAAGGCCGCCGAGCACGGCGTCCGCACGCTTGAGGTCGAGGTGAAGGGCCCCGGTTCGGGCCGTGAGTCGGCGCTCCGCGCGCTGCAGGCGGTCGGCTTCCACATCACGTCGATCCGCGACGTGACGCCGATCCCGCACAACGGCGTGCGTCCGTCGAAGCGCCGCCGCGTCTGATCCGGCGTGGGGGCTTCGGCCCCCGCTCTCCGTTTATCCGGCAGGTTGCCTCCCGCGCCTGCCATACCCCGAGGGGAACACAGTGGCTGTCAACGCAAAGAACTGGCAGGAACTCAAGAAGCCGAACGGCCTCGAAAAGAAGTCGGGTGGCGATGGCAAGCGCAAGGCGACCTTTGTCGCCGAGCCGCTGGAGCGCGGCTTCGGCCTGACGCTCGGCAACTCGCTGCGTCGCGTGCTGCTGTCCTCGCTGCAGGGCGCCGCCGTCACCTCGATCAAGATCGAGAACGTGCTTCACGAGTTCTCGAGCCTCGCGGGCGTCCGCGAGGACGTCACCGACATCGTCCTCAACGTCAAGCAGATCGCGCTCAAGATGCAGGGTGACGGCCCCCGCCGTCTCCAGCTCTCGGCGACCGGCCCCGCCGAAGTCACCGCGGGCATGATCGCCGCTTCGGGCGACATCGAGGTGATGAACACCGATCTGGTGATCTGCCACCTCGACGACGGCGCGACGCTGAACATGGAACTGACCGCCGACGTCGGCAAGGGCTATGTCACCGCCGCCGCCAACCGTCCGGTCGACGCGCCGATCGGCCTGATCCCGGTCGACGCGCTCTACTCGCCGGTCCGCCAGGTCGCCTACAAGGTCGAGAATACCCGCGTCGGTCAGGAGCTCGACTATGACAAGCTCACGCTGACGATCGAGACCGACGGCACCGTCACGCCGGAAGACGCGCTCGCCTATTCGGCGCGCATCCTCCAGGACCAGCTCCAGCTCTTCGTCCACTTCGACGACGGCATGGCGATCTCGGCTCCGGCTGCGGGCGCCGGCGCCGCTGGCGGCGCCGCGGGCGAGCCGGAAGGCGACGCCAACCAGCTCAACCGCTACCTGCTCAAGAAGGTCGACGAACTCGAGCTGTCGGTCCGTTCGGCCAACTGCCTCAAGAACGACAACATCATCTACATCGGCGACCTGGTCCAGAAGACCGAAGCCGAGATGCTGCGCACGCCGAACTTCGGCCGCAAGTCGCTCAACGAGATCAAGGAAGTCCTCGCTTCGATGGGCCTCCGCCTGGGCATGGAAATCCCGGGCTGGCCGCCGGAGAATATCGAGGAAATGGCCAAGAAGCTCGAACAGGAGTTCTGATGCGGCGGGGGGCTTCGGCTCCCCTCCCATCTGCAAGGGGGAAAGGGCGGCGCCCCGGACTGCCGCCTGGCTTGGGGTACCTCACACGGCCCTCTGACAAACGAAGGAAATCATCATGCGCCATCGCGTTGGCGGTCGTAAGCTTCAGCGGACCGCTTCCCATCGTACCGCCCTGTTCCGCAACCAGTCGGCGGCGCTCATCAAGCATGAGCAGATTCTGACCACGCTCGCCAAGGCGAAGGAGCTTCGCCCCTATGTCGAGAAGCTGATCACGCTCGCCAAGAAGGGCGGCCTCGCCAATCGCCGTCTCGCCCATGCGCGCCTGCAGGACGACACCCAGCTCAAGAAGCTGTTCGAGGTGCTGGCCGAGCGCTACGCCTCGCGCAACGGCGGCTATACCCGCATCGTCAAGGCCGGCATCCGTGCGTCGGACGCCTCACCGATGGCGATCATCGAGTTCGTCGACCGCGACGTCTCGGCCAAGGGCCAGGACTCGGGTCCGGTCGCGAGCGACGAGGACGTCGCCGAGGCGGCCTGATCGCATCTCCGCTCCTTTGCGGAGTGGGATGATCATGCAAGTCGTTGCAAAGAGAGCCGCGGGCGTTACGCTCGCGGCTCTTTTTCTTTGCATTCCGCAGGGGGTTTCCGTTCGATGCCGTCGATGATGTTGCGTGCCGCCCTTGCCTGTGTCCTGATGAGCACCGCCTTGCCTCTCTCCGCCGAAAATCCGAAGCTGCCGCCCTATCCCGAGACCCGCCGCGGCGACGTCGTCGACGAACAGTTCGGCGAGGCGATCGCCGATCCCTATCGCTGGCTCGAGAACGATGTCCGCGAGGACGCCGAGGTCGCCCGTTGGGTCGATGCCGAGAACAAGGTCACCGAGGCCTATCTCGATGCGCTCCCCGGCCGCGCCGCGATCCGCAAGCGCCTCAAGGCGCTGTGGAACTATGAGCGCTACGGCGTGCCGCGCAAACGCGGCGGGCGCTATTTCTACACCTATAACAGCGGCCTGCAGAACCAGTCGGTGCTGCTCGTGCGCGACGGGCTCGACGGCAAGGAGCGCGAACTGCTCGATCCCAACCGCTGGGCCAAGGACGGAGCGACCGCGCTCGACGAATGGCGGCCGTCGAACAATGGCGACCTGCTCCTCTATTCGATCCAGGACGGCGGCAGCGACTGGCGCACCCTGCGCGTGATCGACGTCGCGACCGGCAAGACGCTCGACGACGAGATCAAATGGGTTAAATTCTCCGATCTCTCCTGGGACGGTGACGGTCGCGGCTTCTATTATTCGCGTTTCCCGGAGCCGAAAGCGGGGGCGGCGTTCCAGCAGCTCAACCTCAACCACCAGGTCTATTATCACCGGATCGGCACGCCGCAGTCGGCGGACAGGCTGATCTATGCGACGCCGGGCCGGCCGCGGCTCAACCATAGCATCGAGACCACGCAGGACGGCCGCTACGCGCTGGTCACGTCGAGCGAGGGCACCGACGAGCGCTATGAATTGACGCTGTTCGACCTGGCCGAGCCCAATGCGAAACCGCGCAAACTGGTGACCGGCTTCACCAACGAATGGGCGCTGGCGGGCAGCGTCGGCAGCAAGCTCTATTTCCGCACCAACCTGAAGGCGCCGCGCCAGCGGGTGGTGATGCTCGACGTGGCCGAGCGGAAGCCGAAGCCCGTCGAGATCATCGCGCAGACCAGCGATACGCTGGTGGGCGTGTCGCTGGTCGGCAGCCGGCTGATCCTCGCCTATCTGGGCGACGCCAAGACCGAGGCGCAGCTGTTCGAGCTGACCGGTCAGCCGGTCGGCCCGATCAACCTGCCCGACATCGGCACCGGCGCGGGCTTCGGCGGGCGGACCGGCGATCCCGAGACCTTCTTCAGCTTCTCCAGCTTCGCGACGCCGTCGACCATCTACCGCTTCAACAGCGCGACCCGGAAGATGGAGGAGTTCATCAAGCCGAAGCTGTCGTTCGACCCGCGTGACTATATCGTCGACCAGCACTTCTACCGATCGAAGGACGGTACCGAGATCCCGATGTTCGTCGCGCGCAAGAAGTCGACCGGGCCGGGCGCGCCGGCGCTGCTCTACGGCTATGGCGGCTTCAACATCTCGATGACGCCGGGCTTCTCGCCCGCCATCCTCGACTGGATGGAGATGGGCGGCGTCTATGCGGTCGCCAATCTCCGTGGCGGCGGCGAATATGGCAAGGTCTGGCACGAGGCCGGCCGCCTCGCCAACAAGCAGAATGTGTTCGACGACTTCATCGCCGCCGGCGAATATCTGGTCTCCAGCGGGATCAGCGCCAAGGGACGGCTCGCGGCGATGGGCCGGTCGAACGGCGGCCTGCTGATCGGCGCCGTCGTCAACCAGCGACCTGACCTGTTCGCTGCGGTCAACCCGGCGGTGGGGGTGATGGACATGCTGCGCTTCAACCGCTTCACCGCCGGCCGCTACTGGGTCGACGACTATGGCGATCCCGGCAAGGAAGAGGACTTCCATGTGCTGCGCGGCTATTCGCCCTATCACAACGTCAAGGCCGGCGCCGACTATCCGGCGATCCTGGTGACGACCGCCGACACCGACGACCGCGTCGTTCCGGGCCACAGCTTCAAATATACCGCCGCGTTGCAGGCGGCGGACATCGGCGCGAAGCCGCACCTGATCCGCATCGAGACCCGCGCCGGCCATGGATCGGGCAAGCCGACCGACAAGATCATCGACGAATATGCCGATCTCTGGGCTTTCATGGGCTATTGGACGGGGATGCGCCTGCCGCAGTGACGCGGCGAAGGGGGAGGGGGCGGATATGCGGCTGATCGGGATTTTGCTGATGGCGCTCATGCTGTCGGGCGCGGTCGAGGCGTCGGTCTACAAGGATTTCGAGAAGGTCTGGGAGGCGCGGGACAAGACCTATAGATCCGAGCGCGAGACGCTCGAGGTCCGCGCAAAATCCTCTGCCGACCGCGCGATCCAGGCGCTGGTGATGGGCGAACGGACGGGAGGCGACGACCTGACCCTCGCCTTGACGGCGGCCTGGTCGCTGTCCGAGCTGGTCGGGCGGGGGCAGACCCTCTACGCCCTGCGCGAGCATATGGCGGCCCGCCCCTCCCTGGCCCTGTCCGAGGCCTGGCTCCAGGGCAAGATCGACGAGCTTCGCCGCAAGGCCGGTGAGGCCGACCTGATCGAAGGCGAGATGGAAATTCTCAAGGGACGCGACACCATCTCGGTCCAGCAGTGGATCGGTGCGCTGGAGCAACTCTCGATGATGCGCGGCACCATTTCGGGCTCGGCGGCCGAACTGGCCCTGATCGAACAGAATCTCTCCAGCTATTATCGCGCGCGCGCCGGGGAGCAGGCCGATCGGCAGCGCTTGATCGCCAGCGTGCTGGTGGGCCTTTCCGCGGCGGTTCGTTCCAAACAGAACGATTTCCAGCATCGGAGCGCCGTTTGCGCGTCGACCGGGCGATGTACCGTGCGGTGACCCTATCCGATAAATAAGCAGGCATGATTGTTTTTTTTCTTGCTACCGGACTGCGACCGTTCTTTGTAGGCGCGGCGCCCGATCCTGGGCGCGTCGAGTCGCGCGCCGCCATCAACGAGCGGTGATAGTCGGGAGAGGATAGGATGCAGCGGATCGGGCGTGGCCTTGCGGGATTGTCGCTGGCGGTCGCGGCGGCGGTGGTCGGCGCCGGAGCGGTGACGGGGCAGCCGGTGAGCGAGAGCGAGGCGCTCGAGAAGACGCGGATCCGCTCGACCGACGATTTCCAGGCCAAGGACGCCGGCGCGGTCGATCCCACCACCGCACCGGGCAAGGCCATCTTCGCCGAACATTGCGCCGTCTGCCATGAGGGCGGGGTGCCGAAGGCGCCGTCGCCGACCTTCCTGGCGATGATGCCGGGCGACGCGATCGTCGCGGCCCTGACCGACGGCGTGATGAAGGTGCAGGGTTCGGCGCTCTCCCCGGCGCAGCGGGTCGAGGTCGCCGAGTTCGTGACTCGCCGTCGCCTGTCGGGGGAGGCCAAGCCGAAGCTGCCACCGGTCTGCAAGGGGCCGCAGCTCGCCTTCGATGCCAAGGACGCGCCCCGTGCCGTGGGCTGGGGGCATGACAATCGCCGTTTCATCCCGGCCGATATGGCGAAGCTTTCCGCGGCCGACGTGCCGAGGCTGACCCTCAAATGGGCCTATGCCTTCCCCGCCGCTCTGCGCGCCCGCTCGCAGCCCAGCTATGGCTGGGGGACGATGTTCGTCGGCAGCCAGGACGGCACGATCTACGCGTTCGATCTCGACAGCGGCTGCACCAAATGGACCCAGCGCGTGTCGGCCGAGGTGCGCACGTCGATCGTCGCGGATGCCGCGACGAAGCGGCTCTATTTCGGCGACCTGCTCGGCCGCGCCTATGCGCTCGATGCCTTCACCGGCAAGGTCCTCTGGTCGGAGAAGCTCGACGATCATCCGGATGCGACGATCACCGGCACGCCGGCCCTGGGCGGCGGCCTGCTCTATGTCCCGGTCTCCTCGCTCGAGGTCACCCAGCCGGCCGATCCCAAATATGCCTGTTGCAGCTTCCGCGGATCGGTCGTCGCGCTCGACCCGGCGACCGGTGCGGTGCGCTGGCGTGCCTATACGGTGCCGCAGCCGCCCAGGGAGCAGGGCAAGAACCCGGCCGGCACCCCGATCCTCGGGCCGTCCGGCGCGCCGGTGTGGAACAGCCCCACCTATGATGCGGAGAAGGGCCGGGTCTATTTCGGATCGGGCGAGAATTATTCGTCGCCCGCCGACGACAATAGCGACGCGGTGTTCGCGGTCGACGCGAAGACCGGGCGGCGGCTCTGGCACACCCAGCTCACCAGGGGCGACGCCTGGAACGTCGCCTGCATGCTGGGCTCGGGAAGCTGCCCCAAGGAAAACGGCCCCGACCATGACGTCGCCGCCTCGACCCTGCTGATCCCGCTCGGCGGCGGCCGGCGGATGCTGGTGATCGGCCAGAAGTCGGGCGAGGCCTGGGGGCTCGATCCCGACAGTGGGCGGATCGTCTGGCAGCGGCAGCTCGGCCATGGCGGCACCCAGGGCGGGGTCCATTTCGGCATGGCAGCCGACGGCACGCGCGTCTTCGTGCCGATCAACGACATGCCCGACACCGGCGACGCGCGCGTCTACGACGCGTCGATCCGCGGATCGGGGCTGCACGCGATCGACGCCGCCACCGGCCAGGTGATCTGGAACGCCCGCGCGCCCGAGGACTGCGCCGGCCGGAAATTCTGCGACACCGGCATATCGGCGGCGGTGACGGCCATTCCCGGCGTGGTGTTCGCCGGCCATCTCGACGGGAAGTTCCGCGCCTATGACGCCGCGACCGGCAAGGTGCTGTGGCAGGTCGACACGACCCGGCCGGTGCCGACGATCACCGGCGTCGAGGGCAAGGGCGGCTCGATGAGCGGCCCCGGCGCGCTGGTGGTCGACGGCCATGTCGTGATCAATTCGGGCTACGGCATGTACAGCCACATGGCCGGCAACCTGTTGATGGTGTTCGCGCCGGCGAGGTGAGGAAGGGCGGTTGCCCCGTCATTCAGCTCACCGCAATCTGCTGGCGGCTAATCGCATTTTCCAGCATCGTAGGCGTAGCATTTGCGGGGCATCGATATGATCAAGGCATTCATCACTTCGGCGACGGCGGCGGCCCTGCTGGCGGGCGCGGCCGCTCCGGCGATGGCGCGGCCCTATTGGGGCGGCGGCTATCATCACCGTCATGGCGGCGGCGACACCTTCGGCAACATCCTGCTTGGCGCGATCATCGGGGGCGGCGCGATCGCGATCGCGTCCTCGGCCAGCAAGAACAGGCGCGAGCAGATCCCGTCACGGCGTGGCGACGACCAGCGCGACGATCTGCGCGACTCGGGCGAGGATGCCCGCCAGGTAGCGTCGATCTGTACCGACGCGGTCGAGAACATGGCGCGTGGCCCGGTCTCCTCGGTCGACTCGGTCGGCCGCGACGGCCCCGATGGCTGGCGGGTCGACGGCGTGGTTCGTGGCGAACGCGGCGACCGGCACTTCTTCTGCGCGGTGCGCGAAGGCCAGATCGAGACGATCGACATGGGCGACCGGATGGCGGCGCGCTGAGCCCGACCGGACGGCGACAATCGCGAAAAGGCCCGCTCCCGTTTCCGGGGGCGGGCTTTTTCATGCCTGCTCCATCTGGACAGCCGCGCCGCCGCCCTTTATCGGCTCCGCATGACAGCCCAGCTTCCCGCCACCGCCCCGAAGGCCAGCCAGCCGCACGAGTCGATCCTGATCGTCGACTTCGGCAGCCAGGTCACCCAGCTCATCGCGCGCAGGGTCCGCGAGGCCGGCGTCTACAGCGAGATCGCCCCCTTCAACGCCGCCGATGCGGCGTTCGACCGGCTCCAGCCCAAGGGCATCATCCTGTCGGGCGGTCCCGCCTCGGTTGCCGACATGGGCTCGCCCCGCGCGCCGCAGCGCTTCTTCGAAGCGGGCATTCCGATCCTCGGCATCTGCTATGGCCAGCAGACGATGTGCCAGCAGCTCGGCGGATCGGTGACGCCCAGCCACGACAGCCGCGAGTTCGGCCGCGCCTTCATCGAGATCAAGACCCGTTCGGCACTGTTCGACGGCCTCTGGAAGGAGGGCGAGCATCACCAGGTGTGGATGAGCCATGGCGACAAGGTCGACGCGCTGCCGCCCGGCTTCTCGCCGGTCGCGGTGTCGGAAGGCGCGCCTTTCGCCGTCACCTCGGACGAGAAGCGCCGCTTCTACGGCGTGCAGTTCCACCCGGAGGTCGTCCACACCCCCGACGGCGGCAAGCTGATCGCCAATTTCGCGCGCCATGTCTGCGGCCTCACCGGCGACTGGACGATGGCCGAGTTCCGCGCGACCAAGATCGAGGAGATCCGCCAGCAGGTCGGTGATGGTCGGGTGATCTGCGGCCTGTCGGGCGGCGTCGACAGCGCGGTCGCGGCGGTGCTGATCCACGAGGCGATCGGCGACCAGCTCACCTGCGTGTTCGTCGACCACGGCCTGATGCGGATGGGCGAGGCCGATCAGGTGGTCAGCCTGTTCCGCGAACATTATGGCATTCCGCTCGTCCATGTGAACGCCGAGACGCTGTTCCTCAACGGGCTGAAGGGCGTCACCGACCCCGAGGCGAAGCGCAAGTTCATCGGCAAGACCTTCATCGAGGTGTTCGAGGCCGAGGCGAAGAAGGTCGGCGGCGCCGACTTCCTGGCGCAGGGCACGCTCTATCCCGACGTGATCGAGAGCGTCAGCTTCACCGGCGGCCCGTCGGTGACGATCAAGAGCCACCACAATGTCGGGGGCCTGCCCGAGCGAATGAACATGAAGCTCGTCGAGCCGCTGCGCGAGCTGTTCAAGGACGAGGTTCGCGCGCTCGGCCGCGAGCTGGGCCTGCCCGAGATATTCGTCGGCCGCCATCCTTTCCCGGGGCCGGGCCTCGCGATCCGCATCCCGGGCGAGGTGACCAAGGAGCGGTGCGACATCCTGCGCAAGGCCGATGCGGTCTATCTCGACGAGATCCGCCGCGCGGGCCTCTACGACGCGATCTGGCAGGCCTTCGCGGTGCTGCTGCCGGTCCGCTCGGTCGGCGTGATGGGCGACGGCCGCACCTATGACTCGGTCTGTGCGCTGCGCGCCGTCACTTCGACCGACGGCATGACCGCCGACGTCTACCCGTTCGACGCCGCCTTCCTGAGCCGCGTCGCCACCCGCATCGTCAACGAGGTGCAGGGGATCAACCGGGTGACCTACGACTACACCTCCAAGCCGCCCGGCACGATCGAGTGGGAGTAAATCGGAATTAGCGGACGGCCGGGGGCCGTCCGCCCGATTTACTCGGCGCCGCAAGGCGCCGTGGGGAGGAATTAGCGGACGGCCGGGGGCCGTCCGCCCGATTTACTCGGCGCCGCAAGGCGCCGTGGGGAGGAATTAGCGGACGGCCGGGGGCCGTCCGCCCGATTTACTCGGCGCCGCAAGGCGCCGCGGTGAGAAGGCAGAGGGAAGGGAAAGGCGCGCCATATGGGTGACCTGGTTCTGACCACCTTCGATTGGGTTCCCATGCTGCCGCGCGGCTTCGTGCGCGACCTGCGGCCGCGTTGGGCGCTTGAAGAGGCGGGCCTGCCCTATCGCGTCGCCAGCGCGCCATTCGGCGATCGCAACGCCGAGCATCTGGCGCACCAGCCCTTCGGCCAGGTGCCGTGGCTGACCGACGGCGACCTGTCGATCTTCGAGAGTGGCGCGATCCTGCTTCACCTCGGCGAGCGCAGCGGCATGCTGCTGCCCACTGATCCGCGCGGCCGCAGCGAGACGCTGCAATGGCTGTTCGCGGCGCTCAATTCGGTCGAGATGGCGGGCCTGCCCTGGTCCCTGCTCCAATTCTCGGGTGAGACCGGCGACGGGCCGGGATGGAAGCGCATGGACGATTTCCTCACCGTCCGGCTCCAGCGCATGGAGCCGGTGCTCGCCGGGCGCGAATGGCTGGCCGGGCGCTTCTCGATCGCAGACATCGCCATGGCCGACGTGCTGCGCCTGGTCGATCGCTTCGGCGGGCTGGCGGACTATCCCGCCTGCCGCGCCTATGTGGCGCGGGCCGTGGCCCGGCCCGCCTTCATCAAGGCGCATGCCGACCAGATGGCACATTTCGCCGCGGCCGACTGAGCGCGCCGCCGCCGTCGAAGGAAATTCCGACGGGGATGTCGGTTCCCTGACGTCCCGTTCGTCGTTTCGGCGTCAGGCCGGTGAGGCCGGCGCGAACGAGGAGACGGACGATGCGTGTGATGGTTCTGGTGAAGGCCACCGAAGACAGCGAGCAGGGCTTCCGGCCCACCCCCGAGGCGCTCGCGATGTTCGAAGCGATGGGCAAGTTCAACGATGAGCTGGTCAAGGCCGGCATCATGATCTCCGGCGACGGCCTCACCCCCTCTTCGCGCGGCAAGCGCGTTGCGTTCGACGGCCCCGACCGGACCGTCATCGACGGGCCCTTCGCCCATCCCAACGAACTGGTCGCCGGCTTCTGGCTCTGGCAGGTCAAGGACATGGACGAGGCTGTCGCCTGGGTGAAGCGTTGCCCCAATCCCATGATGGGACCGAGCGAGATCGAGATTCGACCGCTATATGAGTTGGAAGACCTGCAATGATCGGTTCTCGGACGGCTGTTGTCGAAATCGGTGGCGGCGACAGCCCATATTCGTCACCTTAGGCGACCGATGGCGTGCGAGGGCCGCCGAGAGGAGATGAAGGCGATGGCGTCGCACTGGTTGGTGAAGTCGGAACCGAACAGCTATTCCTATGCCGATCTCGAACGCGACGGCCGCACCGTCTGGGACGGCGTGCGCAACAATGCCGCCGCGCTGCACCTGAAGGCGATGCAAGAGGGGGACGAGGTCCTGTTCTATCATAGCCAGGAGGGGTTGGCCGTCGTGGGAATCGCGAAGGTGGTGCGCACCGCCTTTCCCGACGCGACCGATCCGGCGGGGCGCTTCGTCGCGGTCGAGCTGGCGCCGGTCCGCGCGCTGGCGAAGCCCGTCACCCTCGCCGCGATGAAGGCGGAACCCGCGCTGGCAGGCATGGCGATGCTGCGGCAGAGCCGGCTGTCGGTGTCCCCGGTCTCCGCCGCCGAATGGGACCAGATCCTGAAGATGGCGGCCTGAGGCCAGCTCAACTCGCCGGAGCGACGACCGTCTCGACCCGGTTCCGGCCGGCTTGCTTGGCTGCATAGAGACCCGTGTCGGCGCGCGCGTAGAGGCGTCCGAAGTCCTCCTCGTCGCACAGCTCGGCTACCCCCATGCTGACCGACACCCCGATCGACTGGCCGTCGACCTTGACCCGGGCGGTGGCGATCGCCTCGCGCAGCCGGTCGGCAAGCATCCGGGCGTCGCTGATCGCGGTATCGGGCATCAGGATAGCGAACTCCTCGCCGCCGATCCGCCCGACGGCGTCGCCGTCGCGCAGATGGTCGAGAAGGAGGATGCCCGCCATCTCCAGCACGGCGTCGCCGCCCGGGTGGCCGTGGCGATCGTTGACCGCCTTGAATTCGTCGAGGTCGAGGATCGCCAGGCAGAGCGGACGCCCGCTGCGCCGTGCCGCGGCGATCTGGTCCTCCGCCAGCGCCAGGAAATGGCGCCGGTTGGCGCAGCCGGTCAGCGGATCGGTCAGCGCCAGATGGCCCAGCCGCTCGTTGGCGGCCCGCAAATCGGCGGTGCGCGAGGCGATCTGGCGTTCGAGGTCGCCTTGGCGACGGCGCAGATAGCGGGTCCGCCACCGGACGATCATCGCGATGCCGAGCAGCAGCAGCACGCCGCCGGCCAGCTTCAGCCACAGCCGCTGATACCAGGCGGGCAGCACCCGGATCGGCAGGGTGCGCTCGCCTTCGGTCCACACACCGGCCCGGTTCGAGCCGCGCAGGCGCAGTACATAATTGCCCGGCGGCAGGTTGGTATAGATGGCGAACCGCCGATTGGCGTCGGTCTCGGTCCAGTCCCGGTCGAAACCGTCGAGGCGATAGGCGTAGCGGTTGCGCTCGGGCGCGGTGAAGTCGAGTGCGGCGAACTCGACCGCCAGGCTGTTGGCGTCGGACGGCACCGTCAGCGGCGCGGAGGAGGTCGCCCGATTGACCTGCGCGACCGGCAGCGCCACCCCGCCGATCCGGAGGTCGGTCACCACCAGCGGCGGTTGCAGCGTCCAGCGGGGCAGCGGGCCGGGCCGGACGATGGTGAGACCGCCCTTCGCGCCGAACAACGCCTCGCCGACCGCGCTGGTCGCCCCGACCCCGGCATAATAGTCGACCAGCGCGGACCCGTCGGCCTGGCGCACGGCGCGGACGGCGAAGCTCGTCGGGTCGATCCGGGCGAGGCCATCGTCGGTACCGGCCCAGATCGTGCCCGATCCGTCCATCTGCAGGCTGTCGACGTTCATGTGCGGCAGGCCCTGCGCCACACCGATCCGGCGGAAGCGCCAGCGGCCGGCGGCGTCGCGGCCGGTCATCATGGCGAGACCGCCGCCGAAGGTGCCTACCCAGAGGCGGTTCCGTCGGTCGATCAGCATCGCCACCACATTCCGACCGGGCAGGCCGCCGCGGTCGGTGGCGTCGAAGGCGATACGGTCGATCGCATGGGTCGCCAGGTCGAGCCGGTAGAGCCCGTTGCGCGTTCCGATCCACAGGTCGTGCCCAAGGCCGCGCCGGATGACGTTGACGCCGTCATCGGTCAGGCGGGCATTGTCCTTTGGCCCGAACAGGACGCGGCCCGGCCGTCCCGCCCGGTCGGGGACCACGCCAAGCAGTCCGTCCTCGTCGCCGCCGACCCAGAGCACGCCGTCGTCGAAGGCCAGCGCCGTAACCGACATCTGCGGGTCGCGGCCCGGCAACGGGACCAGGCGGACGCCGTCGGCGGCGGGACCGCTGTGATAGAGGCCGCGCCGCGTGCCGATATAGACGCCGCCCCATCGATCCTCGGCCAGGGCGAAGACGATGTCGGGTGGAAGGGTGGAGCGATGGCGACTGCCGTCGCCGGGGCGCAGAGCCGCAACGCGACCGACCGCCGGATCGATCACGTCGACACCACCGTCGAGATAGCCCACCCACACCCGGCCGTCGCGGGTCGCCAGCACCGATTGCGGATCGGTCGCGCTGAGCCCGTCGACGCTGTTCTCCGAGGCGAGCATGGCCGATATCAGGCCGGACGTGCGCGGATGGTAGCTGAGCCCGCCCATGCAGCCGACCCACAGCGATCCGGCCCTGTCGCGCAGCAGCGCCCAGACGTCGTCATGGGCGAGGCTGTTCGCCACCGTGCGGTCGTGCCGGATGAAGCGTGGCTGCAGGGTCGCGAGATCGATCGCCACGACCCCGTTGCCGCGCATCCCCACCCATATCTCGCGCGGGCCGGCGGGGCTGATCGCCGATACCGAGCCCGCCGACAGGATCCGACCGTCGCCGACGGGGCGGGGTTCGGCGCCCGGCCGGTCGATCAAAAGCAGCCCGCGTCGCTGGGTCCCGATCCAGAGCCGTCCGTCGCCGTCCTCATGGAGCGCGGTGATGCTGACCGCCTCATGGTCGAGCGCGACGATCGTCCAGCCGGCGGAGCCGGGCGAGCGGCGCAGCAGCCCCCTGGTCGTCCCGACCCACAGCGCCCCGCCGCGATCGCGCAGCAACGCCCGGACCGGGGCGCCGCCGATCGCGATGGGCGTGGTCCGGACCGCCCCATTGGCCGGGTTCAGATGGTGGAGCCCCTGATCGGTTCCGACCCACAGGCCACCCCGGCCGTCATCGGCGATCGCGCCGATATGCGTCCGTCCGCCGCTGGGGCCGAGTGGGACCGGTACGAAGCGGTCGCGAAGCGCGTCGTAACGGGCGAGCCCGCCGGCACCGCCGCCGATCCACAGCGTCCCCGCCGGATCGACGTGCAGGATCTGGACCCAGTCGTCGGGCAGGCTGCCGGCGACCTCCGGATCGGCCTTGTAAGCGCGGAAGCGATAGCCGTCCCAGCGGGTGAGGCCGCCCTGCGTCCCGATCCAGATGAAGCCGTCGCGGTCCTGGGCCAGCGCGGTCGGCACCGGATGCGGCAATCCCTGGTCGCGGCCGTAATTGTGGAAGACGGTGGCGACGAGGTTGGTCCAGCGCGGTGCGGCGCGGAGCGGGTGGGGGGCCGTGAATGCGAGCGCGCACGCAGCCAGGATGCCGGCCGTCATCCTGCCGGATCGAAGGAATCCCTTCCGCGCCTGCCCCCTCAATGTCCGTGCCCCAAATGCTCCGGCTACGACAATAGCAGGCGCTCGGATGGATAATAGTGCCGAAAGGACGAAGTCCGCCGCGCTCAGCGCTTCCGCTTGACGAGCCGCAGGGTCGGCCAGTCGCCGCGGACGATCTGCCCCGCCAGATAGAAGCCCTGCCGGCGATAGGCCCGCGCGACCGCCTCGGCCTGGCTGTCGAGCAGTCCGGCGAGGATGATGGTACCGCCCGGCAGCACCGCGTTGGCGAACACCGGCGCCAGTTCGATCAGCGGGCCGGCCAGGATATTGGCGATCAGCAGGTCGTAGGGCAGCCGGGCCTTGAGCCGGCGATGCGCGAGGCCGGCGGCCACGACCAGCTCGACCTGCCCGCGCCCGCGCCCGATCGGCACGGCGTTCACCGCGGCGTTCTCGGCGGTCACCTCGATCGAGACCGGATCGATGTCCGACGCGATCACCCGGGCGGCGGGCCACAGCGTCCGCGCCGCGAAGGCGAGCAGGCCGGTGCCCGTGCCCACGTCGGCGATGTCGTCGAAGCGCAGGCCGCTGCGCTTCAGCCGGTCGAGCATCATCAGGCAACCGGTGGTCGTCTCGTGATGGCCCGTGCCGAACGCCCGGCCAGCGTCGATCACGAAACCGGTCATGCCCTCGGGCACATGGTCGGCGTTGTGCGGCGTATGGACGAAGAAGCGCCCGGCATGGATCGGCTCGAGCCCCGATTGCGACAGGGTGACCCAGTCCTCCTCCGGGATATGGGTGACGACGGGCTTCACCTTGGCGGCGCTCGGCACCAGCGCGGTAACGGCCGCGATCAGCGCCCTGGTCGGCTTGCCTTCGACATAGGCGTCGAGCTGCCAGTCCTCGGGCTTGTCCGGATCGGGCTCGCTGGTCATCAGCGTCGGCGGCGGATCGAGCAGTGCCAGCTCGGGCGGATCGCCGGCGAGTTGCTCCGCCTCGGCCTTGGTGCAGGGCAGGGTGATCTTCCAGCTTCCCTCGCGCTCGGGAGCGAAGGGGAAGCCGGTGATGCCGTCGCCCTTGGGTTCGGCCTTCTTCCTAGCGGACATAGCTGGCTCCATTGATGTCCAGGACCGCTCCGGTCATGGAAGGCGGTGCTGCGAGCGCGAGAAAGCGGATCGTCTCGGCGACCTCCTCGGGATCGGCGACGCGGCCGAGCGGGATGTCGGCGAGGAGCTTGTCGCCGCCGCGGCTCGCCAGATAGTCGTCCGCCATGCCGGTCATGGTGAAGCCGGGGCAGACGGCGAAGGCGAGGATGCCATCGGCCGCATAGCCCCGCGCGATCGTCTTGGTCATCGCCACCATGCCGGCCTTGGAGGCGGCATAATGCCAGTGCGCCGGGCTGTCGCCGCGATGGGCGGCGCGGCTCGCGACGTTGACGATCCGGCCGCCGCCGTGCCGCCGGAAATGCAGGACGGCGAGGCGGCAGAGTTCCGCCGCGGCGGTCAGGTTGATCTGCATCGTCCGGTTCCACGCCTCGGTCCAGGCGATGTCGGGCGCGTCGATCGATGCCGCTTCGAAGATGCCCGCATTGTTGATCAGCACGTCGATGCGGCCGTCGAGCCGTTCGAGCGCCTGGTCCCAGATCCGACGCGGTGCTGTCGGGTCGGTGAGGTCGGCGGCGACGGTGCCGTCGTCGCCGTCGCTGGAGCGATGGCCGACGATGCGGACATCCTCGTCCGCGAAACGGTCGGCGATGGCCTTGCCGATGCCCCGGCTGGTGCCGGTGGCGAGGATGTTGATGGTCATGCGCGGGGCCTAATGCCTGATCGCGCGGACGGCAACGGTGGTGAGGATCGTCCGCCCGCCAATAGCGTCATCCCGGCGGAGGGATTAAGAGGCCGGGGCAGGAGCCACCCGAGATCCCGGCCTCCGCCGGGATGACGGATAGGGGAAGAAAACGGGACGCGTCAGCGTCCCGCAAGCGCGAACGCGCGCCGAGCTCCGTGCTCGCCAGCGCCCCGCGCTGGCTGCGGCGTCGCTTATGCGAGGAAAGCCAAGGCGGGCGGATGCCTCGCGCCCGGCGCCTGAGGGCCAATCAAACTACGCCGCGATGCGGCTCACAAAGTCTCCGGTGATCGTTTCGAGCTTCGAAAGCTCGCCGTCGACCCGGCGGAAGCCGGCTTCGAGATGATCGATCTCGCCCGCGACATTCTCGGTGTCGGCGCGGATCGCGGAGATGGTGGTCGACATCGAATCGGCGGCGAGCGCGGTCTCGTCGACGGCGGCGGTGATCATCGTGACGGTCTGCGCCTGGGCCTCCATCGTCGTGCGGATGCGCTCGGCCGAGGTCTGGACCTCGCCGACGATATCGCGGATCGCGCCGTTGGCCTCCACCGTCTGGCGGGTCGCGGCCTGGATCGCGGCGATCTTGGCGGCGATGTCGTCGGTCGCACGCGCGGTCTGGCTGGCGAGGCTCTTCACTTCCTGCGCGACCACCGCGAAGCCGCGGCCGGCATCGCCGGCGCGGGCGGCCTCGATCGTCGCGTTGAGCGCCAGCAGGTTGGTCTGCCCGGCGATGTCGCGGATCAGGCCGAGGATCGACTCGATCGCCTGGGCATGGTCCGACAGCACCTCGGAGATCGCCACGGCATGGATCGACCGGTCGGCGGCGCGGGTCGCGATCTGGGCGGCGACCTCGACTTCAGCGCGGCTCTCCTCGATCGCGCGGATCAGGCCGGCGGCGGTGTGGGCGGCCTCGCGCATCGCCAGCGCCGACTGTTCGGCGGCGGCGGCGACCTCGGACGTCTTGCCCAGCATGCCGCGGGCCGATTGCGACGTCTGGCCGGTGCGCTGGCGCAAGCCCCGGGAATCGTCGAGCGCGCGACCCAGCGTTTCGGAGATGTTGGTGCGGAACGCGCGGCCTTCGTCGGCGAGTCCCTGATGCTGCGATGCGCGGTCCTGGACGCCGGCGGCGGTGACGGCCAGGTCGAAATGGAGCGCATGGACCATGGCCAGCGCCTCGCAACTCCGGCCGACGAATTCGGCGTCGTCGGCGCAGCGTCGCGCGATCTCGCCGCACAGCCGCGCGACCGTTTCGGCTGTCTTGCGGGCGATGTCGCCATGGCCACCATCGCGGCCCGCAGGGGTCGCGGCCTGGTCGGCATGGGCGCGCAGGCCGGCGAGCGTCACGCCTTCGGTCAGCAACGCCGTCCACTGGGAGTCGAGCTCCACCTCGCCGATCCGGGCGCCGATCGCCCTGAGTCGCGCGTTGAGGTCCGCCGAACGATCGTAGCGCGCCAGTTTCCGGCTGATTTCCTGATCACTAAGACCGATCGACTCCATGTCCTGACCGTTCATCATGGGTATCTGCGCCTCGCACTCGTTCCGCCAATCGGGGCGATTCATAGGGGGCGTTAGTAAACAGCCCGTTTAGAATGACCGAAATTCGCTGGGTGCGGGGCTCCAAAGCGCCTTGCATGGTGCGGCGCATCGTCTAAGACGGGCGCCGACGACAGAGGGAGGGCATCATGTCGCGCAATCCGGGGCGTCCGCTTTCGCCGCACCTCACTATCTGGAAATGGGGTCCGCACATGGCCGTGTCGATCCTGCACCGGGCGACCGGCGTGGGACTCGCGATCGTGGCAGGTCTGGCTTTCGTCTGGTGGCTGGTGGCGGCCGCGAGCGGGCCCGACGCCTATGCGGCCTTCTACAAGGTCGCCACGTCCTGGTTCGGCTATCTGGTCGCGATCGGGCTGACCTGGTCCTTCTTCCAGCATCTTTTCTCGGGCCTCAGGCACTTCGTGCTCGATATCGGCGCGGGCTATGAACTGAAGGTCAACAAGACGGGATCGATCGCGACGATGGTCGGCTCGGTGCTGGTCACGCTGCTGATCTGGGTTCCGATCCTGCTCTCGCTTTCGAAGGGAGCGAACTGATGGGTAACGGAACCGGAATCGGCCGCGTCCGCGGCCTCGGCTCGGCCAAGCATGGCGCGATGCACTGGTGGCGCCAGCGGGTGACGGCGGCGGGCAACCTGCTGCTCGCGACCTGGTTCGTCGTCTCGCTGTTCCGCCTGCCCAATCTCGGGCACGACGTGGTGGTGCAGTGGATCGGCTCACCGATCGTGGCGGTGCCGCTGATCCTGCTGACCGTTTCGGTCTTCTATCACATGCGGCTGGGGCTACAGGTCGTCCTCGAGGACTATGTCCATGAGGATGCCGGCAAGGTCTTCTCCCTGCTGCTGCTCAACCTCTACACGATCGCGGGCGCCGCGCTGGCGATCTTCTCGATCCTCAAGATCGCATTCGGGGGAGTGCCCGCCTGATGTCCGAGGCATATAAGATCGTCGACCACCTCTATGACGCGGTGGTCGTGGGCGCGGGTGGCTCCGGCCTCCGCGCGACCATGGGCGCGGCGGGCGCGGGCCTCAAGACGGCCTGCATCACCAAGGTATTCCCGACCCGCAGCCACACCGTCGCGGCGCAGGGCGGCATCGCCGCCTCGCTGGGCAATATGGGCCCGGACCATTGGACCTGGCACATGTACGACACCGTCAAGGGGTCGGACTGGCTGGGCGACCAGGATGCCATCGAATATATGGTGCGCGAGGCCCCGGCCGCGGTGATCGAGCTCGAACATGCGGGCGTGCCGTTCAGCCGCACCGAAGAGGGCAAGATCTATCAGCGTCCGTTCGGCGGCCATATGCAGAACATGGGCGCCGGTCCGCCTGTGCAGCGCACCTGCGCCGCTGCGGACCGCACCGGCCACGCGATGCTTCACGCGCTCTACCAACAGAGCCTGAAGTATGACGCCGACTTCTACATCGAATATTTCGCGCTCGACCTGATCATGGAGAATGGCGAGTGCAAGGGCGTGATCGCGCTCTGCATGGAGGACGGTTCGATCCATCGCTTCCGCAGCCATGCGGTCGTGCTGGCGACGGGCGGTTCGGGCCGCACCTATTTCTCCGCGACTTCGGCGCACACCTGCACCGGCGACGGCGGCGGCATGGTGCTGCGCGCCGGCCTGCCGCTCCAGGACATGGAGTTCGTGCAGTTCCACCCGACCGGCATCTACGGTGCGGGCGTGCTGATCACCGAAGGCGCGCGCGGCGAGGGCGGCTATCTCACCAATGCGCAGGGCGAGCGCTTCATGGAGCGCTATGCCCCGTCGGCGAAGGACCTCGCCAGCCGCGACGTCGTGTCGCGCTCGATGGCGATGGAGATGCGCGAGGGTCGCGGCGTCGGCAAGAACGGCGACTATATCTACCTGCACCTCGATCATATCGATCCCAAGGTGCTGGCGGAACGGCTGCCCGGCATCACCGAGACCGGCAAGATCTTCGCCGGCGTCGACCTGACCCGCCAGCCGCTGCCGGTGACGCCGACCGTCCACTACAATATGGGCGGCGTCCCCTGTAACTATCATGGCGAGGTCGTGACCCTGAAGGACGGCAACCCCGACGCGGTCGTCCCCGGCCTGTTCGCGGTGGGCGAGGCGGCCTGCGTGTCGGTCCACGGCGCCAACCGGCTTGGGTCCAACTCGCTGATCGACCTCGTCGTGTTCGGCCGCGCGACCGGTTTCCGCCTGGCGGAGCTGATCAAGCCGAACAGCAAGCACGGCGCGATCAACAAGGAAGCCGACGAGAAGGCTCTTGGCCGTCTCGACCATTACCGCAACGCCAAGGGCGGCACCCCGACCGCGCAGATCCGCCTCGACATGCAGCATACGATGCAGAAGCACTGCGCCGTGTTCCGCGACTCCGAGTTGCTGCGCGAAGGGCAGGAGAAGATCGACAAGGTCTATGCCCGCCTGCAGGACATCGGCATCACCGACCGGTCGCTGATCTTCAACACCGATCTGGTCGAGACGCTCGAGCTCGACAACATGCTGCCGCAGGCGGTGGTGACGATGCATTCGGCCGCGAACCGCAAGGAAAGCCGCGGCGCGCACATGCACGAGGATTATCCGGATCGCGACGACGCGAACTGGATGAAGCACACCATCACCTGGTTCGAAAAGGGCGCGGTGACGATCGATTATCGCCCGGTGCACGATTATACGCTCACCGACGAGGTCGAATATATCAAGCCGAAGGCGCGCGTCTACTGAACGCGCCCATCGGGAACGGTTCGGGAAAGGGGGCTCCGGCCCCCTTTTCTTTTGCGCCTGTTACCGATCGCCGGACGCCGGTTTTTCATCATCTCGCCGCAATTCCCGCTTAGGGGGCCGCCCTCATGAAGAAAGCCATCATCCTTTCGGCCGGGCAGGGCTCGCGGCTGCTGCCGCTGACGGCCGACCAGCCCAAATGCCTCATCGATTTCGCCGGCAAGAGCCTGATCGCATGGCAGATCGATGCGCTCGCCGCCAACGGCATCACCGAGATCGCGGTCGTCACCGGCTTCCGCGACGAGAAGCTGGCAGCGGCGCTGGCCGCGATCGACCAGCCGGGCGTCACCATCCGCACGCGCTTCAACCCCTTCTACAAGGTCGCCGACAACCTCGGCTCCTGTTGGATCGTTCGCGAGGAGATGGACCAGGACTTCATCATCCTCAACGGCGACACGCTCGTCTCGCCCGACATCGTCGGCCGGCTGATCGCCGGCGCTACCGCGCCGATCACCGTGACGATCGACGTCAAGGACAGCTACGACCTCGACGACATGAAGGTGCAGCGCGACGGCGACAGGCTGCTCCAGATCGGCAAGCGGCTCGAGCCGCACGAGACCAATGCCGAGTCGATCGGCATGCTCGCCTTCAAGGGCGACGGCTCCCGCATCTTCCGCGACCAGGTCGAGGCGATGATGCGGACGCCCGAGGGCGTGCTCAACTGGTATCTCAAGGCGATCCACGCGCTCGCGCCGACCGGCGTCGTCGGCACCGTGTCGATCGAAGGCCTGCCCTGGGCCGAGGTCGATTTCCCCGAGGACCTGCCGATCGCGCGAGCACTGACCGAAGGCTGGGCGCGAGGCGAAGTTTGATACGCGTTTCGCGTCGTCTCAATTCTGAATGAAATTGAACCGTTCGTCCCGAAGTCGAGGGACGTTCGCTCTCGGAAGGTGCCTCGACTTCAGCCGAAGGCTGAAGTTCGTCCCGGGCGCCTGCCTTGCAGGCGGTCGAAGGGCTCGACACGAACCGACTTTGCTTGGTCTGGAATGGGGGCTCAGTCCTTCTCCGGCCGCGAATAGTTCGGCGGATCGCTGGCGGGGAAGGATTCGTCCGAGCTTTCGTCGACGACGTCCCAGCTCTTGCCGTCCTCGTCGCGTATCGCCTCGGGGCCTGCGTCGCGAACCGGATTGGGCGCGCCGTTGCGGATCTGCTCCTGTGCCGGGCTGCCATCGGCGAGGGCCGCGCCGCTTCGTCCGTCGGCCATCAGCCCCTTGAGCCAGCCGACCAGCGCCGCGATCTGCTCGTCCGACAGCGCGACGGCCTGGCCCAGCGCGGGCGGACCCGGCCAGCCGGCGTCGGTGATCGACAGACCGTCGCGTTCGCGCTCGCCCTCATGGCGCGGGATGACGTGGAAATGGACGTGCGGGTCGACCATCATCAGCATCAGATAGTTGAGCTTGCGGTAATCGACGGCGCGTTTCAGCAGCGCCTCGATCTCCGCCGTGACCGTCTTCAGCTCGGCATGGGCCTCGGCCGGCAGCTCCCCGAACGCGGTGGCGTCCGACTTTGCGGCCAGGACGAGCGATCCGAGCGTCGGCTGGGCCGGACGCAGCAGGAGGACCCAATGGCGATAATCGTGGACCAGCGTCGCCGGCCAGCCGAATTTCTCGATCGTCGCGTTCGCCATCGGACCCTCCGTCGTGTCACACCGTCAGCCAGGACCGGATCTTTACCCCGCGCCTGCGCCGCCGCAGCGCCTGGACCAGCCGGACCGCATGGAACAGGCAGGATAGCACGGTCCACACCGCTACGGCGATCAGGCCGATGTCGGGCCGTCCGAACAGCGTGGCGACGAACAGGATCACCATGTTCGGGTTGCGCCGCGCGGTGATCAGGCGGAAGTCGCTGTCGATCTTCTCCCAGACATGGATGTGCATGCCGTTGAAGCGGCGGATGAACGCGCCTTCGATCGCTCGCTGGACGACATAGCCGCCGACGATCGCGATCATCACCAGCGTGAACTCGAGATGGGTGTAGGCCAATCCCCAATGCGACAGGCCGACGCCCCAGGCCCACCACCAGAAGGGTGGATGGATCAGGTCGACGCCATGGTCGAAGACGTTGCCCCACTCGCTGGAGGTGATGGTGCAGCGGGCGAGCTTGCCGTCGACGGTGTCGAGCACCATGAAGACCAGCCCCGCCGCCATGCCCCAGCCATATTCGCCGATCCAGAACAGCCAGGTGGCGAGCAGGCACAAGGCAGCGCCGATCGCGGTCACCTGGTTGGGCGACATGCCGATCTTCGCCGCGATCCGCGTCAGCACCAGCGCCCATTCGGGCCACAGATATTTGGTGAGGATGTCGGTGACGCCCTTGTAGGCGCCGAAATAGGTCTTGCGCTCGATCGCCTTGACGGTGCCAGGATCGAGCCTCGCGATCACCGGTTCCTCGCGCTTGCGCAGTGCGGCGTTGTAGAAGGTCCGGTTGTCCTCGACCCGTACTTCGGTAAGGCCCTCGGGAAAGCCGTTGCCCGTGTCCGAAGGAAGATGTGCGATCACCTTCTCGCCATCGAGGGTGAGGACCTGGCCCGGCCGGTCGAGCATGAATTTCAGCCAGGCGGGTTCGAACACATGGCTGGCCGCGACCAGCAGGACGGGGCCGTTGCCGTCTTCCCGGTAGCGCAGCTTCTGGGCGGCGGCCATCCGCCGCAGACGCTCGGTGCTGGACATGCCCCAAATCGGCGTCGGGTTGGTTCCGATCGATCGGACGCCGGGTACACTACTGATGTTCATGATCACCATATGAGAGTTGACGTCGGCGTTCCTTGCCGACGCGGCCTTGGGCTGGCAAGGCACGATGATGATCAATTCGGCTTTTACCGTGATCCTCCTGGCCGGGCAGCGGCCCGGCGTCGATCCGCTGGCGGAGCATTTCGGCGAGCCGTTCAAGGCGCTGATCGACGTGGCGGGCCAGCCGATGCTCGCCTGGGTCGCCAGCACGCTTGCCGCGCGCCCGGACGTGAAGCGCATCGTCATCCTTGCCCAGCAGGGCGACGCGCTGCTCGACCATCCCGGCACCCGGTGGCTGCGCGACGAGGCGCGGGTGACGGTGCGCGACAGCGGCGCTTCGATCGTCGAGGCGATCGCCGGCACGCTGCGGTCGATGCCGCAGGCCTATCCCTTCCTGCTGACCACCGCCGACAACGTCCTGCTCGACGATGCGATGATCGACCGGTTCAAGGTGGGCGCCGATGGCGCCGACATCGCCGTCGCGCTGGTCGAGCGGAAGGTGCTGGAGGCGGCCTATCCCGGCAATCGCCGCACCTGGCTGCCGTTTCGCGGCGGCGCCTATTCGGGCGCCAACCTGTTCTGGCTCGGCAGCCCGGAGGCGCTGAAGGTGCTCGCCATCTGGCGGCGGGTCGAGCAGCAGCGCAAGAAGGCGCGCGCCGTGCTCGGCGCCTTCGGCATCGGCCTTTCGCTGATGATCGCGCTCAGGATGCTGACCCTCGGCGGGGCGGTCGCGCGGGTGGGACGGCGGCTGGGTCTGATCGCGAAGGCGGTGCTGCTGCCCTATGCCGAGGCCTGCATCGACGTGGACAAGCCTGCGGACCATGCGATGGTCGAAGCGATCCTGCGGGCGCGGGCGTCCCAGCCCGATCCGGAGCTATAGCAGCCGCAGTCTCCGCGCCGTCTTGCCGAGCGCCAGCTTGTCGTCATGGCTGAGGCCGAAGCGGCCCGAGACCCAGATGCCGGCGACCAGCAGCACCGCGCCGATAGCGATGCGGGCGACGTGGTGGAGCGGCCAGAGCAGCTCGGAGAAGAGGAAGATCATCGCGCCGACCGCTGCCGCCACCGCCGCCGCGCGCGCGAAGGGGGGGGCGAAGGGGTGGAGGCGCTGGTGGTGCCAGAGCTGGACCATCGGGGTCAGCACCGACACCGCGATGCCCGCCGACACGGCGATCGCCATGCCGTCCATCCCGCCTTGCGGCAGCAGCAGCGCGCCGAGCGCCAGCGACACGGCCAAGCCGATCGCGCTGCCGACCAGCGGGTGGTGATAGCGGCTGATCACCGACTGGATCGCCGAGGCCTGGCCCGCCACCGCCTCGATCAGCCGGGTGAAGGTGAGCAGCGCGAGCGCCAGATAGGCGGCCTGAGCGCCGCTGCCGAACAGCGCGAGCAGCGCCCGGCCGCCGCCGGCGATGGTGCAGACCACCGGCGTCGCGACGACGATGGTGAGGCGGGTGGCGAAGCCGTAGATCTCGGCGACGTGGCGGATATCGTGGCGCACCGCCTCGGAGGCGAGCGGCGCCATGACATAGGAGAAGGCCTGGCGGATGAGCTGGACGCCGCTGGCGATCTTGCGCGCGATCGCGAACAGGCCGGCGGCGCTCGCCCCGGCGGCGCCCGGAATGATCAGGTTGAGGATCAGCGGCGGGGCGTCGCTGAACAGCCGGTTGACGATGTTCGACGGCAGTACGGAGATGCCGGCATAGAAGGTCCTCGCCCGCATCGAAGGGCCGGCGCCGCGCAGCACGAGATCGAGCCGGTAGTAGCGGGCGAGCAGCCGTGTCGAGAAGACGCAGGTAATCGCCAGCGAGCAGAGATGCGCGATCAGCAGGCCGAGCGTGCCGGCGCCGAGCGCCGCGAGCAGCGTCGCGGCGATCATGCGGAGGATCTGTTCCCACATCACCCGGAGGCGGATCTCCGGCCCGAACGCCTTGCGCGCACGCAACGCCGAGGTCGCGATCTCGACATAGGCCCAGAAGGGCAGGGCCCAGGCGAAGATCGCGATGCCGGTCGCCAGCTTGTCGCGATCCTTGGCGGCGACGTTGACCACCTCGGCGATCCAGTGCGCGCCGAGGCTGGCGAGCAGCGCGATGAGGATGCAGGGCGCCAATCCCAGCAGCATCGCCTGGCGCAGTGCGGCGGCGCGCTCGGCATCGTCTCGCGCCTGCGGCACGACGCGCTGCAGCGCACTGGTCATCCCCATGTCGGCGATGTTCTCGATCAGGTTCACCGCCGACCAGAGCACCATGTAGAGGCCATAGGTCGGCAGGCCGAACAGCCAGACGTAGAGCGGCTGGGAGACGATCTCGATGACGCCGCCGGCCCGTGCCAGCAGCGCGGTGCCCGCGCCCTTGGCGACCTGGCGCGATCCGGGCGGAAGCTCGGGAGGGGCGGCGGACGACATGCGCCTGCTTTAGTTTATCCCCTTGGCGGTTCAAGGGATGCTATATGGATGCGCTCAGGTGTTGAGCCGCGCGAATTCATTCGCTATCGCGGCATCCAACCAAGCAGGGGGACCGAGTCATGGCCGAGTTCGCGCTTCCGAAGAACAGCAAGATCAAGAAGAACGGCAAGGTCCACAAGGCGGCCCCCGACGCGAAGGACGTGAAGTCCTTCAAGATTTATCGCTACGATCCCGACAGCGGTGAGAATCCGCGCTACGACACGTTCGAGGTCGATCTCGCCGAATGCGGCCCGATGGTCCTCGACGCGCTGATCAAGATCAAGAGCGAGCAGGACCCGTCGGTCACCTTCCGCCGCTCGTGCCGCGAGGGCATCTGCGGTTCCTGCTCGATGAACATGAACGGCAAGAACGGCCTCGCCTGCACCACCGCGATCGAGGACTGCAAGGGCGAGGTCCGCATCACCCCGCTGCCGCACATGGACGTGATCAAGGACCTCGTGCCCGACTTCACCCATTTCTACGCGCAATATGCGTCGATTCAGCCCTGGTTGAAGACGGTCACCCCGGCCCCTTCGGGCAAGGAGCGGCTGCAGTCGCCCGACGACCGCAACAAGCTCGACGGCCTCTACGAGTGCATCCTGTGCGCCTGCTGCTCGACCTCGTGCCCGAGCTACTGGTGGAACAGCGACAAGTTCCTCGGCCCGGCGATCCTGCTCCAGGCCTATCGCTGGCTGGCCGACAGCCGCGACGAGATGACCGGCGAGCGGCTCGACGAGCTCGAGGATCCGTTCCGTCTCTATCGCTGCCACACGATCATGAACTGCGCCAATGTCTGCCCCAAGGGCCTGAGCCCGGCCAAGGCGATCGGCGAGATCAAGAAGATGGTGGTCGAGCGGCAGCTCTGATCCGGTTCACCGCGTCGTCGTGGAAATAGACACGGACCTCTACCGCTTCGGTCCGCACCCCGACATGCCGGGCTGGTCCCGGTGGGAGATCAAGGCGCAGGATCGCTTCAACGCGGTGCTCGGCGACCTCGCCGTTCGCCGCGACGGCGATCGCGCGGTGCTGCGCCTGTTCCCACAGCAACGCCATGCCAATCTCGGCAACAAGGTCCATGGCGGCGCGCTGCTGACCTTCATCGACGTCGGCCTGTTCGTCGCGCCGCTGGCGCTGGGCGACGCACGCGCGCCGCGCGGCGTCACTGTCGATCTGAGCACCCAGTTCGCCGGCGGCGCCGACATCGACGACCCGATCGACCTGATCGTCGAGGTCACCCGCGAGACCGGGCGCATGATCTTCCTGCGCGGGACGGTCGAGCAGCGCGGCGCGATCATCGCCAGCTTCATGGCGATCGTCCGCAAGGCGGCGTCATGACCGGCGTCACCGCCCGCTATGAGGATCTGGTCGCCGCCGGCGAACTGCGCCCCGACCCCGACCAGCGCGCCACCGTCGAGCGGCTCAACGCCCTGGCCCTGGCGCTGGAGGAGCAGCCGGCCAAGGGCAGCGTGCTGTGGCGGATGCTGCGCAAGGCGCCGCCGCCGGTGCGCGGGCTCTATATGTGGGGCGGGGTCGGTCGCGGTAAATCGATGCTGATGGACCTGTTCTTCGACTGCGTTCGGATCGGCGCGAAGCGGCGCGTCCATTTCCACGAATTCATGATCGAGGTGCACGAGCGGCTGCGGGCCGAGCGCGCCAAGGAGAAGGGCGATCCGATCCCGCCGGTGGTCGAGGCGATCGCCGCCGAGGCGAAGCTGCTCGCCTTCGACGAGATGGTCGTCAACAACATGGCCGATGCGGCGATCCTGAGCCGGCTGTTCACCGGGCTGATCGTCGACGCCGGGGTGACGGTGGTGACGACCTCCAACCGGCCGCCACGCGATCTCTACAAGGACGGGCTCAACCGGCAGCTCTTCCTGCCCTTCATCGACCTGATCGAGGCGAAGCTGGACGTGCTGTCGCTCAACGGGCCGACCGACTATCGGCTCGAACGGCTGGGCGGCATGCCGGTCTGGTATGCGCCGAACGGCGCGGCCGCGACCGCTGCGGTGTCCGAGGCCTTCTTCCGCCTGACCGACTATCCGCCCGAGGACCGCGCGCACGTCCCGACCGCCGACATCGCGGTGCCGGGCGGGCGCACCCTGCATGTGCCCAAGAGCCTGAAGGGCGTCGCGGTCTTCTCGTTCAAGCGGCTCTGCGCCGAGGCGCGGGGCGCCGCCGACTATCTGGCGATCGCGCGCAACTATCACACCGTGATCATCGTCGGCATCCCGCTGCTGACGCCCGAGAAGCGCAACGAGGCCGCCCGCTTCAAGGTGCTGATCGACGCGCTCTACGAGCATAAGGTCAAGCTGCTGGCGACCGCCGATGCCGAGCCCGAGGCGCTCTATCCCGACGGTGACGGCGCCTTCGAGTTCGAGCGCACCGTATCGCGGCTGATGGAGATGCGCAGCCAGGACTATCTCGCCGCCGGCCACGGCCTGGAGGAATAGGCCGGCTCAGCGCCCGACGAAGACGAAGGGCGCCCAGTTGACCGGCTGCTCGGCGCCTTCGAACGGCCGCTTGTCGATCATCCGCAGCATCGCCTCGCGCAGGGCCCGCGCCGGATCTTCGCCGCGTCCATATTTCTGGACGGTCTCGATCGAGAGATAGGCCGCCGCATCGTCGCGGACCGCCCAGTGCGAGGCAAGCAGGTTCCGGCCGCCCGCATAGAGGAAGGCCCGGGCGATGCCGGCCAGGCCGCTGTCGTCGCCGCTGCCGCCGGCCGCCGTGTTGCAGGCGGACAGGATCACCCAGTCGGCAGCCAGGCGCAGCCGCATGATCTCGCTGGCGGTCAGCAGTCCATCGTCGGAGCCGCCCGGCGTCATCACCAGCGCGGGCTCGTCGAGCCCGTCGAGATCGCCGGCCATCAGGCCGTGGGTGGCGAAGGCGAGGACGTTGGTGCGCGTCAGGTCGGCGGTGCGGATCGCCTGCTCGGTCGCCCGGCTGCCGGTGAGGATCGATTGTTCCGGTGCGGCGAGTGCGCGTCCGACGGTGCGAAGCTCGGGCTCGGTGGCGGGCAGCGCGGGCAGGTCCCGGACCTGCCGGGCGATGTCGGCCGACCGGAACGCCATCGCCGTGCCCGCCGGTGCCAGCTCCGGCGCCCCGACCGCGAAGAAGCTGTGCACCTTCCGTCCGGTGCCAGACGAGCGGGCGGATGTGACGCTGGCGATGGACGGCAGGGTGACGAGGACATGATCCCGGATCAGCCAATGCGCATTGCCAAGGGTGGGATCGCTTCGGCGCGGTGCGAGCACGGCTAGGGGAAGCGTCGTCAGGCTCGCATTGGCCGCGACGAGCAGACGGGATTTTTTCGCTAGGATGCTCCGAATGGCCTTGGGGAGCAGGATGTCGTGCAGCCGTGCCGAGGCGTCGAAATTGAAACTGGTCGCTGCCTGCTCGTCCGAGATCGCGGCGCGGGTTGGCGACGCGGCGCGAAGGGCGAAGCTTTGTCCCGCCGCCGCCGCCTGGGGGCTGATGCCCGCCCGGAGCCTCGTCACCAGCGTCGCGATCTGTTGCGCGGTGGCTGGGGACATGGCCATGGAGACGCGGTCCCGCGTGATCGCGAACAGAGTGGTGCGACTCTCGGATACCCCAGCGATCAACAACGCTTCGTCGGACCGGAGCCCCTCGCGCACGGCTTCCAGCGTGAGCGGCTCCGAGCCCGCTGGCACGACGAGCTGGGGCGCGCGGGCGGCCAGCGCGGCGGTGCGCTGGTCGAGCCGCGCCGCGGCGGCCTTGCGCTGGCCGGCCACCGCTTCGATCGTCGCCGCGTCGGCGCCGCGTCCGGCGAGGCGAAGCTGACGGTCGAGCAAGGCTTCGAGCTCGATCGCGGCGTCCTGGCGCTCGCGGATGAGCTCGGCCAGCTGCGGATCACCGGCCGCCGAGCGCGCTTCCTCCTCCTGCACGGCGCGCCCCGCCGAACTCTCCATCATCCGCTGGGCGAGGCGGAAGGCCAGCGCTTCGTCGCCGGCGGTCACCGCGGCGTCGAGCGCCCAGCCATAGGCCGCCCGAATCTCGAGCTCGAGGCCCGATCGCCGGGTGCCGGCGGCGCGCAGCCGGGCCAGGCGCTCGTCGAGCAGCGCTGCCGCTGCCTCGACCCGCTTGAGCCCACCCGCCTTGTCGCCGCCATGCACCTCGATCGCGCCCAGCCGCGCTTCGCCGGTGAGGTTGGCGACGTCTTCGGCCGGGAAGGTCGAGCGGCGCAGGGTCTGCGCCTCCGTCTGGGCGGTCTTCGCCGCCTCCATGTCGCCTTGCTCGAACGAGAAGATGGCGAGCTGGTCGCGGCCGGTGATGCGGTCACGGTGGAAGGGTGGCAGCTTGCGGTCACGCGTGGCGTTCACCTCACGCAGGATTTCGATCGCCTGCTTGCGGTCGCCCGAGGCGGCGAGCGCATCGGCATAGCTTTCCCGTGCCATCAGCGTGCGCTGGGCGTCCGGGCCGATCCCCTTGGTCAGGATGTCCGTCGCCTGCCGCGCCATGGTGATCGCCTCGTCGGTCTTTCCTTGGGCGATCAGCGCCTGCGCGACCGTGACCATGTAGCTCACCGCCTGCTGGCTCTGGCCGAAGCGGGCGACGGCGATGTCCACCGCCTTGCGCGAAACCGCCTCCGCTTCGCCGGGGCGGCCGAGGGTGAGCAATATCCGGGCGAGGGTGTTGAGATTGGTCGCCAGATAGGGGTGACCCTTGGGCATGAAGCCCTCCAGCGTCGCCTGCGTCGCGCGCGCTTCCTCGATCGCCTCTTCCAGCCGGCCCGACTGCAGGAGGAAGGTCGGCAGGTTGGCGAAGCGCGGCGCGGCGTTCACCGGGATGGTCTCGTGCCGGCGATCCTCGGCATTGGCCTTGCGGATCAGTTCGATAGCCTTGTCGAAATTGCCGAACTCGAACTCCGCATTGGCATAGTTGGAATAGGCGGCGGCGACGTTGCTGCTCGGCTTGCCCTCGCTCTTCGCGATCCGCCATTCGAGGACCCGGGCGGCGAGCTTGCGCGCGCGATCATGATCGCTGAGCGTCATCAGGATCACGACCTGCGCATTGGCCAGTTCCATCCGCCGGTCGCGATATTCCGCGCCGCCAGCTTCGAGCCGCGCGCCCAGCCGCTCGGCCCGCGCCAGCGCGCCGGTGACGTCGCCCTGCAGATAATCCGCGGTGACGAGTTCGCCTTCCAGCCAGGCCAGCTCGGGGTGGCCGGCGGGATAGAGCGTCTCGCCATAGGCCAGCACCGCTTCCCATGCCTTGCGATAGGCGGCCGGATCGGCGCCCTCGTCCAGGTCATCGGCGGCCTTGCGCATCTTCTCCAGCCGCGCCTTCTCGGTCGGCGACGGTCCGGCGGCGGTGGTCGGACGGGCCGCGGACAAGGGAGGTGCCGATGTCGCGAAGGCGCCCGCCATCGCCATCGTCACCGCCAGAACGACGTGCTTTTGCATTGCCCTAGACCCCCGTTGCCGGACCGATGCTAGCCGATGGCGCGTGAACCGCAACCGACAGATGCCTGTCGGGCAAGGCTTGGTCACGGCGTCGGCCTCGTTCGCGCCGCCAACGTCAGCTTTCCCGCCATCCGAAAAAACTTGTCTTGTTCGCATATGCAATGGTTGCCCCGGCGGGATCACAGGGCTAAGCGGGCGTCGCAATTCGGGCGGTCGCGATCGCGTGGGCGCCTTCCTATGCGATCTTCATGTCGGAGGAGTCGGATGGCTCGTACTAAAATTGCGTTGATCGGTGCTGGCAATATCGGTGGGACGCTCGCGCATCTGGCGGCCTCGAAGGAGCTGGGCGACGTCGTCCTGTTCGACGTGGTCGAAGGTGTGCCGCAGGGCAAGGCGCTCGACCTGTCGCAGTGCGGCCCCGTCGAGGGCTTCGATGCGAAGCTCAAGGGCACCAATGACTATGCCGACATCGCGGGCGCGGACGTCATCATCGTCACCGCCGGCGTCGCCCGCAAGCCGGGCATGAGCCGCGACGACCTGCTCGGCATCAACCTGAAGGTCATGAAGGCCGTCGGCGAGGGTATCAAGGCGAACGCCCCCGACGCCTTCGTCATCTGCATCACCAACCCGCTCGACGCGATGGTGTGGGCGCTGCGCGAATTCTCGGGCCTGCCGCACAACAAGGTCGTCGGCATGGCCGGCGTCCTCGATTCGGCGCGCTTCGCGACCTTCCTCGCCGAGGAGTTCAACGTCTCGGTCCAGGACGTCACGACCTTCGTGCTCGGCGGCCACGGCGACACCATGGTCCCGGTCGTCGAATATTCGACCGTCGCGGGCATCCCGATCCCCGACCTGATCAAGATGGGCTGGTCGACCCAGGAGCGCATCGACGCGATCGTCCAGCGCACCCGCAGCGGCGGCGGTGAGATCGTCGCGCTGCTCAAGACCGGCTCGGCCTTCTACGCGCCCGCCACCTCGGCGATCGCGATGGCGGAGAGCTATCTGAAGGACAAGAAGCGGGTCCTGCCCTGCGCCGCCTATCTCAGCGGCGAATATGGCGTCGACGACCTCTATGTCGGCGTTCCCGTGATCATCGGCGCGAACGGCGTCGAGAAGATCGTCGAGATCAACCTGTCGGAATCGGCCAAGGCCAATCTCCAGGTCTCGGTCGATGCGGTTAAGGAGCTGCTGGTCGCCTGCAAGGGCATCGACAGCTCGCTCGCCTAACCCGCATTGGAATCGCCCTCCCCAGGGAAAAAGGAAGGTTCGACAGGCACATGAGTATCCTGGTCAACAAGAATACCAAGGTCATCACTCAGGGTATGACCGGCAACACCGGCACCTTTCATACCGAACAGGCGCTTGCCTACGGTACGCAAATGGTCGGCGGCGTCACGCCGGGCAAGGGTGGCACCACCCATATCGGCCTGCCGAACTTCGACACCGTCCACGAGGCGGTGGCCGCCACCGGCGCTGACGCCAGCGTCATCTACGTTCCGCCGCCCTTCGCGGCCGACTCGATCCTGGAGGCGATCGACGCCGAGGTTCCCCTCATCGTCTGCATCACCGAGGGTATTCCCGTGATCGACATGATCCGGGTGAAGCGTGCCCTGCAGGGTTCCAAGTCGCGCCTGATCGGACCGAATTGCCCGGGTGTCCTGACCCCGAACGAGTGCAAGATCGGCATCATGCCGGGTTCGATCTTCAAGAAGGGCTCGGTGGGCGTTGTTTCCCGCTCGGGGACGCTTACCTATGAAGCGGTGTTCCAGACCTCGGCCATCGGCCTGGGCCAGACCACCGCAGTCGGCATCGGCGGTGATCCGGTCAACGGGACCAACTTCATCGACGTGCTCGAACTGTTCCTGGCCGACGACGAGACCAAGTCGATCATCATGATCGGTGAGATCGGCGGGTCGGCCGAGGAAGAAGCCGCGCAGTTCCTGCGCGACGAGGCGAAGCGCGGCCGCAAGAAGCCCATGGCGGGCTTCATCGCCGGTCGCACGGCGCCTCCGGGCCGTCGCATGGGCCATGCCGGGGCAATCGTCTCGGGTGGTCAGGGCGGCGCCGAAGACAAGATCGCCGCGATGGAAGCGGCGGGCATCAAGGTCGCGGCGAGCCCCTCGGAGCTCGGCACGACCCTGGCGGAGGTTCTGAAGGGTTAAAAAATACCAGCCCCGCCATCCGGCGGGGCGGCGTTTCACGCCAGGTTAACGTACATCAAGTGTATCAACCCACGTTGCTGTGCTTCGGGCCTAAGTCCCGGGGTGGGTGCAGACAAGGATGGTGAGATGGGCATCGAAGGCGTCGAGTTCGACGGACCGGAGGGAGTCAGTGCTTCCTTCGTTGAATCGCTTTATCGTCAATATCGCTCGGACAAGTCGAGCGTGGAGCCGAGCTGGCAGGATTATTTCGCCGGCATCGAGGCGGGGGTTTCGGGGCCGAGCTGGGCCCGCACCAACTGGCCGCCGACCAGCACCGACGCGCTGACCGCGGCGCTCGATCCCACCCAGATGGAGGTGCCCGCGAAACCGGCCAAGGCCGGTGCGGCGCCCGTGCCGGCCGCTCCGGCACCGGCCGCCGGCGCGACCCCGGCCGAGGTGGAGCAGCGCGCGCTCGACTCGATCCGCGCGATCATGCTGATCCGCACCTATCGGGTGCGCGGCCACCTGCTCGCCAATCTCGATCCGCTCGGCCTGTCGCAGCGCGAGGAGTCGGAGGACCTGACCCCCGCTTGGCACGGCTTCACCGAGGCCGACATGGACCGGCAGGTCTACATCGCCGGCTTCCTGGGCCTCGACTGGGCGACCCCGCGCGAGATCCTCGCCATCCTCCGCAGGAACTACTGCGGCAATGTCGGCGTCGAATATATGCACATCAGCGACGTGGAGGAGCGCCGCTTCCTCCAGGCGCGGATGGAAGGCAAGGACGCCGAGATCAGCTTCACGCCCGAGGGCAAGAAGGCGATCCTCAACAAGGTGATCCACGCCGAGCAGTGGGAGAAATTCCTGGGCCGCAAATATGTCGGCACCAAGCGCTTCGGCCTCGACGGCGGCGAATCGATGATCCCCGCGCTTGAGGCGGTGATCAAATATGCCGGCGCCTATGGCGTGAACGAGGTCGTGATCGGCATGGCCCATCGCGGCCGCCTCAACGTCCTCTCCAACGTCATGGAGAAGCCCTATCGCGCGATCTTCAACGAGTTCGCGGGCGGCTCCTCCAATCCGGAGGACGTCGGCGGATCGGGCGACGTCAAATATCACCTCGGCACCTCGACCGATCGTGAGTTCGACGGCAACAAGGTCCACCTGAGCCTCGCGCCGAACCCGTCGCACCTCGAATGCGTCAATCCCGTGGTGCTCGGCAAGTCGCGCGCCAAGCAGACCAAGCTCGACGACCTCGAACGGTCGAAGGTGCTGCCGATCCTGCTGCACGGCGACGCCGCCTTCGCGGGTCAGGGCATCATCATGGAGTGCTTCGGCTTCTCCGGCCTGCGCGGCTACAACACCGGCGGCACGATCCATTTCGTGATCAACAACCAGGTGGGCTTCACCACCTCGCCGCAGTTCGCGCGCTCCTCGCCCTATCCGTCGGATATCGCGAAGATGGTGCAGGCGCCGATCCTGCACGTGAACGGCGACGATCCCGAGGCGGTCACCTTCGCCTGCAAGGTCGCGACCGAGTTCCGCCAGACCTTCAAGCGCGACGTCGTCATCGACATGTGGTGCTATCGCCGCTTCGGTCATAACGAAGGCGACGAGCCGGGTTTCACCCAGCCGCTGATGTACGAGGCGATCCGCAAGCATCCGCCGGTCAGCGCGATCTACAGCACGCGGCTGGTGCAGGAAGGCGTTATCGACGCCGATTGGACCGGCAAGGCCGAGGCCGAGTTCGTCGCTCATCTCGAAACCGAGTTCGAGGCGGGCAAGGGCTACAAGGTCAACAAGGCCGACTGGTTCGAAGGCGACTGGACCGGGTTCGCCGAGCCGCGCGAGGCGATCACCGAGCGCCGGGCCGCCGTCACCGGCATCTCGGCCGAACTCTTCGATGACCTCGGCCGCCAGCTCACCACCGTCCCCGAGGGTCTGTCGATCCACAAGACGCTCAACCGCATCCTCGACGCGAAGAAGGAGATGTTCGCGTCGGGTACCGGCTTCGACTGGGCGACCGCCGAGGCGCTGGCCTTCGGCTCGCTGCTGCGCGAGGGCTATGGCGTCCGCCTGTCGGGCCAGGACTCGGGCCGCGGCACCTTCAGCCAGCGGCACGCCGTCTGGGTCGACCAGAAGGACGGGCACAAGTACATCCCGCTCTCGGCGATGGACCGGCGCTTCCAGGTGCTCGACAGCCCGCTCTCCGAGTTCGGCGTGCTCGGCTTCGAATATGGCTATGCGTCGGCGGCGCCGAACACGCTGGTCATGTGGGAAGCCCAGTTCGGCGATTTCGCCAACGGCGCGCAGGTCATCATCGACCAGTTCATCTCGTCGGGCGAGGCGAAGTGGCTGCGCGTCAACGGCCTCGTGATGCTGCTGCCGCACGGTTATGAAGGGCAGGGGCCCGAGCACAGCTCGGCCCGGCTGGAGCGTTATCTGCAGCTCTGCGCCGAGGACAATATGCAGGTCGCCAACTGCACGACGCCGGCCAATTATTATCACATCCTGCGCCGGCAGATGGTCCGTCAGTTCCGCAAGCCGCTGATCATCATGACGCCGAAGTCGCTGCTCCGTCACAAGTCGGCGGTGTCGACGGCCGAGGACATGATGGGCGAAAGCCGGTTCCAGCGCGTCCTTCCCGACAACAACCCGCCGGAGGACAAGGACGTCCGCCGGGTGGTGCTCGTCTCGGGCAAGCTCTTCTACGAGCTGGCCGAGGCACGCGACGCGGCCGGGGACGCGAACACCACGATCCTGCGGCTCGAGCAGCTCTATCCTTTCCCGGCCGACGCGCTGATCACGCGGCTGGGCCGGATGCCCAACCTCGAGACCGTGGTCTGGGCACAGGAGGAGCCGAAGAACCAGGGCGCCTGGACCTTCGTCGAGCCCTATATCGAGAAGGTCCTGACCGAGGTGGGCGGCGCGCCGCGTCGCGCCATCTATGCCGGCCGCAAGGCCGCCGCCGCGACGGCCACCGGCCTCGCCCGTAACCACGCCGTCCAGCAGGCGGCACTGATCGCCGACGCGCTCGGCCACGAAGCGAAGGGTAAGTAAGATGGCAACCGATGTGGTGGTGCCGACGCTCGGCGAATCGATCACTGAAGCGACGCTGGGCCAGTGGCTCAAGAAGCCCGGCGAGGCCGTGAAGGCCGATGAACCGATCGCCAGCCTGGAGACCGACAAGGTCTCGGTCGAAGTCCCGGCTCCGACCGCCGGCGTCATCGCCGAGCTGGTCGTCGGCGAAGGCGATACCGTCAATGTCGGCGCGGTGATCGCGCGGATCGACGCGGGCGCGACGGCTTCGACCGCTGCGACCCCGGCGGTCGAGGATCGCAACGCGATCGGCCAGGCCGAGGCGGCTGCCCCGGCCGAGCCTGCCGCGGCGCCGGTCGAGGAGGCGGGCGACCCCGTCACCCTGTCGCCGTCGGTCCGCCGCGCGGTGCTGGAGCATGGCGTCGACCCGTCGAAGATCAAGGGCACCGGCAAGGACGGCCGCCTGACCAAGGACGACGTGATCGCCGCGGCGAAGACCCAGCCGAAGCCGGCCGCCGCAGCGGCGGCTCCGGCCGCGGCGCCGGTCGCTGTCGCCGCGCCGGCGGGCGAGCGCCGCGAGGAGCGGGTCCGCATGACCCGCCTGCGCCAGACCGTCGCGAGCCGTCTCAAGGAGGCCCAGAACACGGCCGCGATCCTGACCACCTTCAACGACGTCGACATGACGGCGGTGATCGAGGCACGCAACAAGTACAAGGACCTGTTCGAGAAGAAGCACGGCGTCCGCCTGGGCTTCATGGGCTTCTTCGTGAAGGCGGCCTGCATGGCGCTGCGCGACGTGCCCGCGGTCAACGCCTCGATCGAGGGCGACGAGATCGTCTATCGCGACTATGTCGACGTCTCGGTCGCGGTATCGGCGCCGAATGGCCTCGTCGTCCCGGTGATCCGCGACGCGCAGGACCTGTCGGTCGCGGGGATCGAGAAGACGATCGGCGACTTCGGCGCCCGTGCCAAGGCCGGCACGCTCAAGCTCGAGGAGATGAAGGGCGGCACCTTCACCATCTCGAACGGCGGCGTCTTCGGCTCGCTGATGTCGACCCCGATCATCAATCCGCCGCAGGCCGGCGTGCTCGGCCTGCACCGGATCGAGGAGCGCCCGGTCGTCCGTGACGGACAGATCGTCGCACGGCCGATGATGTATCTGGCGCTCAGCTACGATCACCGCCTGATCGACGGCCGCGAGGCGGTGACCTTCCTGGTCGCGATCAAGAACGCGATCGAGGATCCGACCCGCCTGCTGATCGATCTGTAATTCCCGTCGCCCCGGCGACCCGTCCCCGGCGAAGCGCCGCTTTGCCGGGGATGACGAACCGGGGCCGCCAAAGGGAGGGCGATCCCTTTCCCCTTGCGCTGCCGGCCTCCCACGGCAGGACGACCCAGAAAGGCATATGACATGTCCGACTATGATTTCGACGTGATCGTCATCGGCGCAGGCCCGGGCGGCTATGTCGCCGCGATCCGCGCGGCGCAGCTCGGCCTCAAGACCGCCTGCGTGGAGAGCCGCGCGACGCTCGGCGGCACCTGCCTCAACGTGGGTTGCATCCCGTCCAAGGCGATGCTCCACGCGTCCGAGCTCTATGATGAGGCCGCCAGCGGCAAGCTCGCCAAGCTGGGCATCAAGGCTCAGGTCGAGCTCGATCTCGACACGATGCACGGGCAGCGCCGCGACGCGGTCAAGGGCCTGACCGGCGGCATCGAGTTCCTGTTCAAGAAGAACAAGGTCGAATGGCTCAAGGGTCATGCGGCGTTCATCGGCAAGGACACGATCGACGTCGCGGGCAAGAGCTACCGCGCTAGGAACATCGTCGTCGCCACCGGCTCCAACGTCACTCCGCTGCCTGGCGTCGAGATCGACGAGAAGGTCGTCGTCTCCTCGACCGGCGCACTCGAGCTGGCCAAGGTCCCCGGCCATCTCGTCGTGATCGGCGGCGGCGTTATCGGCCTGGAGCTGGGCTCGGTCTGGAAGCGCCTCGGCGCCAAGGTCACCGTCGTCGAGTTCCTCGACCAGCTCCTGCCGGGCATGGACGGTGAGGTCCGCAAGGAAGCCGCCAAGATCTTCAAGAAGCAGGGCATTGAGCTCAAGCTGTCGACCAAGGTCACCGGTGTGACCGTCAAGGGCGACAAGGCGAGCGTCACCGTCGAGCCCGCTGCCGGCGGCGCGGCCGAGACGCTGGAGGCCGACGCCGTGCTGGTGTCGATCGGCCGCCGCCCGAACACCGACGGGCTGGCGCTCGAACGGGCCGGGCTGACCGTCAACAAGCGCGGCCAGATCGAGGTCGACCACGACCTCGCCACCGCGGTCCCCGGTATCTGGGCGATCGGCGACGTCGTCCCTGGTCCGATGCTGGCGCACAAGGCCGAGGACGAGGGCATCGCCGTCGCCGAGAATATCGCCGGCCTGACAGGCATCGTGAACCATGACGTCATTCCCGGCGTCGTCTACACCATGCCTGAGATCGCCGGCGTGGGCCTGACCGAGGAGGAGGCGAAGGAGCGCGGCGAGGTGAAGGTGGGCAAATTCCCGATGCTCGCCAATTCGCGCGCCAAGACCAACCATGAACCCGACGGCTTCGTGAAAGTGATCGCCGACGCCAAGACCGACCGCGTCCTGGGCGTCCACATCATCGCCTCGGTCGCCGGCACCATGATCGCGCAGGCCGCACAGGCGATGGAGTTCGGCGCGACCAGCGAGGACATCGCTTATACCTGCCACGCGCATCCGACCCATTCGGAAGCGATCAAGGAAGCGGCGATGGCCGTGACCGGCAAGCCGATCCATATCTGATGCACCGGCGGGGGGAGAGGTTCCGGCCCCTCCCTCCCTTCCACGTCACCCAGCCTGCGCGGGGTGACGTTTATTTCTCCTTCCCGAACGCCTTCCGCAGTTCGTCCTTTGCGGCTTCCAGGACCTTCTTCTGCTTCTCCGGAAGGTCCTTGCCCGCGCGATTGATGTAGAAGGTCAGCATCGACATCGCCGATCGGAACGGCGTCGCCTTGCGCCGGCGGCTATGCTCTGCCGATCGTTTGAGCGAGCGGGCGATCTCGGCCGGATCGGATTTGGTGAAGACGCCCCGATCGAGCGTGAGCGCGTCCGAATGCTCGGTCACCCGCTGCGACCATTTATGGGTCGTCATCGCCAGCCTCAGAGCGGCGATATGCCGAGGAATTTGAGCAACCCGAGCACGAGCAGCAGCAACGCGATCGCGGCGATGATGCCGCCGACGTTCATGCTGCTCTTCTCGACGACGACTCTTTCGTCACGGTTCACGTCAGCCATGATATTCCTCCTGCCTTGTGATCGACGTTCGAACGAGCGGAATGGCTCTACCGTTCCGGATGTTCAGTGGCGCTTGAAATACTGGACTTCGCGCTCGTGCTTCTCGGCCGCCGCGCGCGACGAGAATGTGCCGAGGTTGCGGCGCTTGCCGGTCTTGGCGTCCGGCTTGCGCGAGTAGAGGCGATATTCGCCCGACTTGAGCTTGCGGATCATCATCCTTCTCCTATCGGCGGGGAGAACGGAAGGAACGAGCCCGGCGTTCCGCTCGATACGTGATCGGAACGATTTGGCATGAGGCGCGACGCGGCGGACAAAAAAGCCCCCGGGCGGAAACCCGGGGGCTCTTCCTCGCAACGCTGCGTGACGAAACTTACTGGACGACCATGCTGGTGAAGTAGACGTTGTCGATACCGCCGAAGCCGGTGCGCTGGCGCAGCACGTCGTTGATCGCGGTCTTGAGGTCCTTCTGGAGCTTCACCTTGCCCTCCGGGGTCGAGATGGTGAAGCTGTCCTGTTGCGCCATCACCATCAGGATCGCCGAGCGGATCGGCATCTCATTGTCCTTCAGATTGTCGAGCACCTTCTGGTCGTAATAGGTCGAGACGCCCAGCCCGACCTGCGAGAAGCCGTCCGAATCGCGCAGGTTGGAGGTGAACGGCTGCTCGAAGGTGTAGAAGGTCGCCTTGTATTTGGTCGGGTCGGGGGACGCGTCGGTCTCCAGGCCCATTGGTAGGGTCTTCTTCTCGCCATGATCGCCCTGGTCCGCCCCTTCCTTGGGGACGAGCTTGGGGGCGTTGGGGTCCTCGGCGGGCTTCGCGTGGCCGCCGGCCAAGCCGGCGCCGGCCGCGTATAGCCCGGCTCCGACACCGATGCCGGCGAACAGGAGGGCGACGACGAGCATCACCAGGATGCCCTTCATCTTGCCCGGCTTCTTGGGCGCCTCGGCGGCGGGAGCGGCGGCAGCACTCATCGTTCACATCCCATGATCAGGCATAGAGATCACCATCGTCACGCGATGCCGAATCGCCGGCATCGTCACGAATCGCGGCCTGTGTACGGGCAAAAGGTTGATGATCTGCTGACGCGGGCTGGCGTTGCTGTCCTGACTGACCTTGCTGGCCGTGGGTCGAGGCGGACGAGCCATAGCCGCCGCTCTGGCCCTGCTGGTTCAGGTCGACATGCGATTCGCTCACGCGCAGGCCCTGCGCGCGGACCTCGGCGAGCAGCCGCGGCTGCGCGTCGGCGATGATCGCGCGGGTCTGGTCGGTCTCGGCGGTCATGCGGATCGCGGTACCCGACGCGCCGTTGGCGATCTCGACGGTCAGCGCGCCGAGATGCTCGGGATTGAGCTGGAATTTGAGGTGGCCCTGGTGCGTGGCCGCCTGGCTGATATCGCGCGCCAGCCGATCGAGCCACTGATTGTCGCGAGCAAGATCGAGATGCCGGGCGATGACCTGGTCGGGCTGGTCGACCGCGGCCGGAGAATCGGCGGCCGCGGCATCGTTCACCAACGGGGCAACGGCGACCGGCTGGGCGACGGCCACCTGCGGAGCGGCGGCCGGGGCCATTGCCGCCGGAGCTGGGGTGGCGGCGGGCCGGGCCGGTTCGGCGGCGTCCTCGGCCGGGCGAGCGGCGTCGGCGAGCGGGGCGGGCCCATCGCCGCGCTGCGGCCGCGCACCGGCGACGATCGTTGCCGGGGCCGCTGAGGGTGCCGGGGCTGGGGCATCGGCGACGGCAGTCGGTACGGAGCTCACGGCCTTCGCGACGGCTTTGCCGTCCTTCGGCCTGGCGGTTTCGGCGATGACGGTTTCGACGGTGACGCCATCGGCCGGGGCGAGCGCGACCTGATCGGTCGGGACGACCGCCGCGACCGGCGTCTCGACCGGCGCTGCGACGGGAAGATCGGGGAGCGGCGCGACCGGGATCGGCGCGGCGGTGGCCTCCTTCACCGGCGGCTGGCCGGCGGGGTGGAAGGCGGCCTTCAGCGAGGCCAGCAGCGAGGCGATGTCGCTGGGCAGCGATTTCGGCGCGGCGGCGGTGGCGACCGGAGCCTGCTTCGCATCGGTCGGCGCCGGCGCGGGTTCCGGCTCGGCCGTCGCGGCGGGAGCCGGATCGACGGTCGCGGCGGGCGGAGCCGGCGGCGCGGCCTCGTCGGGGACGGGCACCGCAGGCTGGCCGGCGCGCGCCGGGAGCTGCGGCGCTGGCTGCACGACGGGCGCCGGCACGGTGACGATGACCGCGGCGGTGCGGTTGGTCGCCGCCGTCGGAGCTGCGACCGGCGCTTCTGCGACAGGCGCGGCCTGCGGCGTGACGGGTGCGGCCGTGGCGGTGGGAGCCGGGATGACGGTGACCTGCGCGGCGGCGGTCACCATCGCGACGATGTCAGCGAGCAGGTCGCTCGACGTATCGCTCGCATTATCCTTGGTCTCGTCGGCTGGTGCGGTCGCGAGCATCTCGTCGACGATCGTGGCGGGGGTTTCGGCGTCGCCCTCGCGGCCGGTCTCGGCGCTGGTGCCCTGCTGCGCACCTCTGTCGCCGGACTTGGCTTCGGCGACGAGCTGCGCGAACATCACGGGGGGCGCCGGGGTGGCCGGAGACCCGGAGGCGGCGATGGCGGCCCCCGGCTGCGGCGCCGAACCCACGCTCAACGCGATCGCGGAGGTCGAAAGCGCGGCAACACCCATCTCAATTGTCCCCTTCATTGGTCTTGGCGAGCTTCGGCCGGAACGACGCGGCCATCCGCGCCTCGGTCCACTCGGTCAGCGCCTGCACCGCCCGTGCGTCGAGCTTTGCGGCGCTTTCCTGGCGCTGGCGCGCTTCGAGCCGCTCGGCCACCTTCTGCTCGGCGGTCGCCTTCGCTGAGGCGATCGCCCCGCTCAGGCCGTGGCGGGCATTATCGAGCCGCAGCGCGAGCTCACCCCGGTTCTGCAACGCCGCACCCGACACCGGCCCGACCGGCAGCGTCAGGCTGTCGCGCAGGCTGGCGAGTTTGGCGGCGTTGGTTTCGAGCTGATCGACCTGCGCCTCGGCGCTGGCCGCGGCGGACGCGGCAAGCAGGTGCTGCGCCGCCCGCACGCGCGTGATCCGCGCCCGCTTCCGGACCAGCGCCTTCATCCGCCGAACGCCTCAACCAGCGCCTGGACCGACTGGGCATAGTCGACGCGGTCCTTCTGGCCCTGGCTGATGAACTCGAGGATATGGTCGTGCCGCGCGATCGCGACATCGACGATCGGATCGCTGCCGGTGCGATAGGCACCCATCAGGATCAGGTCGCGATTCTCCTCATAGACCGCCCAGAGCCGGCGGAGGATCTGCGCCGCCTGCTGGTGCTCGGGCGTAACGATGTCGCTCATCACGCGGCTCAGCGACTTGCCGACGTCGATCGCGGGGAAGACACCCTGCTCGGCCAGGCTGCGCGACAGGATGATATGGCCGTCGACGATCGCGCGCGCGGTGTCGACGATCGGATCATCGGTGTCGTCGCCGTCGGCGAGCACTGTGTAGAGCGCGGTGATCGATCCGCCCGAATGGGCATCGACGCCGGCGCGCTCGATCAGGCGCGGAATCAGGCCGAGAGCGGATGGCGGATAGCCCTTCATCGTCGGCGGCTCGCCCAGCGACAGGCCGATCTCGCGCTGCGCGTGGGCGACGCGGGTGAGGCTGTCGATCAGCAGCAGGACGCGCTTGCCCTGCGCACGAAAATATTCGGCGATAGCGGTCGCGCGCATCGCGGCGCGCAGGCGCAGCACCGGCGGATGGTCGGCGGGGACCGCGACGACGACGCTCTTCTGGCGGACCGGGCCCGCCAGCTTGGTCGCCAGGAAGTCCGAAACCTCGCGGCTGCGTTCGCCGACCAGGCCGACGACGATGATGTCTGCATCGGCGCCCGCGATCATCTGGCCCATCAGCACCGACTTGCCGACGCCCGATCCGGCGGCGATCGCGATGCGCTGTCCGACGCCGGCGGTCAGCAGTGCGTTGATCGCGCGGACGCCCATGTCGAACGGCTCGGTGACGCGGGCGCGGTCGAGCGGATTTCCGCGCCGGCCGGCCAGCGGCCAACGTTCGGAGGTGGCGATCGGGCCGAGCCCGTCGATCGGGTTGCCGAGCGCATCCATCACCCGGCCGAGCAGCGTCTCGCCGACGTCGACCGATCCGCCCCGCCGGTCGGGCTCGACCCGCGCGCCGGCGCTGTGCGGCGCATCGGCGTCGAGCGCCATCAGCAGCGTGCGGTTGCCGCGGAAGCCGACCACCTCGGCGAGCGCCGCATGGCCGTCGGCGTCGATCACGCGGGCGTTGGAGCCGACCGGCATCGGAAAACCGGTCGCCTCGAGCATCAGCCCGTCATAGGAGGCGAGGCGGCCAATCCTGCGCGGGCCTGCATGGTCGATCTCGACCGCGCCGAGCATCGCTTCGGCTCTCGCGGCGAGGCTCATCGGGGGAGACCCATGCCATCGAGCTGCGCGCGCAGCCGGGCGAGGCGAACCTGCGGACCGTCCTCGATCCAGCCTTCGCCGCTTTCCAGGATGATCGTGCCAGAGGCGAGATGATGGTCGGGTGCGACCGGCAGGCCGAGGTCGACCCCGTCGAGCATCGCGATGTCGTCAGGGTGCAGGCGCAGCCGGGCGGGACCGGACTCGGCGGTGACCATCTCGGCGATCGTCTCTGCGCGTTCGCGGAGCGTCGCCGGGTCGATCTTCACCTCGCCGACGACCTGGCGGACGAGGCGAGCGACCGTCTCGGCGAGCACTGCGGCGAGCGGGCCGGCCGGCTCGGGCTGCAGCGCCTCGGCCGATCGGATCAGTTGGGCCAACGCCTCGCGCTCGCGGGCGAATTCGGCAAGCACCGCCTGCCGGCCATGGTCGAAGCCTTCGGCAAACGCATCGGCGCGGATCGCCTCGATATCGGGCGCGGGATCGTCCTCCGGCGCGCTCGCCATCGCGCTCGGCGCGAAGTCGCTCGCCCGGCGGCGCGGATGGCCGGCGCCCCCGCCCCAGGCGGTGAAGCTGCTCGACGGCGCCGGGCGGGTCCAGGCGTCGACCCGGGTGGCGGCGATGCCGATCTCGCTGGTCCAGACCTCAGACAAAGTCGTCGCCCTTGCCGCCGAGGCTGATCGTGCCTTCCGCCGCCAGTTTGCGGGCGACGGCGAGCATCTGCTTCTGCCCTTCCTGAACGTCGGCGAGGCGCATCGGGCCGCGATCGGCGATCTCGTCCTGGATCGATTGGGCGGCGCGGCTCGACATGCAGCCGAAGATCTTGGCGCGCAGCTTCTCGTCTGCGCCCTTGAGCGAGACGACGAGGATGTCGCTTTCGACCGCCCGCAGCAGCGTGCCGAGGTCCTTCTCGGTCAGCGCCATCAGATTGTCGAAGACGAACATCTCCTCCTCGATCGTGCGGGCGACGGTCTTGTCGAGCTTTTGCAGCGCCTTGATGATCCGCTGCTCGGCGGCCTTGCGGGAGCTGTTGACGATTTTCGCGGCCTCGCCCGCGCCGCCGCGCCGGGTGGTCGCGCCGGTCGACTGGGCCGTGGCGGGGCGGCTCAGCAATTCGTCGAGCTCGGCCAGCGCGGTCTCGGTCACCGGCCCCATGGTGGCGACGCGATAGACGAGGTCGGCCTGCATCTCTTCGGGCAGCAGCGCGAGCACGTCGGCGGCGCGCTGCGCGTCGAGGAAGGCGAGGACGATCGCGGCGATCTGGGGATGCTCGAACGCGATCAGGTTGGCGATCTGCCGAGCGTCCATCCACTTCAGGTTTTCGAGCGCGTTGGTATGCTGGACCGGGGTGATGCGCTGCAGGACCTGGTCGGCTTTGTCCTGCCCCAGCGCCTTGTGCATGATGCCCTTGATCTGGCGCTCGACGCCGAAGCCCAGCGTGGTGCGGACCCGGGCTCGGTCGACGAATACGTCGAACACGCCGTCGATCTCCTGTTCGGAGATGTTGGCGACGTTGAACATCGCGCCGCCGAGATGCTGGACCTCGTCGGGTTCCAGGCGGCTCAGCACGGTGGCGGCCTCCTCTTCGCCGAGCAGCATCAGCAGGATCGCGGCGGCGGAGCTGCCCGAAGGCTCGACCGGCGTCGCGTTCTCCGTATCGATCGGGGTTCCGTCGGCCATGGCGTCAGTTCGCCCCCGGCATGTCGGCGCGGATCAGGTCGCGGACGACCAGTGCAGCGCGGTCGGGGTCCTGCCGGACGAAGTTGCGGATCAATTCGGCCCGATTGGCATAGCCCGGGGTCGCTTCGATCATATCGAGGGTGACCGGCTTGTTCGGGTCGATCAGCGCCTGCTGGGCCATTTCGGAGGCGATCTCGGCACGGATGGTGGGGTTGGTGCCCTGCGGCAGGCGTCCGCCCGAGGCGACCATCGCATCGAGCGCGGCCTTCTTCTCCTCGAGATAGGCGGCGCGGCGCTTGAGCAGCGGCTTGGCGACGCCGAACACGAGCAACGCGACGACGAGCAGCGCCGACAGGTTGCGGGCGAGGGTGGACACCCAGGGGGCATCCCACCAATTGGGCTTGGCCTCGGCCTCCTCGGCGACGGCGAAGCTGCGCGCCGACAGCGCGACGACGTCGCCGCGCGCCTGGTCCGCGCCGATCGCGCCGCGCACCAGCGTCTCGATCGACGCCAGCTCGGCGCGGCTGAACTTGCGGCTGCCCTCGCGCAGCGCCACCGCGACCGACAGCCGCTTGACGGTGCCGATCGGCGCGCGGGTCACGGAGACCTCGCGGCCCAGCTCATAGGTGCGGTTGTAGTTCTCGGAGGTCTTGCCGGCATTGGCGGCATCCGTGGTGCCGGCGGCCGGCGCGGCGACGGTCTGGTTCGGCGCGGCGGCGACCTGGCTGGCGGCGGGCGGCTGGTTCGACAGCGCGCCGGGGATGCCGGTCGCTTCGCCGTCCTTCTTGTCGCCGGTCCAGCTTCCCTGCTCCTGGCGGACCACGGCGGTATCCTTGGGGTAGCTCTCGCGCGTCGCCTGGGTCTCGGTGAAGTCGACGTCGGCGTGGACCTCGGCGGTGAAGTTGCCGGGGCCGACGATCGGGGTCAGGATCTTGGTGAGCGCGTCGAGATAGCGCTGCTCGATCTTGCTCTGGATGTCGACCTGCCGGGTCGAGGCCTGGCTCATCGGATCGCTGCCCGACGCGGACAGCAGGCGGCCCGCCTGGTCGACGATCGAGACGCCGTCGGGCGACAGGTTCGGCACCGACGAGGCGACGAGGTGGACGATCGCCTGGACCTGCGAGTCCGACAGGGCGCGGCCGGCGCGCAGGCGGAGCATGACCGACGCCTGCGGCTTGGCCTCGTCGCGCAGGAACACGCTGGGCTGTTCGGCGGCGACATGGACCTTGGCGCTCTCGACCGCGTCGATCGCCTCGATCGTGCGGGCGAGGTCCATCTCGCGCGCGGTGCGCAGCTTCTCGCCTTCGACCGCGCGGCTGGCGCCAAGCGGCAGCGAGGAGATGAGGGCGTCGCCGTCGGGCGCGGACTTGGGCAGGCCCTGCTGCGCGAGCAGCATCTTCGCCTGGTAGAAGCTCGTCTCCGGTACGGTGAGCGCGCCGGTGCCACGGTCGATCTGATAGGGGATGTTGGCGGTCTTGAGCGCCTCGGCGACCGCCGCCTTGTCGGCGTCGCCCATCCCGGCGAACAGGTCGCGCTGCGGCGCGCCCGACATCGTCGACCAGAGCAGTGCGGCGCCGCCGAGCAGGCCGATCAGGCCGACCATCGGCAGGCTGCGCTGGACCGCGGGCTGGCCCGTGAAGTCCTTGATCCGTTCGAGCACGGCGCCGGTGCCGACGCCCGAACCGGCCGGCGAGCCGGTCAGCGCGGGGGCGGAGGCGGGGGAGGGGATGATGTCAGCCATCGATTATACCGGCATGCTCATGATGTCCTTGTAGGCGGACAGGAGTTTGTTGCGGACCTGGAGCGTCGCCTGGAAGCCGACACTGGCCTGCTCGCGCTGGAGCATCACCGCCGCGATGTCGGTGGTCTCGCCGCGTTCGTAGCTCTCGGTGATCGCGCCGGCCTTCGCCTGCATGGCGTTGACCTCGGTGATCGCGCCGCGCAGCGTCGAGGCGAAGTTGCCGTCGGGCGCGGCGGTGGCGCTGCCGATCGCGCCGGCGCCCGTCAGCGGGTTCGGCGCGGGTGCGGCGGCCGCCTTCTGCAGCGCGCTGTTCTGCTGCAATATGGCGTTGCGCATCGCCAGGAGATTGCTGGTGTTGACGGTCGTCATCGTGCGCTCCCTCAAGCCACCGCGCGCATATCGGCCATGCGATAGCGCAGGGTGCGTTCGGAAATGCCGAGCCGCTGGGCGGCGCGGAGACGGTGGCCGCCCGTGGCGGCAAGGGCTTCCTCGATCGCACGGGCCTGGCTGATCCGCTTGGCGTCGGCCAGGCGGATCGGCGTCGGCTCGGCGATGGCGGCGGGTGCGACCGGCGCGGCCTCGGCCGGCGCGGAGGCGCGCGGCGCGGCGGGCGCGCGGTCGATGATCAGGTCGTCGGCTGCGATCCGCGTGCCGTCGCGCATCAGCATCGCGCGCTGCAGGACGTTCTCCAGCTCGCGGACATTGCCCGGCCAGTCGTGCGCCATCAGCCGGTCGAGCGCCTGCGCGGTCGGCCAGGCCAGCTCCTCATGCTCGGGCGTATGGCGCAGCATCAGGGCGGCGGCGATCGCGCGGATGTCCTGGCGGCGAGCGCCGAGCGGCTTGAGGACGAGCGGCATGACGTTGAGCCGCCAGTAGAGATCGGCGCGGAAGCGGCCGGCCTCGACCTCGACGGCGAGGTCGCGGTTGCCGGCGGCGATGATGCGCAGGTCGACCGCGACCGGCGCGGTGGCGCCGACCGGCAGGACCTCGCGCTCCTGAAGCGCGCGCAGCAGCTTGGCCTGGAGGGCAAGCGGCAGCTCGGCGATCTCGTCGAGCAGCAGCGTACCGCCCTCGGCCGCGCGGAACAGGCCTTCGCCCGCGCCGCTGGCGCCGGTAAAGGCGCCCTTCTGGTGGCCGAACAGCATCGCCTCGAGCATCGTCTCGGGCAGCGCCGCGCAGTTGACCGCGACGAACGGCTTGTCGGCGCGCGGCGAGGCGGCGTGGATGTAGCGGGCGACGCCCTCCTTGCCGGTGCCGGTCTCGCCGAGCAGCAGGACGGTGGCGTCGCTGCGGGCGATGCGGGCCGCCAGGCCCAGAAAGCGGGCGCTCTCGGGCTCGCCGCAGGCCGGCATCGGGCGGGGGCGGATCAGTTCGGCGATCAGCGCGTGGCCGAACGCCATGTCCTCGAAGCCGAAGATGATGGTCGCCGGGCGGCCGATCTTGGCGCGGCGCAGCACCGGGGCGCCGTCGGCGAAATCGATCAGAATGTCGTGCTGTCGGGCCATGCCGACTTCGGTGACGTGCAGGATGCGGCGGCCGTCGCGGCTCTGGGTCGCGGCCGGATCGATCAGCATCGTCTCGATGCCGGCGCCGGCCAGCCACGACACGAGCGTCGGCTGCGAACCCTGCGCCTTCTCGCTGATGCCGATCATCACCATCGCCGTCCTTCTCGCGGATCCGGCGTGCCAGTCACGCCCGCTCCTTGCCGGACATGCTTACCGGCGGATTAACTTAAAAAGTCTTAATAGACCGCGCGCCGCGCGGGCCCGGACCCGTGCCCGTCGCGCGCCCGCGCGTGAGGGAAACTCGAACCTGTCGATCATCTCTTTGTAAGATAAGGATTTTACCAAGGCCGGCAGGTGGTTTCCATCCTTTGGTCGAACCCGGCAAAAAATTGCCGGGGGCGCCTTGCATCGTGTGTCGCGGGGAGGGGGCCGCTATGGCAGCAGCGGCGATCTTGAAGAAAGTTTGAAAAATTTACTCATATGAATCAATGATTTGATTGAAAAATTCCGAAAAAAACGACCGTGGTGAATTTTCACGGTTAAAGCCCGGGTAAGCACGGCCGTTAATGGGATCGAGGCGAGAACGGCCAGCACCGGATCATCGCCCCTTTAACCAGGTAAGGACTGATCCAATGACCGTCATCAACACCAACATCTCTTCGCTGCGTGCCCAGAATGCGGGCCGCCTGGCCGACCAGCTCCAGTCGACCGCGATGGCCCGTCTTTCGAGCGGCAAGCGCATCAACTCGGCGAAGGACGATGCCGCCGGCCTCGCCATCGCCTCGTCGATGACCGCTTCGATCCGCGGCATGTCGGTCGCGATCCGCAACGCCAATGACGGCATCTCGCTGTCGCAGACCGCAGAAGGCGCCCTTGGCGAAGCCGCCAACATGCTGCAGCGGGTCCGCGAGCTGGCGGTGCAGGCCGCCAACGGCACCTATCAGACGACCGATCGCGCCAATCTGCAGACCGAGGTTGCCGCGCTTCAGTCGCAGATCTCCGACATCGTCACCGGCACGAAGTTCAACGGCAACACGCTGTTCTCGGCGACGTCGGGTACCAGCTTCTCGATCCAGACCGGCATCAACTCGGGCGACACCACCGCGATCTCGGTCGGTGCCCTCGACAAGGTCGCCGCGGCCTATGCCGCCACGATCAAGGTCGACACGGCCGCCAATGCCGGCCTGGCGATCACCGCCGCCGACAATGCGCTGACCCAGGTCGCCACAGTCCGGGCCAGCCTCGGTGCCAATCAGAACCGGCTCGACGCGACGATCAACGTGCTGACCGCGAACATCACCAATCTGTCCGAAGCCCGCTCGCGGATCGAGGATACCGACTTCTCGGTGGAATCGACTGCGCTCGCCAAGGCCGGCATCCTTCAGCAGGCGTCGACGGCGATGCTCGCCCAGGCGAACCAGAGCCAGCAGAGCGTGCTCAGCCTGCTCAAATAAGACTTCCACCTCATCATTTGCTGGCCGAGACGGCCCCCGGTGCATCCGCATCGGGGGTCGTTTCGGTTTTTGCTTGTCCCTTCGCCATGACCGAAACCGTCATGCTGAACTCGTTTCAGCATCCACCGGGAGGCCGGACTTCGATCTCGGGGCTCCTGTTGCGAATGCCCGCCTGTTCTCCGGGACAGCCTGAGCGGCCTGGTGGATGCCGAAACGAGTTCGGCATGACGGGGAGGGGCGGGTGGCGCGCCGGCGACAGGATCGCATAACCCTCGAAAAAGCGCCGATTTCTCGCCTTTCCAGGCGCCTTTCACACCCTGTTAACCACGAAAATCAAGGTTAACCCGCGCTAACCATCTTTCTTCCTTAAGCCCGCTTTCGGGGCGTCGTTACCGGTTTCGTGGCGAGGACGGCCGAGTGAGCCGGAACGCCGAGTAGTAGCGGAAGGATTTTTCAAATGGCTGTCATCAACACCAATATCTCGTCGCTGCGTGCGCAGAATGCGGGCCGTCTGTCCTCGCAGCTGCAGGCGACCGCGATGGAGCGCCTGTCGAGCGGCAAGCGCATCAACAGCGCCAAGGACGACGCCGCCGGCATGGCGATCGCTTCGTCGATGACCGCGTCGGTCCGCGGCATGTCCGTCGCGATCCGTAACGCCAACGACGGCATTTCGCTGGCGCAGACCGCCGAAGGCGCGCTGGGCGAGGTCAGCAACATGCTGCAGCGCATCCGCGAACTGTCGGTCCAGGCTGCCAACGGCACCTACCAGTCGACCGATCGCGCCAATCTGCAGACCGAGGTCGCGGCGCTCCAGTCGCAGATCACCGACGTGGTGACCAAGACCAAGTTCAATGGCAACACGCTGTTCTCGGCCACCTCGGGCACCAGCTTCGCGATCCAGACCGGCGTCAATGCCGGCGACAGCACCTCGATCTCGGTCGGTGGTCTCGACAAGGTCGCTGCGGCCTATGCCGCCACGATCAAGGTCGACACGGCTGCCAATGCCGCGCTGGCGATCACCGCCGCCGACGATGCGCTCAGCCAGGTCAACACCGTCCGGGCCGGGCTCGGCGCGACCCAGAGCCGCCTCGACGCCGCCGTCAACGTGCTGACCGCGAACGTCACCAACCTGTCTGAGGCCCGCTCGCGGATCGAGGATGCGGACTTCTCGGTGGAATCGACCGCGCTGGCCAAGTCGCAGATCCTGGCCCAGGCCTCGACCGCGATGCTCGCCCAGGCGAACCAGAACGGTCAGAGCGTCCTTAGCCTCCTGCGCTAAGACCGGCACCGGGGCGGTCCGGCCAACGGTCCGCCCTTCCAGACAGGCCCCCGGCGCAGCGTTTCCCCCGCGCCGGGGGCCTTGTCCGTGAGATTTCATGCCATCGACGGGATCAGGGTGATGGACGCGACCAAGGGTACGAGCGGAAAGGGTTTCGATGCGGCGCTGAAGGCGCTCGAGGATCTCGAGACGAGTGTCGCCCAGGCTCGCGAGGACAAGCCCGTCCCGCCGGCCGCCGAGCCGGCCCCAGCGGTCGAGCCGGCTCCGGCCACCGTGATCACGGCGGTGCCGATCGTCGAGGTCGAAGAGGTTCCCGCCGCGTCCGGGGCCGAAGCCGAGGCTGTTCCGCAACAGCAGCCCAACCCGCAGCCGACATCGCAGGACGAGCCCGCCGCCGAACCGGCTGCCGTGGCCGCCCCCGCAGCCGCACCTTTGCCGACCCCCATTCCGGAGCCCGTCGCGGTCGCGCCGGCTCCCTCCCGCAGTGCGATGCTCGGCCGGGTGGCGATCGGCCTCGGCCTGGTGTCGAGCCTGGTCTCCGCCGCTGGCCTCGTGATCGCCGAGCGGACGATCATGTCCGCACAGCTCGTCGTCGCCGATGCGCGCGAGCGCCAGGCGCAGCTCGAAAGCGCGACCCGATTGATCCACGACCTGCGGATCGTCCGCGACCGGCAGGTCGAACTGCTCAGGGCGCAGCAGGCCCAGCTCGCCAGCGCACCGGTGACCAGCGCCGAGCTCCAGCATCGCATGGAAAACCTGCAGAAGGGCCTGCTCGAACGCGACCCGCTGACCCAGGTCGTCCGCGCCGTGCACGAAGGGCAGGTCGCGACCAACGCCCGGCTCAACGAGTTCGAGCGGAAGATGGACCGGATCGAAACCGTGATCGGGGGGCGTTAGGCTCTGCCCCCTCCGGGTGGGATCAACCCCACTCTCGCAGCGACACGCGCAGCTTGTCGAGGGCGGCCTTCTTGATCTGGCAGACGCGCGCGGCGCCGATGCCCAGCGTCTGGCCGATCTCCTCGAGGTTCATCTCCTCGACGAAATAGAGCTGGAGGACCATCGCCTCGCGCTCTGGCAGTCCTGCGATATGTTCGGCCAGCGCTCCCGCCAGCTCCTCGCGCTCGATCGTCTGGTCCACGCGTTCCTCGACGTCGGCGAACCACATCGACTGGTCCGAATAGACCTCGTCGATCGACTCGTGATAGGTCGCCGCGGTCTCGTCGAGCAGCGCCCGGAAGGCAGCGCCGTCGAGGCCGAGCGCCTGGGCGAGTTCGGACTCGCTGGGGCTGCGGCCGTGCCTCTTCTCGAAATCGGCCTTGGCCGTGAGCAGCGCGCGACGCTTCGCCATCGCCGACCGGGTCAGCGCCGCCTGGCGGCGGAGATGGTCGATCATCGCGCCGCGCACCCGCATCGACGCATAGGTCGAGAAGGCGTGGCCGCGATCCTCATAGCCGTTCGCCGCCTCGACCAGCGCGATCATGCCGATCTGGATCAGGTCCTCGACGTCGATCGCGGTCGAGACCCGGCCATGGACGTGCCAGGCGATCTTGCGGACGAGCTGCATGTGCGCGCGGACCAGGTCCTCGGGCCGCGTCTTCTGCGGCTTGCGGCCATAGGTGAGCGTCGTGTCGATCTTCTCAGCCAGCACGGAACACCGCCTCCATCCCGAAGAAGCTGTCGCCGCCGCGCCGGGCGGGGATGGCGAGCGTGTCGATCGTGCGGCCGAGCTGCGCGATCGCCTGCGCGGCGCGCGCGTGCGGATATTGATCGACGACCAGGCGACGGCGCGCGGCGGCGGTCAGCACCCGGTCGTCGCGGGGAATGGCGCCCAGATGATTGAGCGTCGCGTCGGTCAGGAAGCGGCCGGCGACGTCGCGGAAGCGGCGGAACAGCTCCTGGCCCATCGCCTCGTCGGCCACGCGGTTGGTGACGATCGCGATCTCGCGCACGTCATGTTCCAGCGCGAGCAGCTTGACCGTGCCATAGGCATCCATGAACCGCTCGGCATCGGGCGCCAGCACGACGATCGGCAGGTCGGCAGAGGCGACCATGTCGAGCGTGTCGGGATCGGCGCTGCCGGGGGTGTCGACGATCACGAAGTCGAGCGAGCGGCGGTGCGGACGGAAGGCGTCGGCGAGCTTGAGCCGCGCGGACAGGTCGACACGGCCGGCCCGGTCGGCCGGACCGGCGGGGACGACGAACAGCGCCTCGGGGCCGTCGACGACGATCTCGTCGACGGTCAGCCGGCCGCCGACCACGTCGTCGATCGAATGGGCCGGGTCGAGACCCATCATGCGGGTCGCGTCGGCCGGGCCGGGATCGCAGTCTACCAGCATCGCGCGGCGCCGCATCTTCGACAGGCTGAGCGCCAGGTTTGCCGCGATCGTCGTCTTGCCGACGCCGCTGCGACCGCAGGCGATGCTGATCACGCGCGCGCTGCGCGCCTGGCCGGCGGTGCCGGGCAGCTCGGTGACGTTGGGCCAGGCGAGGGTCATTCTGCCGTCTCCATCGGCCGGGCGCTCAGCGCGCCGGCGCTACCATTGTTGGCGGGGCCGCCGCCGACCACCGCCGCGACCTCGACCGCCTTGCCGTCGGGAATCTCGAGGAAGGACATCACCGGGGTCTCGGGCAGGTGCGGCTTGAGGAGCCGCGCCAGCGCGCGGCGCGCGATCGGCGATGTCACGATCGCGAAGCGGGTCGCGCTGTTGACCAGCGGCATCGCGGCTTCGGAGATCGCCGAAACGATGCGGTTGGCGAGCGCCGGCTCGAACGGATGGCTGGCGCCCGGCGAGGTACGGACCGCCTGGGCCAGCAGCGATTCGAGTCCGGCGTCGAGGGTGACGACCGGCAGCGGCATCTTCACCGGCACCAGCGTCTGGACGATCAGCGCGCCGATCCGCGAGCGGATGTTCTCGACCAGCGAGAGGCCGTCGGCCGACTGGCCGGCCGCGTCGACCATCGCCTCGGCGATGCGGCGGAAATCCTTGAGCGGAACGCCCTCGGCGAGCAGCGCGCGGCAGGCGGAGGCGATCTGCGCCAGGCTGAGCGGCTGCGGAGTGAGGCCGGCGACGAGCTGCGGCGCGGCCTCCTTGAGCGCGTCGAGCAGGCGCTGCGCCTCGTCCATGCCGAACAGGTCGGCGGCGGTGGCGGCGATCACCTGGTTCAGGTGGGTCGCGACCACGGTCGCCGGATCGACCACCGTATAGCCCGCGACGATCGCGTCGCCGCGCCTGTCGGGGCTGATCCACACGGCTTCGAGGCCGAAGCTCGGGTCGCGACATTCGCGGCCCTCGACCCGGCCCTCCAGGTCGCCGCTGTCGAGCGCCAGCAGCTGCTCGGGGAAACATTCGTCCTCGCCCATGATCACGCCGGCCACGGTGATGCGATAGGCGTTGGGCGGCAGGCTGAGATTATCGCGGACGCGGACGAGCGGGATAACGAAGCCCATCTCGCGCGAGAGCTGGCGGCGGATGCCGGTGATCCGGGCCATCAGCGGCGCGCCCTTGCGCTCGTCGACCAGCCCGACCAGGCCGTAGCCGAGTTCGAGGCCCAGCGCCGAGCCGTCCGAGATCTCGTTCCAGTCGATGCTGTTCGGGGAGACCGGGGCGGGCGCGTTGGCGGCCTCGGCGGCGGCGACCTCGATCGCCTGCTCGGCCTTCTTCATCTTCGACAGCTTCCAGGCGACGAAGCCGGCGACGGCGGCGGCCGACAGGATGATCATGTGCGGCATGCCGGGCACGATGCCGAGCAGGCCGAGGATCGCTGCGACCGGCGTCCAGGCGCGGGCCGAGCCGAACTGGCTGGTGATCTGGCCCGACAGGTCGAGCGGGGAGGAGACGCGGGTGACGATCGCGGCGGCGGCGATCGACAGCAGCAGCGCCGGGACCTGCGCGACCAGCGCGTCGCCGATCGCCAGGATGATGTAGGTCGACGCGGCCTCGCTCAGCGACAGGCCGTGGCTCAGCGTGCCGAGGATCAGGCCGCCGAAGATGTTGATGACGAGGATCAGCACGCCGGCGACCGCGTCCCCCTTCACGAACTTCGACGCACCGTCCATCGATCCGTAGAAGTCGGCCTCGGTGGCGACCTCCTGGCGGCGGGCCTTGGCTTCCTCTGGGGTGAGCAGGCCGGCGTTGAGGTCGGCGTCGATCGCCATCTGCTTGCCGGGCATCGCGTCGAGGGTGAAGCGCGCCGACACTTCCGAGACGCGGCCGGCACCCTTGGTGATCACGACGAGGTTGATCACCATCAGGATGCCGAACACGAACAGGCCGACCGCATAGTCGCCGCCGATCAGGAAATTGCCGAAGCTTTCGATGACGTGGCCGGCGGCGGCGGGGCCGGTGTGCCCGTCGACCAGGACGACGCGGGTCGAGGCGACGTTCAGCGACAGGCGCAGCAGCGTCGCGAACAGCAGCACGGTCGGAAAGGAGGAGAAATCGAGCGGCTTGGCGGCATTGAGCGCCACCATCAGCACCGCCAGCGAGATCATGATGTTGGCGATGAAGCCCATGTCCAGCACGAAGCTGGGCACCGGGATCACCATCAGGCCGACGAGCATCAGCGTCGCGAGCGGCAGGATCGCGCTCTTGCCGGTCATCGCCCAGAGCTTGCGAGTCACGGAGTGGGGAGCGGCCATGACTCAGTCCCTCCCGCCGGGAAGCGGGTGCCCGGACCTGCGTGAATCGGGGATATTCCGTGTAACCGACATGCGATCCTCGATGATCCTCGCGTGAATGCGGGATGAGCAATGCGCGGAACGTGGTTAATTTTGAGTTAGGAATGGTGAAGATCGCCCTCCGCCTCGACAAGGCGACAAGTCTGAGCCAGACCGGCGCGAAAGGAGACGCCACCGATGGACAAGCCCGCTTACCGCCCCGAGACCCTGGCGCTGCACGCCGGCTGGCGCGCCGATCCGACGACGGGAGCGGTGGCGCCGCCCATCTACCAGACGACTTCCTACCAGTTCCATGACGCCGGCCATGCCGCGCGGCTGTTCGCTCTGGAGGAATTGGGCAACATCTACACCCGCATCGGCAACCCGACGACGGCGATCCTCGAGGACCGCATCGCCGCGCTCGAAGGCGGCGCGGCGGCGCTGGCGGTCGCATCGGGGCAGGCCGCCTCGGCCTATGCGATCCAGAACCTCGCCCGCGCGGGCGACAATATCGTCGCCGGCACCGACCTCTACGGCGGCACCTGGAACCTGTTCGCGAACACGCTGCGCGACATGGGGATCGAGGTGCGCTTCGTCGATCCGGCCGATCCGCAAGGCTTCGTCGCCGCCTCCGACGACCGCACCCGCGCCTGGTATGTCGAAACGCTGCCTAATCCCAAGCTGGTCGTCTGTCCGATCGCCGAGCTCGCCGCCGCCGGTCGGCCGATGGGCATTCCGCTGATCGTCGACAATACCGCCGCGCCGCTGATCGCCCGGCCGCTCGACCATGGCGCTGCGATCGTCGTATATTCGACCACCAAATATATCGGCGGGCACGGCACCTCGATCGGCGGCGTCATCGTCGACGGCGGCAATTTCGACTGGGAGGCTTTCCCCGATCGGCAGCCCAATCTCAACACGCCCGATCCGAGCTACCATGGCGCCGTCTGGGCGCAGGCGGCCAAGCCGCTCGGACCGATCGCCTATATCCTGCGCGCCCGGACGGTCCTGCTGCGCGATCTCGGCGCGGCGCTGTCGCCGTTCAACGCTTTCCAGATCCTGCAGGGGTTGGAGACGCTGCCGCTGCGCATGCCTCGCCATTGCGAGAACGCGTTGGCGGTGGTGCGATTCCTGTCGAATCGCGCCGGCGTGACCCGGGTCATCCATCCTTCGGTCCAGACCGGCGACGCCCGCGCGCGCGCCGATCGCGTCCTGACGGGCGGGCAGGGCGGCCTGCTCGGCTTCGAGTTGGCCGGCGGGGTCGAGGCCGGGCGCCGCTTCATCGATGCGCTGCGCCTCTTCTACCATGTCGCCAATATCGGCGATGCGCGCAGCCTGGCGATCCATCCGGCCAGCACCACCCATTCGCAGCTCTCGGCCGAGGAACAGGCGGCGGCCGGCGTCTCGCCCGGTTATGTCCGCCTGTCGATCGGGCTGGAGCATATCGACGACATCCTCGCCGATCTCGACCAGGCGCTCCAGACGGCCGGCTGATCGACACACGCTCGTGATGACGACCGACCGGCGGCGCACGCCGCTCTATTCCTATGCGACGCTGGCGGCGGTGATGCTGTTCTGGTCGGGCAACTTCATCGTCGGCCGGGCGGTGCAGGGCGCGGTCCCGCCCTTCACCCTGGCGCTGGTCCGCTGGAGCGGGGCGGCACTGGTGCTCGCGCCCTTCGCGTGGAAGCACCTCCGCGCCGATCGCGCGCTGCTCGCGGCACAGTGGAAGGTCGTGCTGCTGCTCGGCCTGGTCGGCATCGCGGCGTTCAACGGCTTCGTCTATGCCGGGCTCCAATATACCACCGCCACCAATGGCCTGTTGCTCCAGGCGGCGATCCCGGCGCTGGTGCTGCTGTTCGACCGGATGCTGTTCGGCCAACGCGCTACGCTCGCGCAGATGGCGGTGGTGCTGCTGTCGATCGCCGGGGTGATCCTGATCGTGCTGCGCGGCGATCCGTCCGCGATCCTGTCGATCGGGCTCAACATCGGCGACCTGCTGGTGCTGTGCGGGGTGGTGGGCTGGGCGGCCTATACCAGCCTGCTGCGGCTGCGGCCGGCCAGCCATCCGCTCAGCTTCCTGTTCGTCGCCTTCCTGATCGGTATCGCGACGATGGCGCCGCTGGCGATACTCGAATGGGCGCGCGGCGCGCGGGTCGTGATGGGCTGGGGGGCGGTCGGCGCCTTCGCCTATGTCGCGCTGCTGCCGTCGCTCGCCGCCTATATGCTCTACAATGCGGCGGTTCATGATCTGGGCGCGGGGCCAGCGGGGCAGACGATCACGCTGATGCCGCTGTTCGGCGCGCTGTTGGCGGCGGGGCTGCTCGGGGAGAAGCTCCATGCCTACCACCTGACCGGCATGGCGTTGATCCTGGGCGGTATCCTGCTCGGCGCCTGGATGCGTCCGGACCGCCCGCCCGATCAGCGGTCGGGGCGGCCGTAGGTCGCGGGGGTACAGTCGAACCGGCCGGCCGCCATGGCGAGCAGGTCGATCCGCTGGCGGGTCCGGTCCACCAGATAGCGGACGCGGGCGCGGGCGCCGTCGGCGATCCGCATCGCCTCTTCAAGCCGGGCGCGGAGCTCCGGGGACAGGGTGCGGCGGTCGAGCGTGTCGAGCGCCTCGACGCTGCGGGCCAGAGCCGGCAGCGCCGCTTCGATGGCGTCGATGTCGTGCGTGTCGAGCGCGGCGATCAACGCCTCGCTCGACACGATCAGAGCTTCGACGACCGGGTTCGTCATTTGGACGCGCCGGGCAGGTCGAGCGCGATCATCTTCGCCGCGATCGCCTTGGCGTCGATCGGATATTGGCCGGACGCGATCGCCTGCCGGATCGCCTCGATCTTCTCGCTGTTGACCGGCGGTCCGGCTTCCGCGAGCGCGGCGACGAGCGAGGGCGCCGCGACCGGCGCGCTGCCGGCGGACTCCACCGGGGCCGGCGACGCCAGCGGCTTCACCGTCTCGTCCTTCGCCTGACCGATGCGGGTCGGGCTGGCCTGTCCTACCCCATTGATCATGACCATTCCTTTCATTCCTGGCCCGAGGGCCGCGATTCCACCTGTGCCGATGATAACGACAGGTTTCGAATTTATTTAAATCCGATCAGGCGGACTCGGCCGACATCGATCACTTCCGCGAAGATTGTCGAGCCTTTCGAAGCGGTTGCGACCCTCACCCGACGGCCGATATCGGCATCCTCCATCGCCGTCGCGTCGATGCTGATCGAGAAGGACGGTCCCTGGGCGACGAGCTGGACGGGATCGCCCTTGCGAACCGCAGCGTTGGCCGCGGCGGTGCCGCCGTCATAGCCGCCGCCGGTTGCGCCGCCCGCGTTCATCGCCATGCCGGCACGCATCAGCGGCACGCGCAGGCGCCAACCGGAGGTGGTGCAGCGCACGGTGACCGAGCTGGCGCTCGGCGGGTCGATCTGGATCGCGCCGGGGCAGGCGGCGAGCCGCATGCGGCGGTCGATCGGCGCCAGCGGGCCACCGGGCGCGCCGACCTCGGCGCCGACCGAGGCGACCACCATGCGTTCGAGCTGGCCGAGGTCCTGCGCGGGCGGCAGGGCGCTCTGCGCGGCGAGCGGGGCCGCGACGCCGAGTGCGGCGGCGGCCAGCGCCAGGGGCCGAAAGGCGATGCGCGTCGTGGGCAGGTTCCGGTTCATGCTGCCGAGCCTATCCGCCCAACAGCAAAGATTTGGTTAACGTCGCGCTTACCATATCGGCGGGAGGGGGATCACCCCGGCGGGCGGCGGGTTCCCGGGCGTCCTGCGGCCAGCACAGAGACAGGAGCGCCCGTCGTGGGAACCCGGCTCGCCCGCCGGGGGACCGTCATCGGGGCGGAGGCCCCGAAAGCCGTTGGACCGAGATGCGCTGGCCCCGGGCGGAGTCGCTGGCGCGCATCGGCGGCAGGGTGATCTCGATCATCGCGTCGGCCAGTCCGCCGGAGCGGATCGCGCGGGCGACCGCGGTGGCGCGCGCCGCCGCCAGCTCCCAGCTGTCGAGCCGGGCCGACTGGCCGTCGCGGCCCTGGCTGGCGACGACGACCCGCGCCCCGGCCTTGGCGGCGGCGGCGCCGATCGCCTTCAGTCGCTGGATCGCGCCGGGCTTGAGGATCGCCTCGCCGCTCTCGAAGATCGCGGCGGCGGCGAAGCCCTGGAGGTCGGTGCTCGAAGCGCCGCCCGCGCCGTCGCCGCCGAACGCGTCGCGGATGCCCGCCGCCAGCTTGAGCCGGTCTGCGGCCTGCGCCTGCATCAGCACGAAGAAGGCGAGGAGGAGGAGGGCAAGGTCGGCGAAGCTGAGCACCCAGCGCTGCGAGATCTCGCGTCTCATAGCACGGTCCTCAGGTTCGGGCGGACGATCGCGGGGGGCAGGCTGTCCAGTTCCTCGCGCGCGAGCAGCTCGAGCTGTCGGCATGCCGCGGTCTGCCAGGCGAGTTCGGCGTCGGAGAGGGTTTCCAGCCGGCCTGCGATCGGCCCTGCCACCGCCGAGGACAGGATCACGCCATAGAGGGTGGTGAGCATCGCCACCGCCATCGCCGGGCCGATCGCCGCCGGGTCCTCCATATGCGCGAACATCTGGACCAGGCCGATGATGGTACCGATCATGCCCATCGCCGGCGCCGTCTCGGCGATCGCGCGCCATACGCCGATCACGCCCTGGTGGCGCTGGCGACGGGCCTCGATGTCGGCGCTGGCCCAGCGGACGAAGTCGGCCGCGCCTCGGGCATCGGACAGTTCGCGCGCGGCGCGCAGCAGGAAGCGCTGGGCGGTCTCGACCCGGTCGACGCAGGCGAGGCTGCGGACCTCGGCCAGTTCGCGGATGCGGCTCACCGAGACGCGGGCGGCGGCGGCATCGGCGTTGGGATCGGCCCGGCCGAGCAGCGAAAGCGAGGAGAAAGCGCGGCCGATATCGGCGCGGGTCGCGCGGAAGGCGGTGGTGAGCAGGGTCCCGCCGAACACGATCCCGATCGCCGTCGGGTCGATATATCGGGCGATTTGTTGAAGCAGGACCATCGTTTCCCCAATGCCCGAGACCGGTCAAGGGACCGTTGCCGAACATGGCTAACGAACCCGGCAAGATCGACCGGCAAAAAGCTGCCGCCTCCGGCAAAGACCTGCCGGTTCCGCGTCAGATCGCAGAAATTTCGGGGGTGATCGCCCCGTTAACCATGTTTGGCACGGCAGTTGCTTGGGTGGTGGCCAAGGCAGCCGTCGAGCCTGTTCGAACATGATTAACGGCCGCCCCTGACGGGACTTTAGAAGGTGAAGCGAAAAAATGGCTGATCCGCTTTTCGGGATCCACGGCAAGGCACTGGAGCTGCGGTCGCAGCGCCTGTCGATGCTGGCGTCCAACATCGCGAATGCCGCCACGCCGAACTACAAGGCGCGCGACATCGATTTCCAGAAGGCGCTGTCCGACGCGACCGACGGGATGAGCGCGGCGCAGGCCGCCGACGCCCATATCGGCTATCGCGTCCCGCTCGAAACCTCGCTCGACGGCAACACCGTCGAGCTGTCGACCGAGCAGAACCAGTTCGCCGAGAACGCCCTGCGCTACAAGACCACGCTGTCCTTCCTCGAAGGCCGGATCGGCACGGTCATGCAGGCGCTGAAGGGAGAATAAGCCATGGCGGGCAACCTCTCCGTCTTCGACATCGCCGGTCGCGCCATGTCGGCCCAGATGGTCCGGCTCAACACCTCGGCTTCGAACCTCGCCAATGCGGGGTCGGTCGCGGGCAGCAAGGCCGAGGCGTTCCGCGCGATCAAGCCGGTATTCTCCTCGGTCACCGACTCCCCCGGCGTCGCCACGGTCAAGGTCGACCAGGTGGTCGCCTCCAACATCGAGCCGACCAAGCGCTACGATCCCAACCATCCCAAGGCCGACAAGGACGGCAATGTCTGGGAAGCGGGCGTCGACCAGGCGCAGGAGCTGGTCGAGATGATGGAGACCGCGCGCCAGTACCAGAACAACGTCTCGGTCATGCAGACCGCCAAGACGCTCACCCTCGATACGCTGAGGCTCGGCAAATGACGATATCCACCGGTAACAGCTATCTCGACAGCCTGGGCTCGACGAAGGGCTCGACCACGACGACCACCAAGAAGAGCAACGAGTCGCTCAGCCAGAACGACTTCCTGAAGCTGCTGACCACGCAGATGCAGACGCAGGACCCCTTCAACCCGGTCGACAACACCCAGATGGTCGCGCAGATGGCGCAATTCTCCCAGACCACCGGCATCGCCGAGATGAACCAGTCGCTCAAGTCGATGGTCCAGAGCCTCCAGCAGTCGCGCGTCGCCGATGCCGCCAACTGGATCGGCAAGGCGGCGCTGCTGCCGTCCAAGGCGGCGAGCGCGCTGGCCGACGGCTCGTTCGCCGGCAACGTCACGCTGCCGGACGCGGCCTCGCGGGTCGACATCAGCCTGGTCGATGGCTCCGGCACCGTGGTCTACACCGGCAGCGCCACCAACGTGCCGGCCGGCGACGTCCCCTTCTACTGGGACGGCAAGGACCAGGACGGCAATCCCGTCGCCGGCCCGCTGACCATCGTCGCCTCCGCCAAGGACGGCGAGGCCAAGGCGATGACCGACATCGTCACGTCGAGCTGGGCCACCGTGGCGAGCGTCAGCTCGCCGGCCAGCGGTTCCACCAAGATCGTCACCCCGCTGGGCAATTTCGACCCGGCGGACGCCCTTCAGCTTTCCTGATTTCGGTAACGGAGCAAACCCCATGTCCTTCTACACCGCGCTTTCCGGCCTCAAGGCCTCGCAGACCGACCTCGCCGTCATCTCGAACAACATCGCCAATGTCGGCACCACCGGCTTCAAGCGCAGCGGCACGGAGTTCGGCGACCTCGTCTCCTCCTCGCCGATGCAAAGCTCGGGCATCGCCGGCCAGGGCACCCGCCTGCGCGGCATCGCCCAGCAGTTCACCCAGGGTGGCCTCGAATCGTCGGAGCGCTCGCTCGACCTCGCCATTTCGGGCCAGGGCTTCTTCGTGACGCGCGCGTCCAATTCGAACGGACAGGTCAGCTACACCCGCAACGGCGCGTTCAGCGTCGACGCCAACCGCTTCCTGACCGACTCCGCGGGCGCCTATCTGCAGGTGCTGCCGACCGACACCAAGGGCGCCGTCACCGCGACCGGGCTCAGCTCGGCGCGCTCGATCCAGCTCCCACTCACCTCGGGCACCTCGAAGGCGACCCAGACGATCGACCTGTCGGTGACCTTCCCGTCGGCGGGCGACGTGCCCGCGACCCGGTCGACCTACAGCACGTCGAACCCCTACAAGTTCGACCGCACCGATCCGAACAGCTACAACCAGTCGACCACCACCACGGTCTATGACGCGGCGGGCAACGCCTTCCCGATGACCACCTATTATGTGCGCGAGAACCTTCCGAGCGGCACCACCACCGACACCAACTGGACTGCGCACACCTTCATCGGCGACACCGAGATCAGCTACGACAGCTCGGCCGCGACGCAGCCCGCGCCGCTGACGCTGACCTTCGACGGGACCGGTGCCAAGACCGCCCCGTCCGGCACCATCAATCTCGGCCCGCTGACCCCGAACGGCGCCTCGGCCCCGCTCGAGTTCAGCCTGACCTACAGCGGCAGCACCAAGATGGCGGCCTCGCCCTTCACGCTGACCAGCTTCGATCAGGACGGCTATGCCGCCGGCCAGCTCGACAATGTCTCGGTCGGCGCGGACGGCCTGATCGTCGCGACCTTCTCGAATGGCGACAGCCAGGCGCTGGGCAAGATCATCCTTGCCAACTTCTCCAATCCGGAGGGGCTGCGCCAGCTCGGCGACAGCAAGTGGGGTGCCACCGGCCTGTCGGGCGAACCGATCATCGGCGAGGCGAGCAGCAACGGCACCGGCCAGATCCAGTCGGGCGCGCTGGAGCAGGCCAATGTCGACATCACCGAGGAGCTGGTCGCACTGATCCAGGCGCAGCGCAATTTCTCGGCCAATGCCAAGACGATCGAGGCGGCCAACACCATGACCCAGACGATCGTCAACCTGCGCACCTGATCTTGAGCGACGATTAAGGGACCCCGGCCATGGACAAGCTGATCTACAGCTCCCTTTCGGCGATGCGATCGGCGATGGCGCGTCAGACGATGACCGCCAACAACCTCGCCAACGCCAACACCGTGGGCTTCCGCGGCGAGATGAGCTCGAGCACGGCGCTGTGGCTCAAGGGCGACGGGTTCGACAGCCGCGCGACCAATTCGGGCGAGGTCACCTCGGCCGACATGAGCGAAGGCACGATCAACGAGACCGGCCGGGACCTCGACGTCGCGCTCCAGGGCAAGGACACGCTGCTCGCGGTGCAGAGCCGCGAGGGCGACGAGGCCTATACCCGCCGCGGCGATCTCCAGATCGGCGACAGCGGGCTGCTGACCACCGGCGACGGGATGCCCGTCCTCGGCGACGGCGGGCCGATCACCCTGCCGCCCTACGACAAGCTGGTGATCGCCGGCGACGGCACGATCTCGATCGTGCCGCAGGGCGGGGACCCGACCCAGATGCAGATCGTCGACCGGCTCAAGCTGGTGTCGACGAATGGCAGCGCGGTCGCCAAGGGTCTTGACGGCCTGTTCCGCCCGCTGAGCGGCGGCACGCTGGGCGCCGATCCCCAGGCGGCGGTGCGGCAGGGCGCGATCGAGGGATCGAACGTCAACGTCTCGACCACGCTGATCGACATGATCGAGGCGAGCCGGGACTGGGACATGCAGGTCAAGATGATGAGCTCGGCCCAGGATATCGACAAGGCGTCCGCCGATCTGATGCGGTTTGATTGAGTTTAGAACGGAGTAGCTTGCCATGAGCAATGCAGCACTGCACGTCGCGCGCACGGGCCTCGATGCCCAGAACATGCGCATGCAGGTGATCGCCAACAACCTGGCGAACGTGAACACCACCGGCTTCAAGCGCGACCGCGCCAGCTTCGAGACGCTCGCCTATCAGGCGATGACGGCGCCTGGCGCCGCTTCTTCGGAGTCGACCAAATTCGCGACCGGCACCAATCTCGGCACCGGCGTCCAGATCAACGGCACCGCCAAGATCCAGACCCAGGGCGCGCTGCAGGAAACCGGCAATCCGCTCGACATGGCGATCCAGGGCGACGGCTATTTTCAGGTGCTGCTGCCCGATGGCCGGACCGGCTATACCCGTGACGGCAATTTCAACCGCTCGGACGACGGCACGATCGTCACCGCCGACGGTTATCAGCTCCAGCCGCAGATCCAGATCCCCGAGAACACGACCAACCTGACGATCGCCGCCGACGGCACGGTGAGCGCGACCCAGGCCGGCGAGACCAGCTCCACCGAGCTGGGCAAGATCGAGCTGGCGCGCTTCTCCAACCCGGCCGGCCTCCAGGCCGAGGGCAACAACATCCTGACCGAGACCGCCGCGTCGGGCCAACCGCAGACCGGCCCCGGCGGCATCGACGGGCGCGGCACGATCCAGCAATCGTCGCTCGAATCCTCGAACGTCAACATCGTCGAGGAGCTTGTCGACATGATCGAGACGCAGCGCGCCTATGAGGTGAACAGCAAGATGATCTCCTCCACCGACCAGATGCTGCAATATGTCAACCAGAACCTCTAAGGCCCTCCTGCTCGGGGCGCTCGCGGCGCTGTCGCTCGCGGCCGCCGCCGATCCGGCGCTTGCCCGCAAGCGCGCCCGCGACATCGACTATTCGCCGGTGTTCGCCGCGGAACCGCTGCCGCCGCAGGCGAACGGTGCGATCTACCAGGCCGCCAACGGCTATTCGGCGCTCACCAACGGCGCGCGCGCCGCGATGGTTGGGGACATCGTCACGATCACGCTGGTCGAACGGACCCAGGCGGCCAAGTCGAACAGCGCGTCGACCGACCGCTCGGGCGAGCTGGGCCTGACCCCGCCGGCCACCGGGCCGCTGTCGCTGTTCAAGCCGACGGACGTCGGCGCGAGCGGGGGCAGCAGCTTCACCGGCAAGGGCGCCGCCGCCCAGTCGAACCAGCTCAACGGCGAGATCAGCGTCTCGATCGTCCGGGTCTATCCGAACGGGACGATGCTGGTGCGCGGCGAGAAGCTGCTGACGCTCAACCGCGGTGACGAGAACATAGCCGTCACCGGCCTGATCCGCGCGGCCGACATCGGCCCGGACAACCGGGTTCCGTCGACGCGCGTCGCCGACGCCCGCATCACCTATTCGGGCAAGGGCGAGATCGCCCGCGGCTCGCGGCAGGGATGGCTTAACCGTTTCTTTTCCATCTTGAGTCCATTCTGATTAAGAATTTCGAGGATTGGCCGTTCATGTTCCGCGCCCTGATCACCGCCCTGTTCTGTTTCTCCGGCCTCGCCATCGCGGGGGCGGGCCATGCCGAACGGATCAAGGACATCGGCAGCTTCGCGGGCCTGCGCGCGAACCAGCTCACCGGCTACGGGATCGTCGTCGGCCTGGCGGGAACGGGTGACGACAGCCTCGACTATTCGACCCTCGGCATGAAGGGGGTTGCCTCGCGCTTCGGCCTGCAGCTTCCGGCCGGCGTCAACCCGGCGCTCAAGAATGCGGCGGCGGTGATGATCACCGCCGAGTTGCCTGCCTTCGCCAAGCCCGGCCAGCGCCTCGACGTCACCATCTCGGCGCTGGGCAAGGCCAAGTCGCTGCGCGGCGGCACGCTGATCATGGCGCCGCTGATGGGCGCCGACGGCCAGATCTACGCGATGGCGCAGGGCAATCTCGCGGTCGGCGGACTCGGTATCGACGCCGCCGACGGCTCCAAGCTGACGATCAACGTGCCGACCGCCGGCCGCATTCCCGGCGGGGCGACGGTCGAGCGCAGCGTCGACGCCGGTTTCGCGACCACGCCGCAGCTCCGTTTCGACCTGGCGGAGGGCGACCTCACCACCTCGCAGCGCGTCGCCGCCGCGATCAACGGCCGGCTCGGCCAGCCGATCGCCCGCTCGATCGACGCCACCACCATCACTATCGACGCGCCGCAGGGCGCGGAGGTCCGCACCGCGCTGATGAGTCGGATCGAGAATCTGGAAGTCGACACGGCGGAGGCTCCCGCGCGCGTCGTCGTCAATGCGCGCACCGGCACCGTCGTGATCAACGGCGCCGTGCGGATCGCACCCGTCGCCGTCACCCATGGCAAGATGACCGTCCAGGTCGACGAGAAGCCGCAGATCATCCAGCCGCAGCCCTTCTCGCGCGGGCAGACCGCCGTCCAGCAGTCGAGCGCGATCAATGTCGAGCAGGAGGCCCGGCCGATGTTCGAGTTCAATCCCGGCGCGTCGCTGGCCGACATCGTCAAGGCGGTCAATGCGATTGGCGCCTCGCCGGCCGACCTGGTCGCGATCCTCGAGGCGCTCAAGCAGGCCGGCGCGATGAAGGCGGAGCTTGTGGTGCTATGATCGGCAGCGTTTCCGCGAAGATCGGCGCGCTCGCCGATCCCAAGGCGAGCGAGCTCGATCAGCTCAAGGCCGCCGCGAAGCAGTTCGAGGCGATCTTCACTCGCCAGATGCTCAAGTCGACCCGCGACGCGAAGCTGTGCGATGACGATCTGTTCGGAAGCGACGCGACCGACCAGTTCCGCGACATGCAGGACTCGAACCTCGCCGACCAACTCGCGAACAAGGGCGCGATCGGCATCGCCGACCTGCTCGTCCGCCAGTTCCAGGCGCGCGTGGCAAAGCCCGCCGCCACGACCGGATCGGCCGATCCGGCGGTGTCGGCCGACGCTGCCAAGGCTGACGGGGCGAGCGGATGAGCGATCTTCTTCAGATCGGCCGCTCGGGCGTCGTCGCCTATCGAACCGCGTTGGCCACGGTCGGCGAGAATGTCTCGAACGCGGAGACCGAGGGGTATAGCCGCCGCAAGGTGGTGCTCAACGAGTCCGCAGTCTCGTCGTCGAACAATTATCTCTACCGTTCGTCCGCCGTGTTCGGCGGCGTCGAGGCGGGCAGCGTCCAGCGCATCTTCGACAATTATCGCAGCACCTATGCGCGCTTCGCCAATTCGGAGGCGGCTCGCGCCGACGCGAAGGCGACCTGGCTCGACACCGCCGAGGCGGCGCTCGACGATTCCGACGTCGGCCTGGGCGTGAAGATGTCGAGCGTGTTCACCGCCGCCGAGGCGATGAGCGCCGACGTCAGCAGCGACACCAACCGGCTGACCCTGCTGACCGCACTCGGCAATGCGGTGAACCAGTTCAAGACCACCTCGACCGCGCTGCGCTCGGCGGGGGACGGCGTCTCGACCGCGGCGCAGAACAGCGTCGCCAAGCTCAATGACGACCTGCGCACGCTGGTGCAGATCAATTCGGCGTTGCGCCGCGCCGGCGAGGGATCGTCGGGGCAGGCGCTGCTCCAGGACCAGCGTGACCAGGTGTTGCAAAGCATCTCCAACACCGTCGGCATCGACGTGAAGCTGGAGGATGACGGCCGTGCCACGGTCAAGCTGCTCGGCGACAGCACCGTCACCCTGGTCGACGCCGCCAGCACCAATGCCGGCTATGTCGGCCTGGTCGCGTCGGACAGCGGCCGGTTCTCGCTGATCGCCTCCGGCTTCGGCGGCGAGATGGCGATGAATCCGCAGTCGGGCGCGCTCGCCGGGCTCGCCGACGCCGCCAACGTCATCGCCTCGCGCCGAGAAGCGCTCGACACGATCGCCGGCCGCTTCGCGCAGGTAATCAACGAATGGAACGCCGCTGGCGTCGACCGTAATGGCGATCCGGGCGCGGCACTGATCACCGGCACCACCGCGGACACGCTGGAGGTCGCGACCACCGACCTGTCGAAGATCGCCGCCGCGAAAGGCGGCGTCGCCAACGGCAACGCGCTTGCGCTGAAGGACTATCGCAATGCCAGCGGACCGGAGGCGCAATGGTCGCAGCTGGTCTCGGCGCATGCGCAGAGCGTGTCGGCCGCCAAGGCGGAACAGTCGGCGACCGCGTCCCAGCGCGACGGCGCCTACCAGCAGCTCGACGACGTCACGGGCGTCGATCTCGATGTCGAGGCGGCCCAGCTCCTGCGGTTCCAGCAGGCCTATAACGGTTCGGCCAGGATCATCCAGATCGCTCGCGAAACCCTCCAGGAAATCCTGGGCTTGTTCAATTAGAAGGATTGACCGGTGATCTCCGCGACCCGCTACAGCGCCATTGCGCAAATCAACCGGCAGGCGAAGCTGGGCGAGGAGATCGCCCGCGCCCAGACCGAGATCTCGACCGGCAAGAAGGTGCAGAAGGCGTCCGACGATCCGATTTCGGCGGCTCGCATCGCCGAGCTGCGCCGCGTGCAGGCCGACCAGGTCACCTGGTCGCGCAACATCCAGACCGCGCAGTCGGTCGCCGCGCAGGTCGACACGCAGATGGGCAACATGGCCGACATCTTCAATCGCGTGAAGGAGCTGACGCTTGCCGGGCGGTCGGATTCGGCCTCACCCGCCGATCGCGCGGCGATGGTGCTGGAGCTGCAATCGCTGCGCACCGCGCTCAGCAACATCTCCACCGCGACCACGCCGACCGGCCAGCCGCTGTTCCCGACCGACGCCCCGCTGCAGATATCGGTGTCGTCGACGGTGCGGCTGGCGGCGACGGCGCAGCGCTCGACCGTGTTCGAAGGCATCGCCTATACCCATGGCACCGGCGATCTCGACGATGTGATCGGAACCGCGATCGATGCGATCTCCACCGATGACGCCACAGCGCGTCGCGCCGCCGCCGACATCGCGCTGTCGGACATCGACGTCGCGGTCCAGCACGTCACCGACCAGCGCGCCGCGCAGGGCGTCCGCGCCCAGCAGCTCGACGTCGCGGCCGACACGCTCGAAGGCGTCTCGACCCAGCTCGCCGAGGAACGCAGCTCGCTCGAGGACACCGACGTCGCGGCGGCGATCATGAAGCTCAACGCCAAGACCCTGACGCTGCAGGCCGCGCAGGCCGCCTTCGCCAAGGTCAACAGCAACACCTTGTTTGATTTTCTACGGTAGGGCCGAGGTGACGCGGCATGGATAAAGCATCTGCTTTTCGTGCCGTTAACGGTGATGGGGGAGGGACGGGCCGCCGGACCCGGACCCGACGGAATTCCTGGGAGTAAGCGTTCATGTTTGCTGGCATCGGCCTGGTCATTCTCTTCGCCATGGTGTTCGGGGGATTCGCCTTCACCGGCGGCGACCTGGAACCCGTGCTGCATGCCATCCCGCACGAGATGCTGATCATCGGCGGCGCCGCGCTCGGCGCGGTCGTTGCCGGCAACTCGATGAAGGAGCTCAAGGCGCTCGGCGGCGGCTTCGCCAAGGTCTTCAAGGGGCCGAGGTATAACAAGAAGGACTATCTCGACGTCATCTTCCTCGTCTCGACGCTGATGAAGAAGCTGCGGACCGAGGGACCCGTCGCGCTCGAGCCGCATATCGAGGACCCCAAGAGCTCGACCCTGTTCGCCGAATATCCGAAGCTGCTCAAGGACGATACGTTGATCCACATGATCACCGACACGCTGCGTCTGGTGGTCATCTCCTCGGGCACGCTCGATCCGATGGCGGTCGAGGACGTCATGGACAACGCGCTGAAGACGCACCACCATGACGAGATCAAGCCCGCCGACGCGATGCAGAACCTCGCCGACTCGCTGCCCGCGCTCGGCATCGTCGCGGCCGTTCTCGGCGTGGTGAAGACGATGGGCTCGATCGACAAGCCGCCGGCGATCCTCGGCGCGATGATCGGCTCGGCGCTGGTCGGCACCTTCCTGGGCGTGTTGCTCGCCTATGGCATCGTCGGCCCCTTCGCCGGCCGCTGTCGCCAGGTGATCGAGGCCGACGCCGCCATCTACGGCGTCGTCAAGCAGATCATCATCGCCTCGCTGCACGGCCACCCGCTGCCGCTGGTGATCGAAGCCGCCCGCTCGGGCATCACCCATGTCAACCAGCCCGCCTTCGCCGACGTGTTCGACGGCATGCGCGGCCGCTGAGCCCACGGCGCATAGAGGAACGCCTCCACCATGGCGCAATCGCCCACGAAGCGCGGCAGGAACGAGCCCGAACCCCGCCCGATCATCATCAAGAAGATCATCGCGGAAGGTCATGGCGGCCATCATGGCGGCGCCTGGAAGGTCGCCTATGCCGACTTCGTGACGGCGATGATGGCCTTCTTCCTGCTGATGTGGATCCTCGGCGCGACCAACGAGAAGCAGCGCAAGGGCATCGCTGACTATTTCACGCCGACGATGGTCCAGTTCAAGGAGAAGAGCGCCGGCTCCAACGGCATCTTCGGCGGCGAGTCGGTGGTCGACAAGGACAATTACCCGCACCGCGCGGCCCAGACCGGGTCGAAGTCGATCAGCATCCCCAAGGATGCGTCGGGCGGCGAGAAGGAGGGGGCCGGTGCGGCCAAGTCACGCGATCGCGCGGCCTTCCAGAAGCTCAAGCTGCTGCTTCAGGCGAAGATGGCGGCCGATCCCAAGCTTGCGAAGATGATGCACAATGTGCGGATGGTCGAGACGCGCGAGGGGTTGCGGATCGACCTGGTGGACCAGGCCGACTTCGCGATGTTCCGGTCGGGCACCGACGAGCTTTCGCCGGAAGCGCGCGCGCTGATGAAACAGGTCGCCGAGGTGACCAATTTCGCAGACAATTCGGTGATCGTGCGCGGGCATACCGATGCGATGCCCTATTCCAAGGGCCGCACCGTCAACAACTGGACGCTCTCGGCCGCGCGGGCCGAGGCGACCCGTCGCGCCCTTTCCGACTTCGGCGTCGCCAACACCCGCTTCGCGCGGATCGAGGGCGTCGCCGATCGCGAGCCCTATGTCGCGGGCGATCCCTATGATCCGCGCAACCGGCGCATGTCGATTACCCTGGCCTGGTCGGCGGGGGATACCGCCGAGGGACCGGTCGACCTGATGGCGGGAGGCGGTGCGAGCGACCCGACCGCGATGCCCGCCGCCGGGCTGGCGCAGATCGCGGCGCGCAAGGCAGGGAAGCAGGACGCCGGACACTAACAGTCCATTCGTCCCAAACGGTTACGCTTTCGGTGACGCGGGAACGCCGTCAGGCGTCGAGGCTGGTGTCGGTGATGCTGCCGTTGCCGTCGGCGGCGAGCATCATATAGGCGAGCCTCGCATTTGCGGGATTGGGCTTGAGCAGGTTGAGCCGCTGGTTGCCGATCATCGCCAGCATCTCGCTGGTGTCGGGGGTCGCCTTGCCGTCGCCCTCGAACACCTCCTTCGCATAGGCAAGGCGGAGCGTGTCGGCGCCGAAGGCGTCGCCGGGCTTCGCGGGTGTGGCGTTCGGCGGCGCGCCATTGTCGTCGATCTTCTTCGCCATCAGCGCATAGACCTGCGACAGCGATCGGGCGTTGCCGCCGCCGTCGTAGAAGATCGAGCGATTGGCGCGCGCCTCGCGCGGGAAGAGCGCGGCGGCGCTGGCGTCGGGGCGCGCGTCGGCGGCCTTGAGGAAACGGGTCGCGCCTTCGAGGCCCAGGAAGTGGGCGAAATAGAGATCGGCCGAGCGCGGCTGGCGGCCGAGCGACGCCTTCAGCCCGTCGGCGTTGTCGCTCGCGAACTCGGCAGCCATCAGCGAAGAGGCGTCGGGGTCGTTCTTGAGCGCCATCACCTGGTCGCGCACCGCGCGGTCGACCTTCCAGCTCCCGTCGCCGCGCCGGCTGATCGCGTCGGCGGCCCAGCCGAGGCCGTGCTTCGCGCCGTACATCTTGACCGCGCCGAGCCAGCTCTGGTCGATGAACTGGAACAGCCCGCCGGCCGAACTCGATCGCGCCTGGGCGTTCGGGTTCAGCCCGCTCTCCGAGCGCGCCTGGTTGAGCAGATAGGTGAAGTCGACCCCGACCCGCTGCGCCGCGCGGCCGATCGCCCCGCGCACGCCGGCCTCCCGCTCGACGCGGCCGAAGCCCGGCAGGCTCATGAGAGGGGTCCTGTTAACACCCCTTAATTATCGCTGATCATGGTTAACGAAGGGTTGCGGCTCAGACGGCGCTGTCGTCGGAACCCTCGTCGTCCTTGTTCGGCGCGCGTGGCAGGCGCTTGATCCGGCTGATCCCCGCGAACATCGGCAGCAACAGGACGAGCAGCAGGATCGCGGCGACGATCTGCTTCTTCATGCTGCCATCTCCAGCGCTGCCGCGAGGATCGCGTCGTAGATCGCGTCGAGGTCCTTATCGTCTATACAATAAGGCGGCATCACATAGATGGTGTTGCCCATCGGCCGGAGCAGCAGGCCGTTATCGCGGAAGAAGCGGCCGAGCATCGGCGCCATCGCCGACAGATAGTCGCCATAGGGATCGACGAACTCCATCGCCGTGATCGTGCCGAGCTGGCGCTTGCCGACGATCAAGGGATGGTCGAGCCGATCGAGCCGCCGCGCCTGGCGGTGGACGAGCGCGCCGATCCGGTCGAGCACCGGCTCCTCCTGCCAGATCGCGATATTGGCGTTGGCGGCCGCGCAGGCGATCGGGTTGGCGGTGTAGCTCGACGAATGGAAGAACATCGTCGCGCGGTCCTGCGACAGGTGCGCGTCGAAGATGTCCCGCGTCGCGAGCGTCGCCGCCAGCGGGATCGCGCCGCCGGTCAGTCCCTTGGACAGGCACATCAGGTCGGGTTTCACCCCGGCGTGCTGGCAGGCGAAGAGCATGCCGGTGCGGCCCCAGCCGGTCATCACCTCGTCGGCGATGAACAGCACCCCCTCCCGCGCGCAGATGTCGCGCAGCGCCTTCAGCACGTGCGGCGGATAGATCAGCATCCCCCCGGCCCCGAGGATCAGCGGCTCGACGATCAGCGCGGCGGGCGGCGGGTCCTGTGCGCAGATCGCCTCGAGCGCGGCGATCGTCCGGTCGCCGTCGCCGGTCGGGAAGGGCAGGGTGTCGACGTCGAACAGCAGCGGCTGGTAGGCGCGGTTGTAGACCCCGCGCTCGCCAACCGACATCGCGCCGATCGTGTCGCCATGGTAGCTGTGCTCCATCACGACGATGCGGTGGCGCGGCTTGCCCCGGTTGAGCCAGGTGCCGAGCGCCATCTTCAGCGCCACCTCGACGCTCGTCGATCCGCTGTCGGAGAAGAAGACATGGTCGAGCCCGGCGGGGGTGATGTCGACCAGCGCGCGCGCCAGCGTCTCGGCCGGCTCGTGGGTCCAGCCGGCGAAGATCAGCTGGTCGAGCTTCTCCGTCTGGGCGCGGATCGCGGCCATGATCCTGGGATTGCAATGGCCGTGCGTCGTCACCCACCAGGACGAGATCGCGTCGACATAGCGGCGGCCGTCGGCGGCGTGGAGCACGGCGCCTTCCGCCCGCTCGATCCGCGGAATCTCCTCGTCCAGGCCGTGCTGGGTGAAGGGGTGCCAGACGGGCGAGCTCATGGGGCGAAATCCTCGGGCGAGAAGGCGGCGGCGAAGGCGGCGGTGAGGGTACCGGCGTCGAGCGGGTCGAGCCGGGGCAGGCGGCCCAACCGCCGGACGCCGCCGATCGCGGCGATCGTCCGCTCGCTCTCCTCCTGCGGATCGCCGATGAAGGCGATGCCGAGGATCGGGATGTCGCGCGCGCGCAGCGCCTCGATCGTCAGCAGGCTGTGGTTGATCGTCCCGAGCGCGGTCCGCGCCACCACCACCGTCTCGAACCGCCAGCCCGCGAAGATGTCGGCGAACAGCAGCCCGCCCGCCAGCGGCACCAGCAGCCCGCCCGCGCCCTCGATCACCAGCCGCCGGTCGCAGGGCGGCGGCGCGAGTAGCGAGGGATCGATCACGACATTGTCGATCGCCGCGGCATGGTGCGGCGAGGCGGGGGTTTCGAGGCGATAGGCCTCGGGCAGGACTCGATCGTCGGGGAGGCCGGACAGGCGGCGCACCGTGTCGCTGTCGGTGCCATCGGCCAGCCCGGCCTGCACCGGCTTCCAGTAGCAGCCGTCGAGCATGCCGGCGAGCCCGGCGGAGAAGACGGTCTTGCCGACGTCGGTGTCGGTGGCGGTGACGACGATCGCGCGGGTCATGCGGTCAGCTCCGTGACGGCGTCGGCGAGGGCCGCGACCGCGGCCTCGTCGACGTTGAGGGTCAGCGAGATGCGCAGCCGGGCGGTGCCGGTCGGCACGGTCGGTGGCCGGATGCCGCGGACGTCGAAGCCGCGCCGCTGGAGTCCGGCAGCGACCGCCATGGCGCGGGCGTCGTCGCCGAGGATGACGGGGACGATCTGCGATCCGCTGGGCGGCAGTCGCTCGCCCGCGAAGGCGACGAGCCGGGCGAGCCGCTCGCGCCGTTCGGGCTGGGCGCGGACGAGGTTGAGGCTGGCGCGGACGGCGGCGGCGGCGAGCGGCGAGGGCGCGGTCGAGAAGATGAAGCCGCGTCCCTTGTTGATCAATATGTCGGCGATGACACGGGGGCAGCAGACCAGCGCCCCCTCGCAGCCCAGCGCCTTGCCGCAGGTCCGCAGCACGACGACGTTCTCGCGGCCGTCGAGACCGTCGGCGAGGCCCCGACCGTCGCCGCCAAAGACGCCGACGGCATGGGCGTCGTCGATCAGCAGGAAGGCCTCCTCGCGATCGGCGAGCGCCGCCAGCTCGGCAAGCGGGGCCTTGTCGCCGTCCATGCTGTAGAGGCTTTCGACCGCGATCCAGACGCGGCCCTTGTTCCCCCCGGCGCGCCAGCGGGCGATCGCGTCGGCGAAGGCACCGACGTCGTTGTGCTGGGCGGCGACCGTCGCCGCGCGGCCGAGCCGCATCCCCTCATGCGCGCTGGCGTGGATCAGCGCATCGTGGACGATCAGGTCGCGGCCGCCCGGAAGGGTCGAGAAGATCGCGCTGTTCGCGGCGAAGCCCGAGGAGAAGAACAGGCTCGCTTCGCTGCCGAAGAAGGCCGCGGCCTCGATCTCCAGCGCCTCATGCTCGGGATCGTTGCCGCGCAGCAGCCGCGACCCGCCCGCGCCGATCGCAACACCGCGGTCGAGCGCGGTGGCGACGGCGGCGCGCAGCTCGGCCGATCGCGACAGGCCCAGATAGTCGTTCGAGGCGAAGTCGTGGCCCGCGCGCGGGATCAGGCTGCGGGTGCGCGAACGCCGGGCGATCTGGGCGAGAGCTTCGCGATGGGCGTCGAGGATCGACATGGCGCAGCCCCTAACGCCTGTTTCCCCGTCCGTGAAGCGGATGAAATCGAACGCGAGCACTGGTCGTTCGTCAGCGTTTGACTATATCAGCCGGCGAAACAGGTGCGGATCGATCCGCGAAGCTACCGGAAGAAGGCATGAGCGAAGAGAATATCGGCGAGAACGAAGTCGAAACCCCCGAGACCGAACCGTCGGCCGAGGCCGAGGTCGAGAGCCCGTTCGCCAAGCTCGAAGGCGAGCTGGAGAAGCTCCGCAACGAGGTGCTATATGCCCAGGCGGAGACGCAGAACGTCCGCCGCCGGCTCGAGAAGGAGAAGGCCGACGCCTCGGCCTATGCCGCGACCGGCTTTGCGCGCGACATGCTGTCGGTCGCCGACAATCTCGGCCGCGCGCTGGCGGCGATTCCCGCCGAGCTGCGCGAGGACGAGCGAATCAAGCCGCTGCTGACCGGCATCGAGATGACCGCGAAGGAGCTGGAGAATGTGTTCCAGCGCAACGGCATCAGCAAGATCGAGGCGCTCGGTGCCAAGCTCGACCCGAACCGCCACCAGGCGATGGTCGAGCTGCCCAGCGCCGACGCCGAGCCCGGCACGGTGATCCAGGAGATGCAGGCCGGCTACATGATCAAGGACCGGCTGCTGCGCCCGGCCCTGGTCGGCGTCGCGAAGGCTCCTGAAGCCTGAGTCCTAAAGAATCTCCCTCCCCTTCAGGGGAGGGATGTAAGGGTGGGGTACGGAGTGAGGGGGGCGATCCCCCTTCACGGAGTTCCGCGCGACGATCAGGCAAGGCTCGCTGCGCTCGCACCCATCCCCTGGCCCCCTCCCTTGAAAGGGAGGGGGAACGCCCTCAATCCCTCGACAGGATGTCGTACTGGCGGCGCTTCATCCGTGCCTTGGCCTTGCGGCTCCCCAGCTTCGCGATCAGCCCGCCCTTGAGCCACAGCCCGGTGCCGAGCCGCTCGCGGCGGTGGTTGGCGAGGATCAGCTTGTTCTGGATATCGAACGCGGCGCGGCGCAGCATCGACGGCGGACGCACCGTCCCGCTCAGGAAATAGCCGTTCTGAAGCAGCCAGCGCGCGGCGCTGTGCTCCGCTGCGGAGATTTCGCGCATGTCGGCCTTGCGCCAGCGACCCGCCGGCTCCTGGTCGATCGCCGCCGCCGGCTGGAGCATCGCCGGCACGAACGGCACCCGCAGGAACTCGCACAGGCGGCGCAGCTCATATTCCGGCTCGCTGGCGAGCATCTCATATTTGAGGGTGAATTGCCGGTCGGGCGGCAATTTGTGCGACATCCGGTCCCAGAGCGTCTCGACCTCGACCCAGTCGGCGACGCCGTGCCAGAGGTTGCCGGCCTCGCGGTGGCGGATGCGGGCGGCGGCGACGTCGCGCCCGTCGCGAACCAGATGGATGAAGCGCGCATCGGGCCACAGCCACAGGATACGGTCGAAATGGTGGCGGATCGTCGCGCCGGTGACGGTCGCGCCGGGCTTCGCCGCGGCGAGCTGGTCGAGCAGCGCGCGGGCGATGCCGGTGAAGGGCAGGCCGGTCGGAACGGTCAGGCCCAGCTTCCTGAACCGGTTGTCGAACTCGACCGAACGGACGAAGGCCTCGCGCTTCAGGAAGCGCCCGTCGGGGGTGATCGCATCGACGAGGAAATCGACGTCCGGGGCGATCGTCACCGCCGGGTGCCGGTCCAGCAGCTGGCGCACCGCCGCACAGCCCGATCGCGGCGCGGCGACCAGGAATACAGGCGGGGCGATGGCCGGCGTGGAAGCCATCAGTGGCGCATGCCGCCCATGTCGTCTCCGGCCGCGACCGACTTGGCCTCGACTTCGATCCTGGTGCCGCTGGCGAAGGTGAACAGCATCGGCACGCCGGTGCCCGCCGTGATTCGAGGGTCGACGCCGAACAGCATCGCGTGGCTGCCGCCCGGCGCGAACTCCACGGTCTTGCCCGCCGGGACGGGCACTTGGGTGATCGGCCGCATCGTCATCACGCCCCCGTTCATGACGCTCTCGTGCAACTCTATCTTGTTCACCACGGCGCTGTCGATCCTGACCAGGCGATCGTCCTTCGCGCCGCCTTCCAGCGTGAAATAGGCGCCGGCCGGGCCACCGGGGACCGCGGCGAGCCGTACCTGGGCGTCCTTGACGAGCGGCTTGTCGGCGCGCTGGGGCTGGCAGGCGGACAGTGCGACAAGGGCCAGGGCGGCGACAATCGTGCGATGCATCGGAAACTCCGTGAAAATCAGCATCCAATTAGGAGCTGTTGCGTCTTGCAGCAAATGAATCCCCACCTATATCGCCCCCATTCAATGCGATCGGCCGCATACTCGCCTCGTTATCTGGGGGTATGGACGGGATCGGTTTTGGGGGTTTGAAAGGACTGGAATGGCTAAGGTAATCGGTATCGATCTGGGCACCACCAACAGCTGCGTCGCCGTGATGGAAGGCGGCAAGCCCAAGGTGATCGAAAATGCGGAAGGCGCGCGGACCACGCCGTCGATCGTCGCGTTCGCCAAGGACGGCGAGCGGCTGATCGGCCAGCCGGCGAAGCGTCAGGCCGTCACCAACCCTGACAACACGATCTTCGCGGTCAAGCGCCTGATCGGCCGTCGCTTCGACGATCCGATCACCAAGAAGGACACCGAGCTGGTCCCCTATCACATCGTGAAGGGCCCGAACGGCGACGCGTGGGTGCAGGCGGGCGGCGAGGATTATTCGCCGTCGCAGATCTCGGCCTTCACGCTGCAGAAGATGAAGGAGACCGCCGAGAGCTATCTGGGCGAGACCGTGACCCAGGCGGTGATCACCGTCCCGGCCTATTTCAACGACGCCCAGCGCCAGGCGACCAAGGATGCCGGCAAGATCGCCGGCCTCGAGGTGCTGCGCATCATCAACGAGCCGACGGCGGCGGCGCTCGCCTACGGCCTCGAGAAGAATGACGGCAAGACCATCGCGGTCTACGATCTCGGCGGCGGCACCTTCGACATCTCGATCCTCGAGATCGGCGATGGCGTGTTCGAGGTGAAGTCGACCAACGGCGACACCTTCCTGGGCGGCGAGGACTTCGACGCCAAGCTGGTCGAGTTCCTGGCGGCCGACTTCCAGAAGGCCGAGGGCATCGACCTGACCAAGGACCGGCTCGCGCTGCAGCGGCTCAAGGAAGCCGCCGAGAAGGCGAAGATCGAGCTGTCGTCGGCGCAGACCACCGAAGTCAACCTGCCGTTCATCACCGCCGACGCGACCGGCCCGAAGCACCTGGTCAAGTCGATCAGCCGCGCCGATCTGGAGCGTCTGGTCGAGCCGCTGATCCAGCGCTCGATCGAACCGGTCAAGAAGGCGCTGGCCGACGCCGGCCTGAAGGCGGCCGACATCGACGAGGTCGTCCTGGTCGGCGGCATGACCCGCATGCCCAAGGTCCGCGAAGTCGTTAAGAGCTATTTCGGCAAGGAACCGCACACCGGCGTCAACCCCGATGAGGTGGTGGCGATGGGTGCCGCGATCCAGGCGGGCGTGCTCCAGGGCGACGTCAAGGACGTGCTGCTGCTCGACGTGACCCCGCTGTCGCTGGGCATCGAGACGCTGGGCGGCGTGTTCACCCGCATGATCGACCGCAACACGACGATCCCGACCAAGAAGTCGCAGACCTATTCGACGGCCGACGACAACCAGAACGCCGTCACCATCCGCGTCTTCCAGGGCGAGCGTGAGATGGCGGCCGACAACAAGCTGCTGGGTCAGTTCGACCTGATCGGCATCCCGCCGGCGCCGCGCGGCGTGCCGCAGATCGAGGTCACCTTCGACATCGACGCCAACGGCATCGTCAACGTGTCGGCCAAGGACAAGGGCACCGGCAAGGAGCAGCAGATCAAGATCCAGGCCTCGGGCGGCCTTTCGGATGCCGACATCGACAATATGGTGAAGGACGCCGAGAAGTTCGCCGAGGAGGACAAGAAGCGCCGTGCGGCGGCTGAGGCGAAGAACAACGCCGAAAGCCTGATCCACACGACCGAGCGCCAGCTCCAGGAGCATGGCGACAAGGTCGACGCCGGCCTCAAGTCCGAGATCGAGGCTGCGATCGCCGAGGCCAAGACCGCGGTCGAGGGCGGCGATGCCGATGCGATGACCGAGAAGGCCCAGGCGCTCGCCCAGGTCGCGATGAAGCTCGGCCAGGCGATCTACGAGAAGGAGCAGGCGGCTGCCGCAGCTCCGGGCGAAGAGGCGCCGAAGGACGACGATGTGGTCGACGCCGAATTCTCGGAAGTCGACGACAAGAAGTAAGGCGTCGATGATGCCATGACCTTACCGGCCCCGTCAGCGATGGCGGGGCCGTGTATCGTCTGGCAAGAGTCGGCGGTATTATTGGCTGCGCTTCGGGGGAAGCGGGCGCGGGGCATGTGGTGGTCTACGGGGCGCGATGAGCACGGATATCGATTATTACGAGCTGCTCGAAGTCGAGCGCACGGCCGACGACAAGGTCCTCAAGTCCGCCTTCCGGCGGCTGGCGATGCAATATCATCCGGACCGCAATCCCGGCGATCATACGGCCGAAGCGAAGTTCAAGGCGATCAACGAAGCCTATGACTGCCTGAAGGACCCGCAGAAGCGCGCCGCCTATGACCGGTTCGGCAAGGCGGCATTCCAGAATGGCGGGCCCGGGGCCGGCGGTTTCGGCGGCGGCGGCTTCGAAGGCTTCTCCGACATCTTCGAGAATATCTTCGGCGAGTTCATGGGCGGCGGCCGTGGCGGCGGCGGGCAGCGCTCCAGCGTTCGGCGCGGCGCCGACCTGCGCTACGATCTCGAGATCACGCTCGAAGAGGCCTATGCGGGCAAGCAGGCGTCGATCACCGTCGACGTCGCGGCGCAGTGCGACCGGTGCGACGGATCGGGCGCCAAGCCCGGCACCGGCACCCAGCATTGCAAGACCTGCGGCGGCCACGGCAAGGTGCGCGCGCAGCAGGGCTTCTTCGTGGTCGAGCGGACCTGCCCGTCGTGCCACGGCGCGGGGCAGGTGATCTCCGACCCGTGCGATGCCTGCCATGGCGAGGGACGGATCGAGAAGACCAAGACGCTCGACGTCGGGGTTCCCGCCGGCGTCGACGAAGGCACCCGCATCCGCCTGACCGGTGAGGGCGAGGCCGGCGCGCGGGGCGGCCCGCCCGGCGACCTCTACATCTTCATTCACCTGCGCGAGCATGAGATATTCGAGCGTGACGGGACGACGCTGTTCGCCCGCGCGCCGATCAGTTTCACCACCGCCGCGCTCGGCGGCACGATCGAGGTGCCGGGCCTCGACAAGAAGCGCCACGAGATCCGCATTCCCGCCGGTATCCAGTCGGGCAAGCAGATCCGTCAGCGCGGCGCCGGCATGCCGGTGCTCAACGGCCGCGGTCATGGCGACCTCGTCATCCAGATCGACGTCGAAACCCCGACCCGCCTGACCGCGCGGCAAAAGGAACTGCTCGAGGAATTCCGCTCGACCGAGACCGGCGAGGAATGTCCCCAGTCCAGCGGTTTCTTCGCGCGGCTCAAGGGCATGTGGGAAGATCTGACGGAATAGGATCGAAGGGGCTGGTCGGGGCGGACGGGGAAGGCGCGATTATGCCGCAAGGAACGGAGAGCTTCGCCTCTCCGCCTGCGGCATAGCATGGCGCATGCGGAGACATCCGCGCCCGTTCAAGGAGCCGACCGATGACCCTCGCCTTCACCATTCTTCCCTCGCCCGTGGGCGACCTGACGCTCGTCGCCGGCGATCATGGCCTCGTCGCCATCCTGTGGCCTGACGACGATCCCGGTCGGGTCCGGCTCGATCGGAGGACCGAGCAGCCCGAGCATCCGGTGCTGGTCGAAACCGTCCGGCAGCTCCGCGCCTATTTTGCGGGGACGCTCGAGCGCTTCGACCTGCCGCTCGATTTTCGCGGCACCGATTTCCAGAAGCGGGTGTGGGCGGCTTTGCTCACCATCCCGTTCGGCGAGACGCGCAGCTATGGCGAGATCGCTCGGCAGATCGGCCACCCGTCGGCGTCGCGTGCGGTTGGGGCGGCCAATGGGCGCAATCCGATTTCGATCATCGCGCCGTGCCACCGTGTGGTTGGATCGGCGGGGGCGCTGACCGGCTTTGCCGGCGGACTCGATGCCAAACGCTATCTGCTCGATCTGGAAAGCCGCCGGCTGGCGGCCTGATCCCTGCTGAATATGGGTGCGCCGCCCCTCGCCGGGCCGTTCCCCCCGTCGGAGAACGGCTTGGCAAGAGACGGCGCTCCGGCGCGACGGCCAAGCGAGGACTGAGCCTCAGCTCTGCCAGGCGGGCCGGAAACCGGGACGCGGCGGAACCTTGATCCGCGTCGTGACATGGCCGGGCTGGCGCGGGGCGGCGGCCGGCTGGGGCGCGGCGGGGGCCGCACTGGTCGGCGTCGCGGGCTGGCCTCCCTCCGCCGCCATCCGCTCGCGATTGTCGAGGAAGCTCGCCACCCTCAGGCGACGCTTGAGCGACAGCGAGGGATTGTCGGGCGTCGGGCCGCGATAGGCGGCCTGGGTGTGCGGGCCGAAGCGCGAGATGTCGAACCCGGCCGGAACGGCGGTGACGGGCGCGTCCATCGTCGGGGCCGGAGCCGGGGTGGTGTCCGCCATCGACAGCGGCGCGGCGGCAACGGCCGGAACGGGCTCGGCCGGCGTCTCGACCGTGTCGGCGAGGAGGAGTTCCTCCTCATCCTCGTCGCGGCGGCGACGCATCGCATAGACGCCCCCGCCGATCAGCAGAATGGCGACACCGGCGGCACCGGCGATCGGCAATAGGTCATTATCGGCATCGACCTGAGCGGCGCGCGGCGTCGGGGCCGGTGTGGGTTCGGGCGTGACGGCCGGCGCCTCGGCAACGGGCGCGATGGGCGGCGGAGCAGTGTCGACAGCCTGAGCCGTGGGGGGCGCTACGGGGGCGGCCCGCCGGGCGGCGATGGGAGCGGCCGGAGCTGCTTCGCGCGGCGCGGGCGCGGGGTTGGCACGCGGCGCTGCTGCGGTTCGGACGACGGGGCGGCTGACCGGCTCGGTCACGGGTTCGGAAGCGGCGGCTGGTGTCGCCGGGGCGGCATCGAGGCCCGTGGCGATGCCGCCAGGCCGGGTCGGAACGGTGACGACGCCGCTGGTCGACGGCGCGGCGCTGCTCTGTGCCATCGGTGCGACGGCGGGCGCCGGAGCCTCGGCAGCAGGCGCGACGGTTGCCGGTGCCGGCTCTGCCGGCGGCGGGGTCACCATCGCCGGTGCCGGGGAAGCGTCCTGTGCGAAAGACGGGGTTGAGGAGAGGGCCAGGACCGCGGCAATGGCGGCGAGGCCGGGGCGGACGGGGTTCGGTGCGTAGCTCATGTGTAGATGAACCTGCCAATTCAAAATCAGGTCCAGATGTTACCGACAAGTTGCACAGTCGATACGATGAATTGATTTTCAGATGTCTCCATCTGTCGCTCAATGAACAGATGAGATGAACGAATATTCATGCGTTCATCGGGCGTTCATTTTTTCGGTGACGGATTCTGAAGATGACGACTAGGATATCATCGCTTCACCCATGCGGCGGATTGCGATGATCTTCGTTTCCAGCGCCGACCAGTCGTCCTCCGTGTCGATCGCGGACCAGATCGCCTCGACCTCGTCGATCAGCATCGAGCAGGGCGCGGCGTCCGACCAATAGTCGTGGTCGAGCGTCACGGTACCCGCATAGCCGGCGATCGCATCGCGGAAGGCGGCGAAATCCTCGCTTTCATAAGCGCCGTCGGCGGGCGAGGGCGCGCGGCGGTGGCCTCCACGCCAGTCGAAGAAGAAACGATCGACGCCGACCCCGCTGCGCTGGAGCGCGACGTCCATCGCCTGGAGCAGGGCGAGGTCGGCCTCCTCGCCGCGCGGCGCGATGCCGAGCCGGCCGCAGATCGCGGCGGCGACCTCGCGCTCATAATGCGCCGGCCAGGCGTCGAGCGCGGGCGCCAGCTCCTCGGCCTCGGCGATCAGGCGCAGCGACAGCGCGAGCTGGACCACGTCCCAATGAATCGCCTGCGCCTGCCGCCCGAAGGCGTAGAGACCCTGCTGGTCGAAATAGGCGGCGGTGAAGCCGGGGTTCCAGGTCGGCGTGAAACGCCACGGCCCATAGTCGAAGCTCTCGCCGGTGACGTTGATGTTGTCGCTGTTGAGCACGCCATGGACGAAGCCGGCGGCCATGTAGCTTGCCGCCAGCCGCGCGGTGCGGCGGCAGACATGGTCCAGGAGCTGGCCGGCGGGCGCGTTGCCGGGCGTCTCGCCATAGAGCTCGGTCAGCACATAGGCGGTGAGGTCGCGGATCGTCTCCGCCTCGCCCAGCGTCGCGAGACGCTGGAAGCTGCCGATGCGGACATGGCCGTGGCTGAGCCGCACCATCACCGCCGAGCGGGTGGGTGAGGGCTCGTCGTTGCGCTGGAGCTGCTCGCCGGTCTCGATCAGCGAGAAGGTCTTGGAGGTCTCGACCCCGAGCGCCTCGAGCATCTCGGTCGCCAATATCTCGCGCACGCCGCCCTTCAGCGTCAGTCGGCCGTCACCGAAGCGGCTGTAGGGCGTCTGCCCCGATCCCTTGGTGCCCAGATCGAGCAGCCGCCCGGCCCCGTCCCGCAGCTGCGCGAACAGGAAGCCGCGGCCGTCGCCGATGTCGGGATTGTACACGCGGAACTGGTGGCCGTGATAGCGCAGCGCCAGCGGCTGGGGGAGGTTGTCGGGCAGCGGTTCGAACCGGCCGAAATGGGCGACCCACTGCTCGTCGCTCAGCCCGTCGAGGCCGACCGCCTTGTCCCAGCGGCGATTGCGGAAACGCAGGATCGTCCTGGGGAAGTCGGCGGCGGCGACCGCATCGGCGAGGCGATCCTGGAGCGATGCGATCGCGACATGGGGGCGATAGGCGGCGGCTTGCGGGGCGATGGTCATATCGTGATATGGGGTGCGATCAGCGGGAGGCGCAAGCATGGCGGAATGGGAAGACGGCACCTGGTCCTCGAAAGATGGTCTGCGCCTGCACTATCGCGACTATCCGGGCGGGGCCGGGAGCACGCGCCCGCCGATCATCTGCCTGCCTGGCCTGACCCGCAACGCGCGCGACTTCGCCTCGCTCGCCGATCGCCTGGCGGGCAACTGGCGCCTGATCGTCGTCGAGCTGCGTGGGCGGGGGGAGAGCGAGCGCGCCAAGGACCCGCTCAGCTACGTACCCGCCACCTATCTGGAGGACGTGACGGCGCTGATCGCGGAAGCGGGGCTCGATCGCTTCGTCCTGTTCGGCACGTCGCTCGGCGGCATATTGTCGATGCTGATCGCCGCGACGATGCCGGGCCGGGTCGCGGGGCTGCTGCTCAACGACATCGGGCCGGCGATCGACCCGGCGGGGCTGGTCCGCATCCGCGGCTATGTCGGGCGCGGCGGCAGCTACCCGACCTGGTTGCACGCGGCGCGGTCGCTGGCCGAGGTCCATGCCGTCGCCTATCCCGACTATACGCTCGACGACTGGCTTGGCATGGCCAAGCGGCTGTGCCGCCTGACGCCCGCCGGCCGCATCGTCGCCGACTATGACAGCGCGATCGCGGAGCCGTTCAAGGTGCCGGGCAACGAGAGCGCGGGCGATCTCTGGCCGCTGGTCGACGCGCTCAAGCCGATCCCGTCGCTGCTGGTTCGCGGTGGCCTGTCGGACATATTGTCGGCCGAGACCGCCGATCGCATGCAGGCCGAGCTGCCCTTGCTCGAACGGATCGACCTGCCGCGGATCGGTCATGCGCCGACCCTGTTCGAGCCCGAATGCGAGGCCGCGATCGACCGGCTGCTTGCCCGGGTCGGGCGGGCCGGCTGAGGCGATGGCGCGGCCCGTCCGCATCCTCCATTGCCATTCGACCTTCGCGCTGGGGGGCAAGGAGGCGCGGGCCGTCCGCCTGATGAACGCGTTCGGCGACGCGGCCGAGCATGTCGTGTTGAGCGCGGTGCCCGACGCGCTGGCGGCGCGCGAGGCGATCGATCCCGGCATCCGCGTCGACTTTCCCGGCGACGCGGCGCCCTCGCTGCGCGGACGCCCCGGCATCGGCCGCTATGCGGAGCTGGCGCGGTACATGGCCGGCTTCGATCTGGTGCTCAGCTATAATTGGGGCGCGATGGACGTGGCCGGCGCGCATCGCCTGTTCGCCGCCGCCCGCCGCCTGCCGCCGCTGATCCACCATGAGGACGGCTTCAACGAGGACGAGGCGGCGCGGCAGAAGCCGGCGCGGGTCTGGTTCCGCCGGCTGATGCTGCCGACCGCGCACCGTCTCGTTGTCCCCTCGCACCGGCTCGAGACGATCGCCCGCGAGGTCTGGCGTCAGCCGGCGGCGCGGGTCGAGCGGATTCCCAACGGCATCCGCCTGCCCGACGATGCCGAGCTTGCCCGTCCGCTGCCGATCCCCGGCCTCGCCGCCGGGTCCGGGCTGGTCGTCGGCACCGTCGCGGGGCTGCGGCCGGTCAAGAATCTCGCGCGGCTGGTGCGCGTCTTCGCCGCAGGTGCACCCGGCGACGCGCGGCTGGCGATTCTGGGCGAGGGGCCCGACCGCGCCGCGATCGAGGCGGAGGCGGCGTGGCTGGGGATCGCCGATCGGGTGATCCTGCCGGGCTTCGTGCGCGATCCGGTCCGCCACATGGCGGCGTTCGACGTCTTCGCCCTGTCGTCGGACAGCGAGCAGTTCCCGATCTCGCTGGTCGAGGCGATGGCCTGCGGGCTGCCTGGCCTGATGACCGACGTCGGCGACATCGCGGCGATGGCGGCGGCGGAGAACCGGCCCTTCATCCGGCCATGCGACGACGAGGCGGGGCTGGCCGCCGGGCTCGCCCGGCTGGCGGGCGACGCCGATCTGCGGCGGGCGATCGGAGCCGCCAATCGCACCGTTGCGCTACGCCATTATGACGAAAAGGCGATGATCGAACGCTATCGGTGTCTTTACTGGGGCGCGGTCGACACCCATGTGAGACGGTAACAGGCTCCCAATTTGGCGTCGAAAGCGATTTTACGCGCATTTTACGACCCTTGGGACTATAGGGCGCGGATTCTGGGGCGCCCGTGGCGCGTGCGTGGAGGTTTCTTTGTTCAAAGGTCTGCGGCCGATCCAATATGGTGGACGGGAAGTCTGGCCCATCATCGAGGGTGGTAAGGGTGTCGCCGCGACCAACCATGCCAGCTCGGGCGCCTGGGCGGCGGCCGGCGGCATCGGCACGGTGTCGGCGGTCAACGCCGACAGCTACGATCCCGACGGCAAGATCATCCCGCAGGTCTACCGCGCGCTTACCCGCCGCGACCGGCACGAGGAGCTGATCGCCTACGCCATCGACGGCGCGGTCGAGCAGGTCCGGCGCGCCTTCGACATCGCCGGCGGCAAGGGCGCGATCAACATCAACGTGCTGTGGGAGATGGGCGGCGCGCAGCGCGTCCTCCACGGCGTGCTCGAACGCACCAAGGGCATGGTGACCGGCGTCACCTGCGGCGCGGGCATGCCCTACAAGCTCAGCGAGATCGCCGCCTCCTACGGCGTCAACTATCTGCCGATCGTCTCCTCGGCGCGCGCCTTCAGCGCGCTGTGGAAGCGGGCCTATTCGAAGGCCGCCGAATGGCTGGCGGCGGTGGTCTACGAGGACCCCTGGCTGGCGGGCGGCCATAACGGCCTGTCGAACGCCGAGGACCCCAAGGCGCCGCAGGATCCCTATCCGCGCGTCAAGGCGCTGCGCGAAACGATGCGCCAGGGCGGCATCTCCGACGACGTGCCGATCGTGATGGCGGGCGGCGTCTGGTATCTGCGCGACTGGAATGACTGGATCGACAATCCCGAGCTCGGCCAGATCGCCTTCCAGTTCGGAACCCGTCCGCTGCTGACCCGGGAAAGCCCGATCCCGCAGGAATGGAAGGACAAGCTCACCGTCCTCGAGCCCGGCGACGTGCTGCTGCACCGCTTCTCGCCGACCGGTTTCTATTCCTCGGCGGTCCGGAACGATTTCCTCCGCAACCTGGAGGCGCGCTCGGAACGGCAGATCGCCTTCTCGATGGAAGCGGCCGGCGACCATCAGTACCAGCTCGACGTCGGTGTGAAGGGCAAGAGCTTCTGGGTCACGCTCGGCGACCTGCACCGCGCCCGCGAATGGCACGGCCTGGGCTTCACCAACGCGCTCAAGACGCCCGACAACACGCTCGTCTTCGTCACCACCGACGAGATGAAGGTGATCCGCAAGGACCAGGCCGACTGCATGGGCTGCCTCAGCCAGTGCGCCTTCTCCTCCTGGGCGGACAATGAGAACAACTCGACCGGCCGCCTCGCCGACCCGCGCAGCTTCTGCATCCAGAAGACGCTGCAGGACATCGTCCATGGCGGCCCCGTCGATCACAACCTGATGTTCGCGGGCCACGCCGCCTTCAAGTTCCGGCAGGACCCCTTCTACTCGAACGGCTTCGTGCCGACGGTGAAGCAGCTCGTCGACCGCATCCTGACCGGCGACTGATCCCGCTATTCTGGCAGACCGGCGGGCGGTTTCCAGCGGCATTCCGGCTACCCTTGTCGTCATTCCCCCTTTCGCGGGAATGACGACAAGGGCGGAGGGCATGCCGTCGAAACCGCTTGCAAAGTAGGATTTCATTTGTTCTCTATTTGTTCTATACCGGAACAAGGAGTCGAATGGCCAAGGATCCGAAATATGATCGATATGTGGGGATGGTGACCCTGCCGGGCGACCCGCTGAATCCCAGGAAGCCACGTCCGTTCAGGGTCGATGAGGACGGGAACGTCATTTATCTGGACGAGGAAGCCGGCCGTGCGAGGCCCGCAGGCGGCGCGAACGCCCGCGCGGGAATCCTGGGCTGGGACGAACTCGACCGGAGGGCTGGAGAACGATCGGCGCCGCTGACGGCGACGGCTGTCCGTGGATCGGTAGCGAAGGGCGATAAGGGGAGCGACGTGGTTCGCACCCGCAAGACGATCGGCGGAAGCGACTATTATGTGATCAGTGCGAATACCTATGATCCCGCGCTCTCCAATGGCAAAACGGCCATACCCAATGCGGACATGATCGCTACGATGAATTCGAGTGGAAAGGATATCGCAGTTAGAGGTCAGGGACCTGAAAAGGGTGCATTTATCGTGCGGGCGCCGTTGGATTTTAGCCCGAAGGCAGATGACCGTCCAGCCAGTGAAAGAAACCTGCCGCTTATCAAGCCTAAACGTGAGATGTATTATCCTATGCTGGCTCTCAGTGCGGAGCCGGGTTCGACGAACACTGCCAATACGCTTAGCTTTCGCCACATTCCTGTCGGGACTGTGGCCATTGGTCACGGTCATCCCGATGGAGACAGTCTTGGAATGATCGATGACTGGAATCCGTCGTACAAGCCTGATCCGATAATTGGGGATGTCAGTTCGCTTCTCCGAGGTGATCCGATGCCAATGGCGACCGTATCGAAGGGGCGCATTGGCTGGCACCAAATGGAAAACGGAAGGCTACAGTTCATGTATCCCGTCGAAATGAATTTCAGTAATTATGAAGCGGAGAAAATTCAGGAAAACCTCGATCGCCAGCAGTTTCTATTCCAAAGGAAAGTGCCATGAGGATAATCGGACGATCTCTATTATGGTTTATTCTGTCCGGGCTCAGCCTATCGGCTTGTTCCATGGATCGGGAAACTCTTCGCCCGACGGGAAAAACGCCCGGTCAACCGCTCCTGGATAAGCTATATGGTGCTATCAGAAATGATGCTGGACTCGATTCTTTGCTTGGTCAGGGTGTAGTTCAGTTTTTTTTCCGATCAGTCGATCTTGACGATTTGACGCTCCATATCGAGGATATGCGCTGCCGATCATCTAGGCCGGGTCAGCTTTGCGCTTTCGATCTGGTGCGCGATAGCGATCCCAAGTCCGCTACCGACGTGAACGCGCCTAAGATGCTTCGTTGCACGGCCAGTTTCAGACATGATGAGGAGGGATGGGCGGTTGTCCGTCGGCGCCCCAAGGGCGCATCGCATAGCAGAAGCACTTTGCAATGCGAGATAGCGGAAAGCTGAGGGCGTCGATTCATGTCCCGATCGACCTGATCGACCATGCATCCAAGAAGGGGAGAAGGATGATGTCCGACGTGTACGTCAATTTTCCAAAACCCTTGAATATTCTAGGCCGAAGGGCCTGAACAAGAGATATTGAGATGAGACGAAGTGCGGTTCTGATTGGTATCATAGTGGTAGCTCTGTCAGCCATTTTTGTTTGGATCGAGGCGGCGCATGGGAAGATCAAACTTCAACCTGCGTAGGCGCCCGTGAAATTCATGACCGATAGCGTCGAGTAGGATTTAATCTACTTTATAGGTAGAGTTTCCCTTTTCCCCCTCCAAGAAGCATTGCCGTTGGAATCCCGGGGCGTCGCGCTAGGGTCGCGCGATGAAGACCGCGCTCGTCATCCGCCACGTCCCCTATGAAGGCATCGCCGGCTTCCGCGCGCCCGTGGAGGCGGCCGGCTATGTCATCGACCGGGTCGACGTCACCGATCCCGATTTCGCCCAGGTCGACTTCGACGCGCCCGACCTCGTCGTGATGATGGGCGGGCCGATGGGCGTGTACGAGACCGATCGATATCCCTGGCTCGGCTGCGAGATCGCGCGGCTGGCGCGGCGGATCATGCTCGACCGGCCGACGCTGGGCGTCTGTCTCGGCAGTCAGGTCATCGCTGCGGCGATGGGCGCGCGCGTCTATGCCGGGCCGGTCAAGGAGGTCGGCTTCGCGCCGGTGACGATCCACGACGCGGGCCTCGCTTCGCCGCTGCGCCATATCGAGGGGGTGCCGGTGCTGCATTGGCACGGCGACACCTTCGACCTCCCCGAGAGGGCCGAACTGCTTGCCTCGTCCGACGCCTATCCGAACCAGGTGTTCCGGCGCGGCGACAATATCCTGGCGCTCCAGTGCCATTCGGAGATGGGCGAGGACCCGCGCTTCGATGCCTGGCTGGAGGATGAGCCCTATATCCACGCGGCTGGCCGGACGGTCGAGGAACTGCGCGGCCAGCATGATCGCCACGGTCCGGTCGCGGTGGCGGCGGGGCGCAGGATGATCGCCGACTGGCTCGATCGGCTGGGCCCGTAATCACCCAACTTCCCTGCGCCGGAATTAATGGTTAGCATGGCGGCGGGCAGGGGAGAGCTTAGCGTATGATATGGTCGGAAGAGGCGCGGGACGGGGCGATCGTCGCCGCACCCCGGGGGAAGATCGACGAAAGCACGGCGCAGGATTTCGGCGCCAGCCTCGAAGGCGCGGTCGGCCGGGCGGCCGACGCGGCGGCGCGGCTCGTCATCGACTGCTCGGGCATCGACTATATGTCATCGCGCGGCCTGCGCGCGCTGACGCTCGCCAAGCGCAAGGCCGACGGATCGGCGGTGACAATCGTCCTCGCCGCGCCCAACGGCGTGGCGCGCGAGATCCTGGCGATCAGCCGCTACGACAAGCTGTTCGGGGTGACCGAGACGGTCGAGGCGGCGCTGACCGCCTGAACGCGTCATCGAGGGGGAAAGATCGATGCTGGTTCGATTCTGGGGAACGCGGGGATCGCTGGCGGTGGCGCAGACCGCGGGCGCGATCCGCGGCAAGATCGCCCGCGCGCTGGTCGCGGCGGGCGGCCGCGGCTTCGCCGACACGGCCGAAGCTGAGGCGTTCGTCGACCGCGAGCTCGATTTCGCCACCGGCGGCACCTATGGCGGCGCCACCACCTGCGTCGAGATCGAGGGCGGCGACGGATCGTTCATCGTCTGCGACATGGGCACCGGCCTGCGCGAGTTCGGGATCGACGCCTTCCGCCGCTGCGCCGCCGGGCACGAGCGGACCTATCATTTCTTCATGTCCCACCTGCATTGGGACCATATCGGCGGCTTCCCTTTCTTCGGGCCGGCCTTCGACCCCAACGCGCATATCGTCATCCATTCGGGCCATGCCGATGCCGAGCAGGCGCTGCGTCGCCAGCAGGAGGAGATCAGCTTCCCGGTCGCGTTCGACTGGCTGCGCGCGAAGATCGAGTTCCGCACGCTCGCGCCCGGCGAGACCTATCGGATCGGCGGGCTCGACGTCGAGGTGATGGAGCAGCACCACAGCCACAAGAGCTACGGCTATCGCTTCACCGACGATGCGGGGAAGACCGCGATCTTCTCGACCGACAGCGAGCACAAGATCGACAGCATGGAGGGCGAGGCCGACGTCGCCCATTTCTTCCGCGATGCCGATCTGGTGATCTGCGACACCATGTATTCGCTCGCCGACGCGGTCTCCATGAAGGAGGATTGGGGGCACAGCTCGAACATCGTCGCGATCGACCTGTGCCATGAGGCGGAGGCGAAGCGGCTGGCGCTGTTCCACCATGAGCCGATCTACAGCGACGACGATATCCAGCGGATGCACCAGGAAAGCATCCGCTATGAGGAACTCACCCGCCGCGAGACCCCGCTCGAGGTGCTGTGCGCCTATGACGGGCTCGAGGTGCGGTTGTAGGCGGGATGTCCGGGGCCACGTCACCCCAGCGCAGGCTTGGGTCCATGTCTCTCATCAGCCAGATGGCATCTGGGGAGAATACAGACATGGACCCCAGCCTGCGCTGGGGTGACGGAGGGAGGGTGCGATGACCCGTATCCGCCTCGCCGGCCTGCTCGCGCTTGTCGCGGCCGCGCTGCTCAGCGCCTTCGCGGGGGAGGCGATGCGCCGGCCGATGTTCGACCTGTGGCAGCGCCTCGCGCCTCGCGACCTGTCGGGCACGCCGGTCCATGTCGTGCTGGTCGATTCGGACAGCATCGCCGCGGTCGGGCCCTGGCCGTGGCCGCGCTACCATATGGCCCGGCTGACCGAGGAGATCGCGGCGCGGGGGCCGAAGGCGATCGGCTTCGACATGCTGTTCCCGGAACCCGACCGGGTCCGGCCCGACATCTTCGCCGCGCTCTATCCGGAGCTCAGCCCGGCCGCCGCCGCCGAGGTCCACGGGCTGCCGCCGATGGACCGGCTCTACGGCCAGGTCGTCGGCAAGGCGCCGGTCGTGCTCGGCCGCGCCGGGGTGGGGAGCGGCGGCAGCGATCCCGCGCAGTTGTTCGTCGACGCCACGATCAAGGGTACGCTGCCGCCGAGGCTCCCCGACGAGCCGCGCGCGGTCGCCAATATCCCCGAGCTCGAAGGCGCCGCGCTCGGCCATGGCCTGCTCAACGGCCAGCCCGACAGCGACGGGCGCGTCCGGCGTGTGCCGTTGCTGATGAAGCTCGGCGGCCGGCCGATGCCCAGCCTGTCGCTCGAACTAGCCCGCTTGGCGCGGGACCAGGAGGCGGTGACGGCCGAGGGCCGCGCGGTGGCGCTGGCCGGCCGGCACATCCCGGTCGATGCGGAGGGGCGGATGCGGCTGCGCTTCGGCCGTTTCCCGGCCGCCGAGATCAGCTCGGCGGCCGACGTGCTCCGCCGGAAATTCCCCGCAGACGCCTTCGCCGGCAAGATCGTCCTGCTCGGCCTCGCCGCTGAGGGCACCGCCGACATCGTCGCCACCCCGCTGGAGGCGGAAGGCTTCGGCACGCTGGTGCAGGCGCAGGCGGTCGACGCGATCCTGCGCGGCGGCTGGCTCGACCGGCCGGTCTGGGCGGCGCCGGCCGAATGGGGGGCGGGGCTGCTGCTGGCGGTTGCGGTGCTGCTGTGCGGGCCGGCGCGCCGCCGGACCCTGATGCTCGTTCCGCTCGGGTTGGCGGTCGTGATCGCGGCGGTCGGCTGGTTCGCCTTCGACCTCGGCTCGCTGCTGCTCGACCCGTTGCGCCCGCTGCTGCTCGGGGGCGGCGCGGCGGTCGGCGTGGCGGGCGGCATGTTCGTCGAGGCGCGGCGCGAGCGCGAGCGGCTGCGCGAGACGCTGGTGCGCGAGCGGATCGCCGCCGCCGCGACCGAGGGCGAGCTGCAGGCGGCGCGCTCGATCCAGCTCGGCATGCTGCCGCCGCGTGAGGAACTGGCCGGTTTCGATCCGCGCATCGACATCGACGCGCTGCTCGAACCCGCCAAGTCGATCGGCGGCGACCTCTACGACGTGATCCGGCTCGACGCCGACCGCATCGCCTTCCTCGTCGGCGACGTGACCGGCAAGGGCGTGCCCGCCGCGCTGTTTATGGCGCTGTCCAAGGCGCTGGCGAAGAGCGTCGTGCTGCGCGGCGTGCCCAGCCTCGCCGATGCTGCCGCGATCCTCAACGAGGAGCTGATGCGCGACAATAGCGAGGCGATGAACGTCACCATGCTGGTCGGCATCCTCGACCTGTCGAGCGGCGAGCTGGTGCTGATGAGCGCGGGGCACGAGGACCCGCTCCACATCCGCGGCGACGGCGCGATCGCGATCCACAAGCTCGACGGCGGACCGCCCTTCTGCATCGTCGATTTCCCCTATCCCGACGAGCCGATGAGGCTGGCGCCCGGCGAGGCGCTGGTGCTGATCTCGGACGGGGTCAGCGAGGCGCAGAACGGCGACGGCGCGCTGTTCGGCCATGACCGGCTGCTCGCGGCGCTGCGGGGGCGGACGAACGCCTCCGCGATGGTCGAGGCGATGCGCGACGCGGTGCGCGCCTTCGAAGACGGCACCGACCCGACCGACGACCTTACGGTGATGGCGGTCCGCTACCTGGGTGATCCTTCAGAGACAATCTGACGCGCCCGTCTCCGCTCATCCTGAGGTGGGACAGAGCCTGGCGAAGGCCCGTCTCGAAGGATATTTCGAGGCTCGAACGCCCCTTCGAGACAGCATTTCGGCTACGCTCAATGCTTCCTCAGGGTGAGCGGAGGCTTTTGAGTCAGCCTCTCAGGACGAGCGGGCCAGATAATGAGCTTCGATATTCCGACGGGTCGTCAGCGGATCGTCACCACCACGCGACGGTTCGCCGCCTCGGAGACCCCGTCGGGAGTCGCGACGCGCAGGTTGCGCTCGCCGCGGCCGACCGCGCTCATCAGCGTCGGGTCGATGCCGTGCTTGGCCAGCACGCCGAGCACCTCCTCGGCGCGCTGCTGCGACAGCCGGTCGTTGGCGTCGGCGTCGCCCAGTGTGTCGGTATAGCCCGTGACCTGCACCTCGGCGCCCGGCCGCTCCGACACCTCCTTGATCAGGAAAGCGAGACCCGGCTGCGATTCGGGCGTCAGCTCGGTCGTGCCCTCGAGGAAATAGAGCGTCAGCCGTACCGGTGCGGGCGGCAGGGAATCGAGCAGCGCGCGCTGCCGCGCGCTCATCTTCGCCGGGTCGATCGATCGGGTGCGCGGCGTGCCGGACAGGTTGGTGCTGCTGTTGAGCTCACTGACCACCGTCTCCATCGGCCTGCCATTCTCCTCCAGCACCGCGACGGCGCCCTGTTTGCCTTCCTCGGTCGGAAGCAGGGTGAGGGTCGGCGTGGTGGCGCAGCCCGCCAGCAGACCCGCGGCCGCCAGCAGCGGCAGGGCCCGGTTCATTTGGAGACCTCGACGATGAAGCGGGTGCCGCGCACGCCGAGCAGCGAGGTCGGCGTCCGGACCTTCATCGCATCGGGCTTCGATTTGGCGATCTGACCCGACACGACCGCGAGCGAGCCGCGGTTGACCCGGGTCACGAAGCTGCCGGACTGGGCGGTGCGGTCATAGGTGAAGTCGTCGACCGAGATGCGGCTGTTCGGCCCCACCGAGAAACGGGTGTCGTCGATGAAGGTCAGGCTCATCTGGCCGTTCTTGCCGGTGACCAGCGTGTCGCCGGGGAGGAGCTGGAAACCGGGGGCGGGGGTGAGCTTCGCCTTGCCGCGCTCGACCGCGGTCGCGCCCACGCTGCGCTTGATCCGGCCGATCTCGGCCCAGGCCGGCTGCGCCATGATGGCCAGCCCCAGCACCGTCAATATTGCCCTACGCATCATTCTCGCCATCCCCATGACCAGAGAGTCGTGACATAGCGCAATTATGAGCGCCCGCGACTCGAATTCCGCGTCGGTTACAATCCGTTGCATTGGCGACGGGATCGTCCGCGAGACCGTCGACGCGGTCCACGGCTTCTGTGCGGCGGCGGGGCTGGACGGTGGCGACGCCGCGCGGCTGGCGATCATTGTCGAGGAACTGGTCGCCAACCTCGTCGAGCATGGCGGCGCGGGCGCTGCCGAGGCGATCGAGCTGAGCCTGACGCGCGCGGCTGGTGGCCCGGTGGCGCTGGTGTTGAGCGACGATGGCGCCGCCTTCGACCCGCGTGAGGCACCCGACGACGCGGCGATCCCCGATCGCGGCGGCGGCGCGGGACTCAACCTGGTCCGCGCCTGGGCGATCATCCTCGACTATCGCAGCGAGGGCGGACGCAACCGGATGGAGCTGTCGATCCCGGTCGGTTGATGACGATCGATCCCCCCGCTATGGCAGGCGCAGTCCAGCCTTCGGGGAAGTTCCTTGCAGCAAGCCGTCATCGCCAACGCCGCCCAGGCGATCCACTGGGCCGATCTCGGCCTGAACCCGATCGCGCTCGACCTCGGCTTCCTGCAGATCCACTGGTATTCGCTGGCCTATATCGCCGGCATCCTACTCGGCTGGTATTATCTCACCCGGCTGATCGCCCAGCCGGGCGCGCCGATGGCGCGGCGCCATGCCGACGATCTCGTCTTCTACGCGACGCTCGGCATCCTGATCGGCGGGCGGCTCGCTTATGTATTCTTCTACCAGCCCGACATCCTCCTCCACCCGCTCGACGTGCTCAAGCTGTGGCAGGGGGGGATGTCGTTCCACGGCGGCGCGCTCGGCGTCGCGGCCGGTATCTTCTACATGGCGCGCCGGAACGGGCTGAGCTGGTTGCGCATCCACGACTATGTCGCTTGCTGTGCGCCGTTCGGGCTGTTCTTCGGCCGCATCGCCAATTTCGTGAACGGCGAGCTGTGGGGCCGGCCGACCGACGTTCCCTGGGCGATGATCTTCCCCGGCGCGCCCGACGGCCTGCCGCGCCATCCGAGCCAGCTCTACGAAGCCGGTCTCGAAGGGATCGTGCTCGGCCTTGTCCTGTCCTTCTTCTTCTGGCGCACCGATGCCCGCAACCAGCCGGGCAAGCTCGTCGGCATCTTCCTGCTCGGCTATGGGCTGAGCCGCTTCGTCGTCGAATATTTCCGCGAGCCCGATGCGCAGCTCGGTACGTTGAGCTGGGGGCTGACGATGGGGCAGACGTTGACCGTGCCGATGCTGCTCGGCGGCCTCTACCTGATCGCCACCGCCTCGAAGCGGACCCCGGTCAACGTCGATTAGTGCTTTGCTAACCACGATCGCCTATCAGGCGGCGATTCCGACGTCGAAGAAGCGAGCGAGATGGAGACAGCCGCGGAACTGGCGGACGCGCTGGTTCGAGTGATCAAGGCCAAGGGGCCGATCCCGGTCGCCGACTATATGGAGGCGGCGAACGGTCTCTATTATGCCGCGCACGATCCGTTCGGCGCGAAGGGCGACTTCATCACCTCGCCCGAGATCAGCCAGATGTTTGGCGAGCTGATCGGCATCTGGATCGCCGATCTGTGGGGGCGATCACGCGCGCTCAGCGCCTATTATGTCGAGCTGGGGCCGGGGCGCGGGACGCTCGCCGCCGACGCCTTGCGCGCGATGGGCGCGCTGCGCCGCCATCCCGAGGTGCATTTCGTCGAGACCAGCCCGGTGCTGCGGCGGTTGCAGAAGGAACGGGTGCCCGATGCCGTCTGGCATGAGGGGATCGAGACGCTGCCGACCGACGCGCCGCTGATCATCGTCGCCAACGAATTCTTCGACGCGCTGCCCTATCGCCAATATATCAAGACCTATAGCGGCTGGCGCGAGCGGGTCGTCACCCATGATGCCGATGGCTTCCGCCCGGTGCCGGGCGATGTGCCTGCGGAGGACCTCGTCCCCGAGCATCTTCACGACGCGGTCGCCGGGAGCATCTACGAGACTTCGCCGGCCGGGCTCGCCGTCGCCCGCGCGCTGGCGGCGCGGGTCGCGAAGCAGGGCGGCGCGTTGCTCGCGATCGACTATGGGCATGAGAATTATGCCGCGGGCGACACGCTGCAGGCGCTCAACGCCCATGCCTATGCCGACGTGTTCAGCAATCCCGGCGCCAACGACATCACCGCCCATGTCGACTTCACGGCGCTGGGCGAGGCCGGCCGGCTCGGCGGCGCGCGGATCGAGGGACCGGTGTCGCAGAGCTATTTCCTGGCGACGCTCGGCATCGCCGCCCGTGCCGCCGCGCTATCCCGCCACCATCCTGACCGCACCGAGGAAATCGGCGCCGCCTATCACCGGCTGACGTCGGAGGAGGAGATGGGCACCCTGTTCCGCGCCATCGCGATGGTCAGCCCGAAATGGCCGAAACCGGCGGGATTCGAGGTCGGCTGATCCCATCGGCCCATTTCCCCGTCGTAGCGGTCAGCCCTCGCTCTCCGGCACACACGGCGCCGGACGGGTCGTCTTGCGGGCGATACGGGTGGTGGCGAACTCCTCGGCCGTCAGCGTCGCCGACTTGTCCGCGTCGGCCTTGGCGAAGCGGTCGCTGGTCTTGGCCGACCATTCCTCGAAGCTCAGCCGGCCATCGCCGTTGCTGTCGAGCTTGGCATAGGCCTTGCGCCGGCTGGCGAGGAATTCCTCGCGGCTGACCTTGCCGTCCTTGTCCTTGTCGTAGCGTCCGAAGCGCTTTTCCTCGCGGGTCTTCTCGGTCGCGGCGGGCGGTTCCGCGAGCGGCGCGGGCTCGGCCGCCTGGAGTGGGGCCGATGCGAGCTGCGGTCCCTTGTCCTGTCCCTGCCACAGCATCACGCCACCGCCAGCCAGCAACAGCCCGCCGGCCGCACCCGCCAGATATCGCCACATATCGTCTCTCCCCCGGATATCCCCAGGGGCGGAGCTTAGCGCCCCGTCAGGCGATAGGCGAGCGCCCGAAGCATCCGTTTCGGCGACCCTTGCCGCCGTTGCCGCTCGGTCGGCATCGCGGCGTCCGTCCGCGCGAGCAGGACGAGCAGGCCGAGCGGCCGGAGCGCCGCGGGCCAACTGCCGATCGCGACCTCGCCCAGCCGTTCGGCGGCGGCGGCGCGGGCGAAGCGGCGCGCCTGTGGATCGCGTAGCCGGTGGCCGAGATCGGCAAGCGCCCAGCCTTCGCCGGCGCGGCCGACATCCTCGGGCACCGTGCCGAGCAGGGCGGCTGACAGGGCGAACAGCGTACCGCCGCGGCCCTCGCCATGGGCGATGACCTGCGCCTCGCCCGGAACCTCCTCTTCGAGCAGCGCCGCCCAGCCTTCCTCGATCGCTGAGATCGACCCGCCGGACAGGCCGGCGGGCAGCAGTTCTTGGGCGGCGGCGGCCAGCAGCGGCTCGGCCGCGACCGGTATATCGGGTTCGTCGAGCCGGATCAGCGCATCGCGCCACCAGATCAGCCGCATCGCGCCGATCGCCGGCTCGCGCGCGGCGGCGACGATCGCGCCCATCCGTTCGTCGATCCGCCACAGCAGGGCAAGCCGGTCGCGGCGGGCCGCCGGCGCGTAGCTCAGTGCCAGCAGGCGTTCGGGATCGGACAGCGGGGACGGGGCGGGGTCAGGCGTGCTGATAGATGCTGCCGTCGAGATGGCGCTGGAGGCAGTCGAACAGGGCGCCACGGGTGAAGGGTTTGCGGAGGAGCTCATATTGCGCGCCATAGCCCATGGTGAGCTCCTCGCTGAAGCCGCTCACCAGCACGATCGGCAGATTCGGCCAGCGCTGGTTGAGCCGGCGGGCGAGCTGCACCCCGCTCAGGCCCGGCATCACCACGTCGGTCAGCACGATGTCGAACGGGCTCTCCTGGGTATCGACCAGGCGTAACGCCTCCTCGGCCGAGCTGGCCTGGACGATGTCGAGGCCCGTGTCCTCGAGCATGAGGCAGGTGATCTCCGCGATCTGCGCATTGTCCTCGACATAGAGGAGCCGGCCCAGAAAGGGGTTGCTCACCTGCCCGGTGCCGGGTGACGCTGCGGAACGCGGGCCTTTCTGCCCCATAAGCATACTCCCAACCGACTCGGGTCGGTTGGGAGTTTTATCACAGATCGAGAGTCGGGCGGTCCGCAAAAACCCCTAGCGCTAGCTCCGGTAGCTGACCGCCTTGGCCGCCGCTACGACATCGGACACCTTGAGCAGCGCCGCCTTTTCCAGATTGGCGGCGTAGGGCATCGGCACGTCCTTGTTGGTGACGCGGCGGACCGGGGCGTCGAGGTCGTCGAAGCCCTCCTCCATCGCGATCGTGACGATCTCGGAGGCGATCGAGCAGACCGGCCAGCCTTCCTCGACGACGACCATGCGATTGGTCTTGCGGAGGCTTTCGAGCACCGTCGCCTTGTCGAGCGGACGCAGCGTGCGCAGGTCGATCACCTCGGCGTCGATACCTTCGCCCTCAAGCTGCTTGGCCGCCTCCAGCGCGACGCCGACGCCGATCGAATAGCTGACGATCGTCACGTCCGAACCTGTGCGGCAGATGCGCGCCTTGCCGATCGGCAGGACATAATCGTCGAGCTTGGGCACGTCGAAGCTCTGGCCGTAGAGCAGCTCGTTCTCGAGGAACACGACCGGATCGGGGCAGCGGATCGCCGCCTTGAGCAGGCCCTTGGCGTCGGCCGCCGAATAGGGCGAGATGACGATCAGGCCGGGCACGCTGGCGTACCAGGGCGCATAGTTCTGGCTGTGCTGCGCGGCGACACGGGCAGCCGCGCCGTTGGGGCCGCGGAACACCACCGGGCAGCGCATCTGGCCGCCCGACATGTAGTTGGTCTTGGCGGCCGAGTTGATGATGTGGTCGATCGCCTGCATGGCGAAGTTGAACGTCATGAACTCGATGATCGGCTTGAGCCCGCCCATCGCGGCGCCGGTGCCGATGCCGGCGAAGCCATATTCGGTGATCGGCGTGTCGATCACGCGTCGGTCGCCGAACTCGTCGAGCAGGCCTTGGGTCACCTTGTAGGCGCCCTGGTACTGCGCGACCTCCTCGCCCATCACGAAAACGTCGCCGTCGCGGCGCATCTCCTCCGCCATCGCGTCGCGCAGTGCCTCGCGCACCGTGGTCTTCACCAGCTCGGTCCCCGCGGGCACCTCGGGATCGTCGCGGGTGTCGGCGACCGCCGCGACGAGGTCGCGCGCGCCGGTCTCCATCTTGTGCGGGGTCGGGCTCTCGGGGGCCGGAACCTCGGCCTTGGCGGCCTCCGGCTTCGGCTCGGCCGGAGCTGCGTCGGCCTTCGGCGCCGGGGCGGCGTCATCGTCCTCGCCGGCGATCCGGGCGATCACGGTGCCGACCTTGACCCCTTCGGTGCCGGCGGGGACGGTGATCTCGGCGATCGTGCCCTCGTCCACCGCTTCGAACTCCATCGTCGCCTTGTCGGTCTCGATCTCGGCGAGGATGTCGCCCGACTTGACCGTGTCGCCCTCCTTGACGAGCCACTTGGCGAGCGTGCCTTCCTCCATCGTCGGGGAAAGCGCGGGCATCTTCAGATCGACAGCCATCAATATTGTCCCACCAGCACGTCGGTATAGAGCTCTTCGGGCTCGGGTTCGGGCGACTGTTCGGCGAAGTCGGCCGCCTCGGTGACGATCGCGCGGATGTCCTTCTCCAGCTTGCGCAGATCGTCCTCGCTGACGCCCGCCGCCTCCAGCTCCTTCTTGAGGTGGTCGATCGGGTCGGACTTGTCGCGCACCGACTGGACCTCGTCACGCGAGCGGTACTTGGCCGGATCGGACATCGAGTGGCCGCGATAGCGATAGGTCTTCAGTTCGAGCAGGATCGGCCCCTTGCCGGCACGGACCCAGGCGACCGCCTCCTCGGCGGCGCCGCGCACCGCCAGCACGTCCATGCCGTCGACCTGGATACCGGGGATGCGGAAGCTCTCGCCGCGGCGATAGAGCTGGTCCTCGGCCGAGGCGCGGTTGACGCTGGTGCCCATGGCGTACTGGTTGTTCTCGATCACGAAGATGATCGGGAGCTTCCACAGCTCGGCCATGTTGAAGCTCTCGTAGACCTGGCCCTGATTGGCGGCGCCGTCGCCGAAATAGGCCATGGCGACGCCGCCGTCGCCCGAATATTTATGCTTGAAGGCGAGCCCGGCGCCGAGGCTGACCTGCGCGCCGACGATGCCGTGGCCGCCATAGAAGCGATGGTCGACCGAGAACATGTGCATCGATCCGCCCTTGCCGCGGCTGATGCCGGCGGCGCGACCGGTGAGCTCGGCCATGATCAGCTTCGGGTCGATGCCATAGGCCAGCATATGGCCATGGTCGCGATAGCCGGTGATCACCGAATCCTTGCCGACCTCGAGCGCCGACTGCAGGCCGACCGCGACGGCCTCCTGGCCGATATAGAGATGGCAGAAGCCGCCGATCAGGCCGAGGCCGTAGAGCTGGCCCGCCTTCTCCTCGAAACGGCGGATCAGCAGCATCTGCCGGTAGAACTCCAGCATCTCCTCCTTGCTCGCCTCGTACCGCTGCGGCTCGGCGGGGCGCTCGCGGTTGGATATCGGCGGCGCGGTTGTGGCGGCAGCGGCCGGCTTCGGCGTGGCGGCTTGCGCTCGTGGAGATGCGGGTTTGCGCGGCGCGGCCTTTTTGGCCGCTGCGCGTGGCTGTGCTGGTTTCGCCAAGCGGATTGCTCCTTGTCCCGGGGAGGGGGTGACTGGGTCGCATATAGGCCGTCGGGCGCGCCGATTTCAACGGACTTGGCGGCAGGCGGCAATAAAGCTTCCTTATGGGAGCGGGGACCGGCGGGCACCGCCGACGATCCATGACTGCCGATCCATGGGCGGTATCTCCATGGAGATACATCTTGTCGGAAAGGAGCTTCTGGCCGCGCCGGCGATGGCGCGTGGCTCAGTTCCGCGGGATGATGATCTCGTCCGGCCGCACCTGGCCCGTCGAGCGGCGCACCAGCTCCTCGCCGAAATCGGGGTCGACGCGGCTGGGGTCGAGCAGCTTGGCGTGGTGGCGCAGCCGGTCGCGCACGGCTTCGGTGCGGCGCAGTTCGTCCGACTTGGCCTGGAGCTGGGTGCGGTAGCCGCCGAGCGCGAGCAGACCGTTGGGACCGATCAGCGCCGCGCTGGCGAAATAGCCGATGATCAGAATCGCGACCGCGGGCAGCGCAGCGCTGCGGGCAATCTGGAAAAGAGGGACGCGATTCATCCAGGGACAGAATCACCGATGAGTCGCGCGATCAAGTCCTTTTGCACCCTTTTGACGCTGAATTACCGATATTTTCTGGTGATTTGTGCAGCGATTCGGGCGCGCAGCGAGCTTGCCTGCCAGCATGGAACCACAACATCTGGTGGGTGAGGGGGCTGCTGCGGCGTTCCTGCCGCGATAAGTGGTGGTCGCTCCGCTGGATGGGGCTTCCGATCCTCGCCGCGCGGCTCTGCGGGCCGGCGATCCCCCTCTTTCGGTTCGATTATCCGGGCGACATGTGATCCGCGTCATATAAATTCAGCCCGATCCCCGTAACGAAAGGCTTGACGCCATGGGCAGCCGGTCTAGCGTCGCCGGCTGGAAGAGGGGCTGTCGCGACGGGGGCGTTGCGGCATCCGGATCGAACGGGGGAACAATGCTGAAACTGCGTCCTGTGGCGAAAGCCGCAATCCTTGGCGTCGGCCTGGCGATGGTCGCCGGTCCTGCGATCGCCAAGAAGGATCGTTCGCACCAGGCGGTCGATCTCGATCCCGACCAGCGCGGCGTGGTCTCGGGCGTCGGCATCGAGGGCCAGGACCTCGGCCGCATGGCGGACCAGATGGTCCGCGACCTGATGGCCAATCCCGAGATTTCCAACCGGGCGACTCCGCCGCGGATCATCCTCGACAGCTCCGACCTGCGCAACCAGAGCTCGCAGCGGATCGACAAGGACATCATCACCGACGAACTGCGCGGCAAGCTGATGGGCGCCGCCCGCGGCAAGATGCGTTTCGTCAGCCGGGAGTTCATCGCCGCGGTCGAGCAGGAACGCGCGCTGAAGCGCGACGGCGTCGTCGACAGCGGCACCACCGGGCTGACCCGCGCCACGGCGGGTGCGGACTACAAGCTGGTCGGCAAGATCACCTCGCTCGACAGCCGCAACAACGACACCGGCATGCAGGAGCGGCTGACCGTCATCTCGCTCGAGATGCTCGACCTCGAATATGGCACGCTCGTCTGGAACGGCACCTACAAGATCCGCCGTGCCGGCGCCGACGACGTCGTCTATCGCTGAGGGAGGGCCCGATGAAGACCATCCATCGGCTGGCGACCGGAATCGCCGCTTTCTCGCTGCTGTCGCTCGCCTCCGCCGTCGTGGCGCAGGATGCCGCCGCTCCCGTCGATCCGGCTGCCGCCAAGGCCGCCAAGGCCGCCGCCAAGGCGCGCGCCAAGCAGGTCGCCGCCTGGAAGGCGCAATATGGCCCCGGCCCCTATCCCGACGAGGTCGAGGCCTTCGCCCAGACCCGGCAGGAGGAGCTGCGCGGCTATTATCGTACCCTCTATTATGATGGCGAGCATAACGCCGTGCTCAACTATGAGCGGCTCGGCCTGCTGTCGATGGAGCTTGGCTATTATGCCGATGCGGAGAAGGCGTTCGACGGCGCGCTCGACCGGATCGAGGCCTTCTACAACAAGGACAAGCAGGCCGAGAAGGCGACCTCGGCGACGCGGCTGGAGGTCAACAAGGACTTCAAGGGCGAGCCCTATGAACGGGCGATGGCCTATTATTATCGCGGGCTGCTCTATCTGCGGAAGGGCGACTACGACAATGCCCGCGCCTCGTTCAAGGCGGCCGAATATCAGGATACGGTCGCGGGCGACGAGAGCTTCCAGTCGGATTTCGCGCTGCTGACCTTTCTGCAGGGCTGGGCCTCGCAATGCGCGGGCGACGGAAGCCAGGCCGCCGACGCGTTCGAGCAGGCCGCGAAGATCGATCCCAAGCTCAAGGTGCCGGGTCCCAACGACAATGTCCTGGTGCTGACCGAACTCGGCATCGGCCCGGTCAAGGCGACCGACGGGCAATATCAGGAGAAGCTGGTCTTCCGCCCCGGCGCCGCCATGCCCGAAAACGGCGCCATCGTGACGCTGGGCAGCGGCAAGACGACCCGCGCCTGGCCGCTGACGCCGGCCGCCGACATCTACACCCAGGCGTCGACCCGCGGCGGCCGGGCGATCGACGGCATCCTCGACGGCAAGGCCCAGTTCAAGTCCGGCCTGGAGACGACCAGCGCGCTCGCCACCACCGTCGGCAGCACCTTCGCCCAGCAGATGGGCGGCAACGCCCTCTACGCGCAGGGGATCGGCGCGGCGCTGAGCATGTTCTCCAAGTCGGTCCGCCCCACCGCGGACACCCGGATGTGGGACGGCCTGCCGTCGACCATCATGGTCGGTACCACGCGCTGGGGCGCCGCGTCGGCCGCCGCGAAGGGCAAGAAGGCGCCGCCCAAGGCTGCGCTGAGCGGGGGCGATTGGAGCATGCCGTCTGTCAGCATGACCTATCGGCAGGACGACAATGCGCTCGACCTGGCCGGGACCAAGCCGATGTCGGCCAGCGCCGGCAAGTGCGGCATCGTCTGGGCGCGTTCGCGCAGCGTGTCGGCCCTGCCGCCCGAGGCGCCGGGCAACAACGCCAAGATCGCGTTGGCGCGCAAGCGCGACAAGGACGTGTGGGCCAAGGACGAGGCCTTTCGCGCGAAGCTGCGCTAGTTGCTTGATGGGAGACGATCGATGAGAATGTATCTGCTCGGCGCGATCGCCGCCGGCGCCCTGCTCGCCGTCCCGGCGCAGGCGCGCGAGAACCGACCGGTCAAGTGCGACATCGGCGATGCCAAGCGGTCGCTCTCGGCGGGCGGGCCCGCGCTGGTCGCCAACGTGCCGTCGGCGATGACGCCGATCGACCTCAACGCCGTTCAGATGACCGACAAGAAACTGGCCAATCGCGTCGTGGTCGAAGGGATGTTCGCGCGGCGGACCGAGACCAATTCGGTCGAGGTGATCACGCGCTTCGTCAATTGCACCAAGAAGACGGTCGAGCTCGACGCGCGCTCCTCCTTCATGGACGAGAACCAGGTGCCGACCGAGGATTCGACCTATTGGAAGAAGGTCATCCTCGCACCCAAGGCGACCGGCGTCTATCGCGGACTTTCGATCGGCCGCGACGAGGTCAAATATTACCTCGTCGAGGTGCGGACCTCGCAGCCATGATCCGCTCCGCGCTGCTGCTGGTCATCGCCTGTGCCGCGAGCCAGGCGCAGGCCGGGCAGGAAGTGCCGCCGCCGCGTCCGATCCGTCCGGTGCAGCCGGCGCTGATCGCGGCGCCGTCGCCGGCCGTCTATGGTGCGATGCCGGCCCTGTGGCGCGACACGCCGCCGGTGATCGAGGGCTGGTCGTCCGATCGCCGCATTCCCGTCGTCGGATGGGTGGACGGGGATGATGCGGACTATGCCGACGCCGGTTTCGACGACGATTTCGGCGATAGGGGCTATTCTTCGTGGGGGGACATGTGATGGGGATCAGGACCGGGGCCGCGGGGGCGGCCGTCGCGGTGCTGCTGGCGACCGCCGCCGCCGCGCAGCAATATCGCGACAACATGCCCGAGGTGCTGGCCGCGCCGCCGCGCGCCAACATGGCGGCGCAGAACAACGCCGCGACCACCAGCGCCTTCCGGTCGGCCTATGCGCGCAAGAAGAGCCCGCGCATGGTGATCTTCTGGAACCGGCAGCTCACGGACTCGCTGTCGACCAGCTATGAGGAATGGTCGCGCTTCACGCTGACCGACGGCCGGGCGGTCGACAAGACCTATTATGAGGACGGCTCGACGGCGGTTGCCGGCCGCGCTGTCGAGGCTGAGCTGCGCTCGGGCCGCACCGCCACCGCCGCCGACGGCGCGCGCATGACCGGTCTCGCCGAGCGCGCGGACTGGAAGGCCGCCCAGGGCTTCAATCGCACCATGCTGGCCGGCGGCGCCCGGCTGATCGACCGCACGTTGATCATGCGCTCGACCGCGCTCGGCAAGGGCGTCGATCGCAGCGATGCCCAGTCGGTCGAGATGTCGGCGCTGGTCGGCAAGGCCGATCTGCTGGTCGAGGTGTTGCAGACCCCCGACGACGGCGCGCCGAGCGGCTACACCTTCCGCGTCGACGTCAAGGACATCCGCAGCGGCACGCTGCTGGCCACCGTCGTCACCCAGGGCATTCCGCCCTCGGGCGGGCCGGGGCGCTGGGTCGCCGGGCCGAACGGCTATCAGCGCGAACGCCCGCTGCCGCCCACCGTCGATCAGGTCGGCGCCCGCGTGGCGACCGAAGTGATGCAGGCGCTGGTCGCGAACTGGGGGTAGATCGACCGGCTGTCGCGGTCGTCGGGCAAGCTAGGCTCTGGTAAGGCCATGATCCGCCGCTATAGGCGGATCGCATGCAGCCCTATCGTTACGCGATCGGTATCGGGTCGAACCGCCGCCATGGCCGCCACGGCGCTCCGGCCGCCGTGGTGCGGGCGGCGATCGCGGCGATCGATGCGGACGGCGTCGCGGTCGTGGCGCGCTCCCCGATCATCGCGACGCCGGCCTTGGGGCCGGCGGGGCGAAGCTTCGCCAATGCGGCGGTGATCGTCGAGACCCGGCTCGATCCGCCCGCGCTGCTCGCCCGGCTCAAGGGGCTGGAGGCGGCGTTCGGACGGCGGCGGGGACGGCGCTGGGGTGCCCGCGTGCTCGATCTCGACATATTGCTGTGGTCGGACGGACGCTGGTCGCAGCGCCGCGGGCGGCGGCTGACGATCCCGCATCGCGAGGTGCAGCGGCGCGATTTCGTCCTCCGCCCGCTGCTGGCGATCGCGCCCGGCTGGCCGGTGGGCGAGGGCCGCCGGACGGTCCGTCACGCCCGCGCCCGGCTTCTCCGCGGGGCGGGTTGACCGCGAGAGCCGCGCCCAATAGGGAAGCGCGGTCGGTGGGTCCGTAGCTCAGTCGGTAGAGCAAGCGACTTTTAATCGAGAGGTCCCGGGTTCGAATCCCGGCGGACCCACCAGACGCCCATCCCATTGACGCCCATAGCGTCCCAATCCCTTGATTTTCCGGGCCCGGTGCGCCACCTGTTGGGGGCATCGGAGTTCCATCGCGTTCCACCCAATCCCCGCCATCTGGGGGCAGGCGTGGGGGCATTTCAGAAAGGGTGGGGGCATCGTGCCGCTGACAGACGCTCAATGCCGCAAGGCCGCGCCCGGCGAGAAAGACTATAAGCTCGCTGATTCTGGCGGGCTATACCTGTTCGTCACGAAGAAGGGCTTCAAGTCCTGGCGGCTCAAGTACCGCTTCGCCGGGAAGGAAAAGCGGCTGATCTTCGGTCCCTATCCCGAGGTGTCGCTGATCGAGGCCCGCGACCGCCGTGACGATGCGCGCCGGCTGCTGCGCGATGACAAGGATCCGGGTGTCGAGGCGACGAAGAAGCGCGCGGCCAGCGCGGCTAGCGCCGGCTCGACCTTCGAGAAGCTGGCGCGGGCATGGCATCAGGCCAGTCTCGCGAAGTGGTCGGAGCATCAGGGGAAGCTGGTCCTGCGCGCGCTGGTCCGCGACGTCTTCCCGGAGATCGGCGCGCTGCCGATCGCCGAGGTGACGGCGCCGATGATGATCAACCTGTTGCGCAAGATCGAGCGGCGCGGCGCGATCGAGACGGCCAAGCGCATCCGCACCTATTGCTCGGCGGTGTTCTGCTTCGGCATATCGGAGGGCGTGGCGGAGACAGACCCGGCCGCGATCGTCGGCAAGGCGCTCAAGCCGAACCCGCCGAAGAAGAAACAGCCGGCCTTCACCGATCTCGACCAGGCGCGCGGCGTCCTGATCAAGAGCGAGGAGGACACGGCCCAGCCGCTGACGCTGCTGGCCTCGCGCCTGCTTGCGCTGACGGCAGCCCGACCGGGGATCGTCCGCACCGCACTCTGGAGCGAGTTTGAGGGGATCGACTGGCATGCCCCCGGCGCCGCTGCCCCCGATGCGCTCTGGCGCGTCCCTGCCAGCCGCATGAAACTGGAGCTTGATCGGAAGGGCGAGGATGCTTTCGAGCACGTCATGCCGCTGTCGCGGCAGGCGGTGGAAGCCCTCCACGCCGTGCGCCGCCTGTCGGGCCGGATCAAGCTGCTATTCCCGTCGACGCGCCGGTCGATCGATCCCATGTCCGAGAACGCAATCGGGTACATGTACAACCGCATCGGCTTCCGCGGCCGGCATGTGCCTCACGGCTGGCGCGCGGCCTTCTCGACCATCATGAACGAATGGGCACGCGAGCATGGCCGGGAAGGCGATCGGGCGGTCATCGACCTGATGCTCGCCCACGTCCCCAAGGGGCTTTCCTCGTCCGAGGCCGCCTACAACCGATCGCAGCACATGGCGCGCCGGCGCGAGCTGGCACAGATATGGGCCGACATGCTGATGGAGGGGCTCGCACCGGCGAACGATCTCGTCGACGGCCGGGTCGATCGACTGATCAACGCGGGTTTGCGACCCAGTCGCTGACGTCCGATTCGTACCAGCCGACGCAATTCTCGCCGAGCTTGATTTGCGCCGGGAAGGCGCCCTTCGCGATCTTGCGATAAAGCGTCGTCCGCTTGAGGCCCGTGCGCGCCAGCACGTCCGGCTGGCGCAAGATGGTGTCGCCGCGACGATCGGTCATTGCACCTCCTCCGTTCGGTCGACGACCGGGACTTGGTGCTCCAACGCCACCTGTCCGGCATACCGGGCCACAATCCTTACGCTCTCATCTATGCAGAGGATTTCTTCCCCGCCGCCCTCATGAATGAGCACAGCCCAATAGACCATGCCGCCGACGTTGCTGTAGTCGAGACGCGTTCCGTCAGCGCCCGTCCAAGCCATCGGTTCACTTTGGATGCCGCCCGCAATCTCGATGCGCGCGATCCGGTCGGGGCGGGGCCTAAAGGGAATGATATTGTCGGTCACTGATCGCTCCATGCGCGGCTGGCCGCGTCGATGCCGTCGCCGGTCGGCACGGCGTGGTCTTCGGTGATTGTGGTGGTGGTCTTCCCGGTCTTATGGGTCCGCTGCGTCTGCCAGCTCGACCCGCTCGCGGCGAAGAAGACCAGCCGGCCGCCCCACCGCGTCACCCATAGGGTCGTGCCGTCGGGCGCCACGGCCGCCCGAGCAACGCGCCCGGCGCTCAGCTTGGCGCTGGCGTCGGGGTCGGCGGATACCGGCCTCTGGCATGCGGCGAGCCCAAGCGCTGCAACGATCGCGACGGGTGCTCTCATGACAGCATGACCTTGCACAGCTCCAGCGCCTGGGCTTCGGTGAAGCCCTCGCTCACGTAGGCGAGGTAGAGCTGCCGGCGGGCATGAGCGATATCGCTGGCATGCTTCGCGATGCTGTTCATGAGCGTGCCGTAGTTCGCGAATGCGGCGATCACATCGGCGGGCGTGCTGGGGCGTTGGGGATCAGTCATCGGCTTGATCTTTCGTAAGCGGGATGCCCGACCTCGATCGGGTGATATTGGGGTTCAGAGCGCCGACGCGCTGGGCGGCGAGGTGGAGCTTCTGGACGACCATCGAGGGCGGCTGGCCGGAACGGCACTCCTCGTCGGTTCGCCGATCGAGTTGGTCCGCCATTTCATGGATGAGGCGCTTCCCGGCGGCGGAGGCCGCGCGGAAGCCGCGGGCGTAGCGGTCAGCCATCGTCCTGCTCCGGCTGGATCATGCCCAGGTCGACCATGACCTGTTCGAGTTCGTCGGTTTCTTCGCTGGTCAGGGTCCGCTCGCGGGATAGGGCATCGAGGGCGGCAAAGCGCCGCGCGAGCTCGGTGCGGTGCGCCAATCCGCGCTGTCCGGTCTTCGCCAGGGCGGCATCGGCATCGGTCAGCATTCTATTCGCGATAGCTACGGCCGCGTCGCGATCGGCGCCGAGCGCCAACGAACGCACCTTGATGTCGGGACGCGAGGACGGCGGCACCGTCCAGTAATAGGCGACCCTGTCCCGGGCCAACTTCTTGGCCTGCACGTAGCGTGGGAGCGACCGGGCGACGCGCGATAGGCGCGCAGCTGCGCCCTTCACGTCCTGCGTCGCCAACCGTCGGGAGCTGGACCGTTCGGCCATGCCGGCGATAATCTCGTCGGTGCTGTCGCCGCTCATGACGCGATCGCCATGCCTTCGAGGTGGTCGAGATCCTTGGCGACGGCAGCGTGCCACTCGTCCGGCCAGCCGCAGAACCCCTCCATCCGGCTTTCGATCAACTCTAGCTTGATCCGCAACGCGGCGATCGAGGGCGTCCGAATGTCCTCGATGACGCGATCCATCGCCACGCAATAGGCTTCGACGGCGTCGTCTTCGCCCTCGGTGCCGAGGGGAATCGCGTCGTGGATCGCACGGACCCGCCGATATTCGGCGACTGCCTCATCGAAGGCTGCCTGCTGCGCCCGCTGCTCCGCCAGGAAGGCGTCGGCCTCGGCTTCGATCACGCGGGCTGTTTCGTCGGTGATTTCGTTCCCATCGGCCGACAGCTTCACCGCGGCGAGGCATCGGAAATAGTTGCCCCCGAGCGTCGCGGCTGGGGTTTCGAGGATTCTGTTCTCGCAGGTGACCAAGCCATCGGTTGACGCGAGCGACTGCGCCTCGGTGGCGCCGGGCGCGTTCGCGGCGGCATGGTGGGCATCGCGTTCCGCCATCCAAGCGCGGAACTGATCGGTGGTAGCTGGCGCGGTCATGCGACCCTCCTGTTGAAAGGAACGACATTCTGGGGCTGGCGCTCGCCACCGCCTCCGTCGTCGGCTGGCGCTTCCCACCCGCCGCACCAGCGGTCGGCGTGGACTTCCGGGAACATGCTGATGGGGAACGGGAACGACGGAGATTCTTTCACCATCGGCGGATTGAAGACGCACACGCCCACGTCTGCATGAGCGCTGGGGTCGACGATGGCGTTGGCGAGCCTCGCGCCAGCCTGTTCCCAATACACACAATTGCGGCAGGTCGGGCGGTCAGACATTGTTGGCCCTCCCTCGGAGATCGATCGGCTTGCCGCGCTTGCCGCCCTGCATCGTCACCGCACCGTCGGCGATCGCGCGGCAGAGATCGGCGTGGGCGTTTGCCTCGTCCATGATGTCGGCGGCGGTTATGTCGAAGAGGAACTCGGGACCGCGCTGCGCGACAATCCCTGCCATCGCATCGGCCATCAGGGGCACCAGCTTTGCCTGAGGCCTCGGAGCCGCCGACTGCTCGGCAGTTATGCGCCCGGCCGCGACGTTGGCACGCTCGAAGGCTACCGTTTCCGGTGGCGTGTACCACGGATCATCATATGCGATGTGCATGCCGGCGGCTGTCGCCGGCACCCAGAGGCGCATTTCGTCCATGTAGGCAATCGAAGTGACGACCACGCCAGGCTTAAGATGGGCCGACAGGGGGGCCAGCGCTGGCGGCAGGTCGGCCTTCCAATCCCATACCAGCGCAATGCGGCGCGAGCACGGTGAATCCGTGTAGCCCGGCACGCGGCAACCGCTCGTCGAGGGCGCTTGGTATTCGAGCGCTACGACCGGGAAAGGTGGCCGCAGCGCCGTGTTAGGCATCTGCGGTCGAACCAAGCCCCTGTCATACATCACGCCGTAGTCCGGCATGATGATCGTCTGGGCGGCGGCGAGCTTCCCGGCGAGATATCGCAGGCCCAGCTTGCTCAACGGCGGCGCAGTGCGCTCAATCGTGCGCAGGTCCCGCCATGCCCTCTTGGTGTAGTTGAGCGGCTGGGTCATAGTCCGCGCTCCAGTTCGACGATGGCGGCAAAGATCCCGCGTTCGTTGAGATCGGCGGCATCGGACAGCCGATCGTCGTCGATACGACCGGCGACGATATCGTGATCGCGTTGCGTGCTGACCGTATGGATCAGGTTCACGCGCAGCTTGGCGGCTACGTCCCCCAGCGATCCAGACGGGTTCGCCATGATCCGCTCGGCGGCGTCGTCGATGATCGCCCAGAACGGCGCCTGATCTTCCTCGGACGCGCCGTCATCGAGGGCGTGCAGTTCGCGATAGGCATCGAACCATCGGGCCAGCTGCTGCTGGATAACCGACGTCGGCTGGGCCATGGGCTTGAAGCAGCCGCACCAGTCGGCAGAAAACGTGGCTGGGTAGAGGGATGCCGTCACCAGTGACGTGGTGTCCATATCCGGATCTTCCTGTCGGCCATAGGCCAGCCTCGGCATGAGCGCGGCGACGTAGGTCTCGCTGACGACCGGCGGCCGAAGCCGGCAACGGCCGAAGCCGAAATCGGGATCGTTCGGATCGCGATCCGTCATGTCCTCAAGCCAGAAGCGACAGCGGTTGCACTGTTCGGTCATTGGACCTCTCGCCATTCAAGTTTGCGGGGAGTGGCGTCGAGCGGCGGCGCCAGGCGCTGGTCGAGCAGAATGCCGACGACCCGGCCGACCATCTTCTCGGCGAGCTGCTCGAAGGTGTACGGGCCGTCGCCCCAACGGAGCGGCTCGCCGACCGGCGTTCCGCCGAGGCTCATCATCTGCCGGGGAAAAAGGTCGCCAACCCAGAGGCGGCCGTACCATGCCGATCCTTCCGGCGCGGTGGTGAAGTAAGCCGCGACCACCGACCGAGCGCCGTTCGACCACTCGATCAGATAGGGCTCGTCCGGCATCGGCATGCGGTCGCGGGTGTCGACCGCGACGATATCGCCCCGGCGGATCATCGGCTCGCAACGGTTGTCATCGACCCGATAGGCGATGCAGCCGAGCGGGATCTCGTCGAGAACGACCATCTCGCGGCGGATGGGGGCTGGCGCTGCGGTCATTCGGCTTCTCGCTGAGCAATCTTGGCCGCCAGCTCGACGGCGTAGCGGCACGGAGGCAGCGCGACAGTCTCAGCGATGATGGCCGAGACCGCCGGAAGGTCGGCGATCAGGGCGCGCCAGAGGTCGGACTCCTGAAAGTTCGTTCCCGGCTGGGCCTCATGCACCGGCTGGAAGGGGTTGCCCTCCAACGGTGGGTCGTTCTCGATCAGCGCAAGGGGGAAAACCTTCAGCACCACGTCTGCCGCATTCTCTGCCGGCACGGCTGCAAGTTCGCGGATTGCCTGGTTAGCGCTTCGCGTCAGCCCGCTCATGACAACGTCGGGGCACGGCTGGGCGTAGTGGACCGCGGCCTCGGCGGTGCGCCAATGCTTGAACGCCGTGAGCACGGCGGGGCTCGGGCTGATCTCGGTCATGCCGCTGCGCTCCCGTCGTGGAGGGCGCGGAGGGATGTCAGGGTCTCGTCGATTTCCTCCTTGCAGGCGTCGCAGAGCATGCACATCAACTCGAAGTGCTTGCCGCCGAGGCCCAGATTGAGTTCGTCGATCGTCGAAAGGGCCGCCTTTATCCGGTGAAGGTTGGCGGTGGCGATATCTACGGCATCGATAAGGATCGACTGCAGCGAAGAAGCGGTGCGATCTTCGGTCATGCCGATGCCTCCAGATGGGCGGCAATGCCCTTGAGCGCCGCGACGACGGCGCGGCTGGCGGCTTCGGTGCTGTCGCCCTCGTCCTGATTGTCTGCGACGAATTCAGCGACGACGAGCGCGGTAGTCGCGATGATCAGGCAGTCGCCAAGGCTGGTCGGGGTCACCGCGCAAAGTTCGTTATTTGCGCTGATTGAAACGCCGATCAGTTCGTTGGAGGCCTCCGTCGCGACGCCGGCATCGCGCTCGATGATTTCGGCGGCTTCTTGCAGGTCGTCGATTTGGCGAACAACCTCGGCCATGCGGCCAGCGTGGGTGGGGAAAGCCGCCAATCGCGCGGCCAGGCTGTCGGCTGACGCCGGTATTCGTGGGGTACGTTCGACCATCGCGGCCTCCTGCTCGAGTAGCAGGGTCGATCCGCGGTTATCTCGCCGTAGCGGAGGCCGTTTCTCGCTTATCCCTGCGCATCAGCGTCTTCGGCCCGAGGGCGATCAACTGATGCGCAGAATTATCCGCTCGGGATAAATCGAAGGTCAAGCAGAATTTATCCGGTCAGGATAATTACAGTGTGAGCACCGCATTAATTGCCCGGCCTAGCACTGAAAAACTTTCACGCCCGAGTTTGATCGTGGCGTGTGCAGGGTTCGTTGAGCACGGTTCGAGTCGCGCGGGGTCGCTGCGGTAGCGCTTGAGGGTGGTCTCGCCCTCCGCGTTCATGACCGCATAAACGCCACCTTCACGAAGGTCTGCCTCGTTGGGATCGATGATGACGTAACCGCCGGCTGGGACAATCTTATTCATGCTATCCCCATCCGGCTCCAGTGCGAACGCGCCAGCCGGCGCATTGGCGGCGTGGACATGCCCCAGCGGGTGCTCCACCGCCTCGCGCCAATTTCCAGCGGCGATACGGCCAACAAGCGGGATGGCGCGTATCGGCGCCGGAGGGGCATCGTTCAACAGCTCCTGGGGGTCGACATCCATCGCGTTCGCGAGGCGCTCAATCCATTCGGTCGTAAGCGGGCGCTGCGACCGCTCAAGCTTGTGAATCTGACCGAGCGTCGTTTTTGCTTTGTCCGCCACCTGCTGTAGCGTCATGCCCTTCGCCTTGCGCACCCTGTGCAGCCGACTGGCGACCGTGTCGGTTAGCGATTTCATGACAAATTCTCCAACGTTCCCGCGCGCATTATCCGAAGCGGATATGAAACGATAGTGGAAAGTTCGGCGATTTATCCCGTGATGACCGTCACGCCGCTTGGTGGCGCTTGCAGAAATTATCCTGTGCGGATAAATTGGCGACATGCACAAGCTCAAGGCCTACCTCACCGATCAGCGGATTTCCTACTCGGAGTTCGCGCAAATGATCGGCGTCGCGAACGCTGGCGTCGTTCAGAAGTACATCGACGGATCGCGCACGCCGCGCCCGACGATCATGCGGAACATCGTTCGCGTGACCGAAGGCCACCTGCAGCCAAATGACTTCTTTGAGCTAGGCGCCGCCGATAACCCGACGGACCAGGCCCAGGCGGCCTGATCGCCGTGGCCGGGCGGGGCTCAAACAGGTCGGGCTGGCGAGGCCGCGATCCGGCGGCTGATGCCGCCTTCCAGCAGCGGGTCGACGAGATCCGCACGATGCACAACATCAGCGAAATCATCGGGCGCTATACGACGCTGCGGAAAACCGGGCGCGAGGTAGCAGGCCTGTGCGTTTTCCACAACGAACGGTCGCCGAGCCTGCGCGTGAATGATGCCAAGGGCACCTATCACTGTTTCGGCTGCGGTGCTTCCGGCGACGTCATCCGCTTCGTGATGGACAAGGAGGGCATGAGCTTCCTCGAGGCGCTATCCTGGCTTGGCGCTTCCGATCTCCCTGTCGTCTCGCCGGAGCAGCGGGCGCAGCGCGCTGCCGAGGACGCCGCCGATCGTGAGCAAGCGATAGCCGAGGCCCGAATGTTCTGGGATCGGTCGCGCCCGGCAGCCGGCACGCCCGCGCAGGTGTATGCGCGTGCGCGAGGGATCACTATGCCGTTGCCGCCCTCGATCCGCTTCGGCATGGTCCCGGCTTGGCGCGATCGTGAAACGGGCGAATGGGGGCGCGACCTTCCGGCGCTCATCGGCGCTGTCACGATCGGTGAGGATCTCGTCGCCATCCAGCGCATTTTCCTTCGGGATGGCGGGCGCGCCAAGGCGAACATGAAGAAGCCGAAGCTCAGCCTGGGGCGCGTTATGGGCGGGGCCCTCTGGCTCGGGCCACCTGCCGGCGAGATCATCATCACCGAGGGGCCGGAAGACGCGCTCAGCCTGGCGCAGGAGATTCCCGGGCGCACGGTCGCTGCGGCGCTGGGAACCGCCATGATGCCGGCCATCCGCTATCCCGCCGAGGTGAGGCGGATCACCATTGCTGGGCAGAACGACAAGGCTGGAGCGCTGGCCGTTGATCAGGCCGCCGCCGCCCTGACCGAGTTGGGCTTTTCGGTTCGGACGATGTTCCCGCATCCCGATTACAAAGACTGGAACGACCAGCTGCGCGGCATCAGGCGGGAAGGGGCCTCTGTATGAGCGGGGCCTTCAGCCGGCAATATGAGGACGCCGACCTGATCCCAGGCCAGCCGATTCCTATCAAGCCGGCCGTGCCCAAGGCCGGCGAATACCCCGTCGATGCCCTGAGCCCGAAGTTGCGGGCGGCAACACTCGCGATCATGGACAAGGTCCAGGTGCCGGCCGCGATCGCGGCGCAGTCGATCCTCTCGGCCGCTGCGCTCGGCGTGCAGGCGTTCGTCGACGTTCGGCTCCCAACAGGCGAGGTTATCCCTTCCTCGATCTTTGCGATCACCGTGGCGGCGTCGGGCGATCGAAAGTCGTCATCCGACAAGCTGGCGCTGCACGCGATCCGCGAGCGCGAGGCCAGGATGCACGACGATTGGCAGATCGCCCAGACTGCATATCTCGCCGACAAGGCCGCGTATGGCGCTGCCCACAAGAAGGCGACGAGCACCGCAGGCAACCGCAACCGGCGGGATATTCGCGAGGACCTTGAACGGCTGGGCCCCGAACCGATCGCGCCGCCCCTGCCGATGCTGGTCAGCGACGAGGGCACGCTCCAGGGCCTGCAGAAACTGTTCGCCGACGCGATGCCGTCGCTGGGCCTATTCTCGGACGAGGGAGGCCAATGGCTGGGCGGCTTCGCCATGGCCGAGGAACAGCGCGGGCAAACCGGCGCGGCCTTGTCGAAGCTGTGGGACGGATCGCCGATCAAGCGGGTGCGTGGCACCGACGGCGTCACCATCCTGCGCGGCCGCCGGCTGTCGCTTCATCTGATGATCCAGCACCGGATCGCCAAGCGCCTGCTCTCTGACCCCGACCTGAAGGACCAGGGCCTGTTGTCGCGCATCCTCGTCTGCCAGCCGGAGACGATGAAGGGGCAGCGCATGTGGCGCGACCCGGATGCCAATTCCGATCTCGACCTGGAGAAGTTCGACGCCAAGCTCTACGGCCTTCTCAGCGGCGAAATGCCGATGGACCCGCAGACCCGCGCGTTGACGCCGAAGATCATCGACCTGTCCCCCGAGGCGAAGGAGATGTTCCGGCAATGGCATGATGCGGTCGAGGTCGAACTGCGGCCCGGTGGTATGTTCGACGACATCACCGGCTTCGCAGCGAAGCTGCCCGAACATTCGGTGCGCATCGCCGCGGTGATGGCATATTTCGAAGACCGGCAGACCGTCCAGATCAGCGCTACCGCGCTGTCGGCTGGCATCAAGCTCGCCAAGTTCTACGCCATGGAAGCGCTGCGTCTGATCGGCATCGGAACCGCCGACGAGGATAGCGAAAACGCCGCCGCCCTGATCGCGTGGATTCGCGACAAAGGGCACCGGATCGTCGGTAAGAAGTGGCTCAGTAACAATGTCATCCCCAAATCGATCCGACCGGCACCGCCGCTCTCGCGCGCGATCGAGATACTGATCGAGCACGGTCACTTGGTCCCGATCAAAGGTGGCGCGCACATGCGGCTCGGCGAGAAAGAGCAGTTCTTCAAGGACGCCTACACCGTCATCGAGGACGCGGCCGAATGAGCGGGTTCGCCTCCTTCGATCCCGACCGCTTTGTCGGCGAGATCCGCGCGCCAGTTGCGATCGGTCCCGCGCCCCTGCCTTCGGACTGGCAGCACGCCATTACGCTACTTCAGGATGCCGCGCGACCGTCCTACGCGTCTTCCGCGCGCTGGGCCCAGGTGGTGCAGGATGCCGTCATATTCGCCAACACGCGCGCCGAGGAAGCGGTCCAGGCCGGCTGGACGCTCGGGAACGTGTTCGGCTTCGACCCCGACCAGCCGGATGGCTTCGTGGGGCTGGTGATCGATATCCGCGGCGCTTCCGTTCTGCGCGTTGATCCGAACGTGGCCTGGATTCCGCATGAGCGAGGATGCCGGTTTCACTATCGCCACATGCCCGACGATTCGCCGTTGCTGTGGGAGCTCGCTCGCATGGGGAAAGGGCGACGTCGATGAACCTTACGAAGTGTTGCCCGCTGTTGCCTGCGCCGTTCATGTTCGGCCGCATCGTGTCCAGTCTGCGAAGTGTTGCCCCGAAGGGCAACCGCTGGGCAACACTTGGGCAACGGCACGAAATCCCCGAAAAATCGACGTTTCGCATTGTGCCCGCCCTGCGCTGTTGCCCCGGCGGGGCAACACTTCGGGCAACACTTGGGGGTCGGTTGGATTTCCATACGACCCCAGCGCGAACGGAGAAAGAACAAACCCGCCAGCGAGGCTGTCGCGGCGGGCGGCGGGGGTGGTGGGTTAAGGGGAGGCCCTTGGCCTACCCCTTAAACCCGCCGATTGCAACCCTGCCATGGGTATCGGTCGAGGAGGATGGAAAAATGCCGAGACGCAGGAAAGCCGACAAAGCCGAGCTCGTCGCCCGGCTGGAGGCTGTTCGCGTGACGATCGCGGACATGAAGGACGCCATGCCGACGATGGCCCGGGAACTGCGCCGCTCGGCCGACGAGGCGCTGGAAGATATCATCGAGGCTATTCGCTGATGGCAACGCCGCTCGCCCGCTTCGCGTCGCTCAGCGAGGAGCCGGACCCGGCCCGTGCGCGCCGCGCGGCCCGGGAAGCCTACCACGCCCACGGCATCGTCCTAATCAATCCCGAATGGCTGTCCGGCTGGGCCGACCGGAAACAGCTCGAAATCCTGGCCGAGAAACTGTTTGGAAAGCGAAAGGTCGATCATGGGCAAGGGTAACGTCATCCAGCGCAGCGCCGCCAGCCGTGCCGCGAATGCGGCGGCGATGTTGCGGGGCGAGAAGCCGGTCCATGCCGCCCCTGAGCCGCCTCGCGCACCCGTGCGCACGCGCGAGACCCAGGAACCGACGCCGGAGCAGATCGGTCATTTCGTCTTGGGCCCGGTGCGAACCGAAAAGGGCCAGGTCATCGGCCGGGCCTATCGCCGCCAGCCATACTTTGAGACCCTGGCGAAGATGCCCCTCCGCGCGTCGGATCAGAAGGGGCCCCGGCTCATCACGCCCGACCAGTTGCGGGCGCTGCGGTATTATCGTGCCAATCACGAACTGACGGTCGTTTCGGAAACGCGCTGTGCGCTCAATCAGGAGCGGGGCAGCGGCGAGGCGATTGGCCTGCCTATCACGTTGCTGTCGGCTCGTGGCGTGAAGGATTGCGAGGTGGGGCTGGGCGCCTTGGTGCATACGCTCCGGGCTGTCGCGCTGGAGGACAAGAGCTTTGCCCAGGTCGCTATGGAGCGGTGGGGAAGCCGCGACCGGCAACGCATCGTCATCGGGTCGGGGAAGAAGAAGCCCCGCGTCGCCAAGGAGATCGTGCCGAAGTCCAGCGCGCATCCCGGCATCATCCGACAGGAGTTCCTGGACGCGCTCAAGATCATGACGGGCACCACTGCGCGGCTGGTTTCTGATGGGGCTTGAAGCTGGGGGGTGGATATGGCATTTCAGGAACCGTCGGAAATCTGACCAGCAGAGGCCGCGCCCACCGGGTTGCGGCCTCGGTCGTTTCTGGAGGCTCCCATGTCTCGGCGGGTAATGCCGCCATTCGCTATCACGAACAATCGCACGGTACGGAGGCCGACGATCGAGCGTCCGTGCGATGCTGACCGCCCGACTGGTCTCTAGGCGCGCCGGCCAGCATCTATCATAGGGGGCGCACATGGCCCAGACGGTGCTCACCCTGAAATGCGAGTGTCGCCCCGCGCTTGATGCGCTGATTACCTGCGCACAAGAGATCGCGGAGACGCATGGTGAAGATCGCGCGATGGCCTGGGCCGCCGCGCAGGTCGATGCCGATCTAGATTTGTTCGTCCGGATCGTCACGGAACGCCGCCCGGCGCTTCGGCTGATCAACGGCGGTCGCTGATGGGCGAGCGCATCCGAGGATCGGCCGGCGTTAAGCTGCGCAAGCGGCGTCTGGCCCGCACCGGTGGCCTGTGCGAGCGTTGTGGCAAGGCTGGCCGCGTCCGGCTCGCTACCCGCGTCGACCATATCAAGCCGCTCGCCCTCGGCGGCGAAGACGTCGACGAGAACACGCGCAACCTATGCGAGCCGTGCCACCTCGACGTGACCGCCGAGCAGTTCGGGCATGCTTCACCGATCGAGGGCAGGGGCGTCGACCGATCGGGTCGGCCGACCAGTCCCGATCATCCGTGGAACCGGGGGGTTATCGGGGGTGCAGCGTAACAAAGTTGCGCGGCCCACCCCCCGGTCGAAAGTCTGAGGGGCCGCGCGGCGGACACCGCCCCCGCCCTCCGTGCGCACTGCGAGCAATTTTTGAGGGGGGAGGGTTTCGGGCTCTCCGCTGGAGGTTGGCATGGCCGACGTGATCGCGCTCGACGGCGGCGACGGCGTTCCGCCCGAGCCGAACTGGCGGACCATCTTCGGCCGCGCGGCCGACCGGAACGCCGCGGCGGACTATTGGCGCGCGATCATCAGCGAGATGAAGGCGGCCGAGAAGCTGTCCTTCGCCAACGCCCATTCGATCAAGCGCCTTGTCGTCGCCTATGTGACCTTCGACATCAGCGCCCGCGAAGTGCTGAAGCTCGGCCCGGTCATCAAGGCGAAGCGAACCAAGGTTCCGACCTACAATCCGTGGTGGACCACCATGTCGAACGCCGCGAGCCAGGCGCAGGCGCTGGAAAAGGAGCTTTGCGTCAGCCCGCGCGATCGCGGCTCCGGCGCCCGGGTCGAGAAGAAGCAGCGCCGCACAACGGGCGGCGGCTACCTGAAGAACCGTGGCTAATCGCTTCCTGGCCGAGCCCGACCCCACGACGGCGTGGGCGAAAGCGGCCGTCGAGGGCAAGCTGTTTGTCTGCGGCGACCTCGTCCGGCATGCGGCCGAGCGGCATCTCCGCGACCTCCGCGACGGCGAGCGCCGCGGCATCTACTGGCGCCCGGAAGAAGCGGCGCACTTCTTGAACTTCCTGCCGTCGGTGTTCCAGGTCACCGACGGTCCGGCGGCCGGCGAACCGTTCTACCCGCTGGAATATCATACATTCTGCGGGGGCAGCCTCTTCGGATGGCGCACCGCGACGAACCGCTGGCGCTTCCGCACCGGCTGGCTGGAGACCGGCAAGGGGCAAGCCAAGTCACCCCTGATGGGCGCGATTGGCGTCTATATCATGGGCTGGTGCGGTATCCCGCGCGCGCAATGCTATGCGATCGGCGAGGACAAGGCGACCGCCAACGTCCTGTTCCGCGATGCCGTTGCGATGTGCCGGGCCGACATCCCCGGCGGCGAGGAAGGTGAAAGCCTTGAGGGGCTTGGCGAGGTCATCATCCGCGGCGAGCTGGAGAACGCCTGGAAGATCGAGCACCCGGATAGCGGTTCGTTCTTCATGCCGATCGCCAGCGGGGAGTCTCAGTCTGGGCCGCGTCCATCGCTGGTGGCGGCAGACGAGATCCACGAACTGAAGTCGGAAGCGGCCCTGCTGACGTGGAAGGCGGCGATAGACAAGGTCGCCGGCAACGCGTTGATGCTGCTGGGAACGAACACGCCTGCGCGTTCGACCCAGCATGTCGGCACGTCGTATTCCGACACCTATCAGGCGATCGTGAAGGGCGAGGCGAAGGACGACACCGCCTTTGCCTTCATCGCTCGCATCGACAAGGGCGACCGCGAGACAATCTTCGAGAACGAGCGCGCCTGGCAGAAGTCACTGCCGGCGCTCGGCGAGACGTTCCCGATCGAAAACATCCGCGAGACGGTCAATTCGGCGAAGCTGCGTCCGTCCACGAAGTCGAGCGTCAAGCGTCTGTATTTCGGCATCGACAGCGCGGCGGCGGACTTCTGGATCAGCGAGGAGAAGTGGTTGGCGGTGCAGGGCGTGGTCGACGCCCGCGCGATGCGCGGCCGCAAGTCGTGGTTGTCGCTGGACCTGTCGCAGAAGAATGACCTCACCGCGCTGTCGCAGGCATGGGAGCTTCCCGACGAGCTGGTTGCCGTGAAGACATGGTACTGGACGGCCCGGGAAGGTCTCGAAGAGCGCGCGGACAACGACAAGGCGCCGTATCTCGATTGGGTTGAAGACAAATATCTGACCGCCACGCCCGGCGCGACGATCGACTACACCTTCGTTGCGATGCAGGTGAAACAGCAGGTCACCGAGCACGAGGTCGAGGCGCTGGTGGTCGATCCGGCTTTCCTGACCTCGTTCACCGACGCCTGCGACCAGGTCAGCCTGGCCTGGTGGTTGTGGGAGGGCCCCGGCAAGCCGGAAGGCCGTGGCCTGAAGATCGTCAAGCACGCCCAGGGGCAGCGGATCATGTTCGAGGACCGGCAGCTCTGCATGCCGCACTCGATCACCAGAACTGAGGACCTCATCCTCGACGGGAAGCTGTTGGTCGACGATTCGCCGGTCACCTATTCGTGTGCGGCCAACGCGGTGATCGAGGCGGACGGCCTGAACAACCGCATGTTCAACAAGAAGAAATCCCGCGGCCGGATCGACGGCATGGTCACGATCGCGATGGCGGTCGGAGCCGCCACCGCGACGGTCAAGCCGAAGAAGAAGTCGGTTTACGCGACCCGCGGCATCATCCGCGTCTGAGGGAGGCGACATGGCAGGTTTGTCCCCCGACGATTATCGGCGCGCCGCTGGCTATCGCCGGAACGAGGCGACAGGGCCGGGTATCGGCCACAATGGTGGCCCCGCGCTGGTCGACAGGGCCGGGCCGGTCAGCGCGTGGATCGACATGTCGCTGAACAGCCCGGAAATGGAGGAGTTTGTTCGGGGCGGCCGGATGAGCGCCGCCGGTATCGCGGTCAACGACCGGAGCGCATTCCGGAACAGCAGCTTTTTCCGGGCCACCAACCTGATCGCCTCGTCGATCGGCATGTTGCCGACCCAGCTTCATCGCCGGTTGGCCGACGGCACGACCGAGAAGGCGAAGGACCACCCGCTCTATCGCGTCCTGCACAAGCGCCCGAACCCCTATCAGACGGCATTCGAGTTCAAGAGCTACATGCAGTCAGTCGCGCTCTGCGATGGCAACGCCTACGCGCGCGCCGTCTGGGGCGTGCGGGGCGGGGTGAAGACCGTCATCGCGCTCATTCCGTTTGAGCGCCGGTCGATCGAGCCGAAGCTTTCGGACAACTGGGAGCTGACCTTCGACTACACGAATCCCAAGGGTGGCAAGAAGACGCTCGCGGCCAACGAGGTCTTCCACTTTCGCCACCCGCTGAGCCGCGACGGCCTTAAGGGGATCGGCCTGCTCGACGTCATCGTGGAGACGATCGGCGTGGCGTCCGCCGCCGAGCGCGCGGCCGGCAAGCTGTTCGACAAGGGCGTGATGGCCGGCGGCGCGCTGGAGACGAAGGATTCCCTCGGCGAGGAGACGATTGGCCGCCTGAAGGAAAGCCTCCGCGAGGATCATGCCGGCGCCGAGAATGCTGGCGACTGGCTGATTCTGGAAGAGGGGCTGACGGCGAAGCCGTTCGTCAGCAACGCGAGGGATGCGCAGCATGTCGAGATGCGCAAGTTCAGCACTGAGGATCTCGCGCGCTTCACCGACATTCCGCGCCCGCTGCTGATGATGGACGAGACGAGCTGGGGCACCGGCATTCGCGAGCTGGGCCTGTTCCTCGTCACCTACTGCCTGACGAAATGGTTCGTCGCCTGGGAGCAGGCTTTCGAACGCACCTGCCTGACCCAGGCCGAGCAGGATGCCGACGAGCTCTACATCAAGTTCAACGACGGCGCGCTGCTGCGCGGTTCGCTGAAGGAACAGGCCGAGTTCTTCTCGAAGGCTCTCGGCAACAACGCTGCCTGGATGGAGCCGAACGAGGTTCGCGCCAATTTCGAGCTCAACCCCGTTGCCGATGGCAACGGCCTCCCCAAGCCCGCCGAAAAATCCCCGTCGAAGTCGAAGGATGATGACGCTGATGACTAAATCCAGCCCAGCACCCGGCAAGCCGGGGCCGATTCCGTCGTTCGGCGGTCGCCAGATCCCCGGCTCGAAGCCGGTGCCTGGCGCGCCGGGCATGCCCCGGTCGATCATCGGTGGGGTGCGGGCGCGCGAGCGGCCGAACGCGCTCCCCGTTCCGGCGGACCGCCGCGTTTCGGCCTTCTCGCCGCTCCCGGTCATGGAGCGCTGGGGCGCCGATGCTGCCGGCATCCGCCCGGCCGCGCTGGAACAGGGCGACAATGTCATCACCATGTTCGACGTCATCGGCGAGGACTGGTGGACCGGCGGCGGTGTGACCGCGAAGAAGGTCTCCTCTCAACTCCGCGCGATCGGCGATCGGCCGGTGGAGGTGCAGATCAACACCGGCGGCGGCGACATGTTTGAGGGCCTCGCCATCTACAACGTGCTGCGCGAGCATCCGCAGCCGGTGACGATCAAGGTCATGGGCATGGCCGCCTCGGCGGGATCGATCATCGCCATGGCTGGCGACACGATCGAGATCGGCGCCGCCTCGTTCATCATGATCCATAATTGCTGGGTCATAGCCGCCGGCAACCGGCACGATTTCGCCGAGGTCGCCGCCTATCTCGCGCCGTTCGATCAGGCCATGGCCGACGTCTACGCCCAGCGGACCGCGCAGAAGGCGGCAGACTGCGCGAAGTGGATGGACGACGAGACGTGGATGTCCGGATCGATGGCAATCGATCGCGGATTCGCCGATGCCCTGCTGTCCGCCGACCAGATGAAGGTCGACGAGAACGCGAAGGCGGCCGATCGCGAGGCGAACGAGGTCCGAGCGCTCGAAATCACCCTCATCAACAGCGGCATGACGCGCGCCCAGGCGCGCGCCCGCATCAAGAGCATCAAGGGCAAGCCGGACGCTGCCCTCGATCCTGCCGACACGCCTGGCGCTGGCGGCGAAGACCCCGAGCTGATGGCCGCGATGCGGTCCCTGCTCGCAGATTTCCGCAAGTAGCAAGGAAACCAGACGATGAAGAAGTTTGACCGTACCGCGCTCGTCGCGGTTGCGACGGTGCTCGCGCATCCGTTTCGCAAGCTGCTCGGCGCCGACAAGCCGGCGCTGCGCCTTACCGCCCCTACCGTCATCGCTCCGGCCATGCCGCGTGCCCTGATCGGAACCACCATCCGAGCCGACGCCACGGGCGACCCCAAGGCCATGATCCAGGCGCTCCAGCAGGCGCACAACGAGTTCAAGGAGACGATCGAGGCGAATATCGGGGCGAAGGCCGATAGTGCCGAGGTCACCGCCAAGCTCGAAAAGATCAACGGCACGATGAACACGCTGGAGGCCGCGCTCAACGAGCACGCCCTCAAGCTGGCATCGGTAACGGTCAACGGCGAGCGCGGCACGCCGTCCGATCCGGACTACACCAACACCTTCACCTCGTTCATGCGCGACGGCACCCGCGACGCCGAGGACAAGCTCAAGTCCGAGCAGAAGAAGGGCCCGCGCGCCGCGATGTCCGAGGGCGTCGATGCCGACGGCGGCCTGCTGGCCCCGATCGAGTGGGATCGCACGATCACCGGCCGGCTGAAGCTGATCTCGCCGATCCGGCAGGAGGCTACCGTCATCCGCATCAGCAAGCGCGGTTTCACCAAGCTGTTCACCGACCGCGCGGTCGGCAGCGGCTGGGTCGGTGAAACGGCGTCGCGCCCGGCCACCTCGACGCCGCAGTTCACGGCGCTGCCATTCGCCATGGGCGAGATCTATGCCAATGCGGCGGCGAGCCAGGACCTGCTCGACGATGCGGAGATCGCCCTCGACGACTGGCTCGTCGGCGAGATCGACACCGAATTCACCCGGCAGGAAGGTATCGCTCATATCTCGGGTGACGGCACCAACAAGCCGCATGGTCTGCTCGGCTATGTCACTGGCGGCGCGCACGACGATCGCCACCCGTGGGGCGCGATCGAGGTCGTGAACAGCGGCGCCGCGGCGGCGTTCACCGCCGACGGCATGATCGACACGATCTATAAGCTGCCGGCCGCTTACACGCCGAATGCGAAGTGGTTCCTCAACCGCACCTCGCTCGGTGCGATCCGCAAGCTGAAGGACGGCCAGGGCAATTATCTCTGGCAGCCCACCTTCGTCGCGGGGCAGCCGTCGACCCTGGCGGGCTATGCGGTGATCGACGTGCCGGACCTCCCCAACGCCACCGCCGGCAATTTGGCGGCGCTCTTCGGCGACATGCGCGAAACCTATCTCGTCATCGACCGGATCGGCGTGCGCGTGCTGCGCGATCCCTACACCAACAAGCCTTACATCTGCTTCTACGTCACCAAGCGTACCGGCGGCGGGGTGAAGAACCCCGATTCCATGAAGGCCATCAAGATCGGCACCGGCGCCTAAGCCATGCTGCTCCACCGGGCCGACGTTCGCGTCGGCCCGGTTCCTCGAAGCGCCGGCGGGCCCGACGTTTCGGTGAACCTCGCAGGAGAACCCACATGACCACCAAGAAAGCCGACGCCCCGGCCGGTGATAACGGCGTCGCCCCGGCCACCACGATCGACCCGTCGGGCGCTCCCGCCCAGATCGTCCCGGACGTCAACCTCGATCACCCCGCGGTTGACAACGACCCGCGCGCGAACACGACCGCCGATCAGAACCGGATCGATTTCAACGATCCGACCATCCCCGGCCATGTCGCCGTGGCGCGCAACCTCGGTCTCAAGGCCGACGACGAGAAGTAAGGCGCCCCTCCAGTCGCCTTACCCGGCGCCGGCTGTTCCCCTTTGCGGCCGGCGCCGACCATTTTCCAGCGAGGTGACAGATGGCCGAACCCGTGTCGCTCGACCTCGCCAAGGCGCAGGTCAATGCCGGTGACGATGACGACCTCGTCATCGAAAGCTGCATCGTTAGCGCCCGTGGCTGGGTAGAGAACCATACCGGCCAAATACTGACGCCGCGGCGGGTCACTGTCGCTCTGGACCGGTTCACGGATCGTATTCCCGTCTGGCCGATCGCGGCCGTATACCAGATTTCCTACAACGCTGCGGACCGCACGCAGTTCGTCCTTTCAGAAGATGTCTATGCGCTCGCCGCCGTTCGCCGGCCGGCGCGCCTGATGCTCAAGGCGGGACAGACCTGGCCGCGCGTTGCCGTCGGCCCCGGCCAGATCATTGTCGAACTGGACGCGGGGTATGATACGCCCGGCGATATCCCGCCGGGGATGATCCGCGCGATGCTGCTGCTGATCGGCGGCTATTATGCCGATCGCGAGACCGGCGGGCTGGCGGCGGAGATCGAGACGGCCGCGCGAAACGCCTGTGGCTCTGCCGCGCGCGGGTGGCGGCTATGATCATTCGCGCCGGCCGGCTCCGGGATCGCATCACCTTCCATCGGCCCGTTGCTGACGAAGCGCCGGACGGCGCCGGCTCTGGCGAATGGGAACTGGTGGCGGCGAACATTCGCGCCGAGGTTCAAGCCATTCGCCCAGGCGGCGATGAGGCGATCCGCAGCGGCATGACCGTCGTCGCCCGAAGGTCGCGCATCATCATGCGCTACCGGGCCGACATCACGCCCGACATGCGCGTCACCTTTGGCTCCCGCACGATGGAGATCGTCGGCGGGCCGGCCGTGCTCGGCAACCGGGCCGGTCTAGAGCTCATGGTCGCGGAATACCGACCGGCGGGGAACAGTGCCTGATGGCAACCGCGAAGGGTAGGGCCGACGTCAAGCGGTTCATCCTCCAGCAGACGCCGCAGGACCTCCGCAAGGTGCTCGTCGGCGCCGGCCGCGCGGGCGGCAACGTGGTCGCCGACGATGCGCGCGAGCGCTGCAAGTCGGACCGCGTGCGCGGTTCGATCAAGGTCAAGGTGAAGGCCGGCGACAGCAAAGTCACAACCTCGGTGCAGACGAGCGGGCCGGGGTCGGCAGAGGCCGGCTGGCTCGAATACGGTACCGATGCTCATTTCATCAGCGTGGATGACAGTCAGCGCGGCGGGCTGTCCGTTCGCAAGATCAACGAAGCCGACAAGGCGGCGCGCCGCGAGGGCAAAATCGGCGGTGCCGAATCCCTCGTCATCAACGGCAAGTTCGTCGGCACCACCGTGCGCCACCCCGGCGCCCGGCCTGAGCCCTTCCTGCGGCCTGCACTCGATCACAACGAAGGCGCAGCGGTCGCGGCTGCACAGGCTCACATCAACAACCACGTCACGCCCGGCGGCGTGATCGTCGCCGGCGCGGAAGGTGTGGACGAATGAGCACCACCCGGATCACCGGCGGACACATCATCGCGACGCTGCTGCGCGATAATGTGCCGCTTACCGCGATGGTGGCGGCTCCGAAGATCAAGCAGGGGCGCGTGCCCAACGGGCCGCTGCCCGTGATCGTCGTGAAGACCGTCAGCGTGGTCGAGCGGCAGGCACTAAAGCGCGGCGCGACCGTGCTGCGCACCGATCGCGTCTCCGCCACTGTCCGGGCCGCGAGCTATCGCGACCAGGTCGACATCATCGAGCTTATCAAATCCGCCTGCGCGGGCCGCGTAGGCGACATCGGCGGCGGCACCAACGTGTCGATCCTGCCCGCGGGCACTGGGCCCGATCTCGACGGCCCCGGCGACAGCTTCGAGCAAACCCAGGACTTCCGCGTCAGCTTCGTCGCGGCGGCCTGATCAACACCAGGAGAATGACCATGACGACCCAGAAGAAAGACGCCTTCGTTGTCCGCTTCTTCAAGGATGCCGGCACCGAGGAAGAGTTCCAGGCCGGGACCATCATCCAGTTGGAGCCGGGCCGCTTCCGCAATTTCGAAGTCGCCGGCCTCGTTCGCGATCCGACGCCGTCCGAAGTCAAGGCGAGCCAGCCCAAGGCCGCCTGATCGAGATCCCCGGCAACGGGGATAATCCCGCCGGCACTGCCGGCTCGCCCAAAGGAGAAGTGACATGGGTGGAGGTACCGCGGCGGGCACGACGCTCTCCGTATCCGCCGCAAAGCCGGCAACCGAAGACGCTGCGGGTTATGTGGCGCTCACCTGGACCGAAGTCGGAGGCGTCGAAAAGCTCGGCGCGATCGGCGCGTCGGTGAACAAGACCGAGTTTCTGTTGCTCAAAGGCACGAAGCTCAAGCTGAAGGGGTCGGCCGATCACGGCACGCTGCAGCCCAACATGCTGCACGACGATGACGACGCCGGCCAGACCATCATCCGCACCTTTGCCGATCCCGACAACAAGGATGAGCTGAGCACCAAGGTGGTCTATCCGGATGGCGCGATCCGCTATTCGGGTGGCCCGGTCTTCGGCTCACCCGAGAATGTGGACGGCGCCGATGCGGCCCTGACCGAGACCCCGACGATCGAGCTGACCCGCAAGATCGTCAAGGTTTCTGCCCCCTAATCCCGAGTTCGAGCCTCCGGCTCGAAGAACCGCGCCGGCTCGCCCTTCTCACGGGGTCGGGCGGGTCGGCGCACCCTCCCGTGAAGGAAAAACCAATGGCTTATGACATCACCCAGCAGTCCCTGCTGGACACCGCGCCGATCCACCTCAAGAGCGCCGCGGGCGAGTTCCTCTATCACGACGGCAAACCGATCCGCATCGTCCTGTACGGCCCCGGTAGCGAGCAGTTCGCTCGCGTTGAGGCGCGCCAGACGCAGCGCGCGATGAAGCGCATGCAGGACAATGACAACAAGATTACCGTCCCCGCCAAGGAAATCCGCGACGCCGAGCAGGCCGAGGACCTGGCGGAGATCACGCATAGTTTCGAGAATTTCACCTATCCGGGCTTCGAGGCCCAGGGCACGCCGATGTTCAAGGCGTTCTACGGTGATCCGAAGATGACCCACTTCCACAAGCAGGTCACCAAGTCGCTCACCGACGCGGGAAACTGGCAGCCCGGCTCGGCCGGGAATTGACCCTCTACGTCCGGTATCTGGCGTGGCTCCATGCCACGCCGAAACCGGACCCCCGCTCCAATCGGGGCAAGAAGGCCGATGATCAGCCCAAGGTGTCCCGGATCAAGCGGATGAAGCTGGGCAAGTCGCTCCCGCCCATGCCGCCGAACCCGGCGCCGCACATCGTCGACTGGCTGATGGAAATGGGCTTTATCGTGACGACGGGCGGCGCGCCGTCGCCGATCGGCATGGTGGAGATCGATGCATGGTGCCGGCGCACCCACATCGATCTTCCGCCGTTCGAAAGCCGGCTGCTGGCCCGTCTATCGAAGGCATATCTGGCGGAATCGGTTCGCGCCGAAAGCGAGACCGCCCCGCCGCCTTGGCGTGCGCCGATCACCCGCCGGGACATTGAACTGGAAGAAGAGCGGCTACGGATGGTGCTTGGTTGAACTACGGTATTGAAGACCGCGCCATCCATAGTCCATTACACCCGAAACGTTATTCGGATGCGGAGATCGCTCGGTGACTAGGGCTGGATTGAGCATGTGGCAGCGCGTGCTGGCTTGGGTCAGATCGCTCAAACTTCCGAAAGGCTGCCCGCATGATCCTGACAAGGAATGCCCAGACTGCTGGGATGCGAGACAGTATTAACCGCACAGTCGCTCGCTATTAACCCTTGAAGCAACGCTGCTGCGGCTCCTGCACGAGCCGCAACCCGAACCTCATTCGGTGAGAACAGCGCTCGCCGCGTCACAACTATGCCTGTGACCGCTGCCGCCTGACCCGCGCCTTGAATCCGCCGCGCTGATCGCCCCCGCAACGTAGGGAGGACCGCCCATGTCTGACGGCACCCCGACGCTTGAGGTCGGATTTGCGATCGATATCGCCAATTCGTTTGTGGATCTCGCGCGCCTCGACGGCGTCATCGACGAGGTGACGGCGAATGCGCTGAGCGAGTTCACTAAGGTCGAGCGGCTCGCGAAGGGCTTCCTCAACCTCGGCAATGCGACCGCGAGCGTCAAAACCTTCGGCGCTGCTGCGACCCGCGAACTGGAGACGGCGCGTCAGGCGGCCAACAAGCTCGAAAAGCAGAGTGATGGCCTGATCCGATCGCTGGAACGGCAGGGCTCCGCCTTCGGAAAATCCCGCGAAGAGCTGCGCGCGACCAAGGTCGAGACGATGGCGTTGGCACTGGAGCAGGCCGGGCTCACGGAGCAGGCCGCCCGTCTTCGCGCGGCCGAACAGGCTCTATATGATCAGGAATTCGCCGCCATGCGGCGAGCCCGGGCCGAAGCTGCCTCGCTGGCCGAGGCAAAGGCGCAGGCGGCGCTGGTGGCGCAGCAGGAGGCGGAGGCCGTTCGCGCCGCGGCGCAGGCACACGCTATTTTCGAGGCCAAGGTCCGCCAGGGCGTCGCCGCCATGAAAGAAAAGGAGGCGCTCGAACGGGCGGCGGCGCGTGATCAGGCCGCCGAGCAGATGCGCGCCGAAGCCGCCGCTGCGGCGAACCTGGCCGCCGAGCATGCTCGACTGGCGGCACAGGTTCGAGCCTCGCACGCCGCACAGGAGGCCGATGCGCTGGCCGCAGAGCGCCTCCGCGCCTCGACCGATCCGTTGTACGCGGCCATGAAGCGGATCAATGCCGAGATTGCGGAGTCGACGCGCCTCTACCGCGCTGGGGCCACCGCCCCGGCAGAATATGCGCGTCAGCAGGAGGTGCTTGCCGCGCGCCTTCGCACCGTTGGCCAAGTCAATGACGCCGTTGCGCGCGGGCACGCCAAGGTCGGCCATTCTCTGACCCAGCTATCGTTCCAGGGGAACGACATCATCACGATGTATATGGCCGGCGCATCGGCGGGGCAGATCTTCGCGACGCAAGCGGGCCAGATTATCCAGGTCGTGCAGACGGCTGAGGGGGGCTTCTGGGGGCTCGCGCGCGCCGCTGGCGCTGCGCTCATCCCCTTCGCGCCGTTGATCATCGCGGCTGGCCTTGTTGCCGGAGGTCTCGCGCTGCTCAACAAGCAGATGAACGAGGATTCGGGGCTCAAGGAATATGCCGCCGGCCTCGGGCTGACCCACAAGGAAATGAAGAAGCTCGGCGACGTGTCGGTCACGGCCGGCGACATGATCAAGGGCCTGTGGAAGACGATCGGGGATACAACCGCGATCGGCGGCTTCGTCTCCGAAGTGTGGAGCTTCATCAAGGGGTTCACCGCCAATTTCTGGGACACGATCCTCGGCCTGACCGGCGGCCTCTACACGGTCGCCATGGGCACCTATCGCGGCTTCGTCGCGACCTGGGATCAGCTTCCCGCGGCGTTCGCCGACATCTTCATCCAGGCCGTCAACGCCGCGATCGAGAAGCTGAACGGCCTCGGCCAGGCGACGAACAAGTTTCTCGGCGTCGACCTGTTCGGTCAGATCGCACCGATGGAGAACGCCTTTGCGGGCGCCGCGAAGAAGGTAGGCGATGCTTGGTCGAAGGCGTTCAGCGACAGCCGCAAGGAATGGAATGACGGGCTGAAGAAGTTCTCGGACGACTGGACGAAGAACAGCCAGCAGGCCGCGCGAGACCGTCTCGACGCCAAGGCGAAGGACATCATCGCGGATCGCACGCCGAAGACGAACAGCCGCGCCGACCAACTCGCCCGCGAGGCGGCTGCGACCGAAGCGCAGATTCGGAACCTCTATGCGCTGGCGGAAGCGTATGGCGTGTCAGATGCGGCGGCTCTCATCGCCGAGGCTCGTGTCAAGGCGGAAAGTCAGGCGATCAAGCGGCAGGCTGATGTCGAGGCGGCCGTCGACCGCCAGGTCCGGCTAGCGATCGCGCAGCGCGTCTCGGACGGGGAGAAGGACGCCGCGACGACTCGCGCGCGGGCCTTGGCGCAGGAACAGGTCAATGCGATGGTCGCGGCCGGCCTGGTGCCGGCGGAGCGCACCGCCGACCTCGTGCGTGATCGCATCGCCGATTTGCCGCTGCTCGCCGCAATCGAGGCCGCGCAGCAGCGGGGGCTTGTCGCAGAGGCGGCGAAGGCGACGAGGGCGCTAGAGGATCAACGCGCGGCGCGCGATCGGGCCGCCGATGCGGCCCGCGCGGCACAGTTTCTATCCGCGCAGGCCAGCGCGAACGACGAGATTGAACGGCTCCAGCTTGAGCAGCGCATGATCGACGCCACGACCGAGGCGCGGGTCCGTGCGCTCGCCACGCTGAAGGCGTGGCAGGAAGCGCAGCGGGCGGGCTGGAACATCGACGACGCGTTTGCCTATGTCGCGGCTCAGGTGGAGATCGCGGTCCAGCAGCAGACGGTGAACGCCGAAACCGCGCAGTATAACGAGCAGTTGCGTCTAGCCGCCGACCTTGCGGATTCGCTCGGCGACAGCCTCGCAAAGGCGTTTGGCCGCGGCGGCGCTGCGCTGGGCGACATGGTCAAAATCCTCGGCACCTATGGCGCCCGGCAGGATGAGATCGACAAGCAGGTCAAGAGCCAGCAGATCAGCCAAGCCGCCGGCGCCAAGCTGACCGCCGATCTTCAGATGTCGTCGCTGATCGGTCTCACCGACGCCGCGAAGGGATTCTTCGGCGAAAATAGCAAGGGCTATCGCGCCATGGTTGCGGCCGAGCGGGCGCTGACCGTCGTCCAGCTCGCCCGGACTGCGGTTGACGTTGCTGGCGGTGCCGCGCGCATGTTCGCGACCCTCGGGCCGCTCGCTTTTCCCGCCGTCGCCGCCATGCTCGGCGTCATGGCGTCGCTGGGCTTCAGTGGTGGCGGCAGCGCCGGCGCGGCGCCCCAGACCAACGGCGGCACCGGCACGGTGTTCGGCGATCCCTCGGCCAAATCAGACAGCGTAAAGCGTTCGCTCGACCTGCTCGGCGATCTCGATAGCGAGACGCTCGTATTCACGCGCCAGATGGCCGCGTCGCTCAAGTCGATCGAGACCAATATCGGCGGTCTGACGAACCTTGTCATTCGGCTGGGCGGAACCGACGGGATCGGCGCGAACGCCTCGGCCGGCGTGAACACGGGCTATAACCCGGTCATCGGCAAGACGCTGTCGAACCTCGTGCTCGGCGGCCTTCCCGGCCTCATCGTCGGGCCGCTGCTGTCGAAGATTCCGGTGATCGGCGATATCCTGGGCTTCGCGCAGAAGCTGCTCGGTGGCCTGTTCGGCACCAAGACGAGCATCGTCGGAAGCGGCATCTATGCCGGCTCACAGAGTTATGGCGATATCGCGAGTGTCGGCTTCGATGCGCAGACCTATGCCGACATCAAAAAGACGAAGAAGTTCCTCGGCGTCAGCACCGGCACAAAATATTCGACCAAGTATGGCGACCTCGATGAGTCCATCCAGCAGCAATTCGGGCTGCTGCTGACCAGCTTCGGCGACGCCATCAAGATGGCCGCCGGGCCGCTGGGTGTGGACCTCGACACCATCACCGCCCGGCTCAACAGCTTCGTTGTGTCGATAGGGAAGATCGACCTCAAGGGCCTTTCCGGCGACGAAATCCAGGAAAAGCTGGAATCCGTGTTCGGCGCCGAGGCCGACAAGATGGCGCAATTCGCCATCGCGGGCCTGGAGAAGTTCCAGCAGGTCGGGGAGGGTTATTTCGAGACCCTCGTTCGGGTCGCCTCCACGGTCGATGTCGTCACCACCTCGCTCGAGCAGCTCGGCTTGTCGGCTACGTCGCTCGGCATCGACGCCAGCATGGCGATAGCGGGCTATTTCGAGAGTGCTTCCGCCTATCAAGATGCCGTCGGCGCATATTTCTCGACCTATTACAGTGAGGCCGAGCAGGCCGCCGCGCGCACCGCGCAGCTGGGCAAGGTCTTCAATAGCCTCGGCATCACGATGCCGGACAGCATCGCGAGCTTCCGCGCCCTGGTCGAAGCCCAAGACCTTACCACGGCCGCAGGGCAGCAGATGTACGCGACGCTGCTGGAGATCGCGCCCGCGTTCGCCCAGATCGTCAATTCGGGGCAGAATGCGGCTTCGGCCGCCGCGATCCTGCGCGAAGCGAACGACCTTCAGAAGCAGCTTTACGAGGCGGAGGGCAACACCGCCGCGCTTCGCCAGATGGAGCGCGATGCGCTCGATCCGTCGAACCGGGCCCTCTACGATCGCATCCAGGCGCTGCGCGACGAGGCCGCAATCAGCCAGCAGCGGGACCAGTTGGAGCGCCAGCTTCTCCAGCTCGACGGGAACACCGCCGCGCTCCGGGCCCGCGACCTGGCGCTCGTCCCCGACGAGCTGAAGGCGCTCCAGCAGCAGGTATGGGCGCGGCAGGACGAGATCGCCGCCGCCCAGGAAGCCGCCCAGAAGGCGAAGGAGCTTGCCAGCGCGTGGAGTTCGGTCGGCGACAGCATCCTCGACGAGATCAACCGCATCCGCGGAGTCCCGGCGGGGGCGACCGGCGGATCGTTCGCCAGCCTTCAGGGCGCGTTCAATGCGGCGGTCGCGGCGGCCCGGCTCGGCGACATCGATGCTGCGAAGAACCTGCCGGGCCTCTCCAAGAGCCTGCTCGAAGCCGCCGCCGCCGAGGCGACAAGCAGCCAGGAACTGATCCGCATCCAGGCGCTTACCGCGAACAGCCTGCAATCGGTCTATGACATGATCAACGGCGGGGTCTCATCCCGGGCGGCCACGAACGACAACAGTTCGGCGGCGGCCGAGTGGATGGCGCAGGCGTCGGCCGCTGCCGCTGCCGCTTCGGCCTCGACGTCGACCAGCGAACTGAGCGCTCAGATCGTCCAGATGCGGCAGGAGATGGCCGACGACCGGGCAGCGATGCGGGCCCAGCTCGCGGCGATCGCCGGCAGCACTGGCCGGATCGACGCGACGCTGCAGCGCGCGTCCGAGGAGGGCGAGGGCACGCTCGCGGTGACGGTGGTGGAGGCCGCATGAAGCTGATCCGACCAACCGACGTTACCGACGCGATCCTGTCCAGCAGTTCGGTCGCCGAGACGGAGCATCCGGCCTGGGACGCCCCCACCATCTACGCCAAGGGCGACAAGGTGATCCGGGAGCATCAGCGCTTCGAATCGCTCCAGGATGCGAACTCGGGACATGATCCGCTGCTGGACGATCGCAAGGTGCCGGTCTGGTGGGTCTATCTCGGCCCGACCAATGCCTGGGCGATGTTCGACCAGAGCGTCGGCAGCTCCACCGTTGGTACGGGCGAGATCGTCATCGTGTTGACGCCGGGCGCGATCGACGCGCTGGTCATTCTCGATACGGATGCCGAATTGGTGACCGCTGAGATGACGGTCGACGGCACGGTGGTCTATAGCCAGACCCAATCGACCAATGCCGGCGGCCAGGCGATCACCGACGCCTGGACCTATTTCTTCGAACCGATCGGCATCCGCTCCAGCCTGCGCTTTCTCGATATCCCTGCCTATGGCGACGGCGTGCTGACCGTGACGCTGCTTGGCGCGGACGCGGGAGGTCCGGTCGGTTGCGGCACGCTGGGGATCGGGCGGCAGCTCGACATGGGCACGACCGAGGCCGGCGTGAAGCTGGGCGGCAATGATTTCAGCAAGGTGCGCGAGGACGATTACGGTAACATCACCATCGACGAGCGGCCCTTCGCGCGGACGCTGCAGGGCCAATCGCTGATCGACACGAGCGAAGCCGATGCGATGTACCAGGCCGTCGTCGCACAGCGCGCGAAGGCGTCCATCTGGATCGTCGAAGGCCAGTATGACACGCTGACCGTCTTCGGCTTCATGCGGACCTTCGAGTTTTCGTTCGCATCCGAGAACGTCAGCTATTTCAGCTGGACGCTGCGCAGCCTCACCTGATCGGAGACCATTATGACGACGCTGACCGCGCCGCCCGACCCGCCGTTGCGGTCGGAGGGCCGCGCCGCCTTTTCATCCAAGATGGAGGCTTTCCTCCTCTGGCTGGTGCTGTTCGTCAGCCAGTTGCTGACGCTGGTCGACCAGTTGAACGCGGCGCTCGCCGCCGCGATCGATGCGGCAGCAAGCGCGATGAACGCGCCGGCGGTCAACGGCCACAGCACCACCAACGTCACTGTCGGCACCGGCACGAAGACTTTCTTCGTCGAGACGGGCAAGAGCTTCCGCGCCAACATGTACGTCCTGGCCGCCGCCACCGGCGCGACCGGGGTCTGGATGCATGGGCAGGTCGCCTCCTACAACGCGGCGACCGGCGAACTAGCGATTGCGGTTGGCAAGACGCTCGGGAGCGGATCGTTCACCGACTGGAATATCGGGCCGTCCGCCCCAGTGGTGCTGAGTCCGGCAGCCAGCGCGGCCGACGTCCGCGCCGGCACCTCGGTCGAGGCGATGCTGACGCCCAAGTCGCTGATCGACGCGGTTGCCTGGGTGACGGTGCCCTATGCCTCGACGATCGCCCTCGACCTGACGGCCGGCGTGAACTTCAAGACGACCCTGACCGGCCCGGCCGTGCTCAACGTGACCGGCGGACGGCCCGGGCAAAGCTTCACGCTGGAAGTGCGGCAGGACGGTACCGGCAATCGCGCGCTCGCCTATGCGGCGGCGCTGCGCTTCTTCGGCGTCGTGCCCCAACTGAGCACCACCGCCAACGCCGTCGACAAGTTCACCGGCATCGTCAACGACGACCTGACGGTGACCATGGGCTTCGGCAAGGGCGAGGTGGCCGGCTGATGTTCCCCTTCGCGAGCGGCCTCCTGACGCCCTCCGCGATCAATGCGCGCCGGATCGGCACACTGTCGGCCGGCGACAACGCCGTTCCCAGCGCGGCGCTTGCGTCGATCGGGGCACGGGCCGGCGACTTCGCGATCGGCCTCGGCTCTTTCTACCTCGCCGGTTCCAGCGCTGCGGGTGGTTGGACAAGGCTGGGTGCCACCGCCATCAGCAGCAAGATACTGGCCGCCGGCGACATCGGATCAGGCGTGACCTTCGGCCGCGGCGGCAATGTCGCGGTCTATCGTGGCGTCAATGCACTATCTCTGGCCAAGGCAACGGGGACCAGCGGCGCCCGCACCAGCATGTCGACGTCCGGCTTTTCGCGCGGGCCGTCGCATGCGGGACTACTGCTTGCCACCGTCTCGGTCGGGGCCAACTTCACCGAGGTAGAGCCGACCCTTCCTAGCGGGTTCAACTCGTGGGGAACCCGCACCTTCTATAACGGCGCCGAAAACCCGAACGTTGCGACGCAGCTGCTCGCCTACGACCGGCTCCAGCCCAACGCGCCTCTCTACGACGGTCAGGGCTTCAGCTTCGGCTGGGACACGGCCGGAGGCTCCTACGACGCCTACATCATCGAACTGCTGAGGATCTGATGCGGTACGCCCACAAAGACGCCACCGGCTGGCATGAAATCGACGGTTCGTTCACGATCGGCGAAGGTCTGGACATGATCCAGTTTGCGGCGGGCTGGCCCGACCAGGTCACGGCAGACATGCGCGCCGAGGTCGGTCTGGTCGAGATCGTCGAGCCCGAAGCACCTGCGGAGCATGTGCGCGTTCTCGGCTCGTCGCTCGCCGGGACGTCAGTGCCGCATCGTATCTGGCTAACCGAGCCGCTACCGATCGAGGAGGCCCGCGCGATCGTCTGGGCCCGCGCCAAGGATATCCGCCAGCGCCGCGCCGAAGGCGGCTGCGCAACCATGCTCGGGCGGGTCGACACCGATCCGAACAGCCAGAGCAAGATCACCGGCTATGCCACCGACGCACTCGCCGCGCTCGCTTCCGATGAGCCGTTCATCGTTGGCTTCACCATGGCCGACGACATGGTCGTCACGCATGATGCGCGTGCGATGATCGCCATGCACCGCGCGGTCCAGAAGCACCTCAACGCTTGTCAGGAGGCCGCGGCCGCGATCCGCGACGCCATCCAGGCGGCCGACACCGCCGAGGCCGTATTCGCGGTCGACATCGAGGCGGGATATCCGGCCTGACGGCCGATCTCGACGCTAATCATCCGCCCGCCAGTCGGGCCACACTCCCAGGGGGATATATGCGCTCCACTGAATGGGGCGGCGCGTGACCGGCGCCGTCGAACTTGTCGTGGCCGCAGCCAGCGGCGGCGGGGGAACGCTCATCTTCCAGGGCGTGGCGGCCTGGTGGAAATCGCGCACCGAGATGCGGCGCGATGACCGCGAGGCAGACGCGCGCCTCGAAGCGCGGCGCGACAAGCTGACGTTCGACCTGCTCGACGCGGCGGGCGAGTGGGGCGCGGCGCTGCGCAGCGAGCTCGCCGAGCTGCGACCAATCATCGCTCGGGTCGCGCACTTGGACGAGGCGCTCGACCATATCCACGCGCTCCTGCACGCCGAGGGCGAGGCCGAGCGCCGGGCGGCAGAGCGTCGTGCCAAGGCCTTCCTGCGTCGCATGCGCCCCGAGATCGGCGACCTTCGCAACTCGGCCCAGGCAGCCACCAGCGCACAACGCGTGGCTCGCGATATCGAGGAAGCTGGACAATGATGAACGTCGACCAGTTCGTCGCCGACTATATTCGGCGATGGGAGGGAGGTATGTCTCGCCACCCCAACGATGCGGGCAACTGGAGCACCGGCCAGAAGGGTGTCGGCGTGCTCCTCGGCTCCAACTATGGCGTCACTGGCCGCACTCTGGCGGCCTATCGCGGCATCCGTGTCGAGACGCTGACGATGGCGGACATCGAGCGCCTGCCGTTCGCCGAGGCCTGCGCGGTAGCGAAGAAGCTGTTCTATTCCGATGTCGGGCTCGACCGGCTCGCATGGTCCCGCGTGACCGCTTCGCTGCTCGATTTCGGCTGGGGCGCCGGGCCCGTGCCGGCGATCAAGCGGATGCAGGATCTTCTCGACTGCGGCATCGACGGCAAGATCGGCGTCGGGGGCGAGACCGCCAAGGCCTTCGCCAAGCGCCTCGGGCGCGGCGAGGAGTTCCTGGCCGGCGCCTGGTGGGCGATGCGCGAGGAATATTACGAGGATCTCGTTCTCCGCCGGCCGTCGGACGCCATGTACCTGAAGGGCTGGGACAACCGCTCCGACTACTTCACGCCCGGACATTCCGAGGGCTGGTGGGTGAGGTTCGGGGCATGAGCGGCCACGATCGGCCGTTCCGCTGGACGGTCTGGGTTATCCTGATCGGCGCGCTCGCCATGGGCGCGACGCTGGTCTGGCAGCTCTACGGCCTCACTCCCGCGCGGTGGTGTGTGGTTCCGATCAACGCGGCGAAGATGGCGGGCACGCGGCCCGTTGCCGAGGACTGCACAACGATCGTCCTGCGCCTGCTGGACCTCAAGGACCATGCGATCACGGGCCTGCTGATCGTGCTCGGCCTGTCGTTCGTCGCCATGGTCGTGACGCTGCTCGGCGCCCGGATCAACTTCAACGGACCGGGCGGCATCGGCGGTAGCATCGGCGGCAGGGATGAGCCGTGAGGTGTTCATATTGCGGTAGCAGCCGCCATCAGCTCCGCCTCTGTCCAAAGACGTGGGGCGGCTCCTCCGCTCGCCTCCACCTGCGCTGCACATATTGCGGCGGGCGCGACCATGCCTACGAGGCCTGCCCGAAGATCATGGCCCCGCATCGGCGCGACCCCAACGCCTTCATTCTCGACCGCTGAGGAGCATCACCATGGGAAGCGCCTCGGGCACGACGTTCGCCCTGTCCGCCACGCTGCCAGCGGGCGAAACTGCCGCCGATTACGCCTTGCTGCCGTGGATCGAGGTCGGTGGTATCGAGAAGCTCGGCGCGATCGGGCCGGTATCGGCAAAGATCGAATTTCAGCCGCTGATCGGTGCGAAGCAGAAGCACAAGGGCGGCGCTGACTACGGCACGCTGCAGCCTAACATGCTGCTCGATGATGAGGACGCCGGCCAGGCGCTGTTCCGCATCGCGGCCGACCCGAAGAACAATGATCTCTTCGCCTCCCGGACCATCTATCCGAGCGGTGCGATCCGCTATTCTCAGGGCAAGGCGTTCGGCTGGCCAGAGAACGTCGACGGCGCAGACAGCGCGTTGACCGTCTCGCCGACCTTCGAGCTCTGCAAGGAGATCGTGCGCGTCAACCAGGCGGACCTGCCCGCCAACCCGCCGAGCATATCACTATCGGCCATTGCCCCGGCGACCGAGGGCAACACCGGCACGGTCGGTCGCACCGCGACGGCCACGCTCAACCGCAACGGCTCCAACGGTTCCTATGCCTTCAACTGGTCGATCAGCGGTACGGGCGTTCGCCCCGCGAACGCCAGCGACTTCGCCGGCGGCGTCTTCCCCTCGGGGTCGGGAACCTTCGGCCCCGGCGAGACCACCAAGACGATCAGTTGGAGCATTCAGGGCGACCTGCTGCCCGAGTTCGACGAAAGCTATCTCCTGACCCTCACCGTGACCGGCGTTGGAACCAGGACCGCGACCGGCATCATCTTGAACGATGACGGCACCAGCGCGGACCGGACGAGCGTCACGGCCGACAACACCACTCTGACCGGGGACATGGCCTAATGGCAAAGCAGACCATCAACATCGGCGCGGCTGCGAACGACGGTACCGGCGACAACCTCCGGGCGGCCTTCGGCAAGACGAACAGCAACTTCGACGAGCTCTACGCCGCCGACGCGGCGCTGGGCGCTCAGATCGGCCAGATCAACAAGCCGATCCACCTCATGGTCGAGGGCGACAGCAAGGGCCAACTCGTCGCCGCCTACAACTCGCGGTCGGCGCTGTTCTGGGCGCTCGCGCGTAATCCGCTCGATCTCATCTTCGACCCGGCCGCCGACAACCTGGCGATTGGCTCGTCGACGAGCGACGGCGCGAGCTCGACGACGGGCCTGACCTCCGGCGCTCGCCTGGCGACCGCCGCGGCGCGCATCGCCGCGATTGCCGCCATGGGCCATAACCCGGTTGTCATCCTGAAGATCGGCACGAACGACCTGACGGTGACCAACGACAACGGGGCGAACTCGATCATCGCCAACATCCGTAAGGCATGGGCCTCCTACAAGGCGGCCGGCGCTGCCTACCTGATCCTGATGACGATCGACCCGCGTGCGAGCCTCACGGCTGGTCAGGCGGCGCAGTTCATCGCCACCAACCGCGCCATGCGGGCGCTCGCCCAGAGCGATCGCGCCGTGTTCATCTGCGATACCCAACTGGGTCTGATCGACCCTACGAGCGTGCTCTACGAATCGCTCGGCAAGAACACCCAGGCGCCGGGCGCGGTGATGTACGACAACCCCGCGCTCCATGAGAGCGCCTATGGCGCCTGGCAGATGGCGAAGCCGCTGGCCGACGTCCTGGCGAAGATTTGCCGGCCGCGCGAAAAGAGCCTGAGCATCGGCGCGGGCGACGCCTATGCCAACCCCTCGTCGCCGACCGGCACCGCACCGCGCGCCATTCGTGGCAATTTGCTGCTTCGGCAGGGTCGCTTCGAGGATACGGGCGGCGTCTCCGGCCAGATCACCGCGAGCGGCGGCGGCGGCGTCACGGGGACGGCCAACTGGCCCTCGGCCAAGCTGTTCGGCGTCTATCCCAAGCTGACCGGCACAATGTCCGGCACGATGGCGGTGGCGATCTCGCAGGTGCCGTATCAGCCGGCCATCGACCTCTATGGGCGAAGCGACCTCATGGCGACGCGGCTCACCTTCAGCGGCACGCCGACGTCGGCGGGCACCTTGGCCGTCGATGCGTCCATCACCGTCAGCTCGCTACCGAACTATGATTACACGGTCCCGATCATGATCGACGCGGACCTCTATTTCACCGACGTCAACGGCCTCAACCTGCGCATTGCGGGACCGGGGGCGAACATGGGCGGCATCGGTGTGCCTGCGTCAAACGCCGACGCGCTCGTTCATGCGACAGGCCGGATTACGCCCTATTATCCGACGAGCATCATCCAGTCCTCGGCCCCGTCGACGCTGCAACTACAGGTGCAGTTCCCGTTCTTCGCGAACGTGCCCGTCTCCGGCTCGGTCGATATCTTCGGTCTGGGCATCGTGTCCAACCCGGCGCTGCCTGCCGCGACGCCCTGATCGGAGTCCCTGCCATGCTCAAATTTCTCGCCTCGCTCGCGGTACGCGCGGGCGTTCCCGATCGCTTCGCCCGCGCCATCGTCGCAGCCGGTGCAATATGTGCCCTGGTTGCCCTGCTGGTGCTCGCCAAGTGCTCCTACGATCGCCGGCTGATCGCTGCCCATGATGCCGATCAAGCCGCGCGGCTCGCGCCCGCCGTGCGCCAGGCCGATGCCAATGCGGCCGACACGCGGATCTCCGACCAGAAGAGGAACCAAGCCGATGAAGACGCTGAACGCGCGGCCGTCGCCGCCCTCCCTGCTGCTGGCCTGTCTGATCGCCAGCGCGCTCGTGCTTGCGCCATCCTGCTCCGACAGGCCCGCGAGCGCGGGCTTGAAGGCGCCCCCGGCTGCTGACCTGGTCGTCGAGGCCGAGCCTCAGCTCGACATGAACGCGGTGCTCAACGACAGCGGCGCCGCACTCGACGAATACGACATTGCGCATGCAAGCTGGGGGCGGCGCGGCTGGGCGCAGGTCGGCCGCATCTGCCGATGGTTCCGCGATCTCGGCGTTCCGACGCCGGACTGCGACCCGCCGAACGAAGCCCCCGACCGGGCTGCTTCCCGCTGATCTTCGGGCCCGACGCGGGCGGGCCACCACCATCATCGACATTGGAGAACCGACATGAAGCGGATCAAGAACCTATGCGCGTTGATCGCCGCGGCGGCGCTGCTCATCATCCCGATGACGCCCTCGCCGGCGGCCATGAATTATTCGACGGCGGTCAAGAACGCCCGCCTTGATGCTGTCGAATCGACGATCGGCGCTTCGGCGATCCTTAAGGTCTACACCGGCTCCAAGCCGGCGACCTGCGCCGACACGCGCACCGGCACGGTGCTGGCGACGATCTCGCTCCCGGCCGACTGGATGGCCGCCGCCTCCGGCGGCAGCAAGGCGAAGCTGGGCACCTGGACCGACACAACCGCCGATGCGACCGGCACGGCTGGCTATTGGACGATCTTCAGCTCGGACGGCACGACCTGCGGTATCCAGGGGACGTTCACCCTGACCGGCGGTGGTGGCGACATGACGCTCGACAGCGTCTCCATCACCGCTGGGCAGGAAGTCACGATCGGCAGCTTCTCGCTGACCTCGGCCAACTGATCGGCCGGCCGGCGGGCATTGCTCGCCGGCTTTTCCTATTAAAGCGGGAGGGCGGGCAATGGTGGCGATTACGGGCAACGCCAATATCATCGAGGCCGCCGATTCCGTGGCCGGCGGCAGCACCTATGTGCCGGCGATCGATTGGGATTTTCGTCTCGGTGCACTGCCGCCGGAGATCACCTTTTCGCGGGCGAGCATTGCGACGCTGGTCGACGAGACCGGCAAGATCGCTTTCGCGCCAGCGAACCTGTTCGCGCGCTCCCAAGAGTTTGATATCGGCACCTGGGTCAAGGGCAACCTGACCGTCGTCGCGGACGCTACGATAGCGCCGGACGGGAAGACGACCGCCGACAAGTTGGTAGAGGCGGCGAGCAGCAGTACCCATTATGTGCAACAGAACGTCGGGACCGTCGGGCTGTACGAAGTCCTGACCGTCTATGCGAAGCCCGCAGGGCGCGACTGGATCGGCCTCAATCTGAGCACCGCGAACGCGGCCTATTTCAACGTCGCGACCGGTACGGTTGGCACCGTGACTGGTACCGGCGCTGTCGCGACGATCACGCCAGCCGCGAACGGCTTCTATCGCTGCTCGCTGAAGGGGCTGCGCCAGACGTCCGGCTATAACGCCATCTTCTGTTGCGCGGCCGACAACGCGCCCTCCTATGCCGGCGACGGCACCTCTGGCGTCTATTTGTGGGGCGCGCAGCTGGAGCCGGTCGGATATCAGGGTTCGGCGCGCGCCTATCTGATGACGACCACCGCAGCCTATCACGGCCCGCGCTTCAACTATAATCCGCGGACGCTGGAAGCGCGCGGCGAATTGAACGAGGAGACGCGGTCGAATATCGCGACCCAGAGCGAATTCGTGAACGGGGTCGCCGACGCTCCGACGCGCAGCTCAGTCACCGCCGTTCCATTTGCCGGTCTATTCTGTGGCACCGGCCTGTCGCTGCAGCTTGTGCCGGCAACGACGGTGTATGCCTATAAGACGGTGCCGACGGTCGCAGGCACGATCTACACCTTCTCTATCTTCGTCAGGATGGACGATGGCGGGCCGCCCGTGTTCGGGTCGGCCGGCACGAACAACCCCCTCAACGATTTCGTCCTGAATGTCGGCGGGTCCGTGACGAGTCCGTCGCTTTACACGATCGAGGATTATGGCGGCGGTCTATATCGCGTCTGGTTCAGCGCGGCCGCAGCTTCCGATAATGCCTATGCGGGCGTCATCAAATATGGCGGCAACAGCGGGCGGGGCTTCTCGACCAGCGGCTGGCAGTTTGAGCAAGGATCCTTCCCCACCTCCTACATTCCTACGGGCGCCAGCGCGGCAACGCGCGCGCCCGAGCAGCCGGTCGCTTCGGGGCCGAACTTCACCGGCTGGTTCAACCCTGACGAGGGAACGATAGTCGTCGACTTCGAGGCGCTGGGCTACACGGCGCAAAACATGCTTCTGACCGCTTCGGACGGGGGAAACAACAACCTGATCGAGCTGCGGCTGACGGACGCCGTCACCACACGCTCGCAGTATACCTCGGGCGGAGCGCTGGTGGCTGCGCTGGCGCATTCAACGCCGACGATGGGCGTCGTTCGCAGGCTGGCGACGGCCTATAAGGTCGACGATTTCGCCTCGGTGCTCGACGGTGGGGCGCCAGTGACGGATGCGGCCGGCGCCGTCCCCATCGGGCTGGACCGGCTGGGCATTGGTAACCGGAACGGCAACTTCATCTTCAACGGCCATATCCGCCGAATCCGCTACTTCAGCCAGCGCCTGCCGAACGCGATCCTCCAAGCCTTCACCAAGCCGATCACAGGTACCGGTGCGCCCATCGAGGCGAGCGACGCCGTCGCCGGCACCGGCCGGGTGAAGGTGCAGGGCACCGCCGCGATCGTCGAGGGGGACGACGTCGCGGCGGGCTCGGGCGAGACCGGCATCAGCCTGGTCACGCCGAGCAGCCGCATCGCCCTTTCGGGCTTCTCCCGCCTCTCCAACCGCATCGCTCAATAAGGATAGGGATATGGCAACGCCGTCGACCGCCACGCCGTGGCCCGAAACCATGGACCCAGCCGAGGAGATGGAGTGGATCGCCCCGTTCTGGCTGCTGCTCGAGGAATACGAGCAGGTCGAAAGCTACGAACTGGAGTTGTCGCCTGAGGCGATCGAAGCGGGCGTGATCATCATGACCGGGGACGGCCGCGATCATCACCTGATCACCGGTCGCCCCGATATGCGCGACAATACGGCGGTCATGCTGTGGCTGAAGGTGACCGAGGCGATGCAGCAAGACCCGATGTTCGACGGAGGCGGCACCGCATTTCCGGTCCGGGGCAGGATCAGGACGAACTCGGTTCCGTCGCGGAAGCGGAAGAAGACCTATCTCATAAGGATCGTGCAGAAATGACGGACGATATCGCCGCTGGCGGCCGCTTCGAGGTCGCCTTCTCCTTCTTCACCGGTCCGGCTGGCGTGTCGCCCATGGCCGAGGATCGCACCACCATCGTGGCGATCCGCAAGCCGAGCGTCCGCGGCGCCTATGACGCCGCCGGGACGGTCGCCGGCCAGCCGGTCGAGGTGCTGGGCGTCAGCAAGAGCCCGGTCGAGGGGTACACGCGCGTCACGGCGCGTTATCTAGACGGAGTGATCAATTCCCAAAGCGCCCCCTGAGCCGGGGAACCGGTTTCGATCCGCAATCCCAGCAAGCGCCAACCTCCTTCATCACGCAAGTCTGGTGTGAGAAAATCGCCGTCCGCCCATGCCCACCGACGCAGATCCCAGGCGAAATCGGGCGTCATCAACCAATGGGCAGGCCATTGCCCAACCGGATGTGGCATCCTGCGCGCCAACTTCATCCAAGCTGCGCGCAGTTCGTCGATATGCTCCTGAAGGGCTTCAGCGGCGATCATGCGTCTTCACTCTGCGCGACCGGCTGCATGCGCTCGATCGTCGCCTTGAACGCCTCCCGCTTCTCCCGCTCGCGCGCGAGATCATACTGGAGCTGGTGGGCGATCAGGAGGTCGGCGACCTCGTCACGCATCAGCGCGCCGAGCTTATAGGCGAGATCACGCGACACGTCCGCCTTGCCCTGAAGGACGTTGTGGAGGTTCGGCCGGTTGACGCCAAGCCGGCGCGCCGCCTCCGCGACGTTCAAACCCCATTGGGGCAGGATGGTTTCGCGCAGAAAGACGCCGGGGTGCTTGTCGATCGGCGGCTGCTTCGTCACCAGCATTTCCGCCGGGTCGGTGATCTTGAATTCGTCAGGGTTGCGCTTGGACATGATGTCACTCCTCCACCCTAGCAGGTGTATGGCATCGCAATACATATTGCAAGTGGAAATGTATGGTGCGGCAAGACAGCAATTGAGGGGCTCGCGGCCCCTCAATGATAGTCCTCGTAATCCATCACCGCGACGGTCTGCGCCTCGATGTCGACGAGGAAGGTAAGGCGGTAGTTCCGGGTGACGGTCAGGCTCCACGTCCCGGCCCGCTGGCCTTTCAGTTCATGGGCGCGCCATGCGGGGAAGGCGGCGAGTTGGGCCGGGTCGGTCATCACGCGGATGGCAACGATCATCTCGGCGATCTTGCGGACTTCAAGAGCGGTGAAGCCGCGAACCGCCGTCAGGGTGTCATCCTCGACCAAAGCCTTAACCCGCTTGTCCCGAACCGATATAATCTGCATCGCCGTTCCTCCCTGTATGCTCACACCATACACGAAGGGGCGGGCCGTGCAACAGAAAAGTATGGTATCACCATACATTTTTCTTGACCATCGACTGACGATCAGGCATACAGCTAGTGTGGGAGAGCGGGTCCTTTTCGCGGGCCGCCCCTGATCCAGAGCCTATCTGAAGACACGTCCGCACGGTAGTTTTACGACTTTCCCGTAAAACTCAGCCGGGCGGGGGTTCCGGGCTGCAACCCGGAAACCGACGAGCCTTAGCACCTCGTCACGCGCGGCCGGCCAGCCGCTACGATCCCGCACCCGTGCACCGGGCGGGACCATCTAGGGCCAAACCCCCATGGAGTCTCACACGACGTTGAATGCGCCGATCATCCCGATCGGCGGCACTGCCGGCGAATGCGCCGGATATATCTTTGACCAGGCAGGCGACGCGCTCGGCAAGCGCGAGGCCATCGGCTTCGGCGAGGCGGGCTTCTATGTCGCCGTCATTGACCGCGCGCTGGCGAACGCGACCATCATCGCCAACCACTACAGCCGCCGCGTCTATTCGGCCTCGACGCTGCACCTTGGCGTCTTTGTCGGCGGGCGCTTCGAAGGCGTGCTGCAATACGGCTATGCGATGAATCCGGCTTCGGCTGGGAGCGTCGTCACCGGCACGCTCATGACCGAATATCTTGAGCTCAATCGCATGTGGCTGGCGGACAGCGCGCCGCGCAACAGCGAAAGCCGGGCGCTTGCCTTCTCGATCCGGCTGATCCGCCGCATCCGGCCAGCGGTCAAATGGATACAGTCATTCGCCGACGAGCGCTGCGGCCTGTTCGGCACGGTCTATCAGGCGGCTGGCTTCACCTTCCATGGCGAGCATCTGGGCCGCTTCTGGGAACTGGACGGGGATTGGTATCACGACAGCCTCATGACGAACGGCAAGTCGATCGGTCCGCGCGCCGCGCACCTGCGCGCGAACCGCGACCGGGCGACCATGCACAAGCTGCGGCAGTTTCGATATCTGCGGTTCCTGAAGCCCCGGTTCGCGAAGGCATGCCGATACCCCGCGCTGCCGTTCCCGAAGCCTGATTATGGTGAGCAAATCTCACCTTAGGATGGATGCGCCAAGCGGCGGGGATGCGTCGAACTTCGGTCCGACCCGAAAAGGTAACCGGCGGTTACCTTTTCCCTGTTGCAGTTCGCCGGCAGCAGGGGCAGCAGGATCGTGCGGCCCGTCCAGACGACGAGCCCCTTCCAAGGGGTGTGAGGACGGTGGGAGCCCGTCGGGCCGCTCCACTCAAGAGCCCCTTCAGCCGGCCGGGTTATCTCGACTGAAAAAGCTCTGAAATCCGCCGCTTTCTATCCTCCGCGATCCGATTTCTCTCGACCAGCCGGCACCCCAATCGCGTCGCGAATGCTTGCTGAGCGACTCGACCAAAACCCGCAGATTTCCGACGGAAAACCGAGCGAATCCTATGGGCATGACTCGCGCTATTTGGGTGGCGATCAGTGCAGTCTGATCTCGTCCGCCAGTTCGGCAGGGCACCCGGCGCTAGGCACGGGATCGAGCGTCCAGACGATATCCGCGACCGCGAGCCACAAATCGCGGGCGACCGGGTCGGCATCGACGGCGGTCTTTCTCACCATGGCCATAACGAAGCCTTTCGATAGATCGCCATAGGCAAGCATGACGTCTCTCGCGAGGTCGACCACCTCGCCGCCGGTTAAGCCCGGATCGAATGCGGCACCTTCCATCATAGCCCCTCCTATTGCGGCCACGCTCTCACGACCCGACCGATTCGGACAATAGCCCCGCTCGGTTAACGGGCGGTGCCCATGGATCTCGCGCGCCCAGCTCGCGCTCGTCGACGTTGAGCGCGATAGCCAGGTGCAGCCGCTCCTGCTCGGGCAGGCGCCGCGGCGTCCCACGCTTCACGAACTGCTGCAGATAGGCGTCATTGCGCCCGATCATCCGCGACACTGAGGCGAGATCGAGGCCCTGATCGCGCACCAGCCGCACCACCGTCCGCCGCACGGTGTCGGGGCAGGGGATCGCGCTCAATGGCAGAGCCAATCGGTTTCGGCGTCGTCCAGGGCCTCGAAGGCGTCGCCCTCGGCCCTGATCGTCGACAGGTGCTTGCGCACGTCGTCGACGCTGCCGTTGCGGGGAAAGGTTCGATCAGCGCGCATGCCCTTCGCGAGCGCGCCTATGAAGCCGGGGCGATCGTGCTGCTTCAGCAGCCAGGCGCCGAACGGCTGGCGGGAAGATAGGTCGGCCATGGTGCCTCCATAGGGGTTTATCCGGATCGGACTGAATCGCTCTTGCCCGACTCGAAGCGGCCCCTTCATACGATGTTCCGATTTTGTTCTCAAATTTGGAGGGGTGAGAAATGGGGTGGAACGACTTCCGGCTGGCGGCGCGGGGCGAGCGATATCCGAATGCCGACGGGTCCAGCCGGCAGGACGAGCTGCGCCGTTGCGCGCGCGGCGAGCGCGTCAACCTCATCCGCGAGCCGGCCAATGAATATGATCCGGCCGCCGTCGCGATCTTCTCCTGCCGAGGCGTTCAACTCGGCTATCTCGCCGCCGAGCACGCCAGTTGGATCGGCAGCAAGATCGACCGGGGCTATGATGTCCGCGCGGTCGTCGAGCGCGTGAAGGGCGCGCACCTCGAAGGCGCCACGCTCGGCCTGGTGATCCTGATCAACATGGAAGGGGACGACCCGACAATTGACGGCGATGCGGCTCAGCCGTTCGACCCGGCGGAAGCTTGGGCGGCCTGATCATGGGCTGTAGTTTCCCCGATATCGGCAAGGCGGCTACTGCGATATTCGGATGGCCGACCGGCGGGCGGGGGCGTCGCGCCGGTTGCACAAGGGGGAACTAGCCATGTTGACCTTGGTGATCTTTGCCTCGGCGGCCGTTCAGCCAGCCGCACCGCCGATCGGCTCGGCTCGGTCGGTGATAGAGGCGCAGCTACAGGCGGCGCCTCGCGTCGATGATCAACTTCCGCCCGAGGAGGCAGATGCGATCCGCCAGCGCTACCTAGAATCGATCGGAAAGCCGGTCGAGGGTTCAGGCTCCGGCGGGGGCATGGAGCATTGGTTGAAGCGTAAGTACGATTCGGTGAGCCCGCGTCCCTGACGGCCGACGAAAATAATCTGGGGGCATTCTTGGGGGCAGTTGAAAATAGACGATCTCATGAGATCGCGGATTTCTGCCATTAATTCGGTTTAGTGTGATGGGCGGCGGACCCACCAGACACTCTGCCAGTTTCCCTATCTTTCCGTCATTCCCGCGAAAGCGGGAATCCATGGGCCGCCTATCGGCCGGCCCGCTCTCAGGGTACGAAGATGCTGATGATCTGGCTCGCCAGGAGCCACAGCGCGCCCGCGCCGATCAGCGCGGCGACGAGATAGGCATGACCGGGAAAACGCTCGACCATCGACTGCAAATCCTCATTTGACCTTGGCCCGCCAGATAGGGCCGGCGATCCCGCGGCTCAATCGGCCGGGCCGGACCGGCGTGGGCGTTTCATTCGATCTTAGTCTAACCGGCGGAGCGGGGCCCGATCGGGAGGCTCGTCGGAAAGCTTGGTTTTCGGCGGCTTAACCCTTGCGGGTTACGCGCCTTTAAGGCGGGGCGGTTTAGACCAAAGTCGTACGGGACGGCAAAAGGATGGTCCGAATGCACAAGTTCACGAAGCTCCTTCGCGACAGCCGCGGCGCCACCGCCATCGAATATGGCCTCATCGCGGCGCTGATCGCGGTCGCGGCGATCACCGCGATGACGGCGCTGGGCAATCAGCTTTCCACGACGTTCAACAACGTCAGCAACAATATGAAGGCCTCGTAAGGGCTTCTCCAACCCGCTTCCGCTGCCCCGGCCGGTGCGTCCCCGGCCGGGGTTTTCTGCGGTGGAGGAAGGCGCGCGCCGATCCGGGCCTTGCCCCGGCGCGTGCTGTTCCCTAACTGTTCGCGGGTGACTCAGGATGCCCCCGTTCCCGAACCCGCCTATCTGCGCGGCCTCAACCCGCCGCAGCGCGAGGCGGTGCTCACCACCGAGGGGCCGGTCCTCGTCCTCGCCGGCGCGGGTACCGGCAAGACGGCGGCGCTGACCGCGCGGCTGGCGCATCTCGTCGCGACGCGGCGGGCCTGGCCGTCCGAGATCCTGGCGGTCACCTTCACCAACAAGGCGGCGCGCGAGATGCGCGAGCGGGTCGGGCGGCTGCTCGGTCAGGCGGTCGAAGGGATGCCGTGGCTCGGCACCTTCCATTCGGTCGCCGCGCGGATGCTGCGCCGCCATGCCGAGCTGGTCGGCCTCACCCCCAGCTTCACCATCCTCGACACCGACGACCAGCTCCGCCTGCTCAAGCAGTTGCTCGCAGCGGCCGACCTCGACGAGAAGCGCTGGCCCGCGCGCCAGCTCGCGGGGCTGATCGACCGCTGGAAGAATCGCGGCCTGACCCCGGCGGATATCGACGCGGGCGAGGCGGAACAGTTCGCCAACGGCCGCGGCGGGGAGCTCTACCAGCAATATCAGGAACGGCTGCGCGCGGTGAACGCCTGCGACTTCGGCGACCTGCTGCTCCACATGCTGACCATATTGAAGACGCATCGCGACGTGCTCGCCGATTATCAGCAGCGCTTCCGCTATGTGATGGTCGACGAATATCAGGACACCAACAGCTCCCAATATCTCTGGCTCCGCCTGATCGCGCAGGAGCGCAAGAACATCTGCTGCGTCGGCGACGACGACCAGTCGATCTATTCGTGGCGCGGCGCCGAGGTGGCGAACATCCTGCGGTTCGAGCGCGATTTTCCCGGCGCGGCGGTGATCCGGCTCGAACAGAATTACCGATCGACCCCGCACATCCTGGCGGCGGCGAGCGGGCTGATCGCGCATAATGGCGGGCGGCTCGGCAAGACGCTGTGGACCGAGGAAGCCGAGGGCGAGAAGGTTCGCATCGTCGGCGTCTGGGACGGACCCGAGGAGGCGCGCCGCGTCGGCGACGAGATCGAGGCGCACGAGCGTGGCGGCGGCAAGCTCGACGACGTCGCGATCCTGGTCCGCGCCCAGTTCCAGACCCGCGAGTTCGAGGACCGCTTCATCGCGATCGGCATGCCCTATCGTATCGTCGGCGGCTTCCGCTTCTACGAACGTGCCGAGATCCGCGACGCGCTCGCCTATCTGCGGACGATCAGCCAGCCCGCCGACGACCTCGCCTTCGAACGGATCGTCAACACGCCCAAGCGCGGGCTGGGCGACAAGGCGGTCGCCAAGCTCCACCAGCTCGCGCGTGCCGAGGGGATTCCGCTGACGCTGGCCGCCGCGCGCATCCTCGGCACCGACGAGCTGACCCCGCAGGCGCGCCGCGCGCTCGGCAACCTGGTCGGCGACATCGCCCGTTGGCGCGACCTGCTGTCGCAACTGTCGCATCCCGAGCTGACCCGGCAGGTGCTGGAGGAGTCGGGCTATGTCGCGATGCTTCAGAACGAGAAGTCGACCGAGGCCGAGGGCCGGCTGGAGAACCTCAACGAGCTCGCCCGCGCGATGGAGGACTATGCGACGCTGGGCGACTTCCTTGAACATGTCAGCCTGGTGATGGACAACGACGCCGAGGCGGAGGCCGCCAAGGTGACGGTGATGACGATCCACGCCGCCAAGGGGCTGGAGTTCGACACCGTGTTCCTGCCCGGCTGGGAGGAAGGCGTATTCCCGTCGCAGCGGTCGCTCGACGAAGGCGGGCTCGCCAGCCTCGAGGAGGAGCGGCGGCTCGGCTATGTCGCGATCACCCGCGCGCGCCGGCGTTGCACGATCATCCATGCCGCCAACCGCCGCATCTACGGCCAGTGGACCTCCTCGATCCCGTCGCGCTTCGTCGCCGAGCTGCCCGACCAGCATATCGAGACCGAGACGACCATGTCGGGCGGCGAATCGCTGTGGCGCGCGCAATGGTCCGAACATGCCGATCCCTTCGCCCATGTCGGCCGGTCGCAAGGCCGGGGCCCCGGCTGGCAGCGCGCGACCGCGGCGGGTGGCCTCGGCAGCCCGCAGGCCGGGTCGCGGGTCGTCGAGGCGCGCGCCTCGGCGGTCAGCTTCGCGCAGCCGCCGCGCAAGGACATCGCGCTCGGCCAGCGCGTCTTCCACACCAAGTTCGGCTATGGCGCGGTGGCCGAGATCGAGGGCAACAAGCTCGAGATCGACTTCGAGCATGCCGGCCGTAAGCGGGTGCTCGACAGCTTCGTCAGCCCGGCCTGAGAATATATATCTACCACTTAGGTAGAAATTGTCCGCGTCCCTGCGATGGGCGGTTGCGGGAGGCCCGGCCGACCGCCTAGAGGAAGGTAATGGCGAAGAGCGCGCACCCTCTCTCGATCCCGGCCTATCGCTCCTACTGGCTGGCCCGTTTCGCCTCGACGCTCGCGCTCAACGGCATGGTCGTTATCATCGGCTGGCAGGTCTACGACGTCGCCCGGCGGACGATGCCTCCGCGCGAGGCGGCGTTGCAGCTCGGTCTGATCGGCCTCGTCCAGTTCCTGCCGCTGATGCTGCTGACGCTCGTGACGGGGCTGGTGGCCGACCGGATCGACCGGCGCTGGATCGCGCGCAGCACCGCCGCACTGGAAATGCTGTGTGCCGCAGCGCTGGCGCTGCTGACCTGGTTCGACGCCGTCAACCTTCCGGCGCTGTTCGTGATCGCCGCGCTGCTCGGTGTCGCGCGCGCCTTCGCCGGGCCGGCGCTCCAGGCGCTGGCGCCCAATCTGGTGCCGAAGGAAGTGCTTCCCGCCGCGATCGCGGTCAGCTCCTTCGCCTGGCAGGTCGGCGCGATCGCCGGACCGCCGCTCGGGGGCTATCTCTACGCGATCCACGCGCCGCTCGCTTATGCGGTCAGCGCCGGCCTGCTCGCCCTCGCCACCGTCATGCTGATGCGGATCGGCCCGGTGCCGCGCGCCGTCGTCACCGGGTCGCAGCATCCCTGGGGGCAGATGCTGGAGGGGATTTCCTACCTGAAGCGCAATCGGCTGGTGCTCGGCGCGATCTCGCTCGACCTGTTCGCGGTGCTGCTCGGCGGTGCGACGGCGATGCTGCCCATCTATGCGCGCGACATCCTCCATGTCGGGGCATCAGGGCTAGGCCATCTCCGCGCGGCGCCGGCGATCGGGGCGGCGGTGGTGGCGATCTGGTTGAGCCGCTGGCCGCTCCATTTCAACGTCGGGCTCAAGCTGCTCGTCGCGGTGGCGGTGTTCGGGGCGGCGACCATCCTGTTCGGCATCTCCTATCGCTTCCCCGATCCGCTGGCGCTCTCGCTGGTCTGCCTCGCGCTGCTGGGCGGCGCCGACATGGTCTCGGTCTACGTCCGCCAGACGCTGATCCAGCTCTACACGCCCGACGAGATGCGCGGCCGGGTGGGGGCGGTCTCGACCCTGTTCATCTCGGGATCGAACGAGCTGGGGGAAGCCGAGTCGGGCTTCCTTGCCGCGTTGGTCGGCCCGGTCACGGCGGTCGTCGCGGGCGGCATCGGCACGATCATGGTCGCGGTCTTGTGGGCGCGGCTCTTTCCGGAAATATTGCGGGCGAGGACCTTCGATCCGCCCACGTCGTTCGAAACCATTCCAGGTCAGGAGAAGGCAGCATGACCAAATACGCATCGATACTGGAGACGATCGGCGCCACGCCGCATGTGCGTATCAACCGGCTGTTCGGCGACGCCGAGGTGTGGATCAAGTCCGAACGCAACAATCCGGGCGGATCGATCAAGGACCGCATCGCGCTGGCGATGATCGAGGATGCCGAACGCACGGGCAAGCTGAAGGCCGGCGGCACGATCATCGAGCCGACCAGCGGCAACACCGGCATCGGCCTGGCGCTGGTCGCGGCGGTCAAGGGCTACAAGCTGATCCTCGTCATGCCGGAAAGCATGTCGGTCGAGCGGCGCCGGCTGATGCTGGCCTATGGCGCGAGCTTCGACCTCACCCCGCGCGAGAAGGGCATGAAGGGCGCGATCGAGCGGGCGCTGGAGCTGCAGGCGCAGACCCCGGGCGCGTGGATTCCGCAGCAGTTCGAGAATCCGGCGAACATCGACGTCCATGTCCGCACCACTGCCGAGGAAATCTACGCCGACTTCAAGGACACGCCCATCGACGTCCTGATCACCGGCGTCGGCACCGGCGGCCACATCACCGGCGTCGCGCAGGTGCTCAAGCCGCGCTGGCCGAATCTGAAGGTGTTCGCGGTCGAGCCGACCCTGTCGCCGGTCATCTCGGGGGGGCAGCCCGGTCCGCACCCGATCCAGGGCATCGGTGCCGGCTTCGTGCCCGCCAATCTCCACACCCAGCTTCTCGATGGCGTGGTCCAGGTCGATCCCGCCGACGCCAAGGACTATGCCCGCCGTTCGGCGCGCGAGGAGGGGATGCTCGTCGGCATCAGCTCGGGCGCGACCCTCGCGGCGATCGCCCAGAAGCTTCCCGACTTCGCGGGCAAGCGCTTCCTCGGCTTCAACTACGACACCGGCGAGCGCTATCTGTCGGTGCCGGATTTCCTGCCGGAGTAGGTGGCATCAACTCATGACCGTCATGCCGGTGTTCGCTGGCATGACGGTCAGATGGCGGGCTTCGTCCCGTCCTCCTCCTCGCCCGCGCTGCCGATCGACTGATCGATCAGGCCGGCGCGCATCATCAGCCAGAACAGGATGATGCCGGGCAGGGCGACGACGGTGGTGAGCAGGTAGAAGTTCACAAAGCCGATCGCGTCGAGCATCGCGCCCGCGCTGGTGCCGGTCAGCAGCCGGCCGACGATGCTCGCCGCGGCCGAGATCAGCGCATATTGGGCGGCGGTGAAGCGCAGGTCGCACAGCGCCGAGAAATAGGCGACGACGGTGACGCCGCCGATCCCGCTGGCGATGTTCTCGAACCCGATCGCCCCCGCCATCGCCCAATTGTCGTGGCCGCTCGCGGCGAGCCCGGCGAAGCTCAGGTTGGACACCGCCATCAGCACCAGGCTGAGCAGCACCGACCGCTTCATGCCGAGCCGCGAATAGAGGATGCCGCCGATGAAGATGCCGATCAGATAGGCCCAGAAGCCGAAGCCGACATCGTAGATCGCGATCTCGTCATTGCTGTAGCCGAGGCTGTCGAACAGCAGCCGGAAGGTGAGGTTGGCGAGCGTGTCGCCGATCTTGTGCAGCAGGATGAACAGCAGAACGAGCAGCGCGCCGCGCCGCCGGAAGAATTCGGCGAGCGGCCCGACGATCGAGGCGACGACCTCGCTGCCGGTACGGCGCATCGTCGGCTCGCGGTGGCGTTCGGGCTCGCCCATCACCAGCGCCGCGATCATCGCCGGCAGCGCGAAGGCGGCGCACGCGATATAGGCGGCGCCCCAGCCCATCCGTCCCGCGACGACCAGCGCAAGCGCGCCCGCCGTCGCCGATCCGATCCGCCAGCCATATTGCGACATGCCCGCGCCGACGCCGAGCTGGCGCGCCTCGAGCAATTCGATCCGATAGGCGTCGATGATGATGTCGAAGGTCGCGCCCGCCGCGCCGACCAGGATCGCGGCGATCGCGGTCTGCATAAGGCCGGCGCGAGGGTCGACCAGGCCGAGATGGACTACCGAGGCGATCACCAGCACGCCGATCACCAGCATCCACGACACGCGCTGGCCGAGCCGGCCGATCACCGGCAGGCGGACGCCGTCGACGACCCAGGCCCAGAGGAATTTGAGGTTGTAGACGAGGAAGGCGAGGGTGAAGGCGGTCACCGCCTTCTTGTCGATCCCGTCTTGCGCCAGCCGGGTCGTCAGCGTCGCCCCGATCATCGCATAGGGAAAGCCCGAGCTGATGCCGAGGAACAGCGCCGCCAGCGGCGCCGGCTCGGTATAGGGCCGGATCGCCGCGATGATGCCCTTGCTTTCGACGGCCGCGCCGTCCGCCCCCGATCTTTCGTTCATGCCGCGACCATAGCGAAGCCGCCGCAGGAGGAAAGCCGGGTATCGGCTTTCCTCCTGCGGCCTTGCGTTTATTGCGATGGGGCCGGCGTCGCGCAGAGTTGCACACGCGCCTCCGCGGTGAGGAACGCCCCTCGACCCGCGCAGGTCTCCCGCTGATTCTCGGCCACGAAAGCGGGAGTCAGCCGTTTCACCATCCGGCTGACGGGAATCGCGCAATCGCATTCGTCAGGATCGCAAAACTCCTTCGGATCGAAGGCGACGGGGTGGAGATATTGCTGGGTCGCCAACAGGATGGTGTCGGTTTTGTTCCAGCAATATCGAGCACCATCCCGAATGCCGGGCGCAAGTTCTGTTAATTCTATGTATCTTGGAAATCTGCGATCGATCATGTCTATCCACACGGTTTGTGCGGTATCGTTGGGTATCGTGACAGGAATTGCATCGCAGCCGGCCAAGACGAGGAAAGCAAGAGCGATCGATGTCTTCATCGTTGCGATCGTCTTTGGCGATGCACCCAGTTGGCGAAATCGTCGGCTTCCCGTTCATATGGATTGGGCGTGCCGTTCAAGGCGCCATATAGTGCACTCAACAGATATAGGGGGACGAAGCCGAATTTCTGATATTGGTAAGTGTGGCCGCTTTCATGTTCCGCCGTGTTGGCTTGCGTAGGTTGCCGATCATAGCTTCGTCCGACTGGATCCTCCGGCCTGCTTCCCGGGCCGTGCAGAACGGCATTGCCGAGCGTGAACGCGCGGTCCTTCTCGCCGAGATAACCACTTTCGAACTGGATGCCGTTGTCCCGCACGGAAATGCCGGCACGCTTGTCGCCAGCCAGTCGGGCGGCGGCGACATTCGCCAGGCCAGCCACGCCGCCGGCGAATGTAAGGGGTGCGGCATAGGCTTTCCCCAAGGCATCGGTGAAGCGGTTCGAGGGAAGCAGGCGGTTCGCTGCGGCCTGTTCGGCCTCAGCCTGCCGGCGGCGAACGTCGGCGACAATTCTCGCCACCACCGGCGATGTGAGAGGGTTGGGTCCGGGCTTGGGACGGTTCGGCTGGGGGCTGCGCTTTTGCATATGTAGGCCTCGGTCAATGGACCGTTCCTATAGAGCGGGAACGTCTTTTTGTCAAGAACAAAATAGGAACATTCAGAGGTCATGACCGATCGATCGGCCATGGCTTTCAGCCGGCTGGGCGGTGTCCGGGGTTGACCCGGCCGGGCTTTGGCCCGACCAGAGGCGACATCCTTTTCGGAGACGCCCGTGGCCAAGCGCCTCACTTACTATATCCTCGGCGCGATGATCGCCGGCATCGTCGTCGGCATCACGCTCAACCGGACGATCACCGACCCCGCCACCCTGACCGACGTCACCGGCCATATCTCGATCCTCACCGAGCTGTTCCTGCGGCTGATCAAGATGATCATCGCGCCGCTGGTGTTCGCGACGCTCGTCACCGGCATCGCGCATATGGGTGACACCGCCGCGCTCGGCCGGGTCGGCTTCCGCTCGATCGCCTGGTTCCTGACCGCCAGCCTGATGTCGCTGACCCTCGGCCTGATCATGGTCAACCTGCTCCAGCCCGGCGTCGGCGCCGATCTGGTGCTGCCGCCCGAAGGCGCCTCGGCGGGGGTTTCGCAGGCCGATTTCTCGCTGAAGCAGTTCGTCACCCATCTCGTGCCCAAGAGCTTCTTCGAGGCGATGGCGACCAACGAGATCCTCCAGATCGTCGTCTTCTCGGTGTTCACCGGGGTCGCGATCACCGCGGTCGGCGAGCGCGCCGCGCCGCTGGTGCGCGGCATCGAGGCGCTGGTGCAGGTGATGCTCCAGATCACCGACTATGTGATGCGCTTCGCCCCCTTCGCGGTGTTCGCGGCCGTCACCACCGCGCTCGCCGAGCAGGGCCCCGGCATCCTGCTCAGCTTCGGCAAGTTCATGGGCAGCTTCTATCTGTCGATGTTCCTGCTGTGGGGCTTGCTGCTGCTGCTCTGCTACCTGATCGTCGGCGGCCGGTCGAAGCTGCTGATCCGCTATATCCGCGAGCCGATCCTGCTGGCGTTCAGCACCGCCTCCTCCGAAGCGGCCTTCCCGCGCACGCTGGAGGCGCTCGACCGGTTCGGCGTGCCGCCGCGCATCGCCAGCTTCGTGCTGCCGCTCGGCTATTCGTTCAACCTCGACGGCTCGATGATCTACTGCACCTTCGCGACGATGTTCATCGCGCAGGCCTACGGCATCGAGCTGACCTTCGCGCATCAGGTGACGATGCTGCTGATCCTGATGGTGACGTCGAAGGGGATCGCCGGCGTGCCGCGCGCCAGCCTGGTGATCATCTCGTCGACCCTGGCCTTCTTCGACATTCCCGAGGCCGGCCTGCTGCTGATCCTCGCGGTCGACCATTTCCTCGACATGGGCCGCTCGGCGACCAACGTCGTCGGCAATGCGGTGGCGAGCGTGATCGTCGCGAAATGGGAAGGCGGGCGGCTGGACGAGATCGAGCCCGCCGAGATCGAGCCGCCCCGCGCGCCTTGACGGCGGGGGGCGGCCCCGACCCTTACTTCACCAGATAGTCGTAATAGGAGCCGTCCGGCGGGCCATCGAGCGCCTCCATCAGCGCGCCCATCATCGGCAGCTTCTTGAACGGCTCCTTGGTCGCCTCATGGGCTTCGATGCTCGCCCACTTCTCGATCAGGACGAAGCGGCGCTCGTTGCCGGCGTCGCGCAGCACCTCGGCGCCTTCCGATCCGGCGAAGCCGGCGACCGCCGCGGCCAGGTCGCGCAGCGCGGTCTCGAGCTCGGCGTCGCGGCCTTCCTTGGCGTGCATGATGTAGAGCCGTGCGGTCGTCATGGGTTCTCCTCTCAGATGTCCTCGGCCAGCCGCCCGTAGAGCTCGGGCCGCCGGTCGCGGAAGAAGCCGAAGGCGGCACGATGCCGCTTGGCGAGGTCGATGTCGAGGGTCGCCACCAGCACGCCGGTCTCGGTCGCGCCGAATTCGGCGAGCAGGTCGCCGCGCTGGTCGCAGATGAAGCTGTGGCCGTAGAAGGTCTGGCCGTTCTCGGTGCCGATCCGGTTGGCGGCGACCACCGGCACGACGTTCGACACGGCATGGCCGATCATCGCCCGGCGCCACAGCCGGCTGGTGTCGAGGTCCGGATCGTGCGGCTCGTTGCCGATCGCGGTCGGGTAGAACAGGATCTGCGCGCCCATCAGCATCATCGCCCGCGCGGTCTCGGGATACCATTGGTCCCAGCAGATGCCGACGCCGACCGTGGTGCCCTCGGCCGGCCACACCTTGAAGCCGGTATTGCCGGGGCGGAAGTAGAATTTCTCCTCATAGCCCGGCCCGTCGGGAATGTGGCTCTTGCGGTAGACGCCCTGCACCCGGCCGTCGGGATCGATCATCGCCAGGCTGTTGTAATGGTGCGGCCCGTCCGCTTCGAAGAAGCTGGTCGGGATATGGACCTTGAGCTCGGCGGCGAGCGCCTGCATCGCCCGGACGGCCTTGTGCTCGCCGACCGGCCGAGCGCGGGCGAACATGCCCTCATCCTCGACCTGGCAGAAATAATGGCCCTCGAACAGTTCGGGCGGCAGCACCACCTGCGCGCCCTTGCCGGCCGCCTCGCGCACGAGCTTCGAGACTTCGGCGATGTTGGCGTCGATGTCGTCGCTGAAGGCGAGCTGGAGCGCCGCCACGCTGATCTGGGTCATCTCGTCTGGGTCCTCAAGCGGCCGGTATCTGCTGGCTGATGCAATGGAAGCTGCCGCCGCCGGTCAATATATGGTCGGCGCGGAAGCCGACAACCGCGCGGCCGGGGAACAGCGCGCCGATCGCCGCCACCGCCGCCTCGTCGTTGGGCGCGCCGTAGAGCGGCACCACCACCGCGGCATTGCCGATGTAGAAGTTCATGTAGGAGGCGGGGATGATCTCTCCCTCGTCTCCCTCTTCGGCTTCGCTCTCGACCGCGCCGGGGGAGGGGATGCCCACCACCTGCAGCCCGAAGGCCAGCGCGCGCGCCTTGGCGTCGGCATAGACCGCCGCGTTGGGATCGTCCGCGCCGGCCGGCTCGGGGATCGCGATAACTCCCGGCGCCACGAAGCGGGCGAGATTGTCGACATGGCCGTCGGTATGGTCGTTGGCCAGGCCGTCGCCCAGCCACAGCAGCCGTTCGACGCCGAGGCCCTCGGCCAGTCGCGCCTCGATCGCGGCGCGGTCGAGGTCGGGGTTGCGGTTCGGGTTGAGCAGGCATTGCTCGGTGGTCACGCCGATGCCGGCGCCGTCGACGTCGATCGCGCCGCCCTCGAAGATCCAGTCGCGGGTGCGGACGGGACGGCCGGTGCGGGCTGCGAGCCGCGCGCCGATGCTCTCGTCGCCGGGCAGCTCATATTTGCCGCCCCACCAGTTGAAGCCGAAATCGGTCGCGGCAAGGCCGTCCGGCCCGCGCACGATGATCGGCGCGCTGTCGCGGAGCCAGATGTCGCCGAACGGCTCGACGATCACCTGCGCGGCGTCGCCCGCCAGTTCGGCGGCGCGATCGGCCGAGGCCTCGTCGGCCGCGACCAGGATCACCCGTTCGCCCCGGCCGCCGGCATGGACGGCACGGGCGAAGGCGATCACCTCGGCCCGCGCGGGTTCGAGGTCGTCCTCCCACAATTCGGGGTGGCTCGGAAAGCCGATCCAGACGGCGTCGTGCGGGGCCCATTCGGCGGGCTGGCGATAGTCGGTCATGCCGCGCCAGATAGCGACGGGACGTGACGGTTCAAAGGATGAATTGCGTGCGAAACGAGCGATCGGGCGACATTGCCAATTCCCGCCGTAACGAAGATCGGCTAGGCGTCCGATCCATGACCATGGATCTCGATCGCACGCTCCGCTCCCGCCAGGTCCGCTGGCTGGTCACCGGAGCCGCCGGATTCATCGGTTCGCACCTGGTCCAGACGCTGCTCGCGGCGGGGCAGTCGGTGCGCGGTCTCGACAATTTCGCGACCGGCCATCGCAGCAATCTCGACGATGTCCGCGATCGGGTGGGCGAGGATGCCTGGGCGCGCTTCGACTTCATCGAGGGCGACATCCGCGACCGGGCGGACTGCGCGGCGGCGGTCGCCGGGATCGATCATGTGCTGCACCAGGCGGCGCTGGGTTCGGTGCCGCGCTCGATCGCCGATCCGCTCTCGTCGCACGACACCAACGCCACCGGCTTCGCCAATATCATCGACGCCGCCCGGCTCGCCGGGGTCGGCAGCTTCGTCTACGCCTCGTCGAGCTCGGTCTATGGCGACGAGCCCAACCTTCCCAAGGTCGAGGGGCGGATCGGCCGGGTGCTGTCGCCCTATGCGCTGACCAAGCTCCACAACGAGCTGGTGGCCGAGGTCTATCGCCGCAACTACGGCTTCGGATCGGTCGGCCTGCGCTACTTCAACGTCTTCGGCCCGCGCCAGGACCCGAACGGCGCCTATGCGGCGGTGATCCCGCGCTGGACCGCGGCGATGATCGCGGGCGATCCCGTGCTGATCAATGGCGACGGTGAGACGAGCCGAGACTTCTGCTACGTCGCCAACGCGGTGCAGGCCAATCTGCGCGCCGCGCTGTTCGCGCCGGCGGGGGAGGCGCATCTGCTCAACGTCGCGGTCGGCGACCGGACCACCTTGTCCGAGCTGTTCGCGTTGCTCCGCGACGCGCTGCGCCGTGACGGGGTCATCTATGACCGCGACGCCGAGCATGGCGATTTCCGGCCCGGCGACGTGCGTCATTCGCTGGCGGATATCGGCGCCGCGGCCGCACTGGTCGGCTATGCGCCGACGCACCGGATCGCCGAAGGCTTGGACGAGGCATTGCCCTGGTACCGGCACCTCGCCAAGGTGGAGGCACTTTAGTCAACCTGTCGACTGGGGGGTATGCGTGAGCGTTGAACGAGGAACGAGCCGGATCGCGGTGATCGGTCTGGGATATGTCGGCCTGCCGCTGGCGGTGGCGCTGGCGAAGCATTTCCCGACCGTCGGCATCGACATCGACCAGGGCCGCGTCAACGAGCTCAAGCGCGGCCATGACCGGACCAACGAGCTGACCGCCGATGTGCTCGCCGCCTCGACGCTGGGGCTGACCACCGCGATCGGCGAGGCGGCCGACGCCGACGTCGTCATCGTCACCGTGCCGACCCCGGTCGACCATGCCAACCGCCCCGATCTCGGCCCGGTGATGTCGGCGACCCGCAGCGTCGCATCGGTGCTCGAGCCCGGCCGGGGGACGATCATCGTCTATGAGAGCACCGTCTATCCCGGCGTGACCGAGGATCTCTGCGGGCCCGAGCTGGAGAAGCTGTCGGGCCTCAAGCGCGGCACCGACTTCTTCCTCGGCTACAGCCCCGAACGGATCAACCCGGGCGACCGCGAGCATACCGTCGACCGCATCACCAAGGTGGTGGCCGGCGAGAATCCGGAGGTGCTCGACACGCTCTGCGCGATCTACGGCGCCGTTACGACCGGCGGCACCTTCCGGGCCGCCTCGATCAAGGTGGCAGAGGCGGCCAAGGTGATCGAGAACGCCCAGCGCGACATCAACATCGCCTTCGTCAACGAGATCACCCAGATCTTCGGCAAGGTCGGCATCTCGATCTGGGACGTGCTCGCGGCGGCGGGGACCAAGTGGAACTTCCTGCGCTTCGTGCCGGGCCTGGTCGGCGGCCACTGCATCGGCGTCGACCCCTATTATCTCAGCTATCTCGCACAGCAGCTCGGCCATGATCCGCGCGTCATCCTCGCGGGGCGCGGCACGAACGACGGCATGGGCGCCTGGATCGCCGACCAGATCCACGAGAAGATCGCCAGCGGATCGCGCATCCTGATGCTCGGGCTGACCTTCAAGGAGAATGTCCCCGACCTGCGCAACTCGCGGGTGATCGACGTCGTCCGCCGGCTCGAATGGCTGCGGCACGAGGTGGTGATCCATGATCCGCTCGCCGATCCGGCGGAGGCGCGCCACGAATATGGCGTCGACCTCGCCGCCGATGCGCTCGACGGGCGCTACGACGCCGTGATCGGGGCGGTCTCGCACGGCGACTATGCCGCGCTGCCGGCCGATCGCCTCGCCGCGCTGGTGAAGCCGGACGGCCTGGTCGCCGATCTCAAGGGCATGTGGGGCGGGCTCGACCTGCCCGGGGTCCGGCGCTGGTCGCTCTGAGCGATCGCCCGCACATCCTGAGTAGGGACTGAGCTTGGCGAAGGCCCATATCGAAGGATATTTCCAGCCTCGAACGCCCCTTCGAGACAGCATTTCGACTAGGCTCAATGCTTCCTCAGGGCGAGCGGGAACTTTTGAAGCAGACTCTCAGGACGAGCGGATGAAGGGCGTTCCGGCGAGTCCTTTTGACCGCGGTCAATGCGGCCATGCCGCCGCTTCCGGCAGGAAGCATCCTCCGACGAATGGGAGGATCGCATGGCCGATGGCGGGATCGAGGCGGGGGCGACCCCCTATGGACGGATCGGCGGCGCGCCGGTGGTGCGGGCGATCGTCGATCGCTTCTACGACCTGATGGATGCGGAGCCGCGCTTCGCCGAGCTGCGCGCGCTGCACGCCGACGATCTCGCGCCGATGCGCCGTTCGCTCGCCGGTTTCCTCACGGCCTGGCTCGGCGGGCCGCGCGACTGGTTCGCCGACAATCCCGGCAAATGCGTGATGTCGGTCCATGGCGGGATCGCCATCGGCGCCGGCACCGCCCGGCAATGGACCGATGCGATGCGGCTGGCGATCGTCGATCGGACGAGCGACCCGGACCTCGCCGCCCGGATGGCCGATGCCCTGGAGGGCATGGCGCTGGCGATGGCCCGGGTCGAGCCCGTCGGAGGCTAGAGCATCGTACGGTTATCTGACCCGCTCAGCCCCTCCTCAGGATGTGCGGAGCTAAACGTACGATGTTCCCCCCCGGGCGGTCCTACTTGGCCAGTTCGGCCTCGATCGCGTTGGTGATGATGGGATCGTCCGGCGCGATGTCGGGCGCGAAGCGGCCGGCGACGGTGCCGTCCTTGGCGATCAGGAACTTCTCGAAGTTCCAAAGCACGTCGGTGTCCTTCTCCGGCACGATGCCGTAGCCGGCCAGCTTCTCCTTGAAGCTGCCGTCCTTGAAGGTCTTGTCGGGCTGCGCCGCGACCAGCTTCGCATAGAGCGGGTGCTGGTCGTCGCCCTTGACCGAGATCTTGGCGAACATCGGGAAGTCGACGCCGTAATTGGTCGTGCAGAATTCCTGGATTTCGCTCTCGGTGCCCGGCTCCTGCGCACCGAAATTGTTGGCGGGGAAGCCGAGCACGGCGAAGCCCTTGTCCTTGTAGCGGCCGTACAGCGCCTCGAGTGCGGTATATTGCGGGGTCAGGCCGCATTTCGACGCGACGTTGACCGCCAGCAGCACCTTGCCGGCATAGTCGCCGAGGGTGGCGTCGGCGCCGCCGATCGTCTTGAGCGGAATCTGCTGGATATCGGTGGCCATGATCGACTCTCCTCTTGGTGGACGGCGCCGGTATCCGATGGCGGGCGGTGCGGCGCAAGGGGCGGATATGCGCCCGATCGCGTCGATCGCTCGATTGACGGGACTCGATTGACGGGGCTCGGCTGGGGCGGCAAAGCGGGCGCGATGAAAAAGCTGACTGGCCAGGACCGTTCGATCACCACCCGCTGGAGGCCCGCCACCCAGGCGATCCGCGGCGGCACCGCCCGCTCGCATTATGGCGAGACCAGCGAGGCGCTCTTCCTCACCTCGGGCTATGCCTATGACTGCGCGGGCGACGCTGCCGCGCGCTTCGCGGGCGAGCAGAAGGGGATGACCTATTCGCGCTTGCAGAACCCCACGGTCGAGATGCTCGAGGAGCGGATCGCGCTGATGGAGGGGGCCGAGGCGGCGCGCTGCATGGCGTCGGGCATGGCGGCGATGACGGCGGCCCTGCTTTGTCAGCTCTCGGCGGGCGACCATCTCGTCGCCGGTCGCGCGGCCTTCGGCTCGTGCCGCTGGCTGACCGACACGCTGCTGCCGCGCTTCGGCGTCGAATCGACGATTGTCGACGGCCGCGACAATGATGCGTGGAAGGCGGCGATCCGGCCTAACACCAAGCTGTTCTTCTTCGAGACCCCGGCCAATCCGACGCTCGACATCGTCGACATGGAGGCGGTCTGCCGCATCGCCCGCGATGCCGGGATCGTCACCGTCGTCGACAACGCCTTCGCCACCCCGCTGCTGCAGCGGCCGCTCGACTATGGTGCCGATGTCGTCGCCTATTCGGCGACCAAGATGATGGACGGGCAGGGGCGTGTGCTCGCCGGTGCGGTGTGTGGCACGGAGGCGTTCATCAACAACACGCTGCTGGCCTTCACCCGCAACACCGGGCCGACCCTGTCGCCGTTCAACGCCTGGGTGGTGCTGAAGGGGCTGGAGACGCTCGACCTGCGCATCCGGCGGCAGAGCGAGAACGCGCTGCAGGTCGCCCGCTTCCTGGAAGGCCGCGTGCCGCGCGTCCTCTTCCCGGCGCTGCCCAGCCATCCGCAGCACGAGCTGGCGATGAAACAGATGTCGGCCGGCGGCACGATCATATCGATCTATCTCGATGGCGGGCGCCCGCAGGCGCACGGCCTGCTCGACGCGCTCGAACTGGTCGACATTTCGAACAATATCGGCGATTCTCGCTCGCTCATGACGCATCCCGCGTCGACCACCCACGCCGGTCTCTCGGCCGAGGTGCGCGCGGAAATGGGAGTCGAGGAAGGCATGCTCAGGCTCAACGTCGGTCTGGAAGACCCGCTCGACGTCATCGAGGATTTCGACAAGGCGCTGCGAGCCGTCGGCCTATGATCATGCAGGCGCTCTTCCCGCATGTCGCGCAGACCCGCAGCGTGGTCGTGCGGGTCGCGGTGTCCTTCATGCCCGAACAGTCCGAGCCGGCGCGCGGCCGCTGGTTCTGGTCCTACCATATCCGCATCGAGAATGAAGGGAAGCAGGCCGTCCAGCTCCTCACCCGCCACTGGCTGATCACCGACGGCCGCGGCGTCAAGCACGACGTGCGCGGCGAAGGCGTGGTCGGCGAGCAGCCGGTGATCGAGCCGGGCCAGGCCTATGACTATGTCTCGGGCTGCCCGCTCCAGACCCCTACGGGCTCGATGGAGGGCAGCTACCACATGGTCGCGGAGGACGGATCGACCTTCGAGGCGGCGATCCCGCGCTTTCCGCTGATCGGCCCGGCGGTGGCCTTGTAACGAAAGGGATCGGGGCGTGAAGAGAACCCATCTGCCGCTCAACGGCCTGCGCGTCCTCGACGCCGCCGCGCGCCACCTGTCCTTCACCCGCGCGGCCGACGAGCTGGCGGTGACGCCGGCCGCCGTCGGCCAGCAGATCCGCGCGCTCGAGGATACGCTGGGCGTCGTCCTGTTCCGCCGCACCGCCAAGGGACTCGAGTTGACGCCCGAGGGCGAGGCCGGGCTCGACGCGCTGCGTGCCGGCTTCCTCCAGTTCGAGGAGGCGGTCCGCGCGATGCAGGCGGGCCAGTCCTCCAAGACGCTGACGATCGCCGCGCCGCGCGACTTCACCGCCAAATGGCTGGCGCCGCGCCTCGCCGATTTCGGCCGCAACGATGCCGAGCTGCGCTTCGTCCTGCTGTCGTCGGACGAGGGGCTCGATTTCACCCAGGCCAATCTCGACCTCGCCATCTGCTATGCCGAGGGACCGGGCGAGCATGAGGGCGTCAGGCTCGCGGACGGTGCGCTGGTGACGGTCGGGCTCGCCGACGGCGCCCCGATCGGCTGGCCGGGCGCGCCCACCGCCGACAAGGACGCCGCGCTGATGGTCGCCGACGCCGGGCTGGCGATCGACGCGGCGGCGGCGGGGTTCGGGACGGCGCATGTCCCCGCGCTGCTGGTCGAGCGCGACATCGCCGAGGGCCGCGTCCGTGCCCATGGCGATCCGGTGCCGACGCCCAAGGCTTATTGGCTGGTCGCGCCGACCCCGCAATGGCGCCAGAAGAAGGTCCGCGCGCTGGTCGCGACGCTGACCGACATCTGACGTTCATACGGGATGTGCGAACAAGGGCCGATGATCGATCATCCTACCCTCCGTACTACCGCGATCCTCGCCGGCGCCCTGTCGCTGGCGGGCTGCGTCAGCACCGCCAAGACGGTGGTGACCGCGCCGTTCAAGGCGGTCGGCCAAGGCGTCGACTGGGCGACCACCAGCCAGGAGGAAGCCGACCGCAACCGCGGCCGCGAGATGCGCAAGCAGGAGGAGCGCGACCGCAAGGAGCGCAAGCGCGCCGAAAAGGAAGCGCGCCGCCACCAGCGGGATGACTAGAGCGGTTCACGATCCGATTGCATCGGATCGGCCGCTCTAGCTTCTTGTTTTACCGCGATTTCCGAGTCGGCAGATGTTTCCATCCGCCTGGAAATCGCTCTAGGACGGGTTGCGACCCGAATCGCCAGCTTCACGGTCGAAGGCATAGTGGAGGCGTACGCAGCCGCGATCCAGAGGCAGGGCGCTGATCAGGCGGGGGCTGGACTGGAAGCCGGTTGCGGGGAATAGCGGCCGACCGCCGCCGATCATCTCGGGAATCACATAGATTTCGATCTCGTCGAGCGCGCCCCGCTCGAGGAACGCCATCTGCAATTGGCCGCCGCCGAGCATCCAGACGTCGCCGTCATCGAGCGATCGCAACTCGGCGATCAGCGCATCGACATCGTTCCGTGTTTCCAAAGGACCTTTCGGTGCGGGGATCGGCCGCGAGGTGACGACCAGGACGCGCTGATCGCCATAGGCCCAGGGCACATCCTCAGCGGCGATGAAATCATAGGTGCTCCGCCCCATGACGACGGTCCGGATTCGCTGGAGGAAGCGGCCATAGTCATATTCGCCCAGATCGAGACCGTCATATTTGAACAGCCAGCCGAGATCGTCGTCCTCGGTCGCGATGAAGCCGTCGAGACTGGTTGCGATATAGCCGAGAATCCGAGCCATTGGCTTCCTCTTTCCTGTTTTGGGCGATCGCCTGCAGCCTTCGACCGCAGGCTTCGCCGCGATAGGCGAAACGCGGATCGGTGACAAAGCGCTCGTCGTTCGATGCCGATAACGGACGGCTTTTCGGAACTGGGCGGGTGTTTTCTCCTTTCATATAACTAAGAAGTTATATATCTAAACAGCTATGGAAGATTCGCTGAGTCTCAAGCTGGCGGCGCTCGCCGATCCCACGCGCCGCGCGATCGTCGCCCGGCTCGCACGCGGGGAGGCGAGCGTGTCCGAGCTGCAGAAGCCGTTCGGCATCAGCCAGCCGGCGATATCCAAGCATCTCAAGGTCCTCGAACGCGCCGGGCTGATCGAGCAGGGGCGCGTCGGCCAGTCGCGTCCGCGCCGCCTGCGGGTGGATGCGCTGCGCGCGACCGGGGCCTGGTTCGACCAGGTCGCCGACCTCTGGCGCGACAGTTTCGACCGGCTCGATGCGCTGTTGATGGAAACGGAGAATGACGATGTCGAACACCGATGAATTCGTGATGTCCCGCCTCTTCAAGGCGCCGCGCGACCGCGTCTGGGCCGCCTGGACCCGGCCCGAGCAGCTCGCCCGATGGTTCGGCCCGCGCGACGTGACCACCACCGTGGTGGAGGCCGACATCCGGCCGGGCGGCTTCTTCCATTGCCGCATGGACTCGGCCGACGGCGGCGGCACGCTCTGGGCCAAGCTCGTCTATCGCGAGATCGTGGCGCCCGAGCGGCTGGTCTGGGAGCACAGCTTCGCCGATCGCGACGGCAATATCGTCGGCTCACCCTTTTCCGAGCATTGGCCGAAGCGCCTGCTGACGACCGTGCTCTTCGATGAGGTGGGCGCCGACACCCGCGTCCGCCTGAGCTGGGTACCGATCGACGCGACCGCCGAGGAACTGCGCGAATATCGCGATGCGATGCCGTCGTTCGACGACGGCTGGGCCGGCAGCTACGAGGCGCTCGACCGGTTGCTGGCGCAGGGCTGAGCTTTATCCGAGGGCCTGATCACTTTCGAGACGGGCCTTCGCCAAGCTCAGTCCCTCCTCAGGATGAGCGGTAAGGCACTTTCCGGTCAGCCTCTCGGGATGAGTGGGTCAGATAAGGCGCTCGATGCTCTACCCCACTCCCACCCGCGTCATCGCCGCCGCCTGGCGGAGCAGGCCCGGCATGCGGCCGAGCAGGCCGGCCAGCGGCCCGGCGATCCACGGCGTCTCGCCCCAGTGGCGCAGCAGGTTGGCGAGCGCGATCGGGCGATGGGTGCGACGCGCGAGATCGGCCTGGAACGCGGCGGCGGCCTCCGGGCCGTCGTGGAGGAAGCCGTGCGCGGCGCGGAGCGCGCTCGCCAGCGCGATGGCGATGCCGTCGCCGGCCAGGCTGGCGATCACCGCCGCCTGGTCGCCGAGCCGGAACAGGCCCGGCGCCGCCTGCGTCGCGCGCCAGCCATAGGGGATCCGCGCGATGCTCGACCAGCGCCCCGCCGCCGCCGCGCCGAACCGCTCGGCGAGCAGCGGCGCTTCGTGCGCGAGCAGCGCGATCAGCCGGTCGGGCTGCCCGCCCGCCGCCTTGAGTCGCGACTGCGCGACCGACAGGCAGAGGTTCACGCCACCGTCCTCCTGCAGCAGCAGCCCCGCATAGCCGCGCCGGAACAGGTGGAGCTCGATCGTGCCCGCCAGCGCGGCGGCGAGGGCCGGGGAGGGGCGCAACCGCACGCGCAGCCCCAGCGCCGGGTCGGCGTCGAGCGGCGCGGCGCGGGGATCGCCGCGCAGGTCGTGCTTGCCGGTGGCGAGGAACAGCGCCTCGCCGCCGATCCGCCCGCCGTCGGCGAGATCGAGGCAGCGCGCGGCCGGATCGACCCGCCGGATCGCGACGCCGCGCTCGACCGCCGCGCCCTTGTCGATCGCCTCCTGGAGCAGGCAGGCGTCGAGCCGGTTGCGCGACAGGCCGGCGGCGGCGAAGGGCAGCTCCGCCTCGGCGCGGCGGCGGCCGGCGATGATGCGGGTGCACCCGATCGGGTGCGCGCCCAGCGCGAACACATTGATGCCGATCCGCGCCAGCATCGCGATCGCGCCGGCGGCGAGGAAGCCGCCGCACACGACGTCGTGCGGTTCGGTCTGCCGCTCGATCAGCACCGGCATCGCCCCACCATGGGCGAGGAGGAGGGCGGTGGCAGCCCCCGCCGGCCCCCCGCCCGCGATCAGCGCAGCCGTTCGACGCATATCCGGAAGGGGAAGCGGCGGCGCACCCGCGCCTCGGTCCCGATCCCCGCCTCGGCCAGCACCGGCGGCCATTCGCGCGGGCGGAAGGCGCGCGCGATCGAAAGCTGGCCGTCCTCGCGGACGATGCGGTGCCAGCGCATCGTCCGGGCGAGCAGCGGGAAGCCGATATGGGCGAAACGGTGGCGGTGCAGGTCGTTGATGTGCCAGCCGATCCGGGCATGCTCCTCCATCACGCGGAGGAAGTCGTGCAATTCGGCCGGCGTCATATGATGCGCGACCAGGCTGCTGACGATCAGGTCGAAGCCGCCGTTCTGCCCGTCCGCCTCGGCGGCCTCTACATGGGCGCGATAGTCGCCGGTCCGATAGTCGATCGGCAGATGGCGGGGCGTCGCGGCCGCGGCGATCGCCGCGCTGCGCGGGTTGAGGTCGATCCCGGTCAAGGTTGCGCGGATGCCGCGCTTCCGCGCCCAGCGCGCGATCGCGCGGAGCAGGTCGCCGTCGCCGAAGCCCACATCGAGCAGGCTGAAGCGATCGCGCCCCTTCACCGCACGGGCGACGAAGTCGAGGGTCGGCCGCGCGGCGAAGGTCCAGCGGTTGACCTGCGCGAGGTCGGTCAGGATGCGGGCATAGGTCGCGGGATCGAGGTCGGCCGCATCCATCTGCTCGTGCTGCTGCGCGGGCCGGTCGAGCGCGCGCATCACGGGCTCGCGATCGTGAAGCCCTCGGCGGCGAGGCCCGGTCCGAAGGCGACCGCGATCCCGTCGATCGCCGCCGGTTCCGCCATCAGCGCGGCGAGCACGAACATCAGCGTCGACGACGACATGTTGCCGTAACGCCGCAGCACCGATCGCGACGCCGCCAGCGCGGCGGCGCCGAGGCCGAGGCCATGCTCGACCGCGTCGAGGATCGAGCGGCCGCCGGCATGGACCGCCCAGTGCGGCATCTCGTCGGCCGCGCGGTTGCCCAGGATCGCGCTACGCAAGTCGGCCGTCGCGAGCGCGGCGGCGATCCGTCCCGGCACCTCGCCCGACAGGTGCATGACGAACCCCTCGTCGCCGATGTCCCAGCGGATCAGCTCCGCACTGTCGGGCAGGGTGGCGGCGAAGAAGCGGTCGATCGCGATCCCGCCGGGCTCGGCTGCGACGATCGCGGCGGCGGCACCGTCGGCGAACTGGAGCTGGGCGAGCAGCGAGTCGATCGCCGGCGTGTCCTGCATGTGGAGCGAGCAGAGCTCGACGGTGACGACGAGGATGCGGGCCTGCGGATCGGATCGGGCGATATGGTGCGCGACGCGCAACGCCGCGACCGCCGCATAGCAGCCCATGAAGCCTACCAGCGTTCGCTCGACCGACCCGTCGAGGCCGAGGCGGCGGGCGATGATCTGGTCGATGCCGGGGGCGACGAAGCCGGTGCAGCTCGCCACCACCAGATGGCTGATCCCGTCGAGCGGCACGCGGGCGGAGAGGTCGGCGACCGCCTTCAGCGCCAGCTCGGGCGCCTCGCGCGCATAGGCCGCCATCCGCGCCGAAGTGGGTGGCATCGTGCCGCCATAGAAGCCGCCCGGATCGATCTGGCTGCCGCCGGGCACGGGCGGCAGGACGGTGAAGCGATGCTCGATCCCCGCCCGCCCGGCCATCCGCTCGAACAGCGCTCGCTCGCGTCCTTCCAGCCGCTCCGCCGCCCAATCGATGAAGATGTGGTGGATGTCGTGATCGGGCACGGCCGTGCCGATGGCGTGGATATGGGCGGTCATGACGGCGTAACGCTCGACATCCCGCGATTGTCTCATGAGGGAGGGGAGGGGGCAATCGGAATAAGCGTCACCCCGGCGGAGGCCGGGGTCTCAGGAGCGGGGAGAAGAGGGGGAGGCAAGAGCCGCCCGAGACCCCGGCCTCCGCCGGGGTGACGATTGGAAGGGGCGATCACCCCGCCTGCTCGATCCCCAGTTCGCCGAGCTTGCGGTACAGCGTCGACCGGCCGATGCGCAGGCGGCGGGCGACCTCGGTCATCCGGCCGCGATAATGGCCGATCGCCATGCGGATCAGGTCGGCCTCGATCTCGTCGATCGGGCGGACATGGCCATCCGCCCCGAACAGCGCGACGCTCCCGGCTGGCGGAGCGGTGCCCGCCGGGGCCGGCACCGGCGCATCGTCGTTCGCCGCCGGCTGCGGACCGGCATGGGCGGCGCGCAACTGGGGGAAGTCCGACGCGGTCAGGGTCCCGCCGTCGCGGAAGATCGCCGCGCGGAACAGGACGTTGTGGAGCTGGCGGACGTTGCCCGGCCAGTCATGGGCTTCGAGCAGCGCGACCGCTGACGCGTCGACGGCGAGACTGGGCAGGCCGAGCTGGCGGGCGATCCGGTCGAGCAGGTGCGCGGCGAGCGGGGCGACGTCGCCGATACGGTCGCGCAGCGGGGGCAGGGTCAGCGGCACCACCGCGAGCCGGTAGAACAGGTCCTCGCGGAAGCGGCCGCGCGCGACGTCGTCGGACAGGCGGCGGTTGGTCGCGGCGATGACGCGCACCGACACCTGGCGCGGATGGGCGGCGCCGATCGGCCGGATCTCGCCCGACTGGAGCACGCGCAGCAGCTTGGCCTGCGCGTCGCCCGGCAGGTCGCCGATCTCGTCGAGGAAGATCGTGCCGCCGTCGGCATTGGCGAACAGACCCGGCCGGCGCTCGAAGGCGCCGGTGAAGGCGCCGCGCTCATGGCCGAACAGCTCGGATTCGATAAGATTGGCCGGGATCGCCGCGCAGTTGACGGTGATCAGTGGGCCGGCCTGGCGGGCCGAGGCGCGGTGGATCGCCTGGGCGAGCAGCTCCTTGCCGACGCCGCTCTCGCCCTCGATCAGGATCGTCGCGGGGGTGGCGGCGGCGCGCATCGCCACGTCGAGCGCGCGGCGGAAGGGAGGGGCGGATCCGACGATCTCCGCGAAGTCGAGCGCCTCGGACCATTTCTCGACCAGCGGCCGCAGCTCGCCGGCCGGCCCGTCCGCGGCGACGACATGGTCGAGCGCGGCGAGCAGCCGGTGGCGGGCGATCGGCTTGACGAGCACGTCGTGCGCGCCGGCGCGGACCGCGCGCACCGCGAGGTCGACCGAATCCTGGGCGGTGACGACGATGATCGGCAGCTCGGGCAGGCTCTTGCGGAGCCGCGCAACCGATCGCACCGACGCTTCGTCGGGCGACCAGAGATCGATCAGCGCCGCGTCGAGCCGGATGCTGGAGCGGTCCGACCGCTCGACCGCCTCGGCGACGTCGGCGGCGCGGAGCACGCGCCATCCGGCCCGCTGCGCCAGCGCGCTCACCAGCCCGGCCTGGGCAGGTTCGGCATCGATCAGCAAGAGCCCCGGCGGGGTGTCGCGACGCATTCGCTGCTCCCTTTCGTCCGCCGATTTAGCCTTGAAAAGCTAAGCAAATTTAAATCGACCGGGCGGTCGAGCATGAAGCGGCCATTTGCGCTTGAGACCCACGGGGCCTCCGTCTAGAAGTGCGCCCGAAAATTCTGTCATTAGCGGGGAAGATATATGTCCGACGATCATGGCGCGCCGATGGATTACAAGGCCCACAACAACACCTATTCGGGCTTCCTCACCCTGCTGAAGATTGGCACCATCGCCAGTGCCCTGACCGGCCTGCTCGTTATCTTCCTGATCGCGCCCAAGGGCTGACCCCCTTGAAGATCGCGGTGCTGAGGGAGGCCGCGGCAGGGGAAAGCCGCGTGTCTGCCACGCCCGAGACGGTGAAGAAGTTCATCGCTCTGGGCGCCGAACTGGGGGTCGAGCGGGGTGCCGGCGAAGGCGCTTCGATCGCGGACGGCGACTATGAGGCCGCAGGGGCCAAGGTCGGGGACCGCGCCGCCACTCTCAAGGATGCCGACATCGTGCTCGGCGTGCAGGGGCCCGACCCCGAAGCGCTGGCCGGCGCCAAGCCGGGTGCGTGGATCGTCGCCGGGCTCAACCCGTTCGTCGAACGTACGCGGGTCGACGCCTATGCCGCCAAGGGCTTCGAGGCGCTGGCGATGGAGTTCATGCCGCGCATTACGCGCGCGCAGTCGATGGACATCCTGTCGTCGCAGTCGAACCTCGCCGGCTACAAGGCGGTGCTGCTCGCGGCGGCCGAATATGGCCGCGCCTTCCCGATGATGATGACGGCGGCGGGCACCGTGTCCGCGGCGCGCGCCTTCATCATGGGCGTCGGCGTGGCCGGGCTCCAGGCGATCGCCACCGCGCGCCGCCTCGGCGCGCAGGTCTCCGCGACCGACGTGCGCTCGGCCACGAAGGAGCAGATCCAGTCGCTCGGCGCCAAGCCGATCTTCGTCGAATCGGTCGCCGGGATCGAGGGCGAGGGTTCGGGCGGTTACGCCACCGAGATGTCGGAGGAATATCAGAAGGCCCAGGCCGAGCTGGTGTCGAGCCACATCGCCAAGCAGGACATCGTCATCACCACCGCGCTGATCCCGGGGCGCCCCGCGCCGCGGCTGATCTCCGACGCGCAGATCGCGACGATGCGGGCGGGGTCGGTGATCGTCGACCTCGCGGCCGAAAGCGGCGGCAATGTCGAAGGCGCCGTCCCGGGCGAGACCGTGGTCAGGCACGGCGTCAAGATCATCGGCGCGAAGAATATGGCGGGGACGCTCGCGGCGGACGCTTCGGCGCTCTTCTCGCGCAACCTCTACAATTTCCTCAGTGCCTTCTGGGACAAGGAGGCCAACAAGCCGATCCTCGACGAGGAGATCGGCGACGCGATCCGGCTGACCCAGGGCGGCAAGGTCGTCAACCAGCGCCTGCTCGGCTGATCACGGGAAAAGGATAGAAGCCATGGATTTCATCTCGATCCTGTCGATCTTCATATTGGCCTGCTTCGTCGGCTATTATGTCGTCTGGTCGGTCACGCCTGCGCTGCACACGCCGCTGATGGCGGTGACCAACGCCATCTCGTCGGTGATCATCGTCGGCGCGCTGATCGCCAGCGCGACGGCGGGCGGCAGCGTGCTCGGCAAATATCTGGGCCTGGTCGCCGTCGTCTTCGCCAGCATCAACATCTTCGGCGGCTTCGCGGTCACCGAACGGATGCTCGCCATGTACAAGAAGAAAGACCGCAAGGGCTGAGGCCGGGGCAGGGGGAAAGAACATGCATGAACTCGCTGCCACGCCCGCCTGGGCATCGCTCGCCTATCTGATCTCGGGCATCCTCTTCATCCTGGCGCTGCGCGGGCTGTCCAGCCCGGCCAGCTCGCGCCGGGGCAACCGTTTCGGCATGATCGGCATGCTGATCGCGGTCGCGACCACGCTGGCCCTGCACGGCACCGGCCTGGTCGAGATCGCCATCGCCATCGCGATCGGCGGCGCGATCGGTTTCGTCACCGCGCGGCGCATCGCGATGACCGCGATGCCGCAGCTCGTCGCCGCCTTCCACTCGCTGGTCGGCCTCGCGGCGGTGCTGGTGGCCGGCGCCGCCTTCCTCAATCCGGGCGCCTTCGGCATCCTCGATCTCGTCACCGGCCACATCCACCAGGTCAGCCGGATCGAGATGGGCCTCGGCGTCGCGATCGGCGCGATCACCTTCTCGGGATCGGTCATCGCCTTCCTGAAGCTCAACGGCAACATGTCGGGCGCACCGATCATGCTGCCCGGCCGGCACGTCATCAACCTCGGCATGCTCGCCGCGATCATCGGCCTGATCGGCTATTTCCTGACCGACGACGCGCAGTGGGTATTCTTCACGATCACCGCGCTCAGCTTCGTCATCGGTTTCCTGCTGATCATCCCGATCGGCGGCGCCGACATGCCGGTCGTGGTGTCGATGCTCAACAGCTATTCGGGCTGGGCCGCGGCGGCGATGGGCTTCACCCTGCACAACACCGCGATGATCGTCACCGGCGCGCTGGTGGGCAGCTCGGGCGCGATCCTCAGCTACATCATGTGCAAGGCGATGAACCGCAGCTTCATCAGCGTCATCGCGGGCGGCTTCGGCGGCGACAGCGGCGGTGCGGCGGCGGGCGGCCAGAAGGTCGACCGGCCGTGGAAGCGCGGTTCGGCCGACGATGCCGCCTTCCTGATGGGACAGGCCGAGCAGGTGATCATCGTCCCCGGCTACGGCATGGCCGTCAGCCAGGCGCAGCACGTCCTGCGCGAGATGGGCGACCTGCTCAAGGAAGCCGGCGTGCGGGTGAAGTACGCGATCCACCCGGTCGCGGGCCGCATGCCCGGCCATATGAACGTGCTGCTGGCCGAGGCGAACGTCCCCTATGACGAGGTGTTCGAGCTCGAGGACATCAACAGCGAGTTCTCGCAGACCGACGTCGCCTTCGTCATCGGCGCCAACGACGTCACCAACCCGGCCGCCAAGACCGACAAGTCGTCGCCGATCTACGGCATGCCGATCCTCGACGTCGAAAAGGCCAAGACCGTGTTGTTCGTGAAGCGCTCGATGGGCGGTGTCGGCTATGCCGGCGTCGACAACGACGTCTTCTACATGGACAACACCATGATGCTCCTCGGCGACGCCAAGAAGATGGTCGAGGAGATCGTCAAGGCGATCAACCACTAGGCTCACACATGCGTCATGCCGGCCTCCGTCGGCATGACGCAATCCAGGTAACCGGACCTACTGGACCCCCGGCGCGTTCATCGCCTCGTCCAGCTCCTCCTCCAGCGCGGCGATGACCTGCTGGATCTTGGGCAGCAGCGCGCGGCGCTGCGGATAGACCGCCCAGACCGGCTCGGGCCGGTCGCGATACTCTTCCAGCAGCGGCACCAGCCGGCCGGCGGCGATATGGTCGCGGACGTAGAAGCTGGGGAGCTGGCAGATGCCCATTCCCGCCAGCGCCGCGTCGACCACCGCATTGCCGCTGTTGCAGCGCCAGCGGCCGCTGGGCACGAAGCTGCGCCGTTGCCCGTCCTCCAGGAAGTGCCAGTTCACGCTCGTCCCGATCAGGCATTCGTGCCGGTCGAGATCGGCGAGGCCGCGCGGATGGCCGGCGCGGGCGAGATAGGCGGGCGAGGCGCAGACCTCGGCCGGGCGCGAGGCGATCTGCCGCGCGGCGAGGCGGTGGTCGGTCGGATGGCCGGTGCGGATCGCCACGTCGAACCCCTCGCTGACCAGGTCGACGAGCCGGTTGGTGAGCTCCAGCCGTACCGAGATGCGCGGGTGCGTCTCGATGAAGCGGCGCACGATCGGCGCGACGAACCGCTCGCCCAGCGCGGTCGAGCAGGTCAGCCGCACCTCGCCCTGCATCTCGCCCTGGCCGCGCGCGAGCTGGAGCGCCTCGTCGCGCTCGTCGATGATGCGGCGGCATTGCTCGACCAGCGTGCGGCCGGCCTCGGTAAGCTGGACCGACCGGGTGGTGCGGATGAACAGCTCGGCGCGCAGCCGATGCTCCAGCCGCTGCACCGCGCGGCTGATCTGCGACGCCGACACCCGCAGCCGCCGCGCCGCACCGACGAAGCTGCCCGTATCGGCGATCGCGACGATCTCCTCCAGCCCGTCCCAACCCGCCATGATTATTGCCCTGTTGAAATAGTCGCTTGCATTATTGGCTATTTATCCCGGATTTGCAGCAATGATAAGGCGCTCCGCAAAGGAGACACATCGCCATGAAGACTCGCGCCGCCGTTGCGTTCGAAGCCAAGAAGCCGCTGGAGATCGTCGAAGTCGACCTGGAAGGACCGAAGGCGGGCGAAGTGCTGGTCGAGATCATGGCGACCGGCATCTGCCATACCGACGCCTACACGCTCGACGGCTTCGACAGCGAGGGCATCTTCCCGTCGATCCTGGGCCACGAGGGCGCGGGCATCGTCCGCGAGATCGGCGCCGGCGTCACCAGCGTCGTCCCCGGCGATCACGTCATCCCGCTCTACACGCCGGAATGCCGCCAGTGCAAAAGCTGCCTCAGCGGCAAGACCAACCTGTGCACCGCGATCCGCGCGACGCAGGGCAAGGGCGTGATGCCCGACGGCACCAGCCGCTTCAGCTACAAGGGCCAGACCATCTTCCACTATATGGGCTGCTCGACCTTCTCGAACTTCACCGTCCTGCCCGAGATCGCGGTCGCAAAGATCCGCGAGGACGCACCGTTCAAGACGAGCTGCTATATCGGCTGCGGCGTCACCACCGGCGTCGGCGCGGTGGTGAACACCGCCAAGGTGCAGGTCGGCGACAACGTCGTCGTCTTCGGCCTGGGCGGCATCGGCCTCAACGTCATCCAGGGCGCGCGGCTGGCGGGCGCCAACAAGATCATCGGCGTCGACATCAATCCCGACCGCGAGGAATGGGGCCGCAAGTTCGGCATGACCGACTTCCTCAACAGCAAGGGGATGAGCCGCGAGGACGTCGTTGCGAAGATCGTGCTGATGACCGACGGCGGCGCCGACTACACCTTCGACGCGACCGGCAATACCGAGGTGATGCGTACCGCGCTGGAGGCGTGCCACCGTGGGTGGGGCACCAGCATCATCATCGGCGTGGCCGAGGCCGGCAAGGAGATCGCCACCCGCCCGTTCCAGCTCGTCACCGGCCGCAACTGGCGCGGCACCGCGTTCGGCGGGGCCAAGGGCCGTACCGACGTTCCGAAGATCGTCGACATGTACATGACCGGCAAGATCGAGATCGACCCGATGATCACCCACGTCATGGGACTCGAGGAGATCAACACGGCGTTCGACCTGATGCACCAGGGCAAGTCGATCCGCTCGGTCGTGGTGTTCTGAACCAGCTTTTCATCGAGGGAGAGACGAGATGGCAGTGATTTCGGGTGACGGCGTGTTCTCGCACGCCTGCGTAGGCGCCAGCGACCTGGCCCAGTCGACCAGGTTCTACGACGCGGCGCTCGCGCCGCTCGGCGTGAAGAACCTCGGCCCGTTCGGCGAGGCGGCAATGCTCTACGGCAAGGACAAGCCGGCCTTCCTGGTGCTCAAGCCGGGCAATGGCGAGTCGCCCTCGGGCAACGGCGTGACGATCGGCTTCGCCGCGGCGAGCCAGGCCGACGTCGATGCCTTCCACGCCGCGGGCCTCGCCGCCGGCGGCAGCTGCGAAGGCGCACCGGGGCCGCGCGGCCACCTGCCGGGCGCCTATGCCGCTTATCTGCGCGATCCGGCCGGCAACAAGGTCTGCAGCTACCATTTCACCGCCGCCTGACCGATCGGCGGGCCATGACGGGGGCGCGGGCGATGCCTGCGCCCCTTTGCCTTTGAAGGAATGACGATGAGCCTCGAAACCGTCTCCAGCAACCTGTCCTTCGGCGGCGTCCAGGGCGTCTACCGGCACGCCTCGTCGGCGACCGGCACCGACATGACCTTCTCGGTCTATGTCCCGCCGCACGCGCCCGGCGCGAAGCTGCCCGTGGTCTGGTATCTGTCGGGGCTCACCTGCACCCACGCCAATGTCACCGAGAAGGGCGAGTATCGCCGCGCCTGCGCCGAGTTGGGCCTGATCTTCGTCGCGCCCGATACCTCGCCGCGCGGCGAGGGCGTCGCCGACGATCCCGAGGGCGCCTATGATTTCGGGCTGGGCGCGGGCTTCTACGTCGATGCCACCCAGCCGCCCTTCGCGCAGCACTACCGGATGTGGAGCTACGTCACCGAGGAACTGCCCGCGCTGGTTGCCGAGCATTTCCCCGTCGACATGGGCGCCCAGGCGATCACCGGCCATTCGATGGGCGGCCATGGCGCGCTGACCATCGGCCTGACCTTCCCCGATCGTTTCCGCTCGATCTCGGCCTTCGCGCCGATCGTCGCCCCTGGGCAGGTGCCATGGGGCCGCAAGGCGCTGCCCGGCTATCTGGGCGACGACAAGGCCGCGTGGCGCCGCCACGACGCGGTCGCGCTGATCGAGGACGGCGCGCGGGTCAAGGAACTGCTTGTCGACCAAGGCGAGGCCGACGGCTTCCTCGCCGAACAGCTCAAGCCCAGCCTGCTGGTCGCGGCCTGCGCCGACGCCGGGATCGACCTGACGCTCACCATGCGGCCGGGTTACGACCACAGCTATTATTTCATCTCGACCTTCATGGAGGACCACCTCCGCTGGCACGCGGAACGGCTGCGGGGATAGGCCGGCCTAGCCGATATCCCTGGCGTCCGCGATCAGCGCGTCGACCGCTTCCTTGCTCGTCGCCCAGGAACAGACGAAGCGGGCCGATCGGTCCTCGAACCGGGCGAAGCGCCAGCCCCGCGCCGCCAGCGCGCTTTCCCGCGCGCCGTCCATCGTCACGAACACCGCGTTCGATTCGACCGGATAGGCGCGCGCGAACGGGAGGCCGTCGGCCAGCCGCCGCGCCATCGCATTGGCGTGGCGGGCATGGGCGATCCACGGGCAGTCGTCGCCCGCGCCGTCGAGCAGGCCGATCCACGGCGCCGCGAGCAGCCGCATCTTCGAGGTGAGCTGGCCGCTCCGCCTCAGCCGCTCGTCGAAGCCCCTGGCCAGGCTGGTGTCGAGCAGCACGATCGCCTCGGAGAAAGGGGCGCCGGCCTTCGACCCGCCGAGGACGACGATGTCGATCCCGGCGCGGGTCAGCGCCCTGGGATCGAAGCCCGCCGCCACCGCGTTGGCGAGCCGCGCTCCGTCGAGATGGATGCCGAGCCCCGCATCCTTGGCCGGACCGCACAGCCGGGCGAGCATCGCCTCGTCATAGACGGTGCCATATTCGGTCGCGTTGGTCAGCGACAGCGCCGCCGGCCGCCGTTCGTGGGGCCCGCGCGGACGGGCCAGGGCATGGTCGAGCGCGGCCGGCTCGATCCTGCTGTCGATCCCCGCCAGCGGCTCTATCTCCAGTCCGCCGCCGAAGAAGCTCGGCGCGCCGGCCTCATGGATCAGGATATGCGCCTGCTCATAAGCGAGCACCGCGCCCGCGGACGGGCAGAGCGTCGCGCAGGCGATCGCGTTGGCGACGGTGCCGGTCGAGACGAACCGCACCTCGGCGTCGGCATCGAGCAGCGCGCGGACCGCGTCGGCCGCCTGCGCGGTGAGCCGGTCGGCGCCGTAGCTCGGCACGAAGCCGGCATTGGCCGCGGCGAAGGCGGCCAGCGCCTCGGGACAGATGCCGGCGGTGTTGTCGGAGAAGAAGTCGTGGCGCTCGCGCATCGTGGTCAGGCTGGCTCGGGCTCGAAAATCTCGGACAGGGTGATCCAGCTGCCGCCATCCTGCCGCCATCGCGCCGTGTAGCGGCCCGATAAGGTGGGCTGACCGCTACGGGGTTTCCAGAGGCCGCGCCATCGCCCGGTCTCGGTCGCGCTGAGGCCGTCGGGAGCGAGCTCGATCCGCTCGGGGCGGCGCTCATAGGTCAGGAAGTCGGGATCGGCGAAGCCGGCCGCGAAGGCCGCGCGCACCGCCGCCCGCCCGCTGATCGGCCCGCCGCCGCTCGGAAGCACCAGCACCGCGTCGGCCATCATCGCGACCGCGCCGTCCGCGTCGTGCGCTGCGATGCGCCGGTTCGACTGGTCGCGCGCACGGCGGATGGCGGTCTCGGCGGGGGCGGCGGCGGCGATCACCGCAGTGCCGTAGCCAGCCGCGTCCCGCCGGGCAAGCCTCAGGCCGCGGCCCTCGCCTCCGCCGGGCGGCGGCTCTCGGCCAGTGCCTCGAGCAGCGCCGCTTTGCGCGCCTCGGCTTCGGCGATCGCCGCTTCCTTCACCGGGCCGTAGCCGCGGATCGCGTCGGGCAGGCGGGCAAGCTCGGTCGCGACCGGCAGCGTCGCCGGCGACAGGTCCGCTACCAGTTCGCCGACCAGCGCGACATAATCCTCGATCAGCCGCCGCTCGGTCCGGCGCTCATGGCTATGGCCGAACGGATCGGCCCAGCTTCCGCGCAAGCCCTTCATCCGGGCGAGCAGACGAAAGGCGGTGAAGATCCACGGTCCGAACCTGCGCTTGCGCGGCCGGCCGGTCGCCGGGTCGATCCGCGACAGCAGCGGCGGCGCCAGATAGACCGACAGGCGCTTGCGGTCGGAGAACTGCTCGCCCAGTGCCGCGGCGAAGGCCGGATCGGCATGGAGCCGCGCGACCTCATATTCGTCCTTGTACGCCATCAGCTTATAGGCGTTGCGGGCGACCGCCTCGGCAAAGCCCTCGCCCTGCCGGCCGAGTCTGGCGGCCGCGCGGCGCGCATCGGCGACCAGCGCGGTGAAGCGCGCCGCATAGCGGGCGTCTTGATAGACGGTCAGCTCGGCTGCGAGGCGCGCGACCAGCGCGTCGAGCGTTTCGGCCAGCGGTACGGGGGCGGCGAGCCCGGCCATCTCCTCGACCAGCGCGAGGTCGATCGCGGACAGCCGACCCCACTCGAATGCGCGCAGGTTGAGCGACACCGCCGCGCCATTGGCCCGGATCGCCCCGCGCACCGCTTCTGCGTCGAGCGGGATCAGCCCCTTCTGCCATGCATGGCCGAGCAGCAGCGTGTTGGCCGCGACATTGTTGCCGAACAGCCCCTCGGCGATGCTCGTCGCACGCAGGCGGTGCGTGGCCCGGGCGCGGCGCATGAGCGTGTCGGCCATCGCCGCGCCCGGCAGCGCGAAGTCGCGATCGTTGACGATGTCGGCGGTCGGCGTCTCGTCGTCGTTGAGGACGAGGACGGAGCGGTCGGCGGCGATCCGGCGCAACACGTCCTGCCCGGCCGCGACGACCATGTCGGTGCCCAGCAGCACGTCGATCTCGCCCGCGCCGATGCGGACGGCGTGGATCGGCACCCCCGGTGGTGCGATCCGCACCTGGCTGACCACCGCGCCGTTCTTCTGGGCGAGTCCGGTGAAGTCGAGCACCGTCGCGCCGCGCCCGTCGAGATGCGCGGCGGTGCCGAGCAGCGCGCCGATCGTCAGCACGCCCAACCCGCCGATCCCGGCGACGTAGATGTTGGCGACGCCGTCCTGCGCGGACCGCTCCGGTTCCGGCAGCGTGGCGAAGCGGCTCGCCTCGAACGCCTTCAGCCGCTCGCCGTCGGGCTTGCGCAGCACCGCGCCCTCGACCTCGACGAAGCTCGGGCAGAAGCCCTTGATGCAGGAGAAGTCCTTGTTGCAGCTCGACTGGTTGATCCGGCGCTTGCGGCCGAAGCCGGTCTCCAGCGGCTCGACCGCGATGCAGTTCGACTGGACCGAGCAGTCGCCGCAGCCCTCGCAGACGCGCGGGTTGACGAAGATGCGCCGGTCGGGGTCGGGGAAGTCGCCGCGCTTGCGGCGGCGGCGCTTCTCGGCCGCGCAGGTCTGTTCGTAGATGATCGCGGTGACGCCGGGCGCCTCGCGCAGCCGGCGCTGCACCTGGTCGAGATCGTCGCGATGCGCGATCGTCACGCCCTCGGCCAGGCCGGTCGCGGCGCGCCAGCGGTCGGGGTCGTCGCTGACCAGGTGGACATGGTCGACGCCTTCGGCGGCGAGCTGGCGGCTGATCCGCGCGGGATCGATCGCGCCCTCGGCCGGCTGGCCGCCGGTCATCGCCACCGCGTCGTTGTAGAGGATCTTGAAGGTGATGTTGGCCTTCGCCGCCACCGCCGCGCGGATCGCGAGCAGGCCCGAATGCTGGTAGGTGCCGTCACCCAGATTCTGGAAGATGTGCCCGGTCTCGGAGAAGGGTGCGGCGCCGACCCATTGGAGCCCTTCGCCGCCCATCTGGCTGAAGGTCGCGGTCTTGAGCCGGGGCTGCGACACCGCCATGACATGGCAGCCGATGCCGCCGCCTGCGATCGACCCCTCCGGCGTTTTCGTCGAGCTGTTGTGCGGGCAGCCCGAGCAGAAGAACGGCTTGCGCGCCGGGAAGGGGACGACCTCGCCCATGGGTATCCGTGCCTCGATCGCCGCCAGCCGCGCGGCGAGGTCGGTGGTGCCGGGCAGCCGGCCGACGATCGCCCGTGCCACCATCAGCGGGTCGAATTCCAGCGTCTGCGGCAGCAGCGTGCGGCCGTCGACATCGGTCTTGCCGGTGACGCGCGGCCGGGCGCCGCTGCGGTTGAACAGCGCGACCTTGACCTGTTCCTCGACGACCGGGCGCTTCTCCTCGACGACCAGTATCTCCTCGAAGCCGTCGGCGAATTCGAGCAGGCTCGCGGCGTCGAGTGGCCAGCTCATCGCCACCTTGTAGACCGACAGGCCGATCGCCCGCGCGCCGTGCTCGTCGATGCCGAGATTGGCGAGCGCCTGCATCACGTCCTGGTGCGCCTTGCCGACCGTGACGACGCACAGCCGCCGCCCACCGCCCTGGAGCACGGGCCGATCGATCCCGTTGGCACGCGCCCAGGCGGCGACGGCGGGGAGCCGTTCCTCGATCATCCGCCGTTCGAGCTCGGTGCGCTGCGCCGGCCAGGCGACGCGCGGGTCCCAGTTGAGGCCGTGCGCGGGGACGGCCTCTGCCGGGGCGACGAAGCGCGGATAGCTGTCGGGCAGCTCGAACGATGCGGCGCTTTCGACCACCTCGGCGATCGTCTTCATCGCCACCCACAGGCCGGAGAAGCGCGACAGCGCGAAGCCGGCGAGGCCGAGCGACAATATCTCGCCGACCGTCGCGGGCTGGATCACCGGCATCATCACCGACTGGAAGATGCCGTCGGTCTGGTGCGGGAACATCGACGATTGCGCGGCATGGTCGTCGCCGCCGATCGCCAGCACCCCGCCGAGCGGGGAGGTGCCCAGCACATTCGCGTTGCGGAACACGTCGCCGGTGCGGTCGACGCCGTTGCCCTTGCCGTACCAGATGCCGAACACGCCGTCGGCGCGGGTCTTGCCGAACGCCTTGTGCATCTGCGTGCCCCACAGCGCGGTCGCGGCGAGGTCCTCGTTCAGCCCCGGCTGGAACACGACGTCGTGCGCGGCGAGATGTTTGGAGGCCTTCCAGAGCTGCTGGTCATAGGCGCCGAGCGGCGAGCCGCGATAGCCGGTGACCAGCCCGGCCGTGTTCAGCCCGTTCCGGCGGTCGAGCCGCCGCTGCATCATCGGCAGCCGCACCAGCGCCTGGATGCCGGTCATGAAGCTCGGCCCCTCCTCGGCGCCGTATATGCTGTCGAGGCTGACGATCCGGTCGTGGTGCATGGCGATCCTCCCGCACGAAGGATAGTCCAGGCGCGCTAGGAAAGGTCACCAAACTGAGCTTTGCGACGCGACGATATTGGTTCATATTACCATGATTATTCTGGTTGGTGGTGCATATGAACACGGATGGCGCGCTCGACTCCTATGATGTCCGCATCCTGCGGCGGCTGGCCGAGGACGGGCGCATCACTTGGCGGGACCTGGCAGCGGAGATCGGCCTGTCGCTGACGCCGACCCTGCGGCGCGTCCGCCTGCTCGAGGAGGCGGGCTACATCACCGGCTATTTCGCCGGGCTCGACGAGCGGCGGCTGGCCGGGGCGATGATCGTGTTCATCTCGGTCACGCTCGAACGGCAGGTGCGCGACATCCTCGAAAGCTTCGAGGAACGGGTGAGCGCGCTGCCCGAGATCATGAGCGGCTTCCTGATGACCGGCGGCGCCGACTATCTGCTCCGCGCCGTCGTCCGCGACCTCGACCATTATCGCCATCTGCTCGACGACCTCACCCGCATTCCGGGCGTCGCGCACATCCAGAGCAGCTTCGCGCTCAAGTCCTTCATCAACCGTCCGGCGCCGATCGTCCGGGCGGCCGTATAGCGGGACGGATCGCGCTCGCGCGCCTGCTCCGTATCGGTTCGTCGCAAGCCCAACTCGAATCACCGGCTCGGCCGATGGGCCGGCCGTCGGTGTTCATCTGGCAGACAGGTCGCGCTGAACAGGCAGGCGTTCTGGGGGAGGAGAATGGGGGGAGGATATAAGGAGTCGCACGATGCGTGTCATTTCCAAGAGCCCGAAAATCCGCTTCCTGCTGGCGATGCTGGCGGTATCCGCGGCGGGAAGCCTGCCGGCGCAGCAGCAGAATATGAACGATCCCAACATCGTCGTGGAAGGCGTGCCGATCCCCGATCCGTCGACGATGGCCAAGGGCCCCGAGATCAAGGGCGTCATCTCCGCCCGCAACGGCAACCGGATCAAGGTGACGGCTGCCGACGGCACCAGCACGGTCATCGGCATCAGCGATGCCACCCGGATCAAGTCCGCCTCGGGCCTGTTCGGCAGCAATCGCGGCAAGCTGACCGCCGACGCGCTGCTCAACGGGCTGCCGGTCACGGTCAAGACGCTGCAGCCGGCGGATGGCCAATATAACGCGCTGGTGGCGAGCCAGATCAATTTCCGCAACAGCGACCTCAAGACCGCGACGATGATCCGCAACGCGACCGACCAGCGCTTCGAGGAGCAGACCGCTGCGACCGAGGCGCTGCGGGGCGCCCTGGGCGATATCGACAAGTACAACATCAAGAGCACGACCAACGTGCACTTCGATGTCGGCAAGGCGGAACTGTCCCCTGAGGACAAGGCCCATCTCTGCAGCACCGCCAGCTCGGCGCAGGCGACCGAGAACGCGCTGATGCTGGTGGTCGGCTACACCGATTCGACCGGCAGCGACGAGTTCAACCAGGAACTGAGCGAGAAGCGCGCCAACCGGGTCATCAACTATCTGCAGCAGGCCTGCGGCTGGAAGCCCTATCGCATGCTGACCCCGACCGGCATGGCCAAGGCCGACCCAGCGGCGAGCAACGATACCCCCGAAGGCAAGGCCCAGAACCGCCGCGTCGCGGTGAACATCCTGGTCAGCAAGAGCCTCGACAATCTCTGACCCCTGCGGGGCGGCTCAGCCTGCCCCCGCTATGGTTGCAGGATCGGGCCGGGAGCGGACAGGCCGCCCCCGGCCCGATGCCTTATGGGTGGCCTCTGGTCACGGATAATATATCCATTATACTGGATATATGGATAATGATTCGGCCATCGCGGCGCTGGGCGCCTTGGCTCAGGGAACGCGCCTCGACGTGTTCCGCCTGCTGGTGAAGCATGAACCGGCCGGTATGGCCGCGGGGGAGATCGCCCGCCGGCTCGACGTGCCGCAGAACACGATGTCGGCGCATCTCGGCATCCTTGCGCGCGCCGGCCTCCTCCGTTCCGAACGGCAGAGCCGCTCGATCATCTATCGCGCCGATCTCGACGGCCTGCGGGCGTTGACGCTGTTCCTCGTGAAGGACTGTTGCGCAGGGAATGTCGAGCTGTGCGCGCCGCTCGTCGCCGAACTCTCCCCTTGCTGCTGAAGGATCGTCCCGTGGCCGTCGATATCGTCGTCTATCACAATCCCGAGTGCGGTACGTCGCGCAACGTCGTCGGCCTGATCCGCAACGCCGGGATCGAGCCGCATATCGTCGAATATCTGAAAAGCCCACCCACCCGCACGCTGCTGGTCCAACTTGTCGAGCGCGCGGGCATCCGCCCGCGCGACCTGTTGCGCGAGAAGGGGACGCCCTATGCGGAGCTGGGCCTGGACGACCTGTCGCTTTCCGACGAGGCGCTGGTTGACGCGATGATGGCGCACCCGATCCTGATCAACCGCCCGCTCGTCGTCTCGCCGCTCGGCGTGAAGCTCTGCCGCCCGTCCGAGGCGATTCTCGACATCCTCCCCGCGGCGCAGCGGGGGGCGTTCACCAAGGAGGGCGGCGAACGGGTCGTCGACGCCGCAGGCAGGCGCATCCCGTCGGCATGAGGCGGCCGGCGATCGCGGGCGAGGCGCTGGGCAGCTTCCTGCTGTTCGCGACCGTCATCGGCTCGGGCATCATGGCCGAACGGCTGGCCGGCGGGAATGTCGCCGTCGCGCTGCTGGGCAACACGCTCGCCACGGGCGCGATCCTGTTCGTCCTCGTCACCATGCTGGGGCCTGTGTCGGGGGCCCATCTCAATCCCGCCGTCACCCTGGTCATGCGCCTGCGGGGGCACATCGGGACGGGCTCCGCCGCGGCCTATGTCTGCGCCCAGCTCGCGGGCGGCATCCTCGGCGTCTGGGCGGCCCATGCCATGTTCGCGGCACCGATCTTCGAGCTGTCGGAAAAAGCCCGCAACGGTCCCGGCCAATGGCTCGGCGAAGCTGTCGCCACCTTCGGACTCGTCCTGACGATCCTGGGAACGGCGAAGGTCCGGCCCGACAGCATCCCGGCAAGCGTCGCCCTCTACATCACCGCCGCCTATTGGTTCACCTCGTCGACCAGTTTCGCCAACCCGGCGATCACCGTCGCGCGTTCGCTGAGCGACAGCTTCGCGGGCATAGCGCCCGCCTGCGTGCCGGCCTTCGTCGCAGCCCAGATCGCGGGCGCGCTGGCCGCTCATATCGTCAGCGACATCCTCTTCTCCGACATCCCGAAGGAAGCCGCATGAACCGAGTCCGCCAACTGCCCGACCCCGATCATCTGCCGGCGCTCGACCGCCGCTTCCTGATCGACCGCCCGGCCATGGGGCTCGGGGCAGACCAGCCGCCGCCCCGCATCCTCCTGCTCTACGGCTCGCTCCGCGACAGGTCGTTCTCGCGCTTCGCGGTGGAAGAAGCGGCTCGCCTGCTCGAATTGTTCGGAGCCGAGACGCGCATCTTCGATCCATCGGACCTGCCATTGCCCGATCAGGTCTCCGGCGACGACCATCCCGCCGTCCGCGAGTTGCGCGAGCTGTCCCTGTGGTCGGAAGGGCATGTCTGGTGCAGCCCTGAACGCCACGGCGCCATCACCGGCATCATGAAGACGCAGATCGACCATCTTCCGCTGGAGATGAGGGGGATGCGCCCGACGCAGGGACGCACGCTCGCGGTCATGCAGGTATCGGGCGGCTCGCAGTCGTTCAATGCGGTCAACACGCTCCGTCTGCTCGGCCGCTGGATGCGCATGTTCACGATCCCCAACCAGTCGTCTGTCGCCATGGCCTATAAGGAGTTCGACGAAGCCGGCCGCATGAAGCCGTCGAGCTATTATGACCGCATCGTCGACGTGATGGAGGAACTGGTGCGCTTCACCGTCCTGCTGCGTCCCCATGCAGCGCAGCTCGTCCACCGCTATTCCGAACGCAAGCAGGCCGGGGTGGCGGTCGATCCGGTCTCGGACCTGTCGGCCATCGCCACCGCGCGCGCCTGAGGGCGGAAAAGCAGCTCGGGCTCCGCGCAGCCATCAGCTTTGCCTGGGAAGGCAGGCGATCGCCTCGATCTCCACCACGAGCTCGGGCAATATGAGCGACGCTACCTGCACGCCGGTGCTCGCGGGGCGGTGGTCGCCGAAATATCGGCGGCGGACGTCCCAATATTGCTCTGCACGCTCCCTCGACAGCGGCTCGGTAAAATAGGTGGTGAGCTTCACGATGTCGGCCATCGAGGCGCCGACGCGGCCCAGAATGTCCTGGATGTTCGCGAAGCATCGATCGGCCTGGGCGATCATGTCGTGGGGCGCCACGACCTTGCCGCCGGGATCGAAGGCGCACTGACCCGACAGATAGATCATCTGGCCGACGACCAGGCCCGGCGCAGGCGGGATGTCTCGTTCCCAATCCCAGTGGAGCGGGATCGGTGTGATGGGCGGCTTCATGGATTTCTCCCTCTATCCTGCATCGGCAGGATGTTGAGCGGCTGATCGGCATCGGAACAGCCTCGCCAAGCATCTCCGGGGCCATTGTCTCGCGCGAAGGAGGCCCACGCGGCGCGAAGGCCTGCCCCCAAGGCGCCGACCTCATGCCAGGATGCCCCGGCCAGCATCGGCGCGGCGGCCCAGGCTTCGGGGTCGCCCAGCAGGAAGGGCAATTCGATGCAGTGCGGGGCGCCCAGATGGGAGGCCGGTGCTTCCCAATCGAAGCGATAGAGCCAGGCCTGTCGGCCCGCTGCGACGGCCGCCTGCGCCGCGGCATGGCTGCCGACGCTGAACATGGCGTTCGCCTGGCCGATACGATCCGAATAGGACGAGAGCGTGTCCGGTCCTGCGCGCGCCTGATCGGCAAGCATCAGGAAGGGAAGGCCGTCGTCCCGGGTCCAGCCCGCCATGATGTCCACCGCGAACTCGGCGGGCACGTCGGGGGACGTCGGCCACCAGTCGAAGGCAAAATGGCGCCTGCGGGAAAGTTCGCGCTGGATCGGCACCATCTCGCCCTCGGCCAGCAAGCGTGGGTCGGTACCGGCCAGGCCGATGAACATCTGCGCCACTGTGTCGGCTTCCTCGCGCGTGCGCCTGTACGTGCGGGCGTTGCCGCTCTGCAGGATCGCGCGGCGGACCAGCGATCCGTGACCCCATTGCAGGATCGCTTCGATCGAGGCTCCGCCGGCGGAGTGCCCGAACAAGGTCACATTGTCCGGGTCGCCACCGAACTGCTCAATGTAGCGATGGACCCATTGCAGGGCGGCGATCTGGTCGGTCGTGCCGGGGCTGGGTCCGGCCGTGTCCGCGAGCTGAAGGAAGCCGAAGGCGCCCAGGCGGTAGGTGACTGTGACGACGACGACATCCTGCTCGGCCGAAAGGCGCGCGCCATCATACCATGGGAGCTCGCCGCCGCCGGAGACGAAGGCCCCGCCATGCAGCCAGACCATGACCGGACGTCGCCCGTCGAGCGACGGCGTGAAGACGGACAGGACCTGACAATGTTCGCTCTGGGCGAGTTGGGCGGCCGGCCCCATGATCATGTCGAGGCGGGACGGGTCTTGCGGCGATACCGGTCCGCGCCCGCAATCCCTGTCCAACCCTTCGAACCTGAGAAGCTCGGCCGGCCGGAATCGATCGGCTATTGCGTAGCGAATGCCGCGAAAGCAGCGGCTTGCCGTATCCAAAGCTGGCCTCCTCCGCATGAGAGCATCGTCGACGCGTCACGCCCGCCATCCGCTGGCGTTGCAAGCCAGCGGATGTGCGTTGACGCGACTAGCGAAAATTGAACGACACGGTGACGCCGTAGGTGGCCGGCATTCCCGTCAGGCGGTTGACCGTGTCGAAGTCCTTGTAGGTGTTCAGGATATAATATTTGTCGAACACGTTCTTGCCGAACACCGTGACCCGCCATTGATCGTTTTCGGCGGCGATGCCGGCGCGCAGGTCGACCAACAGGTAGCCGTCGATATCGAAGGTCCGGCCAAGCGGCACTTCCTGCCGGACGGCACCCGGTGGCGGTATGTAGCCCCGGTCGCCGCCGATATTGGCGATCGTGCCAGATCTCGCCGAAATCGATGCGCCGATGAACGGCGAAATCGATCCGGCGCGCCAGCGATAGTCGGCCGTGAAGGAGCCCGACCATTTGGGGGTGAACGGGATTCTGGAGCCGGCGAAATCCGTCACCTGGTTGGACGCGCTGAAGTTCACATATTCGGTGATCTTGCTGTTGATATAGGTGGCGGACCCACCGAGCGTGAGCCCGTCGATCGGTATGAAGTTGACCTCCGCCTCGGCGCCGTAGATCCGCGATTTGGGGATGTTGTCGAGCGCCTGGAGATTGCCGAAAACCGGATCGACGATCGCCCCGCGGATCTGCTTGTCCTTATAGTCGTAATAGAAGGCCGCGCCGTTCAGCCGGAAGCGTCCGCCGATGCCGGTGAATTTATAGCCGGCTTCATAGGCGAGCAGCGATTCCTGTTTGACTTCGATATAGTTCTCGAACGTCGCTGCCGACGATATCGGCATGCTTCCTGCCTTATAGCCTCTCGATATGTTCGCGTAGAGCAGCAGGTCGGGCGTGACCTTGTAATCCAGCCCCACCCGCCAGGAGAGATTGTCCTCGTTCAGGGAGCGCTTGTAGGCGCCGGGCAGGTAGGTGGCGGGCGTGCCGTCGTTGGTGAGATTGTCGAGCGCCGTGCAGCCCGATCCCACCGAGGGCGGAACGACGCCCGAGGGCGTGAAGCCCGGCACCGGAATGATGCCGAGATGGATGAGCTGCACGACGGTGTCGATCGCCCGCGCGAATGTGCCGTCGCCATTGTCGAAGGTGCACTGAACGGCCCTGCGCTTCGCCTTGGTATAGCGGGCGCCGGCCTTGACCGTCAGCCCGGCCGAGATGTCATATTCGGCATTCCCGAACAGCGCATAGTTGCGCAGCTTCTGGTCGGACGTATTCTGATCGCCGGTGAAGCCGAATAGCGCGGAGGTGCTTTCATCGGGGAAGTCGTAGCGCGCATATTCGTTGACCGTGCTGCGCTCGTAATTGGCGCCCAATACCCAGCGAAGCGAGCTGGATTCCGCATTGGCGATGCGAAGCTCCTGGCTGAAGGATTTTATCGTTCCGCTGTCTTCGGCCACGTCGGAATCGCGCAATTCCGTGCCGTCCTGGTCGACGACCTGAAAATGCTTGTAGTGGATATAGCTGGATATGCCGGTGAAGATGATGTCGTCGGCAAGTTCCCAATCGAAGCGCAGCGCGGCCTGCGCGAACCGGTTATTGGCGCGCGGGCGGTTGGCGCCCGGCGTCCATTCGGCCAGGCGGGCATCGTGCGGCGTGAAGGGCTGCGCGGCGATCAGCGGCGGCAAGGTGGCCGGCGCCTGGCTTTGAAGGCCGAAGAACTGGGGTGCCTGGGGATCGCTCTTGTCCTGCCAGGCATTGACGTTGAGATTGAGCGTGAGCCGGTCGGACGGAGTCCAGTCGAGCAACAGTCGACCGGCATAATATTCGACTTCGCCGAGCTTATCGTTGCGAAGATAGCTTTTCTGCCAGTCGTCGGCATGCGCGGCGTTGAAGGACAGGCGGCCTCTCAGCCCCTCGGCGATCGGCCCGCTGACATAGCCGTTCGCATCGATGCGATTGAAGCGGCTGTAGCTGAGGTCGCCGCCTGTGGCGAACGTCGCGGTGGGTTTCGCGGGAATGAAGTTGATGGCGCCTCCGGTCGAATTCTGGCCGAACAGCGTTCCCTGAGGGCCCTTCAGCACCTCGACGCGCTCCAGATCATAAGCGGCGTGCGTGGTCAGGACCGGAAATGGCAGGGGAACCTGATCGACATAGACGCTGGTGGTCGGATAATTCGCCAGCGAAGACTCGTAGAAGCCTACCCCGCGCAACGTATAGACGGGGGTCGCCGTCTGCGACGGCGTGTAGGACAGGCCGGGCACGATCTGCGCGATCTCCGCCAGGGAGTCGATCTGCTGCGCCTTCAGCGTGTTGCCGGAATAGGCGGTGATCGTCAGGCCGACGTCGGTGATCCGCTGCTCGCGCTTGTTGGCGGTGACGACGATCTCAGTGTCCTCGGCCTCGGCCGTCGACACATCGGCGGGCGCGGCCGTCGTCTGTCCATGGGTCAATGACGGGTAAGATGCTCCCAACAAGACGAGCAACTTCAATGTGATCTTTTTCGAACCGAGCCGATAAGTCACTGCCTTTCTCCCTGAGCTATTCAACTTCCAGACCCCTCATTCTGGTCGCCGATATCATCTATCTATTGCTCGTCGCGGCGCGCGCCTGGCGGCGGGCGTCGCATGAAGCAGTCCGGCCAAGGACACATTAAAGTCGTGGACTTCGCGCGCAGCCAACTCGATTATCGCGGCCGCGACGCCGTCTATCCAATTCGCGCAGCTTTCATCTGCGCCGACGGATATCGATGAACCTTGAAGCCCGCCCGGTCATGCCACCGCGAACCGGTGGAGGCGCGGCCTCCTCTCCCGGAGAGGAGGCCGGGGTCCCTATAAGCCGGCGCCGACATTGCAATGGATATTATGCTCTTCCAGGAGGGGGAAGGTTCTCATGGCCACCTCCTTCAGGTTGTTTATGTAATCCGGGACGATGACCAGCAGACCGTCCAGATCGGCTTTGATGACCTGCTGGGACAGCTGGGCGGCAAGGCTCTCATAGGAGCCGATGAACGTCCCGGGCATGACCGATTTATATTTCGGTCCGCCCAATGGAGCGAGGGAAGAGCTGCTGAGCTGTTTGACGCCTTTGGTGTTTTTCTCGTAGCCGCGCGCGAGATCTTCAAGGCCGACGAGATCGACGCCCTCTTCGAGATGGTCCATCAGGGCCTGGGCGTCCCGATCGCTATCGCCCGGGATGAGCGTGACCAGTCCATAGACCTTGAAATCCGGCTTGTTCAGCTCTCTGGCGATCTGCTTCGCCTGCTTCGCCGATTCGATGTAACCGGCTTCGCCGCCGCCCAGGAGAAAGGCCACGTCGCAGCTCGACACCGCGAAGCGCAATCCTCTTCCCGAGGCGCCGGCATTGACGAGGGTCGGCATGCTTCGCGGGCGTGGGCTCAATATCGCGTCGTTGAGCTGGAAGAACTTCCCCTCATGCGTAACCCGCTCGTCGGTCCACAATTGCTTGATGACCTGAAGCCACTCTTCCGCATAGTCGTAGCGTTCGTCATGGGAGAGGCTGTCGTCCCACAGCCCCAGCGGCTCGAAGCTCGATCGGTGGCCGCCGGTCACGACATTCATCCCAACGCGGCCGTTGCCGATTTCGGACAGGGTCGCGACCATCTTGGCGATCGCGGCGGGCGGATACACATTGGCGTGGGTCGTGCCCCAAACCTTGATCCGGTCCGTCGCCTGCAGCAACGCCGCTGTCGTCGTCAGCGATTCGACGGTATCTCCCCAAAAGCGGGACGGCCCCTGGGCGCCGCGCCAGTTTTGAGGGCTGAGGACAAAGTCGAAGCCCAGGAATTCGGCCAGTTGCGTGACCAGAAGCGCGTGCTTGAAGGAGCCGGGGCTGTAGGGAACATTGGATGAATGAACCCAACCGCTTCGGACCGTTGGAATGAATACTCCAACCTCTATGTTTTTCTTCATATGATCCCTATCCGAGGTTTGACCTTTCTGTCTCGGATAGATTGGCCCGCCCGGTGCAGAGTCTAAATCCACTTCGAGCAGCCGCCGGCCGTCATAGCCAGAAATTGCAGACTATTTTGATGGGTTCGAGATCGCCTCCCCAACCTTGCTTCGCTCGACCCTAACGCCTGCGCTGGGTATCCGACGGCAATTCGCCAAATCGCTTGGAATAATCGGCGGCAAATCGGCCGAGATGCGCGAAGCCGGCGTCCAGCGCGACCTGCGCGATCGTGTCCGCCCCGCGCTGCCGCAGCCGCTCCCTTGCGTTGTCCAGCCGTACGTCCTTCAGATAACGGATCGGGCTGGTCTGGCGGAAATGCTTGAAGCTATCCAGCAGGGTCCTGGCGGGGACGCCCGCGGCGGCGGCGATATCGGACAGGCTGATGGGGTCGGCTGCATGGGCGTGGATATAGGCCTCTGCCCGGCGGACGCTGGCCGGTGCGATCTGGCCAGGGGCGTCGTTCCGTTCGCAATGGCTTTGCCCGGCCAGCAGCAGGTTGAGCAGCAGGCGCTCATAGTCGCTGCTGAGGAGGGGGTGATTGCTGATCATCTGCGCCATGCGCGGATTGGCCGCGATCAAGGCGACCTGCTGCAGCCATGGCATCACGGCCGGCGAGCTGAGGTCCAGTTCCTTGCGGAAGACCAGGTGGCGAAATCCCGTATGCGCGCGCACCGCTTCCGTGCTGATCCGGACGAAGAATTGTTCACAGTCGGCCGAGAATGTCCCGAGCATCTCCTCGCCGGGAATCATGATATGGGCCGAGCCGCCTCCGATCGAATATTCCTTGCGATCGGCACGGATCGTCGCGTTGCCCCTGAGGCATAGGGCGACCAGATAATGGGCATAGGAAGGCACATGGACCTGCATGTTGCCGAAGTGAATCGTGCCGAGCCCCACGCGCCCGATGGGGAAATGGTCGACATAGCATTGTGTCCCCTGCCAGCGGCCCTTGGGCGAGAGCAGATGGGGTTGCAGGATGATGGAGATCTGGTCGCGGGTATATTCGACGTCGTTGGACTCGAAAACCCGGTTGGAACGCAATGTCGTCGGCGCGAAGCCCGCTAGCGGATGATGGGCGCGGTGTGGCGGCGATGGTGCACCAGCGTAGCTCAGGGCCGATGTCACGGGCGTCGAGTCCCTCTAAAGAGTGCGGACGCCGTAAATAGTCATGAGATTGTCATCGCTGACAAGGCCAGGCTCCGCCTTCGCACATGCAAAAGGAAGTGGTTCGCCGATTTCTCGCGATTTTCGGATAATGGGACAGGGGGTTGCCTGTAACGCAGGCACTCCCAGCTATCTGCTATCCGGCCGCTGCCGATGGCGACGACGGATGGCCGATTATCGGCCACCCTTGCAATGTAGGGATTGGCTTGCTCCTGTCGCCGTGCATGCGGCGCGGCGCATGATCATTCTCATATGTTTATCACAGCACTGCCGGCAGACGGCTGCCGCGACATCGCAGGCGCTTCGGACGGCGGGCCGCCGCCGGGGCAGCCCGCCCGAATCCGGAAAAACGAAAAAACGGACGGACAACCCCATGCACCCGGGATCGGGCGCGAATTCCCGGCCCGATCCGGTGATCGCTCAGCGGTCGAGGAACAGCTCCGCCGCCGCGTCGGCGATCGCGTCGCTGTCGAGGCGGTAGGTGCGGTAGAGGTCGGGCAGGTCGCCGGTTTGCCCGAACCGGTCGAGGCCCAGCGCGCTGACCTTCTGGCCGCGTACGCCGCCCAGCCAGGAGAGCGCCGAGGGGCTGCCGTCGATGATCGTCACCAGCCCCGCCGTCGGCGACAGGTCGCGCAGCAGCGTCTCGACATGGGCGCGACTCGTGTCGCCGCCCTGCCAGCGCGCGGCGTGGCGCGCCGACCAGCCGCGATGCAGCAGGTCGGGCGAGGTGACGTTGAGCAGGCCGAGCCCGGGGATGTCCTCCTTGAGGTCGTGCCAGGCGGCGATCGCCTCGGGCGCGATCGCGCCGGTGAAGACGATCGCCGCCTCCGCGCCGGGGGCAGGTCGCATCAACCAATACCCACCCTTCAGCGCGTCCTCCTGCCACCCGTCGTCGGCGCGTTCGACCTGCTCGATCGCGCGGGTGGTGAGGCGAAGATAGACCGAGCCGCCGTCCTCGGCCTGCATATGTTCGAACGCCCAGCGCATCGTCAGCGCCAGCTCGTCGGCGAAGGCCGGCTCGAAATAGGTCAGGCCGGGCTGGCCCATGCCGATCAGCGGCGAATTGATCGACTGGTGCGCGCCGCCCTCCGGCCCCAGCGTCACGCCCGATGGCGTCGCCACCAGCAGGAAGCGGGCATTCTGGTAGCAGCCATAGTTGAGCGCATCGAGGCCACGCGCGATGAACGGGTCGTAGACCGTCCCGATCGGCAGCAGCCGCGTCCCGAAGGTCTGCGCCGACAGGCCGAGCGCGGCGAGCATCAGGAACAGGTTGTGCTCGGCGATGCCCAGCTCGATATGCTGGCCTGCGCCATGGCCCGACCATTTCTGCGCCGACGGGATCTTCGCGGCCTGGAAGACGTCCTTCAGCTCCTGCCGGCGGAACAGCCCGCGCTGGTTCACGAAGGCGCCGAGGTTGGTCGACACCGTCACGTCGGGCGAGGTGGTGACGATCCGGTCGGCGAGCGGGTGGCCGGACTTGGAGAGGTCGAGCAGGATGCGGCCGAAGGCGGCCTGGGTCGACTGCTCGGCACCCTCGGGCACCGGCAGCGTCGCGGGCACCGGCACCGGCTCGATCGCCGCGGCGGCCCGGCCCCGGGCGAGCGGCGATCCGGCGACGAACTGGCGCAGCATGGTCGCGCTGTTGTCGCCCAGCCCGCCATAGGGTGCCCATTCCTCGCCCTGGTCGATGCCCAGGCTTTGGCGGAGCCCGTCAATCTGGGTCGGGTTCATCAGTCCCGCATGGTTGTCCTTGTGGCCGGCGAAGGGCAGGCCGTAGCCCTTCACCGTATAGGCGATGAACATGGTCGGCTTGTCGTCGTCGGCCTGGGCGAAGGCGTCGAGCAGCGTTTCGATGCAATGGCCGCCCAGATTGGTCATCAGCGCAGCCAGCCCCTCGTCGTCGAACGAGGCGATCAGCTTGAGCGCCTTGGCGTCGGCGGCGAGGTCGGCGGTCAGCCGCGCGCGCCAGGCCGCCCCGCCCTGATAGGTGAGCGCGGCGTAATCGGCGTTGGGGCAGTTGTCGATCCAGGCCGCGATCGCCTTGCCGCCCGGCTTGCGGAACGCCTCGCGCTGGCGCTTGCCGTGCTTGAGGGTCAGCACCCGCCAGCCACAGGTGCGGAAGATGTCGTCGAACCGGTTGAACATCCGGTCGGCGGTGGTCGCGTCCAGCGACTGGCGGTTATAGTCGACGATCCACCAGCAGTTGCGGATGTCGTGCTTGTAGCCCTCGATCAGCGCCTCATAGATATTGCCCTCGTCGAGCTCGGCGTCGCCCATCAGCGCGATCATCCGGCCGGCGTCGGCCTCGGCGAGGTTGCCGTGCGCGATGAGATAATCCTGCACCAGGCTGGCGAAGGCGGTGATCGCGACGCCCAGGCCCACCGACCCGGTCGAGAAGTCGACCGGGATCTTGTCCTTGGTGCGGCTCGGATAGCTCTGCGCGCCGCCGAGGCCCCGGAAGCGCCGGAGCTGGTCGAGACTCTGGTTGCCGAGCAGATAGTGGATGGCGTGCAGCACCGGCCCGGCGTGCGGCTTGACCGCCACCCGGTCGTTGGGGCGCAGCGCGTGGAAGTAGAGCGCCGCCATGATCGCGGTGATCGACGCACAGCTCGCCTGGTGGCCGCCGACCTTGAGGCCGTCGCGGCTCTCGCGCAGGTGGTTGGCGTTGTGGATCGTCCACGACGACAGCCAGCGAAGCCGGACCTCCAGCGCCTCGATCGCGGCGATGGTGGCGGGGTCCTGGGGCTTCACCTCATGCAGCATCGACGGCGTCTCCGGCAACAACGCCGGTCCGTCCGGCGTTTGGCCCTGATAGCCGATCGTCCGCCGCCGGTCCTTGCGAATTGGCTGGCGGTTTGGCGGTGAATTGGCATAAACTGTCGCCATTACCTGTCGTGGGAGTGAATTATTTCAAATTACCCTCTAGATGCGATAGATCGCAGGATATTGGCGGAGCTCCAGTCGGACGGCCGGATCACCAACCACGACCTCGCGGCGCGGGTCGGTCTCTCGCCCAGCCCCTGCCTTCGCCGGGTCCGCCAGCTCGAGGAGGCGGGGGTGATCCGCAACTATGTCGGGCTGGTCGATCCGGCCGCGCTCGGCCTGCCGGTGACGGCGTTCGTCCGCGTTCGGCTCGACGGGCAGGACGATCGGCATCTCGCCGCCTTCGAGGAGGAGGTCGCCGGCTTTCCCGAGGTGATGGAATGCTACCTCATGACGGGCGAGAGCGACTATCAGCTTCGCGTGCTGGTCGCCTCGCTCGCCGCGTTCGAGGATTTCCTGCGGCAGAAGCTGATCAGGATCGCCGGCGTGTCGCAGGTGGTTTCGAGCTTCGCGCTGCGTCCCGTCGTCTATCGCACCGCGATCCCGGTCGATAAGACGGACGCATGATCGCATCCATCGCCTATCTCGGCCTGCTCGATGACGAGGAGATCGAACTCGACATCGCCGCGCTCGAACTGAGCGCGCTCGACCATCCCGGCGTCGACCTGACGCCCTATCACGAGCAACTCGACGCGCTCGAGGCCGAGCTGCGCGACGAGGGCGCCGACGCGGAGACCAGCGAGGAGCAGGCCGGCGCGCTGTCCCGGCTGCTGGCGGGCCGTCACGGCTTCGCGGGCGACAGCGCCAGCTATGACGCGCCGCTCAATGCCGACATGATCCGCGTGCTCGACCGGCGGCGCGGCCTGCCGGTCAGCCTGTCGATCCTCTATGTCGCGCTCGCCCGCCGGCTGGGCTGGATCGCCGAGGCGCTCAACACCCCCTCGCACGTGCTGGTGCGGATCGGTCCGCTCGATTCGCCGATCCTGATCGATCCGTTCCACGACGGCCTGCCGGTCGGCGACGAGACGCTCGACAAGCTGCTGCGGCGATCGCTGGGGCCGACGGCGCGGATCGAACCCGAGCATGTCGCGCCGCTGCCCAACCGGCTGGTGCTGGTCCGGCTGCTGCTCAACCAGGCGACCCGCGCCGAACAGGCCGGCGACGCCGCCCGCGCGATCGCCATCTACGAACGCATCGTCGAGGTCGCGCCCTCCCACGCGCAGGGCTGGTGGGACCTCGCCCGCCTGCAACTGGCCGACGGCCGCGGCGAGGAGGCGCGCGGCAGCCTGAGCGCGATGCTGGAGATCACCCGCGACGCCGACGCCCGCGCGACGATCCTCGAAGCGCTGGAGGCGCTGTCGGGGCGCTGAGGCCTTATCGTCATGCCGGCGGAGGCCGGGGTGGAAGACTACCGCACCGTGAACAATATCTGGTCGGCGACGCCGCCGTCCGGGCGCCGGAGCTGGAGCCGGTGCGCCCCCGGGCCGGGCAGGACGAGCGGCTGCGCCTCGGCCGGGCCGATGTCGCGGCGGTCGAGGACCAGGCGATGGCCCGCCACCGCGCCGGCGACGAGGATGCGAATGCGCTGGCGATCGCCGGGAATGTCGGGATCGAGCGCATAGATGCTGCCAGACACCGGGCTGGTGATCCGCGCGCGGCGGGCCTCGGGCGGGGTGGGACCGAACAGCGCCTGGCCGGTGCCGCGCAGGAAATATTCGGTGCGCGGCGGCTCGATCCCGCCTGCGAAGCGGATCGCGCGGCTCTCGACGTCGGCCGGGCGGGCGGGGCGGGGCGGAGGCGCCTGGCGGTGGAGCGCCAGCATCACCTCGCGCCACACCGGCGCCGCGCCGCTGGTGCCGGAGACGGCGCGCATCGAATCGCCCTCCAGGTTGCCGATCCAGACGGCGACCGTGTAGCGGCTGGAAAAGCCGACGCACCAATTGTCGCGCATCGCCTTGGAGGTGCCGGTCTTGACCGCCGCCCAGAAGGGCAGGCGCAGCGCGCTGTCGAGCCCGAAGGTCCCCGCCCGCGCGCCCGGATCGGACAGGATGTCGGCGGTGATCCAGGCGGCGGCGGGCGCGATGACGGGGCGGGAGGCTTCGCGGCGGTCCCCGGCGCGCAGCCGGGCGGGCGACCAGCGGCCGGCATTGGCGAGCGCGCGGAACGCATTGGCCTGCTCGGCGAGCGTCACCTCGGCCGATCCGAGCGCGAGCGAGAAGCCGTAATAGTCGCCGTCCTCGGTCAGCCCGCGATAGCCAAGGTCCCACAGCCGGTCGCGGAAGGCGTTGACGCCGACCAGCAGCAGCGCCCGCACCGCCGGCACGTTGAGCGACGCCGCCAGTGCCGAGCGGGCCGAGACCGGACCCCGGAAGCTGCGGTCGTAATTCTGCGGCACATAGAGGCCCGAGGCAGTGTCGAGCTGGACCGGGCTGTCGTCGAGGATCGATCCGGCGGTCAGGTAGCCGCGTTCGATCGCGGCGGCGTAGAGGAAGGGCTTGAGCGTCGATCCGGCCTGGCGTGGCGCCCCGGCGCCATCGACCGCCGCCGCCGTCGACGCGCCGCCGACCCCGCCGACATAGGCGAGCGTGTCGCCGGTCGCATTGTCGAGCACGATCACCGCGCCGTCGCGGGCGCGCTGGTCGCCCAGGCCGATGAGCTGGCGGGAGAGGGCGGTGATCGCGGCGCGCTGGATCGCGCCGTCGAGCGTCGTCGTCACCCGCATCCCAGCATGGTCGATCAACCGCCGGGCGAGATGCGGCGCGAGACCCGGATCGATCCGCTGGCGGCGGGCGGTGCCGAGCGACCGCGCGGCGATCGCGGTCAGCGCCGGGCAGTCGGCGGGCTTCATCGCGCAAGCGCGCCGCGCGACCCGTTCGGGTGGAGCCTGCGGATCGGGCAGCAGCGCGGTCAGCAGCAGCGCCTCGTCGCCCGACAGCCGGTCGGGGGCCTTGCCGAACAATTGCCGGCTCGCCGCCATCACGCCTTGCGCCTCGCCCCGGAAGCCGGCGAGGTTGAGATAGGCTTCGAGGATCTCGTCCTTCGACCAGCCTCTCTCCAGCGCCATCGCCGCGCGCATCTGCCGCGCCTTCTGGCGGATCGAGCGGGCGCCCGGCCGGGCCAGCTCGGGGGCGAGGAAGCCGGCGAGTTGCATGGTTATCGTCGAGGCGCCACGCGGCCGGCGACCCGACAGGCCGTCGCGGATCGATCCGGCGAGCGCCAGCCAGTCGACCCCGCCATGCGTGGTGAAGCGACGATCCTCGGCCGCGATCACCGCGCGTGGCAGGACGAGGGCCATGCGGTCGAGCGGGACCCAGGCGAGCCGCCGCTGGGTGAAGTCGACCCGCACGCTTTCGAGGAGCCGGCCATCGCGGTCGTAGAGCCAGCTCTCCGTCGGTCGCCACGCCGCCTTCACCATGGCGGGTGCCGGCATCGCCGGCGGCAGGGTGAGGACGAACAGCGACAGCAGCAGCGCGAGCGGGCCGAACAGCGCCGCCCGTCGCCACGCCCGGCGCGACGGAAGCCTCATCGCGGTCGCCTCACTGCGGGAAGACCGACATCCGTGCGTTGGGCAGCGCGGCGCGGATCTCGGGCGAATACATCGCCTGCACCCGGGTCGGCGGCATCTGGAAACGGCCGGGGGCGTTGAGCCGTACCGCATATTCTACGGTGAAGCGGCCGCGCGGCACCCATTGATAATAGCCGCGCCACGCATCCTGCCCGCGCTCGACATAGGACGGGCTCACGCCGTCGCCGCCCGATGCCTGCGCCGCGAGTGTCGCCGACTGGCCGCCCAGGTCGCCGACGATCGTCGCACCCGCCGGGATCGGGTCGCTGACCACCACCCAGTTGCGCTCGGCCCCGGCATCGACGGTCAGGCGGATGCGCAGCACGTCGCCCTTGCTCATCTTCTTCGGATCGCGGCGCTGGATGAACTCGACCTGCCGGCTGACGCGATAGCCCGCGAAGAAGGGCTGCTTCATCGGCACCGCCGCTGACACCTGGATCTGCGCCCAGGGACCGGCCTCGCCGGGATGCGAGAGGCGGATCGGCGTCGGCTGCGCGGGCAGCGGGAAGCGCAGCACCGCCGGTTCGGCGGACGGCCAGCGCGCCATCCGCGACAGGCCGAGCAGGTCGACCTCGGTGGTGCCGGCGACGGCGGCGGGTGGATAGAGGCCGGTGAAGCGCCGCACCGCGACCACACCCCAGGCGTTGGCGGTGGTGGTGTCCCAATGGCCGCGCTGCTGGCGGAGCGCGGCACCGACCAGCAGGCGCGGCAGCTCGTCCTGCCAGCCCGGCCGGCCGGCGAGAACGGCGACCGCGCGGGTGGCGATCTCGTCGCCCGAGCTCATCATCCACCAGGGCGCGGTGCCGCTATCGACGAAGTCGAGCCGGGAGCCTTCATAGGCGATCCGCCCGCGCAGCACCGCCTCCGCCTCCGCGATCGCGCGCGGATCGGCGCCGGGCGTGCGGAGCAGCGCGCCGAGCCAGTCGAGCAGCGCGGAGGTCTGCATGTCGCGTGCAGCCATGCCGATCTGGCCGAACAGACTCGGCTCGGACCCGCCGTTGCGGGCGAGCGCGGCGAGCGCGGCGAGCTTCTCGGCGCGCGGATCGTAGGACCAGGGCACGTCGCGGCCGAGCTGCCCTTCGACGACCGACCGCATCGCCGCGACCATCCGGGTCCGTTCCGTCTCGGGCAGCGCCAGCCCCGCCTCGGCGGTAATCGACAGGACATAGGCGGTCAGCGCGACCGATCCCTCCATCCGGTCGTCGGGGAAGTAGCGGAGCAGTCCGTCGCGATCGAGATAGGCGGGCATGTCGGCGGTGAGGCCATTCCACGCCGCCATGTCGCCCGCGACGATCGCCTTGGAAAGCCGCTGTTCGAAGCAGTTGAACAGATAGTCGCGCATGTAGCGCCGTACCCCGTCGAGCGGCGGCGCGATGCTGTCGCTCAGCCGCACCTCGATCCCGCCGCGGCCGGGCAGTGCACCCACTGGCGGCGTCAGCGGCACCAGCGATTGCGGGCCGACGCGCAGCAAGGTCGCGGCCCAGACGTCGACGGGCACGGCGGGAACGATCGTCTGGGCGACGGTCAGCCGGTCGCTGGAACGGCCGTCGGCCGAACGCGCCGTCACCGTCCAGCCGAGCTTGTCGAGACCGGTCGGCGCGGTCAGCCACCAGGTGACCGACTTCGCCCCGCCGGCGGGCAGCGACACGGTCAGCGGCGGCCCCTTGACGATCGACGGGTTAGCGGTGACCCGCGCGGTCACCGTCATCGGTTTCTCCGATCCGTTGCGCAGGACGAAGCTGGCGCCATAGCGGTCGCCGGACCGTACCAGCGGCGCGATGCTCGAATAGATGCTCAGGTCCTGCTGGGTGCGGACCGTCGTGCTGCCGGTGCCGAAGCTGCCGGCGCCGGCATTGGCGATCGCGACGAGGCGGAAGGAGGAGAGCGCGTCGGACAGCGGCACCGCCACCCGCACCATGCCGGACGCATCGAGCGGGACGCGGCCCTTCCACAGCAGCACGGGACGGAAATCCTCACGGTTGACCTGGGTCAGGTCGCCGCCGCCGCCACCGCCGGCCGCCACCGCCTTGCGGCCATAATGGCGCTTGCCGACCACCTGCATCTGCGCGGTCGAGGTGAGCACGCCGAGCGGCCGTTCGCCCATCATCGCGTCGAGCAGCTTCCAGCTCTCGTTCGGCGACAGTGCGAGCAGCGCCTCGTCGACCGCGACGAAGGCGATCTCGGCGGCGCGCGGCGGCTTGCCGTCGGGGCCGGTCACCCGCACCGCGACCTGGGCCCGGTCGCGGACATGATATTTGCCGCGGTCGGCCTGCACGTCGACGGCGAGGCGATGGCGGTCCCAGCCGACGTTGATCTTCGCGACCCCCAGCCGGAAGCTCGGCTTGGCGAGGTCGACCAGTGCGGTCGGCTTCGCGGCGAGGTCCTGGAAGAACGGCAGGTGCCAGCGGCGGGCGAAATCGGCGAGCCACAGCCGCCAGCCCGCGACCCGCCCGCGCACGGCAAGCACCGAGACATAGACGTCGGGCGCATAGGCACCCTGCAACGGCACCTCGACGACCGGATCCTTGCCCGACAGCTTCGTCACGAAGCTCGACAGCACGCCCTCGCGTTCGACCGTGACCAGCGCGGTCGCCGAGCGGAACGGCATCCGTACCTGGAAACGGGCGGTGTCGGTCGCGCGATATTCGCGCTGCTCGGGAATGACGTCCATGCGGTCGCCATTGTCGCCGCCGAACCACCAATCGCCGCCGGCCAGCCAGACCGAGGTCACCGCCCGCGCCTCGTTGCCCGATCCGTCGCGCACCGTCGCGACCGCATAGACCTCGCCCGATATGCCCGGATCGAGCTGGCACGAGGCGAGCCCGCGCGCGTCGGTGAAGACCGTGCAGCCCTGCTTCAGCCGGGTGACCTTCGCATTGTTCTCATAGGCATAGAAACCGCCGACCAGCCGCCGCCGCGACGAGAGGATCTCCCGGCTGTAGAGCTTCACCGAGACGCTGCGGCCCTGGACCGGCTTGCCGTCGAGATCGAGCGCGACCAGCTTGAGGCGCAGGTCGTCCTTCTTCATCAGCCAGCCGTCGGTGCGGATGCCGAGCTGCAGCGAGGCAGGGTTGATCACCATCCGCTGGGTCGCGGTCAGCGTCTCGCCATTGGCATCGGGATAATCCATTTCGACGGTCAGCGTCGCGCCGTCGCGCGCCGTCTCGGGGATGGCGATGCTGGTGCGGCCCGCGCCCTGCCGGTCGAGGTTGAGCGCGAGGAGCTGGACGCCCGGCAGCGGCGCCGCGAGGTCGCGATTGTCGTCGTCGAGCGGGGTGACGCCTTCCTTGAGCGGCGCGCCGCCGAAGCTCCAGCCGTCCCAGCCCTTCGGGCTCGGCGTCGCCTGGTCGAAGCTGGTGCGGACGGCAACCGGCAGGTTGGCCGCCCCGCCGCCCGACAGATAGCCGACATAGAGGTTCACCGGCACGGTCTTGGGCCGCACCAGCGCCTGTTTCGGCCCGGTCACGGTCGCGCGCATCGTCGGCAGGCGATATTCGTCGACCCGTACCGACTGGCTGGTCCCGACCTCGTCCTTGCCGATCTGGAGCGACAGGTCATAGTCGCCCTGCGGCGTGCCTTTGGGCGCGGTCCATTCGCTCAGGGCAATGCCGTCGCGGCCGATCGTCAACGGGATCTCGTATTTGGTGTCGGACCCGCGATGGCGCAGGGTCAGCGTGCCCTTCGCCGCCATCGGCGCGAAGCCGGTCGCGATCGGGCGGCGCAGCAGGTGCTTCATGTGCACCGTCTCGCCCGCGCGCATCAGCGTGCGATCGAACAGGGTGTGGAAGATCAGGGGCCGTTCCTCATATTGGAACGGCATGTCGAAATCATAGGGGCTGAGGCCCTTGCTCCAGCTGGTGAGCGTGAAGCTGAAGTCGCCGTCCTTGCGCGCCGACACCATCAGCGGGTGGGAATCGCCGTCGCACCAACCATAGGTCTGCGGCTGTGGCAGCTTGTCGCGGATCAGCAGCCGGCCGGCCGCATCGGTGGTGCCGCGCGCGATCGGCTTGCCGGTGCAACTGTCGCTGACCTGGATCGCGGCGCCGGCGACGGGATCGCCGCTGGCCAGGCGCGTCACCCAGGCGAGCGAGCTGGCGTTGCCCCATTTGAAATGGACCGCCATGTCGGTGACGAGCGCGCCGGTCGCGACATAGCGGACCGCGTTGCGGCCGAGCAGCGCGCGGCCGAGCGTCGGGCTCGCCACCTCGACCACGTAGAAGCCGGGCTTGCCGAGCGGGATGCCGACCACCTCGAACGCCTTGCCTTTGCCGGGCAGCGGGATGCTGGTCGGCTTCAGGCCCGGCTGGCGGGCGAGCAACGGCGTGTCGCGGGTGTGGTTGACGGTGACGGTCTCGTCGCCGCGCTTCTCGTCGGTGAAGTCGCTGTCCTCGGCATCGTCCAGCCGGCGGAGCCAGGCCGCGACCTCGCCGTCCGAACTGCCGAGCCGCAGCGTCTTGCCGTCGATCGGCAGCGCCTTCGCCGACAGCTTCGGCTCGATCGCGCGGACGGTGAGCGGCAGCATGCCGCCCTCGCTTGCTTCGAGGATGCCGAAGGTCGCGGCGAACTTCGCCAGCGGCGGCGCGGCGTCGAAGCGGATCGGCAGCGGAAAACGGCGGGCATTGGCGAGGGGCCGGTCATTCTCGTCGAGCACCCGCGCGGGCAGCAGCAGCGTCGCGGCGGTCGCCGGGCGATCGGCGGCAATCTCGAACTTCACGCTTTGCACGGTGGGCGAGGGGGTGGCGCCCTCGTCGCCGTCGTCGAAGCCGGCGGGTGCGATGCTGGTGCCGTCAGGCAGGCGGATGCGCACTGCCGCGGCCGTGCCGCGCGGTACCGGGGCGGTGAAGCGGACATAGGCCGGCTCGACCGGGTTGCAGCCGGCGCGCGGATTGGTGCGGGTGCATTCGAAGCGCGCGGTGAACTCGTCGATCACGCGATAGTCGAAGCGCCGCGTCTCGAGTGCGGTGCGGCCGCCGCCGCTGATCGTGTTCGGCCAGACCAGCGCCATGTCGCGGCCCGGCGGCAACGGCCGGCGGCAGCGCAGCGCGACCAGGTTGCGCAGCCCGCCGGGAGCGCGAGCTCGCTCGATGGTGAGGCCGGCTTCCTCAAGGAAATTGCTGAGCTGGTAATTGTTGGGCAGCCCCTCGACCAGCTTGCGCGGCACGTCGGCGGGGAGCACGTCGACCGGCAGCTTCTCGCCGATCCCATCGACCGCGCAATAGGCCTCGCTGGCGATCGATGCGCGATCGGCGGGGACGTTGGTCGCGATCAGGAAGGTCTGGTCCTGCTGGATCGAGCCGCCGTAGCGCGCAGGCAGGACGGCGCGGGCATCGGGCCCGCTGCTGTCGAGGACATAGGCGCTGCGCTCGCCGACCAGCGGGGTGCCGTCGAGCCCGGCGAGGCCGGACCGCAGGGTCAGCGTGCAGCGCGACCCGCCGGGCAGCGGGGCGGCGAACTCGTAGCTGTAGCTTTGCTGGTCGGACCAGCGCCCGCTGCCCGCGACCGGGCAGTTGATGTCGAACGGCCCGCGCGCGCGGGGTTCGCCGAGCGGAACCATCGGCGCCGAGAAACGGATCTGGAAGCTGCGGAAACCGCCGACGTCGTTGCCGGGCCCCGCCGACAGCACGCTCGGCCCGCCGCCCTGCGAGGAGGCGACCGAAGCGAGCAACAGGAGGACCGGAGCAAGCCGTTTCAGGACGCCACGCATATACTCTCCCTCGCCGCCCAGCTTGTGGCAGATGCCGCGGCAAGGCCAGTGATTTTCATCACTGTCCGGCCCTCGGCTCCTCCCGCCAACCCCGCGAAAGAGGGGAATGGCCTAGGCGATCAGCGCCAGCACCTGATCGGCCAGGGTCAGCGGATCGAAGGGCTTGGTGATCACGCCCTTCGCGCCTTGCTCGATATAGGTCCGCACGTCCTGCGGACGGGCGCGGGCGGTGACGAACACCACCGGTATCTTCGCCAGTTCCGGATCGTCGAGCATCGCCGCGAGCACGTCGGGTCCGGTCAGCCCCGGCATCATCACGTCGACCATCGTCAGGTCGGGCCGCCAGTCGCCGCCGCTCAGCACCTCCAGCGCCGCCTCGCCCGAATCGGCGGTGCGGACCTCGATCCCAGGCCGGATGCGCAAGGCGAGCTCGACGATCAGCCGGATGTCGGGCTCGTCGTCGACATAGAGGATGCGGGTCTGTTCGGTCATTGTGGTCCACCATGACGGTCGACGATATCGAGCACCGTCGAGGTCAGCTTCGGCAGCGCGCGACGCGACTTGACCAGCACCGCATCGGCGAGCCGCCGGGTTTCCTCGTCCATCTCCTGGGCCGAATAGACGATGACGGGCAAGGGTTTGTCCCAGGACTTGATCTCGGACAGCAGCGCGAGCCCCGATCCGTCGGGCAGGCCGAGGTCGAGCACGATCGCGTCGGGACGGCGTTCGTCGAGGATCGCGCGGGCCGAGGACAGGCTGGTCGCGTTGAGCAGCAGCCCGCGCCCGGCGAGCGCCGCCGCGAACAGCTCGCGCGTGTCGCCGTCGTCGTCGATATGGAGGATCACCGCCTTGCTCTGCCCCTGGCGGCGGATCGCGCGCTGGATGAGCTGGATCAGCCGCCGCGGATCGAACGGCTTCTGCAACCAGCCGGCATAGGGCTGATGATCGAGGTCGGCGGGCGGGGCGATGCCGGAGATGACGATGATCGGCGGCTTGCCGGTGCCGGGGTCGCTGCTGATCGCCCAGATCACGTCGGAGCCGTCGGCATCGGCCAGCGTCATGTCGAGCAGGATCGCCGCATAGGGCTGCGACCGGGCATGGGCGATCGCCTCGCGCATCGTCGTGACATGGTCGCTGGCATAGCCGTGCGCTGTCAGGATCGACTGGACGGTCCGCCCCGCATCGGCGTCGTCCTCGCAGATCAGCAGCCGCGCCGATCCGATATCGATAGTCTCGGAGGCCTGGGTCGTGTCGCGCGGGATGCTGAAGGCAAAGCGGGCACCGCCCTCGCTGCGGTTCTCGAACGATATCTCGCCGCCATGACTGCGGACGATCTCCCGCGAGATGGCGAGGCCGAGGCCGGTACCGGCGATGATCTGGCGCGCGGGATGGCTGCCGCGGGCGAAGCGGTTGAAGATGTTCTTGGCGAACTCGGGGGGAATCCCGGGCCCGCTGTCGGTGATCTGGATGACGTGGTCGTCGCGGCCCTCGATCAGCTCGAACCGGACGATCGATTCCTCCGGCGAGAATTTGACGGCGTTGGACAGCAGATTGCCGGCCACCTGGATCAGCCGGTCGGCATCGGCGCAGGCCATCACCGGCGTCGCCGGCATCAGCGTCTCGATCCGAATCGAACGGCGATCGGCCAGACCCTGCATCGCATGCGCCGCCTTGGTCATCACGTCGCGCAGGTCGATCACCGCATAGTCGAAGGCCATCCGGCCCTTGCGGATCTGGTCGATGTCGAGGATGTCGTTGATCAGGCGGATCAGCCGCTGGCTGTTGGTCTCGGCGATCTCGGCGAGCCGCTGCGCCTCGGCCGGCAATTGCCCTGCGGCGCCGCTGCGCAGCAGGGTCAGCGAGCCGACGACCGAGGTCAACGGCGTGCGCAGCTCATGGCTGACGGTCGAGATGAAATCATCCTTGAGCCGGTCGATCTCCTTGCGGCCGGCGGCGTCGCGCAGCGCCGCGACGACGTGGATGCCGTCGGGCAACGGCATGGTGCCGAGCACGACGTCGACGGGAACCGGCTCGCCCTGCCGGTCGCGGCCGGTCAGGTCGATCAGCTCGGTCTTCTGCAACTGTCCGTCGCGGATGCCGAGCCGCTCGAGGAAGGAGCCGTTGCCCGGCGCGATGTCGACCAGGGTCGAGATGTCGCGGCGCAAAAGCTGGTCGGCGCTATAGCCGAACATGCGCTCGGCGGCGGGATTGATGGTTTCGATGCTGCCGCTCGGGTTGATCAGGATGATGCCGTCGGTGGCGCTATCGAAGATCGCGCGCTGGCGCGCGGCGGCCTCGCGATGCTCGAAGGCGAGGCGGTTGTTGGTCCGCCGGCCGCGGCCGAGCAGGAATCCGAGCAGGCCGGCGATCACCGCGATGAAGGCGATCGCGCTCCAGATGACCGTCCGATTATGGGCGAGCCGCTCCGCCTGGTGCTGCTGCAGCGCCGCGACCTCGCGGTCGGTCTGCGCTTCCATCTTCCCGATGATCGACCGGATGCTGTCCATCTGGCGCTTGCCTAGTCCCTCACGCAGCCGGACAGCGGCGGTTTCGGGGCCTAGACGGTCGCGCATGTCGATGACCAGGCGCATTTCGGCGAACTTGTCCCCGATGAGCTGCTTCAGCCGATCGAACTGCATGTCGTCGGCATAATCGGGTCGCAGCCGCTCGACCTTGCGGACCTGCGCGTTGATCTTCGCGCTGGCGTCGTCATAGGGGCCGAGGAAGGCGCGCGATCCGCTGATCAGATAGCCGCGCTGCCCGGTTTCCGCGTCCTTGATCAGCGAGAACAGGCGCTCGACCTCGCGCTGGTAGACGAAGCTCGCCTGCAGCGCGTGGCGCGTGGCCTCGCCGCGGCGGCTCTCTCCCCCGAACCAGACGGCCATCGCTGCGAGCAGCAGGGGCCCGATTGCGGCGATCAGGCCGATCTGCAGCCAACTCGGCCGGATCTTGTGCTGGTGCGGCAGGGTCAGCGTCATGAAGGCTGCAGCAACGGACGCATCATCAGGATCGCCTGGGTACGATTGGTTACCCCCAATTTGCGGAAGATCGCCGACAGGTGCGCCTTGATCGTCGCTTCCGACACGCCGAGATCGGCGGCGATCTGCTTGTTGAGGTCTCCCCCTGCCAGCGCCAGGAGGACGCGCCGCTGGGCGCCCGAAAGGCTGTCGAGCCGCTTGCGCAGCATGTCGATATGGGTGTCGGGGCCTGCGGAGGTGGGGAAGACACGGCCGCCGGCCAGGATGATCTCGATGCCGGCGATGGTGGCGTCGAGCGGCTGGCGCTTCGACAGGAAACCGGCCGCGCCGACCGCCTGGGTCGTTGCCACCATCTGTTCGCTGTCATGCGCGGAGATGATCGCGATCGGCGTGCGGCCGAGCAGGTGCTGAAGGCGGAAGAAGCCCCCGAAGCCGTTGGCATCGGGCAGTTCATAGTCGAGCAGCAGGAGCTTGTAGGGTCCGTTGCGCTGGACCAGCGCCTCGGCCTCTGCGATCGAGCCGGCGACATCGACGATATGGCCGGGGTGCCGCGCCCTGATGGAAAGCTGGATGCCCTCACGGATCAACGGATGGTCGTCCGCGATCAATATCCTTCCGATCGTCACGCCTCCTCCCGACATGTTCCGGCCGGAACGGCCCTGGCTCCTCTGCTTTCCGACCCGGCCCTCCCGAAAGGTCGATGGAACGCAGGATGATCGTTGGTTATTATAATTTTTTGGGCTTGGCGAGTATGCGGGAAAATTACGGGATTCTCCTGGTCGATGACGAGCCGGCCTATCGTGCGATCGTGAGCGCGCTGCTGCGGTCGCTGCCGATCGACATCGATCATGCCGCCGACCGCGCGGCGGCGCTGCGCAGCCTGGCGGTGCGGCGCTATGACCTGATCCTCGTCGACATCGAGCTCGGCCGGGACGATGGCCGGGAGGTCGCCGCGGTGCTTCGCGGTGCGGACTGTCCGATCCTGGCCTTCACCGGCCTTCATCCGGCGGAGGGCGAACGCTATTTCACCGATCACGGATTCGACGGCTGGATCGCCAAGCCGTTCGAGGGAAGGACGCTGGTCGCGGCCGTATGCCGCTGGCTCGGCGACGGTGTGCCGTCGACGGAAGCGCCGGCCGAGGGCGGGCAGCTCTCCGCGCTGCTGGGGGCCGATGGCGCGGCGTCGATGATCGGCCGGCTGCACGCCAACCTTGCCGAGGCGGTCGCCCAGATCGACGGCGGGGCGGATGCACGGCCGATTGGCCACCGCATGGGCGGGCTGGCAGGCACCCTGGGCTTTCCGACGCTCAGCGCCGCCTGGCTGTCGTTGCAGGACGATCGCGCGGCATGGCCCACCGTTCGCGCGCTGACGATCGAAGCGATCGCGCGGGCGCAAGGATCGGCGCCGGATTGATGCCGTCGTCCGTCAGGGGGGACTTGACCGGCCCGGCGGCGGCAGCCAAGCGGCAGGCGCGGCCCTTCGGCCGTCCGAGACCCTGAAGCGCGCCTGGAGCTGCCGTGGCCGAGACCCATATCCTCACCCTGTCCTGCGTCGACCATCCCGGGATCGTCGCCGCCGTGTCGACCTCGCTGGCGCGGCATGGCGCCAACATCCTGGAGGCGCAGCAGTTCGATGACCTGCTGACCGGACGTTTCTTCATGCGGGTGGAATTCGCGCTGGTCGGCGGCGCCACGATCGGGCAGCTCGCGGCGGGCTTCGCATCGGTCGCAGCCGATCACGGGCTCGACCACAGCTTCCGGGCGTCGGCCGAGCGCAAGAAGGTGCTGCTGCTCGCCAGCAAGTTCGACCATTGCCTCGCCGACCTGCTCTACCGCTGGAAGATCGGCGAGCTGGCGATGGAGCCGGTCGGCATCGTCTCCAACCATCCGCGCGAGACCTATGCCCACCTCGACTTCGGCGACATTCCCTTCCACTTCCTGCCGGTCAGCCGCGACAGCAAGGCCGAACAGGAGGCGCGGATCAAGGCGATCGTCGAGGCGACCGGCGCCGATCTGGTGGTGCTCGCCCGCTACATGCAGATATTGTCGGACGACCTCGCCGCCTTCCTGGCCGGGCGCTGCATCAACATCCACCACAGCTTCCTGCCCGGCTTCAAGGGTGCCAAGCCCTATCACCAGGCCCATGCGCGCGGGGTCAAGCTGATCGGTGCGACCGCCCATTTCGTGACGGCCGACCTCGACGAGGGGCCGATCATCGAACAGGACACCGAGCGGGTCAGCCATCGCGACACCCCCGACGATCTCGTCCGCAAGGGCCGCGACATCGAGCGCCGCGTCCTCGCCAGCGCGGTCCGCGCCGTGCTGGAGGACCGCGTCCTGATGAACGGCGCGACGACGGTGGTGTTCAGCTAGGCGCGACCGGCAGGGGGCGTCACTTGCCCCCGAACATGGCCGCGATCTCGGCGCCGCGCCGGGCTTGCAGCACGCCGCAGCTGTTGATCTGCTCGACGGTGCGGTCGAGCGCCAGCGCGCCGCGCTGGTAGCGGACGATCTCGGGCCGCAGGGCGGCCTCGACCGCCGCCGCCTTCTCGGCCGAGCAATAGCGGACCGGGACGGCGGGAAGCTGCGACGCGACGAAGATGCCGGCATTCTTCACCAGCTCGGCATAATGGCCGATCATCCACTGATAGGCCATGTCGCGGGTCGCCGGTTCGAGCGCCATATATTGGATCAGCGCGGTGCGATCGCCGCTGCGCAGCCGCTTGTCGCCGAGATGATCGAGCAGCCAGCGGCCCGCCGAGGCGCTGTCGGTGCTGGCGAGCGCGCCGATCGCGCTGTCCCGGAACAGCGTGTCGTCGCTGGTCACCGCCTTCTCGAACAGCGTCGCGACCGCGGCGTCGCCGCCGGCGGCCAGATAGGCGCCCAGCCCGGCGCCGAAGAAGGCCTGATCGAGCGCCGCCTTGTCGCCGGCGAGCCAGGTCTTGGCGGCGGTGGCGAGCGTTGCGATCAGCGCCTTGTCCCCGGCCTCGCCCGCGACGAGGGTGACGAGGTCGGCGCGCAGCTTCTGCCGGTCGCCGTCGTCGGACGCATAGATTCCGGCGCGCGGGTCGAAGCCGATCGCGGCGAGCTTGGGACGGTAGATGTCGGCCATGAAGGCGCGATAGCCGTTGACCGCGTCGCCCGAGATCATGCCGCGCTGGCGCAGACCCGCCAGCCGCAGGCCGCCGGCGGTCGCCGCCACCGAATAGTCGTTCGCCGCCATCGCGCGGGTGGCGTCGAGCAGCAGCGACGGCGCCACCTCACCGGCGCGGAAACCGGCCCACAGGCTGTCGGTCAGCGCCAGCGCCTCGCCGGGCGGCAGGCTGGCCGCCTCGGCGATCAGCGTCTTCCACTCGGCCTCGGGAAGGGAGAAGCGGTAATAGCCGGTGCCGCCGGCATTGGGGATGATCGCCCCTTTCGCGGTGATCGGCACGGTGCCGGACGGCTTGTCGAGCAGGGTGCAGTCGCGGCTCTCGCCGACCCGGATGCACAGTGGGATGATCCAGCTCTGCTGCGGCAATTGGGTGCCGAGCAACGCATAGCGCTTCTGGGCCACCGACAGGCCCGTTGCGGTCCGCTCGACGCGGACCACGGGCACGCCCTGCTGATCGACGAAGCTCCGCAGCGATTCGAGCACGCGCGGATCGTGCGACGCGTCGGCGAGTGACCCGAAGAACTGGTCGGTGGTCGCATTGCCATAGGCATAGCGGTTGAGGTGGAGGCGGACGCCGTCGCGGAATTTCTCGTCGCCCAGATAGGCGGCGATCATCGCCACCACCTGACCGCCCTTGCCATAGGTGACCTGGTCGAAGGCGCTATCGATCTCGCCATTGGTCTTGATCGGCTGGTGGATCGGCCGGCCCGCCTTCAGCGCGTCGACGTTCATCGCCGCGAACGCCTCGTCGATCGCGCCCGCGCCGATCTTCAGGTCCGGGCGCCATTCGTTGCCGATGCGATAGCCCATCCAGTTGGCGAAGCTCTCGTTGAGCCACAGGTCGTCCCACCAGGCGGGGGTGACGAGGTCGCCGAACCACTGGTGCGACAGCTCGTGCGCGACGACCATGCCGAAGGTCTTCTTCTGGTCGGTCGAGGCGCCCCGGTCGAGCAGCAGGATGGTGTCGCCATAGATGTCGGCCCCGGCATTCTCCATCGCGCCCGGCATCACCGGCGAGCCGATCTGGTCGAGCTTGGGGAACGGGAAGGCGGTGCCGAAATATTTCTCCAGCAGCGTCACGATCGGGCCGGTGTTCTCCAGTGCATAGCCGAGCTTGTCCTTGTAGGGCTGGGTGCCGACGATGCCGATCGGCAGCGGCTCCTTTCGCTCGGCCGTCGGCGGAACGGCGCCGGTCGCGGTAGCGAAGGGACCGACGGCGAAGGCGACCAGATAGGTCGGCAGCGGCTTGGTCGCCTCGAATTCGTGGCGGACGAGGTCGCCGACCTTGGTGGTGCGGACCTCGCGGCTGTTGCCGATCGCGACCTCGCCCGGCCGGGTCGTCACGGAGACCGTGAAGGGCGTCTTGTAGCCGGGCTGGTCGAAGCCGGGAAAGGCGGCGCGCGCATCGATCGACTCGAACTGGGTCCAGGCATACCATTGGTCGGCGACCTTGACCCGGTAGAGGCCCGATGCGCCGTCGCCGAACGCGGCGTCATAGTCGAACGCCAGCGTCACCTTGCCGGCGGGCAGCGGGCTGGCGAAGTCGAGCCTCGCGACGCCCGATCCGTCGACTTCGCTATAGCGTGCCTCGACCGTGCGGCCGCCCGCCCTGGCGACAACGCGCGCGACCTTCAGCGAGCGGCCATGGAGGAAGAGCGACCCTGTCTCGCCCTTGAGCGTCGCGTCGATCTCGGCATGGCCGGAGAAGCGCTCGCGGTCGGGCAGGATGGTGAGGTCGAGCCGATAGGCGAGCGGCGTCGCGGCGTCGGAGAGGATGCCGAGCGGCACCGGTTCGGCCACGGGCGCGGCGGCGGAGAGGGGAACGGAAAGGGCCGCCAGGGCAACGGCGGCAAGCAGCTTCTTCATGGAACCCCCTTCGAATGGAATGCCAAGGTCATATAGTCGACTAATACACCTGGCAAGCCGCGCCGGCGTAGCATCGGGAGGGGGCGATCAGGAGGCGGCCCGGACCCGGTGTTTCGGCCCCGGCGGCGTCTGGCCGGCGATCACCACCCGGTCGCGTCCGTTCTCCTTGGCGGCGAGCAGCGCGCCGTCGGCGACGCTGATCAGGCTCGCGGCGTCGGCCTCGGCCGGGAAGGCAGCGACGCCGATCGACACCGTCACCGGCGGCAGCGGACGACCACGATAGGCAAGCGAGACCTTGCGGATCGTCTGGCGGATCTCTTCGGCCCGCTCGGCGGCGGCGGCGCTGTCGCGGCCGGGCATCAGCAGGACGAACTCCTCGCCGCCATAGCGGCAGGCAAGGTCGCGCTCGCGCGCGTGGGCCTTCAGCACCTGGGCGACGTGCTGCATGACGAGATCGCCCGCGTCATGGCCGAAGGCGTCGTTGAAGCGCTTGAAATGATCGATGTCGACCAGCAGGCAGCCGAGCGGCGTGCGCTGGCTTTCCGCCAGCGCGCGCTCGACGTTGAAGACCTCTTCGAGATGGCGACGGTTGGAAAGGCCGGTCAGCGGATCGCGAGTCGCCAGCGCGCCGAGCGTCGCCCGGAGCTGGATGTTGGCGAGGGCCAGGCCGATATTCTCCGACATCAGGTCGAGATAGATCGCCCGCTCGGCATAGCGGCCGTCGCCGTCCTGTCCCTCGAAATAGAGCATCCCGACCGTGCCGCCCTGCGCCATCAGCGGCACGCAAAGGCAGTCCTGCCCGTCGATGTCGCCGATATGCTGGCAGCAGATGTCCTCTCCCTTCGCATTGCTGCGATGCGAATGGCCGCGGCGCAGGCCCCAGCAGAAGGAGGGGGCGAAATCGGCGATGGTCAGCTTCGGGTCCTGCCAGCGGCCGATCGTCGCCAGCCGGCCGCGGCCATGGTCGTAGACGAAGATGTGGCCGGCGAGGTCGGGGAAGATCTGCGGCGCGTAGCAGACCACCACGTCGGCCAGTTCGGCCTCGACGTCGCAGCCCTGCATGCGGTGCATCATCCGCGCGATCAGGTCCTTGATCCGGCGGTCTTCGTCGCGCTCATGCTCGAGCCGCTCGCGCTCGATGCTGTTGCGCCGGAACAGGCGGAGCGCGCGGGTCACCTCGCCGATCTCGTCATGGCGGCGGTCGTCGGGCAGGTCGGCGTCGAAATCGCGATCGGCCATGCGGACGACGACGTCGCTCATATGCGCGAGCGGACGCGCCACCCGCCGCGACAGGATGAAGTAGAGCACGGCCAGGAACAGCAGGCCGGTGAGCCCCAGCAGCAGCCGGGCGATGTCGTCCCAGCGGTCGGCGCGCTCGCGGGCGCGCTGGAGATCGCGTTCGGCGCGCGCCTTCAGCGCCTTCTTGAACGCGCTCAGCGACCGGTCGACCCCGGCGTCGAGCGCCAGATAGTCAGGCCCGTAGAGCAGCCGCTGCGCCTCCGCCCGGTCGCCGCGGTCGACGGCGGCGATCGCGCGCCGCTCGATCGCCTCGATCCGGTCGAGGTCGCGGTCGGCGGTCAGCAATTCGGCATATTCGTGCTGCGGGATGCCGAGCGCGCCAAGCCGGCCGACGGTGCGATCGACCACGCCGACATCGTCACGGTCGCGCAGCCAGGCGGTCTTGTGCGCGGCTTCGCCGCGCATGGCGTAGAGCCGCGCCTGATCGGTCATCCGCTCGACGATCAGCTCGATGTCGTCGGCGATGCGGATATAGTCGGAGCGGCGCTCGACGGCGATCCGCTCGTCGCCGTCGGCCCGGACCGAGGCCATGAAGGCCGCGCCCGAGCCGAAGGTCAGCAACAGGGTGACGCCATAGGCCCAGTTGGTGATCGTCGCTATGCGCATGGTGCCGCCCGCCAGCCTCTCGATGGCGCGACGTTAGATCATCGGCCCGGTCTTGTGCACCCTCCGCAAAATTGCGGATGAACCGCTCAGCGCGACGCCATCCTGCCGTCCCCGGCCTGCCAGCCGCCGCCGAGCGCGCGGAACAGGTCGACCTGGGCGTTGGTCACCCGCGCGTCGGACTCGGCCAGGTCGGCATCGGCGCTGGCCGAGGTCCGCTCGGCGTCGAGCACGGTCAGGAAGTCGACGCGCCCCTCGCGGAGCTGGGCGCGGCTGATCGTGGCGGCGGTCTGCGCCTGCGCCGCCGCCTCGCGCAGCGCCTCGCGGCGCTCCAGCTCATGGCCATAGGCCGAGAGCGCGGTCTCCGTCTCCTCCAGCGCGCGCAGCACGGTTCCGTCGAAGCCGGCGAGCGCGGCGCGGGTTGATGCCTTGGCCTGGGCGATCTTCGCGCGGCCGACCTCCTGGTTGGGGAAGTTCCAGCTCAGCAGCGGACCGAGCAGCCAGCGCAGCGGACCGCCGCCGAACATGTCGCCGAGCGACGGGCCGGTCGACCCGACCGAGCCGCCGAGCGAGATGCGCGGATAGAGATCGGCGGTGGCGATGCCGATCCGCGCGGTCTCCGCCGCCAGCCTGCGCTCTGCCTCGCGGATGTCGGGGCGCCGGGCGAGCAGGCCGCGCCCGTCGCCGACCGGGATCGGCCGGTCGAGCCGCAGCGTCAGCGTGCGCGCGCCCACCTCGGGCGGCAGCTCGGCCGGCGTCCGGCCGGTCAGCGTCGCCAGCCGGAACAGCGCCGCATCGCGCTGGGCGCGCAGTGGGGAGAGTGTCGCCCGCTGCTGCTCGCGCAGCGCCGAGGCCCGCGACAGGTCGAGCTTCGAGGTGCGGCCGGCCTCGAAACGCTTTGCGGTCAGGTCGACGACCTGGTCGAGCAGGCCAAGCGTGCGTTCGGCGACCGCGAGCCGCTCGACCGCCGAGGAGGCGTCGGCATAGGCGCGGGCCGTCTCGGCGGCGATCGCCACCTTGACCGCGTCGCGTGCCGCCTCGGCTGCCTGCGCGTCGCCGCGCGCGGCCTCGATCGAGCGGCCGACCCGGCCGAACAGGTCGACCTCGTAGGACACCGACAGCCCCGCGTCGAACGACCAGTCCTCGCGCTGTGCGCCGGCCGGGCGCTGGGTCGCGGGCAGGCGGCCGTAATTGGCCCCGGCGGAGACGTCGGTCTGCGGCAGGCGACCCGCCCGGCTTTCGCGCAGCAGCGCGCGCGCCTTGTCGAGATTGGCGACCGCGATGCGCAGGTCTGTGTTGGCCGCGAAGGCGTCGGCGATCAGCCGGTCGAGCACCGGATCCTGATAGAGCCGCCACCAAGCCTGATCGGGCTCGGCCTGGGTGATGGGGGCGGCCGGAGCCTTGATGAACGGGCCGTCGGCGCCGGCCGGGTCCGCCGGGCGGACATAATTGGGTCCGGCGGCGGCGACGGTCAGCAGCGCCGAGCCCGCGAGCAGCAGTTTCCTCAGCATGTTTTCCTCCCTTATTCGGCGGGGACGGCGGCGGTGCCGTCGTCGTCCCGGCCGTCCGCATGCCGGCCGAACCGCTTCGCGAAGCGGTCGGCGAGGCTGCGGGTGGCGACGTAGAAGGTCGGCGTGAAGACGAGGCCGAAGAAGGTCACGCCCAGCATGCCGGAAAAGACCGCCGTGCCGAGCGCCTGGCGCAGCTCGGCGCCCGGCCCGGTCGCGATCACCAGCGGCACCACGCCGAGGATGAAGGCGAAGCTGGTCATCAGGATCGGCCGCAGCCGGTCCTTCGCCGCGCGCACCGCCGCCTCGACCGGCGACAGTCCTTCCTCCTCGGCCTGCTTGGCGAACTCGACGATCAGGATCGCGTTCTTGGCGGCGAGGCCGATCAGCACCACCAGGCCGATCTGCGTCAGGATGTTGTTGTCCATCCCGCGCAGGTTCACGCCGGTCATCGCCGCGAGCAGCGTCATCGGCACGATCAGGATGATCGCGAGCGGCAGCATCAGGCTTTCGAACTGCGCCGCCAGCACCAGGAAGACGAACAGCACCGCCGCGGCGAAGACGATCATCGCGGCGCTGCCGGCCAGCTTCTGCTGATAGGCGACCTCGGTCCATTCGGTGCCGACGCCCGCCGGCAGCTTGGCGGCCAGCGCCTCCATCGCCGCCAGTGCCTGGCCGCTGCTGTGGCCCGGAGCGACGTCGCCCTCGACCTCGATCGACGGATAGAGATTGTAGCGGACGACGCGATAGGCGCCGTTGCGGTCCTCGACCGTCGCGACCGCGCCCAGCGGCACCATCCCGCCCCGGTCGGACCGGGTCTTGAGCTGCTGAATATCGCTCGCGTCGTCGCGGAACGGCAGGTCGGCCTGCGCGGTCACGCGATAGGTGCGGCCGAGCAGGTTGAAGTCGTTGACATAGGCCGACCCCAGATAGACCTGCAGCGCCTCGAACACGCGGCTCGGCGGTACGCCCATCATGTCGGCCTTGGCGCGGTCGACATCGGCGTAGAGGCGCGGCACGCCATATTCGAAGTTGGTGTAGACCATCTTCAGGCTGGGGTCCTTGTTCGCCTCGGCGATCATCGCCCAGGCGGCCTGGTTGAGCTTCTCCAGCCCCTGGCCGGAGCGGTCCTGCAGGATCATCTTGAAGCCGCCGCCGGTGCCGATGCCGCGGATCAGCGGCGGCTTCAGCACATAGATATGCGCCTGGTCGAAGCCGTGCGCGGCCTTGTTCGCCTCGGCGAGGATCTTCTCCTCGGTCAGGCCCTTCTTCGCGCGTTCCTCGAAGCTGTCGAAGACGAGGAAGGCGACCGCCGCGTTGGAGGCGGTGGTGCCGCTCGGCCCGTGATAGCCGGCCAGCATCACCGCACCCTTGACGCCTGGAACCTTCAGCATCTTCCTGGCGACCGCCTGCATCGTCGCGTCGGTCGACGCGAGCGAGGTGCCGGGCGGGGTGAAGATCGCGGTCATCAGATAGCCCTGATCCTGCGACGGGATGAAGCCGACCGGGGTTGCGCCGAACAGCGCGGCGGTCAGCGCCAGCAGGCCGGCATAGGAGAACAGCACCCGCTTCGGCCGGGCGAGCAGCTTGCGCGTGCTCGCGGCATAGAAGGCGCTCAGCTTGTCGAAGCCGGCGTTGAAGCGCTGCGCGCCGATCGCGGCCATCCGCCGCCAGCCGCCGGCGGGCAGATGCTCGGCCTTCGGCTTGAGGAGCCGGGCGGCGAGCGCCGGGGACAGGGTGAGCGACAGGATCAGCGAGATGATCGTCGCCGACGAGATGGTGACGGCGAACTGGCGATAGAATTCGCCGGTCAGCCCGGTCAGGAACATCGTCGGCACGAACACCGCGCACAGCACCAGCACGATTGCGACCAGCGCGGTCGATACCTCGTCCATCGACCGGAACGACGCCTGCATCGGGCTCAGCCCATGCTCCAGGTTGCGCTCGACATTCTCGACCACGACGATCGCGTCATCGACGACGATGCCGATCGCGAGGACGAGGCCGAACAGCGACAGGTTGTTGAGCGAATAGCCCATCGCCGCGAGCACCGCGAAGGTGCCGATCAGCGACACCGGGATCGCGATCACCGGGATGATCGCCGCACGCCAGCTCTGCAGGAAGACGAGGATGACGATGACGACCAGCACCACCGCCTCGAGCAGGGTGTGCTGCACGGCGTTGACCGACTCGCGGATGAAGTTGGTGGGGTTGTAGATCACCCGATAATCGAGCCCGCGCGGGAACTTCTCAGACATCAGCTTGAGCTCGGCGAGGACCGCGTCGGCGGTGGCGAGTGCGTTCGATCCCGGCCGCTGGAACACCGCGATGCCGAGCGACGGCTGGCCGCTCAGATACATGTTGATGCCATAGTCCTCGGCGCCCAGCTCGACGCGTGCAACGTCCTTGAGCCGGGTCAGGTGGCCCTCGGCGTCGGATTTGATGACGATGTCGGCGAACTGCTGCGGGGTGGAGAGGCGGCCCTGAGTCTCGACGTTCAGCTCATAGGCGCCGGTCGCCTCGGGCGGCTTGCCGATCGCGCCGGCTGCGACCTGGACGTTCTGGGCGCGCAGCGCGGCGACGATCTCGCCCGCGGTCATGTTGCGCGCGGCGGCGCGGCCCGGATCGATCCAGATCCGCATCGCATAATCGCGCGCGCCGAACAGCCGCACCTCGCCGACGCCCTCGATGCGGGCGAGCCGGTCGCGCATCTGGGTCAACGCATAATTGGAGATATAGCCGCGATCGAGCGAATTGTCGGGCGAGATCAGGTTGGCGACGAGGATGAAGTCGGGCGAGGTCTTGCGCGTCACCACGCCCTGGCGCCGGACGTCCTCGGGCAGGCGCGGCTCGGCCAGCGCGACCCGGTTCTGGACGAGCACCTGTGCCTCGTCGAGGTCGGTGCCCAGCTTGAAGGTGACGGTGATCGTCAGCCGGCCGTCGCTCGTTGCCTGGCTCGACATGTAGAGCATGTCGTCGACGCCGTTGATCTCCTGCTCCAGCGGGGAGGCGACGGTGTCGGCGATCGTCTCGGCCGACGCGCCCGGATAGGTCGCGCTGACCGTGACGGTGGGCGGCACGACGTCGGGATATTGCGAGATCGGCAGGCCGAAGAAGGCGAGCGCGCCGACGATGGTGATCACCACGGCGATGACGCCGGCGAAGATCGGCCGCTTGATGAAGATATGGCTCAGGCGCATGGCCCCGTTCCCCTGTGGCGCCGGCGCGAACGGGGCCGTTCGCCCTTCCGCGCGGGAAGGGCGTCAGGCCGCCGCGCGGGCGGTTGTCGGTTGGTTCAGAGCATCGGGCTTTTTATCTGACCCGCTCATCCTGAGGAGCCATTGGGCGAAGGCGAAATGGCGTCTCGAAGGAGTGGCCCCTCAAGACGGGCCTTCGCCTTCGTTCAGTCCCTCCCCAGGATGAGCGGAAGATTAAACGCTCGATGCTCCAGTGCTTGCTCTAGCGCGCTGCCGCCAGCGTCGCCTGTGACGATATCGGCGCGGGGACGGCCGGGGCCGCCGCGACTTTGGTGGCCTCGATGCGGCCGGCTATGGTCTGGACCTTGGGTGCGCTGGCGGCGAACTGCACGCCCGAGATCACCACGCGGTCCTTCGGCTTCAGCCCCGAGCGGATCACCCGGAGACCGTTGATCAACGGGCCGGCCTCGACCGGGCGGGCCTCGACACTGCTGTCCTTGCCGGTGACGACATAGACGACCTTGCGGGCCTGGTCGCTGACCACTGCGGCGTCGGGGACGAGCAGCGCCTTGCGCGCGCCGCCGGCCGCCAGCCGCATGTTGCCGAACATGCCCGGCGTCAGGAAATAGTTCGGATTGTCGACGACGGCGCGGCCCCGGATCGTTCCCGATCCGTTGTCGAGCGCATTGTCGGTGAAATCGACCTTGCCCTTCCAGCGATAGTCGGGCTCGTCCTGCAGACGGATCTCGACACGGTCGCTGCCGTCCTTCTGGCGCCGCTGCTTGAGGTAGAGCGATTCCGATCCGTCGAAGCTGAAATAGATCGGGTCGAGCGCGTTGACGGTGGTCAGCACGGTGGCACTTGCCGCGGCATCGCCGGAGACGAGATTGCCGATGTCGACCCGCCGGTCAGAGACGCGACCGGAGATCGGCGCGCGGACCTGGGTGAACTCAACGTCGAGGCGGCGGGCCTGGACCTGCGCGCGCGCCGCCGCCAGCGCGGCCTCGGCCGACTGGACGCGGGCGCGCAGCGAGTCGACCTCCTCGGCGCTCACCGCCTGGTCGGCGATCAGCCGGTTGGCGCGGGCGAGGTCGGCATGCGCCAGCGACAGCGCTGTCGCGGCACTCGCCGCGCGGGCGCGCGCCTCGGCCAGCGCCGCCGCGAAGGGGCGCGGGTCGATGGTGAAGAGGAGCTGGCCCTTGCGGACGATCTGGCCGTCCTTGAAGTGGATGCCGGTGAGGGCGCCCGAGACGCGCGGCCGGATCTCGACCGCCTGGCTCGCCTAGAACCGGCCGACATAGTCGTCCCATTCGACGATCGAGCGCTCGATCGGCTGGCTGACCGTGACGGTCGGCAGCGGCTGGGTATCCGCCTGCGCCTTGTCATGCCCGATCAGGCCATAAGCGCCGAACAGGATAAGGCCCGCGACGGGCAGCGCGGCATAAGCGGCGCGCTTGCGGGTGAAGCGGGGGGCTCGCGTCGGCTGCTGCTGCTCGGGCTCGGGCAGTTGGGCCGGATCCCCCTTGAGTTCGGAGAGGTACATGTTGCGTGTCCCTGCGTAAGCAAAATGTAACAGAACGGTACGTATCAACCGTAAGTACCGATCGGTTACATATATTGCAAGTGCGAAGGCCGTTCGCCCGCATGCAAAAATAACTATGCGCGTTGGAAGAAATCGGTTCGGAACCGAATCCGGACCGAATATCGAGCGATCAGGAAGGCTCTATCGCGCCTGATCGAGGCGGAGCATGTCGTCGATCGTCCGGTCGAAATGGCTGGCCATCGCCGCGCGGGCCGCCTGCGGATCGCGATCGGCGATGGCCCGGGCGAGCGCGCGGTGGCGGGATATCATGTCGGCGCGTTCGTCCTCGGTGGTCCGCGTCCGCCAGGCGGCGGGGACGACCCGCTGCATCATCGGCGCGAAGGAACGGATGATTTGGAGGAACAGCGGATTGTGGCCGGCACGCGCGATCGCCTCGTGCAGCGCGATGTCGGCGGCGACCACCCGGGCCCGGTCGTCGCCCGCATCGGCGATCGCCTCGGCCAAAGCGACGATCAGCGCGGCTTCCTCCTCGGTGCGATTCTCGGCCGCGAGTTCGGCGGTGCGGACCTCCATCGTGCGACGGACGTCCCAGATCTCGATGATCGACACCTGCGCGGTGGCGACCGCATGGTCGAGCGAGGCGGCGATCACCGTGCCGTCGATCGCGCCGACGCGGGCGCGCCGCCCGTTGGCGACGTCGATCAGCCGCAGCGCGGCGAGTGCGCCGAACGCCTCGCGCATCACCGCGCGACTGACCCCCAGCAGGTCGGCGAAATGGCCCTCGCCGGGCAGCGTGTCGCCGACTCGCAGCCCATTGTCGCGGATATGGTCGCGAACGGCCTGCATCGCGTGCTGGACCAGCGATCCGCCCGGATGTGCGGGGGATTCCCGCTCCGGCGTCATGCCGGCGGAGGCCGGCATCTCGGGCGTCTCCTGCCTCAACCTCGTCTCCTTTCTCCCGAGATCCCGGCCTCCGCCGGGATGACGGTAAAGGTCATAGCTGGAATATCTTGCCGGGATTGAACAGGTTCTTCGGGTCGATCGTCCGCTTGATCAACCGCATCAGGTCGACCGCGTCGCCCAGCTCGTCGAGCAGGAACTGCTGCTTGCCCAGGCCGATGCCGTGCTCGCCGGTGCAGGTGCCGTCCATCGCCAGGGCGCGGGCGACGATCCGTTCGTTGAGCGCCTCGACCTCGTGCATTTCGTGGGGGGCGTTCGGATCGATCGCGAAGACCACGTGGAAATTGCCGTCGCCGACATGGCCCAGGATCGTCGACGGGACGGTCGAGCGTGCCAGGTCCGCCTGCGTCTCGACGATGCATTCGACCAGTCGGCTGATCGGCACGCAGACATCGGTGGACCAGCCCACGGCACCGGGGCGCTGGTTCATCGCGGCATAATAGGCCTCGTGCCGTGCCTTCCACAGCCGGTTGCGCTCCTCGGGCCGGTTCGACCACAGGAAATCGCCGCCGCCATTGTGCCCGGCGATCTCGCGTACCGTCTCGACCTGCTCCTGCACATGGCGTTCCGATCCGTGGAACTCGAACAGCAGGGTGGGTTTCTCGGGATAGTCGAGCTTCGAATAGGCGTTGCACGCCCGCATCTGCGCTTCGTCGAGGATCTCGATCCGGGCGACCGGCACGCCGATCTGGATCGACTGGACGACGGTGTCGACCGCTCCTTGAAGCGTCTCGAACGCGCAAACGGCTGCGGAGATCGCCTCGGGAATGCCGTGCAGGCGCAGGGTGATCTCGGTGATGATCCCGAGCGTCCCCTCCGCGCCGATCATCAGCCGGGTCAGGTCGTAGCCCGCCGCCGATTTGCGCGCGCGCCGGGCGGTGCGGACGATCCGGCCGTCGGGCGTCACCACCCGCAGCGACAGCACCGCTTCTCGCATCGTGCCGTAGCGGACCGCGTTGGTGCCGGAGGCGCGGGTCGAGGCCATGCCGCCGATCGTCGCATTGGCGCCGGGATCGATCGGAAAGAACAGGCCCTGGTCGCGTAGATGCTCGTTGAGCTGCTCGCGCCGTACACCGGCCTGGACGGTGCAGTCGAAGTCCTCGGGATTGACCGCGAGGATCGCGTCCATCTCCGAGAGATCGATCGTCAGGCCTCCCCGTACCGGCGTGACGTTGCCCTCCAGCGAGGTGCCCGCGCCAAAGGCGACGACCGGTACTTCGGCGGCGACGCAGAGCTTGACGAGCGCGGCCACCTCCTCGGTCGACCGGACGAACGCCACCGCGTCGGGCAGCACCGGATCGAAATGGGTCTCGCTCGATCCGTGCTGGAGCCGGATCGCATCGCCGGTGCCGAGCCGGTCGCCGACCACCGCCCGGACGTCGTCAAGGAAGCCCGTCGGCAGCGGCTTGCGGTCGTGAACGGTGAACGGCGCGGTCATCCGGTGGTCTCCCTGATAGGCTGCTCGTGCACCTATCAGATAGCTAACCTTTCAGAAAGGTCTGTTTTGCTCAGGGCAAGAAGGGCTGCGCCGGCATCACCGGCTCAGGCCGCGCCAACCCGTCGACCAGCGAATAGACCAGCCGCTTGTCGGGATCGAACGGCGCCCAGGGCAGGCTGCCGTCACGCGCGAAACCGGTCCAGATGCGATGGGTGCGATCGGCCAGCTCCTGCGGCGGATTCGCGCCGACCAGTCCCTGCGGCCCGGTCGCGACCGCCAGCGTATCGAACATGAAGGGCAGCTCGAGCCCATGGCAGGCGCCGAGCTCGCCCCGGAAGGCGGGCGAGCGCCAGTCGAACTCGTACATATGGGTGCGCCCCCGATGCTCCTCGGCGAAGCGGCGGGCGGGCCAGCGAAAGACCAGGTCGTTCATCGCATCGGTGAGCGCCTGGCCCGCCGACACGTCGCGCTGGCCCAGCCCATAGGCCTTGAGCACCTTGCGCGCCTTGGGCTGGGAGCGGCTGAGCAGGAAGGTGGCGAGAAGGCCGCCGATCCTGTCGCGGATACCCGAGGGGACGAGGTAGAGGTTCATCTCCTCCGCATTGGTTCCGATCAGCACGTCGACCTCGGCGCCCGCCCCCTGCCGCAGCGCCTCGAGCGGTTGGAGCGGCAGCACGTCGTCGCCATGGACGGGGGTGAAGCGGCTGATCCCGAACACCGGCTCATGGCCGCTGGAGTCGCGCAAGTCGATCTTGGCGGTCGGCAGAGATATCCGTTCGACCGCGTCGAGCAGCGCGTCGAGCGGGACGCTTTCGAAGCCCGCCTTGTCGGGGCTGATCCGCAGCAGCTTGGCGAGCTTCTTGACGAGCCGCTGCATCACCGCGATCTCGCGCGTCATCGCTCCGTGGCCGCTCTGAATGATCGCGCGGCGGAACAGGCCCTTGCTCAATGGCGAGGCGATCAGGTCGGCGATCGCCATCGCGCCCGCCGACTCGCCGAAGACGGTGATATTGTCGGGATCGCCTCCGAACGCCGCGGCGTTGGCGCGCACCCAGTGCAGTGCTGCGATCATGTCGCGCAGCCCCAGGTTGGTGGGCACGCCGGGGATCGGCAGGAAGCCGTCGACGCCGAGGCGGTAGTTGATCGCGAAGCAGACGATGCCGTCGCGGGCGAAGGCGCTGCCGTCGCTGATCGCGGCGTCCTTGCTGCCGATCACGAAGCCGCCGCCGTGGATCCAGACCATCACCGACCGGCCGCCGCCGTCGCCATCCGCGTCGGGCGTCCAGACGTTGGCGGAGAGATATTCGTCGCCATGGACCCAGCCCGTGCCGATCAGTGGTGCGATATCGAGGCCGGGGAAATCCTTCACCCGCTGCGGGGCGGTGGGGCCGGGACGGGTGGCGTCGCGTACCCCTTCCCAGGGCTCGGCCGGCTCGGGTGCGGCGAAGCGGCGCGCGCGGACCGGTGCGGCGGCATAGGGGATGCCGAGGAAACGGCGGACGCCTCCTTCGCTGATCCCACGGACCGTCCCCGCGGTCGTGTCGGCGATTGCGTCTGCCATCACATTCTCCTGTCCATCTTCCGTCCCGTCTAAACCCATATACGCGTCAGTTCGCCCGGCATTGCATCGTACCGGTGCGCTTTTGCCATGCCGCCGCCGTGCCGCGGGAACTTCGTCGGCCGCCCGGCGTCGGGAAGGTCGGGAGGCCGGGCTCGTTTCGGGTGCCGCTTGAAATCGGGCGTCCGGCTTTCCTTATAAAGGGGAGCGGCCGGCGCCCGACAGCGCCATCCCCTGCCGCGAGAGAGGACGTCACATGAATTCTGGCCGATCACGGGACTGGATGTGGGCCGAGGCCGTCGACCTGATCGACCGGGTGCAGCGCCTGCACCAGCGGGCCTTCGCCCCGTCGCGCGCGAGCGGCGGCACCCCCGCCTGGGAACCGCCCGCCGACATGCTGGAGACCGAGCATGAGCTGCTCGTCCTCGTGGCGCTGCCGGGGGTCGATCTCGACAAGACCGAGGCGTTCATCGAGGACGGTGTGCTGGTCGTGCGCGGTTATCGCATCCTGCCGCCGGAGCTGCGAACCGCCAGGATCCATCAGCTCGAATTGCCCCAGGGGCATTTCGAGCGGCGTCTGCCGCTGCCGGCAGGGCGCTATGATTCGGTTCGCCGGGCGGGCGTCAACGGATGCCTGCTCGTGACGTTGAACAAGGTGAATGGAGGGCCGCGGCGATGACCGACCTGGCCGACAGCAAGACGATCGATACCGGTGAGGCGCCTGCGGCGACGGGGCCCCGCCTGCCCGAATTGCCCGGCGACGCGATGATCATCGTGCCGGTCCGTAACTTCGTGATGTTTCCCGAGGTGGTGATGCCGCTCGCCATCGGCCGCCCCGTCTCGATCAACGCCGCGCAGGCGGCGGTGCGCGAGAGCAGGCCGGTCGGCGTGCTGACCCAGCGCGACGCCGAGGCGAAGGAGCCCGGCCCGCTCGACATGCACCGCACCGGCACGATCGCCAACGTGCTGCGCTACATCACCGGCCCTGACGAGACCCACCATCTGATCGTCCAGGGCGAGGCGCGTTTCCGGATCGTCGAGTTTCTCGACGGGTGGCCGTTCCTGGTCGCCCGGATCGAACGAATCGAGGAGCCGGCGCCCGAGGGCGCCGAGGTCGAGGCGCGCTTCATCAACCTGCGCAATCAGGCGCTGGAGACGGTCAGCCTGCTGCCGCAGGCGCCGCAGGGCCTGGCCGAGGCGATCCGCACCATCGCGGCGCCGGGCGCGCTCGCCGATCTGACCGCAGCCTATCTCGACATAGGCGCCGACGACAAGCAGGGCATATTGGAGACGATCGCGCTGCAGCCGCGGCTCGACAAGGTCATGGCGCTGCTCGCCCAGCGGCTCGAGGTGCTGCGCCTGTCGGCCGAGATCGGCAAGGGTGTGCAGGAGAAGCTGGGGCATCGCCAGCGCGAGCATCTGTTGCGCGAGCAGATGGCCGAGATCCAGCGCCAGCTCGGCGAGGACGACGGCAATTCGGCGGAGATCGCGGAGCTCAGGGAAGCGATCGCCAAGGCCGGCATGCCCGAGGAGGTCGAGAAGCAGGCGACCAAGGAACTGCGCCGGCTGGAGCGCATGCCCGATGGTGCGGCGGAGCACGGCATCATCCGCACCTATCTCGACTGGCTGACCGAGCTGCCCTGGAAGCTGCCCGAGCCCAAGGAGATCGACATCGGCCAGGCGCGCACCCAGCTCGACGCCGACCATTACGGACTTGAGAAGATCAAGACGCGGATCATCGAATATCTCGCCGTCCGCAAGCTCGCGCCCGAAGGCAAGGCGCCGATCCTGTGCTTCGCCGGCCCTCCGGGGGTCGGCAAGACCTCGCTCGGCCAGTCGATCGCCAAGGCGATGGGGCGAGAATTCGTCCGCGTCAGCCTGGGCGGCGTCCATGACGAGGCCGAGATACGCGGCCACCGGCGCACCTATATCGGGGCGATGCCGGGCAATATCATCCAGGCGATCCGCAAGGCCGGCACGCGCGACTGCGTGATGATGCTCGACGAGATCGACAAGCTGGGCCGCGGCATCCAGGGCGATCCGTCGGCGGCGATGCTCGAGGTGCTCGATCCAGAGCAGAACGGGACGTTTCGCGACAATTATCTCGGCGTGCCGTTCGATCTCAGCCGAGTCCTGTTCATCGCCACAGCGAACATGCTCGACACCATCCCGGGGCCGCTGCGCGACCGCATGGAGGTGATCTCGCTCCCCGGCTATACCGAGGAGGAGAAGCTCCATATCGCCCGGCGCTACCTGGTCCGACGCCAGCTCGAGGCGAATGGGGTGACCGATGCGCAGGTCGAGATCGACGATGCCGCGCTCGAGGCGATCATCAGCTACTACACGCGCGAGGCCGGCGTCCGGAATCTCGAGCGTGAGATCGGCAAGGTGATCCGTCACGCCGCCGTGCGCATCGCCGACGGCAGCGCGACCCATGTCGCGATCGGCGAGGCGGACGTGGCCGAGGTGCTCGGCGGTCGCATCTTCGAGGACGAGGTGGCGCAGCGCACCAGCGTGCCGGGCGTGTCGACCGGGCTCGCCTGGACGCCGGTCGGCGGCGGCATATTGTTCATCGAGGCGACCAGGATGCCCGGCAGCGGACGGCTGATCCTCACCGGCCAGCTCGGCGACGTGATGAAGGAGAGCGCGCAAGCCGCACTCAGCCTGGTCAAGAGCCGCGCGGCGACGCTGGGCATCGACACGGCCTCGTTCGAGCGGAGCGACATCCACGTTCACGTCCCGGCCGGCGCCACGCCCAAGGATGGGCCGAGCGCGGGCGTCGCCATGTACCTGGCGCTGACCTCGCTGCTGACCGGCCGGACGGTGCGCAGCGACACCGCGATGACGGGCGAGATATCGCTGCGTGGGCTGGTGCTGCCGGTCGGCGGGATCAAGGAGAAGGTGGTCGCGGCGGCGGGCGCCGGGATCACCCGGGTCATGCTGCCCGCGCGCAACCGCCGCGACTATGACGATATCCCGGCCAATGCGCGCGAGAAGCTGGAGTTCGTCTGGCTGGAGAAGGTCGAGGACGCGCTTGATCAGGGGCTCGATCCGCTGCCGGCGAAGTCCTGACGATTAGAGCCAATGGGCGTTGGAGTATCGAGCATTCGATCTATTGATCTATAAACCGCTCGCCCTGAGGAGGCATTGAGCGAAGTCGAAAGGCCGTCCCGAAGGGCCCGTCGAGGCTTGATATCCTTCGATACGGGCCTTCGCCGAGGCTCAGTCCCTACCCAGGATGAGCGGACTGGGCTGTGTCGGATAAAAAGCTCGATGCTCTAATGCCCGCCGGCCATCGGGTCGGCCATGCGCTTGGGCTTCGGCGCGAGCCAGACGAAGAGCGCGATCAACCACATCAGCAGCCCGGCGATCAGGAATATCTTGTCGGTCGCGATCGTCAGCGCCTCGCGATCGACAAGCTGCGCCATCAGCGCGCGCGACTGCTCGACCGAGAAGCCGGCGATCGTTCCGCCCGGTGTGTCGGGGTTGAGCCGGCCTGCGAGCTCGCTTCCCGCGACACGCGCCTGATCGTTCCAATAGGTCATGACGACCGAGGTCGACACCGCCACCCCCATGATCCGCAGGAAATTCTGAAGGCCCGCCGCCGATGCGAGCTCCCGGGAGGGCACCGAACTCAGCGACATCGACGTTGCCGTCACGAAGAAGAAGGGCATGCCCAGGCCCATGATGAACTGCGGCAGGCCTAGCGTCCAGAAATCGGCGCCGCTCGTCCAGTTGGTGCGCAGCAGCGTCGCGCCGCCCGCCCAGACCAGCGCGCCGGAAAGGACGATGCGGGGATCGATCTTGGTGATCAGCACCGGTGCCGCTCGCCCGACGAGCAATCCCGCCATCCCGGTGAAGGCGGTGGCGAGCCCCGCCCAGGTGGCGGTGAAGCCCAGCGTGATCTGCATCCATTGGGGGATGACGACGATACCGGCGAAATAGGTGCCGAAGCCGAAGGCGATGGTCAGCGCGTTGATTGTGAAGCCGCGGTGGCGGAACACGCGCAGGTCGACCACCGGATGCTCCTCGGTCAGCTCCCAGATCACGAAAACGACGAAGACGATCGCGGCGAACAGGGCGAGCGCCAGCACGGTGGGGTCTGCGAACCAGTCATGCTCGCGGCCGATGTCGAGCATGATCTGCAGCGCGCCGATCCACAGGATCATCAGCGCCAGGCCGACGCGGTCGATCGGTACCGTCTCGACCGGCGTCTCGACGACGCGGAGGAAGGAATAGCTTATCCCGGCGCTGAACAGCACCACTGGCACGTTGATGAAGAAAATCCAGTGCCAGCTCCAATTGTCGCTGATCCATCCGCCCAATATCGGACCCAGCACCGGGCCGATCAGGGTCGTCATCGCCCACAGCCCCATTGCGCGGGCGCGCTTGTCGGGGGGAAAGATGCGCATCAGCAGCGTCTGGGTGAGCGGGATGAGGGGCCCGCCCGACAGGCCCTGACCGATCCGGCAGGCGACCAGCATGCCGAGCGTCGTCGACAGGCCGCACAGCACCGAGAACAGGCCGAAGCCAAGGATGCTGAGGATGAAGACCCGTACCGACCCGAAGCGCTGCGCCAGCCAACCGGTCAGCGGCACGCAGATCGCCTCGGCCACGGCGTAGGAGGTGATCACCCAGGTGCCCTGGCTCGGTGAGATGCCGAGATTGCCGGAGATGTGCGGGACCGAGACGTTGGCGATGGTCATGTCGAGCACCACCATCAGGTTGACCGACGCCAGGGCGATCCCCGCGACGAAGCGCCGCCGGCCGGTGACGAGATCGTAGGAGGCGGTCCCGGCCATGGCCTCAGTCGCCGGAGACGTCGATATCGACTTCCATCGACAGGCCGACCCGGAGCGGATGCTCGGCCAGCTCGCGCGGGTCGAGCTCGATGCGGACCGGCAGGCGTTGGACCACCTTGATCCAGTTGCCGGTGGCGTTCTGCGCCGGGATCAGTGCAAAGGCCGATCCGGTGCCGCCCGAGAAGCCGACCACCTTGCCGTGATAGACGACGTCGCCGCCATAGAGGTCGGCGGTGACCTTGGCCGACTGGCCGGGCTTTACGCGACGGAGCTGCCGTTCCTTGAAATTGGCGTCGACATAGACCTGCGACACGGGGACGATCATCATGATCGGAGACCCTTGCGTCACCCGCTGGCCGACCTGGACCTGCCGGCGCGTGACGACGCCGTCGATCGGCGCGCGGATCACGGCGCGCTCGAAGTCGAGCCGGGCGGCGGCGAGCTTCGCCTTCGCGGCGAGCACCATCGGGTCGGTCTCGACCGTCGATCCGGCGACAAGGGCCTGGTTGGCGGCCAGTTCCCCGGCGGCGGCGCCCTGGTTGGCGCGGGCCTGGGCCAGCTTCGCGCGGGCGGCGTTGAAGGCGTTGCGCGCGGCGGTCAACTCGTCGCCCGAGACCGCGCCCGACGGCTGGAGCGCGAGGCGGCGGTCGAGGTCGATGCGGGCCTTGTCATAATCCGACTGGGCGGTTGCGATGTCGGCCTCGCGCGCGCTGACCTGTGCCGACAGCGCCGCGCTGGTGGCGGTACCCTGGCGGAACATCCGCCGGGCGCGCGCCAGCTCGGCCTCCGCCTGCGCGAGCGCGATCCGCATGTTGCTGTCGTCGAGCCGGACGAGGATGTCGCCGCGCTTCACCGCCTGGGTATCGCTGACCCGCACCTCGACCGCCTGGGCCGAGATCAGCGGCGTGACCTGGGCCACCTCGGCGTTCACATAGGCGTTGTCGGTGCTGACGTGGTTGCGCCCGATCAGCATGTACCAGGCGCCGAAGAGCAGGGCGACGACCGCCAGCCCGATCGCGAAGCGGATCAGCCAGGTCTTGCGCGCGCGGAGTCGGGCTTCCCGCCGGGCCTCGCTGTCGGCATCCGTGGGGTCGGCGCTGGTGATGGGGGGATCGGCGTCAGCCATGGGAATCGTCCTTGGCGAGGGCAGGGGACGGAGCGGTGAAACCGCCGCCGAGCGCGCGGACGAGAGCGACGTCCAGCGCGAACATCCGGGCATCGAGATCGGCGACCGCACGGCGGGCCTGCAGCAGCGTCTCTTCGGAGCTCAGCACGTTGAGATAGGTGGAAAGGCCACCCTCATAACGTTTGCGGGCGATCGCATAGGCTTCCTCGGAATCGGCCAAGGCCTGGCGCGACAGGGCCAACCGATCGGTGGCGGCCCGCTGGCTGGTCACCGCGTCGGCGACCTCATGATAGGCGGCGATCACGGTTCGGTTGTAGAGCGCGACGGCCTCGTCATAGCGACCGCGCGCGCCGCGATACTGGCCGCTCAGCGCCCCGCCGCGGAAGATCGGCAGGCTGATCGCCGGGGTGACGTTGCCATAGGTCGATCCGCTGTCGGTCAACTGGTCGAGCCCGAGCGACCGGACCCCGACCAGCGCGCCGAGGCGGATGGCCGGGAAGAAGTCTGCGCGCGCCACCCTGATCCGGCTCGCGGCCGCCTCGGCCTGCGCGCGGGCCGCGGCGATGTCGGGACGGCGACCGATCAGGTCGGTGGTCACCTGGGCCGGCACGCCGGCCGGATGGAGCGCGGCGAGAGCGGGTCGTTCGATGGCGAGGCCGCGATCGGGGCCGGCGCCGACCAGTGCGGCGATCTGGTTGCGGACCAGCGCGATCGCCTCGTCGGTGGCGGCTAGGTCGGCGCGGGCGGCGGGCACCGCCGCCTCGGCCTGCTTCAGCTCCGCCCGGGTGTCGAGCCCGTTGCGGACCCGGTCGGCGACGAGCTTGCGCGTGGCGGTACGCAGATCGACGGCGGCAGCAAGCACGTCGCGTTCGGCATGGAGCCGCGCCAGATCGGCATAGGCCGAGGCGATCCCGGTCGCGAGCATGAGCCGCGCCTGGTCCTGCTCGATCCGCGCGGCCTCCGCTTCGGAGGTGGCGGCGGCGAGCGCCGCGCGATTGCGGCCCCACAGATCGAGGTCGAACGACAGGTCGACCGAGGCCTGGCCGACGTCCTGCCATCCCTTGGGCACGAACTGCGCAGGGATGCCGACATTGTAGCTTTGCTTCTCGAGCCCCGCGTTGGCGCCGACGCCGATCGAAGGCAGCAACGGCGCGCCGGCCGCCTGCGCCATGCCTCGCGCCTGGCGGAACCGTGCGGCGGCGATCTCGGCGTCCGGGGAGGCGCGCAGCCCTTCCTCGATCAGCCGGGCGAGCTGGGGATCGCCATAGGTCTGCCACCAGCCGTTCGCGGGCCAGGCGCCGCCGGTGCTTCCACCCAGGCTCTCGCCTGCCGCCACGCTGGTGGCCGTGCGCAGCTCCGGACGAGTGCCGAGGTCTGGCACCGACGCGCAGGCGGCCAGCACGAGCGAAAGACCCAGCGCGGAGACGGGGCGGAGAAAGGGCGCGCGACTCGGAGACATGGGGGACGACCGTACTATCTGGTATCGGTGGGCGATGTGCGACGAGGATCGCCTCTTGTCAACGCAAAACCGTACCATATAGTACGGCATTGAGATGACCCGCCAGAGCACCAGGCCCGGCCGTCGCGAGACGAAGCGGCTCGATCGCCGCGAAGCGATCATCGGTGTCGCGCACGCCTATTTCCTGGAGCACGGCTATGCGGCGACGACGATGTCGGGCATCGCGGCGACGATCGGGGGCTCGAAGGCGACGCTGTGGAGCTATTTCCCGTCCAAGGAGGCGTTATTCGAGGCGGTGCTCGACCGTGCGACCACGCATTTCCGGGAGCGGATCATCTCGGTGCTCGTTCCGGAGGCGGACCTGGAAACCACGCTCCGCAGCTTCTGCCGACATTTCCTCGAAAAGGTGACGAGCCCAGAAGCGATCGCGCTCCACCGCCTGATCGTCGCGGAGGCGGGGCGCTTCCCCGAGATCGGCGAGATGTTCTACCAGCGCGGGCCGAACACGATGATCCGCCTGCTCGGCGATTTCATCGAGCTCGGCATGGCGCGCGGCAAGCTGCGGCTGGACGATCCCCGGAAGGCGGCGAAGCTGCTGTTGGCACTGTGCCTGCAGGGCGATCACCAGCAGGTGCTGCTGGGACGGATCGACCGGGTCGACGCCACGCAGATCGCCGCGACCGCCGATACCGCCGTCGATTTTCTTCTTCGCGCCTATGCCCCCTGAAGAGCGGCCCGGGCGCAATATCCTCGGGGCTATTTCCTGAAGGCCGATAGTCGCGTATCGATCCTCGAAGGGGCAAGCAGGACGATCCGCCGCCGGGGCTGATGGCGGCGGGTCGTCCTGTGTCCGCGGGCGCTCCTTGGGAGTGCCGCGCGGGCGTTGGGGGGACGATGAAGCTTGATCTGGGAGGGCATGCCTTCGGGCAGGCAGCGGAGCGACCGGACGGGCGCCGCTATCTGTTGTCGATCGATCTGGCGCGTGCGCTCGGCATCGTGCTGATCGTCGCCACCCATAGCTGGCCCGACATACCCTGGACAGCGTCCGAGACGGAGATGATGCCGCTCTTCTTCCGGAGCAGCACCGTGATGCTGGTGTTCATATCCGGCTTCATGTTCAACTATATCACGCGCCGCTCCGATCGCCCGATCGGCCATTACATCGCGAAGCGGATCACGCGGATATGGAGCGCGTATCTTGTCGTCTCCGCCCCGATCCTGTTCGTCATCTTCTTCGTCCACAAGAGGGCGGACGTCTGGCCCTGGGTCTATGAGATGCCCCTGGCCGGGCAGGCGGCGATATTCCTGATCACCGGAAAGCACATCGCCTATCTCTGGTATATCCCGGCGATCAGCCTGTTCATCCTGCTGTCGGGATGTTTCCGGTTCGTCGACCGCAGGAATCTCTACGGCTGGCTCATCCCCATTTCCGCCGTCGTCGCGATCCTGCTCGGCCGGGACAGCCTCTATGGTGTCTATTCCATCATAGGGAAGGCTATATTCATCCTGCCCTCCTACCTCGTCGGCATGTGCTTCTGTAACTATTATGTGGGCAACGGCTATCGGGTCGGACGGCTTCCGACGCTGGTCTGCCTCTTTCTGGTCACGACCATATCGGCGGCCTATTTCCTGTGGAGCCGTTTCGACGTCCATCTGCTCTGGATACAGAAGGTCGCCCTGGTCATCCTGCTGATAAGGGCATTCGACGACCATGGCGAAAATGCGCTGTTCTGTAACATGCTGAAGGGGATCGCGAGCCTCGCCTTCCCGATCTATTTCCTGCACGGCTATGCGATCAACCTGCTGCGGCTGGCCTATAGCGACAGCGCGCTGCTCGCGCTGGTCGGGAATCCGCCGGCCGCGAGGATCGGCTATCTGCTGGTGAAGATCGTCGTGGTGACGGCGCTGTCGATGGGCATGTGCGCGCTCGTCCAGTTGATCGCCGGCCGGCGGCGGAGCCGCTACCTGATCGGCGCGTAGCGCGGCCGCTCGTTCCCGTCATTCCGGCTCTGGCCGGATGGCCATCGGGCGGGGGGGACGCCGCCGTCCAAAAGAAAAGGGCGGCCGTGGGGCCGCCCTTCGTTCCTTCCCGTCGAAGGAAACCGATCAGCGCGAGTAGAACTCGACGACCAGGTTCGGTTCCATCTTCACCGGATAGGGGACTTCGTCGAGGGTCGGCACGCGGACGAAGGTGACCTTCGCGCCGCCGTCCTGGGCGATATACTCGGGAACGTCGCGCTCCGAGAGGCCCTGCGCCTCGAGCACCAGCGCCATCTCCTGCGCCTTCGCGCCCAGCGAAATCTCGTCGCCCGGCTTCACCTGGCGCGACGCGATGTTGCACTTCACGCCATTGACGCGGATGTGGCCGTGGCTGACGAGCTGGCGCGCGGCGAAGATCGTCGGCGCGAACTTGGCGCGGTAGACGACCGCGTCGAGGCGGCGCTCGAGCAGGCCGATCAGGTTCTGCGAGGTGTCGCCCTTCATCCGCGACGCTTCGGTGTAGTTCCGCTTGAACTGCTTCTCGGTGACGTCGCCGTAATAGCCCTTGAGCTTCTGCTTCGCCTTGAGCTGAATGCCGTAGTCGGACATCTTGCCCTTGCGGCGCTGGCCGTGCTGGCCGGGACCATATTCACGCTTGTTGACCGGGCTCTTCGGGCGACCCCAGATGTTCTCGCCCATGCGGCGGTCGAGCTTGTACTTGGCGCTGGTGCGCTTCGACATGATGTCTTCCTTCAATCGCTACAACGTTACCCGCCGTCGCCGGAGCGGGGCGGGATCGATCCCGGTATTCCGCGCTGCCGGGCCTAGAGGACCGGCAGGGCCACCGCTTCACCGGGGTGCGGGGCCGATTGCGAAGGCGCGCCTATGGCTGCGAAGAGGCGGATAGTCAAGCCCGCAGCGCTGGGCTAAGGCCGCGCGCATGACCGACACCACCGCAAGCAAAGCCGTCCCCGCCGCCGAATGCACCGACATGGCGCAGGTCCGCGCCGCGATCGACGGCCTCGACACGCTGATCGTCAGCCTGCTGGCCGAGCGGATGCGCTATATCGAGGCGGCGGCGCGCATCAAGCCCGCCCGCGACACCGTGCGCGACGACGTGCGCAAGGCCGAGGTCGTCGCGCATGCCGTCAAGGTCGCCAACGACCGCGGCTTCCCGCCGAAGCTGGCCTATCGGCTCTACGACATGCTGGTCGAGGGATCGATCGCGCACGAATTCGACGTATTCGACGCCCGCGATCCTTCCTGAGCGGACGTCGCGTCCCTGGCGGGAGCAGGCGGCGTTTCGTCCGCCTCGCCATATTGCGCGGCGATCAGCACCTCGGGGCGGTTCTCCGGCGCGATGCCGTAGCTCGGCGGCCATTGCCTGGGGAGGTGATGGGTGCCGAACAGCCGGTCGTAGATCGGTAGCGTCGACGCATAGTTGCGGTTGACATGGTCGACCCGCGAATGATGCCAGTGGTGGAAGCGCGGCGACGACAGGACATGTTCGAGCAAGCCCAGCCGGACGTTCAGGTTGGAATGGATGAAGAAGCCCCAGAAAGTCCCGACCAGCAGGACGATGAGCGGGATGATGCTGCCCGATCCCGAGCCCGGCGTGCCGAGCCCGGCGATGTAGACCAGGCTGAGGCCGAACATGCGCGTGAAGACGAGGTCGACCGGATGGGTGCGGGTGTTGACCAGCCAGTCCATCCGCACCGGCTCGTGGTGGATCGCGTGGAAGCGCCACAGCCAGGGCACCTGGTGCATGATCCGGTGGCCCCAGTAGAAGCCGAACTCGCCGATCAGGATCGCGAGCCCGACCTGGATCGCGACCGGCAGGCCGGTGATCCAGAGGTGGTAGCTTTCCGGCAGCGCCTGACGGGACAGCGCGGTGATCGCCCCCAGCGGAAATGACAGGACGAAGACGGGGATCAGGCCCGACAGGAAGAAGTAGCCGAGATCGACGAGCATCTGCGGCCGTCGGGTCGGCTGGCGATGGACGCCGGCGAGCCGTTCCAATGGAACAAACAGGGCGGTGAACAGGAAGAGCCAGATGATCTGGCTGACCACCACCCTGCCGAGCAGGGGCAGGCTCTCGAACAAACTCAGCATCTCGCCTTTCCTATGGCAGGAAAGGGGGGCGATTTCAATTTGGCGGCGCGGGCCCGCGCAGCTGTCGCAAACCTTGCAATCCCGGCGAAATCGGGCGATCGAAGGGCGGTTGGCGGCGATCGTCGATCGGGGGGATATGATCAGGTGCGGAACGGCCGACGGGTGCGGCCATCGTGATGGCTGACGGGGACGCGCTGCCGCTGGTCGTCGACCTCGACGGCACCCTGACGCCGGCCGACACGCTGGTCGAGTCGGTCGTCGCCCTGCTCAGGCGATCGCCGCTGAACCTGTTCAGGCTGATCCTGTGGCTGTTCGGCGGCCGGGCGAATTTCAAGCGGGCCGTCGCGTGCCATGTCACCATCGACGGCGCGGCCCTGCCGTACAACCAGCCGCTGCTCGCCTGGCTACGGGAGCAGAAGGCGCGGGGGCGCAGCATCATCCTCGCGACCGCCGCACACGGGAGCATCGCCGAGCAGGTCCAGCGCCATCTGGGTCTGTTCGACCTGCTGATATCGACGGCGGACGGCGAGAACATGAAGGGGCGCGCGAAGCTGGCGGCGATCCGCGCGGCGATCGGCGACCGCTTCGCCTATGTCGGCAATGGCGGCCCCGACATGCAGGTGTGGGCGGGGTCGGCCGCCGCGATCGCGGTCGACGTACCGGCCGGCGAGCTGCGCAGGTTGCGCGCGGCGCTGCCGATCGAGCGCGAATTCCGGTCGGGCGAGGGGCGCCTCGGCCTCTGGCTGCGCGCGCTGCGGGTGCATCAGTGGAGCAAGAACGCGCTGTTGTTCGTGCCGCTGCTGACCGCTTTCTCCTTCCTGGAGGCGGCCAAGACGCTCGACGTCCTGCTGGCCTTCGTCGCCTTCTGCCTGGTCGCCTCGGCCAGCTATGTCCTCAACGACATCGTCGACCTGGAGAACGACCGCGTCCATCCGCGCAAGAGCGAGCGGCCGTTCGCGAGCGGCCGGTTGCCGCTGCTCCACGGCGTCGCGATCGCGCTGGCGGGCCTCGCCGCCGGCCTGCTGGTCGCGACGACGGTGTCCTGGGCCTTCGTCCTGATGCTGCTGTCCTATCTCGCGCTGACCAGCGCCTATAGCTGGACGCTCAAGCAATATGTGCTGATCGACGTGCTCACCCTGTCGCTGCTCTACAGCTGGCGGATCATGGCGGGGGCGGTCGCGATCGACGTCCGGCTGAGCTCCTGGCTGCTCGCCTTCTCGGTGTTCGTGTTTCTCAGCCTTGCCCTGATCAAGCGCTGTACCGAGTTGCTGGTGGCGCAGGGCAGCGGCCGGGCCGGGCTGCGCGGCCGCGACTATCGCACCACCGACCTGGCGGTGCTGTGGCCGCTCGGCGCCGGCAGCGCGCTCAGCTCGGTGGTGATCTTCGGCCTGTTCATCAGCTCGCCCGAGACTGCCGGCCGCTATGCGAGCCCCGGGCTTCTCTGGCTCGCCGCATTCGGACTGATCTACTGGCTCGGGCGGATGTGGGTGAAGACCTCCCGCGGCGAGATGCACGACGATCCGATCGTCTATTCGTTCAAGGACCGGGGCAGCCGGATCGCGCTGGCCGGTATCATCGCGGTGATGATAGCCGCCCGCTTCGTGCATGTCGCAGTGCTGCATGGATAAGGAGGTTGGGCGGTCGCCCTGGATCGACCGGGGGCTGCTTGCGGCGCTGGTGATCGCCGCGACGGCGGTGTCGATCGCCGCGACAGGCTTCCGCTTCGGCGTCAACAACAACGTCTTCCACATCCCCTATGTGCTCGACTATGCGAGCCTCCCGCAGTTCCGCGACGATCCGGTCTATCGCTCGCTCGACAAATTCGTGTCGCTTGCCTGGCCGGCGGTACGGCTGGTCAGCACCGAGGGCAATGTCCGCGCCGTCTTCCTGACGGGGCTCTTTCTCGGCCGGCTGGCGGTGTTCGCGGCACTGTTCGGCTTCTTCCGGCTGAACGGGCTGCCCGGCCGCTGGGCGATGGGCACGGCACTGGCGGTGGTCGCGGCGACGCCCTGGCTGACGCAGCTTTCGGTGGTCGGGGGCCATGGCCTGTTCATCGGCTATTTCACCCATTCGGAACTGAGCTGGGGGCCGCTGCTCGGCGCGCTGGTCGCGGTCCAGCACCGGCGCCTCGGCCTGGCCGGCCTGCTCTGCGGCATAACCTTCTGCCTCAACTTCTTCGTCGGGTTGTGGCTGCTCGCGGCGATCGCTTTGCCGGTGCTGGCGTCGGTCCGCGACTGGCCGGTTCCCGCCTTCCTCGCCCGGCTCGGCCCGATCGCGCCGATCCGCCCGGCGGCTGTCGGCCGGGCGCTGCTGATCTTCCTCGCCACGGCGTCGCCGGTGATCGTCTGGGTGGCGTCGACCCTGGTCGAAACGAGGGGCGCGCGCCCGTTCGACTATGCCGGCTATCTGCGGCTCTATTTCCCCGATCATTCGCTGATCGACGCCGCGCCGGGCACCGAGCTGCTCGAATTCGCCCTGATCCTCGCCGCTTATGGGCTGGCGGCTCTGCTCTCCCGCACGCCGCGCTTCTGGATGCTGGTGCTGGCGGGCTGGGCGCTGCTGTTCGTCGTCGGCGCCGCGGGACCCTATCTGGTCGACAGCAAGCTGCTGTTCAACCTCAACGCGATCCGATCGGTCGGCTTCGTCCAGTTCGTTGGCTTCGCGCTGGTCGTCCTCGCGGCGGTCAGGACGATCGCCGACGACGGACCGCCGCTCTGGCAACGCCTCGCCGCCTGCCTCGTCCTCGCCGAGCTGGTCCATCCCGACCGGCAGGTCCACCAGCTCCTCACCGTCGACGTGCTGCTCGCCGCGATGTTGCTGTACCGCCGCCACGCGACGGGCTTGTCGGCGCCGCTGCTCGCGGCCGGCTATGGCGCGCTCGTCATCCTGATCCTTGCCGTGCAATTCTCCGCCGCCGCGACCTGGTCGCCGACGGTGCTGCTCCGGCTTGTGCTGCTGGCCGCGCTGGGTGGCTGCGTGCTGCGGGGATGGCGATCGCCCGCCCTGGCCCTGATCGCGGGGCTGGCGCTGTTCAACGTCGCCACCCTCGTCAAATGGCGCAAGGATGGCGTGGCGCAGCGGCTCGCGGTGGAGGCACCGTTCGAGCGGATGACCGACTGGGTTCGCCGGAGCACGCTCGCCGGTCCTTTCCTGGTCCCGGTCGACGAGCCGCATCGCGACCTGTTCGACAATTTCCAGCTCAAGGCCCTGCGCCCGGTCTGGGTCGACTGGAAGCAGGGGGCGGTGGTGATGTGGGAACCGGGTTTCTATCCGCGCTGGTCGACCCGATATGCGGCGGTCGAAAGCTTGGGCGACGCCGACCAGTTCCTGGCCTATGCCGCCGCCAACGATATCCCCTATGTCGTCCTGCCCGAGGATATCGGCGATTGCGGCGCCGCCCGCACGCTCTATCGCGACGGCGGCTATGCGATCTGCGCGCCTGCTATCGCGGCTCCCGCGCGCCGATGATGTCGGCCGGGATGCCGGGCCAGTCGTCCAGCAGCAGGCGCTCGTCCTGCGGGTGGCCGGCTCCCTCGGCTATCGCCTCATATTGGATCGAGCGGGCGCGCACCCGCTCGCTCGACAACCGGTGGATCAGTCCGCCGCCGAGCGAGCGATGGACGGCACGCCAGTCGAGGCCGGGGAGGGGGCTCTCATGGACCTTGCGGTGGAAGCGGACATCGGAGCGCACCAGCCGGTACTGGGTATCGGGATAGAAGGCCGAGGGCCGGCCGTCGACCAGGTTCAGCCGGGCGAAGCCGACCACCTTGTCCGCATGGCGATCGGCATCGGCGACGATCGCGGCGAGATTGGCGGCGAGCCGCACGTCGGGGATCTCGTCGGTGTCGAGGTGGAGGATCCAGCGGGTACGGGCAAGCCGCTGCACGCGGTTCCGCTGGGCGCCGAAATCGCCGGCGAGCGGGGCGGCGTCGATCGCCAGCCGCGGCACTCCCGGCACCGCCGCCAGCGCCGCGTGCACTCTGTCCGCATCTTCGACGGTGCCATCGACCATCACTGCGATCGCATCGAAGCCGGCGCCGTGGCCGGCAACCAGCCCGACCAGCGCCGGCAGGTCGGCGGCGCGGGCGATACAACCGAGCGCCACGTCGGGCGATACCGAGCGGGCCTTTTCGAAATCCGCGAGGGTGACGGCCGATCGCAACGCGCGCACCGGGACGCGGCCCAGCAGGCGCCTTGCCAGCGGGCCGAGCGTCGCCGTCCGGTCGAAGCGGCTCGCCAGCGTGCGCAGCGTCTCCAGGCCCAGCACCAGCCCTTCGGCGCCGACATGTCCGTTTCGGAAGGACAGGCGACGGCAGGCGGCCAGCGCCGCGAAACGGGGATCGTCATGCGCGGGTGGCGCCGAGCCGGTCCAGACCAGGCCGCATTCGCCGCAGTGGGAATTGCCGGGATCGACGGGCGCGCTGCACAGCCCGCAGCGCAACGGCGCGGTGGCCGGGGCCACCGTCAGACGATCTGGGCCCTGATCACCTCGCGGCAGACCGACGAGCGCCGGTTGCTGCGCATGATGCCGCCGACCAGGCCGAACCCGATCAGCATCATCGCCCAGGTCGACGGTTCCGGCACCGCTTCGAGGTTCAGGCCGTCGATCAGCGCGAAGGGCGGCTGCCCGGTCGGCAGGCCATAGGCGAGCAACGACAGCTTCTGCGTGGTGTCGTTGGCAGTGAAGTACATCGTCTCGAACTGCCAGGGCACAAAGCCATGGTTCGCATTGTTCACGGTGCCGGTGCTCAGCAACTGGTCACCGGGGGCGAGGTTGTAGGTCGCGTGCCCGTCGCGGTAATCGAGGAAGATCGGCGCATCGGGACTGATCGAATAGTCGCACACGCCGAAGCAGATCTGCCACTTGTCCTGGGTGGTGCCGTTATAGGTGGTCTGCTGGGCGGCTGCCCACCAGAAGGTCAGCTTGTAGACCTTGCCGACCTGCAGGCCCGATATCGTCTGCTCGATCGGGGCATTGCCGTAAGCGCCGTCGGCGCCGACGAAATTGCCGCCCGTAGGGCTGTTCGTCAGGCCGTTGTTGGTCCCGATGTCGGGGCCCCACAGCGACAGCCGGGCGCCCGGGTCGCAATTGCCGTACAGGCAGGCGCCGTTACCGAAATCGTCGGCCCCGGTCTGCGTGACGGGATTGCCGCCATTATAGCTAGGGTTGTTGACGAAGACGAAATTATAGCCGCGCGTCGTCCAGCCGGTGACGGTCGGCAGGTTCTTCACCGCCGCAGTGACGGCGGCATTGTCGAGCGCGTTGCCGAAGATCGTCGAATGGAGCGCATTGCCGTTGGTCATGGTGACCATTTCAAAGTCACCGTTGACGAGCAGGTTGGTCGCCTGAAGCTCCCCCCCGGTCACGCAGCCAAACAAAGCTGTCAGCAGCGCGAGCAGCCTGACACGCATCACTCAATGTCCCCCGACACAGTACGCATGGCGGCTTCTGTACGATAATTTTGCGTTAAATACAAGATTCCGCAGAATTTTGCGGTTTACACCAAGTTTACAATGTGCCAGCCATAGTAATAAGCGCCAAAGCCCCCGGTCCATACCGCTTTTTATCGGTTTCGGGGTCTCTCCAGCGCGCTCAGAACCCCTCGCAGCGTCCGTACTTCCTGCGCGTTCCATGCGGGCTTGGTGAGCAGGCCGCGCAGCGTCCGACGTGTCGCCGGCACCCGATCGGGCGGAAAATAATAACCCGATTCGTCGAGCAGCCGGTCGAGATGGCCGATCAGTCCTTCGAGCTCGACCTGCGGTGCCGGCGGATCGAGATCGACCGCGGGCGGCGAGGCGAGTGCCATTCCCTTCGACCATTCATAGGCGACCAGGATCACCGCCTGGGCGAGGTTGAGGCTGCCGAATTCCGGGTTGATCGGGACGGTCACGATCGTCCGCGCGACCGCTACGTCGTCGGTCTCCAGCCCGGATCGTTCGGGGCCGAACAGGATGGCGGAACGGCCGGGCTCGCCATGGATGCCGCGCGCCGCCTCCTCGGGGGTCACAACCGGCTTGGTCACGCCGCGCTTGCGGACGGTGGTGGCATAGACATGCGCGCAATCGGCGGTCGCCTCCGCCACGCTGTCGAACACGCGGGCGCCTTCCAGGACGATGTCGGCGCCCGAGGCGGCCGGCCCGGCCTGGGGGTTGGGCCAGCCGTCGCGCGGCGTGACCAGCCGCAGCTCGGTCAGCCCGAAATTGAGCATCGCCCGCGCCGCCTTGCCGATATTCTCGCCGAGCTGCGGACGCACGAGGACGATGACGGGGGGCGGGGCGATCCCGGGGGGAAAGGTGTTCCGCTCGTCCTGAGGAGAGGCTGAGCTGGGCGAAGCCTCGTCTCGAAGGACCGTCACGCGCTTGCCTAGGCGGCTGACCGCTGCCCAGTTGCCATCGATCAGCGCCTGCTTCTTCAATCGCGACCAGCCCTTGATCTGGCGTTCAGCGGCGAAAGCCTGATCTCGTTCGGGAAATGCTTCCGACCAGACCAGATCGACCGGCCTGCGCTTCTGCGTATATCCCGGCAGCGCGCCGGATTGATGCTGCGCGATCCGGACATCCAGATCATCGGTATGGCCGACATAATAGCTGTTGTCGGAGCAGCGGAGCATATAGGCCCAGAATGTCACGGGCAGTCCTTCGATACGGGTCTTCGCCTTCGCTCAGCCCCTACTGAGGATGAGCGGAGGATGGAAGGATGTTGACTATCAACCGTCCCGCCCGGCTTCGCTCACCGCGCCGGCGAAATCCTCGAAGTCCTTGGCTTCGCGGAAATCCTTATAGACGCTCGCGAAGCGGATATAGGCGACGCTGTCGAGCGCCTTGAGCCCGTCCATCACCATGCCGCCGACCGAGGCGGCGGGGATCTCGCTGTCGCCGCTCGTCTCGATCTGGCGCTGGATCGCGGTCGCGAGTCGCTCGATCCGCGCGGGATCGACCGGCCGCTTGCGGCAGGCGACGCTGATCGAGCGTTCGAGCTTCGAGCGGTCGAACACCTCGCGCCGGCCGTCGCTCTTCACCACCGTCATCTCGCGGAGCTGGATCCGCTCGAAGGTGGTGAAGCGGGCGCCGCACCCTTCGCACTGCCGCCGCCGCCGGATCGCCGCCCCGTCGTCGGTGGGGCGGCTGTCCTTCACCTGGCTGTCGTCATGGGCGCAGAAGGGGCAGCGCATCCGGCTTACAACTCCGGATAGATCGGGAAGCGGTCGCAGAGCGCCTCGACGCGCGCCTTGACGTGCGCCTCGGTCTGGCCATTGCCTTCCGGGCCGTTCTTGGCGAGGCCGTCGAGCACGTCGGCGATCATATCGGCGATCTCGCGGAACTCGGCCGGGCCGAAGCCGCGGGTCGTGCCGGCCGGCGAGCCGACGCGGATGCCCGAGGTCTTGACCGGCGGCAGCGGATCGTTCGGCACGCCGTTCTTGTTGCAGGTGATGCCCGCGCGCTCGAGCGCCTCGTCGGCATCGCGGCCGGTGACGCCGATCGGGCGCAGGTCGACCAGCGCCAGATGCGTGTCGGTGCCGCCCGAGACGAGGTCGGCGCCGCGCTCCTTGAGGCGGGCCGCGAGTACCTTGGCATTTTCGACCACGGCGGCGGCATAGGCCTTGAACGACGGCTGCAGCGCCTCGCCGAACGCCACCGCCTTGGCGGCGACGACGTGCATCAGCGGGCCGCCCTGAAGGCCGGGGAACACCGCCGAGTTGATCTTCTTGGCGATCGCCTCGTCATCGGTGAGCACCATGCCGCCGCGCGGACCGCGCAGCGTCTTGTGGGTGGTCGTGGTGACGACATGGGCGTGGCCGAACGGGGTGGGGTGGACGCCGCCCGCAACGAGGCCGGCGAAATGCGCCATGTCGACCATGAAATAGGCGCCGACCTCGTCCGCGATCGCGCGGAAGCGGGCGAAGTCGATGTGGCGCGGATAGGCCGATCCGCCGGTGATGATCAGCTTGGGCTTATGCTCGCGGGCCAGCGCCTCGACCTGGTCGAAGTCGATGCGATGGTCGTCGGGGCGCACGCCATACTGCACGGCATTGTACCACTTGCCCGACAGCGCCGCCTTGGCGCCGTGGGTCAGGTGGCCGCCGGCGTCGAGGCTGAGGCCCATGATCGTGTCGCCGGGCTGGGTCAGCGCCAGCATGACCGCGCCGTTCGCCTGCGCGCCCGAATGCGGCTGGACGTTGGCGAAGCCGCAGTTGAACAGCTGCTTGGCGCGGTCGATCGCGAGCTGCTCGACGACGTCCGACGGATGGCAGCCCTGATAATAGCGCTTGCCGGGATAGCCCTCGGCATATTTGTTGGTGAACACCGAACCCTGCGCCTCCAGCACCGCCTTGGAGACGATGTTCTCGGACGCGATCAGCTCGATCTGCTTCTTCTCGCGCGCGATTTCCTGGGTCAGACCGCCGAACACCGCCGGGTCGGCATCGGCAAGGCCGCGGGTGAAGAAGCCGTCGGGCTGGACGTCGGACAGGGTGGCGGCGGGGTTGCTGCTCATGCGTGCTCCTTGTGGAAGCGGGGGTGGGATAGCTTGTCGACGCGGCGCTGGTGGCGGTCGCCCGCGAAGCCGGTCGAGAGGAAGGCGGAGACGCAGGCCTTGGCCTGTTCGAGGCCGATCAGCCGCGCACCGAGCGCGATGATGTTGGCGTCGTTATGCTCGCGGCACAGCCGGGCCGACAGCACCTCGTTGACCAGTGCGCAGCGCGCGGCGGGGTGACGGTTGACCGCGATCGAGATGCCGATTCCCGATCCGCAGAGCGCGATACCCCGCGCGGCCTCGCCCGCCGCGATAGCTTCGGCCAGGCGATAGCCATAGTCGGGATAATCGACCGAGGCGGTGCTGTCGGGGCCGAGGTCGAGGACCTCATGGCCTTCGGCGCGCAGCCATTCGGCAAGCGCGGCCTTCATATCGAAAGCGGCATGATCGGATGCGATGGCGATGGTCTCGGCCATATCCATTTCCCGTGCTGGCGAGTCGGCTGTTGGCCGCTCTCTAGGAGCGATGGGCCGATACCGCAATGCCGCATCCACCGCCGCCGCGATCATGGAGGTCGGGGCAGGGGAGCTTTTCGGGTTGACCGGACCGGCCGGATATCCTTGATGCGACGGGCATTTCCGTGGCGATGAGGAGACGTTCGATGAAGATCCGCACCGGTGCCGGCCTGGCCGCCATGCTGCTGACGATCGCGTGCGCGCGCGGCGAGGACGCCCGTCCGATCGAAAACGCCACGGTGGCTGACAATGCCACCGACGAGGCGATCGACGACGTCGAGCCCGCCGACAATGCGGCGAGTGCCGGCCTGCCGACCGATGCCTGGATCGGGAAGTGGATCGGGGTCGAGGGGCTGGTCCTCGATATCCAGCCGACCGGCGACCGCGGCCATTACATGCTGAGCGTGACCCTGCTCGACGGCACCAAGAGCTATGAGGGCGTCGCCGACGGCGACATGATCCGCTTCACGCGCAATGGCCGCCCCGAAAGCGTCCGTGCGGCAACCGGCGACCAGACCGGCCTCAAGTGGCTGGCCGGCAAGGCCAACTGCCTGATGATCCAGCAGGGCGAGGGCTTCTGCCGCGACGATGCGGGGACGAAGCCGGGCGAGGATCCGGCCGCCCAACCGGCCGCCCAACCGACCGCGGAGCCTGCCGCGCGGCCTTGAAATAGCCGGTTTTCGGGGCTAGGGGCGCGGCCATGACCAAGCCCGCGCCGCTGATGACCGCCCAGGAGTTCGCCGATCGCGCCCGCGAGATCGTCGCGACGATGCGCGGCCATGCCGCTCATCGCGCGATCGACCTGCTGACCAACGACGAGCTGCGCGGCCTCGGCTATGGCGAGGGCATCGACATCTTCGAGGCGCAGGTCGGCCATTGGCATGAGGCCGACGCCGTCTATCCGCATGCCGGGCCGTGCCCGGACTGCGAACGCGCCGCAACCGAAGCCGAGCGCCGCGCCGCGGCCTGATCGTTCGATACGAAAGCAAGGGGCGGGAAGCGCCGTCCTGCTGGCATCGCCATGATTATCCCACCATATGATGTGGGAAAGGTCATGAGATGCTGATGGACACCACCGTCAACGATCCGCGCTGGATGAAGCTCGTCACCCGCGATGCCGGGGCCGACGGGAGCTTCGTCTATTCGGTGGCGACGACCGGCGTCTATTGCCGGCCGAGCTGCCCGGCACGTACCCCCAATCCACGCAACGTCGCCTTCCACGCCGATCCGGCGGCGGCCGAGGCGGCGGGGTTCCGGCCGTGCAAGCGCTGTCGCCCGACCGAGCCGCCGCTCGCCGAGCGCCAGGCGGCGATCGTCGCGGCGGCCTGCCGGCGGATCGAGGCGGCCGAGGAGCCGCTGTCGCTAGGCGAGCTGGCCGACGGCGCGGGGCTCAGCCCGCATCATTTCCACCGGATGTTCAAGGCGGTCACCGGGCTGACGCCCAAGGGCTATGCCGATGCCCATCGTGCGCGGAAGGTCCGCGATGCGCTGGGCAAGGGCGCGCAGGTGACCGAGGCGCTTTACGACGCCGGCTTCGGATCGAGCGGCCGCTTCTATGCGGCGGCCAACGGCGCGCTCGGCATGCTGCCCGGCGCCTATCGCAAGGGCGGGGCGGCGGCCGGGATCCGATACGGCATCGGCGACAGTTCGCTCGGCCGGGTGCTCGCGGCGGCGAGCGAGCGGGGCATCTGCTCGATCATGCTGGGCGACGACGATGCCGAGCTGGTCGCCGATCTCGGCCGCCGCTTCCCCAATGCGCGGACGATCGAGGCCGACGCGGATTTCCAGTCGACGATCGACGCCGTCGTCGCGCTGGTCGAGGAGCCCGAGCGCGGCCTGTCGCTGCCGCTCGACATCCGCGGCACCGCATTCCAGCGCCGCGTCTGGCAGGCGCTGCAGGCGATCCCGGCCGGCGAGACGCTAAGCTATGCCGGCGTCGCCCGCGCCATGGGAGAGCCGCGCGCGGCCCGCGCCGTCGCCGCCGCCTGCGCCGCCAACAAGATCGCGATCGCCATTCCTTGCCACCGCGTGGTCCACAGCGATGGTTCCGACCGCGGCTATCGTTGGGGCGTCGAACGCAAGCGCGCCCTGCTCAGGAAGGAAGCGCGGGACTGACCCTGTTCCGCCCGGCCGCCTTCGCCTGATAGAGGGCGGCGTCGGCCTTCTCGATCAGTCTCCAGAAGGTCCTGGCGTGCGTGGGAAAGGCGGCGATGCCGATGCTGACCGTCATCGTTCGCTCCAGTTCCGGATGGCGGTTGTCGGCCACCGCCGCCCGGATATGTTCGGCCAGCGCCATGGCCTCCGGAAGCGCCTGCGGGCACAGCAGGGCGAATTCCTCCCCGCCATAGCGGAACAGTTCGGCGCCTTCGCCCTTGGTGGCGGCGATCGTCTCGGCGATCGTGCGGATCACGCCGTCGCCGACGACGTGGCCGTGGCTGTCGTTGACCGACTTGAAATGGTCGATGTCGATCATCATCAGGCTGAGCGACGCGTTCGATCGGGCCGCGGCCTGGAGCATCTCCGCGCCTTTCGCATCGAGCTGTCCGCGGTCCAGAAGCCCCGTCAGCGCATCACGGCCGACCCGCTCCACCAGCCGTTCGTAGCGATGGCGATAGGTCAGCCGATCGAACACGTCGCCCGCGCTGCGCGCTCGAGCGGGCAGCGGCTGCCGCTCGAAGACGTGGAGATAGACGGTCATCACCAGGCTGAAGAAGGCGGCCGCGGCGATCTTGGCGATCCATCCCCCGAAGAAGGCCGAGGACGGCACCCCGGCCAGGAAATGCAGCCCCAGGTAGAAGAATGCCTGGTCGAAGCTCAGCACCAGCGACAGGCTGATGAACATGCGCATCGGAACGGTTTTCGCGATCGACCGGCCGAGCCTTTCATAGATGATGACGAGGGCGATGAGGTCGATGAACAGCAGCAGCGAGCCCACGACCATGAGCAGGCCCATCTGGTCGACGAAGTTGAAGTCCGGGTTATAGCCCGGCAGGTTCGCGGTCTGTCCGTAGAGGCGCAGGATCAGGCCCAGCGCGATCATCAGGACGTTGCCGGCGAGCAGGCCGTAGATCGGCTGCCGCATCACCTCGGCATCCTCCTTGATGTAGAGCAGCAGGAAGAAGGCGAGCTTGCCGGTGAACATCACGGTCGAGCCGGGCGAGATCAGGCCGAAGGGCAGTTCGATGAAGAAGGTCGCCGCCAGATAGGTCTCGAGGAAGTGCATCGTGCCGAGCAGGCAGAAGAAGACGCCGAGCCCGGTGCTGTGCCGCGTCCTGAAAACGGCCCCCATGACCATCGAGTAGATGACGCCATGGACGAGCAAGGCGAAGAAGCCGTACATATCTTGAAGGAACCCCCGGTTTGAAAATCGACCCTGCCATGTCGCCCTACGCCCCTCAATAGCGCGTTTGCCCCGCTTGAAGGGTGACAATAAAAGCCGATTGTCCGGATGGTCAGACGGCAATCCTGTCGATAGGCCTCGCGCCATGAACGATGCCGGCCATCATCGCGTTCCCTTGTCGCACCTGTTGCTGGCGTTGGGCGTCGTGCTCGTCTGGGGAACCAATTTCACCGTCATCCGGGTCGCGCTCGACGAGCTGCCGCCGCTGCTGTTCGCCGCGCTGCGCTTCTTCTTCGCGCTGGTGCCGGCCGCCTTCTTCATCCGTCGTCCAAGGGTGTCGTGGCGGTCGCTGGCCGCCTATGGCGTACTGATCGGCGTCGGCCAGTTCGGGCTGCTCTACATCGCGATGGATGGCTTCATCTCGCCGGGGCTGGCGTCGCTGGTCGTGCAGAGCCACGTCTTCTTCACCATCGTCCTGGCGATGCTGTTCTCGGGCGAGGCGCTGCGGCCGTTCCAGATCGTGGCGCTGTCGCTGTCGGTGCTGGGGATCGCCCTGATCATCGAGCATGGTGATGCCAGCGCGACGCTGTTCGGCCTCGCCCTCACGCTGGTCGCGGCTCTGTGCTGGGGCATCGGCAACCATGTCGCCAAGGCGAGCGGCGCGACCGACATGCTCGGCTTCGTCGTGTGGGCCAGCCTGTTCGCGGTGCCGCCCCTGTTCCTCCTCGCGCTGGCGGCGGAGGGCTGGCCGGCGATCGCCGGCGCGATCCTCCATGCCGGGCCGACCGCCTGGGCGGCGGTGCTGTGGCAGTCGGTCGGCAACACCATGTTCGGCTATGCCGCCTGGGGCTGGCTGCTCGCGCGCCACCCTGCGGCGGCGATCACGCCGACGGCGATGCTGGTCCCCGTCGTCGGCATGGCCACCTCCGCCCTCGTCCTCGGCGAGGCGCTGCCGGCCTGGAAGATCGCCGCCGCGGCGCTGGTGATCGGCGGGCTCGCGCTCAACATGCTGTGGCCGCGCGCCGCGCGCCTGGTCCTCACATCGCGAGCATCCACACCGCCATCGCCACCATCATGACGTTCTCGAGCATCGACACGAAGCCGAGCGGCACGTTCGACGATCCGCCGACGCAGGCGCACTTGATCGACCGCTTGTCGACATAGACCGCCTTGAACACCGACACGGCGCCGATGCCGCCGATGAACAAGGCGATCGGCGCCGACAGCCAGGTCAGCACGCCCGCCGCCATCAGCACGCCGGCCAGCCCCTCCGCATAGGGATAGATGGTGCCGTAGGGCACCCAGCGGCGCGCCAGCAGGTCGTAGTTGAGGAACATCGTCGCGAAGCGATCGACGTCCTGGAGCTTGAGCAGCGCGAGCGCACACATGCTGAAGGCGATGAACCATTGTCCCGCCTGCACGGTGAAGGGCGATCCGAACGCCGCCACGCTCGCCGCCAGCGCCATCAGCGCGGTCATCGCGAACAGCACGGCGACCGGGCGGTAGCTGGTCGCGCCGGGCTCGGCGACCTTCAGTCCGAAATGGCGGCGCAGGTCGTCATGGCCGCCGATCCGCCGGCCGCCGATGAAGACCTGCGGCGTCGTCTTGACGCCGTGCTCGGCCTTGAAGGCGTCGGTCTCCTCGCGGGTGCGCAGCCAGCGGTCATCGACCGCATAGCCCCGGCTGCGCAGCAGGTGCAGCGCCTTCAGCCCATAAGGGCAGACATGGTCCGGCATCACCATGCGATAGAGGATGGCGGTGGGCCGGTCGGCGGTATCCATGGGCATTCCTTCGGTTGAACCAATAACGATGCGCCCTATCTAGGGGCCGTACCATGGTACGGTTGCAAGGGGTGACGCCGATGGCTGCGGGACTAACGATTTCGGGACTGGCCGGTGCCGGTGGCGTCGGGGTCGAGACGATCCGCTATTATCAGCGGCGTGGCCTGCTGGCGGAGCCGCGCCGACCGCACGGGTCGGGCATGGCGGGTGGCATCCGCCGCTATGGCGCGGAGGACGTCCGCCGGCTGCGCTTCATCCGCTCGGCCCAGGCGGCGGGCTTCACGCTGGGTGAGATCGCCGAGCTGCTCGCGCTCGATGCGGGGCAGGACCGGCAGCGCGCCCGCGAGCTGGCCGAGACGCGGATCGGCGCGATCGACGCGGAGATCGCGAAGCTGCAGCAGGCGCGCGAGGCGCTGCGTCGGATGGCGGGCGCCTGCGCTTCGACGCAGGACGGGCCGTGTCCGATCCTGACCGCCTTCGACGGCTGAGTGCTTCCCCTTGACTCGTCCCCCGGCGGGGAGAGTATAAGAACAAAAGTAGAACATGCGTGAGTCGCCGTCCATCCTGGCCGCTCTTCGCGCGCGCGTCGGCGCGATCGAAGGGCCGAGGCCCGCCGAAGGCGCGCTGTTCGCCCTGGGCGCGGCGGACCTCGACGCGCAGCTCGGCGGCGGCCTGCCGAAGGGGCGCCTGCACGAGCTGTTCGCGGCTGAGGCCGACGATCGCGCGGCACTGGCCGGCGCCGCGCTGATGCTGGCGATGCGCGCGGGGGGAGGGGCCGGGTCCGAGCCGCTGCTCTGGCTGCGGCAGGAGGGCGCGGTGAAGGCGGCGGGGACGCTCTACGGACCGGGGCTCGCCGATCTCGGCTTCGATCCGGCGCGGCTGATCGAGGTCGTCGCGCCCGACGAGCCGGCGCTGCTGCGCGCGGCGGGTGACGCGGTCCGCTGCCCGCAGGTCGGCGCGCTGCTGATCGAGCCGTGGAAGGCGGCGCGCGGCCTCGACCTGACGGCCAGTCGCCGGTTGGCGGTCGCGGCGGAGAAATCGGGGGTGACGGTGTTGCTGCTCCGCGCCGAGGCGGAGCCGGGGCCGAGCGCCGCCTATAGCCGCTGGCGGGTGCGGTCGCGCGCGTCGGCGGCGCTGGAGGCGGGGGCGCCGGGGCATCCGGCGATCGGAATCGAATTGCTGCGCCATCGCGGGGGGCTGGATGGCCTGAGCGCGTGGCTGGAGTGGAACCGTGACGAGCACAGCTTCGAACAAGCGCCGCTATCTGGCGCTGTTCTTCCCCTTCCTGCCGGCCGACCGGCTGGCGCGGGCGGCGCGGCGCCGGAGCGGCTTTCCGCCTGACGCGCCCTTCGCACTGGTCGAGAAACGCAAGGGGGCGATATGCCTCGCCGCGGTCAACCGGGCGGCGCTGGCGCTGGGCATGGTCCCGGGCCTCAGCCTCGCCGACGCCCGCGCGCGCCTGCCCGATCTCGGCGTCACCGATCATGATCCCCAGGCCGACGCCCGCTTCCTCGAACGCATCGCCGACGGCTGCGACCGCTACACCCCGATGGTCGCGCTCGACCCGCCCGACGGGCTGCTGCTCGACATCAGCGGCTGCGCCCATTTGCTCGGCGGAGAGACGGCATTGCGCGACGATCTTGTCACGCGGCTCGGCCGGCTGGGGCTGGAGGTGCTGAGCGCGCTGGCCGACACGCCTGATGCCGCCCATGCGCTGGCGCGCTATCGTCCAGGGGGCGTCGCCGGAGTGACGCTTGGGGCCTTGCCGGTCGAGGCGCTCGGCCTCGACGGGCAGGATATCGTCGGTCTCCGCCGGGCGGGGTTCAGGCGGCTCGGCGATCTGGAAGCGCGGCCGGCACGGCTGCTCGCGGCGCGCTTCGGGGAGGGGGCGTCCGACCGGCTGCGCCGGATCGTGGGCGAGCGTGACATCCGCATTACCCCGCGCCGGCCCGAACCAGCACTGATGCTCGAACGGCGCTTCGCCGAGCCGATCGGCCGCACCGAAGGCGCGCTCGCCGCGATCGGCGAACTGGTCGGCCAAGCGGCGGTGCGGATGGAGGAGGCGCATCGCGGCGGCCGGCGGTTCGAAGCCCAGCTCTTTCGCACCGACGGGCTGGTGCGCGCGCTGCGGATCGAAACGGGACTGCCGGTGCGCGACGCCAGGGTGGTGATGCGGCTGTTCGACGAGCGGCTGGCGGCGCTCGCCGATCCGGTCGATCCCGGTTTCGGCTTCGATCTGGTGCGCCTGTCGGTGCCGATGTTCGAGCCGCTCGACCCGCTCCAGCTCCCGCTCGAAGGCGGCGCGCTGGCGGAAGGCGAGCTGGCGCAGTTGCTCGACCGGCTATCGACCCGGCTCGGCCGCCATCGGGTGCGGCGGCTGGCCCCGCGCGACAGCCATGTCCCCGAACAGGCGGCGTTCGCCTTTCCCGCGATCGAGGGTGGCCCGGCGGGCGGTTGGCCCGCGCTGGAGGCCGGCGAGCCGCCGTTGCGCCCGACCCATTTGTTCGATCCGCCCCAGCCGATCGAGGTGATGGCCGGCGTCCCCGACGGCCCGCCGAGCCGCTTCCGCTGGCGCCGCGAGCTGCACGAGGTGACGCTGGCCGAGGGGCCCGAGCGGATCGGCGCGCTATGGTGGCGCCGTGCCGACAATGCCGGCCTCAGCCGCGACTATTTCCGGGTCGAGGACGGCAAGGGCCGGCGCTTCTGGCTGTTCCGGCTGGGCCTCTACGGGCGCGAGGCGGAGCAGCCCGCCTGGTATATCCACGGCCTGTTCGCATGAGCGCCGGGGCCTTTCCCTTCGCCGAGATGGTCGCGGCGACCAACTACAGCTTCCTGCGCGGAGCCTCCCCGGCGGAGGACATGGTCGCCGCGGCTATGGCGGCCGGCCATGCCGGCATCGGCATCGCCGACCGCAACAGCGTCGCCGGGGTGGTGCGGGCGTGGGACGCGCTCCGCAAGGCGCAGGCCAAGGCGGCGGCGGCTGGGCTTCCCGCAATCCCGTTCAAGCTGGCGACGGGCGCGCGGCTGGTCTTCGTCGACGGGACCCCCGACATCGTCGCCTATCCCGCGACACGGCGTGGCTGGGGCCGGTTGACCCGGCTGCTGACCACCGGCAACCGCCGCGCGATCAAGGGCGACTGCATCCTCTTCCTCGACGACCTGCTCGGCCATCTCGACGACCTGCTGCTGATCGTGATGCCGGGCGGCGAGGGGATGGCGCTGGGCGAGGAGGGCGCGCGGCCGCATCCGACATGGGATGGAGAGCGTTCCTCCCCCGAAGCGTCGCCCCAGCGAAGGCTGGGGCCCATGTCTCTCGCCACGGTCGATGGCGTGCGGGTGGAGGGCGATCCATCTCCGGCCGCATCTCGCGAGAGCACAGACATGGATCCCAGCCTTCGGCCGAAGGCCGAAGTCCATCCCGAGCGCCTGCCTTGCAGGCAGTCGAGGGGCTGGGATGACGCGGTGAAGAGGACGCTCTCCATCCTCAAGCGCGCCGCGCCGGATCGGGTCTGGCTGGGTCTGTCCATGCCCTATTCGGGGCGCGATCGCCGAAGGATCGCCACCTATGCGCGCCTGGCGAAGGAGGTCGGCGTCCCGTCCCTCGCCACCAACGACGCGCTCTACGCCACGCCCGGCCAGCGACCGCTCCACGACGTCGTCACCTGCATCCGCCTGGGCCTCACGCTCGACGAGGCGGGGACGCGGCTCGCGGCCAATGGCGAACGGCATCTCAAGCCCGGAGAGGAAATGGCGCGGCTGTTCGGCGATCATCCGCAGGCCGTCGCCGAGAGCGTCGCGCTGCTCGACCGGATCGATTTCGATCTGAAGCAGCTGCAATATGAATATCCACACGAACCCGTTCCCGAAGGCTGGACGCCGCAGGGCTGGCTCGAACATCTGGTCGAGGAGGGCATAGCCTGGCGCTATGGGCCCAATCCCGACCGGAAGGTGCTCGACCTGGTCGAGACCGAGCTGAAGCTCGTCCGCGCCGCGCGCTATGCCTATTATTTCCTGACCGTCCGTGACGTGGTCGCCTTTGCCCGCGACAACAGGATCCTTTGCCAGGGGCGGGGATCGGCGGCCAATTCGGTGATCTGCTACGTCCTCGGCATCACCGAGGTCGATCCGGTCGAGAACAAGCTGCTCTTCTCGCGCTTCATCTCGGAGGACCGCAACGAGCCGCCCGATATCGACGTCGATTTCGAGCATGAGCGGCGCGAGGAGGTGATGCAATATGTCTATCGGCGCTATGGCCGTCATCGCGCCGGCATCGCCGCCACCGTCATCCACTATCGCCCGCGCAGCGCGGTGCGCGAGATATCCAAGGTGCTGGGCCTCAGCGAGGACGTCGCGGCCAAGCTGACCTCGACCATCTGGGGCAGCTATGCCGCGAAGATGGAGGACAGGCGCTTCCACGAGACCGGCTTCGACCCCGGCAATGTCGAGATCGGCCGGCTCAACATGCTCGTCGCGCAATTGCTGACCTTCCCGCGCCATCTGTCGCAGCATGTCGGCGGCTTCGTGCTGACCGAGGATCGGCTCGACGAGACGGTGCCGATCCACAACGCCGCGATGGACGACCGGACCTTCATCGAATGGGACAAGGACGACATCGATGCGCTCGGGCTGATGAAGGTCGACGTGCTGGCGCTCGGCATGCTGACCTGCATCCGCAAGGCCTTCGCTCTGATCGAGACGCATATCGGGAAGCAATATGCATTGGCGACGATTCCGCCCGAACAGCCGGACATCTACGACATGCTGTGCCGAGGCGACAGCATCGGCGTCTTCCAGGTCGAGAGCCGCGCCCAGATCAACATGCTGCCGCGGCTGCGGCCACGGACGCTCTACGATCTCGTCGTGCAGGTCGCGATCGTCCGGCCGGGGCCGATCCAGGGCGGCATGGTCCATCCTTATCTCAAACGCCGGAAGGAGGAGCGCGAGGGGCGGCTTGTGATCGATTATCCGGGGCCGAAAGGACCGGACGGCGCGCCCGAACTGGAAGATGTGCTGAGCAAGACCCTCGGCGTTCCGCTGTTCCAGGAACAGGCGATGAAGCTGGCGATCGTCGCGGCCAGGTTCACCGATGGCGAGGCCAACCAGCTGCGCCGCGCGATGGCGACCTTCCGCCATGTCGGCACCATGCCGGAGTTCGAGGGCAAGATGGTCGAGGGGATGGTCGCGCGCGGCTATCCGCGCGACTTCGCCGAGCGTTGCTTCGCACAGATCAAGGGCTTCGGCAGTTATGGCTTTCCCGAAAGCCATGCCCAGTCCTTCGCGTTGCTCGTCTACGCCTCCTCCTATCTCAAGTGCCGCTATCCGGCGGTGTTCGCCTGTGCGCTGCTCAATTCGCAACCGATGGGTTTCTACGCTCCGGCGCAGATCGTCCGCGACGCGCGCGAACATGGCGTCGAAGTGCGCGCGGCCGACGTCAACCGCAGCGGCTGGGACAACAGCCTCGAAGGGTCGCCCGACCGGCTCGCGCTGCAGATCGGGCTCCGCCAGGTCGAGGGCTTTCGCGAGGTCTGGGCCGACGATATCGCCAAGGCTCGGGTGAACGGGCCCTTTGCCACCATCGAGGAACTGGCCCGCCGGGCGAAGCTGCCGCGCCGCGCGCTGCGCCTGCTCGCCGACGCCGACGCCTTCCGCTCGCTCGGGCTCGATCGACGCGCCGCCTTGTGGGAGGCGCGCCGCACCCCCGACGGCGAGTTGCCGCTGTTCGCCGCGGCCAAGGCGCGCGAGCTGGGCGAGGAGCCGGATGCCATGCTCCCGGCGATGCCGCTGTCCGAGCATGTCACTGCCGATTACCAGATGACCCGGCTGTCGCTCAAAGGCCATCCGATGCAGTTTCTGCGCGACGTCTTCCGTCGCGAGGGCGTGCTGAGTTGCGCCGAGGTCGCGCAGGGCCGGAACGGCCGCCGCGCCAAGGTGGCGGGGGTGGTGCTGGTCCGCCAGCGACCGGGCGAGGGCAAGGCGATCTTCATCACCCTGGAGGACGAGACCGGGATCACCAACGTCCTGCTGTGGGCGCGGACCTTCGAGGTGCAGCGTCGGCAGGTGATGGCGTCGCGGCTGATGGTGGTGGAGGGTGAGATCCAGAAGAGCCCCGAAGGCGTCGTCCATCTGATGGGCGCGATCGTCCACGATCGCACCGCCGAACTCGACCGCCTGTCGGAGGATCACCGCGCCGAGATCGAGCTGTCACGGGCCGACATGTTCGAGTATCCCCAGCCGCCCCGCGATCATGTCCCGCGCGGCAGCCACCCCCGCAACGTCCGCATCCTGCCCAAGTCGCGCGATTTTCATTGAGCGATTCCTAGAGCATCGCGGCCGCCCTATCTGCTCACCCCGAGGAGGGCTGAGCGAAGTCGAAGCCCGTCTCGAACGGCCTTCGAGACGCCACTTCGCCAAGCTCAGTGGCTCCTCAGGCGGAGCGGGTCATATTCAAGGCGCGACGTTCTAGGGAATGCCCGCGTCTCAGCGCGGAGCGAGGCGCCGGGCCACCGGCCGCACCGTCGCGCAGGCCGGCGTACCGTCCGCGGCGGTGCCCTCGATCGTCGTTTCGATGACGGCATCGCCCTGCATCGCACGATCCAGCAGCGCATCCCCGATGTCGTGGATGTCGATCTTGATCCGGCGCGACCAGGGGGAAGCCGGATCGCCGGCCAACTGCCCCACGCGGATATAGATGAACCGTCGGACCGGCCCTTCGCGGCGCACCTGCTCCCCGAAGAATTTGGGGCCGGGCCCCACGCGGATCGGAACGTCGAAGACGAGCGCTTCACCGCCGAGCGAGCTCTTCGGGTCCAGCGGAAGATCGTCCTTGCCTTGCAGGCTGTGGAGCACGCCGATCACGGGCCGCTCGATGATGATCCGCAAGGCGATGTCGGTCCGATCCGTCCGGGCCATGGCGCGCGGTCCTACTTGCTTTCGAAGAAGTCGCCTGGCGGCAGACCGGCGCGCAGGCCGGTCGGACTCTGCAGCCATTGCAGCGCCCGCTTGTCATGGCCGAGCGTCGCGTACCAGAAGGCCAGCGTCGTCGCGATCACCGTGTTGCGGATGTGAGGGGTCGGTTCGCCGTTCAGCGTGGTGCGGAACAGCTGGCCCGCGAACATCTCGTGGGTGCCGTCCTTCAGCACCAGCAGATATTTCTCGCCCGGCGGCATGAGTCGGAAGGGCTGCTGCCGCTGGAGCGCGGTGATCGGCGTGACGAACGGTACCGCGTCGGCGGTGCCGGTGATCGACAGGAAGGGGATGCGGATCGTCGCGAAGGCGCTCTCGGGCGATCCGGTGAGCGGGGGCGAGGGGCTGAGGCCCACCGCGGCCCGCAACCTGGGATCGCTCAGCGGCGGCTCGATCTTGACCGGGAAGCTCTGCCCGGCGATCGCTTGGATCGTCTGGGCGCCGAAGCTGTGGCCGGCGACGCCGATCCGGTTGAGGTCGATCCGCTGCAGGTCGCACGGCCCTTCGAGCAGCCGCCGGCCGAGCTCGCCGATCACGAACTGGATGTCGCGCGCGCGGGCGGCGAGCTGCTCTCCATTCAGCGCCGACTTGAAGCCTGGCTTGCCGAAGATCGCGCTGTCGCTGCCCTCATGCTGGACGTTGACGACGGCGAAGCCGCCCTCGGCCCAAGCATGCGCCCAGATCGTTCCCGCGTCGAGCGAGCCGCCGAGGCCGTGGCTGAACAGGATGACGCCGACCTTCTCGCGCCCGGCCGGCATGCGGATCCGCACCGGCACCGACCGGCTGCGCGTGGCGTCGAGCCACACCCCCTCGCACAGGGTGATCGGCGATGCCGCATGGGCGGCGGTGGGGAACAGAGCGAGCCAGAACAGCCAGCAAAGACAACGCATGGAGATTCCATAGCGGGCCCGGGCCCACGGGGGAAGCATGACGGGGTCGTAATGCAGTGCGACATATTTACAACGGTGTCGGAATAAAATGGCGATAGCCTATCGGAGCGAGCTGGGGCTTTTCTCGAATATTGCGACGCAGCATGAGGGGCTGTAACAAAAATGTCATCCAAGATCAGCACGGGTGACACATCGACGCGGCAGGTGGCCGCCATCCGAACTGCTCTCGAAGATGCTAAGGGGTATATACATGAAGAAGCTGATGCTGGGCTGCGCCATTTCGGCGCTGGCCGCTTCCGGTGCTTATGCGCAGTCGACCGGCTCGATCGACTTCGAGAACGACATCGTCGTCACCGGTTCGTCGATCAACAGGGGCGTCGCCGGCGTGATCGCGCCCGACACGTCGAAGTCGAAGGCGGTGCTGACCCAGGAATTCATCACCCACCAGACGCCGGGCCAGACGATCAACGACGTCATCAACCAGCTTCCGGGCGTCAGCTTCCAGAACAACGATCCGTTCGGCTCGGCCGGCGGCACGCTGACGATCCGCGGCTTCGACGACCAGCGCATCTCGCAGACCTTCGACGGCGTTCCGCTGAACGACTCGGGCGGCTATGCGCTCTATTCGAACCAGCAGCTCGACCCCGAGCTGATCGAGCAGGTCAACGTCAACCTCGGCACCACCGACGTCGACAGCCCGACCGCCGCGGCGACCGGCTCGACCGTCAACTACCGCACCCGCAACCCGACCCAGGATTTCGGCGTGAACCTGATGGGATCGGCCGGCCGGTTCGACTTCATGCGCATCTTCGGCTCCGTCGACACCGGCGTGTTCACGCCCTGGGGCACCCGCGCCTTCGTCGCGGCCAGCCGCGCGACCAACGACGCGATCTTCGGCAAGTACGGCAAGATCGACAAGTCGCAGTACAACGCCAAGATCTATCAGCCGATCGGCGACAATGGCGACTTCATCTCGATCGCCGGCCACTATAACCAGAACCGCAACAACTTCTTCGGCTCCTCGCCGCTGCGCGTCGATACCACCGGCGGCCGCACCGTCGGCACTGACTCGTCCAACCGCTTCCCGCTCACCAAGGACGAGCGCTTCTTCGCGGTTCCCCGCTGCACCGTCGCGCCCGGCGTGACCGGCGTCGCCGACGCGGCCAGCAGCTGCGGTTCGCTGTTCGACTATCGCCTCAACCCGTCGAACACCGGCAACATCCGCATCAATTCGAAGTTCACCCTGTCGGACAAGCTGACGCTGACCGTCGATCCGAGCTACCAATATGTGAAGGCCAATGGCGGCGGTACCTTCGTCGCCAGCGAGAAGCTCAACGCCCAGGGCTATTCGGGCTTCGTCCAGGCCTCCTCGTCGTCGCAGCCGTCCTATTTCTTCGGCAAGGACCTGAACGGCGATGGCGATGCGCTCGACAATGTCCGCATCCAGGCGCCCAGCCAGACGCGGACCGATCGCTACGGCCTGATCTCGTCGCTGCGTTACGATCTGAACGACGACCACACCGTCCGCGTCAACTACTCGCTCGACTATGCCCGTCACCGCCAGACCGGCGAAGCGGGCCTGCTCGACGATGCGGGCAAGGAAACCGCCTTCCCGGCCAACAACCCGCTGGTCGGCGTCAACGGCAACGTACTCAACAAGCGCGATCGCCTGTCCTACGCGATCCTCAACCAGTTCTCGGCCGAGTATCGCGGCGAGTTCCTGGACGACAGCCTGGTCATCAACGCCGGCATCCGCGCGCCTTTCTTCAAGCGCAAGCTGACCAACTACTGCTTCGCGCTCACCGCCACCGGCAACGTCGCCTGCTTCAGCGGCAACGATGCGGGCGAGGCGGCTTATGCGGCGGCCAACCCGACGATCCAGGGCCCGCAGAAGCGCACCTTCAAATATGACAAGATCCTGCCGAACATCGGCTTCGTCTATGATCTGACGTCGAAGATCAGCGCGTTCGGCAGCTATTCCAAGGGTATTCAGGTTCCGGGCACCGACAACCTGTACAACTCCTTCTTCTATGCCCGGAACACCCCGAGCGCGAACCCGGTCCCCGAGACGACCGACAATTTCGACCTCGGCGCGCGCTATCGCTCCGGCAAGGTCCAGGCGCAGGGCTCCTTCTGGTACACGCTCTACAAGGATCGCCTGGCCTCGGCCTATGATCGCGACCTGAACGTCACCATTTACCGGAACCTCGGCAAGGTGACGAAGTACGGTTATGACGGCAGCATCTCCTACACGCCGATCCCCGAGCTCTCGATCTACGCCTTCGGTTCCTATCTGAAGTCGAAGATCAAGGACAATGTCGAGCTGAGCGCGACCACGGTCGCGCTGACCAAGGGCAAGCGGGAATCGGGCGCTCCGATCTACACCGCGGGCGGCCGCATCCAGGGCAATCTCGGCCCGGTCCAGCTCGGCGTCCAGGCCAAGCGCACCGGTTCGCGCTATGTCAACGACCAGAACCTGCCGGTCTTCGCGAACGGCGTCCAAGTCTACGGCGCCAAGGTCAGGGGCTATACGCTGGTCGATCTCGACGCGCGCATCTCACTCGAATGGGCGGGCCTGAACGACAAGACCTATTTCCAGATCAACGTGACCAACCTGTTCGACAAGCTCTATGTCGGCGGCTTCGACGGCACGCTGTCGAACACCGGTACGACCTTCGCGAACATCGGCGCGCCGCGCACCGTGATCGGAACCCTGTCGATCGGCTTCTGATCCGCTTCGAACGATGGAAGGAGCCCGTCGCCGAAAGGCGGCGGGCTTTTTTCATGGGCGGTCGCGATCGGGGCGCCCGTCCTCACACCGCCAGGCGAGTGGTCAGCTTGACTTCCTCCAGCACCGCATAGGTGCGGGTTTCGCGTACCCCCGGCATCGCCGTCAGGATGTCGCCCAGGAAGCTGCGATAGGCCGCCATGTCCGACACGCGGACCTTGAGCAGATAGTCGAAGCCGCCCGCCACCATATGGCATTCCATCACCTGCGGCACGCGGCGGACATGCTCGGAAAAAGCGCTGAACACATCGTCGGTGGTGCGATCGAGCAGCACTTCGATGAAGATCATCAGCGCCTGGTCGAGCTTCTCGGGGTCGAGCAGCGCGGTATAGCCGGTGATCACGCCGCGCTCGCGCAGCCGCTTCACCCGGTCGAAACAGGCGGCCGGTGACAGGCCGCAGCGCTGCGCGAGCGCCTGGTTGGTGATTCGGCCGTCCTCCTGCAGCGCCCTCAGCAGGCGGCGGTCGGTCTCGTCGATCGGAACATGCTTCGGTTCGGCCGCCATTATTCAGTCATCCATTCGGATCGTGGTGTCATAATATGAAGCACCTTCGGCAGGATTGGCAATATCATGGAGATGTATCGGGAATCGTCGCCGATCGCCGGAGGATGTGATGGCCAGCCTGCTTTCGAATTGGGACATGATCGACGCCGGCAAATATGCCGACGAGGGCGATGTCGTCCGCGGCCTGCTCGAGCGCCAGCCGCTCGGCCCCCAGGACCGTGCCGACGTCGTCGCCGAGGCGACCGCGCTGGTCGAGGGCGCGCGCGGGGCGACCAGGAAGCAGGGCGTGGTCGAAAGCTTCCTCCAGCAATTCTCGCTGGGCACGCGCGAGGGGCTGGCGCTGATGTGCCTGGCCGAGGCGCTGCTGCGCACCCCCGACGCCGACACCCGCGACCGGCTGATCGCCGAGAAGATCGGGTCGGCCGACTGGGCCAGCCATCTCGGCCAGTCGGACAGCCTGTTCGTCAACGCCTCGACCTGGGGGCTGATGCTGACCGGCCGGCTCGTAGACGTCGACGAGGAGGCGAAGAACGACCTGGGCGGCTTCCTCAAGCGCATCACCGCGCGCTTGGGCGAGCCGGTGATCCGCCAGGCGGTCGGCGCCGCGGTCAAGATGATGGGCGAGCAGTTCGTGCTCGGCCGCACCATCGGCGACGCGCTCGCCCGCGCCAGGCGCGAGGGCTATCTCTGTTCGTTCGACATGCTGGGCGAGGGCGCGCGCACCGCCGCCGACGCCGCGCGCTACGAGACGATCTATGCCGATGCGATCGAGGCGGTCGGCAAGGCGGCCGATGGCGCCGGGCCCGAGCTGGGCCATGGCGTCTCGGTCAAGCTTTCGGCGCTGTCCCCCCGCTATGAGGCGGTGCAGGAGGCGCGCGTCTGGGAGGAGCTCTATCCGCGCGTCAAGCGGCTCGCTTTGATCGCGGCCCGTCACGACCTCAACTTCGCGATCGACGCCGAGGAAGCCGACCGGCTCGTGATCTCGCTGAAGATGATCGAGCGGCTGGTGAAGGAGCCGGAGCTGGGCGGCTGGAAGGGCCTCGGCGTCGTCGTCCAGGCCTATCAGAAGCGTGGCCTGGCGGTGATCGGCGCGCTCCGCGCGCTGGCGGAGAGCAGCGGGCGGCGGATCATGGTGCGGCTCGTCAAGGGTGCCTATTGGGACAGCGAGATCAAGAAGGCGCAGGTCGCGGGCCGCCCCGACTATCCGGTCTTCACCACCAAGGCGGCGACCGATCTGTCCTATCTGGTCTGCGCCAAGGCGCTGATCGACGCGAGCCCGGCGCTCTATCCGCAGTTCGCCAGCCACAACGCCCATACCCTCGCGGCGGTGCGCGGCATGGCCGACGGCGCGGGCGTGACGATCGAGCATCAGCGCCTCCACGGCATGGGGGAGGCGCTCTACGCCGCCGCCGAGAAGCGCTATGGCGAGCTGCGCCTGCGCGCCTATGCGCCGGTCGGCGGGCATGAGGAACTGCTTCCCTATCTGGTCCGCCGCCTGCTGGAGAACGGCGCCAACACCAGCTTCGTCCACGCCCTGCTTGACGAGCGGGTGCCCGCCGAGCTGGTGGTCGCCGATCCGATCGCGGCGGTAGAGGCGCATCCGCAGCGCCATGCGCGGATCGCGCTGCCGGCCGACATCTACGGCCCGGCGCGCCGCAACCCGCTCGGCCGCGACTATTCGCTGGTCGAGGCGCGCGGACTGGCGGCGAAGACGACCGTGCTGACCGCGGGCGAGCGCGAGACGTCCGGCGCGATCGTCCAGGGCCGGCTGATCGCCGCCGCGTCCGATCCGGTGACGAGTCCCGCCGATCGCGGCCGGGTGATCGGCTATGCGTCGACCGCTACCCCCGCCGACATCGACCGCGCGATCGCCGCCGCGCGCGCCGCGCAGCCCGGCTGGAACCGGCTGGGCGGCGCCGGCCGCGCCGCCGTGCTGCGGGCGATGGGCGACGCGCTGGAGGCGGAGATGGACCCGCTGATCGCGCTGCTCTCGCTCGAGGCGGGCAAGACCCTCAACGACGGCGTCGCCGAGGTCCGCGAGGCGGTCGACTTCTGCCGCTATTATGCCGACCTGGCCGAGCGGCAGTTCGGCGCGGCCACGATCCTGCCCGGGCCGGTAGGGGAGACCAACCAGCTCGAATTGGCGGGGCGGGGCGTCTTTGCCTGCATCAGTCCGTGGAACTTCCCGCTCGCCATCTTCACCGGTCAGATCGCGGCGGCGCTGGCGGCGGGTAACGCCGTCCTCGCCAAGCCGGCCGAGCAGACCCCGCTGGTCGCGGCGCGCGCCGTCCGCCTGTTCCACAAGGCGGGGCTCGATCCCGACCTGCTGGCGCTGCTGCCCGGCGACGGCGCCACCGTCGGCGGCGCGATCGTCGGCCATGCCGGGATCGACGGCGTCGCCTTCACCGGCGGCACCGAGACCGCCTGGGCGATCAACCGCCAGCTCGCCGCGCGCAACGGGCCGATCATTCCCTTCATCGCCGAGACCGGCGGCCTCAACGGCATGTTCGTCGACACCACCGCCTTGCGCGAGCAGGTCGTCGACGACGTCATCCTGTCGGCCTTCGGCTCGGCGGGCCAGCGCTGCTCGGCGCTGCGGCTGCTGTTCGTGCCGCACGACAGCGCCGACGAGCTGGTCGCGACGCTGAAGGGCGCGATGGAGGCGCTGGTCATCGGCGATCCGGCCGATCCCGCGACCGACGTCGGCCCGGTGATCGACGCCGAGGCGAAGGCGGCGCTCGCCGCGCACCGCGAGCGGCTGTCGCGCGAGGCGGTGATCCTCCACGAATGCGCGGCGCCCGAGGGCGGCGACTTCTTCGCGCCGCTGATGGCCGAGATTCCCGCCGCCGACTTCCTGGAGCGCGAGGTGTTCGGCCCGATCCTCCACATCGTCCGCTACGACCCGGCCGACCTCGCCAAGGTCGCGGGGCGGCTCGCGGCGCGCGGCTATGGCCTGACGCTCGGCGTCCACAGCCGGATCGAGCGCTTCGCCGAGGAGGTGCGCGAGCTGGTGCCGGCCGGCAACGTCTATGTGAACCGCTCGATCATCGGCGCGGTGGTCGGCGTCCAGCCGTTCGGCGGGGAGGGGCTGTCGGGCACCGGCCCGAAGGCCGGCGGTCCGCACGCACTGCTGCGCTACGCGACCGAGCGGGCCTTGTCGGTGAACATCACCGCGCAGGGCGGCGATCCGGCCTTGCTCAATCTTTGAGTGGAAAATGCGGTTTCACCGCATTTTGCGGCACCTGCCCGCTCCCCCACCCGGCCTCCCATCAAGGATACACTGAGTGGGAGGCCGGGTGGGGGAGCGGGCAGGTGCCGCCTCGAAATGCCCTCTTCCGCGCATTTCCAGACAGATTCTGCGGCGCGGTCGCGTTGCGGGTGGCGAACATCAGCAACCGCCCGAGCAGGCTCCACTGACAGCTTCCGATATTGCGCATGAGCGTGACCACTATCCTTCCGCCCGGCCCTATTGCATGACTGCATGACGGCCCCATGACAGCGGGCGGCAGGGGATTGGGACCGCAATGCTGATCGCGGCAGGCGCGCTGCTGGGGGTGATCTTCGGCAGCTTCATCGCGACGATCGTCGTCCGCTGGCCGCAGGGCCGGTCGGCGGCGCGCGGCCGTTCCGCCTGCGACGGGTGCGGCGCGCCGCTCGGCCCGGCGCGGCTCGTGCCCGTCCTGAGCTATGCGATCCAGCGCGGCCGGGCGGCGTGCTGTGGCGGCCGGATCGACTCCGTCCATCCCCTGGCCGAACTGCTCGGCGGCGCGATCGGCGCGCTCGCGGTCGCGGCGGCCTCCGATCTTCCACAGGCGATCGCCGGGGCGCTGTTCGGTTGGCTGCTGCTGACCCTGGCGCTGCTCGACCTCCGGCATTTCTGGCTGCCCGACCGGCTGACGGCAGCCCTCGCGTTCGCGGGGCTGGGTGCCGGAGTCGCTGGGCTGCCGCCCGATCTTGCCGACCGGCTGGTCGGCGGCGTGGCGGGTTTCCTCCTGCTGGAGGCGGTGCGTCGTGGCTATCGCCGCCTGCGCGGCCGCGAGGGCATGGGCGGCGGCGACCCCAAGCTGTTCGGCGCGATCGGCCTGTGGCTCGGCTGGCGCATGCTGCCGATCGTCCTGCTCGGCGCGGCGCTGGCGGGGCTGGCGGCGGCGCTGCTCCTGTTGCTGGCGGGGCGCCGGCTCGGCACGACGTCGCGGCTGCCCTTCGGCCCTTTCCTGGCGTTGGCGGCATGGGGTGCCTGGCTGGTCCAAAGATGGCAGGCCGGGTGACTTCAACTGCGCTTCTTGATGGTTAAACCGGGTCTGTCGCCGCCATCGTCAGATAGGCGGTGTAGCCGACATGGTCGGACAGCATTGAGCCGTCGGCCTCGCGGCCGAAGGGGGTGGCGATGCGGCGCACCGCCAGGTCGGCGGCGGCGCCGGGGATCAGGAATTGCCAGTCCTTGGCGCGGCGACGGGCCTCCCGGGCGTCGGCGGACAGGCCGTCGCGGCAGGCGCCCGTACAGGCGGACAGCGCGTCGGCCGGCATCGCGCCATGGTGGCGCGCCAGCACCTCCATCACCATCACTCGGCGCGTCGCGCTGCGGCCGATGTTGAAGTCGCCGCCGACGATCATCGGCATGCCGGGGACATGATTGGCCGCCAGGAAGCGGTCGAGCGCCGCGACCTGTTGCCCGAAGGCGGCGTCGGCGCGTTCGATCGCGACGCCCGAGGCGCGCTTCGAATTGAGGTGGAGGTTGACCACCGCGATCGGGCCCGGCCCGCCCGGCACCGTGACCACCGCCATCACCATGCCCTTGTTGGCGAGGCAGTCGAAGCCGGCGCAGGCCGTGGCGGGGAAGGCGGCGCGGCGCACCGACAGGATCGGATAGTCGGACAGGATGACGAGCCCGCTGTCGAGCAGCTTGCCGCTCCGTTCGCCCTTCAGGAAGGAGGCTTCGGCCGCGAAGGCGCTGTCGACGGGGGAAAGCGCCGACGGGCCGGCGGGCGCGCTGTCGGGGCCGACGGCGGCATAAGGGTAGCCCGATGCCGTGCGGATCGCCTTGGCGTCGTCGGAAAAGGCCTCCTGCAACAGGACGATGCGCGGCTGGGCGCCGGCCGCACGCAATGCCGCCAGCCGCTCGCCGATGCGTGCCAGCGCGGCGCCGCGTCCGAAGCGGGCCGGCCAGGGCAGGCCCTCGACATTATAGGTCATCACCGACAGGCCGGCGTCGCCGCGCGGGGCGGGCCGGAGCAAGGCGGGCTGCTCCCGCGCCGCACCGCGCGTGGCGAGCAGCAGCAACAGGCAACCCAGCAACAGCACGAGCACGCCCTGCCGGCGGGACAGGCCCTGCCGCACGATCCCGTCCATCGGTGATCCTCCGCATGTTCGTCGGCGCGGCACGCACCCCTCGGCCGCTGCGGTGCGCCCCCTATATCGGAGCACGGCGAAGATTTTTTGACGGGCGCGTTGCGGTTCCTGTCGGATCGCGGGTCAGTTCCGCGTCTTCAAGGACAGACGGTTGCACCGCCTGCGCGCCGACGCGATCATGGCGGCGGCCGGATAAGGAGATGGGCATGTTATACGCGATCCTCTGCTATGATTCCGAAGAGGTGGTCGGCGCCTGGAGTGCTGAAACGGAAACGGCGGTGATGGCGCGGCTGGGCGCGGTGCAGGATCGGCTGCGCGCCGAGGGGCGGCTCGGACCTGTCGCCCGGCTGATGCCGACGACCGCCGCGACCACGGTGCGCAAGGGCGCCGAGCCCTTGGTGCTCGACGGTCCCTTCGCGGAGACCAAGGAACAGCTGCTCGGCTTCTACGTCGTCGATTGCGACAGTCTCGACGCCGCGATCGAGGTCGCGGCCGAGCTAGGCCGGGCGAGCGGCTCGGCCGGTGCGCATGAGGTGCGGCCGTTGATGGTCTACCGGCCCGGTCAGGTGGAGCCTTCGTGACCGACCTTGCCTGGATCGATGCGGCGCTGGCATCGGCCCGGCCGCGCGCGGTGGCGGCGCTGCTTCGCTATTTCCGCGACATGGACCTGGCCGAGGAGGCCTATCAGGAGGCCTGCCTGCGCGCGCTGGCGCGCTGGCCCGAGCAAGGCGCGCCGCGCGATCCCGCCGCCTGGCTGATCCTGGTCGGCCGCAACAGCGGGATCGATGCGGTGCGCAAGGCGGCGCGGACCGAGGCGCTGCCGCCCGAGGACCAGCTCTCAGACCTCGACGATGCCGAGGCGGGGCTCGCCGACCGGCTCGACGAGGGCCAGTATCGCGACGACATATTGCGGCTGCTGTTCGTCTGCTGCCACCCCGATCTGCCCGCCACCGGCGCGATCGCGCTGGCGCTGCGCATCGTCTCCGGCCTGACCGTGCCGCAGATCGCGCGCGCCTTCCTGGTCGGCGAGAAGGCGATGGAGCAGCGCATCACCCGCGCCAAGGCGCGCATCGCCGACGGCGGCGTGCCGTTCGAGACGCCGGGGCCGATCGAGCGCGCCGAGCGGCTGGGGGCGGTTGCCGCGATGGTCTACCTGATCTTCAACGAAGGCTATTCGGCGAGCGGCGCCGAGGCCGGTGCGCGCGAGCCGCTGTGCCGCGAGGCGATCCGGCTCGGTCGGCTGTTGCTGCGGCTGTTCCCGTCCGAACCCGAGATCCAGGCGCTCACTGCGCTGATGCTGCTCCAGCATGCGCGCAGCGCCGCACGACTCGACGGGGAGGGGCAGGTCGTCCTGCTCGAGGACCAGGACCGCAGCCGCTGGGACGGCGCGATGATCGCCGAGGGGCTGGCGCTGCTCGACAAGGCGATGCGGCATCGCCGGCCCGGTCCCTATCAGGTGCAGGCGGCGATCGCGGCGCTCCATGCGCGGGCGAAGACCGCCGCCGATACCGACTGGGCCGGGATCGAGCGGCTCTATGCGACGCTCGAACGGATGCAGCCCTCGCCGGTGGTGACGCTCAACCGGGCGGTCGCGCTCGGCCGGCTGTCGGGGCCCGAAGCCGCGCTGGACCTGATCGCGCCGCTCGGCGAGCGGCTCGACGGCTATTTCTATTATCATGGCGCGCGCGGCGCCTTCCTCGACCAGCTCGGTCGGGCGGAAGAAGCGCGCGCCGCGTTCGGCCGGGCGATCGGCCTGGCCGGCTCGGCGGCGGAGGCCGCCTATATCCGCCAGCAGCTCGACCGGCTATCGCAGCCCAAATGAACGTGACCAAATAAATGTGGAGCGGCTGTCGGATCGGTCGCGCCGCCATCGTCGTACCGACGCAGACGATAGGAGATGCCAGATGCACGAACTGACCCTGACCCGCCTGATCGACGCCCCGCGCGAGAAGCTGTTCCGCTGCTGGACCGATCCCGAGCTGATCCCGCAATGGTTCTGCCCGCCGCCCTGGGGCGTGTCGAAGGCCGAGGTCGACCTGCGGCCCGGCGGTTCGAGCCTGATCGTGATGCGCGGTCCCGATGGACAGGAGATGCCCAATCCCGGCGTCTATCTGGAGGTCGTGCCCAACGAGAAGCTGGTCTTCACCGACGCCTTCACCCGCGCCTGGGAACCGTCGGAGAAGCCGTTCATGACCGGCATCCTCACCTTCGCCGACGAAGCCGGCAAGACCCGCTACACCGCGATCGTCCGCCACTGGACCGCCGAGGACAAGGCCCAGCACGAGGCGATGGGTTTCCACGAAGGCTGGGGCATCGCGACCGACCAGCTGGAGGCGCTGGCGAAGCGCATTTGAAGGACCCGGTTGGGGGTGGGCTGCGATCGACGGCCAATGGGGGGAAGCCGGACCGCGTCACGGGGCAGTGCGCCCACCCCCCGCCCCGCCGCAGGGATCCGGCGGGGAGTTCGGTTCAGGCGAGCCGGCCGCGCCGGCCCTCGCTGCCGAGATAGGCGAGCAGGCCCTGCGCCTGGCCGCGCGAATAGCCCGATGCGAGGAAGCTGCCGACGTCGTCCTCGCCCAGCTCATTGGCATGGTGGCGGGCCAGCGAGGCGAAGCGGCGCAGGCTCTCCAGCCGCGGATCGGCGAGCGGCCGGGCGAGGCGGACGCCCAGCGCCCATTCGACGAAACGGCCGAAACGGCTGTTCGGCGCAATCTCCCGCGTCGCGTCGACGCGTTCGGCAAGGCCGATCACGCGGAGTTCGGTGGACGAGAAAAGCCCCGCATCGGAGGCCGTCGCCGTCCTGGTTTCCCCATCGAGGGGGGAGAAGCCCAGATAGGCCATGGCATTGTGTCCCCTGACAAGATGTTACAGATCGGTACGTGGTATGAAAGGCCACGTACCGTTCGGTTACATCCTCGTCAAGTCCAGGCTGGCGATCGGGGAAAACTTATTCTGTCAGCCCTGACAGAAAGGCTGACGCCACCGGGTTGTCGACCATGGCTTCGTCGCGCTGAATCGAAATCGGATGAGCTGTTCCCGTGGGGAGGGCCCCGCGACGAACTGGCCGATGCTACAATTTTATGTCAGTTCGATGACGCGGCAGTGCCGCGATAGGCTTCGCCGCCGCCGCATAAGGCGTCCCGCTGTAACATTGCTGTAACAGCCCGGGATTAAGCGGGCCTCGCGCCGGAGGGACTCCGGCATCGGAGAATCTTTCATGCTCAAGCATTTCGTCGCCTCGCTGAGCGCGGCCCTGATCCTCGCCTCGGGCACGGCTTCGTCCGCCCATGCCGCCAACATCTCGGGCGCGGGCGCGACCTTCCCAGCGCCGCTCTATGCGAAATGGGCGGAAACCTACAAGGCGACCACCGGCGTCGGCCTGAACTACCAGGCCATCGGTTCGGGCGGCGGCATCAAGCAGATCAAGGCGAAGACCGTCGACTTCGGCGCGTCGGACAAGCCGCTGAAGCCCGCCGAGCTGGCCGCTGCCGGCCTCTACCAGTTCCCGACCGTGATGGGCGGCGTGGTACCGATCGTGAACCTGCCCGGCGTCAAGCCCGGCCAGATCAAGCTGACCGGCGCGGTCCTCGCCGATATCTTCATGGGCGGCATCCGCAAGTGGAACGATCCGCGCATCGCCCGGCTCAACCCCGGCGTGAAGCTGATGCCGCTGCCGATCACCGTCGTCCATCGTTCGGACGGCTCGGGCACCTCCTTCCTCTTCACCACCTATCTGTCGATGAAGAACCCGGTCTGGGCGAAGAAGGTCGGCGCGAGCGACGCGGTGTCCTGGCCGACCGGCATCGGCGGCAAGGGCAATGACGGCGTCTCGGCCTTCGTCAAGCAGACGATGGGTTCGATCGGCTATGTCGAATATGCCTATGCCAAGCAGAACCGGGCAACCTTCGTCCTGCTGCAGAACAAGGCGGGCCAGTTCGTCGCCCCGGGTGCAGCCAACTTCGCCGCCGCCGCGGCGGGCGCGCAATGGTCCAAGGCACCGGGCAACTATGTCCTGCTGCTCGACCAGCCGGGCCCCAAGACCTGGCCGATCACCGGTGCGACCTTCATCCTTGTCTACCGGAACCAGGCGAACCCGGCGACGGGCGCCAGCGTCCTGAAATTCTTCGACTGGGCCTATAAGGCGGGCGACGCCTCTGCGGCGCAGCTCGACTATGTGCCGCTGCCGGCGGCCGTGAAGACCCTGGTTCGCAAGCAATGGTTGACCAACGTGAAGGCGGGCCCCAAGCCGGTTTACGTTCCGCGCTGAGCCACGGCTGGCGCCTTGGTTGCTGGAAACGGGGGCGAGGGGATCGCCCCCGTTGCCTTGAAAGGGAAACATGGCAAGCGCTGCTCCACCTGACACCGCACGCTTCGGTACGTCCGGCTCGGCAGGGGAAACCCTGTTCCACGCCGCCTGTTTCGGGGCGGCGACGCTGCTGCTGGTCACGCTGGGCGGGGTGGTCGTCAGCCTCGCGATCGGCGGCTGGCCGGCGATCGAGCATTTCGGCTTCGGCTTCCTCACCTCCAGCGAATGGAATCCCGTCACCGAAGTCTATGGCGCGGCGGGACCCGTCGTCGGCACCCTCGCTACCGCGCTGCTGGCGCTGGTGATGGCGCTGCCGCTGGCGATCGGCGTCGCGGTGTTCCTGGTCGAGTTCTGCCCGCGCCCGGTGGCCCAGCCGGTGGCGATCGCGGTCGAGCTGCTCGCCGGCATCCCTTCGATCGTCTACGGCATGTGGGGTCTGTTCGTCCTCGCCCCCTGGTTCGCCGAACATGTCCAGCTTCCGCTGATGATGGAGGCCGAGCCCGGCTCCTGGCAGGAGAAACTCTTCTCCGGCATCCCCAACGGCGCCAACATCTTCACCGCCTCGGTGATCCTCGCGATCATGATCCTGCCCTATATGGCGGCGGTGTTCCGCGAGCTGTTCATGACCGTCCCCGCGCAGCTCCGCGAGGCCGCCTACGGCCTGGGCTGCACGCCGTTCGAGGTGATCCGCGCGGTCGTCATCCCCTATGTCCGGCGCGGCATGGTCGGCGTGATCATGCTCGGCCTCGGCCGCGCGCTGGGTGAGACGATGGCGGTGACCTTCATCATCGGAAACGCCCATGGCTTTCCCGATTCGGTGTTCGCCTCGGGCTCGACCATCGCCTCGACGATCGCCAACGAGTTCGCGGAGGCGACCAGCGACATGCACAGCGCCGCGCTCGTCGCGCTCGGCCTGGTCCTCTTCCTGATCACCTTCGGGGTGCTCGCGATCGCCCGCGCGCTCCTCGGCAGCCAGCGCCATTGAGGAGGACAGCGATGGACCGCGCCCTCGTACGCCGCCTCTCCAACATCGCCTTCGTCATCCTGACCGCGATCGCGACGCTGATCGCGCTCACGGCGCTGGTGCTGACCCTCTGGTCGCTGCTCAGCAGGGGCATCGGCGGGCTGGATACCAAGATCTTCACCATGACCCAGCCGGCACCGGGCTCCGAAGGCGGCTTGTCGAACGCGATCATGGGATCGCTGATCATGTGCGGAATCGGTCTGGCGATCGCGGTCGTGGTCGGCGTCCTCGCCGGAACCTGGCTGTCCGAATATGGCGGCAACACCCGCTATGGCCAGGTCGTCCGCTTCCTCAACGACGTGCTGCTGTCGGCGCCGTCGATCCTGATCGGCCTGTTCGTCTACGAGATATTGGTGCGGCCCTTCCACGGCTTCTCGGCCTGGGCGGGCGGCGTCGCCCTCGCCATCCTCGCCATGCCGATCGTCACCCGCACGACCGAGGACATCCTGAGCCTCCAGCCGAGCGCGCTGCGCGAGGCGGGCATGGCGCTCGGCGCCAGCCGCGCTTTCGTGATCCGCAAGATCGTCTGGAAGTCGGCCCGCGCCGGCCTCGTCACCGGTGCGCTGCTCGGCTTCGCCCGGATCAGCGGCGAAACCGCGCCGCTGCTGTTCACCGCGCTCGGCAACCAGTTCTTCTCGACCGAGCTGACCCAGCCGATGGCCAGCCTGCCGACCACCATCTTCCAGTTCGCCCTGTCCGCCTATGAGGATTGGCAGCGCCTGGCCTGGGTGGGTGCGCTGCTGATCGCCGCCGCCGTTCTGTCCATCAACATCATCGGGCGCATCGTCGCCCGGGAGGCCCGCCGTTCATGACCGACCTTCCGTCGCACCTGTCCGAGGAAGTCCATCTCGCCTTTCCGCCCCGTGACGCGCTGGCGATCGAGGCGCGCAAGCTCGACTTCTTCTACGGCAAGACGCAGGCGCTCTACGGCGTCGACCTGCCGGTCGAGCGGAACAAGATCACCGCGCTGATCGGCCCCTCGGGCTGCGGCAAGTCGACCCTGTTGCGCGCGCTGAACCGAATCTACGATCTTTATCCGAAGCAGCATGCGGTCGGCCGCATCCTGCTCGACGGACACGACGTGCTCGCCGATCGCAGGAGCCTGCAACGGCTGCGCGATCGCGACGGCGGCGGGGACGACACCGCGATGATCCGTTCGCCGGTCGACGTGGCGGGCCTGCGCGCCCGCGTCGGCATGGTGTTCCAGAAGCCGACGCCTTTCCCGATGTCGATCTACGACAATGTCGCCTTCGGCGTGCGTCTCTACCAGCGCAAGAGCCGCGCCGAGATGGACCAGATCGTGGAGAAGTCGCTGCGCCGCGCGGCTCTGTGGGACGAGGTGAAGGACAAGCTCCACTCCTCGGGCCTCGGCCTGTCGGGCGGCCAGCAGCAGCGCCTGTGCGTCGCCCGCGGCATCGCGGTGGAACCCGATGTGCTGCTGCTCGACGAGCCGGCCTCGGCGCTCGATCCGGTGTCGACGGCGAAGCTCGAGGAGACGCTGATCGAGCTGCGCCAGGACTTCACGATCGTGATCGTGACCCACAACCTTCAGCAGGCGGCGCGCATCTCCAACTATACCGGCTTCATGTATCTCGGCCGGATGATGGAGTTCCAGCCGACCGAGGAGCTTTTCGCCAATCCGCGCGGCCAGCGCACCCGGGACTATGTGACGGGCCGGTTCGGCTAGGAGAGCCTCCAACAGGTTCAGCCATGGGCGAGGCTGCCGTGCGGCACCTTCAGCTCGCAGCGGGTGCCGCGGTCGATCGTGGTGCCGCTGCTGATCTGAAGCTCGGCGCCGAGCGAGCGCGCCAGCATGTCCATCAGCTTCGAACCGGTGCCGTGGCTGCGGTCCGGGTTGTGTCCGGCGCCGTCGTCCTCAATGGTGACGAGGATGTTCCCCTCCGCGTCGGGGCGCAGCCAGACCGCGACCGCGCCCACCCCTTCGGGGAAGGCGTGCTTGGCGGCGTTGGTAAGGCATTCGTTGACGATCAGCGCGATGGACACGGCGGTCTGCGCCGGCACCTCGATCGGTTCGGCGTCGACGCTCAGGGTCACGCCGGCGGGCAGCATGCCGTCGCGGATGCGTTCGCAGATCTCGCGCAGATGTTCGTGGAGCATCACGGTCGACAGGTTGGTGCTGCTGAGCGCTAGGTTGGAATAGACCGAAGCCAGCGACTGGAGCCGTCCGGCGGCAGCCTGCAGCTCGCCGCGCAGCTCGGGATTGTCTTGTCCGGCGGCGCGCGACAGCAGCAGCGAGGCGGCGATCTGGAAATTGTTGCGGGTTCTATGGTCGACCTCGCGCAGCGCCAGCGACAGCAGCTCGACATGGCGCTGCTGCTCCTCGCGCAGCCGGAAGGCGGCGGCGCGGAAGCCGGCGACCACCCAGGCGGTCAGCAGCAGCGACGCCGTCGCCACGAAAAGGCCCACGCCGTGCGGGAAGTCGATCGCGAAATCGCGCTGGGGCGGGATCACGAAATACCAGATCAGCAATTGGCAGATCACCGTGACGATCAGCCCCGACCTCAGGCCTGCGATCAGGCAGGAGAAAATCACCGCAGGGAAGACGAACGAATAGGCGAGCACGCCGGGCGCGAAGATGTCGACGATCAGCCGGCCGGCCACGGCAAGCCCGACGCCGGCCGTCGCCACCACGACGTCGGTCGCCAGATCCGGTTTCCGCCCCGCCAGCCGGTGCGGAAGATCGAGGATCGCGGATATCGCTCCTGCTCCCATTTATCCGGTGCGAACCCCGGATGACGCCGTTTGCCCTACGACGGCTGCCATAATATCCGTCAATCCGACGGAACGAAAGTCATTCCGCCGGCGAGGCATCCCTCTTCAGTTCGCGATCAGGCGCGCGTTGCGCAGATGGATCATCGCCCGCTCGCGAACCTTGGCGGCATAGCCGATGCGTTCGAGAAAACCCCGCGGATCGCGAGCGACCGGGCCGCTGCCTTCCTCAAGCTGCGCCCATGCCGCGCGGGCGCGGGGGACGTCGCCGACCATCGCATAGCCGACCGCACTGGTCAGGAAGAAGAGAGCGTGCCGGCCCAGCACGGGCGGCGCCATGTGCGTCAGTGCCTCGCGCGCCATCACCTGGTCGTCGCGGGCGATGGCGAGCAGCAGGAGCGGTCCGTAGAAGCGGCCCTCGGGATCGTCGTCGAGCGTGATCGCCCGCCGGATTAGCGATTCGGCGCGGGGATCGTCGCAGTCGAGCAGATAGACGCCGGCATCGGCGAGCAGCGCCGGATCATAGGGCTGGAGTTCGCTTGCCCGTATCGCGAAACCGACCGCCTGCGCACAGGCGTTGCGCGCCACCGCGACGCGCGCGCGCGCGGCGTTGCCCCAGGCGTCGAGCGGGTCGATCGAGCCGGCGATCTGGGCATGGCGGCGGGCGGTCAGCAGCAGCGCGGACCGGTCGCGCGGGTCGGTGTCCGAGCTGACCATCTTCTCGATGGCGAGCTGGGCGGCGGCGGCCTGGAGCTGGGCATTGTCGGGATCGCGCTTCAGGCTCTTTTCGACGCATGCCTGGACGTGGCGGAGCTCCTCGGTCGTCCGTTCCTTGCGGTAGCGGTGATAGAGCAGCAGGCAGCTGTAGCCGGCCGCCTCGATCCCCCCATTCTCCTGCAGCTCGTGGGTCGCGATCAGGCCGTTGACGCGGCCGATCGTGGCGATCATCGGCGCCAGCCGCTGCTCGAGCGCCTCGCCGTCGAGCTGGCCGGCATCGCCCAGGCTGATGTCGCCCGACCAGATCAGCCGGTCGGGCGCGACCCGCAGCAGGCGCAGGAACAGGCGGGGATGCTCGCCGCCGATCAGGTCCCCGCCCAGCCGATAGCGGGCCTGCGGAATGGTCGCGACGGCGGCGGCAGGCGCGGTGGTCGCACCATTGACGGCCGAGCGGCGCAGCGGCCGCACGTCGAACATGTCGCTCCGGCCCAGCCCGTTGATCAGCGTGACGCGGACCAGTTTGCCGAGCGGGCTGTCCTGGGCCATCGTCGTTCCACCGATCTCCAGGATCGGCCGCTCGCGGCCGGCATTGGGCGGCGTCGTCCGCATCGGCAGGAAGTGGAGCGTCAGCGCCGCCGCCAGACCGACCAGCAGCAGCAACAGCGCGATGTGCCAGCCGAACTGGAACGGGCGCTGGGGCAGGGCGGGGGGCGCCGCCGCATCCGGACCGGCCGGTTCCTCGGCGGGCCGCAGCGCGACGCGATAGCGACCGCTGGGGATCGTCAGGCGCAGGCCGTTGACAGGCTGGTTCGTCCGGTAGTGATTGTCGAGCATGCGCCGCAGCCGGCCGACCTGGACGCGCGGATAGCTGTCGGCGCGGGCGTCATAGTCCGGCGCGCGGCCAAGCCCGTCGACCGCCACCGAATAGGCCTTGAGCTGATCGCCGCGGCCGGAGGCGGTTTCGCCCACCAGGAAGGAGAGCAACCGTTTCATGATCGGCGCGCGCGCGAAATCGGGCGACGCGATCACGGTATCGAGCTCCTGCCGCATCAGTTCGGCATCGCTCAACGCGGGATTCGCCGGCCGGCCGGCCGCCGCCCCTTCGTCCCGATCGGCGGTCACCTCGCGAGCGTCGTTCATGCCCGCAAGGCGATAGCCTGAAAATCGGTGCAAGTCATTCGCAGATTGAAGGCGTCTCCTTATCGCGACTGTAACGGTTACAGAGACGGAGAGACACTGCCAGTCGCCGATCGGCTGGGTTTCATTGCCGCAGCAGTTCGCTGCGCTCCATCGCTGCGTCGCGCCGAAAGTCCTACCCCCAACGGGACGATCGACGGGCCGGGCATGGGAAATGGTCGATCGTCCGTTTGGCCCCCACCAGCGGGCGATCGGCCTTTACCGCCGGCGACCGGCGAACTTCTCCCGCGAACGGCACCCCTCCGACATCAGGCGCTCCGAATGGATCGGCCGAATCGGCCGATCGCATCGATCGGCGCACGCCGCCGCAGCCCCGGACGGGAACGAACCATCGTTAAGACTGTAGGGAGGTGGAGGCCCGAGCCGGGCACTCCCAAAACGCCGGATTCAACAACTTACCGTGTCTAACCCCTGAGAAAGGGGGCACGGAAATCTGCGGCGCACACGCCGCAATGTCTAACCCTGAGATCATCCATTTTCGCCCTCGCCTGAGCCTGCGTTTCGGGGGTGCAGCATGAGCGCGCTCCGTCCCCACATCCGCGTCGCGCGGGCCTATGAGGCGGCCTACGTCGCCGAAGCCGAACGCCTTCATGGACAGCAGCGCTACGAAATCGCGCTTCACATGCTAGCTCAGGCTTCGGCCCACCGCCGCGCCGCCGAGATGATGGAGGCCGAGGAGGCGCAGTCCGCCACCGACTGGCCGGTCCAGCGGGAGGGCTGCTGATGAAGGTCGCGGCCCTCTACGTCGAAACGGACGGATGCTACTTCGGCCTGCCTGATGTCGATCCATGGGATGAAGCCCGGGATGCCCGAAAGTACGATGGTCCGTGGCCGGTGGTCAGCCACAGCCCCTGTCAGCGCTGGGGGAAGATGTGGTTCGGGCAACCCCTGACCGTCAAGCGCACAGGGATCAGGAAGCGCAAAGGCGACGATGGCGGATGCTTCGCGCATTCCCATCGTGTCGCCCGGTTGTACGGCGGCGTGATTGAGCATCCGTGGGGCAGTTGGGCGTGGCCGCATTTCGGCATCAATGTGCCGCCGCGAGAAGGCGGATGGATCAGTTCGGGCTTGTTCGATGGTGGCTGGACCTGCTGCGTCGAGCAGGGGCGCTATGGCCACTACGCCCGCAAGCCAACGCTGTTGCTAGTTTACCGCATTCATCCGGCCGATCTGCCTGACCTGGACTGGGGGATTGGCGAGCCACGGCTTGATCCGGCGGTCGTTGAACGCATGGGGCTGAAACGGGCCAAGCGTCTTGGTGAAGTGGGCGCGAGAGGGGGGGGGATGGACAGCAACCCTCGCATCCATACGCCGCTGCCCTTCCGCGACCTCTTGCTGGGCCTCGCCCGATCAGCCGACGTTGCTGTGAGGGCCGCATGAGCCGCCGTCGCCCCGGCTGGGAAGACGAGGTTCCCATGGAGGACATGGAGGCCGCTGCGCTGCGCTTCCATTATTGGGCGGGCAAGTTCGCTGAGCCGGCGCCGGACATCGCCGACGTCCTGGCCGCGCGGCTGCCAGATGCCCGTCACCTGATCGCAATCTGGGAACCTCTGGCGACCAAGGCGCCGAACCCGTCCCGCTGCCTGCCGTTCTGCTGCCTCCGCCGGACGGTGGTCTTCTATCACCGGCCCTACGTGGTCGGCTGGCCTCGCGGTGGCCGAGACATGGACGGCGTGTTCCATCCCGACTGGAACAAGGGCTTCATCGAATACGACCAGATCGAAACCCGGCTGGGCAGCGATGACATCGTCGAGTTCGACGGCGATCGCTTCGAGGTCGGCGGTGGTCACGTCTGCTGGTCGAAGTCGCGGCCGGGTGCGCACAAGCGCTGGTGGATGCGGTTCTGGGCGCGGCGGCAGGCCGAGGTGGCGCGAAGCGGAGGGCGGCAATGACGTGGTTTACCGAGCGCCGTCTCGATTGGATCGAAGATCGCCTCTTCGACTATGGGCGACTCAATCGCGATAACCTGATCCAGTACTTCGGCATTTCGATGCCACAGGCCAGCATGGATATTCAGGCCTATCTCGCCCTCAACGCCGACGTCATCTACGACAAGCGCGCTAAGCATTACTGCCAGGGTCCGGATTTCAAACCTGTCCGCGGATCGACCGCCCTGAGGCGTCGAACTTGGGATGCGTGGCCCGTCAACCATCAGTCATGGTGCCCGGATGCGGACGATCATCGGCCGGGCATCTTTTGCGCAGAATGCGCGCGATGACCGGCGGCTGGACACCAGAGGCGATCGCTGCCGCCCGCGCCCGTCTTGAACTGGACACCGACCCGGTGCGCGTGGATGTCGGGATCCGCGCCAGGGCGGCTCAGGCTGCCGAATGGGGCACGCCGGCGCGATGCGAGACCAACCAGACCGGGTACCTCGGCGAATGCCTGCTCTGCGGTGATGAGCAGGGCGAGCGCGCAAGGTGTCGGCGATGACCCCGACCGCCAAGGCCCTGCGCCAGCTCGCGCGCCAGCTTGACCGGGCGTACCGGCATGCCTCCCTGGGCGGCAACGACGTCTCCGTGCGGGTGAAGGATCCGCGCATCCTCATCAACATCATGCGCCGCGTCGCTCGGGAGCTCGAGCGATGACGCCGTTCTTCTCCCGTACCGGCACCAAGCGCAACCTCGATGCGGCGCGCGCCGCTGGCTGGGGCATCCTCGTCTCGGCGAGCGGCGTCTGGCGCGACGAGGGGTTCGATCTCATCGGCGCTGACAACGGTCAATGGACCGAGCGGGATGATCCGCTACCGTTCAAGCGAGACCGCTTCCTCCGCTTTGTCGACTGGCTCGGTGATCGCGCTCTATGGCTGGCGCTGCCCGATGTTCCCTTTCGAGGTCTGGAGAGCCTAGACCTGACGCTGCAATGGCTGCCGGAGATGCGGGGGCATCCGTCGATTCTGCTGATCGTTGTCCAGGATGGGATGACGCCCGCTATGATCGCTCCCTTCCTCGGCCCGCGCGTCGGAATCTTCGTCGGCGGCACCGATGATTGGAAAGAGACGACCCTTCCGCTCTGGGGCGCGCTGGCCCGCGAGGCTGGTTGCTATCTCCACGTCGGCCGGGTGAATAGCGCTCGGCGGATATTCCTCTGCGGGGCGGAGGAAGCTGACTCCTTCGACGGGACGAGTGTGACGCAATTCGCCGATACGCTGCCGATGCTCGACCAGGCGCGTCAGCATGTCGACCTCGCGACCAAGTGGCGGGATCGGCCCAGCGAAAGGACGCCTGCCGGGTTTGCCCGCCGCTGTCGCGAAATCGTGGCGACTATGCCGGGCCATGCCGCCCATCGCGCACTGGATCTGCTGACCAACGACATCCTGCGCGATCTCGGGTTCGGTGCGGGCATCGAGATATTCGAGGCGGCGGTGCGCGACTGGCATCGCCGGGGGCAGCCGTACCCGATCCCGACGGAGCCTCATTGGATCGATTGCGAACGGGTGCTGGCGGGCATGGAGCGCAGGCAATGACCGAGATCGACCTCTTCGGCGCGCCCGTCATGCAGCGGAGCGCCGACTTCGCCACCCCGACGATCCGCCGGACCCTGTCGCGGCAATGGGCTCCGGGCCCGCGCGCGCTAGTCATCGGCTGTAACCCTTCGGACGCGGGAATCGACCGAGACGATCCGACATCGCTGTGGTGGAATGCCTGGTTCCAGCTTTTCGGCTTCGGCGCCTACGATGCGGCCAACCTCTATCCCTTCGTGACGCCAGACCCGCGCGCATGCCGGCGGCGGGTCGAGGAAGCGTTCGGTGGCGAGTGGCACGATCGAGACGCGTTGCTGGCGAACGTCGACCATATCGTCGCGCTCGCCAAGGCTGCCGACCAGGTGTTCGTCTGCTGGGGTAACATCGCGTGGGACGACTTCTGGGTCGACCATGTCGTTGAGCAGATCTCGACCGGGGTCGAGCCCTACCCGGACCTCTGGTGCTGGGGGAGGACGAAGTCTGGCGCGCCGATCCATCCGATGGCCCGGGGCAAGCACCGCATCGCGCGTGATCAAGCGCCCATCCTGTGGAGGGCCGCCTCGACATGACCGAGATCGACAAGATGTTCGGGTGGGAAGGGTGATGATGAGGCGCACGGTCGGATGGCTGAGCTGGGGTGGCATCCGCCCCCTTTACGATGACGGTACGGTCGGCGAGCCTTTGAAGTCGGCGATAGATCGGACGCGGAAGGAGATAATCGAGGCATTCAAGCGTGGTGATCCAATTCCTGCGCGGATGAAGCACAAATGACCACCCCCGCCGGCCAGGTCGGGCTCAACTGATGAAAATCGTCCCCCTCACCCTGCGCGAGGCGAACGATTTCGTCGAGCAGCACCACCGACACAGCGCCCGCACGTCCAACGACGGCGGGAAGTTCGCGATCGGGATCGAGGTCGGCGGCGAGCTCGTCGGCGCTGCGATCGTCGGGCGACCGGTCGCGCGGATGCTCCAACGGCCAGGCGCGGCCGAACTGCTCCGTTGCTGCGTTTCGCCGGCGGCGCCGCGCAATGCCTGCTCGCGCTTAGAGGCACGGTGCAAGCGCATCTGGCAGCAGATGGGCGGCACCCGGTTGCTGACCTATACGTTGGCGCGGGAAAGCGGCGCGAGCCTGCGCGCGACGGGAGCCGTCCGCGAGGCGACCGTCGACGCCGAATCGTGGAACCGGCCGAGCCGGCGGCGTGCTGCGCGGTCGATCGAGGCCGAGGACAAGGTTCGCTGGTCGTGGACGCTCCCGGAGATCCCGGCCTGATGACCACCGACCGCGCTTGGCGCCCGAACCCCGGCACGAGCGCCTCGCCCAAGGATCCGAACGCTATGGTCTGGCTGCGCTTCCGGTGTGGTCAGGAGAGCCCGGCACCGCGGCGGGCGGGGAACTTCATCTGGCTTGACCGCGGATGGGATTTCGACATCGTTGCGGCGGCGAAGGTGGATTGATTTCTTAGTAAGGGGGCTAACACGGTATAATCATTTTTCGCCGAATCAGCCATCGGCGTTCGGTATAGGTGGCCAGATCGATTCTATTTGAGCTTTGCAGACTCTGGCATCCGACCAGACAGTCCACGTCCGGCCGATTTTATTGTTACGAAAATCGATATTTTCATCATTTAGAAATATAGGATCGATTAACTCAATCGCGCGGCTACCTTGGCGTCCCCAGACCCGAAGTCCATAATGAACGACCTTATCTTTGAAGGTAATCTCGACTTCCGCGAGCTGGGCGTCGGTGCGAACCAACTCGGCCCCCCATTCCGTCCTATCAAGTATATAGTTGAGCGCTTCGTTCAGCGGCAGATCAGGCTCCAGAACATTATGTCGTTGAGGAGCGTCGACTGCGGTCGACGTCAACAGCGTCCCGAGCTTTGCGACGAATAAGCCACTAAGGAAGCCGAGAATTCCCACCGCGACGAGTTGCACCGCGTGATTTGCTGGGACTGACATAAGCCAGATTGCGGCGCGATTTAGCCGTAGAAACGTCGCCCAATCGGCGAGCGTGGCAACGAACTCACTTGGTTTGAGGGCGCCCAGCGTTGTTAGAAAGAAAAAAATGGCAGCCAATACTCGCCCGGACCATTTCAAAAATTGCGCCATCAGCCCCTCCGCTCCCCATCGCTAACCCGTACCGCCACCCGCATCAATTAGAACGAGAGCGAGTTAAAATCTTGGCCGCAGTCATGAAGAGTTGTGCGTTTGAGGAACCGCTTCCGCCGATCCGCGTCTTACCATCATGGATGACCTGCCCGACCTATCGAAGCTGACCGACGCCGAGCTCGTAGCGCTCTATTCGTCGAAGGAGCCGGACGACCCTGATATCGACCGGATCGCCAACGAGATGGAGGCCCGCGGCGTCGACTTCTGACGGCCCCGGCTTGACTCTTTTGTTCTCACTGTGTTCTCATAATCGCACCCCAACACGAGTCGGGCGCGACGCCCGCATATGGACACGATCATGAGCACAGCAACGCTGGTGCGCACGCACCACGGCGCGAAGACACGCGCCCGCGAAACCTATGAGACCGATCCGCAGGTCGAGACCCTGTACCGCGGCGACCTGGCCGGCGCGATCGCCGCGGCGCGGTCCCTCCCGGCACAGCAGCGCGCCAGCGCGCGGATCGAGACGGACGCCTATTTCTACGGGCCCGACCTGTTCGACACGATGACGGACGAGAGCGTGCCGCTCGCCGATTACGACCTAATCGACGGCTCCAACATCGTCCGGCTGGAAAAGGGCGCGCTCGAGCTCCTGCGCGGCGACCGCCACATGATGCCGCCGGCGTCGATCGTAAACGACCAGATCGAGATCATCACCGTCATCCTGCGCCACAAGAAGACCACCCAGGACGTGGAGGATCTGGACGGCAAGCGCCTGATCCGGATCACAGCGGCCGACATCGAGGCGGCTTGATGATCGATGGGCGCTCGACGCGGGCCGGCGTTCTTCCCGGCCTGGACCCACACCGTCGGCGCCATGAAGGCGGCGCGCGACGAGAAGCCTGATCACTTTGGCGTCCGGGTTTCCTGCGATACCTGCCGGGAAGGTCGTGACGTCGATCTCGACGCGATTATCACGAAGAAGGGGGCCGACTTTTCCTTGGTGAACAGGCGGGCCCGCTGCAAGCTGACGCGCGGCTGCCGGGGCTGGAACCGTTTCTTCTACCAGGGCGGCGTCATGCGGCCGCTGTGGACTCAGGAACAGGTCGAGAAATGGATGCGAGCCGACACGGCGCGGCGATCGGCGGAGAAGCTCGGCCGGGAGAAGGTGGTGCCTCTGCTGCACGGGCGTGACTTCCGGCTCGACCCGCCACCGCGCGGAATCGATCAGTTGCTATGGGCGGTCTGCACGGATGAGGAGCGGCGGGAGCTGATCAGGAGGCGGCCACGGTAGCGGTCAGCAATCCAGCCGCCCATAGCGCTCGACCGCGAAGCCGTCCCGCACCATCTGGCAGGACAGATCCACACCATCTGCCGAGCAGCGCACCACGGCGCGACCATAGCGGTCCTGGTCGACCTGTTCGCACCGGACATTGCGGCCGGCGGTAAGCCCGCGCAAATGATCGCGGGATGCATACGGGTCGCCGGGCGTGCATTGGCGACCTGGGCGACACGCTCCTGGCATCTCAGGGGCGTCGATCCCGTAGAGCCGCATCGAGCGTCCGGCGCTGCCGCAGCGAATGGCGTCCCCGTCGTGGTGCTCAGGTGAGGGACAGGCGAAGCTTGGCGCGTCCGACGAAGCTCCGGCGGCCCCGAATTCGCTCCAGCCTATGACCGCCGCGGTGAGAGCCAGGATCATCGACAGGCCGCCGATCAGCGATTTATGGTGTGCTCGCATCAGGCCGCTATATCCGGGGGGAGTTCCGCATGTGCAACCATTACCGCACGAACCCGGAGGCGATCCCGAGCTGGCGCGAGTACATCGGATGGTCGCTGTCGATGCCAGAAGAACCCTTCGCCAGCGATGTCTACCCGAAGCGCAAGGGCCTCATCGTTCGCCAAGAGGCCGGCAAGATCGCGACCGATGTTCGCTCCTGGGGCATCACGACCAAGATCAAGGGCGCCTCGGGTAAGATGCTCGACAAGGCCGTCACCAACGTCCGCAACCTCTCTAGCCCTTTCTGGAAATCGACGCTCGCGAAGCCCGAACAGCGCTGCCTGGTGCCTTTCACCACCTTCGCCGAACCGACGCTCGATCCGCATCCCGAAATCGGCAAGAAGGGCGAGCATTGGTTCAAGCTGCCGGCCTATCCCGTGGGCGCGTTCGCCGGGATCTGGCGCGGCGGCGAATATGCGTTCCTGACCTGCGAGCCGTGCGCGCTGGTGGCGCCGCTGCACCCGAAGGCGATGCCGGTGATCCTCCATCCCGAGGATTACGAGGCCTGGCTGACCGGCGACTTCGATGCGGCCTGCAAGCTGGCGCAGCCATTCCCGTCGCAGATGATGGAGGTGGAGACGGTATGGCCGATGGGATGAACACGCTGCCGATGGAGACCATGCCAAGTGATCGGCGTGACGGGCGTGTAATGCTCATCCGCCACGGTCATAGGCCTTGGACCCGAAGGGCACGCTTCTGGCCCGATCACCAGGGCGGGGGCTGCTGGATCGATGAGGTGACCGGCGGCCAGCTTCTCAACGTGACGGGCTGGGCTGACGCGCCTTAGCGCTTGCTGGCCTCGGTCGCCGCTTTGTCGAGCCGATCCGACAGCGACAGGATTCGGGTGTGCACCTGGTCGAGCAGGGCGTTGAGCTGGTCGATCTGGTCGGCCGCGAGCGCCGCCTTGCCCTCGTCCACGTTGCGACGCACGACCGCGGCGATGTCGTTCACCGCGTCGATGATCGGCGCGGCACCGGGGATCAGCCCCGACGCGGTGACGATCTTCGCGGCGCTTTGCGCCAGGCTCAGAAGGTCGTCGAAGGTCATTGCCCGGCTCCCATCGTCAGCGCTTGCAGCTTGAAGGTCTGGTCGAAGGCCTGCGCGACGAGCGCGGCGCGCTGGGCGGCGTCCGTGGTGGCCTTGGCCTTGACCAGCAGGTCGGTGACGGTCGCATTCAGGTCGCGGACCTTGGCGGCAGTCTCGCCCTTGATGACGCCGGCGTTGATCAGGTCGAGCGCGAGCGTCGCGGCGCTCTCATAGCCGAGCTCGGCGAGGATCAGTCCGCGCGTTCCCTCGATTACGACCTTGTCGACGACCTGCTGGACCGGGGTGCTGCCCGGCGAGGTGGGATGCGGCGTACAGGCGGCGAGCGCCAGCGCGGCGCAGATGATCAGGCGCTTCATGGATTGTCTCCCTTGGATTCCGGTGCGGCCTTCCCGCCCGAGCTCGATCCGATCCAGAAGGTGAAGGCGGCGACGGCGAAGCTTTTCCATGTGCCGATCACGTCACCGCGCATGGCAGCGTCGGTCGACCAGCCCACCACCCATATGCTGAACCCGGCGTAACCGAGGATCGCGAGCGCCGAGGCCGCGACGACGATGCGCAGGTGCGGGATGGCGGACTTCATGGCAGCCCGTCCAACATGTGGCGGACCATGGCCTCCGCCTGCGTGGCATCGAACAGGTTCGTGCCGCTGGGCTCATGGCGCATCGGTTCGGTCAGCCCCAACAGTTTCATAGTTTCCGGGCCGTCGTTATATTCGGCCTTGAAGGTGATCCCACCATCAGGGCTGAAGTCCTCGGGCAGCTTCCACGATAGGAAGCGGTTCACCATATGCTTGATTTGCTCGTCGGTCATGACAACAGCCCCATGATTTTCGAGAACAGCGCCTTCACATGGTCGAGCCCGATCAATCCGCCGTTCGTGATCCGCCGGGCGCCGGCCAGGTCACCGGCGTCGACCTTCGCGAGGACGCCATTCGCGCGATAGAACTCGCAGGCGATCAGCAGCGACAGCGCGGGCACGGCGGCGATCTCGGGATGCGTGTCGAGACCGATGCCCAGCCGCTTGTCGAACAGGAGATAGTTCGCCTTGCCGGTGAGCTGCAGCATGCCCCGGCCGCGATAGGCCCAACCGTCGCCGGGCTGGTCGTTGCCCATCCGGCCGCCATAGACCTCATTGGCGATCGCCTCGGGCTGGCGCGCGAACCGCGCGGCCTTGGCGGCGTTGAAGCGGTTCGGCCATGTGCGCACCAGCGCGCCGGCTGAATAGTTCAGGTTTTCCTCGAAGCGCGTATAGCCGCCGGTCTCGTTCGCTGTCTCGGCGAGCGCCCAAGCGAGCCGCTCGCGGCTGTCCGTCAGCCCATAGGCCGGCAGATGAACGAGCGCCGCCGTCGCCAGCGAGTTGATGATGCCCTGGTCCGGCGTCGCATCGGCCAGCGTCGACACGCGGCGCAGCAGGGCGCGCATCGTGTTGGGCCCGATGATGCCGTCCGGCGTGACGCCGATATTGCGCTGGGCGGGCTTCCAATCGATCACGGCTTGCCCTTCCCAAGGTCTACCGGCGCCCGCTTGAGCGCCTGATATTCGGACGGGGCCTTGCCGGTGATCTGGTCGACGATGACCTCTTTCGCGGAAATCTCCGCCTGCACCTCGTTGCGGATCTCGGCCCTCTGCCGGTCGACGACCGCCCGCAGCTCGCTATCGACACGGTCGAGGAAGCGTTCGGTGTAGAGCTTGACCAGACGATCGGCGCCGACGGTAGCGAGGGCGCTCAGCAGCGCGGCAGCTTCGCCGTTCGCGCCGAGCCGCGACGTGATCGAATATGCGATCAGCGCGACCATGGGCAGTAGCAGCAGGTCGGCGAGCACCAGCGCGCCTCGAATGCGGATGCCGCGCTTGATCAGCAGAGCATATTTCGCCGCGAGGCCGAACGACAGGCCGATCCAGATCCATCCATATTTCAGGAAGGCGGCTTCGAACCAGGGCGTCACCGCGGAGCGTCCAAGCGTGACAGCCTGGGCATTCATGCCGTCCGTCCGACGGTGTTCATGAAGTAGCTCATGGGATTGTCCTCACCGTTCATTGCGAGGCCGAGGCGTGGTCCCAGCAGCGCCAGTTGCGAGCACGATCCGGCTTACCGACACGTCACCGATCCCGCTGGCGGCGGCATAGACGCGCCCGGTCAGCGTGGTTGCGTCGTTCGGCACGGGCGGGATGTAGAGATATTTCCAGACCCACCCGCTGACGGGCTGACCCTGGCCGCTCTGGTCATAACGGAAGTTGGAGACGGCGCCGGTGCCGTTGGAGAACATTTCAAGCCGGCCACCGTCGTTGCTGCCGCCGGGCTCACGATACAGACGCACCGCCATAACGACGGCCTTGCCGCGGTAGGGCGTCGCATCGATTGCGAATTGGAGATAGCTGGATCCCGTCGTCTGGCGCATGCGCACCGATGTCGATGCCGATCCGGTCGGCCCTTCCGTGCTCTCGGCGTCGATGCGCAGGCTGGACCGCTTGATCGTCCCATCACCGCTCGCTGTGAAGGTGAAGCCCGTCGGCACCGCCCCGTCGAAGTCGTCGAAGCGGCCATTGGGGAGGAGGTTCGCGGCGAATCCCATCGCAGCCGGCGCAACGACGGCGGGGCGCGTCCACGCGGCGTAGGCAGGGCCGAAAACGGCATAGAAGGCGTCGACCCCGTCCGGTTCGGACAGGTGCAGCTTGTCGGGCGCATAATAGCTCAGCGGCCGGCCGGCACTGTTGAAGGCGGTATAGACGTCGACGGTCGTGATATCGCCATAGAAGGCCGCGACCCGGTCGACCGCCGCCACCACCGGATCGATCCGCGTGTCGCCAGGGATGCCGATCGGATAAGTCCGAATCATCAGCCATGGGGCTTTCGGAAAGACCCTGCGGAACTTGTCGATGGCGTCCATGAACTCGCCGGCGCGCAGCCATCCGTTGGGATCGGTGGCGCTGGTCACGAACATGTTCTGTCCATGGTTCAGGATGATCTCGTCGACATGGTCGAGGCCGCCGTACATGGCAGCGAACAGCGACCCGAGGCCATAGCTCGGCTGCGACCCGCCGACGCTGGCATTGGCCACGAAAATGCGATTGCCGGCGCCGCCGCCAGCGCTGCCGGTCGCTACCTTCTCCCAACCGCACCACAGGCCGCTCTCGAGCCCCCAGTTCCTATAAAAGATGTCCTTGGTCGGGTTGAGGGTCGCGAGGCCCGTGGCGCCTGCGTCGAGCACCCATTTCCGGAATGGCTCCGTGCCATAGTCGGTGACGGCTTCGTCGATATCGTTGCCGGTGCTGTCGCCGACGATCAGGATGACCTTGTCGGTCGAGGTGATCACTGGCTCGATCTGGCTGCGGAAGGTCGAGACGGCCAGCGCGCGATTGGTCGGCACGCTCGGCGCCGCGATCCCGCCGTAGAAGACGAAGCCTTGCGCGGGATTGGGCGTCCGCGCCGCGCCAAGGCAGTTGAGGTTCACATAGCCGGGGGCGCTGTCGGCGGCCTGGACGTTGTTCGAAATTGGCGAACGCCCGGACGTTTGCGCCCCACCGTTCAGACGACAGTCGACCGAACCTACGATCGCAAGCGAATCCAGGACGAAGGAGGTACCGACGCGCGACGCGTAGATCGAAGTCTTGGGGATTACCCAGGTGCGCCCTGCGGTGAAGAAGCGGAGGTTCGTCCGCATCGTGCTGAAGGTGTCGGCGGCGAAGGCAAACTGATCATAGCCGCCGGGCGTATTGTCGGCGTAGAAGCCGAAGAGCGGATTCGCTCCCTGATCAGCCTTCCGCATCGCCATGAGCAGGTAGAAGGGAAGCTTGAGCGTCTTCTGCGCGCGACTGTACATCGCCGTGCCATTGGCGCCGACGACGGCGGGAACACCATCGAGGATCTGGAATGTCGGGCGGGCGGCGTTCGTGGCCTGAATCAGGTCCCAGCTCGTGTCGCCGAGAATATTCCTGATGCAGCCGACCGGCTGTCCTGCGGCGGTCACGGGGACGGTTGCCGCGGCATCCTGGAACAGGTTCCTCTTCCAGAAGCGAAGGTCCCAGATGCCTGCCCCGCTCCCGTCCAGCGTGATCCCATAGTTGCTGGCTGTCAGGTTCGATGCCGACACGGCGGCGGCTGCAGCGCTGGCGGCAGCGGCATCCGTATATGGTCCAGCCAAAGCTCCAATGATGTCGTGGAGCGCGCCAGTATTCGTCCATGAGCCTGAACCGCTGGCGCCAACCTTCACGTAGAGGTCGTTGTTGGCGTCGGTGCTGTCGGCATAGACAAGGCCGATGGTGCCGGCATCATGGGCGAGATCCGCGTTCAGCGCCGACCGCGTCGCATAGGTGACGCCAACCATCGTGCCGAGACCCATGTTTGCGATCGCGGCCTCGATGACCGGGCCGATGGCGCGAATGTCGGCCTTATCGGGCTCATAGGCACCAGACGACGGGACGCCGTCGATGTTGAAGTTGCGGTAAGCTTCGCCGAAGCTGTCGCTGATCGTGCCCATGGTTCCTCCAGTCCATTGGAGAAATTATGGGCCGGGGCTATGTCCATGTACCGCCGTCACAGCGCCCTCGTTGCTATGTCACCGTCACCATTTCCGGGCCGGTAGGTGTAGCTCCGGCGCCCGACGAATTGAACGCGCGGGTCCAATAATAATACGTTCCGGCGGCGACTGTATCGGTGAAGGGCTGGGTTGCGCCTGGCGCGCCGGTGATCGCGCCGGAAACATCGCTCGCGGAACCGAACGACGCGGTCGTGCCGCGATACAGCCGACTATGGTCGAAGTTGCTGCTCGCAGAATTGCGCCACGAACCGGTCGCCTCGCCCATGCCGCCCGTAGCGGTGAAATCCGTATTAGGGCTGGGGGCAATGTCGGCTGTCGAAGTGCTTACCGTCTCGGTGTCAGACCATGGCGAGTTACGCCCATCGCCGACCTGATACTGGACCTGCACCTCGATCGTGTTGTCGGCCGCCACGAACTCGGTCAGGATCTCGACGCCACCGATCGACGGGTCGATGTCCGTGTATTCGCGCTCATCCCAGGTCGCCTCGCCGCTGGGCCGCGTGCGAACGAACCAGATGAGATCGACGCGCAACGGGCCATCGACCACGAGCTGGATGCGCGTGCCGGTTGTATTCGATCCGCTGTCCTGGGACGTGACGCGCGCGGCCGATGTGATCGTCGGCTTCACGAGAGCGGAAGGTGAAACACTCTCCTCCACCGGCGCGGGATCACCTTCCTCGGTTTCCGGGTCCCAATCATCGACCGCAGGATCGGCCAGCACCCAATCGAAGGTGACACCGAACAGCAGGTTGCGCGTCAGGCGGACGACCTCGACGGGCCCCGAATAGAATACCGTGCCGGCCTCTTCGAGGTGGACATCGACGAAGCGCTCGCCACGGACGGCGAGGCCCGCGTTGTTGGTAGTGATCGTGCCGCGCTTGGGCGCGCGAGCTCGCATCATCGTGCGTTTAGCGAGGCGCCGGGCCTGTCCATGGCTCGGCACCTGGTTGGCTAGACCGCTCGACTTGATCGCGCCTGCCGCCTCGATCGCGGCGGTGTCCTGCCATGGCGTGGTATCGACCGTGCTGTACTGATGCTCGGATGAGACATAGGAGACCGCATATTCGTTGAACTCGGTCTCGTCGTCGATGCCATCGGTGACGGTGAACGACAGTATCTCATCCGGTCCGAGCGATACCATCGGTTCGTAATAGCGCCCGGAATACACGATCAGAGCCCCGTCGGCGCGAGCAGCCAGCCAGCCATCGAAGCAGGCGGTCAGCGCCGCAATGACCTCCTTGTGCGGCGATGTCAGTTCATGGGCGACGCATGACCGATAGCGCGGTTCGGTGCCCCCGGCCTTCAACGCCACACCAGAATCGGCATCATCGGCAGCAGCGGTCCAATAGGTCACCGTGGGGGCGAAATAGCGGTCCCAGGCGACCTGCAGGTTGGGGCCGCTTGGAAAGACCTCGCCCGGCTCGCGCTTCGCCTTCTCCCGCACCAGCTTGTAATGCGCCGTCTGAAGAACCGCATTCTCGGTCCACGTCCAAGTCGAGGGATCATCGACCGATTGGGCCTCGTCGCGCCAGTCGAAGCATTTCTGCCAGCGCGCGGCGATCCCAACGGCGGGCGGAAGCCCCGTCGGATAGACGTCCTGGAAGTCCTTGGCCTTCACGGCTTCGAAGGTCGCGCCAACGATCACGACGCCATCGCCCCGGTGGCTGTCGTCCCACGCCGGGATGAGGCTTCCGATCGCCGACAGCCACGTCCCCGGCGTCTCGCCGAGCGTGGCGTATATCTTGACCTTGCCGTCCTTGTAGCGGCCGTCCGTGCCTTCCTGGACGGTGTTCCCGACCAGCGTGACGAGATCGTCGCCGAGATAATATTGCTCGATCGCGTCGATCGGTCCGTCGTGAATAGCGTAGACGTCGACCGCCGTTCCCGCGCCGACCGTCGAGAAGCCGGCATCGTATCCTTCTGAGGTCTCGAAGAGGATATAGGTGCCGAACAGCTTGGAGCGGCCGTAGGCGGCGACGCGGGGCGGAATAGGTATGCGCTTGGCCGTATCCGCCGTTTCCGGCTTTGGAGCCTTCGGTCCCAGGCCGATAAGCCCGGCAGTTGATTGCAGCGCCACGGTTGTGGCTGTCACGCCGAGTGCAGTGATGACGCCTGCAGCAGCCGTAGCACCTGCGGTCGCAACGCCAGGAAGCGCCGCGAAGGCAGCCGCCGTGCCAAACGAGACAACCGCCAGCGCAGCGGCGCCAGCGATGACGGCGATCGTTCCCAGCGTCTTGCCCATCAGGGCCTCCACAGGCGCACGACGGCGCCGGGGTCGAGCGAGACGAAGCCGAGACCGCGCGTCGCCGGCACGAAGGCCCAGCGGCGGCCGGTGAAGATCGCACCGGCCTGGTGACCGAGCAGGTCGACCACACCGATGTCGCCGCATTCCGGCTCGCTGACCTCGCGGATGCCGGCGTCGTCCATGCCAACCTCGAACAGCAGGGCCAGATCGCCCGCGTCGCCGATCATGCGCTCGGCTTCCTCGTCGGTCAGATACGTGCCCCGCCAGCGTTGCATGGGATCCGGCCGGCCACAGGCGATGGCCCAGTTCGCAGGGAAGGTGCAGCAGTCGTGGATTCCCGCCTGCCGCCGCGCGCCGAGCAGTTCCTCGAGATATGGGCCCAGCATCATTTCGGGCCAAACCGTCGGGACTTGCCCGCCACCATGCCCGCGACGTGCGAGAAGATGTTGTCGGTCGCCGAGCGACGCTTCTGGTTGGCATCGGTGAAAAAGGCGATAGGGGCGCGCGAGCGTCCGGTGTCATCCGAGCCGACCGAAAGCGTGATCGAACGGACGCGCCCGGTCTGGCTGCCCTGGCTGGACACTGTGAGCGTGTCGCAGCGGAACTCAGCCTCCCAGGCGACCTCGACCACCTGCCACGCCTCGTTGAACGTCACGATACCGACATGGAGGGATGCGCCGCGGACGGACGTGGCCTCCTCGACGGCCATCGCGATCGTCTCGGCCGACACGCCGCTCAGCGTGAACTCGATGCGCTCGGCGGTGCCGTTGATGAGTTGCTGGAAATCGGGAACGCTGATCAGCTCACCAGCGCCGAGATAGATCGCTTCCAACGGCTCTACGTCGTCGGCCGGGATGAGGATGTCGCCCACCCCCTGCCAGAAGCGCGCTGGCTCCTCGCTATCGATGCGGACGATGATCGACTGCCTCATGCCGGCTTCCGCATGTCTTCGACGAAGCTGATCGAAGGCGCCCCGTAGCGGCCGACGTTGAGGGCATTCGAGGTGGGCTGAGCGCGACGCATGACGCACCGCGGATCATCGAACTCGATTTCCGTTCCGGCAGTGACTGCCTCGCGCAACGGTGGTCGAAACTCGATCGTGGCGCCATCGATCGCGATGATATTGTATGCCCGCCAACCCCAGTTTGGATGGAGGATGCTGAACCATTCACCGCCAACGAGCGGTAGCTCCGAACTGCCGGCGATCGTGATTGTTGTGGCGCGGAGGGCTGCGGCGACCGATGCCTCATAATCCGCGCCGCCGCTCGAATATTCCTCGTCGTCGCTGAATGGTGCATCGTCGCTGTGCGGGACGGAAGCAGGATCGCCGACGGGCTGGTGATAGCGATCGCCGAAGTGGACCACTACGCGTGCGGCACCGCCGTCGAGTGAAGCGGCGAAAGCGCGCCAGGCGAGCACCTCCTCGCGCTCGGCGACGTCGCCATTCATGAAGTCGGCCACGACAACGCCGCCGCCGTCGGTCGCGATCGGCTCCTCGATGCCGGAAAGCGACGGACCCGAGGACACGACCTGGCCCTCGACCCGGATATCCTGGTCGTCGAAATGGAAGATGCAGGGAAAGAAGCTGCGCATCAGCTACCGAGCAAGTTCTGTTGCTGTAGGCGCTGCGGGGTGGCGTTGTAGACCGCCTTGCCGCTGACCGCGTCGAGTTGCACGGCGCGCTGCTCGGCCTGTGCAAGGATCATGGCCGCGAACTCGCGATTCATCACGGCGCCGCGGGCGTCGACGGCGATCGTCTGAAGTACGGTCGTTCCGCCGACGGAGGGGGCGGCCTGCGACTGTCCGAGCGGGATCACCTGTCCGCCCGACGGCCCCATGCGGAGCAGCTCGACGCCGCCGGCGGTTTCGTTGACGCGGGTGAGGCTGCGCGGTGCGACATATCCACCCGACGCGCGGCCGAATAGCGAGCCTGCGACCGAGCCGATCAAGCCGCCGCCAGATCCGCCAAAGAGGAAATTGCCGAGTGGTTTGATCAAGGCCTGCTTGATGGCCATGTCGATGAGATCGCCGACGATATCGCCGAAAATGCCGTGCAGATGCAGGGCGCTTTTCACCGTATCGTCGAGCTCCGAATTGAAGCGCTGGAGGTACCCGACGGCCTTCTCGTCAAAGGTGTCCGCTATCTGGTCGGTCCCCAGCGACCGGAGATAGTTTTGGCTGGCAGAGGAATTATTGCGCTCGATATTGCGACGCCCGAGATCCTGAAGCTCGGGGAGCGCTTCGAGCACGGCCCTGGCACGACGTTCCTCTTCTGCCGAGGCTTTCCCCGCCGCCGCCAAATCGACGATCGACTGGGCGCGCAAGCGCTGCTCCTCAATCTGCAAATCGAACAGCTTGAGTTCCAGTTCGCGGCGCTGGGCGATGGTGGTCGCCAGCCCTTGCTGCGCCCTGGCGACATCCTGTTGATTCTTGTTCGCGTCGAGCGCGGTCGTCAGCTGCTCTTGGGCGAGCCGGATCTCATCCTTGCGGTTGATGAGGTCGAGCTTGTTTGCCGTGATCGCCTCGACAAGCGCCGAGCGCGCCTGGAACTCGGCTTCGCCGATCTCCTTGCGCCGCATCTGCTCTTTCAGTTCGGCCACCTGACCATCGCGACCTAGTTTGACGAGATCACGCTGATATTGGTCCTGCTCCTGCACATCGGCGGTGAGATCGGCTTTCGACGCAATGAGTTGCTCGGTGATGGATCGAAGCCGCTGGGCCGCTTCGAAACGGGCGCGCGCCTCCTTCTCGGCGGCCCGGGCGTCGGCCTTGCTCGTATCCTCGTAGGGTTTGAGATCGCTGGCGATGCCTTTGCCATCGAGCGCATCGAGCACTTGCTGGGCGGCCTTTTGATCGTTCGCCAGCCTGCCGAGATTCACGAACTGCTCTAGAACGCCGGCCATCGCCGTTTCGCTCAGACGGCCGGCCTTGGTGAGCTTGTCGAGCTCCTTGCGGGCCGCCTCGATGCCGATTTTCCCGTCGGCGAAACGCGAAGCAATGTCCTGAATGTCCTGATTGCCCTGCGGCAGGCCGATACCCGTATATAGCGAGCTGAAGCTTTGCAGCAGGGACGGCTTGCCCTGCTGCCGGACGGCATTTCGCGCATCGCTCTCCTGCGCCGCCGCGGCCGTCTTACTGGCGAGCGCCTGCAGACGGATCGCTTCCAGGAGTACCTCGTTCTGCGTTTTCAGCTTGCCGGTGGTGAGGTCGATCGCCTTGCCGAGCAGGGATTGGGCCTCGCCGAAGCTGTCGGCGCTCTGCGCGAGCTTCTTGACCCGCTTTTCCGTCTCCTCGGCCTCATGGCCCGCTTCGAGCAGCTTCGGAATGAGGGTGGTGGCGAGAATGGACCCGGCAGCGAGGATAGCCGCCCCCCACGGGCCGGCGAAGAACGCCGCCACCTTCGCCGCCTTGCCGCCTGTATCCGCCAACGCATCGGCCACCTGGGGCGCCTGCTGGGCGAAGATCAGGAAAGGACTCTGCCCACCTGCAAGCTGGGTCCCGATGTCCGAAATCTGGCGGCCTATGTTGCGCTGGGCGTTCGCCATACGCGCCGTCGACCGCTCGACGTCGTTTGCAGCCTTCATCGAACGCGCCGCTGCGCGCTCGAAATTGTCGGCCGACTTGTTGACGTTGGCGTCGTGCGAACCTGTGTTCGCGATCAGATCGACGACGACGCTATCGGCTGTGACGGACATGGGGGCGACCCTATGGCCGCCGCGCTGCCCCGATTACCGCCGTCAATGACGTGTCTGAGCAGCCATCGCCTTGCGCATCCGGTCGTGGCCGCCGGGTGACGCGACAGGATCCGACTTGCCGTCGCCGTGCCGACGGTTCCATTCTGCCTTCAGGGACATGAACGTCGCGAAGCTGTGCTTCTCCCAATCGACGCCGATGATTGCAGCGTCGGCCATGATCTCGTCTAGCCTGAGAGCTTGGAAGCCTTTTGCGAGATTCGCTTTGCCGGCGCCTTGGCCGGCGGGGCTTTTTTTGGCGGGTCGAACCCTTCCACGGCGGCGCGGAGTATCGCGGCGGCCAGCGTCCAGCGCTCGACAAGGGGGCGGGTGTCGACATAACTCTCGACGAGCTTGAGCGCGCGTGCCGGGCTAACCTGAATGTCCGCACCATCGACCAAGCCATAATTGCCGCCAATCAGCCCGAGACGAACGACCTCGCGACATTCAAAGGCTGACGCACGGCCTGCCATCGGATTCGCTACCACTTCACCATCGACGACGAGCAGGCCGGCGATGACGTCGGCATAAATCTCGATGATGCCCTTTCGCCGGCGAACGCCGCTCTGGTCCGGCGCGCCGCATTTGTCTTCGAGCTCGATCTGCTGGGGAAGGAGCAGCGCGAACTTATAAACACCGTCGGCGAAGTCGATCGTGATGTCGGTAGGGAGCGAGGTCACGCGGCCGTGGTCCAGGTCCACGACCCATCGTTGTTGAGGGTGATCTCGCCCGTGCTGTCGCCATTCGGATCGGCCGTCATGTTGTCGGACATGAGCATGAAAGCACCGGCATAGGTGCCGAGCAGGACGCCGGCGTCGCTGCCGTCGGACTGGCGAAGCTCGATCTGGTAGTTGCGTTTGATGCCAAGCACCGATTCGAACGTGGAGATATTGTCAACGTTCGCGGCGCCCGAGGCGGTGACTGTCAGCGAGATGCCGGTGGCGCGGTTCTTCCGCGCGCCGGGAATACCCGGCTTCGCACAATCGCGACGGTACCGGTCATTGGAATTGACCGCTTTGTTGATCGAGACATTCTCGATGCCGCAGATGGCCGTGAAAACCTCGGGGCTCTCGCCATCGCCGAGCTTCACGATCATGAAATCGGCTTCGGTGGGCTCGGACATTCTCTTCCTCCGGTAAAATCGGGAGGAAGCTATGGCCCGTCAGGCGTCGCCGCTACCGCCGTCAATTCCTTGGATGACGCGGAAGCGGCTGCGCGCCTCCTGGGCGACATCACCCACAACATCCAGCTCGGACCTCATCAGTAGCGTTTCTGCCAGAAGCGCCATGTCGGCGAAATGCTGCTGATCCTCATCACGCTTGGCGAGATCGGCCGACCGTTTAAAATCTGCACGCATTCGCTGGACCAAATCAGCCGGAATGATACCCGCCTTCATCATCTCGACGAAGAGGCGCCCATAGAGCTCAAGCTGCAATCGGGGCAAATCCATAGTCCGGCTATGCCATATCAGGCGAGATGGCGCATCTGGAAGTTCTGGACGGTATGGAAACCGCCCGCTTCCTGAGCGTCCTGCAGGAGCTGCGAGCCGGTCCAGCGGATTCTCACCGTGCCGCCGCCTTCGAGCGGTAGGCGCTTCCCGTCGAGGGCCCGAGCGATCGCATCACCGATACGGCCGGCGTGGTCCTCTGCGGTCTCGATCAGCTTCTTGCCCCGGCGGACGCCAGCAGTGAAGCCGTGGACCGCCACGATGCTCTCCGCGCCGTCCATGCATGCGCCTCGGATCGCCGAGACCCCGCTCGGCACACCCATTTTCACCAGCGGCCAAGATTGATTGGCCGGTACTGTTTGGGGGAAGATCGAAGTTGCGGGGACGAGCGCGATAAGCGGGGCGCTCCCCTTCAATTCGACAAGCATCGCCCGACGAATATCTCGATCGCGTGCCATTGTCATTTTGTGCCACTCAGCAGCTTATTGACCGCCTTGCGGACCAGTTCAATTCCTGGCTTGCGGTTCTTGGCGACCGCAGGCCGCATATAGGGACGCTCCGGCAGCGTGATCGTGTGTGGCTTCGTCCTGGGGAGATAGGTCGACAAGATACTGCTGTCGGGCACGAATACGGCCAAGCCGCCATCACCGATGAAATATGCTGTGCCGCCAGGATGGTTGATCGTCCCGCCGAACTCCTGGATGGCCGCGTACGGTGCATTCGATGTCACCTGAACATGCAGCGGGCCGGCGATAATCGTCTCGATATTGTTGGCAAGGGTCCCCGAATCATTGTTCGGAGGAGTACCTGGCGCCGACGGCTTGTGGCTGTTGCCGCTTACCGCACCGGTCGTGATGCTGGTCTGGGCGTCGGTTTGAACATTCTGCCCGACCGTGAAAAGCGCCTGTGTCAGCACGTTTGCGGCCTCGGGGCTGGTAAGCCGCCGTAGCCGCGCCGCATGTTCCTTCGCGCCGCGGATCCGCGCCATCAGGCCGCGACCGTGCGCCCGATGACGAGGATATCATAGGTCACGCCCGTCGTCCCGCCGCTGTTGGCGATCTTGAGATCGTCCGTCGTGCCGGCGCCGACGGCCCAGCCCGAGCGGGACACCGCGAGATAATATTCGCCGGGCTTGATCGTGTAGGTGCCGGTCGCGCCAAGCGGGCCGGGGAAGGCGGCCGTGGCAGCCCCGACGACGACGTTGTTCGTGTTGCTCTCGTGCGCCTTGATGAAGATCGCCACGACCTCGGCCGCCGTTATCGTCGCACCGAACGCATTGGCGAGCTCGCCGGCCAGGTCGAGATCCTCCGAAGACGAGGCGCCGACCGTGCGCGTATCCGCGAAGAGGATATCGGCCTTGTTCACCGCATCGGTGCCGGGCACGAGCTGCAGCAATTCCGAGATCGGATCGATCTTGAGCTTCGGATTGCCCAGGTCGCCGGTGCCGACGAGCGTCGCGGCAATGGAAAGGGCGATTTCAGCATTCACGCCAGCCATGATGGTTCTCCTTCACGCCGGGCGGGCCCGGCATTCCCAATAGACGGCCATGGGGTCTGTCCCCACGGACTGGATCGAAAACAGACCGGCGTCGGGACCCGCGAGCACTTCCACCATCGCGTCGGTGTCGAGATCGCCGTCGATCGTCGCGCGCAGGATCAGCAGGCGGACGTCCTTGTCGGAATAGCCCTGCTCCGATCGCATCGCTTCCGTGCAGGCGTCGATCTGGGCCGAGCAGTCGCGATCGACCGGCTCGCCCGGGTCGACGATCGAGCCACCGTCATCCTGTTCAGCCTCGCCCTGGTCGATCACCTTGGCATCAAAGAACGGACCTCCGAACGTTGCGGACAGCCCGAGCGCGATCCCGGCGAAGGCTTCGGCGATGCTCATGACAACGGCCGGCAGGGGCGGGCAGGGCAACCGACCAGGCGGGCACCGCCCTTCGACCGGCGTTGCAGCAACGCGAACTCCTGCCCGTAGCGCGTCGCGCCATATCCGCCGGCCGCTGACCGCGCCGCCGCGGCATCCGAAAAGGCGACGTCCATCGCACCGGAGCGGAAGCGGGTGAGGCCTGCGGGGAGGTCGCCAGCGATGCCGCCTCCGAGACCGTTCATCGCCATCTGGTGAGCGGCATAGGCCATCATGGCGGCGGCCCGGTCGCCTTCGATCCAGCAATCGGTCACGAAGCGCAGCGAATCGTCGAGCCAATATTGGATCACGGTGTCACCGACCGCGGCGAATGCCGGGTAGCGCATCGTGAGGTCGGCGGGCGTCGGCGCGGTGTAGGCCATGCCGCCTTTTCGCAAGGGACGGCAGACGGGATTACCGCCGTCAACGAAAAGGGCCGCGCTCCCCCCATTCAGGAACGCGGCCCCGATCAGCCCGATACGGGCGGGCGATCAACCCTTGGCGAGCGCCGCCTTCGCGGCTTCGCGGGTGAGGTCGGGTGCGAGCGCCTTGATCTGGTCGCGGGTAACTTTGCCCCCGGCGAGAGTGGCGACGGCATCGACCGCCGGGAGGCCGGCCGCGGTCCAATCCTCGTCCTTGGTCGGGTCGAGGAGTTCAAGCGCCGTTTTCACGCTCTCATCGCTCGCCGGCTCGGTCTGCGCGGTACCGCCGGGGTGGCCGTCGCCGTCATGGTCGAACGCGGCGAGCTTGGCCTTAAGATCCTCGTTCTCCACCAGCAGCGCGTCGACGCGAGCCTCAGCGGATTCGGCGCGTGCGAGCGCCGCCGCGAGCGCCTCGGTCGAGACGCCTTCCTCATCGGCTGCCGGCGTAACCGCCGCCTCGTTGTGGGCCTGCGCGTCCTTGCCGAATAGGAACGACGCCTTGTCCGCTGCCGCGATCTCGTCCTTGGCGATCTCAACATCGTCGCTGGTCTGGCCGGGCTCGAGCATCAGCATGGCGCCGGTGAGAAGGGCGATGCCGCGCGGGCCGGCGGCGATGTTTTTCACAATGGTCATGTCAGGTCTCCGAAAAAAGAGGCGACCCGCAACCGCGAGCCGCCCCGTGCTTGTTCAGTTCCGCGACGGCATCAGAAGCTGTCGCGATAGACGATCGCCTTGGGCAGCCGGATCTCCACGCCGCCGACGTTCATGATGCCGCCGACCTCGTAGACCATGCTCCCCTTCTGGAAGGGCGGCAGAAACTGGTGCGGTCCAGGCAGGTGGAAGCGGATCACCTCGCGGCTGTTGTCGTAGGCGATCAGCCGCTTGCTGTTGCCGGTGCCGGCCGTTTCCAGCGCGCGGGTGGCGCGGATGGTGAGCGGCTGTCCGGTGAGCGCGGTATAGGCGTTCTTCTGCCGGATGAAGTCGAGCAGCGTGTCGGCCGTGTCGCCCAGGCGGCGGCTCGCCAATTCCTGATAGGTGCTCGTCGGCAGCAGCAGCGTATTGGCGACATGTGTCTCACCGGTGGCGGTGTGAACCGCGATCAGCGCTTCGTTGATGTCGCGGAGCACCTGCGTATCGGTCTTCGACGCGAAGGTGCGGGCCGGGCCGGTGCCGTCGTTCGGCACCTGGGCCGAGGGGACCGACGCATTGTTGACGAGACCGGTCCAGCCCTTCTCCGACGTCGCGGCGCCGGGCGTGCGGCCCGTCATTGCGATCGACCAGAGGAACGCCTGCGCGGCCTGGTCGGCGGCCATAGCCTTGTCGCTCGACAGCGAGCGGCCGAGCCGGGCTGCGCGCTCCATCTCCTGGACGGACCATTCGTACCCGATGCCCGCCAGGTGGAAGGCATGAGTATGTTGGTTCATCAGGGTCGAGGCGTAAGGCATGTCGAACGCCTTGCCCGCCAGGAACTCGGCTTTGCCGACCTGATCCATCGAATAAAAGACCGTGCCGACGTCCCAATGATCGCCATCGGTGATGACGGTCATGAGCTGACCGAAATCGAAGCTCGGATACTTCCGCATGTAGACCTCGGTCTCGATGCGGTAGAGCTGCGGTACCAGGAAGGCCCGGCCGACCTGTGCGTCGACGAGGAACTCCGCGGTCTTGTCGGCGAAGCTGGCGGCGAGCCGCGCATCGTGCGCCTTCCAAGCGGTGAGGGCGCGTTGGCGGGTCGACTCGTCGGCACCGTGCCAGGCGTTGGCATCGGTGATGATGCCGCCGGTCGCGTCTGCGAAATTGATGAACATGTGCCCGTGCTCCTTAGCGCGCGACGATCTTGGCGAGATCGCCAGAGGTGCCGCTGTTGTCGAAATCCCAGCCATCGAGACCGATGCCGCCCGAAGGCTCGAAATCGCCGTCGGCCGCGACGTGGACGCCGTTGCCCTGGGCGAAGTTCGCGCCCGACTTCACCCAGATCGGCGCGCCGCCGGTCAGGATCGGGACGTTCTCGTACTGCGGATATTCGTCCGCATCGGCCCCGGGCAGCACCGCAAGCGCCTCATGGGCAATCGTGATGCCGAGGAACTCGTTGCCGGTGACGTCGACGTAGAAGGTGTCGCCGATGGTCATCGTGCCCGCGTTGCTGATCGTGAAGGTCAGCCCGCCGCCCGAGAACTGCGTCGCGACGTTGCCATGACCGACGAGATTGCCATCCGGGTCATTGACCGCGAAGGCCGCCGTTGCGGAAGTCGCGAGGAGGATCGCAGTATAGCGCCCGATCTTCGCGCCGGCCGCGACCGTGGGCACGTCGGTGATCGTGCCGGTACCGACATTGCCTGCGGCCTCCGAGCCCGCCGCGACGAGCGTCTGGGTGGCGGTGCAGCCATGGTCGCCGACTCCGCGGTACACGGCCTTGCCGAACCCGATACCGGCCGCATCCTCGCAGGTGCGGGTGATGCGATTGCCGACTTCGCCATTGGCGATCATGCCGGGATAGGCCGGCGCCAGGTTATCGGTGTAGGTGGTCTGAACTTCTGCCATGACCCTGATCCCTTAGGAGGCGTAGCGCGAGAAGCGCGCCTGGTTGCGGACATCGGCGGCGTCGCCGAGCGAGGAGGGGGCGCCGATCGGCTGCACCTGCGGCTTGGCGTCGCCGAGCGGGGCATAGGCGGCGAAGGCACCGGCGATCGCGTCGTCGGACATGGCTTTGGCAGCGTCGCCGAGCTTGGCCTCGACCGCGGCGCGACGGATCTCCGCCTCGGTCTTGCCGTCGACCACCAGCTTGTCGCCAGCGATCTTCTTGGCGGCATCGACGACCTTGGCCCGGGCCTCGTCGCGCGCCTTGACCTTCGCCGGGTCGGTCGCATCGGCGAGCTGGCTCTTGAGCGCAGCGATCTCGCCGTCCTTCGCCTCGATCGAGGTCTTGAAGGTTGCGTTTTCGGCGGTGAGGGTACCGACCTTGCCCTCGGCGTCCGAGAGTCTGCTCTGCAGCGCACCGACGGCGACCGCGACGGCCGCGCCGTCCGACAGGTCGACCTCGGAGTCGCCAATCTTAATCTTGGACATCTTCATTTCTCCGTTGGGACTCGTGCGCTCGTCGACGATGCGCAGCTCGGCACCACCGCGAGCGTGGCGGCAGAGGGCGAGGTGGTTGATCCGGATGTTGCGCATGACCCCGTCGTAGGATTGGTCCCCGAAGGTGCCGGGCGTCATGTCGAGGTCGGCCTTGTAGCCGAGGCTGAATTCCTGATGCGTGGTGGTCGCGGCCTGCACGCCGTCGGCATCCATCACCATGATCGGGAGGCGAAGGAACTCGCCGTCGCGCAGCACTTCGCCGCCGGTATCACCCACCGCGAGGCGCTTCCAGTTGGCCGCGCTGACATCCTCGGCGGGGTGGTCGACCGTGATCGGGCGATGTGCGGCGCTCTGGACAGCGTCGCGGGCGAAAACCTCGGCCTCGGGACGGAAGATGCGATAGGGGGTGCCGTCCGGCTTGGGAGCCTGGCCTATCTCATGCGGTAGATAGTCCTGGACATTGTTCGCCCTGGCCGCGCGGGCGACGGCGAGCAGGTGCCCCTCCCGCGTGATGCGAGCCGGTCCGTCCAAAATGGCGCGATCTGTGAACAGCATGCGGCATTGGATGCCGCGCGGGGCGTGCTATCGTTACCGCCGTCAATAGGGAGGGCATCATGAACGATAGCTACGCACAACGGCTGAGCAACGATCTGAGTGCTATAAGGCGAGAGCAACGCCAGCAGATCGATCAATTAAAACGAATTGCGGATGCGCTAGAAAAGCTAGTCGAATTAAAGGCTCAGAGCGCTAGTCGAACGTGAGCACCGCCTGCTTCCGGCACCCGCAATAGGGCGGAACCCCCGGCATATCGTCGCGCGCGATATCGTCGGGCCCCTCGACCTGCTCGCCTGTTTCCAGCTCATAGAGCTTCCCGTCGCGCGCCCGGTGCCATTTCCGGGCGTGGAGCTTGCCCGAGTGCCGATATTTGAACTGGCTGATCCCGGCGTCATGCATGCGCTCGCTATCGAGGCCAGAGGCGAGCTTGGCGAGTTGGTCCGAAGCGATGAGCTGCGATCGACGCCTCGACATGCCGACTGCATCACGGATTTGCGCTGCGACCTCGCGCGCCGGCTTGCGTGCTTGCAGCCCGGCGAACACTGCCGATGATATGCGCTGACGGGTCTGGTCGCTCACATCCTTGATGAGCGCGGTGTTCCACGCGAGCGTCTCACCGACGGTGGTGGGGGTGCCCGATGCGTAGAGGATCGTCTCGATATCGACGCCTGTCGCGCTGAGCACGGCGCCGCGCCACTGGTCGCGATGCCAGCGATCTGTGCGGAACGTCCAGTCGCGCAGTTCGGGGATGATGTCGAGGATGAGCCGGGTCAGTTCATCGCCGAGGATGCGGAACAGGTCGCCGAGATCCGAAGCGCTGTCAGATAGAATCTGAATATTTTTGCCCGGATTTGCAGATGCGTCCCGCACCGGCACGCTTCGCTCATATTCCGCCATGATCCGCGGTATCGCCGCCTCCCATGCCGCGCAAACGCGGGCGTAGCTTGACCGATACAGGTCGCTCGCCAGCATCTGCGGTGGCCGGATATCGCGGATCACGATCTGCTTGCGGCGCGGGTTGCGCTTGTGGCGGACCAGGGCGGCGAGGCTGTAGGCCACCGCTTACGCCTCTGTGACCTTGCTCTTCCAGTCCAGATCGAGCGGCTCAAACAGCTCGGGCCCGAACAGCAGGCGTCCGGTGAACGGTTTGATCGCGTCGAGGTCGATCCCCGCCGGCGCCTCGTAGGTCAGCGTGACATGGGGCTGATAGTCGCCGTAATCGTGGCTCCCGCCGGCGCGCACCATGGATTCATGCCGCCATGAGAGCTCAGACGAGGCGAACAGGAGCACAACGGCGTTCTCACCCAGGCGCTCGATCGCGCGCGGGCCGCCGGGCTTGACGGCGATCTCGCCCTTCTCGTTCTCGTTCCAGCTTTCGCCCATCTTGATCGGATCGACCGCGGTGCGCGAATAGAGGACGGTGACGTGCATGTCCTCGGCCGGCAGCGTCGAGGTGAAGCCGACCGATTTTGCCCAGGCGATCAGTTCGTCGGCATTGAGAAGCTTGCGCTGGACGTAGAGCGGGCGGGGCTTCGCGTCGGCGAAGAAGTGGGCTGCATCACCCGCCACCACGGTCGTTCGCGGCTGCCCCGCAATCGCGCTGGGGTCGCCGCCCAGGTCAGCGGCCGTCGGCTCGGCCATGCCTCCATACCGCTCCGCCTCGGGCACCTCCTCGAGCGCTTGGTCTAGGCCGGGGATATATTCCCGCTCGGTGAGCAGGTTCTGGACGCCCTTGTTGAAAGCCTCCTCCGGGATCGCGCCTGTGTTCATGAGCGCGGTGACGGCATCCATTGTCGTCTTGAACGTGTCCGCCTCTTCCTTTTCGGTGGGCGTCCAAAGCGGCGCGAACTTCCAGGTCACCTCATCGGGTTGCGCCACGCCCGCCGACCGGAGAAGGATCGGGTCGATCTGGTTGAGGCACGGCTTCGTTTCGAGGTTCTGCCCCGATGCGACGGCCCGGTTCCAGTTGTCGGTGTCGTGCTGGCCGGTCGAGTTCATGCCGGCGGGCGAGCGACCCATCAGACGGGTGAACGGGATATCAGCGACGGCCGCGACGCGCTGATCGAACGCGTCCATCACGGCAGGGATGCCGGTCCAGGTGACCTGGTAATCGGTGACCGTCTCGCCAGCATCGCCGTTGGCACCGGCCGAGCGGAAGACGGTGGCGTTGAGGATGCCCTCACCCTCGGCGATGAGTCCGACGCGCTTGGCGATCCGGTCTTCGTCCATGCTGTCGAGGTCGGGAATCCCGATGCGCAACAGCTTCGCCTTGCGGACGAGGGCGGCGAACCAGCCTTGCGTTTCGTCGGCCCGCTGGACCTCGGTATAGACCCGGAGCAGGCGGCTATCGCCCCAGAAGGCGTCCTCGTCCGATACGGTGCCGCCGGCGGGGATCGGCTCGCCCCGGAAGCACACGACGCGGCTCGGGTGGATCGGGGTCTGCTTGCCGTTACTCGACACCTCCCACATCGTGGGGGCGCCGTAATCGGGGCTGGCGAGATCGCGGATCCAGTTGCGCCCACTGATCTGCCACCGGCTCACGACATTGACGGCGACGAGGCCACCCTGGGCGATCTGTTCGGGCTTGAGCGGCTGCGCATGATCGCCGGCAGTGATGAGGATCAGCGCGCCGCCGCCGATGCCGCGCAGCACCTCGGCCTGCTTGACCTTCGCCTGGAGCCCAAGCCGGGCCTCCTCGGCTTCGATCAGCGCGATATCGTCCTTCGACGCCTGCCAGTCGCGCCATTCGCGCACCCGATCGTCGGCCGGGATCGCGATGACCTTCCGGAGCATGCCCGACGACATGTACGCAACGAGGGCGAGCTGGTGCGTGAAGACGTTGGGAAGCGCAGTCGCGGCGCGGTTGAGGGGATTAAGCCCGGCGACGGAGCCGATGGCGGTGCGAAGGCTGTCGGTGATCCAGGCCATTTCGCGGGTATGACGGTGCACGCCGGGCGCGATTACCGCCGTCACGGCATGCGAAAAGGGCCGCCCCGAAGGACGGCCCCGATCAATTACGGGCAAATCCCGTATTTAGATGTTTCGGTCCGCCGATCGTCGCCGGACATGGGCTTCGTGACGGAGGCCTTGCTGCAGCGAGGCGTCGAGCGGAGCGCCGGCCGGGAGGGCGTCGGCATGACCTTCGCCGACTAGTGCGAACGGCTGAGGAGGCCACGCAATGCTCGAAAGCACGAATTCGAGGAAGCGATCCACCGCGCCGACGATGGCGTGGGCGGTGCTGACGGCAAAGGTCGCCAGACTGGCGATGGCAAGGATCACATAGCGGATCATGGGAATCTCCCTGGTTCAATCGGTGGCGGGGGCGGGATTCGAACCCGCGACCTTCGCGTTATGAGCGCGACGAGCTACCACTGCTCTACCCCACGTCGATGGGAGGAACCTGCCGGGCCCGGCATGCATCCGTTACCGCCGTCACAAGAAGACGGCCGAGGTTTCCCCCGGCCGCCCGTTCAACAGGAGAGGATGCCTGAAAGGCGAGATAAACATCCCCATTGCGCCCAGGATGTATTACCGCCGTCAGTTCAGAGACGTATTCGTCTCGATTTTCGCACTTTGAAGATGATAGCCTTGCGTTGCGATATTGTTAAGGCACTCATCGGTATTGACGACGATCCTCGAAGATTCGCCGCGCTGCATCCCAATTGTCGAATGGTGCGTCCACACTCCATAATCTTTCGGGAGATTGGCCCCAGTCTCATCTGGCGTGAAGCCGTATATCCCACCCTTGCCGGCAAAAATATAAATCTGCATATCGCTCCTCGCATCGACACCCGATTGTTTCGATCTGTTAATAAATCAGATATCTGGGGCTGGTTTGCTACCTCGTGTTTCGAGATGAACGAGGTTCATCGCTGCGTGTGACAATTTTGCCTCAGATCAGCGCGTCGATATTATAGCTCCCACCGAGCGCCAACTCGTTGAGCGCATCGGCGAACGCGTCGACCTGGTCGTCATGCGCAGCGTTGGGGAACGCGCAGACCTCGTCGAGAAACGCCTCGTTCCAATCCCCGCGCAGCAGCTTGACGTTACCGGCCTCGGCCTGGGCTGATGCCGGCTTGGCACGCGTGGCCTTGTCGCCGGTGGCGGGCTTCGAGACGACCGAAAAGCCCGCGAGGAGCCGCGTCTTGGTCTGCACGTCGGCCTTGCCGGCGGCTCCCGGGTCCTGGGTCAGACGGACAGTGCAGCGCCCCCCGTCCTGGGTCGCGGTGTTCTTGAGCACCCGCTCGACGCCGGCGGGCGTCCACTGGCCGCGCACGACGTGGTCGATATAGAACACCCCGTCGATACGGCACATGCGCAGCCCGACAGTCCAGTCCGGCGACGTGCCGGGCTTGGGGATCGACGCCGCGAAATCCCAGGCGCGGACCAACCGGTGCTTCCCCGCCGGCAGCGCATCGACGATCTCGAAATCCTCGCGCTGGAACATGCCGCCCGACCGCGGCGTCGGCCGCTGCTGGAACTGCCCCGCCACCGCGTAGGAGCCCATCGGGATCTTGTCGCGCTCCACGACCTCGCGCGGGAAGCGCTCTGGGAATAGCAGTTCGCCGGCATAGGTACGCGGATCCTCGAAACCGATCGACGTGATGCATTTTCGCTCGGGCTCGAACTCCATCGGGAGCATCAGGTGCTCATATCCGAGCTTGAGCGCCAGGATGACGCCCGAGACGTCGCGCTCGTGGAGCCGCTGCATGATGACGACGATCGCCGAGCGGATCGGGTCGTTGAGCCGGGTCGGCACCGATTCGCGGAACGTCTTGATCGTGGCATTGCGCTCAGCGTCGCTGTCGGCACCGTCGACGCTATGCGGGTCGTCGATGATCACGCGATCGCCGCGGCCGCCGGTGAGGCGCGAGAACGGCTTGCCCTGGCGGAAGCCGGTCGCAGCGTTGGTGAAGGCCATTTCGCCCGATCGGACCAACGGGGTAGGCCAGAGCGACTGGAACCATTCGGAGGTGATCAGGTCGCGCATCCGCCCGTTGTCGCGCTTGGCATAGTCCTCGGAATAGCTTGATCCGATGATGCGCGTCGCGGGGCGGCCGCACGGTCCCCACTCCCATGCCGGCCAGAAGACGCCGGCGAGGAGCGATTTCATCGTGCCGGGTGGGACGTTGATCAGCAGTCGATTGATCTGGCCGCGCGTGATCGCTTCGAGGTGCTCGCAGATGACGTCGATGTGCCAGCCATGGACATAGGGGTTGACCGGCTCGAGCACCGACCACGCCTCCCGGACGAAGCCGGAGAGGGTGCGGCAGCGCTGGCGGATGCTCTCGGCGTTGTCGGCGCGACGGCGGCGTTCGGCTTCGAGCTCGCGGATTTCGCGGCGCCGCGCTTCTTCATCGAGGAGCGCCAGATATTCACGATCAGTGAGCGGTTGGGCGCTTGCCACGGGCAGCCTCATGCGCGGCGATGCGAGCGGATATCTCCTCGTCGGAGAGGTTCGCATATTCGATCGGCCCGCCGTTTGGGCCGGAATGTTCATGCGACTGCGTCGGCCGTCCGAATCCGCGATCGAGCAGGGCATTGGCGGCTGCAACACGTGCCGATTCACTCTCGCCCTTGCGCGCGATCTGGGCCAGCGTACGGATCGCAGTTGGCGCATGCTTCCGCGCCAGCTCGGCCAATGTGGCTCCCTGCTCGACGGTCGCGACGGACCGAGAGCCCTTAGGCCGGCCAGCGCCCGGACGAGCTCCACCCCGCTTCGAGATCATGCCGATTTCCGTTTGATAATTTTCAATCTCGTGACGGAATCGCTCACCGCGACCTCCGCGCATCCCAACCGATGGCCGCGACACGCCCATCCGGTGCCGTCCAGAAATATGCAAATCGCTCTTCGTCGAGCCGAACATCGGCACGGTCGCCGCCGTGCTGGTCAACGAAACGGTTAATGCTATCCAGCGCCGCTTTCTGCTCAGGTTTCACCGCCCCTTCCTCCGCTCCGACTTGCTCTCCACCGTGACGATCACCCCATCGCGCACGACCGCCTTGTGCCCGGTTTTCATGATCACCTTGCCGCCGCCCATATCGTCGGCGAGCGACATGGCGGGCGACAGGATCTCCGCGTCGAGCTTCTCGATGTCGACGCCCTTCACCCGCTCGAGATAGCGGACCCGGGCGTGATCGCTGACGCGCATCGGCCGGGTCGGGCGGGGCGGGGTGAACCCGTGCATGTCTTCCTCCAACACAAGGTTCATCTGGGCGCGGGGCGGGATGTTGCCCCAATCGAAAACGCGGGTCGGGCGCAGCCGGCGGCCGGCGACATAGTCCGACCGGCGCGAGCCCCGGAGCTCCTGCCGGCGGATGCGTTCGCCATGCTCGGCGAGCCAGTTAGTGCGGGCCGCCTTCAGGTGGATCCGGCCCATCGCCTCGTCCTCCGCGATCTGCTCGATGATCCAGCGCCGGATGCACCGCCAGTTGGTGCGGAAATGCTCGTCCAGACCCTCCCAACCCATGCGGACATAGACCTCGCGGAAGTCCGCCGGCCGGGGCCGATAGGGGCGCAGCAGGCCGGTATCCGGCGTGCGCTTGCGCCGGACGGTCGTTTTTCGGGTCGTGGTCGACTGCGCCGCCATGGTGATCCTATTCCGCCGCGGCCTGGTGCTGAGCATCGACGGGGAGCCGCATCGCTTCCGGCAGGTGCTCCTCCGGCACCCCCATCGCGAGGTAGTCCTCCCGGGTCGGATTGCGCGCTGGCCCACGATTGGCGCGAGCCTCTCGCTCCGCCTTGGCATCGAGGATCGAAGCAAACCCGTTGTCGCGGAGGATTTCCGCCACCTGTTCCGGCGTCGGCCGCTTGACCTCGACCGGATCGGTTCGGGTGTACGTCACCACCGCGCGCAGCCGGGCGAGAGCGCGCTTGCGCTTCGCGACCATAGGCTCGGCGATCTTCCTGATCGCGCCGACGCTCGGCATGTAGCCGCGCTCGCTGGCCTTGATCGCTTCGTCGATCGCGTCGGCCGCGATGTCGCCGGGCAGGTCGGACAGTAGCCGGATCGTCTCATGCAACCATGCCGCCGATACCCTCGGGTCGCGGCTGTGGCCCATGGCCGTCCACATGATTGTCAGCCGGTCCTCGAGCCACTTGCCGTCGACCGGAAGCAGCGCGTTCTCCAGCCTGGCAATGCAAATGGGCACATGCGCAAGCTGGCCATCGCGGCGAAGTTCGCGGATGCCTTGCGCGACATCCCACGCCTCACCGGGCGCCGAGTTATCGGTCAATGCCGAGATTACGGCGCGCGGCAAGGATGGCCTCTGCGGGACTGGCGCAGAGGCCTCCTCCTCCTCCTCCTGCCCCTGCTCGACCAGCGCGGTTCCGGGCTTGTGGCTCATGTCCATGGTCGTGCGCCTCCTTGCGCGCTCGGGCTTGGCGGATACTCGGATCGAAAAACTTGAGGCTGTGGATCGTCGTGGTCGCCGAGGCGACGGCATCGCGGATTGCGGGGATGATCTCGGTGTCGGGATCGAAACCGTCGCTCAGCCATTCGCGGGCCTGGTCGACGTGCCGGTTGATGGCGCTCGGCTCCAGGTGGCGAACTCCGCCGATGCGGCAGAGCTCGGCGGCGAGGGAAATCGGGTCGTGGGTGGGACATGCGTCGGCGGGCGCTTGCGCGCGCGCGTCAACATCATCGTCATCTATAATAGAATCTCCCTCTCCCTCTCCCTCTCCCTTGGAGCCTGTTTCCCGAGGGACATCGGCATCTGTCCCTGAGGACAATGGGGTGGTGTCCTCGGGGACAACTACTCGTGTCTCGAAGGACAGATAGGGGACTGAGGCGGGGAAATTCGCCGTCGCGTAGCTCTCGAAATCGGGACACGGATGGTCTGTCCCATTGCGTTGATTGGCTTTTTTGATCCGCGCGCACTCGGTCCGGTGCCGCTGCTCGACCTTTCGTTGCCACCGTTCGATGACCTGTTCTGCGACGACAGGGTGATAAAGTCGCCCGTCAGCGCATTTCACGAAACTTCTCAGCGCGCCGGCGCGATGTTTCTTCCAAGTGCGCGAATCACGCCCTAGACCGACCAGTCGCATGAGCACGGTGTCGTTGTCGGGAAGGCTTCCGGCGGGGATCTGATGCCAGGAGGCGGCCCAGAGCAGCACTGCGTACCAGCAGGCCTCGGGGTGCTCCTCGGCTGCCAGATCGCTATCGCGCAGGCGCGCGACATGGAGCGGCATGAACGGGAAGTCCTGCAGGTCCGCGTCGGGCGGGGTCAGCGGTGCGGGAGCGGTCATAGACGGCCTTCTCGAATGGTCCGGCCGCCGAAGAGGAGCTGATCGCGCCATGGCGGGGTGAGGTTGAGTTGGTCGCAGGCGTAAGAAAGGCCGCCGATGGCCTCGGCCTCGTCGTGGGTCGCGGGCTTGAAGCCGAGCTGCCGACACCGCTGCATCGACATCAGCTTGAGGTCGGCCGTCTTCGTCGCCCGCGGCATCGCCCCGATGAAGAAGCGCCGCCAGACGGCCATGTTGACCGGCCTGATCACGCGGCAGCGCACGGCCTCGCCCCAGCTCGCGGCATGGGCGGCGAGGCCGCCGAGGACGCGCACGCTGTCGATATTGGTGTGGCCGTTCAGCACCCGGGCATCGAGCGGCTCTTCCCAGAAAATGGCCTCGATCCGCCCGAGCGCATGCAGGCCGGACAGGTTCTGGTGCAGCTTGCAATAGACCAGGCCGTCCGAGGTGAACTCGGAACCGAGCACCCACGCGCCGGAAACCGGGCGAGGGTCGCCAGGTCCCCAGCACGCGTAGCCCGCCGAGCGCTTGGACAGATCGAGGAAGATCACCCGCATGGCGCTATTCGGCCGCCTCGGACACCATGGGACCGGGCAGCGGGCCGGCGGAGTCGACGATCTGCAACCCGTCGGCATCCTCGCCGAAGCTGTCGATCATCTCCTGGGCGCGGGCCTTGGTGAAGCGGCCGCAATCCGCGAACGCCGCCCAATCCTTGCCGGTGTCGTCGATATACAGGTTGGCCTCGGGATCGAAGACGACCCAGGCCTCGGCATCGTCGGCGCTGGCGGTCGGCGTATCGCCCCCGCCGGCGAGATCGGAATCGTCGCGCGGCACGGTTGCGAGCTGCGGCTGTCGGCGCTCGCCGATCGGGATCACCTCGCCGCCGGCATCGCCGTTGCCCTGCGCGGCATCGACGAGATCGCTCGGCATGAAGATCTTCAGTTCCTTGAGCAGGCCCCGGAAGCAGCGCAGGTAATCGTCGCGCTTGCTCTCCTCCATGGCGTCGAGCCGGAAGGCGAGGCGTGCCGCCTGGGGTTGGATATGGGCCTGTTTCTTGATCGCCTTGTAGGCGGTCGACATCTCCTGCGCGGCCTCGCCGACCGTGCCCTGGGCCGGTCGGATATCCTCGCGGTAGATTTTCACCGCCATCTCGAAATCCGGCTTCGGGACCTCGCCGTTGACCGTTCCGGTCTGCTTCTTCCGTCGCGCCATTACTGGCTCCTCTGTGGTGGTGCTGGCGGGCCCGGCCAGCGCGGGTATGGGGTCGAATGCTTCCGGTGGCGGCGGCTCGCGCGCGTCGTCCTTGTCGATGAGCTGCGCCTCGCCGAGTGAGATGCCGGCGAAGGCGGCGGCTTGTTTCGTGTCGAGGCCATCGGCGCGGTACCGGCGGTAGGCGCGGAGCTGCTGGGAGCCGCCGGTCATGCGGCCCTCGGCTCAAGCCATCGAACGCGCGTCTCGCGATCGTGCGGCCGCGTCCAGACGATCCAGCAAAAATCGGTCGTGCCGCCTTTGAAGGCCCGTTCGCCCATTTCGGCGACGAGGTGACCGGGCGGCATGCTGGGCCGCTGCGACAGGATCAGGATGTCACTGGGCGGGAACTCTGCGAACAGCTTCGCCCGCCCGCGACTCGCGAGGAATGGCAATTGCTGCAGGATCGCTACCCTGTAGTCGACCAAGGGCAGCAGCTTTCGGACGATGGCTTCGGCCTGCTTAAATGGTGGATTGAGAATCGCATTGATGCGCATCCCCGCCTTGACGGCAAAAGGAGCTCCCGATTGCAGGACATCCCATTTCTGAGCGAAGCGCTGGTATCCGCGGTCAACGACGTCGGTCGCGATGACGCGGTTCTGGCCGATGCGTTCGGCGAAGACGGCCGGAATAGTTCCTCCGCCGCAGCACGGATCCCAGACATAGGAACCCTCGACAAGCGGCAGCGCATCGGCCAGCGCTTCCACACACCAACGCGGCTCGACGTACCAGTCCTGGGCCGCGCGGGCGTAATCGCCGACCTTATGATTGCGGGACGCGTTGCCGGTGCTCATCAGTACGCCTGCGCTTTCCGGCGGCGCTCTTTGGCCTCCATCTCTCGCGTGATGCGCTCGACGATGCGGCGACCTTCTGCCTCGGGTGATGCGCGGCGCTCGATATCGATTATGCCGTTGATGACCTCGATGCGCTCGGCTTTTGTCAAACCCTTGGTGCGGCTCAATTTGCGATATTCATCCCGTAGATGTTCGGGGATATGCGAAAGCTTCGTGGCGCTGATCCGGGGGCCGGCCTTTCGCCGCGATTCCGTCGTGTGACCGCTGAGCAGGTTCGGCGCTCCATAACGCCGCCCGACTTCGCGCTTGCGGGCCAACCATTCCGGGTCTTTCGCGGCACGTTTGATCGCGTGCCTGACTTTCTCGGTATGCTCGGCCTTGAACGCTGCATCCTGATAGCGCTCGCGCATGGCAGCGCTGCATTTCGCCCGATGGTCTGGCGAGGCATTCACGGCGATCGCATTGCACCGACGGCAGTGGCTGGTGGGCTTGGCGGCCGTGCAGGCGTCGCGATTAAGGCAGTGCGGGCGAGGGGTGTCCGGCGTCATAGCGGACACCTCTGATATACACGAATCTGGCTCCCGCCAGCCCAACCGATGAGAATTTCCTCGGCCATGCGGCGCTGTCGAAGCGGGGTGCGAACGATCATGCCGGAAGCCCCAGCTCGGGGCGGAGCGCGCGGGCCGCCGCCGCGGCGCGAGACCGGCGGGTCGACCAGGCGGCTTGATGCGCCTCGGCCACGCGCTGGCGGATGTCGCGCACGGCGCCGTCGGTGATGCGGTACGAGCCGTCGCGCTCGCGGCGTGACAGCGGCTCGTGCTGGACGAGCGGGCCGCCGGGGCGGTGGTGATCGATATGATGCGAAGTCATTCGCTCCTCCCGTCGATGCGCGCCAATCGCTGGCGCCATCCGTCGAAGACCGCGCCGGCGGCCTCGATCCAGTCGCGATCCTCGACGAGCTCGTCGTCTTCGAGCAGGCCGTCTTCGAGGTTCTCGGCCATCGCGACCTGGGCCCGCATGACGATCGTCATGGCCTTGCGGTCGCAGTGGTGCTCGGCGTCCAGCGGCACCAGCTTGAGCCCGAGCATCGCAAAGACGGAATTGGCGAAGCGGCCGTTCCAGCGCAGGCAGGCGCGAAGGAACGTCGTCATCGACATCTCGGACGAGCCGTGGCGATAGGCTTCCGCCATGTCGCCGCTCTTGCCGAGCTCCTGACCGAGATCAGCGTAGGTCAGGCCGTCGGCGTCCTTGATGGCCTTGAGGGACAGGCCGGCCGTCTCGATCAGCTTCGATGCGGAAACGGTGCGGTAGCGGGGGTGGATGTCCGGTGCGGCCATCGCTTAGGCCGCCTTTCCATGAAGCGAACGCCCACGATCACCGGTCCGGAAATGCACGAGCATGTTGTAATTCTCGTCGAGGGTAAGCCTCGGCGAGATGAAGCGGAGCGGTTCGACGCGGATACCGTGGCTGTCCGATTGCGCGAGGCAGCAGCCGCGCAGCATATTGTAGAGGTGCTTCGCCATCTACCGAGCGCTCCCGCTATGGCAGGCGCCCGCCAGGAAGAGGGCGGCGAAATTGACGAAGATGAGCGCTCCGACGAACGCCCAGGTCGGGACGATCAGACCTGCAAGGCCGAGCAGCCAGCGCGCGGCTATGACCGACAGGGACATGGCCGCGGCGAAGAGGAGGTAGGACTGGCGCGGGGTCATTGGCCCAGCCCTCCGCCGCCGAGGATCGACTCCCCGGCGGCTTCGGCTACAGTCGTGGTGCGATCGACGACTGGAAGGGACGCAGGTGACGAACGAAGTTCAAGCTTCGCTTGTGCGGGGTTGGCAATTGAATCGGGGGATGGGCTTCGCGATCCTGACGTTTGGGGTAGATGCGCAGGGGCCGAATGGAGAGACGGGCATCGTCCCGTCGCCCAACTTCCTCCTGTCAGAGGAATATTGCCGCCAACTAGCTCAACAGCTCGTAGAGCAGGCCGACCGGCTGAAAGTGGATGGTGGTTCGGCGTAAAGAATTCGCCGCCGCGGAGGATTGAAGCGCTCATATCAGCAGTCCTCCTGCTCGGCAGCGAGGCGGAGATGCTCGGCGGGGATGCCGCCCGGTGTGAATTCGAGCCGCACAGCCTTGCCGGTGATCAGCGCCCGCATTTTTCGGCCGCTCGGACGACGTTGACAAAACCGGTGGAGCCCCGGCTGCTGGCGGAGGACGGGGTGGCGCGTCATGCCGCGGCGCCTTCCGGTGCTTCGGACGGATATATGTCAGGGCGCAACTGGTGTCGGTCGACGCCCAATGCAGCGGCCTCCACCTTCAGGACATACTGCGGTGGGAGTGCGGCGCCCTTTTTGAGCAACTGCCAGATATTCCCTTGGGTACATCCGCAGATCTTGGCGAAGTTGGTCTGCCCGCCAGCCGCCTCAACGGCTTTGGCGAAGGCGGCGTGGGGGGTCATGAGCTTAGCCATGACGACGCTTTGTAATAGCAATCTATTGTGCTCGCAATAGACAACTTCAATAGCGGCCTATTCCGCAGTCGCTATGATCGCGCCATGGCGGAAAGCATTCAGGTTCAGCGGCTGAAAGAGGCCATGGCTGCGGCCGGTTTCGACCAGGCGCGCCTAGCCAAGGAGGCGGGCTGCACCCAGGGCGCCATCAGCCAGATACTTCTGGGGAAAACGCAGCGATCGCGATACCTGGCAGACATTGCGAGTGCGCTCGGCGTTTCCGTGCAATGGCTCCGGGGCGATAGCGATTATGTGGGCGGCCCGACGCCGAGTGCCTCACCGGCGCGCGACGGCCAGTCTATTGCGCTGCGCCATGTCGACCTGAGCTACTCGATGGGTCCGGGGACCAATATCGATGATTATGCCGACGAGAGCTCCTTTGAGTTCGATGCGGCGCTGTTGAATCGTATAACCCGCTCGCCGGCGGACCGGCTCTTTGTAGCCAGCGGGGGAGGGGACAGCATGTTCCCCACGATCATCGACAATGACCTGGTCGTGATCGATACCGCGCAGCGCATCTTGAACATGCAGGACCGCATCTGGGCTATCAGCCTCTACGGAGCAGGGGCAATCAAGCGGCTCCGCACAGTCGGACCGGGCAGGATATTGGTCATTTCGGATAATAAAGACGTCGACAACCAGGAAGTGTCGGCGGAAGACATATATTTGCTAGGGCGGGTCATCTGGCTGGGGAGGCGGATGTGATTAAAGGGGTGGTGGGTGCGATCCTTCTTGCGGCGGCCGTGTCAGCCAACGGGCAGACTACCGTCGACGCAGTAAATCAAGTGGGCCCTGAAGCCGTGGCGACGGCCGATGCTGCGCCAGCCAACGGAAAGATTATCATCTATCGGCCCTCGTCGATCATGGGCATGGGGATTGCCTGCCCCGTGCGGTTCAAGGGCCACGAACTGGTGGAGCTCGGCCGCGGCAAATTTGCGGAGTGGGAAGTCCCCGCCGGCCGCTATATCCTGAACAATAAGACGAGCAGCGTGGAAGTTACCGTCGATGCCGGTGGATCGAGCTATGTTCGCTGCACGATCAAGCCGGGCTTTATGACGGGTCGCGCCGATCTCCAAATTGTCGATCAGGAGAGCTTTGCAGAGCACCAAGCCGACTTCGAGCGCAAGGAGATCGCGGTTCCGTCAGGATCGTAAATTTGCCGCGTCAACTGTCTCTGCTCGTTAAAGGGGCGGACTATCCTAATCGCAAACCGCGGTCTCGCGGCCAAATTCCTCGCAGGTTCGAGATCGCGACTTGCGTCCCGGGCGAGCCGCTTCAACTCGTTCTAGAGCCTGACAACCCGGCCGATCCCAACGCCATCATGATCGTCACTCAGCGCGGCATCCAGATCGGATACGTTGCGGCCGAACGCGCCCCGTTCATTGGTAAGCACATGCGCGAAGGGGCCGCCGTTCTGGCAGTGTTTCAAGAAGCAACGCAGCGAGGAGCGATCATCCGCGTTTCGCTTGATGGCAGCGTCCCCGAGCTCCCGGAGCGGCGCGAATCGCTGAAGCCGCAACCGACGGATTACGACCACTATTTCAGCGACCCAATCTGGCCGGACGACTGAGCGTAATAGCAATCTATTTTTTTTGTTGACGCAGAATAATAGATAGCTATTTTCATCCTCACCGCTGATCGAGACATCCGCAGCTCGTCAGCGTCCCCAGGCGCCGCGCTCAAGCCCCCCCGAGCGCGGCGCCGCATCGAGGATGGCTCATGAACGCGCAGACGAAGATCGTCGCAGCAGATGTCTGGATTCCCCACGACGGCAGCGAATGCCCGCTGCCCTATGAGACGCTGATCCACGTCCGCTTTCGCAACGGCATCGAGGATCGCAAGGCGCACTTCGCCGGCTTCTGGGCCACCGGCCTTCGGGACGCGTGGCGGCATCAGGGCCCGCGCGACTGGCATATCGTTGCGTATCGGCTCGTGCCGGTTGCTCCGGTCGTCAACCTGCCGGCGCGGCTCGATCGCGTCGCTGAGGCGCGGAGGGCTGCGGCGTGAGCAAGCTCGATAACCCGCCGGCCTTTCCGACAGGCGTTGATGACACCGAGGGCATGACCCTGCGCGACTGGTTCGCTGGGCAGGCATTGGCGTCGGGCGTTTCAGCCGAGGACTTCCAGTGTGCGAGCGGCGAGACCCGCTGGCAGGCCGAGGCGCGGTACTGTTACCGGCTCGCCGATGCCATGCTCGCCGAGCGGGGTGAGGCGGATCGAAATTGCGCCAGCTATCTTGCGTTCCTCAAGGAGCGCGAGGCGGAGGGCCGCGACCAATGACCCTCACCCACATCCTCTGCACCGGCGCCATGATCGCCGCTGGCATCGTCGCCCTCGTGGCGATCGTCATCAGCTTCCGCGAGAGCTGGCACGAGTTCCTCGACGCGCTTGAGGGGCAAGATCGGTGACGCGCCCCGACCTCATCTACGCCGCGCCGGGCGCCTCGCCTGTGACAGCGACGGGCTTCGACCCCGACGCCCCGATCCCTGGCTACTACCGGATGCGCCTGCGCAGCGGTGGCGTGTTCGTCGCGATCCGCATCTGGTTCGGTCAGCCCCGCGACCCGCTGACCGGCGACCTGATGGACCGTTCGCTGCGCTGGCAGGCGACGGCCAATGGCAATCCGATCGATCTCGACCGGGTCTGGCCGCAGTGCGCCGCCGACCCGATCGACGAACGCGAGGCCCGGCACCTGGTGTCGCTCCAACGTTGGGGCCGCGAGACCGGCCACGCCGCGCTCGCCGACCCGACGCGCAAGCTCAACCCGCTTTCTACCCCGTTGCAATTCTAGGAGACCGCCGTGACCCGCATTGCTGCCGCCGTCGCCAATGACACCGTGGAGAACCCGCGCGCCGTCATCGGCTCCAACCGCGCCCCGATCGACGAACAGGTCGTCATCGACCTGGCCGAGGCGCTCGTCGCCGAGGGGCTGACCAAGCGAATCGATGAACTGCTCGCCAGCTTCAGTCGGGCGCCGGAGATCACGTCTCCCGAGATCGCCGGTCGCTACGCCGAGATCATCAAGCAGATGGTGGCCGCGGGCAAGGCGGTTGAGGCCGAGCGCGAGAAGCTGAATCGTCCCCTGCTGACTGCGCAGCGCGCGTTGAAGGGCAGGGCGGACGCTATCACCGCGCCGCTTAAAGAGGCGGAACTGACCGCCCGCGCCCGCCTCAAGAAGTTCGACGACCACATCGCGGAGCTGGAACGCCAGCGCGAGGCCGAGGCCCAGCGCATCGCGGAGCAAGAGCGGCAGAGATTGCAGGCGATCGCCGATCAGGAGGCGCAGAAGGAGCGCGATCGCCTGCAAGCCATCGAGAACGAGCGCGCCGCCGCCGAGGCGCGCGAGGCTACGGTCGTTGAGGTCCAGGCCGAGACCGTCGAGGTCGCGGTCGAGGTGACCACCAATGCCGGCCCCATCGCCCAGGGCGACTTTGGTGCCAAGGTCTCGCGCACCACGACGTGGAAGCATGAGATCATCAGCGTCCGCCAGTTGCCCGACAGCATCCTCAAGCACGCCAAGGTCATCGAGGCGATCGACAAGGTGATCGCAGCGCAGGTCCGCAGCGGAACGCGCGAGATGAAGGGTGTCCGCATCTTCGCCGAGACCGGGATTGCGATCCGCTGATGGCCGGCCCGCCCATCCCGCCTTTCTACGTCGTCTGGTGCGAGGACGGCGCCTCGCCGACCCGCAAGCACGACAGAGAATATCAAGCCGAGCAAGAGGCGAAGCGCCTCTCGCGTGAGAACCCCGGCAAGAAATTCTGCGTGCTCGCGCCGGTCACCCGGATCGTCACGCAGCAGACCGTGATCGAGAGGTTTGACGCCTCCGACGACATTCCCTTCTGAGGAGACCCCGACCATGACCGTTTACGTCGCCTGCAAGTTCCGCTCCGCCGACACCCGCAGCTATACCTACAGCTACGACGGCGATGATACCTTCGCCCCCGGCGATATCGTCAAGGTGCCCGACAACCGCGACCCGACCGCGTGGAAGCGCGTCGAGGTCGTCTCGGTGAGCGACCAGGCCCCGCCGTTCGCGTGCAAGCCGATCCTCGGCCGCGTCGAGGATGCGTCGCTTGAGGAACTGCCGGTTTACGAGGCCGAGCCCACCCGCAGCGACGACGACCCCGTCGTCCAGTTCTGACCCCATCCCCCGGAGACCCTGACCGATGAACCAGTTGACCAACCGTCCCGCGCGTGCCGCCGCCATGCAGCGGCAGGAGAACGCGATCCAGCAGAACGTCCAGCGGATCGAGGCCACTAAACGCATGTCGGCCCTCGACGTTATGGCCGCGCGGCTCAACATCACGTCCACCGGTCTCAAGAGCACGCTGATGAACACCGTCTTCCGAATCAAGGAGAATGGGAAATATCGCTCGCCGACCGACGATGAGTTCGCCGCGCTCGTCATTGTCGCCAACGAATATCGGCTGAACCCGCTCACCAAGGAAATCTATGCCTATCCCGCCAAGGGCGGAGGCATCGTTCCGGTCGTCTCGATCGACGGGTGGCTGCGGATCATCAACGAGCACCCGCAGTTCGACGGGATGGAGCACAAGGATATCCCCGACGAGAACGGGAAGCTGCTGGCCATCGAAACGACGATCTGGCGGAAAGACCGGTCGCGGCCGATCCGCATCCCGGAATATCTGAGCGAGTGCAAGCAGAACACCGACCCCTGGCGCAACATGCCGGCGCGGATGCTGCGGCACAAATCGACGATCCAGTGCGGGCGATATGCGTTCGGGTTCGCTGGCATCTACGCCGAAGGCGACGCTGAGATCGGCACGGTATCGCTGGGCGGTGATCTCGGCCCCATGCCGATGCGTGACGTGACGCCGCGCCAAGACGAGCAACCGCGGCAGCTCGTTCGCCCCGACGTTGAGCGCCGGACGGCCTACGATCAGGAAACGGGCGAAATCCTCGACGACGAGAGCGACGAGGAGACGGCCGCCCGCCTCGACCGTGAGGGTTATGCCGCGATGGAGGGCCGCGACCAGTAGCAGATGGGCGAAGCGCAGACCACCGTCGACGCGGCCGAGGCCATGATCGCCGAGATCGTCGCGCTGACGACCGTGCCCGACGTTAACAGTTGGATGTCGAACGCGGACTTCTCGCTACTAGACGATGACGAGGCGGAGCGCGTGCGGACGGCTGCGGCCGAGCATAGCGAGCTCATTAAGCGGGCGGCGAGGGTCGCCGCCAGCAAATAATGCCACGCCGCGCCCCCATTCCCCCCGCCTTCCGCGCCGCGCCGTTCGGCCCGATCGACCTGTACGCGGTCCAGCTCCGCATCTGGGCGGCGAAGCTGATCATCGCGGCCGCCCGCTATCGTCACATGGAGTTTGCCCATGGCTGAGAACACAAAGATCGAGTGGGCGCACCACACCTTCAATCCCTGGATCGGCTGCATGAAGGTCGGCCCCGGCTGCGACCATTGCTATGCCGAGACGCTGGCGACGGCGCGCCTGGGCGTGAAGTGGGGCGCGGGCGCACCTCGACGCCGCACGGCCGCATCGACGTGGAAGCAGCCGCGCCGCTGGAATGCGCGGGCCGCGAAGCTCGGCATCCGTTATCGCGTGTTCTGCTCCAGCCTCGCCGACGTGTTCGACAATGAGGTCGACCCGGCGTGGCGTCAGGATCTCTTCGAGCTGATCCGCACGACGCCGCATCTCGACTGGCTGCTGCTGAGCAAGCGGATCGGCAATGTCGTCGGCATGATCCAGCGCGACGGCGCGATCGCGGGCAATGGTCGCTGGTATGTGCCCGATAACGTCTGGCTCGGCGCGACGATCGTCAACCAGGCCGAAGCCGACCGAGATATCCCGAAGCTGCTGGCGACCAAGGCGCAACTCGGCGTCCGTCGCGTTTTCCTGTCGATGGAGCCGCTGCTGGGGCCGGTAGATCTGACTGATATCGGGCTCGCATCGAGCGTCCATCTCAACGCGCTGACAGGCGGCGGCTTCGACGAGCTGGGCGAGCGCGGACGTGGGCCGGCGCTCGACTGGATCATCGTCGGTGGCGAGAGCGGCCCCGGCGCCCGGCCGATGCATCCCGATTGGGCGCGGAGCCTGCGCGATCAGTGCGCGGCGGCCGGCGTGCCCTTCCTGTTCAAGCAGTGGGGGGAATGGGCTGATGAGCGCGAAGAGCGCGGAGCCCATCTTGGCCGCACCGAGGGGGCAATCCTCTATGCGAACGGTTGGTCCTTCTCGCCGCCCGGCCATCAACACGGCGAAATGCGCCGCTATGGCAAAAAAGCCGCCGGCCGGCTGCTCGACGGCGTCCAGCACGACGGGATGCCGGCATGACCGACCCCGCCACCGACCGCACCGTGCCCGCGACGGCGCAGTACCCCGGCATGACCCAGATCGTCCGCGATGGCCGCAGCTTCCAGGTCAGCGGCGTCGGCCCGGCAATCGAACAGATGCTGGAACTTCACGCGAAGGCCGTGATGCTCGGCGAGGCGCTCCCGGATTACGGGCGGCGCTGGCCGGTGGTCGAGGAAATCTCGGCGTGACAACCCCCACCGAATCCCTCCGCTTCCACCTCAACCGACTGAAGGAGGCCAGCCGTGGCTGATGAAGCAGTATGCATCTACGATCGCCTTTGGGAAGCCAATGTCCGCATCGAGCAGATGTGGCCCTTCCCTGTCGGCCCCGCTCCGAGAGAACTTCGCGACGCCTTTGAGATGGCGGGCGACGAAGGTTTGCCTGAGGCGGTCAAGTCGCTGATCGAGAATTGGGACGACGGCGAGCTGGATGAACTTTTCGACGGCGCCCACGACGCGTTCGAAGAGCTCATGGCCTCCGCTTTTCGGCGCGATCTCAAGGGCTGGATCGGCATTGCCGCAGTCCCGGTCTTCGAACCAACGAAGCGCGGCCACGTCTCATTCTCGTGGGGCTATTACAACACTCAGATGTTGTTCAGCCCCACGGCCGACGGGCTGCTGACTGCTGCCGCTGAATGGGGTGAGGGACTCTACGACAAAGCCCATGAGAGGGCTGGTTGGTGCGAAAGGTGGTGAAGCATGACCACCGACCCCACCCGCGCGGCGGAGATCGTCGTGGAGCAGCGGCATATTGATGCAGCACAACACATCTATGACAAGGTTCCACTCTTCGCGATGGGGCATGTCAAAGCGCGGCCCAGTCACGATCTCGTTCAAGCCTTCGCCCGCTTCGAACGCGACCACATGCAGCGCCCCACCGATACCGCGAGGGCGAGTGAAGGGTTTTTGGCACAATTACGGAGGGTCAACGCCGAGCGCTACGAAGCTTGGGCACAAGAACCTGTCATGCTCTGTGAACATTGCGGATCAGATCAACCTGAAACGCTCAACTGCGCCCCTCCCTTCCAAGTTCAACCGCACAGTTTCACCCGGCCACATCCTTATCTGACACGGAGCAACGACGCCGGTATCATGTTCGATGCCATCGAGCTTGGCGGTGAAGTCGGTGAGCTTCTCAATATCGTCAAAAAATTCGAACGTGAGGAACGGGGATGGCGAGGTTCGCGTGCTGAGCCAGCAGCTTTTGCAGATGAGTGTGCTGACGTTCTTATTTGTCTCGACAAGTTGGCACGTCGCAGAAATATCGACTTAGAGGCGGCAACAATCACCAAGTTCAACGCCACCTCTGTTAAGGTCGGCCTGCCTCAAAAGCTCGCCACCCCCTCGCCTGTAACGGATGAGGCGGCACTGAGCGGGGAGGATCGTCCGGACTTCAGTTTCCACCGGGTTTTGCGAGAAATGCGCAATGGGATGACCGCCCACAAATGGTGGAGAAAGGTCGACGGCACGCCTGCCCAAAACGACTTGCCGGTGATCGCCGCAAACATAGCAATTCGCCTCTTGCAGGAGCAGCGCAATGGCTGACGAGAGAACGATCGAAACCGCAATCGGCGGCGCCTACGAGATGCCGGATGGCCGGTCGTTCTGGATCGATGCCCCCGTTGCGCGTGAGATGGCACGCCGTGTTTTAGCCGCCCTCGCATCCACCCCACAACCGGCGTCAGCGGAGACGGTGGAGCAGGCCGTAGCAGCCGAGCGCGAGCGGTGCGCGAAGATTGCGGACGACATAGCGACGAAGTTTCATGAAGCTCAGCGACGCCTAGGGCGACATCATGCTGATTATTCGCAGGAAGGACGATTCTACACCACATCTAAGTGTATCGCCGCAGCCATCCGCCAGAGCGCGAAGGGCGGCGAGTGATGGGCGCCTACGAAGCTGCTGGCGAAAGCGAGGAATGGTACACGCCGCCATATATCTTCGAGGCGCTGGGCGTGCGGTTCGACCTCGATGTGGCATGCCCTGTCGATCGGACGCACATCGCGGTCCCGGCGAACAGCTTCATCTCCGATCGCAGCCTTGAAAAGCAATGGTCGGGACTGGTCTGGATGAACCCTCCGTTCGGCCACCAAGCGACCAAGCGTAAATGGCTCGGCAAGTTTTTTGACCATGGCAACGGCATCGCGCTTACGCCTGATCGCACATCGGCGCCTTGGTTTAGAGAGGCGTGGCGGCGCGCGGATATCGTGCTGTTCACGCCCAAGATCAAGTTCGTGCGACCCGATGGATCCCTAGGGTTGTCGCCGGGAACTGGAACTTGTCTCTGGGCGGCCGGCCCTGTCGCGATCAAGGCGCTGCACCACGCGGCCGACGGCGGTCTAGGCATCGTCGCAAAGCCTATATCCCCCGGAGCCGACCAATGAGCGAAGATAATGCGCCCGACGTTGCGGCGATTGCGGGGCGGTTAGATGCCGACTTGCGTGCATTGGTGATCCGCATGGGTGACGACCGACTGGTTTACGGGGGCATCGCGACGTTCAATATCGAACCGCATGATGTGGTCAGGATGCGATATTTCGGGCTTTGCCGCTGCGAACATCAGCCCGGCGCATATTCTCCCATAGATCGCCTTACCCCGCGCGGCCTCGCCCTCCGCCAGCACCTCATGGAGAAGAACGATGTCCAGGGATGAGCAGGCGCGGGCGCTTCGAAAGAAGCTCGGATCAGCCATTTCCGATCCGGGAGTGACGCAAGGCTATAAGGGCGAACGAACGCTGACGGAATGGCAGCTAGATGCCGTCATGCCGATCGTTCTCGAAGCCCTCCGAGGCGCTTCCGGCGGTGGGGCGGGTGCGAAGGTCGGAGATCGTGAAGCGCTCGGCGAACTCGGTTGGATCGTGGCTTCTGCCGATGGCGCGAGGTTCCGGTGCTGGGAGAGCTGCGGTCCCGCCTGGACCGCTGATCCGAAGATGGCGACCCGCTATGCGCGCCGGATCGATGCCGAATCGGTCCATGCCGAAGATGAGGACGCGTGGCGGGTGATCCCGTTCGACGATGTCGCCCCCGACCACCCCGCAGAAAACGCAAAGTCCTCGGGCGAGGTGGATGGATGGCAGCCGCGCATCGGCGATGAGGTCCGCGCATCGGAACATTTCCTGAAGGAATATGGCGAGTGGCGCGATCAGCCCTTGTGGGTGGCGGGCTTGCAAGGCTGCGAGCGCGGCGGGATCAACGTCTCCGTCTCGGAAGATTGGCCCCGCAACAACCGGTCTCTGGGGCTGACGGACGGCTTCTACGTCAACCGGCCTGATCGTCCGAACGACCTTGTCCCAGCCGCCCTCGCGCGCAGCGGCAAGGGGGAGCGGTGATGGCCAATCCGCTCCTCACCTGGCCCGCCGCCGATGCGCGCCGGCGCATCCACATTGAGCCGGCCGGTGCTCGCGTCGTCTGGTCCTTCGGTCCGCGGGATATGCAACGCCATGCCGACACCGCAGGCCAGGCGCTCGACGCCGCGCTCGAGCGGATCGGCCATGAGGATGCGGTCATCATCTACGGTGGGAGGGGATAGGTGTCTGCCTTTGCTCGCTTCAAGCAGGAGGACGTCACTCGCGCCGTGAAGGGCTGCGAGAAGGCGGGCATGCGTGTGGGGCGAGTTGAGATTGCACCTGACGGTCGAATCGTGGTCTCGTCGGAATCGGTAGCGCCCTCTGCGCGGCGCGGATCGATGGATCACCTGAAACATGGCTAAACGTCGCTTTCTCCCGAAATATGTAACCGCCTTCTCCGACCGGCACGGCAAGGAATGGCTCCGCTTTCGCAGGAAGGGTTTCGAGAGCCACTATTTCGACGCTCCGCTTGGCACCGAGGCTTTCCGGATCGAATATCAGACGTGCATGGCCGGGAAGGTTGACAGCAAGGAACGGGCTGTCGCGCGGACCGTGCCGGGGTCGATCGCCGAAGCTGTGACCCGCTATATCAGCGTCCCGTCGCGTCTCGGGCCGACGCCAACGACCCAGGCCAAGATCACCGCCATCTTGACCAAGTTTCGCGATCGCTACGGCAATGGGCCAAATGGCCCGTGCATGCTCGTAGATTGCGATTTCGAGGTGATCGACGTGATCGTGGGTGAAAAGCGCCAGAAGGTGAAGGTCGATGGAAAATGGGAGGGGGGCATTGAAGCCGCCCGCAAGCTGCGAAAGGAGCTGATCCGCTTCTTCGACTATTGCATTAAGGCCAAGATGATCACCGTGAATCCGGCCTCACAATCAGAGCGCGTCAAGGTGGCGGCTGGTCAAAAGTCCAAGGGATTCCATACCTGGACCGAAGACGAGATCGAACAATACCGTAAGCGGCACGCTCTGGGGACGAAGGCCCGCCTGGCGATGGAGCTGCTGCTCTGGACGGACCAGCGCGGGATCGATGCGATGCATCTCGGTCGCCAGCACATCAAGGATGGTCGCTTCAACATCTCGCAGTCGAAGAATGGCAAGGATCTACGTATCAAGGTCGCGCCCCAGCTTCTCCGCGCAATCAGCTCGATGCCGGCGGGTTCGCTTGGTGAGATGTGCTATCTCGTCAATGCATGGGGAAAGCCGTTCACCCGGAAGGGGTTCGGCAACAAGATGCGCCAGTGGTGCAATGAGGCGGACCTACGTCATTGCTCGGCCCATGGTCTCCGCAAGGCGATGATGCGCCGCATGGCTGAGCTCGAGATGGGCAACCAGACCATGAAGGCCGTATCCGGCCATACCCGCGACGAAGAGGTGGCTAGGTACACCGCTGCGGCCAATCAAGCGAAGCTTGCAGACTCCGCAATCACCAAGGTTTCACAATGGGAAATGTCTAACCTCGAAACAGGGTTAGACATTGGCCCCCAGGAAGGGGTTGAGAATGTTGCATAATTCGAAAGGGGTGGAGGCCCGAGCCGGAATCGAACCGGCGTGCAAGGATTTGCAGTCCTCTGCGTAACCACTCCGCCATCGGGCCGGTGTGGGCGCGGGAAATGGCGGCAGGGCGAGGGAATGTCAACCGACATCGACACGAAGCCCGCCGACGGCGAAGGACGGGCCATGCACGCCGGAGATCGCGCTTGGCGGCGATGAGGCGACGCGATAAAGCCTTGAAGCACTTTCAACTGTATTGTATGTCTAAGACACCAGAGGCGGGTAGAGCCAGTGACCGAACAGAATTTCGAGCAAATGCGCCATGCCATGGTGGTGAGCCAGCTCCGCACCACCGGCGTCAACGATCCGCGCGTCGTCGCGGCGATGGGTGAGGTCGCGCGCGAGCGTTTCGTCGGGGCCGACAAGGCGGCGATCGCCTATGCCGACCTGCCGCTGCCGATCGCGCCGGGCCGCGCGCTCAATCCGCCGATGGTGACGGGCCGCCTGCTTACCGAGGCGCAGGTCGCGCCCGGGGAGACGGTGCTCGTCGTCGGCGCGGCGACCGGCTACACCGCCGCGCTGCTCGAAAAGCTCGGCGCCAGAGTCGTCGCTGTCGAGGAGGATGTCGATCTGCTCGCGGCCGGCAAGGCGGCCGTTCCCGGTGTGACCTGGGTCAAGGCGCCGCCGGCCTCCGGCAGCAAGAAGGGCGCTCCTTATTCGCTGATCGTGATCGACGGTGCGGTCGAGCAGATTCCGCAAGCGCTGATCGACCAGCTCGCCGATGGCGGCCGGCTGGTCGGCGCGCTGATCGACAATGGTGTCTCCCGGCTGGTGTCGGGGGTGCGTGCGGGTGGCGGCTTCGGGGCCACGGCCTTCGCCGATGCCGATGCCGCCGTGCTGCCGGGGTTCGGGGTGCCCGCCGCCTTCAGCTTCTGACAGGGATGGAAATCAGGTGAAACGCAAGCTTCGCGGAGCGGCCGCCGGCCGCTGGAGTGTGTCTGTCGCAGCGCTGGTGTCGGTCGGTCTCGGCACGCCGGCGGCGGCCGATACGCTGCGCGAAGCGCTGGGCCTCGCCTATCAGACCAATCCGACGCTGACCGGCGCCCGCGCCGGCCTGCGCGCGACCGACGAGGATGTCGGCATCGCCCGCGCCCAGGGCCTGCCCGACGTGAGCGCCACCGGCTCCTACAACGAGTTCGTCAAGCGCTCGGCCAACGCCTTCACCCAGCCGAAGCGTTCGCTCGGCGGATCGGCGACGGTGTCGGTGCCGATCTACCAGGGCGGCTTCGTCCGCAATTCGATCCGTGCGGCGAAGGCGCGGGTGGAGCAGGGCCGTGCCGGCCTCCAGGCGACCGAGAGCAACGTCTTCACCCAGGCGGTCGCAGCCTATATGGACGTGATCCGCGACACCGCGATCGTCGACCTCAATGCCGGCAATGTGAAGGTGCTGGAGACCAACCTCCAGGCGAGCCAGGACCGGTTCCAAGTCGGCGACCTGACCCGCACCGACGTCGCCCAGTCCGAGGCGCGCCTTGCCGGTGCGCGCGCCAATCTCCGCACCGCGCAGGCGCAGCTCGACGCGAGCCGCCAGACATATCTCGAGGTGGTCGGCAAATTCCCCGACGCGCTCGAAACGCCGCCGGCACTGCCGGGGCTGCCGGCGACCTCCGAGGATGCGGTCGACATCGCCGTTGCCAACAATCCCGACCTTGCCTCCGCTCGACAGGCGACCCGCGCCGCCGAATATGACATCGGCGTCGCCGAGGCGTCGCGCATGCCCCGCCTCAACGCGGTCGGCACCGGCGATTATGTCGACTATCGCGGCACGCTTGCCGGCGGTGCGGCCGGCGTCCGCCAGGTCGACAAGACCGCGACGGTAAGCCTGCAGCTCCAGGTTCCGATCTACCAGGGCGGCGGGCCGGCCGCGCAGGTCCGCCAGGCGCAGGCACGCAAGAGCCAGGCGATCGAGAACCAAACCGCGATCGAGCGGGCGGTGATCGCCGACGCGCGGGTCGCCTTCGCCCGCTATGAGGCCGCCCTCGGTGTGATCGACTCCTCGCAGGTGGCGGTGTCCGCCAACGAGCTGGCGCTCGAAGGCGTGCGTGCCGAGCAGAGCGTCGGCAACCGCAACCTGCTCGACGTGCTCAATGCCGAGCAGGAACTGCTCAACTCGCGCTCGGCGCTCGTCTCCGCGAAGCGCGACGCCTATGTCGCCGGCTTCGCGCTGATCGCGGCGATGGGGCGCGCGCAGGCGAAGGACCTCGGCCTCGACGGCGGCGCGCTCTACGATCCGGTCGCCAACTACCGGCGGGTCCATGGCCGCATCTGGGATTGGGACAGCGATCCCCGGCCGAAACCGGTCGCAACCTCGACCCTGAAGGAGCCGAGCGTTTCGGCGGTTCCTTCGCACAGCCTGGTGGAAAGCCCGGCGAAATAGCCTATATTCGGCGCATGGCCGATCCGCGTCCCGAACCGTCGATGGAAGATATCCTGGCTTCCATCAAGCGAATCATCCACGACGATCCCGCGCCGCCGAGGCCGGCCGCCGCGGCGATGACACCGCCGGTCCAGCCTCCGCCCGAACCGCCGCGCGTCGCGTCCGGCGATCCCGCGCCGCCCTGGCCGCGGCGTGCCGATCCGACCCCGCCCGATTCGATCCTCGAACTGACCGACCGGGTGCCCGAGACCTTCCAGGCGCGCCAGCACGCGCCGACGCCTGCGCCCCAGGCCGCGCCGGCCCCGGCGGCCGCTCCGGCGCCGGTCCAGCGCGCGGTCGAGCGGCTGCGCCAGGCCGAGGCGGAGATGCCCGAGCCGGCGCCGCGCCCTGTACCGCGCGACCTGCTGCCCCGCACGCCCGCGCCGCGCGCGACCGGCGGCGACGTCACCCTAGACGCGCTGGTGCGGGAGATGCTGCAGCCGATGCTGGCCGACTGGATCGAGCGCAACCTGCCCGACATGGTCGAGCGGCTCGTCCAGGCCGAGATCCGGCGGATGACCGACAAGGGCTGATTTCGAAAGGGTGATCGGACCGGCTGTACCAGTCGCCTGATACAGTCTTGGCGAGCGGGACCATTTTGGTCTAGGCCCTCGTCATGCAGAAAACATCGCTTCTGGCCATTGGCCTGATCGCGGGTCTCGGCGCTGCGGCGCAGGCCCGCCCGCTCACCATCAACGACGTCGTCTCCCTCTCGCGCATCGGCGGCGCCGACGTGTCGCCGGACGGCCGCTGGCTGGTCTGGGACCAGCGCGAGACCGACATGGCCGCGAACAAGGGCCGTACCGACCTGTGGCGGCTCGACCTGTCGCGCAAGGGCGCCGTTCCCGAGAAGCTCGCCGCCGATCCGGCGAAGAGCGAGTCCGGCCCGGCCTTCTCGCCCGACGGCCAATGGGTGTTCTTCACTGCCGACAATGGCGGCAAGTCGGCCGTGTGGCGGGTCGCGATCGCGGGCGGCGCGCCCGAGCTGGTCGCAGACCAGGACGTCGGCGGCTTCCGGATCGCGCCGACCGGCGACAAGCTGCTCGTCTGGGCCGATCGCCCGGTCGGCGCCACGTCGCTCGCCGACAAGGCCGCGAGCAAGGACGGCGGCAGCGCCCGCACCTACGACCATTATTTCGTCCGCCACTGGGATACGTGGAGCGACGGCCAGCGGTCGCAGATCTTCGTCCTGCCGCTCGCGGGCGGCAAGGCGACCGGCGACGGCGTCGCGATCGGCGGCGCGCTGGTCGGCGATACGCCGTCCAAGCCGTTCGGCGACGGCAGTGAGATCGCCTGGAGCAAGGACGGCAAGACCGTCTATTTCACCCTGCGCGAGGCGGGAATGACCGAGCCGCTGTCGACCAACCTCGACATCTTCGCGGCGCCTGCCGACGGATCGGCGGCGCCGGTCAACCTGACCAGGGCCAACCAGGGCACCGACACGCTGCCGACCGTCTCCCCCGACGGCAAGTGGCTTGCCTATGTCGCGATGAAGCGGCCGACCTACGAGGCCGACCGGCAGGTGATCCAGCTCCGCAACCTCGCCACCGGCGAGGTCCGCGCGCTGACCGAGGGCTGGGACCGCTCGGTTGGCAGCCTCGCATGGAGCAAGGACGGAAAGACGCTCTACGCGACGGCGCAGGACGCCGGCGACGATGCGGTGTTCGCGGTCGACGTCGCCACCGGCAAGCCGACCCGGCTGACCGGGGAGGGCACGGCGGCCGGCGTCCTCGCGACGCCGAAGGGTTATGTCTATACATTGAACAGCCTCACCGCCCCGTCCGACTTCTACGCAGGCACGGGCGTCAGGGCCGGCGGCAAGCCGACCCGCCTGACCTGGGTCAACAAGGACAAGCTCGCCGGCATCGACATGCCGAGCGTCGAGCATGTCAGCTTCAAGGGCGCCAACGGCGACACCGTCTGGGCCTATGTGATGAAGCCCGCCGGGCTGGCCGAGGGCGCCAAGGCGCCGATGGCGTTCCTGGTCCATGGCGGCCCGCAGAGCAGCTTCGGCAACGGCTGGTCCTATCGCTGGAACCCGGCGCTGTTCGCGGGCGCCGGCTATGGCGCGGTGATGGTCGATTTCCACGGGTCGACCGGCTACGGCCAGGCCTTCACCGATGCGATCAACAAGGACTGGGGCGGCAAGCCGCTCGAGGACCTCAAGCTCGGCTTCGCGGCGGTGACCGCGAAATATGGCTGGCTCGACGGCAACCGCGCCTGCGCGGCGGGCGGCTCCTATGGCGGCTATATGATGAACTGGATCGCAGGCAACTGGCCCGACGGGTTCAAGTGCCTCGTCACCCATGCCGGCGTCTTCGACGCGCGCGCCATGGCCTATGAGACCGAGGAGCTGTGGTTCGACGAATGGGAGCATGGCGGCCCCTATTTCGAGGTCCCGGCCAACTACGAGAAGTGGAACCCGGTCAACCACGTCACCGCCTGGAAGACGCCGATGCTCGTCCTCCACGGCGAGAAGGACTTCCGCATCCCCTATACCCAGGGGATCGCCGCCTTCACCGCCGCCCAGCGCCGCGGCATCGAATCGCGGCTGGTGGTCTATCCCGACGAGAACCACTGGATCCTGAAACCGAAGAACAGCATCCAGTGGTACGGCGAGGTGCTCGGCTGGATGGACAAGCACACCAAGGGGAAGTGAGCTTCGCTTAGCCCGAAACCGTCATGCCGAACTTGTTTCAGCATCTACCCATCATCCGCACTGTCGCGGCTTGTGGCACGGTGGATGCTGAAACAAGTTCAGCATGACGGCTTTTGTAAGTGACGCGCTTACAAATCAGTGGCGCGGCTCCCGCTTCCCCCGCTAAAGCCGGCGCCATCATGACGATCGACAAGACCTTCGACCCCGCTGCCATCGAGGCGCGCTGGTATGCCCATTGGGAAGACAACGGCCTGTTCCGCCCGGAACGGCCGGAGGCCGAGCCCTATACCATCGTGATCCCGCCGCCCAACGTCACGGGCAGCCTGCACATCGGCCATGCGCTCGACGACACGCTGCAGGACGTGCTGATCCGTCACGCCCGCCTGAAGGGCAAGGACGCGCTGTGGGTGGTCGGCACCGACCATGCCGGCATCGCCACCCAGATGGTGGTCGAGCGGCAGCTCAACGCCCAGGGGCGGAAGCGCACCGATTTCACGCGCGAACAGTTCATCGCCAAGGTGTGGGAGTGGAAGGAGGAGAGCGGCGGCACGATCACCCGCCAGCTCCGCCGGCTTGGCGCGTCGTGCGACTGGGCGAACGAGCGCTTCACCATGGACGAGGGCTTCTCGAAGGCGGTCCTCAAGGTGTTCGTCGACCTCTACAACCAAGGCCTGCTCTATCGCGACAAGCGCCTGGTCAACTGGGACCCAGGCCTCAAGACCGCGATCTCCGACCTGGAGGTCGAGACCAAGGAGGTGCAGGGCAGCTTCTGGCACTTCTCCTATCCGCTCGCCGACGGATCGGGCGCGATCTCGGTCGCCACGACCCGGCCTGAGACGATGCTCGCCGACATGGCGGTGGCGGTGAATCCGGAAGATGGCCGCTATCGCGCGCTGATCGGCAAGTCGGTCAAGCTGCCGATCACCGGCCGGCTGATCCCGATCGTCGCCGACGAGCATGCCGATCCGGAGCTGGGATCAGGCGCGGTGAAGATCACCCCGGGCCACGACTTCAACGATTTCGAGGTGGGCAAGCGCGCCGGCTTCAAGCCGGCCGAGATGCTCAACATGCTCGATGCCGAGGCGAAGGTCGTCCAGACCGCCGACGGACTGATCCCGGCTGACTATCTCGGCCTCGACCGTTTCGAGGCGCGCAAGAAGGTGGTCGCGGCGATCGAGGCCGAGGGCCGGCTGGAGAAGGTCGAGGACCGCGTCATCCAGACGCCCTATGGCGACCGTTCCAACGCGGTGATCGAGCCCTGGCTGACCGACCAATGGTATGTCGATGCCGAGACGCTGGCGAAGCCCGCCCTCGAAGCGGTGCGTTCGGGCGCGATCAAGGTCGTCCCGGAAAGCTGGACCAAGACCTATTATAACTGGCTGGAAAACATTCAGCCCTGGTGCGTCTCGCGCCAGCTCTGGTGGGGGCACCAGATTCCCGCCTGGTACGATGCCGACGGCCAGGTCTACGTTGCCGAGGACGAGGCGGCCGCGTCGGCGCTCGCCGGCGGCAAGGCGCTGAGCCGCGATCCCGACGTGCTCGACACCTGGTTCTCCTCCGCGCTGTGGCCGTTCGGCACGATCGGCTGGCCCGACCAGGCCGGCCAGCAGCCGCCCGAGGCCTATCGGGCGGGCGGCGCCGGCAAGGCCTCGAAGCTCCAGCGCCACTATCCCAACGACGTACTGATCTCGGGCTTCGACATCCTGTTCTTCTGGGACGCCCGCATGATCATGCAGGGCCTGCACTTCATGGGCGAGGTGCCGTTCCGCACCCTCTACCTGCACGGGCTGGTCCGCGCGGCGGACGGGTCGAAGATGTCGAAGTCGAAGGGCAACACGGTCGATCCGCTGGGCCTGATCGACAAGTACGGCGCCGACGCGCTGCGATTCACCCTGACCGCGATGGAGAGCCAGGGCCGCGACATCAAGCTCGATGAGAAGCGGGTCGAGGGCTATCGCAACTTCGCGACCAAGCTGTGGAACGCGGCCCGCTTCGCGCAGGGCAACGGCATCGGCGCTTCGTCGTCGATCGAGCCGCCCCGGGCCGAACTGGCGGTCAACCGCTGGATCATCGCCGAGACGGTCAAGACGGTGCAGGCGCTCGACCTCGCCATCGCCGACCTGCGCTACGACGAGTCCGCCAACACCATCTACCATTTCGTCTGGGCGAGCTTCTGCGACTGGTATCTGGAGCTGATCAAGCCGGTGCTCGCCGAGGGCGCCGATCCGGCGCAGGCGGCCGAGACGCGCGCGGTCGCGGGCTGGGTGCTCGACCAGATCCTGGTCATGCTGCACCCGTTCATGCCGTTCATCACCGAGGAGCTGTGGCACGCCCTCGGTACGCGGGACTATGACATCATCGTCGCGACATGGCCGATGGCCGATGCGCGCGCGATCGATCCGGCGGCGCAACAGGAGATCGACTGGCTGATCCGCATGGTGAGCGAGGTCCGCGCGGCCCGCACCGGCCTCAACGTGCCCCCGGGCGCGCGACTGCCGGCCTATGCCCGCGGCGCCAGCGAGGAGACCCGGCGGCGGCTCGCGGCGAACGCGGTCGCGATCGCACGGATGGCGCGGATCGACCTGGCCGAGGGCGATGCCCCGGCCGGCGGCGCGGCGCAGGTCGTCGTCGACGAGGCGACCTATGTGCTGCCGCTCGAAGGGGTGATCGACCTCGACGCCGAGCGGGCGCGCCTCGCCAAGGGCATCGCCGCGGCCGAGAAGGAGCGCGACAGCCTCGCCGCCCGTCTGGCCAACCCGGCCTTCGTCGAGAAGGCGAAGCCCGAAGCGGTGGAGAAGGCGCGGGCCGACCATGCCGAGAAGAGCCTGGAAGCCGAGCAGCTCGGCGCCGCGCTCGCCCGCCTCGGCTGACCGCGATGGCGGGGGGACGGCAGGACCTGACGCAGGGACCGATCGCGAGCACCCTGCTGCTGTTCGCCATCCCCACGCTGGCGGCGAACGTCCTCCAGTCGCTCAACGCTTCGATCAACACGGTGTGGATCGGCCGCTTCCTCGGTGAGCGGGCGCTCGCGGCGACGGCGAACGCCAGCAACATCCTGTTCCTGATCTTCTCCGCGCTGTTCGGATGCAGCATGGCGGCGATGATCCTGGTCGGTCAGCATATGGGCCGCAGGGATGTCGACGGCGCCCGGCGCGCGGTCGGTGCTGCGGCGACGCTGCTGCTCGGCATATCCGTCGTGATGATGGCGATCGGCATCGGGCTGACCGACAAGCTGCTCCACCTGCTCGGTACCCCGGCCGACGCGGCGCCGCTCGCCTCGGCCTATCTCAAGATGATGTTCTGGAGCCTGCCGTTCAGTGCGATCATGGTGCTGTTGATGATGACCCTGCGGGGCATCGGCGATGCGATGACGCCACTCTGGTTCATGATCGTCGGCATCATCCTCGATGCCGGGCTCAATCCCTTCTTCATCGCCGGGATCGGTCCCTTCCCCGAAATGGGGATCGTCGGGTCGGCGATGGCGACGCTGATCGCCAACGCGGTCTCGACGATCGGCATGCTGGCCGTCGTCTATTGGCGCGACCTGCCGATCCGCCTGCGCGGCCGCGAGCTCGCCTATCTGCTGCCCGGCCCCGCGCTCATCCGCCTGATCTTCGGCAAGGGCATGATGATGGGCCTGCAGATGTTCGTGCTCACCGCCGCGGCGCTGGTGATGGTCGGGCTGGTCAACCAGGCCGGCGTGATCGTGACCGCCGCCTATGGCGTCGCCTTCCAGCTCTGGAACTATATCCAGATGCCGTCGATGGCGGTGGCGTCGGCGGTCAGCGCGATGGCGGCGCAGAATATCGGCGCCGGGCGCTGGGACCGGCTGGGATCGATCACCAATATCGGCCTGCTCTACAATTTCCTGATGACCGGCGTCCTGATCGCGTTGCTGACGCTGGTCGACGATCATGTGCTGGGCCTGTTCCTCGGTGCGGGGAGCCCGGCGATCGGGGTGGCGGAGCGCATCCATCTGCTGGCGAGCTGGAGCTTCCTCTTCTCCGGCGCGACGATGGTGCTGCTCGGCACCATCCGGGCGAACGGCATCGTGCTGATGCCGCTGATCATCATGATCGTCGGCCTGTTCGTCTGCAGGCTCGGTTTCGCCCTGTTCGCGCAGCCCTGGCTGCATTTCGACGCGCTGTGGTGGGCCTTTCCGGTCGGATCGATCGTCTCCACCGCGCTGACCTGGGCCTATTATCGACAGGGCGGCTGGAAGAAGAGCGCGCTGGTCGAGCAGGCCGAACGCGCCGAGCACGCCACGGCCTGAAGCGCCGTCATCCCGTCGTGCGGGGTGTCATCACCTGCACGGCGCCGGCTGCTATCCGCGCGGTGAACGGCGTCCGCGCCAGCACCTCGCCGTCGATCGAGACCTTCTGCGGCGGGGTCGTCTCGACGCCGATCGCACGGCCGCGATATTCGACCGTAGTGTCCTTGCGCGCACGCAGCCGCAGCCAGCTGGTGAACCAGCTCCAGCCGAGCTGCGCGGGTGAGCGGCCGACCACCGCCTGCACGACGATCTCGCCGCTCTGCGGATCCGCCGCGTCGACCAGCTCGACCCCGCCATGATAGGGCCCGTTGGCGATCCGCACCTCCAGCACGTCCAGCTCCTCGCGCACGCCGTCATGGGTGACGACCAGCCGGAAGGACTTGAACTTCATCGACTGCCAGGTCGCCCAGATCAGATAGCCGAGCCGGCCGAGGCTCTTCTTGAGCAGCGGTGGAATCTGTCCGCCGATCTTGGTCGACAGGCCGATCGCGGCGCAGTTGCAGTAATAGTCGTCGTCGATCATGCCGAGATCGATGCGGCGCGGAACCCCGTTCGCGATCACGTCGATCGCGCCGTCGAGATCGAGCGGGATCTCCAGCGACCGGGCGAAGCTGTTCGCGGTGCCGAGCGGCAGCGGCGCGAAGATCGTGTCGGTGCCGACCAGATGGTCGACCGCGCAGGACAGCGATCCGTCGCCGCCGCCGACGATCAGCATCGCCGGCTTCTTCGCCATCGCCTCGGCGACGACCGTCTCCAGCGTGCCGGGCCGATCGATCGCGACCGCGTCGGTCAGCTCGATCCCCGCCGCGCGCAGCTTGTCGCGCGCGACGTCGAACTGCTTGCGCCCCTGTCGCGACAGGGCATTGACGATCAGGATCGCGGGGCGGGGCGGGGAGGCCGGTTGGGTCATGCGGAAGGATCAACGCGCCACGATCGTTTCGGATGCATAGCCTCGCTCGTCATGCAAAAGGGGACGTCACGCCTTTGCACCGGCTCGCCCCACCCGCTAAAGCAGCGCCCATGACTCAGCCCGCCTTTCCCGCACTCCGCCTGCGCCGCCCGCGCCGCCATGGCTGGAGCCGCGCGCTCTTCGCCGAGAATGTCCTCACCCCCGCCGACCTGATCTGGCCGCTGTTCATCGCCAATGGCGACGAGGTCGAGCCGATCGCGTCGCTGCCGGGCGTGTCGCGGTGGCCGCTGGCGCAGATCGCGGCGCGGGCGGAGGAGGCGCGCGACGCCGGCATTCCCTGCCTGGCGCTGTTCCCGAACACGCCGCGCGACCGGCGCAGCGACGACGGGCGCGAGGCGCTCAACCCCGACAATCTGATGTGCCGGGCGATCCGCACGATCAAGGACGCGGTGCCCGACATCGGCGTGCTGACCGACGTCGCGCTCGATCCCTACACCACCCATGGCCATGACGGCCTGGTCGACGCCGAGGGGCATGTCCTCAACGACCCGACCAAGGAAGTGCTGGTCGGCCAGGCGCTGGTCCAGGCCGAGGCGGGCAGCGACATCGTCGCCCCGTCGGACATGATGGACGGCCGGGTCGGCGCGATCCGCGAAGCGCTCGAGGCCGGCGGCCATGTCGACGTGCAGATCATGGCCTATGCGGCCAAATATGCCTCCGCCTTCTACGGCCCGTTCCGCGACGCGGTCGACACGCGCGGTCTGCTCAAGGGCGACAAGAAGGGGTACCAGATGAACCCCGCCAATGCCGAGGAGGCGCTGCGCGAGGTAGCGCTCGACCTAGCCGAGGGCGCCGACAGCGTGATGGTGAAGCCGGGCCTGCCCTATCTCGACATCGTCCGCCTGGTGAAGGAGCGGTTCGAGGTGCCGGTGTTCGCCTATCAGGTGTCCGGCGAATATGCGATGATCGAGCTGGCGGTCGCCGCCGGCGCCGCCGATCGCGACGCGATGGTGCTGGAGACGCTGATGGCGTTCAAGCGGGCCGGCGCGTCGGGCGTGCTGAGCTACCATGCGCTGCACGCGGCGCGCCTGATGGGCGCATGATCGCGACCGACCGGCTGGTCCTGCGCGGCTGGCGAGAAAGCGACGCCGCGCCCTTCGCCGCGATGGGCAACGACCCGGCGGTGATGGAGTTTCTCGGCCCGCCGATGACGGCCGACGATGTCGCGCAGGCGATCGAGCGCCAGAACGCCTTCCTCGACGCGCACGGCTATTGCTTCTGGGCGATCGAGCGGCGCGACGACGGCGCCTTCATGGGCTTTTGCGGATTGAAGCCGGGGGCGGCGGGAACGCCGATCGAGGGCCGGATCGAGACCGGCTGGCGGCTCGCCCGGGCCTATTGGGGGCAGGGCTATGCGCGCGAGGCGGCGCAGGCGTCGCTCGACTGGGCCTGGCGCCATCTCGACGCCGACGCCGTCTGGGCGATCACCGTGCCCGCCAATGTCCGTTCCTGGGGGCTGATGGAGCGGCTGGGCATGAGCCGGCGCCACGATCTCGACTTCGATCATCCGCTCCCTGGCCTCGAGGAGCGGCTGAAAGCCCATGTCACCTACAGCATCGAAAGACCATGATGAGCGACGCACCCACCATCCTGACCTATGAGGGCATCACCCCGACGATCGACGCCAGCGCCTTCGTCGCGCCCGGCGCGCGGGTGATCGGCGACGTCGTGATCGGGGCGGAATCGAGCCTGTGGTACAATGTCGTCGTGCGCGGCGACGGCAATTACATCCGCATCGGCGCGCGGACCAACGTCCAGGACGGCAGCGTCATCCATATATCCGCCCACACCCATCCGACCGTGATCGGCGACGACGTGCTGATCGGCCATATGGCGATGGTCCATGGCTGCACGCTGCACGACCGCTCGTTCGTCGGCTTCGGCGCGGTGGTGATGGACGGCTGCGTGATCGAATCGGACGCGATGCTCGCCGCCGGCGCGATGCTGACGCCGGGCAAGCGCATCCCGAGCGGCCAGCTCTGGAGCGGCCGCCCGGCGCGCTACATGCGCGACCTGTCGCCCGAGGAAATGGCCGGCAACCAGAAGGGCGTCGCCGCCTATGTCGTCGAGGCCCGCAAGCACCGCAAGGCGCTGGCCGAGGCGCAACCGGCGGAATAGCGCCGTCCCCGGCGGGAAGGGGGAAGGCGTTGCCGCCACCATCGCCCGCGCCTATCTTGGCCGCATATCCGCATCGAGGTCCCATTCCATGTCCACCCATGAAGATCGGCTCAAGGCGCTCCGCGAGGAACTGGCGCGCCGGAAGCTGGACGGTTTCGTCGTGCCGCTGACCGACGAGCATATGAGCGAATATGTCGGCGCCTATGCGCAGCGGCTCGCCTGGCTGACCGGCTTCCAGGGGTCGGCCGGCTCGGCGGTCGTGCTGCCGGCCGAGGCGGCGATCTTCGTCGACGGGCGCTACACGCTGCAGGTGCGCGAGCAGGTCGACGGCAAGCATTGGAGCTACCAGTCGGTGCCGCAGACCAGCGTTGCCGCCTGGCTGGAGGAGCACGCCCCCGGCGGCGGGCGGATCGGCTATGATCCCTGGCTGCACACCAAGGGCTGGGTGACGGCGGCGCGCAAGGCGCTTGCGGCGAAGGGCGCCGAGCTGGTCGCGGTCGACACCAATCCGGTCGACGCCATCTGGCCCGACCGGCCGGCGCCGTCCAAGGCTCGGCTGGTGGTGCAGCCCGACGAGCTGACCGGCAAGTCCTCGGCCGCCAAGCGCGCCGACATCGCCGACTGGCTGACCGCGAAGGGTGCCGACGCGGCGGTGCTCTCCGCGCTCGATTCGATCGCCTGGGCATTCAACATTCGCGGCCAGGACGTCGACCGGACGCCGGTGGCGCTGGCCTATGCCGTCGTCCATGACGACGCGACCGCCGACCTCTATGTCGCCCCCGACAAGATCGACGACGCGGTGCGCGCGCATCTCGGCAATGGGGTGCGGCTGCACGATCGCGCCGCGTTCGAATCCGCGCTCAGGGCGCTCGACGGCAAGACCGTCGCCGCCGATCCCGAACGGGCTGTCGCGGCGATCTTCGAGGCGCTGGAGGCCGGCGGTGCCCGGCTGATCGAGGAACGCGATCCGGTCGTCCTGCCCAAGGCGATCAAGAACCCGGTCGAGATCGCCGGGCACAAGGCCGCGCAGGCGCGCGACGGGGCGGCGCTCAGCCGCTTCCTCCACTGGCTGTCGGTCGAGGCGCCCAAGGGCGGACTCGACGAGATCCAGGCCTCCGACAAGCTGCAGGCGTTGCGCGCCGAAGGCGGCCTGCTCAAGGATCTGTCGTTCGACACCATCTCCGGCGCCGGGCCCAACGGTGCGGTCGTCCATTACCGCGCCAGCGACGAGACCAAGCGGGTGCTGGAGCCCAATTCGCTCTATCTGGTCGATTCGGGCGGGCAATATCAGGACGGCACCACCGACGTGACCCGCACCGTCGCGATCGGCACGCCGACACAGGAGATGCGCGACCGCTATACTCGTGTGCTCAAGGGCCATGTCGCGATCGCCCGCGCGGTTTTCCCTCATGGGACGCGTGGCGGGCAGCTCGACATCCTCGCGCGGCAATATCTGTGGGCGGCGGGGCTCGACTATGCGCACGGTACCGGCCACGGCGTCGGCGCCTATCTGTCGGTGCACGAGGGGCCGCAGCGGATCGCCACCTTCGGCGGCGGCGACGAGCCGCTCCAGCCCGGCATGATCCTCTCGAACGAGCCCGGCTATTACAAGGCCGGCGAATATGGCATCCGGATCGAGAATCTGATCCTCACGGTGCCGATGGCGATCGAGGGGGCGGAGAAGGAGATGCTCGGCTTCGAGACGCTGACCTTCGCACCCTATGAGCGCGCGCTGATCGATACCTCGATGCTCGATGCGGGCGAGATCGCCTGGATCGATGCCTATCATGCCCAGGTGCGCGCGGTGGTCGGCCCGCAACTCGACGGCGACGCCGCGGTCTGGCTGCGGCGGCAGACCACGCCCTTGCTTGAAAGCGGCGATAGCCGATCTTAAGGTTCATCGCCGTTGCGATGAGTCGGGCCTGCCACTGGCCGGGGCATGGTTTTCGGCGTCGGGGCAGGGGAAACAGGCGACGGGCGAGATGCAGCCGCTACGCCGGATCATGACGGGCCTTCTCACCGCGGCGGCCTGCACCGCCGCGCATGGCGCCGTGCCGCTCTGGACCCCGCAGGACCTCAGTCAGCGCCTGCTCGCCGCTCATAATGCCGAGCGGGCGAGGCTCGGCATCCCGCCGTTGAAGTGGAGCGACAAGCTCGCCCGCCAGTCGCTCGAATGGGCACGGCAGCTCGCCCAGGTCGAGGGGTTGGAGCATAGCGACACCGCCGATTATATCGACCCGACCGACGGCGAGGAGGGCGAGAATCTCTGGCGCGGGACCAAGGGCTATTACACCCCCGAGCAGATGGTGAACCTGTGGGTCGACGAGCGGAAGATCTTCGTCAACGGTCCGTTCCCGCGCAACAGCACCACCGGCCAATGGCGCGATGTCGGCCATTATACCCAACTCATCTGGCGGTCGACGACCGAGGTCGGTTGCGCGATCGCGGCGAGCGAGGAGGACGAGGTGCTGGTCTGCCGCTATCTGGAGGGCGGCAACGTTATCGGCGAGAAACCTTACTGACCCGGCTTCCCGGTGTCGTGCTGCCCGCCACCCGCACCATCGTCGATCGCCCGAGCCTGCGCCTTGCGGCGGTGGAGGTTCGCGCGCAGTGCCTGCGCCAGCCGCGCGGCGCGGGCGTCGGCGGGGTTGGCGTCGGCGGACTTGGCGTTGGTGGGCTGGGGTTCGGCCTTCTTCATCGCACGATCGATAGACTTATCGAAAGATGATCGGCAAGCCGCCTTGACGTGGGCCGCAGCATTGTCCATAGGCGCGCCACACCGCCGGAGTTCACCTCTCCGGCATGCCCGCGGAACGCTGGCAGTGCTGCCGTAGCTCAGTGGTAGAGCGCATCCTTGGTAAGGCTGAGGTCGTGAGTTCAATCCTCACCGGCAGCACCATTTTTTCTTAGATTCAACCCGTTAGGGGCTGGCTGCGTGTCAAGTGCTCGCTCCTCCCGGGTTCGGGAACGTTCCGGGTGAAACATCGATCGAAATTGAGACGATCGATCTTCGATCCAGAATCGCATTCATGTGCTGATGCCCATTCTGGAAGGGGCACTGCCGTCATCAAAACCAATCCGTGTCGATGCCCTGATGATGGATTCAGCTTCGACGGGCACGCAGCGGGATGAACAGCGCAACGGCGGCCGCGGCGATGCAGGCGGTGCCGGCCGCCCAGTGGAAGCCGGTTAGCAGCGCTTCAGGCCGCAGGCGAAGATCGAACAGGGCGGCCTGGCTTATCGCGGTGGTGGCCGACGGCGCCTTTACGAGGTTGGCCGCTTGCACCGCCGAGCCAATCTGTGCGGCGAGAGCCTGGATGGCGGCGGTGCTCATAATCGCGCCGATCAGTGCTATCCCCACAGAAAGGCCGGCTTGGCGGGCGACGTTGATCGTCGCCGAGGCGGTTCCGGTGCGTGTCGGCGGGGCGGCGCTCATCGCCAATGTGCTGGTGGTCGGTACGGTCATGCCCATGCCGGCACCCAGTAGCAGCAACCAGGGCAACGTCATGACGAAGTCAAGGTCGACCGACCAGAAGATCATCGCGCCCAGCGACAGCGTCATGCCCAGAAACCCGACGAACAGATTCCGCCAGGCCCCGATGCGCGCGACGAGCCTGCCCGAAATGGAGGAGACCAAGGCCAGCGCCGCGAACTGGGGGGTGAGGCGCAGGCCCGTCTCGGCCACCGACAGACCCTGGACCTGCTGGAAATAGAGGGAGAGGAAGAAAGGCGAGCTGAATGCCGCGAAACCGATCACGAAGGAGCCGAAGATGCAGGCCCGGAAAGCAGAGATGCGGAACAGCTCGATCGGCAGCATCGGTGCCTCGATTCGACGTTCGGCAGCGATGAAGACCCCGAACAGCAGCAGGGCGCCCCCGAGCAGCCCCAGCGTGACCGGGTCCGACCAGCCGATGTCGCCGCCCCGGATCAGGCCATAGGACAGGCCCGCGAGCCCGAGCACGGACAGGACCTGCCCGACCGGGTCGAGCGACGTGTGGGCGGGGTCGGCGCTTTCCGGGATCGAGATGATGCCGAGAATGAGCGTGATCAAGCCAACCGGCAGGTTGATCAGGAAGATGCTGTGCCAGCCGAAATGCGCGATCAGGAAGCCGCCGATCAGCGGGCCGGTGATCAGCGATATGCCGCTGAAGGACGACCAGGCGCCGATGACGTGCGCGCGTTGTTCCCGATCCGGGAAAGCCCGGGACAGGATCGAAAGCGGGCCCGGGATCAGCAGGGCGCCGCCTATCCCCTGGACCACGCGGCCGCCGATCAGGGCCGGCATGTCGGCCGCGAAGGAGCAGATCGCCGAGCCGATGATGAAGGTGGCCAGGCCCAGCGTCCAGACCCTGCGGCGTCCATAACGGTCGCCCAGGGCACCGGCGGTGAGCAGGAAGGCGGACAGGCACAATGTGTAGGCGCTTACGACCCATTGCAGTCCGGCGATGTCGCTCTTCAGCGAATGCTCGATCGTCGGCAGGGCGACGTTCACGATCGACACGTCGAGCATGACGACGAAGCTCCCGAGGAAGATCGCCGCTATCAATATCCATCGCCGCTGTTCAATCATCGCATCACCGCCTTCTTCCGGACTTGGGGCAGTGTATGGTTGCCATGGATTGCAATCGTTTGTAATAAAAATCCGCATAATGTTGGCGGGGGCTTGGAAGGGTACGATGAGCTATTCGATCAAGGTCAACGGCAGCGTCCATGAAGTCGATGCCGAAGCCGATACGCCGCTCCTGTGGGTGCTACGCGATGAGCTTGGGCTGATGGGCACCAAATATGGCTGCGGTATCGCGATGTGTGGCGCCTGCACGGTCCATATCGAAGGACAGCCGATCCGTGCCTGCTCGATCCCCGTCGCAGATGTGCAGGGCGAGGTGACGACAATCGAACGGGTGGAGGGGCCCGAGGCGGAACGGGTGCGCGAGGCCTGGGTCGCCCGCGATGTACCGCAATGCGGCTATTGCCAGTCGGGCCAGATCATGAGCGCGGTTGCGCTCCTACGCGAAAATCCGACGCCCGGCGATCATGACATCGATCTGGCGATGGCGGGCAATATCTGCCGTTGCGGCACATATGTCCGCATTCGCGCGGCGATCCACGATGCCGCCCGAGCGCTGGTTCGGCCGCTCTAGCTTTTTGTTGAATCGCGATTTTCGAATCGGCGGATATTGCGGTGGCAAGCGCGAGGATTGAGCCGGCCTGAAAGGGCGGGCACGTCGTCGCTATTTCTCGAAGGCACCGTAGACGAGATTGTGAAAGCGCTGGCGCATACGGATTCGCTGCTGCCCGGACATGGTCTGCGTCATCATGATCGCGATCATGCCCTCCTTGGGATCGACCCAGAATTCGGTGCCGGCGAAGCCCAGCCAGGAGAATTCGCCGACAGAACCGATCTTCGGACTGTCGCCGGGATCTGTACGCACGGCGAACCCCAGGCCGAAGCCGTAGCCGACGCCCATGAGTGCGTTCTGCGTAGCTGCATTGGGTTTGATGTTCGTCGACGGACCGATGTGGTTGCTGGTCATGAAGGCGACCGTCTTGGGACTGAGATAACGCTTCCCGTCCAGGGCGCCGCCATGAAGCAGCATTTGTGCGAAGCGTAGATAGTCGACCGGCGTCGAAACCAGACCGCCACCGGCCGACTCCCATTTCCGGGGCTCGCGCGGATCATTCATGCCGGTGGTGGCGCTGACGAAGCGATCCTTGGGAAAGGGCTCGGCGACCATAGGGAATTTGGCCTGGTCGGCGACATAGAAGCTGGTGCTGTTCATGCCGAGCGGATCGAACAGCCGGTCCTTGAGGAAGCCGTAGAGCGATTGCCCGGAGACGATTTCCACTACGCGGCCGAGCACGTCGGTGCCATAGCCGTAGTCCCAGGTGGTTCCCGGCTGGTTGCGCAACGGCAGCTTCGCGACGCGCTCCACATATTCTTCGTTGCTGAGGGTCAATGGGTCGAACAGGCCCGCGCGCAGATACATCTTGTTGACGGTATCGGCACCAAAGAAGCCGTAGACGATGCCTGAGGTATGGCGCATTAGATCCTGGATCGTGATCGGCCGATCGGCCTCGACCAACTCCAGTTCGATCTTCCCGTCGACGCCCTTTCTTTCGACGCCGACCTTCATATTGGCGAAGGACGGAATGTAGGTGGACAAGGGTTCATCCAGGGCCAGCCTGCCTTCCTCGACCAGCATCATCGCGGCAACCGAGACCACCGGCTTCGTCATCGAATAGATGCGGAAGATCGTGTCCGGGGTCATCGGCGTCTTGGTGGCGGGATCCCGGACGCCAAAGCCTTCGAAATAGGCGGCCTTGTCGTTGCGCTGGATCAGGACGATGGCGCCGGGGATACGCCCGGTCCGGACTTCATCCTCAAAGAAATCCGTCACCCGATCGAGGCCAGCGGCCGAGAAGCCCGTCGCCTTGGGATCGGAGTGGCCCAGCGAATAGGCAAGCACTGGTTGGGGGATCGATGCCAGCATGATGGCTGGCGCGACTATTCCCTTCATGAAGCGCGACATCGGAAGCTGACCAGCCAATTGCCGTTCCTTTCGCTATCGGCGCAATCGGACCGTCTCTCAGAGAATATCGGACAGGAAATCGAGAATCCGCGGCGCTGCTTCGGCCGACCAACTATGTTCGGCGGTGGGAGACTCGGTGAGCCAATAATGGCCCGCGCCGGGAAGGACGATTGAACGGGTGTAGTTGCCGGCCATCCGCGCGACGGCGGCAAAGGCGCGGGATTGGCGCTCGGGATCGACGACGTCGTCCCGGTCGCCATAGACGATCAGGAAGGCAACCGAACGATGGCGGCTGTCGAGATAGCTGATCGGCGAGGCCTCGATATAGGCCATGCGGTCGTCGAGGACCGAGCGGCCCATGAATATCTCAGAGATGCGCCCGGGAAGGACGCGGGTGGCGTTGTCGGTGGTCCACTGGGCGGCGAGGTCATAGACCCCGTAGAGGCCGACAACGGCCCTCACCTTGTAATCCTCGGGCCTTGCGGAATGGGACGCGAACTTCGCTTCGTCCTTTGCCGCCTTTTCGAGCAGGCCCTCGGGATTGAGCGCCGCGAGGGCGCTCAGATGGGCGCCCGCCGAATCTCCGATCATCGCGATACGGTCCGGATCGATGCCCAGTTCCTTGGCGTGGCTGCGGACATGGGCGATGGCGGCCAGCACGTCATAGGCGGCGCCTGGCCAACTGCCGGCGCCCGGCTTGGCGAGCCGATAGTCGATGGCGACGACCGTATAGCCCTTGGCGGCGAGAAATGGACCCCATTCCTTGTACATGCCAGCATCGCCGACACGCCATCCGCCGCCATGCACGGCGATGAGCACGGGCGCCGGCTTGCCGCCCGGCGCCTTGTAGATGGTGGCCGGGACATCATGGCCGTCGAGCGACGAGATCGTCGTCCGGATGATACCCGCCGTTGCCGCCGTGCGAGGCGCGGCATGCGCGGGAAGCGCCGGCGCCGCCAGGATCGGCGCCAGCGCTATCGACAGGGCGAACCCCAGGCCGTTCTTCCGCATTGCCGAACGACACTGCATGAAGAGGTGGCCGGCCGTGAGGTTCGTGATCGTCATGTCGTTCCGGCCTTAGCGGCCGCCTCCCATCTTCCATGTGACCGCGACGCCGTAGGTACGAGGCGCGCCGTAAAGGACGTAGCCCGTGTTGAACACTGCGGTGGTGTGCCGAACATACAGCTCGTCGGTCAAATTCTTGCCCCAGAGCGAGAAGGTCCAGCTGCTGCCCGCCGGCGTGAAGTCCAGGTTGGCGTTCACCAGCTCATAGGAATGGACCCTGGTCACCGGGCTGTTGTTGTTGTCGAAGAAGAAGGACGAGGTATATTCATAGGAAGCCCGGCCGGTCAGTCGCGCACCGGAAGCGAATTCCTGGTCCATGTTCAGCGAGATGCTGCCCTGGTGCTCGGGCGAGCGGCGGGTGTGGAAGCCTTTCAGGTTCACATTGTTGACGATCAGGTCCGATGCGAAGCGCGAATGGAGATAGCCGTAATTCGCGTCGATGCGGAACGGGCCGGCGACCGCGAGCGAGGCTTCGACCTCAATGCCCTTCGATACCACCTTGCCGGCGTTCACCAGGATGCGCTGCGGCGGGATGGCGGGGTCGATCAGCAGCAGCTGCTGCGTCTGAAGGTCGGTATAGTCGGTGTAGAAGGCCGTCAGGTTCAGGCGGAGGCGGCGGTCGAACCATTCGGTTTTCGCACCGATCTCGTAATTCCACGCAAATTCGGGATCGACGGGCGTCTGGGCGGCCTGCGGGCTGGTCGCACGCGAGCCGTCGAACGCGCCGCTCTTATAGCCGCGTGATACCGCGGCATAATAGGTTTGCGTCGAGGTCGGGTGCCATTTCACCGACACGCGCGGGGTGAAGGCCGACCAGGATGCATCCCGCCCGACGGTGAAACCCGCGCCGGTCGGAGTATTATAGACTCGGGTGGTCGGAATGCCGCCCTTGGTGATCTTGAAGTCCTTGTCGTCGTGGCTCCAGCGCAGACCGGCGGTGATGTCGATCGTGCTGACCGGATGGTAGGTCGCCTCGGCGAAGGCCGAGAAGGTCTTCACCGTCTGGTCCATGTCGCCGGTCTCGCCGCCGACGAAGTTGTTCAGATCGGGGAAGATGAAGCGGGTGCTATCGAACAGCTTGGCCTTCTCGAGCAGGCCGTAGACGCCTATCGTATATTCCAGCTTGTCGTCGAACGCCTTGTTGGCCAGGCGGAATTCCTGCGACCAGGCCCGCGACTTCTCATTCACGTCGTTGAAGAAGAGCAGGTCGGGGTTGGGCTTGGCGAGATCGGGCCGGGGCGGATTGGTCAGGCTGACATAGAAGCCCGACACGTTCTCCAGGTAGGAATAAGCGTTATAGCGATAGGCCGAGATCGAGGTCAGGTCGCCGATGCTCGATTCATAGTCCAGCCGCAGCGAGATGCCCGCATTGTCGGCGGTCTGCCGGCCATCGTCATTGCTCGCGCCGCGGCGCGGGTCGGGGCTGACGAAGGGGAGGTTGCGCGGAGTGACGGGCTGTTGGTGACGCCAGCCGCCGGTGGCGCGTCGACGGCCGAAGTCGCCGGTCAGCAGAACGCGGAGCGAACCTCCGTCGTCGGCCAGAATCGAGCCGCGGACGTTGAGGTTATTGTCGTTCTCCACGTCATGGCCGGTGAAGGTGTTGAACGCGTAGCCATTGCGGCCCTGTGCGGAGAAGGCGAGGCGGCCTGCAATGGTGTCGGTGAGCGGGGCGTTGATGAAGCCTGCCGCGCTCAGGAAGCGGTAATTGCCGACGTCGATCCGCAGCTGGGCATCTTCCTTCTGCGAAGGCTTGTTGGTGATGAAGTTGATCGCGCCGCCGATCGTGTTCTTGCCGTATAGCGCGCCGGCCGGCCCGCGGATGATCTCGACGCGCTCGAGGTCGAAGATGTTGGCGGCGACGCCGCTGCCGCGGGTGACATAGACATCGTCGATGAACGAGCCGACCGAATTGTCGGATCCGATGCTGCCGAAGTCGGAGCCGATGCCTCGGATGAAGATGTCGACGCGACCGACGCTGAACTGGTTGAAGCGGAAATTGGGCGTGACGGCGGAGAGTTCGCCGACATTGTCGACGCGTCCCTTCGTCAGGAAGTCCGAGCCGAAGGCGCTAACGGAAAGTGGAACGTCTTGCAGCCGCTCCGATTTCTTCTGGGCTGTGACGACGATGTCGTCGAGCCCTCCGGAGGAAGCGGGTGCTTCCTGGGCCTGGGCGGCCGAGGCGACCCAGGCAAGCGTTCCGGCCGACAGAAGCAACAGCGATTTCAATCCCCCGAAAGTCGACACGTCATTTCCCCTTTTTGTTGGTTTAGCGAATCACAGATGATCGACGCAGCTTGATATTCATCAAATCAGACAGTTTTGCAATCGATTGTTTAAAGTGCGCGGAAGAGATTGCGCTTGTCAGGATGAAGCGAAAAATAGGACGGCGATTTTTAGTTTCGGAAAATTGATATGATTTATCAGAAGTTTATATAAATCTCGCCGTTGCAGGCAGGCATGATGACACGTTTCGGTCAGGTCGTGATTGATATGCCGAATCTCAGGGAAGTCATTGAAATTATGCAATGGATTGTTTGAGGCGGAGAGCGATGGCGAGTCGCGAACGGCCGGAGGCGACTTCCGTCGCCAATCCCGAAGGGGAAGTCCGACTTAGCTTGGCAATGAGAAAAGGAGCAGCTTCGCGGTATCGCCTTTGCCAGTCGGCCAGAGCATGGCGCGCGATCCGGCTGCCACCGCGACATATTGGCGCTGTCCGACGGTGTAGGTGACGATGCCGCCGCCGACGGGATCGTCGCCGGCATGGTGCCACAGCTCAGCGCCGGATGCGGCGTCCCAGGCCTGGATCGTTCCGTTGAGATCGCCCGTCAGGACGATGCCGCCGGCGGTGACGAGCGTGGCGCCGACCATCGGCGTCGGCATGCGATGCTGCCAGCGGATCGCTCCGGTATCGGCGTCGATCGCGGTAAGGAAGCCACCCCACTCCCTGTCCTGCACGCCATATATCGGTCCGCCGGCGGGCTCGCCGGTCCAGGGGCGGCCGATCTTCGCGCTTTTCATGACTTCGTCCGCGGCGGCGACGCTGACGGTGGTGCACCAATCGACCGATCCGACGAAGATGCTGTTGAGCTTCGGTGAGAAGGCCGGACCATTCCATTCGACGCCGCCGCGCACGCCCGGGCAAAAGCGGGTGCCTGCCGCGACGATCGGCTGATCGGCATTTTCCACGTGCGTTACCGCCGTCCGGTAACGGATCGCGTTGCTGGCGCGATCGATGGCGTAGACATGGCCATCCTTGATCCCGGCGACGGTGAGCTCGGCACCCCTGGCCGTGGTGATCAGCGCGGGCGTCGCCGAGACGTCCCAATCATGCGTGTCGTTGGGGATGAGCTGCTTGTGATCGATATAGCGGCCGGTCATCGCATCGAGCACGACGATCGAATTGGCATAGAGATTGTCGCCCGGACGCAAGGGGGCGGTGAAGATGGGCGATGGATTGCCGGTCGGTATGTAGAGCCGGCCGCTACGCGGATCGAGGGTGAAGGAGGTCCAGCTCCCTGCGCCGCCGCGGGGCACGCCGGGCGCCTGCCAGCTCTTCTCGACTTCGGGCGGCCCTTCGCCGATGCCGGGAACCAGGCGGAACGTCCACACCGGCTTGCCGGTGCGCGCATCGAGCGCCGTCGCCGTGCCGCTGACGCCATACATGCCGCCGCCGGCGGTGCCTGTGAAGACCAGGCCGTTCCAGGTGATCGGGGCCGCCGGCGCGGTTTCGCCGCGCCGGGGATCCCCGATGGCGGTGTCCCACAGCATCTCCCCGGTGGCGGCGTCGAGGGCATAGACGTGGCCGTTGCCATTGCCACGAAATATCCGCCCGTCCGCATAGGCTGCGCCGCGTTGGCCGCGCATCGCCGAGGGGGCGGGGTAGTCGACGGTGCGGCGCCATTTCAACCGGCAGGTCGTCGCGTCGATCGCGAAGGTGGTGCTGTCGGTGGTGATGTAGGCGACACCGCCAATCACGATCGGGCCGGTCTCGAAGCTTGTCGTCTCGCCGGTATCATAGGCGCAGAGGCGTTTGAGGTTGCCGACGTTGTTGACGTCGATCTGATCGAGGGGCGAAAACCGTTCGGACGTCAGCGAGCCATTGTAGCTTGGCCAATCGGCCGTCGTCGTCGCCTTCTGTGGAGCGCCGCCATAGGATGGCGCATGGCCGGCCAGCAGGATGGCGGCGGCTAGGGCCGCGGTTGGGCGGATGTTCACGGCACGGCCTCCTATGCTCGGTCGGTCGCGCCGGTCGGCCGACGATCCGTTTCTGCTCCGCCACATCGGGGATGTCTTGGATAGCAATCGATTGCAGTTATTGAAAGAGGATGTCAATCAACTATTGCTCTATACGGGTTGCAAACGCTTGGTACGAATAAGGCACTTTACGATTGGGCGAGGAATGAACGGCAGAAGCAAGGCTGGCCCCGGATCCAACCTCACCCTCAAGCATGTGGCGCGCGAAGCAGGGGTCCATCCTTCGACCGTATCGCGCGCGCTGAACCCGGCGACCCGATCGCTGGTGGCTGACGATGTCGTCGCGCGCGTGCTGCAGGTGGCCCAGGATCTGGGTTATCGGCCGAATCTTCTGGCAGCGGCGCTGCGAACCGGGCGTTCGCGCCTGATCGGGGCGTTGATCCCGAACATCTCCAACACGCTGTTCTCCATGATCCTGAGCGGTGCGGCCGAGCGGCTGGCAAGCGCCGGCTATTCGCTGGTGATCGCCGACGTCGGCGACGAGCCGGCGCGCCAGCTCGAACTGACCCGGCAATTCGTCGCGCGGCGAATCGACGGGCTGATCCTTGCGACCGTCCGGCGCGATGACCCGCTGGTCGCCTTCTGCGTCGAGCAGGAACTGCCGGCCGTGCTCGTCAACCGTGCCGAGGAGAAGCGGCGTTTGTCGGCGGTGGTCTCCGATGACGGTCTCGCAATGCAGTTGGCCGTCGAGCATCTCGTCGAACTCGGCCACAAGCATATCGCCCATGTCGCGGGTCCGGAGACGACATCGACCGGCCATCTGCGCCGGCTGGGCTTCACCCAGGCGATCAACTCGCACAAGCTGGGCATCGAGCCGTCGATCGAACCCACGAAGTCATATTCCCGGGAAGAGGGGGCTCGGGCGGCTGAGAAACTGCTGGCGGGCAACGATCGGGTAACCGCGATCGTCGCCGCCAATGATCTGCTCGCGCTGGGGGTTTACGACATCCTTCGCGAGAAGGGTGTCAACTGCCCCCGCGATATCTCCGTGATCGGGCATAACGACATGCCGCTGGTCGACATGATCTCGCCCCCCCTCACCACCGTGCGGATCAGCCATCAGGAGATCGGCCGGCAGGCGGCCAGCCTGTTGCTGTCGCGCATCCAGGGCGATGAGACGGTCCAGCGCAACGTGGTGTTGACGCCGTCGCTGATCGTGCGGGAATCCACCGCGCCGCCGCGCAAGATCCGATAGTTTACCGCATCCCCGGGCCTGAGACGGCATGGCCGCCGTCGGCCAGGCTTCAGGTGGACGGCGGCGTCGCCATCACCAGCATGAGAACCGCGCGGTCCTCGGCATGGTTGTGCACGGCGCGGGTCTCGTGCGGGGCGATCCGGCAACTGTCCCAGAGTGACAGGATCATCGGGCCTTCGGCACCGCTGATCGTCACCTCCCCTTCCAGAACGACATAGGCCTTTTCGAGCGGCGACGCGCCCGGCAGGATCCGGCCGCCCGGTTCGATCACCGAGGCGGCCATCCAGAAATTGTCCATGGGCCCTGCGTCCATGCCCTGGAGGCGCAGGCAGCGCATCCCTTCATGTCCGACCGCCTGATAGGGGAGGGCGTCCGCGAAGCGCCTCAGATGCATGTCAGCGCGGCACCAGCACGACCCGATCGCGATCCGATCGCAGCACCTTGGCATAGGCTTCGGCAGCGTCCTCGAGCCCGAAGATCGCCCGATCGACCACCGGGAAGGGTTTGAGTAGCCCGGCCTCGAAATGCGGGGTCAGCGTGGCGAGCACCCCGATCGTCGTCCTGGTGTCGAGGGCCAGCGTGTCGATGCCGAAATAGCGGTGCTGGCCGCGGTAGAATTGCAGGATGTCGAAGGGTACCACCCGGTCGATCGTGCCGATCATCATCAGCCGGCCATGCTTCGCCAAGCATAGCGCGGCATCGGCGAAATAGGGACTGCCGACGGTATTGAAAACGATAGGAGCGCCGATGCCGCCGGTGAGTTCCTTCACCCGCTCTGGCACGTCCTCATTATCGGAATGGATCATCTCGATCGGGCTGTTGGCATGGCCAATATAGCCTTCATCGCCGCGCGCCACGCCGATGACACGGGCTCCCAGCATCGTTGCCATCTGGATGGCGGCCTGGCCGACCTTGCCGTTGGCACCGAACACCAGCACGGTCTCTCCCCTGGTCGGCAGGGTCATGCGCGACAGCGCTTCCCAGGCGGTGACGAAGGGCACACCCGCCGCTCCCGCCTCGATCAGCGAGACGGTGCTGGGTTTGAAGGCAACGCAGTCGCGGCGGAGACCGATATGCGTGGCATGGGTACCGTCGCAACGGATGCCGAGGTCGCCGCTCGATCCCCACACTTCGCGGCCAAGCAGGTCGCTTGGGCCATCGACGACGCGGCCCGCAAAATCGCGGCCCGGCGTGCGCGGCCAAACAGCATAGGGCATCATCCCGATAGCGGCCTTGGCGTCGCTGGGATTGACCCCCGCGCAGGCGACCTCGACGATCAGCTCGGGATCGCTCAGCCCCCCGATCCCACCTTCTTCCACCGTCAGGCGGACATCCTCGACCGTCGTTGCTCGCTCATGAATACGCAGCCTGCGTTGCGGCCCGTTGGAAGCCCCCATTAAATTTGTCCTTTTGAAGTCAGATCCAGTCTCTCCGGCCGCGTCACGAGACGTGCTCGGGAATCTTTTCGGATGAGCGGAAAGATATCGATCTCCACTCTTTGCAATCGTTTGTAATCTACGCTCGCGATTGTCAACTGCTTTCCGTCCGTCAATGGACCTGCACGGGCAGGATCAGCGCCGATGGATGGCTCTCGTCGTGAAAGACGACCTGTTGGGCCGGCATCATCCGTATGGAGCGGCCGATGGGATCGCCGCTGTTCGGATTGCGATCATAGGTCGGAAAGTTGCTGCTCGAAATCTCGACCCGAATGCGATGTCCCGCCTTGAAGAGGTGGGCAGTGGGGTTGAGCGTGATGCGATAGCGGTGCGCTGTGCCGGGTTGGACCGGCTCGGGATGCTCGAAGCCGTTGCGATAACGCGCACGGATGATCCCGTCGGACAGGTTGATCGCGCGTCCATCGGGTTCCACTGCGACCAGCTTGGCGGTGAAATCGGTGTCCGGCGCGCTGGTCGCCGCCCAGAGTTCGACCGTCACCGGGCCGGCGATCGCGAGCTCGGCGGGAAGCGCGTCGCTCGTATAGACGAGCACGTCCGAGCGGGATTCGACCGGGCGCTGGTCATAGGGGCCCATCGGCGATTCCGGGCCGTAGCAACAGCTATGGCCCCCGATGCTGGGCACCGGGGTGGCGGGATCATAGACGAATCTGTCGGGCTTGGATCGAGGTGCAGGTGGGGCGGTATCGAGCCGTCCGTCCCCGGCCAGGGAATTGGCCCGGCCGCCGCTTGCGAGATGATAGGGGACCGGCCGTGGCGGGCCGGGCGGCCAATTGGATGCGGTGCGCCAGCGATTCTCGCCCATCATGAAATAATGGATCGGTGCCTCGTCGGCCGGGCCGGCGTTGCCATGGTTCCGCAACCAGCGATCGAACCAGGCGGCGGTCATGTCGACGAAGGGGCTGACGGCCGCAGCGCCGAAATCGACGTCGCCGAGCCTTGTTCCCCAGTTGAGGTGCGCCCAGGGGCCGATGACGAGTGAGCTGTTGCGGCGCGCAACCCGACTGCCGCCGTGATCGCGCATCGCTTGGTAATTCTCGATCGTGCCGGCCAGGAAGACGTCGTACCATCCGGCGAAGTTTAGCACCGGCACGGAAATGCGGCCGTGACGACCGCGGAGGCTGAGCGCCTGCCAATAGTCGTCTCGTGTCGGGTGGTGCTTCAGCCAGTCGAAATAATAGCCGGTCAGCTCCGGGCGGTCCGGCAGCAGCGGCGGAAAATCGTCGAGCGGCAGGTGATCGTACCAATGATCACGCAGCGCCGCATAGTCGCGCGCCATGCCTGCCTGAATCGCCTTTCCGTCGGGCAGACGCGCCGCGGCGGAGGCCGCGACGTTATGGAGCAACCAGGTCTCGTTGAACGACAGGGCGAACGCGCCGCCCGGATAGACCCATTGCTCATAGAGATCGGCTGGGGCGACCTGTACCGCCATGGCGGCGAGATGCGGTGGCCGGCGGAGTGCCGCCTGCCATTGGCAGAAACCTGAATAGGAGGCGCCGAAGGTGCCGACCCGACCGTTGGACTGCGGCAGACGCGCCGCCCATTCGATGCTGTCATAGCCGTCGTCGCCTTCATGGACCCAGGGCAGGAAGCGGCCCTCGGAAGCGAACTGGCCGCGCATGTCCTGGATCACCGTCAGGAAGCCGCGCGCCGCGAAGATGCGACCCAATCCCGCGAACATGTCCTTGTTGTAGGGTGTGCGCTGGATCAGCGTGGGGAAGGGGCCCGGGCCTGCCGGCCGATAGAGGTCGGCGCGCAGCAGCGTGCCGTCGCGCATCGCGACCGACAGGTTGGTGGCGACGTCGATCTCCTCGGTCGCACCGACGCGGCTCGCGCCGAGCAGTGCCGCGCCGGCCGCGATACCGCCCAGCACGGACCGCCGGTCGAGCAGCGGCTGCATCGCTCGGTTCATCCGTGTTTGGCGCCGAGACCCAGCAGCTTCGCGGCGTTGCCGCTCAGGATTGCGCGAACCTTATCCGGCGACAGGCCCGATTTCTGCACGTAGCTCACCGCACGGGTGTATTTTTCATCTTGGAAATAGGGAAAATCGCTGCCCAGCAGCAGGCGGTCCGAACTGAAGGTCTGATCCATGCACAGCAGCGCCGGCACGTGGAAGTTGGCGGTGTCGAACCAGAATTTCCGCAACTCCGCCCAGGGGCTGCGCGGGAACGCCTTCCAGTCGGTGAAATTATCCTCGATCCGCTGCATCATGAAGGCAAGCGCCCCACCCAGATGGGCGACATGGAAGCGGATGTTCGGGAATTTGTGGGGGATATCGGCCTTCAACAGGTGGAGCGCGGCGAGGCTGTCCTCGATCGGAGCGCCGACCACCCATTCCAGGCGAAAGTCCTTCATCATCGAGCTGTTGGCGGCGCAGCCGGTGGGGTGGATGTAGACGATTGCCCCCAGCCGGTTCATCTCCTCGTAAAATGGGAGGAAAGCGGGGTCGGCGACGGAGATCCTCGTTGCCGTCAGCGTGTTGATCGCGACGCCCTTGAAGCCCAATTCGGTGATCGAGCGGCGCGCTTCCCTGATCGCCTCGTCGACATGTGGCAGCGGCACCGCGCCATAGGCCAGGAACCGGCCCGGATATTTGCGGATCAGGCCGGCATAGACGTCGTTGATCATTCGAGCGACCTTGGCCGCGTCGGCGGGGTCGCCCATCTGCGGCACTTGCGGCGTCGGTGACAGCAACTGGGTGCGCACACCGGCGGCATCCATATTGGCCAGCCGGTGCGCCAGATCGGCCTCGCTGTCGGTGGCGCGCATGTTGCGGGCGATGGCGGTGCTCTTGTCACCCAACCGTTCGAGCTCGTCGAGATATTCGGTCGGCCAGAGATGGGCATGGGTGTCGATCGCGGCGGCCCTGCCGGCCGGCGATGCCAGGGCGTGGCCGGCATGCTCTTCGGGTTTGGCGGCGGCCGCAGCGGAGCTGCCCGCGGCGATGGCGACGCCGGCGGCCGCGGCGACGGTCTGGAGGAAATCGCGACGCGGCGGGCAGGCACAGCTCATATTCGGTCTCCTGTCGGAAAAAGGGGGCGGCGCCGCGCGGTCAGGCGGCGGTCAGATCGATCTCGACCAGCATCCTGGGATTGGCGAGCCGCTTGATCTCGACCAGCGTGGAGGTCGGACGGGTGTCGCCGAAATAGCCGAACACGATGCCGATCGCCTCCTTCAGAAAGGCGTCCATATCCAGCGTGTAGATGCGCATCCGTATGACATTGGCCGGGGTCAATCCCACCGCCTTCAGCGAGATGTCGATATTCTCCATGACATTGCGGCACTGATCCGCAAGCCCGTCCGGAAGATTGCCGTCGGCATCATAGGCGAGCGTGCCGGCGATTTCGTAGCGTTTGGTGGCCTCGGTGACGATGATCTGGGAATAGAGGCCCTTCACCGGTTCGAACACGCCTTCTGGTTGGATGCGCTCATGCACGGCCATATATCTCCTACAATCGATTGCTATCCAGCTTAGTGTGGGCGCGGCCCATCGTACAGATGCAAAGGTAATTAATAGTGAAAAACGATATCATATTTATAATCATTCATTTGTTAAATAAATTGAGCAGGCTTAGCCTCCTGTCGCAATGGCCGCGGATCGGCACGCGGCGGCATGACGGGAGCATTACATGGGCGAGGTCTTGGAGCAGTTGATCGCGAAGGCGGCGGTCAGGGATCTCATCTATAGCTATCCGCGGGGGCTCGATCGGCTTGATCCCGATCTGTTGCGCTCGATCGCCCATCCCGGCGCGACGATGAAATTCCTCGGCATGTTCGACGGTAGCTGGGACGATTTCGTCGCCTGGCTGATGAAGGCGCACACCGACATGCTCTACAACCGCCACACGATCGGCAACGTCCTGATCGAGGTGAAGGGCGACAGGGCGGTGAGCGAGACGACTGCCACCGCGCATCTGATCGTGGGCCGGGCGGATGGCCAGGTCGAGGATCGCGACACCCATTCGCGCTATCTCGACAATTGGGAGCGTCGCGATGGCCGCTGGGGCCTGGTCAACCGTCTCACGTTGAAGGACCATCGCCGGATCAGGGTGATGGGCCGCGAGGAATTCGATGCCCAGGTCGAATATGTCCATGCCGCCGATGTGTTGCGCGACGATCCCTCCTACGCCCATTTCGCGAGCCTTGCATGAGCCGGACCCTCATCAGTGGCGGTGTCATCGTCAGCGTCGATTCCGCGATCGGCGTGTTGCCGAAGGGCGACGTCCTGATCGAGGGCGAGCGGATCGTGGCGGTTGGCCCCCATGTCGAGGCGGGGGATGCCGAGGTGGTCGATGCTCGGGGCATGATCGTGATGCCCGGTCTGATCAACGCGCATCTCCATAGCTGGCAGAGCGGGTTGCGGTCGATCGGGGGAGGTTGGACCGGCCCCGACTATCACCGGGTCATGCACGGCAACCTTGCCACCCGTTTCCAGCCGGAAGACAATTATATCGGTACGTTGTTCGGTGCGCTCGAACAGCTCAACGGCGGCGTGACGACTATCTTCGACTGGTGCCACGACATCACCAGTCTGGAGCATGCCGAACGTTCGGTCGATGCACTGGAGGAGGTCGGAATCCGCGCGGTATTCGGCCATGGTTCGGCCAAGCCGATGACGGGCGAGGATGGCATCCCCTTCACCCACAAGCCCCATCCGCGCGAGCGGCTGGAGGCGTTGCGCCGCGGGCGGTTCACCTCCGACGATCGGCTGGTGACGCTGGCCGCCGCGATCCTGGGGCCGCAATTCTCGGTGCCCGAGGTGGTCGAGCATGATTTCCGAATGGTCAAGGAGCTGGGGCTGATGTCCAGCTCGCATGCGGCGCGGCGGCTGAAGGATCGGCTATCGCCCGAGGGCTTCCGTATCCCGGCGCGGCTTGGTCTGCTCGATGCGACCCACAACGTCGTCCACGGCAATTATCTGGACGAGGAAGAGCTGAAGATCGTCGTCGATTCGGGGGCGTCGGTCACCGTCACGTCGATGATCGAACTGCATGTCCATGCCGCGGATCCGTTGACCGGCCGGCTGCGCACCTTGGGGGCGATGCCGTCGCTGGGCGTGGACAGCATCCCGATCGCCAATGGCGACATGTTCAGCGAAATGCGGCTGTCGATGCTGTTCCAGCGTGCAATGGAGCATCGGATCAACGAGGCGCAAGGCTTGCCACCGTTGACGAAGCTGCCGGTGCCGTCCGAGGATATCCTGCGCTATGCCACGATCGGCGGCGCGCGCGCGTTGTGCATGGAGCATCGGATCGGCAGTTTGACGCCCGGCAAGCAGGCTGACGTCATCCTGATCGACGCCAACGCGATGAACATGTTCCCGGTGCATGAGCCGGTGCAGTCAGTGGTGTGGCAATCCGCACCATCGAACGTCGATACGGTGTTCGTCGGCGGACAACTGCGCAAGCGCGGCGGCAGGCTGCTCTATTCGGAAACCACCCTCGCCCGGCGTCGGGAGCAACTGCTCCAGTCGATCGAGCGCATCCTTGCCGAGGCGGAATATACCCCGGCGATCGAAGCGAGGATCGCATGCTGCTGAGCGGTGAACATCCGCGTTTAACGCTGGCGTCAAAGGGCGCTAGGATTGGCTGCGATGAACGTGACGCTCAAGCAGATCCGGGCCTTCGTGGCGATCGTCGACACCGGCAGCTTCACCGCGGCCGCGACGGCGGTCAATTCGACCCAATCGTCGTTGTCGGTGCTGATGCGCGAGTTGGAGACCGCGGTGGGCGTCCGCCTGCTGGAGCGGACGACGCGGACCGTTCAGCTCACCGAGGCGGGCGAGGAGTTCATGGCGCACGCCCGTCGGATTCTCATCGAGGTGGAGAATGCGCTGACGAGCGCGGACGAACTGGTCGCGCGCAAGCGGGGACGTGTGACGGTCGCGGCGCCGCCGGTGGTGGCGGCACTGATGCTCCCGTCGGTGATCGCCCGCTTCCGCGCTACCTATCCGAACATCGTGGTGATGGTGGAGGACATCACGCCGCAGGAGATCGTCGCGCGGGTGGCATCGGGCCAGGCGGACTGCGGGCTCGGCACCTTCGCCGGCGAGCTGAAAGATGTCCACAGCAGGCGGCTGATCGACGAGGAACTGGTGCTGATCTGTCCGTCGACCCACCCGTTGGCGCAGCGCAGGGAGATACGGTCGCAGGACTTGCGCGACGTTTCGATCGTCGGACTGGCGGGATCGCCAGACGTGCGGCGGTCCCTGGACGTGCGGCTGCGGCTGGCCGGCGTCCATGTGCCGCCGGCTATCGAGGTGCGGCAGATGTTCACCTCGCTCGGCATGGTTGGCGCGGGGTTGGGGGTGGCTATCTGGCCATCCTGGGCGACGCGGATATTGCCGGCCTTCAACGTCGTGGCGCGCCCGTTGGTCGATCCACCCGCGCGCTTCACCATCTCGGTGATCACGCCGGCGCGGCGGACGCTGTCGCCCGCCACCCAGAGCTTCGTCGAGATGCTTTCCGAAACCGGCCGGGATTTCACCCTGGCCTGAAGCCGCGCCGGGCGGCGCAAGGATGATGATCATGGGGGATATCGTGGCGCGCGCCATCGTGGTGGGCGTGGTTGCCGTGCTGCTGTTCGACCTGTGGGGTTGGGCGCTGGAGCGGTTCTTCGGCGTCCGCGCACCCAACTGGGCGATCCTGGGCCGCTGGCTGACGCCGTTTGTCGAACGACCGGTGCCCGCTCAGCCGGGGCCGCCGACGTTCGGCACGGGTGAGCGGCTGCTGGGTACCACCGCGCATTATATCACCGGCATCGTCTTCGCGGGCGCGTTGCTGTTGATCATGGGGCGCGACTGGGCGGAGCGGCCGACTCCGCTGCCGGCGCTGACGATGGGGTTGAGCACCGTCGTCTTCGCCTGGTTCGTGATCATGCCTGCGCTGGGCCATGGCATAGCGGCGGCGAAAACGCCGTTTCCCGGTCGTATTCGAATCATGACGCTGATGGCGCATTTCGTCTTCGGATGCGGTTTCTTCCTGGGCGCGATCGTTGCCGCATGGCTGGTCCCACTTGCGTGAACGATCGTTTTTCGGAGAATCTGCAATCGATTGTTGGTTGTCGGCACTTTGAGGCGAGTAGGACGATGATCTTGGAAACCGATATAACGAAGGCCGTGCTCGCGACATTCGGTGGCGATGATGGGCGGCTGCGCGAGGTCATGACTTCGCTGGTGCGGCACCTGCATGATTTCGCACGCGACGTCCGGTTGACGCCCGAGGAAATGCATGTCGGAATCGAATTCCTGAACGCGGTCGTCGCGACCAACAGCGCGACGCATAACGAAACTGTCCTCCTCTCCGACGTGCTCGGCCTGTCGTCGCTGGTCTGCAGCGAAAGCCAATATGACGACGAGGCGCTGCTCGGTCCCTTCTGGCGGATGGGCGCGCCATTGTTGGCGAACGGCGCCACCATCGATCAGACGGGCACGGGTGGCGTACCGCTCTACGTCGAGGGCGAGGCCGTCGATCCCGACGGCGGGCCCATAGAAGGCGTCGAGGTGCATGTCTGGCAGGCCTCGCCCGTCGGACTCTACGAAAACCAGGACCCCGATCAGGCAGAGATGAACCTGCGCGGCCGCTTCATGACGGATGTCCAGGGCCGTTTCGCTTTTCACTCCATCATGCCGGCAGGCTATCCGGTGCCGACCCATGGGCCGGTAGGCGGACTGCTTCGGGCGCTCGGCCGCCACCCGATGCGGCCGGCGCATCTCCACATCATGCTGTACAAGCCCGGCAGGACGACGCTTATCACCCAGATGTTCGTCGATGACGACGAGTATCTGGCCAGTGACGCCGTGTTCGGCGTGAAACCTGCGCTGGTCGGCGGCTATCGCCCGATCGATCCGGATCATCCCGACGCCGGCTTCCGCCTCCATCGCCGTTTCGTCCTCGTTCCCGGCGAAGCGATCCTGCCGACCCCCCCCATCGAATGAAGGACCGGACATGACTCTCGAAGGCAAGGTCGCGATCGTCTTCGGCGCCACCGGCGCCATCGGCAGCGAAACCGCCAAGCAACTCGCCGCGCTCGGTGCCGATATCCATCTGGTCGATCGCGAACAGGCCCGCGAGCGGGGCGAGGCCCTGATCCGTAGCCTGCCCGGGCGGCATGGCTTCAGCGGGCTGGAGATCACCGACAGTGCCGCGCTCGAAGCGCTGCGCGACCGGCTGGCGGACGATCCGCGTGGGATCGCCGTCCTGATCAACGCCGCGGGTTTCACCCATTCCATCCCGCATGCCGATCTCGATGCCCTGACCGATGAGATCATCGACTCGATGATGCAGACCAACTGGCGTGCGCAGTTCTCGACGATCCGGACGATGGCGCCGTTGCTGCGCAAATCCGGCGACGCCGTGGTGGTATCGCTGTCCTCGATAGCCGCCTTCACGGGGATAGGGTCGAACATCGCCTATTGCGCCGCGAAAGCCGGCATAGATGTGATGACCAAGGCGCTTGCGCGCGTCCTGGCGCCCGAGGTGCGGGTGCTGGCGGTCTCGCCCGGCGTGGTGGATACCAGCTTCGTGCCCGGTCGCGGCGCGGATTTCTCGGCCAAGGTGGCAGCGAACACTCCACTGGGGCGGGTCGCGTCCGCCGAGGAGGTGGCGCGTGCGATCATTGCCTGCTGTACGCACCTGACCTATTCGACCGGGCACATCGTCCAGGTCGACGGCGGGCGGGCGCTATGAGCGGTCGATCCTTCGATATCCAGACGCCGGCGATCGTCACCTGTGCCGTCACCGGCAACCTGACCACGCCCGACCAGACGCCATATCTGCCGATCACGCCGAAGCAGATCGCCGAGTCCGCGCTGGAAGCGGCAAGCGCCGGCGCCGCCATCGTCCATCTCCATGTTCGCCATCCCGACACCGGCGCGCCATCGATGGAACTGGCTCATTATAGCGAGGCGGTCGACCGCATTCGCCAAGCCAATCCAGACCTGATCCTGAACGTCACCACCGGGCCCGGCGGGCGCTATGTCCCTTCGGAGGATGACCCGGCGCGTGCCGGGCCGGGGACGACATTGCTGCGGCCGGAACTACGGGTCGAGCATATCGGTGAACTCCGGCCCGAGATCTGCACGCTGGATCTCAATACGATGAACTCCGGCAGGGCAGTGGTGATCAACACCCCCGCCAACATCAGGCGGATGGCTAGGGTAATCCGGGAAGCCGGCGTCAAACCCGAGATCGAGCTGTTCGATTCCGGCGATATCGCGCTGCTGGCGGATCTGGTGGCCGACGGAACGCTGGAGCCGGCGCCGCTCTGTTCCTTCGTGATGGGGGTGAAGTACGGCTTCCAGCCGAGCCCGGAAACCATTCTCTACGCGCGGGGGCTGCTACCGGCCGGGAGTGCGTTCACGGCGTTCGGCATCGGCCGCGCGGCCTATCCGGCCGTGGCGCAGTCCTTGCTGGCGGGCGGGCATGTGCGTGTCGGTCTTGAGGACTCGGTCTATCTGGATCGTGGCGTGCTGGCCCCCTCCAACGCCGCCCTGGTCGAAAGGGCACGAATCATCGTCGAAGCGCTGGGCAGCCGTGTCGCGAAGCCCGCTGAAGCGCGTGCGATCCTGGGGCTCGCGTAGCGGGCGGGTGGCGGGAGGAAGCGAAAAGGGACGACCATGGGCATGACGGCAGCGACGAGCAGGCGCGGTTTCCTCAAGTCGGCGGGAGCCTTCGTCCTTGCGACCTATCTTCCGTTCGATCCGGCGCCGGCGCAGGTCGAGCATGGGCCGCCGCCCGCTGCGCCTCAGCCCAACACCTTCATCTCGATTGCCGATGACGGTACGGTCACCGTCCAGATCAAGCATCTGGAAATGGGGCAGGGGGTCGCCACTGGCCTGTGCACGATCGTGGCCGAAGAACTCGACGCCGATTGGGCGCAGATGCGCTTCGCCTTCGCACCGGCCAACGGCAAGCTCTATAACAATCTCTTCTTCGGGCCGCTGCAGGGCACCGGCGAGTCCAACTCGACGTCGAATAGCTGGATGCAACTGCGTCGCGCGGCGGCGGCGATGCGTGCCATGCTCGTCGCTGCTGCGTCTGCCGCCTGGGGTACCGCCCCGGAGGCGATAGAGGTGCGTGGTGGACGGATCGTCGACCGTGCCGGAGGGCGCAGCGTCGGTTTCGGCGAGGTCGCGGTGGCGGCGGCCCGCCTTCCGGTGCCGGAGCAGCCTGTCCTGAAGGATGTCCGCGCCTTTACCCTGATCGGCCGGCAGGACCTGCGGCGGTTGGATGTTGCCGACAAGACGAACGGCAAGGCGGTCTACACGCTGGATATGCGCCAGCCGGGCCAACTTTTCGCGACGGTACAACGTTCGCCACGCTTCGGTGGCAAGCTGGCCTCCTTCGATGCCGAGGCGGCTCGCAAGGTCAGGGGCGTGATCGACGTGCTGGCGGTCCCGATGGGGATAGCCGTCATCGCCAGCAACAGTTGGGCAGCGATCAAGGGTCAAAAGGCTATCTCCGCGCAATGGGACTTCAGCGCCGCCGAAAATCGTTCGACCGACCAGATCATGACCGATTTCAAGGCGGCCGCCGCTACCGCCACGTTGAAGGCGGCGGAGCGGGGCGACGTGGCGGCGGGCTTCGCGGATGCAACGAAGACCATCGAGTTCGAATTCGAATTCCCCTATCTCGCCCATGCTCCCCTGGAGCCGCTGGCAACGGTGATCCAACGTCGGGCGGGCGGCGAGATCGAGCTATGGACGGCCAGTCAGTCGCAATCGCTCGATCAATATGCGGTCGCGGGGATCATGGGTGTTCCCCCGGCCAGGGTGATCATCAACACGCTGCTGGCCGGCGGTTCCTTCGGTCGGCGGTCGGATCCCCTTTCCGACTATGTGGTGGAGGCGGCGGAGGTGCTGAAGGCCTATGGCGGCGACAAGCCGATCCTGGTCTTCCGTACCCGGGAGAATGATTTCGAGGCCGGTCTCTTTCGCCCGATGAGCTATCACAAGGCCCGCGTCGGCATAGGGGCTGCCGGCGAGATCACGGCGTGGGACCATGTGGTGGTCAGCAAGTCGATCACCAAGGGAACGGCCTATGCGCCCCACACCATCCACGACGGGCTCGACGTGACGACGGTCAGCGGGCTGATCGATCATCCCTATACGGCGCCCAATTTCAGAACCCTTGCGTATCAGAGCGACGAGCAGGTGACGGTGACCTGGTGGCGTTCGGTCGCCCATTCGCACACGGCGCATGTCGTCGAAGTGATGATCGACGCGCTTGCCCATCTCGCCAAGGTCGACCCCGTCGCTTATCGGACCCGGCTGATCGAGAAGGACCCGCGACTCGTCGCGACAATGAAGTTGGCCGCGGAAAAGAGCGATTGGGGACGACCGCTGGGCAAGGGGCGCGGACGGGGGATCGCCGTCCATGCATCGCATCGTTCGATGTTCGCGGTGGTTGCGGAGGTGAAAGTCGAGCGCGGCCTGGTGAAGGTCGAGCGCATCGTCGTCGCGGTCGATTGCGGTATCCCTATCAACCCCGACAATATCCGCGCCCAGTTCGAAGGCGGCACGGGCTTCATGCTGTCGGCGGTGCTGCGCAATCGGATCACGCTGAAGGACGGCGAGATCGAGCAGCGCAATTTCGACGCCTATGAACCGACGCGTATCCACGAGATGCCCGAGGTCGAGGTGCATGTGATGCAATCCACCGCTGCGCCGGGGGGGGTCGGTGAGCCAGGGGTGATCTGTGTGGGCCCGGCGATCGTCAACGCGATCCATGACGCCACCGGTGAGTGGCGAACCCGTCTGCCGTTGAAAGCCGAGCTTGAGCAGCGCGACGGCGATATCGTCCCCGGCGTCGTCTTGACCCACCAAGGGCGGCAATAAGCTGAAGTGAGTGGGGGCGTGCCCCCTAGGGCGAGGGCCGAAACAGGCGAGGCGCGCTCGCGGCGCGCCTCGGGTCGTTGGCGGAGATCGCGAAGCGTTTCAGCCTCGCGGGCTTTACCATTTGAAGCGGCTGACGATTCCGCGCCGGCGGCCGGCCAGTTGCTCGGCGCGCTCCTCCCGCGAGATGCGCCTGACCCCTTCGGGCAGATGATCGAACAGCTCGGCGCGCTTGACCTGTCGGCATTGCGGCACCGGATAATGGTCGGCCAGCATCCAGCGATAGGTGACATAGCCCTCGCTATGCCCCGAAGGGTCCAGCCAGTTGGGGAGGCCGGGGTCGTCATGGCTGACCACGACGATCAGCTCGCCATCCTCCTCCAAGGCCGCATAGTGGCAGTTGGTATTGGCGAGCCGGTAGCGGTAATCCATCGTCTCCCACCAGTAATTGCCGAACTCGACCGCCCAATATTGTGCCTGTGGGGGGCGGACCCTTATGATCAGCGCCTCGTCGGGCGGCAGGATCCAATAGGCGATCAGCGGCTCTCCGCCCGGCGTGGCGTCGATCTTGTTGTCGTCGAGCTGGCGATAGGAAAGGAATTGGTTGGGTCGGACCTTCCATTTGTCGATCATGTCCGCCCAATAGGTCACCGACCAGCCGATCCAATGGGCCGCGGCGGCAAGTCCGCCGGTCACCGTTTCCGGCGTCAGCTGCGGGGGCGCCCCGTCGCCGGTCAGGCGGTCGATGCGCGCTTCCATCGGCTTTTCGTTTTCCCAGTCGGCGAAGAACTGGCGGAAAGTGAGCCGGAAGGTCTCCGGTGTCGTCTTGATCCAGTTGCCCGGTTGGGGATCGGGGCTTAGCCAGAGCTCGAAGCTTCCATCGGGAGCGACCTCGATCTGGTCGCCGAACAGGGTGGCGGCGACGGCGCCGCCCCAGGGCGTGTCGCCGCGCTCGACCACCGTTACGCTGAAATAGCGGGCACTGCCGCGATGGCCGGTGACGCGGTAGGTGTCCGTGCCATTGATCGGCGCGCCGACATAGAGGGCGTCGGTGTTGTCGCCGCCCTGTTTCCGCATCGGATCGAAATAATGCATGACCTCGGGGTGCTGGGGGTCCGCATTCTCCATCTCGAAGGCGAGCGCGAGTGCTATGTTGCGGGAGAGCAGGCGGATTCCCGCCGCCCGGTCGACCGGGTTGCTCGCGGCCGTCTCGCGGAAGATGATGTCGCCCTTGGCCTTCAACTCGTCGCAGAAGCGGCCCCACGCGTCACGCAGCGCGATGTCATGTGCTTGCATTCCGTCAGTCCTCCTGCGGCACGTTGAAGTAGCGCTGATAGGCCGCGAACAGCCCGCGCGTGCGATCGTCGCGGTCGACGGCGTAGCGATGCGCGCCGAACTTTCCCTGGGGCTTGCCGGCCAGGTACTGGGCCACCGCCGCCCGCGCGCTGTCGTCGAAGCGAAGTCCCATCCGCGCGTAGAGCTGCTCCAGCGCGTCGAGAGGCGCCTCGACCAGATCGGCGTAGAGCGAATGGATCACCTGTTCGCGCGGGACCACGCCGGTCTCGATCCATTCGATGACCTGGTCCAGGCGAGCGGCGGTGCCTTCGGGCGTCAGCAGTTGCTCGAAGGCCGCCGCGTCGAAGGGCTTGTCGCTGCGCATCCAGTAGATCGTGCCGAGCAGGTTCGTCACCGAACCCTGCGCCTTCACCGGATCGCGGTGCGTCATGATAACGCGGGCATCGGGAAATATGTCGAACAGGGTCGGCAGGAAGGATTGGTGCTCGGGCGTCTTCAACAGCCAGTGCGCCCGCGGGTTCTTCCATTGCAGGAGTTTGAGCAGCCGCTTGTAATAGGCATAGGCCGGTTTCTGGTCGGCCGCGAACAGCCATTGCGAGTAGCTCGGCACCTGAAATCCGGCGGCGAGATGCTGCGAACGGAAGCTCATCCGGAAGGCGACGCCGCATTCGTTGGGAATCCAGGCACCCATCTCGTGCATCGCCTGATAGGTCGGCGCGACTCGTCCCATCTGCGTGATCAGGTCGTGCGCACGCGGTACGCGCGGATCGTCCCGGTAGGTCGCCGCTTCGGGCGGCGGGCAGGGGAGCACCAGCTCCCAATTGGCGGGAGCCAGGAATTGCCCGTCCTGGGCCAGCAGCTCGAACAGGATCGAGGTTCCCGAACGCGGCAGGCCGGTGACGAAGACGGGCTGCGAGATGACCTCGTCCTCTATTTCGGGATGCTGCCGGTAGGTCTCTTCGATCCTCAGTCGGGTCTCGAGGAAGAGCAGCAGGTCCTGCCGGCTCCACAGCCGACCGAACAGGTGGAGCTCCGCCTCCTCTTCGATCGCGCGCACCAGGATATCGAAGGGTTCGCGCCAATCGTCGGGGCCGAAATCCGAAAGCCCGGTGTTGCGCGTCGCGGTGGTGATGAGTTCGTCGGCATCGAGCGGTGCGACGGTCGCCGCGTCCCAGGCGCGCGTTTCCTCCAGAAAGCGCGCCAGCCATTCGGGCCGTGGCGGCGGGCTCCATGCAACCGGTCGGTGGGTGGTGTCGGTCATGTCGTCATTGCTCGGTTTCGATATTTGCGATCGGCCCGGAGACGGGATTCGCGCGAGCGAACGGGCAATTCGCCCATGCCGTAATCCGCTTTCTTCGCCATCATCCTCTCCCAATTCGTGGACCGGGCATTTGGTTTTCCCGGCCTCGCGCATCGGATGTCCGTGGCGCCGTGCCAGCCCCTGAACGGTGCTGGGATGCACCCGGACTAAACTTACTTGCAAGTCGTTTTTTCTCCCATTCAACGGAAAGCAATAATATGAATGCTGATGAGAAATCCCAAAAATTCTAGATAAATATCAGAATATAAAAGATTATTTATATAATTTATCTCGCATCTCTCACCCGCTCAATTTACTTATTGGTAAGTAAATTGACATGTTCCAGCCCGGCTGGCAGACGAGGCGCTGCGTAATCGCGGAACGGGTGCCGGATCGGAATGAAGCTCAACAAGGGCGAGGTCACGCGTCAGAACATCCTTGAGACGGCCCAGAAGGATTTTGCCGAACTGGGCTATGAGGCGGCGCGGCTCGAAGCCATCGGCGAGGCGATCGGCATCAAGCGGGCTGCCATCTTCTATTATTTCAGGAGCAAGAAGGAGCTTTACGGCGACGTCTTCGCCCATATCCACGAAAGCCTGATCCGGCATAGCAAGGAGCGGCTCGCCGGAGCCGACGACCCCTGGGAGAAGCTCATGCTGCTCGTCGACGGCTGGGTCGACTATATGGTGGCCCATCCGACCGCGGCGCGGCTGATCCTTCGCAATTGCGCCAATGCCGCGCACCCCGAGGACTATTCCCCGACCTTTTCGGGCAGCGCGCTGCAGATGATGCGCGACATCATCAGCGAGGGCGTCGCCAGTGGCCGCTTTGCGGAAAACAGCTCGATGCACCTCGTCAACCTGCTCAGCGGGAGCATCCTTCATTATGTCTGCAACCCGGAGCAGTTGGGCGACGAGCGCCCCTATCGGCCCGAAGACCCGGCCGAAGTCGCGAACTTCAAGCTGGTGCTGAGGCGAACGGCCCGCGCGATCGTCGATCTGCAATAGCGGTCAGGCTCGCCGAGCCGCCCGGCAGGAGCGCGCTTGCGAGCAACCTCCGCGACAGCCGCCGGCGGCGAGCTGGTGTCGAGCCGCGTTTCGCTATGCCTTAGCTCTGAACCTCAGTAGGTCGTCATCCGATCCGTACGATGCAGCGGAAGCCGATATGACTGGTGCTCGTGTCGATCGCCTCGGGGTGGCGCGCGGCGGGGCGGTAGCGCTGGCAGTAATTGGAGGCGCAGAGGTGCGATCCCCCTTTCAGCACCCGGCGCGGAATCCGCGCGGGCGACTGGGGATCGAAGCTGTCATGCTTGCGCGCGCCGCGCGGGTTGGCAGGAATGCAACAACTGCCCCGGGCCTTGCGCTCGATCTTCGGCGGGGCGTACCAGTCGCTGGTCCATTCCCAGACATTGCCAATCATGTCGTAGAGGCCGAAGCCGTTGGACGGGAAGCTGCGTATCGGCGACGTTCGCTCCCAGCCATCGTCGAGGGTGTTGGCATAGGGGAACAGGCCCTGCCAGTAATTCGCCATCATCCGTCCACCCGGCGCCAGTTCGTCACCCCAGGCATAGTCGGCATTCTCCAGCCCGCCGCGCGCCGCGAATTCCCATTCGGCCTCGGTCGGCAGCGCCTTGCCCGCCCAGCGCGCATAGGCTTCCGCATCGGCCCAGGCGACATGAACGACAGGATGATCGTCAAGCCCGTCGATCGAGCTGTCGGGGCCGCAGGGGTGGCGCCAGTCCGCGCCCAGGACGAACCGCCACCATTGCGACGGATCGCGGGTGTCGACGGGATGGGCGGTCCGGGTGAACACCGCCGATCCGGCATGGGCCAGTTCGGGCAGCATGCCGGGATAGTCCTTCGGGTCGGGCGGAATCTCGGCGCAGGTGACATGCCCGGTCGCGGCGACGAAGCGGGCGAAGTCTGCGTTGGTGACGGGCGTCTCGTCGATGAAGAAGGGATCGACGCGCACTTTCCGCGCCGGCGCTTCCTCCGGATAGAAGCGGTCCGATCCCATGGTGAAGACGCCGCCCGGCACGAACACCATGCCGGCTGGGGCCTGATCGGCGGCGAGGAGGCGAGAAGGTTCTGACACAGTCACCCTTTGCCAGCGAACAGGATAACTCACAACCTCGCGCCCGTCCGCTTCCTGTCTTGCGCATTGCGGCAAAAGCCGCAAACTGGACGGGCCTCCGCGATCGGGAGGACGGGCGGGGCCAGCAGGACATGACGGGCGATCAGGCGACCGATCGACGCGACATCGCGCAACTCGCCGCCATGCTGATGATCGTCGTTGTCGCGCTGTTCGACGCGTCCAGCCTGCGGGGCCTCTACGGCGACGGTTCGAATTTCCTCTATCATCTGCTCAGGACGAAGGATTTCGTCCACGCCAATCCGTCGCGACTGTGCACCGAATGGCTGACGCAGTTCCCGGTGGTGCTCGCGCTGCGCGCCGGCGTCGTCGACCTGCCGGCGTTGATCCTGCTGCACTCGGCGACGCTGGTGCTGATGCCGGTGGCCTTGTGGGTGCTGGCGCTCGCGCGGCTCCATCGCGATCCCGCCTTCTGGCTCGCCTTCCTGCTGTTCTGCATCGTCTATTTCAACGTCGGCTTCTTCGCGATCGGGGAATATAATCTCGCTTATGCGCTGGTCGCGCTGGCGCTGGCGATCCTGACGGGCAAGGCGCGGATCGGGCTCGGTTGGGCGGTCGTAGCGCTGCTTGCCGGCCTTGGCCTGCTCGCCGCCTATGAGGCGATGCTCTATCTCGGCCCGCTGCTCGTCCTCACCGGCGTCCTGCGCCTGTGGAAACGGAGCGAGCTGCCCGCCGTTCGCGCCCTGTTGCTGTTCGGGATCCTCGCCTATGCGGCGGGGACGGGCGTGGCGGTCTGTTTCGTGGTCAACCCGGGCCATCCCGAACAGCTCGCCGCGGCGATGGCGTTCTTCGCCGCGATGCATAACCGGCTGCTCGCCTTGTCGGTCGCCTTCGCGATCGGCTGGATCGCTCTGTCGACGCCGGTCGCCTGGCTGCGGCGCGGCGGCTTCTTCCTCGCCATCGCCTGCCTGGTCGGGCTCGTGCTGCCCGCCAACTGGTCACTGCCGCACCAGCATTATGAGGCGCGGACGCTGGTCGGCCTCGCCCTGTTCGGGCTGGGCGGTCTGCTCGCGCTCCGTTTCGTCGCGATCGCACGCTGGCCGGCGCTGGTCCGCGTCGATCGCCGGGCGCCGATCGTCGCGCTGCTGTTCTTCGTTGCGCTCGCGGTGTCGAACATGGCCTATTCGCTCGACTATCGCGCCTATCTCGCGCTGTTCCGGAACGAGGTCCGCTCGCGCTCGGGGTTGGTTGCGGTGGAGGATACCCGGCTGCTCGACGGCCGGCTCGCCCGCTATGGTTGGATCTGGGCTTATCCGCTGATGAGCCTGCTGCTGCGCGAGAAGGCCGATCAGGCGATCATCCTCAATCCACGGGACTATCGCGGCTATGAGCCCTTCGAGGTGAAGGACGGCGTTCCCGATCTCGGCGAATATTACCGGCCGGGGCGATAGCGAGCCGACGGGTTGACCCTTCGCCGCCTTGTTGCGTTAGAAGGCGGCATGATGGCGAAGTCCTTTCCTTCCCGCCTGTTGCGGGCTGTCGCGGTCATGGCGCTGGCGGGTGCCTCGTTCGCGCCCCTGCCGCTGCACGCCGCCGATCCGGCACCCTTCGACCTGCCGGGTCCGGGCCTCCGCATCAGCGTCAGTCGCGGCGAGGTCACCCTGCCGATCGACCGGGTGCCGAGTCTCGCCGAGGGCGACCGGCTGGTGATCCGTGCCGATTTCCCGGAGGACCAGCGCGCCCGCTTCCTGCTGGTGTCGACCTTCCTCCAGGGTGCGACCAATCCGCCGCCCAAGGACTGGATTCGGACCGCCGAACCCTGGAAGAAGAAGGAGAAGGACCGCCAGCTCGACCTCGTCGTGCCCAAGGGCGCACGCCAGCTCGTGCTGTTCCTGGTCCCCGCCACAGGCGGCGCAGCCGGGGCGATCGCCGATGCGGTGCGCGGTAGACCGGGCGAATTCGTCCGCGCCAGCCAGGACCTCAACCAGGCCTCGCTCGACCGCGCTCGCCTCGACGGCTTCCTGGCGGCGATCCGTGCGCAGGAGAACAGCCACCCCGAATATCTGCGCAGCGTCGCGCCGACGCTTGCGCGCAGCCTGTCGATGAAGCTCAACGAGGAATGCCTCGGCAAGGTGATCGAGCTCCAGGCGGCCTGCCTGCTCGAGCATCGCGACACGCTCGTGCTCGCCGACGTCCACACCTCGTCGCTGACCGAGACGCTGTCGGGTGCGCCGGTCGATCTGGCGATGCAGCTCAGTTCGACCCGCGAGGCGGGGATGGGCTATTACAGCCCCTATATCGGCGTCATCCGCGACATCGCCCGCGTGTTCGGGGCGTTCAGCAATCCGCAGCTCGACTATCTGCCGAGCCTCAGCCTGCGGCACGGAGAGGGCGTGTCGCTGCTGCTCAACGCCGCGCCGTCCTTCGACAAGCCGCGTTCGGTGCTGGTCACCGCGATGCCGGCGATCGAAGCGAACAGCCCGCCGCGCCTGCGGGCTGCGGTCGACGGGCCGCTATGCGGCGCGCGGCCGGGCCTCGTCCTGCCGGTCGACGGCGCGCCGCTGATCTACGCCACCGACTATCTGCACGACGCCCGGCTTCGGTTGACCGCCGGGTCGAGGACGATCGAGCTTCCGCTCGTGCCGCGCGCCGATCGCGGAGGCTATGTCGTCGCCGGCGCCATGCCGGCCGACCTGAAGGGCAAGGTCGAGGCGCAGATCCTCGGCCAATGGGGCTTCGACCGTTTCGAGGGGCCGCGCTTCGTGCTGCAATTCCCGGCCGAGGGCGATTGGGCGGCGGCGGGCGGCGTGTCGAGCCTGGTGACGCGACGTGACAATCCGATCGCGCTGACCGGGCCGGCACCGGCCTGCGTTACCAGCGTCGCAATGCGTACCGGGTCGGGCCCACAGCCGCTCGCCGCGAAGCTGAACGACGATGGCGACGTCGCCGTCACCGTTCCGCTCAAGGACAGCCGCCCCGGCGAGGTGGTGTTGGAGATACGCCAGCAGGGCGTCGCCGAGCCCGCCACCGTTTCCTTGCGCGCCCGCGCCCAGGCAAGTCGACTCGACGGGCTTGCGATCCATGCCGGCGACCGATCGGCGCTGCTGTCGGGCCAGCGGCTCGACCAGGTCGCTCGCGTCGAGCTGGCCGGCCTTACGCTATTGCCCGCCGGGTTGACGCGCGAGGGCGACGTCGATCGTCTCCAGCTCGACGCCGAAGGCACGGGCGAGGGGATCGCTCCCGGATCGCCGACCGCGCGCATCACCCTTCAGGACGGGCGGGTGCTGAGCCTGCCGGTGACGGTGGCGGCGCCGCGACCGGGCGTCACCCTGATCGAACGCAGCCTCGCTCCCAAGCAGGCGCGGCGCGGCCTGGCGCTCGAAACCAAGGGACAGGCGTTGCTGCCCGACAGCGCGCGGCTGGTTTTTTCGTTGCGTGCCGCGCCGGGCACCCGCCTGTCTCCCGCCGACAGCATCGAGGTCGCGACCGTGGATGGCGAGTCGCACGCGACGCTGTCGAACGGGCCCGAACTGCGCTTCCAGGGGCGCGACGTGCTGGTGGCGACTCTCGACCCGGCGGTGCTCGGGTCCTCGGCCTTCGGTCCGCTCCGCTTTCGTCTCCACCAAGGCGACGTGACGAGCGGCTGGCAACCACTGGCGGTGCTTGCCCGGCTCCCCACAATCACCCACGTTCAGTGCGACAAGGGTGCCGCCCGCTGCCGGATGGAGGGCGAAGGCCTGTTCCTGATCGACAGCATCGCGCCGGTCTCGGGCAACGCTCAGCCGGTGCGCGTGCCCGAAGGCTTCACCGGCGCATCGCTGAGGGTGCCGGCCCCGCAAGGCGGTCGCCTCCAGCTCCGCTTGCGCGACGCGCCCGACGAGCCGGTGGTGCTGGTTACGGGATAGGGAGCCTCTTCGGCCGGCTCATGACGCCGGCGGGCCCTTGCGCGCGGCGAAGGCGGCGAAGGCCGCCGCCGCCTCGGGGGTCTGGATCTGCGCGGCGAATGCCTTCTGGTCGGCGTCGAGCGCGGCCGCGATCGCTTCGGCATTGCGCATCAATGCCTTGGTGGCCACCAGCGCCGACAAGGGCTTGCCCGCCAGCGTGCGTGCCGCCAGCTCGGCTGCTCGTTCCACCTCGTCGGCGGGAAGCGCGCGGTTGGCTATGCCGATTGTCGCGGCCTCGGCGCCGCTCAGCGGCTCGCCCAGCGCGAACAGCGCAAAGGAACGGACATGGCCGATCCGCTCGGGCAGCATCAGCGCCGACGCCGCCTCGGGGACGAGTCCGAGGTCGATGAACGGTGTCCGCAGCTCGGCATCCCCCGCGATATAAACGAGGTCGCAATGGAGCAGCATCGTAACGCCGATGCCGATCGCCTGGCCGGTGACGGCGGCCACCAGCGGCTTGGGAAAGGTGCTGATCGCCTCAAGGAAGGGGCCGATGTTCGAGGCAAGGATGTTCTGCTCGCCCGCGGCGGCGGCGGCGAACATCGATATGTCGTTGCCCGCGCAGAAATCGGGCCCTTCACCGCGGATCAGGACCGCGCCGGTCTCGGGATCGTCGGCCGCGCGGGCCAGCGCGGTGGCTATGTCGCCGTACATCGCGTCGGTGATCGCGTTCTTCTTCGCCGGCCGGTCCAATATGATGGACAGCACCCGGTTGGCGCTTTCGGTCCTGATGTCGCTCATGATCCTCATCCCCGTGCCGGCTCGAGCCCCGGCCAGCGACGACCCGCCGTCGCGGTCCAGGAGTCTTGCTTGATGCCATAGGCTTGCAGCAACGCATTATGGAAGCCGTCCGCGCTTTCCGCCGGACCCGTTATGTGGGACAATGACGGCCGAAGCGCGGATCCGGGAACGATCCGGGCCGGCTTCGGTTGAATCCTAGCATCGCCCCGTGGGCGGACAGGAGAGACGCCATGAACCAAGCCGTTTCAGGCACGCCGGTGGAGACCAGCCATCGGCTGATTTTGGGCAGCCGGGTGAACGGCACGCCCGTGTTCAGCAAGGAAGGCGAGCGCATCGGCCATGTCGACGATCTGTCGATCGAGCGCGGTACCGGCCGCGTCGTCTATGCGATCATGTCGTTCGGTGGCTTCCTGGGGATCGGGGAGAAATTCCACCCGCTCCCCTGGTCGCTGCTCGACTATGATGTCGAGCATGACGGCTATGTCGTACCGCTCGATCGATCCGCGCTCGAAAATGCACCCCATTATGGGCGCGACGAGTTGGTCGAACTGGGCGGCGCCAGCATCCGCCATTACGACCAGCGCATCTTCGAATATTACGGACCCTATGGTCCGCTGCCCTATTGGTGATCGGCGGAACCGGTTGATTTCCCCGCGCCGCCGTGGAAGGCGGTGGGGATGAGCGAGATCGAAACCCGGCGGTTCGCCGCCCATGGCCTGACCCTGGTCGGTGATGTCGGCGGCCCCGAAGGTGCGCCCGCGGTCGTGTTGCTGCACGGCGGGGGGCAGACCCGGCACAGCTGGGCGGGCACGATGCAGCGGCTCATCGCCCAAGGCTATCGGGTGATCAACCTTGACGCCCGCGGCCATGGCGAGAGCGACTGGGCGCCCGACGGCAGCTATCGTCTGTCGGACATGGCGCAGGACCTGCGGATGGTGCTCGCTACGCTCGGGCAGCCGGTCGCGCTGGTCGGGGCGTCGATGGGCGGCATGACCGCCTTCCACGCGATCGGCAGCAGCGATCGCCCGATCGCCGACGCGCTGGTGATGGTCGACATCGTCCTCAAGCCCGCCGAGGCAGGGGCCAAGCGGATTCAGGCGTTCATGCGGGCCTATCCCGACGGCTTCGCGTCGGTCGAGGAGGCCGCCGACGCCGTGTCCGCTTATTATCCGGAGCGGCCGCGCCCGAAGGACGTGAGCGGGTTGCGCAAGAATCTGCGGCTGCGCGAGGACGGCCGCTTCCGCTGGCATTGGGACCCCCGCATCCTCGACATGGGTCAGCGCGCAGAGCCGCCCGGACCGTTCGAGACCCTTGCGATGCTGGCGCCGAAGGTCACGCTGCCGACCTTGCTCGTGCGCGGAGGCAAGAGCGACATCGTCGACGACGCGGGCGTGGCGGAGATGGTGCGACTGGTGCCGCAGACCGAGGTGTTCGACGTGCCCGGCGCCGGCCATATGGTGGCCGGCGACATGAACGATCCCTTCAGCGCGGGGATGATCGCCTTTCTCGAACGCCACCTGCCTAGCGGCGGCTGAGGCTTTCGGGGGCGGGGCCGCCGCTGGCCCAGTCGACCAGTTCGACGACATGGGCGAGCGGGGTGGCGCTGCGCATCCCGATCTGCATCGCGCAGCCGATATTGCCGGTGGCGATCACGTCGGCGCCGAGCCGGTCGATCGCGGCGGCCTTGCGGTCGCCGAGCTTGCCCGCGAGCTCGGGCTGGAGGATGTTGTAGGTCCCTGCCGAACCGCAGCAGAGATGCGCCTCGGCCGGGGTCTTCACCCGATAGCCCATCCGGGCGAGCAGCCGCTTCGGCGCCTCGGTGATCTTCTGGCCGTGCTGGAGCGAGCAGGCCGGGTGATAGGCGACGGTCAGCCCGCGCCCGTCGCCGGCCGGCAGGTCGAGCGTGTCGAGGAACTCGCTGACGTCCTTCGCGAGCGCCGAGACCCGGGCGGCGCGATCGGCATAGACCGGGTCGTCGCGTAGCAGGAAGCCATAGTCCTTGATCGTGGTGCCGCAGCCCGACGCGGTGATCAGGATCGCGTCGAGCCCGCCGGCCTCGTCGATCTGGCGGCTCCAGGCGTCGACGTTGCGCCGGGCGGCGTCGCGGGCGGCCTCCTCGCGGCCCATATGGTGGACCAGCGCACCGCAGCAGCCCTCGCCGGGCGCGAGCACCGCCTGATAGCCGAGCCGGCCGAGCAGGCGGATCGTCGCGGCGCGGACCTCGGGCTTGAGCACCGGTTCGGCGCAACCCTGGAGCAGCGCGACGCGGCCGACCGGGGCGGTCGGGCGCGGCGTGTCGTGTGTCGCCGTGCCAGCGCCGTTGCGAGGCGCGAGGCTGAGCATCGCGGCGAGCGGCCGGGCCCATCCGATCCGGGCGAGCAGCGGCGCGGTCGGGCGGGCGAGCCGGGCGAGCGCGAGGGCGAGGCGGAAGCGGCCGGGATGAGGCAATACCGCCGCGAGCAGGCTGCGGATCAGCCGCTCGGCCAGCGGGCGGCGATAGTGCCGCTCGATATAGGCGCGGGCATGATCGACCAGGTGCATGTAGTTCACGCCCGATGGACAGGTCGTCATGCACGACAGGCAGGACAGGCAGCGGTCGACATGGCGGACGACCTGGGGCGTCGGCTCCGCCTCCTTCTCCAGCATGTTCTGGATCAGGTAGATGCGCCCGCGCGGGGAATCGAGCTCGTCGCCGAGCAGCACATAGGTCGGGCAGGTCGCGGTGCAGAAGCCGCAATGGACGCATTTGCGGATCACCGCCTCGGCGACCGCCGTCGCGGGATCGGCGAGTTGTTCGGGCGAGAAATCAGTGCGCATGCGCGTGGTCCAGGAAGCGGCCGGTCTCGAAGATGCCGGCGGGGTCGAAGGCGCGGCGGACGCGCTCCTCGAGCGCCATCACGCCGGCCGCGCGCGGATGCTGCATCGGCACGCGGTCGCGCAGCTCGGCGGGACCGCGCAGCAGCATGGCGTGGCCGCCCGCCGCCTCGGCCGTGCTACGGACCAGGGCGGGATCGCCGTCGAAGCCGAGCCAGACCAGTCCGCCGGCCCAGTCAAGCAGCCAGCGGCCGCCGAGCGGATCGAACGCCGCGACGAAGCCCGGCGCGGCGGAGGGGGGCAGGGCGACGCGCCACAGGGTTTCGGCATCGGCGAGTGCCCCGGCCCGGCCGATCGACGTCCAGAGCGGCGCGGCCTCGTCGGCGGGCAGCTCGACCGTCCGGCCGTGGCGTTCGAGCAGGTGGGGCAGGGCGGCGCAGCGCGCCTCGACCGAGGGCGCGAAGCCCTGCACCCGGAACAGGGTGACGGCGGCGCGGCCGTCGAGCGCCGGGCGGTGCGCGGCGGCGGCGATCTCGGCCGGGCCGCCCATCGCGTCGGCCATCGCCGCCTGCGCGGCCTCCGCGCCGAGCCCCTCGATCGCCATGGTGCGGACGACCCTGGGGCGCGGCAGCACCTTGAGGGTCAGCTCGGTGATTGCGGCGAGCCGGCCCCAGCTTCCGGCGATCAGCTTGGGCAGGTCGTAGCCAGTGACGTTCTTGACCACCTTGCCGCCCGCGACGAAGCGCTCGCCGCGCCCCGAGACGGCGGTGAAGCCGAGCAGATGATCGCGCGCGCCGCCGGCCGTCAGCCGCCCGCTGCCCGCGGTGCCGGCCGCGACCACGCCGCCGATCGTCGCCGTGCCGGGGGCCTGACCGAACAACGGGCCATGGTCGAAGGGCTCGAAGGCGAGCATCTGGCCCTGTTCGGCGACGAGCCGCTCGACGTCGGCCAGCGGGGTGCCGGGGCGGACGGTCAGCACCAGTTCGGGCGGATCATAGTCGGCCACGCCGGCGAAGCCGCGCAGGTCGACGATCTCGGCGTCGCGCGCGGCGCCGATCGCCGTCTTGCTGCCGCCGCCGCGCAGTTCCAGCTTGCCACCGTGGCCGACGGCGTCGGCGAACAGCCTTTCCAGATCCTCGGGCGTGGTCGGATGATGGACGGTCATCAGAAGCGCGGCAGGTCGGGGAAGGGCAGCGCGCCGCCATGGACGTGCATCCGCCCCAGCTCGGCGCAGCGGTGCAGCGTCGGGAAGACCTTGCCCGGGTTGAGCAGCGAGGCCGGGTCGAAGGCGCATTTGACCCGCTGCTGCTGTTTGAGGTCGATGTCGCTGAACATCGCCGGCATCAGGTCGCGCTTCTCGACGCCGACGCCATGCTCGCCGGTCAGCACCCCGCCCACCTCGACGCACAGGCGCAGGATGTCGTTGCCGAATTCTTCGGCACGCTCCAGGTCGCCGGGCTTGTGTGCGTCGTAGAGGATCAGCGGGTGGAGATTGCCGTCGCCGGCATGGAAGACGTTGGCGACGCCCAGCCCGTGATGCGCGGCCAGCTCGGACATGCGGCGCAGCACCTCGGGCAGGCGGCGGCGCGGGATGGTGCCGTCCATGCAATAATAATCGGGCGCGATCCGGCCGACGGCGGGGAAGGCGGCCTTGCGGCCCGCCCAGAAGGCCAGCCGCTCGGCATCGTCGTTGGAGACGCGCAGGGATACCGCGCCGTTGGCGTCGGCGATCCGCGCCACCTCGTCGACCAGATGGTCGCATTCGGCGGCGGGGCCGTCCATCTCGACGATCAGCAGCGCCTCGACGTCGAGCGGATAGCCGACCTGGACGAACGCCTCGGCGGCGTGGATGGCGGGGCGGTCCATCATCTCCATCCCGGCCGGGATGATGCCGGCGGCGATCACGTCGGCCACGCACTGGCCGGCGCTCTCGACGGTCGGGAAGCCGATCAGCGCGGCGCGCGCGGTCTCGGGCCGGGGCAGGATGCGGACCGTCACCTCGGTGACGACGCCGAGCAGCCCTTCCGACCCGACGACGACGCCGAGCAGGTCGAGCCCGGCCGGATCGAGATGACGGCCGCCGAGGCGCAGCACCTCACCCTCGATCGTCACCAACTCGACGCCGAGGACGTTGTTGGTGGTCAGGCCATATTTCAGGCAATGCACCCCGCCCGAATTCTCGGCGACGTTGCCGCCGATCGTGCAGGCGATCTGGCTCGACGGGTCGGGGGCGTAGTAGAAGCCCTCCTCCTCGACCGCGCGGGTGATGGCGAGGTTGGTGACGCCGGGCTGCACCACCGCGATCCGGTCGGCATAGTCGATGGCGAGGATGCGGTTGAAGCGCGCCATGCCGAGCAGCACCGCGTCGGCCAGCGGCAGCGCCCCGCCCGACAGCGACGTGCCCGCGCCGCGCGGCACGACCCGCACGCCGTTGGCGTGGCACCAGCGCAGCACCGCCGCGACCTGGTCGACCGTCTCCGGCAGGACGACGGCCATCGGCGGCTGGCGATAGGCGGTCAGCCCGTCGCTCTCATAGGGGCGAAGCTCGTCGGCATCGTCGATCACGCCCTCGCCGGACACGATCGCCCGCAGCGCCGCGACGATCTCCGCGCGGCGGGCGAGCACGGCCTCGTCCGGTGTCGGCATCTTCAACGTCATGCTCGATCATCCACCCCCGCCGCCGACTCCGCAACGGTCTTATCGGGCGGGCTATTTTTGCGGTAGAGGATATGATCGAAAAAGAGTTGTTCCCGTGTGGAACGAATGGTGCGGCCGATCCGCTTGGGACCGGCCGGGACCCGTTCAGAAGTTGAAGCCCAGCGTAGCGCCCCATTCGCGGGGGCGGTTGTAGTTGGCCTCGTGGAAGCCGATGCCGTAGTTGCTGTCGCCCGAGACGATGTAACGCTCGTCCGTGACGTTGTCGACGAACAGGCGGAGCGACCAGCGGCGGTCAGGCGCGGTGTAGCCTGCCGACAGGCCAAGCGTCTGATAGGCCTTCTGGTTCAGGAAGCGCGAATTGACGGCGTCGTTGGCATAGCGCGACGAGAAGTGGACATCGGCCCGCGCGTCGAGCTTCGCGTCGTTGCCCAGCGCGTAGGTGTAGGCGGCGCTGATCGTCCCCTGCCATTCGGGGGCCTTGGGCAGGCGGGTCGAGCGGCTGATGATCTGCTCGGGCGTGCTGACCAGCGCCGGGTTGGCGCGGATCGCGGTGTAATGGCTGTCGAGATAGCCGAGATTGGCGGTGAGTTCGAGGCCGGGGAGGGGAATGGCGGTCAGTTCCGCCTCGAACCCCTTGATCCGCGCGTCGCCGGCGTTGAGCGTCACCGGCGCGCCGAGATTCTCGAACACGGTGACCTGGATGCCCTTATAGTCGGTGGTGAAGGCGGCGAGGTTGAGGCGGACCTTGCGGTCGAACGCGTCGATCTTGGTGCCGATCTCGAAGGTGGTGGCGTTTTCCGGGCCGAACGACAGCACCGACGGGCGCGGCGCGACGTAGCGCAGGTTGAAGCCGCCGCTCTTGAAGCCCTTGCTGTAGGAACCGTAGACCAGCATGTCCCCGATCCGCCAGTCGACGCTCGCGCGCGGCGAGAATTTCTCGAACGACTGGGTGGTGACCGAGTTGCGGGGCACGAGCGGGATCAGCGTGCCGGCCGGCGCACCGCCGAACAGGAACGGCGAGGCCGAGCCGGTGACGATATACTGGTCGGAGACGAAGCGCTTCTTGTCCTTGGTGTAGCGGCCGCCCGCGGTCAGCGAGAGGCCGTCGACGATCGTCCAGGTCGCCTGGGCATAGGCGGCGTAGCTCTTGTTCCGGACGTCGGCGACATCCTGGTAGATGGTGCCGACCACCTCCGGCAGGCGGACGACCAGCGGATCCGATCCCTTCTCGTCGAAATAGAACAGGCCGGCGGCATATTTGACCGCGCCGTCGGCGACGTCGCCGACCGCCTGTAATTCCTGGGTGAACTGCTTGTGGCGATAGCCGTAGTTGGAGGTCTCGGTGATCACCAGCGGCGATCCGTCGGCGTCGCGGTTGAATGATCCGGTGGTCTTGCGATAGGCGGTGATCGACTTGATCGACAGGCTCTCGCTCGCCTCGAAATCGAGCGTCAGCGCGGTGCCCCATGCGTCGATGCTGCTGCCGTTCGGGCCGGTCGAATAGGTCCGGTCGCGGCCGGTGATGTAATTGGCCGGGGTGTAGCGGTCGTTGCCGATCACCGGGATGATCGAAGGCGTCGACCCGAAGCTGTTGTAGGCGAACACCAGCGGACCATCGGCCAGCGTGCCGGTGATCCCGGCGAGCCGGTCGGCGGCGTTGTTCTCGCGCAGGCGGCTATAGTCGCCCGACAGGGTCGCCTTGAACCGATCCGAGAAATCATGGACCAGCACCATCCGCGCGGCCTGCCGGTTCTCGTTGCCGAGGTCCGTCAGCGGCGTTCCGCGGAGCAGCGACTTCTGCTGCGGTGTATAAGCAGACTTGACGAAACCATTCTTATCCTTGGAGGAAATGGATATACGGACCGCCGTGTCGGGGCCGAGCGGCAGGCTGATCGAGCCGCGCAGATAGCGGCGGCCATAATTGCCGAGCGAGGCTTCGAGCGAGCCGCCGAATTCCTTCTCCGGCATCTTCGAGATGATCGAGATGGCGCCGCCGATCGTGTTGCGGCCGAACAGCGTGCCCTGCGGCCCGCGCAGGATCTCCATCCGCTCGATGTCGAGCACGTCGAGCACGCCGCCCACCGAGCGCGAGACATAGACGCCGTCCACATAGGTGCCGACGCCGGGATCGGTGGTCAGCGCGAAATCCTGCTGGCCGATGCCGCGGATGAACACCGACGCCGCGTTCGATGCGCCGCTGATCGGGGAGGTGAAGTCGAACGAGACGTTCGGCGCGAGGCGCGACACCTGCTGGATATCCGACAGGCCCTTGCGGCTGATCGCGTCGGCGGTGAAGGCCGAGATCGCGATCGGCGTCGACTGCATATTCTCGTTTCTTTTCTGGGCAGTGACGACGATTTCTTCGATCGTGTCAGAGCTTCCGGTGGCCTCCTGCCCGACCGCGGGACCGGCGGTCGCGAACAGCGCCGCGCCGGCCAGCGCGAGGCCGATCGCTCGATCGCTCGAACCCGATGTGAGGAATGGCTTCATGATGATCTCCCTGTGCTTTTGGTTTCGAAGCCGAGTGTATGCCGATGGGCGCGGGGTTCTTGCTTGCACCGGAGCGATGCTTTGTTCGGTGCGGCGTCCATCGAGCCGTCATCCTGACGAAAGTCAGAAGCTCGCTGTTCTTCGTCCCCGCCCGAAGCGCGCAAAGGCAGGGGGATCCTGGCTTTCGCCAGGATGACGATGGAGAGAGGAAGCCGGCCTCAGCGCGGCATCTGTTTCAGGAAACCGGTATCCGGGTGGCAGTTGCGATAGTCGTAGAGCTGCTGGTCGGAAGTGACGACATAGACCTCGTGCCACAGGCGCAGCTTCAGGTCGAAATTGAGCTGCTGCACGATCCGCATGAAGGTGCCGAAGATGGCGAGATGGGAGGGATGCGCCTCCGACCATGTCTCCATGTCGCCGAGGGAGCGCCAGTAGCTCCAGCCGAAGCTCTTCTCCTGTGGCGTGCCGTCCAGGTCGACGATGCGCATATAGCGGTTGAGGTAGCAGCCGCATTCTCCACCCCGGTCGCGCAGGAAATCCATGCCCGCGCGCAGCACCGGCTCGATCTCGGCAAGGTAGAGGCGGCGTTCCTCGCCGCCGGTGGGGCCCCAGTCCTGGCCCGAGCGGATGATCGCGATATTGTCGTGCCCGCGCACCGTGACGCGGCCGGCGCCGTCGGCCGCGAAGCCGAGCTGGCCGGTGGGCTCCAGCGCGTCGGTCTGCGCGATCGGGAAACGGTCGCGCGCCGATCCCCAATAGGCATGTTCCTGCACCGGCGGGCTGCGCCGTTCGAGCGCGCGGCCCAGCCCCTCCATCTCGTCCTCCGTGCTGTAGAGCGTCTCCAGCCGTTCGGCGGTTGGGGTCAGTATCTCGCGGAAATGGCCGAGGCCGGTATCGGCGGCTAGGAGAGCGGCGACGTCGGTGCGGCCTTCCCAGCGGCGGAAAACGGCGGGATCGGTCCAATAGGGCTGGAGGACCAGCGTGTCGTAGCCGGCCTCGTCGACATAGCGGGCGAGGTCGACATGGCGGGCGCCGCTGGCGGCGTCGAGCGTCGCACGCAGGGCGCCGACATGCGCCAGCGCCGCATCAGCGTCGCCGGGCCCGCGCCATTGCACGCCGTAGCTCGCCATCACCACCTGCCCGATCGCGGGATCGATCCGCGCCGACCAGGCGGGATAGGGCGGAGCATAATCGTCGGCGATCCGCCGCGGACGCGACCGCGGACAGGCGAGGTGCGGAGTGATCGACGAGTCCATGATGCCTCCCTGCGATGATCCTGCCCGCGATCTTCCGGTTTAGGAAGCGGCCGTCTCGCCGATATCCTCGAACGTGACTTGCGAGACGGGCGCATCCTGCGGCGTTCCGAAATCCCGGCCGAAATCCTGGCCGAAATGCTGGACCGGTCGGCTGCGGTGCGGGTTGAATAGCAGCCGGGCGACGTCGGGCCGCGAATAATGGCCGGTCGGGTCGGCCGCCGTCTTGGCATAGGCGATCATCGACAAGTCGATCTCGGCATAGAGCAGCCCGTCCTGGTCCTCGGGGATCGGATCGCACAGCGGCCGTCCATCGGGACCGAAGATCATCGCATGGCCGCCGCCCGGAGCGAGCAGCTCGCGCTTCGCGTCGCTGTCGCACATCAGCTCGATCATCTCGGGCGAGATGATCCCACAGGAGGCGATGACGAAGCATTGTCCCTCGACCGCGTACATCCGGCTCGCCGCCAGGTTGACCTCGGGGCCCAGCGCATAGGCCTTGCCCGGATAGAGCGAGAAGCTGGGCCAGGACGCGACATGGACCTGCTCGTCCTGCGCGTACATGGCGTAGCGGTTGAGCGGGTTGAGATGCTCCCAGCAGCACAGCGCACCGAGATTGCCGATCTCGGTCGGATGGACGGCGAGGTCGCTGCCGTCGCCTTCGCCGAAGATGGTCCGCTCGACATGGGTCGACTTGAGCTTGCGGCGCGGGGTGATCGTGCCGTCCGGGGCGATGATGAGCTGGGCGATGTAGAGGCTGCCGGCGGCGCGCTCGGAATAGCCCATGACGACGCGGATGCCGTTCTCCCGCGCGCAGGCGGCGAGCCGTTGCGCCTCGGGTCCGTCGGCGGTCATGCAGTTGGCGAAGTGACGGGTGACGAACTGCATCCCCCAGGCTGGCGAATCCAGCCATGCCCACCAAGGATAGCCGGGCAGCCAGCATTCGGGGAAGGCGATCAGCCGGGCGCCCTGCGCCGCCGCCTCGCGGATCAGGCCGATCGCCTTCTCCACCCCGGCCTCGAGATCGAGGAAGGCCGGGGCGGCCTGGACCGCGGCGACCTTGAACGGACCATCCGACATGCAATCTTCTCCCTGGAACACCCATTCCGCCGATCGGCGATGCCCGGAACATCCACGGTTGGATCGCGGCCGTCTTTGCTCCACGGGTCCCGGCCTTTGTCGCGAGCGGCATGGCCCCCAAATCGGCAATGCAATCGAGTTTGGAGTGATCTATGCTCCGGGTTCAGGGGGACGTTGCCATGTCCGAACATCTGCTGAGCACCGATACGGTCCGCGCGAAGGAACGATTACCCTATTGGTGCGACCTGGTGTGCGACACCTTCGTGGAGCTCGACTGCGAGAGCCGGGAATCCGACAGCTTTTCCGGCGAGCTACGCAACATCGCGTTCGGCGCGATCCAGATATCGATGGTGGAGTCGGTCGCGCAACGGGTCCGCCGCACGCGCAGCCGCATCGCCGGATCGACCCGTGACCATTTCCTGCTGAGCCTGCAACTGCGCGGCACCGGCGCGGTCTGCCAGGACAGCCGGGTCGCCAAGCTCTCGCCCGGCGACTTCGCGCTCTACGATTCAACCCGGCCCTATGAGCTGCGCTTCGACGACAGCTTCTCGCAGGTCGTCCTGCGGCTGCCGCGCGAGACGGTGACCGGGCGGCTGATCGACAGCCATATGCTGACCGCGCGGCGGATCGACGGGCAGCGCGGCGTCGGCCTGCTGGCGTCGAGCTTCATCCGCCAGCTCCACGAGCAGCGCGCGGACATCGACGATCTCAGCCTCGGCCGGCTCCAGGCCAATGCGGTCGACCTGATGGCGACCGCGCTCGCGGAGCAGACCGGCGGCCAGGCGCGGACCAACGAAGGGCAGGCGATCATCCGCCAGCGGGTCTGCGCCTTCATCGACCGCAACCTGGGTGACCATCGCCTGACCTGCGAGGGGATCGCCGCGGCGCACGGCATATCGCAGCGCTATCTGCGCAAGATCTTTGAATCCTCGTCGACGACGGTGTCCGACTGGATCTGGTCGCGTCGGCTCGAACAGGCCAAGGCGGATCTTGCCGATCCGCTGCTCGCCCATGTCTCGGTCACGGCGATCGGCTTCGATGTCGGCTTCAAGGATGCCGCTCATTTCAGCCGGGCCTTCCGCTCGCGCTTCGGCATGTCGCCGCGCGAATGGCGCAACAGCGCGGGACTGCGGCACAACTGACGAAAAATTCCGATCTTATGCGCGGATGAGGGAAATTCTTGCGCATAAGTCGCCTCCGAGAATATGGTTTTGCCATAATCGGAGGTGAGGCATGGCGGCGGAACTCGATGCGTTCGATCGCAAGATATTGGCGCTGCTCCAGGAGAATGCCGACCAGTCGACCGCAGAGATATCCGAGGCGGTCGGCCTGTCGCCGTCGCCTTGCTGGCGGCGCATCCAGCGGCTCCGCGAGGAAGGCTATATCAAGGCGCAGGTGGCGCTGGTCGACCGGCGCAAGATCGGGCTGAACACGCAGGTGTTCGCGCAGGTAAAGCTCAACGCGCACGGTCGGTCGCACCTGGAGGAGTTCAGCGATGCGATACGCGGCTTTCCCGAGGTGCTCGATTGCTATGTCACCATGGGGCCGACCGACTTCCTGCTGCGGATCGTCGCCGCCGACATCGACGCCTATGAGCGCTTCTTCTTCGACAAGCTGTCGCGCGTGCCGGGGGTGCAGGAGATCAACTCGATCGTCGCGCTGTCGGAGATCAAGTCGACCACCGAGCTGCCGTTGACCGCGGTCTGAGCACGACGGCCGACGGAGGTGATTGCGGTCCGGCCGCGTGCCCTCTAGAGCGTCGTACGCCTAATTTGACGCATCCGCGTCCGCTCACCCTGAGGAGGGACTGAGCCTTGGCGAAGGCCGTCTCGAAGGATTCTTCGAGACGGCATTTCGCCTTCGCTCAATGGCTCCTCAGGATGAGCGGTCCATATAAGCCGCACGATGCTCCAATCGGGGCGCGATCTTGCCGAGGGGACCCCATGCTGCGCCGCCTGTACGACTGGACGATGGCCAAGGCGGCGCACCGCCACGCCGAATGGTGGCTGGCCGCTTTCGCCTTCATGGAGGCGAGCTTCTTCCCGGTGCCGCCGCACCCGCTGCTGGGGCTGATGTGCCTGGCCGAGCCGAAGAAGGCGATCCGCTTCGCCGCCGTGGCGACACTCGCCTCCGTGGCGGGCGGGCTGCTCGGCTATGCGATCGGCCATTTCGCCTATGAGGCGTTTGGCGAGGCGCTGCTGCGCGCGCTGGGCCTCGCGGAGAGCTTCCCCAAGGCGGCCTGCTACCTGCGCGACTATGGCGCGGAGATCATCGTCGTGAAGGGCGCGACGCCGATCCCTTTCAAGCTGCTGACGATCACGGCGGGCTTCATCGGCATGAACCTGCTGGTATTCATCGGCGCCTCGATCATCTCGCGGTCGATCAGCTTCATGATCGTCGGCGTCCTGTTCCGTCTGTTCGGCCGGCCGATCAAGGCGGTGATCGACGCGCATCTCGGCAAGGTGACTGCCGCCTTCGCGGTGCTGGTGGTCGCGGGCTTCCTCGCCATCGCCCTGCTGGGCGGCGGGGCGAAGGAAACCAACGAGAAATGCGCGGGGGCGGTCGCCGTCAAGGCCGGCTGAGGCAAAGGCGCGCCCGCCGGGCTCTTGAACCTTGCGCCCGGTCGGCAAAGGATGCTTCCATCCGACCGGCTGCAGCCGGGCCGTTTCCCCTTCAAGGGGGCTGCGGCACTCCCATACAAGGAGACGAAGATGAGCATGCGCACGAGCGAGGTCGACGGCGTCGACATGGTGATCCTCCCCCCGGTTCGTGACCTGGGCGACGGCTTCCAGGTCCGCCGCGCGCTGCCGTCGGTGCATCGCCGGATGGTCGGCCCGTTCATCTTCTTCGACCAGATGGGCCCGGCAGCCTTCAGAGGCGGCGAGGGGCTCGACGTCCGCCCGCATCCGCATATCGGCCTGGCGACGATCACCTATCTGCTCGACGGCGAGATCATGCACCGCGACTCGGTCGGGTCGGTCCAGCCGATCCGTCCCGGCGAGGTGAACTGGATGACGGCCGGATCAGGCATCGTCCATTCGGAGCGGACCCCCGATGCGCTCCGCGCGACCGGTGGCAGCCTGTTCGGCCTGCAAACCTGGGTCGCGCTGCCGACCGACAAGGAAGAGATCGATCCTTCCTTTATCCACCACAAGGCCGGCGAGATTCCGACCACCGAGGCGGAGGGCACGACGCTGACCCTGATCGTCGGCACCTCGGACGGCCTCCGATCGCCGGTGAAGGCCCACTCGGACATCGTCTATGCCGACATCGTCCTGGCCGACGGCGCGCGCTACCAGCTCAAGGCCGAGCATGTCGAACGCGCGGTCTATGTCGTCGGCGGCGAGATCGAGGTGATCGGCCAGGCGGGCGGTTTCGCGACCGGCGAGCTGGTCGTGTTCAAACCGGGGGCGGAGATCGTCCTCAAGGCGAAAGGCGCGGCGCGGCTGATGCTGGTCGGCGGCGAACCCTTTCCGGAGGGACGCAACATCTACTGGAACTTCGTCTCCTCCTCGCGCGACCGCATCGAGCAGGCGAAGGAGGATTGGCGCGGGCAGCGCTTCGCCCCGGTGCCCGGCGAGCATGAGTTCATCCCGCTCCCCGAGGAACCCAAGCCCGTCCGCTATCCCTGAAAGAGAGGCCGCCGCATGACCCACGCCACCGCCACCATTGGCCGCGATCGCTATGCCACCCGGATCGACGCGAGCGGCCACGCCATCACCGCCGACGAGCCCGAGAAGCTGGGCGGCGCCAATGCGGGCCCCGCGCCCTACGACCTGCTGCTCGCCAGCCTGGGCGCCTGCACCGCGATCACGCTGCGCATGTATGCCGATCGCAAACAATGGCCGCTCGAATCGGTCGAGGTTTCGCTGCGCCTCACCGGCGGGCCCGACGAGCGTCGCATCATCCGGACGATCGCACCCAGGGGGCTCGACGCCGAACAGGCCGCCCGCCTCGCCGACATTGCCGAGCGGACCCCCGTCACGCTGACGCTCAAATCGGGCATCGCCATCGACACCAGCCTGGCCTGACCGGGCGCGGGAAGCGGCGGGTCCGTCGCAATTCGGCAGGAACGACACAGTCCATGCAGCATCTGAATATCAGCGGTCGCTGAGCCGTGGCGTGATGCGCCTCCGACGGGCCGGACGGGTAGAGCCCGCCGGCCGTTCAGGACGGAGGGGACCGCATGACGAATTCGACCGGAACCGCGCGCCGCATGGCGATCATCGCCACCTTGTGCGCCTCGATCGCCTTGCCGGTGACGGCGCAGGCACAGACGCAGACCGCCCAGCCCGGCGACGGGGCGTCCGAGGGGAACGCGGGCGCCGATCCGCTGATGAACGACATCGTCGTGACCGCGCGGCGGCGGACCGAGACGGCGCAGAGCGTTCCGCTCGCCATCTCCGCCTTCTCGGCGGAATCGATCGAGGCCCGCGGCATCCAGAAGATCGACGGCCTCGCCGGCTTCACCCCCAACATGACCTTCCAGAACAATCCCAGCTTCGGCGGGGCAGGGTCGTCGGCGGCCATCTATATCCGCGGCATCGGACAGAAGGAGTTCCTGCCGACCACCGAACCCGGCGTCGGCGTCTATGTCGACGGCGTCTATGTCGCCCGGTCGGTGGGGGCGCTGCTCGATCTGGTCGACATCGACCGGGTCGAGATATTGCGCGGGCCGCAGGGGACGCTGTTCGGCCGTAACACGATCGGCGGCGCGATCAGCATCACCACCCGCAAGCCGGGCGACCGGCCCTATGCCAATGTCCAGCTCACCACCGGCCGCTACAGCCGGATCGACGTGAAGGCGGTGGGCAATCTTCCGCTGACGGAGACGCTCTTCACCAAGCTCTCGGTGGCCTCGTTCAACCGCGACGGCTATGTCCGTCACCTGTCCGACGGCCGCAAGCTTGGCAATGTCGACACGCTGACCGGACGGCTCGACCTGCGCTGGCTGGCGGGCGACGGGCTGGAGATCAACCTGGCGGTGGAGGGGACGCGCGACCGGTCGAACGGGCCGGCGCTCGTCCTTGCCGGGGTCAATTACGGATCGGCGATCTTCAACCCCGGCCAGTTGCCGATGCTCCCGCCGGGCAGCCCGGCGACGCCCGGCGCCTATGTGCTGAACCCGCCGTTCGATGCCCCGACCGATAATTTCACCTTGCTCCACAATTATTTCGCCACGCTGCTGGGTGGCCAGCCCTGCCTGGGCTTCGCGCCTTACAGCCCACAGGGCAGCGCCGCCGCCTGCTTCGGCGACCGCTTCATCGTCGGACGGAAGGCCGATGCGGGAACCGGCGCGCAATATTCCAGGAACGACCTGTGGGGCACCCAGGCGATCGTCGACTGGGACGTGGGGCCGGTCCAGCTCAAGTCGATCACCGCCTATCGCGAGGTCAACGGAACATATGCCCGCGACGGCGATCATTCGCCCTTCACCATCCTGCATTTCGCCGACGTGCTGGAGCAGAAGCAGTTCAGCCAGGAGGTGCAACTGCTGGGCGCGACGGCGGACCGGTCGCTCAAATATGTCCTCGGCGCCTATTATTTCCGGGAAAAGGGCAACAACATCAACACGCTGGACTTCACCCCGGTGATGTTCCGCTCGGGCGGCCGCTTCGACACCGAAAGCTATGCCGCCTTCGGCCAGACGACCTGGTCACCGCTGTCGGTCGTCGATCTGACGGTCGGCCTGCGCTACACCCGGGATCGCAAATCCTTCCTGCCCGATCAGGAGATACTGGTCGACAAGACCGGCGGGGCGCTGATCGCGGCCAGCCCTAACACGCCGCAAACGCGGGTGCTGCCCTTCGCCACGGTGAAGCGCGTCGAGGAGGCGGTCACGCCCAGCGTCAACCTCGCCTGGAAGGCGGCCGACGACGTCCTCGCCTATGCGTCCTTCTCCAAGGGGTTCAAGAGCGGCGGCTTCGTGCAGCGCGTCTTCCCGGCGCAGGCGACGGTGCCCGAATTCGGCGCCGAGAAGGCGGAAGCCTATGAACTCGGCTTCAAGTCGCGCCTGTTCGACCGGCGACTGACGCTCAACGGCGCGATCTTCCTGACCCGCTATGACGACCTGCAGGTACAGGTCTTCACCGGGATCGCGCCGGTGACGAAGAACGCCGCGTCGGCCGAGATCCGGGGCGCGGAACTGGAAGGGCGCTTCTCGGCGGGTGACGGCTGGTTCCTCGAAGCCAGCCTCGGCTATCTCGATCCGAAGTTCACCAAGGTCGATCCAGCCGCGACCGAGATCACCCGCGCGTCGAAGTTCGAGCGGGTGTCGAAATGGACGCTCAGCGGATCGCTGTCCAAGCGCATCGGCCTGGCCAATGGCGGCAACATCGTCGGCCGGATCGACTGGTCCTATCGGTCGGGCGCCTTCATGGACGCGCTCAACTCGCCCCAGCTCTATCAGTCGGGCTACAGCCTGTTCAACGCGAACCTGACCTACAACCTGCCCGGCGATGCGATCTCGCTGTTCGCGGCGGTCAACAACCTGACCAGCAAGACCTATCTGCAGACCGGCGTCTACGGATCGTCCTTCGGGCTGTTCGAGCATATGTACGCCCGGCCGCGCGAATGGTCGGCTGGCGTCCGCTGGGCGCTGTGACGATGGCAGGACAGTGCGGGCGATGTCCCTTCCGCGCAGCATAGCGCGGCGGCGGCGCGGCTGCGACCGGCGGACGATTGACTCCCCGGGTGGCCGGACGGATCATCCCGGTCCGAAGGATCAGGAGGAACGGTGGCCGGCGATCCCACTCTCGGCATGCCCGCCGGTGCGGCACAGCGGCCTCGCGAGATGAGGGCCGGCTTTGCGGCGTTCGCGTCCGAGGACATCTTCGAGGTGCGCGAGCATATCGCGCAGACCTATTGCCCGCACGACCTGGCCGTGGCCCGGCGGGGCGATGCGCTCGACGCCTGGCTCAATCACCGGCGGCTCGCCAAGCTCGGCATCGGGGCGATGGCCTATGGGGCCGAGGTGGCGATCGAGCGGATCGAGGACCAGGACATGCTGCTCCTCATGCACCCGACCGCCGGCGCGGCCGAGATCGGCACGGCGGTGGAGACGATCGACAGCCATGCGCGGCGCGCCTCGGTGGTCGACACGGGCGAGCTGCGCCGGATGCGCTGGTCGGAGGATTGCGTGCAGCGGGTCGTGCAGATCAGCAACGCGGTGCTCGACCGTCATGCGACGATGATGATCGGCCGTCCGCTCAGCCGGAAGCTGCGCTTCGCCGCCGATATGCCGGTCGGCGCGGGGGACGCCGACTGGTGGCATTACGCATCGCTCCTCTGCCTGGAGGTTTCGGCCGAGGCCCAGGGGCAGGCGGTGATCGACAGCCTCGAAACGCTGTTGATCCTCAAGCTGCTCGAAAGCCACCCCAGCAACTATTCCGACCAGCTCCGGCCGCAGCGGTGCAAGATCGCGCCTCAGCATGTCCGCAAGGTCGAGCAATATATCATCGCCCATGCCGATCGTCCGATCACCCTGGAGCAGCTCGTCGAGGTGAGCGGCGTCAGCGCGCGGGCGCTGTTCGACGGTTTCCGACGCTTCCGGGGCACGTCACCGATGGTATTCCTCAAGTCGGTCCGCCTCGAACGCGCGCGCGACGACCTGCGCAACGCGCTGCCGGGGGAAACGGTGACGGAGATCGCCTGCCGCTGGGGCTTCTACCAGTTCGGGCGCTTCGCCGCCCAATATCGCCGGCTGTTTGGGGAACTCCCATCGGAGACGCTGCGCAAGCTCAACTGAGGGCCGCCCCGGTTACGCCGGCGGACGAATCGGCTATCCAGGGGCATCCCCCCTGTTTCGATGGAGACCCGCCGTGCCAACCGAGACCTTCGACTTCGCCGGTGGCGGCGAGCATCGCCTAGCCGGCCGGCTCGAACGGCCCGAGGGGACCGCGCGGGGCTGGGCGATCTTCGCTCATTGCTTCACCTGCGGGAAGGACCAGCGGGTGGCGGTGCGGATCGCGCGGGCGCTCGCGGCGCAGGGGATCGGCACGCTGCGCTTCGACTTCGCCGGGATCGGCGGCAGCGAAGGATCGCTGGCTAAGAGCAGCTTCGCCGCCGACCGCCGCGACCTGATCGCCGCCGCCGAGGCGATGGCGGCGGCGGGCCATGCGCCGTCGTTGCTCGTCGGCCACAGCTTCGGCGGTGCCGCCGCGCTCGCCGCCGCCGGGGACATGCCGTCGATCAAGGCGGTGGCGACGATCGCCGCGCCGTTCGACGTCGCGCACGTCCTGCGCCATTTCGATCCGGCCGCGGTCGAGACGATCGAGCGCGAGGGCGAGGCCGAGGTCGTGCTGGCCGGCCGGACCTTCCGCATCGGCAAGGCCTTCGTCGACGACCTGCGCCGGCACGACCAGGGCGCCCGGATCGAGGCGCTGCACCGGCCGCTGATGATCCTCCACGCGCCGTTTGACGAAGTGGTCGACATCGAGAATGCGACCCGCATCTTCCTCGCCGCGCGCCACCCCAAGAGCTTCGTCTCGCTCGACAGGGCCGATCACCTGCTGACCGGTGCGGGGCAGGCCGAGCAGGTCGCGGCGCTGGTCGCCGCCTGGGCCGCACCCTATCTGCCGCGCCCCGAGCCGACCCGCGACGAAGGGGAGGCCGACGTCGTTGCCGAAGAGACCGGCGCCGGCCGTTTCCAGGTCGCGATCCAGGCGGGCGGCATCCGCTTCCTGGCCGACGAGCCGGCGGCGGTCGGCGGGTTGGGATCGGGGCCTACGCCCTACGATCTGCTGTCGGCGGGGCTCGCCGCCTGCACGACGATGACGCTGCGGATGTATGCCGACCAGAAGGGTTGGGAGATCGGCCGCATCCGCACCGCGGTCGGCCACGCCAAGCGCAAGGGCGAGGTGCCGGCCGACCTGTTCACACGGCGGATCGACTTCGGCGGCGAGGTCGACGCGGAGCGGCGGGCGCGGCTGCTGGAGATCGCCGATCGCTGCCCGGTGCATCGCACCCTCGAGGCGAGCGCGCGGGTCGAGACAAGCCTCGGCGGGCCGCCCGCCGCGGCCGAGCCGATCGGGGCGCATATGACCGCGGTCGAGGGGCTGGTGGAAAGCGCCGGCTGACGATCAGCCGCCCCCAGCAATGGGTCAGGCCAGGAAGTCCAGCAGGGCCGCCGCGAATTTCTCCGGCTGTTCGATATTGGACAGGTGGGCGGCGTCGAAGGTCACGCTCTTGGCGCCCGGGATCGCGGCGACGATCTCCTCGCCCTGGGCGGGCGGGGTGGCGGGGTCGCGGCCGCCGATGATCACCAGCACCGGCGTGCGGATCAGGCCGATGACGGGGCGCAGGTCCATGTCGCGGATCGCGGCGCAGCAGCCGGCATAGCCGCCGGGGCTGGTGGCGAGCAGCCAGGCCTCGACCGTCGTCTGGACCTCGGGCGATGCCGGCAGGAATTCGGGGGTGAACCAGCGTTCGAGCACCGCCGAGGCGATCGCCCCCATGCCCTTGTCGAGCACCACGCCGATCCGCGCCTGCCAGCCCGAGGGCGGGCCCATATAGGCAGCGGTGTTGGCGAGGACGATGCGCCGGAAGCGATCCGGCGCGTGGACACCCAGCCACTGGCCAGTCATGCCGCCGAGCGACAGGCCGCAATAATCGACCGTCTCCAAACCCAGCGCGTCGAGCAGTTCGACCGCGTCCCGGCCGAGCCGGTCGAGGCTGTAGCCGCCGGCCGGCGCATCCGAAGCGCCGTGACCGCGCTGATCGTAGCGCAGCACGCGGAACCGTTCGGTCAGCGCGGGAAGCTGCGGCAGCCACATGTCCATTGTGGTGCCGAGCGAGTTGGAGAGCATCAGCACGGGGGCGTCCGCAGGCCCGTCGAGCCGCCAGGCGATGCGGCAGCCATCGCCAACACTGGCGAATCCCTGGTCGGTCATGGTCGTTTCACTCTTCGCGAAAATGCCGCGGGCGGGTCGATGAGGACCCGCCCGCAAAGGTGATGAGAGGTCGGTCCCGGTCGTCAGGCGCCGGCGGGCGCCGGAGCCCGGTTGCGGGCCATGACTTCGGTGTCGGCCGCGTCGGCCGCCTTCTGCAGAGTGAAGTCGAAATCGATCTGGCTGAACGGCCCGTTGAGCTGCTCGGCGCGGATCTGCTCCGGGTCCTCCTGGCGGACGACTTCGGGGATGAGGTCGTTGTGGGTCGCGAAGGCGAAGTCGTCGTGCAGATAGGGGTCGCCGTCGATGTTGATCTGCGTCGTCAGATGGCGATAGCCCGGCGCCGACACGAAGAAGTGGATGTGCGCCGGGCGGTTGCCGTGGCGGCCGACCGACTGGAGCAGGCGATCGGTGCTGCCCTGCGGCGGAACCGAATAGCCCGAGGGGACGACGCTGCGGAACACATAGCTGCCGTCGGCTGCGGTCTCGATGCGGCGGCGGTTGTTATAGGGCTTCTGCGACGGGTCGAAGCCCGAATAGCCGCCCTTGGTGTTGGCGTGCCAGACGTCGACGATCGCGCCGGCAATCGGCTTGCCGTCGAGGTCCTTCACGGTGCCGCGCATGATCAGCACCTCGCCGGTGTCCTCGCCGTCGTCGAGGCGGGCGCGGCCCTTCTCGATCGGCGCGCCGGGGATGTAGAGCGGGCCCTCGATGGTGCGCGGGGTGCCGCCGGTGGTGCCGGCCTTCTTGTCGGCGATGTCCATGCGGACGTCGAGGAAATGGTCGAAGCCGAGGCCCGGCGCGATCAGCCCGAACTCGGGCGCGCCCTGCTGCATGAAGTGCAGCGCTGCCCAGAATTCCTCGGCGCTCACGTCGAAATCGTCGATGGTGGTGAACAGGTCCGACACGATGCGGCGGAGAATCTGCTTCATGCGCTGATCGCCGCCGGGCTGGTCGAGACCGGAAATGCGATCGAGATAGGCTTGGATTTCAGGGCTTTGCACCAGTTCGGATGCCATCACGTCTCTCCTTGGGAAATGAATGTCGTTCAGCGGTCGTCGTCATGGATGGACGAGGGATGCCGACAGAGCGGAATGACCTCGATGTCCATGAACGGGTACAGGGGAAGCCCCATGAGCAGGTCGTGGAGCGCCGCGTTGCTCTCCACGTCGAAGATGCTGGTGTTCGAATATTGGCCGACATGGCGCCAGATGTGGCGCCATTTGCCCGCCTTCTGGAGTTCCTGGAAATAGGCCTTCTCGCGCGCCTTGATCTCGTCGAACTCGGCGGCGGGGATATGGGTCGGCACGTTGACGTGCATATGGACCTGAAAGAGCATCAGGCGGACTCCTTGAGCGGCTGGCCGACGACGGTGCGGCTGGGCCCGTCGCGGCGGAAATGGTGGACCTTGTCCATGTCGAGCGCAACGCCGAGGCCCGGTCCGGTGGGAAGATCGAGGCCGAATTCGCGGAAAGCGAGGGGCTCGGTCAGGATCTCCTCGGTCTGGAGCAGCGGACCGAACAGCTCGGTGCCCCATTCGAGCTTGGCGAAGGTTGCGTAGAGATGGGCGCAGGCGATGGTGCCGACGCTGCCTTCGAGCATCGTGCCGCCATAGACGCCGATATGCCCGGCCTCGGCGATCGCCGCGAGCTGCCCGCCAGCGAACAGGCCACCGGCCTGGGGCGGCTTGATCGAGAAGGCGTCGGCGCCCCGATTGCGCGCGAAATCGAGCGCGTCGGACGGGCCGCGCAGCGCCTCGTCGGCCATGATCGCGATCGGCGAATAGGCGGTCAGCCGGCGCATCCCCTCGCGGTCGGCGCGGGGCAGCGGCTGCTCGATCAGGTCGACCCCGGCGTCGGCGAGCATATGGGCGCCGCGGCGCGCGGTCGGCTCGTCCCAGGCCTGGTTGACGTCGACCCGGACCGAGGCGCGGTCGCCCATCGCCCGCTTGATAGCGGCGACATGAGCGACATCGTCGGCCAGGGCGCGCTTGCCGATCTTGAGCTTGAAGACGTCGTGGCGGCGCTGCGCCAGCATCTCCTCGGCTTCCTCGATGTCGCGGCCGGTGTCGCCGCTGGCGAGCGTCCACAGCACCGGCAGGCGATCGCGCAGCCGGCCACCGAGCAATTCGCTGAGCGGCACGCCGGCGCGTTGCGCCTCGGCGTCGAGCAGCGCGGTCTCCACCGCGTTCTTCGCGAAATGATTGCCGACGACATATTGGCGGACCAGCGTCATCAGCGATGCGGTGTTCGTCGCCTCGCGACCGATCAGCAGGGGCGCCATATAGTCGTCGATCGTCAGCTTCATGCCCTCGGGACTCTCGTCCCCATAGCTGAGCCCGCCGATCGTCGTGCCTTCGCCCGTCCCGACGATTCCGTCGGAGCAATGGACGCGCACGATCACCATGACCTGCTTGTTGATCGCGATCATGGACAGGACATGCGGCCGAATCGTCGGTATATCGACGATCCAGGTATCAATCTTCTCGACCTTGAAGGGCATGCTCTCTCTTATGGTTCGCTTCAAATGCAGTGAGTTCCTAGGTCGGTCCTATGCGATAGCACAGGACTGTTTCGGTCCGGTTTGATACTCGTCAAGTATCATATGGAACTGCGCCACCTTCGCTACTTTGTCGCCGTCGCCAACGAGCGCAATTTCACGCGCGCGGCGGAGGTGCTCAACATCGCCCAGCCGCCGCTGAGCCGCCAGATCCGCCAGCTCGAGGAGGAGGTGGCGGCCGAGCTGTTCGACCGCGACGCCCGCCCGCTGCGGCTGACCGAGGCGGGGCGGCTGCTCTACGAGCATGCCGTCCACGTCCTCGCCGGGGTCGATCAACTTCGCGGCATGATGCGCGACCATGCCGGCAAGGGACGGCGGCGCTTCGTCATCGGCTTCGTCGGGTCGACCCTGTTCGGGCTGCTGCCCGAGGTGATCCGCCGCTTTCGCGCCACCGCCGACCATGTCGAGGTGTCGGTGATCGAATGCTCGACGGTCGAGCAGATCGCCGCGCTCAAGGAAGGGCGGATCGACGTCGGCTTCGGCCGCCTGCGCTTCGAGGACGCGGCGATCCGCCGGATCGTGCTGATGGAGGAGCCGCTCGTCGCGGTGGTGCCGGTCGATCATCCGCTGACCCAGGTGGGCCGCCCGCTCCACCTCGCCGAGCTGATGGAGGAGCCGCTGATCATCTATCCGCGGCCGGCGCGGCCGAGCTACGCCGACCAGATATTGAGCATCTTCCATGACCTCGGCCTCCAGCCCGAAATGGTGCAGGAGGTGCGCGAGCTGCAGACCGCGATCGGCCTGGTCGCGGCCCATACCGGGCTTTCGATCGTCCCCGAATCGGTGCAGCGGCTGAAGCGGGACGACGTCGCCTATCTGCCGATCGCCGAGAAGGCGGCCCATTCCCCGATCATGATGATCCACCGCGCCGGCGACATCTCGGCCGAGCTCGTCCGGCTCATCGAGATAAGCTGCGAGCTGCACGCGAGCCACAGGGAGGGGTAGGCCGGCGCGGCCGCCGGTCAGGCGAGGCCGCGCACGCAGCGATCGACGCCGTTGCTCAGGTGACGGGCGAGCATCTCCTCGTCCTGGAAGAAGATGTGCTGCTTGGCGCCCGACTTGAGCTGCGCGCAGATCAGCTCGTGGGTGAAGCAGTCCTCCATCATCGGGTCGCGCAGGCCGACCTTCGAATATTCGCGGGCGAACAGCTCGCCGGCGGTCTTCACCGGCGGATAATAGCCCTTGATCTCCCACACGCTGCGATCGACCGCCTGCGGCCAGATGTTGAAGGTGAAGAACAGCCCGTTGAGCAGCCCCACGAAGAAGTTCGGGAAGATGTGCCAGAAATCGAACGAGCCGCGGAAGCGATAGCCCTCGCCATTGCCGTCGAGCTTGGCGCCGAACGCCTGGACCGTGCCCGTCCCGAAGCGGCTGGCGAGCATCGCGGTCGGCGGAGGGGTGAAGCTGTCGGGCGGCGGCGAGCCGAGCACGCCGTGCAGCCCGTGCAACTCGATCGCAGCATGGCGATACTGGTTGCCGTCGACCTTCACCGCGCGGGCCAGCGTCTTTTCGTGGAGATAGGGCAGGTGCCAGCCTTCGAGCTGGGCCTCCTGCAGCGTCTTCCAGTTCACATTCTCGTCGATGCGGTAGGAGAAGGCCGGGGTAAAGCCCTCGAAGTCGAACCGGCCGACCTCCTCGGCGACGGGGCCGAGATAGTCGAGCAGCGTCTCCTCGGGCTCGGCTGCCATGTTGACGAAGACGAAACCCTTCCACACCGCGCAATGGACCGGAGTCAGGCCGTTCTCTTCGGCCTTCACGCCGGGGAAGTTGGCGGCGTCGCTGATCTGCACCAGCTTGCCGGTGGTGTCGTAGACCCAGCCGTGGAAGCGACAGGCGAGATAGCCCTTGCACGAGCCCTGCGCATCCCACGCAACCGGCGCACCGCGGTGCGAGCACATGTTGTGGAAGGCGCGATACTGGCCGTCCTTGCCGTGGATCACCAGCAGCGAGGTGTCGAGGATCTTGAGGTCCGCGACGAAATAGTCGCCCGGCTTCGGCGCCTGAAGGATATGGCCGACATTCAGCCACTTGCGGCGGAATATCCGCTCGCGTTCGAGGTTGAAATAGTCGGGCGAGGTGTAGCGCTCGACCGGGATCGGATCGCGACCTTCCTCGGGATAGCGCTCCATGAAGCGGCAGGGCCGGGTGCTCATGCGCGGCCTCCCATGCCGGCGAGCGGCCAGGCGTCGTGGGTCGGCACGAAGCGGGCGATCGGGAAGACATATTTGGGGCGCGGATCGCCGTACATCTCGATTGTCGCCGAGCATTCGGCGAGGGCGAGGCACATGTCGAGCAGCCGCCGGTCGGCGCCGCCGATCGCCGAAAGCTCGAATGGTGCGAGATATTCGAGCGCGGCGGGCCCGCGCTCGATCATCCGGTCGTAGAAGGCCTGGCTCTCCTCCAGCGAGGCCGACCAGCGCTTGTCGTTGCGTTCGAGTTCGGTCGGCTTGGCCCAGTCGATGAAGGGCAGCAGATCCTCGAATCCCGGGGGCAGCATTTCGGCCATCGCAACCTCTCTTCTCCCTGTTCGCACGAAGCCTGCGTTGCCGGGGGAGGCTGCGGCTATCCTCCCTGCGCAGGCACTGGCCGCTCACTGCGGAATATGGCGGCGGTCCCGCAGACGCGGCTTGTCGTGGCGATGGCCGCTGATAAGCCCGATTCTGACAAAGATATTTTCAGGGTTGGGCGTCGTGACGAGATGATGGGCATCGCGACCGGCGAGGCCCGGCCCCGAGGAGGGATGGGCCGAATGAACAAGCGGATCAGGATGATCGTGCCCGTGCCGGTGCCCGAGGCGGCGCTGGCGAGCTTCGCGAGGCAAATACCCGCGCATCTGGTGCGGCCCGACATATCGGTCGAGTTCACCTGTGCGGCGCGCGGCGGGGCGACGCTCGATTCCCCTTATGAAGGCGTGATCGCCGACGCCTTCTGCCTGGAGGCAGGGGCGCGGGCGGAGGCCGAGGGCTTCGACGCGGTATGCATCAATTCGATGAGCGATTCCGGCGTCACCGCGCTGCGGTCGCGGCTGTCGATCCCGGTGGTGGGCACGGCGCAGGCGACCTACCTGCTCGCCTGCCAGCTCGGCCGCCGCTTCTCGATCATCAGCATGTGGGACCGTTGGCGCTGGCTGTACGAGAAGGTGCTGGCCGAGCAGGGGCTGGAGGATCGGCTCGCCTCGATCCGCTCGATCGGCGTGCGCCCCGACACGGCGGAGCTGCTGGCCGGCAAGGAGGACAGCGTCTTTCCGCTGCTGCTCGATGCGGCGCGAGCGGCGATCGAGCAGGACGGCGCCGACCTGCTGATTCTCGGATCGACCACCATGCACCAGTCGCACGCCTTCCTGGCGGAGCGCCTTTCCGTACCGGTTCTCAATCCGGGCTTGGTGGCGTTCAAGAGTTGTGAAATGCTGCTCGACTTGGGTCTCGCGCACAGCAAGCGTCGGTATCCGGATCCGGAACGGACGGCCGACGGGATCTTCGACGGCCGATAAGAGGATCTAACCGGAACGTGGAGGTTAGGTTATGATGATCACCAACCTGGATGCGCCCCGCGACTGGGACGGGACCGGCATGCCGCTATCGCGGCTCGCTCGGCTCGTGACCACGGACATCGACGAGGTCCATGACCATATGAGCCGGATGTTCTGCCCGCACGATCTGCGGATCGAGGGCGGAAATCCGCCGATCGCGTTCCGTCACCACCAGGCGTCGCTCAAGTCGGTGACGTTCAACGCCACCGACTACGGCAACCCCTATGGCCGGGTCGTCGTCAACATCCCGCCCGCCAACGCGCTCTACCTCGTGCAGTTCTCCCTGTCGGGCGTTGCCCAGATCGCGCAGGAGCAGGGCACGATCGAGCTGTCACCGGGACAGATGTGCGTGCTCGATCCCGACGTGCAGGTGAAGCAGACCTTCGGCGAGGGCTACAAGCATTTCACCGTCAAGATGTCCAAATGCGGGCTCGAGTCGGTGCTGGCGCAGGAACTCGGCTTCCGCCCGCGCGCATTGCACTTTTCTGCCCAGCCGGTTCGTCTCCAGGGGCCGGCGGCGGCCTTCGCCCATCTCGTCCGCACCATCTGCGACGACCTCGACTCGGGGATCGCCGGCTTCACCCATGCGCGCGCCTGCGGCACGGTGGAGGAGGCGTTGCAGCGGCTGCTGCTGGCGGCGGTGCCGCACAATTATTCGGAGCTGTTCGATGCGCCGCCGTCGAGCCCGGCGCCCTATTATGTCCGCCGGGTCGAGGATTACATCCGCGAGCATTCGCGCGATCCGATCTCGCTCGAAGAGATGATCGCGGTGTCGGGCGTCAGCGCCCGGTCGCTCCATGCCGGCTTCCGTCGCTTCCGCGACACGACGCCGATGGTCTATCTGAAGAACCACCGGCTCGATCTGGCGCATCGCCAGCTCAAGGTGGCGGCCGACGAAGGTCTGTCGGTGACCGAGGTCGCGCTCGCCTGCGGCTTCACCCATCTCTCGAAATTCGCGCGGGACTATCTCGACCGCTTCGGCGAGCGCCCTTCGGCGACGCTCAAGCGGATGAATGCGCACTAAGCCTCCCGGCCCGTCATCCCGGCGGAGGCCGGGATGACGGGAGAGAGGAGACGAGGTCGAGGCAGGAGCCGCCTGAGATCCCGGCCTCCGCCGGGATGACGGCGAAGGGGAACTCAGTCGAGCAGCAGCACGTCGTCCCCGTCGACTGCCAGCTTATAGGTCCTGATCGCGATCGAGCAGGGGGCGGCACAGGCTTCGCCGGTGCGGATATCGAAGCTGCCCATATGATAGGGGCAAAGAATCTTGCCGTCCTCGATCTCGCCCTCGGACAACGAGGCGTCGCCATGGGTGCAGAGGTCGTCGGTGGCGAAATAGTCGCCGTCGAGACGGTAGACGGCGAGCGTTCGCCCATCGTCGACCGCGAACTGACGGACCTCGCCCTCGGGAATGTCATCGGTTGCGCAAAGCCTGATCGTCACATCTGCACCGGTTTCTTGAGTTGCCATGGCGGATTCGCCTCTCCCTGGATGCGGACGTCGAGGGTGACGCGCGTGAAGCGCCAGCCCTCGCCGGTCCGCCTGAGTTCGCTGTCGTACCAGCCGCCGAACCAGCTATCGGTCGGTCCCGCCGCCTCGGACAGGGTGCACAGCTCCCACAGATACCAGTGGCAGCGGGCGGTCGCGCCGTCATCCGACAGCTCGACGAGCGGCGCGGTCATATAGTGGATCGACCAGAGCACCCGCTCGGCGGCGAGCGCGGCGAGGCCGGTGGCGATCGCCGCGCGGCCGGTCAGGTCGCCGAAACCCTCCGCCGTCCACACCGCGTCCTCGGCGAACAATGGGCCCAGTATCGCGGGATCGTTCTTGCGGTCGGCGCCACGGGCATAGCGCGCGACGAGATCGCTGATCTCGGCGCGCGCCTCGATCCGGGCCAGGCGCTGCTCGATCGACGGGCCGGCGCTCATGGCGCCGGCGTCATCATCGGTTGCGGCGTGCTCCAGGTCGGCTGGTCGCCATGGACGGCGATGAAGCGGCCCTCCTCGAACGCGTAGGGCACGCCGACCGCGCCGTCGTACAGCTCGATATGCGGCGCTACCTCGGCCAGTGAGAGGGCGATGTCGTAGAGCGGACGGAGCGTCGGCGGCAACTGGCCGAGCGGATGCTTGTCGACCTCGGCGAGGATCGCCTCCAGCCGGGGCAGCACCGCGTCGTAGAAGCGGCGGAGCGTCTCGGAGGTCGAGGCGAGCCGCTTGGCCTGGCGGCCATCGGCGGTGGGCAGCGCCCAGTCGAGCCACGGCGCCAGATCGGCGAACGCCGTGGGCAGCGTCAATTCGGTCATTCTTCCATCCCCCGGAGGTCAGGCGTTCACATAACGGTCGACGACGACCGTGGCGTGGCGGATCAGGATCTCATCGTCCTGGAGGTGCTGGTGCATCTTGGCGCGCGACTGCATCGCCCGCTGCGTGTCCTCCATCGTCGCGGTATCCTCCAGCCAGGCGTTGCGTTGCAGCGTCATCGCATGCTCGATCGCCCAGCGGCCGGCGTTGCTGGTCGGCGCCTTCACATAATAGCGGCCCTCCCACAGCGTCCGGTTGTGCGCGAGCGGCCAGAACTGGTGGGTGAACCAGATGCCCTCGGACACATGGAGCAGCGTGTTCGGGAACAGCACGCTCAGCTCGAAGGCGAAATCGGGCCGGTGATCGGGATTGATCGTCGGCGGCAGCATCGACTCGCCGCGCTGCGAGACGAGGCTGGCGCCGGCGATCCGGTTGGCAATGCCGGCCACCGGGGTCGGCTTGGCGTCGAGCGTCAGGCAGACCGCGCAGGTCCGATGCGGGCCCATCAGCTTGACGTTCTGCAGGCCGCTCGAAAAGACGTTGGGGAAGGAGCCGGCATGGATGGTGTCGACATGATAGGCCTCGGCGAAGGCGTCGTGCGCGACCTTCCAGTTGCACTCCAGCTCGGTCCGGTAGGTGAAGCCGAAGTCGAGCTCCTCGAACGGGAAGCCGCGGAAATGCTCGGCATAGTCGCCCAGGAATTCCGCCAGGCTGTGCTCGGGTTTCTCGGCGACGTTGATGAACAGGAAGCCTTCCCAGGTGTCGAGATGGATCGGTGCGAGGCCGTTCTCGCCCTTGTCGAAGCAGGAATAGAAGCGCTCCTGGCTCGGCACGCTGCGCAGCGCGCCGTCGGCGGCGTAGACCCAGCCGTGGAAACGGCAGGTGATCACGCCGGCCCGGTTGCGGCCGTAGGTCTCCTGTCCGCTCTCGGTGACGACGGTGTTGCCGCGATGCGCGCACATATTGTGGAAGGCGCGGATCTGGCCGTCCTTGCCGCGCATCACGATCACCGAGGTGTTCGCCGCCTCGATCCGCTTGACCTTGTAGTCGCCCGGGCGCGGAAGCTCGTTCGCGCGGCCGACGCACAGCCAGACCTTGCTGAAGATCTTCTCCTTCTCCTTCTCGTACCATTCGGGCGAGATATAGGGTTCGGTCGAGATCGGCCCGGAGCCGAGCTCCGGATAGGCTTCGAGCCAGCGATGTTCAGCGTTCATGGTTCACTCTCCGATGGTGCCGCGATCGGGCTCGCTCACTCGACGAAGATGTCGAGCGGGATCACGGCGGAAACGATGATGTTGGGGACGTCGACGAGCTGGCCGATGCGCAGGTCGACGGCGGCGGCGCAGATCGCATAGGCCTGCTCGCGGCTGTAGCCCCTGGTCTCGGAAATCCAGTCGATCATCCGCAGCAGCGCGTCGCGCGCCGCCAGGGTCAGGTCCTCCGACAGGTTGGTGAGGGCAGCGACCTTGGGGCTGTCGAGATAGGCGAGGTGGGGCGGCACCTCGCCCTTCTTCTTCACGGGCATGCCGACGATCGCGTGGAAGCGGCCCGGCTCGGTGTTGCGAAGCTGGCCGTTGCCGGTGACGTGCGGGAAGACGATGTTCTTGCCGCCGCCCTTGATCACCTCGCACTTCAGGGTGACGCGCGCCGCCATCTCGACCGCGGTGCCGCAGACCTCGCCGTCGCCCTGGGCGAAATGAATGTCGCCGGTCCACAGCCCCGCGCCGTCGACGAGCACGGGGAACAGCACGGTGGAGCCGACCTGCATCGCCTTGATGTCCATGTTGCCGCCATTTTCGCGCGGCGCCACGGTGCGCAGCCCCTCGGCCGCATAGGGCGCGCCTTCGGCGAACAGCGCGGCGGGGAGGGCGCGGGCCGGCTCGGGCATCAGCGCGAAGCCGCCGGCCGCCGCCAGCGCGCCTTCACGTTCGAGCGCGGCGGCGACCTCGGGCTTTCCGGGGAGCACGCCGATCGATCCGGGGAAGGCGCACATCGGCACGCGGACGCCGGGGATCTGGTCCGACACCGCGCAGAGCCGGTCGAGCTTCCAGTTGGCGATGAACGGCCCGGGGATGACGTCGCGCAGGAAGCCGAAGCCGGGGACGATGACGGTATAGCCATAGTCGTAGGGGGCGATGTCGACGATCGTCACCGCCAGCGCGTCGCCGCGCTCGGCGCCCTCGATATGGACCGGGCCGGTCATCGGGTGGACCCGGTTGAGGTCGCAGGCGGCGACGTCGGCCGGGGTGGTCGACCAGTTGAACTGGTCGTCGAAGGCGTCGCGGGTCTCGTAGACGATATAGTCGCCCGGACGGGCATGGGCGACCGGCTCCAGCGCCCAGTGCAGGCGGTTGAAGCAGTTGGGATCGTCCTTCGCCGTCGCCCCGCTGCGCTTGATTTCCACCGTGTTCGCCATCTGCTCCCTCGCGCTGTTCAGCCGTCCGCTATCGGATCGTGGGATGATGATGATCGGGGGCGGGCTCGGGCGGCTATCCCTCTGCCGAGCCTAGTAGCCAGCTACCGCATCAAAGCGGCCGCAATTCCCCTCGGCAGCGGCGCCATGACCGCGCGTATACCCGCGCGCGAGCAGCGATGGGCCCGGAAAATGGGCGTTTTTTCGCACTGTCATTCAATCGCGCTGTGGTGCTGCTGATCGCGCCCTGAGGCTAGCGCATCGGGGGTCCGATGATGTTGCATGCACCTGTCACCAACCTTCGGGTTTCGTGATGGACGGGCGCGCGGGGGCGTGACCCGGACCGGCCCCGAACAGGCGGTGCCGGCGGCAATCGGGAGGAAGGGAAAATGAACATGGCAAGGCAGAACGAGATGGGGGCGATCGTAGCGCCGCGGCGCGGCCGGGGCCTGCTGCTGATCGGCGCGTCGCTACTCGGGCTCTTGGCGCCGGCCGGCATGGCGAGCGCGCAGCAGGCCCCGGCCGAGGCCGCGTCGGCCGACGCGGTCGACGGCGTCGAGGTCATCACCGTCACCGCGCGCCGCCGCGCGGAATCGCTGCAGGATACGCCGATCGCGATCTCCGCGGTGACGTCCGAGGGGCTGACCGCCCGCGGCATCGACAACGTCACCCAGATCGGCGACTTCACACCGAACGTGAAGTTCAACAGCTCTGTGCCGGTCTCGGCCAGCAACGCGACCGCCGCGATCTTCATCCGCGGCATCGGCCAGAACGACTATCAGCTCTCGGCCGATCCCGGCGTCGGCCTCTATCTCGATGGCGTCTACATCTCGCGCGGGGTCGGCAACGTCCTCGATGTGCTCAACGTCGAGCGGATCGAGGTGCTGCGCGGGCCGCAGGGCACGCTGTTCGGCCGCAACACGATCGGCGGTGCGGTCAGCGTCGTCACCAAGAAGCCGGGGGACAAGCTGGCCGGCTCGCTGGAGCTGACCACCGGCCGTTTCAACCGCATCCAGGCGAAGGGATCGATCGACGTGCCGCTCGCCGAGGGTGTCTATTCGAGCATCGCCGGTTTCTATCACAAGCGCGACGGCTATGTGAAAGGCGTGGTCGCGGGCGCGCCCGACCTGGGCGACACCGACCAGCTCGCCGGCCGCTTCGCGCTGCGCCTCGAACCGTCGAGCGACGTCACCATCGACCTGGCGGTCGACGGATCGCGGGCGCGGGAGCAGTCCGCCCCCAACGTCGCCATCGCGATCGACGAGAACGCGCCCGCCGCGCAGGTGTGGAACGCGGCCTATTCCGGCGCGCCCGGCATCTGCGCCAACACCGCCGATCCGAGCCGCTTCACCGACCAGCGCTGCTTCAACAACCAATGGGTGCTCGGGCCCTATCGCCATGGCGGCACCTTCAGCTCGATCTCGGGCGTGTTCACCAACGGCAATCCCCGGCGCTACCAGTCGGCATCGGACCTGAACATCTGGGGCGCATCGGGCACGCTCGAATGGAAGATCGCCGACGGCATCTCGTTCAAGTCGATCACCGCCTATCGCAAGGTCACAGGCTTCTGGACCCGCGATTCCGACCATAGCCCGGCGACGATCGTCGAGACCAACAGCGACTGGAAGCAGGATCAGTTCTCGCAGGAGGTCCAGCTCCAGGGCGACGTCGCGGACGGCCGCTTCAACTGGGTGGTCGGCGGCTATTATTCGAGCGAGAGCGGCAACCACCGCGACCTCGTCAACATCGTCGACGCTGTGTTCCTGAGCGGCGCGGTGCTCGACGGCAAGAGCCTCGCCTTCTTCGGGCAAGGCACCTACGAGATCGTCCGCAACCTGAACCTCACCGCCGGCATCCGCTGGACCGAGGACAAGAAGACCTTCGGCAACGCCAACCAATATGTGGTGGAGGCGGGCTTCCTGACCGGGGCGCCGTTCAACCCGGACGGCTCGGGCCTGCAGAACGGCGATCCGCTGATGGGCCCGCTGGGACAGCGGTCGACGGTGAAGGACACCGCCTGGACGCCGATGGCCAGCCTGTCCTATCGCTTCAGCCCCGAGCTGCTCGGCTATGTGTCCTATTCGGAAGGCTTCAAGGGTGGCGGCTTCACCCAGCGCGTCTTCCCGCCCTTCGCCTTCATCCCGTCGTTCAAGCCGGAAACCAGCACCACCTATGAGATCGGCTTCAAGTCGGACCTGTTCGGCCGGCGGCTGCGGCTGAACGGCGCCGCCTTCCTCAACGACTATGACGACCTGCAGATCACCGTGAACGACCCGACGCTGGGCTTCGCGCCGATCATCCAGAATGCGGCGAAGGCGCGGATCAAGGGCTTCGAGCTCGAGATGCAGGCGCGTCCGATCGGCGGGCTGCAGATCGACGCGGGCCTCGGCTATCTCGACGCCAAGTACCGCCGGGTCGACATCCGCGCGCTCAACGCCGGCGTGACGACCTCGACCAAGCTGCAGAACGCGCCGAAATGGACGCTGAGCGCCGGCGTCGCCTACAATATCCAGGCGGACGGCATCGGCAGCTTCCAGCCGCGCGTCGACTGGTCCTATCGGTCGCGGGTCTACAACGACGCGGTCAACACCCCGCTGCTCGTCCAGGACGGCTATCATCTCGTCAACGCCTCGGTCGCCTGGACCGACGAGGACAAGCGCTGGGGCATCACCGCCGGCGTCAAGAACCTGACCAAGGAGGTCTATCTCGGTTCCGGTTATGCCGACTCGTTCGGTGGTCTGGTCGAGGGCGTCTATGGCCGTCCGCGCGAATGGTATCTCAGCGCGCGCTATTCCTTCTGATGATGACGGGGCGGGCTTTGCCGGGCCCGCCCCCTGTTTTTTTCGGAGCGTGGCGATGGAGACACTGGAACGCAGGATCGAGAGGCTGGAGGCGCTGCGGGCGATCGACGACCTGATCGCCGATCTCGGCCGGGCGTTCGACGCGGGGCCGTCGGCGGCGGCGCTGCGCGATCTGTTCGCCGACGATGCGGCCTTCCTGATCGATCGCTATGGCGAGCTGCGCGGGCGCGACGCGATCGCGGAGGGCGTCGCCGGCAATGCCGATCGGGGCTTCCGCTGGACGCTCCACTATCTGGTGTCGCCCAAGGTCGTGCTGGCCGACGACCTGCTGTCCGCCGATATTGAATTCTACCTCTGGGAGGTGGCGACCGCCGCGAGCGGGCGCGCCTATTGGATCGGTGGGCGCTATGTCGCCGAGGCGCTGGCCGACGGGCCACGCTGGCGCTTCCGGCAGCTCGAGCTGAAGGCCGAGCTGATCTCCCATTATCCCGATGGATGGTCGCCCAAGCCGGCGGCCCTGGCCGATGCCTGATCGGCCGATTTTGACGCAAGGAGAGCAGCAATGAACGCAGAGGATCCGACGCTGAGCCATATCGGCCGCTCGATCGCGGAGATCCGGGCCGAACTGGGCGTCGATCCGGTGTCGGTGGAGGCGATCCGCGACCCGACGGTCTACGAGCTGGAGCGCGAGAAGATCTTCCGTCGCGCATGGCTGAAGGTCGCGACCGCCTGGGAGATACCGGAGATCGGCGACTACAAGGTCAAGGAGATGCCGGTCGCAGACACCTCGGTACTGATCGTGCGCGGCAAGGACGGCAAGATCCGCGCCTTCCACAATGTCTGCACCCATCGCGGCAACAAGGTCGTCCCGAACAGCGATTTCGAGAGCTTCGGGCGTGCCCGCGCCGGGGTGGTCACCTGCCGCTTCCACGGCTGGGTATTCGGCACCGACGGCCCGCTCCGCTCGGTGCCGATGGAGGAGGGGTTCGGCAAGCTCGACAAGAGCTGCCTGGGCCTGCGGGAGATCGCCTGCGACACCTGGGAAGGCTTCGTCTTCATCAACTTCGCCGACCCGCCCGAGCAGAGCCTGCTCGATTATCTGGGCGACTTCGCCCGGCTGTTCGGCGGCTATCCCTATGCCGAATCGACCACCGTCTTCCGCTATTCGACGGTGCTCGAATGCAATTGGAAGGTCGCGCACCAGGCCTTTTCCGAGGGCTACCACGTGCCGACCATCCATGCCGGATCGCTGCCCGGCTTCCGCGGGGTCGAGCATACCGACTTCAAGCTGATGGGGCCGCACGCCTCCTCGACCATCTACGGCGCGGGAATGGACACCGCGGCGTCGACCGCCGCCTTCGCCGGGGTGCTGCATGCCAGCGAACCGCATCGGCCGCGTCCCGACCAGCTCCCGCCCGGGATCAATCCGACGCGACGTACCGACTTCCAGTTCGAACTGCCCAACCTCTTCCCCAACCTGATCATCCATCTTTCGGCAGGTTGCGGCTATCCGGGCATGTCCTTCTTCACCCACCAGTTCTGGCCGCTCGATCATGGCCGGACGCTCTGGGAGGGGACCAACTATTTCCGCCCGGCCCGGAACGCGGCGGAGCGGGTAGCGCAACTCCACGTCAACGCCCTCCATCGCAACGCATGGCTGGAGGATACCGCGACGATGGAGGACACCTTCACCGGCATCCGATCAGGCGTGATCGACCAGATGTATCTGATGGACCAGGAATTCCTGATCCGCCACGCCGTCCGCGTCCACGACGACTTCCTGACGGCCTGAGGAGCCTCGACCATGACCGAAGACAAGAGCCTTCCCTCGGGCTTCGAGCCGTTCGCCGACCTCGCCGCGCGCTGGGCGCGGCCGACCGAGGGCGAGCGAAGCCAGATTCGCTGGGCCGCTTCGAAGCAGGACTTCGCCGACTTCTACACGGCGTTCATGCCCAAGCTCGACGAGGCGCTGCGGCTGCTCGCCGACCAGCCGCTCGAAGGGCTGAGCGGCCCGATGGCCAATCTGTTCGAGCTGGTCTGCGCCTTCGCCGAAGCGACGCCGCACCACGAACTTTATGGCGGCAGCGCCGAGGTGCCGTTCAGCTTCTCCGCGCGGCGTTTCGTCCCCGCGCATCGCGACCGGCCGAGCGCCAGCCCCGTGCTGCGCTGACTGGCTCGCCCCCGTCCGTCATCGGCCGGGGACGATCTCCGCGATCTCCAGAGCCGCCGCCCGCGCGAAGATGTCGCGGACGAGCGGGTCGCGTTCCTGCGCCCGGATCGCGGCGTGGAACGGGATGGTGCGGTCGAGGTCGGGACGCAGCCGGACGAGCGTGCCGCGATCGAGATGGGGCCGCGCCATTATCTCGGGCACGAAGCTGATGCCGCCGCCCGACAGCACGATGTCGATCAGCGAACGGACGTTGTTGCAGCTGTTGATCGTCGCGTCGCCATGCCCCGCCGCTTCGAGGCTGGCGCGCGCGACGCCGTGGATCGGCGAATGGCGGTGGAGCAGCCACAGCGTGGGGCAGGGGCCGTCGAAGCCCTGGCCGCCCAGTGCGGGACTCGCGATCCACATCATGTCGACCGCGCCGATCGGGACGGTCTCGATATTGGGGCTGACGATCGGGCCGGCGAGGAAGATCAGGTCGCAATTGGCGCTGAGCAGCTTCTGCAGCAGGCCGTGCGACAGGTCTATCTCCATCTCCAGCGTCACGCGCGGCATATCGGCCTTCAACCCGGTGAAGAAGGACGGCAGGCACGTCGCCGCCGCGATCTCGCCCGCGCCGATCCGGACGATTCCCGACGCGCCCTCGAACCGGCCCGATTGCAGGAAGGTGCGCTCGATCGAGGTCCATAGCGGCTCGCACTCGCGGACGAATTCGCGCCCGCGCACCGTCAGCGCCATCGTCCGCCCGGCGCGTTCGAACAGCCGGAAGCCGATCTGATGCTCCAGCTCGCGGATGCGCGCGGACACGCCCGGCTGGGTGGTGTTGAGCCGTTCCGCCGCCGCGCCGAACGTGCCGAGACGGCTGATCCACAACAGCGTTTCGAGATGGTAGAGTGAGATGCGTCTCATAACAGATGGCTATGAGTAAACCAAGAAAACTACAATTGGATTTTATGATTTCGGTCCTCTAGCCCCGTGTCAGGGAGGAGCCTTCCATGACCAAGATTTACCCGAACGCCGCAGCGGCGCTTGAGGGATTGCTGTTTGACGGAATGACGATCTCCGCCGGCGGTTTCGGCCTGTGCGGCGTTCCGGAACGTCTGATCGACGCGATCGTCGCCTCGGGCGTGGGCGGCCTGACCGTTGCGTCCAACAATGCCGGCATCGACGGGGAGGGCCTCGGCAAGCTGCTGCGCACCCGCCAGATCAGGAAGATGATCAGCTCCTATGTCGGCGAGAACAAGGAGTTCGAGCGGCAATATCTGGCTGGCGAACTCGAGGTCGAGTTCTGTCCGCAGGGCACGCTGGCCGAGCGGATGCGCGCCGGCGGCGCCGGCATTCCGGGCTTCTACACCAAGACCGGCGTTGGCACGCTGGTCGCCGATGGCAAGGAGACCAAGGAGTTCGACGGCGAGACCTATGTGCTCGAACGCGGTATCCGTTCCGACCTGGCGATCATCAAGGGCTGGAAGGCGGACGAGAGCGGCAACCTGATCTTCCGCAAGACCGCGCGGAACTTCAACCATCCGGCGGCGACCTCGGGCAAGGTCTGCGTGGCCGAGGTCGAGGAGATCGTGCCGGTCGGCAGCATCGATCCTGATCACGTCCACCTGCCGAGCATCTATGTGAAGCGCATCGTCCTCGGCGCGCCCTACGACAAGAAGATCGAGTTCCGCACGACCCGCGCGAGGGAGACCGCATAATGGCCCAGGAAAACAAGGGTTGGGACCGCAACCAGATGGCGGCGCGCGCCGCGAAGGAACTCAAGGACGGCTTCTACGTCAACCTGGGCATCGGCATCCCGACCCTGGTCGCGAACAACATCCCCGCCGGAATGACCGTGACCTTGCAGTCGGAGAACGGCATGCTCGGCATCGGCCCCTTCCCCTATGAGGAGGAGGTCGATCCCGATCTGATCAACGCGGGCAAGCAGACGATCAGCCAGCTTCCCTCATCGAGCTTCTTCTCCTCGGCGGACAGCTTCGCGATGATCCGCGGCGGGCATATCGACCTGACCGTGCTCGGCGCGATGGAGGTGTCGGAGGGCGGCGACATTGCCAACTGGATGATCCCGGGTAAGATGATCAAGGGCATGGGCGGCGCGATGGACCTCGTCGCCGGCGTCAAGAAGATCATCGTCGTCATGGAACACACTGCCAAGGACGGCAGCCCGAAGTTCATCCCGGCCTGCACGCTGCCGCTGACCGGCAAGAACGTCGTCGACATGATCGTCACCGATCTGGCGGTGTTCCAGCGGCCCGATCACAGCTCGCCCTTCAAGCTGATCGAGATTGCTCCCGGCGTGACCGCCGAGGAGGTCGCCGCCAAGACGACCGCGCATTATCTGAGCTGAGGCGACCTTCCAAACCCCTCTCCCGCTAAGGCGGGGGAGGGCGGGATCAGGCGGTCTGGACGTCGAAGGCGAACCAGGCGCCCTGGCCGTGATCGTAGAGCTGCACGGCGCGGTCGGTCACCGTGACCGAATAATGGGTCGAAGAGCCGCGATCATATCCCTTGGCGGTCCGCCCATCGATCTCGATCGAGACGAAGCTCTTGTCGGCCGCATCGTAAAGCTCGGGCAGCGTCCCGCCGAACTTCGCCGAGCGATCGCCGTCGAAGCCCTGCAGATGCTCGCCCCGCGCCTCCGCCGCGATCCGCAGATGACGTCCCGCCGCATGATCGTAGATGCCGGCGACCTTGGTCTGGGTGATCAGGGCGTGGGCGGCTGCCGCCACCATGGCGCGTGTATGGGAAAGCATGGGGGCACCTGACATCCTCGACCGCGGGAAATCAAGCGGATGTAGGGCGCATTGGGCGTTTCTCGTTCGTCTACGCCGTTTTCCGCTTCAGCAGCGCGGAGCGCAGGCACTCGCAGACCGTCTCGTCGCGCTGGTTGATCAGGCGGTGACGGAAGGTGACGATGCCGGCATCGGGGCGCGAGCGGGATTCGCGCAGTTCGACCACTTCGGTTTCCGCGCGCATCGTGTCGCCGATGAACACCGGCTTGGGCATCACCAGCTTGTCGTAGCCGAGATTGGCGACGAGCGTGCCGAGTGTCGTGTCGCCGACCGACAGGCCGACCATCAGCGCGAAAGTGAAGGTGCCGTTGACCAGAATCTGGCCGAATTCGCTCGCCTTCGCCGCCTCCAGGTCGATGTGGAGCGGCTGCGGATTATGCGTCATCGTCGAGAAGAGCAGGTTGTCGGTCTCCGTGACGGTGCGGCGGACCTCGTGCCGCAGGCTATCCCCAACCTTCCATTCGTCAAACCAACGGCCGGCCATCGCGTATCCTCCCTCTGATCAGCAGAGGCGATGTATCGCATGCGGCGATGCCGGGAAAATCGAAATGCCGAGCGGCAGTGCATAGGCCGCGTCTATGGATACGGCGCCGTTCAGAGGTCTAACGCAGTAACGAGGATCTCGGCGCCCCTATCGCCGCGCGTGACGAAGCCCTCGCGCGCGAGGCGTATCGCCGCATCGCCGATCCTCTCCCGCTTTTCCTCGAGAATACGGTCCAGTTCATCATGGGTCGCGCGTCTGGCGAGCTTGAATATGGCGCCGCTGTCGAGTTCGACGATGGCGGGCTCACCGTCGAGCGACGCTTGGAAGCCGGGGGGACCGTCCCCTGCGAGACGGGAGCCGAGTATTAGAGACATGAAGCTCCCGGAGGCTGCGAGCGTGCCGTAGCGGCAATCTTTCGGTGCAGCCTTCGGGGCCTAACCCATATCGCCACCCGGGGTGTATAATCCAGATTAGTATCCAGGCCAGCTCCGCGTCCGTGTTCAGGCGGCATCGGGATCGAGATAGAGATAGGAAGCGTCGAACTGGCCCCGTGCGGCCAGCCAGTCGGGGCGGAGAATCTCGACATGGGAAGAACGGACGACGCAGAGCCCCTCCTCGCGAAGCTGCCGCAGGATACGGTTCATGTGGATGCTCGTCACCCCGCAGATCTCGGCGAGGTCGTTCTGAGTCAAGTCGAGCGCGAAGCGCCGGCCGTCGCTGAGCCCCACGGCGCGGAGCCGGGCGTTAGTCTCGCACAGGAAATGCGCGACCCGGCCCATCGCGTCGAGCCGGCCGAGCCGGAATAGCCAGGCGCGGTGCATCGCCGCGTCGAGCAGCGTCGCGAACCAGAGCTTGCGCGCCAGCGTCGTGTCCGCGACCAGCGCGTGTATCCGGTCGTGAGGCACGATCGCGACGCGCGCATGCGTCACAGAGGCGATGTCATGTTCGAGCTGGGACAGCGCATAGCTGTGCAGGTCGACGAAATCGCCCGGCAGGTGCAGACCGACGAATTGGCGCAGGCCGTCGCGGTCGGAAATGGTGCGGCCCATCAGTCCATCGATGACCAGGGCACTGTGGCGCAGCGTCTCGCCCGCCTCGACCATCACGGTGCGCGCCGGTACGATCTTGATCTCGCTCACGGCTTTCTCGATCGCGGCGTGCTCGGCGGGGTCGAGCATCATTCCCCGACGTCCCTTGAGGAACTTCTCCGTAATCATTCCGCGTGCCGTCACCCCCGAGCGCAAGGGCCGCCCGTCCGGCCCCGCAAGATCGATGGTGCTCCTCCTAATCCGGAACTTCCGGAATGAGATTGCCGTAGGTTAGTTTTGCGGAAGAATTGCAACTTCCTTGTAATCAAAGGGTTTTGGTTGGCGATGTTCACCGCCCGCGGATCGCCTCGCGGGCTCTTGGGAGCCGGGCGGGAGGCCATGCCGCATTTCTATTTCCACGTTTCCAATGGCACCGGGGAAACCCGCGACGAGGAAGGTGTCGACCTGCCCGACGTCGCGGCGGCCCATGCCCAGGCCCTGTCGGGAATCCGGTCGATCCTGCGCGAGGAGCTCGGCCGGGGGGTGCTGGACTTCGGCGGCATGATCCGCGTCACCGATCCGCAAGGGCGGCTTGTCCTGGAGGTGCCGTTCGACAGTGCGGTCGAGGTGCGGCATGATGACCGCCGCCGCTGAGCGGGACCCTTTTGCCGGGGCCGCGCCCTGGGCCGATCGCTTGCTGATGAAGCTACGGCAGCGTGACGATATCGACGCCGAGGAAGAAGCCGCGCTGCGCTCGATCATCGAGCCGCCGCAAGCCTATCCCGCGCGCCGGGTGATTATCGAGGAAGGCGAGCCGCTCGAGCGGTCGGCGCTTCTCGTCGAGGGGCTGCTCGCCCGGTTCAAGGACATGCGCGATGGCCAGCAGCAGATCAGCGAACTGCACGTTGCGGGCGACTTCGCCGATCTGCACAGCTTCACCCTCAAGCGGCTCGACCATGGGATATTGACGCTCACTCCCTGCCGGATCGGCTGGGTCGGCCATGACGCGTTGATCGCGATGTTCGAGCGCTTTCCCCATCTTGGCCGACTGTTGTGGTTCTCGACCAATCTCGACGCGGCGATCCATCGCGCCTGGACGGTGTCGCTCGGCCGCCGCGACGCCGTCGCACGGCTCGCCCATCTGCTGTGTGAGCTGCAGGTCCGGCTGGAGATCGTCGGGCTTGCCGATCCGACCGGCTATCCGTTGGCGCTGACCCAGAACGACCTGGCCAATTGCCTCGGCCTGACCTCGGTCCATGTGAACCGGGTGTTGCGCGAACTGCGCGAGCGAGAGCTGGTCACCTTTCGCGGCGGCCATGTCACCATCGCCGATCGGGCAGGGCTGTGCGACCTTGCCGAATTCAGCGCCGATTATCTGTTCCTCGAGAAGCGGCCGCGCTGAGCCGCGCCGGGATGGGGGTGACATTCGCCGAACCGTCGCCCTATCCTTCCACCCTGCAGGATGAGGACGGAGAAGGCGATGGCAAGGGGATTGGGACGCATCGGCATCTGGTCGATAGAGCTTCGTTTCGGCGATCCGATCGAGGCGGGCCGGGCGGCGGCCGAGCTGGAAGCACTCGGCTTCGGCGCGATCTGGGTTCCCGGCGCGATGGACGACCGTATTCTAGCCGATGTCGACCGGTTGCTCGACGCGACCTTGGCCGTCGCGATCGGTACGGGAATCATCAATGTCTGGAAGGTCGCCGCGGCCGATGTCGGCCGTTGGTGGCAGACGCTGCCGGCGGAGCGGCAGGCGCGGCTGATGCTCGGCTTCGGGGTCAGCCATGGGCCGGCGATCGGCGCGCAATATGGCCGGCCGCTCGCGACCATGGCCGCCTATCTCGACGGGCTCGACGCCGCAGGCGTGCCGGCCGAGCGCCGCTGCCTCGCCGCGCTCGGCCCGAAGATGCTCGATCTCGCCCGTGAACGAACCGCCGGGGCGCATCCCTATCTGGTCACCGCCCGGCACACGGCCGAGGCGCGCGATCGGCTGGGACCGGGGGCGCTGCTCGCGCCCGAGCAGGGGGTGATCCTCGAAAGCGATCCGGCGCGGGCGCGCGCGATCGGACGCGCGGCGCTGTCGAGCTATCTGAACTTCCCCAATTATCTGAACAACTGGCGGCGGCTCGGCTATAGCGAGGAGGACGTCGCCGGCAGCGACCGGCTGATCGACGACCTTTTCCTGTGGGGCGACCGCGATCGCATCGCGGCGGGCGTGCAGGCGCATTTCGACGCGGGCGCGGACCATGTCTGCCTGCAGCTCATCCGCGGCGCGGTCGGCAGCGACATGGCGATGCCGATCGAGGGGTGGCGAACGCTGGCGAAGATGCTGCTCTAGGACGGATCGGCGCGTGGAACATCGAGCGTTTCATTTGGCGCCCCTAGCTCAGTCCCTGCTAGGCTGACCGGAAAGTGCCTTACCGCTCATCCTGAGGAGGGACGGAGCCTGGCGAAGGCCCATATCGAAGGATATTTCCAGCCTTGAACGCCCCTTCGAGACAGCATTTCGACTAGGCTCAATGCCTCCTCAGGGCGAGCGGGGACTTTTGAGTCAGATTCTCAGGATGTGCGGGTTTCGATGCTCTAGCCTTCGAGGAAGTCGAGGAAACTGCTGACGGCGCGGCTGCGATGTCGTTCGCGGTGGAGGAGCAGGCTGAAATTGCGTTCGGGCAGGGCGCAGTCGAGCCGCTGGATCAGGCCGGCCTTGCGACGCGGTGCGGCAGCCGCGTCGGAGATCGGGGCGATCATCGCGCTGCCCTCGACCGCCGCCAGCACCGCGCCGTTCGACGGCAGTTCGAGCCGGATATCGAGATCGCCGATCGCCAGGCCATGATCGGGGAGCACCGTCGCGAAATGATCGCGCGTGCCCGAACCCGGCTCGCGCATCACCCAGACCGCTTCCAGCAGCTCCGCCCGGCCGATCGGGCGGCCGGCGAGGCGATGGTCGATCGCGGCATAGAGGCCGAGCCGGTCATGCCCGACCGTCCGCACGTCGAGCAGCGGATGATCGGTCCGTCCCTCCACCACCGCCAGGTCGGCATCGCCCGCGAGCACGGCTGACGCGGCCTGCGCGGTGTTGCCGTCGGCCATCGACAGGGTGATCCCCGGCCGCGCGGTGGCGAAGCGAGCGAGATAGCGCGGCAGCCAATAGGTCGCGACCGTCTGGCTGGCGGCGATGCGGACTTCCCCTCGGATCAGCCCCGACAGATCGTCGAGCAGCTGCCGCGCCTGCTCGGCGCGCGCCAGCACCGCCTTCGCCTCGGGCAGGAACAGGCGACCGGCGCTGGTCAGCTCCAGCCGCCGGCCGATCCGGTCGAACAGCCGGCTGCCGTGCCTCCCCTCCAGCGCGGCGACGGCGGCGCTGACGGCGGGTTGCGACAGATGGAGCAGGGCGGCGGCGCGGGTCATGTTCGACGCCTCGGCGACGGCGACGAAGATGCGGAGCTGGTCGAGGGTCATTCGATAAATTCAATCTATCGTTTCGCTCCAATCAATCGATTGGACTTGGGGGTTTGTCAAGCCGATCTATCAGGGATGATAGTTGGGCTTTCGACATCACCTCTCGGCCGGCTGCTGCCGGGCCTTGCTCTGAGCATCGCCGTGGCCGCCGCGGCGCTGTTGCTGGCGCGGGTCGAGGCGGTGGCGGTGGGTCATAGCTGGCTCGAACCGCTGGTGCTGGCGATCCTGCTCGGTACGGCTCTGCGCACGGCATGGACGCTGCCGGCATCGTTCGCGCCGGGCATCGATTGTGCGGCCCGCACCGTGCTGGAGGTGGCGGTGATGCTGATCGGTGCGACGATCAGCTTCGGGACGCTGATGGCGGCGGGGCCGGCGCTGCTCGGCGGGATCGTCGCGACGGTGGTCTGCGCGATCGGCCTGTCCTTCCTGATCGGGCGGGCGTTCGGCCTGCCGTCCAAGATGGCGACGCTGGTCGCCTGCGGCAACGCGATCTGCGGCAATTCGGCGATCGCCGCGGTCGCCCCGGTGATCGAGGCCGACAGCAGGGACGTCGCCACCGCGATCGCCTTCACCGCGGTGCTCGGCGTCGGCGTCGTCCTGCTGCTGCCGCTGCTCGCGGCGGTGCTGCATCTGTCGCCCGCGGCTGGCGGCGCGCTGGCCGGCCTGACCGTCTATGCGGTGCCGCAGGTGCTCGCCGCCGCCGGACCGATGGGCGGCGTCGCGGTGCAGGTGGGGACGCTGGTGAAGCTGACGCGGGTGCTGATGCTCGGGCCGGTGCTGTTGCTGCTGTCGCTGGTCGCGCCGCGTGCCGGGGCGGCGGCCGGTTGCCGCGCGTCGTTCGATCGAGGGCGCTTGGCATTGATCCTGCCCTGGTTCATCGTCGGTTTCTTGCTGCTGGCGGTGCTGCGGTCGGTCGGGCTGCTGCCGGCAGCAGCGGTCGGCGCGGCGGATCATGTCGCAGGGCTGCTGACGGTCGTCGCGATGGCGGCGCTGGGGCTAGGGGTCGACCTGCGCAGCGTCGCGGCGGCGGGCCCGCGCGTGACTGCGGTGGTAACGCTGTCGCTGTGCCTGCTGGCGGCGATCGCGCTGGGGATATTGTGGGCGACCGGGCTCGCCTGGAACGGTTGATGGAGCGGAAGGACGATGGATCGGTTCGATGCGATGATGACGGCGCCGCTCGGCCGCCGGCAGATGCTGGCGGGAACGGCGGCGATGCTGGCGGTGCCGGCCGGCGCGCAGGGGCTGGTCGACCTGCGCCTGCCGGGCGGCCCGTCGCAGCGGCCGCTGGCGGGCGGCTTTCCGGGCAAGGGCGAGATGATCGTCCAGCGCATCCATCCGCCGCTGCTCGAAACGCCGATGGAGGTGTTCGACAGCGACGTCTTCACGCCCAATGACCGCTTCTTCGTGCGCTGGCACTGGTCGGATTTCCCCACTTCGGTCGATGCCGGGGCGTTCCGTCTCGCGGTCCGTGGCCGGGTGCGCCGGCCGCTGTCGATCGGCCTTGCCCAATTGCTGCGCATGCCGCGCGTCGAGCTGGCGGCGGTGAACCAATGTTCGGGCAATTCGCGCGGCCTGTTCGAACCCCGCGTCCCCGGCGCGCAATGGGGGCATGGCGCGATGGGAAATGCCCGCTGGACCGGCGTGCGGCTTCGCGACGTGCTCGACCAGGCGGGGGTATTGTCCGATGCCGTCGCGGTCCGCTTCGCCGGGCTCGACGGTGCCACGGTGGAAGGGGCGCCGCGCTTCGAGAAGGCGCTCGCCATCGACCATGCCCGCGACGGCGAGGTCATGATCGCCTTCGCGATGAACGGGGAGCAACTGCCGCTGCTCAACGGCTTCCCGATCCGGCTGGTCGTGCCCGGCTGGTATTCGACCTATTGGATCAAGATGCTGTCCGACATTGAGGTGCTGTCCGCGCCTGACGATCGTTACTGGATGGCCAAGGCCTATCGCATACCGACCACGCCGGGTGCGGACATTGTCCCCGGTACCAAGGATTTCCCGACCGTGCCGATCGGCCGGATGGTGCCGCGCTCGTTCGTCACCAGCCTGCGCGAAGGGCAGGCGGTTCCGCTCCGCCCGACGATGCCGGTCGGCGGGATCGCGCTGGGCGGCGACCGGAGCGTCGCCCGGGTCGAGCTGTCGGCCGACGGCGGACGGAGCTGGCAGCCCACGAGGCTTGGTCCCGACCATGGCCGATACAGCTTTCGTCGCTGGGATGCGGAGCTCCCGCTGGCCGGGCCCGGGCCGCTGACGCTGATGGCCCGCTGCACCAACGATGCCGGGGAGGGGCAGCCGATGAAAGCGATCTGGAACCCGAGCGGCTTCATGCGCGGCAATGTCGAGGCGGTGTCGGTCGAGGTGCGGGCCGATGCGTGACCGGACCTGGCTGGCCGCCGGACTCTGCGCCCTCGTCGCCGCGACCGCCCTCTCGGCCGTATCGCGCGCCGCGCCGCGCTTCACCGTGAAATCGACCTCGGTCGAGCTGCCCTATGACGAGACGGCCTACCCCGAGGGACCGGGGGCCGAGGTGATGAACGCCAATTGCGCGTCGTGCCATTCGGCGAGCATGGTGCTGCTCCAGCCGAAATTGTCGCGCGAGCAATGGACCGGGATCGTCCGCAAGATGCGCGACGTCTACCGCGCCCCCGTCGCGGACGAGGATGTGCCGGCGATCATCGACTATCTGGCGAAGCTATCGCCGCGTTGAGGCCTGCTCGGCGCGCATCCGGCGCACCGAGGCGTCGAACACCATGTCGGAGAAGCTGGCCGAGGTCGCCAGCCGCAGCGCATCGTCGGCGCAGCGCTGCCGGACCGTATCGTCGAGGATTGTGTCGGGGCCGCCGGCCTGGCCCGCCATGCACTGGATCTCGGCCGCGCGCTGCACCGTCCACAGCAGCATGAAGGTCGCCGGGATCGACCGCTCGCACACCGCGATGCCGTGGTTGCGCAGCACCAGCACATGCTTGTCGCCGATGCTCTCCAGCATCCGCCCGCGCTCGTCGTCATAGAGGGTGATGCCCTCGAAATCATGATAGCCGACCCGGCCGAAGAGCTGCGCGCCGTAGAAATTGTCGTGGCTGATCCCCTCGCGCTTCATCGCCACCGCCGACACGGCGTTGCTGTGGGTGTGCGCGACGCAGGCGACATCGGGGCGGTTGGCATGGATCACGCCGTGCAGCGCGAACCCCGCCGGATTGCCGGGATAGGGGGATGGTTCGACCAGCTTGCCGTCGATCCCGACCTTGATCAGGTTCTCGGGCGTGATCTCCTCGTAGAGCAGGCCGAAGGGATTGACGAGATAATGGTGCTCGGGCCCCGGAAGCCGGACCGAGATATGGTTGAAGATGATCTCCGACCAGCCGAGATGGACGACGAGGTGGTAGAAATCGGTGAGCTGGCGGCGAAGCGCGGCTTCGTCGAGCGGTTGTGCGGAGCCTGTGACCATCTGGCAGTTCCCGGTAAGCTTCGGTGGGGCGGACCGGCCACGGGTCTAAAATCCCCATGGTTCGCTGTAAAGGCGGAGGGGCCGGCTGGCACCGCGCCATTTGGCAGTTGACGCGAAAATACACTGCTGTATTTATCAGGGCGGTTTCCATCGGTCCACCATCGCGGAGCAGGGCATTCTCGTGACGAAAGGCGCGGCACAGTCGAAGGCCACCGCCAAGCGGTCCTGGGTGCGGACGCCACCGCCCGAGCAGACCCTGTCGACCGAGGACTGGGTCCGGCTGGCGCGCGAGGTGCTGATCAGCGAGGGTATCGTCGCGGTCAAGATCGATCGGCTCGCCAAGCTGGCCGGCGTCACGCGCGGCGGTTTCTACTGGCGCTTCCAGAGCCGCGACGAACTGCTCGACGCGCTGATTGCCGACTGGCGCGACCGGAACACCACGCCGATGCTGCAGGTCCTGCGCAGTGGCGCGGCGCCCAAGGACCGGATGCGCGGCCTGGCCGAGCTCTATATCGAGGGGCGGGGGTTCAGCGAGGCCTATGACAGCGCCGTGCGCGCCTGGGCCGCGCTGTCGCCGCCGATCGCCGAGATCGTCCGCGCGGTCGACGGCATCCGGCTCGAGGCGCTCGAGGAGCTGTTCCGCGACGTCGGCTTCGATGCCGACGAGGCGATGATCCGCGCGCGCATCACCTATTTCCACCAGGTCGGCTATTATGCGATCGGCATGCAGGAAACCGCCGCGGAGCGCTGGGCCCTCGTCGATCGCTATACCGACGTGCTGTTCGCCAACCTGTTGAAATAAATACCCGTTCTCCGAAGATTTTTCAGGCGTCACGTGCTTACCCAAGAAATACACAACTGTATTTGTGAGAGATGAAGATGCGCTATTCGGCGTGGACAGTGTTCAGGCAGGGGCTGGGCGGCCAGCGCGGCTGGAAGCCCGCCTGGCGGTCGCCCGATCCGAAACCGGACTATGAGGTCATCATCATCGGCGGCGGCGGCCACGGGCTGGCGACGGCCTATTATCTGGCAAAGACCTACGGCATCCGCCGCGTCGCCGTGCTGGAGAAGGGCTGGATCGGTGGCGGCAACAGCGGCCGCAACACCACGGCGATCCGATCCAACTATTATTACCGCGCCAGCGCCCGGATGTACGAGCATTCGCTGAAGCTGTACGAAGGCCTGTCGAAGGAGCTGAACTATAATGTGATGTTCAGCCAGCGCGGCATGATCTCGCTGGCGCATAGCCCGCACGATGTCGAGCTGGCGCATCGCCAGGCGGGCGCGATGCGGCTCAACGGGGTGGACGCGGACTTCCTGTCGCCCGGGGAGATCGCCCGGCGCGTGCCGATCCTCGACATGTCGCCCGAGGCACGCTTCCCGGTGTTCGGCGGGCTGCTCCAGAAGCGGGCGGGCACCGCGCGGCATGACGCGGTGGTGTGGGGTTACGCCCGCGCCGCCGACGCGCTGGGCGTCGACATCATCCAGAATTGCGAGGTGACCGGTTTCCGGCGCGGCGCCGACGGTGCAGTGATTGGGGTCGAGACCTCGCGGGGACCGATCGCGGCGACGCGGATCGGCGTCGCGGTCGCCGGCCATTCGAGCCGCCTCGCCGAGATGGCGGGCTTCCGCCTGCCGATCACCAGCTATGCGCTGCAGGCCTTCGTGTCGGAGCCGCTCAAGCCGGTGCTCGACACCGTCATCCTGTCGCCGGCGACCGGCGTCTATATGAGCCAGTCGGACAAGGGCGGCCTCGTCATCGGCGGCGGGCTCGACCTCTATCCCTCCTATGCGCAGCGCGGCAACATGCCGGTGATCCGCAACGTGCTGGGCGCCGTCGCCGCCCAATATCCCTCGCTCGGCCGTGTCCGTCTGCTGCGCCAATGGGCCGGCATCGTCGACGTGGTGCCCGACAGCAGCCCGATCATCGGCGCGTCGCCGGTGCCGGGGCTGTTCCTCGACTGCGGCTGGGGCACCGGCGGGTTCAAGGCGATCCCGGTCGGCGGCACGATGCTGGCGCACCAGCTCGCCACGCTGACCCCCCACGAACTGGCGGAGCCCTTCTCGCTCGAACGCTTCACCACCGGCGCGCTCATCGACGAAGCCGCCGGCTCCGGCATCGCGCACTGAGGATCGATCATGCTGCAAATCTCCTGTCCCTGGTGCGGTCCCCGCGACGAGATCGAATTCCGCTGCGGCGGCCAGAGCCACGTCATCCGCCCGGGTCCGCCCGAAGAGGTCGATGACGCGACCTGGGGCCGCTATCTGAGCGAGAAGATCAACCCGCGCGGCGACCATCTCGAACGCTGGCTGCACGCCGCCGGCTGCCGCCGCTGGTTCAATGTCGCGCGCGACACCGCGACCCACCGCATCCGCGCGGTCTACCATATGGTCGAAGCCGCCCCCGCGATCGGCGACGAGGGGAGTGCGCGATGAGTCAGCCTTTCCGCCTCGCCGCCGGCGGGCTGATCGATCGCGGCCGGCCGCTGTCCTTCCGCTTCGAGGGGCGCGACTATCGCGGCTATGCCGGCGACACGCTCGCCTCCGCATTGCTCGCCAACGGCGTCCGGCTGGTCGGTCGCTCGTTCAAATATCACCGCCCGCGCGGGATATTGGGGTTCGGACCCGAGGAATCCAACGCGCTGATGCAGCTCGGCACCGGCGCGCGCGCTGCGCCCAACCTGCGCGCCACCGAGATCAGGCTGCACGACGGGCTGGAAGCGAAGGCGGTCAATTGCTGGCCAAACGTCCGCTTCGACGTCGGCGGGGTGAACAACCTGCTGTCGCGCTTCCTGGCGGCGGGCTTCTACTACAAGACTTTCATGTGGCCACACTGGCACGTCTATGAGGGCGTGATCCGGCGGGCGGCAGGGCTCGGCAAGGCGCCGAAGGCGGCCGATCCCGACCGCTACGAGAACCGCTTCGCCCATTGCGACGTGCTGGTGGTCGGATCGGGCCCGGCCGGCCTCGCGGCGGCGCGGGCGGCAGCCGGGACCGGCCAGCGGGTGATCCTGGCCGAGCAGGATCATGTGCTGGGCGGCCGGCTGCGCTGGGACGGCGGCGAGATCGACGGCCTGGCCGCCGACCGCTGGGCCGACGAGGCGATCGCGGCATTGGGGGCCATGCCGAACGTCCGCATCCTGCCGAACACCGCCGTCACCGGCTATTTCGACCATGACGCGCTGGCGATGATCGAGGCGGTGTCGGGCGACGACCCCGCCGCCCCGGCGCAGCTGCCGCGCTACCGGCAATGGCAGGTGCGGGCGGGCAGGGTGGTTCTCGCCGCCGGCGCGATCGAGCGGCCGCTGGTGTTCCCCGGCAACGATCGGCCCGGCGTGATGCTGGCGAGCGCGGTGCGCCATTATCTGGCGCGCTACGGCGTCCGCGCGGGCAACCGGGCAGTGATCTTCACCAACAATGACGAAGCCTATCGCACCGCCATCGCCTTCCATGCCGCGGGGGGCACGGTGGCGGCGGTGGTCGATACGCGGGCCGATGTCGATCCGGCGGTCGCGGCCTCGGTCGAGACGCTCGGTATCCGGTTGCTGCGCGGCGCGTCGGTGGTGGCGACGCGGGGCGCCAAGGCGCTGCGCGACGTGGCGGTCCGCCGGGCGGACGGCGGCACGCTGCGTCTCGCCTGCGACCTGCTGGCGATGTCGGGCGGCAGCAATCCGAACGTCGGCCTCTTCTCCCAATCGGGCGGGCGGCTCGCCTTCGACGAGCAACTGACCGCCTTCCGCCCCGCCCAGTCGGTGCAGAACGAACGCTCGGTCGGCGCCGCCGCCGGGCTGCGGACGCTCGACGAGGCGCTGGCGAGCGGCCATGCCGCCGGGGCGGGCGACGGCGCCGCGCCGCGCGCGACCGACGCGCATCCGGCGGCGGAGATCACCGCCTGCTGGCGGATCGACGCGCCGGGCAAGGCCTTCGTCGACATGCAGAACGACGTCAGCGCCGACGATATCGGCCTCGCCGCGCGCGAGAGCTACCGCTCGGTCGAGCATCTCAAGCGCTACACCACGCTCGGCATGGCGTCGGACCAGGGCAAGACATCGAACGTCAACGCGCTGGCGATCATGGCCGGCCTGACCGGGCAGGGCATCGCCGAGACCGGGACGACGCGCTTCCGCTTCCCGTTCGTGCCAGTAGCGCTCGGCGCTTTCGCCGGCCGCGCCCATGGCGAATTGCTGCGGCCGCTGCGGCGGCTGGCGCTGCACGACCGCCATGTCGCGCTGGGGGCGATCATGGAGGATTATGGCTGGCTGCGCCCGTCGGCCTATCCGCGCGCCGGCGAGACCCGGTTCGAGGCCGAGCAGCGCGAGGCGCGGGCGGTGCGCGACGGGGTCGGCATCTTCGACGGCTCGCCGCTCGGCAAGATCGAGGTGCGCGGGCCCGACGCGGCGAGACTGCTCGACTTCATCTATGCCAGTACGATGTCGACGCTGAAGGTCGGCAAGGTCCGCTACGGGCTGATGCTCAACGAGCTGGGCGTGGTCATCGACGACGGCGTCTGCGCGCGGCTGGGCGAGGATCATTTCCTGGTCGGCGCGTCGAGCGCGGGCGCGGACCGGATCGCGGCCTGGCTGGAGGAATGGCTCCAGTGCGAGTTCGTCGACCATGACGTGCTGGTCGCGCCGGTGACGACGAGCTGGTCGGTGGTGACGCTCACCGGCCCGCACGCCCGCGACCTGCTCGCCGAGGCGGGGGCGAGCTTCCCGCTGGGGCCGGAGGCCTTCCCGCATATGAGCTTCCAAGAGGGCATGGTCGCGGGGATCGAGGCGCGGGTCATGCGGGTGAGCTACACCGGCGAGACCTCCTACGAGATCAACGTCCCGACCGGCCGCACCGCCGAACTCTGGGACGTGCTGATGCGGCTCGGCGGCCGCTATGGGCTGACCCCGATCGGCATCGACGCCTGGAACCTGCTGCGCCTGGAAAAGGGCTATCTCCATATCGGCGCCGACACCGACGGGACCACGACGCCGCTCAACATCGGCTGGGATCATGTCCTGCGGCGCAAGGGCGACTTCGTCGGCAAGCGATCGCTCATGCTCGCGCTCCATCGGGATCCGGCGCGGCTCCAGTTCGTGGGGCTGCGCGCGGAGGGCACCGAGCCGCTGCCGATCGGCGCGCATCTGGTGCGTGGCAAGGGCGCGGATCGCGCGAGCGACGGCTTCGTCACGTCGAGCGCCTACAGCCCGGTGTTCGGCCGGGGCGTCGCGCTGGCGCTCGTCCATGGCGGGACGGGCCGGATCGGCGAGACCGTCGCCCTGGAGCATGACGGCCGCCGGCTGACCGCCACGATCGCCCAACCCACCCTCTACGATCCCGAAGGAGCGCGGCTCAATGGCTGACACCTGGCAGGCGGCGGCCGCGACCGTCGCGGTGCGCGAATGCGCGCCCGGGCCGATCGCCACATTGCGGCTGCGGCGTCCGTCGGCGGACGACCTGGCGCGGATCGCCGCGCTGATCGGCACGGCCCTGCCGACCGTCCCCAACCGAATCGCCGACGGCGCGGTGCGGGTGGTCTGGATCGGCCCCGACGAGTGGCTGATCATCGGCGACACCGCGCCCAACGCCACGATTGAGGCGGCGGCGACCGACGCCGCGGCGGCGCTGTGCGTCAGCGTCGGCGACGGCCGCTGCATCTTCGAGGCGACCGGCCCGGACGCCGCCGAGCTGCTTGCCAAGGCGACGTCGATCGACCTCCACCCGGCCGTGTTCACCGAGGCGATGTCGGCGATGACGCTGTTCGCGCAGGTCAACGCGATCGTCGATCGCCCGCCGGGCCTCGACGGGTTCCGGCTGATCTTCGACGTCAGTGTCCGCGACTATCTCTGCCGCTGGTTCGGCGACGCGGTCGTCGAGTTCGGCTGAGGCCACGGCCCGCCGCCGCCTTCTTCCTCCATCATCCCGATCATCGAAGGGTTGCCATGACCGCCGCCTATGTCCTGACTCTGTCCTGCCCCGATCAGCCGGGGATCGTCACCCGCGTCACCGCGGAGCTGTACAGCTATCGCGCCAACATCGTCGAAGCCGCCCAGTTCGAGGATGCGGAGACCGGCCGCTTCTTCATGCGGGTGGTGTTCAGCGTGCCCGAGGGCGTCGCGCCGGACATGGTGCGCGACACCTTCACGCCGGTCGCGCGCCATTACGACATGCACTGGGCGATCCGTCCGCGCGACCAGCGGCGCAAGGTGCTGCTGCTCGCGTCGAAGTTCGATCATTGCCTGGTCGACCTGCTCTACCGCAACCGCATCGGCGAGCTGAACATGGAGGTGGTCGGGATCGTCTCGAACCACCCGCGCGAGACCTATGGTGATCTCGGCGACGCGCCCTTCCACCATTTCCCGATCACCCGCGACACCAAAGCCGAGCAGGAGGCGCGGATCAAGGCGGTGGTGAACGAGACCGGCGCCGAGCTGATCGTGCTCGCGCGCTACATGCAGATCTTGTCGGACGACCTTGCCGCCTTCCTGGCCGGGCGCTGCATCAACATCCACCACAGCTTCCTGCCCGGCTTCAAGGGCGCCAAGCCCTATCACCAGGCGCATGCGCGCGGCGTGAAGATGATCGGGGCGACCGCCCATTACGTCACCGCCGACCTCGACGAAGGGCCGATCATCGCGCAGGACGTCGAGCAGATCAGCCATGCGGACTCGCCGGAGGCACTGGTGCGCAAGGGCCGCGACATCGAGCGGCGCGTGCTGGCGCGGGCGGTGCGCCACCACCTGGCCGACCGGGTGCTCCTCAACGGCGCCAAGACCGTGGTCTTCACGGACTGATCCGATGGCGGCCATCATCGACGGCAAGGCGATCGCGGCGACGATCCGGACCGAGGTCGCGGCCGGCGTCGCGGCGCTGACGGCGGCGGGCGCGGCCACGCCCGGACTGGCCGTGGTGCTGGTCGGCGAGGACCCGGCGAGCCTGGTCTATGTCGGTCGCAAGATCGCGCAGACCCGCCAGGCGGGCATACGGTCGTTCGAGCACAGGCTGCCCGCGGAGACGAGCGAGGAGGAGCTGCTCGGCCTGATCGGGCGGCTCAACCGCGACGGCGAGGTTCATGGCATCCTCGTCCAGTTGCCGTTGCCGCGCCACATCCGCGCGGATCGGGTGCTCGACGCGATCGACCCGCTCAAGGATGTCGACGGCTTCCATCCGGTCAATGTCGGCCGGCTGTCGATCGGCACCGACGGGCTGGTGCCGTGCACACCGCTCGGCTGCATGCTGCTGCTGGAGACGGTGATCGACGATTTCCGAGGGCTCAAGGCGGTCGTCATCGGCAAGTCGAACATCGTCGGCAAGCCGGTGGCGATGCTGCTGCTCGAACGCGAATGCACGGTGACAGTGACGCACATCCTGACCCGCAACCTGCCCGACATCGTCCGCACCGCCGACATCGTCGTGGTTGCCGCCGGCAGCCCGGGGCTGGTGCGCGGCGACTGGGTAAGGCCCGGCGCGGTGGTGATCGACGTCGGGATCAACCGCGTCGGCGAACCGGGCAGGGACAGCCGGCTGGTCGGTGACGCCGCCTTCGACGAGCTGGGCCATGCGGCGGCGATCACGCCGGTTCCGGGCGGGGTCGGTCCGATGACGGTCGCCTGCCTGCTGCGCAACACGCTGGTCGCCGCGCGCAAGCAGCAGGAGGCGGGCGCTTCGCCTAAAAAAGGCGCCTGACCGCCTCTGGTCCCCCGATGTCATCGGATTATGCCTGACCGGGAAGGGACCTGCCGCGGGGCAGGGTGACATCGATTCCTGTCGGAGGTTGGACGTTCGAGCGATGCAGCAGCAGGCGCGGGTAGTGATCATAGGCGGCGGCGTGATCGGCTGCAGCATCCTCTACCATCTCACCAAGCAGGGATGGACCGACGTGGTGCTGCTCGAGCGCAAGGAGCTGACGGCGGGATCGACCTGGCACGCGGCGGGCGGCTTCCACACCATCAACGGCAACGCCAACGTCGCCCGGCTGCAGGCCTATACCTGCGGCATCTATCGCGAGATCCAGGAGCTTTCGGGGCAGGACGTCGGCGCCCATTATGTCGGCGGCCTGCTGGTCGCGGCGACCGAGCAGCGCTGGGAATTCCTGCGCGCCGAACATGCCCGCCACCATGTGCTGGGGATCGAGTCCGAACTGCTCGGCCCGGCGGAGATCGCGAAGCTCGTCCCGATCATGGAGATGAAGGACGTGATCGGCGCGATCTACGATCCGCTCGAAGGCTATCTCGACCCCTCGGGCGCGACCTATGCCTATGCGGGCGCGGCGCGGGCGGCGGGCGCGACCATCCACCGCCACACGATGGTCGAGGGGCTGGCCCGTCGGCCGAGCGGCGAATGGGAGGTGCGGACCGACAAGGGCACGATCGTCGCCGAGCATGTCGTCAACGCCGCCGGCCTCTGGGCGCGCGAGGTCGGCCGCATGGCCGGGGTCGAGCTGCCGCTGGTGCCGATGGAGCATCATTACCTGATCACCGACGACCTGCCGGAACTGAAGGGCAAGCCGGAGATGCCCTCGGTCGCCGATCTCGACGGCGGGCTCTACCTGCGGCAGGAGCATGACGGCATGCTGCTGGGCGTCTACGAACGCGACGCGGTGCCGTGGGCGGTGGCGGGGACGCCGTGGGACTATGCCGAGAACGAGCTGCTCATCCCCGACCTCGACCGGCTCGGCGAGGATCTGACGCGCGGGTTCGAGCGCTATCCCGCGATCGCCAATGCCGGGATCAAGCGGATCGTCAACGGCCCCTTCACCTTCTCGCCCGACGGCAATCCGCTGGTCGGCCCGATCGCCGGCCTGCCCAATTACTGGGTCGCCTGCGGCATCATGGCGGGCTTCGTCCAGGGCGGCGGCATCGGCCGGTCGCTGGCCGAATGGATGATCGACGGGCAGCCGTCGATCGACGTCCACGGCATGGACATCGCCCGCTTCGACCCCAAGCTGCCCGAGCCGGTGACGATCGCCCGCGCGCGGGAATTCTACGGCCGCCGCTTCGACATCCCCTATCCCAACGAGAGCTGGCCGGTCGGCCGCCCGCTGAAGACTTCGCCGCTCTATGCGGCGCACGAGGCGAAGGGCGCGGTGTTCATGAGCAGCTTTGGCTTCGAGGCGCCGGCCTATTTCGCCCCGCCGGGCGCGCCGTTCGAGGAGACGCCGACCTTCCGCCGCTCGAACGCCTTCGCGATCATCGGCGAGGAATGCCGCGCCGCCCGGTCCGCGGTCGGTGTGGTCGACATGTCGGCGGTGTCGAAGTTCCAGGTGGAGGGGCCGGCGGCCGAGGCTTTCCTGCGCAGGGTGATCGCGTCGCCGCTGCCGGCGGTCGGCCGCACCCTGCCGGCGCTGCTGCTGTCGAAGGTCGGCCGGATCATCGGCGACCTCAACGTCAGCCGGCTCGCCGGGGATCGCTATCTGCTGACCGCGCCGACCTTCATGCAGGCGATCTACATGCGCTGGTTCGAGGAGCATGCGCGGGGCCTCGACATCGTGCTGCGCAACGTCACCGACGAGCTGGGCGGGCTGTTCGTCGCCGGCCCGCGCGCCGCCGCGCTGATCGACGCGCTGAGCGCCCGTCATCGCATCGGCAGCACCGTCGCGCCGGGCGAGCTGGCGGAGGCGGCGATCGGCTATGCGCCCTGCCACGTCCTCGCTTCCGACCGGATCGGCCAGCTGGGCTTCGAGCTCTACACGTCCACCGTCCACCTCTATCCGCTCTACTGCCAGATCATGGCGGCGGGCGCGGGGATGGGCGTCCGCGACATCGGCATCCGAGCGTTCAGCACGCTCGTCATGGAGCATGCGCCGGGCACCACGCTGCGCGAGATGTCGCAAGACCACACCGTCGCCGAATGCGGCTATGGCGATCTGCTCGACCGGACGCGCGACGATTATGTCGGCTGCGCGGCGGCGCTCGCCTCGCTCGAGAGCGAGCCCGAATATCGGCTCGTCGCGTTGCGCGTCGACACGGCCGATGCCGATCCGGCGGGCGAGGAGCCGGTGTGGGTGGGCGACGCCTATGTCGGCGCGACCAGCTCGGGCTATTACGGCCATACGGTGGGCTATGCGATGGCGATGGCCTTCCTCGACGCCGCCGGGCGCGCCGAGGGCGCAGCGCTCGAAGTGTCGGTATTGGGCGAGCGGCGGCCGGCACGGATCGTATCGCTGCCCTTTCCGAGGGGGTGAAGCATCGGGAGGCGGCCCATGCCGCCGGAACAGGGGAGGTCATCATGCGTCGTCGATCCTTGGCTGCGGCCCTTGCATTGGTCGCCCTGCTGTCGGGCACGGCCCCGGCGGCGGCCCCGCAGGCGCCGGTCGACCTGCTCGACCTGATGAAGGTCCGCGGCGCCGCGACCGTGCAGCGCGGCGTTCCGGTCACGCTGCGCGACGGCACCCGGCTGTTCGCCACCCTCGTCACGCCGAACCGGCCCGCCGGCGAGCGACTGCCGACGATCCTGATCCAGTCGCCCTATGATCCGTCCTGGGAGCTGGGCGGGGCGACCGTCTCCCGCCTCGTCCATGCCGGCTATGCGATCGTCGTCGTCAACGCGCGCGGCACCCAATGGTCGGAGGGCGAATATCACTGGATGAAGGGCGCCGCCGACGACGGCGAGGACAGCGTCAAATGGGTGACGTCGCAGCCCTGGTCGAACGGCAAGGTCGGCGCCTATGGCTGCTCGTCGAGCGGCGAGGTGCAGTTCGCCCTCGCCAAGCGCAATCCGCCCGGTCTGAAGGCGATGGTGGCGATGGCGGCGGCCACCGGCATCGGCGTCATTCCCGGCTTCGCCGACCAGGGCATTTTCTATACCGGCGGCGTGCCCTCGTTCGACTGGGCGGCCTGGTATCGCAGCCAGGGACACCGCTATCATCCCAAGCTGCCGGCCGGGGTCTCGCAGCGGGAACGGGAGGCGCTGATCGCCACCTATTCGGCCGCGGCGAACCCACCCGAAGGATGGGACTGGGCGCAGCACCTGCCGAGCCGCGACGTGCTCAAGGCGACCGGCTCGCCCGAGTCCGAGTTCGACCGGCTGATCACGATGAAGCCCAACGATCCGCGCTGGCGCGACTATGATTTCCTCAACACGGGGGACAGCACCCGCGTGCCGATGCTGCACGTCGATAGCTGGTACGACACGCTGGAAAGCTACGGCACCGCCAAGGTCTTCGAATATCTCTCGCGCAATTCACCCGACCAATATCTGATCATGGGCGGCACCGCGCATTGCTCGATGGGGACCGAGACCGAGAACACCAAGGTTGGCGAGCGGCCGATCGGCGATGCCCGCTTCGACTATGAAGGCCAGATCCTGCGCTGGTTCGACCATTGGCTGAAGGACGACGGCAAGGGCGACCTGGCGATGCCGCGCGTCCAATATTATCCGCTCGAATCGAACCGCTGGGTGAGCGACAAGGCGTGGCCGCCGCGCTCGACGCCGCGCCGTATGTTCCTCGACAGCAAGGGCGACGCGAACGGGCTGGCGGGCGGCGGCAAGCTGATCGACCGGCCGGGCCGGGGAGCGCCCGACCGCTTCGCCAGCGATCCGATGAACCCCGTGCCGACCCATGGCGGCGGCTGCTGCGACCGCAACGTCTCGCGCGATCAGAGCGCGATCGAGCGGCGCGACGACGTGCTCGTCTACACGACTGCGCCGTTCGACAGGACGCTCAAGGTCGCGGGCTATGTCAACGCCACGCTCTATCTGTCGACCTCGACGCCCGACGCCGACGTCGCGGTGAAGCTGGTCGACGTCTATCCCGACGGCAAGGCCTACAACATCTACGACACGATCCAGCGGCTGCGCTATCGCGACGGGATCGACCGCGAGGCGCCGATGGAGGCCGGCCGTGTCTACAAGGTCGAGCTGAAGCAGATCGTCGCCGCTTCGCATTTCGCGCCCGGCCATCGCCTGCGCATCGAGATCGCGGGCACCAATTTCCCGCAATATGAGCGGAACATACACCGGGGCGGCGCGAACCATGAGCAGAGCGAGCCGGTGACGGCGCGCACCACCCTCTATCACGACAAGGACCGCGCCTCGTTCATCGAGTTGCCGGTGGTCCCTTGATTCCGACGACGAAAGGGGAGGGAATAATGAAAGGAACCGGGACGGCGATGCTGGCGGGCCTGATGCTGGTCGCGATGACCGGCGAGGCCGTCGCCGCCGACACGGCGAAGGCGTTCACCGCGCCGATCGAGGGCGGCACGCTCCATTATGAGATGATCGGCGGCGGTGACCAGCCGCCGTTGGTGCTGGTCAATGGTGGGCCGGGGCTGGACCATCGCTATTTTCACGGCAGCCTGGTCTGGGACGGCCTGTCGAAGCGCCGCCCGGTCGTCTTCTACGACCAGCGCGGCATGGGACGCACCACCTCGACCATCGCCGTCGACCGGTTCACGGTCGACATGATGGTTGCCGACCTGGAGGCGCTGCGGGTCAGGCTCGGCGTTCCGAGGATCGCGCTGCTCGGCCATAGCTGGGGCGGGCTGCTGTCGATGGCCTATGCGACACGCCATCCCGACCATGTCTCCCGCCTCGTTCTGGTCGGGTCGGGCGCTCCGAAGATCGCGGCGCACGAATATCTGTTCGACAAGCTCTATCCCGAGATCGCGGCCCGGCAGGTGCCCGACGACAGCCCGGCGGCGAAGATGGGATGCAAGGCCGACAGCCTCGAGGATTATGGGCGGATGGCCTATTACGACCAGCGCAACCAGCCGCGCCTGGCCGTCGAGGACAACAGCGCCTTCTCGCAGGAGGTCTGCACCGCGGTCATGCTCGACGCGATGAAGCTCGACCTCTTCCCCAGGCTCCGTACGCTCCACGTGCCGACGCTGGTGATCAACGGCCGCTTCGACGCCAATGTCGCGCCGACGGTCGCCTATGCGATCAGCAAGGCGATCCCCGGCGCGACGCTCGACTATTTCGAGCATAGCGGCCACCAGCCGTTCGAAGAGGAGCCCGACCGGTTCGAACTGGTGGTCGAGCGCTTCCTCGATCAATAGCGCGATCGATCAGGAGAAGCGGCGCTCGATCCGGTTCTCCTCGGTCTTCTCGAACACCACCTTGTCGCGTTCGAAGGCCTGCATCGTCTCGGTGACGATGAACTCGCGGCTGGTCATCCGCAGCTCGGTGGTGGCGAGGGTACGGAAATCCCAGTCGGCGCGCGTCGAGCCCCAGCCCGCCGTCACCCGCCACACCGAGCTGGTCGGGTCGCCGTCGACGATGCTCAGCTCCATGCGGGTCTGGCCGGTGCGGTCGGTCGCGATGTCGTCGATCGTGAACCGCGATGCGGGATCGTTGCGGATCACGGTCACCTTGCCGTCGGCGTCGGGGCCGGTCTGCCGGATCGTCTCGCCCTCGACCGACATGAAGCCGATCTTGGCAGACTGTTGGCGGTCGCGCAGCAGCGCCGGCAGGTCGCCGACGCTCTCGCCGGCGCGGTAGGGACGAACCGGCAGCTCGAGCCGCGACGCGCCGGTGGTGACGGCGAGCGTCACCGGCTCGGGCGAGGGCGCCAGCATCGGCCACAGCGCCTCGGAGATCGCCACGCGGATGCGGCTGCCCTTCTTGAAGCGGTGCGCGCCATAGGCGAAGGGCACCGTCACGTCATAGGCTTTGCCGGGTTCGAGCAGGCTCGGATCGCTGTGGCTCTCGCGGTGGGTGAGGTTGAGCACGCCATAGGTGACGGACCAGCTCTTGCCGTCCGGCAGTAGCTCGTTGACCCGCACCACCACCTTGGCGACCGGGCGATCGGCGGCGATCCGCAGCCTGGCCTTGGCGATGCCGAGCATCTCGACATCCTCGGCCAGCGGCGCGCTGTCGAACACCAGCGCGAGGCCGTCGTCGTGCGACTGCTCGCCGGGCAGGTCGAGCGCCATGTTGAAGGGCAGCCATTCGCGCTTCGCGGTGCCGAGCGTCTGGTGGGGAGCGATCGTCCGTTGCGCCTCGGCGCCCGGCTGCGCGGCGAGGCCTGCTTCGTTGAGGTGCCAGACCCGGTTGCGGATCGCGGGCGAGGGCCATTGCGCCTCGGCCACCCAATGGCCCGGCGTGTCGGCCGGCCACACCTCGCTGGGGGTGCGCTCGTTGATATAGGCGCGCAGCATCGGCTCGCGCATGATGCCGGTGTCGACGCCGTGCAGCCAATGCGCCCACCAGCGCACCTCCTCGACCACCCAGTCGAGGCCGGGGCCGGGGTTGCCGCCGTCCGGGAACTGGTGGCCCCAGGAGCCGATCAGCCCCTTGCGCGGTGCGCTCAGCCCTTCGAGCAGGCGGGGGATGGCGGCCGAATAGGCGTCGACCTGGCCGCCGACCGCATAGACGGCGCACTTGATCGCGCCATAGTCCTGCTCGACCGAGCCGTGCTTCCAATAGGCGTCGTAGGTCGCGTGGCGGATCCATTCGGCATGGACCGCGGGCAGGTTGCGTAGCCGGTCCATCCACATGTCGCGCCAGCGGTCGCCGACGATTCGGGGATCGGGCGCGTCGACCAGCACGTTGCGGAACATCGTCCCCCAATGGAGGCAGGTGAGGCCGAGGACGCCGCCGATATAATGGGCGTCGTCCATATAGCGGTTGTCGGTCGAGCAGGCGGTGACGATCGCCTTGAGCGCAGGCGGGTTGAGCGCGGCGACCTGCAGGCTGTTGAAGCCGCCCCAACTGATCCCGCGCATGCCGACCGAGCCGTTGCACCAGGGCTGCCGCGCGAGGAAGGCGATCGCGTCGACGATGTCCTGCTGTTCCTGCGCCAGATATTCGTCGTGGAGCAGTCCGTCCGATTCACCGGAGCCGCTCAGGTCGAGCCTGGCATAGGCGAAGCCATAGGGACAGAATTGATCGGCCCAGGCATTGTCTCGGCCGCGCGTTCCGTCGCGCTTCGAATAGGGCAGCGCCTCCAGCACCACCCCGACCGGCGCCTTGTCCGCGCCCTTCGGCACCCAGAGGCGGCAGGCGAGCCGGGTGCCGTCGCGCACCGTCACCCAGATATTCTCGGTCATCTCGACCGGTCGCTTCTCGGGCAGCGGCCAGGCGGCCTCGGCGGTCCAGGGCAGCAGGCTGCCGAGCGTCACCGCCGAGGCCGCCTGGAGCAGCGCCCGCCGCATCGGTTGATTGCAATTTTCGGCGGTCATCGATCCGTCCCCTCTTTATCCCTGGCGGAATGCTACCAGTCAGGGCGCGGGTGCGTATTCAGTCTATCGGTCGGGACTTTCATGCGATCGGTCGGTCGCGGCGGCCCGCTGCCGCAAGGTGCGGGCGACGATCGGCATGCAGACCGGGATGGTGATGATGCAGCTCGCGAAGCCGAGCAGGCCCAGCATGCCGAACGAGCCATGGTCGACGATCAGCCCGCCGATCGGCGCGCCCACCGCGAAGGCGAGCCGTTCGCAGCCGCCGCCGAGCGTGCCGAGCCGCCCTTCCGCGTCGAACATCGCCGCGGTGCCGAGGAACAGCGCATATTGGTACATGTAGAAGATCCAATAGGTCAGCACGCCCAGCGCGAAGCTGACCGTCCCATCGGCATAGCCCATCAGCACGCAGGACAGCGCGGTGCCGGCGAGGCCGACCAGCATCGCCGGCACGCGCGGCAGGCGGCCGCCGATCAGCGCCGCGACGACGCTGCCCAGCACGCCGCAGGCCGTGCTGGCCGACAGGATGGTCGCGATCATCTCGGGATCGATGGCGAGGCGAGTGCCGATCCGTTCGGCGAAACTCCAGAGCGCGCCGGTGCCGAGCGAATAGCAGGCCCACATCACCAGCAGTGCGATGGTGGCGGGTTGCGACAGGACGCGCGCCGGCGGCGGCGTCAGCAGGGCGGGTCGCGATCGGAAGCGCAGCATCGCCGGTGCTACGATCAGGATCAGCGCCGCGATCGCCGGGAAGGCACCCATCGCGCCGAGCCGCGCGCTGGCGAGCGGGATGATCATCATCATGACGACGATGAACAGGATCGCCCCGACATTGCCCAAGGCATAGACCCGATCGGGATTACGCGCGGTCGACGCGCCGGTGATCGCCGCCGCGAACACCAGGCCATAGCCGATCCCGGCCAGCGTCGCGCAAGCGAGCAGCGGTGGCAGGGTCGTCGGGATCAGGAACATGATCGCATGGGCGAGCGCCGCGAGCGCCGCGCCAGCCAGCGAGATGGTGACCGAGGAGAAGCGGTGGACGACCGGTGACAGCAGGATCATGGAGATCGCCAGCGCGCCGATCTCGAACAGGCCAAACACGCCAGCCAGGCTGGCACTGAGCCCGCGCCCGTCCATCAGCGCGCCGACCTGGAACGGCATGGTCGAGGTGCCGAGATGGGCGATGCCGCTCGCCACCGCGACGGCGAGGATGAGCGCGATGCTGTCGGACGTTCGGGCAGCGGAAGCAGAGGTCATGGCGGTGCTTTCGAAGGAGGGCCCGGCCCTCAGGCCTGGGCGGAAAGATGGCGTTCCGCAGCGGCGATCGCGGCACGGAGCGGTTCGTTCGGGTCGGCGTCGCCGGTGAGGCCGGCCGTGCCGAAGCGCTGAAGGGCGATCTCGTGCCCCACGAGCAGGTCGAGCGCCGGCCGGTCGGCAGCCGGAGCGGCGTCGCGCAGCCGGACGAACGCGTCGACATGGCCGTCCAGCCGGTGTGCGGTATGGTCGATGAAGGCTGTCCACGTCGCCAGACGGTCCGCCTGCGCTGCGCCGCGCCGTTCGGCTTTGTTGATCGCGTCGCGGCTCGGCCGGGCTTCCATCAGCGGCTCGACGACGCGAGCGGTCGCCGTCTCCAGCCGCTCCATCAGCGCGCAGCTTTCGCGTCCCCCGGGCGTGCGGTCGCGGTTCCCGAAGGCGCGCGCGAAAGCGGCGCCGCCGAGCTCGCCGAGATAGGCCCGCCGCAGCCCGTCGAGATAGTCCCCCCGGTCCACCTCAACAGGCGCGGGACGCGTCGGCCAGGATCATCGGATCGCGCCGGTAATCCTTGGGCAGCACGTTGAACTGGCGCCGGAAGGCGACCGTGAAGCTGTTCTGATATTCATAGCCCAGCATCTCCGCGACCAGCAGGATCGGGATGTCGGACTTGCGCAGCAGCTCCAGCGCATGGTCCATGCGAAGGTCGTTGGCATATTGCGAGATGCTCTTGCCGAACAGTGCCTTGAAGCCGCTCTTGAGCTTGGTGGCGCTGAGGCCGATGGCACGGGCGATCTCGTCGATCGTCGGCGGCGGGGTGTACTGGCTGCGGATCAGGTCGCGGGCCTTGCGCAGGCAGCGGACGTCGGTGTCGGAAAGGCGGCACAGGCTGGTCGAATCGTCGTGTGCGTCCTCCAGCATCGAGACGACCTCGCACAGGATCATCATCACCAGCGCCTCGGCACGGACCAGCCCGCGGCTTCGGGCGATGTCGAGCGACCACAGCTCGCGCACCAGCTCGATCAGGCGCGGGTAGCAGGCCATGCGCAGGAAGAAGAGACCCTTGCTCTCCGCGCCCAGCCCGACCGCGACATTGGCCGGCAGTGTGGCGGCATAGTCGCCGAAATAACGTTCGAGCGCCGAGGGCCGCAGATAGATGGTCATTGAGCTTTCGCGCTCGTCCGCCTGCAGCCGCTCCATGATGTTCATGCCCTGCGGCTGGCGCCAGACGAGCAGGCTGCCCTTGTCTACATCGACCGTCTCGATGCCGTCGCCCTCGGGATAAAGGCTGAGCCGGCCCGACAGGCGGAAGTGCAGCTCGATGAAGTCCTCGCCGATGACCGGGCAGAGCGCGTCCTGCTGGAAGGAAAGGTTGGTGTTGAGCACGAACAGGTCCGATGCGAGGCGGACCAGCCCGCAATGGCCGGTCTCCGAACCCGTACGGAACTGGTGGCTGGCGCCGACCAGCGTCTCGTTCGGGCGGACCAGACGCGAGACGACGGCTCCCTTTGGATCGTCGCCCAGCACGTCGAACACGTCCTGGAGGAACACCGCACCGCCGAGGCGGCCCTGGCGGACCGAGAAGGGAGCACAGGGCGACCGATCCAACTGCACCATTGCGTCCATCAACATCTCTCCTGATGTCATGGGATAGTGGGAGGCTGTGCGGCCGGCGGCTGCGCGTGGTCCCGACGTACAAGAATACGCTACTGTATTGTGTTGTCCAGCGGCTTTCTGGTGAGAGCGCGTAACGGCGGTTTTCCGGGGTTCCCGGTGGTCAGGCCGCGTCGGGGCGGCCGAGAATCCAGCGGCGGAACAGGTCGACCACCGGGTCTCCGGCCCCGTCGGGCGTGACGACGAGATAATAGCCGAAGTCGAGCTCGGCGATATCGTCGGGGAAGGGCGCGACCAGCGGGGCGGGGGCGGGCGCGCCCGCGTCGCCCAGCGCGATGCCCGATCCGCCGGCGGCATATTCGGCCGCGAAGACGAAGCTTTCGAAGGTCATGCCCTGGCCGGCCGGAATCGGCACGCCGCGTCGTGCGCCGAACTCGGTCCAGAGATGGTCGTAAGCCTCGCCATCGACGAGCACGTGGAGCAGTTCCTCGCCGGCGAGGACGTCGGCGAGCGGCCGGCCCGCTGCGCGGGCCGCCACCTCGGGCGCGCACATCGGGGTGAAGCGGATGCGGCGCAGCAGGTGTCGGTCGGGCCGGTCGCCGCGGACATGGTCGAACAGGATCGCGACGTCGACCTTCTCCTCGGGCGAGCCGGTGACGTAGCTGCTGCCGACGCGGATCGCCACGTCGGGATGCTCCTTCCGGAAGGCGCGTAGCAGCGGCATGCCGATCGCATTGGCATAGGCCGGCGGCATATGGACCCGCAGCGTCCGCGACGCGCCCATCAGGTTCATCGCCGCCTGGATGTCGTCGAACGCCTGCTCGACCACGGGTAGCAGCGCCTCGCCCTCCGGCGTCAGGCCGAAGCCCTGCGCCGAGCGCTCGATCAGCTTGCGGCCGATGATGTCCTCGAGATTGGCGACGTGGCGGCTGATCACGCTCTGGGTGACGCTCAGCTCCTGCGCGCCGGCGGTGAAGCTGGCCCGGCGGGCGGTGGCTTCGAACGCCCGCAGGGCGTTGAGGGGGAGCTGTCGTCGATCGATCATTCCAAAATGCCATGCCGTGCTTGGTGATTTGGCATTGGCGCGCGCCGGGGGGTCCGCGTCAATATTCGATCAGGGAGTATTTTCATGATCGAAGCATCTCGGATCCAGTCACTGCTCGACGCGCGCAAGCCGCACCACAGCCTTCCGCAGCCCTTCTACCGCGACGCCGACCTGTTCGACGTGGACATGGAGGCGATCTTCCACCGGACCTGGCTGCTGGTCGGATTCGAGGCCGAACTGGCCGAACCGGGCAGCTATCTCGCGCTCGCCATCGGCCGCTCGCCGATCCTGCTGGTGCGGCAGAAGGACGGCACGATCGCCGGGTTCTTCAATAGCTGCCGGCACCGCGGCGCGCAGATCTGCGCCGACGGCCATGGCCGCACGCCGCGCCTCGTCTGCCCCTATCACCAATGGACCTACGGCCCCGACGGCCGGCTGCTGACCGCCGCGCGGATGGCGGCCGATTTCGACAAGGATCGGCATGGATTGAACCCGATCGGCGTCGAATGCGTCGGTGGCTGCGTCTATGTCTGCCTCTCGCCCGCGCATGCGCCCGACTTCGCGCCGTTCCGCGCGGCGCTGGAGCCGATGCTGGCGCCGCATCGGCTGGCGGAGGCCAAGCTCGCCACCAGCATCGCCATCGTCGACAAGGCGAACTGGAAGCTGGTGATGGAGAATGGCCGCGAATGCCACCATTGCGCGGCCTGCCATCCCGAGCTGAAACTGTCCTTCCCGCTGAGCGCCGCGGACAGCACCGAGAAGGACGAGGTCGAGCTGTTCGCCCGTTATGCCGAGCGCATGGCGGCGGCGGGGCTGGAGGTCGGCCCGCGTAGCGGCGACTGGTGGCACGTCGCCCGCTTCCCGCTGAACCCGGGCGCCAAATCCTTCTCGCTCGACGGCTCGCCGCTGGTGGCGAAGCCTATGGTGGAGGCGTGCGGCGGCGACATCGGCACGCTGCGCTGGGCGACCGAGCCGAACAGCTTCTGCCATGCGGCAGGCGACAACGCCTTCATGTTCTCGGCGATCCCGACCGGGCCGATGGAGACCACCGTCGTCGCCAAATGGCTGGTCCACAAGGATGCGATCGAAGGCGTCGACTATGATCTCGACCGCCTCACCCATGTCTGGATGGAGACCAACCTGCAGGACCGGGAACTGGCCGAGAACAACCAGCGCGGCGTCAACGGCGCCGGCTATGTCCCCGGCCCCTATTCGCCCGAGGCCGAGGAATATGTCGACCGCTTCGTCGGCTGGTACTGCGATCGGCTGCGCGAACAGCTCGCGATCGACGTCGCGGCCTGAGAGTCTGTTTGGAAATGCGCCGACGGGTGCATTCACAAACAGACTCTGATCGCGTCCGACTCCCTCAAAATTAGGTCGGGTCGGATGATTGGTGCGCTCCCAACTCGGCTAATGATCTGAACGGAGAAAGCCAAGATCGGCGAGACAAGCGATAATAAAGGGGACGTAAAGATGGGGAAATCAATTCTGGCCTTCGCCTCGATCGCCGCGATCGGCACGGCCCTGACGGCGGCTTCCGCCCAGGCGCAGGCGGCATCGGGCGAGGCGCCGTCGGGCGACGACATCATCGTCACCGCCAACCGCCAGGGCAGCCAGTCGATCCAGCGGGCCGCGCTCGCCATCTCGGCCATCAGCCCGACCGCGCTGGCCGACAAGGGGCAGGGCGGCCTCGCCGACATCGCCAACGTCGCCCCCTCGATCAACGTCCAGCAGACCCAGCCGGGCGTGAACCGCGTCGACATGCGCGGCATCACCACCGGCACCATATCGGTCACCAACGTCCAGGACCGCCCGCTGGTCGCGATCTACCTCGACGACGTGCCGCTCGCGCTGCAGAGCGGCAACCCCGAGCTCAAGGTGTTCGACCTCGAACGGATCGAGGTGATCCGGGGGCCGCAGGGCACGCTCTACGGCGCCGGATCGATGGCGGGCACGATCCGCTACATCACCGCCAAGCCGGACACCAACGGCTTCTCCGGCTCGGCCGAGGGCATCCTGTCCACGACCAAGCGCGGCAATCTGAACTATGGACTGCGCGGCATCGTCAACGCCCCGATCAGCGACACGCTGGCGGTCCGGATCGGCGGCTATCAGGGGCGCAATGCCGGCTTCATCGACAACACCGGCCTTGGCAAGAAGAACGCCAACAGCGACGAGAGCACCCAGGCTCGCGTCGCCGCGCGCTGGACGCCGTCGCCGGCGTTCACGCTCGACGCCAGCTTCACCTTCGCCAAGCTCGACGTGAACGGCACCAATGCCGGCTATGCAGGTCGTTCGCGCTACAGCTACATCACCGCGGTGCCCGAGGTCTTCGACGACAATCTGAAGATCTACAACGTCACCGGCGCCTATGATTTCGGTTTCGCCACGCTGTCCGCATCGACCTCCTATGTCGACCGCAAGACGCACAACACCAGCGACTATGGCGACACCGCCGCGCTGTTCGGCATCCCGTCATTCGTCTCGCTGGGCATCGTCGACAACCGGGTGAAGGATTTCTCGGAGGAGGTCCGGCTGGTGTCGGCCAAATCCGACCGGTTCAACTGGACGGTCGGCGCCTATTACCAGAAGACCAAGCGCCATTATTACCAGGACACGCCGACCACCGATTTCGACTCCACCTTCGGCGCGATCATCGGCGATCCGACCTTCAACAGCCAGACCGACTATCAGGCGTTCCAGCCCAACGACGTCTTCTCGGGGCTGCAGAACATCAATGAGCATCAGTTCGCCCTGTTCGGTGAGGCGACGCTGACGCTCGGCAAGTTCGACCTGACCGGCGGCCTGCGCTATTTCGACTTCAAGCAGGATTTCGACCTGTTCTACTCGGGTGTCGCCGGATCGCTGGCGCCGGGTCAGCCGCTGACCCAGGCGGGGACCGAGAAGGCCAACGGCTTCAACCCGCGCGCCGTGATCGCCTATCGCCCGCAGGAGAACCTGATGCTCTATGCCGAGGCGGCGCGCGGCTTCCGCTATGGCGGCGTCAACCAGCCCGTGCCGGCGTCCTTCTGCGGCGCGGCGCTGGCGGCGGCGGGCCTGACCAGCGCACCGCTCACCTTCGGCCCCGACAATCTGTGGAGCTACACGGTCGGCGAGAAGGGGCAGTTCTTCGATCGCCGGGTGACCTTCAACGTCGCCGCCTTCTACGTCGACTGGAAGAAGGTGCAGACCAACCGCAACCTCGACTGTGGCTATTATTTCACCCAGAACGCCGGCAAGGTCCGCAGCATGGGCCTGGAGCTGGAAAGCCGCTTCAAGCTCAGCGATGCGCTGACCATCGGCGTCAACGCCTCCTACACCGATGCGCAGGCGAATGGGGCGATCCCCAATGCCGGAGCGGTCGACGGCGATCGGGTGCCCTATTTCCCCAAATATACGGTGGCCGCCAACGCCGCCTATGTCGTGCCGCTGGAGGACGGATCGCTGACCTTCTCGGGCGATTTCCAGATGCGCGGCAACAGCTATACCGAGTTCAACGAGACCGATCCGCTGCGCCGCAAGATTCCGGCCTACCAGACGGTCAACGCATCGGTGACCTACGACAAGGGGCCTTGGGAATTCAGCCTGTTCGGCACCAATCTGAACAACAGCCGGATGATCTCGCTGGTCACCCGATCGCGCCCGACCGCGATCGCCGATCGCTATTATTACGGCCGTCCGCGGACCTTCGGCGCGCGGGCCAAGGTGCGGTTCTGAGCCTGATCGTTTGACGCGGAAGCGCCTTGCGCTTCCGCCGATACGCGCCGCTACCGAGGCTGGGCCCCGGCGACGGCGATGTCCGGATAGTCTCCGTCTATCCGTCCGCACCGGACGAAATCGGTCATCATCCGGAAATAGGTTTCGGGCTGTCGGGTGGAGAGCCGCTCGCCGCCCGCGCTCAATTCATATTCGAAGATGCCGTGCTCGGTGCGGGGAAAGACCGCGAGCGTGATCGGGCGGCCGTCGGCGATCAGCCGCCGCAAACGCCGCGATGTCTCTCCGCTTGGTGCGTCGAGGTCGTCGGCGGCGAGCATCCAGAGCTGAGGGGTGTCGAGGTTGCGCAGGATCGGCATCGGATCGTGGTGGAGCGGGATTCCTGCGAACAGGGCGGGACCCCGGGCGCGCAGCTCCGCCTCGGGCGTTTCGAGGAATATATGCGTCACGTCGCCACGGACGAAGCGGAACCAGGGTTCGTCCTTGTATCGTGCGCGCGCCGCCTCGAGCCGGTCGAAGCCAGCGGTGAAGTTGCTGCTGAGGATGGCGATGCTGGCTTCGGCGAAGGCGAGCGCCTTGGCGACGACGTCCGGTCCATAGCCGCCAAGCTTGATGCCCTCGGCAATGGCTTCGCGCTCCTCGTCGAGCGGCGATACCGCCAGGCCGAAGCCGACGATGACGAAATCGACTGGCTCGATCTTCGCCGCGAGAGGGGCTACCCAGCCGCCCTGGCTCCCGGCCTGATAGCCGAGCCGTCCCACGCGATCGCCGGCGAGCCGCCGCGCCTCGCGCGCCGCCGCGATCGCGTCCTCGGCGAGGACGAGATAGTCTTGCGTATAGGTCCCGCCCGAGGTGCCGGTGCCGCGCTTGTCATATACGAACGCGCCGATGCCGGCCGCGGGGAACAGGCGCTGGAGCGCGTAGAAATCGCGCGCGGAATCATGCTCGGATCCATGGACGAGCACCACGATCGGCACCTTGCCCGCGCCCTTGGGCAGGATCAGGCGTCCGCTGAGCGTGGCGTCTCCACTTGCGAAGCGCGCCTCCCGCATGTCGAAATCCAGGCGGCGGCCAGCGGCGCCGTCGAAGCGGATCGCACTGTCGCCGCAGGCGCCGAACACGGCATCCTTTCCGTCGGGCCGGTCGGTCCAGCCGAGCGTACTGCGCCAATGGCCACCCTCGCCGGGCGTGAGCAGGCCGGTGCGGCCGTCCATTTTCCGCCACCGGAGCTTGGCGCCCGGCGCCTTGCCGATGTCGACGATCGATCCGTCGGTCAGCCGATAGGCGCCGACATGGCAGGCAGGTGCGGCCTCCTGCGCGGCGAGTGGAGACGCCGCCACCAGGCCCATCGCGATCGCCGCCAGGATCCCCAGCAATTTCATGGCCGGATATTCCCCGTCTTTCATCGGAAAGCCCCGAATTGTTCGGCACAGGATCGCAGTGCCCTGCCGTTCTGCTCCACCTTGGCGGCTAATCGATCCAGAGGCCATGCGATCGATGCCAGTCCTCCAGCGCGTTGTCGGGATATTCCTCGAAGCACTGGTCGTCCGGGCCGATCTCCGCTTCGACCCATGAAGCCTTTGATGCGAGCATCATGTGGACGAGCGACGGAGCTTTCGGCAGCTCGCTATCGATGGCCGAGGCGAAGGGATGGAAGAGCTCGGGATATTCAGGGCTGAACACCCATAGCGCGCTGCCACAGGCCGGACAGAAGTGCCGCTCGCCGCTGCTGACACGGCATCCGCCCCGGCCGTCGTCCAGCTCGGCGTGGAAAATGGCGGTCTCGCCCTCGACCTTCAGCGTCCGCTTGTCGGCATGGAGGTTGATCGCATATCCGCCGCCACCTGCGGTCTTGCGGCATATCGAGCAATAGCACCGCATGAATGGCACCGGCGCGTGGCTGTCGGCGGAGAAGCGGATCCTGCCACAGCGGCACGATCCGTCGAGCTTCAGGGGCATGGCCAGTTCCTTTGCGCGCTGAACCGCCGAGCGATGGCCGGGTTCCCCCTCCCGGCCCGGCGTGGCAGCATCCCGGCCATATCCTGCGTTGATCAGCGGGGAATCCGCTGATAGCCAATGATCGACCGGTCGGTCGATCGTGGGGCAAACGCGACGTCTGCGGGCCGTGACGATTAGGGAGGGAAGCGATGTCCGATGCCGTGATCACCCGTCGAGCATTCGGACGGATGGCGGTAGTGGCCGCGACGATTCTCGCCGGCGGCCTCGCACTGCCAGGGGTGGCCATGGCCGGGCAGGGGCCGATGCACCCCTTCGCCGACAAGCTGCTGTTCCTGGAAGGCGCGGATCAGGTCTACGCCTTCTCCCACATCGACAAGCTCTATGCCACGCGGGTCATTTCCGCCGGCGGCAAGATCCATGATTTCAAACAGGCGACAACCGGCTTCGACGTCACGTTCGATCATCTGGGCGAGCAGCTCGACACGGCCGCCTTCGTGAAGGCGAGCCGGGTCGCCGCCCTCGTCATCGTCCAGAACGGTACGATCCTTCGCGAGGACTATGCGCTCGGTCATGGCCGGGCGGGCAAGTGGATGTCCTTCTCGGCCGGCAAGTCGATCCTCTCGACAATGGTCGGCGCGGCGATCCACGACGGGCATATCAAGTCCGTTACCGATCGGGTCGCGAAATATGTGCCGGTGCTGAGGAATACCGCCTTCGACGACGCCACGATCCGCGACCTGCTGCGCATGTCGGGCGGCGAAGCCTGGAACGAGAATTATCTCGATCGCACGTCCGACATCAGCAAGCATCTCGCCATCATCGCGGCGCGCAACCAGCCGGGCGCGATCCTGAAGCATATGACGGGCCTCAAGCGGGCTTTCCCGACCGGCATGTACAACCAGTACCGCACCGGCGAGACCTATTTGCTCGGCGAGGTCGTTGCCGCAGCGGTCGGCGCTTCGCTGTCCTCCTATCTCAGCGAACGGATATGGAAGCCGTTCGGCATGGAGGCCGACGCCTATTGGATGCTCACGGCCGAGGGCGGCATCGAATATGGCGGCGGCGGTACCAACGCCACCACGCGCGACTATGCCCGTTTCGGTCAGTTCATGCTGGAAGGCGGCATGGCCGGCGGGCGGCAGGTCCTGCCCGAGGGATGGATCGCCGAAGCCACCATTCCCTCGGCGCCCGCGCAGCAGGCCGGCAAGGCCTCCGGCTACGGCTATCAGTGGTGGATCGACACGCCCGGCACCTATACCGCGCATGGCGTGTTCGGGCAGCTCATCCATGTCGACCCGAAGCGGAAGCTGGTGATCGCAATGAACCGCGCCTGGAGGACCCCAGGTGAGGAGAGCGACTACGCCCTGTCGAGAGCTTTCGTCCAGGCGGTTTCCGCTGCGCTGCCCTGATTGTGGGACAGCGACCGGGATCAGCCGATCAGGCGCCGATAGGGCTTGACCGCCAGCGCCAGCAGCGCAGCGCTGACGCTGGCGGCGCAGACGGTTACGATCGTGACCGAGTTGCGCACCGCCAGTTCGTCGCCGAAGCCGTAATCGGTGCATAGCGCCACCAGCGTCGGGCCGCCGCCCATGCCGACCAGGTTGATCAGCAGCAGATAGAGCGCGGTCATCTGGCCGCGCAGCCCATTGGGCGTGACGCTTTGCAGCGCGGCCGGGGCGAGGGCGATCGACATGCTGATGCAGAAGCTGGTCAGCCCGACCAGCGCGAGCGCCGCATAAGGGGATGCCGCCAGCCCGGCCGCCAGCGCGAAGGGGACGGCGGCGACCGTGCCGACGACCGACAGCCCGAGATGGGCGTCGCGCCGCCCGCGCATCGCCAGCCGGTCGGCGACCATGCCCGCCAGGATCATCCCGCCCGATCCGAAGACGAGCATGATGGATCCATAGGCGATGCCGATCTCCTTCGGGCTCCAGCCCCATAGGCGGATGAAGCTGGTCGGAAGCCAGGCGGTATAGGCGAAGGTGACGATCGCCAGCACGGCATAGCCCATGATCGCGGGCGCATAGAAGGCGCGCCGCTCGACAAAATGGCCGAACCCGCCCTCGCTGCCTGCCAGTTCGCGCCGGACCGGCTCGCGCACCGTCAGCATCAGCGGTACGACCAGCAGGCCGGGCAGTGCGACGATGACGAAGGCGAGCTGCCAGGGCTTGAACGATCCCAGCCCCGGCAGGGCGACTGGGCCGGCATCCTTGGTCGCCGCGATCACCAGGCCACCGACGATGAAGGCCAGGCCGGAGCCCAGATAGACGCCCAGCGAATAGAGGCCCATCGCGCGGCCGCGGCGTTCCGGCTGGAAATAGTCGGCGAGCATCGAATAGGCCGCCGGCGACAGGCTCGCTTCACCCACGCCGACGACGATGCGGGCGAGGAACAGCGCGCCGAGGCTGCCGGCGAAGCCGCAAGCGGCGGTGGCGAGGCACCAGATGGCGATGCCGGCGATGATCAACGAGCGGCGGTTGCAGCGATCGGCGAGCCGGCCGAGGACGAGGCCGACCAGCGTGTAGAAGATGGCGAAGGCGAAACCGTGGAGCAGGCTGATCTGCGTATCGGTCAGCTGCAGGTCGCGTTTCACCGGCTCGACCATCAGGCTCAATATCTGCCGGTCGACATAGGACAGGGTATAGGCGAGCAGCAGGATGCCGGTGACGTAATAGCCATAAGCGGGGCGCGGCCAGGGGCGGGCGGCCGACGCCGCGCTGTCCGCCGTCATGCCGGCCAGACCTCCCGGAACAGCCGGTCGAAATTGCCGCCGAGCACCTTCTCGATCACGCGCGGCGGATATTTGGCGCGGTCCATCTCGGCGGCGATGATCTCCATCCGACGCGCGCTGTTGAGGTCGGGCACGGCGACGGGGCTGTCGGCTTCGCCGGGGGCGCCGATGCCGGCCTTCTGCCGCGCCTCCGCCGTCCTGCGGACGATGTCCATATAGGCCGGCGAGATGTCGACCGGCGTGATGCTCTGGTCACTGCCGATGCCGACATGATCCTCGCCGCATATGTCGAGCGCATGGCGCAGGTGGCGGACGAACAGCGCCCGCGACGCCGCGACCGGATCGCGGCCGAGAAAGGGCATCAGATAGATGCCGACCACGCCGCCCTTTTCCGCCACGGCGCGCAGCACCGTGTCGGGCTGGTTGCGCTGGCTGGGGAACACCGTGCGCGATCCTGTGTGCGAACAGGTGATCGGCCGGGTCGAGGCGGCCACGGCATCCAGCGCGGTCCTCGGATTGGCGTGGCCGGTGTCGACCAGGATGCCGCGCGCGTTCATCCGCGCCACCGCTTCCCGGCCGAGCGGCGTCAGGCCTTCGGTCTCCGGCAGCGAACTGCCGGCCCCGAGCGCGTTGCGGTCGTTATAGGTGAGCTGCATGATCTTCACCCACAGCCCGTCGAACATGTCGATCAGGCTCAGATCCTCGCCGATCATGCCCATGCCCTGGAAGCCGAAGATGATCCCCAGCTTCTTCTCCGCCTTGGCGGCGGCGATGTCGGAATGGCGTTTCACCAGCCGGAAATAGTCGGGATGGTCGTCGATATGCTGCAGCCAGGCCGCGATCTCGTGCAGCGTTGCGGCGAGGTTGCCGGGCTTGCCGACCGTCAGGTTGATCGCCGTGATCCCCGAGGCGCGGACATTGTCCAGCTTCTGTTGCGTCATCTCGCCGGGGGGAGGGAAGGGCACGTTCCAGCTGTCGGGCGAGGCGAGCGCGTCGATCACGGTCACCTTCTCGTAGAGCGCCTTGATCGCCGGCGGGATGGCCGGTTCGGGCGCCAATGCCGCCCTCGCGGCGCCGCCGGCCAGCGCGCCGAGCGCGAGGCCGCCGGCACCCAGGGCGAATCCGCGCCGATCGATCGTGAGGCGGTCATCCGTCATGTCGGTTTCCTCCCGATCGAAATCAGCGTGCCGCCGCGACGGCATGGACCAGGTCGACGTAGAATTTCTCCGCGTCGGTGATGCCGGCCAGCTTCGATCCCGGCTTGGGATCGATCACGATGAACTCGTTGGGCGCATGCGCGCCGGTGCCATAGCCGATCCCGGCGGAGACGATCGGCAGCTTCAATATGTCGGTGAACACATAATAGGGCGCGCTGCCCGCCAGCCGCGGCATCACGTCGGGGGTGATGCCATATTTGCGATAGGTGCCGATCGTCGCCTGCACCAGCGGCGCCTTCACTGAGGATTGCGCCGGCGGATAGCCGGACAGGCGGGTCAGCTTGATGTCGGTGAAGCCCTTGGCGTCGAGATGGGCGCGGATCAGCCGTTCGGATTCGTCGGGCGTCTGGTTCGGCACCAGCCGCGAATCCAGCTTGGCGGTGAATTTGTGCGGCAGGATCGTCTTGGTGCCTTCGCCCGAATAGCCGCCCCAGATGCCGTCGATGTTCAGCGTCGTGTCGAACAGATATTCGGTGAGGGCCTCGCGGCCGCTCAGGCCGTCGATCCACTTGTCGACGCCCAGCGACTTGCGCAGCTCGGGCTCGCGCGCGGTCCAGCCGGGCACGACGCCGTTGATCAGCTCCTGCTCCTCCTGGTTGGGCTGGCGGATCGAATCATAATAGCCGGGCACGACGATGGTGTTGCCGTCGGGGCTGGTCAGGCTCGCCAGCGCCTGGGCGAGTCGCCAGCCAGGCGCGTCGACGATCGCCTTGAACGAGCTGTGGACCTCGGCGTCCTTGGGGCCGCCCTGCGGGCCGCCCTGCGCCTCCAGCTCGAAATAGATGTTGCCCTTCACGCCCAGCGTCATCTGCACGCCGCCCGACGGTGCCTGGCTCATCATCGGGAAGACCACACCGCCCTTGGCCTGTTTCAGCCGGTCGGCATATTTGGCGATCAGGTCGGGATAATGGGGCGATCCCAGCTCCTCCTCGCCCTCGGCCAGCAGCATGATGTTGACCGGCAGCTTCTTCTCGGTCGCGATGATAGCCTGCAGCGCGTTGAGGAAGATGCGCTGCGGCCCCTTCTGGTTGGTCGCGCCGCGCGCCATCAGTACGCGGCCGAGCGGATGGTCCTCGACGATCGTGCCGGCGAAGGCGTCGACCTTCCATCCGGTGGGCTCGATCGGCTGGACGTCGTACATCATGTAGACGGCGATGGTGGTCTTGGCGCCGGCGTCATAATAGCCCCAGACGCCGGGATGGCGCTTGGTGGGGACCAGTTCCGCTTCCTTGAAGCCCAGCGCCTTGAGGTCGTCGCGCAGCATCTCGGCCATCTGGACGACGCCGTCGTTCTGCGCGCTGATCGAGCGCTGGCGCACCCAGCGCTGGACGTTGGCGACGTCGCGGTCCTTGTTGGCGTCGATATAGGCGTAGGCGGCGGCGTGCTTGCCCTTGTACGGCGCGACCTTCGATGCGTCATAGGCGACGTCGGTCGTGAACGGGAAGCTGGGCCGCTTGGGTTCGGCGTGAGCGACGGCCGTCATCGACAGCGCGGAGAGGACGAGGGCGAGGGCGGTGGTGCGGATCATCGATATTCCCCTGAAATACTGCGGAAGGCGCGGGCCGAGGTTGCCCCCGTCGGCCCGCGAATGATGTGTCTTACGGCGCGGCCGTCGGTGGCGGTCCCGGCGGGGTCACGTCGGTCAGGCCGAGCTGCTTCCAGTTCAGGACGGCGTTGTAGAGCATGCGGAACTCGCCCCAGTTCTGCCAGCGCCAGATCGGGTTGGTAGCGAACATCAGCAGGCGGCCCTGGCCGTCCGGCACATTGATGATCGCCGGGCGATCCTTCACCTGGTCGGCGCCGCGCATGAAGCCGCTCATCACCCCGTCCTTGCCGCCGGGGAATTGCATCAGCACGCGGTCCTTCAACCGCTCCGGCACGGTATAGAGCGCATTGGACGCCCAGCGCACCGGCATGGTCGTCTCGTCATAGCCGTAGAAGACCGGGTTGGCGGGCTTCAGCACCTTGGCGCTGACGATCGGGCCTGGCGCATAGAAATTGCCGGTCGTGCGCGTCACGGTCACGTCATCGGCAATGCCGAACTCGACCGGCACCGCGCTCGCATCGCCTGTGGTGATCAGCGTGCCGCCTTCCTCGACGAACTTGCGCAGTTCGACCAGGCCTTCGAGAGCCATGCCGCCGCGCGTGTCCTCGGTCGATCCATAGTCGCCCGAGAAACGGTATTTGCCGGTTTTGGTATAGGGCAGCGGCTTGCCCTTCATCGGCACGTCGAACACGATGTCCTTGGTCGACCGCCCCTGCGTCGGCAGGATGATGACGTCATATTTCGCCCGCAGGTTGCCGGCGCGGACCTGTTCCTTGAAGATCAGATCATAGGGCATCTCGTGCTGGTCGAACGCATAGCGCACCCAGCCGACCTTCTCGCTGGATCCCCAGGTGCTGAACAGCGCAGTGCGCGGCAAGGTGCTGTCGTGCGTCGCGGCGCCGGGATTGCCCGAAACGGCGATCGCTTCCAGCCCCAGCTGTTCGACCGCCGGCTTCAGCGTCGCATAGGCGGCGCCATCCACCAGGAAGGAGCCAGCGGGGACGGTTTTGCCGCCGGCCTTGAACGGCTTCTCGACGATCTTCACCGCTGCGTCCTTGAGGCGGAAGCGCAGCGTCGCCATGGCGACCGCGCCATGATCGAGCACCGCATAGGTCCGCGCGCCCGATGCCGCGATCCGGCCCTGCGGCGCGAAGCGATCGATCGGCGTCACCGGCACGTCGAGCGCGGCCTTGTCGGCGACCTCGACGATGTTCGTGTGGGTCATCATGCCCATTGTCCATGCCGCGTCGTCGTAGGTGGTGAGGTTCTCGTCCGGATAATCGTCCTGCTTCTTCAGCAGCATCTTGGCGAGGCGCCCATAAGGCTGGTTCAGCTTGATGACGAGCGAGCCGGCCGGATAGCTGCCCTCCTTCACCTTCACCGGCTGGGTCGCGCGGCCGATTTCGATCCCCTGCAATTGGAGGATATTGGTGACGAAGGCGATGCGGGTCGGATCGGCCTGGTCGGCCGGGATGATGTAGGCATAGGGCGCCTTGGTCGCGCCGGCCTCGATCGCGTTGGCGCTCTTCTTGTAGAAATTCTCGAGGATGGTCGTGGGGAAGCGCGCCGCGAGATCGAGCGCGGTCAGCACGCCGGTCTCCATATAGTTGGTGTTGTTGCGCATCGACCAGACAACCTCCTTGTAGGGAGGCAGCGGCCGGTACCAGTCGCGCTTGGTCCAGTCGCCGCCGCGCACGCCGCTCTGCACCTCCGGGGCGACGTGACGCAGCATGGTGGTGGCGCCGGCATTGCCGAACGTCTCGTACATCCGCAGCATGCCGTTGTGGTTGGACGACATGAAGGCGAGATAGCCGGGCGTCCACGCATCGACGAAGCCGTGCGTCCACACGCCCGGCATGCCGTATTTCGTCATCTGCGCCATCTCGAAATTCGAGAACCACGGCAGTTCGCCGAACAGGATCGGGTCCAAGTCGGGGTTCTGCGGCGCCTGTCCGCTATAGGTGTACATGAACGGCACGGACTCGTGCAGCTCGTGCATGATCGGCGGGTGCCAATCGAGATAATATTTGATCAGGTGACGTGCGCTGACATCCGAATAATTGATGTCGCGATTATTGTCGTGATAGATGTATTTGCCCCAGTAGGGCGGGCCGCCGGGCTTATTGCGATCATCCTTTTCATTGATCAGGTTGCGATAATACCAGTCGACGTAACGATCGCGGCCGTCTGCCTCCAGCACGGGGGTGATCGCGACGATCAGGTTGTCGCGGATACCGCGGATCATCGGGCTGTCCTCGGTCAGCAACCGATAGCTCAGCTCCATCAGCATTTCGGGCGGGCCGGTCTCGGCGCTGTGGAGGCCGCCGGAGATATGGTAGATCGGCTTGGTCGCGGCGATCACGCCCGGAGCATCGGCGGCGCTGAGCTTGCGGGGATCGGCCAGCAGCGCCAGGTTCTTCTTGTAGCTGTCGAGTTTCGCCAGATTTTCCTCGGAGGAGATCATGACGACGATGTTCTCGCGGCCTTCCTCGCTCTTCCCGATCTCGATGATCTTCACGCGGGGCGATTTCGCTGCCAGCGCGCGATAATAGCTGATGATCTGATCATAATAATGCAGCACGTTCGGTGCGCCGATATGGTTGCCCAGGACCGACTTCGGCGACGGGACGGTCGTCGAGACCGGCAGGTGATCGACCAGGGGACTCATGAATTCCGGCTTGGTCGTCCATGTCTTGATCGTGTCGGCAAAGTCCGGGTCCATCGTCTGCGCCGATGCGGTTCCGCACAGAAGCATCGCGATCGCCGCGCCCAGCACTTGTTTTCCCACCACCCTGTTATTCCCCTCTGTTCGTCTGGCGGACACCCGGTCTGCCCCGGGCATCCGTTGGATCAGCTCGTTGCCCAAGCCGGAATCGGCTATCCCCTTGTGGAGAATGGGCTTCATGGAATCGGATCGTTCCTGTTTCCTGGCCGGAGTGCAACACCCCTCGTGCGATCGAACGTCGTCGGCACGAAGCTCCACGCACGTGATTTGCATTTTTCCGCCGTGGGGCGAAGGGAAATGCATTGCGCGCGCATGAAGGCCCGCGCGTCCGCACGTTGATTGCGCATTATTGCTGGAAAATAAAATCCTGACCCGTTTACGGCCGTCTGGACGCATGTTTTATGTTGACGCTATGGCACCGCTATTACAGGCTGCCCCGGCAAAGGGCTATTCGGCATCAGTTTAAGGGGATGATGAGAATCCGCGCTGCCTTGCAGGAGGGGAATGGAGCAATTGTGTGTCTTTGTGTGACGGGGGCATGTTTCCCCGGATCATGAAGAACATCGCCGGCCAGGACGATCGGCCGGTGCGGTAGCGGCGTGCCGATCGCGCCGGAAAACAGGGAGAAAAATGGTGGGTCTCGACACTCGATTGGTGAAAATCGCGCGCGGCAAGCGCCTCATGCTTCTGACCGCCACGGCTCTTGCGGGAATCGGCGGCCCCGCTTTTGCCCAGGCGACGACAGCGTCGGCCGATACCGGCGGCGACGAGATCGTCGTGACGGCGTTGAAGCGCAGTACGAACCTGCAGGACACCCCGATCTCGATTTCCGCCGTCACCGGTGAATCGATCGCGAATTCCGGCGTGCAGAGCATCGCCGATCTCAATTCCTCGGTTCCCAGCCTAGCCTTCGTGGACGGTGGCCCGTCCAACCGCCGCGTCGTCATCCGCGGCATCCAGGCCGCCGGCGAGCCGACGGTCGGCACCTATTATGACGAGACTCCCGTCACCGGCGCGATCGGCGCCGGCAACGACGCCGGCGGCTCGACCCCGGAGCTTCGGCTGTTCGACGTCGAGCGCGTCGAGGTGCTGCGCGGCCCGCAGGGCACCCTCTACGGATCGGGATCGATGGGCGGCACGCTGCGCGTCATCTATCAGAAGCCGACCTTCGCCACGGAAGGCGCCGTCGACCTCAGCCTCTCCGATACGCGCTATGGCGGCCTGAACTATGAAGGCAGCGCGATGGTCAACGTGCCGGTCGTGAACGACAAGATCGCGGTGCGCGCGGTGGGCTTCTACCGCAATGCCAACGGCTTCATCGACAACACCGCGCTGAACATCAAGAACATCAACGACCAGAAGAGCTATGGCGGCCGCTTCCTCGTGCGCTTCACGCCCACCGAGGCGCTCACCATCGACGCGGCGGCGTATATCAACCGCAGCCGGACCGACACCAACGCCTGGACGCTGACCTCCGGCAAGTTCAAGTCGGATGCGCTCACGCGCCAGCCGGTGCGCGACAATCTCGAGCTCTACAGCCTCACCGCCAATTATGATTTCGGCGGCGTCGTCCTGACCGGCGTGGTTTCCTATCTCGATCGCGACCTCGATTCCGTGTCGGACGTGTCGCGCTTCATCCGGTCGACCCGCACGCCGGCCGGTTGCGCGGCTCGTGTGAGCGCCGGGCAGCCTTGTTCGACCGCCCAACTCGACAATTATTATGCGCTGGTGGACTCGCAGTCGACGTCGGCGCTCTTCCCGCAGCAGACGATGAAGAGCTGGACCGCCGAACTGCGGCTCAGCTCGGACGGCAGCGGTCCGCTCAACTGGACGGTCGGCGGCTTCTATTCGGATCGCGACACCTCGGTCGCCAATCCGCAGAGCAACGCCGACCCGGTCACCGGCGCGATCATCGAGCCGCAGCAGATCGCCACGGTCCGCTTCATCGACGACAGCCTGCGGCAGGTCGCGGCCTTCGGCGAGTTCTCCTACGACGTCACCGATCGGCTCAACCTGACGGCCGGCGGCCGCTATTTCCGCTACAACAAGGACATCAGCGGCCAGACGACGATCGGGTCGATCCTGGTGGGCGCGGTCGTCCGTCCGCTCTCCTTCGTCAAGTCGAAGGAGGACGGCACGGTCTTCAAGTTCAACGGGTCCTACAAGGTCACCGACAATGTGCTCTTCTACGCCGAAGCGGCGCAGGGCTTCCGCCCGGGCGGCGCCAACCAGGTCATCGGCCTGGCGCAGGAGCTGACGCCCTACAAGTCGGACAGCCTGTGGAACTATGAAGTCGGCCTGAAGAACACCTTGTTCGATCGGAAATTGTTCCTGAACGTCGATGTCTTCCAGATCGACTGGAGCGACATGCAGATCACCGGGCGGACGCCGAACGGCGCTTTCGCCTTCATCACCAATGCCGGCAAGGCGCGCGTTCGCGGCGCCGAACTGGAAGCCACCATCCGTCCGACGGCTGGCTTCACGATCACGGGCAATGCGTCCTACATCGATGCCAAGCTGCGTGAGAACCAGAGCAACGCCAACGTCAGCGCGCCGGGCTTGAAGGGCGACCGGATCCCCTATGTGCCGAAATTCTCGGCCGGCATCGGCGCGCAATATGTCTGGGCGCTGACGGACACGCTGTCCGGCTTCGCCCGGATCGACGGCAACACGGTCGGCGGTTCCTATTCGGATTTCCGGCCCACCGGCACCTTCACGCGCAAGATCGACTCCTATCAGCTCGTGAATGCGCGCCTCGGCGTCGAAGGACCCGACAATGCGTGGGGCGCCTATCTGTTCGTCACCAACCTGTTCGACGACACGGCGATCACGCGCGCGCAGTCCAGTGCGATCGCGGTCGGGCGGACGCTGGTGAACAGTGCCGCGCCGCGTACCATCGGCGTCAACGTGCGTACCAAGTTCTGATCCCGTGACGGCGGCGTCTCCTTAGGCGCCGCCGTCCTTTCTTTCCCGGAGTTTCCATGGCTGGTTACCTTTCCTCCCGCCTGCTGCGCATCGCGGCGCTGGCCCTGTGCGCGACGACGTCCACGGCGGCGCTCGCGCGCGATGTCGTGGTCCACGCCGGCCACCTGATCGACGGCGTGTCTGCCAAGCCGCGGGACAAGGTTTCCATCCTGATCCACGACGACCGGATCACCGGCGTGCAGGACGGGTTCGTGACGCCGGCCGGTGCAGAGGTGGTCGATCTCTCGTCGGCGACGGTGTTGCCGGGCCTGATCGACATGCACGATCACATCACCGGGCAATATACCGGCAAGAACCCGATCGCCGAGCGCTTCACCACCAACAATCTCGACACCGCCTATGAATCGGTCGCCTATGTGAAACGCACCCTCGATGCCGGCTTCACCTCGGTACGCGACGTCGGCGGCGACACCGATGTCGTCGTCGCGCTGAAGCGCGCGATCAAGAGCGGCGAGATACCCGGTCCGCGCCTGTGGGTTTCGGGTTATCCGCTTGGCCCCAGCGGCGGCCATGGCGATCCGCGCAACGGCATCCGCACTGACCTGGACCTGCACAGCGAGAACAAGGTCGTCGACGGCCCCGACGAGGCGGTGCGCATCGTCCGCCAGATGCACCGCGACGGCGTCGACCTGATCAAGATCATGCCCAGCGGCGGCGTCCTCAGCATCGGCGACGATCCCAACGTCACGCTGATGAGCGACGCCGAGATCAAGGCGGTCGTCGACACCGCCCATAATCTGGGCATGCGGGTCGCCGCCCATGCCCATGGCCAGGACGCCATCGTCCGCGCCTCCGCGCTGGGCGTCGATTCGATCGAGCATGGCTCGTTCGGCGACGCCGCGGCGTACAAGGTGATGAAGGACCATGGCACCTGGCTGGTGCCGACGCTGCTGGTGGCGGACACGGTGGTGAAGGTCGCCAAGGCGCATCCGGAATCGCTGCCGCCGTCCTCCGCCAAGAAGGCGCTCGAAGTCGGCCCGATCACGCTCCGCAATCTCGGCGCGGCCTACAAGGCCGGCGTGAAGATCGCCTTCGGGACCGACCAGGGCATGGCCCCGCACGGCACCAACGGCAAGGAGTTCGCGCTGATGGTCGCGGCCGGCATGCCCCCCATGGAAACGATCCGCGCCGCGACGGTGAACGCTGCGGAACTGCTCGGCGCCAAGGCCGATGTCGGCTCGGTGCAGGCCGGGCGTTATGCCGACATCATCGCGGTATCGGGCGATCCGCTGTCCGATGTCACCGAACTGGAGCGCGTGCGCTTCGTGATGAAGGGTGGCGACGTGGTGAAGCCCTGGAGCGCTAGCGCGCAATAAGCCTGGCGGCCGCTGTTACGCATGCCGAACGCACTGGCGCCGGCATGCTAACACTGCGGTGCCGATCTTCAGTCCAGAGCTTCTTGGGTCCTGCCGACGGTGAATTCGGCGATCCCGAGGCCTTGCACCTCCAGACGGATATGATCGCCCGGCGACAAGGCCTCGGCGGCTGTCGCGCCGCCCGCCAGGATCACGTCTCCGGCCTTCAGCGGCTCGCCCGCCTGGGACGCCAGCCTTGCCGCCGCCACGAGCGATCGAAGCGGGCTGCCAAGGATGGCGGCGCTCGAACCGATCTGCCGGGGTTCGCCGTTGACGGACATGATCATCCCGACATTGGAGACATCGGTCGAGGGAGCGGACCATGGCCCGACTACGAACGACGACGACGAGCTGTTGTCGGCGACGACGTCGGTAACCGAGAAGCGGAAGTCCTTGTAGCGGGAGTCGATGATCTCCAGCGCCGGCGCGATCGCCTCCACCGCCGCGGCGGCGCCCGCCAGCGTCACCGGGCCCGGCAAGTCCCTCTTGAGGATGAAGGCGATTTCCGGTTCGACCCGCGGATGAACATAGCGATCGAAATCGACCGCGCCGCCTTCCTCCACCATCATGCCGTCGGTCAGGCGACCCCAGATCATCTCGCTGACACCCATCTGCACCATCTTGGCGCGGCTGGTGAAGCCCATCTTGATGCCGACGCGGCGTTCTCCGCGCGCATAGCGTCGCTCCAGCAGCGCCCGCTGGACCTGATAGGCGTCGAGGATCGAAAGCGCGTCTTCCAGTTGCGGCGTTGCGCGCGCGAGACGCTGCGCTTCGTCGAGCCTTTCGGCCAATGACTGCAGGTCAGCCATGTGCTGCTCCTTCGCTGGTTTCCGGGGCGAAGCGGACCTGAACGTCCCCGATCCCGTTGATCCGCATGGCGATGCGGTCGCCGGCCTGCACCGGGACCATCGGGCCGAGTGCGCCGGACAGGACGATGTCCCCGGCGGCGAGCGGTCGCCCGATCCGGGCCATCGTCCCGGCCAGCCAGCGCAGGGCGTGCAGAGGATTGTCCAGGCAGGCCGCGCCCGCCCCGAAAGAGGCCGGCTCGCCATTCTTCTCGAGGACCATGCCGCAAAGCCGCAGGTCGATGGCCTCGATCGGGACCGGGCGCGTCCCCAGGACGAACAGGCCCGATGAGGCATTGTCGGCAACGGTATCGAAGATACCGATGTCCCACCTGGCGATGCGGCTGTCGACGATCTCCAGCGCAGGCAGGGCATAGGCGACGCAGTCGAGCAACTCGGCCGTCGTCATGCGGTCGGCGTCGGGCGTCGCATCGAGGACGAACGCGATCTCGCCTTCGACCTTGGGCTGGATGAGCCGCCCGGGACTCACCACCCCGCCGTCGGGGACTTCCATGTCCGCGAACAGGATGCCGAAATCGGGCTGGTCGATACCGAGCTGCTTCTGAACCGCTTTCGCCGTCAGGCCGATCTTCGCGCCGACCGCGACGCGGCCGGCATCGAGCCAATGCGCCGTGTTGCAGTCCTGAATCGCATAGGCGTCGGACAGTCGGGCGGCGGGATATTGGGTTCGCAGCGGCGGGACGGGCTCCATCCGGTCATGGGCTTCGCGCAGCATGAGCGCGCAGCGCTCGATCGCCGATGGGGCGAGGCGGGGATGTCCCTCCGACACACGATCACTCATGCTGCGCCATCCTTGTGGTTTCGTTGCAGGAATGCGGTGAAAGCGGCGATGAAGTCGTCCTTGCGTTCGAGCATGACGGAGGACTGGGTCATGCCCGGGGCGACGAACAATTCGGTGCGGGGTGTCTGCTTGTGCCA
>NZ_FUYM01000022.1 GCF_900167915.1 Rhizorhabdus histidinilytica | reverse complement strand
CATGATGAACCTGGAGACCGTCAACACCTATGAGGGCGCGCATGACGTCCACGCGCTGATCCTCGGCCGCGCCATCACCGGCATCGCCGCCTTCTAAGCCTTTCGCCGTCCCTCCCCTCGGGACAGGATCGGCCCCGCCTTCCGACTGGAAAGCGGGGCCCTCTGCCGAAAGGGGCAGGCGTCACGAGGAGGAAAGATTGACCTTCGTCTCCCGACAACAGGTGCGCTTCGCACATGTCGACGCCGCCGGCATCGTCTTCTATCCGCGCTATTTCGAAATGCTCAACGCGGCGGTCGAGGATTATTTCGCACAGGTCGTCGGCGTCGGTTTCGCCGAGATGCACGCCCAGCGGCGCCTCGGCGTGCCGACCGTCCGGCTCGAAACCGACTTCGCCGCGCCGAGCCGGCTCGGCGATCGGCTCGACTTCCGACTCGAGGTCGTGGCGATCGGCCGCAGTTCGCTCAAATTGTCGATCGAGGTGCGTTGCACGGGCGAGGTCCGCCTCCGGGGGAACGTCACGCTGGTCTGCATGGACCTGGACGAGGGCCGGTCGCTTCCCTGGCCCGACGACATGCGCCCGGCCGCAGGAGGCTGACCCCGGCGGTCAGTGCGTGACCGCGCCGAGATGCGCCGGCCCGACCAGCCGCGCATATTTGCGCAGCGTCGGCGAGGCGACGGCCGTGTCGGGCGCCGTCCAGGCCGCGCGGCGGCGTTCCAGCTCGGCCGGGTCGACCAGCAGGTCGAGGACACGGTCGCGTGCGTCGATGCGGATGCGGTCACCGTCCCGGACCAGCGCGAGCGGACCGCCGGCCGAGGCCTCGGGCCCGACATGGCCGATGCACATGCCCCGCGTCGCGCCCGAGAAGCGGCCGTCGGTGAGCAGCGCGACCTGCTCGCCCATGCCCTGGCCGTAGATCAGCGCGGTGACGCCGAGCATCTCGCGCATACCGGGACCGCCCCTGGGCCCCTCACCACGGATGATGATGACGTCGCCCGGTTCGTAAGCTTGCCGGCGGACCGCATCGACCGCCGCCTCCTCGCCGTCGAACACCCGCGCCGGGCCCTCGTGCGACAGACGCTTGAGCCCGGCGACCTTGAGCATCGCGCCGTCGGGCGCCAGGCTGCCGCGCAGCACGATCACCCCGCCGGTCGGCGCGATCGGCCGGTCGGCCGGGCGCACCACCTCCCCGTCCGGCGCGGGTGCGGCGGCGGCGATCTCGCCGATCGTCCGGCCGGTGATGGTCGGGCAGTCGCCGTGCAGCACGCCGGCCTCCAGCATCGCGCGGAGCACGGTCGGCACGCCGCCCACCTCGTGCAGGTCGCGCGCCCAGTAGCGGCCGCCGGGCTTGAGATCGGCGAGCAGCGGGGTGCGGTCGAAGATCGCCGCGATGTCCTCCATGGTGAAGGCTATCCCCGCCTCATGCGCTATCGCCGGCAGATGGAGCGCGGCGTTGGTCGAGCCGCCGGTGGCCGCTACGGTGGCGGCGGCGTTCTCGAGACTGCGACGGGTGACGAGGTCGCGCGGGCGCGGCCCACCCTCGCGGATCAGCCGGCCGAGGACGCGGCCCGATTCCTCCGCCAGCGCGCGGCGCTCGCTCGCCACCGCAGGCATCATCGCGCTGCGCGGCAAGGCCAGCCCCAGCGTCTCGGCGACCATGGCCATGGTGTTGGCGGTGAACTGCCCGGCGCAGGAGCCGACGGTCGGAACTCCCGCCTTTTCCAGGCGCGCCAGCTCGGCCTCGTCCATCTCGCCGGCATAGACCCGACCGACCCCCTCATAGACGTCGACGATGCCGATATCGCGCCCCTGCCAGCGGCCGGGCAGCGCCGCGCCGCCATAGACGAACACCGACGGGCGATTGACCCGGATCATCCCCATCATCGTGCCGGGCAGCGTCTTGTCGCAGGCGGCGAAGCCGATCAGCCCGTCATAGCCGTGCGCCCGCGTCACCGCCTCGATCGAGTCGGCGATGATCTCCCGCGAGACCAGGCTGAAGCGCATGCCGGCATGATTCATCGACATGCTGTCGGCGACGGTGATCGTCGAGAATTCGAACGGCGTCACCCCCGCCGCCTTCAGCCCGGCCTTCGCCGCCTCGGCCTGCGGCGCCAGCGACATCGAGCAGGGCGTCACCGACGCCCCGGTCGACACGATGCCGGCGAAGGGCTGGCCGATCGCCACGTCGTCATGCCCCATCGCCCGCAGGAAGGCGCGGTGCGGCGCGCGATCGAGCCCGTCAGTGATCGTCCGCGAGGGCAGCGTCTCACCCCTGCCGTCCTTCAACGCCATGTCATTGCTCTCCCAAATCAGCCGGATGTCGATAGAGGCGCATCAGGCCGGGCACGTCCTCACTGCCATGGCCGGCGTCGATCAGCCGGGTCCACATCGCCTCGACGCTGGCGAGCAGCGGCGTTCCCGCCGCCGCCGCGCTGGCCGCAGCGCGGATCGCCCTGATGTCCTTGTACATGGTCCGCAGCTCGCTGACCGGCGGGCCTGGATCGGCCGGCGGCGCCATGCGCGGCCCGAACAGCTGCAGCGGCCGCGAGTCGGCGAAGCCGCCCTGGAACGCGACGGGAAGCTGGGCGAGATCGATGCCGAGCGCCTCGCCGACGTGCATCGCCTCGGCGATCGCCAGCATGTTGGTGGCGACGATGAGCTGGTTGCACAGCTTCGCCGCCTGCCCCGCGCCGACACCCCCCATCCGCGTGACCCGCGCCGAGAGCAGCGCAAGCAGCGGCCGCACCCGATCGATCGCCGCCGCGTCGCCGCCCGCCAGGATCGCGAGCGTCCCCGCCTCGGCCCCCGCCACGCCGCCCGACACCGGGCAATCGAGCCATTGCGCTTGGCCGGCCTCGGCGAGGCGCCGCGCGAAGCCGCGCGTCGCTTCCGGCCCGATCGTCGAGAAGTCGACGATCAGAGCGCCGGGCGCCAACGCCGTCGCCGCTCCGCCGTCGCCGAACATCACCTGCTCGACCGCGCCGGCGTCGGTCAGGCAGAGGCAGACGACCGCCGCGCCTTCCGCCGCCTCGGCCGGGGTCGCGCAGGCCCGCCCGCCCGCCGCGACCAGCGGCGCGAGCTTGTCGGCCGACCGATTCCAAAGGGCGAGGTCATGGCCGCCGTCGAGGAGGCGCGCCGCCATCGGCCGTCCCATCAGCCCGATTCCGAAAAAGGCTATGCGTTGCTTCATTCGGATCCTCCACCGGCCCCTCACGCCAGCTCGACTTCGAGCGGCAGGCTCGCCAGGCCGCGCAGGGTATTGTTGTAGCGGCGCTCCACCGTGCCGGCGATGCGCAAGCGTTTCACCCGCCGCGCCAACGCGGTCAGCACCAGCTCCCCCTCCATCCGCGCCAAGAGCTGCCCGACACAGGCATGGATGCCGGCGCCGAAGCCGACATGGCCGATCGTCTTGCGACCGATGTCGTAGACGTCGGGCCGATCCCACTGGCGCGGGTCGCGATTGGCGGCGGCCAGGAACATCAGCACCTTGTCGCCCTCGTTGAGCGGCGTGCCGCCCAGCGTGGTCGCGCAGGTGGCGGTGCGGAAGAAGGTCTGCACGGGGGCTTCGAAGCGGATCGCCTCCTCGAACGCGGCCTTGGCGAGCTTATGGTCGGCGCGCAGCCTGTCGAACTCCGAGGGGAAGCGCGCGAGGCAATAGAGCGTCGCGCCGAGCGCGTTGATCGTCGTGTCGAGTCCCGCCTGGAGCAGCGCACGCACCAGGATCGGCGCCTCGTCGCCGCTGATCTCGCCCCGGTCGGCCGCGTCGTGGATCATCATGCCGAGCCCGCCGGGCGCGAGATTGCCGCGCTGGCCCTGCGCCTCGATCCAGTCGAAGCTGACCTTCTCCTTCGCCGCCTGGAACAGCTCGTTACGGGGCCCGAAGGAGTTGAACAGCAGATCGGCATGGGGCAGCAGCTTCTCGCGTCCCTCGCGGCCCATGCCGATCGCATCGGGGAAGACGCGCAGCGGAAAGACCTCGGCCAGGTCGGCGATGCCGTCGAAGCGCTTGCGCCACACCACGTCCTCGACCATCGCCTCGGCCTCGACCTCGAACCGGTCGCGCAGGCCCTTGAGCACCGGCGGCGACAGCACCCGACTCAGCACCCCGCGCGAGCGGCTATGCTGCGGCGGGTCGGCCTCGAGGATCAGGCTCGGCAGGCGGAAGCGGCCGTGGCGGACGAAATCCTCCATCCCCACGCCGCGCGCCGACGAGAAGGTCTTCCAATCGGTCAGCGCGTCGCGGACATGCTCGTACCGGGCGACCGCACCGATATTGTAGCGCGACAGCCACACGAACGGCCCGGCCTCGCGGAGCTGCTCGTGCACCGGATAGGGATCGGCGAAGAAATCGACCGAGAAGGGATCGACGTCGAGCACCGGGACCCCGGGCGGCGGATCGGAGTCGTAGATCGCATAGGGTGATCGTTCGGCGTGACCGGCCATGACATCCTCCCGTTCCATGGCTATGACTTTGACATGTCAAAATGACGGCGTCAATGATAACCGTTAAAGACCGTGAATCTCCCGGCGAGAAAGGACGCGACACCAGAATGGCCCCCCGCACCACCCGCACGCTCGATCTGCAGAATTCGGTGGGCGTGCTGCTCAACTTCCTGTCGAACCGGCTGACCGCGAGCGGATCGGCGACCTATCGCAGCCGCTTCGGGCTGGGCATCCTCGAATTCCGGCTGCTCGTCATGCTCGCGGCCGAACCGGATATTCCACCCTCGCGGATTTGCGAGGTGATGGGGCTGGACGGCGGTGCGGTCAGCCGGGCGCTGCGCGGCATGGAGGCACGCGGCCTCGTCGTCAGCCGGCCCGACCGGCGCAATCCGGCCTACAAGCTGTGGTCGCTGACCGCGGAGGGCGCGCGCCTGCAGGACGAGGCCGTGCTGGTCTCGATGGAGCGCGACGCGATCCTGCTCGCCGACTTCACCGATGCGGAGAGAAGCGAGCTGATCGCGATGTTGCGGCGGATGCTGGCACGGGTCGATCGCTTGCGCGACCTGATCGACCAGCCCTGACCGCCGCTGTCGGCCGCCGGAAGACTCAGGAGGCCGCCGCCTTCGCCGCCTGCTCCTCGACGATCATCTTGCGCAGACGGCGGCGCACCTTCACCGGTGCCACGTCGTTCGACATCAGCACCGGGTCGAGCGAGAAGAACTCCGCCTCGCCCATCTCCTCCTGCACGGCGGTGATGATCGGGCCGTCCTCGGTCTCGAACGCCGCGTGCATCGCCTCGATCTTCTTTCGGTTATAGTCGGCGTCGTCGACGATGTGGTTGCGGCGGGTCGCGAAGAAATAATGGGTCTTGAACGCGTCCTCCGGCGTGCAGGTGTGGAGGTCGTACTGGCTGGTCGCCTCGCCGAAATCGTCGCTGTCCTGCACCGCTCCCACCGATAGCTGGATGTTGGCGGGCGCCGTCCAGCTGATGTCGAAATAGTGGCGCGCTTCGTCCTCGGGACGCGGCAGGAAGGGGGCGAAGATCATCATCGCCGGCGTCTGCGACCATTCCCAGCGGGCCGAGATATGCGTGTCCCGCTCGCGCACCTTGGGGACGACCGGCGACAATTGCCCCCGGGTGGTGATGATCTCGCCATGGACGTGGTCGATATGGCTGAGGTCCATGACGTTATCGATGATCAGCTCATAGTTGACGTCCATGTGCATGTAGGTCTGCGCGACGGCGTTGGGGTGCCCCTCCTCGAGCGGCGAGAAATCGGGCAGCAGCGCGGGATCGGGATCCGACTCGTCCATCCAGATCCACAGGAAGCCGAAACGTTCGAGCAGCGGGAAGCGGCGGACCCGCGCGGCATCGGGGATGCGGCCGTTGCCGTGCGGATTATGGGTGCAGCGGCCCCCGGCGTCGAAGCGCAGCGCATGGTAGCGGCAGGCGACCTCGTCGCCGACGCGTTCGCCCAGGTGCAGCGGCGCGAAGCGGTGGGGGCAGCGGTCATGCAGCGCCACCGGCGTCCCGTCGGCCAGTCGGTAGATCATCACCGAGGTGCCGAGGATGCGGCGGTGGAACAGCCCCTCGCCCCCGACCTCGGACGACATGGCGGCGACGTACCAGGCCCGCTTGAGACATTCGAACGTGGAGCCCATGGCCCTTCTTCTCCCGATCCTAGAGCTGAATGACGAGGCGCGGCGTGGCCGCGCGCGAACAACAGGGTGTGAAGCAGTCGTTGGCGGCGCGTTCCGCATCGGACAGGTAGGAGTCGCGATGGTCGGGGACGCCGCCGACGACGGTTGTGAGACAGGTGCCGCAGATGCCCTGCTCGCAGGACAGCGGGATGCAGATGCCAGCGGCGGCGAGCGCCTCCGCCGCGCTCTGCCCGGGGGCGACCGCGACGATCGCGCCGCTGCCTTCCACCTCGATCTCGAACGGGCGGTCGTCGCCGGCCGGCAGCGCCGCCGCCGCGAAGCGTTCCGAATGGAGGCGGTCGTCGGGCCAGCCGCCGGCTCGGGCGCCGTCGAGCACCGCATCCATGAAGGCGTTCGGGCCGCAGACGTAGAGATGATGGCCCGCGCGCGGCGCGTCGAACAGCGCGGGGGCGTCGAAGCTCGGCGGAATGCGGTCGCCGACATGGAGCCGGCAGCGATCGCCGAAGCGCGGCGCGGCGAGGCGGTCGACGAACGCCGCCCGCTCGGGAGAGCGGACGAAATAGTGCAGCTCGAAACCGGCGCCGTCGGCGGCGAGTTGCTCGGCCATGGCGAGGATCGGGGTGATTCCGATCCCGCCCGCCAGCAGCACGCTATGCTCGGCGGGGACGAGCGGGAACAGATTGCGCGGGCGGCCGATGCGGATCGCCTGCCCGACCGCCAGTTGCTCATGGACGGCGCGCGACCCGCCCCGCCCCTGCCGGTCGAGCAGGACGCCGAGTTCGTAGCGGCCGGGATCGCCCGGTGCGTTGCACAGCGAATATTGGCGCACCAGCCCGCCCGGCAGCTCGACATCGACATGCGCACCGGCGGCGAAGGGCGGCAGCGCCGTCCCGTCGGCCGGCTCGAGCAGCAGCGCGGCGACGTCTTCGGCCACCAGCCGCTTGTCGGCGAGCCGGACGCTGATCCAGTCGCCGCTCACGCCGCACCCGCCTCCGCGGCTTCCTCGGCGAGGAGCTGGTCGAGCACCCAGAGCATCCGTCCTGGCCCGGCGTCGTGGACGATGTCGACCTGCGGCGCGCCGGGATATTGCAGCAGCCGGGCGCGCTGCCCCTCCAGGATGCGCTTGTCCTCCAGGAACGCGTCCATGTTGGTCCGGTGCATCAGGTCGACAATGCCGGGGAAATTGGTCTCGCGGCTCGTCCCCCAGGAGAAATAATAATCGACCGACCCGGCGTCGCGCGGGGTGACCGCCTGGCTGGAGAAGGTGTCGAGCAGCAGCTTGCCGCGCGACGGCTCGTTGGGCGCGCCGCCCGCCTCCGCCTCGTGCACGGCGAAGCTCAGGATGAAGTTGCACGGCACCGTCATCCGGACGTGGACGTTGATGTCGAACCGGGCATCGTCGGCGAAGAGGTGCCGCGCGAAGGCGGGCGCCGGCACGCCGCGCACGCAATAGCGCGTCTCGATGCCGCGTGGGTTCAGCCGGTGGCGGGGCTTGATATAGCCCCAGTCGTCGCTGCCCGCGAAGGTCAGCCCATGGACCCAGGAGACATGGCTGAGATCGGCGAGGTTGGCGATCTCCTCGCGATAGCCGGTGTCGACCCGGAGATGCGACGTCCTGAGCACCCAGTCGGGATCGGACGGGCCGATCGCGAAACAGATCAGTTCGGGATCAGCGCGGGCCGGGTCGCCCAGCCACACCCAGATCCAGTTGTCCTTCTCGACCACCGGCAGCGTCGCCGCGACCGCGCCCTCGGGGATGCGATCCATGCCCGGCACCTGGCGGCAGGCGCCGTCGGGGCCGAACAGCATGCCATGGTACATGCAACGAATCGCATCCCCCTCCTTGCGGCCGAGCGACAGCGGCGCGGAGCGGTGAGGACAACGGTCCTCCATCGCCACCAGCCGCCCCTCGCCGGTCCGGTAGAGGAGGATCGAGCGCCCCGCGATCTGGCGCACCACCAGATCATTGGCGCCGATCCCGACGGCCTCGTCCCAGCCGGCGCAATACCAGGCGTTCCTGACGAACATCGCCGCCCCTCCCGGCTCAGAACTTGACGCCGACCCGGGCGTACCATTCGGTCGGCCGGTTGTAGGTGCCGAACAGCAGGCCTGCCGCGGTCTGGTTGCCGCCGCTGACCAGATAGCGGTCGTTGGTCAGGTTCACGCCGCCGACGGTGAAGGTCCAGCGGTTGCCCGGCGCGCGGTAGGACAGGCTGGCGTTGAGCTGGTCGGTCGACGGCCGCAGCAGCGCATAGGCGCGCTCGCTGTCGTTCCACACCTTGCTGGTGCGGGTATAGTCGACCAGCGCGATCAGCGCGCCGTCGTTGGGCAGCAGATATTCGTAGCGCGGGCTGACGTTGAACTTCCACTTCGGCGTCTTGGGCAGCGGCGCACCGGGAAAGACACCCGCCTGCAACGGGTTGGGCGCGACCTGCGCCTGCGGCAGCACGCTGGTGTAATAGGCGTCGCTGTAGCCGACTGAGGCGTTGATCGTCAGACCGGCGGCGGGAGCGGCGACCAGCTCGACCTCGAAGCCCTTGATCCGCGCGTCGCCGGCATTCTGGATGGTCGGCGAGACGCCCTGCTGGAAGTTGAGCTGGATGCCGTCATATTTGGTGGTGAACACCGCCGCGTTGAGCTGCAGCCGCCGCGCGAAGAATTCCGACTTCACGCCCAGCTCGAAGCTCTCCGCCTTTTCGGGCGAGAAGCTGGCGGCGGTGGGCAGCGGGTTGGACAGACGCGTCGTCCAGCCGCCGGTCTTGTAGCCGCGCGACCAGGAGCCGTAGACCATCACGTCGTCGGTCGGATGGAGCTGCACGCCCAGCTTCGGCGCGAAATTGTTGAACTTGCGATACTGGGTCTGCGGCACATAATAGCGCAGCGGCTCGGAAGGTGACGGGAAGCCCAGCGCCGTGGTGCAGGGGTCGCCATAGACCGGGCAATTGAACAGCTTGTAGTTGAAGCCGTTCAGGTCGCTCTGGCCGCCGTTGAAGTCCTTGCTCTCCTTCGTGTAGCGGCCGCCGAGCGTGAAGGAGATCAGCGGCGACAGCTCATAGTCGATCTGCCCGAAGAAGGCGTAGTTCTTGGTGTGGAGCAGGTTCGGGCCGTAGATCTGCAACAGCCCCTGATCGAAGGTCACATAGTCGCTGAGGAAGCTGCGTTCCTTGAAGTAATAGCCGCCGACGACATATTTCAGCTTCTCGTCGAAGGCGTGACCGGTGAGCTGGAGTTCCTGGCTGAACTGCCAGTTGCGCAGTGAGAAGGAGAATTCGAGCGCCCGCACCGGCGCGCCGTCGGCGTCGAGCCCGGTCTCCCAGCGCAGCCGGCGATAGCCGGTGATCGACTTGATGCTCATCGCGTCGGACAGCTCATAGTCGAGCGTCATCGACAGCCCCCAGACCCGCATCCGCGAGAAGTTCAGCCCGGTCGCATAGCTCTTGTCCTTGTCGGCAAGCAGATAGCGGCCGTCGAAGGGCAGCCGGTCGTTCGACGGATCGGCATCGACGTTGACGCCGGCGAGGCCGCCGATCACCTGCCCCGGATTGAGCGGGGTGCCGCGCGCGCCGCAGAGAGCGGTGGCGTTGCGCGCCGCGATCTCCCCCGGCGTCGATCCGATGCAGAAATTATAGAGGCCGGCGAAGTTGAAACCGTTGGGCGCGAGCCCCGAGGCCCCGTCATAGAGCGCGGTCGCGCCGAGCCCGGGGATGACGAGCGCGCGATCGGCGGTCGGCGCGAAGACATAGGGCTGGTCCTCGGTGGTCGCGAGCAGCTTGTTGGCGGTGCCCTGCTGGTCCTGGCGGAGATAGTCACCCGAGATGCGGACGGTCAGCCGCTCGGATGCCTCCCATTTGAGCTTGCCGCGCAGCGACCATTCGCTCTGCCCGCCCTCCTTCGACGCGCTGTCATAGCCGTTCGAGCGGAATGCCGCATTGGAATCGACCGCGAAATTGCCGGCGTTCGGGAAGGGGATGCGCTTCAGATAGCCGTCGCGCTTGCGCGACGATCCGGTCAGCGACAGCCCGATCGCGTCGGTGATCGGCAGGTCGACGCTGGCGTTGATGTCGAGCCGGTTGAAGCGGCCGGTGGTGATGTCGCCGCGGAACGAGAATTCGCGGCCCGGATCGCGGGTGACGACCGAGATCGCGCCGCCGATCGTGTTGCGACCGAACAGCGTCCCCTGCGGCCCCTTCAGCACCTCGATCCGCTCGACGTCGGGCAGGTCGAGATTGGCGCCGACCGTGCGCGCGAGGTAGATGCCGTCCAGATAGACGCCGACGCCCGGATCGAGGTTCGCCGCGAAGTCGTTCTGGCCGATGCCGCGGATATAGGCCGACAGCACCGAGCTCGATCCCGAGAAGGGCGTGCCGGCGTCGAGCGTCACGTTCGGCGCGATGTTGGAGAGGCTGGCGACATCGGCCACCGCGCGCTCCTTCAGCGCATTGGCGGTGAAGGCCGATATCGCGATCGGCACGTCCTGCACGTTCTGGGCGCGCTTCTGCGCGGTGACGACGATCTCCTCGATGCCCCCCACCGCTTCGGACGTGGTTTCGGCGGCCTGCGCCCAGGCCGTTGCCGGCACCAGCGCAAGCAGCGAGCTGGAGACGATGAGAAGCTGACGGTACGGCATATTTTCCCCTCCTTGGTTTTGCCGACCGTAAAAGCAGAAAGCGTGCCAACCCGACCGTCCCACGCAAATCCGCCATTTTAAGAACGGAGGCCGGCGCGGCGGCCGTCGAGGGCCTTGTATATCGCGGAAAAATCAGCACTCTGCGCACGATAGAAGCGGAAAATTCAGAAGCAGCGAGGGAGAGGGCGATGCGCGCCGCGAACAACCAGGCCCCGGACCGGCCGTCGCTGGCCGACCGCTTCCGGCAGGCCAGCGATCCGTCGCTTGCCGACCTGCTCGAAACCTTTCATTTCGATCCCGACCGGGCGGAAATCTTCCTCAACGGACAACGCATGGTGCTGACCGACAATGCCGGCCTGGCGATCATGCGGCGCGAACTGATCTCGGCGCTCGGCTATGACCGGGCGCGCGGGGTGATGTCGCGGATCGGCTACAGCATCGGATCGGGCGATGCGACGCTGGCGCTCGAACTGCGCAAGGACGGCACCTTGTTCGAAGGCTTCACCGTCGGGCCCCAGCTCCATTCGCTGAAAGGGTCGGTCAAGGTCGTGCCGAAGATCTTCGAGGCGGACCGCAAGACCGGCTATTTCTACAGCGAATATGAATGGCACAATTCGGCCGAATGCCACGCCCATCTCAAGGAGATAGGAATCGGTCCGCATCCCGGCGGCTGGCAGCAGGTCGGCTATGCCTCGGGCTATTCCTCCGCCTTCTTCGGCCGGCCGATCATCTTCCGCGAGCTGAGCTGCGTCGCGATGGGGCACAAGCATTGCTTCCTGGTCGGCAAGCCGGCCGAGGACTGGGACGATCCCGACGGCGAGCTGCGCTGGTTTCGCGCCGAGGGCTACCCCGACCGCCCGGCCGCCCGCCGCAAACCGACGACGGCGATCGCGGTCGGCGCGCCCGATCGCGACGACAGGCCGGCCGGTGCGCGGCCGATGGTCGGCGCCTCGCCCGGCTTCAACGTCACGCTCCACCTCGTCGACAAGGTCGCCCGGTCGGAGGCGCCGGTGCTGTTCCTCGGCGAAAGCGGGGTCGGCAAGGAGGTGTTCGCCCGCGAGCTGCACCGCCGCAGCCGCCGCGCCGATCGCGACCTGGTCGCGGTCAACTGCGCCGCCATTCCCGACACGCTGATCGAGGCGGAATTGTTCGGGGTCGAGAAGGGCGCCTACACCGGCGCCGACGCCGCCCGCGCCGGCCGCTTCGAACGCGCCGACGGCGGCTCGTTGTTCCTCGACGAGATCGGCACGCTATCGCTCGCCGCGCAGGGCAAGCTGCTGCGCGTACTGCAGGAAGGCGAATATGAGCGGGTCGGCGGAACTCGGTCGATCAAGTGCGACGTGCGGCTGATCGCGGCGACCAATGCGAAGATGCGCGCCGACGTCGAGGCCGGCCGCTTCCGCGCCGACCTCTTCTACCGCCTCAACACCTTCCCGATCTGGATCCCGCCTCTGCGCGACCGGCGCGCGGACATCCCGCTGCTCGCCAATTTCTTCCTGCGCAAGTTCACCGCGCGCCATCACAAGCGCGACATCAGCTTCGACGATCGCGTCATCCGCCTGTTCCACGACTATCACTGGCCGGGCAACATCCGCGAGATGGAGAACACCATCGAACGCGGCGTCATCCTCGCATCGGACGGCGAGATGATCGGCGTCCATCACTTGATGATGTCGGGCGACGCGCTCCAGCCAGAGGACGGCATGTCGCACGATCCGCTCGCCGACTTCATCATCGAGACGGCCAAGCGGCCGCAGCGGCCGCCGATCGGCGCCACGCTGCTCGAAAGCGGCCTCTCCCACGAAGAGGTGATCGACCATATGGTGCGCAGCGCGCTCGACCAATGCGGCGGCAACCAGGTCGAGGCGGGTCGGCTGATCGGCATGAGCCGCAATCAGATCGCCTATCGGGTGAAGAAGCTCCGCCTGCGTTGAGGCGCCGGCCGAAGCCGGCGCCCTTCGATTCAAAGGCCGGCGTAGAGCGGTTCGTCGGCGATCAGCACCCGTTCGAGATGGCGGGGGAAATCGCCGTAATTCTTGACCGCGTAATGGACCGCGGCGCGATTGTCCCAGAAGGCCACCGAGCCGGGGCGCCACGAGAAGCGGACCTGGAATTCGGGGCGCTTATACTGGCGCAGCACCTCGTCGAGCAGGTCGCGGCTCTCGGCCAGCTCGATGCCGAGGATCTGCGGCTTCTGGGTGAGGTTGACCCAGAGGATCTTCTGTCCGGTCTCGCGATGGGTGCGCACCACCGGATGGGCGACGATCGGATAATCATGGCCCGCCTCGGCCAGCGCCTCGCGGAAATCGTGGGTGACGTGGAGTCCTTCGAGGCGCTCCTTCACCTCGGCGGACAGGCCCTCATAAGCGAGGTTGGCATCGACCCAGATCGTATCCCCGCCGACCTCCGGCAGGGTGACGGCGCGCAGCACCGCGCCCCAGGTCGGCACCAGCCGCCAGCTCGTGTCGCTATGATAGCCGTCGCCGGGCAGCACGTCCCGGTGGAGGCGCTTCTCATATTTGGCGGCGTCGACGGCGGCGATGCGGTGGATCGGCGACACCTTGGGATCGCGGGCCGTGCTCGGATGGGTGTAGAGCGTGCCGAACTGCGCCGCGAAGGCCGCCTGGCTCTCATTGTCGAGCGCCTGGTCGCGGAAGAAGACGACCTTGTGGCGCAGCACGGCGGCGCGGATCGCGTCGCGCTGGGCGGGCTCCAGAGGGCGGCTCAGGTCGACGCCCTCGATCTCGGCGCCGATGGTCGGCTGAAGCGGGCGGACGCGGATCGAATCCTTTTCCGGCAGGGCGGGGGAGGCGGCAACGGACATGGCGGTTTCCTCTTTGTCAGCGGAGTATCGACTCCAGAGGAGATCGGCTTACCGTGCCAGACCCGCCAGTTATTATGAAAATAAGTCGCCGAACGATTGTAATTGCAAATAGATGCCCTCCAGAACTCGATCGGCATAATCCGGTCCGGTTCATGAGATTTGCTCAATAAAAGCTTTTTCAACTCTCATTGGTCGCCGCTTCCCGGCCACGATACTCAATCGCCGATCGAGAAGAGGATTGCATCATGCCGCAAACGCTGACCGCCCAGTTCGACGCCCTCCATGCGGAACGACTGCGGAGCTGGGACCCCGACAAGCTCCGCAAGAACATCGACCAGCGCGCGGCGCTGGTAGCGGCGTTCGATCCCGCGAGGATCGTCGCGGCCGGCGACCGGGTGGCGCCGTTCAGCCTTGAGCTGTCGACCGGCGAGATCGTCACGCTCGACCGGCTGACGAGCCGCGGTCCGGTCGCGCTGGTATTCTTCCGCTTCGCCGGCTGCCCGGCGTGCAACATCGCGCTGCCCCATTATGACCGAACGCTACGCCCCTTCCTCGACGCGGCGGGCATCGCGCTGGTTGGAGTCAGCCCGCATCTTCCCGAAACGGGATTGCGCGAGATCGAGGCGCGCCACGGCCTCGGCTTCCCGGTCGCTGCGGACCGGGGCAACGCCCTCGCCCGCCGCTTCGGCCTTGCCTTCACGCCGCACGACGATCCGCCGGTGCCGCAGGACGACACGCATTGGATCGGCGCACTGACCGGCACGGGGAGCTGGGAGTTGCCCCAGCCTGCGGTGATCCTGATCGACTCCGATCATGTCGTGCGGTTCGTCGACGTCAGCCCGGACTGGCTGCGCCGCACCGAGGCGGAGGTGGTGATCGCGGCGGTGCGGCAGTTGGCGCTGGCCGCCTGAAAGGCGGCGCGCGCGTATTTATTGCTTGCGGCGGTGGGTCACCATCCGGTCGTGGAGCCGGCGGATCGTATTGCTGCCGGTCGAGACGAAGCAGGCCGGCAGGATCGCATGGACCATGCAGGCGATGCCCGCCGCGATCATCGACAAGCCGAAGCCGCCGGCATGCGCCATATGCTCGAAATAGCTTTCCCCCACCGAGGCCGGATGATCGGTCAGCAGATGTCGCACAGGGCCGTCTCCCACGATTGATATGGGAGTAGGAATATCGCTATAACGCCAGAATTGGCTTCTCAATTTGCAGCCTTATTGCGAATAATCTGGGGAGATTATCCTATTAATGCCCCATCGCGAGGAAATTTCTCTCGATCGCTTCGATCGCTCCATCCTGCGGGAGCTGCAACGCGACGCGACGCTCTCCAATGCCGAGCTGGCACGCCGGGTCGGCCTGTCGGCGACGCCCTGCTGGAACCGGGTCAAGCGGATGCAGGAGGCCGGCGTGATCACCGGCACTGTCGCGCTGGTCAACCGCGAGGCAATCGGCCTGGGCGTCACCGTGTTCGTCGCGATCAAGACCAATCATCATGCCAGCGACTGGCTGTCCGCCTTCGCCGACCATGTCCGCGCCATCCCGGAGGTGGCCGAATTCTACCGGATGAGCGGGGAGACCGACTATCTGCTCAAGGTCGTCGCCGCCGACATCGCCGACTATGACCGCATCTATAAGATGCTGATCGACGGCGTGACGATCAGCGACGTCAGCTCGTCCTTCGCGATGGAACAGATCAAATATACCACCGAGGTCCCGGTCTGAGGGACTGTTCGGGAGGCGCGGTTTCACCGCATCTTGCAGCATCCGCCCGCTTCGCAATGCGCCCTTTCGCGCCTTTCCAAACAGACTTTGAGGGACCCGTTCAGGCCGTCGCCCGGGGCAGGACGACCGGCAGGTAGAGCGACAGATAGGCGCAGGTGGCGCGTCCCGCCTCACGATCGAAATCGTCGGTGATATGGCCGTGCCGGATCACCGACAGGCCGAAGAACAGGTCGGCGATCTCGATCCCGCGGAAGAAGATCTCGGGCGTGTCGGCCAGCTCGGGCAGCTGGAAATGCGCGGCGATCTTGTCCTTGAGCTGGGCGCCGATCGCGAAGTCGTTCTGCCGGTCCTTCAGTTTGATCGCCGCCGGGCTCTTCGGGCCGATCAGCAGCTGCATCGCGTCGCGATTGCCGTTGAAAAATGCCGCGCCCCGGCCAGTGAAACGGGTGACGACCTGCCGCCAGTCGGTACAGCCCTCGGTCGACAGCTGCTCCAGCCAAGCCTGGAGCTCGCCTTCTATGTCGCCGGCCGCAGCCTCGAACACCTCGAGCACCTGCGAGAAGAAATGATAGGCCGAGCTTTTCGGAATGCCGGCTTCCTCGGCGATGTCGGTCAGCGAGATCTCGTCGATCTCACGGGCCCGCAACAGCTTCCGGCTCGCTTCGACCAGTGCGGCCCTGCGCGTCCGTCCCCGCTCCTGCGTTCGTCTGGCCAATCCGTCCACCACTCTCCAGAGGCCATCCATGCCCCGCATCGGCTGCACTGGGTGATCGTCCGGGCCGAGTCAAGTCGAATCTAGACCGAACTAAATTCGGCTATTACGGATTGGCTTTGCACCGGCCCGGGGCTAATTCGCCTTTACAAATCGAAAAGATTCGACATAGTTTACTCGAAACAATTCGAATAAACCCGGGAGGGAAAAGGGACCATGAAAATCGCATACCGCCCCATGCACGGCTGGGTGAAGCTTGCGCTGCTCGCCGGAACCATGCTCGCGCCGGCCACCGCCATGGCGCAGGATGCCGATGGCGAGATCGTCGTCACCGCCCAGAAGCGCGAGCAGAAGCTGCAGGACATCGGCCTGTCGGTCACCGCGATCGGCGGTGCCATGCTCGATTCGGTCGGACGCCAGGACGTGACCGCCCTCGCCGCGCAGGTCCCCGGGCTCCAGGTCGCCCAGTACAGCCCGACGATCACCGTCTTCAACATCCGCGGCGTATCGCAGAACGACTTCGCCGACTCGCAGGAGGCGCCGATCGCCTTCTACAACGACGAAGTCTATGTCAGCGCGCTCGGTGCGATCAGCGGCCAGATGTTCGACCTGGAGCGTGTCGAGATCCTGCGCGGTCCGCAGGGCACGTTGTTCGGCCGCAACGCCACCGGCGGCCTCGTCCAGACGATCACCAAGCGTCCGACCCGCGAGCTCGAAGGCTATGCGCAGCTGACCGTCGGCAGCTACGGCCAGATCGCGACCGAAGGCGCGCTCAGCGGCCCGCTGAGCGAGCGCGTCCGCGCCCGCCTGTCGTTCACCAGCGACCGTCACGGCGGCTATATCGAGAACCGCGTCGGCCGCGACATCGGCAATGCCCGTTTCTATGGCGGCCGCCTCCAGATCGAGGCCGACGTCGGCGACAGCGGCACCCTGCTCGTCAAGCTGCAGGGCCTGCGCAACGACCATGAGACGAGCGGCGGCCTCTACAGCCACGTCGCCGCGGGCTTCGATGCCGACGGCCTCGGCTTCAAGCTTGGTCCGAATGAGGATTTCTGGGGCACCTGCGGCGGATGCGACGCGTTCGGCTACAAGGAGCCCGACAAGGACCCCTTCACCGGCTCGTTCGACCGGATCGGCTTCTTCGACCGCAAATATTGGAGCGCCACGGTCCGCTACGAGCAGGACTTCGGCGGCGCCAAGCTCACCTCGATCACCGATTATCAGGACCTCAGGAAGCGCTTCGGCGAGGATTCGGACATGTCGCCGGTCCACATCTTCCACTACGACACCGCGCAGGACCTCTACCAGCTCTCGCAGGAGCTGCGCCTGTCGGGCGACACCGATCGCTTCACCTGGCTGGCCGGCATCTACGGCCTGAAGATCCGCACCGACAACGACTATCAGATCGATGCCGTGCCAGTGCTCGGCCTGCTGGAGAATTACGGCGGGCGGCAGAAGACCGATTCGGTCGCGCTGTTCGGGCAGGTCGAGTACAAGGCCACCGACCAGATCAGCCTGACGGTCGGCGGCCGCTACAGCTGGGACCGCAAGACCTACGACTTCGCCCATGCCGAAAACGGCGTGCAGGACTTCGTCTTCAACCGGACGACCAACCCCGGCCTCGCCAAGCAGACCTTCAAGAACTGGTCGGGCAAGGTCCAGGTCGACTATCGCCCGACCGACGACGTGCTGCTCTATGCCGGCGTCAACCGCGGCACCAAGAGCGGCGGCTTCGGCGTGCAGGCGTTCACGCCGATCGACCCGACGACGCTGCCCTACGACCAGGAAGTGCTGACCAACTACGAAGCCGGGTTCAAGCTGACCCTGCTCGACCGCAAGGTCACCTTCAACGGCGCGGTCTTCCACTACGACTATAAGGACTATCAGGCGTTCACGCTGCAGGGCCTGTCGCAGATCGTCGCCAACGTTCCCGCGCGGGTGACCGGCGTCGAGACCGAGCTGGTGCTGCGTCCGGTGCGCGGCCTGATGCTGTCGGGCTTCCTCACCTATCTCGACACCAAGGTGAAGGGGATCACCCTGCCGAGCGGCCGGGTCGCCGACCGCGAGATGCCGCAGGCGCCGAAGTGGAGCATAGGCGGCATGGCGCGCTATGCCTTCCCGGCCGGCCCGGGCGAGCTCGCGCTGCAGACCGACTGGAAATATGACGACGCGCTCTACTTCTCGACGTTCAACGCCCCGATCGACCGCGAGCCGTCGCGCATCGTCGGCAATGCCCGCATCTCCTGGACGTCGGACGACGACCATTGGACGCTGGCGGCGTTCGCGAACAACCTGACCGACAAGAAGTACCGAATCTACAATCTCGACCTGGGTGCGTCGTTCGGCTTCGCCAACCAGGCCTATGCGCGTCCGCGCTGGTTCGGCGGCAGCGTCGGCTATAATTTCTGACATCTGGTTTGTGGGAGAGAGAATGTCGATGCGTTCCATCGCAACCATGGGGATGTTGCTGACGGGGCTGGCCATGTCGCCGGCCCCTGCCGTCGCGGCGGGCGACGCCGCGAAAGGTGCGATCGTGTTCAAGCGCTGCGTCGCCTGCCACACGGTCGAGCCCGGCAAGAAAGCCGGCATGGGCCCCAATCTGGCCGGGATCGTCGGGCGTAAGGCGGGAACGACCAGCTTCGCCTATTCGCCCGCGATGAAGGCCGCCGCGATCAGCTGGACGCCCGACAAGCTCGATACTTTCCTGACCCGCCCCGCCGCCATGATCAAGGGATCGCGCATGGCCTTCGCAGGCCTGCCCAACGCGCAGGACCGGGCGGACGTGATCGCCTATCTTGCCACCCGGAAATAGCCCCGACCGCCGGAGGAACGACATGAAGACTTTCACCGCTCTCGCCGCGCTGTGCCTCGCCACGGCCGCACCGGCCCTGGCCCAGCTCCAGCCCGAGGAGCTGAAGAAGGAGAGCCTGGCCGAGACGATGCAGCCGCACTGGGTGTGGCTGAACGACATCTCGTTCGACCGGATGCTCGACGGCCGCGCTTATCTGGTAGACGCCGACAGCGGCCAGATGCTCGGCATGATCAGCAGCGGCTACGGCCATGGCATCCTGATGCTGGCCGAGGACGGCAAGAGCTTCGCCGTCCCCTCGACCTTCCTCGCGCGCGGCACCCGCGGCGAGCGCACCGACGTCGTGACCTTCTACAAGACGTCGGACCTGACACCGGGCGCCGAGCCGGTGATCCCGGCCAAGCGCTACAACGGCATGCCCTTCCAGTCGGTGTCGCCGGTGATGCCGGGCGGCCGCTTCGGCCTCGTCTACAACTTCACGCCCGAACAGTCGGTCACCGTGATCGACATGCAGGCGCAGAAGATGGTCGGCGAATATGCGACCTCGGGCTGCAGCCTGATCTACCCGACCGGGCCGTCCAAATTCTTCCTGATCTGCGGCGACGGCGCGCTCCAGTCCGCGACGCTCGATGCAGAGGGCAAGGTGACGCTCGGCAAGACGTCGAAGAAGCTGTTCGCCGACGACGATCCCGTCACCGAGAAGGGTGTGTGGACCGGCAGCCAGTGGCTGTTCTTCACCTATTCGGGCAAAGTCCACGTCATCGACCACAGCAAGGACGTGCCCGCGATCGCCAAGAGCTGGTCGCTGACCACTCCGGCCGAGAAGGACTGGCGCCCCGGCGCGCTGCAGGCCGCCGCCTATCATCGCGGCACCGGTCGCCTCTACGTGCTGATGCACCAGGGCGGCCCGGACACGCACAAGGATCCGGGCACCGAGATCTGGGTCTACGACGTCGCCAGGCAGACCCGCATCGAGCGGATCGCACTCGAGACCCCGGCCCTGTCGGTGGCGGTCAGCCAGGACGACAAGCCGCTGCTCTACACCACCATGATGGGCGAGACCGACCTCAAGGTGCGCGACGCGCTGACCGGCAAGCTGATCCGCAAGATCGACGGCTTCGGCCCGACGATGACGATCATCCAGCCCGCGCCGGTGCCGGCCAAGTGACCGCGGTCGACATCCTCCCCGTGCTGGTGGCGGATGTCCTGCTGGGCGGGCTGTTTCTGCTCGGCGGGCTGGCCAAGGCGAAGGACTTCGCCGGCTTCACCGGCACGCTGGCCGCCTATATGCTGGTGCCCGAGGCGCTGCTCGTCCCGGCGGCGGCGGCGATCGTCGCGGTCGAGCTGGCGGCCGGCGCCGCGGCGATCGCCGCGGTCGCGATCGGCAGCCAGGCGGCGATGGGCGCGATCGCGGCGCTGCTGCTGGTCTATGCGGCGGCGATGGCGATCAACATCATGCGCGGCCGCACCCATATCGACTGCGGCTGCCTCGGCTTCGGCACCAGCCGCGCGTCGCTCGGCTGGGAGCTGGTGGCGCGCAACATGCTGCTCGCGGCGGTCGCGCTGGCGGCGGCCGCGCTGCCGGTCGCGCCCCGCGCGCTCGGTGCCATCGACGCGATCTCGGGGATCGGCGCGATCGTCGCGTTCGCGCTGCTCTATTTCGGTTTCGGACACTTCACGGCCGTGCGCTTGCAGGAAAAGGCGGTGCTCAAATGAATGGGATGTTTCTGGCGGCGTTCGCGCTGCAATGGGTGGTCATCGTCGCCATGGGCCTGCTGATGCTCGGCCTGTTCCGCCAGGTCGGCATGCTGCACGAACGGTTGGGCCCGGTCGGCGCGCTGACCCTGTCGGGCGGTTCGAAGGTCGGCGAGGTAGCACCCTCCTTCGACCTGCCGAGCCTGACCGGCGGAGAGGTCCGCATCGGCGGCGTGGCGGCTGACGGCCGGTCGACCCTGCTGTTCTTCGTCTCGCCGACCTGCCCGATGTGCAAGTCGATGCTGCCGGTGCTGCTGTCGATCGCGCGCGAGAATGCCGACACCACCCGGCTGGTCTTCGCCAGCGACGGCGACGAGCCGGCGCAGATGAAGATGATCGTGCAGCAGAAGCTGGCCGATCATCCCTTCGTCCTTTCGACCGACCTCGGCCGCACCCATGGCGTCGGCAAGCTGCCCTACGCCGTGCTGCTCGGCGCGGACGGGACGGTCGCGTCGAAGGGGCTTGTCAACAATCGCGAGCATGTCGAGAGCCTGTTCGAGGCTCAGCGCACGGGCATCGCGTCGATTCAGGAATATGCGGCGCGCCGTGACGCGCAGCGGGTACATACGGGAGCTGCCAAATGACCAGGCTGGACAGGATCATGGAGCGGATGAGCCGCTCCACCGCACGCGGCATCTCGCGCCGGAGCTTCTTCGGACGCGCGACCGCCTTCGGCTTCGCAGCGGCGATGCCCCTCTTGCCCGTCTCGCGCGCCAATGCGGCCCAGCAGCCGGGCGAGACCGGCGATCCGCAGTCGTGCGACTATTGGCGCTACTGCGCGATCGACGGCTTCCTCTGCTCGTGCTGCGGCGGCAGCACCTCGTCCTGCCCGCCGGGCACCGAGCCGTCGCCGATCACCTGGGTCGGCACCTGCCGCAACCCGGCCGACGGCAAGGACTATGTGATCAGCTACAACGACTGCTGCGGCAAGTCGGGCTGCGGCCGCTGCATGTGCAACCGCAACGAAGGCGACAAGCCGATCCACCAGCCGTCGGGATCGAACGACATCAACTGGTGCCTCGGCACCCAGGTGGGCATGATCTACAACTGCTCGACCGCGGTCGTGCTCGGCGCCGCCGACTGAGGCTCGTCGATGCGTCCGCGTCTCTTCCTCGCCGCATCCCTGTCATGCGCCACGGTCCTCGCCGTGGCGCATGCCGGCGCGTCGGCGCCGGGCGGCAGGGCGCCGAACATGGCGAGCAACGGCCGCCAGCCCCACGTCAACTACATGACGGAATGTCAGGGCTGCCACATGCCCGACGGCCGCGGCATCGCCGGCCGGGTGCCGGCGATGAAGGGGGAGCTGTACCGCTTCCTCGACGTCGAGGGCGGGCGCGCCTTCCTGGTCCAGGTGCCCGGCTCGGCCAATTCGAAGCTCAGCGACGCCGACCTGTCGGCGCTGCTCAACTGGCTGATCCCGGCGATGGGCGGCCCGGCCAAGGGCGGCTTCACGCCCTACACGCCGCAGGAAGTCGCCGCCTATCGCGGCAAGCGGATGGTCGACGTCGTCGGCACCCGCGCGAACCTGATCGCCCGCTTCCCGGCGGAAGCCCCGAGGACGAACTGACGCCCGCTCCTCACCCCTCGACGTCGCGCACCAGCCGGTAGAGCGTCTCGCAATCGGCGCCGCAGCCGCCGGTGCCGCCCAGGCGCTGCTGGATTCGGCGGGCCGCCTCCTCCGCCGCCGCGTCCGAATCGGCCGACAGCTCGAACAGGACGAGCTGCTTCGGCACGGTCACCGGATCGTGCATCAGCACCTGGTAGATGTCGTAGGGCACCGCGTTGCCCGCCAGCCCGGCGTCGACCACGCCGCGCATCGCCGCTGCCGACACGCCCGCCGAGCGGTGGAGATAGAGGTAGGTCGGCTTCGCCGCGCCGGCGTCGCGGGCGCCCTTGCCGGCGCGCCGGTAATAGAGGCGCTCGGTGACCTTGATCAGCGGCGTGCCGCGGCCGACCTGGTCCATCCGCCAGCTCGCCATCAGCATCGCGATGATCGTCTTGTCGATGTCCGACGAGCTGATCGTGTAGAGCGCGACATAGGGCTTCTCGCCCGTCACCGCATGACCGCGACGTGCCCGCTCGTAACCGGGCACCTCCAGCACGTCGGGGATGTCGATATCGTCGTACCAATGGTCGAACTCGGCGCTGCGCGCCGGATCGAGGTTGCGCGACTTGACCATCATCAGCCATTCGCGCGGCTCGGCGGCGGAGGCCGCCGACGCCAGCAGCAGCAGCCCGGCGGCCGCGCTGCGCAGGACCGCCGGGCGCGCCCTCACTTCCTGAGATCCGCGACGAGACGGTCGATCCACTGGCGGTGGAAGGCGGCAGCCTCGGGTCCCGGCTGCCACGCCTCGGCCATCTCCAGCACCGGATCGACCACCGCGGTACGCTCGCCGCTCAGCGCCTCCAGCAGGGCATGACCGCAGAAGGGAACATAGGCCTCGGCATAGCCGCCCTCATGGACAACGACGAGCTTGCCCCCGCACAGCCGCGCCGCGGCGTCGAGCATCTTCTGCGTCAACAGGCGATAGCTCTCGCTGTGGAGCAGCATGCGGGCGAGCGGATCGACGCTGTTCGCGTCGAGCCCGCTGGCGACGATGATCAGCTCGGGCCGGAAATCGTCGAGCGCCGGAACGACGATGTCGTCGAACGCCTGGACATAGGCGTCGTGCCCGGCACCGGCGGGCAGGGGTATGTTGAGGTTGTAGCCAAGTCCGGCGCCCTCGCCGCGGTCCTCCGCGCCGCTATAGCCCGGCGGGAAGCAGCGATCCTGGTGGATCGAGATGGTGAGCACGTCGGCGCGATCGTAGAAGATCGACTGGGTGCCGTTGCCGTGGTGGACATCCCAATCGACCACCGCGACCCGCGAGATGCCGTGGCGGGCCTTCGCCACCTCGATCGCTACGGGAATATTGGCGAGCAGGCAGAAGCCCATCGGGGTGTCGGCGAGGCAGTGATGCCCGGCCGGGCGGCACAGCGCATAGGCATTGTCGACCTTGCCGGCCAGCACATCGTCGACCGCGGTGATGGCGAGGCCGCAGGACAGCATCGCGATCTCGAATCCGCCCTTGCTGAACGGGGCGAGATGGCCGAGATCGCCGCCACCCGCGTCACTCGTCGCCTTGAAACGGTCGATATAGTCGCGCGGGTGGACGCGGCAGACGTCCTCGACCGTCGCCGGAACCGCCTCGGGCAAGACCAGCTTGCGGGTCAGCCCCGACGCATGGGCGAGGTTGAGCAGGCGGCGCTTCGAATCGGGCGTGTCGGCGCCCGCCGTGCCGCTGGGCGGCTGCACCCAGTCGCCGACCGGCAGGAACAGCGCCTGCATGCCGGTCGCGTGCCAGAAGGTGCGTTCGTCGGTGTAGAAGCCGGTGCGGGCCATGGCTTTCTCCTTCGTCTATCCGTGGATGATGGGCGCGATGGGCGCGGACGTCATCAGGCGATCCCCCCCATCACCTGGTAATCGCCGATGCTGCGGCCGCCCGGCGCGCTGTGCAGGGCGACGACGACCGAACCGTAGGCGCCGCGCCAGCGGCTGTGCAGCCGGGTGTGTGTGTCCATCGGCAGGCGCGCCTCGCCGGTGAAGCGGCGGCCGCTGCGCCGAACCGAGAGCGGCCGGCCGTTGACGAACAGGCGGATGTCGCCCGCATCGCCGCCGACGATCTCACCCTCCACCGCGATGCCGCAATGGCCGCTGTCGTCGACCGGGAGCAGCGTCGCCCGCCAGTCGAGCCGGCCGGCGTCGCCCGAGACCGCCGCCCGTGCCTCGCCCGCCAGCGCCCGCTCCTCGGGCAACGGCGGGGTGCGGCGCGGCGGCAGGACGCGCCGCCGGCTCGCCTCGAACGCATAGGCATAGGCGAGCAGCACATTGTCGTCATAGGCGCGACCCGCGAAGGTCAGGCCGACCGGCATTCCGATGTCGGCCATCATCCCCATCGGGACGGTGACGGTTGGGACGCCAAGATGGCGGATCGCCTGGTTGCCGTTCGCGACCCAGACGCCGTTGCGCCATGCAGCGTCCTGCGACAGCGGATTCACGTCGCTGTCCGCCAGCCCGACGTCGGCAACCGCCGGGAACACCACCGCGTCGAGGCCGAGCCCGGTCATCCAGTCCTCGAGGTCGATCCGCCGTGCCTGTTCGAGGCCCGCCAGCCCCTCTTCGAGGAAAGCGATCTCCTCGCGCGGGGTCACCCCGTCGCGCGCCGCCGCCTCGGCGAAGGCGGAGAAGGGCGGGATGCCCTCATAGCGATCGGGCAGGAAACCGGGGATCGCCGGCAGGATCTTCTCGCCGTCGACGTCGGCCAGCCGGTTGAGCCTGGGGTCGCCGTTCGCGCGGAGATAGTCATCCCAGGCGAAGATCGTCAGGTCCCAGCCCTCGGCCTTGGGGAAGCCTTCGGGGACGAGGCCGCGCTCGACCAGCCGGTTGGCCGGCAGCGGATCGGCCTCATAGTTGGCGATCAGCGGGAAATCGACCTCGACCACCTCGGCGCCGAGCGCCCTCAGGTCGCGTTCGGCGAGGCCCCACAACTCGACGATGCTCGGCCGCGTCGCGATCGGGCGTGGACCGTCGGGGTCCTTGTTGATGTACATGCGCGGGATACCGATCCGCTTGCCCGCCAGCGCGCCGGGATCGCGCAGGCTGCGATAGTCGGCCGGCCGCACCTCGGACGCCTTGGGGATCGCGACAGCGCCCTGCTGGCGCCAGAAATCGCCGCGCGTCTCGGGATCGTCGGCGACGAGGATGTCGAGCAGCTCGAGCAGGTCGTCCATCGTGCGCGCATAGGGGACGACGACATCCATCGTCGCGATCAGCGGCCAGTTGCCCCGGATAGAGATCACCCCGCGCGACGGCGTATAGGCGGCGAGCCCATTGTTCGAGGCCGGCGCGCGGCCCGACGACCAGGTCTCCTCCGCCAGGCCGAAGGCGGCGAAGCCGGCGGCGGTGCCGGTGCCCGACCCGTTCGACGATCCCGAGGCGAAGGCGGCGGTCAGGAAATGCTCGTTATAGGGGCTTTCGGCGCGGCCGTAGACGCCGCGCTGCATGCCGCCCGCCGCCATCGGCGGCATGTTGGTCAGTCCGATCAGGATCGCTCCCGCCGCGCGCAGCCGCGCGATCGCATAGGCGTCCCGGCCCGCGATCAGATGCTCGAACGCCGGCGACCCGCTGGCTACGGTGAGTCCCTCGACCGCATAGCTGTCCTTGGCGATATAGGGGATGCCGTCGAGCGGCCCCAGCGTCTCGCCGCGCGCGCGCCGCTCGTCGGAGCGCCGCGCCTCCTCGAACATCGCCGGGTTGAGCACCGGAACCGCGTTGAGCGCGATACCGTGCCGGTCATAATGGGCGATGCGGTTGAGATAGAGGGCCAGCAGTTCGACGCTGGTCAGGCGATGCTCGTCGAGCGCGCGGCGCAGGTCGCGGAGGCCGGCGTCCATCGTCGACGGGTTTTCGGCGGATGCGGCCTGGACGGATGGGGACACGGTCTTTCCTCGATGATGGTCCGGCGGCGGGATCGATCGGGATCGCGGCGCACCGTGCGAAAGGCGCTGCCGCGATCCCTCCTCCCCTACCTCAATCGGCGGTCAGCGGCGGCGGATTGGCCGCGTCATAGACCAGCTCGCCATCGATGAAGGTCATGCGGACCTTGGTATCGTGGATCTGGGTGACCGGGACCTTGAACGGGTTGGTCTCGGTCACGACGATATCGGCGTGCATGCCGGGCTCGATCGAACCGACCAGGTCGCGATCGCCCATCGCCGCCGCCGCGTCCGACGTGAAGATGCGCAGCGCCTGGTCGAGCGTCACGCGCTCGTCGGGCGCGATCGTCTTGTCGCCGCCCCCGGGCTTCTGGCGCGTCACCATCGTCTCGATCGCGAGCCAGGGATTGACCGACGGGACCACCGACCAGTCGGAGCCGGCGATGACGTTGGCGCCGGTGTCGAGCGCCTCCTTGATCGGGGTGAAGCGCTTCATCATCTCGTCGCCGACCGCGTTGCGGACATCGACGTCGGTGATCGGCGTCGGATACCAGATATAGGGCGAGAACTCCCAGGTCATGTGCAGCGCCCGCACGCGCGGGATGTCGGCACGGTCGACGAAGCTGTTGTGGCCGACCTCGTGCGCCGATCCGCCCCAGCCGTTGACCTTGCGGGCATGTTCGACCGCGTCGAGCGCCGACCGCACCGCCGCGTCGCCGACCGCGTGGAACTTGACGTGGAGACCCATGCGATCGAACCGCGCGATGCCGTCGTTGAGCGCCGGCTGCGGGATCATCAGGATGCCGGTCCCGTGCGGATCGGCATGATAGGGATGCAGCATCGCCGCGGTCTGGCTCTCGGTCGGCACGCCGTCCATGAACACCTTGACGCAATCGGCCTTGAAGCGGCCGACCGTATAGTCGGCGCGGGTGCGGATCAGCGTCTCGCCATCGGCGTCGCCCGGCGACCAGACGATGCAGCCCCGCGCGCGCTGCTTGATGATGCCGTCGCGCGCCAGCCCGGACAGGGTGCGGACATTGCCGGTGCGGACCGACGCGTCGGTGAAGGAGGTGATGCCGAACGACAGCATCTGCCGCGTCGACAGCGTCATCGCCTTGCGCTTCAGCGCGTCGGACGGCTCGGGCATCGCCTTTTCGAGCAGGTCGGCAGCATTCTCGCGGAACAGGCCGTTGGGCTCGCCCTTCGCATCGCGCTCGATGATGCCGCCGGGCGGGTCCTTGGTATCGCGGGTGACCCCCGCCGCGGCGATCGCCTTGCTGTTCCCCCACAGGCTGTGGTGCGCCTCGTCCGACAGCAGCACCGGGTTGTTCGGTGCGACCTTGTCGAGGAAGGCGCGGTTCTGCTGGCCCTTGGCGAAGGAGCCCGCCGACCAGTTGCCGCCGACGATCCAGGCGCCCGGCTCGGCCTTCGCCGCGCATTGCTTGATCCGCGCCGCGATCACCGCCGGCTTGGCGGCGTTGGGGAAGCCGCAGGCGAACTGTTCGAGCCCGGCGAACTGGGTGTGGACGTGCATGTCGTGGAGGCCCGGGAACACCGCCGCCCCCTTCAGGTCGACGACCTTCGAGCCTTCGCCGCGATAGGCCTCCGTCGCCTTGGCGTCGCCGACCGCGACGATCACCCCGTCGCGGATCGCCAGCGCCTCCGCCCAGCCGCCGGGGGTGTAGACCTGCCCGTTGAGCAGAATCGTGTCGGCGGGCTTCTCCGCCGCGAACGCCCCCGCTGCGGCCATCGCGAGCGCGCCGCCCGCGAGCAGCTTCGTCATCATCCGCATCGTTCCTTCCCTCTCGCCGTCACAATGTCGCCAGGTCCTCGGTCTCGGCCTTGAGCTGCCGCAGGAAGGCGTCGAGCTCGGCCTTGCGGCCGGGCGTCAGCGCCTTGCCTGCGGGCGACAGCACCCGCGCCGGCACCTTGGCCAGATTGTCCTCAAGCATCTTCACCACGTCCGGTCCGTCGGGCTTGCCGCCCTGCGCGTCGGCGAGTGCCATCACCCGCGCGACGCCTACCGCGCCGAGCCAGTCGAGCGCATCGGCGTCGTGCAGATAGAGCGCCTCGGGCGTCCTGGGATCGCGATCGAACATGTGGGTGCGGATCGCGGCGCGGACTGCGTCGATCTTGCCCTCGGGAAAGCCGCTGCCCTTCAGGATCGTATCGACCGTGTCGGCGGCGCGATCGGCATGGTCGACGCCCGCCGCCTCCCATTTCGGGAAGGCCGCCATGTCGTGCAGCCAGGCCGCCGCGAACAGCACGTCGTCGTCGAGCCGCACGCCGTCGGCGCGGGCGAGCTGCCGCGCCAGCGCATAGTCGCGCGCGCTGTGCGAATAGCCCCAGGCGGGGTTGCGGAACTCGGCCGCCGCGAGCGCGCGAACCTTGGCGCGCCAGCCCGTCTCGGCGCGATGGCCGACCGTCGTCGGCCGCACCGGCACATGCTCCATCGCGCTGTACTTCAGGAAGAAGTCGGCCTGCTTGTAGCCCGGATAGAGCGCGACCATCTTCGCCATCGCCTCTTCGGGCGTCTTGGCCGCCGCCGTCACCCGCAGGAAGTCGTCGATATATCGGACCGAGGGATCGAAGATCCGCATGTCGCTCGGGTCGCCATGCCCCGGATAGACGATCGGGTTGAGCCGGGCGTAGCGCGCCTTCATCCGCAGCAGCTCGGCCCGCCAGTCGAGCAGGTCCGCGCGGCTGATGTCGTCGCCCATCCAGAAATGGACGCCGTTATAGCCGAGGTCCGACAGGAACAGGGCGTTGAGATCGGGGCTGTAGACGGTGGTGATGTGCGGCGCCTCTGCACGCATGTGATCGGTGTCGAGCTGGAGCGTGCCGCCGCCGACCATCTCCAGCGTCGGCGACGCCAGCACCTCGATGTTGCGGTCATAGTCGAAGCCGTCGGGATGGGCGGCGGTCTTCGGCTTGAGCGCGGGATCGAGCGGCGGCTCGGCCCCGGTCTCGCCGCCGCTGTCCATATAGACGGCGTAGCGCTCGATATCGGCCTTGATGTCCTGGTTCGCAACGACGATGCGCGCGTCGGGGAAGGCTTCGCGGAACACCGCCATGCCGGTGAAATGATCGGTGTGGCCGTGGCTGATCAGGATGTGCGTCAGCGGCAGCTTCATCGCCTTGATCGCGGCGGCCAGCTTGCGTGCCTCGGCGGCCTTGCGCTGCACGTCCATCACCACCAGCGAACGGCCGTTGGAGAAGATGAACGAGTTCACGGTGGCGAAGTCGCCCTTGTAGACCGTGACCGTCATCGGATGCCGCGCGGCGACGGGCGGTGGCGCGGCGGACGACGCGCCGGGCGCCGTCGCCGCGCTCATCAGCAGGACCAGCGCGCCGCTGCGCAGAACGGCGCGCGCGATCCCGCCCGGGCTCATTTGCCGGCGGTCCCCGAGCGGTCGAACACCACCGCGCCGTCGATATAGGTCTGCTGCACCTTGATGCCGTGGATCTGGGTCGGCGGGATCTTGAACGGGTTCTTGTCGATGACGATGAAGTCGGCGCGCTTGCCGGCCTCGATCGACCCGAGTTCCTTGTCGAGGCCCATGCGGGTCACCGCGTTGATCGTGAACATGCGGATCGCCTGCTCGACGGTGATCGCCTCGTTCGGGCCGAAGCTCCTCGCGCTGCCGCCGACATTCTGGCGGGTCACCGCGGTCTCGATGCCCAGCCAGGGATCGGGCTCCGGAATCACCGCCCAGTCGGAACCGGCAACGACCAGCGCGCCCGAGGCGAAGCCCTCCTTGATCGGCCAGACGCGCTCGATCCGCTTGGCGCCGACCGCCATGGTGATGTCGTCGTTGATCGGCTGCGGGTCCCACAGATAGGGCGAGAATTCGAGCGCGGCGTTGAGCGCCTTGCCGCGCGACATATCGGCCGGATCGACGAAGGTCTCATGGCCGACCTGGTGCATCGGGCCGTTCGGGCCGTTGACCTTGCGGACATAGGCGATCGCGTCGAGCGAGGCGCGCACCGCCGCGTCGCCGGCGGCGTGGAACAGCACGTTCAGACCCTTGCGGTCCCATTCGGCCATACGCGGCTGGAAGGTTGCCGGATCGAACAGCAGCAGCCCCTTGGCCGGCGCGTTGGGCTGGCCCGCCTCATAGGGCGCCAGCATCGCGCCCGTGTGGCTGTCGGTCGGCACGCCATCGGCGAACACCTTGACGCAGGTCGGCTTGAACCGGTCGCGCGTATAGGTCGGGATCGCCGCGATCGTCGCGTCGAGATCGGGGTTCACATGGCCGGCATGGCTATAGGCGATGCAGGCCTGGACATGCTGCTTGAGCTGGCCCTTGTCGTAGAGCGCGTCATAGACCTCCAGGTCGTCGCGGAAGGCCATCGCCTCGACATAGCCGGTGATGCCGTAGGACAGCAGCAGGTCGAGATTCTTGCGCAGCGCCGCCTGGGTCAGTTCCTGCGACTGCGGCGGGACATGCTTGAGCACCAGGTCGCGCGCCGTCTCGCGCAGGATGCCGGTCGGGTTGCCGGCGGCGTCGCGCTCGATGATGCCGCCCTCGGGGTTCGGCGTGTCGCGGGTGATCCCCGCGATCGCCATCGCGCGGCTGTTGACCCACAGGCTGTGGCCGCTGACGTCGAACAGCAGGGCGGGCCGGCCGGGTGTCGCGGCGTCGAGCGTCGCGGCCGTGATCGGGGTGCCCGTCAGCACCGACGACTGCCACTGCCCGCCGGTCACCCATCCGCCCTCGGGCTGGGTGTTCGCGCATTCGGTGACCGCGGCGAGGAACGGCTTCGGGGCGAGATCGGGCGAGATGCGGCAGCTGCCCTCCCCGCCCTTCGCCTGCAGCACCGGATGGACGTGCATGTCGTACAGGCCCGGCAGCACGGTCCGGCTCGCGAGGTCGACCTGCGTGGCGCCCGGCGCGGCCTTGCGCACCTCGGCGTCGCTGCCGACCGCGACGATGCGGCCGTCGCGCACCGCGAAGGCGGTCTGCCAGCCGCCCGGCGTATAGACCTGTCCGTTGGTGTAGACGGTGGTCGGCGAAGCGGCCTGCGCCGCCGACACGAGGCCGGCCACCGCGGCCGCCGCCATCATCCGCCGGAGTCCCTTCCGAATTCCCGCCGATCCTGAAATCATGATCATCTCCCTTGATCGAATGCCGATGCGGCCGGTCTGCGTGGACGGCGGATGCGCGATGCGGCGAGCCGCCCGTGCCACCGCCGGCACGCCCTATTTCGCGTAGATCAGTTCGCCGCCGACATAGCTCTGCGTGACGACGACGTTGTGAAGATCGGTAGCGGCGATCTTGAACGGATTGCGGTCGAGGACGATGAAGTCGGCGACCTTGCCGGCCTCGATCGTGCCGTGGCTGTCGGCATAGCCGAACTGCCGGGCGGCATTGATCGTGAAGATGTCGATCGCTTCCTTGAGGGTGATCGCCTCGTCCGGGCCATAGACCTCGCCGGGCCGCTGGTTGTCGGGCGCGCGGCGCGTCACCAGCGTCTCGATGCCGATCCAGGGATTGGCCGACGGGATCACCGACCAGTCGGAGCCGGCGACGACCAGCGCCCCCGAATCCAGCCCCTCGCGCACCGGCCAGACCCGCTTGATGCGTTCGGTGCCGGAAGCCTTGATGATGTCGTCGTTGATCGGCGACGGGAACCAGAGATAGGGCGAGAATTCGAGCGTCGCCCGGATCGCCTTGGCGCGCTTCATGTCCTCGGGCTGGATGAAGGTCAGGTGGCCGACGTCATGGGTGGGTCCGTCGGGACCATTGGCCTGACGCGCGGCGGCGATGGCGTCGAGCGCGGTGCGCGAGGCCTGGTCGCCCGCCGCGTGGAACTTGACCGTGACGCCCATCTTGTCGAGCCGGGTGACCAGCGGATCGAGCTCCGCAGGCTGGACCAGCAACAGGCCGCGCTTCGGCTCCTTGACCTGCCCATGCTCGTCGGGGGCATAGGGATCGATGAGGGCCGCGGTATGGCTTTCGGTCGGAACGCCGTCCTCGAAGACCTTGACGCAATCGAGCTTGAAACGAGCCGAGCCGTAGCGTTCGCGATCAGCGATCGTCCGGTCGAAGGCGCTGTTGTCGCCCCATGTCCGCCCATAGACGAGGCAGCCGCGGACATGCGCCTTGAGCTGGTTGCGTGCCGTCAGCGCCTGATAGGCCGACAGCCCTTCGGGGGTGACCACGGCGTCGACGAGCGCCGTGACGCCGTAGGAGACGAGCGTATCGATACCGGTCTTCAAGGCCCGGACATTGTCCTCCGCGCTCGGCGCCGGAATCTTCTGGCGGACGAGATGGGCCGCGCTTTCGCGCAACAGGCCGTTCGGCTCGCCCGACGCGTCGCGCTCGATGATACCGCCCTTGGGATCGGGCGTGCCGCGCGCGATGCCCGCGGCCTTCAGCGCCAGGCTGTTGGCCCAGGTGCTGTGACCGCTGATGTCGGTCAGCGAGACCGGATTGTTCGGGGCGATCGCGTCCAGCATCTGCCGGTTCGGAGGGGTGTCGCCGAAGGAGCTCGCCGCCCATTGGCCGCCGACGATCCAGGCGCCCGGCTTGGCCTTCTTCACGCAAGCCGTGACGGCATCGAGAATCTGCTGCGGCGCCGAGCCCTGCTCGAACTTGCATTGCTGGAGCGAAAGACCGGCCCCGAGCGGATGGACATGCATGTCGTGGAGACCGGGTATTACCGTCTTGCCGGCCAGATCGACGATGGTGGTGATCGCCGGATATCGTTTCCTCAGCGCGGCCCCCTCACCGACGGCGGCGATGCGGTCGCCCTGCACGGCGATCGCATCGACCCAACCCGAAGGGGTGTAGATCTCCCCGCCGCTCAGGATGAAATCCGCTGCCTGCGCGGTGCTCGGGATGATCGATGCGACCAGGATCGGCGCCGCCGCCGCCATCATCCGGCGGATTCCGTTCCGAATCCCGGCCGAGCCTGAAGTCATGATCGTCTCCCCTGTCCCTGTGGATGGAGGAGCCGCGGCGGCCTCGGCCGAGCGCGGCTCCCCCCTGCCTGCGTCCGCCTAGAAGCGGTAGGCGATGGTCGCGCCGAAGGTGCGCGGCCGCACGACATATGATTTGTAGATCGTGGCATTGTTGTTGTCGCGAGCGCGACGGCCCTGCCAGACAGCCTGATCGAGCAGGTTGTTGACGAACAGCGACAGGTCGATGCCGTTGATGCGGTAGCCCGCGCGCATCGACAGCGCCTTGAGCGCCGGCGCGTTGGTGAGCGTCGGGTCCGAGCCGCCGTTGCGCGGATCGATCCCCGGCGTCAGGCTCGACTGCCGCGAACGATAGTCGAAGTCGGCGCGGATGTAGGAGTCGTGATGGTCGCGCAGCGACAGGTCATATTGACCGTGCACCGACACCGTCCATGGCGGCGACACCACATGGTTGCCCTTGGTCACCAGCGGCACCGTGGCGAGCGGGCCGCCGAAGAAGGTGTCGAGGAACTTGGCGTTGGTGTAGCCGACTTCGGCCTGGACCGAGAAATCGTCGGTCAGGCGATAGTCGAGCTGAAGGTCGAAGCCGCGGCTGCGCGCCGAGCCCAGGTTGGCGGTGAACTGGAAGCCGCAGCCGCCGAGGCCGACGACCTGCTGGATGTTCTTCCAGTCGATCTGGTAGACGCTGCCCTGCGCGCTGAAGCGGCCGGTGCGGGTCTTGAGGCCCAGTTCATAGCTCCACACCGAGTCAGACTTATAGGTCAGCGGCCGGCCGTTCGGATAGCCGAGCGGATCGAGATCGCTGGCCTGGCAGGGGACGCCGACTTGCGGGTTGTAACCGCCCGGACGGAAGCCCTTCGAGGCCGAGGCGTAGACCAGCGTGCTCGGCGTCACCTGGAACTCGGCGCCGAACTTCGGCGTGAACGGCTTTTCCTTCTGGCGGCCGACGTCGGTCACCGCCGGACCGACCACGGGGCCTTGCGCGAAGGAGTTGATGTTGAACTTGGTCTGGCCGTAGCGCAGGCCGACAGTCAGCGTCAGCCGGTCGACCGGCTTGAAGTTGACCTGGCCGAAGGCCGCGATCTGCTCGTCCTTCGAACTGGTCGACTGGTCGTAGATCAGGCGGCCGTTGACCAGCGGCGGGAAGATGCCGACTAGGAAGGGCGCGTACTGGAACAGGAACGGATCGTCGACCTGCTGGATCGAGATCTGCTTGGCCTTCTGGTAGAAGCCGCCGACCTGCCAGGTGAGCGCTGCGTCGCGATCGGAAGACGCCAGCCGGATTTCACCGGTGGTGATCTTCTGCGTGTTGACGAAGTCGGAGAAGCCCTGCTGGTTGGGGAAGATCGGCAGGGTGATGCCGGTGAACAGGCTCTGGTCGAACAGCGTGTAATCGGACCGGAAGGTCTGCTTGCGGTCGAAATAGGAGGCGATCGCGGTCAGGTCGACCGGGCCGAACGCATATTGGACGTTGAGCGTCGGCAGGTAGAAGCGGTCGCGGCCCGATTCCGGAACCCGGTTGCCGTTGAGGAACTCGCCCTTGTCATAGTTGGAGAACTGCGCGTCCGGCACGCTCGGGTCGGCGCGGACATTGTCCCAGGTCTCCGGGCTGTCGTTGGTGTAGACCTTCTGATAGGCGATCGACGGCGTGATCTTCAGCTCGGGCGTCGGCTCCCAGGTGAAGGCGATGCGGCCGACATAGCTGTTCTGATAGTTGCTGTCGTCGGCGACGACGCCCTTGTCTTCGAAGCGGACCCGGTCGATCCAGCCGCCGTCGCGGCGATAATAGCCGCTGACGCGAACGCCGAGCTTGTCCTGGATCAGCGG
>NZ_FUYM01000043.1 GCF_900167915.1 Rhizorhabdus histidinilytica | reverse complement strand
GGCTGCGCCCCTCCCTACGATCAGACCAGACAACCGATCCTACCGGCCATCATAGTCGCCGCTCAACCGGCCATCGTAGTTGTCGCCGCGCAGGTTGAGCCGAAGTGGGCGGGGCGGATGACGCCGGAAGATTATCGTGGTCTCACGCCGTTGATCTACAGTCATGTGAACCCTTATGGCCGCTTCGACCTCGACCTGAACGACCGGATTGATTTTGGACGGCTTGCAGCGTGAGGCGGCTGATCGGCCTATAACATTTGGGTACACCCCAGAGTGATAGGGCCGAGTGACACCATTCGTCTGTCACAAAAGGGTGGGTTTGCGCTCAATGTGACGATACACTGCAAGAGCCACCCTAATGTGACGGATTTTGCACTTGGCTCGTATCGGATATGCCCGCGTCAGCACCACGGACCAGGATCTGGATATCCAGATTGGCCGCCTCAAGAATGCAGGTTGCGAAATTATCCGTTCCGAGACCGGATCGGGGGCCTCGCGGAGCGGGCGCACGGAACTGGAAACGATCATGCAGTTTATGCACACCGGCGACGAGCTGGTCGTGCTGCGGCTCGACCGGCTCGGCCGCTCCACGCGCGATGTCCTGAACCTGGTGCATGAGCTTGATGAAAAGGGAGCTTCGCTGCGCATCCTTGAGCCAGAGGTGACGACGGCGGGCGACATGGGGCGAATGGTCATCACCATACTCGGCATGGTCGCCGATATGGAGCTGAAGTTCATCAAGGATCGTCAGCGCGCCGGGATCGAAGCGGCGCGCGCCGAAGGCGTTTACAAAGGCCGGAAGAAGAACGTCGATGACGATGAAATCCGCCGTCGCCTTGCCGCCGGCGCCAGCAAGGCCCGCGTTGCCCGCGACCTGAAGGTCTCACGAATGACCGTCTATCGGGCGCTCGACATTATTCCGTCACAGACCAAACTGCCGGAAAAGCCGCCCACTGCCAGCATCGCCCTGCATCTGATTATCGAGAACTTCAACAAGCGTGGAAGAGGTAGAAAACCCGCTCGGGAGCGGATTGAGGCGATGCTGGAACGCGACTACGCCATGGTAAAAAACGGCAATTGTGATTACAAACTGACCGTCGCCTATGACCCCGATCCGGATGGCATTTCCCTTGATGAGGAAATCCAAAGCCTCCTCTCCGAGATGTTCAACATCGCAGAGAGCTACAATTGCTCCATGGAAGCCGATATCTACGAGGTCGGTGGTCAGCAACGGTCCTGGTAGAATCAATCAAGCGTTCAGTGTTCGTTCTTCAACCTGGCCAAAATCGCAGCTTCGGGCCGACTGGGCCTATAACGCGCTCGTCACGCCAACTTGCGGTAGTGGCGCAGATAGTCGGGATATTCGATCCCGCGTGCTTTCAAGAGATTAATCGTCGCCTCTTCGACCAGGGCGGCAACGGACGTTTGTTCGCGCTCAGCAAGGTTTTTGATCTCTGCCGCCAGCTCGGGTTTCACCGACGCTGCGAGATTGCGCGTGTTCGCGCGGCTCGGCCGACGCCGGGGCAAGGGAACCGGGAGAAGGGGGTCTTCCTGTCTTTTCGGGCGAGCCATAGGTCTAAAACACAAGAGGTTGATGTGGTGCCGGAATAAGCGTGTTGACACGCTTAATGGCTGTAATGTGGTTGCACGGCAAGAGAGGACAAGCCGGGTTGCCCTCGCCGTCAAAGCGAGGATAGACATATCCTTATCGGTAAAAGGGAATAAATCACGATGCCGCATAGCGACGATTGGCAGTATGATCCGATCCTGGAACGCGAACTAACCACCCGCCGCCCCGCTGGGGGAATGATCCAAGCGGTCGAGATTGCGCAGTTGCCGTCGAGTGAATGGATCATCAACGTTAAAGTATCGTGGCATGGCGATAAGTGGCTGAATGTCTGCCTATTCGAGCAACCGACGCTTAAAACATACAAGCGACTGTCAAGTGCCGTGCGGCATGTCGTGCTCGATTACGGATATGAGGATGACCATATCCGATTGGTCCCCGACAAACAATGCAGCAACAAATTGGCGTTTTAGGCTTCCCTTTCCCCCTCATCGTGATATGTGCATAAATCTCGATGACGAGGGAGAAAGCGATGAAAGCTTTTAATTTCGCGCTCGCGGCCGCCTTGGTGGGGGCTGCGGTGCAATCGACCCCCGCTGTAGCGTCGGATAATACTTGGGCATGTGAGGTTGTTCTGTGCATCTCCAACCCGGGTGGTCCGACGCAATATCCAGCCTGTGTTCCACCGATAACGAAACTGTGGCGGGTGCTGGCTCTCGGCGGCAGCTTCCCGACATGCACGGGCGGGGGTATCGCCAAGACAAAATACAAGAAGCCGGATGATGGGAGGCCTGGTCGCTTGACGGTCACTTGGACTGACGGGCGGCAACAGACCTACTATCAGCCGCGCAACTGACCGGGAGCGGGAACGTGTTCCTCGAAACCGGAGCCGTTCTTTCGCTGGCGGCGCAATGCGCCCCAGCGGTAGCGCCGCATACGATCGCCGCGATCGTGGATGCGGAATCTTCCAACTATGTTTTTGCGATCAACGTCAACGGCGTGGCCAGTCAGCCGCGCCGTCCGCGCAATGAGGCGGAGGCTATCGCAACCGCGCGCTCTTATGTTGCGCGCGGCTACAGCGTGGATCTCGGCCTCGGCCAAATCAATTCACGCAACATGGGCTGGCTCGGCCTGACGTGGGACACTGTTTTCAAGCAGTGCGCCAATGTCGAAGCGGCAGGCCGTGTGCTCCTGTCCAATTTCCGTTCGGCCAAGACGGGTCGCACCCCGCAAGAGGCCCTTCGGGTCGCACTCAGCATGTATAACACAGGCTCTCAATCGGGCTCTGTTGCAAAAATCGTGAAGCTTGAGCATGCTTGGCGGAGATTGGACGGACGGAACGATGACGGATTTCAAGTGGCGCCATTTCCAGGGTG
>NZ_FUYM01000051.1 GCF_900167915.1 Rhizorhabdus histidinilytica | reverse complement strand
GCCCAATCGTGACAATCTCACTCATCGTCCGTCTCCTCGCTCTTCAGCCGAGGCAGTCTGCCTCAGCCGGTGAGCGGGAGCCATCCACTCCATCGGATACGTTACTTTCGTGTAGTCACCCCATATAGCGCGCTTCGCGGATGCAATGACGAGCCATGCTCGATCCCCTCAAAAGGCGAACGCGGTCTGGCCGCTCGCCTCGGTGAAGCTGGCGCTATCGCCTGCGGCGTAACGATCGCGGCCCAGCGGCGTCCATTGCAGATGGCCGGAACGATCGTGCGCAAACCATCCATCCTCAATGCCGTGGATGAAGGCCCACGCCTGATCCTCTGCATTCATGCGGCCCGTATTGATGGGCCAATGCTCGCTGCCGCTATCCTGCTTGCACATGCTCGGCGCGGAAAACGTGCGGATGATAGAGCTGCGGTCTGCCGGTTCGGTCCCGCCCATTTCGCTCATGATCTGGCGCGCCTCGGCGGTGTTGATGTGGCCGCGACCGTTGCTGTCCCCATGGTTGGAATAGCGACAGCCGAAGACAACGGCCTGAAAGATGCAGCTCGGTTCGGTGAACTCCTGTGTGTCGAGCAATTCGCGCCATTTCCCGGCGCTGATTAGATCAACGGCATGATGCCAAAGCCCATTGGTGCGGTTGCTATAGCCGTAGCGGTTCGTCACGCCTTCGCGGGCGATCTCGACGCCTAGCACTCTTTCAACGTGCTGCACGAAAGGATGGGCGGCAAGCAAGGGATGGCGAAGGCCAATCTTGCGCGGTTCGTCCTGCTCGGCCCGGATTACCTCAATCGGGAATTGAAACAGGCGCGAGGGCAGATTCCAAGGGGCAGGAAGCGGAAAGTTGCGGGGCACATCAAGCGCCCCGTTTATGTCCAGCAGGAAGCCACTTGCGGCAAAACCTGCGGCAACGATCTGTTCGCCCAGCTCGTCGGCCTGCTCGGTGCGGATCGCGGCGGCGGCGCTCATGCGCTCAACTCCGCATAGGTGGCGCTGCACTCGTAACGGATAGCATCGCCATCCCACATAGGACCGGAAACGCCTGCGAACTTCGGCGCGCCCTGCAATTCAAAACGCTGGCGCGGGTTGCTGTTATAGTCGGTGCATTGGAAGCCCTCGACGGCGGCTCGGTTCACGATGATTTCAACTGTCCCGCCCTCGATCTCGATCCGGTCAAGTCCCTGCTCGGTCTGGCGGTAGATGCGGATTTTCATGTGTTTTCCCTTCTTAAATGGAGCCGAAGGCGATGAACGGTCATCGACTTCTGCCCGCTGGCGAAGCCGGGGGGGATGAACCGGCATTGAGGGCTGATCGCGGGGGAGGGGGATCACCCGCCCTGCACAAGCGAAGCGCGGAAGGGCGGGGAAACCGCCGCGATCACCAAGGGAGGCCGCTTGCGGCCGAGACGGCCAGGCCCTTGACGGGAAGGGGGGAGGCCGCCCCCCTTCGCCTGGACTAGATCCGCTTGCGATCTAAGGCCTGTGGACATTCAGGATTCCCACGCTGCCTGATTTCTGATTCAGGATTCCCAAGGGGAGTTCTGAATGGACGAGCAGCGATTTGTGGTG
>NZ_FUYM01000034.1:2500-5760 GCF_900167915.1 Rhizorhabdus histidinilytica | reverse complement strand
GGAGTGTTGGTTGCGGGGACAGGATTTGAACCTGTGACCTTCAGGTTATGAGCCTGACGAGCTACCGGGCTGCTCCACCCCGCGACACTTGGGTTGGCGCCTCAGGCGCCGGCGGTCAGCATCCGCTGACCTTGGCTTGCGCGGGGATACCGCGGCGGCCGTTTGGCCTTGCGGGCCTGTGGCCCGGTTGGCCCGGGTTTGGGACAAAGTGAATGGGTTATGATCTGATGCACGGCCTTCAAAGCCTGGCGACGCCCTACTCTTCCACCGCTTAAGCGCTAGTACCATCGGCGCAGTCTGGTTTCACGGCCGAGTTCGGGATGGGATCGGGTGGGTCACAGACGCTATGGCCACCAAGCTATGGAGGCCGTGCATGAGAATTCTAGAAACCGTGCGTTCTGGTGTGAGCCTCAAGCGCCGGCGTGCGCATCCGCGCACTTGGCTATCCTCGCATAAGCTCGGACGGCCGTTCGGCCTTGCGGGCCTTTGGCCCGTTGGCATTGACTGATGCTGCCTGGAAATACCGCCATCAGGATTGATGTTGATGGTGGGGCTCTCAAGCGCGACTAGAGCAATTAGTATCGGTTAGCTCCACGCGTTACCGCGCTTCCACATCCGATCTATCAAGGTCGTGGTCTTCGACCGCTCTAAGATATCTTATCTTGAGGGAGGCTTCCCGCTTAGATGCTTTCAGCGGTTATCCCGTCCGTACATAGCTACCCTGCTGCGCGGCTGGCGCCACGACAGGTCCACCAGAGGTACGTTCAACCCGGTCCTCTCGTACTAGGGTCAACTCCTCTCAAATATCGACGCCCACGGCAGATAGGGACCAAACTGTCTCGCGACGTTCTGAACCCAGCTCACGTACCACTTTAATTGGCGAACAGCCAAACCCTTGGGACCTGCTCCAGCCCCAGGATGTGATGAGCCGACATCGAGGTGCCAAACAACCCCGTCGATATGAGCTCTTGGGGGTTATCAGCCTGTTATCCCCGGCGTACCTTTTATCCGTTGAGCGATGGCCCTTCCACGAGGGACCACCGGATCACTATGACCGACTTTCGTCTCTGCTCGACTTGTCAGTCTCGCAGTCAGGCTGGCTTATGCCATTGCACTCTAACAGCCGGTTTCCAACCGGCCTGAGCCAACCTTCGCGCGCCTCCGTTACTCTTTGGGAGGCGACCGCCCCAGTCAAACTACCCGCCACAGAGGGTCCCTCAACCGGTTTCACGGTTGCAGGTTAGACATCAGAAAACAACAGGGTGGTATTTCACCTATGGCTCCACCAGGACTGGCGTCCCGGCTTCAAAGCCTCCCACCTATGCTACACAGTTATTTCCTAATGCCACTCTGAAGCTGCAGTAAAGGTGCACGGGGTCTTTCCGTCTAACCGCGGGTACTCCGCATCTTCACGGAGAATTCAATTTCGCTGAGCATGTGCTGGAGACAGTGGGGAAGTCGTTACGCCATTCGTGCAGGTCGGAACTTACCCGACAAGGAATTTCGCTACCTTAGGACCGTTATAGTTACGGCCGCCGTTTACCTGGGCTTCATTTCGGAGCTTGCACCCCTCCACTTAACCTTCAGGCACCGGGCAGGCATCAGACCCTATACGTCGTCTTGAAGCCGACTTAGCAGAGCCCTGTGTTTTTGCTAAACAGTCGCTACCCCCTGGCCTGTGCCCCCCACAACTGGTTGCCCAATTGTGGGGCCTCCTTCTTCCGAAGGTACGGAGGCAATTTGCCGAGTTCCTTCAGCACACTTCTCTCAAGCGCCTTGGTATACTCTACCAGACCACCTGTGTCGGTTTCGGGTACGGTCTATACGGTGGGGCTATTTCCTGGAACTTCGTCGAAGCACGTTCAATCCGATAAGAACGTACAACATAAGAAATCCGTCACACACCACCAGGCCCACGAATATTAACGTGGTTCCCATCGACTACCCCCTTCGGGCTCGTCTTAGGGGCCGGCTCACCCTGCGCGGATTAGCCTTGCGCAGGAACCCTTGGTCTTTCGGCGACAGGGCATCTCACCCTGTTTATCGCTACTCATGTCTGCATTCGCACTTCCGATACCTCCACGGCCCATTACCAGACCGCTTCACAGGCTTACGGAACGCTCCGCTACCGCGTGGATAAATCCACACCCTAAGCTTCGGTGCACGTCTTGAGCCCCGTTACATCTTCGCCGCAGGAACCCTTGTTTAGACCAGTGAGCTGTTACGCTTTCTTTAAAGGATGGCTGCTTCTAAGCCAACCTCCTGGTTGTTTTGGGATTCCCACATGCTTTCCCACTTAGACGTGACTTGGGGACCTTAGCTGTAGGTCAGGGCTGTTTCCCTCTTGACGACGGACCTTAGCACCCGCCGTCTGTCTCCCGGATATCACTCGTTGGTATTCGGAGTTTGGTTGAATTTGGTAGATCTCGCGACCCCCGCATCCATCCAGTGCTCTACCCCCAACGGTGTTCATCCGAGGCACTACCTCAATAGTTTTCGCGGAGAACCAGCTATTTCCCGGCTTGATTGGCCTTTCACCCCTAAACACAACTCATCCGGTAACTTTTCAACGTTAATCGGTTCGGACCTCCAGTGGGTGTTACCCCACCTTCATCCTGGTCATGCCTAGATCGCCGGGTTTCGGGTCTAATGCATCGAACTAAATCGCCCTATTCAGACTCGCTTTCGCTGCGCCTACACCTAACGGCTTAAGCTTGCTCGATACATTAAGTCACAGACCCATTATGCAAGAGGTACGCTGTCAGGCCATAAAGACCCTCCAACTGCTTGTAGGCATTCGGTTTCAGGTACTGTTTCACTCCCCTCATCGGGGTGCTTTTCACCTTTCCCTCACGGTACTTGTTCACTATCGGTCATGCACGAGTATTTAGGCTTGGAGGGTGGTCCCCCCATGTTCAGACAGGATTACACGTGTCCCGCCCTACTCGAGTCCTTCAACATCAGTTTCGCATACGGGGCTGTCACCCGCTATGGCCACTCTTTCCAAAGTGTTCTGCTACTTGAATTGAAGGCACTGGCCTGGTCCGCTTTCGCTCGCCACTACTTACGGAATCTCGGTTGATGTCTTTTCCTCCGGCTACTGAGATGTTTCAGTTCGCCGGGTTCGCTTCACCAAAGCTATGTATTCACTAAGGTGATATCCTTCCCAATTAACTCCCAGACTGTGTCGCCACAGTGCAGAAATTAATTGGTGAGGATGGGTTTCCCCATTCGGAAATCTGCGGGTCAAAGGTTGCTCA
>NZ_FUYM01000006.1 GCF_900167915.1 Rhizorhabdus histidinilytica | reverse complement strand
GACGCGGTGCTGTGCGTCGGCGGCAGCTGGATCGTCCCGCCCGGCAAGCCCGACACCGCAGAGATCACACGCCGCGCCAGGGCAGCCGCGAAGCTCGCCGCCTAACCCGTCATCCCGGCGCAGGCCGGGATCTCGGGACAGAGGAGATCAGCTGGCCGCAGGAGCCGCCCGATATCCCGGCCGAGGCCGGGATGACGGGCAGCTAAGGGCCGAGGCCGCTCCGATCATTCGAATTCGAGGATCACCGCGTCGACGGCGAGGCTGTCGCCGGCCTTTGCTGCGACGGCCTTGACCGTGCCGGCCTTCTCGGCGCGCAGGATGTTCTCCATCTTCATCGCCTCGACCACCGCGAGCGGCTGCCCGGCCTCGACCTTCGCGCCCTCGGCGACATGGATCGCGGTCACCAGCCCCGGCATGGGGCAGAGCAGGAAGCGCGACATGTCGGGCGGGATCTTCTCGATCATGTGGTGCGACAGTGCCGCGACGCGCGGGGTCAGCACGCGCAGCTCGTGGCTCGCGCCGCGGGTCGTGAAGCGCCAGCCGGTGCGCTTGCGCTCGACCCGAATCGACAGCGGCTCGCCGTCGATCAGCGCCTCGACCAGCTTCTGCCCCGGCGCGTAGGGGGCGTCGACCACCACCGGGGTGCCATCGACGCTGACCGCGTCGCCGAGGATCTCGATCTGGCGCTCGACCTTGTCGAGGGTGACGACCCAGCTGGTCGAGGGATCGGCCGGGCCATTGAGCCGGCCGTCGATCTGCGCCGCGCGGGCGGCGTCGATGCTGGCGAGGACGCCCGCAACCGCAGCGAGGTGCAGGCCCAGCCTGGCGTCGGCGGCGGCCCCGGTGAAGCCTTCGGGGAATTCCTCGGCGATGAAACCGGTGGTGATGTTGCCCGAGCGGAAGCGCGGATGCTGCATCAGCGCCGACAGGAAATCCACATTATGGCCGATGCCGTCGATCTCGAACCGGTCGAGCGCGGCGATCTGCCTGTCGATCGCAGCCTCGCGGGTCTCGCCCCAGGTGATCAGCTTGGCGATCATCGGGTCGTAGAACATCGAGATCTCGGAGCCCTCATAGACGCCGTCGTCGACGCGGACATTGTCGACCTCGGCCGGCGGCCGGTAGCGGACGAGGCGGCCGGTCGACGGCAGGAAGCCGCGATAGGGGTCCTCGGCATAGACGCGGTTCTCGACCGCCCAGCCGTTGATCTTCACATCGGCCTGGGTGAAGGCGAGCTTTTCGCCATAGGCGACGCGGATCATCTGCTCGACCAGGTCGAGGCCGGTGATGCATTCGGTGACCGGATGCTCGACCTGGAGCCGGGTGTTCATCTCGAGGAAGTAGAAGCCCTGGCCGGTCGTGTCGGCGCCCGAGACGATCAGCTCGACCGTGCCGGCGCTATGATAGCCGACGGCGCGGGCGAGGGCGACGCACTGCTCGCCCATCGCCTTGCGCATCTCCGGCGACACGAAGGGCGACGGCGCCTCCTCGACCACCTTCTGGTGGCGGCGCTGGATCGAGCATTCGCGCTCGTTGAGGTAGACGATATTGCCATGCTTGTCGCCGAGCACCTGAATCTCGATGTGGCGCGGGCTTTCGATGAACTTCTCGATGAAGACGCGGTCGTCGCCGAAGCTGTTCAGCCCCTCGCGCTTGACGCTCTCGAAATTCTCGCGGACGTCCTTCTCCGAATAAGCGAGGCGCATGCCCTTGCCGCCGCCGCCGGCCGATGCCTTCATCATCACCGGATAGCCGATGTCGTTGGCGATGCGGACGGCATGGTCGGTATCGTCGATCTCGCCCACATAGCCGGGGACGACGTTGACGCCGGCCTGCTTGGCGAGCTTCTTCGATTCGATCTTGTCGCCCATCGCGGCGATCGCATTGGCCGGCGGCCCGATGAAGGCGATGTTGGCCGCGGCCAGCGCTTCGGCGAAGCTGGTCCGCTCCGACAGGAAGCCGTAGCCGGGATGGACGGCCTCGGCGCCGGTGTCCTTGCACGCCTGGATGATCTTGTCGGCGACCAGATAGCTCTCCGACGCGGGCGAGGCGCCGATATGGACGGCCTCGTCGGCCATCTCGACATGCGGCGCGCGCGCGTCGGCGTCCGAATAGACGGCGACGGTCTTGATGCCCATCCGGCGCGCGGTCTTGATCACGCGACAGGCGATCTCGCCGCGGTTGGCGATCAGGATTTTCTTGAACATCGTCGTCGTCGTTTCCCTGTATGCTATCTTTTCCGCTCATCCTGAGGAGCCGGTGAGCTTGGCGAACCGGCGTCTCGAAGGATCCTTCGAGACGGGGCTTCGCCAGGCTCAGTCCCTCCTCAGGACGAGCGGATCATGTGATCACTCCGCCGCCAGCTCGACCTTGCACTCGGCCGCCATCGGCGTGACGCCGAGCCGGGCGAACAGCGCGGCGTCCCTGTCGTCGCCGGCATTGTCGGTGGTGAGCAGCTTGTCGCCGGTGAAGATCGAATTGGCCCCGGCCATGAAGCACAGCGCCTGCGCCGCGTCGGACATGCTCTCGCGGCCCGCCGACAGGCGGACCATCGAGGCGGGCATGGTGATCCGCGCGACCGCGACGGTGCGGACGAACTCGATCTCGTCGATCTTCGCCAGCGGGGTGTCGGCGAGCATGTCGCCCAGCACCGTGCCCTTGACCGGCACCAGCGCGTTGACCGGCACGCTTTCCGGATGGACTGGCAGCGTCGCCAGCGCGTGGATGAAGCCGACCCGGTCGGCGCGCGTCTCGCCCATGCCGACGATGCCGCCGCAGCAGACGTTGATCCCCGCCTCGCGGACATGCTCGAGCGTCTCGATGCGGTCCTCGAAGGTCCGGGTGGTGATCACCTGGTCGTACCGCTCGGGTGCGGTGTCGATATTGTGGTTGTAATAGTCGAGCCCGGCATCGGCGAGCGTCCGGGCCTGGTCCTCGGTCAGCATGCCGAGGGTCATGCAGGTCTCCATCCCCATCTGGCGGACGCCCTGTACCATCTCGACGATGGCGGGCATGTCGCGGTCCTTCGGGTTGCGCCAGGCGGCGCCCATGCAGAAGCGGGTCGAGCCGGCATCCTTGGCCTGCGCGGCGGCCTGGAGCACCGCGCGCACGTCCATCAGCTTGGTCGCCTTGAGGCCTGTTTCCGCATGGACGGACTGGTTGCAATAGCCGCAATCCTCGGGGCAGCCGCCGGTCTTGATCGACAGCAGGGTCGAGAGCTGGACGGCGTTCGCCTCGTGGCTGGCGCGGTGCGCGGCCTGCGCCTGCCACAGCAGGTCGTTGAACGGCAGGTCGAACAGGGCCGCGATCTCCTCGCGCGTCCAGTCGGACCGGACGGCGGGGCGGGGATTGGCATGGGCGTTCATTCAGCGGCCTCCTCGAAGCCTTCGGGCGGTTGGTTGTGACCCAACAGCCGTAGCACTTCGGTTGCCGCATGCACCAGATTGGTGCCGGGGCCGAAAATCCCCTGCACCCCTGCGTCACGCAGGAACTGATAGTCCTGTGCCGGGATGACGCCGCCGGCGACCACCTTGATGTCACCGCGCCCGGCATCCTTGAGGTGCTGGATCAGCTCGGGGATCAGCGTCTTGTGGCCGGCGGCGAGACTGGACGCGCCGACCACGTCGACATCGGCCTTGAGCGCCAGCTCGGCGGCTTCCTTGGGGGTCTGGAACAGCGGCCCCGCCACCACTTCGAAGCCGAGGTCGCCGAACGCCGAGGAGACGAGGTTGGCGCCGCGGTCATGCCCGTCCTGGCCCATCTTGGCGACCAGCATGCGGGGCTTGCGGCCCTTGCGCCGGGTGATCGTCTCGACTCCCTCGACCAGCCCCGACCAGCGGCGGTCGTCGCCATAGGCGCCGCCATAGACCCCCCTGACCGGTGTCGGGGTGGTGCCGAAGCGGCCGAACACCGCCTCCATCGCGGCCGAAATCTCGCCCAGCGTCGCGCGGGCGCGGGCGCAGTCGACGGCGAGGGCCAGCAGGTTCGCGCCGCCCCGCGCGCCTTCCGTCAGCGCGGCGAGCGCGGCCTGGCACTTCGCCTCGTCGCGGCCGGCCTTGACCGCCTGGATGCGGCGGATCTGCGCCTCGCGCACCGCATGGTTGTCGACGTCGAGGATGTCGATCTCTTCCTCGTTGGCGAGGCGGTATTTGTTGACGCCGACGATGATCTCCTCGCCGCGGTCGATCCGCGCCGCCTTGGCCGCCGAGGCCTCCTCGATCATCGCCTTGGGCCAGCCGGCCGCCACGGCCTTCGCCATGCCGCCCTCGGCCTCGACCTTCTCGATGATCTCCCAGGCGCGGTCGACCAGCTCCTGGGTCAGGCTCTCGACATAATAGGAGCCGCCGAGCGGATCGACGACCTTGGTCATCCCGGTCTCTTCCTGGATGACGATCTGGGTGTTGCGCGCGATCCGGGCCGAGAAGTCGGTCGGCAGCGCGATCGCCTCGTCGAGCGCATTGGTGTGGAGCGACTGGGTGCCGCCCAGCATCGCCGCCATCGCCTCGATCGTGGTGCGCATGACGTTGTTGTACGGGTCCTGCTCGGTCAGCGAGACGCCCGAGGTCTGGCAATGGGTGCGGAGCATCTTCGAGCGCTCGTCCCTGGCGCCGAGCTTCGTCATCACCCGGTGCCACAGCACCCGCGCGGCGCGCAGCTTGGCGATCTCCATGAAGAAGTTCATGCCGATCGCGAAGAAGAAGCTCAGCCGGCCGGCGAACTTGTCGATGTCGAGGCCCGAGGCGACGCCGTATTTCACATATTCCATACCGTCGGCGATGGTGAAGGCCAGCTCCTGGACCTGCGTCGCCCCGGCTTCCTGCATGTGATAGCCCGAGATCGAGATCGAGTTGAACTTGGGCATGTTTTGCGACGTGAAGGCGAAGATGTCCGAGATGATCCGCATGCTCGGCTCGGGCGGGTAGATATAGGTGTTGCGGACCATGAACTCCTTGAGGATGTCGTTCTGGATGGTCCCGTCGAGCTGGGCCATCGGCACGCCCTGCTCCTCGCCGGCGACGATGAAGAAGGCGAGCACCGGGATCACCGCGCCGTTCATCGTCATCGACACCGACATCTGATCGAGCGGAATGCCGTCGAACAGGATCTTCATGTCGTCGATCGTGTCGATCGCCACGCCCGCCTTGCCGACGTCGCCGGTGACGCGTGGGTGGTCGCTGTCATAGCCGCGATGGGTCGCCAGGTCGAAGGCGACCGACAGGCCCTTCTGCCCGGCCTTGAGGTTGCGATGGTAGAAGGCGTTCGACTCCTCGGCGGTCGAGAAGCCGGCATATTGGCGGATCGTCCAGGGCCGGCCGGCGTACATCGACGCCCGCACGCCGCGCGTGAACGGCGCGAATCCGGGCAGGCCAGGGTCGATGCCGGCCACGTCCGCGGCGGTGTAGAGCGGCTTGACCGCGATCCCCTCGGGCGTGTTCCAGGTCAGGTCCTTGCCCTTGACCTCCTTGGCGGCGGCGGCCTCCCAGCGGGCCAGATCGGGCTTGTCGTCGCTCATCGCTGCTTCCTTCCGAACCTCAGGGGCGCCGTCAGTGGCTGACGCCGGGTCGCGGGGTTTCCATGATCTCGGTCAGCACCCCGCCCATGTCGCGCGGGTGGACGAAGAAGATCAGCGTGCCGTGCGCGCCGATGCGCGGCTCGCCCAGCACGCGCGCGCCCTTGCCCTCGAACCAGGCCTTGGCGGCGTGGATATCGGGCACTTCATAGCAGATATGGTGCTGGCCGCCGTCCGGATTCTTGGCGAGGAAGCCGGCGATCGGGGAGGATTCGCCGAGCGGCTCGATCAGCTCGATCTGGCTGTTCGGCGTGTCGACGAAGCAGACCTTCACGCCCTGCGCGGGCAGGTCGAACGGCTCGCGGATCACCTCGGCGCCCATCACGTCGCGGTAGAAGGCGATGCTCTTCTCGATCGACGGGGTGGCGACCCCGACATGGTTGAGCCGGCCGAGCTTCATGCGCAGCGCTCCACCACCATGGCGATGCCCTGGCCGCCGCCGATGCACATGGTGATCAGGCCGTAGCGGCCGCCGATGCGCTCCAGCTCATAGACGGTCTTGACCGTCAGGATCGCGCCGGTCGCGCCGACCGGATGGCCGAGCGCGACGCCCGACCCGTTCGGGTTGACCTTGTCGGGATCGAAGCCGAGCTCCTGCGCCACCGCGCAGGCCTGCGCGGCGAACGCCTCGTTCGCCTCGATCACGTCGATATCGGCCAGGGTCAGGCCCGCGCGCTCCAGCGCGATCGGCACCGCCTTGATCGGGCCGACGCCCATGTAGAGCGGCTCGACCCCGGCATGGCCCCAGCTCAGGATCTTCGCGAGCGGCTTCAGCCCCTTGGCGTCGACCGCCTTCTTGGTCGCCAGCACGACCATCGCCGCGCCGTCGTTGATGCCGCTGGCATTGGCGGCGGTGACGGTGCCGTCCTTCTTGAAGACGGGACGGAGCTTGGCCAGCTCCTCGGCCGAGACGTCGCTACGGACATGCTCGTCGGTGTCGAACGCGACGACACCCTTGCGGGTCTTCACCTCGACCGGGACGATCTGATCCTTGAAGCGGCCCTCGGCGATCGCCCTGGCGGCGCGCTGGTGGCCCTGCAGCGCCAGCGCGTCCTGCGCCTCGCGGGTGATCTGGTAGCGTTCGGCGACATTCTCGGCGGTGATGCCCATATGGACCTTGTCGAACGGATCGCTCAGCGCCTCGATCAGGCCGTCGGTCATCTCGACATTGCCCATCTTGGTGCCCCAGCGCGCGCCCTTCACGACATGGGGGACGCGGCTCATCACCTCGGCGCCTCCGGCGAGGACGATGTCCGACTCGCCCAGCACCATCGCCTTGGCGCCGGTGACGATCGCCTCGACGCCCGAACCGCACAGCCGGTTGAGGGTCAGCGCCGGGGTCTCGATCGGCACGCCGGCGTTCACGCCGACCATGCGCGCCAGATAGGCATCGCGCGGCTCGGTCGGCATCACCTGGCCCATCACCACATTCTGCACGTCGCCGGGTTCGAGTCCGGCGCGCTCCAGCGCGGCCTTGGCGACGATCACGCCGAGCTCGGCGGGGGGAACGTCCTTCAGCGCGCCGCCGAAATCGGCGATCGCGGTCCGCGCGGCGCCGACGATGTAGATGTCTTGGATCTGGGCCATGAAAGGGTTCCTGCTGCTGGGGTCCGCGCTTCTCTGCTCAGAGCGGAATGTTGTCGTGCTTCTTCCAGGGATTCTCGAGGCTCTTGTTGCGCAGCTTGCGCAGGCCGAGCGCGATCCGCCGACGGGTCGAATGCGGCATGATCACCTCGTCGATGAAGCCCTTCGACGCCGCCACGAACGGGTTGGCGAAGCGGTCCTCATATTCCTTGGTCCGCTGGGCGATCTTCTCGGCGTCGCCGATGTCCTTGCGGAAGATGATCTCGACCGCGCCCTTGGCCCCCATCACCGCGATCTCGGCGGTCGGCCAGGCATAGTTGAGGTCGCCGCGCAGATGCTTCGACGCCATCACGTCATAGGCGCCGCCATAGGCCTTGCGGGTGATGACGGTGATCTTCGGAACGGTCGCCTCGCCATAGGCGAACAGCAGCTTGGCGCCATGCTTGATGATGCCGTTATGCTCCTGCGCGGTGCCGGGCAGGAAGCCGGGCACGTCGACGAAGGTGACGATCGGGATGTCGAACGCATCGCAGAAGCGAACGAAGCGCGCCGCCTTCTTCGACGAGTTGATGTCGAGGCAGCCCGCCAGCACCATCGGCTGGTTGGCGACGATGCCGACCGGACGGCCTTCGATCCGGCCGAAGCCGATCACGATGTTGCCGGCATGGTTCGGCTGGACCTCGAAGAAGTCGCCTTCGTCGACGACCTTCGCGATCAGTTCCTTCATGTCGTAGGGCTTGGTCGCGCTGTCGGGGATCAGCGTGTCGAGGCTCGGCTCGGTGCGGTCCCAGGGATCGTCGGTCGGCCGCTCGGGCAGGTCGTGCCGGTTCGACAGCGGCAGGAAGTCGACGAATTCGCGCACCGACAGCAGCGCTTCGATGTCGTTGTCGAAGGCGTTGTCGGCGACCGAGGTCTTGGTGGTGTGGGTGACGGCGCCGCCCAGCTCCTCCTGCGTCACCACCTCGTTGGTGACGGTCTTGACCACATCGGGACCGGTGACGAACATGAACGAGCTGTCCTTCACCATGAAGATGAAGTCGGTCATCGCCGGCGAATAGACCGCGCCGCCCGCGCAAGGCCCCATGATCACGCTGATCTGCGGGATGACGCCCGACGCCAGGATGTTGCGCTGGAACACTTCGGCATAGCCGCCCAGGGAGGCGACGCCCTCCTGGATGCGGGCGCCGCCCGAATCGTTGAGGCCGATCACCGGCGCGCCGACCTTCATCGCCATGTCCATGATCTTGCAGATCTTCTGCGCGTGGCGTTCGCTGAGCGCACCGCCATAGACCGTGAAGTCCTGGCTGAAGACGAAGACGAGGCGGCCATTGACCGTGCCCGATCCGGTGACGACGCCGTCGCCGGGGATATGCTCGGCTTCCATGCCGAAATCGGTGCAGTTGTGCTCGACATACATGTCGAGCTCCTCGAAGCTGTCGGGATCGAGCAGCACCTCGATGCGCTCGCGGGCGGTCAGCTTGCCCTTGCGGTGCTGCGCCTCGATGCGCTTCTCGCCGCCGCCGAGCCGCGCCGCCGCGCGCTTCTCCTCGAGCTTCTGCAGGATCGCCAGCATAGGACCATAGGCTCCTTGGGATATTTGATCCGGCCCCCTTTTCAAGCTTTGCGCGATAAGGCAAATGTGAACTTGCGGACTTGCGAAGTCCCTATTTGCAAAATTGACGCTCGGAGGGACGGAGGCCATGGCACGACGCACCGGAACGCGCCTCTTCGCGGGGCACGAGCTGCGCGCGCTGCGGCAGCGGGTCGGGCTTGGCCAGGCGGCGATGGCGGCGCGCGTCGGGCTGTCGGTCTCCTATCTGTCGCAGCTCGAGAATGACGACCGGCCGATCACCCCGGCGGTGGGGGAGGCGTTCGCCAAGGCCTTCCCGATCGACTGGAACCGCGACACCGCCGGCGACGCCGAGCGGCGGCTGGCGACGCTGCGCGAGGCGTTCGCCGATCCGCTGTTCGCAACCGCCGAGGTCGGGCCGCAGATGCTCCACCGCATGGTCGAGCAGCAACCGGTCTTCGCCGATCAGTTCGTGCGTCTCCACGATGCCTGGCGCCGGGCCGAGGAACGGCTCCAGCTCGTCGACGACCGGATCGCCAGCGGCGTCCCCGGCGACGACCGGCTGCCATGGGAGGAGGTGCGCGACTGGTTCCATGAGGAGGGCAATTATGTCGACCCGATCGATCGTGCCGCCGAGGCGCTGGCCGACGATCTCGACGCCGAGCCGCTGCCCGAGGCGCTGATCGCGCATGCGCTCAAGCATCGCCACGGGGTCGACATCGTCACCGCGGCCGACGACGGCGGCGGCATGTTGCGCCGCTTCGACCGGGCGCGGGGGCTGCTGACGATCGGATCGGCGCAGCCCCCCGAGACGCGCCGCTTCATGATGGCGCACCAGCTCGTCCAGCTCGAACTCGACCGCGAGATCGCCTCGGTCGCCGCGGAGGCGCGGTTCCGCGCGGCGGAGGCTTTCCCGCTGCTCTCGGTCGGCCTCGCCAACTATGCGGCGGGGGCGCTGCTGATGCCCTATCGCCGCTTCCGCGACACCGCGCGCGGGTTGCGCCACGACATCGACCGGCTGTGCCAGCGCTTCGGGGTAAGCTTCGAGCAGGCGTGCCACCGGCTGTCGACGCTCCAGCGCCCGGCCGAGCGCGGTATCCCCTTCTTCTTCTGCCGGGTCGACATGGCCGGCAACATCACCAAGCGTCATTCGGCGACCCGGCTGCAATTCGCCCGCTTCGGCGGCGCCTGCCCGCTGTGGATCGTGCACGAGGCGGTGGCGATCCCCGACCGCATCCTCGTCCAGCTCGCCGAGATGCCGGACGGGGTGCGCTACGTCCAGATGGCGAAGGGGCTGGTCAAGCCGTCGGGCAGTTTCACCCGCGCGCCACGCCGCTTCGCCGTCGCGCTCGGCTGCGAGGTCGAGCATGCCCGCGACTTCATCTATGCCGATGCGCTCGATCTCGGCAATCCGGGGGCGGTCACGCCGATCGGCATCTCGTGCCGGCTGTGCCCGCGCGAGCATTGCGACCAGCGCGCCTTCCCGCCGGCCGGCCGGCCGATCGAGGTCGACGCCGACCGGCGCGACGTGGTGCCCTACCGGATGAGCTGAGAAAATCCTTGCCCGGGCGGGGGGCGGGGGGTGTAGGCTGTCCCGGCAACAGGGGAGAGGAAGACAGGGCATGCGACCCATCACCCGCGCGATTGTCACCGCGACCGCCCTGTCGGGCTCGCTCGATCTGCTCAGTGCTTTCGCGTTCAGCGCGGTCAAGGGCGTCGGGCCGCTCCGGGTGCTGCAGGGCGTCGCTGCGGGTCCGTTCGGCGATCCGATGCTCCAGGGGGCGAGCGTACCGGTCGCGTTGGCCGGGCTGATCGTCCATTATGCGCTGATGACGGTGATGGTGACCGTCTTCATGATCGCGGCGAGCCTGCTGCCCTTCATCCTGCGGCGGCCGCTGCTGTGGGGCACGCTCTACGGGCTCGGCCTCTATCTGGTGATGTACTGGATCGTCCTGCCGCTGCGCTGGCCCGAACTGTTCCCGCGCACCGGCGCCTGGGACGTCGGCAACGCGCTCTTCTCCCACCTGGTCTGCGTCGGCCTGCCTATGGGATGGGTGGCTGATCGGGTGCTGCGGAAAGAGGCGTAGGTCCCGGCTCTTCGCTCGCCAACTTTCCTCGTCATTCCGGCGGAGGCCGGAATCTCGGGAGAGTTGGTGGCGCTCCTCTCCTGAGGCCCCGGCCTCCGCCGGGGGGCCGATCCTCGGTTACCCCGCCACCGGCAGCCTGATCGCGCCGTCCTCGTCGCGCTCCAGCGGGCCGTAGGCGACCACGCTGTCCAGCGTCAGCACCGCATAGAGGTGCGGGAACAGCGCACCGCCGCGCGACGGTTCCCAGCGCAGCGCGTCGCCGAACGCGGACAGGTCGACGGCGGCGACGAACAACCCCTCCTTGCCGGCGAAATGCTTCGCGACCGTCTCGTCCAGCTGGGCCGCGGTCGACAGGTGGATATAGCCGTCGGCCAAGTCGACCGGTGCGCCGGCGAAACGGCCGTCGGCTTCGAGCCGGGCCATCTCGTCGGCGAGCAGAACCTTGTAGGCGATCGGGTCGGCCATGGCGGGTCGTTCCGTCCTCAGAAGCTCGGGACCGGGGTCTCGCCCGAATAGTCGTAGAAGCCCTTGCCGGTCTTGCGGCCGAGCCAGCCGGCCTCGACCAGCTTCGACAGGATCGGGGCGGGGCGATATTTGGGATCGCCGAAATCGGACTGCAGCACGCGGAGCACCTCCATCAGCGTGTCGAGGCCGATCATGTCGGCCAGCGTCAGCGGGCCCATCGGATGGCCGAGGCCCAGCTTCACGCCGGCATCGATGTCGGGGATCGAGGCGAGCCTCTCGCCCACCGCGAAGAAAGCTTCGTTGAGCAGCGGCAGCAGGATGCGGTTGACGACGAAGCCGGGGCTGTCGGCGGCGAGGATCGTCGTCTTGCCGGTGCGGCGGCCGAATTCCTCGGCGGCTTCGACCGCCTCCGGGCTGGTGGCGAGGCCCTTGATCAGTTCGAGCAGCGGCATCAGCGGCACCGGGTTGAAGAAGTGCATGCCGATGAAGCGCGCCGGATCGGTCGACGCCTGGGCGAGCCGGGTGATCGAGATCGACGAGGTGTTGGTGGCGAGGATCGCGTGGGGGGCGAGCACCTTGCCGATATTCTCGAAGATCGTGCGCTTGATCGCCTCCCGCTCGGTCGCGGCCTCGATGATCAGGTCGGCGGCGCGCATCGCGGACAGGTCGCCGATCGGCTCGATCAGGTCGACGGCGGCGTCGCGCTTGCCGGCGTCGAGCTTGCCGCGCTCGACCGCCTTGTCGAGCAGCTTGACGATCCCGGCCTTGCCCTTGGCGGCGACCTCGACCGACACGTCCGACAGCAGCACCTTCAACCCCGCCTGGGCTGCGATCTGCGCGATCCCCGCGCCCATCTGCCCCGCCCCGACGACTCCGATGATGTCCATGCTGTTCCCTCCGACTCTCTTCGGGGCCGCCTGTTATCGGGCGGCGGGCGCGGCCGCAATCTCCGCGTCCCATTCGGCGGCGACGTCCGAATCCTTTTCGTCGGCGCGGCGGGTCGCCCGCTCGGTGGCGAAACCGGCCGGATCGAGCCGGCCGAGGGCCCAGACCGCAGCGCCGCGCACCACCGGCGCAGGATCGTCGAGCAGCGCCATGATCGGTGGCAGCAGCCTCGCCAGCCCGCTGTTGCCGGCGGCGATCAGCGCGTTGCGCAGCATCCGGTCGCGCCCGATCCGCTTGATCGGCGATCCCGCGAACACCGCGCGGAAGCCGGCGTCGTCGAGGCCGAGCAGGTCCTCCAGCTCGGGCGCGGCGAGTTCGGCGCGCGCGGCGAAGGCGCGGTTGGCGGCGGCGGCCTCGGCGAATTTGTTCCATGGGCAGACCGCCAGGCAATCGTCGCAGCCATAGATGCGATTGCCGATCGGCGCGCGGAATTCGGCCGGGATCGGCCCCTTATGCTCGATCGTCAGATAGGAGATGCAGCGCCGCGCATCGACGACATAGGGGCGCGGGAAGGCGTCGGTGGGGCAGGCCGCCTGGCAGGCGGAGCAGCTTCCGCAGCGATCGTCGTGCGGATCGTCGGGGGGCAGCTCGAGGCTGGTCATGATCGCGCCGAGGAACAGCCAGCTGCCATGCTCGCGCGAAACGAGATTGCTGTGCTTGCCCTGCCAGCCGATCCCGGCCGCCGCCGACAGCGGCTTTTCCATCACCGGCGCGGTGTCGACGAACACCTTGAGTGCGCCCCCCGCCCGATCGACCAGCCAGCGGGCGAGATGCTTGAGCGCCTTCTTGACGACGTCATGATAGTCGGTGCCCTGCGCATAGACCGAGATGCGGCCGATGCCGGGTGCATCCGCCAGCCGCATCGGGTCCTCGCGCGGGGCGTAGCTCATGCCGAGCATGATCAGGCTGCGCGCCTCGGGCCACAGCCCCTGGGGCCGGGCGCGCTCGCCCTTACGCGCTTCCATCCACTCCATCGACCCGTGCGCGCCCGTCGCCAGCCACGCATCGAGCCGGGCCGCGCTCTCGGGCGCGGCGTCGGCGCGCGCGAAGCCGCAGGCGGTGAAGCCCAGCTTCAACGCCTCGTCCCGGATCGCCTCGCGCAGGGAGATGGGGTCGTCGGTCATTTCCGGTGAATCTAGAAGGGTCGCGGCCAAAACCCAATGTTTCGTCATGCCGGCTCTCGCTGGCGATGTTCTCCTCCGTAACCAGGGCCAAGGTTGCCGCGTATCTTCTCCGTCCCCACATTGCAGTGAAAGGAGCAGGGTGATGACGGTCGATCGACGCACATTGCTGGGCGCGGGGATGGCGGCCGCGGTCACGGCGATCATCGCCGGCCGGGCCTTCTCGGCGCCGAAGCGGGCCTATGCCTTCACGCTGAGCGACGCCGAATGGCGCAAGCGGCTGAGCCCGCTCGCCTATGCCGTGCTCCGCGAGGAAGCGACCGAGCGCGCCTTCACCAGCCCGCTCAACAAGGAGCATCGTGCCGGCACCTTCCTGTGCGCGGGCTGCGTGCTGCCGCTGTTCAGCTCGGCCACCAAGTTCGACAGCGGTACCGGCTGGCCCAGCTTCTGGCGGCCGCTGCCGCGCGCGGTCGACACCAGCACCGACTATAAGATCGGCGTGCCACGCACCGCGGTGAGCTGCCACCGCTGTGGCGGCCATCTCGGCCATGTCTTCGACGACGGCCCGCCGCCGACCGGCCAGCGCTATTGCATGAACGGCGCGGCGCTGACGTTCGTGGCGAAGGGCTGAGGCTCTCTCACCTCCTCCCGTCATTCCAGCGAAAGCGGGAATCTCCCTTCCTTATGTCCTTCTCGCCGCAGCGGAAAAGGCAGGGAAGATCCCGGCTTCCGCCGGGATGACGATCCAAATATCGGATGACGGGGAGGCAAAGAAAAAGCCCGGCCTCCCCATGGGAAGCCGGGCCTTTCGTTCGCCGAAGCGCCCCGCTCAGCCGAGCGGGGTGAGGTTCACCGCCGCGTACTTGCCGCGACGATCGACCTCCAGCTCGAACTCGAGCCGGTCGCCTTCGTTGAGGTTGGTCATGCCGGCGCGTTCGACCGCCGAGATGTGCACAAAGGCATCGGGCTGTCCGTCGTCGCGCTGGATGAAGCCGAAGCCCTTCATCGCGTTGAAGAACTTGACCGTGCCGCTCGCCTTCTCGCCGGTGAGCTGACGGGCCGGGCCGCCGGCCGCAGGACGCGGACCGCGATCCTCGACCGGGAGCGGTTCGCCCTCGATCTTGAGATCGGTTGCCGAGACGCGGCCGCCGCGATCGACGAGCGTGAACTCCAGCGGCTGGCCTTCGGCGAGGCCGGTGAGGCCCGCCTGCTCGACCGCCGAGATGTGCACGAACACGTCCTCGCCGCCATCGTCACGGACGATGAAGCCGAAGCCCTTCTGCCCGTTGAAGAATTTGACGACGCCCTTGCCTTCGCCAATCACCTGGGCGGGCATGCCGCCGCGACCGCCGCCGCCGCCGAAGCCGCCACCGCCGCCACGGAAACCGCCGCCGCCGCCGCCACCGCCGAAGCGATCGCCGCCGCCGCCATAACCGCCGCCACCGCCGAAGCGATCGCCGCCACCGCCGTAACCGCCGCCGCCGCCGAAGCGGTCACCGCCGAAACCGCCACCACCATAGCCGCCGTAACTTTCGTCACCGAAGCCGTCGCGCTTGTCCCTGCCGCCGCCGCGCGGACCGCGCTTCCCTCTATCGAAACCCATGCCTTGCAGTTCTTCCCGAATCTCGCCCCATGCATCGAAAGGACGGGGCACCGGGCGTGGGTCCATCATCCTTCCGGCGCGCAAAAATCAGACGCGCCAAACAAAAGACATAAAGCAAATATTCCCGGTGAGCGAGCGGTTTAATGGTGCTGTACCGGCCCTGAACGCGTCGATCGGGTGGAATCGACCGCCGGAATGAGCATGTAACCGTATTTTCTGACGGCTTCGGTGCTCCGCAGCGCCCCGATTCGCGTTTAGCGTCGGCAAATCCGCTTCCGAGTCGCGGCCGGTCGAATCCGTACCGGGACACGGCCGGATCCTTCCCCAAGCAAAGCCCATCAAGGACATCATGCCCGACATCGCCGCCATCTTCGCCGATCCCGCCAATTGGGCCGCGCTCGCCGCGCTGGTGACGATGGAGGTGGTGCTGGGCATCGACAACCTGATCTTCATCTCGATCCTCACCAACCGCCTGCCCGAGGCGCAGCGCCCCCGCGCGCGGATGATCGGCATCGGTCTCGCGCTCGGCCTCCGTCTCGTGCTGCTCAGCCTGATCGCCTTCATCGTCACGTTGACCCGTCCGATCATGGAGCTGTTCGGCCAGCCGCTGTCGTGGCGCGACATCATCCTGATCGCGGGCGGACTGTTCCTCGTCTGGAAGGCGACCAAGGAGATCCACCACAATGTCGACCAGGACGACGAGGGAGAGTTGTTCGACGCGAAGCGCGCCGGACTCGGCTTCGGCGCGGCGATCGTCCAGATCATCCTGCTCGACCTGGTCTTCTCGATCGATTCGATCATCACCGCGGTCGGCATGACCGACCATGTCCCGATCATGTTCGTCGCGGTGATCGCGGCGGTCGCGGCGATGATGACCGCGGCGGGCCCGCTGTCGCGCTTCATCGAGCGCAACCCGACGATCGTGATGCTGGCGCTCGCCTTCCTGTTCATGATCGGCATGACGCTGATCGCCGAGGGCTTCGGCGTCCATGTGCCGAAGGGCTATATCTACGCCGCCATGGCCTTCTCCGCGGCGGTCGAGGCGCTCAACATGATCCAGCGCAACGCCCGACGGCGGAAGGCCGGGTGAGTCGGTAGACCCGGTCTCCCGGATCGGGCTTATGGATTGCCCTCGGCCCGGCCGGGCTTTATGGCGGCGCGATGACAGTCCATCTCCATCAGGAAGACCTGCCCGCCGACGCGCTCGGCCCCGGCCCGGTCGCGGTCGACACCGAGACGATGGGGCTGATCACCCCGCGCGACCGGCTCTGCCTCGTTCAGATCTCCGACGGGCGCGGCGACGAGCATCTGGTCCGCTTCGCGCCCGGCAGCGACTATGCCGCGCCGAACCTGCGCGCGGTGCTCGCCGATCCGGCCCGGCTCAAGCTCTACCATTTCGCGCGTTTCGACCTCGCGGCGATCAGGCATTATATCGGGGTGATGGCCGCGCCGGTCTATTGCACCAAGACCGCGTCGCGGCTGGTCCGCACCTATACCGACCGCCACGGCCTCAAGGAGCTGGTGCGCGAGCTGCTCGGCCAGGAGGTGTCGAAGCAGCAGCAGTCGTCCGACTGGGGCGCGCCCGACCTGACCGACGCGCAGAAGGACTATGCCGCCTCGGACGTCCGCTACCTCCATGCGATGCGGACGATCCTCGACGAGCGGCTGGCGCGCGAGGGACGGACCGCGCTGGCCCAGGCCTGTTTCGACTTCCTGCCTGCCCGCGCCGAGCTCGACCTCGCCGGCTGGCCGGAGATCGACATCTTCGCGCATGTTTGATGTCGTGCGACATGGTCCGCTATAGCGGACCCGGCACCGGCCCGCGCACCCACCCGACCGCCCATAGGATATCATGTCCGGGCGGTCGGGTGGCGGCGCGGGCTGGTGCCGACTGCCGGAGGCCCTGAACAGAATGTCCGAACTCGCCGACCGCGTCCGCAGCGAGCGCCAGCTCTGGGCCGCCAGCGGCAGCAGCCACGACCGGGTGATCGCGATCCTGCGGATCCTGCTGCCGGTCGCGATCGGCGTGCTGGTCGTGCTGCTCGCGCTCGCGCCGCTGACGGTCGGCCGCGACATCAGCTTCGTCCTGTCGAAGGACCGGGTCGAGGTGGCGCGCGAGCGGATGCGGGTGACCACCGCCACCTATCGCGGCCAGGATTCGAAGGGCCAGCCCTTCCAGCTCACTGCCGGCTCGGCGGTGCAGGCGACCTCGCGCGACCCGGTGGTGCGGCTCCAGCAGCTCGCCGCCGAGATCCAGCTTCCCGAAGGGCCGGCGAAGATCGTCGCCGGGCACGGCCGCTACGACATGGACAGCGAGAAGGTGGCGATCGACGGACCGGTCCATCTGCGCTCGGCCGACGGCTACAATATCGAGACGCGCGACGTCGGCATCGATCTCAAGACCCGCCAGGTTGCGAGCCAGGGCCCGGTCGACGGCCGGATGAACATCGGCACCTTCTCGGGCGACCGCTTCACCGCCGATCTCAACAAGCGGATCGTCGTGCTGGAAGGCCGAGCCCGCTTGCATATCGATCAGCGACAGGCCAAGGCAGCGCCCAAGCCCCAGGCCGGGGCGAGAGTCGGCGCGAAGGTCGGAGGTCAGCGGTGATGGGGCGTGCGGTGCTGGCGAAATCGCTGCTGATCTCGGTGCTGGCCGGAACGGCCGCGCTGGCCGGCGCGCAGACCGTCAACGCGCTGAAGCAGCATGATTCGAACGCGCCGGTGGATTTCGCCGCCGACCGGATCGAGCTGCAGGACCGCGCCGACCGCGCGGTGCTGACCGGCAATGTCGACGTCAAGCAGGGCGACATGCGGCTGCGCGCGGCCAGGCTGACGATCGCCTATACCTCGGCCGCCCAGACCGAGGTGACGCGGATGGACGCGTCGGGCGGAGTCGTGCTGACCACCTCGACCGAGAATGCCCGCTCGCAATATGCGATCTACGACCTGCGCACCCGGCTGGTGACGATGATCGGCAACGTCGTCATCGTCCGTGCCGGCAAGGGCGAGACGCGCGGCAACCGCCTGGTCCTCAACCTCAACAGCGGCGCGGCGTCGCTCGAGGGCGGCGGGGCGGGCGGCCGCGTCACCGGGCGTTTCACGCCGCCGCCGCGCAAGACCGGCAACTGAGTTCCGGGCCGCCGCGCGGCCCGGCCGCAGCGGATCGTCTCATTTCGGCAACTCGCCGCCCCCAAAAAGGCCATGCACGAAGCTTGCCAGTTTCCATGGGCGGCGGCTTTCGCTAACTAGCGCCGGATAATATCGACTGCGGGAAACGCCCAGCCATGAACGACACCGCCACGCTCGAACGCCCCGCCGGTCCCGACGGCACCGGTGCCGTGCGCGGCCTTTCGGTCGTGTCGATCGCCAAGACCTACGACAAGCGGCAGGTGCTGACCGATATCTCGCTCGACGTCGCGCGCGGGGAGGTGGTCGGCCTGCTCGGCCCGAACGGCGCGGGCAAGACGACCTGCTTCTATTCGGTGATGGGGCTGGTCAAGCCCGACGCCGGGCGCATCCTGCTCGACGGCGATGACATCACCACCCTGCCGATGTACCGCCGCGCGATCCTCGGCCTCGGTTATCTGCCGCAGGAAACCTCGATCTTCCGCGGCCTGACCGTCAGCCAGAACATCATGGCGGTGCTCGAGCTGGTGGAACCCGACAAGGCGCAGCGCGTCCAGCGGCTCGATTCGCTGCTCGGCGAGTTCCACCTCAGCCATTTGCGCGATTCGGCCGCCATGGCACTGTCGGGCGGCGAGCGTCGCCGCTGCGAGATCGCCCGCGCACTGGCCGCCGACCCGTCGATCATGCTGCTCGACGAGCCGTTCGCCGGCATCGATCCGATCTCGATCTCCGACATCCGCGAGCTGGTCCGCGATCTCAAGCGCCGCGACATCGGCGTGCTGATCACCGACCATAATGTCCGCGAGACGCTCGACATCGTCGACCGCGCCTGCATCATCTACGACGGCAAGGTGCTGTTCCAGGGCAGCCCCGCCGCGCTGGTCGCGGACCCGAACGTCCGCCGCCTCTATCTGGGCGAGGGCTTCTCGCTCTGAGCGCGATGCGGCGCTTCCCCACCTCGGCCCTGTAGCCATGGCGCTCGGTCCCCGCCTCGACCTTCGGCAGAGCCAGTCGCTGGTGATGACGCCGCAGCTCCAGCAGGCGATCAAGCTGCTGGCGCTGTCCAATCTCGAGGTCGAGGCGTTCATCGCCGAGGAGATCGAGAAGAACCCGCTGCTCGAGGCCGGCGGCGGCGAGGCGGGCGAGCGTGACGAGGCGCCCGGTGCCGACGAGGTCTTCGATGGAGACGGGTTTGACGGAGACGGCATCCGCAGCGACGGCTTCGACGAGGATGGCCCGACCGCCGACCGGCTGGTCGAGGCCGGCGACGCACTCGCCGACGCGCCGCTCGACGTGGATTATACGGCCGAGACCTTCCACCATGACAGCGCCGCCGACAGTCCGCGCGGGATGGACGGCAGCCTGGGGATGGACGGTGTCGCGGGCGGCGGCGTCGACGAGGGGCGCGGGCTCGACGATTATGCGACGGCGACGCTCTCGCTCCACGATCATCTGACGGCGCAGGCAGGCGAACTGCTCGACGGGTTCGAACTGGCGATCGCCGCGCGGATCATCGACCTGATCGACGAGGCCGGTTATTTCGAGGGCCAGACCTTCGAGATCGCCCAGGCGCTCGACGTGCCGCTGTTCCATGTCGAGCGGGTGCTGGGGGTGATCCAGACGCTCGATCCGACCGGGGTCGGCGCACGCTCGCTGGCCGAATGCATCGCACTCCAGGCGAAAGAGGCCGATCGCTACGATCCGGCGATGGCCAAGCTGATCGACAATCTCGACCTGCTCGCGCGCGGCGCGATCCCGCAGCTCCGCCGACTCTGTGGAGTCGACGAGGAGGACATGGCGGACATGATCCGCGAGCTCCGCGACTATGATCCGAAGCCGGGCCTGCGCTTCGGCGGCGAGCCGCCCGCGCCGGTCACCCCCGACATCTTCGTCCGCCGCACCGGCGGCGGCTGGGCGATCGAGCTCAATGCGGCGACGCTGCCGCGGCTGATCGTCAACCGGGCCTATTATGCCGAGCTGTCGGGCGGGCCGCAGGACAAGGGCAGCAAGGCGTGGCTCGGCGAATGCCTCGCCTCGGCCAACTGGCTGGTCAAGGCGCTCGACCAGCGCGCGCGGACGATCGTCAAGGTCGCGCGCGAGATCGTCAAGCAGCAGGAGGCCTTCTTCCTCCACGGTGTCGAGCATCTCCGCCCGCTGACGCTGAAGGCGGTGGCCGACGCCATCGGCATGCACGAATCGACGATCAGCCGGGTCACCTCGAACAAATATCTGATGTGCGAGCGCGGGCTGCACGAGCTCAAATATTTCTTCACCAGCGGGGTCGCGGCGGCCGACGGCGGTGACGCGGTCTCGGCCGAGGCGGTGAAGAGCCAGATCGCCAAGCTGATCGCCGCCGAGGGCGACGACATATTGTCGGACGACAAGCTGGTGGAGCTGCTCAAGGACAAGGGCTTCGACCTCGCCCGCCGCACCGTCGCCAAATATCGCGAGGCGATCGGCCTTGGATCGTCGGTCCAGCGCCGCCGCCAACGCGCGATGAAGGCGGCGTAGCGCTCTTCATCCCCCTTTTCAGGGGAGGGAGATCAGGTGTCGCACGGCGCCGCCGGCAGCGCGCGCGCCTCGCCCTTCAGCGGCAGGCTCGCCGAGACGCCGTTGGTGAAGCCGATGTCGAGCCGGTCCCCCGCGCGGATCGCGCGCCACAGCGCACCGAAGGCGGCGGCATTGGCGTGGTCGCGGGTGGCGATCATCCCGTCGCCGTCGGCATGCATGACCACGGTGCGGTCGCCGGAACGGAAGCCGACGTCGCTGCCGGGCGGCGCACCGGCACCGGCGATCGCGACCTGGATGGCGGGGGAGCCGTCGGCAGGGCAGGCGATCAGCACATGGCTGCCGCGCCGGCCGAGGTCGCCGACCAGGTAACGTGCAACGTCGGCTTCGGCCGACCAGCGGGTCGGCAGCGCCATGATCGGCGCCGACAAGATGAATGCCCCACCGATCGCCCAAGCTGCCTTCATCGGATCGCTCCCGCGGTACGGTCCGGTCGAAACGCGCGGAGGAGGCGAAAAGGTTCCTCGGCTCGTCGTCAGTTCGGCAGCAACAGTCCCGCCAGGGCGGCCGACATCAGATTGGCGAGGCTGCCCGCGATCAGCGCCTTGATGCCGAGCCGGGCGATCACCGGGCGCTGATTGGGAGCGAGGCTGCCCGCAGACGCCATCTGGATCGCGATCGAGGAGAAGTTGGCGAAGCCGCACAGCGCGAAGGTGGTGACCGCCAGGCTGTGCGCGTCGAGCGTCGCCTTGATCTGGCCCAGGTGGATATAGGCGACGAATTCGTTGAGGACGATCTTCTCGCCGAACAGGCCGCCCGCCACCTGCGCCTGTTCCCACGGGATGCCGAGCAGGTACATCACCGGCGCGAAGACGAAGCCGAGCAATTGCTGGAAGCTCAACGCCGGATAGCCGAACCAGCCGCCTGCGACGCCGAGCAGCCCGTTGGCGAGCGCGACCAGCGCGACGAAGGACAGCACCATCGCGCCGACCGCGACCGCGATCCGCACGCCGGTCTGGGCGCCCTGCGACGCCGCCATGATGATGTTGGCGGGGCGTTCCTCCGCCTCGTGCGCCTCGGCAAGGACGATCGCCTCCTCGGCGGGATCGTCGCCGAGCGGCAGCTCGCCCTCGGGGACGCGGGGGTCGGGCATGATGATCTTGGCCATCAGCAGCCCGCCCGGCGCCGCCATGAAGCTGGCGGCGAGCAGCAGGTCGATGCTGATCCCCATCGCCGCATAGGCGGCGAGGATGGTGCCCGCGACCCCGGCCATGCCGGTGGTCATCACCGCGAACATCTGGTGCGGGGCGAGGCCGGCCAGATAGGGACGGATGACCAGCGGCGATTCGCTCTGCCCGACGAAGATGTTGGCGGCGGCGCACAGCGATTCGACCTTGGAGACGCCGGTCACCTTCTCGATCGCGCCGCCGACCCAGCGGATCACCGCCTGCATGATGCCGAGATAATAGAGGATCGAGACCAGCGAGGCGAAGAAGATGATCACCGGCAGCGCGGCGAGCGCGAAGCTGGTGCCGCCGATCTCGGGCTTGACCAGCGATCCGAACAGGAAGTCGGTACCCGACTGGGCATAGCCGAGCAGGCTCGACACGCCCGCCGACAGTCCGGCGAGCACCGTCCGGCCCCAGGGCACGTAGAGCACCAGCACGGCGATCGCGGCCTGCAGGGCGAACGCCGCGCCGACGACGCGCGGGCGGATCGCGCGGCGGTCCGACGACAGCGCCACCGCCACCAGCAGGATCAGCGCGATGCCGGCCAGGCCGGTCAGCCATTTGGTCATGAAAGAGAGGTTCCCCGCCCGCCCGAAAGCGCCACCATGGCGCGGCGCCCGGCGCGGTCAAGCGCTCTTTCGCTCCTGCAATAAAGCCGGTAGCAGGCGTCCATGGACGCCTCTCCGCCTTCGACCCCGGCCAGCGTGCCTGCGCGCTCGCTCTTCATCCTCTCGATCTTCTACGGCGGCATGGTCTGCATCGCCGGCGTGCTGGGGGTGAAGCAGGTGGCGCTGGGGCCGCTCGCGGTGGAGGCGGGGATCTTCGCCTTCCTGCTGCTGGTGGTGATGGCGAGCGCGGTGGCCGAGCTGCACGGCCGCGCCGCCGCCGACGCGTTGGTGCGCTGGGGCTTCCTGCCGTTGATCGCCTCGGCGCTGCTGATCCGGCTGGTGCTCGCGCTGCCGACCGACCCCGGCATGTACCCGCCGGCGGTCGAGGCCTTCCCGATCGTGGTGGGACAGGGCGCGCGGATGATGATCGCCGGGCTGATCTCCTACGGCCTCTCGCAGACGCTCAACGTGCTGATCTTCGACAAGCTCAAGGGCGGCGGCGTCGGCCGCTTCGTCTGGCTGCGCGGCATGATCGCCAGCATCGTCAGCCAGATCGCCGACACCGTCATGTTCATCACCATCAGCTTCTACGGCGAGCGCGAGATCCTCGGCCTGATGGGCGGGCAGATGGTGACCAAGGTGGTGCTGTCGGTGATCCTTGTGCCGCCGCTGATCACCCTGTTCGTCGCCTGGGGCAGGAGGGCTGACGCGCGGGGGTGAGCAGAGGCGTGAACGCGCTACTTTATCCCGGGGCCCGGCTCCGCTAAGGGGCCGCCATGTCGACCGATCACAGCCCCGATCCGCTCCTTCTCACCAAGGCCGAGACGCTCGTCGAGGCGCTGCCCTATATGCAGCGCTATGCGGGCGAGACCTTCGTCGTCAAATATGGCGGCCATGCCATGGGCGATCCGGAGGCGGCGCGCGACTTCGCCGAGGACATCGTCCTGCTCAAGGCGGTCGGGATCAATCCGGTGGTCGTCCATGGCGGCGGGCCGCAGATCGGCAAGATGCTCAAGACGCTCGGCGTGGAGAGCAGCTTCGTCGACGGCCTGCGCGTCACCGACGCGGAGACGGCGCGGGTCGCCGAGATGGTGCTGTGCGGGTCGATCAACAAGGAGATCGTCTCGTGGATCGCCCAGGCGGGCGGCCGTGCGGTCGGCCTGTCGGGCAAGGACGGCCGGATGGTCGTCGCCGAGAAGGTCCGCCGCACCCAGCGCGATCCCGACAGCAATATCGAGAAGGCGGTCGACCTCGGCTTCGTCGGCGAGCCCGCCGACATCGACCGGCGGGTGATCGACACCATCTCCAAGGCGGGGATGATCCCGGTGGTCGCGCCGATCGCGATCGGCGAGGACGGCCACACCTACAACGTCAACGCCGACACCATGGCGGGCGCGATCGCGATCGCGCTGGGCGCGGCGCGGCTGTTCCTGCTGACCGATGTCGCCGGCGTGCTCGACAAGGAAAAGAAGTTGATCCGCGACCTGACCCCGCGCCAGATCACGGCGCTGCGCGAGGACGGGACGATCCAGGGCGGGATGATCCCGAAGCTGGAGACCTGCGTCCATGCGGTCGAGGGCGGGGTCGACGCCGCCGTCATCCTCGACGGCCGGGTGCCGCACGCGATGCTGATCGAAGCCTTCACCCGCCGCGGCGCGGGCACGCTGATCGGAATGGGGTGAATCCCCGAAAGCTCTCCCTCCCCTTCAGGGGAGGGAGGTAAGTTCTGCGAGGTCGGGATTGCCCCCCGGCAATCCCTGAAACATGCTGGGGGCATGTTTCACCTCGCTGAAGGGTACGCAACCAAGGGGGCCGATCCCCCTTGGCGGAGTTCTGCGCTGTAGCCGGGGAGGCTCGCTACCGCTCGCCACCCATCCCCGACCCCCTCCCTTGAAAGGGAGGGGGAGTTCGTTCAATCCCGCAGCAGCTCGTTGATCCCGGTCTTGGAGCGGGTCTGGGCGTCGACGCGCTTGACGATCACGGCGCAGTAGAGGCCCGGTCCGCCGTCCTTGCCGGGCAGCGTGCCGGGGACGACCACCGCATAGCTCGGCACGCGGCCGACGAAGACCTCGCCGGTCGCGCGGTCGACGATCTTGGTCGAGGCGCCGAGATAGACGCCCATCGACAGCACCGCGCCCTGCTCGACCACCACGCCCTCGGCGACCTCGGAGCGGGCGCCGATGAAGCAGTCGTCCTCGATCACCACCGGGCCGGCCTGGAGCGGCTCGAGCACGCCGCCGATGCCGACGCCGCCCGACAGGTGGACGTTGCTGCCGATCTGCGCGCAGCTGCCGACCGTCGCCCAGGTGTCGACCATCGTGTTCTCGCCGACATAGGCGCCGAGGTTGACGAAGCTCGGCATCAGCACCGCGCCCTTGGCGATGTGCGCGCCGCGGCGGACGATCGATCCCGGCACCGCGCGGAAGCCGGCGGCGCGGAACTCGGCCTCGCCCCACTTGGCGAACTTCGACGGGACCTTGTCCCACCAGCTCGCGCCGCCGGGCCCGCCGGGAATCAGCTCCATGTCGTTGAGGCGGAAGGAGAGCAGCACCGCCTTCTTGAGCCACTGGTTGACGGTCCAGCCATCAGCGCCCTTCTCGGCGACGCGGCGTTCGCCCGAATCGAGCAGGCCGAGCGCGGTCTCGACCGCGTCCCGCACCTCGCCCCTGGTCGAGAAGGTGACGCCCTCGCGCTCGTCCCACGCCTTCTCGATCACCGTCTGCAGATCGCCGCTCATTCCATTCCCCTTGTGAGTTCGTCGAGCCAGTGGCCGACGTCGTGTATCTCGATATCGATGAAGCTGGCGTCGGCCTCGTGGTTGCCGAACTCGGAACCGTTGTTGACCCACACCGTGGTCATGCCGATCGCCTTGGCGGGCTTCAGGTTGCGGGCCATGTCCTCGACGAACAGCGAGGTCGCCGGGTTGACGCCGAACGCCTCGACCATCGATGCGTAGCTCGCCGCCTGCGGCTTGGGCTGATAGGCGCAGGCGTGGATGTCGTGGATCGCCTCGAAGCTTTTCGAGAGGCCGAGCCGCTGGAGCACCCGGCCGGCATAGTCGGCATCGCCGTTTGTGAAGATCAGCTTGCGGCCGGGCAGCTTCGCGATCGCGTTCACCAGCTTCTTGTCCTCGGCGAGCACGTCCATCTCGATGTCGTGGACGAAGGCGAGGAATTCGTGCGGGTCGATCGCGTGGCTGTGCATCAGCCCCGACAGGGTGGTGCCGTGCTCGCGGAACAACTGCTTCTGGATGCGCTTGGCCTCGGCCGGATCGACCCCCAGCAGCCGCTCGACATAGAGGCCCATCCGCACGTCGATCAGCCCGAACAGGTCCGCCGACGCCGGGTAGAGCGTGTTGTCCAGATCGAAGATCCAGGCATCGATATGGTCGAGCGCGGGCGGCATGGCCGGGCGAGTAGCCTCTGGGGAAGGTGGAGGCAACTTCATTCCCCCTCCCTTGAAAGGGGGGCTAGACCGTGAAGCTCTCGCCGCAGCCGCAGCTGCCCTTGGCGTTGGGGTTGGCGAAGACGAAGCCGGCGGTGAAGTCGTCCTCGACCCAGTCCATCGTCGAGCCGATCAGGTAGAGCAGCGATCCGCCGTCGACGTAGAAGGTGCCGCCTGGGGTCTCGATCCGCTCGTCGAACGGGTCGGCCTCGGTGACATAGTCGACCGAATAGGCGAGGCCCGAGCAGCCGCGGCGCGGGGTCGACAGCTTGACGCCGATCGTGCCTTCGGGCGCGGCCGCCATCAGCGTGGCGATGCGCGCCTCGGCCGACGGCGTCAGGATCAGCGCGGCGGGGCGCGGGCGGGTGGTCGTCGTCATCGGTTCAAACTCCAAACCCATTCACCCCGAGACCCCTGCGAATCATGTGGGAAGGGTTGTTTCACCTTACAACATCCCCAGTTCGAGCTTGGCCTCGTCCGACATCTTCTGTGGGTCCCACGGCGGGTCCCAGACCAGGTTGACCTCGGCCGATCCGACCCCCGGCACCGCGCCGACGCGCAGCTCGACCTCGCCCGGCATCGATTCGGCGACCGGGCAATGCGGGGTGGTCAGGGTCATCGTCACCACGACATGGTTGTCGGCGGTGATGTCGACCCCGTAGATCAGCCCCAGCTCGTAGATGTTCACCGGGATCTCGGGGTCGTAGATCTCCTTGAGCGCGGCGATCACGCCCTCGTAGACATCGCCGCCCGGCTCGCCGGTGCCCGCCTCGGCGGGCTTCTGCGACAGGAAGCCTTCGAGATAGTCGGGCTTGCGCGCGCTCTCGTCCGCCGCGCCCGCGTCCGTCGCCGCGTCGACGCGCGCCTTGGGCGGCGGCGGCACCGCGTCGACCTCTTCGATCTCGATCTTCCCCGTCTCGTTCATCGCTTCGTCCATCTCACCCGAAAATCCGCGTCACCCGTTCGATTCCCCGCGCCAGCGCGGCGACGTCGTCATCGTCATTGTAGATGCCGAAGCTCGCCCGCGCGGTGGCCGGAACGTCGAGAAGCTCCATCAGCGGCTGGGCGCAATGGTGCCCGGCCCGGATCGCCACGCCTTCCTCGTCCAATATGGTGCCGATGTCGTGCGGATGCACCCCCTCGATCGCGAAGGAGACGATGCCCGCCGAGTCCTCGGGCCCGAACAGCCGCACGCTGTTGATCCCCGACAGCGCCGCGCGCGCCTTGCGCACCAGCGCCGCCTCATGCGCGTGGATGAAGGGCAGGCCGATCGATTCGACATAGTCGATCGCGGCGTGGAGGCCGAGCGCGCCGACGATGTTGGGCGTCCCCGCCTCGAACCGCTGCGGGGCGGGCGCCCAGGTCGTCCTGCCGAAGGTGACCCGGTCGATCATCGATCCGCCGCCCTGATAGGGCGGCATCGCGTAGAGCAGCTCGGCCTTCGCCCACAGCACGCCGATCCCGGTCGGCCCGTAGAGCTTGTGGCCCGAGAAAACGTAGAAGTCGCACCCGATCGCCGCCACATCCGCGCCGATCCGCGGCACCGCCTGGCAGCCGTCGATCAGGATTTTCGCGCCGACCCGATGTGCCAGCTCGGTTGCGCGGCGGGCGTCGAGCACCGAGCCGAGCACGTTCGAGACATGGGCGAACGCGACCAGCTTGTGGCGTTCGGTCAGCATCGCCTCGGCCGCGTCGAGGTCGATGCGGCCGTCGGCGGTGAGCGGGCAGACGTCGATTTCGATGCCGGTCCGCTCCTGGATGAGCTGCCAGGGCACGATGTTCGAATGATGCTCGAGCTGCGACAGCAGGACGCGGTCGCCGGGCTTCAGGGTGGCGACGCCCCAGCTCTGCGCGACGAGGTTGATCGCCTCGGTCGCGCCGCGCACGAACACCACCTCGTCGGCGCTGCGGGCGTTGAGGAAGCGGGCGACCCGCTGGCGCGCCGCCTCATAGGCGATCGTCATGTCGGCCGAGCGGCGATAGACGCCGCGATGGACGGTCGCATAGTCGCGGCCATAGGCCTGGGCGATCGCGTCGATCACCGCCTGCGGCTTCTGCGCGGTCGCTGCGGTGTCGAGATAGTGCCAGCCGTCCGGGATCGCCGGGAAATCGGCGCGGCGGCTCAGCTCGGCGATGTCGACGACGCTGCTCATATCCGCTCCTCCAGCCAGGCTTCGGCCGCGGCCTGGAAGGCGTCGCGGACCGGTTCGTCGCCGATCCGCGACAGCGCGTCGGCGATGAACGCCTGAGTCAGCAGCGCGCGGGCGCGATCGGGGGTGATGCCGCGCGACGTCATGTAGAACAGCGCCTGCGCGTCCAGCTCGCCGACCGTCGCGCCATGGGCGCACTTCACATCGTCGGCGAAGATCTCCAGCTCGGGCTTCAGGTTCACCGTCGCGGTGCGCTTGAGCATCAGCCCGCGCAGGCTCTGCTCGCCGTCGGTCTTCTGCGCGTCGCGGGCGACCTCGACCCGCGCCGCCATGCTCGTCGTCGCCTGGTCGTCGGCGACCGCGCGCCAGAGCTGGCGGCTGGTGCCCTCGGGCTCGGCGTGGCGGACGACCACCGCGGCATCGTGGCGCTGGCTGTCGCGAGCGAGCAGCGCGCCGCCATGCTCGGCATAGGCGCCGGCGCCGTCGAGGGTGACGAAGGCGTCGAGCCGGCTGCCGCCCGCGCCCGCACCCAGGATGGTGGTGACGAGGCTCGCGCCCGCGCCGAGCACCGCTTCGTCGCGCAGCGAGGTGAAGCCCGATCCCTGGACCAGCCGGATCGCCCGCATCAGCCGCGCCGATCGGCCCAGTTCGATCCGGGTCAGCCGGTTGGCCCAGCCGTCGCCCACATAGGTCTCGACGATGCTCGCCTGCGCATCCTCGGCCATCACGATCCGCGCCGGGACGTGGCTCGCGCCGCCGGTCGCGACATGGACGATCTCGATCGCGCCCGGTGGCGTCGCGCCGTCCTTGTGGACCGCCAGCGTCCAGCCGTCGCCGCCGGCGAGCCGCGCGAGAGGATGGGTCGAGGCCGCGTCGACCGTGCCGACCGTCACCGGGCCCGGCCGGCTGCGGCCGGCGTCGAGCCGCCCGTCGACGAACAGCAGGCGGGGCCCGTCGCCGATCCAGTGCGAATCGAGGTCGGCGGCGACGCCCGTGGCGTGGGCGGCGGACAGCGCTTCGAGGCCCGACAGGTCGGACCAGCGCCACGCTTCCTCACGGGTCGAGGGGAGGGTGAGCACGCTCATTTCCCCACCCCGTCATCCTGAACTTGTTTCAGGATCCACCAGGCCACAGGCGCCAGCGCTCGCGGAGGAGTGGATGCTGAAACCAGTTCAGCATGACGGAAGAAGATGCCCGTCCTCACGCCGCGATCGCCCCGTAGCCCTCGCGCTCGAGCTCGAGCGCCAAATCCGCGCCGCCGGTGCGGACGATGCGGCCCGCCGCCAGGACATGGACGAAGTCGGGTTTCACATAGTCGAGAAGGCGCTGATAATGGGTGATAAGCAGCACCGCCTTGTCGGGCTTGCGCATGATCGTGTTGATGCCGTGGCCGACGGTGCGCAGCGCGTCGATGTCGAGGCCCGAATCGGTCTCGTCGAGGATCGCGAGCGTGGGGTCGATGATCCCCATCTGCACCATCTCGTTGCGCTTCTTCTCGCCGCCCGAGAAGCCGACGTTCACCGGCCGCTTGAGCATGTCCATGCTGAGGCCGAGCGCGTCGGCCTGGGCCCGCGCGCGCTTGAGGAAGTCGCCGCCCGACAGCGGCTCCTCGCCCCGCAGCCGGCGCTGCGCGTTGAGCGCCTCGCGCAGGAACTGGACGTTGGAGACGCCGGGGATCTCGACCGGATACTGGAAGCCGAGGAAGACGCCGGCGGCGGCGCGCTCATGCGGTTCCTTGTCGAGCAGGTCCTCGCCCTGGAAGGTCACGCTGCCGTCCGTCACCTCATAGCCGGGGCGCCCCGCCAGCACATAGCTGAGCGTCGACTTGCCCGCGCCGTTCGGCCCCATGATCGCATGGATCTCGCCCGGATTGATCGTCAGCGACAGCCCCTTGAGGATGGCCTTGCCATCGACGTCGGCGTGGAGGTTCTCGATCTTGAGCATTGTTACTTTCCAGCGGGGTGACGGTTGCGGGGGAAGGGATCAGCCAACGCTGCCCTCCAGCGAGATGCCGAGCAGCTTCTGCGCCTCGACCGCGAACTCCATGGGGAGCTGCTGGAGCACCTCCTTGGCGAAACCGTTGACGATCAGCGCCACCGACGCCTCCTGGTCGAGCCCGCGCGACATCGCGTAGAAGAGCTGGTCGTCGCTGATCTTCGAGGTGGTCGCCTCATGCTCGATCTGCGCCGACGGGTTCTTCACCTCGATATAGGGGACGGTGTGCGCGCCGCAGCGGTCGCCGAGCAGCAGGCTGTCGCACTGGGTGAAGTTGCGGGCGCCTTCGGCGGTCGGGGCGACGCGGACCAGGCCGCGATAGGTGTTGTCGCTGCGCCCGGCCGAGATGCCCTTCGACACGATCGTCGATCGCGACCCCTTGCCGAGGTGGATCATCTTGGTGCCGGTGTCGGCCTGCTGGCGGTTGTTGGTCACCGCGACCGAATAGAATTCGCCGACCGAATTCTCGCCCGCCAGCACGCAGCTCGGATATTTCCAGGTGATCGCCGATCCGGTCTCGACCTGGGTCCAGCTCACCTTGGAATTGCGGCCCTGGCACAGCGCGCGCTTGGTGACGAAGTTGTAGATGCCGCCGCGCCCCTCGGCATCGCCGGGATACCAGTTCTGGACGGTCGAATATTTGATCTCGGCATCGTCGAGCGCGACCAGCTCGACCACCGCGGCGTGGAGCTGGTTCTCGTCGCGCATCGGCGCGGTGCAGCCCTCCAGATAGGAGACGTGGCTGCCCTTGTCGGCGACGATCAGGGTGCGTTCGAACTGGCCGGTATTCTCGGCGTTGATGCGGAAATAGGTCGACAGCTCCATCGGGCAGCGGACGCCCTCCGGGATGTAGACGAAGGTGCCGTCGGAGAAGACCGCGCAGTTGAGCGCCGCGAAATAATTGTCGTGCATCGGCACGACCTTGCCGAGCCACTTCCTGACCAGCTCGGGATAGTCGCGGATCGCCTCGCTGATCGAGCGGAAGATGACGCCCGCCTTCTCCAGCTCGGCGCGGAAGGTGGTCGCGACCGAGACCGAGTCGAACACCGCGTCGACCGCGACCTTGCGCGCGCCCTCGACCCCGGCGAGCACCTTCTGCTCCTCGATCGGGATGCCGAGCTTCTCATAGACCTTGAGGATCTCGGGATCGACCTCGTCGAGCGAGCCCAGCGCCTTCTTCGCCTTGGGCTCGGCGTAATAATAGGCGTCCTGATAGTCGATCGGCGGCACGTCGAGCTTCGCCCAGTCCGGCGGCGTCATCGTCAGCCAGTGGCGATAGGCCTTGAGCCGCCAGTCGAGCATCCATTCGGGCTCGCCCTTCTTGGCGGAGATGAAGCGGACCGTCTCCTCGCTCAGCCCCTTGGGCGCGAAGTCCTGCTCGATGTCGGTGGTGAACCCCCATTCATAGTTGGAGGCCCGGGCCGCGGCATCGAAGGCCGCCTTGTTGCGCACGTCGCTCATATCTCAGGCCCTCGACAGGGTTGCGAGGCTCACGCCGCCCAGCGCGCCGCGGATCGTGTCGTTGACGACACCCCAGTGCGGCTTGACGCGGCAGGCGCTCTCCAGCCCGCAGTCGTGACGATGGTCGTCGACGCAGGCGGTCATGGCGATCGGTCCCTCGACCGCCTCGACGATGTCGGCGAGGCTGATCGCGCCGGGATCGCGCGCCAGGCGGAAGCCGCCGCCGGTGCCGCGCGCCGAAGCGAGCAGGCCGGCCTGGGCGAGCCGCCCCATCAGCTTCTGCGCGGTCGGCAGCGGCACGCCGGTCTCGTCGGACAGCAGCGTCGCGGTCAGCCGTTCGCCGGCGCCGTGGCGGGCGGCGGCGGAGAGCATGACGACCGCATAGTCGGCCAGGCTGGACAGGCGCATCGCGTTTCGATCCCAATCGGACTGATTCGATCCGATTGGGCAGATGGGCGCGGACGCGGCTCAGGTCAAGGGTGGATATCCACCTTTTCCCGTCATCCCGGCGGAGGGAAGCGGGACGGCGGAGGAAGCAACTTCCCCCATGACGGCGCGGGCATGTCCCGCTAAGCGGGCGTCCATGTCGCTCTATGCCGCCCTCCGTCCGCTGGTCTTCACCCTCGAGGCCGAACGCGCCCACCGCGCGACGATCCGCGCGTTGCGGCTCCGGCCGCGCACGGGCCTGCCCGCGTCGGACCCGCGGCTCGCGATCGAGGTCGCCGGGCTGCGCTTCCCCAATCCGGTCGGGCTTGCCGCCGGCTTCGACAAGGACGCGCAGGTGCCCGACGCGATCCTCGCGCTGGGCTTCGGCTTCGCCGAGGTGGGGACGCTCACCCCCTTCCCGCAGCCCGGCAATCCGCGCCCGCGCCTGTTCCGGCTGGTCGAGGACCGCGCGGTGATCAACCGCATGGGCTTCAACAATGGCGGCCAGGCGGCGGCGCTCGAACGGCTGCTCCGCCGCAACGACCGCCCCGGCATCGTCGGGGTCAACATCGGCGCCAACAAGGACGCCGTCGACCGCATCGCCGACTATGCCAACGGCGTGCGGGTAATGGCGGGGGTGGCGCGCTACCTGACGGTCAACATCTCCTCGCCCAACACGCCGGGGCTGCGCGCGCTGCAGGATCGCGGCGCGCTGACCGCGCTGCTCGACGCGGTGACCGCGGCGCGGCCGGCAGGCGGTCCGCCCGTCTTCCTGAAGGTCGCGCCCGACCTGGAGCCCGCCGACATCGACGACATCGCCGAGATCGCGGCGGCGCAGCGGCTCGACGGGCTGATCGTCTCGAACACCACCATCTCGCGCCCGCCGCTGCGTAGCCGGCATGCCGGCGAGAGCGGCGGCCTGTCGGGCGCGCCGCTGCGCGACCTGGCGCAGCAGCGGCTCGTCGATTTCCGCAAGGCTACCGGCGGCGCCATCCCGCTGATCGCGGCGGGCGGCATCGCCTCGGCCGCCGACGCCTATGCCCGCATCCGCGCCGGTGCCAGCCTCGTCCAGCTCTATTCGGCGCTGGTCTATGAGGGGCCGGGGCTCGCCAGGCGGATCAACGCCGGCCTGGTCGAGCTGCTCGACCGCGACGGCTTCGCGACGATCGCAGACGCGGTCGGCCGGGGCTGAGGCCCCGTCCTATTCGGTGGTCGCCCCGTCGCGGCCGGCGAGGACCGCGATCATCCGGTCGGCGAGCTCGCCGATCGGCCCCGCCGTCTCCCAGCCGTAGAGCGACACCGCCATCGGCCGCTCGCGTCCCAGCGGCGCGTGGATGCGTAGGTCGCGGCCCAGCGTCGATCGGCAGGGGAGCAGCGATATCCCCATCCCGGTCTCGACCGCGACCAGCACGCTCGACAGGCTGCTCGACGTCAGCGCGACATACCAGCGGCGTCCCTCGCGCTCGATCCGCGCGAACATCTCGTCGCGATAGAGGCCGCCGGCCGGGAAGGCGACCAGCGGGATCGGATCGGGCCAGTCGGGCGCGGCGCTCCCCTCGTACCAGGCCATCGGCTCGGCGAAGCTGATGCGGTGGTCGGGCCCCGGCCTGGCCTCCTTGACCACGACGATGTCGAGCTCGCCGCCATGGTAGCGGCGGGTCAGCTCGCGGCTGAGCCCGATCGTCACGTCGAGCCGGATGTCGCGATGTTGCCCGGCGAAGGCGGCGAGCGCGCCGGTCATCGCGTGGGTGGCGATGTCGTCGGGCATGCCGATCCGCACCGGATGGGTGCCGGCCGGGTCGGTCAGCAGCCGCTCCGCCTCGGCGTGCAGCGCGAGGATGCGGCGGGCATGGCCGAGCAGCCGCTCGCCCGCCGGGGTCGGCAGCACCGGCCGCGCGGCCCGGTCGATCAGCGCGCGCCCGACGCCCTGCTCGAGCCGGGCGAGCTGCTGGCTGATCGTCGACTGGGTCATGTTGAGCGCCGCCGCGGCGCTGGTGAAGCTGCGATGGTCGGCGATCGCCACGAAGGCGCGGAGCAGGCGGGGGTCGAGCATCGAACACCATTCATATCCTGAATGATGATCATCCTGATATCCCATTTGCGCATGATGACAAGGCCGACGATAATCGCGCCAGGACATTGCCAGCCGGATGAGACGATGAAAGCTTTCCTGATCGCACTGGCCGCGGCGGCGGCGTTCCAACCGATCCCGGCGGCCGCCGCGAAGCAGGCCGCCGACCTGCTGATCCGCCACGCGGTGGTGATCGACGTCGAGGGCGCCCGGCCGATTCCCGACCAGGCGGTGGCGATCAAGGGCGACCGCATCGTCGCGGTCGGCGGCGATGCGGCGGTGGCCAAGGCGTGGACCGCGCCCCGGCGGATCGAGGCGAAGGGCCGCTACCTGATCCCCGGCCTGTGGGACATGCACGTCCATTTCGGCGGCGGCCCAGCGCTGGCCGAAGAGAACAAGGCGTTGCTGCCGCTCTACGTCGCCTATGGCGTCACCACCGTCCGCGACGCGTCGGGCGATCTGCCGAACGAGGTGCTGCACTGGCGCCGCGAGATCGCCGACGGCACGCTGTTCGGCCCGACCCTGCTCAGCTCGGGACCCAAGATCGAAGGAATCAAGCCGGTCTGGAAGGGCACGCTCGAAACCGGTTCCGAAGCCGATGTCGACGCGGCGGTCGACAAGCTGGCCGGGCTCGGCGTCGACTTCGTCAAGATCACCGACAGCACCCTCAAGCCCGACCTGTTCCTCTACGCCGTTCGCCGGGTGCGCGCGGCGGGGCTGCGCGCCTCGGGGCACATCCCGATGGCGCTGACGGTCGGCCAGGCGGTCGATGCCGGGATCAGCTCGATCGAGCATCTCAGCTATGCCTACAAGGCCGGGGTGAAGGACGAGGCGGCGATCGCCGCCGATGTCGCCGCCGGCCGCATCACCCGCGCCGAGGCGCAGGCGCGGCTCGATGCCGGGTTCGACGAAGCGACTGCGATGGCCGCCTACCGGACGCTGCGCGACCGTCAGGTGTTCGTCACGCCGACCCTCAACATCGAACGCACGCTCGCCTTCCTCGACAGCGACGATCATTCGAAGGACCCGTTCCTCGCCTACGTCGGGCCGGGGCTGCGCAAGACCTATCAGTGGCGGATCGACCGCGCCGCCAAGGCGACCCCGGAACAGATCGAGGCGCGCCACCGCGAGTATCGCCAGACCGCCGCCGTGCTGCCGATGCTGGCGAAGGCGGGGGTGACGATCATGGCCGGCACCGACGCGGGCTTCCTCAACTCGTTCGACTATCCCGCGCTCGGCCTGCACCAGGAACTGGCGCTCTATGTCGAGAACGGCCTGACCCCGGCGCAGGCGCTGTCGGCCGCGACCCGCGCCGGCCCGGCCTGGTTCGGCAAGCTCGACCGCTACGGCTCGGTCGAGGCGGGCAAGCAGGCCGACCTGGTGCTGCTCGACCGCAACCCGCTCGAGGACATCCACGCGACCCGGTCGGTCGACACGGTGGTGCTGCGCGGCATCGCGCATGATCGCGCCGCGCTCGACCGGCTGCTCGCCGAGGCGCGGGCGAAGGTCGCGCGCTGGGATGCCGGGGCAGTGCAATGACAAAGTCGTCGACCGACGCGGAGCAGGGCTTCCTGCGCGCCGCGATCGAACTGGCCCGCGACAATGTCGCGCAGGGCGGCCGGCCGTTCGGTGCGGTGGTGGTGAAGGACGGCGCGATCGTCGCCGTCGGCGTCAACGAGATTCTCGCCACCAACGATCCCACCGCCCATGCCGAGCTTGGCGCGATCCGCGCTGCGGCGCGCCGGCTCGCCACGCCCGACCTCAGCGGTTGCACCGTCTATGCCAGCGGCCACCCCTGCCCGATGTGCATGGCGGCGATGCGGATGGCCGGGATCGGCGCGGTCGCCTATGCCTATTCGAACGAGGACGGCGAGCCGTTCGGCCTGTCGACCGCCGCCGTCCAGGCCGCGATCCTCGCCGATCTCGGCCGTCCCGCCGGCGAGCAGGCGATGGCGGTCCGCCACCGGCCGGTCGACGGTGCGGAGCGGCCCGACATCTATGCCGAATGGCAGCGGCGGCGCGACCTTGCGTGACGCGGGGCGTGACCCGCGGCGATGGCCGCTGCTCGTCGCGGTGGTGCTGGTCGGGCTCAACCTCCGTCCTTTCCTGACCGCGGTCGGCCCGCTCGCCGGCGGCATCCGGACCGATACCGGCATGACGCTGCAGGTGCTGGCGTCGCTCACCCTGGTGCCGATGCTGCTGATGGGGGTGCTCGCCTTCCTCGGGCCAGCGGTCGAGGCGGCGGTCGGCGCCCGCCGCGCGGTGGTCGCGTCGCTCGCGCTGCTCGCGCTCGGCTCGCTGCTCCGCCTGGTCGCGGGCAGCACCGCCGGGCTGATCGGCACCGCCGCGCTGCTCGGGCTCGGCGTCGCCGTGATCCAGGCGGTGTTCCCCGGCATATTGAAGCGTCATTTCCCCGATCGGCTGCCGCTGGCGATGGGGCTCTATTCGGCGATGCTGATGGGTGGCGGCGCGGTCGGCGCGCAGCTTTCGCCGCTGATCGCCTCCGCCGCCGGAAGCTGGCGGGTCGGGATCGGCTGGCTCGGCCTCCCCGCGCTCGCGGCGCTGGTCGCCGCGCTGGTCGCGATCCCCAGGGGCGAGGCGCCGGTGCGGGGCGAGGCGCCGCCCGTCGGCCTGCTGCTGCGGCGCCCGCGCACCTGGCTGCTGATGGCGAGCTTCGGGCTGGTCAACGGCGGTTATTCGACGGTCGTCGCCTGGCTGTCGCCCTTCTACCAGGAGCATGGCTGGACCGCCGCGGCGAGCGGCCGGCTGCTCGCGGCGATGGCGGCGAGCCAGGCGGTCGCGGCCCTGCTCTGCCCGCTGCTCGCGCGCCGCCACCGCGACCGGCGCCCCTGGCTATGGCTGACCATGGCGCTCCAGGCCGGCGGTTTCGCCGGGCTGGCGGCCGCGCCAGCCGCCGCGCCGCTGCTCTGGGCGTGCTGCGCCGGGGCGGGGCTCGGCGGTTGCTTCGCGCTCACCCTGGTCGTCGCGCTCGACCATCTCCCCCGGCCCGCCGACGCCGGCGCGCTCGCCGCGCTGATGCAGGGCGGCGGTTTCCTGATTGCCGGGGCGGCGCCCTGGGTGGTGGCGGTGCTGCACGATCGGACCGGCGGTTTCGCGGCGGGCTGGCTGCTCCACCTCGCCGAGATCGGACTGGTCGCGGGATTGACCCTGCGCCTGCGCCCCGACTCCTATCGCGCCGTGATGGCGCCGTCGCCCGATCCTGCATGGCCCCGGCCGGCATCGGTGGAGCTGTCGTCTCCCTCGGCGTTGCGGCCCTGACGGAAGGCTGCGAATTCGGCGGCCGGCAACGCCCGCGAATAGAGCCATCCCTGTGCGAGCGGGACTCCCGCGGCCCTGAGATAGGCCTCCTGCTCGCGCGTCTCGACGCCTTCGGCGATGATGCGCAGCTTCAGCCCATGCGCCATGTCGATGATGTGCGGCGTCACCACGCTGGTCGCGGCGTCGGTGGCGATCGCCTCGACGAACGACTTGTCGATCTTGAGCGCGTCGAGCGGCAATCCCTGGAGCAGCGACAGGCTCGAATAGCCGGTACCGAAATCGTCGATCGCGACCATGTGCCCCGCCGCGCGCGCCGCCTTGATCGCGCTTGCCGCGATCTCGGCGCGGATGAAGCCCTGTTCGGTCGCCTCGATCCAGATTTGCGACGGTTCGATCCCCGACCGCGCCACCGCGTCGCTCAGCACCGGCAGGAAGCGTCCGCTCTCCAGGTCGCGCGCGGAGATGTTGATCGATATGTGGAGGCCGCGGTCGGCGCGCAGCAGCTCCGCCTGGTCCTCGATCACCCGTTCGATCAGCAGGTCGGTGAGCGGAGAGATCAGCCCGGTGTCCTCGGCGAGCGGGATGAACAGGTCGGGCCTGATCCAGCGGCCGTCGGGCCGGCGCCAGCGCAGCAGCGCCTCGGCGGCGACGCAGCGGCCGTTCGAAAGGTCGATGATCGGCTGGTAATGCACGACGAATTCGCGCCTGCGGATCGCGATCGCCAGTTCCTTCTCGGGCGACAGCCGCTGCCGCGACACCCAGATGACGATCCCGACCAGCACGGTCGAGACGAGCAGGCCCATCGGCAGCAGCAGCAGATAGTCGTTGCGCAGCCGGCCGAGCGCCTGGGCGCGGTCGCTGAACGCGAAGGCGGTCAGTGGCGGCTCGCGCAGCGACGCGAAGACATGGCGTTCATCGATTCCCGCCGCCGCGCCCGCCGTCAGGATGCGGAGCAGCCGCGGATCGCCCTTGCCCGACATGGCGATCAGCCGCCCCGGCCCGGCGGCGATGCCGAGCGTCATATGGCTGTCGGTCAGGACGTCGACCAGCCGTTCGGGCTTGATCAGCGCGGTATAGCCGTCATGGCTCATCGCCAGCATCGGCTGGCTGCGGAAGGTGCGCGGCTCGATGTGGAGGACGAGGGCGAAGCCCCCGCCCAGATCGACGTCGGGCGGCGTGCGGGGGACGTGCTGGCGGATCGGGCCGAGACTGGTGCAGACGAGGCGGCCATCGCGGAAATAGCCGATATCCTCGACGTTGCGCGCGTCCATCGCGATCTGGCGCAGCTGCGCGACATGATCGGGGGAGCATTCGGTCCCGGGCCGCGTCTCGGCCTCGATCAGCACCCGCCGCGCGTCGGCGAACACCCGCTTCGTACGCATTAGCGTCCAGCGGGCATATTCCGCCATGTGCCGCTGCTCGGCCGCGATCGCCCGGACGCGCAGCAGATGGGCGACGGCGACCATCGGCAGCAGCCCCGCCAGGATGGCGAGGCAGGCCGCGACAATGAGGATCGTCCGTCTTCGCATCGGCTGCCCCGTCCCGAGTCGGGGTCATCCTGACGCCGATGGCGGTGATTAGGCAAAGACATTCCTGACGGAAGAAGGCCCGGAGCTTTCGCCCCGGGCCTCCCTTCCTCTCCGAACCTCGTGCGGATCAGGCCGCGAACTGGTTCATCGTGTTGTGCGCGCCGCCGGCCTTCAGCGCGGCCTCGCCGGCGAAATAGTCCTTATGGTCGTCGCCGATGTCGGAGCCGGCCATGTTCTGGTGCTTCACGCAGGCGATGCCCTGACGGATCTCCTGGCGCTGCACGTTGAGGACGTAGCCGAGCATGCCCGCCTCGCCGAAATATTCCTTGGCGAGGTTGTCGGTCGACAGCGCCGCGGTGTGGTAGGTCGGCAGGGTGATCAGGTGGTGGAAGATGCCCGCCCGCTTCGCCGCGTCGCGCTGGAAGGTGCGGATCTTCTCGTCGGCCTCGGCCGCCAGCTCCGATCCGTCATAATCGACGCTCATCAGCTTGGCGCGGTCATAGGCCGACACGTCCTTGCCCGCTTCGGCCCAGGCGTCGAACACCTGCTGGCGGAAGTTGAGCGTCCAGTTGAACGACGGCGAGTTGTTGTAGACCAGCTTCGCGTCCGGGATCACCTCGCGGATGCGGTCGACCATGCCGGCGATCTGCTCGATATGCGGCTTCTCGGTCTCGATCCACAGCAGGTCGGCGCCGTTCTGGAGCGAGGTGATGCAGTCGAGCACGCAGCGATCCGCCCCGGTGCCGGCCCGGAACTGGAACAGGTTCGAACGCAGCCGCTTCGGACGCATCAGCTTGCCGTTGCGGTTGATCACCACGTCGCCGTTGATCGTGCTGGCGTCGGTGATCTCCTCGCAATCGAGGAAGCTGTTATACTGGTCGCCGATGTCGCCCGGCTCGGCCGAATAGGCGATCTGCTTGGTCAGGCCGGCGCCGAGCGAGTCGGTGCGGGCGACGATGATGCCGTCGTTGATGCCCAGTTCGAGGAAGGCATAGCGGCAGGCGCGGATCTTCGCGAGGAAGTCCTCGTGCGGCACGGTCACCTTGCCATCCTGGTGGCCGCACTGCTTCTCGTCGGACACCTGGTTCTCGATCTGCAGCGCGCAGGCGCCGGCCTGGATCATCTTCTTGGCGAGCAGATAGGTCGCCTCGGCATTGCCGAAGCCCGCATCGATGTCGGCGATGATCGGCACGACATGGGTCTGGTGGTTGTCGATCGCGTGGATCAGGCGCTGCTCCTCGACCTGGTTGCCGCTCTCGCGGGCCTTGTCGAGATCGCGGAACAGCCCGCCCAGCTCGCGCGCGTCGGCCTGGCGCAGGAAGGTGTAGAGTTCCTCGATCAGCGCGGGCACGCTGGTCTTCTCGTGCATCGACTGGTCGGGCAGCGGCCCGAAGTCGGAGCGCAGCGCGGCGACCATCCAGCCCGACAGATAGAGGTAGCGGCGCTTGGTGGTGCCGAAATGCTTCTTGATCGAGATCAGCTTCTGCTGGCCGATGAAGCCGTGCCAGCAGCCCAGCGACTGGGTGTAGTTGGCCGGGTCGAGATCATAGGCGGCCATGTCCTCGCGCATGATCTTCGCCGTGTAGCGAGCGATGTCGAGGCCGGTCTGGAAGCGGTTCTGCAGCCGCATGCGGGCAACCGCCTCGGCACCGATGCCGGCCCAGGGCGAACCCTGGCCGCGGATCAACTGCTCGGCCTGCGCGATTTCTTCCTGATAGGTCATGGTCACTTCCTCGGGCTGTACAAGCTATGTGCCCGAACAACCGCGAATCCGGTCCGGAGTCAGCCCGATATTGTCAGAAAATCGGGTCGGACAGTGAGATTCAGGACCGTTTCGCAAGAAAAGTTGTAAGGAGTTTACAGGCCTGCCATCCGCACTTCCGTTACGGCAAGGCAATGAAGCCTGCCGGCGTTAAATCCTTGGAAACCTGGCGCGCCTAGAATCGCCGTTTCGGAACCGACCCCGGAGTAGGCGATGCGCGGCAAGACGATCGAGGAGGGGCCGCCGCTGCGCCCGCCGCGCGATCATGGCGACCGGCTGGCCGGCGGGGTGACGATCGCCGCGGTGTTGCTGGTCTGCGCCTCGGCCTTCACCGTCGCCGGATCGGTGGCGCGTTCGGTCCAAGGCGCGCTGTCGGTCACCGACAATCTGACCATCTCGGTGCTGTTGCTCAACGTCGCGCTGACCCTGCTCGGCTGGCGCCGCTATCGCGCGCTCAAGCAGGAGGTGGCATTGCGCCGCGCCGCCGAAGCGCGGGCCAGCGAGCTGGCGACCAGCGACCCCCTGACCGGCTTGCTCAACCGCCGCGCGCTCGGCGAGAGCGGGGCGCGGCTGGTCGAGACGTCGCTCGGCCAGCGCCGGCCGGTGGCGATGCTGATGATCGACCTCGACCATTTCAAGTCGGTCAACGATCTGCACGGGCACCTCGCCGGCGACCAGCTTCTCCGCGCCGCTTCCGCCGCGATCGTCGCGCCGCTTCCGCCGCACGCGCTCGCGGCACGGCTCGGCGGCGACGAGTTCGCCTGCGCCTTCGCCTTCGATCCCGACCAGCCGGCGGCGGTCGACCATGTCGCCGACGCGATCCTCGCGCGGATCGCCGAGCCCTTCCTGATCGGCGGGGTCGAGGCGCGGATCGGCGCGTCGATGGGGATCGCCCGCACCGAGGCGGGCTGCCGTACCGTCGACACGCTGATGCGCCGGTCGGACATCGCGCTCTATGCCGCCAAGCGCGCAGGGCGGAACCAGCGCGCCTGGTTCGACGCGAGCATGGAGCGCGAGCTGGAGCTGCGCAACGAGATCGAGCTGGGCCTGCGCGCCGGCATCCCCTCGGGCCGCATCGTCCCCTGGTTCGAGCCGCAGATCGACCTCGCCACCGGCGCGCTGACCGGTTTCGAGCTGCTGGCGCGCTGGGACCATCCCGACCATGGCATCATCGAGCCGGCGGCGTTCATCCCGATCGCCGAGGAATCGGGCCTGATCGGCGAGCTGTCGATGTCGGTGATGCGCGCCGGGATCGAGGAGGCGCGCCACTGGGATCCGTCGCTGCTGCTCAGCGTCAACATCAGCCCGTCGCAGATGCGCGACGCCTGGCTTGCCCAGAAGATCGTCAAGCTGTTGACCGAGACGAGCTTCCCGGCCGAGCGGCTCGAGGTCGAGATCACCGAGGCGGCGCTGTTCGAGAATCTCGGCCTCGCCGCATCGATCGTCGCCAGCCTGAAGAACCAGCGCATCCGCGTCGCGCTCGACGATTTCGGCACCGGCTATTCGAGCCTGACCCATTTGCGCACCCTGCCGCTCGATCGGATCAAGATCGACCGCAGCTTCGTGCTTCGCATGACCGAGGACGCCGAAGCGGCGGCGCTGGTCCGCCTGATCGTCTCGCTCGCCCAGGGACTCGACGTGCCGGTTCTGGCGGAGGGCGTCGAGACCGGCGAGATCGCGGCGATGCTGACCGCGATCGGCTGCACCATGGGGCAGGGCTGGCATTTCGGCCGCCCCGCGCCGGCGCGCACCACCCGCGCCCTGCTCGCGGGACGCGGCCTGCTCTCCGCCGCCAGCCCGATCGCCCGCGACGGCGAGGTGGTCGCGATGCGCCAGCGCCGCCGCAAGCGGGCGTGACCCTAAGTCCTCCCCCCCGCGCAGCGGGGGAGCGGGACCGCGGAGCGGTGGAGGGGCGGCGCGATCAGCGCCGTTGCACGGCGCACCCCTCCACCACCCTGCGGTGGTCCCCCTCCCCGGCGGGGCCGGGGAGGATTTGGCAGCGGCTCTTATGGACTCGGGCCCTTCTAATCCTTAAGTCGCGCGGCGATGCAGGTCCGCTTTCACAAGATGCACGGTCTCGGCAATGATTTCGTCGTGATCGATGCGCGCGTCACCGCGCCGGTCGAGATGACCGCGGCGCGCGCGCGGGCGCTTGCCGACCGCAAGACCGGGGTGGGCTGCGACCAGCTCATCCTGCTCGAACCGTCCGCCGTCGCCGACGCGCGGATGCGGATATTCAACGCCGACGGCAGCGAGGTCGAAGCGTGCGGCAACGCCACCCGTTGCGTCGTCAGCCTGCTCGGCGGCAGCGCGCGGATCGAGACGGTCGCGGGGCTGCTCGAAGGCCGCAGCGCCGGCGATCAGGTCTCGGTCGAACTCGGTGAGCCGCGCTTCGACTGGGATGCGATCCCGCTCGCCTATGCGATGGATACGCGCGCGATGCCAGTCGCCTGGGAGGATCTCGAGGCGCCGATGGCCGCCAATGTCGGCAATCCGCACGTCGTCTTCTTCGTACCCGAGACCGACGCGGTCGCGCTCGACCGGCTCGGGCCGCAGATCGAGACCGATCCGCTGTTCCCCGCGCGGATCAACGTCAACGTCGCCACGGTCGACGACCGCGCGAACATCCGCCTGCGCGTGTGGGAGCGCGGCGTCGGCCTGACCGACGCCTGCGGCACCGGCGCCTGCGCGACCGCGGTGTCGGCGATCCGCGCCGGGCTGGTCGATTCGCCGGTGCGGGTGACGCTGCCCGGCGGGCCGCTGACGATCGACTGGGCGCCGGGTCGGCCGATCATAATGACCGGCCCCGCCACCCATGTCTTCACCGCCGAGACCGACCTGAGCGCCTTCGGGGCCGACGCCCGCGGATGAGCGGTCCCGAGCTGATCACATTGGGGTGCCGGCTCAACATCGCCGAGAGCGAGGCGATGCGCGCGGCGATGGCCGACGCCGACGACCTGGTGATCGTCAACAGCTGCGCGGTCACCGCCGAGGCGGTCAAGCAGGCGCGCAAGGCGATCCGCCAGGCGGCGAAGCGCCGGCCCGAGGCGCGGATCGTCGTCACCGGCTGCGCCGCCCAGACCGATCCGGCGAGCTTCGCGGCGATGCCCGAGGTCGCCCGCGTGATCGGCAATGCCGATAAGGGCCAGGCCGAACTGTTCGCCTTCGATCGCGGCGCGCGCGCCGACGTCCACGTCTCGGATGTCATGGCCGTCCGCGACACCGCGCCGCACATGGCCGCCGCCTTCGCCGCGCACGCCCGCGCCTTCGTCGAGGTGCAGAATGGCTGCGACCATCGCTGCACCTTCTGCGTGATCCCCTATGGCCGCGGCAACAGCCGCTCGGTTCCGGCGGGGATCGTCATCGACCGCATCAAGGCGCTGGTCGACGACGGCCATGCCGAGGTGGTGCTGACCGGGGTCGACCTGACCAGCTACGGTCCCGACCTGCCCGGCGCTCCGAGCCTCGGGCAGCTCGTCGAGCGCATCCTGACGCATGTGCCGGGGCTGCGGCGGCTGCGCCTCTCCTCGCTCGACTCGATCGAGATCGACGACCGGCTGTTCGCGCTGTTGACGCAGGAGGCGCGGATGATGCCGCACGTCCACCTGTCGCTGCAGGCCGGCGACGACCTGATCCTCAAGCGGATGAAGCGCCGCCACAGCCGCGCCCAGGCGGTGGCGATGGTCGAGCGGCTCAAGGCAGCCCGGCCCGACATCGCGATCGGCGCCGACCTGATCGCCGGCTTCCCGACCGAGGACGATGCGATGGCCGCCAACAGCGCCGCACTGATCGACGATTGCGACATCGTCTTCGGCCATGTCTTTCCCTATTCGCCGCGCGCCGGCACCCCCGCCGCGCGGATGCCGCAGCTCGACCGCGCCACCGTGCGCCGCCGCGCCGCCGAGCTGCGCGCGCGGACCGAGGCACGCCGCGACCGCTGGCTGCGAACGCTCGTCGGCACCCGCCAGGCGGTGCTCGCCGAGCGGGGCGGCGCGGGCCATGCGCCCAATTTCGCACGGGTGCGTTTCGAAGGGACCGCGCCCGTGCCGGGTGCGATCGCGGACATCATCATCACCGGCGCCGACGACGGCGCCCTGACCGGAAGAGTGACGGACGAGACGGCATGAGCGAAGCGCGCTGGCACGAGAAGCTGTTCGGGGGCTTCCGCAAGACCTCCGACCGGCTCGGCGAGAATCTGACCGGGCTGTTCGGCAAGGCGGCGCTCGACGAGGCGACCCTCGACGAGATCGAGGAGGCGCTGATCGCCTCCGACCTGGGACCCGCGACGGCGGGGCGCATCCGCGCCCGGCTGAAGGGCGAGATGTTCGACAAGGGTCTCGACGAGCGCGCGCTGCGCGAGATCGTCGCGCAGGAGATCGAGAAGGTGCTGGCGCCGGTCGCCAAGCCGCTCGAGATCGAGGCTTTCCCGCGCCCGCAGGTGATCCTCGTTATCGGCGTCAACGGATCGGGCAAGACGACGACAATCGCCAAGCTCGCGCACCTGCTGCAGGAGCAGGACTATGCGGTGATGCTGGTCGCCGGCGACACCTTTCGCGCCGCCGCGATCGGCCAGCTCAAGGTGTGGGCCGACCGGATCGGCGTGCCGATCATCAGCGGGAAAGAGGGCGGCGATGCGGCCGGCCTGGTGTTCGAAGGGGTCAAGCAGGGTACCGAAAAGGGCATCGACGTGCTGATCGTCGACACCGCCGGTCGTCTGCAGAACAAGGCTGGCCTGATGGACGAGCTGGCGAAGATCAGGAGGGTGCTCGGCCGGCTCAACCCGGCCGCGCCGCACGACGTCCTGCTCGTCCTCGACGCGACGACGGGGCAGAATGCGCTGAGCCAGATCGAGATATTCAAGGAGACCGCGGGCGTGACCGGCCTGATCATGACCAAGCTGGACGGCACCGCGCGCGGCGGCGTGCTGGTCGCGGCGGCCGAGCGCTATGGCATGCCGGTCCATGCGATCGGCCTGGGCGAAGGGGTCGACGACCTCAAACCGTTCGATCCGGCCGAGGTGGCACGCGCCATCGCCGGGGTCGAGAGGATCGGCAAGTGACGGGTGATCGCGCGGTGAAAGCGCCCGCCGAGAAGCGCGAGCCCGCCGCCGGGCTGAAGCTGGCGATCGATCTCGGGCCGCTGCTCGTCTATCTTGTCGCCTATTGGGCGACCAAGAACATCGTGCTGTCGACCGGCATCTTCATGGCGGCGACGCTCGCCGCGATCGTCGGGTCGTGGATCACCGTCCGGCGGGTGTCGGCGATGCTGCTCTTCTCGGGCGCGATGGTGCTGGTGTTCGGCGGGCTCACCGTCTGGCTGCACGACGCGACCTTCATCAAGATGAAGCCGACCGTCTATTATCTGATGGTCGCGGCGATCCTCGGCTTCGGCCTGTTCACCGACCGGCCGACGCTGAAGCTCGTGCTGGGGCAGGCCTATCCCGGGCTGTCCGACCTCGGCTGGACCAAGCTGACCCGCAATTGGGCGCTGTTCTTCGTCGCGATGGCGATCGCCAACGAGGCGGTGTGGCGCACGACCAGCATGGAGTTCTGGCTCGGCTACAAGCTGTGGGGAGCGATGCCGGCGACGATCCTGTTCGCGCTCGCCAATGTGCCGATGCTGATGAAGCACGGCCTGACCACCGAGAAGGCCGAAGACGCGGCATTGCCCCCACAGGGGTGAGGGGCGACCAAAGCTCGATGTAAATCGTTGATTTTCATCGAACTTTCATCAATCTGTCACACTATGCTTACCCGCTATTTACCGGGCGGGGGCTAGGCGTCGCCGGGCAAGGAGCCCGACGATGAGCCGCCAAGACGCGATTGCCCGACCGGCCCGGCCCGATCCGATCGAGGCCGCGATGACGACCGACACGATCGCCGCGACCGCGAATCTGCGCGAGGTGATCGCGCGTTTCCGCGACCAGCCCGAGATGGAGGTTCTGCCCGTCGTCGCCGAGGGCGATCGTCCGGTCGGCGCGGTGCTCGAACGCGATGTCCGCCGGTTGCTACTCAATCCCTTCGGCCATGCGCTGCTGTGCAACCACAGCCTCTACCGCCGGCTCGACGGTTTCGTCAGCCAGGTGCCGGTCGCCGATATCGGCTTGGGACTCGGCCATCTCTTCGCGCTGATCTCGGGCGGGGAAGGGCATGATGCGGTGATCCTGACCGCCGAAGGCCGGTTCCGCGGGGTGGTGAGCGGACGCAACCTGCTGCGCCTGGCGGCCGATCGCGAAGCGGCGCTGGCGGCCGGACGCGCGGCGCGGCTGCGCCGGATCCGCCAGGCGTCGGAGGCTATGCGTGGCGAGGCCGCGTTGCTGTCGCGCGAGATGGCGGGAGCCTCGGCGCAGTTGGAAGATGCCGCCCGGACCATGAACGACCGCGCCGGCGATGCGGGCGCCAAGGGCCTGTCGGTGATGGCGGCGGCGGCGCAGGCGGCCGACAATGTGGGCGCGATCGCCGACCAGGGGCATAGCCTGGTCGAACAGCTGGAGGCGCTCGGCCGCGAGGTCGGCCAGGCGCGCGCCTCGACCGCTCGGGTCGGCGGGCTGGTCGAGGAGGGCGGGATCAAGGCGCGCCAGCTCCAGGACGCGGCGCGCGAGATCGGCGCGGTGGTCGAGACGATCGACACGATCGCGCGGCGGATCAACCTGCTTGCGCTCAACGCGACGATCGAGGCGGCGCATGCCGGCGAGGCCGGGCGCGGCTTCGCGGTGGTCGCAGCGGAGGTCAAGGCGCTCGCCCAGCAGACGCGCGAGGCGGCGCGGCACGTCGCCGGACGGATCATGGGGGTGCGCAGCGGGGTGGGCGAGGTCGCCGCCGGCCAGGCCGGGATCGAGGCGGCGATCGTCGCGCTCGATGGCCTCGCCTCGACGATCGACGATACCGTCGCGCGCAACCATGCGGCCGGCGCGATGATCAGCGCCAACGTCCGCGACGCGGCGGGCGCCAATGCCCATATCCGCGAGCAGGCCGCCGAGATCAGCGCGACCGCGAGCGACGCCGCCGCCGGATCGGGCGCGGTGCTCGACATCGCGCGGTCGCTGAGCGTCGGCGCGGACCGGCTGCAACAGCGGCTCGGCCGTTTCCTGGAGGAGATAGAGGGGGCGTAGAAAACCCTCTCCCCTTGGGGAGAGGGAGGGGCCCATTGCGCAGCAATGGGAGGGAGAGGGCACGCTAGAGCCTTGGCCTCGCCCTTGGGAAGAGTGCGGGACGCTCGGGCTATGCCCTCGCGCCCCTCACCCTGCCCTCTCCCCGGTGGGGAGAGGGTTCACGTCGGCTTAGGCGTCGACGAGCTGGTCGGCCTTGGCGATCGAGTCCTGCTCGATGTTCTGCGACACGAAATCCCAGTTCACGACCTTGCCGAGCACGGTCTTGGCGAAGCGCGGGCGCTCGTTGCGATAGTCGATATAATAAGCGTGCTCCCACACATCGAGCGTCAGCAGCGGCTTGACGTTCTCGAGCGAGAGCGGGGTGTCGCCGTCGTGGAGCGAGGTAACCTTGAGCGCGTCGCCGGCGAGCACCAGCCAGGCCCAGCCGCTGCCGAAATGGCCGACGGCCGCCTCGGCCATCTTCTCGACCAGCCCGTCCTGGCCGCCGAAGCTCGCCTCGATCAGCCTGGCGAGCTTGTCGGACGGCCGGGTCGAGCCCTCGGGCGCGAGGCCCTGCCAGAAGAAGTCGTGGTTCCAGATCTGGCCGGCCTGGTTGGCGAGGGCCCGGTCGTTGCGATCCTTGGCGAGGCGGATCACCTCGACCAGCGACTTGCCTTCGAGGCCCTTCTCCTCGATCCAGCCATTGACCTTGTCGACATATGCCTTGTGGTGCTTGCCATGATGATAGTCGAAGCTCTCGGCGGACAGGACCGGTTCGAGCGCGGCACGATCGAACGGCAGCGGGGGAAGCGAAAAGGCCATGGGGGAATCTCCACGTGATGAGGGGTGCCCCCTTAACGATTCCCAAGGGGGTCAGGTCCAGCAAAAAATCGCTTTTGTGGCGGATTTCCGCCGTTACGCCCCCGGCATCATAATGTGTGACAATGGCGCGGCGAATTCATACACTGGTCCCTGGAAGCGATCCGCCGGGTGAAGGGGCGGACGCAACAAGCAGGGGAACGCCATGGATAAATTCTTCGCCAATCTGCATCTCGTGCTGATCGTCGGCCTGGCCGCCGCGATCGCCCTGATCGCCTATGTCCATCCGGACCAGTCGTTGCTGGTGAACTATGTGTTGCGCTGGTTGCACGTCTTCTTCGGCATCACCTGGATCGGCCTGCTCTACTATTTCAACTTCGTACAGATCCCGACCATGCCGGCGGTCCCCGCCGAGCTGAAGCCGGGCGTGAGCAAATATATCGCTCCCAAGGCGCTGTTCTTCTTCCGCTGGGGTGCGGCGTTCACGGTGCTGACCGGCCTCGCGGTCGCCTACGTCACCGGCTATGTCCACCAGGCGCTGATGCTGTCAGCCGACTATCGCCTGATCGGCATCGGCATGTGGCTGGCGCTGATCATGGCGTTCAACGTCTGGTTCGTGATCTGGCCGGCGCAGAAGAAGGCGCTGGGCATCGTCGACGCCGACGCCGACACCAAGGCCAAGGCGGCGAAGACCGCGATGATCTTCTCGCGGCTCAACACGCTGCTGTCGATCCCGATGCTCTATGCGATGACCAACGCCAATCTCGGCTGATCGTCGCTGGACGGAAACACGAAGGGCCGGGGGATCGATCCTCCGGCCCTTTCCTTATGAACGCTTGATGGGACCTCCTCAGCCCCGCATCCAGCCGTTGAGCCGACGGCGGGCGCCGCGCACGAAGCGGACGAGCGGGACGGGCAGCCGGTCGAGCGTGCCGGGCGCGGATATGTCGGTCCGCGACGGCCGCTGGTGGGCGACCGGCGGCACCGCGAGCCAGGTCGCGAGGTCGGGCCTGGCACGGCGGAACCAGTTATAGGCGCCGTCGACATCCATCGGCCCGCCATCGGAGCTCCCCGCCGGACGGCCGAGCATCGCGTCGAGAAAGCCCGGCAGGCCGTCGATCGCCGCCGGTCCGAAGCCCAGGCAATGGGCGAGCCGGATCGTCAGGGCGGGATCGGCGCGGAGCAGCGGCTCGTCCGCCGGGTGGGTGCCGCCGGGCGGCTCGGGCAGCAGATGGCCGCCGTAGAACAGGCCGAAGCCCTCCGCATCGAGCCGGTCGAGCAGCGGTGGCAGGCGCCGGCCTATCGTCCGGACGAAGTCGCAATCATCCTCCAGCATCAGGATGCGGCGATGGCCTTGTTCGCGTGCCTCGCGCAGCACGCCGAGCTGGCTGAGGAAGGCGCCGCGCGCGCCGACGCTGCGGAACGGCCCCGCGTCGGTCGGACGGACCGCTGCGAACAGCCGCACGCGCGGATCGTCGAAGCCGGTGCCGAGCCGCGCCAGCTCCCCCGCCATCGCCTGCCGCCGGTCGGCGCGGTCGGGCAGGTTGACGACATAGAGGCGGTCGAAGCTGCGGAAGAGCCTTTCCGCCGTCGCCGCGATCCTGGTCATCCCTGGCGGTCGAGCAGGTCGTGCCGGCGCAGCGCGTGGCGGAGCTGGTCGTAGCTGAGCTTGAGCGCGGCCGCGGTGGCGCGCTGGTTGAAGCGGCAGCGCTTGAGCGCATCCTCGAGCAGCGCCTTCTCGTAGAGCAGCACCGCGGCGCGGAAATCGTCGCAACCGACGGGCGGCGCGGCCGAGGGGGCGGCAGCCTGGACGGCCGGCCTCGCCGGCGCTTCGCCGTCATCGCTGTGCGGCGGTGCGACGGGCCGCGCCGCTGCGGGGCGCCAGGGGCTGTCGAACGGATCGAACTCGATCGCGTCGATCGGCCGTTCGGGGTCCTCCCAGCGATAGACCGCGCGCTCGACGACGTTGCGCAGCTCGCGGACGTTGCCGGGCCAGTCATGGCGGGCGAGCTCGGCGGCGGCGGCGGTGCCGAAACCCGGCCAATAGGGCCAGCCGAGCTCGGCCGCCATGCGCCGTCCGAAATGATCGGCGAGCACCGGCACGTCGCCCTCGCGGACGCGCAAGGGGGGCAGGGTGATCACCTCGAAGCTCAGCCGGTCGAGCAGGTCGGCGCGGAAGCGGCCCTGGTCGACCAGGGCGGGCAGATGTTCGTTGGTCGCGGCGACGATGCGGACGTCGACCCGCACCGGGCGCGACGCGCCGATCCGCGTCACCTCGCCATATTCGACCGCGCGCAGCAGCCGCTCCTGCGCGCCGGTCGACAATGTCGCCAGCTCGTCGAGGAAGAGGGTGCCGCCGTCGGCCTCCTCGAACCGGCCCGCGCGCGCCTTGGTCGCGCCGGTGAAGGCGCCCGCCTCATGGCCGAACAGCTCGGCCTCGATCAGCGTCTCGGGCAGCGCCGCACAGTTCATCACGACGAGCGGCCCGTCCCAGCGCGACGACAGGCGGTGGAGGCGCTCGGCGACCAGCTCCTTGCCGGTGCCGCGCTCGCCGATCACCAGCACCGGCCGGTTGAGCGCCGCCGCGCGGCTGGCGCGTTCGACCGAATCGAGGAAGGCCAGCGACTGGCCGATGAACTGGGCTTCGCGTTCCATGGCCGACAGTTGGTATTTTTTGCCAAGTCTTGGCAATAGGAAATCGTGCCAACCCGGGTGGCCGGTGCGAAAACGCTCGGATTTCCGCGATTCCCGAAATTGGCACGGTCCCTGCAAAGCTATTCGCAACACCGGCGCAGGCCGGGATCGAAACGCCAGACCAGGAATGAAGCCATGTTCAAGTTCGACAAGATCGACCTCCAGCGGATCACCGTCTCGACGATCGGTGCCGCGATCCTGTCCGTGATCTGCGTGACCGGTGCCGTCGCTCCGGCGCGCGCCGACATGGTCGCCGCCACGGTGGTCCAGGTCGTCAACTAAGCCGTGGCGTCCGGCTTCGACGGGTATAGGATGCCCACCGGACGCCTCCCTTCGAACCAGCAGTACAGAGCGTAGTCCAAGGAGCCTTGAGATGGGGATTTTCTCCCGAACCCGCGACATCATCGCCGCCAACGTCACCGACCTTCTCGACAAGGCGGAGGATCCGGCGAAGATGATCCGCATGATCATCCTCGAGATGGAGGAGACGCTGGTCGAGGTTCGCGCCTCGGCGGCGCGCACGATCGCCGACCAGAAGGAGCTGCGCCGCCAGATCGCCAAGCTCGACACCGTCCAGGCCAACTGGCTGGAGAAGGCGGAGCTGGCGCTGTCGAAGGACCGCGAGGACCTCGCCAAGGCGGCGCTGGTCGAGAAGCAGAAGGCGGCCGACCTGGCCGAGCAGCTCAACGAGGAGATCGCGCTGCTCGACGAATCGCTCAAGGCGTCCGAGGCCGACATCGCCAAGCTGCAGGGCAAGCTGCGCGAGGCGCGCGCCCGCCAGAACAGCATCGTCACCCGTCTCGAATCGGCGAACAACCGCGCCCGCATGCGCGAGATGTACGCCGGCCCGAAGATCGATGAGGCCTTCTCGCGCTTCGAGCTGCTCGAACGCCGGGTCGACTATGCCGAGGGCCGCGCCGAAGCGGCGGGCATGGGCGGCGCGCCCAAGACGCTCGAGGAGGAGATCGCCGAGCTGCGCTCCTCCGACAAGGTCGATGCCGAGCTGGCCGCGCTGAAGGCCAAGGCATCGGGCAAGGGAGCCTGACCCCATGGAAGACATCCTCGTTCCGATCGTCGTCGTCGGCATCCTCTTCCTGGGCCTGCCCTGGCTGATCTTCCACTACGTCACCCAGTGGAAGAAGAATGGCGGCCTGACGGTCGAGGACGAGAAGCTGCTCGACGACATGCATGAGATGGCCCGCCGGCTCGACGATCGGCTCGGCACGCTGGAACGGATCCTGGACAGCCAGGATCCCGCCTGGCGCCCCCGCCAGAGCGTCGACCGCGCCCGTGAGGAGGAGTGGCGCCGCGACAATTGATCGCAGGCAGCCCCCGCAACAGGAAGGAAGTTCGAAATGTCCGCTCGCCGCACCAAATTCTACCTCGACAAGCGCAATCGCAAATGGCTGGGCGTCTGCGCCGGACTGGCCGACTACACCGGCATCGACGTCACCCTGATCCGGGTCGGCGTTGTGATCCTGACCTTCGTCACCTTTCCCTGGGCGCTGGTCGCCTATCTGGTGGTGAACTGGCTGGCCAACGACAAGCCGGGCGAGTTCTACGGCACCAGTCGCGAGGACGAGAAATTCTGGCAGGCGGTCCGCGCCCGGCCCGGTGCCTCGGTCCGCGACGTCCGCGCCCGGTTCCGCGACATCGACCGCCGCATCGCCGACATCGAGGCGCACGTGACCAGCCACAACTCGGCTCTCGCCCGCGAGATCGACGCTCTGCGCTGAATCGCGACCGGATATTTCACCGGTCCGGCTCACCAGGAAACAGGATTACACGACCAGCGCCGTTCGTCGACGCGCCATGCCGTTCGTCGAAAAAAATTAGACAGACATTGATGTAAATAGGGATCGACTCAGGGTTTAGGGGTTCCGACGATGACTTTCCCATTCGAAGCCTTCGCACCCGTCGCCGCGCTGCTCGGCGTGCTCGGCCTGGGGGCCTGGGTGTTCACCACCTGGCTCCGTATCCGCCACGGCTATCCGCTGGAGAACAGCTGGGGCAAGGCGGTCTATCCGCGCACCAGTGACGAGACGACCGAGCGGGTCAGGCTGCTCTCGACCGAGAACGCCCAGCTCCGCGCCGAACTGTCGGCGGTCAAGGACCGGCTCGCCACCGTCGAGCGGATCGTCACCGACGGCAGCTATCGCCTCGATCGCGAGATCGACGCGCTGCGCGGCCCGGCCAACTGATCGCGAAGGGTACCACCATGATCAACGTCTTCGCCTTCACCGTGCTCAGCATCCCGATCCTCGGCATCCTCGCCTGGGTCGTGACCGACTGGTTTCGCCTCAAGGAACGGCAGATCCAGGCGATCTCCGCCGAAGCCGCCGAGAAGGCCGCGCAATATGCGGCCAAGACCGAACGGCTCGAACAGCGGGTCGCGGTGCTCGAGCGCATCCTCACCGACCGCTCGACCGTGCTGGCCGACGAGATCGACCGACTGCGCGATCAGCCGCTCAACTGAACGTCCGATTTCGGAGAGAGACCATGAATCCGTTCGAAATGGTGGTGCTGATCGTCGCGATCACCGCGATCGCGAGCGTGATGCGGGCCAAATATGGCGTCGTCCGGCGCGGCAAGGGCGAGGAATTCGTCCGCCCCGACACCGGCGAGAACGACCGGCTCCGCGAGGAACTGCGTGCGCTCAAGGAGCGGGTCGCGGTGCTCGAGCGGATCGCCACCGAGAATGACCGCGGGCTGTCGCTCGATCGCGAGATCGAAGCGCTGCGGCACCGCGATTGAGTAGGGAACGAGAACGATGAGCGATCCCATTATCTGGATGACAGTCAGCGGCGCCGGGCTGTTCGGCCTGTGCGTCGTCGCCTGGGCCGGCCTGAGCGGCTGGCGCGGCTGGCTGGAGCTCGAGCGGATGAAGCTCGAACGCCGGCCCGTACCGGCGGCCGAACCTGCCGGCGGCCCTTCGCCCGCCGCCCGCATCGAGCTGGCCGATCTCAAGGAACGCATCCGCAAGCTGGAGGCGATCGCGGCCGGGGTCGACCTCTGAGGCGATCGTTCCGGTCTTGACCGATCGTTGGCGGGCGCCGCTCAGGTGCTCCGCGTGCGGGGAAGGCCGGCCAGCAGCAGCCAGGCGGCCAGGGCGGCCTCGCCCGCCAGCGGCAGCATGTCCAGTGCGCCGGGGAGGGCGTGCCGGGCGGCAGGGGCCGCGATCCAGAGCAGCCGGGTCACGATATGGGCCAGCCCCCCGGCCATCATCAGCAGGCCGATCGGAAGCGGCAGCAGGCGACTCGTGACGCATAGGATGCCGATCAGAAGGCAATAGACGCCGAAGAAGACGAGGCTGATCCCATAGAGGTCGCCATGGAGGTCGAGAGCCAGTTGCGCGAGCAGGTCCGGCCGCGCGAGACCTTGATATTCCGACAGCGCGAGGGGAGCCAGATGGAGCATCCCGGCGACCGCCAGGACGGCGATGCCGATCAGGCTGAAGCCGGCCGCGACCAGCGACAGGGACCGGGCGCCGGTTGCGAACAGCCTGTAGAGAAGCGCGGTGACGGCGATGTAGCAGCCCAGCATGGCGAGGTCGGCCGCCTCGCCCAGCCTGTACCAGCTTTGCTGATGGACGATGTTGGACGCCGTGGTCGCGGCGTCGGCAGCGCGGACGCGCGCACGCACCCCGATTTCGGCGAACAGTCCGAATGCGATCGTCCCGAGGTAGAGCGCGCCGGCCCATCGGGCGGCCGCCCCGGAGATACCGGGCGGCGCGACGGCGGCGCCGGCGTTCAGGGTCCTGGGCAAGCGGCTCTCCCTCTGGATGTATTATTCCGATAATACACCATGGGACGCCCCGGGCAACGGCGCGCGTCGATCCGGATGACGCGGACCCGAAAATCCTCTAGTCCGCTCGCCATGACCGAGCCTGCCCGTCTTGCCGACATCCGTGAAGAATATGAATTCCTCGATGGCGACGACCGCTATCGCCTGCTGATCGAACTGGGCCGCGCGCTCGAACCGATGCCCGACGCGCTCAAGACCGATGCGACGCTGGTGCGCGGCTGCTCGGCCTCGGTGTGGGTCTATCCGACCGTGGCGGGAGACGGCACGCTCCACTTCCTCGCCGACAGCAACGCCGCGATCACGAAGGGGATCATCGCGCTCGTCCTGGCGACCGTGCAGGATCGGCCAGCCGCCGAGATCCGCGATACCGACATCGCCGCGCTGCTCGAACCCTTCGACCTCAAGAACCAGCTCAGCTCGAACCGAACCCAGGGGATACCGAACATGATCGCGCTGATCCGCTCGACCGCCGAGCGCTACGCATGAAGCGCCGGCTTGCCCTCCTGCTGCTCGCCGCGCTGCCGCTGACGATGCCGGCCTGCGCCGCCGAGCCGCCCGCCCAGGCGACCGCTTTCGAGACCGGCAAGCTCGCCATCGCCGGGGAAGCGTTCGCGCCGTCGGAGGTGCTCGACGCCCGCGCGCTGCCCGACGTCAACGGCAAGGTCGGCATCATGCTGACCCTGACCCCCGCCGCCGCCCGGCGGCTGGAGGCGATCACCGGATCGCTGGTCGGCAAGCCGATGCTGGTCGCGCTCGACGGCAAGACGCTCGCCGCCGAGCTGGTCCGCAAGCCGGTCACCGACGGGGTGATCGAGATTCCCGGCCGCTGGAACCTGACCGACGGCGAGGCGCTTGCCCGTCGCATCTCCGGCAGGGACCCGCTGCCCGACGACCTCTCGGCGGAATAGAAACCCCGTCATCCCGTCGGAGAGAGAGGCGGTGGCACCCGATGCCGCTTGCCGCGTTCTCCCGTCATGCCGCGCCGCCCGATCGACCCGCCCGACACGATCGATTCCGTTCCCGGCATAACCCGCATCCGACGCGGCGGCGGGTGGCGCTTCGTCGCCCCCGACGGGTCGACGGTCCGCGACCCCGACGAACGGATGCGGATACTGGCGCTCGGCATCCCGCCCGCCTGGCGCCGGGTATGGATCAACCCCGATCCGGACGCGCCGGTCCAAGCGACGGGCATCGATGCCGCCGGGCGCAAGCAATATCGCTATAACAGCGCGTGGCGCGAGGCGCGCGACGAGGAGAAATTCGCGGCCCTTCCCGAATTCGCCGCGCACCTGCCCCGCCTGCGCGCCGTCGTCCGCCGCGCGCTGCGCAGCGACGATCCGTGGGAGCGCGCGCGGGCGGCGGCGGTGCGGCTGCTCGACGGTTTCGCGATCCGGGTCGGTTCCGACGATTCGGCGGCGCGCGGCAGCTTCGGCGCGACGACGCTGCTCAACCGCCATGCCCGGATCGACGGCGACGCGATCCGGCTCTGCTTCTTCGGCAAGCACGGCATCCGCGCCGACCTGTCGGGGCGCGACGCGGCGCTGGCGGCGGCGCTCGCCGAGCTCAAGCAGGCGGGGGCGGGCGAGCTGTTCGCGATGCGGTCGGGGGTGCGGGTGCGCGCCGCCGATATCAACCAGTGGATCGCCGAGCTGACCGATGGCAGCGGCACCGCCAAGACCTTCCGGACCTGGCGTGCCTGCGCGGTCGCGGCGGGGATGCTCGCGCGCGGGCGGCGGACCTCGGTCAAGACGCTGCTGGGCGAGGTGGCGCGCCAGCTCGGCAACACGCCGGCGGTGTGCCGCAAATCCTATGTCGCCCCGGTCTTCATCGAGATGGCCAAGGCGGGTCGCTGGATCGAGACGATCCCGGCCACGCCGCGCAGCCTGCGCGCGAACGAGCGGGCGAGCCTGGCAGTGCTGACCGGCCGGATCTGATCCCGGCCGCTCCGGTCAGAGCGGCGCGACTCCCGGCCGCGGCTGGACGGCCTCGATCGCCAGCTGCAGCTCGCCGAGGGTGCACGGCTTGCGCAGCACCTGGTCGCCCGCTTCCGCGGGGGTGAACTGGTCGACGCCGCTGAAGAAGATCACCGGCATTTCGGGATGGGTCCGGCGCGCGAGCCGGGCAAGGTCCGGGCCACCGGGGCCGCCGGGCATATGGATGTCGGTGACGAGCAGGTCGAATCCGTCGCCTTCCTCGATCGTCCGCGTCGCGGGGGCGCCGCCGATCGCCTCGACCACCTCATGGCCGAGCGCGCGCAGCAGATCCGAGGTGATGGAGAGGACGAGCCCATCGTCGTCGACGCACAGGATACGCAACATGAACCTCCCTCGGCGGAAAGATCGTTACGAGATCGTCATGGTCCGCCGTTACGTCATCGTATCGGCAAGCGCGTGTCGAGGCAATTCGGTTCCAATCCGGATCGATCCCGCCGTCAGCGCGGCCGGCGCTCCTCCGCGCGCCGAAGCACCTCGAACGCGGCCTGAACCGCCTGGAACCGCACCGCCGCATCGGCGTCGCCGGGGCGGACATCGGGGTGGTTGGCCTTGGCCAGCCGGCGCCACGCGGCTTTCACCGCCTCGAAATCGGCGTCGGAATCGAGTTCGAGCGTCTCGAAGGCGCGCAGCTCGTCGCGGGTCCAACGGCCGTCGCCGGGGCCACCCCAGCCATAATGCGCCTGTTCGGCATAGCCCGAGGAGGCCTGGCGCTCCTGCTCGGCGCGCTTCGCCGCCTCCTCGGCCGACAGGCCGGCGAAATAGTCCCAGTTGCGGTTATATTCCTCGGCGTGGCGGGGACAGAAATACCAGCGTTCGCGGCTGTTCGGCGCCTTGGGCGCCGGGCAGTCGCCCGGCTGGTCGCAGCCGTGCCGGTCGCACATGCGCACCTTGGTCGCGCCGCGTTCGCTGCCATAGCCGCGCCAGCGGGGAAAACCCCAGTCGTTCGAACGGGAAGAGGATCGGGCCATAAGCCTTCCCCTGTAGCGCCGAACGGCTGAACGGACCATTGCGGAAATCGGAAGCGGGCGGGGCGTCGTCATCGCCCGGGAACATCGGCGGTACATTCCCCCGGTTTCTGGGTTATAGCCATGGGGAAGAGCGGACGTGGCCGCCGAAACAGGAGAGACGATGCGGACCTTCGAGCGATTTCCGAACCTCGTCACCATGTTCTTCACGCGCGCCCGCGAGAAGGGCGACGCCCCCTTCCTGTGGGCGAAGCGCGGCGGGGCGTGGGCGCCGCTGAGCTGGACGGAGGTCGCGCGCCGGGTCGCCTCGCTCGCCGCCGCGCTGCGTGCGCAGGGGCTGCGCGAGGGCGATCGCGTCGTGTTGGTGTCGGAGAATCGTCCCGAATTCTGCATCGCCGACCTCGCGATCATGACCGCGGGCTGCGTGACGGTGCCGACCTACACCACCAACACCGAGCGCGACCACACCCACATCCTGGAGAATAGCGGCGCGCGCGCGGCCATCGTCTCGACCGCGAAGCTGGCGCAGGTGCTGCTGCCTGCGATCGTCCGCTCCTCGACCTGCGAATTCCTGATCGGCATGGAGCCGCTGCCCGCGACCGCGGTCCGCACCCTCGATTTCGCGGCGCTCGCCGGCGATCCGGCCGCCGATGTCGCCGCAGCCGAGGCCGCCGTCGCCGACTTGCGGCGCGAGGATCTCGCCTGCCTGATCTACACCAGCGGCACCGGCGGCGCGCCGCGCGGGGTGCGCCAGCATCACGGTGCGATCCTGTGCAATGTCGAGGGATGCGTCGACATCATCGCCGAGGATTTCGGCTGGGACGACGAGGTGTTCCTGTCGTTCCTGCCGCTCAGCCACGCCTATGAGCATTCGGGCGGGCAGTTCCTGCCGATCGCGCTGGGCGGGCAGATCTATTATGCCGAGGGACTGGAGAAGCTCGCCGCCAATATCGAGGAGACCCGGCCGACGATCATGGTCGTCGTCCCGCGCCTGTTCGAGCTGCTGCGCGCGCGGCTGATCAAGGCGGTCGAGAAGCAGGGCGGGATCGGCCAGAAGCTGCTCGACAAGGCGCTCGAGCTCGGCACGCGCGAGAAGCTGCGGCTGGCCGACTATCCGTACAAGCTGGCAATCGACCTGCTGCTCAAGCCCAAGGTGCAGAAGCGCTTCGGCGGGCGGATCAAGGCGCTCGTCTCGGGCGGCGCGCCGCTCAACCCCGAGGTCGGGCAGTTCTTCTCCTCGCTCGGCCTCACCCTGCTCCAGGGCTATGGCCAGACCGAGGCGGGGCCGGTGGTCTCGTGCAACCGGCCGAAGGCGGGGATCAAGCTCGACACGGTCGGCCCGCCGATGAAGGGGGTCGAGGTCAAGATCGCCGAGGACGGCGAGATATTGATCCGCGGCGAGCTGGTGATGGCCGGCTACTGGCGCAACGAGGCCGAGACCGAGCGGGTGCTGAAGGACGGCTGGCTCCATTCGGGCGACGTCGGCCATCTCGACGACAAGGGCCGGCTCAAGATCACCGACCGCAAGAAGGACCTGATCGTCAACGACAAGGGCGACAATATCGCGCCGCAGAAGGTGGAGGGCATGCTGACCCTCCAGCCCGAGATCGCCCAGGCGATGGTGGCGGGCGACAAGCGGCCCTATATCGTCGGCCTCGTCGTCCCCGACCAGGAATGGCTGGCGGTCTGGGCCGGTGAACGCGGCCTGCCGCCGGTGCTGGCGCAGCTCAAGGGCAATGCCGATTTCCACCGTGCGCTGATGGCGGCGGTCGACCGGGTCAACGCCGATCTGTCGGTGATCGAGAAAGTCCGCCGCATCGCCGTCGCCGACGAGCCCTTCTCGATCGAGAACGAGCAGATGACCCCGTCGATGAAGAACCGCCGCCACGCGATCCGCGCGGTCTATGGCGACCGGATGGATGCGCTTTACGGGGGGTAGGCGCCTTCTCCGTCATCCCGGCGAAAGCCGGGATCTCCCTGCCTTTCCGCGCCTTTGGAGCATAGGGACGAAAAGAAGAGGGATCCTGACTTGCGTCAGGATGACGAGAAACCGTGGGGACGGGGAACTGTAGCGTCGCCGCCATTGCTGCGACGCGGATTCTTCGTCGAATTGTAATATCGGCGGCTGGCGATGCCGCGCGGCGCCACGCTTCGTCTTGAGGTCGTGTCGAACTATTTCGACATCATGACGGGTGATCTTCTGTTGACCGCGAATATTTTAAAGTGGTGTATAAAATTGTTTCACGAAAGCGATTGAATATATTCTACGGTACCGACAGGTGATAACGCCTGATACCTTCTATATATTTGAAAATGAAGCGAGAATGAACGCATGATTTCATGAGTTTTACTGTGACCGTAACATAAGTGTCGTGACGAAAACCTATAGGCCCCGGCGAACCAGTTCAACAAAGGGGTTTATACGATGCGGTCCCGCACCCGGTTTCATCTCCGCCTGCTCTCGGCCTCGGCCGCGCTGGCGATCGCCGCGCCGGTCTTCGCGCAGGCGGCCGTTCCCGCCGCCTCGGCGGCCGAGGATCTCGCCGCCGACGATGCCGACGGCGGCCTCGGCGCCATCGTCGTCACCGCCACCCGGCGCGAGACCGACCTGCAGAAGACGCCGATCTCGATCTCGGTGATCGGCACCCAGGGGATCGCGGACCGCCACATCCAGAGCCTGTACAACCTGACCGACGGCTCGATCCCGTCGCTGCGCGTCACCACCTTCGAGGCGCGCCAGTCGGCACTGACGATCGGCATCCGCGGCATCGTCCCCTACGACCAGAACCAGACGGCCCGTGATGGCGGCGTCAGCGTCTATATCGACGGCGTCGCGTTGGGTAAGACCCAGGGCCTCAACGCCGCGCTGTTCGACATCGAGCGCATGGAGGTGCTCAAGGGGCCGCAGGGCACCCTGTTCGGCCGCAATACCGAAGGCGGCGCGCTGTCGATCGTCACCAAGGCGCCCACCGGCCAGTTCGGCGGCCATATCGAGGCCGGGATCGGCAATTACGGCAGCCGCAGCGCCGACGCCCATGTCGACCTGCCGGCGTTCGCCAACCTCGCCCTGAAGTTCGAGGGCGTCTACCAGCACCAGGACCCGACGGTGAAGAACCCGCTCGCCGGCGCGACGGGCTGGAACTATTACGACCGCAAGGGCGGCCGCGTCGCGGCGCGCTGGACGCCGGTCAGCGGCCTCACCGCGGACTTCGCCTATGATTATGCGAAGGACGAGAACACCCCGAACTTCAGCCAGCTGATCAACTACAACCCGAACGGCTATGTGGTCGGCTCGTACAACGGCGCCACCACGGGCACCGCGCTGTTCCTGCCGGGCACGACGACTCCCTGTGGCGGAACCATCGCCGCCGGCACCAGCCGCCCCGCCTGCATCGCCCCGCTGGCGCCGGCCGTCGTGCCGCACCCCGGGCGTCAGTCCTCGTCCGATATCGGCGTGCCGCAGCAGCCGAGCGTCGACATCACCCACGGCTTCTCGGCCAACGTCAAATATGAAGCGGCGCCCTGGCTCGAACTGCGCTCGATCACCGCGTGGCGCGGCGTCTCGACCGATCAGTGGGACAATAGCGGCGGTGCGGCGCGCCAGACCTTCTCGCCTTCGGCGAACTTCAGCCGCTACAGCCTCTCCTTCCTGCGCCAGAACCAGTTCAGCCAGGAATTCCAGGCGGTCGGCAGCGTCGACCAGTTCGATTATGTGGTCGGCGCCTATTATTACACCGAGCATGCCACCGAGCATGCGGCGACCCCGCTGAGCAACCTCTGGAACGCCGACGGCACCGGCTACACGGTCCGCAGCCCGATCGTGTCGGGCACGGTCACCAGTGCGAACTCGGGCTACCAGCCCTTCGATCCGTCGTGCATCAACACCCTGGCCGCGACCGTCCCGGAATCCGCGAACAGCTGCCAGTTCATCGCCCGCGCCAGCGAGGCGCATGACCACAGCTATTCGCTGTTCGGCAACGTCACCTACACGCCGGCGGGCCTGGACATCGTCCACCTGACCGCGGGCGGCCGCTGGACGAAGGATCGGCGGCGCGGCCGGCTCTACGTCGTCAACAACACGGCGCAGCCCTTCACCTTCAAGAACCGCATCAGCCGCTTCGATCCGATGCTGAACCTCGCGGTCGACGTGTCGAGCGACGTCCACGCCTATGCGAAATATGCGACCGGTTTCCGCGCCGGCGGGGCCAACGACCGGTCGCAGCAGTTCAACGCCTTCGGCCCGGAGACGGTGAAGTCGTACGAAGTCGGCGCGAAGATGGACTTCTGGCAGCACCGCGCCCGCCTGAACGTCGCCGGCTACATCATGGATCGCTCGAACACCCAGTTCGACTTCGACCTCTATGATACCGCATCGGGCAGCCCGACGCTGGGCAGCCACATCGAGCAGACGCAGAATGCGGGCAAGACCAAGATCCGCGGGGTCGAGGTCGACCTGACGGTCATGCCGGTCGACAACCTGACCCTGACGGGCTCCTACGCCTACACCCACTGGAAGGCGCCGTCGGCGGTGAACCCGATCACCGGCGGCCGGCCGCAGCAGCTCTACATCGTCTACACGCCGAAGCACGCGGCGTCGGGCGCGATCGACTATGTCCTGCCCGTTCCCGCCATCGCCGGCGACGCGAACATTCGCTTCCACCTCGACGGCAATTATCTGGGACGGCAGTACAGCTTCCAGCTGGAGCCGACCCGGACCGACTCGAGCTTCGTCGTCAACGGCCGCATCACCCTCGGCGACATCGCGGTCGGCGGCAACAGCAAGGTCTCCTTCTCGGTCTGGTCGCGCAACCTGTTCAACACCACCTATTATTATCGGCGCTCGGCGGCGAATTCCTCGCCGGTGCAGAACTATAACGGCAGCACGCTGGTCTCGACCAACTATGGCGGCGTGCTGGGCGACTATGCCAACCTCAATCCGCCGCGCACCTTCGGCGGCGAGATTTCCGTCCACTTCTGATCGGGTTCCCAGGCCTGCGCCGGACCGCCGGCCCATCCCCGCAAGAGCGAGGATGGGTTCGGCGGTCCGGCTTTTTTCGGCGAACTGTGCTGTCGGATACTGTGGTCGCGGCCGGGGAGGCTAAGGTCGGGCTCTCCGTCGGACCCGGCTGCGCCGGGTGGCTCCTCCCGGCGCCTATCCCCGGGACAACCGCGCGTTCGCCGACCTGACGACCGGGCAACAGGCGTTCGCGGCTGCCGCTGGACCCGCGATGAAGAAGACCATCGAGCGCGCGCCAGGCGAATCCGTCGCCTCGCCGGCTCACGCCCCCGACATGGCCGCCGCCCGGCCGCGGATGGACTGGATCGATTCGTTGCGCGGGCTCGCCACGATGCTGGTGATCCTGTTCCACGCATCGGTCGTGGTCGGCCGCCACGGGCTCGAACCCTGGCCGCCGCTGCTGCACCTCAACCATCTCTTCACGCCGTTCCGCATGGCGATGCTGATGGTGCTGTCGGGGCTGCTGGTACCCAAGGCGCTCGCCAAGCCGCCGCGCACCTATCTGCTGCGCAAGACCGGCACCTTGCTCTATCCCTATCTGTTGTGGACGCTCGCCTACGGCCTGATGATCGAGCCGGCCGGGCTGCCCCACGTCAAGCTGTGGATGGGCGGCAGCTACCTCTGGTTCATCCTGTTCCTGTTCACCTATTATGTCTGGGCGCTGCTGCTGCGCCGGGTGCCGCCCGCCGCGATCATCCTGGCCGCCGCACTGCTGTCCTTCCTGTCGCCCGACGACAGCAAATATGAGGAACGCTATTTCTTCCTCATGGCCTTCTTCTTCCTGGGCTACCTGCTCGCGCGCGATCCCGGCCGGATCGCCGTCGCCGACGACCGCCGCCTGATCTGGCTGGCGGTCCCGGTCGTCGCGATCCTCGCCGCCGGATCGGCGATCGCGGGCGGGATCAACTACAAGATCGAGCTGTGCCTGCCGGTCGGCATCGCGATCCTGCTGGTGATCGGGCTGGCGCGGCGCCATGCCGAAGGAAGGCTATGGGCGCCGCTGCGCTTCGTCGGCCGCCACTCGATCGTCTTCTTCAGCCTCCATTATCCGCTGATCTACGGGCTGATCGCGCTGTGCCTGGCGCTGGGGCTCGGTTCGGTCCCGGCGATCAGCGCGATCTGCTTCGTCGTGCCCGCCGGGCTGTGCGTGGCGCTCGCCATCGCGCGCGAGCGCCACGCACGGCTCGACTATCTTTACGCCCTGCCGCTGTGACTCAGGGTGCGGCGGCGGCGGTCGCGGCGCCCGCTACAGGCCGGGTCCGGTAGCGGTCGAACCAGGCGATGATCGCCGACGCCTTGGCCGCCGCCTGCGACGGCCGGGCGGCGATGCCGCCATGGCTGGCGCCCGGCACCTTGACCAGCGCGGTCGGCACGCCGCGGATCTGCAGCGCGGCATAATATTGCTCAGCCTCGCTGACCGGGGTGCGGTAATCCTCGCTGCCGACGACGACCAGGGTAGGCGTCTTGACGTTGCCGACCAGGCTGAGCGGCGAGCGCGCCCAATAGCCGGTCGGGTCCTCCCAGGGCAGCTTGGCGAACCAGTAGCGCGAGGTGAACAGCGTCGCGTCCATCGTCAGGGCCTCGCTGATCCAGTTGATCACCGGCTTCTGCGTGGCGGCGCCCCTGAATCGGTCGGTCTTGCCGACGATCCAGCTGGTCAGCACGCCGCCGCCCGATCCGCCGGTGACGAACAGATTGTCGGGATCGGCCACCCCGGCGCCGATCGCCGCGTCGACCGCCGCCATCAGGTCGCCATAGTCGTCGCCCGGATATTTGTGGTGGATCAGCTCGGCGAATTCCTGGCCATAGGAGGTCGAGCCGCGCGGGTTGGTGTAGAGCACCGCATAGCCGGCCGCCGCGTAGAGCTGGTCGTCGGTCGAGAAATGCGGGCCATAGGCGCTGTGCGGGCCGCCATGGATCTCCAGCACCAGCGGCACCCGCTGCCCCTCGCGCCAGCCGGGCGGGGTCACCAGCCAGGCCGGGATCGCGCGACCGTCGGGCGCCTTGACCGCCAGCTCGCGGACCTGGCCCAGGCTCTTGGCGGCGAGGAAATCCTCATTGAGCCGGGTGAGCTGCCGGATGCGGCCGCCGCTCGCCACCGACAGGTCGGCGGGGCGCAGCGCCGATCCGCTGGTGAAGGCGATCGCGCCGGTCCTGGAGACGCTGAAGTCGCCGCCACTATAGGGCCGGTCGAGGCTGGTCCCGGTCAGCCCGCCCGCCAGCTCGGTCACCTTGCCGTCGAGGGTGACGCGCGCGATCCGGTTGACGCCGCGATCGTCATACTGGGCGTAGAGCGAGCGGCCGTCGGCGGCCCATTCGGCCTTGTCGATGCTCCGGTCGAAGCCGGCGGTGATCGCCCGCGCGCCGCTGCCGTCGCGGTTCATCACGTAGAGCAGCGTGGTCTGCCAGGACAGCCGCTTGTCGTCATAGCCGAGATAGGCGACCTTCGAGCCGTCGGGCGAGACCACCGGGGCGACGTCGGGGCCCGCGCGGTCGGTCAGCGCGCGGATCGCGCCGGTCGCGACGTCGAGCGCGTAGATTTCCGGATCGAACACATTGCGCTGCCAGTCGGGCTTGCGCACCGCGCTGAACAGGATCGATCGCCCGTCGGGCGTCCAGCTCAGCGGGCCGCCGTCCTGATAGTCGCCGGAACTGAGCTGCCGGGGCGGCCCGCCGTCCGCCGCGACGACGAAGACATGGTCGTAGCCGGGCTCGACATAGCCGCCGCCGTCGGCGCGATAGTCGACCCGGTCGATCACCTCCAATGGCTTGGCCCAGTCGGCGCCCTCGGGCTTGTCGGGCGCCTTGCCCAGCTTCATCGGCTCGCCGGGCACGCGCATGACATAGGCGATGCTGCGCCCGTCCGGCGACCAGGCGATCGCCTGCGGGCCGTCGGGAAGCTGGGTCACGCGCGCCGTCGCGTCGTCGGCCAGCCAGCGGACGAACAGCTGCGGCTTGCCCTTGGGATCGGCGGCGACATAGGCGAGCCGCCTGCCGTCGGGCGACCAGCGCGGCTGGCTGGCGTCGGCGACCAGCGGGCGTTGCGTGCCGCTGGCCACGTCGACCAGCCAGATCGTCCCCTTCACCTTGTCGGTCATGATGTCGGCCTGGCGCCGGACATAGGCGACCGTCTTTCCGTCCGGGCTGATCTGCGGATCGGACACGACCTGCAGCGCGAAGATGTCCCGCCCCTCGAAGCGGCTGGAGAGGGTGGGCGCGGCCGCGGCGGCCGGGGCGGCGGAGATGTTCTGGGCGAAGGCGGGCATGGCGAGCAGCGCCGCGCCGAGCATCAGCGCGGAAAGGGTCGGTTTCGGCATGGAGGACCTCGATCTTGTGGATGCCGCACCGTTGCGCGTTTCGCGATCGGGCTCAACCCCGGGGGCTTTACGGGTGCGAAACCGTCACGGCGCGATCGGCAGGGCGATCACCGCCCGCAGGCCCGGCCCGGCATCGCCGAGCGCCAACGTCCCCCGGTGGAGCCGCGCGATCGATTCGACCAGCGGCAGGCCGAGGCCGTGGCCGCTGCTGGCCCGGCTTCCGTCGAGCCGGCCGAACCGGCGCAGCGCGCGGGCGCGTTCGGCGGCGGGGATGCCCGGGCCATCGTCCTCGACGCTGACCAGTGCCTGGTCGCCGGCCCGGGCCGCGACGATGCGGATGCGGCTGCCCTCGGGGGTATGGCGGATCGCGTTCTCGACGAGGTTGATCAGCGCCTGGGCCAGCAGCCGGCGGTCGCCCGCCACCGGCAGGTGGACGGGATCGCCGTCGACGAGGGAGCGGCCGGCATCGGCGGCGGCGGGCTGCATCGTCGTCGCGACATGATGGGCGATCGCGCCCAGGTCGACCCGCTCGAACCCGGCGCGCCGCGCGCCGCCTTCGATCTCGGCGATGCGCAGGATCGCGGCGAACATCGCCAGCAGCGAGTCGCTATCGGCAATCGCCCCCTCGATCTCGGCTATGATCTCCGCAGGTGGGGCGTCGCCCCTCTCGGCGCGCCGCGCCAGCGCCTGCAGCCGCCCGCGCAGCCGTGCGAGCGGGGTGCGCAGGTCGTGGGCGATGTCGTTGGAGACGTTGCTGATCTCGGCCATCAATCCGGCGATCCGGTCGAGCATCGCATTGAAGGCGCGCGCCTGCTGGTCGAACGCGCTGCCGGACCCGTCGACCGGCACGCGGCGCTGCATGTCGCCGTCGACGATAGCCTCGACGGTGCGGCGCATCGCGACGATGCGGCGGCCGATGACGAAGCCGAAGGTCGCGACCCCGGCGACCACGACCAGGATGATCGACCCGAAGCCGAACAGATAGATGCGGGCCCGCGCGGCGTTATAGTCGTCGAACGGCTCGGTCTCGGCGACCACCGTCAGGATCAGGCCGTCGCCGATCGGACGGACCAGTGCGCGGCCGGTCGACAGCCCCTTGACGCCGAGCGCGCGGTCGACCGTCGAGAACCCCTCGGGCAGCGGACGCCGCAGCCGGATGTTGCCGGCGAGGAAGCGGCTGTTGGCGGTGGTCAGCAGCAGGCCCAGGTCGCCGGTGTCGCGCTCCCTGGTCAGCGCGCCGATCTGGCGGATCAGCTCGGTTGTGCCGCTGTGCGTGCCCATCGCCGCCAGCTCGCCGCTGACGCTGGCGATGCGCCGGTCCACCAGGGCGACGATCGTGCCGTGGGTCGCCCGGTAGACGGCCAGGCCGGTCAGCCCCGTGGCGGTGATGAACGCGACGAGGAACGCCGCGGTCAGCGCGTGGAGCGATCGCAGCCGCTTCATCCGGGCAGGAGGTAGCCGACGCCGCGCACCGTGCTGATCGGGTCGTCGCCGCCGTTCGCGGTGAGCTTGGCACGGAGCCGGCGGATATGGACGTCGACCAGGTTGGTCGCGGGCTCGAAGTCGTAACCCCACACCTTTTCGAGCAGCATCGCCCGGGTGACGATCGAATCGACGTTGCGGACCAGTTCGAGCAGCAGGTTGAACTCGATCTTGCTGAGGTCGACCGCCTTGCCGTCGCGCCAGGCGCGGAAGCGGGCGGGGCTGACGACGATGTCGCCGGCGCGCAGCGTGTCGCCGTCCTGCGCCGGCTGGCGGCGGCCGCGCAGGATCGCGTTGAGCCGGGCGTTGAGCTCGGCCGCCGTCACCGGCTTGACGACATAGTCGTCGGCGCCGGCGTCGAGCCCCTCGACCTTCTCGACCGGCCGGCCGAGCGCGCTGAGGATGATCACGGGCAGGCCCATGCCGTCCTGCCGGATGCGCTGCAGCACCGACAGGCCGTCGACCGTCGGCAGCATCAGGTCGAGGATCATCGCGTCGAACCGATCGCGCGTCACCGCCTCGATCGCCGCGCGCCCGTCCGTCGCCACCGACACATGGTGGCCCATCTCGCGAAGGTCGCGCTCCAGCATCGCGACCAGCGCGGCGTCGTCCTCGACCAGCAGCAGGTTCAGGCCCATCTCATCCTCACTCGCCGGTCCGCTCCAGCAGAAGCCGGCGCCGGGGGAAAGCGCGATTGTCATCATAGTGCAGCATCGCCGCCATGTCCGGTTCAGAGACGGCCCGGGAAGGGCCGAAAAGGCCGCGCACTGCGCAACCGTATTACTGTTGCATATATGCCATACACTCGTCCGATTTCGGTCGTCGCGAGGCGCCGGCCGCTTTTCGATTGTTACAGCCGCCGAAAATTGATCTCTAGGCCGCCATGCGGGGGAAAGACGAATCGGGCGCCGGGCGCTCCATCGGCGCGGCCGAACGTATCCTACGGGCATTGGCGGCGGAATTTCCGCGCCTGCACGATCGCCAGTCCTTCCTGGACAGCGCGGCGTTGCGTGCCGGATATGACAAGGAGGACGGCGCCGCGCTGTCGGACAATGAGCGCCAGGCGGCCGCCCGTGCGCTGACCCGGCTGATCAGCGACGGCACGGTCGCCGAGACGCTCTGGCCCTCGGGCGACAGCGACAAGGTGCAGCTTCCCGAACAGGGGATGATCGCGGTGTCGGTCAACCTCGGCTCGCTGCGCGAGGAGCGGCTCGCCTGGGAGGCGGAGCGCAAGGGCGCCGAGCCGAGCCAGGAGCGGATCGTCAGCGAGATCGTCGACCGCTCACGCGTCTGGATCGAGCAGAACATGGACGGCGACAAGCTGCCGCTGCTGCTGGTCAACGCCAGCATCATCCACGGATCGAACGCCTTCGATATCCTGATCAGCGCGCAGTACCGCAACCCCTACAACCTGCTGCGCTACACGCGCGAGGTGGTGCAGGTGGTGGCGCACATCGCCGGTACCCATACGATGCTCGTCGCGCAGAGCTACGGCTTCCCCGACTTCACGGCGGGGCGGTAGGGGCCTCAGTCCCGCTCCTCGGCGCTGCGGCGCAGATTGTCGCCGAGGGTGACCAGACGCTGCTGGAGCGCCGCGATCTCCTCGGCCGGCAGGCCGATCGAATCGAACAGCTCGGGCGGCAGGCAGGCGGCGGCGTCGCCGGCGGCGCGGCCCTGGTCGGTCAGGTGGACGCGCACCACCCGCTCGTCGGCGGCGTCGCGGCGTCGCTGGACGAAGCCCGCCGCCTCGAGCCGCTTGATCAGCGGGGTCAGCGTGTTCGATTCGAGGAACAGATGCTCGCCGAGCGCGCCGACCGTCTGGCCGTCGGCATGGCGCAGCGCCAGGATCACCAGATATTGCGGATAGGTGAGGCCGAGCCGGTCGAGCAGCGGCTTGTAGACGCGGTTGAACGCGTGGCCCGCCGCATAGACCGCGAAGCATAGCAGATTGTCGAAGGGACCCGCCGTCCCGGAAGCGTCGTTCGTCATGCCGCAAATATAGATCGCGCGCGATATGATCGCAAGCGTTGACACGGCGCCGCGACTCACCTAAATAAATCGTACACGATTAAATCGTGGAAGATTGAAAAGGGCTCTCCCCGAGCCCCCCGATGAGGAACAGGACCATGGCTACCAAGATTCTCTATTCCACCAGCTCGACCGCCACCGGAGGCCGCGACGGCCGCGCCCGCACCGCCGACGGCAGTTTCGAGGTCACGCTCGGCACGCCGAAGGAACTCGGCGGCAACGGCCAGGGCAATAATCCCGAGCAGCTCTTCGCTTCGGGCTATGCGGCCTGCTTCCTCGGCGCGATGAAGTTCGCCGCGTCGCAGGGCCAGCATGCCAAGGTGCCCGCCGACGCGACCGTCACCGCCACGGTCGGCATCGGCCCGCGCGCCGACAAGGGCTTCGGCCTCGCCGTCGCGCTCGAGATCAGCCTCCCCGGCGTCGACCGCGCCGCGGCCGAGGCGCTGGTCGCCGAAGCCGACACCATCTGCCCCTACAGCCACGCGGTGCGCGGCAATATCGAGGTGAAGCTCAGCGTCGCCTGAGGCGTCCTCCCGCGGCGTCATCCCGGCGGAGGCCGGTATCTCGGGAGAGGTTCGCTCTCTTGCCTCCCGAGACCCCGGCCTCCGCCGGGGTGACGTTTGTCGGGAGGGGGACATAAAACACGGACTATCTAACTCCGTGTTTTATGCTTGACGAATCAAACGCGGAGTGTACTAGTCCGCGTTATGGCGCACATCACCACCAGTATCGAATATGGCATCCATTGCCTGCTGTGGCTCGTCGGATCGGGCGACCGGGCGATGAGCAGCCGCGACCTTGCCGAGCTGCAGGGCGTCTCACCCAGCTTCCTTGCGAAGATCTTCCCCAAGCTCGAAAAGGCTGGGATCGTCGCGGCGAGCGAGGGGGTGCGCGGCGGCTATCGGCTGGCGCGCCCGGCCGATGCGATCAGCTTCCTCGACATCGTCGACGCGATCGAGGGCGAGAAGCCCCTGTTCGATTGCCAGGAGGTGCGCGAGCGCTGCGCCCTCTTCGCCGGCGGCACCCCCGCCTGGGCGACCGACGGCGTCTGCGCGGTCCACGCCGTGATGCTCCAGGCCGAAAAGGCGATGCGCGACGCGCTCGCCGCCCAGTCGCTCCAGGACGTCGCCACCCGCTTCGGACGCAAGGTGCCCGACGATTTCTTCGGCAGCGTCGAGGCGTGGGTGGGCGATCGTATCAGCGGGCGGACCGGCCGCGCCCGGCCGGCGCGCGAATCGCCGGGCTGACCTGACCGCCCCGTAGCGGGGCGTTCCTCCCCTTTCCCGACCTCTTTCTCGGCGCCGCCGGACGTTCCGAGAAAGCCCCTCCGTGCGCCATGATCGATGGCGGCGGGGAACGATCCCTCATGTCCGGCGACCATCGAAAGGAAATCGTCATGACCAGCAAGATCCTGATCGCCGGCTCCGGCTTCGCCGGCCTGTGGGCCGCCCTGTCCGCCGCGCGCGCCGTGTCGCTCGCCGGCCGGGAGGACGATGTCGAGGTAACCATCGTATCGCCCACTCCCAATGTCGCGATCCGGCCGCGCCTCTACGAGATCGACCTCGCCAACATGCACCCCGACATCTCGGCGCTGCTCGACGCGGTCGGCGTCCGCCACCTCGCCGGGTTGGTCGATTCGATCGACAGCGCGGCGCGCACCGTCACGGTCCGCACCCATGACGGTGGCTGGACGACGCTTGGATATGATCGCTTCATCCTCGCCGCCGGCAGCCGGCTGTTCCGCCCGGACATTCCGGGCATCGATCTGGTGTTCGACGCCGACCAGCACGACTCGGCGCACGCGCTGGACCGTCATCTCAAGGCGCTGGCCGAGGCGCCGGAGACGCCTGCACGCAACACGGTGGTGGTCGCGGGCGGCGGCCTGACCGGGCTCGAGACCGCGACCGAGATGCCCGCCCGGCTGCGCGCCGCGCTGGGATCCGATGCGGCTATCCGCGTCGTCATCGTCGACACCGCGCCGACGATCGGCGCGGCGATGGGCGCCGAGGCGGTGCCGCACATCCACGAGGCGCTGGGCCAGGCGGGCGTCGAATCGCGTGCTGGCGTCCGCGTCGCCGCGATCGAGCCGGGCGCGGTGGTGCTCTCCTCGGGCGAGCGGATCGAGACCGACACGGTGGTGTGGAGCGCCGGGATGCGCGCCCACCCGCTGGCGGCGACGATCCCGGGCGAGCACGACCCGCTCGGCCGCGTGGTCGGCGACCCGTTCCTCCATGCGCCCGACGCGCCGGGGGTGTTCGTCACTGGCGACACGGTCAAGGCGGCGACCGACGACCAGGGCAACTTCAACGTCATGTCGTGCCAGCATGCGATGAGCCTCGGCCGCGTCGCCGGGCACAATGCCGCGGCCGAACTGGTCGGCCTGCCGCTGCATCCCTACAGCCAGCCCAAATATGTCACCTGCCTCGACCTTGGCCCGTGGGGCGCGCTCTACACCGAGGGCTGGGAGCGCGCGGTCCGCTTCGTCGGCGACGAGGGCAAGGCGATCAAGCGCGAGATCAACGGCGTGTGGATCTACCCGCCCGCGCCCGATCGCGACGCTGTGTTCGGGATCGCCAATCCCGACTATGTGATCGTCCCCTGAGAGTCTGACGCAAAAGTCCCCGCTCGCCCCGAGGAAGCTTGAGCCTGGTCGAAATGCTGTCTCGAAGGGGCCTTCAAGGCTGGAAATATCCTTCGATATGGGCCTTCGCCAAAGCTCAGTCCCTCCTCAGGATGAGCGGTAAGGCACTTTCCGGTCAGACTCTCAGGAGGGACGGTCAGGACCGGGGCGGCCGCTTGCCCGACGGCGGGCGGTCCGGCCTCGGCCGGCGCGGATCGCGGGGCGCGCCCGGACGTCCCCCGCCGCCGCCCGGTCCGCGTCCCGGTCCCCCCGTGGGCCGGGGCTGCGGCCGTGGCGCGACGCCGGCGACCTTGGGGTTGAGCACGGTATAGCCTTCCGACTGGAGCCGGGTGAAGGCGGCGCGGACACTGGTCTGGATCGACGCCTGCAGCTCGGCTGGCAGGTCCTGGAAGGTGGTGTTGGGGTGGATCGCGCCCAGGTCGCGCAGCAGCGCGTTGGGCACGCCCTTCGACGCGGTGCGCAGCGCGCCGAGCCCGTCGATCACGGCCGCAACGATCACGTCGTGCATGACCTCGGATGCGGACTTGGTCACTTCTTCCTCCGGATTCGACGCGGTTCCGACGACCGGGCCGCTATACAGCCTGCCGGGACGGGCGGAAGCGAAATATGCTCTCGTCATCCCGGCCTCCGCCGGGATGACGGAGTTGGAGTCGCCGATTGACGCCGTGCGCGCCTTGCTGGCAGGCAGGATGCGGAACGACGGAAAGGGACGGCATGACCGAGCGGAAGAGGGCGATCCGGCCGATGCATCCCCGCGACCCGGCCGAGCCGCATCGCGCCGCGACCGCGCTGGAGCTGCTGTTCGACCTCGTCACCGTGATCGCGATCGCCGCCGCGGCCGAGGGGCTCCATCATGCGATCGCCGAGGCGCATGCGGGGCAGGGGGTGCTGCGCTTCGCGCTCGCCTTCTTCGCGATCTGGTGGGCGTGGATGAACTTCACCTGGTTCGCCTCGGCCTATGACAATGACGATGCCGTCTTCCGGCTGCTGACGATGGTGATCATGGCGGGCTCGCTGGCGCTGGCGGCCGGGGTCGACGCGCTGTTCCGCGCGCTCGACATCCATCTGGTGGTCGCCGGCTATGTCGTGATGCGGCTCGCCATGGTGCTGCTGTGGCTGCGCGCCGCCGGGGCTGATCCGGCGCGGCGGACGACCAATCTGCGCTATGCCGGCGGGATCGCGGTCGTCCAGCTCTACTGGGTGCTGCTGGTGGTGCTCGGATCGCCGGGCTCCACCGCCTTCGTGCCGCTGATGCTGCTCGGTTTCCTGCTCGAGCTCGGCGTGCCCGCCTTCGCCGAGCGTGCGACGACCACCCCCTGGCACCGCCACCATATCGTCGAGCGCTACGGCCTGCTGACGCTGATCGTCCTCGGCGAGATATTGCTCGGCGCATCGCTCGCGCTCCAGGCGGCGGCGCGCGAGGCGTTCGACGTGCGGCTCGTCCATGTCGCGCTGTCGGCGCTGGTGATCACCTTCGCGATGTGGTGGCTCTATTTCTGCGAGGAGGAACAGCTCCACGGTTCGGGCCTGCGCCGCGCGCTGTTGTGGGGCTATGGCCATCTGCCGATCTTCGCGGCGGGTGCGGCGGTCGGTGCGGGTTTCGCGGTGCTGGTCGACATCGTCGCCGGCCACGCCCATGTCCCGCTGCGCGTCGGCGACATGGCGGTGGCGATCCCGCTCGCGCTCTACATGGCCGGGCTCTGGCTGGTCCGCGACCGCTTCGTCCTGGCCGGGCCGGCGGGCCTCGTCCTGCCGCTGTTCGCGCTGGCGATCGTCGCGCTGCCCTTCGCCTTTCCCGCGCTGGAGGCGATCGCTGCGCTGGCGGCGCTGGCGGCGGCGATCCGCGCCCGGCTGGGCCATCGCCACCCCGGCCACCATGGTTGAGCGGCCCTGAAACGGGGCACGGTGGAAAATCGGGCCGCGATCGACTATGGGACGGCGATGAATCACCCGCAGCCCATCACCATGCCGATTCCCGGCCACATCGATCCTGTGCCGGTTCCGCGCGACCTGAAGCCGCGCGTGGACGGCCGGATCGACCTGCTCGGCCTGTCGCGCGACGACCTGCGGATGGCGCTGGAGACCGCCCAGCTCGAACCGAAGCAGGCGAAGCTGCGCGCCAAGCAGCTCTGGCACTGGATCTACAATCGCGGCGCGACCGACTTCACGGTGATGACCGACATCGCCAAGGACATGCGCGGCTGGCTCGACCAGCGCTTCGTCGTCTCGCGGCCCGAGGTGGTCGAGGCGCAGGTGTCGACCGACGGCACCCGCAAATGGCTGCTCCGTTCCGACGACGGGCAGGATTACGAGATGGTGTTCATCCCCGACGCGGACCGGGGCACTCTCTGTGTTTCCAGCCAGGTCGGCTGCACGCTCAACTGCCGCTTCTGCCACACCGGCACGATGAAGCTGGTGCGCAACCTGACCCCGGGGGAGATCGTCGGGCAGGTGATGCTGGCGCGCGACGCGCTCGGCGAATGGCCGTCGCAGCCCGAGGGGCGGATGCTCACCAACATCGTGATGATGGGGATGGGCGAGCCGCTCTACAATTTCGACAATGTCCGCGACGCGCTCAAGCTGGTCATGGACGGCGACGGCCTCGCGCTGTCGAAGCGGCGCATCACCCTGTCGACCGCCGGCGTCGTGCCGATGATGGCGCGCGCGGGGGAGGAGATCGGCGTCAACCTCGCCGTCTCGCTCCACGCGATCACCAAGGACGTGCGCGACGAGATCGTGCCGCTCAACCGCAAATATGGGATCGAGGAGCTGCTGCAGGCCTGCGCCGACTATCCCGGCGCCAACAATGCGCGGCGCATCACCTTCGAATATGTCATGCTCAAGGACAAGAACGACCGCGACGAGGACGCGCTCGAGCTGGTCCGGCTGATCCGCAAGTACCGGCTGCCCGCCAAGGTCAACCTGATCCCGTTCAATCCCTGGCCGGGCGCGCCCTATGAATGCTCCGACCCCGACCGGGTCGCGCGCTTCTCCGATCTGATCTTCAAGGCGGGCATCTCAGCCCCCGTCCGCACCCCGCGCGGGCGCGACATCATGGCTGCCTGCGGCCAGCTCAAGTCGGCGGCGGAGAAGAAGAGCCGCGCCGAGCTCGACCGCATGGCGGCCGAGAAGCAGGCGGCGCTCGGCTGATGTCGGGGGACCGCTTCGAACGGCATCGCCAGCCCTGGACCCCCGACGAGGTCCAGAAGCTCCATACCCTGGCGAAGAAGGGCATGGCGCTCAAGGCGATCGCCAAGGCGCTCAAGCGCAGCGAGGAATCGACCAAGGACCGCGCCAAGGCCGACGGCCTCAGCATCGCCAAGCTGCGCTGACGTCCGCTCTCGATCGCTGGAGGCCGGCTACGCAGGCCGCTCCGAAATATTCCAGAGGCTTAACGGTTAAATTTTAGCCGTATCCCCTCTTGCATCGTTTCGCGCACGGCGGTCTTATGGGTTCCCGGAGAACCTGACCATGTCGTTATTCGATCGCTTCGCCGGCCATCTCTTCAAGCGTGGCGAAATGACCATCATCATGGCCGACGGCGACGTCCGCCGCTACGGCACGCCCGATCCGGCGATCAAGCCCGTCACCATCCGCTTCGCCGACAAGGGCGTCACCGGCTTCATCGCGCGCAATCCGCACCTGCACGCCGCCGAGGCGTTCATGGACGGCCGGCTGGTGATCGAACAGGGCGACATCCGCGACCTGGTCGACCTGGTCCGCGCGAACGGCAAGTGGGAGGAGGGCCGCGTCACCCTGCGCGGCACGTTCGGCCACCTGGTCAGGGACCGGCTCCGCGCCGCGCTGACCAGCGTCAACTGGGCGAGCCGCTCCAAGGCCAATGTCGCGCATCATTACGACCTGAGCGATCGGCTCTACGACCTCTTCCTCGACGCCGACCGGCAGTATAGCTGCGCCTATTTCACCGATCCCGACAACAGCCTCGAACAGGCGCAGGCCGACAAGAAGGCGCATATCGCGGCCAAGCTGTACCTCAAGCCCGGGCAGAAGGTGCTCGACATCGGCTGCGGCTGGGGCGGCATGGCCCTCTATCTGAACCGCGTCGCCGACGTCGACGTGCTCGGCATCACCCTGTCGGAGGAGCAGCTCAAGGTCGCGCGCGAGCGGGCGGCGGCGGCAGGCGTGTCCGACCGGGTCCGCTTCGAGCTGATCGACTATCGTGCGCTGGAGGGCAAGTTCGACCGGATCGTCTCGGTCGGCATGTTCGAGCATGTCGGCGTGCCGCAGTACGAGACCTTCTTCATGAAGTGCCGCGACCTGCTCGCCGACGACGGGGTGATGCTGCTCCACACCATCGGGCGGCTCGGCGTGCCGGGCAAGACCGACGCCTTCACCCTCAAATATATCTTCCCCGGCGGCTATAATCCGGCGCTGTCGGAGATCGTCTCGGCCAGCGAGCCGGCGCGGATGATCGTCGCCGACGTCGAGCCGCTGCGCCTTCACTACGGCATGACGCTCGACCGCTGGTACGACCGCACCGTCGCCGCGAAGGACGCGATCGTCGCCCTTTACGACGAGCGCTTCTTCCGCATGTGGACCTTCTACCTGGCCGGTGCACGGGCGGCCTTCTACCACGGCAATCTGTGCAATTATCAGATCCAGTACGTCCGCGATCGCCGCGCGCTGCCGATCACCCGTTCCTATATGGCGGAAACCGAAGCGGCGTTGCCGCGCTGACCGCGGCGCCATGCTAAGGCTCCTCCACCAAGAGGAGAGGCGCGATGGCGGATGGTGCGTGGAAACGGGTCCTGGCGGAATGTTTCGTCGGCGACGAGCTGGCCGAATGGAAGGCGGCGAAGGAGAGGCTGGGCCCCGGCTTCGACCATGATGGCCATGCCGCCGCCTGGGCCGATTACAATGCGCGGGTGCAGGCGGCGCTGCCGCTCGACCCCGATTCGGACGAGACCCGCGCGATCGTCGCCGAATGGGACGCGCTCTGCACCGACTATATGCGCGTCGCCGATCCGGCGATGAAGGCGGGTCCCAAGCCGCTCTGGGCCTTCCCGATGAACCTCGACGATCCCGAGCTGTTCCGGCAGGGGTGAGCGCGTGGCCGGGGCGCTCAGGCCCCGAAACCGCCGTCGATGGTCTGCATCGATCCGGTGATCATCGCCGCCGAGGGGCTGGCGAGGAAGGCGGCATAGTCGGCGATCTCCGACGCGTGGACATGGCGCTTGATCGCCATGAAGCCGTGCATCGTCTCGGCCATCGGACCGCTCGCCGGGTTCATGTCGGTGTCGGTCGGCCCCGGCTGGATCGAATTGACGGTGATGCCGCGCCCGCCCAGGTCGCGGGCGAGGCCGCGCACCATGCCCTGGATCGCCGACTTGGTCATCGCATAGGCGGCGCCACCGGCGAAGGGCATGCGGTCGCCATTGGTCGATCCGATGACGAGGATGCGGCCGCCGTCGGGCATCGTCCGGGCGGCCTCGACCGCGGCGTGATAGGGCGCGCGGACGTTGACGTCGATCATATGGTCGACCGCGTCCGCGTCGATCGTCAGCGGATCGCCGAGCGCGAGCGTGCCGGCATTGACCAGCAGCACGTCGACCGGCCCTTCGGCCGCGACCGCGGCGACCAGCGCGTCGCGATCGGCGCTGTCGACCTGGATCGCGCGGGCGCCGGTCTCGGCGGCGAGCGCGGCGGCAGCCTCGGCCGATCCGGCATAGCTGAAGACGACATGGTCGCCGGCGCCGGCGAAGCGGCGGACCAGCGCGGCGCCGATCCCCCGGCTGCCGCCGAGGACGAGAATCTTGCGCGAAGCATTGTCGGACATCGGAAAGCTCCTTTTCATTTCTATAGTGATCGCTATATAAATATGGCCATGCAGCCGATGCAAGGGTTTTTATAATGATCACTACAAAAAAATCGCAGGGGCGGGGACGGCCGCGCGGATTCGACCCCGAGCAGGCGATCGCGACCGCGCAGGCGCTGTTCCAGGAGAAGGGCTATGACGGGGTCGGCGTCGCCGACATCGGCAAGGCGCTCGGCATCACGCCGCCCAGCTTCTACAACGCCTTCGGCAGCAAGGCAGCGTTGTTCGACAAGGTGCTCGACCGCTACGCAGGCAGCTTCGGCCGCTTCGTCCCCGATGCTCTCGACGGCGGCGGTGGAGTCGCCGAGGCGATCGAGCGGGTACTGTGCGACGCCGCGCGGCTCTATGCGCGCAAGGACGGGATCGCCGGCTGCCTGGTGCTCGACGGCGCGCGCAGCAGCGGCGACGCCGAGGCTGTCGCGATGACCCGGCGGAAGATGGAGGAGAGCCAGGCGCTGATCGCGTCCCGGATCGCCGTGGAGGCGCCCGATCGCGCCGACCGGCTCGCCTCGATCGTCGTGACCGCGCTCAAGGGATTGTCGGCGGCGGCGCGCGACGGCGCGAGTGCCGAGGAGCTCCGCGCCTTCGCCGATGCGGCGGCGGCCGGGTTCCGGGTGGCGCTGGCCCAAAAATGACGTCACCCCGGCGGATGCCGGGATGACGCCGTGTCTGCTGGGGGTCAGCCCCTGTTCTTGGCCGCGTCGCGGCGTTCCTGCCACTTGGCGCGCATCGCCGTGCGGGCGGCCTGGCGTTCCTCGGGGCTGATCGTGCCGTCATGGTTGGCGTCGACCCGGTCGAACATCGCCAGCGGGCCGGCCTGCGCCTCGGCGAGGCTGACCTTGCCGTCCTTGTTCGCATCGGCGCGATCGAACCAATGGCCCATCATCGCCATGCCGCCGCGATGGTGCCCGCCACGCCAGCCGTGCCGGCCATGCTTGCCGTCGCGATCGGGACGGCCGCCGTCCCTGGCGTCGCCGCGCGGCGGCGGGGGCGCGAGAAACTCGTCCTTCGACAGCGTGCCGTTGCCGTCCTTGTCCAGCATCGCGAAGCGCTCGCCCTTCCGTTCCTGGCGCTTCTCGGCGAAGGCGGCGCGCATCTTGGCGCGGGCCGCGTCGGCCTCGGCCTTGGTGACGAAGCCGTCGCCATTGGCATCGGCCTTCTTGAAATGGTCGGCGATCTTCGCCTGCAGCTCCGCGCGGGTCTGTGGCGGGGGCGGACCGTCGCCGCGCGGGCCGGGCTGCGCGACCGCGACGCCGGCCAGCAGGGCGGCAAGCGTGGCGCCGGCGATCAGGGAGGTCTTCTTCATGGGGCATCCTTCATAAGCGTTACATGATGGGGTGGACGGACCGGCAACAACAGGGAAGTGCCGGTCCGCCCTGTGATGCGGTCTAGAAGCCGAATCTTGCACCGATAGTTCGGCGCTGAAATCCGCGTGTCGCGGTTGAAATATATCGCCGTTTCCTGGGCCCGATGCTGAATGGACGTTCAGCATGGCAGGGGACGGCGGGGGGACCTACCCCCGCGACAGCGCCCTGCGGAACAGCGCCAGCCTGTCCATCGCCGCCTGCCGCTCGCGATCGTCGAGGATGCCGTCATGGTCCTTGTCCGCGGCGTCGAAGGCGGCGCCGCCCGCGGCCTGCACCTCGGCGAGCGAGAGCAGCCCGTCGCCGTCGCGGTCGGCCAGGCGATAGGCGATGTCGATCATCCCGGCGGTGCTCAGCGGGCCGTTCTCGTTCAGCGACAGGCGCGGCGTGCCGTCGGGGGCTACATCCATCAGGAACGGCTCGATATCGCGCCGGTCGAGCAGCAGCGAGCGGGCATAGCCGAGCGCCTCCGCCGCCTCGCCGCGGTCGATCCGCCGGTCACGGTTGCGGTCGGCGCCCGCGAAATATTGGGCGAGCGCGCTGTCGAGTCCCTCGCGGGTCATCGGCAGCTCCTGCGCCGTCGCGGGCGCGGCGAGCGCCAGCATCGCGATCATCGCGCCGAGGCGCATGGGCTTCTCCCTCGTTGCAACCGTTTCGTCCTCTCGTACCGCTATCGGCTTGAACGGCGGCCTAACGCATGGCAAGGCGCCGCCGCGCCCGGTCGACGGGGCTGACGGAGACAGAGATGAGCGATGTGAAGCGGGTGGTGCTGGCCTTCTCGGGGGGGCTCGACACGAGCGTGATCCTGAAATGGCTGCAGCAGACCTACCAGTGCGAGGTCGTCACCTTCACCGCCGACCTCGGCCAGGGTGAGGAGCTGGAGCCGGCGCGCGCCAAGGCGAAGCTGATGGGCGTGCCCGACCATCACATCTTCATCGACGATCTCCGCGAGGAATTCGTCAAGGACTATGTCTTCCCGATGATGCGCGGCAACGCGCTCTACGAAGGGCTGTACCTGCTCGGCACCTCGATCGCCCGGCCGCTGATCGCCAAGCGCCAGATCGAGATCGCGAGGGCGGTCGGCGCCGATGCGGTCAGCCATGGCGCGACCGGCAAGGGCAACGACCAGGTCCGCTTCGAGCTCGGCTATTACGGCCTCGCGCCCGACATCCGCGTGATCGCGCCGTGGCGCGAATGGGACCTGACCAGCCGCACCCGGCTGATCGAGTTCGCCGAGGCGCACCAGATCCCGATCCCCCGCGACAAGCGCGGCGAATCGCCCTTCTCGACCGACGCGAACCTTCTCCACACCTCGTCCGAGGGCAAGGTGCTCGAGGACCCGTGGGAGGAGGTGCCCGATTATGTCTATTCGCGCACCGTCAATCCGGAGGACGCGCCCGACCAGCCCGAGATCATCACCATCGACTTCGAGCGCGGCGACGGCGTCGCGCTGAACGGCGAGGGGATGAGCCCGGCGACGCTGCTGACCGCGCTCAACGAGCTCGGCCGCAAGCACGGCATCGGCCGGCTCGACCTGGTCGAGAACCGTTTCGTCGGCATGAAGTCGCGCGGCATGTACGAGACGCCGGGCGGCACCATCTACCATCTCGCCCATCGCGGCATCGAGCAGATCACCCTCGACCGCGGCGCCGCGCACCTCAAGGACGAGCTGGCGCCGCGCTATGCCGAGCTGATCTACAACGGCTTCTGGTTCTCGCCCGAGCGCGAGATGCTCCAGGCCGCGATCGACCACAGCCAGGAGAAGGTGACCGGCACCGTCCGGCTCAAGCTCTACAAGGGCGGAGTCCATGTGATCGGCCGCAAGTCGCCCTACACGCTCTATTCGGAGAAGGTCGTCACCTTCGAGGACGACGCCGGCGCCTATGACCAGCGCGATGCGGCGGGCTTCATCAAGCTCAACGCGCTGCGCCTCCGCCTGCTCGGTCGTCGCGACGGGCGCTGAGGCCAAACATCGTCATTCCAGCGAAAGCTGGAATCTCATTGCCTTCTTTCTGCGACCGGAAAGAACAAGGGAGATCCCGGCTTTCGCCGGGATGACTGCTCTATTCTAGCGGTGGGCGGTAGGTCCTGAAATCCTCCCCAAGCTGCGCTCGGGGAGGATTTTTTCTTTCTGGCGCAATCCGACGATATCGATCGCGCCGTCCCTGAAGTGGCCGACCTCGACGCGGTCGCGGGACAGTTCCTCCAGGAAGACGTCGCCCTTGTCATAGGCCCAGGGACCGAGGCGGAGCAGCCAGACGGTCGGGACCGTGCGGGTCGCGGGAGCCTCGGCGATCGCGCGCAGATGCGCCCGGTCGAGCGAGGGGACGCCGCGCGAGCCGCTGACGTACCAGCTCCCCGGCGGCGGATCGAGGCTGGGGACCGGGGTCGGGATCGGACGGCTCGGCATCGCCAGGCGGCGGTCGCGCACAGCCCGGTCGAACGGCAGCGCGCCCTCGTTGGGATAGGCGAGGACGACGTCGCCGGGCTGGAAGCGCGGGGCGAGCCAGGCGACCGCCTCATACCAGTCGCGGCGGACATGGCCGCGCGATTCGATGTCGATGCCGACCTGCCCGACCAGCATCCAGGCGAGCGCGCCGACCGGCAGCAGCCAGCCGAATCGCCTCCATCCCCACGCGATCCCGAGCGCCATCAGCAGCAGCGCCGGGACGGCGAGCGCGGTCATCGTCCGGATGATGAAGACCGGCGTGATCTGCGCCGAGACGACCAGCGAGACGCCGACCGGCAACAGCGCGAGGATGAGCAGCGCGGCGAGTAGGTCGCGCCGCCGTATGCGCCACAGCAGCGCGGCCCCGCACAGCGCCAGGATCGCTGCCGCCGCGCGGATATCGTCGCGCGGGCCGGTGAACATGTAGGTCGCGCGCCGCCAAAGGTCGACAGTCGAGAATTTGAGCCAGGTCGCCTTGACCCATTCGGGGGCCTGGTCGAGCAGGATGAGGAGCGCCGGCAGCCACAGCGCGATCGCCAGCACATGGCCGCCGACGAACCACAGCCAGTCGGCGCGCGTCATCGTCCGCACCCGGACGATGCAGAGCAGCGCGAGGCCCATTGCTCCGGCATAGAGGGGCCCGAGATTGTGGAGCCACAGCATCAGCGTCCCGCAGCCGAGCCAGCCGGCGAAGGCGGCCCCCGCCAGCGGCCGGCCCTCCGCGCGCCGCTCGGCGATCGCGAGCAGCGCGAGGGTCGCGCCGGCATAGGCCAGGATCATCAGCGGATAAGGCCGGATCTCGCGCGTCATCCAGACCAGCACCGGCGAGGCCGCGACCAGCGCCGCGGCGGCGAGCGCGACCCGCGCGCGGTCGACCCCAGCGATTCGCGCGAGCCGCGCCGCCGCCAGCGCCGCGACCGGCAGCGTCGCCAGCCCGCACAGCAGGCCGAGCATGCGATGCGCGAGCAGCCCGTCGCCCGCCACCAGCGTCCAGGCGCGCAGCAGCGAATAATAGAAGGGCGGATGCGTCTCGTAGCGGGGGACGATGTTCCACAGGAAGTCCCAGCCCTGCGCCGCGGCATAGGCGCTGTAGCCCTCGTCGAGCCACATCGGCTCGGCGCCGAGGTTCCAGGCCCGCGCCCACAGCGCGAACCCCGCGATCAGCGCGGCGGCAAGGAACAGGGCGGGGCGGGGGAGCTTGGCGGCGGTCATCGGCGCCCGCTTATGCCAGACCGGGCCCGCCATGCCAGACTGGATCGCCAACCAGGCCTCGTCCGCTCATCCTGAGGAGCCACTGAGCCTGGCGAAATGGCATCTCGAAGGATCCTTCGAGACGGGTCTTCGCCTTCGCTCAGCCCCTCCTCAGGATGAGCGGATGTCATATCCGCATTATACTGTGGGGCGGCTGGTAGCGTTCCCTGCGCGACAGGCTTCATCCCGCCGCGGCTTTCCAGTAAGACCATCGCCCGATGGTACTCTCCCTTATCGGCTCAAAGCCGTTCTTCGACGACAAGAACCATGCCTTCTGGGTGCTCCAGTCGGCAGGGTGGAGCGGCTATTTCGTGCTGCGCGCGCTCGGCGGCCTGGCCAACAACATGGGCCTGCTGTTCATCGTGCCGACCGCGCTGACCACCGCGACCGGCTATTCGCTGACCCTGCTGATGGCATCGGCCTTCCGCCGGCTGATCAAGCTCAAGCCGATCGTCACCTGGACGGTGTCGATCCTGATCCTGGTGCTGGCGGCGGCGGTGTTCTCGTCGATCGAGACCTGGGCGCACGCCACCTTCTACCGGCCGCAGGAGATGCCCAAGGGCATCCAGTTCTTCGGCGCGATCCTGCTCGACCTCGCGCTGCTCGCGGCCTGGTCCTCGCTCTATTACGGGATCAACTTCTACCTGCTGCTCGAGGAGCAGTCCGACCGGGTCGAGCGGCTCGAAAGCCAGGCGAGCTCGGCGCAGCTGGCGATGCTGCGCTACCAGCTCAACCCCCATTTCCTGTTCAACACGCTCAACTCGATATCGACGCTGGTGCTGCTGAAGGAGACCCAGCGCGCCAACGCGATGCTGTCGCGCCTGTCCTCCTTCCTGCGCTACACGCTCGCCAACGAGCCCGAGGGCACGGTCAGCCTCGCCCAGGAGATCGAGACGCTGAAGCTCTATCTCGACATCGAGAAGATGCGCTTCGAGGACCGGCTGCGCGCCGATTTCGAGATCGATCCGGCGGCGTCGGAAGCGCGGCTGCCCTCGCTGCTGCTCCAGCCGCTGGTGGAGAATGCGATCAAATATGCGGTCACCCCGCTCGAACAGGGCGCCGACATCGTCGTCACCGCCCGTCTGGCGGGCATGGAACCGGATCGTCGCCTGATCATTACGGTCACGGACACCGGACCGGGGTTGAACGATGGATTGACGCGTCCCACCTACTCCACGGGCGTCGGTCTGGCGAATATTCGCGACAGGCTGGCGCAGGCCTATGGCACGGACCACCGATTTGAGGTCCAGACTGACCGACAGGAAGGTTTCGGAGTCGTGATCGACATCCCCTTCCAGTCCGCGAAACAGCGCAAGGATAGTGCATGACGATCCGAACCATTCTCGTCGACGACGAGCCGCTCGCCATTCAGGGCTTGAGATTGAGGCTGGCGGCACACGAGGATGTCGAAATCATCGAAACCTGCCTGAACGGCCGCGAGGCGATCCGGGCGATCAAGACCCACAAGCCCGATCTCGTCTTCCTCGACATCCAGATGCCCGGGTTCGACGGCTTCTCCGTGATCCAGGGGCTGATGGAGGTCGAGCCGCCGCTGTTCGTCTTCTGCACCGCCTATGAGGATCACGCGATCCGCGCCTTCCAGGCGCAGGCGCTCGACTATCTGCTCAAGCCCGTCGACGAGCAGCGGCTGGCCGATACGCTGGACCGCGTGCGCCAGCGCCTCGCCGAGAAGAAGGGCGTCGAGGAGGTCGGCCGCTTGAAGGAGGTTCTCGCCGAGGTCGCCCCCGACGCGGCCGACAGCTATAGCGAGAGCGACGACGCGCCCGCGTCGAACCGCTTCGAGAAGATGATCAACATCAAGGATCGCGGCCAGATCTTCCGCGTCGACGTCGACACGATCGAGCGGATCGACGCGGCCGGCGACTATATGTGCATCTACACCGGCGACAACACGCTGATCCTGCGCGAGACGATGAAGGACCTGGAGAAGCGGCTCGATCCGCGCCGCTTCCAGCGCGTCCACCGCTCGACGATCGTCAATCTCGACCTGGTCCGCCAGGTCAAGCCGCACACCAACGGCGAATGCTTCCTGGTGCTCGATTCGGGCGCGCAGGTGAAGGTCAGCCGCTCCTATCGCGAGGTCGTCGCGCGCTTCGTCCATTGATAATTCCTCCCCTGCGATGCAGGGGAGGAATGAGAGGGAAGCCCATGACGATCCGCCCGCGCCGCAGCGCGCTCTACATGCCCGCTTCGAATCTGCGCGCGATCGATAAGGCGCGCTCGCTGCCCTGCGACGTGGTGATCTTCGACCTGGAGGACGCGGTCGCGCCCGAGGCCAAGACCGAGGCGCGCGCCAATGCGGTGGCGGCAGTGCGCGACGGGGGCTTCGGGAACCGCGAGCTGGTGATCCGGGTCAATGCGCTCGGCACCCCCTGGGCCGAGGATGACCTTGCCGCCGCCGCGACGTCGGGCGCCGATGCGATCCTGGCCCCCAAGGTCAGCGACCCGGAGAGCGTCCGCCGCTACCATGCGGCGATCGCGGCCGCGCCGGCGGCGACCGGTTTCTGGGCGATGGTCGAGACGACCCGCGCGATCTTCCGGCTCGACGCGATCGCCGAGGCGATGACGGCCCGGCCGGGGGCATTCGTGCTCGGCACCAACGATCTCGCCAAGGAGATGGGCGCGCGCCTCACCGTCGAGCGGACGCCGTTCCTCGGCATGATGGCGATGGCGGTCGCGGCGGCGAAGGGCCATGGCCTCGCCATCCTCGACGGCGTCTACAACGCGTTCGACGACGAGGCCGGCCTCGATCGTCAATGCGCCGAGGCGAAGGCCTATGGCTTCGACGGCAAGACGCTGATCCATCCGCGCCAGATCGACCCGGCCAACCGGGCGTTCAGCCCCGACGCGGCGGAGATCGCCTGGGCGCGCGCCGCGGTCGACGGCTTCGCCGCCCCCGAAAATGCCGGCAAGGGCGCGATCAGGGTCGGCGGCGAGATGGTCGAGCGGCTGCATCTCGACCAGGCACGGGCGATATTGGCGATGGCGGATATCGGCTGAGGCCGATGGCCCGGCTTCGGACCGAACAGCCGGAAAGGATCAGCGTCTAAGCGGCGGCGCGGCCGGCGTAAAGGCCGTAAATGTTCGTCTTTCCGCTGTTTTGCCCGGGTGATACTCTCAACGCGACAAGGCTCACCAAGGACGAGAGGGGACTACGCCGACGCGTGCCCAGGACCTGATGCCGCGTGGCTGGCCGCGCATGGCCACGGATCGCCGGACCATCGGGTTCACGGCGCTGTTCGCGGCCATCATCGTCGTGGCGATCCTCAAGGCGGCCCACCTGACCCCGCCGTTCGGCCAGGCCGGCACCGTCGAGATAGCGTTGCTGATCTTCGCGGGCCTGCTGTCGGCGGCGGCGATGGTCTGGTCGTGGCGTTCGCACCTTGTCGAGCGCGACCGGGTCGAGCGGCGCGAGCTGGTCGATGCGGCGGAGCTCGCGGCGGTGATGGTGGTCGACGAGGAGGGGACGATCCGCCATTGGTCGCGCGGCTGCGAGGAACTGTACGGCTGGCCCGCCGCGGCCGCGGTCGGCCGCCGGCGCGTCGACCTGCTCGACACCCAGACGCCCGAGCCGGTCGAGGCGCTGTGGCACCGGCTCCGCACCGCCGGGCGGGTCAGCATCGAGCTGATCGAGCGCCACCGCGACGGCCATGAGCTTATCATCCACGACCACGCAAAGATCATCGGTCATGGCGGCGACCGCCATTCGGCGGTGATCGCCGTCACCGACGTCACCGAATGGCGGCGGGCGGAGGAGGCGCTGCGGCTGAGTGAGGCGCGGCTCGCCACCTCGGTCGCGGTGCAGGGCATCTTCATCTACGAATATGACCTGGTCGCCGGCCAGCCGATCTGGACGACCAGCGGCGAAACCTTCTTCGGCCTCGACGGCGAGGAGACCGGAGCCGGCCCGCGCTACTGGAGCGAGGCGCTCGACGCGCAGGTCCGCGAGGTCGTCGCGACGACGTCGGCCAGCGGCCAGGACCGCGCCCATTTCGACTTCGACTTCCGCCATCCCGACGGTGCCGCCCGGCGCGGCGAAGGCTGGGCGCGGATCATCCGCAACCGCGAGGGCCGGCCGGTGCGCCTGCTCGGCACCCATCTCGACGTCACCGAACGGCGCGAGCGCGAGCAGGAGCTGCGCGCCGGCGAGGCCGAGCGGCGCGCGATCCTGGCGACCGTGCCGGACGCTATGTTCGTCTGCGACGAGCGCGGCCATGTCCGCGCCTGCAGCGCCACCGCGCGCCAGCTGCTCGGCTATGACGAGGGTGAGCTGATCGGACGCCAGCTCAGCGATCTGGTCGACGATCCGCGCGGCCCGGCGGCGGTGCGCCGCGACCTCGCCCGCGCGCGGCAGCTCGGCCCCGGCGACCAGTGGCCGGTGCCGATCAGCGTGCGCCGCGCCGACGGCGAATCGGTGCCGATCTCGTTCGTGCTCGGCGACGCCTATGTCGACGGCGCGCGCATGTACGTCGTGTTCGGCCGCGACATGCGCCCGACCATCGCGACCGAGGAGCGCTTCCATCGGCTCACCAACGACCTTGCCCAGGTCTCGCGCCTCGGCATGATGGGGGAGATGGCGGGCGCGCTCGCGCATGAGCTGAGCCAGCCGCTGTCGGCGATCGTCAACTTCCTCGGCGCGGTCGACCTGATGCTCGACGGCGACGACGACCGCGTCGACATCGCCCGGCTGCGCCAGGCGATCCAGCGCGCCAGCGAGCAGGCGTCGCGCGCCGGGGAGATCATCCGCCGGCTGCGCGCCTTCATCCTGCGCGGCGAGGCCGACATGCGTGCCGAGCCGCTGACCAGCCTGGTGCGCGAGGCGGCGGCGCTGGCGCTGTTCAACAGCAGCAGCTTCGGCATCCGGCTGTCCTATGATTTCGAGAATGAGGGCCGGGTCGTGCTCGGCGACCGGATCCAGATCCAGCAGGTGCTGGTCAACCTGATCCGCAACGCCGCCGACGCGATGACCGCGCAGGGCGAGGGCCGGCGCGAGCTGCTGATTTCCACGAAGATGGCGAGAGACAATTTGATCGAGATTGCGGTGCAGGATTCGGGGCCGGGCATCGCGCCCGAGATGCTGGAGAAGCTGTTCAGCCCCTTCGCCACCACCAAGCGCGAGGGGCTGGGCTTCGGCCTGGCGATCTCACGACGCATCATCGAGGCGCATGGCGGCCAGATGTCGGCCGCCGCGGCGCGGGACGGCGGCGCCGTCTTCCGCTTCACCCTGCCGGTGATGGAGGAGGAAGCGGCGCGATGAACAGCAGGCGTATCTACATCGTCGACGACGACGACGCGCTCCGCCAGTCGGTCGAGGTGCTGCTCGACGTCGCGGGCGGCTTCGTCACCCGCTCCTTCGCCTCGGGCGAGGCGTTCCTCGAACAGGTGCCGCAGATGGAGGCGGGATGCGTCCTGCTCGATCTCAACATGCCGGGGCTCAACGGGCTCGAGGTGCTCCATCGCCTGCAGAAGCTCGACAACCGGTTCGAGACGATCCTGCTGACCGGGCAGGGCGATATCGGCGTCGCGGTCGAGGCGATGAAGTCGGGGGCGATCGACTTCATCGAGAAGCCCTATGACAACCGCATGCTGCTCAACGCCCTCGACAACGGCTTCGCCCGGATCGAGGACCGCGAGAAGGAGGCGAGCGCGATCCAGTCGGCGCGCGACGGGATCGACCGGCTCACCCCGCGCGAGCGCGACGTGCTGCTCGGCCTGATCGACGGGAAGGCCAACAAGATCATCGCCTATGAGCTCGACATCAGCCCCCGCACGGTCGAGATCTACCGCGCCAACCTGATGGACAAGCTCGGCGTGCGCAGCGTCGCCGAGGCGGTCCGCATCGCCTTCGCGGCGGGGCTGGTGCCGGTCTTCCCGAGATAGGCTGACGGGGAATCGGGGTGAGCCGGGGCCCGTGCCGGTTTGACCCGTAACGAGCCGCAGGGATATGCAGGGGCATGAGTTCCGACGCGTCCCGGCCAGAGGCCAAATCCTTCGCCGTCCTCGTCACCGGCGGTGCGGGCTATATCGGCAGCCACGCCGTCCTCGCCCTGCTCGACGCGGGCTGGCGCGTCTCGGTGATCGACAACCTCGTCACCGGCTTCCGCGACGCGGTCGATCCGCGCGCACGCTTCCATGAGGGGGACATCGCCGACGAGGCGCTGGTCGCGCGCATCCTGGCGGAGGACGGAATCGGCGCGATCCTGCACTTCGCCGGATCGGTGGTCGTCCCCGAATCGGTGGCGGACCCGCTCAAATATTATCGCAACAACACCGCCAACAGCCGCTCGCTGATCGAAAGCGCGGTGAAGGGCGGGGTCCGCCACTTCATCTTCTCGTCGACCGCCGCGACCTACGGCATCCCCGACCGCATCCCGGTGCGCGAGGACATGCCGACCGTGCCGATCAACCCCTATGGCATGTCGAAGCTGATGACCGAGGCGATGCTGCGCGACGTCGCCGCGGCGCACCCGATGAACTATTGCGCGCTGCGCTACTTCAACGTTGCCGGCGCCGACCCGCAGGGCCGCGCCGGCCAGTCGACCGCGGGCGCCACCCACCTGATCAAGGTGGCGGTCGAGGCGGCGCTCGGCAAGCGCGCCGAGGTGGCGGTGTTCGGCACCGACTATGCGACCCCCGACGGCACGGGAGTGCGCGACTATATCCATGTCGGCGACCTCGCCGACGCGCATCTCCACGCGCTCGACGCGCTGATCGCGCGGCCGGGCGAGAGCCATGTGATGAACTGCGGCTATGGCCGGGGCTTCTCGGTGCTTGAGGTGCTCGATTCGGTCGACCGCATCGCCGGCACCGCGGTCGCCCGCCGGATGGAACCGCGCCGCCCCGGCGACCCCGACGCGCTGGTCGCCGACAACGCCCGCATCCTTGGCGCCACGCCCTGGCGCCCGAGGCTCGACGACCTCGACACCATCGTAGCGCACGCGCTGGCGTGGGAACGGAAGCTGGCGGGGCGGTAATCCTCTCCCGTTGGTCATCTGGCCGAAGAGAGACATGGACCCCAGCCTTCGGCCAAAGGCCGAAGTTGACGTTTGTTGTGGGATGGGGAAACGGAGCCGCAGGCTCCGCAAGGCCGAACGGCCGCCCGAGCTACTGCGAGGAAAGCCAAGCCGGGCGGATGCCCGGCGCCCGGCGCTTGAGGGCTAAACCAAAAACAAACAAAAAAAGGGCCGATCCCGAGGGGACCGGCCTTGAAAGTTTTAGGAGAGGATGCCTGAAAGGCCCGTTCTTTGTGCAGTTGCGAAGATGAAAATGCAAGCGAAAAATTGCTGCGCCGCCAAAAAAATTTTCAAACCATTGAAAAATAAATATTTATTATATTCACCTCTGTAAGCTCGTTGCAGTTGCGTCGAATCGCGCTCGCACATGCGGAACGACGAGAGGCGGATTGCCAGGCGCTCCCGGCCGCGCCATGTTCGCGTCCGAACGGCGACGGGGAGCGGATATGGCAGGCGGATCGGGCGGGACGGCGGGGCGCGAGCTGACCGTCCGGGGATTGCTGCTCGGTACGCTGATCACCTTCGTCTTCACCTCGGCCAACGTCTATCTCGGGCTCCGCGTCGGGCTGACCTTCGCCACCTCGATTCCGGCCGCGGTGATCTCGATGGCGGTGCTGCGGCTGGTCCGCGGGGCGACGATCCACGAGAACAACATCGTCCAGACGGTCGCCTCGGCGGCGGGGTGCATCGCCTCGATCATCTTCGTCCTGCCCGGCCTGGTCATGATCGGCTGGTGGCAGGGTTTTCCCTTCTGGCAGACCTTCCTGCTGTGCGCCTCGGGCGGGCTGATGGGGGTGGTGCTGTCGGTGCCGCTGCGCCGCGCGCTCGTCACCGGATCGGACCTGCCCTATCCCGAGGGCGTCGCCGCCGCGGAGGTGCTCAAGGTCGGCACCCAGACGCGCGAGGGCGCGGCCGAGGCGCAGGTCGGCCTCCGGACGATCGTCGTCGGTTCGGTCGCCGCAATGGGCTTCGCGGTGATCGGCGCCACCAGGCTGGTCGCGACCGAGGCATCGACCTGGTTCCGGCTCGGCGCCAGCCAGGCTGCGACCGGAGTCTCGGCCTCGCTGTCCTTCGCGCTGCTCGGGGCGGGGCATCTGGTCGGCCTGTCGGTCGGCCTGGCGATGGGGCTCGGCCTGGTCATCGCCTTCGGCGTCGCCACGCCGATCCTGTCGGCGATCGCCGCGATGCCGGGCCCGGCCGAGGCAGCGGCGCTGGCGGCGTTCGGCGGGCAGGTGCGCTTCCTCGGCGCCGGGGTGATCGGCGCCGCGGCGATCTGGACGCTGGGCAAGCTCGCCCGGCCGCTGTGGCGCGGCATGGCGGGCGCGATCGCCGCGTCGAAGGCGCGCAAGGCGTCGGGCGAGGCGCTGCCGATCGAGGAGCAGGACATGCCGGTCGGCTGGCTCGCGATCATCGTCGCGGTGGTGGCGGTGCCGATCGTCGGGCTGCTCTGGCATTTCGCGGAGCAGGGGCCGCTCGCCGGCCACGCATTGTCGCTCAGCCTCGGCTTTTACGTCTATGTGCTGCTGATGGGCGCCTTCGTCGCGGCGGTCTGCGGCTATATGGCGGGGCTGATCGGATCGTCGAACAGCCCGGTGTCGGGGGTCGCGATCCTCGCCGTGCTCGGCTCGGCGCTGCTGCTCGCGATCGCGGTGCAGCCGCTGGCGGGGCGCGAGGCGGGGCCGCAGCTCGTCGCCTTCGCGCTGTTCGTCACCGGCCTGGTCCTCGCCTGCGCGGTGATCGCCAACGACAATCTCCAGGACCTCAAGACCGGCCAGCTGATCGGCGCGACGCCGTGGAAGCAGCAGGTCGCGCTGATCGTCGGCGTGTTCGCGGGGTCTGCGGTGATCCCGCCGATCCTCGACCTGCTCAACGCCGCCTATGGCTTTGCGCCGCTGCCCGGCACCGGCCTGCCGGTCCCGAGCGACCCCCTGCCCGCGCCGCAGGCGACGCTGATCGCCGGCCTCGCGCGCGGCATATTGGGCGAAGGGCTCGACTGGAACATGATCTTCATCGGCGCGGCGCTCGGCCTCGCGCTGGTCGCGCTCGACGGGCTGATGGGGCGCCGGGGCTGGCTCCGCCTGCCGCCGCTCGCGGTCGGCATCGGCATCTATCTGCCGATGTCGGCGACGCTGCCGGTGGTGATCGGCGCGCTGATCGGCTGGCGCTACGAGAAGCGCCGCGCCGATCCGGCGGCGCAGCGCATGGGCGTGCTGCTCGCCTCCGGCTTCATCGTCGGCGAGAGCCTGTTCGGGGTGCTGCTCGCCGGGCTGATCGTCGCGACCGGCAGCGGCGCCCCGCTCGCGCTGGTCGGTCCCGGCCACGAAGGGGCGGCGATGGCGGCGGGGACGGTGCTGGTGGCGGCGCTGCTGGTCGTGCTCTACCGCTGGACCGGGCGGGCGGCGGCGCGGCTGGAGTCCTGATCCCGCGATGACGGGAAGGGAAGGAGCAAGATTGCCATTTGACGGCTCTGCGGCTATGGCGCGCGCCGGCTCTTTCAAATCCTCACAGTCTCAGGTGAACCCATGAAGATCAGCGGCGTGGACATCCGTCCCGGCAACATCATCGAATATGAAGGCGGCATCTGGCGCGCCGTCAAGATCCAGCATACCCAGCCCGGCAAGGGCGGCGCCTATATGCAGGTCGAGATGAAGAACCTGATCGACGGGCGCAAGAACAACGTCCGTTTCCGGTCGGCCGAGACCGTCGAGCGAGTCCGCCTCGACACCAAGGATTTCCAGTTCCTGTTCGCCGAGGGCGAGGACCTGACCTTCATGGACAAGGACAGCTACGAGCAGATCACCCTGCCGCGCGACCTGCTGGGCGACGCGGCCGCCTTCCTGCAGGACGGCATGGACGTGGTGATGGAGCTTTACGAGGAGCGCCCGATCTCGGTGCAGCTCCCCGACCAGGTCGAGGCGACCATCGTCGAGGCCGACGCCGTGGTGAAGGGGCAGACCGCCTCGTCCAGCTACAAGCCCGCGATGCTCGACAACGGCGTCCGCGTGATGGTGCCGCCGCACATCTCCAGCGGCACCCGGATCGTGGTCGACGTCTACGAGCAGACCTACGTCCGCCGCGCGGACTGATCAGAGCCATGCCGGGGCATCGAGCCCTCGGCGCCTCACCCACCCCTAGCCCCTCCCTTGAAAGGGAGGGGGAGAAGAAGACATGGTAGCCCATTCCGGCCTCATCACCGTCATGGACCGCGCCGCGCGCAAGGCTGCGCCGCGGCTGCGGCGCGACTTCAACGAGGTCCAGCAGCTCCAGGTGAGCCGCAAGGGGCCCGCCGACTTCGTCTCGATGGCCGACAAGCGCGCCGAGCAGACGCTGGTCGAGGAGCTGAAGCGCGCCCGCCCCGACTGGGGCTTCATCCTCGAGGAAGGCGGCGAGATCGAAGGCGATCCCGCCAAGCCGCGCTGGATCATCGATCCGCTCGACGGCACCTCCAACTTCCTCCACGGCCTGCCGCACTTCGCCATCTCGATCGCGGTCGAGGAGCCGCGCCCGGGCCAGAAGCGCGGCGAGGTGACCCAAGGGCTGGTCTACCAGCCGCTCACCGACGAGAGCTTCTGGGCGGAGAAGGGCCGCGGCGCCTGGCTGCACGACCGCCGGCTGCGCGTCTCGGCGCGGCGCGAGCTGTCGGAATCGCTGGTCGCGACCGGCATCCCCTTCCTCGGCCATGGCGACATCCGCGAGTGGACCGCGATCTTCGCCGCGATCGCGCCCGAGGTGGCGGGCATCCGCCGCTACGGCTCGGCCGCGCTCGACCTCGCCTGGGTCGCGGCGGGGCGGTTCGACGCCTTCTGGGAGGCGGACCTCAACATCTGGGACGTCGCGGCCGGCATATTGCTGGTGCGCGAGGCGGGCGGCTTCGTCAGCGATTTCCGCGGCGGCGACCGGATGCACGAGCGCAACGAGTATCTCGCCACCAATGATGGCCTCGCGACTCGCCTCCACAAGCTGGTCGCGCAAGGCCTGAAGGGGCTCTGAGGTCCGCCTGAAAGCCGTCATGTCGGCCCCTCGACTGCCTGCAAGGCAAAGGCAGGCGCTCGGGATGAACTTCAGCCAAAGGCTGAAGGCCGGCATCCATGTCCGTCCTCTCCCCGGTGGTCATCTGGCTGGCGAGAGACATGGACCCCTGCCTTCGCAGGGGTGACGGGAGGAAATGGGCGCGACGCGACGAGGTCCGGTCGTCGAAAAACGCCCGGATTTCCGCCTGCTTGTTGCGAATCATTCTCACTTTTCCACGGCTTGCTTCGCCACTGCGGCGCGCCTAAACGTCCCCGCCAAAGGCCGGATTCCCGGCCCCCAGCTCGGAGCCTGTTCATGGCGTCAGTCGCCGCCGGATATCTGCCGATCCTGCTCTTCCTGGGCGTTGCCCTGGTGCTGTCGAGCGCCTTCGTCTTCCTGCCGATGCTGGTCGGCCGGTTGACCGGCACGCATCAGCCCAATCCCGAGAAGCTGGCCGAATATGAATGCGGCTTCCCGGCGTTCGAGGACAGCCGCGCCCAGTTCGACGTGCGCTTCTACCTGATCGCGATCCTGTTCATCATCTTCGACCTCGAAGCCGCCTTCCTCTATCCCTGGGCGGTCTCGCTCGGCGGGATCGGGTTCGTCGGCTGGCTGTCGATGATGATCTTCCTGGTCGAGCTGGCCGTCGGCTTCATCTATGCATGGAAGAAGGGAGCGCTCGAATGGGAGTGACCCTCGATAGCGCGCGCAACCCGTATAAGCCGGAAGGCTTCGGCGAGGTCGTCGCGCCCGATCCCGATTATTTCAAGGCGCTCCAGGCCGAGGTCAACGACAAGGGCTTCCTCGTCACCTCGGCCGAGGAGCTGTTCCAGTGGGCGCGCACCGGCTCGCTGTGGTGGATGACCTTCGGCCTCGCCTGCTGCGCGGTCGAGATGATCCACGTCAACATGCCGCGCTACGACCTCGAGCGTTTCGGCGCCGCGCCGCGCGCTTCTCCGCGCCAGTCGGACGTGATGATCGTCGCGGGTACGCTGTGCAACAAGATGGCCCCGGCCCTGCGTCGCGTCTACGACCAGATGTCCGAGCCCAAATATGTCATCTCGATGGGCAGCTGCGCCAATGGCGGCGGCTATTATCATTACAGCTATTCGGTGGTGCGCGGCTGCGACCGGATCGTGCCGGTCGACATCTACGTCCCCGGCTGTCCGCCGACCGCCGAGGCGCTGCTCTACGGGATCATGCAGCTCCAGCGTAAGATCCGCCGGATCGGGACGCTCGAACGATGAGCGACACCAGCTTCACCTTCCCCCGTTTCGCGCCGAACGACGGGGTGATCGAGGCCGCGACCGCGGCGCTGGGCGCCCGGCTGATCGAGGCACGCACCTGCGTCGGCGAGATCGCCCTGCACGTCGAGCGGGCGAGCCTGGTCGAGACGATGCGCATCCTGCGCGACGAGCTCGCCTATCAGCAGCTCATGGAGATCGCCGGGGTCGACTATCCCGACCGCGCCGAGCGGTTCGAGGTGGTCTACTGCCTGCTGAGCGTCACGAAGAACCACCGCATCCGCGTCCATGTCGGCACCGACGAGGTCCAGCCGGTGCCATCGGTGACCGGGCTGTGGCCGGTCGCCGGCTGGCTCGAGCGCGAGGTGTTCGACATGTACGGCGTGCTGTTCGAAGGCAATGCCGACCTGCGCCGCATCCTCACCGACTACGGTTTCCGCGGCCATCCGCAGCGCAAGGACTTCCCGCTGACCGGCTATGTCGAGCTGCGCTATTCGGAGACCCACAAGCGCGTCGTCTATGAGCCGGTCAAGCTGGCGCAGGACTTCCGCAGCTTCGAGTTCATGAGCCCGTGGGAAGGCGCCGACTATATCCTGCCCGGCGACGAGAAGGTGTCGCCGACCGAGCCCGGCGCGCCGAGCCCGGCCCCCGCGAAGAAGGATGCGGAGCCGGTCGAGGCCAAGGCCCCGCCGCCGACCCCCAAGACCACCGACACCCCGGCCGAGACCGGCGCCGGCGCGGCGGCGAACGCGGCCGCGGCCAAGCCCCGCGCCGCGGCCCGGCCCAAGGCTGCCACCTCCAAGGATACGGGGGGCAAGAAATGAGCGATATCCGCGCCTATCCCGAAGCGGGAACCGACGTCCCCCCCGGCCAGGGCGTGACCGACGCGCCGGCCTCGCCCGACGTGCTGATCCAGAACTACACGATCAACTTCGGCCCGCAGCACCCGGCGGCGCACGGCGTGCTGCGCATGGTGATGGAGCTCGACGGCGAGATCGTCGAGCGCGTCGACCCGCATGTCGGCCTGCTCCATCGCGGCACCGAGAAGCTGATCGAGTACAAGACCTATCTCCAGGCGCTGCCCTATTTCGACCGGCTCGACTATTGCTCGCCGCTCGGCATGGAGCACAGCTACGTCCTGGCGATCGAGAAGCTGCTCCAGCTCGAAGTGCCGCTGCGCGCGCAATATCTGCGCGTGCTGTTCGCCGAGCTGACGCGCATCTGCAACCACATGCTCAACATCGGCAGCCACGTCATGGACGTCGGCGCGATGACCCCGAACCTGTGGCTGTTCGAGATCCGCGAGGACTGCCTCAACTTCTTCGAGCGCGCCTCGGGCGCGCGGATGCACGCGGCCTGGTTCCGGCCCGGCGGCGTCCACCAGGACGTACCGCTCAAGCTGCTGACCGACATCGGCGACTGGCTCGACACCCGCCTGCCCCGCCTGTTCGAGGACGCGGTCTCGCTGTTCGCCGACAACCGCATCTTCAAGCAGCGCAACGTCGACGTCGGCGTGGTGTCGAAGGAGGACGCGCTGGCCTGGGGCTTCTCCGGCCCGATGATCCGTGCCGCCGGCATCCCGTGGGACATCCGCAAGGCACAGCCCTACGACGTCTACGACCGCATGGACTTCGAGGTCCCGGTCGGCACCAAGGGCGACTGCTACGACCGGATCATGGTCCGCATCGAGGAGGTGCGGCAGTCGGCGCGGATCATGAAGCAGTGCCTGAACGAGATGCCCGAGGGGCCGGTCGCCAGCCTCGACCGCAAGGTGGTGCCGCCCAAGCGTGGCGAGATGAAGCGCTCGATGGAAGCGCTGATCCACCACTTCAAGCTCTACACCGAAGGCTTCCACGTGCCGGCTGGCGACGTCTACGTCGCGACCGAGAGCCCGAAGGGCGAGTTCGGCGTCTATCTGGTCTCGGACGGCAGCAACAAGCCGTACCGCTGCAAGATCCGGCCGACCGCGTTCAGCCATCTCCAGGCGATGGACTTCATGATGAAGGGTCACATGCTGGCCGACACCACCGCCATCCTCTCGGCGATCGACGTCGTGTTCGGGGAGTGTGACCGCTAATGTCCGACGCAGCCCATATCCCCGACGAGGCCGAGACCCGCGCGCGCTGGGGCGGTTTCGCCTGGACCCCGGAAAATGCCGAGCAGGCGGAGAAGATCATCGCCCGCTATCCGCCGGGCCGGCAGCAATCGGCGGTGATGCCGCTGCTCGACCTCGCCCAGCGCCAGGTCGGGGCGGAGACCGGTACCCAGGGCTGGCTGCCGGTGCCGGTGATGGAATATATCGGCGCGCAGCTCGGCATGGCCTATATCCGGGTCTACGAGGTCGCGACCTTCTACACCATGTACAACCTCGCGCCGGTCGGCCGCTACCATGTCCAGGTATGCGGCACGACGCCGTGCATGCTGCGCGGCTCCGACGACGTGCTGGAGGCCTGCTACAAGAAGGGCCTGAAGAAGGGCGCGACGACCGCCGACGGCCTGTTCACGCTGACCGAGGTCGAATGCCTCGGCGCCTGCGCCAACGCGCCGATGGTCCAGATCAACGACGACAATTACGAGGACCTGACCTTCGACAGCATGACCGCGGTGCTCGACACGCTCGCGGCCGGCGGCCAGCCGAAGATCGGCCCGCAGATCGAGCGCCAGACGAGCTGCCCCGAGGGCGGCCCGACCACGCTCAAGGAAATGGTCGCCGAGAACCACGACTATCGCGGTCGGTGGGAGGCCACGGGCAATGCTCCGGCATGAGCGGGCTGATCGCCATCGTCGTCACGATCGTGCTGGCGGTCATCCTGATCAAGGTGACCTTCAAGCTGCTCGGCATCGCCATTGCGATCGGGCTGGGCGTGCTCGCCTATTTCGTGGCCGAGAAGCTGTTCGGGAGGCGCGCATGATGCCGCTCTCCCTTTCCCTCCACCGCGCGACGCAGATTTTCGGGGCGTATCGTCATGCTTGACGACAAGGACCGCATCTTCACCAACGTCTACGGGTTCCAGCCCTGGAACCTGGAGGCGGCGCGCAAGCGCGGCGACTGGGACGACACCAAGGCGCTGCTCGCCCGCGGGCCGGACCAGATCATCGAGGACATCAAGGCCTCGGGCCTGCGCGGCCGCGGCGGCGCGGGCTTCCCCACCGGCATGAAGTGGAGCTTCATGCCGAAGGAGCCGAAGCCGGGCCGCCCCAGCTTCCTGGTGATCAACGCCGATGAGTCCGAGCCAGGATCGTGCAAGGACCGCGAGATCATCCGCCACGATCCGCACAAGCTGATCGAAGGCGCGCTGGTCGCCGGCTTCGCGATGCGCGCGCGGGCGGCCTATATCTACATCCGCGGCGAGTTCATCTACGAGGCGAAGGTGCTGTTCGCCGCCGTGGAGGAGGCCTATGCGGCCGGCCTGCTCGGCAAGAACGCCGCCGGCTCGGGCTATGACTTCGACGTCTTCGTCCATCGCGGCGCCGGCGCCTATATCTGCGGCGAGGAGACCGCCCAGATCGAGAGCCTCGAGGGCAAGAAGGGCCAGCCGCGCCTGAAGCCGCCCTTCCCGGCGGGCGCGGGCCTCTATGGCTGCCCGACCACGGTCAACAACGTCGAATCGATCGCGGTGGCGCCGACCATCCTGCGGCGCGGCGCGGCCTGGTTCGCCGGCATCGGCCGCGAGGGCAACAAGGGCACCAAGCTCTTCCAGATCTCGGGCCACGTGAACAAGCCGTGCGTCGTCGAGGAGGCGATGGGCATTTCGTTCCGCGAGCTGATCGATCGCCATGCCGGCGGCATCCGCGGCGGCTGGGACAATCTGCTCGCCGTGATCCCCGGCGGCTCATCGGTGCCGCTGGTCCCGGCGGCGCAGATCATGGACGCGCCGATGGACTTCGACGGCCTCAAGGCGCTCGGCTCGGGCCTCGGCACCGCCGCCGTGATCGTCATGGACAAGTCGACCGACATCGTCCGCGCGATCAGCCGGCTCAGCTATTTCTACAAGCATGAGAGTTGCGGCCAGTGCACGCCGTGCCGCGAGGGCACCGGCTGGATGTGGCGCGTGATGGAGCGGTTGCGCACCGGCGAGGCGCGCGTCGACGAGATCGACACGCTGCTCGACGTCACCAAGCAGGTCGAGGGTCACACCATCTGCGCCCTGGGCGATGCGGCCGCTTGGCCGATCCAGGGCCTGTTGCGTCATTTCCGCCCCGAGGTGGAGCGCCGGATCCGGGAGCGCGGCAACGACGGCGCGATGATGGAGGCTGCCGAATGAGGACGCGCATCCTGACCGCCCTGCTCGCCGTCGCCGTGGCGGCGCCGGCGATCGCCAACGATCCGCCGCTCGGCTCGCGCCTGGGCGAGCGCCTCAAGCGGGGCGAGAGCCGCGACAATTACGACGCGCTGCGCTCGGCCCACCGGCTGGCCGAATGCCTCTATTTCAAGCGCGGATCGGACGTGATCGGGGCCCTGACCGCGTTGTCCGAGGCGGAGCAGAAGCGCTATCAGCGCAACCTGAGCCAGAGCGTCGAGTGCCGCAACGCGACGCTGGTCGATTCGCCGCGCCTCGAAGGCGTCGCGATCCAGGCGCCGGCCGACGTGCTGCGCGGGATGATGGCGGAAGCGGTGCTCGAGAAGACCACCAAGGACGAGGCGCTGCAGCCGCTCCCCGCCGCCACCGGCGGCGCCTATCAGCGCGACTGGTTCGCGATCACCGGGCGCGACCGGACGGTCGACGAGATGGCGGTCTGCACCGCCGAGCAGAACCCGGCCGGTATCCGCGACCTGCTCGCGACCAGGCCCGAGAGCGCCGAGGAGCTGGCCGCCGTCAAGGCGGTGGGCGCGACGCTGGGCCCGTGCCTGCCGCAGGGCGCCACGCTCAAGGCCAACCGCCAGTCGCTCCGCGCGGCGCTGGCCGAGGCGCTTTTCCATCGGTCTACGGAACCGGTGGTGGCGGTACAGTGAAGGCCGTGGAGACATCCCGGGCGTTGCGTCTGGCGACGACGGCGATGGCGGTGGCCGCCATCGTGCCGCCTGCCGTCTGCGAGGCGCAGCGCGTTGGGATGTCCCCGGAACAGTCCCAGCGCTCGACGCGGGCCTTCGTGCAATGCATGGTGGCCAACCGGAAGCAGCTTTCGGAACAATATCTGGGCGCGACCGAGCCGGCCGACTTCGCCAAGTGGCGTGATCGGTTGTGGGACAATGTCCGTTGCAGCCTTCCCGGCTTTCCTGGCATCGGAGGCGGTTGGCGGACCATCCAGATGCCGGTCGACGTCGAACGGGGGCTGGTCGCCGAACAGCTCATCCTCACCGGCCGCGTGACGCCGACGACCGAGCCGGCCAAGCCCGCGCCCTACCAGCCGCGCTGGGCGGCGGTGACGGGCCGCGCCCCCGCCGTCGACGAGATGGCGGATTGCGTCGCGGCAAGCGATCCCGGCGGCGTGGTCGCCCTGCTGCGCAGCGATGCCGACAGCGATGCCGAGAAGACCGCTTTCGCGGCGCTGGGGGAGAAGTTCGGTCAGTGCCTGGTGAGCGGCGCGACGCTCAAGGCCAATCGTCTTTCGATGCGCGCGGCGCTCGCCGAGGCGCTCTACCAACGGGCGGCGTCGCCCGCTTTCAATAGTACCGCAGGAATTCAGTAATGCCGAAGCTCACCGTAGACGGGATCGAAGTCGAAGTCCCCGCCGGCGCCACGGTGCTCCAGGCCTGCGAGGCCGCGGGCAAGGAGATTCCGCGCTTCTGCTACCATGAGCGGCTGTCGATCGCCGGCAATTGCCGCATGTGCCTGGTCGAGGTGAAGCCGGGGCCGCCCAAGCCGCAGGCGTCGTGCGCGCTGCCCGCCGCCGACAAGCAGGAGGTGTTCACCCAGTCGCCGATGGTCAAGAAGGCGCGCGAGGGGGTGATGGAGTTCCTGCTCATCAACCATCCGCTCGACTGCCCGATCTGCGACCAGGGCGGCGAGTGCGACCTGCAGGACCAGTCGGTCGCCTATGGCAAGGGGCAGAGCCGCTTCATCGAGAACAAGCGCGCCGTCACCGACAAATATATGGGCCCGATCGTCAAGACGACGATGACCCGCTGCATCCAGTGCACCCGCTGCGTCCGCTTCGCCGAGGAGGTGTCCGGGATCGAGGAGATCGGCGCGATCTATCGCGGCGAGAACATGCAGATCACCTCCTATCTCGAACAGGCGGTGACCAGCGAGCTCTCGGGCAACGTCGTCGACCTGTGTCCGGTCGGCGCGCTGACGAGCAAGCCCTATGCGTTCGAGGCGCGGCCCTGGGAGCTCAAGAAGACCCCCGGCATCGACGTGATGGACGCGGTCGGCACCAATGTCCGCTTCGACAGCCGCGGCCGCCAGGTGCTGCGCGTGCTGCCGCGCATCAACGAGGACGTGAACGAGGAATGGGCGTCGGACAAGACGCGCCACGCCGTCGACGGCCTGGTCCGCCGCCGGCTCGACAAGCCGTTCGTCCGCCGCAAGGGCAAGCTGGTCGAGGCGAGCTGGCAGGAGGCCTTCGCCGCGATCAAGGCCGCCAAGGCGGGAAGCTCGGTCGCCGCGATCGCGGGCGATCAGCTCGACTGCGAGACGATGTACGCCGCCAAGGCGCTGCTCGCGGCGATGGGATCGAGCCTGCTCGAAGGCCGCCAGACCGGCATGGACTATGACGTGTCGAGCCTCGCCGCGGTCAATTTCAACAGCAGCATCGCCGGCATCGAGACCGCCGACGCGATCCTGCTGGTCGGTAGCAACCTCCGCTGGGAGGCGCCGCTGATCAACACCCGCGTCCGCAAGGCGGTGAAGCGCGGCGCTAGGGTCTTCGCGATCGGCGAGGAGCTCAACCTCACCTATCCGGTGCAGTGGCTCGGCAACGACCTCGGCCTGCTCGGCAAGCTGCCCGAGGCGGTGACCGAGGCCTTCGCCAAGGCGGAGCGCCCGGCGCTGATCGTCGGCGGCGGCGCGCTCAAGGCCGGCGCGCAGGGCGCGACGCTGGCGCTGGTCAAGCCGCTCGGGCTGATCAAGCAGGACTGGAACGGCTACAACGTCGTCCATCTCGCCGCGGCGCGGATGGGCGGGCTGATGCTCGGCTATGCGCAGAAGGGCGGGATCGCCGACATCGTCGCGGCCGCGCCGAAGCTGCTCTTCCTGCTCGGCGCCGACGACGTCGACCTGACGGCGTTCGACAAGAGCCTCAAGGTCTATGTCGGCCATCATGGCGATGCCGGCGCGGCCGGGGCGGACGTGGTCCTGCCCGGCGCCGCCTATACCGAGAAGCCCGGCACCTATGTGAACACCGAGGGCCGCGTCCAGTTCAGCGACCGTGCCGTATTCCCGCCGGGCGATGCCCGCGAGGACTGGGCGATCCTGCGCGCGCTGAGCGAGGTGCTCGGCCACAAGCTTCCGTTCGACAGCCTCGACCAGCTCCGCGCCGCGATGACGGCGGAGGTGCCCGCGCTCGGCGTCGGCGGCCTCGCCGGCTACGCCTGGTCCGCGCCCAAGCTGCCGGCCAAGGCCTCGGGTCCGGTCGGCTATCCGATCAAGGACTTCTACCTCACCAACCCGATCGCCCGCGCCAGCGACACGATGCAGCGCTGCTCGGCCGAACTCCTCCATGGGCAGAGCTTCGCGGAGGCCGCCGAATGACCGCGCTGTTTGAGAGCTGGGGCCTGCCCTACGACTGGGCCTGGTTCGTCTCGACCATGATCGGCATCCTCGTCATCGCGCTGCCGCTGATGCTCGCGGTGGCGATGATCATCTACGCCGATCGCAAGATCTGGGCGGCGATGGCGCTGCGCCGCGGCCCGAACGTCGTCGGGCCCTGGGGCCTGCTGCAGAGCTTCGCCGACGGCGCCAAGGTGTTCCTCCAGGAGACGATCATCCCGGCGGCCGCGAACAAGGGCCTGTTCCTGATCGCGCCGATCATCACCTTCACGGTCGCGCTGATCGTCTGGGCAGTGATCCCGTTCGCGCCGGGCGTGGTGCTCGCCGACATCAACATCGGCCTGCTCTACGTGCTCGCCGCCTCGTCGATCGGCGTCTACGGCGTGATCATCGCGGGCTGGGCGTCCAACTCCAAATATCCCTTCTACTCGGCGCTCCGCGCGGCGGCGCAGATGGTCAGCTACGAGGTCTCGATCGGCTTCGTGCTGATCTCGGTCGTGCTGTGGACCGGCAGCTTCAACATGTCGGCGATCGTCGAGGGGCAGCGCGCCCATATCTTCGGCTTCATCAACGGCTACGGCTTCAATCCGCTGCTGTTCCCGATGGCGGTGGTGTTCCTGATCTCGGCGATGGCGGAGACCGCGCGCACCCCGTTCGACCTGACCGAGGCCGAATCGGAGCTCGTCGCCGGCTATCAGACCGAATATTCGTCGATGTCGTTCGCGCTCTACTGGCTCGGCGAATATGCCAACGTCATCCTGATGTGCGGCCTCAACGCGATCCTGTTCTGGGGCGGCTGGCTGCCCCCGGTCGACTGGGCGCCGCTCTACATGGTGCCGGGCATCATATGGTTCTTCGCCAAGCTGCTGTTCTTCTTCTTCGTCTTCTCCTGGGTGAAGGCGACGGTCCCGCGCTACCGCTACGACCAGCTGATGCGGCTGGGGTGGAAGGTGTTCCTGCCGCTGTCGCTGTTCTGGGTGTTCCTCGTTTCGGGGTGGCTGATGCTCACCCGCTATGGAGTCTGAGATGAGCCTCGGGCACATCATCAAGTCGTTCACCCTCTGGGAGTTCGTGAAGGCGCACTGGCTGACCCTGAAATATTTCTTCAGGGCCAAGGCGACGATCAACTACCCGTTCGAGAAGAACCCGCTGTCGCCCCGCTTCCGCGGCGAGCATGCGCTGCGCCGCTATCCCAATGGCGAGGAGCGCTGCATCGCGTGCAAGCTGTGCGAGGCGGTGTGCCCGGCACAGGCGATCACGATCGAGGCCGAGCCGCGCGATGACGGCTCGCGCCGCACCACCCGCTACGACATCGACATGACCAAGTGCATCTTCTGCGGCTTCTGCCAGGAAGCCTGCCCGGTCGACGCGATCGTCGAGGGACCCAATTTCGAATATTCGACCGAAACCCGCGAAGAGCTCATCTACGACAAGGCCAAGCTGCTCGCCAATGGCGATCGCTGGGAGCCGGCGATCGCCGCGAACCTTGCCGCCGATGCGCCCTACCGGTAAGCGCCAGCCGTTCGCGAAGGGGCACTGAGAAAGCCGTGATCCAGACCATAGCCTTCTATCTGTTCGCCGCGCTGGTGGTTGCCTCGGGCACGCTCACCATCCTGGCGCGCAATCCGGTGCACAGCGTGCTGTGGCTCATCCTCGCCTTCTTCAACGCGGCGGGCCTGATGATCCTGGTCGGTGCCGAGTTCATCGCGATGCTGCTCGTCATCGTCTATGTCGGCGCGGTCGCGGTGCTGTTCCTGTTCGTCGTGATGATGCTCGACATCGACTTCGCCGAGCTGCGTGCGGGCTTCGCGCAATATCTGCCGTTCGGCATATTGCTCGTGCTGGTGCTCGCCGCGGAGATGATCTTCGCGATCGGCGCGTGGAAAGCGGGCGGCATCGACATGGGGTCGCGCATCGCGCCGACCCCGTCCGAAGTGCCCAATATCGAGGCGATCGGCACGCTGATCTACACGCGCTACCTCTACATCTTCGAGGGCGCGGGCCTGATCCTGCTGGTCGCGCTGGTCGGCGCGATCGTCCTCACCCACCGCACCCGGGGCGGCGTCAAGGCGCAGAACGTCACCGCGCAGAACATGCGCCGGCCCGAGGACGCGATCCGCAACGTCAAGCCGGCCGTCGGCCAGGGAGTGGAGCTGTGATCGGCCTGCAACATTATCTGGTCGTCTCGGCGATCCTGTTCGTGATGGGGGTGTTCGGCATCTTCCTCAACCGGAAGAACGTCATCATCATCCTGATGGCGATCGAGCTGATCCTGCTGTCGGTGAACATCAACCTTGTCGCCTTCTCCGCCTATCTGGGCGACCTGGTCGGCCAGGTGTTCGCGATGTTCGTGCTGACGGTCGCCGCCGGCGAGGCCGCGATCGGCCTGGCGATCCTCGTCATCTATTTCCGCGGCCGCGGCACCATCGCGGTCGACGACATCAACCGGATGAAGGGGTGATCGTTCGGTGATTACCGCAATCGTCTTCCTGCCGCTGCTCGCGGCGATCGTCGCAGGGCTCGGCAGCCGCATGATCGGCAACGTGGCGGCCAAGACCGTCACGACCGGCGCCCTGTTCGCCTCCTGCGCGCTGAGCTGGCCGGTGTTCATCGACTTCATGACCGGCGCCGCGACCGCGCATGTCGTGCCGGTCCTCACCTTCATCCAGTCGGGCGACCTCGCCGTCGACTGGGCGCTGCGCGTCGACACGCTGACCGCGGTGATGCTGGTGGTGGTGACCTCAGTGTCGAGCCTCGTCCACCTCTATAGCTGGGGCTATATGGCGGAGGATCCGAGCCAGCCCCGCTTCTTCGCCTATCTGTCGCTGTTCACCTTCGCGATGCTGATGCTCGTGACCTCGGACAGTCTGGTGCAGATGTTCTTCGGCTGGGAAGGCGTCGGCCTCGCCTCCTACCTGCTGATCGGCTTCTGGTACCACAAGCCGTCGGCCAACGCCGCCGCGATCAAGGCGTTCGTCGTCAACCGCGTCGGCGACTTCGGCTTCTCGCTCGGCATCTTCGGCACCTTCCTGGTGTTCGGCACCGTCTCGATCCCCGAGATCCTGGCGGCCGCGCCGGGCTATGCCGGCGCCTCGATCGGCTTCCTCGGCTACCGCGTCGACCTGATGACGCTGCTCTGCCTGCTGCTGTTCGTCGGCGCGATGGGCAAGTCGGCGCAGCTCGGCCTGCACACCTGGCTTCCCGACGCGATGGAGGGCCCGACCCCGGTGTCGGCGCTGATCCACGCCGCGACGATGGTTACCGCCGGCGTGTTCATGGTCTGCCGCCTGTCGCCGATGTTCGAGGTCAGCGAGACCGCGATGCACGTCGTCACCTATGTCGGCGCCGCCACGGCCTTCTTCGCGGCGACGGTCGGCACGACCCAGACGGACATCAAGCGCGTCATCGCCTATTCGACCTGTTCGCAGCTCGGCTACATGTTCATGGCGGCGGGCGTCGGCGCCTATGGCGCGGCGATGTTCCACCTGTTCACCCACGCCTTCTTCAAGGCGCTGCTGTTCCTCGGCGCGGGCTCGGTGATCCACGCGATGCACCATGAGCAGGACATGCGCTATTATGGCGGCCTCAGAAAGCACATCCCGATCACCTATTGGGCGATGATGGCGGGCACGCTGGCGATCACCGGCGTCGGCATCGCCGGGATCTTCGGCTTCGCCGGCTTCTACTCGAAGGACGCGATCATCGAGGCGGCCTTCGCCAACGGGTCGACCTCGGGCGGCGTCGCCTTCGCGATCGCGGTGTTCGCGGCGCTGCTGACCAGCTTCTATTCGTGGCGCCTGGTCTTCCTGACCTTCTTCGGCACCCCGCGCTGGGCCGGGTCGGAGCATATCCAGCACGCCGTCCACGACGCGCACGGGCATGGCCACGACCATGATCACGACCATGGCGCCGTGCCGTCGGAGGAGGATGCAGGCCATGATCCGCATACCCACGACGCGCACGACCACAGCCACCCGGTCGAGGGCACGGCGGGCTATCACCCGCACGAAAGCCCGGCCAACATGCTGGTGCCGCTGATCGTCCTGTCGGTCGGCGCGGTGCTCGCGGGCTGGTTCTTCGCGCCCTTCTTCCTCGATCCCGAGCATGGCGCCGCCTTCTGGGCCGGCAGCATCGCCTTCGACGAGCATCTGATGCACGCGATGCACGGCATCCCGGAGCTCGCCAAGCTGTCGGCGACGATCGTGATGGTGATCGGCTTCCTGATCGCGCTGTGGGCCTATGTGCTCGACCGCACGATCCCGGCGCGCTTCACCGCGCAGTTCCGGGTGCTGTACGACTTCCTGCTGCACAAATGGTATTTCGACGAACTCTATCATCATCTGTTCGTCGTCCCGGCCTTCTGGCTCGGCCGCTTCTTCTGGAAGAAGGGCGACCAGGGCACGATCGACCGCTTCGGCCCGAACGGCGTCGCCGCGGTGGCGGTGCGCGCCGGATCGGCCGCGCGCGCGGCGCAGTCGGGCTATCTCTATACTTATGCGCTGGTGATGCTGCTCGGCCTTGCGGCCGCGGCGACCTGGGCGATGGTGGGCTGACGCGATGGGCTTTCCTATCCTTTCCGTGATGATCGCGCTGCCGCTGGTGGCGGCGCTGGCCTGCCTGTTCGTGGGGGCGAAGGCGGCGCGCTGGATCGCGCTCGCCGCGACGCTCGCCGATCTCGGCCTCGGCATCCTGCTGTGGCACGGCTACGAGATCGGCGGCGCCCAGTGGCAGTTCACCGAGAGCGTGCCGCTGTTCGGCCGCTTCGCCTGGGCGCTCGGCATCGACGGCATCGCCCTGCTGCTGATCGTCCTGTCGGTGTTCCTGATGCCGATCTGCATCGCCGCCTCGTGGGAGGCGATCGAGAAGCGCGTGCCCGAATATATGGCGGCGTTCCTGCTGATGGAGACGCTGATGGTCGGCGTCTTCGCGGCGCAGGACCTGTTCCTCTTCTACATCTTCTTCGAAGCCGGCCTGATCCCGATGTACCTGATCATCGGCATCTGGGGCGGCGCCGACCGCATCTACGCCAGCTACAAATTCTTCCTCTACACGCTGCTCGGATCGGTGCTGATGCTGATCGCGATGCTGTGGATGGTGAGCGAGGCGGGCACCACCTCCATCCCGGCGCTGATGGCCTACGACTTCCCGCCGGAAGCGCAGACCTGGCTGTTCCTCGCCTTCTTCGCCTCCTTCGCGGTGAAGATGCCGATGTGGCCGGTCCACACCTGGCTGCCCGACGCGCACGTCCAGGCGCCGACCGCGGGCTCGGTGATCCTGGCGGGCGTGCTGCTGAAGATGGGCGGCTACGGCTTCGTCCGCTTCTCGCTGCCGATGTTCCCGGTCGCCAGCGCCGAGCTGATGTGGCTGGTCATGGGCCTGTCGATGGTCGCGATCGTCGTCACCAGCCTGATCGCGCTGGTGCAGGAGGACATGAAGAAGCTGATCGCCTATTCGTCGGTCGCGCACATGGCCTTCGTCACCATCGGCCTGTTCGCCTTCAACCGTCAGGGGATCGAGGGCGCGCTGATGGTCATGCTCGGCCACGGCCTCGTCTCGGGCGCGCTGTTCCTGTGCGTCGGCGTGATCTACGACCGGATGCACACGCGCGAGATCGTGCGCTATGGCGGCCTGTCGAACAACATGCCCAAATATGCGATGCTGTTCCTGCTGTTCACCATGGCCTCGGTCGGCCTGCCGGGCACCAGCAACTTCGTCGGCGAGTTCCTCTCGCTGGTCGGCGCCTACCAGATCTCGTCCTGGGTCGCCTTCGTCGCGACCACCGGCATCATCACCGGCGCCGCCTATATGCTCTATCTCTACGCCCGCATCGCCTATGGTTCGGCGCGCACGCCCGAAGCGGCGGCGATGCCGGACCTCAGCCCGCGCGAGCTCGCCATCCTGGCGCCGATCGCGCTCGCCGTGCTGTGGATGGGCGTCTATCCCGAAAGCTTCCTGGCGCCGATGCGCAACGATGTCGGCGCGGTGCTCGCCCGGCTCGCGCCGACCGCGCCCGAAAGCGACGCCAAGGTCGTGATCGGCCATCCCAAACCTGCTGTCGAGGCGCACGCGGAGGCGCACCACTGATGTCGATGACCGCCTCCCTCGCCCTCACCGTTCCCGAGCTGATCCTCTCGGTCGGCGCGCTGCTGCTGCTGCTGGTCGCGGCGTTCGGCGGCGACGGCTTCGCCCGCGCGATCGGCTGGGGCGCGGTCGCGCTGTTCGCCGCCGCCGGCTTCGCGCTGACTGGCCCGGCCGGCAATGGCGGGCCCGGCTTCGACGGGCTCTACATCGCCGACAGCTTCGCGGCCTTCGCCAAGCTGCTGATCTACATCGCCGCCGCCGTCTCGGTGGCGGTGGCGCCAGGCTTCTTCGCCCGCACCGGCGGCGGCTACCGCGCCGAATATCCCGTGCTGATCCTGCTGTCCGGCGTGGGCATGGGGATGATGGTGTCGGCGGGCGACCTGCTGACCCTCTATGTCGGGCTCGAGCTGCAGTCGCTGTCGGCCTATGTGCTCGCCAGCTTCCTGCGCCGGGACACCCGCTCGGCCGAGGCCGGCCTCAAATATTTCGTCCTCGGCGCGCTCGCCTCGGGCATCCTGCTCTACGGCATCTCGCTGCTCTACGGCTTCACCGGCACCACCCTGTTCGCGGGCATCTCGGACTCGCTCGCCAAGGGCATGGGCACCGGTCAGATGTTCGGCATGGTGTTCGTCTTCGCTGGGCTCGCCTTCAAGATCTCGGCGGTGCCGTTCCACATGTGGACGCCCGACGTCTATGAAGGCGCGCCGACCCCGGTCACCGCCTTCTTCGCCTCGGCGCCGAAGGTGGCGGGCATGGCGCTGCTGCTGCGCGTCGCGATCGAGGCGATGGGATCGGGCACCGACGCCTGGCGCCAGATCGTCGTCTTCGCCGCGCTCGCCTCGACCATCCTCGGCGCGGTCGCCGCGATCGGCCAGACCAGCATGAAGCGGCTGCTCGCCTATTCGTCGATCAACAATGTCGGTTTCGCGCTGTTCGGCCTCGCCGCCGGGTCGGCCGAGGGCGTCGCCGCGACGATGACCTATATGGCGGTCTATATCGCGATGACGCTGGGCAGCTTCATCTGCGTGCTGCAGATGCGCGATCGGGATGGCCAGCCGGTCGAGACGATCGCCAGCCTGTCGGGCCTGTCGCGCAGCCGCCCCGGCCTCGCCGCCGCCTTCGCGATCTTCATGTTCAGCCTTGCCGGCATCCCGCCGCTGTTCGGCTTCTGGCCCAAGTTCCTGGTGTTCGATGCGCTCGTCCGCGCCGGTTTCTGGCCGCTGGCGATGGTCGGCATCGCGACCTCGGTGATCGGCGCCTTCTATTATCTGAAGATCGTCAAGACGATCTATTTCGACGATCCGGCCCCGACCCCGTTCGCGCCGGCCGCGTCGAAGCTCGAAGGCGGGCTGATCACCCTCGCGGCGCTCGCGGTCTCGCCGCTCGGCTATCTCGCCATCCCGCTGCTCGACGCGACGAGCATGGCGGCGGCGCGCGCGCTGTTCTGACATGACCATTCCTCCCTGCGCGAAGCGTGGGGAGGGGGACCGGCGAAGCCGGTGGAGGGGTCTTGCGACCCCTACCCCTCCACCATCCTGCGGATGGTCCCCTTCCCCATCTGCGATGGGGAGGATCTGGTGACGCCCATCCGCCACGTCGCCGTCACCGGCTCCACCAACGACGACATGACGGCGCTCGCCCGCGAGGGCGCGGCCGAGGGGACGTGGCTGCGCGCCGACCGGCAGGAGGGCGGGCGTGGGCGCCAGGGGCGGGCCTGGGTGTCGCCGCCCGGCAATCTCTACGCAAGCACCCTGGTCCGCCGCCTCGGCGGCGATCCGCCGGCGCCGAGCCTGGCGATGGTCGCGGCGGTCGCGCTCGACGAGCTGTTGCAGGCCTGGCTCGGTCCCGGCCGGCTGGCGATCAAATGGCCCAACGACCTGCTCGCCGACGGCGCCAAGATCTCGGGAATATTGCTCGAGGGCGCGGGCGACGCGGTGGTGGTCGGGATCGGCGTCAACCTGGCGCATCACCCCGAGGGGATCGACCGGCCGGCGACCAGCCTCGCCGCGCTCGGCCTGTCGCCGCCCGAGCCGGGCGACTTCGCGGCCGAGCTGGCGGCGGTGTTCGCCGCCTGGCTGGCGCGCTGGCGCACCGAGGGGCTCGGCGTCGTGCTTGCCCGCTGGCAGGCGCGCGCCCACCCGCCCGGCACCGCGCTGCGCGTGCGCGCGCCGGAGGGCGAGATCGAGGGGTTGTACGAGGGCCTCGCCCCCGACGGCGCGTTGCGCCTGCGGACGACCGACGGGCGCATCCATCTGGTGCACGCCGGCGACGTTTTCCTGCTATAGCGCCCCCGGAACGGAAGGAATCGGACGAAGCATGCTGCTTGCGATCGACGCTGGGAATACCAATATCGTCTTCGCGCTGGTCGATCACGGCGCGATCGTGGCGCGTTGGCGGATCGCCACCGACGCGCGCCGCACGGCGGACGAATATGCGGTCTGGCTCCACCAGCTGCTCCAGCTCGAAGGCCATGACCGTTCCGCGATCGAGGCGGTGATCATCGCCACCGTGGTGCCGCGCGCGCTCCACAACCTGGAGGTGCTGGCATCAAAATATTTCGGGGTCGAGGCGCTCGTCGCCGGGCGGCCGCCGGTCGAATGGGGGATCACCCTCGACGTCGACGAGCCGCAGAATGTCGGCGCGGATCGCGCGGTCAACGTGATCGCGGCACATGCGCGGCATTCGGGCGACCTGATCCTGATCGACTTCGGCACCGCGACGACCTTCGACGTGGTCGACTATAGCGGCGCCTATAAGGGCGGGATCATCGCGCCGGGCATCAACCTGTCGCTCGACGCGCTGGTCGCTGCCGCCGCGAAGCTGCCCCGCATCGCGATCGAAGCGCCCGACAAGCCGACGGTGATCGGCCGGACGACGCAGGATCAGATGCTGATCGGCATCTATTTCGGCTATGTCGCGATGATCGAGGGGCTGGTCACGCGGATGAAGGCGGAGATCGGCCGCCCGGCCACGGTGATCGCCACCGGCGGCCTCGCCCCGCTGTTCGAACGGCACAAGAAGCTGTTCGACAGCATCGAACCGGATCTGACGATCCAGGGCCTCGGCATCATGTATGATCGCCTCAAGGCCGGACTATGATAGATTGGACACAAGTTTACAGTGACGACTCCCGGTAACGAACTGCTCTTCCTGGCGCTTGGCGGCTCCGGGGAGATCGGCATGAACGTCAATCTCTACGGCACCCAGGGCAAATGGGTGATGGTCGACCTCGGCCTCACCTTCGCCGATCCCGGCTATCCGGGCGTCGAGCTGATCCTGCCCGACCTCGCCTTCATCGAGGAGCGCGCCGACGACCTGCTCGGCGTCGTGCTGACCCATGGGCATGAGGATCATATCGGCGCGATCCCCTATCTCGCCGCCGACCTCGGCGTGCCGCTCTACGCGACCCGCTTCACCGCCGAGCTGATCAAGGGCAAGCTCGACGAGGAGGGGCTGACCGGCAAGGTCGACCTCCACGTCATCGAGAATGAGGGCAGCTTCCAGCTCGGCCCGTTCGGCTTCACCTATGTCCCGCTCGCCCATTCGATTCCCGAGGGCAACGCGCTGCTGATCGACACGCCGCACGGCCGCATCTTCCACACCGGCGATTGGAAGATCGACGAGGCGCCGCTGCTCGGCCAGCCCTCGACCGCCGAGGAGCTGAGCGCGATCGGCGACCAGGGCGTGCTCGCGCTGGTCTGCGATTCGACCAATGTGTTCAACGAGGAGGCGTCGGGTTCCGAGACCGATGTCCGCAAGGGCCTCGACGAGGCGATCGGCGGGTGCAAGGCGCGCGTGCTGGTGACGACCTTCGCGTCGAACGCCGCGCGGCTCCAGACGCTGGGCGAGGTCGCGCAGGATACCGGGCGCAAGCTGTGCGTCGCCGGCCGCTCGCTCGACCGCATCATCCGCGTCGCCAAGGCGAGCGGCTATCTCCAGCATTTCCCGCCGGTGATCGACGTCGACGAGGCGATGCGCCTGCCCCCGCAGGAGGTGATGATCATCGCCACCGGCGGCCAGGGCGAGGCGCGCGCCGCGCTGTCGCGGATCGCGTTCGACAGCCACCCGATCAAGCTGTCGGCGGGGGACACGGTGGTGTTCTCGTCGAAGCAGATTCCGGGCAACGAGATCGCGATCGGCCGCATCCAGAACGCGCTTGCCGCCAAGGGGGTCGAGATGATCACCGACCGCCAGGCCGAGGTCCATGTCTCCGGTCATCCCGGACGGCCCGAGCTCAAGGCGATGTACGAATGGATCCGGCCGGAGATCATCCTGCCGGTCCATGGCGAGCTGCGCCACATGGCCGAGCAGGCGCGCTTCGCGAAGAGCCTGGGGGTGCCGCACGGCATCGTCCAGTCGAACGGCACGGTGGTGCACCTCGCCCCCGACGGCCCCAAGGCGATCGGCCATGAACGCACCGGCCGCCTCGTCCTCGACGGCGACGTGATCCTGCCGGCCGACGGCTCGACGATGAACGAGCGCCGCCGCGTCGGGCTCTACGGCTTCGTCGGCGTCACCGTCGTGATCGGCAAGGACGGCCGGCTGAAGGGCGAGCCCGCTCTCCACCTGCAGGGCCTGCCGGTCGAGGAGGATCGCGAGGACTTCATCGCCGACGCCTGCGCGGCTGCGGCCGAGGCGGTCGCCAAGGGCGGCAAGGACGAAGCCAAGCTCAAGGAGGCGGTCCGCCTCGCGGTGCGCCGCCGCGCGACCTCGTGGACCGGCAAGAAGCCGGTGGTCGACGTCGCGATCATCCGCGTCTGAGGAAGGGGCCAGCCGATGAAGCTCAGCTCGATCGTCGCGATCTACCTGCTTTTCTGGTGGGGCTGCCTGTTCCTGGTGCTGCCCTTCCGACTGCGCAGCAGCGCCGAACCTGAGGCGCTCGTCCCCGGCCAGGCCGAAAGCGCCCCGCCGCGCTTCTCGGTGTGGCGGACGGTGCTGTGGACGACGATCGTCTCGCTGGTCGTCTTCGGCCTGTTCTACGTCAACTATGTCAACGGCTGGATCACCGCCGACTTCTTCGACCTGACCCGCTTCCGGACCGCATAAGATCCTCCCCATGCAAGGCATGGGGAGGATCTGGGTTTTACGGCCGCTTCGCCTTCTTCGCGTCGGGGGCGAAGGTGTCGCCGAAGAAGTCCTTCGCATACCAGAGCGGCGGCGTGTCGGCGTCGGCCATGGCGCGCATGATCCGGTAATTGGCGTCGGCGAAGCGGGCGCCGGCGTCCCAGTCGATCTTCTGCGCCATGTCGTCGTCGGGGTGGTGATAGGCGCCGCCCAGGAATTTCTCCCAATGCTTCTCGCCGCCATTGGCGAAGCCGGTGGCCAGGAAGACGGCGGGCACGCCTTGCTTGACGAACATATAATGGTCGGAGCGGACGAAGATGGTCTGCGCCGGCATCGGGTCGGGCGACAGGGTGACGCCCATCGGCGCGACCGCCTTCGCCACGATCGGACCCAGCGTCGAATGGTCGGCGCCGAACGCGGTGACGTCGGTGAAGCGGTAGAGCAGCAGCGGCATGTCGAGGTCGACATTGCCGACGATCGCCTTGATCGGCACGCTCGGGTGGCGCGCATAATAGTCGGCGCCGAGCAGCCCCTTCTCCTCGGCGGTCGAGGCGAGGAAGATCAGCGAGCGGCGCGGCGCGACCGGCGCCTCGGCGGCGGCGCGCGCCACCTCCAGCATCGTCGCGATGCCGGCGGCGTTGTCGAGCGCGCCGTTGTTGATCCGGTCGGTGTCCGGCTTGTCGCCCGGCTTCGCTGGGGTGATGCCGATATGGTCGAGATGCGCCGACAGCACGACATATTCGGCCTTCAGCGCCGGGTCGCTGCCCGGCAGGATCGCGACGACGTTGGGGCTGGTCACGCGCTTGGTGACGCTCTGGCTCTGGATGCGGATGCGGGTCTTCAGCGCGAAGCCTTTCGGCCGCCCGCCCGGCTGGTCGGCGATCGCGCGGATCGTGGCGAGGCCCTGCGGCGCGCCCTCGAACAGCGCCTGCGCGGCGGGTTCGTTGAGCGAGGCGGTGATGCGGATGCCGGGCGCCTCGTCGAACGCCTTGCCGTCGGCGCCGACCCAGGCGAAGCTCGGTTCGTCGGCGAAATGGACGCTCTGCGCCCAGGGACGCGTCTTCATCGACAGCAGCGTGCCGACGCTGACCATGCCGATCGCGCCGTGCCGGTCGGCGGCCTGCGCCTTGGTGGCGGAGGCGTGCGCCGCCTCCTCGCTCGGCAGCCCTTGCGGGAAGCCGCGCAGCGTGACGACGATCTTCCCCTTCACGTCGAGCCCGGCATAGTCGTCGATGCCGAGCTTCGCATTCTCGATACCGTAGCCGACGAACACCAGCGGCGCGGTGATGTCGAGCGCCGGCTCGTTGGGGTTGAGGCCGACCAGGACGTCGGTGCCGTGCGTCCAGCTCTGCGTCCTGCCGTTCGGCGCGGTGATCGCGACGCTGCCCGGGGTCGCGCCGGGATCGGTCTGCTGGAAGGTGATGCGCTGGAACCAGCCGCCATCGTCGCCGCCGGGCTTGAGTCCCAGCGCCTCGAACCGGCTGGCGACGTAGCGCGCCGCGATCTCGTGCCCGCGGCTGCCGGTGTCGCGCCCCTCGAGCAGATCGTCGGCGAGGAAGGACACGGTGGCGCGGAAGCTCTCGGGCGCGAAGGCCGGGGCGGCCGGCGTCTCGGCAATGGTGGCGAACGGCGCTGCGAGCAGGGCGAAGGCGGCGAACGCGCCGGCGACGGAGGCTGGTTTCACGGGCGGGAGTCTCTTTTGTCTATACAATTGCGGCGACCCTATCAGCGGGCGAGCGCTTGTCCAGTGCGACCACCTACCGCCGCAGCAGGAACACGGCATGTTCGGCGCGCAGGTTGGCGGCGGCGGCGGGGCGGCGGCTGCTGCCGGTCAGGAACCAGGCGCGCTCGACGGTGATGCCGCGCTCTCTCACGAAGGCGCGGAAGTCGTCGATGGTGAGCTGGTGGATGTTCTGGGTCGCGTACCAGCTCACCGGCAGCGCCGGCGTCACCGGCATCCGCCCGCCCCAGGCGAGGCTCAGCCGCACCCGCCAATAGGCGAAGTTGGGGAAGGAGACGAAGGCGCGCCGGCCGATCCGCATCAGCTCCGCCAGCACCCGATCGGGCGCGCGGGCGGTCTGGAGCGTCTGGCTGAGGATCGCATAGTCGAACGCGTTGTCGGGATAGTTGACCAGGTCGGTGTCGGCGTCGCCCTGTACCACCGACAGGCCACGGCCGACCGCGAGGCTGACATTGGCGGGGTCGATCTCGATGCCGCGCGCGTCGCAGCCCTTGGCGCGCAGCACGTCCATCAGTTCGCCGTCGCCGCAGCCGACGTCGAGCACCCTTGAACCGGGTGCCACATGGTCGGCGATGATCGCCAGATCGGGGCGCAGCGCGCTCACCGGCCCTCGCCCGCGCGCAGGAAGCCGTCGACCACGCGGTTGAGCTCGGGCACGTCGAGCAGGAAGGCGTCGTGGCCGAAGGGCGAACTCAACTCGACGAAGCTGACCGGCGCGCCGGCAGCATTGAGCGCGTGCACGATCGCGCGCGATTCGGCGGTCGGGTAGAGCCAGTCGGTGTCGAAGCTGACCAGGCAGAAGCGGGTCGCCTTCGCGGCGCCGAAGGCGGTGGCGAGCAGCCCGCCATGCTCTTCGGCCAGGTCGAAATAGTCCATCGCCCGGGTGATGTAGAGATAGGAGTTGGCGTCGAACCGGTCGACGAAGCTGATCCCCTGGTGGCGCAGATAGGATTCGATCTGGAAATCGGCGTCGAAGCCGAAGCTCTTGGCGCCATTGGCGTTGTTGGGCCGGGCCTGCAGCCGCCGGCCGAATTTCTCGGTCAGCCCCGCCTCGGACAGATAGGTGATATGCGCCGCCATCCGCGCGACGGCGAGGCCGGCGGCGGGCGGGTCGCCCGCGGCGTAATAGTCGCCGCCGGCCCATTTGGGATCGGCCATGATCGCCTGGCGGCCGACCTCGTGGAAGGCGATGTTCTGGGCCGAGTGGCGCGCGGTGCTGGCGATCACCACGGCGGAGCGGACCCGATCGGGGAAGGTCGCGGCCCATTGCAGCACCTGCATCCCGCCCATCGACCCGCCGACAGCCGCCGCCAGCGTGCCGACGCCGAGATGGTCGAGCAGCATCGCCTGCGCGCGGACCATGTCGCGGATGGTGATGACGGGGAAGCGCATGGCATAGGGCGTGCCGGTCGCCGGATCGATCGTGCCGGGGCCCGAGCTGCCGAGGCAGCTTCCCAGCACATTGGCGCAGATGATGAAGTGGCGGGCCGGGTCGATCGGCTTGCCGGCGCCGACCATCCGCGTCCACCAGCCCGGCTTGCCGGTGATCGGATGGGTCGAGGCGACATGCTGGTCGCCGGTCAACGCGTGGCAGATCAGGATCGCGTTGCCGCCGTCGGCGTCAAGGCTGCCATAGGTCTCATAGGCGATCTCGACCGGTGCCAGCTTCGCCCCGCCGTCGAGCCGCAGCGGGCCGGCCAGGGTCACGGAACGGGCGAGGCCGAAGCGGCTGTCGTCGGTCATGGGCGACCTCCGGGCTAGGACGGGGGCGGGGGGCTGTCAATGAGGGGGGCGCTCCTCTTCCCGTCATGCCTGCGGTCTTCTCAGATGTCCTCTGGCCGATGAGAGACATGGACCCCATCCTTCGGCCAGAGGCCGAAGTCTATCCCGAGCGCCTACCTTGCAGGCAGTCGAGGGGCTGGGGTGACCTGCTTGGGGGCGAGAGGTCACTGCAAGCATTGCAGCCCTTCGCCTTCCCCCGTAAAGCGCGCGCATGACACAGACCCTCGCGCCCAAGCCCTGGATCGATGCGATCGCCCCCTATGTGCCGGGGCGGTCCACCACCGACGACGGCCGCAAGGTCGCGAAGCTCTCGTCCAACGAGAATCCGCTTGGCACCAGCGAGGCGGCGCGCGCGGCGTTCATGGCCGGTGCGGCGTCGCTCGATCGCTATCCCGACGCTTCGGCGGCGGACCTGCGCGAGGCGATCGCCGCCGCGCATGGCGGGCTCGATCCGGCGCGGGTGATCTACGGCACCGGCTCCGACGAGATCCTCCACCTCGCCGCCGGCGCCTATGCGGGGCAGGGCGACGAGGTGCTGTTCGTCCGCTATGGCTTCTCGGTCTATCCGATCGCGGCGCGCCGGGTCGGCGCGACCCCGGTGCAGGCGCCCGACGCCGACTATGCGACCGACATCGATGCGCTGATCGCGCACATCACGCCGAAGACGCGGGTGATCTTCCTCGCCAATCCGAACAACCCGACCGGCACCTATACGAGCGGGGCGGAGATCGCGCGCCTCCACGCCGCGACCCCGGCCGATTGCCTGCTGGTGATCGACCAGGCCTATGCCGAATATCTCGAGGCGGGCGAGGACGACGGCGCCTTCGCGCTGGCGCAGTCGGCGGCCAACGTGCTGGTGACGCGGACCTTCTCGAAGATCTACGGCCTCGCCGCCGAACGGATCGGCTGGGGCTATGCCAGCGCGGCGGTGGTCGATGCCCTGCACCGCATCCGCGCGCCGTTCAACGTGACGACCGCCGGGCAGATGGCCGCGATCGCCGCGCTCGGCGACACCGGCTTCGTCGCGCGGAGCCGTGAGCATAATGCCCGCTGGCGCGCCTGGTTCGAGGATGAGATCGCCAGCCTCGGCAACCAGGGGCTGCGCGCCGTCCCGAGCAAGGCCAATTTCTCGCTGGTGCTGTTCGAAGGCAAGCTGACCGCCGAGCAGGCCTACAAGGGGCTGATGGAGGCGGGCTATATCGTTCGCTGGCTGCCCGGGCAGGGCCTGCCGCACGGCCTGCGCATCACCATCGGCACCGAGGAGGAGGTCCGCGGCCTTGCCGCCGTGATCCGCCGCATGGTCGAGGCGGCGGGCTGATGCTGCCCTTCGCCCGGGTCACGATCATCGGGCTGGGCCTGATCGGCTCCTCGGTCGCGCGCGCGGTGCAGGCGCAGATGCCGACCGTGCGGCTGACCGGCCACGACGCCAGTCCCGAGGTGCGCGAACGCGCGCGCGCCATCGGCTTCTGCGACGACGTCACCGACACGGCCGGCGCGGCGGTAGTCGACGCCGATCTCGTCATCTTCTGCGTGCCGGTCGGCGCGATGGCGGCGGCGGCGGCGGAGATCGCCGACGACCTGCCCGCCGACGCGATCGTCAGCGACGTCGGCTCGTCGAAGGAAAGCGTGCTCACGGCGCTGCGCGGCGCACTGCCCGACGCCACGATCATCCCCGCCCATCCGGTCGCGGGTACCGAGAATAGCGGCCCCGACGCGGGCTTCGCGACGCTGTTCCAGGGTCGCTGGTGCATCGTTACCCCGCCCGAGGGCGCCGATCCCACCGCGACCGAGCGGGTCGCCGAGTTCTGGCGGCGGCTGGGCGCCGACGTCGAGACGATGGACCCGCGCCACCATGACCGGGTGCTCGCCGTCACCAGCCATCTGCCGCACCTGATCGCCTACACGATCGTCGGCACCGCGTCCGACATGGAGGAGGTGACGCAGAGCGAGGTGATCAAATTCTCGGCCGGCGGCTTCCGCGACTTCACCCGCATCGCCGCGTCCGACCCGACGATGTGGCGCGACGTGTTCCTCAACAACAAGGACGCGGTGCTGGAGATGCTCCAGCGTTTCAGCGAGGACCTGACCGCGCTCCAGCGCGCGATCCGCTGGGGCGACGGCGACACGCTGTTCGACCTGTTCACCCGCACCCGCGCGATCCGCCGCTCGATCATCGAGCAGGGCCAGGACGACGCCGCCCCCGACTTCGGCCGCGCGCACTGATCCCGCGCGGCGGCGGTCCTCGCCGTCACTGTGGCAAATTTACCCGGCCGTCGGAATTGTGTCCGCAGCGGTTCATTCCCTGATTGTAACAATCGGTTCCCTTTATTAGTTGCGCCTGGCAACCGTCACGCCAGAAACGTGAAATTTCAACAGGTTGCTGAAATGAAGCCGCATCTCAAGCGGCGCGTACTTTATAAGGGGTACTTATCTTGAAGATGATCAAAATCGCGGCCGTCGCTGCCGCCCTCGCCGCGACTCCGGCGTTCGCCGCCGACTTCGCGGGTCCCTATGTGGGTGGTGGCGTCACGCTCGACAACGTCCAGGGCTCGGGCGCGCTCGAAGGCGTCGGCTTCTCGGGCGTCGGTGCGACCGCGTTCGCCGGCTACAACCTGCCGGTCGGCGCTTCCACCTTCGCCGGCGTCGAGGCGAACATCGACCTCAACACCGCCGATGCCGGCGGCGTCGAGGCGAAGTGGGGCTGGGGCGTCGGCGCCCGCTTCGGCTACAAGCTGAACGACAGCACCGCTCTCTATGCCCGCGCCGGCTATGCCCGCGGCAAGATCGAGGTGCTCGGTTCGAGCGGCTGGGGCGATGGCGTGCGCTACGGCGCAGGTCTCGAGACCCGCGTGACCGACAGCGTGTCGCTCCGCGCCGAGTTCACCCAGACCAACTATGAAGCGGACATCATCAACAACCAGGGCACCCTGGGCATCGTGTTCGGTTTCTGATCGAAACGGGGGAGGGCGCCGGGCGGGACCGGCGTCCTCCTTCCTTCACGGTCCGGACGGCCGCACGTTCAGTCAAAGCGTTCCGTAACCGTGGATCCCGCTTCGCGGGATGGCAAGGAGAGGGGCTTCATCCCGCCTCCGGCGGTGCTTGCGATCTCCCGGCATGACATTCGTGCCACTAGGCTCCGTCCGCCGGCCGCTCTAGGATAGGCGGATGGCCTATCTCTACCTCGCCATCGCGATCGTCGCCGAGGTGATCGGCACGACCGCGCTCAAGCTGTCCGACGGCTTCACCCGGCCGCTCGCCTCGGTCGCCACCTTGCTCGGCTACGGCGTCGCCTTCTTCTGCCTGTCGCTGACGCTGCGGACGATGCCGACCGGGGTGGCCTATGCGATCTGGTCGGGCGTCGGGCTGGTGCTGATCACCGGCGTCGCCTGGCTGTTCCAGGGCCAGAAGCTCGACATGGCCGCGCTGGTCGGCATGGCGCTGATCGTCGCCGGAGTGGCGGTGCTCAACCTCTTCTCGACCTCGATATCGTCCTGATGCGGACTATCAGCGGTCGAGCACATTCATCGCGGCATGGACGCGCGCCTCGATCTCGGCGCGGGGGAGTCCGGCGGGGACGGGATCGCCTAAGCGGATGGTGATGATGCCGGGGCGTTTCAGGAAGCTGTTGCGCGGCCACAACCGGCCGCTGTCGAGCGCGACCGGCACCACCGGCAGGTCGAGCGCCTTGTAGAGGCCGGCGAAGCCCGGCTGGAGCGGCGGCTGCTCGCCCGGCGCGACACGGGTGCCTTCGGGGAAGATCAGGATCGAACGGCCGCTGTCGCGTGCGGCGGTCGCTGCGCGCATCATCCGGCGCAGCGCCTTGGCCGATCCGGCGCGGTCGACCGGAATGACGCCCTCGCGACGGGCGATCTGCCCGAACAGCGGGATGTCGGCCAGCTCGCGCTTGAGCACGGCGGCCGGATCCCCGACGATCAGCAGCAGCTCGAGCGTCTCGAACATCGATTGGTGCTTGGCGGCGTAGAGGTGCGGGCCCGGCGGCACGACGCCCTCGACCGACGAGCGGATGCCGAGGATCCAGCGCGCGCACCAGCGGTGGAAGCGTGCCCAGCGTAGCGCGTGCCGCCGCAGCGGCGCGTCGCCGAACGGCACGATCAGGAAGGCGGTCAGCACCGCGACCACGGTGCCGGCATAGAAGAGGATCGCGAACAGGGTCGAGCGCAGGACGGTCATCAGATCCCGATCAGGGCGGCGATCCGCCGCAACAGATATTTGTTGTACTCACGCACCAGATCGATGAGCCCGGGCTCGGTCGGCACCGCGTCGGTGACGATCTCCAGCCCGTCGCCAGTCGCGTTGCGCAGGTCGAAGCGCGCGCGCACCATGTGCCAGTCGGAGGTGACGAGGCGGATCGACGTGTAGCGGCGGCGCGCGATCCAGCCCGCCGCCTCCGCCGCGTTGGAGCGCGTGTCGACCGATTCATGGCCGAGGTCGACGCAGCATTCGACCAGCGCCATCGGGGCCTTGAACTGCACGGCCAGCTCGTGCGGGCGGACCCGCCGGTCGGCGCCGGAGATCAGCAGCCGCTTCGCCTGCTTCGCCTCGAGCAGGCGCAGGCCGCGTTCGACGCGGCCGCGCCCGCCGGTCATCACGACGATGCCCTCGGTGACGACGCCATCGGGCGCGGGTTGCGGCAGGAACAGGGCAAAGGCCATGAAGCCCGCGATCCACAGCAGCAGGGCGGCCGCCGCCGCGCGGACGATCACAGCCGCCGCCTGAGCGCGAGGATGATCGTCGCCCGCGCGGCCAGCGTCGCGAGCAGCGTGCCGGCGAGCGGCAGCAGCGCAAGCATGCCCCAGGCGGCGAGCGGCAGGTCGACCGATCCGATCAGGTCCGATCCGACCCGGGCGATGCGATCGCCGACCGCGAAGATCACCAGTGAGGCGAGCAGCAGCCCGACCATCCCGCCGAACAGCGCGTCGGTCGCGATGCGCCGCTGGAAGAGCTGGGCGATCTGCGCGTCGGTCGAGCCGAGGTGGTGCATCACGTCGATCGTCGCCTGGTGGGTGTTGAGCGCCGACCGCGCGGCGAGCACGACGGTGAACGCCGCCGCCGCCGCCATCAGCAGGACGAGCACCGCCGCCAGCCAGCGCAGCGAGGCGATCAGCCCGGCGAGCGGCGCCAGCCATTGCGCATGGTCGTCGATCCGCGCGCGGGGACCGAGCGCCAGTACCGCCGCCTCGGCGGCGCGTTGCGCGCCATCGGCGCCGGGAACGAAGGCGACGTCGATCATCGCCGGCACCGGCAGGTCGTTGTCGGCAAGGCCCGCACCCAGCCAGGGGCGCAGCAGCTCGGTGATCTCGCCGTCGCTGATCCGGCGCACCGCGGCGACGCCCGGCTGCTTGCCCAGCGTCGCGACGATGCGGTCGGCGGTGGCGTCGCGCCGCGCCTGATCGGCGTCGACGATCTGGACGGTGATCTGCCCCGACAGATGCGAATCGAGCCCGCGAGCGGCGAAGCCCAGCGCCAGTCCGGCCGCGGCGGCGAGCACCATCAGGAACATCATGATCGCGATCACCCAGGGCATCGGCCCCGACAGCCAGCCCTCGGGCAGCAGCCGGCGGCCCGCGGCACTGGTCAGCCAGTTGCCCGATCCTCTCCCGAACAGCGCCATCAGCGGGGCGCCGCTTCGAGGCGGCCATTGTCCAGCCTGCCATTGTCCAGCCTGCCATTGTCCAGCCTGATCGTCTGGGCGTGGTGGACGCGCGGGATCAGATGCAGGTCGTGGGTCGCCACCAAAATCGTCGTGCCGAGCTTGTTGAGCGCCTCGAACAGATAGAGCAGCCGCCCCGCCATGTCGGGATCGACATTGCCGGTCGGCTCGTCGGCGACGAGGATCTCGGGCCGGCCGATCACCGCGCGGGCGATCGCGACGCGCTGCTGCTCGCCGCCAGACAGGGTGGCGGGGCGGGCATAGGCGCGGCCCGACAGGCCGACCCATTCGAGCATCTCGCGCACCGGCGTGTCGATGTCGGCTTCGGCGACGCCGTTCACGCGCAACGGCAGCGCGATGTTCTCATAAGCCGACAAATGCGGGATCAGGCGGAAGTCCTGGAACACCGTGCCGATGCGGCGGCGGAAGCCGGGCATGCGCGCGCGGGGCAGGGTGACGACGTCCTCCCCGAACATCCGGATCAGCCCGCGGCTCGGCCGCTGCGCCAGATAGATCAGCCGCAGCAGCGAACTCTTGCCCGCGCCCGACGGCCCGGTCAGGAAATAGAAGGCGCCCGCCGCCAGCCCGAAGCTGAGATCGCTCAGCGTCTCGGCGCCGGACCCGTAGCGCAGGCCGACATTCTCGAATTGGACGATGTTGGCGGCCCCCGGCCTCATCCGTCCTGCCTCACCGGATCGACACCTCGCACATGCCGCGAGCCATGGCACAGCATCGTCCCTCCCGCAAATGCTTGCAGCCGGAGTCGTGTCGGGGTTAGGGAGGTGAACGTGATACTCATCTGCCCCGCCTGCCAGACCCGCTATCTCGTTCCCGACGCCTCGATCGGCGCGACCGGCCGGCAGGTGCGCTGCGCAAGCTGCCGCCACAGCTGGTTCCAGGGGCCGCCCGAGCCCGCCGCCGCCGAGGTCCCGGCGGCTCCCGCGCCGGCTGCGCCGCCGCCCCAATCGACCATCGTCGAACCGGTGCCGCCGCCTGCGACCGCCGACAGCGAGCAGGCCGAGGCGGAGGTCCAGGCGCGCTATGACGGGCCGCAAGAGGTCGCCCCGATCCACGACCGTCCGATCCACGACCGGGTGCCCGCGCTCGCCGGCCGGCCGCGCCGCAACACCGCGAAGCTGCTGACGATCGCCTCGGCGATCATCGCGCTGGTGCTGGTGGCGGCGATCGGCGCCGTCGTCGCGGTCGGGCCCGACAAGCTGGCCGAGCGGCTGGGCCTCGTGCCCGCACCGGTCCCGCTGCTGATCGAGATGACCGGCAAGCCCGAGCGGCGCGAGACGGCGAGCGGCAACGAGCTGCTGGCGGTGACCGGCAAGATCGTCAACCCGACCGACCAGCCCCAGCCGGTCCGCGACATCCGCGCCGAGCTGCGCGACATGCAGGGCCGCACCGTCTATAGCTGGACGATCACCCGCCCGGTGCCGATGCTGGTCCCCGGCGGATCGGCCGAGTTCGACAGCGCCGCCGTCGACATCCCGCGCGGGGCGAAGAACCTGCATCTGAGCTTCATCGGCCCGACCGGGAGCTGAGGGCGGCGCGCGTCCCGAATGCGTCATCCTGGCGAACGCCGGGATCTCTCTTCCCTTTCTTTGCTCTGCCGGGGAACAAGCCAGGAAGATTCCAGCTTTCGCTGGAATGACGAAGCGGAAGGGAAAGGAGACGACATGCGCATCGGCGTGCTGACCGGCGGCGGCGACGTTCCAGGACTCAATCCCTGCATCCGATCGATCGCGCTGTCGGCGCTCGACCGCGGCTGGGAGGTGATCGGCTTCCGGCGCGGCTGGCAGGGTTTCCTCGAGATCGACCCCGCCGAGCGGGAGAGCGTCGCCGCGCACAGCATCGTGCTCGACCGCGAGGCGGTGCGCGGGATCGACCGGGTCGGCGGCACGATGCTCCACACCTCGCGCACCGACCCGCGCACGGTGGCGGGCGGCGACCGCACCGGCCATGTGCTCAAGGTGCTCGACGCGCTCGGCGTCGATGCGCTGATCACGCTGGGCGGCGACGGGACGCTGCGCTTCTCGGCGCATCTGTCGGCGAAGGGTTTCCCGGTCGTCTCGATCCCCAAGACGATGGACAACGACGTGTTCGGGACCGACTATTGCATCGGCTTCTCGACCGCGATCACCCGATCGGTCGACGCGATCAACGCGCTGCGCACCACCGCCGAGAGCCATGAGCGGATCGCGATCGTCGAGCTGTTCGGGCGGCGGAGCGGGGAGACCGCCCTGCTCGCCGGCTTCCTGGCGCAGGTCGACCGCACCGTGATCGCCGAGGTGCCGGCCGATCCCGACCTGCTGCTGCCGCTGCTCGCCGCCGATCGCCGCAGCCGGCCCGGCGCCTATGCGATGTGCGTGATCTCGGAAGGGGCGAAGCTGGCCGGCGACGAGGCGGGCGACGGCGACCGCGGGCTATCGGCCACCAAGCGCAGCGAGACTGCGGTCAGCCGGCGGCTGGCGCTGCTGATCGAGGAGCGGGCGAAGGAGGGGACGATCGTCCAGCAGCTCGCCTATCTGATGCGGTCGGGCGATCCCGACGCGCTCGACCGGATGGTCGGCTTCGCCTTTGGCGGCCTCGCCATCCAGAAGATCGAGGCAGGCGAGACGGGCCGGATGCTGGCGCTGCGCGACGGCAATTACTGCCATGTGCCGATCGACACGCTGCTGGGCGGCACCAAGACGGTCGACGTCGACAGGCTCTATGATCGGGCGCGCTACCGGCCGAAGCTGACCCATGTCGAGGGCATGCCGATGTTCCTCTATTGAGGGCGCGGGACGGCCGGCAAGATTTATCGCGATAGCCCATTGCGCCCCGCCGAACCCTTTGCTAGTGGCGCGGGCCTGCCAGCATCCCGGCCATCCGGGATTCTCCTCGGTGTGCGGTCGTGGCGGAACTGGTAGACGCGCAACGTTGAGGTCGTTGTGGCCGAAAGGCCGTGGAAGTTCGAGTCTTCTCGACCGCACCACCCCCCATCCTGATCGCTTGTAATCGCTCAGCCTTCCCTTCGGGGGACGCCCCTTGCCGCCGTCTCGCGGCCTGCGATCAGCCGCCCAGGGCGCGGGCGATCGCCGTGGCGCAGGCCGTCACCGCCGGGGCGATGCGGTCCGCGTCCAGTTCGATCAGCGCGACGACGCCGACGCTCGCCTCGAAGCGCATCGGCCCGCCGGCGCTCGCACGGATCGGGCTGGCGAGCCCGACGGCTCCCTTCTGCAATTGTCCATAGGTCAGGCTATATCCGTCGCGGCGCGCCCGCAGCACCGCCTCGCTCTCGCCGGGCGCCGGTTCGCGGCCGCTGAGGATCGCGATTCCGGCGGCGCCCCGGTCGAGCGGATGGCGGCTGCCGACGCGATAGGCGATGCCCATCACGCTGTCGCGCGGCTCGCAGACGAGGATCGCCACGCCTTCCCCGCCCTCCGCGACCGACAGGAAGGCGGTGCATTCCGTATCGTTGGCGAGGCTCTGCAGCAGCGGATGGGCGGCGGCGCGCAGCTGCGGCTGGAACGCCCTGGCGAGCGTCAGCACGCCGACGCCCAGCCGGAGCTGGCCGTCGGGACCGCGCGAGACCATCGCCCGCTGTTCGAGCGTCGCCGCGAGCCGGTAGGCGATCGCACGATGGATGCCGAGCTGGCCGGCGAGCTGCGCGATGCTCATTCCGTCCGGATGCCGCGCCAGCAGGTCGAGCAGCAGGAGCCCGCGGTCCAGCGTCTGGAGCGCGGCCGGAGCGGCCTTCGTCGCGTCTCTGTCCGGTTCCCGTCCCTTGCCCGCCACGCTGCCCCCTCGATCGATGTCCGCTGGTGCCATGGTCCGACTCGCTTGACCATGGCCTCTGGCTGGCGCATTTCTCTCTATAAGAACAAAAAGTGCGATATCAGTAACAGATTCATTTCTTCCCGTCGTGCACCGAAGGTCGATCGCAATGAGCCAAACCCCATCGGCGAGGTGCCCCTTCCACGCCGCCACCGACGCGGAGATCGCGGGCGCCGTCGCGGATTTCGACGTGTTCGAAGGGCCGTTCACGGTCGATCCGGCGGCCGCGATGCGCCTGTTCCGCGAACGCCGGCCGATCTTCTTCAGCCCGAAGCTCGGCTATTGGGTGGTCAGCCGCTACGAGGACGTGAAGGACGTGTTCCGCGACACCGGCGCCTTCTCGCCCGCCAATGCGCTGGAGAAGGTCACGCCGAGTTCGGCGGAGGCGAACGCGATCCTGGCCTCGCACGATTATGCGATGAACCGTACGCTGGTGAACGAGGACGAGCCCGCGCATATGGAGCGGCGGCGCGCCCTGCTCCACAGCTTCCTGCCCGCCGAGCTGGAGAAGCATGCACCGATGGTACGCCGGCTGGTCGCCCGCTTCGTCGACCGCTTCGTCGACCGTGGCGAGGCCGATCTGGTCGATGAGCTGCTCTGGGAAGTCCCGCTGACGGTGGCGCTCCACTTCCTCGGCGTTCCCGAGGACGACATGGAGGTGTTGCGCCGCTATTCGATCGCGCACACCGTCAACACCTGGGGCCGCCCCTCGCCCGACCAGCAGGTCGCGGTGGCCGAGGCCGTCGGCAATTTCTGGACCTATTCGGGCCAGGTGCTCGATCGGATGCGCCTCGATCCATCGGGCGACGGGTGGATGGAATATGCCTTGCGCCGGCAGCGGGAGCTGCCCGACGTCGTCACCGATTCCTATCTCCATTCGATGATGATGGCCGGCATCGTCGCCGCGCACGAGACGACCGCCCATGCCACCGCCAACGCGCTGCGGCTGCTGCTCGAAGATCGCGAGGCCTGGGACGAGATCTGCCGGGACAGCGCGCTGATCCCCAATGCGGTCGAGGAATGCCTGCGCCTGTCGGGCTCGATCATCGCCTGGCGGCGCGTCGCCCTCAAGGATGCCGAGATCGCGGGCCAGCCCATCGCCGCGGGTGAGAGGATCCTCGTCGTGATGACGTCGGCGAACCATGACGGGCGGCATTTCGAGAACCCCGACATGCTCGATATCCGGCGCGACAACACCACCGATCATCTGTCGTTCGGCTATGGCGCCCATCAGTGCCTGGGCAAGAACCTCGCCCGGATGGAGATGCGCATCCTGCTGGAGGAACTGTCGCGCCGGCTGCCGCACATGCGCCTGGCCGAGCAGCGGTTCGACTATCTGCCGACGATCTCGTTCCGCGGGCCGGACCATCTGCGCGTCGTCTGGGACCCGGCCGGCAATCCGGAGCGGGCCGACGACCGGGCGAGGACGCCTCGTCCGCTGCACCTGCTCGGCTCGCCGCCCCGCAGCAGCCTCGCCCGCCCCGTCCGCGTCGCCGCGATCGAAGCCCTGACCGACGACATCAGGCAGATCACCCTGGTCGATCCGGAGGGGCGCGACCTGCCGCTCTGGAGCGCGGGCGCGCATATCGACCTGCTCGCGGGCGGCTTCCAGCGCAAATATTCACTGTGCGGCGATCCCGCGGACCGCAAGCGCTACGTCGTCGCGGTCAAGCGCGAGGCGGCCGGTCGCGGCGGTTCGCTCCATATCCATGGCGAGGTCCGGGTCGGCGACACCATCCGCATCCTTGGTCCGAAGAACCTGTTCCGCCTGCCCGATGGATCGGAACCGATCGTGCTGGTGGCCGGCGGCATCGGCATCACGCCGATCATCGCGATGGCCGACCGGCTGAAGAGCCAGGGCCGCCGCTATGAGGTCCATTATTGCGGGCGGGCCCGCGCGGCGATGGCCTATGCCGACCGGCTCGAACGCGATCACGGTGCGGCCGCGCATGTCCATGCCAGCCGGGAAGGCCGTCGCCTCGACCTGGCGGCGCTGGCCGGCGCGGGGAAGGATATGATTGTCGCCTGCGGCCCGGATCGGATGATCGACGCCTTGCAGGCGCTGTGCGCCGACGCGCCCGACCGGCTGCGCTTCGAGCATTTCTCGGCGGTCGAAACGCTGCTCGATCCTTCGGTCGAAGCGCCGTTCGAAGCCGAGCTGCGCGACTCTGGCCTGACCCTCACCGTGCCGGCCGACAGGACATTGCTTCAGGTGCTTCGCGAGGTCGGCATCGATCTGCCCTCGGATTGCGAGGAGGGCCTGTGCGGTTCGTGCGAGGTCGGCGTCGTCGACGGGGAGGTCGACCACAGGGACATGGTGCTGACCGCGAAGGAGCGCGCGGAGAACAGGCGGATGATGGCCTGCTGCTCGCGGAGCCGGACCGGGCGGATCGGCCTGAGCCTGTAGGCCCCGGCTGCGGTCAGTAAAGGAACGGCGTCAGGTCGATGTCCTCCAGCGGATAGTAGCGCTGGAAGTCGGCGCGCGGATTGCCGACGCCTATGGTCGCGTTTAAAAGTTGGCTGTCGCTCCGGAATTCCTCCACCACCGTCGTCACGCGCATCTCCCGCCAGGCGACCGCCACGCCGGCCCGGCGCGCTCCCTCCCCGCTGACCTGCTCGAACGCGACGATGCTGTCATGTTCGGCATCCCAGAAGCGCGTCCCGGTGTTCAGCGCGTCCTCGAGCACGTCGTCGGTGAAGAGCCGCGCGCCCGGGCGTGTCGCGTCGAGGCGCACGATCGCATGGGCGGAGGTGTTGGCGAGGACCCCCTGGTCGATCGCATGCGCCGCATCGACGATCCTTGCGACGTCGTCGACATGGTGGCCGATGACGGTGAGTCCCCGCACGAAATCGATCGCCTTCATCACCGGCTTGCCCCCGCCGAAGGTGATCGCGCCGAACACGGCGGCGGTATAGCCGAAGGTGTCGAGCGGCTCGCCCGACAGAAGGTCGCTGCCCGAGAAGCTCTCATAGACGTCGCGTGGCCAGCCGAGCGGCGACAGCGACACGGCGAGGTCGACTAGAGGCTTGGCGAGCTCCTGCGCGACCTGTGCCGCGACCGGATCGCCCGAATAGAGCTTCTGCGCGGCCTTGAGACGCAGCTGATCGGCGGCATCCAGGACGCGCAGGCCCTGCGGCGTCAGCCCGCTGCCCTCGCTTTCGAGGCCGGCGATCCCGGCGTCGAGCAGGATCTCGTCGCTGCGATAGTCGCGCAGGCGCGCCAGCAGCGACTCCCGGGGCAGGGCGGCGGGATCGAGCAGCGGGATGCGTTGCAGCTTGCCGGCTTCGTCGATGATCGCGACGGTGCGGACGGGAAGGTCGCCACGCTCGAAGAACCGCATCGCGGCGGCATCCGTCACCAGTGCATCGATCAGCTCGTCGGGCGCGCCGTTCGCCGCGAGCCGTGCCGCGCCGTCGAGCGCATCGTCCGCGATCCGGCGCGCGGGCGAGCCGGGACTCATGTCGCGCATCACCTTGCGGCGTTCCTGCAGGATCGTCCGGGCGGGCAGGGCCAGGTCGGGGGCGTAGGCGCGCGTGGGCGCGGAGATGCCGGCCACCGGCGGCGCATCGGCGGGGATGTCGGCCTCCGCCAATCGAGGCAGGCCGAGCTGCGGCGCGCCGATCGCGCCGGCCAGCGTCGCGGCGCTGGCATCGGCCGACGGGGCCGCCAGGAACCGGTCGATCTGCACGCGGGCTTCGGCGTTCACCTGGGCCTGTGCGGTCGAGAAGCGGACCCGGTCCGCACGCTCGCCATCGAGCCGGGTCGCGGCGACGCTGCTCAGCGTCTGCAGGGCAAGGCGGTTCTGGTCGCTCCATGCCCCCATCGCCGCGCGCGCCGGTTCGAAGCGCGCGGTGACCTCGCCGATCCGCTTCTCGATATTCGCCCTGACCCCGTCGATCCCGGCGGAGATGCGCGCATCGGCGCGGTAGCCGCCGTCGATCGCCCTGCCGAGGATCGACTGGCCCTGCGCGGAAGCGGTCGCGAACTGGCTCGCATAGCTCGAGCCCCCGGTCTGTCCGCAGCCATATCGTCCATTGCCGTTCCGCCAGAGTATGCAGAAGCCGAACTCGCCCGAACCGGCGATCCCGTCGGCCGCCAGGGCCTTCATCGCGATGCCGCGCTTCTCGAAGAAGGCGGCCTCGGTTCCGGGCTGCGCGGCGATCTCATCGGGCGCGGGGTCCGGCCCGCTGCCGCTGCCGCAGCCGCCGGCCGGCAATGCCGCGCGGAGCTGCGCGGCGCGGGTGCGTGCCGCCTTCGACGCCTCCATCCGGCTGTCGAGCAGCGGTTGCAGCGTCGCCAGCGACCGCTGATTCCCGAAGGCCTCGTACACCGATTCGGCATAGCCGTTCGCCTCGTCGAGCGCTTCGAGCGCGCGCAGGCCGCCGGCATCGCGACAGGCGCGCATCGCCGTGAGTTCCTTGCGGGCGGCATAGCTTGCGGTGCGGCCGATATCGCTCGACAGCCGCGCGCGTCCGAGAGTCTCGAACAGCCTGTCGAGCGGGCCGCCGCTTCCGGCCTGGCGGCGGACATTCTCGATCACGGCGGCGCTCAGCACGGCATGTGCCGCCGCGGAGCGCTCGGCGTTGAAGGCGACGAGATTCTTCCAGCGTTCGAGCAGCTTGTCCTGCGCGTCGCGCAGCGCCGGCGAGCTGCTCGCCTCGAACAGGGCGCGGTTCTCCAGGAAGAGCTTTTCATAGAGGGCGAACTGCGCGTCGGGTTTGATCAGCACCTTGCCCAGGCGCCGTGACGCGCGCGAGACCAGCCTGTCCTGCCGCTTGCGCTCGCGGCGGCACTCCTGCTCGTTCCAGGCATGGCGGCCCATGAGGTAGGCGGCCATCACGAACGGCGCGTAGGGGCCGGTATAATAAGAGAGAGCGAAGGCCACGTTGTCGACCATCGTCACGTTCGGCGGCGGATCGCCCGCCCCCGTGATCCTGCCGTCGTCGGCGATCGTCACGCCCACGTAGAAGCCGTAGCGCTGCGCCAGATCGAGCTGGGTGAGGTCGCCCATTTCCTGCAGCGACGCGACCAGCGAGGCGCGCCCGACATTGCCGAGCCCGGCGAGCTGGAACCGGTCGAGCGTCGGATCGGCCATGAGCTCGCGGTGCAGGCGCTGCAGCACGGCCAGCTCGGCGCGGAGCTGTGCGAGCGCATCCTCGATCGAGGCGGCATTCTGGTCGCGCAGGATCGCGCGAACCGTCTCCCGATCCGCGCCGCCGACGGCATCCGCGGCGCCGATCGTCCCCTCGGACGCGCGGATCGCGGCGGTGAGCGCATCGAGGCGGGCGGCGACCTCCACGGTGCGCCAGTTGAGTTCCTCGAAGCCGATCAGGAAGGCATTGAACGTCCGTGCCTTGAAATCGGCTTCGGCGAGCAGGCGGGATTGCCGGCCGGCATCGTCGTCGACCCATCTGAGCAGCTTCTCGCCATAATCGAGCGGGCAGGAGCCAAGGGCGCCGGCCGGCGGCAGCGCCGCCGAAAGGGCCAGGGCGGCAAGGGCTTTTCGAAGCATCGCCTTCCTCATGGAGCGGGATCGGGCAGGCCGAACTGGGCGCGCAGCGCGGCGCCGTTCTGGCCGGCCGCCTGGTCGGGGATGAGGGTGTCGCGCGGCGACAGCTTCGCCCGGATGATGTCGCGCGTCTTGGGCGGCACCATGTTGGCCAGCGTCGCGGGATCGACGAACTGCGCATATTCGAGGATCAGGCTCTGATAGTCGCGCACCTGCCGGTCGATCTCGTCCTCGAACTGGCCGAGCAGGATATGCACCGCGTTCGAGCTGGCCGAGAGCGCGGCGCGGGCGCGCTCGAGCATCGCGAGGGTGTTGCGCAGGTCCAGGCATCCGCCGGCGGCGCAGCCCGACAGGCGCGCCCTGATCCATGCGATCTGGACCTCGACCTCCTCGGCGGTGAGGATGCCGTCGGCGTTGAGCGCGCCGTGCAGGGCGACGAGGTTCTGGTCGATCGCGGCGATGTCGACGAGGCGGCGGCGGAGGTCGTTGGCGACGCCCTCGGGATAGGCCAGCGCGGCGTCGGCCGATCGCACCCGGATCGCGGCGTCCAGCGTCTTCCGCTCGATCAGCAGGTCCTCGGCATCGGGCGTCGAGCCGCCGAGCGCGGCATCTATCCTGCGCCGCCGATCCTGGAGCCGGGCGATATCGACATAGGCCTGGGTGCGCAGCCGATCCTCGTAGGTCGTCGGCAGGCGGGGCGGGCCGCGATGCCAGCGGATGCGCGTCTCTGCGCCGAACAGGCGCGACTGGCGTGGGCCGAGCTTGACCGTCAGTGCGCCCTTGCTCCGGTCGAAGCGGCGCGACGTCCCCGGATAGACGTTTTCCGTCCGTCCGTTCTGGACGACGACGAGCGGCATGGCGGGAACGTCCTCGGGGCCCCCGAGCCCCTCGCGCAGGGGGAAGCCGTAGGCCTCGTTGGGGTTGAAGACCTCGACCTCGCCGTAGCAGGTCGGGTTGCCCGGTTCGTCGAAGGCGCAGGCCGGGACGCGCAGCTCGCCTTCGATCGAATGGATGATCCCCTGGTAGATCCATTCCTGTTGGAGCGCGAAGCGCTCGCCGTCGTCGATCGGCCTGCGCGACGATGTCGCCAGCTCCTTCATGCTCGCCGAGCGAAGCGGATCGGCCGTCGAAGGATCGCCGCGCAGGGTGATGACCTCGCCGAAGCAGGTCGGCGGGCGCGACACGCATTTGAGCGACCAGACGAGATCGGGGAGCGCCTGGGCCTGGTTGGCCGCGAAGTGGCGCAAGACCTCTGCGGGGGACTGGCGGGCGCCGGCCGGGCCCAGGTCGATGCGCTTGTCGCGCAGCAGGCGGATGCGCAACGCGGTGTCGACCCGTGCCGAGCGCGGATAGTCGACATCGGCACGCTGGAAGCCGTTGCGCGCCTCGAAGCTGATCGCGGCGCCCTGGAGCAGCAGATGCTCCGAGATGGCGTCCCGGCCGAGCTGGAGCGCCAGGGTCAGCGGCGTCCTGCCGAAACCGTCGGCGGCATCGATGTCCGCACCGCCGTCGAGAAGCTGGGCGACCTTGAAGCGGTCGTCGGCGCGCACCGCGGCGTGGAGCGTGCCGCCGCCCGTATCGACGGCGGCATAGACCGCGTCCAGGCGGGTGACGGTGGCGGGCTTCGCCGCGGCGGCCATCGCCGCGGTCTGGCCGAAGCGGTTGCGCTTCTGGACGTCGAGGCCGGCGTTGACGAGCACCGCCAGCGCGGCGATGCGCGGCGGGGTGAGCACGACGCGCGTACCTGTCGCCCGCGCATCGTCGCGGACGAAGCGGTACAGGACCGTCTCTCCATTGTCGTTGCTGGCCGAGGGATCGACACCGCTTTCGATCAGCAGCCTGAGCATGTTGGCCCGGCCGTAGTCGACCATCTGCTGAAGCACCTCGAACCGGTTCGAGGCGGGAATTTCGAGGCCGGCCGCGAGCAGCCGCGCGAGGACCTTGTCGCCGCCCCAGACCGCCAGCTCCCGTAGCATGGCGAGGCTGGCTGCGCCGGGCGCCGGGCGGGCGCCCGCATCGAGCAGCGCCAGCGCCGGGGTTTCGCGCGGCAGCCGGTCGACGGCTTCGCCGAGCAGGTCTCCGGCAAGGTCGCGGGCGCCATGGTTGAGCACCCAGTCGAGCATCGCGCGGCTTTCGAAGAGGATCGCCATGCGCAGCTCGCCGGCGCCGGCGCGGGCACCTGCCGTGTAGAGGGCGTCGAGAAAGGCGTAATCGACCTTGCCGCCCGCCATGTTCGAACTGAGCGTACTGCCGCTGAACCGGGGATTTGCGAAGTCGAAGCCCAGTTCCCGCAATTGCTGCGGCATGCTGTACTGCGCCGCACCGAGGGTGCGCCGGGGCGACATGAAGGCGTCGTGCAGGACCATGCCGTGGAGCACCGAGCGCCCCGCAGGGTCGGCTTCGTTGATGTCGGCGCCACGCTGGACCAGATAGGCGACCACCTGCGGCCAGCCGGCGCGGACCGCCGCACGCAGCGCCCAGTCGGTCGGCTCCTGTCCCGCGGCGTTGCGCGCGCCCGCGTCGAGCAGCGCGGCGACGATCGCCAGGTTGCCGCTCTCGGCCGCCGCGACCAGCGCGCGCGGCTGATCGGTCCCGGCCGTGTCGACGCCGGCCCCCGCGGCGAGGAGCCGCCGCACCGTCTCGACGCTTCCCGACACCGCGGCTTCGGGCAGGGCGAGCCGCCCGTCGGGGGCGGGGGCATCGGCCTTGGCGCCGGCGGCAAGCAGCGCTTCGACCTCGGAAAGCTCCCCGCGCGCGGCCGACGCGACGAGCCGCGCCTGGAGCTGCACCGGGGTCGTGCCGACCGCGATGCCGTAGCGCGCGGCGAGCACGGTCAGCAGATCGCCATCGTTGCGCGCCGCGGCGAGCGTGGCGAGACTATTGCCTTCATCGTCGACGGCCGCGAGGTCATGGCCCTGCGCGACGAGCGCCGCCAGCATCTGCTCGAAGGCGTTGCCGTCGGGCTTTTCCTGCAGGCCCTGCATCGCGATCAGCGCGCCGGCCATCGAGCGTGCCTGTGCGGTCTCGTCGTCGGAGGCGATGGCGTCGAGGAAGGCCGCGCGCATCGCCGCTGCGCGCGCGGCGGGCAGGCGCCGGGCGACCCATAGCGCCAGGGGAGGGGTGTCGGCGCCCGGCTTGCCGATCGCAGCCACCATCCGCGCAAAGATCGGGCCATCGTTGAGCAGCGCGGCCCGCATCAGCGCATCATGGTCGCCCCGCACGGGATCGGCGCCTCCGGCCAGCAGGGCGTCGACGATGTCGAGCGATCCGGAAAAGACCGCCGCGCCGAGCGGCGAGACATCCTCTTCGGCACCGAGCGTGACGGTGGCGTTGACGTCGGCGCCGCCGGCGATCGCCCCGGTCACCGCCGCGAGATCGCCGGATGCCGCTGCGCAGGCGAGCGCCGCATCCCGCTCCTGCGGGCAGACGGGAGCGGCGGAGCCATGGGAGGCGAGCGCAAGCATCATCACGAGCATGGTCCCGCGCCACAGTCGTCGCATGCGTTTCTCCCCCCGGAGAGGGAAGCTTAGCGCGCCGCGTTTGGCGCGCAAGACCAGTTCGATTGGATGGGGAACCTGGAGCTTCAGGCCATCATTTCACCACGATTGCGGCGGCAGATGTTCCGATCTATCTGGAAATGCCGCTATTTCGGCGCTTTCACGGCAGTCACCTCGATCTCGACCAAGAACATCGGCTGGACGAGGTTGGCGACCTGGAAGGTCGAGCGGGCGACGGTGTTGGGGTTCGCAGGCGAGCCGAAATAGTCGCGGAAGCCGGCGTTGAAGCCCGCGAAGTCGATCTTGCCGAGCTTGGGGTCGGCGGCGAGGAAGGCCTGCATCTTGACCACGTCGGCCATCGCATAGCCCTTGCTTTCGAGCAGCGCCTTGATCTTGGCGAGCACGCTCAGCGTCTGGGTGCGGGTGTCGCCATAATCGTCGATCGTCGCCATCCGGGCGGGATCGATCGGATCGGCGAGCTGGCCCGACAGGTAGAAGGTCTCGTAGCCGGCCGGGACGATCACGCCCTTGAGGATCAGGCCGGGCTTGCCGTCGGGCCCCGGGCTGGCGATGCGCTCGACCGGCGCGGGGGCGGCCGAGGCGGCTCCGGCAGCGAGGAGGGCGGCAGCGGCGGCGGCGATCATCGGCTTGGTCTTCATCACAGTCTCCCGCTTTCGGCGATCAGGGGGCGAGGGGCTTCGCCGGTTTCCCATCTGGCGACGACCGCCGTGGCGATCGCGTTGCCCAGCACATTGGTGGTGGTGCGGCCCATGTCCATGAAATGATCGATCGCCAGCAGCAAAGCCACCCCTTCGACGGGAAGGTCGAACTGCGCGAGCGTCGCCGCGACGACGACCAGGCTGGCGCGCGACACGCCGGCGATCCCCTTGCTGGTCACCATCAGCACCAGCAGCATGGTGATCTGGGTGGCGACCGGCAGGTCGACGCCATAGGCCTGGGCGATGAAGATCGCCGCGAAGGTGGCGTACATCATCGACCCGTCGAGGTTGAAGCTATAGCCGAGCGGCAGCACGAAGCCGTAGACGCGGCGCGGGACGCCGGCGCGGTCGAGCGCCTCCATCAGCCGCGGATAGGCGGCTTCGGAAGAGGCGGTCGAGAAGGCGAGCAGCAGCGGCTCGCGGATATGGCGGAGCAGCGGCGCGAGGCCGCCGCCGAGGAACGCCGCCCCGGCGCCGAGCAGGACCAGGCACAAGGCCGCCAGCGCGACGTAGAATTCGCCGATCAGCGCGCCGAAGGTCAGCAATATCCCGGCGCCCTGGGTCGCGACCGTCGCCGCGATCGCGCCAAACACCGCCAGCGGCGCGGCGCGCATGACATAGCCGGTGATCGTCATCATCAGCTCGGCGGTCGCCTCGACCACGGCCAGCAGCGGCTTGCCCCGCTCGCCTGCCGCCGCCAGCGCGACGCCGACGAACAGCGAGAAGACGACGATCTGCAGGATCTGGTTCTCGGCCATCGCCTGGACGACCGATTCGGGGAAGATGTGGAGCACGAACTGCCGGAAGCTCAGCGCCTTCCCGGCCATGTCACCGGGATCGCCGGTGCGGACGAGGTGCAGCGCCTCGCCCGGGGCGAAGGCGTTGACGAACAGCAGGCCGAGCGAGAGCGAGACGATGCCGGCCGTCACGAACCAGCCCATCGCCCGAGCGCCCATCCGGCCGAGACTCGCGGCGTCGCCCATATGCGCGATCCCGGCCACCAGCGTCGCGAACACCAGTGGCGCGACGATCATCTTGATCAGGCGCAGGAACACGTCGGCCGGAAGCTGGAGATAGTCGGCGATCTGCGCAGCGGCACCGGAGTCGCCGCCGGCCCAGAGGTGCACGCCGACGCCCGTGGCGATGCCGAGCGCCATGCCGCCGAAGATCAGCGGCGTCAGCTTGAGACGCATGTCGCTTTCCCTCAGCAGCAGCGGCCGTTGCCGCCCGATCCGAAGCGCGTCCGCTCGCGCTCGCGGAAGAAGTCGGCGCGGCTCATCGGCGGCCGGTCGGGATGATGCTCGGCCATGTGCGCGCAATAGGCGTCGTAGCTCGGCTGGCCGACCATCAGCCGGGCCGTGTCGCGCAGCCGGCGGAACAGCGCCCTCATTCCGCCGGCACCGCGTCGGGCAGGATCTCGTTCGCGGTCGGCGCCGCGCTGCGGCGGGCGGCCAGGCAGCTGCGGACCGCATAGACCATCAGCGACAGCACCACCGCGAGGAAGATGGCGCACAGGCTGGCGTCGATCCAGTCGTTGCGGATGATCTGCCGCATCGCCGCCATCGACCTGGCGGGTGCGAGCAGCTCGCCCCTTTCCGCCGCGGCGGAGAAGCGCGTGGCGTGGGCGACGAAGCCCACCGCCGGATCGGGCGAGAACAGCTTCATCAGCCCGGCAGTGATCGTGCAGATGACCAGCCAGACCGTGGGGATCAGCGTCACCCAGGCGAAGCGCTCCTGCTTCATCCGGAACAGGACGACGGTGCCGAGCATCAGCGCGACCGTCGCCAGCATCTGGTTCGAGATGCCGAACACCGGCCACAGCGTGTTCACCCCGCCAAGCGGATCGGTGACGCCCTGGTAGAGGAAGAAGCCCCACGACGCGACGCACAGGCCGGTCGCGATCACGCCGGGCAGGATCGTGTCGTTGCGCCGGAAGGACGGCGCGGCGAGGCCGATCAGGTCCTGGAGCATGAAGCGGCCCGCGCGGGTGCCGGCGTCGACGGCGGTCAGGATGAACAGCGCCTCGAACAGGATCGCGAAATGATACCAGAAGGCCTTCATCGCCGCCCCGCCCACCGCGTGGCTGAAGATTTCCGCCATCGCCACCGCCAGCGTCGGCGCGCCGCCGGTGCGCGAGATCACCGTCGCCTCGCCGACGTCGCGCGCCGCCTGCTGCAGCGTGTCGGCCGAGATCGGGAAGCCCATCGCGGTCACCGCCGCGGCGGCGCTGGCAGGATCGGTGCCGACCACCGCGGCGGGGCTGTTCATCGCGAAATAGACGCCGGGGTCGAGGATCGAGGCGCCGATCAGCGCCATGATCGCGACGAACGCCTCCATCAGCATCGCGCCATAGCCGAGCAGCGGCGCGTCGCATTCGTTGGCGATCAGCTTGGGCGTCGTGCCGCTGGAGATCAGCGCGTGGAAGCCCGACACCGCGCCGCAGGCGATGGTGATGAACAGGAAGGGGAACAGCGCCCCCGACCAGACCGGCCCGCCGCCCGCGACGAACTGGGTGAGCGGCGGCATGCGCAGCGGCGGCGCCATGATGACGATGCCGATCGCGAGCGCGGCGATCGCGCCGATCTTGAGGAAGGTCGACAGATAGTCGCGCGGCGCGAGCAGCAGCCACACCGGCAGGATCGACGCGACCGCGCCATAGCCGATCAGGATCCAGCAGAGCTGCTCGGGGGTGAAGGTGAACAGCGGCCCCCAGAAGGGCGAGGCCGCCACCGACTGCCCGTAGACGAGCGCGATCATCAGCCCGAGGAAGCCGAGGATCGACACCTCGCCGATCCGGCCGGGCCGGATCCAGCGGGTGTAGACGCCCATCGTGATCGCCAGCGGCACCGTCATCGCCACGGTGAACACGCCCCACGGGCTGTCGGCGAGCGCGCGGACGACGACGAGCGCCAGCACCGCGAGGATGATGACGATGATCATGAAGGTGCCTGCCAGCGCGATCGCGCCGGGCACCGTGCCCATCTCCATGCGGATCAGCTCGCCGAGCGAGCGGCCGTCGCGGCGCATCGACACGAACAGGATCATGAAGTCCTGCACCGCGCCGGCCAGTACCACCCCGGCGAGGATCCACAGCGTCCCCGGCAGATAGCCCATCTGCGCCGCGAGCACCGGCCCGACCAGCGGACCGGCCCCGGCGATCGCCGCGAAATGATGGCCGAACAGGACGCGCCGGTCGGTCGGGACATAGTCGAGCCCGTCGGTGCGGTAGAGGGCGGGCGTCGGCCGTGCCGGATCGAGCCGCATCACATGGCGGGCGATGTAGAGCGCATAATAGCGATAGGCGACGAGGAACACGCAGGCGGCGGCGATCACCATCCACAGGGCGCTGACCGGTTCGCCGCGGGTGAAGGCGATCACCCCCGTCGCATAGGCGCCCAGCGCCGCGAGGACGATCCAAATGACATGCCGCTGCACCGATCCGACCTTTCCCGAGGGGCGCTTGCCGAAGCGCGCCCGTGCCTCTCCCGAAGGCCTTCGATCGCAGGCCCCGCCCCCAAGCCAATAGGAGTGAGGGGGCGAGTACAAGTCATGATGCGGCACGATTCGATGCGCATATATTATAGGCCGGCACCCTATAAGATTTGGGCATGGACCCCAAAGCTGCGGGCATTGAGATCGCCCGGCGACCGCGCCATTGTCGCGGCCATGAAGGATCTCACGAAGGTCGTGCATCATCCCCCGGTCGACAAGGACGGCTTCACCAGCCTCGCCGTCCCGACCTATCGAGCCTCGACGATCGTGTTCGACAGCGCCGACGCCTATGCCCAGCGCAAGCGGCGCGGCGCATCGGGCTATGCCTATGGGCTCCACGGCACGCCGACCACGCGCACCCTCGAAAGCCAGCTCAGCGCGCTTGAGGAAGCCGCCGGCACGATCATCCTGCCGTCGGGCCAGGCGGGGATCGCGCTGATCTTCCTCACCGTGCTCGGGCCCGGCGACACCGTCCTGGTGCCGGCAAACCTCTATCCCCCGGCGCTCGATCTCTGCCGCGACATCCTGGCGCCGCTCGGGATCGGGCACCGCGTCTACGACCCGACGATCGGCGCGGGCATCGCCGCGCTGATCGATCCGGACTGCCGGCTGATCTGGACCGAATCGCCCGGCTCGGCGACGATGGAGGTCGGCGACCTCCCCGCGATCGTCGCCGCCGCCCGCGACCGGGGGGTGCTGACCGGCTGCGACAACAGCTGGGCGACGCCGCTGTTGTTCAAGCCGCTCGCGATCGGGATGGATTTCGCGATGGAGGCGATCACCAAATATATCGGCGGCCATTCCGACCTGCTGCTCGGCTCGGTCAGCGTGCGCGATCCGGCGTGGGATGTGCGGCTGCGCGAGCGGGCGCACATGCTCGGCATCGGCGTGTCGCCCGACGACTGCACGATCGCGCTGCGCGGGATCGAGACGCTCGGCGTCCGGCTCGGCCATATCGGCGGGGTCGCGCTCGATTTCGCCGGGCGGCTCGCCGATCATCCGGTGGTCGAGCGGGTGCTGCATCCGGCGCTGCCCGACTGCCCCGGCCATGTCTTCTGGAAGCGTGACTTCAAGGGCGCGAGCGGCGTGTTCAGCGTGATCTTCGCGCCCGAGCGCGAGGCCCTGCTCGACGCGGCGCTGGCGCATATGCGCAGCTTCGTGATCGGCGCGTCGTGGGGCGGGACGCGCAGCCTGCTCGCGCCGATGACGATGCCCGCCGAACGGCTCGGCGGGCCGCCGGGGCGCAGCCGGCGCCTGCTGCGGATCAGCATCGGGCTCGAGGACCGGGACGATCTCTGGTCGGATCTGGCGGACCTGCTCGACAGGCTCGCCGGGTCGGCCGCCGCCGGCTGACGTGCGCCGGCTCGCGCCCTTCGTCGTCCTCGCCGCGCTGCTGGCGGGCGGCTGCGACATCGGGGCGAGCCACAAGACGCACGGCCGGCTGACGCCCCACACGCTCGAAGCGGTCCGCGCGCGCGGCTATGTCCGGTGCGGCGCGAGCAAGGAGGCGCCCGGCTTCAGCGGGCCCGACGAGAGCGGGCGCTGGCGCGGGCTCGACGTCGACACCTGCCGCGCGATCGCCGTCGCCGCGCTGGGCGACCGCGAGAAGGTCCGCTTCGTTCCGCTGACCGGGCAGCAGCGGATCACCGCGCTCCAGACCGGCGAGATCGACGTGCTGCCGCGGACCACCACCTGGACGCTGCGCCGGGACGCCGCCGGGATCAATTTCACGATACCGACCTATTACGACTATACCGCCTTCATGGTCCGGCGGAAGGTCGGGGTCCACGACCTGGCCGGGCTGCGCGGCGCGTCGGCCTGCGTGCAGAGCGGCTCGATGACCGAGGTGATCCTCGCCGATGTCTCGCGCAAATACCGGCTGGCGCTGCGCCCGGTGATCTTCGACAATGTCCAGAGCACGCGGCAGGCTTTCCTGTCGGGCCGCTGCGACGCGCTGATCACCGACGCCTCGGCGCTCGCCGCGCTGCGGGCGACGCTGCCCGGCCGGGCCGACGACTATGTCATCGTCCGCGCCGACAGCAACGTCGCACCGCTCACCCCGGCGGTGCGCCACGGCGACGATCAGTGGTTCGACATCGTCAAATTCGCGATCGAGGCGATGATCGATGCCGAACAGCTCGGCATCGGGCGCGGCAATGTCGACCGCCTCCTCGCCTCGACCGATCCGAACGTCCGCCGTTTCCTGGGCGTCGAGCCCGGCAATGGCCGCGCGCTCGGGATCAGCGACGACTTCGCCTATCAGATCGTCCGCCAGATCGGCAATTACGGCGAGGTCTATGACGACAATCTCGGCAGCCGCAGCCGGCTGAACATCCCCCGCGGGCTCAACCGGCTCCAGCGCGACGGCGGCCTGATGCTGCCGATCGGCTTCTACTGATGCGGCGGCGGGGGGCAGGGCATGGCTGGGGCTGGTGGCTGCCCCAGATCGCGTTGCTGCTGGCGCTGGCGGGGCTGGTGCTGGTGGTCGCCCGGACCGTGTCCGACAATATGGAACGGCAGGACATGGTGCTGAGCCTGGGCTTCCTGCGCAGCACCGCCGAGTTCCCGATCGCCGAGTCCTTCCTCGCCTATGCACCGGGCGACACGATCGCCTGGGCGTTCGTCGTCGGCCTCGGCAACAGCATCGCGCTGACATTGCTCATCATCGTCCTGTCGACCATGGCGGGGGTGCCGGTCGCGCTGGCGCGGCATTCGGGGCACATGCTCGCGCGGACTCTCGCCGGCGGCTTCGTCGACCTGGTCCGTAACGTGCCGCTCGTGGTCCAGTTGCTGTTCTGGTACGGCGTCATCCTCATGGCCTTCCCGCCGGCGCGGGCGGCGGCGCAGCCCCTGCCGGGCCTGTTCCTTACCAATCGCGGCATCACCGTCACCACGGTCGGCATCACCGGCACCGCGCTGCCGATGATCGCGACGGTGATGGGCGGGCTGACCCTGACGCTGGTCGCCGCCTGGCGCGGACGGCTCCACCAGGCCAGCCTCTACACGCTCGGCACGATCGTCGCGGGGTCGGTGCTGTGGGTGGTCCTCGACCTCGGGCTCGCCCGCGACGTGCCGCATTTCGACCGCTTCAACTTCAGCGGCGGATTGACGCTGACGCCGGAGTTCGTCGCCGTCGTCTGGGGGTCGGTGATCTATGCAAGCGCCTTCGCGGCGGAGATCCTGCGCAGCGGCCTCGACGGCGTGCCGCGCGGCCAGTGGGAGGCGAGCCGCGCGCTCGGCCTGAGCAAGCGGCAGAGCCTGCGGCTGGTGATCGTGCCGCAGGCGTTGCGGATGATCGTGCCGCCGATGAACAGCCAGTTCATCACCATCCTCAAGAATTCGACCCTCGCGCTGGTGGTCGGCTATCCCGACCTCAACTTCGTCGCCAACACCGCGATCAACCATACGGGGCAGGGGCTGGAGGGCGTGGCGATCCTGATGCTGGTGTTCTTCACCCTGGCGAGCGCGATCTCGCTGGCGATGAACCGGCTCAACGCGCGCGTCCAGCGGGCCGGGGCATGAGATATGTCCGCACCGCGCCGGAGCCGGTCCGCCCCGCGCCGCCCCGGCCGAAGCGGCCGGCGCTGCGGTCGATCGTCAGCGGCGGCGCCAACCTCCTGACCACCGCGATCATCGTCCTGTTCGCGATCCGCGCCGTGCCGCACCTGCTGTCCTGGGCGGTGACCCATGGCGTGTGGAACGGCGACGGTGACGCGTGCCGCGACGCCGGGGCCTGCTGGGCCTTCCTGCGCGCGAAGATGCCGTTCATCCTGTTCGGTATCTATCCGGAGGCCGAGCGGTGGCGGCCGATCCTGGTCGTCCTGATCCTTGGCGCGGCGACATTGTGGTCGCTGCCGCGCGCGCACTGGACCCGCGCGACGCTGGGCCTGTGGGGCGTCGCGATCGTCGCGTCGCTGCTGCTGATGGCGGGCGGGCGCCTCGGCCTGTCGCCGGTGCCGACATCGGCCTGGGGCGGCCTGCCGATCACGATGCTGCTCACCATCTTCTCGCTGGCGCTGGGCTTCCCGCTCGGCATCGTGCTGGCGCTGGCGCGGCGGTCGGACATGCCGGTCTATCGCTGGACGGCGACCGCCCTGATCGAGGTGATGCGGGCGATGCCGCTGGTGACGCTGCTGTTCGTCGCCTCGGTGATGGCGCCGCTGCTGCTCCCGGCCGGGGTCACCGCCGACAATCTGACCCGCGCGCTGGTGGCGTTCGTGCTCAGCTCCTCCGCCTATATCGCGGAGGTGGTGCGCGGCGGCCTGCAGGGCGTCCCGCCGGGGCAGCAGGAATCGGCGCGCGCGCTGGGCCTCGGCCGGTCGACGGTGCTGCTGTCGATCATCCTGCCCCAGGCGATCCGCAAGGCGCTCGCCCCGCTGACCAGCACCGTCGTCGTGATCATCAAGAACAGCAGCCTGGTGCTCGTCGTCGGGTTGTTCGACCTGCTGAGCGCGGGTCGGGTGTCGCTCAATGACCCCGCCTGGCCGACGCCCTATGCCGAGACCTATCTCGTCATCGCGCTGATCTATTTCGTCATCTGCTACGGCTTCGCGCGCTATGCGTTGCACCTCGAACGGACGACGCAGGGCGGGGAGAGGCGGCCGTGATCCACATGGCGGGGGTGGGCAAATGGTATGGCGACTATCATGCGCTGCGGAACGTCTCGCTCGACGTCGCGCGCGGCGAGCGGATCGTCATCTGCGGCCCGTCGGGGTCGGGCAAGTCGACGCTGATCCGCTGCATCAACGGGCTGGAGACCCATGACGAAGGGGTGATCCGGATCGGCGAGGACGAGGTGCGCCCCGACCGCCGCGTGCTCCAGCGCATCCGCGCGCGGGTCGGCATGGTGTTCCAGGACTTCAACCTCTTCCCGCACCTGACGATCCTGGAGAATTGCGCGCTCGCGCCGATGAAGGTCCGGGGCCTGGCGCGCGACGCGGCCGAGGCGCTGGCGCGCGAGCTGCTCGAACGGGTGCGCATCGCCGACCAGGCCGACAAATATCCCGCGCAGCTCTCCGGCGGACAGCAGCAGCGCACTGCGATCGCGCGCGCGCTGGCGATGCAGCCGGAGATCATCCTGTTCGACGAGCCGACCTCGGCGCTCGACGCCGAGATGGTCAAGGAGGTGCTCGACATCATGAAGGCGCTCGCCACCGAGGGGATCACGATGCTGTGCGTGACCCATGAGATGGGGTTCGCCCGCGAGGTCGCCGACCGGATCATCTTCATGGATGCCGGCCAGATCGTCGAGACCGGCAGTCCGCACGACTTTTTCACCGCGCCCTGCCACGAACGCACCCGCGCCTTCCTCAGCCGGCTGCTCTATTGAACGCAGCCTATAAGGATTGGTTATAAAATCGTGCGGCAATGCAAATTGTTCTCCTGCCGTGCCTCCGTAAGCTGGTGTCCGCAGAACTGATCCGGCGCCCCGGGAGGCGCCGCTCTTCCATCCGCGGGAAAGGGACCGGGGATGTCCATGAAACGACGTGTCGACCAGCGGCTTCGTCAGCCAGGGGGGATTTCATGACAAAACAGATCCGCACGCTCTCGCTCACCACCACCATCCTCTTCGCGGGCGCCGCCGGGATCACCCCCGGGGCCGCCCAGGGTGTCGGCCCCGATCCGGACGGCGCGGACATCGTCGTGACCGGCTCGCGCTTCGGCAGCCGCTCGATCGCCGAGTCGCCGACGCCGATCGACCATATCGGCACCGAGGAGCTCAATCGCGGTGGCCGCGTCGAAATCCAGGAGATGCTCAAGACGGCGGTGCCGAGCTTCAGCACGCCGCGCCCTAATGCTTCCGGCGTCGGCGATTTCACCACGCCGCCGACGCTGCGCGGCCTGTCGACCGGCCAGCTCCTCGTCCTCGTCAACGGCAAGCGCCGCCATTCGTCGGGCGACCTCAGCACCAGCAACGGCATCGGCCGCGGCGACGTCGCCTATGACTTCAACTCGATCCCCTCGGCCGCGATCGGCCATATCGAGGTGCTCCGCGACGGTGCCTCGGCGCAATATGGGTCCGATGCGATCGCCGGCGTGATCAACCTGTCGCTCGACAAGTCCGAAGGCGTCAGCGGCAAGGTGACCACCGGCATCACCAAGCAGGGCGACGGCGAGTTCGTCGACGTCGGCGCCGGCTTCGGCCTGGCGATCGGCGACGGCGGCATCATCCGCACCACCGTGCAATATCAGAACCGCCGCGGCAGCAACCGCGCCGATCCCGATACGCGGCAGCAATATTTCGGGACCAATGCTGCCGGCCTGCCGACCGCGATCTCGTCCTTCTTCGGATCGGGCGTCGGGCTGACCCCGTCGAACGGCACGCTCGACCCGCGCGAGGCGACGGTCGATCGCGACACCTCCTATGAAGGCACCGCGCCGTTCACGATGAAGGCGATCTTCGTCAACAGCGAGCTGCCGGTCGGCGATGCCGTCACCCTCTACGGCTTCGGCGGCTACAGCGATCTCGACGGCAAGACCGCCAATTTCTTCCGCCGCGCCGGCCAGGACCAGACGGTGCGCTCGCTCCATCCCGACGGCTACGCGCCCTACGGCAATTTCGGCCTGCGCAACCTGTCGGCCTTCGGCGGCGCGCGCGGCGACGATCTCGCCGGCTTCGGCTGGGACCTGTCGACCGGCTTCGGCAAGAGCCTGATCAATTCGGACATCAGCAATTCGAACAATCCGTCGCTGGGCAATGCCAGCCCGACCGAGATGCGGATCAGCCGCATCCGCTTCTCGCAATGGACCACCAACCTCGACCTGACGCGCGAGTTCGACGTCGGCGACGGCACGCCGCTCAAGCTCGCGCTCGGCGGCGAATATCGCAAGGAGGTGTGGCGCCTGCTCGCTGGCGATCCGGCCAGCTATATCAACGGCGGCGTCCCGATCATCGGCGGGCCCGCCAACGGTGCGGCCGCCCCGGTCGGCGCGCAGCCCAACCCCGGCGTGTCGCCCGCCGACGCGACGACCGGAAGGCGCAACAGCAAGGCGGTCTATGGCGAGCTGGAGAAGGAGTTCTTCGACCGGCTGACGCTCAACGGCGCGGTCCGCTACGAGGATTTCTCGGACTTCGGCGACACCGTCAACTACAAGCTGTCGAGCCGGCTCGAGCTGGTCGACGCGCTGGCGCTGCGCGGATCGTTCAGCACCGGCTTCCGCGCGCCTCATCTCGCCCAGAGCTTCTTCAACTCGTCGCTGACCAACTTCATCAACGGTGCGCCGGTGCTGATCCGCAACTTCCCGGTCGACAGCGCGCCGGGCCGGCTGATCGGCGCGACGCCGCTCAAGCCCGAGAAGTCGAAGAACATCTCGATCGGCGCGGTCGCCAAGCTGTCGAGCTGGACGATCACGCTCGACGGCTACCGGATCAAGCTGAAGGACCGCATCGTCCAGTCGTCGACCTTCCAGGACGCCCGGCTGACCAGCCTGCTCGCGGCCAACGGCTTCCCCGGGATCGGCGGCGCGCAATATCTGACCAACGCGGTCGACTCGACCACGCACGGCGTCGACCTGACCGTCAGCGGCACGATCGACCTCGACGATTTCGGCAAGCTCGCGGTGCTGCTCGCCGGCAACTACAACAAGACCAAGCTGGACCGCGTCGCCGGCACGCCGGCGCCGCTCGCCGCGCTCGGCATCACCACGCCGCTGTTCGACCTCACCCAGCAGGTGCGGATCACCGACAGCCAGCCGCGCTCGAAGGTGCTGCTCAACCTCAACTGGTCGTCGGGCGACTTCACCCTGGGCCTGACCAACACCTATTACGGCAAGGTCTCGGCGGTCGCGTTCACCAGCCTGACGCCGGCGCAGATCGCGGTGCTGACCCAGAATTACGACGTGACCCTGGTGCCGGTCTCCGCGACCAGCCCCAATTCGCAGGTCATCCAGCATTTCAAGGGCAAGGTCATCACCGACCTGCAACTCTCCTACGACATGACGAAGGAGGTGCGGCTGACGGTCGGCGTCAACAACCTGTTCGACATCTATCCGTCGCAGAACATCCGCTCGACCGTCGCCAGCGTCGCGGCGGGAACCAACGGATCGGACAATGGCGGCACCTTCCCCTACAATGCCATCTCGCCCTTCGGGTTCAACGGCATGTCGTTCTTCGCCTCGGCGAGCGTGCGTTTCTGACGGCCCGCCCGCTAGCGATGATCGGCCTGGCGCTTCTCGCCGGCGGGGCGGTGTCCGCGTCCGCCGGTGAGGTCGCGACGATCAAGGCGCGGGTGGAGGCGGGACAGGTCTCCTGCGCCGCCGTCATCGCCGACCGTCTCGATCGCATCGCCGCGCGCGACCATCTCCTGCACGGCGTCATCGCGACCGATCCGACCGCGATCGCCCGGGCCCGGCGGATCGACCGCCTGCCGCCTTCGCGCAAGCGCCGCCTGCCGTTGCTGTGCGCGCCGCTGCTGGTGAAGGACAATATCGACGTCGCGGGGCTGCCGACCACGGCCGGTTCGGTCGCGCTCGCCGGCAATGTCGCCCGCCGCGACGCGGCGGCGGTCGCGGCGCTTCGCCGGGCCGGGGCGGTGGTGGTCGCCAAGACCAACATGTCCGAATTCGCGTTCAACTATCGCGGCCGCTCGTCGATCCGCGGCCAGACGACGAGTCCCTTCTCGATCCGCGAAAGCGCGGGCGGATCGTCGTCGGGCAACGGCGCGGCGCTGGCGGCCGGCTTCGGCGTGCTGGCGCTGGGCACCGACACGTCGGGATCGCTGCGGGTGCCGGCTGCGCTGGCGGGCGTGATCGGGTTGCGGCCGACCTTCGGCGCCGTGCCGCGCGACGGCGTGCTGGCGCTCAGCCCCAGCCAGGACGCGGTCGGGCCGATGTGCCGCGCCGCCGCCGATTGCCTCGCCGCGCTGCGCGTCCTGACCGGCCGTCGCGACGTCCCGCCCGCCGAGCCGCTGAAGGGGCTGCGGATAGGCCTTCTCGATCATCTCTTCCCCGCCGGACCGATGCGCGCCGCTGTCGACCGCGCCGTCGCACGCTTGTCTGCCGCCGGTGCGATCGTCTCGCCCGCTGGGCTCGTCGACGAGCAGGTGCTGGTGGGCGCGGTGCCGCCGCCGGGGCACACCGCGGCTTTCGCCAGCCGGTCCGCCTTCGATTTCGCCGGCGTGATGGATCGCTATCTGCCGCGCCGGATGGGCGTGCCCGCCGACACCAGGGCACTGCTGGAGGCGCTGCGGGACGGGCGGACCGATCCGAAGGTGGTGGCGGACGTGACCCGGTTCATCGCCAATCGCGATGGCGCGGCGGGCGATCCGCGCCATGCCGTCAACGGCGCCTTCCGCGACGCCTTCGTCGAGGCGCGCATCGCCCGGGCCTTCTCCTGCGCGCCCGGCTGCGGTTGTCTCGACCTGCTGCTCTATCCGTCGGTACGCGACGTCGCCGCCGATGCGGAGCGCGGGCCCGATACCGGCGGCACCCATCGGCTGGCGGCCTATTCGGGCCGGCCCGCCATCGCCTTCCCGATCGGCGCCGTCCGTACCGCCGGCGGCGTCCGGCCGGTATCGGTCGAGCTGATGGGGCGGCCGGGCAGCGACGCGATGCTGATGACGATCGTCGAGGCGTGGCAGGCCCGGCTCGACCTGCCCCTTGCCCATGGCTGCGCGGACGGGGAAGCGGCGATCTGCCTCGATGCCGCGACGGCGCCGTGACGGCGCCGTGATTCAGGCCTGGGGGCCGGCGCGGGCCGCGTCGTTGAGCGCCGCCGTGAACTCGCGGACCAGCCGCGCGCGCTGGGCGTCGGGCCGGAACAGGATATAGGATTTGAAATAGACCGCGGGCTCATAGGGCTTGATCACCAGCCCGCGCTTCTCGAACCCGTCCGCCGCCGCCGGATTGACCAGGCCGACGCCGACGCCCTCCAGCGCCAGCGCGCAGACGGTCAGCGACGCGGGGGTCTCGACGACGATATGGGGGCGGACCCCCTCCGCCTCGAAGGATTCGGTCATCCGCGCCCGCGCCCGATCCTCGGGCGACAGCGCGATGAACGCCATCTTGTCGAGATCGGCGGGGCGGATCACGCCCTTGCCGGCGAGCGGATGGTCGGCCGGCATCACGCACACCGCGCGGACGCTGTAGAACAGGCTGTGGTCGACCCCCGACAGGTCGACCTCGTCGGCGGCGAGCCCGATGTCGAACTGCTGGGTCGCGACATGGTCGCGCACCGCCGAGGAGGAGAGGATCTGCAGCGTGATCGAGACGTGCGGATTGACCTCGCGGAAGCGGCGGACGGCGCGCGGCACCAGCGTCGATCCCAGCGCCGCGAGGCTCGCGATCTTGAGGCTGCCCGATCCGAAATCGCGGATGCGCGCGGCCGACGCGCGCAGGCTGTCGAGCCCCTGGAAGGCGTTGCCGACGTCGCGGAAGAAGAGCTGGCCCTCGGGGGTGGGGACAAGCCGTCCCTTGACCCGGTCGAACAGCGGGAAGCCGACGCGATGCTCGAGCTCCGACACTGCCCGGCTGACCGCCGGCTGGGTGATGTTGAGCAGGTCGGCGGCGCGCGACGCCGAACCGCCGATCATCAGCGCGCGGTAGATTTCGAGTTGCCTGAAATTCATCCGCACCGTCCCAATACCCTATAAAGTTAGATTATAGGTGGCCGGATCGTCGTCAATCATATTTCTATGTCGGACCATGGCGGCGGTTCACGCGGGGATGTAGCGATCGGGCCGGTAGGGCTGCAGCAGCGGTGCCACCTCGCCCGACATGATCTCCCGCGCGGCGTAGCGGCCGAGGATCGGCGCCAGGGTGATGCCGCTGTGGGTGACGATCGCATAGACGCCCTTCGCGCCCGGCACCGGCCCGCAGATCGGGCGGTTGTCGAGTGGATAGGGGCGGAAGCCGAGCAGGATCTTCGTCGCCTTGCCCCTGGCGATCGCCGGGATGTACCTGGCGGTGCGATCGATCAGCATCTGGCCGTGATGCTGGCGCAGATACTCGTCCGGATAGGGCATCTGGTGGTCGAGGATCTCGGCATGCTGGGGCAGGTTCGGCGGGCCGCCGGTGAAGCTGGCGAGGAAGCGCCCGTCGGCATATTGCTTGAACTCGATGATGCTCGATGCCTCGTAGACCATCCGGGTGACGACCGGCTGCGGCGTGGTGTGGACGACCAGGCCGGGCTTGTGGGCGAGCTTCAGCGGCTTGTCGATCATCGCCATCAGCCGCGGCGTGTCGGTGCCGGCGGCGGTGACCAGCTGGTCGAGCGGGAAGTGCCCCTTGCTGGTCTGCACGCCGGCCAGGCTGCCGCCCTTCATCTCGACCGCCATGACCTCGCACGGATAGATCACGCGCGCGCCGAACCGCTTGGCGGCGGCCAGGTAGCGCTGGGTCGCGACCACCGGATCGACATGGCCGTCGCGCATCGTCTGGAAGGCGAAGCTGACGTCGTCGCCCGCGAACACGCCCGGACTGACCCGGCTGATCTCCTCGCTGGTCAACATGCGCGGCGGATCGTCGGTCGCGGCGAGCAGCTTCGCCTTGACGGCCAGCTCGTCGCGTTTCTTCTCGCCATAGGCCCAGCTGATCGATCCGCCCCAGATCGCGTTCATCCGCCACTGGCTGTCGTCTTCGAGCCAGGCCTTCATGCTTTCGAGGCGGAGCCGCATATAGTGGGCGTCGTTGACGACGGGATTGATCCAGGCGACCGACCGGCTCGTCGCGCCCGCCGCCGGCGCCTCCTTCTCGAAAACGGTCACCTCGGCGCCCGCCCTGGCGAGCTGGAGCGCGGTCGAGGCGCCGATGATCCCGCCGCCGACGATGCCGATCCTGGGGCGGCGGCCCGCGGCGAGGACGCCCATCGGCGCCAGCGCGGTCGCTGCCGCCATCCCGCCCAGTACCGTGCGGCGATGCAATCTCATCCCATGTCCTCCCCGGCTGATCGTCTCTTCCTACACGCGGAGCCTGTCAGAGTCAGAGCATGTAAAATCCTGATTCGATAACCGGATGTTATATCCCGGCCGTGGGATCGATCATCCCGAGCCAGCCCACCAGCAGCAGGACGAGGAGGCCGATCGACAGCTCGACGCGGATCGCCCGCCGCAGCGCGGGGCGGGCATCGCCGGGGCGATGCTCGAACAGCGGGGTGAGCCGGAACCGGTTGTTCGCGGCGAGCAGCAGCATCGCGCCGAACGCCGCCAGCTTGAGCGCCATCAGCCGGCCATAGGTGGTTTCGAGCAGCAACGGGAAGCGCTCGACCCCGACGATCATCGCGCCGTTGACCAACCCGGTCACGACCAACAACCCGACCGTCGCCCCGCCGATCGGCGCGAAGGCGCGCAGCATCGGGCGGACGGCGTCCTCCTCGGGCCGGCGGAGCGCGAGCAGCAGGCAGGCCATGCCGCCGATCCAGGTCGCGGCGGCGGCGACATGGATCATGTCGGCGAGCATATGGACCTGGCCCGTCACGCCCTCGCCACCGGCGGCATGCCCGGCCCAGGCGACGGTGATCGCCGCCAGCACGCCGGTGGCCGCCAGCGGGCGGAGCGCCGCGCGCATGGCCAGCGGCACCGCGACGGCGAGCAGGACGAGCCGCCCCAGCACCGCCTTGCCGGCCGCGGTGGCCGTCAGGACGAGCGACGCGATCTCCCAATCGACCGCGAACAACGGTTCGCCGGTCATCCCCGCGACCATCGCCAGGAAACCGAGCACCGCCAGCAGCATGGCAAGGGCCAGCAGCAGCGCGAAGGGGATGCGGAGCCGCGACAATTCCGTCCGCCCCCGTGCGGCGCCGCACGCCAGCCATAGGAACAGCGGCACGCCCGCGATCAACGACAGGGCGGCATAGTTGCCGAAGCGCAGGATGATCGCGGGCGCGTCCATCGTCACTTCACCGAGAAGGCGTAGGCGCCCTCGCTGCGGTGGGTATCGCCGGTCACGACGTGCCAGCTCAGGTTGTAGCTGCCCGCCGGCAGGGTGCGGGGCAGGGTCACGACCAGCGTCTTGCCGTCACCGCCCAGCGCGGTCTTGAGGCCCTTCACCGGCATCGGCGCGTGCTTCGCCATGCCCGGCATCGCGGTCATGACGATCTCGACGCCCGACAGCTTCGCGACCGGCGCTTCCGAGAAAACCAGCGTGACGGTCCGCACGTTCGACGCGGCCGTGTCCGCCGCGGGGACGGCGGCGACCAGCTTGGCATGGGCGAGCGCCGCGCCGCTGGAGAACAGGGCGACGGCGGCCAGGGCCGGGGCGGCGATCGAGGACAGGTAGCGCATCGTGGTTCCTTTGCTTTTCACGGTGTGAACAAGGCGATTACGCGGCCCGCGTCCTTTCCCCTCAGCCGGCATGAGTGATTTTCGTCCGGCGCGCGTATAATCGATGGTCAGAGGTGGTGAGATGAGCGAGAGCGACGGGATCGACGATATTCTGGAACGGCTGCGCGGCGGCGGCGCCGATCCGCGTCTGGAGGCGATGGACGAGGCCGTGCTCGCCGGACTCGCCGCGCATCGGGCCAGGCGCGCGGCGCGGCGCGGGCTGGCGCTGTCCGGGGTCGCGGCGCTCGGCATCGGGCTGGCGAGCAGCCTGGCGATGCCGCCGCGCGCATCGGCCGAGCCGGTTCCGCTGCTGATGGCGGCGCCGGCGAGCGCGCCGTCCAACCTGCTGCTGGGGGTGCGCTGAGATGGGGCGCTATCCGGTGCTGATCGTCCTGGCGGCCTTTCTCGCAGCGATCGCCGGGGTGTTCCTCGGCCGGATGCTGTTCACTCCCGAGCCGCCGATCGAGACCAGGTTCCATGCCTTCCTCCACCGCGAGCTCGAGCTCGATGCCGCGCAGACCGCGCGGATCGAGGCGCTCGAGCGCGAATTCGCCGTGCAGCGGAGCCGCTACGAACAGGAGATGCGGACCGATAATCGCAGGCTGGCCGCCGCGATCCTCGCCGAAAAGGGCTATGGGCCGGCGGTGGCGAATGCGGTTGATCGGTCCCACCACGCCATGGGCGCGTTGCAGAAGGCGACCTTGCAGCATCTGTTCGGGATGCGATCGGTCCTCAAACCGGATCAGGCGCGCCGCTTCGACGACGCCATGGTTCAGGCGCTGACAGCGCCGCAACGGTGAGCCCGGGCGAAGGGGAGCCGGACGACGGCGCGCTCGCCGCCCGCGCGCTGGCCGGGCATGAGGACGCCTATCGGCTGTTGATGGCGCGGCACCGGGTCCAGGTCCATCGCTTCGTCCGCGCCCAGATCGCCGACGCCGATGCAGCGCTCGACATCGTCCAGGACAGCTTCATTGCCGCCTTTGCCCATCTCGGCCGCTACGATCGCACCCGGCCGTTCCGGCACTGGATGATCCGCATCGCGCTCAACAAGTGCCGCGACCATCGCCGCCGCCAGATCGTGCGCAGCTTCTTCGCCCGCGCCAGGCCGCTCGACGAAGGACTGCACGTCGCCGGGGTGGAACCGGGGGCCGACGCCGAGATCGGCGGACGACAGGAATTGCGGCGGGCGCGGCAGGCGATCGACGTCCTGCCGGATAAGCTGCGCTCGGTCCTGCTGCTGCGCACCGTCGAGGGGATGAGCCAGGCCGAGGTGGCCGCGTTGCTCGGCGTCAGCGAGAAGACGGTCGAGATGCGGCTCTACCGCGCCCGCCTCAAATTGTCCGAGATGCTGGGGGCGACGCCGACCCCATAATGGTTCTGCATGGACCAACAAGGAATCGACAATTGAAAGCATGGGTGCGGGCCGCGACTATGCGGGGGCTTGCCATGGGGGCAGCTCTATCAGGATGACGTCGCATGAAGATCGGTGGGAAATGGTCGCTCGGGGGGTTCGCGCTGGCCGTGGTTCTGGCGGCGGGGGGTGCCATGGCGCATCCGGGGCATCACGCCGAACCGGCCTTTTCGAAGAGCGGGCCGGTGCTGTCCTACTTTTCCACCCCGAACCGCGAGCATCTCGAGATCAAGGGCGATGCGGCGACGACGCTCGCCAAGGTCGTGGTCGAGCTGAAGGCGCCGTCCGACGTGCTCGTCCAGTTCACCAGCGGGCTCGCCACGGTCACGCCCGACGGCTGCCCCTGCTCGGCGCGGGTGTCGCTCGCCATCGACGATCATGATCCGGTCGTGATCAAGCGGGTCAATCTGGGGACGATAGTCACCCGGATCGGCGACACCTACCAGCCCGATCGCCAGTCCGCCGACGGCTCCTACGCGTTGCAGCTGCCGGCCGGCCGGCACGAGATCGCGCTGATCGCGCAGCGGATCGAAGGGAGCAGCGCGCTGCTCTACGGTTTCTATCCCAATCTACAGGCGCTGGCCTTTCCGAGCGGGAAGTAGGACGCTCCAGGGAGCATCATCGGCCGGCGACGTCCCGTGAACGGACGTCGCGGCCTCGTCCGCGTCGGCGGGCCCAGACCACATCACGACGATATCTCTCCAGACGGAGCCTTGACGATGAGCGTTACGCCAAGCCGCCGGGACCTTCTCAAATCCGCCGCCCTGGCGGGCCCGGCGCTGTTGTCCGCGCAGGCCGTGGCCGCGCCCGCGTCCGGCCGCCCCGCGAAGCCGGCGGTGAAGGCGGTGCTGGCGCCGAATTCGATCCCGCTCTCGGCGCTGCCGGGCCATTTCGACGTCGACCCGAGCATCCGCAACCTCGAGGCGGGCTATTGGAGCGTCATGCCGCGCGTCGTCGCACAGGCCTATGCGCGCCACACCGAGGAGGTGAACCGGTCAAACTCGATCTTCGCGCGCAACGTGCTGCCGGGCGAGGCCTGCCTCGCCAACGGCAGCCGCGAGGCGCAGGTGGCGATCGCCCGCCAGGTCGGCTGCGCGCCCGAGGAGATCGCGGTCGCGCGCAGCGGATCGGACGCGTTGCAGTTGCTGATCGCCAATTATCGCGGCCTCAAGACGGGCGATGCGGTGATCTATTGCGACCTCGACTATGACGCGACGATCGGCGCGATGGAGTGGCTGGGCACGCATCGCGGCGCGCGCGTCGTCAGGTTCGCGATGCCCGAGCCGGCGACCACCGCCAACATCCTCGCCGCCTATGACGAGGTGTTGAAGCGCAATCCGGACGCGAAGCTGCTGCTCGTCACCCAGGTCTCCAACCGCACTGGGCTGGTGACGCCGGTGCGCGAGATCGTCGCGATGGCGCGGGCGCGGGGCGTCGACACGATCGTCGACGCCGCGCACGGCATCGCGCTGCTCGACTTCCAGCTTGCCGATCTCGACGCCGACTTCGTCGCCTGGTCGGTCCACAAATGGACCTCCGCGCCGCTGGGTACCGGGGCGATGTACATCCGCAAGAGCCGACTCGCCGACATCGACATCGCCTATGAGAATCATAATCTTCCGGCCGATAGCATCAATGCGCGGATCCCGCCGGGGACGGTCAACTTCGCGGCGATGCTGACCATCCCGCTCGCAGTCGACTTCCACTTCGCGATCGGCGCGGCGGCGAAGGAGCGGCACATGCGGGCATTGCGCAACCGCTGGGTCGACGCGGTGCGCGACCTGCCCAACGTCACCATGGCGGTGCCCGACGATCCCGCGCGCTACTGCACGATCACCAGCTTCCGGCTGAAGGGCATGGACAGCGACGAGAAGGCGAAGGCCGTCCAGCAGCGCCTGTTCGAGAAATACCGCATCCTGACGGTGTGGCGCACCGGGGTCGCCAAGGGCCCGGTCATCCGGGTGACGCCGGGCCTCTACAGCACCCAGGCCGACGTCGACGCGCTCGCCGCCGCGCTGCGCGCCGAACATGCGATGTTCGTCTGAGCGGCGGCGGTAGGGGGGCGATGATGGATTTTCGGGCTTCCCATGCTATAGGGCGCGCCATGGCCCGCCGCTTCTGGCTCCTTTTCCTGTGCCTGATCGCCACGTCGCTGGCCGCGACGACGACGACCCATGCGCGCGAATGGATCAGCGAGACGACGCTCGAATGTTCGGGCGCCGTGCACAGGGACGGCGACGCCGACCAATCGCAGGGTGACGGCGACAAGGCGGTGCCGCACCACCATGGCGGCTGCCATGGCCCGGCCGCCCCGGTGCCCGTCAACATGGCGCTCGACCATGCCGTCGACACCGGCTCCGACTATATCGGGCGCGGGGTCGCGGCACTGCCGTCGCGCGCGCTCGATCCCGCGCTGAGGCCGCCACAGGCCTGACCACCGTCCGCCGGCCGGCGATCGCCGGCCCGACGTCATCGGTCAGGATCATTTCCCATGAACAGATTGCTCGCGGCCGTGCTGGCCGCAGCCTCCTGCGTCGCGATGGCGCAGGCGCATGGCGGGCAGCCGGCGTCGACGACGCAGGCGCCGCCCGTCTACACGCTCGACCGTGCGGTGCTCGACGCCGGCGGCTCCGCCCCGGCTGCCGAGGCCGCTCGGGCCGGGATCGACGCCGCCCGCGCAGGGCGCACCGTCGCGGGGCTTCGCCCCAACCCGGTCGCGGAAGGGCAGGTCGAGAATATCGCCGGCAGGGGACCCTATAGGGGCTTGCGGAGCGCCGAGGCGACGATCGGCGTCGCCCTGCCGATCGAGCTCGGCGGCAAGCGCGGCGCGCGTGTCGCCGTCGCGGATGCCGAGCTGTCGAAGGCCGGGCTGGAGGCGGCGATCGCCGCCGCCGACATCCGGTTCCAGGTCTCCCAGCTCTATGTCGAGGCCGTCGCCGCCGATCGCCGGCTGGCGATCGCCGCCGACCAGGCACGGATCGCACGGGAGACGCTGCACGCGGCCGGCGTCCGGGTTCAGGCCGGCCGGGCGTCGCCGATCGAGCAGCAGCGCGCCGATGTCGCCCGGATCACCGCCGAGGCCGGCGTCGAGCGGCAGGCGCGGCTGGCCGAGGCCGCCCGCGCCAATCTGGCGCGGCGGATCGGCCGCCCGATTGACGGGGCGCTCGACGCGCGCCTGCTCGATCCGCCGCCGCCTGCCCGCTTCGGGCCGGAGCCGCCCGCCAGCGCGGACGGGACCCTCGCCCTCGCGGCGGCCGATGCCGACCTCGCGGTCGCCGATGCCGGCGTGCAGCTGGCGCGCGCGAACCGCGTGCCCGACCTCACCGTCGGGCCGGGGCTGCGCCGGCTGGCGGCGACCGACGATACGGCGGCGGTGTTCAGCGTCTCGATCCCGATCCCGCTGCTCAACGGCGGCCGCGCGGCCGTCGCCCAGGCACGGGCCGAGCGCACCCGCGCCGATGCCCGGCGCCGGATGACGGCGCAGGATGTCGAGCAGGCGATCACAGACGCCCGGGTCGAGGCGGCCAATGCCGCGACCATGGCGCGGGCCGCATCGGGCCCGGCGCTCGCCGCCGCGCAGGAAGCCGCCCGGATCGCCCGGATCGGCTATCGCGAAGGCAAATTCGGGCAGCTCGACCTGCTCGACGCCGAACGGACCCTGGCCGAGATGCGCGTCGCCGCGATCGACGCCCTCGCCAGCTACCAGAACGCCCGTGCGCGGCTCGAACGGCTGACCGCCGCCGCGCCCATGGGAGGACAGCATCCATGAAGACGATCCTCATGCGCGGCCCGTTGCCGCTGACCCTTGCCCTGTTGCTGTCCGCCTGCGGCGGCGGCGGCGCGCCGGACGGCGGCAATGAAGCTGACGATCACGGCCATGGCACCGAAGCCGCCGAGGCCGGGCACGCCGACGAAGGCGCGATCGCCCTGTCCGCCGACCAGATCGCGGCGGCGGGCATCCAGACCGGCCGCCCGATCGTCGGCGGCGCGGGGACGATCGAGCTGCCCGCCACGATCGAAGGCGATCCGCAGCGCACCCAGATCGTCTCCGCCGCCATCGCCGGCCGCGTCGTCGCGCTCCACCGCAACCTCGGCCAGTCGGTCGGGCGCGGCCAGACGATCGCGGTGATCGAGAGCCGCGAGGCGGCCCAGCTCAAGGGCGAGGTCGAGGCGGCCCGGGCACGGCTGGCGCTCGCCGATTCGAACCTCGCGCGCGAGCGGCGTCTGTTCGCGGAGAAGGTATCGCCCGAACAGGACATGGTCGCCGCGCGGACGGCGGCGGCCGAGGCGCGCATCGCCTATCGCCAGGCGCAGAGCCAGGTCGCGGCGGCGGGCGGCGGCGGCGGCGGGCTCAACCGGCTCGGCATCGTCGCGCCGCTGTCGGGGCAGGTGATCGCGCGGCCGGTGGTGCTCGGCCAGACGGTCGCGGCCGACGCCGAGCTCTACCGGATCGCCGATCTCGGCAAGGTCTCGCTCGCGCTCAGCCTGAAGCCGGAGGATGCCGGGCGCATCCGCCCCGGCAGCACGGTGACGGTGACGGCGCCCGGGCGGCAGGCGGAGGCGCGGATATCCTTCGTCTCCCCAGCGCTCGATCCGCAAACCCGGCAGGTGCCGGCGATCGCCACGCTCGACAATCGCGACGCGATCTGGCGGGTGGGCGAACCGGTGACGGCGTCGATCCAGCTGTCCGGCAGCAGGGGTGACGGCGCGATCCGGGTGCCCGCGACGGCGGTCCAGACAGTCGAGGGAAAGACGGTGGTGTTCGTGCGGACGCCGAAAGGCTTCCGGGCGACCCCGGTGCGGATCGGCGACGCCAGCGGCGACACCGTCCTGCTGCTCTCGGGCCTGGCCGGCCGCGAGGTGATCGCCACCACCAACAGCTTCACGCTCAAGGCCGAACTCGGCAAGGGCGAAGCGAGCCACGAGCATTGATGCCATGATCGCCCCCATCGTCACCTGGGCGGTCGAGAAGCGCTGGCTCGTCCTGCTGCTCACCGCTGTCGCCGCCGTCATCGGCGCGGTCTCCCTCCATCGGCTGCCGATCGACGCGGTGCCCGACATCACCAACAACCAGGTCCAGATCAACGTCCGCGTCCCCGCGCTGTCGCCCGAGCTGGTCGAGAAGCAGATATCCTTCCCGATCGAGACCGCGCTCGCCGGCATCCCCGGCCTCGATCACACCCGTTCGCTCAGCCGCAACGGCTTCGCCCAGGTCACGGCGGTCTTCTCCGACGCGACCGACATCTATTTCGCCCGCCAGCAGGTCGGCGAGCGGCTGCAGGGCGTGGCCGAGACTCTGCCGGAGGGCGCCAACCCCGAAATGGGGCCGATCGCGACCGGGCTGGGCGAGGTCTATATGTGGACCGTCCGGCTCCAGCACCGCGAGGAGGACACCCATCGTCCCGGCGAGCCGGGCCAGCAGCCCGACGGCAGCTACATCACCCCGGAGGGCGAGCGGCTGACCAGCGAGGCCGACAAGGCGACCTATCTGCGCACCGCGCAGGACTGGATCGTCGCGCCGCTGCTCAAGAACACGCCCGGCCTGGCCGGGATCGACGCGATCGGCGGCTATACCAAGCAATATCTGGTCGTTCCCGACGTCCAGAAGCTGGCGGCGCTCGGCCTGACGCTCACCGATCTCGGCACCGCGCTGGAGCGTAACAACGGCAGCGTCGGCGGCGGCTTCATCAACCGCAACGGCGAGGGGCTGGCGGTCCGGTCCGATGCGCTGATCCGCAACGCGGCCGAGCTGGCCCGCGTCGTGGTGGCGACGCGCGAGGGCGTGCCGATCACCCTCGACCAGGTCGCCAGCGTCCGCACCGGTCAGGCGATCCGCATGGGATCGGCGTCGGAGAACGGGACCGAGGTGGTGGTCGGCACCGCGGTCATGCGGATCGGCGAGAACAGCCGGACCGTCGCGACCGCGGTCGCCGAGCGGCTGAAGGCGATCAACGCATCGCTGCCGCCAGACGTCGTCGTCCAGCCGGTGCTCGACCGCACCGCGCTGGTCAACGCCACGATCGGGACGGTCGCCAGGAATCTCGGCGAAGGCGCGCTGCTGGTCGTCGTCGTGCTGTTCCTGCTGCTCGGCAACGTCCGCGCGGCGCTGATCGCGGCGGCCGTCATCCCGATCACGATGATGCTGACCGGTTTCGGGATGCTGCGTGCCGGCGTCTCGGCCAATCTGATGAGCCTCGGCGCGCTCGACTTCGGCCTGATCGTCGACGGCGCGGTGATCATCGTCGAGAACGCCCTGCGCCGGATGGCGGAGCAGCAGCACCGCGAGGATCGGTTGCTGACCGTGCCGGAGCGGCTGGCGACGGTCGCGGCCGCGGCGCGGGAGATGATCCGGCCGTCGGTCTACGGCCAGGCGATCATCATCCTCGTCTATGTCCCGCTGCTCACCCTGACCGGGATCGAGGGCAAGACCTTCGTGCCGATGGCGCTCACCGTCATCATCGCGCTGGCCGCCGCCTTCGTCCTGTCGCTGACCTTCGTGCCCGCCGCGATCGCGGTCTGGCTGTCGAAGCGGGTCGAGGAGAAGGACGGCCGGGTCGTCGCCTGGCTCAAGCGGCGCTACGAGCCGGGGCTCGACCGGGCGATGCGCAGGCCGTCGCTGACGATCGGGGCGAGCCTCGCCAGCCTCGCCGTCGCCGCGCTCGCCTTCCTCGCCTTGGGCCGGGTGTTCCTGCCTCAGCTCGACGAGGGCGACCTCATGATCCAGGCGCTGCGCATCCCCGCGACCTCGGTCGAGCAGAGCCAGGCGATGCAGACGCCGATCGAGCGGATGGTGGCGCGCCAGCCGGAGGTGCGGTTCGCCTTTTCCAAGACCGGCACGGCCGAACTGGCCTCCGACCCGATGCCGCCCAACGCCACCGACATGTTCGTGATCCTCAAGCCGCGCGACCAGTGGCCCGATCCCCGCTTGCCGAAGGCCGAGCTGGTGAAGCGGCTGGAAGGCGAGCTCGCCCATTTCCCCGGCAATGCCTATGAGATCACCCAGCCGATCCAGATGCGCTTCAACGAGTTGATCGCGGGCGTGCGCGGCGACGTCGCGGTCAAGATATTCGGCGACGACTTCGCGGCGATGAACCGCACGGCCGAGCAGATCGCCGCCATCCTGCGCCGCACCGAAGGCGCCGTCGACGTCAAGGTGGAGCAGACCAGCGGGCTGCCGATGCTCGACATCCGGGTCAACCGCGACGCGATGGCGCGGCTGGGCGTGACCGTACAGGACGTCCATGACGTCGTCACCGCCACGATCGGCGGCCGGACCTCGGGGATGATCTTCGAGGGCGACCGGCGCTTCCCGGTCGTCGTCCGGCTGTCGGATGGCCAGCGCGCCGATCTCGGCCTGCTCCGCCAGGTGCAGGTGCCTGTCGCCGGCGGCCGCTACGTGCCGCTGTCGAGCGTGGCGGAGCTGCGCATCGTCGACGGCCCCAACCAGATCGGCCGCGAGAACGGGAAGCGCCGCGTCGTCGTCCAGGCGAATGTCCGCGGCCGCGACGTCGGCGGCGTCGTCGCCGACGCCCAGGCGGCGATCGCCGGGCAGGTGCGGCTTCCGGCCGGCGTCTATCTCGAATGGGGCGGGCAGTTCGAGAATCTCGCATCGGCCACCGCACGTCTGCGGCTGGTGATCCCGGCCTGCTTCGTGCTGATCCTGCTGCTGCTCTACGGTGCGCTGGGATCGGTGCGGGACGCCGCGATCGTCTTCACCGGCGTGCCCTTCGCGCTGGTCGGCGGCGTCCTGCTGCTGCTGGTGCGCGGCATGGACTTCTCGGTCTCGGCCGCGGTCGGCTTCATCGCGCTGTCGGGCATCGCGGTGCTCAACGGCCTGGTGATGGTCAGCTCGGTCCAGGAGCTGGTCCGATCGGGCATCGACCGGGCCGAGGCGGCGCGGCAAGGCGCGATCCAGCGTCTGCGCCCGGTGGTGATGACCGCGCTGGTCGCGAGCCTCGGCTTCGTGCCGATGGCCTTCGCGAGCGGGGCGGGAGCCGAGGTGCAGAAGCCGCTCGCCACCGTCGTCATCGGCGGCCTGATCTCGGCGACCTTGCTGACCCTGTTCGTGCTGCCGACGCTCTATGCGCGCTTCGGCGGGAAGCGGGAGGCCAAGGGCGATTGAACGATAAGGGGGAGAGGCGAGGCCCTCCCCCTTACCATGGGATCAGGCGGTCTTCTTGGTCGACGCGGTGTAGATCTCGTCGATCGCCGAGCCGAGCGAGGCGTTGAACTCGTCGTCGCTCATCTGGGCGCGCAGGTCTTCGAGCAGCGCGCGGCTGAAGCTGGCGATCACGCCGCGGTTCTTGGCCAGCTCGATGCAGGCCTCGGGACGCTTGTAGCCGCCCGACAGCGCGACGACGCGCAGCACGCGCGGATGATCGACCAGCGAATCGAACAGGCCGGCCTGCTTCGGCAGCGACAGCTTGAGCATCACCTTGTCGTCTCCGGTCAGCGCGTCCAGCGCCTTGGTCAGCTCCTCCAGCAGGATCTGGTCGGCTTCGGCGCGCTCCGGGCTCTTGATGTTCACTTCCGGCTCGATGATCGGCATCAGCCCGGCGGCGAGCACCTGCTTGCCGACCTCGAACTGCTGCTTGACGATCGCGGCGATGCCCTCCCGGTTGGCGAGGTTGATCACCGAACGCTCCTTGGTGCCGAACACGCCCAGCCCCTTGGCGCGGGCGAGCAGCGCGTCGAGCTCGGGCATCGGCTTCATCAGCTGGACGCCGTTCTTCTCGTCCTCCAGGCCCTTGTCGATCTTGATGAAGGGCACCACGCCGCGCTCGTTGAGCACCTGCGGCACCGGCTTGCCGCCGGCCTGGCCGTCCATCGTCCGCTCGAACAGGATCGCGCCGATCACCTTGTCGCCGGTGAAGACGGGCGAGGTGATGATGCGGGTCCGCATCTGGTGGATCAGGCCGAACATCTCCTCCTCGGAGCTCCAGGCGCCTTCCTCGACGCCATAGCCCTTGAGGGCCTTGGGGGTCGATCCGCCGCTCTGGTCGAGCGCCGCGATGAAGCCGTTGCCTTCGGCGATTTTCCTGGCCGCGTTCTGATCGATCATTTGGTCTGGTCTCCTATGGACGTGGGGGTGGCCGATCCCGGCACGGGCGCCCAGGGCGGACCCTTGAGCTCGAGCGAATTGCCTTCGGGATCGGAGAGATAGATGGACGGGCCATCGCCGTCGGCGCCGTAGCGCGAGACGATCTCGCCCTGGATGCCATGGCCGGCGAGGTGCGCGAGCACCGCTTCCCCGTCCCAGGGCAGGACGCGGAAGCAGACATGGTCGACGTTGCGGCCCTCGCGGCCCGGCGCGGCGCCGCCGGCGCGGCCGAGCTCGCCGTCGACCGGCACCAGGTCGATCAGGCTGTTGCCGATGCGGAGCTGGTAGAGGCCGATCGCCGCCTGCTGCTTCTCCCAGCGGGCGCCGAGGACGTCGATGTAGAAGGCGGCGACGCGATCGAGATCGCGGATACGCAGCACGACATGGTCGATGTCCCGGATCGTGATCAATTCAGGCCTCGAGCGCTTTCACGCCCGGCAGCTCGCGGCCTTCCATCCATTCGAGGAAGGCGCCGCCGGCGGTCGACACGAAGCTGAAGTCGCCGGCGACGCCGGCATGGTTGAGCGCCGCGACGGTGTCGCCGCCGCCCGCGACCGAGACGAGCGAGCCGCCCTTGGTCAGCGCCGCCGCGGTGCGGGCCAGTGCGACGGTAGCGGTGTCGAAGGGCGGGGTCTCGAACGCGCCCAGCGGCCCGTTCCATACCAGCGTCCGGCAGGTCTTGAGCGCATCGCCCAGCGCCTCGACCGCGGCAGGGCCGACGTCGAGAATCATCTCGTCGGCGGCGACCTCGTGGACGTTGACGGTGCGGGTCGGCGGATTGGCCTTGAACTCCTTCGCCACCACCACGTCATAGGGCAGGTGGACGATGCACTCGGCCGCGTCGGCGGCATCGAGGATGGCGAGCGCGGTGTCCTTCAGGTCGTGCTCGCACAGCGACTTGCCGACATCGACGCCGCGTGCGGCGAGGAAGGTGTTGGCCATGCCGCCGCCGATGATCAGGTGGTCGACCCGCGCGACGAGGTGCTTGAGCACGTCGAGCTTGGTCGAGACCTTGGCGCCGCCGACCACCGCCGCGACGGGGTGCTCGGGCTTGCCCAGCGCCTTCTCCAGCGCCTCCAGCTCGGCCTGCATCGAGCGGCCGGCAAAGGCCGGGAGCAGCCGGGCGAGGCCCTCGGTCGAGGCATGGGCGCGGTGGGCGGCCGAGAAGGCGTCGTTGACGTAGAGGTCGCCGAGCTTCGCCATCGCTTCGGCCAGCGCGGGATCGTTCTTCTCCTCGCCCTTGTGGAAGCGGGTGTTCTCCAGCAGCGCGATGTCGCCGGGCTGGAGCTGGGCGACGGCGGCCTCGGCCTCCTCGCCGCAGCAGTCACCGATGAAGCGGACCTCGCGGCCGAGCACCGAGCGGAAGGCGGCGGTGACCAGCGCGAGGCTCATGTCGGGATTGCGCTCGCCCTTGGGGCGGCCGAAATGGGCAAGGACCAGGACGATCGCGCCCTTGTCGGCCAGTTCGGCGACGGTCGGGGCGGCGGCGCGCAGGCGGGTGTCGTCGGTGACGGTGGCGCCTTCCATCGGAACGTTGAGGTCCTCGCGGACGAGGACGCGCTTGCCGCGCACATCGCCGATATCGTCGAGCGTCCTGAATGCCATGCTTATCCTTCAACCTCCACTTCGTCGCCCAGCGCGATCGCGCCGCCTTCGATCACCCGCGCGATGCGTCCGCCGCGCCATTCCGGCCGCAGCGCGAGCTGCAGCCCGTCGGCCACCGCGTCCATCCGCCGGCACGGGTCGCATTCGCCCGTGATCTCGACGATCGCGCCGCCGATGCGGACCCGCGCTCCCTCCTCGCGCGGCAGGATGACGCCTTCAACCAGCAGGTTGGCCCGGCGCTGTTCCCATGAGACGGGACGGCCCAGATCCGCGATGGCCGCCGTCCAGTCCTCGGCCATCAGGATCGTCACCTGGCGCCGATTCGACTTGCCGGGGCGGATGGCGCCGCGATGGTCGCCATGCACCCCGGTGTCGAGCCCGATCATCACCCGGTCGAGCAGCTCCATCGGACCATGCGGACGGTCCTTCCGGGCGATGCCGATGAGGCGGCCGGGCATCAATGTTATTCCGTCATCCCGGCCCCTCGGCTGCCTGCAAGGCAGGCGCTCGGGGTAAATTTCAGCCGGAGGCTGAAGGCCGGGATCTCGGGAGGCCAGGGCGCGCCCTCATCCCCTGAGGCCCCGGCCGCCGGGGCGACGTGGGAGAGGAGGGCGGCCGGCATCGTCAGAGCAGCTTGCCCATCGCGCCGGCGGTGTCGACCATCCGGTTCGAGAAGCCCCACTCGTTGTCGTACCAGCTCAGCACGCGGACCAGCTTGCCTTCGAGCACGGCGGTCTCGAGGCTGTCGATGGTCGACGAATGCGCGTCATGGTTGAAGTCGATCGAGACCAGCGGCTCGTCGGTGTAGCCGAGCACGCCCTTGAGCGGGCCTTCCGACGCGGCCTTGAGCAGCGCGTTGACCTCTTCCTTGCTGGTCTCGCGCGACGGGGTGAAGGTCAGGTCGACGACCGAGACGTTCGGGGTCGGCACGCGGATCGCCGAACCGTCGAGCTTGCCCTTGAGCGCCGGCAGCACCTCGGCGACCGCGCGGGCGGCGCCGGTGGTGGTCGGGATCATCGACATCGCGGCGGCGCGGGCGCGGCGCGGATCGCTGTGGATCTGGTCGAGGATCTTCTGGTCGTTGGTATAGGCGTGGATCGTCGTCATCAGGCCGCGCTCGATACCGATCGCCTCGTGCAGGACCTTGGCGAAGGGCGCCAGGCAGTTGGTGGTGCACGATGCGTTCGACACGATCTTGTGGTCGGCGGTGAGCGTGTCGTGGTTGACGCCATAGACGACGGTCAGGTCGACGCCCTTGGCCGGGGCCGAGATGAGGACGCGCTTGGCGCCGGCGTCGAGATGCTTCTGGCCGCCCTCGCGATCGGTGAAGAAGCCGGTGCATTCGAGCGCGATGTCGATGCCCTGCGCGGCGTGCGGCAGCTTGGCCGGATCGCGCTCGGCGGTGACGGCGATGCGCTTGCCGTCGATGATCAGGTCGTTGCCGTCGACCTCGACGCTGCCCGGATAGGCGCCGTGGACGCTGTCGCGCTTGAACAGCCGGGCATTGGCCTTGGCGTCGGCGAGGTCGTTGATCGAGACCAGCTCAAGGCCGCAGTCCGGGCGCTCGAGGATGGCGCGGGCGACGTTGCGCCCGATGCGTCCGAAACCGTTGATCGCAACCTTCACAGCCATGTGCCGATACTCCTTTAGTTGGCGAGCGCCCCGATGATCCGCGGGGCGAGCTTGTCGGCCGTCAGGCCGAAATGATCGTAGAGCGCCTTGACCGGGGCCGACGCGCCGAAGCCGTCGACGCCGAAGCGCAGGCCTTTGCGGCCGACATAACGTTCCCAGCCCATCGTCGTGCCCGCCTCGATCGAGACGAGCAGCGCGCCCTCCGGCAGGATCGCGTCGCGATAGCTTTCGGGCTGCGCATCGAAGCGCTCCCAGCTCGGCATCGAGACGACATCGGCGCCGTGGCCGGCCTCTTCGAGCTTCTTCGCGGTGGCGAGGGCGATCTCGACCTCCGAGCCGCTGGCGATCAGCACCACCTTGCGCGCGGCTTCGGCTGCCTTCAGCCGATAGGCGCCCTTCGCCGAGAAATTCTCGCTGATGTCGGTGCGGACCTGCGGCAGGCCCTCGCGCGACAGCGCCAGCAGCGACGGGCCGTCGGCCTTCTCCAGCGCGAGCTGCCAGCATTCCGCGGTCTCGATCGCGTCGCACGGGCGGTAGACGTCGAGGTTCGGCATCGCGCGCAGGCTCATCAGATGCTCGACCGGCTGGTGGGTCGGGCCGTCCTCGCCCAGGCCGATCGAATCATGCGTCATGACGTAGACGACGCGCTGCTGCTGCAGCGCCGACAGGCGGATCGCCGGGCGGCAATAGTCGGAGAACACCATGAAGGTGCCGCCATAGGGGATGACGCCCCCGTGCAGCGCCAGCCCGTTCATCGCGCAGCCCATGCCGAACTCGCGGATGCCGTAATAGATGTAGCGGCCCGCATAATCCTCGGCGGTCAGCGGCGCCTGACCCTTGGTCTTGGTGTTGTTCGATCCGGTCAGGTCGGCCGAGCCGCCGATCGTCTCGGGCAGCTGCTCGTTGATCGGGCCCAGCGCCATCTCGGACGCCTTGCGGGTCGCCACCTTCTGCGGGTTGGCGGCGAGCTCCTTGATATAGGCGTCGAGCGAGAAGCCGGCCGGCAGCGCGCCGGCCATGCGGCGCTCGAACTCGGCGCGATCCTTCGACGCCACCAGCCGCGCTTCCCAGGCGCTGCGCAACGCGGTCCCGCGATGGCCGGCCTCGGCCCAGGCGGCCTTGATGTCCTCGGGGATGACGAACGGCTCGGCGGTCCAGCCGAGATGCCCGCGCGCCGCCGCGACCTCGTCGACGCCGAGGGCGGCGCCATGGGTGGCGGAGGTGCCCTGCTTGTTCGGGGCGCCATAGCCGATCACGGTGGTGCACTGGACGATCGACGGGCGCGGATCGGCCTTGGCCGCCTCCAGCGCCCTGTTGATGCTGTCCGGATCATGGCCGTCGCACGACACGGTGTGCCAGCCGGTGGCGGCGTAGCGGGCGAGCACGTCCTCCGACGAGCTGAGCGAGACCGAGCCGTCGATCGTGATCTTGTTGTCGTCCCACAGCACGATCAGGCGGCCGAGCTTGAGATGGCCGGCGAGGCCGATCGCCTCATGGTTGATGCCTTCCATCAGGCAGCCGTCGCCGGCGATCACCCAGGTGTGATGGTCGACAAGGTCGGTGCCGAAGGTCGCGTTCAGATGCCGTTCGGCGATCGCCATGCCGACCGCGGTGGCGAGGCCCGAGCCGAGCGGGCCGGTGGTCGCCTCGACGCCCGGCAGCTCGAAATTCTCGGGATGGCCGGCGCACGGGCTGTGCAGCTGGCGGAAGTTGCGGATGTCCTCGATCGTCGGGCGCGCATAGCCGGTCAGGTGGAGCAGCGCGTAGATCAGCATCGACCCGTGGCCGGCCGACAGGACGAAGCGGTCGCGGTCCGCCCATTTGGGCTGGGCCGGATCATATTTCAGATGCTTCGTGAACAGCTCGGTCGCGACGTCGGCCATGCCCATCGGCATGCCGGGGTGGCCCGAATTGGCGGCCTGCACCGCGTCCATCGCGAGCGCGCGGATGGCGTTGGCAAGCTGCCTCGATGCAATCGTCATAGGAAACCTTCTGCAGACCGGCGGGATCGATCGAACAAGGCCAGATTCCCTGTTCGCGGGGCTCCTTTGTCGTGCCGGAGCGGTATCGTCAACCATTGCGGGGCTTGTCGGAACGGTTTCAGCGGGGGTGAAAGCGGCGATGCGGTCCTTCCGCGCGACCCGTCCATCGCTCGAACCCGCGCTTGCGGGCCGTCGAGAGGCTGCTATTCCTCCGAATCGATGACCGATCACCGCCTGATACTGGCGCTAGGCCGCCTCGAACGCGCGATCACCCGGCTGGAAGCTGGGGTCGAAGCCGCGCCCTCCTTCGGCCATGACGAGAATGAGGCGCTGTTCCGCCTCGCCGAACGCCACCGCACGCTGCGCGAGGCGACCGAATCGGCGATAGAGCGGATCGACCGCCTGCTGGGGACGAACTGATGGCCGATGTCGACGTCGATGTCGCGGGTCGCCGCTACCGCCTGAGTTGCCGCGACGGCGAGGAGGATCATCTCCGCGCGCTCGTCCACATGGTCGGCGCCAAGGCCGAAGAACTGACCGGCGCGCTCGGCGAGATGACCGAGGCGCGCACCCTGCTGCTGTCGGCGCTGCTGCTCGCCGACGAGCTCAACGACCTGCGCGGCGCCGCTGCGGTCGCGCGCAAGGACCCGGCGCCCTCCGTCGCCGCCGCCGAGCCCGACCCCGCCTATGCGGTCGCGATCGAGCGCATCGCCGAACGCGTCGAGCGACTCGCCGACCGGATGGAACGGGACGGCCAGTAGTTTCCCGTCATGCTGAACTCGTTTCAGCATCCACCGGGCGGCGGGCGCCGGTTCAGAGTGGCTCGAAACCCAGGCCGATCGAAAGATCGTGCCAGCCGGCATTATCCTGTTCGATCAGGTTGAGCTTCCACGAGCGATGCCACCGCTTGAGCTGCTTCTCCCGCGCGATCGCGGTCGACATGTCCTCGAACAATTCGTAGCGAACCAGCTTCGCGACGCCGTAGCGCGAGGTGAAGCCATCCAGGGTCCCGCTCCTATGCTGATACAATCGCTTCGGAAGATCGGATGTGACCCCGATGTAGATCGTGCCGTTGCGATCGCTCGCGAGGATATGGACGCAGGGCTGGCGGTCCATTTCCCTCCGGTAGCACGGCGCGGGTGTGCTGGTGGATGCTGAAACAAGTTCAGCATGACAGGCTTCGCAAGGCCGCTCCCTTGAGCCGGACCCGCTTTGCACCTATATATGTCCTTGGCGGGTACTGCCCGGCACGAGCTGTAGCGAACATCCCTGAGGCGATTCACATTCCTAGGGGGCTGTCCCTGCCCGGATCCTGGTCCGGTGCACATGGTCCCCACCTGATGCTTATGGCGTCAGAGGATATTCCAGCAAACGACCATGGCGGTCCCGCCACCTTCCCCCATTCCCGCCGCGCCGCCGATGGACGCTGATCCGTCCAAGCCGGCGTTGCGCGCCGAACTCCGCGCCCTTCGCGACGCCTTCGTGCTCGATCTCCCGCCCGGCGAGCGGGCTCGGCTCGAGGCGCTGGCGGCCGATCATCTGCTGCGCGTCGCGGGCGGTGCGCGCAGCATCGCCTTCTATGTCGCGATGGGCAGCGAGATGGGATGTGCGGCGGCGATGGCCGCTACGGCAGCGCGGGGAATCGCCGTCGCGCTGCCCCATGTCGAGTCGCGGTCCGCGCCGATGCGCTTCCTGCGCTGGACGCCGGGCGATCCGCTCGAAACCGGCTGGCGCGGACTGTCGCAACCCGCCGCCGAATCGGCCGAGATCCGCCCCGATCTGATCGTCGCGCCGCTGCTCGGCTTCGATTCGGCGCTCAACCGAATCGGGCAGGGCGCGGGTTTCTACGATCGCGCCTTCGCCGCGCTGCCGCAGGCGCGCAGGATCGGCTGGGGCTGGTCGATTCAGCAACGACCCGCCATAGGCTGCGATCCGTGGGACGTGCCGCTCGATGCGGTCGTCACAGAGACGGGCGTGATCGAAGGGAACAACGCGTGACGAACCAACCGAGCTGGCGGAAACCCGCCGGCATCTTCCTGATCTTGCTCATCATTTCGGTGTGGGCGGTGATCGTCGCGACCGCCTCCCCCTGGATCGGCACGTTGCCGGCGCTGGTCCAGGCACCGGTCTACGTCGTCGCGGGCATCGTCTGGATCCTGCCGCTCAAGCCGCTGCTCGCCTGGATGGAGACCGGCCGCTGGCGCCGCTGAACCTCGTAAAATTACGGGGGGCATTAACCGGATGTATCGAATCTCGCGCTATCCCGATCCGGAGATCAGGGGTGTCGCGGTGAAAGAAGAAAGAATAGCCGAGAAGTCTGCAGCGCGCGCCGAATGGCGGCGTCTGTACGACATGATCGGCAAGCTTCTGTTCGATCACGGGCTGGAACCGTCCCCGGCGAATTTCGAATTGTGCCACCGCTATCTGTCGGGCCGCGACGCCGCGCTCAACGCGACGATCGACCGTGCGATCGCCAAGGACGGCGGGCTGACCGACGCCGTCGCCGGCACGATCGCCACCCGGCTGGACCCCGGCCTGTCGACCGACGAGCTGTCGCGCATGGCGCTGGAGGCGCAGGGCTATCTCGAGCAGATGACGACGATTCTCGCCCGGTCGGGTGAGGATGCGCGCGACTATGGCGAGGCGCTGGCGCACGAGGCCGAGGGGCTGGAGGCGGACGGATCGCCCGCGCTCGCGGTCAAGAAGCTGGTGGGCCTGACCCGGACGATGATCGACAAGGCGCAGGCCGCCGAAGAGGACCTGCGCCGCACCGAGCAGCAGATGAACGCGATGCGCGAGGACCTCGCCGCGGCGCATCGCAAGGCGAACAGCGATCCGCTGACCGGCTTGCCCAACCGCCGCGCGCTGGACCAGCATCTGCGGGGTGCGTTCGAGAACGCCCGGCGCGCCGCCTCGCCGCTCGCGCTGGCGATCTGCGACATCGATCATTTCAAGCAGTTCAACGACACCCATGGCCATCAGATCGGCGATGAGGTGATCAAGTTCGTCGCCTCCTCGCTCGGCCGCGTCGCGAGCGGCGACGTATTCGTCGCGCGCTATGGCGGCGAGGAGTTCGTGATGGTGTTCGAACGCGGCGCCGCCGCCAAGGCGATGGCGACGCTCGACAAGATCCGCGCCGCGATCGCCGCGCGCGAGCTCAAGGTCACCCACACCGGCCAGTCGCTCGGGCGGCTGAGCTTCTCGGGCGGGCTCGCCGCGCTCGACCTCCAGGATTCGCCGGGCTCGATCCTCAAGCGCGCCGACGCCGCGCTCTACCGGGCCAAGCAGAACGGCCGCAACCGCATCCACGCGGCGGAGTGACGGCGCGCCCTCGAACTGTCACGAATATGCTCGTCATGCCAGCGGAGGCTGGCATCCATGTCTGTTGTCTTCCCAGATGCCGTCTCGGGTGAAGGGAGACATGGACCCCTGCCTCCGCAGGGGTGACGGATGGAAGGTCGGGAGCGATTGACTTATTCTCCCGCATTGGCGCTCGGCCGTTGCTTCCTCTATGGGCGAAGCGATATTTGATGATCGAGGGCCCATGATGTCGGCTGCTGCCCCCTTCCGTTCGATCCACCGCCACGGCTTCGTGCGCGTCGGCGCGGGGACGCCGGTGGCGAGCGTCGGCGACGTCGCGGCGAACGCGGCGGGCATCCTCGACCTGGCGCGCCACGCCGATGCCGAGGGCGTCGACCTGCTCGTCCTGCCCGAGCTGGCCCTGTCCTCCTATGCGATCGACGACCTGCACCTGCAGGATGCCCAGCTCGACCGGGTCGAGGCCGAGCTGGCGGCGATCGTCGCGGCGAGCGCGAGCCTCGCCCCGGTGCTGCTGGTTGGCGCGCCGATCCGCCGCAACGGGCGGCTCTACAACACGGCGGTGGTGGTCTCGCGGGGCCGCATCCTCGGCGTCGTGCCCAAGAGCTTCCTCCCCAATTACCGCGAATATTACGAGAAGCGCTGGTTCGCGCCCGGCGCCGGCCTCACAGGACTCGCGCTGCGGCTGTGCGGGCAGGAGGTGCCGTTCGGGCCCGACCTGGTCTTCGCCGCCGAGGACCTCGAGGACTTCACCTTCCACGTCGAGATCTGCGAGGATTATTGGGCACCGCTGCCGCCGTCCACGGCGGGGGCGATGGCGGGGGCGCTGATCCTGTGCAACCTGTCCGCCTCCAACATCATCGTCGGCAAGGCGCGCGACCGGGCGCTGCTCGCCGCGTCGCAGTCGACCCGCGCGATCGCCGCCTATTGCTATTCGGCGAGCGGCCCGGGCGAGAGCACCACCGACCTCGCCTGGGACGGGCAGGCGATGATCCACGAACTGGGGCAGATGCTCGCCGAATCGACCCGGTTCGGCATGGACCCGGAGCTGATCGCCGCCGATGTCGACGTCGCGCGGCTGCGGCTCGAACGGATGCGGATGGGCACGTTTAACGACTGCGCGGCGGCGAACGGCCATCCCGAGGCGCGCTTCCGCACGATCGGCTTCGAACATCGCCCGCACCGCGCCGACGTCGGGCTGCGGCGGCCGGTGGCGCGCTTCCCCTTCGTCCCCGCCGATCCCCGCGCGCTCGATGCCGACTGCTACGAGGCGTTCAACATCCAGGTCGACGGGCTGGTGAAGCGCTTCGCCTCGACCCGCGGCAAGGCGATGGTGATCGGCGTGTCGGGCGGGCTCGATTCGACCCATGCGCTGATCGTCGCGGCCAAGAGCTGCGACCGGCTCGGCCTGCCGCGCACCGCGATCCGCGGCTACACCATGCCCGGCTTCGCGACCGGCGACGCGACCAAGGGCAATGCCTGGGCGCTGATGCGCGCGCTGGGCATCACCGCCGAGGAGATCGACATCCGCCCGGCGGCGCGCCAGATGCTCGGCGACATGGGCCATCCCTTCGCACAGGGGCAGCCGGTCTACGACGTCACCTTCGAGAATGTGCAGGCGGGTCTGCGCACCGACTATCTGTTCCGCCTCGCCAACCAGCATGACGGCTTCGTCGTCGGCACCGGCGACCTCAGCGAGCTGGCGCTCGGCTGGTGCACCTATGGCGTCGGCGACCAGATGAGCCATTATGCGGTCAATGCCGGCGTTCCCAAGACGCTGATCCAATATCTGATCCGCTGGTGCGTGCGGACCGGCCAGTTCGATCCGGCGACCGACGAGATATTGACCGCGATCCTCGGCACCGAGATTTCGCCCGAACTGGTCCCCGCCGATGCGTCGGGCGCGATCCAGAGCACCGAATCGAAGGTCGGTCCCTATGAGCTCAACGACTTCTTCCTCCACCATGTCGCGCGGCTCGGGCTGAAGCCGTCGAAGGTCGCCTTCCTCGCCTGGCATGCCTGGAAGGATGCCGATGCCGGGCTGTGGCCGGCGGGCTTCCCGGACGATCTGCGCAACGCCTACGACCTGGCGACGATCCGGTCCTGGCTCGAGAAATTCCTGTTCCGCTTCTTCACGATCAGCCAGTTCAAGCGATCGGCCATCCCCAACGGGCCGAAGCTGTCGGGCGGCGGCGCACTGTCGCCGCGCGGCGACTGGCGGGCGCCGTCGGACGGGACGGCGACGGTCTGGCTCGACGAGCTGGCCGCCGCGCTCGACGGCGTCGAGGACTGAGCGGAGCTCCCGCGCCCCTATGCCGGCCGCGCCCCTGACCCGCTATCGCTGCGTCCTGCTGCGGCGGAGCGGCGCGTCCGAGATTCGCATCGTCCGCGCCGAGGACGCGGCGGCGGCGCGCGCGCGGCTGGCGGCGGCGGGGCTCGACCCGGTCAGCGTCGAGCCGATCGGCCCCAGCCTGCTCGACCGGCTGGGCGACCGCTTCGCGCGAGGCGGCTGGCGCCTGCCGCGCTGGCGCCCGGCGCTGCCGCCCGGCGCCGCGCTGCCGGCGGGCCGGGTGCGCGCGATCGCGCTGTTCGCCCTCGCGACCATTCCGGTGACCACGGCGGTCGCGGCCTGGGGCCTCGCCGGCTTCGACCGCTGGCAGGCGGCGCGGCTCGCCCGGCGCGAGGCGCCCGCGCTCGCCGCCTATGCGCGCGGCGCGGCGACCGAGGCGGCGCGTGTCCGCATCGACGCGGTGATGGCCGCGCCGCCGGTCAGCGCGCTGGCCGACCGGCTGCGCGCCGTCCTGCCCGAGGAGGCCGGGTTGGCCGGCATGGAGCTGGCCGAGGGCGGCGAGCTGACCGTCGAGATCGAGACGCCGGATCCCGATCGGCTGCGTCCGGCGCTCGCCGCCGATCCCCTGCTCGGCTCGTTGCGCGAGGTGGGGCAGGCGAGGACGCAGGGCGGGACGATGCGGGTGACGCTGCGGGGACGGATCTGACGATGCGCCCGTCCATCCTCCGCCTGTCCGCGATCCGCTGGACTCCGGCTGTCGGCCTCGGCGCCGGCCTCGGCCTGATGCTCGCGACCGGGTTGGCCTGGGCTGGGCTCGACGCGCTCGCCGCGGCGCGGGCGCGGCTCTGGACGGTCGAGGCGCGGGCCAGCGCCGGGGCGGTGCCCGTGAAACGGCTGTTGCCGGTCGAGGCGTCGCATGGGCAGGAGGACCGGCGGACGGCGGAGGCGGCGCTGCTCGCGGCGATTCGGGGCGCGGCGGCCGACCGGCGCCTGCTGCTCGAACGGGTCGCGCCGGTGGCTGCCGACCGGGCGCTGCCCGCCGAACTCGGCGCCGACGTCACCGTTTCCGGCCCCGAGGCCGACGTGCTCGGTTTCGCCCGCGCGATCGAGACGGCGCATCCCGCGATCCGCTTCGCGCGCTGGCGGATCGGGCGGACCGGACCGGGCGAGACCGCGATCCGGCTCGACGCCCGCGCCATGGCCGTGTGGGAGCCGCGCTGATGCGCCGCCCGCCCGCCGGATCGCTCTGGATCGCCGGGGCCGTGCTGGTCGCGCTGGCCGCGCCCATGGCGCTGCTGTGGCGCGCGCAGCCACCGCTGCCCGACATTCCCGCGCGCGGCGACACCGTTCAGCCCGTGCCGGTCGCGGCGGCGGAGGAGGGCGCGGGCCGCCCTCTGTTCCTCGACCCGCTCGACCCCGCCGATGCCCCCGCCGCCGAGGACGCCCCCAGGCTGATCGGCATCGCCGGCCGCCTGCCCGACAACGCCATCGCGATGGTCCGCACCGCCGACGGCACCAGCAAGGTGCTGTCGCCCGGCGAGAGCTTCGACGGCTGGCGGCTCGAAAGCCTGTCGCCCGACGCGGCGCTGTTCAGCCGGGGCAGCCGGCGGGTGCGGTCCTTCCTGCCGGCGGCCGAGCCCCAGCCCCAGCCGGACGCGGCGACCGGAGAGGAAGAGGAGCAGTAGGACCGATCACAACTCACCCGTCATTCCCTCGAAAGCGGGAATGACGACGGTGGAGCGGTGTGCTTCTCGGGATGCGGGTCTCAATACACCCCGGAAATCTCGACCGGCAGGCGTCGGCCCGGCGGTTCGAGGAGGAGCGGCGGACCCTTGCCGAGCATCGCCTCGTCATAGCGGGTGCGGGCATATTTGGCCTGGGTGACGCTGTTGGCGGCCTCGCGGTCGCGCAGGATGGTCGGCTTCAGGAAGACGAACAGCGTCCGCTTCACATGGCTTTCCCTGCGCGACTTGAACAGCTCGCCCGCGATCGGGATGTCGCCGAGGATCGGCACCTGGCTGCGCGTCTGGGTGCGGTCGTCGCTGATCAGGCCGCCCAGCACGATCGTCTGGCCGTCGTCGGCGAGCACCGAGGTCTGGATGCTGCGGCGGTTGGTGATCAGGTCGGCCGCGCCGGTCACGGCGCTGGTCAGCGACGACACCTCCTGCGCCACCTCCAGCCGGACGACATTGCCCTGGTGGATGCGCGGCACGACGCGCAGGGTCAGGCCGACGTCCTGCCGCTCGATCGTCGTGAACGGATTGATCGTGTTGCCGTCGGTCGAGAAGCTGCCGGTCCGGAAGGGGACGTTCTGGCCGACGACGATCTCGGCCGGCTCGTTGTCGAGCGTCGTCAGGCTCGGAGTCGACAGCAGGTTGGACCGGGTCGACTGGCCGATCGCCTGGAGCAGGATGCTGAAATTGTCGCCGACGCGGATATTGGCCGATCCGCCATTGGGCAGCACCGCGCCGGCCGCCGGCGATCCGATCGCGGTCAGGATCGACTGGAGCGGCAGGCCGGGGCTGGTGAAGGAGGTGGCGCCGCCGCTCGCGCGGTTGATCGCCGCCGCGCCGATGCCAAGCTGGACGGCGAGCTGCTCGGCCTGATCGCCGGCGATCTCGACGATCGCGGCCTCGATCAGCACCTGCGGGCGGCGCACGTCGAGCTGGGCGATCAGCGGTTCGACCTCGGCGATGGCCGCCGGGGTGCCGCGCAGTACGATCGCGTTGAGCTCGGGCGCGGGCTGGACGGTGAGGTCAGGGGTCGAGAAGCCCTTGGGCGTCGAATCGCCTTCGCCGCCGCCGCCGAGCGCCGCCGTCTCGGCTGCAGCGCCGCCGAGCGTCGCCGGGGTGGAGCCGAGCGACAGGCCGGCCGCCTGGGCGCCGGCGTTGGATTGCTGGCGGGTGATCCGCGCCCGGCCGCCGGCGACCGCGCGGGCGGCGGGATTGGTGACGGTGCCTTGCTCGCCGAGCACGCCTTGCAGCACCTCGGTCACCGATTCGGCGTCGCCATTGTTGAGACGGATCATCCTGGTGATCGGCACGCCCGCGCCGGGCTTGTCGATGGTGTGGGCGAGGCGGCGGGCCTCGGACACCATCGCCGGCTCGCCGCGGACGAGGACGATGTTGCTGCGTTCGTCCGCGACGACGCGGGGGCCGCCGGTCGCGGTGCCGTCGCCCATCACGCCCTGGATCGCGGCGGCGACGTCCCTGGCGTTGGCGTAGCGCAGGGTGATGCTGTCGAACCGGCCGCCGCCGCCGCTGTCGAGCGCGCGGGCCAGCTGCTCGATGCGGCGGACATTCTCGGCATAGTCGGTGACGATGATCGCGTTGGGGCTGGCCATCGCCTCGATGCTGCCGAACTGCGCGACCAGCGGGCGGAAGACGCGCGCCGCCTGTTCGCCCGATACATTCTGCAGCCGGACCATGCGGGTGGTGACGTCCTGCCCCGACAGCCGCCCGCCCGAGCCCGCGTCGCGGATCGCCGAGGCCTGCGGGATGATCCGCCAGGACCGGCCCGACTTGACCGCCGCGAAGCCGTGGACGCGCAGCACCGACTGGAACAGGTCCCACACCCCGTCGACCGACAGCGGCTCGGCCGAGGTGACGTTGACCGTGCCCTTGACCGCGGGGTCGAGGATCAGGGTGCGGCCGGTGATGCGCGAAATCTGCTCGGCGACGTCGGCGATGTCGACGGCGCGCATGTTGACGACCACGTCGGCGGGCTGGCCGGCGCTCTGCGCCAGGATCGGCGTGCCGGCCATGGCGGCGGCGACCAGGGCGGAGAGGGCGGTGCGGGCGAACAGGGACACGATGGGCTTCCTCAACGGAGGGCGAAGGAGAAGGAGACGCGCTTGCCGCCGCGCAGCACGTCGATCTGGGCGGGGCCGCCGGCCATGACCTGGGCCATCAGCTGGCGGTCGGCGGTGACGGCGGTGGCGGGCAGGCCGTTGATCCGCTCGATCACGTCGCCGGGCAACAGCCCAGCCTTGCGCGCGGCGGGCGAGGGATCGGCGCCGATGCGATAGGCGCCCCCGACCGGCGCCGCGCCGAGCCCGTCGAGCAGCGAGGCGGCGCTCGCGCCGTTGGCCGAAAGTCCCGGCGGCGGCGTGATCGCCTGCATCGGCTGCGGCCCCGATCCGTCGGACGGGCCGGTCGCGGGCACCGCGCCGGGGGGCGACGGGGGCGCGGGCGGCGCGGTGGCGGACGACGCCTCCCCGCCCAGCGACGGGCGCGGCAGGTCGAGCCGCTCGAGCCGGCCATTGTTCCGCAGCAGCACGCGGTTGAAGGCGATCTCCTCGATCGTCGCGCCGCCGACCGACGCGCCGACGCCATAGGAGACGGGGCGGCCGCCGGGCGGCGCGATCAGCGCGGTCGAGGCCGAGGGCGGATCGGCGAGGATCACCCCGCGCAACTGGAGCGCGAGCCCGGTCGGCTGGGCCGAGGAGGCGTCGGGCCGGCCGAAGGGCGCCAGCGCCAGCGCGGGGGTGATGTCGGTACCGGCTGCCGGAGCGCTGGCGGCCGTGGCGGGCGGCGGATCGCCCGGGCCGGCGCCGAGCAGGTGCCAGGTGAGCCCGGCCAGCGCGACCGCGACCGACGCGACGACGAGGCCGGTGAAGATGTCGGCGGCGCGGGAAGCCTGGCGCGGGGTCATCGCGTCGTCGTCTCCCTGTCGCGGAAGCCGTCGAGGGTGACGAGCGGCGACGCCGGATCGCGCGCGTCCGCCACGGCGACGCTCAGCTTGGCCATGTCGGGGTCGTCGGTCGCGCTTTCGCGCACCGCGACGGTCCAGCGCTGGCCCAGCATCTCGACCTCGGCGGGCCCCGCGGGCAGGCCGGGCACCGCCAGCTCGGCGAGCCGGTTCTGCGCGACGAGCTGGGCGGCGGCGCGGCGTTCGAGGCCGCGGATCGAATCGACATGCGCCTCCGCCGCGCGGACCAGGCCGGCGGCGGCGATGGCGAGCACGAGCAGCGCCACCAGCGCCTCGATCAGCGAGAAGCCCGCTTCGCCGGGGCGGCTTTGGGTGGTCGGGCTCATGCGGCCGGCACCGGGATCGGGCTGGCGGAGAGCCCGTCATAGACAACGAGCCAGCGGTCCTTGCCGGAGCGGAGGCCGATCGTCGCGGGAACACCGGTGCCGTCGACGCCGAGCAGCAACGGCGGGGTGCGACGGCCCATGTCGAGCCGGATGCCGGCGGGCAGGCGGTGGCGGGCATGCGCTTCGTCGGTGCCGGTTTGCCAGCCGCGCCCGTCCCAGCCGGTGAAGGCATAACCCTTCTCATCCCAGCTCAGCGCGACCGGGCGGTCGGACACCATCGCTTCGTCGGCGACCGACTGGAGCCGGGTCGCGAGGCGGCGCGCCTCGGCCTCGACGCCGGGGGCGCGGGTGGCGGCGCCGATGCCGAGCACGGTGGCCCCCGCCGCGACGGCGATGATCGCGAGCACCGCGAGCATCTCGACCAGGGTCATTCCCGATTCGCCCCCCCGTGCCTGCATCTCAGGGCGCTTTGTCGCTCAGGTCGGCGTCGAGCCCCTCGCCGCCGGGCTTGCCGTCCTTGCCCAGGCTGACCAGGTCGAAGCCCGCGCCCCCGCTGCCGGGGTTGCGATAGACATAGGGACGGCCCCAGGGGTCGATCGGCACCTGCGCCAGATAGCCCTCGGTCGACCAGTTGCGCGGCTCGGGCGCGGTGGTCGGCTTCTTCGACAGCGCCGCCAGCCCCTGCTCTGTGGTCGGATAGTCGCCATTGTCGAGGCGGTACATCTTCAGCGCGGCGGAGATGGTGCGCAGGTCGGTCCTGGCGACCGTCACGCGCGCTTCGTCGGGGCGTCCGATGACGTTGGGGACGATCAGCGCCGCGACCAGCGCGATGATCGCCAGCACGACGATCATCTCGATCAGGGTCAGGCCGGCCTCGCCGTCCGAAAGGGCGCGCCGGCCGCCATGTTCGGGCTCGTCATGAAATTGTTGCGAAACTATGATCATGGCGGCGCTATGAGATATATCCATGAAACTGATGTTACAGTCGCCTAGCATAGCGCCGACCGTCGCGCGGCTAAAAAATATGCTCGGTCCGCGGGCCGAAGCGGGCGTCTGGCGGCTCGATGCGGGCGCGGTGCGCGCCATCCCGGGCGCGGCCGCGCGACCCGTCCTGCTGGTACCGGCCGAACATGTCCTGACGATGTCGGTCGCGTTGCCGCTGCCGTCGCACGCGCGCCGGCTCGCGGCGCTGCCCTTCGCGATCGAAGACCGCATCGCCGACCGTCCCGATGCGCTGCACCTCGCGCTCGGCGCGCAGCAGGCCGGCGGGGGCTGGCTCGCGGGAGCGGTCGATCGCGACCTGATGGCGGCCTGGATCGCGCACGCGGCCGAGGCCGGGATCGCCGACGCCGCGATCATGCCCGACGCGCTGGCACTGCCGGTGCCCGCGGCCGGCCGCTGGAACGTCCGCCGCGAGGACGACGGCCGCATCCTCGTCCGCACCCCCGACGGCGCCGGCTTCGCGGCGCGCGAGGCGCTGTTCGTTGCGCTGTGGACGGCGGCGGGCAAGCCGGACTGCGACGAGGTCGGCGATGTCGAAGAGGCATTGCCGATCGCGCTCGATCTCCGCCAGGGTGATTATGCGCGCCCGCACCAGGGCCTGTCGCGGACCGGCCGCCGGGTTGCGATCGTCGCCGTCGCCGGACTGGTAGCGCATGGCGCGATCGCTGCCGCTGACACCGTCGCGCTCCGCTCGGTCGCCGCCCAGCGCGGGGCGGAGCTGACCCGGATACTCAACGGCGCCGCGCCCGGCCGCTATGCCGGCACCGACCCGCGCGAGGCGGCGCTGGTCGCGGCCGAGCTGCTGCCGGCGGGCGGCAATGCCCCGCCCGGAACGCTGTTGCCGCTGCTCGGCCGGGCCTCCTCGGCGCTGGCACCGTTCGGCGGCGCGGTGACGATCCGGTCGATGCAGTTCGACGAGGCGGGCCGCAGCCTGCGCCTCGACGTCGACCTCGCCGACCCCGCCGCGCGGGGGGCGATCGTCAATGCGCTGCGCTCGGCGGGCCTCACCGGCCGCTTCGACGGCGCCAGCCTGATCGTCGGAGGCGCGGCATGAGGCAACTCGATTTCGCCACGCTGTTCCCGACCTTCGAGCCCGCGCGGCAGAAGGCGATCGGGCTGTGGCAGGCGCGCAGCCGGCGCGAGCAGTGGCTGCTCGGCGGGCTCGCCGCGATCCTCGCGCTCTATGTGCTGGTGGCGATGGTGATCCTGCCGATCCAGCGCGCCCGCGCCCAGGCGCTGTCCGACATCCGCACCTATGAAAGCCTGAGCGCGCGGCTGCGCAGTGCCGGCCCGATCGGCCAGGCGCCCGCCCAGCCGCAGGCGAGCGGCAGCCCCGCCGCGATCCTCTCGGCCAGCGCGGCGCGCTTCGGCGTGGTGCCGGTGGTCAATGAGGACGGCGAGGGCATCCGCGTGACCGTGGCCGACGCGCCGTACGAATCGCTGCTCCGCTGGATCGCCGAGGTCGAGCAGACCAGCCGGCTGCGGGTGGTCCGTCTGCGGCTCGACCGCCGCCCGTCGAGCGGCTTCGTCTCCGCCGAACTGATGGTGCGCGCATGACCGGGGCGCTTCCCTACGGCTTCGCCCGCCGCCACGGCGTCCTCGTCCAGCCGGCGGCAGGAGAGGGCGACGCGCGCTGCCTGTTCCGCACCGGCGCCAGCCCCGAGGCGATGCTCGAGGTGCAGCGCCGCTTCGGCGCCGGCCTCGCCTTCGAGCCGGTGGCCGAGGAGGCGTTCGAGAGTGCCGTCGCCGCCGCCTATCGCGACAGCGCGGGCGGGACGATGGACCTCGCCGACACCGACGACCTCGCGACGCTGGCGGACAGCGCGGCGGCGGTCGACGACCTGCTCGACAGCCGCGACGACAGTCCGGTGATCCGCCTGATCAACGCGCTGCTGCTCCAGGCGGTGCGCGATAGCGCGTCGGACATCCATGTCGAGACGCAGGAGAAGCGGCTGATCGTCCGCTTCCGCATCGACGGCGTGCTGCGCGACGTCGTCGAGCCGAAGCGCGCGCTGGCGCCGCTGCTGGTCAGCCGCATCAAGGTGATGGCGCGGCTCGACATCGCCGAGAAGCGGGTGCCGCAGGACGGCCGCGTCACCCTGCGGGTCGGCGGCTACGACATTGACGTGCGCGTCTCGACCATCCCGACCCAGCATGGCGAGCGGGTGGTGATGCGCCTGCTCGATCGCGGCTCGACCGGGCTCGACACCGCCGCGCTCGGCCTGTCGGAGCGTGACCGCGACGTCTTCCTCGGCCTGCTCGACCGGCCGCACGGCATATTGCTCGTCACCGGCCCGACCGGATCGGGCAAGACGACGACGCTCTACACCGCGCTCACCCACCTCAACGACCGCAAGCGCAACATCATGACGGTCGAGGACCCGATCGAATATGAGCTGGCGGGCGTCGCCCAGACCCAGGTCAACGCCCGGACGGGGATGACCTTCGCGCGCGGCCTGCGCGCCATCCTGCGCCAGGACCCCGACGTGATCATGGTCGGCGAGATCCGCGACCAGGAGACTGCCGAGGTCGCGGTGCGATCGTCGATGACCGGCCATTTCGTGTTGTCGACGCTGCACACCAACAGCGCGATCGGATCGATCACCCGGCTGATCGACATGGGGGTGGAGCGCTACTTGCTCGCGCCGATGGTGGTCGGGCTGATCGCCCAGCGGCTGGTGCGGCGACTGTGCGAACATTGCCGCTGGCAGGACCGCGCGACCGAGGCCGATTCGGCGCTGCTCGGCCGCGCGATCAAGCCCGGCAAGAAGATCTGGCGCGCGCAGGGCTGCGAGCATTGCTACGGCGAGGGCTATAAGGGCCGGATGGCGCTGTACGAGGTGGTCGCCGCCGACGACGAGCTGCGCCGCCTGATCCATGACGGCGCGTCGGAGGCGGAGCTGACCGCGGCCGCCCGCAAGGCCGGGCCGAGCCTGCTCGACGACGGCATCGCCAAGCTCCGCGCCGGCCTGACCACGATCGAGGAAGTCGCCCGCGTCGTGCAGGACGAGGGCTGATGCCGGCCTTCGCCTATCGCGCGGTCGACACGCGGGGCGCCGCGAAGCAGGGGGTGATCGAGGCGTCGAGCCCCGCCGCGGCGCGCCAGCTCCTGCGCGACCGCGAGCTGTTGCCGACCTCGGTCGAGGCGGCCACGGCGGGCGGGACCGCGCCCGGCATCGGCGCGCGGCTGTTCCGCCGCAAGGTCGGCGCCCGCGCGCTCGCCACCGTCACCCGCCAGATCGCGACCCTGGTGACGAGCGAGGTCAATATCGAGCAGGCGCTCAAGCTCGTCGCCGAGCAGGCCGAGGGCGCGGCGCTCCGCTCGCTGCTGCTCGACGTGCGCGGCGCCATCCTCGACGGCTACAGCTTCGCCGCCGCGCTGCGGCTGCACCCGGCGACCTTCCCGGAATATTACACCGCCTCGGTCGCGGCGGGGGAGCAGGCTGGCCGGCTGGCGCAGGTGCTCGCCCATCTCGCCGACTTCGTCGAGAACCGGCAGCGCAACCAGCAGAAGATCCAGCTCGCGCTGCTCTATCCGGCGCTGCTCGCGGTCGTCTCCTTCGGGATGATGGCGCTGCTGATGGTCTATGTCGTCCCCGACATCGTCCGCGTCTTCATCTCGCGCGGGGCGGAGCTGCCCTTCCTCACCCGTGCGCTGATCGCGATCTCGGGCGGCTTGCAGAAATATGGGTTGGCGATGGCGATCGCGCTGCTCGCGGCGATCCTGATCTTCGGCCGCTGGCTGCGGGTGCCGGCCAACCGGCTGCGCTTCGACCGGCGGATCGCCACGACCTGGCCCGTCGCGCGGTTCAGCCGCCAGTACAATGCCGCGCGCTTCGCGGCGAGCCTTGCCACCCTGGTCCAGAGCGCGGTGCCGCTGGTCGACGCGCTGAATGCCGCCGCCGCCGTCACCCCCAACCGGCATGTCCGCGAGGCGGCGATCGGCGTCGCGACGCGGGTGCGCGAGGGGGCGAGCCTGCAGGCGGCTATGGGCGAGTCGGGCATCTTCCCGCCGATGCTGGTGGCGATCGTCGCCAGCGGCGAGAATGGCGGCCAGCTTGGCCCCGCCCTCGCCCGCGCCGCCGCCGAGCTGGAACGCGAGCTGGAGGCGATGGCGGCGCTGCTCGTCTCGCTGGTCGAGCCGCTGGTGCTGCTGATGATGGGCGGGCTGGTGCTGCTGATGGTGCTCGCGATCCTGCTGCCGATCATCAACCTCAACAATATCGTGGGGATGTGATGAGGGGCCTTCTCCTAATTCCTCCCCGCGCGCAGCGGGGGGAGGGGGACCGTCGAAGGCGGTGGAGGGGGCGCCGGCGAAGCGGGCGCTGCGCGCCGACCCCTCCACCATCCTTCGGATGGTCCCCCTCCCCATCTGCGATGGGGAGGAATGTCCGGGCCTTAAAGCTCGGTCTCGATCTTCATGCCGCCGGGGGGCGACAGGAAGGGCAGCGTCGCGGCACCCTCGGCGGTGACGATCAGGCGCAGCATGCCCTTCTCCTCCAGCCCGCCGACGATGAACGGACGGCGGCGTTCGCCGGCCGGTGCGAGATTGATCACCGCCAGGCCCGGCGTCTGCCGGACGTCGAAGGTCATCGCCAGCACCGGGACCGCCGGGCCGCCGAACGCGTTGCAGCTTCCCGGCTCGCTCCTGATCCGGCCGTCGGCGCCCTGCTTGCCGCCACCGATTGCGACCCGTGCGAGATCGACCTGCATATGCAGGTCGCAGGCGAAGCCCGGCCGCGCGATCGCGGCGAGCAGGCCGAAGCCGGCGCTGCCCTTCGCATCTTCGATCAGCACGCGGCCGGGGCGCAGCAGCGCACGAGCGGCAAGGGCGGTCCCGGGGCCGGTGACGGCCACATCGGCGGCGAAGCCGAGCCCGGTGAGACTGGCGAGCGGCGACCAGCGCCACTCGGCGCGGCTGCCGCCGTCGAGCGGGGCGGCGCCATGCCATATCGTGCCGGTCGCGCCCGGCAGCGGCGCGACGATCCGTGCCGGGACCGTCGCCAGCAGGGTCAGCAGATAGACGCCCAGCCCGATGCCGCCGATGGCGAGCGTGCGGCGGTCGAGGCGACGGCGAACGGGAGCGTCATATGAATCGGGATAGACGTCGATTGCTGCGGCTGGTGCCGCAGGCACTGCTTCTGGGATCGGCATCGTCCTTCCTGTCTCCGCTCGCCGCCGCGCCGGCCCGGTCGGGGAAGCGCCCGCGCGTCGCGCTGCTGCTGCCGCTGTCGGGGCCGTCGGCCACGGTCGGCCTTAGCATGCAGCGCGCGGCCGCGCTCGCCCAATCGCCGGGCGGGAAGGCCGACGAGACGATGGTGCTGGATACCGGCGGAACCGCCGCCGGTGCGGTGCTCGCGGTACAGCAGGCGCTCAAGCGCGACGTGCGCGCGCTGGTCGGTCCGCTGTTCGCCGAGGAGAGCCGCGCCGCCGCAGGAGCTGCGGGGCAGGTGCCGGTGCTGAGCTTCAGCAATGACGAGGACCTGATCGGCAGCGGCGCCTTCCTGCTCGGCATCACCGCCGGGCAGAGCGTGACCGCGATCCTGCGTTATGCGCGCGGACGCGGGGTGCGCCGGGTCGCGGTGTTCGGCGGCTCGTCGCGCTGGGCGGCGCAGGGCAATGCGGCGGCCGAACGGCTGCGCGGCGCCGCCGGGCTCGACGTGGCGATGCTGCCGACCGATGCGGCCGCGGCCGACCTGCCCGCCGCGCTGCGCCGGCAGGGCGAGCTGCCCGACGCGCTGCTCGTCACCGAGGGCGGCGACGCGCTGCGCCAGGCCGCCCGCGCGCTGGCGGGCAGCGGCATACAGCTGCTCGGCACCCAGCAGGCGATGGACCTGCCGCCGCAGGACGTGGCGGGGGCCTGGCTGTCGGCGCCCGATCCCAACGCGCTCGCCGACTTCGCCGGCCGCTACCAGAAAGCCGGGGCGACAGGCCCGGGGCTGATCGCCGCGCTCGCTTATGACGCGATGACGATCGTCGAGGCGCTGCGCGCCAACGGCGTGGTCGACCGGCCGGCGCTGCTGTCGGTGCCGCAGTTCAACACCGTCACCGGCCCGATCCGCTTCGCCGCCGACGGCAGCGCCGCTCGCTCGCTCGCGGTGCTGGTGGCGGGTCCCGATGGCTATGTGGTGGCGGACAAGAGCGGATCGTTGTGAGACTTGCCGGTGCGAAAGAGCACCGTCATCCCGGCGAAAGCCGGGATCTCCCTTTTCTTTCCGGCGATATCCGCGTTCGGACGCCGCAAGGCAGGGAGATTCCAGCTTTCGCTGGAATGACGGGAGAGGGGGGCGAAGCCGGCTTCACCCTGATCGAACTGATGATCTCGCTCGCGCTGTTCGGGCTGATCGCGCTCGCAGGGCTGGCGCTGGTCGACAGCCTGATGGGAATCCGCGACCGCACCGAGGGCCGGCTCGACCGGCTCGCCGAGGTGCAGCGCGCCATGTACGTGATCGACAACGACCTGACCCAGATCAGCCCCGGCGCGCTCCAGGGCGACGCCGCGACACTGAGTTTCAACCGTCCCCTCGCGGCGGCGGGCGGGCTGCCGGTGCGGATCGACTATCAGCTCGGCGCCGGTACGCTGCTGCGCGGGGTGCGCGGTCGCGGCCTGCCGCAGGGGGCGCAGCGCATGCTCCAGGGCGTCGCGGCGGTGCGCTGGAGCTATTACCGGCCGGGCGAGGGCTGGGTCGACCGCTGGCCGCCTGCGCCCGAACTGGCCGGCCAATGGCCCGCCGCCGTCGCCGCCGACATTGCGCTGGCGCCGGGCGGCACCGTCGGCGGATCGCTACGGCGGGTCGTGCCGCTGCCGGTGCATCCGTGACGATACCGGAGGCTGCATCTCCGCAGGTGGGCGAGGAGGGCATGATCCTCGTCAACGTGCTGCTGTTCGTCGCGATCGCGAGCGGCCTGTTGCTGTTGATGATCTCGGCCGAGGACAACGGCCTCGAGCGCGGCCTCAGGATGCGCGAGGCGGCGCGGGCGCAGGCGATCGCACGCGGCGGCGAGGTGTCGGCGGTGGTGGCGCTGCGCCGCGACGCGCTGGTCGCGCCTGACACCGACAACCGCGCCGAACCCTGGGGCGCGCTCGCCGAATCGGGCGCGCCGATCGAGGGTGGCAGCTTCGACCTCGCCATCGCTGACGCGCAGGGGCGGTTCAACGTCAACGCTCTGATGGAGCCCGATCCGGTCGCGACGGCGACGCTCGGCCGAATCGCGGCGGCGGTCGGGATGACACCCGAGCAGGCGGTCAGGGCGGTCGCCGCGATCCGCGCCGCCGGGCCGCTGACCGACATCCGTCCGCTCGGCGCGCTCGGCCTGGGGCCGGGCCAGGTGGCGCGGCTGTCGGGGCTGCTGACCGCGCTGCCCTATGCCGGCAAGATCAACCTCAACGCGGCGAGCGAGGACCTGATCGGCATATTGACCGGCGATCCGATGGCGGCGCGGCGGATCGTCGCCCTGCGCGACCGGCAGGGCTATCTGACCGCCGCCGACCTCGCCTCGCTTGACGTGCCGATGCCGCAGGGGACGGGGCTCACCTCCAACCTCTTCTGGGTGCGGACGCGGGTGCGGATCGGCGACACCAGCCAGCAGATCACCAGCCTGATCGCCCGCAAGGACGATGGCCAGGGGGGGAAGATCGCGGCGGTGGTTGGCCGCTGGACCGGCGCGTCCGCGCCGATGCAGGCGCCTGCGCTGCCCTGATCCACCGTCATGCTGAACTTGTTTCAGCATGACGGTGGATGGAGGGTCCCGTAAGACTCTCCCCATGAAGACTCTCCCCATCGCCATCGCCGCCGCGCTCGTCGCGGCCGCCGTCCAGCCCGCCGCCGCCAAGGTCGCGGTCGATCCCATCCGTCTGACCGAGACCGTGAAGACGCTCGCCTCCGACCTGTTCGAGGGCCGCGCGCCCGGCACGGCGGGGGAGGAGCGGACGATCGGCTATCTCGTCGCGCGCTTCGAGGCGCTGGGACTGGAGCCGGGCGGACCCGGCGGGCAATGGGTGCAGACGGTGCCGCTGCTCCACACCCGGCTCGGCACACCGACGACGCTGGGCTTCCAGGAGCCGAAGCGGGCGATGCCGCTGGTGCCGGCGAAGGACGTCTACGTCTCCACCGTGCGGCCTGACGACGCCGCGCGGATCGCGAATGCGCCGGTCGTGTTCGTCGGCCATGGCGTCAAGGCGCCCGAGCGCGGCTGGGACGACTTCAAGGGCGCCGACCTCAAGGGCAAGGTCGTGATCTTCCTGGTCAACGATCCCGACTTCGCGGCCAGGCCGGGTGAGGCGGTCGCGGGCAGGTTCGGCGGCCGGACGATGACCTATTATGGCCGTTGGACCTACAAGTTCGAGGAAGCCGCGCGGCAGGGGGCGGTCGGCGCGCTGATCGTCCATGAGACGACGGGTGCGGGCTACGGCTGGAACGTCGTGATCAGCGGCGGCGGCGAGAATTACGACATCGTCCGCAAGCCGGAGGAGGTGACCAGTGTCGCCCTGCAAGGCTGGTTGTCGGGCGACGCCGCCACCCGGCTGTTCGCCTCGGCCGGGCTCGACCTGACGAAGCTGTCGGCGGCGGCGCGGTCCCCCGATTTCCGGCCGGTCGAGTTGAAGGGCGTGACCTTCGCCGCCGACGTGCCCGTCGCGCACGAGACGGTGACGAGCCGCAACGTACTGGCGCGGCTGCCCGGCGCGCAGCGGCCCGGCGAGGTGGTGATGCTCGGCGCGCACTGGGACGCCTATGGCGCGGGCAAGCCCGATGCGCAGGGCCGCATCTACCGCGCCGGAGCGAACGACGACGCGCTGGGCATCGCGGGCCTGTTCGAGATCGCCCGCGCGATGAAAGCGGGCCCGGCGCCCGCCCGCAGCGTGGTCTTCGCCGCCTGGACCGCCGAGGAGCGCGGCCTGCTCGGTTCCGAATATTATGCCGCCAATCCCGTCTATCCGGTCGAGACGACCGTCGCCAACCTCGCCATCGACATCCTCCAGACGGCGGGGCCGGCCAAGGACGTCGTGCTGGTCGGCAAGGGGCAGGGCACGCTCGAGGACGATCTGACGCGGGTCGCGGCGACGCAGGGGCGGACGGTCACTCCGGAAAGCCTGCCCGAGCGCGGGCTGTTCTACCGCGCCGATCATTTCTCGCTCGCCAAGCGCGGGGTGCCGGTGCTGCTGCTGATGGGGATCGCCGGGGCGTCCGACCTGAAGCAGGGCGGCGTGAAGGCGGGGCAGGCGTGGATCGATGCTTATACCGGTCAATGCTATCACCAGGCCTGCGATGCCTGGAGCCCCGACTGGAACCTCGCCGGGGCGGTGGAGGACATCGACCTGCTCGGCACCATTGCCGAGGAGCTGGCGAACGGCGGCGCCTGGCCGCAATGGAAGCCCGGATCGGAGTTCAAGGCGATCCGCGACCGCAGCGCGGCGGCGCGGCGATAGCCGCCCTTTTCCCTAACCTGGATCAATTTCTGCGAAGTCACGGAGGACGAAGGAGAATTTTTTCAACCGTTACGACCGAAACCAGTGAAACCATTGCGGGGCAGCACCGTTCTCGATTCCCGCGGCGGGGGCGCCGTTGAACAAGGGAGCGTCGCGCGGCATGCAGGAGCAGATTCGTTCGATTTTCGAAGCCCCCACGGGGGACCGGCCGCCCGCCTCCCGGATTCGCCATATCGCCGTCGTCGGCAATGCGCTGCCCCGCCGCTGCGGGCTCGCCACCTTCACGTCGCATGTCGTCGATGCGCTGCGCGCGCGCTTCCCCGCGCTGATGGTCGATCATTATGCGATGGATGACGGATCGGGGGTCGCCTATCCGGCCGACGTCCGCACCATCGCCGCCGGCGATCCCGCCGCCTATCGGCTCGCCGCCGGGCTGATCGAGGCGAGCGGGGCGCAGGCGATCTGGCTCCAGCACGAATTCGGCATCTTCGGCGGCGATGGGGGACGCCATATCCTCGGCCTGATCGAGCGGTCGACCCTGCCGATCGTCGCGACGCTGCACACCGTCCTAGAGCGGCCGTCTCCGGCCGAGCGTGCCCCGTTCGAGGCGCTGCTGCGGCGCGCCTCCCACCTGATCGTGATGGCAGAGCGCGGCCGCCGCATCCTGCAGGAGGTCTATGGCGTCGAGGCGGACCGGATCGCCGTCATTCCCCATGGCGTCCCTGATCGGGCGCATGCCGATCCCGAGGCCGCGAAGGCCCGGCTGGGCCTGTCCGGGCGGAAGATCGTGATGACCTTCGGCCTGCTCGCGCCCGACAAGGGCATCGACGTGATGATCGAGGCGATGCCGGCGATCGTCGCCGCCCATCCCGACTGCTGCTATCTGGTCATCGGTGCGACCCACCCCAACCTCGTCCGCGATCAGGGCGAGGCGCTGCGCGAGGCGCTGATGGCGCGGGCCGAGGCGCTCGGCGTCGCGGGCAATATCCGCTTCGTCGGCACCTTTCTCGAACAGGAGGAACTGCTCGACCGGCTCGAGGCCTGCGACGTCTACGTCACGCCCTATCTCAACATGGCGCAGATCACCTCGGGCACGCTGTCCTACGCGATCGGCCTCGGCAAGCCGGTCGTCTCGACACCCTATCTCCACGCCGCCGAGCTGCTGGACGAAGGACATGGCGTACTCGTGCCGCCGCGCGACGCCGGTGCGCTCGCCGCGGCGGTCAGCGGGCTGCTGCGCGACGACGATGCGCGCGACGCGCTGGCGCGGCGCGCCTATGCGCTGGGGCGTCGGCTGCTGTGGCCCAAGGCGGTCGAGCGCGCGCTGGACCTGATCGGGAAGGCGGTGGAAGCGGAGGCGGAGGACCGGCCGCGCACCGGCCTGTTCGCGATGAAGCGTGCGCCGCTGCCCCTCCAGCTCGGCGCACTGCTGCGGATGACGGACGCTACCGGCCTGCTCCAGCACGGCATCCATGGCATCCCCGACCGCAACCATGGCTATTGCATCGACGACAATGCCCGGGCGCTGATCCTGACCTGCCGGATCGAGAAGGGCGATCGAGGCCTGCTCGACCAGCTCGCCTCGACCTATGCCGCCTTCGTCCACCATGGCTGGAACCCCGCCCGCGGCCGGTTCCGCAACTTCATGGGCTATGACCGCCGCTGGTGCGAGGAGGAGGGATCGGAGGACAGCAACGGTCGGACCCTGTGGGCGCTCGGCTGCGCCGCCGCGCGTGGCGCCGATCCCGGGCTGCGCGGCTGGGCGGCGGCGCTGTTCGATGAGGCGTTGCCGCTCGCCGAGGCGCTGGCGTCGCCGCGCGCCCGCGCCTTCGCGGCACTGGGCGCGGCCGAGAGGCTCGCCGCCGATCCGGACCACACGGCATCGCGTGCGATCCTGCGCGCCGTCGCCGACGAGCTGGCGGCGCTGCTCGCCGCCGCCCGACGGCCCGGCTGGACCTGGTTCGAGCCGGTGCTGGCCTATGACAATGCCCGTCTGCCCGAGGCGCTGCTGCGGGCGGGCACCGCGCTCGGCGATCGGGAGCTGGTCGAGGCGGGGCTGGAGGCGCTCGGCTGGCTCTGCGGCATCCAGACCGGCGCGGGCGGGGTCTTCCGTCCGGTCGGCACCGACAGCTTCCACCGTCGCCACGCCCCGCCGCTGCCTTATGACCAGCAGCCGCTCGAGGCGCAGGCGACGATCGACGCCTGCATCGCCGCGCGTGCGGCGACCGGCGACGGGCAGTGGGCGGAGCTCGCCTGGCGCGCCTATGGCTGGTTCATCGGCGACAACGACCTTGGCTTGCCGCTGGCGCAGACGCCCGATGGCGGATGTTTCGACGGATTGATGCCGCATGGCGTCAATCGCAACCAGGGCGCGGAATCGATTCTGGCGCTGCAATTGGCCAATGTCGCGATGATCTCGCTTTCCACGACTCTCGACGCTAGAAAGACGCGTGACGCCGCCTGAACCCCAGAGACAGGGGCTTCGTTCCGGTCCCAGGGATTCGTGGGAGCCCATGCTCGCAGCCTATAGTCATCCGCTCCGCCTCTCCGCCGATGCATCGCGGGTCGTCGTGCGACCCTTTCACCTCGCCTGGCAGGGCAATGGCAGTGAGCCGGGCCGCGCCCAGCGACTCGTCCGTGCCGTGCTCGACCTCGACGCGACGGAGACGCGCCGGCAGCTCGACCTGGTCCTCGCCGATTTCGAGGCGCGCCACTGGCAGACGCGCCGCGTGTTCGCGACGCGCTTCGACCAGATCCGCACCTTGCTCGGCTTCGACGCGGGCGGCATCGACGACGACAAGCGGCAGCTGATCGGCGCCTATTTCTGCCACGAATACAGCTATGCCGCCGCGGCGCTGATGAACCCCAGCGTGGTGCCGCATCCCGATCAGAGCGGCCTGTCGCCCTCGACGTTGCGCATCCTGATGTCGCTGCGCGCGGTGGGGGAGGGGCACATCAGCTCGGTCGCGTTCCGCGAGGGGCTGATCAGCGCCGGCTGCGAGCTGACGCTGGCGCCCGAACCACCCTTCGCCACCGCCGCCGACGCCCCCGACGCCGACGGCATCTATGATCTCGACGGCCCGACCACGGTCTATCGCCACCCCGACAGCACCCTGTCGGGCACGGTGATCTTCCCGATCACACCCGCCCAGCGCAACGGGCTGGAGGACCTGCGGCTGACGCTGTTCACCCATGACGACGGCAGCCGCGAATATATCGGGACTTACACCGCCTATTCGGGGCGCGAGATCCAGTCGGAGCTGATGCGCACCCGCGACTTCCGGGCGATCGACCTGGTGCCGATCCGGGGGGCGGCGGCGCGCAACAAGGGCATGGCGCTGTTCCCGCGCAAGATCGGCGGCCGCTACATGATGATCGGCCGGCAGGACGGGCAGAACCTGTTCCTGCTGGCGTCCGACCGGGTCGACCAGTGGGAGGACGGCGATCTGCTGCTCAAGCCGGTCTATCCGTGGGAGCTGGTCCAGATCGGCAATTGCGGACCGCCGATCGAGCTCGACGAGGGCTGGCTGCTGCTGACCCATGGCGTCGGAGCCATGCGCAAATATGCGATCGGCGCGGTGCTGCTCGACAAGGACGACCCGTCGAAGCTGCTCGGGCGGACCGTCGAGCCGATCCTGGCCGCGCACGACCAGGACCGGGAGGGCTATGTGCCCAACGTCGTCTACACCTGCGGTGCGCTGCGCCATGGCGATCATCTGTTCCTGCCCTATGGCGTCGCCGACAGCTCGGTCGCCTTCGCCTTCGTGCCGATCGCCGAGCTGCTGTCGAAGATGTCCTGACGCCCGCGGGAGAGCGGCGATTCGATCGCCCGACGGGGTTGCGGGCCCGGACGAGACGGGAGCGGCCGGCCTCGCTTGCCAGCACCGGCCGACCGCCGCAATGTCACGACCGGTCCCAAGCTGTGCGGAGAGCGCCCTGCCCATGACGTCGCGCGAATTGACCGGCCTGCTCCCGCTTCCCGAGAGGGCGGCGGGCGACGAAGCGAAGCGCCGCTGGGCCGATGCGGCCTGCCTGCTGGCGTTCGGCGCGATCGGCTGGCCATGGCTGCTCTACAGCCTGTGGGGTGGACGCCGGGCGGAAAAGGCGCGGCTGCTCGACCGGCTTGGCCTCGACGATCATGCGCTGCCCCATCTCGGCAGCTGGAAGGCCGATGTCGGCTTCCTCCACCGCATCGTCGACGCAGTCGAGGAGCTGCGTCCCAGGGTCGTGGTCGAGCTGGGGGCGGGGGCCTCGACGCTGGTCTGCGCCCGTGCGCTCGAACGCAACGGCGGCGGTCGGCTGGTCAGCTACGACCAGCATGGCGGCTTCGTCGAGGCGACCGCGCAATGGCTCGAATCGCAGGGCGTCGCCGCCGATCTGCGCCACGCCCCGCTGACCCGCTCGGTGCCGGGCTGGCCGGGCTCCTGGTACGACCTCACCGACCTGCCGGAGCGGATCGACCTGCTGATCGTCGACGGGCCGCCCTGGACGGTCCATCCCTTCGTGCGCGGCGCGGCGGATAGCCTGTTCGACCGGCTGTCGCCCGGCGCCGTGATCCTGCTCGACGACGCGGCCCGGCCCGGCGAGCGGATCGTCGCCCGACGCTGGCGCGAACGCCATCCCGGTATCGCCTTCCGCCGCCTGTCCGGCAGCACCAAGGGCACGCTGGTCGGCCGCCGTTCGACGGGCGGTGAGGTCGTCCCCTTCCCCGCCCGCCCGGCGGCGCGGCCGGAACTGGCGGGATGGCGGCGGGCGGCGGCGGTGATGATGCTGGTCGGTGCCGGCTGGGTCGCACACGACGTCGCCGACGGGATGGACGCCCCCGCCGAGGCGGCGGCCTTCCTCGCCGAGGCGAGCTCGTCGCACAGCGCCGGCCTGACCCGGCAGCGGATGCGCAGCCAGATCGAAAGCGCGCGGCTCAACCGGCCCGAGATCGCCGCCGCGACCGGGATCGCCATCCCCGCCCTACCGGGCCGCTGGCAGGTGGTCGACGTCCAGCTCTATCCGACCGGCGAGGGCATGGCGGTGGCGACGGCGATGCGCACCGATCGCGGCGAGCCCGTCACCCTGTTCGCAACCCGCGCCGAGACTCCCGCCGAGCGCCGTCCGCTGCTCGGCCGGAGCCATGGCCGTGCCGTCGCCTATTGGGAGGTCGGCGCCTTCGCCTATGCGCTGACCGCCGACATCGACCCGGCCCGCGTCCTTACCCTCGCTGCCGAGGTCGCGGCGGCGGGATAGAAGGATACCGCTCCTTTTCACGTCGTCCCGGCGAAAGCCGGGATGACGATGAAGGGAACGGGACAAGGCAAAGGGCGCGGAACCCCGTGGTCCCGCGCCCCGCGTCTTTTCGGATGCGATCAGAAGTTCGCGGTCAGGCCCAGCGAGAAGCTGCGGCCGACCTTGTAGCGGTTCAGGTAGATGATGTTCGAACCGGCCCGCTGGAACTCCTTGTAAGGGGTTCCGGTCAGGTTGCGCGCCTCGACCTTCAGCTCCATGTCGGTGCCGAGCAGCTTGAAGCCCTGGCGGCCGACCAGGTCGAGCCGGAAGCCAGGCTTCTCGATGATGTCGGGCTGGCGCAGCGTGCCCTGGATCGGGCCGCGGTTGGTCACGCGCTCGCTCGCATAGTTGAGCAGCATCGTGATCTGCGACAGGCGCTCGGTATCCTCGAAGCTGAGCTGGAGGTTGGCGATATGGTCCGACTGGCCGGTCAGCGGCGCACCGTCGCGGAACAGCGTGTTGGCGGCGACCGGCGACAGGTCCGGTCCGATCACGATCGAGTCGTCGACCTTCAGCTTCGACTTGGTCCAGGTGTAGTTGGCGATCATCACCAGCCGCTTGGTGGCGAAGAACTCGCCGCCGAGGCTGTCGAGCGGGAAGTGCTTCTCGGCCTCGATCTCGGCGCCGTAGAGCTGCGCCTCGGGCGCGTTGGCGAAGCCGGTGCGGAGCACGCCGCCGCCCGCGAAGAAGGCCGACGCCTCGATCGGATTGTCGATCTTCTTGTAGAAGCCGGCCAGCGACAGCCGCTGGTTGCGGTCGAAATACCACTCCCAGCGCGCCTCGGCATTGTACAGCTTCGAGTCGGTCAGGAACGGGTTGCCGGTGAACTGGCGGTCGCTCTCGAAGTCCTGGTAGATCTGGCGCGCCAGCTCGCGGAACTGCGGACGGGCGACGGTCTTCGATCCGGCGAGGCGGAACTGCATGTCGTCGTTGAAATTATAGGTCAGCGTCAGCGCCGGCAGGAAATAGCTCTTCGAGATGTTCGTGCCCGATCCGGCGTCGGGGGTGACGGTCTGCCTGGCGTCCTCGTAGCGGACGCCGCCCTGGATGCGCAGGCCGTTGCCGAGCTCGATCTCGGCCTGGCCGTAGCCTGCGTGGATCACGAGATCCGCGTCATAGGCGCGCGATCCTTCCGCGCCCGACACGTCGCGCAGCTGGATGTTGTAGGTGTAGATATTGTAGTCGGATAGCAGGAAGTCCGGCCGCTCCTGCGCGACGCCCTGGTTCAGCGCGCCGGTCGGGCGGAAGAACTGGAACTGGTAGCGCTCGGACGTGCGCTTCGTCTTGTTGTAGGCATAGCCGGCGGTCAGCGTGCCCTTGAGCGCGCCGTCGAGCTTGTAGCCGATGTCGGCGCTGCCCGCGTAGACGTCCTCGTTGAGGTCGCTGAACGCGATGTCGGCCGACTGGCCGGCCGAGGTCAGGTTGTTGACGTAATCGCCGACGACCGGGCTGTAATTATAGCTGAAGCTGCGCTCATAGGGGCTTTCGCGCTGCGAGTTGGCGTAGGTGCCGCGCAGGTCGATGCTGAGCTTGTCGAAACGCAGCTCGGCGACGCCCTGGGTGTCGATCAGCTGGCGCTCGAACCAGTAGGTGTTCTGCTTGAGCAGCGACGCCGGCAAGGTCGGGTCCTGGTCCTCGACGCTGCGGTTGTAGCCGGCCGACAGGCGGCCCTGCTTGACGGTGTCGCGGATGAACAGGTTGGTCCAGCGGAACTTGTGATCGTTGACCTCGGCGCCGAGGCCGAGCAGGCCGTTCACCGTGACGTGGTTGTCGGTGATGACGGTCTGGAACTGGGTCTGCGGGATGCCGGCCAGGTCGGGGTCGATCGACGACTGCTGGAGCACGTCGCGGGTCCGCCAGCTGTTGCTGTAGCCGAAGGCGGCGAGGACGCCGACGCGGCCGCTGTCGGTGTCGAACGAGGTGCCGCCGGTCAGGTCGGCCGAGAAGTTGGCCGGGATGTTGCGGTTGCGCTGGAGCAGCGCGGTGTCCGCATTGTTCAGGCTGGCGGCGAAGCCCTGCAGGTCCTGTGCGCTGTAGTTGGCGCCCTGGACGATCGGGGTGGTGCCGGAATTCCTGATCGCGGTCTTCAGCCCCCTGGGGATGTCGCGGGTGCCGTCGTCGAAGCCGAACCAGTCATAGTCCGACCCGTAATAGGTGTAGCCGAGATTGCCGGTCGTCACGCTGTCGCCGGCGATCGATCCGCCGATCGACAGGAAGGTCTCGGTCGGTATCGCCTTGGTCGTCAGGTTGATCACGCCGCCGCCGAACTCGCCCGGATAATTGGCCGAGTAGCTCTTCTGGACGAGCGACGAGGCGAGGATGCTGGTCGGGAACAGGTCGAGCGGGACGACACGCTTGAGCGGCTCGGGGCTCGGCAGCGGCGAGCCGTTGAGCAGCGCCAGCGAATAGCGGTCGCCGAGGCCGCGGACGTAGACGAAGCCGTTGCCGACCACCGACAGGCCCGTGACGCGCTGGAGCGCGCCGGCGATGTCGCCGTCGCCGGTGCGGGCGATGTCGGCCGAGGAGAGCACCGAGACGACCTGCGGGGTCGCGCGGACGACGTTCTGCTGGCGGCGGCCGGTGACGACGATGTCGCGGGCGGCGGGTGCGCCGAGCGTCGAGATTTCGACCTGCTCTTCGCCCTGGACGGCGGCCGACCGGTCGGCGGGCTGGTCTGCGGGCGCCGGCGCGGCGGCCTGCGCGAGCAGCGCGGCCGGCGACATCAGCGCCGTCGAAAGGAGGAGAATGCGCCCGAGGGCGAGAGGGTTGTTCATGGTGGGTCCCCGTTCAAATGTGCGAACGGGCGGCGAACGCTTGCGCGACCGCCGCCCGTATCGTCGTTCAAGCGCCGGTCAGTTCGGGATCGCGGTGCAGGCCCCGCTGGTGCTGCCGAACGACGCGGTCGAGGAGTTGCAGGTCCAGCCCGCATACCAGGTGTCGGTCGCGTCCCGCACCGCGCCGATGTACGACGTGGTGACGAAGAAGCTGCCGAGCGTCTTGGCGTCGAACGGCGTCACGGCCGCTTCGTTGGCGCCGTTGATGTAGGTCCCGGTCAGCGACGCGGTGAAGCCCGGCTTGTTGTTGCTGCCGGCGGTGAAGATCGTCTGGACCGCCGCCTCGTTGCCGTCGGCGCGATAGTTGCCGCCGGCGCAGGCGAAGGCGACCGAGTTGAACACCGGCGGGCCGACGTCGTCGAGGCTGCTGTTGGCCGCGCGGGTCGTGGTGGTGCCGGTCTCGTCGATGTCGAGGCAGGCGCCGGTGCCGGTCACCACGCCGTTGACCATCGTATAGTCGGTGCCGCCGCGCAGCAGCATGACGTTGCCGCCCTGGACGGTCGAGCGCTGGACGAAGGTGAAGTTGGCGAGACGGGTGTTCTGCCGCGGGGTCGCGTCCTCGTTGCCGTTCGAGTCGGCCTCGATCATCGAGTCGCCGTTCGAACCGTCGCGCTGCACGCCGATCACGAACTGGATGAAGCCCTTGTAGCCGAGGTCGGTGTCGAGGCCGTCGTCGTCGGCGCCGGTGATCACCAGATATTTCAGGTTGGCACGGCCGCCGAAGATCTCGATGCCGTCGTCCGAGCTGTTGTGGATCTGGATGTGGTCGAGCGTCGTGCCGCTGCCGACGCCGCCCAGGGTCAGGCCCTGCAGCTCGTTGCCTGGCGCGATCGCGAAGCCCGAATAGCGGATCTGGACATATTGCAGCGTGCCGCTGTTGTCGGCCGCCTGGTCGCCGCCATAGAGCGAGCTGGTGGTGCCTTCGATGACCTGCTGGCACTGGGCGGAGCCGCCGGCGACCGCGGTGTTGCAGTCCGAGATCGGCGCGCGGCCCAGCAGGATGATGCCGCCCCACAGGCCCTGGCTGCTGTCGGTCGCGGTGCCGACGACGTTGTCGCGGGCGGTGAAGATGATCGGCGACGACGCGGTGCCGATCGCGTTCAGGCGCGAGCCGCGGTTGACGACCAGATAGTCGTTGCCGGACGAAGCGAAGACGGTGACGCCCGGCTGGATGGTGAGGGTGACGCGCTGGCCGCCCGCGGCCGCGCCGTCGCCGCCGATGTCGGTGCCGACATTGACCGGGCCGGAGAGTGAGTAGACCACGCCCGGCAGCTTCTGCAGCGTGTAGTCGGCGCTGATGCGCCCCGAAATCTCGCAGTTGCGGAACGCCGAGGTGACGGTGCCGCGGTCGATCGTGCCGGTCGGGCAGCTCGCGGCGGCCTGGCCCGGGGTCGGGGTGGGGGTCGGCGTGGGCGTCGGGGTGGGCGTGGGGGTCGGGGTGACGATGGTGCCTTCACCGGGCGAAGCGACGTCGTCGGCGCCGCCGCAGGCGGTGACCGCCAGCGCGCAGCCGAGCATCAGGATGGTGCGGAACTTGTTCATGATGGCCCCTTTGCTGGACGAGGGGGCGCCCGACTCTCGGCCACGCCCTTCGGAACCCGCTCCTAGAGAGGCTGGATGGCGGCTCGATTACGCCGACATGACAGTTTGGAGACAGCCGGCCGGGGTCAGGTCCGGTCGGGCCAGGGCCGTTCGCGATACCATTTGGTGATGACGTATTTGGCGCCCCTGCGGACCTTCATCCCGCAATGGAGCGTCGCCTCATTGGGCTGGCCGGATCGGTCGATATTGGCCCAGACCACCAGTTTTCCGCGCTGGGGCGGGATGATCTTGTCGAGCCGGCGGAAGCGGGTGGCGCCGCCGGCGGCGGGCTCGTTGAGGTAGATCATCGCGGTCCAGCTCCGCTGGCCGGTCTCGCCGCAATGGGCGAGATAGTCGAAGCCGGTCGGTTCGAAATAGTCGGTATGGTCGCGGAACTCGTCGCCGACGTCATATTTCTGGCCCTGGATCGGTTCGCCGAGTCGGGGATCGATGCCCAGCGCATCGGCGATCCGCGCGTCGATCGCCTGCGCCAGCGCGCCGCGGGGATCGAGATCGCAGGTCTTGCTGGTGCGGAAATAGGCGATGCCCTGGTCGTCGGCGATCGTCGATGGCCGGTTGTCGCGGTCGATCAGCGCGACCAGCTCGGCGCAGGTCTCCGCCGGCAGGAAATCGCGGATCACGAACAACTCGGCCTTCGCGCCGGGCAGCTTTTGTGCACCACGGGACTTGAGATGGTCGGCGACGGGGGAGATCAGGTCGGTCATGGCGATCGCCTGCGTAGAGCCTGATCGTTTGAGGCGGAAGCGCAAAGCGCTTCCGCCGATGACGTGAATCAGGCTCTCAGCATATGTCGAGACCTTGATTCACGTTTCAGGCTGATTCAGCCTGAAACGATCAAGGTCTTGCGCGATCGGGGCGGGTCAGGCCATGGGGCGCGTCATCGTCCTGCAACATGATCGCTGCGGAACCGACCTTTTTCCGTCAGCCTTCGCGACGCGCCAGTTCGGCCTCATAGGCCGCGCGCAGCCGGGGAAGCACCGGATCATGCCCGACGGGCAGCGGCGTGCCGAGGTGGAGGTGGCGCAGCTCGGCCATGAAATCCGCGACCAGCGCCGGCCCGCCGTCCTCCATGAGCTGCTGGCGGATCGCCAGCTCCGGCGTGGTCGGCAGGTGGCGGCGGCCCCAGGCGCCCATCTGGACGAGCAGCGGCAGCAGCTCGATCCCCTTGTCGGTCAGGCTGTAGACCGCCTTCTGCTTGTGGGTGGGATCGTCCTGCCTCGACAGCACCCCCAGGGCAACGAGGCGCTTCAGCCGGTCGGCGAGGATGTTGGAGGCGATGCCCTCCTCCGACTGGCCGAGCAGCTCGCGGAAATGGCGGCGGTTGCCGAACATCATGTCGCGGATGACGATCAAGCTCCAGCGGTCGCCGAGCACTTCGAGCGTCAGGTTGATCGGGCAGCCGGAGCGGCCGGAAAGTCGATCCGTCATCATAACTGCTTGCAAAATACAATCGGTTGAACTAGAGCGCAACTGCTTGCAGATTGAAAGCGGTTCAGGAGGGCATCATGAGCAAGGTTCGCGCAGCCGGCTTCTCGATCTCGCTCGACGGTTTCGGCGCCGGCCCCGACCAGAGCCTCGCCGACCCGCTGGGGCATCGCGGCACCGAGCTGCACCAATGGTATTTCGCGACGCGCAGCTTCCGCGCGATGATCGGTGAGGAGGGCGGCGATACCGACGGCGTCGACGCGGTCCACGCCCGCCGCGCGATGGAGGGATTCGGCGCACATATCCTCGGCCGCAACATGTTCGGTCCGGTGCGTGGCCCCTGGAAGGGCGACGAATGGACGGGCTGGTGGGGCGACGAACCGCCGTTCCACGCGCCGACCTTCATCCTCACCCACCATCGGCGCGAGCCGCTGGTGATGGCGGGCGGCACCGTCTTCCACTTCGTGACGGAGGGGATCGGCGCGGCATTGGAGCAGGCAAAGGCGGCGGCCGGCGATCGCGACGTCAAGATCGGCGGCGGCGTGTCGACGCTGCGCCAATATCTGGCGGCCGGGCTGGTCGACGAGTTGCATCTCGCGGTGGCGCCGGTGCTGCTCGGCCGCGGCGAAGCGCTGTTCGCGGGGCTCGATCTTCCCGCACTCGGCTATAGGGTGCTCTCCAGCGAAGCGGGCGAGATCGCCCGGCATGTCATCATCGGCCGATGAACGGAAAGGCAGCGCGACCATGACGATCCAGCTCTACGCCCATCCCTTCTCCTCCTACTGCCAGAAGGCCAAGACCGCGCTCCACGAGAAGGGCATCGCCTTCGAGGAGAAGATGCTCGACGGCAGCGAGCCGAACGCGGGCGAATTCGCCGCGCTCTGGCCGATCGGCAAATTCCCGGTGGCGGTCGACGACGGCCGGCTGGTGTTCGAGGCGACCGGCATCATCGAATATGTCGAGGCGCGCTTTCCCGATACGCCGCGCCTGATCCCGGCCGATCCGCTCGCCGCGGCCGAGACGCGGATGTGGGACCGCTTCTTCGACAATTATGTCGCCTATCCGCAGCAGCGCCTGGTCTACATCGCGATCGGCCGCGAGCATGACGACGGCGGCGATCGCTGGCGCGCGGCGCTCGACACCGCCTATGCGCTGCTCGACGAACGGATGCGGGACCGCGAATGGGTGGCGGGCGACTTCGGCCTGGCCGACTGCTCGGCGGCGCCGCAGCTGCTCTACGCCGACTGGAGCCACGCGATCCCCGAGAAATACGAGGCGCTGCGAGCCTATCGCGCGCGGCTGCTCGCCCGGCCGAGCTACGCCCGCGCGCTCGACGAGGCGCGGCCCTATCGCCACTTCTTCCCGCTCGGCGCGCCCGAGGGCCGGGACTGACGAGGCCATTCTTCGGCTTCTAGAGCGTCGTGCGTTTAACTTGACGCACCACGTCCGCTCATCCTGAGGAGGGACTGAGCCTTGGCGAAGGCCCGTATCGAAGGATATTCGAGCCTCGAACACCCCTTCGAGACAGCATTTCGACTACGCTCAATGCTTCCTCAGGGTGAGCGGGTCGGATAAAAGGCTCGATTGGTCCTACCGCGCTTCCTTCCGCCGGCTGAGCGCGGCGATGCAGGAGGCGCGGTCGATGTCCTCGCCGGTCGGCAGGCGGGCGTCGACATGGGTGACGACCGGCTCGCGGCCTGGCCCCGGCGGATAGAGATAGGCATCGAGCACGCAGACGCCGCTGGCATATTGCAGCTTGCGCGCCGGCTCCTCGCGAACGTCCTGGTCGGGGACGCCGAACAGGCTGATCAGCGCGCGGGCGTCCTTGCCCAGCACCCGGTCGAGCCCGGCCTCTGCCCGCACCGGCGGCGGTGGGGCGGAGACGACGGGAACCTGGCCGCTCGGCCCGCAGGCGGCGAGCAGCGCGGCGGGGGCGAGGGGCAGGAGGCGGACGGATCGCAACAGGGTCATGCCGTCCCGCACAGCATCATATCGGTCCGGGCGCAAGCGCCGGGCGGCGGACCGCTTGGCGGCGGCGACGGCTTTCGCTAGGAGCCGGGCGCATGATTCCCCCCCGCTACGACGTCGTCGCGATCGGCAACGCGCTGGTCGACGTGCTGTGTCACAAGGACGACGGCTTCGTCGCGGCGCAGGGGCTGCGGCGCGGGCTGATGCAGCCGATCGCCCCCGACCGCGCCGTGCTGCTGCACGAGGCGATGGGACAGTGCGAGGAGGTATGCGGAGGCTCCGCCGCCAACACGATGGCGGCGCTCGCGCGGCTGGGGCTGCGGCTCGCCTTCATCGGCCAGGTCGGCGACGACCGGCTGGGGCGGTTGTTCGCCGCCGACATGGCCGCCAGCGGCATCGCCTTCCCGCTGCCGCCGATCGACCGGCCGACCGGGCGGTGCCTGATCATCGTCAGCCCCGACGGGCACCGCACGATGAACACGGCGATCGGCGCGTCCGAATATCTGCCGGCGGCGGCATTCGACGGCGCGATCGCGGCGGATACCGCGATCCTCTACGTCGAAGGCTATATGTGGCGGACCGACGAGCCGCGCGCCGCTGCCCGCGCCGCGATCGAGGTCGCCCGCGCGCATGGCCGGCGCACCGCCTTCACCCTGTCCTCCGAATATTGTGTCCAGCAGCACCATGACGATTTCGTCGCGCTGCTCGACGCGGGGCTGATCGACATCCTGTTCGCCAACGAAGGCGAACTGGCCGAGCTCAGCGGCCGGGCCGATTTCGAGGCCGGCGTCGCCTGGGCGGCGGCGCGGGTCCCGCTGCTGATCGCGACGCGCGGGCGGGACGGGGCGATCGCGGTCGAGGGCGCGCGCCGCTACGAGGCGCCGGCCGAGCCCTTCGGTGCGGTCGTCGACACGACCGGGGCGGGCGACCTGTTCGCCGCCGGGGTGCTGGCCGGGCTCGCGCAGGGGCGCGACCTGCCGGTGGCGCTGCGCATGGGGGCGATCGCGGCGGGGCGGATCATCGCCCTGACCGGGCCGCGCCTGCCGGAGGGGGAGGACCTCGCCCGGCTGATCGAGGACCGGCTCCGCACGTCCTGACAAAGAAAGAGCCCGGCGGTTGCCGGGCTCGATCCTTTGGTCCTGCTCCCGTCGATCACTCGATCGGCGGCACCGGCTGCGGCGGCGCGTCGGGATCGGTCTCGTGAGTCTCGACGATGCCCCGGCCGAGATTGCTCTTCCGATAGCCGTACAGGAAATAGACGATCAGCCCGACCGCGGCCCAGCTGAAGAACAGCGTGATCGTGTAGCGCGACAGGCTGAAGAACAGGTAGATGCAGCCGATCGTCGCGATCGGGGCGACCAGCGCCACCGCCGGCGTGCGGAACGGGCGGCGGCGGTCCGGATCGGTCCGGCGCAGCACCAGCACCGCGATCGACACCGCGGCGAAGGCGAACAGCGTGCCTGAGTTGGAGATGTCTGCGAGCGCGCCCACCGGGAACAGCGCGGCGAAGATCGCCACGAATACGCCGGTCAGGATCGTCACCACATGCGGCGTCTTGAAACGCGGATGGACCCGCGAGAAGACGCCCGGCAGCAGGCCGTCGCGGCTCATCACGAAGAAGATGCGGGTCTGGCCGAACATCATCATCAGGATGACGGAGGGCAGGGCGAGGCCGGCGGCGAGGCCGAGCAGGTTGCCGATCTCCTTGTAGCCGATCTCGCGCAGGGTCCAGGCCAGCGCCTCCTTCGAGCAGACGACCTTGGCGTCGCCGATCGCCGAGCAGGCCTGCGCCAGCGCGGGCGATCCGGTGGGGATGGCGGCGCCCGAGGCATCGAGCATCGGCTGGGCGCCGACGCCGCCGATCACGCCGGCGGCGACGAGCATGTAGAAGATGGTGCAGATGCCGAGCGAGCCGATCAGGCCGATCGGCATGTTGCGCTGGGGATTCTTGGTCTCCTCGGCGGCGGTCGAGACCGCGTCGAAACCGACATAGGCGAAGAAGATCGATGCCGCCGCCGCCGAAATGCCGGCGAAGCCGAGCGGGGCGAAGGGATCGAAATTGTTCATGTTCATCACCGGCAGCGCCAGCACCACGAACAGCGACAGCGCGGCGACCTTGATGCCGACGAGCACGGCGTTGACGGTGGCGCTCTCCTTGGTGCCGAGCACCAGCAGCCAGGTCACGAGCAGCGCGATGATCGCGGCCGGGATGTTGACGATGCCGCCGTCGATCGGGCCGAGCACCAGTTCCTTGGGTACGGTTATCCCGGTCAATGATTGGAACAGCCCGACGACATAGCCCGACCATCCGACCGACACCGCGCCGGCGGCGATCGCATATTCGAGGACGAGCGCCCAGCCGACCATCCAGGCGACCAGTTCGCCCATCACGGCGTAGCTGTAGGTGTAGGCGGAGCCGGACACCGGCACCATCGCCGCCATCTCCGCATAGCAGAGGGCGGCGACCGCGCAGACGAAGCCGGCGATCACGAAGCTGAGCATCATGCCGGGGCCGGCCTTCTGCGCGGCTTCGGCGGTGAGAACGAAGATACCGGTTCCGATAATGCCGCCGATCCCCAGCATGGTCAGCTGGAACGGCCCTAGCGATCGGTGCAGCGACTTCTTCGCTGCGGTGGCGAGAATGGCGTCGAGAGGCTTAACACGCCCGAATATCATGCGGATGTCCCTTTCATGCCGGGCTTGTGCGCGCGGCCGGTCATGGGAGGGGGAGCCTAATCGCTAATTCGCCGCGCGCAACAGAATTGCGCGAGGGCGGTCGGCCGGCCTTCGCGGATCAGTTCACCAGCATCGCGTGGAACTGCCGGCCGCCGAAGACGTGGACGTGGAGGTGGGGCACCTCCTGATGGCCGTGGCCGCCGACATTGGCGAGCAGGCGATAGCCCGGCGCGGGCAGCCCCGCCTCGCGCGCGACATGACCGACGGCGCGGACGAAGCCGGCGATCTCGGCGTCGCTCGCCTTGGCGGCGAAATCGTCCCACGACACGTAGCGGCCCTTGGGGATCACCAGCAGATGGATCGGCGCCTGCGGGTTGATGTCGTGGAAGGCGAGCGCCCATTCGTCCTCATAGACCTTCCGCGACGGCAACTCGCCGCGCAGGATGCGCGCGAAGACATTGTCGTCGTCATAGGGCTGGGTCGCGTCGATCGGCATGGTCTTCCTCAACTCCCACTTCGTCGTTCCCGCGAGGGACGGATCACCCCTTCGGCCGCGCCGCCTTCTCGGCGAGGCCCGACACGCCTTCGCGGCGGTCGAGCTCGGCGAGCACGTCGGCGAAGGGCACCCCCGCCTCGCCGAGCAGCACCATCAGGTGGAACAGCAGGTCGGCCGCCTCGCTCGTCACCCCGTGGCGGTCGCCGGCCATCGCCGCGATCACCGTCTCGACCGCCTCCTCGCCCAGCTTCTGGGCGATCTTGGGCATGCCCTTCGCGAACAGCGCGGCGACATAGGAGGTGGAGGGATCGGCGGCGCGCCGCGCCGCGATGGTCGATTCGAGCTGGTCGAGGGTGCCGGTCATGCCGTCGCTTCAAGCGTGCCGGCGCGGCAAGGTCAATCGTCGAAACGCCGATCGCCGAAACGGCGAACCCCCGCCCGTCCATCGCCGCCGGGGTGGCGGGGAAGGGCGGGCGGGGGCCGCATCACGCAAAACAACGCACCGGAACACACGCTATGGGAACGCAAGCCACTCGAACATCATGCGCAACTCATGGCTCGCGGCGCCTGCGGCTCGCATAGCGACCCACCAGCACCCCCGCGACCGCGACCAGGAACAGGACGAGCGCACTGGGCTGCGGAACCTTCTGCAGCCACGCCGTCACCGTATCGAGTTGCGCCCAGGCGGGAGAGGCGATCACGGCGGCCATGCTCAACGCAAATACCCCCCGGAATGCGGAACTGACCATCGGACCATCCTCCCCCGCCCTCGCCCCCGGGCGAGAGAATAACGGGTTGCCAAGAAGGTAAGCCAGAATCGTGCCATTTGCGCCTAACGCCCGTTTTCCGGGGGTTTCGGTGCCGGATGGCGCGGGCGGGTGGGGTAAGGGTGTAAAGAAACCCGACAGGCGAGGCCCGATCGGATATGGCGCACGAAAAAGGGGCCGGGATCGCTCCCGGCCCCTTTCGAAGGAACGTTGCGGACCGGCGATCAGGCGCCGGCGACATCCGCCACGTCGATCTTCACGCCCGGGCCCATGGTCGAGCTGACCGCGGCCTTGCGGAGATACTTGCCCTTGGCGCCGGCGGGCTTCGCCTTGACGATCGCGTCGACGAACGCGTCGAAATTGGCGCGCAGGTCCTCGGCCGGGAAGCTCGCCTTGCCGATGCCCGAGTGGATGATACCGGCCTTCTCGACGCGGAACTCCACCTGGCCGCCCTTGGCAGCCTTGACGGCTTCGGCGACGTTCATCGTCACGGTGCCGAGCTTCGGGTTCGGCATCAGGCCCTTCGGACCCAGGATCTTGCCGAGGCGGCCGACCAGGCCCATCATGTCCGGGGTCGCGATGCAGCGGTCGAAATCGACCGTGCCGCCCTGGATCGTCTCGAGCAGGTCTTCGGCGCCGACGACCTCGGCACCGGCGGCCTTGGCTTCGTCGGCCTTGGCGCCGCGCGCGAACACGCCGACGCGGACGTCCTTGCCGGTACCCTTGGGCAGGGTGACGACGCCGCGGACCATCTGGTCGGCGTGGCGCGGATCGACGCCCAGGTTCAGCGCGACCTCGATCGTCTCGTCGAACTTCGACGTGGCGTTCTGCTTGGCGAGGGCGATCGCCTCATCGACGCCGTACAGCTTCTGGCTGTCGACCGACGCGGCCTGGTTCTTCTGCTTCTTGGTCAGCTTGGCCATGGTCTCAGCCCTCCACCACTTCGAGGCCCATCGCGCGGGCCGAGCCTTCGATGATGCGGGTCGCCGACTCGATATCGTTGGCGTTGAGGTCCTTCATCTTCACTTCGGCGATCTGGGCCAGCTGCGACCGCTTGATCTTGCCCGCGCTCGCCTTGCCCGGCTCCTTCGAGCCCGACTTCAGGTTGATCGCCTTCTTGATCAGATAGGTCGCCGGCGGGGTCTTGGTGATGAAGCTGAACGAACGGTCCGCATAGACGGTGATGATCGTCGGCAGCGGGGTGCCGACCTCGAAATCACCGGTCTGGGCGTTGAACGCCTTGCAGAAGTCCATGATGTTGACGCCGCGCTGACCGAGCGCGGGGCCGATCGGCGGCGACGGATTCGCCTTTCCAGCGGGCACCTGGAGCTTGATATAGCCCGTGATCTTCTTTGCCATGTTTCACTCTCTTCCAAGTTTAGCGGTCCATGCGAAGGCCGAGGCCCTCTCCCGCAATGTTCGGCACCTGCAAGGCGCCTATTCCGGATCGCTCCGAAACTTTCCAAATCGTCATGCTGAACTTGCTTCAGCATCCACCCATCATCCGCATCGTGCGTGCGTGTGGCCCGGTGGATCCTGAAGCAAGTTCAGGATGACGGCCCTGGTCAGGCCGTCACTTGACCCGCTCGACCTGCTCGAACTCGAGCTCGACGGGGGTCGCGCGGCCGAAGATCGACACCGACACCTTGACGCGGCTGCGGTCGAAATCGAGTTCCTCGACGACGCCGTTGAAGCTGGCGAACGGACCGTCGAGCACTTTGACCTGGTCGCCGATCTCATAGTCGACCTTGAGCTTGGTCTTGGGCGCGGCGGCGGCGGCCTCCTCCTTGGTGTTGAGGATGCGCGCGGCCTCGGCCTCGCTGATCGGCTGCGGCTTGCCCGACGAACCCAGGAAGCCCGTCACCTTCGGCGTGTTCTTCACCAGGTGATAGACGTCGTCGTTCATGCTGAGCTTCGCCAGCACATAGCCGGGGAAGAATTTGCGGTCCGACGTGATCTTCTTGCCGCGGCGGACTTCGGTCACCTTCTCGGTGGGAACCTCGACGGCTTCGACGAGCTGCTCCAGGCCCAGGCGCGCGGCATCGGCCAGGATCGCTTCGCGGACCTTGTTCTCGAAGCCCGAATAGGCGTGAATGATGTACCAGCGCGCCATGAACGCCAACGTCTCCGTCTTTTAGCCCAGGAGGGACAGCAGGAACTTCACGATCGACGCGAACATCTGGTCGATCCCGAAGAAGAACAGGCCCAGCAGCAGGGTCATGATGCCGACCATGATGGTGGTCGCGATCGTTTCCTTGCGGCTCGGCCAGACGACCTTGCGGGTCTCGGCCTTGACCTGGTTGATGAACTCAACGGGTGAAGTCTTCGCCACGTCCTCAGCCTATCCTGCCCGGTCCAACCCGGAAAATCACTCAAACAACGACACGAGGCCGCGGTCCGCTGTTCGGCCTTTCGGCCGGCGGACCTGACCTCGTCTCGTTTCTCGACCCCAGCGGCCTGCCGGCCATCGTCAGATGGCAGGAGTGGAGGGACTCGAACCCCCGGCCCTCGGTTTTGGAGACCGATGCTCTACCAACTGAGCTACACTCCTCCGGGTCCGAGACGCGGGCACATAGCGGTGGGGGCGTGCAAGCGCAAGGGGTTGGTGCATGCGGGCGGCGGATGCCGGGCCGGATCGCGCCGCCGCGATCGCGCCGTCCGATCATGCCGCCATCACGCCGCGATGTCGTAGCCCTGGATCTCGCCCGACAGATAGAGGTTGCGCGCCTTGGCGCGGCTCAGCTTGCCCGAGCTGGTCTTGGGCAGGGTGCGCGGCGGCACCAGTTCGACGACGCAGTGCATGCCGGTGATCGCGCGGACCTTCTCGCGGATCTGGTCGCGCAGCCGGGCGCGCTCCTCGGGATCGGAGGTGCGGCACTGGACGAGCACGGCGGGGGTCTCCTCGCCGCCGGGGGTGGTGATCGCGAAGGCGGCGATGTCGCCGGCCTTGAAGCCGGGAAGCTGCTCCACCGCCCATTCGATGTCCTGGGGCCAGTGGTTCTTGCCGTTGATGATGATCATGTCCTTGGCGCGGCCGACGATGTAGATGTAGCCGTTGGACATGTAGGCCATGTCGCCGGTGTCGAGCCAGCCGTCGACCATGCAGGCTTCGGTCGCCTCCTGGTCGCGGAAATAGCCGGTCATGATCGACGGGCCCTTGGCCCACAGCTTGCCGATCATCTTGTCGGGCAGCACCGATCCGTCCTCGTCGCGGATCTCGACGGCCATGTCGCGCACCGGCTTGCCGCAGTTGACGATGGCGCGGAAGCGGCGCGGCCGATCCTGGCTGTGGTCGCCGCCCGACAGCTGGGTCTCCTCGACCAGCTCGACGACGATGCCCTCGCCCGGCGGCATGATCGAGACGGCGAGCGTCGCCTCGGCCAGACCGTAGCTCGGCAGGAAGGCGGTCGCCTTGAAGCCGGCCTCCGCGAAGGCGTCGACGAACGACTGCATCACGTCGGGCCGGATCATGTCGGCGCCGTTGCCGGCGAGCCGCCAGCGCGACAGGTCGAAACGCTCGGACGCCTTGGTCTGGCTCGACATGCGGCGTGCGCAGATGTCGTAGCCGAAGGTCGGCGAATAGCTGATCGAGGTGCCCTCGTTGCGGCTTATCAGGTCGAGCCAGGCGAGCGGGCGGCGGGCGAAATCCTCGGTCTTGAGGTAGTCGACCGACACCTGGTTGGCGATCGGCGACAGGAAGCAGCCGACCAGCCCCATGTCGTGATACCAGGGCAGCCAGCTGATGCAGCGGTCCTGCGGCTCGAGCAGCATGCCCCAGGCATGGGCGGCGAGGTTGTTGAGCAGCGCGCGATGGGTGACGGCGACGCCGTGCGGGAAGCGGGTCGATCCGCTCGAATATTGCAGATAGGCGATGTCGTCGGGCGACGCCTGCGGCAGGATCGCGTCGACCGCCTCGCGCGTCTCGAACGCCTCGTAGCTCAGCGCCTCGACCCCGCGCAGCGCGGCGGCGGCGGCCGCCATCTCGGCCAGCTCCTCGGGGAAGAAGAGCAGCTTCGGGTCCGAGCTGCCGAGCTGGACGGCGAGCTGGTCGATATAGCTGTCCTTGCCGCCGAACGAGGTCGGCAGCGGCAGCGGCACGGGCCAGGCGCCGGCATAGACCGCGCCGAAGAACAGCGCGGCGAAATGCGCGCCCGTCTCGGCGATCAGGGCGATGCGGTCGCCGGGACGGATTCCCGCCGCGATCAGCCGGCCGGCATTGGCCAAGGCCTCGGCGCGCAGCTCCGAAAAGGGATAGGGACGCGTCAGCGTGCCGCGGGCGTCGTGGAAATTCAGCCCTCGCGCGCCGGTCGCGGCATAGTCGAGGGCGGCGCCCAGCGTTTCGAAATCGGAGAAACGGCGCGGCAGCGCATCGGCTGTCGGCGTCGGCACCAATGCCATTATCGGTCTGATCCTTCGTTCATTTGCGGCCATGTCCACCCGATCCAGCATCGTCGCATCCTCGCGGTCATGCCGGCCAGCCACCAGGCAGCCTCGTTCATTGCGCCACATCTTGCCGAGCGGCGCGTTCAAAATCCGGCCCGACTGTGGCACAATCATGGCGCATGCCCCGTTCCGTTGCCAAAGCCTTACCGCCCTATGACGCCGCCACGCTCGAGCGCGCCGCGCTCGACTATGCCGCGCGCTATGCGACGACGCGGGCGAAGCTGGCCGCCTATCTGCGCCGCAAGCTGCGTGAGCGCGGCTGGGACGGCGACGGCCCCGCCCCGGTCGAGGCGCTGGTCGCGCGCTTCGCCGAGCGCGGCTATGTCGACGACCGCGCCTTCGCCTCCGCCAGGGCCGACGCGCTGCTGCGGCGCGGCTATGGCGCGCGACGGATCGGCAGCGCGTTGCGCGCCGCCGGGATCGACGCCGAGACGACCGAGGCGCTGCGTGAGCGGATCGACGACGACGCCGAGGCGGCGGCACTGCGCTACGCCCGGCGCAAGCGGATCGGGCCGTTCGCCGCGCGCGCCGCCGATCCCGCTGAAAAACGCCGCTGGATCGCCGCGATGGCGCGTGCGGGCCATCCGATCGAACTGGTGTTGCGCCTGCTCCAGGTTGATCCCGACGAGGTAGGGGTTGAACCGTGACGCAGAACGCGCAATGGCAGGGGTTTGGGGCGCGGCACCGGATTCGGAAGCGCTTCGTTTCAACGGCGCTCTATGATAGAAGCTGACGCCAGGGCTGCGGGTGACAGGGCGATGAATGAGAAGTCTGTTGCGTCTGTGACGTTGCGCGACGTCAGCGTGGACAGCGGGCAGGAATGCATATCGATGGCTGCCGGCGAACCCGCCGAGACCGTCGTGGGTGCAGTGAAATGGTTCGACGCCACCCGCGGTTTCGGTTTCATCGCCACCGACGGCGATCGCGGCGACGTGCTCGTCCATTTTTCCGTGCTGCGCGACCATGGCCGCCGGACGCTGCCCGAAGGCGCGCGCATCGCGTGCGAGGTGGTCGCGCGCGACCGCGGCCTGCAGGCGCGCCGCATCCTCGCGATCGACCTGTCGACCGCGACGGGTCCCGATCCCGACCTGATCGCCAAGCGCAACGCCGACCGCGTCGACCCGACCCAGCTGATCGACCAGGCGGGCGATCCCGAGCCGGTCACCGTCAAGTGGTTCAACCGGCTGAAGGGCTATGGCTTCCTCGTCCGCGACGGCGAGACCCAGGATATCTTCATCCATATGGAAACGGTTCGCCGCGCCGGCCTGCCCGACCTTCTTCCCGAGACGCGGATGAGGGCGCGCATCGCCGAGGGCCGCAAGGGCCCGCTGGCGGTCGAGCTGATCACCGACTGACGATGGTCGCGCCGTTGCGGCTGCTCGGCGCGTTCGGCGCCCTGTCCTTCGCGCTGGCCGGCTGCGCGCCGACCTCCGCCGGGTCTCCGCCCGCCGCCGAGGCGAAGGCGACCGTTCCGCTGACGATCCACACCGCGCGCGGCAAGCTCGCTTATGCGGTCGAGGTCGCCGCGACGCCGCAGGAGCAGGCGCGCGGGCTGATGTACCGCACCAGCCTGCCCGACCATGGCGGGATGATCTTCCCGATGAAGCCGCCGCGCGAGGCAAGCTTCTGGATGAAGAACACCTACATCCCGCTCGACATGATCTTCATCCGCGCCGACGGCACGATCGCCCGGATCGCCGCCAACACCGTACCCGAGGACCTGACCCCGGTGGAATCGGGCGAGCCGGTCGCCGCCGTGCTCGAGATCATCGGCGGCGGTGCGGCCGCCAACGGCATCGCCGAAGGTGATAAGGTGGAGTGGAAGAAGAAATAGTAATGGTCTTGGGGTGGAACGGGATGCGCAGCGTCCCGCAAGGCCGAACGGCCGCCCGAGCTTATGTGAGGAAAGCCAAGTGCGCGGATGCGCACGCCGGCGCATGAGGCCAATCAAACACCCCACAAACACTTGCGCCCGCTAGGCCGCAAAGGCTAAGCGGACAGCATGCTCAAGAAGATCTTCACCTGGTGGGACGGTGCCACGATCGGCACCCTGCTGTTCAGCAAGCTCAACGGCACGCGGGTCGGTGAGGATGAGCTGGGCAATGTCTATTTCGAGGGCGGCCGCACCACCGATGGCCGGCCGCGCCGCTGGGTCATCTATTCCGGGTCGAACGACGCCAGCCGGGTTCCGCCCGCATGGCACGGCTGGCTGCACCACAGCACCGATTTGACCCCCGACCAGCTTCCGGCGCCGCGCGCCTGGCAGAAGCCGGCCGAACCGAACCTGACCGGGACCGAGGCGGCCTATCGGCCGGCCGGCGCGCTGGAGCGGGGCGGCGTCCGCGCCGCCGCGACCGGCGATTACGAGGCATGGAGCCCGAACTGAGCCATGAAGTCGCTGTTGCGTGAGAATATCGGCGAGGCGCTCGTCGGACTGTTCGTCGTCCTGTTCGCCGCCTGGTTCGTCTGGTTCGCCTGGGGCGCCACCGGCGGCGGCGCCAAGGCCGGCGCGATCCACGTCACCGCGCTCTTCCCCAACAGCACCGGCATCAACGTCGGCAGCGAGGTGCGCGTCGCCGGCATGAAGGTCGGCACCGTGACCAGCCAGGCGCTCGATCCGCAGAGCTTCCAGGTCAAGGCCACGCTCGCGATCGACCCGAAGGTCAAGCTGCCGGCGGACAGCAGCGCGGCGATCACCTCCGAAGGCTTTCTCGGCGCGACCTTCGTCTCGCTGATCCCGGGCGGCGATACCGTTCCGCTCAAGGACGGCGACACCATCGCCGACACCCAGGGCGCGATGGACCTGATGAGCATGGTCGGCCAGTTCATCAACAAGTCGGGCGGCGCGGCCGCCGGCGGGGCCGAAGAGGCGCCCAAGCCGTGAGGCGCATCCTGCTGGGCGCGGTCGCGCTCGGCGGCCTCGCGACCCTTGGCGCGTGGCAGGCGATCAGCCAGCAGCAGGTCCCGGTCGAGGCGGTCCCGTCGGACGAGCAGGCCGGCGCGCCCGCCCTGGCGCCGAGCGGCGACACCGAAAGCGAATCGGCCAACAGCAGCACGCCCGCGGCGCCACCGACGCCCGTCGCCGAGAAGATCCCCGACAAGCCGCTCGTCACCGAAGGCACGCCGATGGGCGCGCGGGTGGCGGTGCTCGGCCTGCTCAACAAGCGCAACGGCGAATCGCGCGACGTCACCCTCAGGCCGGGGCAAGCGATCCGGATCGGCGACGTCGTCCTGCGTCTGCGCGCTTGCGAGACGACTGCTCCCTGGGAGGATCAGAAGCTGACCGGCGCCTTCGTCCAGACCGACGTGCGCGGCCGCGACGGCGCCTGGCGGCGGGTCTTCTCGGGCTGGCTGTTCAAGGAGTCGCCGTCGCTCAACGCGGTCGAGGACCCGGTCTACGACGTCTGGCCCAAGAGCTGCACGATGGTGCATCCCGATATCGGCCCCGATACGGTGCGCGTGTCGGGATCGGTCGCGCCGCCGTCGAGCGCGAAGAAGTCGGGCGCCGCCCAGCCTGCCGCGGCCCCCGCGACCGCAACGCCGCCGGCCGCCCCCGCCCCGGTGACGACGCCGAGCGCGACGTCCAGCAACGCGACATAGTCGTCGCGGCTCACCTCGATCGCGCCGAGCGACTGGAGGTGATCGGTGATGAACTGGCAATCGAGCAGCCGGAAGCCGCCGACCCGGAGCCGCGCGACGAGCCAGGCGAGCGCGACCTTCGATGCGTTGCTCTCACGGCTGAACATGCTCTCGCCGAAGAAGGCGCCGCCCAGCCGCACGCCATAGAGCCCGCCGACCAGCCGCCCCTCGCGCCAGCATTCGATCGAATGGGCGTGGCCGCGGCGGTGGAGATCGGCATAGGCGGCCTCGATCGCCGGGTTGATCCAGGTGTCCGGCCGCTGGCTGGTGACCGCCGCGCATTCCGCGACGACCTCGCCGAACGCGCGATCGGCAGTGACGGCGAATCGATCGGAACGGATCGTCTTGGCGAGCGAGCGCGACAGGCGGAAATGGTCGAGCGGAAGGATGCCGCGCTTCTTCGGCTCGACCCAGTAGACGTCGTCGGCGGCACGGCTGTCGGCCATCGGGAAGACCCCGATCGAATAGGCTCTCAGCAGCAGGTCCGGATCGATCGCCTTCATCGACTATGCTCTCGCGGAAAGTATAGCCGATCGGCGAAAAATCGGAAGGGTTCGACCATGGGCCGAAGGGGTGTCACTCGCCCCGCTTCATCGCCTCGCGCTCGGCGCGTGCGGCTTCGAGGAACTGGCGCATGCAGCCGGTCTGGCCATTGGTGCCGTTGGGCGAGCAACTGTTGGGCAGGCCCTGTTTGCTGACCATGTCGAAGGTCCGGGTGCGCTCGACCCAGCTCTGCGTGACCTCATCGGCCTTGGGCTTCTTCCGCAGCGCCTTGGGGATGCGGTAACGTTCGCTCTCCGGCTGGCGGGCGCAGACGATGATCTCCTCGTCCGAGCTGCGCGGACAGGGATCGTCGCCGAACACGACCAGCGTGCTCATCCGCGGCGGGGGCGGCTCCTCGGCCTTCGGGGCGGCGAGCGCGGGCGCCGCGAGCAGCAGCGCGATCGGGAACAGGAGCTTCATCACGACAGCTAACGCGCGAGACGCTTTCGGGGTGCTGAATGGGGCGGGGGCCGCCCTGAAAAGAACAGGACGTCGGGAAGCGTCAGAACTTGATCCCGCACTTCTTGCCGTCGGCCTTGTCCTCTTCGCACGCCTTGCGGGCGAGCTGGCGGAAGCAGCCCGATGCGCCGCCGGCGCCGCTGGTCGAGCAGCTCTGCGCACCGCTGCGGCCGACATATTCCAGGCTCGACGCGCGGTCGCTCCAATTGTCGTTGCGCGGCTCGGTGCGGCGGAGCTGCTCGGGGATGCGGTAGCGTTCCCCTTCCGGCATGCGCTGGCACACGACGATCTCGTCGCCGTTGCTGGTCGGGCAGGGATCGCTGCCGAAGATGGTCAGCACGCGCTGGGTCCGCTGCGCCTGGGCGGGCATGGCGAAGGGCGCGGCGGCGGCGATGGCGGCCAGGACAGCAAGCGCCGGCGGGAGAAAACGGTGGGTCGTCATCGGCGCGATTCCTTGGCTGTGGTCGCCCATTATATGTGGCGCGAAAGCCCGATGGCAATGCGGCAGCCGAGCCGGATCGCGCCCGACAGCAGCGGATAGGCCGGGGCCTGTTCGGCGCCCGCGGCGATCGCGGCGTCGCGATGCTCGACCTCCTCGGCGCGGAACTCCTCGATCGTCGCGCTGAGCTCGGGATCGCCGTCGCCGATCTGTTCGAGCTGCTCGCGATAATGGCGGTCGATCTCGGTCTCGATAGCGGCGGTGCAGGCCATCGCCGCCTTGGGCCCGATCAGCGCCGTCGCCGCGCCCAGCGCGAAGCCCGCGACGTTCCACAGCGGTTGAAGCGCGGTCGGCCGCACCCCGCGCTCGGCGGTCATCCGGTCGAACACCGCGCGGTGGCGCGCCTCCTGCCCCGCCATGCGCGCGATCGCGCGGGCATCGGCCGATCGCTGGCCCATCACCGCGAGCTGCCCGGCATAGATGCGCGTCGCGCCATATTCGCCGGCCTGGTCAACGCGGAGCATCGCCGCGCGCTGTTGCGCGTTGGCGACCACCGAAGACGCGGCGCGCTGTTGCGCGTTGGCGACCGCCGAAGACGCGGCCCTCCGATTCGCATCCGCGTTCACGGCTTGCGCTTCCACAAGGCAATGATGGCGAGCCCGCCGAGGATCGAGAAGATCGCATTGAAGCCGGCGAGCGAGATGCCGAACAGCGTCCATTGCGGCACGTCACACTGGATCATCGGCGTCGCCATGATCTCGGCGAGCAGGTCGCCCTCCGACCCGCCGGTGGGCGGGGCCGAGCAGCGGGTGATCCCCTGCCACCAATGATATTCGACGCCGGCATGGAAGACGCCGATCGCGCCGCTGACCAGGATCGCGACGATCGCCAGCGCGAGGACGATCCGCCCCGCCCGCTTGTCGCCGAGCGGGAAGGCGAACAGCGCCAGCGCGATCGCCGCCTCGTGCGGCCAGCGCTGCCAATGGCACATCTCGCAGGGGAAGAGCCCGCCGATGAATTGCGAGCCGAGCGCCCCCAGCATCAGCGCCGAAGGCAGGAGGAGCGCAGCGAGCCGCGCCTGGGCGAAACCGGTCATGGGGGGGGTATAACCGAACCCCCCTCCCTTTCAAGGGAGGGGGGTTGTGGAGCTCTGTTAGCGCGCGCCGCTCCTGGCGCCGGCGAGGGCGGTGCGGAGCGGGGGCTGGGCCATGCGGGCGATGGTCTTGACCGCATAGTCGAGCTGGAAGTCGTCGATCCCCTGCTTCTTCAGCGCCTCCGAAGTGAGCTGGAAGCGCGGATCGGGCTTGCCGTCATCCTCGAGCACCTTGTCGTCGATCTTCGCCTCGTTGATCAGGTGGCGGCGCAGGTCGGCCTCGCGCAGACGCGGCCGGTCCTTGTAGTCGGGATCGCTGAGCTGGGGCACCAGGATGTCGGGCTTGATCCCACCCTCCTGCACCGACTTGCCCGACGGCGTGTAGTAGCGCGCCGTGGTCAGCTTGAGCGCGGTGTCGTCGGACAGTTCGAGCACGGTCTGGACCGAACCCTTGCCGAAGGTCCGCTCGCCCATCACCAGCGCGCGCTTCTGGTCCTGCAGCGCGCCCGCGACGATCTCCGCGGCCGAGGCGGAGCCGGCATCGACCAGCACGATCATCGGCAGGCCGTGGGCGAGGTCGGGCGGGCTCGCCGTCGCGTAGCGGCGCTCGATGTCGTTCTTCTCGCGCCCGCGCTGGGAGACGATCTCGCCGCGATCGAGGAAGATGTCGGACACGTCGATCGCCTGGTCGAGCAGGCCGCCGGGGTTGGAGCGCAGGTCGATCACATAGCCGAGCGGGTCATGCCCCAGCGACTTCTGGATGCCGGCGATCGCCGCGCGCACCGAATCGCCGGTGTTGGCGTTGACGAAGGTGTTGATGTTGATGATGCCGACCTGGTCCTTGACCTCCCACTTGACCGGCTTGAGCTGGATCAGCTCGCGGGTCAGCGAGACGTCGAACGGCTTGTCGCGGCCGGGACGGACGACGGTGATCAGGATCTTGGTACCGGGCTTGCCGCGCATCTGGTCGACCGCCTCGTCGAGGGTGCCGCCGTAGAGCAGCTTGCCGTCGAGATGGGTGATGAAGTCGCCGGTCTTGAGGCCGGCCTTCGCCGCGGGGGTGTCCTCCTGAGCGGTCATGATCTTGACCGCGCCGTCCTCCATCGTGACCGACAGGCCGAGGCCGCCATAGGCGCCCTGCGTCTGGGTGCGCATGTTCTGCCGGTCGCGCGCGTCGAGATAGGAGCTGTGGGGGTCGAGGCTGGCGAGCATGCCGTCGATCGCGCCCTTGATCAGGGTGCGGTCGTCGACCTTGTCGACATAGTCCGAGCGGACCCGCTCGAACACGCTCATGAACTGGTCGAGCTCCTTGTAGGTGCCGACGTCGACCGCGCCGATCGCGGGGGCGAGGGTGGCAACCATGACACCGGCGCCGAACAGGCCGATGGAACGCAACAGGGTCTTCGTCATCAAATCAGCCCGCTCCAAACAAGGCGTCATCGTACAGGCTTTTGCCGGGGTGCGAAATAGGCGCCTGCCCGGCTTCGACCATCGGACAAGATGGTTGGCCGGGCGCTGCGGGTCAATGGCGGCCCCGGCCGCGGCTCATCCGCGGGTCAGCAGCGGCAATATGTCGATCGGCCGTCCGGCGTGCCGCAGCTCGACCGTGATGCGCGGATTTCCGCCATCCGCGACGCCCAGCGGGCTGCCCTGGATCACCTCCGCGCCGACCTTGGCGGCGACCCGGCCGAGCCCGGTGATCAGTGTCGACCAGCCATTGTCATGGTCGATGATGACGATGCCGGCATAGCTGCGGAACGGGCCGGCGAAGGCGATCCGGCCGTCGGCGGGCGAAACGATCTGCGCACCGCGCGCCGCCGCCAGGGTCAGCCCGCGCGCGCGGACGCCCGAGTCGGACAACTCGCCCATCCCCGAGACGAGCCGGCCGCGCACCGGCAGGCGATAGGGCGGCGGCGCCTGCGCGATCGCCGACAGCCTGGCCAGCTCGGACGGCGGCGGTGGCGCGGCGCGGCCGGGCAGCGGCGGGCGCAGGCGTGGGCCCGGCAGGCTGGCGAGACGGGTGCGGATGTCGGACTGTTCGCCGAGCTCCTCGATCAGCTCGGCGATGTCCTTCGCCTTCTCGCCCATCGCGATCATCCGGTCTTGTTCGGCCATCGCGTCGTCGACCAGCCCCTGAGAGCGGCGGCGCTGGTCGGCTTCGAGCCGGGCGAGCGCGGTGCGGCGGATGCGGAGCTGGTCCTGCTCGCGGCGCAGGTCGGCGACCGCCAGCCCGGCCGAGCGGCGCAGCGCGTCGCCGCGCGCCACTTCGGCGCGAAGCCCGGCGGTGCGGGCGCGGATCTCGGGCAGTGCCGATCCCAGCAGGGCACGGACATGGACCATGTCATCGACCGATCCGGGCTGGACCAGCGCCAGCGCGGCAGGGCGGCGCGCCATCGTCTGGAGCGCCGCGGTCAGCCGCACGATCGGTCCCTGCCGCTCGGCGAGGCGGGCCCGTTGGCGGGCGCGGAGCCGGTCGACGATGCCGACCCGCGCCTCGGCGGCGGCGATCCGTGCTTCCGACGCCTGGATCGCGACGGCGGCGGCGGCCTGCTCGGCGCGGGCGCGGTCGGCGGCGCGGGTCATCGCCTTCGCCCGGTGCTCGAGGTCGGCGGCGCGGCGCTCGGCGGCCGACGCGTCGCGCTTCGCTGCCGCGAGCGCGCGCTGCTGCTCGGCGACGCCGGGGTCGCGCGACAGGGCGTAAGCGGGAATGGCGAGCATTGTAGCGACCGCTACAATAATCATTCCTCCCCGGAACGGGGAGGGGGACCGGCGAAGCCGGTGGAGGGGCGGCGCGTCAGCGCCGGCTGCGCCGTCGCCCCCTCCACCATGCTTCGCATGCGTTGAAGCGAGTTTGCATCCCCCGGACACAAACTTGGCTGGCCGGGGGCCAGCCAAAGCTTCAACGCCCTCCCCGTTCCGGGGCGGATTTTGGAAGGCTGCCTGCATCACCCTTCCCGATGATAGGGGTGGCCGGCGAGGATGCTGGTCGCGCGCCAGAGCTGTTCGGCGAGCATCGCGCGGGCGAGCAGGTGGGGCCAGGTCGCCTTGCCGAAGGCGAAGAGCAGGTCGGCCTCGCGGCGCTGGGCCTCGTCGAAGCCGTCGGCGGCGCCGATCAGGAAGCGGACCTCGCGCCGGCCGTCGTCGCGCCAGCGGCCGAGTTTCTCGGCGAACGCCATCGAGCCGAGCTGCTCGCCCTTCTCGTCGAGCATGACGAGGACGGTGCCGGGATCGCGCGGCGGCACGCGGCCGCCGGTGTCGGGCAGCTCGGTGATGCGGGTCGGCCAGCCGATCCGCTTCATGTAGCGGTCGACCAGCTCGGCCTCGGGACCCCGGCCGATCCTGCCCCGCGCGACGATGTGCAGCAGCAATGTGGTTCAGGGCCTCCCTGCCGCTGCCCTGCCGGATCAGCCCTGGACCGCGACGGGCGCGGGCGCGTCGCCGAAATTCCACATCCGTTCGAGATTGTAGAAGCTGCGGACCTCGGGGCGGAACAGGTGGACGATCACGTCGCCCGCGTCGATCAGCACCCAGTCGGCCGTCGGCAGGCCTTCGATCCGGACCGCGCGGCCCGTCTCGCTCTTGATCCTGTCGGCCAGCTTGGTCGCCATCGAGGCGACCTGTCGGGTCGAACGGCCCGATGCGATCACCATATGGTCGGCGATCGACGATTTGCCCGCGAGCGGGATCGAGACGGTCTCGATCGCCTGGTCGTCGTCGAGCGATTTCAGCACAAGCTGATGCAGCTTGTCCGAAGGGTCGGCATCCCTGGCGGCAGAGGCGTCTCTGGGCCTGATGCTGTCGGTGGCGGTCAATGTACCTCCTAGGGTAGCGGCCGGCGCGTCAACCTGTCGCGCAAGCCTCTGTTGCTGTGGGAAAGGTGCCAGCCTGGGTCCTTGGCCCGGAGCCGCGTTGCGGAACCGCGATCAGGATAGAAGTGCAGCAGCACGAGGGCCGGCGGTCTCCAGCTCGTCCAGTCTTTCGCCTTGGCCGCGGGCCGGACGAAATGCCGCAGCCAGCCCATCGCCCTCGAAGCGCGGGCGCCGTCATCATAACCCGGACGGGCGACGACGGCAATGACCACCCTGCGCGCTATGCCGCGCCAGTCCTGCCACCGGTCGAATTGGGCGAGATTGTCGGCCCCCATGATCCAGACGAAGCGGCGCTTCGGGTAGCGGCGGACGAGCTTGCGGAGCGTATCGGCGGTGTAGCGCGTGCCGAGCCGCGCCTCGATCGCGGTCGGGCGGATCGGCGCGCGCCGCGCCATCCGCGCCGCCGAGGCGTAGCGGGCGGCGAGCGGGGCCATGTCGGGAGTGCCGGCCTTGAGCGGATTGCCGGGCGACACCAGCCACCACATCTCCTCCAGCCCGAGCGCCTCGATCGCGAACAGGCTGATGTGGCGGTGGCTGTAATGCGCCGGGTTGAAGCTGCCGCCGAGCAGTCCGGTGGGGGTCATCGCGCCGCTCTAGCCGCTGCGAGGGGGAAGCGGAAGAGCGTCATCCTCGTTCCCCTCCCTTCAAGGGAGGGGGGCCTCGAATGGCAGCACCGCCTTGTACGCCTCCAGCCCCGGCTTGCCGGGCCGCGCGACGCCGCGTGCGAGGAGGAAGGCATCGGCGACGATCTCGGCCTGCTGCTCGATGCCGTAGCGGGCGAAGGGCTTGCCCGACTGCAATGTATAGGCATATCGGCAGAAGGGATGGCGCATCAGCGGCAGGTACCAGCGGCCGCCGCGCTGCGCCTGCCAGACATGGGTCATTTCATGGACGAACAGCGCCTGCATCGAGAGCGACGCGGCGGCATAGCAGTCGCGCCACAGCGGTCCGGCGGGGTGGCACCAGAGATGGCCGTCGGGCGCCATCAGCACGTTTGGCGGCTGGAACGGCCACCAGCGGGCGCGGCGGATCGTGACGCGGCCGGTATCGACCGCGTCCCCGAACATCGATCGGACGAGCGCCCCTTCGGCGTCGGTCAGTGGTCTCCTGTCCATTCGGGCCGATATATAGAAGGAAACATCGCGGCGCGCGCGGCGTTGGCGCGCTTCATTCCCAATTCAGCGGCGCTTGGGCATAAGGGCCGCCGAAACGACGATATCGACAGGAGCCGCATGCGCCCGCTTTTCCTTTCCCTGCTTCCCGCCGCGATCGCGGCGGCGGCCCCCGCCATGGCGCAGACCGCCTCGCTCGACCAGGTCGCCGCGCATCTGCGCGGGATCACGACGATGACCGCCGACTTCGTCCAGACCGACCGCAACGGCAAGTCGCTGTCGGGCACGCTGACCCTGCGCCAGCCGGGCAAGGTCCGCTTCGAATATCAGAAGGGCGTGCCGCTGCTGATCGTCGGCGACGGCAAGGCGCTGACGATGATCGACTATTCGGTGCGGCAGGTGTCGCGCTGGCCGGTCGGCAACTCGCCGCTGTCGGTGCTGATCGACCCGCGCCGCGACATGAGCCGCTTCGCCAAGGTGGTGCCCTCGACGATCCCGGGTACGATCACGGTCGAGGCGCGCGACGGCAAGCATCCCGAGTTCGGCACGATCACGATCGTCTTCGCCAGGGGCGCGGGGCCCGGCGGCCTCGCGCTCCAGGGGTGGACAGTGCTCGATGCGCAGAACGGCCGCTCGACCGTCCGGCTGACGAATCAGCGCTTCGGGGTGGCCATTTCCGACAAAGCGTTCAAATGGGACGACCCACGCCCGAAGGGGCCCCGGAATTAGCCCCGTCGTTCATAAAGGCGACAGGTTGGACCCCCTAAAAGCCTTTCCAGCGGTCGTGATCTTCTCGGGATTCCCCCCTGTTGCTCGAGAAACCAATCACGCCCCGCCTGCGTGACGAACGCCAGGTCGGCCCTCGCTCCCCGCCCCCGGAGCGAGGGCCATTCCTTTTGGAGGCCGCGCGGGCACTTCGCGAACAGCCGTCCGGCAATCGCCTTTGACGATAATCCCAGCGAAAGATCCGCTCTCGCGCGAACGACGGAGCGAGGGGAAGTCCTTAGTTCTGCACCATCCGCGCGAGCTCGGCGACGGTGAAGGGCTTCTGGAGGAAGGCCATGCCCTGCGTCAGGTCGGCGGGAGCCGGATGGCCCGAGGCGATCACCACGCGGAGCTGGCGGTTCTTCTCCAGCGCCGCGCGGGCGACGGACAGGCCGTCGGAGCCCGTTCCCAGCGCCATGTCGGCGAGAATGACGTCGAGGCTGACCGTGTCGATGGCATGGCGCGCGGCCTCGGCCGACGCCGCGGTCAGCACGAAGAAGCCCAGGTCCTCCAGCATCTGCCGGAGCATGTGGTTGAGCATGAGATCATTCTCGACCACCAGGATACGCCCAGCAACTGGCCCCATCACACAACGCCTCCCATACCGCGGCCGTAACGCCCGAACGCGACAGAGGGTCCAACCCCGGCAAATCATTTTCACGCGATCGTCGCGGCGGCGGCGCATTCGTTCCCTGCGTTGACTCCGCCGGCCGTTTCGGGGAAGGAGAAGGAATGGGGAATGCGATAGCCCCACGAGGCGGCATGCCGAAATATCGCGTCCGACTCTGGTAGGGACGCTCCATGCCTGCACTGAACAGCATTTCCGTCGACAAGCTGACGCGCCTCATCGGCACCCCCTCATCCCCCGCCCTCATCGATCTCCGCGCCGGCATCGGCGACGAAAGGCTGATCCCCGGATCGATTCCCCGCCGCGCGGCCGAGGTGTCGGAATGGGGAAGGGCCCTCGCCGGCCGGTCGGCCGTCATCATCGACGAGGATGGCGGGCCGCTGAGCCAGGGCGTCGCCGCCTGGCTGCGCAGCGACGGCATCGCCGCCGAGATATTGGAGGGCGGACATGCCGCCTGGCGGAACGGGCGGCATCCGCTGGTCCGTACCGATCGCCTGCCGTCGCGCCAGGCCGGCGGTCAGACGCTCTGGGTGACGCGCGCGCGGCCGAAGGTCGACCGGATCGCCTGCCCATGGCTGATCCGCCGCTTTGTCGACCCCGGCGCCCGTTTCCTGTTCGTCGTGCCGGCCGAGGTGATGGCGGTGGCCGATCGCCTGAACGCGACGCCGTTCGATTTCCAGCATGACGACGTGTTCTGGAGCCATCGCGGCGAACGCTGCACCTTCGACGTGATGGTCGAGGAATTCGGCCTGGGCGACCTGCCCGCGCTCGCCTATCTGGCGGAGGTGGTGCGCGGCGCCGACACCGGCCGGCCGGACCTGGTTCCCGAAGCCGCCGGGCTGGTCGCGCTGTCGCTCGGCCTGTCGCGCCTCCATGCGGACGACGACCAGCAGCTCGAAGCCGGCCTGCCGATCTATGACGCGCTGTACCGCTGGTGCCGCGACGCGCGCGCGGAGACGCATGACTGGGATGCCCACAAGCCGCGGGAGGCGCGTCCATGACCGCCGCCGCCGCGCCGGCCGCGGCGGTCGCCCGCCCCGCCCAGGCGACCCTCGGCGAGGCCTTCCGGGTCTGGGCGAAGATCGCGCTGCTGTCCTTCGGCGGGCCGGCCGGCCAGATCGCGGTGATGCATCGCGTGCTGGTCGAGGAGAAGCGCTGGATCGGCGAGCACCGGTTCCTGCACGCGCTGAACTATTGCATGCTGCTCCCCGGGCCCGAGGCGCAGCAGCTGGCCACCTATATCGGCTGGCTGCTCCACAAGCGGCGCGGCGGGGTGATGGCCGGGCTGCTGTTCATCCTGCCGGGCGTCGTGTCGATCATGGCGCTGAGCTGGATCTACGTGCTCTACGGACGGCTGGGCATCATCGCCGCGCTGTTCTTCGGGCTCAAGGCGGCGGTGCTCGCGATCGTCGTGCAGGCGGTGCTGCGGATCGCCGGCCGGGCGCTGAAGAACCCGGTCATGATCGCCATCGCCGCGACGGCGTTCGTGGCGCTGTTCCTGTTCTCCGCGCCGTTCCCGCTGGTCGTCGTCGGGGCCGGCGTCATCGGCTTCGTCGGCGGGCGCAGGGGCGTGCCGGCCTTCGCGGTCGGGGGCGGCCACAAGGCCGCGGGCGGCGCGATCGTCGCCGACGAAGACACGCTGCTGGGCGAGGAACTGCCCGCCCACGCCACGCCGACGCTGGCCCGCACGCTCGTCGACGCGCTCGTCTGGCTGGCGCTGTGGCTGGTGCCGGTGGCGCTGCTGCTCGTCCTGCTCGGCCGGGACGACGTCTTCTCCCAGATCGCGCTCTTCTTCTCGTCGATGGCGATGGTGACGTTCGGCGGTGCCTATGCGGTGCTGTCCTATGTCGCGCAGGAAGCCGTGCAGACCTATCACTGGCTGCAGCCGCGCGAGATGCTCGACGGCCTCGGCATGGCCGAGACGACGCCCGGCCCGCTCATCATGGTGCTCCAGTTCGTCGGTTTCCTCGGCGCCTATCGCGAGGCGACCGGGATGTCGCCGCTGCTCGCCGGGACGCTGGGCGGCCTGCTCGCGACCTGGGTGACCTTCGCGCCCTGTTTCCTGTGGATCTTCCTCGGCGCGCCGTTCATCGAACGGATGCGGAGCAATCGGGCGATGGCCGGCGCGCTGTCGGCGATCACGGCGGCGGTCGTCGGGGTCATCCTGAACCTCGCCATCTGGTTCGCCTTCCATACGCTGTTCCGGCAGACGGTCCGGCTGACGGCGGGCCCGCTCGCGGTCGATCTGCCGCGGGTGGCGAGCATCGACCTCTGGGCGTCGTTGCTGTGCCTCGCGGCGGTCGTCGCGATGTTCCGGTGGAAGGCCGGGGCCTTCACGACGCTGGCGATGACCTCGGCGGCGGGCATCGCGCTGCACCTCTTCGGTATGATCTAGGGAAGGGCCTTCGCATGTCGATGAATCGCAGAACCCTGATGGCGGCGACCGTTGCCGCCGGCGCGGCAGCCGGCCTGCCCGCGCTGGCCCAGGCACCGGCCGATGCGTTCACGCCCCAGCCCTTGCCGTTCGACCCGACCGCCGTTCCCGGCCTGTCGGCGAAATTGCTGACCAGCCACCACGACAATAATTATGCCGGCGCGGTCAAGCGGCTGGGGGCGATCCGGCAGGCGTTCGCCGCCCTCGACCCCGCCGCCGCGCCGGGGTTCACGATCAACGGCCTGAAGCGCGAGGAGCTGATCGCCTGGAACTCGATGATCCTGCACGAACTCTATTTCGCGGCCCTCGGCCGGCCGACCCGGCCGGGAACTGCGCTCGCTGCCGCGATCGAGCGGGATTTCGGCAGCCATGGCCGATGGGCGGCCGAGTTCGGTGCGATCGGCAAGGCACTGGGCGGGGGATCGGGCTGGGTGCTGCTGACGTGGAGCAACCGCGACCGGCGCCTCGTCAACCAATGGGCGGCCGACCATATGGCGACGCTGGCGGGCGGCACCCCGCTGCTGGCGCTGGACATGTACGAACATGCCTATGCGATCGACTATGGGGCGAAGGCCGGCGCCTATGTGGATGCCTATATGGCGGCGATCGACTGGTCGCACGCGGACCGGCTGTTCGCCCGCCTGGGGTAGCTTCCTATCCTGTTCTCCTTTGATGGTGGGGTGCCTCTAAAGAGGCACGATCACTTTCAATCTAGCCGCGCCGGAACGGATCGAAAGGTGCTGGTCGATGACCGTTTGCGAAAACCCGTAGCCTGATGGATGGAAGCTAGGCCATGTTCAGCTTCTTCAACAAGATCACTTTCGACCCGGGAAGTGGCCGACCCCAATCGCCCCGGTCTTTTGGCAGTTGATGACCTTCTATGTCGTCATGGGTTGGCTTAACGCTGTAATCATTTTGGCGGCCGCACTGCTGGTCTGAGAGTCCGAGTTATCATTAACGCTGATGGTGGCGGCTTTATTCCTGATCGGCTTTGTCGAGTGGTGCAGGCGTCAGATCAGGGGTGCCCAAAAGCGGTTTCGACAGATGGTTCAAGACTATGAGGATATGTTGGACAAAAGCCGCCTCGGATGATTGCTTTCCACCCCATTCCCGATTTCACCAGAGTGGATCAAACGGCCGGAAGCGACCCAACCCAGACATTAACCTAACTTTCTTCGATGACCGAAAGCGGACATCATGGAGCGGGGTTGCTGGGGGCCGGTATGGACGTGAAGATTATTTTTGACGAAGCTTTCAGTGGTGAGGCTGACGGAGCCGTGTGGATTATCGACACGCCATCAAACCGGCGTTGGTACGCGGCAGGCCATGGCGCTTGTCCGGGAAGTGCCATCTTCCAAACCGACCGATACCCAATCCGCGACGATGCTGTCATTCGCATGATTTGGAACGCGCAGGAGCATAACCCCGATTGGACTGCGCTCACGGTCATTGGAGCAGCCTTGACCCATCGCATCTCTGACAAAGTTGGTGGCGACGGCCGTTTAACCGAGGAGACGGCAGGTTTCACGTTGAGCCGCCCGTAAACGGACGGACAGCAATCCGCCCGTTCCAGACATTTGCCATTTCGGATCGAACGGCGGGAAGCGGGCCGGTTGTAGGCTTTCGCCCATTCTATAGGATCGGAAGATCGCTGGAGAAATAGAATGAAACGCTTCTTGTTTGTTTGCAGTCAGAACCGGCTTCGAAGCCCTACCGCTGAGCAAGTGTTTTCCACTCGCAAGGATATTGAGGTGGCATCGGCAGGCACGAACAACGACGCAGAAAACCCACTGACAAATGAACTGGTCGAATGGGCGGATTTCATCGTGGTTATGGAGCGATCTCACCGCGCCAAGGTTCAGAAACGTTTTCGCGACGCTCTCGGCAATAAGCGTATGATTTGCCTCAATATACCAGACGATTACGAATTTATGGGCTCTGACTTGGTCCGACTTCTAGAAGCACGCATGGCTCGCCATCTTCCAATGCACCAAGCGCCTGAGAACTGAAGCGGCTTTCCACCCCTCTCCGCACATCAACCACCGCAATGGATCGAAAGGCGGATGGCATGCCATTGCGGGCACTCACGAACCTAAGATAGCAATCTCCTCCTCAAGGCGCTTGAAAGGAAGCTAGTGCATTATGTGATAATCGCTGTGATCGTCGGCTTGGCTACGGCTTTTTGGGCGCGGGTAAATTATCGGCGGCCACCGGACAAGCTGTTGACCGTGGAGGGTAGCATTGCTCCCGGCAAAATCAGTGCCGCAGCGATAACATTGCTAGGGGTGGCTTTGGCCATTTTAGGGCTGGCATCGCTACTAAATGGCATTGTCATGCCAGGGGTAATTTGCTCCGCAATCGGCATTGCTCTTGCGGCTTTTATGAGCCCTTCTCTGGTCCACATACATGACGTTAGCTGGGATATGACAGGTGTGAATGGGCCGTGTCGGCTTTTCGGTCCGACCTTGGGACGACCTCGCACGCACATTCGATGGGAGGATATTACCGCCGCCGGAAAGACTGCTACCAGCTATTGGTTCATTCAGTCCAACGATGGTCGACGAGTTTATTGGAGCTACCTCTATCCAGGGTATGGGCATTTTGTGGAGAACATACGGTCAAGGCTCCCCCACCTCACGCTGCCTGACGATCTAAGATAATCGGACATACGGCAGAAAGTCGGCCGAGAAACTCGCCCGGACCTTGTGAGGCGGGGTTACGACGCTTCATCGCTATCTCAGGATGACAGGACCAATTCGCTCATTCTGAATCGGACGCAAGGGCGACGCCTCCCGAATCAATCCTAAATGGATCGATCGCGATCTGTGATGGAGCGAAAGCTGAGGATCAGAGTGCTAGGTTTATGTGCTACGTCATGCTGCGTCAGAAATCGGTTAAAATGCTGATTTAACATAATTTTCTGACAATGGTCGGGGAGACAGGATTCGAACCTGCGACCCTCTGGTCCCAAACCAGATGCGCTACCAGCCTGCGCCACTCCCCGACGCCGCGCCGCTATAGGGAGGTCGGGGCGGGCGCACAATCATTTGTGGCGTTCGCCGGGCGATGACAGCGTCGCCGCGCGCCGCTAAGGATCGCGGCGGGAAGGTAACACATGAAACTGTACAGCTATTTCCGCTCCTCGGCCGCCTATCGCGTGCGCATCGCGCTCAATCTCAAGGGCATCGCCGCCGAGCAGCAGGCGGTCCACCTGGTCAAGCCCGATCCGCTGCCGGCCTTCCGCCGCGACGTCAGTCCGCAGGGACTGATCCCGGCGATCGAGGATCAGGACGGGCTGATCGTCCAGTCGGTCGCGATCATGGAATATCTGGAGGAGCGCCAGCCCGATCCGCCGCTGCTGCCGCAAGGACTCGCCGAGCGCGCCTATGTCCGCGCCGCGGCGCTGCTGGTCGCCTGCGACATCCATCCGCTCGCGAACCTGAGGGTGCTGCGCTACCTCAAGCATGAACTGGGCCACGACCAGGACGAGGTCGATACCTGGTATCGCCACTGGGTCGAGGACGGGCTCGGCCGGCTCGAAGCGTTCGTCGCCGGCAGCGGACGCAGCGGTCGCTTCGTCCATGGCGACGCGCCGAGCATGGCGGATTGCTGCCTGGTGCCGCAGCTGTTCAACGCGCGGCGGCTGAACTGCGCGATCGACGCCTTCCCGACGCTGCTCGCCATCGACGCCGAATGCGCCGGGCTGGAGGCGTTCCGCCAGGCGCACCCGTCGGTCCAGCCCGACGCCGAATGAGCGGGACCGGGGGCGGGATCGAGGGCTGCGCGGCGGCGATCCCGATCCTCGATCCGGTAGCGCTGGGGCAGGCCGACTGGGCCGCGGCGGACCTGATCGTCCGTGCATCGGCGCGGGCCGCGCTCGATGCGATGCCGGCCGGATCGGCGCATGTCGCGGTGACCAGCCCGCCCTATTACGGCCAGCGCGACTATGGCGTCGACGGCCAGATCGGCATCGAGCCCGACCCCGACGCCTATGTCGCGGCGCTGGTCGCGGTGTTCCGCGCGCTACGCCGGGTGCTGCGCGACGACGGGACGTTGTGGCTGAACCTCGGCGACAAATATGCGGGCGGCGTGCTGCTCGGCATGCCGTGGCGGGTCGCGCTGGCCCTGGTCGCGGACGGCTGGAAGCTCCGCTCCGACATCGTCTGGCACAAGCCCAACGCGATGCCGCATTCTAACAAGCGGCGGCCGACCCACGACCATGAATATGTCTTCCTGCTCTCCAAGACCGACGACTATCGCTACGACGCCGATGCGATCCGCGAGCCGCACCGCACCTTCGGCCCCGACAGCCGGATGCGTGGCGGGCGCGGCCATTTCGGCCGGCGCGGCGGTACGCCCGAGCGGGGCAAGAACGGCGGCGACGCCAACCTCCATGACGGCCGCTGGGACCAGGCCTTCCACCCGCTCGGCCGCAACCGGCGCACCGTCTGGTCGGTGCCGCTCGGCAAATATCGCGACGCGCATTTCGCGGTCTTCCCGCCGGCGCTGATCACGCCCTGCATCCGCGCCGGCAGCCCGGCGGGCGGCGTCGTGCTCGATCCCTTCTTCGGCGCGGGGACCACCGGGCTGGTCGCGCGGGCCGAGGGCCGGCGCTTCGTCGGGATCGAGCTGAACCCCGATTATTGCGCGATGGCGCGCGACCGCATCCTGGCGGGCGGGCCGGCTGGCGCAGGCAGGGTGCCGGCATAGTCTGAACAGACGATGCCGGCCGATCCGGCGCCCTGTAGTTTCGCCTCCATGCTGCCGGATATCGGCGGGTCAAGGAGAGCGAACGTCATGAAATTCTCGATCATCTACGAAGCGCAGATGGCGGACACGTCCCCCGAATCGGAGGTGCGCTGCTTCAACGAGATCGTCGAGCAGGTGATGCTCGCGGAACAGGTCGGCTTCGACAACGTCTGGTGCGTCGAGCATACCGCGCTGACCCAATATGCCCATATGTCGGCGCCGGAGACGATGCTGGCCTTCCTCGCCGGCAAGACCAGCCGGATCGGTATCGGCCATGGCGTCGTCTGCCTGCCGCCGGCGATGAACCACCCGGTCAAGGTGGCCGAGCGGATCGCCACCCTCGACATCCTGTCGGGCGGCCGCGTCCATTTCGGCATGGGCAAGGGCGGCACCCAGCAGGAGGCCGGCACCTTCGGCTACGACCTGGCCGAGCTGCAGCCGATGATCGACGAGTCGATGTACCTGATCCCCAAGATCATGACGCAGGACGAGATCGAGCATGACGGCAAGTACATCAAGATCCCGCGTCGGCCGATCCATCCGAAGCCGCTGCAGACGCCGCATCCGCCGCTCTATTATGCCTGCACCCGCGAAGCGACGCTCGAGCTGGCCGGCAAGCGCGGCATCGGCGCGCTGGTGCTGGGCTTCTCGGGTCCCGAGGAGATCGCCCGCAAGAACGCCGTCTATCGCGAGAATTTCCGCAACCGGAAGGTCGAGGACCAGGTCGGCGTGGTGCCGACCGAGCATCTCGCCGCCTTCTGCGCGGCCTGCGTGCTTGACGACCGCGACGAGGCGCGCCGCATCGGCCTGCGCGGCCAGCGCTTCTTTGCCGAGGCGATCGCCCACTGGTACCAGGGTGGCCCCAAGCCGTCGACCGACGACCTGTCGGCGGAGGAGCAGGAGGCCGCGTTGAACCAGGGCAAGGAGGCGGTCGTCGCCTATCTCTCCGAAGAGAAGATCACGATCGGCGACGAGCATACCAGCAACTATTCGGTCGCCGAGGATGCCTATGGCAATGCCGACGACTGCATCCGCTACGTGACCCGGCTGCAGGAGGCCGGCGCCGACGAGGTGCTGTTCTTGTTCCAGATGGGCACCGTCCCGCACGCGTCGATCCTGGAGACGATCCGCAACATCGGCACCAAGGTGATCCCGCATTTCCGCGCCCAGGCGCAGCAGGCGGCGGTCGCCGCGGAATGAGCGGGGGCGGCTTCGAGGGCCAGGTCGCCCTCGTCACCGGCGCGGGATCGGGCATCGGGCGCGCCGCCGCCCGTCGTTTCGCCGCCGAGGGCGCCGCGGTGGTCGTCGCCGACCTGAACGGGGAAGGCGCCGCCGCGACGGCGGCGCTGATCCGGGAGGCCGGCGGCCGCGCGACTGCGGTCACCGCCGATATCGCGAGCGAGGCCGACAACCAGGCGATGTTCGACGCCGCCGAGCGCGACTATGGCGGCATCGACCATGCCTTCCTCAACGCCGGCATGCTGCAGCCCTATGTCCCGTTCGAGCAGGTGACGACGGCGCTGTTCGACAAGCTGATCGCGGTCAACCTGCGCGGCGCCTTCCTGGGGCTGCAGCTCGCGCTGGCGCGGTTGCGGCCGGGCGGGGCCTGCGTCGTCACCGCGTCGGCGGCCGGCCTGATCGGCTTCTCCGAGGCGGCGGCTTATGCGACGTCGAAGCACGGCCTGGTCGGGCTGGTTCGTTCGGCGGCGCGCGCCTTCGCCGACAAGGGGCTGCGCGTCAACGCGGTCTGCCCCGGCATGGTGCTGACCCCGATGAACGGGATCGCGCAGGACGACGCCCTCGCCGAGGAGCTTTCGCATCCCGGCTATCGCGGCGGCCTTTCCGCGCAGCATATCGCGGAGGTCGCGCTGTTCCTGATGTCGAACCGCGCCGCGGGCGTGAACGGACAGGCGCAGCTCGTCGATTCGGCGCTGCTGTCGTCCTTCCCGCCCTTGGACCTCTAGAGCATCGAGCGTTTGATGTGACGCATCCGTCCGCTCATCCTGAGGAGGGACTGGCCTCGGCGAAGGCCCGTCTCGAAGGATATCATGTCCTTCGAGATGCCATTTCGCCTTCGCTCGATGGCTCCTCGGGATGAGCGGTCCAGATAAACCGCACGATGCTCTAGGGCGCGGGGCGCGACAGGCTGGGCAGGCTTTGATGCACGAGCTGGACGAGCTGGCTCTGGCGCTTGACCCCGGTCTTGCCGAAGATCGAACGCAGGTGCGCGCGCACGGTGTTGGCGGAGATGCCGAGCCGGGCCGCCACCTCGGCCGGCGCCAGCCCCTCGGCGAGATGCGCGGCCACCGCCGCCTCGCTTTGGGTCAGGCCGAGCAGGTCGCGGATCGCCTCGGCCGAGATGCGTGGCCCGTGGGTCGGATCGGTCAGGAACAGCACCGCCGCCGGACCGCCGCCCGCCGACACGAATTCGGGGGCCGGCGCCTGGCCGACCACCAGCAGCAGGTCGCCGGTGCCCGACGGGCGCTCGATCCGCAGCGTCAGCGGGCCGTTCTCGTCGCTGCGGGCGAGGCGCGCCTGGAGCTGGCGGCCGATCTCCATATCGTCGAAGGCCAGGGCGTCGCCGCGCAGCGCGATCCCGTCCTGCTCCGCCAGGATGGTCGAGGCCGGCGGATTGAGGCGCAGCACCTTGCCGCGCCGGTCGAGGATGATCACGCCGACCGCCATCTGGGCGACCGCACCCGCATAGATGCGCTGCTCGGTTTCGCCAGCCGCGAGCCGCTCGAACAGTGCCAGCGCGATGCGGAGATGGGGAACCAGCTTCTCCAGCCGGCGGCGGTCGGCAGGCTCGAAGCGCGGCCGGTCGGCGGCGCGGGTCAGCCGCAGTCGCAGCTCGAGCCGGCTCGCCTCGCCGATGTCGACGCCGAGGATCTCGTCGCTGGTCTGTTCGAGGAAGGCGCGGAAGGCGGTCTTGCGGTCGAGCGTGGTGGCCGGCACGAAATCGCGGAAACGCGCGACCTTGCCCTCGGGCAGGCCGACGAACGGATCCTCGGCGAACAGGCGGCTGTTATAGTCGGCGCCGACGCCCGGATCGGCGTTGGGGGTCAGGATCATACCAGGCTGGTCGGCCTGGCGCGGGGTGAGGATCAGCGTGGCCCAGGTCGCGCCGGAGGCCTCGCCCAGCCGTTCGAGGAAGGCCGACCATGGCTCCTCGTCGAGCAGGCTGGCGAACAGCGCGGCGAGCACGCCGGGCATGTCGGGATATTCGTCGGGCAGCGGGTCCGGCATCAGGAGAGGGGAATAAAGTGATTGATCCGGTCTTGCAGCAAATGATTGAGGCGATGGCGGCGAGCGGCTTCGCCTTGCCCGACCCGCTCGAGGCGACGGCGATGCGCGCGCTGATGGACAATCCCTTCCCGACCGCGCCGGTCGAGATCGCCGAGGTGCGTGACGTGGAGGTGGACGGCGCCGCCGGCCCGATCGCGGCGCGGCTCTACCATCCCCGCCCGGGCGAGACGCTGCCGGTCGCGGTGCTGTTCCATGGCGGCGGCTGGGTGGTCGGCACGCTCGACACGCATGACGGGCTGGCGCGCGTTCTGGCGCGCGACGCGGGCTGCGCGGTGCTGTCGGTCGCCTATCGCCTCGCGCCCGAGCATCGCTTCCCGGCGCCGGTCGACGACTGCATAGCGGCGGTGAAGGGGCTGGCGGCCAGGGCGGCGGGCTTCGGCGTCGATGCCGGCCGGCTTGCGCTGGTCGGCGACAGCGCCGGCGGCAACCTCGCCGCGGCGGCGGCGCTGGCGCTGCGCGGTGGCGCGGGCGCCCCACGCGCGCAGGTCCTGTTCTATCCGGTGATCGACAATGATTTCACGACGCCGTCCTATCGGGCCAATGCCGCGGGCGGCTTCCTGACCAACGAGATGATGGCCTTCTTCTGGGACGCCTATCTCGGCGCGGGCGACCCACACGAGCTGGCCATGCCGATCCGCGCCGCCGATGTGACGGGCGTCGCCCCCGCGACGATCATCCTCGCCGGTAACGATCCGCTGCACGACGAAGGCGCCGCCTATGCCGCGAAGCTGCGCGCCGCCGGGGTTCCGGTCGACCTGCACGACTTCCCGGGCGCGATCCACGGCTTCGCGAGCTTCTTCGGCATCGCCCCGATCGCCGACGAGGCGGTCGCAGTGGCGGCGGCGGCGCTGCGCCAGGCGCTCGGCTGATCGGATCCATTTCGGATCAGAACATTCCGTTCGTGTCGAGCGAAGTCGAGACACGCTCCGAGAGCGAACGTCCCTCGACTTCGCTCGGGACGAACGGATCATTTTAGGCTCAACCCGGCTCGTTGGCGCGCACCGCATCGGCCGCCGCCAGCCAGCCGAAGGTCATCGCCGGCCCCAGCGTCGCGCCGGCGCCCGGATAGGAATAGCCCATCACCGAGGCGGCGAGGTTGCCGACCGCATAGAGGCCGGGGATCGCGCCGCCCCCCTCGGACAGGACCCGTCCGGTGCCGTCGGTGACGAGGCCGCCATTGGTGCCGATGTCGCCGAGGTGGATCGGGATGGCGTAGAAGGGCGCCTCGGCGAGCGAACCCAGGGTCGGATTGGGCGCCACCCGCGGATCGCCGTAGAGCCGGTCATAGGCGGCGTCGCCACGGCCGAAATCCTCGTCGCGGCCCTGCGCGACCATCATGTTGAAACGATCGACCGTTGCGCGCAGCACCGTCGGATCGACCTGCATCTTCGCCGCCAGCGCCTCGATCGTCGGCGCCTTGACCAGCACCTTGCGCACCGCCGCGGACAGCATCCAGTCGGGAAAGCCCGGGATCACCGGACCGGCCGGATAGCGCGCGCGATAGCGGCTGTCGAACACCAGCCAGCTCGGGTCGGTGGCCGCGCCGGGCGCGTTCTTCGCCATCATCGCCTCGCCGAACCGGTGGTAGGACAGCGCCTCGTTGGCGTAGCGGCGGCCGGCCTGGTTGACGATGATCGAATAGGGCAGCGCCCGCTCGACCGTCGACAGCCGTCCGCGATCCTCGCCGGGGATGCGGAAGACCGGCGCCCACCAGGCCGAATCGAGATTGCGCACCGCGGCGCCCAGCTTCTGCGCGGCGAGCAGCGCGTCGCCCTCGTTGTTGACCTGCGATCCGCTCGCCTGCGGCTGGGGCGCGCCGGGCAGGTGCGCCGCGCGCATCGCCGCGTTGCGCTCGAACCCGCCGGCGGCGAGGATCACCCCGCGCCGCGCGCCGATCCGCAGCTCGCGTCCGTCGTGCCGCACGGTCGCGCCCGCGACCCGCCCCTTCTCCTCGATCAGGCCGAGCAGGGGGCTGTCCAGCCAGACCTCGGCGCCAGTCCGGTCGAGCGCCTTGCGGAGCTGGGCGAGCAGCGCGGTGCCGAGCGTCAGCCGCCGGTCGCGCGGGCTGCGCAGCCGCTGCGGAATGTCGAGCCAATAGCCGGCCATCACCTTGACGATCACCTTCATCCAGCCCTTCGGCCGGAACAGGACCATGTGGGTCTCCGCCAGCTTCCAGTTGATGCGGCCCCACAGGCTCGCGGCGGGGGAGGCGCGCTGCATCGTGTCGAATGCGGCGCGGTCCATCGTCCGCGCGTCGACCTCGCCCGGCATCAGATGGGTGCGATAGCCTTCGCGGCTGCCCTCGGTCTCGGGATAATAATCGGGATAGGGAAGCGCGGCATAGTGGACGTCGGCCTCGCGCTCGACCCATTCGAGCATGCGGTGCGCATTGTCGACATAGGCACGGATCTGCTCGTCGCTGACGTTCGGCGCGGTCAGCCGGCGGACATAGCCGAACGCCTCGTCGAGGTCGTCGGGGTGGCCGGCCTGCGCCGCCAGATGGCTGCCCGGAATCCAGATGCCGCCGCCCGAGGTGGCGGAGGTGCCGCCCCACAGCGCCCCCTTCTCGACCACCAGCACCTCGGCGCCCGCCTTGGCCGCGCGCAACGCCGCGACCAGCGCACCCGCGCCTGTCCCCACCACCAGCAGGTCCACTTCCCGATCAAATGCCATGTCCCCTCCGGTCCTCTTCTTCTATGCTGCGGCGGAATCTGCACTATGCGAAATTATCTGAACGTGTATCAACGCAAAGTGATAGATTCCAGTGGAATGATGATATGGTCTGCGTGGAGAGGATGCGGTGAACGACGACATTGTGAAGCGCCTCGACCGACTCGAGTCGATCGACGCGATCCGCCAGCTGGCGGCGAAGTACAGCCTCGCGCTCGACATGCGCGATGCCGATGCCTGGGTCGGCCTGTTCCCCGAGGACGTGAAGGTCGGCAACGGCGAGACCGGCCGCGCCGCGCTCCGCACCTGGTTCGACGATACGATGCGGCAGCAGTTTGACGGTACCTCGCATCATATCGGCGGCCATATCATCGAGTTCGACGATCCCGATCATGCACAGGGCGTCGTCTATTCCAAGAACGAGCATGAGACCGGGCCCGAGTGGGTGATCATGCAGATGATCTACGTCGACCGCTACGAACGGATCGACGGCCGCTGGTATTTCCGCCGCCGGCTGCCGCTCTACTGGTACGCGACCGACCTGAACAAGCCGCCGATCGGCGGGCGCAAGATGCGCTGGCCGGGCCGCGAGCCCTATGAGGGCGGCTATCACGACTATTTCCCGTCGTGGAAGCGCTTCTGGGAACGCAGCGGCCCCGACGAATCGCCGGTGGCACCGCCCGCGCCGCTGGAGAAATTCATCGAGACGATGCGCGGCGGCGCCGGCGCTCCGAAGGTACGGGTGCGCTGATGCCGGCACCGACGCTGTTCGATCCCGTCGCGCTCGGCTCGCTCCGGCTGGCCAACCGCATCGTGATGGCGCCGATGACGCGCAGCCGTGCCGACGAGGGCGATCGCCCGACCGACCTTCACGTCGATTATTATGCCCAGCGTGCCGACGCCGGCCTGATCGTCAGCGAGGGCATCCAGCCCTCGATCGTGGGCAAGGGCTATGCACGCACACCCGGCCTCTATGACGATTCGCAGGTCGCGGCCTGGCGCAAGGTGACCGACGCGGTCCACGCGCATGGCGGGGTGATCGTCGCGCAGCTCATGCATGTCGGGCGGATAGCGGCGGCGGCCAACCGGCCGGCGGGCGTCGACGTTGTCGCCCCCTCGGCCATCGCGGCGAAGGCGACGCTGTGGACCCCCGGCGGAATGTCGGGGACGATAAGCCCGCGCGCGCTGGAGACGCATGAGATCGCCGGCGTGGTGGACGATTATGCGCTCGCGTCCGCGCGGGCGATCGCTGCCGGCTTCGACGGGGTCGAGCTCCACTGCACCTCGGGCTATCTGCCTGCCCAGTTCATGGCGACCGGCGCCAACCGGCGCACCGATCGCTATGGCGGCTCGGCCGCGAACCGGGTCCGCTTCGTGGTCGAGACGATCGAGGCTCTCGCTGGCCGGATCGGTGCGGGCCGCGTCGGCTTCCGCATCTGCCCCGGCAATCCCTTCAACGATCTGCACGACGAGGACCCGGCGGAGACCCATGCGGTGCTGCTCGATGCGATCGGCGGGCTGGGCCTCGCTTATTGCCACCTGATCGAGATGGCGACGCCGCAGGGCGTCGACCATCGCGCCCTCGCCGCCGGACATTGGCGCGGGCCGTTGATCCTCAACGAGAGCATCGACCAGGCGAAGGCCGAGGCGCTGGTCGGCGCCGGAATCGCCGACGCGGTCTCCTTCGGCCGGCCGTTCATCGGCAATCCCGACCTGGTGGCGCGCTTCCGCGACGGCCATCCGCTGGCCGATTTCGACCCGACGACGCTCTATGCCGAGGGGCCGACCGGCTACACCGACTATCCCGCCTATCGCGCCTGATCAGGCGGCGATCACCGGCCTGTCGATCGCGCAGAAGCTGTGGACGAGCAGCGGGTGGACCAGGAACTCGGTATATTCCGGGTCGAACCAGCGCTCGACATGCGCCCAATGCGCCGGGTGCATCATATAGGCGCCCTCCAGGCCCGCCCGGTCGGCATATTCCTGCTCCCAGACATGGGTCCAGCCGTGCAGCCCGCTCGCCTCGTCGGCGGTGGCGAGCTGCCAGCGGCGGATCGAGCGGATCGCGCGGGGCATGGCTGCGGTCTGGGCGCCGAAGGCGGCGAGCCGCTCCGGGGTCGGGTCGATCGCGGCGCGGAACAGCGCGACGCGATAGAGGCCGCCGCCGTCGACGAGCCCGCCGACCTTGCCGGTCGCATAGCCGACCGCGTCAAGATGGGTGGTGACCGCCGGATCGGCGAGCAACTCGGCGGCCGGCGCCCAGGCGGCGCTGCGCAGCGCCGCGTCGCAAGCCGCGCGATGGGCGAAGCTTGCCCGCCAGATCGCGTCGCCGCCATTGTAGACGCCGGGCAGGGTCGGCGCGAACAGCAGCGCTTCGGCGCCGATCGCCGCGCCCGCCTCGGCGATGGTCGCCATCGCCGCGTCGCGATGGCCTGGGGCGAAGGTCGGGATCAGCAGCCGGTTATACATCGGCGAGCGCCTCCAGCGCCTCGGCGGGGGCATAGGTGCCGCGCCTGCGCGACAGGATGAAGGGCGGGGCCTGCTCGTTCCACCAGCGGGCGACCGCCGCGTCGCCGCGCGCCCGGTGCTTGGCAGTCCAGACCGCGCCGGCATGGTCGGCCTGCCACACCAGCAGCAGCCGGTTGGGCGCGTCGTCGAGCCACATCGCCGGCTCGACCATGCGATGCACCAGCTTCAGCCCGCGCGCCTCGTTGCCCGGCGCATAATGGGTCATATAGGCGTCGAGGAACGCCGCCCCCATGCCGGGTTTGGTCTCCACCTCGTCGACGATCCAGATCATGCCAGCGTCTCATCGACGGCGAGCAGCAGCTTGCCGCGGACATGGCCGTCGGCGACGCGGCGCTGCGCCTCGCTCGCCTCGGCGAGCGGCACGACCTCGATCTGCGGCGGCCGGATGCGGCCGGCGGCGAGCGCCTCGACCAGCGCGGCGAGCTGGCGCTCCTGCCGTTCGAAGCTGGCGATGGTGGGGACGATCCGCACGCCGCGCTCGGTGGCGCGCGCCGGATCGGGCATCGGCTCGTCGGCGATCAGCGTGCCGATCGGTGCGACGATGCCGCCGGGACGGACCATCTCGATCGAATCGAGCAGGCTGCCCTGGCCGACCGTGTCGACGACCAGATCGACCCCGTCGGGCGCCCAGGCGGCGACTGCCTCGCGCACGCCACCCCGGCGATAGTCGATCGCGAGGTCGGCGCCGAGGCCGCGGACATAATCGAGATTGGCGGGGCCGCAGGTCGCCGCGACCTTCGCGCCCGCCATCCGGGCGAGCTGGACCGCGAAGCCGCCGGTGCCGCCCGCGCCGCCGTTGACCAGGACATGCTGGCCGGCCTTCGCTCCGCCCACGTCGAACACCGCTTCCCAGGCGGTGATCGCCGCGGTCGGCAATGCCGCCGCGTCCTTGAGGGCGACATGGTCGGGCAGCTTGACCACCCGTTCGCGGTCCGACCGGACATATTGCGCATAGGAGCCGCGCTCGCCCTTGCCCTGGTTGGAAGCGGTGACGACGCGGTCGCCGACCGCCAGGCCGGTCACGCCCGCGCCGACCTCGGCGACGATTCCGGCAGCGTCGAAGCCAACGACGAAGGGAAAGACATAGTTGAAATAGCGCGACAGCCAGCCCTCACGCGCCTTCCAGTCGGCGGGGTTGACCCCGGCATAGGCGACCCGGACAACGACCTGGCCCGGCTCCGCGCGCGGCCGTTCGATCGTCGCGAGCTCGAGCACCTCGGGGCCGCCGAAGCGGTTCAGGACCATCGCCTCCATGGTCGAATCGGACATCGCCTCATTCCTCTCTGGATCGCTTATTTCGCAACATTGTGACTGTATGAAAACGCAAATGCAAAGATAAAGTCATATTATATCACATGATGCGTTGTGGAACCTTGCATCGGGCGGCATCTCATATTAGCCAATGGCCGACCGCCGGAGAGCGGCCGCGAGAGGAGACGCCGATGTTCGACTTCACAGGCAAGGCCGTGCTCGTCACGGGCGGCGGCGCCGGCATCGGGCGCGCCACGGCGGAAGCGTTCAAGGCGGCCGGCGCACGGGTCGCGACGATCGAGATCGATCCCTCCCGGGCCGAGGAGGCGCGCGCCGCGCTGGGCGACGACGCGCTGGTCGTCGTCGGCGACGTCACCGACGCCGCGGCGGTGGCCGATCTCTCCGCGCAGGTCGACGCCGCGTTCGGCGGGCTTGACGTCCTCGTCAACAATGTCGGCGACTTCCTGATGCTCGCCAAGCCGTTCGACCAGCTTTCGGACGCCGAAATCGCCCGGCTCTACGCGACCAACCTGGGCCAGGTGTTCGGCGTCACCAGGGCGATGATCCCGCTTCTGCGCCGCAAGGGCGCGGGCGGCAGCATCGTCTCGGTCTCCTCGATCGAGGGGTTTCGCGGCATCCCCCATTGCGCGGTCTACGCCGCGTGCAAGGCGGGGCTGACCGGTTTCACCCAGAGCCTGGCGCTCGAACTCGGCCCGGAGGGCATCCGCGTCAACCTGATCGCGCCCGAGACGACCGATACGCCGCAGGTGCCGGTGTCGCTGATGATCCCGGAGGAGCATCGCCGGCACATCCCGAACTGGATCCCGCTCGGCCGCTTCGGCACGCCGCAGGACATGGCGTCGGGCATCCTGTTCCTGGCGAGCCCGCACGCGGCGTGGATCACCGGCACCGCGCTCCACATCGACGGCGGCGCGTTGGCGGCGGCGGGCTGGTACCGCGATCCGCGCGGCACCTGGACCAACCTGCCGGTGCTGTCCGGCAACGGCCTCAATTTCTGATCCGAAAGGGATAGGCATGAAGATTCTCGTCGTCGGCGGCGCCGGCATGATCGGCGGGCGCACCGCGCTCTACCTGCAGGGCAGGGGGCATGAGGTGGCGATCGCCGGCCGCAACGCCCCGGCCGCCGGGACGCCGCTCGGCCGGCTGCCCTTCCTGCGGGTCGACTATGTCGCCATGGATTTCGACCGCGCCGCGCTCGGCGCCTTCGACGCGCTGGTGTTCGCCGCCGGCAACGACGTCCGCCACCAGCCGCAGGACGGCGGCGACGCCTATTGGCACGAGGCCAATTCGATCGGCGTCCCCCGCTTCTTCGAGGCCGCCCGGGCGGCGGGCGTCCGCAAGGCGGTCAACATCGGCAGCTTCTATCCGCAGGCCGCGCCCGAGCTGGTCGCGACCAACGCCTATGTCCGCTCGCGCAAGGTTTCCGACGAGGGCGTCGCCGCGCTCGCCGGCGACAATTTCGTCGCGATGAGCATCAACGCGCCGTTCGTCGTCGGTTCGGTGCCCGGCCTCGTCGTGCCGATGTTCGCGGCCTATACGCAATATGCCGAGGGCAAGTTCGCGCCGATGCCCGAGTTCGCGCCGCCGGGCGGCACCAACTTCATCTCGACCCAGTCGCTTGCCGAGGCGGTCGAAGGCGGGCTGGAGCGGGGCGCTGCCGGCGCCTCCTATCTGGTCGGCGACAAGAACATGTCGTTCCAGGACTATTTCGGCGCCTTCTTCGAAGCGGTCGGGCGCGACAAGCCGCCGGTGCGCGACGAGGAGCATCCGATGCTGCCCGACGGCGCGATCTTCTTCGGCCGCGGCAACAATCTGTTCTACGAGACCGATCCGCAGGTCGCGACGCTGCTCGGCTATCGCCGCAACGACGTCGTTCCCGCGATCCGCGAGATCGTCGCGCAATATCGAAGCTGAGTTGAGGCGGTGGGGGTGCTTGATTCCCGGCGCCCGAGCGGGACAATAAGGGGGTGAACGCCGATCCCAGTCCCGCCCGCCAGGCCGGCCGCCCCCGCCGGCTGACCCTCGACCGCCTGCTCGACACCGCGATCGAGCTGGGCCTCGCCGACCTCAACATGAAGGAGCTCGCCGCCCATCTCGGCGTCGGGATCGCCACGCTGTACCGCTATGTCGAGAATCGCGACGCGCTGATCCGGCTCGCCGCCGGCCGCCAGGCGACCCGTTCGGCGCCGGTCGACAGCGGGCAGCCCTGGCGGGAGATCGTGCTCGATTATGCCGCCGCGCTGTTCAGCTCGGTCGGGCAGCAGCCCTCGCTGATCATCGAGTTCGTCGAGGCGCGCTGGGGCATCGCGGTCGAGCTGGAGTTCGTCGACGGCTTCCTCGGCGCGCTGGAACGGCGCGGCTTCGCGGCCGACGAGGCGATGGCGCTTTATCGCGCAACGGCGAAGATCGTGCTGGGCGCGGCGGTCGCGGCGGGCCATTTCGCCGCGCTCGCGGCGCGCGGCACGACCCAGGCGCGCGAGCTGCGGCTGGCGCTGGGCAGCTTCGAGGCCGACGAGCTGCCCCACCTGCGCGCCGCCGCCGATGATTATGCCGACGAGGCCGCGGCAACCGCCTGGCGGCCGATCCTGGAGGCGGTCCTCGACGCGATGGAGACGCGGCGCGGCTGAGCCGGTTGTCCGCTTCGGACAATAATGATAAATCGGTTCCGATATTGGGAGCCGATGCCATGGATCCGACGATCTCACCCGACGAGCGGCGCACCGCTTTCGGCCGAATCCCGTCCCGCGTAGCGGTCGAGCGCGACGCGGCCGGGGTGTGGCATGTTCGCGGCTTCGCCGCCGCGCGCGCCCTTCTGCGCGGTGATTCGACCCGGCAGGCCGGCTTCAAGGCCGAGCTGGTCGAACGGGTTCCCGGCCGGGGCAAGGTCCCGATCCTGTTCCTCGAGGGCCGGCCGCATCATGAGCAGCGCCGGCTGACCGCACCTTTCTTCACGCCGCGCGCCGTCGACACGCGCTACCGCCCGCTGATGGCGCGGCTGGCCGACCGGGTGATCGCCGATTTCCGCCGGCAGCGGCGCGCCGAGCTCAGCGCGATGGGGATGGAGATGGCGGTCGGCGTCGCCGCCGAGGTGGTCGGCCTGACCGACAGCCGGCGGCGGGGCCTCGATCGGCGCATCAACGCCTTCTTCGCTGGCGGGCTGGAGCAGGGCGGCGGGTGGCTGCGCCGGATCCGGCAGGCGCTGGTGGCGCAGTTCCGCCTGCTGCGCTTCTACTGGATCGACGTGCGGCCGAGCATGGCGGCGCGGCGCGCGCGGCCGCGCGAGGACGTGATCTCGCACCTCCTCGCCCAGGGCTATCGCGGCACCGAGGTGCTGACCGAATGCATCACCTATGGCGCGGCGGGGATGGTCACGACGCGCGAGTTCATCACGGTCTGCGCCTGGCACCTGATCGACGATGCGGCGTTGCGCGCCCAGTATCTGGCGGCCGACGAACCCGCACGCCATGCGCTGCTGGAGGAACTGCTGCGACTCGAACCGGTCGTGGGAACGCTGTTCCGGCGGACGACCTGCCCGGTGACGCTCGGCGAGGCGGAAATCCCGGAAGGGGCGATGGTCGCGGTCGACGTCCGCGCGGTCAACGCCGACCCGGCAGTGAGCGGCGAACGCCCGCTCGCCAAGCAGCCCGGCCGCTGCCCGGCCCAACGTGCGGGCGCGCCGGTGCTGAGCTTCGGCGACGGCGCCCATCGCTGCCCCGGCTCCTTCCTGGCGATCCAGGAGACCGACATCTTCCTGACCAGGCTGCTCGCCGTCCCCGGCCTGCGCTTCGAGCGGGAGCCGCGGGTCGGCTGGAACGACCTCGTCACCGGTTATGAGCTGCGCGAGGCGTGGTTGGCCTGCGAGTGAGCCTGAGCCTGAGCAGGCGTCTTCGTCAGCCCGCCACCACCGCCGCCGGCCCCTCGGTCAGCGCGACGGTGTAGACGCGGCGCGCGACGCGCCAGCCGGCGGGGGTGCGCCGCAACTCGTCGGCATATTGGCCCCACATCGAATAGAGCGCGCCCTCCTGCGCGCCCCGGCCGCGATGGACGGCATAATAATGGACCTTCGCCCGGGCCTCGTCGCCGTCGACGCCGATGCGGAAGTTGAGGACATTGTGGTGGGTCGCGCCGCAGCTCGACTGCGGACCCAGATTGGCGTGCATCGATGCAATCAGGCTGGCGCGGTTCGGGCTGATCACGCCGGGGCCAAGCGCCTGGCTATAGTCGCCGACGCAATCCTCGGTGAACACCTCGTCCATGCGGTCGAAGCTCTTCGAATCGACGATCTCGCAATAGCGGACATAGACCTGCTCGATCGCGTCCTTGTCGATCAGCTCCTGCAGCGACATGCCTTCCCCTTCCTCCCTACTGCGCAGAATATCGGCGCGATGGCCGCTGCGGTTGGCGACATGGATCATCTGATGATCGCTTATGCGTCGCGATATGATCCTCTGATGTCCGCATCATGGGGCGCTTTCTTGTCGCCTGTCCAGCCGGGGGATAGCCTTTGAACCCAGAGCAGAAGCCGATGGGCGCGGCAGGTGACCGCATCGGCATCGTCAGATGAGACGACACACCGAAAATATGGGAGAGGGTCCATGTCCAGCATGCTGATCAAGAATGGAACGATCGTCGACGGCACCGGCGCGCCGCGGCGTGCGGGCGACGTCCGCATCGAAGGCGACCGCATCGTCGAGGTCGGCGCGGGGCTGTCGCCCCGGCCGGGCGAGGAGCTGTTCGATGCGACCGGCTGCTACGTCACGCCGGGCTTCATCGAAAGCCACACCCATTATGACGCGACGATGTGGTGGCAGCCCGATCTCGATCCGCTGCCCGGCAACGGCGCGACCACGGTGATCCTCGGCAATTGCGGCTTCACCGCCGCGCCGCTGTCGAAGGAGAAGGCCGCGCAGCTCGAGATGATCAAGATCTTCTCTTTCTTCGAGGACATCCCGCTGAAGCCCTTCCTCCAGAACGTGCCGTGGGATTGGGAGAAATGGTCGGAATACAAGGCGTCGATGGCCAAGAACATCACGCTGCCGGCCAATTACTCGGCGTTCGTCGGCCATATCGCTCTGCGCCTCGCCGCGATGGGGATCGAGGCGTGGGAGCGGGCGGCGACCGGCGAGGAGATCGCCCGGATGGCCGAGCTGCTCGAGGATGCGCTCGCCGCGGGCGCGCTCGGCCTGTCGGACAATCTGCACGACCATGACGGCGATGACCGCGCCATCCCGACGCTGCTCGCCGACGACGCCGAGTTCGAGGCGCTGTTCGCGGTGATGGAGCGCTATCCGGGCACCACCTACCAGTGCATCATCGACACCTTCATGCGGAAGACCGGCCCGGAGAGCCTGGTGCGGCTCGGCCGGCTGACCAAGGGGCGCGGCATCCGCATGCAGATCGCCGGCGCGGTCCCGACGCTGGAGTTCCAGAAGGACATCCTGCCCGCGCTGGAGAAGACCCTCGGCGAACTGCGCGCCGACGGGGCCGACATCTGGCCGGGCTATGCCCATGTCTCGCCGACCAGCACGCTCAGCCTGATCAAGTCGCTGATCTTCGCCCAGTCGAACGACTATGTCTGGCACGAGGTGGTGCTGGCCGAGACCCATGAGGAGAAGGCCCGCCTGCTCGCCGATCCCGATTGGCGCGCCCGTGCGCGGGAAAGCTGGGACACCAAGGCCTGGCCGCATTCGCCGATGAACAACCCGCAGGACCTCTACCTGCTCGACAGCGAGAACGGTACCGGCCCGGTCGGCGGCACGCTCAAGGAATTCGCCGACAGCCGCGGCCTGCACCGGTCGGATGCGATGGCGCAGTGGATCCTGGAGAACGGCACCCGCTCGACCGTCCACATGGCGCCCTTCCCCAAGGACGAGGAACTGACCGTCCAGCTGATGAACGACCCGAAGTCGGTCGGCAACATCTCCGACGCCGGCGCGCATCTGCAGATGCTGTGCGGCGGCGGCGAGAACATCCTGCTCTTCACCAAATATGTGAAGGAGGAGATGATCTCGCTCGAACAGGCGATCCACATCAAGACCGGCAAGCTGGCCGACTTCTTCGGCCTGCACGACACCGGCGAGATCAAGGCCGGCCGCCGCGCCGACCTGGTGGTCTTCGACCTTGACGAGATCCGCTATCGCGACATGGAGAAGCGCTTCGACGTGCCCGACGGCGACGGCGGCACCACCTGGCGCTTCACCCGCCAGGCCGCGCCGATGAAGCTGACCCTCGTCAACGGCGTCAAGACCTTCGCCGATGGCCAATATACCGGCAACCGTCCGGGCCAATATCTGGCTCCGACCGAGGCGCCGGCCGACCAGCGCGCGTTCGAGGCGGCCGAATAAGCCGACCTTACCCGCGAGCCACGACGAGACCCGGAAGCGGGGGGCGGAAGCCTCCCGCTTTTGGGCGTCCATGGAAAGGATAGACATGAGCCAGGCCCGTTTCGGCGCCTTCGACCAGATCGGTTTCCTGGTCGACGATCTCGATGCGGCGATCGCAAGGTGGATGGCGCATTCGGGGGTCGGCCCCTGGACCGTCTTCCGCAACGTCATGCTCGAAGGCGCGTATCGCGGCGTGCCGACGACGGTCGGGATCGACGTGGCGCTCGGCTATCAGGACGACATCCAGATCGAGCTGATCGAGGCGACCGACGCCGCCGCCTCGCCCTATCGCGCGGCGGACGGCAGCCGGCTGCTCGGCCTCCATCACCTCGCCCGCATCGTCGACGACCTCGACGCGGCGGTGGCGACGGCGCGGGCCGGCGGCATGGTGCCGGTTTTCGCGGCGCGGAACCCTTCGACCCGGGTCGCCTATCTCGAAGTGCCCGGCGATCCCGGCACGCTGTTCGAGTTCATCGAGGGGCCGGGCCTGCGCGAGATGTGCGATGCCGGGATCGCGGCGGCGCGCGCGTGGGACGGCAGCGCGGCGGTGACGGTGATCGACCTGGCGAGCTGAGGGGCGGCGAAGACCAAACGACAGGGGCGGCGCCCACCCCCCTCGTGGACGCCGCCCCGCTGGTCGCCGAGATAGGGACTATTCGGCGGCTGTCGCCATCGCCTGGTCGTCATTGGCGATGCGCGGATCCTCGCTGACCGCGGTCGTCCAGGCCCATTCGCCGGGAGGCGGCGGGTTGGTGATGCCATATTCCTCGCGGATGTCGCTGACCTTCCAGTCGAGATAGTCGCGATAGGGGATCAGGAAGAGCGGGTGCTTCCACGCCCGGCCCTGCGCCGCGCCGATATCCTCGGCGTCGAGCTCGACCTTGAACGCCTCCGGGTAGAAGAGGCCGCTTTTCATCGTCGTCTTCGCCTTCAGATAGGCGCTGACCCGGTTGAAGAAGGCCGCCAGCTCGGGCCGGAAATAGCGGTAGAGCGCGCGCGCATTGGCCGCGAGCAGCGCGACCTCCCCGGCATGGTTGGTCTCGAAGCCGGTGATCATGTGCTCGATGTCATGGGTGTGGGTCCGTTCCTTCATGTAGAAGTCGAAGTCGGTCTTGATCTCCATCCCCTGATAGAAATGGTCCATGTTGTAGCCGCTGTGGACGACGAAGTCGTAGATCACCGCGCGCAGCGTGCCGGGCTCGGCGCCCTTGAGCTCCTCCGTGGTGAACAGCGAGACCTTGCGGCCTTCGAGCCAGGTCTTGAACTCGGGCAGGCGCGCCTTCTCTTCCTCGAACAGCTGGAAGATGCGGGGCCAGTCCTCGAGCTCCATCAGGATCTTGACGACATTCGGGATGAAGGCGGTGTTGGGCAGGTCCGGCCCGTTCCGGCGCAGCATCTCCTGCGCGATCAGGGCGCGCAGTTCGCCATGGTTGAGATAGGGCGAGGAGCTGATCAGCGTCGAGCTCTGCGTCGTATATTGGATGTCGCTGGCGTTGTAATAGGCGAAGTCGGCGTCGCTGACCTTCGAGGCGATGTCGTTGTCCATGTCCGCTCTCCTGCAAGCTGTCCGCCGGCCTCTCCATGCCGGCGTCGCGCTATTTCGGAACCTATTTCACTTATTCCCGCCGGGCAAGGAAAATGCGTCGTGCGGATGGCGAAACGCGTCGATATTTCCTAGGATTTCCTGCGCAAAACGGGAAAATGGAGAGAATCATGGAATGCGACCGGCTGGCCATCGGCAACCAGCTTGCGCGATTCGCGCGGATCGTCGACTCGCGCGATTGGGACGCGGTGGGGGAGGTCTTCGCCGAGGATGTGAGCTTCGACTATGGCGACGGGCGCGAGCAGAGCGGGATCGCCGCGATGCGCGAGCAGTTCCGCGTCTTTCTGGGCGGCTGCGGGCCGTCGCAGCACCTGATCGGCAGCATCGCGATAGAGCTGGACGGCGATGCCGCGATCAGCCGGGCCTATGTCCAGGCGCGCCACCAGGGGCGCGGCGACAAGGGCGACCGGATCTTCGATACCCATGGCGACTATGTCGACCGCTGGGCCCGCACCCCGGCCGGCTGGCGCATCGTCCGGCGCGACGCGCACTGGTCGATGCATGTCGGCGACCCGAGCGTGCTCGGGCCAGGCTGAGGGGCGGCGCCGACCGGACGCGGGACGATGGTCAGGGGCGGATCGACGCGCCGCCGTCGACCGCCAGCACCTGGCCGTTGATCCATTCGCCGTCGGGCGAGAAGAGCATCGCCACCATGGCGGCGATGTCCTCGCTCTCCCCCAGCCGCCAATGGCGGTGCGCGGCGAGGACCTGTTCCTGGAAGGCGAGCGGCATCGACCGCTTGATCTGGTCGGTCAGCACCATGCCGGGGGCGATGGCGTTGGCGCGCACCCCCTCCTTGCCCCAGCGGCTGGCGATGTGGCGGACCAGCGCGTTCACCGCCGCCTTGGTCATCGCATAGGCGACCCGTTCGGGCTCCCCCATATGCGCGGCGGAGGAGGAGGTGACGACGAAGGCGCCGCGATTGGCGACGAGGTGCGGCAGCGCGTGGCGGGCGCAGGACAGCACCCCGCGCATGTTGACCGCGACGGTCGCGTCGAAGACGTCGAGCGGGATGGTCAGCGCGTCGCCGTCCTCGCGGATCGCGACCATGTTCGCGGCGTTGGCGTGGATGAAGTCGAGCCGGCCGTAGGTATCGACCGCGGCGGCGACCAGCCGGGCGACCGATGCGTCGTCGGCCTGGTCGTAGCCGATGCCGGCGACCCGTCCGCCTTCGGCCGCGATCGTCCGCGCGGCCGCGGCCGCCGCGTCGCCGTCGAGATCGCCGAGCAGCACCGATCCGCCCTCCTGCGCCAGCCGGCGCGCGGTGGCGGTGCCGATGCCGCCCGCGCCCGCCACGACGGCGACCTTGCCTTCCAGCCGGCGCATCAGGCCCATTCCGCCATGCCGGTGATCGCGGGGTGCGACCAGGCCGGCGGATCGGCCGGCGGCAGCGGATCGCGCCCGTCGAGCGTCCGCACCGCGAGCCCCGTATCGTGCGGCCACTGCATCGAATAGGCGATCCGCCCGGTCCGTTCGGCGGCGGGAAGGTGGCACATGTCGAGCACCGTCGCGGCGAGATAGGCGACGTCCTCGGTCGGATAGTCGCCGGGGATGAGCTGGTCGGCGCCGGGCGTGCGGATCGCGGTCGACGGCGCGACGACGTTGACCGCGATATTGGCGTCCACCAGCTCGGCGGCGAGACCCTGGCTGAAGCGGTTGAGCGCCGCCTTGACCGATGCGTAGACGGTGTCGCCGCCGGCGCGCGCATAATCGGGATAGGGGCGGGTGGGCGGCAGCGCTGTGACCGACCCGATGTTGACGATCCACCCGCCGCCGTTGGCCCGCATCCGGGGCGCTGCCGCGCGGCACAGCGCGAACGGGACTTCGAGATAATGGAGCAGGGTTCGGCGGAAGGTGTCGTCGCTCATCGCCTCGACCCGCGCATAATCGGCGAAACCGGCATTGTTGACGAGGATGTCGAGCCGGCCCGCGGCGGCGGCGGCCCGCTCGATCAAGACGTTGCGGTCGCCTTCGTGTTCCAGGTCGGCGGGAAGGGCGATCGCCCGGCCGCCGGCTGCCTCGATCAGTGCGACCGTCTCGTCGAGCGTCCCGGCGACGATCTGCTCGGCGCCGAAGCGCTTCTGCACGGCGGGGGCGCCGGCCGAGCGCGCGGTGACAACCACCGTCGCGCCGGCCGACGCCAGCCTCTGTGCGATTGCCCGGCCGATGCCGCGGCTGGCCCCGGTGACCAGCGCGGCCCGGCCGTTCAACTGCGGCTGGACCATCAGAAGGCGAAGCCCAGTTCGACGCCGTAGGTGCGGCCGCGCTCATAGCTGCCGACCAGCGACAGCACCGGCGCGCCGAACGAGATGTAATGCTTGTCGAACAGGTTCTGGCCGAAGGCCGAGAGCGACGCCTTGGTCCCGCCGATCGGGATGTCGACCAGCCCGAAGCGCCCGTCCACCAGCCAATAGCCGGGCTGGCGGTTCTCGTTCTCCAGCACGACCTGGCCCGCCAGGTTCACGAACGGCGTCGAGGTGAGATAGTAGCTGCTGCGATAGCGGCCCTCGATCCGACCCTGGAGATGGCTGCCGTTCGAGAATTCGGGCGCGTCATATTGCGCCGCGACCCGCGCGGTCCATTTCGAGTTGTAGGTGGTGCGCGCGACGTCGGCGACGTCGACCCCGTTGAGGATGAACGTCTTGTAGTTGAGATCGGCGTAGCCGACATTGCCGCTGAGCACGAGGCCGCGGACCGGGATGACGTCGGCCTCGACCTCGAAGCCCTTGATCGACGCCTTGCCGGCATTGTCGAAGAACTGCCGGCCGTTGATGAAGTTCTGCGTCTGCAGGTCCTTATAGTCGCTGTAGAAGGCCGCGACGTTCAGGCGGACGCGGTTGTCGAACATCTGCGTCTTGGCGCCAAGCTCATAGGAGACCAGCGTCTCCGGCTTGTAGGGGATGCCGCTGAGGATGCCGCCCGCCACATAGCCGCTCGATATCTTGGCATAGGCGGTGGTCTGGTCGGTCGGCCGCCAGGTCAGGATGCCGGTATAGTTGAGCTTCTTGAAGCTGACATTGTACTTGCCGACGCCGAGCTGGCCCCCCTGGCCGCCCGATATGGCGTTGATCGCGAGGTCGCGGTCGTCGATCGTGTAGCGAAGCCCGCCGGTGACGTCGACGCGATCGCCGAGGTGGACGGTGAGCTGGCCGTAGCCCGCCCAGGAATCGTTGATCGACACCGTGTCGGTGACACCGCTGCCGAATGCCGCGTCAAGCGGGCTCGGCACCACCAGGCCCCCCGGAACCGGTTCAAGGATTCCGAGGATGTCGGTCGCGGGCGAACGCTCGTGGAAATAGAAGGCGCCGGCGGTCAGCTCGTAATGCTCGCCATCGAGCTGGATCTGGAATTCCTGGCTGAACTGCTTCTGGCTGGTCTTGCGCGCGGTGAGCAGCGAGAAGAAATAGTCGTTCGGTCCGGGAATGTTGGCCGGATTGAACAGCGCCGCCTGGATCTGCGCCGGAGTCAGCCCGGGGGTGATCAACGCGCCGAGCTGCCCGAAGGTGAAGCGCAGCCCACCCGACGACGCCAGGTCGTAGATGTTCGGGTCCTGCCTGAACTTGCGATAGGCGGTGATGCTCTTCACCGTCACGAGATCGTTGGGCTTGACCGCCAGGGTCAGGCTGTGGCCCTGGGTCACGACATGTTCCTCGCTCGTCGCATTGGCGACCGCGGAAAGCCGGGCATTGGGGGCGATGTTGGTGATGCCGCCGAAGAAGGGCTGCAGGTCGACGATCGGCTGGAGCAGCGCGCCCGACGAATCGGGGATCACGCCCAGGCTCTGGATCGCGCGGCCGGTGGTGCGGGCGTCGGTATAGTCGAAGCGATAATCGGCGGTGAGGTTGCCGAATTCGCCCCGGATGGCGAGCTGTCCGCCGTCGATGTTGCGGCGGCCGAGCTTGCGGGCGAAGGTCTCGGTGCCGAAGCGCGGATCGCGCAGCGCTAGGTTGATCGTCTTGCCGCCGATCAGGTTGGTGTAATCGCCGTCGATCTGGTCGTGGAGATAGGCGAGCTTGACCGAGAAGGGACCGAAAGCGGGCAGGTTGATGACCGCCTTGCCGCGGATCGCATCGCCATTGCCGTAGGAGCCGGTGGCGCGGATGCCGAACTCGCCGGTCGGCTCGGCGCTGACCAGGCTGATCGCGCCGCTGGTCGCGTTGCGGCCGAACAGCGTGCCCTGCGGACCGCGCAGCACCTCGACCCGCTGGATGTCGGCGAGGTCGAAGATCGAGCCGACGGTGCGGCCGATATAGACGCCGTCGAGATAGATGCCGACCTTCGGATCGACCGCGTTGTTCGACACGCCTGAGGCGACGCCGCGGATCGCGATCGACGGGTTGCTCTGGAGGCCCTGGTTCTGGATCTGGAGGCTCGGCGCGAGGCCGGCGAGGTTCTTCACGTTGGTGACGCGCAGATCGTCGATCTGTTCTGCGCTGATCGCGGTGACCGCGACGGGGACCTTCTGCAGGCTTTCCGCGCGGCGCTGCGCGGTCACGACGATCTCCTGCAGGCCGTTGACGCCTTCGGCATCGGCGGCTGCGGGGGCGGTCTGGGCGGCAGCGGTGGTGGCGAACAGAGACACGCCGGCCAGTGCCAGCGCGGTTATGGTGAAGCGCATGTAATCCTCTCCCGGATCGACGCTGTTATTGTCGGCCGCGCCGCGCCCGTATCGGGTTCGCGCCGTCGGCTTCGAGCAGTGGAGCGGTCGTGCGACGATGGCCGCCACGCCGCCGCGGTGGGCTCAGCCCGTCTCGTCGCGATGCGTCGACATTCTTCCCTCTCCCTTTCGACTTGCGCTGAATAATGATCTATCGTTTACGCAAGTGGGGAATGTATCGTCACTGGAACAGCCAATCCAGTCAAATTTGGACCGCTATCGACGAATTTCGATAATGACCGTGGAAGAGGAGCACAGGATGACGCAGGCGATGGCCGGCAAGGTGGTGATCGTGACCGGCGGTAGCGACGGTATCGGCCGGGCGACGGCGGTCGAACTCGCGCGCGAGGGCGCGCATGTCGTGATCTGCGCACGCCGCAAGGATGTGCTGGCAGAGGCGCATCAGGCGGTCGCCGCGGCCGGATCGGTCGAATCGCACGTCCTTGACGTCGGTGACGCCGAGGGCTTCGCGGCCTTCGTCGCCGGCGTCGCGACTCGGCACAGCCGGCTCGATGGGCTGGTCAACAATGCGATGGCGGTCAGCTACAAGATGATCGCCGACCTCACCCTGGACGACTGGCGGCATGATTTCCGCATCAACGCCGATGCCGTGTTCATCGGCACCCAGGCGGCAATGCGGGTGATGATCCCGCAAGGGTCGGGCGCGATCGTCAACATCTCCTCGCTCAACGGCTTGCGCGCGATGCCGGCGATGGCGAGCTATTCGGCGTCGAAGGCGGCGCTGGTCCATTTCAGCGCGGTTGCCGCGGCGGAGGCGGCGCCGCATGGCGTCCGCGTCAACGTCGTCGCGCCCGGCCAGATCATGACCCCGGCGACCGAAGCCTTCGCCGCCGCCGATCCCGATCGCAACGCGCGCGTCTCGGGCGCCATTCCGATGGGGCGCGGCGGCCGGCCGGAGGAGATCGCGCATGCGGTGCGCTTCCTGCTGTCGGACGACGCTTCCTTCATCACCGGGGCCTGCCTGCCCGTCGACGGCGGCAAGCTGCAGCAGCTCTACGTCCCGGCCTGACGCCGGGCGTGCGGGGCGGTCAGGGACCGATCAGCGGGCGCATCGAGCGCGCGACGGCGAGGATGGCATGCCATTCGCCGGGCAGCGCGGCGGTCCGACGGTCCTCCAGCTCGATCGCGCGCAGCTCGCCGCGAAAGCGCTCGATCAGCTCGCGGACGCGGGCGGCGCCGAGCGGCGACAGCTTGCAGGTCTCGGCGCCGAAGATCGTCGCCGGGTCGCCATAGTCGATGGTGACGAACAGCTGCTTCAGGTGGCGTTCGAAATGGCGGCGCATCGGCGCGCGCTGCCAGGCGTGCGACGGGCTCAGCCGCGCGCGCAGCCGCCCGCCGGGCAACCGGTCGACCAGCGCCAGCCGCTCGAGCCGGGCGACGTGCCGTTCGACCACCTCGGGCGGGATGCGGAAACCCTCGGTCGCCTCGCTCGGCGGCCAGCCGTTGACGATCAGGAAGAAGACCGTCGACAGGCCCGAATCCTCGGTCAGCGCCTCTTCCTGGGCCAGCGTCAGATGGTCGTCGGTCTGCGCGGTCAGGCGGCTGTCGTCGGCCAGCTCGGTCAGGCTGGTGTCCGCCAGCCGGCACAGATGGGCGAGCGTGTTGAAGCTGAGGCCGCGGCCGTGGAGCCAGCGCTTGACCGTCGCCGATCCGACGCCGAGCTCCTCGGCGAGCCGCGCCTGGGTCCATCCCGCACCGCGCAGCGCCCGTCGCAGCGCCGCCAGCAGCGAGGCCGCCTCGCCGTCGACGGGATCATTCAATGAGGCATCTGGCATCGTCCGATGATCCATGGGGGGAGAGTGCGAGCGACGGCCCTGGGAGGCAAGCCTAATCTCGGCCTTGCGATATCCAGCCGTCTCTCGACGCGGACGGAGGGATTTCCACCCCTTACTGGTCCGGTCATCGGTGACGATGGCCGGATCTTTCTATTCGGGGATCGCGGCTCAGCGGCCGCCGTTGACCGGGATGTCGATGCCGTTGACGAAGCCCGCACGCGGATCGGCGAGGAAGGCGACGGCATGGGCGATGTCGGCGGGATCGCCGATCCGGCCGGCGAAGTTTGAGATCATCCCATCCTGGACGTGGCGGGTGATCGAATCCCAATCCTCTTCCCAGCCGTTCGCCTGGGCCATCTGCTGGAGCCAGCGGTCCGGGCCGGTCGAATGGGTGAGGCCGGGGCTGATGCTGTTGGCGGTGATGCCGGTGCGCGCCAGCGCCATGGCGAGGCTGCGGGTCAGCGAACGGATCGCGAGCTTCGACGCCTGGTAATCCGGGATGATCGCCATCGGGAAGTCGGCCGATTCGCTCGACAGCTGGATCAGCCGGCCCCAGCCGGCCTCGCGCATTCCCGGCACCGCCAGCCGGACCAGCCGGACGATCGAACCGACATTGGAATTGTAGGTCGCGTTCCAGGTGTCGGCGTCGGCGTCGAGCCAGGCAGTGGTGCCGCCGCCCGCCGATTCGCCGCCGGCATTGTTGACGAGGATGTCGATCCCGCCGAGCGCCGCGACCGCGCCGTCGAACACCGCCTGGGCGCCGGTGTCGTCGGACAGGGTGCCGGCCACCGCATGGACGGCGCCGCCCGCCTCGGCGACCCGTTCGCGCGCCGCCGCGAGCCGCGCTTCGTTGCGGCCGTGCAGGCAGACGGCCGCGCCGTCCTGGGCGAGGCGGAGTGCGATGCCCTCGCCCAGCCCCGCGCTCGATCCGGTGACCAGCGCGCGCTTGCCGTCGAGCGGGCGGCTCATCCGTCATGCTCCAGCTTGATGCGGGTCAGCCGCGTTGCCGACATCAGCCAGCGGTCGCCGACCTTGGTGTAGCGATCGGCATAATGGCCCCAGCCGTGCATCCGGCCGGCGGGCAGGACGGGATGGCCCTCGGGTATCCAGAGCCAGTCCTCCATCGACCAGATCGCCTTCGCCTCGGTGGGGGAAAGCACGTCGATCCGCGGCATATAGCCGAAATGGGCGGTCTTCACCTGCGCCAGCACATAGGCGTTGTTCGCGGCGAAGGCCCTGGGATCGTGCGACAGCAGGTCGGGATTGTGCGGCTCGACCGCCTCGCGCATGTCGGTTTCCGCGTCGGGCGTGAAATTGGCGACCAGCGCATCCCAGTCCTGTTCGTCGATGCAGCGGAAATATTCGGCCTTGCAGCGCTTCACGCCCTCGATGGCGAGCAATGTGTCGATCGGGTTCATGCCGCCGCCCTCTCGCCCAGATAGGTCGCGCGATAGTCGGCGAAGTCCCGCTCGACCTGCTCGCGGGTCAGCCCGAAATCCTCGAGCGCATAGCGGTGCGGGGCGCGGTCCTCGCGCTTGTTGGCCTCGACCCACTCGGCCATGCCGGCGACGATCTCGGGGGTCACCTCGATCCCCGCCTCGCCCAGCACGCGACGGCCTTCCTCGACCGGCCGGGTGGTGGTGTCCGTGTAGCGGACGTCGATGAAGCTGGCGGAGCCGGCCCGCGCGCGGACCGACATGAACAGATCGAGCAGCTCGGCAAGCCGCTTCTCCCAGAAGGCGCCGATCTTCCGCCGGTCGACGGTCGAGGCCATGTGGTAGAGCGTCGTCATCATCGAGCAGTAGGACGGCACGGTCTGCACCGGGTCGCGGTGCGTCATCACCACCTTCGCCTCGGGGAAGGTGTCGAGCACGCCGTCGAGCGCCATCAGGTGGCCCGGCGTCTTGAGCACCCACTTCGCCCCGCGCCGCGCCGGATCCTGCCATTGCAGCGACTGGAGGATCTGCTTGAGGTCGGCATAGCAGCGGGTGCGGCTGTTCTCGACCAGCCAGCGGGCGTAGCTCGGCACATGGTACATCCCCTCGATCATCGTCGAGGAGAAGAGCAGGCCGAGGATGATCAGCTCCTCGTCCGACTGGTCGATGCTCATCGGGTGGATCGACATCAGCTCGGGCGCATGGTCGAGCATATAGGCCATATAGTGGCTCGCGGCCTCGCGCCGCGCCTCGGGCTTGCCGCGCTCCTCGCCGGGGAAGGGGGCGTAGTTCTGCGCCTCCCACCATTTCACCCCGGTCATGCCGGGGGCCGAGGACAGCATGCGGTGGAGCATCGTGCTGCCGGTGCGCGGCAGGCCGACCACGACCGCCGCGACGTCGACCTTCTCGTCGAGGATCTCGGGATGGCGCTTGATCAGGTCGACATGGCGCAGCCGGTTGGCCAGCGCGGTGACGATCATCGTCTCGGCGCCGGCGACGCCGACCTCGGTCAGCTCGGCCTCGTCGTTCAGCACCGGGATCAGCGCATCGAGATTCTCGAAGATCCAGGGATCGCCGAAATCGTGGAGTCCGGTGGCCTCCTCGGCGCGGGCGGCCAGCGTCGCCCGATCGCTCACTCTGCTCATTGCCTATTTCTCCTGATCGGTCAGACGCCGTAGCCGCCCGCCACCGCGAGCTGCTGCCCCGTGGTGTAGCCCGCGCGGGCGGAGGCGAGGAACGAGACGGCATGGCCGATCTCCTCCGCCGTGCCCCAGCGCTTGAGCGGCAGTTGCGCCTGCACCTCCTTGACCCATGCGTCGTCGAACTGGCCCTGCGCCAGCAGCTCGTGGAACATGCCCGCGTCGATCACGCCGACCAGCACGCTGTTGGCGCGGATGCCGTGGCGGCCCTCCTCCTTGGCGATGCCGCGCACCAGCGACTCGTTGGCGGCCTTGGGCGCCACCGACAGGCCGTCGCGCGGCGGCCAGTAGAGGTCGCCCGCCGATCCGAGGTGGACGAAGGCGCCGCCGCCCTCGGCGCGGAAATGCGGGATCAGCGACTGGGCCGCGGCGAAGAAGCCGTTCACCTCCACCGCGATCGCGCGCTTCCATTTCTCCAGCGGCGTCTCGGACAGGTGGAGCTGATCGACCAGCGGGCCCGCCGCCCAGACCAGTGCATGGACCCGGCCATGCGCCGCGATCGCGGCGTCGCGCGCGGCGTCGATCGTCGCCGGATCGGTGGCGTCGACCGGATGGAGCGTCACCGTGCGGCCATGGCCGCGCAACTCCTCCGCCAGCGCCTCGGCGGCGTCGCGCTTGCTGCGAAAGCAGAGCGCGAGGTCGCTGCCGTCGCGGGCGAGCGCGCGCGCCGACGCGGCGCCGAGTCCGCCCGTGGCGCCCAGCACCATGGTCGCGCCGCTCGGGAATATCTGCTCGCTCAAATTCGCCTCTCCTTCGGCTGTCGCGGTCCGCAATGTGCGGCTCTGTATCGGTTGTCTGCATGAATTGCAGATTCATATGGCTAAATCAACACGCATAGCTTGACATGTTGACGTGAAATGTCGAGGCTTGCGTAGCAGAGCCGGGGAACAGCCGGCCGTCGACGGAGGGACCGAATGGCAAGACTCGCAGGCAAGGTAGCGATCATCAGCGGCGCGGCACAGGGCATGGGCGCGGCGACCGCCCGCCTGTTCGCGGCCGAAGGCGCCAAGGTCGTCATCGGCGACGTGCTCGACGAGAAGGGGCGCGCGGTTGCCGCCGAACTCGGCGCCGACGTCGCGCTCTACCAGCATCTCGACGTGCGCGAGGAGGAGCAGTGGGCGGCGATCGTCAAGGCCGCCGTCGATCGGTTCGGCAAGCTCGACATCCTCGTCAACAACGCCGCCGTCACCCATTTCGGCGCGTCGGAGGAGCTGCGCAAGGAGGATGCGGAGCGCGTCCTCGGCATCAACCTGATCGGCACGATGATGGGCGTGAAGCATGCGGTGCCGGCGCTCAAGGCCAATGGCAAGGGGGTGATCGTCAACATCTCCTCGGTCGACGGCCTGCGCGGCTGCAACGGCCTGATCGCCTATACCGCCAGCAAATGGGCGGTGCGTGGCATCACCAAATCCTATGCCTATGAATTCGGCCCGCTCGGCATCCGCGTCGTCTCGATCCATCCGGGCGGCGTGAACACCGAGATGGGCAATCCGGGACATGAGTCGGTCGAGACGGTCAATGCCCGCTCGTTCCGCCGGGTGCCGTTGCAGCGGATCGGCGAGCCCGAGGAGATCGCCCGCGCGACCCTGTTCGTGTGCAGCGACGAGGCGAGCTACATCTCGGGCGCCGAGATCGCCGTCGACGGCGGCTGGACCGCGGGCCATTACGAGCCGGCGCTGCCCGGCTGCCCCGACCATCTGAGGGGCTGAGCATGGCGGCGCTCGACGGCAGGACCGCGATCGTCACCGGTGCGGGGCAGGGCGTCGGGCGCGGCATCGCGCTGGCGCTGGCGGCCGCCGGCGCGCGGGTCGCGGTCGTCGGCCGCACGCTCGACAAGGTGCAGGGCGTCGCGGCCGAGATCGGCGACGCCGCGCGCGCCTTCCGCTGCGACGTCAAGGACGCGGCCTCGATCGACGCGCTGGTCGCGGCGGTTGCGGAGGCGTTCGGCGGTATCGATATCCTCGTCAACAATGCGCAGGAGGTGCCGCTTGGCCCGCTCGCAGAGGTCAGCGACGAAGCCTTCGCCGCCGGCTTCGAGTCGGGGCCCCTCGCCAGCTTCCGGCTGATGAAGGCGTGCCGTCCGCATCTGAAGGCGTCGGGCCAGGGCGTGATCGTCAACCTCGCCACCTCGGCCGCGGTCCGCTGGGACATGAGCGGCTATGGCGCCTATGCCGCGGTCAAGGAGGCGACGCGGATCCTCACCCGGGCGGCGGCGGCCGAATGGGGCGTCGACGGGATCCGGGCGCTGACGATCGCGCCGCACGCCGATTCACCGGGGCTCAAGGCCTGGATCGAAGGCCGGCCCGAGGAGGCGGAAGCCTTCTTCCGCACCATCCCGCTGCGCCGCATCGGCCGTTGCGAGGAGGATATCGGCCGGGCGGTGGCGGCGCTGTGCGGCCCCGAATTCAGCTATTTCACCGGCGCCACCGTCCCGCTCGACGGCGGGCAGGCCAATTTCGACTGAGGGGACCGGGATCATGAGCATCGCCTTCACTCCCGTGACGGTCGGCCCCGTCACCCTGCCCAACCGCTTCATCCGCTCGGGCGCGAACGAGATGATGACGCTGCGCTCGATCCCGACCAGGTCGCTGCTCGAATTCCACCGGCGGCTGGCGGCCGGGGGCGTCGGCATGACCACGCTCGCCTATATCGCGGTGTCGCCCGACGGGCGGACCTTCGCCGGCCAGGGCGTGCTCAACGCCGCCAGCGTGCCGCATTATCGCGCGATCGCCGACGCGGTGCATGGCGAGGGCGCGCTGATCTCCGCGCAGATCACCCATGGCGGCAGCTTCGTCCAGCACAAGGAACTGTCGACCCCGCGCGCCATGTCCTCGTCGGGCGGCATCGACAAGATGGGCGTGCTGATGGGCCGCTTCTTCCAGCGGCGGATGACCCGCGCCGACATGGACATGGTCCGCGACGAGTTCGTCGCCGCGGCGCGGCTGGCGGTCGAGGCCGGGTTCGACGCGGTCGAGCTGCACATGGGCCACGGCTATCTGCTCAACCAGTTCATCTCGCCGCTCTCGAACAAGCGGCGCGACGCCTATGGCGGCAATGCCGAGAAGCGGGTGCGCTTCCCCGCCGAGGTGTTGGCGGCGGTCAAGCGCGCGGTCGGCGACCGGATCGCTGTGCTCGCCAAGATCAACCTCTATGACGGCGCCAAGGGTGGCGCCACGGTCGAGGACGGCATCGTCACCGCCCGCGCGCTGGAGGCGGCCGGGGCCGACATGCTGGTGCTGTCGGGTGGACGCAACATCGAGTCGAGCTACGTCATGTTCTCGAGCCCGCTGCCCTATGACGACCTGGCGAAGATGCAGGGCGGCTGGCTCGCCAAGCTGCAGTTCAAGCTGCTCAAGATGGCGACGCCGAAGACGGTCCGCTTCTCCGAGCTCTATTTCCTCGACGCCGCGCGGCGGGTGCGCGCGGCGGTCGGGTGCCGGCTCGGCTATCTCGGCGGCGTGTTGTCGCTGACGGCGGCCGAGCAGGCGCTGAACGAGGGTTTCGACGCGGTCGTCATGGCGCGCGCGCTGGTCCACGATCCGGCGCTGGTCGCGAAGTGGCGCGCCGACCCCGCCCATCGCTCGGCCTGCAACGCCTGCAACCGCTGCGTCGCGGCGATGTACGGCGGCGCGGGCACCTATTGCACCGAGACGGGCAACGCCATCGATATCAGGCTCAACGGCCTCCACGCAGGAGAGGAATGGACGGATGCTGCTTAAGGACAAGGTGATCGTGATCAGCGGCGTCGGGCCCGGCATGGGCCAGTCGCTCGCCAGGATCGCGGCGGCGGAAGGCGCCAAGGTCGGCCTCGGCGCCCGCAACAAGGCTTTCCTCGACGAGGTGGCGGCCGACATCCGGGCGAAGGGCGGGGAGGCGATCGCGCTGCCCACCGACGTCACCAGCGCCGAGCAGTGCCAGGCGTTGGCGAAGGCCACGCTCGACGCGTTCGGCCGCATCGACGGGCTGATCAACTCCGCCTATGCCCATGGCGAATGGAAGCCGACCGACATCGCCAATGTCGAGGAATATGCCGACGTCTTCAACGTCAACTGCGCCGGCGCGCTGCGCATGGCGCAGGCCTGCCTGCCCGGGCTGAAGGCGTCGAAGGGCGCGATCGTCAACGTCTCGACCATGTCGACGGTCAATCCCTTCCCGGGCGAGGGCGCCTATTCGGCGGGCAAGGGCGGCATGAACGCGCTGACCCGGCACATGGCGAAGGATTTCGGCCAGCACGGCATCCGCGTGAACGTCACCCGCATGGGCTGGATCGGCGGCGCGCCGGTGTGGGGCCATATCGACCGCGAGGTCGCCGCCGGCCGCGACCGCGACGAGGTGATCGGCGAGATCACCCAGCGCATCCCGATCGGCATCATCCCGCCCGAGGAGGATTGCGCCAAGGCGGTGCTGTTCATGGTCTCCGACTATTCGAAGGTGGTCTCCGGCGCGTCGCTCGACGTCAACGGCGGCCAGTATATGGCGCCATGAGCGGCGCCGACCGCGAAGCGCCGGGCGAGGCCTGGCGCCAATTCTGTCGCCGGCTCGAAAAGGCCGGCGACCTCGTGTTCAACGCCGAGGTGGCGGGAACGCCGATCGACCAGGTCGAGGGCTATCGCTATCTCTCGCGCCTGCTGCGCATCGCGCTAGAGATGCACATGGAGAATGCCGATACCGATTTCCCCGGCTTCTACCAGGCGTCGCACCCGACCGCGAAGATCGGCGCCGACAATCCCGACAATCTCTACCTCAACGCCTCGATCAGCGGCGCGCGGCGCTACCGCATCACCGGCCAGCGCGGCAGCGTGCCGATCCTGAGCTTCGGGTCGAAGGCGAACCGCTATGCGGTCGACGGGACGATGGCGTCGACCGGCGAGCTCGACGCGGCGGACATCCGGTTCGAGCCCGACGGCAGCTTCGAGATCATCGCGTCGAAGGAAAAGGCGAACGGCAACTGGCTGCCGCTGGCCGACGACACCTCGATGCTGCTGGTCCGGCAGACCTTCCTCGATCGCGACAATGAAGTGCCGGCGACGGTCAGGATCGAGGCGATCGATGCCCCCCGCGCGACGCCCGAGCCGCTGACGCTCGGCAAGCTCGAACAGGGCTTCGATCGGGCGGTCGCCTTCGTCGAGGGGACGGCCAGGACCTTCCTCCACTGGGCCGACCTGTTCAAGGCCGAGCAGCTCAACCGGCTCGCCACCACCGACCAGACGATGTTCTTCAAGGCGGGCGGCGATCCGACGATCCATTATCTGCACGGCTATTGGAAGCTGGCCCCCGGCGAGGCGCTGGTGATCGAGACGCCGGTGCCCGACTGCACTTTCTGGAACTTCCAGCTCGACAATATCTGGATGGAATCGCTCGATTACCGTTTCCACCGAATCCATGTGAACAAGCACAGCGCGCGGACCAATGCCGACGGATCGGTGACGATCGTCGTCGCCGCGCGCGACCCCGGCTATGGCAACTGGATCGACACGGCGGGACATGACCATGGCACGATGCTGCTGCGCTGGACCGGCGCGACCGAGCATCCCGTGCCGCAGACCAAGGTGGTGAAGCTCGATGGCTAGTCTGGAAGAACGCATCGCGCGGCTGGAGGCGGAGAGCGAGATCCGCAAGCTCAAGGCGCGCTACCTCAACGCCTGCGACGCCAAGGACGTCGACGCGATCCGCGCCTGCTTCACCCCCGATGCCGAGCTCGACTATCAGCCCGTCGGGAAATTCGGCCCCGACGGGCTGATCGAGGCCTTCACCCGGATCGCGGTGGGAAGCCCGATCGTCGACGTCCACCAGATCCACAATGGCGAGATCGAGATCGTAGACGCCGACCGCGCCACCGCGCGCTGGAGCCTGGGCTTCTCGACCTATGATCCGCGCACCGGCGGCTTCCGGCTGATCGGCAGCTTCTATTACGACGAATATGTCCGCACGGCCGACGGCTGGCGGGTGTCGAAGTCGCGCCACGAGCCGCGCACGATCGTCGACGGCACGATCGGCGAGGGCGGCGTCACCGCGCGGTCTATATTGGGCTGAAGGCCGGACGCACCTACTTCCGCTCATCCTGTGGAGCCATTGAGCGGAGGCGAAGTGGCGTCTCGAAGGAGTGGTCCTTCGAGATGGGCCTTCGCCAAGGCTCAGTCCCTCCTCAGGATGAGCGGCAGGGTGTTGATATAGCTGACGGAATCCCGGCTCAGCGCGCCAGGAAGCCGCCGTCGATCGCGAGGGGGTGGCCGGTGATGAAGCTGGCCTTGTCCGACGCCAGGAAGACGACGCCGTCGGCGATCTCCTCGGCGCGGCCGATGCGGTTCATCGGGTGCATCTGCGCCATGAAGCTGCGCGCTTCGTCGCTCATCGCCTCATTCTCGGTCATCGGCGTCGCGATCGCGCCGGGGCAGACGCAGTTCACGCGGATGCCCTCGGCCGCGTAGCGCATCGCCGCCGATCGGGTGATGCCGACCACGGCGTGCTTGCTGCCGCAATAGCCGGCGCCCGACAGGCCGACCATGCCGGCGACCGAGGCGGTGTTGATGATGGAGCCCGACTTCTGCGGCGCCATGTGGCGCAGCTCGGCCGCCATGCACAGCATCACGCCGCGCTGGTTCACGGCGACCACCTTGTCGTACAGCTCGACCGATTCCCACGGGGTCGTATAGTCCTCGAGCGACACGCCGGCATTGTTGAAGGCGATGTCGAGCCGCCCCCATTTCGCGACGACGCCGTCAACGGCGGCGTCGACCGCTGCCTGATCGGTCACGTCCAGCGACAGCGCATAGGCCTCGCCGCCCGCGGCGAGGATCGCGCGGACGGTGCCCTCCGGGTCCTTGAGGTCGGCGACCGCCACCTTCGCGCCCTCGGCGGCGAAGGCGATCGCGGTCGCGGCGCCGATGCCGCCGGCGCCGCCGGTGACGAAGGCGATCCGGTTTTCGAGCAGCCGAGCCATGGTCAGAATCCCTTCATGTTGGTGGGGCCGAAAAAGGCCTGCATCGATACGACCTTGCCGTCGGGGCCGAAGCGGAACAGGTCGATCACGTCGACCTGCATGCCGGGCTTGGCGAAGCCGACATGGAAGGCGAAGGCGGCGGTATCGCCGGCGACGCGCACCGGCCCGTCGAGGTGGAGCTTGGCGCCGGTCTGCATCGACTTCGTGTAGAAGGCGCGGATCGCCTCATGGCCGACATGCGGCGGAGTGCCGACCGGATCCTCGACCGTGGCGTCGGCCGCGAACAGGGCGACCACCATCTCGGGGTCGCCCTTGTCGAACGCCTCGACATAGCTCTGTACGGCGCGAACCATCTGGTCTGGGCTGGTCATGTCGGCTCTCCCGAAAAGTGCGATCATTCTCGTTCTGGATATGGCGCGCGGAGCTCAGCTCCGCTTGCCGGGCGGATTCCCCTTGAGCACCGTCGCGCGGATATTGTGGGGATCGAGCCGCGCAATGATGGCGAGCTGTTCCTCGGTCGGCGCCGGGGTGACGGGCGGCGTGCCGTCGACCAGCAGCTCGAAGCCGGTCGCCTCGCGCACCTGGTCGACCGTCACGCCGTCGTGCAGCGACACCAGCCGGATCGCATGGTCGGGCCCGCCGAAGTCCATCACGCACAGGTCGGTGACGATGAAGCGCAGGTCGACGCCGCTGAAGTCCGCGCCCTTCAGCCGCCGCGCCGGGTTGTAGCCGACGCTCGACACCGACTGGACCTCGCCGGGGACGAAGATGCGCGTCGAATGGGCCGGCACGAACATCGAGTTGATGTGGTGGATCGTGTTGCCGGGGAAGCCGCGCGCGCCCAGCATCTGGACCTTGGGCTTGTCGAAGGTGCCGCCGACATAGGACAGGTTCATCTGCCCGAAGCGGTCGATCTGGATCGGCGAGACCAGCGCGTGGCGCCGTCCTGTCCACACCGCGCTGTCGAAATAGCGCGAGAAGGGCAGGTAGCCCGACGGCTTGCGGTCGTCATAGCCGCGCGGGCCGATCGGCACCGGCTCCTCGACCAGATAGGCCTCGCCGTCGGTCATCAGCAGCTCGGGGCTGTGGGTCGTCTTGGCGAGCCCCGCGGCGACGCGCGGGATCGGGCCGATGCCGGTGGCGACGATCTCGCCATTGTTCCGGAACACCTCGGAACAGGCGACGATCAGCAGTTCGGACAACATATGGTCGGGCGCGGTCATCGCCAGGTCCTCAGAAAATCGGGAGGGGCAGCTTGGCGATGGCGTCGCCGCCCGCCTGCGCCAGATAATGCGCTTCGTCGGGGCCGATCGTATCGGCCCGGTAGCGTGCCCAGCCGTCCTCCTCGCCGGCGCTGGCGACATAGGCCTTGAGCGCGGCCATGTCCCAGCCATAGGCGGGCGGCATCGAGGTGGGATGGGCGCCGTGCCGCGCCTCGACGACGTGCTGCACGAAGCAGCGCTCGACGATGTTGGCCTTGGCGTCCTCGGGATGGCTGAGATCGAGCCGGTCGACGACCTCCTCGGCCGACACGACGACCTCCTTCGCCGCCTTGGCGAACCATTCGTCATAATAGGTGTCGGGGCCGAGCGCCTGGATATTGCCCATCCGGTCGGCGCGGTGGACGTGGATCAGCGCGAGATCGAGCGGCACCGCCGGCATCGCCAGCAGCACCTCGCCGTCGTCATAGGGCGAGGTCACGGTGCGGAAGCCGCCCTGGTCGAACACGTCGGTGCCCAGGCCGACGCGGGTCGGCAGGAAGGGCAGGCGCAGCGCGGCGGCCTTCAGCCCCCATTGCAGCATGCCCTCGTCGAGCTCGAGCACCTCGAGGCCGCCGGCCTCGCGCGCCTTGCGGAAATAGGGTTCGAGCGGGATCGCGTCGAGCGAGACGAAGCCGTAGATCAGCTTGCGCACCTTGCCCGCCGCCAGCAGCATGCCGACGTCGGGCCCGCCATAGGCGACGACGGTCAGGTCCTTGACGCCGCTGCGCAGCAGCGCGCGGACCAGCGCCATCGGCTTGCGCCGCGGGCCCCAGCCGCCGATCCCGATCGTCATGCCGTCGCGCAGACGGCCGACCACCGCCTCTGCAGTGGTGCGCTTGTCCAATGTCGTCACGTTCCGAAATCCCATGTGTGGCCCCACAGGTCCTCCTTGATCGTGAAGGTCGGGGTCACCGTCGTCCAGTCGGCGGTCTGGGCGCCGCCGCAGCCGAATTCGATGTCGAATCCCGATGGCGTCCGCATGTAGAAGCTGATCATCTTGTCGTTGGTGTGCCGGCCGAGCGTCGACGAGATGTGGACCCCCGCCGCCTGCGCGCGATCGAGCGCCAGCCCGACATCGTCGATCGAGGGCACCTCGACCATCGTGTGGATCAGGCCCGACGGCGCCGGGAACTCGCCGACCGCGACGGTGTGGTGGCGCGGGCCGGTGGCGTGCATGAAGCTCATGCCCAGCCCCTGTTCGGGCCCGCCGGGGAAGAAGACGCGCATCTCGTCGCTGTCGCCGAAGCCGAGCAGCTCCTTGTAGAAGCGGCGCGTCTCGTCATAGCAGTTGGTCGGCACCACGACATGGCCGAAGCCCATCTCGCCGGTGACGAAGGCGGGGACGCCGGCGGGCGACACGAACGGCGTGCCGGCGACGACATTGCCCCATACCAGCTCGATGCGGTTGCCGGCGGGATCGGCCAGCGACACCATGCCGCGGACGTGGCGCTGCGCGATCGTCGCCGCATCGGCCTGTTCCAGCGCGACGCCGGCCTTGGCCAGCCGGTCGACGGTCGCCTGCCACTGCGCCTCGTCGGGGCATTCGAGCCCGGCGCACAGATAGCGGTCCTGCTCGCCCTTCTCGATGCAGAAGCGCCACGGGCGCCCGTCGAGGCGGAGCAGCAGCCGCTCCTCGTTCGAATCGGGCGTCGCCGCGGCGCCCACCACGCCTTCGGCGAAGCTGCGCCAGGCCGCCAGGTCGCGCGTCTCGACGCGAATATAGGCCAGCGATCGGACCGCCATCGTTCCTGCCTCCCCAAGGGTCTTGCTCTACTGCCGCCCGGCCTATCAACAGCGGGAGGGGGTTTCAAGCGCTTTACGTTAAAAAATCGGCTTATCAATACGCACATTGTTATCATGTGGGCGATTATTTGCAATCTCGCGGAGGAAATGCCGTGGGATTGCGCTTATGTCGCGGCTGGCGCATGGTGGCGGGACGATGGGCGAGACCGCGACGGACATGGATAGTGCCGGGGATCGGAGCAGGCGGCCGGGGCCGCGATCGGGTGTGCGTTCGATCCGGCAGGAGGCGCAGGTCGCGTCGAGCCGGCGCGAGATCGTCGACGCGCTGCGCGACCTGCTGCGCTCGCGCCGGTTCGACGAGCTGTCGGTCGAGGACATATTGGCCGTGTCCGGGGTCAGCCGGGCGACCTTCTATCGCCACTTCAAGTCGCGGCGCGACGTCGTCGTCTCGATGTACGAGGCGACGATGGAGCGGGCGATCCCGCACTTCCGGCTGCTCGCCAGGGTCGCGGCGGGCCGGTTGCCGGCGATCCGCTGGGCGCGGCAGGCCGTCGAGTTCTACCGCGCCGAGGGGCAGATTTCGGTGCTGATCCACGGCCTCGCCGCGACCGACGAGGCCTTTCACGAGAAGCTCCGCCAGGATCGCCAGATGCTGATCCGGCTGCTGGCGCCCGACGTCCCCGCCTTCGCGGCGGCGCTGGGCGAGGACGCCGCCGCGCGCCGGCAAAGGGCGCGCGCCGACATCTTCTTCATGATGCTCGACCGCATCAGCGCCGAGATCACCCTGTTCGCCGCGCTGGCCGACATGTCGGAATATGAGGTGGTGCTGGCCGAGCGAATCGACGCCTTCCTCCACGGATCGGCCTGAACGCCGCGGAAATGCGCAGCGCCGGCGGCGGCGGTGATCGTCAATTGACAATACAAATTGTATCGTTGATGATTTGCGTAGAAGATTCGTTGAAGAAAAACGCATACCTCATTAGGAGAGGGGTCGATGAAGGCAGTTCGCATTCATGGCGTGGACGATGTACGCATCGATGAGGTCGCGGACCCGCTCGTCGGGCCGCGCGACGTGCTGGTGCGCGTACGACGCTGCGGGCTGTGCGGATCGGACCTCGGCTATATCAAGGCGGGTGGCGTCGCGATGCCCGCGACCGAGCCGTTCGGCATCGGCCACGAGCTGTCGGGAACGATCGAGGCGGTCGGCGCCGAGGTGCGCGGTATCGCACCCGGCCTGCGCGTCGTGGTCAATCCGATGGGCGACGGCAACGGCATCGGCGCCGGCCTGCCCGAAGGCGCCTTCGCACCGCTGCTGCGTGTCTCGAACGCGACGCTGGGCGGCGCGGTCCATGCGATTCCCGATCATGTCGGCTGGGACGCCGCCGCGCTGGCCGAGCCGCTGGCCGTGGCGCTTCACGCCGTCCACCGTTCGGGCGCGTCGTCGGACGACCGGGTCGCGCTGTTCGGGGTGGGGCCGATCGGGCTCGGCATCGTCTTCTTCCTGAAGCGGCTGGGCGTCCGCCATGTCGTCGCGATCGACCGGTCGGCGGCGCGGCTCGAACGGGCGCGGCGGCTGGGCGCCGATCTCTGCATCGACGCCGACACCGCCGACGTCGCCGCCGCGCTCGGCGACGCGCATGGCCGGGGCAACCTGTTCGGCTGGCCGACGGTCGGCACCACCCTCTTCTTCGAGGCGTCGGGTGCGCCCTCGGTGCTGCCGTCGATCGTCGGCATGGCGCCGTTCCACGCCCGCGCGGTGATGGTCGCGGTCCACCACCAGCCGATCGCGATCGACTGGAAGATGGCGCTCGGCAAGGAGATGAGCTTCGTCACCTCGATGGCTTATCCCGACGAGTTTCCCGAGGTGATCGCCGCGCTGTCGGAGCCGGGCTTCGACGCCGACGCCTTCATCAGCCACCGCCTGCCGCTGAGCCGCTTCGACGAGGCGCTGGCGGCGGCGCGCGACACGGCCGTCTCGGCCAAGGTGATGGTGGCCTGCGATGCCTGACATCCGCATCGACGACCTCGCCGAGCCCCGGCTGACCGACCGGCAGCGGGCCGCGCTCGCCGCCGCGCCGCCGGTGACGATGACGGTCGAGGCGGTGCTCGACGCCGCCCGGGCAGCGACCGGCCTGTCCGATTTCGGCGCCGAAGACTTCCGCGAGCGGCTGGCGATCTGGCTGGCGAGCTATGAAGAGGACCGCGACCTCGCCGCGCTCGGCCGCGCCACGCTGTTCGGCGAATGCGTGCGCTATGCCTCGGCGCGGCTGCGGATCGAGGATCTCTGGCGCCGCCATCCCGAGATCGCGGCGGCCGAGATCGACCGCCCGATCATGGTCGCGGGCCTGCCGCGATCGGGCACCACCCATCTCGTCAACATCCTGGCCGCCGATCCGCGCCTCCGCTCGACCCCGCTGTGGGAGACGATGGAACCGATCCCCGGCCCCGACGACGTCGGCGATCCCGATCCGCGCCGCGAGCGCACCGCCGCCATGTGGGGCGCGTTCGAGGAGACGCTGCCGTTGATGCCGGCGATGCACGAGATGGCGCCCGACCATGTCCATGAGGATATCGAGCTGCAGGGCCCGGACTTCTCCTCCTACCTGCCCGAATGGCTGAGCCGGCCGGCGCGCTGGCGCGACCATTATCTGGCGAGCGACCAGACCGCGCACTACGCCTATGCCAAGCGGGTGATGCAGGCGCTGTCCTGGCTCAAGGGGCCGGCGCGCTGGGTGGTGAAGTCGCCGCCACACATGGAGAACCTGCCCGCGCTGGCGGCGGTCCATCCGACCGCGATCGTGCCGGTCACGCATCGCGACCCCATCGCCGTGCTGCAGTCGGCGATCACCATGATCGCCTATGGCGACCGCATCCGCCGTGTCCGGCAGGACCTGCCCGCGCTTGCCGCCTGGTGGATCGACCGGATCGAGGTGCTGTTGCGCCGCTGCGTGCGCGATCGCGACGCTGTGCCCGCCGCCCGCTCGATCGACATATTGTTCCACGACTATATGGCCGACCAGAAGGCCACCGTCGCGAAAGTCTATGCGCTCGCCGATCTCGAGATGACGTCCGAGGCCGAGGCGCGGATCGACCATTTCCTCGCCGCCAATCCGCGCAACAAGCATGGCCGCGTCGCCTATGACCTCGCCGGCGACTTCGGGGTCGACGTCGGCGCGGTGCGGGAGCGTTTCGCTTTCTATTACGACCGCTTCCCCGTCCGGAAGGAAGCCGTGCTGGGAGAAAGGCTGTGACCGCATCCGAACGGCTCCTGTCGGGCCGCGCCTTCGACGATTATCTCGACGTCGTCCGCATCGCCGCGCGCACCGTCGAGACGTTCGGCGCGGAGGTCGACGATCTCGACCGCGCCGAATGGTATCGCTTCGTCACCCGGCTGATGCGCAACGGCTTCGAGCGCTTCGTCGAGAATTGCGAGCCCGATCGGCCGCGGCTGCGCGATGCGCCCTGGCGGCAGGCGATCAACTTCCAGTCGCCCGACCAGGACCATCTGCTCGCCGAGTTCGTCGACGGGCGCCATGACTATCTGATCACCGGGAATCGCGGCACCATCCCCTATTTCGTGATGGCGAGCTGGACCGCGCCGCAGCCCGCGCAGCCCGGAGACCGCGACTGGGCGCCGCAGGGCGTCGACGGGCTCGCCACCTTCGACCCGGCGACCCTCACCACCACCGGCTTCCTCCAGAGCGACGCGATCCCGTTCGACGCCAATGGCGATTTCGAGGTGGTCGTCAGCCGCAACCGCCCGGCCGACGGCCGTGCTTGGCTGCCGATCACCGAAGGGTGCGTCGGCCTGCTCGTCCGCACCGTCTATCATCTGCGCGAGGAGACGGTGTCGCCGACGATGCGGATCGCACGGCTCGACGGTGCGGTGCCGCGCGCCGTGACGCCGGCCGACATGGCCGACGCGCTCGCCAAGGCAGGGCAGGTGGTGCTCGCCTATGCCGAACTGGTCCGCCGCTGGTGGCAGGACAATCTGGCCCAGCGGCCCAACCGCATCCGTTTCAGCCGCGCGGTCTATCTGTCGAACGGTGGCGTGCCCGACCGGCACCATGGTTTCGGTACCTGGGTCTGCGGATCCGACGAGGCGCTGGTGCTGCGCTTCACGCCGACGCCGTGCGACTATTGGATCTTCCAGCTCTGCACCATCTGGCAGGAGAATCTCGACAATTACGAGGACGGCGGCGGCCATGTGCAGAAATATCGCGCCGCCTATGAGCCCGACGGATCGGTGACCGTCGTGGTTGCGGCCGAGGACCCCGGGATCGGCGGCAATCATGTCGACCCGTTCGGCCATCGCCATGGCGGGATGAGCCTGCGCCTGATCAAGACCGAGGGCGAGCCACCACCCGTCACGCTGTGGCGGCTGCCGGCGGCGCGGCTGAAAGCCGAAGGGCGCGCCGCACTCGACGGCATCGCGCCGATCGTCAGCGGCGAGATCACCGATTGAGGGAGGAGGATATGGGCTGGAGCGACATCGACTTCGACTATGCCGGGGCGCGGGTGCTGGTCACCGGCGGGACCAGCGGGATCGGCGCGGCGATCGCCGGCGCCTATGCCGATGCGGGCGCGCAGGTGACGATCACCGGCACGCGCGGCTCGCCGGCCGATTATGACGAGGATCTGTCGCGCTTCGACTATCGCCAGCTCGACGTCGAGCGGGGCGAGCAGGTCGACGCGGTGGCGGCGGGCGTCGACAGGCTCGACATATTGGTCAACAATGCCGGGCTCGCGCTCGGCTCGCTCGGCTTCGACGAATGGGACCCGGCGGTGTTCGAGCGTTCGGTGGCGATGCACCTGACCTCGGCGTTTCGCATGGCGCATGGCTGCCGCGCCGCGCTGGCGCGGAGCGAGCGGCCGGCGGGCGCATCGATCATCGGCATCGCGTCGATGACCTCCTATTTCGGCATCGGCATGATCCCGGGCTACGGCTCCGCCAAGACCGGCATCCTGGGCCTGACCCGGGTGCTGGCCGCCGAATGGGCGTCGCAGCGCATCCGGGTCAACGCGGTCGCGGCGGGGCTGACGCGCAGCCGGATGACGGCGGGCGCGTTCGAGGCGCCCGAATGGACCGCGCCGACCCTCCAGCGCACCCCGCTCGGCCGGCTTGGCGAGCCGAAGGATATCGCCGGCGCGGTGCTGTTCCTGTCGAGCTCGGCGGCCTCGTGGATCACCGGGCAGATAGTGCCGATCGACGGCGGCTTCACGATCGCCGGATGACCGCGCCGCAGCTCATCCTCGCGGCGGGCACCGTCCAGGCGGTGCCCCTGCTCGACCGGCTCGCACCCGCCCGGGCGGCGGGGTTCGCCGGCATCTCGATCTTCGCCGCCGACCTGGAGGCGCTGGAGGCCGACGGCGTCGGCCTGCCCGAGGTCCGCGCGCGCATCGCCGATGCCGGGCTGTTCGTGTCGGAGGTCGAGATCGTCGGCAACTGGCTGCCGGGCGCGCCGACCAAGGCCAACCCCGCCTGGCTCGCGGCGCTGCTCGACCGGTCGACCGGCGAGCGGCTGACCGGCCTCGCCGACGCGGTCGGCGCGCGCGGGATCACCGTCGCCGAATTGCAGGGTGTGGCCTGTGATCCCGCGACCGCGGCCGATGCCTTCGCGCGGCTCTGTGAGACGGCTGGCAGCGCCGGGCTGCACGTGGCGCTGGAGTTCGTACCGACCGGGGGCATCCCCGATCTCGCGACCGCCTGGGCGATCGTCCGCGCGGCGGGGCGGGCCAATGGCGGCCTGCTGGTCGACAGCTGGCATTTCTTCCGCAGCGGATCGGACCTGGCGCTGCTCGCCGGCCTGCCCGCCGACGCGATCAGGAGCATCCAGATCGGCGATGCGCCGGCAGTGCCCGAGGCCGATCTCGACAGTGAGATGGTACGCGGGCGGCTGGTGCCGGGGGAGGGCGCGCTCGACCTCGCCGGCTTCGCCGCGGCGCTGCGCGCCACCGGAACCACGGCGCCCTGGTCGGTCGAGGTCTTTTCCGACCGGCTCGCAGGCGAACCGATCGACATCGTCGCGCGGCGCTGCGCCGACGCGGCGCGGATATTGCTGCAAGGAGAGGCCAATGGCTGAGGAGCGACCCGGCGCGGTGGTGGTGGGAACGGGCTTCGGCCTGTTCACCCATGTCCGCGCGCTGCGCGAGGCGGGATTCGAGGTGCGGGCGATCGTCGGTCGCGATCGGGCGCGGACGGCGGAGCGCGCCGCGCCGCTCGACATCCCGCTTGCGACCGACAGCCTGGCCGAGGCGCTGGCCGATCCGGCGACGCTGCTCGTCACCGTCGCGACGCCGCCGCACGCCCATTATCCGGTGGTGATGGAGGCGATCGCGGCCGGCCGGCACATCGTCTGCGAGAAGCCCTTCGCCCGCGATCTGGCGCAGGCGCGCGAGATGCGCGACGCCGCCGAGAGGGCGGGGGTGATCCACATGCTCGGCGCCGAGTTCCGCTTCGACGCGGCGCAGGCGCTGCTGCGGCGGATCGTCGCCGACGGCGCGATCGGCGCGCCCCGCCAGTTCCTGCGCATCTACCACCAGCCGGGCCTTCAGGATCCGGCCGAGAAACTGAGCGACTGGTGGGAGGATGCCGACCAGGGCGGCGGCTTCCTCGGCGCCTTCGGCACCCATATGATCGATCAGGTGCTGACCACGATCGGGCCGATCCGCCGCCTGTCATGCGTGTTGCAGACGCTGGCGCCCGGCCGCCCCCACATGACCGCCGACGACAGCTATGTGTTGCAATTCGAATGCGACAGCGGTGCGAAGGGTACGCTGATGGCGGCGATGGCCGCTCCCGGCCCGCTGGTCATGGCGACCAAGATCGTCGGCACCGAAGGGGGCGCCTGGATCCAGTCGGGCGCCAGTTTCGGCGATCCCGAGGAGGTGTGGGTGATGGACGCGGCCGGATCGCGCCGCATCGCCATGCCCGACGATCTCGCCTTGCCGCCGCCCGAGCCCTTCCCGGTCGCGGAACTGATCCAGACGGAGCAGGACCGCTGGCATACCATGGGGTTCGACGTGATACCCTATGCCCGGCTGTTCGGGGAGATGCGGCGGCGCATCGCCGGCCAGGCGATTGGCGCCCGCGAGCAGGCAGGCAGCTTCGACGACGCGGTGCGCAACCAGGCGGTGCTCGACGCGGCGCGGCGATCGGCCCGGCTGGGGGCCTGGACCGACGTGGAAAGCGACTGAGCGCGGCGCGCGCATGGATGGGCCCGGGGCGAGCGATCGCCGGGCCGGAACGAAGGATCGAACGAGGATGGTACTGCCGACGACATTGACGATGGGTGTTCTGCTCGACGAGGCGGCGGGGCGCTGGGGCGACCGGCCGTTCGTGCGCGAGGAGGACGGCGGCGTCCTGTCCTTCGCCGGCTTCCGCCAGGCGGCGCGCGCCGTGTCGCGCGCCCTGCTGGCGCGGGGTGCGCATAAGGGCGATCGGATCGCGATCTGGGCGCCCAACAGCGGCGCCTGGGCGATCGCCGCCGCGGGCGCGACCCAGATCGGGCTCGAGCTGATCCCGCTCAACACCCGCTTCAAGGGCGGCGAGGCCGAGGATATCCTGCGGCGGGGCGAGGTGCGCTGGCTGTTCACCGTCCGCGGCTTCCTGGGCCTCGACTATGCGGCGATGCTCGAGGGGCGCGACCTGCCCCGGCTGGAGGAGGTCGTGTTCCTCGACGATCTCGGCGCCTGGCTTGGGGCGAAGGATGGGGCGGGCGACGCCGACGTCTCAGCCGCGATCGTCGCGGTCGGCGGCGACGACACCGTCGACATATTGTTCACATCGGGCACCACCGGCCGGCCCAAGGGGGTGATGAGCAGCCATCAGCAGAATCTGCGCACCTTCCAGGCGTGGAGCGACGCGGTCGGGCTGCGCGAGGGCGACCATTATCTGATCGTCAATCCCTTCTTCCACACCTTCGGCTACAAGGCGGGCTGGGTCGCGGCGCTGCTGCAGGGGGCGACGATCTTCCCCGTCGCGCAGTTCAACGCCGCGCATGTGCTGGCGACGGTCGCGGCCGAGCGGATCACGGTGCTGCCCGGGCCGCCGACCATCTTCCAGTCGCTGCTCGACGAACCGGCGCGCGGCGCCGTGGACACGGCCAGCCTGCGGCTCGCTGTGACCGGCGCCGCCAGCGTGCCGCCGGTGCTGATCCGCCGCATGCACGACGAGCTCGGCATCGACGAGGTGCTGACCGCCTATGGCCTGACCGAGGGCAGCGGCTGCGTCAGCGCGACCCAGGCGGGCGATCCGGTCGAGCTGGTCGCGTCGACCTGCGGCCGGCCGATCCCCGGGGTCGAGGTGCGGCTGGTCGACGGGGAAGGCCGCGACGTGCCGACCGGCGAGCCGGGCGAGCTGCTGGTGCGCGGCTTCAACGTGATGAAGGGCTATCTCGACGATCCCCGGGCGACCGCCGAGACGATCGACGGGGAGGGCTGGCTGCGCACCGGCGACATCGCGACGCAGGACGCGCGCGGCTATCTGCGCATCACCGACCGGGCGAAGGACCTGTTCATCTGCGGCGGCTTCAACTGCTACCCGGCCGAGATCGAGGCGCGGCTGCTCGAACATCCCGACGTCGCGCGGGTCGCGGTCGTGGGGCGCCCCGACGAGCGGATGGGCGAGGTCGGCCACGCGGTGGTGGTGCCCCGGCCGGGCGCGGCGCGCGACGGCAAGGCGCTGCTCGCCTGGTGCCGCGAGCAGATGGCCAATTACAAGGTGCCGCGCAGCGTCGAATGGGTCGACGAGCTGCCCGTCAACGCGGCGGGCAAGGTCCAGCGCTTCCTGCTGAAATGACCGGCGCGGCGGCCCGGAGCTTCGTCAGCCGGGCCGCGCGGGCGGAGCGATCAGGCGACCCGCTTCGCCGGATCGCGCTTGTCGACGACCGTGTGGCGGCCGTTGACGCGCTTCTGGAAGTCGGGCGCCTGGGCGATCGGGTTGTAGAACTGCTTGTACCACAGGCGGCACTTGTCGGTCGGGCCGTCGCCCCGCACCATCATCGGCGACAGGCAGGCGCGCTTGTGCGTCCAGATCTCGAAATCCTGCGCGAAGGCGACGCGACTGGCCTCCTGATAGGCGCGCGCCATCGGCACGTCCTCGTCGGTGGCGGCGCGGCCCATGTCGACCATCAGCGCGTGCCAGACGTGGATCTTGCCGTCCTCGACCGGCGTGTGCGCGATCAGCATGTGGGTCGGGAAGGTACCGCGCATCGACGACTGCAGGATCGCCGGCCCGGTGTACCAGGTGTCGAGCTCGAGCAGGCCCTCGCCCTCCTGGACCAGGGTGCGGTGGCCGGCGCCGAACATCTGCCACTGCACATGGTCGTCGAACTCGTTATAGAAATACTGGATGTCGCGCGATCCGTGGATCGGCACGAAATGGGCGAAGTCGGTCATGTTGTCGACGACCTCGATCGGATGCTGGGGCAGCTCGCCCAGATCGTCGATCGCCCAGCGGACCCAGTTGGGATCGTCCCACTGCGCGAACGGCGGCAGCTCATGGTCAGGCGCGTTGCCCTCCATGTCGTGCCACATCCAGATGATGCCGGCGCGCTCGACGACCGGCCAGGTCTGGATCTTCGCCGCCGCGGGCGGCTTCTGGTCCGAATAGGGGATCTGGTTGCAGCGGCCGTCGGGCCCGAAGCGCCAGCCGTGGAAGGGGCAGCGGATCGACTCGCCCTCGATCCGCTCATTGTCGCGGACGATGTAGCTGGTCTCGTTCCGGCCGAGATGCGCGCCCATGTGCGGGCAATAGGCGTCGACGAGGTGCGGCGTGCCGCTCTCGCCGCGGTAGAGCACCATGTCGCGCGCGAAGAAGCGGACCGGCATCGGCGTGCTGCCCAGCTTCGACGCGTCGGCGACCATGTGCCAGCCGCGGGCGAAGGTGTTGGGGCCGAGGCGATAGTCGGCGGTGGTGGCCATCCAAAACTCTCCTGTGACATGACGGGAGCCATCCCGTTCCCGTGCAGGATACCATGGTCCCGGGGACTGGAAGCCGCACTCCGCCTGTGCAAGAATGCACGGCATGGCGATCGAATGGGACGATGTGCGGGTGTTCCAGTCGGCGGTGCGGGCCGGCGACTACAGCACCGCGGCGCGCAAGCTGGACATGGACCGGACCACGGTGGGCCGGCGCTTCGCGCGGCTCGAACGGGCGACGGGCCGATCCTTGTGGGAACAGACCAGCGCCGGCTACCGGCCGACCGAGGCGGGCCGGGCGGTGCTGCGCGCGGCGGCGGCGATGGAGCGCGCGATGGCGCGGCTCGACCGGGACCTGGCCCCGGCCGGGGACCGGATCGGCGGGCCGATTCGGGTGGCCGGCACCGCCGGGCTCGCATCGCTGCTGCTGCCCGCCTTCGGCGCCTTTCTGGACCGGCATCCGGCGGTGTCGCTGGAGGTGGTCGGCGCGCGCGATGCGATCGCGGCGATCCAGCAGCGGCAGGCGGACGTCGGCCTCGCCATCGCGCGGACCAAGCCGCGTGACCTGGCGGGGGAACGGATCGGCGGCTTCGGCCAGGCCCTGTTCGCGCGGCGCGGCGCCGATCCGGCGCGCGCGGTGGTGTGGGGCCATGCGATGATGCTCGCCAATCCCCAGCCCTGGGCGCGGCTCAACGCCAAGGACGAGGCCGGCCGCTGCGTCGAGGTCGACGGCATCGCCGCGCTCCACGACGCGGTCCGCGCCGGGCTCGGCCGGGCCTGGCTGTGGGAACGGCTGGCGGCGCGCGATCCGGCGCTCGAACGGTTGCCGGGCACGGCGCCCGCGGCGGCGGCCGCCGACATCTGGGTCGTCCACCGCGCCGACCTGCAGGTCGAGCCGGCGGTGGCGGCGCTGATCGAGGCGATGCCCGGCATCCTCGCCGGCACTTTCGAAGGAGAAGGCTGAGCATGGCCGACTGGACGCATCGCCACGCCCGCATCAACGGCATCGCCATGCACTGGGTGGAGCAGGGCGAGGGGCCCGCGATCGTACTCTGCCACGGCTTCCCGCACATCTGGCTGAGCTGGCGGCACCAGATCCCGGTGCTCGCCGCCGCCGGCTGGCGGGTGATCGCCCCCGACATGCGCGGCATGGGCCAGACCGAGGCGCCGGCCGACCACCGGCTTTACGACGCGCCGCACATCGTCGGCGACCTGATCGGCCTGCTCGACCATCTCGGGCTCGACCAGGCGGTGTTTGCCGGGCTCGATTTCGGCATCTTCGCGATCTACGACCTCGCCTATCTCCACCCCGATCGGGTGCGGGCGGTGATCGCGCTGGAGAATCCGGCCTATCCCGATTCGCCCGACAAGGCGCCGCTCGTCGAGGCGGCCGAATGGGCGAAGGAGCATTTCGTCCATATCGACTATTTCCGGCCGGTCGGCCCGGCCGACGCCGCGCTCGACGCGGCCCCGCGCGAATTCCTGCGCAGGGTGCTCTACGCGCTGTCGGGCGACTTCCACTATCTCGACGTGTGGAAGCATCCGCCGGGCACCGCCTATCTCGACGCGCTGCCGGAAGCGCCGCCGCTGCCCTGGCCCTGGCTCTCCGAATGGGAGCTCGAATGGTACGTCGCCGACTATGCGCGCAGCGGCTTCACCGGCGGGCTCAACTGGTATCGCGCGATGGACCTGCGCTGGGCGCAGCGCGCGGCGTGGCGGCATGCGCCGACCACCCGGCCCTTCTTCTTCATCGGCAGCGAGAACGACGTCGACCTGGAGGCGTGGCACGGCGACGATCCGCTGGGCGCGATCCCGCGCTATCACGCCGACGTGCGGCGGATCGAGATGCTGCCGCGCGCCGGCCACCTGATCCAGCTCGAACGCGCGGACGAGGTCAGTCGGCTGATGGTGGAGTTCCTGGCGGAGCTTTAGGCATCACTCAAAACCACCGTTCGTCCCTCGACTGCGCTCGGGACGAACGACTTGAGGAGGTGAGGGCTTAGGCTCCTACTCGGCCGCCTCGGCGGTGAAGGGCAGGCAGACCTCGTCGAAGCCGAGCACATGCGCGACCCGGCCGAGGCCGACCCAACTGGCGACCGAATTGGCGAGGTCGGCGATCTCGGCGTCGGAAAAGGCGGCCCGCGCTTTGGCCCAGAAGGCCTCGTCGCGCGCCAGTGCCTTGGGCTCGACGGCGAAGCGCTCGGCGAACTCGATTGCCAGCCGTTCCCGCTCGCTGAACAGCGGCGAGGTCCGCCACTCGGGCACCGCGGCGTAGAAGGCCTCGTCGGGGGCCGGGCCGTTGTCGACGACGGTCCCGCGCGTGCCGGTGCCCGAGAACATCCCGCCCAGATCGCGGGCGGCGCGGAAGCGCTGGCAGATCACGCAGCCGTTGATCTCCGCGGTGCGGGCGCGGGCGCCCTCGAACTCGCGCAGCGACAGCTTCGAATGGCGATAGACGGCATGGCTGAAGGCGCCGCCCGCCCGCATGATCTCGGGCGCCAGCGTCTCGGTGGCATAGCCATAAGGGTCATGGGCCTGGGCGGCCGGAACGTCGATGCGCATGCGTCCTCTCCTCGTCTTCCCTGTCGCGGGGAGGCTATAGCATCTTGCGATTCTGTCCATCTTTTCTGTTACGAAAGATGGAGGAAAATATCGGGAGAGATCGCGCTATGCGTGAAACGAAATCGATCATGGAGCGCAAAATTCCGGTCGGCGACGGCCTGCGCCTCCATGCGGTCGAAGCGGGCGAGGGGCCGTTGCTGCTGATGATCCACGGCTTCCCGGGCCTGGCCTGGTCGTGGCGGCACCAGATGCTCCCCTTCGCCGCGGCCGGCTTCCGCGCGGTGGCGATCGACAGCCTCGGCTATGGCGGCAGCGACCGTCCGCTCGATCCCGCGCTCTATGCGTCGGACCGGATGCAGGCCTATCTGCTCGCGCTGCTCGATCATTACGGGGCCGAGCGCGCGGTGGTGATCGGGCAGGATTTCGGCGCGCAATATGCCTGGAACCTCGCGGTGCGCGCGCCCGATCGGGTGCGGGCGCTGGTGGCGACCATCCCCTATGACTACGACCTCGCCGGCCGGGCGCTGCTCGGCGCGGCGGAGCGGCTGCCGCCAGGGTCGCCGGCGCGGCCCGAGATGGCCTCGCCCGACCATCGGCCGAGCGAGCGCTTCGCTGCGATGGCGGAGGCGCATTTCGTCCATTTCCATTATTTCCAGACGGTCGGACCCGCGGACCGCGAACTGGGCGGTGCTCTCGCCGATTATCTGCGGCGCAGCTTCCACGCACTGAGCGCGGCCGGAGACCTCTGGGCGTGGAAGACGCTGCCCTCCGAAGGCACCGGCTATCTCGATGCGCTGCCGCCCGCGCCGCCGCTGCCCTGGCCGTGGCTGAGCGAAGCCGAGTTCGCCACCTTCGTCGCCCGCTACGACCATGCGGATTCGGCGCGGCGGATGATCGGCGGACTCAATTCCTACCGCACCGCCGACCGCAACTGGGAGATCGGCCGCGCCTGGGCCGATGCCGACGTGACCGTGCCGACGCTGATGCTGTTGGGCGCCGCCGATCCCTCCTTCGCCTTCTTCCCCGATTGGGAGGACAGGCTGCGGCGGCGGGTGCCGGGGCTCGCCGGCATCGTCGCGATCGAAGGGGCGGGCCACCTCGTCCAGCAGGAGAAGCCCGAGGCGTTCAACGCTGTCGTGCTCGATTTCCTCGCCAGCCTGTGACGGACCGGCCGCGCTGAAACGGAACGGGGCCGGCAAGCGCGCGACACTGTCGCGGCCGGCCGGCCCCGGGGGGGGCTGGAGGCGGTTAGAAGGAGAAGCCGACGTCGATCCCGTAGGTCGCCGGATCGCCGTAGGAGATCGCCTGGTTCTGATAGCCGGCGATGATCGAGCCCGAGCCGATCACGAAGCCGGGATAGCGCTTGTCGAACACGTTCTTGCCCCACAGCGCGATCGAGATGTTGCGGCCGTTGCCGCGATCGATCGTGTAGCTCAGGCGCGCGTCGACGACGCCATAGGCCTTGTTGATCGGCGCGTCGCGGCCGAGCGGGACGCTCGGGCCGTCGCCGGCGGTGGTGTAGACCTTGTCCTTCCACGTATAGTCGACATGCGCGGCGAGGTCGCCGCTGCCGAACGTCCCGATCACCCAGTCGCCCGAAAGCCGGACGCTGTTCTTCGGCGTGAATGGCAGCACGAAATAGCCGGTGATGTCGTCGCCGACCTGCACCGGCGAGCCGGGATTGACGGCGGGATCGAAGATCGAGCCGGCCGGGGCCTGCACGTTGCGGATCTTCGAGGTGGTATAGGCATAGCTGGCGCTGAGCGTCAGGCCGGGGACCGGCACCGCGGTCAGGTCGGCCTCCAGCCCCTTCACCGTGGCGCGGCCGACGTTGAACGTGTCGGCCAGCGACGCGTCGGCGGGGTCGGCCGAGATGTCGAGCTGCAGGTCCTTGTACTTGGCGACGAAGCCGGCGAGGTTCACGCGCAGCCGCCGGTCGAGCAGGTCGGACTTGATGCCCGCCTCATAGCTCGTGACCGTCTCCGGCCCGAAGGTGCGGGTGAAGGTCGGCGATGCCTCGTTCGATCCGCCCGCCTTGTAGCCGGTCACGACCTTCGCATAGAGCGAGACGTTCTCGACCGGGCGATAGGACAGTGTCAGCGCCGGGTTGAACTTGCTGTTCTTCACGTCGGTCGCGCCGACCACCGAGCCGAGCGGGATGGTCGCGCCCGGGCCGTTGAAGCGGCGGGCGACCAGCGGCGACGTCTGGCCGATGAAGAAGTTCGAGGTGCGGATGCGGTCGGCGGTCCGCTTGTCGCGGGTGTAGCGGCCGCCCACGGTCACGTCGAACTTGCCGTCGGCGAAGGCCGGGGTCCAGGTCAGCTGGCCGAAGATCGCCTTGGAGGTCGACTTGGCGTTGGTGTCGCGATCGACCAGGACCTGCTGGCCCGGCGTGCCGGTGCCGACGTCGACCGTCTCGAAATGGTTGGCCTTCTCGCGGAAATAATAGATGCCGACGACATATTTGAACTGGTCGGCAACGGTGCCTACCGCCTGGAATTCCTGGGTGTAGGTCTTCGAGCCGATCCGATCGAAGGCGAAGAAGGGCGCCAGGAAGGCTTCGGTATAGTCCTGGTAGGTCCGTACCTTGATATGCCGGTAGCTGCTCAGCGAGCGCAACGTCAGCGCGTCGCTCGCCCGCCATTCGCCGATCAGCGTATGGCCGTCCGACTTCACATGGCTGTAGGGCAGGTAGACCGGGCGATAGGCGGTCTCGGGATCGGACGTGTAGCCCGGGAAGAGGAAGGGCGCGAAGGCGTTCTCGGTGACATAGCGGACCGGCGTGGTGCGCTGGTCGCTATAGTCGCCCGAATAGTCGACGGTGATCCCGTCGGTCGGTTCCCAGCGGACCGCGCCGCGCACGGCATATTTGCGGTCGGACTGGAAATCGTGCGCGTCGGGCGTGCCCGCGGTGTTGGCGGCGTTGTTCGCCCAGCCGTCCCGGTTCGAATAGAGGCCGGTCAGCTTGACCTTGAAGGTGCCGAACTGCGGCAGGTCGAGATTCACCAGCGCGCGGCGATAGTCGTAGTTGCCGAGCGACAGCAGGCCGTGCGCGCCGAGCTCGCCGGTCGGCTTCTTGCTGATGATGTTGACCGCGCCGCCGGTGGTGTTGCGGCCGTAGAGCGTGCCTTGCGGGCCGCGCAGCACCTCGACCCGCTCGACGTCGGCGAGGTCGAAGGTCGATGCCTGCGGGCGCGACTGGTAGATGCCGTCGACATAGAGGCCGACGCCGCCGTCCTTGGTGATGATGTTCGGATCGCCGATGCCCTGGCCGCGCATGAACAGGACCAGCGTGGTGGTCGAGCTGGGATAGGGCGCGAAATAGAGGCTGGGCGCCGCCTGCACCACGCCGCGCAGGTCGGTGATGCCCGACGACTGGAGGCTGTTGGCGGTCAGCGCGGTGATCGCGATCGGGGTGCGCTGCAGGTTTTCGGCCCGGCGCTCCGCGGTGACGACGATCTCCTCGACCCCGGCGACGCCATTGTCCTCGGCGGCGGCCGGAGCGGCCGCCTGCGACGGCGTCGCCTGCGCGAAGGACGGGGCGGTGGCGGCGATCGCGAGCGCGATGGTGGAGGCGCGCGCGAGCTGGAATGCGACGGTCATTTCCTCTCCCTCATATGATTATGTGTTATCCGCATATAATGACACAAAACAGGAAGTATGCAAGCCATGCGTAATAGATCGGCGATTGATTTTACGCAGAATCGCGATGAGCGTCCATCTCAGGACAGGAAGTCGAAGCTCGGCTGCGCCCGCGCGGCGATCATCGCCTGGCGTCGCTCGAGCATGGGATCGAGTGCCTCGGGCTGGGGGACGATCCAATAGTCGCCCCGCGCGATCGCGTCGAACACCGCCGCCGCGAAGGGCTCCGGGTCCATGCCATATTGGTCGATCATGCCGCGCAGTCCGGCGACGAAGCGCTCGGTCGCGGGATGGACGGCGCCGCCGAACGGATCGTCGAAGATCGCCGAGCGGACCGGGCCGGGGGCGAGCAGGCTCACCGCGACCGGCGCGCCGAGCATGTCGAGCTCGCCCTTCAGCGCCTCGGTCAGGGCGACGACCGCGAATTTGGTGGCGCTGTAGGGGGCCATTAGCGGGCTGGGGTTGAAGCCGCCTACCGAGGCGGTGTTGACGATCCGCGCGGGCCGCGCCGCCTGCAGCATCCGCGGCACGAAGGCGCGGATGCCGTTGAGGACGCCGCCGATATTGACCTTCAGCGAGGCGTCCCAGCGCGCCGGATCGATCTCCCAGCTGAAGCCGGTCGCCATGATCCCGGCATTGTTGAACAGCAGGTCGACCGGGCCGAGCCGGTCATAGGCCGCGGCGGCGAGCCGCTCGACCGCGGCCGGGTCGGTCACGTCGGTCGGCACCGCCAGCGCGTCGGGCAGCGCGTCGGCCGCCGCCGCGAGCGCATCGGCGTCGCGGTCGGCGAGGACGAGGCGCATGCCGCGGCGAGCCGCCTCGCGGGCGAGCCCCAAGCCGATGCCGCTGGCGGCGCCGGTGATGACGGCGTTGTTCGGGGCCTCGCTCATCGATCGGCTCAGAAGCTGATCTTGAACTCGACCGACACCCGGCGCGGCTCGGCGTAGAATTTGCCGCCGAAGCCGAGCGAGCCGAAGTCGATGCCGTAGAGCACCTGATCCTCATTCAGCAGATTCTCGCCGACCAGCGCGATCTCGCCCTTGGCGCGGGCGCCGAGCGCGATGTCGCTGAGGGCGATGCGCGCGTCGACCGTGTTGGTGGCGGGCGAGTCGACCTGCTGTTGATAGGGGTTCACCGCGTCGTTCGGATAGAAATAGACATGGCTGCGGTAGGCGTAGGAGACCCGCGCCGACAGCGTGCCGAAATCCATCGGCTCGAAGGTGTAGTCGACCGCGAGGTTCGAATTGAACTTGGCGACGTTCGGGAAGCGCGCCGTATCGGCGATGTCGCTGATCGTGTTGGTGTTCGGGTTGAGGAACAGGAAGCGCTTGTACTTCGGGTCGGTGTAGCCGAGCGATCCCGAAAGGGTCAGGCCGCGCGCCGGGATGGCGGTGACCTCCAGCTCGAAGCCCTTGAACTCGGCCTTGCCGGCGTTGACCAGCAGGGTCGACGCGCCGCCGCTGCCGGCCGCGAACTGTGGCACCTGCAGGTCGTCATATTTGCTCAGGAAGGCCGCCGCGTTGATCCGAAGATGGCGATCGAACAGGTCGATCTTGGCGCCGGTTTCGTAGGAGACCAGCTTTTCCGGGGCGAAGCTGTTCAGCGTGTCGGCGCGCGGGTTGAACCCGCCCGACTTGTAGCCGGTCGAGACCTTGGCATAGACCAGCGCGTCCGGGTTGATCTGGTAGCTGACCGAACCGAGGAAGGACGTGTTGGTGTTCTTCGTGCTGCCGCGGGCCGGGCCGATGATCGTCGACACGCCGCCATTGCTGTTCTGCAGGAAGATGTTCTTGCGGTCCTCGGTGTAGCGGATGCCGCCGGTCACCTCGAGTTTCTCGTCGAGCGCCTGCGGTTTCCAGCTGACCTGACCGAAGGCGGCATAGGACTTCGAGGTCTGCGAATAGGCTGCGACCGGGCTGGTATTGAAGCCGATCAGGTCGATCCCCTGCGCGGTCAGCGCATCGGCCACCGCACCGGGAAAGCCGAGGAAGGGCAGGGCGGCGGGGGCGAGGACCAGGGTCAGGTTCTGGTTGTTCCGCTCCGACACCTTCTCGCGGAAATAATAGCCGCCGAGGACATAGCTGAAGTCACCCGCCTTGCCGAGCAGCTGGATCTCCTGCGACCACTGCTTCTGCTTCTGCGGGCTGTTGTAGCCGTTGTACGGCGTCACCGACTGGACCGAGGTCAGGGTCGGCGAGGTGAAGTCGAGGACGAGGCCCTTCAGGTCGCCCTGGCCGCTGAGGCCGAGCACGTTCTCGAGCAGCAGCTTGCGGTAGCCGGTGATCGACTTGAGCGTGACGGCCGGCGAGATTTCGTAGGAGAGGGTCAGGTTGTGGCCCTGGCTGCGGCTGTGCGAGGTGTAGGTGTTGCCGGGGCCGCCGGGCTGCTGCAGCCCGCGCTCGAGCCGGGTGTCGGCGCCGACGAACTGCAGCGCCGGGCCGCCATATTGCGGCGAGCGGCTGTAATAGGTCTGGGCTGCGGGGCTGAGCGCGACCGTCTGGAAGAAGCCGGGCGCGCCGGTGCGGTCGTCATAGTCGAAGCCGTAGCTCGCCTTGAACGGGCCGAAATCGCCGTCCAGCGCGACCGAGAAGGCGTCGACGTTGAGCGAGCCGGGGTCCTTGCTGCTGGGGGTCAGCAGGTTGTTGAAATAGCCGTCGCGCTGCCGGTGATAATAGCTGCCCGAGGCCGAGATGCCCGAATCGCCGAACTCGCCGGTATCGACGCGGAGGCGCCCGAACATGTTGTCGCGGCTGCCATAGCCGCCCTTGGCGGTGACGCCGAAGCTGTCGGCGGGCTTCTTCGACACGATCTGGATCGCGCCGCCCGTCGTGTTGCGGCCGAACAGCGTCCCCTGCGGGCCGCGCAGCACCTCGATCCGTTCGATGTCGACCAGGTCGAAGATCGAACCCGCGCTGCGTGCCACATAGACGCCATCGAGATAGATGCCGACTGCGGTGTCGAGGCCGAGTGAGGGATCGGTCTGGCCGATGCCGCGGATGTTGATCGACGCAGCCGACAGCGCCGAGGACTGCTGGCTGATGACGAGGTTCGGCGCGACCTGGCCGATCTTGTCGACCGCCTGGATGTTGCTGCGTTCCAGCGCGCGGCTGTCGAGCGCGGTGATCGAGATCGGTGTCTTCTGCAGCGATTCGGACTGGCGGCGGGCGGTGACGACGATGTCCTGGATGCCGCCGTCGGCCGTGGCCTGGGGAGCCTCCTGGGCAGGCGTCGTCTGGGCGTGCGCGGCGCAGCCGCCGATGGCCAGGGCGATCACCGCGGCGCGCGTGGAAAACTGAGCTTTTTGATGCGACATCTTCTACCCCTACCGATTCCCGATTGGCTGTCGGGTGTTTCTGTATTCGTGAAACGCATAGCGCGGGAATATGGCGGTCGTCAATCTCCAACGCGTAATCATACGCGTAAAATGATGCGCATAATGAGTCGACCCGTGCCTCGATGGCGGCGATCGTCTGGCCTTTCATTCCCTTTCTCTATTAACGGATTGCGTAGAGATAACATCGGTATGGTTACGCATTGCTTCGAATGCGCTGGCCTTGACGATATGTGTCGATTAGGGTGGGCGGGTTCGCAAAGGCGGGCGAAGGAGGGCGATGTGCCGCGCGCGTGGACCGATGGCGAGCTTTGCACGGACAGGACCCGGGTCCATGTCTATACCTACCGTTACGAGCGGCCCTCGCTCGACACCCGCGCGCCGGGCAAGGACCTGATGGTATTGTGCGACAATCCGGGCCGTGGCGCGGCGGGCGTCTACCATGCCGCCGATACCCGCAGCGCGGTCCTGCCGCTCGGCCGGATGATGGTCATCCCCGCTTCGGCGGTGATCAGCGCGACCGGCCCCGGCGGCGACCGGCAGCTGTCGGTGTGCAGCACCGCCGCAGGCCTGCTGCCGCCCGACTTCGATCCTACCGACGCCCGGCAGATCGCCCTGTGCGGGGACGTGCGCGACGTACGCGTGCGCGCGACGATGGAGCGGCTGGCGGCCGAGGCGGTCGCGCCGGGCTTCGCCGCCGACCTGCTGGTCGATGCGCTCGCCGCCTCGCTCTCGGTCGATCTCGCCCGCTATTTCCACCGATCGCGCGCCGCCGCCTCGGTCGCCGGCCAGGGGCGGCTCGCGGCCTGGCAGCTCCGCCGGGTCGAGGACCTCGTCGCGGGCTCGGTCGGCAAGCGGCTGACCGTGGCCGACCTCGCCGCCGCTGCCGAGGTGAGCCCGAGCCATTTCGCGCGCAGCTTCCGTGCCAGCACCGGCCGCACCGTCCACCGCTTCGTCGAGGAGGCGCGGCTGGCGCGCGCGCAAGCGATGCTGCGCGAGACCAACCTGCCGCTGAAGCAGGTTGCGGCGGCGCTCGGCTTCAGCGGGCCGAGCAGCTTCACGCTCGCCTTCCGCCGCGCCACCGGCACCACGCCGGCGCGCTACCGGGCGGAGGCGCCGCCCTGCTGATCCGATCGGATCGGAACATCGGCGGCGGGATTCGAACAGAGGCGGTGCTCGCCCGTCGGTCCGGACGCCTTTAGCGTATCGACGAAATGAGGATGCGCGTGATCAGCAACGACCCTGTCGATGAGGGCGCCGGGACGGACGGGAAACTGGCCGTTCGTGCCTTTCGCGGCGCGGGCGGCATTGCGCTGGTCGCCGACGCGGCCGGGCCCGCCGGCGCGCAGCCGGTGCTGTTGCTTCATGGCGGCGGCCAGACGCGCGGTTCATGGGGCGCGGCGGTCCGTGCGCTCGGCGCGGCCGGCTATCAGGCGGTGGCGCTCGACCAGCGCGGCCATGGCGAGAGCGCCTGGTCCGATGATGGCGGCTATACGCTCGACCGCTTCGCCGACGATCTCCGCCGGGTGGTGGCGAGCTTCGATCGCCCGCCGATCCTGGTCGGCGCCTCGCTCGGCGGCCTCGCCGCGCTGCTCGCGGCGGGGGAGGCTCCGGCCGCCGGAGTCGCCGCGGTGGTGCTGGTCGACATCGTCCCCTGGATGGAACGGGCGGGCGGCGAGCAGGTGGTCGGCTTCATGCGCGGTACCGGCGGCGGCTTCGCGACGCTGGAGGCGGCGGCCGAAGCGATCGCCGGCTATCTGCCGCACCGGCCGAGACCCGCCAGCCTCGACGGTCTGTCGCGCAGCCTGCGCCGGGGCGACGACGGCCGCTGGTACTGGCATTGGGATCCCGCCTTCGTCCGTCCCCAGGACGGCTGGGACATGGACGCGATCAACCGCCGGCTGTCGGCGGCGGCGCAGGCGATCCGCGCGCCGCTGATGCTGGTCCACGGCACCGCGAGCGAGATCGTCTCGCCGGCGGGCGCGGCGCGCTTCCGGGCGATGCTGCCCGATGCCGAGATCGTCCCGATCGCGGGCGCGCATCACATGGTCGCGGGCGACGACAACGACGCCTTCCTCGGCGCGCTGCTCGCCTTCCTCGATTGCCTGCCGGAGCGCACCGCATGAAACCCTTCGTCCTGCCGTCCCGCGAGGAATCGATGCAGCGGCTGATGCGCGGCTATGCCCGCGTCGCCGGCTTCACCCGCGACCTCGCCTATTCGGTCGCCGACCGGCTGGAGGAGCGTGCCGCCGACGCCGCCGACACGCCCTTCATCCTGTTCGAGGATCAGTCGATCAGCTTCGCGGCGATGAACCGGCGCGCCAACCGGGTGGCGCACGCCGCGCGGGCGGCGGGGCTGGGGAAGGGCGACGTCGTCGCGTTGCTGATGCTCAACCGCCCCGAGTTCGTGACGATCTGGCTGGGCCTCGCCAAGATCGGGGTGGTCACCGCGCTGCTCAACACCAGCGCGACGGGCGAGGTGCTGGGCCATGCGCTGCGCCAGGTCGACGCGCGCGCGCTGATCGTCGGATCGGAACTGGCGGCGACGGTCGGGCGGATGGCCCCCGACGCCCTGCCGCCGCTGGTCTTCGAACAGTCGGAGACGGGCGCGGACCGATCGGCCCATGGCTGGCGCGACCTCGACGCGGCGATGGCCGCCGCGCCGGACGACGATCCGCCGCGCGGCGCGCGGGCGGGCGTTGTGCTCGCCGATCCGCTCTACCTGATCTTCACCTCGGGGACGACCGGCCTGCCCAAGGCGGCGCGGATGAGCCACATGCGCTTCCTCAACGCCGGCGAGATGATGGCCGGGCTGATGGAGTTCGGCACAGAGGACGTCTTCTACTGCGTCCTGCCGCTCTACCATGGCGCGGGCGGCATGGTGGTGCCGTCGGTGGCGCTGGCGACTGGCCGGCCCTTCGTGCTGCGCCGCAAATTCAGCCGGTCGGGCTTCTGGTCCGACGTGCGCCGGTACCGGATCACCGCCCTCTATTACATCGGCGAGATCGTCCGCTACCTGCTGGCGGCCCCGCCGGCGCCCGACGACCGCGACCACAGCCTGCGGGTGATGACCGGGGCGGGGCTGAAGCCCGACCTGTGGGAGGCATTCGCCGATCGCTTCGGCGTCGACGCCATCATCGAGGGGCTCGGCTCGACCGAGGCCAATTACGGCATCACCAACGTCGACGGGCGGCCCGGCTCGGTCGGGCGCCTGCCCTATCCCCGGGCGACCAACATCCGCATCCTGAAATGGGATGTCGCCGCAGGCGAGCATGTCCGCGACGCCGCCGGCAACCCTGTCGAGGCGGGGCCGCACGAGGCGGGCGAGCTGGTCGCCGAAGTGCTCGATGGCAACGGCGTCGCCGGTTTCTTCGAGGGCTATACCTCGGCCGAGGCGACCGAGGCGAAGCTGCTGCGCGACCTGTTCCGGCCGGGCGACCGCTGGTTCCGGTCGGGCGACCTCGTGCGGTTCGACGAGGAGGATTATTTCTTCTTCGTCGACCGGGTCGGCGACACCTTCCGCTGGAAGAGCGAGAATGTCTCGACCGCCGAGGTGGAGACGGTGCTGTCGGGGTTCCCGGGGCCGTCGGTCGTCAACGTCTACGGCGTTCGCGTGCCCGGCACCGAGGGCCGCGCCGGCATGGCCGCGCTGACCTATGGCGACGGCGCGGCCTTCGATCCGCAGGGCTTCCACGCCTTCGCAACGGCGCATCTCGCCCCCTATGCGGTGCCGCTGTTCGTGCGGCTGTCGGCGACCGCCGAGATGACCACCACCTTCAAGCTGCGCAAGGTCGATCTCCAGCGCGAAGGCTATGACCCTGCGGCGGCCAGGGGCGACCGGCTCTACGTCGCCGACCCCGCGGCCGGCCGCTACGTCCCGCTGACCGGCGACGCGCTCGCCCGGCTCGGCATCCCGCCCTTCGAAGGAGCATCCGGCGATGCATGTTGAGTTCACCCCCGAGCAGAAGGCGCTCCGTGCCGAGTTCCGCGCCTATCTCGACGGCATCATGACCCCCGAGGTGCGCGCCGCGACGGTCGATGCCGAAAGCGGCCCGGTCTATCGCGAGGTGATCCGCCGGATGGGCCGCGACGGCTGGCTCACCCCGGGCTGGCCGGTCGACTATGGCGGCCGCGGGCTCGATCCGCTGACCCAGAAGATCCTGCTCGAGGAGCTGGTGCTGGCCGAGGCGCCCTTCCCCTTCGTCACCGTCAACACCGTCGGGCCGGCGCTGATGCGGCTCGGCACCGAGAAGCAGAAGCGCGAGATATTGCCGCGCATCGCGACCGGCGAGCTGATCTTCGCGATCGGCTATTCGGAGCCGGGGGCGGGCACCGACCTCGCCAGCCTGACGACCCGCGCGGTGCGCGACGGCGACGATTATGTCGTCAACGGGCAGAAGATCTTCACCAGCGGCGCGGAGGGCGCCGACTATGTCTTCCTCGCGGTTCGGACCGATCCGCAGGCGCCGCCGCACAAGGGCATCACCATCCTGATGATGGACACGCGGCTGCCGGGCTTCTCGGTCTCGCCGATCTGGACGGTCGGGGGCTTCCGCACCAACGTCACCTATTATGAGGATGTCCGCGTCCCCGCCGACATGGTGATCGGCGAGGTGAACGCCGGCTGGCGCCTGATCGCCGAGCAGCTCAACCATGAGCGGATCGGCCTCGCCGCGCTCAGCTACAGCGGCAATGGCTGCTTCGACCAGGTCGTCCAATGGGCGCGCGAGACGCCGGCGGGCGCGGGGCGGCTGATCGACGTGCCATGGGTGCGATCGACGCTGGGCGAGGCCTATGCCCTGCTTCGCGCGATCGGGGTAATGGGCAACCGGGTCGCGGCGCAGGTGGCGCAGGGGTCGACCCGCGCCGATCTCGCCTCGGGCCTCAAGGTGTTCGGAACCGAGGGAATGATCCGGGTGATGCGGCTGCTGCTCGATGTGCTGGGGCCTGCCGGGCTGATCCGGGAGGGATCGCCGGGCGCGGTGCTGCGTGGCCGGATCGAGCGCGAATATCGCAAATGCCAGATCAACACCTTCGGCGGCGGCACCGCCGAGGTGCTGCGCGACATGGTGGCGCAGGTCGGGCTCGGCATGCCGAGGGGAGGACGCTGATGAGCGAGTTGCTCGAACAGGCCCGCGCCTGGGTGGGGCGGCCGGCCAGTCCGCCGGCGACGGCGCGCGACCCGGTCAACCTGCCGATGATCCGCCGCTGGTGCGAGGCGATGGGGGAGACCAATCCCATCTATCTGGACGAGGCGGCCGCGCGCGCCGCCGGCCATCCCGGCATCGTCGCGCCGCCGGCGATGCTCGACGTCTGGGCGATGGCCCCCTACCGCCCCGGCGGCCGCACCGCCGAGGAGGGGATGGCGGTGCTCAGCCTGTTCGACGCGGCGGGCTATACCGGCGTCGTCGCCACCAATGTCCGCCAGGATTATGGCCGCTACCTGCGGCTGGGCGAGGTCGTGACCTCGACCCCGATCGTCGCCGATGTGTCGGACGAGAAGCGGACCGCGCTCGGCATCGGCCATTTCGTCACGCTCGCCTACGACTTCACCGTCGACGGCGAGCCGGTCGGGCGGATGACCTTCCGGGTGCTGAAATTCAGGCCCAACCTGGCCCAACCGCATTCGGCGGAACCGTCGGCGGAGGCGAAGGCCTGGCCGCATCCGCGCCCGGCGATCACCCATGACAACGCCTTCTTCTGGGAGGGGGTGAACCAGCGCAAGCTGCTGTTCCAGTCCTGCGAGGGCCGGCTGCGTCATCCGCCCGGGCCGATGGATCCGCTGACCGGATCGCTCGACTTCGAGATCGTCGAGGCGAGCGGGCGGGGGACGATCCACAGCTTCGTCGTCATGCACCAGCCGCGCCTGCCCGGCTTCGACTATCCGCTGCCGGTCGTGCTGGTCGAGCTGGAGGAAGGTGTCCGCATCGTCGCCAACATGATCGACGCCGCCCCCGAGGCGGTCGAGATCGGCCGCGCCGTCGTCGCCGACTTCGTCGAGATCGAGCCCGGCTATCTGCTCCCCGCCTTCCGCTTCGCCTGAGGACATCATGGACTTCACCCTGACCGACGACCAGCAGGCGCTGCGCGACCTGGCCGTCCGCATCCTCGACGATGCGACCGGCGACGAGGCCATCCGCGCGTTCGCCGACAGCGGTCGTCCCTATGACGCTGCCCTGTGGAAGACCCTCGCCGAGGCGGGCATGCTCGGGCTGGCGCTGTCAGCCGAGGCTGGCGGGCTGGGGCTCGGCATGGTCGAGCTGGGGTTGCTGCTGGAGGAGCAGGGGCGCACCCTGGCGCCGCTGCCGCTGACTCCGGTTGCGCTCGCCGCCTGGGCGATCGATGCGCATGGCAATGCTGCGCACAAAAAATGGCTTGAAGCGATCCTGTCGGGCGCGGCGATCCTCGCTGTCGCGATCGAGGAGGTCGGCGGCGTCGATCCCTGCGATCCGGCGGTGACCGCCGCGGCGGACGGCGACGGCTGGCGGCTGGGCGGGGTCAAGGTCGCGGTGCCCTATGGCGCCGAGGCGCAGGCGCTGCTCGTCACCGCGCGCACCGCCGACGGGCCGGCGCTGTTCCTGGTCGATGCCGGCGCCGACGGCCTCGCGGTCGAGCCGCAACGCTCGACGAGCGGCGAGCCGCAGGCGATGCTGCGCTTCGACGGCGTGCGGCTGGCTGGCGACGCGGTGCTCGGGCCGGCGGGCGGACGGGCGGCGATCGTCGCCGCGCTCGTCCAGCGCGCGCAGGTGGCGCTGGCGCTGCGCCAGGTCGGCGTCGCCGCCGAGGCGCTGCGGCGCACCGCCGACTATTCGAGCGGGCGGATCCAGTTCGGCAAGCCGCTCGGATCGATGCAGGCGGTGCAGCAGCGCGCCGCCGACGCCTTCATCGACGTCGAGGCGATGCGCTCGACCGCATTGCTCGCCGCCTGGCAGATCGACGCCGGCCGCGTCCAGCCCGCCGACATCGCCGCCGCCAAATATTGGGCGGCGATCGGCGGCCACCGCGTCGTCCATGCTGCGCAGCATCTGCACGGCGGGATCGGCGCCGATATCACCTATCCCATCCATCGCTATTTCCTGACCGCCACCGCGATCGGCGAGGCTCTGGGCGGCGCCGCCCCGATGCTCGCCGCGATCGGCGATGCGGTCGCCTCGGGCCGGACGGAGCCGCTCGCATGAAGACCGTGACCGTGGGGCAGGGCCTGCCCGAACTGATCGTGCCGATCACCGCTTCCGCCATCGTCGCAGGCGCGATCGCCACCAACGACTATGAGGATGTCCATCACGACAAGGCCGCCGCGCAGGCGACCGGCGTGCCCGACATCTTCATGAACATCCTGACCAGCAACGGTTTCGTCCAGCGCTACGTGTCCGACTGGTGCGGGCCCGATGCGCGGATCGCCGCGGTCGACATCCGGCTGGGCGCGCCCAACTTCGTCGGCGACACGATGCGGATCACCGGGGAGGTGAGCCGGGTCGAGGGCGACGAGGTCGACGTGCGGGTCAGCGGCCGCAACGCGATCGGCGAGCATGTCGCCGCCACCGTCACGCTGCATTGGGGAGCGAGGGCATGAACGGGCTGTCCGGCAAGGCCGCGATCGTCGGCATCGGCGCGACCGAATTCTCGAAGAACAGCGGCCGGTCCGAACTGCGCCTCGCGGTCGAGGCGATCACCGCCGCGCTCGAGGACGCCGGCATCGACCGGGCCGAGGTCGACGGGCTCAGCACCTATACGATGGACAATAATCCCGAGATCGAGGTGTTCCGCAACATCGGCGGTCGGCAGCTCAAATTCTTCAGCCGCATCCATTATGGCGGCGGCGCTGCCTGCGCGCCGGTGATGCAGGCGGCGATGGCGGTAGCGACCGGCGTGGCCGAGGTGGTCGTCTGCTACCGCGCGATGAACGAGCGGTCGCAATATCGCTTCGGCAGCGGCTACACGCCGCCGCCCGTGCCCAACGCCGAGTCCGCGCACTACGGCTATTACGTCCCGTTTGGCCTGATCTCCCCGGCCTCCTGGGTGGCGATGGCGGCGCGGCGCTACATGCACGAGACCGGCGCCACCTCGGAGGATTTCGGACGGGTTTCGGTCGCCTGCCGTGCCCATGCCGCGACCAACCCCGCGGCCTGGTTCTACCAGCAGCCGATCACCCTCGACGATCACCAGGCGTCGCGCTGGATCGTCGAGCCGCTCCACCTGCTCGACTGCTGCCAGGAATCGGACGGCGCGGTGGCGATCGTCGTCACCAGCGCGGCGCGCGCGGCGAAGCTCAGGCAACCCCCGGCGATCATCCGCGCGGCGGCGCAGGGCGCGGCCGACGACCAGCAGATGATGACGAGCTATTACCGATCCGACATCGCCCGCCTGTCGGAGATGGACCTCGTCGCCGAGCAGCTCTACGCGCAGGCGCAGGTGCGGCCGGACGATATCCGCACCGCGATCCTCTACGACCATTTCTCCCCCTTCGTGCTGCCGCAGCTCGAGGCGTTCGGCTTCGCCGGGCGCGGCCAGGCGCGGCACTTCATCGCACGGGAAGGGATCGGGCCGGGCGGGCGGCTGCCGGTCAACACCAATGGCGGCCAGCTCGGCGAGGCCTACATCCACGGCATGAACGGCATCGCCGAAGCGGTGCGTCAGGTGCGCGGGACGTCGGTCAACCAGGTGCCGGGGCCGGGCCACGTCCTCGTCACGGCGGGGACGGGGGTGCCGACCAGCGGGCTGATCCTGGCCGCCGAATAGGCCGCCGTCAGGCGGCCCTGTCGAACCAGGTGATCAGGTGGCTGACGTCGCCGCAATCCTCGGGCTTGCGGCCGACCTTGCCGAGATGGTGGACGGTGATCGCCATCGCGTCGGTCAGCGGCTGCACCACCTCCATGATCCGGTCATATTCGGTGCGCGCGATCTTCCACGTCCCGTCGATCCGGCGATAGCGGTCGCGGTAGATGGCGGTGCCGGTGGTGACGTCGCGGCGATCGAGCGAGATGAAGATGTCCTCGAGGTACCAGATGCCCTCGGCCTCGTCGTCGCCGGTCAGGCGGATGTCGGGCATATGGCCGTGATGCATCGCCACCGCCGACGCGTTGAAGCTGTTCATCAGGAAGTCGAGCATCTCCGCCTTGCCTGTGAGCGCGACCTTGTAGCCGCCGCCGCGATATTCGACCGAGACGTCGTCGGCGAACAGCGTCTCCAGCAGCGGCTCGTCGGCGGTGTCGATGCCACGGAAATAGCGGTGCTTCACCGTGCGGATATCCTCCAGGTCCGATAGTTGCTGCAGGGTGTAGGCCATCATTCTCTCCTTGTCCGTTTCAACCATCGAAAGACGTGTCGAGGCTGAGCGCCTCGTGCTCCGCCATCGCCGCGCGGATTTCGTCCATGCGGGCGCCGATCGCGCGATAGGCGTCGGGGCCGGCGATCAACTGGCGAGGCGGATCGCGCATGTCGGCGACCGCCGCGACGATGCGGGCGAGCTTGGCGGGATCGCCCGGCTGCCGGCCGTCGACCGACTGGACGAGCTTCATCCGTTCGTGGACGCCGGCATCATAGTCGGCGAGCGCCGAATCCCCGGTCCTGAGCGATCGGCCCGAAAAGTCGGTCCGGAACATGCCCGCCGCGATCGAGCAGACCCGGATGCCGAGTTCCTCCACCTCGCGCGACAGCGCTTCGGACACGGCCTCCAGCGCGAATTTGCTGCCCGAATAATGGCCCGTCGCCGGATTGCTGATCCGCCCGGCGAGCGAGGATATCTGGATGATGCGGCCCTGGCGCCGCGCGCGCATCCCGGGCAGCACCGCGCGCATCATCCGCAGCGCGCCGAACAGGTTGACCTCGTACATCGCCTTGATCTCGGCTTCGTCACCTTCCTCGATCGACGCGACATAGCCATAGCCCGCATTGTTCACGAGCACGTCGATCGCGCCGAAGCGCGCCTCGGCCTGCGTTACCGCCGCCGTCACCTGTGCGGGATCGGCGACGTCTAGCGGCAGCGCGATCGCCCGGTCGGGATAGGCGGCGACGATGTCGGCCACGTCGGACGGGCGGCGCGCGGTGACGGCGGCCCGGTCGCCGATCGCGAGCACATGGGTGGCGATGGCGCGGCCGATGCCGGTCGAGCAGCCGGTGATGATCCAGCTCCGCATCGCGTTCATGCCTCGATCCGCCAGGCATAGGAGGCGGCGCGCTCCCGCTGCTGCGTGCGGCGCTCCTCGGGCGTCACCCAGCGCGTGCCCGCCGGCAGTTCGCCGCGCAGCGCGTCGAGCTTCACCACCCGGCTCCGCGCGCCGAAGCCCGCGCCCGGCCGGCCGTCGGCGAACTCGGCCCAGCGCAGCGTCAACAGCCCTTCGGGCAGATCGCAGGGGTCGAGCCAGTTCCACACCCCGGGATCGCGGCGCGAGACGACATAGGTCAGGCTGTCGGCATCGTCGCGCACCGACTGGGTGAGGTTGAGGCTCGACGTCCGGTCGACGATGTCGTTGGTCGTGCCCCAGATATTGGTGATCGGCGCGAGGAAATAGCCTGCGCCGCCCAGCCCGATCGAGATCAGCAGCGCCTCGTCGTCGGCCAGGTCGAAATGCCCCATGATGTAGATCTGGTTGCGGAGGGCCCCGTCGCTGTCGCGGTCGATGGTGAAGTCGAAGCCGTTGGCGGGCCTGGTGGTCGCCTGCGCGTTCCAGCGCATCGTGTTGTCGACATTGCGGACCAGCATCGCCTGCGCGTCGGCGAGCTTGCGGTCGAAGTCGCGCTCGGGCGTGCGCGGCGCGCCGCCGAGCCGTTCGACCGACAGCATGTTCGGCCGTTCGCGCGCCCAGTCGGCGATCACGTCACGGATGTAGAATTCCACTGCCTCGGGCGACGAGCGGACATGGTTGGCGCGATCGCCCTTCTCGTCGGCATCGACGAAGATCTCGAACCGGCCGTCGGCGTCGAGCACCAGCGCCTTGCCGTCGAGCACGTCGACCGTGCCCATATGCGCGTCCCACAGGGTGAAGTAGTTCTCGGTCAGCCGCGGATCGGCGACCCGGCCGCGGATCACGTAGCGTTCCGCCCCGTCGATCGGGATGACGCGGTAGACCGAATCGGGATTGTCGATGCCCCAGCGCGAGCCGGGGACGTCGACGCCGTCCAGCCTGTGCGGCAGGCGGGTGATGGTGACAACGCCGGGGCGCTGCGCGTCGGTGTTGAGCGACCAGATGATCGCGCCGAAGACAACCTCGGGATAAGCCCATTCGAACGCCTGGCGCATCGCCGGCGACGGCCGGGCCTCGTCGAGCCAATAGGCCCGCCGGTCGGCGATCGTCGCCTGCATGCGGGGATCGGCGAGGATCGTGAGCGCCTCGCGCTCGAATCGCGCCTGTTCGGTGGTTGCGATGGGGTTCACCACTCTCTCCTCTCTCTGCCGCACATTTTGCATATTATGGTATTGTTTGTACGTTGTACCTCCGCATATGCTGATATGTCTTATGATATTTTACGTAACTGCGTAAACTTCGGAGGGGATGGTGAATGTTCGAGAGGCGGCCGTGAAGCGGCTCCAGGGGCGGCGCGCCGTCGTGACCGGCGGTGCGCAGGGCATCGGCCGCGCAATCGCCGAGCGGTTGGCCGGCGAGGGCGCCCGGGTCGCCGTGATCGACCGCGATCGGGCCGCGGCGCAGGCGGTATTCGGCGATGCGGCGGACCATGTAGCCCTGGCCTGCGACGTTGCCGACAGCGGATCGGTCGACGCCGCGATGGCCGAAGCCGCACGGGCGCTGGGCGGGATCGACATCCTCGTCTGCAACGCCGGCATCGGGCGCGGTCCCGACGACGGCAGTGAGCAGATGTATGCGGGCGCCGCCGACCGCGCCGGACAGATCGCGCGGGGCGAAGCGCCGACCGCCCACCCCGACCAGACGATCCACATGTCCGACGCGGGCTGGCGCGCGGTGCTCGGCGTCAACCTCGACGGCGCCTTCTATTGCTGCCGCGCGGCGTTGCGCGACATGGCGGCGCGCGATGCGGGCGGATCGATCGTGCTGATCGCCTCGACCTCGGCGGCGTCGGGCGAAGGGCCGGTCCATTATGTCACCAGCAAGGCGGCGATCGTCGGCCTGGCGCGCGGGCTCGCCCGCGAGGTGGCGAGTCGCGGCATCCGGGTGAACGCGGTCCATCCGGGGCCGACCGATACGCCGATCATGGCGAACGTCCCCGACGAGGTGAGGAAGGGGCTCGCCGCGGCGGTGCCGCTCGGCCGGATGGCGCAGCCCGCCGAGATCGCGGCGGCGGTCGCCTTCCTCGCCAGCGACGACGCCAGCTTCGTCACCGGATCGGTCGTCGCCGCCAATGGAGGCAGCTATCTCTGCTGAGGGCGGGCCGCGCGCGGCGCTGTTCGCGCCCTTCGTCTCGCGTACGCTGACCTTGCCCAACCGCATCGTCATGTCGCCGATGGGCCGCGCCCATGCCGAGGCGGGCCGGCCGCACGCCGATTACGCCGCCTATTTCCGGCGGCGGATCGAGGGCGGCGTCGGGCTGGCGATCACCGGCGCGGCGGCGGTCGCGCACGACCTGGCGGATTATGATGGCACCGGCCCGCATTTCCATGGCGCAGAGGCGCTGGCCGGATGGCGCGCCGTGCTGGACGAGGTGCACGCGGCCGGCGGGCGGCTGATCCCGCAGATATGGCATACCGGCATGGCGCGCCATGTGGAGGCGTTCGGTGGCGGGTCGGCGATCGGGCCGTCTGGCTATGCGATCGCCGATCTCGACGCCGGCCGGGGGCCGAGCGGTCGGGCGATGACCGAGGCGGACATGGATGCAGTCGCCGCCGCCTTCGCCGGATCGGCGGCGGTGGCCAGGGCGCAGGGCTTCGACGGGATCGAGGTCCATGCGGGCCACGGATTCCTGCTCGACCAGTTCCTCTGGCCGGCGACCAACCGACGCACCGACGCGCATGGCGGATCGCCGGCCAACCGGGCGCGCTTTCCGGCCCGCGTGGTCGCGGCATGCCGGGCGGCGGTCGGCCCCGATTTTCCGATCCTGCTGCGCCTGTCGCAATTCAAGATCGACGCCTATGGCGCGCGTATCGCCGATACGCCCGACGAGCTGGGCGCGCTGCTGGCGCCGTTGGTCGATGCCGGGGTCGACATCCTCCACTGCTCGCAGCGCGAGGCGTGGGAGCCGGCCTTCGCCGGCAGCGATCGCAACCTCGCCGCCTGGGCGAAGGCGCTGACCGGGCTGCCGACGATCGCGGTGGGCTCGATCGGCCTGGCCGGCCTGTTCACCGAGGAGGAGGCCGCGACGCCTGGCGCGGGGCTGCCCGGCGTGTCGCTCGAACGGCTCGACCAGGTGGCGGAGCAGCTGGCACGCGGCGATTTCGACCTGCTGGCGATCGGCCGCTCGCTGCTCGCCGATCCGGCCTGGCCGAACAAGGTGCGCGACGGCTGCGAGGCGAGCCTGCGGCCGCTCGATCTCGCCGCGCTGACCCTGTTGCGTTGAAGGAGAAGGCGATGCGGAGATTCGAGGGACGGGTCGTGCTGGTGACCGGGGCGGCGTCGGGTATCGGCCGCGCCACCGCGCTGCGGCTGGCCGAGGAAGGTGCGCGCCTGCTGTGCGTCGACGTCAACGGCGACGGCGCCGAGGCGACGGCGCAGGCGGTGCCCGACAGCGCGGCGATGCGGATCGACGTCGCCGACGCGGCGGCATGCGAGGCGGCGGTGGCGGAGGCGGGCCGCCGCTTCGGCCGGCTCGACGGGCTCGCCAACGTCGCCGGGGTCGGCAGCTTCGGCCACGCGGCGGCGACCAGCGACGCCGAATGGCAGCGGGTGATCGGCATCAACCTGACCGGCGTGTTCCAGATGACCCGCGCGGCGCTGCCCGCGATCGAGGCGGCGAACGGAGCGATCGTCAACATCGCCAGCGCTGCGGGCCTGGTCGCGACCCCCTATGCGGCAGCCTATTCGGCGTCGAAGAGCGGCGTCGTCGGCCTCACCCGATCGGTCGCGGCGGAATATGCGCGGCGCGGAGTGCGGGTGAACGCCATCTGCCCCGGCGCGGTCGACACGCCGCTGATCGCCGGCGGCTTCGACGCGATCGACGGGGTCGACATGGACCTGTTCGGCCGGATGACCCCGCTGATCGGCCCGACCGCCCGGCCCGAGGACGTCGCGGCGGCGGTGGCGTTCCTGCTGTCGGACGATGCGCGCTTCATCACCGGCGCCACCCTGGCGGTGGACGGCGGGCAGACCGCGATCTGATCGGGTCGTCCAATCTCCGTGCAGCCTGATTAGGGACTGAGCTTTGGCGAAGGTCCATATCGAAGGATATTTCCAGCCTCGAACGCCCCTTCGAGACAGCATTTCGACTAGGCTCAATGCCTCCTCAGGGCGAGCGGGGACTTTTGCGTCGGACTCTCAGGAGGAGCGGGTTAGATAAAGGGCTCGATATTCTATCGGCGCAATGTCGCCGGGTCGGTCTCGTGCGCCTCGACCGTAACGGTGAGGGCGGTCGTCCAGCCGGCGGGCAGGGGCGGGACCGCCCCGTCGCAGCGCAGGATGGCATCGAACGGCGCGGGCTCCTTGCCGAACGGGGCGAGCAGGTCGAGCCCGGCCCCCGACTGTCGCGCGGTGTTGACCAGGGCGTCGGGATCGCCGCCCTCGGAACGGAGCAGCGCCATCGTCCGCCCGGCGTCGCTGCCCGTCGCCACCGGCTCCGCCCTGACGGCGAGAATCCGCGGCTGGTCCATGAAATTAGGCTCGTCGGCCCGCATCCTGTCACCGACCTCGCCTTCCATCAGCGATCCGATCTCGGCCAGCGACCCCACCCAGAATTCGGAGATGCAGTCGAAGCCGGGCTCCACCGCTGCGTCGGCCAGATGGTTGCGCCGATAGCGCCGGAACGGGAAGAGCGGGACGGCGAGTGGCGCGTGCCGGGTCTCGTAATAGGCCTTGAAGGCGGCGCGGTCGATGTCGGGCCGGCGCGGCATGAAACCGATCGTCTTGATCGTCTCCCCGCTCACGGCAGCATCCCTTCCGGCGCGTTGAACGACCAGCATTTCTGCTCGCGCCGATGGGTGATCCTCCAGCCATCGGGGGTGCGGACCAGCTCGTCGCAATACCACAGGCCGATGAAGAAGACCTGCTGCTTGCCCTCGTGCGGCATCACCATCGGGTTGAACAATATGGTGCGCGCTTTCGCGGTGTCGCCGTCGATGTCGAGCCGGGTGGTGGTCGACAGATGCTGGAAGGCGGAGAAGTTGGGCATCGCCTGCGCCAGATAGGCCTTGGTCTCGGCCCGGTTGCCCTTGGCGCCGCCCAGCTCGCTATAGTCGATGACCGCGTCGGGGGTGAACACCCGGTCGAGCGCGTCCCAGTCCTGGTCGTCGATCGCATGCGCATAGCGCGCGATCAGGTCCTGGATCTCCAGCCGGTCCGACATTTCCTGCAGCGACAGCATCCCTCGTCCTTTCCGGTGCGCTCTGTGGCGGTATCGGCCGCAACGATGCGCGAAGCGCGAATGTCTTGCAATTGAAATTGCTCGATGCGTAGAATGATGGCGATAATCGTTCCGCAAAATCATTTGGAGAGATCATTGGCCGACATCCTGCGCACGCCCGACGAGCGCTTCGCCGGCCTGCCGGGTTTCGCCTTCGCGCCCCATTATCTGGAGGTCCGGGACGCCGCGCTCGGCCCCCTGAGGATGCACTATGTCGACGAGGGCGAGGCGGTCCACGGCACCGTGCTGATGCTGCACGGCGAGCCGAGCTGGAGCTTCCTCTACCGCAAGCTGATCGGGCCGGTCGCGGCGGCCGGATGGCGCGCCGTCGCTCCCGACCATGTCGGCTTCGGCCGCTCGGACAAGCCCGCCGACCGCGGCGCGTTCAGCTATGACGGCCTGGTCGGCTGGATGCGCCAGTTCGTCGAGCGGCTCGACCTTCGCCGCATCGTGCTCGTCTGTCAGGACTGGGGCGGTCCGATCGGCCTCCGGCTGCTGTCGGAGATGCCGGAGCGGTTCGCCGGGGTGCTTGCGGCCAACACATTGCTCCCCAATGCCGAGCCGCCGCCGCGCGGGATCGAGGAGTGGCCGGGGCCGATCGTGCGCCCGTGGATCGAACTGTGCCGGACCAGCGACGACCTGGCGATCGGTGAGATCGTCGCCGCGACCTGCGTGGAGCGGCCCGACCCGGCGGTGCTGGCTGCCTATGATGCGCCCTTTCCCGATGCGCGCCACAAGGCGGCGGCGCTCGCCATCACCACGCTGATTCCCGCCGATCCGGAAAGCCCGGGGATCGCCGAGAATCGCGCGGCCTGGGACATGCTCGAACGGTTCGACCGGCCGTTCGCGACCGCATTCAGCGACGCCGACCCGTCGACCGCCCCGTGGCAGGCGGTTTTCCGCGCTCGCATCCCCGGCGCGGCGAAGGCGCCGCATCTGCGGATCGAGCGGGCGGGGCATTTCGTGCAGGAGGAGCAGGGCGAGGCGCTGGCCGCCGCGCTCGTCGATTTCCTCTGCGGACTGGAGGATTGAATGGAGAAGCTGATCTACGCGCTGTGGCGGGACGAGGGGCGGCCGCGCGACGCCTTCAACGCCGCGCTGCTGGGGGAGGTGGCGGAGGCGATCGCGCCGCACGTCCACGCGCTGCGCATCAACGTCCGCGACGATCGCCTGCCCCAGGGCAGCAATCCCGTCTTCGTCGTCACCGAGCCGCAGATGGAGGCGGCGGTCCAGCTCTGGGTCGACACCGCCTATCCGCCAGCCCGCGCGCCGATCGAGGCGGCGCTGGCCACGGTCGCGTCGCGGATCGAAGGGTGGCTGGTCGCGGAATCGACCCCGCTTCCCAACCGGCTGCACCCGCCGGGCCAGCCGACAGGGGGTTTCTCCCAGGTCGTGTTCATCGAGAAGCCCGATGCGCTCGATCATGAGACGTGGCGCCGCAACTGGCAGGACGGCCATACCGAGGTCGCGATCGTGACGCAGAGCAATTTCGAATATGTCCAGAACCTGGTCGTGCGGCCGGTCACCGATCCGGCCGGGCCCTATGCGGCGATCGTCGAGGAATGCTTCCCGATCGCCGCGATCACCGACAAGCAAATCTATTACGACGCGGCCGGCGACCCCGCGAAACTCGCCGCGAACGAGAAGGCGATGCTGGAGAGCTGCGCCAACTTCATCGGCGCCAAGGGCTGCGACTGCATCCCGATGCGGCAATATGAGGTCAAGACGTTCGGCTGAGACCGAAGGAGAGAATGTGATGAACGACGCGCTGAACCTGCCCGATTATCCGGCCGACTCCACCGTCCGATCGGAGGTGGTGACGATCGACGCCCCCGCCGCGGTGGTGTGGGAGGTGCTGACCGACCTGCCCAACTACGGTAAGTGGAACCCCTTTTGCATCGGCGCGGAATCGACGCTGGAGATCGGCGATCCGATCCACATGACGCTCGCCAACTACACGATGCCGGGCGAGACCGCGCCCAATGTCGAATATGTCTGCGCCAAGATCCCCGAGCGGCTGATCTCCTGGGAACTGCTCGACAATCCCATCTGGCCCTATCCGGCGCGGCGCGACCAGATCATCGAGGCGATCGGTCCCGAAAGCTGCCGCTACTGGTCGACCGACGCCTTCTTCGGGCCGAACGGCATCCATGTCATGCGCTTCTGCGGCCCCTGGGTGAAGCGCGCCTTCGACGACACCGCGCGCGGCCTGAAGGCGCGGGCCGAGGCGATCCACGCAGCCCGGAAGGCGGCGGCGTGAGCCTCCGGCTCGAGGAGATCGAGCTGATCCGACGGCTCAAATACAGCTATTCGCGCGCGATCGACACCGGCGACATGGCGACCGTCGCCGGCCTGTTCGCCGAGGATGCGACGGTCGATTATCGCGGCGGCAGCTACCATGTCCGGCTGACCGGCCGCGACGCCATCGTCGCGGCGCTCGCCGGCATGTTCAACCCGCAGTTCGTCGGATCGCACACGGTCCACATGCCGGTGATCGACATCCTGGGCGACGACGAGGCGACCGGCACCTGGACCCTGCTCGACTATGCGCTCAACCTGGCCGAGGGCAACAAGACGACGGTCGGCGCGGCGATCTACCGCGACCGCTACGTCCGGCAGGGCGGCCGCTGGCTGATCGCGCACAGCGAATATGACCGGGTCTACGAGCGGGTCTATGTCGATCCCGCGCCGGGCCTGACCGCGCATTTCCTGGCGCAGCGGGGGGCGGCATGATCCCCGATCCCGCCAAGCTGCAGGAACTGATCGACCGTGAGGAGATCCGGTCGCTCGTCCACGCCTATTGCAACGCCGCCGACCGGCACGACCATGCGAAGATGCGCAGCCTCTACCATGAGGATGCGATCGACGAGCATGGCCATATGTCGAAGGGGCCCGCGATGGACTTCATCGACAAGCTGCCCGAGATCCAGGCGCCGATGGAGATCCTCCACCACAACGTCACCACCATCAACCTGGCGCTCGACGGGGACCGGGCGGAGGGCGAGGTCTACCTGATCGCGCTCCACCGGGTGAAGGGGCCCGACGGCCCGTTCGACGTGCTGGTCGGCGGCCGCTATTTCGACCGCTACGAGCGGCGCGACGGCCGCTGGAAGTTCGCGCACCGCGCGATCGTCGCCGACTGGGCGAACGTCCACAGCCCGTCGATCGTCGATCTCGACCATCCCTTCCTCGAAGGGGCGCATATCGGCAAGCCGGGTCCCGCCGATCCGTCCTACGCCTTCTTCAAGCTGCTGAAACGGGGAGCGGACACATGAGCCGGGTCAAGTCGATCGCCTTGCTGCGCCGCCGGGCGGACCTGAGCCGCGAGGCCTTCATCGACTATTACGAGACGCGGCACGTCCCGCTGATCCGGTCGCTGCTGCCCGGCATCGTCGACTATCGCCGCAACTTCGCCGATTTCGACGGCGCCTATGTCAATGCCGGCGCGGCGCCGTTCGACTTCGACGTGGTGACCGAGCTGTGGTTCGCCGACCGCGCCGCCTATGACCGGGCGATGGCCCGCGTCGCCGATCCCGCGATCGGCGCGCGGATCGCCGCCGACGAGGAGAATTTCCTCGATCGCAGCGGCACGCGGATGTTCCTGGTCGAAGAGCGGATCAGCGCGATCTAATTGGATGGGGCCTATAAGGCCTCGTCATGCCCGCCTTCGCGGGGATGAGGAATGGGAGGCGCGGCCGGCCGTCTATGGGAGGACCGGCCGACGCTCGCTCAATCCACCAGCGCGCAATAGCGGAAGTCGTGCTTGATGAAGTTCTGGCCCAGGCTGTAGCGGACCCGCCGCACGCCGGGGATCTTGTCGATCGTCTGGTGGAGGAAGTCGGTCAGCTGGCTGCCATTCTCCACCAGCGTCATCGCCAGCACGTCGGCGCGGCCGAGCATCGTCGAGACGAAGGTGATCTCGGGCAGCGAGGCGAGCCGTTCGGCCAGCGCCTGGATGTCGCCGGCGGTGTCGGCCTCGATCCACAGATAGGCAAGGAACGGGTTCTTCAGCCGGTTGGCGTTGGTGACGGCGGCGACGCGGATCACCTTGTTGTCGAGCAGCCGCTTCAGGCGCGAGCGGATCGTGCCTTCGGTCAGGCCGAACTCGCGCCCGATCTCGCGGTTGCTGACCCGCGCGTCGCGGCTCAGCCGGTCGATGATCTTCTGGTCGAGCTCGTCGAGCGGGATGCGGGTCATAGCGGGGCCCATTCTGGGTTGTATTTGAGGATCTTCATCGACAGGCCGGGGAACAGCCGCTCGACGCCGTCGATATGGGCTATGACGTCGGTCAGCAGCCGGTCCAGCTCCTCGATGTCGGTGGCCACCACCTGCGCCTCGATGTCGTACATGCCGATCGTCACGTTGACGGTGATGACGTTCTCGAGCTTGGCGAGGTCGGCGCCGACCTCGCTGGCGGAGCGGCCCTTCACCTGCACGCCGACCGCGGCCATGGCGTTGAAGCCCATCGCGCTGATGTCGCGCATCGCCACGACGCGGACCGCGTTGGTCGCCTCCAGCTTGCGCAGCCGGGTGCGCACCGTCGCCTCGTTGACGTCGATCAGGCGGGCGAGGTCGCGGTTGGCGATGCGGCCCGACTGGCGCAGCGCGGCGATGATCTTCTCGTCGATCGGTTCGAGCACGGCGGGGGGCGGAACGGACTGCCGCGCCGTCGCGGCTTCATCGTCCTTGGTCTTCTTCGGTTTTTTCGCTGCCACAAGCCAATCCCTCTTGGGCGGCCGGTCGTCCCCTAGCGGTGACGCCGGCCCGCCTAGCCTACCTCCTTAACGAACGATAGCCGGGTGGGGAAGGCGCGGTTCGCCCAGCATCGCCCGGAAGGACGGGGGCTGCTTGCCGCCCGCGTCGCTGATGCCGAAGCGCTCGCCGAGCTCGGCGCCGATGAAGGTCTGTCCCGACATCGCCATGCGATCGGGCGAGCCGTGGATCGCGGCGATCAGCTTGCCGGTGAACTCGGGGGTCTCGGCATTGGCCATGATCGCCTCATATTGGTCCGGCCGCTCGGCGATCGCCTTGTCGGTCCGTTCGGTGCGGAGCGGGCCCATCCAGATCGAGACGGTGGCGGCGTCGTGATCGCGCAGGTCGACGCCCATGTCGGCGGCGAATTTGTCGACGCCGGCCTTCTGCGCGCCATAAGCGGGCCCATGCATGTAGCAGGCCGAGCCGAAGGAGGAGGTGAAGGCGATCAGGCCGCCGCCAGTGCGGATCAGCAGCGGCGCGGCGTGGAAGCTCGCGACATAGCCCGAGCGCAGCCCGACATCGAGGATGTCGACCAGGGCGAGCGGCCGTTCCCAGAAGCCGCCGGGCTGGATCAGCGCGTCGTCGATGATCGCGGCGTTGTTGACGAGGATGTCGAGCCGTCCCTCGTCGCGTTCGACCCGATCGAACAGCGCCTTGACCTGGGCGTCGTCGCGATGGTCGACCGCGACCGCCACGCCGCGCCCGCCGAGCCGGTCGACCGCCTGGGCGGTCGCGCCGATCGTGCCGGGCAGGGGGGCCTTGCCTTCCTCGACCGTACGGCCGGTGACGTAGACGGCATAGCCCGCCTCGCCCAGCGCGCGCGCGATGCCGGCGCCCGCGCCGCGGCTGGCGCCGGTGACGACGGCGACCTTGCGATTGTCGTTGCTCATCGAATTCGCTCCTCTCAAAGATCGATCAGGCATTGGCCCGGGCGGCATGCCGCGCGGCGCGGCGGCCCGAGAAGAAACAGTCGGCGAAGGACAGCCCGCTGACATAGGTCTGCGAGGCGAGCCCGACCGCGCAGCGCCCCGCGGCGTAGAGCCCGGCGATCGGCCGGCCCGCGCCGTCGAGCACCTGCCCGCTCTCCTCCTCGACGCGCAGGCCGCCGAAGGTGATCACCGGCAGCGGCAGGAAGCGGCTGTCGATCGAAATGTCCATCGCATAGAAGGGGCCGGTCGCGATCGGCCGCATGTCGGCCGGCTCCTTGCCGAACGGGTCGGCGCCGGCGCCGGCGCCGCGCGCGGCGTCGTTATAGGCGGCGACGGTGCGGGCGAGGCCGGCGGGATCGACTCCGATCCGGCGCGCCAGCGCCGCGAGGCTCGGTGCCTTGCGCGCGTTGAACATCAGGTTGAGCAGGGTCACGTCGCGCTGGAAGGGGACGAGGTGCGGGTCGCGCGCCTGGGTGAAGGCGGCGTCGCGCGCCGCCCGGTCGTAGATCAGCCAGGCGACGCCGCCATGATGGTCGACGATATGCTCGCCGAGGGTCGCGCCATAGACGGTCTCGTCGACGAAGCGCTCGCCGGCGCGGTTGACCGCGATCGCCTGCGCCCAGGCCTTGGGCGGGTTGATGAAGCGCCAGGCGCTGACCTTGTCCATCAGCGCGGTGGCCCCGCCCGCGCTCATGCCGAGCAATATGCCCGATCCCTGGTCGCCGAGCGTGCCGTTGGGCATGCCCCTGGCATAGGCCGGGGCGAAGCGGGCGACCATCTTCGGGTTCATGATGAAGCCGCCGGCGCTCAGCACCACGCCTTCGCGGGCGCGGATGGTGCGGGTGAAGCGCGCCTTCGCCTCGATCGCGCCGGCCTTGCGCAGATAATGGTTGCCGAGCGCGATGGTGATCGAGGCGAGCGGGATGCTGGGCGGCAGCGCGGCGAGCAGCGCGTTGGCGCGGGCGATGTAACGCGCGAAGCGCCGCGCCTCGGGCGAGCCGTCGCGGATCGACCGGATGCGGACGCCGATCACCCGGCCGTCGCGGTCCTGCACCAGCTGGTGCGCCTCGCTGTAGCGGTGGAAGACGAGGCCGAGGCGCAGCGCGGACTCGGTCATCGGACCTGTGATGAATTTGCCGAGGCCCCAGGCCTTCTTGCCGTCGCGGCCGAAGGCGCGGTGGCCGCGCGCCGCCGGCCGCGCGCGGGCCCGGTAGCTCGCCACCAGTGAATTGTCGGGATGGTAGAGGAAGCGGTCGAGCGGCGGGTAGGAGCATTTCTCCCGCCACACGCTCGCCGCCAGCCGGCCGCCATGCTTCAGGATCCAGTCGATCGTCGCCGGGCTGTCCTCGACGAAGCGGCGCAGGGTCGCGTCCGACACGACCCTGCCCGCCTCGATACGAAGATAGGCGAGCATCGCCTCGGGGCTGTCCTCCTCGCCCGCCTCGCGCTGGATCGCGGTGCCGCCGCCGGCGTAGAACACACCGCCATTGGCCGCCGTCGATCCGCCGCAGGCATAGCGGTCGACCGCGATCACCGACAGGCCGCGTTCCAGCCCTTCGATCGCCGCCGCGACTCCCGCGCCGCCAAGCCCGACGACGACGAGGTCGGCTGTCTCGTCCCAGGCGAAGCCGTCGGCATCGTCGACGACAAGCGGTTGGTCGACCGCGACGCCGAGCTCGACGCCGAGGGGGAAGGGCGCGTTCACCGGAAGGCGTAGCTGATCTGGCCGAGCACCTCGCGCGGGCGGCCCTGCCGGGCGGCGATCGCGGCGGTGTAATTGGCGGTGCCGACGATATAGTCCTTGTCGAACAGGTTGGTGGCGATGAGCTGCGCCTTCCAGCGGTCGTCCAGGCTGGTCCAGCCGATCCGCGCGTTGACGATGCCGTAGCCCTTCTGCTGCTCGGCATAGCCGGAGACCGCGCCGACTCCGTCATTCGCGGCGGTGAAGTAGATGGTGCTCTGGACATGGGCGTCGGCGCCCAGCGTCAGCCTGCCGGCCCCGCCCAGGTCGAAGCCATAGGCCGCACCAAAGGTGGCCGACCAGCGCGGCGCGTTGTTCAGCCGCTTGCCCGACGCGTCGAAGGATCCGAAGGAGCTGACGAAGGCGTTGGGGTAGCGGCGATATTTGGCATCGAGCCAGGCGACGTTCGCCGACAATTCGAGCGCGCGGACCGGGCGGGCGACGATCTCGGCCTCAAGACCCTTCACCCGCGCGGTCGCCGCATTCTGGGTGCGCGCGCCGAACGAGGCGCCGATCTGGACGTAGCTCTGCACCTGCAGATCGGTATAGTCGTAGTAGAAGCCGGTCAGGTTGACCCGGAGCCGCCGGTCGAGCCAGTCGCTCTTCAACCCGAGTTCGTAGGACCACAGCTTCTCGGGGCCGTAGCCCGCCGCGGCGTCGGCCGCGTTGCTCGTGCCATAGTCGAAGCCGCCGCTCTTGAAGCCGCGGGTCGCCGATGCATAGAGCAGGACCTGCTCGGTCGGCTTGAAGTTGATCCCGAATTTCGGCGTGAAGGCGTCGTCGTGGCGGCGCGCGTCGACGGTGAACGGATCGGGCAGGCCGGGGATGCCAGCCAGCACGAAGCCCTTCTCCGCGACCGCCGGGTCGAGATCGGTCGAGGCGGTGAAATAGTCGGTGATCGCATAGGCCTTGCGCTCGCGGGTGTAGCGCAGGCCGGCGACGAAGGAGAGCTGGTCGGACAGCTTGTACTCGCCCTGCGCGAAGCCCGCGGCCGAACGCGCCTTGAGCAGCGGCCGCTGGATGTGCGACGCACCGAACGGGAACAGCGCCAGGGTCAGCGGCTCGCGGTTGCGCTCGTTGAAATAATAGGCGCCGAGCACCCATTCGAGCGGGCCGGTGTCGCCCAGCAGGGTGAACTCCTGGCTGAACTGGTGCTGCCGGATCGGCGAGATCAGGTTGCGCAATATGTCGATCGAGCTGGCGTCGGCGTCGGTCTCGATCGAGCCGCGAAAGACGCGGTAGCCGGTCAGCGAGCGCAGCTTGATCGAGTCGCTCAGCGGCAGCACCAGGTCGCTCGCCGCGCCGTAATTCTTGAGCACGGTGAAATTGTCGCGGTTCATCGACACCTTGTCGAAGTCGCCGAGGATCGCGTCGTCGAACGGATTGCCGGTCGGCCGGATCAGCTTGGGATAGGCGCCGAACGCCCCCGACTGGCGCGACCAGTCGGCGCGGATCGTCCATTCGCCGTCGCCGACCGGGATCAGGACCTGGCCGCGCACGCCGCGCGACTTCAGGTCCTCGGCATCGTTGCCGGTCGAGATGTTCTTGCGGAAGGCGTCGTGGCCGGAGATGTCGACCGCCAGGCTCGCGCGCACCCCGCCCGCGATCGGGCCGGAGACATAGCCCTGCGCGGCATAGCGGTCATAGCTGCCATAGCCGAACTGCACCTTGGCCTGCAGCGTGTCGGACGGCTTGCGCGAGACGACGTTGATCGTGCCGCCCACCGAGTTGCGGCCGTAGAGCGTGCCCTGCGGCCCGCGCAGCACCTCGACCCGCTCGACGTCGAGGAAGTCGGTGAGATAGCTGAGCGGCCGGGCGAGATAGATGCCGTCGCTGTGGATCGTCGTGCTGGGATCGGAGCCGATGAAGACGATGTTCGATCCGATGCCGCGGATGAAGAGCTGGGTATAGCCCGACAGGTCCGACACCTGGAGCGAGGGGACATAGGCCTTCAGGTCCTGCACGTCGCGCACGCCGCGCGCGTCGAGCTGGTCGCCGCCCAGCGCGGTCACCGCGATCGGCGTCGACTGGAGCTGCGTCTCGCCCATGCGGGTCGCGGTGACGACGATGTCGGGCACGCCGTCGGCGTCCGGGGCATCGACGACATTCTGCGCGAATGCGGTGCCCGTTCCGGCGGTGGCGATGGCTGCGATTGACGCTGCGGCGGACAGAAGCACGCGTTTCATTTATACCCCTTCCATTACGTAAGTCGCCGGTCTTTGGCCAGTCGATCGGATATATGCGTAACATGAGCCGGGGAAGGATGCTAGATCGGCAATCGGAAAACTTCGTGGCGATAGTTGACGCTTTGCGTAGAAATCGATAGCTAAGATTACGAATCTGGTCGACGATCGGATTGGGAGAGAGTGACAGGAAGGCGATAGATGGCGACGGTGTTGAAGGGTGATGTCGCGATCCCCAGCGCGGAAGAGTTGATCGAGCGCGCACGGGCGATGATCCCGGTATTGCGGGAGCGCGCGCGCCGCGCGACGGCGGAGCACAAGGTTCCCGACGAGTCGATCGCGGAGATGCAGGCCGCGGGCTTCTTCCGCATCCTCCAGCCCAAGCGCTGGGGCGGCTACGAAATGCATCCGAACGTCTTCTTCGAGGTGCTCAAGACCATCGCCGAGGGCTGCATGTCGACCGGCTGGGTCTATGGCGTCGTCGGCTGCCACCCTTATGAGCTGGCACTGTTCCACGATCAGGCGCAGGTCGACGTGTGGGGCGACGACAGCAGCGTGCTGATCTCCTCCTCCTACCAGCCGGTCGGAAAGGTCGAGCATGTCGACGGCGGTTTCCGCCTGTCGGGCCGTTGGGGTTTCTCCTCGGGCTCGCAGCATTGCGACTGGGTGCTGCTCGGCGCGATGGTGCCGCCCAAGGCCGAGGGCGACGCCCCCGACATGCGCACCTTCCTGGTGCCGCGCGCCGACTATCGGATCGAGGAGACCTGGGACACGTTCGGGCTCCAGGGCACCGGCAGCCACGACATCGTCGTGGAAGGCGCCTTCGTCCCCGACTATCGCACCCACCGCGCCGCCGACGGCTTCCTGGGCACCAATCCGGGGATCAAGGAGAATGACGCGCCGCTGTTCACCCTGCCCTGGGCGCAGGTCTTCGTCCGCTCGGTCTCCTCGGCGGCGCTCGGCGGCACCCGGGCGGCGATCCAGGCCGCGGTCCAGATCGCGAAGGAGCGCGTCTCGACCAACACCGGCAAGGCGTCGAAGAACGATCCGATCCTGATGGGGGCGATCGCCAAGGCGCAGGCCCAGCTTCTCGAGATGGAGGCGACACTCGCCGCCAGCTTCGACGCGATGATGGCGAAGGCCGAGCGCGGCGAGCCGCTCGACATGGCCGAGCGCGCGCTCAACCGCTACCAGTCCTCTTCGGTCGTGCGCCGCTGCGCCGGGCTGGTCGACGAACTGATGCCGCTGCTCGGCGGGCGGGCGATCTACATGTCGAGCCCGATCGTCCAGCCCTGGCTCGATATCAGCGCCGCCCGGGCGCATGTCGCCAATGATCCGAACAACATGGCCGCCGATCTGGTCGGCACGCTCAACGGAGAGCCGCCGTCCTTCCTGTTCCTCTGAGGGCAGCCGGACGCGAAGGAGAGGATATGACCCAGGATTATGCGCGCACGACCTATGCGGTGTCGGGCGGCTACGAGATCGGCATGGCCGAGGCCGGCGAGGGGCCGGCGGTCGTATTCCTCCACGGCAGCGGGCCAGGCGCGTCGGGCACGTCGAACTTCCGGTCGAACGCGCCGGCCTTCGTCGCGGCGGGCTATCGCGTGCTGCTGCCCGACCTGATCGGCTACGGCGCCTCGTCGAAGCCCGAGGGCATCGATTATACGCTCCAGCTGTTCGCCGACACGGTGTACGAGGCGTTGGCCCAGGCCGGAGTGACCTCGGCGGTGCTGGTCGGCAATTCGCTGGGCGGCGGCATCGCGATGCAGCTCGCCTTCGACCATCCTGGCTTCGTCGAGAAGCTCGTGATGATGGCGCCGGGCTGCATCGAGGAGCTGCCCATCTATTTCGCCATGCCCGGCATCGCCAAGATGAAGTCGAGCTTCGGCAGCCCCGAATTCTCGCTGGCCGACCAGAAGGCGCTGATCACCAACCTGGTCTACGACCCGTCGTCGATCGACGACGCCCTCGTCGCCGAGCGCTTCGCGGTGGCGCGGACCCAGTCGAAGGACGTGCTGGCGCGGATGCGTACACCGAACCTCGCACCGCGGCTCGGCGAGCTGGCCATGCCGATCCTCGGCTTCTGGGGGCTGCAGGACGATTTCTGCCCCGCCTCGGGCGCGCAGCGTTTCCTCGATGCCTGCCCCGACGCCCGCTTCATGACCTTCAACAAGGTCGGCCACTGGGTGCAGGTCGAGCGTTCGGAGGAGTTCAACCGCTACACGCTCGCCTTCCTCCGCGGCTAAGAAAGGCATGACCGGCTATTCGCTCCATCGCCCGCTGCCCATCGGGGAGGTTCCCCGCTGGGACATCGAGACCGGCGTGGCGGTGATCGGCTTCGGCGCGGCCGGCGCCTGCGCGGCGCTCGAGGCGGCACGCGGCGGGGCGCGCACCACCCTGTTCGAGATGGGATCGGGCAGCGGCGGCGCCTCCGCGCTGTCGGGCGGCGAGATCTATATCGGCGGCGGCAGCGATGCGCAGAAGGCGGCGGGCTTCGCCGACACCCCCGAGGCGCTGGCCGCCTATCTGAAGCTTGCCGGCGGGCCCGATGCGGACGCCGCCAAATGCGATCTCTACGCGGCGCAGAGCCTCGCCCATTATGAATGGCTGAAGGCGCAGGGTGTCCCCTACAAGGGCAGCTTCGTGCCCGGCAAGATCATCGAGCCGGCGACCGACGACACGCTGATCTGGTCGGGCAGCGAGGAGGCCTGGCCTTTTTACGAGACAGCGGCCCCCGCGCCGCGCGGCCACGTCATCCAGTTCGAAGGCTGGGGTGGCGGGCGCCTGCTGGTCGACATTCTCGAACGCAATGTGCGCGCGGCCGGCGTCGACGTGCGGACCGATGCGCGCGTCGTCGCGCTGATCGCCGATGGCCCCGCGATCGTCGGACTGGTCGTCCGCATCGACAATCGCGACCATTTCGTCCGCGCGGGCTCGACGGTGATCTGCACCGGCGGCTTCTGCATGAACCAGGACATGATCCGCCGCTACGCGCCCGAGGCGCTCAAGCTCAGCGATCCGATCGGCGAGAACGACAACGGCTCGGGCATATTGATGGGGATGGGCGCCGGCGGCGACGCGATCCACATGGACGAGTTCTTCACCACCTGCCCGTGGATCATGCCCGAAAGCCTGGTGAAGGGGATCTTCGTCAACCGCAACGGGCAGCGCTTCATCAACGAGGACTGCTATCACGGCCGGGTCAGCCGGACGATGATCGACCAGCCCGGCGACCGTGTGTGGCTGCTCGTCGACAATGCGATCTTCGCGCGGCCGATCGACCTGGCGCGGATCGACATCGCGGCGGTGGGCGAGAGCTGGGAGGAGGTGGAGCGTGAGCTCGGCCTGCCCGAGGATACGCTGAGCGCCACGGTCCGCACCTTCAACCGCTACGCCGCCGAGGGCGAGGACCCGCTGTGGCACAAGGCGGCCAAATGGCTGAAGGTGCTCGACGAGCCGCCCTTCGCCGCACTCGAGCTCAATTTCGCGGGCAGCTATTTCTCCTTCTTCACCCTCGGCGGGCTCGCGACCCGCCCGACCGGCGAGGTGCTGGACCGCGCCCGCGAGCCGGTGCCGGGCCTGTTCGCCGCAGGGCGGGCGACGGCCGGCCTGCCGCGCTGGGGCCATGGCTACAGCTCGGGCATGAGCCTTGCCGACTGCACCTTCTTCGGGCGCCAGGCGGGTATGGCGGCGGCTGCGCGGGTGCGGGAAACCGCCTGAGCTGAGAGCTTTCATCTGATCCGCTCATCCTGAGGAGGGACTGAGCCCTGGCGAAGGCCCGTCTCGAAGGATCCTGTGTCCTTCGAGACGCCATTTCGCCTCCGCTCAATGGCTCCTCAGGATGTGCGGATTAAGGCGCGTACACGAACCCCAGTTCACGCCAGCAGCGTGACGCTGTCGAGGACCACGCGGACCAGGTCGGCCTGGCCGCGCGTGCCGGTCTTGGCGTAGATTCGCTTCGAATAGTTGCGCGCGGTCTCCAGCGAGAGGCGGAGCGTCGCCGCGGCCTCGGCGATCGACCGGCCGCGCGCGAGCGCGAGCGCCAGCCCGGCCTCGCTGGCCGACAGGCCATGGCGCGCCGCGAGCAGCCGGGCATGGCGGTTGTCGAGCGTGCGCGGCAGCCGCGCCACCGCAGCATAGGCCGGCATGACCGGTGCCGTCAGCGGCTTCTCGGCGATCGGCAGGGCGATCAGTGCGCCGTCCTCGTCGTCGTCGAGCGGCGCGAGCTGCGGTGGCGCGTCGGGCTGCGCGGTGAACAGCTCGACGAGCCGGGCCAGCCGCCGCTCGGCCTCCACCGACCCCGCGCTGATCCGCGCACCGGTGGCCGACAGCATCGGACCGGCGGCCGAGGAGGAGAGCTGCACCGCCCCGTCATTGCCGAGCACCGCCCAGGCGAGCCCGGCGCGGCGCAGCACGTCCTCGCTGACATGGGCGCGCAGCCGCTCGCGCTCCAGCACCGCGAAGTTGCGCAAGGCGATCGACAGGTGCGGCTGCAGCGCGGCGAGGATGGCGCTGTCCGACGCGGTGAAATTCTCCTTGTCGCGCAGCAGCACTGCCCAGGCACTGGTTCCGCCAGGCTCGGTCACGCGCATGAAGCGCCCATGGCCGACGCCGATCCGGTTGAGATATTCGTGGCGGAAGCGGTCGTGGCGCGGATCGGCGGCATCGATCAGCTCCTCGGGCGCATAGACCCGACCGGGGCGGAGCCGTTCATAGGGAATCGGGTCGAGGCGGGCGAGTTCCTCGAACTCGTGCGCGCGGGCGCGGACGTCGCGGCCGGCATGGACCTGGGTCGCGCGATGGATCGGCGCCTGCCCCTGCGAGAAGATCAGCGAGGCGTAATCGGCCCGCGTCCGGCGGCGGAGCCGTTCGAGGAAGCTGCCCCAGCGCGGCGTCTCGTGCAGCCCATCGTGCAGGGCCGTGAGCAGTTCCATCTCGTCGGTGCGGGTCAGCGCCATATTACCTCCCATATGGGAGGTTCGGCGCGATGTCAGCCCTCTAGATAGGGCGGCGAACGATAATCAGAGGATTCGCCGATGGTCGCCGACCCCAAGACCCTGACCCATCTCGAACGGCTCGAGGCCGAAAGCATCCACATCCTGCGCGAGGTGGTCGCCGAGTGCGAGAAGCCGGTGATGCTCTATTCGGTGGGCAAGGATTCGGCGGTGATGCTGCACCTCGCCCGCAAGGCCTTCTATCCCTCGCCGCCGCCCTTCCCGCTGCTACACGTCGACACGACCTGGAAGTTCCGGGCGATGTACGAGCTGCGCGACCGGATGGCGCGCGAGAGCGGCATGGAGCTGCTCGTCTACCATAATCCCGAGGCGCAGGAGCGCGGGATCAACCCGTTCGACCATGGCGCGCTCCACACCGACATGTGGAAGACCGAGGGGCTGAAGCAGGCGCTCGACAAATATGGCTTCGACGCGGCGTTCGGCGGCGCGCGGCGCGACGAGGAGAAGAGCCGCGCCAAGGAGCGCGTATTCAGCTTCCGCTCGGCCAATCACCGCTGGGACCCGAAGAACCAGCGGCCCGAGTTGTGGAACCTCTACAACGCCCGCAAGAACAAGGGCGAAAGCATCCGGGTGTTCCCGATCTCGAATTGGACCGAGCTCGACATCTGGCAATATATCCAGCTCAACGACGTGCCGATCGTGCCGCTCTACTTCGCCGACAAGCGCCCGACGGTGGAGCGCGACGGCATGCTGCTGATGGTCGACGACGACCGCTTCCCGCTCAAGCCCGGCGAGGTCCCGGTCGAGCGCTCGATCCGCTTCCGCACGCTCGGCTGCTACCCGCTGACGGGCGCGGTCGAGAGCGAGGCGAAGACGCTGAGCGAGGTGATCCAGGAGACGCTGCTGACCACGACATCCGAACGGCAGGGCCGCGCGATCGACAAGGATGCCGGCGGCGCCGGCATGGAGAAGAAGAAGCAGGAGGGCTATTTCTGATGACGACGGTCAACGCGGCCTCCGACGCCAGCGTCTACAAGGTCGAGGCGCTCATCGCCGAGGACATCGACGCCTATCTGGAGCTTCACCAGCACAAGACGCTGCTGCGCTTCATCACCTGCGGCTCGGTCGACGACGGCAAGTCGACCCTGATCGGCCGCCTGCTCTACGATTCGAAGATGATCTTCGAGGACCAGCTCGCCGCGCTCGAGGCGGACAGCAAGCGGGTCGGCACGCAGGGGCAGGAGATCGACTTCGCCCTTCTCGTCGACGGCCTCGCCGCCGAGCGCGAGCAGGGCATCACCATCGACGTCGCCTATCGCTTCTTCGGGACCGAGAAGCGCAAGTTCATCGTCGCCGATACGCCGGGGCATGAGCAGTACACCCGCAACATGGTGACCGGCGCCTCCACCGCCGACCTTGCGGTGATCCTGATCGACGCGCGCAAGGGCGTGCTGACCCAGACGCGGCGGCACAGCTATCTCGCGCACCTGATCGGTATCCGCCACATCGTGCTGGCGGTGAACAAGATGGACCTGGTCGACTATGACCAGAAGGTGTTCGACGACATCGTCGCCGACTATCGCGCCTTCGCCGAATCGATCGGCATCCGCGACTTCGTCGCCATGCCGATCTCGGGCTTCAAGGGCGACAACATCACCGGGCTGTCGCCCAACACGCCCTGGTATCGGGGGCCGGCGCTGATGGAGCATCTGGAGACGGTCGAAGTCGACCAGGTCTCCGACCAGGCCAAGCCGTTCCGCATGCCGGTGCAATGGGTCAACCGGCCCAATCTCGACTTCCGCGGCTTCTCGGGCCTCATCGCGGCCGGCACGGTCAAGCCGGGCGACAAGGTGCGCGTGCTGCCGTCGGGCAAGACCTCGACCGTGACCCGCGTGGTGACGATGGACGGGGACCTCGACGCCGGCGTCGCCGGCCAGTCGGTGACGATCACCCTGGCCGACGAGATCGACTGCTCGCGCGGCGACGTCATCGCCGCCGCCGACAATCCCCCCCAGGCTGCCGACCAGTTCGAGGCGACGATCGTCTGGATGTCGGACGAGGAGATGCTGCCGGGCCGCCCCTATTGGCTGAAGCTCGGCACACAGACCGTGTCGGCGAGCATCCAGGCGCCCAAATATCAGGTCAACGTCAACACCATGGAGCATCTGGCGGCCAAGACGCTGGAGCTCAACGCGATCGGCGTCGCCAATCTGTCGACCGATCGCAACCTGGTGTTCGAACCCTATGATGACAGCCGGTCGCTCGGCGGCTTCATCCTGATCGACAAGATCACCAACGCCACCGTCGCGGCGGGCATGCTGCACTTCTCGCTGCGCCGCGCGCAGAATGTCCACTGGCAGGCGACCGACATCTCGCGCGAGCATCACGCCGCGCTCAAGCACCAGAAGCCGGCGGTGCTGTGGTTCACCGGCCTGTCGGGCGCGGGCAAGTCGACCATCGCCAACCTGGTCGAGAAGAAGCTGGCGCGGATGAACCGCCACACCTTCCTGCTCGACGGCGACAATGTCCGCCACGGCCTCAACAAGGATCTCGGCTTCACCGATGCCGACCGGGTGGAGAATATCCGCCGCGTCGGCGAGGTCGCGAAGCTGATGACCGACGCCGGCCTGATCGTGATCACCGCGTTCATCTCGCCCTTCCGGGCGGAGCGCGACATGGTGCGCGCGATGATGGCGCCGGGCGAGTTCGTCGAGGTGCATATCGACACGCCGCTGGCGGCAGCCGAGGCGCGCGACGTGAAGGGCCTCTATGCCAAGGCGCGGTCGGGCCAGCTCAAGAACTTCACCGGCATCGACAGCCCCTATGAGGCGCCCGAGGATCCCGAGATCCATATCGACACCACCGCCATGACCGCAGAGGAAGCGGCCGATGCGATCGTCGCAAGGCTGATCCCGTGAGCGCCGCCATGACCGACGCCGAACTCGCCGCCCATCTCGCCGACTTCGCCGGGCGCCTGCTGCTCGACGTGCGCGCGAGCGGGATGTTCCCGGCCAAGGCGCTGGGCAAGGCGGGCGACCAGACCGCCAACCAGTTCCTGTGCCACGCGCTCCGCGCGCAGCGCCCCGACGACGGGCTGCTGTCCGAAGAGGAGAAGGACAATGCCGACCGGCTGTCCAAGGGCCGCGTCTGGATCGTCGATCCGGTCGACGGCACCCGCGAATATGGCGAGGAGCGCGCCGACTGGGCGGTCCATGTCGGGCTTTCGGTCGACGGTGTCGCAACCGTCGGTGCGGTGGCGCTGCCGGGGCTGGGCGTGGTCCTGCGGTCGGATCGGCCGCAGCCGCTGCCGCCCGCCAACCAGCCGCTCCGCATGCTCGTCAGCCGCACCCGGCCGGCGGCGGAGGCGGTCGCGGTCGCCGAACGGCTGGGCGCCGAGCTGCTGCCGATGGGGTCGGCGGGCGCCAAGGCGATGGCTGTGGTGCGCGGCGAGGCCGACATCTACCTCCACACCGGTGGCCAATATGAATGGGACAGCTGCGCTCCCGTCGCGGTCGCGGCGGCGCACGGCCTGTTCTGCGCGCGTGTCGACGGATCGCCGCTGCGCTACAACCAGCCTGACGTCTACCTGCCCGACCTGATCATCTGCCGGCCCGAGCTGGCCGACGCGGTGCTGTCGGCGGCGCGCGCCGAAGCCGCCTGACCGGATCAGGCCCGGTCGCGGTCCAATAGGCCGTCGATGATCATCCGGGTCACCCGCTCGGGATAGTCGGGCGGGGCGGCTTCCATGCTGAACAGCGCCCGGTAGAGCGACGGCCCGACCACCATGTCGAACAGCGTGTCGGGGCAGGTCGCGGCGGCGATCCGCCCCGTCGCCTTGCCCCGCGCGACGATCGCGGCGAAGGCGGCGCGGGCGTCGGCCTCGGCCTTGGCCTGCAGGTCGCGCTGGAGCGCGCGGTCGCCCTGCGTGTCGGCGATCACCCCGACCGCCGCCGCGCCGATGTCGGGCTGCCGATAGCGGTCGAACACCTGGTGGACGAGCGCCAGCACCTGCGCCTCCAACCCTTCGGAGTCGATCAGCACGGGGAAGGTACCGTCGCCACCGCTGGCGATCTCGCTGGCGAGATGCGCGCGCGTCGGCCAGCGCCGGTAGATCATCGAGCGGGGGATGTCGGTCATCTGCGAAATGGCGTCGAAGGCGAGCGCGCGATAGCCGCCCTCGGCCAGCAAGTTGCGCGCCGCGTCGACGATCCTGCGGTCGATCTCGGCGTCCCGCGGCCGCCCCCGGCCGCGCGCGGCCGCCTTTTCCTCGGTCATGGCGGCACGCTGCCACGGCGACGCGCGGCAAGTCCAGACGCTTGAACCGATGCGCTTGATTTTATCGGTACAATATGTACCTTTTATCTATGGCGACCGCGGGGACTCGCGGCGCCGTGGGAGAAGATGCCGATGCTCGACCTCGTGATTCGCAATGGACTTGTCTGCGACGGCAGCGGCGCGCCCGCCTATCGCGGCAGCGTCGGCATCCGCGACGGGCGGATCGTCGCGATGGGGGAGGTCGACGGCCTCGCCCGGCAGATCGTCGACGCCGGCGGCCTGGTCATCGCGCCGGGCTTCATCGATCCGCACACCCATTATGACGCCCAGCTTGTCTGGGACGGACAGGCGCAGCCCTCGCTCGAACATGGCGTGACGACGGTGGTGCCCGGCAACTGCTCGCTCAGCCTGGCGCCGCTCCGCGCCGAGCATCGCGAGCTGCTCGGCGCCACCTTCCGCAAGATCGAGGAGATGCCGAAGAACGCCTTCGATGCCGGGCTGAGCTGGGAATGGGAGAGCTTCGCCGACTATCTGGCGGCGATCCGGCCGGGCCTCGGCGTCAACGTTGCGCCGCTCGTCGGGCACAGCCTGTTGCGGCTCTGGGTGATGGGTCTGGAGGCGCGTGAGCGGGCGGCGACCGATGCCGAGATCGCCGCGATGCAGGCGCTGCTCGGCGAATGCCTCGACGCCGGGGCGGTGGGGATGAGCGGGTCGTGGGTCGACATCGACCATGAGAACCGCCCGGTGCCGGCGCGGCTGGCCGAGCCGAAGGAGCTCGACGCCCTCTGCGCCACGCTCGGCGAAAAGGGCGGGATCCTCCAGATCGTGCCCGAATTCTGGGACGCCGACCTGCTTTGCGCGCGGATCGACCTGCTCGCCGACCTGTCGCGCCGGCATGGCATCCGCACCACATTCTCGCCGCTGTTCGACAGCAATGCCGCGCCCGAGCTGGTCGGCATCGCGCTCGACCGCATCCGGCTGCAGACCGCGCATGGCGCGACCGTGGTGCCGCAGATGCAGACCCGGCCGATCGACCTGTCGTTCGACCTGACCGCGCCGATGTCGACCTTCGCGACGCTGCCCGGCTGGTGGGCGATGACCCTGCTGCCGCAGGCGGAGAAGCTGGTGCTGCTCCGCGACCCCGACCGCCGCCGCGCGCTGGCGGCGGAGATGGACGACTTCTTCATGCCGATCGGCCTGCAGATCGACTTCGCCGACGCCTATGTGAAGCGGATGGGCACGCCCGATGGGGCGCTGATGGGCCGACGGATCGGCGACCTTGCCGCCGAGCGCGGCTGCCACATCGCCGACGTGATCATCGACATCGCCTTGGCCGACGACCTCGCCACTTCGTTCGGCCTCGATGCGATCGGCCATGACGACGCGGCGAAGATCGCGACGATGCTCGCCGATCCCCTGGTCGGGATCGGCGCGGGCGACGGCGGCGCCCATGTCACCAATTTCGCGACCTATGGCGACACCGGCTATCTGTTCAGCCGCTATGTCCGCGGCTTCGGCGCGATGCCGCTGGAAACGGCGGTGCGCAAGCTGACCCACGACGTCGCGCGGCTCTGGGGTCTGGACAGACGCGGCCTGCTCCGGCCCGGCTATGCCGCCGACATCGTCCTGTTCGATCCCGAGCGGATCGACCGAGGGCCGGAGATACCGGTCGAGGACCTGCCGGCGGACGGCTTCCGCTACATCCGGCGGGCGAGCGGGATCGACCGCGTCTTCGTCAACGGCGCGCTCGCCTATAGCCGCGACGGCGGCTATGCGGCCGCGCGCGCCGGCACGGTCGCGGAAAGGGTCGCGGCATGAGCGCCACGCCCGCCCCCGCGCGCCGCTTCGTCCAGCCGGAGAGCGGCGACGACTGGCCGCGCATCGCCGCGCGGGTCCTGCCCGACCTGCCGGTCGAGACCGCGATCGAGCAGCTCAAGAGCTGGAACCTGCACCTCGTCTTCCGACCGATCAGCGTGATCACGCCGTCGGACATCCTGTTCGTCGAACCGCCGCGCGCCGCAGCCGGGGCGTGAACGGGGAAGCGCGGATCGAGGCGGTGCGGCTGACCCCGACGCATGACGGGGAGACGGCGCTGGCGGTGACGCTGCGCTTCGCCAATGGCGGCCGGTCGCAGGTGCAGATCGACGCCGACGGCCTGCGCCGGGTGCTGGCCCGCGCTGGCGCCAGCCATGCGGCGGAGCTGATCGGACGGAACTGGGTCGTGCTGGACGTCGCGCAGCCGGCCTTCATGACGGGACCAAAGGGAGGGAAAGGGCGATGAACGGGCAAACCGGTCTGGCAGCCGACGAGGCGGCCTATCTGACGGGCGCGGCGGAGCCGGCGACGTCGAGCGTGCTGATCAGCAATTCCAAATTCCTCAACAGCCCGTTGTTCCGCGACGTCTATGCGCAGATGGGGCTGAAGCGCGACGGCCACGACCTGCCCGACGCCTATCTGATCCCCACCCTGTCGCGGGCGATGGGCGAGGTGGTCGATCCGGCGCGGACGATGGCGCTGCTCGCCGCCGAGCGCGAACGCCTTCCCGAATTCGCCGCCTGGCTCGACGAACGTTTCGTATCCGACTTCACCGCCGAGCAGGTGGCGCATTGCGCCGAGGGGACGCTGGGCGCCCGCATCCATGATTTCATCGCCGGCAGCGGCTACCAGATCGACTTCCTGTTCAAGGACGCGCCGCGCAACGACTATGAGTTCCTGCTCAAGCGACGCGCCCAGAACCACGACATCGAGCATATCGTCACCGGCCTCTGCCCGAGCCAGGTGGGCGAGGTCGCGCTGATCGCCGCCAACACGATCGCCAATGCCCGCTATTTCTCGACCGACTTCGCGCATGAGCTGAACCTCTACGGCACGGTCCTCATGTCGACCTCGCTCAGCCGGTCGGGGCTGCATTATCCGAAGACGCTGCCATCGCTGCTCGAGGGTTTCGCGCGCGGCTATGCGCTGGGCGCGAAGCAGGAAAAGCCGCTCTTCATGATCCGCTGGGAGGATCATATCGATCGACCGATCGCCGATATCCGCGCCGAGTTCGGTTTCGAGGACGGGCCCGAGCCCGGCCATTGGGACTGGATTTTCGAGGCGTTCAAGGGCTGACACAGCAAGAGGGAGAGATGGAGATGACCGTGACGACCGGCCTGAGGGGCCCCGAGGGCCTGTGCCGCAGCTATGGCCAGGCGATGCTCGATCGGGACGGGCAGGCGCTCGCGGCCCATTATCTGTTCCCCTACATCTCCTTCACCCTTGGCCATGTCCACAGCTTCGAGGATCGCGCGACCGCCGACGCGGCCTGCGCCGACCAGATCGCCCGCTTCGGCCGCGCCGGCGTCGGTACCGACATCCGCCTCGCCGGCTATCGGGTCGAACCCGTCTCGGCCGATTCCGCACTGTGCCATGTGACCTGGGAAGTGTTCCCGGTGAACGGCACGCCCGGCTGGTCCTGGACCAACGTCTACGGCTATCGCCGGCGCGGCGAGGAGGAGGGTTTCGAGTTCAACATCTCCGACCAGGAGATCGGCGAGCTGCTCCGGCGCTTCCCCGACTTCTACAGCCTGTAGCGGCCCGGTCTTGAAGCCGATTCCAGATCGCCGTTGACGTTCACCGCGGGCTCGGCCAGCAGGCGGGGATGCCGATCGAACGCTATCTCCGCCCCATCGTCGATGCCTATGCCGAGCTGGTCGAGCGGATCGCCGCCGCGACCGGCTTCCCGGATCAGCTGCTCCACGTCCATGCGGGGCTGCTGATCCTGGTTCTTGCCCGGCTGTTCACCCGGCGCTCCTTCGCCTCGCCGGTGCCGCTCGCCGTGGTCGCCGCGGCGGAATTGATCAACGAGATCCTCGACCGGCTTCACCATGGCCGCTGGATGCCCGACACCGCCAGCGACGTGATCAACACGCTGTTCTGGCCGCTGGTCATCTTCGCGATCGAGCGGTGGCGCTCCGGGGGATCGGGCGGCCGATCGCGGCGGCGCTAGGCGTCGTGGTGGCGGTTCGGTGAACCTCGCGTCGCGCGCGTCGTTGTCCTGTCGGGAGAAACGGGATGGCGCGCAGGCTGAAGGTGTTCCGGACGGCGATCGGCTTTCATGACGCCTATGTCGCGGCCCCTAGCCGCAAGGCCGCCCTCGATGCCTGGGGCAGCGATCATGATCTCTTCGCGACCGGTGCGGCCGAGCTCGTCACCGAGCCGGAGCTGACGCGCGAGCCGCTGGAAAAGCCCGGCACCGTCATCAGGCGGGCGCGGGGCACCGCCGACGAGCATCTGGCATCGATCGAGAAGGATCGGCCGAAGCGCAGCCGGGCCGCTGCGCCTCCGCGCCGCGCGCCGCCGCGACCGAGCAGGGCTGCGGTGGACCGGGCCGAAGCCGCGCTGGCCGAGGCGGAGGCGGCGCGAAGGGCCGAGCTGGACGAGGTCGTCCGGAAGATCGAGGCGCTGTCCCGCCGCAAGCGCCAGCTGGAGGCGAAGCACCGCCGCGCGATCGACCGCCTGACACGCGCCCTGGACGAGCGGCGATCGGACTATGACGACCGGCTCGCCCGCTGGCGCGAGGAGCGATGAAGCATGGAAAGGAAAATGGTCGGGGAGAGAGGATTCGAACCTCCGGCCCCTGCCTCCCGAAGACAGTGCTCTACCAGGCTGAGCTACTCCCCGACGGAGATCCGGTCGTTTTTTCGGCTTCGGGAGCCGACCGGATTGAGCCAAGTCGGGGCCCTATAGGGGGCGCTCCGATTCCATGCAAGGGGCTGTTTTCGACTTTTTCGGCGGAAGCCGACCGCCGTTCCCCATGGCTCAATGTGCGAAGGCCGGCGCCTTGTGGCCGAGACCCATCGCGGCGAAGGCGGCAAGCACGCCGAACGCGCCTGCGATGGCGAAGGCGAGCAGGTAGCTGCCCGTCTGCTCGCGGATCAGGCCCGCGCCGAATGCGGCGACGGCGGCACCGATCTGGTGGCCGGTCATCACCCAGCCGAAGATGATCGGCGCCTTCGCCTCGCCGAAATGGCGGGTCGCCAGCGCCACGGTCGGCGGCACCGTGGCGATCCAGTCGAGCCCGTAGAAGACCGCGAAGAGCAGCAGGCCGGTCGGCTGGAAATCGAGCGCCGGCAATGCCATCAACGACAGGCCGCGCAGCGCGTAATAGACGAACAGCAGCTTGCGCGGATCGTAGCGATCGGTCAGCCAGCCCGAGGCGGTGGTGCCGATCAGGTCGAACAGGCCCATGAGCGACAGCAGCCCCGCCGCCTGCACCGGCGAAATGCCGTTGTCGCCGCAATAGGCGATCAGGTGGGTGCCGACGAGGCCGTTGGTGGTCAGCCCGCAGACGAAGAAGGTGCCGAACAGCAGCCAGAAGGCCCGGCTGCGCATCCCCTCGGCCAGGGTGGTGATCGCCAGCATCGCGCCGCGCCGGTTCTCGGCCGGCGGCGGGGTGCCGGGCGCTTCGCCATAGCGTTCGGCACCGATCGCCGCCGGGCCATCGGGCATCAGCAGCCAGACCACCGGGATCAGCGCGGCGGCGGCCAGCCCGACCGCGAGCGCCACCGGCGTCCAGGCGCCGTTGCGGGTCAGCCAGGCCATGGCGGGCAGGAACAGCAGCGATCCGGTCGCGGTGCTCGCGGTGAGCAGGCCGATCATCAGCCCGCGCCGCGTCGCGAACCAGCGGTTGACCACGGTCGCGCCGAGCACCGGCGCGATCGCGCCGCTGCCGATACCCGAGATTACGCCCCAGCTCAGCACATAATGCCAGCTCTCGGTCATCCACAGGCTGGCGAGGCTGGACGCCGCCATCAGCGCGAGGCTGCCGATCATCGTCCGGCGGATGCCGATCGACTGCATCAGCGCGGCCGCGAACGGGCCGGTCAGGCCGTAGAGGAAGATACCGACCGCCGCGGCGAAGGAGATGGTCGCGCGGTCCCAGCCGAAATGCGCTTCGAGCGGCAGGATCAGCACGCTCGGCGCCGAGCGCAGCGCCGCCGCGACGAGCAGGGCGAAGAAGGTGACCGCTATGACGACGAAGGCATAGCGCTGTCCGGTGGCGCGACGATAGAGCATGGCGCGACCGTACCGATCGGTACGTCGTCGCGCAAGGGGGATGTGGTTGAGGAGAAGAGGGCCGTCATCCCGGCGAAAGCCGGGATCTCACTTCTCTGTCGGTGCTACCGAAAGGTAGGAGATTCCAGCTTTCGCTGGAATGACGGTGGGTTCTTTCCAGGGTGTCAGGCCGCCTTGGCCTGCTTCGCCCGGTCGATCGCTTCGAGCACGATGGTGCGCGCGTCGCTGGCGCCGCCCCAGGTGCCGATCCGCACCCACTTCTCGGCTTCGAGGTCCTTATAGTGGGTGAAGAAGTGCTCGATCTGCTGCAGCACGATCTGCGGCAGGTCGTCACGCTCGTTGACGTCGGTATAATAAGGGAAGGTGCTGTCGACCGGCACGCAGACGAGCTTCTCGTCGCCGCCATGTTCGTCCTCGAGGTTGAGCACCGCGATCGGGCGGGCGCGGACGACGCAGCCCGGCACGAAGGGCGAGCGCGCGACGACCAGCGCGTCGAGCGGATCGCCGTCGGGCGACAGCGTGTGGGGCACGAAGCCGTAATTGGCGGGATAGCGCATCGGCGTGTGCAGGATGCGGTCGACGAACAACGCGCCCGACTTCTTGTCGAACTCATATTTCACGGGTTCGCCGCCCACCGGCACTTCGATGATGACGTTGAGGCTGTTGGGCGGATCGTCGCCCACGGGGATGAGGTCGATGTTCATGGCCGCGCCTTTATGCTGCACCGCATCGGATTCCAAGCGCCAATAGGGATGATATGGCGGTTTTCCGCGACGGAAGGGCGTTCGCGCGCGCCAAGTCCCTGCAAGCTATGCTTTTACCATGATTTTCGGGCCTCCGCATCGCCCGTCCCCACATGGCCGGGGAATCGCAAAGCGCTTCCACCCCGGCCAAAGGGACGATAAGGGCGCGGCATGAGCAGGATCGAAACACCGCGCCCGATCCGGGGCACGCAGGATATGCTGGGCGAGCAGGCATTGCGCTTCGGCCATGTCGTCCAGACCTTCGATCGGGTCCGCCGCCTCTATGGCTTCGGCCGGGTCGAGGTGCCCGTGTTCGAGCCGACCGCGGTCTTCGCCCGTTCGCTGGGCGAGACGACCGACGTCGTCTCCAAGGAGATGTACAGCTTCGAGGACCGCGGCGGCGATTCGGTGACGCTGCGCCCCGAATTCACCGCCGGCATCGCCCGCGCCTATCTGACCGAGGGCTGGCAGCAGCATGCGCCGCTCAAGGTCGCGACCCACGGCCCGCTGTTCCGCTACGAACGGCCGCAGAAGGGGCGCTACCGCCAGTTCCACCAGCTCGACGCCGAGGTGATCGGCGCCGCCGAGCCGCAGGCCGATGTCGAGCTGCTGTGCATGGCCGACCAGTTGCTGCGCGAGCTCGGGGTCGCGGACGGCGTGACGCTGACGCTCAACACGCTCGGCGACGGCGAGACGCGCGAGGCGTGGCGCGCCGCGCTGGTCGCGCATTTCGAGAAGCATCGCGGCGAGCTGAGCGAGGACAGCCTCGACCGGCTGGCCAAGAACCCGCTGCGCATTCTCGATTCGAAGGACCCGCGCGATCGCCCCATCGCCGACGCCGCGCCCGAGATCGACGATTATCTTTCGGCCGAGGCGGGCGCCTTCTTCGCGGCGGTGACCAAAGGGCTCGACGCCGCGGGGGTGGCCTGGACGCGCAACGCGCGGCTGGTGCGCGGGCTCGATTATTACCGCCACACCGCGTTCGAGTTCGTCACCGACCGGCTCGGCGCGCAGGGCACGGTGCTGGGCGGCGGCCGCTATGACGGGCTGATCGAGACGCTCGGCGGCCCGGTTACGCCGGCGGTCGGCTGGGCGGCGGGGATCGAGCGGCTGGCGATGCTGATCGACCTGCCGGCGCCCGAGCGGATCGAGGTCGCGGTGGTGCCGATGGGCGAAGGCGCACAGGCCCTCGCGGCCCGCGCACTGGCCGACCTGCGCCGCGCCGGCATCGCTGCCGACATGGCCTATAAGGGCAATATGAAGCGGCGGATGCAGAAGGCCGATGCCAGCGGCGCGCGTTATGCGGTGATCATCGGCGACGACGAGGTCGCGCGCGGCGAGGTGTCGCTCAAGGACATGGCCGCGCAGACCCAGGGCCCCGTGGCGATCGACGCTCTCGTGGCGGCGATCCGGGGCTGACGCCATGGCGGGGATAACCTCGGCGCGGATCGCGCAGATCGAGGCTCGTCGCGACGAGCTCCAGGCGCTGATGGCGCGCGGCGACCTGCCGTCGGACCAGTTCGTCCAGCTTTCCAAGGACTATGCCGAGATCGAGCCGGTCGCCCAGGCGGCGGGCGAGGTGCGGCGGTTGCGCGCCGAGCTCGAGGTGCTCAAGGGCATGGCGGAGGACGAGGCGGGTGATGCCGAGCTGCGTGCCATGGCGATCGAGGAGGCCGAGGAGATCCGCGCCCGCCTGCCCGAAGCGGAACGCACGCTGGCGCTCAAGCTGCTGCCGCGCGACGCCGCGGACGAGCGTTCGGCGATGCTCGAGATCCGCGCCGGCACCGGCGGCGACGAGGCGGCGCTGTTCGCGGGCGACCTGTTCCGCATGTACCAGCGCTATGCCGAGGATCGCGGCTGGCGGGTCGAGCTGATCTCGGCGAGCGCGGCCGACCTCGGCGGCTACAAGGAAGTGGTCGCGAGCGTCACCGGCGCGGGGGTGTTCGCGCGGCTGAAGTTCGAGAGCGGCGTCCACCGCGTGCAGCGCGTGCCGGTCACCGAATCGGGCGGACGGATCCACACCTCGGCGGCCACCGTCGCGGTGCTGCCCGAGGCCGAGGAGGTCGACGTCCATATCGACGACAAGGATCTGCGGATCGACGTCTATCGGTCGTCGGGACCAGGCGGCCAGTCGGTCAACACCACCGACAGCGCGGTCCGCATCACCCATCTGCCGACCGGCCTGGTGGTGATCCAGCAGGACGAGAAGTCTCAGCACAAGAACAAGGCCAAGGCGCTCAAGGTGCTGCGCACCCGGCTCTACGAGATGGAGCGTGAGCGGCTGGCGAGCGAGCGGGCCGGCGCGCGCAAGTCGATGGTCGGGTCGGGCGACCGCTCCGAACGCATCCGCACCTATAATTTCCCGCAGGGGCGGGTGACCGATCATCGCATCAACCTGACCCTCCACCGCCTGTCGGAAATCCTCGAAGGGCCGGGGCTCGACGAACTGGTCGGCGCACTGATCGCCGAGGACGAGGCCGAACGGCTCGCTCAGCTGGATGGCTGAGACGGTTCGCGCGGCCCTCGTCCGCGCGGCGGCGGCGCTCTCCGCGACCAGCGACACCGCGCGGCTCGATGCCGAACTGCTGATGGCGCATGCGTTGGGCGTGTCGCGGGATGGGATGCTGCTGGGACGGCTCGACGATCCCGCGCCTGCCGCGTTCGAGCCGCTGCTGGCGCGGCGGCTGGCGCGGGAGCCGGTCGCCTATATCGTCGGCGAGCGCGATTTCTGGACGATCAGCCTGAAGGTCGGCCCCGGCGTGCTGATCCCGCGTCCCGACAGCGAGACGCTGATCGAGGCTGCGGTCGAGCATTTCGCCGCTGCGGGGCCGGCGCGCATCCTCGACCTCGGCGTCGGATCGGGGGCGCTACTGCTGGCGGCCCTGGCGCAATGGCCGGCGGCGAGCGGGATCGGCGTCGACAGGTCCGCGGCTGCGGCGGCGATCGCGCGGGACAATGCCGCCCGGCTGGGCCTGGCTGGCCGGGCCGAGATCCGGATGGGCGACTGGGCCGAGGGGATCGACGAGCGCTTCGACCTGCTGCTGTGCAATCCCCCCTATGTCGAGAGCGGCGCGCGCCTCGCGCCCGACGTGGTGGGGCACGAGCCGGCCTCGGCACTGTTCGCGGGCCCCGACGGGCTCGACGATTATCGCCGGTTGGCGCCGATGATCGGCCGGCTGCTCGCGCCGGGCGGCCTTGCCGCGGTCGAGATCGGGGCGGAGCAAGGGGATGCCGTGGTCGCGCTGTTCGCCCGCCACGGGCTCGCCGGATCGGTCCGCCGCGATCTCGCGGGGCGCGACCGGGCGATCCTCGTCCGCGCCTGAACCTTTTGTCGAAAGCCAGCATATTCCGCTTGGAAAATGCCGCGCGAGCCCCTACATCAGGTCCATGGACAGGGCTCGGGATGCCATTGCGCACCGGCCCGATGCTACGACCTCCAATGTCACGGACGCCTTTTTCGGCGGCCTTGTCACATGGCGGATGCGGGCCTTGACCGGCCCGCGCCTTGGGGCGGCGTGCATCATAGGACGGTTTGGGGCGGGGCCCCGACAGGTTCCGGGGTGGTCCCGGAAATGGGAGTGGTGAACCGATACCACCAGTGACGAGGACATCGGAAAGTTGATCAATAATCGGCAGAACGGCCGCCGTCGCGGTCGTGGCGGTGGGTCGGGCGCGCCCCGGCCGAACGGTTCCAACGGCGGCCAGGATCGCGGCAACCGCATCGACAATCGTGCGCGCGGCAACGCGGCCCAGCTTCTTGAGAAATACAAGGCGCTGGCGCGCGACGCCCAGATGCAGGGCGACCGGGTCAACACCGAATATTATCTGCAGTTCGCGGACCATTATTTCCGGGTGCTGAGCGAGAGCCGCTCGCGCTTCGAGGATCAGCAGCCGCGTCCGCGCCGTGACGAGTTCAGCGGCGCCGCCGACGAGGAATATGGCGACGAGGGCGAGCGGATCGGCGCCGACGAGCAGCAGCCGGCGCGTGGCCCCGGGCAGGAGCGGGGCTTCCATCGCCGCGACCGGGACCGCGATGCCGAGCCGCGCCGCGAGCGGGATGCCCGCGACCGTGATGTCGAGGCCGAGGCGCCCGTTACGGCCCAGGCCCAGGCCCCCGTCGATGCCGACGGCGAGGACGAGGATCGTCGGCCGCGCCGTGGCCGCGCCCCGCGTACCGATCGTCATGTCGAGGCGCCGTCGGTGGCGCCCGAGCTGCCGCTGGCCCAGGCGGGGCCCGAGCCGCTCGCTGCCGCCGAGGAGGAGCCCGCCGCGCCGGTCCGCCGTCGTGGCCGCCCGCCGAAGGCGAAGCCCGCCGAGGCGGCCGAGCAGATCGAGGTCGATCGCCTGCCCCCGTCGCTGACGCTGCAGGCACCGGTCAATGACGGCGGCGAGGGCGACGAAGCCCCGCGTCCGCGGACCCGGACCCGCAAACCGCGCGGTGAGACCGCAGCGGCCTGAGCGGCTTCGCATATGGCTGGAAAACGAAAGGGCGGCCTTCGGGTCGCCCTTTTGCGTTCAGTCCCGGTTTTTGCTCAGTCGCGGGGGCGCCTGTCCCAGCGGCTGCCGTCCTCGGGTTCGAAATGGGCGACGTCCTCGTCATGGCCGGTGCCCGAGCTCATGAAGATCAGCGCCATCAGCGCGCCGGCGAGCAGCACCGACAGCGCGACCCCGGCGCTCGTCGCGATCACCACCGCCACCGTCAGCGGCGATCCGTCCGCCCAGAGATAGAGGAGCGCGGCGGCGACGGCGAACATGGCGGTCGCGATCACCCAACGCATGATCCAGCGGAAGCGAAGCCAGGCGCGAGCCGCCTGCTGGGGATCGGACAGGTGATTGCGGGGCTTCGACATGGCTTCCATTTGGGGCGGAAAAGTGGGATCATCAACCCCGCCGGGACCCGGCGACATTCGGACCTCCGTTGCGGAACGGACGACCCGGACCCGGCATTGACAGTCCAGGGCCATGCGGCCCCCGGACGAACCATGTTGGGGAAGGAGGCCGAGATGACGATTGCGGCGATTCTGCAGGACCGAGGCGAGAACAGCATCATCAGCGTGTCGCTGGACATGCCGGTGGTCGAAGCGCTCGCGCTGCTCGCGGACAAGCGGATCGGCGCGGTGCCGGTGATCGACCGGGAACAGGTGGTGGGGATCCTGTCCGAACGCGACATGATCTACGGCATGCGGCGCGACGGAGCCGCCTTCCTTGATCGGCCGGTGCGCGAGGCGATGACCTCCCCGGTGATCACGGTGACGAGCAGGACCACGCCGCTCGAGGCGCTGGCGATGATGACGCGGCGCCGGATTCGCCATCTGCCGGTGGTCGACGACGGCGTGCTGGTCGGCTTCGTCTCGATCGGCGACTTGGTGAAGGCGCGGATGGAGCGGATCGAGCAGGAGGCTGCGGCGATGCGCGAGTATATCCAGACCGCCTGAGGTTGAGCCCGCGCGGCGCCTGAGCGATGCCCTCTCGTGATCGGTCGCAGACCGGGCATGATGGCAGGACAGGAAAAGCGGCTCGTTCCAGTGACTTGTCGGGCGGCGCGATTCCCGCCGCCCGAATCGCGGCGGGGTTGATTCGGCGTCGCCGCTTCCTATCTCCTCTTCTGATGCAGCGCTGAAAGCCCCGGATTCCGGGCCTCTATTTGCGCTGCAAAAAAGTTGTAATTTTGTTGTTGACCGGCGGAGGCCTCGCCCATAGAAGCCCCTCCACCGACGGCGGCGACGCGGTTCACCGAGGCGCCACCGACTTCCCGATCGACAAGTCGATCACCCGAAGAGCGATCTTGGGGGAGGGAAGGTTTTCGGTTCTTTGACATTGTTGGAAGATGAAGGGACATGTGGGCGGCGGCTCCGGGTTTCGACGGCTTCAAGGCGTCGGGGTTCGGTTAAAGCCAAGC
>NZ_FUYM01000005.1 GCF_900167915.1 Rhizorhabdus histidinilytica | reverse complement strand
TCCGCCGCCAGCCCGTACAGCGACGGCAGCAGCATCCGCTGCGACAGGTCCCCGGTCGCGCCGAACAACAGCAGCTTCTCGCTCGGTGCCGTCACTCTGGGTTCTCCTCGTCGTCCGGCGGTCGCCGGGGAAGGTCATGCCGCCATCGTCACGGCCGTGGAACATGGTTGTAGCAAATCGATCGCGATGCGGTAGCCGCCGTGTCGCATTGCACCATTATTGCCGGGTCATCGTTGCAGCAAGGGGACGCCATGATGACGCAGGCCCTCGAAGGGGTTGAACGCCGCCTTGCCGTCCGGCTCGCCGATGGCGCGGCCGACGTGATCGCGGCGCAGCGGCTGCGCTACGACATCTTCTTCCGCGACATGGGCGCGCTGCCCGCGGCGAGCCCGGCGGACGCGGACCAGGGCCGCGACGTCGATCCGTACGACATGCTGTGCGACCATCTGCTGGTCGAGGACCATGCGCGTCCCGGCAGCCCGGTGGTCGGCACCTACCGGCTGCTCCGCCAGAGCGTCGCCGAGGCGCATGCCGGCTTCTATTCGGCGCACGAATTCGACCTGTCGGCGGTGATCGCGCATGGCCGGCGCGAGGGCGTCGAGCTGCTCGAGCTCGGCCGCTCCTGCGTCGATCCGGCCTATCGCGACGCGGGCACGATCCAGCTGCTGTGGCGCGGCATCGCCGACTATCTGCAGCGCCACCGCATCGGCCATATGTTCGGCTGCGCCAGCTTTCCCGGTACCGACCCGGCCCAGCATGCCGAGGGCCTGTCACTGCTCGCCCACAACCATATGGCGGTGCCGGAGCTGCGCGCCCGCGCGATCGGCGCGCACGCTATCCCACTCGGCGCGCTGCCGCTCGGCGGCTACGACCCGCGCATCGCCTCGCGCCGGCTGCCGCCGCTGATCAAGGCCTATCTGCGGGTCGGCGCCGAGGTCGGCGACGGCGCCTATGTCGACCACGCCTTCAACACGATCGACGTGTTCGTGCTGATGCCCGTCGCCCGAATCGCCGCCCGTTACGCCCAGCGCTTCGAGGTCGCGGCGTAACCTCCTCTCGGCCATGGCGGCAGAGGCCGACATGACGAAAGGCTGCCTTGGCCCATATTCCCATTGACGCCGCCGCCCCGGGATGGTCATCCGCCCCCGTCAACTTCCGGGAGGATCATCGTGCGGCATCTCCGTTTCCTGCTGACCGCGGCCTGTGTCGGGCTCATAGCCGGCCCAGCCTGGGCCGACGATGCGGCGGAGATCGTCGTCACCGGCCAGGGCCTGCCGCGATCGCCCGGCGATGCCGTCTTCGACGTGATCAGCATCGACCGCGCCCGGCTGGAGACGTCGGCGAGCGGGCGGATGGAGGACATCCTGCGCGACGCCGCCGGCTTCCAGCAGTTCCGCCGCTCCGACGCGCGGTCGGCACACCCGACCAGCCAGGGGGCGACGCTGCGCGGCCTCGGCGGCAACGCATCGACCCGCGCGCTGATCCTGCTCGACGGCGTGCCGATGGTCGATCCGTTCGGCGGCTGGGTGAGCTGGGCCGCCCTCGATCCGGCGCGGATCGGCCATGTCCGCGTCACCCGCGGCGGCGGCGGCAGCGTCTACGGCCCCGGCGCTCTGGCGGGGACGATCGAGCTGTCGAGCATGGGCCCCGATGAGGCGCATGCCGTCGATGCGAGCGTCGCCTATGGCAGCCGCGACTCGATCGACGCCGACGCGACGGTGACGGCGCGGCTTGGCGGCGGCTTCCTGATGCTGTCGGGCGGCCATGCGCAGGGCGACGGCTTCATCCCCGTCGTCGAGGAGGATCGCGGCCCGATCGACCGCGCCGCGCGCTATCGGCAGAGCCGCGCCGCCGCCCGCGCGGTAATCCCGGTCGGCGCGGAGACCGAGCTGCAGGCCAACGGCTCCTTCCTGCTCGACCGGCGCGACCGCGGCGTCCCCTTCACCGGCAACAGCAACCTCGCGGTCGACAGCTCGATCCGGCTGGTCGGGCGCGGCCGCTGGGGATGGGAGGCGACCGCCTGGCTCCAGCACCGCGAATTCTCCAGCGGCTTCGCCAGCATCGGCGCCGGCCGTGCGACCGTCAGCCAGTCGCTCGACCAGTACAACGTCCCCGCCAACGGCTTCGGCGGGCGGATCGAGCTGCGCCCGCCGCTCGGCGAGGGCGTCAACCTGCGGCTCGGCGGCGACGCCCGCCATGTCAGCGGCCGGACCGAGGAACGGGTCGTCTCGACCAACGCCAACCGGGTCGCGGGCGGCGAGCAGAATGTGTTCGGGGGCTTCGCCGAGCTGGCACTGCTGCCCGCGCCGGGGCTGACGCTGACCGCGAGCGGCCGGGTCGACCATTGGCAGCTCCGCGACGGCAAGCGCACCGAGATCAGCCGCACGACCGGTGCGCTGATCGCCGCCAACAGCGCGCGCTATCCCGACCGGTCGGGGACCGAGGCGACCGGCCGCGCCGGCATCGCCTGGAGCCCGCCGGGGGCGGCGGCGGTCACCCTGCGCGCGGCGGCCTATACGGGCTGGCGCCTGCCGACCCTCAACGAGCTCTACCGCCCGTTCCGCGCGGGCAGCGATTCGACGATCGCCAACCCGCTGCTCGATCCCGAGCGGGTCAAGGGAATCGAGGGCGGTGCCGAATATGCGCCGCTGCCCGGCTGGAAGCTGGGGGCGACGATCTTCTGGAACCGGCTCGACGACGCGATCTCGAACGTCACCATCGCGCCCAACACCCGCCAGCGCCAGAATGTCGACGCGATCCGCAGCCGCGGCATCGAGATCGACGGCATGGCGACGCTGGGCGAATGGCGCGCGATCGCCAGCTATTCGCACATCGATCCGCGCGTCCGCGCGTCCGGCGCGGCGACCGGCCTCGCCGGGCTGCGCCCCGCCCAGACGCCGCGCGACCAGGCGAGCGCCTCGATCGAGTGGAACCGCCCCGACACCGCCCGGATCGGCGTCACCGCGCGCTATGTCGCCGGCCAATTCGAGGACGACCAGAACAGCCGCCGCCTCGACGACGCGCTGACCTTCGACGCGGTCGCCGCGCTCGACCTCGGCCGCGGCTTCACCGCCGAGCTGCGCGGCGAGAACATCGCCAACAAGCGCGTCGAGGCGACCGTCGGCGCCGACGGCACCGTCGAACGCGCGACGCCCCGGACATTGTGGGTGGCGCTGCGGTACAGAAGGTAACTCCCCTTTCCTCCCCCTCCCTTGAAAGGGAGGGGGATTCGTGGGACGTCAGCCCCTTCTCGGAGGGGGCCCATCATCTCATGATCATCGACAGCGACGCCGTGCCGGCCACCCGTCCGCCTTTCTGGCGATCGCTCTATGCGCAGGTGCTGCTGGCGATCGTGCTGGGCGTGCTGCTCGGCTGGCTCGCGCCCGATATCGGGGCGCAGCTGAAGCCGCTCGGCGACGCGTTCATCAAGCTGGTCAAGATGATCATCGCCCCGGTGATCTTCCTGACCGTGGTGACCGGCATCGCCGGGCTCAGCCATCTCGGCGATCTCGGCCGGGTCGCGCTCAAGGCGTTCGGCTATTTCCTGGCGGTATCGACGCTGGCGCTGATCGTCGGCCTGTTCGTCGCCAATATCGTCCAGCCGGGCGCCGGGATGCACATCGCCGTCGCCGATCTCGATAGCAGCCACATCGCCGACTATGCCAAGGCGGCGCACGACCAGTCGCTGGTCGGCTTCCTGATGGCGATCATTCCCGACACGCTGCTGTCGGCGCTGGCCGAGGGCGAGATCCTGCAGGTGCTGTTCGTCGCGATCCTGTTCGGCATCGCGCTGTCGCTGGTCGGCGAGCGCGCCCAGCCGGTGACCGACCTGCTTGAACGGCTGGTGGCCGTCGTCTTCCGGCTGGTCGGCATCCTGATGAAGGCCGCCCCGATCGGCGCGTTCGGCGCGATGGCCTTCACCATCGGCAAGTTCGGGCTGGGCAGCCTCGCCAATCTCGGCGGGCTGGTGCTGTGCTTCTACCTGACCTCGATCGGCTTCGTCCTCGTCGTGCTCGGCATCATCGCGCGGATCGCGGGCTTCTCGATCCTGCGGCTGATCGCCTATCTCAAGGACGAACTGCTGCTGGTGCTCGGCACCTCCTCTTCGGAAAGCGCGCTGCCCAACCTGATGGCGAAGATGGAGGACGCCGGCTGCGCCAAGCCGATCGTCGGGCTGGTCGTGCCGACCGGCTATTCGTTCAACCTCGACGGCACCAACATCTACATGACGCTGGCGGCGCTGTTCATCGCCCAGGCCTGCGACGTCGACCTGTCGCTGGGCGAGCAGATCAGCCTGCTGCTGGTGGCGATGCTATCGTCGAAGGGCGCCGCCGGGGTGACCGGCGCGGGCTTCGTCACCCTCGCCGCGACGCTGTCGATCGTGCCGTCGGTGCCGGTCGCGGGGATGGCGCTGATCCTCGGCATCGACCGCTTCATGTCCGAATGCCGCAGCCTCACCAACTTCGTCGGCAATGCGGTGGCCACCGTCGTCGTCGCCCGCTGGGAAGGCCAGCTCGACCGCGAGAAGCTCAAGGCCGCGCTGGGCTAGGAATCCCGAGGCCGGCCTTTGACAGCCTTCCAATATGTTGATATCAACCTTTCTTATCCCACAGAGCGAGAGAGGAGTCCGTCATGCCGATCGACCAGAACGCCGCCATCGAGATCACCGGCTTCGCCTGGGTGCCCGATTTCGCACGCGGCTTCGTCCGCGACCTGCGGCCGCGCTGGGCCTGCGAGGAGGCGGGGCTCGGCTATCGCGAGCGGCTGATCGGCTTCGAGACGGCGAAGGGCGCGGACTATCGCCGTGAGCAGCCGTTCGGCCAGGTCCCCGCCTATCGCGACGAGGAAGTGCAGATGTTCGAGAGCGGCGCGATGGTGCTGCGCATCGCCGAGCGCAGCGAGCGGCTGATGCCGCGCACCGCACAGGGCCGCGCACGCGTGCTGACCTGGGTGACGGCGGCGCTCAACAGCGTCGAGCCCTTCGTCTTCGACCTCGTCGACATCGACACCTTCAACCCCGATGCCGAATGGGGCCGCCTGCGCCGCCCGCAGGTGATCGAGACGCTGCGCACGCGCCTCGCCGCACTCGCCGACTGGCTCGGCGACAAGGACTATCTGGAGAGCGGTTTCACCGCCGCCGACATCATCATGGCGACGGTGCTGCGCGAGGTGTCGGACGATGCGCTGATGGCCGAATTCCCAGCCCTCGCCGCCTATCGCGACCGCTGCACCGCGCGCCCGGCCTTCCAGGCGGCGCACGCCGCCCAGCTCGCCTCCTTCGCGGCGGAGCCGGCCGAACCGATGCCGGCCTGAACCGGCCGCTCAGGCGCCCCAGACCGTCTCGGCGTAGCGCAGGAAATTGGCACCGAGGATCTTCTCTATCCTGGCGCTGCCATAGCCCTTCGCCTGGAGCAGCCGGACAAGCTTGCGGAACTGGTCCGGCCCGCGCAGGTCGACGACGAAGGGGTAGGTGTCGGGCCGCTCGCCCGCCGCACTGATCCCGGCGGCGCGGCGCCCGGCGATCTCCTTGGCAAGCGCGGCCTCATAGCGCTTGAGGTCGTCGATCTGGGTGACGTCGCCGTCGGTGCCGATGCCGACATGATCCTCGCCGCAGACATTCACCGCATGATCGATATGCGCGACGACGTCCTCGGCGCGGGCATGGCCGGTCACGTTGAGGAAGGGCATGAAATAGATGCCGACGAAGCCGCCCCGCTCGGCCACCAGCCGCAGCTCGGCGTCGGTCTTGTTGCGCGGCAGGTCGACCAGTGCGCGGCAGCCCGTATGGTTGATCGAGATCGGCGCGCGCGAGGCGCGGGCCGCCTCCAGGCAGGTCCGCTCGCCGCTGTGCGACAGGTCGACCATCACCCGCAGATCGTTGAGCCGGGCGATCAGCTCCCGCCCGAACGGGGTGATGCCCCGATTCCCGGGCGCCATCGATCCGTCGCCGATCTGGTTGGCGGGATTGTAGGTGAGCTGAAAGATGCGCACGCCGAGATTCGCGAAGATGTCGGCGCGGCCGACGTCCTTGCCCATCATCGCGCCGTTCTGGAAACCGTAGATCAGCCCGACCTTGCCCTCCGCCCGGGCGCGGCGGATGTCGGCGGCGGTCAGTATCTTGACCAGGTCCCGGTCCTGCTCGCGCACCAGCCGGTCGGTCGCGGCGATGTCGCGCACGCTCGCCTCGAACGGATCGGCGGGGCCCGACACATAGCCGAGCGTGATGTTGACCGCGGTCAGCCCCGAGGCATGCGCCTCCGTCAGTACGCGCGGGCTGACGCGAGGGACCATCCCGTCACCGCGATCGTTGGGATCGCCGAGCCCGCCGAGCGCATTGACCACGATCCGGCCCTTCAACGGGTCGGCCGCAGCCGCGGCCAGCAGCGGACCCGGCAGGGCCGCCGTCGCCGCCGTCGCGGCGGCGAGCGTCAGGAATTCGCGTCGTTCAATCGTCATCGCCGTCCCCCATTTCCGCCTTTGTCGTCGGCCGATAGTCGCCGCGCGGATAGGCGCGGCCGCGTTTCACCACCGTCTCGATCGTCCGGATATTGCCGATGTCGGCGGCCGGATCGGCGGCCAGCACCAGGAAATTGGCAAGCTTGCCCGGCTCGATCGATCCCATCTCCGCCGCCTGCCCCGCCGCCTGCGCGCCGACCAGCGTCGCCGACCGGATCACCGCGAGCGGCGGCATGCCGACGTCGCGGGCGAGGAAGAAAAGCTCCTCATGCACGTCGGGCCAGTCGCTGCGATAGCCCCGGACGAAGTCGGTGCCGGTCGAGATCGGCACCCCCGCCTTCCACGCCTGCCGCGTCAGCCGGGTGGTCGCCGCGCCGCTGCAGCGCAGCCGCCGTTTCTCCGGATGCTGCTGCCGTGCCTTGTCGTACCGGACGAACAGGCTGCCGGTCGCATCGAGGATCGTGCCGCGCTTCAGCATCGCGCGGTACAGGCCGGCGATCACCGGATCATCGCCTTCGGGCGCGAGCAGCGCCTCGTTTACGGGGGTGCGGTCCTCATAGGCGGCGAGCATCACCGGCTCGACCTGATAGGCGAGGTAGCAGACATGGCTGACCGTGTCGGCACCGGCCGCGATCACATCGGCCGGGCGCGTCGGGAATACCGCGCTGTGCGCCCAGACCGGTATATTCTGGCGATGCGCCTCGGCCGTGATCGCCTTGACGAGGCGCGGCGGCAGGTCGGCATAGATCTTGATCGCGGTGGCCGAGGTGCCGCGCGCCAGCGTCACCGCGGTCCTGAGGTCGGTGCGGTCGTCGATCGCCTGCATCCAGGGCGCCTTGCCCGGCGTGACGCCCAGCGTCACCGCGAGCACGCGGGGGTCCTGGAAGAAGGGTGGGCCCGCCATCAGCGCGGTGTAATAGATATCGGGCGCGGCGATCTCCCCCGCCAGCGCGGCGCGGCCGAGTTCGGCCACCGGCCGCACGTCATCGGCCATGTCGCGCACCGCCGTCACCCCGCCATAGAGGTTGCGGCGCAGGATCGCGCGCGCCCTGGCGTCGTCGGGAGGCGTTGCGAGGTGGACATGGGTGTCGATCAGCCCCGGCATCACGAAGCGTCCCGACAGGTCGATGCGCTTCGCCCCCTCCGCCTGGGCGATCGTGCCGTGCGGCGCGACCGCGACGATCCGCTGCCCGCGCACGAGGATGTCCTGATGCGCGCGCGGCGGAGCGCCGGTGCCGTCGATGACGGTCGCGTCGGCATAGAGGCTGAGCGCTTCGTCGGCGTTCGCGGGTGGCGGCGCTGCTCCGACCAGCGACAGCAGGGCCAGCGATAGCAGCGCGATCCGGAAAGGCCGGTTCCTGGCAGATAGGGTCACGGGACGATGGCTAAGCCAGCGGGCCGGCTTTGACCAGCCGCGTCGACCCGCCGTTAACCATGTCTTAGCGGCTCGTCGGCCATGGCATCGGTGGATATCCGGATATGAGGGACCTTCGATGCCGCGCGCCTCCCACCATGTCGACGTTGCGATCATCGGGGCGGGGCCCGCGGGGCTGACCGCCGGCTATATGCTCGGCAAGCAGGGCTTCACCGTCACCCTGATCGAGAAGGACCCCGAGCAGGTCGGCGGGATCAGCCGCACCGTCGAGCACCAGGGCTTCCGATTCGACATCGGCGGCCACCGCTTCTTCTCCAAGTCGCGCGAGGTCGTCGACCTGTGGAACGAGCTGCTGCCCGACGACTTCATCGAACGGCCGCGGATGAGCCGCATCTATTATCGCGGCAAATATTACAGCTATCCGCTCCGCGCCTTCGAGGCGCTGCGCAACCTGGGCCTGTGGCAGTCGACGCTGTGCATGGCCAGCTTCTTCCGCTGGAAGCTGTTCCCCCACAAGGAGGTGAAGAGCTTCGAGCAATGGGTCGTCAACCAGTTCGGCGCCCGCCTGTTCGGCATCTTCTTCAAGACCTATACCGAGAAGGTGTGGGGCATGCCGTGCGACGAGATGTCGGCCGACTGGGCGGCCCAGCGCATCAAGGGGCTGAGCCTCGGCAAGGCGGTATGGGACGGCGTCCGCCGCTCGCTGGGCCTCAACAAGCGGCCCAATGACGGGATGCAGGCCAAGACCCTGCTCGAAAGCTTCCGCTATCCGCGCAAGGGGCCCGGCATGATGTGGGACGCCGCGCGCGACCGCATCCTGGAGCAGGGCAACAGCCTGCTGATGGGGCACATGCTCCACCAGCTTTCCTGGGACGAGACCGCCGGGCTGTGGCGGGTCGCCGCGATGGGGCGCGACGGCCGGCTGGCGATGCTGACCGCCGACCATGTCATCAGCTCCGCGCCGATGCGCGAGCTGGCGAGCCGCATCCATCCGCTGCCGGCGACGCTGTCCGACGCGATGGCGCTCCACTATCGCGACTTCCTGACCGTCGCGCTGATGATCCGGTCGGACGACCTGTTCCCCGACAACTGGATCTACATCCATGACGACCGGGTGCAGGTCGGCCGCATCCAGAATTTCCGGAGCTGGTCGCCCGAGATGGTGCCCGATCCGGCGCTGGCCTGCGTCGGACTCGAATATTTCTGCTTCGAGGGCGACGGCCTGTGGTCCTCGTCGGACGAGGATCTCGTCGCACTGGCGACGCGGGAGCTGGCGCAGCTCGGCCTGTGCGACCCGGCCGCCGTGGTGGGCGGCGCGGTCGTCCGGCAGGAGAAGGCCTATCCGGTCTATGACGACGACTATGCCGCCCATGTCGCCGCGGTACGCGGCGAGCTGGAGGCGCGCTACCCGACGCTCCACTTCGTCGGCCGCAACGGCATGCACCGCTACAACAACCAGGACCATGCGATGATGACGGCGATGCTGACCGCGCGCAACATCGCCGCCGGCGCCCGCCGCCACGACGTCTGGGCGGTCAACGAGGACGCCGAATATCACGAGGCCGGCAGCGAGGGCGACGACGCCGGCGTCGCCGCCGCGCTCCGCTCCGAACGCGCGGTGCCGACCCGGATCGCCGACCGGAAGGCGGCGTGACCTTCCCCTTTCCCTCCCCTCCCTTTCAAGGGAGGGGCAAGGGGTGGGTGACGCAGCCAAGGCGGTCGATCCCCCTTGGCGGAGTTCTGCGGGACGGCCGGCGCAGGCTCGCTGCGCTCGCCACCCACCCCCTAACCCCCTCCCTTGAAAGGGAGGGGAGATATGACTGACAGCTCCCTCTCTCCCCGCCGCCTGGTCCTCGGCGTCGCCGCGCTCTGGGCACTCGCGGCGACGGTGCTGCTGGCCGTTGCCTACAGCCGCATCGCCCCACTCGAAATGTGGGACCCCGACGATTATCTGCGGCTCCAGCAGGTCCGCGACTGGCTGGGCGGACAGAGCTTCTTCGACGTCACCCAGTACCGCATCGATCCGCCGCACGGCGTACCGATGCACTGGTCGCGGATCGTCGACCTGCCGATCGCGGCGCTGATCCTGCTGCTCCAGCCGCTGCTCGGCGGGGCGGTCGCCGAGCGCGCCGCCGCCTGTGCGGTGCCGCTGATCACCTTCGCGGGAACGCTGTCGGCGGTCGCGCTCGCCACCGCGCGGCTCGCCAGCCGGCGCGCGGCGCTGCTCGCGGCGACGCTGGCCGCGACCGCACCGATGATCCTGTTCCACGTCCTGCCGATGCGGATCGACCATCATGGCTGGCAGACCGCGCTGGGGCTGTTCGCGGTCGCGGCCTGCTTCGATCGCCGGCCGCTGCGCGGCGGGACGACGGGCGGCATCGTCACCGCGCTGTGGCTCGCCGTCTCGCTCGAGGCGCTGCCGGCAGCGGCGGCGATCGCGCTGCTGCTCGCGCTGCGCTGCCTGTGCTGGGGCGAGACCGAGCGGCTCCGCGCCTTCGCCGCGGCGTTCGGCGGCGCCAGCCTCGTCCTGTTCGCCGGCTTTCACGGGCGCCCCGCCTGGGGCCAATATTGGTGCGACGCGGTCAGCCCCGCCTGGTTCGGGCCGCTGATCGTCGCCCCGATCGCCGCCGCGATCGGGCTGCGGATCGCCGAGCGGGGCGGCGTCGGCGCGCGGATCGCGGCGCTGGTCCTGGCCGGGGCGCTCGGCGTCGCGCTGCTCGCGGCAACCGCGCCCACCTGTCTCGCCGGGCCGTTCGCCACGCTCGATCCGGTGTCGCGCCACTTCTGGTACGACAAGGTCCTCGAAGGGCTGCCGGTCTGGCGGCAGCCGGTCGACAATGTGGTCATGCTGATCGGCTTCCCGCCGATCGGCCTGGCCGGAACGCTGGCCGCCTGGCGCGCCGCACGGACCCGGGACGAAGCGCGCAACTGGCTGACCATGGCCGCAATCCTCGCCGCCGCCTTCGCGGTCGCACTGCTCGTCCAGCGCGCCGGCGGCTTCGCCCATGGCTGCGCCCTGCCCGGCACCGCCTGGCTGCTCGCCAGGCTGCTGGGCAAGATCGATCGCTGGCAACGTCCGCCCCTCCGCGTCCTCGCCTCGGCCGCGACCTTCCTGATGCTGTCGCCGATCGGGACGGTCGCGGCGGGCACGCTGATCATGCATCGCGTCGCGCCCGTCGCGAACAGGACCGGGCTGGCACCCTGCTGCATCGCTCTCAACAGCAGCCTCGATCCGCTGGCGCGGCTGCCACGCAGCTCGATCCTGACAGGGCTCGACCTGACCCCGCGCCTGTTGGTCGTCACGCCGCATAGCTATGCCGGCAGCGGCCATCATCGCGGCTCGCAGGGAATCCGTCGGGTGATCCTGGCCTTCACCCAGCCGCCCGAGGTCGCGCATCGCATCATGGCGGCGCACGGCATGACCTATGTGCTGATCGACCCCGACGGCACCGAGGCGAGCCTCTATGCCGGCGCCGCGCGTGACGGGCTGGCGGCGCGGCTGCTCCATGGCGAAGCACCGGAATGGCTGGAGCCGGTGCCGCTGGAGGGGAGCACGCTCCGGCTGTGGCGGCGACGGTCCTGAAACGGCGATATACGCCGACGGGGCGGCCGATATTCCCGCCGGAATCGCGCCAACCCCTTGCCGTCCTTTCACGCCCGACATAAGGGCGAGTCCCGATGTTCCGGTCCACCCCGCCTCTGACGCCGCCGTCCGGCTGGTGGACGCGACCCTGGTATATCGCCTTCCTCGCGATCATATCGATCATCCCGCTGATCCGGCCCGAGGTTCCCCCGCTCGTCGACCTGATGGGGCATATGGGGCGCTACAGGGTGGAGCTGTCCGCTCCCTCCTCGCCGCTGCTCACCGAATATTTCAGCTTCCAATGGGCGCTGATGGGCAATCTCGGCGTCGACCTGCTGATCATCCCGATGGCCAAGCTGTTCGGGCTCGAGCTGGGCGTGAAGCTGATCGTCATGATGGTGCCGCCGCTGACGCTGACCGGCTTCCTGCTGATCGCGCGCGAGGTCCACGGCCGGCTGCCGGCGACGGCCGGGCTCGTCGCGCCCTTCGCCTATTGCTGGCCGTTCCAGTGGGGCTTCATCAACTATGTGCTGGCGATGGCGCTCGCGCTCAACGCCTTCGCGCTGTGGCTCTATCTGGCGCGGATGGGCCGGGTCCGGCTGCGCGCGATCCTGTTCGTGCCGATCGGCTGCCTGGTCTGGCTGGCGCACGGCTTCGCCTGGGGCGTGCTCGGCCTGCTCGCCTTCTCGGCCGAGATCGTGCGGATGCGCGACGTCGAGGGGCGCGGCTATGTCGAGGCGCTGTGGCGCGGCGCGCTCCACTGCCTGCCGCTCGCCCCACCGATGCTGCTGATGCTGCTGTGGCGATCGGGCGACGTGCAGGGGGAGACCGCGGACTGGTTCAACTGGAAGGCCAAATATGTCTATCTGGTCTCCTCGCTGCGCACCCAGTGGATGGAATTCGACATCTGGCTGGTGTCGCTGCTGATCCTGCTGGTGCTGTTCGGCATCGGATCGATCGGCTGGCGCAGGGTCGGCGTCGACATGCGCCGCACCCTCGGCGTCGCCACGCTGGTGCTGATCATCGCCTATGTCCTGATGCCGCGCATCGTCATCGGATCGGCCTATGCCGACATGCGGCTTGCCCCCTATGTCGTCGCGATCGGCGTGCTCGGGCTGGTGCCGCGCACCACCAACAGGGTTGCGCTGGGCGCCATTGCCGCGGTCGCGCTGGCGATCTTCGGGGTCCGGGTCTGGCAGGCGACCGTCCAGTTCGCCGGCATCTCCGCCTATCAGGAGAAGCAGCTCGCCGCGCTCGACCATGTCGACCGCAACGCCCGCATCTTCGCACTGGTCGACCTGCCCTGCCTGTCGCGCTGGGAATCGCCGCGGCTCGAACATCTCGGCGCGATGGCGATCGTCCGGCGCGAGGCATTCGTCAACGGCCAGTGGACGATGGCGGGCGCGCAGCTGCTGTCGATCAAATATGCCCCGGCCAAGGGCTATGCGGAGGACCCGACCCAGGTGATGCGCCCGCGCCGCTGCCGCGCGCCCCGATCGCGCAGCATCGAAAGCTCGATCGCCCTCTTCCCGCGCGACGCCTTCGACTATCTGTGGCTGATCAACGCGTCGCGCGATCGCTGGCCGATCAACGATCCGTCGCTCAAGCTGATCTGGAACGGCGGCGAGCGCGGCGCGCTCTACCGCATCCAGGAGGACGTGCCCCCCTTCCGCTTCAAGCCGGTGCGCTGACTTACGGCTCCGCGACGATCGCGATCGAGACGCCGAACGGCACCGGCACCCGCGCCGCCCAGAGGCGCTCGGCCCCGAACAGCGTCGTCAGCGCCGCGTTGACCGGCTTCGACGGCATCGCGTCGTCTCCGCCTTCCTTGCCGGTGACCTTGCCGAGCAGCCGCACCGCCGCGATCAGCGGGAACAGCACGCTGTTGAAGTGGGTCAGGTAGCGGGTCCGGAGCCCCGCCCGGCCGAACACGGCGCGGAGCCGCGCGGCGGTGTAACGGCGCTGGTGGTGGTGGGCGACGTCGTGCGCGCTCCACATCCACGGCGCGCCCGGCACGGTGACGAGGATGCGCCCGCCCGGCGCCAGCTTGTCCTTCAGACAGGCCAGCGCCTCGACATCGCCGGGGATATGTTCGAGCACGTCGAGCAGGACGATCAGGTCATAGGCGCCGTCGTCGAGCGGTACGTTCGGCAGATAGCCGCCCTTGATGCTCAGGCCGCTGCGCTGCTCGGCAAAGGCGCGCGCACCGTCGTCGGGCTCGATCGCGTCGACCGCCCCGTAACGCTGGAGCAGCGCGAGGTTCGAACCGGTCCCCGCCCCCACCTCCAGGATGCGCATCGGCCCCGGCTTCGGCCGATGGCGCTCGATCAGGCTGGCGATGATCCGGCGGCGGGCGACGAACCACCAATGGTCCTGGTCGATCTCCGCCATGCGGTCATAGGTGGCGCGGTCCATCAGTCGGCGTCCTTGGCCGCGGGATCGGGACGGCCGATCCCCGCCTTTTCCAGAGTCGGGTCCGTGCAGCCTATGCGTTGCCGGACGATATAGATCGGCCGCTTCTTGGTTTCGACCAGGATTCGTCCGACATATTCGCCGAGGATGCCCAGCGAGAGGAGCTGGACCCCGCCGAGGAACAGCGTCGCCACCATCAGCGACGGATAGCCCGCCACGTCGGCGCCGTAGATCAGGGTGCGCACGCCGATATAGACGGCATAGACCAGCGCCACCACCGCGATCACCGCGCCGACATAGGACCACACCCGCAAAGGCGCGGTCGAGGCCGACGTGATGCCGTCGATCGCAAGCTGCCACAGCTTCCAATAGTTGAACTTGGTGGTGCCGACGGCGCGCTCGGCGCGGTCATATTCGACCGCGGTCTGGCGAAAGCCCGACCAGGCGAACAGGCCCTTCATGAAGCGGTTGCGCTCGGGCATCCGCTTGATCACCTCGACGACCTTGCGGTCGAGCAGGCGGAAATCGCCGGCATGCTCGGGGATCTTGTCCATCGAGAGCCAGTTGTGCGCGCGATAATAGAGATCGGCGGTCAGCCGCTTGGGCAGGCTGTCGGTCAGCCGGTTGCGCCGGACGCCGTAGACCACCTCATAACCGTCGCGCCACTTGTCGATCATCGCGCCGATCACCTCGGGCGGGTCCTGCATGTCGACGTCGATCGGCACCACCACCGCGCCGCGGGCATGGTCGAGACCGGCCGAGAGCGCGGCTTCCTTGCCGAAGTTGCGCGACAGCGACAATGCTCCGACGCGGCGGTCGGCGTCGTGCGCGACGAGGATCGCCGCCATCGTCCGGTCGGTGCTGCCGTCGTCGATGAACAGGATCTCCCAGCCGATCGGCGCGCCCTGCGGATCGCGCAGCGCGTCGAGCACCCGCGTCATCCGCGTGACGAACGGGACGATCGCGTCCTCCTCGTCCTTCACCGGCACGATCACCGACAGCAGGGGAACCGGCAGCGTCTCGCTCATTCGAACACCCATTGGCGGTTCAGCCAGAAGACCAGGAGCGGCGTCACGCCCAGCACCAGCGGATAGGGCGACCAGATCGGAAGGTCCATATGCTGGACGAGCAGCCAGACCCACAGGCTGTTGAGCGCGAAGCTGATCAGCGAGACGACCGCGAAGCGCAGGATCCGCACCCCCTGCCGGTCGCGGCCGCCATGGCCGCGGAAGCTCCATTGGCCATGGACGACATAGCCCGTGGTCGCCGCGCCGACGAAGCCGAACGTCCAGGCGAGGTTGGGATCGAAGCCGGCCGCCTTCACCAGCAGGTGGTAGATGCCGATATTGACGAGCGAGGCGAACACCCCGGTGACCGCATATCGGACGAGTTGGCCGAGCAGCACGATCCGCTCGCGGGAAAGAAGGGGCGCCTCCGGCATCGGCGCGCCATTCCACAAAAGCGGGAGCGGCTCAAGCTGGAGCTGGGGAAAAGGCCGCCGGGGGAACACGCTCCCCGGGGAAAGGGAACCCCGAAGGAGCGCCTCCCGAAGGGTGGAAATTGCCAGTCCGTTCCCTTCGTATCCGTTCCCGGATGGGCCGAACACAGCATGACGAAGCTGAACCTCGCCCGAACGAACGTGACGGGGCCAGTTTTCCGTCGGGCGCGGCGCGCGACCAGGGCCGGCGGCCTTCGTTCCTGCGCGTTTCCGGACGGAAAACCGCTATCCACTTCCTGAAAATGCTTTAATCGGGTCCCGATGCAGGACCGGAACGACGCGCAGCTCGAAGATCGGCTGATGGACTGGATCGAGCGCCGCTGGCGCACCGTCTTCTGGCTGATGTTCCTGGGGGCCTGCGCCTATCTCCTCTATTATCGCTGGGGCCAGGTCCGCTGGCTGGCGCTGAGCGACACCGACGACAATCTCCGGCTGGCGGAGGTCAAGGCCTGGCTCGCCGGGCAGGGCTGGTTCGACCTGCGCCAGTACAAGCTCGCACCGCCGGGCGGTCTCAACGTCCACTGGTCGCGGATCGTCGACCTGCCGATCGCGGCGATGATCCTGGCGTTCCGACCGCTGGTCGGCGAGTTCACCGCCGAACGGATCGCCTGCGCGGTGGCGCCGATGCTGGCGCTGGCGCCGGCGCTGTGGGCGATCGTGCTGACGGTGCGGCGGACCGTCCATCCGCGCGCCTATCCGATCGCCTTCGCCGTGCTGATGTGCGCGCAGACGACGCTGTTCATGTGGATGCCGCTGCGCATCGACCATCATGGCTGGCAGCTCGCGACGCTCGCGTTGGTCGTTGCCGGGATCGCCGACCGGCACCCGCAGCGCGGCGGCGCCATCACGGGAGGCGCCACCGCGCTGTCGCTCGGCATCGGCCTTGAGCTGATTCCGGTGATGGCGGTGGCGGGCGCATCGATCGCGCTGCGCTGGGCCTGGGACCGCGAGCAGGCCGACCGGCTGCGCGCCTATGCGGTGGCGCTGGGCGGCGGCTGCGCGCTCGCCTTCGCCGGCTTCGCCTCCTACGACAACAGGAAGATGGTCTGCGACGTGCTGTCGCCGGTCTATCTGTCGACGCTGCTGCTGACCTCGGCGCTGATGCTGGGGCTGTCGCTCGTCACCATCCGGGGGCTCTGGTGGCGGCTCGCCGCGCTGGCCGCCGCGGGGGCGGCGATCGCCATCTTCTTCGCGCTCAGCTTCCCGCAATGCCTCGGCGCGCCCGAAAGCATCTCACCCGAGCTCAAGCGGCTCTGGTTCGACAATATCCGCGAGGTGAAGCCGCTTTATACCAAGCCGTGGCGCGATGCGCTGCAGACCGCCTGGCTGCCGCTGATCGGCACGGCGGGGGCGATCACCGCCTTCTGGCGGGCGCGGCGCACGCCGCAAGCCCCGGTCTGGGCGACGATCGCGCTGCTCAGCCTGCTGGCGACGGCGGGGCTCGCCTGGCAGTCACGCTTCGGCCCGCAGGCGCAGCTGCTGGGTGTCTATGGCGCGACCGCGCTCGGCTGGCTGCTGTTGCCCCGGCTGCTCGATTCGGCGTCGTCGCTGGTCCGCGTCGGCGGCACGCTGGTCGTCTTCTTCGCGCTGTCGGGACAGGTCGCGCAGTTCGTGGCGATGATCCCAAAGCCCGCCAAGGAGGTCCGCAAGGAAAAGGCGCGGACCGAAGCCGACCGCCAGCCGCGCCGCTGCACCACCCTGCCCGCGCTCGCCCAGCTCGACCGGCTTCCGCCGGCGACGATGCTGACCTTCGTCGACCTGGGGCCGCGGCTGATCGCCATGACCCGACACCGCGCGGTCGCCGGCCCCTACCATCGCAACGGCGACGCGATCCTCGACGTCCAGCACAGCTTCCGCGCGGGCTCGCCCGAGGTGGCGCATGCAGTGATGAAGCGGCGCGGGGCGACGATGCTGCTGCTCTGCCCGGGCATGGCCGAATCGACCATCTACAAGGCCCGCGCGCCGCGTGGATTCTACACCCAGCTGATGGACGGGAAGATACCCAGCTGGCTGGAGCCGGTCGAGCTGCCCGCCAATTCGCCTTTCCGCCTGTGGCGGCGGATCGACTGAAGGCAGGGATCAGCGCAGGGCGAAGGCGGCGCTGATCCCGTCGATCACGAACTGCGCGGCGAGGGCGGCAAGCAGGACGCCCAGCACCCGCGTGATCATCGCCTCGAGCTTGGGACCCAGCACCCGCATGATCGGGCCGGCGGCGAGCAAGGCGGCCATGGTCAGGGCCAGCACCGCGAGCAGCGCACCCAGCACCAGGATCGTCTGCTCGATGCCGTGGCTGCGCGACACCAGCAGCATCACCGTCGCGATCGAGCCCGGCCCGGCGATCATCGGGATGGCCATCGGGAAGACCGAGATGTCCTCGATCGGACGACGTTCCTCGGCGGCCTTGCGGCTGATCTCGTCGGCGCGGCCCTCGCGCCGTTCGGTGCGCTTCTCGAACACCATCTCCAGCGCGATCAGGAACAGCATGATGCCGCCCGCGATGCGGAAAGCGTCGAGGCTGATGCCGAGCGTGTCGAGCAGCTTCTCGCCCACCAGCGCGAACAGGAACAGCAGCACCGTCGCGATCAGGGTCGAGCGGATCGCCATCGAGCGCCGCTGGCCGGCCGGGGCGTCGCGCGTCAGCCCGGCGAAGATCGGCGCGCAGCCGGGCGGATCGATCACCACGAACAGGGTGACGAACGCCGACAGGAACAGGGCGATCATCCGATCGCACCCTCCGGCAGCGCGACGCCGGCCCGGCGATGCGCGGCGACCAGGGTGTTGCGCAGCAGCACGGCGATCGTCATCGGTCCGACCCCGCCGGGGACCGGGGTGATCGCGCCCGCGACCGCCGCCGCCTCGGCGAAGGCGACGTCGCCGACCAGCCGGGTCTTGCCCGGCTCGGCGCCCGGCACGCGGTTGATGCCGACGTCGATCACCGTCGCGCCGTGGCGGATCCAGTCGCCCTTGACCATCTCCGGCCGACCGACCGCGGCGACGACGATATCGGCGCGGCGCACCACGTCGGCCAGGTCTCGGGTGCGGCTGTGCGCGACCGTTACCGTGCAATTCTCGGCGAGCAGCAGCGCCGCCATCGGCTTGCCGACGATATTCGAGCGGCCGATCACCACCGCCGCCAGCCCCGAAAGGTCGCCGAGCCGGTCCTTGAGCAGCATCAGGCAGCCAAGCGGGGTACAGGGAACATAGCCCGCCTCGCCCACCGCCAGCCGGCCGGCATTGACCACGTGGAAGCCGTCGACGTCCTTGTCGGGATCGATCGTCGCGATCACCCTTTTCTCGTCGATGTGCGACGGCAACGGTAGCTGGACGAGGATACCGTCGACCCTGTCGTCGGCGTTGAGCCGCTCGACCAGGTCGAGCAGCTCCATCTCGCTCGCGGTCGCGGGCAGGCGATGCTCGAAGCTCTCCATCCCCGCCTCGACGGTCGCCTTATGCTTGGAGCGGACATAGACCTGGCTCGCGGGATCCTCGCCGACCAGCACCACGGCGAGACCGGGCGCGCGGCCCGCGGCGACGCGGAAGGCGGGAACCGCCGCCGCCACCCGGGCGCGCAGGCCCGCCGCATAAGCCTTGCCGTCGATGATCTCAGCCCCGTTCATGCCCACCCGTCCCTATCCGATCACGCGTTGAAGGGCAGCCGCCAGCGCGGCGGGATCGCCCGAAACATGGAGCCTCTTTAGCCGCGACGTCGCGCCGCTGGCCAGCGTCACGTCGCGCTTCGCCACGCCCAGCGTCTTGGCGACCAGCCGCACCAGCGCCTCGTTCGCCGCACCGTCGCTGGGCGCGGCGGTCAGCTTGACCGATAGCCAGCGCCGCCCGTCGGCGGTGGCGACCACCCCCTCGATCGAATCGCGCCCCGCCTTGGGGCTGGCGCGGACCGCGAGGTGGAGCCCGTCGGCAGCGGCCGTCCAGGGAATCTGTTCAGACTCCGGCCATCATCGCTTGCGCCTGGGCGTGCGGGATGACGATCCGGGTGAGGATGTTGATGATCAGCAGCGCGACCAGCGGCGACAGGTCGAGCGCGCCGAAGTCGGGAAGGATGCGGCGGATCGGCCGGTAGATCGGCTCGGTGATCACGTTGAGCGCATAAAGCACCTGCCGGACGAAATCATTATAGGTGTTGATCACGTTGAACGCGACCAGCCAGGACAGAATGGCCTGGATGATGATCACCCAGGTCAGTGCACCGAGCAGATAGGCGACGATCTCTAACAGGACGGCAAGCATCTGGAGCCCTTTGCAGTGAAGCCGCCGATGTAATGACCGCATCCGCGCGGGGCAACCGGGTGACGGTATCAACCGAGACGTCGCCGCTCCTCTCCCGAGATTCCGGCCTCCGCCGGAACGACGGGACAATCTTCCATGACGCGCCCGCCCTGCCCCGCTATGGTCGCCGCTCGGGGCGGCCGCGCAGGTGGTGGATGGATCTTGGACAGCTCGTCGGGGCGATAGGCCCCTGGGCGATCGCGCTCGGCGCCGGTTTCGAGGGCGAGACCGCGGCGATCGCCGGCGGGGTGATGGCGCATCGCTCGCTGTTCCCGCTCTGGGCGGCCTTCCTCGCCACTGCCTTCGGCGCGGTCGTCGCCGACCAGATATTCTTCCAGATCGGCCGCCGCTTCCGCGACCGCCCGTTCGTCATCCACGTCCGACAGAAGCCCGCCTTCGCCAAGGCGGTCGGCTTCATCGAACGCTATCCGACCGGCTTCATCCTCGCCTTCCGCTTCGTCTACGGCTTCCGCACCGTCAGCCCGATCGCGATCGGGCTGTCGACGATCCCGCTGCGCCGCTTCGCCGTGCTCAACGTCGTCGCGGCGCTGCTCTGGTCGGCGGTCTTCACCATGATCGGCTATCTGTTCGGGCCGACCGTCGATCGGATCATCGAGGCGCTGGCACCCCACAAGACCGAGCTGATGATCGCCTTCCCGATTCCCGGCACCTGCCTGCTGCTCTGGCTGCTGTGGCGCCGCCGCCGGCAACGTCGGCGCGAGCGGATGAACCCGCCCTTCCACGCTCCGGAAATCGCGGAGAGTTGATCGACGCGCTCAGCGGCTCGCGGCGCGGCGTTGCTCGGTGACGATGTTCCAGGTGCCGATGAACAGCGCGGCGACCACCGGCCCGACGATGAAGCCGTGGAAGCCGAACAGCTGGAGCCCGCCCAGCGTCGAGATCAACACGACATAGTCGGGCATACGGGTGTCGCGGCCGACCAGGATCGGACGCAGCACATTGTCGATCGAACCGATCACCAGCGCACCTGCGACGACCAGGATGATCCCCTTCACGACCGCGCCGGTGGCGAACAGATAGAGCGCGACCGGCACCCAGACGATGCCACAGCCGATCGCCGGGATCAGCGAGAAGACCGCCATGATGGTCCCCCACAGCAGCGCGCCCTCGATACCGAGCAGTGCGAAGGTGACTCCCCCGGTCAGGCCCTGGACGATCGCGACGATCAGGCTGCCCTTGATCGTCGCACGGGTGACGACGGTGAAGTTGCGGATCACCGCCCGCCGCCGGTCTGGATCGAGCGGGATCGATTCGATCACCCGGCGCGCCAGCTCCTCGCCGTCGCGGATCAGGAAGAAGGTGAGGTAGAGCATCACGCCCAGCATCAGGACGAGGTTGAGCGCACCCTGCCCGACCTGCAGCGCATGCGCGGCGATCGCGCTGAAGCTGCCGCTGAGCGCCTCGCTGATCTGCTGGCGGGCGGCGGCGAAATCGGTCCAGCCGCGCGCGGCGAGCCAGTTGGCCGCCCAGTCGGGCAGCGCGCCGGTCATCTGCTCGAACATCCGCGCGATGTCGATCTGACCCGACTGTATCATCGCATAGACGTGCAGGAATTCCTGGATCAGCGCCGATCCGAGGAAGGCGGCCGGAAGGATCACGATCAGGATGACGATCAGCAGGGTGATCAGCGCCGCGACGTTCGATCGGCCCGGCATCCGGTCGAGGATGCGGCGGTGGATCGGGCTGAACATCAGCGCGAGGACGAGCCCCCACAGGATCGCGCCGAAAAAGGGCGCGATCACCAATGCGAAGCCGACCGTGACGATCAGGACGAGGGCGAGGAAACTGCCGTCCTCGAAACGGAAACGCCGCGGTTCTTCGGATTCGTTCACTCGGTTCTTCCCCTTGGATGTCCCGGCGATCGATCGCGCAGCGCACGGACGATTGCCACAGGAAAATGAACCGGCGCGGCGCGGGTTCCTTTCCCGTCATCTCATCAATCGAACCTGAACCCGGAAATCATCGTGTCCATCACCAGTTCGCCATAGACGCGCGATCCGGGGCCATCGGAGGCGCCTGCCGCGACCATCAGCGGCAGCAGATGCTCCTCGCGCGGGTGGGCGAAGCGTGCCGCGGGGGCATCGGCCCAGCCGCCCAGCCGCTCCTCGCGGCCCGCCGCATCGCCTTCGACCGCGCTCGCCAGCCAGCGGTCGAAGGCCAGCGACGGCTCGGTCGCGCGGTTGTCGCGATAGGCACGCAGGTTGTGGAAGCTCATCCCTGCGCCGATGATCAGCACGCCTTCGTCGCGCAGCGGGCGCAGCGCACGGCCTACCCGATAAGCGACCTCCGGGTCGAGCCCGTGGTCGAGCGACATTTCGACCACCGGTACGTCGGCATCGGGAAAGGCGACCTTGAGGGGGACGAACACGCCATGGTCGATGCCGCGATCGGGATCGGTCGCGGCCGGATGGCCGGCAGCGCGCAGCAGGCCGGCGGCCCGCTCTGCCAGCGCCGGATCGCCGGGCGCTGGCCAGGTCAGCTGATAGGTATGCGGCGGGAAGTTGTAATAGTCGAAGATCAGCGGCGGGTGCGGCGAGGCCGAGAAGCGGAAGCCCTCGGTCTCCCAATGGCCCGAGACGATCAGGATCGCGTGCGGCCGCTCGGGCAGCCGGTCGGGCAGGCTCCGCAGGAAGGTCTCCATCCCGGTCCAGATGCCGGCGGGATCGTCCATGAAGAAGCAGGGACCCCCGCCGTGCGGGATGTAGAAGCTGGGCTGGCGTATCGTCATGGGAGAGAGATCGGCAGCCGATCGTTGCATTTCAAGAACGGATGCCGGCACGGGCAGCTTCGCGGGCCCATCGCGGCATCGACATCGCGCTGGGGCTCGTGCAATCAGCCATGGCACCACCTGTCGAAAGGAGAGACGCGTGTTCAGCCACATCATGGTCGGTACCGACGACCTCGAGGCCTCCAAGAAATTCTACGATGCCGTGCTCGGCACGCTCGGCGTCAAGCCGGGCCGCGACGATCCGGGCAAGAACCGCATCTTCTGGATGGCGCCCAACGGCATGTTCGGGGTGACCAAGCCGATCGACGGCAAGCCCGCCTGCCATGCCAATGGCGGCACGATCGGCTTCGCCACCGACTCGCCCGAGCAGGCCGACCGCTGGCACGCGGCCGGCGTCGCCAATGGCGGCACCAGCTGCGAGGACGCGCCCGGCGTTCGCGACATGGGCGCGTTCAAGCTCTACCTCGCCTATCTGCGCGATCCGGACGGCAACAAGCTCTGCGCGATGTACCGGATGCCGTGACACCGTCTCGCCGTCATGCCGGCGGAGGCCGGCATGACGGGAGGCTGGCGCGGAACCCCGTCTCCGGGGACCCCGGCCTCCGCCGGGGGTGGTGACGGCCTGGGAAGGGAGCCCCCTATCCCCCGACGGCGTCGCCGATCAGCTTCTTCGCGGGCGCGCCGTTCCAGTCCATCATCCCGTAGACGCGCCACAGCTCCTTGCCTTTGGCGTCGTAGAACACGGTGGTGGGCAGCGTCTCGGTGCCGAGCGCGGTCATCAGCACATTCTGCTGGTCGCTGTGGCGGGTCAGCGCCTTGAAGCCCTTCTCCTTGAAGAAGGGCTCGATCACCTTGGCGCCTTCCAGATCCTCGCTGACGGTGATCAGGCGGAAACGGTCGTCCTCGGCCGCCATCTTGTCGAGCGTCGGCATCTCGGCGATACATGGCGCGCACCAGGTCGCCCACAGGTTGACCATGAGCGGCTTGCCGCGGAACTGGGTCAGCGTCGCCGGACCGCCCTTCTCGTCGGCGAAGGGGATGGCCGGCATCTCCTTGCCGCGTTGCGAAATATCGACCCGACCGACCGATTCGGCGGGCACGCCGCCTTGCGGGGCGTCGTTCGGTTTACTATCGCAGGCGGCCAGCGCCAAAGCGAGGAGACAGGCGATCAACGGCCGCACGGACAACTCCAACAAGATGTGGGGAGGGCGCTTCGCAGAAGGGCCCGCCGCGGTGATGCGCGAAATTAACGCGTCCATCCCGTTCGACAAGCGGCTTTGGCAACAGGACATCGCCGGATCGAAGGCGCATGTCGCGATGCTGGCCAAGCAGAAGATCGTGACCGATGCCGACGCGGCCGAGATTTCCAAGGGTCTCGACGCGGTCGCCGCCGAATATGCCGAACGGGGCGTGCCGGTCGATCTTGCGCTCGAGGATATCCACATGGCGACCGAGGGGCGGCTCGCCGAGTTGATCGGCGCGCCCGCCGGCCGGCTCCATACCGCCCGCTCGCGCAACGACCAGGTCGCGACCGACTTCCGCCTCTGGGTCCGCGACGCGATCGATTCGGTCGAGGCGGGGCTGGTCGCGCTGCAGGTGGCGCTCGTCACCCGCGCGTCGGAGCATGCCGCCAGCGTGATGCCGGGCTTCACCCATCTCCAGGTCGCCCAGCCGGTGACGCTCGGCCATCATCTGATGGCCTATCACGAGATGATCGCCCGCGACCGCAGCCGTTTCGCCGACGCCCGCGCCCGGCTCAATCTCTGCCCGCTCGGCTCGGCCGCACTCGCCGGCACCGGCTTCCCGATCGACCGCCACATGACGGCGGAGGCGCTCGGCTTCGCCGGGCCGACCCGCAACTCGCTCGATTCGGTCAGCGACCGGGACTTCGCGCTCGACTATCTGATGGCGGCGACCCAGCTCAGCCTGCACCTGTCGCGACTGGCCGAGGAGTTCATCATCTGGGCGAGCCAGCCCTACGGCTTCGTCAAGCTGCCGGACAGCTATTCGACCGGCTCGTCGATCATGCCGCAGAAGCGCAACCCCGACGCGGCCGAGCTGGTGCGCGGCCATTCGGGGCGGATCGCCGGCTGCATGACCGCGCTGGTGATGACGATGAAGGGGCTGCCGCTCGCCTATTCGAAGGACATGCAGGACGACAAGCCGCCGGTGTTCGAGGCCCACGACCTGCTCGCCCTGTCGATTGCGGCGATGACCGGCATGATCGAGACGGTCGAGTTCGTCGTGCCCCGCCTGCGCCAGGCCGCCGAACAGGGCTTTTCGACCGCGACCGACCTCGCCGACTGGCTGGTGCGGATTGCCGATATCCCGTTCCGCGAGGCGCATCACATCACCGGCACCGCGGTCAAGCTGGCCGAGCGCGAGGGCGTGGCGCTCGACAAGCTGCCGATCGAGGCGCTGAAGGCGATCGACGAGCGGATCGACGAGCGCGTCTACCAGGCGCTGTCGGTCGACGCCTCGGTCGCGAGCCGGGCGAGCTATGGCGGCACCGCTCCCGACCAGGTCCGCGCCCGCATCGCCGAAGCCAAGGCCGCCCTGGGGATCGAGGGATGACCGGTCCGGCCCCACGCTCCGTTCATCCCGAGCGCCTGCCTTGCAGGCAGTCGAGGTGCTCGACACGAACGGATCGTGTAGGACTGGGCTCATGAACATTCGCATCATCCTCGCCGCGACCGCGCTGCTTGCGCTCGCCGCCTGTGGCAAGCGCGACGCGCTGCGCCCGGCCGAAGGGCACAGCCTGCCGCCCAAGCCGGCGACCGCCGCGACCCAGCCCGACGTGCCGGCGCTGCTCACCCCGCCGGTCGAGACGCGCCCCGGCCGCAGCGACGACGTGCTGCGCCGATCGGAGGAGCGCCCCGACGACCGCTTCAACCTGCCCCCGCCGGGCTGAGGCGCCCTGCGTTCCATCTGCCGTCATGCTGAACTTGTTTCAGCATCCACCCACTCTCTCACCGTGCCTTCCGATATCCGGCCGAGACGTCGCATCCATTTTCGCTGGCCAGCCCAGCGGCCCGGTGGATGCTGAAACAAGTTCAGCATGACGGGGGAAATCGGGGCTTCCAAGGAACGACATGGACCATTTCAACCTGAAGGACGGCGTCCTCCACGCCGAGGACGTGGCGCTGCCCGTGATCGCCGAAGCGGTGGGGACGCCGGTCTATGTCTATTCGACCGCGACGATCGAGCGGCATGTCGCGGTGTTCAAGGCCGCGCTTGCCGCGGTCGAATCGGGGCCCGAGGGGCCGCTGATCGCCTTCGCGGTGAAGGCCAATCCCAACCGCGCGGTGCTGGCGACCTTGGCCAGGGCCGGGCTCGGCGCCGACGTGGTGTCGGGCGGCGAACTGCTGCGCGCGCGCGCCGCCGGCATCCCCGCCGACAAGATCGTCTTCTCGGGCGTCGGCAAGACCGAGGCGGAGATGCGGCTCGGCCTGGAACAGGGCATCTTCCAGTTCAACATCGAATCCGAGCCGGAGGCCGAGATGCTGGCCGCGGTGGCGGCGGCGATGGGCCTGCGCGCACCGGTCGCCTTCCGCATCAACCCGAACGTGATCGCCGGCACCCACGCCAAGATCTCGACCGGCGGGTCGGAGGACAAATTCGGCGTCGCCTATGACCGTGCGACCGCCGCCTATGCACGCGCGGCCGAGCTGCCCGGGCTCGACGTCCGCGGGGTCGCGGTCCACATCGGCAGCCAGCTCACCGACCTCGGCCCGTCGCGCGCCGCCTTCGAGAAGATCGGCGCGCTGATCGCCGAGCTGCGCACCGCCGGGCACCGCATCGTCACCGCCGATCTGGGCGGCGGCCTCGGCGTCCCCTACGACCCCGCCAAGCCGGTGCCGCCGCTGCCCGACGCCTATGGCGCGATGGTGCGCGAGGTGACGGCGGGCTGGAACACGCGGCTCGTCTTTGAGCCCGGCCGGGTGATCGTCGGCAATGCAGGGGTGCTGCTGTCGCGGGTGATCCGGGTCAAGCCCGGCGTCACCGATCCGTTCGTCATCGTCGACGCGGCGATGAACGACCTGATGCGGCCCAGCCTCTACGACGCCTGGCACGATATCCGTGCGGTTACGCCGAACGGTGCGGCAATGACGGCCAACATCGTCGGCCCCATCTGTGAAAGCGGCGACAGTTTCGCCAAGAAACGAGCGATGGACGCCGTCGGTCCCGGCGACCTCGTCACCTTCATGACGGCGGGAGCCTATGGGGCGACGATGGCCAACACCTATAACTCGCGCGCGCTGACGCCCGAGGTGCTGGTGAGCGGGGACCAATGGGCGGTCGTCCGGGAGAGGCAGCCGATCGAGGCGCTGATCGCGGCGGACAAGCTTCCGCCGTGGGTGTGAAGATTTAGGGATATCCGGCCGGCGGTTCGTCATGCCGTCCCGGAACCGCCATAGAGGGAGCCCGCATGAAGCCCGTCCGCAAGGCCATCTTTCCCGTCGCCGGTTTCGGCACCCGCTTCCTTCCCGCCACCAAGGCCGTTCCAAAGGAGATGCTGCCGGTCGTCGACCGGCCGCTGATCCAATATGCCGTCGACGAGGCCCGCGCGGCGGGGATCGAGCAGATGATCTTCGTCACCGGCCGCAACAAATATGCGATCGAGGACTATTTCGATTCCGCCTATGAGATCGAAAGCGATCTCGCCGCCAAGAACAAGACGAGCGTCCTCGACAAGCTCGAATCGACCCGGCTGTCGCCCGGCAAGGCCGCCTTCGTCCGCCAGCAGCAGATGCTGGGCCTCGGCCACGCCGTCGCCTGCGCGCGCGACCTGGTCGGCGACGAGCCGTTCGCGGTGCTGCTGCCGGACGAGCTGTTGTGGAACCCGGCGGCGCCCTGCCTGAAGCAGATGGCCGACACCTATGCGCGCAAGGGCGGCAACGTCGTCGCCGTGCTCGAGGTGGCCGAGGACCAGACCCACAAATATGGCATCGTCGATCCCGGCGCCACCGAGGGTGCCGTGACCGAGGTGCGCAAGATGGTCGAGAAGCCGGCCGCGGGGACCGCCCCCTCACGCCTCGCCATCGTCGGCCGCTACATCCTCCAGCCCGAGATCTTCGCGCTGCTCGAGAAGGGGGAGCGCGGCGCCGGCGGCGAGATCCAGCTGACCGACGCGATGGCCAAGCTGGTCGGCACCCAGCCCTTCCACGCCCTCACCTTCGACGGCGAGCGCCACGATTGCGGCGATAATGCCGGCTTCATCCAGGCGAACATCGCCCTCGCGCTCGAACGGCCCGAGATCGCCGATTCGGTGAAGGCGTTCATCAGGACGCTGGTATAACCCCGGCGGAGGCCGGGATGACGGGGCGGAGTCAGGCGAACTGCTCGGTCGTGACGGTTGCCTGCTGCGCGGCGTTGTAGCGCCCGCCCGACACGGTCTCCTGGTTCACCAGCGTGTCGAGCGCGGCCATATGGTCGGGCGACAGGCTGACCTCGTTCGCGGCCATATTCTCCTCAAGATGTGCGATCTGGTGGGTGCCGGGGATCGTTACGAGCGCCGGATCGCGATGGAGCAGCCAGGCGAGTGCGAGCTGCGCCGGGGTGCAGCCGATCTCCTCGGCGATCGCTTTGTATGGACCGTAGAGCGCCTGGTTCCGTACAACGTCGTCGCCCTGGAAGCGCGGCATGGCGAAGCGGATGTCGTCGCGGCCCAGCATCCGGGGCGTTTCGAACGCCCCTGCCAGGAAGCCGCGCGCCACCGGCGAGAAGGCAACGAAGGTCACGCCCAATTCGCGGCAGACGTCGAGCACCGCTATCTCGGGATTGCGCGTCCACAGCGAATATTCGGTCTGCAGCGCGGTGATCGGATGCGCGGCATGGGCGCGGCGGAGCTGGTCGGCCGACACCTCGGACAGGCCGATCGCGCCGATCTTTCCCGCCTCGACTGCGCGGGCGAGCGCGCCGACCGACTCCTCGATCGGTGTCCTCGGATCGGGCCGGTGGAGATAATAGAGATCGATATGGTCGAGCCCGAGCCGGCGCAGGCTGGCGTCGAGCGTCTCCGCGATCGCGGCGGGCGACCCGTCGACGACGCGCGGATTATCGGCCGTGACGCGGAAGCCGCATTTCGACGCAAGGGTGAATTCGGAGCGGCGCGCCTTGAGCGTGCGGCCGACCAGCGTCTCGTTGTGCCCCTCGCCATAGATCGCCGCGGTATCGAGGAAGTCGCAGCCGAGATCGAGCGCGCGGTGGAGCAGCCGTTCGGACGCCGCCTCGTCGGGCTGCGGGCCATAGGCCTGGCTGAGGCTCATGCAGCCGAGGCCGATGGGGTTGATCGAGAAGCGGCCGAGCCTGCGTTTGTTCGCCATGGGAATCCTTCCGGTTGCGTTGCCGCTCCCCTCTGCCATGCGAAGCGGCTTGGCAAAAGCCGGCCCGCGCGCGACAAGGCGTGCGATGCACAGCCTGCCGATCTTCGTCGATCTTCGCGGCCGGCCCGTCGTCCTGCTGGGCGAAGGGGATGCCGCCGAGGCGAAGCGGCGGCTGATCGAGCGCGCGGGCGGCCGGCCGGTCGGCGAGGCGGAAGGCGAGGATCACGGCGCGCGCCTCGCCTTCGTCGCCTGCGCCGATGAGGCCGAGGCGGCCGCCACGGCGGCGCGGCTCAAGGCGCGCGGCCTGATCGTCAACGTCGCCGACCGGCCGGCGCTGTGCGACTTCACCCTGCCCGCGATCGTCGATCGCGATCCGGTGCTGCTCGCGATCGGCACCGGCGGGCGATCGGCGGGGCTCGCCAAGGCGCTGCGCCAGCGGATCGAGGCGCTGCTCCCCGCCGGGCTGGGCGCGCTGGCCGAGGCGCTCGCCGCCGCCCGGGCCCGCATGCGCGCCCGCTGGCCCGATGCCGATAGCCGCCGCCGCGCGATCGACGCTGCTCTTGCCGAGGGCGGTCCGCTCGATCCGCTCGGCGACGGCGCGGCCGAGGCGGTCGATCGCTGGCTCGCCGCCGATCATGTCGAGGCGGCCGACCGGATCGTGCCGATCCGGTTGCGGTCGGCCGATCCCGACGACCTGACGCTGGGCGAGGCGCGGCTATTGGGCCAGGCGGACCGGCTCTACCACCGCCCCGACGTGCCGCAGGCGATCCTCGCCCGCGCCCGCGCCGATGCCGCGCGGCACGCCTGCGCCGTCCCGCCTGCCGCGTCCGGGCCGGGGCTGTCGATCGACCTGGGATTCGCATGACACCCGGCTGGACCATCGGCGAGGAAGGTGCGGGGCAGTTCCGCTGGATCCATCTCGACGGGCGCGATGCCCAGGCGATGCGGTGGCTCGAGGATGAATCGCACGGGCTGCCGCCGACGGCCCGCTTCAACCTGACCACCGCCGAGACCCGGCCGCGCTGCCAGCCGCTTCACGACGGCGTCATCATCAACCTGCGCGGGCCTCGCCACAGCGACGAGCATGGCGAGGGCGACGAGCTGGTCTCGATCCGCATCTGGGCCGAGCGCGGACGGCTGGTGTCGGTCAGCTATCGCCGCATGGCGGGCCTGGAGGACCTGCGCGAGCGGATGGACAAGGGCGAGTTCCTCGACCCCGGCGACCTGATCGCCGCACTGGCGGTGCAGATCGCCCGCCATCTCGATCCGGTGGTCGCCGACCTGGGCGATCAGGTCGACGATTGCGAGCTGGCGCTGTCGGCCGAGACCTTCCACCTGCGCCGCCACATCGCCAAGGCGCGGTCGACCGCGATCAGCTATCGCCGGTTCATCGTGCCGCAGCGCCAGGCGCTCGAGGCGATGGCGCTGCTCGAGCTCGACTGGATCGAGGACGACGACCGCATCCACCTGCGCGAGGCCGCCGACCGCTTCGCGCGCATGGCCGAGGAGCTGGAGGCGGTGCGCGAGCGATCGGCGCTGCTCCACGAACAGATCACCGACCTGCGCGCCGAGAAGATCGACCGCCGCTCGCTGGTCATCGCGATCGTCGCGCTGATCTTCCTGCCGCTGACCTTCGTCACCGGACTGTTCGGGATGAACGTCGACGGCATCCCCTATGCCCACCATCCCTTGTCCTTCTGGGCGGTGACGGGGTTCAGCCTGCTGGTCGGCGCCGGCGTGGCGCTGTGGTTCGCCGCCGCGAAATGGTTCCGCAACTGACTGGACGGGCGCCGGCAACGATGGCCGTCCCGATCGCCCATTCGCCCGTTCGCCCGCCGACGAAGCTCCTGTCGCACGCGCCGCTCCGGCTTGGCACGGGCGGGGCATGGAGATCTATCGCAGCGACACATTGCTCGTGCGCAAGCGCGGCGGCCGGTGCCGGAAGCACTGGGTCGTCACCTTCGACCATTATGGGATCACCGGCAGCTTCGACCGGCCCGGCTTCGGCGAGGAGTTCCTGGCGGCGCGGGGCATATCGCTGATCACCATCCTCGGCCGGGGCAACGACTGGTACCAATATCCCGACATGGACGCGGCCCTCGCCGCCGCGCGATCGGCGCTGCTGCGGGCCGACCGGGTGATCACCTATGGATCGAGCATGGGCGGCTATGCCGCGATCCGCTTCGCCGACGCGCTGGGCGCCCATGGCTGCCTCGCGATCTCGCCGCAATATTCGAACGATCCGGCCAAGGTGCCGTTCGAATGGCGATGGCCCGAGGACGCCCGGCGGATCGACTGGCGCGGCGAGCCCGATCGCCCGATCCGCTGCGCCGCCGATCCGGTGATCGTCTATGACCCGACGATAGAGGATGGCGAGCATGTCCGCCGGATCGCCTGCGACATGCGGTGCCGGGCGGTACCTATCCGCCACGCCGCGCATCCGGCGACCACCTTCCTCGGGTCGACCGGCCTGCTGCCCGACCTGATGCTGTCGGTACTCGACGGCAGCTTCGCACTGGCGCCATTCCGCCAGCGGGTGATGGCGGCGCGCAAGACCGACCCGGTCTATCTGTGCGAGCTCGCCCGCCGCCAGCCCGCCTGCCGCCCCCAGCTGGGGATCGCGCTGGCGCGCCGCGCGGTCGCGGCCGTGCCCGATGTCGATCTGGTCCACCATGTCCTCGCGGTCCGTCTCGCCCTGGCGGGTCAGGCCGCAGAGGCGCTGGCGGCGCACGCCCGCGCATGCGAGCTGTCGGGCGAGTTCTGGAGCTATGCGCTGCCCTATGCCATGGCGCTGGCCGATGCGGGTGAGCGGCCGGCGGCGCTGGCGCTGGCGAAGCGGCTGGCGGCGGCCTGGCCCGAGCAGGCACATGTCCAGCATGTCCTCGGCCATATGCTGTGGCTGTCGGGGCGCACCAAGGACGCGCTGCGGCCCGCCCGGCTGGCGATCCGCCTCGCCCCGCATAATGCCTTCTATCGCGCCGCGCTGTTCCGCTATCGCTGGCGCTATGCGGCCTTGCCCGCCTTCGCCGGATGGCGGCTGCTACGCTGGGCGGCGCACCGCCTGCCCCGCGTCCTGCCCGAGCGGCGCCGCTCGCTCGCCGGCCGCCGGCCGCTGGAGCGATTCACCACCTGATCAGCCTTGGCTTACCGCGCGCCGAACAACGCGGTGCCGACGCGGACATGGGTGGCGCCCAGCATCACCGCGGTCTCGAAATCGCCCGACATGCCCATGCTGAGCCCCGCGAGCCCGTGCCGCTTCGCCAGCTTGGCGAGCAGCGCGAAATAGGGGGCGGGCTCGACGTCGGCGGGGGGCACGGCCATCAACCCGACCACCGGCAACCCGGCGTCGCCCGCCCGCGCCAGCATCGCGGGCAGCCCGTCGATCGCGCAGCCGCCCTTCTGCTCCTCGGCGCCGATATTGACCTGGACGAAGCAGTCGGGCCGCCGCCCCGCGCCATCCATCGCCCTGGCCAGCGCCTCGATCAGCGAGGGCCGGTCGACCGAGTGGATCGCGTCGAACAGCGCGACGGCCTCCTTCGCCTTGTTCGACTGGAGCTGGCCGACGAGGTGCAGCCGAAGGCCCCGCCCCTCCCTGAGCGCCGGCCATTTCGCCTCGGCCTCCTGCACGCGATTCTCGCCGAAGCCGGTCTGGCCGGCGGCGATCAGCGGCGCGATCGCCTCGGCAGGCTTGGTCTTGGAGATGGCGATCAGCTCGATCGCGGCGGGATCACGATCGGCCAGCGCGGCGGCATGGGCGATCCGCGCGCGGATGTCGGCGAGGCGGCGGGAAGCGGTGTCGATATCGGACATGGGCCACGCTATAGGAGGCGCGATGCAGCCCCGCCAGCCCGAGCTTCCGTCGTTGTGGATGATGACCGACGAGCGGCAGGGTGAAGCGCTATGGACGGCGCTGCGCCGCCTGCCGCCGGGATCGGGGGTCATCTTCCGCCACAAATCCTTGCCGGATGGGGAGCGCCACCGCCTGTTCGAGCGGGTCCGCCGGATCGCGCGCCGGCGCGGGCTGATCCTGCTGCTGGCCGGCGACGAGGGCGAAGCGCGGCGCTGGGGCGCCGATGGGGCGCACCACCGCCGTCCGGGCCCGCCGCGCGCCGGCACAGCGCCGGCCCACGACCTGCGCGAGATCCGCGCGGCCGAACGATCGAGCGCGACGGCGCTGCTGCTGTCGCCGCTCCACCCCACCCGCTCGCACCCCGGTGCCCCGGCGCTCGGGCGGATGCGCTTCGCGGCGCTGGCGCGGGCGACCCGCCTGCCGGTAATCGCACTGGGCGGCGTCGACCTGCGACGCGGCCGCGCGGCGATCGCGGTCGGCGCCTATGGCTGGGCGGCGATCGATGCCTGGATGTGAGTTAACGAACGTCGCCCCAGCCCCTCGACTGCCTGCAAGGCAGGCGCTCGGGATAAACTTCGGCCTCTGGCCGAAGGCTGGGGCCCATGTCTCTCATCAGCCAGACCGCATCTGAGAAGACAACAGACATGGATGCCTGCCTCCGCAGGCATGACGGCTATGTTGATGAAGCAAAAACCAGCCGCCGGCCCGGCATTAGAACTTGAAGGCAGTTCCGATGTAGATCGCCTGGCTGTCGCGACGCTGGTCGCTGCTCAGATCGAGGCGCTCGCGCTGCGACTTGTAGCGGACGCCGCCCGACAGTTCGAGGTTGCGGGTCAGCGAGAAGGAGCCGCCCAGGTCGACCGACATCGCCTCGTCGGGGCCGCCGATCGTGGCGTTGCCGGTGGCGCGCTCGGCGCCGAACAGCAGGCGGGTGCTCCACTTGCGGCCCGAATAGCTCAGGCCGATGTCGGCCATCTCGCGGCCCTCGGGCACCGCGCCGCCGTCGATCTTGGCGAAGTCGCCCGACAGCGCGAAATGCTTCCAGCCGACCGAGGCGCCCAGGCTGTAGGCGCTGGGGGCGAGGCCGGCGGCGATGTTCGAGCTGTTAGCGGCGGCAAGCGCGCCCGCGCTGGGCTTGTTGCTCGACCGGGCGCGGATCGCGACGGTCACCGCGCGCTTGCTGCTGCCGCCCGACGGCGTGAAGCGGAAACCGGGATCGTTGAAGCTGCCGCCGATGCGATCGAACAGGGCGGCCTGGCGCGGGTCCGACGCGGTCGGCGTGAAGAAGCCGATTCCGCGGGCCTTCTTCTTGTCGATCTTGACCTTGGGGGTGGGCGCGGGCTTGGCGGAGTCGGCAGGCGCGACGAAGGCTATGGACGCAGCCGCAGCGGCGCCAATCAGCACTCCTCGGACCCCCTTTGCCATCATCCTGCGCAACTCGATTTTATTCTATATTCAGTCGCCCTAGCATCGCAGCCGAGTCGATACCAGCCGCGTCTCGGCGAATTTCCCTGCCTGTTGAGAAAAAAAGTCATTGTTGCACGGACTCCACAGCCGGAGCGGCGCGCACCGCCCGATCCTGTCAAGATCGCTTGCGGGGCCGGGGGTTCCGACTATAACGGCCGCATCGCGAGACATCGATCCCCAAGGACGCCCCGGACATGACCAGCCGCACCCTTCGCACCGCGACCGCCATCGCCCTCGTCGCCCTGCTGGCCGGCTGCGGCGGCGGACGCAACAAGGCGCAGTTCGCCTCCGACGTCGCGGCGGCCAGGACCACGACGATCGGCATCAACACCTATCTGTGGAAAGCGTCGCTCGAGACGCTGAGCTTCATGCCGCTGCTGCAGACCGATTCGAACGGCGGCGTGATCGTCACCGACTGGTATGTGAATCCCAACCAGCCCGCCGAGCGCATGAAGCTGACCGTCACCATCCTCGACGCCGACCTGCGCGCCGACGCGGTCCGCGTCGCGGCGCAGCGCCAGGTGCTGTCGAACGGCAACTGGGTCGATGCCGCGGTCCAGGCGTCGACGGTGCAGAAGCTGGAAGACATCATCCTGACCAAGGCGCGCGACCTGCGCCGCGCCACCGTCAGCGTCGGATAGAAACGGAATACAGAGTGAGCGCGCGTTTCAACCATCTCAAGGCGGACGCGCACTGGCAGGGGGTCTGGGAAAGCCAGGGCACCTTCCAGGCGCGCGACGACAGTCCCAAGCCCAAATCCTATGTGCTGGAGATGTTCCCCTATCCATCGGGGCGCATCCACATGGGCCATGTCCGCAACTATACGATGGGCGACGTGCTCGCACGCTATCGGCGAATGAAGGGCTTCGAGGTGCTCCATCCAATGGGGTGGGACGCCTTCGGCATGCCGGCCGAGAATGCGGCGATGGAGAAGAAGGTCCATCCCGGCGACTGGACCCGCGCCAACATCGCGGCGATGCGCGAACAGCTCAAGCGGATCGGCTTCGCGCTCGACTGGAGCCGTGAGCTCGCGACCTGCGAGCCCGACTATTACGGCCAGGAGCAGGCGCTGTTCCTCGATCTCTACGCGGCCGGCCTGGTCTATCGCAAGGAATCGGCTGTCAACTGGGACCCGGTCGATATGACCGTGCTCGCCAACGAACAGGTGATCGACGGGCGCGGCTGGCGATCGGGTGCGCTGGTCGAGCGGCGCAAGCTCAACCAGTGGTTCCTCAAGATCACCGACTTCGCCGACGACCTGCTCGAAGGTCTCAAGACGCTCGACCAGTGGCCCGAGAAGGTCCGGACGATGCAGGAGAACTGGATCGGCAAGTCGCAGGGGATGCGCTTCACCTTCGAGTTGGACACACCCGCCGGCAATCTGACCAGCTTCGACGTGTTCACCACGCGGCCCGATACGCTGTTCGGCGCCAGCTTCGCCGCGATCGCCGCCGATCACCCGATCGCGCAGGCGTTGAGTGCGGGCAACCCGGCGCTGCAGGCGTTCATCGCCGACTGCAAGCGCACCGGCACCGCCGCGGCCGAGATCGAGACCGCGGAGAAGAAGGGCTATGACACCGGCCTGTCGGTGGTCCACCCGCTCGACCCCGACTGGAAGCTGCCGCTGTTCGTCGCCAATTTCGTGCTGATGGACTATGGCACCGGCGCGGTGTTCGGCTGCCCGGCGCATGACCAGCGCGACCTCGACTTCGCGCGCAAATATGCGCTGCCGGTCAAGCGGGTCGTCGCCCCCTCCCCCGAGGAAGCCGCCGCGCCGATCGGCGACGAGGCCTATGTCGGGCCCGGCCGCATCGTCAATTCGGCCTTCCTCGACGGCCTGTCGGTCGAGGAGGCGAAGGCCGCGGTGATCGCGCGCGCCGAGGCCGAGGGCTGGGGCCAGGGCACCACCGTGTGGCGGCTGCGCGACTGGGGCGTGTCGCGCCAGCGCTATTGGGGCACGCCGATCCCGATCATCCATTGCGAAGGCTGCGGCGCGGTTCCCGTGCCGCACGACCAGCTCCCCGTCGTTCTGCCCGAGGACGTCGCCTTCGACATCCCCGGCAATCCGCTCGATCGTCATCCGACCTGGAAGCATGTCGACTGCCCGAGCTGCGGCGAGCCTGCGCGGCGCGAGACCGACACGCTCGACACCTTCGTCGATTCCTCCTGGTATTTCATCCGCTTCGCCAGCCAGCCGTCGGACAAGCCGTTCGACCGTGCCGTCGCCGAAAGCTGGATGCCGGTCGGCCAGTATATCGGCGGGGTCGAGCATGCGATCCTCCACCTGCTCTACGCGCGCTTCTGGACCCGCGCGCTCGAACGGATCGGCCGGATCGGGGTCAAGGAGCCGTTCACCGGGCTGTTCACCCAGGGCATGGTGACGCACGAGACCTACAAGGACCCGGCCGGACAGTGGCTGAGCCCCGAGGAGGTCTCCGACGGCATCGTCGTCGCGACCGGCGCGCCGGTGACGGTTGGCCGCATCGAGAAGATGTCCAAGTCGAAGAAGAACGTCGTCGATCCGGGCCCGATCGTCGAGCAGTATGGCGCGGACGCGGTGCGCTGGTTCATGCTGTCCGACAGCCCGCCCGAGCGCGACCTCGAATGGACCGAGAGCGGCATCGAGGGCTGCTGGCGCTTCGTCAACCGGCTGTGGCGGATCACCGATCCGGCCGAGGCGGCTGAGGGCGAGGATAAGGATCTCGACCGCAAGCTCCACAAGGCAATCGCCGGTATCGCCGTCGACATCGAGGCGCTCGGCTTCAACCGCGCCGTCGCCAAGGTCCACGAGCTGGCCAACGCGATCGAGAAGGCTCAGCCTTCGGCCAGCCGCACCGCCGCCGCGCGCACGCTGGTCCGCCTGGTCGCGCCGATGGTACCGCATCTGGCCGAGGAGGCCTGGGCCCGGCTCGGCGAACAGGGACTGGTTGCCGACGCCGCCTGGCCGGCGCATGATCCCGCGCTGCTGGTCGACGACGAGGTGACGATCGCGGTGCAGGTCAACGGCAAGCTGCGCGACACGCTGACCGCTCCCAAGGGCGCCCCGAAGGACGCGCTCGAACGGATGGCGCTCGAATCCGAGAAGATCGCCCGGCTGCTCGAAGGTGCCGCGCCGCGCAAGGTGATCGTCGTGCCCGACCGCCTGGTGAACATCGTCGCATGAAGCGGCTGGCGGCCCTGATCGCCCTCGCCGCTGCTGTCGCGGCGTTGCCCGGCTGCGCGCTCCGGCCGCTCTACGCCGACGGCGGCGCCGGATCGGTCGCCTCATCCCTGCGCGCGGTCGAGGTCGCGCCGGTCGGCGGCCAGAGCGGCTGGCTGATCCGCAACGCGCTCAACGACCGGCTCCATCGCCAGGGCGAGACGACCCCGCGCTTCCGGCTTGAAGTCGAGCTCGACGACCAGATCACCGGCTTCGGTATCCGCCAGGACAATGCGGTAAGCCGCGAGCGGCGCACGTTGCGCGCGCGCTACCGCCTGCTCGATGCGGCGACCGGCGGCGTGCTGCTTGACCAGACCGCCGCGGCCGACGCCGGGATCGATGTCACCGGCTCCGAATATGCCACCGTCGCCGCCGAGCAGACCGCGCTCGAACGGCTGACCGAGAATCTCGCCGACCAGATCGTCGCGCGCCTCGCCACCTATGCGGGGCGCAGCGCGGGCCAGTGAGCGCGCGATGCCGATGAGCGCCCCATGAAAGCCGATGCCGGCCAGATCCAGCGGGCGCTCGACCGGCCCGATCCCGCCGTCCGGCTGATCCTCCTCTACGGCCCCGACGAGTCGGGATCGCGCGCCCTCGCCGCGCGTATCGACAAGGCGATGGGCGCCGAGGCCGAGCGGATCGACATCGCCGGCGCGCAGCTCAAGGAGGACCCGGCGCGGCTCGCCGACGAGGCCGCCTCGATCTCGCTGTTCGGCGGCGCCCGCCACATCCGCGTCGATCCGGCCGGCGACGAGATCATCGATGCCGCGCAGGCGCTGCTGGAAGCACCCTCGGCCGGCAATCCGGTGGTCGTGGTCGCGGGGAACCTGCGCAAGGACGCGAAGCTGGTGAAGCTCGCCCTCGCCTCGCCGATGGCGCTCGCCTTCGCCTCCTACCTGCCCGAGGGCCGCGCCGCCGACCAGGTTGCGGTCGAGATCGCCCGCGAGCTGGGGCTGCGGCTCGATCCGCGCGCCGCGCAGGCGATCGTCGCCGCGACCAATGCCGATCGGGCGCTGATCGCCCGCGAGCTGGAGAAGCTGGCGCTGTTCCTCGACGCCAGCCCGGACGATCCCAGGCCCGCCGATGCGGCCGCCTTCGAGACGGTCGGCGCGGTCAACGACGAGAGCGACCTCAGCGCGATCGTCGACGCGGTGATGGGCGGACGGCCCGAACAGGCGGCGGCCGAGCTGGCGCTGATCGGCGCCCCCGAAGCGATCGGCGCGGTCCGCGCGGTGCTCCGCCGCCTGGCCCAGATCGCCCCGTTGCGGGCCGAGGTCGCCGCTGGCCAGAGCGTCGACGCAGTGATGGCGGGCGCCGGCAAGGCGATCTTCTGGAAGGATCAGAAGGTGGTGGCCGGGCTTCTTCAGCGCTGGTCGCCGGACCGCATCGCCACCGCCACCACCCGCCTCGCCGCGCTCGAACGCGCCTATAAGCGCTCAGGATCGCCCGGCATGATATTGATCGGCGAGGAACTTCTCACCATCGCGCGGGTCGCGGCCTCGGCTCGCCGCTGAGACCGGCTGTGAGGTAGCTCGACCAAAGTCTCAACACCCCGTCGCTCCAGCAGAGGCTGGAGCCCATATCTATTCGATGTTGAGACGCCGTGTGAAGCACTGAACGGAAGGTCCGTTCGTGTCCAGCGCAGTCGAGACACGTTCCGGGAGCAAACGTCCCTCGACTTCGCTCGGGACGAACGGTTTCACCGATTCGAAATCAAGGACTTGGCCGCAGGAACCGCCACCCCATCCGAGGCGCTTCGCACGCCGTCTCAGATCGGCTCGCCGCTCAGCCGCTGGCAGACCAGGTCGAGCTGGTCGAGGGTCGAATAGGCGATGCCGATCCGGCCACCCTTCTCGCCATGCTCGATCGTCACCTTGAGCCCGAGGATGTCGCCGAGATGGCGTTCGAGCGCGGCGATGTCGGCGTCGGCGGGTTGCGCCGGGCGCGGCGCGACAGGCTTGGGCGCCGCGCCTCCCCCGCTCCGTCCCGTCTGGACGAGCTTCTCGGCGTCGCGCACCGACAGTTGCTGGGTGACGACCTGCTCGGCCAGCTCCTCGGCATTGGGCGCGGTGACGAGCGCGCGGGCATGGCCCATCGACAGCCGGCCGTCGGCGACCATGTCGCGCACCGGCTTGGGCAGGTCGAGCAGCCGCATCAGGTTGGCGACATGGCTGCGCGACTTGCCGACCAGCTTGCCCAGCATCTCCTGGGTATGGCCGAAGTCGCCGATCAGCCGATGATAGGCCTCGGCCTCCTCGATCGCGTTGAGGTCCTGGCGCTGGACGTTCTCGACGATTGCCAGCTCGAACGTCTGCGCGTCGGACAGTTCGCGGACGATCGCCGGCAGTTCGTGGATGCGCGCGCGCTGCGCCGCCCGCCAGCGCCGCTCGCCGGCGATGATCTGGTAGCCGCCGGCCGACGGATGGGTGCGGACGACGATCGGCTGGATCAGCCCCCGCGCGCCGATCGAGGCGGCGAGCTCGTCGAGCGCGGTGTCGTCGAAATGGCGGCGCGGCTGGCTGGGGTTGGGCTTGATGTCCGCGACCTGGATCATGCGGATGCCCGAGGGACGCTCGGCGCCGGGCGCGATCGGCTGCTCGGTCGCCACCTCGCCGAGCAGCGACGACAGGCCCCGGCCGAGGCCGCGGCGCGGACCGTCGGCGCTCATGCCGCCTGCGCCTTGTTGGTGAGCCGGGCGATGCACTCGCGCGCAAGGGCGATATAGGCCTCGGACCCCGGGCAGCGATGGTCGTAGATCAGCGCCGGCACACCATGGCTCGGCGCTTCGGACAGGCGGACGTTGCGCGGGATCACCGTATCGAACACCACATTCCCCAGAACATCGCGCACATCGGCGGCCACCTGTTCGGACAGCCGATTGCGCCGGTCGTACATGGTCAGCGCGACTCCCAGGATCGAGAGCTGCGGATTGAAGCGCGCGCGCACCCGCTCGATCGTCTGGAGCAGCTGGGTCAGCCCCTCCAGTGCGAAGAATTCGCACTGCAGCGGCACCAGCATCATGTTCGCCGCGACCAGCGCGTTGACGGTCAACAGGCCGAGCGAAGGCGGACAATCGATCAGACAGACGTCCCAGCGATTCTCGTCCTGGGCGAGCGCATCGTGGAGCCGGTGGGTACGCTTCTCGACGTCGATCAGCTCGATCTCGGCGCCGGTCAGGTCGACCGTCGCCGGCACGATATCGAGCCGCGGGATCCTGGTCGCGACCACCGCCTCGCCGAGCGAGCAGTCGCGGCGAAGCAGCTCATAGCTCGACCGCTCCCGCGACGCCTGCTCGACGCCGAGCCCGGTCGACGCGTTGCCCTGCGGGTCGAAGTCGACGAGCAGCACCCGCCAGCCGGTCGCCGCCAGCGCGGTGGCGAGGTTGATCGCGGTGGTCGTCTTGCCCACCCCGCCCTTCTGGTTGGCGATCGCGATGCGGATCATCGGCGTCCCTTTTGACCTTTGCCCTGCGGCTGAACCTGCGACGCGACGATGATCGCCGCGTCCGGGTCGGTCTTGCTTGGCACGACCCGGAAATCACCCTGCCACGAAGTGGTTACGGCTTCCAGTTCGGATGCAGCGCTACGTCCCTTCGGCAACAGCCAGAGCGTGGCATCGTGCGAAAAACGGTGCGCGAGCGGCAACAGCCGATCGAGCGGAGCGAAAGCCCGGGCGCTGATCACGTCATACGGGCTCGAGTCGAGCATCTCGAGCCGCTGGCCCGCCACCGCCACCCGATCAGCGATACCGAGCGATTCGGCCATGAAGCGCAGAAAGTCGATCCGCTTGCGGCGCGACTCGACCAGCGTCATGCGGACCTCTGGCAGCATCAGCGCCACGACCATGCCGGGGAAGCCGGCGCCCGAACCGAGATCGATCCAGCGCAGCGGACCGCCCCCGCCGACCATCGGCACGAGCTGCGCCGAATCGACGATATGGCGGCTCCAGATATGCTCGGCGGTCGAGGCCGCGATGAGGTTCTGTCGCGGCATCTCGTCGAGGATCATCGCGACGAATTTTTCCAGCCCCGTCATTGTTCCACGTGGAACACACCCCTCGATCCAGGCGCGCGCCTCCTGCTCGGTCATGCTCATGCCGCGAGCCGCCGGGCGTGGACCATGATGGCGGCGAGCGCGGCCGGGGTGACGCCGCGCACCCGCCCCGCCGCGGCGAGATCGGCGGGACGCGCTACGTTGAGGCGCTCGACCATCTCGTTCGACAGTCCGGCGATCGCACCATAGTCCGCGATCGCGGCGAGACCGATCCGCTCATCGGCGCGCAGCCGAGCGATCTCCTGGTCCTGGCGAGCGAGATAGGGCGCGTAGCGGCCGTCCTGGATCACCTCGGCGCGGACATCCTCCGGGACCGCGGCGAGCTCGGGCGCCAGGGCAATCAGTGTGGCGTCGCCGACCTCGGGGAACCGCAGCCACTCGGCCAGCGACCGCCGGCCATGGTCGTCGGCGACCGCCGCGCCGGCCGCGACCAGCTCGCCTGACCCGGCGATGCGCGTCGCGAGGCGATCGGCCATAGCCATGCGGTGCGCTTCACGTTCCACGTGGAACATCCGGCGCGTAGCCGAGATCGCGCCATGCGAGTCTGCCCAGCCGGTCAGGCGGCTGCCGGCGTTGTCGGCGCGCAGCCGCAGCCGATACTCGGCGCGGGCGGTGAGCATGCGATAAGGTTCGGACACGCCCTGCAGCGTAAGGTCGTCGATCATAACGCCGATATAGCTGGTCGCCCGGTCGAAATGGATTTCGGGCTGGCCGGCCGCGAAGGCGGCTGCATTCATCCCGGCGGCGAGCCCCTGCGCGGCGGCCTCCTCATAACCGGTGGTGCCGTTGATCTGCCCGGCGCAGAACAGGCCCGGCAGAGCCCGCAGCCCAAGCCCGGCGGTCAGCGCACGTGGATCGATATAATCATATTCGACGGCATAGCCGGGCTGGAGAATCTCGACCCGCTCGAGCCCCGGCACGGTCCGCAGCATCGCGCGTTGAACATCCTCGGGCAGCGAGGTCGAGACGCCATTGGGATAGATGGTGTGATCGTCGAGGCCCTCGGGTTCGAGGAATATCTGGTGCCCGTCGCGATCGCCGAAGCGGTGGACCTTGTCCTCGATCGACGGGCAATAGCGCGGCCCGACGCCGGTTATCGCGCCCGAGTAGAGCGGCGACCGGTCGAGTCCAGCGCGGATCACGTCATGGGTGCGCTGATTGGTCCGGGTGATCGCGCAGGCGAGCTGCGGAACGAGGCGGCGCGGCGTGAGCGCCGAGAAGGTCCACCTCCCCTCGTCCGAAGGCTGGCGGTCGAGCTGGGCCCAGTCGATCGTCCGTCCATCGAGCCGCGGCGGAGTCCCGGTCTTGAGCCGGGCGATCGGCAGATCAAGGGCGCGCAGCTGCTCGGCAAGTTCGACGGCCGCCGCCTCCCCCACACGTCCGCCGGCGCGGCAGTCCATCCCGAAGTGAAGCCTGGCGTTGAGGAAGGTTCCCGTCGCAAGCACCACCGCTCGTGCCGTCAACCTCCGCCCGTCGGCCAGGACCAGGCCGGATGTTCCACGTGAAACATCCTCAACCAGCAACCTCTCAGCCGCGCCTTCAATGATTTCCAGCATCGGGAGCTCGGCGAGCAGGTCGTGAATCGCTGCCTTATAGAGCTTGCGGTCGGCCTGAATGCGTGGCCCATGAACCGCCGCGCCCTTGCTGCTGTTGAGCATGCGATAATGGATCGCGGCACGATCCGCGGCGCGGGCGATCAGCCCATCGCAGGCATCGACCTCGCGAACGAGATGGCCCTTGCCGAGTCCTCCGATCGCAGGGTTGCAGGACATGGCCCCGATCATGTCGCGCCGCATGCTGACGAGCGCGGTGCGCGCGCCCATCCGCGCCGCCGCCGCCGCCGCCTCGCAGCCGGCATGGCCGCCGCCGACCACGATCACATCGAAGCTGTCCGCCATGCGAGCGCGCTATCCGACCCTGCCGCCGGAGTCAAAAATGTTCCACGTGGAACATCCTCATTTGCCGATGCAGAAGCGGCCGAACAGGCCGTCGAGCATGTCCTCGGTGCCAGCACGCCCGGTCAACGCGTCGATCGCGGCGCGGGCGAGGCGCAGTCCCTCGGCGACGAGGATCGGATCGCCCTCCCCCTGCGCCAGCGCCAGCGCCTCGCCAAGCCGGTCGAGCGCCGCGCGCTGCCGCGCCGACAGCGCCGCCTCGCCTTCCCCCGGCAGCAGCGTCGCGGCGCAATCAAGCAGCAGCGTGACGAGCTCGTCCATCCCCGCGCCGCTCTGCGCGGAGACGAGCAGGTCGTGCGCGGCAGGGTCGAGCGTTCGCCGGTCGGCCTGGGCGCCGACCCGGACCGCGCCCGCCGGCGCCGATCCGGGATCGCCGAGCCAGAGGACGATGTCGGCGGCGGCGATCGCCTGGGCCGCGCGATCGATGCCGATCGCCTCGACCGCGTCGCCCGTCCCCGCGTGGAGCCCGGCGGTATCGGTGAGCAGGAAGGGCACGCCGCCCAACGCCACCGGCGCCTCGATCAGGTCGCGCGTCGTCCCGGCGATCGGCGTGACGATCGCCGCCTCGCGCCCGGCCAAGGCGTTGAGCAGCGTCGACTTGCCGGCATTGGGCGGGCCCGCGAGCACCACCCGGACGCCGTCGCGCAGGCGTTCCACGGGAAGCCGGCCGCGCCAGCGCGCCACCTCGGCGTCGAGTGCGGCGAGCTCCGAGGCAAAGCCGGGGTCGAGCGGCGCGACGTCCTCCTCGTCGGAAAAGTCGAGCTGCGCCTCAAGCCGCGCCGCCAGCGACAGCACCCGATGCTGCCAGCCCTCCAGAGCACGGCTCAGTGCCCCGCCCGCGAGCAGCATCGCGTTGCGGCGCTGCGCCTCGGTCTCGGCGGCGAGCAGGTCGCCGAGCGCCTCGGCCTCGTTGAGGTCGATCCGCCCTGTCTCGAAGGCGCGGCGGGTGAACTCGCCGGCCACGGCGGGACGCAGGCCCGGCAGCCGGCCGAGCGCCGCGAGCACCGCCGCCGTCACCGCGCGGCCGCCATGGAGATGGAGCTCTGCCATGTCCTCCCCGGTGGCGGTGCCGGGCCCGGGCAGCCAGAGCAGCAGCGCCCGGTCGAGCGTCGTCCCGCTGGCGGGATCGGTCAGGATGCGCAGGCTCGCGCGGCGCGCGGCGGGGCGCGGCCGGCCGCCGGTCAGCCGGTCGATCGCCGCGCCCGCCATCGGTCCGCTGACCCGCACCACCGCGACCCCCGCCGGCGGGGCGCCGCTCGACAGCGCGAAGATCGTGTCGGACGCCGAAGCGCCGGGGCTATTTTCCAGGGGTGCCGGCGGCACGGCCGATCTGGTCGAACATCGTGCGCCACATGTTCATGCCGGCCTCGCCCATCGGCATCCAGTTGCGCATCATCGTGTCGAGCGTGTCGGGGGTCACCCCCTCCTCGATCGTCTTCTTCATCTTCTCGACATAGGCGTCATGGACGCTCGACAGGTCGGGCAGCCCCATGAAGCGGCGCGCCTCCTCGGGCGTGCAATCGACGTCGACGGTGATCTTCATGCACGCCCTCCGGGTCATTGAAACGTCCCGCCCCATGGCTAGAGTTTCGCGGAGCCTCTGTCCATATTGCCCGCCCCCTTGATCTCCGCGAAGATGCCCCGATGACGACGACCCTGCTTCCCTCCCCGCTCGGCCCGATCCTGATCGAGGCCGATGCGCATTGGCTGCGCGCGATCCACATCCTCGGCGATCGCACCGCGCCCGACGATATCGACGACGCGCCGGCGGAGGGACCGGCGGCCGAGGCGATCCGCCAGCTCCACGCCTATTTCGAGGACGGCGCGGCGACGTTCGAGCTGCCGCTGCTCCCCGCCGCGACGCCGCGCGGGGCGGCGCTGCGCGATGCAATCACCGCGATCCCGTCCGGCGACACGCTGAGCTACGGCGCGCTCGCGCGGATCGCCGGGTCGGCGCCGCGCGCGATCGGCCAGGCCTGCGCCCGCAATCCCTTCCCGATCGTCGTCCCCTGTCACCGGGTGGTAGGCAGCGGCGGCACGATCGGTCATTATTCCGGCGGACGCGGGATCATCACGAAGACATGGTTGCTCGACCATGAGAGACGCCCTGAGAGACGAGGAGGCCTTCTGTGAAAAGCTATACCGAAATCAAGACCTTGCACGGCGACGACGAATTCCTCGCCTACACCTCGCAGCCCGTCTCCGAGCCCAAGGCGGCGATCATCGTCATCCAGGAAATCTTCGGGGTGAACGACGGCATCCGCATCAAGTGCGACCAATGGGCCGCGAAGGGCTATCTGGCGGTGGCGCCCGACCTGTTCTGGCGGATCCGCCCTGGCATCGAGCTCGACCCCGATGTGCCCGAGGAGATGCAGGAGGGCCTTAACCTGTTCGGCCAGTTCGACCAGGACCAGGGCATCCGCGACATCGAGGCGACGATCCGCGATACCCGCGCGATGATCCATGGCGGCAAGGTCGGCGCGGTCGGCTACTGCCTGGGCGGCCGGCTCGCCTACATGACCGCCGCGCGTACCGACATCAACGCGAGCGTCGGCTATTATGCGGTCGGCATCGACGGCTTGCTCGGCGAGGCGCATGCGATCGCACACCCGCTGGCGCTCCACATCGCGGGCGACGACGGCTTTGTGCCGGCCGAGGTCCAGCGAAAGATGCACGAGGGGCTCGACAGTCATGCCAAGGTGACGCTGTTCGACTATCCCGGCGTCGATCATGGCTTCGCGACGACGATGGGCAAGCGCCGCGTCGAGGCCGCCGCGCAGCTCGCCGACGAGCGGACCGAGGCCTTCTTCGCCCAGCACCTGGCCTGATCGCGCATGTCCGACCATAGGGCATCCGACCATAGGCTCGTCGCCAGCCGGTTCGGCGGTCCCGAGGTGATCGAGGCCGAGCCGCTGGCGGACACGCCCGTCGCGGCGGGCAAGGTCCGCGTCCGGCACCGCGCGATCGGGGTCAACTTCATCGACACCTATCACCGCACCGGCCTCTACCCGCAGCCGCTCCCCGCCCCGCTCGGCGTCGAGGCGGCGGGCGTGGTCGAGGCAATCGGCGCGGGGGTCGCCGGGGTCGCGATCGGGCAGCGGGTCGCCTATATGGCCGCCCAGCCCGGTGCCTATGCCACGTGGGCCGATGTCGATCCCGCGATCCTGGTGGCGCTCCCCGACGCGATCGACGACGAGACGGCGGCGGCCGTACTGCTCAAGGGCGTGACCGTCCAGACGCTCGTCCATGGCTGCGCCCGGATGGAAGCTGGGCAGACCGCGCTGGTCCATGCCGCGGCCGGCGGGGTCGGGCGACTGATGGTACCGTGGCTCGTGGCGATCGGGGTACGGGTGATCGCCCATGCCGGCAACGCCGACAAGGCGGCGATCGCACATGGCCTCGGTGCCGACGTCGCGCTCGATTGTCCCTATGGCGAACTCGCCGCCGCCGTTCGTGCGGCGACCGGTGGTGAAGGGGTCGACGTGGTGTTCGACGGGGTCGGTGCGGCGAGCTGGGAAGCCTCGCTCGACAGCCTGCGCCCACGCGGGCTGATGGTCAGCTTCGGCAATGCGTCCGGCCCGGTCCCGCCGACCAGCCCGCTCGAACTGACCAAGCGCGGATCGCTGTTCCTGACCCGCCCGCGCGCGTTCGACTATGTCGCGACCGGCGCCGAGATGGACGCCGCCGCCGCCGACCTGTTCGCGATGCTCGAAAAGGGCAAGCTCGGTGTCGAGATCGGCCTGCGGCTCCCGCTCGACCAGGCCGCCGACGCGCACCGCGCGCTCGAGGGGCGGCGCACCACGGGGTCGATCGTCCTGCTGCCCTGAGTCCCGATGTCATCCCGGTTTCCGCCAGGAAGACAGGGAATCGAAAAATGAAGGGCCCGCCAAGGCGGGCCCTTTGCTTTGTCCGATGATCCGGGGGATCGTTCAGGCGGCCTGGATGACCAGCGTCCGGCGGTTGCGGCTGCGCATCATCGCACCGACCAGGCCGAAGCCGAGGATCAGCATCGCCCAGGTCGACGGCTCGGGCGCGACCGACACGGGGCCGTTGATGCTCGACAGGTCACCCTGGAAATAATTGTTGTGGATTTCGCCGTTCGAATTCTGGCGGACGTTGTTGCCGATCACCGTGCCGTCGATATTGCCGCTGTTGCCGCCGGTGATGTCGGCGAAGACGCCGAGGATCGAGCCGCTGAACTGGCGGCCGATATCGACCGTGTTCGCCTCGTAGAAGTTGAACAGCACCCGGTTGTCACCGCTGAAACGGTTGAAATTGCGGTTGAAGTCGATGTCGGTGCCGGCGACGTTGATGACCAGCGTCGCGTCGCTGGGCAGGCTGACAAGCAGCTGCTGATTGCTGTTGCCCTCGAACATCGCCTCCGACCAGTTGAGCACCTGAAGGCCGCTGCCGGTCACGGTGATCTGCTGGTTGTTGCTGTCGCCGCCGACGCTCACCCCGCTGGTGTTGCCGAGCGCGGCGAGATTCTGGCTGAGGCTGATCAGCGACGCCTTGATGTCGTTCGACTGGTTCTGCAGCGTGCTGGTGAAGTCCGACGCGCCCTTGGTGAAAGTGGTGTTGTTCGCCCAGGCGCTGCTGGAGCCGCCGTAGGTGACGACGTTCTGGCCATTGTTGTTGAACGAACCGCTGACGCTGCCGCCGACGCTGATGCCGCCGCCCGCGTTGATGCTGCCGTTGAGCGCGGCGCTGCCGACCACGGTCAGCGCCGGGGTGCCGTAGCTCGACGACGGGATGTTGTTATTCTGGATGGTGAAGTTGCCGCCGGCAGTGAAGCTGCCGCCCGCGAACACGCGCCCATCGACATGGTTGTACGACGTGAAGTTGTTGAACGAGACGACGTTCCATTCCTTGAGCGCGGCGATACCCGTCGAGACCGACTGGCCGACCAGCGCGGCAGACGCTTGCCCTGCATGGGCGACGGCCATCAAGCCGGCGACGATGATCGGAAAAGCACGGAACCCACGCATCGTTTCATCCCTACAACCGATAGGCGCAAACGTCGCCATCGATCGTCGCCTATCAGAAGAACGTAGCGTTTTCCAGTAATAAATGCCGTTATCGCGCCAATATCGTCGCGATCGCCCGGACGGTAATTGTAAAAAAATCCGACACTTCAGTAAAAATACCGTTAAACTGAAGTCAGTTCACCAATACTATAAGATCTAACAAGATGAGAATCGTAAAGCATTGCAACATGAATCGGCGCGGGAAAGCGCCTTCCCACGTCGAAAAAGCCGGCACTGAAGAGGATTCAGGCGATCAGCGGCCAGACCTGGTGGCTGCCTTCCCAGATCATCTTGACCGCGACATAGAGGATCACCGCGAGGCCGCCATATGCGATCCAGCGGTAGCGCTCGATGTAGCGGGCGATCAGGTTGGCGGCGACGCCCATCAGCGCGACCGAGAGCAGCAGGCCGATGACGAGGATGCCGGGATGCTCGCGCGCCGCGCCAGCGACCGCGAGGACGTTGTCGAGGCTCATCGACACGTCGGCGACAGCGACGGCCCAGGCCGCGCCGAGGAAGGTCTTGCTCTGCGGGATGCCGTCATGCTCGGTCGGGTCCGCGCCCGCCGGGGCGCCGGCGTGACGCAGCTCGCGGAACATCTTCCACGACACCCAGAGCAGCAACAGCCCGCCGGCGAGGACGAGCCCGACGATGCCCATCAGCAGGCTGACGCTGACCGCGAAGACGATGCGCAGGACGAGCGCGGCGATGATGCCGATCAGGATCACCTTGCGCCGCTGGTCGGCGGGCAGCCCCGCCGCCAGCGCACCGACCACGATCGCATTGTCGCCGGCCAGCATGATGTCGATCATCAGCACCTGCACGAAGGCGGCCATCGCCGCCGGGCTGGTGATGTTGGAGAAATCCGCGACGATATGATTCCAGAGATCGATCATTCCCCCCTCCCTAATCGAAAGCGGGTCGCTGTCGAGCCTGTAACCGTGATCAGCCCGTCGGACGGGCCGGACGGACGCGGATCAGCCAGCAGGCCGCGGTGAAGCGCACCTGGCCGTCGTGGCGATAGGGATTGAATCCCGCCCGCACCGCCGCGACGACGCGGGCCCGCAGCGCCTCGTCGAGGGTTGGCAGGACCCGCGCGAGCGAGCCGAGGCGGACCGCATAATTGTCGAGTTCGGCGTCGGACATGGTGCAATCGACGTCGACCGGCTCGATCTCCACCCCGGTCCAGCCGGCCGCCGTCAGGATCGCGCGCACCCGATCGGGATCGGCGAAGGCAAACTGGCCGGGCGCACCGGGGTCACGCGGCGGTTGCGGCGGCAGCAGGGGCGCCGCGGCGCGCTCGGCCGCGGTCATGAAACCGTTCTCGTCGGTGCCGCGCCATGCCAGCAGGACAAGGCCGCCGCCATCCCGCACCGCCCTCCGCAGATTGGCGAAGGCCCGCACCGGATCGCCGAAGAACATCACCCCGAAGCGAGAGATGACGAGGTCGAAGCTCGCCCGGGCGAAATCATGGCTTTCGACGTCGGCCTGGACGAAAGCTGCGGCGACCCCGGCCCGTTCCGCACGCGCCCGCGCCAAGTCGATCATCGGACCCGAAATATCGGCGCCGACGCACTCCCCGCCGGGTCCAAGCGCCGCTGCGATCGCCAACGTCGTCGCCCCCGTCCCGCAGCCGACGTCGAGCACCCGCCCGCCATGGACCTCGTGCGCCGCCTCGGCCAGCAGCGCCGCGAACGGCGCGAACAGCCGGTCGAGCAGCGCCTGCTCGTCGACCCAGGCCTGTCCGGCAATCCCGTTCCACAGCGCCTGCTGCTCGGCGCGCACCGTCTCGGCATCGGTCATTACCTTCTCCTGCATTGTCCGCGAATCGACTTTGGCCTAGCTTGCCACCTCAAGCCGGCTTGAGGTCAAGACCATGCGCGACCTGGACATATCAGAGGTGGCGAAGCGATCGGGCGTCCCCGCATCGACGCTGCGCTATTATGAGGAACGCGGGCTGATCGCCGCGATCGGCCGGCGCGGGCTGCGGCGGCTGTTCGATCCCGGCGTGCTCGAAAGGCTCGACCTCATCGCGCTCGGCCGCGCCGCCGGATTCCCGCTCGACGACATCGTGCCGATGGTCCGTCCCGACGCGGCACCGCACATCGATCGGGCGAAACTGCTCGACAAGGCGGACGAGCTCGACCGCATGATCCGCCGGCTCGGCATGCTGCGCGACGGCCTGCGGCATGCCGCCGCCTGTCCCGAGCCCGATCAGCTACAATGCCCGAAATTCCGCCGGATCCTGCGGATCAATGCGCGACGGCGGACGGCCTGAATATCTAGCGCTTGACCAGCTCGACATAGAGCCAGCCGCGCAGGCCGGCGAGGAAGGGGAGCTTGATCACCGCCTTCTCGAAGAAGGTGGCGAGCAGGAAGAGCGGGCCTACCCGGTAGAACATCGCCGGATATTGGCCGTGCCGCTCGAACGCGTCGATGCGGAAGCCATGCGCGGCCGCGTAATGGGCGATCTGGCTACGGTCGTTGGTGCGGTAGGCGGTCGGGAAGACGTCGATCTCGTCCCGGCCCTCGAAGCGGCGGACGATGCCGGCGTGGAAGCGGTTGGGGGTCAGCCGCGAGACGATCGAGACATAGTCCCAGCGGTTGGCGGTAAGGAAGATCCAGCGCCCGCCCTGCTTGAGCAGCCGCGCCGCCTCGCCATAGACCGCGTCGGGATCGACGACATGCTCCATCACCGAACGCGAATAGATCAGGTCGACTGAGGCGTCGGGCAGCGGAATCCGGCCAAGATCGGCCTCGATCAGCTCCATGCCCGGCTGCGGCTCGAGATGGACGAGGTCGACGCCGATCAGCGTCGCGCCGCTGTCGCGCAGCTCCTGGAGGTTGGGCGCGGTGTGGCCGCAGCCCGCGTCGAGGATGGTCAGGCCGGGGCCGGCCAGTTCGAGCAACCGGCGGCGCAGGCGGCGATAGGGATGCTCGACATGCGCCCAGAAGCGCTTGTAGGTCCAGTCGGTCAGCCCCCCCAAGCGCCGCTCCCTTCCCGCTTATTGGTTCATCGAGTCGAAGAAATCCTCGTTGGTCTTCGAATCCTTCATCTTGTCGAGCAGGAACTCCATCGCGTCGACGGTGCCCATCTGCATGAGGATGCGACGGAGCACCCACATCTTCGACAGCTTGCCCTTGTCGACCAGCAGCTCTTCCTTGCGAGTGCCCGACTTGCCGACGTCCATCGCCGGGAAGATGCGCTTGTCGGCGACCTTGCGGTCGAGCACGATCTCCGAATTGCCGGTGCCCTTGAATTCCTCGAAGATCACCTCGTCCATGCGGCTGCCGGTGTCGATCAGCGCGGTGGCGATGATCGAGAGCGATCCGCCCTCCTCGATGTTGCGCGCGGCGCCGAAGAAGCGCTTCGGCCGCTGCAGAGCATTGGCGTCGACACCGCCGGTCAGCACCTTGCCCGACGAGGGAACCACGGTGTTGTAGGCCCGGCCGAGACGGGTGATCGAGTCGAGCAGGATCACCACGTCCTTCTTGTGCTCGACGAGGCGCTTGGCCTTCTCGATCACCATCTCGGCGACCTGGACGTGGCGCTGCGCCGGCTCGTCGAAGGTCGAGCTGATCACCTCGCCCTTCACCGAACGCTGCATATCGGTGACTTCCTCGGGCCGCTCGTCGATCAGCAGCACGATCAGGAAGACCTCCGGATGGTTGTCGGTGATCGCCTTGGCGATGTTCTGGAGCAGCACCGTCTTGCCGACGCGCGGCGGCGCGACGATCAGCGCGCGCTGGCCCTTGCCCTGCGGCGAGACGATGTCGATGACGCGCGCCGACTTGTCCTTGACGGTCGGGTCGAGCGTGTCGAGCCGCAGCTTCTCTTCCGGATAGAGCGGGGTGAGATTGTCGAAGTTGACGCGGTGGCGGACCACGTCGGGATCGTCGAAGTTGATCGACGCCAACCGGGTCAGCGCGAAATAGCGCTCGCCGTCCTTGGGTGCGCGAATCTCGCCTTCGACGGTGTCGCCGGTGCGCAGGCCGAACTTCCGCACCTGGTTGGGCGAGACGTAGATGTCGTCGGGACCGGCGAGATAGTTCGCCTCCGGGCTGCGCAGGAAGCCGAAGCCGTCGGGCAGCACCTCGATCGTGCCCTCGCCCATGATCTGCTCGCCATTCTCCGCCTCGACCTTGAGGATGGCGAACATCAGGTCCTGCTTGCGCATCGTCGACGCGCCCTCGACTCCGAGCTCCTCGGCCATGCTGACGAGATCGGCGGGGCTCTTCTTCTTGAGGTCCTTCAGGTGCATCGAGGGAATTCCTGGTCTGGGTCTTCAGATCGGTCGGGAGAAGTCTCGGGCGGCGATGGGAAAGGAGCCGCTTCGGTTTTTGGCAGGAGAAAGGGTCCCCGCTCGAACGGCGGGCCTGTTCTTGGCCGGGAGGTAAGCGCGGCCCGGGTTCAAGTCAAGAGTCCGGCGATGGTTCGCAGGTGGTGGCGACTCAGAACGGCCGGACGATCACCAGGATCACGATCACCGCCGTGGCGATGCCGGGAATCTCGTTCATGAAGCGCAGTGCCTTGTCCGACGGGGCGCGGTAGCCCGCCGCCATCCGCCGGCCATAGCCGACCGCCCAGCCGTGGAAACCCGACAGCAGGAAGACGGTGGCGAACTTCGCCTGGAACCAGTGGACGCTCCACAGCGCCTGGTCGAACGCCAGCATCAGTCCGAACAGCCAGACCAGGATCATCGCCGGGGTGATGATGATCGAGCGCAACCGCCGCTCGCGCTCGATCCACGCGCGGTCCTCGGCCGATCCCGGCGCCGCGGCATGGTGGTAGATGAAGAAGCGGGGCAGCATGAACAGCCCCGCCATCCAGAAGATGACGAAGATGAGGTGCGCCGCCTTCACCCAGGGGTAGGCGTTGCCCAGAAAACCCATCATCGTCGTCATGGCCTCATCCCCTGACTCGCGCGAGCAGCCGCTCGACATGGGCGATCGGCGTGTCGAGCAGGATTCCGTGTCCCAGGTTGAACACATGCGGGCGCCCGGGGAAAGCCCCCAGGATCGCATCGACCGCGGCGTCGAGCCCCTCGCCCCCCGATACCAGCGCGAGCGGGTCGAGATTGCCTTGCACAGTCAATCCCTGGGGCAGGTTGGCGTGGGCCCAGGCCGGGTCGACGGTCTCATCGAGCCCGACCGCGTCGACGCCGGTCTCACGCGCATAGGCGGGGAGCTTGCCACCCGCACCCTTCGGAAAGCCGATCACCGGCACGCCCGGATGCCGCGCATGAAGCCGGCGGACCAGCTCGGCGGTGGGGGCGATCACCCAGCGTTCGAACTCGCGCGGGGCGAGGCTGCCAGCCCAGCTGTCGAACAGCTGCACCGCGTCGACTCCCGCTTCGATCTGCTTCGACAGATAGTCGGCAGTGGCATCGACCAGCGCGTCGACGATCGCCTGGAAGCCGGAAGGATCGCGATAGGCCTTGCGCCGTGTCTCGGCCTGCTCGCGGCTGCCTTGCCCGGCCACCATATAGGTGGCGACGGTCCATGGGCTGCCCGCGAAGCCGAGGAAGGTCGTCTCGGACGGCAGCGCCGCGCGGACCCGGCGGACGGTGCCGTAGATCGGTTCGAGCCGCGCCGGCACCGGTTCGAGATCGGCGAGCGTCCGGTCGACCAGGGTTGGCGACAGGCGTGGCCCCTCGCCCGCCTCGAAGCGCAGGTCCTGGCCCAGCGCGTGCGGAATGATCAGGATGTCGGAGAAGAGGATGGCGCCGTCGAAGCCGAAGCGGCGGATCGGCTGCAAGGTGATCTCGGCTGCGGCGTCGCTGTCATAGGCCAGCTCGAGGAAGCCGCCCTTGGTTTCCCGCAGCGCGCGATATTCGGGAAGATAGCGGCCAGCCTGGCGCATGAGCCAGACCGGCGGGGGATCGCGGCGCTCACCCCGGAGCACGGCGAGCAGGGGGCGCGTCTCGGCGGGAAGGGCAGCCATTATCTTCCTTATTGATTCTTTGAAGAGGAACTGAAGAGGTTTGTAGGGCGTTGGGTGCCGGGGTTTATTCACAGTTGGCGCGATTGCCAACAGCTTGACTCACGCGGAATCGCGGCGCCCTTCCGAGTCCCTCACGCCATTCCCATTATCCACAGCCTGTGGATCGATCCTATCCCCTGTGGATGGATCGCCGGAGATCGGCTCGGTCAGCGGGGATGAATCCGCCGCTTGAAAGCGTCCCCGCCCTTCCGCTAGCTCCATCCGCATGGTTTTCCACAGATCCGTCCCCTTGGGTATCGCGCTCCACGTCAGTGGATCAAACGATCGATGATCCGCCTCCATCTCCACCTCCTGTCGGATTCGACCGGCGAGACGCTCGAGAACATCGCCAAGGCGGGGCTCGCCCAGTTCGAGGGAGTCGAGACGATCAAGCATTTCTGGCCGATGGTGCGCAGCCAGGGGCACCTCGACCGCATCCTTCTCGAAATCGCGCAGCGGCCGGGGCTGGTGATCTTCACCCTGGTCAACAACGACATCCGCACCCGGCTCGAATCGCGGTGCCACGCGCTCGGTCTGCCCAGCGTCTCGGCCCTCGATCCGGTGATCGACGCCTTGTCGCAGCTGCTCGGCCAGCAGGCGCTTGCCCGGCCGGGACGGCAGCACATCCTGGATGCCGCCTATTATGCGCGGGTCGAGGCGATCCAGTACACGATCGCGCATGACGACGGCATCGCCTCCGAGGACTGGGAGGAGGCGGACATCATCCTGACCGGCGTATCGCGATCGTCGAAGACGCCGACTTCGATCTACCTCGCCAATCGCGGCTACAAGGTCGCCAATGTGCCGCTGGTGGTCGAATCCCCGCCGCCGCCCTCCTTCTACGCGCTGGTCCACCCGTTGATCGTCGGATTGACCACCAGCCCCGAGCGGCTCGTCCAGATCCGCCGCAACCGGTTGCTGTCGCTCAACCAGTCGCCCGAGACCGCCTATGTCGACCATGAGAAGGTCGCCGCCGAACTGAGCTTCGCGCGGCGCATCTTCTCCGACCAGGGATGGCCGGTGATCGACGTCACCCGCCGCTCGATCGAGGAGACGGCGGCCGCGATCATCAATCTCGTCAACGAACGCTCGGCGAAGGAAGAAGCGAAGTGAGGGACACTCCGGCTCCGTTCCTCCCCGGAACGAGGGGACGGGAGGCGCAGCCATGCTGATCCTCGCCTCGCAATCCGCATCGCGGCGGGGGATGCTCGATGCCGCTGGGGTACCGTTCACCGCGATGGCGGCCGGGGTCGACGAGGATTCCATGAAGGCCGGCCTGCGTGCCGAGGGTGTGTCGCCACGCAATCTCGCCGACGCGCTGGCCGAGCTCAAGGCGACCAAGCTGTCGCGGCGCCATCCGACCGACCTGGTGCTCGGCTGCGATTCGACCGTTGCGTTCGACGACGGCACGATGATCGACAAGGCCGAGACGCGCGCGGCGCAGCGCGACCTGCTGCTGCGGCTGTCGGGCAAGCGCCACAAGCTCCACAGCGCGGCGGTGATCTGCGAGGGCGGCGCGCCGGTGTGGCGCCATGTCGATACTGCGATCCTCCACGTCCGGCCGCTCGGCGAGGCGTTCGTCGACGCCTATCTGGATGCCGAATGGCCCGAGATCGGCCATTGCGTCGGCGGCTACCGGATCGAGGGACGCGGCGCCCAGCTCTTTGCGCGGATCGAGGGCAGCCAGTTCACCATATTGGGGCTGCCGCTGCTGCCGCTGCTCGACTATCTGCGCCTTCGGGGGGTGATGCCGTCATGAGCGAACTGCCATTCGCAGAGGTGATCGGCGATCCGATCGGCCATTCGAAGTCGCCGACGATCCACAAATTCTGGCTCGACCGGGCCGGACTCGCAGCGGACTATCGCGCGGCGCATGTGAAGCCCGAAGACCTTTGGATCTACTTCGAGGAGCGCCGCCGCGATCCCGCCTGGCGCGGCTGCAACGTCACCATCCCGCACAAGCAGGCGGTGATGAAGCTGATCGACCGGATCGATCCCGCCGCCGAGCGGATCGGCGCGGTCAACACGGTGGTGCCGGAGCATGGCGAGCTGGTCGGCTACAACACCGATTATGCGGGATTCCTGGAGCCGATCCAACCGCTGCTCGCGCAGCAGCACCTGTTCCGCATGGCGCGGGTGTTCGGCACCGGCGGCGCGGCCAAGGCGGTGGTGCTGGCGCTCCACGACCATGGCTTCACCATCGTCATCGCTGCCCGCGACCTCGCCAAGGCGCGTTCGCTGCGGGAAGCGTTCGAGCCCGACGAGCGCCTGATCGCGCCGATCGAGATCTTCGCCCACCCGACCGATTTCCCGTTCGACGACCGCGAAGGCATCCTCGACCTTGTCGTCAACACCACCTCGCTCGGCATGAGCGGACAGCCGCCGCTGGCGCTCGACTTCAGCCATGTCCCGCCCAACGCGGTGATCTACGACATCGTCTACGCCCCGCTCGAAACCCCGCTGCTTGCCGAGGCGAAGCGCCGGGGGCTGCGGACGATCGACGGGCTTCACATGCTGATCGGCCAGGCGGCGGCGGCGTTCGAGCGCTTCTTCGGCCGGCCCGCGCCGCGCGACGCGGACGACGCGTTGCGCGCGCTGCTGGTCGGCTGAGGCACGGGGTCGCGATGATCGTCCTCGGCCTCACCGGATCGATCGGCATGGGCAAGTCGACCGTGGCGGCGATGTTCCGCCGCCTCGGTGTCCCGGTCTACGACGCCGATGCCGAGGTCCACCGCCTCCAGGGCCGCGGCGGCAAGCTGGTCGCGGCGATCGAGGCGGCCTTTCCCGGCACGGCGGGGCCGCACGGCATCGACCGTACGGTGCTCGGCAAGGCGGTGCTCGGCGACAAGGCGGCGCTCCACCGACTCGAACGGATCATCCATCCCGCACTGGTCGAGTCGCGCCGACTCTTCCTCCGACGGCACCGATCGCGCCCGCTGGTGGTGCTCGACATCCCGCTGCTGTTCGAGAAGAAGGGCTGGCGACAGGTCGACGCGATCGCCGTGGTGTCGGCCCCGGCGTGGAAGCAGGCCCGCCGGGTGCTCGCGCGGCCGGGAATGAATCCGTTGAAACTCAAGCATATCCGCTCGCTGCAACTGCCCGATCACCAGAAGCGCGCGCGCGCCGACATGGTGATCGACACGGGCGGCACGATCGACCGGACCCGTGGGGCCGTCCGTCATCTCGTCTCTTGCCTCACCGCGCGCGGAGTCCGATATTGCCGGCATGCGTGAAATCGTCTTCGACACCGAAACAACCGGCCTGAACCCCGCAACGGGCGATCGGCTGGTCGAGATAGGCTGCGTCGAACTGGTCAACCGGGTCGAAACTGGCAACAGCTTCCACTGCTATTTCAACCCGCAGCGGCCGATGCCGTTCGAGGCCGAACAGGTCCACGGCCTGTCCGAACGCTTCCTGAGCGACAAGCCGCTGTTCGCCGACAAGGTCGAGGAGCTGCTCGACTTCATCGGCGACGCACCGCTGGTCGCGCATAATGCCAGCTTCGACTTCGGCTTCCTCAACTGGGAGCTGGGCGCCTGCGGCCGGCCGATCGTCGACATGGGCCGGATGGTCGACACGCTGCAGATCGCCCGCAAGATCCACCCGGGCGCCAAGCACAGCCTCGACGCATTGTGCAGCCGCTACGGGATCGACCGCAGCCACCGGGTCAAGCATGGCGCGCTGCTCGATGCACAGCTCCTTGCCCAACTCTATGTCGAGCTGACCGGCGGCCGCCAGATCGGCCTGTCGATCGGCGAGGCCGTGGTCGAGGAGGTCGTTGTCGTCGCCACCCCCCGTGCGGTCGTGGCGGCGAGCAGGACGATCCGGGCGATCCGCCCCCATTTTGCGAGCGAGGAGGAACTGGAACGACACAAGGCCTTTGTTGAGAAGCTTGATGCGCCGCTCTGGTTGGAGGGTGCAACGGGCTGAGAAGACAATCCGATAATGTCCGGATGGCGGCAAGCCACGGGGCGGTCCACCACCGGCACACCAGAAGTTGGAGAATTGCCATGGAAATTCGTGTTTCGGGACATCAGGTTGATACGGGCAACGCCCTCCGGACCCATGTCGAGACCCGGCTCCACGCGATCGCCGACAAATTCTTCTCCCGAAGCCTCTCCGCCCATGTGACCTTCGGGCGCGGCCAGCACGGCAACGGTTTTTCCTGCGACATCGTCGCCCATGTCATGCACGGCGTGATCCTGAAGGGATCGGGCCAGGCGATGGATGCGCATCCGGCCTTCGACCAGGCCGCCGACCGGATCGAAACCCAGCTCCGCCGCTATATGAACCGGCTCAAGTCGCGGGTTCCCGCGACGCCGCAGCTCGTCGACGCGATCGACGAGAATGCTGGCTATACCGTGTTCGAGGCGCCGAGCGAGGACGAGGCCGCCGGCGACAGCCCGGTGATCATCGCCGAAACGCGGGTCGACGTTCCCGACGCCAGCGTGTCCGACGCGGTGATGATGCTCGACCTTCGAAATACGACCGCGCTTCTCTTCCGAAATTCTGGTACGGGCGCCTTCAATATGGTGTATCGGCGCACCGACGGCACGATCGGCTGGGTGGAGCCGAGCCGGGCGGCCGGATAAGGAATAGCGAACCCCGTCGAATGACTGACAACAAATCGATGGACGACCTGAGCGACCTGCTATCGCCTCAGGCGGTGCAGGCCGCATTGGTCGTCCCCAACAAGAAGGCCCTGTTCCAGCAGCTTGCGGGCGTCGCCGCGAAGCTCGTCGACGGCGAGGCGCGGGTGATCGTCGAACGGTTGGTGGAGCGCGAGCGGCTGGGATCGACCGGCTTCGGTGGCGGCGTCGCGATTCCCCACGGCAAGATCGAGGGACTCGATCGAGTCGTCGGCCTGTTCGCCCGACTCGCCAATCCGATCGACTTCGCGGCGATCGACGACCTGCCGGTCGACCTGGTCTTCCTGCTGCTCTCGCCGGTCGACGCCGGGGTCGAGCATCTCAAGGCGCTCGCCCGCGTCAGCCGGCGGATGCGCGACAAGGCGTTCGTCGCGAAGCTCCGCGGCGCCGGGTCGGACGATGCGCTCTACGCGCTGTTCGCGGCCGGCGAGGCCCGGCACGCGGCCTGACGCCGCCGATGGGAATCGGGCGATGAGCGGCGAGACCGGGGCGGAAGCGCATTATCGCGCGCTCGAGTCGCTCTATGCGGCGGCGCCGATCAACCGACTGTTCCAGTCGCGGCTGGAGATCGGTGGCGAAGGGGTGTCGCGAATCCACTTCACCGTCGATCCGGTTCATTTCCACGCCGCCGGCGCGGCGCACGGCACCACCTATTTCAAGATGCTCGACGATGCCGCCTTCTATGCGGCGAACAGCCTGGTCAACGATTTCTTCCTGCTCACCACCGCCTTCAACCTGCTGCTCACCCGGCCGATGAAGGAGGGACCGGTGACCGCCGAGGGCCGCTGGGTCAACGGCCGCCGCCGCGTGCTGGTCGCCGACGCGCGGCTGATCGACGCGGAGGGGGAGGAGGTCGCGCGGGGCACCGGGACCTTCATGCGATCGCGCATCCCGCTCGCTACCCTGCCGGGTTACGCGCGCCTATGACCGAGCCGCGGGCGGCGTCCGGGCTGCTGGTCTCGGCGCTGATCCGCCGGATCGAGGCCGAGGGCGGATCGGCGATGGTCATCCATCGCGGCGACGCGATCGCCGGCGCGATCCTGCTGCTGCTGGCCGATCGCGGCGTGCTCGGCGCGATCGTCGAGCGGGTGTGGCGGTTCGAGGGCGGACATGGCCTCGAGCCGGTCGGGCCCGCCGATCCCGACGAACCGGGCGCCGCCGGCGACTATGTCGCGCGGCGGCGGCGCTCCGACCCCGACCTATGGGCGGTCGAGATCGATCATCCCGAGGCCGGGCGTATCGCCGGCGAGGTGTTGCTCTGACGACGGGCCTTCCCATCGTTCCCGCAATGTTCTATTTCCGAACCATGGCCAGTGCCCCCGACTCGATCGATTCGCTCGCCCCGATGGTTGCGGCCGATGTCGCGCGTGGGGTGGCGCGGATGTTCCTTCAGGCCGAGCTGACTCCGCTGCCCGAGGTTCCGCTCGGCAACGGCCGGCGCGCCGATATCATGGCGATCGACGCGAAGGGCTGCATCACCATCGTCGAGATCAAGGTGTCGCGCGCCGACCTGCTCGGTGACGCCAAATGGCCCTTCTACCTCGACTATTGCGACCGTTTCTTCTGGGCGGTGCCCGGCGGGTTCGATCTGTCGCCGTTCGGCACCGACCCGTTCCGCCCCGACTGCTGCGGGCTGATCGTCGCCGACCGCTACGAGGCCGCGGTCCTGCGCGAACCGCTCCACCGCCCGCTGCCGGGCGCACGCCGCAAGGCCGAAACCCTCCGCTTCGCCCGTCGCGCCGCGCGCCGGTTGTGGGGCGACCTCGACCCGTTTCCGGAAAGCTGCGTATAGGAGAGGCTCCGGACCCGTTGCCGGCGCCTGCCAGCGCCGCTATCAGCCGCGCCGATGATCAGGATCAGGCCGATGCGACCCGCGGAAGGCGCCCGCGCGGTGGAGATCTGGGGCGATGCGGTCGACGCCACCCATGATTTCCTGACGCCTGAGGATCGCGCCGCGATCGGCCGTGAGGTCGCGGAATTCCTGCCGGGCGCGCCGCTCTGGCTGGCGGTCGGCGAAGACGACCACGCGATCGGCTTCCTGCTGATGAACGATTCGCACATGGAGGCGCTGTTCGTCGATCCGCGGCATCGCGGCGCCGGCGTCGGCCGCGCGCTGGTCGATCATGCGGCGGCGCTGCACGGTGCGGTCACCACCGACGTCAATGAGCAGAACGGGCAGGCGGTGGGCTTCTATCGGCGGCTCGGCTTCGTGCCGACCGGCCGCTCGGACCGCGACGGACAGGGGCGCCCCTATCCGCTCGTCCATCTGCTGCTCGACCGGCCGCTATTCCAGGCTTAAAGCCCCGGCCCCGCGATGTTCTTCTTTGGCGCGACGGTCGACTTGGTCTCGTCGATCACCTTGAGCACGGCGCTGCCGCGCGGGTCTTCGGAGGCATAGTCCCGGGCGGACTTGCCGGCGATGCGATCGGCGATCTTCGGGTCGGCGCCGTTCATCAGCAGCAGGCGGACCATCGGCACGTTGCGCTGCTGCACGGCGATGATCAGCGGCGTCTCCCCGCTGTTGTTGGCCATATTGACCTGCGCCCGACGGCCCAGCAGCAGTTCGGCCCCTTCGGTGAAGCCGAGCAGCGCCGCGGCGTGGAGCGGGGCATTGCCCTGCGCGTCGCGGACATTGGGGTTGGCGCCCTTGCCGAGCAGGAAGCTCGACCAGGTCAGGTCGCGCCGTTTGATCGTGATCATCAGCGCGGTCTCGCCGGTCGAATAGTCGCGCGTGTTGACCAGCGTCGCGCCATTGCCCTCGAGCGCCTTGGTCGCCTTGGTCCCGTCGGACTGGCGAACCGCGTTGAGGAAATTGTAGCTGTCCGAGAACTGGGCGGCGGCGGGTGCGGCGGCGAGACCGATCGTGGCGGCGACGCCAGCGGCCAGCAGGTGGCGGCGGATCATCATATGTGGCATGTCCCTGTTATGAAACGCCCTTGCGCCTGGGCCAATAGCAAAGCATGGCTGGCCGCACCATGAACAATCCGATCCTGTCGCGCGCGCTCGCCGCGCTGCTCTTGTTCGCGGCACCGCCGCTCCTGTCGGGTTGCGGCCCTGCGGCCGAGACGCCGCCGCTGGCCGACGCGAAGATCGGCGGCCCCTTCACCCTGACCGACCAGGACGGCCGCAAGATCAGCGACGGCGATTTCGCGGGCAAGTACCGGCTGATCTATTTCGGCTACACCTTCTGCCCCGACGTCTGCCCGGTCGACGTGCAGACCCTGATGAAGGGATATCGGAAGATCGAGGCGTCGAACCCGGCGCTGGCGGCGAAGATCCAGCCGATCTTCATCACCGTCGATCCCGCGCGCGACACCCCGCCGGTGCTCAGGCAGTTCGTCCGCGCCTTCCATCCCAAGCTGATCGGCCTGACCGGCAGCGAGGCCGAGATCGCCGCCGTGGCCAAGGAATTCGCGATCTATTACAAGAAGCAGGACGGTACGCCCGGCACCCCCGGCTATCTGGTCGACCATAGCCGCCAGGCGATGCTGTTCGATCCGCAGGGCAAGCCGCTGGCGCTGGTGGCCCAGGACAAGGATGCCGACGCGGTCGCCGCCGACATCGAGCGCTGGGCAAGGTAGATGGCAAACGACAAGCCGTTCTGGGAGACCAAGCGGCTCGACGAGATGACGCGGGCCGAGTGGGAGTCGCTGTGCGACGGCTGCGGAAAATGCTGCCTCCACAAGTTGGAGGACGAGGAGACGGGCGAACTGATGGCGACCAACGTCGCCTGCCGCCTGCTCGATCGCCGTACCGGCCTGTGCAAGGACTATAAGCACCGCCGCACCTTCGTTCCCGAATGCGTGCGGCTGACCCCACGCGTCCTGCGCGAGATCGACTGGCTGCCTTCGACCTGCGCCTACCGGCTGCTCGACGAGGGACAGCCGCTGCCCGACTGGCACCCGCTGGTCAGCGGCGATCCCGAATCGGTCCACAAGGCCGGCGTGTCGGTGCGCGGCTGGACCGTGTCGGAGGATGAGGCCGGCGACCTCGAACATCATCTGGTCGACCGCGATCTGTAGAGGTTTCGTAGGGATGCCGCATCCCTACGAAAGGCCGCCATGCTGAAACGCGCTCAGCATGACCGGTGATGACCAGCCCGATTCCAACCGACATGATAAGGCGCTAGACTCCCGCGCATGATCTTCCGCCGCAAGCCCGAGCCAGTGATGCTGTTCGAAGCGGGCGGGCGCAGTCGTCCGCTCGAGGTGCGGCGCATGGCGCAGGCGCGGCGAATGCGGCTCAGCGTCGATCCGCGCGATGGTGGGGTCCGGCTGGTGCTGCCCGCCCAGGCGTCACTGCGCCAGGCGCTCAAATGGGTCGAGAGCAAGCGCGACTGGATCGAGGAGGCGCTCGGCGCGCTGCCGGTCGCGCGGCCGATCGTGCCGGGCCTGGCCATCGACGTGGCGGGCGAGCGGCTGACGATCGAGCTGGGCGACGGCGGACGGATCGTCCGCCGGATAGGTGATCGGCTGGTCGTGCCGCCGCCCGCCGACATGCTCGCGGCGCGGGTGATCCGCTGGCTGCGCGCGCAGGCGCTCGCCCGGCTGGAAGCGGAGACGGCGCGCTTCGGGGCGATCGCCGGGGTTACGATCGGCCGGGTCTCGGTCGGCGATCCGCGCGCGCGCTGGGGAAGCTGCTCGGCGAGCGGCGACATCCGGTACAGCTGGCGGCTGATCCTCGCCCCGCCCCAAGTGCTCGAGGCGACGGTCGCGCATGAGGTCGCGCACCGCCTGCACATGGACCACAGCCCCGATTTCCACGCCGCCGTCGAACGGCTGCTGGGCCGCGACCCGATGCCCGAGCGCGGCTGGCTGCGCCGCCGCGGGCGTGAGCTCTACTGGCTGGGGCGCGAGGCCTGACCCATCGTCCCGGCGGGGGTTGGGAATCTCGGGCGGCTCCTGCCTCGACCTTTCTCCTCCCTGCCGAGATGCCGGCCCCTGCCGGCATGACGGAGATCAGGGCCGCGGACGGTCCGCGTTGCGGCGGGGCTGGTCGATGCCGCTCAGGAAATCCGAGCCGAGCGAGGGACGCTGTTGCTGCTGCGGGCGCGGCTGGGTGGACGGCGGTGCGCCCGGTTGGACGCGAGGAGGCGCCGCAGCCGGGGCTACCGGGGCCGTCGCCTGGGGCTCGAAACCGTCCTCGGGGTCGGCCTGCGGTTCGATATCCTGGTCCGCGGGCAAGCCGTCGGGGTTGACGAAGCTGTCGTCGGGCGCGCCGAAGAAGGCCTCGTCGTCGGGCTCTATCTGGAATTCGGGGAGCGTCACCTGCGTCTCGAACGGCTCGACCGGGCGTTTGGCGACCGCGACCCGCATGAAATCGGCGAAGGCGCGGGCGGGCGCGCGGCCGCCCTGCAGGCCGCCGACCGTCTTGGCGTCATCGCGGCCCATCCACACGCCCGCGGTGATGCCCGACGAGAAGCCCAGGAACCAGCCGTCCTTGTTCGACGAGGTGGTGCCGGTCTTGCCCGCGACCGGGCGGCCGATCTGCGCGGCGCGCGCGGTGCCGGTGTTGACCGCGGTCTGGAGCAGGTCGGTCACCTCGGCGGCGACCCAGGGCGCGACCAGCACGCGATTGTCGTCGGCGCGATGCTCGTAGAGCAGGTCGCCCTTGGCGGTAGTCACCTTGACGATGCCATAGGGAACCACGGCTACGCCCTTGCGCGCGACTGCGGCAAAGGCGCGGGTCATGTCGATCAGCCGCACGTCGGAGGTGCCGAGCACCATCGACGGATGGGTGTTGAGCTTGGTGCCGATGCCGAAGCGGTGTGCCATGTCGGCGACGGTGTCGAAGCCGACCTGCTGGCCGATCTTGGCGGCCACGGTGTTGACCGAGAAGGCAAAGGCGGTGCGGATGTCGATCGGGCCTGCATATTCGCGGTTGCTGTTGCGCGGGCTCCAGCCGTCGATGTCGATCGGCTCGTCGGTGACGGGCGTGTCGGGCTTCATCCCGGCCTCCATCGCCGCCAGATATACGAACAGCTTGAAGGCGGAGCCGGGCTGCCGCTCTGCCTGGGTCGCGCGGTTGTAGATCGAGCTGACATAGTCGCGCCCGCCAACCATCGCGCGGACCGCGCCGTCGCGATCGAGCGCGACCAGCGCGCCTTGCGCGCCCGGCGGGGCATTGGCGCGGATCGCCGCGTCGGCGGCCTTCTGCATCACCGGATCGATGGTCGTCCACACGTCGATCGGCTGGACCTGCTCGTCGACCAGATCGTCCAGCTGCGCGAGCGCCCAGTCGGTGAAGTAGCGGACCGCGTTCTGGTCGCGCTCGGGGGCGAGGCGCACCTTGTCGAGATCGATAGCTTCGGCCTCGGACGGCGTGATCGCCCCCGCGTCCTGCATCACCTCCAGCACCACCTTGGCGCGGTCGATCGCGGCTTCGCGGTCGGCGGTCGGCGAATAATGCGATGGCGCCTTGACCAGCCCGGCGATGATCGCGCTCTCGCCAAGGTTCAGCGTGGTCGCCGAATGGTCGAAGAATTTGCGCGCCGCGGCGTCGATGCCATAGGCGCCGCCGCCAAAATAGACCCGGTTGAGATAGAGCTCGAGGATCTGCTCCTTCGAGAATTTGCGCTCCATCGCCAGTGCCAGGATCACCTCGCGGAACTTGCGGCCGAAGCTGTAGGCGTTGGTCAGGAAGATGTTGCGGGCGAGCTGCTGGGTGATCGTCGACGCACCCTGCAGGCGGCGGCCCTCGCCCTTGCGCTGGAAGCCGACCCAGGCGGCGCGGGCCATGCCGATCGGGTCGATGCCGGGATGCATGTAGAAGCGCCGGTCCTCGACCGCGACCATCGCCTTCTTCATCGGATCGGGGATCTGCGCGATCGGCAGCCAGTCGCCATAGCTCGGCCCGAGCGCGACGATCACCGATCCGTCGGCGGCGCGGACGCGCACCGTCTGCCCGTTCGGGCTCGACTTCAGCTCCTCGAAGCCGGGCAGCGAGGCCATCGCGATCAGCACGGCGATCACCAGCGCGCCGAGGCCGGCGAGCGCGGTGAAAAGGCCGATCTTGAAGAGGGTGCGGAGCCAGCCCATACGGCTAGGCTTTTTCCTGGGGTTCGGTTTGGTCGACATGCGCGACCGTCCGATTAGCCTTTATCCCCGACTCTGCCAAGCGGAACGCCCCCGATTTCGACCGATCGTCCAGCCCTATCGACCAGGAGCGATGACGGGGCGATGAACGCCGGCTCCCTGCCTCATTTCTTCTCGAAGTCGATCGATGCCGAGTTGATGCAGTAGCGCAGCCCGGTCGGGCCGGGCCCGTCGGGGAAGACATGGCCGAGATGCCCCTCGCACCGAGCGCAGCGGACTTCGGTGCGGATCATGCCATGGCTGGTGTCGCGATGCTCGGTCACCACCTCGCCCTCGGCCGGGGCGGTGAAGCTGGGCCAGCCGCAGCCCGAATCGAACTTGGTATCGCTGTCGAACAGCAACTCGCCGCAGCCGGCGCAGCGATAGCTGCCGGCGTCCTTGGTGTTCCAATATTTGCCGGTGAAGGCACGCTCGGTCCCGGCCTGGCGGAGCACATGATATTGCTCGGGGCTGAGCTTCTCGCGCCATTCGGCGTCGCTGAGGTCGACCTTGTCCATGACGCGAATGTGGGTGGCGCCGGCCCCTGGGTCAAGCGCTCGCGTCAACCATCGTCCGTAGCGGTTTTTCGCGACTGTGACGCGCATCACTGCCGCGCTCCGTCAACCATAGTAGCCCGGTGTCCGGCGTTGCATGGCGTCCGAGTGGTTGCGTAGGCGTATGGGGGCGCAGGGGAATCGCCCCCACCTTCTCTGGAGTGGCGCCCGGCCCGGCGGTGATGGCTCTACCGCCGGACCGGGCTGCCTGGCCGGCCCGGGCGGGTTCAGCGCCCGCGTCGCAGCCGTTTCCGGTTCTTCGCCACCGCCCGGCGGTAATGGCCGATCGTCGCCTTCGCGCGCCGGGCCGGCGTCGTTCCCAGCCGCCCGGCCAGCGCGCCGCTTTGCAGGGCGACAGCCGCCTCCACCTTCTCGGCGATCATGCGCTGCGCCTCGACCATCGCGGCGGCGTCGCCTGCGGCGAGCTTGGCGAGCCGCATCGCGATCACCGCCGATGCCTCGGCGCCGAGGCGCCAACCGTCGAAAGCCAGGGACATCCAGTCGCTTGGTCGGATCATGGCGGGGCCTCGCCTAAGCCGCTTTTCGGTCGTCGGCCGCAGGACGCCCGGCGGCGGCGAATGGTTCCCGCGCCCGCGACGGACGGTGGAACCGCCGGTCCCCCGCCCGGTTATCCCGACACACAGGAGCAGGACCATGGAAACCCAACGCCTCGAACGCGGCCGGCTGATCGATCATATCCAGCTTGTCGTCGTCGATCTCGACGCCAGCCGGCGCTTCTACACAGCGATATTCGACGTGCTCGGCATCCCCATCGCCGGATCGGGCGCCGACTATTTCTGGGCCGACGAACTGTTCGTCTCGACCGCCGACAGCGCGGCGGCGCAGGGCCGGCTCACCGGCCGCCACCATCTCGCCTTCCAGGCCGCCGACCGGCCCATGGTCGACGCCTTCCACCGGGCCGGCCTCGCCGCAGGCGGCGTCGACAATGGCGCGCCGGGCGAGCGATCCTATCATCCGGGCTATTATGCCGCCTTCCTGATCGATCCCGACGGCAACAATATCGAGGCGGTCCACCATGGTCCGGCCAGGCGCTCGGCCGATAGCGTGACGATCGAATTCGAGGGCTGACGCGCTCAGGCTGGGAGCGGCCGCGCCGGCAGGAAGCGCGCGTTGCGCAGCAGCGCCGCCGACGCCAGCGAGACGAGGATGCCGATCGGCAGGATCTCGGTCAGCGTGATCGGCAGGCGGAACAGCGGATCGGCATAGTCGGCCTTGAACTGCTCCATCTCGGCGGAGAGCCTGGCCAGCGCCTCGGGCCCGGCGCCCGCGGCGCGCTGCTCCGCGATCGCGGCCTTCGCATAATCGTCGATGAAGCCCATCCCCGTCACCGTCAGCGCGGCTTCCCACGCAACGACGTAGAACAGGCTGGCGACCAGGCTGATCGCGAGGCCCATGCCGAAGGCGGGCCAGAAGCGGATCGCCCCGCCCAGCGCCGTGTCGCGCCGTCGCTTGATCGCGACGAAGACGGTGCTGAGCGCGACCAGCATGATCAGATAGCCGAGCGCCACGCCATAGGGCAGCGGCGGCCGCCCGGCGAGCACGACCGCCATGGCGAAGAGCGGGATGCCGACGATCAGGCCGGCGATGCTTCCATAGGTCAGGATGGTGCGGATCATGGCGTCCTCCTGTCAGGGCCGGCGGCATCGAAGGACGGCTGCAGCGCGGATGCAATCGCCCAAAAGGGTGATTCGGCCGCAATCGCCCGAAAAATGTCGGGTCGTCACGGCAGGATGCCCAGTTCGCGGGCGCGGGCCAGCGCATCCGTGCGTCGCGCGGCGCCGAGCTTTTCGAACAGCCGGGTGACATGCGTCTTGATCGTATTGGGGGAGACGGCGAGCCGGATGGCGATCTCCTTGTTCGATCGGCCGGCGGCGAGTTCATGCAGCACCGCCAGCTCGCGCGGGGTGATGCCGAGTGACTCGATCGCCTGCGGATTCCCGTCGAACGGTATGGGCGCGCGAGGCGCAAAGGCGCGGATACCGATGACGATGCCGAGCACCAGAAAGCCCCCGGCGACCAGCGCGACGGCGATCTCGTCGGTCTGCGACCGGGCGAACCGGCGATAGTCGAGCCATTGCAATGCCAGGGTGCCGGCGGCGAGCAGCCCGCCATAGGCGGTCACCTGTTTCCAGATCGGGCCGGGCGTGCGCGCTTTGGGCATGGTCGCTCCGATGGTGGAGCGTCGATCTCATCATGTCTTGCCGCCGGTGGCAATGCCCGGGACGGGCGGCCGGCGCGGCCGCTCCGCCCCGTGGCGTCAGGCGGCGACGCTCTCGTCCCGGTCCGCCCGCCAGCGCGCGATCTGGTCCTTGACCACCAGCTTCGCCTTCTTGAGCCGGGCGATCTCCATGTCGTCGGGAAGCGGGCGGCGGCGCTGCTCCTCGATCAGCGCCTCGAGCCGCGCATGCTCGCGCGTGAGATAATGGAAGAATCGGTCTGACATGCCTTCCTCCGTTCAGCTGTCGAGCGACTTGAGTGCCGACAGCACGTCGTCGACCGGAATCGGCTTGCCGCGTCGGTGCGGGCGGCGGAGTGCCGGGCGGTCGGGGACCGCGGCAGCGTCGGAAGCCCAGGATGCGAGGATCGCCCGTTTGACCTCGGGCTCGAGGGTGGGGTGCCGCGCCACGTCGAACGGGCGGCGAAAAGTGGAGAAGGACATGGGATATGCCTCCTTTCTTCCAGTCACTCCTTCCATTGCGGCGGAAACGCCGGAGGCGAATTTGGTTCGCCGCCGGCTTCCGTCAAGATGCCAGCCAAACCCTTGACGGGATTCGACGAATTTTTCCGATCCGGGATGGATCAGCCTTCGGCGGTATCTTTCAGATAGGGCTCCACCGGGCCGCTCAGCTTGATCGTCAGCGGGTTGCCCTTGCGGTCGCGGGTATTGCCGACCGCGACGCGGACCCAGCCCTCGCTGACGCAATATTCCTCGACATTGGTCTTCTCGACCCCCTTGAAGCGGATACCGACGCCGCGCTCGAGCAGCTCGGCGTTGAAATGCGGGCTCGACGGGTTGATCGAGAGGCGGTCGGGCATCGTGTCGGTCATGGCTGCGGTCCGGTTCAGGGGGAATGGGGGCGGCTTTAGCCAGCTTTGGGCATGGGCTCAACCGCTCCCATCCCCATGCCAAGGCGTCGTTCAGGCGGGGGGCGGAACCTCGGGAGAGTCGCGCGGTCCTTCATCTCCGGAGATTCCGGCCTCCGCCGGAATGACGAAAGATGCTCAGCTCGTCGTCCAGGGGGGCTTGAGGAAAGCGGCGGCGAGGAAGTCGATCAGCACCTTGACCCGCGCCGGGCGTAGCGGGGTCGGCGGGGTGACGACGTGGAGCGCGATGCTCGGCCCCGACGTCCAGTCGGGCAGCACCTCCTCCAGGCTGCCCTCGGCCAGGCATCGCCAGGCGAGGAAGTCGGGCAGCGGCGCGATGCCGGCACCCGCGACCAGCGCGTCGATCAGCACGTCGCCATTGTTGGCGCGGATCGGCCCGTTGAGCTCGACCGACAGCTCGCCTTCTACCGGATGGCGGAAATGCCAGCGGCCGGGATGGCGCACATGGGTGTAGACGAAGGCCGGGTAACGGACGAGGTCACGCGGATGTCCCGGCCGGCCGAGCCGGTCGAACAGCGCGGGCGCGCCGACCAGCGGCAGCCGCACCGGGAACAGCCGCCGCGCCTTGAGCGCCGAATCCTCCAGCTGGCCGATCCGCAGCGCGACGTCGAAACCCCGCTCGATCAGGTCGACCTGCTCGTCGGACAGGTGGAGGTCGATCACCACCTCAGGATAGGCCTGGTGGAACAGCGGCAGGATCGGGCGCAGATGCGCGATACCGAACGACATCGGCGCGGCCAGCCGGACCAGCCCGCGCGGCACCGCGCCGCGCTCGGAGATCGCCTCCTCGATCGCTTCGCCCTCGGCAAGCAGCAGCGCCGCGCGCTCCTGCGCCATCTGCCCGCTTTCGGTCAGCGACAATTTGCGCGAGCTGCGGTGGAACAGCGGCGCCGCCAGCCGCTGCTCGAGCCGCGACACCGCCTTGGAGACGGTCGCCTTCGACAGCGCCAGCTCGTCGGCGGCGGCGGAGAAGCTGCCCAGCTCGGCTACCTTGGCGAAGATCGCCCAGGCCTCGAAATCGGGAAGGCGCGGCATAGACCCTCAAAGGTCGAAAATGGAAACGATGGGTTTCGATCATCTCCATTTATTTGCCGATGCGCAAGCCTAGATTGGTTTTCGAAGAGGCCGCCCCATCGGGTGGCCAGAGGAGTAAGCACGATGATCGAAGTCCGCCCCTTTTCGTCGCTCGGCGGTGCCAACCATGGCTGGCTCGACGCCAAGCATCATTTCTCCTTTGCCGACTATCGCGATCCGCAGCGGGTCCATTGGGGCGCGCTGCGCGTCTGGAACGACGACACCATCGCTCCGCACACCGGCTTCGCGCCGCACCCGCACAACGACATGGAGATCATCACCTATGTCCGCCGCGGCGCGATCACCCATCGCGACAGCCTGGGCAATGCCGGCCGCACCGAGGCGGGCGACGTTCAGGTGATGTCCGCCGGCACCGGCATCGTCCATTCCGAACGGAACGAGGAGGATGTCGACACCACCCTGTTCCAGATCTGGATCATTCCCGATCGGCAGGGTGACAAGCCCGGCTGGGGCGCCCGCCCCTTCCCCAAGGGCGACCGCGCCGGTCAGTTCGTCACCCTGGCGAGCGGCATCGCGGGCGACGGCGACGCGCTGCCGATCCGGGCGAACGCCCGGGTGATCGGTGCGACGCTCAAGGCCGGCGAGACCGCGACCCACGCGATCGGCCGCGACCGCAAGGCCTATCTGGTCGCGACCGAAGGCCGGATCGAGGTCAACGGCGTCGCTGCCGATCCGCGTGACGGCGTGGCGATCGCCGATCTCGACACGATCGAGGTCAAGGCGATCGACGATGCCGAGATCGTCCTGGTCGACGTGGCGTAGCAACCATCCTCCGTCGTGCCGGCGGAGGCCGGCACCTCGGGAGCAGCGCAGCGCGTGAGCCTCCCGAGACCCCGGCCTCCGCCGGGGTGACGGAAAAGGAAATCCATCCATCCCATCGGAGTCACCGACATGCCCAAGATCCTCGTCCTCTATTATTCGACCTACGGCCATATCGAGACGATGGCCGAAGCCGTCGCCGAAGGCGCGCGCTCGGCCGGCGCCGACGTCGACGTCAAGCGCGTGCCCGAGACGGTGCCGCTCGACATCGCCGAGAAGAATCATTTCAAGCTCGATCAGAAGGCCCCGGTCGCGACCGTCGCCGAGCTGGAGAATTACGACGCGATCATCGTCGGCACCGGCACCCGCTTCGGGCGGATGTCGAGCCAGATGGCGGCGTTCCTCGACGGCGCGGGCGGCCTGTGGGCGCGCGGCGCGCTCAACGGCAAGGTCGGCGCGGCCTTCACCTCGACCGCGACCCAGCACGGCGGGCAGGAGACCACGCTCTTCTCGATCATCACCAACCTGCTGCACTTCGGCATGACGATTGTCGGCCTGCCCTATGCCTATCAGGGCCAGATGGGCGTCGAGGAGGTCAAGGGCGGCGCTCCTTATGGCGCCACCACCATCGCCGACGGCGACGGTTCGCGCCAGCCGAGCGCAGCCGATCTGGATGGCGCGCGATTCCAGGGCCGGCATGTGGCCGAGATCACAGCCAAGCTGGTCGGCTGAGTCGTAGACAGCTTTCCAAGAGGAGGAAGAGATGACGACTGCCGTTGCGATCAGGACCGGGACCGATGCGGATTTTCCGCCGCTCTCGCCGCTCGAATGGAAGGTCGTCAGCCTGGCGATTCGCGAGGCGGGCGAGGATGGCGGCGCCGGCCGGCGCAGCTGGCTGACCCGGCTGGTCGGCTCGGCGGCGGGGCTGCGGCCCAGGCTGCCGCTCGCCGATCCGCGGCTCGAGACGCTGCGGCGCTTCGTCGGCCAGGTGCGCGATCGGGCCGACGTGTCCGATCTCGGCCCCCGGCTGATCGAGCTCGGCTTCCATCCCGGCCAGATTTCGGCGGTGGCGATGCTCGCCCGCTGACCGGCAAGCTGTTGCTGCGGGCAATGCCCCCCTCCCGCAGCATCCGCGCCGCCCGTTTCCCGTCCGCGGGGAGCGGGCGGTTTGCTTTCGGGCGGACCTCGCTTCTGCCCGCGACGATCGCGGGCTATAGCGATGGCGAACCATATCCGAAGGGGATGCCATGACCGCGACCACACTCTACGAGGCTTCGATCCCGGTGATCCGCAGGAGCCTCGCCAATCTCTCGACCCTGCTCGACAAGGGCGCGGAGCATTTCGCCGCGGCAGGCGTGGCCGAGGACGAATGGCTCGGCTACCGGCTGGCCGACGACATGTACCCGCTGCTCCGCCAGGTCCAGATCGCGAGCGACGGTGCCAAGGGCGCGGCGGCGCGCCTGTCGGGCCAGACCCCGCCGAGCTTCCCCGACGAGGAGACGAGCGTCGCCGAGCTGCGAGACCGGATCGCGCGGACGATCGCCTATCTCGACAGCGTCCCCGCCGCGGCGATCGTCGGGCGTGAGGAGGCGCCGATCGTGCTCGAGATCGGAGACCTCGCGCTCCATTTCACGGGTGCCAGCTATGTCCGCGACTTCGTGCTGCCCAACATCCTGTTCCACGTGACGACCGCCTATGCGATCCTGCGCAACCGTGGCGTGCCCATCGGCAAGCGCGATTTCCTCGGCGAGCTCGACATCCGCCCGCGCGTGGCGGCATGACCGCACGGGCGAGGGCCGTCGCGGTCGCGACGCTGCTGTCCGTGACGGCTCCGGCCGGGGCAGAGGTCGTGTCGGCCGATGGCTCGGGCTTCGCGGTGCGCACCGTGCTGACGATCGCCGCCCCGCCCGAGGCGGTCTATGCGGCGCTGCTCGTCCCCGGCCGCTGGTGGGATCCGGCGCACAGTTGGTCGGGCGACGCCGCGAACATGCGGCTCGAACCGGCGGTCGGCGGCTGCTTCTGCGAGAAGCTGCCGAAGACCGGCGGCGAATCGGCGCATATGCGGGTAATCGCGATCGATCCCAACCATATGATCCGGCTCGACGGCGCGCTCGGCCCGTTCCAGGCGATGGGCGTGGCGGGGACGCTGAGCTGGGAGCTGAAGCCGGTCGCGGGCGGCACCGAGTTCCGCCAGACCTATGCGGTCGGCGGCCACATTCCCGGCGGCGGCGCGGCGCTGGCGCCGGTGGTCGACGGGGTGATGGGCGGCCAGGCGGCCCGGCTCAAGGCGCTGGCGGAGAAGCGGTAGGGAAGAGCCGCTTCAGCCGCACCAGCACATCGTCGAGCGCCGACAGGAAGCGCGAGCGGTCGGCTTTGGAGAAGGGCGGCGGGCCCCCGATCCCCTCGCCCGTCATCCCCGCGCGCAGGTCGGCCATGATCGCGCGGGTGGCGACCGCCGATCCGATCGACTGGACCGTGAAGGGCTTGCCGGCGGGCGAGATCGCGGCGGCGCCGGCTTTCAGGCAGCGGTCGGCGAGCAATATGTCGGCGGTGACCACCACCACGCCGGGGCGGCTCGCCTCGGCGATCCAGTCGTCGGCGGCGTCGAAGCCGCTGCCCACCACCACCTTGTCGACAAGGGGATGCTGGGGCACGCGCAGATGCTGGTTGCTGACCAGCGTGACCGGCAGCTCGTGCCGCCAGGCGACCTTGTAGATCTCCTCCTTCACCGGGCAGGCGTCGGCGTCGACGAGGATATGGATGGGCTGGGTCATGATGCGCTCATAGCTCCCCTTTCCGGCATGCCGAACCTGTTTCGACATCGCCGGGAGGGGCCAAATAATTGTTTCGGCGAACAACCGTCCGTTCTAGACCTTGAGCGGGGGCGACAACAGGGAGGCAGGGATGATCCTGTGGGGGTTGATCGTCGGGGGGCTGCTGGGCCTGTTCGCCGCCGATTTCGAGCAATATGGCATGATCCTCGGCGCGATCGTCGGGGTTGGGGCCGGCTGGGGCCTGCGCGCTGCGGTGCGCGCCGAGGTCCGGGCGATGCTCGCCGATCGCGGCGTCGAGGCCGCTCCCGTTCCTGCCGAACCGGCCGAACGAGGCGGGGTCCGGATCGTCAATGAGACGGCGGCGCCGCGCCCGGCGGTCGAAGCGCCCGTTGCGGTCGAGCCCGAACGGCCGCCGCAGCCGACGGTCGTCCGGCTTCCCGAGCGGACCGCTCCTCCTGCCGCCCCTGCCGAGCCGGCCGAGCCCGGTATCGTCGAGCGTGGCTTCGCGGCCGCGCGCGAATGGCTGCTGGGCGGCAACACCATCGTCCGCGCCGGCCTCGTCGTGTTGTTCATCGGCCTCGCCTTCCTCGCGCGCTGGGCGGCCGGGGCCGGGCTGCTGCCGATCGAGGTGCGGCTGGCGCTGGTCGCAGCGGCGGGGATCGCGCTGCTCGCGGTCGGCTTCAACCGGCGGATCGCGCGGCCCGGCTTCGCGCTTGCCCTGCAGGGCGGCGGCGTCGCCATCCTCTACCTGACGATCTTCGCCGCGGCGGCGCTCTACCCGATCCTGCCGCTGCCCGGGGCCTTCGTGCTGATGGTGCTGGTCTGCGCCGCCGCCGTCGCGCTGGCGCTGCTCCAGGACGCGCAGGGCCTCGCCGCCGCGGCCTTCGCGGGCGGCTATGCGGTACCGCTGCTGCTCGGTGGCGACGGCGGGCCGGTGGCGGTGATGTTCGGCTATCACCTGCTGCTCAACTTCGGCGTGCTCGCGCTCGCCTGGAAGAAGGCGTGGCGCAGCATCAACCTGATCGGCTTCGCCGCCACCTTCGGGGTTGCCGTCCTGTGGGGCGCGACCAGCTACCAGCCGCAGGATTATGCGGTCGCGCAGTCCTTCCTGATCGTCTCGGTGCTGATCTACCTCGCCATCGCGATCCTCTATGCGCGCAACAGCGAGAGCCGGGTAGGGCGCTTCGTCGACAGCAGCCTGCTGTTCGGCACCGCGCTCGCCGGCTTCGGGCTGGAGGCAGGGTTGGTCGCGGCCTTCGACTATGGCGCGGCCTTCGCGGCGCTCGGCTTCGCGGCGCTCTACCTGGTTCTCGCGGTCGCGGTGCGGCGGCGCGGCGATGACGGCTATCGGTTGCTCGCGGAGACGATGCTGGCGGTCGGCGTCGGCTTCGTCACCCTCGCCATTCCGCTCGCGCTCGGCGCCCGCTGGACCGGATCGGCCTGGGCGCTCGAAGGCGCAGGCGCCTTCTGGGTGGGGATGCGGCAGGCGCGCTGGATGCCACGCGCCTTCGGCCTGCTGCTCCAGGGCGTCGCCGCGCTGATGTTCCTCGCCCTGCTCGATAGCGGGCCGCAGGCGCTGCCGATCGTCAATCCGGTCTTCCTGACCGGGCTGCTCGCGGCGCTGCCGGTGCTGCTCACCGCCTGGTGGCTGCGCGCCGCGCCGCTGCCGCACAGCGGGTCGCTCCCCGCCCGCGCCTATGCGGGGGTGGAGGCGATGGTCGGCAAGCCCGTCTTCCTGGCCGGCTTCCTGCTCTGGTCGCTGGCGTTGATCGCCGAGATCTGCCGCACCGTGCCATCGCCGGGGGACGGCGCGGTGCCGGTGTTCGCGGCGGCGACGCAGCAGCTTCTGACGATGGTCGCGCTCGTCGCCAGCGCGGGGGCCGCGGCCCTGGTCGGGCGGCGGCTGCGCTGGGACGTCGCGACCTGGCCCGGCCGGGTCACGCTGGTGGTGCTCGCCGGGACCTGGGTCGGGCAGGCCGCGCTCAACCACCATATCCTCTACCATCCCGGCTGGATCGCCTGGATCGTCGCGATCGGGCTGCACCTCCACCTGCTCCATGCCAACGACCATGATGCGGAGGGCGCCGGCCGGCGCCTGCTCCAGCGGCTGGGCCATGTCGGCGGGGTGTGGCTGGCGGTGGCGCTGCTCGCCGACGCGCTGTGGCTGGGGATCGACCGTGCCGCGCTGTGGGACAGCAGCTGGGCCGGGGTCGTGTTCCTGGTCGCGGCGGTGGCGGTGCTCGCCCTGCTCGTCCTCTGGGCGGGCGGCGCGGCGCGGCGGCCGGCCGGCGAACGGCGCTGGCCGCTCGACCGCCACCTCGCCGGCTATCATGCGCAAGCGGCGCTGCCGGTCGCGACGCTCGTCTATGGCGGCTCGCTCGCCGCCGCGCTGCTTGCCGAGGGTGACGCCGCGCCACTGCCCTATGTGCCGCTGCTCAATCCGGTCGAGCTGACCCTGGCGCTGGCGCTCGCGGTGCTGGTGCTGTGGCGGCGCAGCCTGATCGCGGTCGCCCCGCCCTATGCCGGCTTCGGCTGGGTTGCGGGACGCGGTGCGTGGATGGCGCTGGCGGGGCTCGGCTTCGTCGACGTCAACATGCTGTGGCTGCGCTTCGCCCACCACTATCTGGGCGTCGCCTGGGATGCTGACGCGCTGCTCGGGTCGGCCGTGGTGGAGGCGGGACTCACCATCCTGTGGACGCTGCTCTCGCTAGGCCTGATGCTGTTCGCGCATCGCCGGGCGCATCGCGGCGTCTGGATCGCGGGAGCGGCGCTGCTCGTCGTCGTCATACTCAAGCTGTTCTTCGTCGACCTGTCGAACGCCAGCGGCGGCGCGCGGATCGTGACCTTCATCGTCGTCGGCGCGTTGATGCTGGTGGTCGGCTATTTCGCGCCGCTGCCGCCGCGCGGCGACGCGCCGAAGGATGAGGAGACGAAGGAGGTCGCGGCATGATCCGGGCGATGACGGCGGCGGCGCTGGCGCTGCTCGCCGGCTGTTCGGGGCAGGAGGCGGCGAACCCCGCCGATCCCTCCGCCTATGCGGTGCGGCTGGCGGTGATCCCGGCGGCGGGCGGCGCGGTGCAGCGGATCGACCTCCCGGCCGAGGCGCTGGCGGCGCTGCGCTCCCCCAACCGCGCCGACATCCGCGTGTTCGACGGCGCGGGCGCGCCGCTCGCCATGGCGATCACCGGCCCGGCGGCAGGCCGCGCCGCGCTCGATGAAGTGCGGCTCGGCGCCTTCCCGATCGTCGGCCCGGCCGGGGCGCTCGCCGCAGAGGGGGCGGAGCTCCGCGTCGAGCAGCGCGACGGCGACCGCGTCGTCACCGTGGTGCGCGGGCCCGTCGCGCCGTCGAAACCGGTCACGCTCGGCGCGCTGTTCGACACGCGCGCGATCGCAGCGAGGGTGCGCAGCCTGCGCCTCGACGCGGTGCTGCCCCCGCAGCAGCCGGTGCGCTTCACGGTCGAGACGAGCGCAGACCTCGCCGACTGGACGCCGGCCGGCGGCAAGATCCTCTATCGGCGGGAAGGCGACCGCGTGGGCGCCTTGGGCCCCGAGGCGATCCCGCTCGACGACCTCGACCTGAAGGGCCGCTATCTGCGCGTGACCTGGACGAGCCCGCAGCGGCTGCTGGCGCCGGTCGAGCTGCGCGGCGCGACGATCGGCGTCGCCCGGCGGCTCGACGCCGACGACCGGCCCGCCATCGCCACCAGCCCGCCGCGTCGGATCGACGCGCATGATATCCGCTTCACCCTGCCCCGCCCCGCCATCCTTGGGGCGGTGGCGATCGCGCCGGCGGCGGGCGAGATGCTGGTGCCGGTCACGCTGTCGGGCCGCAACGCGCCCGATCAGCCCTGGACGCCGATCGGATCAGGCAGCCTGCGGGCCGGATCCTCCGCGCCGGTCGAGCTGTCGGGCGGGGCCTTCAGCGACTACCGAATCGAGGCCGACCGCCGTACGGCCGGCTTTGCCGCCACGCCCCGGCTGACTTTATTGTTCGAACCGGCCCGGCTCGCGGTGCTGTTCGACGGCAAGCCGCCCTATACGCTGGCCGCCGGCGCGGCGGGGGCCGAGAGCCGCTATCTCGCGATCGGCGAGCTGGTCCCCGGCTACCGCCCCGGCGCGGAGGACGCGCTGCCCCGGGCGACGGTCGCCGCCGCGGCGGCGCCGATGCTGAGCCTCGCCCAGCCCGACGACAGCCTGTTCAGCCCGCGCAAGGCGGTGCTGTGGGGGCTGCTGCTGTTCGGCGTCGCGGTGCTCGCGGCGATGGTGTGGCGGCTGTGGAAGCCGGGCCCGTCCTGACCGTCATTCCAGCGAAAGCTGGAATCTCCCTGCCTTTATCGAGACAATGGAAGGGAGATCCCGGCTTTCGCCGGGATGACGATGGAGCGGGGGCAGGTCACACGTCGAGGTTGGCGACGCTGAGCGCGTTCTCCTGGATGAACTCGCGGCGCGGTTCGACCACGTCGCCCATCAGCCGGGTGAAGATCTCGTCGGCGACGTCGGCCTGGGCCACTTCGACCTTGAGCATCGCGCGGTTGGCCGGGTCGAGCGTAGTTTCCCAGAGCTGCTCGGCGTTCATCTCGCCCAGCCCCTTGTAGCGCTGGATCGACATGCCCTTGCGGCCCGCCGCCAGCACCGCGTCGAGCAGGTTCGACGGCTGGTGGACCGCGGTGCCGCGGGTGTCGACGATGGGCTCGTCCTCGTCGTCGCCGGTCGGCGTGGCGGCGCTGCGCAGCGGTACCAGCCGCGCGCTCTTCGCATAGCTCTCCGCCTGCTCGGCGGCGAGCGCATGGAGCTTGCGGGCCTCGGCCGAGCGCAGGAAGGCCGGGTCGATCAGATGATGGTCGGTCACCCCGCGCCACAGCCGCTGGAGATGATAGCCGCCATCCTCCGCCAGGTCGCCTGACCAGGCCGCCTCGGGATCGATCCGGCCCATCCAGGCGGCGACGGCGCGGGCGGAGGCGCGATGGCCCTCGTCGCCGCTTTCGGGATCGAGCGCGCCGGTCAGCGCCAGCGCCTCGACGATCACCGGATCGTAGCGCTTGGGGACGAAGCGCATCAGCGAGCGCATGCGGCGGGCATGCTCGACCAGCACGCGCAGGTCGTCGCCCGAGCGCGCGCCCGACGGGGTTTCGAGCATCATCGCGCCGAGGCCGCCGGTGACGAGATATTCGTCGAGCGCGGCGTCGTCCTTCAGGTAGACCTCGGACCGGCCCTTCGCGACCTTATAGAGCGGCGGCTGGGCGATGTAGAGATGGCCGTTCTCGATGATCGGCTTCATGTGCCGGTAGAAGAAGGTCAGCAGCAGCGTCCGGATATGCGCGCCGTCGACGTCGGCGTCGGTCATGATGACGATCTTGTGGTAGCGCAGCTTCTCGATGTTGAAGTCGTCGCGGCCGATGCCGGTGCCCATCGCCTGGATCAGCGTGCCGACCTCCTTCGACGACAGCATCCGGTCGAAGCGGGCGCGCTCGACGTTGAGGATCTTGCCCTTCAGCGGCAGGATCGCCTGGTAGACGCGGTCGCGGCCCTGCTTGGCCGATCCGCCGGCCGAGTCGCCCTCGACCAGGAACAGCTCGCACTTGCTGGGATCGCGCTCCTGGCAGTCGGCGAGCTTGCCGGGCAGCGAGGCGATGTCCATCACCCCCTTGCGCCGGGTGAGTTCGCGCGCCTTGCGGGCGGCCTCGCGCGCGGCGGCGGCGTCGATGATCTTCTGGACGATCGAGCGGGCGTGGGCCGGATTTTCCTCCAGCCATTCGGCCAGCTTGTCGGCCATCAGGCTTTCGAGCGGCTGGCGCACCTCGGACGAGACCAGCTTGTCCTTGGTCTGCGACGAGAATTTGGGATCGGGCAACTTGACCGAGACGATCGCGGTCAGCCCCTCGCGCATGTCGTCGCCGGTGAGGGTGACCTTCTCCTTCTTCAGCGCGCCCGACTTCTCCGCATAATTATTGAGCGTGCGGGTCAGCGCCGCGCGGAAGGCGGCGAGGTGGGTGCCGCCGTCGCGCTGCGGGATGTTGTTGGTGAAGCAGAGGACCTGCTCATAATAGCTGTCGTTCCACTCCAGCGCGACGTCGATGCCGACATCGTCGCGCTGGCCCATGATCGCGACCGGATCGGGCATCAGCGCGACCTTGGTACGGTCGAGATACTTCACGAAGGCCGCGATACCGCCTTCGTAGAACAGCTCGATCTCCTTGCGCTCGGCATGGCGCTCGTCGACCAGGAACAGGCGGACGCCCGAGTTGAGGAAGGCCAGCTCGCGATAGCGATGCTCGAGCTTGTCGAAGTCGAACTCGGTGATCTTGAAGGTCTCGGGCGAGGGCAGGAAGGTGACCTTGGTGCCCTTCTTGCCGTTGGCCGGGCCGACGACCTTGAGCGGGGCGACCGCGTCGCCGCGCTGGAAGCGCATATAATGCTCCTCCCCGTCGCGCCAGATCGTCAGGTCGAGCACGTCGGACAGCGCGTTGACCACCGACACGCCGACGCCGTGGAGACCGCCCGACACCTTGTAGGCATTGGCGTCGTTGGTGTTGTCGAATTTGCCGCCGGCATGGAGCTGGGTCATGATGACCTCGGCCGCCGAGACGCCCTCCTCGGGGTGGATGCCCGTCGGGATGCCGCGGCCATTGTCCTCGACCGAAACCGATCCGTCGGGGTTCAGGGTGATGACGATCCGGTCGCAATGTCCGGCCAGCGCCTCGTCGATCGCATTGTCCGACACCTCGAACACCATATGGTGGAGGCCCGACCCGTCGTCGGTGTCGCCGATATACATGCCCGGCCGTTTACGCACCGCGTCGAGACCCTTGAGGACCTTGATCGACTCGGCGCCATAGCTGTTCGCGTTGGGGGAATTTTCGGTTTCGTTCGTCATGCCCATTATATAGCGACGGCTGTCACAAAAGCCAAAGGAAAGCGGCGTGCCGACGGCCTTCCACGCCGGCTTCGATGGGCGACGAATGTCGCCTCGCACGACATTCAGGCCGGTTCCACCCGTCCCGCACCCACCGCCAGCCAGGTCGCCTCGCCGATCCCGTCGAACAGCGCGCGTTCGGTGCCGGTTAGCCAGATCTGTCCCCCGCTCCGGCCGAGGCGTTCGAACAGCGCGGCGCGGCGGACGGGGTCGAGATGGGCCGCGACCTCGTCCATCAGCAGGATCGGCCGCCGGCCGCGCCGTTCGGCGACGAGGTCGGCATGGGCGAGGACGATGCCGAGCAGCAGCGCCTTCTGCTCCCCGGTCGAGGCGCGGGCGGCGGGCTGCTGCTTGGCGGCGTGCGCCACGGCGAGGTCCTGGCGGTGTGGCCCCGCCAGGGTGCGGCCGGCCGTCCTGTCGCGGGCGCGGCCGTGGCGCAGCTCCTCGGCGAGCGGCCGGCGCGACGGGACCCAGCCCTCGATCGCCAGCGCCGCGCGGGCGAACGGCGCGTCGGGCTCGGCAGCGATGCGCAGGGCCAGCGCGGTGACGGTGCGGGCGCGCGCTTCTGCGATCGCCTGGCCGTGCTGGCCGAGCTGCGCCTCCAGCGCGTCGAGCCAGGCGTCGTCGGGCGGTCCCTCGGCGGCGAGCAGCTTGTTGCGCGCGCGCATCGCGGCGTCGTAGCGGCTGACATGGCGGGCATGGCCGGGTTCGATCGCGAGGACGAGGCGGTCGAGGAAGCGGCGGCGGCCCTCGGCGCCCTCGGTGAACAGCCGGTCCATCGCCGGGGTGAGCCACAGCAGCGACAGCCATTCGCCGAGCGCGGTGGCCGAGGCGGGCGCGCCGTTGATCCGCACCTGCCGCCGCTCGGGCGCGCCGGGCGTGGTGCCGGTGCCGAGCCGCACCTCGTCCGACAGCTCGGCCGCGACGGCGAAGCCGCCCGCCCCGCCTTCGCGCGCCATCTCCGCCAGCGCCGCGCCGCGCAGGCCGCGTCCCGGTCCGAGCATCGACACCGCCTCGAGGATGTTGGTCTTGCCCGCGCCGTTCTCGCCGGTCAGCACGACGAAGCCCGGCCCCGCCGCGATCGTCGCCGACGCATAGCTGCGGAAGTCGGTCAGCATCAGGCGGGCCACGGTCATGGCCCCTCATTGGCGATTTTGCGGGCGAGGGGAAGCCGTCGCGCCGATGGCTGGTTCAAGCCAGTTGATATTTTCCGTTCGTCCCGAGCCCCGCGACTGCGCTCGGGACGAACGGTTAGATATGCCTATCCAGAAGATAGCGTCCCAGTCTCCCGCGCCTCTTTGCATCGCCGGCGCCGGCTCCTAGATAGGGCGAATGAAATATCTCCACACCATGATCCGCGTGTCCGATCCCGAGGAGACGATCCGCTTCTTCGAGCTGCTCGGCCTGCGCCAGATCGATCGCATGGACAATGAGGCGGGACGCTTCAGCCTGATCTTCCTCGCCGCCCCGGGCGACGAGCAGGCCCAGGTCGAGCTCACCCACAACTGGGACGAGAAGGGCTATGGCGAGGGGCGCAATTTCGGCCATCTCGCCTATCGCGTCGACGATATCTACGCGGTCTGCCAGCGGCTGATGGACGCCGGCGTGACGATCAACCGGCCGCCGCGCGACGGGCACATGGCCTTCGTCCGCACCCCCGACAACATCTCGATCGAGCTGCTCCAGGCCGGCGAGCGGCTTGCCCCGGCCGAGCCCTGGGCATCGATGCCGAACACGGGCCATTGGTGAGATGAGCGTCGAGATCGTCCGCATCCCGGTGCTCAGCGACAATTATGTCTGGCTGCTGCACGAGCCGGCGTCGGGAGAGACCGTCGCGGTCGATCCGGCGGTGGCCGAGCCGGTGCTGGCGGAGGCGGAACGGCGCGGCTGGACGATCGGCCAGATCTGGAACACCCACTGGCATGGCGACCATATCGGCGGCAACGACGCGATCAAGGCGGCGACCGGCGCGCGGGTGAGCGCGCCGGCGGCCGAGGCGGCGAAGATCCCCTCGCTCGACGTGCCGCTGCGCGAGGGCGATTCCGTCCGGATCGGCGCGGTCGAGGGGACGGTGATGGAGGTGCCCGCGCACACCGCCGGCCATATCGCCATCCACCTGCCCGGCGAGCAGGCGGTGTTCGTCGGCGACACGCTGTTCGCGATGGGCTGCGGCCGGCTGTTCGAGGGCACGCCCGCGCAGATGCACGCGAACATGGACCGGCTGGCGGCGCTGCCCGATGCGACCCGCGTCTATTGCGCGCACGAATATACCCAGTCCAACGGCCGCTACGCGCTCGTCGCCGAACCTGATAACGGCGCGATCCGGGCGCGGATGGAGCAGGTCGACGCGGCGCGGGCGAGGGGTGAGGCGACGGTGCCGACGACGATCGGCCTCGAACGCGAAACCAACCCCTTCATGCGCGCGGGCAGCGTCGAGGAACTGGCCCGGCGGCGCGCGGCGAAAGATGTTTTCCGCGGGTGATTCCGTCTATGATCGGAAGATCGAGGAGAGTCGCCATGCCCCGAGCCCGTTCGCTCCTTCCCCTGTTCGCATTGCCGCTGCTGCTCGCTGCGTCGGACGCGCCGCAGCCGCTCTCCGCCAAGGCGCAGAAGGAACTGGCGGGCCGCACCGCTGGGGCGCCGGTGTCATGCGTCCAGCTCCGCCGCATCCAGTCGATCCGGATCGTCGACGAGACCGCGATCATCTATAAGGAATCATCGCGCCGCTGGTACGTCAACCAGCCCGATGGCGGCCGCTGCGCGCTGCTCCGTCCCAACCGGGTGCTGATCACCCACACCAACACCAGCCAGCTCTGCGGCAACGACTTGGTGACGATCGCCGAGCCGAGCTCGCCGATCACCTACGGCGCCTGCGGGCTGGGCGAATTCGTGCCCTATACGAAATAGGCGCGGGCCGAAAACACGCCGTCATCCCAGCGAAAGCTGGGATCTCCCTGCCTTTTCACGCTCCCGACAAGGGCGAGGAACAAAGAAAAGTGAGATCCCAGCTTTCGCTGGGATGACGATGGGGGGCGTATGAAGCCATGAACGGCGGTTGGACCTACGTCATGACCAATCGGGTTCGCGATGTCCTTTATGTCGGCGTGACCGCCGACCTGCCCGCGCGCATCATCAGCACCGGAGCGGCCAGGGTTCGGATTTCTGCGCCCGCTACAAGCTGGGCCGGCTGGTGCTCGCCGAACCGCATGCGACGATCGCTGAAGCCATCGCCCGCGAGAAGGCGCTCAAGGCCTGGAAGCGGTCGTGGAAGATCGATCTGGTCGAGGTCCTCAATCCGCAATGGCGCGACCAGTTCGAGACGATCTTGAGCTAGATCGCTTTACCCCGGCTCGCGCTGGTTGAACACCGACCAGCCTGTCGCCGCGGCGAGGCGTTCGAGGGCGAGGGAGCCGAGGGTCGAGTTGCCGCGCTCGTTGAGGCCGGGGGACCATACCGCGATCGAGGCGATGCCCGGCACCACGCAGAGGATGCCGCCGCCCACCCCCGACTTGCCGGGGATGCCGACCCGGAAGGCGAACTCGCCCGATCCGTCATAATGGCCGCACAGCATCATCAGCGCGTTGATCCGGCGCGCGCGCATTGGCGAGACGATGTTGAAGCCGGTGTCGGGGTGCTGACCCTCGTGCATCAGGAAGCGGCCGGCGCGGGCGAGCTGGCGGCAGCTCATCGCCAGCGCGCACTGGTGGAAATAGACTCCCAGCACCTGATCGACCGGATGGTGGATATTGCCGAAGCTGCGCATGTAGTTGGCGAGCGCGGCGTTGCGGAAGCCGGTATCGGCCTCGCCCTGCGCCACCTCGTCGTCGATGACGATGCCGTCGTCGCCGGCGAGATCGCGGACGAAGCGCAATATCTCGCCAATCGCCTCCTTCGGCGCATGGCCGGCGAGGACCACGTCGGACACGACGATCGCCCCGGCGTTGATGAACGGGTTGCGCGGGATGCCCTGCTCGGCCTCGAGCTGGACGATCGAGTTGAAGGCGTTGCCCGACGGCTCGCGCCCCACCCGCTTCCACAGCGCGTCGCCGACCTTGCCGAGCGCGATGGTCAGCGCGAACACCTTCGACACCGACTGGATCGAGAAGGCGGCGTCGGCGTCGCCGGCCGCGAACATGCGGCCGTCATGGGTGGCGACGGCGATGCCGAAATGCTTCGGATCGACCCGGGCGAGGCCGGGAATATAGTCGGCGACCTTGCCGCGTTCCTCGCGGCCGGCCATTTCCGCGGCGATGCGGTCGACGATGGCCTGGAGATCGGGCGCGACCGTGACCGGCATCTGCGTCCTCCTCCCCGGCTATCGCCCCCGCGTCGCGATCAGACCCGCATCGGCATCAGGACGTAGAGCGCGGGCGCCTTGTCGTTCTCGCGGATCAGCGTCGGCGCGGCGGCGTCGGCCAGATGGACCTCGACCGTGTCGCCGTCGATCTGGCCGAGGATGTCGAGCAGATAGCGCGCGTTGAAGCCGATCTCGAAGCCGGGGGCGGCATAGTCGCCGGGGACTTCCTCGGCCGCGGTGCCGTTCTCGGGGCTCGTCACCGACAGGGTGATCTTGTCGCGGTCGAGCGCCATCTTGACCGCGCGGGTCTTTTCCGAGGCGATGGTGGCGACGCGGTCGACGCCCTCCATGAAGCTCTTCGGATCGATCTTGAGCAGCTTGTCGTTCGCGGTCGGGATCACCCGGTTGTAATCGGGGAAGGTGCCGTCGATCAGCTTCGAGGTCAGGATCGCGGTACCGAGGCCGAAGCGGATCTTGGTCGACGACAGGGTGATGTCGACCGAGCCGTCGACCTCGTCGAGCAGCTTGCGCAACTCGCCCACGCATTTGCGCGGGATGATGATGTCGGGCATCCCCTCGGCGCCGTCGGGGCGGGCGATGGTGACGCGGGCGAGACGATGGCCGTCGGTCGCCGCGGCCTTCAGCACCGGCGACCCCTCGTCCTGCACGTGGAAGAAGATGCCGTTGAGATAATAGCGGGTCTCTTCGGTCGAGATCGCGAAGCGGGTCTTGTCGATGAGCTGCTTGAGCGTCTCGGCGGGCAGCTCGAACCGGGTCGGCAGCTCGCCCTCGGCGATCATCGGGAAATCGTCCTTGGGCAGGGTCTGCAGGTTGAAGCGGGCGCGGCCGGCGACGACCTGCATCTTGCCCTCGGCGGCCGAGAGCTGGACCTGCGACCCTTCGGGCAGCTTGCGGGCGATGTCGAACAGCGTGTGCGCCGACACGGTGGTGGCGCCCGGCTGATCGACCGCGGCGGGAACGGCCTCGACGATCTGCAGGTCGAGGTCGGTCGCCATCAGGCGGAGCGTGCCTTCGGGCGTTGCCTCGATCAGCACGTTCGACAGGATCGGGATGGTGTTGCGCCGTTCGACGACCGACTGGACGTGACCCAGACTCTTGAGAAGCGTCGCGCGTTCGATCGTAGCCTTCATAGACTGCCCCGGTATCCCCGATGTCAAATGGAGGATGGTTATAGCGCGGCTTTGCGGCCCCGCCAGCCCAAAGCGTCAAAAGCTGGGGATAAATCGCGGGCGTTCGTCGCGTATTCGCTCCCCCGCTTCCGGGCAAAGGAAAAGGGCCCGGCGTCGCCGCCGGGCCCTTCCATGCTACGCAACGAACAACGGGTGATCAGAAGCGGAAACCGAAGCCGCCCACGACCTGATTGCGCGAGAAGCCCTGCTCATAGTTCGAGTAGCGATACTCTGCCTTCACATAGGCGTTGGTGCCGAGGGCATATTCGACGCCGGCGCCGACGCGGACGCCGTCATAGTTGCCGCTGTCGCGCAGCACCGTGGTGCCGTCGTCGAGCGACGCCTTGGCGCGCGCGTTGGTGTAGCCCGCCTTGGCATAGAGCAGGGCCTTGCCGCCGACGACGGTGCCGACGCGGCCGCCGACATAGAGGTCACGGCCGGCCTTGGCGCAGAGCCGCGGATCGGCGGCGGTGGCGGAACCGATGCAGCTCTTGGCGCTCGAATCCGAGGCTTCCGCCTCGACGCCGAGGACCGCGCCGCCCATCTGGAAATCGTATCCGGCGCCGAGACCGTAGGTCACGGCGTCGTCATGCCCGTTGTTGGAAACGCGATCCCACCCGACGATGCCTTCGACGCGGGGGCCGGTGAACGGCGCATTGTCCTGGGCGAGGGCCGGGGTGGCTGCGCTGGCCGCGAGGAGGGCGGCGACAACGATGCTACGCATAGTATAACTCCATTTCTAACCTCGTCCCCTTTTGGTGCCGGAGACGTGGGTGGCCTAGTGCACCAAAGCGCGAGTTGTTGCATGAACGCCAGATAAACAACGGAATTTGTGATATTTTTGCTACAGTCGTACGAGCAGGGGGTTGACAGTTGAAGGCGCGGATTTGCTGGCTGTTCGCCCTGCCGGTGCTCGTTTCGGCGGCCCCGCCGGGCCGGGTACCACTGGGAATTTTCGGCAATTGGGGCGCGTTCCGTGATGCGCGACCGCTGCGCTGCTATGCGATCGCGACGCCGGAACGGCGCGGTTCGGGCGAATGGCGCAGCTTCGCGTCGGTCGCGGTCTGGCCGCGGCAGAAGATCGGCGGGCAGGTCCATTTCCGCCTGCGCGAGCCCCGCCGGCCGAACAGCCCCATCCGGCTGATCTTCGGCGACCGCAGCTTCCCCTTGGTCGCGGCGAGCCTGGACGCCTGGGCCCCCGACCCCCGCGCCGACGCCGCGATCATCGGGGCGATGCGCGGCGCGACCTCGATGCGGATCGCCTGGGTGTCGAACGACGGCCGCAACCGCTCCGACGGCTATCTGCTCAAGGGCGTCGCCACCGCGATCGATGCGGCAACGCTGGGGTGCGCGGGGCGGTGACATTCCCCTCCCTTGCGGGGAGGGGACCTGGGAGTCACTCCCGCATCGCCTCGGCCGCGAGGGCGTCGGCCTCGATCAGCAGCACGTCGTCGGCGAGGCCCTGGGCGACCGTCTCCCGGCCGATCAGCACCAGCACCGGCACCGCGAGCGGGGAGACGCGGTCGAGCTGCACATGGACGATATGCTCGGCCGCGCGCTCGATCAGCGCGCCGAGCCGGCCGACGTCGGTCATCTTCGCCCGCGCATCGGCCCAGGCGGCGTCGAGCAGGAGGTGGTCGGGTTCGTAGCGGCGCAGCACGTCGTAGATCAGGTCGGTCGAGAAGGTGACCTGCCGGCCTGATTTCTTCTTGCCGGGATGCTGGCGCTCGACCAGCCCGCCGATCACCGCCACCTCGCGGAAGGCGCGCTTGAGCAGCGCCGACCCCTCGACCCAGTCGACGAACTCCTCCTCCAATATCTCGGGCGAGAACAGGCTGGCGGGGTCGGTGACCGGCTCGATCGAATAGCAGGCGATCGCATAGTCGGAGGAGACGAAGCCGAGCGGCGACAGACCCTGGCTCTCCATACGCCGGGTCAGCAGCATGCCGAGCGACTGGTGCGCGTTCCAGCCCTCGAAGCTGTAGATCACCATATAGTGGCGCTTCTCGTGCGGGAAGGTTTCGACCAGCAGTTCGTCGGGCGCGGGCAGCCGCGATCGGCGGTCCTGCATCTCCAGCCATTCGCGGACGTCGTCGGGGAAGCGCGGCCATTGCGACGGGTCGTGGAGATAGGCGCGCACCCGGTCGGCGAGGTGGGTCGAGATCGGCATGCGCGCGCCGCCATAGGTCGGGATGCGCGCGGGCTTGGAGGTGGCGCGGACGATCAGGTCGGTGAGGTCGATCTTCTGCACCTCGAGCGCCATGCCCATGAAGAAGAAGCAGTCGCCCGGCGACAATGTGGTGCCGAACCCCTCCTCGACCTTGCCGAGGCTGCGGCCGTTGCGGAACCGCACGTCGAGCATCGGCGCCTCGACGATGATCCCGGCATTGAGCCGGTGCTGGGCGGCGAAATTGGGGTGGCTGAGCCGCCACTGCCCGTCCGGCGTGCGGGTGAGACGGCGGAATTTCTCATAGGCCTTCAGCGCATAGCCGCCATTGGCGATATAGCCGAGCACCCGGTCGAACTGCGCGGGGGTCAGCGTCGCATAGGGCGCGGCGCGGTTGACCTCGGCGAGCAGATCCTCGGCACGGAACGGCCCGGCACAGGCGATCGCCAGCACATGCTGGGCGAGCACGTCGATGCTGCCGGCGCGGAACGGCTCATTGTCGAGGTCTCCCGCCGCGATCGCGTCGAGCGCCGCGCGGCCCTCCAGATATTCGAAGCGGTTGCCCGGGACGATCACTGCCTCGCTCGGCTCGTCGAGCCGGTGATTGGCGCGGCCGATCCGCTGGAGCAGGCGCGAGGCGCCCTTGGGCGCCCCCATTTGGATCACAAGGTCGACATCGCCCCAGTCGACGCCGAGGTCGAGGCTGGCGGTCGCGACCAGCGCGCGCAGCCGCCCGGCCGCCATCGCCTCCTCCACCTTGCGGCGCGCCTCGCGCGACAGCGATCCGTGATGGATGCCGATCGGCAGGCTCATCGCGTTGACCTTCCACAGGTCCTGGAAGATCAGCTCGGCGAGGCTGCGGGTGTTGCAGAAGATGATCGTCGTCTTGTGGGTCTCGATCTCGGCCATCACCTGCTCGGCGGCGTAGCGCCCCGAATGGCCGGCCCAGGGGATGCGCCCCTCGGGGATCAGCATGTCGATCCGCGGCGTCGCGCCGGGATCGCCCTCGACCAGCGCCACCGCCCGATAGTCGCCGTCGCCCGACAGCCAGCCGCGATAGGCGTCGACGTCGGCGATCGTCGCCGACAGCGCGACCCGGCGCAGGCCGGGCGCGAGGCTGCCGAGCCGGGCGAGCGACAGCGCCAGCAGGTCGCCGCGCTTGGTGGTGGCGAAGGCGTGGACCTCGTCGATCACCACCGTCCGGAGCCCCGCGAACAGTGCCGCGCTGTCGGGATAGGAGAGCAGCAGGCTGAGCGATTCGGGGGTGGTCAGCAATATCTGCGGCGGCTTCGCCCGCTGCCGTGCCTTGCGGTCGGACGGGGTGTCGCCGGTTCGCGTCTCGACCCGGATGTCGAGCCCCATCTCCTCGATCGGGGTCAGCAGGTTGCGGCGGACGTCGACCGCGAGCGCCTTGAGTGGCGAGACATAGAGGGTGTGGAGCCCCTCGCGCGGCGCCTCGACCAGTTCGACCAGCGTGGGCAGGAAGCCGGCGAGGGTCTTGCCCGATCCGGTCGGCGCGACGAGCAGCGCGTCCTGCCCGGCGCGGGCAGCGGCGAGCATCTCCATCTGGTGCCGGCGCGGCGCCCAGCCCTTGGCCGCGAACCAGTCGGCGAGGGGTGGGGGGAGGTCGGTCATGGCCCGCCCTCTCCCGTCATTCCAGCGAAAGCTGGAATCTCACTGCCTTCGCGCGGGGAGAACAAGGCGAAAGAAGGGAGATCCCAGCTTTCGCTGGGATGACGGGCGGTCTCGGCTTCAATGCGCGACCTGTTCCCCGCGCTCGAGGCCCGACAGCGCCAGCTGCTCGTCGATCTGGGCGAGCAGGCGGTCGAGTCCGGCCTGGTCCTTCGCCTCGGCGCGGGCGACGAGGACGTCCTGGGTGTTCGACGCGCGCAGCAGCCACCAGCCGTCGGGGGTGTCGACGCGCGCGCCGTCGGTGCGGTTCACCTTGGCGCCGGCCGCTTCGAGCCGGTCGAGCACCTCCTCGACCACCTTGAACTTGCGGCTCTCGTCGACCTGGAAGCGCATCTCGGGGGTGTTCACCAGCACCGGCATCCGGTCCTTGAGCGCGGTCAGCGATCCGCCGAGCCGGCCGATCGCCTCGATCAGGCGGACCGCCGAATAAAGCGCATCGTCGAAGCCGTACCAGCGATGCTTGAAAAAGATGTGGCCCGACATCTCGCCGGCGAGCGGACTGTCGGTCTCGGCCATCTTCACCTTGATCAGGCTATGGCCGGTCTTCCACATGCAGGGCGTCCCGCCGAGCTCGGCGATCCGATCGAACAGCGCCTGGCTGGCCTTGACGTCGGCGATGATCGTGCCGCCGGGCACCTCCTCCAGCACCGGCTCGGCGAGGATCGAGAGGATCTGGTCGCCCCACACCACCCGGCCCCGACCGTCTATCGCGCCGATCCGGTCGGCATCGCCGTCGAAGGCGATGCCGAAGTCGAGCCCTTTCTCCGCGACCAGCGCCTTGAGGTCGGCGAGGTTCTTCTCCTCGGTCGGGTCGGGATGATGGTTGGGGAAGCGGCCGTCGATCTCGGCATAGAGGACAAGGTGCTCGCCGGGCAGGCGCTTCACCAGCTTCTCCAGGATGCGGCCGCCCGCGCCGTTGCCATTGTCCCAGCCGATCCGGAAGGCCGGCCCGGCGAAGTCCTGGAGCAGCCGGTCGACATAGAGGTCCTCGACATCGGCGTCGGTGACGGTGCCGGCGCCTTCCTCCCACTCGCCCTCGGCGGCCATGCGGCCGATCGACTGGATCTGGTCGGCGAAGAAGGGCTTGTGCTGCAGCACCATCTTGAAGCCGTTATAATCGGCCGGATTGTGGCTGCCGGTGATCTGGATGCCGCCGTCCACCTCGAGCGTCGCCTCGGCGAAATAGAGCATCGGGGTCGGGCCGAGGCCGGTGCGGACGACGTCGACGCCGCTCCCGGTCAGGCCGCGGACCAGTTCGTCTCGCAGCGATTCGGACGAGACGCGCCCGTCCCACCCGACCGCGACCCGGGTGCCGCCGGCCCGGCGGACATGGGTCGCGAAGCCGCGGCCGATCGCATAGGCGTCGGCGGGCCCCAGCGTCTTTCCGACGATTCCGCGGATGTCATATTCGCGCAGCGAGGTCGGGTCGAAACGATGGGTCAAATCATCCTCCGTTGAGGGACGGTACAGGCGGATGCCGTAAGGCGAGCGCTCAACGTGATTAGCGCTTCCGCAGTTCCGCCAGCAATATGTCGCGCGCCGCGTTGACGCGCCCGGCCAGTTCGGCCGAGCCGCCCTGGTCGGGATGGACCCGCGCGACCAGCCGGCGGTGCGCGGCGCGGATCGCGTCGGCATCGGCGCCGGGGGCGACGCCAAGCACGCGGCGGGCCTCTTCCCCGTCCATCGCCGGCGGTGAAGCGGCGCCCATGCGGTCCGGCCGCATCAGCAGCCAGATGCCGGGCAGGAACATCGGCAGCGCGATCATCCACGCGCCGCGGGTCAGCAGCAGCAGACCGCCGAGCGCCGAGGCGGCGGCGGTGAGCTGCTGGCGGTCCAGCCCGCGCCCCCATTGCCACCAGGCGACCGCCGCGGCCGCCAGCAGCAACAGGATCATCCGGCCGCCGCCTGGCTGGGCGCGGCCTGATGCTGGGGCCATTGCGACAGTGCGAGGCCCGCGACCATCTCGCGCAGCTCCTGCCGCGCGGCGACATGACCGATCCCGGCCTCGCTGCCGATCGCCTTGAGATCGAGCAGGGTCAGCCCCTTGGGGAAGAGCTCGCGGTAGATGACACGTTCGGACAGGCCGGGAATCACGCGGAAGCCGACCCGCTTCGACAGCTCCTGCATCGCGTCGGCGACGCGCCGCATGTTGCGCGCCTCGAGGTGCTGGAGGCGGTTGCGCAGCAGCACCCAGTCGACCGTGCCGCCGTCGATCCGGCCGCGCGCCTTGCGTGCCTCCCAGACCAGTTCCGAATAGAAGCTCGGGCGGCGGATCTTGAAGGTCTCGGGGTCGACCTGGCCGATCAGGTCGAGGTCGACGAAGCTGTCGTTGATCGGCGTCACCAGCGTATCGGCGCGGACGATGGCGGCGCGGGCATGTTCGTCGTCGCGGCCCGGCGTGTCGATGACGATGACCTCGTGATCGGCGGCGAAGCCCTCGATCAGATCGTCGAGCAGATGGCCGCGCGCCGGATCGAAGGTCTCGAAGCTCGGCGTGGCCAGCGCCTCGCCGGTGCGTTGCGCGGTCGCCAGCCGGTTCTCGAGATAGCGGGCGAGGGTGCGCTGGCGCGTATCGAGGTCGATCGCGGCGACCCGCCGCCCGGCGGTCGCGAGCGCGACCGCGACGTGGACCGAAGTGGTCGATTTCCCCGATCCGCCCTTTTCGTTGGCGAAGGTGATGAGATGGGCGTTTGGCAAACTATGTTCCCTTCGCCGCACCGCGCTTGATCGAGCGGCCGGCCTTGTCCAAGGAGCGTCTCACTAAACGGGGACTATAATTGGTGCAAATCGTTCGGAACATAGACGATCTCCGGCAGGAGGTCGCAAAATTGAGGATAAGTGGGGCGCCGGTGGCGCTGGTGCCCACCATGGGTGCGCTCCATCGCGGCCATGTCGCGCTGGTGGATGCGGCGCGCAGCCGCGGCTGCCAGGTGGTGGTGTCGATCTTCGTCAACCCCACCCAGTTCGGGCCCAATGAGGATCTCGACGCCTATCCGCGCCGCGAGGCGGCCGACGTGGCGATGCTCGAGGCCGCCGGCGCCGCGCTGCTCTGGGCGCCCGACGTGGCGACGATGTATCCGCAGGATTTCGCTACCAGCATCTCGGTCGGCGGGGTCAGCGAGCGCTGGGACGGCGCGGCCCGCCCGGGCCATTTCGCCGGGGTCGCCACTGTCGTCACCAAGCTGTTCCAGCAGGTGAAGCCGGACATCGCCTTCTTCGGCGAGAAGGATTTCCAGCAGCTTGCGGTGATCCGCCGCTTCGTCGCCGATCTCGACATCGACATCGAGATCATCGGCGTGCCCACCCAGCGCGACGATGATGGTCTCGCCCTGTCCTCGCGCAACGCCTATCTGAGCCCCGAGGAGCGCGTCACCGCGCGCACCCTGCCCCGCGCGCTCGGCGAGGCGGCGGCGGCGATCGGCCGGGGTGGCGACGTCGCGGCGGCACTCGCGGCGGCGACCGCGCGGCTGGCCGAGGCGGGCTTCGACCCGATCGACTATGTCGCGCTGGTCGACGCGGCGACCCTCGAACCGGTCGACCGGCTCGACGGCCCCGCCCGCCTGATCGCCGCGGCCAAGCTCGGCGGCACCCGGCTGATCGACAATCTCGCGGTGGAGCCGGACCTCTGATCTATCCCCCTCCCTTTCAAGGGAGGGGTTAGGGGTGGGTAACGCAGCCAAGGGGTCGATCCCCCTTGGCGGAGTTCTACGGGACGAGCGAGGAGGCTCGCTGCACTCGCCACCCACCCCCGGCCCCTCCCTTGAAAGGGAGGGGAAATTTAAGCCTGTCCCCGCTGCGCCGTTAACCTTGTTGGGGAACGGCGCGGTCGGCCAGCAGAGGCCGTCATCGCTCCCGGGGGAACAGTGGAGCGAGACATGGGTCACAGCCTCAAGTCGCATCAATTCCTGACCGAAGCCCGCCTGCGCGACGCAATGGCGGGGGACATCGACGCCTGCTTCCAGCTCGGCGTCTCCTTCTCGGCGGGGGCCGACGGCTGCCCCCTCGACCTCGTCGCCGCGCACAAATGGTTCAACATCGCCGCGATCGGCGGCAACCTCCGCGCCGCCGAGTGCCGCGCCGAGATCGCCGAGGAGATGACCGCGCGCGAAGTGCTCGAAGCGCAGCGCCAGGCGCGTGCGATGCTGGGGTTCGGAAACCGCCTGGCGGCGTAGTTTGTTTAGCCTCAGGCGCCGGCGCGGGCATCCGCCCGCTTGGCTATCCTCGCAGAAGCTCGGGCGCGCGTTCGCGCTTGCGGAGCCCTGGCGGGCTCCGACGATCAGCTCTGCGTCGGGACGCACCAGCGTCCCGCAAGGCCGAACGGCCGCCCGAGCTACTGCGAGGACAGCCAAGGTCGCGGATGCGACCGCCGGCGCCTGAGGCCTAATCAAAGACTCACGCCCCCTTTCGGAACGGCGTATACTCCTCCAGCCCTTCGATGTTCGCGGCCACCGCTCGGCGCTCCTGGTCCAGATAGTCGGCGACGGCGCGGCGGAAGCCGGCGTGGGGGATGAAGTGCGCGGAGTAGGTCGGCACAGGCTCATAGCCGCGCGCCAGCTTGTGCTCGCCCTGCGCCCCCGCCTCGACCCGGGCGAGGCCGCGCTCGATCGCGGCGTCGATCGCCTGATAGTAGCAGAGCTCGAAATGGAGGAAGGGCACTTCCTCGGTACAGCCCCAGTAGCGGCCGTAGAGCGTGTCGGCGCCGATCAGGTTGAGCGCCCCGGCGATCGGCTCGCCATCGCGCAGCGCCAGCATCAGCAGCACCCTGTCCGCCATCCGCCGCCCGAGCAGCGAGAAGAAGTGGCGGGTCAGATAGGGTCGCCCCCATTTGCGCGATCCGGTATCCTGGTAGAAGCGCCAGAAGGCGTCCCAATGCCGCTCCTCGATCGCGGCGCCGGTCAGGTGGACGATCTCCAGCCCCGCGACCGCCGCGGCACGCTCCTTGCGGATCGCCTTGCGCTTGCGCGACGCGAGCGCGCCGAGGAAGTCTTCGAAGCTGCCATAACCGCGATTGGCCCAGTGGAACTGGCGGTCGGTGCGGATCAGCCAGCCCGCCGCCTCGAACAGCGGCACTTGCTCGGGCGCGACGAAGGTGGCGTGCGCCGACGACAGGCCGTGCTGCTCGACCAGCGCCTCCGCCGCCGCGATCAGCGCCGGGGCGAGGCCGGGATCGCGGAGCAGCAGCCGGGGCCCAGGCACCGGGCTGAACGGCACCGCGATCTGCAGCTTGGGATAATAGTCGCCGCCCGCGCGCTGCCAGGCGTCGGCCCAGGCATGGTCGAACACATATTCGCCCTGGCTGTGGCTCTTCGCATAGGCGGGCAGGATCGCGGCGGGGCGGGCGTCATTGCCGTCGATGACGATAGGGATCGGCTGCCAGCCGGTGCGCGCGGTGGCGCTGCCCGACTCCTCCAGGATCGACAGGAAATCGTGCGAGACGAACGGGTTGTCGTCGCCCGCGCACGCGTCCCACGCGTCCCGATCGATGCTGCATACCCCCTCCGCCGTCCGGGCGGTGACGGGCTCTACCATCCCGGCGCCTCGAAGATGATCTGGTCGGCGCAATCGGCGGCGATCGCCTGCTGTTCGGCCGATCCGACCGTCCAGGCCAGGATCGGGATGCCGCGCTTGCGCTGGCGCTGGGCGAAGCGGCTCGGCAGGTCGCGAATGTCGACCGCCAGGAATTCGGGGCGCGAACGCCAGATCGCCTTGATCTGCTCGGCCCCCGCCTCGCGCGCGTAGACACTGTCGTCGGACAGCATCAGTCCGCGGGTGATGCGACTGCCGTGCGAGGCGAACCAGCGCGGCACCTCGGGATGGAGCGACATCACCGCCGCCTCGCCGCGATAGCCTTCGATCGCGTGGCGCACGGCGACGCAGAGCTGCGAGACATGGCCCTCGATCGTGCGGAGCTCGACCAGCACCGGGGTGCGGCCCGCGACCAGGCCCAATATCTCCTTGAGCTGGGGGATCGTCTCCTCGCTGCCGCGCAGGCGGACCTCGCCGAGATGCTTGCTCGACAAATGCCGGACCTGGCCGCTCTCGCCGGTCATCCGCTCGATCGTCGGATCGGCGATGACATAGGCCAGGCCGTCGAGGCTGAACTGGACGTCGACCTTGACGCCATAGCCCATCGCCACGGCCGCCTCGATCGCGGCGCGGCTGTTCTCGGGATGGCGGCTGCCGTGCAGGCCCCTGTTGGCGAAGGGGGTGCGCGTCAGGAAGCCGACGCGCCGGGCGTCGGGGACCGGAAAACGCCAGCGATCAAAGAGTCCGAACAGCGACAATGGCATCGACCTCCACGGCCGCGCCGAGCGGCAGCACCGGAACCCCGACCGCACTGCGCGCATGGCGGCCGGCGTCGCCGAACACGGCCTGCATCAGCTCGGATGCGCCGTTGGCGACCTTGGGCTGGTCGGTGAAGTCGGTGGTCGACGCGATGAAGGCGCCCAGCTTGACGATCCGCTCGACCCGCGACAGGTCGCCGCCCAGCGCCGCCTTGATCTGCGCGATCAGCATGATGCCGCAGCGCTTCGCCGCTTCGGCACCCTCCTCCAGTGTCACGTCCTGGCCGAGCCGGCCGGTGATCAGGCTGCCGTCGGCGCGGAAGGGGAGCTGGCCCGAGATATGGAGCAGGCCGTTCGCCTCGACCGCCGGCACATAGGCGGCGACCGGCGCGGCGGGGGCCGGAAGTTCGATCCCCAGTTCGGCAAGGCGGCTGTCGATGGTCATGGGGTTTCTTTCCTGTAGTCCCCGCCAAGCGTCAAGCGGGCTGTTAACAGACTCTCAGGCGAAGCGCGCGACGATCCAGGGCAGCGCCTCCGCCCAGTCGTCGATCCGGGCATGCGCGTCGGCGGCGGGCGCGCGGTGGCGGGCGAGGCGCGGCTCGGCGATCATGTGCAGCCGCCAGACCTCCGGCGCGTGCCGCGCGACCGAGGCGTGATGGTGGGGCAGGTCGTCGACGAACACCGTCGCCGACGGCCGGTACTCGGCGACCAGGTCGGCGACCGGCTGGCCCTTGCCGCCCTGATTGCACTGGACGCGGTGGCGGATGCCGACCGCCTCGAGCTGCGCGACCCGGCCGGCGTGGAACTGGTCGGTCAGGTTGGTGAGGACGACGATGTCGGCCAGTTCGGCGATCGTCGCCAGCGCGCGGGCGGCATGGGGGACCAGCGTCTGGCGGTGCATCTCGGTGGTGAAGAAGGCGTCGAGCAGCGGGCCGATATGCTCCTCCTCGACCGGGCTGCTGTCGGCGCGGCGGGTGAGCGCGCCGCTGAAGTCGGGCCGCTCCATCGCGAAGTCGATCGCGTGCGCCTCGTCGAGCCAAGCGCCGAAGGGCGTGACCATGTGGAGCAGCACCTCGTCGCAGTCGGTGATCAGCAACGGCCGGCCGCCGGTCGCGCGTATCGTCGCGTTGGACGTCACGACAGCGCCTCCCGCGCGCGGATCAGCTCGGTCGGCGTCGCGCCGATCGCCTCGGCGCAGGCGACAAGGTCGGGCTCGTGCCCCGACAGGAAATCAAGCAGCGCGCCGAGGATCGCGGGGTCGGTCGCGCCGGCGCGCAGCGCATCGGGGGTCAGCCCGGTCAGGTCGAGCAGCCGGCGCGCGCGGGCCGGGTCGTCGAGCGTCCAGGCGAGCGCCTTGAGCCCGGTCACCAGCGACGCATCGTCGCCGGGACCGCGGGAATTTGCGGGATTTGATTCCGCGAAGGGCATGACGTAGGCTCGCCGCTCGGTTAGATGTGGCTGCCGTGGCGAAAAAAATCCTGATTGTCGAGGATAATGAGCTGAATCTCCGGCTCTTTCGCGACCTGCTCGAAGCGCATGGCGCGGAGGTCAGGACGGTCCGCGACGCGCGCGAGGCGCTCGACGCCATCCGCCTCTTCCTGCCCCAGCTCGTGATCATGGACATCCAGCTGCCGCACATCAGCGGGGTCGAGCTGATTCGCATGATGAAGGCCGACGGGCAGCTCGAGGCGATCCCGGTGATGGCGGTGACCGCCTATGCCGGCAAGGGCGACGAGAGCCGGGTGCGCGAGGCGGGCGCCGACGCCTATGTGTCGAAGCCGATCTCGGTGTCGCGCTTCGTGATCGCGGTCGAGGAACTGGCCGGCTCGCTCGGCGGCTTCATCCGCGCGGGATAAGGCAGGGGCACTCCTTCCCGTCATCCCGGCGGAGGCCGGGATCTCGGGAGAGAGGAGAAGAGGCCGAGGCAGGAGCCGCCTGAGATGCCGGCCTCCGCCGGCGTGACGGGAATTGGGGGAAACGGAGCCGCAGGCTCCGCAAGGCCGAACGGCCGCCCGAGCTTTTGCGAGGAAAGCCAAGGCCAGCGGATGCTGGCCGCCCGGCGCTTGAGGGCTAAACAAACAAGCCCGAACAAACGAAAACACCCGCCGGAAGGCGGGTGTCTTTCGACCGGTAGGCCGCGGGCGCGAAGCCCGCGCGGCGCTTACTTGATCTTGGCTTCCTTGAAGTCGACATGCTTGCGCACGACCGGATCGTACTTGCGGAAGCTCAGCTTCTCGGTCTGGGTGCGCGGATTCTTCTTGGTGACGTAGAAGAAGCCGGTGTCGGCGGTGCTGACGAGCTTGATCTTGACGGTGGTCGGCTTGGCCATGACCCGAAACCCTTAATCGCTGTGCAAAAAATAAAGCGGCGTCGCGCGCCGCTGTTCGGATGGGCCCTTAATGGCGGAAGGGGGCCAGAGTCAAGGATGCTGTGGATATCCCGGATCGACCCGCTGATCGAATCGGTCGATTTCTGCGACCGAGGATTTTCAGGCGACGCTCGCGACACCTTTTGTCACGATGATCGTTGACGAGCCGAATCGAGAAGGGAGCACCCGAGATCATGGCCAAGAAACCGAAGTCCGCCCTGGCGACCCCCACCGACCTGCAGAGCAACAGCGCGATGAGCGTCGCCGACGCGCTGAACGGCATCCTGGCCGACAGCTTCGCGCTCTATTTCAAGACGAAGAATTTCCACTGGCATGTGTCGGGTCCGCATTTCCGGGACTATCACCTGTTGATGGACGATCAGGCGGCGCAGATCCTGGCGACCACCGACGTGATCGCCGAGCGGGTCCGCAAGACCGGCAACACCACGCTGCGCTCGGTCGGCGACATCGCCCGGCGTCAGTCGATCAAGGACAATGACGCCGACTTCGTCAGCGCGCAGGACATGCTCAAGGAACTGCGCGACGACAATCTCGCGCTGGTCGCCAAGCTGCGCGAGGCCAAGGAGATCGTCGACGCCGCCAAGGACAATGCCACCAGCGGCATCCTGGACGAATGGACCGACCAGGCCGAGGAGCGTGCCTGGTTCCTGTTCGAGACCGCGCGGAACGCCTGACTCCCCCTCCCTTTCAAGGGAGGGGGTCGGGGGGTGGGTGGCGAGCGTCAGCGAGCCCCCTTTCCCGTCCTCGTTCCGAAACCGCCGCCGAGGGCATCGAGCCCCTCGGCTCCGTCACCCGACCCCCAACCCTCCCTTGAAAGGGAGGGGGGTATTGGCGGATTGACCTTCTCCCCCGCTTCCCCTACCGCGGCCGCGTCATCCGGGGAGTAGCCGGCCGCCTGCGGGCGGGGATCGCGTCAACATGCTTGGGGGAGACCCCATGGCGCGATCGAGCTTTCGAGCTTGGCAAGACCGATGACACCCGACCTCCGCCTGCCGGGCGGGGGGTCTGGTGTCGTCCGTCCACTGTCCGCCCGGCCCGGAATGTTCGCATGGATGTGATCCTCGCCTCGACCCTGCTCGTCGCCTTCGCCGAGATCGGCGACAAGACGATGCTGCTCGCCATCATCCTCGCCTGCCGCTTCCGCGCGCCGGTGCCGATCATCCTCGGCATCTTCGTCGCCACCATCGTCAATCATGCGCTCGCCGCCTGGGCGGGCTCGGCGGTGTCGGGGCTCCTCGACGGCACCTGGTTCCGCCTCGCGGTCGCGCTCGGCTTCCTCGCCATGGCGGTGTGGACGCTGGTCCCCGACACGATCGACGAGGACGAGGCTGCGGTGAAGCCCGCTCGTTACGGCGTCTTCCTGACCACTGTCGTCGCCTTCTTCATGGCCGAGATGGGCGACAAGACCCAGATCGCCACCGTCGCGCTCGGTGCGCGCTACCACGCGGTCGAGCTGGTCGCGATCGGCACCACGCTGGGCATGATGATCGCCAACGTCCCCGCCGTCTTCCTGGGCGACCGGATCACCCGGATCGTGCCGCTCAAGGCGATGCGCGTCGCCGCCGCGGCGATCTTCGCGGTCCTCGGCGTGCTGGCGCTGCGCGAGCTGCTGTGATTCTCTCCTCGTCCTTCATGCCGGCGGAGGCTGGCATGACGGGCGGGGCGGGGAAGCGGAGCCGAATCGGCCGGGTCCGTTGTCAGCCGGGCCGCGCTGCTTTAAGGCGCGGCGCGTCATGACCGCGCAGATCATCATCGCCGTGCCCAAGGGACGCATCCTCAAGGAGGTGCTGCCGCTGTTCGCCGCGCTCGGCATCGTGCCCGAGCCGGCCTTCGGCGACGAGGACAGCCGGCTGCTGCGCTTCGCCACCAACCGTCCCGACATCGGCCTGATCCGGGTCCGCGCCTTCGACGTCGCGACCTTCGTCGCCCATGGCGCGGCGCAGCTCGGCATCGTCGGGTCGGATGTGCTGATGGAGTTCGACTATTCGGAGCTCTACGCGCCGGTCGACCTCGATATCGGCCATTGCCGCATCTCGGTTGCCGAGCCTGTCGCGATGGCGGCCGGCGACGACCCGCGCGAATGGAGCCATGTCCGCGTCGCGACGAAATATCCGAACATCACCCGCCGCCATTTCGAGGCGCGCGGCGTCCAGGCCGAATGCGTCAAGCTCAACGGCGCGATGGAGATCGCGCCGGTGCTCGGCCTGTCGAGCCGGATCGTCGACCTGGTATCGACCGGCCGGACGCTCAAGGATAACGGCCTCGCCGAGGTCGAGACGATCGCCCAGGTCTCGTCGCGGCTGATCGTCAACCGCGCAGCCTTCAAGACGCGGGCGGCCGAGATCGGCCCGCTGGTCGAGGGTTTCCGCAAGGCGGTAGAGGCCAAGGATGCCGCTTAGGCTCGACAGCCGCGACGCGGACTTCGCCGCCGCCTTCACCGCGCTGGTCGACGGCCGGCGCGAGGCCGACGCCGATGTCTCGCGCGACGTCGCGGCGATCGTCGCGGCAGTGCGTGAGCGGGGCGATGCCGCGCTCGCCGACTATACGCGCCGCTTCGACCGGCACGACCTCGATTCGTCGGGCTGGCGGATTCCGCAGACCGAGTGTGAGGACGCGCTCGCCGCACTCGACGCCGACCTGCGTGCCGCGCTCGAACTCGCCGCCGCGCGCATCGGAGCCTATCACGCCGCCCAGCGCCCTGCCGACAGCAGCCGCACGGACGAGGCCGGCGTCCGCATGGGTGCGCGCTGGGGCGCGGTCGAGGCGGCCGGGCTCTACGTGCCGGGCGGTCGCGCGGCCTATCCCTCCTCGGTGCTGATGAACGCGATCCCCGCCAAGGTCGCCGGAGTCGACCGGATCGTCATGGTGACGCCGACCCCGGAGGGCGTCGTCAACCCGCTGGTGCTCGCCGCCGCCGCGCTTGCCGGGGTCGACGAAGTGTGGCGGATCGGCGGCGCGCAGGCGATCGCCGCGCTCGCTTACGGCACCGAACGGATTCGGCCGGTCGACGTCGTGGTCGGCCCCGGCAACGCCTGGGTCGCCGAGGCGAAGCGCCAGCTCTACGGCGTGGTCGGCATCGACATGGTGGCGGGCCCGTCCGAGATCGTCGTCGTCGCCGACCGCGACAACGACCCCGCCTGGATCGCCGCCGACCTGCTCAGCCAGGCCGAGCATGATCCGACCAGCCAGTCGATCCTGTTCACCGACGACGCCGGCTTCGCCGATGCGGTCGCGGCCGCGGTCGAGGCACAGCTTGGCCGGCTCGCGACCGAGGCGACCGCCCGGGCGAGCTGGGATGCGAACGGCGCGATCGTCACCGTCGCCAGCCTCGACGAGGTGCCCGCGCTCAGCGACCGGCTGGCGCCCGAGCATCTCGAGCTGGCGGTCGCCGATCCACAGGCGCTGTTCGACCGGGTCCGCCATGCCGGCTCCGTCTTCCTCGGCCGCCACGCGCCGGAAGCGGTCGGTGACTATGTCGCCGGTCCCAACCATGTGCTGCCGACCGGGCGCCGGGCGCGCTTCGCCTCGGGTCTGTCGGTGCTGGACTTCATGAAGCGGACCAGCTTCATCGCGCTCGATTCGGCGGCGATCGCCGCGATCGGGCCGGCGGCGGTCGCGCTCGCCACGGCGGAAGGGCTGCCCGCGCACGCGGCATCGGTCGCCGCCAGACTGGAACGATAGGACAATGGCCAAGATCAACGAACGCGCCCGCTCGCGCAGCGCCGCCCGCCTCGCCGCCGCGCAGGCTCTCTACCAGCAGGAGATGGAAGGCACCCCGCTCGCCGCGCTGCTCGACGAATTCCACCAGCACCGGCTGGGCGCGACGATCGAGGATGTCGAATATGCGGCGGCCGAGGTCGCCTTCTTCGACGATCTGGTGAAGGGTGTCGACGCCCGCCGCGCCGAGATCGACACCGCGATCGGTGCGCGGCTGGCGAGCGGCTGGACGCTCGAGCGGCTCGACCGGCCGATGCGGCAGATCCTGCGGGTCGGCGCCTATGAGCTGATCGCCCGCCCCGACGTGCCGACCGCGACGGTGATCAGCGAATATGTCGATGTCGCCGACGCCTTCTACGACAAGAAGGAAAAGGGCTTCGTCAACGGCGTGCTCGACGGCATCGCGAAGGCCGTGCGCGCCTAGGCCCACGCGGGTGACGGTCGACACCACGATCCTCCACGATCCGCTGTTCTGGCTGTTGGGCATCCCGGCGGTCATCCTCATGGGCCTCGGCAAGGGGGGCTTCATCGGCTTCGGCACCCTGGCCATGCCGCTGGTGGCGATGGTCGTGCCGCCGGTCCAGGCGGCGGCGATCGTGCTGCCGCTGCTGATCGTCCAGGACGCGGTCGGCGTCTGGGCCTTCCGCCACAGCTGGGACCGGCACATCATGCGGGTGATGCTGCCGGGCGCGATCCTCGGCATCCTGCTCGGCTATCTCTTCGCTGCCAGCCTGCCGGAAAGCTGGATATTGCTCGCGCTCGGCCTGATCTCCGTCCTGTTCGGCGGGCAGCGGCTGTGGGTCGAGCGCGGCGGCACGCCCGCCCCCGCCCGGGTGCTGCCCGACTGGGTCGGCGTGCTGTGTGCGACCGTCTCGGGGCTGACCAGCCAGATCGCCCATGCCGGCGCCCCGCCCTACCAGCTCTGGGTCTTCCCGCAGAAGCTGCCGCGCGACGTGCTGGTCGGCACCACCGCGATCTTCTTCGCGCTGATGAACTGGATCAAGGTGCCCGCCTATGTCGCTCTCGGCCAGTTCACGCCGGTCAACCTGCTCGCCTCGGCGGCGCTGTTGCCGATCGCGATCCTGGCGACCTTTGCGGGGGTGCGGCTGGTGCGGCGGATCGATCCCGAGCGCTTCTACGTGATGGTCTACGGGCTGACCATGCTGGTCGGGGTCAAGCTGAGCTGGGACGCGGTGAGCCGGCTGGCGGGATGACGGGCTATGAAAAGGCCGGCGATTCAGGGATGGTGACCCGATGAGCGACGAGCGACGCCTGATCGACCGCCTGCGCGGCCTTGCCCGGCATCCGGGCGCGCGGGGGCTGGCCGACGATGCGGCGGTGCTGCCCGCGCCGGTCGGCCGCGACCTGGTGTTCACCCACGACATGCTGGTCGAGGGCGTTCATTATCTCCCCGGCGATCCGGCGGGCGACGTCGCGTGGAAGCTGCTCGCGGTCAATCTCTCCGACCTCGCCGCCAAGGGTGCCGAGCCGATTGGTGTCCTCATGGGCTTCGGCCTGACCGGGGCCGCGGACTGGGACGCGGCGTTCGTCGACGGGCTCGGCCGCGCGCTCGACCATTTCGGGGTACCGCTGCTCGGCGGCGACACGGTTTCCCAGCCGGCGGGTCAGGCGCGGGTGCTGGGCCTCACCGCGATCGGCCAGGCGCCCGCCGGCGGCGTGCCCGACCGGCGCGGCGCGAAGGCCGGCGACCTGCTGGTGTTGACGGGACCGGTCGGCGACGCCGGGCTCGGCCTCCGCGTCGCGCGGGGCGAGATCGAAGGGCCGCGCCGGCTGCTCAAGGCCTATCGTCTGCCGATGCCGCGCCTCGCCGAGGGCCGCGCGCTCGCGCCGCTTGCCGATGCGATGGCCGATGTGTCGGATGGGCTGCTGATCGACGCCGCCCGGATCGCCGACGCCTCGGGCCTCGCCGTCGCGATCGACCTCGACGCGGTGCCGCTGTCGGACGAGGCGCGCGCCTTCGGCAGCGACCGTGCCGCGCGGATCGCCGCCGCGACGGCGGGCGACGATTACCAGCTCATCGCCGCGGTGCCGCCCGGTGCGGCCGCCGCGGCGGCGCGCCACGCGACCGTGATCGGACGGTTCGAAGCGGGCTCGGGTCTCCGTCTCCATGATCGCGACGGTCCCGTGCCGCTGCCCGGGACGCTGGGCTTCGAACATCGGCGCTGATCGGCCAAGTCGAGTGGCCGGTTCGGGAAGTATTGCTGCCCCTTTTTCAGGTTCCGGCCCCTCGGAAATTCGAACCCTTGCGGCGGACGATTAACAAAGACATACAAGGCCGCCACGTGTCGGGGGAGAAAAAAGGGCGGAAAAGCTCGATCCCCGCGCTTACAGAGCGAAGGGAGTCAGGATGCTCATCATACAGGTCGCGATCGGCTGCGGGCTGCTCGCCATATTATACGGGCTGTTTACCAGCCGCCAGGTACTGGCCGCGTCGGCCGGCAATGAAAAGATGCAGGACATCGCCGCGGCGATTCAGGAAGGCGCCCAGGCCTATCTGGGCCGCCAGTATCGCACCATTGCGATCGTCGGCGTCATCGTCGCCGCGCTGGTCTTCTATTTTCTCGGCCTGACCTCGGCGGTCGGCTTCGTCATCGGCGCCCTGCTGTCGGGCGCGGCGGGCTATGTCGGCATGAACATCTCGGTTCGCGCCAATGTCCGCACCGCCGAAGCCGCGCGCACCAGCCTGCAGAGCGGCCTGACCGTCGCCTTCCGCGCGGGCGCCGTCACGGGCGTGCTGGTCGCTGGCCTCGCGCTGCTCGCGATCGCGGTGTTCTACTGGTACCTGACCGGCCCGCGAGGCCATGCGCCCAATGAGCGGATCGTCATCGACGCGCTCGTCGCGCTCGCCTTCGGCGCGTCGCTGATCTCGATCTTCGCGCGTCTCGGCGGCGGCATCTTCACCAAGGCCGCCGATGTCGGCGCCGACCTGGTCGGCAAGGTCGAGGCCGGCATCCCCGAGGACGACCCCCGCAACCCCGCGACCATCGCGGACAATGTCGGCGACAATGTCGGCGATTGCGCCGGCATGGCGGCCGACCTGTTCGAGACCTATGTCGTCACCGTCGGCGCCACCATGGTGCTGACCGCGCTGCTCGTCGCGGGCGACGCGGCCTGGATCGGCAAGCTGATGGCGCTGCCGCTGCTGATCGGCGGCGTGTGCATCATCACCTCGATCATCGGCACCTACATGGTCCGGCTGGGTTCGAACCAGTCGATCATGGGCGCGCTCTACAAGGGCTTCTGGACCACCGCGATCCTGTCGATCCCGGCGATCTACCTCGCGACGCAGCAGGTGCTTGGCGATCTTTCGGCGCCGATCACGGTGGGTGCCACCAGCTTCCCGGCGATGCACATCTTCTATTCGGCGCTCGTCGGCCTCGCCGTCACCGGCCTGCTCGTCTGGATCACCGAATATTATACCGGCACCAGCTATCGCCCGGTCCGCTCGATCGCCAAGTCGTCCGAGACCGGCCATGGCACCAACGTCATCCAGGGCCTCGCGATCAGCCTCGAATCGACCGCGCTGCCGACGATCGTGATCTGCGTCGGCATCGTCGTCGCCTATCAGCTCGCCGGCCTGATCGGCATCGCCTTCGCGGCGACCGCGATGCTGGCGTTGGCCGGCATGGTCGTGGCACTCGACGCCTATGGCCCGGTCACCGACAATGCCGGCGGCATCGCCGAGATGTCGGGCCTGGACGACAGCGTCCGCGTCAAGACCGACGCGCTCGACGCGGTCGGCAACACCACCAAGGCGGTGACCAAGGGCTATGCGATCGGTTCGGCCGGCCTCGCCGCGCTGGTGCTGTTCGGCGCCTACACCACCGACCTGGGCATCTACTTCCCCGACCTCCAGGTCGATTTCTCGCTGAGCAACCCCTATGTCATCGTCGGGCTGCTGCTCGGCGCGCTGCTGCCCTATATCTTCGGCGCCTTCGGGATGACCGCGGTGGGCCGCGCGGCGGGTTCGGTGGTCGAGGAGGTGCGCGCCCAGTTCCGCGACAATCCGGGCATCATGGAAGGCACCAGCCGTCCCAACTATGCCCGCACCGTCGACCTGGTCACCAAGGCGGCGATCAAGGAGATGATCGTCCCCTCGCTGCTGCCGGTGCTGGCGCCGATCGTCGTCTATTTCGTCATCGCGCAGGTCGCGGGCCAGCCCAACGGCTTCGCCGCGCTCGGCGCGCTGCTGCTCGGCGTGATCGTGTCCGGCCTGTTCGTCGCCATCTCGATGACCTCGGGCGGCGGCGCATGGGACAATGCCAAGAAATATATCGAGGACGGCAACCATGGCGGCAAGGGATCGGACGCGCACAAGGCGGCCGTGACTGGCGACACCGTCGGCGATCCCTATAAGGACACCGCAGGTCCCGCCGTGAACCCGATGATCAAGATCACCAACATCGTCGCGCTGCTGCTGCTGGCCGCGCTGGCCCACGCCGCGATGTAAAGGCGGTCCACCGCAAAATGACGAGGCCCGTCCGGAGCGATCCGGGCGGGCCCTTTTTTCTTGCGCCGTCGCTCGCTATCCTGCGGGAGTCAGAAAAGGAAAGGCCGGTGCGGTTGGCCCGGCCCCCGCCCCTCGCGGGTCCTGGCCGTCGCCGGAACAGCTTTCCGGCCGCGAGCCCCATGACCTGGCACGCCGGTGCAGCCCGCGCCGGCCGACGAAGGGTTGTGGACATGATGCAGCAGGTTTCGGTGATCACCCTCGGCACGACCGACCTTGCCCGGTCGCGGCGTTTCTACGGCGACGGCTTCGGCTGGACGCCGGTGTTCGAGAATGACGAGATCATCTTCTACCAGATGAACGGGCTGGTGCTCGGCACCTTCCTCAAGGCGGCGCTGGAGGAGGACATGAACCGCGCAGGCCTGGAACAGCGCGGCGCCTTCGCGCTCGCGCACAACGTCGCCGCGCGCGAGCTGGTCGCGCCGCTGATGGAGCGGCTGGTCGCGGCCGGCGGCGCGCTGCTGCGCCCGGCCGATGCGCCGCCGCATGGCGGCTTTCGCGGCTATGTCGCCGATCCCGACGAACATGCCTGGGAAATCGCCTGGAACCCCGGCTTCGCGATCGACGACGAGGGACGGGTGAGGTTCGGCCTATGATCGGCAAGGCAATGACGGGTCGCTGGCGGCCGATGCGCGTGGACGACCTGACAGCGGTGGCGGCGATCTCCGACACCGTCCACGGCGCGGCCTATACCGAGCGGCCCGCCATCTATGTCGAGCGGCTCGCGCTCTATCCCGCCGGCTGCCATGTGTTCGTGCGCGGCGACGGCGGGCCGGTCGAGGGCTATCTGATCAGCCATCCCTGGCGGCGCGACGATCCGCCGAAGCTCGACCGGCCGCTCGGCGCGATCCCGTCCGACGCCGACGGCTATTATCTCCACGATCTCGCGCTGCTGGCTTCGGCGCAGGGCACGGGGGCGGGCCGGGCCGCGCTGGCACTGGTCCTGCGCCAGGCCGTGGCGGCGGGCTTCGACGACGTCACCCTGACCGCGGTCAACGGCGCCGACGGCTTCTGGGCGGCGCAGGGCTTCGCCTATGCCGATCGCGACGGGCCGTCGCCCTATGGCCCCGGCACGCACCTCATGCGGCGGACGGCGGCGATGTGGTAAAGCGCGGCGGCGGCCGGTAGACCGGGGCGATGCAGCTCGTCTTCCTCCACGGCCCGGTCGCCGCCGGCAAGCTCACCGTCGCGCGGCTGGTCGCCGAGCGGACCGGCATCGCACTGTTCCACAACCATCTGGTGGTCGATGCGGTGGCGGCCGTATTCCCCTTCGGCTCGCCCGAATTCATCCGGCTGCGTGAGCATTTCTGGATCGAGACGATCGCCGCGGCGGCGCGCGAGGGCCGATCGCTGATCTTCACCTTCGCGCCCGAACCCAGCGTCGCCGCCGATTTCCCCGAACGGATGTCGGCGATCGTCGCCGCGGCGGGCGGGCGGGTGCTCCACGTCGCACTGACCCTGTCCGATGCGGAGCAGGAGCGGCGCCTGGTCGCCGCGGATCGCGCCGCCTTCGGGAAGCTCCGCTCGGTCGAGCTGCTGCGCAGCCTGCGCCCCGGCCTCGCCGCCTGCCTCGCGGCGATGCCGGCGCCCGACCTTCGGATCGACAGCGGCGCGACGTCGGCAAGCGATGCCGCCGACATCATCGTCGCGGCGCTGCGGGGCGATTGAGGGCCGTCAGGCCGCCTTGCGCACCGGCGTGCCGGCCGCCGCGTCGAGGACGAGCCGTTCGAGCGTCTTGAGCCGCGCCGCGCTGGTGATCTTGTCGCCGGTCAAGTCGGCCACGTAGAAGACGTCGACCGCGCGCTCGCCATAGGTGGCGATGTGCGCCGAATGGATCATCACCTTCGCCTGGAACAGCGCGTGCGCCAGCGCATAGAGCAGCGCCGGCCGATCGCGGGCGTTGACCTCGATCACCGTGTAGCGGTTCGACGCGCGGTTATCGATCAGTGCCGCGGGCTCGATCGAGAAGGCGTCGGCACGGGGCCGGGCGAGCGGCTTGGCGAGCAGCTTGTCTGCCATCCGGCTGCGGTTGGCGAGCGCATCCTCGATCGCGACGCTCAGCCGCCGCATCCGGTCGTCGCCCTCGAAGGGCTGGCCGAACGGGTCCTGCACCAGCAGATTGTCGATCGCCATGCCGTCGCGCGTGGTGTGGATGCGCGCGTCGATCACGCTGGCGCCGGCCAGGTGGATCGCCCCGGCGATGCGGTAGAACAGGCCGGGATGGTCGCCCGCATAGATGCTGACCAGCGTCGCGCCGCGATCCGGATCGGGCGAGGCGGAGATCGACAGCGGCTTGCCGTCGGCGTCGGCCGTCTCGATCAGCCGGGCGTTGCGTTCGAGGATGTCGACGCTCTCGGCGACCCAATAGGCCTCTGGCAGGCGGGCGGCGAAGCGGTCGAAGCGGTCCTCGTCCCAGCCGAGCCGGTCGCGGAGCTGCTCCTGCTTGGCGTTGATCCGCTCGCGCCGGCCGGTCTGCTTGTGGCCGAGCCGCAGCACCTCCTCCGCCGCCTCGTAGATGTCACCGAGCAGCTGGCGTTTCCAGCCGTTCCACACGCCGGGGCCGACCGCGCGGATGTCGACGATCGTCAGGCACAGCAGCAGGCGAAGCCGCTCGGGGCTCTGCACCCGCTCGGCGAAGTCGAGGATCGTCTTGAAATCGGACAGGTCCCGCTTGAACGCGGTGTCCGACATGACCAGGTGATAGCGGACCAGCCAGGCGACCGTCTCGGTCTCGGCCGGGCTCAGGCCGAAGCGCGGGCACAGCCGCTCGGCCACCTCGGCGCCGAGCACGCTATGGTCGCCGCCGCGCCCCTTGGCGATGTCGTGGAGCAGCACCGCGACATAGAGGACGCGCCGCTGCACCAGCCCTGGCAGGATCTTCGACGCGAGCGGGTGATCCTCCTTGAGCTCGCCCTTCTCGATCTGGCTGAGCAGGCCGATCGCGCGGATCGAATGCTCGTCGACCGTGTAGTGATGGTACATGTCGAACTGCATCTGCGCGACGACCCGGCCGAAATCGGGAACGAAGCGCCCGAACACGCCGGCTTCGTTCATCCAGCGCAGCACCGTGTCGGGCGTGTTGTGCGAGGTCAGCACGTCCATGAAGAAGGCGTTGGCGCGCGGATCGCGGCGCACGCCATTGTCGATCAGCTTCGCGTCGCGCCCCGCCGCGCGCATCGCCAGCGGGTGGATCTCCAGCCCGTGACGGTCGGCGATCGCGAACATCTGGACCAGCCGCACCGGGTCCTGCACGAAGAAGTCGTCCGACGGGATGGCGAGCCGGCCACGATCGAGCACGAAGCCGTCCAGCTTCGACGGCCGGCGGCGCAGGCTTGGCAGGCCGAAGCGGCGCCCGCGCGCGGCGAAGGTCTCGTCGATATGCGCCAGGAAGATCGCGGTCAGGTCGCCGACCCGCTTCGCCATCAGGAAATAATGCTGCATGAAGCGCTCGACCGCCGACTTGCCGGGCCGTTCGGCATAGCGCATCCGCCGGGCGATCTCGGGCTGGACGTCGAAGGTCAGCCGGTCCTCGGCCCGGCCCGCGACGATGTGGAGGTGGCAGCGCACCGCCCACAGGAAATTCTCGGCCTTCTGGAACTGGCGCAGCTCGGCCCGGGTCAAAAGCCCCTTCTCGACCAGCTCGGGCACCGACAGCACCTGGTAGACATATTTGCCGATCCAGAAGAGCGTGTGCAGGTCGCGCAGGCCGCCCTTGCCCTCCTTCAGGTTGGGCTCGACGACATAGCGGCTGTCGCCCATCCGCTTGTGGCGCTCGTTGCGCTCGGCCAGCTTCTCCGTGACGAAGGTGCGCGCGGTGCCGGTCAGCACGTCGCGGCGGAACAGCGCGCTCGCCTCGTCGTACAGCGCCTCGTCGCCCCATACGAAGCGGCCTTCGAGCAGCGCGGTGCGGATGGTGAGGTCGCCCTTCGCCATGCGGATCATGTCGTCGAGCGAGCGGCTCGAATGGCCGACCTTCAGTCCCAGGTCCCACATCGAATAGAGCATCGATTCGATGACCTGCTCGGACCAGCTCGTCTGCTTCCATGGGGTGAGGAAGGCGATGTCGACGTCCGAATGGAGCGCCATCTCGCCGCGTCCATAGCCGCCGACCGCGACCAGGCTGAGCCGTTCGGCGGCCGAGGGGTTGTTGATCGGGTAGAGCCGCTCGACCGTGAAGTCGAAGATCAGCCGCAATATCTGGTCGGTCAGGAAGGCATAGGCGGCGGCCGTCTCCGACCCGCGGGTCGGCTGCTCGGCGAGGCGGCGTGCTATCTCGGTACGGCCGGTATCGAGCGCCGCCTTCAGGGCCGCGGTCGCGCCCGCGCGCAGTGCCGCGGCGTCGCTGCTGCCGGGCAACAGCTCGGCCAGTGTGTCGGCGACCGCGCGCCGATCGATGATCGCGCGCCGCTGCGGCAGCAGGTCGAACTTGGTGGCCATATCCGCCACATAAGGCGTGATGGCCCGTGGTGGAAGCGTCCCCGCGTGGAGAAGCGTGTTTACCAGCGCCGCTTGGGCGGCTGCACTTGCGGTCCGCCGGCGCCATAGGGGCTCCACGGCCGGCTGATCTGTCCCTCGCCCGCCTTGAAGAAGAACTGGCTGCATACCAGCCAGCCCTTGAGCGGGCGCAGCGGCAGCACGCAGGTGGCGATCAGCATCGGCCCGGTGACGAGCAGCTGGGTGAGCAACGAAGCGTTGGTCCAGATCTCGAGCATCAGCGCGAAGGTGACGGCGGGAACGCAGCCGAAGCAGATCACGAAGAAGGCGGGGCCGTCCGCGGGATCGGCGAAGTCGTAGCTGAGCCCGCAATGGTCGCAGCCGTCGGCGAGCTTGAGGAAACCCTGGAACAGCCGCCCCTCGCCGCAGCGCGGGCAGCGGCCGCGCAGGCCGGTGCGGATCGGCTCCAGCCTGGGCCAGTCTTTTTCGGCGGCTTGATCGACCATGTCGAACTCCTGCGAAATGCTTGCCCGCGAGATAGAAGTTTGTATGGCTGACACAACCATACATAATGCCCGGCCCCCTCCATGCAAAGCTGGCTCGACCATCTCGCCGACCGTGGCGGTCCCAAATATCTGGCCATCGCCGACGCGATCGACCATGCGGTGCGGACCGGCGTGCTACGCCCCGGCGAGCGGCTGCCGCCGCAGCGCGAGCTGGCGGCCGAGCTGGGGGTCGACCTGACCACGGTGACCCGCGCCTATGGCCTCGCCCGCGACGCGGGGCTGATCGAGGGGGCGGGGCGGCTCGGCTCCTATGTCCGCAATGCCGCCGGGCTGCCGCTTGCCGACCTGACCGCCGATTCGGGGATGATCATGCCGCCCCAGCCCGGCTTCGCGCTGCTCGGGCAGGCGATGCGCGACGGCATGGCGAAGCTGCTCCGCGCCGGGGGCCAATCGCCGCTGCTCCAGTATCAGCCGAGCGGCGGCGCGCTGCGCGACCGGCAGGAGGCGGCGCAGGCGCTCGCCGCGCGTGGCATGGCGACCGCCGAGGACCAGGCGATCATCACGGCGGGCGGCCAGAACGCGCTCCACGCGATCATTGGTACGATGTTCGCGCCCGGCGACGTCATCTGCGCCGGGCGGTCGACCTATCCGGGGCTGCTCGCACTCGCCCGCCGTTTCGGCCTGACGGTGCGCGCGATCCCCGGCGACGGGGAGGGGCTCGACCCCGATGCGGTCCAGGCGGCGGCGTTGGCGGGCGCGAAGGCGGTCTATGCCGTGCCGACCAACGACAACCCGACCACCGCGACGCTCGACCTCGAACGACGGCTGTGGCTGGCGGCGATCATCCGCCGCCACGGTCTGATCCTGATCGAGGATGATGCCTATGGCCAGCTTCCTGCCCGGCCGTTGCCGCCGCTCGCCGCCTTCGCACCCGAACGGAGCTGGCATATCGCAAGCGTCGCCAAGATCGTCTCGCCGGTGCTCCGCGTCGCGCATGTGCGGGCGCCTTCGCCGGATGCGGCGCGGCGGCTGGTCGGCGACATCAGCGAGACCTCGGTGATGGCGCCGCCGCTCAACGCGGCGCTCGTCACCCACTGGCTGCGCGAGGGGGTGTTCGCCGATCTCGTCGCACGGGTGCGGGCCGAGGGCGTGGCGCGCCAGCGGCGGGTCGCGCCGCTGCTCGCGGGGCTCGACCATGCCGCCCACCCCGAGGGCTATCATATCTGGCTGCGGCTGGCCGAGGCTGCCGTCGCCCCCGCCGAGCTGGCGTCGCGGTTGACTCCACTCGGCCTGTCGATCGTCCCTGGTGAGCGCTTCGCAGTCGATCCGGCGGCGGCCGAGCGCGCGGTGCGCATCTCGATCGGCGGGGCGATCGGCCATGACCGGCTCGCCCGCGCCTTCGAAGGACTGCGCGCGCTGGTCGGCGCGGCGCCCGCCCGCTAGGAGCGGACCATGACCTCCTCCTTCCCTCCGCTGCAGTTCGATCTCGATGGCCTTGCGGCCTTCATCGACGGTTCCTTCCCGGCCAGGGCTCGGCCCGCGCTGGGCCAACTCGTCGCGCTCGCGCCCGGCCATGCGCGGCTGCGGCTCGATCCCGACGAGGACATGGTCCGGCCCGGCGGCATCGTCTCCGGCCCGGTGCTGATGGGACTGGTGGATGTCGCCGCCTGGGCGGCGGTGCTCGCCCATGCCGGGCCGGTCGCGATGGCGGTGACGCACAGCCTCAACATGGCATTCCTGCGCGCCTGTGCGGTTGCGCCGGTGATCGCCGATGCGCGGCTGCTCAAGCTCGGCCGCCGCCTCGCGACGATCGACGTGCGGCTGTGGCAGGACAGCGAGGACCGGCTCGTCGCCCAGTCGACAGTGGGCTACGCGCTGCCCTGACCGTCGCCGATCATTGCAGCGTCGGCCTCCGGCTCCAGTCGCGGTCGAGGTTCGACAGCGCGCGGTCGATGCTGTCGAGCGCCGTCCTGCGATCGGCTTCGTGCATGCCGCGCGCCTGGGCGACCGAGGCGCGCGCGCTGACCAGCGCGGCACGAACCTCGCCGCTGCGGCCCTCCCGCGCCGCCTCGAATGCGGCGCGGCGCGCCTCGGCCGCCTCGGCCAATGCCTCCTGTCGGGCCTGGGCGGCTTCGCGGCGGGCTTCCTGGACGTCGCGCATCGCGTCGCGTCGGGCCTCCGCGGCCGCCTCGCGCGCGGCGGCACGGGCTTCCTCGACGGCGGCGCGGATCTCGGCGCGCTCCGCCTCGCTCAGCCGGCCGTGACGGATGACGACGCCCTCGCCGGGCGGCAGCGGCGGGACGGGGGGTATCGGCGGGATCGCCGCCATCGCCGGAGCCGGCGGCGCGGGGGGAGCCGGCGGGACGGCGGGCGGCGGCGGAACCTCAGCCACCGCCGGAACCGGCGCGGTATAGGGTGCGGTCGGCGCCGCCGCGATCGCCGCGACGGTGCCGCCGGCAAGGAGCGCGCCGAGCGCCGCCCCGGCGGCAAGGCGAATCTGCCTGGTCATGATGGTCCTCCCGAAAAAAGCAGGACGACCCTTGGTTTCGCGCCGGTTCGGGGGCAAGCGGGCTTCGACCAACCAACGGCGCGGCTGGACGAGCGACGGCGCGGCTATTCCGCCGCGTCGCGCGCCAGCGACTTGAGCCGGTAGAGGATGTCGAGCGCCTCGCGCGGGGAGAGCGAGTCGACGTCGATCGTCTCGATCTCGTGGCGCAGCGGATCGGGCGCGGCCTGCTCGACCTGCGCGGCGGCGGCGAACAGCGGCAGGTCGTCGAGCCCGGCGGCGAGCCCGCCGGTTGCGGCACGCCCGGCCTCGAGCTTCTTGAGCACGTCGCGGGCGCGGGCCAGCACCGGCGGAGACAGCCCCGCCAGCTTGGCGACGGCGATGCCGTAGCTGCGGTCGGCCGGGCCGTCCGCGAGCTCGTGCAGCAGCACCAGCTCGCCCTTCCACTCGCGTGCGCGGACATGGTGGAGCGACAGCGCGTCGAGCCGTTCGGCCAGCCGGGTCAGCTCGTGATAATGGGTCGCGAACAGGCAGCGGCAGCGGTTGATGTCGTGCACCGCCTCCACCACCGCCCAGGCGATGGCGAGGCCGTCATAGGTGGAGGTGCCGCGCCCGACCTCGTCGAGGATGACGAAGCTGCGCTCGGTCGCCTGCGCCAGGATCGCCGCGGTCTCGACCATCTCGACCATGAAGGTCGATCGCCCGCGCGCGAGGTTGTCCGATGCGCCGACCCGGCTGAACAGCCGGTCGACGATGCCCAGCCGCGCACTCGTCGCCGGTACCGGGCTGCCCGCCTGGGCAAGGATCGCGATCGCGGCGTTCTGGCGCAGGAAGGTCGATTTGCCGCCCATGTTCGGGCCGGTGACCAGCCACAGCCGCTCCTGCTCCGACAAGCGGCAGTCATTGGCGACGAAGCGCGCGCCCTGGGCCGCCACCGCCGCCTCGACCACCGGATGGCGGCCGCCGATCACGTCGAAGCAGCTGTGCGGTTCGAAATGCGGGCGGGTCCAGCCGCCTTCGGCAGCGCGCTCGGCGAGCGCCGCCGCGACGTCGAGCCGGGCGATCGCATCGGCGGTCGCGGCGATCTCCCCCGTGCGGCCGAGCGCGGCGGCCATCAGCTCCTCCAGATGCGCGGCCTCGGCCGCCAGCGCATGCTCGCCCGACTGGCCGACCCGCATCGCCTGCTCGTGCAGGTCGGGCGCGTTGAAGCGCACCACCCCGGCCAGCGTCTGGCGATGGGTAAAGCCCGAATCCGCCGTCATCAGCGGATCGGCATGCTTGGCCTGCACCTCGATATGATAGCCGAGCACGCCGTTATGCTTGATCTTGAGCGAGGGGATGCCGGTCTCGGCGCGGTAGCGCGCCTCCAATGCGGCGATCGCCTTGCGCCCCTCGCCGCCCTGGCCGCGCAGCGCGTCGAGCGCAGGGTCGTAGCCCTCGGCGATATAGCCGCCCTGCGCCGCGTCGATCGGCGGGGTCGCGACCAGCGCGCGGCGGAGCAGGTCGACCAGCTCGTCATGGCCGACGAGTTGGGGCAGCAGATCGGCGAGCAGCGTCGGCATCGGCGCGGCGCGGCCGAGCAGCTCGTGGAGCAGCCGCGCCTGATCGAGCCCGTCGCGGAGCTGGCCGAGGTCGCGCGGACTGCCGCGCCGCGCGACCAGCCGGCCGAGCGCGCGGCCGATATCGGGCAGGGCGCGAAGGGCGGACCGCAGCCGGTCGCGCAGCGCGCCGTCGCCTTCGAACAGCGCGACCAGGTCGAGCCGCGCCTCGATCGCGGCGACGTCTGTCAGCGGGGCGGACAGATCGGCACCGAGCAGCCGCGCGCCCGCGCCGGTCACGGTGCGGTCCACCGCGTCGAGCAGGCTGCCCTTGCGGACGCCCGCCTGGCTCAGTGTGATCTCCAGGCTCTCGCGGGTCGCCGCGTCGATCATCATATGATCGGCGACGACGCGGCGACGCGGCGGCTGCAGGAAAGGCAGGCTGCCCTGGCCGGCGCGTTCGAGATAGGCGATCAGCGCCCCCACCGCCGCCAGCTCGGCGCGGGTGAACGCGCCGAAACCATCGAGCGTCGCGACGCCGAGCAGCCGCTTGAGCCGCTCCTCGCCGCGCACCGACTCGAAATGCTCGCGCGGCCAGGCGACCGCGCCGGCGGGCGGCTCCTCGAAATCCTCGGGGACCACGATCTCGGCGGCGTCGAGCCGGGCAAGCTCGGCGTCGAGCGCGGAGGGGATCAGCCCGGCGATCTCGAACCGCCCGGTCGAGATGTCGGCGGCGGCGATGCCGATGCGGCGATCGGCCCCCTGCCCCGCGCTCGCCACCGCGACCAGCCAGTTGGCCGCGCGCGAATCGAGCAGCGCCTCCTCGGTCAGCGTCCCCGCGGTGACGACGCGGACGATCGCGCGGCCGACCAGCGCCTTGGAGCCGGCGCGTTTCTTCGCCTCGGCCGGGCTCTCCGTCTGATCGGCGATCGCGACGCGATGGCCGGCCTTGATCAGCCGGGCGAGATAGCCCTCCGCCGAATGGGCGGGGACACCGCACATCGGAATCGGCTGCCCGTCATGCTCGCCGCGTGCGGTCAACGCGATGTCGAGGCAGGCGGAGGCCGTCTTCGCGTCGTCGAAGAACAGCTCGAAGAAGTCGCCCATCCGGTAGAAGAGCAGGCAGTCCTCGGCCGCCGCCTTCAATGCCAGATATTGCGCCATCATCGGGGTGGGGGCCGATGCTGACGGGGCCGTATCCTTTTTTGCGGTTTGCGCCATCCGGACGCTGATAGCGACTTGTGGACTCCCGGGCCATGCCCCAAAAGCGGGGCGGGCAAACATCTGACAAGGCGTCGAGGGGGCCGTTCCATGAGCGACAGCAAGGTGCAATTTTCCGACCGGGAGGCGCTGTTCTTCCATTCGACCGGCCGGCCGGGGAAGATCGAGATCGTCGCGTCGAAGCCGATGGCGACGCAGCGCGACCTGAGCCTCGCCTATTCGCCCGGCGTCGCCGTCCCGGTGAAGGCGATCGCCGCCGATCCCGCCACCGCCTACGACTACACCGCCAAGGGCAATCTCGTCGCGGTCATCTCGAACGGCACCGCCATCCTCGGCCTCGGCAATCTCGGCGCGCTCGCGTCGAAGCCGGTGATGGAGGGCAAGGCGGTGCTCTTCAAGCGCTTCGCCGATGTCGACTCGATCGACCTCGAGCTCGCCACCGAGGACCCGGAGGCGTTCATCAACGCGGTGGCGCTGCTCGAACCCTCGTTCGGCGGCATCAACCTCGAGGACATCAAGGCCCCCGAGTGCTTCATCATCGAACAGGCGCTCAAGGAGCGCATGAACATCCCGGTGATGCACGACGACCAGCACGGCACCGCGATCATCGCCGCAGCCGGCCTGATCAACGCCGCCTATCTGACGAAGCGCGAGCTCAAGGACATGACCGTCGTCGTCAACGGCGCCGGCGCGGCGGCCATCGCCTGCACCGAGCTGATCAAGTCGGTCGGCGTGTCGCCCGACAAGGTGCTGCTGTGTGATTCCAAGGGTGTCGTCTACCAGGGCCGCACCGAAGGCATGAACCAGTGGAAGTCCGCCCACGCCACCCCCACGACCAAGCGCACCCTGGCCGAGGCGGTCGAGGGCGCCGACGTGTTCCTGGGCCTGTCGGTCAAGGGGGCGCTGACCCCCGACATGGTCAAGACGATGGCGCCGCACCCGATCATCTTCGCGATGGCCAATCCCGATCCGGAGATTCTGCCGCCCGACGCCAAGGCGGTGCGCGCCGACGCGATCGTCGCGACCGGACGGTCGGACTATCCGAACCAGGTCAACAACGTGCTCGGCTTCCCCTTCATCTTCCGCGGCGCGCTCGACGTGCGCGCGACGGGCATCAACCAGGAGATGAAGATCGCCGCCGCCCGCGCTCTCGCCGAACTGGCGCGCGAGCAGGTGCCCGAGGAGGTCGCCGCCGCCTATGGCGGCGCGGCGCCGCGCTTCGGTCGCGACTATATCATCCCGGCGCCGTTCGACCCGCGGCTGATGGAGGTGGTGCCCGCCGCCGTCGCCCAGGCGGCGATGGACACGGGCGTCGCCCGCGCGCCGATCCTCGACATGGCCGCCTACAAGGACAGCCTGAAGGCGCGCCTCAACCCGACCACCTCGGTCCTGACCCTCGCGTCCGAGACCGCGCGCGCGCATCCCAAGCGCGTCGTCTTCGCCGAGGCCGAGGAGGAGGTGGTGCTGCGTGCCGCCATCCAGTTCAAGAATCTCGGCTATGGCACGCCGGTGCTGGTCGGCCGCGACGACGTGCCCGACAAGCTGCGCGAGCTCGGTGTCGACGATCCCGAGACCTACGAGCTGCACAACAGCCGCAACTCGCCGCTGATCGAGCGGATGGTCGACTATCTCTACGACCGGCTCAAGCGCCGCGGCACACTGCGCCGCGAGGTGCAGGCGATGGTCAACCAGGATCGCAACATCTTCGGCGCGCTGCTGCTCGCGCTCGGCGAGGCCGACGCGATGGTGACCGGCACCACCCGTACCTACAGCCAGACCTTCCGTCCGATCCGTCGCGTGCTCGACCCGATCGAGGGCAAGAAGCCGCTCGGCATCCACCTGTTCGTCGGCCAGAACCATACCACCTTCATCGCCGACACGACCGTGACCGAGCGTCCGTCGGCTACCGAGCTGGCCGACATCGCCGAGGCGACCGCCGCCGTCGCGCGCCGCATGGGCCATGAGCCGCGCGTCGCCTTCCTGAGCTATTCGACCTTCGGCAACCCGTCGGGCAACTGGCTGGAAACGGTGCGTGGCGCGGTGAGCGAGCTCGACGCGCGCGGCGTCAGCTTCGAATATGAAGGCGAGATGGCGCCCGACGCGGCGCTCAATCCGTCGATCATGAAGCTCTATCCGTTCAACCGGCTGTCGGCGCCGGCCAACGTCCTGGTCATGCCGGGGCTGCAGTCGGCCAACATCTCGGCCAAGCTGCTGCGCGAGCTGGGTCGCGGTTCGATGATCGGGCCGATGCTGGTCGGCATGGAGAAGCCGGTCCAGATCGCGACGATGTCCTCGAACGCCGCCGAGATCATGACCCTCGCCCTCCTCGCCGCCGCGGGGATCGCGCACTGACCTCGTTTCCCCCTCCCTTGCAAGGGAGGGGGATATATTGGGGCCTTACTTCCCCTCCTCTCCGCCGTCCCCCTTCTCCATCGACTGCTTCATCGACAGCACAAGCGCCTCGACGCTCTGCGGCTGGGCGGGCAGGCGGAAATAGGCGGACGGAAAGGCGGCCTTGCTGGCGAGGTTGAGGCGGAAGCGGCCGTCGACGTCGATCGGCGTGCCGAGCGCGAAGATCGTCCGCGTCTCGCCGATCATCTCGGTCGCCATCGACCCGAGCAGCGGCGCCGAGGGCACGATCGCGGCGTTCATGAACTGCTCGAGCGCGGCGCCGACCGGCTTGAGGTCGGGATCGCTGCTGATCAGGTAGTCGGCGGGCTTGTCGGGCTTGCTGCTGTCGAGCCCTTTCACATGATAGACGCGCCCCTCGCGCCCGCCTGCGCTGCCTGGCTCGCCCGGCTCGATCGTCAGCGCGACCTTGGGCCGTGTCTCGGCCGCCTGGTCGAACAGGCCCTTGAAGATCGGCGGCAGCACCCGGTCGATCGCGGTCGCGACATCCTTGAGCCGCGCCACCGTCGCCTTCTTGCCTTCGACGTCGACGATGTAGAACTCCCCGCCGATCAGCAGGCCGTAATCCTCGCTGCCGACCTCCGCGATACGGGCGTCGCCATTGTCGTGGACGTCGATCTGGAGCTGCTTCGCCTCGCGCACGTCGATATAGACGGCGCGCAGCCCGGCCTGGGCCGTCCCCGCGCCGAACAATATCGCCGTTCCGACCGCCGCTCCCAGTATCCGCCGCATCCGCCACTCCCCTGCTTGACCGGCTTCTGTCTAGAGCCTGATCGGGCGCGGCGAAAGCTATTGCGGGGAAGCCCCCTCCCCGCCCTTCAGCGCCAGCGCCGCCGCCTTGCCGGCATTGCTGTCGGGCGCGGCGGTCGCGGCGCGGGTCCAGGCGGCTTTCGCATCGGCCATATTGCCCGAGGCGGCGGCGATGTTGCCAGCCTCATAGGCGATCGAGGGATCGTCGGGCGACAGCGTCGCCGCCTGGCGGATCGCGCTGAAGGCGAGCGGCAGGTCCTTCATCCGCCGGGCGAGGTTGGCGCTGAGCAGCCAGCCGAGCGCGTCGCGCGGCACCAGCCGGGTCGCCTCGGCCAGGTCGGCCTTGGCGCCGGGCAGGTCGTTGACGGCGACGCCGGCGCGGGCGCGGTCGAGATGGACCTCGCCCTTCATCTCGTCGGACAGTCCGGGCAGGGCCAGCGCGCGATCGAAGGCGGTGCGGGCGCGGGCGGGGTCGTCGCCCGCCAGCGCGGCATTGCCGGCCTGCATCCACAGCACAACCGCCATCGGGTCCATCGCGATCTGTGCCTCCTTGGCGGCGCCTTCGAAGGTCGCGGTCGCCGCCGGCCATTGTCCGAGCGCCGATTGGGCAATGCCGAGGCATTGGCGCGCGGCCATGCCACCGCCGGCGGCGGCCCAGGCCTGCGCCTCGTCGACTGCGGCGGTCGGGTTGCTGTCGGCCAACGCCGCGCATTTGCGGCCGCGCACGCTGTGCGCTTCCTGGTTCGGCGGGGCGGCGGGGGGCGCCGCGGCCACGGCAGCGGCAATGAGCAGCGACAGCATCAGGGCTCCATCAGGCGGGCCACCGTCGCGATCAGCAGGGCGATGTCGCCCGGCCGCGACAGGCGGTGGTCGCCTTCCTTGATCAGGGTCGTCTGCACGTCGCCTGAACGGAGCGCCCTGCCGAGCCGCAGCGCGATCGACACCGGCACCGTGTCGTCCCGCTCGCCATGGAGCAGCCGCACCGGGCCGTCGAACGCTATCTCGCCGTCGAGCAGCAGGTTGGCCTGTCCCGATTCCCAGAAGCCGAGCGTGGTGACATAGGGCTCGTCGGAATAATCGCTCGGCTCCGCGATCCGCCCCTCGCGGCGGAGCAGCTCGACGACGTCGGCGGAGAAGCCCCAGTCGGTGAAGTCAGGCGCGGCGGCGATGCCGACGATGGCCTGCACCCGCCCCGGCAGCGCCAGCGCGACGAGCAGCGCCAGCCAGCCGCCCATCGACGATCCGACCAGTATCAGCGGTCCGGCCGGCGCAAAGGCGCCGATCATGGCGAGCACGTCGTCGCGCCAGTCGGCCAGGGTGAAATCCTCGAACGCGCCCTCGCTTGCGCCGCAGCCCGAATAGTCGAGCCGCAGCATCGCCCGCCCCTCCCGCCCCGCCCAGGCGTCGAGCGCGGTCGCCTTCTCGCCTTCCATGTCGGATCGGTAGCCGGGCAGGAAGACGATCGTCGGCCCGCGACCGGGGCGATAACGATAGGCGAGCGCGGGCTGGTCGGGCCGGGTGAGATAGGCGGTCATGGGCCGGGCTTAGAGCCTGATCGTTTGAGGTGGAAGCGCTTTGCGCTTCCGCCGATGACGTGAATCAGGTTCTCTTCAAGGTCTAACCCGGCGGGCGTCAGAATCGAAGCTCGAACTGGTCCTTTGCCTTCGTCTTGCCGCACATCGCGCGGACCGCGGCCCAACGCGCCGGGTCGAGCGACGGCCGGGGGTGCGGCACCCGCTTCGCTGCCGCGTCGAACCGCGCGCGGCGCTCGGCCGAGGGCGGGTGGCTGGCCATGTAGACGAACAGCTTCGGCATCGCCGCCTCGTCGCGGCCGAGCCGGTCGAACAGCCGGGCGGTCGGCGTCGGGCTGATCCCGGCGCGGACGAGATGCTCGATCGAGCTGGCGTCGGCCTCGCTCTCGGCCGCCCGGCTGTAGCGCGATTCGAGCAGCGCCTGGCCATAGTCGGCGGCGGTCCCGCCCGATCCGACCAGCAGGCCGATGCCGAAGCGGCGGAGCAGCGCGACCAGCACGTGGCGATGCTCGACATGACCGATCTCGTGCGCCAGCACCCCCGCCACCTCGTCGGGCGACCGGGCCGTATCGATCAGCCCACGGAAGATCAGGATGCGGCCGCCGGGCAGCGCGACCGCGTTGACGATGGGGATGTCGACCACGCCGACACGGACCGGCCGGTCGGCGGACGACAGCCGCCGCGCAAGCTCGTCGAGTGCCGCCTGGCCCGGGGGCGTGCGGCAGGCCCGGGCACCGAAATCGCCGCTGATCGCGTCGCCGAGCCGCTGTTCCCAGCGATAGGGGATCATGCGCGCGAGCAGATCGAGCCCCTGGATCGTGCCGAGGATGACCAGCACCGATAGGCAGAGCGCGATCGCCGCCGCGCCCCACAGGCCGATCCGGTCGATCGGTCCGCCATAGCGGGCGGCGGCGGGAAGGCGGCGCAGCAACGCTTCGGGCGGCGCTGCGTCGAAGCCGAGCCGCCAGCCGCTCATGTCGCCGCGGCCGAACTGGAGCCCGCGCCCGTCGATCCGCCGCAGCGCGTCGAGCGGCACCGGATCGAAGCCGTCGATCAGCAGCCGGTCGCCCGACAGCGCGACGAACAGGTCATGGCGGATGGCGGACTGGCCGTCATGGAGCCAGGCCGGAACGCGATCCGACTCCGGTTCAGAAGGCTCCGACATCGAACGCGTCCAGCAGCCCCTCGCCCTGGCGCGGTTCCTCGGTGGTCGATTGGGTCAGCCCGGCGAGATCGATCTCGCCGCTCGCTTCCATATGGCGGATGAAGAAGGACCAGTTGCGGTAGCCGATGAAGATCAGCCCGATGCCGAGGGTGACGATGATCAGGCCGATGTGGCCGAGGATCAGCTTGATCCAGTCCAACGTCCGCGCGGTGAAGGCGAACTGGAGCCGGTTGAGCGCGAGCGCGCCGATCGCCTCGCGCAGGAAGGCGGCGTAATAGACGATCGCGACGATCCCGATCGCGAAATAGACGGCGAAGGCGCCGATCAGGAAGGCGCCGAAGATCGCCGGGTTGGGCGGCCGGCTGGGGTCAAAGCTGCCGAGCAGCAGGCTGGCCCCGCCGATGCAGCCGGCGATCGGCAGCAGGTAGAAGAGCAGGAAGCGGCCGATGATCGGGCGCCAGTCGGCCGTGGCGGCGAAGCCCTGGTTGCCGAAGCTCAGCCGGTTCCAGCGGTCGTTCCACAGGCTGGTCATCGACCAGGGGATCAGGAAGCCGAAGACGAAGGCGCCGACCGCCGTCTTCCACGTCGCGGTGAGCGCATAGCCCCAGCCCCGGTCGTCGCTGCCGCCGCGGATGCCGCGCCAGAAGGTGCGGCTCAACCGGTAGCGTGTCGCGCGGTAGCGGGCGAGCCCGTAGAGATAGATCAGGCCCGCATAGGCGACCAGCATCAGCAGTCCCGCGAGCCCGATCTGGCCGCGCATGGCGAGGCCCTGCACGACGAACTGGAGGACGATGATCGGCACGAACAGCAGCAGCGCGACGAGCAGGAAGCCGATGAACAGCTCGAGCCCGGTGCCGGTCCATTCGAGCGGATCGCCGATGAAGTCGGTGCGGCTCCACAGATAGCGGCGCTCGCGCGTCTTCGCCCAGAAGCGGTAGATGCCGAGGGTGACGATCATCAGCAGCAGGTTGGTGAAGGCGATCGGCGCGAATTCGCGCCAGTTGCCGTTGAACCGGAACGCGCTGCCCGCCTGATCGTCCGCCATGCCGTTCCCCCCCGATGACCCCAGGCCGATCGGACTATGACGCGCCGCTCGCGTCAAGCGCTTATTGGTCCGATGCGGACGAGGGCCGGGATTCAGGCTAGGCTCTTCGATACCTGCTCGAACACGTCCTTGGACAGGCCCGGCGTGTCGAGCATGCGTTGCAGCTCGGCCTTCATCAGCGCGGCGCGGCCCTCGTCGAAGCGGCGCCAGCGGCCGAGCGGGGGGACGAGCTTGGCGGCGGTCTGCGGGTTGAGGCCGTCGACCTTGAGCAGCATGTCCGCCAGGAAGCGGTAGCCGCGCCCGCCCGCCTCGTGGAAGACGAGCTGGTTGCCCGACATCGCGCCGACCAGCGAGCGCAGCCGGTTCGGGTTGGCCAGGGTGAAGTCGGGATGGCGCGACAGCTCCTCGACCCGATCGAGCGTGTCGGGACGGATCGAGAAGGCCTGGGTCGAGAACCATTTGTCGAGCACCAGCCCATTGTCGCGGAAGCGATCGTAGAAAGCCGCGATCGCCACGTCGCGCTCGGGCGCGAGGCTGTTCGCCAGCACCCCGAACGCGCCCTGCCGGTCGGTCATGTTGTCGGCTTCCTCGAACTGGCGCAGCGCGATGCCGGCGGCATCCTCCGCCCCGCTCGCCATGATGAAGCCGAGCGCGATCGTGCGCAGCCGCCGTGCACCCTTCGCCTGGGGCGACAGCTCGAAGCGGTTGGCGCGGCTGCGCTCATAGGCGTCGCGCCACTCGCCTTCGAGCTGGCCGCCGAGATCGCGGCGCAGCGCCTCGCGGGCGCGGTGGATCGCGACCGGATCGACCACCGCCATCTGGTCGCCGATGAATGCCTCGGACGGGAGCAGCATCGTCTCGCCGATGAAAGCCGAATCGAGCTTGGGATCGGTCAGCGTGTTGCGCACCGCCTCGATCACCGGGCCATGGTCGGCCTGGCCGGTGGACACCGCGCCGACCAGCGTATCGACCATCAGCTGCTGCATCGCCTCATAGCGGGCGAAGGGATCGTCGTCGTGCGCCGACAGGAAGGCGAGATCGGCCGCCGACCGGTCCGAATCGATGATGACGGGGGCGGAGAAGCCGCGGTTGATCGACAGCACCGGGCGTTCGGCGATCCCCTCGAACAATATCTCGCAGCGCTCGTCCTCGAGGACGACGAGCCGCTCCTCCTCGAAGGCGCGGCCCGAGCGTTCGCCGAACAGGGCTATGCGCAGCGGAATCGGCATCGGCTGCTTCTCGGGCTGGCCCGGGGTCGGCGGCACCGTCTGCTCCAGCGTCAGCAGCGCGCGGGCGCCGGCCGGTTCATGGCTCAGCGCGGCGCGGACGCGCGGCGTACCTGCCTGCGAATACCACAGGCGGAAGCGGGTCAGGTCGACGCCGCTGGCGTCCTCCATCGCCACGACGAAGTCCTCGCAGGTTGCGGCCGTGCCGTCGTGGCGCGCGAAATAGAGGTCGCAGCCGGCGCGGAATTTCTGTGGGCCCAACATGGTGTGGAGCATGCGGATGATCTCCGCGCCCTTGTTGTAGACGGTGGCGGTGTAGAAATTCGACACCTCCATATAGCTTTCCGGCCGGATCGGATGGGCGAGCGGGCCGGCGTCCTCGGGGAATTGCGCGGCGCGGAGCAGACGGACGTCCTCGATCCGCTTGACCGCGGCCGATCCCTGGTCGGCGGTGAAGCTCTGGTCGCGGAAGACGGTGAAGCCCTCCTTCAGCGAGAGCTGGAACCAGTCGCGGCAGGTGACGCGATTGCCCGACCAGTTGTGGAAATATTCGTGCGCGACGACGCCCGACACGCCGTCATAGTCGATGTCGGTCGCGGTCTCGGGATCGGCGAGGATGTAGCGCGAGTTGAAGATGTTGAGGCTCTTGTTCTCCATCGCGCCGAAATTGAAGTCGGCCACCGCGACGATGTTGAACTCGCCCAGGTCATATTCGCGGCCATAGACCTTCTCGTCCCAGGCCATCGACGCCTTGAGCGCCGCCATCGCATGTTCGGTCTTGGGCAGGTCCTTCTCGACCACCCAGATCGCCAGCTTGACCGGACGACCGCTCTTGGTGGTGAAGCTGTCGACATTGGCGGCAAGGTCGGCCGCGACCAGCGCGAACAGATAGCTCGGCTTGGGGAAGGGGTCGGTCCATTCGGCGAAATGGCGGCCGCCGTCGAGATCGCCGCTCGCGGTCCTGTCGCCGTTCGACAGCAGTACCGGGAAGCGCGTCTTGTCGGCCTCCATCCGCACCGTGTAGCGGCTCAGCACGTCGGGCCGGTCGATGAAGAAGATCATCCGGCGGAAGCCCTCGGGCTCGCACTGGGTGCACAGGTTGCCCCCCGATGCGTAGAGGCCCATGAGCTGCGAATTGGCCTCGGGCGAGATCTCCACCCTCGTCTCGACGACATGGGCGTCGCCGGGCAGGTCGATCAGCAGATCGGGCCCGTCCATCCGCCAGGCGTCGGCCTGCGGCTCGCCGTCGATCAGCACGGCCAGCGGCGTCAGCCCGTCGCCGTTGAGACGCAGCGGCCGGCCATGGGCGCCGTTCCGGGTGACCTTCAGCCGGCCAGCGACCTGCGTCCGCGCCGGATCGAGCCGGAATTCGAGATGCACATCGGGCATCAGCCAGTCGGGCTTGCGATAGTCCTCGCGCCGGATGACGGGCGGAGCGGCGGCGGCGGATTGGGCGTCGAGCATGGCCTCGATCTAGTCCTCTTGTCGTCACAAACAATGCTGGCGGTCGCGACCGTCGCGGCTAAACCGGCTGCATGGCGCACCTTCTGGTCTTCGGTCCCGGCTACACAGCATCGCATATCGTGATCGCGGCGCAAGAGCGGGAATTCGCGGTCGAAACGATCGATCGTGCAACGTTCGCCGACGAGGCGCACGTCACCGCGGCAATCGGCCGGGCAACCCACATATTGTCGTCGGTTCCGCCCGACGGCGACGCGGACCCGGTGCTCGCCCGCCATGGGCCGGCGATCGCGCGATCGGACGCGCGCTGGATCGGCTATCTGTCCTCGTCCGGGGTCTATGGCGACACCGGCGGCGCCTGGGTCGACGAGGCCGCGCCGGTCGGGGCCGGGCGCCGCACCGCCCGCACCGCCGCCGACCTGGCGTGGCAGGCGCTCCATCCGCAGGTCCGTGTCTTCCGCCTGCCCGGCATCTACGGCCCCGGCCGCTCGCCGTTCGACCGGGTGCGCAGCGGACAGGCGCATCGCGTCGACCTGCCCGGACAGGTGTTCAGCCGTATCCATGTCGACGACATCGTCGGCGGGGTGCTGGCGAGCATCGAGCGCGGCCCGGCGGGGGTCTTCAACCTCGCCGACGACCGCCCGGCGAGCCAGAATGCGGTGATCGAGGCGGCCTGCGCCCTGCTCGGCATCGCGCCACCGCCGCTGCTGCCGCTCGACCGGGCCGGCCTCTCCCCCGCCGCGCGCGCCTTCTATGCCGAGAATCGCCGGGTCGCGAACGGCCGGGCGAAGCGGCTGCTCGGCTGGACGCCGCGCCATCCCGACTATCGCGCGGGATTGCGGGCGTTGATGGCCTAGAATGCGCTCCACCGTTCAGGCCATCGCCGCGACCTCGACCGCCGACACCGCGACCAGCGGCGCGCCCGCGAGGGCCCAGCGCCACCAGGGCAGGGCGGGGCGCTCGGCGAGCAGGATGCACAGGCCCGCCATCCCGGCGAGCATCGTCCAGAGATTGTAGCGCAGGTCGGGCGCGACGCTGACCACGGCATAGGCCCCGCCATAGAGCAGCGCCGACGCGGCGAGCGCGACGACGGTACGTCGCTGGCGCAGCCCCGGTGCGACGACGAGCAGGCCGAGCGCGACAGCGAGCCAGCTCGCCGGGCGGCCGAACGGCGAGCCGGCCATCGCCCGCGCCGCATCGACGACGATATGGGTGCCGGTATCCGGGATGAATTCGAGCCCGAAACGGTTCGGCGCGCTCATCATGTAGACCGCGTCGTCGGGGACGGCGGGCACCGCGAGCCGCCAGTTCCAGTCGAGATGGGCAAGGCGGTGGCGGAGATAGGTGCCCGGCGCCGGGATGATCGCGTTGAGCCAGATCCCGACCGGGCTGTCGCCGGTGTGCGCGACATGCCTCGCCAGCGCATCGCCGGCGACCGCGCAGACGGCTTCGTCATGCGCGCCGTATAGGCGCGGGTCGTAGCAATGGCGGACCAGCGCGCGGACGCGGACGGGGTCGAGGCCGGGATAGCCGCTCGGCCCGCCCTGCGCGACGATCCCGGCGAGGTCGAAATTGACCAGCGACAGGATCGGCTGCGAATGTTGTGGGCGCAGCAGCGCCTCGTTGAGCGTCCAGCTCGCGCCCAGCAAGAGCGCCAGCGCGCCTGTAGCGGTCGCTACAAAAATCATCGGCTGCCGGAGCCAGCGTCGCGGGGCCGCCAGCATCAGCAGCGGCAGCGCCGCGAACATCCCGTTGATCCGGATCGCGCCGGCCAGCAGGATCAGCGGCAGCGCGATCCACCCCGCCCGCCGGGCCGCGCCCTCCTCGCGCCAGGCTAGCAGCACCGCCGCCATCAGCAGCAGGCACGCCATCAGCGGGTCCTTGAGCACCGCGCCGACCTGACCAAACGGGATCGGCGCCAGCGCGAACAGGATCGGCAGCGCCGCCGCGCTCCAGCCGTGCCGCCGTCGCAACAGCTCGGCGAGCAACCCGGCCGCACCCCAATAGAGCGCGACGTCGAGCAGCAGGAATGCCGCCCCGCCCGGCGCGACGTGGAGGAGCTGGCGCCAGAGCCAGGCGGTGATCGGCGGATGCCAGTCGTCATACTGGCCGCTGATCGCCTGGCCATACTGGACGACGCTGTCGGGGGTGATCACCCCCCAGCGGAACGCGGCGAGCTGGAGGACGGCGAGCAGGAAGCACAGCGCCGCGATGAACAGTCCCGGTCGGCGCTCGATCATTGCCGTCGCCGTCCCTTATTCCGGCTTTTCCCCGAAAGCGGGCATCCGGCGGCCGACCGGCTCCTGGCCCGCGAACAGCGCGTCGAGCCGGCGGCGCAGCGAAGCCTCATATTCGCGGCGGTCGATCGCCTGCGGGCAGGACAGCATCAGGTCGCCGCAGATCGCGCCCTTGACCCGGTCGACCGCGGCGTCGTCAAGCACCCCGGCGCGATGCAGCTCGAGCATCATCTGCACCATCCCGGCGGCGGTCGCCTGCGCCCGGATGCCGAGCAGATCGAGCGTTTCCCGGAGCTTGCGCGTGTCGGACGTATCCATGGTCTTTCTCCTCTCCCACTTCCCCAACGCCGGCGCCGCGAACCGGTTCAGCCCGTCGCCACCCGGCCCGATCGTTCGAGCTTGCCCCAGCCCACCCGGGGTCCGCGCAGCGCCTGCGCCAGCGCCTTGAGAACCACATAGTACATGATCTGGCGATAGCCGATGCGTTGCGGGATCAGCAGCCACAGCAGCCGCCACTTCTCCCGCCGTTCGAGCGCGAAGGCGATGAAGGCGGCGAGCAGGTCGATCGCGGTGAAGATCAGCCAGTAGGCGAGCATCCGGTCGATGTCGGTACTGCTCTGCGCCCAGCCGTGGGCCTGCACCTCGAACCAGGTCGCGATCAGGCTGACGATCAGCGCGAGGTCGATCACGGGCGAGATGGCGGCGAGCAGGATCTGGAACAGCACCGCCTGCGGCAGGCCGATGCGGGCGAGGCCGCGCGGCTCGCCGCTCGCCATCACACGGCGATGCTTCCACAGGCATTGCAGCGTGCCATAGGCCCAGCGGAAGCGCTGCTTGGCGAGCGCGCGGACGTTTTCGGGCGCCTCGGTCCAGGCGACGGCATATTGGTCGTAATGGACGCCCCAGCCGGCGCGCTGGATCGCGATCGTCAGGTCCTGATCCTCGGCCAGCGTATCGGGCGGATAGCCGCCGACCGCGCGGATCGCGGCGAGCCGCCACGCGCCGACCGCGCCGGGCACCACCGTCATCGCGTCCAGCCGGGCGAGCGCGCGCCGCTCCAGATTCTGCGCGGTGATATATTCGAGCGCCTGCCAGCGGGTGACGAGGTTGACCCGGTTGCCGACCTTGGCGTTGCCGGCGACCGCGCCGAGCGCCGGATCGTCGAACCAGCGCGCCAGCCGCGCGATCGTCGTCGGCTCGAACTGGGTGTCGGCATCGAGTGCGATGACGATCTCGCCCCGGACCAGCTCGAGTCCGCGGTTGAGCGCACGCGCCTTGCCGCCATTCTCGACCGTCAGCAGCCGCACCCGCTGCTCGTCGGCGAAGGCCTCGGCGACGATCGCGCTGGTCCGGTCCTTCGACCCGTCGTCGATGACGATCACCTCGACCCGGACCTCACGGCTGTCGAGCACCCGCCGCACCGACCGCTCGATCACCCGCTCCTCGTTATAGGCGGGGATGAGCACGGTGACGAAGCGATCGGGATCGATCGGCGGGAATACGGTGCGCGCCTCGCGTCGGGCCTGGACCAGCGCGAGGCCGGAGAGCAGCACGGCGCGGGCGATGCCGAGGCTGATCGCGACGATGAACAGCCATTTGATCGCGATCGTGATCCAGCCGAGCGCGCTGAACAGCGCCAGGTCGGTCTGCGCCGCCAGCCGGTCGCCCTTGGAGATCGGCGGATTGACCGTGGCGGGCGACAGCCCGGCGAGCACCGAGACGGGCACGAGCCGGTAGCCGCGCGCGCGCAGCTCGCGGATCACGATCGGCAGCGCGGCGACGGTCTGCGCCCGGTCCCCGCCCGAATCGTGGAGCAGGACGACGTTGGCGGAGAAGTCGGGGCTGCCGCTCTCGACCCCGTCGATCGTCCGCTGGACGATCTCGGCGACGCCGGGCCGCTTCCAGTCGTCGGGGTCGACATGCAGGCCGACCGACAGGTAGCCGCGTCGCTGCGCCTCCTCGACCGGCACGATCTCGTCGGCGGTGGTCGGCTCGGCGTCGCCGAAATAGGGCGCGCGGAACAGCCGCAGCGAGCGGCCGGTATAGGCCTGGAACAGCCGCTGGTTGGCGTTGAGCTCGAGCGCGGTCTGCGCGGCGGTCGCCTGGGCGAGATTGGGGTGGGTATAGGTGTGGCTGCCGACCTCGTGCCCCTCGGCCACCAGCCGTTCGAGCAGCGACCGCTGGGTCAGCGCGTTCTCGCCGACGATGAAGAAGGTGGCGGAGACCTTCTCGGCCTTGAGGATGTCGAGGATCTTCGGAGTCCAGACCGGGTCGGGCCCGTCGTCGAAGGTCAGCGCGACCAGCTTCGGCCGATAGCCGGTACGCTGGATCTGATAGGGGGTCGGCAACCGGTCGAAGCGGACGGCGGTGATCATGCCGGCGCGATCGGTGGAGACGCTGCGATGGCCGGGCACCGGCACCGCGCCGATCCGCAATATCTCGCCCGATCCCTCGATGTCGACGTTGTTGCCGGCGGGAATCGCCTCGATCGCATGCGCCGGGGGCAGCCGCCGCCCGCCGCCCGCCCCACGTCCGAACATGGTCCATATCGACGGGTCCTCGGTCCCCAGCCGCCACAGCGCCACCTGGTTGAGGCCGAGCGTGCGCAGCGTCGCGATCTGGCCGTGCATTGCGGCGGCGTCGAGCAGCCAGATGTCGTGGCGGACGCCGCCTTCGAGATAGGCGAAGCTGCTGTTGCCGCTGGCCGGGTCGAAGCGCGGCACCACACCGCTGTCGTGCGCGGCGAGCCAGACGTCCTCGACCGAATGGGCGACGGTGTCGCCGCCCTTCTCCCAGTCATAGGCATAGGAGCCGAGCGCCACCACCACCCGGTCGGGCGGCAGGCCGCGCACCGCCCGCGCGACCGAATCGGCAAACCAGGGGCGCGAGGCGATCGGCCCCGGGTCGCCGGGCTCCGAATGCTCGTCATAGGCCATCAGGAACAGCTTGTCGGCGACCCGCGCATAGGCCTTCAGGTCCCAGGCGCCGTCGGCGACCGGCACCGCGATCGCGATCTGCATGCCGGGCAGGCGGCGGCGCGCCTCGGCGAGGAAGGCACGATAGGCGGGGTGCGCGTCGGCGGGCAGTTCCTCGAAGTCGAAGAAGACGCCGCTCGCCTGGTTGGCGGCGAGCAGCGCGGCGATCCGGTCGAGCGTCGCGGCGCGAGCCTTTGAGTCGCGCAGCAGCGCCGCAATGCCGGGTCCATCCCACGCCCCGCCGAGCGCATTCTGGATCATCGGCATCAGCTTCGGCCGATGGCGGGCATGGCTGATGATCGCCTTGCCGCGCGCGTCGGGGAAGCTCGTCACCTTGTGGTCGAGGCCGGTGATCGAGATCCAGCCGGGGATCAGCCAGTCGATGTCGTCGACATGGCGTGCCAGCGACGCGGCCGAGGCGTCATCCCATGGCGCATGGAAGGCATAGGCGGTCGGCGGCAAGCCGGCGCCGGCGGTGCCGTGCGCCAGCAGGCGGCGGAAATCGCGCCACATGTGGCGGACCTTGCGCGCGCTCGCGCCGACCAGCGAATGATCGACGGCCTTGAGCGGAGCGACGGCGGGGCGCTCGACCTCGAAAGGCAGCGGCGGCTGCGGCGCGACCCGGACGATCGACCCGAAGAAGGCGGCCGCCGACAGCAGCAGCAGCAGCGCGAACGCCGCGATCGCCAGCGCGAAGCGGCGCCGGCGGCGTCCCGAGGCATCGTAGAAGATCGGCCGGCCATCCATGCGGCACCCGTTGCACCCGAATCCGCGGGACGATTTCCGGAACGTGCCCGCAACAGAAGGGTTGAAACCCCAAGGACCGGGCTCTGGCAAGGGGAAGCTTTCAATATGCTGACTACCGCGCTTCAATGGTATGGCGCGGGCGCAGGCGCGCTCGCGGCGCTGATCGTCTCGCTCGACCTCGGCCGCCGCTGGACCGGCATCGGTTTCGTGATCTTCGTGACCTCCTCGATCGCGCTGATCGGCTGGGGTTTCCTGAAGCCCGACGCCGCCGGGATCGGCACGCAGAACGTCATCCTGCTCGTGATCAACCTGATCGGCGTCTACCGCTATTTGATCCGTCGGAAGGCGCCGGTCTAGGAGGCCACCTCGTCATGCCGGCGGAGGCCGGCATCTCGGACCTTTCCTGCCTCGACCTCACCTCCTCTCTCCGGAGACGCCGGCCTCCAGCCTTTGGCTGAAGTGTATCCCGAGCGCCTGCCTTGCAGGCAGTCGAGGGGCCGGCATGACGTGTTTGGGGAAAGGGAGGGAAGCGATTCCCCACCTCGCCAAGCCGTCGCCGAAGGTTCATGATCGCCGTGCAAGGAGGACGGATGATGGGCGTGCTCGGCTTCGGCGGCTTCTTCTTCCGCGCGGCGGACCCGGACGGGCTCGCCGCCTGGTATCGCGACCATCTCGGCGTCGGCAACGGGTGCGCGGCCGAGGGGACCGGCGATCCGCAGCCCTGGTCCTGGTCGGTCACGGCGGGGCCGGTGGTGTTCCAGCCGTTCCAGGCGGCAAGCGACTATTTCCCTGCCGACAAGGCGTTCATGCTCAACCTGCGCGTAGCGGGGCTCGACGCGCTGATCGCTAAGCTCCGCGACGCCGGCATCGCGGTCGAGACGCGCGCCGAATGGGACACGCCCGAGGTCGGCCGCTTCGCCCGCATCCACGATCCCGAAGGCCATGCGATCGAGCTGTGGGAGCCGCCGGCGGCTCCATGACCGTGGGCCGGGCCAGTCGCGCGGCACATGCGCTGGTGGCGGCATGCGCCGCGACCGGGGTCGTCCTCCACTATCTGGTGGTGCTCGGCCATGACGGCGAGGTGGCGGTGCGATCGGTCCGCTTCCTCAGCTATTTCACCATCCTGACCAACATGCTGGTAGCGGTCACCGCCGTGGGCATCGCGATGGGGCGGGGCCGGCTCGCGGTGCTGGCCGGGCGTCCTTCCTGGCGGGCGGCGGTGACGCTCGACATCCTGGTGGTCGCGCTGGTCTATCACCTGCTGCTGCGCGACGTGACGCTACCCGGCGCGGTCGGCTGGACCGCGAACGCGCTGGTCCACCAGGTCGTCCCGACCGCCTGGACCGCCAGCTGGTTCGCCTTCCCGTCGCACGGCGCGATCGATCGGACGGCGCCGTGGCGCTGGCTGCTCTATCCGCTCGGCTTCGCGCTCTGGACGCTGCTCCACGGCGCGGTCGGCGGCTGGTATCCCTATCCGTTCATGGATGCGGGCCGGCTCGGCTATCCGACCGCGCTCGCCAACATGCTGGGGATCGGGGCGCTGTTCCTGGCGCTGGGCTACGCGCTGCGCTGGGTCGACGGGCGGTTGGAGATTCCGCGCAGTGAAGCGTCATCCCGGAGGCCGGGATGACGTGGGAGGGAAGATGACGCGCCGACTTACTTCGGCGCGATCACCATCAGCATCTGGCGGCCTTCCATGCGCGGGAACTGCTCGACCTTGGCGGTCTCGGCCATGTCGGCCTGGACGCGCTGGAGGACCTGCATGCCGAGCTGGCCGTGCGCGAGCTCGCGACCGCGGAAGCGCAAGGTAACCTTCACCTTGTCGCCCTCGTCGATGAACTCGTGGATCTTCTTCATCTTGGTTTCATAGTCGTGGTCGTCGATGTTCGGACGCATCTTGATCTCCTTGATCTCCTGCGTCTTCTGCGACTTCCGGGCAAGATTGGCCTTTTTCTGGGCCTCATACTTGAACTTGCCGACATCGAGGAACTTGCACACGGGCGGATCGGCGTTCGGGGACACCTCGACCAGGTCGAGCCCGGCCTCCTGGGCCTGCTCGATCGCCTCGCGCGTATACATCACGCCCAGATTCTCGCCCTCTTCATCGATCACCCGGACCTTGGGCGACTGGATGAACTCATTATAGCGCGGGCCATTGAGCGGCATCGGCGGCTGCCCCAGGGGGCGGCGCATCATCGGGGGACGTATAGCAGAATCTCCTATGGCGGTCTGACGGGCGCGATATAAGCCTTAACGCGCCGCTTGGAAAGATGGGCGCGCGCATCGCGGCGACGCTTTGTCGCGGCCTGTGTCCGGCTTGCGTCAGGCGGGGCCGGGTAGGCCGACGCCCCCCACCGGCTCGGTCTCGGTATAATTGTCGAAGCCGGCGATCAGCGGCTTGCCGCGGGCGATCGAGGCGCGGACGGCGGGCAGTTCGAGCGAGGCGGCGTGGCTGTCCTTCGAATCCCACACCTCGGTCACCCAGATGGCGTCCGCGTCCTTCAGGTCCCTGGCGACGACATAGGCCAGGCAGCCCGGCATGGCGCCGGTGCCTTCCAGCAGGATCGCGATCAGCGCCTCGCGCTGGCCCGGCCGGGCGATCATTCGTCCCATCAGTCCGTACATGCGTCCCTCCGGTCTCGCGGCGAAGCCCGGTGCGGCGCCGAGCATGGCGATGGCGATGCCGCCCGCGAGCGCGCCCCGGCGGTCGATGCCATCGCCTGTCCCGGTCATGCCCGCCGCAGGTCGGGCGGGGTCGCCTCGGCCAGCAGCGCGGCGATCGCCTCGTCGAGCGGCAGCACGGTCTGCGCCTGCTCGCCCAGGCGGCGGATCGCGACGGTGCCCTCCTCGGCCTCGCGCTTGCCGACCACCAGCAGCGCCGGGACCTTGGCGAGGCTGTGCTCGCGCACCTTGTAGTTGATCTTCTCGTTGCGCAGGTCGCTTTCGACGCGCAGCCCGGCCGCCGCCAGCTTCGCCTCGACCTCGCGTGCATAATCGTCGGCGTCGGAGACGATCGTCGCCACCACCGCCTGCACCGGCGCGAGCCAGAGCGGGAAGCGGCCGGCATGATGCTCGATCAGGATGCCGATGAAGCGCTCGAAGGTGCCGAGGATCGCGCGGTGGAGCATCACCGGCCGGTGCCGCTCGCCGTCCTCGCCGACATAGGAAGCGTCGAGCCGCTCGGGCAGGACGGTATCGGCCTGGATCGTGCCGACCTGCCAGGTGCGGCCGATCGCATCGGTCAGGTGGAACTCCAGCTTCGGTGCGTAGAAGGCGCCCTCGCCCTCCAGCTCCTCCCAGCCGAACGCCTCGGTTGCGCGACCGGAAGCGGCCACCGCGTCGCGCAGCGTCTGCTCGGCCTTGTCCCACATCGCCTCGCTGCCGAAGCGCTTCTCGGGGCGCAGCGCCAGCTTGATCGCGTACTTCTCGAAGCCGAGGTCGCGATAGACGGCGTCGAGCAGGTCGCAGAAATCCTTGATCTCCGCGATCAGCTGGTCCTCACGGACGAAGATGTGCGCGTCGTCCTGGGTGAACTGGCGCACGCGCATGATGCCGTGCAGCGCGCCGTGCGGCTCGTTGCGGTGGCAGCAGCCGAACTCGGCCATGCGGATCGGCAGGTCGCGGTAGCTCTTGATCCCCTGGCGGAAGATCAGGACGTGCGCGGGGCAGTTCATCGGCTTGAGCGCCATCAGCTCGCTGTCGCCCGACAGGACCGGCCCCTCCTCCTCGATATTGGGGATCTCGTCGGGGACGACGAACATGTTCTCGCGATATTTGCCCCAGTGGCCCGACTGCTCCCACTGGCGCGCGTCCATCAGCTGCGGGGTCTTGACCTCGACATAGCCGGCGGCATCGAGCTTGCGGCGCATATAGGCTTCGAGCACCCGCCACAGGCGGAAGCCCTTGGGATGCCAGAACACCGACCCCTGCGCCTCCGACTGGAGGTGGAACAGGTCCATCTCCTGGCCGATGCGGCGATGGTCGCGCTTGGCGGCCTCCTCGAGCCGGGTCAGATGGGCGTCGAGCTGCTTCTTGTTGAGCCAGCCGGTGCCGTAGATGCGGCTCAGCATCGCGTTCTTCTGGTCGCCGCGCCAATAGGCGCCCGATACGCGGGTCAGCTTGAACGCCTGCGGGTCGAGCTTGCCGGTCGAGGGCAGATGCGGCCCGCGGCACATGTCGAGCCAGTCCTCGCCCGACCAGTAGACCGTCAGCGGCTCGTCGCCGGGCAGCTCGGCGGCCCATTCCGCCTTGAAGGTCTCGCCCTGCTGCTTCCAGCGCGAGATGAGCTGCTCGCGGCTCCACACCTCGCGGCGCAGCGGCTTGTTCGCGGCGATGATGCGGCGCATCTCGGCCTCGATCGCGGGCAGTTCCTCGTCGGTGAACGGTCCGCGGCCGGGGGCCGGCGCGAAGTCGTAGTAGAAGCCGTCGTCGGTCGACGGACCGAAGGTGATCTGGGTGCCGGGGAACAGGGCCTGCACCGCCTCGGCCAGGACATGGGCATAGTCGTGGCGGGCGAGGTCGAGCGCATCGGCTTCGTCGCGCACCGTCACCAGCGCGAGCGCCGAATCCTTCTCCAGCGGCCGGTCGAGGTCGCGCAGCTCGCCGTCGACCCGCGCGGCGAGTGCCGCCTTGGCAAGGCCGGGGCCGATCGCGGCGGCGATCTCGGCGGGGGTAGTGCCGGTCTTCACCTCGCGCACCGAGCCGTCGGGAAGCGTGATGGTCAGAAGATCGGACATGGGAGAAAGACAATCCTTGAGGGTCGCGGAGCGCGGCTTATGCCCGCGAACGGGCCTGCGGGGCAAGCGCCCGATATCGGCGCCCCCTGCGGAGGCGGGCTCGGCGATGAGGAGAGCGGGTGGGCGCCGCTCAGCCTGCTCCGATCCAGTCGGCGACGTCGGTCGCGATGCCGTTCGCCGCTTCGTTGAGCGCGGCCGCCACCGAACGGGGGTCCTCGCCGGCGACGGGCACGGTCCGCTCGAAACGGCGCGCGCGGATCTCGTCGGAGCCGCTCTTCGCCAGCGTCGCGTCGTAGATCGCAAGCACCTTGCCCTGGCCGCCGAGCAGCTGGAACGCCAGCAGCGTGCCCGACAGGCGGGTGTCGGGGGTGATCGCGCCGTTGCGGGTGTCGGGGACGAAGCGGCCGGTGCGGGCCTCTATCGTCTCGGCGAGGACCGAACGGAACAGCTGCGACGGCGTGTCGACCCAGCCGGACTTGGGCAGATAGGCGAAGGCGCCACCCGTCTCGACTGCGATCCGCTGGTTGCGCAGCGCCGCCGGCAGGGCGGGCGGGGCGACGCTGATCGCCTGGGTGTCGCGGGTGACCTTGCCCTGGTCGGCGGCGACCTTGGCGGCCGAGGTCAGGCTCATCAGCCGTTCGGGCGGGTCCTCGCCGAAGCTGATGCAGCCCGCTAGCAGGCCGGCGGCGGTGAGCGCGAGGATCGTGCGGCGCAGCATGCGGTCAGTTCCTTGGCTTGTAGTCGGGCAGCTTGGAGCCGCCGAGCACGGCGCCCGCCCCGCCCCGGTCGAGCTTGTTCGAGATGGCGCCGAGCGCCTCCGACATCTCCGCCAGGTTGCGTGCGAGCTGGTTGATCTGCGGCACCGTCTGTGTCGAGAAGGCCTTGATGCCAGGCCGTGCGTCGGTGATCGTGGCGTCGAGCGTCTCGAGCGTGTGCTGGGCGGCGGTGGTCGCCTTGTTGAGATTGGCCATCGCCGGCTTGACGTCCTCGGCCATCACCCCGTTGGTCGTCTCGGCGAGCTGGCCGACCCGTTCGGCGGCGTTGCCCGCCTGCTCCATCGTCGTCTTGAGCTGGACGATCGCGGCGGCGATCTCGGGGCCGCGGTCGGCGAGATCGCCCGACAGCTTGTCGACATGGGCGAGGATGCCGCTGATCGACTTCTGGTTCCTGTCGTTGAGCAGCTCGGTCAGCCGCTCGGTCAGGGTCGAGATGCGGTTGAGCAGCTCGGGCGCGGAGTTGAGCAGCTCGCCCAGCGCGCCCGGCTTGGTCGGGATTACCGGCTTGCCATAGGGCCCCGGCTCGGTGATCGGCGGCGCGCCCTTGACCGCACCGTCGAGGTTGATCTGGCTGACCCCGGTGAAGCCGATGCCGGCGATCGTCGCGGTGGTGCCCTGCAGGATCGGCGTGTCCTGGTCGACCGCGATGCGGACGCGGACGAATTCCGGGCTGTCGGGCATCAGCTTGATCTCCTCGATCTTGCCGACCGGCACACCCGAGAAGTTGACCGGCGATCCCTTGGCGAGCCCGTCGACCGAGGTCTTGAAGAAGATGTCGTAGCGCTGGATGCTGGCGACGTTGAAGCCGGCCAGCCAGACGATGAAGACGAGCAGCGCGACCAGCAGGGCGAGCACGACGCCCCCCACCAGCACATGGTTCGACCGGGTTTCCATCAGCTTTTCATTCCCCGGTTTCCTTCACTGCCGCCCGTTCCGCGGCCTCCGCCGCCACCCGGCCCCGCGGGCCGTTGAAATATTCCTGAATCCACGGATGGTCCAACGCCAATAATTCCGGGATCGTTCCAACCGCGATCACGCGCTTGTCCGCCAGCACCGCGACGCGGTCGCAGATCGCGTGGAGCGTATCGAGATCGTGGGTGATCAGGAAGACGGTGAGGCCCAGCGTCCGCTGCAGCGACCGGATCAGTTCGTCGAAGGCGGCGGCGCTGATCGGGTCGAGCCCGGCGGTCGGCTCGTCGAGGAACAGCAGCTGCGGGTCGAGCGCCAGCGCGCGGGCGAGGCCGGCGCGCTTCTTCATGCCGCCCGACAGCTCGGACGGATATTTGGGCCCCGCCTCGGGCGGCAGCCCCGACATGGCCACCTTATAGGCGGCGATCTCGTCGAGCAGTTGGTCGTCGAGCTGGCGATAATATTCGCGGATCGGCACCTGGACGTTCTCGGCCACGGTCAGGGTCGAAAACAGCGCGCCGCCCTGGAACAGCACGCCCCAGCGGCGGCGGACCTGCTGCGCCTCATGGTCCTCGCGGCCGATCATCGGCTCGCCGAACACCTCGACGACGCCGGCCTGGGGCGGTTGCAGCCCGATGATCGATCGCATCAGCACCGACTTGCCGGTGCCCGATCCGCCGACCACGCCCAATATCTCGCCACGCTTGACGTCGAGGTCGAGCCCGTCGTGGACGACCTGTTCGCCGAAGGCGTTGCGCAGACCCTCGACATGGATGACGGTCTCGTCGTCGGCGGTATTGAGCCGCGCCATCAGATCCACCCGATCGACGAGAAGAACACGGCGAACACCGCGTCGAGGACGATGACCAGGAAGATCGCCTGGACCACGGAGGCGGTGGTGCGCAGGCCGACCTCCTCGGCATTCCCCTCGACCTGCATCCCCTGGTAGCAGCCGCACAGCGCGATCAGCATGCCGAACACCGGCGCCTTGATCAGGCCGACCCACAGGTCGGTCATCGGCACCACCTCTCGGATGCGCTGGACATAGGTGATCGGCGGAATGTCGAGGTCGATCCAGCAGAAGATGCCGCCGCCGATGATCGCGATCACCGCCGAATAGAAGCCGAGCAGCGGCATCAGCACCACCGTGGACAGGATGCGCGGCAGGATCAGCGCCTCCATCGGCGACACGCCGATCGTGCGCATCGCGTCGACCTCCTCGGCCAGCTTCATCGAGCCGAGCTGGGCGGCGAAGGCGCTGCCCGACCGGCCGGCGACCATGATCGCGGTCATCAGCACGCCCAGCTCGCGCAGGGTGATGCGGCCGATCAGGTTGACCGCGAACACCTCCGCGCCGAACTGGCGGAGCTGGACCGCGCCCTGCTGGGCGATGACGATCCCGATCAGGAAGCTCATCAGCCCGATGATCGCCAGCGCCTTGACGCCGACCACCTCGAACTGGCGCGCCATCGCGTTGTAGCGGAAACGGCGCGGATGGGTGGCGAGCCCCCACAGCCCGATCAGGGTCGCGCCGAAGAAACCGATCAGCCCGGCGAGGGAATGGGCGGCGGCCGAGGTCGCGTCGCCGATCTCGCGGAGCACGCGGATGAAGGGCGGGCTCGAATCGGGGCGGATCTTGAGCGGCTTGTCGGCCTCGGCGATCTGCTCGATCAGCTGGCAGACGTCCGCGTCCGCGCCGACGATCTCGACGTCGTGCTCGCGGGCGATGCGGTGGACCAGCCAGGCGCCGACCGTATCGATCCGATCGACCTCGCCCAGGTCGATCGTGCGCGGCGCCTCGCCCAACGCCTCGAGCCGCCGCGACAGGTCGCCGATCCGAGCGAGCGTCAGCTCGCCGCTGAAATGCAGCACGTGCTGATCGAAGCGGAAATCGGCCGGGGCGGTCATGGCGACCAGAAGTGATCGAAAAGCGCGGGATCGGCAAGCATCCGAAATGAATGTGCGCGCGACGGGATAGTTCCTTGGCTCCGGTTGTTCCTTTGGCCCATTCTTCCCTATAGAGCGCCGCGATGACCGAACTCGCCATCTACGACATGGACCGCACGATCACGCGGACCGGGACCTTCACCCCCTTCATGATCCACGCCGCGTTGCGACTCGCGCCCTGGCGGCTGGTCTTCGTGCCCTTCGCGGCGCTGGTGATGCTCGCCTATGTGGCGAAGCTGATCGAGCGCAAGACGGTCAAGGAGCTCAACCAGGCGATGCTGATCGGCCGGCGTATCCATGCCGACCGGCTGACCCCGATCGCCGAGAGCTTCGCCGACGCGGTGATGCGCCGCAACGTCCGCGCCGGCGCGCTCGAGAGCCTGGCGGAGAATCGCGCCGCCGGCCGCCGCCTCGTCCTCGCCACCGCCTCGTCGCGCATCTGGGTCGAACCGATCGCCGCCCGGCTGGGCATGGACGACATCGTCGCGACCGGGGCGATCCGCGGCATCGACGACTATGTCAGCCACAAGGTCGACGGCGAGAATTGCTACGGCCCCGCCAAGCTGCGCATGATCGAGGCCTGGATGGGCCTGCAGGGGCTCGACCGCGCCCAGTGCCGCATCCGCTTCTATTCGGATCATATCTCCGACGTGCCGGTGCTCGCATGGGCCGACGAGGCGATCGCCGCCAACCCCCATGCCGGCCTGCGGGAGGAAGCACGCAAGCGCGGCTGGACGATCGTCGACTGGGATTGAGGGGCGGTGCAGCCCGGACTATATTCGGACTAAATTCGTACCGAAAGGCCGCCGATGGGACGCCACGACCGCATCAAGCCGATCAGCTATCTCAAGGCGCACAGCGCCGACCTGATCCGCGAGCTCGGGGAAGGAGCGCCGCCGCTGATCATAACCCAGAATGGCGAAGCCCGCGCGGTGCTGCAGGACGTGGGATCGTGGGAGGCCACGCAGGAAGCGCTGGCGCTGCTCAAGCTGCTTGCACTTGGCCGCGAGGAAATGGCGCGGGGCGACATGGTCCCGGCAGAGGGCCTGGCCGAACGCATCCGTTCGCGCTGACCGATGGCCGGGAAACGCGTCAGGGTCCGGCTGACCGTCGGCGCGGAGAATGATCTTTCGGGCCTCTATCGCCGGCGGTTGGCGCAGTGCGGTGCGGATGGCGAGGACGGCGCCGACGCGTTGCTCGACCGGATCGTCGCGGCGATCGAGGGGCTGGCCGAATGGCCGACGCGCGGGCCCGTTCCGCCGGAACTGGAAAGCCTCGGGATTCATGCCTATCGGCAGCTTTCCCTGCCGGCATTTCGATTGATCCACCTGCCCGAGGAGGATCGCGAGGGACCGGTGGTCACGGTCATGATCGTCGCCGATGCGCGGCGCGATTTCCGAAGCCTGCTCGAAGAGCGGCTGCTGGGGGCCTGACGCCTTCCGCTGGGGTGACGTGACGGGGAACGGAGCCGTCAGGCTCCGCAAGGCCGAACGAAAAAACTCAGCCCTGGACGGCCTGGACCGCGGCGGCGGTCGACTTGGGGCTGTCCTTGTAGATGAAGCCGTTGACCGGATAGGCGGTGTTGCCGACCTTGCCGATCGGCGCGAACCAGACCTTCACCTTGCTCCAGTCGTTGTTCGGCGAAGCGTCGACGACGGTAACGTCGCGCTCGACCTGGCCGCGCCGGCCGTTGATGATCGACCAGTTGGCATGGGTGATCTTGATGACCCGGTCGCTCACGACCTGGGTGACGGTGGCGACATGGCCCGAGCGCATCGAGCCGATCGCCTTGAACACCAGCACGGCGCCGACCGCGGGCGTGTCGCCGCGCAGATATTTGCCGACTGCCTGGTTCCACCAGGTAGCGGCGGCGCCGAACAGCTGGATTCCGGAGAACATGCGGGCGAAGGGCGCGCACTGGAGCATCTGCGCATTGGCCGCGGTGGGCGCGAGAGTCATGCATGCAAGCAGCATGGAACCGACAATCGCGCGCATCGTTTTGGTCATCTGGTAGTTCCCCACCCGTCCCGTGAGCCTGTGACTGGCATCACAGGGACGCGCAGGGAACCCCGGCATGGTTGATGAAATCCTAACAAGCGGCGAGTCGTTTTCGTCGCGCGGTGACCTGCGACTTATCCACAGGCGGCTTGCGACGAAGGTCGTAGAGCCGGGCCGGCGGGATGTCGTGCCATGTGCGAATCACTTGCCGCAGCACGGGCGATTCGCAGTGCCCGGCAACAGCCGCGCTTCAGCTCAGCGGGACGCTGTCATATTGCACCGGCGCGCCGATCGCGGCGTTGGCGAGGGTGCCTTCCCACATCACGCGGTGGCCGCGGATGATCGTGCCGACCGGCTTGCCGGTGATCCCCATGCCGGTGAAGGGTGACCAGCCGCAGCGCGAGGCGAGCCAGTCCTGCTCGATCGTCCAGCGCGCCTTGAGGTCGACGACGGTGAAGTCGGCATCGTAGCCGAGCGCGATCCGGCCCTTGGTGCGCAGGCCGAACACCCTTTGGGGCCCCGCCGAGGTCAGCTCGATCAGGTGCTGGAGCGACAGCCGCCCGTTGGCGACATGGTCGAGCATCAGCGGCAGCAGCGTCTGGACGCCGGGCATGCCGCTCGGCGACGCCGGGTAGGTCCTGGCCTTCTCCTCGATCGTGTGCGGCGCATGGTCGGAGCCGAGCACGTCGGGCACGCCCTGGCGCAGATAGTGCCACAGCCCGTCGCGGTGCGCGCCCGATCGGATCGGCGGGTTCATCTGCGCATAGGTGCCGAGCCGGGGATAGGCCTCCTCGCCCGCCAGCGTCAGATGCTGGGGCGTCACCTCGCAGGTGGCGATGTCCTTGTTCTCTGCGATCAGCGCCAGCTCGTCGGGGGTGGTGATGTGGAGGATGTGGATCTTGCGCCCCGTCTCGCGCGCGATGCGGAGGATGCGGCGGGTGGCGAGCAGCGCGCTCTCGTCGTCGCGCCACACCGGATGGCTCGCCGGATCGCCCTCGACCCGCTCGCCCTGCCGCGCGATCATCCGCTCCTCGTCCTCGGCATGGATCGCGACGCGGCGCCGGCCCGATCGCAGCACGCGGGCGAGATGCTCGTCCTCGGCGACCAGCAGGCTGCCGGTCGACGATCCCATGAAGATCTTCACGCCAGCGGTGCCGGGCAGCATCTCGAGCTCGGCCAGCGCCTCGGCATTGTCGGCGGTCGCCCCGACATAGAAGGCATGGTCGCACCACATCCGGTTCCTGGCGCGGGCGAGCTTGTCGGCGATCGCCTCGGCCGAATCGGTATTGGGCTTGGTGTTCGGCATCTCGAACACGGCGGTGACGCCGCCGAGCACTGCCGATCGGCTGCCCGATTCAAGGTCCTCCTTCGCCTCCAGCCCCGGCTCGCGGAAATGGACCTGACTGTCGATCACGCCCGGCAGCACGTCGAGGCCGGTGCAGTCGATCGTCTCGCCGGCATCGCCCGCGACGCCGATCCCGGCGATCTTGCCGTTCCTGACCCCGACATCGGTCCGAAGGGGGCCGCCGACGGTCCATATGGTGCCGTTCCTGAGGATCATGTCGTAGCTGGGCATGGCGCTTTCCTTTTCGTCGCCCGCTTCCTACCTTCGCTCCATGTCCGGCACCACCCTTTCCGACCGCGCGCTGATCCGTCTTTCGGGACAGGGCGTGCGCGACTTCCTGCAAGGCCTCGTCACCAGCGACGTGGCGGGGCCGCTGCCCGTCTGGGCGGGGCTGCTGACCCCGCAAGGCAAGGCGCTGTTCGACTTCATCGTCTGGGCGGACGGCGACGACCTGCTGATCGACTGCGAGGCGGAACAGGCCGACGCGCTGGCCCGGCGGCTGACGCTCTACCGGCTGCGCAAGCCGATCGCGATCGCGCGCGACGAGGGGCTCGCCGTCCACTGGGCGCCCGACGGCGAGCAGGGCATGCCCGATCCGCGCCTGGCCGCGCTCGGGCGGCGCTGGATCGCGCCGGCCGACGGTGCCGCCGAGGGCTGGCACGCGCATCGCCGCGCGCTCGGCGTGCCCGAGGGCGTCGCCGAGCTCGGCTCGGACAGGAATCTCTGGCTCGAATGCAATGCCGACCTGCTGAATGGCGTCAGCTTCTCCAAGGGCTGCTATGTCGGGCAGGAGAACACCGCCCGGATGAACTGGCGCGCCAAGGTCAACCGGCGGTTGGTGATGCTGCCCGACGGCACGGTCGAGCGGCGGCAGGTCGACGGCCTCGATCCGGCGCTGATGCCCGGCTGGATGAAGGACGGACTGGCGGAGAAGGCCTAGCCGGCCGCGTTAGGCGGTGCGCTCGCGGTCGGCGCGATCGATCGCGAGCAGCGAGATGCCGCGCGTCTCGGTCATGACCAGTGCCGAGACCAGGCTGATCGCCCCCGCGCCGGCGACGTAGAGCGCGATCGGCTGCCAGCTGTCATAGGCGCGCAGCAGCGCGGCGCCGATCAGCGGCGCCCAGGAGCCGGCAAAGATCGCCGTCACCTGATAGCCCAGCGACACCCCGGAATAGCGCATCCGCGTCGGAAACATCTCGGTCAGGATCGCGGGCTGCGGCGCGTACATCAGCGCGTGGACCGCCATGCCGATCATGATCCCGGCGAGGATGATCGGCGCCGCGCCGGTGTCGAACAGCGGGAAGGCGACGAACGGCCAGGCGATGGTGAGCGCGGCGCCGGCGATATAGACCGGCTTGCGCCCGATCCGGTCGGCGAGCCGCCCGATCGACGGGATCAGCACGATGTGCAGCAGGTGCGCGCAGAACAGCAGCGCCAGGATCTCGGTCGTGTCGACGCCGATATGGGCGAGATAGGTGATCGAGAAGGTGACGACCATATAATAGAGGATGTTCTCCGCCACCCGCAGGCCCATCGCGGTGAACACCCCGCGGGGATAGTGGCGGAACACCTCGGCCACGCCATAGCCGGCGTCGGCGCGCTGCTCGGCCTCGGCCTTCGCCGCCTCGAAGATCGGCGAATCGCTGACCTTGGTGCGGATATAATAACCGACGCCGACAATGATCACCGACAGCCAGAAGCCGACCCGCCAGCCCCAGGCGAGGAACTCGCCCTCGCTGAGCGTCGCCGACAGCAGCAGCAGGACGATCGTCGCGAGCAGGTTGCCCATCGGGATGCCCGCCTGCGGGAAGCTGCCCCAGAAACCGCGGCTGCGATTGGGGCTGTGTTCGGTGACGAGCAGCACCGCGCCGCCCCATTCGCCGCCCAGCGCGAAGCCCTGTACGAAACGAAGCAGCACCAGCAGCAGCGGCGCCCAATAGCCGATCGTCGCGAAGGTCGGCAGGCAGCCCATCAGGAAGGTCGACGTACCGATCAGGACGAGGCTGAACTGGAGCAGCGACTTGCGGCCGATGCGGTCGCCGACATGGCCGAACACGATCCCGCCCAGCGGCCGGGCGATGAAGCCGACCGCATAGGTGCCGAAGGCGGCGATGATGCCGTCGAGCTCGTTGCCGGTCGGCGGGAAGAACAGCTTGCCGAACACCAGCGTCGCGGCGGTGCCGTAGAGGAAGAATTCATACCATTCGACGACGGTGCCGGCCATCGACGCGCCGACGATCTTGCGGAGATAGGGAAGGTCGGCGCTTTGCTCGTGTTGCATCTTGATCGGCTCTCCCCTCGCGTCGGACGATCTGTAGGGCGTCGATGCGCGTTGGGCCAGAGCCGCCTCAGGCGGCCTGCAACGCCTCGTCGAGCCAGCCATGTTCACGGAGCAGGGCCACCCGGTTGCGCGCCACCGGTACCCGCAGCCCGTTGACCAGGATCAGGCCGACCGAGCGCCCGTCGCGTTGCCAGCCACGCACCGCGTCGCGCGCCACCCACCAGGATCGGTGGACCTGCAGCCCGCGCCGATCGTCGAGAGCCTCGACGATGTCGCGCAGCACCCCATGGTGGAGGACCGATCGGCCATGCAGGTGGATGCGGACATGATGATCCTCCATCTGCAGGCACAGCGCGTTGGCGAGGAGATGGTCGGGCCGCTCCGGGGCGGGGGCGCGCGCTTCCGCCGGCGGCGCTCCGCCAGCCATGGTCCGGCCGCGCCACGCGGCGAGCAGCCGCGTCCGGCCGAGCTCGATCCAGAGCAGCCCGGCCATTGCCGGCAGCGCCACGACGACCGTCAGCCCATACCATTCCAGCGTGCGCATTCCCGCCGCCCGCACCGGCCAGAACAAATGGGTGCCGATCGCGCCAAGCATCGCCAGCGGCACGCAGGCGATCAGGATGACCGTGACCCCCGAGAAGAGCGGCGGAAGCCCCCGGCGCGGCCCCAGTGCCAACGCCGCGACGACGCAGGGCCAGAGCAGCACGCTGCCGAGCCAGAACAGCAGCGTCCAATAGGCGATCCGGGTGAACAGGTGCGAGGCATAGCTGCCGAAGGGGCCGATCAGGCCGAATTCGAGCCCGGCCAGCGTCGCCCATCCGAGCACGCTCGCCCAGCGTTCGGGGCGCTTGAGGAGGTCGTCCAGCTCCATCGGCGTTTCTTGTGCCAAGCGCCGCGCCGGGGCAAGAGCCAAGCACATGCGTCCTGCTGGACCATCGGCCCGTTCGCCCGTTGGCGAAGCAATGCTCGCCGGATTCCAGATCATCACCTACCTGCGACCTTCGAGTCGGCGGCCGTTTCCTTTTCCCCGGACATTGCTCCAAGCAGCTCCGGCGAGGATCGGACGGAGCCGGCCGATGCGGGCGAGGAACAGGGCGGCGGTCGGGCCTGGATCGGGCCGGCTGGCTTCCTCCTCGCCGGGCGGGCGGCGGCGGTGCCTCTGGAGGTGACGCCCCGCCGCCCGCCGCTCCGCTGACGGTCGCGATCCATGGCGGAGACGCCGGCCGTGTCGCACGGCCGTCGGAACGCGCCGAGCTGACCGTGATTCCGATGACGCGGGGGCGCTGCTGGAAACGCAGCGGCTATGCCGGCGGCCTCACCCCGGCGCCTTGACCGTCATCAGCGCAAGGGCGGATTGAAGGCCCAGTTCACTGGTCGCGGCGATGAGGATCGGGGGGTGGTCCCCCAGCGCTTCATGAGGGTCGTTGAGGAAAGCGATCGCGACCGCGCGACTGGGGAAATGGACCAGCGCGGTGCGGATCAGCCGCGTCCGGCGGTCGGCTTCCTCCCAGGCGGGAGGATCGAGGGCGAGCCTGCGGACAAGCCAGCCGGTCTGCCAGGCACCGCTGGGTGGGGCGGAGCGCTGACGTCCCGGCTGCGGCATCAGGCCACGGGCCGGGGGAACAATCGCGGTTCGTCGTTCAGGAGGCTTGCGATGCGAGCGGAATGCAGCCGCGCCAGCTCCTCATGGACCCGGCGCGCTTCCACGAGCGGTGAAGCGAGCGCCATGGCGAGGCATTGCTGCCGGCGCGAACGATGGAAGGCGAGGTCGGACTGCGGCATGGAGAGATGCCCCTTTCTCGTCGAATCCCCCGATCCGATGGGGCGAGCATAGTGGCCGGCCGGGCGCCGTCCTTGTCATAGATTAGGAAAAAGCCGCTTTATTTTCGGGCGGAACGGATAGGCGGCGGCGATGCAGGCCCGCCGGCCATGACGAGACGCGCGTCATAATGTCGAAGTCCAGCTTGCTGATCTGATGCCCGGTCAGGAAAGATCGCCGGGACGTCGTCTTTGGTCGAACCGGCCGGGCAGCAATCATGTCTGTGCTCCGGTCCGTCTGCATCATGGGAAACGCCTGTCGGTACCTTGCCAGTCCAGCCCTGTTGGCGTACCGGAGCGCCCGTCAGTCCGAGGCCGAATTAACGCCGTTTGGCGCCGTTTGCGCCAGGCTCCGTGCACTTCAGGAGGTTGGGAACATTATGAGCATCTACCTGGATTATCTCGCCGAAATCGAAAGCAGGAAAATTCAGGGACTTGCGCCCAAACCGATCGACGATGGCGGCCTCATCTTCGAGATCATCGCCATCATCAAGGATGCCGGCAACGAGCACCGGGCCGATGCCCTCAAATTCTTCATCTACAACACGCTGCCCGGCACGACGAGCGCCGCCGCGGTCAAGGCCGGCTTCCTGAAGCAGATCATCCTGGGCGACGTGGTCGTGCCGGAGATCACGCCGGCCTTCGCGCTCGAGCTGCTGTCGCACATGAAGGGCGGCCCGTCGGTCGAAGTGCTGCTCGACATCGCTCTCGGCGATGCTCCCGCGATCGCCACGCTGGCGGGCGAGGTGCTGAAGACCCAGGTCTTCCTCTACGACGCCGACATGCACCGGCTGAGCGAAGCCTTCAACGCCGGCAACGCCATCGCCAAGGACATCCTCGAAAGTTACGCCAAGGCGGAATTCTTCACCAAGCTTCCCGAGGTCGAGGACGAGATCAAGATCGTCACCTTCATCGCCGGCGAAGGCGATATCTCGACCGATCTCCTGTCCCCCGGCAACCAGGCGCATTCGCGCTCGGACCGTGAGCTGCACGGCCAGTGCATGATCTCGCCCGAGGCGCAGCAGGCGATCGTCGCGCTGAAGGCGCAGCACCCCGACAAGCGCGTGATGCTGATCGCCGAGAAGGGCACGATGGGCGTGGGCTCGTCACGCATGTCGGGCGTGAACAATGTGGCGCTGTGGACCGGCAAGCAGCAGAGCCCCTATGTGCCTTTCGTCAATTACGCACCGGTCGTCGCGGGAACCAACGGCATCTCGCCGATCTTCGCGACCACCGTCGACGTGACCGGCGGTATCGGCATCAACCTGAAGAACTGGGTCAAGCAGACCGGTCCGGACGGTAATCCGATCCTGAACAATGACGGCAATCCGGTCCTGGAGGAGAAATTCTCGGTCGAGACCGGCACCGTCCTCAAGATCGACGTCAAGAACAAGAAGCTGCGCAGCGAAGACGGGGCGGAACTGGTCGACATCGCTGCTTCGTTCACCCCGCAGAAGATGGAGTTCATGAAGGCCGGCAGCTCCTATGCCATCGTCTTCGGCAAGAAGCTCCAGACCTTCGCTGCCCGCACCCTCGGGATCGAGCCGACTCCGGTGTTCGCGGCGAACAAGGAAATCACCGTCGAGGGCCAGGGCCTGACCGCGGTCGAGAAGATCTTCAACCGCAACGCGGTGGGCGTGACGCCGGGCAAGGTGCTGCACGCGGGTTCGGACGTGCGCGTCAAGGTCAACATCGTCGGCTCGCAGGACACCACCGGCCTGATGACCGCGCAGGAGCTCGAGGCGATGGCGGCGACCGTCATCTCGCCGCTCGTCGACGGCGCCTATCAGTCGGGCTGCCACACGGCATCGGTGTGGGACAAGAAGGCGCAGGCGAACATCCCGAAGCTCATGTCCTTCATGAACAATTTCGGCCTGATCACCGCCCGCGACCCGAAGGGCGTCTATCATCCGATGACGGACGTGATCCACAAGGTGCTGAACGACATCACCGTGGACGACTGGGCGATCATCATCGGCGGCGACAGCCACACCCGCATGTCCAAGGGCGTGGCCTTCGGCGCGGATTCGGGCACCGTCGCTCTGGCGCTCGCCACCGGTGAGGCGACCATGCCGATCCCGCAGTCGGTGAAGGTCACCTTCAAGGGCAAGATGCAGCCGCATATGGACTTCCGCGACGTGGTGCACGCCACCCAGGCGCAGATGCTCGCCCAGACCGGCGGCGAGAACGTCTTCCAGGGCCGCGTGATCGAAGTCCATATCGGCACGCTGCTCGCCGACCAGGCGTTCACCTTCACCGACTGGACGGCGGAGATGAAGGCCAAGGCCTCGATCTGCATTTCGAACGACGAGACGCTGATCGCCTCGCTGGAGATCGCCAAGGCGCGCATCCAGATCATGATCGACAAGGGCATGGACAACGCCGCCGGCACGCTGGCGAACCTGATCGCGAAGGCGGATACGCGCATCGCCGAAATCCGCCTGGGCGAGAAGCCGGCCCTGGCGCCTGACGCCAATGCGAAATATTTCGCCGAGATCGTCGTCGACCTCGACCTGATCGACGAGCCGATGATCGCCGATCCGGACGTGAACAACCCCGACGTCTCGAAGCGCTACACCCACGACACGATCCGCCCGGTGTCCTATTATGGCGGCGCCAAGAAGGTCGACCTGGGCTTCATCGGCTCGTGCATGGTGCACAAGGGCGATATGAAGATCCTCGCCCAGATGCTCAAGAACATCGAGGCGGCGGAAGGCCGGGTCGAGTTCAAGGCGCCGCTCGTCGTCGCTCCGCCGACCTACAACATCGTCGACGAGCTCAAGGCCGAAGGCGACTGGGAAATCCTGCAGAAATATTCGGGCTTCGAATTCGACGACGAGAATCCGAAGTCGGCCAGCCGGACCGAGTATGAGAACATCCTCTATCTCGAGCGTCCGGGCTGCAACCTCTGCATGGGCAACCAGGAGAAGGCCGCGAAGGGCGACACCGTCCTCGCCACCTCGACCCGCCTGTTCCAAGGCCGCGTCGTCGAGGACAGCGCCAACAAGAAGGGCGAGTCGCTGCTGGCGTCGACCCCGGTGGTGGTGCTGTCGACGATCCTCGGCCGCACGCCGAGCGCCGACGAGTACAAGGCGGCCGTGGACGGGATCGACCTGACCAAGTTCGCACCGCCCCAGGCGGCCTGAACAGAGCGGGCCTGCCTCCTTCTCCCCTCCCGCTTGCGGGAGGGGCCGGGGAGGCCTCCGACGCCAAAGGTGAAGCGCGACTCATCGGGCCGCGCCCCCACCCCTAACCCCTCCCGCAAGCGGGAGGGGGATTATTCCTTCTTACGCGGCGAGCTTGCGCAGCACGTACTGGAGGATGCCGCCGTTGAGGAAATATTCGAGCTCGTTGACGGTATCGATCCGGCAACGGGTCTCGAAGGTCTCGGTCGAGCCGTCGGCGCGGGTGAGCTTCACGCTGACGGTCTGGCGGGGGCGCAGGCCGGCGACATCCTCGATCGTGAAGGTCTCGGTGCCGTCGAGCTTGAGCGTGTTGCGGTCGACGCCTTCCGCGAACTGCAGCGGCAGCACGCCCATGCCGACCAGGTTCGAACGGTGGATGCGCTCGAAGCTCTCGGCGATGACGGCGCGGACGCCGAGCAGGTTGGTGCCCTTCGCCGCCCAGTCGCGCGACGATCCGGTGCCATATTCCTTGCCAGCGACGACGACGAGCGGGGTGCCCTCCTGCTTGTACTTCATCGCCGCGTCGTAGATCGCCATCACCTCGCCCGAGGGGATGTGCTTGGTCAGGCCGCCCTCGATGCCGGGGATCATCTGGTTCTTGATGCGGATGTTGGCGAAGGTGCCGCGCATCATGACCTCATGGTTGCCGCGGCGCGCGCCGTAGCTGTTGAAGTCGGCCTTGGTGACCTGGTGCTCGGTCAGGTAGCGGCCTGCCGGGCTGTCGACCTTGATCGAACCGGCCGGGCTGATGTGGTCGGTGGTGATCGAGTCGGCGAAGATGGCGAGCGGGCGCGCCTCGACGATGTCCCGCACCGGGGCCGGGGTCATCGACATGCCTTCGAAATAGGGCGGGTTGGCGACATAGGTCGAGCCCGCGCGCCAGGTGTAGGTGTCCGACCCCTCGACGTCGATCGCCTGCCAGTTCTTGTCGCCCTGGAAGACATTGGCGTAGCGGCTGGCGAACATCTCGCTGTCGATCGCGGCGGCGACGGTGTTGGCGACCTCCGCCGTGGTTGGCCAGATGTCCTTCAGATAGACCGGCTTGCCGTCGGTCGAGGTGCCGATCGGATCCTGGGTGATGTCCTTGGCGGTGGTGCCGAACAACGCATAGGCGACGACCAGCGGCGGCGACGCCAGATAGTTGGCGCGGACGTCGGGCGAGACGCGGCCCTCGAAGTTGCGGTTGCCCGAGAGGACCGCCGAGGCGACGAGGTCGTTGCCGTTGATCGCCTTCGAGATCGGATCGGGCAGCGGGCCCGAATTGCCGATGCAGGTGGTGCAGCCATAGCCGACCAGATTGAAGCCGATCGCGTCGAGGTCCTTCTGGAGCCCGGCCTTCTCGAGATAGTCGGTGACGACCTGCGACCCCGGGGCGAGCGAGGTCTTGACCCACGGCTTGGCCTTGAGGCCGAGCGCGTTCGCCTTGCGGGCGACCAGCCCGGCGGCGACCAGGACGGACGGGTTGGAGGTGTTGGTGCAGCTGGTGATCGCGGCGATCACCACGTCGCCATGGCCGAGGTCGAAGTCGGTGCCCTCGACGGCGACGCGCTTGTCGCTCTCGTCGCCCTTCTTGTAGCCGGTCGCCAGTTCGCTGTTGAAGCCTTCGTCGACGGAGGCGAGCAGGACGCGGTCCTGCGGGCGTTTCGGGCCGGCGAGGGACGGCTGGACGGTCGACATGTCCAGGTGCAGCGTGTCGGTGAACACCGGATCGGGCGCCGTCGCGTCGCGCCAGAAGCCCTGTTCCTTGGCATAGGCCTCGACCAGCGCGACATTCTCGGCCGAGCGGCCGGTGAGGCGCATGTAGACGAGGGTCGCGTCGTCGATCGGGAAGAAGCCGCAGGTGGCCCCATATTCGGGCGCCATGTTGGCGATGGTCGCGCGGTCGGCCAGCGACAGCGCGTCGAGGCCGGGGCCGTAGAATTCGACGAAGCGGCCGACCACGCCCTTGGCGCGCAGCATCTGGGTGACGGTCAGCACCAGGTCGGTCGCGGTGATACCCTCGTTGAGGGTGCCCGACAGCTTGAAGCCGACGACCTCGGGGATCAGCATCGACACCGGCTGGCCCAGCATCGCCGCCTCGGCCTCGATGCCGCCGACGCCCCAGCCGAGCACGCCCAGGCCGTTGATCATGGTGGTGTGGCTGTCGGTGCCGACGCAGGTGTCGGGATAGGCGACCTCGACGCCCGATCCGTCGGCCGAGCTCCACACCGCCTGGGCGAGGTTCTCGAGGTTGACCTGGTGGCAGATGCCGGTTCCGGGGGGGACGACCTTGAAGTTGTTGAGCGCCTTCGAACCCCAGCGGAGGAACTCGTAGCGCTCGCCGTTGCGGGCATATTCGAGCGCGACATTCTCGTCGAACGCCTTGGGGTTGCCGAAGCTGTCGACCATCACCGAATGGTCGATGACCAGGTGGACGGGGACCAGCGGGTTGATCTTCTGCGCGTCGCCGCCGAGCGTGTTCATCGCGTCGCGCATCGCCGCGAGGTCGACGACGCAGGGAACGCCGGTGAAGTCCTGCATCAGGACGCGGGCCGGACGATACTGGATCTCCCGCTCCGACGTGCGCTCCTTCTGCCAGTCGACGATCGCCTGGACGTCGTCGGTGGTGACGGTGGTGCCGTCCTCGAAGCGGAGCAGGTTCTCCAGCAGCACCTTCATCGAGAAGGGCAGGCGGGAGATGTCGCCCAGTTTCTCGGCCGCCTTGGCGAGCGAGTAATAGGCGTAGTGCTTGCCGTCGACGTTGAGGGTGGAACGGGTCTTGAGAGTGTCCTGACCGACGGCCGTCATGGCTGAGCCCCTATGCTGCGATTGCGAGAGTCGAGCTGGGATATAGCGACGGGGGACTAGCAGTAAAAGTGTCCCGGCGGTCGATGATGTGGACGCGCGCCGTCCCGGCGGCGCTATCGCATCCGCTATCGCCGCCCACCTATGGGACGAAAGGAAGGGCGGGACCCTGTCCGGACGAGTCGCTCCTCAGGCGGTGGAAGGTCAGGCGGCCTCGATCGGCCGGCCCAGATCGGCGAAGGCCTGCGCCACCGCCTGCGCGCTCGACAATATGCCCAGCGCCCGGTCGACGCCGCAGAGCTGGCGGAGGCGCCGGTGCGCGGCCGCCGGCTGCTCGCGCGCCGTCGCGACCGCGCCGAGCAGGATCGATTCCGCGAGCGTCATCCGACAGCAGCAGGACGGCGCGATCATGATCGAGCGCTGCGAGGCGCGCGCCAGTTCCGCCATCAGCGCGCGGGTGAGCACCAGCGGGCGGCGGAAGGACAGGCCGAACGCGCCGATCAGCAGGCTGACCGCATAGGCGTCGCCCAGCCCGCCGACGCCCATCCGGCGCACCGTCTGCAGGAACAACAGCGCGCCGCTGTCGTCGGGCGCGCCATGGGGCAGCAGGCTGGCGGTCGATGCGGCGGTTCCGTCGGACATGCACTTCTCTCCCTCTCGGCGAGCGGAGAAGAGCATGTTTGATATTGCGAGTCAATCGCAATAAAATGCTGCGGTGCGACTGAATGGGGTGGTGCCCTATCCCATCGTCATTCCCGCGAAGGCGGGAATCCACCAGGCCGCCTGGTCGTGTCTCTGTTGGTTCGGAATATGTTCGCCGATGGATTCCCGCCTTCGCGGGAATGACGGGGAAGGGGGAAGAGATATGTCACCCTGGCGGAGGCCGGGGTCTCGGGGAGAGGAGGCGAGGTCGGGGAAGGCGCCGACCTCAGTCGATCACCGTCCCGTTGGCTTCCAGCGCCTTGCCCGCGAGGTAGAGCGAGCCGCCGATCAGCACCATCGGCGGGACGTCGCCGGCGCCGGCCGCGATCGCCGCGAGGGCGTCCTCGAAGCCGGTCGCGGCGTCGGCGGCGAAGCCGGCGAGGCGGGCGGTGTCGGCGAGGGCGGCGGGCGCGTGATGCTCGTGGCCCGGCACCGGCACCATGTGGAAATGCGCCGGCACCCGGCCCATCGCGGCGAGGAAGCCGCCCGCATCCTTGTTGGCGAGCAGGCCGAGGACGATGTGGAGCGGCCGATCGGGCGCGACATGGCCGCGCAGGAAATCGCCGATCACCCGACCCGCCGAGGGATTGTGGCCGCCGTCGATCCACAGGTCCGATCCGGGCGGCAGCCGGTCGAGCAGCGCGCCGCCGCGCAAATGCTGGAGCCGCGCCGGCCAATCGGCCCAGCCCATCGCCGCGCGCAGCGCCGAGGCGGGAATCGCGATCGCGTCCTGGTGGCGCAGCATCGCCACCGCCAGGGCGGCGTTCATCGCCTGATGCTGGCCGGCGAGCCCGGGCAACGGCAGGTCGAGCTTGCCCTGCGCATCGCGATAGTGGAGCCGGCCCTGATAGGCGGCGGCGTCCCACGAGCCACCCTTGACATGCCATTCGGCGCCGGCCTCGCGGACCGCGCGGCCGATCTCGTTGGCGACGGTGGCGGGATAATGAAGGGTCAGGATCGGCACGCCCGGCTTGGCGATACCGGCCTTCTCCGCCGCGATCGCCTCGATCGTGTCGCCGAGGAAGCTCTGATGGTCGAGCCCGAGCTGGGCGATGCCGCAGACCAGCGGATCGGCGATGACATTGGTCGCGTCAAGCCGGCCGCCGAGCCCGACCTCGACGATGCAGGCGTCGGCGGGGGTGCGGCTGAAGGCCAGGAAGGCGGCGGCGGTCGTCACTTCGAAGAAGCTCGCGCCGATCCCTTCCGCCACGTCGAGCACCTCGGCGAGCAGTGCGGCGAGCGCGGCGTCCTCGATCAGCGAGCCGGCGATGCGGATGCGCTCGTTGAAGCGGATCAGGTGCGGGCTGGTGAAGACGTGCGCGCTCATCCCGGCCGCCTCGATCGCGGCGCGCAGATAGGCGCAGGTCGATCCCTTGCCGTTGGTGCCGGCGACGTGGAACACCGGCGGCAGCGCGCGTTCGGGATTGCCGAGCCGATCGCACAGCCGTGCGATCCGGTCGAGCCCGAGGATGTCGGCGCCGGGCGACAGCCGCCACAGCCGGTCGAGCTGCGCCTGGACGGCGGGATCGGTGGAGACGGCGTGGTCGGGCATTACACCCCCTCCCTTTCAAGGGAGGGGGCTGGGGGGTGGGTGACGTCGCAGGATAGGGCGGGCCGTCGCTCCGACGGCAACCGATTCACCCACCCCCTGACCTCCTCCCTTGAAAGGGAGGGGGAAGTCACGCCGCCTTCTTCCCCGGACAGAGATAGTCGATCAGCCGCGCCAGCTCGGCGCGCAGGTCGTGGCGCTTGACGACCATGTCGAGCATGCCGTGCTCGAGCAGATATTCGGCACGCTGGAAGCCCTCGGGCAGTTTCTCGCGGATCGTCTGCTCGATCACGCGCTGGCCGGCGAAACCGATCAGAGCGCCCGGCTCGGCGATCTGGATGTCGCCGAGCATCGCGTAGGAGGCGGTGACCCCGCCCGTCGTCGGATCGGTCATCACGACGATATAGGGCAGGCCCGCCTCGCGGAGCTGGGCGATCGCGACGGTGGTCTTGGGCATCTGCATCAGCGAGAGGATACCCTCCTGCATGCGCGCGCCGCCCGCCGCGGTGAAGATGACATAGGGGCACTGGTCGGCGATCGCCGCCTGGACGCCCGCGACGAAGGCGGCGCCGACGGCGAGGCCCATCGACCCGCCCATGAAGGCGAAGTCCTGCACGCCGACGACCGCCTTGAACCCCTCGATCGTGCCGCGCGCGTTGATCAGCGCGTCCTGTTCGCCGGTCTTGGCGCGCGCCTCCTTCATGCGGTCCGTGTAGCGCTTCGAATCGCGGAACTTGAGCGGGTCCTCGCGCACCTGCGGGGCGGGCAGCAGCGTGTAGACGCCGCCGTCGAAGAGCTGGTCGAAGCGCGCGTCGGGGCCGATCCGGCCGTGATGGCCGCATTTCGGGCAGACCGACAGATTCTCCTCATACTCCTTGGCGAAGATCATCTGCTGGCACGACGGGCATTTGTGCCAGAGATTGTCCGGGCTCTCGCGCTTGGCGATGAACGGGATCTTCTTGCGGACGCTGTCGAGCCAGCTCATGCGGCCTTCTCCTGGGCGGCGCGGCGCAACGCCGCGCTGAGGGTGGCGGTGAATTCGCGGACCGGGCCTGCGGCGGCGGCGCCATGCTCGCCGATCAGGTCGACGATCGCCGAACCGACGACGACGCCGTCGGCGACCCGGCCGATCGCTTCGGCCTGCTCGGGCCCGCGCACGCCGAAGCCGACCGCGACCGGCAGGTCGGTCGCCGCCTTGAAGCGCGCGACCGCCGCCTCGATGCTGGCCTGTCCGGCCTGCTGCATGCCGGTGATCCCTGCCACCGAGACATAATAGAGGAAGCCCGACGCGCCCTCCAGCACCACCGGCAGCCGTGCCGCGTCGGTGGTCGGGGTGGCGAGGCGGATCGGGGCGACCCCGGCCGAGCGCAGTGCCGGGCCGAGCGCGCCGTCCTGCTCGGGCGGGATGTCGACGCAGATCACCCCGTCGACACCGGCGCGGGCGGCCTCGGCGGCGAACCACTCGGGCCCGCGCCGGACCATCGGATTGGCATAGCCCATCAGCACCAGCGGCACCGACGGGTGGCGCTCCCGGAAGGCGGCGGCGATCGCCAGCAGGTCGGCGGTGGTCGTCCCCGCGCCGAGCGCGCGGAGGTTGGCGCGCTGGATCGCCGGGCCGTCGGCCATCGGGTCGGTGAAGGGCATGCCCAGCTCGATCACGTCGGCGCCGCCCGCGACCAGCGCGTCGAGGATCGGCCCCATGTCGGCCGGGGTCGGATCGCCGCCGGTGACGAAGGTGACCAGTGCGGCCCGCCCCTCGGCGCGGGCGCGGGCGAAGGCGTCGGACAGGCGGCTCATCGCTCCCACTCCCCTTCAGGGGAGGGGGCCGGGGGGTGGGGGAGAACGGAAGAGGCTCGCGACTTCGTCACTCGCGACCCACCCCCGGCCCCTCCATTGAAAGGGAGGGGGGAAAGAAGAAGATGGCTCATATCTCAACCCCCAGCGCGGCGGCGACGGTGAAGATGTCCTTGTCGCCGCGGCCCGACAGGTTGAGGACGATCAGCTGGTCCTTGCCCATGGTCGGGGCGAGCTTCTCGACCGCCGCCAGCGCATGCGCCGATTCGAGCGCGGGGATGATCCCCTCGAGCCTGGCGAGTCGCTGGAAGCTGGCGAGCGCCTCGGCATCGGTGACGGGGTGATATTCGGCGCGGCCGATCTCGTGCAGCCAGCTATGCTCGGGGCCGATCCCCGGATAGTCGAGCCCGGCCGAGATCGAGTGCGCCTCGGTGATCTGGCCGTCGTCGTCCTGGAGCAGGTAGGTGCGGTTGCCGTGGAGCACGCCCGGCGATCCACCGGCAAGGCTGGCGGCATGCTTGTCGGTGTCGAGTCCTTCGCCCGCCGCCTCGACCCCGATCATCCGCACCCCGGCGTCGTCGAGAAAGGGGTGGAACAGGCCGATCGCGTTGGAACCGCCGCCGACCGCCGCGATCAGCATGTCGGGCAGGCGCCCCTCCGCCTCCAGGATCTGCGCGCGCGCCTCATGGCCGATCACCGACTGGAAGTCGCGGACCAGCTCGGGATAGGGGTGTGGGCCGGCCGCGGTGCCGATGATGTAGAAGGTGTCGTGGACGTTCGCGACCCAGTCGCGCAGCGCCTCGTTCATCGCATCCTTGAGCGTCTGCGCGCCCGAGGTGACGGCGTTCACCTCGGCGCCGAGCAGCTTCATGCGGAACACGTTGGGCTGCTGCCGCGCGACGTCGACCGCGCCCATGAAGATGGTGCAGGGCAGGCCGAAGCGCGCCGCGACGGTGGCGGTGGCGACGCCGTGCTGGCCGGCGCCGGTCTCGGCGATGATCCGCGTCTTGCCCATGCGGCGGGCGAGCAGGATCTGGCCGATGCAGTTGTTGATCTTGTGCGCGCCGGTGTGGTTCAGCTCCTCGCGCTTCAGGTAGATCTTCGCCCCGCCCAGATGCTCGGTCAGCCGCTCGGCAAAATAGAGCGGGCTCGGCCGTCCGACATAGTGACGCATCAGGTCGTCGAGCTCGGCCTTGAAGGCAGGGTCGGCCTGCGCCGCGCGATATTCGCGCTCGAGGTCGAGGATCAGCGGCATCAGCGTCTCGCTGACATAGCGTCCGCCGAACTGTCCGAACTGGCCGTGCTCGTCGGGACCGTTCCTCAGCGTATTGGGACGCGGGCTGGTATTTGGGGCGTTCATAATGTCGCGACCCGTTGAAGGAAGGCGGCGATCTTGTCCACCGCCTTGATGCCCGGCGCGCTTTCGACGCCCGAGGAGATGTCGATCAGCCGGGCACCGGTGCGGCCCGCCGCATCGGCGACGTTGTCGGCGTCGATCCCGCCCGACAGCGCCCAGCGCTGCGGGTGGCGGAAGCCGTCGAGCAGCGCCCAGTCGAAGCGCAGCCCCATGCCGCCGGGCAGGGTGCCCTCGGGCGTCTTGGCGTCGTAAAGGATCAGGTCGGCGACCGGACGATACCGCGCGGCAGCGTCGAGATCGGCGCGGGTGCGGACGGGCACGGCCTTCCAGACCGCGATGCCGGGGTGGCGCGCGCGCAGCGCGGCGAGCCGCTCGGGCGGTTCCTTGCCATGGAGCTGGATCGTGTCGACCCCGCCGATCCGGATCGCCTGGTCGACCACCGCCTCCTCGGGATCGACGAACACGCCGACCCGGCCGACATGGCGCGGCAGCCGCATCGTCAGCGCCGCCGCCTGCTCGAAGCTGACGTGGCGCGGGCTTTTCGGGAAGAAGACGAAGCCGGCATGGCTGGCGCCGTGGCGTACGGCGGCGTCCACCGTGTCCGGCGTCGAAAGCCCGCAGATCTTGGCGGTCACGCGCTGCATGGCGCGCATGTCGGCCCGTCCTGGCGCCGCGTCAACCTCTGTCGATGGCGCCTGCCCCCCGAATCGTCATTCCGGCGAAGGCCGGAATCCCACTTTTCCTTCTTCGGTACGGGAAGGCAGGGGAGATTCCGGCTTTCGCCGGGATAACGGGGGAGAGGGTCACTCCTCGACCAGCTCGCTCTCGATACAGCCGAGCCAGCCGAGGCCGCGATAGGTCTCGTAGCCGGGGGTCAGCGCGAAGGCGACCAGCTTGCCGCCCTGGCTGTAATAGCCGCTGTCGCGTCCGTCGGTCTGGAGCGGATAATGGCCAGTGCAGATGCCCTGTCCGTCCGACGCGGCGATGATGCGATGGCCGGCGTCGAGCAGCATCAGCCGCGAGGTCGCGCGCTCGGCCGGCGACAGGCCGATGCCGTCGAGCACCGCCGCCGCCTGCGGCGCCCAGTCGAAGAAGATGCCGAGCGCGCCGATCGCGGTGCCCCGGCTGTGGCCGCCGGCGCGGACCGCGGTCGAATAGGTCGCGACCTGGGCGCCGCCGAGGGTCGGGTTGGCGGCGATGTCGCAGACCCGGAATTCGTCGCCGGTCCTGGTGGTCATCGCGGCACGGAACCAGTCTTCGTGCGAGACGTCCTGGCCGATCGCGCCGGGATAGCGGTCGGGGCGTCCGGTCGCGATCACCCGGCCACTGCGGTCGGCGATCCACAGGTCGAGATAGACGGTGTAGGAGCGCAGGATCGTCGCCAGCCTTTCGGTGGCGTGGGTGACGGTGGCGCGGGTCGGGTCCTCCAGCACCTGCGTCACCGAGCTGTCGGTCGCCCACCAGCGCACGTCGCATGAACGTTCGTAGAGGTTGCGATCGACGATCTCGACCGCCGAGCGGGCGAGGTCGGTGTGGCGGGTGCCCTTGAAGTCGACGAGCATCTGGCTGCCCGCGGTGCGCAGCGAGGCGATGTTGGAGGCGATCGCCGAGCGCAGCTCGCCGCCGATCCCCGAGATCGCGTTGGCGAGCGCTCCGAGCTCTTGCGCGACCACCGAAAAGGCGCGGCCCGCCTCGCCGGCGCGGGCGGCCTCCAGCCGGGCGTTGATCGCCAGCATGCCGGTCTGCTTCATAACCCGGTCGATGCGATCGACCTTCTCTTCCGTGACGCGCGAGACCTCATAGGCCAGGCGCAATATGTCGTCCTGCATGCGGGGTCCCCCCGATTCGACCTCGTTTGCGGCACCCTCCGCATCATGCGGATGGCAATTGGCTGCTCTTTCGGTGGAACATGTGGGTGGAAATGGTGAATAATCGGTAAGTGGGAGTCGGAAATCCGGCTGGAAACCGCCATTCGCCGCGCTGCAATATGGAGAATCGATCGATGACGGAGGCCAAAGCCGCCTGGAACGCCCTTCGCGACACCCCGGCGACCAGCCTGACCGAGCTGTTCACCAACGAACCCGACCGGCTCTCGCGGCTGTCGATGGAAGAGGCCGGCATCCTGTTCGACTTCTCCAAGACGCACCTGTCGGCGGCGCTGATCGACCGCTTCGCTGCACTGGCCGAGGCGAACGACTTCGCCGGGCGGCGCGACGCGCTGTTCGCAGGGGCGGTGGTCAACGTCACCGAGGGCCGCGCCGCCGAGCATCCCGCCGAGCGTGGCCAGGGCGCCCCCGACAGCGTCGCCCGCGCGCGGGGCTTCCACGCCCGGATGCGCGGCATGATCGACGCGATCGAGGCCGAGGTGTTCGGCCCGATCCGTCATATCCTCCATGTCGGCATCGGCGGATCGGCGCTCGGCCCGGACCTGCTGGTCGACGCGCTCGGCCGCGATGCCGGCCGTTACGACGTCGCCGTCGTCTCGAACGTCGATGGCGCCGCGCTCGACGCGGTGTTCCGCCGCTTCGATCCGCAGGCGACGCTGCTCGTCGTCGCCTCGAAGACCTTCACCACCACCGAGACGATGCTCAACGCCCGCTCGGTGCTGAGCTGGATGGAGGAGGACAATGTCGAGGACCCTTATTCGCGGGTGATCGCGCTGACCGCTTCGCCCGAGAAGGCGGTGGAATGGGGGATCGACGAGACCCGCATCCTGCCCTTCTCCGAAAGCGTCGGCGGGCGCTATTCGCTATGGTCGTCGATCGGCTTCCCGGCCGCGCTCGCGCTCGGCTGGGACGCGTTCGAGGAACTGCTGGAGGGCGCGGCGGCGATGGACCGCCATTTCCGGCTGGCGCCGCCCAGCACCAACATCCCGCTGCTCGCGGCCTTCGTCGACCAATATTATTCGGTGCTGCGCGGTGCCGAGACGCGCGCCGTCTTCGCCTATGACGAGCGGCTGCGACTGCTGCCCGCCTATCTCCAGCAGCTCGAGATGGAATCGAACGGCAAGGGGGTGAAGGCCGACGGATCGCCGGTCGACGGCCCGACCGCGGCGATCACCTGGGGCGGTGTCGGCACCGACGCGCAGCATGCGGTGTTCCAGCTCCTCCACCAGGGCACGCGGCTGGTGCCGGTCGAGTTCGTCGCGGCGATCGAGCCCGACCACGTCCTCGACGACGCGCACCACCGCACCCTGCTGGTCAATTGCTTTGCGCAGGGCGCGGCGTTGATGGCGGGCCGCGACAATGGCGATCCGGCGCGCGCCTATCCCGGCGACCGGCCGTCGACGACGATCCTGCTCGACCGGCTCGATGCCCGTCGGCTCGGCGCGCTGATCGCTTTCTACGAGCATCGCACCTTCGCCAATGCGGTGATGCTCGGGATCAACCCGTTCGACCAGTTCGGCGTCGAGCTTGGCAAGGAGATCGCGAAGTCGATCGAGAGCGAAGGCACCGAGCGCTTCGACCCCTCGACCCGTGCCCTGATCGCCCGCGCGCTGGGCTAGGGCGGCCAGCTTCGTCGCGGGGAACGCGTTCGATCACTGTCATCGGCAGGATCGGTTTGCGCCCGCGCGCCGCAACCGCCATATCGACCCCGTCTCAAGCGGAGGAATGCGGGCCGATGGCCGAGTTCGACTATGATCTGTTCGTGATCGGCGCCGGTTCGGGCGGGGTGCGTGCGGCGCGCGTCGCCGCCGCCTATGGCGCGAAGGTGGCGGTGGCGGAGGAGCATCGGGTCGGCGGGACCTGCGTGATCCGCGGCTGCGTGCCCAAGAAGATGCTCGTCTACGGGTCGCACTTCGCCGAGGACCTGCACGATGCGGCGCGTTACGGATGGGAGCTGGGCGACATCCGCTTCGACTGGAAGACGCTGCGCGACAACGTCAATGCCGATGTCGACCGGCTCGAAGGGCTCTATACGAACACGCTCGACAACAACAAGGTCGAGCTGTTCCACGAGCGCGCGACGGTTTCCGGTCCCAACGCGGTGACGCTGGCGAGCGGCCGGACGATCACCGCCCGCTTCATCCTGATCGCGACCGGCGCCTGGCCGGTAGTGCCCGACGTGCCCGGCGCCGAGCATGGCATCACCTCGAACGAGGTCTTCTACATCGACGAGCTGCCCAAACGGGTGGTGATCGCCGGCGCGGGCTATATCGCCAACGAGTTCGCCGGCATCTTCCATGCGCTCGGCAGCAAGGTGACGGTGGTCAACCGCTCGGACCAGATATTGCGCGGCTATGACGAGCAGATCCGCGACCGGCTGTTCCAGATATCCACCCAGAAGGGGATCGAGTTCATCTTCAACGCCAGCTTCGAGAAGGTCGAGAAGCGCGAGGACGGTTCGCTCTGCGTCCATTTCAAGGACCATCCGAAGTGCGACACCGACCTGCTGCTGTTCGCGATCGGCCGCAGCCCCAAGACCGGCGGCCTCGGCCTCGAGGCGGTCGGCGTCGAGCTCAACGACAAGGGCGCGATCGTCGTCGACGAGGACAACCGGTCGTCGGTGCCGTCGATCTACGCGGTCGGCGACGTCACCGACCGGGTCCAGCTCACGCCCGTGGCGATCCGCGAGGGGCAGGCCTTCGCCGACACCGTGTTCGGCGAGAAGCCGCATCGCGTCGACTATGGCGCGATCCCGAGCGCGGTGTTCAGCAATCCGCCGATGGCGGGCGTCGGCCTGACCGAGCGCCAGGCGCGCGAGCAGTTCGGCACGGTCAAGGTCTTCACCTCGGACTTCCGCCCGATGCGGAACGTGCTGGCGGGCCGCAACGAGCGATCGCTCTACAAGCTGGTGGTCCATCCGGAGACCGACGTGGTGCTCGGCATCCACATGATCAGCCCTGACGCGCCCGAAATCCTCCAGGCCGCGGCGATCGCGGTCAAGGCCGGCCTCACCAAGGCGCAGTTCGACCAGACCATTGCGCTCCATCCCTCGATGGCCGAAGAGCTGGTGCTGATGAAATAGGCGGGACTCGGGGGGGCAGCCGTCGGAATGAACGCAGGACTTTCAACGGGACAGCCGCGTCGCCTGCTGATCGCGACCAACCATCTGCAGCATCTGGCGGGGTCCGAGGTCGTCGCCCTCGAAACCGCGCAACACTTCGCCGCCAGGGGATGCGACATCACCGTCTTCGCCAACTGGGCGGCGGCGCCGATGGCGGAGCTGGTCGCGGCGGCCACCGGTACCCCGGTGATCACCGATCCCAACCGGATTCGGCCGTTCAGTTACGATATGGCCTATGTCCAGCATCAGGTGCTGGGCCTGTTCGACTATCGGCCGGGCGACGACGAACGGCCGGCGACCCGGATCGTGGCCGGCCGGCTGTCGCGGCGATCCTATCTGGAAAGCGGCGGCTGGCTGCATGACCGGATCCTCGTCGACCATGTCCTCGCCAATTCGGCGCTGACCGCGGAGCATCTTGCCAGGGTCGGCTATGATGCCCCGACCACCGTGTTCCACAATGCCGCGCCCGACGATTTCTTCCGGCCGTTCACCGAGAAGCCGGCAATTCCGCACCGCATCCTCGTGGTCAGCAACCATCTCGATCCGGCGCTGGCCGACGCCATGATGCGGTTGCGGCCGGACATCACCGTCGATCATGTCGGTGAAGCCGGCGGCCGGGTCACGCTGGTGACGCCCGCGATGATCGCCGGGGCCGATCTCGTCATATCGATCGGCAAGACGGTGCCCTATGCGCTGGCGAGCCATGTGCCCGTCTATGTCTACGATCATTTCGGCGGACCGGGCTATCTGGATGCGGACAATGTCGACGCGGCGGCCCGCTATAATTTCTCCGGGCGCTGCTGCGAACGCAGGCTGTCGGGGGCGCAGATCGCGGCGGAGATCGTGGGTTCCTACGCCAAGGGCGTCGCCTTCGCCCGTGAGCCGCGCCAGGCCTGGCTCGAACGCTTCCGCCAGCCGCCCTATCTCGACCGGCTTTTCGATCCGCCGCTCGCGAGCAATGCCGAGAAGCGGCGCCGACTCATCAAAACCGCGTTCATCGCCCAGGAACGGATGCTCGCCTGGCACGTCCGGAAAAGCCACGTCCAGTGCGAGACGCTGGCGCGGCAGGTCGCGGCCCTCGAGCAGCGGCTGCAGGCCATGGAGCCGGAACGGCCAGCCGCCTGATCAGCTCCTGACCGGAAGCCCCGCGGCCCGGAGCGCCGCATGCGCTTCCGCCACGCTGTGCTGGCCGAAGTGGAAGATCGAGGCGGCGAGCACCGCGCTGGCGCCGCCCTTGGTCACCCCCTCGACCAGATGGTCGAGATGGCCGACCCCGCCGCTCGCGATCACCGGCACCGGCACCGCATCGGAAATCGCGCGGGTGAGCGCCAGGTCATAGCCGTCGCGGGTGCCGTCGCGGTCCATCGACGTCAGCAATATCTCGCCCGCGCCCAGCGACGCGAGTCGCCTGGCATGGTCGACCGCGTCGATGCCGGTCGGCTTGCGGCCGCCATGGGTGTAGATCTCCCATTTGCCGGGGCCGACGTTGCGCGCGTCGACCGCGCCGACGACGCATTGCGCACCGAAGCGCTCGGCCATCTCGGCGCACAGCTCGGGCCGCGCCACCGCCGCCGAGTTGACCGCGACCTTGTCCGCGCCGGCGAGCAGCAGCGCGCGGGCGTCCTCGGGCGTCCGCACCCCGCCGCCGACGGTCAGCGGCATGAAGCAGACCGCCGCCGTCCGCGCGACGACGTCGAGGATGGTGCCGCGTCCCTCATGGCTGGCGGTGATGTCGAGGAAACAGAGCTCGTCCGCCCCCGCCGCGTCATAGACCCGCGCCTGCTCGACCGGATCGCCGGCATCGGCGAGGTCGACGAAGTTGACGCCTTTGACGACCCGCCCGCCGGCGACGTCGAGGCAGGGGATGACACGGACCCGGACGGTCATCGCGGCGTATCTTTCCCTTGGGCCACCCGGAGGGCCTCGGCCAGATCGAGCCGGCCGTCGTAGAGCGCGCGGCCGGTGATCACGCCTTCGATGCCGTCCCCGGCATGCGGGACCAGTGCCTCGATATCGGCGATGCCGGCGACGCCGCCGCTGGCGATCACCGGGATGCTGGCATGGCGGGCGAGGGCGACGGTCGCCTCGACGTTGCAGCCCTTGAGCAGCCCGTCGCGGCCGACGTCGGTGAACAGCAGCGAGGCGACCCCGGCATCGGCGAAGCGGTCGGCGAGGTCGGTGATGCTGACGGTCGACACCTCGGCCCAGCCGTGCGTCGCGACATAGCCGTCGCGCGCGTCGACGCCGACGACGATCCGGCCCGGCAGCGCCTTCGCCGCCTCACGGACCAGATCGGGATTCTGCAGCGCGGCGGTGCCGATGATCACCCGCTCGACGCCGAGCGCCAGCCAGCGGTCGATCCCGGCGCGGTCCCGGATGCCGCCGCCCAGCTCGACCTTGCCGGGGAAGGCTCGGATGATCGCCTCGACCGCCTCGGCATTGACCGCGCGGCCGGCGAAGGCGCCGTCGAGGTCGACGACATGGAGCCATTCGGCGCCGGCTTCGGCGAAACGGCGCGCCTGGTCGGCGGGGTCGTCGCCATAGACGGTGGCACGGTTCATGTCGCCCTCGGCAAGGCGGACGACCTGGCCGCCCTTCAGGTCGATCGCGGGAAAGACGATGATGCTCACGCGTGGAACCCTATTGCGTCACCCCGGCGGAGGCCGGGGTCTCAGGAGATGGGGAGACGAGGTCGGGGCTGGAGACGCCCGAGATCCCGGCTTCCGCCGGGATGATGCCGGAGATGCGCGTCACGGCTTCCACTCCAGGAAGCGCGCCAGCAGCGCCAGCCCATAGGCCTGGCTCTTCTCGGGGTGGAACTGGACGCCAACGATGTTGTCGCGACCGACGGCGGCGGTGATCGGGCCGCCATGGTCGGTCGTGGCGAGGCGCTCGGTCGGCTCGGCGACGTCGAAGACATAGCTGTGCAGATAATAGGCCTCGCCGGGCACGATCAGCGGGTGATCGCCCGCTGGCACGACGTCATTCCAGCCCATGTGCGGCACCTTGCAGCCGGGCGCGGGCGTCATCAGCCGCACGTCGCCGCCGATCCAGCCGAGCCCGGGAGTGCGGCCATGCTCGTGCCCCGCATCGGCGAGGAGCTGCATGCCGACGCAGACGCCGAGGAAGGGAGCGCCGCGGTCCTTCACCGCCGCCTCCATCGCGGCGACCATGCCGGGAATCGCGGTCAATCCGCCCATGCAGGCGGCGAAGGCGCCGACGCCGGGCAGCACGATCCGGTCGGCGCGGGCGACGATGTCGGGATCGGCGGTGACGGTCGGCGCGCCGCCGGCCGCCTTCAGCGCATTCTCCACCGAGCGCAGGTTGCCCGCGCCATAGTCGATCAGTGCGATCGCCGCCGCCGCTTTCGCTGGCACCTCAGAGCATCCCCTTGGTCGACGGAATCGAATCGGCCTTGCGCGGATCGATTTCCACCGCGGTGCGCAGCGCGCGAGCCAAGCCCTTGTAGCAGCTCTCGACGATGTGATGCTGATTGGTGCCGTAGAGATTCTCGACGTGCAGGGTGATGCCCGCCGCCTGCGCGAAGCTCTGGAACCAGTGCTCGATCAGCTCGGTGTCCCATTCGCCCAGGCGCGGGCCCTTGAGGTCGACCTTCCACACCGTCCACGGCCGCCCCGATATGTCGAGCGCGACGCGGGTCAGCGTCTCGTCCATCGGCGCATAGGCATGGCCGTAGCGGGTGATGCCCTTCTTGTCGCCGAGGGCCTTGGCCAGCGCCTCGCCGATCGCGATGCCGCTGTCCTCGGTGGTGTGGTGCTGGTCGATGTGGAGGTCGCCGTCGATCTTCACGGTCAGGTCGATCAGCGAGTGGCGCGACAGCTGCTCGAGCATATGGTCGAGGAAGCCGATGCCGGTCGCGACGCTGTAGACGCCGGTGCCGTCGAGGTTCAGCTCGACCGCGATCGCGGTCTCGCTGGTGTTGCGCGTGATCGATGCGGTCCGCATGGCGGCCCCCTGATTCCCTATGGCCTGTCCCGTGCACCTGTGGCAAAACCCACACACGGGTCGGCGCCGCTATAGCGAGGTTGCGCCGCGCTGCAACGCACGACTTGACCCGGCGGGGTCGAGCGTCCACCAAAGCGCCATGAGCGACCAAGCGCCCGACAGCCTGATTCCCTATGACGAGATCGTCCAGGAGGCGCTCCGCGCCGTGGTCGGCCGGGTGCTGGGCGAGGTCGAGAAGGCGGGCGGCCTGCCCGGCGACCATCATTTCTACATCACCTTCAAGACCCAGGGCCAGGGCGTCGACATCCCCAAGCATCTGGTGGAGCGCTTCCCCGACGAGATGACGATCGTCATCCAGAATCGCTTCTGGGACCTGAAGGTGCGTCCCGACGGTTTCGAGGTCGGCCTGTCGTTCAACCAGGTCCCGGCCCGGCTCGTGATTCCCTTCGCGGCGGTGACCGGCTTCGTCGATCCGGCGGTCAACTTCGCGCTCCAGTTCCAGGCGCAGGCCGACGATGCGATCGAGGACACCGGCCACAGCTTCGCCGGCAACGACGCCCCCTCGCCGCCGCCCGCGCCGGTCGAGGACGGGTCGAACGTCGTCTCGGTCGACTTCACGCGCAAGAAGTAGGCGCGTTTCCATTTGCGAGACTCGTCATGCCAGCGCAGGCTGGCATCCATGTCTCTCGCCCTTCTCGGATGCCGTCGCGGGTGACGAGAGACATGGACCCCTGCCTTCGGCCAGAGGCCGAAGTTTATCCCGAGCGCCTGCCTTGCAGGCAGGCGAGGGGCAGGGGTGACCCATATTGGCTGTAGCCACGCTGAGCCCGAGGATTGTCATGTCTACCGACACCCGCACCGAAACCGACAGCTTCGGCCCGATCGAAGTCCCCGCCTCGGCCTATTGGGGCGCGCAGACCCAGCGCTCGATCGAGAATTTCCCGTTCGGTCCCCAAGAGCGGATGCCGATCGACATCGTCCATGCCCTGGCGCTGGTGAAGCGGGCGGCGGCGCGGGTGAATCGCAAGCACGGGCTCGACCCGAAGCTCGCCGACGCGATCGAGGCGGCGGCGGCCGAGGTGGTCGAGGGCCGGCTCGACGACCAGTTCCCGCTGGTCATCTGGCAGACCGGATCGGGCACCCAGTCGAACATGAACGTCAACGAGGTGATCGCCGGCCGCGCCAACGAACTGCTGACCGGCGTGCGTGGCGGCAAGAGCCCGGTCCACCCCAACGACCATGTCAACATGGGCCAGTCGTCGAACGACAGCTTTCCGACCGCGCTCCACATCGCCGCCGCGCTCGCCGTCCATCGCCGGCTCTATCCGGCGCTGGAGGCGATGCAGGAGGAGCTGATCGCCAAGGCGCTGGCGTGGGACGACATCGTCAAGATCGGCCGCACCCATCTGCAGGACGCGACCCCGCTGACGCTGGGCCAGGAATTCTCGGGCTATGCCGCGCAGCTCATCGCCAGCCGCAAGCGACTGGAGGGCGCGGTCAACGGCGGTATTCTCAAGCTCGCGCAGGGCGGCACGGCGGTCGGCACCGGGCTCAACGCCGCGCCAGGCTTCGCCGAGGACGTCGCTGCCGAGATCGCGGCGCTCGCCGGCCTGCCCTTCGTCACCGCGCCCAACAAATTCGAGGCGCTGGCCTCGAACGATCCGCTCGTCCACCTGTCGGGCACGCTCGGCACCCTCGCGGTCGCGCTCACCAAGATCGCCAACGATATCCGCCTGCTCGGATCGGGCCCGCGATCGGGGCTGGGCGAGTTGATCCTGCCCGAGAACGAGCCCGGCAGCTCGATCATGCCCGGCAAGGTCAACCCGACCCAGTGCGAGATGCTGACGATGGTATCGGCGCAGGTGATCGGCAACCACCAGGCGGTGACGATCGGCGGGCTGCAGGGCCATCTCGAGCTCAACGTGTTCAAGCCGTTGATCGGCGCGGGAGTCCTGCGTTCGATCGCGCTGCTCGCCACGGGCATGGAGAGTTTCACCCAGCGCGCGCTCGCGGGCATGGAGCCCGACCGCGCCCGTATCGACGACCTGGTCGGCCGCTCGCTGATGCTGGTCACCGCGCTCGCGCCCGAGATCGGCTACGACAATGCCGCGAAGATCGCCAAGCACGCCCATCACGAGGGGCTGACCCTCAAGCAGGCGGGCCTCGCCCTCGGCCTGATCGACGAGGCGACCTTCAACCGGGTGGTGCGCCCCGAGACGATGGTCGGGCGGTAAATCTCAACGGCGGGGAGGGGAACTTCCCCGCATCCCGCGCGCTTCTTTCGGTGAACCAGTGTATCAGGGACATATCGGCATGATCGGCAAGCTCATCGGCGCCTTCATCGGCCACAGGATCGACCGCCGCGACGGCGAGGGCGGGGTGAAGGGCGCGGTGCTTGGCGCCGCCGCCGCGAGCGTCGTCCGCCGCGCCGGGCCGATCGGCCTGCTGCTCGGCGGCGCCTATGTCGCCAAGAAGGCGCTCGACCGGCGCAAGGCCGATCGCGGCGCGGAGAAAGGCCCGCCGCCGCCGGCCGCTAGAGCCTGATCGTCTGAGGCGGAAGCGCTCTGCGCTTCCGCCAATGGCGTGAATCAGGCTCTCTTCAAAATGTTGGGACCTTGATTCACGTTTCAGGCTGATTCGGCCTGAAACGATCAAGGTCCAGCATCTGATTTTGCCGGCGGCGCAGGATTGACGCGGCGCCCCTGTCCGGGGCAAGTGCCGCCATGGCCCATATCACGCTCAAGCGCCGCGGCGTCCTGTTCGTCCTCTCCTCGCCCTCGGGCGCCGGCAAGTCCACCATCGCACGCCGCCTGCTCGCTTCCGACGACAATCTGAAGATGTCGGTCTCGGCAACCACCCGGCCGATGCGCCCCGGCGAGGTCGACGGCGTCGACTATCATTTCGTCGATCTCGAAAAATTCCGCGACATGGTGTCGAACCACGAGTTCCTCGAATGGGCGCACGTGTTCAACCATCGCTACGGATCGCCCGCCCAGCCGATCGACGCGATGCTCAGCGACGGGCGCGACGTGCTGTTCGACATCGACTGGCAAGGTGCGCAGCAGCTCTACCAGACCTGTGGCGGCGACGTGGTGCGCGTATTCATCCTGCCGCCGTCGATGGTCGAGCTCGAGGACCGGCTGCGCAAGCGCGCCACCGACAGCGAGGAGGTGATCGTCGGCCGGATGCAGCGCGCCGCGGCCGAGGTCAGCCACTGGGATGGCTACGACTATGTGCTGATCAACGACGACGTCGACCGTTGCTTCGCCGAGGTCCAGCACATCCTCCAGGCCGAACGCCTCAAGCGCAGCCGCCAGACCGGCCTGATCGGGTTCATCCGGAAGCTGACCACCCCTGCGGGGTAGTTTTTTGTTTGGGCCTCAGGCGCCGGCGTGCGCATCCGCGCACTTGGCTATCCTCGCATAAGCTCGGGCGGCCGTTCGGCCTTGCGGGACGCTGCGCGTCCCGTTCGCCGAGTCCGTTCCTGAATATCGCGGGAAAATCTCCGGCGTCCAAGGACTAAACGACACATCCCATCGCAGTATTGCTTGCACGGAACGATCTTTGGCCTAGCCTCCCGGGTTTGGATTGACGGGAGGGCCCGCATGGCCAGGACCTTGACTGGCGGTATCGTCGCCGGTGTCGCGCTCTATCTGATCGGCTTCGTCTTCTGGGGCACGCCGCTCAGCCAGCTTGCCTTCAACCGGCTCGAACAGCCGCAGTCGGCGGCGATCCAGCAGGCGCTTGCCGAGACCCTGACGGCGAGCGGGACCGGCACCTATTCGATCCCGGCGACCGGGACGGCGGTGGGCGATATCGCCTTCGCGCGCGGGCCGGTCGCGGTCGTCCATTTCAACACCGGCGGATTCCCGGTGGTCGACAGCGGATCGCTCGGCACCGGCTTCATCCTCGCGCTGGTGACCGGCCTGATCATCGCCGCGGCGATGGGCGTGGTCGGCTCGCGGATCGCCGACTTCGCCGGCCGCGCGCAGGTCGCCATCCTGTTCGCGCTGGCGGCGACGCTCTATCTCGATATCGGCCAGCCGATCTTCAACCATTTCGGCTTCGGCTACTGGATCTACCTGTTCGTCAGCGACTTCGTCGGCCTGGCCGCCGCTGGCCTGATCATCGCCCGCTGGTTCCTTCCGCGCGGCGGGATATTGAGCTGAACCGCTAAGCCAGCAATCCCAACAACCGTGCCGCCGCCTTGAAGTCGGCGCGGCGGTTTTCGCGGGCTTCGGTGGCGAGGGCATCCTCGCCCCATTGCTCGGCCTGCCACATCTCATCGAGATGCGCTGCGGCGAAGGCCTTTTCGGCGTCGATTCGGCCTTCGACCACCGCCAGCGCAATCACCAGCGAGCCGGCGATGGTGACGAGCGGCTGGAGCGCGGCGAGGTGGAAGGCATCATGCGCGGCGACCGCCGCCGCCAGCCGCTGCACCGTCTCGTCGGGCTGGCGGCGGTGGACGATGCCCGCAACCGTCTCGAAATGGACGTCGTAGCGGCCGCGCGCCCAGTCGAGCAGCGGGTCCCAGATCGCCGCCTGGCGTGCGACCAGCGGCGCCGGGCCGTCGGCGCGGTAGCAGAGCAGGTCGGTCTCGGCATAGGCGGCGAGGCCTTGGGCGAAGGCGGCAGGGTCGGGTGCGATCCGGTCGATCGCGGCGTTGGCGAGACCGGTCAGCGGCATCCGGCGCGGATCGATCTCCTCGGTCTGCGCATCCCACTCGGCGGCGACGGCATGCGCCAGCGCCGAGGTGGGGAGGGCAAGGTCGGCGCGCGCCGGGGTCTTCACCGGACGCCCGTCGAGCCGGATCGCATGGCCGCCCGCGACGGGCTCCACCGACACCTGCTTGTAGAATCGCTTCATGGCTGCGCCGATAGCGCGAGTCGGAGGATCTCGGGAAGCTGGTCGGGCCGGTCGGCGACGAAATCGGCGCCCTCGTCGAACAGCTCACGGGGGGTGTGATAGCCCCAGGCGACGCCGATCGTCGCACAGCCTGCATTGACCCCCATGCCGATGTCGAAGCTGGTGTCGCCGATCATCACGCTGGTCGCCGGGATCGCGCCGGCGTCGGCCATCGCCTGGATGATCATCGACGGATGCGGCTTGGACGGGTGGCGGTCGGCGGTCTGGAGCGAGACGAACAGGCCGTGGATGCCGTGCGTCTCGAGGCAATGGTGGAGCCCGCGATCGGACTTGCCGGTCGCCACCGCGAGCAGCCAGCCGTCCGCGTCGAGTGCGCGCAGCGTCTCGGCGACGCCGGGGAACAGCGGCTCGTCGACCTCGCCCGCGCCGCGCATCGCCTGGAAGGCGCGCTTGTAGGTCTCGCCGACCCGGACGTGCAGGTCATGGTCGGCGTCGGGCAGCAGCACCGCGACCGCCTGGGTCAGGTTGAGGCCGACGACGCGGCGCACCGCCGGGGCATCGGGCTCCGGCAGCTTCTCGATCGCGAAGGCCTCGGCCATCGCGCGGCAGATATTGGCCTGGCTGTCGACCAGCGTGCCGTCGCAGTCGAAGATGGCGAGGCGGTTGGGCCCCGAGGCGAAGCCGCTCATCCCCGGCTGCGTCCGCGCCGCTCGCCGCGCCGCGCCTTGCGCGCGTCCTTCGCCTTGGCGGCCTGCGCGCGGCGCTTGCCCTCGGCGGTCTCGGAGAATTTGACCTCGTCGATCGGCAGATCGCCCTCGGCCTCGTCGAAACCCAGGTTGCGCAGCGAATCGGCGATGTGCTCGGGCAGCTCGGCGACCACGTCGAGCGTGCCGCCGTCGGGATGGTCGACCCGCAGGCGGCGGGCGTGAAGGTGCATCTTGCGGCTGATCGTGCCCGAGAGGAAGGCTTCGGCCCCGCCATATTTGCCGTCGCCGACGATCGGATGGCCGATCGCGGCAAGATGGACGCGGAGCTGATGGGTGCGCCCGGTATAGGGTTGCAGCTCGACCCAGCAGGCGCGGTTGCCGGCGCGCTCGATCACGCGATAGCGGGTCCGCGCCGGGCTGCCCTCCTTCTCGTCGACGTGCATCTTTTCGCCGCCGGTGCCCGGCTGCTTTGCGATCGGAAGCTCGATCATGCCGTCGTCGATCGACGGCACGCCGGTCGCGATCGCCCAATAGATCTTGCGCGCGGTGCGGCTGCTGAACGCCTTGGCGAAATGCGCGGCGGCGCGCGAGGTGCGGGCGAGCAGCAGCACCCCGGACGTGTCCTTGTCGAGCCGGTGGACCAGCTTGGGCCGGCTCTCCGCGTCGAACTGGAGCGCGTCGAGCAGCCGGTCGACATGGACCTCGGTCTTGGTGCCGCCCTGGGTGGCCAGGCCGGGCGGCTTGTTGATCACGATCGCCTGCCGGTCCTGGTGGATCACCAGGCTGCGCGCGAAGGCGATCTCCTCCTCGGTCAGCGGCGCGCGGGAGCGGGCGGGGCGCTGCGCCTTGGCGGCGGTCGCCGCCGCGGCGATCTCGGCCGGGGGCAGGCGGATGATCTGGCCCGCTTCGATCCGGTCGCCGGGGGCGGCGCGCTTGCCGTTGACCCTGAGCTGCCCGGTGCGCGCCCAGCGTGAGACGATGTTGAAGCTGGTATCGGGCATGTGACGCTTGAACCAGCGGTCCAGCCGGATGCCGTCGTCGTCGTCGCCGACCGTGAACTGGCGGCTGTCGGTCTCCCCGCTCATGCCAGCACCCGGCCGAGCGCGAGGCCCGCGAACAGCATCAGCACCGATCCCGCGACCGACGACACCGCATAGGCGCAGGCCATCGCATAGTCGCCGCGCGTCAGCATGTTGAAGGTCTCCAGCGTGAAGGCCGAGAAGGTGGTGAAACCGCCGAGCACGCCGACGCCGAGGAACAGGCGCAGCGGCTCGCCCTCGATCGGCGCGCGGGCGACCACTGCGGCGAGCACACCCATCAGCAGCCCGCCGAGCAGGTTGACGATCCAGGTGCCGAACGGGAAGGCGGGGCCGAGCTGCCGAAGCGCGACCGAGCCGATATGGTAGCGGAAGCCGGCGCCGATGGCGCCGCCGACCATGACGAGGAGAAGCGGGGGCATGCCCGCCCTTTAGCCGCTGCCGCGACCGGGCGCCAGTGCGGGCGCCTCGCCGGCCTGGAGCGGTTTACGACCTGATTGTATCGGATCGGCCGCTCCAGTTTATTGTTTGCCGCGATTTCCGAGCCGGCAGATGTTTCCACCTGCCTTGAAATCGCTCTAACGCGCGTCGGCGTCGCGGATCAGGATGGTGCCCGCCGATCCGCCCGCCGCCGGATTGATCGTGATGGTCAGGTGGTCGCCGTCGTCCTTGGTCGCGGTCATGGTCGACGCCGCGCCGACCTGCTTGACCGCGACGTCGCGGAAGTTCGCGCCGGGCGCCGCGGCGGCATAATAGGCGGCGACCTTGCCGGGATCGGCGGGGCTGGTGAAGCGCATCTCGACCACGCCGTCGCCCGCGCCGCTCTGATCGGTGACGTTGATCCCCGACAGCTTGGTACCCGGATAGAGCTTCATTCCGTCGATATCCATATGGTCGCCGCCCAGCTCCATGCCGGGGATCTTCACCTTGCCCTCGAAGCCCGGCACCGAGACCGAAACCCCTTCGGCCCCGTCCTTCGCCGCGATCGCGACATTGCCGTCGGCGCTGATCTCGACCGAGGCGCCGTCCTTCGCCCCCTCGTCCTTGCCGACCTTCATCTCGCAGGCGCCGAGCAGCAGCAACGGCACCGACAATCCCAGCACGGCTTTGCGCATCACCATTCTCCCGGGAAGTTTCCAGATCCTGACGGTGTGTTATATAGATATAACACTAGTTGCAATCCCGCGCAGCTTGGACGAAGTTGCGTCCCATGTTCAACATCATCTCGCTCGCGATCGGCATTGTCGCCCTGCTCGGCGCGATGCTCGGTTTCTTCCCCTTCCTGGGCTGGATGAACTGGGCGATCGTGCCGCTGGCGCTGATGGGCGCGGCGTTCGGCATCCTCTCCCACCGCGACAGCGGGCGGCGGCTCAACAGCTTTGTGCTGGTCGTCGGCATCGTCCGGCTGATCATCGGCGGCGGCCTGTTCTGAGCGATTCGCCGCACCGTTCCGGGGCGGCGGCCGGTGACGCCGCCCTCGCTTAACGTGTGAAATCACCGATAAACGGCGCAATTGCTTGCCGAATCGACGGGCGCGCGGCAGGCTCGAATCGGGCGATGGGGCGTCGCCGCGTGTTGGGGGGCTTTGATGACACCAGCCGAACTCGCCGCGCACCTGCCGAAGGGCAGCGTCTTCGCGGATTGCGACGATGCCGAACTGGCCGACCTGCTGTCGGTCGGCTCGCTCCAGCCGACCCGCTCGAACGAGGAGATATTGCGCCAGGGCGACGAGGGCACCTCTCTGGTCCTGATCCTCGATGGCGTGGTGCGCATCTCGCTGGTGACGCCGAACGGGCGCGAGATCATCCTCGACTATGCCGAGGCGGGCGCGGTGCTGGGCGAGATCGCGGTGCTCGACGGCCAGCCGCGTACTGCCTCGGCGACCGCGATGTGGCCGGGGCGGCTGCTCCGTATCCCGCGCGCCAGCTTCTTCGGCTTCCTCGAACGCCATCCCAAGGTGGCGGTACGGCTGCTGCGCGAGATGGCGCGCCGGCTGCGCGAGACCGACAGCACGATCGAGAGCGACCGCGCCTTCACCACCGCGCCGCGCCTCGCCCGCTACCTCAAGCGGCTCACCGACCAGAAGATGCACGGCGCCAAGCTGACCCGCGACCTCAGCCAGTCCGAGCTCGGCAGCTTCGTCGGCATCAGCCGAGAGAATATCAACCGCCAGCTCGCCGCATGGGCGAGCGAGGGAGTGATCGAGCTGACCCAGGGCAAGATCCGGATCGTCGATCCCGATTATCTTACCCAGATCGCCGAGGCGGCGGACTGACCCGATAGAACTGGCACGCGACGCCCGCCGGCGCTACATCGCGGCGATGCGTCCCCCTCAGAAGACTCCGCCGGGCAAGGCCCTGCCGCCGCCGAAGCGCGGCCGCCGCCAGGCGCGCACCGCGCCCGCCGCCCCGGCCAACCCGCACCCCGCCCGCGCCGCCGCCAAGGGCGGACGCGAGCCGCAACGCATCGCCAAGCTGCTTGCGCGCGCCGGCATCGCCTCGCGCCGCGAGATCGAGCGGATGATCGCCGACGGCCGCGTCGCGATCGACGGTGCGGCGATCGACACTCCGGCGACGCTGCTCACCTCGCTCAAGGGCGTGACGGTGGACGGCAAGCCGGTGGCGGCGCCCGAGGCGACCCGCCTGTTCCTGTTCCACAAGCCCCGGGGGCTGCTCACCACCGAGCGCGATCCCAAGGGCCGGCCGACCATCTACGACCGGCTGCCCGCCGGGCTGCCGCGGGTGATGCCGGTCGGTCGGCTCGACCTCAACACCGAAGGGCTGCTGCTGCTGACCACCGACGGCGAGTTCAAGCGCCAGCTCGAACTGCCTTCGACCGGGGTCGAGCGCGTCTACCGCGCCCGCGCCTATGGCAACGTCCATCAGGAACAGCTCGAAGCGCTGATCGAGGGCGTCGAGATCGACGGCGTCCGCTACGGATCGATCGACGCGAACATGGAACGCCGCACCGGCGCCAATGTCTGGATCGAGATGAAGCTGCGCGAGGGCCGCAACCGCGAGGTGCGCCGCGTGCTCGAGCATCTCGGTCTCGAAGTGTCGCGGCTGATCCGCATCGCCTATGGCGCGTTCGAGCTCGGCGATCTCCAGCCGGGCGAGGTCGGCGAGATCGCCCAGCACCAGCTCGTCGCCTTCCGCAAGACGCTGAAGGGCGGCCGGGAATGAGGATCATCGCCGGCCAGTGGCGCGGCCGGCCGCTGATCGCGCCGCAGGGGCAGGCGACCCGGCCGACCTCTGACCGCACCCGCGAGGCGCTGTTCTCGATGCTCGCGAGTCGGCTCGGCAGCTTCGAGGGGCTGGCAGTGGCCGACGTCTGCGCCGGCACCGGCGCGCTGGGGCTGGAAGCGCTGTCGCGCGGTGCGGCCCGCTGCACCTTCGTCGAGCGCGACCGGGCGGCGGTCGAGGCGCTGCGGGCGAACATCGCCAAGCTCGGCGCCGCGGCGGAGGTCCGGACGATCGCAGCGGAAAGCTTCGCGGGCGGCGCCTATGACCTGGTGCTGATCGACCCGCCCTACGGCACCGGCCTCGGCCAGAAGGTGCTGCCCGCGATCGGGCTGGCGCCGGGCGGCTGGGCGAGCATCGAGACGGCGCGCGACGAGGCGGTGGCGGTGCCCGGCTTCACCGTGGAAGCCGAGCGGGTCCACGGCAAGGCGCGGATCACCTTGCTGCGCTCGGCGCCCTGAGCCGGCCCTACCAGCCGCGCTGCTGCTTCATCCGGCGCACCTGAGCGTCGAACACCAACTCGGCGAACTGGGCGTGCTCGACGAGCCGCAGCGCGTCGGCGGCGCAGCGCTGCTTGACCTCATCGGGCAGGGGGACGTCGGCGCCGCCGGCCTGGCCCGCCATGCACTGGATCTCGGCGGCGCGCTGGGCGGTCCAGAGCAGCATGAAGGTGGTCGGGATGTCGCGCTCACACACCGCGACGCCATGGTTGCGCAAGACGAGCACATGCTTGTCGCCGAGGCTTTCGAGCATGCGCGGCCGCTCGTCGTCATAGAGGGTGATGCCCTCGAAATCATGATAGCCGACCCGGCCGAACAGCTGCGCGCCGTAGAAGTTGTTGTGGTCGAAGCCGTCGCGCTTCATCGCCACCGCCGACAGCGCGTTGCTGTGGGTGTGCGCTACGCACATCGCGTCGGGCCGATTCTGGTGGATCACGCCATGCAGCGCGAAACCGGCCGGGTTGGCGTCATGGTTGGACGAGCAGAGCTTGTTGCCGGCAACGTCGACGACCAGCAGGTTGTCGGGGCGCACCTCGCGATAGTCGAGCCCGAACGGATTGACGAGATAATGATGGTCGGGCCCCGGCAGCCGCGCCGAGATATGGTTGAAGATCAGCTCCGACCAGCCGAAATAATCGACCAGATGGTAGAAGTCGGTGAGCTGCTGGCGAAGCCGCGCTTCGTCCGACGGAATGCTGGCCATGGCATGTTCCTCTGCTGTCCGGCGCGTGCGGCGGGGCGGCGCCGCCGATCGGGAAAAGCTATCGACCGCCGCAGCAGGGTGTCAAGGAATGCGATCGCATCAGGTCGATTTTGCGCAAAACATCATCATATTTCTAAAGCATGGCGCTCGAAATTTTCTGAAAATCCCGGAATGGCGCAAACAACTATCTTCAAGGAACCTTCGGCCTTGGACAATGCAAAGCCGTTGCATCGGCCGGGCGCCGGTCAGCAATAGTCGAGCGGCAGCGCCGTGGTCTGCTTCATCCCCTTGAGGATGATGTTCGACCGGATCGAGACGATGTCGCCGCCGACCATCAGCTTGTTCGAGATGAACTCCGAATAGCTTTCGAGATCGCGGGTTACGACGCGCAGGATATAGTCGGCATCGCCGGCGATATATTCGCACGAGGTGACTTCGGGCAGCGCGTCGACGAGCTGCTTGAAGCGCGTCTCGGTATCGGCGCCATGGTCCTTGATCTTGACGATGATGTAGGAGGAGACGTTGAGGTTGAGCCGCGGCCGGGCGAGGATGCCGGCGATCTTCTCGACATAGCCCTCGTCCTTCAGCCGCTGCAGCCGGCGCGAGCATTGCGCCGGCGACAGGTGGATCATGGTGCTGAGCTCGCTCGGGCCGATGCCGCCATTCTCCTGCACGCAGGCGAGGATCTTGCGGTCGAACCCGTCGAGCTTGCCGTTGGAGGACATGGCACGTCTTCCCCTGTTCCCAGCCTGATGAAAGCGATGTGCATCATAGGGCCAATTCATGCACGCGAGGCCGCAATCATGGGCAAAACACCGCAACAACGCAAGCCGCGTTCGCTATGCCTTCGCTAGGATCATGGCGCCCGCACATGTCGCGGGCCAGCAGTGAGACGATCCGTGCCCTTCCCCTGCCTCCAGCCCCAGCCCGCCGACCCCCTGCTGTCGCTCGCGCAGATCGCGGGCGCCGACCGGCGGCCGTCGCGCCTCGACCTCAGCGTCGGCGTCTATCGCGACGAGGCCGGACGGACCCCGGTGATGCGCGCGGTGAAGGCGGCCGAGCATCGGCTCGCGGAGACCCAGCCGACCAAGGCCTATCTCGGCATCCTGGGCAACGCCGTGTTCCTCGACCATGTCCGCGCGCTGGTGATGCCGGGGGTGGACGCGCAGGACGTCGCCGCGATCCAGACGCCGGGCGGCACCGCGGCGCTGCGGCTCGCCGCCGAGCTGCTCGCGGCGGGCAAGCCCGATCGCACCATCTGGGTCGGCACCCCGACCTGGTCGAACCACCTGCCGCTGCTCGGCGAGGCGCGGCTCGACGTGCGCTGCTTCCCCGCCTTCGACATCGCAACCCAGGCGCCGCTGGTCGACCGCATGCTCGACATCATCGCCGCCGCCGCGCCCGGCGACGCTTTCCTGCTCCAGCCGCTGTGCCACAATCCGACCGGGGTCGACCTGATGCCCGATGCCCTCGCCGCGATCGCCGACGCGCTGGCCGCGCGCGGGGTCGTGCCGCTGATCGACATCGCCTATCATGGCTTCGGCCGATCGCTGGACGAGGATAGCGAGCGGCTCAGCGCGCTGCTCGACCGGCTGCCCCATGCGCTGCTGACCTATTCGTGCAGCAAGAATTTCGGGCTCTACCGGGAGCGGGCCGGCGCGCTGTTCAGCATCAACCGGGGCGGGGCGTTGCGTGATCTGATCACCGGCAACCTCCAGGCGCTGGCGCGGACGAGTTGGTCGATGCCGCCCGACCATGGCGCGGCGGTCGTCGCGACCATCCTCGGCGACGCGGCGCTCGCGGCCGACTGGCGGCAGGAGCTGGCGGCGATGGTCGCCCGCGTCCACGCGGTGCGGCAGGCGCTCGCCGGCCATGGCGTCGTCGGCGCGATCGACCTCGGCCCCGTCGCGGGACAGTCGGGCATGTTCAGCCTGCTGCCGTTCGGCGCCGAGCTCGTCGCGCGGCTGCGCGGCGACCATGCGGTCTACATTCCCGATTCGGGCCGGATCAACATCGCCGGGCTCGCCGCCGAGCGCGTCGACGGCTTCGTCGCGGCGTTGCGTGCGGCGCAGATGCGCTCGGCCGCCTGACCATGGCGCGGTTCGGCGTGATCGGCGCCGGCGCGATCGGCAGCACCATCGCCTGCCGCCTCGCCGCGGCGGGCGAGGAGGTCGTGCTGTTCGCGCGGGGACCGCGCCGCGCGGCGGTGGAACGCGACGGACTGCGCGTCCGCATCGGCGACACGGTGCAGGCGGCGCGGCCGGCGGTCGCCGAGAGCGGGGCGGCGATCGCCTGCGACACGCTGTTCCTCGCGGTCAAGGCCGACGCGCTGCCCGCCTTGCTCCACGCGATCGTCGCGGCGCGCCATGCCGGCACCAGCATCGTCCCGCTCTGCAACGGCCTGCCCTGGTGGTACCGCCAGGCGGACGGCGCACCGGGTGGCGCGATCGAGGCGGTCGATCCGGGCGGGCGGCTGGCCGCGGCGATCGACCCTGCGAGCGTGGTCGGCGCCGTCCTGTTCCTGCGCGCCGCGCTCGACGCCGACGGCATGGTCGAATCGCAGGGCGGCGAGCGGATGGTGATTGGCGCGGTGGCCGGCGGCGACGACGCCCTGCCCGGGATCGCCACCGCGCTGGAAGGCGCGGGGATCGCTTGTCCGGTGGCGCCGTCGATCCGGCAGGTGCTGTGGAGCAAGATCGCGCTGAATCTCGCCACTAACCCGCTGTCGGCCGTCAGCCGCGCGACGCTGGCGCAGATGTGCGACGACGATCGCCTGCTCGGCATCGTTCGCGCGATCCTGGCGGAGACGCTGGCACTCGCCGCGCTCGACGGCCAGGCGCCGCGCGAAAGCGTCGACGATCTGGTCGCGATCACCCGCCGCGCGGGGCCCTTCCTCACCTCGATGGCGCAGGACGCGATCGCGGGCCGCCCGCTGGAACTCGCGGCGATCGCCCAGGCGGTGCTCGACCTCGCCGGCGATCATGTCCATCCGATGCCGGTCGCCAGGGCGGTCGCGGCGATGGCCGCCTGGCTGCACCCGCCGCGCGCGGCCGCAGCCTGATCGGTCAGCCCTCGCGGCGGAGCACGACGGTCAGGTTGTTGGCCGGCATCGGGTGGACCGCCTCCAGCCGCAGCCCCTCGCCCCCGGCCAGCGCGACGACATCCTCCAGCCGGCGCAGGCCCCAGCGCGGATCGCGGCGGCGCAGGTCGGCGTCGAAGGCGAGGTTGCTGGGCGCCGTCTCGACGCCCTGCTGGAAATAGGGGCCGTAGAGGACCAGCGGCGCGCCAGCCGGCAGAAGTCTCCCGGCCGCGCGCATCAGGCCGACCGTCGCCTCCCACGGGCTGATATGGACCATGTTGACGCACAGCATCGCGTCGGCGCGGTCGACCGGCCAGTCGGCGGCGGCGGCATCGATCGTCAGCGGGGGACGGAGGTTGGGCAGGCGCACCGCCTCGGCCCAGGCGCGAATCGAGGCGATCGCCGACGGGTCGGGATCGCTCGGCAGCCAGACGAGGTGCGGGAAGGCCTGCGCGAGGAAGATCGCATGCTCGCCGGTGCCGCTGGCCACTTCGAGCACGGTGCCTTCGGGAGGGAGCACGTCGCGCAGGATCGCGGCGATCGGCTCGCGGTTGCGCGCGGTGGCGGGGGCGAAGCGGCGGGCGTCGGTCATGGCGTGCTTATAGTCCTCCCGGCGGCCTCGTCATCCCGGATGCCGCCGGCACCGTCCAGGCCGGAAGCGCGCGGCATCCGGTCGGGAAACGACTACGCTTCGTCGAGACCGCTGGCGCCGGCGGCGACCGGTATCGATCTCATCCGTTGGGCGGGCTTCATGCCGAGGAGGAGCATCATGGCCGACCCTTTCTATGCGAAGCGCAACCCCGGCACCGGCGGCGAGACCCACCAGACCCCCAGCGAGGGAGAGGAGACCGTCCTCACCACCCAGCAGGGCGTCGCCGTGGCCGACGACCAGAATTCGCTGAAGATCGGCGAGCAGGGCCCCACGCTGCTGGAGGACTTCCATTTCCGGGAGAAGATCTTCCACTTCGATCATGAGCGGATTCCCGAGCGGGTCGTCCATGCGCGCGGCTATGGCGTCCACGGGCGCTTCACCCTCGACAGGTCGCTCAGCGACTATACCACCGCGGCGGTGCTTACCGAGGTCGGCGAGACGACGCCGATGTTCGTCCGCTTCTCGACCGTGATCGGCAACAAGGGATCGTTCGACCTGTCCCGCGATGTCCGCGGCTTCGCGGCGAAATTCTATACCAAGCAGGGCAACTGGGACATCGTCGCGAACAACATCCCGGTGTTCTTCATCCAGGACGCGATCAAATTCCCCGACCTGATCCACGCCGCCAAGCCCGCGCCCGACCGTGAATTCCCCCAGGCGCAGACCGCGCATGACAATTTCTGGGACTTCATCAGCCTGACGCCCGAAAGCATGCACATGATCATGTGGGTCATGTCGGACCGGGCGATCCCCCGCTCCTTCCGCTTCATGGAGGGGTTCGGCGTCCACAGCTTCCGGCTGATCAACGCGAAGGGCGAGGGCTGCTTCGTCAAATTCCACTTCAAGCCCCGGCTGGGCCTGCAGTCGGTGCTGTGGAATGAGGCGCTGAAGATCAACGGCGCCGATCCCGATTTCCATCGCCGGGACCTGTGGGACGCGATCGAGGCGGGCATGCCGCCCGAATGGGACCTGGGCGTCCAGCTGTTCGACGATGATTTCGCCGAGCGCTTCGAATTCGACGTCCTCGACCCGACCAAGATCATTCCCGAGGAACAGGTGCCGGTGGAGATCATCGGCCGCTTCGTGCTCGACGGCCGGGTCGACAATTTCTTCGCGGAGACCGAGCAGGTCGCCTTCTGCACGCAGAACGTCGTGCCGGGCATCGGCTTCTCGAACGATCCGCTGCTGCAGGGGCGCAACTTCTCCTATCTCGATACCCAGCTGAAGCGGCTCGGCTCGCCCAACTTCACCCATATCCCGATCAATGCGCCGCGCTGCCCGATCCACAACCATCAGCAGGACGGGCACATGGCGATGCGCAACCCGCGCGGCCGGGTAAACTACGAACCGAACAGCTGGGGCGTGGGGCCGAAGGAGGACCCCGCGACCGGCTATCGCCATTTCGCCGCGGCCGAGAACGGCAGCCGCCAGCAGGTCCGCTCGGCGACCTTCGCCGACCATTATAGCCAGGCGCGGCAGTTCTTCGTCAGCCAGACGCCGATCGAGCAGAAGCATATCGGCGATGCGCTGGTGTTCGAGCTCAGCAAATGCCTGCGCCCGGACATCCGCGAACGGATGGTCGCACATCTGCGCAACATCCATCCCGACCTGGCGCAGGCGGTCGCGACCGGCCTCGGCCTGCCCCGACTGCCCGAGCCGCATCCAGCGGCGATCGAGCCGCGCACCGATCTGCCGCCTTCCGACGCCCTGTCGATCGTCAAGCGGGGGCCGATGCGATTCGAAGGGCGCAAGCTCGGCATCCTCGTCAGCCACGGCGCCGATGCGGCCATCGTCAACGGCCTGATCGAAACCGTCACGGCCGAGCGCGGCGTATGCGAGATCGTGGCGCCGCATATAACGGGCGCGCGGTTGTCGGACGGCGCCATGATCGAGGCACAGCAGAAGATCGACGGCGGGTCGTCGGTGCTCTACGATGCGATCGCCGTCATCCTCTCGCCCGAAGGGGCGGCGATGCTCGCCCAGGACAAGACCGCCAGGGACTTCGTCAGCGACGCCTTCGCCCACTGCAAATTCATCGGCCACAGCGAGGCGGCGACGCTGCTGTTCGAGAAGGCGGGGATCGCGCCCGAGGACATCGACGAAGGCTTCGTCGCACTGACCGGCAAGGCCGACGCGAAGGCGTTCGTCACCGCCTGCGGCCGGCTCCGCTTCTGGGACCGCGAGCTGAAGGTCGACCTCGACGCCGCAGGCCTGCCGGCCTGAAGGGGCTTACTCCGCCGCCTGCGGAAGTGCGTCGTCCTTCCACACCAGCACGGGCTTGCGCGCGGCGGCGGTCTCGTCGAGGCGGCGCCGCGGGGCGAGCGCGGGGGCGGCCTTGAGCGCCTCGTCTCCGGCCCTGGCACGGCTCGCCACCGAGCGCAGCGCGCCGATGAACTGGTCGAGCGCCGCCTTGCTCTCGGTCTCGGTCGGCTCGATCAGCATCGCGCCGTGGACGACGAGCGGGAAGTACATCGTCATCGGGTGGAAGCCCTCGTCGATCAGCCCCTTGGCGATGTCGAGCGTGGTGAACCCCTGCGCCAGCCCCTCGTCGCTGAACAGCGCCTCGTGCATGCACGGGCCGCTGTCGCCGAACGGCGCGTCGAGCAGGTCGTCGAGGCTGCGCAGGACATAGTTGGCGTTGAGCACCGCATCCTCGGATACCTGGCGCAGGCCGTCGGCGCCATGGCTGAGGATATAGGTGAGCGCGCGGGTGAACATGCCCATCTGGCCGTGGAAGGCGGTCATGCGGCCGAAGCTGCCGGGATGATCCTCGCCCGCCGTCTCCTCCTCGACCAGCTTGAAGCTGCCGTCGGCCTGCCTGGCAACGAAGGGCAGGGGAGCGTAGGGCGCCAGCGCCTCCGACAGCACCACCGGGCCCGAGCCGGGACCGCCGCCGCCATGCGGGGTCGAGAAGGTCTTGTGCAGGTTGATGTGCATCGCATCGATGCCGAGGTCGCCGGGGCGCACCCGGCCGACGATCGCGTTGAAGTTGGCGCCGTCGCAATAGACATAGCCGCCAGCCGCATGGACCGCGTCCGAGATGCGCTTCATGTCGCGCTCGAACAGGCCGCAGGTGTTGGGATTGGTGATCATCACCCCGGCGACGTCGGGGCCGAGCCGGGCGGTCAGCGCGGCGAGGTCGACCCGGCCGTCGGCGGTCGCCGGGATGTTCTCGACCTTGTAGCCGCAGAAGGCGGCGGTCGCCGGGTTGGTGCCGTGCGCCGATTCGGGGACCAGGATCACCGATCGGTCGCTGCCCGCCGCGTCGTGCGCGGCGCGGATCGCGAGCAGGCCGCACAGCTCGCCATGCGCGCCGGCCTTGGGGCTCATCGCGACGGCGTGCATGCCGGTCAGGGTGATCAGCCACTGGGCCAGCTCGTCGATCACCGCCAGCGCGCCCTGCACCGTATCGACCGGCGCGAGCGGGTGGATGTCGGCGAAGCCGGGCAGGCGCGCCATCTTCTCGTTGAGGCGCGGGTTATGCTTCATCGTGCACGAGCCGAGCGGGAACAGGCCGAGGTCGATCGCGTAATTCTGCCGGCTGAGGCGGGTGTAGTGGCGCACCGCCTCGGGCTCGGTCAGGCCGGGCAGGCCGATCGGGCGGCTGCGCTCTAGCCCGCCGAGGCGGCCCGCGACGCGTGGTGCCTCGGGCAGGTCGACCCCGGTGCGGGCATAGTCGTCGCGCTCGAAGATCAGGCCTTCCTCGAGCATCAGCGCGCGGTTGCCTGTGAAGGTCGCCGGGGCCTGCGCTGCCGCGACGGTGGTTTCCGGGCGCGTCACGCGGCCTTCGCTGTTCATGCTCATGCCGCGATCTCCGCTTCGAGGGCCTGGGCCAGGGTTTCGACGTCCTCCCCGCTCGCCGTCTCGGTCACAGCGACGACCAGGCCGCCCGCGAGGCTCGCCTCACCCGGATAGAGCCGGCCGAGCGAGACACCGCCGAGAATGCCCTTGTCGGCGAGCGAGCGGACCACCGGCCGCGCCTCGCGGGGCAGCTTCAGGGTGAACTCGTTGAAGAAGGCGCCGTTGACCAGCTCGACACCGGGAACCCGCGCCAGCCGCTCCGCCGCGGCGACCGCGCCGGCATGGTTGAGCTCGGCCAGGCGGCGCAGCCCGGTCTCGCCGAGCAGGGTCAGGTGGATCGAGAAGGCGAGCGCGCAGAGCCCGGCATTGGTGCAGATGTTCGAGGTCGCCTTCTCGCGGCGGATATGCTGCTCGCGGGTCGACAGGGTCAGCACGAAGCCGCGCTGGCCGTCGGCGTCGGCGGTGACCCCGGCGAGGCGGCCGGGCATCTGGCGGACATGCTTCTCGGCGCAGGCGAACAGGCCGACATAGGGACCGCCGAAGTTGAGGCCGACGCCGATCGACTGGCCTTCGCCGACGACGATGTCGGCACCCATCTCGCCGGGCGAGCGGATCGCGCCGAGCGCCACCGGCTCGGTGACGACGACGACCAGCAGCGCGCCCTTCTCATGGGCCCGTGCCGCCAGCTCGGACAGGTCGGCGACATGGCCGAGGATATTGGGGTTCTGGACGACGACGCAGCTCGTCTCGCCGTCGATCGCAGCGAGCAGGCGGGCCATGTCGTCGCCGGGCGCGCCGGGGGTGAGATCGGGGATGGCGACGTCGAGCCGGTCGCCGGTGAAGCGTGCCATCGTCTTGGCGAGCGAGACATAATGCGGGTGGAGGCCCGCCGACAGGACGGCCTTCGCCCGCTTGGTGACGCGGCGGGCCATGGTGATCGCCTCCCAGCAGGCGGTCGACCCGTCATACATCGAGGCGTTGGCGACGTCGCAGCCGAACAGCCGCGCCACTTGTGTCTGAAACTCGAACAGCGCCTGCAGCGTGCCCTGCGCGATCTCGGGCTGATAGGGGGTGTAGCTGGTCAGGAACTCGCCGCGCTGGATCAGGTGATCGACGCTGGCCGGGACATGGTGGCGATAGGCGCCGCAGCCGAGGAAGAAGGGCGCCTCCCCCGCCGACAGGTTGCGCCTGGCGAGCCGGCTCATATGCCGCTCGACCGCCAGCTCGGAAGCATGAGCGGGCAGACCGGCGATCGGCCCGGCGAGGCGCGCGGCCTCGGGCACGTCGGCGAACAGGTCGTCGATCGAGGCGGCGCCGATCCTGGCGAGCATCGCCGAACGATCGGCATCGGTGAGGGGCAGGTAGCGCATCGCACGTTACTCCCCCCTCCCTTCAAGGGAGGGGCTAGGGGTGGGTGGCGGAGCCGGGGGGCTCGATGCCCCTCGGCGTAGCCGTGCGGGAGGCCGAGGATGCTAGAGCTGCGCTCGCACCCACCCCCCGGCCCCCCTCCCTTGAAAGGGAGGGGGAGAGGGTCACAATCCCTCGCAGAACGCCTTGTAAGCGGCGGCGTCCATCAGGCCCTCGAGCTCGGCCGGGTCGGCGAGCGCGAGCTTGAAGAACCAGCCGTCGCCCTCGGGTGCGCTGTTGACCAGGGCGGGGTCCTCCTCCAGCGCGGCGTTGACCTCGCTCACCGTGCCGGTGACGGGGGCGAACACGTCCGAGGCCGCCTTGACCGATTCGACCACCGCGGCCTCGCCGCCCTTGGCGACGTTGGCGCCGGCGGCGGGCAGCTCGACGAACACGATGTCGCCGAGCTGGGCCTGCGCATAATCGGTGATGCCGACGGTGGCGGTGCCGCCGTTGACGGTGATCCACTCATGGTCTTCGGTGAAATAGGTCGTCATCGGTCAGCTCCCTTGGCGGACATAACGGTGGGGGACGAAAGGCATGGGGGCGACGACGGCGTCGAGCCGCTTGCCGCGCACCTCGATCTGGAGCGGGCGGTTGAGCTCGGCGCTGGCCGCCTGGACATAGCCCATCGCGATCGGCACCTGCAGCGAGGGCGAGAAGCCGCCCGAGCTGACCGCGCCGACCGGCGTGTCGCCGTCGAAGATCGGCGCGCCCTCGCGCGCCGGCAGGCGGCCCGCGAGGATCAGGCCGATCCGCTTGCGGGCGGGGCCCTCGCGCAGGTCGCGGACGATCCGGGTCGCGCCCGGAAAGCCGCCCTCGGCGCGGCGGCGCTTGGGCACCGCGAAGCCGAGGCCGGCGGTCGCCGGATCGGTATCGGTGTCGAGGTCGTGGCCGTAGAGCGGCAGACCGGCCTCGAGCCGCAGCGAATCGCGCGCGCCCAGGCCGATCGGCTTCACCTCGGGCTGGGCGAGCAGCAGCGTCGCCGCCGCCTCGGCCGCCTCGGCGGGGAGCGAGATTTCGAACCCGTCTTCGCCGGTATAGCCCGAGCGGCTGATCCACACCGGCGCCCCGGCCAGCTCGAACGCGCCGGCGGTCATGAAGGTCAGCATCTCGACCCCGGGGCAGATACGGGAAAGCGCGTCGACCGCTTTGGGGCCCTGCAGCGCCAGCAGCGCGTGCTCGTCGAGATGGTTGAGCGTCAGTTCCTCGGGCAGATGTTCGTGGAGATGGGCGATGTCGTCGGCCTTGGTCGCGCCGTTGACGACCAGGTAGAAGTCGCCCGCGCGGCGCGTCACCATCAGGTCGTCGAGGATGCCGCCCTGATCGTCGAGCAGCAGCGAATAGCGCATCCGGTCGACGCCGAGATTGACGAAGTCGCCCGGCATCAGCGCCTCGAGCGCCGTATCGACTCCGTCGCCGCTGACCAGCAGCTGGCCCATGTGCGACACGTCGAACAGCCCCGCCGATTCGCGGGTCCACAGATGCTCGGCGAGGATGCCTTCATATTGGATCGGCATCGAATAGCCGGCGAAGGGCACCATGCGCGCGCCCTGGTCGCGGTGCCACCGGTCGAGCGGCAGGGTCTGGATGATGTCGTCCTGCTCTTCGGGGGTCAGGTCTTCGCTCACAATGCTCTCCGTGACGGCCAGTGACGCCGGGCGCGGTTCGCCCGTCGATCATGGCCCCCTCTGTCACGGAACCTGAGAGCTTTCGCCGCACCTGAGACGGTCCGGCTTACCCCTTCGGTGGGATGACCAGCCTATAGGCCGCCCATCCGCTTTCCAGAGTGTCGATCCTAACCACGCGGTCCTTTGACCTGAGAGATTCCGGGGCGGTTGCTCCTTCGGCGGCCGGGTCTCCCCGACGCTCTCCCGCATGGTCAGCGCCGGTATCCCGGCGACGACGCGGCCAGCCTTGGCGTGGCGCCGCTCCCAAGTCAACGACCGATGTGGCGGCGCCCGAAACGATCCACAGATTCGAAGGAGGGGCGATCGAAGCAGGACACGGGCCCGAAGGGCCCGCAAGGCCGAACGGCCGCCGAGCTCCGCGCTCCGCGCTCGCCAGCGCCTCGCGCTGGCTGCGCCGTCGCTTATGCGAGGAAAGCCAAGGCCAGCGAATGCTGGCCGCCCGGCGCCTGAGGGTCTAAAAAATCAGCGCGCGGCGTTGTAGGCGAGCTGGCTCTCGGTGAGCTGGAAGCCGATCAGTAGCTCGAAATTGGCGTTGTTGACCGCTTCGCGCACCGCGGGTTCGTTCATCGGGTCGAGCGCGGCGTCGGCGTCGCCCGCCTTGCGCTTGCGGTTGATCCGCCGGACGATGTCCTCGGACAGGGTCGCCGCGGCGCGCGAGACCATCGCGGTGGCGGAGGTGTGGACCGTACCGCGCAGCTGGCCCTCGGGGAAGACGATCGACACCTGGCCGAGCTGTTTCGATTCGATCTTGGTGCCGGCGCGCAGCACCGTCGCGAACCAGGGCAGGGTGACGGTGCGTGCGGGGCCGGCGGTGGCGCGGCGCGCCTGGACGTCGAACTCGGCGGTCACCTGGATCTGCGGGCCGTTGCCGGCCTCGTTGCAGGTGGCGCGCAGGTTGGCGATGCTGGCGGTGACGTCGATCGCCTCGGCGCGGCGCTCGGCCGGCGGATTGAACAGGGTGATGTCGCCCGTATAGGTCGGGATCGCCGTCGCCGGGCAGGCCGACCGGGCGATCCGGAAGCCGCCGCGCTCGTCGAACTCGGTATCCGTCTTGCAGGCCGCGAGCACGAGCATGGCAAGGAGGATCGCGGAGGTCTTGGGAAACTGCACGGGGTCGGCATCCTTCACTTCATCACCGGGCGATGCACATCCGCCCGGCCGTCGGTCGGCGCAATGCATAGTGTGTGATCGTTTGAGGTGGAAGCGCAAAGCGCTTTCCCCTTCGGTGATCAGGCTCTAAGGCCCAGCCATGGCCGATACCGCTCTTCCCCCGCTCGACCTGCTGATCGCCGCGCCGCGCGGCTTCTGCGCGGGCGTCGACCGGGCGATCCGCATCGTCGAGCTGACGATCGAGAAATACGGCCCGCCCGTCTATGTCCGGCACGAGATCGTCCACAACAAATATGTCGTCGACGACCTGAAGGCGAAGGGCGCGATCTTCGTCGAGGAGCTCGACGAGGTACCCGACGACGTCCCCGTCGTCTTCTCGGCGCACGGCGTGCCCAAGGCGGTGCCTGCCAAGGCCGCCGAGCGCGGGCTCAACTATCTCGACGCGACCTGTCCGCTGGTGTCGAAGGTCCACCGCCAGGCCGAGCGGCTGGTGAAGAACGGCCACCATATCCTGTTCATCGGCCACAAGGGCCATCCCGAGGTGATCGGCACCTTCGGCCAGGTGCCCGAGGGCGTGATGACGCTGGTCGAGACCGCCGCCGACGCCGAGGCGGTGGCGGTGCCCGACGGCGCCCCGCTCGCCTTCCTCAGCCAGACCACCCTGTCGGTCGACGACACCGTCGAGATCATCGGCGTGCTGCGCCGCCGCTTCCCGCAGATCGAGGCGCCGCGCAGCGAGGACATCTGCTACGCCACCTCGAACCGCCAGGCTGCGGTCAAGGCGATCGCGCCGAAATGCGACGCGATGCTGGTGATCGGCGCGCCCAACAGCTCCAACTCGCTGCGCCTCGTCGAGGTGGCCGAGCGGCAGGGCGTCAAGGCTCGGCTGATCCAGCGCGCGGCCGAGATCGACTTCGCCTGGCTCGACGGCGTCGCCACGCTGGGCATCACCGCCGGCGCCTCGGCGCCCGAGATATTGGTGCGCGAACTGGTCGATATGCTGGCGACCCGCTTCGCCGTCCGCGAATGCGAGGTCGAATCGGTGACGGAGGACATGTTGTTCAAGCTCCCCAGGGCGCTGGTCGCCTGATGGCCGTCTACACGCAGGTCTCCACGGAGGAGATGACCGCCTTCCTCCACCGTTACGACGTCGGCACGCTGCTGTCGGCGAAGGGAATCGCCGAGGGGGTCGAGAACAGCAACTACCTGATCGAGACGACCGCCGGCCGCTTCATCCTGACGCTTTACGAGAAGCGGGTGAACGTCGACGACCTGCCCTTCTTCTGCGCGCTGACCGACCATCTCGCCGCCAAGGGCCTCAACATCCCGCGCATGCTGCGCGACCGGCGCGGCGAGCAGCTCCAGACGCTGGCCGGGCGACCCGCTTGCCTGATCGAATTCCTGTCGGGCGTGTCGGTCACCCATCCGACCCCGGCGCAGGCGCGCGCGGCGGGCGGGGCGCTCGGCGACATGCACAAGGCGCTCGCCGACTTCCGGCTCGGCCGGCCCAACAGCCTCGACCTCGCTGGCTGGCGCGCGCTGGCCGAGCGGTGCGGTGCCGACCTCGACCATATCCAGCCCGGCCTGCGCGGCCGGGTGATGGCGGAGGTCGAGTGGCTGGAGGCGAACTGGCCGCGCCACCTGCCGACCGCGGTGATCCACGCCGATCTCTTCCCCGACAATGTGCTGATGCTGGGCGACGAGGTGAGCGGCGTCATCGACTTCTACTTCGCCTGCACCGACATCCGCGCCTGGGACGTGGCGGTGACCCACGCCGCCTGGTGCTTCGAAAATGACGGCACCGGCTACCACGCCGATCTGGGCCGGGCGTTGATCGCCGGCTACGACCGCCAGTTCGGCCTGTCGACCGACGAGCGGCTCGCCTTCCCGATCCTGGCGCGCGGCGCGTGCCTGCGCTTCCTGCTGACCCGCGCCTGGGACTGGCTCAATACGCCGGCCGACGCGCTCGTCACCCGCAAGGACCCGATCGCCTTCCTGCGCCGGCTCGACTTCTATGCCGAGGCCGATCCCGAAACGCTCGTCGCGGCCTGACCTTTCCGCCATGACCGAGCTTCCCCTCGTCGAGATCGCGACCGACGGCGCGTGCAAGGGCAATCCCGGGCGCGGCGGCTGGGGCGCGCTGCTCCGCTTCGGCGCGACCGAGAAGGAGATGTCGGGCGCCGAGAACCCCAGCACCAACAATCGCATGGAGCTGATGGCCGCGATCAGCGCCTTGGAAGCGCTCAGGAAGCCGTGCCGGGTCAAGCTGTCGACCGACAGCCGCTACGTCATGGACGGGCTGACCAAGTGGATCCACGGCTGGCGCAAGAATGGCTGGAAGACCGCCGACAAGAAGCCGGTCAAGAATGCCGAGCTCTGGCAGCGCCTGCTCGCCGCCGCGGCGCCGCACCGGATCGAATGGATCTGGGTGAAGGGCCATGCCGGCCATCCCGACAACGAACGCGCCGACAAGCTGGCGAGCGACGCGGCGCTCGGGCTGTAAGCCCGAGCTTTTGTTTGTTTGGCCTCAGGCGCCGGCGTGCGCATCCGCGCACTTGGCTATCCTCGCATAAGCTCGGGCGCGCATTCGCGCTTGCGGAGCCCTCCGGGCTCCGAGGTCAAGCTCTTGCGGTGGAACGGGACGCGCAGCGTCCCGTAAGGCCGAATGGCCGCCCGAGCTTATGCGAGGATAGCCAAGCGAGGCGGATGCCTCGCGCCCGGCGCCTGAGGGCCCAACAAACAAACTACCGATTTCGGGAGAAATCGGTTTCTACGACATTGTCGATCGCCTGGGCGATCTGGGTGGGGACCGAGCCGATCTCGTGTTGGAGCAGCACGCCGAGCTTGCTCGCCTGATCGAACAACTCGTCGATCACCGCCGGCGGGCAGGTCTGCCGGGCGCATTGGCGGGCGATCGCGGCGAGCAGGCGCGACAGGCTGAAGGTGCCGAAGCTGTCGAGCAGTGTGCGCAGCGCCTCGGTCTCGGCCATCGCCAGGTCCCAGGCCTGCGCGCGTACCGCGGCGGCGATGCGCCGGGGCCGGTCGCTGACGTCGAACATCAGCATCTTCATCAGCACCGCGGCGTCGGCATAGCCCGCCGTCTCGACGAGCAGGTTGAGCCGCTCCCGGTCGAAGCTGTCGCCGCCCGCCCCCGCCATGGCGGGCCGGTTGCGGCGCATCGTGCCGATCATGTCGAGCAGCTGGCCCGAGACGATCGGCTTGGGCAGGAAGCTGTCGATCCCCGCCTCGAAATAGACGCGGCGCCGCTCGGGCATCGAATCGGCGCTGATCGCCAGGATCGGCGTGTCCGATGCGGGTGGATCGAGCGCGCGGATCGCGCGGGTCGCCTCGAGCCCGTCGAGCTCGGGCATCTGCATGTCCATCAGCACCAGGTCGAACGGCTGGGTGGCGATCGCCCCCAGCGCCTTGCGGCCGTCCTCGACCGCGACGACCTCATGTCCCTCGCGCGCGAGCAGGCCCGCCATCAGCCGGCGGTTGATCGGATTGTCCTCGGCCAGCAGAATGCGCATCGGCCCGGTCGCCTTGCCGGCCATCGCCTCGGCCGCCGCGGCGTCGGCGCGCTTGAACGGCAGCTCGACCGAGAAGGTCGTGCCCTTGCCCGGATCGCTCGACGCGGCGATCGATCCGCCCATCGCCTCCGCCAGCTGCTGGCTGATCGCGAGGCCGAGCCCGGTCCGCCCCTGCAGCCGCATCCGTGCCGCGTCGACCTGCTCCCCCCGCGAGAAGATGCGGCCGAGCGCCTCCTGACCGATGCCGCGCCCGCTGTCGCGGACGATGATCATCCACCAGTCGGCGTCACCGTCGGAACGCGTCGGCGACAAGCTGATCGAAACGCGGCCCGTCTCGGTGAATTTGATCGCGTTGCTGATAAGATTCGACAGCAGCTGCTGCAGCCGGGCGGGATCGCCGCGCACCGGCCGGGGATCACCGTCGAGCCCGAACGCGTCGAGCCCGAGGCCCTTGGCCGCGGCTGCGCCGTTGTGGAGGTCGACCGTGGTGCGGACAACCGACACCAGGTCGAAATTGATGCTCTCGATGACCACCCGGCCCGATTCGATACGGCTATAGTCGAGCATGTCGTCGACCACGCTCATGACCGTCGTCGCCGCTTGGCTCAAGCTGGCGAACTGGGCCTGGCGCTGGCTGTCCTGCGGCTCGCGGCGCAGCGCGTCGATCGCGGCGAGCAGGCCGTGCATCGGCGTCCGGATTTCATGGCTCACCACCTCTAGCATCTCGGCGCGGGTACGTTCGGCGGCGCGGGCCTGGTCGCGTGCGGCGATCAGCGCGCGTTCGGTCTCGACCTCCTCGGTGACGTCGCGCAGGATGCCGATGATCGTCTCGGGCCCGTCGAGCTGCCCGGCGATCTGGACGTGGATTGTCCGTCCGTCGGGTCGCATCCAGCGGAGCCGCGTCATCGGCAGCGATCCGGTACGGAAGGTCTCCGCCACCGCAAGGTCGGCCTTGTCGATGTCGTCGGGATGATAATGGGCGCGGATCATCTCGCTGGTCGGCGCGGTATCGGGCGGGAAGCCGAGGATGCGGTACATCTCGGGCGACCAGACATAGGTGTCGCGGCCGCGATCCGAACGCCAATGGCCCATGCCGGCGAGCGATTCGGCAAGCGTCAGCAGGCGGTTGGCCTCGGCTGTACTCTCAAGCGAAATCGACCTGCTCCCCTCGGCTGGAACGTGATCCTCCCGGCGGGGTCGCCCGAAAGAATCTGGCCCCAGGTGCCTGCCCTGCGGCCTTTTAGTTACAGAAAGAGCTTAAGGGAAAGCGATTGATGTAAACTTTCGTTAATTGCGGAACCGTCCGCCGAGCGTCCGACGCCCGCCCCGGCGGTCAGCCGTCGGGCCGGGTCGCGACATAGACGGCGCAGGCGATCAGCCCCGCCGCGACGGCCAGGCAAATCCACAAGGCGGGCGCCGCGGTCGCCAGCAGCACGCCATAGCCGCCGGCCATGCTGACGATCGCGACGATCTTCGCCTTGCGCGGGATCGCGCCATTTTCGCGCCAGCGCCGGATCGGCGGGCCGAACCAGCGATGGTCGAGCAGCCAGCGTTCGAAGCGCGGGCTCGAATGGCTGAAGCAGGCGGCGGCGAGGATCAGGAAGATCGTCGTCGGCATCACCGGCAGCAGCGCCCCGATGAAGCCGAGTGCGACCATCACCCATCCCAGCGCGAACCAGCCCCAGCGCTTGATGGGATCATGCATGGCGACGGTCGCGCCTCAGGATGGTCCTAGAGCGCGCCGTGGCAATGCTTGTACTTGCGGCCCGAACCGCAGGGGCAGAGCGAGTTGCGGCCGAGCGTCGCCGCGATCTCCGGGGTGATCTCGAAATCGTCGCCGGCCGGGGCGGCGATCGCCTGCGGCACCCGGCTGCTGATGATCCCCAGCGTGCCGCCGTCGCGGTCGCCCGAATTGTCCTCGCCGGTCAGCGCGTTGACATGCTCGGTGACGAAGTCGGGCATCGGCGGCAGCTCGGCATAGTCCTGCGGCGCCATCTCGAAGCGGACATGGGCGAGGACGCGGGTCACCTCCTCGCGGATCGCGACGAGCATCCGCTCGAACAGCGCGAAGGCCTCGTGCTTATATTCGTTGATCGGCGTCTTCTGCGCATAGGCGCGCAGGTGGATGACCTGGCGCAGCGCATCGAGCGTGGCCAGATGCTCCTTCCAGTGATGGTCGAGCGTCTGAAGCAATACGCTCTTCTCGATGCCGTGCCAGCTCTGGTCGTCGATCGTCGCGCGTTTGGCGGCGATCACCGCGTCGGCCTCGGCCAGCACCTTCTCGGCCAGGATCTCGGGATCGATGCCGTCCTGGGCGATCCACTCGTCGAACGGCGGCGCGATGCCCAGCGTCTCGGCGGCGCGCAGCTTGAGCGTCTCGACGTCCCACTGCTCGGGATAGCTATGCGGCGGGCAGCAGCCGCCGACGATCGCATTGGCGGTGTCGGCGCGCATGTCGGTGACGACGTCGTCGACCGTCTCGGCATCCATGATGTCGGCGCGCTGCTCGTAGATCACCTTGCGCTGGTCGTTCATCACGTCGTCATATTCGACGACCTGCTTGCGGATGTCGTAGTTGCGCGCCTCGACCTTCTTCTGCGCGGTCTCGATCGCCTTGGAGATCCACGGGCTGACGATCGCCTCGCCGTCGGCGAGGTTCTTGTTCATCATCCGCGCGAACATCGTCTGTGGACCGAAGATGCGCAGCAGGTCGTCGTCAAGCGACAGGTAGAAGCGGCTGAGGCCCGGATCGCCCTGGCGGCCCGACCGGCCGCGCAGCTGGTTGTCGATGCGGCGGCTCTCGTGCCGCTCGGTGCCGAGCACGAACAGGCCGCCGGCGGCGAGCACCGCTTCCTTCTCGGCGACGATCTCGCCGCGGATGCGCTCGGCCGCCGCGTCGAATTCGGGTGTGCCGATCTCAAGGTCGGGATGCTCGTCGAGCATGCGGAATTCGAGGTTGCCGCCGAGCTGGATGTCGGTGCCGCGGCCCGCCATGTTGGTGGCGATCGTCACCGCGCCGAGCCGGCCGGCCTGCGCCACGATGTGCGCCTCCTGCTCGTGATAGCGGGCGTTGAGCACCTTGTGCTCGACCTTCTCATTGGTCAGGAACTCCGACAGCAGCTCCGACTTCTCGATCGACACGGTGCCGACCAGCACCGGCTGACCGCGCTCCTTGGCCTCGCGGATCGCCTGGGTGATCGCGGCGAACTTGTCGGTCATGTTCTTGTAGAATTCGTCGTCCTGATCGATCCGCCGGACCGGCAGGTTGGTCGGTATGGTGACGACGTTCATCTTGTAGATCTGGTAGAATTCATGGGCCTCGGTCGCGGCCGTGCCCGTCATGCCGCCCAGCTTGGGGTACATGCGGAAATAATTCTGGAAGGTGATCGAGGCGAGCGTCTGGTTCTCGGGCTCGATCTTCACGCCTTCCTTGGCCTCGACCGCCTGGTGCAGGCCATCCGACCAGCGCCGGCCGTCCATCATGCGGCCGGTGAACTCGTCGATGATGATGACCTTCTCGTCCTTGACGATATAGTCGGTGTCGCGCTTGAAGGCGACGTTGGCGCGCAGCGCCTGGTTCAGGTGGTGGACGACCTGGGTGTTCTCGAAAGCGTAGAGATTGCCGCCTTCGAGCAGGCCCGCCGCCTCCAGCAGCCGTTCGATCCGCTCGGTGCCGTCCTCGGTCAGCACCACCGAGCGCTGCTTCTCGTCGAACTCGTAATCGTCCTTGGTGACCTGCTTCACGATCGCGTCGACCTGCATGTACAGCTCGGACTTGTCGTCGGTCGGGCCGGAGATGATCAGCGGGGTGCGCGCCTCGTCGATCAGCACCGAATCGACCTCGTCGACCACCGCGAAGTTGAACGGCCGGTGGACCATCAGCGCGCGGTCATATTTCATGTTGTCGCGCAGATAGTCGAAGCCGAACTCGTTGTTCGTGCCGTAGGTGATGTCGGCGGCATAGGCGTCGCGCCGCTCCTGGTCCGACAGGTTGGGCACGATCACGCCGACGGTCAGGCCGAGGAAACGGTAGACCCGGCCCATCCACTCCGCGTCGCGGGTGGCGAGATAGTCGTTGACGGTGACGACGTGGACGCCCTCGCCCGGCAGCGCGTTGAGGTAGACCGCCAGCGTCGCGACCAGCGTCTTGCCCTCGCCGGTCCGCATCTCGGCGATCTCGCCGCGATGGAGGACGATGCCGCCGATCATCTGCACGTCGTAATGGCGCTGGCCGAGCACGCGGCGGGCCGCCTCGCGCACCGTGGCGAACGCCTCGGGCAGCAGCGAATCGAGCGTCTCGCCGGCGTCGAGTCGCTGGCGGAATTTGACCGTCTGGGCGGACAGCTCCTCGTCGCTCATCGCCTCGAGCGTCGGCTCGAATCCGGCGATCTTTTGCAGGATCGGGCGCAGCGACTTCACATAACGATCGTTCGACGATCCGAAGATGGCTTTGGCGAGGCCGCCGAGCATGGGCATTCCTTAAGACAAGGGCCTTGAGACAAGGGCGCGCAGGCGGCCTCGCGGCCGCCGCGCAAATGATCCCGGTGCAGATAGGTGTCGCCGCCGATTACGTCAATTCGCGGGCGTAGCGGCCTTCCCCAATCCGTCATGCCGGCGGAGGCCGGCATCTCGGGCGGCTCCTGCCTCGACCTCTTCTCTCCTCTCCCGAGATCCCGGCCTCCGCCGGGATGACGATGGAACGGAATTCCAGACGCCATATTTCAAACGTCATCCGCTCCTCCTATAGCGCGCCAGTCTTTTCCGGAGTTGTGCCATGGACCGTTCGCCGCTCGCCCCCGCCGCCTTTCCCGATCTGCCGCCGATCGCGGGCGTGCGTGTTGCGGTGGCGCGCGCGGGCTACAAGCGTTGGGACCGGGCCGACCTGACCTATGCCGCGCTCGACGAGGGCACCGTCGTCGCCGGGGTGACGACCACCAGCAAATGCCCCTCGCCCGAGGTCGAATGGTGCCGCGCCGCGTTGCCGCTCGGCCAGGCGCGCGCGCTCGTCGTCAACGCGGGCAACAGCAATGCCTTCACCGGCAATCGCGGCCGCGCCGCGGTCGAGGCGATCACCGCGCGGGTGGCGGGCGCGATCGGCTGCCGCCCGTCCGACGTGTTCGTCGCCTCGACCGGGGTGATCGGCGTGCCGCTGCCGATCGACAAGGCCGAGGCCGGGATCGACGCGGTGCTGCGCGCGCCCGAGGCGAGCTGGGAGGAGGCCGCCGCGACGATCATGACCACCGACACCTTCGCCAAGGCGGCGCGCGCCTCGGCGATGGTCGGCGGCACCCGGGTCGAGCTGGTCGGAATCGTCAAGGGGTCGGGGATGATCGCGCCCGACATGGCGACGATGCTGGGCTTCGTCTTCACCGACGCCGCGATCGCGCCCGAGCTGCTCCAGGCGATGCTGAACCGCGCCAACGCGCGGAGCTTCTCCTGCATCACCGTCGACGGCGACACCTCGACCAGCGACACCGTGCTCGCCTTCGCCACCGGCAAGGCCGGCCATGCGCGGCTGGAGACGATGGACGATCCCGGCGCCGATGCGCTGGAGGCGGCGCTGAACGAGGTCTGCCTGGAGCTTGCCCAGCTGGTCGTCCGCGACGGCGAGGGCGCATCGAAGTTCATCGCGGTCACGGTCGAGGGCGCCGAGAGCGACGCCAGCGCGCACCGCATCGCGCTGTCGATCGCCAACTCGCCGCTGGTCAAGACCGCGATCGCGGGCGAGGACGCCAATTGGGGCCGGGTGGTGATGGCGGTCGGCAAGGCGGGAGAGCCGGCCGAGCGCGACAGGCTGTCGATCCGCTTCGGCGCGACCCAGGTGGCGACCGGCGGCCTCGCGGTCGAGGGCTATGACGAGGCGCCCGTCGCCGCGCATCTCAAGGGACGCGAGATCGAGATCGGCGTCGACATCGGCCTCGGCAACGGCCGTGCGACGGTTTGGACTTGCGACCTGACCCACGGCTATATCTCGATCAACGCCGATTATCGGAGTTGAGGCTGCGGCGGGCGACCGTCCTCGGCGCAACCGTCATCCTGAACTTGTTTCAGGGTCCACCGGCGTGCAGGGATAGGCCCCGCGATCGGGAGAGACCGTGCCGCAAGGGCCTCATGGCCGGGTGGCATGGCCTGGTGGATGCTGAAACAAGTTCAGCATGACGGAGAAGGGAGCGCCTGCGCACATGTCACTGATCATCTGGGGCCGCCTCAACTCGCACAACGTCAAGAAGGTCGCGTGGCTCGCGGTCGAGGCGGGGATCCCGCACGAGCGACGCGACATCGGCGGGAGCTTCGGCTTCACCGACGCCTATCTGGCGATGAACCCCAACCGGCTGATTCCGACGATCGAGGACGATGGCTTCGTGCTGTGGGAGTCGAACGCGATCCTGCGCTATCTCGCGGCGAGGTACGCGCCCGCGCTGTGGCCCGCCGACCTGCGGGCGCGGGCGCTCGCCGACCGCTGGATGGATTGGCAGTTCGGCTATGCCGAGGCGCAGCGGGACGCCTTCATCCAGCTCGTCCGCACCGCGCCCGCCGATCGCGACGCGGCGAAGATCGCGGCGGCGGCCCGGCATGCGGGGGAGCTGATGGCGATCCTCGACGCGGCGCTGGCCGAGCGGCCCTGGCTGTCGGGCGACGATTTCGGGATCGGCGACATCCCGATGGGCGTCTATGTCCATAGCTGGTACGCGCTCGCCATCGACCGGCCGGAACGACCGCATGTCGCCGACTGGTATGCCCGGCTGCAACAGCGGCCAGGCTATGCCGACACGGTCATGATCCCGCTGAGCTGATGCCGATGCATGACCTCTATCGGCCGGTGCTCGACCTGATACAGGGCGTCGCCCGCGAGGTCATGATGCCGCGCTTCCGCAAGCTTGCCGCCGATCAGTTCGCCGAGAAGAGCCCCGGCGACTTCGTCACGATCGTCGATCGCGAATCGGAGGCGCGGCTGAGCGAGGCGCTCGGCCGGCTGCTGCCCGAGGCGCGGATCATCGGCGAGGAGGCCGCCGCGGCCGATCCGTCGATCGTCGACCGGGTCGGCGACGGCGTCGCCTGGATCATCGATCCGCTCGACGGCACCAACAATTTCACCGCAGGACACGGCCCCTTCGCGATCATGGTCGGCCTCGCCGTCGACGGGGAGCGTGAGGCGGGGTGGATCTACGATCCGGTGATCGACCGCATCGTCCACGCCGCGCGCGGGCGCGGCTGCTTCATCGATGGCGAGCGGGTGACGGCGCGCCGCTCGGACGGGCCGCCCAAGGCGGCGATCGCCACCTATTTCATGCCCGAGGACCGCCAGGCAGACGTCCGCCGCCGCGCCGAGGGCGTGCTGGAGATCGTCGACATCCCGCGCTGCGCGGGCGAGCAATATCCGCGCCTGATCCTGGGTGCCAACGATATCGCGCTGTTCGAGAAGACCCACCCCTGGGACCATGCGGCCGGGGCACTGATGCTGGAGGAGGCGGGCGGCATGATCGCCCGCGACAACGGCACGCCCTATCGCCTCGCCGACCCGCGCCATGGCGCGATCGCGGCCGGTTCGCCCGAGATGTGGGCGCTGGCCAGGGCGGTGCTGTTCGATTGAGGATCGGGCCCTCTCCCGCAAGCGGGAGAGGGAGCGAGGCTTAAAGCTCGCCTTCCAGCCAGCCCTTGAGCTGGCTCTTCGGCGCGGCGCCGACCTTGGTCGCGGTGGGCTGGCCGTTCTTGAACAGGATCATCGTCGGGATGCCGCGGACGCCGTAGCGGCCGGGGGCGTCGGGATTGTCGTCGATGTTGATCTTGGCGATCGTCACCTTCTCGCCGAGCTCGTCGGCGATCTCCTCCAGGGCCGGACCGATCATCTTGCACGGACCGCACCACTCGGCCCAGAAATCGACGAGGACGGGCTTGTCGGCACTGATGACGTCGTCATGGAAGGACGAGTCGGTGATCGCTTTGGTGGGCATGGATACGCTCCTTGGTTACGGGATCAGATGTAAGCGGGCCTGCCGGCAGTCTCAACGGCCTTGCCCCTGCTTTTGCTCCTGCCCCCTAAAGCCGGGCTTGTGCGCATCCAGCACGGCGGCGGGCAGCTCGATCAGGGTCGGGCCGGCGGTGTAGAGCAACGCCGCCGCGACCGGGCGTCCGGGGAAGATCACGCCAAGGGCTGCGGCATAGGCGCTCATCTGGCGCAGGTGATGGTCGGGCACGGCGGCGAGGTCGGCGGGCGCGCGGCGGCCGGTCTTGAAGTCGACGACGAGGATGCGGTCGGCGGCGACGAGCAGCCGGTCGACTGTGCCCGACACCACCTCCCCCGCGACCACCGCCGCGACCGGCGCTTCGGCGAGCGCGTCGGCGCCGAAGATCGCGGCGAAGCGCGGATCGGCGATGACGCGGCAGGCGTCGTCGGCCAAAGTGCGGGCGGCGGCTTCCTCCTCGACCCCGGCCGAGCCGAGCAGCCAGCGCAGCGCGGCGTCGCGGCGGCGCTCGGGATCGATGGCCGGGAGCCGCTCGAACAGCGCGTGGAGCAGCGTGCCGCGCCGGGCGGCTGCGCGCAGCGCCGCCGACGGCGGCGGATCGGGCACGTCGTCGAGCCCGAGCGACGAGGGCGCGAGCGGGCGCGGAGGGCGCGCCTCGGGCGGGGCGGGGCAGCGCAGCCAGCCGGGCTCGGCCAGCACCGGCGCGCCGCGCCTCGGCCGGGCCGGAACGGTCGTCCCCGTCGCCGCCACCGAGCCGTGATAGTGCCGCGCCTCGACCCATAGCGGGTCTTCGACGGGCGTGCAGCCGAGGCCGGCCATCGCCTGGTCGATCGCCTGATACCAGCTCGACGCCGGGGGAACGCCGCGCGCGCGGATGCCGAGCGTGCCGCCGATCACCAGATGCTCCTGCGCGCGGGTCAGCGCGACGTAGAGCAGCCGCCAATGTTCCTGCCGCTCGCGCCTGGCGAGCGCCTCGGCGTCCTTGCGCAGCGCCTCGACCATCTCGGCCTTGCGCGGGCGCAGCACCGGCACCGGTTCGGCGCCCTCCTCGATCGCCCAGTCGAGCCGCCGGTCGGGGCTGAGGTCGGGATCGGCGGTCGCGTCGGCGAGGATGACGAGCGGCGCTTCCAGCCCCTTCGATCCGTGGACGGTCATCACCCGCACCGCGTCGAGCGGGGCGGAGGGATCGCGGGTGATCTCGACGTCGCCGCGATCGAACCAGTCGAGGAAGCGCTGGAGCGTCGCGGTCGCCGTCCCTTCGAACTGGAGCGCGGCGCCGAGCAGCTCGTCGATCGGGTCGCGCGCCTCGTCGCCCAGCCGGCGCAGCAGCTTGCGGCGGCCGTCGAGCGGGCCGGTCAGCAGATGCTCGAGGAAACGATAGGGGGTGGTGAAGTCGGCGCGGGCGAGGATCTCGTCGAGCGCGGCGTTGGTCGCGGCGTCGCCCTTGGCGCGCACCGCGTCGACCAGCGGCCCGCGCCGGCCGAAGCCGACCCGGTAGAGTTCCTCCTGGCTCCAGCCGAACAGCGGCGAGACGAGCAGCGCGGCGAGGCTCAGGTCGTCCTCGCGCTGGACGGCGAAGCGGACGGCGGCGAGCAGGTCCTTGACGACGAGCGGCGCGGTCAGCCGCAGCCGGTCGACGCCCGCCACCGGCACCTTCTCGGCATGGAGCCGGGCGACGATCAGCGAGGCGAGGTCGGCGCGGCGGCGGACGAGGATCAATATATCCTCGGGCCGGATCGGGCGCTTCTTGCTCGCCAGCCACAGCCGCTCGTCGATCCAGCGCCGCACCTGTTTCGCCAGCCGGCCGGCATAGGCGCGGGTGGCGTCGTCGATGAAGCCCTCCTCGCCGTCGTCGTCGGCCGCCTCCTCGATCGACAGCGGCTTCCAAAGCGTCACCCGGCCCGGCATCGCATGGTGCGCGGCGTGGCGCTCGGCCGGGGTGAACAGGCCCATCTCCTCATGGCCGAGATCGGCGATCAGCCGGTCGACCAGTTCGAGCACGGCGGGCGCCGAGCGGAAGCTGCGGTCGAGCGACAGGTCGAGGAACTCGCGGTCGACCTGGAGCGCCTTGATCGCGAAGCCGAGCCGGGCGCGCTCGAACTCGACCGGGTCGGTGCCCTGGAAGCCGAAGATCGCCTGCTTGAAATCGCCGACGGTGAAGATGGTGCGCGGCGCCCCGCCGCGCGCGCCGGCGCCGACGAAGAATTCCTCGGCGAGCCGGCCGACGATCGCCCATTGCGCGGCATTGGTGTCCTGCGCCTCGTCGACCAGGATATGGTCGGTCTGCTGGTCGAGTTTGTAGCGCACCCAGTCGCCCATGCCGGGCTCGTCGAGCAAGCGGACGGTGGCGCGGATCAGGTCGTCGAAGTCGACCAGCCCGGCGGCGCGCTTCGCCTCGGCATAGGCCTGTGCATAGGCCTGGCCGGCGCGCAGGCCCGCGCCGATCGCGGCGGCGAGCGCGGCACGGTGGCGCCAGCCGAGCAGCCGACCGATCTGGTCGGCGAGCCGGACGCACTGGTCGGGATAGCCGGGGTCGGCCTTGAGCAGCCCGGCGGCATATTTGCGCGGCTCGAAGCTCTTCGTCAGGACGACGAACAGCACCTCCTCCAGCATCGCGGCGCGCGAGGCCGGGCCGGCCGCGAGGAAGGCGGCGATCGTGTCGGCGTCGCGCAGCCCGGTCGCGGTGCCCCAGGCGGCGTTGGTGCGGGCGACCGCCTCGAAACAGGCGAGGTCGAGGCCGGCGCAGGCCGCTTCGATCGCCTCCTCCACATCGCCGAGCGGCACGTCGAAGGCGTGACGCAGCCGGGGCTCGATCGCCCCGCGCGCGCCGAGCGCGGCCAGCGCGTCGGGCGCGCGGGCGCAGTCGAGCAGATAGGCCTCGGCCCCGCCCTCGCCAAGCCGCAGGCTGAGCGCCTGGACGTCGCGGATCAGGCCATGGTCGCCGCCGCGCGCCGCGCCGTCGAGCAGGTCGGCGAGGGTGCGGCGGGCGAGCGCGGCCTCCTCGCGCCCCTCGATCGGGCGGAAGCCGGGGGTGAGCCCCGCCTCGGCCGGGAAGCCGGCGAGCAGCGTCTGGCAGAAGGCGTGGATGGTCTGGATGCGCAGCCCGCCACCGGGCGCCTCCAGCACCCGCGCGAACAATTGCCGCGCCCGCTTCAACGCCTCGGGCCCGGCATCCTCGCCCAGTCGGGTGAGGTCCTGGGTCAGCTTGCGATCGTCCTTCTGTCCCGCCCAATGGGCGAGGCGGCGGTGGATGCGCTCGGCCATCTCGGCCGCGCCCGCCTTGGTGAAGGTGAGGCAGAGGATCGCCTCGGGCGCGGCGCCGCCGAGCAGCAGGCGCAGCACCCGCGCGGTGAGCACATGGGTCTTGCCGGTGCCGGCCGACGCCGACAGCCAGACCAGCTCGCGCGGGTCGGAGGCGGCGCGCTGCTGCGGCTGCAGCGGGTCGAGCGGCCTGAGGCGCCCGCTCATCGTCCGCCCTCCGCCTCGCCGCTGCCCCGGCCATACCATTCGTCGAGCCGCATGAGCTGGTCATAATCGGCATAGGGCGAATATTCGGGGGCGAGCTTGGCGGTGAAGGGCTCGTTCCCGGTCAGCCAGCGCTCGACCGCGCGCGCCAGGATCGCGGCGGCATGGGCGACGAAGTCCTGCGGCGCGACATGGCTCTTGCCGCCGACCGGCGAGCGGACCTGGCCGAAGGCGTCGCGGTCCTTCGCCAGCGACCAATATTCGAAGACGAGCGGCGTTCCCTCGACTCCGCCGAAGCCGCCACGATCCGCGATCAGGCCGAGCAGGCCGAGCTGCATCGCATAGCCCGCCTCGACCTGCGCCGCGCTGGGCGGCTTGCCGGTCTTGTAGTCGACGATCGCGAGGGTGCCGTCGGCGAGCCGGTCGATGCGGTCGACCTTGCCGGTCAGGGTGATGCCGGCGATCTCGGTCCGGCCGTCGAGCTCGGCGGCGATCGGGCGGCGGCCCTGCGCGCGCTCCTCACGCATCCGATCGGCGACCCAGCGCAGCGCCTCGATCAGCCGGGGTTCCCACAGCGCCTGCATCACCGGGTGGGCGGCCATCTCGCGCAGCATCGCCTCGGCGCGTGGCAGCAGCCTGTCGGGGTCGCAATCGTCCTGCTTCATCCACGCCTCGAACACGGCATGGACGGCGGTGCCGCGCCACGCCGGGGTCGGATCGGCGTCGACCGCGTCGAGCGGGCGGAGCCTGAGCATCGCGTCGGCGTAGAAGGCGAAGGGATCGGCCTGGAGCCGGTCGAGCCTGGTGACGGCGATGACGTCCGGCCGATCGGCGACGGGGGGCGCGGGTTCGGGGCGGCCGATGAAAAGACGGTCGGCCGGCCGGTCGATCGCGGCGGCCCAGTTGGGCAGGCGGTGTTCGCGGGTGATGCCGCCGGTCATCGCCTCCAGCCGCAGCCAGAAGCGCGAGGCGATGGTCGGCGCGCGGGCGTCGCGCCGGGCGCGGGTGACGATCAGCTCGGGCGCGCCGAGCGCCATCGCGAAGTCGTGCGCCGACAGGCCGATCCGGGTTTCGAGGCCAGGCAGGCCGAGCTCGGCGCGGATGCGCGGGGCGAGCCAGGGATCGGGGCTGGGCAGGGCCGGCCACACCCCCTCGTTGAGCCCGCCCAGCACCATCAGGTCGGCATGCTGGAGCCGGGCTTCGAGCAGGCCCCAGATCGACAGGCGCGGATGGCCGCCCTGCGGCGGGCGGACGGCGACCGCGTCCATCAGCAGACGCAGCGTCGGCGCGAGGCCGGCGGGATCGAAGGTGGCGGGGCCGACCGGCGCCCAGGCCTCCAGCTCGGCGACCAGGTCGGCGGCGGCGCGGCCGTCCGGGCCCGACCAGCCGGCATCGTCCGCGAGCGTGCCCATGGTTTCGCGGAGGGCTTCCAGCAAGCCACCCAGTCCCCGTTCGTCCCGAGCGGAGTCGGGGGACGTAGGCTGGGGAGAACCTGTCTCGACTTCGGCCTCTGGCCGAAGTTCATCCCGAGCGCCTGCCTTGCAGGCAGTCGAGGGGCTCGACACGAACGGCTTCTTGCTGAAGGCCGCCTCCAAGGGCTCCAGCAGCGGGCGGACCTCGTCCCACCAGCCGATCGCGGGGGCGCGGGCGCGCTTCGCATGGCCGTCGCCGTCGCGCAGATAGCGGGCGATGCCGTCGAGCCCGGCGGGCGGGCGCGGCCCGCGCAGCGCGATGTCGAGCTTGCGCGCGCCGTCGAGCCAGGCGCCGCGCGCAGCTCCCCGCCGCACCAGCGGATGCTTGAGCAGCGCCAGCAGCGGCACCGGCGCGAAACCCTCGGCCGCCGCCTCGGCGACCGCGAGGAGCAGCGTGCCGGCCGGGGTCAGCGACAGCGGCGTGCCCGCCGAATCGTCGGCGACGATCCCCCAGCGGGCGAGATGCGCGGTGACGCGGCGGGCGAGCACGCGGTCGGGCGTGACGAGCGCGGCGGTGCGGCCCGGCGTCTCGATCGCCTCGCGCAAGGCGAGCGCGATCACCTGCGCCTCCTCCGCCGGGTTGGCCAGCTCGATCGCGCGGACGCCGGTCAGCCGCCGCTCGGCCGGGGGCAGGCGGTGCCATTTGTCGGTGAAGGCGGCGGGCGCCATCGCATTGGCGATCGCCCGGGCGCGGACCGACCGCGCGTCGCGGCCCCCGCCCCAGCGCCAGGTCGCGACCTCGCCGCGGCCGACGTCCATCCGGTCGAGCAGCCGCTTCAGCGCATATTGCGGATGGCTTTCGACCGGGCGGGGCGGACGGCCGCCGTCCTCCCCGGCCTCATGCGGCCCGAGCGCCCGCCACTCCGCCTCGTCGGAGACGGTGTCGAGCCCGGGCAGCACCACCATGCCGTCGGGTAGCCGGGCGACGACGCCGAGCAGGCGGGCGACTGCCGGCGTCGTGCTGCTGATGCCCGCAGCGATCACGGCGCCGGGCGGCGGGTTACGGCGCCAGCGCCGCGCCACCCGATCGAGCAGCCGGTTGCGCCGCTCGGCCAGCTCGATCCGCCCGCGCGCCGCCAGCTCGGCGGGCCAGCGGGTCAGGATCGTATCGAGCATCGCCAGCGATCGCTGCCAATGCTCGGACAATTCGGGCAGCGAGACCAGGTCGCGCAGCCGCGCGGCGGGGATCTGCTCGATCAGCATCTGGTCGAGCGTGCGGCCGAGCTCGCCGGCCAGCCGGATCGCCTCGCCGCCGTCGATCGGATCACCCGCCGCCTGGCGCGCCTCGGCGGTGAGCCGGGCGAGGATCATCTGCCGTTCGAGCGGGTCGATCGCGGGCGGGATCGGCTCGTCCCCCTCCCCCTCCGCGTCGATCGGATCGAGCAGCCCGCCAAGCCGCTCGTCGAGCTCGGGATCGCCGATCGCGACGAGGCGCGGCAACAGCAGTCCACCTTCGGCGCGGCGGACGAAGGCGTCGCTGATCGCCCGCGCCGCGCGGTTGTTGGGCACCAGCACCACCGTCCGCGCGAGCCCCAGCGGATCGGGTCCGTGACGCGCGATCAACCCGGCCGCGAGGGCGTCGGCAAAGGCGCGGTGGGCGGGGATGGTGAAGACGGCGGGGCGGGACATCGCGGTCACTGTAGCGCTTCGTCGCGTCAGCGGAAGCCGCGCCTCACCGCCCTGTTGATCCGGTCATAACCCATGTTAACGTGCGGCCGGTTTCGTAGGGAGAGTATCATGGCGCACAAGTTCGAGATCCATAAGGACAAGGCGGGGGAATTCCGGGTCCGCTTCAAATATAACAACGAGACGATCTTCTCGACCGAAGGCTATGCCAGCAAGGCGAGCGCCCAGAACGCGATCGATTCGATCAAGAAGAACGGCCCGGACGCCCCGACCGAAGACAATAGCTGATCGTCGGCGGACGACCGAGGCGCCGGGGACGGATCAGTTCCGCCCCAGCAGCGCCTCGGTCTTGCCGATCGCGGGGGGCGTGCCGACGTCGAACCAAAGGCCCTGGTGGACCAGGCCGAAGGCGCGGCCGGCGGCGATCGCCCTTTCCCACAGCAGCATGAAGCCGAACGGCCCCTCGGGCAGGTCCGCGAACAGCCGCTTCGAGACGAGCTGGATCCCGGTATAGACGAAGGGCGCGACCTTGGCGGTGCGGCGCCGCGCGATGCGGCCGTCGCCGTCCATGTGGAAGTCGCCCATCCCGTTGTGGCAATTGGCGCGCGCCAGCGGGACGAGCAGCAGCAGCGCGTCCATCGTCGCGTCGTCCCAGCGGTCGGCCAGCAGGCTGATCGCGTCGACCGGCCCGTCGACCCACAGATTGTCGCTGTTGACGATCAGGAAGGGGTCGTCGGGGATCAGCGGCAGCGCCCGGGCGACCCCGCCTCCCGTCTCCAGCAGCAGCCCGCGCTCGTCGGAGATGCGGACGTCGAGATCGGCCGCCTTGCGCCTGAGATGCGCCTCCAGCGCATCGGCCAGATAGTGGACATTGACGACGACGCGGCCGATGCCGGCGTCGCGCAGCCGGTCGAGCACATGGTCGAGCAGCGCCTTGCCCGCCACCTCGACCAGCGGCTTGGGCCGGGTGGCGGTCAGCGGCCGCATCCGCTTGCCGAGCCCGGCGGCGAGCACCATCGCGGTGCCGATCGGCACGCGCGCCGGATTGGGGCGCAGCGACAGGGGCTTGGCGAAGCTCATATGATGTGATCCGTCCAGTGGGCGGCGCGTTGGGCCGGAGGGACGTGCGCGTCGAACCAGGCCTTCACCGGGGCCAGCGCCGGATGGGCGAGATCGCGTTCGAGATAGCCCCAGACGCGCGGCTGGAAGGCGAGGTAGCGGGGCTTGCCGTCGCGCTTCCACAGCCGGGTGAAGATGCCGAGGATCTTCGCGTTGCGCTGCGCGCCGAGCAGCGCATAGGCAGCCTCGTCGAACGGGCGACGCGCGGCATAACGCGCAATCATCGCCGCCTCGACGTCCGGCGGCACGTCGCGCCGCGCGTCCTGCAGCAGCGAAACCAGGTCATAGGCGGGGTGGCCGGCCAGCGCGTCCTGGAAATCGAGCAGGCCGAGGCTGCCGTCGCCGAGCAGCATGATATTCTCGGCATGATAGTCGCGCAGCACGCTGACCGAGCGGTCCGCCGCGATCGGCGCCAGTACCGCGTCCCAGGCGGCGGCCCAGCTCGTGGCACAGCCCTCCGCGTCGGCGTCGAGACCGACTGCCGGCATGTACCATTCGGGAAACAGACCCGCCTCGCGCTGGTACACGGCCATGTCATAGGGCGGCAGCGGCCCGGCGGCATGGCCATGCAGGTCGGCGAGCAGGTCGATCGCCTGCGCGTAGATCGGCGTCTCGGCGGCGGGGTCGGCCTCGATCGCCTCCTTCATCCGATCGTCGCCGAAATCCTCGAGCAGGATCAGCCCCGCCTCCAGGTCGCGCGCCAGCACGCGCGGCGCGCGGAAGCCGATCGCGGCGAGATGCTCGGCGACCGCCAGGAAGGGGCGGCTGTCCTCATACTCGGGTGGGGCGTCCATCAGCACGGCGCTGTCGCCGTCGCGATGGACCCGGAAATAGCGGCGGAAGCTGGCATCGCCCGCGAGCGGCCGGATATCCCCGCCGCCCCAGCCGGCACGGTCGAGGAAGGCGGGAGCGTGGGGTGGGGGGATCATGTTCGTGGCGGCCATCGGCCCTCCCATGGCGCGGGCGCCGCCCAAGTCAAGCGGCGCGCATCGGGTCCATCCCTGTCGATGGTCAGGCGCAGCGCGTCGGGCCACAGCCGGGGACCCATCCGCTCGGGCCATTCGATCAGCAGCGCGCTGTCGGCGCGCGCCTCCTCCAGCCCCAGCTCCTCGATCTCCTCGGGATCATCGATCCGGTAGAGGTCGACATGCCAGAGCGGCAGGCCGAGCTCGGGCGGCGCATAGGGGATGACGATCGGGAAGCTCGGCGAGGGCACCTCGCCCGCGAAGCCGAGCGCATGAAGCAGCCCGCGCGCGAAGCAGGTCTTGCCCGCGCCGAGATCGCCGCTCAGCGCGACCACGTCGCCGGGGCGAAGCACCGCCGCGAGCGCCGCGCCCGCGGCGGCGGTCGCTTCGGGGCCGTCGAGGTGCAGCGAATGCTCCGTCATGCCTTCCCGTGGCTCACGCATGGCCATGCTCGCCATGGCGGCGCGGCAGGTGGATCGTCACGGTGGTGCCGCGGCCGGGTTCGCTCTCCAGTGCGATCGAGCCGCCATGCGCCTCGACGAGCTGGCGGGTCAGCGGCAGGCCGATGCCGATCAGCTGCTTGCCCTCGTCGTTGCTCGCGTCGATGCGCGGATAGGCGTCGAAGATGCCGGCGCGCTGGGCGGCGTCCATGCCGGGGCCGGTGTCGGACACGACCCAGACGATCATGTCGTCATCGCCGTGGACGCGGATCGTTACCCGGCCCTGCGGCGGGGTATAGGCGATCGCGTTGTTGAGCAGATGGTCGGCGATCTGGCGCAGCCGGCGCGGATCGCCGCGGATCTCGCCCAACCCCGGTTCGACGTCGACGAGGAGCTGGAGCGGTTTGCCCTCGGCGGCGGGACGGGCGGCGGCGACCGCCCCGGTGAGCAGCACCCCCATGTCGACCTGCTCCTCGGACAGCGGCAGGTTGCCGGCGGCGCCCTGGGTGAGATCCAGCACGTCCTCGACCAGCGAGCCGAGCCGGCCGACCGAGGCGAGGATCGCCTTGACATATTCCTGGGCGATCGCCGGCAGCTCGCCTGCATAGCCGCCGTCGAGCAGCTCCGCGAAGCCCGCGATCGAGGTCAGCGGCACGCGCAGCTCGTAGCTCATATTGGCAACGAAGGCCGTCTTGAGCTTGTCGGCCTCCTCGAGCGCGTCGGCGCGTCCGCGCAGCGCTTCCTCGATCCCGCGCGAGGCGGTGATGTCGAGCAGGGTGAACAGCGCGTTGCCGTCGGGCAGCGGCACCACCGCGAAGTCGAAATAGCGGCCGTCGGCGAGCGCCATCCGGCCGGTGCGCGCCTGCCGGTCGACCGTCGCGATGCGGACCAGGTCGCGCAGCAGCTGCGCGCGCGACGGATCGGCCAGCTTGGCCGCGACCAGTTCGACCATCGCGTCGACGCGGAGATTCTGGGCCAGGTCGGCCTCCGACAGGCCCCATATGTCGCGGAAGCTCTGGTTCCAGATGTGGAGTCGGCCGTCGGAGGCGAACACGCCGATCGCCTCGAACAGATTCTCGAAGGTCGCGGCACGGACGCGCAGCAGCGTGTCGCGCGCGCTGGACAGCTGGACCTGTTCGGTGCGGTCCTCGAAGAACAGCAGCAGGCCGCCATTGGGCAGTGGCTGGGCGACGACGCGCAGATGCTGGCCGCCGGGGATCGTCCAGTTCTCCTCGACCGCGTCGACCGCGTTGAACCAGGCGCGGCGCTCGGCCTTCCAGCCGGGGAAATCGCGTGCCTCGGGCAGGCGCTGGGTCTCGCGCATCCGTTCGAGCACGCGATCGAACTCGGGATGGTCCGACATCCATTCGGGCAGCAGCGAGAAGAATTGCAGGAAGGGCTGGTTGCAGAAGATCAGGTTGCGGTCGGGCCCGAACTGCGCGACCCCGGCCGACAACCGGTCGAACAGCTCGCGCTGCGCTTCCTGGAAACGGCCGAGCTCGCCGCGCGTTTGTTCGAGATCCTGGATGTCGAAGGCGTAGCCGGCGACGCCATGCTCGCCCATCGGCACGTCGACGATCCGCATCGTCCGCCGCTGTCCGCCCAGCGTGACGGGGACGACATGGGTCTTGATGCGGCCGCTGTCGCGTGCCGCCAGCGCCGTCGCGCGCGGGGCGCGGCCATCGGCCGAATCGACCAGCTCGACCCCGTTGGTCACGACCTCCTCGGCGCTCTCGCCTTCGACCGCGGCGACATAGGCGGAGTTGACCAGTGCCAGCTTCAGGTCGGGGCCGCGGTGCCACATCGGGAAGGGTGCCGCCTCGATCAGCGCGAGGCAGCTGTCGAGCGCGTCGCTGACCGCCTGGCCCTCGGCCGACAGCCGGGCGATGGTGCGTTCGGCCTCGGTGTTGTCGAACAGCCAGACGATCACGCCGTCGCCGATCGCGGGCGGCGACGGCCGGCCGCGCGCGAGCAGCACCCGATCTGTCCCCGCAAGGCGGAGCACCCGTTCGAACGGACGCCCGGCCTGGTTGGCGGCGGCGATGTCGGCGGCCAACCCCTCGGCGTCGACCACCGAGATGCCGCCTCCGTCCTGCCCCGCCACGCCCTGTCCGGCCATGTCGTTGATCGTCGCGGGCGGGACGGGCAGGCCGAGCCAATGGGCGAGCCGGGGATCGGCGCCGATCCGGCCGTCGAGCCCGACGCGGAAGGGAACCGCCGGCGCGCTGGCGAGCAGTGCCCCCTGCCGCTCGATATCGCGTGCGCGGGTCTTGGCGATCACGTCGCGCCGCAGCCCCATGATGATCGACGCGACGGCGGCGGCCACCCACAGCGCGACGATGATCGCGAGCATGAGGGCGGCGACCGGATCGAGCTGGATCATCTGCGACATGGCGACGCTTCTAGAGCGGGATCATGGAAGGCGCGAGCGGGGAAATGCCTCTCTCAAACGTCATCCCGGCGAAAGCCGGGATGACGGGGCAGAGCGACGGTGGAGGCGAGCGGCGTCCGCCCGCCTCCACCGGTCGATCAGTAGCGGTAATGGTCGGGCTTGAACGGCCCTTCGGTGGTGACGCCGATATAGCTCGCCTGCTTGGGGGTGAGCTTGGTCAGCTTGACGCCGAGCTTGTCGAGGTGAAGCGCGGCGACCTTCTCGTCGAGATGCTTGGGCAGGACGAACACCTCGTTGCCATATTGGCCCTGCTTGGTGAACAGCTCGATCTGCGCGAGCACCTGGTTGGTGAAGCTCGACGACATCACGAAGCTGGGATGGCCGGTGGCGCAGCCCAGATTGACCAGGCGGCCCTTGGCGAGGATCAGGATCTGCTTGCCGTCCGGGAACTCGACCAGGTCGGTGCCCGGCTTGATCTCGGTCCACTTGTAGTTGCTGAGCGCCGCGATCTGGATCTCGCTGTCGAAGTGGCCGATGTTGCAGACGATCGCCATCGGCTTCATCGCCTTCATGTGCTCGGCGGTGATCACGTCCTCGTTGCCGGTCGCGGTGACGAAGATGTCGGCGCGGGTCACCGCTTCCTCCATCGTCACCACCTCATAGCCCTCCATCGCCGCCTGCAGCGCGCAGATCGGGTCGATCTCGGTGACCAGCACGCGGGCGCCGCCGTTGCGCAGCGAAGCTGCGGAACCCTTGCCGACGTCGCCGAAGCCCGCGACGCAGGCGATCTTGCCGGCCAGCATCACGTCGGTCGCGCGGCGGATCGCGTCGACCAGCGATTCCTTGCAGCCGTAGAGATTGTCGAACTTCGACTTGGTGACGCTGTCGTTGACGTTGATCGCCGGGAAGGGCAGCTCACCCTTCTTGGCGATCTCGTAGAGGCGGTGGACGCCGGTGGTGGTTTCTTCCGACACGCCGCGGATCGCCTTGACGCTCTCGGTCAGGTAGCCGGGCTTGGCGGCGACGAACGCCTTGAGCGCGCGCTGGAACTCGATCTCCTCGGCATTGCCGGGCTCGCCCAGCGTGGCGCCGGCTTCGAGCTTCGCGCCCCACAGCGCGAACATCGTCGCGTCGCCGCCGTCGTCGAGGATCATATTGGCGGTGGTGCCGTCGCCCCAGTCGAAGATACGGCCGACATAGTCCCAATAATCGGCCAGCGTCTCGCCCTTGATCGCGAACACCGGGATGCCGCGCGCCGCGATCGCCGCCGCCGCATGGTCCTGAGTCGAGAAGATGTTGCAGGTCGCCCAGCGCACGTCGGCGCCCAGCTCGACCAGCGTCTCGATCAGCACCGCGGTCTGGATCGTCATGTGCAGCGATCCGGTGATCCGCGCGCCCTTCAGCGGTTTCGATGCGCCATATTCGGCGCGGAGCGCCATCAGGCCCGGCATCTCCGTCTCGGCAATCTCGATCTCGCGGCGGCCGAACTCGGCCAGGCCCAGATCGGCAACAACATAGTCCTTCGTTTCGCTCGCAACGGCGGTGGCCACGGGCTTCTCCTTCGGGAATGGGGCAGCCGGCCGTGCCGGCGGCAATGCCCGGCGCAATAGCCCGGCAGGCCTTTCGATGCAAATATAAAGATATCTTTATATGCGTGCCCCTCGCGGGGGAGGACGCGCTCAGGCCTGGCCGCTGGTGGCGGCCAGCAGGCGCGGATCGATCCCGGCGGAACGCATCGCGGCTTCCCAGCGGCGGGGCGGCTGGTGGTCGAAGATCAGCCCATCCTCGCCGCGAGTCGCGAGCCAGCCATGGCGGCGCATCTCGCCGTCGAGCTGGCCCTCGCCCCAGCCGGCATAGCCGAGCGCGACCAGCCAGCGCGCGGGGCCCTTGCCCTCCGCGATGGCGCGCAGCACGTCGAGCGTCGAGGTCAGGCACCAGCGGTCCTCGACCAGCAGGCTGTCCTCGCCCAGCCAGTCGGTGCTGTGCAGGACGAAGCCGCGCCGCTGCTCGACCGGCCCGCCGAGCAGGATGTCGCAGTCGGGGGCGATGCCGGGATCAACGTCGAGCTGCTCGAGCAGCCCGTGCAGGGTGATGCCGGGCATGACCCGGTCGACGCCGACACCGAGCGCGCCATTCTCGTCATGCGCGCACATCGCGATCACCGCCTTCTCGAAGCGCGGGTCGCCGATGCCGGGCATGGCGAGCAGCAACTGCCCGCGGAGAGAGGCTGGCGCATCCATCGCTTATGCATATAGCTTGCCGCCATGACGACGCAAAGCAGCGAGCGCCGCCCGGCGGCCGTCACCGTGGTGATCCCCGCCTATCGCGTCGGCGTGATGCTGCACGACGCGATCGATTCGGTGCTGGCGCAGGACCGGACCGACTGGGAGATCGTCGTCATCGACGACGGCGATCGGGACGCGGCGGCACATGTCGCGCCCTATCTGGCCGATCCGCGCATCCGTTTCCTCGAAACCGACAATGGCGGTCCCTCGACCGCCCGCAACCGCGCGATGGCGACGGTGACGACCCCCTATGTGGCGCTGCTCGACGGCGACGACGTCTATGAGCCCGACTTCCTGTCCTCGATGATCGCCGCGCTCGAGGCGTCGCCGCGGATCGGCTTCGTCACCAGTGACGCAACCTTCTTCGGTGCCGACCGCGAGGGCGAGCTGTTCTCCACTTATTGCCCGCAGCAGCTTCCCGCGACGCTCGACCGCGTGCTGCGGCGCGAGTTCAACATCTTCGGCCTGACCGTGATGCGGCGCGAGGCGATCATGGGGATCGGCGGCTTCGACACGAGCATCATCTCGTCGGAGGATTTCGACGGCTGGATTCGGCTGCTCGAGGCGGGCTGGGAGCTGGCCTATGTGCCGCGGCCGATCGTCCGCTACCGCCGCCGGGCGAACCAGGCGTCGCGCAATTCGGGCGGGATGCTGCGCACCGCGCTGACCGTGACCCAGCGGGCACGCGAGCGGCTCGCCGGCCGCCCCGAGGCGAAGGCGGCCGAGGAGATGTGCGATCGCATCGCGCGCCAGATCATGATCGATGACGCCTTCACCGACCTGGAGCAGGGGCGGGTGAAGGCGGCGCTGGCGGGCTTCGACCGGGCGGGCCCCGACCTGCTCGGCCCGCGCTGGCGCAGGGCGCTGCGCGTCATCCGGGTCGCGCCGTTTCTCGCACCGCTGCTGCTCAGGCTCCGCAAGCATGTCTAGCGCATGTCGCTTCCGCCCATCTCTCCGCCATGCCCGCGAAAGCGGGAATCCACGGTCACGGAGCACCCGGTCTCCTGCGGGCCGCCGTCCATGGATTCCCGCTCTCGCGGGCATGACGATGGAGATCGGTCCGGCTGCCATGCATGGAATTTCGGATGGCAGGGTGCTAGTCCGACGCCGGTGGGGCAATTTGTGAGCCATATCCGTCAGCAGGCCGGGTCATCCGGAACGGCGGGCATGGACGATGGCAGGGGCCGCATCCTGCTCGTCACCAACGTCATGCCGCCGCTCGTCGGCGGGACGCCGACGCTCTACGACCGCCTTGCCCGCTATGCCGCGCCGCGCATCCAGGTGCTGAGCGCGCGGCGCGACCCCGATCTCGCCAGGCCGATCCCGGGATGGCGCGAGAGCGACGCCGGCCGCGCCTATCCGATCCGGCGCATCCCCTGGCTGCGCCCGCCGCGCATCGAGCATATCCGACGGCGGATCGGCCTGCTCGACCTGGTGGCGATCGACCTGCCGGTGATGCTGTTCGTGTTCTGCGCGGTGGTGATCGAGGCGATCCGGTCGCGCGCGAAGGCGATCGTCGTCTGCGAACTGCACGGGCTCGGCTGGCTCGCCATCCTGCTGTCGCTGCTGACGCCGTGGCGCGTCGTCATCTACACCCATGGCGAGGAGGTGGTGCAGGCGAGCTACAACCGGCTGGCGCGGCTGCGCGGGCTGGCGCTGCGCGCCGCCGACGTGGTGGTGACGGTGTCGAGCTTCACCCGCGACCGGCTGATCGGCGACTTCGGCGTGGCGCCCGAGCGCATCCGCCTCGTCGTCAACGGCGTCGACCTCGAACGCTTCACGCCCGGCACGGCCAATGAGCCGTTCATCCTCAGCGTCGGCCGACTGGTCGAGCGCAAGGGCTTTGACCGGCTGATCGACGCTTTCGCGCTCGTCGCCCCCGAATTCCCCACCTATCGGCTCAAGATCGCCGGCCATGGCGCCGACGAGGCCGCGCTCAAGGTGCGGGCGGCGGCCAGCGGGGCCGCCGACCGGATCGATTTCCTCGGCGGGGTCGACGACGATGCGTTGACCGACCTCTATCGGCGCTGCACCTTCTTCATCATGCCGAACCGGACGCTGGCCGACGGCGACACCGAGGGCTTCGGGCTGGTCTTCCTGGAGGCCAACGCCTGCGGCAAGGCGGTGATCGGCGGGCGTGCCGGCGGCGTCACCGACGCGGTGATCGACGGCGAGACCGGGCTGCTGGTCGACGGCTACGACGTCGACGACATCGCCGGCGCGATCCGCCGGCTGCTGGGCGACGAGGCCTTTCGGACGCGGCTGGCCGAGGGTGGACTCGCGCATGCCCGCGCGCATGGCTGGTCATGGGTGACCGCGAATTTCATCGACGCGGCGCTTGGCCCGTCGAGCAGCGACAGCAAGGGAGAAGGATGATGACGATCGCGGTGGGAGAGCGGGTGCCCGAGGCCAGCTTCATGACGATGACGAGCGAGGGACCGAAGCCGGTCGCGAGCGGCGACCTGTTCGCTGGCCGCAAGGTCGCGCTCTTTTCGGTCCCCGGGGCGTTCACCCCGACCTGCTCGGCCAAGCATTTGCCGGGCTATGTCGACAAGGCCGACGAGATTCGCGCCAGGGGCGTCGACGAGATCGTCTGCACCGCGGTCAACGATGCCTTCGTGATGGGGGCCTGGGGCGCCTCCGCCGGCGCCGACGGCAAGGTCAGCATGCTCGCCGACGGCAATGGCGACTTCGTCCGGGCGCTGGGGCTGGAGATGGACGCGCGCGGCGCCGGCATGGGCGTGCGCGGCCAGCGTTTCTCGATGCTGGTCGAGGACGGCGTCGTCACCCGCCTCAACGTCGAGGAGCCCCGCGAATATAAGGTGAGCAGCGCGGAGCATCTCCTCGGCCAGCTCTAGGATGTGTGGGGATTCAGCCCGTGGCGGGCTGAATCCCCACACATCCTAACATCATTGTCATCGATTTCCGGCACAAGACAACAAGGAGAACAGATTGCCGTCCACGCAAAGCCTGCAACTCGTCGAACAGCTCGATGCGCTCTACCGCGAGTCGGTCGCGCGGCTGCGCGCCGCGCTGACCCACTATATACGGACCGGCGAACGGCCCGATCCGGCGATGCGCCGCGACGGCGCCTTCGCCTATCCCGAGATCCGACTGCGCTATGAAGGCGGCCGCGATCCGGGGCCGCTCGGCCGCTCATTCGGCCGGCTCCAGCAGCCTGGCGATTATGCGATCGCGGTCACCCAGCCCGCCTTGTTCGCGCCCTATCTCGCCCAGCAGATCGACCTGCTGATCGCGGATTACGGCGTGCGGGTGGAGGCCGGGGTCGGCACCACCGAGATACCCTATAATTACGTGCTCGACGCGGGCGACGACCTTGACCTGACTGGCGCCTCGCCGGTCGAGCTCTCGCGCATCTTCCCCTCGACGATATTGTCGCAGATCGGCGATGAGCTGGCCGACGGGCTGTGGATGCAGGCCGACGGGGCCCCCCGGCCGCTGGCGCTGTTCGATGCGCCGAGGGTCGACTTCAGCCTCGCCCGGCTGCGCCATTATACCGGCACGCCGCCCGGCCATGTGCAGGACTATATCCTGTTCACCAACTATCACCGCTATGTCGACGAGTTCGTGCATTGGGCGATCGACCAGCTCGACAAGGACGGCCGCTACACGATGCTGAGCGGCGCCGGCGGGGTCGAAATCCGGCGCGGCGATCCCGATCCGCGTCAGGCGATCGCCGACAGCGCGTGGCGCAAGCACCAGATGCCCGCCTATCACCTGGTCGCGCCCGACCGGTCGGGTATCACCCTGGTCAATATCGGCGTCGGCCCGTCCAACGCCAAGACGATCACCGACCATCTGGCGGTGATGCGGCCGGCGGCCTGGCTGATGATCGGCCATTGCGGCGGGTTGCGTCCCAGCCAGCGGATCGGCGACTATGTGCTGGCGCACGCCTATCTGCGCGACGACCATGTCCTCGACAGCGTGCTGCCGCCCGAAATCCCGATCCCGGCGATCGCCGAGGTGCAGCAGGCGCTGACCCGCGCCGCCGAGATCGTCTCGGGCCAGAGCATGGAGCAGCTCAAGCTCCGGATGCGCACCGGCACCGTCGTGACCTCGGACGACCGCAACTGGGAACTGCGCTACACCGCTTCGGCGCTGCGCTTCAGCCAGAGCCGCGCGGTCGCGATCGACATGGAATCGGCGACGCTGGCAGCGCAGGGCTATCGCTTCCGCGTCCCCTACGGCACGCTGCTGTGCGTGTCGGACAAGCCGATCCACGGCGAGATCAAGCTGCCGGGCCAGGCCAACCGCTTCTACGAGCGGGCGATCGCCGAGCATCTCCAGATCGGCATCGCCGCGGTCGACCAGCTCCGCGGCGAGGGCACCCGCCTCCACAGCCGCAAGCTGCGCGCCTTCGACGAGCCGCCGTTTCGTTGAGCTGATCCGGCTGACGCCGGATACGGCACCGGCCCGCACCCCCACCCGACCTCCCATAGGGTAGAAGCACTGGGAGGTCGGGTGGGGTGCGGGCCGGTGCCGCTCGTTTCAGCGCAAGCTGAAACCGGACATCACGCCTCTTCCAGCTCCTCGGCGCTCGTCACCCGGTCGCGGCCGTCGAGCTTCGAGCGGTAGAGCGCGCGGTCGGCGCGGGTGAGGAGCGAGGCGAGCGAGATGTCGCCGGGCCGCAGGCCGGTGACGCCGAAACTGGCGGTCATGACGATGCGGTCGGGCCCGCTGACCGGCATCGCGGCGATGTCGCGGCGGATACGCTCGACCACCTCGACCGCGTCCTGCGGGCGAGTGTTGACGAGGAGCAGCGCGAATTCCTCGCCGCCGATCCGGCCGATCAGGTCGCCGCGCCGGACGAGCCGCTCGACCCGGCTGGCGAAATGGCGCAGCGCGCGATCGCCGACGCCATGGCCGTAGCGATCATTGATCGCCTTGAAGCCGTCGATGTCGGCGACCACCACCGATAGCGGCTGGCGCTGGCGATGGGCGTTGCGGATCGCGCGCTCGGCCGCATCCTCGAACCCGCGCCGGTTGTAGACGCCGGTCAGCACGTCCGACGTCGCCAGCGTGCGCATCGTCTCCGCCAGGTCCGCGGCGACCAGGAATACGGAGAACAGCCCGACGCCGATGAAGGCAGGGGGATAGAGCAGGACGAGGATGGTGCGGAACAGCGCGAACGCCTCGCCCTGGCCGGCGATGCCCTGACGCAGCGCGATGACCGCCATCGCACCGTCGAGCATCGCGAACAGCATCAGCATCAGCGTGACCGATCGTTCGGGCAGCGACGCGGAGCGGAAGCCGCGGCCGACATGCGCGGCGCTGATCGCCATCATCGCCCCGCCGAACAGCAGCCCGGTCGCGTCCCGGACGCCGTCGTGCGGGACGACGATCGCCGCCCCGGCGATCAGCAGCGCGGCGCCGGCTGCAGCGATCAGGAAGGGCCCAGGCCCCGTCTGCGGCCGGCTGCGCTGAACGAAGCCCGCCGCGATCAGTGCGTTGGACAGGCAGCTCAGCCCGGCGATCGCCGCATAGATCGCGGCATTGTCCTGGGCATGGGCGATCCGGAAGGCGAGGTTGGCGATCCATTCGACCGTCGCCACCGCGAAGGCCGCCGCCCACAACAGGGCATGGCGCGGCCGGCCGAAGCTGCGCCAGGCGATCAGCATCACCCCGGTCAGCATCGCGGCGCTGAAGGTCAGCGCGATGATGATGATGATCACCGCTGCGGCCATGGTCCCCCGAACGCGAAGGGCGGCGGAGGCCCCATTGGCGCCCGCCGACCGGTTGATCCCGTTGCGATAGGGCCGGGCCACTGCGATGCGGCGTGGTAAAAAGCAATAGTCAAAACGGTCGAGCGGTGCCTTTTTCGGGCGCTGGCTCCATTTTGGATACTATTGATGCGCTTTTTGCCGATGTTCACGGCACGAAAGCCGGTCCGGCTTATTGTCAGCCTTGTTCATTACTGAGTCGATTCGACCGGAACCGGGACCGGTGGCGAATCGATTCGCCACCGGCCCCTGCTTCGACTCACCAGCCGCAGCGCTGGCCCTTGTTCTGCTTGTCGAGCCAGGCGATCAGCGGCTTGAAATAGGCGATCATCGCCGAACCGTCGATCTCGCGGCTGCCGGTGAAGGCCTGGAGCGCGTCGGGCCAGGGCTTGGACGCGCCCATCTTCAGCATCGCGTCGAGCTTCGCGCCGACTTCCTTGTTGCCGTAGAAGGAGCAGCGGTGGAGCGGTCCCTTCCAGCCGGCCTGCTCGCATGCCGCCTTGTAGAACTGGAACTGGAGGATGCGGGCGAGGAAGTAGCGGGCATAGGGCGTGTTGCCCGGGATGTGGTATTTGGCGCCCGGATCGAAATCGCCCTCGTCGCGCGGCTCGGGCGGGACGATGCCCTGATATTGCAGGCGCAGGTCGGTCCACGCCTTGTTGTAGCTGGCCGGGCTGATCTGGCCGCTGAACACGCCCCAGCGCCATTTGTCCATCAGCAGGCCGAACGGCAGGAAGGCGACCTTGTCCATCGCCTGACGCAGCAGCAGGCCGATGTCCTTGTCGGCGCTCGGCACCTTCGCCGGGTCGAGCAGGCCGATCCGCACCAGATAGTCGGGGGTCACCGACAGCGCGATGAAGTCGCCGATCGCCTCGTGGAAGCCGTCATTGGCGCCGTTGAGGTAGAGATAGGGCTGCTTGTTATAGGCGCGCTGGTAGAAATTATGGCCCAGTTCGTGGTGGATCGTGACGAAGTCGTCCGAGTTCACCTTGGTGCACATCTTGATCCGCAGGTCGTCGACATTGTCGATATCCCAGGCGGAGGCGTGGCACACCACCTCGCGGTCGCGCGGCTTGGTGATCTGCGAGCGGGTCCAGAAGCTGTCGGGCAGTTTGGCGAAGCCCAGCGAGGTGTAGAAGCCCTCGCCCGCCTTGACCATCTTCACCGGGTCGTACTGCTTGGCGACGAGCAGGTCGCCGATGTCGAAGCCCAGGTCGCCCGCGCCCTTCGGCGCGACGATATCGTAGATGTTGCCCCATTCCTGCGCCCACATATTGCCGAGCAGGTCGGCGCGGATCGGGCCGGTCTTCGCCTGGACGGCGTCGCCATATTTCTCGTTGAGCTTGGCGCGGGTGTAGCAGTGGAGCGCGTCGTAGAGCGGCTTCACCTGCGTCCACAGCCGGTCCATCATCTTCGCGAAGTCGTCGGCGGGCATGTCGTAGCCCGCGCGCCACATCGCGCCGAGGTCCTTGTAGCCGAGGTCGACCGCGCCCTTGTTGGCGATCTCGACCAGCTTGGCATAGTCGCCGCGCATCGGCTTGCCGACATTGTCATGCCAGCTGACCCACATCTCCTTGAGCTCGGCGGGGTTGCGGTTGGTGCCCATCGCTGCCTCGATGTCGGAGCCGTTGATCTCCTGGCCGCGCAGCGTCCCCTTGCCCTTGCCATAGGCCGACTGGAGCCGGGTCGCGAGGTCGTTGAGCTCCTTGGCGGCGCCCGGCGTGGCGGGCGCGGGCAGGACGATGCTCTGCTTGAGGATGTCGAGCTTACGGCGGGTGTCGTAGCTCAGCCCCTTTAGCCCGTCGAAGCGCGCTGCGCCGCTGGCGTAGCGGACCTGCATCTCGGTGAACTCGGCGCCGACGCGGGCGTTCACCGCGTCCGTGTCGTCGGTGATGTAGGTCGCGTTGATCCACGCCACCTGCGCCCCGTAGATGCCGAGATCGGCAAGCTGCTTTTCGGCATCGGCGACGAAGGCATCGGCTTCGGCGACGGTGGGCGCCGCGGTGGACGTGTTGGCGGCCGCGGCGGCGGGCTGCTGTTCCTCGGCGAGAGCCGGGGCGGTGGCGAGCAGCGCGGCGAGCGCCAACGCGGACGTCGCCGCCTTGATCGGGAGTTTCATGGGGATGGTTCCTCGGTATCTTCTGTGCTGACAGCACTGTCATCACGCCACCGAGGGCCGTCAAGCCCGTGTATTAGCGCAGTGGGACGCCGGCCCCCCTGGTGGGAGGTCAGAACCAGTCGGCGATCGCGTCGCCGAGCTGGGGCAGGGTCACCGCGCTCATATGGTTGCCCGGCACCTCGACGAAGCCGGCATTGGGCAGCGCGGTCGCGAGCGCGCGGGCGGAGCCGTTGTCATTGTCCTCCGATCCGGTCAGCACCAGGATCGGCATGGCGAGGTCGGCGAGCGAGGCGCGGGCGATCGTCGGGAAATTGTCGAGCAGCAGGAGCAGCGCCCTGGCATCGCCGCCGGTCGTCTTGAGGAAACCCTCCGCCATCCATTCGGGCGAGAATTTGGGGTGGGTGCCGACGCCTTCGAGCACCTTGCGGAAGAAGGCGACCCGGCCGCCCAGGTCGAGCAGCCCTTCGAGGCCCATGCCGGCGAGCAGCGCCTTGCCCGGCTTCGCGCCGCGCACTAGCATCCGCGCGGTGGTCCGCCCGCCCAGCGAATAGCCGCCCAGGTCGTAGCCGCCCGGCGCCAGGCCGAGCTGCTCGATCAGCGCGAGATTGTCGTCGGCCAATATGTCGTGGCTGTAGCCCGCCGGGTCGTGCGGCTTGGCGCTGTCACCGTGCGCGCGCAGGTCCGGCATGATCACCCGCCGGCCCTTGGCGGCGAGCTTGGCGGCATGGCCGTAGCGCACCCAGTTGGTGAAGGCGTTGGAGAACAGGCCGTGGATCAGGATGACGGGTCGCCCGTCCTCGGGTCCCATGCCGTGCCAGGCCATGCGTGCGCCGTCGGCGCCGTCGAAATGGTGGAGGGCGGTCTCAGTCGGGAAGTTTGCCAACGGTCTTCATCCAGCGATCGACGAGCGGCTTGTGCTCGTCGGTCCGGTAGCGCGGCAGGTCGCGCGTGTCGATCCACGCTTCGTGCAGGCTTTCCGCGCCGAAATGATGCGCGGGGCGGAAGCGCGACGGGTCGTCGAAGCTGCCGACCGTCAGGTCGATATTGTCGCCGTCGGGATATTCGAAGCCGAGCGGCGTCCCGCAGGCCGAGCAGAAGGGCCGCCGCGCGATCGGCGAGCTGGCGTAATAATCCGGCTCGCGCGCCCAGCGCACCGCGCTCTTCTTCAGGTTGACGAAGGCGACCGACACGCCGCCGGTGGCGCGCTGGCACATCCGGCAATGGCAGAGATAGGCCTCGTCCGAACCGACCTCGGCCGCATAGCGGATGCGGCCGCACTGGCAGCCGCCGGTCATGGTCTCCACCATCGCTCTCTCCTCAATGTCGCCCCAGCGAAGGCTGGGGCCCATGTCTCTCTCCACGAACGGTGCCGCGAGGGATGACAGACATGGATTCCAGCCTTCGCTGGAATGACGTCAAGAGATTTGGACGTTCAAGCCTTCTTCAGATGGCGACGGCCGAGCAGCTCGGCGATCTGGACCGCGTTGAGCGCGGCACCCTTGCGGAGGTTGTCCGAGACGCACCAGAGCACGAGGCCGTTGTCGACGGTCGGGTCCTCGCGGACGCGGCTGACATAGGTCGCGAATTCGCCGACGCACTCGACCGGGGTGACGTATCCGCCGTCCTCGCGCTTGTCGACGAGCATCACGCCCGGCGCCTCGCGCAGGATCTTCTGCGCGTCCTCGGCCGACAGCTCCTTCTCGAACTCGATGTTGATCGCTTCCGAATGGCCGACGAAGACGGGGACGCGGACGCAGGTCGCGGTGACCTTCACCTTCGGGTCCATGATCTTCTTGGTCTCGACGACCATCTTCCATTCTTCCTTGGTGAAGCCGTCATCGAGGAACTTGTCGATGTGCGGGATCACGTTGAAGGCGATCTGCTTGGTGAACTTCTTCGGCTCGGCGGGGTCGCCGACGAAGATGTTGCGGCTCTGCTCGAACAGCTCGTCCATGCCCGCCTTGCCGGCGCCCGACACCGACTGGTAGGTCGAGACGACGACGCGCTTGATCGTCGCCGCATCGTGCAGCGGCTTGAGCGCGACGACCATCTGCGCGGTCGAGCAGTTCGGGTTGGCGATGATGTTGCGCGCCTTGTAGCCGTCGATCGCCTCGGGGTTCACCTCGGGCACGATCAACGGAACGTCGGGCTCCATCCGGTAGAGCGAGCTGTTGTCGATCACGGTGCAGCCTGCCGCGGCGGCGATCGGCGCGTAGATCTTGGTGGCGTCGGAGCCGATCGCGAACAGCGCGATGTCCCAGCCGGACCAGTCGAAATGCTCGATGTTCTGGACCTTGAGCATCTTGCCGGTCTCGCCGAACTCGATCTGGTCGCCCTGGCTGCGGGCCGAAGCCACCGCCGCCAGCTCGGCGATCGGGAATTCGCGCTCGGCCAGGATGTTCAGCATTTCGCGGCCCACATTGCCGGTGGCACCCGCGACGACGACACGATAACCCATTTCTTGCTTCCTGCTCTGTAACGGGGACGTTGCTACGTCCAGACAAGCAAACGGCCGGTCTCCCGAGGGAGCCGGCCGCCTGCGAGGTTTGCTATGGAAATCCTGGCTTCAGGCTTCCTGGGCCTCGGCGGCCGGTTTATTGTCGCGACGCTCTGCAATACGCGCGGATTTACCGCGACGGCCACGCAGATAGTAGAGTTTCGCACGACGGACGACGCCCTTGCGGACGACCTCGATCGACTCGACGTTCGGCGAATAGAGCGGGAAGACGCGCTCGACGCCCTCGCCGAACGAGATCTTGCGGACGGTGAACGACGAACCCATGCCCTTGTTGGCGCGGGCGATGCAGACGCCCTCATAGGCCTGGACGCGGGTGCGCTCGCCTTCGACGACCTTCACGCCGACGCGCAGCGTGTCGCCCGGACGGAAATCGGGAATCGACTTCGATTCCTTGAACTTGGCAATCTGCTCGGCTTCGAGCTGCTGGATGAGGTTCATGCTCATCGCTCCTTCTTCTGTCGCCGCGCGCCAGAGGGAGACTGGGCCCGAGCGCCCTCATGGCGCTCCCAAAGGTCCGGCCTCCTTAGCCTTGTATCGGTCTCGGCCATGGCGTTGCGCCAAGCCTCGATCCTCGCATGATCCCCAGATCGCAGCACTTCGGGGATCGTGCGCCCTTCCCACTCGGCAGGTCGGGTATAATGCGGATATTCGAGGAGGCCGCTTTCGAAGCTTTCCTCGTCCCCGCTGTCGGGCGCGCCCATTACGCCAGGAAGCAGCCTGATGCAAGCATCGAGCAGCACCAGCGCCCCCATCTCGCCGCCCGACAATATATAGTCGCCGATCGACACCGGCTCGATCGGCCGCGCCTCGAACAGCCGCTCGTCGATTCCCTCGAACCGGCCGCAGAGAATCGTCACGCCGGGCCCGGCGGCGAGCTGCCGCACGCGCGCCTGGGTGAGCGGCGCCCCGCGCGGCGTCATCGCCAGCAGCGGCGAATCGGGCCGCGCCTCCAGCGCATGGTCGACCGCACGGGCCAGAATGTCGGCGCGCATCACCATGCCGGCGCCGCCGCCGGCCGGGGTGTCGTCCACCGAGCGGTGCCGGTCGGTGGCGAAGTCGCGGATCTGGACGGGATCGCAGGTCCATTTCCCCTCGGCCAGCGCGCGGCCGGCGAGCGAGACGCCGAGCGGCCCGGGGAACATCTCCGGATAGAGGGTCAGGATGGTGGCGGCGAAGGTCATGGCGGTGCTGTCAGATCGTCCAGTTCTCGATACGCAGATTCGGCACATCGGCGAAATCGCCGGGGTTGTTCGTCACGAGCACGAGACCGAGCGCTAGGACATGGGCAGCGATGAAGCGATCGAGCTTGCCGCGCCGGAACGGAACGCCTGGAAACTGCCGGGCGGCTTCCAGCGTGAAGGGAGCCGGTTTGACGATGTCGAGCAACATGTCGAGCCGTGCCTGCGCGGCCGGATCGTCACGCAGGCCGAAGGCGGCTTCGGCGACGCACAGGGTGGAGGTGATGAGTTCGCCCGGTTCGCGATCCTCCACCCTGGCGCGCAATGTCTCCGACGTGCCGTCGATCAGGTAGATCAGGATATTCGTGTCGAGCAGGAAGGCTGGCTCAGTCACGCTTGAGCAGCTTTCCGTCCCGATCGAGTTCGCGTGGCTCCATGTCGAGCCGTTCGATCGGTTTCAGGCCGGGAATGGACCCGTAGATGCCGGACAGGTCGATCTTCTTCCGCACGGTTTTAACGGGCTCGACGATGTAGCGGCCGCGCTCCTCGCGAATCACCATCTCGGCGCCCGCCTCGACGCCCAGCGCCTTGGGCAGGCGCAGGGCGACCGAGTTGCCCGACTTGAAGGTGCGGGATTTGATGGGGGCACTCATATGCGTCTCCGTATATACGTCATGTATATACGTGCATCGAGCGACGGTTACAACGTCCGCCGTGCGATGATCTCGGTGCACATGGCGAGGAAGACGCCGGCGACCATCAGCATGGCCAGCAGCGTGCCCCAGGTGGCGATCATGCGATGATCGCCGGTCAGCAGCAGCGCACCGATCAGGACCGCCGGCGGCACCACCACCTGGATCGCGGCGGCGATGAGGCGGACGCGCGGCGGCAGGCCGCGCTTGCGGGTGCGGACCACGCCATAGGCGATGATGACGAGGTAGATCGATCCGATCAGCAGGAAGGCGGTGACGGCATTCATTCGACGAACTCCGGGTCGATCAGCAGGCGATCGGGCTCGATCGTCACCGCCTTGGCGACGGGCACCATGAAGCGCTTGCCGTCGGGCTTCTCGATCTCGAGCACGTCGCCCGCGCCGAAATCCTCGACCATCGCGGCGGTGCCGATCGGCGCGCCGTCGACCAGGCAGGGCAGGCCGATCAGGTCGACATGGTAATATTCGCCCTCAGCCAGCGGCGGCAGCGCCGAGCGCGGCACGCTCAGCTCGGTCCCGCGCAGCGCTTCTGCGGCGTTGCGGTCGCCGATCTCGGCGAAGCGCGCCACCGCGCCGTTCGGGCCGGGGCGGATCGCCTTCAGCGTGAAGCTGCGCCCGGCGCCGTCGAGCGTCTTGTAGGCGCCCAGATCCTCGGTGAAGAGCTTGAGGCGCACCTCGCCCTGCAACCCGTGCGCGCCGATGATCGCGGCGAGGACGATCGGACGGTCGCCGCTCATCCGACTTTCCCTCCAGGGGCGAGGTTGGGTGCAGGAAAGAGGGGCGGGGGTCCGCGACGATGTCGCTCGCACCCACCCCGCTTGCCTTCTCCCTTCAAAGGGAGGAGGTTCAACTTACGCCTCGGTCGATTCCTCGGCGGCGGCTTCCTCAACCGGAGCTTCGGCGGCGACCTCGGTCACTTCCTCGGCGGCCGGCTCTTCGGCCGGGGCGTTGGCGGCTTCCTCGGCGGCGGCGAGCTTGGCCGCGCGCTCCTCGGCGCGCTCCTTGGCCTTCTCGCCCGGCTCGGCCTTCTTCGGGTTGTTGCGGGCGGCGCGCTCCTGGACGCCGGCGGCGTCGAGGAAGCGGGCGACGCGATCGGTCGGCTGCGCGCCGACCGACAGCCAATGCTTGGCGCGATCGGTGTCGAGGACGACGCGCTTGGGATCGTCCTTGGCGAGCAGCGGGTTGTAGGCGCCGATCTTCTCGATGAAGGCGCCGTCACGCGGGCTGCGCGCGTCAGCGACGACGATGCGGTAATAGGGGCGCTTCTTGGCGCCGCCACGGGCGAGACGGATGGAAACGGCCATTATGAGTCCTTTCTAGATATTCGGATCAGTTCAAAAAAATCAGCGTTTCTTCAGGAAATTCTGGAAGCCGGGGGGCAGGCCCTGCGGATTGCCGGGCATGCCGGGAAGCCCAGGAAGCCCACCGCCCGCTGGCGGGGCGCCGCCACCGCCGAGCAGGCCGCCGAGGCCGCCGCCTCCGCCGCCGAGCAGGCCGGCAAGGCCCTTCAGCCCGCCCATCTTCTTCATCTTCTTCATCACCGTCGACATGTCCTGATGCATCTTCAGGAGCTTGTTGACGTCCTGCACCGTGGTGCCGGAACCCTTCGCCACGCGGATCTTGCGCTTGGCGTTGAGCAGTTCGGGCTTGGCGCGCTCCTTGGGCGTCATCGATCCGATGATCGCGTCCATCCGCACCAGCACCTTGTCGTCGGCGGCGCCGGAGGCCATCGCCTGCTTGACCTGCTTGATGCCGGGCAGCATCGCGGCCAGCCCCGACAACCCGCCCATCCGCGACATCTGGCGCAACTGGTTACGCAGGTCGTTGAGGTCGAACAGCCCCTTGGCCATCCGCGCGGCCAGCGCTTCGGCCTCCTCGACCTTGATCGTCTCGGCGGCCTTCTCGACCAGGCTGACGACGTCGCCCATGCCGAGGATGCGGCCGGCGACGCGGGCGGGCTGGAACAGCTCGATCCCATCGAGCTTCTCGCCGGTGCCGACGAATTTGATCGGCTTGCCGGTGACGGCGCGCATCGACAGCGCGGCGCCGCCGCGCGCGTCGCCGTCCATCCGGGTCAGCACCACGCCGGTCAGCGCGACCTGCTCGGAGAAGCTCTTGGCGACGTTGACCGCGTCCTGGCCGGTCAGCGCGTCGACGACGAGCAGGATCTCCTCCGGCTCGGCGACAGCGGCGACCGCCTTCATCTCCTCCATCAGCGCCTGGTCGACGTGCAGGCGGCCGGCGGTGTCGAGCATCAGCACGTCGAAGCCCTGGAGCTTCGCGGCCTGGAGCGCGCGGCGGGCGATGTCGACCGGCTGCTGGCCGGTGACGATCGGCAGCGTCGCGACCGACGCCTGGGTGCCGAGCACGGCGAGCTGTTCCTGCGCCGCCGGGCGATTGACGTCGAGCGACGCCATCATCACCTTCTTGCGGCCCTTCTCGCTCAGCCGCTTGGCGATCTTGGCGGTGGTCGTCGTCTTGCCGGAGCCCTGCAGACCGACCATCATCACGATCGCGGGCGGGGTGACATCCAGGTTGAGGTCCGACGCTTCGGAGCCGAGCATCTCGACCAGCGCGTCGTTGACGATCTTGACGACCTGCTGCCCCGGCGTGACCGAGCGGAGCACCTGCTGGCCGACGGCCTGTTCGGTGACCTTCTCGACGAACTGGCGGACGACGGGCAGGGCGACGTCGGCCTCGAGCAGCGCGACGCGGACTTCGCGCATCGCCTCGCGCACGTCCGATTCGTTCAGCGCGCCACGGCCACGCAGGCGGTCGAAGACCCCGCCCAGCCTTTCGCTCAGACTTTCGAACATGCGTTCACTCCTCTGCGCCGAAGCGCCGAAATTGCTGCCTTCCCGGGCCGAAACGCAAAGCGCGCCGGCGGGCGAAACCTCGCCGGCCAGCGGGCGTCCGTGGACGCTTGCCAATGCTTTCGTGTCGGAACGACGCGGCGGTCCCTAGCCGCAAAGCCCGCGAAAGGCAAGGTCGCCGGCGGGGCGGGGCCGATCGGGGCTTGTCGCGACGGCGCAATCCAATAAGTTGCGCGCCATGTTGCGTCGCGCTGTAACCGTCCTCTCCGCCCTGGCCCTTGGCCTGTCGAGCGTCGTTGCGGTCGCCGCGCCGGCAAGCCAGGTCACCGCCGCCCGCGGTGTCGTCGCCGCCGCCGAGCCGCGCGCCGCGGCGGCGGGGCAGGAGATATTGCGCGCGGGCGGCAGCGCCGCCGACGCGGCGATGGCGATCATGCTGGCGCTGACCGTCACCGAGCCGATGTCGTCGGGGATCGGCGGCGGCGGCTTCCTGATCCATCATGACGCGAAGACCGGCGCGGTCCTGACGATCGACGGGCGCGAGACCGCCCCCGCCTCGGCCGGGCCCGATCGCTTCCTCGACGCCGACGGCCGGCCGCTGCCCTATATGCGGGCGGTGCCGGGCGGCTATTCGGTCGGCGTGCCCGGCAACATCGCGCTGATGGCGGAGGCGCATGAGCGCTGGGGCCGGCTCCCCTGGGCGAAGCTTTTCGAGCCCGCGATCCGGCTGGCCGAGCAGGGCTATACGCTGCTGCCCGACAATGCGCCCGGCCCCTATGCGGTGCAGGGCACGCTGGCCTTCCGGCTGAAGCAGGCCGAGGCATTGTGGACAGACTTTCCCGAGGCGCGGGCGATCTACTGGAAGGACGGCCGCCCGCTGGCCAGCGGTGAGACGGTGCGCAACCCCGCGCTCGCCGCGACGCTGCGCACGATCGCCGCCAAGGGCCCCGACGCCTTCTACAAGGGCGAGATCGCGCAGGAGATCCGCGCCGCGATCGCCGGGTCGAAGCGCAACCCGACGGTGATGACCGCCGCCGACCTCGCCGGCTATCGCGCCAAGCCGCGCCCGGCGATCTGCGGCGCCTATCGCGGCTACCGGATCTGCGGGATGGGGCCGCCTTCCTCGGGCGCGATCACCGACCTGATGATCCTGGGCATGCTCGAACGCTTCGACCTCAAGGCGCTGGGCAAGGACTCGCCGGTCGCCTGGCACCTGATCGGGGAGGCGATGCGCCTCGCCTATGCCGATCGCGACGCCTGGCTGGGCGATACCGATTTCGTCGCGGCGCCGGTCGCCGGGCTGCTCGACCCCGCCTATCTGGCCGAGCGATCCAAGCTGATCGCGCCCGATGGGACGCTGGGCGAGTACCGGCCCGGCACCCCGCCGGGCGCGGGGCCGCTGGCGGCGACGCCGGCGCCGGCCGAGCAGGGCACTACCCATTTCGTCGCGGTCGACGCCTGGGGCAACATCGCCAGCATGACCTCGACGGTCGAGGGGCCGTTCGGCAGCTCGCTGGTCGCGGGCGGCTTCTTCCTCAACAACGAACTGACCGACTTCAACGAGCAGCCGCGCGAGAATGGCCGGCTGGTGCCCAACCATGTCCAGCCCGGCAAGCGGCCGCTGTCGTCGATGGCGCCGACGATCGTCTACGGTCCCGACGGGCGGCCGGTGATGGCTCTGGGATCGGCGGGCGGGCGGACGATCATCATGCACAGCCTGAAGGCGCTGGTCGGCACGATCGACTGGGGCCTGCCGGCGGCCGACGCGATCGCCCTCCCCAACCTCTTCTTCCGCGGCCCCGCGCTGATCGTCGAGCGCAACAGCCCGTTGGAGGCGATGATCCCCGCCCTGGCCCGGCTGGGCGAGACAGCGGTGGCAGGCGACATCCCGTCGAAGCTGACGATCCTGCAGCGCACCCCGGACGGCTGGACCGGCGCCGCCGATCCGCGCAGTCCGGGGGTGGCGTTGGGATGGTAGCGATGGGGTGCGCCGTGTGTGCGTTCCTCGAACCGTCATTTGTCCCGCCTATGGCGAGATGAGTTGACTTTATGGAGGCTGACAGCCACTCCGTTCATATATGAACGAGACCTCTTACCCTTCTGGCCGGTGCGCGCACCGAGCAATCCAGTCGTGGTATGTGGTCCAACTCAAGCCCAACGCAGAAGTCATTGCCAAGCGTAATCTTTTGCGCCAGCACGCACAGGTCTTCACTCCTTTTGAAGAGATCACGTCCCGCAGGGCGGGCAGGCTGGTACAGATCTACAGGGCGCTGTTTCCGGATTATCTCTTTGTCAGCTTCGATCCGGATGTCGTGCGGTGGCGTGCAGTCAACAGTACGCTCGGCGTCAATCGACTGATCGACTTTTCCCATGACAGGCCCGCTCAGGTGCCATCGGGGCTGATCTCCAGCCTGATGCGTCGATGCGATCCGAGCGGCAAGCTTCTGCCGCCTCGGTTCCTGCGAGGTGGCGACCTCGTCCGTGTCACTAGTGGGCCGCTAGCCGAGTTTATCGGGACAGTAGAGCAGCTTGCGCCGGATCAGCGGGTCTGGGTTCTGCTAGACATGCTTGGCAAAAACACGCGCGTTGCCGTCAAGCCTGCTGATTTACGTCTCGCGTGCTGATGGCGCGCGGCATGGCAAGTCAATCCCGCCGAAATTTCATCCGGATTTCGTCAGAAGGAATCTTTGCGAATCTGCAGGGATGGTCTAGTCGTTCAATCATGAACGAGAAGCATTTGCTTGCTCGCGCATTGCGTAAGGTAGGGGAAGGTGGAAATGACCTGCCGTGCGGTAGCTTTGGTTCCAGCTGGATGGATCGATCCCATGGCAAATAAAAAGGCCGCTCGCCAACGCGAAGACGTTCACTTTCGCGTACTCCGCCTTATCGAAAAGTCTCCGGAGGCCTCACAGCGCGAGATTGCCGAGGAGCTGAACGTTAGTCTAGGCGCAGTCAATTACTGCCTGAAGGCTCTGCTCGACAAAGGGCATGTCAAGCTTGCCAATTTTAAGGCTTCGAAGAATAAGCTGGGTTATGTATACATTCTGACGCCTGAAGGGATTAAACATCGGGCGGGCCTTGCTACTCGATTCATTGAACGAAAATTGGCAGAATATGATGCCATCAAGGCAGAGCTTGAGGAGCTGCAGGCTGATTTTGAAGCCGAATCCGTTTTCGTGCGCGAGTGATTTTCGCATTACAGATAGTTTTCGGCTCCTATGCGAAATTTGTCAGGACTCTAAACGGCCTTGAGCGAATTAACTTCCGCACATGAATGGAGCGCCGCGCCAGCGTCAGTGTCTTTTGCCCGCATCCGAAAGTGATTTCCGGCTTTGAAGGATAAAGCTATGAAGAATTTCGCATTGATAGGCGCTGCAGGGTACATCGCGCCTCGTCATATGGCTGCCATCAAGGCGACTGGCAATCGTCTGGTCGCGGCCTATGATCCGTTCGATTCCGTAGGGATCATCGATAGCCATTTTCCCGAAGCCTTTTTCTTCACCGAGTTCGAGCGGTTCGACCGGCACTTCGATAAGCTGCGCCGCGCGCAATCCGACGAGGCGATCGATTATGTGAGCATCTGTTCGCCGAACTATTTGCACGATAGCCATATCCGGTTCGCGCTGCGGTCAGGTGCTCACGTCATTTGTGAGAAGCCGCTGGTGGTGAATCCGTGGAACCTCGATGCTATTGCCCAGATCGAGCTAGAAACGGGACGCAAGGTCAATTCGATCCTACAGTTGCGCCTGCATCCTTCGATCATTTCGCTCCGAGAGAAGATACGTGGGGGGACGCTCGAGACCAAGCTCAATGTCGACCTCACCTATGTCACTTCCCGTGGTCGCTGGTATATGCAGAGCTGGAAGGGGGTCGAAAAGAAGTCCGGCGGGATTATGGCCAATATCGGCGTACACTTCTTCGATATGCTGCATTTTCTCTTCGGCGAATTGCAGGAAAGCTCAGTCCATCTACGCCACGATAACCGGGCGGCGGGATATCTGGAATATGAACATGCCCGGGTGCGATGGTTCCTCTCAGTCGAGATCGACGATTTGCCAGAAGCGATCCGGGCGACCGGTCAACGCACCTATCGCTCGATCCTAATCGACGGCGAGGAATTCGAGTTTTCCGGTGGCTTTACTGATCTGCACCAGCGGTCCTACGAGGAGGTGCTCGCTGGGCACGGCTTCGGCATCGACGACAATCGCCAAGCGATCAACACCGTTGCCGCGATGCGTCGCTGCGAGTTGACCGCTGCGGGCGAGGCGCATCCCTTCGTCGCCAAAGTGCAGGCATGAGCTACAGCGCCCATCCGAGTGCCATCGTCGACGACGGCGCTGAGATCGGTGAAGGCTCGCGCGTCTGGCACTTCGTCCATGTCTGCGGTGGCGCGCGGATCGGCAAGGGCGTGTCCCTTGGCCAGAATGTCTTTATCGGCAACCATGTCGTCATTGGCGACGGATGCAAGATTCAGAACAACGTGTCGGTCTATGACAACGTTACCTTGGAAGAAGGCGTGTTCTGCGGACCGTCGATGGTCTTCACCAATGTGTATAACCCGCGTGCCCTGATCGTGCGCAAGGATCAGTACCGGGACACGCGGGTCAAGCGCGGCGCGACCCTGGGGGCCAACTGTACCATCGTTTGTGGCACGACCGTGGGGGCATACGCATTCATCGGAGCGGGCGCGGTGATCAACCGCGACGTGCCGGACTTCGCGCTAATGGTCGGCGTGCCGGCCCGGCAGGTGGGCTGGATGAGCGCGTTCGGCGAACAGATGAACCTGCCGCTCACGGGTAACGCCAACTATATTTGTCCACATACCGGCGACCTCTATGTCTTGCGTAACGGTGCGGTATCCAGAAAGACCCATAGCAAATGATCCCTTTCGTTGACCTCGCCGCCCAGCAGGACCGTCTACGGACGGAGATCGAAGCCAGCATCGCGGGCGTGCTTGCACACGGCAAATACATCCTTGGGCCGGAAGTGGTGGAGCTCGAAGAAAAGCTCGCAGCCTACACCGGTGCAGATCACTGCATCACTTGTGCCAACGGCACCGATGCACTGCAGGTCGCGCTGATGGCGCTGGGGATAGGTTCCGGTGACGAGGTGATCATCCCGGCGTTCAGCTATATCGCCACTGCGGAGGCCGCCGTGGTGTTGGGTGCCAAGGTGGTCTATGTCGACATCGATCCCCGATCCTACAATCTCGATCCCACCACACTGGAAGCTGCGCTCACGCCGCGCACCAAGGCCATTTTGCCGGTTTCCCTCTACGGCCAAGCCGCCGACTACGACGCTATCAACGCCTTCGCTGAGCGCCACAGTCTCGCGGTGATCGAAGACGGGGCGCAAAGTTTCGGCGCGACCTACAAGGGGCGGAAATCGGGCAATCTGGCCACCATCAGCTGTACCAGTTTCTTCCCCTCCAAGCCGCTCGGCTGCTATGGCGACGGCGGCGCGATTTTTACCTCCGACCTGGAGCTTGCGAAAGCCATCCGTCAGATCGCGCGTCATGGCCAGGAGCGGCGCTACTATCATACGCGCGTCGGGATAAACTCACGGCTCGACACCCTGCAGGCCGCCATCCTTCTGCCGAAACTCGCGATCCTCGATGATGAGATCGCGGCACGGCAGAGCGTGGCCGACCGCTATCGAGACGGCTTATCACACCTTATCCTGCCGCAGGTCGCTCCCGAAACCATCAGCGCCTGGGCACAATACACCATCCGGGTCGAGAACCGCGACCAGGTACAGGCGTCCCTCCAGAAGGCTGGCGTGCCAACGGCAGTACACTACCCCCTGCCCCTCAATCGCCAGCCCGCAGTCGCCGATCCGTCCGCACAAGTGCCGCATTCCAACAAGGCCGCCGAGGAGGTGATGAGCCTGCCGATGCACCCCTATATGTCGCACGATACTCAGGATCGGATTATCGAGACCTTGCTACGGGTATTGCCCGCGTGATCCTCAGGCGGCACTTGCGCTGGGCGGGCGGGCGCGATTTTGACCACCACGCGACTGAGCCGCCGATACGCAACGCAGCTGTGCGCGCGACTGCGCCGGGACCGGCCAACCATCGATGATGCACCGGATCAGAAAACTCATGACGAGCGACGTCTCGGCCCTCGTCGCCGCCGGCATCGTTGCGCAAACCGTAAACGTCATCGCCTATCCGGTACTGACCCATTTCTACACGCCGGCGGATTTCGGGTTGTTCAGCACCGTGACCGCCATTTCCGGCTTTGCCGGGGCGGTCATGCTGCTCCGAATCGACACGCTCTATCAGATCGCGTCGCAGGACGAGGAAGACGGCCTTCTGACCGCCGCCATCATTGTCGCTCTAGCCGCGACAGCGCTGGTTTTCGTTGTCGGATTGCTGTTCGGACAGATGCTAATGCAGAAGGCCCAAATCGACTTCCATGGGGCGGACTGGCATTGGGGTTATGCGGCGATGATCGCACTGCTGGCACTGGTGAATGGAATATTCTTGTTGTCGCGCGAATTCGGGGCTAAGAACGGCCGCTATAGTCGCTTGGCGCTGGCGCAAATTGCTCGCACGGCGCTGACTGTAGGCTCGCAACTCGGACTCATCCTGGCCCTAAAAGATGCAGGCTCCATCGGGTTGATGGCCGGCTTCAGTCTGGGATTGATGGCGGCGACATTTATGATCTGGCCCATTCGCGCCGAACTCGTTCGCGCCTTGGTGGCTGCCCCGCAACAGGCGTTCGCAACGACGGGTCGTGTCTTGCACCGGTTCCGGTCCTATATCCAAGTGGACGTCGTGAATGTGCTGATCCGCATGTCGACGCTCGTGGCCTATCCGATCTTCGTGCTGATGAGTTTCGGCGTTGAGGAAACTGGACTCTACGCCGTGGCCAGCCGCGTTACCTTCATTCCTATCGATGTGCTCGCCGCCGCGATATCGACAGTATACTTTCAACGCCTAGCCCGCGCGGTTCGTGAGGACTCGGGCACGATGCGTCTCTACTTGACGACCTTATCGGGAGCCCTCGCCATCGCGCTCGCCATCGCCGGGCTTCTGGCACTGATGGCCGGCCCCCTGGTTGATCTGGTCTTCAGCGCAAGATGGACCCGTACAAGTGTCATCATCCTGTATCTATTGCCAACGTTTCTGCCACGGTTCGTGACCACCTGCATAGGCAGCACGCCTCTGGCGCTGAAACGGCCTGATCTTCTGTTTCATTGGAATATCGTACAACTTTTTATCATCGGTGGAGCGCTTCTACTCTCCCATAACCAATCACTCGAGGTTTTTTTGCTCTACTCCGGGCTTGCGCTGATCGCGGCGAGTGCGCTCTATGCGGTCTTTCTGTTCATGACCCTTGCTCGCCGTCCTACCATCGGGATCGCTTGAATGTCGCGATTGCTCCGCAAGTTCTGGTTTCGGGTTTACCTCGCCGCCTCATGGTTTGACGGCCGCCTTTTTCGTGCCATCAGAAAACGTGCCTTGGAAGGGGCGACCGGCAGGAAGTGCCGTGGCCTCTTCATCGATCCGACGGTCCGGATTACGGGCGTGGACAACCTGATGCTGGGTACTAACGTGTCTCTGCACTACTGGAGCTATTTCGGTGCCGAAGGGGGGTTGAGCATCGGTAACGACGTAGCAATCGGCCACTTCGCTAACATTCTGACGACCAGTCACAAATTCACCGATCCGATCCGCCCGATCAAGGAGCAGCCTCTGATCTTCCAGCCCGTCACCATCGGCGACAATGTGTGGATCGGATCCAACGTCACGATCTTGGCCGGCGTTGAAATCGGGCCGCGTACCGTGATCGCGGCGGGTGCGGTGGTGCGCCATTCGTTTCCGGAGGGACGCGTGGTCATCGGTGGCGTGCCGGCGCGGATTTTGAAAGCTCTCTGATCGGGAGGGGTTTCTAGAAAAAATTTTATACATCAAGGATATACTGCATGACTGACACTGCCGACACGATTCAGCCGTTGGCCGGCCGCAAGGTGCTGGTGACAGGTGCCGCCGGGTTTATCGGTTCGCATATCTGCGAAGCGCTGCTCGAACACGGAGCAAGGGTTGTCGCGCTCGATGACATGTCGGCTGGTCGAATGGTAAATGTGCGGATCTTCGAAAAGAACCCGAACTACACCTTCATTAAGGGCAACGTCTGCGACACCGGTGAGAGGATGCACGAGATCTTCGACGGGTTAGACACTGTGTTCCACAATGCGGCCTCGAAGAAGAACATCTGCTTGCACGACCCCCAAAAAGACCTGGAGGTAAATGCGGGCGGTGCGCTGAACCTACTCATGTTGGCCAAGGAACATGGGGTACGAAAGTTCGTCCATGCCTCGACCGGATCGGTCTATGGCGAGCCGTCGATCTTTCCCACCGATGAGACCCACCCGTTGCGGCCGGTGTCCTATTACGGGGTCTCCAAACTAGCCGGTGAGCGCTATGTCGATACTTTCCACCAACTCTATGACATGGACACGACGATCCTGCGCTACTTTCATGTTTACGGGCCGCGACAGGAATCTAATGAGTTCGGTGGCGTCGTCTCGATTTTCATGCGCAACATCGTCGAGGGGAAAAGCCTGGTCGTCTTCGGCCATGGTGAGCAGGTTCGGTCGTTCACCTATGTTAAGGATCTGGTCGAGGTGAATCTGCGTAGCGCTACCACGCCGGCGGCTAGGGGCCAAGTCTACAACGCGGCTTCGGGCATCCGGGTTACCATCAATGACCTTGCCACCAACATGCTGAAATTCACCAGTCGCAACGACATCAAGGTTGAGCACGGACCACCGCTGGTGGGCGATATCATGAATTTCGATATCGATAATATCAAGGTGCGCACTGACTTGGACATCGAGTTCAATTTAGACTTCTGGGGAACCCTCCAGTCCTCGCTTTCGGACATCGACGGATTCCTTGAATTGAACTGACGTGCGCAGGCTGCTGTACATCGATTCGTCCTACACGCTCGCTGAGATCCGAGAGCGGGCGCTCACCCACGTGCTGAACATCCGGCACCTCAATGGCTATTGGGATAGGGTTATCTCAGCCCATCCCCTCGATATGCGCGACGCTTCAGCCAGTGCCGAGTCGCGGTTCGGGCGGGCCAGGGTCGAGACGATCGACGAAGGTCATCGCTTCGTGAGAGGGCGGTTTGGCAGGTTCGCCGCCCTCTCGCGGATGCCCTTTCCGAATGCGCTTCTGGCGATCGGAGACTTCGCCTTCACCTTGGTCAGGTTGGCGCGCAGGGAAAAAATCGATGCCGTACGCGCCGGCGATCCGCTTCTCTGCGGGCTCATCGGCTTGATAGTTTCGCGGCTGGTACGGGTCGGGTTTGTGGTGCGTATCCCGGCCAATAACGACCTGATCCGTGCTTCGACGGGCAAGCCGACTCAGGCTAGATTCACCCGATCGATTGCGGTGGAGAAATGGATCGAAAAGTTCGTCATTTCGCGCGCCGACGCGATCATCGCCCCCAGCAACAATTACGCCGCGTTTGCGATCTCGAAAGGGGCCGGCCGCGAGAATATCCATATCGTGCGCTATGGTGGGATGGTCGATCCGAAACATCAGTCCCCGCCGCTGGAGCGGCCGGCCATAGGCGATGCCGCGCTCGTTGGGAGATTGGGGGAACGCCCTTGGATGGCCCATGTCGGTCGCCTCTCGGCGATCAAGCACGTCGAGGATTGCTTCGACGTCCTCGATATTCTTGCCGCACAAGACGTCGACGCGGGCCTGCTGCTGATTGGCGACGGTCCACTTCGAGAAACGCTTGAGGCGCGGGTAACGGCCGCAGGGCTCGATGATCGGGTGATATTCCTCGGCAACATGTCTCAGGACGAGTTGTTGGCGTTGCTTCCCCACATTGCCGTAGTGCTTTCGCCCCTGACCGGTCGAGCGCTGGCCGAGGCCGCATTTGCCGCCCGGCCCATCGTCGCCTACAATCTCGATTGGCAAGGGGACCTGATCCGGACTAACGAGACCGGTATTCTCGTGCCTGCGCGCGACACCGCTGCCATGGCCTCGGGGGCGAAGCGATTACTTAGCGATCCGGGTTTCGCAATGGCAATGGGTAAGGCGGTGCGGGAAAGGGCGATGGACTTGCTGTCGCCCGTGGTGGCCTACGCTAACGAGTTGGCGGCATATCAATCCCTGGGTCGGGCCGGATGACGATCGCTATCCTTCCGAAGCGCCGGTCGAAGGATCGAGCGATGAGCATCTTGATAAACGCGAGTAGCTTCGGCGCGCGTCCAAGCGGCGCAAGAAGCCGCTTTGAAAACCTTCACCCCCTCCTTTTTTCGGCGCACAAGGGAAGCATGTTCACGTTAATCGTGAGCAAGGACTACGACTTGCCACCCGATGTCCAGGCTTTGGACAATGTTCGGGCGATCCGGCTACCGTTTAAGAGCACGGACAAACTCCTCAGGCGATTGTTCTTTGCTGCGCTTCCGCTGGCTGCTCTGGCGATCCCGAAATTCGATATGATCGATGACCTGTCTCAGCCGCCGACATTGTTGCGCAGTACGAGACGGTTGCTCACGGTCCATGATATCCGGCGGCTGGACATCTCATCCAGCAGGATATCCTATTACGCCTACAAGCTATCGCTGTGGTTCTGCCGTGCGCTCGGGTATCGCGTGATAACTGTCTCCGAGGCGATGGCCGGGCAATTGTCGCGCCATTACCCCGCCAGTCGGATCGAAGTGATCCAGAACAGCGTTCCTGCCGCCTTTCTCGAGCATTTTTCATCGGTCGAAAGCATAGCCTCCGACGTTTGTGCCGCGCCATATATCTTGGCCGTCGGCCATTTTGAGACCAGAAAGAATTACGCCCGTCTGGTCCAAGCCTTTGCGGTCCTAGCCAACGATAGACCCGACCTCCAGCTGATTATTGTTGGCAAGGACAATGGCGCCGAGGCTTCCATCCATAAACTCGTCGTACAGCTTGGTCTGGGTGCGCGTGTTCATTTGCACAGCAACATTTCCGATGCCCATCTCTTCGACCTTTACCGCTCCGCTACCGCATTGACGTTTCCATCTTTATATGAAGGGTTCGGTATTCCACTGCTGGAAGCGATGGCCATGTCTTGCCCGTTGATTATCAGCGATATCGACGTCTTTCGCGAAATTGCCGGCGAAGCCGCGCTCTATTTCGATCCTCAGGATGTCGAAGCGATGTGTTCGGCGATGGACAGTCTGCTTGCATCTGAAGAGCTGCGCTCAGAACTGACCGAAAAGGGGCGCAAGCGCTTGGGAAAATTCCGCCCCGGCGAGCTTGCCGCAAAACTGGGCGCGCTCTACAGCGAGCAACGCTTGATAGGATGAGCCGCAGATTCGAGCTTCTGTGTCACGCGGCTGTCGGGATCTGGCGACCTGCCGCTCGTCCTGGCAAATGTCCGCGCTTTTTTTCGCGCTGCCCAGCGATGCTGACATCGTTTGCAAAGATGATCTTCGCCGCAGCCAAGGTGAGTTATGATCCAAAATTATAACGACCTCAGAGTCTATATCAGCGCTGACCTGAAAAGTGCTGGAAAAGCACTCAGCGTTAAGAACTGGATCCTCGATCCAGTTTTGCGATTTACAATTGTGATGCGGATTACCGAATATTGCTTTAATACCAAAAAGACTATTTTTATCCGATTGCCAACATTGTTCTGGTTTCGTATGTTATCGGTGAAGTTAGGTTTCAGCCTAGGGCTGAATATCTTTGGACCCGGTGTAGCGATTGTTCATCATGGGCTTCTGATCATAGATCCAACAACCCGGATCGGAAAGAACTGCCGCATTCATATGGGAGTTCATATCGGCGGTGCGGCGGTCTTCGTCGATCCTGAGAAAGCTGCCGATTTCTCGCCAAGACTGGGGGACAATGTCTATATCGGGCCGGGCGCAAAAATCTACGGGCCGATCAGGATCGGGTCAAACTGCACGATTGGCGCTAACGCCGTCGTCACCAAGGACTTCAAGCAGGATGGGTTGCTGATCGCCGGCGTCCCGGCGAAGGTTCTATCGGAAGGTGAAACCGGTGCCCGGGTAGTTCGGCCGTTCGCGGTCGGCAAAGAAGACAATCTCCAGAAAGGATAACGGCATTGGGCAAAGCTGCTACCCCTGGGATCACGATCGCCGATTTTGGTTTCGGCAACATAAAATCCATCCAGAGGCTGTTCGAGCATATTGGGCTCGAGGCAGATATCGTTGTGGACCCCCAACGTGCGCGGGATTGTGACAGGTTGGTGCTACCCGGCGTCGGCGCGTTCGACAGCGGGATGGCTGCGATTGTTGATGGCGGATGGCTGGATGTGCTGAACCATCTTGCTCTGGAGCGACGGGTGCCGATCCTTGGTATCTGTCTGGGCATGCAGTTGTTGTGTCGCGGGAGCGAAGAAGGGAGTCGCGCAGGGTTGAGCTTGATCGAGGCAGATGTCGTGGCCTTTCAGCTCAAGGATGCCAAGCTCAAGGTGCCGCATATGGGCTGGGCCGCCGTCACGCCGACCCGTGACAATCCCCTGCTGCCCCTTGGGGACGAAGAGCAGCGCTTCTACCATACCCATAAATATCATGCGGTGTGCGATAGCAACGAAAGTGTCCTTGGCATCGCCCATTACGGCTATGATTTTCCATCGGTCATCCGCAACGGGAATGTTTTCGGAGTTCAGTTCCACCCAGAGAAAAGTCACCGCTATGGAATGGCGCTGTTGAGGCGGTTTTCGGAGGTTCTGAGATGAACTTTCGTATTATTCCCTGCTTGCTTCTCAGCAATGGCGGGCTGGTGAAGACCGAGAAATTCCGCAAGCCTAAATATGTTGGCGATCCGATCAACGCGATCAGGATTTTCAACGAGAAGGAGGTCGACGAGCTAATAGTCATCGATATCGACGCGAGCGCGAAGGGGAGCGAGCCTGATTTCGACCTGATCGAGCAACTCGCAAGCGAATGCTTCATGCCCATGGGGTACGGTGGTGGCGTCAAGACGCTGGATCAAGCGAAGAGGATTTTCGATCTGGGCATTGAAAAGGTGGTGCTGCAATCGGTTTTAGCCACTGATCGTCAATTGGTCCGACAAATCGCCGAACTATACGGCTCCCAAGCCGTCGTAGCTTCGGTCGATGTGAAGAGGGACTGGCTGGGACGTCGCAAGATTTTCTGCAAATCGGGCGTGAAATTCCCTTTTGCGAGCTGGCAGGATATGGTGGTCGAGTTCGTGCGGGAGGGCGCGGGGGAGGTGCTCCTGAACGCAGTAGACCTCGATGGCACTCGGCTCGGCATGGATCTTGACATGGTCGAGGAGGCCTCGAAGCTCGTCGATGTGCCGATCACGGCTATCGGCGGCGTCGGTAAATTGCAGGATTTCAAGTTCGCGCGGGATGCAGGGGCCAGCGCCGCAGCGGCGGGCGCTTTTTTTGTATTTCAGGGTACGCATCGGGCCGTTCTCATCAGCTATCCCCGACGGCACGAGCTTCTTGAATTGTGGGCACAAGCATGAGCGAACAACAGCAGATTTGCAATCGATGCATCATGGATACTACCGCTCCGGACATAAGGTTCGATGAAGACGGAAACTGCAATTACTGCTCGAGCTTTCTGGCCAAGCGCGAAAAACATATCGCGTCTGACGAAAACCGGAGAATTGAGCGGCTCAGTGCTCTGGTCGGGATGGTAAAGGCTGCCGGCAAGGGTAAAAGATACGATTGTATCATAGGCCTATCTGGAGGAGTCGACAGTAGTTGGACGCTCGTCCAGGCGGTGCGCCTGGGTCTCAGGCCGCTCGCGGTTCACATGGACAGCGGATGGAATTCCGAGCTGGCACAAAGCAATATCTCTAACCTCGTTCGCGGGTTGGGCGTCGACCTCTATACTCATGTCATAGACTGGCCGGAAATCCGTGGGCTGATGGATGCGTTCTTTGACGCGGATGTGATCGACGTCGAAGTTTTATACGACAACGCAATGTTGGCCGTGAATTATAAGCAAGCGAGGAGGTATGGCTTAAAATATATTCTAGCTGGAACAAATATAGCGACCGAGGGGGTCGATATTCCGAAGGCATGGAACTGGTATAAGTCAGACAAAACCAATATTGTTGGAATTTCAAAAAGATTTGGAGGGCCAAAACTAAAAAGTTTCCCTTCTATCGGAACTTTTGATATGGCTCGTTATTTGATATTCAATAAGATAAAATGGATATCATTTCTCGATCTTCTGGATTATAAGAAATATCAGGCCTTGGAAATCCTAAAAGACGAATTTTCCTATAAACCGTATCCGCATAAACATTATGAATCGGTGTTCACGCGATTTTATCAGGGATATATTCTTCCTTATAAGTTCAATGTTGACAAGAGGAAGCCGCACCTGTCGAGCTTGATCATGGGTGGCGAGATGACCCGCGACGAAGCCCTCGAGCGGGCTGCCGGGATTGCCTATCTCAGCGAAGCCGAGATGGAGGCGGATCGTCGTTATTTCATTAAGAAGATGGGATGGAGCGAGGAGAAATTCCGGGACTATATGGGTCGCGGGGAGAAGCCGCATACCGACTATCCTTCCGAAGTCCGCTTGTATCAGAACCTTCTATTCCTCTATCGGAAATTCAACCTGGGGGTCGGTCGACTGCGTTGGTGATCGCGGGGAGGACAAATTTTTCATGTGCTTTCAGCTACGCCGAGGCGGCTCCGGAATATTGTGGCGCGAACAGCCGAACCTCGCCCGGAAGAGCGGATGCAGGATTGCCGTGACAATAAAGCTGGCTCAAACGCAGCTGGCATCGCATGGGATCCGATCACTATATGCTGAGCCTGGGAAGGCTGCTCGATGGATATAATCCTCGCAGAATCGCCGTGGGATATTTTTACGGCTCTTCTCATTGTCTGTGCTGGTGCTGCTTATTTCGCTCAACGCCCGATAAAATCCCTCGATTCTACGATGTCGATGTGCATCTATATCTGGCATACTCTTTTCTGTATTTACTACGCGTGGTTCACTCTTGATAACTCGGCCGACGCGCCCGGTTATTTTAGGCGATCCTTCAATCCGCGGCTCGAATTCGGGCTCGGCACCAAGGGTGTGGACGCATTTACAGCGATTTTCACCCAAGGCCTGAACTTATCGTACATCGGGGTCTTCCTAGTCTTCAACATTATCGGAGCGATAGGGCTTGCGGCATATGCCGGGGCTTTAAGAGAAATCCTCGCCGTCAAAAGCCAAAACGTGCGGCGGTTCTCGACGCTCTTCATCTTCCTGCCGGGGGTTAGCTTCTGGTCTGTCGCCATCGGAAAGGATGCCTTGGCCTTCTTCGGAACGGGGCTGCTTGCTTGGGGCATATTAAACATTAGGCAGCGGTGGGTTGCGATCCTGCTCGCAGTGCTCGCTTATACCCTAGTGCGGCCGCATGTCGTTGCCGTCATCGTCATTGCATTGACGGCTTCGGTGATCTTCTCGAATCGGATGAGTGCAGGCAGGAAGATCATCCTGGGGGGCATGTCTCTGGCGATCTGTGTGGTGGCGCTTCAGTTCGCGCTGTCAGCAATCGGACTTGGCGACATTGGTACTTCAGACGATGTCTACGAGTTCCTCGAATATCGACAGTCGGTTAACCTGGAAGGTGGTTCATCCATCGATATTTCTAGCATGAATATGGCGATGCGACTCTTTTACTGCGCCTTTGCTCCTTTATTTTTCGGTGTTGGGGGCGGGATGGGGCTGGTCGCTAGTCTAGAAAACCTATTTATTCTTGGTGTTGTAATTAGAGGTGCGCTAAATAAATACAGGGTGAGCGCCGATTTGCCATCTGGGGCAAAATGGTTCTACGTTGTATTCGCGATGATATCTTGGATAATTTTCTCAAATACGACAGCCAATCTGGGAATAGCGTTGCGTCAGAAGTGGATGTACATGCCGATGCTTTTGCTGTTCGTGCTGGCTTGCTTTCCTAACCGGCGGCGCGAAGCGGCCTATGACCAGTTCAATTGGCCTCCGGCCCGACAATAAAGGCGATAAAGTCCGTGGAGAGGAAGGCAGCCGCGCATCTGTTGTATCGAGATTGGACGCCGCAGTCCTTGAACCGGCAGAATGGAGCGCTCGATGCCATTGTGTTGTCCAGAGCAGACAAGAGCGCCGGGAACATTGAAGGTCGTCCTCCTGGCATCTTACGCGCCGTCGCTGGTGCTGTTTCGCGGGCCGTTGATTGCGGCGCTGGTTGCGGCCGGGCATGAGGTCGTCGCGGTTGCGCCGGATATCGATGCGCCGCTGCTCGAAGAGCTTCGCCGGCTCGGCGCCACGCCGCTCGATCTGCCGCTCAGCCGCACCGGGATGAACCCGGTCCACGACTTGCTCTATGGCTGGCGCCTCTACCGGGCGATGGGCCGCCTCCGGCCCGATCTGGTGCTGAGCTACACCGCCAAGCCGAACATCTGGGGCGCCTTCGCCGCCAGTGCCGCCGGGGTCCGGTCGGCGGCGATGGTCACCGGGCTCGGCTTCGCCTTCACCGACGCCGGCGAGCGTAACTGGAAGCGCGCGCTGGTGCAGAAGCTCCAGACCTGGCTCTATCGCCGCGCGACCGATCGCAACGCGGTGGTGGTGTTCCAGAATCCCGACGATCGCGACGACTTCATCGCCGCCGGCTGCCTCGCCGATCCGGGCAAGGTGCGCATGGTCAACGGCTCGGGCGTCGATCTCGATCATTTTCGGCCGGCTCCCCCGCCCGACGCGCCGCATTTCCTGATGATCGCGCGCCTGCTGAAGAGCAAGGGCGTGCGCGAATATGCCGAGGCCGCGATCCGGCTCAAGGCGCGCCACCCCGCGGCGCGCTTCTCGCTCGTCGGCTATTTCGACGAAGGTCCCGACGGTGTCGCGCCGGCGGCGGTGGCCGAATGGCAGGCGCAGGGGCTCGATCATCTCGGCGGCCTCGGCGACGTGCGACCGGCGCTCGCGGCCGCTTCGGCCTATGTTCTGCCCTCCTATCGCGAAGGCACGCCCCGCTCGGTGCTCGAGGCGATGGCCACCGGGCGGGCGATCCTCACCACCGACGTGCCCGGCTGTCGCGAAACCGTCGTCGACGGCGTCAATGGCTTCCTCGTCCCGGCGCGCGACGCCGACGTGCTGGCCGACCGGATGGGCTGGATGATCGAGAACCCCGAAGCCGTCGCCGCGATGGGCGAGCAGAGCCTGCGCATCGCGCGCGAAAAATATGACGTCCACGCAGTGAACGAAACCCTCATGACCCATCTCGGCCTCGATCGCCCCGGTCCCGGTCGTCCCGGGCTGACCCGGACGCCGGATGCCGCTATCGAGGCGGGATGCCGCTCATGAACCCAGCCTCTTCCTCCGTCGTCCCCGCCGCGCTCGCGGCCCTCGTCGATACGATCCGGGACATCTATGGGGCGGGCCCGATCCCGCTCCACCGGCCGGTCTTCGAGGGCAATGAGCGGGCCTATACGGTCGACTGCATCGATTCGAACTTCGTCTCCTCGGTCGGCGCGCGCGTCGCCGAGTTCGAGGCGACGGTCGCGGCCTTCGCCGGCGCCGCGCACGGCATCGCCACCGTCAACGGCAGCGCCGCGCTCCACGCCGCGCTGGTCGTCGCCGGGGTCGAGCGCGGCGACGAGGTCGTCACCCAGGCACTCACCTTCATCGCCACCTGCAACGCGATCAGCTATGCCGGCGCCCGCCCGGTCTTCGTCGACGTCGATCCCGACACGCTGGGTATGAGCCCGGCGGCGCTGCGCCGCTGGCTGGAGGCGAATACGCGGCGCGAGGGCGGCCGCACCGTCAACGCTGCGACCGGCGCGCGGATCGCCGCCTGCATGCCGATGCACACCTTCGGCATCCCCTGTCGCATCGCCGAGATCGCTGCGCTGTGCGACGAGTTCGGCCTCGTCCTGGTCGAGGATACCGCCGAGTCGCTCGGCAGCTTCGTCGGCGCCCGCCACACCGGCACCTTCGGAACGCTCGCGGCGTTCAGCTTCAACGGCAACAAGATCGTCACCACCGGCGGCGGCGGCGTGATCGTGACCGACGATGCCGAGCTGGCCCGCCGCGCCAAGCATCTCACCACCACGGCCAAGCGCCCGCACCCCTATGAGTTCTTCCACGACGAGATCGGCTTCAACTATCGCCTGCCCAACCTCAACGCGGCGCTCGGCGTCGCCCAGATGGAGGCGCTGCCCGCGATGCTGGCGATCAAGGCGGAGGTGGCCGCGCGCTACCGGGATTTCTGCGCCGCCCACGGCCTGCGCTTCGTCGCGGCGCCGGAGGGGACGACCCCGAACCACTGGCTCAACGCGATCATCCTCGACGACCGGGCGGCGCGCGACGCCTTCCTGGAGGCGAGCAACGCGGCCGGCGTGATGACGCGGCCGATCTGGCAGCTGATGAGCGAGCTGCCGATGTACGCCGATTGTCAGAATGACGGGCTAGACAATGCGCGCTGGCTGGTCGACCGCGTCGTCAACCTTCCCTCCAGCGTCCCCGACAGCGAATTCGGCAGGTTGAAAGCATGAACATCCTCGATCTGGTCGGCCGCGAGAGCCCCTTGTTCGGCGCCGACGTCGCGGCGCACGAAGCGCAATTGGCGGAAACCGTCCGCGTCTCGCGCTTCCTCGTCATTGGCGGCGCCGGGTCGATCGGTCAGGCCGTCGCGCGCGAGATCTTCAAGCGCGGCCCCAGGGCGCTCCACGTCGTCGACGTCAGCGAGAACAACATGGTCGAGCTGGTCCGCGACATCCGCAGCACGCTCGGCTATATCGACGGCGATTTCAGCACTTTCGCGATCGACTGCGGCGGCCGCGAGTTCGAGGCGCTGATGCAGGCGTCGGGCGGCTACGACTTCGTCTTCAACCTGAGCGCGCTCAAGCATGTCCGGTCCGAAAAGGACCCCTTCACGCTGATGCGCCTGATCGAGGTCAACATCTTCAACACGCTGAAGACCCTCGCCCAGGCGCGCGATGGCGGCGCCCGGCGCTATTTCTGCGTGTCGACCGACAAGGCGGCCAACCCGGTCAACATGATGGGCGCCAGCAAGCGCATCATGGAGATGTTCCTGATGCGGGAGAGCGAGACGATGCCGGTGTCGACCGCGCGCTTCGCCAATGTCGCCTTCTCCGACGGCTCGCTGCTGCACGGCTTCAACCAGCGCTTCGCCAAGCGCCAGCCGATCTCCGCGCCGAACGACGTGCGCCGCTATTTCGTCACGCCGCAGGAAGCGGGCGAGCTCTGCCTGATGTCGGGCCTGCTCGGCGAGAATCGCGACATCTTCTTTCCCAAGCTCAGCGAGGAGCTCCACCTCACCACCTTCTCCGACATCGCGACGCGCTATCTTGCGGCGCTCGGCTATGAGGCGGTCGCGTGCGGATCGGAGGACGAGGCCCGCGCCCGTGTCGACGAGCTGATCCCGCAGCGCCGCTGGCCCTGCTATTTCTTCGCCAGCGATACGACCGGGGAGAAGGACTTCGAGGAATTCTTCATGGCGGGCGAGCGGCTCGACCTCGATCGCTTCGCCAATGTCGGCATCGTCAAGAACCAGATGGGCTATGATCCGGCGCTGCTCGACCTGTTCGCCCGGGAGGTCGGAGCCCTTCGAGCCCGGGAAATCTGGGAGAAGGGCCCGATCGTCGACCTGTTCAACCGCATGATCCCGGAGTTCAAGCATCTCGACACCGGCCGCTATCTCGACGGCAGGATGTGACGTGCAGCGCGCGTTCGACATCCTCTTCTCGGGCCTCGCGCTGCTGGTGCTGTCCCCGATCCTGATCCCGGTGATGATCGTCCTGCGCTGCACCGGCGAGGGCGAGGTCTTCTACTGCCAGCAGCGGGTCGGGCGCGGCGGCGCCATGTTCGGCGTCTGGAAATTCGCGACGATGCTCAAGGACAGCCCGAACCTCGGCACCGGCACGGTGACGCTGAAGGGCGATCCGCGGGTGCTGCCGTTCGGCCGTTTCCTGCGCAAGACCAAGATCAATGAGCTGCCGCAGCTCCTCAACATCCTCAACGGCACGATGAGCATCATCGGCCCGCGGCCGCAGACGCGCCGCTGCTTCGACGCCTTTCCGGCGGCGTCGCAGGCGGCGATCATCGGCGTCCGGCCGGGGCTTTCGGGCATCGGATCGATCGTCTTCCGCGACGAGGAGGAGCTGATGCACGCCGACGCCGATCCCGACCGGCTCTATGACGAGACAATCATGCCGTTCAAAGGGCGGCTCGAGGAATGGTATGCGCGGAACCGCTCGCTCGGCACCTATTTCAAGCTGATCGCCCTCACCGCCTGGGTGGTCGCGGTGCCGCGTCTCGACATCGTCTGGCGCGCCTTCCCCGGCCTGCCCTTCCCCGACGAACGGCTCGCCGGGCTGCTCGGCCTGCGCGGCCGTGGCTGACGAAGCCGTCTATGGCGAGGTCGCGGCGCTGCACGCGGCGGCCATAGACCAGGGCTTCCTGTCCGAACTCGGCCCCCGTTTCCTGACCCTGCTCTACGAGGCGATCGACCGCAGCCCCGCGTCGATCCTGATCGTCGACGTCGAGGCCGGGCGGCTGCGCGGCTTCGTCAGCGGGGGGACCGGACTGGGGCCCGTCTACCGGCATCTGCTGAAGCGTTTCCCCGCCCTGATCGGGGCGCTCTGGCCGGTGCTCTTCTCGCCGCGCAAGCTGCGGCGGATCGCCGAAGTGCTGCTGCACACGGGCAAGCAGGCGCCGGCCGATCTCCCCGCCGCCGAACTGTACAGCATCGCGGTCTCTCCCGATTTCCGGGGGCAGGGGGTGGCCGAACGGCTCTACGCCGCCCTGCGCGCCGCCTTTGCCGAACGGGGCATAGCCGAGTTCATGATCGTTGTCGGCGACGCCCTGGCCCCGGCCCAGGCCTTCTATCGGAAGATGGGCGCCGAGCCGGCCGCCCGGATACAGGTGCATGGCGATGCCGGGTCCGTCCTGTTCGTCGACCGCGATCGCAGAAAAATTTCGCCGCCGTAACCGCCCATTTACCCCGATCGCGCTATGCCGATTCGCGTGGACGGCGCGTTCCTGTCGTCCATGCTTGTCCGGTTGTATTCGGGATGTGTTGCGTATGGCGTATGTTCACAAGCAGGAGGCCGCGCGTCCAGGCGCGGTCGAGACGGTCGGCGCGTTGCTCCAGGCGGAGGGGGCGAAGGGCCATCCCTATATCGCCAGCCAGATTTTCGCGCGCGGCCGGGAGGCATCGCGGGACCTGGCCGATGCGGTCCATCTGTTGTCCAGCCTCCATGGCGGCGGGGCCGGCGTCATCGATCAGGCGCGGGGCCGTTCCACCGCCGGGCCGGTGCGGGGCTGGCTCGACGCGGCGGTCGAGGGCTTCGCCGCCGAGCGCGCCTATCTGATGCGCGTGGTAGTCGCGGCGGGCCCCCTGCCGAGCACGCCGGGCCAGGCTCGCTGCGAGGCGGCGGTAGCGGGGCAGCGGCACGCGCTCGACATGCTCGGCCGGTCCGACCGCGCCGGCTGCGCGCTCGGCGCGGCGATCGCGCTGGTGCTCGACTGGCGCGCGATCCGCTCCGTGATCGACGCGGCGGCTCAGCGCTTCGGCGTCGCGCTCGTCCCGCCTGCGCTCCCCTCCGCGCGCAAGACGATGGCGGCGGTCGCCGACGCGGTGGCCGAGGCGCCGGTCGACCGTGCGATGATGTTCGGCGCGCAGCAGCTGCTGATCCAGCATCGCGGCCTGTGGGGGCTGTTGGAGGCGCGGGCCGAGGCGCGCAACGGCGCCGGGCCCTGAAGGGCTGGACAAACGACTTCTCCCCAACCTATCGCCACTAGGCGACGGGTTTTGGCAGGAGAATGCGCCGGTGCGTTTCGAAGGGACGAGCAACTATGTGGCGACCGACGATCTGAAGGTCGCCGTCAACGCCGCCGTCACCCTGCGCCGCCCGCTGCTGGTGAAGGGTGAGCCAGGCACCGGCAAGACCGTTCTCGCGCATGAGATCGCCGCCGCGGCGGGCGCGCCGCTGATCCAGTGGCACATCAAGTCGACCACCAAGGCGCACCAGGGCCTCTACGAATATGACGCGGTCGCCCGCCTGCGCGACGGCCAGCTCGGCGATGAGCGGGTCCACGACATCCGCAACTACATCAGGCGCGGCAAGCTGTGGGAGGCGTTCACCGCGCCGCAGCTCCCCGTCCTGCTGATCGACGAGATCGACAAGGCCGACATCGAATTCCCGAACGATCTGCTGCAGGAACTCGATCGCATGTCGTTCGACGTCTACGAGACGGGCGAGACGATCGCGGCGAAGGAGCGGCCGATCGTCGTCATCACCTCGAACAACGAGAAGGAGCTGCCCGACGCCTTCCTGCGCCGCTGCTTCTTCCACTACATCAAATTTCCGGACCGGGAGACGATGCAGGCGATCGTCGACGTCCATTTCCCCGGCATCCAGAAGGCGCTCGTCGCCAAGGCGATGGAGATCTTCTACGAGATCCGCGAGGTCCCCGGCCTCAAGAAGAAGCCGTCGACCAGCGAGCTGCTCGACTGGCTCAAGCTGCTGCTGGTCGAGGATATGCCGCTCGAGGTGCTCCAGAACCGCGATCCCAAGAAGGCGATCCCGCCGCTCCACGGCGCGCTGCTCAAGAACGAGCAGGACGTGATGCTGTTCGAACGGCTCGCCTTCCTCGCCCGTCGCCAGGGCGCCTGATAGGCGATTTTTCGGAGGGAGGATTCATCCTTTCTCCATCAAGACCAGCTAGTTGGCCTGTCATGGCCAAGCCGCGTACCCTTTCCCGCCCCGACGTCCCGATCGTCGCCCCGATTGTCCAGCCGCGACAGAACCCGCTGACGCCGGCGGCGATGGCCGGGCTGTGGACCCTGCGCTTCGGACCGTTCGGATGTCGTGACGACGAGACGCATGGCGGCGTCCTCCACGTCGAGGGCAACCGCATGGCGGGCGGCGACGGCCAGCTCATCTTCCACGGCCAGTTCGCGATCGACGGTCCGACGACGCTCGCCGCCTCGCTGCAGGTGGTGCGCCACGGTTTCGGCAGCGATTATCGCGGCGTGTTCGGCACGCTCGCCCCGCTGTTCCGGCTCGACGTGGCGGCCGAAGCGATCACCGCCGACCTGTTCGAAGGCCGCATCGGCCGCACCGCCGGCCCCGACATCCGCGTCGTGATGCGCCGATTCGATCCGATCACGGAGCGCAGCCGGATCGTGTAGCCCCCGCGGGCTTCCGTCACAGCAACATCGGCCCTCCCGCGGGTTCGACGCTCAGCGTCCCCGCCGGGGTCGGCCGCATCAGTTCGGGAGCGGGGACCGACCCGTCGAGCCAGCCCGCCCAGTCGCGCCGGTCGAGCAGGACGACCTGACGGCGGTGATAGGGGGCGATGTCGGGGCCGGGCTCGCAGGTCAGCAGGGTGAAGGCCTCGCCGACCGTTTCGTCCGCCTTCCACAGCCCGGCGATCGCGAACCAGTCCTCCGTCTTCCAGCGGAACAGCCACTTGTCCTTGCGCTTCGCTCCGGCGTCGGCGGGTGCGGTGAACTCGTAGAAGCCGTCGACGGGGACCAGGCAGCGGCCCTGCTTCGCCGAATTGCGGAAGTCGCGCCCTTCGCCGCGGTAGTTGTAGACAGGCTTGCCGCTCTGCCCCGGCCAGCTCCAGCGCCGGGTTACGAGCTCGGCCTGCCCCTGCCGCGCGCGGACGATGACGCTCGGGTCGGTGATCCGCACGCTCGCGGTCGGCTCGATATTGGGCAGGCCCTCGGGCGCGCCGACGATGATCCTGTATTCCTTCAGGCCGGTGATCAGCAGGTCGAGATCGAGTTTGCGGGAGAATTCGTTGCACATGCCCGTGAAGGTGGCGGGTGCGCGCGTATGGCGCAAGCGCTCCCACCTCCGTCGCTCCTGCGAAGGCAGGAGCCCATGTCTCTCCTCGGCCAGATGGCCATCGGGGAGAGAACAGACATGGATGCCAGCCTCCGCTGGCATGACGGGAAAGGGAAGGCAAAGACTAGGTGTCCTCCCAAAGCCGCGCTATGCCGGTGGCCGCATGGGGCAGGAAGACGACCAGGGCCGCCCGGCCGGCGCGACGCGCTTCGCGGGGGTGCGGGCGCGGCTGGAGGCGGCGGCGCCGGAGCGCGGCTTTCCGGCCTTCGTCTACGAATTCCTGCTGTTCGGCTTCAAGCAGGGCTGGGCCTGCCTGTTCGGCGGGCTGATGCTGGCGCTGCTGCTCGCGACGCATCTCTGGTGGCCGGCGGATGCGCCGGTCGCGCGCTACGATGTCCTCACCGTCGCGGCGCTGCTGATCCAGATCGCTATGCTCGCCTTCCGGCTGGAGACGCTGGAGGAGGCGAAGGTGATCCTCGCCTTCCACATCGTCGGCACGGTGATGGAGCTGTTCAAGACCGCGCACGGAAGCTGGGAATATCGCGAGGCGGGCGTGCTGCGGATCGGCGAGGTGCCGCTCTTCTCGGGCTTCATGTATGCGGCGGTGGGCAGCTACCTCGCCCGCGTCTGGCGCATCTTCGACTTCCGCTTTACCCACTATCCGCCACGCTGGGCGACGGTCGCGCTGGCGGCGGCGATCTACGTCAACTTCTTCGCGCACCACTGGCTGCCCGACGTCCGCCTCGGCCTGTTCGCGGCTACCGGCCTGCTCTACTGGCGGACCTGGGTCCACTACCGCCCGTTCCGTGTGCATCGGCGGATGCCGCTGCTGCTCGGCTTCCTGCTGGTCGCGCTGTTCATCTGGTTCGCCGAGAATATCGGCACCTACGCCCACGCCTGGAGCTACCCCCACCAGCGCCACGCCTGGACCCTCGTGCCGATCGCCAAGCTGGGCGCGTGGTACCTGCTGATGATCATCAGCTTCGTGCTGGTGGAGCGGGTGCATGGACGGGAAGGACCCGCCGCTCCGGCCGGGTGAGCTTCGGATCTACTCCGCCGCCTGCGCGCTCCTCGCCCCCGCCGTCAGTAGCGGCTTGAGATACGCCCCCGTGTAGCTGCGCGGCTCCTTCGCCACCTGCTCCGGCGTCCCTTCCGCCACGATCTCGCCGCCGCGCACGCCGCCTTCGGGGCCGAGGTCGATCACCCAGTCGGCGGTCTTGATGACCTCCAGATTGTGCTCGATCACCACCACGGTGTTGCCCTGCTCGACCAGCGCGTGGAGCACTTCGAGCAGCTTGCGGACGTCCTCGAAATGGAGGCCGGTGGTCGGCTCGTCGAGGATGTAGAGGGTGTTGCCGGTCGACCGGCGCGACAGTTCCTTGGCGAGCTTGACGCGTTGCGCCTCGCCGCCCGACAGGGTCGTCGCCTGCTGGCCGACCTTGATGTAGCCGAGGCCGACTTCGGCCAGCATCGCCATCTTGTCGCGGATCGGCGGGACCGCCTTGAAGAACTCGACCGCATCCTCGACGGTCATGTCGAGCACGTCGGCGATCGACTTGTCCTTGAACTTCACCTCCAGCGTCTCGCGGTTGTAGCGCGCGCCATGGCAGACGTCGCAGGTGACGTAGACGTCGGGCAGGAAGTGCATCTCGATCTTGAGCACGCCGTCGCCCTGGCACGCCTCGCAGCGGCCGCCCTTGACGTTGAAGCTGAACCGTCCCGGCTTGTAGCCGCGCGCCTCGCTCTCCGGGAGCCCCGCGAACCAGTCGCGGATGTTGGTGAAGGCGCCGGTATAGGTCGCCGGGTTGGAGCGCGGGGTGCGGCCGATCGGCGACTGGTCGATGTCGATGACCTTGTCGCAATTCTCCAGCCCGGTGATCTTGTCGTGCGCGCCCGCGACCAGGCGCGCGCCATTGAGCTGGCGCGCCGCCGAGGCGTAGAGCGTGTCGATCGTGAAGCTCGACTTGCCCGATCCCGAGACGCCGGTGATGCAGGTGAAGGTACCGAGCGGGATCGCCGCGGTGACGTTCTTCAGGTTGTTCGCCCGCGCATTATGGACGGTGACCTTCTTGCCGTTGCCCTTGCGCCGCTTCGCCGGCACCTCGACCATGCGCCGGCCCGACAGATAGTCGCCGGTCAGGCTCGCCTCGTTGGCGAGGATGTCGTCGAGCGTCCCCGACGCCACCACCTCGCCGCCATGGACGCCGGCGCCCGGCCCCATGTCGAGGATATAATCGGCGGTGCGGATCGCGTCCTCGTCATGCTCGACGACGATCACCGTGTTGCCGAGGTCGCGCAGCCGGCGCAGCGTCACCAGCAACCGGTCGTTGTCGCGCTGGTGCAGGCCGATCGACGGCTCGTCGAGCACGTAGAGGACCCCGGAAAGTCCCGACCCGATCTGGCTGGCGAGGCGGATGCGCTGGCTCTCGCCACCCGACAGCGTGCCTGAGGTGCGGTCGAGGTTGAGATAGTCGAGCCCGACATTGTCGAGGAAACCCAGCCGCTCGACGATCTCCTTGAGAATGCGCTCGGCGATCGCCTTCTGCTGCTCGTTGAGGTGGTTGGGCAGGTCGCGGAAGAACGCGAGCGCCGGGCCCACCGCGCGGCGGGTCGACATCGAGATGTCCTCGCCCGCGATCTTGACGGCCAGCGCCTCGGGCTTGAGCCGCGCCCCGCCGCACACCTCGCAATGCGCGGCGCTCTGGTACTTGGCCAGCTCCTCGCGCATCCAGGCGCTTTCGGTCGACAGCATGCGCCGTTCGAGATTGTGGATCACGCCCTCGAACGGCTTCTGCACGTCGTAGCTCTTGCGGCCGTCGATGAAGGTGAGGGTGATCACCCGCCCCTTGGTGCCGTAGAGGACGGTATCGCGAATCTCCTCGGGCAGCTCGTTCCACGGCGTCTCCAGCTTGAAGCCATAGGCGCGCGCGACCGAGCTCAGCACCTGCATATAATAGGGGCTGGGCGGGTTGGACTTGGCCCAGGGCACCACCGCGCCCTGCTTGATCGACAGCGCCTCGTTGGGGACGACGAGCTGCGGGTCGAAATAGAGCTTCTCGCCGAGGCCGTCGCAGGCTGGGCAGGCGCCCTGCGGCGCGTTGAACGAGAACAGCCGCGGCTCGACCTCGGCGATGGTGAACCCCGAGACCGGGCAGGCGAATTTCTCCGAGAAGGTGATGCGGTTGGCGGGAACGCCGGCGTTCTTCAGCCCCCCCTCCCTTTTAAGGGAGGGGGCCAGGGGGGTGGGTGAATCGGCCCCGCCCTCGCCGGCCTCGGCATATTGGAACGACGCAGGCAACTCGCGGACGCCGGACGAACTGGGACTCGCGTCACCCACCCCCCCGGCCCCCTCCCTTGAAAGGGAGGGGGAGGTCGCCTCCGCCACCGTCGTGTCGACCAGGTCGGCATAGGCGAGGCCGTCGGCCAGGCGCAGCGCGGTCTCCAGGCTCTGGGCGAGCCGGGTCTCCATCCCCTCGCGGACGACGAGCCGGTCGACGACCACCTCGATGTCGTGCTTGTACTTCTTGTCGAGCGCCGGGGCGGCCTCGACCTCGTGCATCTCCCCGTCGATGCGGACGCGGGTGAAGCCAGCCTTCTGCCATTCGGCCAGCTCCTTGCGATACTCGCCCTTGCGGCCGCGTACGACCGGGGCGAGCAGCAGGAAGCGGGTGCCCTCCTTGAGCTGCAGGATGCGGTCGACCATCTGGCTGACCGTCTGCGCCGAGATCGGCAGCCCGGTCGCGGGCGAATAAGGCACGCCGACCCGCGCCCAGAGCAGGCGCATATAGTCGTATATCTCGGTCACCGTCGCGACCGTCGAGCGCGGGTTGCGGCTCGTCGTCTTCTGCTCGATCGAGATGGCGGGGGAGAGGCCCTCGATATGGTCGACGTCGGGCTTCTGCATCAGCTCGAGGAACTGGCGCGCATAGGCGGACAGCGACTCGACGTAGCGGCGTTGCCCCTCGGCATAGATGGTGTCGAAGGCGAGGCTCGACTTGCCCGATCCCGACAGGCCGGTGATCACGATCAGCTTGTCGCGCGGCAGCTCGACATCGACGCCCTTGAGGTTGTGCTCGCGCGCGCCGCGCACCGAAATATGAGTCAGCATGTCAGCAAATGTTCCAGATTTGTTCGCGGCGCGCAAGGTGGCATGTCGACGCACGCACCATCTGGGCGCTGGTTAATCGATTCTCAACCCTGTCGGGCGATTGTCCGCGCCGGGCCGATCATGCGCCGGAGGGATGCGATGTTCACGATCAACCGCCGGGAACTGGCGCACACGCTGCTGCTCGCGTCGCTGTTCATGGCGATCGGGCTGGGCTGCGTCGACCGGATGATCGGCAATCCGGCGGATTTTCCCACAACCGAGCAGGGCTGAATTCCGTCCGTCAGCGCGTCGCGCCGGGCTTCCACAATATGTCCCCGGAGCCGTCGAGTCCGGGGCCGGCCCGGTTGAGCCAGCGGGCGAGCACGAACAGATGGTCCGACAGCCGGTTGACATAGGCGAGCCCGGTCGGGTTGAGCCCGACGTCGGCGTCGGCCGTCACCGCCGATCGCTCGGCCCGGCGGCAGATCGCGCGGGCGAGGTGGATAGCGGCCGCGCCCGGATCGCCGCCCGGCAGGATGAAGCTGCGCAGCGATTCGAGATCGGCGTTCATCGCGTCGATCTCCGTCTCCAGCCGCTCGACCTGCGAAGGGACGATCCGCAGGCTCATCTCCGATGGCGCATAGTCGGGGCCGGGGGTGGCGAAGTCGGCGCCCAGGTCGAACAGCTCGTTCTGGATGCGGCCGAGCTGGGCGCGGGCGTCCTCTGGCAAGGCGTGGGTCAGGGCGACGCCGATCGCCGAATTGAGTTCGTCGACATCGCCGATCGCGGCCATGCGCGGCGCGCTCTTGGGCAGGCGCGACCCGTCGACCAGCCCGGTCTCGCCCCGGTCGCCGGTGCGCGTGTAGATCTTCGTCAGTCGGACCATCGATGGCGATCGCTTATTGGCGGCTCATGATCAGCAGCAGGATGACGAGGATCACCGCCAGCGCCTGGAAGGCGATCCGCATCCGCATCATCCGGTTCTGCTTGAGGCCCGACTGGTTCATGCTGCCCGCCTTCAGGTCGGCCTCGGTCGTCTTGAGGAAGGCGATGATCCCGCGCACCAGCGCCACCACGGTCGCGACCATAGCGGCGAGGATCAGGATGAAGAAGAAGGTGTTTCCGCTCATGCGGAGTGGTCTAGCGCGGGCGGGCCTCCAGGTCGAAGGAAAACGATAAGGCCCAATGTCTCCCTCCCCTTCAGGGGAGGGATGAGGGTGGGGTACGCAGTGGAGGGGCTCGATGCCCCTCTACGGAGTTCTGCGGGACGATCGAGCAAGGCTCGCTACCGCTCGCCACCCACCCCCTGACCCCCTCCCTTGAAAGGGAGGGGGGATCGGGCCCGTAACTTTTTCACGAGCATTGCCGCATCCGCGCCCTCCGCCCGCATCGACGCCAGCGTCGGCGATCCGGCGCGCTTGGCGAGGCGCTCGCCCTTCTCGTCGGTCAGCAGCGGGTGGTGATGGTAGCGCGGCACCGGCAGGCCGAGCAGCGCCTGGAGCAGGCGGTGGACATGGGTCGCGGCGAACAGGTCCTCGCCACGCACCACGTCGGTCACGCCCTGCGCCGCATCGTCGACGGTGACGGCGAGGTGATAGCTGGTCGGCGCGTCCTTGCGGGCGAGGACGACGTCGCCATGGACCTCGGGCGTCGCGGCGACTTCGCCCGCGACGCCGTCGTGCCACCCCAGCGGACCGGCGAGCGCGTCCGCCCGTGCGATGTCGAGCCTCCAGGCATGCGGCTCCCCCGCTGCGATCCGGGCGGCGCGCTCGTCCTCGCCCAGGTCGCGGCAGATGCCCGGATAGAGCGGGCCGTCAGGGCCGTGCGGGGCGGCGGCGCTCGCGGCGATCTCGGCGGCGATGCGGGTGCGGGTGCAGAAGCAGGGATAGACGAGCCCCATCGCCTTCAATCGGTCGAGCGCGGCGGCGTAGAGCGGCAGCCGTTCCGACTGGAAGACCACTTCCCCGTCCCAGCCGAGGCCGAGCCAGCGCAGGTCCTCCAGGATTCCTGCGACATGCTCGGGCCGGCAGCGGGTCGGATCGATATCCTCGATCCGCAGCAGGAAGCGTCCGCCCTTCGCCCGCGCCAGATCGTGGGCGCACAGCGCCGAGAAGGCGTGGCCAAGATGGAGACGCCCGGTGGGGCTTGGTGCGAATCGAGAAATCGACGGGGCGTTCATTCGGACTCTTGACGAGGAGTCAACGGAAATGCTGTCATGCCCATGTCACGCTTTCCGGCGAAAGGGTGGCCACAGAGGGCGCGGCCGGTTCGGCCATAGGCGTTCCGGTGTGCGAACGGAAGGTCGAGGGCGAAGCGGATGGGTTCTCCATCCTGCGGGAGGCCTTGGTTCGACCATGTACCACTCCGATCTCATGCGGCATCCGGACAGTTGCCCGGCGCTCGTGCTCAATGCGGACTATACGCCGTTGAGCTATTACCCCCTTTCGTTGTGGAACTGGCAAACCGCTATCAAGGCGGTTTTTTTGGAACGTGTCGACATCGTCTCGCACTATGAGCGCGAGGTGCGCAGTCCGACCTTCGCGATGAAGCTGCCTTCGGTGATCGCGCTACGCCAATATGTGAAGCAGTCGGAGAACCCCGCCTTCACCCGCTTCAACCTGTTCCTGCGCGACCGCTTCTCCTGCCAATATTGCGGGTCGCTGTCCGATCTCACCTTCGACCATGTCATCCCCCGCGCGCAGGGCGGCCGTACGACGTGGGAGAACGTCTCCACCGCCTGCGCGCCATGCAACCTGCGCAAGGGCGGCCGCACCCCACGCGAGGCCGGGATGCGCCTGTTCGAGACGCCGCGCCGCCCGACCAGCTGGGAGCTGCAGGAGAACGGCCGCAGCTTCCCGCCCCATTATCTTCACCAGAGCTGGCGCGACTGGCTCTACTGGGACGTCGAGCTGGAGGCCTGAGGGGCTGTTCGGGATGCGCCTGCCGGCGCATTGCGGGCCGGTGCCGCGTCGAAATGCGCTCTTCCGCGCATTTCCAAGCAGATTCCTAGGGGAGTCGTGACGAAACCGGAATAATCGCGCTATCCCGTTGCTCCTTGCGCCGGTGCCGCGTAATCGGGCCATGGGTTGGGTGCTTTGCGGGGGAAAAGGCCAATGTATTCGTCCGAGGTGCAGGTCCGCGACGGCAGCAACCGCCGCGCCATGCCGCGCGGGGCGGCCGCCTTCGACACCCGTTATGGCGTGCCGGCGGCGTCGACCCGCTCGCCCTGCCGGATCATCGACATCTCCAGCAGCGGCGCACGTCTCCGCCTCTACCAGCAGCTTCCGCCCGAAACCTCGATCCGCCTGTCGCTGCCCGGCAAGGGGCTGGTCGACGCGCATATCGTCTGGGCCGACGGGCGGGAGGCCGGCTGTCGGTTCGATCGCCCGCTCGACGACGACACGGTGACGGTGCTGCGCGCCAGCGCGACCGAGCGCGGCGCGGCGCGGTCCGAGGCGCCCGACGCCCCATCCTGGCGGAAGCCGGGGTCGCTTTTCTCCTGGTTCTTCGTACTCGGCGCCTGGCAGCCGGGGAAATCCCGGTTTTCGGCGGGATGAAGCCGGCGGCGGGGCTCAGCGCTTCGCCGGCAGATCGTCCAATATCTCGTGCAGCGCGCCGAGGCATTCGGCGCCGAGCCGTTTCGACCGTTCGGGCGACCAGCCATGCGCGGCATCGGGCAGGTCGGCATTGTCCTTGAACGGCATCTCCAGCGTTGCCGCGACGCAACCGAAGCGGTTGGCGAGCTGGTTGGTCGACATCGACAGGTTGGCCTTGCCCTTCGCCGCGATCGGATAGCCGCGCCGCGTCTGGAAGTCGGGACAGCGCCGCGCCAGCGTGTCGCGGAACAGGTGGTAGAGCCGGCCCTGTTCCTCGGTCCAGTTCGGAATGCCTTCGAACCCCGCGATGAAAACGTACGGGATCGCCTCGTCGCCATGGACGTCCATCGCGAAGTCGACCCCGGTCCGGTCCATCCGCGCGAGGACGTGGAGGACCTCGGGGCTCCGTTCGGGCGTCGGCTCGTGCCATTCGCGGTTGAGGTTCACCCCCGCGGCGTTGGTGCGCAGATGGCCGCGCCGCGACCCGTCGGGGTTCATGTTCGGCACGATGTGGAAGGTCGCCCGTTGGCGCAGGCTGCGCGCGACCGCATCATGGGGATCGGTCAGCCGTTCGAGCGCGCCTTCCATCCACCATTCGGCCATGCTCTCGCCGGGATGCTGGCGGGCGTAGAGCCATACCGTCTTCGGCCCTTCGCCGATCGTCAGCAGGTCGATGTCCTGTCCGTCGAGCGTCGCGCCCAGCCGTTCATGGGAGACGCCCGGCGCGCCGGCGATGCGGGCGACAAGGTCATGATGCCGCTCCATCGAATAGGGCGCGAAATAGGCGAGCCAGACGCTGTCGGCATCGGGGGTGACGCGGATCGTCAGCGCGCCGTCCGCATAGTCGGTCGGCACCCGCCGCCAGACCTGCCGGTCGGCCGAGCAGCAGGCCCGATAGTCCTTCCACCCGTCGGGATAGGCGGCGCCCGCGGCGTTGCCGATGCGTAGCGTGACCGGCACCCCCTTCGCGCCGCTCAGGCGGAAATGGAACCATTGATAGAAGTCGGACTCGTGATCCTTGACGATGGCGAGGTCGAAGGTCGTGCCGTCGCGGCCGAGGACGGCGATGTTGCCGCTGTCGAAGCCGCTGGAGATGCTGATGCTGTCGGAGTGGCTCATTTCACCGTGATAGTCTCGCCCGACCGGCCGGGGAAGTCCTTGAACAGCGCCGCCGCGAGCCGTGCGACCGTCGCCTCGGCATTGGCCTGCGGCGTGTTGTCGCGCGCCACCGATTCGGCGCGGCCCTCCCAGATCACCGTGCCCTCCGAGCGGCGCTTGAGCTGGATCGAGAGCTGGGTCTGCACGTCCATCCGCTCCTTGGGCTTGCCGATCGGGAAGCTGACCGCGCCGCCGAGCCCGACGCTGGTGCCGCCGTGCCAGCCGCCGCCGCTGCCGCCGCCCAGGCCGATCGACAGCGAAGATCCGCGCGCCTGCCCGGTCGGCCGCCAGCTCCGCCGCACCTCGGTGACGGCGACCAGCTCGGACTTGGTCAGGTCGGGTGCGATGCGGAAGCCGAGCCGGTCGAGCTCGGCGTTGACGATGCGGGCATAGGTCTGGAACTCCAGGTCCTTCGCCAGCGTCGGATCGCGCGGCTCGACCATCACCTCGCCCTTTGCGATTGGCTGGCCCAGGTGGAAACGGGTGACCCGCGTCTCGGGCATCTGCGCCGCGCAGCCCGCCAGCGTCAGCGCGGTGCCGATCAACAGGGCCTTGGACAGCAGGGCGTGCGACGTCTTCATATCATCCTCCCAGGCGATGCTCCGCATCGAAACGCGGGAGCAACGATATGGCTGCAACGATTTTGATGGAATGATTTTGTTTGTTTGGGCCTCAGGCGCCGGCGGTCGCATCCGCGACCTTGGCTTTCCTTGCATAAGCTCGGGCGCGCATTCGCGCTTGCGGAGCCTTGGCAGGCTCCAACGACGAACTCTGTGTCGGGACGCGTAGCGTCCCGCAAGGATCGAAGCCGGTCCGCGGACTGCCGGGGGCAGTCCGTGGGCGGAGATCGGCTCGCGAAGCGAGCCGTGGCGGCCGCCCGAGCTTATGCGAGGAAAGCCAGGGCGGGCGGATGCCCGGCGCCCGGCGTCTGAGGGCAAAACAAACAACCCGCGCTTGACTCCTTGGGCTCCAGCCCATAGGGGAGCGCCTCGTTTTTCCACATATCAGCTTAGAAAGCAGGCGCAGACGCCATGAAGATCCGCAACTCTCTCAAGTCGCTCAAGGACCGGCATCGGGACAACCGCGTGATCCGTCGTCGTGGCCGCACCTATGTGATCAACAAGACCAACCGCCGCTTCAAGGCGCGCCAAGGCTGATCACGCCGCTTTCGGGCGGGCGCCGCACACGCGCCGTCATCTTCGATGTCGGCAATGTGCTCTATGACTGGAATCTCCGGCAGTTCTTCGAAAAGCTCGTGCCTGCGCACGAGCTTGAACTGTTTCTGCGCGACGTCGTCAATCTCAACTGGCATGGCCAGCACGATGCCGGCCGTCCCTTTGCCGAGACGAGTGCCGAGCTGATCGCGGCCTGGCCGCGCTTCGCCGACGCCATCGCCGCCTTCGGCCCGCGCTTTGCCGAAACCGTCACCGGCCTGCTGCCGGGCATGGGCGCGATCGTCCACGACCTGCACGCGCACGGCGTGCCGCTGTTCGCGATCACCAATTTCAGCCATGAATTCTGGCCGCCCTTCCGCGCGCGAGAAGCGGCGATCTTCGATCTGTTTGCCGATATCCTCGTCTCGGGCGAAGTGCGGCTGATCAAGCCCGATCCGGCGATCTACGTCATGGCGCTCGACCGCTTCGGGCTGGGCCCGGCAGAAGCGATCTTCATCGACGACCGCGCCGACAACGTTGCCGCGGCCGAGGCACTGGGCATCGCCGGGCATCTGTTCGCCGGGGCCGGGCCGCTGCGCGCCGAGCTCGAACGGCTGGGATTGCTCCGAAACCGTCTTTGACCGCGATCAAAGCCGACTCGCGCGGCTCTCGTCACAGTGGCTCCGACAGACACGGAGGTCACGACATGTTCGGTTTCATCGGCGATCATTATCTGGTCCTGCCCATCGCGGCGGCGGCGCTGTTCATGGCGGTGGTCGGCTTCGTCAGCATCGAGGATATGCTGCGCCACCGCTGACGAGTTCCGGCTGAGCCGGAAGCGGCAGCGTTCCGATCCCCTCCTCCTGGGCGCTGCCGTAGTTTCCCCGCTTCCCCGCCCGCCCTCGTGCCGACATGCGCGGGCGGGTGGGGGAGCGGGTTTTTCGTCCGTTTCCATCACATCCCCGCTTGGTTAGTTTCGGGGCTCGGCCGCGGCCGAATCGGGGCGTCCGCCCGGATGCTCCCTGCAGACCGCTGCGCCGCGCGCGGACGGCTTCGTCGCGCGAACCTTGTAGGAGTTCGTGATGGGTATGCTCGAAGAATTGGCGGAACAGGCTGGCGGCCTCGATTTCGGCGCGATCGGCGAAAAGCTGGGCCTTTCGGCCGACCAGGTCCAGGCGGCGGCAAGCCAGCTCCTGCCCCATATCGCCGACCCGAACACCGACAATCAGCAAGCGACCCAGGCGGTTGCCGCGCAGACCGGGATCGACTTCTCGCAGCTCAGCGCGCTGCTGCCCGCCCTGCTCGCGGCGGCGGGCTCGAAGAGCGGCGATGCCGGCGGGCTGCTGGGCAATCTGGTGAGCAGCCTCGGTGGCGGAGCCGCGGCCGGCACCGGCGGTGACGGCGGCGGCCTGCTCGGCGCGCTCGGCGGTCTCCTCGGCAACAAGAACTGAACGTTTCCCGCACCCGGACGGCATCTCCGTCCGGGTGCGGCTCGTTCCATTATCGCTCGGCGATATTGTCGCTCCGGCGGATGAAGTCGGCGACATTGTCATGCAGCGCCTTCAGCGACGGCCGGTGGAGATAGACCATGTGGCCCGACGGATAGTAGCGATACTCGATATTGCCGGTCAGCGCGGTCGGGACCGGCAGGTGCTGCAGCTCGTAGCGCCCGGCGAAATAGGGCGTCGACACGTCGAAATAGCCGCCGTTGACCATCACCTTCATCGTCGGGTTGCGCTTCATCGCCACCGCCAGGTCGGGCAGGACGTTGGGCAGCGCGATCAGCGGCTTGTCGGCGCCCGGCGGCTGGTGCCGGTAGTCCCAGCTGCCATAGACGTCGAGGCTGGTCTGGTAATGCCGCACCTCGCCATAGCGCAGCGTGCCCCGCACATAGTCGTTGAACGCGCCGGCATAGGCCGCGCCGATCGCCGACCCCTGCGGATCATAGCCGGCGACCTTGCTCAGCGGGTCGATCGTCCAGCCGGTGAAGCGGGTGTCGAGCGTGCCGGTGGTCAGGTCGCGGTCCAGCAGCAACTCCTTCTGCAACGCGCCATATTCGATCCGCAGGTTGCTCCGCAGCAGATAGGCCGCCGGCAGCCCGGTATAGCCCGACAGCTTCTCCGCGATCGCCTGCCGCTCGGCGGCCGGCAGCGCGTTGCCCTGCATCAGCGCCAGCGCATAGTCGGTGGTGGCGAAGCGCTCGACCTCGGCCAGGAAGCTTTCCAGGTCGTCGGGTCGGTTGGCGACGCGACGGTGATACCAGGCGGTCGCCGCATAGGTCGGCAGCGAAACGATATAGGGCAGGTCGATCCCCGGATTGAGCTGCGGATCGTCGGGGATCAGGTCCCAGTTCAATATGTCCGATAGCAGGATCACGCCGTTCAGGTCGACATCCTCGTCCTGCAGCGCCCTGGCGAGGCCGGCGGCGCGCATCGTGCCATAGCTTTCGCCGAACAGATATTTGGGCGAGGCCCAGCGGCCGTGCTTCGACAGGAACTGGACGATGAAGCGGGCGAAGGCGTGGATGTCCTGGTCGACGCCGTAGAAGGCCTTGTCCTTGTCCTTCCCCGCGACCCGGCTGAAGCCGGTGCCGGGCGCGTCGATGAAGACGAGGTCCGACGCGTCGAGCAGCGCCATGTCGTTGGGGACGACGCGGTAGGGCGCCGCCGACGCCTGGCCCGCGTCGCCGGTCTCGACCCGCACCGGGCCGAACGCGCCCATGTGCAGCCAGATGCTCGACGATCCCGGCCCGCCATTGAACAGGAAGGTGATCGGCCGGTTGGCGGCGGCGGCTCCGTTCTTGAAATAGGCGACGTAGAACATCGACGCCTCGGCCTGCTCCTTCGCGGCCTTGCGGCCGTCCTCGTCGCGCGGGGGGACGTCCTCCCAGCCCTTGGGGTGGACGACCAGCGTCCCCGCCACTGCCTGATAGGGGATGCGCACGCCGCCGACGCTGACCGATCCGGTCGATCGCACCTCGTCGGGCTGGAAGCGCGCGGGCGCGGCGGACGCCGCCGCGTCCTTCTCGTCGGGCGTCTCGGCGGCAACGGCGGCGGGCAGGGCGGTCGTCGCCAGCGCGGCAAGGGCGGCGGCGATCAGGGCAGGGCGCATGGGTACCTCATGGGCGCGGAAACGAGGCCCGATCCATCCGGGATCGATCGGCGGCCGTCAATTCCCCTCCGATCGTCGCCGCCGGAACGGCTGGACAGCGACGCGCATCTGATCGAAGACGGCCGGGTTTCGACGATGATCCCAGGACCCTGCCGATGAACCCCGATTCGAGCGCGACGACCGACTTCTCCCGGCGCGATGCGCTGATCGCCGGGGTGGCGTCGGCGACGCTGCTGGCGGGGGCAGGGGCGGCCGAGGCGCGGTCCGCCGGCCGCCGTGCCGCGCCGCCGTCGGAGATCGCCACCTGGACGGCGGGCGACCTCGCCGCGCGCATCCGCAGCCGCGCGGTGTCGTGCCGCGAGGTGATGACGGCGCATCTCGACTGGATCGACCGCGTCAATCCGGCGCTGAATGCGATCGTCTCGCGGGTCGAGCGGCCTGCGCTGCTCGCCGCCGCCGACGAGGCCGACCGCGAGATCGCCGCCGGGCGCCATCGCGGCTGGATGCACGGCCTGCCCCATGCGGTGAAGGACCTCGCCGCGACGCGCGGCATCCGCACCACCATGGGATCGCCGATCTTCGCCGACAACGTCCCCAAGGCCGACGAGATCTTCGTCGAGCGGCTGCGCGCGGCGGGCGCGATTCTGATCGGCAAGACCAACGTCCCCGAATTCGGCCTCGGCTCGCAAAGCTACAATCCCGTCTTCGGGGTCACCCGCAACGCCTATGACCCGTCGCGCACCGCGGGCGGCAGCAGCGGCGGCGCGGCGGCCGCTTTGGCGGCGCGCATGGTGCCGGTCGCCGACGGCAGCGACTTCGCCGGATCGCTGCGCAACCCGGCCGGCTGGAACAATATCTTCGGCTTCCGCCCCTCGGCCGGCCGCGTGCCGCACGGCCCGACCAACGAGCTGTTCGTCCAGAATATCGGCTATGAAGGACCGATGGCGCGCACGGTCGGCGACCTCGCGCTGCTGCTGTCGACGATGGCCGGCTACGACGCGCGGACGCCGCTGTCGCTCGACGGCGATCCGGCGGTCTTCGCCGGCCCGCTCGACCGCGACATGAAGGGCGTACGCATCGGCTGGCTCGGCGACCTCGGCGGCGTGCCGATGGCGCCCGGCATGCTCGACCTCTGCCTGTCGGGGCTGCGGCGGCTGGAGGCGGCGGGCTGTGTGATCGAGCCGGTCTCGCTCGGCATCGACCGCGACGCGATCTGGTCGGCCTTCGTCCGGCTCCGCCAGGGCTTCCTCGCGGGCGGCCTCGGTCCGCTCTACGCCGACCCCGCCAAGCGCAAGCTGCTCAAGCCCGAGGCGGTGTGGGAGATCGAGAATGGCCTGAAGCTGTCGGCGGTCGACCTCTACAACGCCTCGGTCGTCCGATCGCGCGTCTACGAGGCCTATCGCCAGGCCTTCGAGCGGTACGACTTCCTGGCCCTGCCGAGCGCGCAGATCTTCCCGTTCGACGCCGGGCTGCACTGGCCGAAGGAGGTCGCGGGCGTGGCGATGGACAGCTACCACCGCTGGATGGAGATCGTCGCCGGGCCGAGCCTGACCGGCTGCCCGACCTTGTGCGTGCCTGCCGGCTTCGGCCCCGAGGGGCTGCCGAGCGGCCTCCAGCTCGTCGGCCCGAGCCGCCACGACCTTGCCGTCCTCCAGCTCGGCCGCGCCTATGAACAGGTCGCGGGGGACATCCTCGGCAGGAAGCCCGCGCTGCTGGGGTGAGTTTCGGCACGACTCAACCGTTCGAAAACGTCCTACCCACCATAACCCTTCAGCTCCTCGCCGGTCAGGCGGACGACGTGGAGCATGTTGGTCGATCCCGGCGTGCCGAAGGGGACGCCCGCGACGACGACGATGCGGTCGCCGGCATTGGCGAGCTTGTGGCGCAGCGCCATGCGCTTGGCCTTGGCGACCATCTCCTCGAAGCTGGCGACGTCGCGGGTGCGGACCGAATGGCTGCCCCACAGCAGGCCCATGCGCCGCGCGGTGGCGAGCTTCGGCGTCAGCACCAGCAGCGGCACCGACGGCCGCTCGCGGGCGATGCGCCGCGCGGTCGATCCCGACAGGGTGAAGCAGATGATCAGGCTTGCCGAGACGGTCGCGGCGATCTGCGCGGCGGCCTCCGCCAGCGCGTCGGCGGTGGTCGCGTCGGGGTGTGTCTGGGTGAAGTGCAGCCGCGCCGCATAGCCGGGGTCGCTTTCGACCGAGCGGGCGATCGCGTCCATCATCGCGACCGCCTCCTCGGGCCACTGGCCGCTCGCCGATTCGGCCGACAGCATCACCGCGTCGGCGCCGTCGTAGATCGCGGTGGCAACGTCGGACACTTCGGCGCGGGTCGGGGTCGGCGCCTGGATCATCGATTCGAGCATCTGGGTCGCGACCACCACCGGCCGGCCCATCCGCCGCGCGGTCTCGACGATCCGCTTCTGCATCGGCGGCACCCGCTCGGGCGGCAGCTCGACGCCCAGATCGCCGCGCGCGACCATCACCGCGTCGGCGATCTCCAATATCTCGTCGAGCCGCTCGACCGCCGCCGGCTTCTCGATCTTGGCGAGCAGCGCCGCCTTGCCGCCGATCAGCCGCCGCGCCTCGGCGACGTCCTCGGGCCGCTGGACGAAGCTCAGCGCGATCCAGTCGGCGCCATGGTCGCAGGCGAAGGTCAGGTCGCGGCGGTCCTTTTCGGTCAGCGCCGCCATCGGCACGATCACGTCGGGGACGTTCAGGCCCTTGCTGTTCGACAGCGCGCCGCCGACCTCCACCATCGTCTCGATCCGGTCGGGGTGGACGGTGCGGACGCGCAGCACCAGCTTGCCGTCGTCGAGCAGCAGGCGGGTGCCCGGCTCGAGCGCCTCGAAGATCTCGCGATGGGGGAGCTGGACGCGGTGCAGGTCGCCCAGCGCCGGATCGCGGTCGAGCGTGAAGGCCTGGCCGGTCGCGAGCTGCACCACGCCATCGGCGAACTTGCCGACGCGGAGCTTGGGCCCCTGCAGGTCGAACAGGATCGTCGTCGCGCGGCCGAGTTCCTTCTCCATGGCGCGGATCGCCTGGATCAAGGGGATTTTATCCTCATGGGCGCCGTGGCTCATGTTGATGCGGAAGGCGTCGGCACCGGCGCGGAACAGCTTCGCGATCATCTCGGGCGAACTGCTCGCGGGGCCGAGCGTGGCGAGCACGCGCACCTTGCGCTGACGGGGGGGGATCTGGATGTCCACGGGCGCTCCTCTCTCCGGAGCGCCTCGGGATAGAATCTGCCACCGATATGGCAACCCCCTCCGTCGTCTCTCCGTCATGGTTCGCCGCATCGGCGAGCTTCGCCGATTCCCCGTTGAGCCCCCGCGCGGCTCGCTCTACAGCCTGCGCCTTTCACGCATATCGAGGGACTCGCGAATCATGGCTGAAGCCGACACGACCGAAGACAAGGGCAGCATCGCGGCGCAGGAGCTGCGCCTGTTCGTCGAACGGGTCGAACGGCTCGAAGAAGAGAAGAAGGGCATCGCCGACGACATCAAGGACGTCATGTCGGAAATGAAGGGCCGCGGCTACGACACCAAGATCGTCCGCAAGCTGATCTCGATCCGCAAGAAGAAGAAGGGCGAGCATGAGGAAGAGGCGATGATCCTCGAAACCTACATGGCTGCTCTTGGGATGATCTGAGGATATTCCCACCGACGACCGTCACCCCAGAGAAGGCTGGGGTCCATGTCTCTTCCGGCATTCGGTGTCATCGCGGGTGATGACAGACATGGATGTCAGCCTTCGCTGGCATGACGGTTGGGGATGGTCGCATTTGACCATGAGGCCGGCCCAGCCTAGGCAACGGGCTCGCCAGAGCCCGCAAGGCCGAACGGCCGCCCGAGCTTATGCGAGGATAGCCAAGCAGGACGGATGTCCTGCGCCCGGCGCTTGAGGGCCAAACAAACAATGTCCACCTTCCAGATCGACACCGCCACCAGCCGCGCCAATCCGACACCGGCGCCGATGAAGCGGCTCACCGTCCCCGCGATCCGCGCGGCGAAGGGCAAGACGCCGGTGGTGGTGCTCACCGCCTACACGATCCGGATGGCGCAGATCCTCGATCCGCATTGCGACATGCTGCTGGTCGGCGACAGCCTGGGCCAGGTGCTCTACGGCTTGCCGTCGAGCGTGCCGGTCAGCCTCGACATGATGATCGCGCACGGCGCCGCCGTGGTGCGCGGCAGCTATCACAGCCTCGTCGTCGTCGACATGCCGTTTGGCTCCTATGAGGAAAGCCCCGAACAGGCGTTCCGCTCGGCCGCGCGGGTGCTCAAGGAGACTGGCGCCGCGGCGGTCAAGCTCGAGGGCGGCGCGGCGATGGCGGAGACGATCGCCTTCCTGACGGCGCGCGGCATACCGGTGGTCGGCCATGTCGGGCTCACCCCGCAGGCGGTCAACGTCCTCGGCGGCTATGGCGCGCGCGGCCGCGGCCAGGAGGAATATGCCCGGCTGATCGACGATGCGAAGGCGGTGGCGCAGGCCGGGGCCTTCTCGCTGGTGGTCGAGGGCGTGGTCGAGCCACTGGCGATCGAGATGACCCGGGCGATCGACGTGCCGACGATCGGCATCGGCGGTTCGGTCGAGTGCGACGGCCAGGTGCTCGTGATCGACGACATGCTCGGCATGTTCGACCGGGTGCCGCGCTTCGTGAAGAAATATGAGCAACTCTCCGAAAAGATCGATGCGGCGGTTGCGACCTATGCCGCCGATGTCCGTGAGCGCCGCTTTCCGACCGTCGACCAGACCTATCAGCCGAGGAAGTGAATGGATGGCCGTTCATCCGGCATATCTATTGGCTATGGCACCGCGCGCTCGCGCTCGCTAAGAGACCCGTTCCTAGTTCCGGAGAAGATGCTTGGCCTCCACGCCGCCTACCGAAGAAGCCTTCCTGCGCGAGGTCGACGACGAGCTGCGCCGCGATCAGCTCCAGAAGATGGTCCGGCACTACGGACGGATCGCCCTCGTCGGGCTCCTCCTGCTCCTGGTCGCCTTCGCCGGCTTCCTCTACTGGCGCCAGGCTTCCACGAAGAAGGCTGAGGCGCAGGGCGAGGAGATGAGCGCGCTGATCGCCGACGTGCAGGCGAGCCGCAAGGCCGAGGCAGCGAAGAAGATCGACAAGCTCGTCGCCGAAGGCGGCGACGGCTATCGCATCGCGGCGCTTCTGACCAAGGCGACGCTCGCCGCCGACCGCGGCGATACCAAGAGCGCGATCGGCATCTATGCGGGCATCGCCGCCGACGAGAAGGCCGCCCAGCCTTATCGCGACGTTTCGCTGATCCGGCAGACCCTGCTCGAATATGACAGCCTGGCGCCGCAGCAGGTGATCGACCGGCTCAAGCCGCTCGCGGTCGAGGGCAACCCCTTTTTCGGTACCGCGGGAGAGATGACCGCGGTCGCGATGATCCAGGCCAATCGCGGAGCGGAGGCGGGCCGGCTGCTCGCCGCCGTCGCCCGCGACAAGACCGTGCCCGATACGCTGCGGACCCGTGCCGCGCGGCTGGCGACCAGCCTCGGCGTCAATGTCGATGTTCCATCCGCCGCCGCCCCCGCTGACAAGGATTGATCGGATGACCCGGAAGTTTTTCGCGCTCACCGCGGCGCTGGCGATGACGACCATGCTCGCCGGCTGCGGCATCTTCGGCGGCGGCGAGGGCAAGAAGCCCAAGACCCCGGTGCTCGGCCAGCGCATCCCGATCCTGACCGCCGAGACCGGCGCCGAGGTCGATCCGACGCTGGAGGTGGTGCCGGTCACCGTGCCCGCCGAGCAGGTCAACCCCGAATGGACCCAGCCGGGCGGCAACGCGACCAAGTCGATGGGCCATGTCGCGCTCGGCCAGCAGCTCGGCGTCGCCTGGGATCGCAAGATCGCCGGCTCGACCAAGAAGGCCAGGCTCGCGGCCGGCCCCGTGGTCGGCGGCGGCCGCGTCTATGTGATCGACGTCGATGCCGAGATCCACGCCTATGACCTGAAGACCGGCGCGCCGGTCTGGACCGCGGTGCTGTCCGACAAGGACGGCAACAAGGCGTCGCTGTTCGGTGGCGGTGTCAGCTACAGCAACGGCAAGGTCTTCGCGACCAACGGCGTCGGCGACGCCGCCGCGTTCGACGCCGGCAACGGCAGCCAGCTCTGGAAGGTCCGCCCGGGCGGCCCGCTGCGCGGCGCGCCGTCGGTCGGTCTCGAATCGGTCTATGTGATGAGCCAGGACAACCAGCTCTTCGCGCTCAAGGAGGGCAATGGCGAGCTGATCTGGACGGCGAGCGGCAGTCTTGAGAACGCCGCCGTGTTCGGCGTCGGCGCGCCCGCCATCGGCCAGGGCACGGTCGTCGCCGGCTTCTCGTCGGGCGAACTGACCGCCTATCGCTACGAGAATGGCCGTGCGGTGTGGCAGGATTCGCTCTCGCGTACCAGCATCACCACCTCGGTCGCCAGCCTCGTCGACATCGATGCCTCGCCGGTGATCGACCAGGGCCGCGTCTACGCGGTCGGCCAGGGCGGCCGCATGGTGGCGATGGACATCCTCACCGGCCAGCGCCTGTGGGAGCTCAACATCGCCGGCATCGAGACGCCGTGGGTCGCGGGCGAATGGCTGTTCCTCGTCACCGACGACGCCAAGCTGCTCTGCATCGCCCGCAACAGCGGCCGTATCCGCTGGCAGACCCAGCTCACCCGTTGGAAGAACGAGAAGAAGAAGAGCAAGCCGATCGGCTGGTCGGGCCCGGTCCTCGCCGGCGGCCGCCTGATCCTCACCAACACCGAGGGTCAGGTCGTCAACGTCGCGGTCGATACCGGCAGGGTCGGTACGATCACCAAGCTCGGCGACACCATCTACGCCGCGCCGGTAGTGGCGGACAACACGCTGCTCGTGCTGACCGACAAGGGGAAGCTGGTAGCGTATAGATAGGGCCCTCAGGCGCCGGGCGGCCGGCGTCCGCCGGCCTTGGCTTTCCTCGCATAAGCTCGGGCGCGCGTTCGCGCTTGCGGGACGCTGCGCGTCCCGTTCCACTGCATGAGTTCTGCGACGGAGCCCGTAGGGCTCCGCAAGGCCGAACGGCCGCCCGAGCTTATGCGAGGAAAGCCAAGCGGGGCGGATGCCCCGCGCCCGGCGTTTGAGGGCTAACAAAAGCCTTATAATCCGGCTATGGGCCCCCTCCCATGGCACAGCTTCCCACCGTCGCGATCGTCGGCCGGCCCAATGTCGGCAAGTCGACGCTGTTCAACCGCCTCGTCGGCAAGAAGCTGGCGCTGGTCGACGACCGGCCCGGCGTGACGCGCGACCGGCGCGAGGGCGACGCCAATCTGCTCGGCCTCGAATTCCGCATCATCGACACTGCCGGTTTCGAGACCGACGACCCGCAGACCCTGCCCGGCCGGATGCGCGCGCAGACCCAGGCGGCGGTGCGCGAGGCCGACGTCGCGTTGTTCATGATCGATGCGCGCGCAGGCGTGACCCCGCTCGACGAGGAGGTCGCGCTGTGGCTGCGCGGTGAGGACACGCCCGTCATCCTCGTCGCCAACAAGGCCGAGGGCAAGGCGGCCGAGCCCGGCGTGTACGAGAGCTTCGGCCTCGGCCTGGGCGATCCGGTGCCGCTGTCGGCCGAGCATGGCGAGGGTGTGGTCGACCTGTTCGACGCGTTGCGGCCGCATGTCGAGCGCGACGAGGACGCCGAAGACGATACGGGAGGCGATGACGAGGAGGCGAGCGGGCCGCTCAAGCTGGCGATCGTCGGACGCCCCAATGCCGGCAAATCGACCCTGATCAACCAGATCCTCGGCGAACAGCGGATGATCACCGGTCCCGAGGCGGGGATCACGCGCGATTCGATCGCGATCGACTGGGACTGGCATGCCCCCGACGGCACCGTGCGGCCGATCCGGCTGATCGACACGGCGGGTATGCGCAAGCGCGCCAAGGTGCAGGACAAGCTGGAGAAGCTGTCGGTCGCCGACGGCCTGCGCGCCGTCGACTTCGCCGAGGTCGTCGTGCTGCTGCTCGACGCCACGCTCGGGCTGGAGGCGCAGGATTTGCGCATCGCCGACAAGGTTCTGCAGGAAGGGCGCGCGCTGATCATCGCGCTCAGCAAATGGGACGTCGCCGCCGATCCGCCCGCGCTGTTCCAGGGCGTCCGCGCGGCGCTCGACGAAGGGCTGGCGCAGGTCAAGGGCCTGCCGCTGCTCACCGTCTCAGGAGTCACCGGCCGCGGCGTCGACCAACTCCTCCAGGTCGCCCATGAGACGCGCGAGGCCTGGTCGCAGCGCGTGTCGACCGCCAAGCTCAACCGCTGGTTCGAGCGCGCGATCGAGGCCAATCCGCCGCCTGCGCCCGGCGGCAAGCGAATCAAGCTGCGCTACCTGACCCAGGCGCGGACCCGTCCCCCCAGCTTCGTGCTGTTCGGTACCCGGGTCGATCAGCTTCCCGAAAGCTATCGCCGCTACCTCGTCAACGGTATCCGCCGCGATCTCGGTTTCGGCTCGGTGCCGGTGCGGCTCACCCTTCGGGCGCCGAAGAACCCGTTCGACTGATGCCGCCGCTCCGGCTCGACGCGCGCGGGATGCGCTGTCCCTGGCCGGCGGTGCGGCTGGCGCGCGCGATTCGCGACGGTGCGGAGGCGGTGCTGATCCTCGCCGACGACCCGATCGCACCCGGCGAGATCGCGGCGCTTGCCGCGCAAAGGGGCTGGTCGGTCGCGCCCGCGGGGGAGCCCGCCGCCTGGATCGTCAGCGCGCCTGCCGCGCCCTGATCGCCTCGACCATCGTCTACAGCATCGTGCGGTTTATCTGAACCGCTCGTCCCGAGGAGCCATTGAGCGAAGGCGAAATGGCATCTCGAAGGATATGAGGATCCTTCGAGATGGGCCTTCGCCAAGGCTGAGTCCCTCCTCAGGATGAGCGGACGCGTGTGCATCAAATTAAACGCACGATATTCTAACGATTCCGGAAAACCCGTTGAAAACAATGCCCTTGCGGTAACCTGACGTTTACGAGCCCGCTTTATCGTCCCGGCATCTACCAGGGGTGCGAACGGGAAGCGGACATGGGGCAGGGCGGCAACAGCGTGGTGAACTGGACGACGTTCGGCCAGACGCGCTCGCTGATCGGCAATGATTTCGCCACGATCCTCGGCCATTATCGCGACGACGCCGCCAAGTGCGTGGTCGCGGTCGAGCAGGCCTACAAGCTGCGCGACGCGGTCTCGATGGTGCGACCCGCCCACACGCTGAAGGGTGATTCGCTGCAGTTCGGCGGCGAAGCGCTCGGCCGGCTCGCCGAGCATATCGAGCATAGCGCCCGCCGCTGCGTCGAGGAGCACAGCGCCCCCGACAAGCTCGACGCCGAGATCATCCGCCTGCGTCCGTTGCTGATCGAGACGCTCGCCGAATTCGAGCGCGAGCTGACCCGCAACCAGCCGATCCCGCTCCGCCGTCCCGCCGCCGCTGGCTTCGGCCGCAAACAGGGCTGAGGTTCCCTCCCCACCCGTCACCCCGGCGGAGGCCGGGGTCTCAGGCGTGGGGAGATGAGGGGCCGAGGCAAGAGCCTCCCGAGACCCCCGCGCCCGCCGGAGTGACGGTGTGTGTTGGGCAGGGCCGTCGCCAGCCCCACCCCGTCCTTCTCACACCGTCTTCAGCTCCAGCTTTCCGTCGCCCTCGTCGATGCGCAGGGTCGATCCGTCCGGCACCTCGCCCTTGAGCAGCGCCTCGGCGAGCGGGTCCTGCAGATATTTCTGCACCGCGCGCTTGAGCGGACGGGCGCCGTAGACCGGGTCATAGCCGACCCGACCGAGCCAGGCGCGAGCGCCGTCGGTCAGCTCCAGCTTGATCTTGCGATCCTTGAGCAGCCTGCCGACCCGGCCGACCTGGATGTCGACGATCGGGCCCATATGCTCCTGGCCGAGCCGGTGGAACAGGATGATCTCGTCGAGCCGGTTGAGGAATTCGGGCCGGAAATGGGCGCGGACCACCTCCATCACCTGGTCCTCGACGGTCTCGACCGCCTGGCCCTCGCCGAGATTGGCGAGGAACTGGCTGCCCAGGTTCGAGGTCAGGATGATCAGCGTGTTCGAGAAATCGACCGTGCGGCCCTGGCCGTCGGTCAGCCGCCCGTCGTCGAGCACCTGGAGGAGCACGTTGAACACGTCGCCATGCGCCTTCTCGACCTCGTCGAACAGGACCACCTGATAGGGGCGCCGCCGCACTGCCTCGGTGAGCACGCCACCTTCCTCATAGCCGACATAGCCGGGAGGGGCGCCGATCAGCCGGGCGACGCTGTGCTTCTCCATGAACTCCGACATGTCGATGCGGACCATCGCCGAGTCGTCGTCGAACAGGAAGCCGGCGAGCGCCTTGGTCAGTTCGGTCTTGCCGACGCCGGTCGGGCCGAGGAACAGGAAGCTGCCGAGCGGCCGGTTCGGGTCCTGGAGCCCGGCGCGGCTGCGGCGGACGGCGCGCGACACCGCCTCGATCGCGTCCTTCTGGCCGATCACGCGCTTGCCGAGTTCCTCCTCCATCGCGAGCAGCTTCTCGCGCTCGCCTTCGAGCATCTTGTCGACGGGGATGCCGGTCCAGCGGCTGACCACCGAGGCGATGTCCTCGCTGGTGACCTCCTCGCGCAGCATCGCGCCCGCCGACGCCGACTGCGCCTCGGCCAGCTCCTTCTCCAGATTGGGGATCACGCCGTAGCTGAGCTCGCCGGCGCGGGCGAGATCGCCCCGCCGCTGCGCCTGGTCGAGTTCGAGCCGGGCGGCGTCGAGCTGCTCCTTGAGCTTGGCCTCGGCGTTGATCTTGTCCTTCTCGCCCTGCCAGCGCTGGGTCAGCTCGGCCGACTGCTCCTCCAGCTCGACGAGATCGGCTTCGAGCGCGTCGAGCCGGTCCTTGGAGGCCGCGTCGGTCTCCTTCTTCAGAGCTTCGCGTTCGATCTTGAGCTGGATGATCCGCCGGTCGAGATTCTCGATCTCCTCGGGCTTCGACTCGACCTCCATGCGCAGCCGCGACGCGGCCTCGTCCATCAGGTCGATCGCCTTGTCGGGCAGGAAGCGGTCGGTGATGTAGCGGTTGCTCAAGGTCGCCGCCGAGACGATCGCCCCGTCGGTGATCCGCACCCCGTGGTGCAGCTCGTACTTCTCCTTGAGTCCGCGCAGGATCGAGATGGTGTCCTCGACCGTCGGCTCGCCGACGAAGACGGGCTGGAACCGCCGCTGCAGCGCCGGATCCTTCTCGACATATTTGCGATATTCGTCGAGCGTGGTCGCGCCGATGCAGTGCAGCTCGCCGCGCGCGAGCGCGGGCTTGAGCAGGTTGCCGGCGTCCATCGCGCCCTCGGACTTGCCCGCGCCGATCAGCGTGTGCATCTCGTCGATGAACAGGATGATGTCGCCCTCGGCCTGGCGCACCTCGTCGAGCACGCCCTTCAGCCGCTCCTCGAACTCGCCGCGATATTTCGCGCCGGCGATCAGCGCGCCCATGTCGAGCGCCATCACCTTGCGGTCCTTCAGGCCGTCGGGCACGTCGCCATTGGCGATGCGCAGCGCCAGTCCTTCCGCGATCGCGGTCTTGCCGACGCCGGGTTCGCCGATCAGCACGGGATTGTTCTTGGTGCGCCGCGCCAGCACCTGGATGGTGCGGCGGATCTCCTCGTCGCGACCGATCACAGGGTCGAGCTTGCCTTCGCGCGCGGCGGCAGTCAGGTCGCGGGCGAATTTCTTGAGCGCGTCGTAGCGATCCTCGGCGCTCGCCGTATCGGCGGTCCGGCCGCCGCGCAGCTCGTTGATCGCGCCGTTGAGCGCCTCGGCGCGCACGCCGGCCTCGGCCAGCGCCTTGCCGGCCGGGCTGGTGGTGGCGAGGGTGAGCGCCAGCAGCATCCGCTCGACGGTGACGTAGCTGTCGCCCGCCTTCTGCGCGATCTGCTCGGCCTGATCGAGGACGCGGGCGAGGTCGTTGTCGAGACCGGGCGTCTGCTGCGCGCCGCTGCCCGACACCGCCGGAATCTTGGCGAGTGCCGCGTCGGTCGCGCGCATCGCGGTCGCCGGATCGCCGCCGGCGGCCTTGATCAGGCCGGACGCCATGCCCTGCTCATCCTCGAGCAGCGCCTTGAGGAGGTGTTCGGGGGCGATGCGCTGATGGCTGTTGCGGATCGCCACGGTCTGCGCCGACTGGAGGAAACCCTTGGCGCGGTCGGTGAATTTCTCGAGGTTCATGCCTGATCCCTGTTCCTATTGCGCATCATATGGTGTGACTTTTCTGCAACACAAGTGGTCGAACTCCCCTCCCTTGCAAGGGAGGGCAGTAAACGGCCGAGCGTATTACGGACATATTGCACCCTGTGCGGCACAGGCTAGACTGCACCGCAATCCTTCCCCATCCGGAAAGTTCCTCAATGCGCCGCAGCCTGTTCCGTCCCGTCGTCGCCCTGCTGTTCGCAACCGCGCTCTCCGCCCCCTCGATCGCTCCCCTGACCCCCGCCATCGCCGCTACCGAGCCGGCCTCGGTCGCGACGCTCGTGAAGGCGGTCGACATCCCCTATCAGGCGTTCACGCTCGACAACGGCCTGCGCGTGATCGTCCATACCGATCGCAAGGCGCCGGTCGTCGCGGTCTCTGTCTGGTATCATATCGGCTCGAAGGACGAGCCCGCGGGCAAGACCGGCTTCGCCCATCTGTTCGAGCATCTGATGTTCAACGGATCGGAGAACGCCAACGAGGATTTCTTCAAGCCGCTCGAATCGATCGGCGCGACCGACCTCAACGGCACCACCTGGTTCGACCGCACCAATTATTTCGAGACCGTGCCGACCGGCGCGCTCGATCTCGCGCTGTTCCTTGAATCCGACCGGATGGGCCATCTGCTCGGCGCGATCGACAAGGCCAAGCTCGACAACCAGCGCGGCGTCGTCCAGAACGAGAAGCGCCAGGGCGACAACGAACCCTATGGCCTGGTCGAATATGCCCAGCTCGCCGCGCTGTTTCCCGAGGGGCATCCCTATCGCCACTCGACGATCGGCTCGATGGCCGATCTCGACGCCGCCAGCCTCGACGACGTGAAGAACTGGTTCCGCGCGCATTATGGTCCGAACAACGCGGTGCTGGTGCTGGCCGGTGACATCGACGTCGCGACCGCCAAGGCCAAGGTCCAGAAATGGTTCGGCGACATCCCGCGCGGGCCGGAGACGGTGCGCCCCGAGGTGCCGGTGCCGACGCTCAAGGCGCCGGTCGACCAGGTGATGAAGGACCGGGTCGCGCAGACCCGCATCTACCGCAACTGGGTGGTGCCGGGCCTCAACGATCCCGATCTGATCCCGCTCGACCTCGGCATGGATGTGCTCGGCGGGCTCGCCTCGTCGCGGCTCGACAATGCGATGGTGCGCAAGGCCAAGACCGCCGTCTCGGTGACCGCGAGCGTCCAGCCGTTCGAAAAGATCTCGATCGTCGAGGTGACCGCCGACGTGAAGCCGGGCGTCGATCCCAAGCTGGTGGCGAAGCAGCTCGACGACATCATCGCCGAGTTCGTCCGCAACGGCCCGACAGCCGACGAGGTGAAGCGCGCCGCGACCCGGCAGGCCGCGGGCGAGATCGCCGGGCTGGAGACGGTCGGCGGCTTTGCCGGCAAGGCGGTGACGCTGGCCGAGGGCGCGGTCTATTCGAACGATCCCGACAAGTACAAGAAGGACCTCGCCGCCACCGCGGCGGCCACCCCCGCGAGCATCAAGGCCGCGTTGCAGAAATGGCTCGGCCGGCCCGCCTATCGGCTGACGGTGGAGCCAGGCGAGCGGACCGCGTCCGACATGGCGGCCGCCGGCGGCAGCGCGGTCGGCGCGCCGGGCGGTGGCATGGCCCCGCGCTACTATCGCGATCCCAGGTTCGAGGGCGGGGCCGCGGCGCCCGCCATCTCGCAGACGCTGAAGCCGACCGCTGCGGTCGACCGTTCCTCGCCGCCGCCGGTCGAGGAGATCAAGGACCTGACCTTCCCCGATGTCGAACGGACCACCCTGTCGAACGGCATCAAGGTGGTGTTCGCCCGGCGCACGACGGTGCCGACGGTGCGCGTCTCGGTCGCGTTCGACGCGGGCAACGCCGCCGATCCCAAGGCCAAGCTCGGCACCCAGGGGCTGATGCTGTCGCTGCTCGACGAGGGTGCCGGCAAGCTCGATTCGATCGGCATCGCCGAGGCGCAGGAGCGGCTGGGCGCGCAGATCGCCTCGTCGGCGACGATGGACCGCACCAGCGTTTCGATGTTCGCGCTCAAGGCCAATCTCGCGCCGTCGCTCGACCTGCTTGCCGACATCGTCCAGCGGCCGACCTTCGCGCCGGCCGAGATCGAGCGGCTGCGCAGCCAGATCCTTGCCGGCATCGCGTCGGAGAATTCGCAGCCGCGCGGCATCGCCCGCCGGGTGCTGCCGACCCTGCTCTACGGCAATCTCCACCCCTATGGCGTGCCACTGTCGGGCAGCGGCACCGCGGAGGGCGTGAAGGCCGTCACCCGCGCCGACCTCGTCGCCTTCCATCAGACATGGATCCGGCCCGACAACGCCAGGATCTTCGTCACCGGCGACATCACGCTCGATGAGCTGAAGCCGCTGCTCGAGGCGCGCTTCGGCAGCTGGGCCAAGCCGGCCGTGGCGAAGGGCGAGAAGCTGTTCCGGATGGACCGCATGGCGCGTCCCGCCCGCATCGTCCTGATCGACCGGCCGCAGAGCCCGCAGAGCTACATCATGGCCGGGCAGCTGCTGCCCACCAAGGGCGTCGACGATCCGTTGGCCCTGATCGCGGCGAACGAGGTGATCGGCGGGAGCTTCCTGTCGCGGCTCAACATGGACCTGCGCGAGAGCAAGGGCTGGGCCTATGGCGCTTTCAGCCAGGCGCAGACCCTGCGCGAGACCATGCCGCTCTACGTCGTCGCCCCGGTCCAGACCGACCGGACCGGCGATTCTATCAAGGCGGCGCTGGCCGACATGAAGGAGTTCCTGACCACCAAGGGCGTCGACGCCGAGGAGCGCGAGCGCACCATCAACGGCCAGATCCGCTCGCTGCCGGGATCGTTCGAGACGTCGAGCGACCTGCTCGGCGCGCTCGTCCAGATGGACACGCTGCAGCGGCCCGACGATTATTACGAGAAGCTGCCGGGCCGCTTCCGCGCGTTGACCGCCGCCCAGATGGACGAGGCCGCCCGCGCCGCGATCCGCCCCGACAGCCTGATCTGGGTCGTCGTCGGCGACGCGGCCAAGGTCGAGCCGCAGCTCAAGGAGATCGGCCTGCCGGTCGAGCGCATGGTCGTCGGCCAGTGAGCACCGAGGTCTGGGATTGCGTGACCCGCGCGCCGTTTGGCGAGCAGGCGTCGGTGTTCACCATCGTCCGCGACGGCGACCGCTTCACCGGCAGCAATGTCGCCGAGATCGGCGAGCTGCCGGTGGTCGACGGCCGGATCGAAGGCGACCGGCTGGTCTGGAAGATGCCCACCAGGAAACCGATGCCGATGACCCTGGTCGGCAAGGCGGTGATCGAGGGCGACCGGCTGACCGGCACCGTCACCATGGGCGCCTTCGGCAAGGCCGAGATGACGGGGACGCGGCGGGGCTGAGAGCCCGTCCCGACGGCATCGACCTTGCAGGGCAGGCGAGCGGCTCCGCTCGGTGACGACCGACGATCAGGCGATCGTCGGGACCAGCCCACCTTCGACGCGGATCGCGGCGCCGTTGGTGACCGCCGCCAGCGGGCTGGCGAGGAAGGCGACCATCGCCGCGACCTCCTCCGCCTCGATCAGGCGCTTGATCAGCGACGACGGCCGGAATCTGTCGAAGAACTCGGCCTCGCGCTCGGCTTCCGGGGCGTCCTTGTTGCCGACCACCGACTGGATGAAGCCGGTGATCCCCTCCGACCGGGTCGGCCCCGGCAGAACCGAATTCACAGTGACCCCGCTGCCCCGCGTCTGCTCGGCCAGGCCGCGCGCGACCGCGAGCTGGGCGGTCTTGGTCATGCCGTAGTGGATCATCTCGCCCGGCGTCATCAGCCCGCTTTCGCTGGCGATGAAGATGATCCGCCCCCAGTTGCGCGCCAGCATGGCGGGGAAATGGTGCCGGGCGAGGCGGACCCCGCTCATCACGTTCACATCGAAGAAGCGATGCCAGTCCTCGTCGCTGATCTCGGCGAAGGGCTTGGCTTCGTAGATGCCGAGATTGTTGACGAGGATGTCGACCGCCGGCGCCGCCTCGATCAGTGTCGCGGCGCCCTGCGCGGTCGCGGCATCGGCCAGTACCGCGCGGACGCGTCCGGCCTTGCCGACTTGCTCCGCCGCCGCATCGAGCTTGGCCTGGTCGCGGCCGGAAATAGTCACCTCGGCACCCTCGGCGGCCAGCCGCTCGGCGATCGCGAGGCCGATGCCGGCGGTAGAGCCGGTGACGAGGGCGGTCTTGCCCGTGAGTTGCAGATCCATGGTCGAAAGCTCCCGTTCCGATGTTCGGTGAGCAAGTTAGGCGAACCCGCCATTGATGATTAGACCACATGCCCGCACAGCAGAATTGATCTCAGATCACGGATGGCGGCGTCGACCTCCTCGACGCGGAACTGGTGCTGCAGAGGTGACGGGACCTCAGTCGAAGAACAGCTTGGTCACATGGCCCATCTTGCGGCCCGGGCGCGCCTGGCCCTTGCCATAGAGGTGGAGATGTGCGGCGGGGTCGGACAGGATCAGGTCCCAGTCACCGGCCTGGCTGCCGATCAGGTTGCGCATCTCGACGCGCGGCGCCGCCAGGGCGGTCGAGCCGAGCGGCAGGCCGCAGATCGCGCGGATATGGTTTTCGAACTGTGAGGTGACCGCGCCCTCGATCGTCCAGTGGCCGCTGTTGTGGACGCGCGGCGCCATCTCGTTGAACACGGGGCCCTCGGCCGTATCGAAATATTCGATCGCCAGCACCCCGACATAGTCGAGCTCGGCGACGATCTTCGCGGCGAGCGCCTTGGCGGCGGCGACGGTCGCCTCGGGCAGCGCGACCGGGACCGTCGACAGAGCGAGGATGCCGTCCTCATGGACGTTGAGCACCGGGTCCCAGGTCAGCGTCGTCCCATCCGCGCCGCGCACGATCAGGATCGAGAACTCGCGTTCGAAGCGGACGAAGCCTTCGAGCACCGCCGGTTCCCAGGCGATCGAAGCCCAGGCCTCGTCGGCGTCGGCGGCGTCCTTGAGCCGGGCCTGGCCCTTGCCGTCATAGCCGAAGCGGCGCGTCTTGAGGATCGCCGGCGCACCGATCTGCGCGACTGCGGCGTCGAGGTCCTCGCGGCCGTTGACCACCGCCCAGGGGGCAGGGCGCCCGCCGATCGCCTGGACGAAGGCCTTCTCGGTCGCACGGTCCTGCGCGGTCGCCAGTGCGCGGGGGTGCGGCGCCAGCGGCACCCGCAGCGCCTCCAGCGGAGCGACCGGAATATTCTCGAACTCATAGGTGATGACGTCGACGCTCTGGGCGAAGGCGTGCAGCGCGTCGAGATCGTCATAGTCGCCGCGCACCCAGCGCGACGACACGTCGGCGGCCGGACCGCTCGTCTCGGGCGCGTAGATCGCGGTGCGATAGCCGAGTTGCGCCGCCGCGATGGCGAGCATCCGGCCGAGCTGGCCGCCGCCGATGATGCCGATCGTCGAGCCGGGCTGGATCATCGCCGCCATGGTCAGTCGAACGGCTCGACCGCGACGTCGGCGGTCTGGCGCGCGCGCCAGGCGTCGAGCCGGCCGGCGAGCGCCTCGTCATGGGTGGCGAGGATCGCGGCGCCGAGCAGCGCTGCGTTGATCGCGCCGGGCTTGCCGATCGCGAGCGTGCCGACCGGAATGCCGCCGGGCATCTGGACGATCGACAACAGGCTGTCCATGCCCTTGAGCGCCTTGGATTCGACCGGCACGCCGAGCACCGGCAGCCGGGTCATCGACGCGGTCATGCCGGGCAGGTGCGCCGCGCCGCCGGCGCCAGCGATGATCACCTTCAGCCCCCGGCCGGCAGCCGATCGGGCATAGTCGTAGAGCCGCTCCGGGGTACGGTGCGCGGAGACGACCAGCGTCTCGTGCGGCACGCCGAGCGCGTCGAGCGTCGCGGCGGCATGGGACATCGTTTCCCAGTCCGAGCGGCTGCCCATGATGATCCCGATCAGCGGTGCTTCAGTCATGCGATACCTCCGGGTTCCTCCCCAAGCTTGCTTGGGGAGGGGGACCGCCGCAGGCGGTGGAGGGGTCTGCGACCCTATCCCTCCACCATGCTTCGCATGGTCCCCCTCCCCTGCAAAGGCAGGGGAGGATTTTACTCAGCGCTCCGACAGATAATAACGGTCCCGCGCGGTCAGGTCGTCGGCCAGCTCGTAGACGATCGGTTGGCCGGTCGGGATCTCCAGCTCGGTGATCTCGTCGTCCGGGATGTGCGACAGATGCTTGACCAGCGCGCGCAGCGAATTGCCGTGCGCGGAGATCACCACCCGCTTGCCGGCCTTCAGGTCGGGGGCGATCCGCTCCTCCCAATAGGGAAGGACGCGCGCGATCGTATCCTTCAGGCTCTCGGTATCCGGGATCGCGATGCCGGCGTAGCGGCGGTCCTTCGACAGGTCGAACTCGCCGCCCGGTTCGAGCACCGGCGGCGGGATGTCGAAGCTGCGGCGCCAAATCTTGACCTGCGCGTCGCCATGCTTGGCGGCGGTCTCGGCCTTGTTGAGGCCGGTCAGCCCGCCATAATGCCGCTCGTTGAGGCGCCAGTCCTTCTCAACCGGCAGCCACAGCCGGCCCATCGCCTCCAGCGCGATGTTGAGCGTCTTGATCGCGCGGGTCTGGAAGCTGGTGTAGCACTGGTCGAAGTCGAGGCCCTTGGCGGCCATCAGCTCGCCGGCCGCCTTCGCCTCGGCGACGCCCTGGTCGGTCAGGTTGACATCCCACCAGCCGGTGAAGCGGTTTTCCAGATTCCAGGCGGACTGGCCATGGCGGATCAGGACGAGCGTCGGCATTATTCCCCTTTCAGAGCGACCAAAAGCGGCGGAGCGCGCCTCTTAATCGGCGGTCGCCCGTCTGTCACGCTTGCAATGGCGGGGAACGAGGGCGAAACGCCGAAAAAACGCTGTGGGAGACAATCTGCATGTCGATCATCACCAAGCCCGTCCGCTACGCCCATGGCGGCGTCACCTTCGAGGCCTATGCGGCCTGGGACGACGCCTCCGCCGCGCCGCGTCCGATCGTGCTGATCGCCGGCACCTTCATGGGCCGCACCGCTTTCGAGGAGGGCAAGGCGCGCAGCCTTGCCGAGCTGGGCTATGTCGCGGTGGCGATCGATCTCTACGGCCTCGGCCACTGGCCGGCCGATTTCGACGGCGCCCGCGCGGCGATGGACGGGCTCAACGCCGATCGCGGCCTGCTCAAGGAACGGCTGCTGGTCGCGCTCGACGCGGCGCGAGGGATCGGCGCGCCGGCCGATCCGGCGCGCGTCGCGGCGATCGGCTTCTGCTTCGGCGGCAAATGCGTGCTCGACCTCGCCCGCTCGGGCGCCGATGTCGCCGGCGTGGCGAGCTTCCACGGCCTCTACGACGCACCGCCCTTCCCGAACGCCGCGATCACCGCCAAGGTCCTCGTCCTGCACGGCTGGGACGACCCGCTCGACCCGCCCGAGACGGTGCTCGGCCTGGCGAAGGAGATGAGCGAGGCCAAGGTCGACTGGCAGGTCCACGCCTATGGCCACACCGTCCACGGCTTCACCAACCCCGCGCGCGAGGGGATGTACAGCCCCGACGCCGACCGGCGAAGCTGGCGGGCGATGCGGGATTTCCTGGATGAATTGTTTTGATTGGCCTCAGGCGCCGGCGCGGGCATCCGCCCGCTTGGCTATCCTCGCATAAGCTCGAGCGGCCGCCACGGCTCGCTTCGCGAGCCGATCTCCGCCTATGGACTGCCCCCGGCAGTCCGCGGATGGCTCCGATCCTTGCGGGACGCTGGCGCGTCCCGACGCAGAGCTGATCGTCGGAGCCCGACAGGACTCCGCAAGCGCGAACGCGCGTCCGAGCTCATGCGAGGATAGCCAAGGTCACGGATGTGACCGCCGGCGCCTGAGGCCAATCAAAGGTTGACCTGATTTTTATTGCGTCGCAGCATCGCGCGATGTCCAGCACGCCGCCCATCACCCAGAACCCCGACATCCGCTTTCTCGGCCGTCTGCTCGGCGACGTGATCCGCGTCTATGGCGGCGAGGCGCTGTTCCGGCGGATCGAATATATCCGCTCGGCCTCGGTTGATCGGGCGCGCGGCATCGTCGGCTCGCACGAGATCGATTCGGGGCTCGGCGCGCTGACCCTCGACGACACGCTCGCCTTCGTGCGCGGCTTCATGCTGTTCTCGATGCTCGCCAACCTCGCCGAGGACCGGCAGGGTGTCGCCGCCGAGCCGGGCGCCGACGTCGCCGCCGCGCTCGACCGGCTGGAGAAGGAGGGCATCTCGCGCGCCAAGGTGGTCGAGATGCTCGACCAGGCGCTGATCGTGCCGGTGCTCACCGCCCACCCGACCGAGGTGCGGCGCAAGAGCATGATCGACCACCGCAACAAGATCGCCGAGCTGATGATGCTCAAGGATATCGGCCGGATCGAGACGGTCGACGGCGATCTGATCGACCAGGCGATCTACCGGCAGATCGCCCTGCTCTGGCAGACCCGGCCGCTGCGCCGCGAGCGGCTCTACGTCGCCGACGAGGTGGAGACCGCACTCGCCTATCTGCGCGACATCTTCCTGCCGACGCTCCCCGCGCTCTATTCGCGCTGGCAGCGCGCGCTCGGCCATCGCCCGGCGAGCTTTCTCAGGCCCGGAAGCTGGATCGGCGGCGACCGCGACGGCAATCCCTTCGTCACCGCCGACTCGCTGCGCCTCGCCCTGTCGCGCGCGGCCGAGACGGTGATCGGCTATTATCTGCGCGAGCTGCACGAGCTGGGCGCGGAGCTGTCGATCTCGACCGAGCTGGCCGAGGTGACCTGGGAGGTCGAGAAGCTCGCCGAGGCGTCGGGCGACAAGAGCTCGACCCGCAGCGACGAGCCCTATCGCCGCGCGATCACCGGCATTTATTCGCGGCTATCCAAGACCTATGAGAAGCTCACCGGCCGCAAGCCGGCGCGGCTGCCCGCGACCGATGCCGAGGGCGGCGCCTATGAGGACCCGGCCGCGCTCCGCGCCGATCTGGTTGAGATCGCCCATGCGCTCAACCGCACCGGCGCGGGCTCGCTCGCGGGCAACGGAGCGCTCGGCCGGCTGATCCGCGCGGTCGAGACCTTCGGCTTCCATCTCGCGACGCTCGACATGCGCCAGAACGCCGACGTCCACGAGCGGGTCGTCGCCGATCTGCTCAAGGTCGCCGGGGTCGAGCCGGATTATGGCGCGCTCGACGAACCGGCGCGCGTCGCGCTGCTGCGGAGCGAGCTTGCGTCCAAGCGGCTGCTGCGCACCCCGTTCGGGACCTATGCCGACGAGACGCTGTCCGAGCTCGCGATCGTCGAGGCCGCCGCCGAAGCGCATCGCCGCTACGGGCCCGAGGCGATCACCACCTATCTGATCTCGAAGGCCGAGAGCGTGTCGGACATGCTAGAGGTCAACATCCTCCTCAAGGAGGCCGGGCTGTTCGTGCCCGGCGATCCGCCGACCGCGGCGATCATGGCGGTGCCGCTGTTCGAGACGATCGGCGACCTCGAACGCGCGCCCGAGGTGATGACGCAGTGGTTCGCGCTGCCCGAGGTGGCGGCGATCACCGCCGCGCGCGGCCATCAGGAGGTGATGGTCGGCTATTCGGATTCGAACAAGGACGGCGGCTATCTCACCTCGGTGTGGAGCCTGCACGAGGCGTCGAGCGCGCTCAAGCCGGTGTTCGCCAAGGCCAACAGTGCGATCCAGCTCTTCCACGGTCGCGGCGGCGCGGTCGGACGCGGCGGCGGGTCGAGCTTCGCGGCGATCCTCGCCCAGCCCCACGGCACCGTGCAGGGCCGCATCCGCATCACCGAGCAGGGCGAGGTGATCGCCGCCAAATATGGCACGCGCGAGAGCGCCGCCGCCAATCTGGAGGCAATGGCCTCGGCCACGCTGCTCGCCACGCTGGAGGAGGATGCGCTCCAGCCCAAGGACGCCAAGCGCTTCTTCGCGGCGATGGACGAGATATCGGCCAACGCGTTCAAGGCCTATCGCGCCCTCGTTTACGAGACCGACGGCTTCCGCACCTTCTTCCGCCAGATGACGCCGATCGCCGAGATCGCCGACCTCAAGATCGGGTCGCGACCGGCGAGCCGGACCAGGAGCGACCGCATCGAGGACCTGCGCGCCATCCCCTGGGTATTCAGCTGGTCGCAGGCGCGGGTGATGCTGCCCGGCTGGTACGGCGTCGGCCACGGTCTCAAGGGCTTCAAGGACATCGGCCTGCTGCGCGAGATGCTCGAGGCCTGGCCCTTCTTCCAGTCGACCCTCGCCAATCTCGAGATGGTTCTTGCCAAGTCGGATATGGACATCGCCGAACGCTATGTCGCGCTGGTCGAGGACGAGGCGATGGGCCGCGACATCTTCGGCCGCATTCGCGACGGCTGGCAGCGGACGCAGGAGGCGCTGCTGTCGGTCACGCGCCAGACCCGGCTGCTCCAGAAGAATCCGTCGCTCGACCAGTCGATCCGCCTGCGCCTGCCTTATATCGAGCCGCTGAACCTGCTCCAGATCGAGCTGCTCAAGCGCCATCGCGCGGGCGAGGACGACCCCCGCGTCCGCGAGGGCATCCAGCTCTCGATCAACGCGATCGCGACCGCGCTGCGCAACAGCGGGTGATGCCATGACCCCGCTCGCCGACCGTCTCGGCCTGACCCTGCCGATCATCCAGGCGCCGATGGCCGGTACCTCGACCCCCGCCATGGCGGCCGCGGTGTCCAATGCGGGCGGGCTCGGCTCGATGGGGTTGGGCGCGGTCGGCGCGCAAGCCGCGCGCGAGATGATCGAGGCGGCGCGCGGCGCCACCAATCGTGCGTTCAACGTCAACCTCTTCTGCCATCGCCCGGCCGTCCGCGACGCGGCGCGCGAGGCCGGCTGGATCGATCGGCTGCGGCCCCATTTCGCGGCCTATGGCGCGGAACCGCCGGCCAGGCTGGAGGAGATCTATCGCAGCTTCGCCGAAGACGACGCGATGCTGGCGATGCTGCTCGATACCCGGCCGGCGATCGTCAGCTTCCATTTCGGCCTGCCTGGCGCCGACCGCATCGCCGCGCTGCACGACGCGGGCATCATCCTGTTCGCCAGTGCGACCAGCCTCGCCGAAGCGCGCGCGATCGCCGCCGCCGGGATCGAGGCGGTGGTGGCGCAGGGCTATGAGGCGGGCGGCCATCGCGGGATCTTCGATCCCGACGGGCCGGACGAGCGGCTCGGCACCATGGCGCTCACCCGGCTGCTGGTCCGCTCGCTCGACCGGCCGGTGATCGCCGCAGGCGCAATCATGGATGGCGCCGGCATCGCAGCGGCGCTGACCCTCGGTGCACAGGCGGCGCAGCTCGGTACCGCCTTCGTCGGCTGCCCCGAATCCGCGGCGGACCAGGGCTATCGCGCCGCGCTGGCGACGGCCGAGCGGACGGTGATGACGCGCGCCATCTCGGGCCGGCCGGCCCGGTCGATCGTCAACCGCTTCACCGCGATCGACCCCGATCCCGCCGAGGTGGCGCCCTATCCGGTCGCTTATGACGCGGGCAAGGCGCTCAACGCCGCCGCCAAGGCGAAGGGCGAGACCGGCTATGGCGCGCAATGGGCGGGGCAGGCCGTCCCGCTCGCGCGCAGCATGCCCGCCGCCGAGCTGGTCGAGCTGCTCGGCGAGGAGATGCGCGCCGCCCTCGCCGCCCGGTGACGCGGAGCCTTTGACGCTCTCGCGGGTTGGACCTCCTGATGGAGGACCCGTCGTCATGCGTTCTATCCTGCTCTGGCTGATCGGCGTTCCGATCCCGCTCATCCTGCTGCTGGCCTTCTGCACTCATCATCTTTGAGCGTAAGGCGCGCCGGTCAGGGAGCGCGCAGCAGGCAGAAACCGATTCGATAGGTGACGCGGCGCGGCCCCGCGTCGAAGCGTGCCATCGCACGGCGCAGCGCGGCGGGCGGCAGCGGGCGATAGCCGGGCGCGGCGGTGCCCGCGCCGATCGTCTTGAGGCCGTGCAGGAAGGTCCGGGCGTCGGCCTGCCGTTCGGACAAGTCGGCGATCGCGACCTCGGCCGTCAGTCCCGCCGGGGCCATCGCCGCGAGCGCGGCGGCGCCCGGATAGGCAGGGATGCCCGACGGCAGACGCTCGGCCGCCAGTGCCTCCGCCCATTCGACAAGGCTTCCCTCGGCCATGGTCGAGAAGGCGATCGCGCCGCCGGGCGTCAGCAGCGCGGCGAGCCGCGCGATCGCGCCTGGCAGGTCGGCGAACCATTGGAAGGCCATGCCCGAAGCGATCAGGTCGAACCGACCGATCGCCGGGTCGACCGCTTCGCCGTCGATCACTCGATAGTCGGCGTCGAGACCCAGCGCGACGCGGGCGCGATCGACCATCGCCGGGGCGACGTCGCTGATCGTCCAGCGCGCCGGGCCGATCGCGCGATCGATCGCGCGGGTCAGGAAACCGGTGCCGCAGCCCAGTTCGAGGATGCGCGGATTTCGAGGGAGGGACAGCGCCGCGATCCGCCCGGCCAGCCGGTCGGCGGCCTCCCGCTGGACCAGCGCTGCCGACTCATAGCTGTCGGCCCCGCCGAAGGCGGCGGCGATTCGCGCTCTGCGCCGGGGTGCGGAGTCGGCCATCGCGCGGGGCCTAGGGCTTGCGTGCGGACAAGGGAAGCCTGGAAAAGCGACGGAAGGAAGGCAGTGCTCGCGATCTCTATTGATAGTCAGTTGCAATAGCGCTATCTGATGATTCGAAGAGGTGCCGCATGGTTGTGTGTGTCTGCAACGCGATCAAGGAAAACCAGGTGCGCGACGCCGTCCGCAAGGGGGCGAGCTGTCCACGCAGCGCCTATGAGACACTCGGGCGCCGCCCGCGCTGCGGCCAGTGCCTCCCCTTCGCCCGCTCGATCATCGACGAGGAAAGCGTCGGCGCCTGATCGGGGAAGCGACGATGTTCGAAAAGGCCGCCTCCGGGCGGCCTTTTTCGTTCCTGCGAATGAAGAGCCATAGCCGGATTGCGAATGACTATTGCTCTCAAGTAATTCTTTTATTTGGATTTTTCTGGAACAATATTCATCCGCCCTCTTTTCATTGCCGTCAAGCTAACCTAGTAGCGGCGATGATATTTTACGGAGGCCGACATGAAGGGTGATCCTAAGGTCATCGACATCCTCAACGAGACGCTCAAGAACGAGCTGACCGCGATCAACCAGTACTTCCTGCATTACCGCATGCTCAACCATTGGGGCATCGCGAAGCTGGCGAAGTTCGAATATGAGGAATCGATCGACGAGATGAAGCATGCCGACCGGCTTGCCGAACGCATCCTGTTCCTCGACGGCCTGCCCAATTTCCAGATGCTCGGCCGGCTGCGGATCGGCGAGACGGTCGAGGAGATCCTCAAGGCCGACCTCGCGCTGGAGAACGACGCGATTCCGCAGCTTCGCGACGGCATCGCCTATTGCGAGCAGGTCCGCGACTATGTGACCCGCGACCTGCTCCAGTCGATTCTTGAATCCGAGGAGGAGCATGTCGATACGCTGGAGACCCAGTTCGAGATGATCGAGCGGATGGGCATCCAGAATTACATCCAGCTCCAGTCAAAGGCCGCCGAGGACTGAGCGGAACGATTGGGGCGCGACGCGCGATGTCCCCGCGATGGATGCAAAAGCGGATGACCGGCCAATGGCTCCGTGTTATTCTGTTACGACACGTCTATTTTGGGAATCACGCCTGATGAAGTCGCTTGCTTATCTTGCCCTGATCGCCACGGCCGGTCTGTCGGTCGCGAGCCACGCCGAAGAGCCGAACCAGAAGGCCGACAAGAGCAATCCCGACAGGATGATCTGCCGTTCCGAGCCGGTGATCGGCAGCCGCCTCGCCAAGACCAAGCGCTGCATGACCAAGGCCCAGTGGGACGAGGATCGCCGTCTCACCCGGATGCAGCTCGAGCAGAATCAGGGCGGCCGCTACAAGAACAACTGATCCGCGTGAAAAGGGCCGGGGCGTCGATGATGTCCCGGTCCTTTTCCGTTCGGCGTCGGCGAACGGCGACGTTCAGACCTTATAGCCCATCTTCTCGGCCCACGGGGCGAGGGTAGGCAGGATGTCGGCCATCTGCGACCGATAGCGTTCCCAGCGGCCGATCGCACGGTTGTAGATCGGTTCGGTGACCTGCGCATAGCTGGCGGTGCGGATATGCTCGCGGCGGGCCGCGCTGCTGCGGTTGTCGAGGACGGCGTCGTCCCAGGCGATGCCCAGGAAGTCGAGCAGCCGGCGCATCTCGCCCTCCAGATCCCCGATCATCGTCTCGTAGCGAATTCGGCAGACGTCGATCGGCAGCAGCGCTTCGGCCCGCGTCCAGGCGGTCGCGGCGGCGTCGTAGAGCTTTGCCGCGCCTTCGAGCGAGGTGAAGCTCAGCATAGCGGGATTGAGTTCGAAGCTCGACATGAAGCCGCTGAGCACACAGTCGCACGGATGCCGCTCGACGAAGATCACCTTGGCGTCGGGGAACAGCCGGTGGATCACCGCCATCCGCGCCATGTGCAGCGGGAATTTGTCCACGACCCGCTGCCCTGGCGCGGGCGGCGCTAGGCCGTCGAGCGTCTCGAAATAGGTCCGGCGCAGGGCATTGGCCTCGGCGCTGGTCAGCTCGTCGAGCCGGTCGGGATCGCCGAGCGCGCGCTGCACCGCGCGGACGACGGGCAGCTCCTCCAGCACATGGAGCGAGGGGATGTTCATCAGCAGCGTGTCGAGCAGCGTGGTCCCCGAGCGCGGGAAGCCGACCAGGAAGATCGGCGCGGGCGGCGCGGGATCGATTTCGACCTTGCTCCACGCCGCGACGCGGGCCGGCGTCAACCGTTCGCCGTTACCGATGATCTCGTCGATGAAGGCGGGGCCGAGCGCTTCGGGATGAGCCTGGGCGCGGGCCGCCGCATTCATCGCGGCAAAGGCCTCGAAGGCGAGATCGGCGTCGCCCGTCCGGTCGGCCAGTTCGCCGACGAGCTGGTGGCGCCGGACCGGGTTGATCGTCTCCGGGATGCGCCGGGCGATCACCAGCGCGTCGGCATGCGCTCCCCGGCGGCGCAGCGCCGCGGCCTCGATGAAACCGATCCCCTCGGCATCGCCGATGCCCTTCGCTCGCGCCTCGTCCGCCAGTGCCGCCAATGCGTCGACCTTGTTGAGGCTGTCGAGCTGCACGGCGAGGTCGAGCCACGCCGGGGTGAAGCCGGGGGACAGGTCGATCGCCGCACGATAGGCCCGCTCGGCTGCGTCGAAATGGCCGAGCACGGCTTCGGCGAGGCCTAGCTCGGCACGGATCTCGGCATTGTCGGGGATCGCGGCAGCGGCGGTGCGGAGCAGCTCGGCGGCGTCCTCGGGCCGCAGCAGCCCGCCGAGCAGCTTGGCGAGGTTGAGGTAGGGCAATGCGACGTCGGGCCGGAGCGCGATCGCCCGGCGCAACGGTGCCTCGGCCCGCTCGCCATGGCCGGTCGCGGCGTAGAGATTGCCGAGGTTGTTCCAGCTCTCGAAATCGTCGGGAAGCGCCGCGACCACCGCCTCATAGTCGGCCACCGCGCGATCGAGATGGCCGCGCTGATGCTCGATATAGGCCGACAGGCGCAGCATCTTCGGATCGCGCTCGCCGCCCGCGCAGGCCTCGGCCGCCTCGTCGAGCGATCCGGTCTCGATCAGGGCGCGGACGAGGTTGTTGCGGGTCGACTGGTCGCCCGGCGCGAGCTTCAGCGCCTCGCGCAGCCGGGTGATGCCGCCGGCCAGGTCGCCGGTGCGGCAGGCGAGCATCCCCGCCAGCGCCAGCAGCGGCTGATCGGTGGGCAGCGAGCGCAAGATCTGCTCGGCCGCGGTGCGGGCGCCGGGCAGGTCGCCGATCTTGATGCGGGCGAAAATCGGCGAAAGATGCGGGGGCGGCAGGGTCATTGGCTCTCTCAGCAGAGGGGAAGGGCGATGTCGAATGCGACGGTCAGGCGTTCGCCGTCGCGAAACGGCCGGGTGCCGTGCCACATGGTCGAGGGGAAGAGGACGAGGCGGCCGGGGCGCGGCTCGACCACCCTATAGGGCTCGATCGGAAGACCAAGCTCGGCCTGCGGGCTGCCGAGGGTCAGCCAGCCTTCGGTTCCACCGTCGCGCACCGCGTCGGGCACCGTCAGGTAGAAGGCCGAGCTGATCAGCCCGGCGGGGTGGACGTGGTTGGCGTGATGCCCCTCCCCGGTCAGCCGCACCGACCAGGAGCCCGCGAAGCGCGGGCGCGCCGGGCGGCCATAGGCCCGCAGCGGATGATCCGGATCGGGATCGGGGAGCTGGGCGATATGGGCCGCCACCGCGTCGAGGATCACGGCCCGCAGCGCGCGAATCTCGGGCTCGATCCGGCTGAACAAGGGGCCGTCGGTCTGGGTGCCGCCGCGCACCGACTGGTCGAGATGCTCGCCCTTGGCGCGGTGCAGCCCGCGCAGCACGGCGGCGAGACGGTCGAGATCGGGAAGGCGGTCGGCGAGGTCGATCACCCGGACGAAGGCGGGGTCGTCCTCCAGCCAGGCGGCGCGTGGATCGCCTGTCAGCCGCCAGGCGATCGCGGCATAGGGCCACAGGCCGCGCCGGTCGCCCTGCGGGCTCGCCCAGCGCTCGATGATCGGCAACGCCGCGTCGATCCGCTGGGTGCGCAGCAGATGGCGGACGTGGCGGACCGCGACCGACAGGTCGTCGGCGCGAGTCAGCAGCGCGAACAGCCGGTCGGCCTCGGCGACGGCGCCGGTCTCAGACAGCGCGATCGCCTCGTTCGCTGTGAAGGTGAGCTGTTCGCCGAGCGTCGCGCGGCCGCGCCGGACCGCGTCCAGCACCGCGTCGTAGCGCCCGGCGTTGACCAGCGCGGCGAGCAGGATGCGCCACAGGGTGAGGTCGCCCGGATGGGCGGCGACGGTGCGCTCGACCAGCTCGGTCGCACGATCGCGATCGCCCATCATCCAGCGGAGCTGGATCAGCCGGTCATGGCCGGGATACCAGCCGGGATGCTGCGCGATCAGCGCCTCGATCTCGGCCATCGCGCGGGCCGCGTCGCCGGCGGCGACCCGGGCGGCGGCGCGGCCCAGCAGCAGATCGCCATTGGCGGGCGCCAGCGCGATCGCCGCGTCGAACAGGTCGACCGCGTCGATCCCCGCCTCGAGCGCGACCTGGGCGCGGCCCTGGGCGATGCTGGCGTCGGAGGGCGCCGCCTTCGCGGCCGCGTTGAACGCTGGAAGCGCCTTGTCATGCTCGCCGAGCGCGCGGTGGAGCAGCCCGGTCCATTGCCACAGCCGGCCATTGTCGCGGTGCCGCTCGGCGGCGGCGATGACGAGCGGGAGCGCCGTCTCCTCCGCCCCGGCGTCGAGCGCGATCGAGGCAAGTTGCTCGGCCGCCGCCGTGTCGGACGGGCGCAGCTTCAGCCGCGCCACCAGATCGTCGATCATCGTCACAGCCCCTGCGCCACCACGCCGCTCTCGGCCTCGAGCAGGGCCGTCACCGCCGCCTGCTCGGCCGCGCTCAATCCGGGATGCCAGACGTCGATGATCAGGATCACGCGCAACGCATCGCTCGGGTTCGTCGCCTCATGCTCGATCGTGTCGTCGAACACCCATGCCTCGCCGCGCTTCCACGGCCGCGTTTCCGCACCGACGCGGAAACGGCAACCGTCGGGGACGATCAGCGGCAGATGGCAGACCAGCCTGGTGTTGGCGACGCCGTGGTGCGGCGGGATGCTGGTTCCCGGCGCCAGCAGCGAGAACATCGCATTGGGCGAGCAGCCGCCGATCCGTGGTTGGGGGAAGCCGGCGATCAGCGCCATCGTCCGCGGGCAATGGCGCGCGTTCGCCTCGATCCGGCGGCCATATTGCCAGAGGTGGATGGCGGTCCAGTCGCGGTTGTGGTTGAGCGCCTTCCACTGCGCGAGCGGGGCGCCGTCGGGATATTGGATATAGGGGACCAGTTCGGCCCGCTCGGCGGCGGCAACCGCCTCGAACTCCGCCTGGACGACGTCGGTCGCGGCTTCCAGCTCGGCGAGCCAGGGGAACAGGCTGCGGTCGTGGAACTCGCGTTCGACGAGACCGGGGAAATGGAAATGGGTCGGCTCGGCGTGCCAGACGCGGGTGCGGCGCAGCGCATTGCTGCGGAAGCGGGCGATACGCGCCGCTTCCTCGCCGTCGGCCTGCGCTTCGGCGGCGGCCATGGCGGCGACGAGCCGGGCATCCCGCGCCGCGATCCAGCGATCGCGGACTTCCTCGCCACGCTGTACGGCGGCGGCGAGCTGGGGGTTGGCGATCGACGCGGGCTTCTGCGCCAGCGCCTGGCCATAGGCCTCGCCGGCATCGTCCTGGCCGAGCTGTTCCTTGAGGCCGGCGCGGAGCATCAGCGCCATGAAGTCGAGCGGCGAGACGGCGAGCGCCGCGCCGACCGCGTCGAGCGCTGCGGCAGGGTTGCGCGCCGCGCGGTGGAGCGCCGCCCGCTTGAGGTGCAGGTCGAAGCTGCCCGGCTCGATCGCGGCGGCCCGGTCGAGCAGCGCCAGCGCCTCGCCCAGCGCGCCCCGCGCAGCGGCGGCGTCGGCGGACCGCTGCAGTTCGGCGGACGGGGAGGAGGAAGCCATGGCGAATACCTTAGGTCGCCGACCGCCAAAAGAAAGAGGCGGCGGGGTCGCCCCCACCGCCTCCTCTGGCGTCAGCCCAACGATCAGAAGTTGAGCGTGATGCCGGCGTAGATGTAGCGACCCATCGAGTCGTACACGTTCGGGAAGGTGTTGCCCGAACAGAACACCGCGGTGCAGGCGTTGATGACCGACGACGTGCCGTTCGCGCCGATGATCGGCGGATCGTTGTCGAGCAGGTTCTGGACGCCCAGACGGAAGGTGTAGGAGTCGTTCAGGTTGAAGGTCGCGGCGAGATCGAAATAGCTCTCGGCCTTGATCTTCCGGTTGAACGGCGAGAAGGCCCCGTTCAGCGTGGTGTTCGAGCTGGACCGGTCGAGCTTGACGTCGCCGAAGTAACGCCATGCGAGCGACAGGCCGAAGCCGTTCTCCATGTTGTAGGTCACGCGGGCCTTGTGGCGCCACTTGGGAGCCGGCGTGCCGCAGACCAGGCCGTAGTAGCCGGCGCAGTCATAAGCCGCGACGCCCGGGATGCCGGTGTCGGTCTTGAACTTGTCAAGATAGGTACCCTGCAGGTTGAACGACAGCGAGTTCGCGCCCAGGCGGGTCGAGTAGTTGACGCCGACGTCGACACCGCGCGTCTTGACGCTGCCGATGTTCCGGTTGAGGTCCTCGATATAGCCGTTGGCCGAACGCCACAGCGAGCCGGTGGCGTCGCGATGGATCAGCGAGCAGAAGGTCGGATCGCCAGTGTTGATGCACTGCTGGATCGTCACGTCCTGGCCATAGGTGCTGATGTTGTTCGTCACCTTGATGTCGTAGCCGTCGATCGTGGCGCTGAAGCCTCGGAAGAAGCTCGGCTGGAAGACCAGGCCGATCGTCTTCGTGGTCGACTTCTCCGGCTTCAGGTTCGGGTTGCCGCCGATCAGACCGTTGAACTGGCCGGCCGGGTTGCCCGCGACCGGATAGTTGGCCGGGTTGAGACCGGTAAGGGCGCACTGGGCGGCCGTGGCCGAACCGTCGGCGCAGGGATCGCTGTTGCCGTTGAGGGCGACGCGAACCGGTGCGAACAGGTCCTGGACGTTCGGCGCGCGGACCGCACGGTTATAGCTGGCGCGGAACTTCAGGTCCGAAACCGGCTGGAAGCTCAGCGCGAGCTTGTAGGTGTCGGTGTTCACGCCGGTGTTGTAGTGCGAATAGCGGTAGCCGCCTTCGACCGACAGTTCCTTGATGAAGCCGTCCTGGACGATCGGCAGCTGGAACTCGCCGAACACTTCCTTGACGTCGAACGAGCCCTTGACCGGGAGCGTCGCCGCGCCCTGGCCGGTGAGATCGCCGGTCTGGAACGCCACGTCGGTCTTCAGCTCGAGCGATTCCTTGCGGTACTCGACGCCGACGTTGATGCCGAGGCCCTGCTCCGCCCACGGGGTCTTGATGCCATATTCGCCGAGCGTGCCGGTGAGGTTGGCGTTGAACACCCGCTCCTGCGTGTTGCCGCGCTGGAAGCCCGGGGTCTGGACATAGCCCAGCGCGTCCTGGGTCACGCCGCCGAGCGAGAACATGTCGTACGGACGGCAGTTGGTGTCGACGCCCGAGACGAACACGCGGCAGGCCGGCAGGCCGGTGCGCGGATCGATGATGACGTCGATGGCGTTGTTCAGGCGCGATGCCGAGAACTCGTTCAGATAGGTCTCGGAGAAGTTGGTGCGGCCGAACACATAGGAGGTGTCGTACGACCAGGCCGGGCTGATCTCGCCGCGCATGCCGCCGACGATGCGGAAGCTGGTGTGCTGCAGGTCGTCCTGGCGCGGACCGCCCTCGACGTTGCGGCGCAGCGCCTGGAGGAAGCCGCGGTTGTACGGCGTGCCGGTGACCGGATCATAGAAGGTCAGCGGCGGCGCGCCTTCGTCGACCAGCGGGAAGCCGGTCTCGGTCAGGCGGGTCACCAGGTTCTCGGGAGCGCAGGCGATCGCGAGCTGCTGCGACGAAAGCAGCGGGTTGTCGCAGTTGACGCTCAGCGTGTTGCCGAAGTTGCCCGATTCCGCGATCTGGGCGACCGTGCGGTCGTCCATGAACATCGCTTCCATGTACGGATGGAAGGCCGGGCTGATCTCGTAGTCGGCGAAGACGCCGGCGGTGTAGCGCTCGTCCGGACGCTGGAAATAGTTCAGCGGCGCGAAGTTGTACGGCGTGAAGCCCGGCTGGAAGGTGCGGTTCGCACCGATCTGGTAGGTGTTCGACGCCCAGTCGAAGAAAGTGCCGTTCGGCGAGGTGGCCGAGCCGCCGCAGTTGATCGCGCCCGCCGCAGTCACCTGCGAGGCGCACGACGAATAGTCATACTTGTTCTGGGTGACCGCCTTCAGCTTGCGGTAGCCGGCATAGGCCATGAAGTGGCCCTGGTCGTCGTCGCCGAACTTGCCGCCGAAGGCGACCGTGACGTCGATGGTGCCGCCGTTGACGGTGTTGCCCGACGGGAAGGGGAAGCCGCGACGCGCATGCGCGTCCTTCAGCGTGTCGTTGCTGTTGTTGTGCTGGTAGAGGCTGTACTGGCCGTCGATCTTGAACCCTTCGAAGTCGGTGTCCATGATGAAGTTGACGACGCCGGCGACCGCGTCCGAACCATAGGTCGACGAGGCGCCACCGGTCAGCACTTCGACGTTCTTGACGAGCGCGGCCGGGATGAAGTTGAGGTCGGCGGCCGACGAGGTCGGGTCGCCCGGCATCAGGCGGCGGCCGTTGATCAGGACGAGCGTGCGCTCCGGCCCGAGGTTGCGCAGGTTGACGGTGGCGGTGCCGGTCGCGCCGTTGGCGAGGTTACCGCCCTGGTCGCCGAACACCTGCGGCAGGCTGTTGAGGAGATCCTCGGTGCGGGTCGTGCCCTGCAGCTTGATCTCCTGGCTGCCGACGACGGTGACGGGCGCGGCGCTGGTCAGGTTCGGCTGCGGAATGCGCGAACCGGTGACGATGATGACCTGGCCCTCTTCCTCGGCGGCGGGGGCTCCCTGCGCGAACGCGGGCGCGCTCGCGAAGGCAGCGATGCTGAGCGCGACAGCGCTGCAGCCCAGCCCGAAGCGGCTGACCTTGTTGAAATTATTGATCACTTTCCAGTCCCTTTTCTGGAGTGAGCGGGGCCGATGTCGCGTCCCACGCTCAACCTTCCTGGAGGGATGAGGGCGCTGGCACACCATCATCCGCCCATGAAGGCATGGTGCAGATGTGCAAGAAATGCGATCAGGCTGTAAAGCGCAGGTTCATCCGCGGGACACGTTGCGGCGGTGTTGTCGTATTTATGCAACAGTCGCGAAATCTCGTTGCTTTGTTACCGCTGACGATGGTTATAATGTTTCAAGATCAGGAGAATAGCGATGGTTGGGGCGCTCAGGCACATGGTCATTCTCGCGGCGGCCCTTGCCGTTACGGCGCCCGCATCGGCGGAAAAGACGCATGAGCGGCCCGAACTGTTCCGCAACCTCCTGAACTGCCGCGCCATCACCGACAATGCGGCCCGGCTCGCCTGCTACGACCAGTCGGCCAGCGCGCTCGAACAGGCAGAGGCGAAGAAGGACCTGGTGGTCGTCGACCGCAAGGAAATCCGCGAGACGCGGAAGTCGCTGTTCGGCTTCACCCTGCCCAAGATCGGCCTGTTCGGCGGCGGCGACAAGGAGGAGGGCGACGACAAGGACGCGATCACCGAACTGCAGAGCAGCGTACAGGCGGCCCGCATGATCGGCGGCGGCAACTGGTCGCTGAGCCTGGTCGACGGCGGCACCTGGGAAACGATGAGCGCGCTCAACGACGCGCCGCGTTCCGGCGACAAGGTGCGCATCAAGAAGGCGAGCCTGGGCAGCTATCTGGGCCAGGTCGGGATCAACCGCGGCGTGCGTTTCCGCCGGGTGGAATAAAGGTTAGGTTTTTGTTTGGCCTCAGGCGCCGGCGGTCGCATCCGCGACCTTGGCTATCCTCGCATAAGCTCGGGCGCGCGTTCGCGCTTGCGGAGCCTCGGCAGGCTCCGACGATCAGCTCTGCGTCGGGACGCGCCAGCGTCCCGCAAGGATCGAAGCCGGTCCGCGGACTGCCGGGGGCAGTCCGTAGGCGGAGATCGGCTCGCAAAGCGAGCCGTGGCGGCCGCCCGAGCTTATGCGAGGAAAGCCAAGCCGGGCGGAGGCCCGGCGCCCGGCGCCTGAGGGCCGCCCGCGAAAGCGGGCCAAACAAACTACCGTTCCATTGGCCCCGCCAATGGCGCCGGATCGATCCGTGCATCGCGCCATTTGATCGCCCAGTGCATGTGCGGGCCAGTGGCGCGGCCGGTCATGCCGATCGCGCCCAGCACCTCGCCCTGTCTGACCGCCTGGCCGACCTTCACGTCGATCCGCGAGAGGTGGAGGAAAGCCGAGTTGAGGCCCATGCCATGGTCGATCATCAGCAGATTGCCCTCCAGCGTGAAAGGCGCGGCGGCGGCGAGGATGACGACGCCGTCGGCCGGGGCGACGATCGGCGTTCCGGTCGGCCGGGCGACGTCGACCCCCGAATGATAGGCCCCGGGCTCGCCGGCATAGATGCGCTGGGACCCGAACACCCCGCTGATCCGTCCCGTGACCGGCCAGATGAAGCGCTGGCGCCAGCCGCTGCTGCCGGTGTCGAGCGCGCGGGCGGCGGCGATCTGGTCGAGCTCGACCTTGCGGCGGGCGAGGAATTCCGGGGTCGGCGTGGTGCCGCGCGGCAGGGTCGGCAGCGATTCGAGCTTCCAGCCATGCGGTGCGACCGCCAGCGAGCGGCGCAGGATCGTGCCGTCGGCCAGTTGCGCCTCGATCCGGGCGACCGGCGGAGCGTCCCGGTCGAAGGCGACGATGAAGCGGCCGTCGGCGGCAAGGCCGATCGGCGCGCCGTCGAACAGCAGCGCGGCGGTTCCGGCCGGGGCGATGCCCATGGCGAGGCCTCCCTGCTCGATCGCGCCCGACAGGTGGAAATCGGCACCGTCGACGATGCGCGGCGCCGGAACGGGGGGCGGGACGGGCGCCGCGGGCGGGATCAGCGCAGGGGTGCAACCCGCGAGCGGCAGCGCCAGCAACGCGGCGCGCCAGCGGCCCCGGCGGCCGCCCCCGGCCGATCTCAACCCTGCTGCTCCGCCTTCGTCGCCTCGACCGCGCTGAGATAGGCTTCCTGCCGCGCGACGCTCCAGTAGCGCAGCTCGTCGAGCGGGATCGCCGCCCCGGATACCGCGCAGACGACGTGATCGCCCGACACCAGCACGCGGAAGCCGTTGGCAAGATAGTTGAGTCGGGCCCGGCGGCCCGCATTCATCAGCATGACGATCTCCTCCGCCCGCGAATATGGGCCTTCGGGCGGCCGACTAAAAGAGATTTTGCTGGCGCGGGGCGTCCTCGCCGTCGCTCCGGGGCTTTGCGGCCGGCGCCTTTCCGCCATTCTCGACCCGCGCATCGAGCGCACCGTCGGCGAAATGCAGCGTCAGCAGCCCCGCCGCGCGCGCCGTCGCGGCATCGGTCAGCACCCCGCCACCGCGCTTCTCGACGCGGACATAGCCGCGCTGCAGCGGCTTGTCGGGATGGAGCTGCTCGGCGATCCGCCACAACCGTTCGAGCGCGACCTGGCCGTCGGCGATCCGCGCCCGGATCGGCCGGTCGGTCAGCCGGATCGCCTCGAGCCGGTCGCGCGCCCGGTCGAGCTTGCGGTCGAGCAGCGAGGGCCGCAGCGCGCCCGCCGCATGGGCGAGGTCGCCGCGCGCTTCGGCGATCCGCTGGCCGAGCGCGCGGGGCAGCCGGTCGGCGACGTCGTCGAGCCGCTGCTGCTGCCCGGCGAACAGGCTGTCGAGCGCGGGGAAGCGCTCGGCCACGGCCTCGAACCGCTCGCCCGCCCGCTCGCGATAGCGGCGCGCCAGCCGCTCGGCGCGGGCGCCCAGCTCGCGGACATGATGGGCGAGGTCGGCGCGCACCGGCACCGCCATCTCGGCCGCCGCGGTCGGGGTCGGCGCGCGCCGGTCGGCGGCGAAGTCGGCCAGCGTGGTGTCGGTCTCGTGCCCCACGGCGGAGATCACCGGGATCGGCGATTCGGCGATCGCGCGGACCACCTCCTCCTCGTTGAACGCCCAGAGGTCCTCGATCGACCCGCCGCCGCGTCCGACGATCAGCAGGTCGGGGCGGGGAACCGGCCCGTCGGGCGCCATCGCGCCGAAGCCGCGCACGGCGCGCGCGACCTGCTGGGCGGCGCCCTCGCCCTGCACCGCGACCGGCCACAGCACGACATGGGTCGGGCAGCGATCCTCGAGCCGATGGAGGATATCGCGGATCACCGCGCCGGTCGGCGAGGTGACGACGCCGATGATGCGCGGCATGAACGGCAGCGGCCGCTTGCGCTCCTCGTCGAACAGCCCCTCGGCGGCGAACATGCGGCGGCGCTGGTCGAGCAGCGCCATCAGCGCGCCCTGGCCGGCCAGCTCCATCCGCTCGATCACGATCTGATATTTGGAGCGGCCGGGATAGGTGGTGAGCTTGCCGGTCGCGATCACCTCGATCCCGTCCTCGGGCCGGAAGCGCATCGCCGCCGCCTGCCCCTTCCAGATCACCCCGTCGATGCAGGCGCGGTCGTCCTTGAGGGTCAGGTAGCAATGGCCCGAGCTGTGCCGCTTGAATCCCGAAATCTCGCCGCGCACGCGGACATGGCCGAACGCCTCCTCGACCTGGCGCTTCAGCGCGCCCGACAATTCCGACACGGAGAGCGCGGGCGCGTTGTCGCCCGGCTGCTCCTCGGCTAACAGGCGGGGCCTGTCACCGTGAGGCCCATCGGGGAGAAACTCGTCCATGATCATCCTGCTGCTCGGTTCGGGGGGGCGTGAACATGCGCTGGCCTGGAAGCTGTCGCAATCTGAACGGCTTACCAAGCTCTTCGCCGCGCCCGGCAATCCCGGCATAGCGCAGCACGCCGAATGCGTCGATCTCGATCCGACCCATGTCGAGTCGGTCGTCGCCTTCGCACGCGAGGAGAATGTCGGGCTGGTCGTGATCGGGCCCGAGGCGCCGCTGGTCGCCGGCCTCGCCGATCGGCTGCGCGAAAACGGCATCCTCACCTTCGGGCCCAACCGGGCGGCGGCCCAGCTCGAAGGATCGAAGGGGTTCACCAAGGACCTCTGCCAGCGCGAGAACATCCCGACCGCCGCCTATGGCCGCTTCCGCGACGCCGGCTCGGCCAAGGCGGCGCTCGACAGCTTCGGCGTGCCGGTGGTGATCAAGGCCGACGGCCTTGCCGCGGGCAAGGGCGTGGTGATCGCCGAGAGTCGGGCCCAGGCCGAGAATGCGATCGACGACATGTTCGGCGGCACCTTCGGCAGCGCCGGCGCCGAAGTGGTGATCGAGGAGTTCCTGACCGGCGAGGAGGCGAGCTTCTTCGCGCTGACCGACGGCACGACCGTGGTCCCGTTCGGATCGGCGCAGGACCACAAGCGGGTCGGCGACGGCGACACCGGGCCGAACACCGGCGGCATGGGCGCCTACAGCCCCGCGCCGGTGCTGACCCCCGAACTCGAGGCGCGGACGATGCGGGAGATCGTCGAGCCGACCGTGCGGGCGATGGCGGCGGCGGGCATCCCCTATTCGGGCGTGCTCTACGCGGGGCTGATGCTGACCGCCGAAGGGCCCAAGCTGATCGAGTACAACGCCCGCTTCGGCGATCCCGAATGCCAGGTGCTGATGCTGCGGCTGGAGGACGATCTCGTCACGCTGATGCTTGCGGTTGCGGAGGGGCGGCTTGCCGAACTGGCACGGCCGAGCCTGTCGCCCAACACGGCGCTGACGGTAGTGATGGCAGCGAAGGGCTATCCGGGCACGCCCGCCAAGGGCGGCGCGATCCGTAACATCGTCGAGGCCGAGGCGAAGGGCGCCAAGGTCTTTCATGCGGGCACCGCGGAGGGGCCGGGGGGCCTCGTCGCCAATGGCGGCCGGGTGCTCAACGTCACCGCGATCGGCCGGGATATCGGCGAAGCGCGCGACAGCGCCTATGCCGCGGTCGACGCGCTCGATTTCGCGAGCGGTTTCTGCCGCCGTGACATAGGGTGGCGTGAATTGGCACGGCAGCGGAACGTATCCGCCGCTGCCGCATTGGACTAGACAAGGTCTAGATAAGGTAGAGCAAAGACAAAGGACGGGGCATGTCGAACACCACCCTCATCGTTGCCGCCATCATCGCGATCCTCGCGGTCGTCGGCCTGTTCCTGCTGCTGCGCAAGCCGACCCAGCGGGTCTCGCTGAGCGACGCCGCGCCGCCCGCGCCGGCGGCGAAGCCCGCACCGGCCCCTGCGCCGGCGCCGGCTCCCGCGCCGAAGCCGGCCGCCAAGGAAGGCCATGGCATCACCGACAGCGCCGCCGCCGCCGTCCTCGACGTGTCGGGATCGGTGCTCGGTGTCGATGCCCATCCCGACCTGCCGTCCGACGACCTGACCCGGATCAAGGGGCTCGGCCCGAAGGCACGGACGGTGCTCGCCGGCCTTGGCGTCCACCGCTTCGACCAGCTCGCGGCGCTCGACCCCGCCCAGGCGGCCGAGCTTGACGCGCGGCTGGGTGCCTTCAAGGGCCGCATCTTCCGCGATCGCTGGATCGAGCAGGCCCGCTATCTGGAGCAGGACGACATCGCCGGCTTCGAGAAGGAATTCGGCAAGCTGGGGTAAATACCCCCCCCCAAGGGAGGGGAGCATCCGTTCACCCCATCCCCTTGAGCGCAGCGAATTCGCGCACCGCCGCCGCCGGCCCGCCGGCGTGGTTCCACACCGCACCCGATACCGCCAGGAAGTCGGCGCCCGCCGCGATCAGCGGCGCGGCGTTGGCGGGGGTGATGCCGCCGATCGCGACCGATGGCAGTTCGAACAGGGTCGACCACCAGCCAAGGATCGACGGCTCCGGCCGATGCTTGGTCGGCTTGGTGCCGGTTTCATAGAAGGCGCCGAACGCGACATAGTCGGCGCCCGCCTCACCGGCCTCCATCGCGAGATGACGGCTGTCGTGGCATGTGACGCCGATCTGCGCCTTGGGGCCCAGCACCTGCCGCGCCTCGCGCGGATCGCCGTCCTCCTGACCGAGATGGACGCCGTCGGCGTCGAGCCGCTTGGCGAGGCCGATCGAATCGTTGACGATGAACGCCACCTCACGCGAGGCGCAGACCGCCTGGAGCGGTCGCGCCAGCTCGGCGATGCGATGCTCGTCGATCCCCTTGAGGCGGAGCTGGAAGGCGGCGACGATCGGCGCTGCGTCGATCGCGGCGGCGAGCGCCTCGGCGAAACCGGCATCGATCGCCGGCGGCGAGATCAGGTAGAGCTTGCACGGCGGCCGCGCCTCATCCCGCTCGAAGCGGTCGGCGAAACCGGGGTCGAGCGAGAGGGCGTCGTCGAAATCGTCGATGTCGTTCGGGGTCATGCTCCTTCCCTAAAGCTTGATCGCTTGGGGTGGAAGCGGGATCACCGCCGCACGGCATAGCCTCGATCGCCGAGATAGCCGGCCAGCACCACCGCATGATTGGCCCGCTCGTCGCGCGCGGCGTAGAGCAGGGTGACGTCGCCATGGTCGATCAGGCCGCAAAGCTCGGCGACCACATCGGGGTTGGCATCGAGTTCCTGGCGATAGCGATCCCGGAACGCGGCGAAGCGCGCCGGCTCATGGCCGAACCAGGTGCGCAGTGCGGGGCTGGGCGCGATCGCCTTCAGCCAGAGGTCGAGCGCCGCCGCCTCGCGCGGGACGCCGCGCGGCCAGAGGCGGTCTACCAGAACCCGCCGCCCGTCGGCCTTGGCGGGCGGCTCGTAGATCCGTTTGATGCCGACGCTGCCGGCCATGCTCCCAGCCCTCCTAGGTCATGTGGAACAAGGTCATCATGCCGCCGAGGACGATCCCGAAGATCATGACCATCACCCCTGCGATGCGCAGGACGTAGGTCAGCGGATCGTCCTCTTCGTGCGCGGCCGAGGATGGCGCGGCCGTGCGGCCGAGCAGGCGCCGGACGGCGGCCTGGCGGAACGCCATGTTGAAGCCGATGACGGCCAGGGCGATCCCGAACAGGTCGATGACGATCACATAGCCCGGCATGGGGTTTCTCCTCATGGTTGGTCAGGCGCGGCACGCCGCCAGTCCCGCGTCGAGCCCGGCGATCAGGTCGCGCTCGGCTTCGAGGCCGACCGACAACCGCAGCAGGCTGTCGCTGATTCCCGCTGCCGCGCGTGCGTCCTCGCCCATGTCGGCGTGGGTCATCGTCGCCGGGTGCGCCACCAGGCTTTCGACCCCGCCCAGCGATTCGGCGAGGGTGAAGAAACGCACGGCGTTGATGAAACGGCGCACCGCCGCGATTCCTCCGGCCAGCTCGAAGCTCAGCATCGCCCCGAAGCCGCGCTGCTGGCGTGAGGCGATGACGTGGCCGGGATGCGAAGCGAGCCCCGGATAATGGACCCGGGCGACGGCGGGATGGCGTTCGAGATGATTGGCGATCGCCATCGCGCTGCTCTGCTGCTGTTCCAGCCGCGGGAACAGCGTGCGCAGTCCGCGCAGCGTCAGCCAGGAATCAAACGGCGCGCCGGTGCTGCCGACGACGTTGGCCCAGTGGCGCAGCGCCTCGACCCGGGCGGGATCGGCGGCCACCACGGCGCCGCCGATCACGTCGGAATGCCCGTTGAGATATTTGGTGGTCGAATGGATCGCATAGTCGGCGCCGAGCGCGATCGGCCGCTGGATCGCCGGCGACAGGAAGGTATTGTCGACCGCGACCTCGGCTCCCGCCGCGCGCGCCCGCGCGCTGAGCGCGGCGATATCGACGACCCGCATCAGCGGGTTGCTCGGCGTCTCGATCAATACCAGCGCGGGTACCTCGTCCAGCGCGCCGGTGAAGGCCCGCATGTCAGTCTGGTCGACGAAGCGCAGCGAGCAATGGCCGCGCTCGGCACGGGCCTTGAGCAGGCGCATCGTACCGCCGTAGCAATCGTGCGGGGCGAGGACGAGGTCGTCGGGGCGCAGCCGGCCGACCAGCAGGTCGAGCGCGGCCATGCCGCTTGACGTGATCACCGCACCCGCGCCGCCCTCCAGCTTCGCCAACGCTTCGGCGAGCAGGTCGCGCGTCGGGTTGCCGGCGCGGCCGTAATCGTAGCGGCGCGGCTGGTCATAGCCCGCGAACTCATAGCTGCTCGACAGGTACAGCGGCGGCGCGACCGCGCCGAAGCCGGCGTCGGTCGCCACGCCGTGCGCGGCGGAGACCGTCTGCGGACGGGGTGCGCCTTCCTCGCGATCGGTCATTGAAGAAACATCCTTCGGTCACGGCGCGCGGATGGTGGGAAGCCGGGAGGCTTCCCGGAGCGCATTCGCACGACAAGGCGGCCGACGACGGCGCCCGTTCCCTTCCCGCGCTCCGGCCTGACGATCAGGATCCTCTCCGGGCACCGTTGTCATGGAGTGTCTGTCGCTCAGGCAGCGATTGTGCGCACCTGGCTTTCATAAGGCAAATGACTATTATTGGTGGTTCAGCGCAATGATCTTGCTGGGAAATCCCATCCGCTGCTCACCTGAGGAAGCATCGAGCCTGGTCGAAATGCTGTCTCGAAGGGGCGTTCGAGGCTCGAAATATCCTTCGATTGCTTCATCATTCCCGCCTCCCGCGGGCCGCCATGGACGCGGCCCGCGGGAGGCGAAATGCGCCGTATCCGTGGATTCACGCTTTCGCGGGAACGACGTAAGGAGGGGGTGACACGAATCCCGCGAAGCCGGGAAATATCCTACGATGCGTAACCCGACGCGGCCAGCAGGTCCTCCGCCTTGGCGATGTTGGCGCGGTGGCTGTCGAGCATCGTCCTGAGGTCGCGGTGAAGGGCCTCGTCGCGCAGCCGGGGCAGCAGCGCCTCCAGCTTGCGCACCACCCAGGCCTGCCCCCGGTTGAGGAAGGCGAGGCGTTCGAGGGGGCGTGCGATCGCCATCGCCTTGCCGTGGAAGGCGCCGGTCCTGCGCGACGGCGTCGCGTCGAGCCGCTTGAGCTGGCGCGACAGCATCGCGCACCACCGGGCCTCGTCGGCGCGGATCATCGTCATCAGCGCGCTTTGGCGGGGATCGTCAGCCGTCTTCGCGCTGGCAAGCGCGACCCGCGCTCCGGCGCGCTCGGCCTCCAGCAACTCGTTCAGCGCGGCGACGATCTCGTCGTGCGCGGCATAACCCATATAGGCGTCACCGCCGTCGGCGGCGTAGCAGACGGGGGAGGCGGGCTCGTTGCTCATGCCGCGATCATCGCCGCGGCCCGCAAGCCGGCGCGGATGCGGTCCATCACGCCGGGATCGGCCTTGGTCGAATGGACGACATAGGCCGAATAGGAGAATTCCGGGCTGCCGGGGACGAGCGCGAGCCGCCCCTCCTCCAGATAGGAGCGGACGAAGCCCTTGCGGAAATAGCCGCTGCCGCCGGTCGCCAGGATATAGTCGAGCGCGAGGGGCCCATAGCTGATCGACACCACCGCATTGGGCTGGTCGGGAAAGGCGGCCTGATAGCTGGCGGCGAACTCCTCGCCCCAGTCGATCTGGACATGGTCTTCGGGCGCGAGCGGCGCGCTGGTCGGCGTGGTGCGGACCAGGACCAGCTTCTCCTCGAACAGCAGCTCGGCGATGACGCCGGGCCGGCTGGGAGCGGCATAGAGCACCGCGACGTCGAGCGACCCCTCCTGAACCTGCTCCATCAGCCGTTCGGACGCGTCGATCTGGGTGCTCACCGCGATCTCGGGGCATTCGCGCCGCATCCACAGCAGCCAATGGCGCAGCAGCGGGCTCCACAGGCTCAGCTCGGCACCGACGGTCACCACCGTCTCGCGCCCCGGCGGCAGCGCGACGGCGCGCTGCGCCCGCGCCCACACCTGCACCAGCGTCGTCGCGAAGCGCAGGAACTGTTCGCCCGCCGGGGTCAGCTTCGCCCCCGCCTTGTTGCGGATGAACACCGGCCGGTCGAGCTGATCCTCAAGCACGCGGATTCGCGCGCTGACCGCGGTCTGGGTGAGGTTGAGGTTGGCCGCGGCGCTGACGAAACTGCCGGTCTTCACGACCTCCAGGAAGGTCCGGGCGACGCTGATGTCCATTCAGCAAATTCCTTATGCTCAACGCACAATAATATTCATTTGCTTGATGGATATTAACGGGTCGATGATGGCTCCACAAGGAGAGACCGCCATGGTCGAGCCATCGTCCGGGACGCGGCCAGCACGAGCGCGCTGGCCCGACCTGCCATGAAACATCCAGGACCCTTCCGCCCGGAACCCCGTCCGCCGGAATTCGATCTGCTGTCGGTCATCGTTCCGCTGGTGACGATGGCGGTCGGCATCGCTCTCGGCCTCTATTGTCTGCACGACGGCGGCCGGATCGGCGATGAGCTCTACGTCGCGGCGATGGCGTTCGTCATCGCCGTGCCGGCCGGCATCATCGTCGCGGTCGACATCGAGCAGCAGGCGCGCCGCGATGCCCGGGCGCGAAGCAACGAGGTACCCCCGCCCTTCGACATCCACCGCGTCTGGCCGCCCGAAGGGGCGTCGCCCGGACGGGGAAACCGGCGGCGAGGGATCGCGGCTCGGGCAGAGGAAGCCGTGAGCGCCGGCCGCAGCAAGCACCGGTTCCACCCGTCATCTTCTTGCACTGACTGCCCGCCCGCGCGGCGGGTGCAGCCTGAGGGAGCTTCCATGACCATCCAGCTCGGGCAGATCGCCCCCGATTTCGAACAGGACAGCACCCACGGCCGCCTGCGCTTCCACGACTGGCTCGGGTCGAGCTGGGGCGTGCTGTTCAGTCACCCCCGCAACTTCACGCCGGTCTGCACCACCGAGCTCGGCGAGGTGGCGAAGCTGCGTCCCGAATGGAACCGGCGCAATGTCAAGCCGATCGGCCTGTCGGTCGACCCGGTCGACGCGCACCACAAATGGGCGGTCGACATCGCGGAGACCCAGGGCGCCAGGCTCGATTTCCCGATGATCGCCGATCCCGACGCGCGGGTCTCGTCGCTCTACGGCATGATCCATCCGGAGAGCGATCCGACCGTGACGGTGCGGTCGGTGTTCGTGATCGACCCGTCCCGCAAGGTCCGCCTGATCCTCACCTATCCGCCGTCGACCGGACGCAACTTCGCCGAGATATTGCGTGCGATCGACAGCCTCCAGCTCACCGACGCGCGCAGCATCGCCACCCCGGTCAACTGGGAGCCGGGCGAACCGGTCGTGATCTCCCCCAAATTGTCCGACGAGGAGGCCTCGCGCCAGTTCCCGCAGGGCTACAAGACGCTGAAGCCCTATCTGCGGATTGTCGATCTGTCCGCGTCGGGGCAATGACCGCGCCGGCTGCTCCTTCGATCCGCGATCGCCGCGACGGCCTTGCCGAGACCGCGGCGGCGATCGCCGCCTGCCGCGCGGCCGACGCGCCCAGCCGCGATCTCGACGCGCGGATCGCGCGGGCGGTTTTCCCGGCGCTCGCCGCACTGCCGCCGGTCGAGCCGGGAGTCTGGCAGGGGGAGGACGGCAGCCGGGTCCGCGCGCTGCGCTACACCGGCTCGCGGATCGCCGCCGCCACGCTCGTCCCGCCGGGCTGCTGGATCGACACGGAAGGATCGGAGGTCGTCGTCGCGGGCGCCGAGGGCGAATGGAGCGGCACGCATGCGGTCGAGGCGATCGCGCTGTGCATCGCCGCGCTGCGAGCGCGACTGGCGGGGCCGCCCTGACCGCACACCGGTCCGTACCCATCGAAATTTCGACCTTCCCTCCCTCTTTTCCCAGGAGATCCGCCATGGCCGACCAGAGCCTGAGCGCTACGCTTCCCCCTCTCGCCGCCGCCGGGCCCGTGTTCGGCTTGCCGCCGCTGCCCTATGGGGCGGGCGACCTGAAGCCCGTCCTGTCCGCCGAGACCCTCCAGATCCACCACGGCAAGCACCATGCGCGCTATGTCGAGACGCTCAACCACCTGCTGTCGGACCGGCCCGACGCGCCGCGCACGCTGGAAGCGGTGGTCCGGGCCGCGCAGGCGGACGGCGAGCGTGGGCTGTTCAACAATGCCGCCCAGGCGTGGAACCACGCCTTCTTCTGGGAAAGCATGCGGTCGAAGACCTCGCGGCCAGGGGGCCTCCTCGCCGGGGCGATCGCCTCGGCCTTCGGTGACGTGGACGCACTTGGCCGGCGCTTCATCGCCGAGGGGACCGGCCATTTCGGCTCGGGCTGGGTCTGGCTGGTCGCGCGCGGCGACGCGCTCGACGTGATCTCGACCCACGACGCGGGTTCCCCGATCGTCGAGGAGGGCGTGACGCCGCTGCTCAGCTGCGACATCTGGGAGCACGCCTATTATATCGACCATCGCCAGGACCGCGCCGGCTGGCTCACCATCTGGTGGAGCATGCTGGCCAACTGGCATTTCGCCGACCGGCAATATGGCGCGGCGCTCGGCCATGGCGAGCCCTGGCGCTATCCCGCCCCCAGGGCCGCCTGAAGGAGAGCACGTCATGCTCATCGATGTCTTCGCCGGGCGCGACCGCCGTTCGGCCACCGCACGGGGAAGCTTCCATTTCGCCCGGTCGCCCCGGCCCGGCGAGCAGATCGAGATCGACGGGGTGTTCCTCGTCGTGACGCGCGCCTGGCACCGGCCGGACGTCCATTATCCCGGCCCGAAATTCGCGATCCTCGTCGACGACCGCGCCAGCCGCAGCGAAGAGGCCGGCCCGGTGCACGATGCGGTGGGGACGTCGGCTTGAGAGGAAAGAGGCCGTCATCCCGGCGAAAGCCGGGATCTCACTGCCTTTCCATGCCTCTGACAGAGGAAGGCGGAGAAAAGGGAGATCCTAGCTTCCGCTAGGATGACGGGTTTGGGCGGCTGTCCGTACAGGGGTGGCGCGCGCGGTCGACATGGTTAAGGAGGGGCATCCGCAAAGCTGACAGAGGACGCCCTTGGAAACCATCACGCTCGTCCTGACCCTGCTCGTCGCCGTGGTGGCGAGTGGCCTGATCGCCCGGATGCTGCCCTTTCCCGTGCCTCGCCCGCTCGTCCAGATCGCGCTGGGGGCGGCGGTCGGGCTGGTCGCGGACTGGCGCGTGACGCTCGATCCCGACATCTTCTTCCTGCTCTTCCTGCCACCGCTGTTGTTCCTGGACGGCTGGCGCATCCCGCGCGAGGACCTGTTCAAGGATGGTTCGACGATCCTCGAGCTCGCGCTCGGGCTGGTGGTGTTCACCGTGCTCGGCATGGGCTTCTTCATCCACTGGATGATTCCGGCCATGCCGCTCGCGGTCGCCTTCGCGCTGGCGGCGGTGGTGTCGCCGACCGACCCAATCGCTGTCTCCGCGATCGCGCAGCGCACGCCGATCCCCAAGCGGATGATGCACATATTGGAGGGCGAATCGCTGCTCAACGACGCGTCGGGCCTGGTCTGCCTGCGTTTCGCGGTCGCGGCGGCGCTGACCGGGGCCTTCTCGCTGGGCGACGCCGCGCTCAACTTCCTGTGGGTGGCGATCGGCGGGATCGCGGTCGGCGCGGGGCTGACCTGGCTGGTCGGGTGGAGCAAGGCCGCGCTGACGCGGCGGCTGGGCGAGGAGAGCGGGTCGCAGATCCTGATCAGCCTGCTCATCCCGTTCGGCGCCTATCTCGTCGCCGAGCATCTCCATTGCTCGGGCATCCTCGCGGCGGTCGCGGCGGGCCTGACCATGGGGTTCGTGGAGGCGCGCGGCAACGCGCTCGCGGCGACGCGGATCCGGCGGACGACCGTGTGGGACATGATCCAGTTCACCGCCAACGGCACGATCTTCGTGCTGCTGGGCGAGCAGCTTCCGACGATCCTCGCCGGCGCCGCCGACACGGTGCGCGTCACCGGCCATCACGAGCCCTGGTGGCTGGCGATCTACGTCGTCGCGATCAATGTCGGCCTCGCCGGGCTCCGCTTCGCCTGGGTTTGGCTGTCGTTCCGGCTGACCCTGCTGCGGCGCCCGGAGAGCCGCGCCCGCCCCAACTGGCGGATCATCGGCGCGATGTCCTTCGCCGGGGTGCGCGGCGCGATCACCCTGGCGGGCGTGCTCACCCTGCCGCTGGCGATGAAGGACGGCGCGCCCTTCCCGGCGCGCGACCTCGCCATCTTCCTGGCGATGGGGGTGATCATCCTGTCGCTGATCGCAGCCTCGATCGGCCTGCCGCTGATGATGCGCGGGCTGGAGATGCCGGCCGAGCCGTCGGGCGAGGCCGAGATCGACGCGGCGCGGATCGCCGCGGCCGAAGCCGCGATCGCCGAGATCGAGCGCACCCAGCACCGGCTGGCGGAAGGCCGCAAGGACGCCGACGCCTATGTCGCCGTCGCCGCGCGGTTGATGGACGTCTATCGCGAGCGGATCGACCAGCAGACGACCGAGCCCGAGCAGATGGCGCTGCTGCGGCGCGACCAGGGGATTGAGCGCGAGCTCCGGCTCGCCGCGCTCAAGGCCGAGCGCGGCGAGATATTCCGCCGCGTCCGCGACCGCGAGCTCGGCAGCGAGGCGGCGCGCAAGCTCGTCCGCGAGCTCGACCTGTCCGAGACCCGCCTGGCGGTTTAGGGATTCGCTGCCGCCTCCATTGCCCACCCGCCGCCCAGCGCGAGGAACAGCGCGATCTGCTCCTCGTTGAGCATCGCCCGGCCCTCGGCGGCGGCCTGTTCGGCGGCGACCTGGTCGCGTTCGGCTTCGAGAGCGGGTAGTTCGGCGATCCGACCGCCGCGCCGAAGCTGCGCGGTTTGTGCGGCGACGCGTGCCGCATCGTCGCGGGCGCGGTCGAGGCTCGCCTGCCGGTCGAGCCCGGCGGCATAGCCGACCAGCGCCGTCTCCACCTCGCGCAGTGCGGCGAGGACGACGCCGTCGAACGCGGCGAGGTCTGCGCGGCTCTGCGCCTCGGTCGCGGCGATCCGGGCGCGGGCGGCATGGCGGTTGAGCGTCCAGTCGATCAGTGGGCCGATGCCGAAGCGGTTGGTAAGCGGCGAGAGGGCGTCGGCGGCGGCGCCGGTCGATCCGATCGACGCGCCGAGCCGGATCGACGGATAGAGGTCCGCCGTCGCGACGCCGATCCGGGCGGTGGTGGCGGCCAGCCGCCGCTCGGCCATGCGGATGTCGGGCCGGCGGCGGAGCAGCGCCTCGCCGTCGCCGACCGGGACCGCGCGCGCCAGCGCGAGCGGCCGGCGGCATTGCAGCAGCCCGGCGTCGGCCTGGGCCGGCATCGCCCCCGTCAGCGCGGTGACGCGCAGCAGCGCGTTGCGCTGTCGCGCCACCAGCCGGGGCAGGCGGGCGCGGCTGGTCTCCAGCAGGCTCCGGCGGCGGTCGAGCTCATAGGGCGCGGCGCGGCCATGGTCGATCAGGGTCCGCGTCAGCCCGACGCCCCGCTCCTGGAGCGCGATCGTGCGGCCGAGCACGTCGATCTGGTAGCCGGCATTGCAGATGTCGGCATAGGCGCGCGCGGTCTCTGCGGCGACGTTGACCCGCACCAGGTCGCGCGCCGCGACCGCCGCATCGGCGTCGGCGCTCGCCGCCTCGATCCCGCGCCGCAGCCGGCCGAACAGGTCGAGGTCGTAGCTCACCCCCAGCCCGGCATTGTAGATCTGCCGGGCCGGCGGTTTGACGTGCTGCAGCTCGGCTTCGGCCGATCGCTGCGCCCAGCTCGTCTCGGCATTGGCGCTGCCCTGGATCTCGCGCCCGGCCTCGCGCTGGTCGAGCAGGGCGAGGCTGCGGTCGAGATTGGCCTCGGCGACGCGCAGGTCGGTGTTGGCGGCCAGCGCCCGTTCGACCAGCCCGTCGAGCACCGGATCGTCGTAGAGCGTCCACCAATGGTCGGGGAGCGGCTCGGCCGTCGCCGCCGTGCCGCCCGATAGGAAGGCGCCCTGCGCCTCGGGCGCGCGCACCGCGGCGGCCTCGGGCAGGCGATAGTTCGGGCCGACCGCCGCGCAGCCGGCGAGCAGCGCGGCGGCGAACAGTGTCGCGATGCGCCTCACCATGGCAGGCTCCGGTGGACGCTGCGCCCGTCGTCGCGCGGATGGACGACGACCGTGGCGGTCTGGCCGGGGATCATCCGGACATTGGCGGGGATACGGTCGATCGCGATCCGCACCGGGATGCGCTGGGCCAGCCGGACCCAGGTGAAGGTCGGGTTCACATTGGCGAGCTGGCCGTCGCTGCCCACCCGCTCGCGATCCTCGACGCCGCCGGCGATGCTCTGGACATGGCCCCGGATTTCGTCGGCGACGCCCATCAGGTAGATGCTCGCCGGGTCGCCGACCCGGATCGCCGGCAATTTGGTCTCCTCGAAATAGCCTTCGACCCGCATCGACCGATTGTAGACCAGCGCGAGCGCGGGCCGCCCCGCCATCAGATAGACGCCGGGCTGGAGCGAGACGTTCGAGATCACGCCGTCGACCGGCGCGCGCACCAGCGTCCGGCCGAGGTTGAAGCGGGCGAGGTCGCGCGCCGCCGCCGCCTGGCCCGCTGCCGACCGCAGCTCCTCGACCCGCGCGCGGCCCTGCTCGATCGTCTCGGCGGCGATCACCTCGGGCATCGCGCGGTTGCGCCGGTCCTCGCGGATCGCCTGCGCCAGCGCGACCCGCCGGCTGGCAAGGTCGGCCTCGGCCTGTTCGAGCGCGAGGCGGTAGCGCGGCCGGTCGATGACGAACAGGACGTCGCCCTTGCGCACCGGCTGGTTGTCGGCGACGCGGACCTCGGTGACGAGGCCGGCGACGTCGGCGGCGACTGGCACCATGTCGGCGCGCACCTTGCCGTCGCGGGTGACCGGCTCGACCTGGTAGCGCAGCCACAGCGCGTAGATCCCCGCGAGGATGACGAGGATGACCAGCAGCGTTGCGAGCGAGCGGACGAGATTGTGTCGATGAAGCATGTCAGGTCGTGAACCACCGATAGAGGAAGCCGTCGGCCAACGCGCTAAGGCCCCACCACAGCAGGACGAAGAGCGCGAGTTCGAGCAGGCTCGGATGCCAGAGCAGCCGATAGGCGGGCAGGCGCTGCAGCCAGCCGCGCAGCAGGTAGACGAGCACCGCGGCGAGCACGCCCCAGGCGAGCGCGGCCGGCAGGTAGACGCCGAGCAGGTTGATCTCCTCGATCATCGCGTGGCGTCCGGCGACAGTGGCGACGGCGGCGGCGGGGCGGCCGGGAAGAGGTTGCAGCGCATGCCGACCAGCGCGCGCAGCGCGCGGCGGCGCGGCTCGTCGAGCGGCAGGGCGAGCAGCGAGCGCAGCGCCTGGTCGATCGGTTCGAGCAGCGCGGCCGAGGGAGGATGGGCATGGCCGCGCCGCCAGCGCGCGTCGTAGAAGACGGCCAGCCCGGACAGCACCGCGCCCAGCCGGTGGCGCACGTCATGGGGGACATGGGGTAGCGAGCGGCGGATCGGGATGATGTTGCGCCCGACGCGAAGGTCGGCCAGCCCGTCGGCGGCGTGCAGCGCGGCGCCGGGGGCGGCCACCGCCATGCGCGCGGCGACCTGCCCGAGCCGGTCGATCGCCCGCGCCGTCCAGCGATCGGCGAGGAAGGGGCGGCGGATGTCGGCGAGCTGGGCGAGCTCGGCCCAGTTCGACCGCAGGATGCGCCGCGCGGTCCACAGCACGTTCGCCGACCGGAACAGCTTGGTGACGGTCAGCGTCGCGACGATCCCGCCGAGCTGGGCGAGCCCGGTGTTGATGAACAGCGCGAAGTCGGCCTGGAAGCGGGCGAGGAAACCCATCGCGACGATGAAGCAGGAGAACATCGGCAGCGCCTGCGGCGATCGCGCCGGATCGGCCTGGACATAGCCCATCCACAGCAGCGTCGGCGCGAGGGTGATGACGAGCATCTCATAGCCGTCGACGCGCGGCAGGATGATGAACAGGTAGAGCGCGGCGAGCGGGAAGGTCTTGAGCGTCGCGAGCAGGTAGCGGCCGATCACCGGCGCCGGATCGTCCTGCGCCGCGAAGGAGCAGGTGATCAGCGCGGCGAAGGCGGCGGTCGCCGATCCGTTGGGCCAGGCCAGCAGGATCCAGACCGCGCAGTAGAGCGCGATCGCGGTCGCCGTCGCCAGCCCCGCCAGCGCGGCTACGCCATGGTCGCGCGCCAGCGCGAACGGCTCGGCCGACGACGGCTTGAGGTTGGGGCGGCCGGGCGATCCTATCCGCGTCGCCAGCCGCCGGCTCGCGGCGAGCGCGGCAAGGAATTCGGCGATGCGGACGCAGGCGCTCGCGGTCAGCAGCGAGGTCCAGTCGGCGTGAGCCTCGGCGGCCTCGGCCATCGCCTCGCAACGCCGGACGAGCGCGCCGACCTGATGGAGCGGACTGTCCTCGTCGACCAGCCAGTCGGAGACGTCGTCGAGCAGCGCCTCCAGATCGGCGGGCAGCCCGCCGCCGTCGCGCAGCCGGTCGAGCCGGTTCGCCGCGGCCGACGCCAGCGGCAGGATGTTGGCGAGCTGCTGCTGGAGCGCGGTCACCCGCCGCTTGGTCGCGGGCGCCCAGCGCTGGTCGAACGGCAGGTGGATCGCGATCATCCCCAGCTCGGTGACGTCGGCCGCCAGCATGCGGCGATGCTCGTTCTCGAGCCGGGTGTGGTGGCTGCCGAGCGCCTCGGCCGTCCAGCGGCGCGCATGGGCGAGGAAGGAGCGGACCCGCGCGCGGATCACCGGCGTAGCGCTCCACGGCTGGAGCAGCGCGTGGACCGCGGTGACGCACAGGATCGCGACCGTCATCTCCTGCACCCGCGCGATGGTGGTCTCGAAGATGTTGGCCGGATCGTCGAGATAGGGGAAGCTGATCACCGCCGTGCTGAACGCCGCCATCTGGAACAGGAAGGCGCGCGGGGTGCGGTCGAGCACCGCGAGGTAGATGCAGAAGCCGGTCCAGGCGGCGAGGCACAGCACCAGCAGCTCGGGCGAATTCTGCAAATTGGGGACGAGCAGGATGGTGACCGCCGCGCCGGTCGCGATCCCGCCGAGCCGGTAGAGCGCCTTGGGGCGGAAGGCGCCCGCCATCGGCTGGGCGGTGACGTAGACGGTGAGAAGCGCCCACCAGGGGCGCGGCAGGCTGGCCGAGAAGGCGATGGCGAGGGTGATCGCCGCGGCGATGAAGCTGCTCAGCGAGAAGAGCAGCTTCTGGGAATCGATCTGGAGGTCCGGAAGCAGCAGCGAGGGAAATCGTGGGCGTATCCGGCCCACAGGCATCGACGTCATATCCGGCAACCATGACAAGGGAGGGATCGTCACGACCGGCGGTGGTCGTCGCCCTTGCCTCCCTTGGCTGGGGCGCGCTCATAGGCGAGGGCGGCGGCCGAACCGAAGATCAAAATATTGATGGTGAAGCGCAAGAATTTTGCACTGAAATAATTCGCCCTTGGCGCGAAGGGCCCGCCGTCGGCGGAGACGAGTCGGTGGAGCGTCAGCCGCGGTTGGCGGCGTCCCCCCTCCGGCCGTCGATCGCCGTGTCGGAACTGTCCTGACCCATGCCGGACAACGTGAAGGCGCCGACCGGAAGCGCGATGAACAGCAGCAGCATCAACTGCTCCTCGCTCAGGATCCGATGCTCGCTGAGACAGTAGAAGGCGAGGGCGGCCGCGGCGAACAACACCGTGGTCAACGCACGGTGCCATGCGAATGGGACGTGCGGCGACGGTGCTTCCGGCGACAGCCTCCTCATGAGGCATCCTCTCCCAGCTCGACCTTATGGAGGGGGTCCCGTGCATCGGCGGAAGCACGGTGCCCCTCCGCCCCAGGCGAGAAGGTCCCAGGGGCAGGCCGCGGTCGTCTGGCCTGCACGGAGAAGGCTGTGATATTTGGGGCGGAGCGGCAAACGAATGTTTTTGGTTGCTGATAGCAAAAGTTTTGCCGCCGGACGGGCGTGGCGACCGTCAGTAGAATCCGTGGCTCCCCGCCACGGCGCCGGCCACGGTCGCCACCGCCGCCGCCAGCAGCAGCCGGTGCATCCGCTCCATCCGGGTGAAGTCGCGGGCCGGATCGGCCGACGCCGCCAGCCGCCGCTGGAGGACCAGCGGCTCGATGACAAACAGCATTGCTGCGAACAGCGCCCACAGCGCGACCATCGCGTGCATCCACCAGAAGTGCGGATCGCGGAACCGGTCCCACATCGCGCCGCGCCAGACCATCCACAGCCCGCTCGCCCCGGCGAGCAGGACCCATAGGCGGGCCTGCGCGGCGAAGCGGTCCTCCAGCACATGGAAGGCCGCCAGCCGCTCGGCCGGGGCGTGGCGGCTGCGGACCGACGGCATCGCCACTAGCGTCACGAACGCCACCCCGCCGATCCAGAACAGGACCGCGACGACGTGCACGACGCGGGCGACGATGCCGTCCATCGTCCGCGCCTCAGGCGGCCAGGAGTTCGTCGGCTGGGCCGAAGAACTCATAGTGGATGCGGTCCGATGCGACGCCCGCGAGCGACAGCGCCGACACCGCCGCGCGCAGGAACGGGCGCGGGCCGCAAATATAATAATCGGCCTCCCCCGTCGGGGTGTTGGCGATCAGCCAGTCGTCGGTGATGATCCCGGCATGATCGTAGTCGACGCCCGCCGTCTCGCCGGGCAGCGGCGTCTGGTGGAAGTCGACGACGCGGATTGCGCTGCCCTGTGCCGCCAGCGCGCGGACATGGCTGCGCATCGCATGGGTCTCGCGGTCGTGGGTGCCGTGGATATACTGCGTGGGAAGCGCCGGGTGCCGCGCCGCGATCGTCTCCAGCATCGCGACCATCGGTGTCAGCCCGACCCCGCCCGACAGCAGCACCACCGGCCGCTCGGGATGGTCGGGAAGGAAGAACTCGCCGGCCGGCGGGGCGACCTTGAGGATGGTGCCGGCCTGGGCATGGTCGTGCAGCCAGCCCGAGGCGAGGCCCTGCGGCTCGCGCTTGACCGAGATGCGATAGGTCTCCCCGTTGGCGGCGCCCGAGATGGAATAGTTACGCTTGACCGGCGGATGGCCGGGAATCTCCAGCCAGAAGGTCAGATACTGGCCGGGCTTGTGGGCCATCACCGCCTGGCCGTCGACCGGCCGCAGCACGAAGGAGTTGATCACGCTGCTCTCCCGGACGACCTGCTCGATCCGGAAGTCGCGCCAGCCGTTCCAGCCGCCGTCCGCCGCCCTCTGCTCGCCATAGACGCGCTGCTCGCGGGCGATCAGGATGTCGGCGAGGAACCAATAGGCCTCACCCCAGGCGGCGAGAATCTCGTCGGTCGCCGCGTCGCCGAGCACCGCCTTGATCGCGCCGAGCAAGGCGTCGGCGACGTGTGGATAATGGTCGGGCAGGATCTGCAGGCCGACATGTTTCTGGGCGATGCGTTCGACCGCCGGGGCGAGCGCGGCCAGATTCTCGATGTTGCTGGCATAAGCGAGGATCGCGCCGGTCAGCGCGCGCGGCTGCGACCCGCCGTCACCATGGTGCGACTGGTTGAACAGGTCGCGGATCTCGGGGTTCCGGAACATGCGCGCATACATTTCGCGCACGATATCGAGCCCATGGGCCTCGAGTGCCGGCACGGTGGCTTTGACGAGCGCGATGGTGCGCTCGCTGAGTGTCTTGGACATCAACGTCTCCTTGTGGTCGAACGGAAAGAGGGGCGCCCCTAGCCCGGCGGTTGGTCGTAGAAGTCGACCTGCATCCTCATGTGGCCCTGCGGCGTGACGAAATGGGGCTGCTCGGGCCGCAGCACGGCGGCGTGCCCGCTGTCGAGGACGACCTCCGATTCGGGGTCGAGGTAAGTCAGGAGCAGCCGGCCCTCGATCACCCGGACGGCGCCCCACACGCCCGCCTTGGTCGAATGGCGGCGCTGCAGCGCCATCGGCAGCGTGGCGTTGTCGAACGTCGGGGTCGAGCGATAGGGCGCCGGCGCGGTCATTGCGCGGCTCCGCCGGCGATGCCGGGGCTGGGCCTTTGCGGCTGCTGCTGCGGCGGACCGAGGCGGAAGAACAGGGCGAGCTGCAGGCTCTCGGCGATGCGCCGGGCCCTGTCCTGGAGCGCGGCGGCGGCCTCCGGCTCCATCAGCTCGTCGGTGGTCCGGGTCCAGATCGCCAGCCAGCGGTCGAACAGCGCCGGCGTGATCCGGCTGCGATGGCGGGCATGGGCGGGGACGGGCTGCCCCTTGTAGCGGCCGCTGGTCAGCATCACCGACGACCAGAAGTCGGTCAGCTTGGCGAGATGCTCGGCCCAGTCCTCGACCGCGTCGTTGAAGATCGGGCCGAGCTCGTCATCGGCGCGGATGCGGGCATAGAAGGCATCGACCAGACGGCCGAGCCCGTGATCGTCGATCCGCAACCCCGGCATGACGCGACTCCAAAACCATGTATCTGCTATGCATCTATCCTTGCGCGGATAAAGATGCAACAGAAATACATATTTCTAGAGCATCGAGCGTTTGATCTGCCGCAACCGGTTCCGATCACTTTCAAGACGGGCCTTCACCGTCGTTCAGTCCCTACTCAGGATGAGCGGGGCGGATAAAAAGCTCAATGCTCCGGATGGGCCGCGCAACGATGCCGCGTGGTGCGCGGCCGCGCCGCCGGGCCTTGGCGAGCCCGGCGGCGCTCCCCCAGTTATTTCAGGTCTTCGACCGACACCCAGCCCTTGGTGCCATAGGCGTCGCTGACCTCGACGAAGAGGCCCTCGCGCACACCGGTCGGGGTGAGCGCGGTGCCGGCGCGCAGCGCGCGGACCGCCTCGCCGGCGGCCGGCTGGGCGAACAGCTTAGTGTCGACCGCGGTGGTGAAGCCGGGCTTGGTCGCGGCCGGGGTGGCAGCCGCGACGGCGGCGGGCCTGACCGCGGCGAGCGCCGCCTGCTGCGCAACGACGTTGTTGAACGCGATGACGAAGGCGCTGGTCAGCATCTGGCCGTCCTTCGACGTCGAATAGCCGCCATTGGCATAGTCGCCATAGCCCATCGACGTCATCTGGGCGCGGGCCGCGTCGGCCCAGGGGTTGCCGCCGATGCCGCCGAGCCCGCCGATCGAGACCTGGGTCTTGGTCTGGGTGCCGCTGCCGGTGACGATGGTCTGGCCGTTGGCCGGGCTGATCACCCGCAGGCCCGCGGCGACGGTCTTCTTCTTGCCGCCGAAGCCGCCGAACATGCTGAGCGCCTGGCCACCGAACGGGATGCTGCCTGCCATCTTGCCGGCCATGCCCGAACGGACCAGCCCCTCGGTCAGCGCGGTCTGCGCCAGGCTGGTGCCCTGGTCGACCTCTTCCTTGTCGCCGGCGATGGCGTTGACCAGGAAGTCGACCGGCTGCCCGCCCGTGCTGTTCTGGAGGGTGAAGCAATTGCTCTGCACCGCCATCGCAGCGATCAGGTCGCGCGGGCTGCTGAGGCCATATTTGGTCCAGCCCTGCGTCTCGCCGTCGACGACGGCGATGCTGCCGATCGGCTTGTCGCACTTGGACAGGGTGACGGGCGCGTCGGCCGCGAAGGCCGGTTGCGCCGAAAGCAGGGCAGCAAGAAGCGCCGCCGGAAGGACGTATTGCATGACGATGAACCCCCGTTCTCTCTCCGGGCCGAAACCACGTCGCCCCCAATACGCGACTCAACGGTCCGGCCCGCCCTTACGATTCCTGAATTCGGGGATGAACGCCACGGCAAAGGGCCGATGATCCATCGCGCTTTTGCTTCCGGGCGCGCGCATTGCTATGGCGCCCGCCAACCGCTCCGCCTTATGCGAGATTTTCGTGACCGTTCCGCTCGACCGCATCCGCAACTTTTCGATCATCGCCCATATCGACCATGGCAAGTCGACCCTCGCCGATCGCCTGATCCAGCGCACCGGCGGCCTGACCGACCGTGAGATGTCGGCGCAGGTGCTCGACAACATGGACATCGAGAAGGAGCGCGGCATCACCATCAAGGCGCAGACCGTGCGCCTCGATTACAAGGCCAAGGACGGCAAGGACTATGTCCTCAACCTGATGGACACGCCGGGCCATGTCGACTTCGCCTATGAGGTGTCGCGCAGCCTCGCGGCGTGCGAGGGCGCGCTGCTCGTCGTCGACGCGGCGCAGGGGGTCGAGGCGCAGACCCTGGCCAATGTCTACCAGTCGATCGAACACGACCATGAGATCGTGCCCGTCATCAACAAGATCGACCTGCCCGCCGCCGAGCCCGACAAGGTCAAGGCGGAGATCGAGGACATCATCGGCTTGCCCGCCGACGATGCCGTCCTCGCCAGTGCCAAGGCCGGCATCGGCATCGACGAGATATTGGAAGCGATCGTCGCCCGCATCCCGGCGCCCAAGGGCGATCCGGCCGCGCCGCTCAAGGCGATGCTCGTCGATAGCTGGTACGATCCCTATCTCGGCGTCGTCATCTTGATCCGGGTCGTCGAAGGCACGATCCGCAAGGGCCAGCAGATCAAGTTCATGCAGGCGGACACGGTCCACCTGGTCGACCGGGTCGGCTGCTTCCGGCCGAAGATCGAGCAGCTCGGTGAGATGGGGCCCGGCGAGATCGGCTTCATCACCGCGCAGATCAAGGAGGTCAGCCAGACCGCCGTCGGCGACACCATCACCGATGCCAAGAAGCCGACCGCCGCGCCGCTGCCGGGCTTCAAGGAAGTCCAGCCGGTGGTGTTCTGCGGCCTGTTCCCCGTCGACGCCGCCGATTTCGAGAAGCTGCGCGAAAGCCTCTACAAGCTGCGCCTCAACGACGCCTCGTTCAGCTTCGAAGCCGAGTCCTCGGCGGCGCTGGGCTTCGGCTTCCGCTGCGGCTTCCTGGGCCTGCTCCACCTCGAGATCATCCAGGAGCGGCTGACCCGCGAATATGACCTCGACCTGATCACCACCGCGCCGTCGGTGGTCTATCGCCTCCACCTCAGCCATTCGAAGACCGAGGACGCCAAGGTCATCGAGCTGCACAACCCGGCCGACATGCCCGATCCCAACCGGATCGACATGATCGAGGAGCCGTGGATCGAGGCGACCATCTACGTCCCCGACGAATATCTCGGCTCGCTGCTCAAGCTGTGCCAGGACCGGCGCGGTATCCAGAAGAATCTGACCTATGTCGGCGGCCGCGCGCAGATCACCTATGAGCTGCCGCTCAACGAGGTGGTGTTCGACTTCTACGACCGGCTCAAGTCTATCAGCCGGGGCTATGCCAGTTTCGACTATCACCAGATCGGCTATCGCGAGGGCGACCTCGTCAAGATGAGCATCATGGTCAACGGCGAGCCGGTCGACGCGCTCAGCATGATCGTCCACCGCGGCGCCGCCGAAGCGCGCGGCCGGCACATGTGCGAGCGGCTCAAGGACCTGATCCCCCGCCACCTGTTCAAGATCCCGGTGCAGGCCGCGATCGGCGGCAAGGTGATCGCGCGCGAGACGATCGCCGCGATGCGCAAGGACGTGACCGCCAAATGCTATGGCGGCGACGCCACCCGCAAACGCAAGCTCCTCGAGAAGCAGAAGGAGGGCAAGAAGCGGATGCGCGAATACGGCAACGTCAACATCCCGCAGGAAGCCTTCATCGCCGCGCTGCGGATGGGCGACGAGAGCTGAGCCGCTCGCGGCGAACAGAGCCGCCCCGGCCCTGCTGTCCCGGAAATAACGGCGGAGACGAGGGCATATCAATCGTTGATATGCCCCGCATCGCCCCTAAAAAAGTCGGGCGGCGGACCGCAAGCCCCTTGCCGGTCCGCCGCCCTGTGGGGGCTGGAAGTCCTCCCTGTGTGTCCCCGGCCGGCCGGATCGGGGGGAGGACAGCCGGCCGGGCACCTGTGCTCGGCTTGCGCCGAATCCTGGTCAGTGGCGGCTGCGCGGTACGTTCGCTTCGGGCAGCCGGATCCGTTCGATCTCGGTGGCGACCGCCTTCCACAGGCCGACGCCGTAGCTGTCCCCGTCGCGGATCAGCACGCCGATGCGGCTGGCGACATAGCTGTCGGTCTGATCGCCGAAATCGTCGATCACCCTTCGCGCGAAGTCCCGGATCATACTGGTCTCCATGACGCTACTACTCTTCTTCTCCAACGGCTGGGACATGCCCTAGATCAACCCCTCGGCCCGAAGGCTGCGCCACCCGGTACGCGCCACGATCAGATGGTCGTGCACCGCGATGTCCAGCGTGCGGGCTGCCGCGACGAGATGCGCGGTTGCCTTCACGTCGGCCTGGCAGGGGGTCGGATCTCCCGACGGATGGTTGTGGACCACGATCAGCGCGGTCGCGCCGACCTCCAGCGCCCGCTTCAATATCTCGCGCGGATAGAGCGGCGCCTGGTTCACCGTGCCGCGCGCCATCACCTCGTCGCGCAGCAGCCGGTTGGTCGAATTGAGGAACAGCACCCGGAGATGCTCGACCGTGTTGTACGCCATTGCGGCGAACAGATAGTTGGTCAGCGCCTCGGAGCTGGACAGGATCGGGCTCTGGCCGAGCCGGGTGCGCAGCGAATGGAGCATCGCCACCCGCATCGCGACCAGGAAGTCGACGACCTGGCCGTCCTCGGGCAGGCAGTCGTGAAGCAGGGTGGGCTCGGCCGCGAGGATCGCGGGCAGGCTGCCGAATTCGTCGAGCAGCTCGTCGATGATCGCGCCGCTATGGGCGAGGGCGAGCGGCTGGAGCAGCGACTCTAGTATCTCGCGACATTCGCCCTGGGGATCGAGGCCTGCCTCCGGCGGAAGTTCCACGTTCCGACCGCTATGCCCGCCAGCATGGGATAGGCCCAGAATTCCTGCGCGTTCGCGTAGGCCAAGGCCGCCACCGAGCGATCGGCGAGACTGGCCAGGTGAATGGTCACCGCGATCAAATGGAAGGATGTTACCCATATCGGCCAATATCGATCACTGGAGAGGGCAAGATTGCCGAAGGCCGCGAGCACGAGCAGGTCGACGATGATGATCCCCGCTTCGGGCGAGCGCCACCCCGGATAGAAGGAGTTGGCGGCCACGACGGTGAGGATCGAGCCGACGACCATGATCGCCGCTCCGACCCTTTCGGGCCAGCCGCCGCGCCATCCCGCATAGGAGGTGACGGCGACGAGCGCGAACAGGTAGAAGAGCTGGAAGAGCAGGGCGAGCAGCATGCGGCGACCGAATCATAAGGACATTCCCCGGTCAAGCATGGTTGCGACGCCCCGCTTCCAGCGGGGCGAGCCTCAGGCGGCTGCAACCTCGGTGAGGTGGCGGACTTCCGAGTTGAACGGCTTGCCGACCAGGCCGCCCAGGCCATAGGTCTTGAGGCCGATCTCGTCCTTGGTGGCGGCCAGTTCGCGGTGGCTGGCGATGATCTTGGCGCGCGCCTTGACCAGCGTGGAGAAGCTCTCCGCCGCATATTCCAGCGCTTCCTGGGCGACTTCGCAGGCCAGGTCGGCCTCGGCGCGGGCGGCCGGGATGAAGCCGGTGAGCTCGGCGGTCTTCGCGATGGCGAGATCGATCGCATGCTCGGCGGCCATCAGCCGGTCGGCGACGCCCTGCGCAACTTCGCGGCGCTTGAGAATGGTCTGGCGATTGAACATGTGCTGCTCCCTTCGCACGGCCTGTCCGCAGGCCGCACGTCCCTGTTTCGACGATGAACGGTGTTCGGGTGCGCTTAGGCCTGGAAAAGGCGCTTCAGCGCGTCGAGGCCGGCGAGAAGTCCGCCGAATGCGAGCGCCGAGGCAATGGCGATCGAGACGATCCACCCCAGACGCTGCACGATGCTTAGGTCATTACGCTCCCTCCCCGGCGTGGGGATGGGCAGGTTGACGAAGCCGCCTGTAGCGAATGCGGGAGTCCGGAACGCGATCTGCTCTTCCCGAACCGCACTGCCGTGATAGCCGCTGTCCTCCTGCCGAACCCCATGAATGTCGGACAACCCGACAGTGGCATGGACGGGCTGTGGAGCAACATGCGACGATTGATATACGGCTGATTGATATGCGTTCGGGGTCTCGTATTTCGCCAGGATTCGCGCCGCTTCGAAGCGGTTCGCGACGCCCAGCGCCTGGATCGCCATGCGCAACCGCTGGTCGACGGTGTGGGGCGAGATCCCCAGTTCGCGGGCGATGTCCTTGGAGGAAAGATGCATGAGAACCATGCGCAGGCACACGCGCTGCGCTTCGGTGAGCTTCTCTATGCGATCCGATTCCATGGCGCCGATCATATCGCCAATCCTCGACTGTGTAAAATCCGACACAAGCGCGAGCATGATCGCGGCCGATGAAGCAACCGTGACACCCCCGGTGACATGACCTGGGCATTGATAGGCCATTGATATGCGAACGAGCTTCGATACCCCGCCGCTGAGCGTTGCGATGATCGGTTTTGGCTCCTAGGCTCGCGCCATGGCGGCGGGGGACCATCGGCCGGCGAGCCGAATCGCGATCGTGGGGGCGGGCTATGTCGCCGATCTCTACATGCCTTCGCTGCGCACCTTCCCCGGGCTCGAGATCGTTGGCGTCTGGGACGTCGATCCCGTCCGCCTCGCCGCCTTCGCGCGGCATTGGGCGGTCGATCCGGCGGCCGGCTTCGCCGACCTGGTCGCTCGACGGCCCGCGATCGTCCTGAACCTCACCAATCCCCATGCCCATGCCGACGTCACCCGCGCGGCGCTCGAATCCGGCTGCCATGTCTGGAGCGAAAAGCCGCTCGCGCTCGACTTCGGCGAGGCCGAGGCGCTCGCCGCGCTGGCGCGCGAGAAGGGACTCCACCTCGCCTCGGCGCCGTGCAGCCTGCTGGGGCGCGCTGCGCAGACCGCCTGGGCAGCGCTGCGCGAGGGACGGATCGGCACACCGCGGCTGGTTTATGCGGAGCTCGACGACGGCTTCCTGCCGGCCGCGCCGCACGCGCGCTGGCGATCGGCCAGCGGCGCGCCCTGGCCGGCGAGCGACGAGTTCCGCACCGGCTGCACGCTCGAACATGCCGGTTATTATCTGTCCTGGCTGATGGCGATGTTCGGGCCGGTGCGACGGGTCGTGGGCGGGGCGGCGCGGTTGCTCGACCCCGGGCAGACCGGTGCCGATCACGCCGCCCCCGACTATGCCTCGGCGACGCTCTCCTTCGACGCGATGACGGCGCGGCTCACCTGCTCGATCATCGCGCGCCACGATCACCGGCTGCGCGTGTTCGGCGACGACGGCGTGCTCGAGATCGACGAGGCCTGGGCGAACGACGCCCGGGTGCGCATCCGGCGCCGCCACGTCCTCCGCCGTCGGCTGATCGACAGCCCCTTCGCGACGACGGCCCGGCCCCGCGGCGGCCGTCACCCGATGGCCGGACGGCGCGGCACGGCCGCGATGAATTTCGCGCTCGGTGTCGCCGAGATGGCGCGGGCGGTCGCCGAGGGGCGCGAACCGCGCCTGGCCGGCGATTTCGCGCTCCACCTGACGGAGGTCGCGCTGGCGATGCAGGCGGGCGGCGACCATCGTCCGCGCACGGCCTTCGCCCCGATCGCGCCGATGGACTGGGACGAGTGATGCCGTCGCTGCGCTTCGCCGTGATCGGACGCGGCCGGATGGCGGCGACGATGCGCGCGCTGGTTGGCGATGTCGGCGAGGATAAGGCCGACGCTGTCTATATCGCCGGGCGCAATCGCGACCATGCCGCCCGCTCGCTCGCCGCGCTCGCCGACGGCAAGGCGGTGCTGTGCGAGAAGCCCGCGACGATGGGCGTCGCCGAGGCGGAGGCGGTGGTGGCGGAATCGCGCCGGACCGGGTTGCTCTACATGGAGGCGGTCGCCACGCCGTTCCTGCCCGCGGTGGCGGCGGCGCTGGCCGCGGTGCGGTCGGGCCGGATCGGTGCGCCCGCCCGCGTCGAGGCGAGCTTCGGCTATCGCGTCCGCCGCGCCGATCACCCCCGGCTGTTCGAGGCGGACGGGGGGGTGCTCGCCGACCGGGCGGTATATCCGCTGATGCTTGCACTGATCGCCCTCGGCCCCGTGCGGGGGATGCGTTGCTCGGTCGATCGCGACGCCGCCGGGATCGATGTCGCCGCGCGCCTGACGCTCGACCATGCGGGCGGCGGAGTCTCCGACCTTGCCGTCTCCTTCGTCGAGCGGCTCGACAACAGCCTGCGGATTGTCGGCGACGGGGGTGCGGTCGAGGTGCAGCCGCCGCTGCTGACCGCGCAGCGGCTGCGCTTCACCGGCCCCGGCCGGGCGGCACCTTCGCCGCTGTGGCGCCATGCCCGGCAGAACCCGCTGGTGCGGCGGCTGGGCGATCTCGGTAGCCGGGGTTCGGCGCGCTGGCATCCGTTCGGCGCCAGCCCCTATGCCCATGAGATCGAGCATTTCGTCGCGCTCCACCGCGCCGGGGCGATCGAGAGCCCGGTGATCAGCCATGCGCGGACGGTCGAGGTGGCCCGCCTCGTCGAGCAGGCACGCCGCCTATGAAGCTCGCCTATCTGCTCAACAGCTATCCGATGACCAGCACCACCTTCATCCGGCGCGAGATCGCCGCGATCGAGCGGGCCGGAGTGCCGGTCAAGCGCTTCGCGGTGCGACACTGGTCGGAACGGCTGGTCGATCCGCAGGACATGGCGGAGCGCGGGCGGACCGAATATCTGCTGACCGGCCAGGCCGGCCGGCTGGCCGGGGGGCTCGCGGTGCAGGCGCTCCGTCATCCGCGCCGCTTCGCGGAGATGCTGGAGGCGGCGGCCGCGCTGCGACGCGCTGCCGGCGGGGGAACGATCCGCCATGCCGCCTATCTGGCCCAGGCGATCCGGCTGAAGCGGCGCTGCGACGCGCTCGGCATCACCCATGTCCATGCCCATTTCTCGACCAATGCGGCGGCGGTTGCGATGCTGTGCCGGCGGCTGGGCGGGCCTCGCTACAGCTTCACCGTCCACGGGCCTGACGAGCTGGACCGGTTCGCCGTGAACAGCCTCACCGAGAAGGCGCTCCATGCACAGGCGGTGGTCGCGATCAGCGACTATTGCCGCGATCGGCTGCGCGCGCACCTGCCCGAAAGCCTGTGGGGCCGGATCCGGGTGATCCCGTGCGGCGTCGACCTGCGCGCCTATCCGGCCGCGCCGCCGCCGCCTTCCATGAGTGCGCGGCTGCTGTCGGTCGGCCGGCTCTGCCCGCAAAAGGCGCAGGTCGAGATTCCGGCGGCCATCGCCGCCGCTGCCGCCGATCATCCCGAACTGTCGGTGGCGCTGATCGGCGATGGCGAGAGCCGGGCCGCTATTGAGCAGGAGATCAGGAGGACCGGCACCGGCGGGCGGGTCAAGCTGCTCGGCTGGCGCAGCAATGCCGAGGTCCGCCGCCGGATCGGGGAGACCCGCGCGTTGCTGCTTCCGAGCCATGCCGAGGGGCTGCCGATCGTGATCATGGAGGCGTTCGCGCTTGGCCGGCCGGTGATCGCAACCCGCATCGCCGGCATCCCCGAACTGGTCGACGAGCGCTGCGGCTGGCTGGTCGAGCCGGGGGACGGCGCCGGCCTCGCGGCGGCGATCGCCGCCGCGATGGACGCCGGCCGGACGGTACTGGCGCGGATGGGACGCGAGGCCCGCAAGCGCGTCGCCGCCCGCCACGACATCGACCGGATCGCGCCCGAGCTGATCGCGCTGTTCGCCGCGGAGGATTAGACCCCGCCGGCCCGGCCGGCAATGCTGTCGAGCGATGCGTCGCGGGCCGCGGCATGGAGGTCCTCGGCGCGCAGGATGGTGGCGACCGAGGCACAGCGTTGGCCGGCATGGTCGAGTGCCTGGAGCTCGACGAGATGCCGATGCGCGAGCGCGACGTCGTCGGTCAGGGCCAGGCCGAGCGCCTCCAGCTGCGCATGCGCCGCATCGAGCTCGTCGGCGAGCAGAGCCAGCAGGTCGGATCGGCTGACCGGGGTCATCGGCGCTGCCCGCGTTCAGGCCAGGACGCCGTCGGCGGCGCGGCAGCCGTCGAGGATCGCGGGGACGATAGCCTCGATCGGCAGGTCGAGCGCGATCGCCCCCGCCGCGCGGGCGGCGGCGGGCGCCTGATCGACGAGGCAGCTCGGCGAGTCCTGCGAGATGGTGAGCGCACCGCTGGCGTGGAGGACCTTCATGCCGGCGACGCCGTCGGTACCGATCCCGGTGAGGATCGCGCCGATCGCATTCGCCCCGGCGGTGCGGGCGGCGGTCGCGAACAACAGGCTGGCCGAGGGACGCGCGCCGTTGACGGGATCGGTCCGCAGCAGCTTGATCGCGGGATCGGGCCAGCGGTCGATCACCGCATGGGTGCCGGGATCGCAGGCGATCTGGACCTCGCCTTGGCGCAGCGGCCGACCGTCCTCGGCGAGCACCACCCGGGCGTGGCAATGCGCCTTGAGCCGCTGCATCAGCGGCGCGACCAATTCGGGCTCGATCCGCAGCGAGATGACGATGGGCGGGCCGTCGGCGGGCAGGCCGGGCAGCAGTTGGAGCAGCGCGTCGACCCCGCCGGTCGAGGCGCTCATCACCGCGATCCTGCCGTTCCAGTCGAAGGCCGGCGGGTGCTGGTGGTGATGGTGCGATCCCCCGGCGCGCGCGGGATGGTCCTTGGCGTAACGCGCCGATCGCGCCGAGCCGTTCGCTGCGGCGACGACCAGCGCGCTCAGCCGCCGCGTGAATTCTTCGCGATTCTCCGACGTCGGCTTGGGGAAACAGTCGAGCGCGCCCCGCTCCAGCGCCTGGAACGAGGCTTCGGCTCCCTTCTGGGTGAGCGAGGACAGCATGATCACCGGCATCGGCCGATCGCGCATCACCTCCTCCAGATAGTCGAGGCCGTTCGTTCCCGGCATCTCGATATCGAGGGTCATGACGTTGGGGCGGAGCTGGACGATCATCCGTCGCGCTTCCTCGGCGCTGGCGGCGGTGCCGACCACCTCGACACCCGGCGCACGGTCGAAGATCGAGCCGAAGAAGGCCCGCATGGTGAGGGAATCATCGACGACGAGGACGCGGGCCTTGGTACGGGCGGGAATCATGCCGGCAGCTTCCTCACGGCGAGACGCTTTCGATCGCACTGGCGAGCTGTGCCGGATCGAAGGGTTTGACGAGCCAGCCGTCGGCGCCGGCGGTGCGGGCGCGATCCTGCTTGTCGGCGGAGCTTTCGGTCGACAGGACGAGGATCGGCATGCCGTGGTGACGATCCTGGGCACGTACCGCCGCGACCAGGCCGAAACCGTCGAGGCGCGGCATGTTGATGTCGGTGATCATCACGTCGGGCCGGTCGTGGGCGTCGAGCCATTCGAGCGCGGCGACGCCGTCCTCCGCCTCGGCCACGAGGAAGCCCTGCCCCGACAGGGCCATGCGCAGCAATTTGCGGATGAAAGATGAATCATCCACGGTGAGGATCGTCTTGGGCACGCCCGTCTTCCCGTCGTTCGGGACGTCGCGCCCCGTGCCCATCTGGTAGCGGAAAGCCGTTAACAGCCTGTTGCGCCCGGCCTGCTTCGACGAAAGGATGATCCGTCGCCGACAGGCGCGATTGCCGTAGCGGCAGGGTGCCGTCCCGGCGATCGGGCCTTAGGTAAAAAACCGGGGAAGCGGCCCCTGGCGATGGATTATAGCCATGGCGCCGCCGCTTCCGTCCGCGGTCCGCAGCGACGCGCGGGACAGTAATGGCTGCTATCCTGGTGGTATCGATCAAATCTCCTATACACTGATCCATGTTAGCTCTTGTAAAAAAATTACGTGAACTGTCGATACGCTTATCGATTATAACAATAATCAGTCGAAAAGCCCCGGATGACCCGGATGAATGTCCGCAGGGGGGCTTCGGTTGCCGCCATATACGACATCCCGAGCCCACACCACTTCGCAAGGTCTGTTGAAGCGGTGCTTTGTTGCGACGAAAGTCGTATAAAATTACGGAAACGAAACAAATTTATGCGGGTTTTTTGTTGATCGATCGTTCTCTTAGGGTAAGTATCTATAAACGCAGGGCTTTTGGGATAGGCAATATGGTGCGCGGGGGCGCGGACATGCGATGACCGCACGGCGGATCATCCATATCGTCGATGACGAGGCGATCGTGCGCGCCTCGATCGTCAGTCTCGTGCAGGCGCATGGCCCGTTCGAATGCCGCGAATATGCGGATGGGGAGACGTGTCTCGCCGCGATCGATAGGATCGAGCCGGGGTGCGTGGTGCTCGACCTTCAGCTCGACGAGGTCGGCGGGTCGAAGCTGATCCGTGCCCTGGCGGAGCGGAAGGACCGGTTCCGGATGATCGTCGTCACCGGTTTCAGCGACCTCGCCGCCGCGATCGAGGCGTTTCGCTGGGGTGCGGTCGACTTCCTCCACAAGCCCTATGAGATGCGGGCGCTGCTCGACGCGATCGACCGGGCTTTCCACCTGCTCGAACAGGGCAGTGAGCCGCCCGCGCTGGTGGCCGAGGCGAAGGCGCGGCTCGCCCGGCTCACGCGGAACGAGGCGCAGGTGCTGGCACGGCTCGTCCGAGGCGAGACGAACCAGGACATCGCCCGGATGCTCGACCTCGATCCGCGCGCGGTGCAGATCCATCGGGCCCGCGCGCTGGCGGCGATCGACGCGCCGTCGATCCTCGCGGCGATCCGGACCGCCGCGATCGCCGGCTGGCCGCCCGCCGCCGGCTGAGGCGTCCATTCGGCCCGTCATCCCGGCCGAGGCCGGGATGACGGGCGCGGATCAGTAACGGAAGCGGATCCCGGCGGTCCCCGCCCGGCCGAGCTGGCCGTAGCCGACCGCGGTCTGGTAGCGTTCGTTGAACAGATTCTCGACCCGGCCGTAGAGCTCGATCGCGTCGGTCAGCGGCAGCGCCGCGCGCAGGTCGACCAGCACATAGTCGCCGAGCCGCTTGCTGTTGGCGGGATCGTCGAAGCTGCGCGAGACATGGGTGATCGTGGCGCCCGTGGTCAGCCCGAACGGCCAGCGATAGTCGCCGGTCACGTTGACCGTCTGTCGCGGCCGACGGGCGAGCTGGCGGCCGAAATTGGGGTCGGTCCGCTCACGGTTGCGGGCGTTGGTGAAGCTGTAGTTCGCGGCGAACAGCAGCTCGCTGGTCGGCGCGATGCGCAGCTCCGCCTCGACGCCTCGCGCCCGCGCCCGCGCGATATTGGCGTAGGTGAAGGTGCCCAGGTCGAAGTCGATCAGGTTGGTGGTGTTGCGCTGGAACCAGGTCGCGCGCAGCTCGACCGCGTCGCCGATCAGCTTCTGGGCGATGCCTGCGTCCCAGCCCTTGGCCTTTTCGGGGCGCAGGTCCCGGAAGCCGTAGTCGCCATAGAGCTGGTAGAGCGACGGCGCCTTGAAGCCTTCGCCATAGCTGGCCCGGAATATGGTCGACCCCGCGTTCGGCGTATAGGCGAGGTCGGCACTGAGCGTCGTCGCGTCGCCGAACTGGCTGTGATCGTCGTAGCGAACCCCCGCACCGAGGTTCAGGCCTTCGATCGGCCTGGCATGGAGGTCGAGATAGGCGCTGTCGATGTTGGCCTTGGCGCGCGCCGTCACCGGCGGGCCGAAATAGGCGCTGATCGTGCGAAGCTTCTCCTCCTGATGCTCGGCGCCGAAAGTCGCCCGGACGATGCCCAGCTCGGCCACGCCCTGATATTCGAAGCGCAGGTTGCGCCCGCGCGCGTCGAAATTCTTCGCCGGGACCGCGGCCGGGTCGTAGCTGTCGCGATCGATCCGGGTGATGGCGGCGGCGAACCGGTTGCGGAAGCGGCCGTCGAACAGGTTCGCGTTCAGCCCGGCATAGCCGACGATCTGCTGCTGGCGCTGATATTCGTCGGTGTCGCCCAGGGTGAAGCTGGGGGCCGGGAAACCATCCAGGTCGACCTTGCTCTTGGTATAGAAGCCGCGCAGGTCGAGCGAGAGCTGCTCGGTCAGCTCGGTCGTCGTCTTGAGATGCGCGCCGAACAGATGGTAGCCGTCCTTCTCCGTGCCGCTGTCGGCGACCGAGATGCCGTCGGTGGTCAGATAGCCCGCGCCCGCGCTGATCGCGGTCGGTCCGACCTTGCCGCTGACCGCACCCGACAGGCGGCCTGTCTCGTAGCGGCCATATTCGCCGGTCGCCCGCACCTCGAACCGGTCGGTCGGCTCGCGGGTGATCAGGTTGATCACGCCGCCGATCGCCTGGCTGCCCCACAGCACCGACTGCGGCCCGCGCAGCACCTCGATCCGTTCGAGATTGTCGGTCAGCAGGTCGGCGAAGTTGAAGCCGCCGCCCGGCGCCGACGGATCGTTGAGCTTGACGCCGTCGATCAGCGCCACCGTCTGGTCCGACTGGGCGCCGCGGATGAACACGCTGGTGACGGTGCCGAGGCCGCCGTTGCGCTGGATGGTCACGCCGGGCAGCGTCCGCAGCAGATCGGCGAGCGGCACCGTCTGGCGCTGCTCGATCGTCGCGGCGTCGATCACCGAGATCGACTTGCCGACCTCGGACAGCTTCGTCTCGGTGCGGGTGGCGGTGACGACGATGCTGTCGGCATCGGCCTCCTCCGCCTGGGCCGCGGCCGGCAACAGCGTGCCCGGGAAAATCGCAAGCGCCGTGATCAGCGATGTCGTGAAAGTCCGCATTCTAGTCCTCCCATGGATCAATCCATCGGGGCCGGACGCGCGGCTTCGGAAACGCTCCCCGCGCACGACCCCAGTCGGCGTCGTCACGCGAGGTTTTCGCCTCGATCATGTGGTGCACCCCGCCCGCATGATGGAACGACCGCGACGGGCAGGTCTCCTGGCTCTCGGGTCGTCGCGTCTCGTCCGGCCTTCCCGGATGCCGGGGCATCCAGTGACGCGGGATGGACGATCGCTCGCCGATCACAGTTGCGGGGGCAGCTTCGGCCTGCGGGACGATCCCGTTTCCGAATTCCCTTTGATCCCGTTTCCGGGAACCTGTCGCGCCGTGCGCTTTAGGGTCGAAGCCCCGCGATCGCAAGGCCCCGTGACGGAGCGCACGCTCCTGCGGGCAAGCGCCAAGCTATTGATGGACCTGCAATAGGGCGATGACACGGGTGTCAAAGCCGGATATGAAGGCGCGGAGACGATGGGGATCGTCGCTAAGGGGTATCAGGGGGCATATTTGCGTAGCTCGCTCTTCTCGACGGCCGTGCTCACGGCCCTGCTCGCCGCATCGTCATCGCAGATCGCACTGGCGCAGATCGTAGCGCCCGAAACCGGGCAGCAGATCGCGCCCGGCCGTGACGAGCTGCAGGACAGGACCCGGCAGCAACCGCCGCCCGCCTCGCGACTCAAGATCGAAGGCGACATCGAACGCGCGCCCTGTGCGCTCGATTCGCCGGCCTATGCGAATCTCAAGGTCACGATCAACGACGTCCAGTTCAACAACCTCCAGGGCGTGAGTCCGGAGGAGCTTCGCCAGTCCTATGCCGCGCTGCTCGGCGCCGACCGGCCGGTCAGCACGATCTGCGCGATCCGCGACGCCGCCGCGACCGCGCTGCGCCGCAAGGGCTATCTCGCCGCAGTGCTGGTGCCGGTGCAGAAGATCGAGGACGGGGTCGTCCGCTTCGAGGTGCTGTTCGCCAGGATCGTCCAGGTCCGCGTGCGCGGCGAGGCCGGCAATGCGGAGACGGTGCTGGCCTCCTACCTGTCGCACCTGACCGAGGAGAAGGTGTTCAACCGCTACGTCGCCGAGCGCTACCTGCTGCTGGCGCGCGACATGCCGGGCTATGAGGTCCGCCTCGTGCTCAAGCCGGCCGGCACTGGCCCCGGCGAGCTGGTCGGCGAGGTCAGCGTCGTCCACACCCCGATCGAGATCAACGCCAGCCTCCAGAATTTCTCGGCGCGCAGCTCGGGCCGCTGGACCGGCGCGGTACAAGCGCAGGCCTATGGGTTGCTCGGCGCCGATCGGCTGACCGCCTCGGTATCGAGCACCGCCGACTTCAAGGAGCAGCAGGTCGTCCAGCTCGGCTATGAGACCAAGCTCGGCGGCGAGGGGCTGACGGTCGGCGGCAACTTCACCTATGCCTGGTCGAAGCCCGATGTCCGGATACCGGGCTTCCCCGGCCTCGACCTGACCGCGCGGACGCTGTTCGCGACCGGCGAGCTGCGCTATCCGCTGGTGCGGACGCAGCGCTTCAGCCTGGTTGGCGCGGCCGGCATGGATTTCGTCAACCAGACAGTGCGGTTTGCCGGCCAGGACCTGACCCGCGACCGGCTGCGCGTCGGCTTCCTCCGCCTCGACATGGACATGGGCGACGTGCCCGAGGGCCGCGCGCCGACCTGGCGCGCCTCGGGCTCGCTCGAATTCCGCCAGGGGCTCGACCTGTTCGACGCCTCGCCGCGCCCGCGCTTCCCGCTGCCGCTGGTCCGCCCGGCGCGCACCGACGGTGATCCGACTTCCAGCCTGATCCGCGGATCGGCCGCGATCGAGTATAATCTCGGCAAGGGCTTCTGGTTCGCGGCGCTGCCGCGCTTCCAATATGCCTTCGATCCGTTGTTCAGCTTCGAGGAATTCTCGGCCGGCAACTATTCGATCGGCCGCGGCTACGATCCCGGCACGATCATCGGCGACAGCGGCCTGGGCAGCGGCTTCGAGCTGCGCCTGCCGCGCTTCCAGCCGCTCGAGAAGACCCACCTGGCGGTGCAGCCCTTCGTCTTCACCGATCTCGCCTGGGTCTGGAACAGGCACAATGCCTTCACCTTCTCGCTCCCGCGCAATCCCGATTTCCTGGCGTCGGCGGGTGGCGGCTTCCGTGCTGTGCTCGACAACCGCTTCCGGATCGAGGGCACGATCGCGGTACCGCTCAAGGCGGCGGGTCTGCAGACCCACAACCATGATCCGCGTTTCCTCGTATCTCTGGTGACCAAGCTCTGGCCGTGGGGCAATTGACCATGCGTAGCAGCGTTTCCGACATCTTCGCCGCCGAGCGGCGCCGCCAGCGGTCGATGCCGCGCACGATGAGCTCGATGGCGGTGCTCGCCACCGTCCTGGCCATGCCGGTCAAGGAAAGCCTCGCGGCAAATAGCTACGGTTTCCTGGGCGTCCCGGACGGCTGCCTGACCGCGACCTGCTCGGGTACCGGCTATACCATCGACCGGACCTTCGCGACGAGCGTCGACACGGTGACGGTCAACGCGCCCTCCGCGCTCATCACCTGGGTCCCGAACGACACCAACGGCGGCACCGCCTCCGTCGCCGACGCGATCAACTTCCTGCCCTCCGGCAACACGGTCAACTATGTCGCCGGCAGCGGCCTGGCCAACGGCGAATATACGATCCTCAACCGGATCGTTCCCCAGCCCAATGCCGACGGCCGTTCGATCGCGCTGAACGGCACGATCACCACCGACACCGCGAAGGGCAATGTCTGGTTCTACAGCCCCAACGGAATCGTCGTCGGTTCCACTGCCTCGTTCGACGTGGGCGGTCTTCTCCTGACGACGTCGAACATCACCGCCGGCAACGTGACGCTCGACGGCGACGGCTACGTCACCGCGGTCGACACCCAGACCAGCATCGCTGGCGCGGCGGTCACGATCCAGTCGGGCGCCGACATCTCGACCGGCAATTATTTCGGCATCCTCGCGCCGAAGATCGACCAGGGCGGCATCGTCAAATCGAAGGGCGGCATCGCCTATATCTCGGCGGAGCAGGCGAAGCTTTCGATCGACGACACGAGCGGCCTGTTCAACATCGAGGTCGGGGTCGGCGCCGACATGCTGGGCGGAATCGCCCATAGCGGCACCAGCCGAGGCGTGATCAGCACGCCCGACGGCCTCGCCCATCCGATCTATTTCGTCGCGGTGCCGAAGAACGACGCGATCAGCATGCTGCTCGGCGGCAATATCGGCTTCCAGGTCGCTGGCGGCGCCGAGGCCACCGAGCGCGGCATCGTCCTGTCGGCTGGCCGTGACATAGCGTTCGGATCGCTCAACGCAGGCGGCGCCCGTTCGGCGGGGGCGGGCACCGGCTCGGTCAGCGTATCCGGCCTGCCGTCGCTCACTGCGGGCACCCTGATCCAGGCGGGCGTCCCGCTTGACATCGCCGGCAACGTGCAGATCGAGACCAACGGCGCGCCGGTCACCATCGACGCCGGTAGCGACATCAGCTTTACCGGCACCGTCTCGATCGACACGTCGGCCTCGTTCAACCTCACCGGGCCGACGCAGGCTGGCAATATCTCGCTGCTCGCCGGGGGAGGCGGAATCGACTTCGGCAGCGACGTCACCCTCCTGGCGAACGGGGATGGGTTCGAAACGTTCAGCGGCACGGGCGGCACGATCGCCATCACCGCGAGCGGGACGCTCGGCGAGATATCCTTCCATGGCGGCCTGACGGCCTCGGCGGACGGCCGGGGCGGCATGCCGGCCTCGTCCGGCGACGGCGGCGACGGCTTCGGCGGTACCATCACGCTCACCGCCAATGGGGAGGCAGGGATCATTGCCGACAACGGGATGTCCCTGACCGCCATCGGCCGGGGCGGCCAGACCTATGAGGGCAATGGCGGCGACGGCCTCGGCGGCGTCATCCTTCTCACCGCCAACGCCGGCAGCGGCATCACCGTGGACGGCGGCCCGGTCACGCTCGATGCGAGCTCGATCGGGGGTGATGTGTTCCAGACGGGTACTGCCGGCAAGGCGCTGTCGGTGCTGCCGGGCGGCGCCAACCCGCCGCAATCCTATGTCGCGCTGCAGACGAACGGCGGCTCGATCACCTTCGGCGATGCCCAGACACCGGTGGACGTCACCCTGATCGCCAATGGCAGGGGCGGTGACGGCGGCACGGCCAATGCCGGTGCTGTCGACGTGCTGGCATCGGGCGGAAGCGGCGGCATCACCTTCAACGGCGCGTTGAACGCCGAGGCCTATGCGCAGATCGGTAGCGACGGCAGCTCCCAGGGCGGCAACGCGACGGGCGGCTTGTTCCGGATGCGGTCGAGCGGTTCCGCTGCGATCCAGCTCGCCTCGCTCGGTGCGCAGGTCTATGCCCGCGGTGGCGATCAGTCGAGCAGCGGAGCGGGTGGCAACGCCGTCGGCGGCAAGGCCATCATCGAAGCGCAGGGCGGTTCGATCACCGGCACGGACAGCATCTATGTCGATGCCACCGGCACCGGCGGGCGGGGTATAAGCGCGGGGGGCAACGGCACCGGCGGTGCCGCGGAGATATTTGCCAATGGCGGTGCGATCACCCTGGGTGGCGCGCAGACCAGCATCACCCTCGACGCCGGCGGCACCGGTGGCAACAGCGAAGTGGACGGTCTCGGCTCCGGCGTCGGCGGCACCGGTACCGGTGGTGTGGCCGGCTTCGAGGCCTTTGGCGCGACGCTCACCTTGAACGGTCAGGCGATCGCCAATGCAGGCGGCACGGGCGGCGACGGCCGGACCGGCGGCAACGGGCTGGGCGGACGCCCGCCGGGCCTGGATACGCAGGATTATGATCCCTTCTACGGCGTCTATGCACGGGCGAGCAACGGTGCGATCAACGCTCCGGGCGGCCTGATCCTGGCCGCGGACGGCATCGGCGGCGGTTCCCATTCCGACGGCAGCAACGTCGGCCAGGCGGGTAATGGCACGGGCGGCTATGCCGAGTTGCTCGCCACCAATCTCGGCGGCTCCACTGCTTCGGCGACGATCAGTGCGCCTTCGGTGCAGATGTCGGCGGTGGGGCAGGGCGGCAATGGCGGTGACCCGGGCGCGGACGGCGTCGGCAGCGCCGGCGGCTTGGGCCAGGGCGGCGTCGTCATCATGGGCGCCTATGCTGGCCGCGGCCATCTCTCCCTGACCTCCGCTTTGCTCTCCGCGACCGGCATAGGCGGCGACGGTGCCGATGGCGCCTCGCCGAGCGAGGGCGATGGCGGCACTGGTGGCGCCGGCGGCACCGGCATCGGCGGAAATATCCAGGCGGGCGTCTTCAGCGGCGGGCAGACTGCCGAGAACAATGGCTCGGCCGATATCCAGAGCCTCAACATGAATGCGGCGGGCATTGGCGGCTACGGCGGCGCCGGCGGTTCGTCGAGCACGGGCACCGGCGGCGGCGGCGGCGCGGGCGGCCAGGGGATCGGCGGCGGTGGCACCGATGCGGGCAGCCTCGCCATCCTCTCGCGCGGCGCACCGGTCACGATCGGTTCGGCCACGCTCATCGCCCATGCGCAGGGCGGTGCGGGCGGCAGCGGCGGCTCGGGCATGACCGCCTCGGGTGCCGTCGGGGCCGATGGCGCCGGCAAGGGCGGCAATTTCGCGATCCTCTCGACCTATCGCTATCAGACCACGGTCGGGGGGCAGTTGCTCTCGATCGGTACGCTCGTTGCCGACGTGTCGGGTTTCGGCAACCCCGAAGCACCGAGTGGGCCGACCACCGCGGGCAACTTCTTGATCGCCACGAACGGCGGCAACCTGACGATCTCCAACGGGACCGTGCACGCCGACGGCCAATTAGCCCCGACCAACTCCTACCAGAACGTGTTCCTGAACACGACCACGGTGAGCGAGGTCTCGGCGGGTAACGGCACCGTCACGCTCGGCACGTCTCCCGCCTCCTTCACGATAAGCACCGAGGCGGCACAGGGTACCCATCCGGTCAACTTCTATCGCGATGCGGGCGGCCAGTTTGATGCTGACCTGGCCAACTGCACGCTCAATGGCGGGGCCTGCCAGCCGGTCGCGCGGCCGGTGTCTCCGCCGCCGGTGGTGTCGCCACCTCCACCGCCGCCGCCTCCGCCGGTGTCGCCACCGCCGCCACCGCCGGTGTCGCCACCCCCGCCCCCGCCGCCACCTCCGCCGGTGTCGCCGCCACCGCCGCCGCCACCACCACCGGTGTCGCCGCCGCCACCGGTCATCGAGGAGCCGGCGGTGAACGAGACGGTGACGACCGAGACGACGAATATCTCGTCGAGCATTCAGTCGTCGCTGACCGGCACGCGCGTCGCGGGCGGCAGCATCAAGAGCACGGAGGAGACGGGAGCCACGGCACCCGGCTCGGATTCGACCGGTGCTTCCGGCGATTCGACCGGATCGGCGGGCGATGGCGACGACGAGGGCGGCGACGGCAGCGACGACGCCGGCAGCTCGACCTCGGGCGGCGGCAGCGTCGGCGGCCCGAACCTGCTGATCGACACGAGCAACATCGGCTCGGACGCCACGCAGATCGACACGCCGGTGCTCAGCTCGGGCAACAGCAGCCTGTGGCCGGGGGCCGACGGCCTCACCGACACGGGCGGTAGCGGCGGCGACGGTCCGTCGCCGGCCGGTGCCGGCGGCGCCTCCCCCGGCGCCATGCCGGTCGGTGCGCCGGGCATGACCCCGAGCGGTGGCGATGCCACGCCGTCCTTCGGCAGCATCGGCAACCAGATCTTCGACGACGGCGGCAACGCCGCATCGGGCAACGCCGGCGGCGCGGGCCAGTCTTCGGGCGGCGGCCAGACCCCGGCGCCAGGCAGCGCACCGCCTTCGCGCGATGACGACAGATCCTCGAATGGAGGGAAGCAGTGATGCGGATCAACCGTCTCTCCATGGGCCTCGGCCTGCTCGCGGCGGCGACGCTCGGGCTTCCCGCGACGGCGCCCGCAGCGGGCCCGTCCAGCCTGTCGCTGCGCAACAGCTTCCGGATCGGGTCGAGCGGTGTGCTCTGCACCGCACAGGTCCGCTCGGCGAGCCCTGTGCTGTCGACGATGTTCGACCGTGGCTATCGGGTCGTGTGCCGCGACGCGGCGGCGCCGGTCGGCCGGCTGTTCGCGCTGCGCAAGGGTGGCGACGATGCGGTCGCGCGGGTGATCGCCCACGCCGAGGCGCCGGTGACCTGTCAGGCGGCGACCAGCGTCGCGGTCGAGGGCCTCGGCAACGTCCAGGTCCGCGACTGCGTCGACGCGAACCAGCTCGCCTACAAGGTCTATGCCTATGCCAAGGGGCGGACGGTCTACGTCGCCGATGGCCTGGGCGGCTATGACAGCGCCCTCCAGCTCGGTCTCCGCACGATCGTCGCCGATGCGATCGTCAAGGGCGAGGTGCAGGTCGCGACGACCTCGGCCGGCGATCCCGCCGCCTTCGCGCGTGTCCAGGCGGGCGCGCTCGACAGCGACAGCGCGCTAAGCGAGGCCTATGCACGCAACAACGAAGGCTCCTACGCCGAGGCGGCCGAGTTCTTCGAGGCGCTGGCCGAGCGCGACGCGTCGGGCACGGGTGCGGAGTCGCATCTGCCCGAATATCTCGCCAACCAGGCGCTTCAGGAATCGAACCAGCGCAACTTCACCACCGCCGACGCGCTGTTCGCGCGCGCCGCGACCCCGTCGGCGCTCGCCGATCCGGTGATCGGTCGAATCCTCCGCAACTCCTATGCGCTGCATTATCTCAACCAGAGCAAGGTGCAGCAGGCGATCGCCGAACTGAACAAGCCGGTCGTCGAGATCGAGAGCAGCGCCGTCGCCGATGCCAAGCTGGGCCAGGGCGAGATCAGCGACGAGATCGCCGCCGACCTCAACCGGGAGGGCGCCGCGCTGCGCCAGCTCGGCGCGCTCGACGGACAGCTCCAGCCGTTCGAGAAGGCGCAGATCCTCGATGCGCAGGCGCTTCAGCTGCGCGGCGTAGCCTATCGGATCGACGGCAATTATCCCAAGGCCAAGGCGGCCTTCGCCGAAGCGATCAACGCGATGCAGGCGATCCGCGAAGGCCGGATGAACAGCACCGGCTGGCTGCGGTCGAGCATCCAGTCCGAGCTTGGGCTGATCGCCGAGGCGGAAGGCAATGTCGGCGAGGCCGAGCGCCTTTATGCCGACGCGCTCCAGGTCGTCGAAATCCAGCACCCGAATTCGGCAGTCTCGCTGGGCGCCCGTGCGCGCTTCGCGGGCTTCCTCAGCCGCCACGGCCAGACCGACCGGGCGGCGACGATGTACGGCCAGGTCGTGTCGGAGGCGGAGAGCCTGCCCGGCGCGATGGCGTCGATCCGGACCCTGCTGCGCCCCTATTTCCGCCTTTTGGCGGAGCGTGCGGCGACCGATCCGACCGCGGTGGCGCGGATGTTCGGCGCAAGCCAGGTGATGCTGCGTCCCGGCATCGCCCAGACCCAGGCGTTGCTCGCCCGCGAGCTTTCGGGCGGCGACGACGAGGCGGCCAGCCTGTTCCGCCAGTCGGTGACGCTGTCGCGCTACATCGCCCGCGCCACTGGCGAGATCGCGCGGATGACGGCCACGCCGAACCCCGCCGAACGTCCCGCGCTGGCCGAGGCGCAGGCGCGCCTCGCCCGCTATTCGCGTGACCAGACCGCGCTCCAGGCGAAGCTGGCCCAGTTCCCGCGCTACCGCGTCCTGTCGCCGCAGACCATGTCGGTCGAGGAGCTGCAGAAGGCACTCCGGCCCGGCGACGGCTATTACAAGGTCACGCTGGTCGGCGACGACGCCTATGCGATGTTCGTCGCCCAGGGCGTTGCCCGCGCCTGGAAGCTCGACATGACCGCCAAGCAGCTCGCCGACGTCGTCGCGCAGATCCGCGATTCGGTGGTGAAGATCGAGAATGGGCAGGTCGCGACCTATCCGTTCGACGTCGTCCTCGCCCGCAAGCTCTATGTCACCCTGATGGGTCCGGTCGACGCGGAGATGCACAAGGTCTCCAACCTGATCTTCGAGCCCGACGGCCCGCTGCTCCAGCTTCCTGCCAACCTGCTGCCGATCGACCAGGCGGGCGTCGACGCCTATCTCGGCCGGCTGAAGAAGCCGAACGCCGACGACTTCGATTTCCGCGGGGTCAACTGGCTGGGCCGTGACCGCGACATCTCGACCGTGGTCAGCCCGCGCTCGTTCGTCGACGGCCGCGACGTCGCCGGTTCGAAGGCGATCAAGGCCTATCTCGGCCTCGGCGAGAACGCCCGGCCGGCGCTCAACCCGCTGTTCGTCGCGCCGCCGGCGATGGCCGATCCCTGCGCCTGGCCGCTTGGCAACTGGAACAACCCGATCTCCGCGTCCGAGCTCTATCTGGCCAGCGGGATCGTCGGCGCCGACAAGTCGCGGCTGATCACCGACGCGGCTTTCTCCGATTCGACGATCATGGGGATGGGCGATCTCAACGAATATCGCATCATCCACTTCGCGACCCATGGTCTCGTCACCGCGCCCCGTCCGGAATGCCCGGCGCGCCCGGCGCTGCTGACCAGCTTCGGCGGCGGCACCTCGGATGGGCTGCTGTCGTTCAAGGAGATCTTCGACCTCAAGCTCGACGCCGACGTGGTGATCCTGTCGGCCTGCGACACGGCGGGCATGGCGACGATCTCGGCGACCCGTGAGGCGGGCATCACGACTGGCGGCAACTTCGCGCTCGACGGCCTCGTCCGCGCCTTCGTCGGCGCCGGCGCCCGCACCGTCATCGCCAGCCACTGGCCGGTGCCCGACGACTTCAACGCGACCAAGCGGCTGATCAGCGGGCTGTTCACGGCACCGCCGGGAACGCCGATGGCGAGCGCGATGCGGCAGGCGCAGATCGGCCTGATGGACGATGCCAACACCTCGCATCCCTATTACTGGTCGGCCTTCGCGATCGTCGGCGACGGCGAGCGGCCGTTGCTGCCGGCCGGCGCCGCGCCGGGCGCCGCCGTCCAGGCGACCCGCTGACCGCTTCTCCCCCTCCCCGCAAGGGGAGGGGCCAGACGCCGGCTCCGCCGCGCGAGGCGGCGGCAAGGCTTCCTTCCAGGCTGGACAGAAGGGAGCAAAGAACATATAAAGAACATATGGCCCAGCTCGACGTCCGCGAGAAGCTCGAGATCCTTGCCGACGCGGCCAAATATGACGCCTCCTGCGCGTCGTCGGGGACGGCGAAGCGCGACTCGGCCGGGGCCTCGGCGGGGATCGGATCGACCGAAGGCATGGGCATCTGCCATGCCTATGCGCCCGACGGCCGCTGCATCTCGCTGCTCAAGATCCTGTTGACCAACAGCTGTATCTTCGACTGCCATTATTGCATCAACCGGAAGAGCTCGAACGTCCGCCGCGCGCGGTTCACCGCCAGGGAGGTGGTCGACCTGACGCTGGCCTTCTACCGGCGCAACTATATCGAGGGGCTGTTCCTCTCCTCAGGGATCATCCGCTCGTCCGACTATACGATGGAGCAGATCGTCGAGGTCGCGCGCTCGCTGCGCGAGGATCATCAGTTCCGCGGCTATATCCATCTCAAGACGATCCCCGATGCCGATCCGGCGCTGATCGCGGCGGCCGGCCGCCACGCCGACCGCATCTCGATCAACATCGAGCTGCCGACCGCCGCCGGGCTCCGGCGGCTCGCGCCCGAGAAGTCGGATGAGACGATCCGCGATGCGATGGCGGGGATGCGGGACGCGATCGAGGAGGGCGCCGACGCGCGCCGCCGCTATCGATCGGCGCCGCGCTTCGCGCCCGCTGGCCAGTCGACCCAGATGATCGTCGGCGCCGATGCCGCCAACGACCGCGCGATCATGGCGACGGCGAGCGGGCTCTACGACCGGTTCGGCCTGCGCCGCGTCTATTATTCGGCGTTCAGCCCGATTCCCGACGCTTCGGCGATCCTGCCGCTCCGCCGTCCGCCGCTGCTGCGCGAGCACCGGCTCTACCAGTCCGACTGGATGATGCGCTTCTACGGCTATCGCCCCGCTGAGGTGGCCGAGGCGACCGACGAACAGGGAATGCTGCCGCTCGACATCGACCCCAAGCTGGCCTGGGCGCTGAAGGCGCGCGAGCATTTCCCGGTCGACGTCAACCGGGCGCCGCGCGAGCTGCTGCTGCGGGTGCCCGGCCTGGGGGTGAAGGCGGTCGACGCGATCCTCGCCTCGCGCCGCTGGCGACGGCTGTCGCTCGCCGATGTCGGGCGGCTGTCGCGGTCGATCGCCAAGCTCCGCCCGTTCATCGTGACGAGCGACTGGAGGCCGACTGCGCTGGTCGATCGTATCGACCTGAAGGCGCGAGTGGCGGGACAGCTCGAACTGTTCGGATGACGGCCGGGTCGTGACGCATCGCGTGATCCTCTCCCGTCCCGACGATGTCGACGGCTGGCGCGATGCCGCGCGGGCGGCGGCGCTGGCCGACGTCGCGCCCGACGCGCTCCTCTGGGCGGTAGAGGGGGAAGGCGACGACCTGTTCGGCGGCACGAGCGATCCGCTGCCGGCGGTGGCGCGGCCACCCTTTGTCGTGCCGAAGCGCTTCCTCGATCTGGCCGGCCACGTCGCCCTCCATCGCGATCCGGAACGCTTTGCGCTGCTCTATGCGATGCTTTGCCGGCTGCGCGACGACCCGGCCGTCATCGACGATCAGGCCGATCCGCTGCGGCGGCGGCTCGAAAGCCTTGCCGGGGAAGTGCGCCGCGACATCCACAAGATGCGCGCCTTTGTCCGCTTTCGCGAGCTGGACGGTGCCTATGTCGCCTGGTTCGAGCCGGATCATCACGTCGTCCGGGCCAATGCGGGCTTCTTCCAGCGCCGCTTCGCGACGATGCGCTGGTCGATCCTGACCCCCGGCCTGTCGATTCACTGGGACGGCGAAACCCTGCGCGAGGGGCCGGGCGCGGTTCGTGCCGATGCGCCGGCGGGCGATCCGGTCGAGGCGTTGTGGAAGGGCTATTATGCGTCGATCTTCAACCCCGCCCGGTTGAAGGTCGGCACGATGCTGAAGGAGATGCCGCGAAAATATTGGGCCAATATGCCCGAAACCGCGTTGATCCCCCGACTGGTGGCGGGCGCGCAGGCCCGCGAGACGCGAATGGTGGAGAGGATCGTGCCCGGCGGCAATGCGATCAAGGCCTGGGAGGCGCTGCGCGACGAGGCGGCGCATTGCACGCGCTGCGGCCTCTATCGCTGCGCGACGCAGACGGTGTTCGGCGAGGGGCCGGTCGACGCCGACATCATGATTGTCGGCGAACAGCCGGGCGACCAGGAGGATCTGGCAGGGAAGCCGTTCGTGGGGCCGGCGGGCCGCATGCTCGACCGCGCCTTCGAGGAGGCCGGGCTGGACCGTTCGCGCGCCTATGTCACCAACGCGGTCAAGCATTTCAAATTCGAGCCGCGCGGGAAGCGACGCATCCATTCGAAACCCAATGCCGGGGAGATCAAGGCCTGCCGCTGGTGGATCGATCAGGAACGGGCGATCATCGCGCCGAAGCGGATCGTCATGCTGGGCACGACCGCGATCCATTCGCTGATGGGCAAGGCGCTGACCCTGAGCTCGCAGCGCGGCCAGGCGCTCACCCTGCCAGACGGCACGGCGGCGCTCGCGACCGTCCATCCGAGCTTCCTGCTCCGCATGCCTGACCGCGACCGGGCGGAGGAGGAATATGCGCTGTTCGTGAAGGACCTGAAGGCCGCCGTGGTTTGAGGGGCGACGGTAGCACTGGAAAGAAATTCCCCCCCCCCGAGGCTCTCTCCGGGAAAGGGGGGACCGGAGAGAGCGCCGGGGAAAAGGGTCAGAGGCCGACGCCGCTGAGCAGGCCGAGGGCCTGGAGCAGCCACAGGATCACCACGATCACCACGACCACGTTGAGGATGCTTTTGATCTTGCCGTCCATCGGGATGTAGTTGTTGATCAGCCACAGCAGGACGCCGACAATAATCAGAACGATAATGATGTGGATCAGCATGGGGTCCTCCCCGGTTTGTGCTTGAGATCGTTGCTATCCTTACGAACCCGGAATAGGGATATTTGTTCCGGCGGGCCTTGCCCGTGCTGCGCGACTATGCTCGATCGGGGAAGGGGGCGCCTTTCGACCAGATGATCGGGATCGCCATGGACAGACGTCATTTTCTCCTGCGGGGCGCGGCCGGGCTCGGCGCGGCGGGGCTGATCGGGCCTGGCGGGCTGATGGCGCAGGCGGCGCAGCCGCTGTTCGATCCGATCGGGCCGGTGACGCCGATCCGCGCCAATCCCGATCGCATCTTCCGCATCACCGTCTGCCTGCGGCCGTTCCGCGCGGCCGGGCCGCGGATCGAGACGGAGCAGGTCGGCCGCAAGCTGGTCGTCCATAATTACGGCCATGGCGGCAGCGGCTGGTCGCTGAGCTGGGGATCGGCGCAGCTCGCCGTCGCCCAGGCGATGGCGGACAGCCCGCGGGAGATCGCGGTGATCGGCGCCGGCGCGCTCGGGCTCACCGCCGCGATCACCGCGCAGCGCGCCGGGGCGAAGGTGGTGATCTACGCGAAGGAGCGTTTTCCGGATGTCCGCTCGGCCCGCGCGACCGGAAGCTGGACGCCCGATTCGCGGGTGGCGATGGCGGATGCCGTCAGCCCCGGCTTCGCTGCGCTGTGGAGCGGCATGGCCCATGCCAGCTATGCGACCTGGCAGAGCTATGTCGGCCTGCCCGGCGATCCGGTGCTGTGGAGCGATCGCTATACCCTGTCGGACCTGGCGCCCGACGCGATGCGGGCGGCGGGGCGGGCGACCGAGGTGGCGGGCTTCGCCCATTATGGCGATCTGATCGCCGACATCTCGCCGCGGTCGCAGGTATTCGGTCCCGGTACCCATCCCTTCGTCACCGGCTATGCGCTGCGCAACAGCCAGATGACGTTCAACGTCGCCGGGCTTGCCCATCTGCTCACCAGCGACTTCCTGATGGCGGGCGGCCGGATCGAGACCGCCGAGTTCCACGAGCCGTCCGATCTCGGCCGGCTGCGGGAGAAGGTGATCGTCAACTGCACCGGCTATGGCGCCCGCGCCCTGTTCCGCGACGAGAGCGTGGTGCCGGTGCGCGGCCAGATCGCCTGGCTGCTGCCCCAGGCCGGCGTCGACTATGGCCTGTTCTACGACAATGTCAGCGTCCTCGGCCGCCGCGACGGCATTGTCGTGCAGGACATGGGCCCCGACGACCGCTTCGGCTTCAACGACGATAATGAGACCCCCGACCGCGCGGCGGCCGAGGCATCGGTGCGGACGATCGCGCGGCTGTGGCCGGCGACGATCTGAGGACAGCGCCAAAAGAAAAGGGCGGGTCGCCGCTCGGCGCCCGCCCTTCCGCTTGTCCGGGTCCGATCGGGTCAGAGCTTGGAGGTCAGCTCCGGCACGACCTTGAAGAGGTCGCCGACCAGGCCGATGTCGGCCACCTGGAAGATCGGGGCCTCCTCGTCCTTGTTGATCGCGATGATCGTCTTCGAGTCCTTCATGCCGGCGAGGTGCTGGATCGCGCCCGAGATGCCGACCGCGACATAGACTTCCGGAGCGACGATCTTGCCGGTCTGGCCGACCTGATAGTCGTTGGGGACATAGCCCGCGTCGACTGCGGCGCGGCTGGCGCCGACCGCCGCGCCGAGCTTGTCGGCAAGCGGCTCGATGATCGTGTGGAAGTTCTCGCTGTTCTGCAGCGCGCGGCCGCCCGAGACAATCACCTTGGCCGAGGTCAGCTCGGGACGCTCGGACTTGCTGATCTCGGCGCCGACGAAGCTCGACAGGCCGGCGTCGCCGGCACCCGACACCGCCTCGACCGTGCCCGATCCACCCTCGCGCGCCGCCTTCTCGAAGGCGGTGGCGCGGACGGTGATCACCTTCTTGGCGTCCGACGACTGCACGGTTGCGATCGCGTTGCCGGCATAGGTCGGGCGGGTGAAGGTGTCGGCGCTCTCGACCGAGAGGATTTCGGAGACCTGCATCACGTCGAGCAGGGCCGCGACGCGCGGCGCGATGTTCTTGCCGTTGGCGGTGGCCGGCGCGACGAAGGCGTCATGGCTGCCCATCAGATCGACGACCAGCGGCGCGACGTTCTCCGGCAGCGCATGGCCATAGGCGGCGCCGTCGGCGACATGGACCTTGCCGACGCCGGCGATCTTGGCGGCGGCATCGGCGACGCCGCCGACGCCTTCGCCCGCGACCAGCAGGTGGACTTCGCCCAGTTTCGAGGCGGCGGTGACCGCCGAGAGGGTGGCGTCCTTGACGGCGCCGCCCTCATGCTCAACCCAAACCAGCGTCTTCATGCCGCAACTCCCAGAGCCTTGAGCTTGGCCGCCAGCTCATCGACGTCGGCGACCTTGATGCCGGCCTGCCGCTTCGGCGGCTCGGACACCTTCAGCGTCTTGAGGCGCGGGGTGACGTCCACGCCGTAATCGGCCGGGGTCTTCTGCGCGAGCGGCTTCGACTTCGCCTTCATGATGTTGGGCAGCGAGGCGTAGCGCGGCTCGTTGAGGCGCAGGTCGGTGGTGATGATCGCGGGCGTCTTGAGGCTGACCGTCTCGAGGCCGCCGTCGACCTCGCGGGTCACCTTGACCGTGTCGCCCTCGACCTCGACCTTCGAGGCGAAGGTGCCCTGCGGCCGGCCGGTGAGGGCCGCCAGCATCTGGCCGGTCTGGTTCGAATCGTCGTCGATCGCCTGCTTGCCGAGGATGACGAGGCCCGGTGCCTCTTCCGCGACCACCTTCGCCAGCAGCTTGGCGACTCCAAGCGGCTCGACCTCGGTCTCGCTGACGATCAGGATCGCGCGGTCGGCGCCCATCGCCAGCGCGGTGCGCAGCGTTTCCTGGGCCTTGGCTTCGCCGATCGACACGGCGACGATCTCGGTCGCGACGCCCTTTTCCTTCAGGCGGATCGCTTCTTCGACCGCGATCTCGTCGAACGGGTTCATCGACATCTTGACGTTGGCGAGATCGACGCCCGAACCGTCCATCTTGACGCGCGGCTTGACGTTGTAATCGATCACCCGCTTCACGGGCACGAGGACCTTCATAGCTTCACTCCTTGGCCTTGGCACCTGCCCTGGGGAGGCCGTATCCATATCCATGAGTGGCCGATCCGGTCAGGGAAACGGCCAGTGCCCGATCGCCATTGCCGCTCCGGCCGGCCAAATCAAATGCGAAATTGCGAAATTGCGAATTACAATTTTGCAAAACACATCCGTGATCTGGCCGAGCCGCAACGGGCGGGTCAGGCCGCCTTCTTCACCTCGGCGACGATCTTGCGGGCGGCATCGCCCAGGTCGTCGGCGGCGACGATCGGCAGGCCCGAACCGGCGAGCAGGTCCTTGCCCTGCTGGACGTTGGTGCCTTCGAGGCGGACGACCAGCGGGACCGACAGATTCACCTCCTTTGCCGCGGCGATGATGCCCTCGGCGATGATGTCGCAGCGCATGATGCCGCCGAAGATGTTGACGAGGATGCCCTTCACCGCCGGATCGCTCAAGATGATCTTGAACGCCGCGGTCACCTTCTCCTTCGATGCGCCGCCGCCGACGTCGAGGAAGTTGGCCGGGAACATGCCGTTGAGCTTGATGATGTCCATCGTCGCCATGGCGAGGCCCGCGCCGTTGACCATGCAGCCGATGTCGCCGTCCAGCTTGATATAGGCGAGATCATATTGAGACGCCTCGATCTCGGCTGGGTCCTCCTCGGTCTCGTCGCGCAGGGCGAGGATGTCGGGGTGGCGATAGAGTGCGTTCGAGTCGAAGCTGACCTTCGCATCGAGAACAAGCAGCTTGCCGTCAGTCGTCTCGACCAGCGGATTGACCTCGAGCATCGACATGTCTGTGGCGATGAAGGCGTTGTAGAGCTGCTCGGCGAGCTTGACCGCCTGCTTGTTGAGATCGCCCTTGAGCTTCAGCGCGAAGGCGACGGCGCGGCCGTGGTGCGGCATGAAGCCCTCGGCCGGGTCGATCACGATGGTGCGGATCTTCTCGGGCGTGTCATGGGCGACCTGCTCGATGTCCATGCCGCCCTCGGTCGACACGATCATGGCGATACGGCCGGTCTTCCGGTCGACCAGCATCGACAGATAATATTCGGATTTGATGTCGGCGCCGTCGGTCACATAGAGGCGGTTGACCTGCTTGCCGGCCTCGCCGGTCTGCACGGTTACGAGGGTATTGCCCAGCATCTCCTGCGCATTGGCCTTGACCTCGTCGACCGACTTGGACAGGCGGACGCCTCCCTTGGCGTCGGCCGGCAGTTCCTTGAACTTGCCCTTGCCGCGGCCGCCCGCATGGATCTGCGCCTTGACCACCCAGATCGGCCCGGGGAGCTTCTTGGCGGCCTCGACGGCCTCGTCGACGGTCAGGGCGGCGTGGCCCGCGGGGACCGCGACGCCGAACTTCGCCAGCAGTTCCTTGGCCTGATATTCGTGGATGTTCATGCGTGAGCGTCCCTTGGAAAGCCGATCGGATCGGCAGGCGCTTAAGCATGAAAGCGAAGCGTTGAAAACCCCAACAACGGCGAATCGGGCGCCGTGCCGCGATAGAGAATCTTTCGCGCGCGCAATCAGCTCGCGATCGAGCAGCCGATTCCCGCCTTGAGCACCACCGAGATGATCTCCGGGTCGTTCAGCGCGCGCAGGCGATGCACCAGCTCGTCGATGCTCATGCCGCGCACGTCGTGATTGCCGAGCCCGCCGAGCGACTGGAGCCGCTTGAGCTGGACCAGCGACAGCCGGTCGACCATCCGTTCGGCCATGCAGCCGGCGACCGGCGGACGGATGCCGGCCTCGATCAGCTTGCCGCGCACCCGCGCCTCGGGCGAGACGGTGGCGCAGCCGGCGACGGCGGCGAGGAGCGGCAGCAGGATCAGGCGGGACGGACGAGGCATCTCAGGCGCTCCTGGAACGAAACCGGCGGGCTTGTGCGCCGCCGCGCCTTGATGCGCAATGAATGAGTGGGAAGACGGCTTTCGTCCTCACCCTCGAACGTGCGATCTTGCGGTGGAACGGGGCGCGTCAGCGTCCCGCAAGGCCGAACGGCCGCCCGAGCTTATGCGAGGATAGCCAAGGTCGCGGATGCGACCGCCGGCGCTTGAGGCCAAACAAACTACCGCTCCGCACGATCGATCCATTTCTCCACCAGCGGCGCCCGATGGTCCCGCATCCGCCGCACCAGCGCCGCCGGGTCGTCGTCGACCATCAGCATCGCGCGGTGGGCCGGGCGCAGGAAGCCGGCCGTGACGACATCGTCGAGGAAGCCCGCGAGCTTGTCGTAGAAGCCGGCGACGTTGAACAGGGCGACCGGCTTGGCATGGTCGCCGAGCTGGCCCCAGGTCCAGATCTCGAACAGCTCCTCGAAGGTGCCGATCCCGCCCGACAGGGCGATGAAGCCGTCCGAACGGTCAGCCATCATCGCCTTGCGCTCGTGCATCGACCCGACGATGTGCAGTTCCGTCAGGCCGAGATGCGCGACCTCGAGGTCGGCGAGCGCCTTGGGGATCACCCCGGTCGCCCGCCCGCCGGCGGCGAGCACCGAATCGGCGACCACGCCCATCAGCCCGACCCGGCCGCCGCCATAGACGAGATCGACCCCCGCCTCCGCCAGCGCGATGCCCAGCGCGCGGGCGGCGGCGGCGTGGACGGGATCGACGCCGGGGCTCGATCCGCAGAAGACGCAGAGGGCGCGGATCGGGTTCATCGCCGGAACATCGCCCCGACCGGCATCGGCCCCTCGCCGAGGCTGAGCGCCATGCGGTCGGCGAAGCCGAGGCGCATCGCGTGGAAGCGCGCGATCAGGTCGGCGTCCATCGCATAGAGGCTTTCGAGCATCCTGTAGCCTTCCGCAGGCGCGGTATCGCGCAGCATCCGCGTGGCGAAGCGGCGATAATAAGCGCGCTTCGCCCAGGCGCGGGCGGCATGGTCGTGGAGCATCGCGTGGAGCGCCGTGCCCGACCAGTCGTCGGCTTCGGCGACCAGCCGCGCGATCCGCGCCGCATCGGCCAGCGAATTGCCGGTGACCGGGTGGAACAGCCCGGCGCGCAGGCCCGCCTTGGCCACGCCCTCGCCACCCGATCGCCAATAGTCGGCGAAATCGCCGCCCAGCGCGATCGGCAGGATGCCCGCCTGGCCGCGCGCCGAGCTGCGGATGCGCCAGCCGAAGCGCGCCGCATGGTTGACGATGCGGTTGCCATGGTCGGCCATGTCCATGTCGGGCCAGCTTTCGTAGCGGACGTCCTCGATGAACAGCCGGTCGCTCTCGATCGGCAGCATCTCCATATATTGAAAGCCCTCGGCCGGATCGGCGGCAGCGTCGATCAGCGTCGCGCGGCGCACGCTGTGTGGGCCGTCGAGGGTCAGCTCATAGCCGACGAACTTGCGGTAATGCAGGTCGAGCAGCGACAGGTCGCCCGGCCCGCGCGCGTCGATCACGCCGCCCGCGCCGATCAGCGTCCCGTCCTCCAGCACCACCCCGTCGGGGGAGACGCCCAGCGCGCGTCGCCCGGTCAGGATGCTCTCGGCCGGCATCGCCTCGCGCAGCGCCGCATCGAACCGGTCGGAGCGGATGCTGTAGAAGGGGAAGGGCAGCGCCCGCTTGTAGAGGGGGAAGATCACCGCGAATTCGCGCCAGCCATAGTTGACCAGCGGTTCGAGCAGCGGCCGGTCCTCCGCCTCCAGGTCGCTGTCGAGGAAGGACCAGAGGTGCGCCCCGCCCAGCGTCGGCGCCGCTTCGATCAGCAGGACGCGGCGATCGGGCCGCGCCCGCCGCGCCGCGAGGGCGATCAATCCGCCCGAAAGGCCGCCGCCGATGATGGCGAGATCGCACATGACGCCGCTCATGACGTCCAGCCTATAGAGCAGCCGTCCGGCGATGCCAGCCTTGCAGACGCCTCTTTCGCTCAGGCCGATCTTTCGTTACCATATTTGACATCCCCGGGGAGCCCCCACCCGGCCGCTTGTCGGCCGGGACCGGACATAAGGGCTGAGAGGTGGCGCTGCGATGCCCACGACCCGCTGAACCTGATCCGGCTCGCACCGGCGTAGGGAGGGAATGCCGCCAGCGGTCTCTCCTCCCCATGTCGTCGGGCCCCGCATGGAGAGACGACATGGCCGACATTCCCGCGCGCACCGAGATGAAGGTGACCACCGGACCGATCCGGGGATCGCGCAAGATCCATGTCGAGGGGCCGCAAGGCGTCCGCGTCGCGATGCGCGAGATCGCGTTGGAGCCGTCGTCGGGCGAGCCGCCGGTCCGCGTCTACGACTGCTCCGGCCCCTATACCGATCCCAACGCCCATATCGACATCATGGCCGGCCTGCCGGCGCTGCGCCGCGACTGGATTATCGGCCGCGGCGACGTCGAGGAGTATGAGGGCCGCGCGGTCAAGCCCGAGGACAACGGCCTCAAGGGGCCCGACCGGTCGGGTGGCGTCACGCCCTTCCCGAATGTGGTGCGGCGCCCGCTGCGCGCGAAGGCGGGGCAGAATGTCAGCCAGATGCACTATGCCCGGCGCGGCATCATCACGCCCGAGATGGAATATGTCGCGATCCGCGAGAATGTCGGCCGCGCCGCGCTCAAGGAGAAGCTGCTGCGCGACGGCGAGGATTTCGGCGCCGCGATCCCCGACTTCGTCACCCCCGAATTCGTCCGCGACGAGGTGGCGCGCGGCCGGGCGATCATCCCCAGCAACATCAACCACCCCGAATCGGAGCCGATGGCGATCGGCCGCAACTTCCTGGTGAAGATCAACGCCAATATCGGCAATTCGGCGGTGGCCTCCGACGTCGCGGCCGAGGTCGACAAGATGGTGTGGTCGATCCGCTGGGGCGCCGACACGGTGATGGACCTGTCGACCGGCCGCAACATCCACGACACCCGCGAATGGATCCTGCGCAACTCGCCGGTTCCGATCGGCACCGTGCCGATCTACCAGGCGCTGGAGAAGGTCGGCGGCATCGCCGAGGACCTGACCTGGGAGATCTTCCGCGACACGCTGATCGAGCAGGCCGAGCAGGGGGTCGACTATTTCACCATCCATGCCGGCGTTCGCCTGCCCTTCATCCCGATGACGGCGAAGCGTGTCACCGGCATCGTCAGCCGCGGCGGATCGATCATGGCGAAATGGTGCCTGGCGCACCACCGCGAGAGCTTCCTCTACGAGCGGTTCGACGAGATCTGCGAGATCATGAAGGCCTATGACGTCGCCTTCTCGCTGGGCGACGGCCTGCGCCCCGGATCGATCGCCGACGCGAACGACGAGGCGCAGTTCAGCGAATTGAAGACGCTGGGCGAGCTGACCCAGATCGCCTGGCAGCATGACGTGCAGGTGATGATCGAGGGCCCCGGCCATGTGCCGATGCACAAGATCAAGGCGAACATGGACAAGCAGCTCGAAGCCTGCGGGGAGGCGCCCTTCTACACGCTCGGGCCGCTGACCACCGACATCGCGCCGGGCTACGACCACATCACCTCGGCGATCGGCGCGGCGATGATCGGCTGGTTCGGCACGGCGATGCTCTGCTACGTCACGCCGAAGGAGCATCTCGGCCTGCCCGACCGCGACGACGTGAAGGTCGGCGTGGTCACCTACAAGCTGGCCGCCCACGCCGCCGACCTGGCGAAGGGCCACCCGGCCGCCAAGCTGCGCGATGACGCGCTGAGCCGCGCCCGCTTCGAGTTCCGCTGGCGCGACCAGTTCAACCTGTCGCTCGATCCCGACACGGCCGAGCAGTATCACGACCAGACGCTGCCGGCGGAAGGCGCCAAGACCGCGCATTTCTGCTCGATGTGCGGGCCGAAATTCTGCTCGATGAAGATCACCCAGGAGGTCCGCGACTTCGCCGCGACGAAGAACGCCCCGGCCGACCAGTTCATCGCGGCTGGCGACGCCGAGGCGGGCATGCGCGCGATGAGCGACGTGTTTCGCGAGAAGGGCGGGGAGATCTACCTGCCGGCGGCGGAGTGAGGTCGCGGCGCCTTGTCCCTTCCCCATAACGGGGAAGGGATCGGCCGAGAGCCGCTGACCGCGCATCTCTCTCGCCATTAGCATGGCGCTCCCGCGGGTTGGAGCAGTTGAGCATTCGACTTGCGCGCTACGCCGTGATCATGCATGTTCCCTTTTTGTTCAGAGGGGCGGTATGAAACTCATCAACTCGAGCGAGATCACATTCGAATTTCCTGTCGTCACCATCATTGCCGGTGGTGGGCGCTGGATCGATCGAACCTTACACGCTCTGACGCGCGCTACTTCGTATCAATTGAAGAGCGGCCTGCTCCTGGGCATGGAGATCATTGATGCCTCGGGCCGTCGATGGATCGTCCGATCCATCCGGAAAATCGACAGACCGGAGCGTTGGCATATTCTGAACATGCTTCTTTTCAGCCCACGTGATTGGCGTGTGGAATATATGCTCGAAGAGCTTCCGCCCGCTCCGGGACGAAGCCACGGCGTACCACGAGAAAGTCGCAAGCCGGTTCCCCGTCCCGTCCGGAAATCAACGGGCGCCAAGAGAGCGACGGTCAAGGCTTCCGAGGCGGATTTGGCGTTTCCGCTCGTCGGGTTTACGAAGGCTGCCGGAGCGCTGTGTTTTGGTGACCTCGGGTACCTCCTCAGTTGCGACCCGGAATATGTTCGCGACGAAACGCTGATCGGGATGGAGTTGTTCGACAATCGTCAGCGACGGTGGATCGTCCGGTCGCTGCTGCTCCAGGAGCCTTTGCCTGAAAAGCGCCGGTGGCAGTGGTTCACTCCCTGCGTGACGTTCGACCTCGAGCTCGAGGAAATGGATCCGATCAGTCTGGACGAGGTCAAGTCCCGCCTGCTCGCGGAGTGGGAACTGGGGTCTAGCGACGACGAGGAGGCCGTGTGGCGTTCGCCGGACCTTGCCACGATCCTGGACGAAACAAACATGCAGGCGTCCGGATTGTTGTGAACGGTCGCCTGCGGACGTTCGTTCGATTTCCGTCCGCGACCGGTGCATTCCATTACTGATGTGCTTCCAGATTGCAAATCACTGGCCTGCTGATAACGTTCCCGTTGCGTTCCGATTCGAGGGAGGGCGATATGACGGGGGTGTTCCTGACGCGGGCGGATTTGACGCTGCCCGTTCTCGGTTTCCCGCAGGACGGCGACGTCATGCCGTTCGAGGACAGGGAACTGCTGCTCGGTAAGACGGGCTGGCTGGCGAGCGGGGCGCGCCACCTGGGGTTGGAGATCGTCGACAGCGCCGAACGGCGTTGGGTTGTCTCCGGCCTCGTTCCGGGCGAACCGCCAAGGAAGAAATGGTGGCGGTTCGGCCGGGCCGATAGCGAACGGGCCGGGCTCGAGGTCGAGCTGCATGAGATTGAGCGTGAGGACTTCATCGCCACGCGGGCGCGTGTCGAAGTCGAGGCGCGGGATATCTTCGAGGAAGGGGACGAGGCGTTGGCCGCCATCCGGGCGGCGTCGACCATGGCGGAACTCAGCAAAGCCTGCTTCGAGATCACGGTGCGGGGGCAGGGGTGTCGGATACTTTCCGGCGATCCCGGCATACCGATCCGCCTGGCGTCCGAGGTTGCAAGCAGGGCTCTGCTTCTGTTCGCCATCGTTCGGCTGGCGCTCGGTGTCGAAAGGTCGAAGATCGTCGAGTGGCTTCAGGAACAGAATCTTCTTGTCGCGATGTCGCCGGAAGAGGCTGAGCTCTTCACTACTCGTCGGGTGACGGAGCAGCAACGAACTGCGGCCGGATGGGAACTCGAGCGGCTGATTGCCCTGCTTTGGGCGCTGGGTCTGGCTGATATGTCGCCCGCCGGCGAAGACCCCGACCTATCGACGGTCGTCGAGATCGTGCCGCCGGCCGGCGATATGAGCATAGACCGCTTCCTGGCGGCGGAGCTGAAACCCGCACGGGATATCGCGGCGATGGCCGAGCGCTATCGCAACCTCTCACGAGAGGCTGGGGAGAGGTATGCCGGGGATCCTTCCGACAAGAATCTCAACGAGGCGGAGATTGCCGAGCGCCGCTACGTAGCCCTCCAATGGATAATCAATCCGGATCGGATCAGTTGGAGGTGAAGGCAATGTGTTGACGCTACTCCTGCGGTAGCGCCGACCCATTGCCGCCGGAAATGTTCTCATTTTGTTCTTGACATGTAACATGTTTCGTGCAAGGGTTCAGGCACCGTAGATATCGGCGCCTGGTCACCCGCTCCCGAGTGGACAAGTCCGGCACCATCCGGCCTGTTTTCTTTCGACAGCGAGATTCCAGCCCTGGCGACGCAGGATGCGTGCGCCTGTCCTGGGATCATGCCTTTTCCAGACGGAGCGATGATATGAGCATGCCACCCCGGCAGCCGCGGCCGCGTGCCCCGGTGCCGACCGATGACTGGACCTATGAAGATTACGCGCAATATGCGCTCGATGCCGCTCGCGAGGTGGTTCCCTATGTGCCCGTGGTCGGGCCGGCGTCCGACATGGTGTCGGATCTGAGGGAGGGCGATTATGCCAGTGCCGCCTTCAACGGCGCGATGCTTGCCGCCGACCTTTCTCCGATCGGGCCCGCAACCAAGGTCCTGAAACTCATCCGAGCGATCAAAAAAACGGCCAGGGCCCCTTTGCTGGCGTCGGCCGCGACCCAGAGGGCACGAATCCGGAGGATCGCCGAAGTCCCCCCGGGGTATGCGGTCCACCACACCATCCCTATGAAGGGGCTGGGTCCGATCCCCAAGGCGGATTCCCGCGCTCAAGGATTGTGGCGTAACAACCCTGCATTCTTCAAGATCCTGCCGGAGGCGACACATCGCCGTGTGCATGGCAACTTCGGTGCCGAGCCTTATGATCCGCTGCGCCGGATATGGCACGGTACCAACGCCTTGCAGAAGTCGGCTGCCGCGTTCGCGACGTCGAGGGTGGCGGACACGGCGGAAAATCTCGCTCGGCCTTTTCCCGACGAGAGTACCCGCAAGCGCTGAGGCAGATCGGATCTCCCATCGGGTACCGGAGAACGCGCGCCGTTCTCCGGTATCGCGTAAAGTTCCTCTTTCGTTCTCATGCATTTTCCTGTAGGTAATAGGAACAAAGGAGAAACATCATGAGTCTTCTGCGGTCCTTCGACGATAGCGACGAGATCATTCTCCACCGCCTGTTCTTCGCGCTGAAGCCAAGCGCGGAAGCGGTCGCCGAGATCGCGGATGTGCGCGGCGGGATCGGGGTGGCCAAGAGCCATGTGTTTGATCACCGGCTGCACCTGACCCTCTGGTCGCTCGACCTGCCGATGACGCCGACCCAGGGGATCGTCGACGCGCTGCGCGGCGCGGCGGCGAAGGTGAATGGGCCCGCGCTGCGGGTGGCGCTCGCCGAGGTGGTCGGCAACGGCCATGTCACCTGCCTCAAGCCGGGCGAGCCGATGCCCGTCCTCAAGGCCTTCCAGCAGAAGCTCCAGCTCGCCATCGCCGATGCCGGCATCTGGCCCAATCGCGGCTTCCGCTTCGAGCCGCACATCACCCTCGCTTATGGCCAGGCCGAGGGGCAGCGCCGCCCGATCCTGCCGATCAGCTGGCGCGCGCACGACTTCGTGCTGATCCACAGCCTCGTCGGGCTGACCGAGCATGTCGAGCTCGGGCGCTGGACGCTGGAGGGGTAGGGTTCGCTCTCCCTTTTCCTCTTCGTCATTCCCGCGAAGGCGGGAAGCCACCGGAGAACGAGTCCCGAACCAACAGAGGCACGACCTGGCGGCTTGGTGGATTCCCGCCTTCGCGGGAATGACGGTGAGGGGGGCCTGGGGATGCTGTTCACCGAGCCCGGCGAGCGCTACATGGGGCGGGTTGCTTCGCGATCACAGGTCGGGGGACCCTTCATGCTGAACAGGCGCAGCCTGCTGGCCGCCATGCCGGGATTGTTGCTCGCGCGCCGCGCCGCTGCCGCGGCGGGAACGCCGGGCATCGCGGCCCAGGCCGGATTCCAGAAGGAACTGGCTCCTTTCTGGGATCAGCTCGCCATGCTGCCCAGTATCCGCGAACCGGCGCGCGAGGCGGCGTCGGATGGCGTCTGCTATATGTTCACCAACAAGGACTGCACGGTCTGCCAGGTCGTCCATCAGCAGTTCCCGCAGGGCTTCCGCCGGCTCGAGATGCGCTACGTCATCTATCCCTGGCCGGGCGAACCCTATGGCGAGCTCAATTACATGTATCGGCCGGAGACGACGCTTGCCGACTACCGGACCTATATGGACCATCATCTGACCGCGACCGTGCCGTCGGACAGCGGCGCGCAGGCCGATCTCGTCATGGCGGTCGCCGCCGACATGGCCGCGCAGCTCGTCGAGGGCGGCAGCTTCGGGACGCCCTTCTTCTTCCACGCGGTCGAGGGCGCGACGCCGGGTCAGATGATCTTCAGCGCCGGAGACATCGTCGCGATGGGACCGCTGCTCGACCGCGCGGCATAGGCACCGGCATGGGCGCGGGCATGGGCAAGCGCCTATTCCGGGATCGCCGCCGTGCTCCACGGGCAATGCACCTGCCAGCCGAGCGAGGTATAGAGCGCGCGTCCGTCGGCGGTGGCGGTCAGCACCTGGCGCGCGGCGGGGGAGCGGCGGGTGCGTTGGAGCGCGAGCATCAGCGCGCGGCCGAGCCCGCGGCGGCGGTGCGCGGCATCGGTCACGATCCGGTCGTAGATGAAGACGCCGTCGCGCTCGGCGGCATGGCCGCTCGCCGCGAGCACGCCGGCGGGCGCGACGATCCGCGCGAAGGCCCGGTCGCCGTCGCGCTCGACCGACAGCTGGTAGCCGCCGGGCAGTTCCGCCTCGCTGCCGTCGCCGAAGCCGCCGGCGCAGGTCATGACAAAAGCGAGCGGTTCGAGCCGCCAGCGCGGCGGCAGCAGCGCCGCCAGTTCGGCATGGGTCGCGGCGAGCTTGAGTAACACCCGCGGTTCGGCGACGGTCGCGCCGAGTTCGACCAGACCGGGACAGGCGGCGGTGAAGACGTGGCGGCGCGCCTCGCTCGGCAGGCCGGTGTCGACCCGCCAGCCGCCGCGATCGGGCACCGGCGCCGGCAGGTCCCGCGCCATCGATCGCGCCGCGAGCCAGGCTGCGATCAGCCCGGCGTCGATGCGGTCCATCGGATCGGGATCAGGCCGCCGCCTCGACCGGCGGCAGCGCCCAGTCGATCGGGGCCATGTCGTGCTCGGCGAGGAAGGCGTTGGCCTTGGAGAAATGCCGGCAGCCGAAGAAACCGCTATGCGCCGACAGCGGCGAGGGGTGCGGCGCCTTCAGGACGAGATGGCGGCCGCCCCGGTCGGTCGAATCGACGAACGCCGCCTTCTTCTGGGCATAGCTGCCCCACAGCATGAACACGACCGGATCGGGCTTGGCGTTGACCAGGCGGATGATCGCGTCGGTGAACTTCTCCCACCCCCGGTCGCGGTGCGAGGCGGCAAGCCCCATCTCGACCGTCAGCACCGAATTGAGCAGCAGCACCCCCTGCCGCGCCCAATGTTCGAGGAAGCCGTGCGCGGGCCGGGCGATGCCGAGATCGCTGTGCAGTTCCTTGTAGATGTTGACCAGGCTGGGCGGCGGCGCGACGCCGGGCCGGACGCTGAAGCACAGCCCGTGCGCCTGGCCGAGGCCGTGATAGGGGTCCTGCCCGAGGATCACGACGCGGACCTTGTCGAGCGGGGTGAGGTCGAGCGCGCGGAACCAGTCGCTGGCGACCGGGAAGATGCGCTTGCCCTTCGCACGCTCACCCATCAGGAATTCACGCAGCGCGGCCATATAGGGGGAGGCGAATTCCTCCGCCAGGGGATCGCGCCAACTGTCGTGGAGTTTGATGTCGCCCGCCATGGCCGGGTTTGTGGCGCAGCTTGGGCGGGGGTTCAATCCCCTCTTCCGTCATGCCAGCCCCCCGACCGCCTGCAACGCAGGCGCTCAGGATAAACTTCAGCCAAGGACTGAAGGCAGACATGGACCCCTGCCTTCGCAGGGGCGACGGTATTGGAGGGTGGGGCGGAGAGCTTCTCGCAATGCCGCTTCCGCCCGCGACGGCTGTCAGATCAGCAGACGCTCGATCGCCTGGGCGAGCGCGACGTAGAGCTTGCCCATGTCGGACGACAGCACCGTCATCGCCAGCGCGCCGCCATCGCGGCTTTCGAGCACGCGCCGCAGCAGCGCCTCGAAATCGTGAATATAGCGGTTCACATGCTCGCGGAACTCGACGTCGCCGTCATAGAGCTGGGCGATGCCGGCCGCCTCGTCACGGCGGAGCAGGCGGACGGCGGTGCGGGTGAAGGCGCCATGGTCGCCGTGGAGATAGGCCTTCCACGCGCCGTCGGGCACATCGTGCGACAGCAGCTTGGTGACGTCGATCGCCGCCGAGTTGAGATGCTCGATCAGGATCGCGACCTCGCGGCTCACCGTCTCCTGCGAGACATGCTCCTGCCGCGTCTCGGCATCGGCGACGCGCTTCTCCATCGAGGCGGCGGCCTCGGTGATCGACAGCATCTGCGTCAGCAGCCGCTCGCTCGCCACATTGGCGGCGGCGACCGCGGCCTCGGCGGTGTCGGAGATCAGGTGGATGCGCTGGGTGATCTGGTCGCCGAAGGCGCGTTCGATCGCCTCGGCGCCGCTGCGCGCCAGCTTCTCGCTCGCATCGGGGATGATCGATTCGAGCGCCTCGCGCGCGCCGCGCGCCGCCTCCGACGCGGTCTCGCGAACCTTGAGGATCGCGTCGATCAGCCGGCCGCCTGACAGCTCGGACAGCGATCGCATGTTCGCCTCGCTCTCGCCGATCAGGCGGCCGAGCTCGTTCGAATGGTCGCGCAGCGCCTCCAGCCGGGCATTGGCCTCCTCGGCGAACGCGTCGGACAGCGCGCGCTGCCGTTCGAGTAGCGCGTCGCCCTCGGCGGCGATCCCGGCCATGCGGCGGGCGGCGAGGTCGCCCAATCCGGCGATCGCCTCGCGCTGGCGGTCGATCATCGTGTCGGCCGAGCCCAATCGGTCGGTCGCGCGCTCGACGGTCTGGCTGAGCTGCTCGGCCTGGGCGGTGACGGCGCGCATCGTCGCGTCGCCGCGCGCGGCCTCGCTCTCGACCTTGCTCATCACCTGCGGCAGGTCGCGCTCGACATTGCCGATGATCGCGTCGAAGGCGATGCGCAGCGCGTTGGCGCGGTCGGTCAGGGTGCGTGCGCCGGCCAGGCTGTTGGTCACTGCCTGACCGAGACCGTCGGCATGCTCGCTCAGCGTGACGATCAGCTCGGCGAGGTCGGCGGTCTGCTCGGTGCCGGTCGCGCCCAGCGCCTCGAACCGGCTCTCGATCGCGCCCAGCGCATGTTCGAGATTGGCGAACAGACGGCGCGCGTCCTCGTCCTGCTGGGCGAGCTGCTGCGACAACGTCTGGGACAATCCGCTCATGTCGGTCAGCCGCTGCGCGATCGAGGCGGCGGCGGCGGTGCCCGCCTCGTCGAGCGCGGCCCGGCCATGGTCGATCATCGCCGCCATCGCGGCGCGCTGGGCGTCGAGCCCGGTGCGGGTCTGCTCGATCGCCAGCGCCGCCTTGTCGAGCGTCGCGTCGATCGTATGGCCGAGCGCGGAGGCGGTTTCCTCGATCGTCCGCGTGGTGCGTTCGGTGCGGGTCTCGATCCGGCCGATCTGGGTGGCAAGCCGGCCCGAGGCCGCGCCGATCATCTCGTCCGCCTCATGGCTGCGCGCGATGATCGCCGACAGCGCGTCGGCCAGGCCCTGCGCATGGTCGCGCGCCGATCCGCCGATCGAGCCGATCAGCTCGGACACCTCCTTGACCATGTCGAGCGAGCGGGGCAGGTCCAGCATCAGCCCGCTCATGTCCGACCGGGCGACGCTGGCGGCGTTGTGGAGCAGCTCCGTCTGGCGCGCGAGGAGGTCGGTCTCGTCGCGCATGTCCATGCTGATCTGCTGGAGCTTCTCGGCCGCGCGGTGCCCCTCGTCGAGCAGGCCGGCGGTGTGGCTGCTCAGTGCGTCGCGCCGTTCGTCGAGCGCGGCGGTGACCCGGGCGACCGCCTCTTCGAGCCGGCGAGCCTCGACCCGCATCGACAGGGCGGTGGCGCCGAAGCGGGCCGCCTCGCGCCGCGCGCCGCGCTGGAGCAATATGTAGAGGATAGCGAGGAGCGCGAGCGGGCCGCAGGCCAGCGCGATGCTGTTGGCGATGGCGGGAAGGTCGGGCCTGGTCGGCACCACGCCGCCGACGAGGAAACCGATCCAGCCCGCGCCGATCAGCCCGAGGACCGCGCCGATCGCTATGTCCGCGCCGCGCCGCGCCGGCAGTGTCGGGGGACCGTCGTCCGGCGCGTCGTGCGGCTCGCCGAGCAGCAGCTCGCCCGTGTCGGCGCCGTCTTCCATGGATGTCTCTTCGGTGGGCGTTTCGGTCGCTGCGGCGGCGCGAACGGCGTCCGCCTCGGCCGCGTTCGCGGCCCGCCAGCGATCCAGCGGATGCGGTGCCTTCCCCATGCCTCTCCCATCTACAGGAATCGCGAGTCGAGCGATAGCCTCGACTAACCGAATCTTCACTCTTCTCGTCTCCTTATCCGACGATGAGCATCCTTCCCGGAGCCCTCGATCGCATGCTGGCCGAAACGGTCGGCGGGGACGCCGCCGTCATCGCGGAATTGCGCGCGCTGTTCCTCGCCTCGGCGACGCAGCATGTCGCGGCGCTGTCGCAGGCGTCCGGGGTCGCGGCGTGGCGCGACGAAGCAATGAAGCTGCAGGGCCTGGCCGCGAGCTTCGGCATGACCGACCTGATGGCGGTAGCTGCCCGCGCTGCCGATGTCGGACCCGATCCGCTGCTTCTCGACGCTGTCGCCGACGCGCTGGCCGCCTGTCGCTGACGCGCATCCGCCTCCGGCCGCCCCGGAACAGGACAATGCCGGCGGCATTCCGCTTTGCAGAATCGCCCGACTGACTCTATCCCCGTCGCCTTGCCGAGGGGGACCGAACTTTGCCGCTCGCCGCGCTGATCGCCGCGCAGGACCAGACCGATATTGGCGACGGACTCCGCGCCACCCTGCCGCTCGCCGGCCGGACCCTGATCGAGCATCAGGCCGGCCTTGCGATCGCGGCGGGGGCGGCGCACATCGTCGTGCTGGTCGAACGGGTGCCGGCGGTGCTCGCCCAGGCGGTCGACCGGCTGCGGCGGCAGGGCGCGCGGATCGAGATCGCGCGCAGCGTCGCCGACGCGATCGACCGCTTCCACCCGTCCGAGCGGATCCTGCTGGTCGCCGACGGCGCGGTCGCCGCACAGGGCGCGGTCGACGCGCTGGCCGGAATGGAGGGCGCCGCGCTGCTCGCGCTGCCCGATGCCCAGGACCATGCCGCGTTCGAGCGGATCGACGCCACCGAGCGCTGGGCCGGCTATGCGCTGCTCGACAAGGCGATGCTCGAGGCGACCGCGCGGATGCTCGGCGACTGGGACCTGAGCTCGACCTTGCTGCGCCGGCTGGTACAGGATGATGCCGCACGCATCCCGGCGCTCGATCCCAGCGGAGAGCGGCCCTTGCCGCCGCCGGTGCTGGCGATCGGCCCCGCCGCGATCGGGACGATCGAGGCCGGGCTGATGCGCCGCGCCGATCCGGGCGAGGGCAATTGGGTCGAGCTCTATCTCCACCGGCTGGTGGCGGGGCCGTTGATCGGTCCGCTGATTGCGCGGCAGATCGACCAGCGGCTGGTCGCCGGAGTCGCGGTGGGCATCGCCTGGTTCGCTGCGCTGCTGGCCGGCTTCAAGCTGTTCTGGGGAGCGGCACTGCTGTTGCCCGTCGCGGCGGCGACGGCTTCGGCGGCGCGGCGCATGGCGCGGATCTGGGGCGGCGTCGCCGAGCCGACCGCGTTGATCGCGCTCGCCCGCCACGCAGCGGCGCTGGCGGCGCTGCTGCTGCTTGCCAGGCTGCTGGCGGCCGAAGGCGGCTGGGGCTGGTGGCTGGTCGCCGCGTTGCTGCCCGCGGCGCTGGCCGGTACGGGGGCGCTCGAAACGATGGTCGCGGCGATCCGGCCGTCGCCGTCGCCGCGCTGGCTGGCGAGCGCCGATGCGCTGGTCTGGCTGGCGCCCGCGGTTGCGGTGCTGGGCGGCTGGCGCTGGATGCTCGCGGCGCTCACGGCCTATGCCGTCCTGTCCTTCGTCGAAAGATTCGCGACGGCGTGGAAGGGCGCGCGTATTTATGACATCTGAGGGTTTAGCTTCGATTTAACGACATTTCGATATGCACGAAGCATGATGGGGCTGGAGGACGAACGGCAGGAGATGGGAAGGCCCGCGTCGGCGCGCTGGCTCACCGATGCCGCGCGTGCCCTGGATCGCGTCGAAAGCCGGGTCGGCCGCGCCGCCGGCGACCTGTTCCGGTCCGACGGCCTCGATCTTTCCGACCAGCATCGCGCCCAGATCGCGCAGCTGATGCGCGCGCTGATCGGCGCGATCGAGGACGACCTGCGCATCCGCCTGATCGATTCGCTGGCGGACGAGCCGCACCCCGAACTTCTCGCTGCGCTCGGATCGGCGACGATGCCGATCGCGCAGCCGCTGCTCGAACGGACCAGGCTGCTGCGCGAGGCCGATCTGGTCGCCGCGATGCTGCGCCGGGTCGACGAGCATCGGCTGGCGCTGATGCTGGGCCGCGATTCGCCCTATCATGTCGCCGATCTGGCGCAGCGACTGCTCGACCTCGGCGACGCCGGGATCGCCGAGGCGACGATGGCGCTGCTCGTCGCCGAGAGCCGTCGCTACGATCCGTTCGGCGATCCGGCGCTGGCGCGGACGGACCTGCCGCCCGCGCCGCACCGCAAGCTGCTCTGGGCGGTGGCGGCGGCACTGCGCCACTATCTGATCCGCCATCATGGCTTGCCCGACAGCCAGGCCGACCTGTTGCTTGCCGCGGCGGTGCGCGCATTGCTCGCCGAGCATGACGACGCCGACACGCTGGAGGGCCGCGCCGACGCGCTCGCGGCGCTGCTCGATGCGGCCGGGTTGATCGACGACGCACTGCTCGTCGACGCGCTGGAGGAAGGCTGGCTGGCGTTGTTCACCGCGGCGGTCGCGCGGCGGGCGGGGATCGATTCGGCGGGCGTCTGGTCGATGATCACCGATCCGTCCGGGATGATGCTCGGCACGGTGTTGCGCGCGATCGACTGCGGGCGCGAAGCGGCAGTGACGATGCTGTGGCGGATCGGATCGGCCGAGGGCGCCGACGAGGAGGCGATCGTCGCCCGCGCCGACGCGTTCGACGCGCTCGGCCCGCGCGAGGCGGCCGAGGCGGTGCTGATCTGGCGGCTCGATCCCAATTACCGCCGCGCCGTGATCGAAATCGGCGAAGGCGGCCGGCGGCGATGAACGCCCCCCACGGCCTCCGCCCGGTCGTCGGCCGGGTCGACGACCGGGGCCGGCTGGTCGAGGCCGATCCGCCGCTGTTCCGCCTGCACGAGCGGGCGGGCGGGGTGGCGGGCGGGATTCTCGCGGTGCCGCAGCTCTCCTCGATCGCACGGTTGGCGCGGCGGCTCGGTATCGCCCTGTCGCGTCGGGTGATCGCGGCGCAGGGCGACCAGGACGTCGAGCTGTGGGTGCGTGTGCGGCCCGATAGCGGGGGCACCGAGCTGGCGATCACCGGCTGGCAGGAGATGCCCGCCGTCCAGCCGCCGCCCGCATTGGAGGCGCTGCGCTGGCGCGACTTCAGCCGGGCGACCGCCGACTGGATCGTCGAGACCGACGCGATGCTGCGCGTCACCCATCCGCCGTCCAACCTGCCCGGTGCGGTCGGCCAGCCGATCGAGGCGTTGTTCGCGCTGAGCGAGGCCGGGGAAGGGGTGTCGAGCATCGTCGCCGCGGCGGCGAGCGCGGACCGCTTCGAGGACGAGGATGCGGTGTTCCGCCTGGGGGCGGGCATCCCGGTGCGGATCGCGGGCGTCCCGCTCATCGGCGAGAGCGAGGGATTCGTCGGCTACCAGCTGCTCGTCAGCCGCCGGCCGACGCGCGTCGACCGCGTGCGCCGCCTGCCCGATCCGGCTCCGCTCGACGAGGCGTTCGGCAACCAGCTCGGCCAGGCGATGCGCGGGCCGCTCGACCGGATCATCGCCCATGCCGACAGCATTTCGGGGCGCGGCGACGGGCCGGTACGGCGCGACTATGCCAGCTATGCCGAGGACATCGCCGGGGCGGGCCGCCACCTGCTTGCGCTGGTCGACGACCTGATCGACCTGCAGACGATCGAGCGCGCCGATTTCCGGCCCGAAGCCGACCGTGTCGACCTGGTCGAGACGGCGCAGCGCGGGGCGGCATTGCTCGGTGTGCGTGCGGCCGGCGCCGGGGTGACGATCGATGGTCCGACCGGCCAGCCGGTGACCGCGCTGGGCGACGTCCGCCGCGTCCTGCAGGTGCTGATCAACCTGCTGAGCAACGCGATCCGCCACTCGCCGCCCGGCGGCCGCGTCTGGATCCGCTGCGAACGCGAAGGCGACATCGCGGCGGTGATCGTCGCCGACGCGGGCGACGGCATCGGCGAGGACGATCAGGAGCGCATCTTCGAGCGGTTCGAGCGGCTCGGTCTGCGCGACGGCACCGGTAGCGGCCTCGGCCTCTACATCTCCCGCCGCCTCGCCCGCGCGATGGGCGGCGACCTCGGCGTCGACAGTGCCCGGGGGCAGGGCGCGCGCTTCGTGTTCACGCTGCCGGCGGGGGAAGAGCTCCCACCGTCACCCCGGCGGAGGCCGGGGTCTCGGGAGAGGGGAGAAGGGGTCGAGGCAGGAGCCGCCTGAGACCCCGGCCTCCGCCGGGGTGAGGTTCTTGGGAAAAGGCCGGAGCTTTCGCCCCGGCCTTGATCATTCCGTTAGATCAGATCAGCGCTGGCCGACGGGCACATAGTCGCGCTGCGCCGGGCCGTTGTAGAGCTGGCGCGGGCGGCCGATCTTCTGCTCGGGGTCGGAGATCATCTCGTTCCACTGCGCGACCCAGCCGACGGTGCGGGCGAGCGCGAAGAGGACGGTGAACATCGTGGTCGGGAAGCCGATCGCCGACAGGATCACGCCCGAATAGAAATCGACGTTCGGGTAGAGCTTCTTGTCGATGAAATACTGGTCCTTGAGCGCGATCTGCTCGAGCTCGCGGGCGGTGTCGAGGACCGGGTCGTTGATGCCGAGCTTGTCGAGCACCTCGGTCGCGGCCTTGCCGAGCACCTTCGCGCGCGGATCGAAATTCTTGTAGACGCGGTGGCCGAAGCCCATCAGGCGGAAGGGATCGTCCTTGTTCTTGGCGCGGGCGATATATTCCGGGATGCGGTCGGGCGTGCCGATCTCGCGCAGCATGTTGAGCGCGGCTTCGTTCGCACCGCCATGCGCCGGACCCCACAGGCAGGCGATGCCCGCCGCGATGCAGGCGAAGGGATTGGCGCCCGACGAGCCGGCGAGGCGCACGGTCGAGGTCGAGGCGTTCTGCTCATGGTCGGCATGGAGGATGAAGATCTTGTCCATCGCCGAGACGATGACGGGATCGGGCTCATACTCCTCGGCCGGGACGCCGAAGGTCATCCGCAGGAAGTTGGCGGTGTAGCTGAGGTCGTTCTTCGGATAGAGGAAGGGCTGCCCCACCGAATATTTGTACGCCATCGCCGCGATCGTCGGCATCTTGGCGATCAGCCGATGGCTGGCGATCATCCGCTGCTTCGGATCGTTGATGTCGGTCGAGTCGTGGTAGAAGGCCGACAGCGCGCCGACCACGCCGCACATGATCGCCATCGGGTGCGCGTCGCGACGGAAGCCGCGATAGAAGGTGGCGAGCTGCTCGTGCAGCATCGTGTGGCGGCTGATCGTATAGGTGAAGTCCTCGAGCTCCTTCTTGCCCGGCAGCTCTCCGTTGAGCAGCAGGTAGGAGACTTCCATGAAGCTCGACTGCTCCGCGAGCTGGTCGATCGGATAGCCGCGGTGGAGCAGGATGCCCTGGTCGCCGTCGATATAGGTCAGCGCCGACTGGCACGAGGCGGTCGAGGTGAAGCCTGGATCATAGGTGAAGGCGCCGGTCGCGCCGTAGAGCTTGCGGATGTCGATGACATCGGGGCCGACCGTGCCCGACAGGACCGGATATTCGGACGCTTTGCCGCCGATCTCCAGTTTCACAGTATCCGCCATGTTCAATCTCCTGTCGTTCGCCCCTTTGCCGCACGCGGCAATCCCGGTTTTCAGTCCTTGCCCGATCACCCCAACTGATCGTCGAGCCGTCCCAGGCTCTCCTCGCGGCCGAGGAGGACCAGGACATCGAAGATGCCGGGGGACGTGGTGCGGCCGGTGAGCGCCGCGCGAAGCGGCTGCGCCACCTTGCCGAGGCCGATCCCCCCGCGTTCCGCCACCGACCGGACCCCCGCCTCCAGCGCGGGCGCCGACCAGTCGTCCGTGGCGGCAAGCGCCTCGCGAGCCTGTGCCAGCAACGCCTTGCCAGGTTCGTCTAGCAGCGATGCGGCCTTCTCGTCCATATCGAGCGGGCGGGTGCGAAACAGAAAGCTCGCACCATCGGTCAACTCGTTGATATCTTTTGCCCTTACCTTCAGGAAAGGAATGCTGCGGAGCAGAAGGTCTCGGTCCGCCGAATCGAGTTTCCGGCCCAGCCGCGCCGCGACTCCGGGGGCGATCAGATCGGCCAGCCGGGCGTCATCGGCCTCGCGCATATAATGGCCGTTGAGATTCTCGAGCTTCTTGAAATCGAAGCGCGACGGCGAACGGCCGACGCCGCCCAGGTCGAACCACTCCACCGCCTGGTCGCGGCTGATGATCTCGTCGTCGCCATGGCCCCAGCCGAGCCGCAGCAGATAGTTGTTCACCGCCTCGGGCAGGAAGCCCAGCTCGTCGCGATAGGCGTCGACGCCGAGCGCGCCGTGCCGCTTCGACAGCTTGGCGCCGTCGGCGCCGTGGATCAGCGGGATATGCGCATAGACCGGCTCCTCCCAGCCCATGGCCCGGATCAGCGCGAGCTGGCGGAAGGCGTTGTTGAGATGGTCGTCGCCGCGGATCACATGGGTGACGCCCATGTCGTGATCGTCGACCACCACCGCGAGCATATAGGTCGGCGTACCGTCCGAGCGGAGCAGGATCATGTCGTCCAGTTCGGCATTCTGGACGGTGACCGGGCCCTGCACCTGATCGTCGATCGTCACCTCGCCGGTGCGCGGCGCCTTCAGCCGGATGACGAAGGGCGCGCCCTCGGGCGCCTCGGACGGATCGCGGTCGCGCCAGCGGCCGTCATAACGCAGTGGCTGCTTGGCGGCGCGCTGCTGCTCGCGCAGTTCGGCCAGCTCCTCCGGAGTAGCGTAGCAGCGATAGGCATGGCCCTTGGCGAGCAGCTCCCGGGCCACCTCGGCGTGACGCTCGGCGCGGGCGAACTGGTAGACGACCTCGCCGTCCCAGCCCAGGTCCAGCCAGCGCATCCCGTCCAGGATCGCGTCGATCGCCTCCTGGGTCGATCGCGCCCGGTCGGTATCCTCGATGCGGAGCAGGAATTTCCCGCCATGGTGGCGGGCGAACAGCCAATTGAAAAGGGCGGTGCGGGCGCCGCCGATATGCAGGAAGCCCGTCGGCGACGGGGCGAAACGGGTGACGACGGTCTGCTTTTCCATGCTTGCGCCCACGCGCGCTTTCTCCAAGATCGGACCCGATGGCCTGCGATGTCGATGCGCCCCGTAAAGCATTTTCCCGCCGGGTCAAACCGGCGGACGGGCCAAGCGCCGCGAATCGCCGCCCGCGCCCGTCGCTATGCTGAAAGCCGGGCTTTTCCGGGCGGTGCCGTCGATTGGGTCCGGCGCCCGTGCGATGCCCGGCCATGGCATCGCCGCGCGACTCGAAGCCTGGCTGGAGGCGGAGCGGGACCAGGTCGCGCTCTGGCTGCCGGTCGCGCTCGGCGGCGGCATCGCGCTGTGGCTGGTATTGCCCGATCGGAATGGCTGGTTCGCGGCATTGGCGTTGCTCGCCGGGATCGCGCTGTGCGGGATCGCGATCGGCGCCGGCCGCCGCACCGGGCGTATGCTGCTGGTCGGGGCGCTGGCGGCGATCGCCGGGCTGCTGCTGGTCTGGGCGCGCGCCGACTGGGTGGCCGCGCCGCGTATCGATCGGCCAGTGGTGACCGAGGTCGCGGGGCGGATCGAGGCGGTCGAGCGGATGCCCGCGCGCGAGCTGACCCGGCTGACGATCGCGCCCGATGCCGGCCTGCTGCTGCCGCATCGGATCCGGCTCAACGTAGACCAGGCCGATCTCGCCGGACCTGTCGCCGCCGGCGGGCGCATCCGGGTTCGTGCCCGGCTGATGCCGCCCGCGCCGCCGGCGGTGCCCGGCGCCTATGATTTCGCGCGCGCCGCCTGGTTCCAGGGGATCGGCGCGACGGGCAAGGCGCTCGATCCGCCCCGGATCGCGCCGCCGGACGGCGGAGCCGGCCCGCTCGACTGGCTCGCCGACCGGCGCGCGCGCCTGTCGGAGCATATCGAGGCGCGGGTGACGGGGATGAGCGCCGGGGGCATCGCGGCCTCGCTCGCGACCGGTGACCAGGGCGCGATCACCGAGGAGGATGCCGAGGCGCTGCGCCGGTCGGGGCTCGCCCACCTGCTGTCGGTGTCGGGGCTGCACGTCTCGGCGGTGGTCGGCGGGGTGCTGCTGCTCACCCTGCGGCTGCTCGCGCTGAGCCCGGCGCTCGCGCTGCGCGCGCCGTTGCTGCTGATCGCGGCGGGCGCCGGGGCGCTGGCAGGTATCGCCTATACATTATTGTCGGGCGCACAGGTGCCGACGATCCGGTCGTGCGTCGCGGCGCTGCTGGTGCTGGCGGGGATCGCGATGGGGCGCGAGGCGCTCACCCTGCGGCTGGTCGCGACCGGGGCGCTGGTCGTGCTGCTCCTCTGGCCCGAGGCGCTTGCGGGGCCGAGCTTCCAGCTCAGCTTCGCGGCGGTGACCGCGCTGGTGGCGACGCTCGACCATCCGCGCATCGCCGCCTTCGCCGCGCGGCGCGACGAAGGGACGACGGCGCGGTTCGGCCGGGCGCTCGCGGTGCTGCTGCTGTCGGGGCTGGTGATCGAGGCGGCGCTCGCGCCGATCGCGCTGTTCCATTTCCACAAGTCGGGCTTCTACGGCGCGCTCGCCAACATGATCGCGATCCCGCTCACCACCTTCGTGATCATGCCGCTGGAGGCCCTGGCGCTGTTGCTCGATGTCGCCGGGATCGGCGCGCCGGTCTGGTGGCTGGTGTCGCAGGCGCTCGCGCTGCTGCTGTGGATCGCGCGGACCGTCGCGGCGGCGCCCGGCGCGGTCGCGATGTTGCCGACCATGGCGTGGGGCGCCTTCGCGCTGATGGCGGCGGGCGGGCTGTGGCTGGCGCTGTGGCGGACGCGGACACGGCGCTGGGGCCTGCTGCCCTTCGCGGCGGGAGCGCTATGGGCGCTGCTGTCGCCGACGCCTGATCTACTGGTGACGGGCGACGGCCGCCATGTCGCCTTCGTCCTCGGCGACGGCCGGGTCGCACTGCTTCGCGATCGCGCGGGCGACTATATCCGCGGTGTGCTGGGCGAGGCGGCGGGCGTCGACGCCGAAGCGCTGCCGGTCGACGCGCTGATGCAGGCGCGGTGCTCGGTCGATCTCTGCGTCACCGATATCCGGCGCGGCGGACGGCGCTGGCGTATCCTCGCGACGCGCAGCGCCTATCGGCTCGATTGGACGCGGCTGTCGCGCGCCTGCGCCGGCGCCGATATCGCGATCAGCGAGCGCCGCCTGCCGCGCGGCTGCACGCCGCGCTGGCTCAAGATCGACCGCCCGTTGCTGGCGCGGACCGGCGGCCTCGCCATCGACCTCGATCGCGGCACCATCGACAGCGTCGCGGCGGCGGTCGGCCGCCATCCCTGGTCGACCTTCCGGATGTGAGGGGATCGTTCAAGCCCACCCGTCATGCCAGCCCCTCGACTGCCTGCAAGGCAGGCGCTCGGGATAAACTTCAGCCAGAGGCTGAAGGCAGGCATCCATGTCTGTGGTCTCCTCAGATGCCATCTGGCTGATGAGAGACATGGGCCCCTGCCTCCGCAGGGGCGGCGGTGAGAGGAGGGTGGGCTCAGTACCGCCGCAGCAGGCCGGCGAGCTTGCCCTGGATGCGGACCTGGTCGGGCTTGTAGCGCTGCGGGTCATAGGCGCGGTTGGCCGGATCGAGCCGGATCATCGCGCCCTCGCGGCGGAAATATTTGAGGGTCGCCTCGGCATCGGCGATCAGCGCCACGACGATCTCGCCGTCGCGCGCCGTCTCGGCGCGGCGGATCAGCGCATAGTCGCCGTCGAGAATGCCGGCCTCGACCATCGAATCCCCGGCCACCTCGAGCGCATAATGCTCGCCCGGGCCGAGCAGCGCGGCGGGCACCGACAGGCTGCTCTGGCCTTCCAGCGCCTCGATCGGCAGGCCGGCGGCGATGCGGCCGTGCAGCGGGATCTCCAGCACATTCTCGTTCGCGGCCTGCGGGACGACCGGCGCGGCCGCTTTCGCCTTGCCCGACGGGGCGGCGGTGGTCTTCGCGGTCGCCGTCTCGGGCATGCGCAGCACCTCCAGCGCGCGGGCGCGGTTGGGCAGACGGCGGATGAAATTGCGTTCCTCGAGCGCGCTGATCAGGCGGTGCACACCTGACTTCGACTTGAGGTCGAGCGCTTCCTTCATCTCCTCGAACGAAGGGGACACGCCGGTCTGCAACAGCCGGTCGTTGATGAAGCACAGCAGTTCATGTTGCTTGCGGGTCAGCATGGCAAATGCCCTCGTCGGGAACGGACGGAGAACATTTAGGCAACTGGCCGGACTCTGTCAAGCGATGGGCAAGATCGGCACCTCCGCGCCCTCGTCCAGGCCCGGCGCGTCGGGCGGGCGGACGATCAGCAGCGCCGCCTCGACCAGTGCCGACAGCCCCGCGCTGTCCTGTCCCGACAGCGGCACCACCCGCCCCTCGGCCCAGCGCCCGCGGAAATATTCGGCGCGGCCCTGGGTCGGCGGCAGCGGCGCGGCGAGCCGCGCGACGACGGGCTCCGGCACCGGGTTCGCCGCGCCGAGCAGATGCGCGATCAGCGGCTTGAGGAACAGCGTCGCGGTGACGAAGGCCGACACCGGATTGCCGGGCAGGCCGAGCACGATCGCATCGCCGAGCATGCCGATCATCACCGGCTTGCCGGGTTTCATCCGCACCTTCCAGAAATCGATCCGGGCGCCCGCCTTCTCGAGCGCGGGCAGCACCAGGTCATGGTCGCCGACCGAAGCGCCGCCCGTCGTCACAATGATGTCGGAGTCCCTCGCCATCGCATGAAAGGCCGCGCCGATCGCGTCGAGATCGTCGCGGACGATGCCATGGTCGTGCACCATGCAGGCGTCGCTGCGCAGCAATGCAGCGAGCATCGGGCCATTGGAGGCGGGGAGCAGCGCGCCCGGGGTCGGCTCGCCCGGCGCGACCAGCTCGTTGCCGGTCGACAGCAGCGCGACGCGCGGCCGGCGACGGACGGCGATCGCGCCATGGCCGCCGCTCGCCGCCAGCGCGATGGCCGCCGCGCCGATCGGCGCGCCCGCGGGGAGCAGCAGGCCGCCCTCGGCGAAGTCGCCGCCGCGCCGGCGGATGTGCGCGCCGATCCGGGGCGGTCCCTCGCCCGCCATGGTCAGCCGGTCGCCGTCGCGCGCTGCCTCCTCCTGGACCAGAATCGCGTCGGCGCCCTCGGGAACCGGCGCGCCGGTGAAGATCCGTGCCGCCTCGCCCGGCGCCAGCGCACGGCCGAACCCGCCGCCCGCCGCGCTTTCGCCGGCCACGGTCCACGGCCCCGGTCGCTCGGCGAAGCGGATCGCATAGCCGTCCATCGCCGACAGGTCGGCGGCGGGCTGGGTGCGGCGGGCGCGGATGTCGCCGGCGGCGAAGCGGCCCGCGGCGTCGAGCAGCGGCACCGTCTCGACCGCCAGCGGCGCTTTCAGCGCGAGCATCCGCGCCTGCGCCTCCGCGACCGGGATCAGCGCCATCAGGCGTCCCCGGCCTTCCAGTCGCCCGACTTGCCGCCGGTCTTGGACAGCAGGCGGACGCCTTCGATCCGCATGCCCCGGTCGAGCGCCTTGGCCATGTCATAGACGGTCAGCAGGGCGGTGGTGACGGCGGTCAGCGCCTCCATCTCGATGCCGGTGGTGTAGGTGGTGGCGACGGTCGCGGTGGCGCGGATGCCGTCGGCCTCGATCGCGAGGTCGAGGGTGACGCCGGAAATCGGCAGCGGGTGGCAGAGGGGGATCAGTTCGGCGGTCTTCTTCGCCGCCATGATCCCGGCCACGCGCGCGACCGCGAGCACGTCGCCCTTCTTGACCGATCCGGCGCGGATCGCGTCGAGCGCCGCCGCGCCGATCAGGATGCGGCCCTCGGCCACGGCCTCGCGCTTCGTCTCCGCCTTGGCCGAGACGTCGACCATGCGGGCGGCGCCCTCGGCGTCGATATGGGTGAGCTTGCCCGTCGCAGCCATCGGTTATTGGCCGGTCAGCAGCTTGCGGGTCGCGGCGGCGACGTCATCCTGCCGCATCAGCGATTCCCCGACCAGGAAGCACCCCACGCCATGGTCCGCCATCGCGTCGAGGTCGGCCTTGGAGCCGAGCCCGCTCTCGGCCACGAAGGTGCAGCCTTCGGGCGCGTGGCCGACCAGTTCGTAGGTGCGCGCGAAGTCGATGGTGAAGTCGCGCAGGTCGCGATTGTTGACGCCGATCAGCCGCGAGCGCAGCTTGACCGCGCGCTCGAGCTCGGCGATGTCGTGGACCTCGACCAGCGCATCCATGCCATGCTCGATCGCGGCGGCCTCGATCTCGGTCATCTGGCCGTCGTCGAGCGCGGCGACGATGATCAGGATCGCGTCGGCACCCAGCGCGCGGGCCTCGGTCACCTGCCAGGGATCGACCATGAAGTCCTTGCGCAGCGCCGGCAGCGCGCAGGCGGCGCGCGCCTGTACCAGATAGTCGTCATGGCCCTGGAAATAGGGCATGTCGGTGAGCACCGACAGGCAGGCCGCCCCCGCCGCTTCATAGGCGCGGGCATGGGCGGGCGGATCGAAATCGGGACGGATCAGCCCCTTGGAGGGCGACGCCTTCTTGATCTCCGCGATCAGGCCATAGCCGCCCTCGGCCACCTTGCGGTCGAGCGCGGCGCGGAAGCCGCGCGGCGCGTCGGCGGCCTTCGCCCGCGCCGTCAGCTCGGCGAAGGATGTCTCCGCCTTGCGGCGGGCGACATGATCGCGCTTGGTGTCGCAGATTTCGGTCAGCTTGTTGCTCATCGCCCGGCGGCATAGCGGCAGGCGCAGCATAGGTAAACGGGAGAGCCCATGACCACCGACCATCTGTTCATCGTCACCGGCGGCCCGGGATCGGGCAAGAGCAGCCTGATCGCGGCGTTGGCGTCGGCGGGCCATGCGACGATGCCGGAGGCGGGCCGCGCGATCATCCAGGATCAGGTCGCGATCGGCGGCGATGCGCTGCCCTGGGCCGACCGGGCGGCCTTCGCCGATCTGATGCTCGGCTGGGAGCTGCGCTCGCACCGCGAGGCCCGGGCGATCGCCGGGCCCGTGATCCTCGATCGCGGGATTCCCGACGTGATCGGCTATCGCACGCTGTGCGGCTTGCCGGTACCCGATCCGCTCCGCCGCGCGGCCGAGCTCTACCGCTACAACCGCCGGGTCTTCATCGCCCCGCACTGGCCCGCCATCTTCGCGCAGGATGCCGAGCGCAAGCAGTCGCCCGAGGAAGCGGCGGCGACGGCGCGGGCGATGGAGCGCGCCTATGCCGATTGCGGTTACGAACTGGTCGCGCTGCCGCTGGCGCCGGTGGCGGAGCGGGCGGCCTTCGTCGCGGCGACGATCGCCGCCGCCGGGATCGCCCGGCGGACGTAGAGCTCGGCGAGGATCAGGTTGGGCACCCAGCTCAGGATCGACACCGCGCGATAGCCGTCGACGAAATCGACGCCGAGCAGCGGGAAGAGCGGCAGATAGAGCCGCAGCGTCACCGCCGCGAAGGTCAGCGCGAAGGAACGGATCATCCAGGCGCGATGATCGGCGAAGCGGCGCTGGAGCGCGGCGCGCCAGCCCTCGACATTGGTGACGATCCATAGGATCGAAAGCGTGCCGAAGCCGAAGGTCGCGACCGGCCCGGCGGTCGATCCGAAGGCGAGCACCAGCCCCGCCACCGCGCCGAGCAGGCAGCCGAGCACATAGCTCCGCCCGATCCAGCGATGGAGCCGGGGCGCCGCCGCGCGCAGCCCCGCGACGAACTGGGCGGGGCCGAGCAGCAGCGCCGTCGCCGCGCCCGCGACATGCAGCGCGAGCCAGGGCCGGGCGAAGAGGTTGGCGAGGATCTGCGGCGCCCGCGGCCCGACCCCGGCCAGATAGCGGTAGGAGACAAGCGCCACCGCCACGCTCAGCAGCGCGGCGGCCGCTCGCAGCATCGTCGTCGTTCGTCGCCTTGTCGTCGCACCGATCATCATCGACCCTCCTTCCCCAGCGATGCGGGTGAGATTGCGGGCTCCGGGCGGCGCGGCTAGGCTGCTTTTCGCGAATGGTGCCGGCCCTGCGCGAACGGTGCCCCAGGCTCCGGAGGACCGGTTGGACGGCATGGCGACAGGGATGACGCGCGGGCGCCGGATCGCCGCCGAGGCCGCGCTGCTCGCCGCGGTCGGGCTCTTCATGGGCGCGATCGGCCCCTATGCCACCGACGACCTGCCGGGCGGGCCGCGCTTCCTCTACTGGCTGATCTGCATCATCGGCGGCGGCGTGATCGGCATCGCGATCGACGAACTGGTCGGCCGGCGGCTGGCGCCCCTGTGGTGGCGGCTGCTCGTCGTCTCGATCCTGATGACGCCGGGAGTGACGCTGCTGGTCGACGCGACCGGGAGCTGGCTCGGCGGCTATCCGCTCAGCTTCGGGCACTGGCTCCACAATCTCGGCCATGTCTTCGTCATATCGCTGCCGGTGATGACGGTGCGCGCGCTCGCCTGGCGCCGGCCGCGCCGCGAGGTCGAGACGGTGACGCTGGTCGCGCCGCCGCTGCCCGAGGCGGAGGCCGCCTTCCGCCGCCGCCTGTCGGCCAGGCGCCGCACCGCGCGGCTGATCGCGATCGAGGCGCACGACCATTATCTGCGCGTCCACACCGACGAGGGCGTCGAGCTGCTGACGATGCGCTTCGCCGACGCGATGGCCGAGCTGGCGCAGGCGCACGGCCACCGGCTCCATCGCAGCTGGTGGGCCGCCGCCGACGCGATCGAGGCGATACGCTGGCGGCGCGGCGGCGCCGGCGAGGCCCGCCTGGCGGGCGGGCTGACCGCCCCGGTCAGCCGGGCGCAGGCGCCGGCGCTCAAGGCGGCGGGATGGTTCTAGGTGGAAATCCCGCGCGCCGTACCTATCTCCGGTCCATGACGGTGGAGCTCAACCACAGCATCATCTGGTGCAGCGACAAGGCGCGGTCGGCCGGGTTCCTGGCGGAGATGCTGGGGCGTCCCGCGCCGGTTCCCTTCCACCATTTCCTCGTCGTCGATCTCGACAATGGCGTGTCGCTCGACTTCATGGAGAAGGACGGGCGGGTCGCGCCGCAGCACTATGCCTTCCTGGTCGACGAGGCGACCTTCGACGCGGTGCTTGGCCGCATCCGGGCGAAGGGGCTCGACCACTGGGCCGATCCGGCGCGGACCCGGCCGGGCGCGATCAACCATCTGGGCGGCGGACGGGGCGTCTATTTCACCGATCCCGATGGCCATATGCTCGAAGCGATCACCCGGCCCTATCCGCGCGACGAGCAGCAGCCGTAACGAATTAGCTTGCGGCGGCCACCAAGCTGAACAATCATGAGCGCGGGGCGGGCGACACCTTGAAAGGAAGGTTGTCGATGGCTTCCACGCGCGCAGGCCTTGTCGAACGGGCCAAGAACATCCTCGTCACGCCGAAGACCGAATGGCCCGTCATCGACGGCGAGCCGTCCACGATCGGCGACATCTACAAGAATTACGTGCTCGTCCTCGCGGCGATCCCGGCGATCTGCACCTTCATCGGCAGCTCGTTGTTCGGCTATTCGGTGTTGGGGGTCGCGTTCCGCGTGCCGATCGTCACCGCGCTGTCGTCGGCGATCGTCAGCTATGTGATGTCGTTGATCAGCATCTATGTGCTGGGGATGATCATCGACGCGCTGGCGCCCAGCTTCGGCGGCACGCGCAATCCGGTGCAGGCTTTCAAGGTCGCGGCCTATTCGAACACGGCCGGCTGGGTTGCCGGCATATTGACCATCATCCCGCAGCTGGCGCTGATCGCGGCACTGCTCAGCCTCTACGGCTTCTACCTGCTCTATCTGGGGTTGCCGGTGCTGATGAAGGCGCCGAAGGAGAAGGGGCTCGCCTATACCATCGTCACGGTGATCGCCGCGATCATCCTGTTCGTCGTGGTCGGCGCGATCGTCGGTGCGGTGGGCAGCATCTTCACGCCGGTCATGCCGGTCGGCGCCCACGTCCTGTAGGACGGGATCTCCGCCACATTGGGGAAACAGGGGCCCGGCCGAAGAAGCCGGGCCCCTTTGCATCAGAACTGATAGTTCAGGCTGAACACCGCCGACCGGGTCGGGGCGGGCTGCGCCCAGCTGCCGCCGACCGCGTTGCGCACCGTCGTCACATATTTCTCGTTGGTGAAGTTCTGGACGTTCACCTGCGCCTTGAGCTGCGGCGTGATCGGATAGGCCGCCATGAAGCGGTGGATCGTGTAGCTCGGCACCCGATAGCCGACATAATTGCCGGCGGTGAGCTGCGCGAGCGTCGGCTGGTTGAGCAGGAAGCTGCCCTGATGCGTCAGGCCGTAGCCCAGCTCCAGACCGAAATCGAAGCGGTAGGTGGTGAACAGGCTGCCCGAATGCTTCGGCGTGTTGGTCAGCGAATAGCCGCGCGTCGGATCGGGGAAGGCGGCACTGTTGCCGCAGCCCGCCGCCCCGGGATTGGCGAGGCAGAAGTTCGACACGCCCTGCAGGATCTTCGACTTCAGGTACATGTAGTTGGCCGAGATCGTCCAGTTGCCGGTGATGTTGCCCGACGCGCCGAGCGACAGGCCTTCCACCCGCTGGCCGCCGTCGAGGGTCTGGTCGGGCAGGGTCGGATCGTTCGAGTTGACCTTGATCGAGTTGCGCTCGTTGCGGAAGATCGCGGCGGTCAGCAGCAGCCGGGCGTCGAACAGGTCGGCTTTGGCGCCGATCTCGTAATTCTCGGTCGTCTCGGGCTTCAGACGGCAATTGGCGGCGGAGCAGGCGCCGTCGACCGAGGCCTTGGACGGCAGCTTCGAATTGCCATAGGCGACGTAGAGGCTGGTGTTCGGCGTCGGCTTCACCACCGCGCCGACGCGGTAGGAGAAAAGCTTGTCGCCGAAGTTGAACGGGCCGGTCGCGGTGTTGAGGTCGCCGAGATTGGCGGCGCCCGCGGTGGTCACGTAGCTGAGCGTCCGGTTCGAACCCTTGACGTCCTCGTAGCGGACGCCGCCGTTGATCTCGAACCAGTCGGCGAACTTCACCGTGTCGAACAGATAGGCGGCATAGCTCCGCTGCGTGCCGAAGTTGCGGCTCGACAGGATGAAGTTGATCGGGCCGTTGTACCTGTTGTCGCCATAGGTGAAGCCGGCCGGGCCCTGGACGGTCGTCCCCGGGTTGGAGATGCTGACCAGCGGGAAGGCCGGGGTCGAACCGTCGGCGTTGCGCGGCAGCGTGCCCTGCTTCTGGTGATAATCCTCCCACAGCGCCGAGACGCCGATCACCAGCGAATGCCCGATGCCTCCGGTGTCGAAATTGGCGCTGAGGTCGGTCTGGGTATAGTGGGTCTCGTTGGTGATGAAGCGCTGCACGCCGCGGCCGCCGGTCGGCAGATAATAGCCCGCCGGCACGGTGGCCGGGCAGGCGGCGGCGACGCCGTTGATGTCCATCGGCTGCAATCCGGTCGACGCCAGGCAGAAGGTGCCGTTCGGCTGGCTGGTGATCGTGTTCTGGCGGATCTTCTCGTAGCGGGTGAGGTTGCGGATGCTCACCCTGTCGCTGAACGCATGGCTGAAGATCGCCTGCAGCGCGTTGGTCTTGCTGTTCTGCTGGTCGAGATTGGCGAAGCCATAATAGCCGCCACGGTCGAAGTCGTCGAGGAAACCGCCATTATTGGCATAATAGCGTAGCCCGTATTGTGGCATCGCCTGGTCGTCGAGATGCTCGGCCTGGAGGGTCAGGCTGGTCGGCTCGTCGATGCCGATGGTGATCGCCGGTGCGATGCCCCAGCGCTTGTAATCCTCGACGTCGCGGCCGGGCACGTCGTTCTCGTGATAGACCGCGTTGATCCGCACCGCGATCAGGTCGCTGAGCCGCTGGTTGGCGTCGACGGTCGCGCGATAGTAATCGTCGGTGCCGACGCCGGCGCTCAGCATGGTCTGGTCGTCGGCCAGCGGGCGCTTCGTCACCAGGTTGATCGTGCCCGCGACCGAGCCGCCGCCGTTCATCACCGAATTGGCGCCGTTGGTCACCTCGACCTGCTCGATATTGTAGACTTCGTTGCGGTTGAGGAAGGCGCCCGAGCGCACGCCGTCGACGGTGACGTCGTTCTTGGCGTCCTGGCCGCGCAGGATGATGCGATCGCCATAGCCGAAGCCGCCTTCGCCCGCGCCGAAGGTGATGCCCGGCACGGTGCTGAGCACGTCGCGCAGCGTCAGCAGGTTCTGCTGCTGGATCGTCGCCTTGTTGATGACGGTGATGGTCTGCGGCGTGTCGAGCAGCGGCCGGGTATATTTGGGCGATTCAGGCCGCTCGACCTTTGGCGAGGCCGCGTCGATCGCGGTGGCGCTGACGGTCATGCCGCCAAGCCGCCTTTCGCCGTCCGGCGCCTTGTCCGCCGTCTGCGCCGAAGCCGGTGCGCTGGTGATGAAACCGATGCAGGCCAGCGCCAGAAAGCTGCTGCCCGTCCTGTCCTTGTCGATCATTGCGGTCCTTCCCTGTTGTTGCGGCAGGGTGGTTATCGCTATTGAAAATGAATCGCAAATTCATTTGTGATCATTCGCGAGCGAGGCGTCGCGCCGCGTACGCCAGTGACCCTACTGATCGAAAGGGGAAAGGTGGGGCCCGGCAGTGCCGGGCCCCGCGGTGATAGAGACCGAGGGACGTGGAAACCTCGGCCGCTGTCGCCGCCTTGGAGAGGAGCCACATCGATGCGACTACATGCTTTATCTATCGCTAATAAGAATGATTCGCAACATGTAATCCTATTACACCCCATCCCGTCATCCCGGCGAAAGTCGGGCCTGCTATCGGCGAAGACAGAAAGGGAGGGAGGTTCCGGCTTTCGCCGGAATGACGGGACGATGGTTCGGTTCGCAAGACGCCCGCCCGTGCGGGAGTGGTGGCTTGCTAGAAGCCGATCCAGCGGACGAGCAGCGCTCGGCCACGTCCGCTGTCGATCGCTTCGGCGGCGATGGCGATGCCTTCGGCCCAATCCGCGGCACGGCCGGCGACGATCAGTGCGGCGGCGGCGTTGAGCAGCACCGCGTCGCGATAGGCGCCGGCCTCTCCGTCGAGCAGCCGGCCGAGCGCGGCACCGTTATAGCTGGCGTCGCCGCCCCGGATCGCATCGAGCGGATGGCGCGCCAGGCCCGCCGCCTCGGGCTCGAACCGTTCGAGCCCGGCGCCGATCGCGCCCAGCCGGATGATGCTGCTCGGTCCGCCGATCGACAGCTCGTCGAGCGGTTCGTCGCCCGACACCATCATCGCCGCGTCGCAGCCGAGCCGTTCGAGCGCGCCGGCATAGGTCGACAGATAGTCGGGCCGGGCGACGCCGATGAGCTGGCGGCGCACTCCGGCCGGATTGCAGATCGGCCCGGTCAGGTTGAAGATCGTCCGCCGGCCGATCCGCTTGCGCACCGGGCCGAGCGGCTTGAGCGCGGGATGGTGCTTCTGCGCGAACAGGAAGCAGATGCCGATCTCGTTCAGGCTCGCCTCGGCGCGGTCGGACGCGCGGTCTAGGTCGAGGCCGAGCGCCTCCAGCGTGTCGGCCGCCCCCGCCTTGGACGAGGCCGCCCGGTTGCCGTGCTTGGCGACCGGCACCCCCGCCGCCGCGACGACGATCGCCACCGCGGTCGATACGTTGAGGCTGTGCGCGCCGTCGCCGCCGGTGCCGCAGACGTCGATCGCGCCGGTCGGTGCTGCCACCGGGATCATCCGCTCGCGCATCGCCGCCGCCGCGCCGGCGATCTCGGCGCTGGTTTCGTCGCGCGCGCTCATCCCGTCGAGGAAGGCGACCAGGCTTTCCTCGTCATGGGCGCCGTCGAGGATCGCCGCGAACACCTCATGGGCCCCGTGCTGGTCGAGCGGGACGCGCGGATCGGGCAGGGGCGTCCGGGCCAAGGTCAGGCGCGCTCCTTCACCGCGACGCCGGCACTGCGCATGAAATTGGCGAGCATCGCATGGCCGTGCTCGGTGGCGATGCTTTCGGGATGGAACTGCACGCCGTGGATCGGCAGGCTCGCGTGGCGCACACCCATCACCTGCCCGTCTGGGGTACGCGCATTGATCACCAGCTCGGCCGGCATGTCTTCCTCCGGCACGACCAGCGAATGGTAGCGGGTCGCGGTGAAGGGCGAGGGCAGGCCTTCGAACAGGCCGGTGCCGTCGTGGAGGATCGGGCTGGTCTTGCCATGCATCAGCTCGGGCGCGCGGATCACCCGGCCACCGAAATATTGGCCGATCGACTGATGGCCCAGGCAGACGCCGAGCAGTGGTCGCTTCGCCGCCGCGCAGGCGCCGACCAGCTCGAGCGAGATGCCCGCCTCGTTCGGAGTGCAGGGACCGGGCGAGATCAGGAACGCCTCCGCCCCGCTCGACATCGCCTGGCCGACGCCGATCGCGTCGTTGCGGACGACCTCGACCTCGGCGCCCAGCTCCATCAGATAATGGACCAGGTTCCAGGTGAAGCTGTCATAATTGTCGATGACGAGGATCATGCGCCCGGCCTGTAGCGCCTCCGCCATGCGGGCGGAACAACTTTATCTTCCTTATCGTCATCCTGGCGAAAGCCAGGATCTCTCTTCCCTTCTGTCCCGTTGGCCACAGGAAGGCAGGGAGATCCCGGCTTTCGCCGGGATGACGATCGGGATAGCGTCGCATCACATCCCCTTCGGAGTGCTTTCATGACCAAGCGACATATTCTCGGCGCGGTGGCGCTTGTCGCATTTGCCGCCGTCGCGGCCGCCCAGACGCCGCCGATGACCCCCGACATCCCGTCCACGGGCTTCGACGCGGTGACGCCGCAGGCCGACTATGTCCGGCGCGAGGTGATGATCCCGATGCGCGACGGCAAGAAGCTGTTCACGGTGATCGTTATGCGCAAGGGCACCAACAACGCGCCGATCCTGCTGACCCGCACCCCCTATAACGCCGCCAAGACGACCAGCCGCAACCCGAGCCAGAAGATCGAGGAGATATTGCCGGTCGCCGATGCCGAGTTCGTCGACGACGGCTATATCCGCGTCTACCAGGACGTGCGCGGGCGCAACGGGTCCGAAGGCGACTATGTGATGAACCGGCCGCTGCGCGGGCCGCTCAACCACACCAAGGTCGACCACGCCACCGACGCCTGGGACACGATCGACTGGCTGGTGAAGAACCTGCCCGAGAGCAACGGGCGGGTCGGGATGACCGGCTCCTCCTATCCGGGTTTCACCACGCTGATGGCGACGATCGATCCGCATCCGGCGCTGCGCGCGGTGGTGCCGATGAGCCCGATGGTGGACGGCTGGATGGGCGACGACTGGTTCCACAACGGCGCCTTCCGCCAGAACAGCTATGATTATCTGACCGGACAGATGGCGTCGAAGGACGATGGCGACCCGGTCGCGTCGGGCACCGGCGATCGCTATGCGCTGTGGCTGAAGGCGGGGTCGGCGGGCGACTATGCCCACGCCTATGGGCTCGACGCCTTCCCGGTCGCGCGCAAGATGGCCGAGCATCCCGCCTATGACGATTATTGGCGCGAGCAGGCGGTGGACAGGCTGCTCGCCGCGCGGCCCTTCACCGTGCCGATGATGCTCGTCGTCGGCCAGTGGGACCAGGAGGACAGCTATGGCGCGCCGGCGGTCTATCGCGCGCTGAAGCCGAAGGACAAGGATGGGCGGCTCCACCTCGTCGTCGGACCCTGGCGGCACAGTGGGGTCAATTATGACGGCTCCGCGCTCGGCCCGCTGCGCTTCACCGGCGACACCGCGCTGCAATTCCGCCGCGACGTGATGAAGCCCTTCCTCGACCAGTATCTGAAAAGCGGCGCGCCCCGCGTCTCGACCCCGCCGGTGCTGACCTACGACAGCGGGCGCAACCGCTGGCAGGCGACCGCGGCGATCTTCGACACCAAGCTGAAGCCGCTCTATCTCCAGGCCGGGGCGACGCTCGACTGGAACCGGGCCGACGCAGCCGGCAGGGACGACTATGTCTCCGACCCCGCCAAGCCGGTGCCCTTCCTGCCGCGCCCGATCGACTGGGACAGCGCCGATGTCTGGAAGCCCTGGCTGGTCGCCGATCAGCGCTTCGCCGATGGGCGGCCCGACGTGCTGACCTACGTCACCGAGCCGCTCGCCGCGCCGGTCCATATCCTCGGCCGGCCGATGGTCGACCTGTTCGCCGCGACCAGCGGCACCGACAGCGACTGGGTGGTCAAGCTGATCGACGTCTATCCCGACGAGATGAGCGCCGAACCCAGGCTGGCCGGCTACCAGCTCGGCATCGGCATGGAGATCTTCCGGGGCCGCTATGTCGACGGCTTCGACAAGCCGCGCGCGCTGGAGCCCGGCAAGGCGGAGAATTACCGGTTCGAGCTGCCGACCGTGAACCACAGCTTCATGCCCGGCCATCGCATCATGGTGCAGGTCCAGTCGAGCTGGTTCCCGCTCTACGACCGCAACCCGCAAAGCTATGTCGCGAACATCTTCGAGGCGAAGCCGGGCGACTATCGCAAGGCGACCCAGAGCATCCTGACCGGCGGTGCCACGGCCAGCGCGATCCTGCTGCCGGTGGTCGATTGAATCCGGTCGATTGAACAAAGCCGTGTTCGTGCGTTGAGCAGGCATGGACAGCGATGCGGATCATGACGTCGTCATCGTCGGGGCGGGCGCCGCCGGCATCGGCGCCGCGCGGACCCTGGCGGGACGCGGTCTGAAGCTGCTGCTGGTCGACGCGCTCGACCGGATCGGCGGCCGGGCGCACAGCATCCGCTTCGGCGACTGGGCGGTCGACCTCGGCTGTGGCTATCTCCATTCGGCCGAGCGCAACGATTGGGCGGTGATCGGCGAGGGACTGGGCTTCACGATCGACCGGTCCGATCCGGGCTGGGACCGGCAATATCGCGATCTCGGCTTTACGGCGGAGGAGCAGAAGGCGGCGGGCACCGCCTTCGATGGCTTCGTCGAACGGCTGCGCACCGATCCGCCCGTGTCGGACCGCGCCGCCGACGCGCTGCTTCCCGGCTGTTCATGGAACGCCTATGCCGAGGCGCTGTCGGCCTATGTCAACGGCACCGATCTCGGGCAGGTCTCGGTGCGCGACTATCTCGCCTATGACGCGGCAGCGAGCGAGGCCAACTGGCGGGTGCGGGAGGGCTATGGCGCACTGATCGCGGCGGCCCTGCCCGAGGGAATTGCGGTCCGGCTCGGCTGCCCGGTGACGATGATCGACCATGGCGGGCCGGTCCTCCGGCTGGAGACCGCGGCGGGCACGATCGGCGCCACGCGGGTGATCGTCACCGTGCCGACCTCGGTGCTGGCCTCGGGCGCGCTCGCTTTCCGGCCGGCTCTCGACGACAAGCACGAGGCGGCGGCGGTGCTGCCACTCGGCCTGGCCGACAAGGTCTTCCTGGCGGTCGACCGGCCCGAGCACGTTCCGCGCGATGCCCATCTGATCGGCAATCCGCACAGCGCCGAAACCGGCAGCTACCAGCTCCAGCCGATGGGGCTTCCGGTCGTCGAGGGCTTCTTCGGCGGCCGTGCGGCGGCGATGCTCGAGCGGTTCGGCCAGGCGGCGGCGGCGGCCTTCGCGATCGACGAGCTGGCCGCGTTGCTCGGCAGCGGCATCCGCGACCGGCTGACCCCGCTCGGTGGGTCGGCCTGGCGCGCGACGCCGTGGATCGAGGGCGGCTACAGCCATGCGTTGCCGGGCATGGCGGACCGGCGCGCCATGTTGGCGGCTCCGGTCGACGATCGCATCTTCTTCGCGGGGGAAGCCTGTTCGGCGAGCGACTTCTCGACCGCGCACGGTGCGCTCGACACCGGCATCGCGGCGGCGCGCGCGGTGCTGGCGACGCTGGCGCCGGCCTGATCCGGCAGCCGGGACCGCCCGTCGTCCGCCGGGATGACGGTGTGATGTTCAGTCGGCCGCCACCGGGCCGGTGAGCGGCGCGGGCTTCCGGACGATCCAGACGATCGCGATCATCGCCATCATCGCCCAGGCGCTCGCCCGGAAGATGTCGTTCGACGACAGCAGATAGGCCTGGCCGACCATCTCGCGGGTGAGCACGCCATAGCCCTGCTGCGCGGTCAGCCCGAGCTGGCCGAGCGCGTCGGCGGCATGGCGGAACACGGGGTCGAAGGGCGAGCTGGCGTCGGCGAGGCGGCTCTGGTGCAAAGCCTCCCGCCGATCCCACATCGTCGTCACCAGCGACGCGGCGAAGCTGCTGCCGGTGATGCGGGCGAAGTTGGACAGGCCCGTCGCAGAGGGTGTCCGATCGGCCGACACGCCGTCGAGCGAGATGCTGAGCATCGATACGAAGAAGGTGCTCATCCCCAACCCCTGCACCAGCATCGGCAGCATGAAGTGCCAATAGTCGGTCTGCGTCGTGTAGCCGCTGCGCATCAGATAGGAGACGGCGAAGGCGACGAAGGCGAAGCTGGCCAGCCAGCGGGCGTCGACCTTGCCCGACAGGCGGGCGACGAACGGCGTCGCGATCACCGAGACGATGCCGCTCGGCGCCGAGACGAGCCCCGCCCAGGTCGCGGTGTAGCCGAGCTGCTGCTGGAGCCAGAGCGGCAGCAGCAGCGTGTTGCCGAAGAACACCGCATAGCCGAGCGTCAGCGCTACCGTGCCGAGCGCGAAATTGCGGTTGGCGAACAGCGACAGGTCGACTGCCGGCCGCTCCTCGGTCAGCTCCCAGATCAGCCAGGCGACGAAGCCGATCGCCGCGAGCAGCGCCATCGTCGTGATGAAGGGCGAGTGGAACCAGTCCTCGTTCTTGCCGAGGTCGAGGAACACCTGGAGGCAGCCGACCCAGAAGGCGAGCAGGCCGAGCCCGACCGTGTCGATCGGCAGCTTCGCGGTCGCCGTCTCGCGGCTCTTCATGAAGCGCCAGGAGACGAAGGCCGAGGCGAGGCCGACCGGCACGTTGATCAGGAAGATCCAGCCCCAGTGGTAGTTGTCGGAGATGTAGCCGCCCAGGATCGGCCCCGCGACCGGGCCGACCAGCGTCGTCATCGACCAGATGCCGATCGCGGTCGACCGCCGCTCGGGCGGGAATATCGAGATGAGCAGCGCCTGGCTGCCCGGGATCATCGGCCCCGACACCGCGCCCTGCAGGATTCGGAACAGGATCAGCGAGGGCAGGCTCCAGGCGATGCCGCACAGCAAGGAGGCGATGGTGAACAGGATCACCGAGACGACGAAGGTGCGCACCACGCCGAAACGACGCATCAGCCAGCCGGTCAGTGGCACGGTCACCCCGTTGGCGACCGCGAAGGCGGTGATGACCCAGGTCGAGGTGTCCGAGCTGACGCCGAGATTGCCGGCGATAGTGGTCAGCGAGACGTTGGCGATGGTCGTGTCGAGCACTTGCATGAAGGTGCCGAGCGCGAGCGCCACCGCCGCCGCGCCGAGCGCGACGCCGCCCAGCGGCGCCGGCTCCGCCGCCGCGGGAGCGCTCACCGGACCGATGCCCGGCCGCTGTTGGCGGCGATGATCGACGCGATCCGCGCCTCGACCCGCGGGCCGCCGTCCTGGCTCGCCTGGCGCGGCACCGGCGGGGCGGCGACGCGGGCGACCGGCACGCCGCGATGATCGCTGGTGTCGACCGTCACCTTGGCCGACACGCCGATCCGGAGCGGGTTGGCGCGAAGCTCCTTCGGATCGAGCGCGATACGCACCGGCACGCGCTGGACGATCTTGATCCAGTTGCCGCTGGCGTTCTGGGGCGGGAGCAGCGCGAAGGCGCTGCCGCTGCCCGCGCCAAGGCCGAGCACCTTGCCATGATAGGTGACCGAACCGCCATAGATGTCGGTCTCTACCTCGACCGGCTGGCCGACGCGCAGTTCGGCGAGCTGGGTCTCGCGGAAATTGGCGTCGATCCACAGCCGTTCGAGCGGCACCACCGCCATCAGCGGCGTTCCGGCATTGACCTGCTGACCGAGCTGGACGGTGCGCTGCGCGACGACGCCGTCGAGCGGCGCAACCAGGTGCATGTGCCTCTGGACGATCGCGGCACGGCGGACGGCGGCGACGGCGGCGAGCACGTCGGGGTTGGTCTCGACCCGGGTGCCCTCGACCGTCGAGCGCGCCTGCGCCTGCCGGCTGCGGGCGAGGGTTAGCGCGGCGGCGGCGGTGCGGACGCTGTCGGCCGCGTGCGCCACCTCCTCGCCCGAAACCGCGCCCTCGGCCGCGGCGGCACGGCGGCGCGCCAGGTCGTTGCGGGCGCGGGCCAGTTCGGCTTCGGCCTGGAGGATCTCGGCACCGGTCTCGTCGACCTTCGAGAAGTCGGAGCGGACCGAGCGCACCGCGCGGGCGAGGTTCGCCTCGGCCGAGGCCATCTGTGCGTCGGCGGTGGCGGGGTCGAACTCGATCAGCGTCTGGCCCTGCTTCACGCTTTCGGTGTTGTCGGCGTTGATCGCCAGCACCGTGCCGGGCTCGCGCGCGGTGATCGCCACCACGTCGCCCGCGACATAGGCGTCGTCGGTCGTCTCGCTGCTCGGCCCGAGCAGCTCGTAGCCGCCATAGGCCGCCCCGGCGATCAGCACCGCCGCGCCGAGCATCAGGAAGCCGCGCTTGCGGGTGCGGAGCGCCTGCTGCCGCTCGACGGTTTCGTCCTTCTGGATCTGGGTGTGGGCGTTCATGGCTTATCTCCCTGCGGTGTCGGCGCCGGCGGCCGATGCGAGATTCTGGCGGGTGTGCGGATCGAAGCTGCCGCCGAGCGCGACGAGCAGACGGATGCGGGCGGCGGCGCCGTCGGCGGCGAGGTCGACCTCGCGCTGGTTGGCGGCGAGCAGCCGGTCGCCGGCGTCAAGCACATCGAGCCGCGCGCCGAGCCCGGTGCGCAGCCGCACCTCGTCGAGCCGGACCGTCTCGGTCAGGCCGGCGACGACCTTGTGCTGTTCGGCGGCGTCGGCCGCGTTGGTGGCGATCGCGGAGAGCGCGTCGGCGGTCTCGCGGACCGCGCCGATGACGGCGCCGTTATAGCTGGCGACCGCTTCGTCGATCCCCGCGACCGCGCCCTTGTAATTGGCCTTCAGCCGGCCGCCTTCGAAGATCGGCAGGTGCAGCGCCGGGCCGGCGCCATAGGTCGCGGCGCCGCCGGTGAACAGCGCGCCGAGGCCGATCGCCTGCAGGCCGATGAAGCCCTTCAGGTCGATGTCGGGGTAGAAATCGGCGCGGGCGACCTTGCGGCCCGCCTCGGCCACCTCGATCCGCGCACGGGCGGCGAGGATGTCGGGGCGGCGGCCGAGCAGGTCGGCGGGCAGCGCGTCCGGCACCGGCAGCGCGGCGTCGAGCCGGATCGTCGGGTCGGCGATCGTGGCATGATAGTCGGCGCCGCGGCCGGCGAGCGCGGCGAGCGCGTGGACCATCAGCTGGCGGGCGCCCTCGGCGCGGATTTCGGCCTGGCGCGCCTCGGCGAGCAGCGTCTCGGCGGCGCGCAGGTCGAAGTCGCTACCCAGATCGGTGCGCTTGCGGGTGCCGGCAAGCTTCAGCTGCTCCTCGCGCGAGGCGACGAAGCGCCGGGCGATGCGCGCCTGCTCGGTGGCGCGGGCGAGATCGACATAGGTCTGGGCGACCGCACCCGACAGCGTCACGCGCGCCGCTTCGAGGTCGAGCGCGGCGGCGTCGGCCGAGGCGCCCGCCTGCGCTACCAGCGCCTTTTGCCGGCCGGCGAGATCGAGCGACCAATCGAGCTTCGCCTGGGCATCGCCGATCCAGCGGTTGGAACCGCCATAAGGCGGGGGGATGATGTACTTCTCGCTGAGCCGCTGGCGGATCGCCGAGGCGTCGACGCCGACCTGTGGCAGCAGCCCGGCCTTGTTGGCGGCGATCCCGGCCTGTGCCCGGGCCAGCCGCGCCATCGCCGCGTCGAGCGAGGGGTTGCCGGCGAGCGCCTCGGCCATGATCCGGTCGAGCTGGGGATCGCCGAAGCCGTGCCACCAGTCGCCGGCCGGTGCCAGCGGCGCGCCGCCGCCGAGCCCGACCGAAGCGGCGGAGGTGGCCTGCACCTGCGGCCGGACCTGCGGCACCGCGGCGCAGCCCGACAGCAGGATCGCGACGAGGCCGGCGATCAGCACCGGGCGGCGGAGCGGGGTCGGACGGGGCATGGCATCTTCCCTGGATCGGTGGACCTTGGGGAGATAGGCGGGGGGATCGGCGGCGATTATCCACCAAATGTGCACAATAGAGGTGGCGATTAGATGCTAATCGTTACGGCTGCAGGGGCGGTCCCAGCGCGCGCCGGCCGAGATTTAGGGAAGGATTATTGTCTTTCCGTCACCAGTGAAGTGACCATTGCCCGGCTAATCGTTTCGCGGGCCGATCGTTAGATGGCCCCAAGCGCCGCCCGGCATTCCCCCCTGAACCCCCTGGCCGGGCGGCGTACCCCCCTCTTTTCGAAGGTGGCCGATCGATGCGATCGCAGACCTCCCTCTACCGGGCCCGTGCCACCGCCATCGGCGGCAGGGTGGGCGGCGCGGCAAGCGCCGACGGGCGGCTTCGGGTGCGGCTAGACGATCCCGCCGACCCGGTCGGCTGCGGCACCAATCCCGAACAGCTCTTCGCGGCCGCTTATGCCGCCTGCTTCCTCTCCGCGCTGCGCCGCGCCGCCGTCGCGGAGGGCGTCGCCATCGCCCCCGACGGCAACGTCACCGCCGAGGTTTCCCTGTCCGACGATGCGGACGCGGCGCTGGCGGTCGATCTGTCGATCGATCTCGCCGGCCTGGACGATGCCGTCGCCGCGCGGCTCGTCGCGGCGGCGCACGCCCGCTGCCCCTATTCGAAGGCTATGCGCGGCGACGCGCGGGTGGACGTCCGGATCGTGTGAGTCCCCGACCCTTAAATCGTGATCACCTTATCCGCTCACCCTGAGGAGCCACTTCGCCAAGCTCAGTGGCTCAGGGTGAGCGGGCCATATTCAAGGCGCGACGCTCCAGGACCTCGACCCTCGGGAGAGCGCTACCGCTCGATGCCCTCGGCCCAGGGAAGCGAGGAGAATTGTTCGCGCAGGAATTCGAGCAGCACGCGCACCCGCGCCGGGCGGGCGCGGCCGGGCGGGGTGACGATGCAGATCGGCGAGGAGGGTATCGTCCAGTCGGGGAACAGGTCGACCAGCAGGCCGTCGCGGGTGGCTTCCCAGGTGAAATATTCGGGCACCGCCGAGGCGCCGACCCCGGCGAGCAGCGCGTGCATCAGCCCGAGCGTGCTGTTCATGTGCAGCGCCCCCGACACCGGCACATGGAAATGCTCGCCGTCGGGGCCGGTGAAGTCGACCTCGCGCCCCCAGGGGACATGCGAGGGGATCAGCATCGGATAATGGGCGAGGTCGGACGGGTGGCGCGGCCGGCCGTGGCGCTCGATCAGCGACGGTGCGGCGGTCACCCGGCGGCGCAGTGTCAGCAGCCGGCTGATCCTGAGCGAGCTGTCCTCGGCATTGTCGCCGATCTGGATGGCGAGGTCATAGCCCTCGGCGACGATGTCGACGCGCTGCTCGCTGAAGGTGATGTCGAGCCGGATGTCGGGATAGGCCGCCATGAAGGCGGGGAGCATCGGGGCGAGCGCGGTCTCGCCGAAGCCGGTCGAGCAGGCGACCCGGATCAGCCCGCGCGGGATCGCCGCCTCCTCGAGGATGTCGGCCTCGATCGCGACGCCGTCGGCCATGATCCGGAGCGCGCGGTCGAGCGACAGCCGGCCGCTCTCGGTCAGCGACAGCTTGCGCGTGGTGCGGTGGAGCAGGGTGGTCCGCATCCGCTCCTCGAGCCGGCTGATCGCCTTCGACACGGTCGTCTTGGCGAGGCCGAGATCCTCGGCCGCTTGGCTGAACGAGCCCTTCTCGGCAACCTTGGCGAAGATCGCCCAGGCTTCGAAATCCGGCAGGTGCGGCATGTCCGTTCCCCCTTGGGATTCATCCTAGCATCGGGGGCCTATCGCGTACATGCGTGCCCTTCCCATATGGTTCAGGCACCGCCCTCGCGATGCTCGCCGAGCGCGCGGCGTTCCTCGGCGAGGATCGCGTCGCAGATCGCCTCGGCCGGGCGGCCGGAGCGCGCGGCGGTGTCGATCAGCAACACGAACTCGGCGTTGAGCGGCTTGGGCGAGAAGCGCTGAGTGCTGACCCGATAGCGCTTGTAGGGCTGGATGAAGGGGATGACCGCCCCCCGCTCGCAGCAGGCGCGCGCCATCTCGATCAGCGGGATGTTGCCGTCGGTGCTGTAGCTGATCGCGATCCAGCGCGCGGGCAGCCCGTCGATCAGCTCGCGGAATGCCTGCGCCGCGTGGCGCGCACTGTTGTAGGGGCTGCGCCGCTCGGTCCGCCAGTCGAGCCGGATCGCCGACTTGTCGCCCCGGCCGCTGATCTTCGGGCTGAGCGCCGGCTTGTCCCACAGCGCGACGCTGTTGAGGACGTGATAGTTCGATCCATAGGGATGCTGGTTGTAGGGCGGATCGACATAGACGAAGTCGTAGCTCCGTCCATGCTCGCGGCCGAAGCTCTGCGCGTCGAGCCGGGTGACCTCGTTCGGCTGGCCGTTGTCGTGGAAGATCGCGGGTTCGAGCGCCAGGTCGGCGCCGATCCGGTAGAGCGCGGTGCCGTTGCTGCCGCCCCAGCCGGCGTGGAAGCCCTTGAAAACGCCCGACGTGTTGCTGGTGTAGCAGCATTGGTAGAGCAGCGGTGCGAGCAGGCAGGCGGTCTGCGCCGCGTCGAGCCCCTCCTCGACGGTCAGCCGCTCGATCTCGGCGCGGATCGCGTCGATCCGCATTCCGTTCTTGCGCATGTAGAACAGTCGGTCGCGGCCGATCTCGTAGCGCTCGTCGTCGTCGGGGCAGAGATGGCCGGTCACCCAGCCTTCGACCGGCGGCAGCGCGTTCAGCCGTGCGATCGCCTCCGCATAGGACAGGCCGCGATAGGCGGGCGCGGCGTTGCAGCCGACATGGCAGCGGTTGATCTGCTCGGCATAGGGTTCCCAGTCATTGGCGATCACCCGGAAGCCGCGCGCCTTGGCGTAGCGGGCGACCACGCCGCTGCCCGCGAACAGGTCGACGAAGCCGTCGCCGGGCGCGATCCCGCTCGCCTCGATCGCCCGGCCGATCAGCGGCAGCAGCTTCCGCTTGTTGCCGATATAGGGGATCAGCTGGTGGAAGACGTAGCTGTCGGTGCTGCGGGCGGCATGGTGCCGGCGGTCGTATCTCACCCGACCAGCGATAGAGCGCGGCTCCGCCCCTGTCGATGATCGACGCATATGACCCCGAAAGGGCGGAAGTCACATAATTTTCATGATCCGGGCTTGGCGATCGCGGTTCCCGCGCGTTAAGACCGGGCGTTGCTCCTGTGCGGCCACAGGGCGACTCCCCGAGACAGGGGGAGCGTCCTTTCCGCCGGCGCGCAGGAGCGCGTGGAGAGGAGTTGAGCCCGTTGGAGCCCACCAACACCGAGGCGCCGGAATATTTCCATAAGGTCGTCGATTGCCAATGGGCCTGCCCGGCCCATACTCCCGTCCCGGAATATATCCGCCTGATCGCGCAGGGGCGTCATGCCGACGCCTATATGGTCAATTGGAAATCGAACGTCTTTCCGGGGATCCTCGGCCGGACCTGCGACCGCCCGTGCGAGCCGGCATGCCGGCGAGGCCGCGTCGACGAGGAACCGGTGGCGATCTGTCGGCTGAAGCGGGTCGCCGCCGACAACAAGGGCGACGTCGCCGCGCGCATGCCCCAGCCGCCGAAGAAGCGGATCGGCAAGAAGGTCGCCTGCATCGGCGCCGGGCCCGCCTCGATGACGGTGGCGCGCGATCTCGCTCCGCTCGGCTACGACGTCACCGTCTACGATGCCGACGCGAAGGCGGGCGGCATGATCCGCAGCCAGATTCCGCGCTTCCGCCTGCCCGAAAGCGTGATCGACGAGGAGATGGGCTTCATCACCGCGCTCGGCCCGAGGATGCGGCTCAATCGGCGGGTCGACAGCCTCGCGGCACTGCTGCGCCGGGATTATGACGCGATCTTCGTCGGTACCGGCGCGCCGCGTGGCCGCGACCTCGACATCCCCGGCCGGGCCGAGGCCGCCGCCAACGTCCATATCGGCATCGAATGGCTCGCCAATGTCTCGTTCGGCCATGTCGACCGGATCGGCAAGCGGGTGATCGTGCTGGGCGGCGGCAACACCGCGATGGACTGCTGCCGCACCTCGCGCCGCCTCGGCGGCGAGGAGGTCAAGGTCATCGTCCGGTCCGGCTATGACGAGATGAAGGCCTCGCCCTGGGAGAAGGAGGACGCCCAGCATGAAGGTATCCCGATCCTCAACTATCTGGTTCCGAAAGCCTTCACCCATGAGGACGGCCGGCTGACCGGCGTCACCTTCGAGAAGGTCGCGCCGGTGTTCGACGAGCAGGGCCGTCGCCGGCTCGAACCGACTGGCGAACCCGACGAGCATCACGAATGCGACGACGTGCTGGTCGCGATCGGGCAGGAGAACAGCTTCCCCTGGATCGAGCGCGACATCGGCCTCGAATTCGACAAATGGGGCATGCCGGTCGTCGACGAGACGACCTTCCAGTCGACCCATCCCAAGGTGTTCTTCGGGGGAGACGCCGCCTTCGGGCCGAAGAACATCATCTGGGCGGTCGCGCACGGTCATGAGGCGGCGATCTCGATCGACCATCATTGCCGGGGCGCCGACCTGCGACTGCGGCCGCCGCCCGGCGTGCGGGTCTCGTCGCAGAAGATGGGCATCCACGAGTGGAGCTACGACAACGACGTCTCGCCCGAGGACCGGCAGAAGGTGCCGCTGCTGCCGCTGGCGCAGGCACTGGGCGACGTGAAGGCCGAGGTCGAGCTGGGCTTCGACGATCCGCGTAGCTGGGCGGAGACGCAGCGCTGCCTCAACTGCGACGTGCAGACCGTGTTCAGCCGGACGCTGTGCATCGAATGCGACGCCTGCGTCGACATCTGTCCGACCGACTGCATCACCTTCACCGTCAACGGCGACGAGGCCGATCTGCGGCCGCGGCTCAAGGCGCCGGCGACCAACCTCGACCAGGCGCTCTACGTCTCCTCGACCCTGCCGACCGGCCGGGTGCTGGTGAAGGACGAGGACGTCTGCCTGCACTGCGGCCTGTGTGCCGAACGCTGCCCGACCGGAGCCTGGGACATGCAGAAGACGCTGGTCGAGATGAGCCATGCGGGAGGATGCGCGCGATGACCCGCCCGATCACTGCCGTCAACGACTTCGTCGTCAAGTTCGCCAACGTCAACGGATCGGGATCGGCCTCCGCCAACGGCCTGTTCGTCAAGGCGATCCTGCGGATGGGCGTGCCGGTCGGCGCGCGCAACATCTTCCCGTCGAACATCCAGGGCCTGCCGACCTGGTATGAGATCCGGGTCAGCGGACAGGGCTGGCTCGGCCGGCGCGGCGGGGTCGACCTGATGGTCGCGATGAACCCGCAGACCTGGGACCGCGACGTGGCCGAGATCGAGCCCGGCGGCTATCTCTTCTACGACAGCACCAAGCCGATGCCGTCGTCGAAGTTCCGCGACGACGTCAACGTCGTCGGTCTGCCGCTGACAGCCCTGTGCAACGCCGCTTATGCCGAGCCGTCGAAGCGCAAGATCCTCAAGAACATCATCTATCTGGGCGCGCTCACCTTTCTGCTCGGCATCGAGCGCGAGGTGGTGGAGGCGCTGCTCGCCGAGGAATATGCCGCCAAGCCGGCGCTGATCCCCGCCAATATCGAGGCGCTGCAGATCGGCTTCGATCATGCCCGCGACCATCTCAAGCCGCTCGGCCTCAAGCTGCGCCGCACCGACAAGGTGGGCGACCGCATCTTCGTCGACGGCAACACGGCGGCGGGGCTCGGCGCCGTCTATGGCGGCGCCACCGTCTGCGCCTGGTATCCGATCACCCCGTCGACCTCGCTGGCCGAGGCGTTCACCGCCTATTGCCGCAAACTCCGCCACGATCCGGAGACGGGCGAGGCGCGCTATGCGATCGTCCAGGCGGAGGATGAGATCGCCTCGATCGGCATGGTCACCGGCGCGGGCTGGAACGGCGCGCGGGCCTTCACCTGCACTTCGGGACCTGGCGTCTCGCTGATGCAGGAGTTCATCGGCCTCAGCTATTTCGCCGAGATTCCGGGCGTGATCTTCGACGTGCAGCGCGGCGGCCCGTCGACCGGCATGCCGACCCGCACCCAGCAGTCGGACATATTGTCGGCCGCCTATGCCAGCCATGGCGACACCAAGCACGTCCTGCTGCTGCCCGAGGGGCCGAACGAGTGCTTCGAGTTCGGCGCGCTCGCCTTCGACCTCGCGGACCGGCTGCAGACGATGATCTTCGTCATGCTCGACCTCGACATGGGCATGAACGAATGGCTGATCGAGCCCTTCCGCTGGGACGAGGAGCGCGTCCTCGACCGCGGCAAGATCATGACGGCCGAGATGCTGGAGGCCGGGGCCGACTTCGGCCGCTACAAGGACGTCGACGGGGACGGCATCCCCTGGCGCACCCTCCCCGCGACGCATCCATCGAAGGGCAGCTACTTCACCCGCGGCACCTCGCGCGATCCCTATGCCCGCTACAGCGAGGAGGGGGCGGTCTATGTCGACAATATGGAACGGCTGCTCCGCAAGTTCGAGACCGCCAAGTCGCTCGTCCCGCCGCCGATCGTGCGGCGCGCGGCGCGCAAGACCAGCTATGGCGTGATCTATTACGGGTCGACCAGTCCGGCGATGGACGAGGCGCTGGCGGGGCTGGAGGCGGACGGGGTCGCGGTCGACGCGCTGCGCATCCGCGCCTTCCCGTTCGAGGGCGAGATCTTCGAGTTCATCGCCGCGCACGACCTGGTGTTCGTCGTCGAGCAGAACCGCGACGCACAGCTCCGCACTCTGCTGATCAACGAGGGCGGGGTCGATCCGGCCCGGCTCGTGAAAGTGCTCAACTATGACGGCTCGCCGATCACGGCGCGCTTCATCCAGACCGAGCTGGCCAAGGGCATGGGCGTGCCCAAGACCCGCGCCGGGGAGATGGTGAGATGACCTACATCGCCAAGCCGCAATTCCACCACCCGTCGCTCAAGCACAATGCGCTGGGCTTCACCCGGCGCGACTATGAGGGGAAGGTGTCGACGCTCTGCGCCGGCTGCGGGCACGACTCGATCAGTGCCGCGATCGTCCAGGCCTGTTTCGAGATCGACCTCGAGCCGCACCGGCTCGCCAAGCTGTCGGGGATCGGCTGCTCGTCGAAGACGCCCGACTATTTCCTCGGTGCCAGCCACGGCTTCAACACCGTCCACGGCCGCATGCCTTCGGTGCTGACCGGCGCCAACCTCGCCAATCGCTCGCTGATCTATCTGGGCGTGTCGGGTGACGGCGACAGCGCCTCGATCGGCCTCGGCCAGTTCGCGCACGCGATGCGGCGCGGGGTCAACATGACCTACATCGTCGAGAACAACGGCGTCTACGGCCTCACCAAGGGGCAGTTCTCGGCGACCGCCGACAAGGGCAGCAAATCGAAGAAGGGCGTCGTCAACTCGGACAGCGGGATCGACATGGTCGGCCTCGCGCTCCAACTTGGCGCGACCTTCGTCGCGCGCAGCTTCTCGGGTGACAAGGACCAGCTCGTCCCGCTGATCAAGGCGGCGCTGACCCACAAGGGTGCGGCGTTCATCGATGTGCTCAGCCCCTGCATCGCGTTCAACAACCACAAGGGGTCGACCAAGAGCTTCGACTGGGTGCGCGAGCATAACGAGGCGGTGAACCGGCTCGACGTGCTGATGGCGCGGATGGCGGTGACCGCCAGCTACGAGCCCGGGTCGCTGACCGAGGTGACCCAGCATGACGGATCGGTGCTGCTGCTCCGCAAGGTCGCCGAGGATTACGATCCGACCGACCATGCCGGCGCGATCTCCTATCTCCAGCATGCCCATGCGGCGGGGGAGATCGTCACCGGCCTGCTCTATGTCGACCCGGAGGCGGAGGAACTGCACGACGCGCTCGGCACGGTTAAGCAGCCGCTCAACGCGCTGTCGGACGAGGAGCTGGTGCCGCCGGTGGCCGCGCTCGCCAAGATCAACGCGGGGCTGCGCTAGGCCCGGGATCGTCTGAGGAGCCGGCGCCTTGAATGGCCCTGCCAAGCCGCTTGCCAAGCGCGCCCGGGCGTAGCAAGGCGACCGCATGACGATCCGATCCCTGCTCTTCGTGCCGGGCGACAGGCCCGAACGTTTTCCCAAGGCGGCCGCGAGCGGTGCCGATGCGCTGATCCTCGACCTCGAGGATTCGGTCGCGCCGGAGAACAAGCCGGCGGCGCGCGCGGCGATCGTCGAATGGCTGAACGGCGAGCGACCGGTCCGCAGCTTCGTTCGGATCAATCCGCTCGATTCCGAGCATGTCCGCGCCGATCTCGCGGCAGTGATCGGCGCCCGGCCTGACGGCCTGGTCCTGCCCAAGTCGCAGGGCGCCGCCTCGGTCTGGCAATTGATCGAGATCGCCGGCCGCGACTGTCCGCCGATCCTGCCCATCGCCAGCGAGACCCCGTCGGCGGTGTTCGGGCTCGGCAGCTATGGCGAGGCCGCCGACCGTCTTGCCGGCCTTACCTGGGGCGCCGAGGACCTGCCCGCCGCGATCGGCGCGGCGACCGCGCGGAATCCCGACGGCAGCTATACCCAGCCCTATGAGATGGTCCGCGCGCTGACCCTGTTCGGTGCGCACGCGGCCGGGGTCGCGGCGATCGAGACGGTCTATCCCAACATCGCCGACACCGCAGGGCTGGAAGCCTATGTGGCGCGCGGCCGGCGCGATGGCTTCACCGGCATGATGGCGATCCATCCGTCGCAGGTGGCGATCATCAACGCCGGCTTCAGCCCCAGCGAAGCGGAGATCGCCCATGCCCGCGCGGTGATCGCGACGTTCGCGGCCAATCCCGGCGCGGGCGCTCTCAAGCTCGACGGCAAGATGATCGACCGCCCGCATCTGAAGCAGGCGCAGGCGCTGCTGGAGCGGGCGGGCGTGGCCGCGGGCTGATCCCGCCGATTTCATTTTTCCATATTCCCGCTCTCGCGGGAATGGCGGGAGCGGTGCGGATCAGCCCTGCTCGGCCGGGCTCAGCGCGCCCCAGGCTTCGGTCGCGGGCACCGGCGGAATCTCGCCGCCTTCCTCGATCCGGGCGAGGCGGGTCGGCAGATAGGCGCGCAGATAGGCGATCGTCGCCAGCTTCGCCTCGGCCAGTGCCTCGTCGCTTACCCGGTCCTGCTCGGCCACCGACAGCGAGAAGAAGACGTCGGCGATCAGCAGCGCCTTGAAGAACAGCTCGCGCGAGTCGGCGAGGCCGGGCAACAGGAACTGCCGCCGCATCGCCTGCCATAGCGCGGTGCCGAAGCGGAAATTCTCCTTGCAGCCCGCGTGCTTGATCTCGGGCGGAGTGTGCGGGCCGAGCATCAGCTGCCGCGCGGCGCGGTCGGCATTGAACGCGCGCTGATGGCATTCGAGCGAACGCTCGACCACCGTCTCCCATTCCTCGCTGTGCGGGATGCGCTGGTCGAGCTCGGCCTGCGCGGCAGCGAGGATGCGCGCCAGCTCCTTCCACAGGTCGCCGATCTCGGGGAAGAAATGATAAGCCGAGGAGGCCGGGATGCCGGCGGTCTCGGCGACCGCAATCATGCCGATCTGATGCAGGTTCTGCGTGCCGAGCATCGCCCGGGCCGCCTCCAGCAGCTCCACCCGCCGGGCACGGCCCCGGGCCTGAGTCGCCTTGCGCGCCGGCGGCCTGCTTTTCGCGGTTGTGATCATGGCCCCGTTTCCATGCTTTTCGCCCTGTTGACAAGCCCCCCCGTTTTGCAGATAGTCGAAGAAATTCGATTTTATATCAGAAGAGAGGATGAGGCGGGATCGGCGCGGGAAACGATCGCATCGGATAGCGAAGCCCTGCCGGATATGTGCGTGTTCCTGGACCCGGTAGACCGCGTTGCGCCCGTTGGGGCGAGTAGAAGCATAAGTTTAAGTCGAAGATTTACGGGTTAGTTTTCGAATTCTCCAATGGGTCGCGCGCCGTTCGGCGTGTTTCCGGCCACGGGAGAGGTGTGTCCGGACGATTCCGGGCGCGATGGTTCAGCTTTGGAAAAGACGGTGGAAATGACGCAGGCCTATCCTCTCATCATCGACGGCAAACCGGTTCCCACGGACAGCCACCTGGACGTGATCAATCCGGCTGACGGCCGCGTCTTCGCGCGCTGCCCGGCGGGCACCCCCGCCGATCTCGATCGCGCGGTCGACGCGGCGCGGCGCGCCTTCCCCGGCTGGGCGGCGACTCCCGATGCCGAGCGCAAGGCCGCGGTCAACCGGCTCGCCGACATCATCGAGGCGAATATCGGTGAACTGGCCGAACTGGTCACGCGCGAGCAGGGCAAGCCGCTGGGAGGCCTCGGCTCGCAGTGGGAAGTCGGCGGCGCTGCCGCCTGGACCCGGTTCACCGCGGGGCTCGACCTGCCGGTCGAATATATCCAGGACGACGACAAGGGTCGGGTCGCGCTCTATCGCAAGCCCATCGGCGTGGTCGGGTCGATCACCCCGTGGAACTTCCCGGTGATGATCGCGATCTGGCACATCATGCCCGCGCTGCGCGCCGGCAACACGGTGGTGCTCAAGCCGTCGCCCTATACGCCGATCGCGACGCTCAGGATGGTCGAGCTGCTGCAGGAGGCGCTGCCGCCGGGCGTGCTCAACGCAGTCGCCGGGGCCGACGAGATCGGCCGGGCGATGTCCGCGCACCCCGGCATCGACAAGATCGTCTTCACCGGATCGACCCGCACCGGCAAGCATGTGATGGCGAGCGCAGCGGACTCGCTCAAGCGGCTGACGCTCGAGCTGGGTGGCAACGACGCCGCGATCGTCCTGCCCGACGTCGCGCTCGACGACGCCACGATTGAGAAGATCTTTTGGGGCGCCTTCATCAACAACGGCCAGACCTGCGCCGCGATCAAGCGCCTCTACGTCCATGACTCGATCTATGACGAGCTGTGCGAAAAGCTGCTCGCCTATGCCTCGGCGGTGAAGACCGGCGACGGCATGGCCGCCGACAGCCAGCTCGGCACCGTCCAGAACAAGATGCAGTTCGAGCGCGTGAAGATGCTGGTCGAGGCCGCCAGGGCCAGCGGTGCGCGCGTCCTGTGCGGCGGTGCGCCGATCGAGGGCGACGGTCTGTTCTACCCGGTCACGCTGCTCGCCGACGTCAAGGAGGGCATGGCGATCGTCGACGAGGAGCAGTTCGGCCCGGCGCTGCCGATCATCCGCTACAGCGATGTCGACGATGCGGTCGCGCGCGCCAACGACAATCCGAACGGCCTGGGCGGATCGGTCTGGTCGAGCGACGCCGACAAGGCGGTCGCGATCGCCAGCCGGCTCGAATGCGGCAGCGCCTGGATCAACAGCCACGCGATGGTCCGCCCCGACGCGCCGTTCGGCGGCGTCAAGCAGTCGGGCATCGGCATCGAATTCGGGACCCTCGGCCTGGCCGAGTTCACCACCGTCCAGGTCATCCACCAGTGATCGGACATTGAGGTTCCGGGCGGGGCCGCCACCCCGCCCGCAACCGGCAGACCGCCAACAGCGGCGCCGTCAGACGAGCAGGGACGAACGTCAACACCCACCGCAGACGATCGAGGCAGACAGAAGGGGGTTTTATGAAGAAGCATCCATATCCTGGTTGGACCAAGTCGTCGGTCGCCGTCGCAGCGCTGATGC
>NZ_FUYM01000023.1 GCF_900167915.1 Rhizorhabdus histidinilytica | reverse complement strand
CGTGCCGGTCGCCCTGGGCGAGAATCTCTTCCAATCGCAACGCGACCGATAACAGATGCCGATCGGCGTTCCGCCGTCCGATCAGCATCATGCCGACCGGAAGGCCCCGGCTGGGAACCGGTATCGAGATGGAGGGGCAATCGAGCAGATTGGCGACCCGCGGATTGCGGAGCAGCAAGGCATTGGTCCGTCGGAACTGCTCCGGATCGCTGACGGACGCCGTCGTGGGGGCGACGATCGGGACCGTGGGGACGACATAGACCTCCCCGTCCTCCATCGACCGCTCGAACGCGTCGGCCAGTTGGCGCCGCAGGCGCGCCATCTCCAGATAATCGACGGCCGACAGGCCGCTGCCGGCTTCGATCCGGCTCCGCGTATTGGGATCGACCGGCGTCAGATCGGTGATGCCGCTGCTGCGCAGGGTCGCGGCCAGTTCGACCGGTGGAAAGGTGCCGAGCCCGTCGATCCGGCCCAGTTCGTCGAGGGTCGGTTCGAGGGATCCGTCCGAGATCCGGACGTCCGATCGCCGCAGATGATCGATCGCGCCGTCGAAGGCCTCGAGCACCTCCAGGTCGCAACCCTCGAACAGCCTCCCACGGGCGACGACCAGCCGGAAGCGATCGATGCCCATCGCCGCGACGTCCGATGCCTCGCCCGTGGCAAGAACCGCATCCGCCAGGGCGCAAAGCCTCACCGATCCGGCGATGGGGCCGATCGAATCGAGCGTTTGCGACAAGGGGAAGCTGCCGGCGGCCGGAATCCGCGAGGCGGTGGGCTTGAAACCGACCAGGCCGCAAAGCGCGGCCGGGATTCGCAGCGAGCCTCCGGTATCGCTGCCAATGGCGATGTCCGCCAGGCCCCCGCCGACCGAAACCGCCGCACCCGACGACGACCCACCGCAAATCCGCTCCGCGTCATGGGGATTGCCCAAGGCGGAGAAATTGGGATTGGTGCCCACCGCCGAAAAGGCGAACTCCGTCATCTGCGTCGTGCCGACGACGACGGCGCCGGCAGAGCGAAGCCGTGCCACCGCGCTGCTGTCGCTCGCGGCCGGCAGCCGCTCGCGCAGGGTGGCGGATCCCGCATCGGTCACGATTCCCTGCACGTCCAGCATCGCCTTGACGGAAACCAGGGCGCCATCGAGCGCACCGATCGCCTCGTCCCGATCGACACGGCTGTCGGCCGCACGGGCCTCGCCGCGCGCCGTGCCCGCCAGGACATGCGTATAGGCGCGCTCGGCAGCGACATCGCCTGCCGAAATCAGGTCCAGGACATGGCTCAGTCGCGCTGAGGCGGCGCCGTCTTTACCGGTCATTCGCGTCATCGGGCAAGAAACCCGAGGACCTGGCGAGCGAACTCGTCTGGCCGCTCGAACGCCGGCCAGTGGCCACAGCGATTCAGGATGACGAGGTCGGGATCGGCAAGATAGTTCATCAGGCGAATGGCGCCTTCGACGGGGACCATCCGGTCGAACCGGCCGTGGATGATCCGCACCGACGCCTCGATCTCCTTCAGCCGGTCGAGCTTGCCCGAGGGGACACTGCGGGACCGGCTCCACGCCTCCGCATGCTTGGGCTCGTTGATCGCCCATTCCAGGATCGAAAGGACCGTCCCCTCGTCGATCGTCGCGGGATCGTAGACGATGGCGTTCAACAGCCGCCTCAACCGATCGAGATCAGGCGGATTGCCCTGATATTCGGCCGACAGCTTGCCGACTTCGCTGGGCCAGGGAGAGAGCAGATAGGGATCACCGCCCGTGGACGCCTCGCAGGCCCCCACGACCATCCGGGACACCCGCCCGGGATCGGAAAGCGCGAGGTCGATCGCGACGGTGCCCCCGGTCGACGTGCCGACCACGTCGCAGCGCGCGATGCCCAGATGATCGAGAACGGCCTTGACCTGCCGAACGAAGACATCGTGCGCCGGCTCGTCGAAGACGAATGGCGATGACAGCCCGAAATTATGATAGTCGACGATGATGCAGCGTCTTCGCTCGACGAAATAGGGCAGCACCTTGGAATAGGTCAGCCAGCCGGTCGTGCCCGGCAAGGGACCGTAGGCCGGAAGCAGCAGCAGCGGCTCTCCCGATCCCAGATCATGGAAATGGGTGGTGGAGCCGGCGACCTCAAGTCGCCGGCCCGTGTCGGATGGCTGTTCCACTGCCCTCACTCAGAAGAAGACGCTGAGGTTCTTCGACAGAACCACGTTCTGGTCCAGCAGGATGGTCCGGCTGGCGATCCGGAAGGAATCGCCGTGCCGCCGCAGCGTATCTTCGCGGTTGCCCGCCCAGATATCCACCTCCCGCTCCAGGCGGTTGCGATAGACGATGAAGTTGGAGCGGACGACGAGTTCCTGCCGAGCCTCGTCTTCCTCGACGACGACCACGTTGGAGATCAGATGGCGGCACCGCGAGGGCGGGTCCTCAGCCCAGTGGCGCCCGGAGGACATCTGCTGGACACGCATCTTGAGCTGCGCGTGATCATCGTCGACGAGCGCCATTTCGAGCCCGGTCGGCAACTGCCCCGTGCCGCGCTCGCGGCGCTGCAGGTTCCGCCGCAACGGCATCCAATAGCGGACGTCCTCGGTGAAGAGTTCGAACCACTTCCCCCACTCCCAGCTATCGAGCAGGTCGGCTTCCCGATAGAGGAACTGTTCTACGCGAAACTGCCGTTCGATTTGCTTGTCGATCTGAGACACCACTTCACGCTCCCGGCTTGTTGAACGCGTCGCGCTCTTCTTGGGTGAGGACGGGCCACTCCTCGCTGGTCATGAATTCGAGCCAACGGCGATAGAAGGCCCGATGGCCGGCTTCGCCGAAGAAGCTGTCGCGATAGGCGCCGGGGAACTCCTCATGCCCGGTCGCGGGGTAGTCGCCCATCTGGTAGTTCCAGCGCATTTTGCGCGCTTGGTGCCCCTGCTCGAGGATCGCCCCGATCAGCCCCCAATTCTCGCCGTCGTCGGTCTCGACCACGCCAGCCGGCCCCTCGGTGAAGGAAGCCGACACCTGCATCGCCTTCTTGGCCTCGGGCGGAGCATTCTTGTCGACCACCGTAAAAGACCAGATCTCGAATTTATTGGGACCCTTGGGGTGCCAGACACGAATGTTCGATGAACCGGGCAGCCCTGAAAATGCGGGAAAAGCGGTGAAGTTCGCCACGAATTCGGCGCGATCCCCCACCCGATCCCTGGCGGCTTCGAGCTTGGCGTCGTTGTAGACGCTGAGCGGATCCTCCGAGAAGCGGGTATGCCGCTTGAAAAGGAAGCTTTCGCCGTGCCCTTCGCGGAAGGCCACGTGCGCGCCATCCTTGCCTTCGAATGCCGGCCCGAACGACAGCAGCGAAGACGCATGGCTGGTCGGCGCATGATAGGTGTCGCCCGCGAACTGCTCGGCCGCGAGCTTCCAGTTGGCGTTGATGGTCCACCGCACCACACCGGGAAGGACTTCGATGCCGCCCTCGACCTGATCGACCCATCCGTCGATATAATATTTCAAGTCTCCCAGATGCTCTTCCAGCGAGGGAGCGGTGGCATCGAAGTTGCCGAAGATGAGCCCCTTGTAGCTCTCGATCCGCGCGACGGGGATGAGGCCGTTGTCCTTGAGGGACAGCCGGTCCTTATACGCGTCCGACAGGTTGGGGACGTTGATCAGGTTGCCCGCGGTATCATAGGCCCAGCCATGATAGGTGCAGAAGAACGATTTGGTATTGCCGCTCTCGGCGCGGCAGACCCGCATCCCGCGGTGGCGACAGGCGTTGAGGAACGCCCGGACCGAACCGTCGGGTTGCCGCGCGACGACGACCGGATCGCCGCCCATATAGGTGCTGAAGAAATCCCCCGGCTTCGGAATCATGCTGTCGTGTGCCAGGAACAGCCAGTTTCGGCCGAATACCCGATCCAGCTCCAGTCGATAAATATCTTCATCGATGAAGATTTCGGGGCTAATCCTGCCAGCCTCTATATCCACGAGAGACTTTAGATAGTCACTGCTCGGCACCACCGTGCGTCCTCCACTACATGAGTGATTTGGTCGCCCCCGATCCGGGGCCTCTCACTTGAATTGCCATATATGAACAATATATTTTGAATCTGTCAATTGCTTTCTGCCCTGTGAGGGCGGCCGCGTCCGGCAGCCGGGCTGAGGCGGGATTGGCCGTGCAAGGGGCGAGATCCGCTCCCATCAGCATCGACAAGCCCCCTTCGGTGCGATAAAGATAATTTGAATATATTAATGCGGTCCCTCCGGATCGCGGCTGGCGAATGAACCGAGAGGAAAAGCGCCCTGATGGCTGGTCAGAACTATACGACGAAAACCGAGCAAGCTTATTGGAACCTGCGCAAGGCGATCGTCACGGGTGAATTCGGCGAATTATCGCCGCTCGACGAGACCGTGCTGATGGAACGCATCGACGTCGGACGCACCCCGATCCGCGAGGCGATCAAGCGCCTGTCGAGCGAAGAATTCGTGGTCTGGCACCCGCACCGCACGCCGCATGTCCGATCGACCAGCATCGACGACCTGGCCGCCCTCTACGAAGCGCGCCAGATTTTCGAGGTGAAGGCCGCGCTGATGGCGGCCGAACGGGCGACCGCTGCCGACCTCGATGCCATGGAGAAACTCTGCGACCAGCTCGACAAGGCCATCCGTGCGAATGACCCATATCAGGTCGCCGAGCTCGATTATGATTTCCACCTGGCGATCGCCGAGGCGAGCTACAATCGCTTCCTGGTCGAGGCGATCCGCTTCCTGAACTTCGGTTCGCTGCGGCTTTGGTACCGCTCCTATATCCGGATCGGAACGGAGAGCATCAACGATCACCATCGGCTGCAGGTCGATGCGATCCGGAGAGGCGACGTCGAGCTGCTCGAGCGGTCCACAGTGGACCACATCGAGTTCTCCCATGACCGCCAGTTGAAGATTTTCGGCTTTCCCCGGGGCACGCCCGAACCGGCAGGGGCGCTGCTGGCGGCGAACCGGTAAGCCCCTCACCTTTCAGTGAAAAGGCGAAGCGGGGAGTTCCCTCCCCGCTTCCTTCCCTACGAACCCGCTCCAATCGGCTGATAATGGTCGGGCTCGAAGTTCTGCATCGCTCTTTCCATGTCCCGCATGGTCCCGGGCCAACTCGACATGTCATGACCGGATTCGTCGAGCATGTAATTGACGCATCCACCCACGACGATCGCCGCCTTTGACAGGATTTCGTCGGTCCTTGCCTTCCATTCGGTCTCGCATTCCTCGCGCACCTCGAAGGCTTCGATGCCGTTGTCCTTCATATAGTCGAGCACGGCGAAGATATATTCGGGTACCAGTTCACCCGGAGCATAGCCGTTCCAGACGGCGCCGTTGGCGCCGGCTCCGCCGACCAGGAACAGATTGGGGCAGCCGGATAGCGATACGGACTTGTGCGCCCGACGGTGCCCCGCCTGATGCTCCGCCACGGTCCGACCATCCCGCCGCCGGATGCGGTTGAGGATATCCCCGCCCCAGTAAAAACCGGTCGCCATGACGACCGCATCGACTTCGAACGCCTGGCCGCTGCTCGATATGATCGTGTCTTCCTCGAGCGCGACCGCGCCCTCGGCAATGAGCGTCACATTAGGCTGCTGGAGGCTGGGATAGAAAAGGTCGGTCCGGGTGGGACGCTTGCAGCCGAGCAGATATTTGGGCGTGAGCTTTTCCCGGAGATCGGGATCGGGAACGAGACGCTCGCGATGCGCATCGATGAGCGCCTGCCGTTCGGCGACCTGTTGAGGCGTCTCGGAATTGAAGAGCGCATCGTAGGCCACCTTGTCGAACATCGCGAGTTTCTCGTCGCGTTCCTTGACCAGGAAATCCGGGTCCGATCGCCGTCGAGCCAGCTCATCGGGGGAATATACCTCCCTGTTCAACGGGAGAAGATGCATGGGCGTACGCTGGAAAACGAAGACGTGATCCGCGACCTTCTGCATTTCCGGGACGATCTGCACGCCGGACGCGGAGGTGCCGAGAACGGCGATGCGATCGCCCTCGCCGGTATATCCCTCTGGCCAGTGGACCGAGTGGAAAAGTCGTCCCTTGAACTTCTCCGTGCCCCCGAGCTCCGGAAATTTGAGCTGCTCGAGGAAGCCGGTGCAAAGAATCAGGAACCGGGCGTGATATGTCACCGCGTTGGTCGTGACCTTCCAGTACAGACCATTCTTGTCCCACTCGGCGCCGAGAAGCTCGGTGTTGAAATCGACATGGTCGTAAAGCCCGTAGTGGCGCGCGACCTTCCGGAGGTAGGCCGCCATTTCGCGAGCTTCCGGATGGGACGAGGTCCATTCGCCCGAGATTTCATAGGAGAACTGGTAGGCCGCGACATGGATGTCGGTGATGCATCCCGGATAGCGGTTGACGTGCCACACCCCGCCAAAGTCCGAATCCTTGGTAATCATGCGGAAATCGGTCTCGCCCCGCAGCGCAAGCTTGACTGCCGGGGAAATGGCGTTGGCGCCGCTTCCCACGATCAGAATCTTCGTGCTCACATGCTCAGACACGGTATCCCTCTCAATATCTTGCCATCGCGTTCCGCCAGGAACACGTCGCTCAACTGGCGCGGCGCAGGTGGAAATCGGAAATCAGCCTAGAACTCGATCACTCAGGATCGGGAATGACGACGAATATCTCGGCCCCTTCGATGAGAACTTCATATGTTTTCAGATTTCTCGTCGCCGGCGGAGCCGTCACCTCACCGGTCCTGATCGAGAATTTGGCATAATGCCACCCGCATTCCAGCTCGTCGCCGATGACGTAGCCTTCCTGGGTCAGCGAGCATTTCTCATGCGTGCAGTGGTCGTTGAGCGCGTAATATTCACCGCCCAGGTTGAATATCGCGACCGGCTCCTTGAGGGCGATGACCTTGAAACCGCCGTCCTCGATCTCGCCTTCCGCGCACACCCGAATCTTTTCCGCCATTTTCAAATTCCTTCGCGTGGAGATTGAGGGCCCTTGTCCGAATATTCGGTACCCGGAACCTTGTGTCCCCAGAATGCGGTCGCATCATAGGTTTCCACCAGCCAGCCGGGGTTGGTGATCTTGCGCCCGCCCCAACCGAACTCCGTCTGGGAACCCGAAGGATTCTCGCAGTAGAAGGAGAGCATGCGATCATTGGTGTGGCGTCCGAGGGTCTCCTTGAGCTGCCACTTGCTGGCGTGAAGGCGATCGAGCGCGAAGCCGACGGCGTCGACGCTGTCGGCCTCCACCATGAAGTGGCCCAGCCGCGCGACGCGATCGCCGGTCTGGACGAAGGCAAGGCTGTGATGGCGTGGGTTGATGTGGGTGAAATGCACCTTGTTCCCGCCGAACACGATATAGTCGCTCATCCTGAAGTCGAGCAGGTCGAGGTAGAAGGCCTTCGACTTCTCGATGTCGCTCACCGTGATGAGGATGTGGCCGAGCCCCATGTCGCCGGTGACGAACGTGACGCCGCGCGGAGAGACGAAGGGGTCGCGGGAGACGAGATGGCCGTGGAAGAACTCCAGCCGGAAGCCATCGGGATCCTGGCAGCGGATCAAGTCCTGAACGCAGCGCTTTCGCGCCAGTTCGGTATCCCTTACGACCTCGATCCCTTGGGCGGTGAGCCGCCGATGGACCTCCTCCAGCGCATTGGCGTTGGCGGCCTCCCAGCCGATGAATGCGATCCCGCCTTCCGCGCCGGGCTCAACCGCGAAGCGCCACTGGCGCTCGTCGATCCGCAAGTAGAGATGATCGCCGGGAATACCCTCCGGCGCGCGGACCTTCTCGAACCCGAAGATCTGGGTCGCCCATTCCTCCCACGCGGGAAGATCCTGCGCGGTGAAGCCCAGATAGCCCAGGGCGACGATCGGCGACGGCATGTTCGGCTGTTGGTCTGTCATCATTCTTCTCAAAGCGGATAGGCGAGGTAGCGGGCAGGCGTGCCATCGATGTAGACCGTCTTGCTTGCGAAGACCGCCGTCCCACCATCGACCGTGACGACATCGTCATAATAGCCCGTCACCAGTACCCCCGACGGGTCGTTGTTCTGCGTGAACATCACCACGACGTTCGACAGGACCCGGTAATTCCCGTCGTCCATTCTGGACACCGACAGGCGCTGGGTGACGTGGCGCGTGCGATAGGGCTCGATCGTCGAGGCCCATACCTCCGTGATGAACTTGACGCGATCCTCGATACGGGCGCGGCAATCATCGATCATGTAGCAGAGGGGAAGGTTGCTTTCGGCATTCTGCCGGCTCGTGACCGAATAATGACAGCTATCGGCGAACGATCCGAGCCAGCCATTCCAGTCCTGCCAGTCGAGGGCCGCCACATAATTGCCGATCAGGCCGTCGATGGCGGACATCGTCTCGGCCGAGACGGCCTGCATGTGAATATCAGCGGTCAAAGCCCATCACCTCCCGATAGTAGGCCCAGCCGGCCGTGTTTCCGTTTTCGTCATTCTGCCTCGCTTCGGCCGCGGGGCGATCGACCCCGACCACGAAGCGCGACATTCCCCCATCGCGCGAGGTCATCTGCTGACGGTTGAAGACGGCCGCGTCCTCGATGGTGATCATGCCGCTGGGGCCCAGCAGGTTCGACGCCTGGCGAACGCGATGCGCCCGATATTCCGGGCTGTCGCTCTCGTGCCCGAAAAAGGCGTAGGTGACCTGCGTCCTGTCGACGCCCAGCGGCCGGACGAACCGGACGCTGATCGTGTCGAGATGCTTCGTCAGCACATAGGCCGGGCGCAGCGCGACGACCCGCGCACGGGCGTCGGTCCCCTTCATCTCCACCAGGGACGGATCGGCGAGGAAGCCGTTGTCCTCATAGGGCGAGCTTTCATAACCGACCGAGAAATGCCCCACCGGCTCCTCGACCCGGACCTCGCCCTGGCCGCCATGCCAGCTCAGCAGCCTGAAGCCCATGTGCAGCAGCGGGGCGTGGTAGAAGTCGTTGTCGAAATAGGTCTTCCAGTTCGCGTTGAAGATCGCGTTCTGATAGCCGAGCAGCGTCAGCCGCCCATCGTCCAGCATCACGTCCCGGACATGGCCGGCGCACTGGCCCAGCCACTGCTCGAGGCTGACCTGCGGCGCCGCGCTGCAGAAGATCAGCCCCGCGATCTCGTCCACCTGGAGCTCGCGCAGCGCATAATCCTCGGCCACGAAATCCGCACGGAAATCCCGCCGGCCGGGGCCGCCGATGAAGTTGCCTTTGTTGCTGAAGAGCCACCGGTGATAGGGGCATTCGAATTCCTTGCTGCAACCGGTCGCCCGTTGTTCCAGCAGCGTCCCCCGGTGCGTGCAGCTGTTGACGAAGGCGCGCAGCGTCTCGTCCTCACCGCGCGTCAGCAGGACCGGCGTCTCGCCCAGCCAGAAGGTCTTGAAGCTGTTGACCTCGGGAAGCTCCGCACGGTGCGCCACCATGTGCCAATAATGGCCGCGGAAAATCCGCTTCAGTTCCTCGCGATAGATGGTGGGGTCGGAAAAGATCGCTTTGGGGATGTCCTTCTCTGTGGTGAACTGGCCGGCAATCCGCGCCCGGACGGTTTCATATTCTTCCATCCCGGCGGTCGCTGCCATGTCGCATTGTCCTTTCATGCCCCCGCTTCTCCTTCGCGAGCAAAATTTCGCTTTTTGATATACAAAGAATATATTATCATATCTTATCTGGTGTCAAGCGGCTAAGGGGCTCGGATCGAAGCAAGGCTTCACCGGGAAAGACCCGCGTCATGGAGGTAACTATGTCTTTGGAATCCCGAGGCGCCGTCACCCGGCCCGGCAGCGCGATCGGTCGCGCCGGCCTAGTCACCGCGGGGGGCGCCGGCATCGGCCGGGCCATCGCCCTGGAATGGGCGGCCGAGGGCGGCTCGGTGGTCGTGGGTGATCTCGACCGGGAGGCAGCGATCGAGACGGCCCGCCAGGTCGAACAGATGGGTGGGCGGGCCATCGGTCTCGGGATGGACGTGACCGCCCCGGATGCCATGCCGGCGATGCTCGACGCGCTGGAGCAGTTGGACGATCCGCTCCACGCCCTGTTCAACGTCGCCGGCGCCAGCCTGGCGAAACGCGTCGACGAAATGACCGACGCCGATTGGGACGGCGTGCTCGATCTCAATCTGAAGTCGATCTACCGCTGTTCCAAGCCGGTGATAGCGCTCCTCCGCCGCAATGGCGGCGGTGCCATCGTCAACGTCGCATCGACGGCGGGGATCCTCGCCGAAAATCGATGCTCCGCCTACACCGCCGCGAAGGGCGGCGCGGTCATGCTGACCCGCAACATGGCGATGGATTTCGCCCGCGATAACATCCGGGTGAACGCCGTCTGCCCCGGCAGCACGATGACACCTCGCATCCAGGGATGGCTCGACCGCCATCCCGGACATGAGGACCTCATGGACCGCATTTGCCCGATGAAGCGCTATGCGCGCCCCGAAGAGATCGCCAAGCCGTCCGTTTTCCTCGCCTCGGATGCCGCGTCCTACATAACCGGAGCCTCATTGGTCATCGACGGTGGCCTCACCGCAGGCGTCCGCTTCTCCATTTTCGAGGATGCCTGATCCCATGACCAAGAAGACCTTTGCGATCGTCGGCGCGAGCCTGGCCGGCGCGCATGCCGCCTTTCAATTGCGCAAGGACGGTTTCGACGGCGAGATATTGCTGATCGGGGACGAAGCGCATTTGCCCTATGATCGCCCTCCCCTGTCGAAGGCCTTCCTGCTCGGAAAGGCCGAGGAGGATGCGCTGCTCCTGCGCCAGGAATCCGATTATGGCGACGCCGCGATCACCCCCATTCTCTCGACGCGGATCGCATCGATCGACCGATCGGCCCGCTCGCTCGAAACCACGAACGGCCGCAGCATCGCGTTCGACAAGTTGCTCATCTGCACCGGCGCGCGGGCGCGCGACCTTCCCTTTGCGCCCGAAGCGCAAGCGAACGTCCATACCCTGCGGTCGCTCGACGACGCGGGGCGCGTGCGCGCGGAGCTTCTGCCCGGACGCAGGATCGTGGTGATCGGGTTCGGCTTCATCGGCGCCGAAGTCGCGGCCGCGGCGCAGGAGCTCGGCTGCGCGGTGACTCTCGTCGAGGCCAGCGAGGCGCCGATGCAGCGGGTGCTCGGCTCCGAAGGGGCGAGCCGCTATTGCGGCCTCCATGCCAGCCGCGGGATCGACATCCGCCTGAGCACCTCCGTCCTGCAGATCCGCGAAGCGCCGGATGGCGGCAAGCTGGTCGCCCTTTCCGATGGCTCCGAACTGGCGTGCGACGCCGTCGTCTACGGCATCGGCTCCACGCCGAACTGCGAGTTCGCCCAAGCGTCCGGCATCCAGATCGCCAACGGCATCGTGGTCAACGCATTCTGCGAAACCTCGGTCGAAGGCATCTACGCGGCCGGCGACGTGGCCGCGCGGCCGACGGCCTATGCATCGGGGCTGGTCCGCCTTGAATCATGGCAGAACGCCTATCGCCAGGCGGTGGCAGCCGCCCGATCGATGCTGGGGCACCGGGAAGCCTATGACGATATCCCCTGGTTCTGGTCCGACCAGTATGAATCGAAGATGCAACTGGCCGGCCTGCCCGGCACGCATGACCAGATCGTCTGGCACGACCAGGGGGAGGACGACTTCTCGGGAACGGCCTTCTATTTCACGCAGCGCCGCCTGATCGCGGTCCTGGGCCTCAATCGACCGAGGGACGTCAGGTTCGGCATGGAGGTGGTAAAGGCCGGCGGGGCGGTAACCCCGGACGACGTCCGATCGGAAGGCTTCAATATCCAGAAATATATGAGGCGCTGAGCTTCGCCGAAAACGACAACGCCGTCTCGAAGATGTCCTTCGAGACGGCGCCCCGATATGTCAGAAGTGAAAGCCTGCGGAAATCGTCCACCAGCGCGGCTTGCCATAGGCGACCTCGCTGCAACCGCAGAGCGTCGACAGGTCGAAGCCCGTGATCTCGTATCGCTTGTCGAACAGGTTGGACACGGCGCCGGTCAGCGAGAAACCCGACGAACTCTCCCATCCGACCTGCGCGCCGAAAATCGTGTGGCCGCCGATCTTGTGCGCCGCGAAATTGCGGATGTTCTGGTAGAAGGATGATGTCGAATAGCCGTCGACCGCCAGGTTGATGCGACCGCCGACGACCTCCACGGGGAGGCGATAGCTGATGCGGCCGTTGGCCTGCCGCTTCGGGGCGAATGTCGGCCGCACGTCCCGGTAGACGCCGGTCGCGACCTGCACGTTCTTGACCTTGGCATGCAGGAGCGAGAGGCCGCCGCTCAGTTCCAGCCCCTCGATCGGCCGCAGGGTGAACTCGGCCTCGCCGCCATAGAGATTGGCATCCCTGTTCTGGACGAAGCCGGAAGCGTTGGAAAAGGTGAAGGCCTGATAATTGGAATAATCGTAGACGAATCCCGACAGATTCACCGTGGCCTTTCCATCCAGCAAGGTCGATTTCACGCCGCCCTCATAAGCGAGCAGCGTTTCGCCCTTATAGGCGAAGTCGTCCGGCGAGAGCGGCGGACTTCCATCCGGCAATTTGGAGTTGTAGTTTCCGCCCTTCGCGCCGCGATTGATCGAGGCGTACAGCAGGATGTCGCGATTGGCATGATATTCGAGCGCGGCCCTGCCCGCCCAGAAACTATCGTTCCGCTTGTTCGCATAGGACGGTTGCAGGGCGGCCTGCGCGACGGCGGTATCCAGCTTGTAATCATTCTGGTTCTGGAACAGGCTCGATTGGAAATCGTAGCGCTGCCATTCGTGAATGACGCGCAGGCCGATCGTGCCGCTCAGCTTCGGCGTGAGCTTATATTCGACCTGCCCGAAACCGGAAAGGGAACGCGTCCAGAGATTCTGGAGGTTGGCGAGATCGGCGCCAGTACCGGAAACGCCCAACGCACCCGCCAGGATACCATTGGGCCGGGCAAGGAAGCCCATCTGGGCGAGCGTGTGTATCTGGAGATAATAGACACCGAGGTTCCAGACGACATTGTCAGCCTTCCCCGTAGCGCGAAGCTCCTGCGAGAAGCTCTCCGTCTGGGCGTTCTGGCCGACGTCGACGAGATTGACGGGCGAACTGTCCACGTCGATCAGCAGGACCTTGGTGATGCGCTTCCAATTGGTGATCGCACTGATCTGGGCGCCCCCGGCGTCGTAATCGACGTGGAGCGCCGCATCGTAAAGCCTCGTGCGGCCACAATCGGAGCAGGCGAAGTCGTGATTGACTTCCAGCTTGCTGCCGGGAAGCGGCGTAAAGCCAAGCGCCGTCGGCCCAGACACCCTGTTCGCACCGACCACGCGTCCCAGACCGTCGAACACGGGCTGGGTCGCAATGGAATTATAGGCGCCGGTGGACAGATCGCTCCGCACGGCGGAAGCAGTCGCCCGCACCTTCAACGCGTCCGTCGCTTGCCATTGCACCTGGGCGCGACCGCCCAGCATATCCTCGCCGCCGACATCCGGTTTCCCCGGATACAGGTTCTTCAGCCAGCCATTGTTGCGATTGTAGAGAAGTGAGACGCGCCCCTGAACCGTGTCGGTGATCGGCCCGCCGATCGCCCCTTCCAGCTTGACGCTGTTGAAGCGACCATAGTTGCCGTTCGCGTAGCCCGTCAGCGTGTCGGATGGCTTGGCTATCACGAAGTTGACGAGCCCGCCCGTTGCATTGCGGCCGAACAACGTGCCCTGCGGCCCCTTGAGGGCCTCGACGCGCTCGACGTCGAAGAGACCGAAGCCCTGGCCCTGCAGGCTGGGAACGTAGGTTTCGTCCACATAGACGGCAACCGGCCCCTCGACGGCATCCGAGCTGTCGTTCTGGGTCACGCCGCGAATGGAGATGCTGGCGGTCTGCCCGCCGTTCGAAGCCGAAGCGAAGACGCCGGGCGTCATTCGCGCGACGTCGATGCTGCTGGAGATCTGGCGGGTGCGCAACTGCTCGCCGCTGAAGGCGCTTACCGCGATACCGACATCCTGCAATCTCTGCACACGGCGCTGCGCGGTGACGACGATGGCGTCTCCCGCATCCTCTTCGAGGGTATCGGCAGCGACCGTCTTATGTCCGTCCTCTTTCGACCCGACGCCCTGGGCATGGGCGGACGCCCCGGCAAGCGACGCCATCGCGACGACCGCCCCTAGCGAGCGGTGCACATAGTTCATTTCCACCTCCCCTTTTACACGCTTGCGCGTTGAGTTTTTTGAATATATATGAATAATATATCTAAACTACAACATAAAAATATATCCTGCAGGCAACCGATACTGGCCGCCTCAGATAGCGAGCATGGATTGGGGCCTGTGGTCTTGAAGGCGACGAGATCGCCCCTGCCGAGAATGTGGGAGAGCTTCACATGAATATTACGATCGTTTTATTTATGATCCTCTCCATTGCCTTTCAGGTCGTTGGAATAGCGCTGGTCCCCACCACCAACGGGTTCGCCAACCCAACCGCCACCCTCTTGTCGTTGGCATCCTTCTGCCTGGGGGTGTTTTTCATGGCCAGGATTTCGCAAGCCGGCGTGAACCTGAGCTTTTTCATCCCGTTGCTCGCGGCCGGAATCCCGATGGCATCGATCGCGGTCGGCATCCTTCTCTATGGAGAGCCTGCCTCGATGGCGAAGATCGGGACGTTGCTGACGGCGTGTACATTGATCGGGGTGGCCAATATCCTTTGAGCGCCGACATCGAGATGATCGCGCGTGAGAAGGTAAATTGACGATTGGAGAAATCGTGAACAATCGACGCCTGCCCGTCATCGTCGGCATTTCCGGAGCGACCGGGAGCATCTATGCCGTTCGCCTTCTCGAGCGGCTCAAGTCTCTCGATGTCGAGACGCATCTGGTGGCTTCGAAGGCCGCGGAGATCACCCTCCGGCACGAAATGGGACTTACCCTCAAGGATCTCCGCCAGCTTGCCGGCACATCCTATCCGATCGGCGATATCGGCGCAGCCATCGCCAGCGGATCGTTTGAAACGGCAGGCATGATCGTCGCGCCCTGCGCCATTAGAACGATGGCCGCCGTCGCGCATGGCCTTTCGGACAACCTCCTGACGCGGGCCGCGGACGTGACCCTGAAGGAACGCCGCCGGCTGATCCTGATGCTGCGCGAAACACCGCTCAGCCTCATCCATATCAATGCGATGAAGGCGATAACCGAGGCTGGCGGCATCATCGCGCCGCCGGTGCCCGCTTTCTACATCAAGCCGACGTCGATCGACGACATCGTCGATCACACCGTGGCGCGCATGATCGATCTCCTGGGCATCGACACGGGCCAGGACGTCAAGCGCTGGAAGGGGCTGCGGGATTCAACGGCATGACCCTTGCCGGTCGCCCGCCCCTGCCCGTCACCTTGCCACGGCAGTGCTGACCAATCCTGCAATTGCCGTCCGATTTTCGATGGTAGGACCGTCGGCAAGGGCGCCGAGATAGCGCTCCAGGTTCGCGGTAGCCGCAAGATGTTTGGGCAGCTGTTGTCCGGTGACGCCATCCTGGAGCAGGAGCCGCCGCAGCGCCATGCGCTCGGCGGCGAGTTCCACGCGCTTGAGACGCTGGTAGAGACCGGAAGCATCCCTCTCGCCGGCCTTGGCAAGCGTGCCGATGGCTCGCCTTGCTTCACGGATCGGCAGGACGACCGACATTCGCCATCCCTTCATCCGCTCGTCGAGCCGGCGCAGGCTGGCGTCGTCCACCGCAAGACCGTCCTCGACGCCAAGCCACAGCAACCATAAGAGCAGGATGACGTCCGCGCCCATCCGGTCCTGCCAGTCGAGGCAGGCCTCCTTGACGCCCGGCCTGGCGTACAGGTCGAGGAAATAGGCCCAGACGGTATCCAGGCGATGCCTTGATGATGTCGACACCGCTGCCATTCGCGAACTTACCTAGATTTCCGCCCTCGCCACGCGGACCTCCTCCTCGACGGTTCTGCGCGCCATCCAGAAATGCAGTCCGGCCCAGACATTCATCAGAAACAATGCGGCAAGGCCATAGCGAATGGAGCTGCCGCCGCCGAGAACATAGCTGATCGCCCCGGCCAGCAGCGGACCGACGCCAAAGCCCAGCAACGTCCCCGCGACATTGACCAGCGAGGCCGCGACGCCGCGCATGCGGGTCTTGGCCAGGCTGAGGATGATGCCCTGCGCCGGGCCGGTATAGCAGGATTTGAGGATGCTGGTGACGATCATGCAGGCAATCGCGGTCTGCAGCGTCGGAGACAAGGCCATGGCGATGCCGAACGGACTCAGCAGGACGGCCATGGACGCGACGAAGGTGAGGACCGGCCGAAGGCCCCGCCGCCCGATATAACCCGTCGCGACCGCACCAAGCAGCGCCCCGACAAAGCCGAAGATGCCGGCGCCGAACGCGATGTAGAGGCCGGCTTCGCGCACTTCCAGGCCGTGGACGCGGATCAGCAGGGAACCGATCCAGGACCAGAAGCTCGACGTCGTCGCGGCGACCAGGGCATAACCGATGAACAGGTGCCGGAAGGCCGGCGAGGACATCAGGAACCGCATGGCCTGCCAGAAGGAAGGAGCCTCCGGGTCCGCCGTTCTGGCGCGGCCGTCCATCCGTCCCCTCTCAGGCTCCCGAACGGTCAGATAGAAGAGCAGCGCGATGAGCAGCCCCGGCGGACCGGCCGCGAAGAAGACGGTCCGCCATCCCCATTCGTCGGCGAACCATCCGCCCAGGGCGAACGACAGGACGAATGCCACCGAGCCGCCGGACATGAAGACGCCAAGCGCCATCGGCCGCCGCCGCGCGGGAAAATAGTCGGAGATCATCGACTGCGCCGCCGGGAACCCCGCTTCGGCGACGCCGACGAGCATGCGCAGCAGGACGAGTTGCAGATAGCTTTGCGCCAGGCCGCACAGCCCGGTCAGCAAGCTCCACAGCGCCAGCATGCTGGCGAGGAATTTGCGGCGGTTGATCCGGTCGATCAACAGTCCGAACGGCAGGCTGGCGAGCGCATAGGGAATCCCGAAGGCGAGGCCCGCCAGGAAGCCGAGTTGCGCGTCCGTCAGCCCGAATTCGTGCCGGATCGGCTCCATCACCACGGAAACCAGGCTGCGATCGACCGAGGCCAGCAGGAATATGACGGTCAGGACGATCAGGACATACCAGTCATAGGGGGCCGGACGTTCGTCGGAGCCCGAGCCTTCTCTTCCTTCGCTGGTGCCGGAAGCTGCGCCGCCTTGCAGCCCCGTCCCGAGAGGTCCCTTCACCGGCTTTGCGAAGGGCCGAACAGGATGCCCCCCCATTTTTCGAGGGCGGCCGCGCGATCTTCCGGGGAAAGCGAGATGACGGTCGGGATCTTGCCGCGCCATTCCCAGGGCCATGTCGCATCGATGATCGCGCGCGAGTTGAACGGGGCCTCCGCATTGCCCTGGGCCACCATCGGGTCGAGCTCGTCGCTCCAGGCGCGCGGGATGATGTTGATGTCGCGCACCGGGTCGCTGCGCGTCGCCATGGCCCACATGACGTCCATCGTGTCGTAGACGTCGATGTCGTCGTCCACCACGACGACATATCGGCCCATATAGGCCGCGCCCTGGCACATGGTGGCGACATGGCCGACCTGCGCCGCATGGCCCGCATAGCGCTGCTTTATCGACACGGCGAGGAAGAAGCGGCTGCCGAATTCATGGAACCAGACGTGCTTGACGTCGGGGATGCCGGCCTTGCGGATTTCCTCCCGCACCCGTGCCGCGCGCACCGTGCCCAGCGCGGTCCCGACCCCCGTCGGCGGCTTGGTCGGCGGCGTGCCGACCATGATCGGGGCATTGCGATGATAGATGCGCCGGATGGTCGTGACATATTCGGTGCGCTCGCCGCTGGCATAATAGCCGGGCCATTCCCCGAACGGCCCTTCGGGCAATTTTTCGGTCGGTGAGATCTCGCCTTCGAGGACCAGTTCCGACCGCGCCGGTATGGGCAGACCACTCAATTCGCACGGCAGGACGTCTATGGCCTGGTTCTTCAGGCCGCCGACATAATCATATTCGGACTGGCCATAGGGCAAGGGGGTCGAGCCGCCCATGAAGATCGCCGGGTCATGGCCGAGCGATATCGCGACCGGCATGGGTTTGCCCTGTTCGAACAGCTTGTCGCGGGCGATCGCCAGATGCTTGCCCGGCGCGGCGTAGATCGTGACCTGGTTCCTTCCCGCGACCATGACGCGGTAGGTCCCGAGATTGATCCAGTTGTCGTCGGGATCGCGCGTTATGACGACGCATCCGGTGCCGATATATCGGCCGCCGTCGCCGCGATGCCAGATCGGGGCCGGAAAGCTCGACAGGTCGACGTCGCCGTCCCTGATCACATTTTCCATCACCGGCCCGTGCGTTACTTCGCGCGGCGGAATGGGGGTGATGGTCCGGGTCTTTTCGAGCCACAGGTCGCAATAATCGGCCTTGGACAACCCGGTCGGGAAACCCACCGTCAACGCGACGCGGTCGAGCGAGCTTATCGGGTTCACGAGAATCCGGCGTCCGGCATCGAAGCCTGGAATATCGCTGAAGAGCACCGCCGGCCCCGTCATCGATCGCTCGGATATCTCGGTTATCGGGCCGATGTCGTCGTCCAGATGGGCGCCCTTGATATGCCTGAGGTCGCCCATGGCCTCGACCTGCGTCAGCCAGTCGCGAAGATCATCATAAGCCACGCCTGCGCTCCTTTTATCGAGAGGGGCCTTCGACCACAGCCGATACGGCCGGGCCGAAGGCCACGAATTTGACGATCAACGCGCGTCGATCGACCTGGCTGACGGCAACCGCATCGTCACGATCACGCGCGATGCGGCCCCTGCTCAATATTGGAATTTCAGATCGATGCCGATGACGCGCCCCTTTTCCAACGGCGCAAGCGTGGCTCCGGGAAGCCCGCGGATCGGCGTCACACCACCGAACTGCACCTTGTTCAGAAGGTTCTTGCCGTAGAGCGACGCCGTCCAGCGCTTATCCTCGGACTGCACGGAAATGCTGCCGTTGACCATGTGCATGATGTTCAGCGCGCCCGTGTTGCTGTCATTGTAGAACGACCGGTCGCGATACGAATAATCCGCCGCCAGCGTGACGTCGCCGAGGTCGCCCACCGGGTGGGTGTAGCTGAACCCTGCACTGACCGTCCAAGGCGAAAGACGGGGAAGCTCGAGGGCAAGATCCCTGGCGTCGATGATGCCGTCTCCCGTCAGGTCGAAGAACATCTTGTCATATTCGCCATGGGTGTAGCCGACGGAGGCATTCAGCGACAGTTCCGGCGTCGGGTTGAAGCGCAGTTCCGATTCCACACCCCAGATCGTCGCATCGGCGGTATTGCGGATGAACGCCGCGGTGCTGCCGTTGACGCCATTCGCAATGATGACGCTCCGCTGCAGCCCCTTGACCTTCTGATAATAGATCGCGTTGTTGAAGGTCACGCGCTTGTCGAACAGCTGGAGCTTGTTGCCCATTTCGAAGTTGTTGACGTTTTCCGGCTCGAACGGGCCGGGCGCGACCGACTGGAAGCTATTGCGGACATTATAGCCGCCGCTCCGCACGCCCTTCGTCCAGAAGGCATAGAGAAGATTGCTCGGCGCGATCGTCCATTCGAACCCGACCTTGGGGATCCAGCTCGACCAGCTCTTCGAGTCACGGAAATCGAACACGCACTGGCGCGCGACGATATCGCAGGCGCCCGCCGGGATGATGTCGACCGAGGTCACGCCGGTGCCGATGGCCGTCGGCGTATCCTGGCTCGCGATCCGCACCTTCTTCTTCTCGCGCGAGTAGCGAAGGCCGGTGTTGAGGGTCAGGCCGTCGAAGACATGGAAGTCGGCCGACGAGAACCAGGCCCAGCTATGCGAATCCTGGATGCCGCCCGAATAGACGGCCGTCGGCGCGTTGTTGGCCCGGCGCGCATCCTGATAGTCGAGGTTTTGCTTGAAGTAGAAGAGGCCGGTCGTCACGTCGACGATATCGGCAAAGCTGCCCGCATAGCGCAGCTCGTTGCTGAACTGCTCCTGCTTGGTGAAGGTGTAGGAGTCGGAGAGCGGCTGGGGCGAGGCGTCGGTATCGACGCGCGCGGCCTGTTCGAACTGCCGCCAGCCGAACACGTTGGTGATGCGCCCGGAGCCGAAGCCGACGTCGAGGTTCATCTCCGCGGTGCCCTGATTCCAGTTGGACCGGCTGTAGGCGGGCGTATCGTTGGAGAATTTGAAGCTGTGGCGGCTGTAGAGCGCGAAGTTCTGCGCGGCCGCGCCGTCGCCCTTCTGGTCGCCATGTTCGAAGCGCAGCAGCAGGTCGAGGCCTTCGACCGGTTCGAACTCGACGGCAGGCCGGATGATGAAGGTCCGCGACCCGCCATATTTCTGGTTGTTGAAGGAGTTCGTGAACCAGCCACCATCGTCATTATAATAGACGGCCAGCTTGCCGAGCAGCTTGTCGCCGGCGATCGGACCGGAAACGGACCCAGCAACCGTCATGTTCGATCCGGTCTCGATGCCCGCGCGCAACGACATCGAAAAGTCACGCGTCGGCCGCTTGGTGCTGACGAGGACCGCGCCGCCCGTCACGTTGCGACCGAACAGCAGCCCCTGCGGGCCGCGAAGGATTTCGATCTTCTCGAGGTCGAACGTGTCGAACAGGATGCCGGCGTTGATCCCCTGATAGACACCGTCGACGAAGACTCCGACCGACGGCTCCAGCGACGGGATCGAGCTGTTCACCCCCAATCCGCGGATCGAGAAATTCGCCGTCCCCTTGAAAGTCCCGCCCGAGTCGAAGCTGACATTGGGAATGCTGTTGCCGATGCCGGCAAGGTCGCGGATCTGCTTGGACTCGATCTGAGCCGCACCGAGCGCCGAAATGGCGAGAGCCGTTTTCTGCAGCGTCTGCCCATCGGCCCTTTTCGTCGCCGTCACGATGATGTCGTCGGTCCCGTCATTGTCGGCGTTCGCCTCTTGCGCGAACGCAGCGCCCGACTGCAGGCAGGCTGCAACGGCCAGCAGCGAAATAGTCCAGGCGGACAGCTTCATCGGATTTCCCCCATTTTCGGATTTTGCCTTCCCCGAATCCATTCTCGTTACTCCCCTTTGAAAGTGGCGTCAGGCGCTACGGCCTTTGGTCCCAGGCACGTCCGTGGTGCGATCGACCGTTTTTCATATACCATAAATATATTTCTCATACATTGTCAGTTTGTCAAGCGGCATGAAGCAAGGACTCAGGCGGCCCAAGAAATTCGAAGAGCAGAGATGGCCTGGGCAACTACGTTCACCCCGCCAGCGCGATGGGAAGCGGTCAAAGAATGACCTCCCCGGCGGCCGTGGATCGCAGGACCGCGTCGTGGAATCCTGCTAGGCCGGTTCGCTACATCGGCCGGGCTGCCCAGCCGATGAAGCTCCGGTTCTCATTCCACCTGGATTGAAGCTGGAAAGCGACGGACGGTCCGGCCCATCGTCCATCGGCTAGGCCGCGACGCTAAGCCGGTCGAGGATTTCGTCGGTCATGCACAGGTCGGTGCCGAAGATACCGAAGAGATTGTCCACGGCACCGTTGTGATAGGCGTCGTTCAACGTCGCATTGGCATCCCCGACGAAAATCGTCTTGAAGTTCAACTGCATGCCGTCCCGAATGGTCGACTCCACGCAGCAACTGGACGTGCAGCCGGTGACGACCAGCGTGTCGATACCGGCCGACCGCAGGTAGGATTCGAGATCGCAGGTGCCAGGCGTGAACGAGCTGAAGCGCTTCTTGTTGAGCAGGACGTCGTCGGCCATGACGTCCAACTCGGCGACGAGCGCATGTTGCTCGGCCCCATCGGAAAAGGCAGCCTCCATCCGCGCCTCGCGGCCCTCCGCCAACCGGCGATAATAGACCGTCCATGTCGGATCATAGGTGAAGCGCACGAATATGTTCGTGCCGCCCGCGCGACGAACGGCGGCCGAGATGCGGTTGATGTTGGGGATGATCGCGGGATTGCCGGTGACCGGGATGATTCCCCCTGGCATGAAACCGTACTGCATATCGATTACGACATGCGCGAAGCGGCCCGGCACCAGTGCGAGAGGCTCCTTGGGCCCATAAGCATAAAAGCGGGTCTCGGTGGCGAATTCCGAAATTTTCGTGGAATGCATGACGCTCTGCTCCTCGGTGAAACTGGTGGGACCTGGCGAAGCGGGGCCATTCACGGCCTGACCGGGCCGCGCCCGATCAGGCCGTGAATCGCGGCGCGCTCAGTAACGAAGGGTGACCTCGACACCATAGGTCGCCGGTCGTCCGAAAACCTGGAAGATGCCGGTGGATTCGGACGTCACCTGTTGCCGGTATTTCTTGTCGGTGACGTTCTTGCCGTACAAGGCCGCCGTCCAGCGATCGGACGGATCAGTCCAGGCCGCCCGCAGATTGAGCAGCCCGTAGCCGGACTGTTCGGTGTCACCGAACGGATCGAAGTAGATTTTCGTCTGATAGGCGTAGGTGCCGGAGAGATCCACCTGCCCGTCGAGGAAGGGCTGGCGATAGTTCAGACCGACGCTGCCCGAGAATTCAGGGGTGCGGGTCGTGACGTTGCCGGATGCGTCGGCGTTGAGATCGGTCGTGATACCCGAAACGGGCGAGAAGATGTACCGCTCGGCATTGGTGAAGGAACGATATCGACCGCGCGTGTAGGACATGCCGGCGTTGATCTGGAAATTCCGGGTGAGGTCATAGCTGGCATGCGCCTCAGCGCCATATACCCGCGTCTTCGCGACGTTCACGACGTTGGCGAGATTGCCCACATATTCTACGATCTGCTGGTCTTTATACTCATAGTCGAACGCAGCCGCTTCAAAACGAAAGCCTGGGCGCGACAGCTTGTAGCCGATCTCATAGGCCCAGATCTTTTCCGGCCGCACCGGGTTGGGATCGCCGGTCGACGTATTGAACAAGCCGCCCTTCGATCCCTTGCTGACCGAAATATAGGCGTTCGAGTTGGCGTCGAACTGATAGCGTATGATGGCGCGGCCATCGAGGCTGCGGAAGGTGTGGCGAACCGAACCGGCGTTGAAAGCCGGCGCGAAGGCCGTGGTCCCGGTCACCTTGTCGATTCCATAGCGTCCGCCCGCGGTTAGGAAAATGGTATCCGTCAGCTGCAGGGTGCCGTCGAGGAAGGCGGCATAGGCATCGATCTTCTGCCTCGTCCGTGAAATCGGGATGGCGGGCGCGCCCGTGAAGATCAGCGAGAAATTCTGGCCCTGGTTCTGGTGCATGTAGAACAGGCCGCCGATCCATTCGAACCGCGAGCTTTTGCCGCCTAGGTCGAATTCCTGGGTGAATATCTTGTTCTTCTCGGGAAAGCTCAGCGAGCCGAATGGAGCCGGCGTAGCATCCAGGTCGAAGCTGAGAGCCCCCACCTTCACATGCTGGTAGCCCGTGTGGGAGTTCAGGTTCACTCCGCCAATCTTGAACTTCCCCGTCAGGAATCCCGACGTGATGTCGTTCTTGAACTGCGCGGGATCGTTGTTGGATACCTCGCCGCGAGCGCTCGTGACGGCTACGCCCGGGAAGAATATCGGCCCGTTCGTCTTTCCCTGATAGGGATTCCACAGGAAGCCATTGGGATCGCTGAGTTCGGAGTGGCTGACCTCGAGCGTCACCGACGCGTCGGAGCTCGGCTTGTAGAGCAGCTTCGCGCGCACGCCGCCGCCGGAGGAATCCCCTACCCTTTTCCCGCTGACGATATTGTGGATGAAGCCGTCGCTGCGATCGAGATGGCCCGAGACGCTCGCCGCGAGCTGCTCGCTGATGGGACCGGTGACGAAGAGATAGCCATGGGCTTCATCATAATTGCCGTAGCTGGCCTTCATCTCCACGGCCGGCGTGAAGGAGGGAGCCCGGGTCGTGATGACCATCGCGCCACCGGTCGAATTACGGCCGAACAGCGTCCCTTGCGGGCCCTTCAATATCTGCACCGACTCCGCGTCGGAAATGGAGATGTCGTTTCCGAGCGGATCGGGACGGTAGAATCCGTCGACATAGGTGGCGATATTGGCGGCAAAGCCAGGCCCGACGACAACGCTCGAAACGCCGCGAATGCTCGGCTGGGTATAGGGGCCCGATCCATCGATCCTCAGTCCGGGAACGACTTGCCCCAGCTCGGAAACGCTGGAAACGCCGGCATTCTCCAGTTGCTTCGATGACTGCACGACCATCGAAATCGGGACGTTGACCGCCTTTTCGGACCGCCTTTGCGCCGTCACCACGATTTCCTGCGCCGCCGCTGGAGCCGACAGCTCCTCAGATGAGGTCGCACCGTCCTGCGCATATGCCGAAGCGGGGATTAGTGCCGCGCCGAGACAAGCCCAGACCGCAATGGAGTGGTTGAACCGGACCTCGTGTTTACCGAATTCACAGCCCTCGTTGCGCAGGAGCTTCCCCGCTTTGGCGCGTCTGTTCGTAGGATGATCGAGTGACTTTATCATTTTACTCCCCTCCTTCGGCTCAGGCCTCGTTTCCCTGAGTTCCTTCTTGAGCCTCGCCATCCGTTCGGGACGTGCGTGCTGATCGCGAGATGTCGCGATAATACACTATTGATGTATATTAAATATATTAGATTCGCATCGATATTCGTTGTCAAGTCGATTTGACGCGTCGGTCGGGACTGGTGGTGACGACAAAAGGCGCGGCGCAGCGGCCGCGCCCATGGCGTCGGAAGGCCCAATTTCCATGGGGAAGGGCTCGGCAGGCAACGAAGGGGTTTTACGCCGGAACCAGGGGTCCGCTGTTCACCTTCCCCTGGCGCAAGCGCCTCGCGCTCGAACGCGCGCGAGGACGATCACCCGCTCTAGTGGGCGGCCTCGGTGACGAAGGACATGACCTCCTCCAACGAACTGCGCATGCCGTTGAGCAGGGCACTATGCTCCATGGTGAGCACGATCACCCCCGCATCATTCTCGACCGCGAACTGCTTTTCCGCCAGGCTCCACGCCGGAATGATCCAGGGCTTTCCAGCCTTGGCTGCGGAAGCGGCCACAACCCCGAAATCCGCGAAGTCGCCCTCGGTCCGCTGGTAGGCACCCCGGCCCCTCCGCAGCGAAAGATCGGACGGCCCCAGGAAGACGCCGTCGACGGTCGGCAATGCCAGGATATCCTCGATTTCCTCGAATGCCCCGGCGTCCTCGATCATCGGGTAGCATTTCGTCGAACTGTCCTGCCGCTCGACCCAGGGTTGATCGAAACCGCCATAGGAACTCGTCCGCCCGCCCGCGAAGCTGCGGTCGCCGAGTGGCGGGAACTTCGCGAAGGCCGCCACCGCCCGCGCATGCTCGACGCCCTTGATGTGCGGAATGATGACGGCATCAGCGCCGAAATCGAGCGCCTGCTGGATGGGGACCTGGTCCGGCCCCAGCACCTTGGCCAGGACTTCGAGACCGATGGCCTTGAGGAAGGGGATGAAGCTCTCGAGCGCCGCGAGGTCGAATGCGCCATGCTCGATATCGAGCACGGCCGCCTTGTAGCCCAGGTCGCGGGCGATCTCCGCCGCGGCAGTGTTGGGTGTCGAAAGCCAGATTGCGCAACGCGGTGCCATTACACCATCTCCATCAGGCCGCGGTGCCCCCAGGCATGGTCGCCGCGCAGTTCATAATGTTCGGTCGTCCAGTTCGCCGGGTCGATCGTCCTGGGACTCCAGCCGAATTCCATGTGCCAGAGCGAAGGCGTCTTGAAGTAGAAGGAATAGGTATGATCGTTGTGGTGCCGGCCGGGCGTGGTCGTGATGATGTCGCGATCGCTGCACAGGTCGAAGCTGCGCCCGACATCGTCGATGCTCAGCGTCTCGAACATGATGTGCTGGATACGGCGCGGCGCGCCGGGGATGTTCATGAACGCCAGCGAGTGATGGCGTTCGTTGCAGTGCATGAAGACGGCCAGCGGCCCGACGCCAGGGATCATGGCGAAATCGGAAATGCCGAAGCCCAGCAGCTTGACGTAGAAATCGGCAGCCGCCCGTAGGTCGGCCGCATAGAGCACCACATGCCCCAGGCCCTGATCGCCGGTCCGGAAGCCGGCGAGGTCGCGCGTCGGACGAAAGCGGGGCGTGAAATTGATCTCCGGGCTGACGACCAGTTCCATCCGCACGCCGGAATGCGGGCAGGTGAAATGGAGCATGTCGAGAACCCGCCTGTCGGCGACTTCCTCCGGCGTTCCGCGGGCAACCGCCACGCCGGCCGCATCCAGGGTCGCCGCCGCGGCATCGAGGGCGGCGCTGTTGGCGACCTGCCATCCGACATAGCCGACATCATCCCGATTTCCCGACCGGACGGCGATCCGATGATGGTTCTCGTCCGCGCGCAGATAGAGCAGCCGATCGTTGCTGTCGCTGCCCACCTCGAATCCCAGAATGTCCGTCGCATAGGACCTCCATGCGGACAGGTCCGTCGACTCGGCGGCTACGTAGGCCAGCCTCTTAACAACGCCCATTGGCACCTCCTGACATCGGCTTGTGCTCGACGGATGCCATGAGGACAGCCGGCCCGCAACCAAAATATATTATTTGTATGGATTGACGATCATAATAATATATGGAGAATATTTTTATCTAACCAGACGAGAGATAACGATGGATCAGATCGAATTTCCGGCGCGCCCGAGGGAGCGGTGCAGCGGCGGTTTGGGGCCTTGCTCGGCGGTGGCGCTCTGATGGCCGGCGCAGATCCCTGGTCGCCCTTCCAGCTCCGTTGCGGCAGGATATTGCGCAATCGCTTCCTGCTGGCGCCGATGACCACCGACTCCTCGCACGAGGACGGGATCGTCAGCAGCGACGAGCTAAGATATATCGAGCGACGCTGCTCGACCGAGTTCGCCGCCGGAATCACCGCCTGTGCCTATGTCGACGACAATGGCCGGGCCTGGCGCGGGATCGGGGCAAATCGGGACGAGCATCATGACAGCCTGCGCCGCCTGGCGGAGGCCGTTCGCGCCGGCGGCGGCCACGCCATCCTGCAGCTCTACGACAGCGGGAGGCTCGCGCGACCGGACCTCGTGGCTCCCGCAGACATGCGCGCGCCGTCATCCATCGCATCATTGCGGCCGGGCGCGCACGTGCCCCGCGCGATGGAAGGCGACGAGGTCGTCGAGATCATCCACGCCTTCGTCGGTGCGGCCCGCCGGGGGATCGACGCCGGCTTCGACGGTATCGAGCTCCACGGCGGGAATCACTATCTTCTCCATCAGTTCTTCTCACCTCGGGCCAATGCCCGCGAGGACGAATGGGGCGGCTTGCAGGAGAAGCGGATGAGCTTCGGCCTCCGCCTGGCGACCGCCGTCCGCAAGGCGATCGGTTCGAGCGCGCTGCTGGGATATCGGGTCAATCCCTTCGAGGCGGAACCCGGCGGCTATACGCTATCCGACGCGGCGGCGTTCGTTTCACGGCTGTGCGAAGTCGGCCTCGATTACATCCACATCTCGATGGACGACTTCCGTAAACGCTCGCCGCAGCGGGAGGATCGCGACTGGACGGCTCCGGAAGGACAGGTCGGCGCCGAGAATCCGATCGAGGTGCTCTCGCGAGCGGTGCGAGGGCGCGCCGCGGTCATCGCCAGCGGCGGGATCCGGACGGCGGCAGATGCCACCGAAGCCCTTGCGATGGGGGCCGACCTCCTCGCCATCGGCCGGGCGGCGCTCATCGATCCGGAATGGATAACCAAATTGAAGCGGCAGGACGAGGCGGCGATCCGCACGGCGCTACCCGCAACGGCCGAGCGGATCATCACGGAGCTCACCATGCCGGCGCGGATGGTGGATTACATCCTCAGCAGACCGAACTGGCTGC
>NZ_FUYM01000002.1 GCF_900167915.1 Rhizorhabdus histidinilytica | reverse complement strand
GCTCTTCCGTTAGCCAGTACAGGTCGCTCATTCTCAGTCTCCTTGCGGAGCCTGAATCAGATCGCGCCTCTCACATCAATGGGTCCTGACCCTAGCGACCGCCTGCCCTGCGCCGATAGCACCGTAGGTGCCGGCGCAATTCCGTGATCTTCGTTACTGCAGCAGGATCACATCCTGCCGTCCTATCTGCTCAACGATCCGGCCGAACGTCAGTCGGGACACGTCCGAACCGGTGATGTCGGCGCGACAGGGCGTCAGCCCGCCACGGGCCAGTGCGACCTGCCCTTCGTGCGACAACAGGAAATCGATCATCAGCCGTGCCGCGTTCGGATGGGAGGCTCGCCTCATCAGCCCGACCTTCCGGACGATGACGACGGTCTTTCCCGGCGTGAAGCTCCAGCCGATCCGCTCCCTGTAGGCCGGCGCGGTGCGCGAGAAGAAATGATGGGCCGGGACGAGCAGCCTGCTTCCGGCGGCATCGGCGAGGAGATGATCGAACGCCCGGTCGATCGGCCACCGCCCGGCCGCCGTCCCGTCGAGGACCAGGGCCTCGCCGGCTGCTTCCGCGAAGATCGTGCCGTCCGTCCCGATCGTCCGGGCGCCGTCGTTCGCCGCGGCGTCCGCCGGACCGACGACGATGACCGGATCGGCCGAAACCGCGAAGATGCCGGTATCGGCCGCACTCCACGCGTCGCCCGGCGACAGCTGGACCGAGCGATGCCCCGCGGTCTCGCCCGCCTCGGCGGCGGCCGCCCACGCGGCCGGGGATGCAGCGATGACAAGGTCGGCGGACCGGCCCGCCGAGGCGATCTCCTCGCGATAGCGGCGGTGCGGCCCATCGGGGACGAACCGCACCCGCGTCCGCAGCCAGGGATAGAGCTTGCCGAAGGCGGCGACCGCCGGCCCCCAATGATGGCCTTCGATATCGGCGTAGACGAGCAGTTCATGCTCGTCCCACGCGGCTTCGACCAGCGACGGCTCGCTCGGCGGATGCGCGCCGAGTGAGGAGCGCACCGCCAGCGAGACCGGGCATTTCAGGCACATGGCCGCTCGTCTCCACGGCCGGGCGGGGACAGGAGCAGGAACGGGACCGGCGCCATGCTCATGCCACCCGGTGCGCGATCTTGGCCCGGTTGATCGTCCATTCGCGGCCGATCCCACGGCGCTTGCGGGGGCGGGTGTCGGCCTTGCGCCGGCCGCGCTCCTGCGCGGTCTCCTCGACCTTCACCTGCCAGGTGGCGCCGTCGATGATCACGCCATAGTCGGCGCGCGCGCCTTCGAGCGAGACATATTCGTCGAGGACGTCGTCGAGCACCGCCTGCGGATCGCGATCGAGGGGATCGCCCCATCCGCCGCCGCCGCCGCTCTGCGCGAAGATCACCTTCGACGGGTCGTAGGTCTGCGCGACCATATATTCGCCGCAGATCGCCTCGTCGGGCTCGCCTTCCTCGATCACGCAGAAATTGCCGGCGCCCTCATAGCCGCCGGCATAGCCGGGCAGCGGATAGACCAGCGATTGCGAGGCGAAATTGGCGTAGGTCTCGCTCGCGCCGACGTCGACGCGCCGCATCACATAGGCGGGCGGTCCGCGCCATTGCCCCGGCGCCGCCGAATCGAGCGCGAACTCGGCCTGCTGGTAGAGGGTCGGATATTGCAGCTCGGTCATCTCGTGATTGGCCGGCGACGCGACGCTGAACGGCGTCGCCCAGGTGCCCCATCCATCGACGCCATAAGCGGCGCTGGCCGACATGGTGACCGGCGCCATGTCCCAGAACAGGTAGCGCCTCGGGTTGTTCGCCGAATGCGTCAGGTAGCGTTGCGCCCGGTCGTCATTGCCGATCACATAGTTGTGCGCGATGTCGATCGAGGCATTGGCGACGCGTTCGGGGACGATCTGCTCCATCGCCTTCATCACCGCCTGGGCGATCTGGCCGCCGGCGACGATCGTGCCGAGCACCGTCGGCGCCGGCTCCTGCGGATTGACCAGCGTCCCTTCGGGGAGGATCACGGTCAGCGGCTCGAAGAAGCCCGAATTGACCGGAACGTCGGGGAAGAGCACCGACATGACGATGCTGATATAGGCCATGGTGTTGGGCATGGCGCTGTTCACCAGCCCGTCGGTCTGGAGATCGGTGCCGGTGAAGTCGATCGTCATCTCGTCGCCCGCGACGATCACCTTCGCCTGGATCTTGAGATCGCGCGCGTCGGCGAAGTCGGTATCGACGTGGAAGCTGCTCGAATATTCGCCGTCCGGCCATTGCCTGAGCTGTTCGCGGAAGCGCCGCTCCGAGCTCGAGAAGATCCAGTCGAGCGCCTGTTCGGTCTTCTCCAGCCCATAGCGCTCGACCAGCTCGCGGATGCGCTGCTCGCCGACGCGGCACGCGCCAATCATCGCCTCGACATCGGCGCGGTTGACGTCGGGCAGCCGGATGTTGGACTCGATCCAGTCCCACAGCTCGCGCCGGCGCTCGCCCTTCTCGTAGAGCTTGAGCGGCGGCAGCCGCAGCCCTTCGTGCCAGATCTCGCGGCACAACGGATTGGCCGCGCCCGGCGCCGGCCCGCCCTGGTCGAGCACGTGCAGCCGCCCCGCCGAAAGGAAGCGCGGCCGGCCGTTGAAGAAGATCGGGACGACCACGGTCCAGCAGCCGAGATGGCTGCCGCCATGATAGGAATCGCCGAGCAGCAGCGCGTCGCCGGGGTGCAGGTCGCCGCGGAAGAAGTCGAGGCACGACTGGGCCGAGGTCGTCAGCGCGAAGGAATGGGCGATGATGCCGGCGCGCGAGACGAGCTTCGCCGCCTCGCCGTCATAGCTGTAGATGCCGGCGCCGCAGTCCTTTGCCTCGTTGACGCCCGGATTGGGCGAGGTGCGGCAGATGGTCTCGTAGACCTGGTCCGCCGCGGTATCCAGGAAGTTGCGGATGATCTCCGCCATGATCGGATCAGTCATCGTCATACTCGCTTGAGATCGTCGGAATGGGCCAGCGCCTGCTCGTCCAGCTTGTAGACGTCGCGCGCAGCCGCCACGGAGATCAGGCCGTCGGCGAGATCGTCGATCACCGCCGCGCGGTCGCGCCGGGCCGGATCGCCATAGCCGCCGCCGCCGCCCAGCCGCAGCCGGAGGCGGTCCGCCCCCAACCGCACCTCGTTGATCAGGCGCGGCCCCTCGCTCCAGCCGGCCGCATTCTCGATGGCGACCTCGCCCGCCTGGCCGGCTCGTCCGCCCTCGATGCCGGCGGTGGCGACGTCCGCCGGGGGTGTCCACAGCGTGTAGAGCCCGTCGGCGTCGAGCCGGATCACCGCCTCGATGGCGGGCGCACCGGTCCACTGCCCCGCTCCACCGCTGTCCGGGGCGAATTCGAGCCGTTCCATCATCAGGTCAGTCTCGCTTTCCCACTGCTCGACCGACGGCGAGAGGACATGGCCGTCGAGCGGCGGCTGTCCCCAGCCGTCGGCATGCGGCTGGCCGCCGCTGCCGCCCATCGCCCAGCAGGACAGGTCGGTCTGCTTGCTGCGGTCGGCGACCTTGCGGCGCAGCGCCAGCGACTTGGGGGCCGAGACATGGGGGAGCGAGGTCTCGATCGCCGCCCCCAGCGTCTCGGTGACGAGGTTGGCGAGCTCGCTGCCGCAATAGGCGTCGCCCCAGCCGACCGGCGCCGGCTGCACCGGATCGACGACGGTCCCCGGCCTGGTGCGGATGCCGACCGCGCGCAAGAGGCCGCTGTTCGCGGGCACCGCGTCGCCCAGCATCGTCAGCACCGCCGCGGTGGCGCTGGAGATGGTCGATCCCAGCGGGCTGTTGACGAACAGCGGCCGCTGCTCGTCGGACTCCGCGAAGTCGAGCGTCAGCGCCTCGCCCTCGACCGTCGCGGTCAGCCGGATCGCGAGGGGGCCGCCGGCCGCCTCGTCGATCGCCAGCAGCCGCGTTCCCGTATAGCTGCCCGCCCGCCAGCGGCCGACGAGCGTGCCGGTCAGCCGCGCGCTGTAATCCTGCGCATATTGCATGGCGGCGGCGATCGTCTCGCGGCCCTGCCGGCTGATCAGCTCGCCGATCCGCCGCTTGCCCAGTTCCAGCGCGGCCATCGCCGCGCGCAGCACGCGGCCGGTCTCCTCGCGCCGCCGGCCGTTGAGCAGGAAGGTCGCGGTCAGGTCGCGCACCGGACGCCCGAAGCGCTGGATGCGGATCGGCGTGACGGGCACGCCTTCGGCCAGCAGCTCCACCGCGCCGGGATAGAGATTGCCGCCGAGCTGCCCGCCCATGTCGTTGATGCGGACCCGCGCGACCAGCTTCATCAGCGCGACGTCGCCGACGAACAGGGGCGCGATCAGGGTGATGTCCTGGACCTTGGTGCCGCCATGATAGGGATCGTTGGTGACGATCACGTCGCCGTCGTTGAGGTCGAACTCATAATAGCTGCTGACATATTCGACCGTCCGGGCGATCGAACCGAGCTGCTGGGGATTGTCGATCGCGACGACCGCGCCGCGTTCGTCGGTGATCGCCACCGCGAACGCCTTCGATCGGCTGGCATCGTAGGTCGGCGCGGTGTTGGTCAGCGCCGTGCCCATCTCGCCGGCATGGGCGATCAGCGTGGTCCGGAGAATCTCCAGGTCCACCGCCGATATGGCGCGGGCCGCCTCGCCCGGCTCGTTGCTGATAATGCGCATCAGCCGACCACCTCGATCACATAGGTATCATATTGGTCGAGCATCGCCTCCTGGCCGTGGCACACGACGATCGTCGTGCCGGGCTCATGGATCACGGCCGGACCGGTGATGACGTTGCCCGGCTCGATCAGCGCGCCGTCGTAGACCGGCGTCTCGACGAAGCCGTTCGCCCGCTCGAAATAGACCGGCCGCGAGCCGACCAGCGCCGAAGCGGCGTCGTCCGAACCGAATTTGCGCGGCGTGATGATCGATTCCATGTTGCGCAGGCCGGTCAGCTCCAGCCGGATCGAGACGATCTGGACCGGCTGGTGGAGCTGCTTGTAGGCGTAGAGCTGTTCGTGCAGGTCGTGGAAATCGTGCACCGCGCGCGCCAGGCTGATCGGCGAGATCTTGCGCGTGCGGGTGTGCAGCGGGACGATGACCTCGTGCGTCTGCCCTTCATAGCGGACGTCGATATAGCGTTCGAGCTTGGTGGACGCCGCGGCCGGCAGCAGCTTCTCCGCCTCTTCCTGCAGCTCGGCGAAGGTCCGGGTCAGGTCGTCGAAGTCGACCGCCTCGACCGAACGCACATAGGATTTCACCCGCGAGACCTTGAAGTCGGCGACCATGCCTCCGAACGCGCTGAGCACCGGGGCGTTGCGCGGCACCAGGATCGTCTTGATCCCCAGGTCCATCGCCTGGACGCCGGCATGGATCGCGCCGCCGCCGCCGAACGCCATCAGCGCGAAGTCGCGCGGATCGCGGCCCCGCTTGACCGACACGTGGCGCAGCGCGTTCGAAAAGCCGCTATTGGCGATCCGGTTGACACCGATCGCCGCCTCCAGCGCGGTGATGCCGAGCGGCTCGCCGATATGCCTGGCCATCGCCGCTTCCGCCGCGTCGCGGTCGAGCGCCATCTTGCCGCCCATGAACCGCTTGGGGTCCATATAGCCGAGCATCAGGTTGGCGTCGGTCAGGGTCGGACGGGTGCCGCCGCGCCCGTAGCAGGCCGGGCCCGGCGAGGCGCCGGCGCTCTCGGGTCCGACCCGGAGCGCGCCGACCTCGTCGACCCAGGCGATCGAGCCGCCGCCCGCGCCGATGGTGTGGATGTCGACCAGCGGCACCGCGACGCGATAGCGGCTGATCCAGTTGTCGACGCCGACCTCGGGCTTGCCGTCGTTGATCAGGCAGACGTCGTAGCTGGTGCCGCCCATGTCGGCGGTGATGATGTTGCGATAGCCCGATCGCTCGCCCAGCGCGACCGCGGCGACGACGCCGCCCGCGGGGCCCGACAGCACCGCGTCGACACCATGCTCGGCCGAATAGGCGACGTTCATGATGCCGCCGTTCGACTGCACCACCACCAGCTCGCCCGAGAAGCCGAACGAGCGCAGGCCGTCGTCGAGCTTGCGGAGATATTTCTTGAGCAGCGGGCTGGTATAGGCGTTGACGACGGTGGTGCTGACCCGCTCGAACTCGCGGATCTGCGGCAGGACGTCGCACGACAGCGTGACGAAGCAGTCGGGATGCTCCTCGGCGATGATCTCGGCGATCCGCCGCTCATGCGCATCGTTGACGAAGGAGAAGAGCAGGCAGACCGCGATCGATTCGATGCCGGCCGCGCGCAGCTCGCGAACCGCCTGGCGGACCTCCTCCTCGTCGAGCGGCGTCACCACGTTGCCGACGAAGTCGATGCGCTCGGTGACTCCCTTGCGGAACCGCCGGCGCACGATCGGATGCGGCGCCTGGAGCGAGAAATCGAACAGGCTCTCGCGATAGCCGCGCCGCAGCTCGATGATGTCGCGGAATCCCCTGGTGGTGATCAGGCCGGTCGGCGTGCCGCGATATTCGAGCATCGCGTTGGTCACCACGGTCGTGCCGAGGATCAGGAAGCGCGTCTCCTCGAGCAGCTCCTCCCGTTTCCGGCCATAATGGTCGGCGACGATCTGGACCGCGTCCAGCACCGCGTTCGCTTCGTCATGGGGGCGCGACGACACCTTGCCGGTGAAGACCGTGGTCTCGTCGGTGGCCACGACATCGGTAAAGGTTCCACCGACGTCGAGTGCGATCGTATAGCTCATGATAGGGTATCCCAGCGTTTGTCTACATATCCCGCCTCCATCGGGGCGGGGCTTTCATTCAGGTCAGCCAGGCCTTCAGGCCTGCACGAAATCGATGCCGCCCGCCGCCATCCGGATCGTCACGTCCGGATTGGGCACGGCCAGGGTAACGAACAACTCGTCCATCGCGATGTCCGCGGTCTCGAAGACCAGTTCCGTCTCGCCGGCGTGGAGATTGCCATTGCGTTCGGGCAACGAAAACCAGTCCGCATGCTGTTTCCGCAACTGCGCGGCATTGGGCCCGCGCATGCGCAGCCGCCGCACCGCCGGCGCGGTGTCGGCTTCGGCCGCATAGACGGGCGGGAACAGCCGCCGCTCCTGCAATCCGAAGAACAGCGCGCCGGTCGGCGGTCCGGGCATGACGCCGGTATAATAGCCGAAGGTGCCGTCCTGGCGCCGCCAGCTTCCCGCTTGGGCGAAGGCGTTCTCGGTGCCGGGCATGCCGCGCCAGTAGGCGAGGTCCGCCGCGCCGTCCGCGGTCGTGAAGGTCAGCAGCGCGGGACGCGGCGTGAGGGTGAAGGGGTTGCCGTGGACGAACGACCCCGGCGACAATTCGCACGACACCTCGATGAAGCCGCCCCCGGCGATCGGCAGCAGGCGCGACCGCAGGCCGACATTGCGCTCGGCGGTGTCGTCGGCCAGCCGCAGCCCCGCCTGCTCGAGCTGCACGACCAGCTCGTCGCCCTGCTCGGGCGTCACCAGGACCGCGATATTGTACACGCGGCGCTCGATCGTTTTCATGGATTTCCCTTCTTGTGCCTTTTTGAGTCCGCTTTCATCGCTCAGTCGAGCCGCTGCGCCATGAGCGCGACCGTGCCGCCGCTGAAGACGATGTGCGAGCTGCCATGGTGGGAGCCGAAATAGGCCCAGCAGAAGCCGGCGACGGGCGCGCGGATCTCCTCCAGCACCTCGCCGAACGGATCGGTGATCTCGAGCAGCAGCGCGCCGGCCTCGAACGGTTCGCCGACCGGATGTCGGATCCACATCAGTCCGGCCGCCTTCGTCTCCAGCGCGCCATAATAACCGTACCGTCCGGGCAACCGCGTCGCATCGGGGCGGATCGCCTCGCCGTCGTCCAGCATCCCCAGCGACCGCAGGATGTTGAAGAGGCAGCGGCTGCCGCGGTCGGCGTCCATCAGCGTCGGCGCGCCGTGCAGCTCGACCATCAGCGCCGGGATGCCGCGCGACAGCGCGGTCGGCGTCGGGAAGCTGTCCATCGGCCCGAGCCAGGCGGGATGGGCGGGCGGCGCGCTCATGTCGACCGGGGTGACGCCGACGGCCTCGCCCATCGCGATCGTCGCCGCGCGGGTGGCCTCGTCCCGCGACGATTCCAGGAACATCATCGTCATCGGGACGCAGGGCTGAAAATTGCCATGCAGGTCGACATAATAATCGGCGCGTTCGAGCACCTGGCCGATCACCGCGCCGAGCTGGTGGCTGAGGCTGGCGCCGTGCGGCGCGTCCCAATAGATCGGCCCCGACATGTTGATGCCGTCGAATGGGCTGACATAGGCGCCGGCCGCCGCCGCGGGCGGGTTGGCGATCGGGACGATCACCACCGTGCCGTGCAGCGCGCGCGGATCGAGGTCGCGCGAGAACTGGATCGCCGCGCCGGCCCCGACGATCTCGTTGCCGTGGGTCACCGCGGTTACGACCAGCGTCGGACCGGCATGGGCGCCATGCGCCACGATGCAAGGAATCTCGACGCGCTCGCCGGTGGGCATGTTCGCGCCACCGAGCATCCCGCGCACCATCGTCCCCGGTTCGGCCCGGATATCCCCCTGCTGAAAGGCTTCGCGCACCTCATCCGCCATACAACTCTCCTCATGGACTCGCCGATGGCGGAATCCGTTTTTGCTTGTCTCGCCAGACGGGCGCATCGCCCGCGCCCCGCCTCGTGCCCGGATGCGACGGGGATTGACCTCCCCGCTTCATCTCGCATAGGCGCTGGACTTAATGTGAGAACAGCAATATGCGCAATTTGCACATAATGCAATATGATCTTAAAAAAATAGATGTGGATCTGAACGATGCAGGAATCCAGCTCTTCACTGCTCATCTGGCTCGATCAATTCATCCTGACCGCGCGCGTCACCGCGAACCAGATCTGCCGGAACCAGTTCGGGCTCGAGCTCGACCAGATCCGGCTGCTGCGCATCATCGCCGAGAACCCCGACCAGTCGGTGAGCTGGGTCGTCCGGCAATCCTATCTCGACCGGACGGCCGTCTCCCGGGCACTGAGCATGTTCGTGAAGAGGAAGCTGATCGAACGGACGATCTCGCCGGAGGACGCCCGGCAGTTCCTGTTGAAGGTGACTCCCGCCGGCAAGAAGCTGGTGCAGGAAGCCAACCGGGCACGCGAGACGACCGAGCTGCGCGCGCTGAGCGTCCTCACCGACGACGAACGGCGGAATTTCGAGCAGTGCCTCGCCAAGCTCTGCAAGCTGACGCCCGAGGATTTCGACCGGTTCGAGAAAGCCGGCAAGGCCGCCGCCAAGGGGAGCTGACGGCCGGCAGACGAAAAGGCCGCCCGCGATCGCGGACGGCCTCTTGCGCCTCATCCGGCGACGGTCACATCTTGAACGTCGCCCGGACCCCGTAGGTGCGGGGCGGCTCGAGCGAGCCGGTCCCGGCGAGCGGGTTGAACGGCGTCAGGCTTCCGGTCGCCACGGCGGCCTCGACCGCTTCCTTCTCCAGGTTCTTGGCCCAGATACCGAAGCTCCAGCGGCCGTCATCGTCATAATAGGTCAGCGACGCGTCGGTCTTGGTATAGGAGCCCTGGCGGGTGCCCGGCGAATGCAGATAGTCGCCGAAGAAGCTGTCCTCGAAGCGCGTGTTGACCTGCGCCCGCACATAGCCCTTGGGCAGGTCGAAATCGTGGAAATAGCCGGCGCTGATCGTCCAGTCGGGCGAATATTGGATCTGGCTGCCGCTGTAGCTGGCGCCCCCCGGCAGGATGAACTTCTTGTAGCGGGCGTGGAGGTAGCCGACCGTCAGGGTGAACTGGTCCGAACGGGTCGGCTTGAAGATCACGTCGAGCTGGTCGCCATAGATGTGCGCGCGCTGCGCGTTGAAGGTCCGCGTGCTGTTGGTCAGCGCGTCATAGGCGGACACGAACAGATTCTCGTAATTGTAGAAGAAGGCCTCGTTGTTGATCTGCAGCGTGTCGCCGAAGGCGCGGCTCTTGAAGCCGCCCGTATAGGCGATCAGCTTGGCCGACTTGATGTCGTTGGGAACGGCGGCGGTGCTGCGGAACTGGTTGAACGTGCCCGGCTGGAAGCCCGACTGCACGGTGGCGTACAGCATCACCTCGGGGGCGGCGTCATATTCGACCCCGACCTTGAAATCGCCATGGTTGAACTTGCGGCCATAGTCGTAGAAGGCCAGCCCGGTCGCATCGAAATAGAAGCCGTTGCCGACGCGATCGTCATGGCTGTAGCGGCCGCCGGCGATCAGCCGGAGCTGGTCCGACAGCCGATAGGTCGCCTGGCCGAACAGGGCCAGGCCCTTGGCGCGGTGCCGCGTCACGTTGCTGGTGGGAAAGGCGCCCTCGGCGGCGGAGAAGCCACCGACGAAGACCGTGCCGCTCGACACCAGCCGGTAGCCGTAGAGCCCGGCCACCCATTTCAGCCTGCCATTGTCGCCCGAGAGCCGCAGTTCGTGGGTGGTCTGCTTGTCCTTCTCCGTGGCGGCCGCGAGGATGCCCCCGAAATAGAAGCGCGGCTCGCTGTAGAAGGTCAGGTAGGAGGGGATATAGGTGAGGACGACCGAGTCGGAGAGGTTCCAGTTCAGCTCGCCGCCGACCATGATGTTCTTGTATCGCCACTCGCCGGGCTTGACCTGGCCGGTCGGAAGAAGCGGCAGCAGCGAGGCGGGGAAGCGATCGTCCCACGGATTGGAATTGAGGAACTTGCCCGGGGTCACCGCGCCCGCCGGATCGACGCCGATGCTGATGAAGTTGGCGGGGTGGCCGTTGAGGTCGGTCACGCTCGCCCACACATAGGCGCTCAGGTCGTCGCTGGGCTTGTACAGCGCCGACAGCCGCGCGCTGTAGTTGTTGGCGGAATCCGCGCCCGAGCTCTGATAGCCCTTGTGATACTGGTAATCGAACGCGCCGCGCACCGCGAGCGTCTCGCTCACCGGGACGTTCACCGCGGTGCTGACATGCGCGAAGGAGTAGTTCCCGCCCTCGACCAGCGACTCGCTACCGAAATCCCGGGTCGGGCGCTTGGCGATGATCTGGACGGTGCCGCCCAGCGTGCTGCGGCCGTAGAGCGTGCCCTGTGGCCCGGGCAGGACCTCGACCCGTTCGAGGTCGTAGAAGGCGCCGCCGGTGGCGTTGCGCGGCACATAGACGCCGTTGAAATGCACCGACGTCGGCGGCTCATATTGCGGCGAGTCGATCGACGAGCCGACGCCGCGGATATAGACCTCGGTCGCGGCCCCCTGCTGCTGGAAGCGCACCGACGGCACATAGGCCTGCGCCGCGCGGATGTCGGTCACGCCGGTCGCGAGCAGCGCGTCGCCGCTCAGCGCCGTGATCGCCGCCGCGGTCTTCTGCAGCGTGCTCCGTTCCTTCTGGGCGGTGACGACGATTTCCTCGATCGTGCCGCTGCCGGTCGCGGCGGACGCGGACTGCGCGATCGCGGTCGATGGCGTCATCCCCGCGGCGATCAGCGCGACCGGCGCCGCCGCCCGGAGCAGCCCGGCCCCGAGCCGCGCCTTCGGCAGCGGCGTTCCGCCCATGCGGGGCGCCCGGTGCGGGGCGCGTACGATGTGGTGCAATTCAACCTCCCTAGCCATGTGGTTTTCCTTTTTGGGTATGATCCACGAGCTGCATATTATGATCAAATAGCACATATTGCAAGAAGCACATATAGCGCCCTATAAACATCTCGGACCGGCCGGGCCGCGGATGCGGCGCGGAGCATCGAGACAGCCAGCCATGGGGACATCGCGATCATGACCTTCTTCGTCTTCGACAATGCGCGGGTGTTCGACGGCCTGAACGGCGAATGCGCGGAAGGCATGTCGGTCGCGGTCGAAGGCGACCGGATCCGCGAAGTCTCGGACCGGCCGGTCCGGCTGGCCGACGCCCCGCGCATCGACCTGGCGGGGCGCACCCTGATGCCCGGCCTGATCGATCTCCACATCCACGCCTATGCGTCCGACGTCGACCTGCAGAAGGTCGATGCGATGGGCCAGCCCTATCGCACCGCCCATGCCGTGCGGATGCTGGGCCATGCGCTCGATTGCGGCTTCACCACGGTGCGCGACGTCGGCGGCGGCGACTGGAGCCTCGCCCGGGCGCTCGGCGACGGCCTGATCCGCGGCCCGCGCTTCTTCTACGGCGGGCGCGTCATATCGATGACCGGGGGCCATGGCGATTTCCGCGCCGCGCATGTCGAAGGCGATCCCCATCGCCATGCGATGTGCAGTTGCGGCGCCAACAACAGCCTGTCGGTGATCGCCGACGGCGTCGACCAGTGCCTGGCCGCGGTCCGCGAACAGTTCCGCCGCGGCGCGCACATGATCAAGCTGATGGCGTCGGGCGGCGTGGTATCGCCCACCGATCCGATCTGGCTCGACCATTATCGCGAAGCCGAGATCAGGGCGATCGTCGACGAATGCGTCGCCCGCCGCAGCTACGCGACGGCGCATTGCCACACGCCGAGCGCGATCCGGCGATGCGTCGAATTCGGCGTCCGCGGGATCGAGCACGGCACCCTGATCGACGCGGAGACCGCCGCCCTGGTCGCCGCGAAGGGCGCACACATCGTGCCGACCATGTCGATCGTCGATGCGCTGGCCAAGCATGGCCGGGCGGCGAAGCTGCCGGCGGACATCCTCTCCAAGATCGAAGAGGTCCGCGTCCATGCGACCAGCGGGCTGGAGACGATGCGGACGGCCGGCGTCAAGCTCGGCTTCGGCACCGACCTGGTCGGCCATGTCTATACGGCCCAGGCGGGCGAGTTCCTGCTGCGGCGCGACGTCTTCAGCCCGCTCGAAATCCTCCGCCAGGCAACCTCCACCGGCGCCGAGATCCTGCAGCATCAGGGGCGGCTCGGCTGCGTCACGGCGGACGCCTATGCCGACCTTATCGTGGTCGACGGCGATCCGCTGAAGGATATCGGGCTGCTCGCGGCCGACGGCGCGAAGCTGCCGGTGATCATGCGCGGCGGCGAGATGATCAGGAACCAGATCGGGTATCGCGCGGGGTGAACCGGGTGCGGCGCGGGCCCGTCCGCGCCGGCGCCCTCCTCATAGGACGGCGAAATCGACCCGGCAGCCGCTTGCCGACGCGTCGACCAGGGCTTCGCCATCGGCGGGGATGCGGTGCCACGCGTCCTCGGGGAACAATATCACCGGGATCTGGAGCCCGTAGAGATCGGCCGCCACCAGACTTCCGATCGCGAGGATCGGGTCGGGCCGGGCGAGGATGATGGCGGCAGGCGCGACGCCGCGCCGCGCCGCCTCGACCAGCGCACTGGACGAGGAGGACGATCCCCGCGCCGCACGCATCGCCAGCACCTTGCCGGCCAGCGACAGGCCATGCTGCGGATGGTTCACGTCGCAGATCGTGCCGTCGTCGAGGTGCAGGCCTCCCCAGAGGCTCAGCGGCTGCAAGAGGAGGGCGATGGTCCCCCGCGCGACGCCATGGGTCAGCACTCTTGGCGAAGCGATCGTCACGATGCCGCGACCCGTCCGGTTTCGGCCGACCGCACGCATTGCTCCAGCGTCATCAGGCCCACGCGCCGTCCCAGATTGCCCGGGCCGTAATGCGCCCATTTGCCCGAATTGGTCACGATCGCGCCGGTCGTCTCGCGCACGACCGGGGCCAGGTAGGTGCAGGTGTCGACCACCAGCTTCGCGCCGAACGAGAGCACGGGCCCGAGCTCAGGCGTGCGCTCGACATGCGCGGCGATCTCGCGCGAGGTCGACACATAGACCTCGACATCGACGGAGGCCCGGCGTCCGTCGACGATGCGGGCGAGATGCTCGAACTCCGCGATCGAGAAATGCGGCGTGCCGAGGCAGACCGCGGCGATCCTCTCCCCCGCCAGCAGCGGACAGAGCGACCGCACGGCGGCGCGAAGCTCCTCGCCCGATATCGCGATCGTCGCCGCCTCCGCGTCCGCGCCGCCGGTCGCCTGGGACAGCGTCGCGGCTTCGGGGGTGATGCCGACGGCATGGAACAGCGCGATCGCCCCGGCCGACGCGGCGCTCGCCCCCAGCGCCTTCAGCTCGTCCTCGCTTGCATCCGGCGGGAGGCCGACGATTGCGGGGACATGGCCGGCCGACCGCGCGCCGAGAACATATCCCATCGCCGCGAAATAGAGGTCGCGGGCCAGCCCGGTCGCGTCGATGGCGGGCGCCTGCACGACCAGCGTGGCGCGGCGGTTCTCCGGCCTGTGCAGGCCGACATAGGGCACGCGTCCGGTCAGCGCAGCGCAGAGATCGGTGAAGTCGCCATAGCGATCGGTCCGCGCGCCCAGCACCGAATTGGCGAAGGCGATCGCGTTCGACTCCGCCCAGGCGATGTGATCGCCGAGGCCCGGCCTCAGCATCCGCTGATAGGGCGCGCAGGTGAGCGTCGCGACGCAGCCCAGCTCCTCGTGCAGCGCGGTCAGCAGCGCCTGTTCCGACAGGAGATCGGGCGGCCCCTGGTGCCAGCCGGGATGGACCACGTCGACCGCGGCGACGTTGAGCGTCGTCGGCACCCGCACCCGTCCGCCGAGGTCGACGAAGCGGCGCACGAAGTTGATGCTGGAAGGCCCATGGTAGAGGCAGCCGTCGATATGCGCGGATTCGATCGATATGAAGCGATCCGCCTCGAACACCTCGCCATATCGGACCAGCAGCCGCATCGCATGCGCCGAGGCCGCCCCGAAAGCCCCGTCGAGAAGCGCCTGGTCGATGGATTCCAGTTGCATCGGCGTCGTCTTCACCTTGCTTCGATCCGCAGCGTCAGAGCCGGACGAACAGCCATTCCTTCGAATAGGGCGTGCGGCTCATCCGATAGCCGCTGGCCTCCCCGGTGACGATGCTGTCGCTCCAGTTATAGCCGACCTTGTTGACCGGATCGTACAGCCCCGGCTCCTCCGACATCACCGAGTTCTTCGGCAGCACGGTGCGGTCGCCGAGCGCGATGAAGGGCGGCATGTGCCCCTCGGTCGTCTGGCCGTGGGCCGCGCGGGTGTAGATATAATCCTTCATCCCATTGTCGACCTGGTACTTGTGGATCGCATAGGCGATGTCGCCGCACACCGCCCCGGCCTTCTGCATGTCGCGCTGGATGTCGCAGCAATGCTGGCTGACCTCCCACAACCTGGTGCCGTGCGGGTCGAAGCGGCCCGACTGGTCGGCGATCTGGTACATGCGGTAATTCTCGCCGCCGCAGAGCCCGACCATGATGTAGGACACCACCTGCAGCGGAGCGTCGCGCAGCACCTGCGAATAATAGGGCTGGTTGGGGTGCGGATAGGCGTTGACCGGCCCCGAGCGGACCTCGACCTCGCCGATCGAGCCGACGCCGTGATTGGGGGCGCCGCCGGCCAGGTCGAGCTCCGAATAAAGCGTGTCGCGGAGCCACAGCTCCGACGCCATCTTCAGCTCGAGGTCGGTGATGTCGGTGCCGTAGGTCAGCAGATAGTCCCGCGCGAAGGCCTGCACCCGATCATGATAGGAATAGGCCCGGCTCCACAAGGCGAGCTCCTCGGGCGTCTTGACCATGCGCATCTCGAGGATGAGGTCGCCGATGTCGACGATCTCGACCTTGGGCAGGATCTTGCGGAACTTCGCCATTTCCGACGGATAGAGCTCGCCGTCGAGGCCGATCTTGGTCCCCTGCACGCCCCTGTCGCGGATGCCTTCGAGCATGAAGCTCATCAGGTCGATGCCGGGCGAGGTGACGACCTTGCCCTGGTTGGGGAATCCTCCTGCCGCGTGGGGGAAATCGAAGAAGACGCGCTGCCCGCCGTCGAACCATCCGCTGCGGACGAGCTGGTCGTCGACCATCGGGTGGAAATACCAGGGCGCCCCGTCGTCCTTGTTGATGAAGGTCGCCTGCGGGCGTTCGGTGTTGCTGTACGAATAGCCGGTATAATAGGTGACGTTCTCCGGCGACCGCAGCAGCAGCGACTGGACGCCGCGCTCGGCCGCCTTGGCGAACAGCGCCTTCATCCGGCTCTTGTGCCACGACAGCGGCAGCATGTCCGTCGTCGCCGGCTTCGGCGGCTGGTCGACGCCGCCATAGCGGGCGGGCAGCAGCAGCGCCTCGCTGTTCTTCGGCATCGCCTTCAGCGCGGCGGTGATCGTGCGGCCGGGGGCGGCCGCGCCCTGCATCGCGGCGACCTTGTCGGTCCGCGAGACCAGCCCGCCGGCGATCGCGCCCAGCGCCGTCATCTTCATGATGTCGCGGCGGCTCTTTTCCAGGCTGTTCATTCGGAGTCTCCCCTTGATGTCATCGGACCATGGCCTGCCGGCCCGGCCTTCCGCTATGCCGCTTTCACGCAGCCGGACCGCAAGCTCGGCGGCGTCGGATCGAGCAGCTTGCGCAGGCCGAACGTCGTCCCCTGGCCCTGGATGGTGTGATGGGTGGTGTCCTCCAGCACGCCCGCGAAGATGTCGGCCGCGCGGCCGGCCGCGGCGACATGCTCGCCGAATATCTCGACATTGCGGGTCATGTTGTAGTCGCCGCGCGTGATCTGCTGCTCGCGGTCGCCGGCCAGCGCGACGATCCGCGGGAACGGGGCCCCCGCCTTCAGCGCCGCGTTCAACTGTCCCAGGACGAGATGGTTGTCGAACCACAGCGACGGGCTGAGCGCGAGCACGTTCGGGAACAGCGACGGCTCGCACAGGGCGGTCTCCAATGCGAACAATCCGCCGAGCGAATGGCCCACCAGCGTCGACCGGGCCACGTCGACCGTGAACTCCCGTTCGATCAGCGGCTTGACCTGTTGCCGCAGGAACGACCGGAACGGCGCCGAACCGCCATAGCGAATCTTCGTGTCGGGGCCGTTCGGGGTCGGGGTCAGGTCATAGCGGCGCCGCGATCCCTTTTCGGCCGCGACCGGATCGGCATAGCCGATCCCGACCACCAGGCATGGCGGGACCGACCCGCCCCATTGCATCATGCGGACGAGCCCCACGACGGTCGCGAAATTGTCCCAGCCGTCCAGCACATAGATCGGGACCGGCTTGCGGCCCCTTATCATCAGCGGAAGATCGGGCTCGACCGCGTGGGGATAGGCGATCTGGATGAGGAAGCGTTGTCCGTCGGCGCCGACGAGGAGACGCTCCTCGCTGCGATCGATGCCGGCCAGCTTCCGCGGGGTCGCGACCTTGCGCTTCTGCGGCCGGGCGAGGGCCTGGCCGCCGGCGGCGGCGACCGCGGCGGCGCCGAACAGGATGTTGCGCCGCGAGATATCGGACTGGGTCATGCGGGTCTCCCTTTTATGATTTGGGGCGGCTTGCCCTACGGCTCGATCGCCTGGACGGCCGGCCCCGCCGGGGCGGCCGGATCACCGGCCCGGCGCCGCGACCGTATCGCCGAGCGCAGCATCAGGACGGCGGCATAGGCGACCACCACGACCACGCCCCAGCGGAGGGCGTGGAGCGGCAGCGACTTGATGAGATAGGCGGCCAGCAGCACCGCAGGGGCGCCGCCGATGGCCATTCCGCCGACCAGCGACAGATCGAGCGGCCTGGTGCGCACGATCGTCGTCGCGCTGGCGACGAAGATGAAGGCGGCCGATCCCATCATGATCGGGAAGGCCGCGCGCGGGTCCATGCCCAGCAGGCTGAGCAGGATGAGCGTCGGAGCGAAGCTGCCGATGCCGAGATTGGTGAGGATGCCGAGCGCGAAGGAGACGGCGACGACCAGTGCGAGCCCGGACGGCGGCAGCGCGGTGGCGGTGCCCCCGCCCGGCATCAGGCCGAGGTTGGACAGGGCGTAGAGCGACGCCGCGATCAGCAGCCCGACGCCGATCGTCGTCTGGATCGCGCGGACCGGCAGGCGCGGCGCCAGGATGACGCCGGCGACCGCGCCGACGCTGGACGCCAGGATGGAGGCGACCAGCAGGACCGGATCGACGACGATCGAGGTGATGTAGACGAAGGCTTCGGTGACTGTCGCGATCGTGTAGCCCGCGATCATCGTCGACGGGATCAGTTCGTCGGGAGTCAGGCGCCTGATCTTCAGATAGGCGGTCGACGGGGCGAAGGAACCGATCCCCAGCGCGTCGAAGAAGTTGGCGACGGCGCTCAGCGCGACGCCTTCGAGCCGGGGGCGCACCGGGTCCCGTAGCCATCGGCGCCCCAGTTGCACGACGAAGACCAGCGTCAGCGCGCCGAGGATCGCCAGGAGCATGTCTATCAGCGGCAAGATCGTCCCCCTCCCCCGTTCGACGGTCGCGCGGGCCCGGCCTCGTGACCGGGTCTCCGGCGATCACCATCCACAGCGCTCTCCGCCATTCTGCTTTTCGAGCCAGCGCAGCACCGGGCGGTAATATTCCAGCATCGCCCGCGGATCGGCGTCCGAGCTTCCCGTGAAGAGCGCCAGCGCCTCCGAATTGGGGCGCGACCCGCCGAGCGCGAGCATCTGGCGCAGCCGCGTGCCGACCTCCTTGTCGCCGTAGATCGAGCAAAGGTGGAGCGGCCCCTTCCACTTCGCCATATGGCACGCCGCCTCGTGGAACTGATATTGATAGAGGCGGGCCTTCAGATAGCTGATATAGGGGACGTTCTCGGCGACGTGATATTTCGCCCCCGCGTCGAAGCCGTCGGCCGGGCGCGGCCGGGGCGGGGCGACGCCCTGATATTCCGCCACCAGCTTCCACCAGCTATCGTTGTAATGGTCCGGCGCGATCCGCCCGGCGAACACGCTCCAGCGCCATTTGTCGAGGGCGACCGCGAAGGGCAGCAGCGGCACCTCGTCCAACGCCTTCTGGAGGAGCTGCCCGATATCGTCGCCGCCGGGGGCGTCGGCGGGAACGATCCCCAGCCGCTTGTAATTGCCCAGCGTGGTCGCGGAGAGGGCGATGAAATCGCCGATCCCTTCATGGAACCCCTCGTCCGCGCCCCGCCTGAACAGGAAGGGCTGTTTCACATAGGCGAGGTTGTAAAAATCATGGCCGAGCTCATGATAGACCGTGCGGAATTGCGCGCGGGTGACGCGGATGCACATCTTGAGGCGGACGTCGCTGCGATTGTCGATCGTCCAGGCCGACGGATTGCAGTCCACCGCGCGATCGGCCGGCTCGACGAATTGCGACGACGTCCAGAAGCTGGCCGGCAGCGGATCGAAGCCGAGCGAGACGTAGAAGCCCTCCGCGGTCTTCACCATGCGCATCGGGTCGTAGCCGGCCGCGAGGAGATATTTGTCGATATCAGGCCGCTCGACCGGGCCGGGATAGACGATATCGAAGATGTTGCCCCAGTTCTGGCTCCACATATTGCCGAGCAGGTCGGCGCGGATCGGGCCGGTCCGCGGCTGCACCGATGCGCCGTACCGCTCGGAAAGCCGCTTCCGGGTGAAGCAATGCAGCGCCGCGTAGAGCGGCTTGAGGGCGGCCCAGTCCTTGTCGAGATCGGCTTCGACCTGGCTCGGGCTGCGATCGTAACCGGCGCGCCACAGCTCGCCCATGTCGGCGAAGCCCAGCTCGCGCGCGCCCTGCCGCGAGAGGTCGACCATCTCGGCATAATCGGACTTCAGCCGCTTCGCGCTCTCCCTCCAGCCTTCCCATAGCAACCGCGCCTGTTCGGGGTCGCGCGTCTTCGCCAGCAGGTCTTCCGCCTGGCGGAGCGACGTCGCCTTGCCCTGGAAGTCGAACGCTCCGGTGGCGTAGTTGCTGCTGAGCGACGTCTGCAGGGCCGAGAGGCGAGCGGCCTTCCGCTTGTCCGCCGGCGGCGGGACATTGGTCAGCCGCCGCAGCAGGTCGAGCTTGCGACGCTCGACCGGTCCGGCCGCCGTCGGGTCGAACGCCGCCGCCTCGCGGGCGAGGTCGAGGCTGAGCGCGGCGAGCCGGTTCCGCGCGGCGCTGCTGAGCCAATCCGTATCGGGCGTGATGTTGGTGGCGTGCACCCAGTCGGCACGGTTCGAGGCTTCGGTCGCCGCGTCGAGCTCGCCTTCCGCCCGGGCCAGGAAGGCTTCCACCGTTTCCGGCGCGGACGCGCCCGAGGGGGATGCCGGGGACGCCGTCGGCGCGGCAGCGATGCCGGGTGCGGAGAGATTCGCCGCCATGGCGAGCACGATACAGCGCAATGCTGCCGAGTTCCTGGACGGACGCTGGATCGTCACCGCACTCTCCCTCGGCGATTTGGCGATTGATGTCCGATATGTCCATTGATTTTCCAATATGTCAATACGACCGGAATATTTCTCCCATGGCAACGCGATGCCGAAACGACCCAGACGCGGAGGACACCGCCCTCTGGCTCGCAAGCCTCGACACATAAAGGAAAATCGGACCGCCCCGGCCGCGCGCCGCGCGGGAAGGAGGCCGGATCGGCGGACGCGGGGCGCCCTTGCCGCCGCCTTATTCGCCGAGATGGTCCTGGGCGAACTGGATGACGCCGTCGCCGCGCACACCCGCCTCGGAACCGATGCAGAGGATGCGGGCGGGGCCGTCGCCGGCGTTGACATAGGCGTGCCCGACCTTGCTGTCGAAGAACACGCTCTCGCCGACCTTCAGCCGCAGCGGCGCGTAGATCTCGGTGTGGACCTCCACCTCGCCCTCGAGGACATAGGCGAACTCATCGCCCTCATGCCGCACCAGCTCGTCGAACTCGTCGATCGAGCGCGCATGGATGTCCATCAGCACGGGGGTGAAGCGCTTCCGCATCAGGTCATAGGCGAGATAGCTGTAGGTGTAGACGCCGGCCTGGATCTCGAAGCCGTCGCCCTCGCGCTGGACGCTCCGGCGCCCGGCGAAATGGGCGAGGCCCGACGGCACGGGACCCGCGCTGAAAAGCCGGGAAATGTCGACCGACAGCGATTCGGCCAGCTCGACCAGCTTGTCGTAGGTCAGCGACCGTTGCCCATTCTCGATCTTGGACAGCGACGAGGTCGACAGCCCGGTCTTGGCGGCCATCTCCGCGAGGCTCCACTCCCGCTCCCGACGAATCGAGCGCAGGGCGGATCCGAGCGTCGTTCTCGCGGGGTTGCGCTTGGCAGCGGTGGCCAAATCTTTGCTCCTTCGTCAAATTCGTCAATATTTGTACAAGCCCGCCAAAGGCCACGCAATATGATCGCGCGCCTTATTCCCCTTGCGGCATCAGCCCAAGCCGCGTCGCCAGGACCGTGCAGATATGGCGGAACTGCGCCATTATTTTCCTTTTCGGAAAAATACTGGACATATTGTACCATCTTCGGCACATTCCGCGAGCAACAAAAAAAGGGGCGTCGCTATGATCACGTTGGTAAGCTCGATGTCGGATGCCACCTCCAGGCGCCGGCCGACCGTCCATTCGGTGCTTTTGCGGGCAGCCGCCGCGGCCGCGCTGGCGGTATCTTCGCAGGCGGCCATCGCCCAGGCGCCCGCCGCGGGCGAGGCCGACTCGGCATCGGCCGAGGCCGAGATCATCGTCACCGCCTCGAAGCGGAGCGAGAGCATCTCCAACGTCGGCTCGTCGATCACCGCGCTCAGCGGCGATCGCCTCTCCAACCTCGGCATCAGCTCGTTCCAGGACTTCTCCCGCCTCACGCCGGGCCTGTCGTTCCAGAGCGTCACCCCCGGCCGGTCCCAGATCAGCATCCGCGGCATCAACGTCGGCACCACCCAGCCGAGCAGCTCGGTTGCCCAATATCTCGACGAGACGCCGATCACCGCGGCCGCGACCGCCGCGCTCGCCGGCGAGCTCAACCCCGATCTCGATCCGTTCGACATGAGCCGGATCGAGGTGCTCAAGGGGCCGCAGGGCACCCTGTACGGCGCCAATGCGCTGGGCGGCGTGATCAAATATGTCACCAACACGCCCGAGTTCGACCGGTTCGCCGCCGCCATGTCGGCCAGCACCGGCGCGGTCCACAAGGGCGGCACCGACTATGCCGGCAAGGGCATGGTCAACATCCCCATCGCCGAATGGGCGGCCCTGCGCGTCGTCGCCAATTATCGCAAGGACGCCGGCTTCATCGACAATGTCGCGCTCAACGACAAGGACGTGAACTTCGCCAAGAACCGGGGCGGCCGCGCATCGCTCGAACTGCGCCCGGTCGACGGCCTCAAGATCCGGCTGAGCGCCTTCACCCAGCGGCTCAACGTCGGCGGCGAATCGTCGGTCGACGGGCTTCGCACCACGCTGACGCCGGCGTTCGGCGATCTCACCCAGTCGCGCCCGATCCCGGAGCTGATCCGCGACCGGTTCAACCTGTACAACGCGACGATCAGCTATGATTTCGGCTTCGCGACGGCCTTCTCCACGTCGAGCTGGACCGACCAGAAATATGCGCGGACGTCGAACGGCCCGTCCTTCGCGCCGAACACGCGCTTCTCTTTCGCGAGCGACGGCGAGAACAAGAAGTTCGTCCAGGAAGTGCGCCTGCAATCGAAGGACGCGGGCGGCCATGGCCTGGAGTGGCAGCTCGGCTTCTACTACACCAACGAGCGCTACAACCGCACCAGCACCGACCTCATCCTCGACTTCGCGACCGGGCTCTATTCGGTCGACTTCTTCAGCGGGACGATCGCGAAATATGAGGAGAAGGCGGGCTTCGCGAACGCCACCTACTATTTCAGCCCGCGCTTCGACATCGCCGCCGGCCTGCGCTACAGCGAGAACAAGCAGGACGGGTTCGGATACGGCAACGACGGCAATTTCAACGGCAGGAGCGGTGCGTCCAAGGACGACGCCATCACCTGGACCGTCACCGGCCGCTACCATCCGATGGAAGACGTGCTGCTCTACGGCAACGTCTCCCGCGGCTATCGCGCCGGCGGCCCCAACTTCTTCCGGGTCGGCCAGGTCATTCCGACCGAGTTCGAGCCGGAGGAGCTCACCAACTACGAGCTCGGCCTGAAGGCGAGCACGGCGGACAAGCGGCTGACCTTCAGCCTGGCCGGCTTCTACATCAAATGGTCGTCGATCCAGCTTCCGCTGATCGTCAACTTCCAGACCTTCCGCGGCAACAACGGCAAGGCCGAGAGCAAGGGCTTCGAGGCGTCGGGCACCTATAGCCCGATCGACGGCCTGTCCTTCTCCGGCACCCTCGCCTACACCGCCGCTAAGATCACCACCGACGAGCGGGCCGGCGTCGGCGCGGCGCCGGGCGAGCGCATGGCGGGCACGCCGCGCTGGAGCGGATCGCTGACGGCGGACTATGAATGGGCGCTGTCGAACAGCCTCGACGGCTTCGTCGGCAGCACCTTCACCGCCAGTTCGAACCGGCCGAACAGCTACAAGGCGAGCGTGAACACGCCCTATGTCCTGCTGCCCGGCTTCTCGACCGTCGCGCTGCGCGCCGGCGTCAAGACCGACCAGTGGAGCTTCACCCTCTCCGCCGACAACGTCTTCGACAAGCGCGGGATCACCGACGACTATACCTTCCCGCGTTTCTACGGGGAAACGTTCGGCGGGCTGGGCACCTATTACGACAACCTCGGCGTGATCCGGCCGCGCACGATCAAGGCGACGGTCAGCCTGTCGCTGTAACCGGACACCGTCGACAGGGCATGTGGGCAGGGCGGGATTGACGACATTGCTTCATCTAGATGCGGCCGAGATGGCCCGGCTCTTCCAGCGGATCGATCTAGTGGAGCTGTTGCTCATGGCGTTCGGGGCGGCCGAAAGGCCGCCCCTTCGACAGAGGATCGACGCGCCGGACGGGCGGGAGCTGCTGGTCATGCCGGCGATCTCCGATCGCTTCGCCGGCGTGAAGATCCTGACCATCACGCCCGAGAACGCCGGAACCGGGCGCCCCTCGATCCAGGGCCTCTTCACCCTGTTCGACCTGGCGACGGGCGTGCCGCTCGCGACGATCGATGCCGACGCGCTGACGGGGCACCGGACGGCGGCGGTGTCGGCCGCGGCCGCCAGCCGGCTGGCCCGGCCCGACGCGGCGCGGCTCACCCTTCTCGGCGCGGGCCACCTCATCCCCTATCTCGCCGCCGCCCACGCCTCGGTCCGGCCGATCGGCCAGGTGCGCGTCTGGGCGCGCAACGTCGAGCGCTGCCGGCAGGCGGTCGAACAGGTGCGGAAGCGGCTTCCAGGCATCGAGATCGAGGTCGCGGCCGACCTGGAGGCGGCCGTGGGCTGGGGCGACATCGTCTGCTCGGCAACGAGGGCGACCCAGCCGCTCATCCACGGCCGGTGGCTCCGCGCGGGCATGCATGTCGACCTCGTCGGCGGATACCGGCCGGACATGCGCGAGATCGACGACGACGGCATCGCGCGATGCCGGATCTTCGTCGATACGCGGGAAGGCGCCCTGGCCGAGGCGGGCGACCTGATCGCCCCGCTGCGCGACGGCGTCATCACGCCCGACGCCATATTGGGCGATCTGGCGACGCTGGCCTCCCATGCGGGGCAGCGACGCGACGGGCAGGAGATCACCCTGTTCAAGTCGGTCGGCACCGCCACCGCCGACCTGCTCGCCGCCGGCGCCGCCTGGGAAACCTACCGCGCCTCCGCGCGCCCATCGGCCGAAGCCGCGGCCGGCCGGGGCTGAGAAGTCCCTGCCGGCTGCCAATCTTCCGCTCGCCGGAACGACCAGCGCAGCCTGCCCGGCACTGCCTGGACCACCTTCATGTCCCATGCTCCAGTGGCAGGCGCGTCCGCCACTCACCCGTGACGTCATGAATCTTAGGCCAGGAAAGCGGCATTCGCGCGGAACAACGGCTACGTAACATCTGCAAACTTTAACGAGCAACACGCGTTGGGCCAGAGAATGGACCGGACGACAATGGTATCGCCAACGCCAACCCATATCTCATCGACATCTTCGACACCGTGGCGGCGTTGGGGGTGAGGCTCGGGTATCGGGCACCGTAGTCATTTCGATCAGGAAAATGACAGCGTGGTCCTCTCGATCGAATTGCATCGCATCCGCCGACTGCGAATTGAGGCCTGTGGAGAAGATCGCTCAGATCACGCCGCTTGCGTGGGCCTGAAAACATCTCCCCGTCACAGCGCCCGATGTCCGCAACCGCGCAAGGCCCCGCATTCCCGCGGCTAATCGCGGCACAGCGAAAGCGGCTGATAACATCATGCTGTCAAAGGGAGGAAAATGGTGCCCAGGGGCGGGATCGAACCACCGACACTGCGATTTTCAGTCGCATGCTCTACCAACTGAGCTACCTGGGCACTCGCGCGTTGGAGGCGTGCCTATAGAGGCGGGTCGCGCACTCTGTCCAGCCCGCTTTTCGCTTTTTTATTCGCCCTCGGGATCGGCCGGTGGGCCGGGGATGCGATAGCCTTCGTCCAGCCATTTGAGCAGGTCGCGGTCGCGGCAGCCCTGGCTGCAGAAAGGTTCGAATTTCTCGGCCGGGGCCTTGCCGCAGCCGGGGCATTTAGGGGGTTTGCGCGTCGACATGGCCCGCCGATATGGCGAGCCCGGCGTCGCCGCGCAAGACGATCGGCGCGCCCAGCCGCCGTTCGAGCTCCGCCACCCACGCCGGCCGGCCCGCGATCCGGTCGATCACCGCCGGCGCGGCGGTCAGCGTTCGCGTGCCCGCCCCCGGCGTCCGCTCGGCACGGCGCAGCAGCGCGCGGGCGGCCGCGCCCACGGGATCGCGCCGCAACCGCTCGGGCAACGATGGCCGCGCCCGTCGGCGGACGATCTGGAGGAAACCGAAACCGTTCACCGCCGTCCGCTCGAACGGCTGCGGCAGGATCGCGTCGATCGCCTCCGCCGCCGCCTGCCGCAGCGCCTTGCCCTCGACGGTCGGCAGGTCGATGCCGATCGACCCGCCCAGGCCGTGCCGCACGATCATCCGTGCCGCCGCCGCCGCCCCGGCCAGCGCCAGCGCGGCCGGGTCGAGCCAGCCGTCGACGTCGATCAGGCTCATCGCCGGGGTCAGCGACAGGTGCAGCGCACCGCCGTCGAACGCCGCTTCCCCGCTCCCCGCCTCCTCGATCAGTTCGGACCAGCCCGCCGCTTCGAGCGCGTCGGCCTGGTGACCCTGGAGCCGCCGCACCGGATCGCCTCCCACCCCGATCCGCGCCAGCAGATCGGGGCCTGCCGCGGGCGCCGCGCCCTCGGGGGCAAGCCGCGCCAGCGCCAGCTTGGTCCGCCCGGTCTCGGCGAGCGCGACGCGGTGGATCTCGACCAGCAGGCGTCCGCCTTCGGACACGCCCTTCGGCACCGGCTCGATCAGCGCCTCCTCGCCCGAATCGAGCCGGACGATCGCGCGGCGGCCGGGCACGACAATACGGTCGAGCCGTGCCTCGGCGATCGTGCCGGCGCGCGCGCCGTCATCGTCAGGCTCGATCTCGGCCATGATGATGATGCCATCCTCGACGAGCGCGGCCCGGGCTTCCCCGATCCCCGCCTCGTAGAGCCATTCACGCATCGGGGGTCGACGGCGGGCCGGGCGGCAACAGCCCCGCCGCGACGAGCAGCGCGCGCGTCTCGAACAGCGGCAGGCCCATCACCCCCGAATGGCTGCCCGCCAGCATCGCGACCCAGCTCTCGGCATAGCCCTGGATCGCATAGGCGCCCGCCTTGCCGCGCCAGTCGCCGCCGGCCAGATAGGCTTCGATCTCCGCCGCCGTCAGCCGCTTGAAACGAACGATGCTGGTCGACAGCCTGTGTCGCGCCGTGCCGCCCGCATCGATCAGCGTGACCGCCGAATGGACGCGATGGCGACGACCGGACAGCAGCTGCAGGCAGGTGCGCGCCTCGGCCTCCGCCTCGGCCTTGGGCAGGATGCGCCGGCCGGCGGCGACCACCGTATCAGCGCCGAGCACCGCGACGCCGGGATGGCGCGCCGCCACCCGCGCCGCCTTTTCGGCGGCCATGCGTGCGGCATAGGGCGCAGGCAACTCGCCCTTGCGCGGCGTCTCGTCGATGTCGGCGGGATCGATCGCGGCAGGCGCCAGGCCCAGCCGGGCGATCAGCTCGGCCCGGCGGGGACTGGCCGAAGCTAGGACGATAGGGGAATCGGACGGGGACGGGTCTGACGACAAGGGAGACCCCCGCCCCTTATTTGAAGCGATAGGTGATGCGACCCTTGGTCAGGTCATAAGGGGTAAGCTCGACCAGAACCTCGTCGCCCACCAGCACGCGGATGCGGTTCTTGCGCATCTTTCCGGCGGTATGGCCGAGAATCTCATGGTCGTTCTCGAGCTTCACGCGGAACATCGCATTAGGCAGCAGTTCCACGACCTGCCCGCGCATTTCGAGCAATTCTTCCTTGGCCAAACTCGTTCCTCATTCAGGCTGATCTTCGGGATTTCGCGTCGCCATACGCGCTTGGCCAGCAAAAGAAAAGCGGTGCCGGAAGGCTGCAAAACGATCGATCGCGCATCGAGGCGATTGCGCCCGGCCGTCCTATTCTCTAGCGCCGCTTGAAAAGCGAGGAGGAGACCAAGGTGAGCGAGGACGAGATCAAGGAAGGCTTCCGCCATGCGATGCGCCGGCTGGCGACGACGATCGCGCTGATCACGTCGGGCAAGGGCGAGAACTGGACCGGGATGGCCGCGACCGCGGTGATGTCGGTCTGCGCCGAGCCGCCGACCCTGCTGACCGCCGTCAACCGCACCGCCAGCATCCACCCCGTGCTGATGGGGGAGGAGCGCTTCTGCGTGAACCTGCTGGCCGATCGCCACCGCGACCTCGTCGGAATCTTCAGCGGCAAGAAGAAGGGCCTCGAGCGGTTCGACGACGGCGGCTGGACGGCCGGGCCGGATGGCATCCCCGTGCTCGGCGACGCGCTGGCCAGCCTGGTCTGCCGCACCACCCAGCGGCTCGACGTCGGCACCCACACGCTGTTCATCGGCGAGGTCGAGCATGTCGTGAACCATGACGAGATCTCGCCGCTGGTCTGGGTCGACGGCACCTTCGCCAACGCCGCGCGCTAGGGTTCGACCTGGCCCCTCTTCCGTCATTCCCGCGAAAGCGGGAATCCACGGTCACGGAGCATTCGAGTTTCTAGCAGGTCGCCGTCCATGGATTCCCGCTTTCGCGGGAATGACGGACGGATGGGGAAAACAGGCGACCGCGATCCTAGCCGATCCGCTTCGCCTCGATGATCTTGACCGGCCGCTTGATGAGCTGGCCCTTCATCGCCCCCGCTCCGCCCGGCCAGGTCGGCACGGCCAGGATGCGTTTCACCACCGGCATGCCCGATACCACCTTGCCGAAGGCGGCATAGCCGGCATTGGCGTCGCCGCCGCCGGGCTTCGCGTCCATCGCCGGCGCGGCGCCCGCCAGGATGAAGAATTCGCCCATCGCCGATCCCGGCTCGCGCCGCGCCATGGATATCGCACCGTCGACATGGCGGATGCCGGTCTTGGTCGTCGGCTCGTGCCGGATCGGCGGCAGCGACCGGCGCGCGTCGCGATGGACGCCGCCCTGGATGAAGCCGCGCTTCGGATTGCCGATCGCGCGCGCCGCCCGGTAGAAGGTGGTGCCGTCGAGCTTCTTCTGGTCGACATAGGCCAGGAAATTGTTCGCCGTGATCGGCGCTCGCTTCGTGTCGACGGCGACGACGATCGTCCCCTCGCTGGTCTTGAGCGCGACCTTCACCAGCGACGAAGCCGGAACGGCCTGGGTGGGCGCGGCAGCGAGCAGCGCCAGCGCGATCGGGAGGAGATGGCGAATCATGCGCCCCTTGTAGCGTGGCCGGTCGTCGACGCCACAGTCCTGGCCGCTCGTCGGAAAGGGTGGCGCCGGCCCGCTCTCCGGCCGTGGCCAACCGAAGGTTAGGGCAGCGGACCGGCGCCTTGCGGCCCGGGGCGGGGCCGCGTTCTCATCAGGCCCCATGATCTAACAAATCTGATAATCACTCGCAATAGCAGATAAATACGAGGACCGCGACGGACCGCGCGTTTGAGGGCTGGCCGAGCCTCGCCCCGCTGGGGTAGACGGGGGAGACATGGTTCGGAGCCGGAGATGGGAATGAAACGCGGACAGGTCGCCATCGCCGCGGGGCTGCTGCTGGCCTGGCCGGCCATGGCCCAGGCCATCGTCAATGATGCCTCTGCCGAGATGCGGCAATATGTCCGTGCCCGGCTCGCCGACGCCGCCGGCATGCCCGATGCGGCCGCTGCCAGCTATGCCCGCCTGCTCCAGGCGTCGCCACAGGACAAGCGGCTGGCGCTCCGAACCTATCGCCAGGCGCTGACCGCGGGCAACTACAAGCTCGCCGGGCTCGCCGCCGCACAACTCGACCGGCTCGGCGCCCTGCCCCCCGACGGCACGCTGCTGCTGTTCGCCGAGGCGGTCACCGCACATGACTGGAAGCGGGCCAATGCGACGATCGGGCGGATCGAGCGTGAACAGGTGTTCGGCTTCCTCGCGCCGGTGATGCGCGGCTGGGTCGCCTATGGCCGCCAGGCGCCTGACGCCGCCAGGCTCGCCGCACCGACCGGCGGCTCGCAACTCTCCAACGCCTATTCGCGCGACCATCATCTACTGATCGCGCTCGCGATGGGCCGCTATGAGATGTTGTCGGACCTGCGGCGGCTGGTCGCGGCGCACGACGTGCGTTCGCTGCGCCTCCAGCTCGCGGCCGCGGCGCTGCTCGCCAAGCGCGGCGACCTCGCCAATGCGCGCGGTATCCTCGAAGGCCAGACGCCCGAGCTGATCCGGGCCCGCGCCACGCTCGACGCCGGCAAGCCGCTCCTCGGCGCGATCGACACGCCCGAGCTGGGCCTGTCCGACCTGTTCGCGCAGCTCGCGATCGACGTGAAGGGTGACGGCCGCTCGCCCGTCTCGCTGCAGCTCGCCCGCATCGGCGGCTATCTGGCGCCGGGCAATGCCGCGGCGATCATCGCCACCGCCGACCTGCTGACCGCCAACGGCTATCATGACGCGGCGCTCGCCTTGCTCGACACCGTCCCTGCCGAGGACCCGCTGTGGGAAGCCGCGCGACAGGAACGCAGCGGTATCCTGCTGTCGATGGGCAATCGCCAGGCCGCTCTCGCCGATGCGCAGAAGGCGGCGGCCCAGCCTGGCGCCAGCGCCGCTACCTTCGTCGAGCTGGGCGGCATCCTCGCCGATCTCAATCGCCCCGCCGAGGCGGTTAAGGCCTATCAGCGCGCGATCGACATCGATACGGCGCAGGGCGTGCCGAACTGGGCGCATCTGTTCCTCCAGGCCGGCGCGCTCGACCGGTCCGGCGACTGGGAAGGCGCCAAGGAGCTGCTGCGCCAGGCCAGCAAGCTGGCGCCCGGCCAGGCGGTGATCCTCAACTATCTCGGCTATGGCATGCTCGACCGCGGCGAGAACCTGCCCGAGGCGCAGGCCTATATCGAACGTGCGAGCAGCCTCGATCCCAACGACGCGGCGATCGCCGATTCGCTCGGCTGGCTCTACTATAAGCGCGGCAATTATCCCGGCGCGATCGCCGCGCTCGAACGCGCGGTGGCGGGCGAGCCGGGCCAGTCGGTGATCAACGAGCATCTCGGCGACGCCTATTGGGCGGTCGGCCGGCGCATGGAGGCGCGCTACGCCTGGCGCGCGGCGCTGGTCCAGGCCGACAAGGCCGACAGCGATAGGATCAAGCGCAAGCTGGCCGACGGCCCCGGCGACCGGCTCAGCGCCAACTGATCGCGCGCTCTTACCGAATGACGATCGCGGGCGAATACCGTGCGGGGGCCTCGATCGAGGTCGCCCACGCCAAGATCAACCTGGCGCTGCACGTCCGCCGCCGCCGGGCCGACGGCTATCACGATATCGAGACGATCTTCGCGTTCGCGGAGCATGGCGACATCGTCGCGGCGGAGCCCGGCCAGCCCCGGCTGACGCTGGCCGGGCCGTTCGCCCCGGCGCTGGCGGGCGAGGACCCGGAGGACAATCTGGTGATGCGCGCCGCCGACGGATTGCGCGCGCTGGCCGGTATGGAAACGCAACCGGCGATCCGGCTCGACAAGCGGCTGCCGGTCGCGGCCGGGATCGGCGGCGGATCGGCCGACGCCGCGGCGGTGCTGCGGCTACTGGGCCGCGCCTACGGGATCGCGCCCGACGACCCCCGCGTCATGGCGCTCGCCGCAACGCTCGGCGCCGACGTCCCCGCCTGCGTCCGATCGGTCACGGTGCGCGGCGACGGGCGCGGCGACCGGCTCGAGTTGATCGCGGCTGATGGCCTCCACGGCCTGCCGCTATTGCTGGTCAACCCGCGCGTGGCCCTGCCGACCGGTCCGGTCTTCGCAGCCTGGGACCGGATCGACCGCGGCCCGCTCGCCCCGGGCGACCCGCTCGCGGCGGCGCTCGCCGGGCGCAACGACCTGGAGGCGCCGGCGACGAAGCTCCATCCAGTGATCGGCGAGGTCGTGGCGCTGCTCGCGGCGCAGCCGGGCGCTATCCTCGCCCGCATGTCGGGGTCGGGCGCCACCTGCTTCGCGCTGTTCGGATCGGAAGCCGACCGCGATGCCGCCGACCACACCGTCGCCGCCCACCGCCCCGACTGGTGGCGACTGGCCAGCCGCTTGCGTTAGCGAGTGATTTCAAGGCCGATGGGCCATCGGCCGACTCGGAAATCACGGAAAACCAACAAAGACTGGCCTCGGTCCGATTCCGTCCGAACCGGATCGAGGTTAGTCGACCTTGGCGACCGTGACGCCTTCATATTTGGCGTCGGCGGGATCGTAGAAGGGCTGGACCGTGAAGCTGTCGACGGTCAGCGAGACATTGTTGAGCCCCGCCAGCTTGAAGGTGCCGAGCTTCGGTTCGGCCGGCACCTTGCCGTCGCGCAGCGTCACCACACCGTCGATGAACAGGTCGTCATGCTTGGTGTAGAGGATGTGCGGCGCGATCACCATGCTGGTGCGGTTGTACACGGCGGTGATCGCCAGCTTGCGGCGGACCGCCTGGGCGATGATCTGCGCATCGCCGGTCAGCGCCGGGCCTTCGGCGGGCGCGACGACGCGGCTGAGCGAGAGGGTCTTGCGCGGAGTGGACATCGCAGGCGCGCATATCGAGGCGCGGCCGACAACGCAAGCGCGGCGCGGTTCAGCCTGGCGCAAGCCGGCCTGCGGCAAGCGTTCGCGCATGACCCGCCCGCTGCTCGCCCTGTCGCTGCCCCTCGCCTTCCTCGCGGCCGCGATCGCAGGCGCGGCCCATGCCCAGCCCGAGGATGCCGAGCATCGCGCCGACCGGCTCCGCACGATCGAACTCAATCGCCGCGCCCAGTCGGTGGTCGACCGCCGCGACCGCTCCAATGCCGACGTCCGCGCGGCCAACCGGCGCGCGCAGGAACGCTATGAGCGCGAACGCGCCGAATGGCGCCGGCGCGTCGCGGCTTGCCGCGCGGGCGAATATGACGCCTGCGCGCCCTATTGACGCCGCGCCTGCTCCGCCCCGTCCGTCATGCCGGGCCGAGCGAGGACGGGCCGGAGTTTCCCCCGGCCCGCCGTCACCTCACATGTTGGGATAGTTCGGCCCGCCGCCGCCTTCCGGCGTCACCCAGTTGATATTCTGGGTCGGGTCCTTGATGTCGCAGGTCTTGCAGTGGACGCAGTTCTGCGCGTTGATCTGCAGGCGCGGCTCGCCTTCGTCGCGGCCGACGATCTCGTAGACCCCGGCCGGGCAATAGCGCTGCTCGGGCGCATCGTACCAGGGCAGGTTGATGTCGATCGGAACGCTCGGGTCCTTGAGCTGGAGGTGGACCGGCTGGTCCTCCTCATGGTTGGTGTTCGACAGGAACACCGACGACAGCCGGTCGAAGCTGATCACCCCGTCGGGCTTGGGGTAGTCGATCTTCGGCGCGACGTCCTGGCGCCACATCCCCTCATTGTCCTTGTGATGCTTGAGGGTGAAGGGCAGACCGATACCCAGGTTGCGCATCCACATGTCGATGCCGGCGAGCAGCGTCCCCGCGACCGGGCCGAGCTTCGCGATGAACGGCTCGGCGTTGCGGACGATCTTCAGCTCCTTGGCGATCCAGCTGTTCTCCAGCGCGTCCGGATAGGCGGCCAGTTCGTCGCCGGTCCGGTCGGCGACGATCGCGTCGAACGCCGCCTCGGCCGCGAGCATGCCCGATTTCATCGCGGTGTGGCTGCCCTTGATGCGCGGCACGTTGACGAAGCCGGCCGAGCAGCCGATCAGCGCGCCGCCGGGGAAGACCAGCTTCGGCACCGCCTGCCAGCCGCCCTCGTTGATCGCGCGCGCGCCATAGGAGACGCGGCGGCCGCCCTCGAGGATCTCGCGGATCTTCGGATGCTGCTTCCAGCGCTGGAATTCCTCGAACGGATAGAGGTGCGGATTCTTGTAGCCGAGGCCGACCACGAAGCCGAGCGCGACCTGGTTGTTCGCCTGGTGGTAGAGGAAGCCGCCGCCGACCTCGTCGGTGAGCGGCCAGCCCTGGGTGTGGATGACGCGGCCCGGCACATGCTTGTCGGGGTCGATGTCCCACAGCTCCTTGATGCCGATCGCATAGGTCTGCGGCTGGCAGTCGGCCTCCAGATCGAAATGTGCCTTGAGCATCTTCGACAGATGGCCGCGCACGCCCTCGGCGAAGAAGGTGTAGCGCGCGTGCAGCTCCATGCCCGGCTGGTAGTCGGGCTTGTGCTCGCCTTCCCGGCTGATGCCCATGTCGCCGGTGGCGACGCCCTTCACCGAGCCGTCCTCATTGTAGAGGATCTCGGCGGCAGCGAAGCCGGGGAAGATCTCGACCCCCAGATTCTCGGCCTGCCCCGCCAGCCAGCGGCACAGATTGCCGAGCGACAGCGTGTAGGTGCCCTTGTTGTGCATGAAGCCCGGCATCGCGATGTGCGGCATGGAGAACTGGCGCTTCGCGGTCAGTATCCAGTGGTGGTTCTCGGTCACCGGCACGGTCAGCGGGCTGTCGAGCTCCCGCCAGTCGGGCAGCAGCTCGTCGAGTGCGATCGGATCGACCACCGCCCCCGACAGGATGTGGGCTCCGACCTCCGATCCCTTTTCCAGGACGCAGACCCCGATCTCGCGTCCTGCCTCGGCGGCGAGTTGCTTGAGTCGGATCGCAGCCGCCAGTCCCGCGGGCCCGGCGCCCACGATGACGACGTCATAAGCCATCGATTCGCGCGTCGACATTTTCCTCGTCCTTGTCCTGCTATCCGGTCATCGCATCATTCAAACGTCATGCCCCAAAGCCGCTGCCCGCAGATTGACGCCTTCGTCAACCCATTCCTTTAGATGTCCCATATGGATTTGGGGGCAAATCTCGGTTCGGCCGCAGAAATCACGAGCCTAATGGGTTGGTGGGAGGATGCAGGGCTAGACGTGCTGGTGGACGAGGCGCCGCGCGACTGGCTCGCGCGCGTCGTTCCGCCCGCCGCGCGGCCCGCTCCGGCAGCGGCGGCGCCAGCGCAGGCGGCCGCCGCGCCGCCGCCCGCCGCCGCGCCGATCCGGGCCGATGCCCCCGCCCGCGCCGCCGCACCGGCCTTCCCCGATACGCTCGCCGGCTTCCAGTCGTGGCTCGCCACCAGCGACGAGATCATGATGCCGATGTCTGCGCGGGTCGCGGCCTCCGGCGATCCGGCGACCGGGCTGATGGTGCTCGTCGACCTTCCCGAGGCCGAGGACCCGGCGAACGGCCGGCTGCTCTCGGGCCCGGCCGGCGAGCTGTTCGACAAGATGCTGGGCGCGATGGGGCGCGACCGCCAGTCGCTCTATCTTTCCGCCATGGCGCCCGGCCGGCCGTCGGGCGGCTTCGTCGACCGCAGCCAGGGCGCGCTGTTCGGCCGGCTCGCCCGCCACCACGTCCTCCTCGCCAAGCCGCGCGCGCTGCTGCTGATGGGCGAGCAGCCCTCGCGCACCTTCCTCGACCTCGGCTTCGTCGAGGCGCGCGGCCGGGTCCATGAGGTCCAGCTCCAGGGGGGAGCGGTCAGCGCCGTCGCGACCTTCCACCCCCGCACCCTCCTCCAGCACCCCCAGCAGAAGCGCCGCGCCTGGGAAGACCTGCAACTCCTGATGAAGCTCCTCGGATGATGCGTAGATATCTGCTTGCCGGCGCGATCGCCCTCGCCCCCTTCACCGCCGCCGCCGCCCAGAACGCGGTGGCCGTGCCCGCCGCCGCGGTCGGCCTCGCCGCCGCCGCCCAGCCGCTGCCGATCGTGTCGGGCCTCACCGCCGATCAGCGCACCGCCTATCGCACGATCTTCGCCGCGATCCGCGCCGGTGACTGGAGCGCCGCCCAGGCCGGCATCGACGCGATCCCGACCGGACCACTCAGCAACGTCGCCCAGGCCGAGCTGATCCTCGCCAAGGGATCGCCGCGCGTCTCGGACGACCAGCTCGTCCAGCTCGTCGCCACCGCGCCCGATCTGCCGCAGGCCGCCCAGCTCGCCGCCCTTGCCTCCCGCCGCGGCCTCGCCACGGCGGCGCTGCCGGTCACCCGCGATCTGGTCCGCTATGCCGGCCCCTCCAAGCGCCAGTCGGCACGCTCGCTGCGCAGTGACCGGGCCGCCGCCGCGCTGGCGCAGGTCGCGACGCCGCTGCTGCGCGACGACCGGCCGAGCGAGGCCGAGGCGCTGGTCAACGACCGCCTCGGCCAGCTCTCGCCCGAGGCGCAGGCCGAATGGCTGCAGCGCGTCTCCTGGGCCTATTATCTGTCGGGCGACGACGCCTCCGCGCGCCGCCTCGCCGATCAGGCGCGGCCCGGCGCCGGCGACTGGGCGGTGCAGGCGAGCTGGGTCTCGGGCCTCGCCGCCTGGCGGCAGCACGACTGCCAGTCCGCCGGAGCCGCCTTCGAGGAGGTCGCCGGCCGCGCCCGCGATCCGGAGATGACGGCCGCCGGCCTCTATTGGGCGAGCCGCGCCGACATGGCCTGTGGCCATCCCGAGCGGATCGAGCCGCGCCTGCGCTCGGCCGCGCGGATGAAGGAGAGCTTCTACGGCCTGATCGCCCAGGCCGCGCTCGGCCTTGCCGACGAAGGCGGCGCGAGCATGAAGCTCACCGCCAACGACTGGGCGTCGATCGGCGCGATCGCCAATGTCCGCCGCGCGACCGCGCTCGCCGAGATCGGCGAGACCGGCCTCGCCGAGGACATGCTCCGCCACCAGGCGAAGATCGGCCTCAGCCGCGACCATGAATCGCTCATCCACCTCGCCGCCCGGCTCGATCTTCCCGCCGCGCAGATCTGGCTGGCGCAGAACGGCCCGTCGGGCGCGCAGCTCTCGGCGGCGGCGCGCTACCCGATGCCCGCCTGGACCCCGGCCTCGGGCTGGCAGGTCGACAAGGCGCTGGTGTTCGCCCACGCGCTCCAGGAATCGCGCTTCAAGACCGACGCGATCAGCTCGGCCGGCGCGCGCGGGGTGATGCAGCTCATGCCCGCCACCGCGCAGATGGTCGCGCGCCACCTCGGCCGCACCGTCGATCCGGCCTCGCTGTTCCAGCCCGCGACCAGCATCGACCTGGGCCAGGCCTATCTGCGCGAGCTGGCCGACAACAGCGGCACCGGCGGGCTGCTGCCCAAGGTGATCGCCGCCTACAACGCCGGGCCCGGTTCGGTCGCCAACTGGAACGCGCGCGGCCGCAGCCTCGACGATCCGCTGCTGTTCATCGAATCGATCCCCTTCGCCGAGACCCGCGCCTATGTCGCGGTCGTGCTGCGCAACTACTGGATGTATCAGCGCCACAGCGGCGCCAAGGCCGCCAGCCTGACGGCGATCTCGCAGGGCCTGTGGCCGCGCTTCCCCGGCATGCCGGGCCGGGCCGCCGTCCGCCTGACGGCGCTGGGCGCGACGGCGGCGGCCGACTGACCTCCCCTCCCCGTCATGCCAGCTCCTCGACAGCCTGCAAGGCAGGCGCTCGGGATGAACTTCAGCCAAAGGCTGAAGGCTGGCATCTATGTCTGTTTTCCCACACGATGATCTTCGTTCGCGGATAGAGACATGGACCCCGGCCTTCGCTGGGGTGACGAGAGAGACCGAGCATGCCGATCAAGGAAGACCTCCCCTTTCACCCCGTTCGCATCGCGGTGCTGACCGTGTCGGACAGCCGTGACCTCTCCACCGACAAGTCGGGCGACACGCTCGTCGCGCGGATCGAGGGCGCCGGGCACATCCTCGCCGACCGCGCGATCGTCACCGACGATGTCGACCGGATCGTCGCGCGGCTGCACGGCTGGATCGACGACCCGCAGGTCGATTGCGTGATCACCACCGGCGGCACCGGCGTCACCGGCCGCGACGTCACGCCAGAGGCGCTGGCCCGCGTCTGGGACAAGGAGATTCCCGGTTTCGGCGAACTGTTCCGCTGGCTGAGCTACGCCAAGATCGGCACCTCGACGATCCAGTCGCGCGCCACCGCCGGCGTCGCGCGCGGCACCTATATCTTCGCGCTGCCCGGATCGACCGGGGCGGTGAAGGACGGCTGGGACGACATCCTCGTCACCCAGCTCGACAGCCGCCACATGCCCTGCAACTTCGTCGAGCTGATGCCCCGCCTGACCGAACGGTAACGGGCAGCCAGGATGAGCGACCAGGCCACGTCAGCGGCCTCTGCAAGCGCGAACGCGCGCCGCGGTATCCTCGCGAAAGCCAAGGCCCGCGGACGGGCCGCCCGGCGCCTGGGGGCCAAACAAACTACGCTATCTTCAGCCCTTCCATGTTCATGGCCTTTGTCAGCCGGCCATTCTCCTCCTCGGTCAGCACGCCGCGCAATTTGGGGAAGACCGTCTCCTCCTCGTTGCGCATATGCTCCTCGAGCATCGACCGGAAATCGCCGATCTTGGAGAGGAACAGCGGGTGCTCGGGCGCCATCTGCCCCAGCTCGAACAGATATTGCTTCACATAGCCATGATCGCCGTTGAGCCGGTCGGCGTCCGCCACCTGCCCGTGGACGCGCAGCGTCGTGTAGACCGCATTCTCTTCTTCTAGCGCATGCTTGGCGAGCGCATGGGCGATCTGGGTGAGGAGCAGGGAGCGGCGCGTGCCATGGCCTTCCTCCGTCGCCTGTATCTCGTCGAACAGCTTGAGCACGGCGCGATGCTCGGCCGCCAGCGCATCGTCCCACTCGCCGGCCATCATCGTCGGCGCCTGGACGAAGATCTTGCGCACCGCATTCGCGGCAAGCCCTGCGGTCAGGCCGGCGGCGGCGCCGATCGCGAAGCTGCGGGTGGTCTTTTCCTCCAACATGGCATCTCTCCTGCTTTTCCGGGAATCGCCGGTCAGAACGATCCAGCCGCTACAGGGTTGCGGAAACGCAGGCGAAACAAGCGGTTGGCGCCCGCCCTATCGCGTCATGCCGGTCTCCGCCGGCATGGCGGGCGGGTCGGCCGCCCCTAGAACAAGCTGAACTGATCGGTCGGCACCCGGAACAGGTCGGTGCGCAGCTCGAACCGCTCGGCATTCATCCCATGCCGGCGGCAGGCGAGCTTGAAGCGCGCCCGCAGCGCCGCCGCATAGGCGCCCTGCGGGCGGAAACGGTCGAAGAAATTGGGTTCGTTGTCGCGGCCGCCGCGCATCGCCGCGATCATCGCCATCACCTTGGCGGCGCGGTCGGGATAGTGGATCTCCAGCCATTCGCGGAACAGCGGCGCCACCTCGTGCGGCAGCCGCACGACGATCGAGAAGGCGGCGCGCGCGCCCGCTTCCGCGCCGGCGGCGACGATCGCCTCGATCTCATGGTCGTTGATCGCGGGGACGATCGGCGAGACGCTGATCGAGGTCGGCACCCCCGCCCGGACCAGCGCGGCGATCGCCGCGACCCGCTGGCGCGGGGCCGAGGCGCGCGGCTCCATCCGGCGGGCGAGTACCGGGTCGAGCGTCGTCACCGACATCATCACCGCCGCCAGCCGCTTCGCCGCCATCGGCCCGAGCAGGTCGATGTCGCGGACGATCCGCGCCGACTTGGTGGTGATCACCAGCGGATGATCATGCTCGGCCAGCACCTCGATCACCGCGCGCGTGATCCGGTAGCGCTCCTCGATCGGCTGATAGGGATCGGTGTTGGTCCCCATCGCCATCGGCGTGCATTGATAGCCGCGCTTCGCCAGCTCGCGGCGCAGCAGCGCGGGCGCGTCGGGCTTGGCGAACAGCCTGGTCTCGAAGTCGAGCCCCGGCGACAGGTTCTGATAGGCGTGGGTCGGCCGCGCGAAGCAGTAGATGCAGCCATGCTCGCAGCCGCGATAGGCATTGATCGATCGGTCGAACGGCAGGTCGGGCGATCGGTTGCGCGTGATGATCGTCTTGGGCTTCTCGATCGTCACCTCGGTACGGAGCGGCGGCCCCTCCCCGTCGATCGCCGCGCTCGCGTCCAACCAGTCGCCGTCGTCCTCGCGCCCCCGGTCGTCGAAGCGCGCGCTGGGCCGCGCGCTGGCCGCCCCCCGGCCCTTGACGGCCGGCGGCAATATCGATGCCGAGTCGCTCATGATAAGAACATATCATGAACAAATAGCCATGCAAGCATCGGCGCCGCGCGACGAAATAGGCATCGGCTTACGCAAGACGCGAAAAACCATCTGCACGATATGGGAATCGCGCAGATTGCTCTAGGATCGCCCCGAGAGAGGAAGACCATGGCCCGACTGGAACATTGCAACATCCGCAGCTTCGACCTGGCGGCGACGATCCGCTTCTACGAGGAGGTGATCGGCCTTCGCGCGGGCCCGGTGCCCGGCATGAACCGGGGCGTCTGGCTCTACGATGACAGCGACGTGGCGGTCATCCACGTCATCGACCTCGACACCGACAATCGCGACGCCTCGCTGAAGGAAATCCGGCACCGGCTCGGGGACCTGGCAGGGCCGCTCGATCCCGACGCGATGAAGGGCGGCGGCGCGGTCGACCATATCGCCTTCCACTGCGACGACTATGACGCGATGGTGGCACGGATCGAGGCGCACGGCGCGCCCTACAGGACCTTCGACCTGCCCGCCTACCAGCTCCGCCAGATCCTGGTGAACGACCCCAGCGACGTGACCCTGGAGCTCAACTTCCGGGATTAGAAGGCCCCATCCGTTCGTCATGCCGGCGGAGGCCGGCATCTCAGGCGGCTCCTGCCTCGCGCTCGTCTCTCCTCTCCCGAGATGCCGGCCTCCGCCGGCATGACGAGTCCTTCTGAAGCCTACTCCCCGGCCGGCTTGGCCTGCTCCGCCGGCTTCGCCGCTTCATTCCCATCGCCGATCAGCCCGCCCGCCTTGCGGCGGTTGCCGACCCAGTCGACGATCGCGCGGCCGGTGGCGTTGAGCAGCGGATGGGTCCGCGATGTGCGCATCCAGCCGGGCCGCTCGGCCGCCGCGCCATAGAGCGTGTCGTAGCCGAGGTTGATCAGCAGATAGCCGAGGGTGACGATGATCAGCCCCTTGAGCGCGCCGAAGCCGAAGCCCAGCACCCGGTCGAGCGGCCCCAGCACCGAGCTCCGCATCCGCTGGCCCAGCGTCCCGGCGATCAGCTTGCCCCCGGCATAGACGATCAGGAAGACCAGCGCGAAGGCGAGCACGCTCGCCCCGCTCGGATTGCCGACGACATGGATCAGCAGCTTGGTCGCGACGCCGTGGAACAGCTTGAGCGCGACGATCGCCGCGACCCAGGCGAACAGCGAGATCACCTCGGTCACGAAGCCGCGCATCACGCCGAAGATCGCGCCGCCGAAGATCGCCAGCAGCACGATGATGTCGAGACCGGTCAATCCGCTCATAGGGCTGGTTAGCTACCGGCGGCCGAGGATATGGTCAACGAGCGCGCCGAGGCTGGCGAAGCTTTCCTGCCGCATGCCGGCCGGCGGCCCGTCCTTCGCCTTGGGTCCCCACGCCTTGCCGAAGCCGAGCTTGGTGGCCTCCTTCAGCCGCAGGTTCGCATGCGCGACCGAGCGGACCTCGCCCGACAGCGCGACCTCGCCGAAGGCGATGCAATCGGTTGGCACCGGCCGCTCGGCCAGCGCCGAGACCAGCGCCGCCGCGACTGCGAGGTCGGCGGCCGGATCGGACACCCGATAGCCGCCGGAGATGTTGAGATAGACCTCCGCGGTCGAGAAGCTGAGCCCGCAGCGCGCCTCGAGCACGGCGAGGATCATCGCCAGCCGCCCCGAATCCCAGCCGACCACCGCACGCCGCGGCGTCGCCCCGCTCTGCAATCGCACGATCAGGGCCTGGATCTCGACCAGCACCGGCCGGGTGCCCTCGATCGCAGGGAATACCGTCGCGCCGCTCATCTCCTCGCCGCGATCGGTCAGGAACAGCGTGCTCGGATTGGCGACCTCGTCCAGCCCGGCCTCGGCCATCGCGAACACGCCGATCTCGTCCGTGCCGCCGAAGCGGTTCTTGACCGCGCGGAGGATGCGATACTGGTGGCTGCGCTCGCCCTCGAAGCTCAGCACCGTGTCGACCATATGCTCCAGCACGCGCGGGCCGGCGATCGAGCCGTCCTTGGTGACATGGCCGACCAGCACCAGCGCGGTGCCGCGCTCCTTGGCGAAGCGGATCAATTCCTGGGCGGAGGCGCGCACCTGGCTGACCGTGCCCGGCGCGCCTTCGATCAGGTCGCTGTGCATCGTCTGGATCGAATCGATCACCAGCAGCGACGGCGGCGCCTTCTCCAGCGTGGTCAATATGTCGCGCACCGACGTCGCCGAGGCGAGCTGCACCGGCGCCTGGCCGAGGCCGAGCCGCCGCGCGCGCAGCCGCACCTGGTCAGCCGCCTCCTCGCCCGAGATATAGGCGACCGGCTGCCCCGCCATCGCCATCCGCGCCGACGCCTGGAGCAGCAGCGTCGACTTGCCGATCCCCGGATCGCCGCCGATCAGCGTCGCCGATCCCGGCACCAGCCCGCCGCCGAGCGCCCGGTCGAACTCGGCGATGCCCGTCGTCCAGCGCTTCGGCAGCGGTATGTCGGCATCGAGCCCGACCAGCGTGATCGCCCGCCCGCCAGTGCGCAGGTCGTGCTTCGCCGAGAAGACGGTGACGTTGGTCGCCTCCTCGACCATCGAATTCCATTCGCCGCAATCGGCGCATTGCCCCTGCCAGCGCGTCGCGACGCCGCCGCAGGCCTGACAGACATAGCGTTTCTGCGGCTTCGCCATTCCGGTCCTCATATGAACGAAGCGAGAACATAGCGGGCCGCACCCGCAAGGGCAACCGCCGACCGCGATCCCGCCCCGACCATCCCACTCCTACCCCGTCATTCCCGCGAAAGCGGGAATCCATGGACGGCGGCCCGCAAGAGATCGAATGCTCCGTGACCGTGGATTCCCGCTTTCGCGGGAATGACGATGAGAGGCTGCCGACAGGATCGTGTCGCCTCCCTTGGCATCGAACGGCATATGTGGGACATCGCCCGACATGCGGGAGAAGGAATTGCGGCTCGCGCTGGTCTGCTATGGCGGGGTCAGCCTGGCCGTGTACATGCACGGGATCACCAAGGAGCTGTGGCGGCTCGCGCGTGCCAGCCGCGCCTTCCACGACGGGGCGCCCGCCTCGGTCGGCAGCGAGGCGATCTATCGCCGCCTGCTCGAACAGATCGAAGCGGAGAAGGGCGTCCGCGTCCGCGTCCTGATCGACGTCATCGCCGGCGCCAGCGCGGGCGGTCTCAACGGCATCTTCCTCGGCCATGCCATCTCGACCGGCCAGTCGCTCGAGCCGCTGACCACGCTGTGGCTGGAGAAGGCGGATGTCGAGGTGCTGCTCGATCCCGACGCCCGGCCGCTGCGCTGGTTCACCAAGCTGTGGGCGCTGCCCTTCGCCTGGATGCTGGCGCGCAAGCGCGGCGGCACGGTCGAACGCACCGTGTCGGCCGAGACCCGGGCCGAGGTGCGCCGCAAGCTGTCGGGCTTCGTCCGGGCGCGCTGGTTCCACCCGCCCTTCGGCGGCGTGACCTTCACCAATCTGATCCTGGACGCCTTCGATGCGATGGCGGAGGGGCCGGCGGGGCCGCCGTTGCTGCCCGATCGCCAACCGCTCGACGTGTCGGTCACGGTCACCGACTTCCACGGTTATGACCAGCGGCTGCGGCTGCACAGCCCTGCACTGGCCGAGGAGCGCGAGCACCGGCTGACGATCGGCTTCACCGATCGCGGCATCGGTGAGCGGCTGCTCGCCGACCCGATCGAGCTGGCCTTCGCGGGTCGCGCCACAGCGAGCTTTCCCGGCGCCTTCCCACCCTTCAACGTTGCCGAGATGGACAAGGTGCTGAAGGCGCGCAAGCGCGACTGGCACGGCCGCGAGGCCTTCCTCCACCGCATCTTTCCCAGCGCGGCGGCGAGCGGCAGCCCCGAGGACCTGGTGCTGATCGACGGCTCGGTCCTCGCCAACGCGCCCTTCGGCCCGGCGATCGACGCGCTGCGCAACCGCCCTGCGCGGCGCGAAGTCGACCGGCGCTTCCTCTATCTCGATCCCACCGCCAACGCACACGCCCCGCCCGAACGCTACAGTGACGGCGTGGTGCGCCTGCCTGGCTTCTTCGCGACCATCTTCGGCGCGATGTCCACCATCCCGCGCGAACAGCCGATCCGCGACAATCTGGAATTGATCGAGCAGCGCTCCGCGCGGATCGCCCAGACCAGGCGGATCATCGACGCGATCCGCCCGGAGGTCGAGGCGGCGGTCGAAGCCGCGATGGGGCGGCAGATCCTGCTCTACCGCCCCAGCCCCGAGCGGCTCGGAAGCTGGCGGTCGCGCGCGCATGAGCAGGCTGCGCGTCAGGCCGGCTTCACCTATGCCGGCTACGGCCAGCTCAAGCTGTCGATCATCGCCGATGAACTCGCCTCGACGATCGCGCTGATCGGCGGCGGCGACGACAACAGCTTCCGCCATGCGGTGCGGGCGGGGATCGGCGCCTATATGCGCGACAAGGGCTTCGAGGAGCGGGACGCGCTGAGCGGCGGCGCCACCGCCGAGCCGCTGCTCGAATTCTTCCGCCAGCACGACCTGGGCTTCCGCATCCGCCGGCTGCGCTTCCTGGCCGACCGGTTGACCGAGATCGAAACCGGCAACGGCGGCAGCGACGAGGCCGCGCTCCAGGCCGCGCGCGACGCGATCTACGGATCGCTGGCGCCCTTCCTCAACCTCCAGATGCGCGACCATTATGAGCGGCCGGTCGCCGCCGCCGCGCAGCATTTCGCCGACGATCCCGAGACCGCGCTCGCCAGCATCGCCGCGACCCGCGCCCTCGAGGCGCTCGATGTCGAGACCGACCGGGCGATCGCTGCGGTGCTGCCGCGCCTGTCCAGGGCCGATCGCCGCAGCCTCCTGCTCGGCTATCTCGGCTTCAGCTTCTTCGACCTCGCCACCCTGTCGCTGATGCGGCTGCAGGGGGCTCAGGAATTCCACGCCATCCAGGTCGACCGCATCTCCCCCGACGATTGCGGTTCGATCCGGACGGGCGGCGCGGCCGCGACGCTCAGGGGGATCGAATTCAACCTGTTCGGCGCCTTCTTCAGCCGCGCCTACCGCGAGAACGACTATCTGTGGGGCCGCCTCCACGGCGCCGAGCGGATGATCGACGTGCTGGTCTCGACGATCCCCGCAGGGGAGACGCTCGCCGAGGAAGACGTCGCCACGCTCAAGCGCACCCTTTTCCATGCCATCCTGCACGAGGAGCGCGACCGGCTGAAAGCGATCCCGGACCAGATCGCGACGATCGAGGAGGAGATCGGACCAAACGCGTGACGATCCCCCGCATCTTGACCGCGCCGGACGGCTGGGGGACAAGCGGGACCATGCATTTCCTCAAGACCTTGTTCTGGGTGGTCCTGGCGGTGATCGCGGTGATCTTCTCGCTGCGGAACTGGGCGCCGGTGCCGATCAACCTGTGGGCCGGGCTGACCGCCGACGTGAAGCTGCCGGTCCTCCTCCTGCTCGGCATCCTGATCGGCTTCCTGCCGACCTATGCCGTCCACCGCACCAAATTGTGGCGGCTGCATCGCAGGATCGACAATCTCGAGCGTAATGCGCTAGTGGCGGCCCCGCCCGCGCCCGCGGCGTCCGAACCGATCGCGGCCCCGCCGCCCACTGGAACCGAAGCATGACCCGCAGTCCCATCTATGTGGCGATCGACACGCCCGACATCGCCCGCGCGCGGGAGATCGCTGCGCGGGTCCGCAACCATGTCGGCGGGATCAAGCTGGGGCTCGAATTCTTCTCGGCGCACGGCCAGGCCGGGGTACGGGAGATGGCCGCGCTCGACCTGCCCGTTTTCCTCGACCTCAAGCTCCACGACATTCCCAACACCGTCGCCAAGGCGGTGCAGGCGCTCGCGAGCCTCAAGCCCGCGATCCTGACCGTCCATGCGGCCGGCGGGCTGGCGATGATGGAGGATGCCAAGGCGGCCGCACCGGTGGGCACCAAGGTCGTCGCGGTGACCGTGCTCACCAGCCTCGACGGCAACGACCTCGATTCGATCGGCGTCGCCCCCGACACCCATGCCCAGGTCGAGCGGCTCACCCTGCTCGCCAGGCAGGCCGGGCTCGACGGCGTGGTCTGCTCTGGCAACGAGGTGAAGGCCGCCCGCAAATTGTGGCCGCAGGGCTTCTTCGTCGTCCCCGGCATCCGCCCGGCCGACGGCAACGGCCATGCCGACCAGAAGCGCGTCATGACGCCGCGCCAGGCACTCGACCAGGGCGCGTCGATCCTCGTCATCGGCCGCCCGATCACCCAGGCCGATGACCCCGACCAGGCCGCCCGCGCCATCGAGGCGACGCTCTGACCGGCGCGCCGGTCGAAGCGAGCGGAAATTTAAAATCGAGTAATATCAATATCTTAACCCCATCAAAACCCTTTTATCTACCTTAAAGATAGATTTTCTTTCTTCTCTTCTCGAATAGTAGAGATAAACCTCCTCCCGACAGTTCCCCGGGGCGGGGAGAGCGGGCGCCCACCCCGCTCTCCCCATCGGCCCAAGGGCGAACGGATGATTTGAGAAGGGGGACATCATGAAGAAACTGCTCCTGGCGAGTGCCACACTGGCCGGCCTCACCACTCCGCTCCATGCGCAGGATGCGCCGGCCGCGGCCACCGCCGCCGTGGAAGGCTCCGAGTTCGAATCGCCGCGCGCCAACAGCGAGATCATCGTGACCGCGCGTCGCCGGCAGGAAACTGCGCAGGAAGTGCCGCTGGCGATCTCGGTGGTCGGCGCCAACCAGATCGAGAGCACCGGCAACTTCAACATCCTGAAGCTCCAGCAGCTCGCCCCAACCCTGCAGGTCTATTCGTCCAACCCGCGCAACACCTCGGTCAACATCCGCGGCCTCGGCGTTCCGTTCGGCCTGACCAGCGACGGCTTCGAGCAGGGCGTCGGCATCTATGTCGACGACGTCTACAACTCGCGCGTCGCCGCCGCCGTGTTCGATTTCCTCGACGTGAACCAGGTCGAGGTGCTGCGCGGCCCGCAGGGCACGCTCTACGGCAAGAACACCACTGCCGGTGCCATCAACATCACCACCAACCAGCCGACCTTCGATTTCGAGGGCCGCGCCGAGGTGACGGCCGGCAACCTGGAGTTCAAGCAGGCCAAGGCCGCCGTGTCGGGCCCGCTGTCCGACAAGGTCGCGGTGCGCGTCGCCGGTGGCGTGACCTCGCGCCGGGGCACGCTCTACAACGTCACCACCGGGCAATATATCAACGAGCAGGACAATCTCGGCGTGCGCGGCACCCTGTTGTTCAAGCCCAGCGACGATCTCAAGATCACCCTGTCGGGCGACTACAGCAAGCAGGATCCCCTGGGCTACGGCACCACCTTCGTCCGCGTCGGCCGGACCCAGCGCGCGCTCTCCCGCCAATATGACGCGCTCGTCGCCGCCGCCAATGCCGCCGGCCGCAACTATCAGGTGCCGAGCCGCAACCCCTATGATCGCCTGACCGATCTCGACTCCAGCCTCAACGCCGGCAACAAGATCGGCGGCGTGTCGCTCAAGGCGGTCTGGGGCGTCGGCTCCGGTACCATCACCTCGATCACCGCCTGGCGCTTCTGGGACTGGAAGCCGGAGAACGACCGCGACTTCACCGGCCTGTCGATCGTCGCCAAGTCGCAGAACCCGTCGCAGCAGGATCAGTACAGCCAGGAATTCCGCTATAATTACGAGGGCGAGAAGATCGACTTCGTCGTCGGCCTGTTCGGCTTCAAGCAGCGCATCGACACCCAGGGCACCGAAGCCCAGGGCATCGACGCCAGCCGCTGGAGCCTGAGCGGCGCCCAGGCGAACGACCCCAGCATCCTCAACGGCCTGACCGCGACCAACACGCAATATCTCAAGAGCACCAGCGCGGCGGCCTTCGGCCAGCTCGCCTGGAAGGTGACCGACGCCCTGACCATCCAGCCGGGCGTCCGCCTGAACTACGACAAGAAGAGCGGCTTCTATCAGCGCGTCGTCACCAACGGCGCGGGCCAGGTGATCAGCTGCACTCCGGCTCCGGCGGCGGGCACCGTCCTGGCGGCCCAGTGCGGCGTCTACCAGCCGCAGTCGACCAGCCCGTCGGTGAGCAAGTGGAACTTCAGCTATGATCTGAACGTGAACTACAAGTTCGCGCCCGGCATCCTCGGCTACGCCACCTATGCGAAGAGCTTCAAGACCGTCGGCATCAACCAGAACGGCCTGCCGCTGACCAGCGCCAACGTGCCCGATCTCTCGGCGAGCACGGTGAAGCCGGAATCGGTCCATCACTTCGAGGTCGGTCTGAAGACCCAGTTCTGGGATCGCAAGGCCGTCTTCAACATCAGCGCCTTCCGCACCGACATCAAGAATTTCCAGGCGACCGTGAACGGTGGTCAGTTCGGCACGGTGCGCGGCTATCTCGCCAATGCGGGCAAGGTGCGCTCGCAGGGCATCGAGACCGATTTCCGCATCAATCCCAGCGAGCGTTTCCTCGCTTATGTGAGCGGTGCCTACACCGACGCGAAGTACAAGAAGTTCGTCAACGCGCCCTGCCCGCCCGAGCTGTCGGGCGGCACGCTCCAGCCGGCCGGCGCCGCGCCCGACTATTCGCAGCCCGGTGTGCCGGGTGCGCTCAGCCCGCGGCAGTGCGACATTTCCGGTCAGCGTCTCCCCGGCGTCTCGCGCTGGTCCGCCTCCTTCGGCGCCGAGGCCAATGTCCCGGTCGAGCTGCTGGCGAACGAGGGCCAGGCCTATGTCGGCACCGACGGCAACTACCGCTCGCACTGGAACTCGAACGCCTCGCCGTCGGCCTATACCGAGGTGAAGGGCTATGTGGTGGTCAACTTCCGCGCCGGCTTCCGCACCGAACGGTTCGACATCTTCGGCTGGGTCCGCAACGCCTTCGACAAGAAATATATCGATCTTCTGCAGGTCGCCCCGGGCAATGTCGGCCTGATCGCCGGCACCCTCGGCGATCAGCGCACCTGGGGTGCCACCGTCAAGGCGAAGTTCTGATAGCCGCCCCCCGATAAAAGCTACCTTGCTTTCCTGCCCCGGTCGGTGCCTGAGAGGCGCCGGCCGGGATTTTTTGGATGGAAGATCAGTCGCATGTTCTCCTTCTCGCTTCCCGAACTCACCTTCGCCCATCTCCAGGCCCTGGCGCCGTTCATCGGCGTCGGCTTCGTGGCGCAGGTCGTCGACGGCGCGCTCGGCATGGCGTTCGGGGTCATCACCAACACGCTGCTGGTCAGCGTCATCGGCATCGCCCCGGCGCGCGCCTCCGCCAGCGTCCATCTGGTCGAGACCTTCACCACCGCCGCCTCGGCGGTCAGCCACATCGCCCAGCGCAACGTCGACTGGCGGCTGTTCGCGCGGCTCGTCCTGCCGGGCATGCTCGGCGGCATCGTCGGCGCCTATCTGCTCGCCAATATCGACGGCTCGGTCGCGCGGCCGTTCGTGATGGCCTATCTGGTCGGGATCGGCATCTACCTGCTGTGGCGCGCCTGGCGGATGGACCATGGCGCCGAGCACAAGCCCGCGAAGGTGATCGCCCCGCTCGGCCTGGTCGGCGGTTTCCTCGACGCGGCGGGCGGCGGCGGCTGGGGGCCGGTCGTCACCTCCAACCTGCTGGTCCAGGGCACCGAGCCGCGCCGCACGATCGGCACCGTCAACACCGCCGAATTCTTCCTGACCTCGACGATCTCGCTGACCTTCATCGCCACGCTCGGCCTGCAGGCCTTCACGATCGCGGCGGTCGGCCTGATCATCGGCGGCCTGCTCGCGGCGCCGATCGGCGCGCTGCTCGTCAGGCGCATCCCGGCGAAGCGGCTGCTGACGATGGTCGGCATCGTCCTCGTCGCGACCAGCGTCTTCAGCCTGTGGAAGGCGCTGGCCTGACGGCCCGCCGCGCGTCGCGCCGAAGGGCGATTGCCTTTCGGTCCGCGCGGCAATAGGCGGCCTTGCATGTCGTCCCGCTCCGAAACCCGCCTCGGCGTCGCGATGGGCCTTGGCGCCTACACCATCTGGGGCCTGCTGCCGCTGTTCATCCGCGCGCTGCAGGCGCTTCCGGTGGCGGACATCCTCGCGCACCGGGTGATCTGGTCGCTCGCGATCCTGCTGGTCCTCGCCACCGTGGCGAAGCGCTGGCCGGCGATCCGGACGGCGATCGCCACGCCGCGCTTCCTGCTGGCCCTGGTCGCGTCGACGCTGCTGATCGGCACCAACTGGATGATCTACGTCTACAGCGTCAACAGCGGCCACACGCTGCAGGCCAGCCTCGGCTATTTCATCAACCCGCTGGTCAACGTGCTGCTCGGCGTCGTCTTCCTGCGCGAGCGGCTGGGCCGGCCGGAGACGGTCGCGATCCTGCTCGCCGCGGCCGGCGTCGCCGCGCTCGCTCTCCACCAGGGCGGCAGCACGCTGATCCCGCTCGGCCTCGCGATCACCTTCGGCCTCTACGGCCTCGTCCGCAAGATCGTCGGCCTCGGCCCGGTCGAGGGGCTGCTGATCGAGACCGGGCTGCTGCTGCCGATCGCCCTTGCCTGGCTGCTGACCATGCCGAACGCGCTCGCCCGGCCGGATGCCCCGGCGATCTGGCTGGTGATGGCGAGTGGCCTCGTCACCACTGTGCCGATGCTGCTGTTCGTCGGCGCCGCCAACCGGATGCGCTATTCGGAGCTCGGCCTGCTCCAATATGTCGGCCCGACCCTGCAGCTGCTGATCGCGGTGCTGGTGTTCGGCGAGCCGCTGCTGCCGATCCACATGCTCGCCTTCGCGCTGATCTGGTCGGGCCTCGCGGTCTATGTCGCCGTCACCTGGCACCGCGGCCGGGTGACGCCCTCGGTGCCCGAATAGCGATCAGCCCGCCGCCAGCCGCCCCCGCACCAGATCGGCATAGTCCTTCCGCATCTGCCGGCTGAGCTCGCCCGTCCCGAAGGTCCACGGCCCGATCGAGGCGACGCCGACGATCTCCGCCGCCGATCCGGTCAGGAAGCATTGCTCGAACCCCTCCAGCTCCTCGGGCCAGATCGCGCGCTCGACCACCTCGATCCCGCGCCGCCGCGCCAGGCCGATCACGGTCTGGCGGGTGATGCCGTTCAGGAAACAGTCCGCCGCCGGCGTATGCAGCACCCCGTCCTTGACGAAGAAGGCGTTGGCCGCGGTCGCCTCCGCCACCTGGCCGCGATGGTCGAACATCAGCGCGTCGTGGAATCCCCGCCCCTCGGCATGGTGCTTGGACATCGTCGCGATCATGTAATGGCCCGACGCCTTGGCCTGCACCGGCGCGCAATAGGGCGGCGGCCGGCGCCACGGCGCGATGTCGAGCCTCAGCCCCGCCGCGTCGGGATCGAAATAGCTGCCCCATGCCCAGCAGGCGATCGCCAGGTGCGGCCGCGTCCGGATCGCCGACACCCCCATCTGCTCCGATCCGCGCCACGCGACCGGGCGGACATAGGCGTCCTTCAGCCCGTTCGCCGCCAGCGTCTCGATGCAGGCCGCGTCGATCGCCTCGACCGACCAGGGCAGCTCGAACCCCAGCAGCCGCGCGCTCTCCCGCAGCCGGCGGCTGTGCCAGCTCAGTTCGAAGATCGTGCCCCCATAGGCGCGCACCCCCTCGAACACCGACGAGGCGTAATGGAGCGCATGGGTGAGGACATGGACGTTCGCCGACCGCCAGGGCACCAGCCCGCCGTCCATCCAGATGAAGCCGTCGCGATCGTCGAACGTTATTTCCTCAGCCATTTTTCCGCTTTCACGCACGATTCTTTCGTTGCATCGGATTAGAAGCAGTGGCAAAATACGTCAACATGGCTGTCCAAAATCCCCCCGACGGCTTCCGCGCCGCCTCCCCCCTCTTCCTGCGCGAGCCGGAGATCCGGCGCGGCGTCGAGCTGCTCTATTTCGGCTATAGCCACCTGCTGCGCGGCATCGACGAGGGGCTGGCGAAACAGGGCCTCGGCCGCGCGCATCATCGCTCGCTCTATTTCATCGCCCGCAACCCCGACATCACGGTCAGCGAGCTGCTGCGCCTGCTCGGCATCACCAAGCAGTCGCTCGGCCGCGTCCTCAACGAGCTGGCCGAGCGCGGCCTGATCGAGACGCGCATGGGCCGCGAGGACCGGCGCCAGCGCCTGCTCCGCGTCACCGAGGCGGGTGCGGAACTGGAAGCGTCGCTGTTCGAGGCGCTGCGCGAACGGCTGTCGGGCGCCTATGCCCAGGCCGGGCAGAATGCGGTGACCGGCTTCTGGGCGGTGCTCGAAGGACTGGTTCCGGCCGAGGAGAAGCCGCGCATGCCGCACGCCGGCAAGCGGGGATGACGAGGGGAAGCGAGCGATGAGGGATCAGCGATGACGACCGCCTACGACTTCTCGGCCCGCGCGATCGACGGCAGCGAGGTTCCGCTCGATCGCTGGCGCGGCAAGGTGCTGCTGATCGTCAACACCGCCAGCCAGTGCGGCTTCACCCCGCAATATGCCGGGCTGGAGATGCTGCACGAGCAGCTCTCCGACCGCGGGCTGGTGGTGCTCGGCTTCCCCTGCAACCAGTTCGGCGGGCAGGAGCCGGGCGACGAGGCGGAGATCGACGCCTTCTGCCGCACCAGCTACGACGTCCGCTTCCCGATGTTCGCGAAGGTCGAGGTCAACGGCCCCGGCGCCCACCCGCTCTACGGCTGGCTGAAGAGCAACGCGCGCGGCATCCTCGGCACCGAGGGCATCAAGTGGAACTTCACCAAGTTCCTGATCGACCGTTCCGGCCAGGTGTTCAGCCGCTACGCCCCGACGACGAAGCCCGAAGCGATCCGCGGCGAGATCGAGGAACTGCTCGAAGGCGCCTGACTTCCCCTTCTCCCCCTCCCTTTCAAGGGAGGGGGCCGGGGGGTGGGTGCGGGCGAAGCGAGCCTACTTCCGCCCTTCCATCCTCCCATTTCAGGGATACTATACTAATTTCCAGCGGGGTCTCGGGAGCGACGACCGAGACGGTGCTGAGCGGCACCGCCGACTCTTATGAGGCGGCGATCCAGCACGCGAAGGCGATGATGACCGCCCATGCCGGCTACAACGAGATCGCGGCGGTCCAGGTCGGTTCCGACACCTACCTCTTCAGCACCGGCATGCCGTCGAGCGACATCCCGAAGGACAGCGTGATGGCGCTCAACACCTTGGCGACCGATTTCGAGATCGGGGATTTTGTTATTAGATGAGCAGGCTAGTTCTTCGACCGTTGGAGCGTCAGCTTCACGCCCTAATTACTGCCGTTCCGGCTCGTCCTGCGCAGCACCAAAAGCGGTCGTTCGTTCATACGGCTTCGGCCGAGGAAGGGGCGACCCTAATGTCGGACGATCCGTAATTTCAGGGACACTATACTAATTTCGTTTCCGCGTCGGCGGGCGGATTGCAATTCAGTATAGTGTCCCCGGAATTTGCGTCCCCGGAATTTCGGAATTCATACCCTCGGAAGTTTTGATATCTTATTCTGGATAACCCTTGCCCATTCTTCTACATTATTAATCTCTCTATATTCATTTTTTTCAAACTTAATTCCATATTTTCTTTCAATAGATAATGCAATTGCCGATAAGTCATCAGATGCTATGGATAAATCAATATAAAGGCTATCAATATTACTGAATTCTTTATCATAATACTTAGATATTTCAGCTCGTAAAATTGCGATTGATTGATCAATATTTAGATTTGGCATGGCAAGAATCCTACTCTCGATTGGCACAGATCGCGATTGAAGCGGCGCCCCAAGCCAGCAGGACGCCGCCAACCACGACGTTCGCTCGGCCAAGCACTGTGGCAACCCGCACACTGCCAAAAGCGGCCTTGGTGAGATTACGCAATGCGGCTCCTTCGAAGCGGGTGTTCAGTCCCAATTGTAAGGAAGTATAATTTAAAACATTAGTAAATTTAGATGATTCACCAATAACCGGAATGCCAGCGAGGGGCTTGAATACTGGCAGCGATCCTATTTCTGAGGCCAATTTTCCAAAATCAAGACCTGTAGGCGTATCTCCATCTCCAAAGCCATATTGCGCAGCCGTGCAATCCTTGGCATATTTTAGGGACACTATACTAATTTCCCATCCTTCGGCTTTGGTCCGCGCTTGGCGGGAGAAAGCTGTCGACCGGTGGCCCGCTCCTGCCGCGCGATCCATTCTTCAGCAGCGAGCGGCCGACCGGTGCGCAGCCGCGCCTCGATCGCCTCGGCCAGCGCCTCTCCCTTCACATCAACGGCGCCGGCCTCGGCGCCGTACCGCAGCATCGCCCGCCAGTTGGGAATATGCGCACCCAGTGCCTCAATATCCGTCAGCGGATCGTCAGGCATCCGTTTGCCCGCGATGTGGCTGCGCGCGCTGGACCAACGCCAGTCTTCCGCCTGCGCGACGAGCCCTGCTGCAACCGGGTTGCGCTCGACATAGCGCACCGCCGCCACGAGATGCGGGTCGTCCATCGGATAGCTCGCGAAGCGCCCCTGAAAGAGGTAGCCGCGCCAGCCTTCCCGGAAATTGACGTGGCGCGTGTAGCGGCGATGCGCCTCGCCGAGCGCCGCGCGCAGACCATCGGCCTCGTCCGGGACGAGGATCAGATGGACGTGATTGTCCATCAGGCACCAGGCAAGGCAACGCACCTTCGCCCGGGAGCAGCCCTCGCGCAGGAGTTGGAGATAGAGCCTCCGGTCCTCGTCACCGAAGAAGATCGGCTGCTTCCGGTTCCCGCGCTGCGTCACATGATGCGCGACGCCGGGGATTACGATGCGGGAAAGGCGGGCCATAGCTCGGTATCGCTTTCACATCGGCAGTAGATTTCAATTTAGTATTATGTCCCCGAAATTTTAATTGTCCAACCCGCCGTTTACTTCGCTCTTAGAAAAGTTTTTCGGAAGTGATTTGCAAGCCGTCGAGGTCGTTCGGAAGAAGGCCAGATAAACGCGTTTGCTCAAACCAGTTCTAATTCGGAAAGGGTATCCATCTCGTAATGTTAGTCTCGATTATGTCATCCAGCACATGGGACAACAGCCCGAGACCTTGATTGTCAAGCAAGGGGCGACGAGGCCAGCTCAGTCCGACGTTGGGATTGGGCCAGATGCGGCATCTGCTCCAGACAGCAGGAATGATGACCCAATCCTCAATTTGAATTTCGCTCGATCGCGCAGCGTTAAGGTGCAGAAACAGCCTCCCTACAATGAGAGAGATAGTCTGTATGTTGCGGTCCGTTCCGTCCAACGGTGGAATCGGCCCCGCGGTTGACCTTGCAACGGTGTGACTGTGTCTCCGACCTGCAGATCGAGACCTGCTTACGTGATTGCCGACGTAGATGCGGAAATAGGGAGGTATTGTCCCGTTATCTCGCAACGCCACTCGGTCTGCTTTTGGGGTTAGCGAAGTACCAAGCGTGGAATGTTCCATCACTATAAATTTTTGCGCACACCATTGAGCAAGCGCTTCCAAGTCTGCCGCACTCAGTGTGACTTGGTTACCCTTAATCATAGATTCAAGAAAGGGACGAACCTGTCCCTCGCGGCGATTCATCCATCCATTATTGCATCGCTCACAAACCGCCCTAACCTGAATGTTGAAGACGCGGCCCGGTTTACGCCTGGGACCTGTAATCTCTTCTTTTCCATCAGGAGTTCGCGAAATGGCTTGGCGGTCGTATGTGGGTAGAGTGGTATCCGGTGCTGCTTGCTCGACCAACAAATCATGCATCCAAGTAGACCAGATGTGCTCTTTGCTATCGACTGGATTATCGCAGAAGATGCACTGACGACGAGGTTTATTCATGTCGACCGATCAATGGGAGATGACGCCCTGCGCGGGATGCTCAGCGCGCCACATAAGCAGCATGAATCTAAAAAAAGTCGAGTCTGAAGCGGATGAAGGCGAGGAAGCCTGGCGTTTCCCGCGCCAACGCTGAACGGGACACCAATTCTTTCGTTCGGTTTTGATCCGCATTAGCGAGAAAAAACGCGATCGGCAGCCCGTTTTTGCCACCGGAGCCATTCTGCTGTTGCGAGCGGGCAGCCCTTGCGCAATCGCCCTCGGTCAGCAGCCACTCTCCTCGCTGCAAAATGTTCTATTTTTGTTCTTTTAATTTTTCCACCTCTCACTAAGCTGGACGGCTTCCAAAACCACGCCTGAAGGCGTCGCCTCGAGATACAGACATGCACCTCCAAACCCACACCCCCGGCCAACCCGCCATCCTCGCCAGCGCTCCCCGTTGCGGCGCCCGCACGCGTTCCGGCCTCCCCTGCCGGTCGCCTGCGGTGAAGGGGAACCGGCGGTGCCGCATGCACGGGGGCAAGGGCAGCGGTGCGCCGCGCGGCAATCGCAACGCGTGGAAGCATGGGCTGCGGTCCGCCTGGATCCGGTCGGTCGTCCGCTATCTGCGCGCCACCAGCCCGGCCGCGACGGATCGGCTGGTCGAGGGGTTCGGCGCGGCGGATGGTCCGGCCTTCGCCGCATCGGGGCCGGGCGGGAAAAATGGAAAAACGCACACACAACCCCATGCACCCGGAAAATGCGGGGCGGATGGTGCCGCCGTCGCGCCGTTACGGGGGGAGGGCCGCGCGCTCCTGACGCCAGAGATTCCGGCCTCCGCCGGAATGACGCTTGCAGGAGAGGTGCCGCGAGGGCGAACGCGGGCGCGGGAAGCATCGCGACGAGACCGGCTAAGTCCTTGAGCAAAGAAAACTTGGCCGCCCCCCAAGCATCCTTGATTTGCGCAGCGCGGCATCAGGGCCCATGTGGCGGCCATGGCATCCTTGCTTGATCCCGAAGCGCGTGGGCGCGTCATCCTGGTCGGCGCCGGTCCCGGCGATCCCGGCCTGCTGACCCTGCGCGCGGTCGAGGCGCTGCGCGCCGCCGACGTCGTCGTCCATGACGGGCTGATCGACCTGCGCGTGCTCGATTATGCGCCGCCCTCGGCCCAGCGCATCTCGGTCGCCAAGAAGCGCGACCGCCACACCCTGCCCCAGGACGCGATCAACGCGCTGATCATCGCCCATGTCAAGGCGGGGTCGGTGGTCGTCCGGCTGAAGGGCGGCGACCCGTTCGTGTTCGGCCGCGGCGGCGAGGAGGTCGAGGCGGTCCGCGCGGCCGGCCTGCCGGTCGAGGTCGTCCCCGGCGTCTCCTCGGCGCTCGGTTGCGCGGCGGAGGCGATGCTGCCGCTGACCCATCGCGACTGGTCGAGCGCGGTCAGCTTCGTCGCCGGCACCTGCAAGGGGCTGACCGAACAGAACTGGGCCGGGCTCGCTGGCCAGGGCCGCACCCTCGTCATCTATATGGGCGTCACCTGCGCCGGCCTGATCGCCGACAAGCTGATGGCGGACGGGGTCGCCCCCGACATGCCTGTCGCGGTGCTCGAACGCGGCACCCTCGAAGGGTCGCGCGCGATGCGCACCCTGCTCGCGGACCTCGGCGACATGGTGGAGCGCGAGAAGGTGATCAGCCCGGCGATCATCGTCGTGGGCGAGGTAGTCCTGCTGTCCGACGCGCAGGACAGGCTGACGGCATTGGCCAAGCAAGTGGAGGCATATTCTTGAAGCTGGTAACCGGCAACGATCTCAAGACCGGGGCGGTGATCTGGTGGGCCGGCGACGGCTGGTCGCGCCATATCGAGGAAGCGGTCGACGTCGGCGAGACCGGCGATGCGCTGATCGCCGCCGAGACCGCCGCGCAGCGCGTCAACGGTGGCTATGTCGTCGAGGCGACGCCGACGCCCGAGGGGCCCCGTCCCGCCCATATCAAGGATCGGATCCGGGCGCTCGGCCCTACCGTCCGCCTCGATCTCTCGCTGAAACCCGTCGATCCCGACGCCGGCAATTGGGTGATCTGATGTACCGCTACGACACTTACGACCAGGCGATCGTCGACGCCCGCGTCGAGGAATTCCGCGACCAGGTGGCCCGCCGCATCGCCGGCGAGATGAACGACGACCAGTTCAAGCCGCTGCGGCTCAAGAACGGCCTCTATCTCCAGCTCCACGCCTATATGCTGCGCGTCGCCATCCCCTATGGCACGTTCAACGCGTTGCAGATGCGCACGCTGGCGCGGATCGCGCGCGAATATGACCGCGGCTACGGCCACTTCACCACGCGCCAGAACCTCCAATATCACTGGATCAAGCTCGATCAGACCCCCGACATCCTCGCCGAGCTGGCGAAGGTCGAGATGCACGCCATCCAGACCAGCGGGGAGAGCATCCGCAACATCTCGGCCGACCAGTTCGCCGGCGCCGCCGCCGACGAGATCTGCGATCCGCGCCCCTGGGCGGAGCTGCTGCGCCAGTACACCACCTTCCACCCCGAGTTCAGCTACCTGCCGCGCAAGTTCAAGATCGGGCTGATCGCGTCGGAGCAGGACCGCGCCGCGATCAAGCTGCACGACGTGGGCTTGCGCATCCTCCGCAACGACGCGGGCGAGATGGGCTTCGAGATCCATGTCGGCGGCGGCATGGGGCGCACCCCCTTCGTCGCCTCGCTGATCCGCCCCTTCCTGCCGGCCAACCGGATCTGCTCCTATCTGGAGGCGATCCTGCGCGTGTGGAACCGCAACGGCCGCCGCGACAACATCCACAAGCAGCGGATCAAGATCCTCGTCCACGATCTCGGCGCGGAGGAGTTCACCCGCCAGGTCGAGGAGGAATGGCAGGCGATCCAGCCGCAGATGGACGATATTCCGATGAAGGAATTCGAGCGCATCGCGGCCTATTTCGCGCCGCCCGCGTTCGAGACCGGCCTGAGCGACGAGATCGACCTGTCCGATCCCGATTTCGCCCGCTGGGTGAAGCACAACGTCCATGCGCACAAGCAGCCGGGCTATGCGATCGCCACGATCAGCCTGAAGAAGGTCGGCGAGACGCCGGGCGACATCAGCGCCGATCAGATGGACGTGGTCGCCGATCTCGCCGAGCGCTACAGCCTCGACGACCTGCGCTCCACCCATGCGCAGAACCTCGTCCTGCCGCACGTCCGCAAGGCCGATCTCCACGCGGTGTGGCAGGCCCTGCGCGACGCCGATCTGGCGACGGCGAGCCTCGACCTCGTCACCGACATCATCGCCTGCCCCGGGCTCGACTATTGCACCCTGGCCAATGCCCGTTCGATCCCGCTCGCGCAGAAGATCGCCGAGCGCTTCGCCGACTATGACGTGCAGCGCGACCTGGGCGAGCTGAAGATCAAGATATCGGGCTGCATCAACGCCTGCGGCCACCACCATGTCGGGCACATCGGCATCCTCGGCGTCGATCGCAAGGGTACCGAGAATTACCAGCTGCTGCTCGGCGGATCGGGCGCGGAGGACGCGGCGCTCGCCAAGATCACCGGCCCCGGCTTCGACGAGGACGGCGTGGTCAACGCGATCGAGCGTGCGATCGGCAAATATCGCGAGGTGCGCGTTGACGGCGAGCGCTTCCTCGACACCTATCGCCGCGTCGGCTTCGAGCCGTTCAAGGAGGCGATCTATGGCTGAGGTGCTGCGCTATCGCGACGACGAGCCGGCCGACGAGCCGGCGGTGACCCTCGACGCCTTTCTCGACCAGCCCGACGCGACGTCGGTGCGGATCGAGGCGGGCGAGGACGTGCGCCGGCTGGTGCCGGTGCTCGACCGGCTTCGCCTGGTCGAGATCGACTTCCCGCGCTTCCGCGACGGGCGCGGCTACTCCTCCGCGCGCATCCTGCGCGAGGCCGGCTACACGGGCGAGATCAAGGCGGTCGGCGACGTGCTGCTCGACCAGCTCCTCTTCATGCGCCGCTGCGGCTTCGACTCCTTCGCTCCCGATCATCCGATCGATCCGGCGGCGGCCGAGCGCGCGATGAGCATCTTCCCGGCCGTCTATCAGCAGGCCGCCGACGGCCTCACGCCCGTCTGGGCGAAGCGGCATGGCTGAGACGGCCCGCCGCATCGACCGGATCGACACCGCGCCGCGCTTCACCGCTGCGGACGTGGCCCGCCTCAACGCGCGCTTCGAGGGCGTCGCGACGCAGGAGGTGATCCGGGCGGTGCTGGAGGAAGGGCTGCTCGGCCGCATCGCCGTCGTCTCTTCCTTCGGCGCGGAGTCGGCGGTGCTGCTCGATCTGGTCGCGGCGGTCGATCCGTCGACCCCGGTGATCTTCCTCGATACGGGCAAGATGTTCCCGGAGACGCTCGCCTATCGCGACACGCTGGTCGCCCGGCTCGGGCTGACCGGCATCCGCAACGTCACGCCCGAAGCGGCGGCGGTCGCGGCGAAGGACGGCACCGGGCTGCGCTGGTCCTACGATCCCGACGGCTGCTGCGAGATCCGCAAGGTGCTGCCGCTCGCCGCGGCGATGAAGGATTTCGACGCCTCGATCACCGGCCGCAAGGGCTTCCAGGCCTCCACCCGCTCGGGCATCGCGCGGTTCGAGCTCGACGGCGACCGGATCAAGTTCAACCCGCTCGCCGACTGGACCAAGGCCGATCTCGATCGCTGGTTCGAGGCGCGCGGGCTGCCGCGCCATCCGCTCGAGGCGCAGGGCTATCTGTCGATCGGCTGCGCCCCGTGCACCAGCGTGGTCAAGCCGGGCGAGGATCCGCGCGCCGGCCGCTGGCGCGGCTGGGACAAGGTCGAGTGCGGCATCCACGGCGAGCCGATCGTCCGCCCGGGCGAGGAGCCGGTCTTCTGACCGGGGCTATTCGATCAGGAACAGCCCCAGCTTGTAGATGACGTAGAACGGCATGCAGAGGACCGCCATCGTCAGCACGCGGTCCATGACATGATCGATGCGCTCCATGATCGCACCCTCTCCCCACCTGAGCCCGCTTCTTGCGGATGCCTGGACTGAGAAGATCACGAATCGGCAGGCTTGTCGAGCACCTCAATCGTCGAAGTCGCTGGTCCCGTAATAGTCGTCGGCGAGGTCCGAGAATTTGGTGAACCGGCTCTCGAACTTGAGCGGGATCGTGCCGGTCGAACCGTGGCGCTGCTTGGCGATGACCAGCTCGGCGCGGTTGTGGGCCCGCTCCATCTTGATCTTCCACTCCTCGAAGGCGGTGACCTCGACCGCGCTGTCGCCGGCCTCGATCGAGGCCTCCTTGGGACGGATCAGGTTGAGGTAGTAATCCTCGCGGTAGACGAACCAGACCATGTCGGCGTCCTGCTCGATCGATCCCGATTCGCGCAGGTCCGACAGCACCGGCTTCTTGTTCTCGCGCTGCTCGACCGCGCGGCTGAGCTGCGACAGCGCGATCACCGGAACGCTCAGCTCCTTGGCCAGCGTCTTGAGGCCGCGGCTGATCTCCGAGATCTCCTGCACGCGGTTGCCGTCCGAGCTGCGCCCCGATCCCTGGAGGAGCTGGAGATAGTCGACGATGATGCAGCCGATCCCCCGCTGCCGCTTCAGCCGGCGCGCGCGGGTGCGCAGCGCGGCGATCGTCAGGCCGGGGGTGTCGTCGATATAGAGCGGCAGGTTCTCGAGGTCCTGCGCCGCGCGCGCGAAGGTCGCGAACTCCGCATGGCTCATCTTGCCCATGCGGATCTGCTCGGAGCTGATCTCCGCCTGTTCGGACAGGACGCGGCCGGCGAGCTGGTCGGCCGACATCTCCAGGCTGAAGAACGCGACCGGCGCCCCCACCGTATGGGCGATGCCGTCCTGCTGGTCACGGATGTAGCGCTGTGCGACGTTGAACGCGATGTTGGTGGCGAGCGAGGTCTTGCCCATGCCCGGACGCCCGGCGAGGATGATCAGGTCGGACGGATGCAGGCCGCCGATCTTGGCGTTCAGCCGTTCGAGCCCGGTGGTGAGGCCGGCGACATGGCCGCCCGAATTGAGCGCGGCGCTCGCGGTCTCGATGACGATCTTGGTGGCCTGACCGAAGCTCTTGACGCTGCCCTCCTCGCCGCCTTCCTCGGCGACCTTGTAGAGCGCAATCTCGGCCTGCTCGATCTGCGCCTTGGGATCGACCTCCTCCGAGGTGTCGAGCGCGCCTTCGACCATGCCGCGGCCGACCGCGACGAGCGCGCGGAGCAGGGCAAGGTCGTAGATCTGGTTGGCGAAGTCGCGCGCGCCGATCAGCGCGGCGCCGCTGCCGGTCAGCTGCGCCAGATAGGCCGGGCCGCCCAGCTCGCGCATGCTGGCGTCGCCCTCGAACATGGGACGCAGCGTCACCGGCGTCGCCAGCATGTTGCGATCGAGCATGCGCAGGATCGCCTCATAGATACGGCCGTGCAGCGGCTCGAAGAAATGTTCGGGCCTGAGCTTGATCTGGATGTCCTCGACGATGCGGTTGTCGAGCATCATCGCGCCGAGCAGTGCGGCCTCCGCCTCGATGTTGTGCGGCAAGGCGGGCGGCTCGCCCGGCGCGGGCGGCAGGATGGATACGGGCTCGACCATGGTCCGATTATCCCCGCCCCGGCGCCCCGCCGCAAGCGCTTGCCTGCAAAAGTTCCGGGGGTCGATCTGTGGATATATTCCCGCTTGCAATACATACAGCAAGTATCCACAATGTAAGCATGCATACAGAATTGAGTCGCCGCGTTTCCTTTCTGATGCACGATATCGCGCGCCAGTCCCGCTATTGGTTCGACGCGCGCGCCCGCTCGCGCGGGCTGACCCGCGCCCAATGGCGCGTGCTGCTCTGCCTCGATCGCTCCGACGGCCCGACCCAGAGCGAGGTCGCGGAAATGCTCGATGTCGAGCGGATCACCCTGTGCCGCATGGTCGACCGGCTGTCCGAGGGCGGGCTGGTCGAGCGGCGCGCCGATCCCGCCGACCGCCGCGTCTGGCGGCTCTACCTGACCGACAAGGCTGCGCCGCTCGTCGAGGAACTGACCGACATCGCCAACGAGATGGAGAATAATCTGCTCGCCCCGCTCGACGCCAGGCAACGCGAGACCCTGACCGACCTGCTTACGATCGTCCGCGATCATTTCCGCGAACAGGACGAGCGCAGCGATCCGCCGCTCGTGGCGGAGCACCGGCAATGAACGAGATGCGCTCGATCGCCGGCGACGTAGCGCTGGCCGAGCCGGCCACGGCCGGCGAGCGGCGGCTCGGGCGGCTCGCGGCGATGCTGTCGGTGCCGGCGCTGCTGCTGGCGACCGGGGTCTATCTGTGGCTGACCGGCGGGCGGACCGTCTCGACCGACAACGCCCAGGTCAACGCCCATGTCGTAGAGGTCAGCGCCGAGGTCGCGGGCCGCATCACCGATGTCCATGTGAGCGAGAACCAACTGGTGAAGAAGGGCGACCTGCTCTTTCGGATCGATCCCCAGCCCTATCGCATCGCGCTGATGCAGGCGGAAGCCGCCGTCGGCAATGCCGAGCTGACCGTCGCCCAGCTAGAGAGCACCTATCACGCCAAGCGGGCCGACACCGCCAAGAGCGTGTCCGACGTCAATCTCGCCCGCGACACCTTCGCGCGGCAGCAGGAGCTGCTCGCGCGCGGCTTCACCACCCGGGCATCCTATGACGCCGCCAAGGCCGCGCTCGCCGCCGCCCAGGCGGAACAGGCCTCCGCCCGGTCGGAGGCCGAGTCGGCCCGCGCCGTGATCGGGACGTCGCGCAACGGCGGCCACCCGCAGATCGAGGCCGCGGTCGCCGCGCGCGACAAGGCCGCGCTCGACCTTGCCCGCACCGAGGTCCGCGCGCCGATCGAGGGCCGGATCAGCCAGGCCGACAAGCTCCAGCCCGGCACGATGGCGATCCAGATGCTGCCGATGGTCAACATCGTCAGCAACCATGGCTATTGGATCGACGCCAATTTCAAGGAAACCCAGCTCGACAAGGTCCGCATCGGCCAACGCGCGGACATCGAGCTCGACGCGATGCCCGGCCGGACGATCAAGGGCCACGTCATCGGCATCAACGCCGGCACCGGCTCGCAATTCTCCCTGCTGCCGCCGCAGAATGCGACCGGCAACTGGGTGAAGGTCACCCAGCGCGTCCCCGTCCGCATCCAGATCGACGACCGGCTCGACCGGCCGCTCGTCGCCGGCTGGAGCGCCCATGTCACGGTACACGTCGCCGATTGAGTTCCTCCCCCGAGGCCAACTGGAAGCATGCAGACCCCCCAAGGATCTGCATGCTTCACTTTGCCAAGCGGCTCCGCCAAGGCTAAGGCCGAGACAATGTCCGATCCGCGCATCATCGCCATCGATCTCGACGAGAAGACGATCATCTGGCGCAATGCCGATGTCGAGCAGGAGCGGCGCGTCGCCATCTTCGACCTGCTCGAGGGCAATCATTTCAAGCCGTTGCGCGCCTATCCCCAGGACTATGCCGGGCCCTATCGGGTCAAGCTGCGGGTCGAGGAGGGGCGGCTGGCGATCGACGTCCACGCGGAATCCGGCGAGCTGCTCGAAACGCTGATCCTCGGGCTCGCCAGCTTCCGCCGGCCGATCAAGGACTATTTCGCGATCTGCGACAGCTATTTCCAGGCCATCCGGACCTCGACCGCGCAGCAGATCGAGACGGTCGACATGGCCCGGCGCGGCATCCACAACGACGCGGCGCAGCTCCTAAAGGAACGGCTGGAAGGCAAGATCGAGGTCGATTTCGATACCGCCCGCCGGCTCTTCACCCTGATCTGCGTATTGCACATCCGTGGCTGAACCGGTCGACATGCGCGAGGTGGCCGGCCGCGTCCTGATCGACGCGGCGCGCGGCGTGGCGACCAACGCCCATGCCCCCTATTCGCGCTTCGGCGTCGGCGCGGCGGTGCTGCTCGCCGACGGCCGGATCGTCACCGGCGCCAATTTCGAGAATGCCAGCTACGGCCTGTCGCTCTGCGCCGAGACGGTGGCGCTGGCGACGGCCAACAGCGAGGGCCATCTGCGCGACGTGGTCGCGATCGGCGTCACCGGCGGGCGGATCGAAAGCGACGGGTCGATCGCCGGATCGGCGCTGGTCACGCCCTGCGGCCGCTGCCGCCAGATCATCAACGAGGCCGCCCAGCTCGGCGGCCGCGACATCGACATCTATTGCGGATCGGCCGACGGTGGCGCCTTCGCCCGCTTTCGGGCGTCGGAGCTGCTGCCGCATGCCTTCGGGCCGGCCGATCTGGGACTTGCGGATTGATCTTTACCCGCTCGTCCTGAGGAGCCATTGAGCGAAGACGAAATGGCATCTCGGAGGGTCCTTCGAGACGAGGCTTCGCCAGGCTCAGCCTCTCCTCAGGATGAGCGGTTTCAGTGGGGAATTAAAGCCGAATGACGATCATGTCGGACAAGTGGATCCGCGAACAGGCGACGAAGAACGGGATGATCGAGCCGTTCGTCGAGGCGCAGCGGCGCGACGGCTGCATCAGCTACGGCCTCTCCTCCTATGGCTATGACGCGCGCGTGGCGCCCGAGTTCAAGATCTTCACCAACGTCGATTCGGCGACGGTCGACCCGAAGGATTTCGCGTCGAACAGCTTCGTCGACCGCGAGACCGACGTCTGCATCATCCCGCCCAACAGCTTCGCGCTCGCCCGCACCGTCGAATATTTCCGGGTGCCGCGCGACATCCTCGTCATCTGCCTCGGCAAGTCGACCTATGCGCGCTGCGGCATCATCGTCAACGTGACCCCGCTCGAACCGGGCTGGGAAGGCCATGTCACGCTCGAATTCTCGAACACCACGCCGCTCCCCGCCAAGATATACGCGAACGAGGGCGCCTGCCAGTTCCTGTTCCTCCAGGGCAATGAGCCCTGCGAGATCAGCTATGCCGACCGGGCCGGCAAATATATGGGCCAGCAGGGCGTGACCTTGCCGCGGCTCTGAGGCACCTCACGGATTGAAACCACCGTCACCCCAGCGAAGGCCGGGGTCCATGTCTCTCATCGGCCAGATCGCATCTGAGAAGACGACAAACATGAGACCAGCCTTCAGCCCTTGGCTGAAGTCTATCCCGAGCGCCTGCCTTGCAGGCAGTCGAGGGGCTGGCATGATGGATTTTGAGTCGGGATGAGTTAGCGCCGCCGGCCGCCCTTGTGGCGAATATTGGCTGGCCGGCCGCGGCGGCCCATCATCGGCCGCTTGGGCCCGCGGGTGCCGCGCGGGCCGCGCATCGGCAGGTGGCTGGCGCCCTCCTCCAGCTCGAAGCGCAGCGAGCCGTTGATCGGATTGGCCTCGACCAGCCGCAGCCTGAGCTTCATCCCCGGCGTGTAGCGATCGCCGCTCTCCTCGCCCTCCAGCGCCTGCGCGCCTTCGTCATAGTGGAAGCGCTCGGCGCCGAGCGTCGACACCGGCACCAACCCGTCGCCCCCCAGTCCCTCGACCGTCGCGAAGAAGCCGAAGGGCTGGACCCCGGTGATCCGGGTGTCGAGCAGCTCGCCGACCCTGGTCGACAGATAGGCGGCGACGTAGCGGTCGATCGTCTCGCGCTCGGCCTCCATCGCGCGCCGCTCGGCCTGGCTGATCAGCTCGCCGATCGGGGTCATCCGTTCGGCCTCCTCCTGCGTCAGTGCGGTCCTGGGCACGATGTCGCCCGACCGGCCCGGCCCCTCCAGCCGGGGCCTGCCGGTCTCCAGCCCATAGGCGCCGACCAGCGAGCGGTGGACGAGCAGGTCGGCATAGCGGCGGATGGGGCTGGTGAAATGCGCGTAGCTGCCCAGCGCCAGACCGAAATGGCCGGCGTTGCGCGGCGCATAATAGGCCTGGGTCTGGCTGCGCAGCACCTGTTCCATGATCTGCGGCCGGATCGCATCGTCGGTGACCCGGCTCAGGATATGATTGAAGGTCGCCGGGCGCACCACCTGCCCCAGCGCGAACTCCATGTCGAATGTGGCGAGATAGTCCTTGAGCGCGACCAGCTTCTCGCGGCTCGGCGGCTCGTGGTCGCGGTACATGACCGGCGCCTTCTTCGCCTCCAGCGCCTTGGCAGCCGCGACATTGGCCGCGATCATATAGTCCTCGACCAGCCGGTGCGCGTCGAGCCGCTCACGCGGCGCGACCGACAGGATACGGCCCTTCTCGTCGAGCACCACGCGACGCTCGGGCAAGTCGAGATCGAGCGGCTCGCGCGCATCGCGTGCCTTGGCCAGCACCTTCCAGCAGGCCCAGAGCGGCCTGAGCGCACTATCGACCAGAGCCTTGTCCCATGTCCCGGCGACCGGCGCGCCGTCGATCGCCGCCTGCGCATCCTCATAGGCGATGTTCGCCGCGATACGCACGACCGCGCGGGCGAAGCGCCAGTTCGCCAGCGTCCCGTTCGCCTTCACCGTCAGGTGGCAGACCATCGCCGCGCGGTCCTCGCCATGCTTGAGCGAGCACATGTCAGCCGACAGCGCCTCGGGCAGCATCGGCACGACCCGATCGGGGAAATAGACGCTGTTGCCGCGCTTCTTCGCCTCGCGGTCGAGTGCCGATCCGGGACGGACGTAGAAGGAGACGTCGGCGATCGCGACGATCGCCCGGAAGCCGCCCGGGTTGGCAGGATCGTCGTCGGGCGCCGCCCAGATCGCATCGTCATGGTCGCGCGCGTCGGCCGGATCGATCGCGACGATCGGCAGGTCGCGCAGATCCTCGCGCCCCTCCCCCAGGTCGAGCCGGGTGACGAGGCCAGCCTCCTCGATCACGGTCTCGGGAAAAACATCGGGGATGCCGTGCTTGTGGATCGCAACGAGGCTGAACGATCGCGGCGCGAAGGGATCGCCCAGCCGCTCGGTCACCCGTGCGGTGATGCGCGGCGGCCGGCCCGCCTTCTCCGCGAGGACAAGGTCACCGGCATCGGCGTCGCCCGCGTCGGACACCAGCGTGTCGCGCTTCTCGCGCTTGTCGACCGGGCGCAGCCACAGCCGGTCGCCGTCGCGGTGGAGGATGCCGAGCATCAGCGCCTCGCCACGCGCCAGCTTCTTCATCGGATGCGCGATCCAGCCGTTGCCGGCTTCCTCGGTCCGCGCCAGGATGCGGTCGCCGACGCCGAGCGCGCTGCCCTTGCGCGCGCGCATCTCGCGGACGCGGAGCTGCGGCGGCGGGCCGCTCTCGCCGTGCCAGGTCTCGGGCACCGCCAGCGGCACGCCCTCGTCGGTCACGTCGGTGATCCGCAGCACCGTTACCTTGGGGATGCCGCCCATCCTGTGGAAGGCGCGGCCTCGGGCGCTGTCGATCAGCCCTTCGTCGGCCATGTCCTTGAGCAACGCCTTGAGCGCGATCTTCTCATTGCCCTGCAACCCGAAGGCGCGCGCGATCTCGCGCTTGCCGGCGGGCACCTCCGACGTGGTGATGAAATCGATGATCTGTTCGCGGGTCGGAAGACCGGCTGCTTTGGGGCGACGCATCACCAACACATAGGGATGGCGGGGCGTTTCGTCACGCTCCGCAATGCGCGGTTGTTGACCGCGATCAAACGCTATTGCGATTGATTTGCACTAAGAACTGCGGTAGCGAAGCCGCAGACAGGGAGTCGATCGTTGACGATGCACGCGACGCTGGACAGGGATGCGGGAGCGGAGGGCCGTGCGCTCTTCTTCGCCGACCTGCCCGATTCGCAAGCGAAGGCCCCGCCTCCGGTGACGGTCGAGCGTTCGGCCTATGGCGCCGATCGCGCGCCCAACTGGCCCATGATCGCCGCGATCGTCGCGCTCCACCTCGTCGCCTTCTATGCGCTGGTCACCTTCGACGTCATCCACATCGCAGAGAAGAAGAAGCCGCTGGTCGTCGACCTGATCGCCGAACCGCCCGCGCCGCCGGCCGAGAAGCCGAAGCCCGAGCCCGTGGTGGTCGAGAAGGTCCAGCCGGTGGTCGTGACGCCGGCGCCGATCGTTCAGACGATCGCCCCGCCACCTCCGCCGATCGCCGTCACCTCCGCGCCCCCGCCGCCCAAGCCGGTCGCGGTCGCGGCGCCACCGCCGGCGGGGCCGGTGATGGTCGGCAATCTCGACGAGCGGCTGCTCGAAGGCAAGCCGCCGCGCTATCCGATGGAATCTCGCCGCAAGCATGAACAGGGCACGGTCGTCGTCCGGCTGCTGATCGGCACCGACGGCCGGGTCGCCGAGATTTCGATCGCGCAGAGCAGCGGCTTCGCCCGTCTCGACCAGGCCGCGCTTCAGGCGATCCGCGGCTGGCGCTGGCAGCCGGTGATCCGCGACGGCCAGCCGGTCGAGGTACGCGGCCTCTACACCATGCCCTTCACCCTGAACGGCTGATCCGCCGATGATGATCGCGATACCCGGCGTCCTGACGGGCCGCATGCTGGATCATGTCCGCGCCCTCGTGACCGAGGCGGAATGGGTCGATGGCAACGCCACCTCGGGCCATCAGTCCGCGCTTGCCAAGAAGAACCGGCAATTGCCCGAGGACAGCGCCGCGGCGCGCGAGGCCGGCGGCGTCATCCTCGACGCGCTCGGCGCAACGCCGCTGTTCATCGCGGCGGCGCTGCCGCTCAGGGTGTTCCCACCGCTGTTCAACCTCTATTCGGGCGGCGAGCGGTTCGACACCCATGTCGACAACGCGATCCGGATGAAGCGCGGCACCGACTTCCGCATCCGTTCCGACCTGTCGGCGACGCTCTTCCTCAACGATCCCGGCAGCTATGACGGCGGCGAGCTGGTGGTCGAGGACACGCTCGGCACCCACAAGGTCAAGCTCGGCGCGGGCGACATGATCCTCTATCCGGCGTCGAGCCTGCACCACGTCACCCCGGTGACGCGCGGCGAGCGGCTGTGCTCCTTCTTCTGGATCCAGAGCATGGTCCGCGACGATGGCGCCCGCCGCACCCTGTTCGACCTCGACACCGCGATCCAGGCAGTCGCCGGCGATCGCGGGCAGGACGATCCGGCGATCATCAAGCTGACCGGCGTCTATCACAACCTGCTGCGGCGCTGGGCGGAGGCGTGAGGCCTCAGGCCGATATCCTCCTTATCCCGGCGAACGCCGGGATCTCCCTTTCTTTCTCCACAATCGAGACAAGGCAGAGAGATTCCAGCTTTCGCTGGAATGACGAAATGGGAAGAAATCAGGCCGCCTTGCGGGCGCGGCGGGCCTTTTCGAGCTTCTTCATCACCATCTCGCGCTTCAGCCGCGACAGATGGTCGATGAAGAGGATGCCTTCGAGATGGTCCATCTCATGCTGGAGGCAGGTGGCGAGCAGGCCTTCGAGCCGCTCCTCATGCTTCTCGCCCTGCTCGTCCAGCCAGCGCGCATGGATCACCGCCGGGCGCTCGACCTCGGCATATTGATCGGGGACCGACAGGCAGCCTTCGTTGTAGACCGACTGCTCCTCCGACGGATCGAACAGCTCGGGATTGATGAAAACGCGCGGATGGCGGATCGGCTTGCCCTCGGCGTCCTCTTCCTCCTGCAGGTCGATCACCAGCACGCGCTTCGGCACGCCGACCTGGATCGCGGCCAGGCCGATGCCCGGCGCATCGTACATGGTTTCGAACATGTCGGCGACCAGCGCGCGCAGATCATCGTCGACCGCCTCCACGGGAGTGGACTTGGTGCGCAGGCGCGGATCGGGCGCTTCGAGGATCGGACGGATGGCCATGACGACGAGCTAGGTATTTCGGGCCGAATCGTCAAGGCGACGCCGGTGGCCCCTCCCGCTGCGCGGGAGGAGCCGGACCGGTCAGTCGGCGCTGGCGATCGCCGCGCCGATCGCGATGCCCGCGATCGCGCCGATCAGCGCATCGCCGCCACGGTCGCGATAATAATAGCGTCCGCGCGGATAGCCGTAGCCATAGCCGTAATAGCGCGGCTCATAATAATAGCGGCGCGGGGCATAATAGCCGTAGCCACGACCGCGCCAGCGATCGCCGCGCCAATAGCGGTCGCCCCGCCAGCCGTCGCCGCGCCAGCGGTCACCCCGCCAGTGACGGTCGCCGTCCCAGCGATGCTCGTAGCGGTGGCCCCAGCGATCACGCGCCTCGGCGGGCGCCGCCGCCGCGACCGTGCCGGTGACGACGAGTGCCGCGACCAGGCGGGTGAATATAGGTCTCATCTGTATAGCTCCTTCCCTTTTTCTTGGGTCCGAGCTGGAGTCGGGCTGACCAAGGATGGACCGGTCAATCTTAACCGCAGCAGAACAGCATCCGGCTCAACTCACCGGACGGCGGGCGCGCAGCGCCTGCGCCAGGGTTCCCTCGTCGAGATAGTCGAGCTCGCCGCCCACCGGCAGGCCATGGGCGAGCTGGGTCAGGCGGACGGGGAAGCTCTCCAGCCGGTCGGCGATATAATGGGCGGTGGTCTGCCCTTCGAGGGTGGCGTTCATCGCCAGCACCACCTCGTCGATCCCGCCGGCCGCGATCCGGCCGATCAGCAGGTCGATCGACAGGTCCTCGGGGCGGATGCCTTCGAGCGCGGAAAGCCGCCCGCCGAGGACATGGAAGCGGCCCGGGAACAGCCGCGATCGATCGAGCGCCCAGAGATCGGCGACCTCCTCGACCACGCACAGCATGCGCGCGTCGCGCCGGGGATCGGCGCAGATGCCGCATGGATCGCTGGTATCGACATTGCCGCAGAGATGGCAGCTGGTGAGCTTGTCGTTGACCGCCTCCAGCGCGCGCAGCAGCGGGCCGAGCGCCGCCTCACGCTTCTTGAGCAGGTGCAGGACCGCCCGGCGCGCCGAGCGCGGGCCGAGGCCGGGCAGCTTCGCGAGCGCCTGGGTCAGCGTTTCGATCTCGGGAGACGACATCGCCCATCGATATGGGCTTGCATCATCGGATGGCAAGCGTTTCAGAGGGGACATGCGCATCGCCTTCATGGGAACCCCCGATTTCGCCGTACCGACGCTCGACGCGCTGGTCGACGCCGGCCACGAGCTGGCCGCCGTCTATTGCCAGCCGCCCCGCCCCGCCGGCCGGGGCAAGGCGCTGATGCCCTCCCCCGTCCAGCGCAGGGCCGAGGAACTGGGCATCCCGATCCGCCACCCGATCACGCTGCGCGACGCGGACGCGCAGGCGGACTTCGCCGCGCTCGACCTCGATGTCGCGGTGGTCGCCGCCTATGGGCTGATCCTGCCGCAGCCTGTCCTCGACGCGCCGCGCCATGGCTGCCTCAACGTCCATGGCTCGCTGCTGCCGCGCTGGCGCGGGGCGGCGCCGGTCCAACGCGCGATCCTGGCCGGCGATAGCACGACCGGCGTGACGATCATGCAGATGGAGCGCGGGCTCGACACCGGCCCGATGCTGGCGACGGTCGAGACCCCGGTCGACGGCAAGACGGCGGGCGAGCTGACCGACGAGCTGGCGCGGAGCGGCGCCGCGCTGATGGTGGAGGTGCTCGCCGACCTCGGCGCGCATCCCCCGGTCGTCCAGCCTGACGAAGGCGTCACCTATGCCGCCAAGATCGACAAGGCCGAATCCCGGATCGACTTTGCCGAGGCCGCCGGTCAGATCGAACGTCAGGTTCGCGCCTTCAACCCGGCGCCGGGCGCCTGGTTCGAGCATCAGGGAGAGCGCATCCGCGTCCTCGCCTGCGAGGTGATCGATCGGCATAGCCTGGCGGCCCCCGGCGAAGTGATCGACGACGCGCTGACGATCGAATGCATCAGCGGCGCGATCCGGCCGACCCGCGTCCAGCGCGCCGGCAAGGCGGCGATGAGCGCCGGAGAGCTGCTGCGCGGCTTCGCCATCCCGGCGGGCACCCATCTGGCCGGCCCGTCGCGGACATGACCCGTTTCCGCCTGACCGTCGAGTTCGACGGGCGCCCCTTCATGGGCTGGCAGCGGCAGGCGCATGGCCCCAGCGTCCAGCAGGCGATCGAGGAGGCGATCACCGCCGTCACCGGCGAGCAGGCGGTGATCCACGCCGCCGGGCGCACCGATGCCGGAGTCCACGGCCGGGCGATGACCGCGCATGCCGACGTCGCCAAGCCGATCACGCCGTTCCGGCTCAAGGAGGCGCTCAACGCGCGGTTGCGCCCCGCGCCCGTCGCGATCCTCGGCTGCGATCCGGTCGCGGACGACTGGCATGCCCGCTTCTCGTGCATCGGCCGGCGCTACATCTATCGCATCGTCAACCGCCGCGCGCCGTTGACCCTCGACGCCGGCCTCGCCTGGCAGGTCGCGGCCGAGCTCGACGACCGGGCGATGCACGCGGCGGCGCAGCACCTCGTCGGGCGGCACGACTTCACCACCTTCCGCTCGGCGCATTGCCAGGCCGAAAGTCCGGTCAAGACGCTCGACCGGCTCGACGTGCACCGTTCGGGCGAGCTGATCGAGATCGAGGCGGCGGCGCGCTCCTTCCTCCACCACCAGGTCCGCTCAATGGTGGGCTGCCTCGCGCTGGTCGGCCGGGGCCGCTGGACCGCCGCCGAACTGGCCGACGCGCTGGCGGCCGCGGACCGCGCTCGCCTCGGCCTCAACGCACCGCCCGACGGGCTCTATTTCATGGAAGCCGTCTATCCGGCGGAAACGGGAGAAGCCGCCCAATGACGCTCCCCAAGCCGCTGCTCGCGCTGCTCGCCCTGATGGCGAGCGCCGTCGTCCATGCCCAGGCGATCACCCTGCCCGACGGCACCCAGGTCGAGGATTATGAGGTCGGCAGCGGCGCCGAGGCGCGGACGGGCCGGACCGTTACCGTCCATTACACCGGCTGGCTGTGGCTCCAGCCCGAGGAGGAGCGCGGCAGGAATTTCGACTCCTCGCGCGGCGGCGAGCCGCTGACCTTCACGCTCGGCGCCGGCGACGTGATCGAGGGCTGGGACGCGGGCATCATCGGCATGAAGGAAGGCGGCATCCGCACCCTGATCATCCCGCCCCAGGCCGGCTATGGCGCGAAGGGCAAGGGCCCCGTCCCGCCCGATAGCTGGATGCTGTTCGAGGTGGAGCTGATCAAGGTCCGGTAGGCGCCCGCCTATCGCCCCGCGCCGAACAGCCGCCCCAGCGAGCGGTCGAGCATCATGAGCTGCCACAGCAGGCGGCCATGGTCGAAGCGGCCGGCCTGGTGCTCGGCGACGATGCCGTCGAGCGCGGCCGGATCGAACCAGCCGGTCTCGACCAGCGAGGAGGCCTTGGCGATCCGGCGCGCCTCGTCGGCCAGCGGGCCCCGGAACCAGGCGCTGATCGGGGTGACGAAGCCCATCTTGCGGCGGAACAATATGTCGTCGGGCAGGTAGCGGCGCATCGCCTGCTTGAGCAGCCACTTGCCGGTCGTGCCGCGCACCCGCATCCGCACCGGCAGCCGCGCCGCGAACTCGACCAGCCGATAGTCGAGCAGCGGCTCGCGCGCTTCGAGGCCGACCGCCATGCTGGTGCGGTCGACCTTGGTGAGGATGTCGCCGGGCAGCCAGATCTTGAGATCGGCATATTGGGCGCGGTCGAGCGCGTCGCGCGCCGGGGCGGCGCGCATCGCGGCAATATAGCGGTCCTCGGCGCGATGGCCCTGAAGATCGCGGACCGCGCGATCGGTGTAGAGCCGCCGCCGCAGCGCCGGGCCGGTGACGCCGACCGCGAGCGCATAGGCCTCCTCGCTCGACCGGCCGAGCCCCTCCAGCGTGCTCTTGGCGCGCAGCATCTGCGGCGCCCGGTCGAGCTTGGGGTAGAGCCGGCCGAGCGTTCCGAACAGATTGCGCCGGAAACCGAGGGGGAGCAGCCCGCGTACGCGCTCCTCGGCCTGGAAGAAGGTGAGCCGCCGATAACCGGCGAAGGCCTCGTCGGCGCCGTCGCCCGAGAGCGCGACCGTCACCGTCTCGCGCGCCAGCTCGGCGACCCGGTAGGTCGGCAGCGCGGAGGCGTCGGCGAAGGGCTCGTCGAACGCCGCGACCAGCGTGTCGACCAGGCCATGGTCGTCGGCCGATACGACGCGGGATCGATGGTCGGTGGCAAACCGCTCCGCGATCGCGGCGGCGTAGCGGGTCTCGTCGAAATCGGGATGGTCGAAACCGATCGAGCAGGTCTTGACCGCCTGCCGGCTCGCCTCCGCCATCAACGCGACCACCGCCGAGCTGTCGACCCCGCCCGACAGGAAGGCGCCGAGCGGCACGTCCGACACCATCCGGTCGGTGACGGCGGCGCGCATGAGGCCGACCAGCTCCTCCTCCAGCGCCGCGCGGCCGCCGCGGGCGCGGTCGGCAAAGCTGACGTCCCACCACTGCACCGGCCGGGGCAGCGGCGCGCCGCGCCGGAGCAGGAGATAATGGCCGGCGGGCAGCTTGTTCACGCCCGCGACGATGCTGCTGTCGTCGGGGACGTAGCCGAGCCCCAGATAGTCGTCGACAGCGCTGAAATCGGGGCTGCGGCGCAGCAGCGGATGGGCGAGCAGCGCCTTGAGCTCCGACCCGAAGGCGACGCTGCCGTCAGACAGCTCGGCATAGAAGAGCGGCTTCACGCCGAGCCGGTCGCGCGCGAGGAACAGGCAGCCGCGCTCGCGATCATGGATCGCGAAGGCGAACATGCCGTTGAGCCGCGACAGGCAATCAGGGCCCCATTGGCGCCACGCCTCGACGATCACCTCGCTGTCGCTGCTGGTGCGGAAGGCGCGGCCGAGCGCCTCCAGCTCGGCACGCACCGCGCGATAATTATAGACCTCGCCATTATAGCTGAGCATCGCCTGGCCGTCGGCGCTCGCCATCGGCTGGGTACCGCCCGCCAGGTCGATGATCGACAGGCGGCGGTGGCCGAGACCGACGCCCGGCGCGGTCCACACCCCCGACCCGTCGGGCCCGCGATGCGCGATCATCTCGGTCATCGCCCGGACACGGGCTTTCTCGACCGGCTTGGCGGTCTGCAGATGATAGAGGCCAGCGATCCCGCACATGATTCAGGGCTGTCCGATCAGCGTGTCGAGGGTGCGGAGCTGGGTCTCCCAGTCGTAGCGGGCGACGACATGCGCGCGCGCCGCCCGGCCCATCGCCTCGCCCTCCGCCGGATGGGTGAGCAGATGGAGGACGGCGTTGGCCATGTCATAGCCCTGGGCGACGCACAGATGCTTGTCGGGAACCGCGTCGATCCCCTCGAAGGCGGCCGGCGAGGCGACCACCGGCCGCGCCATCGCCATCGCCTCCAGCACCTTGTTCTGGACGCCGCGCGCGATGTCGAGCGGCGCAACGACGACCGCCGCCGCCGCCAGCCACGGCCGCACGTCGGGCACCGATCCGGTGACGATCACGTTGCGCAGGCCCGCCAGTGCCCGCACCGCCGGGGCCGGATCGCGGCCAACGATCGCGAACAGGGTCGAGGGATGCTTGGCGCGGATCGCCGGGAAGGTCCGCCGCGCGAAATAGTCGACCGCCTCGACATTGGGGCGATAGTCCATCTGCCCGGTGAAGACGAGCATCGGCTCCGCCCCGTCGATGCGCGGGAAGCCGGCGGGGTCGAAGAAGGCGGTGTCGATGCCGTTGTCGAGCGCGCGGACATGGCTGCTCGACAGCCCCGCCCGCCGCCGGAACAGCGCCGCCTCCGCCTCGCTGACGAACAGGTTGACGTCGGCCCAGCGGCCGATGCTGTCCTCATAGGCCGCCAGCAGCCGTCCCTCGCGCCGATGGATCCAGCCCATCAGCCCGCCCTCCTCGGCGCCATAGGCCGCGAACTTCTCCGAATCGACGTCGACGAAATCCATGATGAAGCGGCGCCCCTCGCGATCGTCGGGCACGAACTGCGCCATCTGCCCCGAATAAGCGAGGATCGTCTCGATCGGCCGCTCGGCGAGAAGCTGGTCGACCATGCGCATGATCCGCCGCGACCCGAACGCCGCGACCGACACCGGCTCGCCGAGCATCAGCGCCTCGACGCCAGCGCGCAGCCGCGACTTGTCGCGCACCTCGATATGCAGCGAGGCGAGCATCGGCAGCAATTCCTTGGCCGCCTTGCGGTCCTCGGCATTGTCGACGAAGCCGAGCAGGTGGACCGGTCGGCTCTGCGCGAGATGGCGGAGCATGTGGAAGCTGCGGATGCGATCGCCCCGGTCCGGCGGGAAGGGGATGCGATGCGCCAGGAACATCAGCTCGCCCATCAGCCGAGCCCCTTCGCGATCCAGGGCCCGATCCGGTTGGCGACCGCGAGCGGCAGCCGCTGCCACAGCGCGACCTGCAGCCGGTATCGCGGGCTGAGCGGGTTGATCTCGCGCGGCTGCTGGCCGTCGGCCGTCCGCGCGGCATAGGCGAGCGGCTCCGGCTCGAAACCCCAATTCTTCTTGAAGGCGAAGGCGCCGGTGCCGGATTTCGAGCGGCCGAAATCGAACGCCGCGCAGCCGCGCCGCCGCGCGTGCAGCATCAGCGCATAATACATCATGTCGTTGGCCCGCCAGGCCCGCGCCGCGCGCGTGCCGCCGCCCCAATAGGGCATGACGACGTCCTTGTGGTACAGGCTCAGCACGCTTGCCAGCGGGGCGCCGTCGCGGCTGACGGTCAGGATGTCGGCATCGTCGCCGAAGCCGTCGAGCACCGCGTCGAACAGACCCCGGGGAAAGACCGGCGTGCCGAGGTTGCGGACGCTTTCGGCATAGATCGCATAATGGGCGGCGCGATTCGCCTCGTCCCGGCCGGTGGTCACCGCCAGGTCGAAGCCCTGCGCCTTGCGCACCTCCGCGCGCTGCTTGCGCGGGATCGCCAGCAATTCCGCCTCGTCGTCGGCCGCAAGCGGCCGGGCGAAGCCGGCATAGGTCCCTTGCTCGACGTGCCAGCCCGGACCCGACGGCACCGCCCCGCCGCGAAGCTCGAGCGACGGGCAGCTCAGCCGGCCGGCCAGCGCCCAGCCCGCCTCGGCGAGCCGGTCGACGGTCGAGGCATCGTCGGCGATCGGGCCGCCACCCACCGCGAAACCGGCCGACACCAGCGCGCGACCGAACAGCGACGAATGCACCGCGGTCAGCGGCAGCAGCCCGGCAATCGCCCCACCCGCCTCGGCAACCAGATAATGGGCGGGCTGTCCGCAGCCCTGCTCGACCGCGCGGCTCCAGGCGGCACGGTGGAAGGCGCTACCTTGCGGGTGCCGTTCGACATAGGCGTCGATCGCGGCCCGGGTCGACGGGTCAGCCAGATCGACGCTGCATACCCCCGCCACGGCTCAGCCGCCCGTGGCCGCTTCGGCGGCGACCACATGGTCGATCCGGTCCCAGCGGAAGTCGCGGATCACCCGTTCGAGCTTGCCCTCCATCGCGCCGAGCCGCGCATAATGGCGCAGCTTCGACCGGAGCGGGGCATCGGCGACCCTCGGCTGGCCCGGGTCGATCTCCCACGGGTGGAAATAGAAGATGGCGGGCTGCCGCTCGCCGTTGACCTGGCGGATCGCCCAGCGCGAGAAGGCGTAGGGGAACAGGCGGAAGAAGCCGCCTCCGCCGGCGGCCACGATGCGGCTGCCCAGTCGGGCGGTCGTCACCGGCAACTCGACCAGCGCGCTGCCCGCCACCGGCCGGAAGGCGAAGCGCGGCGCCTCGGGCCAGCCATAATGATCATGGACGACGGGCGCGACGCTCGACGAATAGGCATAGCCCTCCTCGGCGAGGATCTCGTGCGCCCAGGGGGTGCGCTTGTCGATCGAGAAGCTCGGCGCGCGATAGCCGGTCACTTTCTGCCCGGACAGGTCCTCCAGCACCGCACGGGTGCGGCGCAGGTCCTCGCGGAACTGGGCAGGCGTCATGGTGAAGACGCGGACATGATCCCAGCCGTGGCTCGCCAGCTCGTGTCCCGCATCGACGATCCGGCGGATCAGCGCGGGATGGCGTTCGGCGATCCAGCCGAGCGTGAAGAAGGTGGCTTTGGCGCCCGTCCGGCCGAACAGGTCGATCACCGCATCGCTGTTGCGTTCGACCCGCGGCGTCAGTGCATCCCAGTCCTCGCGCCCGATGGTGCGTTCGAAGGCGCCGACCTGGAACCAGTCCTCGATATCGACCGACAGGCCGTTGATGACCATGCGGGGATCAGGCCGCGTCCTGGTTGCCGCCATTGCCGCTGCCTTGGGGGTCCTTCGGCAATTGCGGGTCCGTCTCGACCAACTCGACCAGCAACGACAATGTCCGCCGCAGCATCGCCTCCTGCTCGGCCAGACGCGCCTCCAGCTCGGCATTGCGCGCGGCATAGTCCGCCACCGCCGGATCGGCCGCCGGGACAGGCTGCGGCGAAGCGGCCGGCGGCTCCGCGACGGGCGGCTGATAGACGGACCGGGGCGGCGCGAAGGCTTCCGGCGGCGGCGCTACGGCCGGCTGCGGAGCCGGAGCCCACACCGGCGGAGGCGCAGGAGCCTGCTCCGCTTCCGCCGTGTACAGCGGAGGCCGCGGCGATGCGATCGGAGGCGGCGACGGCACGACCGCCTCAGGCGGGACATAGCCGTCATAGCGCGGCGGCTGCTCGATCGCCGGCGGGGGGATATGGCTGGCCAGGCCGGCGAACGGGTCGGGCTGGACGGCGGGCGCGGCCGGCTCATCCTCGTCGTCCGGGGCATAGCTCGTATAGGACGGCAAGCCGGGCGCGCGGGTCGGCGCGGCATAGGCCGGCTGCTGCTGCGCCGGTGCGGCGGCAGGGCCGGGGGTCCATTGCGGCGCCGGTTCCGTGACCGGCTCGGGCGCTGCCGGCGGGCGATAGGCGTAGGTCTGCGGCTCGGGTGCAGGCGGCATCGCCCGCGCCTGCGGCTGGGGGCCGTCGGCGGGCATGATGCTCTCGCTCGCCAGATCGGCGGCGACGTCCTCGACCACTTCGCCGTCGATGTCGGTCAGCCGCTCGATCGCGCCTTGCAGCATCACCCGGCCGGCGAGCATGTTCAGCCGTCGCGGAATGCCGCCCGACAGCCGGTGGAACGCCTCATAGGCATCCTGGGTGAAGCGCGGCGTGCCCTTCCAGCCGGCGCAGGCGAGCCGGTGCATGATGTAGGGCGCCACTTCGTCCCCGCCCATCGCGGTCAGATGGTGGGTGGCGATCACGCGCTGGCGAAGCTGTTCGAAGCGCGGTTGGGCCAGCGCCTCGCGGAACTCGGGCTGGCCGAGCAGGAAGATCTGGAGAAGCGCCTGTCCGCCATATTGGAAGTTGGACAGCATGCGCAGCTCTTCGAGCGCCGAGATCGGCAGGTTCTGCGCCTCGTCGACGATCAGCAGGGTACGTTTGCCGCTACGCGCCTGTTCGTGGAGGAAACGCTCGATCCGGGCGAGCAGCTGCCCTTTGGCGGCGACGTCGGTGGCGACGCCGAGCGCGAGCGCGACGATCCGCAGGATGTCCTCGCCCTCGAGCTGGGTCGAGACCAGGTTGATCGCGGTCAGCCGCGACCGGTCGATCGTCGCCATCAGGCGGCCGACCAGCATGGTCTTGCCGGTGCCGACCTCGCCGGTAACGACGATGAACCCCTCGCCCTGGGCAAGCCCATAGCCCAGATAGGTCATTGCCTTGCGGTGGGTCGCGCTCTCGAAATAAAAGCGCGGATCGGGGGTGAGCTGGAACGGCCGGTCGGTCAGGCCGTAGGGATCATGGTCCAAATCGACCCTCCCGCCCGGATACGCAGCGGTGCAGCATCTCAGAACCGATATTGCAAGCCAAGCCGCGCGCGTCCCGATACATCGGCCGTCATCCCATCCTGCTTCGACCCATCTACCGCGACGCTCGCCTGCATCTGGATACCGCGTCCGAAGCTCCGGTAGTAATTGGTGCTGAACGATCCAGACATCACATCAGACGCTCCGACCTGTCCATTCTTAAACAAATTGCCCGTAAAAGAAAAGGACACCCCCGAGGTGCGGCTGAGCGGCCGGCCTATCGAGATGTTGCTGAAGAAGCTCTGGTCGACGACGCCGTCGAGCGAAAACAGCGAATTGGGATTGTCGATATAGGTACGGCGCGCATAGCCCAGCCCGCCGCTGAACGTCCAAGTCCGCATCGTCCGGGTGAAGATGATGTTCGCCGCCCGCTCGCGATAGCTGTTCGCCGATGCCTGACCGAGCGAGCTCGCGATGCACTGCCCCGTTCCCGAGGTCTTGCCGAACAGGCATTGCTGGTAGGAGCTGGACGGATCGACCTGGTTGACGTCGAGCATCGGCGGCGCTCCCGCGAGGCCGTTCGACACGCCCTGCCCGAAGCTTTCCACCCGGTCGGTGACGATCAGGGTCAGCCCCGAACGCTCGCTTGGCCGCATCTCGATCAGCCCGGTGACCGACAGGTCGCCATAACGGCGGCCGACGCGCGCCTCCATCCGGGTGCGCCGGCTGGGCCGCCAGATCACGCCCGCATTGGCGATCAGCCCCTCGACCTCGTAGGTCAGCAGGCGCGGACTTGCCGGATCGACGACGAAGCGGCCGCCCTTGCCGCGCACCGGCAGGCCAGTGATCGGATCGACCAGCGCCGAGCGCTCCGACGTCCGCGTCCGTTCATAGCCACCGCTCGCGACCAGCGCGACCGGCGCGCCCGCCAGCGGCACCCGCACCTCGCCGATGACGTTGAAGGCGCGGAAATGCTCGTCGAGGTTGGTGGTGTTCTCGTGGCGATATTCGGACGAGATCTTCCATCCGAACGGCAGGCTGCCCGGCTCCATGCCGATATTGGCCGTCACCTGCTGCGCCTTCGAGCTGTCGAACCGGTCGTTGATCGGACCGGTGGCGGGAAGGTTGTCGGTCGTTTCGTTCTGTGTATAGGCGTAGCGATAGCTGAGGCCGAGGCCGAGATCGCCGATCCGGTGAATGAGGGTCGGCTGGACGAAGGCAGAATAGGTCTGCGTCAGATTCTGGGGATTGCCGATATTGAATTGCGGCGCGGCCCCGCTCGCATCGACGCGGCTGCGGGTGACGAGCGCCCCGGTTTCCAGGGTCAGCCACTCGTCGATGACGTTGGCCTGCAGCCGCATCAACCCGTCCTGGTTGAAGCTCTTGTCGACGTCGCCCATCTCGGGGATGCGATAGGACAGGTGGTAGGTGCCCGACGCGACGATGCGCCGGTTCGAGATCCGCGCCGTCAATACGCCCGAAACCTCGGTATAGGTGACGTCGTCCGCTCCGGGCCCGTGAAGTTGCGATTCGGCGATCTGGTCGAGGTTGAGGAAGGCGCCGAACTCGGGCCGGTCGGCATGGGCCGGAGCACAGACGGCGCCTCCGGCGAGCAGGCCCAGCAGGATGCGCGATGCGGTTCCGCTCATCGCGGCGCTTCATATCCGTAATAGCTGCCGAAGCGGCGAGCGTTCGGCGCGAAGCGCGCGCCGTTGAGGAGGAGCTGGATCTCTTCGCAGCCGCCGAGCAGCAGCACCGCGTCGCGCAGCTCGGCCTCCGCTGTCTTGTCGGCGCGGACGACGAGCAGCACCTGGCCGACATGATAGGCCAGCACCGACGCCGGCGATGCCGCCAGCGCCGGCGGGCTGTCGAACAGGATGATGCGATTGGGCCTGGCCGACAGCCGCTCGATGATCGTGCGGGTCCGGTCGGCGGCGATCAGCTCGGTCGCCTCGTTGGTATATTTCCCCGACGGCAGAACCGACAGGTTGCCGACGTCGGTCTTGATCACCAGCGTCTCGACGTCGATGTCGGGATCGGCGAGCGCGTCCATCAGCCCCACCGGCCCCTCGATGCCCAGGGTCGAAAGCACGGTCGGCTTGGCGAAGTCGCCGTCGATCAGCAGCACCTCGATGTCGCGTTCATTCGCCATCGACAGCGCCAGGTTGACCGCGCAGAAGGTCTTGCCCTCGTTCGCCTGCGCCGAGCAGATCAGTATCCGGCGCCCGTTGGGCAGCGCAGTCGGACCGATCGCGTTGAGCAGCAGCGTCCGCTTGACGATGCGGAACTCCTCGGCGAGCGCGGTGATCGCCGCGTCGGGCATCACGAAACCCTGGTCGATCAGGTCGGCGCGGTTCACCTTGGCGGTGCGATAGACGATCTCGGGCGCGGGCAGCGCGGCGCCGTCGCCGGCAGCAGGAGCCGGCGGCGCGGCGGGCGGCAGCAGCCCCCCACCCCCCGCATCGGCCCGGGCCGGCGTCAGCGGCGTCTCGACCGCGGCGACATCCGAGCCGGCGTCGAGCCCCTGATAGGGCAGCGGCGGCATCACCGGCTGGTGCAATGGCTGCAGCTGCGGTTGCGGCGGGCTCGCCGGCATGTCGATCACCGGCGGTTGACCGCCGCCGTCCGGCATGACGACGCGGGCACGCAGCACCGCCTCGAAATCGTAGACCGACCCGGCCCGCTCGATCAGCGAACCGCGGCGCTTCCGCTTCCGGGGCGGCGGCTTGCCGCTATCGTCCTGTCCGTCCATGCCGTCAGGATACCATGATGCGTTTGACGAACTCGATCAGCATCAGCAGCATGAACATCCCCGGCAGCCCCGCGGCAGCCGAGGAGAACCACATCATCTGCTTGCGCCGGATCACCCGCGTGTCGGCGGTGATCACTTCCGAGATCGACCCGAGCACTGGCAGGCCGCTGGCCTTCGCGAGCTGCTGGGTGGTCGTGTAGACATTGGCGAGCTGGCTCTTGGCGAAGGCCACGCCGGCCCCGACCACGATCCCGGCCACCAGCACGCCGGTGAGCAGCATTGCCCGGTTGGGCGCCGCCGGCTGGCGCGGCAGCGACGGCTGATCGATCACGCGGAACTGGACGCCATCGGTCTTGCCGGTCGCGTCGGACCGCAGCTTGGCGGCCTCGCGCTGGGCCAGCAGCTTGTTGTACTGGTCCTTGAGCACGTCATAGTCGCGGTCGAGCCGGGCCTGGTCGATCTGGGCCCCAGGCGCGGCAAGCTGGCGCTGCGCGATCGTCGTCACCGCCGTTTCGAGCTGCGACTTGCGCGCCTGCAACGCCGCGACATTGCCCTCGCGCTCGGCCTGCATCGACTTGAGCGAGACATAGACGGGGTTGGGCGCCATCGGCACCGACCGGCTGCCGCCGCGCGCCTTTTCGGCGCGGAGCTGGGCAAGCTGGGAACGGATGGCGATGACGTCGGGATGCTTTTCCGTCCAGCCGCGCGAGATCGCTTCCGAAAGCTGTCCCTCGAGCGTCGCGATGCGCTGGTCAAGCGTGTCGATACCGTTGACGCCCGCCGGAATCTGCGCCGGCGTGGCGGCGAGCTGGCCGTTCATCGCGGCCAGCGCGCTCCGCGCCTGCATCAGGTTCGAATCGAGGTTGACCATCTCGTTGCGCGCCGCGTCCATCCGCTGGTCGAGCGACCCGGTGCCCGGCAGGGAGCCCAGCGTGTTCTGGGTGATCTGCGCGCGCTGGCGGTCGACCTCGGCCAGTTCCTTGGCGCGGCGGGCCAGTTCCTGGTCGAGGAAGCTCAGCGCCTCGGCATTGTTCGCCTTGCTGCCGATCACATTCTCCTGGATGAAGATCTCGATCAGCTTCTGGGTGACGTTGCGCGCGATCGCGGCGGTCTGCTGCTCGGAAATGCCCTTCAGGCTGATCCGCGTCTTGATCTCCAGCAGGTCGTCGCCCTGCGCGGTGATCGAGATGCCCGAGCGCAGCGCGCCGATCAGCGACAGGGATTCATAGGAGGTCAGCGGCCGTTCACCATTGGAGACGGTGCGGACGACGCGCTTCAATATCTCGGTCGAGGTCAGCGACTGGCGGACGCGGTCGACATTGCGCTGCATGTCGTTCTCGGCCCCGTCGGCGAACAGCGACTTGACCTGCACCTGGATGCGCGCGCTGCTCTCATAGGCGGCGGGGACCCGCATCACCATCACCCAGCCGATCAGGCAGAAGGCCCATGCGACGGCGAGCGCCAGCCAGCGCATCCGCCAGATCGCGTACAGGGCAATCCTGATCTCGGTGTAGATGGCTTCCATCGATTAGCCCGCCGCCCCCACGGCCCTTCCTAAAACACGCTTTCGGGGATGATGATCACATCGCCCGGCTGCAGCTTCACGTTCGCCTTGATGTCCCCCCGCTTCAAGAGGCTGTCGATGCGCAGGCGATATTCCTGCTGCTGCTTGGTCACCGGATCGTAGCGGATCAGCTTCGCGCGGTTGCCCGCCGCATATTGCGACAGCCCGCCGACCGCGATCATCGCGTCGAGCAGGGTCATGTCCGACCTGTAGGACACCGTCGCCGGCTTCTCCGCCGCGCCGACGATGCGGATCTGCTGGGCGAAGGTGCCCGAGAAATTGTTGACGATCACCGACACGATCGGGTCGGTGATATAGGTCGACAGCGCGTCGCGGATGTCATCCGACAGCTTCGCCGGGGTCTTGCCGACCGCGACCATGTCGTTGATCAGCGGCAGGGTGATCCGCCCGTCGGGCCGCACCTGCACCTGCGCGCCCAGCTCCGGATTGCGCCACACGAACACGGTGAGGGCGTCGAGCGGGCCGATCGTATAGTCCTCGCCCGGCGCGCCGCCATCGGGCACGAAGGGGGCCGGCGGCAGCTCCTTGTCCTTGGCATAGGCACAGGCCGGCATGGTGGCGAGCAACGTCGCCGCCGCCAACATCGCGACCAGCCGCTTCAGTGCAGCACCAAGGGCCATATGCACATCCTCCAGGGCCTTCCCCAAGCCCATCAACACAACGCGAACTCTAATGCTCCACCGTCGATGAACATTAGCTTAGAATCACAGGATACGGGTCCCGTCTATCGTTATTTCGAGCGGCGGCGGATGGCCGAGGAAGGCCTGCGGACTGGCGCTCGCCCCATAGGCGCCCGCCAGATACAGCGCGACCACGTCGCCCACCTTCGCCTCCGGCAAGCCGACATGGTCGCCGAGCCGATCGATCGGGGTGCAGAGACAACCCACAACAGTCACTTCTTCGACCTTAGCCGAATCCGAATATTTCGTCAAAGAAATCGGATAGTTACGTCGCACGACGGTGCCAAAGTTGCCGCTTGCCGCAAGCTGGTGGTGGAGCCCGCCGTCGACGATCAGGAAGGTCTCGCCATGGCTGGCCTTCCGGTCGACGATACGGGTCAGATAGACGCCCGCCTCCCCCACCAGCCAGCGTCCGAGCTCGATTGTAAATTCTGCCTCGGCAAGGATCGGATCGCGGTGCGAAAGCGCCGACGATAATGCGCCCCCCACCCTACTTTCGTCTAATCCGGCGTCGTTGGCGAAATGGGGAATGCCGAAGCCGCCGCCCAGATTGACGTGCGGCGGGGCGACTCCGGCCTCCCCGCTCACCCGCGCCGCCAGCGCCAGGGCCGAGCGCTGCGCCTCGATCAGAGCCTCGGCGTCGAGGGCCTGTGATCCGGCGAAGATATGCAGGCCGCGATAGTCCGCGCCCGCCGCGACGATCCGGCGGACGAGCGGGGCCGCGCGCTCGGCATCGACGCCGAAGGGCTTGGCGCCGCCGCCCATCTTCATCCCCGATCCCTTGAGCTCGAAATCGGGGTTGATCCGCAGCGCGAGGCGCGGCGTACGGCCGATACCGCGCCCGATCGCCAGCGCGCGCTCCGCCTCGCCTTCCGATTCGAGGTTGAGAGTGATGCCGGCCTCGATCGCCATCGCCAGCTCACGGTCGCGCTTGCCAGGACCCGCGAAGGAGACGCGGCGCGCGTCCATCCCCGCGTCGAGCGCGAGTTGCGCCTCGCCCGCCGAGGCGACGTCGATCCCGTCGACCAACGGCGCGATCGCGGCGACCAGCGGCGGATGCGGATTGGCCTTCACCGCATAATGGAGCGACACGCCGGCGAACGCCGCCCGGAACCGGGCGATGCGATCGCGGACGACGGCGAGGTCATAGACGAACAGCGGCGTATCGCCCGCGACCGCGATCCACTCGTCGGCGCTGCGCCCGCCGATCATCAGCGCGCCATCCCGCCACTGGAAATCGGGGGGTATCGGTCCGGTCGGCTTCACCGCGTCTCCTCCGTCGCCTGGGCCTTCAATGCCGTTCGGTCGAGCTTGCCATTGGCGTTGCGCGGCAGTTCGTCGCGCCAGATCACCCGCGCGGGCTGCATGAAGTTGGGCAGGTTGTGGCGGAACCAGTCGGTCAGCCGCGCATCGGCGTCGGCCTCCGCCCCCGCCGGCCGGGCGTAGAGCAGGATCGCCTGGCCCAGCCGATCATCGGGGACGCCGAGCGCGACCGCCTCGGCCGCCGCGCCGCTGGCGATCGCCGCCTCCTCGATCTCGGTCGGGCTGATCCGGTTGCCCGAGCTCTTGATCATCTCGTCGTCGCGGCCGACGAAGCGCAGCAGTCCGGCCGCGTCGCGCACCACCGTGTCGCCCGACCACACCGCCGTCCCGCCATGGCGCGACGCGGCGGGCGCCGGGCGGAAGCGCTGCGCGGTCCGCTCGGCATCGCGCCAATAGCCCTGCGCCACCAGCGGGCCGGCATGGACCAGCTCGCCGGGCTCGCCATCGGCCGCGACCGTGCCGTCTGGACGGACGACCAGCACCTCGGCGAAGGGAATCTCGCGGCCGATCGACTCCGGATGCTCGTCGATCAGCGCGGGATCGAGATAGGTCGAGCGGAACGCCTCGGTCAGGCCGTACATCGAGAAGAGCCTGGCGGCCGGGAACAGCGCGCGCAGCCGCCGGACCAGCGGCACGCTCATCCGCCCGCCGGTGTTGGTCAGCCGCCGCAGCGGCGCGACGCACTCCACCGGCCATTCGGCCTCGGCCAGCTGGATCCACAGCGGCGGCACCCCCGCCAGCGTGGTTATGCCGTGCCGGCCGACCGCGCGCACCACGTCGCGCGCCGTCAGATAATCCAGTGGATGGACGCAACCGCCCGCCGCCCAGGTCGAGAGGAGCTGGTTCTGCCCATAATCGAAGCTGAGCGGCAGCACCGCGAGCGTTCGGTCGTCGGCACCGAGGCCGAGATAATGCGCCACGCCGACCGCGCCGAGCCAGAGATTGGCATGGCTGAGCATCACCCCCTTTGGCCGTCCCGTCGACCCAGAGGTGTAGAGGATCGCGACCAGCGCATCGGGATCGGCCGAGGACGGCGGCAGGTGATCGCCATGGCCGAGCAGCGCCGCCCCCTCGTCCTCCTCGACCAGCAGCGCGCAATCGTCGGGCCGGTCGCCGGACCCGAGCGTGTCGGCGCGGCCCCGGCCGGCGATCAGCAGCCGCGCGCCGCTGTCGGCGAGGATATGCGCCACCTGACCATGCTTGAGCAGCGGGTTGACGGGGACGTGGACCAGCCCCGCCCGCGCCGCGGCGAGCGGCATCAGGCAGGCGAGCCGCTGCTTCGGCAGCCAGCTCGCCACCCGGTCGCCGGGCCGCAGGCCCCGCCCTAGCAGCCCCGCCGCGAGCGCACCGACCGCGTCATCGAGCCCGCCATGGTCGAGCAGCCCCGCCTTGTCGGCGAGCGCCGGCGCGTCGCGGGCGCCGATCAGCGCGAGATGATCGAGCGGCCGGGGCGTCGGATCGGGAAGCACATCCATCGCCGCATCAGCTAGGGCTTGCCGGGCTCCGGGGCAACGGTTCGCGCCCGCGGCGATCCGAAATCTTGTCCCTGCGCCGCGATCCGTCTACGGAGCCGCGATTTCGAAACCTGCAGGGACGATGACGTGGGCGCAGCCGATTTCGACCAGACAGAGGATGTGGTGCGCGCGGTGCTGGTCGAGGTGCTCGCGCTCGACGCCGACCGCGCCGCCGGCTTCACCGCCGACACCGGGCTGTTCGGGTCGCTCCCCGAGCTCGACTCGATGGCCGTCGCCGGACTGCTGACCGCGCTCGAGGATCGGCTCGACATCATCATCGACGACGACGAGGTCGACGGCGAGATGCTCGAAAGCTTCGGCGCGCTGGTGGCGTTCGTCGACCGGAAGCTCGCCGGGAAATAATCCCAAAGAAATCTCCCTCCCCTTCAGGGAAGGGATATAAGGGTGGGGTACGGAGACGAGGGGCTCGATGCCCCTCGGCGGAGTTCTGCGCCGACGCCGGGGAGGCTCGCTGCCGCTCGCCACCCACCCCCTGGCCCCTCCCTTGAAAGGGAGGGGGGATTACGCAGCGACGGTCGCCCGCGCCTCGAAATCGGCTTCGGCCAGGAAGCGCTCGACGTCGAGCGCGGCCATGCAGCCCATGCCGGCGGCGGTGACCGCCTGGCGGTAGACCTTGTCGGAGACGTCGCCGGCGCCGAACACGCCGGGCACGCTGGTCCGGGTGCCGCCCTTCTCGACGATCAGATAGCCGTCCTCGTCGAGCTCCAGATGGCCGCGGAACAGCTCGGTCGCCGGGCTGTGGCCGATCGCGACGAAGCCGCCGTCGACCGCCAGCTCGGACGTCTCGCCGGTCTCGGTGTCGCGCAGCGCGATCGCGACCAGCCCCTCATTGCCGGCGCCGCCGACGAAGCGGTCGACCTGCTTGTTCCACAGCACCTTGACGTTGGGGTGCGCGAACAGCCGGTCCTGCAGGATCTTCTCCGCGCGCAGCGAGTCGCGGCGGTGGATCAGCGTCACGTCCTGGCTGTGGTTGGTCAGGTAGAGCGCCTCCTCGACCGCGGTGTTGCCGCCGCCGATCACCGCGACCTTCTTGCCGCGATAGAAGAAGCCGTCGCAGGTCGCGCAGGCGGACACGCCCTTGCCGCCCAGCGCCGCCTCGCCCTCGACGCCCAGCCACTTGGCCTGTGCGCCGGTCGCGATCACCAGCGTGTCGCAGACATAGAGAGTGCCGCCATCGCCGCGCAGGCGGAACGGCCGCTCGCTCAGGTCGACGTCGACGATCGTGTCCCACATCATCGTCGCGCCGACATGCTCGGCCTGCGCCTGCATCTCCTGCATCAGCCAGGGACCCTGGATCACGTCGCGGAAGCCCGGATAATTCTCGACGTCGGTGGTGATGGTGAGCTGGCCACCCGGCTGAAGCCCCTGCACCACGATCGGCGCGAGCCCGGCGCGCGCCCCGTAGATCGCGGCGGACAGACCGGCAGGACCGGATCCCAGGATGAGCATGCGGGTCGAATGGCTGGCGGTCATAAGGGCGGTCGGCTCCGTGATGGCTTCGATTCTCTGTCTCCAGATAGGGATGCCGCCCCCGCCTTGGCAACCGCGCCGCCTTTACCGGACTTTAGGCTTCGATAGCTATGCGGTGCCCCCGAACGACACGGGCGATCCAGGGGGCATGATGATCGGGACCAGCGAGCGGAACCTGATCCGGGACAAGAGCGGCCGCGCGCCGTACAAGCTGGCGCTCGGCGGCTGTCTCGTCGCCTTCGCCGCAGCGACCTCCTCGCCGGCGTTCGAGGCCAATCCGCTGCTCGGCAAGGCCGTACACGAACTGCGCCGGCAGCTTCCGACGACGCTCGACACCGTCCGCAAGGCCATGGGCGGCTGACCCACGCCGACACTTTTCGGCTACAGCAAATGCAACTGATTATCAGAAAATGAATTGACATATTTGAGACTGATTATCAGTAGCCGATCCCTGCATGGACAATAGCTCCAGAAGGGGAAACATCATGGCTCGCTCCGATAACCGCCAGACGGCCGGCTCGAACTCACCGGCGTTCCTGGCGCTCGGCTGCATCGGCTTCATCGCCTCGGCGCCGGCGCTGGCGCAGGACGCGCAGCCCGCCGCCGGCGAGAAGCGCCTCGGCGGCATGACCGTGACCGACACCGCGATCGACGAGGAAGGCTACAAGGCGGAGCGGGTCGAGAGCCCCAAGGCGGTCGCGCCGCTGCTCGACACGCCCCGCTCGATCGTCGTGGTCGACAAGCAGGTGATCAAGGACACCGGATCGGCGACGCTGGTCGAGGCGCTGCGCACCGTCCCCGGCATCACCTTCGGCGCGGCCGAGGGCGGCAATCCGATCGGCGACCGCCCCTTCATACGCGGCTTCGACAGCCAGGGCTCGACCTATCTCGACGGCGTCCGCGACATCGGTGCACAGAATCGCGAGATCTTCGCGGTCGAGCAGATCCAGGTGGTGCGCGGATCGGATTCGACGCTGGGCGGCCGCGGCAGCGCCGGCGGCTCGCTGAACATCGTCTCGAAGCTGCCGCAGGAGGAGACCTTCTTCGCCGGCTCGGGCAGCTACGGCACCGACGACTATAAGCGCGTGACCGGCGACGTGAACGTGCGGCTGTCGGACAAGGTCGCCTTCCGGCTCAACGCGATGTGGCACGACCAGGACGTCGCCGGCCGCGACGCGATCTACCAGAAGCGCTGGGGCGTCGCGCCGTCGGTCACGATCGGGATGGACGGGCCGACCAAGCTGACGCTGGCTTATTACCATCTCGACACCGACGAGCTGCCCGACAGCGGCATCCCCTTCCTCTATGCCTGCTCGACGACGCTGTGCAACGCGCCCGCCGGCAATGTGATCACGACCCCGGCGCTCGGCGACATCACCACCGCCAGCGGCGTCACCGGCCATGTCGGCCGCGACACCTTCTACGGCCTCAAGAGCCGCGACTTCCGCGACGGCAAGACCGACCAGGCGACGATCCGGGCCGAGCATGACTTCGGCGCCGTCACGCTGCGCCACACCGCGCGCTTCAGCCATAGCTCGCAGGCCTACAGCTTCCTGCTGCCCGACGATTCGACCGGCAATGTGTTCGGCAATCCGGCCAATCTCGCGCTGCAGCCCGGCGGCCAGGTCTGGCGGCGCGCGAACACCCGCTTCGGCTATACCGACAGCTTCATCAACCAGACCGACCTCTACGGCACCTTCGAGACCGGATCGATCAAGCACAGCTTCGCGATCGGCGCCGAGCTGTCGTCGGAGAAGGCCGAGCGCGGCGCCTTCGTGCTCGCGACCGGATCGACGATCAGCCCGCGCTGCTCGGCGCTCGCCATCGCGCGCTATTATTGCACCAGCCTGTTCGATCCGAACCCCAACGATCCGTGGATCAACTATTCGAACGACACCGCCACGGGCGTGCCGACCCCGATCACCCGCGCCGCGCCGAGCGCGCGGACGCAGAACGAGGCCAACACCAAGGCGGTCTACGCGTTCGACTCGATCACGCTGACCGAGCAGCTCATCCTCAACCTCGGCGCGCGCTATGACCGCTTCCGCACGACCTCGACGCTGCCGCTGGCCGGCGGCACCCGTCCGGTCGTCCGCCGCGTCGACAACATCTTCAACTGGCAGGCGGGGCTGATCTTCAAGCCGACCCCGAACACCAGCCTCTACGCGTCCTACGCGACCGCCGCGACCCCGCCGAACAGCCTGCTGGGCGAGGGCCAGGAGCAGAACGCGCTCAACGCCGTCCAGGCGGCGAGCGACGCGCTGCGCGTCGAGAAGACCAAGTCGTTCGAGATCGGCGCCAAGGCCGACCTGTTCGGCGGCGGCCTGTCGCTGACCGGCGCGCTGTTCCAGACCAAGACCAAGAACGCCCGCGTCACCAGCGACGCCAACACCGTCGCCTTCATCGGCGAGCGTCGCATCCGCGGCGTCGAGCTGGGCTTCAACGGCAACATCACCGACGAATGGAGCGTGTTCGGCGGCTACACCTATCTCGACGCCAAGATCGTCGACGGCGGCTTCACCGCGCTGACCGCCGCCGCGGTGGGAAGCCAGGCGGCCAAGACCGTGCTCGTCCAGTCGGTCAACACCGGCAAGCAGTTCCCGCAGACCGCGAAGCACAGCTTCACGCTGTGGACCAACTACAAGGTCACCGACGCGCTCTCGATCGGCGGCGGCGCCTTCTATTCGAGCCGCGTCTATGGCGGCTATGCCGACAACCGCAAGGCTGTGCAGGACGCTGCTGGTGTCGTGACCGTCGTGCCCGCGACCACCACACTGGCACGCGCTGTGCCGAGCTATTGGCGCTTCGACGCCCGTATCGGCTACAAGGTCAGCGAAGCCGTCGACCTGTCGGTGAACGTGCAGAACCTGACCAACAAGACCTATTTCAACCAGGTCTACAGCTCGCATTACGCCTCGATCGCGCCGGGTCGGTCGGCCTTCGCGACGCTGAGCTTCAAATATTGAGTTCAGCCCGATTTTCTGGAGGATGGCCCGCTTCGCAAGAGGCGGGCCTTTCTCGTTCCGGGGACCGATGACCGAGACGCTGACGATCGAAGCCATATTGGCGATGGATGCCGACGAGATGCGCCGCCGCATGGCGGCGCCGCCGGAGGAGCGCGCGGCTTTCGTGCGGGTCGCGGCGGAAGGCGGCGTCGCCGAGGCGCAGGCGATCTACGGCCAGATGCTGCTCGACGGCGCCGGCCTTCCCGCCGACCCGCGCGAGGCGGTGCGCTGGTTCGACCGGGCGGCGCGCCAGGGCCATCTCATGGCGATCAACATGATGGGGCGCTGCTACGACCTCGGCTGGGGCGTCGCCGTCGACAAGGTCCGCGCGGCCGAATGGTTCAAGGTCGCTTCCGACCGCGGCCTCGACTGGGGCATGTACAATTATGCGACCGCGCTGGCGCTCGGCGCGGGCGTGCCCGAGGACAAGCCCGCCGCGCTCGACCTGTTCCGCCGGGCGGCGGCGATGGGCAATGCCAAGGCGATCAACTTCGTCGGCAGCTTCCACGAGGACGGTTGGGTGGTCGAACGCGACATGGCCGAGGCCGCTCGCTGCTACGCGCTGGCCGCCGAGGGCGGCGACTTCCGCGGCCAGTTCAACCATGCGCGGATGTTGGCCGATGCCGGCCGGATCGACGAGGCGCTGGACTGGCTGGCAAAGGTGCCCGAGACGGCGACCGACGCCTTCCTCGCCAAGGCGCGGAGCTGGCTGGCGAGCGCCCCGGTGGCGGAGCTCAGGGCAGCGGCGGAGGGATTCGGCCGGCGAAGCCGGGACGGATAGCCTTTGGGCTTGGAAAGGCGGCGCTTCAACGCTCCCTTGATTGACGGAAGGCGGGGCGATCAGCAGGCCTGCGCTCCCGATCGGGCCGACCCGGTATCCCGATCCGGCAATATGGCGCTCTTGATGCTGATTTCCCGTATATTGAATTTCTCCTCGCACGACATGGCGATCGACCTGGGGACCGTGAACACGGTCGTCTACCTCCGCGACCGGGGGATCGTCCTCAACGAAGCATCGGTGGTCGCGCTCGAGACGCGCGACGGCGTCTCGCGCGTGAAGAGCGTCGGCAACGACGCCAAGCTGATGATGGGCAAGACCCCCGCCGGCATCCAGGCCGTCCGGCCGCTGCGCGACGGCGTGATCGCCGATCTCGGCGTGGCCGAGCAGATGATCAAGCATTTCATCGACAAGGCGCTGGGCGGACCGAGCCGTTTCCCCCGGCGCCCCAAGATCGTGATCTGCGTCCCCTCCGGATCGACGTCGGTGGAGCGGCGCGCGATCCGTGACGCGGCGTTCAACGCCGGCGCGTCGAAGGTCTTCCTGATCGAGGAGCCGATGGCGGCCGCGATCGGCGCCGGCCTGCCGGTGACCGAACCGACCGGCGCGATGGTCGTCGACATCGGCGGCGGCACGACCGAGGTGGCGATCCTCTCGCTGCGCGGCCTGGCCTACAGCACCTCGGTCCGGTTCGGCGGCGACAAGATGGACGAGGCGATCTCCTCCTTCATCCGCCGCAAGCACAACCTGATGATCGGCGAGGCGACCGCCGAGCGGGTCAAGCACGGCATCGGCGCAGCGAACGCACCCGACGGCGAAGGACCGGAGATGAAGGTGAAGGGCCGCGACCTGGTGACGGGCCGGCCGGTCGAACTGACCATCACCCAGGCCGAGGTCGCGCAGGCGATCGCCGAGCCGGTCGGCCAGATCGTGCGCGCGACGATGTCCGCGCTGGAGAACACCGCCCCCGAACTCGCCGCCGACATCGTCGATCGCGGCATCGTGCTGACCGGCGGCGGCGCGCTGCTCGCCCGCATCGACGAGGTGATCGCCCAGGCGACCGGCTTGCCGGTGGCGGTCGCCGACGACGCCCTGATCTGCGTCGCGATGGGCGCGGGGCAGGCGCTCGAGGATGCCAAATATGCCGGGGTGCTGGCGATTTCCTGAGCCGCTGCCTCCGGATGCTTCATGCCGGCGGAGGCCGGCATCTCAGGCGGTTCCTGCCTCGACCTCGTCTCCGCTCTCCCGAGATGCCGGCCTCCGCCGGCATGACGGGCGAGGGGCGATCCGATCACGGCCCGGACTTGCTGAACAGGCGGCTGAAGCGCGCCCGTGCTTCCTTGTCGGCCTTGTCGTCGCGGAGGCTCTTCGCCTGGGCCTGGACCGCGGCGGTGGTCTCGCGCAGCCGTTCGGAGAGGAACACCGCAAGCGCACGGTAGAAACGCGCGGCGAATACCGGCTCCTGCTCGAACCGGTCGAGGATCAGCTTGCGCGGGATGGCGAGCATCTCGGTCGGCTCCGATCCGGCGGCTACGACCGAGACCAGCGGCGAATGGCGTTCGACGAACGACATCTCGCCGACCACGTCACCATGGTGCAACTCGGCCACGCGCGTCCCGTCGCTGAGCCGGACCTCGAGCAAGCCGTCGGTGACGAAGAACAGGTCGTTGACCGGCTTGCCCGACGCGACCAGCGTCTCGCCGGGACGCAGCACGCGCAGCTTGCCGACGGACAGCAGCCACAGCATGTCGGCATCGCTCAGGCCGGCGGCGATATATCGGGCATTCTGCATCAGCGCCTCAACACCTGGGTTTTGAGATAGGTCCCGTAGCTGCTCTTGCCCAAGGCGTCGGCAAGCCGTTCGAGCTGGGCCGCATCGATGAAGCCCTGGCCATAGGCGATCTCCTCGACGCAGGCGATCTTGAAGCCCTGCCGCTTCTCCAGCGTGCGAACGAACTCGGCCGCCTCGATCAGGCTGTCGGGGGTGCCGGTGTCGAGCCAGGCGTAGCCGCGCCCCATGAGCTCGACCGACAGCTTGCCGGCCGCCAGATAGGCCTTGTTGACGTCGGTGATCTCCAGCTCGCCGCGCGCCGACGGCTTCAGCGAACGGGCGATCTCGATCACGTCCGCATCGTAGAAGTAGAGACCAGTCACCGCCCAGTTCGAGCGCGGCTTCGCCGGCTTCTCCTCGATCGACACGGCGCGCATCGCGTCGTCGAATTCGACCACGCCGTACCGTTCCGGATCGGTGACGTGGTAGGCGAACACGGTCGCTCCCTCCTCGCGGTCGATCGCCGAGCGGAACAGGTCGGTCGCGCCATGGCCGTAATAGATATTGTCGCCGAGGATCAGCGCCGAGCGATCGCCGCCGATGAAATCGGCGCCGATGACATAGGCCTGCGCCAGCCCGTCGGGGCTGGGCTGGACGGCGTAGCCGATGTCCATGCCCCACTGGCTGCCGTCGCCGAGCAGCGCCTGGAAGGCGGGGACGTCGCGCGGTGTCGAGATCAGCAGCACCTGGCGGATGCCCGCCAGCATCAGCGTCGACAGCGGATAATAGATCATCGGCTTGTCATAGACGGGCAGGAGCTGCTTGGACGTGACCATCGTCATAGGATGGAGCCGCGTCCCCGCGCCGCCCGCCAGGATGATCCCCTTCACGCCACTACGCCCCTGTCTGGGGCACCGGCCCCACAAGCTCACCAACGATATCGCGGACGGCGGCACGCCAGTCGCGCGGACGGACAGCATAGTCCGTGATGATCTTCGCCGTCGAGAGCCTCGAATTGGCGGGACGCTTCGCGGGCGTCGGATAGTCGGCGGTGGTGATCGCCTCCACCTCCGCCGAAGGGCCGCCCGCCGCGGCGCTCAGTGCGAAGATCTCGCGCGCCAGCTCGCACCAGCTCGCCTCGCCGGCATTGACGAAATGATAGACGCCGGTCGGGGCGGCAGGGTCCTCGACCAGCCGCAGCGCGATGGTGCGGAGCGTCGCGGCGATGTCGGCGGCTCCGGTCGGGCATCCGCGCTGGTCGTCGACGACCCGCAGCTTCGGGTTGGTCGCGGCGACCCGCAACATCGTCCTGAGGAAATTGCTGCGGTGCGCCGACAGCACCCAGGCGGTGCGCAGCACCACCGCCCGCGTGCCGCTCGCGAGCACCGCGCGCTCGCCCGCCAGCTTCGACGCACCATAGACGCCGAGCGGGGCGACCGGGTCGTCCTCACGATAATAGCCGCCGCCGCTGCCGTCGAAAACATAGTCGGTCGAGACCTGGACGAGCGGGATGCCCGTCGCGGCGAGCAGACCCGGCGCCTCGCCATTGATGCGGAAGGCGAGCTCGCGCTCCTCCTCCGCCCTGTCGACGGCGGTATAGGCGGCGCAGTTGACGATCGCATCGAAGCGACGCCCGCGCAGATAGGCGGAGATGCTGTCGGATGAGGCGATGTCGAGCTCGTCGCGCGTCGGATAATGTACAGACATATCGGCAGGCCAGTCCTGCCGTGCCAATTCGAGGCCGAGCTGCCCCTGCCCGCCCGTGACCAGGAGCGCGCGGGTCACGCCTTCGCCAGCCCCAGCCGGGCGGTGTCGTAGCGCCCGGCGAGGATGTCGCCCCACCAGCCGCGATTGTCGAGATACCAGCGGACGGTGCGCTCGATACCCTCCTCGAAACGGACCTGCGGCGCCCAGCCGAGTTCGGCCTTTATCTTCGACGCGTCGATCGCATAGCGATGGTCGTGTCCCGGCCGGTCGGCGACGAAGCTGATCTGATCGGCATAGGCGCGGCCGTCGACGCGCGGGGCGAGGCGGTCGAGCGTCGCGCAGATCGCCTGCACCACGGCCAGGTTCCTGCGCTCCGAATCGCCACCGACATTATAGGTCTCGCCCGGCACGCCGCGTTCGAACACGGCGCGCAGCGCGCGGGCATGGTCCTCGACGAACAGCCAGTCGCGGACGTTCGATCCGTCACCATAGACCGGCAGCGGCTCGCCGGCGAGCGCGCGGATGATGATCAGCGGGATCAGCTTCTCGGGGAAATGATAGGGCCCGTAATTGTTCGAACAGTTGGTGACGAGCACCGGCAGCCCATAGGTGTGCCCCCAGGCGCGGACGAGATGGTCCGATCCCGCCTTTGACGCCGAATAGGGCGAGCGCGGGTCATAGGCGGTCGCCTCGGTGAAATAGCCGTCCTCGCCCAGCGACCCGAACACCTCGTCGGTCGAGATATGGTGGAAGCGGAAGCCGTCGCGGCGATCGCCGTCGAGCCCGCGCCAATAGGCGAGCGCCTCGGCCAGCATCGTGTAGGTGCCGACCAGGTTGGTCTGGATGAAGGCGCCGGGGCCGTCGATCGAGCGGTCGACATGGCTTTCAGCGGCGAGATGGGCGATCACGTCCGGTCGGAACTCGGCAAGCAGCCGCCCGACCAGCTCGCCGTCGCAGATGTCGCCCCGAACGAAACGGTAGCGCGGGCTGTCGCCGACGGGATCGAGCGAGCTCAGCACCCCGGCATAGGTCAGCTTGTCGAGATTGAGCACCTCATGATCGGTCTCACCGATCAGGTGGCGGATCAGCGCCGAACCGATGAAGCCGGCGCCGCCGGTGACCAGGATACGCATCGTCTCTCCGTTAGAGCGGCCGCAGTGGCGCGCCATCATAGGCGAAGGGGCTATCCCAGTCGGCGAGATGCGGCAACGCCCGGTCCTTGTCCGACAGAACCGGTCCACCCGGCGGCAGCGGCCAGTCGATCGCGATCGTCGGGCAGTCCCAGCGGATGCCGCCGTCGGCTTCCGGCGTGTAGACGTCCGACACCTTGTAGATCACCTCGCTATCGGGCTCGAGCGTCACGAAGGCGTGGCCGAATCCGACCGGGATGTAGAGCTGGTCGCCATTGTCGGCGGACAGTTCGGCCGCGACATGGCGGCCATAGGTCGGCGAACCGGCGCGCAAATCGACCGCATAGTCGAGAATCCGGCCGCGGATGCAGCGCACCAGCTTGGCTTGCGCATGCGGCGGCGCTTGAAAGTGGATGCCGCGCAGCGTGCCGACATGCTTCGAATAGCTGTGATTGTCCTGAACGAACTCCTCCGCCGCACCGTCGGCGGTCCAACGCGGGCGATGATAGGTTTCCGAGAACCAACCCCGATCATCGCCGAAACGACGGGTGTGGATGAGCTTGACCGGCAAGAAATCGCTCCCGATTGGATCCGCCCCGCGGTTCGCAGGCCCAACCGCCGCTGTCCAGCGGCAATTGTCACGATGAAGAAAACATGGCGGGGATATTGCGGCGCGACACGACCTCCTTTACGAGGATTTTCCTGTTGGGGAACCTAGTCATTCAATTTATGACATTGATGTTACAGGATATTTTCCGGTCGATGCCGGCCGACAGCGATGACCGTGCACGCTTGCCGGGCTGCGTCCTGCTCCGGGTGTCGCGATGAAGCTCCCGTTCGTGCGCCGCCTCCGCCGGATGATCGTCCCGGCCTATGGATCGGTGGCCGCCACCGAGCATGTCGCGCGCGGCGATGCGGCGCGGTCGCGCCAGGACTGGGCGGCCGCGGCCGAAGCCTATCGGGCGGCGGTGCACGATCAGCCGTCGCTCGTCGCGATCTGGATCCAGCTCGGCCATGCGCAGAAGGAGCAGGGCGCGCTCGCGGCCGCGGCGGAGGCCTATGGCCAGGCGGCGAAGCTGGACCCGACCCTCGCCGAGACCCATGTCTTCATGGCGCATATCTACAAGCAGCTCGGCCGTGACGATCTGGCGATCCTGCATTTCCTGCGCGCGCTGCACGGTGGTGAGAAGGCGCCTCACGAGGGCGACGAGCTGCTCCGCCTGCTCGCGGCGCGGACGCACAAGGATCGCGGGGCGCTGATCGAGCAGCTCCGGACGATGTTCGAACAGCTGCCGCCCCGCGCCGGCGAAGCGCCGCTGCTGGGTCAGATCCGCAGCGTGATCACCGAGGACATGGCGCCGGCGAACCAGCCGGCGCCCAGCGGCACGCAGCCGGCGCTGGTCTTCGATATCTCCGACCTGATCAGCTATTATGCCAATGCCCGTCTGCCGACCGGCATCCAGCGGGTCCAGATCGAGACGATCGAAGGCGCGCTCGCCCGCGGTGGCGATCGCGACATCCGGCTGTGCTGCTTCATCGACGGGCGCGACGACTGGCTCGAGCTGCCCGTCGAGCGGATGCGCGCGATCGCGCGGCTCAGCACCTCCGGCGGGGATCGCTTCGATCCTGCCTGGCTGGAGGCGGTCGCCGGGCTGCGGCTGTTCCTGTCGCTGACCGACCCGTTCGAATTCCCGCAGGGCGCCTCGCTGATCAACCTCGGCACGAGCTGGTGGCTGCAGAATTATTTCCTCTACGTCCGCCATGCCAAGGCGACGCGGGGCATCCGTTACATCCCGTTCGTCCACGACATGATCCCGATCATGGCGCCCGAACATTGCACGCGCGGGCTGACCCAGGACTTCATCAGCTGGGTAATCGGCGTGTTCGACCATGCCGACCATTTCCTGGTCAATTCGCAGGCGACGCGGCGGGACCTCCTCACCGTCGCAGAGACGCTCGGCCACCATCTCGATCCGGACGACATCGCGGTGGTCCCGCTCGACACCGATTTCCGCAAGCCGGCGCTGGCGGAGCTGCCCGCTCAGGCGCTCGACCGGTGGAAGCTCGCACCGGGCGGCTTCGTGCTGTTCGTGTCCACCATCGAATCGCGCAAGGGCCATATGGTCGCGTTCGAGACCTGGGCCGAGCTGATCCGCCGCCACGGCGCCGATGCGGTGCCCCAGCTGGTCTGCGTCGGCAATCGCGGCTGGCTCAACGACCGCATCTATGCCCGCCTCGCCGAGGACGAGCTGCTGGCGAGCAAGGTGTCGATGCTGTCGCGCCTGTCGGACGAGGAGCTGGGGCTGCTCTACCGCAACGCGCTCTTCACCGTCTATCCAAGCCTCTATGAAGGCTGGGGCCTGCCGGTCACCGAATCGCTCTGCTACGGCAAGGTGCCGCTGGTCTCCGATGCCGCGTCGCTGCCCGAGGCGGGCGGCCCGTTCGCGGTCTATGTCGAGGCGGGATCGGTGGCGGCGCTGACCGATGCGGCCGAGAAGCTGATCCTCGACGCCGACCATCGCGCCGCGACCGAGGCACGGATCGCCGCCGGCTTCCGTCCCCGCGCCTGGAGCGACCTCGCCGGCCAGATCGCCGACGAGCTCGACCGCTTCGCCGGGCGCGACGCCGGCAAGGGCATCGCCGTGCCGCCGCCGCTGACCGCCCGCGTCGGCCGCTGGCATCCCCTGACGCGCAACGAATCTATCCGCATCTGGACGGGGATGCGCACAGGCGAGGGCTTCCGTTCCAATCTCGGCTGGCATTGGCCCGAGAATCGCGGCTGCCGGGTCCGGCGCGAGGGCGGCGAGCTGCTGCTGCGGCTGGAAGGCCCCCACCCGCCGCTGCGCGCGCTGTTCCAGCTCACCGGCGACGACCATGTCCAGTCCTTCTGGTCGTTCGAATATGGATCGATCCTGCTCAAGGGCGACCTGCATGCCGACGAGAGCAAGTGGATCGCAATAGAGATACCGGCCGCCGACGCCTCCCACGACGTGCCGGTCCGGATCGCGCCGCTGGCGGCGGGCGACGGCGCGATCGTCACCTTCTTCGTGGCCGGCTTCTTCCTGCACGGAACCGACGACGTGAGCGCGCGCCAGGACTTCCTGGAGGCGATCACGCTCAACCGGCTCGATTCGCTCAACGCCTTCGGAGAGGATGACGGCGCGCGTCCGACGCGATAAAGCAGCCGCCATGTCGACCTTGGCTGCTCCGCGGGATGCCGCATCGTCGCCGCTGCTGCCCGCCGGGGTCGAGATCGTCCTCGACCTGTCGCGCCTGCTGTCGCGGACGCTCCACGCGATGCCGACCGGCATCGACCGGGTCGAGCTGGTCTATGCGCGCCAGCTTCTCGACCTGGTGCCCGATCGGCTGCGCTTCGCGGCGGTCAACCCGTTCGGGGTCTACGGCCGGCTGCCGCATGCCGCGGTGCTGCGCTTCCTCGACGAGACCGAAGCCCGCTGGGCGGAGCGCGCGGCGCCGGGCCGGGGGGCACTGACGATCGCCGCGGCGCGGACGCTGGCCAGCCTCGCCCCCCGTCCGGTTCCCAGGCCCGCCCCGGGGGTGCGCCGCTATTATGTCCAGGCGTCGCCGCATCACCTGCACCGCCCCGATCGCGTCCGCGCCAAGCTGCGCGCGGAACAGGCCCGCTTCATCTGCCTGGTCCACGACCTGATCCCGATCGAATTCCCGGAATATGCGCGGCCCAACGGCGCCGCGACCCACCGGCTGCGGATCGGCACCATGGCCTCACTGGCGGACGGCCTGATCGCCAACAGCCAGGCCACCGCGGATTCGATGGCCCGCTTCCTCACCGGCACCACACCGCCGCCGATCCGGGTCGCCCATCTCGGCTGCGACCCGCTGCCCGAAGGCGGAGACGGGCCGCTGCCCCTCCCTTCCCCCTATTTCGTCGTGCTGAGCACGATCGAGCCGCGCAAGAACCACCTGCTGCTGCTCCACGTCTGGCGGCGGATGGCGGAGACGCTGGGCCCCGAACGGACGCCGCACCTGGCGATCGTCGGCCGGCGCGGCTGGGAGAATGAGAACGTCCTCGACATGCTCGAACGATGCGAGGCGATCCGGGGCCACGTCCATGAGCTGGCGGGCCTGTCCGACCGGGGGGTCGCCGCGCTGCTCCGCAACGCCCGCGCGCTGCTGCTGCCGTCCTTTGCCGAAGGGTTCGGCATGCCGGTCACCGAGGCGCTGATGGCCGGGACGCCGGCGATCTGCAGCGACCTGCCGGCGCTGCGCGAAGCGGGCGGCGCGGTCCCCGAATTCCTCGATCCGCTCGACGGTCCCGCCTGGGCGGACATGATCCTCGACTATGCCGCCGACCGCTCCGAACGGCGCGATCGGCAGATCGAGCGGCTGCGGGGCTGGACACCGCCGGGGTGGCGCGCGCATATCGCGACCGTGCTTGACCTGGTTCGCGAACTCGATTCCGGCGGGAGCGGCGGCGCATGACGGCGACCCGTTCCTCCTTCTACCGGGACCTGACCCTGCAGCTCGACGTGATCGGGGCGCTGGTGCTGCGCGAGCTGCACACGCGCTTCGGCCGCAACAATATCGGCTATCTGTGGATGGTCGGCGAGCCGCTGATGCTGGCGACCGTGATCGGCGCCCTCCACGCCTTCCAGCCGGGCCATATCGGATCGACGATGCCGCCGGTCGCCTTCTCGCTGGTCGGCTACTGCGTCTTCATCATCTTCCGCGGCATCTTCAACCGGGCCGAGAGCATCCTGGAGAGCAGCCTGCCGTTGATGTACCATCGGATGATATCGGTGCTGAACCTGTCGCTGGCCCGCGTCGTGGTCGAGGCGGCGGGGTGCGTCACCACCTTCGTCCTGCTGTACACGATCATCATCCTGCTCGGCTTCGCCGAACCGCCCGCCCGCCCGCTCTGGGCGATCGGCGGCGTGGCCGGGATGATCTGGATATCCTTCGCCTGGGGCCTGAACGTCACTGCGGTCACCTTCGAGAAACCGACGCTGCAGCGGCTCGTCCACCCGATATCCTATTTCATGATGCCGCTGTCGGGCGCCTTCTTCGCGGTGGAATGGCTACCCGTCTACATCCAGAACGCGGCCGACTGGTTCCCGCTGGTCAACATTTTCGAGATCACCCGCTACGGCATGTTCGAAACCGCGTCGGACAAGCATCTGTTCCCCGGCTATCTCATCGCCAACTGCGCCATTTTCACCTATACCGGCCTGATCGGCATTCGGCGGGTTCGCAATCGCATCCACCTGCACTAAGCACTCTTCAGCCAGTTTCATTCGGACAATCGATGCACGGAATCATCAAGCCCCACGCCAGCCAGGAAGCCGCGGAGCAACGCTGGCCGGACATGTTGCGCGGCTGGGCCTATCGCAACAAGTGGTTCGTGCTGGTGGTGCTGGTGCCGACCCTGCTCGTCGCCGCCTATTATTATGTGTTCGCATCCGACCAATATCAGTCGGAGGCGCACTTCATCGTCCGCACCGCGGACAGCTCGCCGATGCCGTCGATGGGCTTCAGCCAGCTGCTCGGGATCGGCGGCGGCGCGTCGCAGTCGCGCAGCGAAGCGATGAGCGTCAACGACTATCTCGATTCGCAGCAGGCCGTGAACCTGCTCAACCAGCGCGCGAACCTGGTCGAGCGCTTCCGCCGCCCGGAGGCCGACATCGCCACCCGGCTGTGGTTTTCGCAGCCGACCCCGGAAATGCTGATGCGCTACTACCGCAAGCAGGTGGACGTGCGGTTCAACCAGGAAACCGGGATCACCACGCTGCGCGTCCGTTCGTTCCGACCGGAGGATTCCTACGCGATCATCAACCAGCTGCTGGGCATGGGCGAAGAGCGGGTCAACATGCTCAACCGGCGCAGCCAGACCGACGCGCTGAAGAATGCGCGCCGCCAGCTCGGCGAGGCCGAACAGGGCCTGTTCGACATCCAGCGCCAGCTCACCGCCTTCCGCCAGCAGCGCGGCGACATCGACCCTGAGGTCTCGGGCAAGACCCAGCTCAGCCTGATCGCGACCCTGCAGGGCCAGCTTACCACTGCGCGCGCGCAGCTCAGCGCGATGCAGGGGATCATCGCCCCGACCAGCCCGCAATATGTCGCCGTCGCCGCGCGGGTCCGCGCGCTCGAGGCGCAGGTCGCCGGTCAGGCGGGCAAGCTCACCGCGGGCGGCGGATCGACCGCGGCGCGGCTGGGTAACTACCAGGACCTCCAGATTCGGCAGGAATTCGCGGCGAAGCGCTATGAGGTCGCCGCGGCGAACCTGGAAAAGGCGCGTGACGCGGCGATGAAGCAGCAGCTCTACATCGTCCGCGTGGTCGATCCGAACATGCCGGTGAAATCCGAATTCCCGGAGCGCGGCAAGATGCTGCTGACGGTGTTCCTGTCGCTGATGATCGCCTATGGCATCGGCTGGCTGCTGGTCGCCGGCGTGCGCGAGCACTCGTTGTAGGAAGTTTCGGAAAAGCTGGGAATGGATGACGGCTCTCCCGCGTATACCCGCGGGATGGCATGTCGATGCAGTGACAGGGGAGTGCGGGTTTGGAGCTGACGATCCTCCAGACTTCGGATGCGTTCAAATATAGTCGCATGTTGCGGGCCACGTCGCGCACTGCGATCGAATATTGCCGCCGCCACGGCTTCGCCTATGAAAGCTTCGTCGGCGTCAAGCGCGGCTTCCACGGCGCGCAGGCCGCCTTCAACAGAATATTCCTGCTCGAGGAGCTGATCGATCGCGGCTATCGCGGCTGGGCGCTGTACATGGATGCTGACGCCTATGTCTTCGACCTCGATTTCGATCTGAAGGCTTATCTTGCCGACAAGCAGGACCGGTCGGCGATCATGACGACCATCCCGGGCGAGACCACTCCCTGGCACATCAATTCGGGCGTGCTCTTCTTCAACCTGGGCCATCCTCAGGGCGTTGCCCTGGTGCGCGAGTGGAAGCGGCGGTTCATGGCCGTTCCCGACCAACGGCTGCGCACGCTGACCTCGGTCTGGGACCACGACAACGATCAGACCATGCTCTACCAGGCGCTCGATCAGGATGCCGGCCTCCGTGCGCCGGCGCTGTTCGTCGATCCGATGCTGTTCAACCATCATCAGGGCCTCTTCATCCGGCAGCTGCTCAACTCGCTCGACGGCGATATCGACAGCCGGACGAACAAGATCGAAGCCGCCGTCGCGGATATCTTCCACAGGGCCGCAGGGACGGGATCGGGCAGCGTCGAGGACGCGGTCGTCTCCGAGCTCTACCGGATCATACTCAAGCGCGAGGCCGACCGGGGGAGCGTCGGCTATTCGCAGCTCATCGCCGCAAGGGGGTTGGAACATGGCATTCCGGAGGTCGTCCGCCTGCTACTCGACAGTCCGGAACATCGGGCTCGAATCCGCGCGGAAGTGGCGCGCGACCGCCCGGAAGCTGTTCCGGACGGGAATGGCTGAGATGCTCGGTAGGGACGACGTCATCGCCGGCTATCGGGTCATCCTGGGCCGGGAACCCGAGAATGAGCAGGTCATCGAGCATCACCGCCATTTCGCCAGTCGGTCGGACCTGTTCACCGCGCTGCTCCAATCGGACGAGTTCCGCGATAGCTACCGTCAACGCCTCACCGCGCCGAAGGTGATCACCCTCGACCAGCTCGACGAGGTCGCCGCCGATTTCCAGCGGGGCGACCGCGAGCGCTGGCAAGGCCATTCGCTGCAGCTTCCGGACTGGTTCGACGTCACCCTGGACCCAGCGGGCCAGGCTTATCTCGACCAGATGCTGCGTCTGTGGGAAGCGATCACCAATCGCTCCGGCTATCAGGCGGCGAGCAACGAGGACACACCCGAGATCGGCGATCTCGACGCGGTCTTCCGGCCGGCCTTCTATGCATCGGGTGATACCAGCTTCGCCGGCGGACAGCTGATGGCGATGGGGCACATCCTGATGCGCAGCGGCATTTCGCCGGGACAGCGCGTGCTGGAATATGGCGCAGGCTTCGGCCTGACCGCCCTCTCCTTCGCGCGGCTCGGCGCGAAGGTGGACACCGTCGACATCAACCCCGCCTTCTGCCGGGCGGTGCGGACCTCGGCGGATCGCTATCAGGTGGATCTCCATCCGCATGTCGGCGAGTTCGGCCATAATCCGGCGGGCGTTCCCGGCGCCTATGACCTGATCTTTTTCTATGAAAGCTTCCACCACTGCCTCGATTTCGAGCGGGTGATCCCGAAGCTGCGAGAGCTGCTCACGCCGACCGGGCGGATCCTGATGGCCGGAGAACCGATCTTCGACGTGCTGTGCCCGGACATGCCCTATCTGTGGGGCTTTCGCCTCGACTGGGAAAATGTCGCGGTCATGCGCATCCGCGGCTGGATGGAGCTGGGCTTCCAGAAGGATTTCCTGGTCGGACGATTCGATAGAGCCGGCTTCGACTGCGCCGAATATCGCGATCCCAATTCGCACTGGGCGCAGGTCTACAGTTTCAGCCAGCGCGGCTGAGACCCGTATCAGCCATCCGCCTGGAAGTCGCTCTAGGCCGGCGAGACCTCGCCCAGGGCCGGTTCCGGTGCGGGATCGAGCGCCTCGTCGCCGAGCAGCGGCAGAATCTGGATCGCATGGAGCACGACATCGGCCTCGGGCCCGACCGTCAGCCGCACCTCCAGATCATGGACGTCCTCGGGCAGCTCGAAGCGCAATTCGGAGACGATCCCCCGCCGCGGTCCGTCGAAGACCAGATAGCGGGAGACCGGCACCTTGAAGCCTCGGTCGGTCGCCACATCGCTCAGCACCGTGAGTTGGGTCTGCCCCTCCGCCATGCGCACCTCGCCGAAGATGCGGGCCTTGTATCGACCGGCGGGAACATGGATGTACGGCCCGAACATGAGCCCGCCATGTTGCGCGTTCGATACGATCCCCTGCAATGTCTTGCGGCCCGACGCGGTCACCAGCTTGGGATGCTGCGTCGACATGTAGATGCCGGCGCCCTCCTCTTCGGCCAGCCCCTCTTCCTTCGCGAGGACCTCGTTCACGCGCTTCTTCAACGCGACCAACCGTTCGGCATAGCTATCGTAAAATGAACGCAGCAGTTGAACGATGAAGGGACCGTTGTTCACATAGCTCCGGTTCGCACGTTCGAAGATGATGTCGCCGGACAGGTCGAGCTCCTCCACATAGCGTTTGAGGATCTGCCACAGGAGATGCTGGTCGTTGGCGAGATCATGCTCCCAATGGACCGCGCCCTCGAATATCTCGGACGGGACGTCGGCCACCGACCGGTACCAATCCAGAATGATGGATTTGCCGACGGGATGCGAGAGATTGATCGCGAACCCGCCCGCATTGATGTCGTACGCCGTGTCGCAGGTGCTGTATCCGGCAAAGATCGCGCCGACCTTCGACCGCTCGGCAAGGTAGCGGCCGAGATCGAAGTCCAGATCCTGAATGAAGGCATCGGCGTCGAGATAGAGAACCCAGCCCTGCATGCCGCGGTCGAGCATCTCCTTCAGGATATAGACCCGGTTATAGGTCGCCTGCCACGGCATGTGGCCACGCTTGATGCCGACATATTGCTCATAGGCGAAGCCGTTACGAGCGCAGAAGGCACGCACTGTCCTGGCGGTCTCGACGAGCATGGGATAGTAGAAGATCGCGTCAGATGTCTGGACCAGCGTTACTGTCATCGTCGCCATAACTCGTTGAAGAAGAAACAACATTGATGCTACCGGCGTCGCTGATACAGTTCCACCGTATTTGTGCGTTGCAACCAAAATGGTGCAAGCCGGCCACCAACGCACGCGCTGCCGAGGGTTGGAACGGTTTCGTCGCGTTCGGCGATAGGCTAGGCGCACATGGTGAAAGTAAGAGGAACGGTTCGATCCATGAGTTCGTACAGCGAATTGACCGAAGCCTTCCGCCGTCACTACGAGGCCGATGATTCACATTGGGGCGGGCATTCGGGCGACGGGTCGCTGCCCTATTGGACGATCGAATATCGCGCCTTTCTGGAGCGCTTCATCCATCTCAACGACATCAGGTCGGTCGTCGATATCGGCTGCGGCGATTGGCAATTCTCGCGGCTGATCAACTGGAACGGTGTCCGCTATCATGGTTTCGACGTTGTCCCGAGCGTCGTGGAGCGCAACCGGCAGCGCTTTGGAAGCGCGCAGGTCTCGTTCGACCTGATGCCGGAGGATTTGTCGCTGGTGCCGGCCGCCGACCTCCTGATCATGAAGGACGTGCTCCAGCATCTGCCGGACCGGGAAGTCTTCCGCCACCGCGACGAGCTGTTCGGCCGCTATCCGAGATGCCTGCTGACCAACTCCTTCAACAAGCTCGACACGGCCAGGAACATCGATATCGACTTCGGCGATTTCCGCTGCCTCGACCTGAACGCCGCGCCCTATGATTTCGGCGGTCAGTATGTGCTCGAATTCTCCTCGCCGATCTGGGAGCAGATCCGGGTGATGCTCTACACGCCCTGCCGATAGGCGAAGCGGCGATGTCAGGTCCGGAGATAATGCTCCTCGACATAACCCGCCCGCAGCCAATGGCGATGGCGGGAGGCGAGACGGTAGCCGCCGGTCTCGCGGAGGAGTTCGGATAGCGGAGCCTGGCCGGGGACGGCGGCTTCCTGGTTGATGCTGAGGATGTGGCGGACGCCGATCCGCTCTGCGTCGCGGAGATGGGCGAGCGCCGCCGACCGCTCCATCCCGGGCAGGGTATCGCTGTTGAACAGGATATCGACCGATCCCGGCGCCTGCGCGGCGAAGCCGGCGAGCGGCTGCGGCTGTGCCGCCCCGCCGAGCAGATAGGCCTGGATCACGTTCATCGTCGGCGTATCGAACAGCCGGTATCGGGCCAGGCCCAGACGCGACGCATAATAGGCGGTCAACCCGGCGCCACCGCCGATCTCGGCGATGCACGCGTCGCGTCCGAGACCGGCCATGTCGGCGAGTTGGCGGAGCCGCCACGCCGCATGGATCGCGTCGAGCATCCGCATGTGGAGGATGATGCTGCGCCCCACCGCGATGCCGAGGTGACCGCCGACCGATGCCGGCGGGGCAAGGTCGGCGTCCAGCACCGCCTCGACCGCCGCGAACAGCTCGGCCGGGTCGGTCAGCGCATTTTCGCCCCAGCCGCCATTTTCCGGATTTTCGAGCCGCAGCACGCCTACCGCCTCGGCCAGCGAGACGAGCTTGTCATAGGTCCAGCGCGCCAGCCGGTCGGCGAAGCGGGGATCGCGGGCGCGCTCGTGCTGCCGCGCACCGCCGAGAAAGCCCTGCGCCGACCGCGCGCGCCCGAGCGCCGCCAGTTCCGCGGCGACCGCCCCGGCGTCGCCCGCATGCAGGCGATCGGCCAGGTCGCGCTGATAACCGGGCGGCTGCTCCTCGGCGCCGCCCGCCGCCGACCATATGCCGGCGATTCCGGCCGCCAGTTCGAGCATGGGCGACGGAACCGGCGCCTCGACCAGCGACGGCAAGCGTCCCTGGGGATGGGCGAACCGCGCCGCCCAGCGCTGGTCCGCCTCCGTCGCGGGAACCGGCCCGCCGCCATTGTTGCGGAGGACGGCGGAAACCGCGTTCGCCAACGCCTCGGTCCTGGCTTCCAGGGTCGGGCCCAAGGTCCGCAACTGTTGGCGGATGAAACGGGCCTGCGGTCCGTTGAGCAGGCTCATCGGTTCGACCAGCACGGCCCGGGCGATCGCCTCGTCCCGCTCCAATATCTTGTGCAGCAAGTCCTGGTCGTTGCCGGCGCCCATCCATTCCGTGGCGTCGCGCAGCGTCTCGTCGCTATGCCCGGCGAAGGCGGCGCTCCACCGCGCGACCAGCTCGCGGCCGAGCGGATGGCCGAGGTTGATCAGCGCGACGCCGGCATTGACGTCCCAATGCTCGCCCGTCACCCCCGAGGTCGCGAAGATCGCGGCACGATCCCCCTTGTCGGCGAGATAGGCGGCCAGGTCGAAATCGAGATCCTGGATATAGGCATCGGCATCGAGATAGACCGCCCAGCCGGTGAAGCCGCGCGCGACCAGTTCCTCCAGCATCGGGATGCGGTTGAAGGTCGCCTGCCAGGGATGGAAGCCGCGCTTGACGCCGAGGAAGCTCTCGTAGCCGAAGCCATGCCGGCGGCAATATTCGCGGACGCCGGCGGCGGTGATCGCCAGCATCGGCGCATAATGTTCGGCGTCGGCAGTCTGGAGGAACAGCACCCCGCCCTCGTCACGGCCTTCGCGCACCCGCGCCCGCGCCGCCGCGCCGAGGCGCAGCACCGCGCAGAACTCGTTGCGGCCGCGCACGGTGTCGTAGACCCCGGCCAGCTCGAGGCCGATCAGCCCAAGTTCCGTCAGCGTCTCGATCGTCGTGCGGAAGCTGTCGGGCGTGAAATACCAGGCATGGACGTCGATATAGCGGCCGGGATTGAAGTCATGGCTGCGCATCGCCTTTTCCACCTGCGCCACACGGTCGGCCCGGACGGCGGGGCCATGGTCCCCGGCCCAGTGGAGCCGCGGATCATTATGGGTGGTCAGCGCGTGATGCTCGATCACACTCGCCAGACTGTGCCGCCGCCGCTGTTCGCGGTGCGCCTCGATCACGTCGGCGATCGTGCTCTCGGCGATATAATGGTCGAAGCAGTAGCGCTTGTCGGGGACGATCAGGCAGAACAGGCCGTCAGCCTGCAATATCCGCTCGATCTGCTGGAGATGGTGGATCAGGTCCGGCTGATGCTCGATCGCATGGCTGCTGATCACCGCGTCGAAGCGCCGCCGCACCTGCTCCAGCCCGCCAACATAGTCGATATGCGCGGGGCATCCGGCCGGATCGGCACCGACCTCCACCGCCCGCGCGCGCAGCTGCCCAGCGTCGAGCACGTCGAGATAAGCGATGTTCGGCCCGCGCAGCAGCGGGCGGCAGAACGGCCCGATCTCCAGCACCGAGCGTCCGTCGGCGATCAGCCCGATCAGATTCTCGCGCAGCGCGAGCGGCGAGGCGACCCGGCCCTCGGCCCGGCCGGTCGCGGCATAATGGTCGGCGGCCGCATCGGCGGCGATCGCCAGGTCGGGATTGGCCGACAGATAATAGCCGGCGTCGAAGGCAGGCGGCAGCTCCGCTCCCGAAGCGGTTTGATCGTCGGCGAAAGGCTTCTGCGTGGCCATGGCAAGCGGTTAGCGGCTCGGCCCGTCCGAGCCTAGGCTTTTATACCCTTCTCAGCGATACCAGGCGCCGGGGTCATCGATCGGCATCATCTCGAAGCTGTCCCGGTTGAGACCTGGATGCCAGGAGGGATCGTCATCGAGCCAGCGCCTCCACCGCTGGTGGAAGGCGGCATATTGGTCGCCGCCGGCAGGCATGTCGCCGCGCGAGGCGCGTTCGGCATGGACCATCTCCGCCTCGGGCGTGCAGACGATCCGATAGCCCAGCGCGCGCAGCCGCAGGCAGAGGTCGATATCGTTATATTCGAGCGTGAACTGCTCGTCGAAGCCGCCGACCTCCTCCATCAGCGAGCGCCGCGTCGCGAACAGCGCGCCCGTCACCGCCGACCATTCGCGCTGGACGAGCGCCCAGTCCTGATAGCTGCCCGCGACCGTCTCGCGTCCCGCCCAGACATGGGCGATCGCGCCGAACAGCGGACCGATGCCGGCATGCTGGAGCCGGCCGTCCTCATAGAGCAGCCGTCCGCCCGCGCCGCCGACGCCTTCGTCCATCGTGAAGCCGATCAGCGCCTTGAGCCAGCCGGGTTCGGTGGGAAGCAGGTCGTCGTTCATCATCACGATCTGCTCGCTCTCGGCGGCGCGCCACAGCCGGTTCATCTTCGCGGCATAGTTGAACGGCTCGTCGTCGCCGCGCAGCGTCTCGATCCGGTGCAGCGCGAAGGGCCAGGCGCGTTTCGTCCAGGCCGGCTCACCCGCGACGTCGTCGCCGACGATCACGGTCAGCCGGTCCATCGGCCAATCGGTGGCGACCAGCGCCTTCAACAGCCGCTCGACATAGGCGGTGCGCCCGCCGGGCAGCTTGCTTCGCCGTGTCGGAACCAGCAGCGACACCGACGGATGATCGCGGCCGAACAACCGCTCCTGCGCCAGCGTGCCTGGCGCGCGGCCGGGACGAAAGCGATGGTGGACGAAGCGCGGCTGCGCCGCGAGCATCGCCTGCCGGACCACCGGATCGGCCTGCGGCCGCGGCCCCGGATGGAGCAGCAGGACCTTGGCGACCCGCTCGATCGAGACGCCGGCATGGTGCGCGCGCAGCAGCAGGTCGTCGAGCAGGGCGGTGCCCATCTCGGCGCGCAGGCCCAGTTCAGCGAGCACCGAGGCGCGGACGATCAGCGGCGCGCCGATATAGTCCTGCGCCGCGAGGAGGGTCAGGTCGAAGGCGGGCTTCAGCCGGAGCTGATCGAGCCCGCGTTCGGCCCCCGCCGCGAAATCGTCGCCATAGAAGATGCCGACGTCGGGCCGGGCATCGGCCGCCTCGCGCCAGTCGCGCTCGATCATCGGCGCGAGGATGGCGCCGCGCGGCGCGAGAATGATCCACGCGTCCCGGTCGGTCGGCAGGTCGTCGGGCAGCGGCCTATCGAGCGCGCCGTCGGGTGCCAGGGCAAGGAGGCTCAGTCCCGGACCGAGGATCGCCTGTTCGACCGGCATGCCGGCCAGGAGATTGGGCTGGACATGGACGCCGCCGCCACCGGCCGGCATCTCGCGCAGCGCCGCCAGGCTGGCCGCGACCTGCTCGGCCACCGCCTCGTAGGAGAGTTGCGCCGCGATCCGCTCGCGGGCAGCGGCGCCTTTGACATCGTCGCCCGCCTCGATCGCATCGGCCGCGCGCGCGAGCGTGGCGGCGAGCGCCGGCTCGTCGATCCGTGCCCAATCGCCGCCTTCGGCATAATGGCCGAAATCCTGCTCGAGCCGCCAGGGATGCGCCTTGACCGGCCAGCCGACCGACGCGTCGAGGAAGTCGCGGCTGCCGCCAAAATCGGTCGCGACCACCGGCTTGCCGGCCGCCATCGCCTCGGCGATCGTCAGGCCGAAACCCTCCGAGCAGTGCGGCGAGGCGTAGAGATCGGCGAGCGCCCTCAGTTCGCCCAGTTCCTCGGCCGCCATCGGCCGGTCGATCAGCACCACGCCCTCGGTCCCCTCGGCGAGCGCGCGGAAGGCTTCGCCCTCCTCCGGCCGGTCGTGGAGGTGCTTGGTCTTGAGCAGCAACGACCAGCCGCGCGCGGCAAGGCCGGAAGCCGAGAAGGCGCGGACCAGCGCCGCCGGGTTCTTGCGGACCAGGTAGCTCGACCCGTCGAATATGTAGAGGATGACCCGGCGATCGGCGGGCAGGCCGAGCCGGGCGAGCACACCGGCCCGATCGACCGTCGCCGGCTCGCCCACCGGCACGGCGTGCGGGACCACGTCGACCGGCACGCCGCCCTGCGCGGCGAACAGCTCGGCGCAATAGCGGCTCGGCGCCCAGATCCGGTCGACCGCGCCGAAATTGCGGCGCCAGGCGGGCGGGATATGGCCCATTTCCCACACCCAATAGCCGATGCGGCGCTTCGCCTGCGCGATCGTCGCGTGCTGCTCGTCGGTCAGCAGATGCCAACTGTCGGGATTGAGATGGATGATCGCGACGTCGGGAACGCCTTCGAAGTCGAGGATGTCGGTAGGCGGGACCAGCGGCTTGTGGATGTGGAAGGGCCGCTTGACCGGATGGAGATTGAGCAGGACGCCGGTGCGCCGGATCGCGGCGATGATCCCGCGGCTGGCATGGCCGAGGCCGTTGTCGTAGTTCCAGGGCCCGAAGAAGGCGACCTTGAGCGGCCGATCGGCCTGCAGCCCGGTGGGCAGGCGCCGCGCGAGCAGACGGCCGCCGTCGTCGACCGGCCCCTCCTCCGCCCCCGCCGCGATCGTCGCCTCGGCAAGCGCGACGTCGAACCCCGCATCGGCGAGGACTTCCCGCCAGCCGCCGATGTCGATCGCGTCGAAGGTCCCGCGCAGCAGCAGCACCTTGACGAAGGGCATGCCCTGCTCGACCAGCCCGCGCCATCCGAACAAGGTCGGGTTGATCGCGGTCGCGCTGGGGAAGAGTATCTCGACCGAACGGCCGGCCTCCTCGGCGATCTCCGCCAACCGCACCTCATAGGCGCGGATGACGTGATCCTTGCGGGTGAGCAGCCGGACGTCGTCCATGAAGCCGTGGAACGAGCGGGACGCGAGCAGCCCCGGCTTGATCGCCAGGAAGTAGCTCTGGACGTGCCAGCGCCACTCATGGCTCTCGGTCAGTCCGATCAGGTCGGCGCCGCTGCGGCGGACCCGCTCGACGATCGCGCCGATCCGCGCGCCGTCGGCCGCCGGCACGACGCTGTCATTGACGAGATAGAGGGTCGCGGCCCCGAACAGCCGGGGATGGAGCTTCAGCGCATGCGCCCAGGCGGCGAAGTCGTAGCCCGCATTGCGACGGACCATCGCCGCGTCGACGCTGTCGAGCAGTTCGGCCGGGAGGTCGACGGGCCGGTCGACCGTCGCGACCAGGAACACGGCAAGCCCCGCCTGCTTGAGCGCGCGGACATAGGGTAGCACATTGGGCTTGACCTTGCCCGAGCGCGAATGGGTCACGAACAGCGCGACCTCGCGCCCGGCCGGCAGGTCGAACGGCTTGACGATCTCCGCCGGGACCGACCAGGCGACCGCATGGTCGGCGGGATGCCGCGACGGCGGAAAGAGGAAGATCGGTCCGGGTTCGAGCATGGCGCCGTCGGGCATGCGCCGGGCGATCACCTCGACTCCCTCGCCATTCTCACCCAGCTCGACATCGAGCGTGGCGCGGAATTCGAGCACACCGTCCTCGTTGCGGCCCGGCCGCGCCTGCCCCACCAGCCGGTCGCCGGCGCGGAACACGACCCAGGGATCGTCCACGCCCTCCTCCGACAGGACGCCGGAGACCGACCGCTCGAACCAGCCGTCGAGCCGCCCGCCATGGGCCGGCGCCGGTTCGGGCTCCGACTCGCAGCCGGTCTCGGCCTCGAGCTCCGCCAGCGCGCCCGCGGCACGCTCGTCGCCGTCGATCTCGAAGCTGCGGCGATAGAAGGCGATCGCCGCCTCGATATCGCCGCCGCGCCGGGCGAGGTGCCCGCGGCACAAGGCGAGATCGGCGTCGTCGGGGTTCAGCGCATGCGCGGTCCGATAGGCCTGGTCGGCCCCCGCCGGATCGCCGCTCTCGCCCAGCATGTGGCCAAGCTGCACCCAGATCGCGAAATCATCGGGGCGATAGCGGAGGTAACGGCGATATTGCGCAGCCGCAGCCGCCCATCGCCCGCCGTCGCGCTCGACGCCCGCCCGCACAAATGCGCGCCGGGCCGCGCGCCTCCGTAGAAATCCCCCCGTCATGCGATGCGGGTTAACATGTGGAACAGGACGGAGAAATAGCCACGAGCCATCCGGCGAAACTCTTGAAGACCGGCGGGAGGACGGCCCGGGAAAAAGGGCTCCTTAGGAACAAGAGCGCTTTTAAGGCAAGTCGTTAAGGCTGCAGCAAGCGAGCGATGCCAATTGACAGCCGCGTACAGGCAGCTATGGGGGCGCCCCGGCATGACAGGCATGCCGAGGGTGGAGCCGACCGCGAACTGGCGGCGAATTCGGATGATCTTCGAGAAGCAGGGTATCGATCATCGACCGGCACATCATCGTGCCCGCGCCCGGCGGTTGATGCTGGGTTCGGTCCTGCTGGCCTGCATCCCGCTACCCGCCCACGCCGAAACGCTGATGGACGCCGTCGAGTCGGCCTATGCGACCAATCCGACCCTCGTCGAACAGCGCTACCGCCAGAAGAGCACCAACGAGAATTACGTCCAGACGCGCGGCCAGTACGGGCCGAGCATCTCGATCACCGGCCAGGCGACCTACGATTATCAGAAGCTCCGGCAGCGATCGCTCGACAGCAACGAGGGCGAGCTGAGCATCGGCGTACGCCAGCCGGTCTACAGCGGTGGCCGCCTGCGCGGCGCGCTCGCCGAGGCCCGCGCCAATGTCCGCGGCAGCCAGGAGCAGCTCCGCCGCGTCGAGGGCGAGGTGGTCCGCCTCGTCATCCAGGCCTATGGCGCGGTGCTGCGCGACCAGCAGCGGCTGGAGGTCGCGCGCGAGAATGTCGCGGCGCTGCGCGAGCAGCTCGCCGAGCGCCGGGCGCGGCGCAAGGTGCGCGACGCGACGATCACCGACGTCGCCCAGTCGGACGCGCGGCTCGCCGCAGGTGAAAGCCAGCTCGCCTCGGCCGAGGCGCAGCTCGCGATCAGCCGCGGCGACTATCTGCGGATCGTCGGCCATGAGCCGGGCGAGCTCCAGCCGATGCCCGAGCTGCCCGGCCTGCCGGAGACGATCGACGAGGCCTTCGCCATCGCCGACCAGGAGAACGCCAACCTCACCGCCGCGCGTTTCTCCGAGGAAGCGAGCCGCGCCAACATCGCCGAGCAGCGCGGCAACCAGCGCCCGCAGGCGTCGATCAGCGCCAGCGCCGGCAAGGCCGGGCCGCTGTCGCCTTATGACCGGCACAATCTGGAAACCCGCGTCACCGCGCAGATCACGATCACCCAGCCGATCTTCCAGGCAGGCACGATCCGCTCGCGCATCCGCCAGGCCGAGGACCAGAACAACGCCGCGCAGGCCATCGTCGACGGGGAACGGCGGCAGGCGCTCCAGGACGTCGTCCTGGCCTGGAGCCAGTTGTCCGCCGCGCGCGTCGCCGTGGTGGCCGGCCGTCGCCAGGTCGAAGCCGCCCAGATCACCTTCGCCGGCATGCAGCGCGAGGAGCAATATGGGCTGCGCAGCACCACCGACGTGCTCAATGCCGAGCAGGAGCTGGCATCCGCGCAGCTGACGCTGTTGTCCAGCCGCTACAGCGAATATGTCGCACGCGCCTCGCTGCTGCTGGCCATGGGCCGGCTCGACGCGCGCACGGTCAACTCGGCCATCCCGGCGCGCGACCCCGATGCGGAGTTCAAGCGGGTCCGCTGGCGCGGCATCTCCCCGACCGAACCGGCGGCGATGCTCCTCGACCGGATCGGTTCGGCGAGCCCCTATGCGCGTTCCAAGGTCGACCTGCGCGGCGCCAACCAGCCGAAACCGACCAGCGCGACGACGATGCCGCCGCCGCCACCCAAGGATTCGGTGGAGGAGCCGCTCACCCCGATCAGCAAGAGCCGGGTCGTGACCGCCGCCGAGATTCCATCGATCGTCGGCGACTATGGCGACCCGCCGCCGCTCCCCGACGGTCCTCGATGAAAAGCCTTAGCCGAGCACCGGCCACGATGGTAATGAGCCGCTTTCGGCGGCCTTGCCGGCGGATGCCGCAATCAGGAACCACTGCGCGATGATGTCCGCCCTGTTCGAGAAGAACATGATCACCGATGCGCTGAAGAAGGGGAAGAATTCCTTCATCTGCGCGGCCTTGTTCAGCCTCGCGAGCAACCTGCTGTATCTGGCGCTGCCGATCTACACCAACCAGATCTATTCGCGGGTGCTCAACAGCCACAGCGGCTCGACGCTGCTCGTCCTGACCGGCGGCGCGCTGGTGGTGTTCATGGTCTCGGGCGTGCTCGACCATTATCGCATGCAGGTGCTGACCACTTTCTCGGTGGCGTTCGACCGCCAGCTCGCGAGCCCGACCTTCGCGGCGCTGTTCGACCTCGTCGTCCGGCGAATGGGCGGATCGCATGCGCAGGCGCTGCGCGATCTCGACGCGATCCGCAGCGCGATCAGCGGAACCGCGGTCAGCGTCCTGTTCGACCTGCCCTGGATGCCGATCTTCATGGGCCTGCTGTTCATCATCGATCCGTGGATCGGCGTCGTCACGCTGGTCGGCGGCATCATCCTGCTGATCCTGGCGGTGCTCCAGGACCGCGCCACCCACTCGGCGTTGAAACAGGCCAGCGCCGCCTCGATCAAGAGCTATTCGTTCACCGACGCGGCGCTCCGCAATTCGGAGGTCGTCCGCGCGCTGGGCATGCTGCCGACGCTCGGCAGCGCCTGGGCCGGCTATCGCCAGATGGCGCAGCAGATGACGATCGTGGCGAGCAGCCGGGGCAGCTTCTATTCGAGCGCGATCCGCTTCGTCCGCATGGGAATCCAGATCATGACCATCGCGGTCGGCGCCTATCTGGTGATCGCGGGCCACATCGCGTCGGGCCTGCTGTTCGCCAACATGATCCTGGCGTCGCGCGCGCTGGCGCCGATCGATCGGATCGTCGCATCGTGGAAGATCCTGTTCGACGCGTCGCAATCCTATCGCCGGCTGGAAAAGGTGCTCGGCGACTATGAACTGCCGGTGCCCGCGACCCAGCTCCCGGTTCCGCAGGGGCGGATCGCGTTCGAAGGCGTCAGCTTCGCGACCGCCGTTTCGCCCACGCCCATCCTGGTCGGCGCCAGCTTCCTGATCCAGCCCGGCGAGATGGTGGGCATCATCGGACCGTCGGGCGCCGGCAAGTCGACGCTGCTGCGGCTGATGGTCGGCATCTGGAAGCCGACGGCGGGCACGGTCCGTCTCGACGGGGCCGACGTCTATAGCTGGGAACGCGGCGATTTCGGCAAGCATGTCGCCTATCAGCCGCAGGACACCGAATTGTTCGCGGGCACCGTGCGCAACAATATCTGCCGCTTCCTTCCGGATGCCGAGGACGCCGACATCATCAAGGCCGCCCAGGCCGCGGGCGCCCACGAACTGATCCTGCGCCTGCCCAAGGGTTACGAGACCGAGCTGGGCGAAGGCGGCTCCGTCCTCTCGGCCGGGCAGCGCCAGCGCGTCGGCCTAGCGCGCACGCTCTACGGCAATCCGAAGGTCGTGGTGCTCGACGAACCCAACGCCAATCTCGACGCCGATGGCGAAGCGGCGCTCGCCGAAGCGATCAAGGGCCTCAAGGAGCGCGGGACCACCGTGGTCATGGTGTCGCACAAGCCCAGCGTCCTGGCCCAGGCCGACAAGCTGATGATGGTGCGCGGCGGCCGGATCGAACGCTTCGGCCCGCGCGAGGAGGTGATGCGCTCGCTCACGCCCCAGAAGAAGCCGGTCCCCGCGCTCGCGGAGGCCAAGTCGTGAAGTTCCTCCCCGATCTCCGCCGCATGCTGGCGCGCGCCGAACCGGCCCCGGAGAAGGAAGCGGATGACGCCGCCCCTGCTCCCGTCGCGTTCAGCCTGGCCCCTGCCCAGAGCGATCCCGAGCTGGAGCGCGACCTGCGCCGGCCGATGCGGACCGGCGGGATCGTCATCCTCGTCCTCGTCTTCGCCCTGCTGGTCTGGGCCGCGATCTTCAAGATCTCCGGCGCGGCGATGGCCACCGGCGTCGTGAAGGTCGAGAACAACAGCAAGAATCTCAGCCGCCTCGAGAGCGGCGTGGTCCGCCAGATATTCGTCCGCGAGGGGCAGAAGGTCGCCAAGGGGCAGCTTCTGATCCGCTTCGACGACAGCCAGTCGGGCGCATCGGTCGACATCTACCAGAGCATCGTCGACAGCTCGAACGCCCAGATCGCGCGCTTCCAGGCGGAGGCCGCCGACGCGGCCGCCGTGACCTATCCGCCCGAACTGCGCAGCCGGATGAACGATCCGCGCGTCGCCGCGCTCATCCAGGGCCAGGATGCGCTGTTCCAGACCCGGATGACGCTCTACCGCAGCCAGGCGCTCGTGCTCGGCTCGCAAGCCCAGCAGCTCGAGACGCAGATCAACGGCCTGAACATCCAGGCGCAGGCGATCGAGGATCAGGGCAAGCTCATCCGCGAGGAGCTGGACGGGGTGCGCGAACTGGCGCGGCAGGGCTATGCCCCGAACAGCCGGCTGCTGGCGCTCGAACGGAACGCGGTGCAGGTGCGCGGCCAGAAGGGTTCGGTGATGTCCGACATCGCCCGCGTCCGGCAGTCGATCGGCCAGATCCGTCTGCAGATCGCCCAGCTCGAGGACCGCCATCAGACCGAGGTGGCCGACGGCATCCGTGCCGCGCAGGAAAAGCTTGCCGACGCGGTGCCGAAGCTGCGCGCATCGCAGGTGCTGCGCGATCAGTCCGAGGTCCGCGCGCCCGTCGCCGGCTATGTGTTCAACCTGACCCAGTTCACCGAGGGCGGCGTCGCCGGGGCCGGGCAGACGCTGATGCAGATCGTCCCCACCAACACCGAGCTGATCATCGCGGCCGAGGTTTCGCCACGCGACATCTCCGACGTCCGCAAGGGCATGCCGGCACGGGTGACGCTGCTCGGCTTCAACCCCCGGCTCGTCTCGCCGGTCGACGGCACCGTCTCGCTGGTGTCGGCCGACGCGCGGATCAACGAGAAGACCGGCGCGAGCTTTTTCCTCGTCGAGATCACCGTTCCTGCGGCCAACCTCGCCAAGGCGGGTCCCAATGTCCACCTGACCCCCGGCATGCCGGCCAGCGTGGCGATCGTGACGGGCCAGCGCTCGATCCTCGACTATCTGCTCGAGCCGTTCACCGACTCCATGCGGACGGCGCTGAGGGAACGATGAGCGGCGGCCGCAAGGTCGATTTCCTGGTCGCCGGGGTACAGAAAGGGGGCACCAGCGCCCTGTTCGAATATTTGCGCGAGCTGCCTGACATCCAGATGCCGGTGGTCAAGGAAGCGCATTTCTTCGACGAGGAGCAGGGGGTAGATTGGTCCGATCCGGATTATTCTGCCTATCACGCCCTGTTCACGGCGGACGATCGCCTGCGCGGCGAGGCGACCCCGATCTACCTCTATTGGCCCAACGCGCTCGAACGCATCGTCCGCTATAACCCGGCGGCGAAGATCATCCTGTTGTTCCGCGACCCCATCCAGCGGGCCTGGTCCCACTGGAAGATGGAATATGCCAAGCGCAAGGAGACCGAGCCCTTTGCCTGGTGCATCCGCGAGGGCCGCGAGCGAGTGGCGACGGGAGACCCTACCGCGCCGGGCCATCACCGCGTGTTCAGCTATGTCGAGCGGGGTTTCTACGGGGCGCAGGTCGAACGGCTCCTCGCCCTCTTCCCGCGCGAGCAATGCCTGTTGCTGCGCTCCGAGGAACTACGGCAAGAGCCGCAAGCCACGCTCGGCACGGTCTGCCGGTTCCTGGGCGTATCGCCCCCCGCATCGGCCGCGCGGCGGACCGTCCATGCGGCGCGCGAGATCGCCTATCCCTCGCGCCTAGAAGCGGAAGACCGGGCGCTGCTTGCCGATCTCTACCGGAAGGATATCGCCCGATTCGAGGCCCTGTCCGGCCTGCCCGCCGACGAGTGGACCCGGAACTGGCCCTAGAACGACGAACAGCGACATCGCCGGTCGTCGCGATTGCTGCGAAGTCATCATCGCTTCGGCGCGATTTACTGGAACTGTTGGACCAGACCTTGGGATGCCACGAAAAAGGGCTTCGTTTCGGAGCTTTTTTCGATATTGTTGCTGGGGCGTAGGCGGTTCAAGCCGACTCGACCGCGCTAACTCGCAGATAAGATAGTGCAATCGCCTATGTTGCGGTGCGCTTTTGTCTGTTGCACGGTTGAGAAAGCTTGGCTAAGCAACGTTCTGGGCTTGCTCGTCGAACCATGCCGTGGGGGATCGGTTCGCGGGCGGCAAGGGGTGCCTCCCGCTCGTGCAAACGGGAGGTTGCGCACTGCTTGCCCGGGTAAGGTTCAACTGGAGGTTTCTAATGGCTAATGTGATTTTCGAAGAGGGTACCCAGCTTCAGGCGAGCGGCTTCGTCGCCGGCGACACCCTGCTGTTCAAGACGGCGGCTCCGTCCGACGTTGGCGTCACCTACAATGCGCCGTCGGGCTTCAACGTTGCGACCGTCACCCTGACGATCGGCGACCAGTCGCTGACCTTCGCCGCTGACGCGCTCGGCGATGCCGATACCAACATCACCTTCTTCGCTGAAGATGGCCAGCTGGTTTTCGGCACTGCCGGCAACGACGGCGCGCTTGCCGTCACCTCGGACGCCGACAGCGCGGCCTATGGCTTCGACGGCATCGACACGATCAGCGTGAGCGGCGACGGTAACCACCTCGTTTATGGCGGCGCCGGTGCCGATGCCATCACCGTGACCGGCGGTGAAGGCAACCACAACATCTTCGGCGACGCCGGTGACGACGCGATCGACGCGGGCGATGCCGAGGGTCACCTGAACATCTTTGGTGGCGCGGGCAGCGACAGCATCCTCGGCGGCAGCGGCAACGACCATATCTATGGTCAGTCGGCGGCCGGTGGTACCGATGGCGACGACGTCATCGACGGTGGCGCGGGCAACGACTATATCCAGGGCAATGCCGGCGAAGATCAGCTCAACGGCGGCGAAGGTCGCGACCGCATCAACGGCGGCGCCGACGACGACACCATCAGCGGCGATGCCGGTAACGACACCGTCAACGGCAACAAGGGCGACGACGTCATCGACGGCGGCCTGGGTGACGACAGCCTGCGTGGCGGTGCTGGCAACGACGAGATCTCGGGCGGCGCCGGCAACGACGCGATCCTGGGCGACCTCGGCGACGACACCATCACCGGCGGCGACGGCACCGACCTGCTGACCGGTGGCGAGGGCGCCGACGTGTTCGTGTTCGCTGCGGGCGACGTTGACTCGGTGACGATCTCGGGCACGAAGTACTACGAGACGATCACCGACTTCAGCACCGATGAGGACATCATCAGCCTGACCGGCCTGACGGTCACCGAAGATAACCTCATCTTCCAGAACTCGGGCGTTGCATTCACGACCGTCACGGCTGCTCTCGACTATGTCGAGGGTGTTCTGGTCGCCGGCACCGCTGCTGGTTCGGTTGCTGCCATCCAGGTCGGTGCCGACACCTACCTGTTCTATGACTCGGACGGTGAGTACACCACCGACCAGACCATCGACAGCATCATCAAGCTGACCGGTGTGACCGCTTCGGATCTCACCGAAGACAACTTCACCCTCCCGGTGGTTGCCTAACCACTTGGTGGGAGAGCGGGAGCCGATCAAGATCGGCTCCCGTTTCGAAAGGCCGGCGAAAGCCGGCCTTTTTCTTTTGTAGAGCGAACGGCGCTGCGGGAGCACACCCAACCGGTCGCCATCACATTGTTCCGGTGCTGCTCACTTGCAGCCGTTCTTCATCACCCGATCATTGCTCGTTCGCCCCTCGAACCTCATGCGACGAGGAGGAGCGGCGAGGGATTTGAGACGCTATTGCCACCGGGCGCGATAGCCCTGGCTTCCCGCTTCCCCGGGAATGACGATATGAGAGGGAATGCCAGAGGGGGGACGGACGAGCCAGCCGTTGGTCAGCCGCCCAGCGCCTCGTCGATCAGCGCCAGCCAGCCGGGAACACCCACCGTAGCGCGGTCGAAGCGGGCGAGCGCGGTACGGCGCGCCTGGGCGCGCATCGCCTGGAATGCCTCGGGCTCGCGGATCGCGCGGATCATGGCGGCGGACAGAGCGTCCACATCGAAGAAATCGTTGAGCACGCCGTCGGTCACGTCGGTGATCGCATCGCGCACCGGCGCGGTGTCCGATCCGATGACGAGGCATTCGCACGCCATCGCCTCGACCAGCGACCAGGAGAGGACGAAGGGATAGGTGTAATAGACGTGCGCCGCACCGATCGACAGGATGTCGATCATCCGATCATGCTCGACCCGGCCGACGAAGTGCAGTCGCGACCGGTCGATCCGTGCGCCCAGCTCGTCGAGCATGGCGTGGCGCCATGGCTTCTTGTCCGGCCGCTCCCCGCCATAGCCGACGCCATCGGCGCCGATCGCGACCACCTGCGCCTCGGGAACCGCCTCCATCAGGCGCGGCAGCGCGCGCATGAAAATATGAAAGCCGCGCAGCCGTTCGAAGTTGCGGTTGATGAAGGTGATCACCGGCGTCGAGCGGTCGAGCACGCGTCCATCGGCGAGGGTCAGGCGCGCATCGGGGTTGTGCCGTGCACGCGACAGGTCGACCCCCTCGTGCAGCACCCGGATACGCGGGTGGAAGATCTCCGGAAAGGTCGACGCCTGGAACGCCGTCGGCGACACGATCAGGTCGGCTTGCGTATAGGCCAGCGTCTGGACGGCGTTCTTGCCGTTGGTGCGCATTGCCCCGGCGAGGGTCGGCGTCTCGAACTCGCGGTCGAAATTCATGTCGCCGCCGAGATGACGATAGTAGAATTCGCCGAACAGGATCAGCTTCGCGTGCGGGAACAGATCCTTGAGGTGAACCGTCTCGCCCCAGCCCGGATGGGCGATGATCAGGTCGGGCTTGAATCCCCGCCGCGCCAGCTCCACCGCCGCCATCGCGGCCGCTTCCGCCCGGATCAGGTCGGCTTCGGCCCGAACCGCGACGGGAAGAATACCGGCGGCACTTCCCCGCTTGTTGTTCCAGCGGATCAAGGTGACGCCGGGGCGTTCCTTCGCGGTCGGCCCGCCGATCGCCACCACCTCGTCCCCGCGCGCGATCAGCGCATCGGCGATGTGCGGGAACTGGCCGGGGAAATTCTGGTGGACGATGAGGACGCGCATGATCGCCGAGCCCTATCCTACCGTTCCGCCCAAGAAAAGGACGAGGACCGGTCGCGTCCTCAGAGCGTGATCTCGAACCGCCGCTCGATCACAGCCTTGCCTCCGCGCAGCACCACATACTGCGCCCGATAGCGACCGGCCGCCCATCCCGCCGCCGGCCGCTTCTTGCCCGCGAAGGACAGCCACTGCGCCTTGTCGCGATCGAGCGGCTTGGCGCTGCTGTCGACGAGCACCGATCCGTCGGGCGCCGTGAGGGTGATGCGCTGGACGTCGCCGCCCTTCAGGCCGATCGCCTGGACGAAAGCGACGAGCGCGGGCGCGGCGCGGCTCGGACGTGGCTGCTGGTCCGGACCGTTCTCCTGCACCGCCGCCATCGTCACCGGACCGGTGGCGAAGCCGGCATTCAGCACCTCGCCCGCCTTATAGGCTCCCGCGAGCCCCGCCCCCGGCGACCAGAGGCTCTGCCCGCCGCCGCATTGCCCCGCGGATGCACCGGCGGCGAAGGGCTCGACCACCTTGCCGTCCAGGCGGACGGTGAAGTGCAGATGCGGATATTCGGTGTTGCCCGACAGGCCGACCTTGCCGATCGGCGTGCCCGCGCTGACCTGCTGGCCTGGCTTCACCGCGATGCTGCCCTTGGCCATATGGCAATATTGGGTTTCCAGCCCGCCGGCATGGGCGATCACCAGCCCATTGCCGCATTCCATATTGGCGACCGCCGCCTTGCCCGCCTCGCGGACCGAGAGGTCGGCCACCCCGTCGCGGACGCGCAACACCGTGCCGGCAGCAGCGGCCAGCACGGCGACACCCTTGCGCTGCTCGGCCATGCTCGTCAGTCGGAAATCGACCCCGCTATGCTTGTCATAGGTTCGGCTGCCGCAACGATAGTCGCTCGCGGCCGATGACGGATCGAGATCTACATAATTCTGGATCGCGCAGTTCTGGCCGAGCTTGCAGGCGATCGGCAGGATCAGCTTCGGCGCGCTGCCCGTCGCCGCCAGCAGGAGCGGCAGCGCCGCCAAGGGAAGCAGCCGGAGCAGTCTCATCCGATTCTCCTACCGTCGATATGCCTCGAGCCGGTCGACGAGCATCGGGCCGCTGCGCGCGACCACGCGGCGATCCCAGACATGTGCCTCGACAGCGGCGGCCCGCCGTGCCGCGCCGCCGCGATCATCGAGTACCGCCCGCAGCGCGTCGAGCCAGCCGTCCGCCGCCGCGAACAGCATGTGACGCCCGAGCAGCCGGTCGGCCCGATAGGCTGGTCCGTCACCGACCAGCGGGAGGATGCCGAGCGCCGCATAGTCGAGAGCCTTAATATCCGATTTGCAGCGGTTGAACGGATTATCGGCGAGCGGAGCCAGGCCGAGGTCGAACGGCCCCTGCCCGCGCAGCCATCGGACGAAGCGCGGATAGCTGACCGCCTCGGCCGGCGGCGCCAGCCGGTGCAGCCAGGGCGCGGGGGCGAGATCGGGATCGACCCCGATCACGGTCAGGTCGAAGGCATCGCCGCGCTCGGCATGGAGCCGATCGAGCGCCGGGCGGATCAGGGCGAGATCGGGCCCATGGGTGTGCGTGCCCATGTAGAGCATCCGCACCTTGTCACCGGCAAAAGGCGCCAGCCGCGCCTTGCGCCAGTCGCGCCACAGCCGGGGATCGATCGCATTGGGCGCGACGACGCTGCGGGCGCCGAGCGGCGCATAGGCGTCGGCAAGCTCGGCGGTCGAGAACCAGGTCTCGGCGGCGGCCGCCACCGCCCGGTCGAGCGCGGCGTTGAGTGGGCGGTAGAGATCATGCTCGGGGTGGTCGGGCCCGATCAGGGTGAAGGCGTCGTCGACGTCGACGACCAGCGCGGCGCCCATATCCCCCAGCCGCCGGACCAGCGCGTCCACCGCCTCGACGGTGGGCAGCGCGGTGCGCTGGACGATGCAGACGTCGCAGTCGGGTACGGCGTCGTCGGGCGCGCCGAGCGTCAGCCGTAGCCGCCCAGCGACGCTCTCGTCCGTCAGCGGCGCGACCAGCCGGATGTAGGCCGAGCTCTGCGGACCGATCGCGCTGTGTCGGGCAATGACATGGACGGCGAGGCGATCGTCGAAATCAGCGGGCTCGGCCGGGACCGGCGACGGCAGTCCGAGCACCGCGAAGGCATCGGCGATGAAGGTCCGCGCGCGCGCGTCAAAGCTGTGCTCGGCATGGACATAGTCGGCCGCCAACCGCGCCGCAGGGTCGTTGCGCGGCCGGGCGAGCAGCTCGTCCGCCGCCGCCTTCAGCTCGGCCGGGTTCGAGACCTGCGCCACCGCATTGCCGAACACCGACGCTATCGACGGCACCGGATCGGACAATGCCCTTCCCCCGCTGCCGACGACGTCGAACAGCCGGTTCGACAGCAGTCCGAAGGCGCGCATCGACGGCCAATGATCGTTGAGGACGACGCCCGCGCCGGCATAGAGCGCGCCGATCGCGCGGTTGTCGACGTTGCGGGCCCGCACCAGATCGGCGGGCACGCGGCCCTCCCAGCCATCGCCATAGATGGCGGGCGGACAGCCGGCCTCGATCGCCCAGGAGACGATCTCCCGGTCGACGCCGCGCGAATTGCCGACGAAGACGATGTCGGGCGCCGCCGGCGGCGGGTCGATCGGGTGGAAGCGCTCGGGGTCCGTCGCCTGCAACATCGGCGCGACCGGCGGCCGCACGACATGCCCGAGCAGCGCCGCATGCGAGCCCGAGGCGGCATAGACCCGCGTATAACGGTCATATTCGTCGAAACCGACCTGATCGGGATGGCTGATGTTCCAGAGGAAGGCCATCTGGCCGGGGCGCGGTTCATAGGGGATCAGGCCGCGCAGCACGATCACCAGATCCTCGCTGGCGATCGCATGGCCATGCCACTGGCCGCGGAAGTCGATCCGGACCGCATGCCCCAGCCGGCTGATCGCGGCGGCGAGGCTCTCGGCGAAGTGGAAGTCGCCCCAGGCGGCCTTCTCCTCCTCGGGCGCGGCGATCTTGATCGCGACATTGAGCTTCAGCGCCGCGGCCAGCTCATGCGCGCCGGCGCCGGTGGGCAGGCCTAGCCGGTTCTTGGTCCGCACCAGCGCCTGGAAGGCCGCGGGCTGGGTGACGGTGATCCGCCCCTGGTCGCCCTTCGCATCATGATATTCGCAGCCCACGAAAGGCGCGTAGCCGACCGGGCGGCCCTTGGCGTAGCGCAGGATCAGGTCCCAATCGACCATCCGGCGCAGATTGGTGTCGAACCCGCCATGCGTGGCGACCAGCGCGCGGCGGTGGCAGAAGGCGTTGAGGTCGACGTAATTTTCGGCGAGGCAGGCGTCCCAGTCGAAATCGTCACCGCGATAGCCGGTAAGCTGGTTGAGCTCGTCGCGCAGCGCGATCCCCGAATAGGCGGCGTCAAGCCCCTCGGCGGTCATGAACAGCGCCATCACGTCGAGGAACCAGCTCTTCCAGCTATTATCGCTGTCGAGATAGGCGACGATCTCGCCGGTCGCCGCCTCCAGCCCCAGGTTGCGCGCGGCGCTCACCCCGCCATGCGCGCCGCGAATCAGCCGGACGCGCGGATCGCTGGTGAAGGCGGCGGCGATCTCGGCGGTGCCGTCGGTCGACCCGTCGTCGACGACCAGCAGCTCGAAGCGGCGGTGGCTCTGCGCCAGCACCGACCGGATCGCCGCGGCGATCCGGTCCGCTCGGTTCCAGGCGGGCATGACCACGCTGACCAGCGTCTCGTCGGCCCTGCGGCGAACGTCGGCGGGCAGCTCCGCCATCGCGCGCAGAAAAGCCTCTTCGCGGGCGATGTCGAAATGGCGGTAGAAGCGGCGCGGCCGTTCGTCGCTGGTCTCGTAGCGCGGCCGGCTGACCGGGATCGCCACCCGCCCCTCGGCGGCGCCGATCTCGAGGAAGTGGCGCAGCGGATCGCCGGCCACGTCGTCATGGCTCTTGCGGTAGAACAGGCCGTCGAACAGCGGTCCGGTCGACCGCCCTTCGGCCGCGCCATGGTGGATATAATGGTGGAGCGGCAGCATCCCGGCCGCATGCACGTCGGCGTGGACGCTGTTGTACCAGGCCGACGAGAAATAGAGATTGGGATCGAGCGCATCGGCCTCGCGGCCGTGGCGGATATAGTCGACCAGCGGGTTGTGCGTCGCGATCAGCGCCGCGAGATCGTCGTCGACCGGGCCGACCGCGAGCCCCGCCGCATCGACCAGCGTCTGGATCACCGGTTCGTGCGATGGCGTGCCCGGCGCGCGGATGAGCTCGATCCGGCCGTCCTCGACCAGGCCGACCGTGCCGCCCAGCCCGATCGGGGCGAGGCCGAACAGCCGCTCGACCGCATGCCCAAGCGCGCCGTCGCGATCCTGGTTGGGGGCCGCGTCATGGAAGTCGGCGAGCGCCGCGACCTTCTCCAGCAGCGTCCGCCGCGCCCAGAAGAAGGTGCCGGCGAAGAAGCCCCAGTCGGCCGGCGGATAGGCGGGCGCGGTCAAGCGCGGGGCGAGGTCGGAGAGCAACTCGGCATTGCGGAACAGATGGCTGGCGACCGACTTGTAGAGCGGCTTCGCGCCCAGCAGCGACAGGTCGGGATACGCGTCGAACGCCGTGACGACGTCGGCGACCAGCGCCGGCGAGCCGATCATCCCGTCATAGGCGAGCCGGCGCCATTCGGGCGCATAGCCCGATCCGCCCTTCTTGGTGTGGAGCTTGCCGATCAGGTCGTAGCCGCGCTCGGCGAGCAGCGGCAGGATCTCGAACAGCGGGCCGATGTCCCAGCCGCGATTGGCGACGCTCACGATCTCGGCCCTGCGCGGCAGGCGATCGAGCGCGGCGAGGACGGTCTCGTCGAGCGCGACGCTGTAGGTGACGAAGATATCGACCGGCGCGCCGATCGCCGCCACCCGGTCGATCAGCTCGACCGCGACCTCGGGATAGAAGAGGTGGAGGACCAGCGCCGCCTTCACCGGCCGCCCTCCGCCGCGATGCGGCGCGCCATCTGCCGCGCGTAGAAGCCCGTGTCGAACAACGGGTTGGGATCATATCCCTGCGGCGCACCGATCGTCAGATAATGCTCGATCGGGTCGAGCCCGCTGGCGGCCGCATCGGGATAGGTGGCGCGATACCAGGCCTCGTCGAACAGCCCGCTGTCGCGGATCATCGCCACCGCCTCGGCCCGCTCGGGGGTCGGTGCGGGCATCGGCGGGCGCGGGACCTCGACCGCCGGGAGCAGCGCGGCGGACGCCGGCGCGGCGTCGACTTCGCCGGCGCGGCGGTGGCGCAGCTCGTCATGGATGATGTCACCGGCGAGCCAGGGCAACGCCTCCAGCGCGGCATAGGCTTCGTCGAGCGCCGCTCGCGCGGCCGCGTCGTCGCGGACCGCGAGCGCGGCCATCCCCTCGCGTACGGCGGCGACGATCGATCCCAGCGGCGCCTCGACCGCCGACGTCCCGACCCCGCCATGGTGACGCAGCGACGGATCGAGAAAGGCGCCGATCGCCTGCGCGGCCTCCCCCTCGGGCATCGCCGCACCGGTCAGCGGCAGCAGCCGTGCCACCGCATCGGACCAATCGGCCAGCATCGCGTCATAGTCGATGACCGCCCGCTGCAACCCGCGCGTGGCGCGTTCGGCATCGATCATGTGCCGCAGCCAGAGGAGCTGGGCATAGGCCGGGGTGGTGCCGTCGCGCCTGGCGACCGAACGGGCGATCGCATCGGGGTTGCGCAGCATCAGCACCGCGCGGCTCGCCACGCCATGCTCGGCGAGCGTCTCGACGACGGTCGGCACGAAGCGGCACTGGCGCGGGTCCTTGATCGCGATCAGCGGCGCATCGCCGAAAGCGGCGACGACGGCCTCCCACAGCCGGTCCTTGCGCGACCGCAGCGCCGAGGGTTCGAGCCGGGACAGGTCGAGCGGGCGCGGATCGAACCAGCTCGACCGCGCGGCGCGCAGCAATTGGTCGCCGGCCTTCACGATCGCGGCCGATTCCCAATAGCCGCGCGCATTGTCGGCATGCGCCTCGATCGCGTCGGCGGGCAGCGCCGCGCCGAGATGCCCGATCAGCCGGGTGAGCGCCGACGTCCCGCTGCGGTGCATGCCCAGCACGAGGATCGCGATGCGCGCTTGTCGGGTGTCGGGCCGCCCCAATCTCGTCTCCTTCACGGTCGCGCGAACGGTTAGCGGCTTGATCGGGAAAAGCCCATAGCCTGTCAGGCCCTTGATCGCCGCGGGCCGGCTGCGCACAATAGGACTTTGCCGCGCGGTGGGGTCTATCGTTGATGTCGGCCGAAGCCTGTTGGGACGCCCCGCGAAGCTATGACTCGGTGCTGTCGATCGGCGCGCAATGCCTGACCAGCACGATGCTCAAGGCCGCCGGGCTGAAACGATATTCGGCGCCCTTCGACTGGATATTCTCCAATCTCCGCATGGTGAGCGACTGCATCGAGGATGATTTCGCCGTCTTCCTCGATCGCCAATATCTGAAGCCCGTGCCGGCCGGGCAGCGGCACACCGCCGATAGCTGCTTCGCCGATCACGACCATTATCGCCGCCGCTACGGGCTGAACACGATGTTCAACCATTATGATCCCGTCTCAGCGGAAGGCTATGCCTATCTCCTGCGCTGCGTGGCGCGCTTCCGGGCTGCGCTGACGTCGGGTCGGCCCCATCTGCTGCTCGCCATCGCCGAACGGCACCAGGGCGGACGCTTCGGGTTCGACCGCCTCTGCGCTGCGCTGGAACCCTATCCGGCGGTCCAGGCGCTCGTCCTTATCTCCCCGGAAAGCCGGGCACCGCAAGGGCTGGAGCTTTGGGAGGAACGCGGGCGGCATCGCCTCGCCTATCTGCACACGCCCTCCCCGGTGGCCGGCATCCATTTCGAGGCGGAGGAGGACAATATGTTCCTGGGCGATACGCTGCGGAGGCTGATCCTGCTCAACGCATGAGGCCCGTGCGAAAGCGCCGCTGATCATGGTGGCCCTCGCCGCCGTCTCGCGATAGGCAGGCACCATGCAGGACCCCTCGCGTTTCGAGCCCGCCACCGACGAGAATTTCGTCGAGCAGCTCTATCTCGCCGCCAATCCCGACGTCGCGCGCCATGTCGCGGCCGGCGGCGACGCCTGGAAGCATTTCGAACGGCATGGCCGCAAGGAGGGCCGCCGGCAGCTCACCCGCGCCGCCGCCGGCCTGCCCGGCACGCGCGCCGAGGCCAAATATGCCCGCTTCGCCCCGCTGCTCGACGCGGCGCGCGGCGCGGGCGGCGATTTCCGGTTCCTCGGCGCGGCGGACAGCTTCCCGCTCGGCTATGGCGCCGCCGCACACGACCTGGGCGACTATGACGGCGAATCCGCCAATCCGGGCCTGAGCGACTTCGTCGAGACGGTGCGCGCCCATCCCGACCGGCTCTATCTCGACGTCGGCTGCGGCCGCCGCTCGCGGACCTTCGACAACTGCCTCTATCTGGAGGTCTATCCCTCGGTCAGCGCCGACCTGGTCATCGAGCCCGCCTGCCGCTACCCGATCGCCGACGCCTCGCTCGACGGCATCGGTTGCTTCGCGGTGATGGAGCACATGGCCGAGCCCTGGGTCGCCGCCGCCGAGTTCGCGCGGATGCTCAAGCCCGGCGGGATGGTGTTCATCGACTATCCCTTCCTGGTACCGGTCCACGGCTATCCGTCGCATTATTACAACGCGACCCGCGAAGGGCTGGCACGGCTGTTCGATACAGGGTTCGAGCGGGTCAAGCTGGCGACCGAGGCCAACCAGACCCCCGACCATGCGCTCCACTGGCAGCTCAGCGGCCTTGCCGAGGCGCTGACCGACGACGCGCTGCGCGACGAGTTCAAGGCGATGAGCGTCGGCGAGCTGCTGGCCCAGCCGCCCGGCGGGCCCTTCTGGCAGCGGGTGCTGGCGGCGACACCCGAACCGGCCCGCGCCATGTTCGCCGCCGGCAACACGCTGATCGCGCGCAAGCGTTAACCCGCAGGGTCTTTAGGCGCCCGGCGCGGCAAGGGCCTCGGCGAGCCAGGGGCAGCGCGCGAGCAGCCGGGCATGGAGCTTCGCCCTGTCCTCCCACAGCCGGCGATACCAGGCGATGCGCGCGCCGGCCTGCGCCGCGAACATCCGGTTATCGCGAACATCCTCCCACGCCGCGCGCGACAGACGCTCGCGCAGACTATCGTCCGCCAATAGCCGGATGAGGGCCGGCGCCCAATCCTCAAGCCGTTCCGCGATCAGGCCCGTCCGCTCGTCCTGGACGCTGTCCCTGTAAACGGCTGGGGACGCGATCACCGCCGCACCCCGCGCGGCGGATTCGACATATTTGAGATCGCTCTTGAACAGGTTCAGCGCGTCGTCCGCGAGCGGCAGCAACGCGATGTCGCAGGCGCCGATCGCCTCCAGATAGGCATCATAGTCGAGGGTCGGGCGGAAATTCTTGCGGTCGGTCGGCAGCGCGTCGAAGAAGGCGCGATCGTGGACCACCTCGAAGATCGTCGCCGGATGGGCGGCGATGGCAGGCTCCAGAGCGCGGGCCAGCGCAACGCCGAACGTGCCCCGGTTGAGCGCCCCGTAGAAGACGCGCTTCGGCTCCGATCCGGCCGGGCGCGCGCGCAGCGGCGGCAGGACGAACGCCGCATTGGGGAAGACCATGACCTCGGGATTATGCTCGCGGAAGGCTGCGGCGAGCGGCTCAGTCGTGGTCTGCACGGCGTGGGCGGCGGCGACCTGGAGCCAGCGGCTCCGCTCCGGGGCCCAGCCAAGCACCTGTCCGACGAGCTCGGGATGGTCGTCATATTCGGTGACGATCAGCCAGCCGGCGCGGAGCGCCTGGAGCGCCATCCGCTTCCAGGCATCCTGATTGGGCACGGCCGGGCGCTGCAGGACCATGATCTTCGCGGTGCCGTTCGGCACGGGGACGATCTCGACCGACTTTTCCTGATAGCGAACGTTGACTTCGGGGATCGTGCGAAGCTGCTGGGCCGGAAGCCGGGTGCGAACGTCCATGACGCGCGGCGCCATCGCCGCCGTCACGATCTGCATCGGCGTCCGCTCGGGCGCCGGGTTCGCGGCAGGCCGGGCGATCAGGACATATTGGAGCGTCGCGCTGCGATCGAGGAAGCTCCGCCGGTCGATCCCCATCTGCTCGGCCAGGTCGCCGAGCCGGGGCAGCCAGGTCTCGGCCTTCTGCTTGTCGAGCAGAACCTTGCGCGGGCGTTGCTTGATCAGGTTGAACCCGCCCTTCTTCAGCGCCGTCGTGATCGATTCGAGGGTGAAGAAGCGCAGATGAGTACGGTCGAACAGCCCCGCATCCTCGGTAGGCCAGCGACCGTGCATCAGGTGGAACAGGCTGCTCCAATGGGCGATGTTGGGGACGCAGAGCGCGAAACACCCGTCCGGCGCCAGCAGCCGGGCGATCCTGGCGAGAGCGGCGTCCGTGTCGCGCAGATGTTCGAGCACGTCGCCCATCAGGATCAGGTCGAAGGGCTCGCCGCCCGTAATCGCCGCATCGTCCATCGTCTCGATGTCGCCGACCAGTAGCTGGTCGAGCCGTCCGGCAGCCATCGCCGCGGCCGGCGCGTGGATCTCGACGCCGACATAATGGCATTGCGGATTGCGCGAGCGGTACGCCGCGGCGAAATCGCCCTCGCCGCACCCGACCTCCAGCACGCGGCGCGCAAATGGAGCCAGTTCGAGCAGGTCGGGATTGGCGTTACCGTAATAGGACATGGCCACCTAATGGCCGAGCCTCCGCAGGCCAGCAAGCGGGTTCAGGCGGTTTCGTCGCCCCTGTCGCCGCCATCGGCGCCGGGGTCGAGCAGCGCCTCGTCGCACATCACCTGTACCCATTCGCGCGCGGCGGCGAGGGTCGCATCGGGCGTTTCGAAAGCGGGCCCCGCGGGCGGCGCGGGAAGATCGACGCCGGCGGCGTGGCGCAGGAACACCGACATGACATGGGAGACACCCTCCTCGGTGACGTTGCGCAGGTCCTCGGCGAAATAGCGGGCGGCGGCGGGGGCGCCCATGATCATCTCGTAGGAGGGAAAGTAGAAGACGCCGTCATGATCCTCGGCGATCTCCTGCGCGGCGGCGCGCAGCACCGACTTCGAATAGGTGGTAGCCGCCAGCACATGGTTGCCACTCGCGGTCGCGACCAGCGGCACCGGCGAGACGGTCAGGATGATCCGCGCGCCCGGATTGACCCCGCGCAGCCGCGCGATGAAGGCGGCCATGTCGGCGGTCACCTCCCCGACGCGGAAGTTGCGGAAGCGATGCCGCGCCGGATCGAATCGACCACCCGAGACGCCGGGACAGATCGGAAAGACCGCGCCGTCCTCCACCGATTCCCACCCCTCGGTCAGGCCGAGGGTGAAGATGAAGATGTCGAGCGTCTCGAACATCTCGCGCACCTTGGCGAGGTGATGCGCGCGGTCGGCGCGCAGCTCGGCTTCGCCCGCATAGCCTTGCGGCTCGATCGTCGGCCGGAAGGGATCGACCACGCGCCCACCACCCCCGGCCGCGTCCCAGATGTCCTCGGCCGGGACAAAGGCGCCATAGGCCCGATCGAACAGCTGAAGGAGCTGGCGCGCCGTGTAGATATTGCCGTAGCGGGCGCTGAACATTCCATAGCCGTGCCGCTCTGCCGCGTCGGCCGGGACGATAGGATGCGCCGTCTCGGTGACGAGGAAGGCGAAGCCGCTGCGCTTGAGGTAGCGGGCGATGTGCTGGGCGAAACAGCTCCCCGCCGTCGCGACCTTCTCTTCCCGCCCGAGCGTCAGGAAGCCGCCGCCGAGCGGATCGATCGCCGGCCCCTGCCCCGCCACCGCGCGGCGCCAATAGGCGCTGTCGGGGAGGCTGCGATAGGGATGGTCGCTCACAGGGCCTCCAACGCGCGGATCACCGCCTCACCATAGGCCCGGTTGCCATGGGTGGCATCCCCGGCGAAGTCGGGACGGAGGAAGCCCTGCGCGTCCCGCGCCTCGGCGGGCGCCGGCAGGAAGCGGAGGCCGAGATCGGCGCAATAGCCGGCGACGATGCGCGAATGGAGCCGCCAGATCTTGTAGCGCAGCCCGGCCGGCGCCACGCCCAGCTCGGCGATGCCGCGGTTGCGGAAATAGGCGTCGGCCTGCGCGGCGATGATCGCCCCGTCGGCGAGCGGCGGCGGCGATTCGAGCTGGACCACGCCCTCGCCCGCGATCCGCCGAATCTCGCGCAGGCGGATGCGGTCGCGCTCCAGCCCCGCCTCCAGCGTGGCGCGCACCAGCGCCTCGGTGACCGGCTCGGCGGCCGGATCGAGCGGCGGGCCGTCCTCGTCCGACAGCAGGAAGTCATAGGGGCGCGGATGGCGGATCAGCGCGAAGCCGTTGTGGACGTTGCCGCCGCTGGCCGAGGCGACGAGCGGCGCGTGGCGATCGATCTGGTCGCGGATCGTGTCGACCAGCGCGGGGGCGAAGCGCGCGGCGTCGCCCTCTCCTTCGACCTCGGGCGCATATTGCGGCTCGATCGTATGGATGACGCGGGTGCGCGTGCGATCGGGATCGGCCTCGCGCCGCGCCCTGGCCGCCGCGCGCACCGCCGCGACGTGGCTCTGCCCGATGACCAGGATCGCGCGGCTCATCGCGTCACCACGGCCCGGGCGATCGCCCCGCCGCCGTCGAACGGTCCGATCGCGACCTCGACCGCGCCGTCGCCGAGCCGCTCGGCCGGCACCGCCAGCGAGAAGCCATGGCGGCCGTCGCCGAAACCGTGCGGGACGAGGTCGGGCCGGTCGTTCGCCGCTACCGCGATCGCCAGCGACCGTTCCCCCGCACGCGCCTCGATCGCGATCTGCGCCGCCGGCCAGTCGCGCGCATGCGCCCAGCCGTCGAACATCACGGCGCCGTCGACACGCCGCACCGCGTCGAGATGACCCTCGACCGCCGGCGGATCGATCGCCGCCGGTACGGCGGGCGCAGGGCGGCCAGGCACTGTCGCTGGCTCGGGGGAGCCGAGCCGCACCGGCCGGATCATCGCGCGCTCCTGGAACATCGCCACCACGAGGCCCAGCATGCCGATGCCGTCGAAATAATCCAGCCGCCGATGCCGGAGCCGGTCGATCAGCGCGTCGCGATCGATCGTGTCCCACAGGGTCAGGTCGTCGCGCGCCATCGCCTCGGCGGCGATCGCGGCGCGGATGCCGGGGTTGTGGTTGATAGAGAATTGCCAGTTGCCGAAGGTCGGTGGCGCGCCCGCGCCGGGCAGGACCGGCGGCGAGCGCGGCACGTCCTCGCCCAGCGCCGGGTCCCATCCCTGCATCGCGAAAGGCGGCGCGAGCAGCTCGGGCGCGCAGCGCCGGACGATCGCATGGTGGAGCAGCTCGCGCTTGCGCTCCTCGGGGGTCAGGCGGAAGGCGAGACGAAGCAGCGCCGGCGCACCGAGTGGGACGACCGGCTGGCGCTCGAACGACTTGATCGCGCGGATCGCCCCCAGCCAGTTGGGCAGCCGGTTGCGATAGTAGAAGATGTCGGGAAGGTCGGCGTCGGCCGCGCCCGCGGCTCGCGCCTCCTCCATCTGCGCCTGCAACTGCGCCTCCATCGCGGCGCGCGTACCTGACCGCAGCAGCCCCATCGGATCGAACGGCGCCTGCAGCCGCACCATCGCGACCGGATCGAGCGGCCCCGGCGGCAGCGGCTTCTTCGAATAGGCCTTGAGCACCTCGCCCATGTGACCGGTGATCAGCGTGCCCGTGCCGAGCCGATCGCCCAGAATCAGGTCCCAGCCGCCGACCATGCCGTCGCTCTGCCAGGTCTGCGCCATCAGCTTGGCGAAGAAGCGCTCGCGGCTCCAAAGCGCGGGCTCGTCGCTGCCGTGCGGCGGTTCGCGCCGGTGCGGCAGGCCCAGCGCGGCGGCGACGCCGGCCCCCGCGACGACGTCGGGATGGCCTTCATAGCCGCGGGTGAACAGGCGCAGCCGGTCGCGCAGCCCGGCGGCGAGGCAGAGCGCGAGGACGACGCGGCTGTCCTTGCCGCCGGTGATCGGCAGGTCGATCGCGCCGTCGACAGGGATGCCGAGCCGGATCGCCGCCTGCGCCTGGACGATCCCCTCGTCGAGCATCGGATCGAGCGCAGCCGAATAGCCGCGCGGACCGTCGAAGCGGATGACGGGATCGGCCATCGCGGCGAGGGTCGCACCATCGGGCCCGATGCCGATCCGCCGCTCCTGCCCGAGCTGGACGACCGAGCGATAGGCGGTCGCGGTACCGACCCGGTAGCCGATTGCCGGCAGCCAGCGCAGCCCGGACGGATCGGCGGTCCAGTCGTCGAGCAGCGTCGCGACCAGCCCGGCCCGGTTGGCGAGCACCGCCTGCCCCTGCGCGCCATGGAAGAGCTGGTGAAGCCCGGCGCGGTCGGAGAAGGCGTCGAGCGTGCCATCGGGATGGAGGCGCGCGACGGCATATTCGCCCATGACGTCGGCCGGCAGTTCCGTGCCCGGCCGGTCGAGCAGCGCCGCGACTGCCGCCGCGTCGAGCAGCACCGGGCGTCCGTCGACGCTCCGCCAGATCAGGCCGTGGATGATGCAGGCACCCAGCCCGGCCCGCTGCCAGACCTGCGCCTCGGGCGCATAGAAATGGGTGCGGGTCGCGAAGGCGGCAAAATGCCAGCCGCCGGCCGCGTCGGGCTGGTGACCGGTCGCCACATGATCGGGCAGCAGATGCGCCTCCGTCCGCAGCAACGGATGGAGCCGCTCGGCAGGGCGCCCCTTTGCCGCACAATCCCGCCAGAAAATGAACAAGGCCATCAACCAGGCCTTAACGACAATCGCGGCAGGAGGGAATCGTCCGGATCGGCGATCGACCGAGCATGGTCCCGGAGGCGAAAGAATGCGGGGGGAGCCAGAAAATGAATAACCCGGCTTTTGGGGCCGGGTTATTCGCTGGAGGATTCTGACTAATGACGTATCTGGTTTAGCCCATCGGCCCGACAAAGCAAGCCGAAAGCGCACCATACGACAAACTTTCGTCTGATCCGTCAACTTCCATTAAATATCTGCAATCAGACAAGAAACTGTTACGACGCTCCAAGAAGCCGATGGTCCGTTTTCGAGCAATATATCCTGCACCGAAACGACTCGCGCGCCCGCGATCGGCCTGCCGAGCCGTCGATAGGCAGGCCGGGGCCGGATCGGTTGTCGAAGATCATGGTACGGGTGGTCGGACTCGAACCGACATTCTGTTGCCAGAGGCGGATTTTGAATCCGCTGCGTCTACCAATTCCGCCACACCCGCATGCCGCCCAGCGAAGCCGCGGGCCTAAAGGACTGACCGGGAAGCCTATAAGGACGAGCGCGGCCGATTTCCAGATGGGAATGCGATGCCCTCTTCCTCCCCTTCGCCGCGGCAGGCGACCCGCCGCCGGTCAGGCCGTTGCGGCTGCGGCCGGATTACGCCTGCGTCGCAGCAGCGATCCATTCGTCTTGATCATCTCGACGAGCGCGCGCGCGGGATCGCGTCTGGCGGGCTGGCCGACCAGGATCACGAATTCGACCTCGTCGAGCGGCGGCAACCTATCGTCGCGAAGCTCGACGAGCCCCTCGGGCAGCAGCGAACGGGCGTGGGGCGCCACGCCGAGACCGGCCGCGACGGCGGCATGGATACCGCTCTGGCTCTCGCTGGTGCACATCAGCCGCCAGGGCCGGCCGGCCCGTTCCAGGGCCTCGAGCGCACTCATCCGGGTGATCGCGGGGGGCGCGAGGACGATCAGCGGAAGCGGCTGGTCGCGATCGAGGCGGAAATCGGGTGCGGCCATCCAGACCAGCGGATCCCGCCAGACCCCTTCGCCTGCCCCACCGCCGCCCCGCCGCTTGAGAAAGGCGAAGTCGAGTTCCCCCCGGGCGAACCGGTCGCGCAGTATCTCGCTGAGGCCGACCGTCAGTTCGAGGACGACCTTGGGATGTTCGGCGGTGAACCGCCGCAGCAACAACGGCAGGCCCGCCAGGACGATGTCCTCCGAGACGCCGAGCCGGATGCGGCCTTCGAGATCGCCCCGCGCGAAATGACGGAGTGCGCGATCCTGCGTGTCGAGGATCGAAGTGGCGAAGCCGATCATCGCCTCCCCGTCGCTGGTCAGCGCGACCATATGGGTGTCCCGTACGAAGAGGCGGACGCCGCTCACCGCTTCCAGCTTGCGCACATGTTCGCTGACGGTCGACTGGCGCGTGCCGAGAAGGGCGGCGGCCTGGGTGAAGCTCAGCGTCCGCGCCACCGTGACGAAGCTGCGCAGCCATGCCGGATCGAGCATCGGTAATTCCAATCTCCGATAGCTATTACATTGGTCAGCGTGATTTACAATAATACGCGACGGCTTATCCAGCAGCCATGCAAACGCTCCTTCGCTTCCTCGATCCCTATATCGGTCTCATGATGCTCGTCGTGGCGGCGGCGGCCCTGCTGCCGGCGCGCGGCGTCGGGGCGCAGATCGCGGGCGGCGCGGCGGATGCCGGCATCGTCTTCCTGTTCTTCCTCTACGGCGCCCGCCTCTCGCCGCAGGCCGCCCTCAGCGGCATGACGCACTGGCGGCTCCAGCTCGCGGTGCTGGCATGCACCTTCCTGCTGTTTCCGATGCTCGGCATCATCATCTACAGGCTGGCGCCCGCCGGGCTGTCCGGCGCGCTCAGGACCGGCATCCTCTTCCTGTGCCTGCTGCCGTCGACGGTGCAGTCGTCGATCGCCTTCACCTCGATCGCGCGCGGCAACGTACCGGCGGCGCTCTGCGCGGCATCGGCCTCCAACATCCTCGGCGTGTTCATCAGCCCCCTCCTCGCCGGCTGGCTCCTCCAGCGCGGCGGGGTGGTGCTGTCCTTCGACAACGTCGTCGACATCATCCTCCAGCTGCTGGCGCCGTTCGTTGCCGGACAGCTGCTCCGCCCCTGGATCGGCCGGTGGGTCCAGGACAACAAGAAACTCCTCGGATATGCCGACCGCGGCTCGATCCTGCTGATCATCTACGTCGCCTTCTCGAAGGGGATGGTCGACAATAGCTGGACCAATATCGGCCTGACCGACATGGCCCTGCTCGGCATCATCCTCGCCGGGCTGCTGGCAGCGGCGCTCAGCCTGACCTATCTGTTCGGCCGCAAGCTGATGCGGCTGCGCGTCGAGGACGAGATCGTCCTGCAATTCAGCGGCTCGAAGAAATCGCTGGCAAGCGGGCTGCCGATGGCGACCGTCCTGTTCTCGGGGCCGCAGCTCGGCCTGATCGTCCTGCCGCTGATGCTCTTCCACCAATTGCAGCTCATCGTCTGCGCGATCCTGGCGCGGCATTACGGCGCGCGGGCCGAGGCCGCATAGCCGCCGCTCCCACCGGAGTGGCGCAACCTGGGCTGTCACGCTACCGGGATTCGCGGCAGACCCGTCGCGGATCGCGTGCCGGCGCCGTTCAGGAGACGCGAAAATGGCAGACCCCCTTTCCCGAATGTCGCCGGCCAGCCTGGCGGAAGCGCGCGATCGGATCGCCGGCTGCGCCATCCGCACCCCGCTGATCCGGCTGGAGACGGACGGCGGCGGCCCGATCTTCCTGAAGCTCGAAAATCTGCAGCCGATCGGCTCGTTCAAGATCCGCTGCGCCGCCAATGCCTTGATCGCGCGGCGGGACCGGCTGCGCGGCGGCGTCTCGACCGCGAGCGCCGGCAATTTCGCGCAGGGCCTCGCCTATGCCGGCCGCGCGCTCGGCGTGCCCGTCACCACCTATGTCCCCACCACCGCCGCACAGAGCAAGATCGCAGGGCTGCAACGCCTGGGTGCGACCGTGCTGCCGGTGCCCTATGACCGATGGTGGGCGATGCTCGACACGCCGACCGACGACCCGTCCTTCATTCATCCGGTGACCGATCCAGACGTGCTGGTCGGCAACGGCACGATCGCGCTGGAAATCCTCGAGGAGCTGCCCGAGGTGGCGCGCGTGATCGCGCCCTATGGCGGCGGAGGCCTGTCGGTCGGCATCGCGGCGGCGCTACGGGCCAGCGGCTCGCAGGCGCGGACCTTCGCCTGCGAGACAGAGGCCGGCGCCCCGCTGGGTGCGGCGCTCGCCGCCGGCGAGATCGTCGAGGTGCCGTTCGATTCGGGCAGCTTCGTGACGGGGATGGGCGGCCCCAAGCTGCTGCCGCCGATGTGGCCCCTGGCCCGGACGCTACTGGCCGGCTCGATCGAGGTCTCGTTCGCGCAGACTGCCGCGGCGATCGCGCTGCTGGTCGACCGCCACCATGTCGTCGCCGAGGGCGCCGGCGGTGCGCCGGTGGCGGCGGCCCTGGCGGAACCCCATGACGGCCCGACCGTGTGCATCATCTCGGGTGGCCATCTCGACCGTGGCCATCTGGTCTCGATCCTCGAAGGCCGGGTGCCCTGATCCGCGCGGAGCCGGCCGCTCCCGCGGTCAGCCTGCCACGATCGGATGTTCGCCGCGGACGCCGTCGCACAGCCGCTCGATCGCGGCATTCTCGCGAATCGTCCCCGACGGCGTCACCGTCCAGTTGCAGTGCGGATGGGTCGCGACGTCATAGACACGCACCGGGCCGATCGCGCGGCGCCAGGCGCGGCCGTCGCCGCCATGCGCACGCACCAGCCGGTTGACCAGCAGTGCCTGAAGCTGGTGCGCCGTCATGCGCGCGGCCGGGGAAGGAGGTGCATAGGGGCGAGGCTCTTCAATCGGATCGGAATGACCGGGCCAGCTACCCAGTTCGGGGCCACCCCGTCAAACCGAAGCCGCCGCCGCCTGCAACTGCGCCTCGAAGAAGGGTTTGGCCGCCTCGACATGCGGGCCCCAGGCATGGGCCGCACCGGGGATCAGCGTCAGCCGCGATGCCATGCCGGCCCGGTCGTACTGATCCTGCAACAGCCGGGCGCGATCGATCCGGGTGCGGCCCAAGGCGGCATGGGCGGCCGCGTCGAGCCCCGTTTCCTCTGCCGAATAAATGGCGCAGTCGAGCCGATCCTCGGTGCCGCACTGGATGTGGACCGGCACCCGGCGCAGCGCGGGCCAATCGACCGGCTTTCCGAACAGCCGCTCGAAATCGCCGAGGCCGCTCCACCAGCCCCACCGTTCCGACGGCAGGGTGACATAGCTGGGCGCCCCCAGAGCGACCCCCGCCAGGCGATCGGGATCGACATAGAGCAGCCGCTGCGCGAACTGCGCGCCGCCCGAGAAGCCGAACAGCAATATGGCGCTGAAGCGGGTGCGGACCGCCTCCGACAGCTCGGCGACCATCGCCCAGAGGACATGGTCGTAGCGCCACCGCTCGTCGACGAGCTGCTTGTAGCCCTCGTCGGGAACCGACGTGTCGAGATCCATCGGGAAGAGCGGCGCGAGCACGAAGCAGCCGTGCCGCTCGGCAAAGGCGGCGAAGCCGTCGCGCAGGTCCTTGGCATTACGGCTCGATCCATGCACCGCGACGATCAGCGGCGCCTCGCCCCGCCCCTCCGCCATGTGCGCGACCGGAACATAGGGGAAATGGCAAAAGCCCGGAAAGGCCCGGCAGGCGACCGCCGCGAGCGCCCCGGCGATCGGCTGCATCCGCGTCCGCGACAAGGGCGTCACGGGATAGATGGCACGCAGTACGTCGGCGGTCTGCCAGTCGCGCATCGCGGGGGTGAGGCGGGACAGCAGCGCCGCCGAGAGCTGGTAGGGCGCGACGAAGCCATGGTCGCCATGGATCAGCTCGCGCGCCATCGCGTCGGGGACGCTATCGGCGAAATCCGCCAGTCCCTCGCCCAGCATCGTGCGCAGCAGATCTCGATCGACGGTGCCGGAAACCTCCAAGCTCTCCCTCCGTGGCATCGCAGCGATATCACCTTGGCTGATGACTCTAGCTTGCAAATGCCGGCCGGCCAAGAAATAGTATCACCCTGGCTGACATGAGAGAGGATGCCATGACGATCGACCGGCCACGCTCCGCGCTCATGGCGGTCCTGCTGGCGGCACTGCCCGCCGGCTGCACGCCCGTGGCGACCGTCGGGCCTTCCCGCCCTCCGCTGGCAGTGCGCGGCAGCACCGCGACGGTGGAGATCGCGCCGGTGCTGCTCGCCGCGCGCGATCATTTTCCTGATGGCGCCGAGGTGCGCAACGGCGGCATCCCCAACCTCGTCGGCGCCGCCCCGGTCGAAGGGCTGGGCGGCGGCGGCGCGGCCGACGTCGCGACCCATGCCGAGACGCAGGCGCTGCGCTATTCGGTCGCGCATCCCGACATCCGCATCATCCTGACCGTCACCGAGGGCCTCTATCGGATCGTGGCGCGGCGGTCGGCAGGCATCGCCTCGGTCGCCGACCTGAAGGGCAAGCGGATCGCCGCGATCCCCACGACCTCCTCGGGCTATTTCCTTGCCCGGATGCTCGCGAGCCAGGGCCTCGGCCTCGACGATGTCGAGGTGGTCCGCGTCTCCCCGATCGAGACCATGGCCAAGGAGCTTGCCGACCGGAAGGTCGATGCGGTCGCGATCTGGGAGCCGCACGCCGACAACGCGCTCCGCGCGCTGGGGACGGATGCGATCGAGCTGAGCGGCACCAGCATCTATCGCGAACGGTTCAACCTCAACAGCACCGCCGCCGCCCTCGCCGACCCGGCCCGCCGCGCGCGGATCGTCCGCTTCGTCCGTGCGGTGCTGGCCGCCACCGCCGCGATCGAACGCGACCCGCGCCCGGCCCAGGCGCTGGTCGCCGCCACCGGCGGCTTCACCGCGGACGAGGTTGGACGCTCCTGGCCGCACCTCGCCTTTCCGGCAACATTGCCAGGCGATCTGGTCGACTTGCTCGTCGACGAGGAGGCCTGGCTCGCGGCACAGGAGAAACGCCCGGCGCGGGAGCGCGGAGAACTGGCGAAACTGATCGATTCGAGCGTGCTGGAGGAAGCGCTCGCGCCGCCCCGCTGAGGGAGAATCCGGTCATCCGTCATGGGTGACACGGACCTCGCCGTAACGGAAAGAAGGGCGAATACGCCCCGTCATTACCGGATTTGCGCTTGCCTTTTTATCAGCTTCGCTTATGAAGCGCCTTGTTCCGGTTTATTGAATCACATTCAGAATAGTGAGATGAACCTGATCGTTCGATAATATCCTGGAGAGGGGAGTCGGATATGGCACGGCGAAAGATCCACCGTTCGGCAAAGGCTTGGCCGCACCACCTGCTGATCACCACGGCGCTGACCGCATCCGCCGCCGCGCCAGCCTTCGCGCAGGCCGTGCCGGCGAGCGCCGATTCGGCGGGTGCGGTGGAGGAAATCGTCGTCACCGCGTCGCGCACCGCGCAGGATGGCCTCCAGGCGCCCACCCCCACCCAGATCGTCGGTGCCAAGACGATCGAGCAGCAGGCCGCCACCACGGTGATGGAGGTGCTGAACCAGAACCCCGCATTCAAGGCGACCCGCTCGCCCGGTGCCAATGCCACCAATACGTCGAGCCCCGCCCAGGCGACCGCCGACCTCCGCGCGCTGGGCGGCCAGCGGACCCTCGTCCTCGTCAACGGCTCGCGCGTCGTGCCCTTCGCACCGGCCAGCAACCTCGGCGTGCCGACGACGACCGACCTCAACCTCTTCCCCACGCTGATGATCGACCGGGTCGACGTGGTGACCGGCGGCGCGTCCGCGCTGTACGGATCGGACGCCGTGTCGGGCGTCGTCAACATCATCATGAAGAAGAAATATGACGGGTTGAACGTCACCGCACAGACCGGCATCTCCGAACGCGGCGACTATCGCACGATCCGCGGCGGCTTCATCGGCGGCACCAGCTTCAACGACGATCGCGGCCATGTCGTGCTCAGCGCCGACTATTCGAAGAACAACGGCGTTCCGGACATCTACTCGCGCGGCTGGGGCCGCGAGGAATGGATGATCGTCAGCAACGGCCAGCGCGCGACCAACGGCCTGCCCGCCTTCATCCTGGCGCCGAACGTCCACAACAGCCTCGGAGCCGGCGGCGTCATCACCAGCAACATCCCCGGCCTGACCAACATGACCTTCAATCCGGACGGCTCGATCCGTCCGTTCCAGAAGGGCGCGATCTTCGGCGGATCGACGATGATCGGCGGCGAGGGCGGATCGATCATCACGGGCACCGCGCTGGTCCCCGACGTCGAGCGCTTCACCGCCTATGGCAGTCTCTATTATGATTTCTCCGACAGTCTGACCGGCTATATCGAAGGCGGCTATTCGCGGTCCGAAGGCTTCCTCGACGGCGTGCCGATGCGCCTCCAGACGCAAGCGATCCGCAGCGACAACGCGTTCATCCCCGATGCGGTCCGAGCGCTGCTGCCGGCCAACGTCACCAGCTTCAACATCAGCCGGATCGGCCACGACATCGGCATCAACCATTATCGCATCGTCAACAAGACGCCGCACGGCACGATCGGCCTCGACGGCAAGCTGGGCGGATCGTGGAAGTGGGATGCCCACGCCTCCTACGGCATCAACTATTATTCGTCCTACACCACCGAGAACCCGATCACGCAGAACCTCAACTTCGCGATCGATGCGGTGCGCGATCCGGCGACGGGCAACATCGTCTGCCGCGCCGCACTGCAGGGCAACCCCGCCGCGGCGGGCTGCGTCCCGCTCAACCTGTTCGGCGAGGGCAACACCACCCAGGCCGCTCGCGAATATATCTGGGGCGAAGGGCTGGCGAAGGTGAAGTACGACCAGTTCACCGCCGCGCTGAACATGGTCGGCGAACCCTTCTCGACCTGGGCAGGACCCGTGGTCGTGGCCTTCGGCGGCGAATATCGCCGCGAGACACAGAAGCTGACCGCCGACCCGATCGCCTCGGCCAACGGCTTCCTGACCGCCGGCAACGCGGTGCCCTATTCGGGCCGGTTCAACGTCAAGGAAGGCTATGTCGAGGCCACGGTGCCGCTGCTCGCGGACCTCCGCTTCGCCCGAAAGTTCGACCTCAACGGCGCCTATCGCTATGCCGACTACAGCAGCGTCGGCGGCAAGAGCGCCTGGAAGCTCGGCGCGGTGTGGGAGCCGTTCGAAGGCTTCAACCTGCGCGTCGCCCGGTCGCGCGACATCCGCGCGCCCGCGATCAACGAATTGGCCAGCCCCGGCAGCAACGTGACCAACAACGTCACGCTGATCGTCGACGGCAAGACCAAGAATGCTGTGATCCCGCAGAACACCAGCGCGGGCGATCCCAACGTCGACGCGGAATATGCCGACACCTGGACCGCCGGCTTCGCCTATCGCGGCACCGGCGCGCTGCGCGGCTTCGGCGCCTCGGCCGATTATTACAACATCAAGATCAAGAACGCGATCACCAACCTGTCGACCGTCAACATCGCCACGCTGTGCGGACAGGGCGACGCCTATTTCTGCAACCTGTTCACCTACGGCCCCGATCCCAACGCGCCCGGCGAGCGGATCCACACCGGCCTGGTCGCGGGTTCGCTGAACGTCGGCGCCTTCGAGCAGGAGGGTATCGACATGACGCTGAACTACAGCACCAATGTCGGCTTCCTCGGCGACGGCGGCCGCTACAGCATCGCGGCGAGCGGCACCTACATCTTCCACGCCTATGTCGATGCCGGCACCGGTGCGGCACCGATCGATCGCGCGGGCGAGAATGGCTGGTCCAATCTCGGCTCGATCCCCACCTTCCGCGGCAACCTGTCGCAGACCATCGGCAACAAGGATTTCGAGCTGACCCTGCAGACGATCTTCATCAGCAAGGGCAAGCAGGACGTCACCTACAACACGCTGCCGACCAACACGATCAACGACAACAGCGTGCCGTCGGTCACCTATTTCAACCTGTACGGGAAGATCTTCGCCGGCGCGAAGAAGGACTTCGAGTTCTTCTGGGCGATCAACAACCTGCTCGACAAGGACCCGCCGATGACGCCGTACGTCATCCTCAACGGCCCGGTGAACGGACAATATTACGACAAGGTCGGCCGCAACTTCATGATCGGCGTCCGCAAGAAGTTCTGACGGACGTCTCCATGTTCCCCCGCTGGGGCGCCTCTCGCGAGGGGCGCCCCTTTTCCTATTGGGCCATCTGCGCCTTGAGCCGCTCGATCTCGATCAGTCGCTGTTCGAGCTCGGGCCGCCAGGAGGCGTTGGCCGGGGCGCGATCGAGCAGGTCGCGCCACACCGCCTCGGCGCGGTCGAGCTGACCCGCCTGGGCATAAGCGAGGCCCATGAAGAAGGGCGGACCCGGATGGTCGGGCGCGATCGCCGCGGCGCGCTGGAAGGCGAGTTCGGCCGCCGGCGACATCAGCCCGCCGCCATGCACCACCATCGCGTTGCCGAGGCCGACCCAGAGGTCGGCGCTGTTCGGCCGCTTCTCGAGCGCGCCCTTGATGATGCCGACCGCGTAGAGATTGAGCCCCTGGCGGTGGAAGGCGTCGGCGGCGCTCAGCACGTCGGCGTCGCTGCCGACCTGCGCCAGCAGCTTGTCGCGTTCGAGGGCGAAGGCGCTGTCGGGGACCTTGGCGGTTTCGGGCGCCGGGGTCGGCTTGCCCGAAAGCCCGGGGCTGCCCTGCCAGGCATAGCCCGCGACGGCCAGGAACAATGTGGCGGCGACCAGCTCGATTCCGCCCTTGGGCAGCCGGCCGAAGCGCCACAACAGGCCCGCGACGATCAGCGCGAGACCGACGAAGATCAACCAGCCGGTCATCAGCCCTTCCTCCGGCGCTTGAGGCGCCCGCTCACGATCCAGATGCCGAGGCCGAGGAACAGGACCGGCACCACGTAGAGCGGCCAGGTCAGCTCGTCGAGCGGCGGCTTGAAGCTCACCCAGTCGCCATAGCGCTCGATCAGCCAGGCACGGATCGCCTCGGGCTTCTCGCCCGCCTCGATGCGGGTACGGATCAGCGCGCGCATGTCGCCGGCCATCTCCGCGTTCGAATCGGCGATCGACTGGCCCTGGCAGACGAGGCAGCGGATCGTCTCCATCAGCGCCTTGGCCTGCTTCTCCTTGCCCGGATCGGCGAGCTGCTCGTCGGCATATTTCGCCGCCGGCATCAGCGAATCCGCGAGCACGGGGGTGGAGACGGCTATTAGGATGCCTAACACCAAAGCCGTTCGTGTCGAGCCCCTCGACTGCCCGCAAGGCAGGCGCTCGGGATGAACTTCGGCCAAGGGCCGAAGTCGAGACACGCTCCGAGAGCCTACGTCCCTCGACTTCGCTCGGGACGAACGGAACTTCCGTACCATCATCGCGCGTCTCCCAGCGCCGACATGATCCCGGGGACGTCCTCCGGGTTGATCGCGCCGATATGCTGCTTGCGGATGATACCCTTGCCGTCGACGATGAAGGTCTCGGGCACCCCCGACGATCCGAGCGCGATCTGGACGCTGCTGTTGGGATCGCCGCCGATTGCGCGGAACGGGTCGCCGTTGCGGGCGAGGAAGCGGGCGAGGTCCTCCGGCCGGTCGCGGATGGCGATGCCGTAGACCGGCACCCCGGCCTCGGCGAGCTGACGGAGCTGCGGCGCCTCGGCGATGCAGGGGACGCACCAGCTCGCGAAGACGTTGACGAGGTGCGGCCGGCCGTTGGCCAGCTCGGCGCTGGTCAGGCCCGGCTTGCCGGGAACCGCCGGAGCCAGCGCGAAGCCCGGCATCGGCTTGCCGACCAGCTTCGACGGGATGGTCTTGCTCTCGGGGCTGATCAGCCCGCTGGCGAACACGCCGAGGAAGATCAGGAACAGCGCCAGCGGCAGCCAGATGAGCAGCTTCCTCATAGGAACTCCCGCGGCGGCGCGTGCCGCATCTCGCGCCGGACGCGGCCGATCAGCGACAGGAAGCCGCCGAGCGCGACCAGTCCGCCGCCGGCCCAGATCAGGGTGACGAACGGCTTCCACCACAGGCGGAGCTGCCAGCGGCCCTGCTCGTCGGCGCGACCGACGACGACGTAGAGCTGGCCGTCGGGGACGGTGGTGATCGCCGCTTCGTTGGTCTCGGTCTGCGGCGAGGGGAAGTTGCGCGTCTGCGGATGGAGCGTGAACGGCTTGCCGGCGCCGCGTTGCGCGGTGACGGTGCCCTCGATCGCGGTGTAATTGGGCCCGGCGACCGGCTGCACGTCGTCAAGCCGCACGCTGTAGGGACCGACGCGATGGAGCTCACCGATCCGCGCGGCGACCAGCGTCTCCTTGGTGAACGCGCTTTCGGACGCCATGCCGGCGATGCTGACCGCGATGCCGAGATGCGCGATCACCATGCCCCAGATGTAGAGGGGGGTGCGGCGCAGGTTGCGGCCCCAGAGCGGCGCGAGGCTGGCAAGGCCGACCCCGGCGGCGGCGACCAGGCCGAGCAGCGGCAGGATGCGGATGCCGGGCGCCAGCAGTATCACCAGCAGCAATACCAGCGCCGAGAGCAGCAACGGGACCGCCAGCCGGGTCAGCGTCGCCTTCAGGTCGTCGCGGCGCCAGCGCATGATCGGCCCCGCCGCCATCACCACGACCAGGATCAGCGCCAGCGGACCGGCGGCGCTGTTGAAATAGGGCGGGCCGACCGACAGCTTCTCGCCGGTAATCGATTCGGCGATCAGCGGATAGAGCGTGCCGACCAGGACGATGCCGAGGATCGCCGACAGCAGCAGGTTGTTGATGACCAGCGATCCCTCGCGGCTGACCGCGTCGAAGCGCGATCCCTCGCGCACCGTGCCGACGCGCAGGCCGAACAGGGCGAGCGCGCCGCCGATATAGATGGCGAGCAGCGCGAGGATGAAGGTGCCGCGCTTGGGATCGACCGCGAAGGCATGGACCGAGGTCAGGATGCCCGAGCGGACCAGGAAGGTGCCAACCATCGACATCGAGAAGGCGACGACCGCGAGCATCACCGTCCAGGCGCGCAGCCCCTCGCGGGTCGCGAGCACGGTCACCGAATGGAGCAGCGCGGTCGCGGCGAGCCACGGCATCAGCGAGGCGTTCTCGACCGGGTCCCAGAACCACCAGCCGCCCCAGCCGAGCTCATAATAGGCCCAGTAGCTGCCGGCGGTGATGCCGATCGTCAGCAATATCCAGGCGCCCAGCACCCAGGGCCGCATCGCCCGCGCGAAGGCGGTGCCGACGTCACGGGTCACCAGCGCACCGACAGCGAAGGAGAAGGCGACCGACAGGCCGACATAGCCGAGATAGAGCGTCGGCGGATGGAAGGCGAGGCCGGGGTCCTGGAGCAGCGGGTTGAGCCCCTGCCCCTCGGCCGGCGCCGGATCGAGCCGGGCGAAGGGATTCGAGGCGAACAGCAGGAAGGCGTAGAAGCCGAGCCCGATCGCCGCCTGCGCCGCCAGCGTCGCGATCAGCGTCCGCTCGTTGAGCCGCCGCTCGAAGATCGCGACCGCGCCGCCCGCCACCGCGAGGATGGTGACCCACATCAGCATCGAGCCTTCGTGGTTCCCCCAGGTGCCGGCGAATTTGTAGAGCAGCGGCTTGGTCGAGGCGTCGTTGGCCGCGACCAGCGCGACCGAAAGGTCGACCGTCACGAACAGGTAGATCAGCACCAGGAAGGCGATCCCGGTCAGGCCCGCCTGGATGATCGCGATCGGCCGCACCGCGGCGAGCAGATCGGTCCGCTGGCTCGACACTCCCATCCACCCCATGGCGAGCTGGAGCGCGGCGAGCGCCGCCGCCAGCCAGAGGGCGGCCAATCCTGCCTCGGCGATCACTTCGTCCCCTTCTGCTGGGCGCCGTTGGCGTCCAGACTCTCCGTCTTGTGCATCTCGCCGGCGACCTGCGGCGGCATGTAGCGCTCGTCATGCTTGGCGAGGATATTGGTGGCGACGAAGCTGCCGTCGGGCTGGAAGCTGCCCTCGGCGACGACGCCCGAATCTTCCTTGAACAGGTCGGGGACGATGCCGGTGAAGCGCACCGGCACGGTCTCGACATTGTCGGTGACGACGAAACGGATCGTCACGCCGTCCGCCTCGCGCTGGATCGACCCCTTCTGCACCATGCCGCCGAGCCGAACCGCGCGGCCGACCTCGACATGGTCCTTCTTCGCGTCGGCGGGCGTGTAGAAATAGGCCGCCTGATCCTTGAGCGCCGACATGGCGAGCAGCGCGGCGCCGACGATCGCGACGACCGCGAGCAGGGCCAGGATCAGTCGCTGGTTCTTCGCCTTCAACGCCATCAGTCTCGTCTCGTCAGGGCGTCGGCCCGCCGCTCGGCGCGGCGCATCCGCACGAAGCTGGCGCCAAGCACGGCGAGCGTGCCGACGATGGTGATCGCATAGGCCGCGATGATGAAGGGCCAGTGGTTCATTCGGACGCCATCCGCTTGAGCCGGGCCTCGACCTTCGCTTCGGCCAGCATCGCCCGCATCCGCATCAGCACGATCGCCGCGAACAACAGGGTGAAACCGAGCGTGGTGAGCGGCAGCGGCCACAGGATCGAGCCATCGATCTTCGATCCGGCGAGGCCGATGCTCTGCCCCTGGTGGAGCGTGCGCCACCATTCGACCGAATAATGGATGATCGGGATGTTGGCCGCACCGACCACGCCGAAGATCGCCGAGACGCGGTCGTTGCTGCCGCGCTCCGCCCCCGCCGAGGACAGCGCGATATAGGCGATGTAGAGGAAGAAGAGGACGAGCATCGAGGTCAGCCGCCCGTCCCATTCCCACCAGGTGCCCCAGGTCGGGCGCCCCCAGATCGAGCCGGTGAGCAGGCAGATCGCCGCGAACAGCGCGCCCGGAACCGCGATCGCGCGCGCCGCGACCGCCGCCAGCGGATGCCGCCAGATGAGCTGCATCAGGCTGGCCACCGCGATCCCGCTCCACCCCGCCATGCCGAGCCAGGCAGCGGGGACATGGGCGTACATGATCCGAACGCTTTCGCCCTGCAGATAGTCGGGCGGCGTCAGGAACAGGCCCGAAACGAGCCCGGTCGCGATCAGCAGCAGCCCCGGCCAGCCCAGCCAGGGAGTCAGCGGTCGCGCGATCGAAAGGAAGCGGGCGGGGTTGGCGAAGATATGCACGGCGCGACGGGGAATAAGGGGTCCCCGCGCGGTTCGCAATGGCCGCGATGGCCAGCCCCGGAACATGGCTTGCGTGCCCCGCCGATCGGCTCCATGGCCTGCGTGAACATGGCCGGTTCCCAGCTCCGTTCCTCGCATGCCTTGCAGGGCATCCTGCTCCGCTCGATCGCGGTCGTCTTCTTCGCGCTGATGAGCGCGGCGATGAAATGGGCGAGCGAGGGCGGCGCGAGCCTGGTCGAGCTGGTCTTCTTCCGCTCGGCGGTGGGCCTGCCGGTGACGCTTGCCTGGCTCGCATCGGGGCCGGGCATCGGCGCGGTGCGGACGAAGCGCCCCGGCGCGCACGTGCTCCGCTCGATGATCGGCATGGTCTCGCTGACGATGCTCTATCAGGGGCTGATGCTGCTGCCGATCGCCGATGCGGTGACGATCGGCTTCTCGGCGCCCGCCTTCGCGACGCTGCTGTCGGTCCTGGTCCTGCACGAGAAGGTCGGCCCGCACCGCTGGGCCGCCGTCGCGATCGGCTTCCTCGGCGTGCTGATCGTCGCCCAGCCCTCGGGCGCCGCGCTGCCGCTCGCCGGTATCGTCTATACATTGCTCGGCGCCGCCGCCTCGGCCGCGGCGACGGTGACGATCCGCCAGATGAGCAGCGTCGAGACGCACGGATCGATCGTTTTCTGGTTCTTCCTCTCGACGACGGTGGTCAGCGGCGTCGCCATGCTGTTCCACAGCGCGCCGCATCCGCCCTTCACCTGGGCGCTGCTGCTGTTCGGGGGCGTGACCGGGGCTGCCGCGCAATTGCTCATGACCCGCGCCCTGCAGGTCGCACCGGTGTCGGTCGTCGCGCCGTTCGACTATACCCAGATCATCTGGGCGGCGCTGCTCGGCTGGCTGATCTGGTCGACCCTGCCCGGCCCCAACACCGCGATCGGCGCGGCGCTGATCATCGCCAGCGGGCTCACCACCGCCTGGCGCGAGCACCGCCTGCACAAGGACATGGTCGCGGCGACGCCGCCGATCGAATAGCTCGATCGGGCGCCGCCGCGACGAAAGGTCAGCCCCGGCCGATCAGCCGCATCGCCATGCGATCGGCAACGACCGCCGAGGGCACGCCGGTCGACGCGCTCTCCGCCCAGATCTGCTCGAGCCGCTCGGGGATGCGGGCGACCCGCGCCTCGACCTCGGCGCGGTCGCCCTGGCCGAGATATTCGAGCGCGACGTTGATGATGCCGCCCGCATTGATCACATAGTCGGGCGCATAGAGGATGCCACGCCCATGGATGCGGTCGGCGTCAGCCGGGGTGGCGAGCTGGTTGTTGGCGCCGCCCGCGACGATGCCGACCCGCAGCCCGGCAATCGAGCGCTCGTCGAGCACCGCGCCGAGCGCGCAGGGGCTCAGCACGTCGGCCTCGATCGTCATGATCTCGTTGGATGCCACCGCGGTCGCGCCCAGCTCGTCGGCCATCGCCTGGGCGCGGCGGGCATCGACGTCAGCCAGGGTCAGCCTGACGCCGTCCTTCGCCAGCAGCCGGGCCAGACCGCCGCCGACGCTGCCGACGCCCTGCACCGCGACATGGACACCGGCCGGATCGGCCTTGCCCAGCCCGCGCGCGATCGCCGCGCGGACCCCCAGATAGACGCCCTTCGCGGTGGTCGGCCCCGGATCGCCGCCGGCATGGCCCGCCGCGACCGGCAAGCCGGACACATGCCGGGTCTCCTTCGAGATCGCGACCATGTCCGCGTCGCTCATCCCGACATCTTCGGCGGTGATGTAGCGGCCGCCCAGCGAATCGACGGCGCGGCCGAAGGCTGCCAGCATCTCGGGCGTCTTGGTGCGTAGCGAATCGGCGACGATCACCGCCTTGCCGCCGCCCATCGGCAGCCCCGCCATCGCATTCTTGAAGCTCATGCCGCGCGACAGCCGCAGCGCATCGGTGATCGATTCCGCCGGGTCGGCATAATGCCAGAAGCGCGTGCCGCCCGCGGCCGGCCCGAGGTGGGTCGAGTGGATCGCGATCACCGCCGTGAGGCCGGATGCGGCGTCGCGGAACAGGTGGACGCCCTCATGGTCGTCGAAATCGGGATAGGTCCAGGGAGCGGTCATCAGGCCCTCGCATAATTGCCGTGTAATTTAATTACCGGTTGGCGAAATAATATTATTTCTACGCCAAGGCGAGTCGGAAATTCCGCGGGGAGCCACTGATGATCGCTGCTGTGCAGGAATGGGGCGATCGACGGGGATTGAACCCGCAACCTCCGGTACCACAAACCGGCGCTCTAACCAATTGAGCTACGATCGCCACGGGCGCCAGCGGGCGCCGAGATGGCGCTCCATAGGGAAAGCGCCGATGCGACGCAAGCGGGCATGATCAGGCTAACTCTACTCTTCCATTTTTATAAGGTTTGCCTACATCGGTGAAAGCTTCTTAAAGGCCGTCCTGTGCTGTCCCAACGAACCCGATACGCGATCCGCGCCCTGCTCCATCTCGCGGATCATTACGGCGAAGGGCCGATCCAACTCGCCGAGATCGCGGAGCGGCAGAATATCCCGGCGAAATTCCTGACCGTCATCCTGTCGGAGATGAAGCGCGCCGGCTTCGTCGAGACGATGCGCGGCAAGGAAGGCGGCTATTGGCTGTCGCGTGCGCCGACCGAGATCACCTATGGCGACATCGTCCGCGCCACCCGCGGATCGCTGGCGCTGGTGCCGTGCGCGGCCCGGCTCGCCTATACGCCGTGCGATCACTGCATCGACGAAACCGAGTGCCGGCTGCGCGGGGTGATGCTTTCCGTCCGCGACGAGACGGCGAAAATTCTCGACCAGCTGTCGCTGGCGGAATCGATTCCCCAATAGCCTGTCGCCGCTGCGGTTCGACTCCGCAACGATCCCGGCTTTTCGCCACTCTCACGCCCGTGAACTGGTGCTGAACGGTTGCGGCAGACCGTTGCTGATGCGCGCTTAAGCCTTCGATTCATGTCGATTTTCCGTTGACGCTACCCTTATCAACGTTATGTCAGCCAGAGGAACGGCGTTCGAGCCGGGCCGATAATATGCTTTGGGAGCTGCTCGAATGAAGAAGCTGAGCCTCGTTTTCGTTGCTGCCGGCCTGATGGCTCTGGCCGCCTGCAACAAGCAAACCCCGGCTGAGAACGCCGCCGACAACGCCGCTGCGGCCCTGGACAACCAGGCTGACGCGCTCGAGAACGCTGCCGACGCCGCCACCAATGAGGCGACCGAGAGCGCGCTCGAGAACGCCGCCGACGCGGCCGAGAACGCGGCCGACGCCGTCAAGGATTCGAAGTAATCGCCGGCTCCGCGAGGAGCCACGATTACCGAACGGAATGGGCGCCCCTCGGGGCGCCCATTTTTTTGTCCGGACCATCCCGTCATGCCGGCGGAGACCGGCATCTCAGGCGGCTCCTGCCTCGCGCTTGCCCCCCTTCTCCTGATATCCTGGCCTCCGTCGCGATGACGAGAACCCAATATCATCCGTTCACCACGGTCCCGCCGTTCGGGTGGAGCACCTGGCCGGACATGTAGCTCGAATCCTCGCAGGCCAGGAACAGGAAGGATGGCGCCACCTCGTTCGGCTGGCCGGGGCGGCCCATCGGCGTGTTCTCGCCGAAATGTTCGAGCTTCTCCTCGCTCGCGCCGCCAGAGGGATTGAGCGGGGTCCAGATCGGCCCCGGCGCCACCGCATTGACCCTGATCCCCTCGCCGACCAGATTCTCCGACAGCGAGCGGGTGAATGCCGTGATCGCGCCCTTGGTGCTCGAATAGTCGAGCAGCTCCTTGCTTCCCTGGTACATCGTCACCGACGTGCAGTTGATGATCGCCGCGCCCTTGCCGAGGTGCGGCCGCGCCGCCTGGGTCAGGAAGAACATGCCGAAGATGTTGGTCTGGAAGGTGCGGCGGAGCTGCTCCTCGCTGATATCGGTGATATCCTTGTCGGGATGCTGCTCGCCGGCATTGTTGACCAGCACGTCGAGCCGCCCGAACCGGTCGATAACCTCGGCCACGGCGCGATCGCAGAAATCCTTGTCGCCGACGTCGCCGGCGATCGCGATCGCCCGGCGGCCCTCACGCTCGACGATCTCCACGGTCTTGCGGGCGTCGTCATGCTCGCACAGGTAGAGGATCGCGATATCGGCGCCCTCACGGGCATAGAGCGCGGCGACCGCGCGGCCGATCCCGCTGTCGGCGCCGCTGATCAGGGCCACCTTGCCCGCCAACCGCCCGGAGCCGGGATAGCGCGGCGCCCAGTCGGGCTTGGGCTCGAGCGTGCTTTCATGGCCCGGAAGGCCCTCCTCATGGATCATCGGCTGCTGCTGGTCGGTCATCGCGGCTCTCCTTTGGCCCTTCAACGAAAGGGAGCCGGGCCGGTTCAGTCCGTTGCGGGCTCGATCCGGGTCGTCAGGCGGTCGCTCACCACCGTCATGGTGAAGATCGGGTCGGCGTCGGGCGGCACCTCGCACACCGCATCGACGAAGGCGGCGCGGGTCTCGGGGTCCTCATAAGTCATCTTGCGATCGAACGCATAACGCCAGGTCGCCTCGTCGGGCCACTCGGCATAGCCGACGAAGCGCCCGTCGGCATCGCGGTGCAGGCGCGACCCGTAGCTGCCGTATATCTCCCGGATCAGCTCGGTCCCCCGCGTCCAGGCGCGGATGAACTGCTCCTCCTTGCCCGGATGCACCCGCCACCAATAGACCGCGACGAACATCGACTCCTCCTCTCCCGTTCCCGTATTTTATAGCATACGCTATAATAATTCACAGGTCCGGCAGCGTCTGGTCCGCCACCCCCCACCCCTTGAGCGCCTTGGACGACGCCCGCTTCAACAGCAGATCGGCATCCTTGATCGTGAACGCGCTCGCCTTGTCGAAATCGTCGAGCTCGCTCCAGCTCACCGGCGCCGCCACGGGTGCGTTCTCGCGCGCCCGCGCGCCATAAGGCACCACCGCGGTCGCGCCACGCTGGTTGCGCAGATAGTCGATGAAGATGCGGCCGACCCGCTTGGCCTTGGCCATGGTCGCGACGAAGCGGTCCGGCTCGGCCTGCGCCATCGCCTCGGCGAAGCGATGGGCGAAATCCTTCACCGCCGGCCACTCCGCCTCGGGCCGCAACGGCACGACGACATGCACGCCCTTGCCCCCCGACAGCATCGCGAAGCTGGTGAGGCCGATGTCCGACAACAGCGTCCGGATATCCTTCGCCGCCTTGCGGACATCGGCGAAGTCGAGGCCGACGTCCGGGTCGAGGTCGAAGATCATGCGGTCGGGCGCCTCGATCCGCTCGACCCGCGAGCCCCAGCCGTGGAACTCTATCGTCCCCATCTGGACGCAGGCCAGGATGCCGGCGACGTCGTCCACATAGAGATAATCCTCGGTCTTCCCGTCCTTCTCCTGGATCGGGACATGGTGGACATGCTCGCCGAAGCTGCCCGAATCATGCTTCTGGAAGAAGCATTGCTTCGCCCGGCCCTGCGGGCAGCGCACCAGGCTGACCGGGCGATGCCCCAGCCAGGGCAGGATGATCGGGCCGACCGCCTGATAATAGCGGGCCAGATCGCCCTTGGTCGCCTTCGCCTCTGGGAAGATCACCCGATCCGGGTTGCTGATCTTCACCGGCGTTTCGTCGGACCGGGTCGCTTCCTCGACGGGCATGGGCTTCTCCGCTGTCACCTCGGCCGCCTTCTTGTCGGAGCGCAGGCCGATGAAGCTCGCCTGCCGCAATATCCCCTCATGGGTGAACTCGGCAAAGCCGATCTCGGCGACCAGATCGGGCCGGATCCACGAGGCGCCGCGCGCCTCGGCGCGGGGGACCTCGGCCGGCGGTTTCTTGCGGGCGCGCGCGGCGAATTTCCCGGCCAGCATCTCCATCGTCTCGCGGTCGAAGCCGGTGCCGACCTTGCCGGCATAGACCAGCCCGTCCTCGCCCTGCTGCGCGAGCAACAGCGCGCGAAAGGGGCGGCCGACGGATTCGCTCCGGCTCCAGCCGATGATGACGAATTCCTGCCGCCGGGTGCATTTGACCTTCAGCCAGTTGGTCGTTCGCCCGGCCCGGTAGCGCGCGTCGGCGCGCTTCGAGATGATCCCCTCCTGCCCGGCACGGCACATCGCATCGAACAGCTTCTCGCCGGCGCCGACGACATGATCGGCATAGTGGATCATCGGATGGGTGCGGGGAAGCAGCCCCGCGAGCCGCGCCTTGCGTTCGACCGTGCCGAGATCGACGAGGTCCTCGCCGTCCAGCGAAAGCAGATCGAAGGCGAACAGCTCGAAGCCACCGCCCCCGCCTTCACCCTTGATCGCCTTCTGCAACGCGGAGAAGCTGGGATTGCCGTCGGCACCGAGGCTGACGATCTCCCCGTCGATCAGTGCCGGCGGCAGGCCAAGCGCGGCGACCGCCTCCGCCACCGGCGCGAACCGGTCGGTCCAGTCGAGGCCGGTGCGGGTGAAGATCTTCACCCGCGCGCCAGCCACCGCGATCAACGCGCGATAGCCGTCGAACTTGATCTCGTGGATCCACTGGCTGCCGGTGGGGACATGGTCGACCAGCGTCGCAAGCTGCGGCTTGCGGAACGCCGGCGGCCGCGCGGAGGCCGATCCGGCCTTGCCGCGTCCCCTGGCGGAGCGGCGGGCCAGCTGGGCATTATGCGCCTCCGACTTCGCCATGATCGCGTCGAACGCCTTGCCGCGCTTGCCCTTCAGGCTCGATTCGCCTGCCTTGTCGGCGGCGATCTCCGCCATCGTCCGGCCGGTCTTCACGCTGGTCAGCGCATGCGCGACGAGATCGTCGCTACCGCCCGCCTCGGCATCGTCGATCTTGCGCAGCAGCCAATTCTCGCGCTTCTCGCCAGGCCGGCCCTTGATCCGGACGAGCAGCCATTCGCCCTTCATCCGCTGGCCGTCGAGGGTGAAATGGAGATGCCCCCTGTCGAGGTCCCGCTCGCTCTTGCCCTCGACCGGCGCCCAGGTGCCCTCGTCCCACAGCATTACGGTGCCGCCGCCATATTCGCCTTCGGGAATGGTCCCCTCGAAACCGCCATAGGACACCGGATGGTCCTCGGTCCGAACGGCCAGCCGCTTGTCGTCGGGATCGAGGCTGGGCCCGCGCGTCACGGCCCAGCTCTTGAGCACCCCGTCCATCTCCAGACGGAAATCATAGTGCAGCCGGGTCGCGTCGTGCTTCTGGACGATGAAGCGATGGCGGTTGGCCTTCTCCAGCTTGCCTGCCGGCTCGCGCGTCTTCGCGAAGTCGCGCTTGCGGTTATATTCCTCGAGCGCGGCCATGGCTCATGCCCGCTTCCGGGCGGGCGCCTTCCGCGCCGGGGCCGCCTTCCGCGCGGTCGCCGGCTTGGCGGCCGCCCCACCCTCGACCGATTTCTTGAGCGCGGCCATCAGGTCGATGACATTGCCCTTGCGCGCCGGCGTCTCCTCCTCTTCCTCGATGACCTTCTTGCCCTTGGTCTTCCGCTTCTTCTCGATCAGCGCCTTGAGCGCGTCGACATAGCGGTCGTGGAACTCGCTCGCGTCGAACCTCGCACTCTTCTTGTCGATCAGCGTCTCGGCCAGATCGAGCAGGTCGGCGTCGGGCTTGCTGTCCGGAATATCGCGAAAATAGCTCTGCGCCTTGCGCACCTCATCGGCATAGCGGAGCGTCTCCAGCACCATGCCCCGCCCGCATGGCTTCAGGCTGACGACATATTCGCGCCCGCGCATCGCAAGCTGGCCCAGCCCGACCTTGCGGGTTCGGCGCAACGCCTCGCGCAGCACGATGAAAGCCTCCTCGGCCAGCTCGTCGGCCGGGACGACATAATAGGGCTTGTCGAAATAGAGCACGTCGATCTCGTCCGAGGCGACGAACTGCACCAGCTCCAGCGTGCGCTTGCTCTCCAGCTTGACGGCGTCGATCTCGTCCTGTTCGAGCAGGACGTAATTGCCCTTCGACACCTCATAGCCCTTGACGATGTCGTCGGTGTCGACCGGTCCGATGCCGGGCACCACCTTCTCATATTTGATCCGCTTGCCCGAGGGTTCGTGGATCTGGTGGAAGGCGACCTGCGCCCCGCTGCCGGTCGCGGGATAGATCTCGACCGGGATCGAGACGAGCGCGAGGCGGATCTGTCCCTGCCAATAAGCGCGCGCGGCCATGATGATTCCTCCTGCGCAACGGTGTGACCGATTCAAACCCCCAGCGCGGCGAACGTTCCTTGTCGGCGACGGCGACAACATTCTGTTTACCATGTCGCCCTATAGCGGTCCGAATGGAGATGGCTCCGATAGGCAAGGACGACCTCAAGCTCGAAGCCGCGATCGGCGAGATCGCGCGCGGCTGCGGACGCTTCGCCATCGAATGCAGCGACGTCGGCGGCAACGTCGTCGAGGTCGGCGACAAGATCGTCGCCCAGGCCGATCTGCTCGACCAGCTTCGCGAGGCCGCCACCGGCCTGCGAACCGAGCAGGAGCAGGTCACCGAGGCCGCTGCCGAAGCCCGCGAATTCGCCACCCAGGCGCGCGGCCACCTCGAAGCGTCCAAGCCCGTCGTCGACGGCGCGATCGAGACCTTCGCCGGCCTCACCGAACTGGTCCTCCGCCTGGGCAAGCGGATGGACAATCTGGAGGAGGCGCTGCGCCAGGTTCAGGGCGTCGCACTGTCGATCGACCGGATCGGCCGGCAGACCAACCTGCTCGCGCTCAACGCCACGCTGGAGGCGGCCCGCGCCGGCGAGGCGGGGCGCGGCTTCGCGGTCGTCGCCGGCGAGGTGAAGAAGCTCGCATCGGACACCCGCAGCGCGACCGAACGGATCGCCCGCACGATCGAGCGGCTCAACGAGGAAGCGCGCGGCATCGGCGGCGAGATCGAAGCCGGTGTCGCCAGCGGCGGCGAGGCGCGCGCGAAGACCGCCGAGCTCGCCAATGTGCTGGGCGAGACGCTGGCCTTCGTCGACGCGCTCGACGCCCGATCAGGCAACATCGCCGAAGGATCGCTCGCGATCCGCCGCAACGTCCAGGATTTCGAGCTGGGGCTGACCAGCCTGTCGAACGAGGCGCAGGCCAACAGCCAGGCGCTGAGCGAAGCCCGCGACCGGCTGGGCGACCTGGAGCGCATCTCCAACGGCCTGCTCAACCTGGTGTCGAACGCCGGCGTCCACACCGCCGACACGCCGTTCATCGAAACCGCGCGGCGGCTGATGCTCGACATCCGGCGGATCATCGAGACGGCGGTCGACGACGGCCGGCTGGCGATCGACGACGTGTTCGACCACGACTATGTCCCGATTCCCGGCAGCGATCCGGAACAGTTCATGACGCGCTTCGTCGCCTTTGCCGACGATCATGTCCGGCCGCTGCTCGACCGCGTCGTCGAAGGCGACGGCCGCGTCCTCGCCACCGCGATCGTCGACGCCAACGGTTTCCTGCCGACCCATATCAGCAGCCGCTCGCTGCCGCAGGGCCCCGATCCGCTGTGGAACGCCGAACATTGCCGCAACCGCCGCTTCTTCATGGACGAGCAGACCGCGCTCAACCTGAAGAGCGACGCGCCCTTCATCGTCGAGACCTATCGCCAGGACCTGGGCGGCGGACGCTATCGACCGGTCAAGAGCATCTGCCTGCCCCTCCACGTGAAGGGCCGCCGCTGGGGCAATCTGGAATTCGCGTATTTGGATTGAGTCTTTTTGTTTGAGCCCTCAGACGCCGGGCGGCGGACATCCGTCCGCCTTGGCTTCCTCGCATAAGCTCGGGCGGCCGTTCGGCCTTGCGGAGCCCTGACGGGCTCCGTTTTCTACCCTTCTTCCTGCGTCACCCCGGCGGAGGCCGGGGTCTCAGGAGAGGCACGGGCCTCCCCTCACACGATCAGCTTCCTCAGCGTCGCGATCGTATCGGCCTCCTCGGGGGGCTTGTCGCGGCGGATGCGGGCGATCCTCGGGAAGCGCATCGCCACACCCGACTTGTGGCGCCGGCTGTCGTGGACGCTGTCGAAGGCCAGCTCGACGACCAGCGTCTTCTCCACCTCGCGCACCGGACCGAAGCGGTTGACCGTGTGGTTGCGGACGAAGCCGTCGAGCCATTTCAGCTCCTCGTCGGTGAAGCCCGAATAGGCCTTGGCGACCGGCAGCAGCTCGCCCTCCTCCGACCAGCAGCCGAAGGTATAGTCCGAATAGAAGCTCGACCGCTTCCCATGGCCGCGCTGGGCGTACATCATCACGCAGTCGACGGTCAGCGGATCGCGCTTCCACTTGTACCAGAGGCCGGTACGGCGGCCGGCGACATAGGGGCTGTCGCGGCGCTTGAGCATCACCCCCTCGATCGCCGCGTCGCGGGCGCCGGCGCGGGTTTCGGCGAGCTCGTCGAAGTCGCGCGCGGCGATCACCGCCGACAGGTCGAAGCGCGCCGGATCGAGCCGCGCCGCGAAGGCTTCGAGCCGCGCGCGCCGCGCCTCCCACGGCAACGCGCGGAGGTCGTCGGCGCCGTCGATCAGCAGGTCGTAGAGACGGACGAAGGCCGGATAGTCGGCCAGCATCCGCGCCGAGACGTTCTTGCGCCCGAGCCGCTGCTGCAGGGCGTTGAACGAGGCCGCCGAGCCGCCATGCTCGGCCGCGCCCTGCGCCTCGCCGCGCACCAGCATCTCGCCGTCGAGCACCGCGTCGATCCCGTGCGCGGCCTCGGCGATGTCGGGGAAGGTCGCGGTGATGTCGTCGCCCGCGCGGCTGTAGAGCCGCACCGCCTGTCCCGTGCCGACGATCTGGACGCGGATGCCGTCCCATTTCCATTCGGCGGCATAGTCGGCGAGGTCGAGCGTCTCGGCCTCCAGCGGATGGGCGAGCATGAACGGCCGGAAGAAGGGCGTGCCGCGCGGATCGGGCCGTTCGCCGCCCAGCCCCCAGGCGAACAGCTCCGCATAAGGCGGCCGCAGCGCGTGCCACACCTCCTCGACCGCATCGACGTCGAGCCCGAAGGCCTGGGCGAAGCCGGTCTTGGCGAGGCGCGCCGAGATGCCGACCCGCAAGCCGCCGGTCGCGAGCTTGAGCAGCGCGAAGCGGCCGCTGGCGTCGAGATGGTCGAGCATCTCGCCCAGCGCCGCCGGTGCCTCGGCGCGGCCGAGCCGCATCAGCCGATCGACCACCGCCGCGAGGCCGAGCGAGCCGTCGTCGATCTCGGCGGGCTGGTCGATCCGCTTGGGCCAGATCAGCGCGACCGTCTCGGCGAGGTCGCCGACATAGTCGCGGCTCATCAGGAACAGCAGCGGATCGACCCGTTCGGCGACGATCGCCTGGATCGCCGAGGCCTTGACCGCGGGCAGGCTGAGATCGCCGGTCAGCGCGGCGAGCGCCCAGCCCCGGTCGGGATCGGGCGCGGAGCGCATATAGTCGGCGATCAACGCCAGCTTCGCATTGCGCGAGCGGGTGTAGACCAGGCCGTCCAGGAGCTGGGAGAAGGCGTGCATCGGCTAGATCTTTTCCCTCCCTTCAAGGGAGGGATGAAAGGGTGGGTGGCGGAGCCGGAGGCTCGATGCCTCCGGCGCAGCCTTTTGCGGAAGGCTGGGGGCGCTCGCTTCGCTCGCAACCCACCCCCTGCCCCTCCCTGGGAGGGAGGGGTGATGACGATGCTCCACCATCACCCTTCGTCCTCGTCCTCATAGCCGACCAGCGCGAGGGCGCGGGCCTGCATCTGGTGGAGGCCACACCAGTGGACCAGCGCCTCCTCCCGCCCGTGCGTCACCCAGATCTCCGACGGGGCGACCTCGCGGATGGTCGCGGTCAGCTCGTCCCAGTCGGCATGGTCGGAGATGACGAGCGGCAGCTCGACATTCTTCTGCCGCGCGCGCTGACGGACGCGCATCCAGCCAGAGGCCATCGCCGTGATCGGATCGGGCAGCCGCCGCGACCAGCGGTCGTTGAGCGCCGACGGCGGGCATAGCACCACCTTGCCGCGCAATTGCTCGGCCGAGGCTGCCGTCGCCGGATAGAGCTCGCCCAGCTCGACCCCGAAGTCGCGATAGAGGTCGCACATCCGTTCGAGCGCGCCGTGGATGTAGATCGGATCGGCATGGCCGTGGGCGCGCAGCTCGGCGATCACGCGCTGGGCCTTGCCGAGCGCATAGGCGCCGACCAGCACGCAACGCTCCGGGGCGGCGTGGAGCGCGCCGAGCAGCCGGTCGATCTCCTGCCCGATCGGCGGATGGCGGAACACCGGCAGGCCGAAGGTCGCCTCGGTGACGAGCACGTCGCACGGCACCGGCTCGAACGGCGCGCAGGTCGGATCGTCACGGCGCTTGTAGTCGCCGGTCACCACCACCCGCTCGCCCGCATGTTCGAGCAGGATTTGCGCCGAGCCGAGCACATGGCCGGCGGGGACATAGCTGATGTCGACGGGGCCGAGCGAGACGGTCTCGCCATAGGCGACGGGGACGCCCGCGATGTCGCCGTAGCGCAGCGCCATGATCGCCAGCGTCTCGGGCGTCGCCCAGCTCGTGCCGTGGCCACCGCGCGCATGATCGGCATGGCCGTGGGTGACCAGCGCGCGCTCGACGGGAACCGAAGGGTCGATCCACGCATCGGCGGGACGCACATAGATGCCCTTGGGCGATGCTTCGATCCAGCGAGCGGCCATGACGAAGAGACGATAAGCGGCGGCGCCGGTTCCGTCGACCGCCGCGAAAGCGCTATAAACAGCCATATATAGCCCGTTTTTGGTGACATGGCGATCGAAGGCGCTATGATGTTACCTACCGTAACATTCTGAGGTCGACTCCATGGCCTACTCCATCAAAGTCAACGGCACCGATCGCAGCGTCGACGTCGATGAGGATACTCCGCTGCTCTGGGTGATCCGCGACGATCTCGGCCTCACCGGAACCAAGTTCGGCTGCGGCGTCGCGATGTGCGGCGCCTGTACGGTCCACATGGACGGCCAGCCGCTGCGCTCCTGCACGATGCCGGTCTCCGGCGTGACCGGCGAGATCACCACGATCGAGGCGGTCGAGGGACCCGAGGCGAAGGCAGTGCAGGATGCCTGGGTGGCGCACGACGTGCCCCAGTGCGGCTATTGCCAGTCGGGCCAGGTGATGAGCGCGGTCGCCCTGCTCCGCGAGAATCCGACGCCCAGCGACAGCGACATCGACCTGGCGATGAACGGCAACCTGTGCCGCTGCGCCACTTATGTCCGCATCCGCGCCGCGATCCATTCCGCGGCCAAGACCCTGGCGGCGGCATGACCATGGGCGCGCATCACACCACCCTCTCCCGCCGTGACGCGCTGAAGGGCGCGGGCGCGCTGGTCATCGGCCTGAGCCTGCCGTTCGGGGCGGGCAAGGCGCTGGCGCAGGCCAGGGGCCCGGCACCGGTCGATCCCAACGCCTTCATCCGCATCGGTGCGGACGATGTCGTGACGGTGATCGTCAAGCATACGGAGATGGGCCAGGGCCCTTATACCGGCCTTGCCACGATCGCCGCCGAGGAGCTCGACGCCGACTGGGCGCAGATGCGGGTCGAGAGCGCCCCCGCCAATGTCGCGATCTACGCCAACTCGCTGCTCGGCGCGCAGCTCACCGGCGGCTCGACCGCGATCGCCAACAGCTTCGACCAGCTCCGCCGCGCCGGCGCGATGGCGCGGGCGATGCTGGTGCAGGCCGCCGCCGCCGAATGGAAGGTGCGGACTACCGACATCGCGGTGGCCAAGGGCGTCATCAGCCACAAGGCCAGCGGCCGTTCGGCCGGCTTCGGCAAATTCGCCGCGGCGGCCGCCAAGCTGCCGGCGCCGAAGCAGGTCAAGCTCAAGGACGCATCCGCCTTCACCCTGATCGGCAAGGACCAGCCGGGTCGGCGCGTCGACAGCGCCGACAAGTCGACCGGCCGCGCCAAGTTCACCATCGACATGACCGCACCGGACATGCTGACCGTCCTGGTCGCGCGCAGCCCGCGCTTCGGCGGCAGGGTGAAGAGCTTCGACGCCGCCGAGGCGCTGAAGGTCAAGGGCGTCGTCGCGGTCCGCCAGATATCGAGCGGGGTAGCCGTTTATGGACGCGGCATGTGGCCCGCGATCAAGGGACGCAAGGCACTCAAGGTCGCCTGGGACGACAGCCAGGCCGAGATGCGCGGCACCGACGAGATGATCGCCGCCTATCTCGAGCAGACGCGCAAGCCCGGCCGCGTCCACCGCGCCACCGGCGACGTCGACAAGGCCCTGGCCGCCGGCGGCGATGTGATCGAGGCGGACTATGTATTCCCCTATCTCGCCCATGCGCCGATGGAGCCACTCGACGGCTTCATGGTCTGGGACGGCACCACCGCCCGCGCACGCTTCGGTTCCCAGGGCCAGACGATAGACCAGGGCGCGATCGCCAAGGTGCTCGGCATCCCGATGGAGAAGGTCGAGATCGAGACGCTGCTCGCCGGCGGCAGCTTCGGCCGCCGCGCCCAGGCGACCGCGCATCTCGCCGCCGAGCTGGCCGAGGTCGCCAAGGCGATGCCGGTCGGCACCCCGGTCAAGCTGGTGTGGACGCGCGAGGACGACATCCATGGCGGCTATTATCGCCCGCTGTTCGTCCACCGCTTCCGCGGCGCGGTGAAGGACGGCCGGATCACCGCCTGGTCGAACACGATGATGGGCCAGTCGTTCATGATCGGATCGCCGTTCGAATCCTTCGCGGTCAAGGACGGCATCGATTCGATCATGAGCGAGGGCGCCAGCGAGCTGCTCTACGAGATCGCCGACTTCCGCTGCGACGTCCATGTCGCCAAGTCGCCGGTGCCGACTTTGTGGTGGCGGTCGGTCGGCCACACCCATACCGGCTACGCGGTCGAATGCTTCGTCGACCAGCTGCTGGCGGCGGCAGGGCAGGACCCGGTCGCCGGGCGGCTGGCGATGATGGGCAAGTCCCCGCGCGCGGCGGGCGCCCTCAAGGCGGTCGCCGAACTCGCGCAGTGGAAGGGTCCGCAGACAGCGAACGGTCGCGCCCGCGGCGTCGCGGTGGTCGAGAGCTTCAACAGCTATGTCGCCCAGATCGCCGAGGTCTCGGTCGGCACCGATGGCGAGCCGCGGGTCCATAAGGTGTGGGCGGCGGTCGACTGCGGCATCGCGGTGAACCCCGACATCATCCGCGCCCAGGTCGAAGGCGGGATCGGCTATGCTCTGGGCCACGCCCTCTATGCCGAGGTGCCGCTGGTCGAGGGTGTTCCCGCCGTCTCCAACTTCAACGACTATCGATCGCTGAGGATCAACGAGATGCCCGAAATCGAAGTGGTCGTCGTCCCGTCCACCGCCCCCCCGACCGGGATCGGCGAGCCGGGCGTCCCCCCGCTCGCCCCCGCCGTCGCCAACGCGCTCGCCGCGCTCGGCGGCAAGCGCCCGGCCCGCCTGCCGATGGTGCGGGCATGATCGCCCGGCTGTCGATGGTCGCGGCCTTCGCCGCGCTGGCCGTCGCCGGTGCGGGGATCGCCGCCGGCGCCGGCGACAAGGGGGATGCAGCCACGCCGCCGATGGCGACCAGCCTGCGCCCGCTGTCGGACTTCGCCGGGATCAAGGACCGCAAGGCGCGCTCGCTCGCGCTGTTCGCCGAGGTCGGCAAGGTCATCCAGCATCCGCGCTGCACCAATTGCCACCCGGCCGGCCAGCGGCCGACCCAGACCGACGCGATGCGGCCGCACATGCCGCTGGTCGTGCGCGGCGACGGCGGCATGGGTGCGGCGGGCATGCGTTGCATGACCTGCCACCATGCCGGGAATTTCGAGCCGGCGGGCGTTCCCGGCAATCCGAAATGGCAGCTCGCGCCGGAGGAGATGGCCTGGGCCGGCAAATCGCTCGGTGCGATCTGCGCGCAGATCAAGGACAGCAACCGCAACGGCGGCCGCAGCATGGCCGAGCTCGTCCATCACATGGCCGAAGACGAGCTGGTCGGCTGGGGCTGGCACCCCGGCGGCAAGCGCACGCCCGCACCAGGCACCCAGGCGCAGTTCGGGGCGCTGTTCAAGGCCTGGGCGGATTCGGGCGCCTATTGCCCCAGCTGAGGGATGGACTTACGCCTCCGCGCGATAGGTGGCGAGGTCCGCGGCGACCTTGTCAGATCTGGCGTTCTCCTCTCGCTGGCGCGCGGCGGCCTCGTCGTAGAGGAAAGGCAGATAGGCATAGCGCTTGCCGCGCGTGACCGGCGTCGCCTCGTGCAATAGCGAGCAGGAGAAGACCACCGCACCACCGGTCGGCGCGCGATAGCGGCGCTGGCCGAATTCGGGGAAGACCAGGTCGCCGCCCTCATAGTCGCCGGCGTTGAGGTTGATCGTGCAGGCGAAGCGGCGATGGGCGGTGCCGGCCGTCGTATTGTCCCGATGCGCCCGGAAGAAGCCGTTGTCACCGCTGTCGTAGCAGGCGATCATGTAGCGCTCGATGCGGCTCGCCCGGAACTGGAAGACACGTTCGATCTGCGGCAGCAGGAAGCGGACGAGCCGCGCCCTGACCTGCTCGCGCAGCAGCTCGTCGTCGTCGATATGATAGTCGCTCCGTCGCTTGACCGACGAATCCATCACGCCGACCGTCCGGCCGTCGATATCGCGCATGAAGCCTGACGGCTGGCCGCCATGCCGCTCGTAGAGGTCGATCAGGCGGCGGCAGAAGTCCGGCTCGAAGATGTTGGGCGCGACCAGGACCGGCGCGGGCAGGTCCGGCTCGGGCCGGGCGAGCAGCGTCCGCAGCGCATCGAGCAGCCTCGTGCCGGCCCCGATCCCGGCACGGCCGACGACGCGCAGCATCGGATCGCAGAGCAGCCAGTGCGGCCGGGTCTGCCCGGCCGCGTCGATCGCCCTGCACCGCCGGGCGATCGACCGGTCATGGTCGAGGAACCAGCGGATACCCGGCATCATATGGGCGATCCGTCCCCGGACAGCATCCTCGGGATCGTCCGTCACCCCGAAGAAGCAGGCCCGGTTGTCGTCGAACAGGTCGCGTTGCGCCACCAGGGCGGCCAGGGCCGCCTCCGCCTGCGCCGTCGCCGCGCTGCCGACGAACAGCAGGACGACATGGCGGCCGGCAATGCTGTCGAACTGGAAACGGGGCTTGTCGAGCGTCGACGCCGCGAACCAGGGGACCGAATCCCCCGGCATCAGAAATCCGTCCATCGTGCGGGCGACGTCCGATCAGACCGCGTCGTCGACGAAGGTCTCGGCCACCGTGTCGATCGCCTCGGGCGCCTCGGGGCCGGTGATCGCATAGGACATCTCGCCCTCGCGCCAATAGGCGACCGACGCGCCTTCGTGCCGGACCGCGGTCGGTGCGACCGGGGCGTCGCTCTGCGCCCGGACGGCGAACAGCGACAGCTTCTTCGCATTGGGGGTCCGCACCATGAGCTGCAGCGCCGGCCCTTCCTTCGACGGGAATATCTGCGCGTCGGTCACCACCCATTGGGCGGGCAGGCGCGGCACGCGGATGCGGGTGCTGCGTTGCACCTCGCCCGCATCGAAGCGCGGCGTCTCGATCTGCGAGGCCATCGCCTCGCGCAGCAGGCCGGTGCGATAGGCGGCGACGGCATCGCCGACATAGGCGGGCGGGCGGGCCTGGACGTCGCGCCCGGGCAGCACCACGATCATCAGCAGCGCCGCCGCGGCGAGCCCCTGCATCATCCGGCCGCCCCACAGCTTGCGGAAGCTGCGCGCCGGTCCGTCGCCCAGCCGGGCCGACAAGCGGGCAGCGGCCGACAGCATCTCCGGCGGAGCATCGGCGAGATCAGTCGCCAGAAGCCTGAGCGAGGTCCTGAGACGCAGATCCTCCATGAAGATATGGGCAGCCTCGGCATCGGCGGCGAGATGGCTCTCCACCTCGAGCCGGCGGCCAAGGTCGAGTTCGCCGTCCAGATAGGCCTGGATCTCGGCTTCGGTGACGGGTTCAGGATGCATCCTTGCCTCCAACGACATGCAGGCGGGCCGCCTCGGCGGCCTGAGGTTCGCGCAACGCGGCGCGGGCGCGGTGCAGCCGCGACATGACCGTGCCGACCGGCACGCCGAGGGTGGTCGCGGCCTCATGATAGCTCAGCCCCTGGACGCTGATCAGGCTGATGACGGCGCGGTGCTCCTCTGGCAGCGCCTCGAAGCGCGCCGCGATCTCGCGCAGGAACACGGCCTGCTCTTGCCCACCATGAGCGACCAGCCCCTCGCTGAGCAGGCTGAGCCGGGCGTTGCGCCGCTGCTCGCTGCCCTCTCGGCGCTTATGGTCGATGAACAGGTTGTGGAGGATCGACAGCAGCCACGACCGCAGCGACCGCTCCGGCCGATAGGTCGACGCGCGTTCATAGGCGCGCAGCAGAGCCTCCTGGACGAGATCGTCGGCGGCGACGGCGTCGCGCGTCAGCGCGCGGGCATAGCCGCGCAGCCGCGGCAGCTCGCGCTCGATCTCATGGCTGCTCCATCCGCTCATGCCCCAGATACGCATGATGCGGACGATTATTCCAAGGCCCGGTGATCAGCGGCTCAGCTCGTCCTGCGTCTTGTTGTCTCCGCCGGTGCCGGCCGTCCCGCCGGATACGCCGGGCGGATCGAGCGGCGAGCGGTCGTCCTTCTCCAGTCCAGCCTCGATCCGGTCGAGCTTGTCGGCATCGGGAAGGGGCTTGCGCTGCTTTTTCTCATCCATCTCGCTTCTCCTCGTCGAGGGCTCGCGCGGCGAGGAAATCGGCCAGCGCGACGCCTGCCACCACGCCAAGCGCCAGCAGCGCCATCTTGCGGCGCGGGTTGGCGGGCGCGGCGATATAGGCGAGCGCCGCCAAGTCGAACGCGTCGCCGGCCAGCCGCCACCGGACCGGCGCCGCGCTGCCCGGGGCGAGCAGGCCGGCGACTCCGGTCGCCACTTCGCGCGCGCCGGCGATCCGGAACAGCCGCCCGCCCATCTCGGCCCCTGCACCGATGCCGCGACCGAGGCGCCGCCCCAGCACGAGATCCGCAACGCCGAAAGCCAGGCTCGCCGCGCCGATCGCGCGGCCAATCGTTTCCGCCTTCATCCTCGTCCCCTTGTTCTACTCCGCACCAACGCCGCGGGAGACCGAAAGCTCCTGCCCCTCGTCCACGACGGGGAAGATTGATCTGGATCAGGAATGATTGAGAATCTTTCGCAACAGCAGCGCGGCGCGGCCTCGCACGTTGTCTGCTTCCCCGATGAAGATGATGATGAAGAGGAGGCTGCCATGGCTGCACGGGAATTCACCGATGCGATCGCGTTGCTGAAAGCCGACCACCGCAAGGTCGAGGAGCTTTTCGAACAGTTCGAGAAGAGCAGGACCGCGGCGTCAAAGGGCAAGATCTGCCACCAGATCTGCACCGAGCTGAAGATCCACACGATGATAGAGGAGGAGATTTTCTACCCCGCGCTGCGCGGCAAGATCGAGGATGATACGCTCGACGAGGCCTATGTCGAGCATGACGGCGCCAAGGTCCTGATCAACGACCTCGAAAGCGCCGATCCCGATGCCGATTTCTACGATGCCAAGGTCAAGGTGCTGTCGGAGGACATCAAGCACCATGTACGGGAGGAGGAGATGCCGAAGGAAGGCATGTTCGCCCAGGCTCGCGAGACCGACGTCGACCTGGTCGAGCTTCGCGACCGGATGCTCGCGCGCAAACAGGAGCTGCTGTCGCAGGCCGAAGCATCGGGCCTTCCGGCGGCGAAACCCGGCGCGGTCAACCTCGTTCCCGCCTGATCGTTCCCGGCCGCACCGGCCCGCCGGTGCGGCCTTGAACAGCATCGTTGATGGTCGCCCGACGCGGGCAAGGTGAGGATATCCCATGAAGAAATATGCTTATGGCTGGCTAACGGCCCTGTTCTTTCTGGTCTCCATCGCCGGTCACTGGGTGTTCGGCTGGTTCGCCTATGTCGACGAGGCCATCCAGCATGGCCAGCAGGCCTCGGTCTCCGAATTCGCCGTGCAGATCGCCCGCGACACATTCGAGAACTGGCAGTCCGAATTCCTGCAGCTCATCTGGCAGGTCGTGGGTCTCGCCTATTTCCTCTATGTCGGCTCGCCGGCGTCGAAGGAGAATGACGACCGCCTGGAAGCGAAGGTCGACGCCCTGCTGAAGCTGACCGGCACCGAAGGCGAAGCGATCATCGCCGATCTCGACCGCCGCTACATGCGGGTCGACGGCCACGCCAAGCCACACGGACACGCGGACCTGTGACCGAGACGCTGTCCGCCACGCTGCCCGACGACGTCGAGGCGCTGACCCACGCGGTGCTGCGCGAGGCGAACGGGCGGGAGCTGTCGCTGGTGACGGCGGAAAGCTGCACCGGCGGCCTGCTCGCGTCGCTGCTGACCGACGTCGAGGGGGCCGGCCATGTCTTCGAACGCGGCTTCGTCACCTACAGCAAGGACGCGAAGTGCGAGTTGCTGGGACTCGACCGGGCGATGATCGACGATTGCGGCGCGGTCAGCGAGGAGGTCGCCCGGGCGATGGCGGCCGGCGCCCTCGTCCGCTCGCACGGCGATCTCGTCCTCGCGGTAACGGGCTTCGCCGGACCCGCGGGGCCGGACGACGAGGCCGGACTGATCCACTTCGCCTGCGCGAGGCGCGACGGACCGGTCGTCCATCGCGAAGTCAGGCTCGGCCCGCTCGGACGGGGCCCCGCCAGGATCGCCTGCGTGCGGATCGCGCTGGAGATGCTGATGGATGCGATCGAGGGTTAATCACTCTAGGCGCGCGGCGATTCGCCCGCTATCGGCGGCGCATGACCCAGCCCACCGAGATCACGCCCGAAATCGTCGCCGAGCACGGCCTGTCGCCCGAGGAATATGAGCGCATCCTGCGCGCGCTCGGCCGGACGCCGAACCTGACCGAGCTCGGCATCTTCTCGGTGATGTGGTCCGAGCATTGCAGCTATAAGTCCAGCCGCATCCATCTGAAGAAGCTGCCGACCACCGGACCGCAGGTGATCTGCGGACCCGGCGAGAATGCCGGCGTCGTCGACATCGGTGACGGCCAGGCCGCGATCTTCAAGATGGAGAGCCACAACCACCCGTCCTACATCGAGCCCTATCAGGGTGCGGCGACGGGCGTCGGCGGCATCCTGCGCGACGTCTTCACCATGGGCGCGCGGCCGGTGGCGAACATGAACGCGCTGCGCTTCGGCCGGCCGGACCATCCCAAGATGCGCCACCTGATCGCCGGCGTCGTCCACGGCATCGGCGGCTACGGCAATTGCGTCGGCGTGCCGACCGTCGGCGGCGAGGTCAATTTCCACGCCGCCTATGACGGCAACATCCTCGTCAACGCGATGACCGTGGGCGTCGCCGAAACGAACAAGATCTTCTATTCGGCCGCCTCGGGCGTCGGCAACCCGATCGTCTATGTCGGCTCCAAGACCGGCCGCGACGGCATCCACGGAGCGACCATGGCCTCGGCCGACTTCTCCGAGGATTCGGAAGAGAAGCGTCCGACCGTACAGGTCGGCGACCCCTTCACCGAGAAGCTGCTGATCGAAGCCTGTCTCGAGCTGATGGCGACCGACGTCATCGTCGCGATCCAGGACATGGGCGCCGCCGGCCTCACCTCCTCCTCCGTCGAGATGGCATCGAAGGGCGGTGTCGGCATCGAGCTCGACATGAACGCCGTCCCCTGCCGCGAGACCGGCATGACGCCCTATGAAATGATGCTGTCGGAATCGCAGGAGCGGATGCTGATGGTGCTCAAGCCCGGCCGCGAGGCCGAGGCCGAAGCGATCTTCCGCAAATGGGAGCTCGACTTCGCGGTGATCGGCAAGGTCACCGATACCGGCCGCATGGTGCTGCGCTTCGACGGCGAGACGGTGTGCGACATCCCGCTGGGCCCGCTCGCGGACGAGGCGCCGCTCTACGACCGGCCCTGGGTGCCCACCGCCCCGCGCGAGCCGCTCGGTCCGGTTCCGGCCAAGGGATCGATCGGCGACAATCTGCTCGCGCTGATGGCCTCGCCCGACCTCGCCAGCCGCCGCTGGATCTGGGAGCAATATGACCACATGGTCGGCGCCGACACCGTCCAGCGCCCAGGGGGCGACGCCGCGGTCGTCCGTGTCCACGGGACGAAGAAGGGCATCGCGATCAGCACCGACTGCACCCCGCGCTACGTCTTCGCCGATCCGGTCGAAGGCGGCGCCCAGGCGATCGCCGAATGCTGGCGCAACATCACCGCGGTCGGCGCCAAGCCGCTCGCGACCACCGACTGCATGAACTTCGGCAACCCGCAGCGGCCCGAGATCATGGGCCAGTTCGTGGGTGCGATCGAAGGCATGGCGAAGGCCTGCGCCGCGCTCGACTTCCCGATCGTGTCGGGCAATGTCAGCCTCTACAACGAGACCAAGAACGACGATGGATCCGGCAGCGCGATCCTGCCGACCCCGGCGATCGGCGGCATCGGGCTGCTCGCCGACATCGACGCGATGGCGACGATCGCCTTCAAGGCCGCCGACGAGCATATCCTGCTGATCGGCGAGGACGGCGCCCATCTCGGCCAGTCGCTGTGGCTGCGCCACATCGCGGGCCGCGAGGACGGTCCGCCGCCGCCGGTCGATCTCGAGCTGGAGAAGCGCAACGGCGACTTCGTTCGCGAGCTGATCCAGAACGGTCAGGTCACGGCAGTCCACGACATCTCCGACGGCGGCCTGCTGGTCGCGCTCGCCGAGATGGCACTGGCCGGCGGCATCGGCGCGCATGTCGACGATCTCGACCATGGCCGCGCCTTCGGCGAGGACCAGGCGCGCTACATCGTGACCACCGCCAAATCGGATTCGATCCTGGCCGCCGCGCTGACCGCGGGCGTCACCGCCCGTCGCCTCGGCACCACCGGCGGCGAGACCCTCGCCGGCGTGCCGCTGCACAAGCTGCGCGACGCGCATGAGGGCTTCTTCCCGACCTTGATGGCCAACTAAAAAATCCTCCCCAAGCGGAGCTTGGGGAGGGGGACCATGCGCAGCATGGTGGAGGTCCTGCTCTGGCGATTGCTCAGGAGCAAGGGCGTCGGTTTCCGCTTCCGGCGGCAGCATCCGGCAGGCCCCTATGTCCTCGATTTCTATTGTCCCGAGCTGCGGCTTGCGGTGGAGGCCGACGGGATCGGGCATGACATGGGCGACCGGCCAGAGCGCGACGAAGCGCGCCGGGCGTGGCTGGCCGAGCAACGGATCGACCTTGTCAGTTTTCCCGCGGCGGAGGTGTTGAAGGACGTGGCGGCAGTTGCGGATGCGATCCGTCGCATCTGTTCGGAGCGCGGATGACCCCTCCACCATCCTGCGGATGGTCCCCCTCCCCATGCATGGCATGGGGAGGACTTTCCTAGCCGTTTGCCGCCCGGACCAGGCGTTGGGGGGCCATCTGGTCGGCTTCGAGCGGCTCGTCGAAGGCGACGCCGACCCGGTCTTCATCGGCCCAGCGGATCACTCCCTCGACCGGCTTGCCATGGCCGAGATCGAGCGTGACCGCCTCGCCGGGCCGGAACGGGATGGCGCATTCGAGCATCGCGCCCGACCGCGACAGGTTGCGGATGCGGGCCGGTTCCGTGCCGCGCGCGCTGCGGATCGTGGCCGAGCGCAGCACCGCCACCCGCGGATCCCGGGTCACCAGCAGGCCCGGCATGGCAAGCTTGCCCGATCCAGCGACGCGCGCACGCGCCTCGTCCGACAGCATCGGACGGCCGAAGATATATCCCTGGATATGGCTGCAACCGAGCGAGCGGATCAGCGCCAGTTCGTCAGGGGTCTCCGCCCCCTCGGCGGTCGTCTCCATCTCCAGGCTTTCGGCAAGCGCGACGATAGCGCGGATGATCGCAGCGTTGCGGTTGCCGGGGACGGCCGCGCCGCGAACGAAGCTCTGATCGATCTTGATCTTGTTGAACGGCGCCTTCTTCAAATAACCGAGCGACGAATAGCCGGTGCCGAAATCGTCGAGCGCGAAGCGGACGCCGATCGCCTTGAGCCGGGCGAACATCGCGTCGGTCGCGGCGTCATCGTTGAGGAACACGCCCTCGGTGATCTCGAGTTCCAGCCGGTGCGGCGGGAGCTGCGCGGCGGCGAGCGCCGACAGGACGATGCCGGGCAGCGCCGGATTAGCGAACTGGATCGGCGAGATGTTGACCGCGACCCGCACCGGATCAGGCCAGTTCGCCGCCTCGAGGCAGGCGGTCCGCAGCACCCATTCGCCGATCTGCGGGATAAGCCCGATCTCCTCGGCCACCGGAATGAAGTCGGCGGGAGAGACCGAACCGCGCGTCGGATGGTCCCAGCGGACCAGCGCCTCGAAGCAGACGATCTCCTCGCTCAGCGCGTCGACGACCGGCTGGTAGACGAGGTGGAGTCCGCTCTCGCTCATCACCCCGCGCAGGTCCATTTCGAGCAGGCGCCGGTCCTTGGCGCTGGCATGCATCTCCGGCTCGTAGAAGCGGTGGACGCCCTTGCCGTCGGCCTTGGCGGCGTAGAGGGCGAGATCGGCGTTACGGACCAGCGCATCGGCAGTGGCGCCGTCGTCGGGCGCGATCGCGACACCGATCGAGGCGCCGATCGAGACGTGCGCACCGTCGATCATATAGGGCTTCGACACCTCCTGGATGATCGCCGAGGCAAGTGTCGCGAGACGGTTATGCTCGACGATGCCGGGCAGGACGACGTTGAACTCGTCGCCGCCGAGCCGGCCGACCTGCCCGTCCTGCTGGACGACCCGCTGCAGCCGCGCCGCGACCTGCCGCAGCAGGGCATCGCCGACCGGATGGCCGAGCGTGTCGTTGACCATCTTGAAGCGGTCGAGATCGAGCATGAACAGCGCAGCGCGCTTAGGCCGGCCCGCGACGTCGCGCAGCGATTCGTCGAGAGTGCGGCGCATCAGGATGCGGTTGGGCAGGCCGGTCAGCGAATCATAGCTGGCGAGGCGTTTCACCTCGGCTTCGGACCGGCGCATCTCGGTCAAGTCGGTGCCGCTGCCCCGAAAGCCCAGGAAATTGCCATATTCGTCGAAGGCCGGGCGGCCGGACAGCGACCACCAGCGCACGTCGTCGCCAGCCGCCGCGCGCACCGCGATCTCGGAAAAGGCAAGCCGGGTCGCCAGATGGAAGCCCAGCGTCCGCTCCCCCGCGCCCGAACCGGCGCCGTCGCCGGCCTCGTGCAGCACCAACCCGGTCATCGGCGTGCCGAGCAGCCGGTCGGCTGGAAGGCCGAGTGCCGCCGCGATTTGTGGAGAGATATAGGTGATCAGGCCGCGATCGTCGGTTTCCCAGAACCAGCCGCGTCCACTCTCCTCGAACTCGCCGAGCAGCAGCGAGGCCTTCAGCGCGATCGCGGCGCTGGCGAGCCAGCGACGCGAGGCGACATAGCTGCGCTCCGATATGCCGCCGAGCATGACGACCGCGACAGCGAGCAGTGGCAGCAGCAGGGGCGCCGCCCAGGGGCCAAGCGCGACGGTGGCCGCGATCGCCAGGCAGAGCCACAGCGCCAGCGCAGCGGTCGGCACCGGCGCGAAGACCAGGGTCGTGACGACCAGCAGCCCGCCATGCGCGACCGCCGCGAACGCCCAGCGCGACGGCGCCAGCCCGGTGGCGGAAGCGAGCAGCCACGTCGACCAGCCGAGCCCCTGGACCATCCCGAACAGCGCGACGAAACCGTGCATCCGTTCGGGAGCGGGCGCCCCCTTCCCGCGCCGCGCGACCAGCCGGATCACCGCGCCCGCCGCGAGCATCGCCAGCAGCGGCGCCGCGATCAGCCAGGGACCGGCGCCACCGGCCGCGGAGCGGCACAGCAGCCACAGGCCGGCGGCGACTATCAGGTCGGCGAGCAGCAGCAGCGGCAGCGCGTCCGTCGCCATCCGCACCCGGTTCGCGACCGACTGCCGGTCGTGGGCGTCGCCGCGCGGAAAGAGACCGCGCAGGAAGCGCATGCGCGCCCCATCGCCGCCATCGTCGCCATCGCCGCGCCCCTCGATCGCGAAGGCCGATCTTCCGCGTACCCGCCGCATCCGGCGTTTCTCCCTCGATCCCGCACGGACCGCGGAGACCTGTCCCCGCGCCCGTCGAGTCGGGGTCTATCCCAAGCTGCTTAATTTCGTTTGAACTTCGCCGTCGACCACGCTGGCGCGGAGCAGCCAGCGGCGGTCGCCTTCGAGGCCGAGCGCCGTCAGCGTGCCGCTGCGATAGGCGCCGGTGTCGATCCCCATCCGATTCGGCTGGATGTCGGGCTCGGTCGAGATCGAGTGGCCGTGGACGATGAAGGCGCCATGATCGCCCTTGTGATCGAGGAACTCCTGTCGGATCCAGCGCATGTCCTTCGGATCCTGCTCCTCGAGCGGAACGCCGGGGCGCACCCCGGCATGGACCAGCACATAGTCGCCGAAACGGATTGCGTCGGGCAGGCCTTCGAGGAACTGGCGGTGGCGCTCGGGAATGTAGCGCCGCAGCGTCTCGGCCGGCGGCAGCTCCTCCCCCAGCGTCGCGACGGGGACGCCATAGCTGGCCAGCGTCTCGTACCCGCCGAACTTCAACCAGAGGTTCTGGCTCTGGTCGTCCTGGGGATCGAGCGCGCGCAGCATCGCCTCCTCATGGTTGCCCATGAGGATATGGAAAGTTGCGAAACCGGGCAGGCCGCTGATCGCATATTCGACGGTTTCCGCAGAATATGGCCCGCGATCGACAAGGTCGCCGAGCAGCACGACATGGTTGTCGGCTTCCGACCGTGCAGCGATGTCGTCGCGGATATGGGCGAGCAGCGGTAACAGCAGATCGAGCCGGCCATGGACGTCGCCGACCGCATAGACACGCTGCCCCGCCGGCACCTGCGGGCGATTGGCGTCGGCCCGCCGCGCGGTCAGCGTGTTCATCCGCTGCCGCCATCCGCGGTCGCCGCCCTGGTCGAGTCCTGGCTGGTTCAAAGCAACATCTCCACCCGTGCGAATATGGCGACGGGCCGCCGGATTGGCAATGCGAGCGGCCGAACCGGCAAGGTTGGGTTAAGCCGGCAACGTCATGCTGACAGCCCCGACGAGGCGGTTCGTCATCTACACGGTTGAAACCATGCCCTTGTGCCGCCATAGAGCAGCCGATCGATCATGACCGTAAACACACCCATTCAGTCCCGTCCCGCCTCGCTTCAGGATCGGTCGCTGCTTCGCCTCATCGCGACCAGGGCGTTCCGCTGGTGGCATGACCTGCGCACGGGCGGGCGACGCGACGAGGTGGCGGTCCTGCTCAAGCCCTTCTCCTTCTGGGCGGGGCAGACGAGCGCGCTGTCAGGCGAGGGTGGTGCCGATCCCAGCCTGGTACCCGGCTATGCCTTCCACACCGATTATGTGCCGTCGACCGGCGGCCGGCTCCGCTACCGGGTCCGCCTGCCCGGGCTGACGGGAACCCGCGGACAGCTTATCATCAACATCAACGGCCTCACCGAGGCCGGCGAGTCGGTACCGCCCAAGGTGCTGAGCTTCCCGATCGACAAGCTGGTCGCCGACGGCGGCGAGTTCGAGGTCACCAAATTCGCGTCGCCCCACCACAGCTACGCGATCATGGGCACGCTGAGCGAGGACGCCGACGCCCGGGCCGACCGGATCGAGATCAGCCTGAAGGGCGGCGACAGCAGCGACGCGCTGCGCGCCCGGCTTGAGGCGGCGCGGCGCGAATTCCTGTCGGCGCCGGGCACCGGGGCCCTCAAGAAGATCGTCGTGCGCCGCCGCGCGACCCTTGCCCATCCGATCTCGCAGATGTGCACCGCCTCGCAGATGGCCGAACCCGTCTATGCGGAATGGTGTCGCCGCATGGACAACGCCCCCACCCGCCACCGCAAGCAGTGGGAGTTCGTCTTCATTCTCCGCGCGCTCGAATATTACGGCGCGCTGAAACCCGGATCGCGGGGCCTGGGCTTCGGTGTCGGAATCGAGCCGCTCTCATCGATCTTCGCCGCGGCGGGATGCCAGGTGGTCGCGACCGATCTCGCCGCCGACGACGACCGGGCGCAGGTGTGGAACGACACCTCCCAGCTCGGCTCGAACCTGCGGCAGATCCACAATCCGCAGCTCTGCGACGAGGCCGCCTTCTTCGAACGCGTCAGCTATCGCCCGGTCGACATGAACGCGATCCCGGCCGATCTCGTCGACTTCAACTTCACCTGGTCGTCCTGCGCCTATGAGCATCTCGGGTCGATCGAGGCCGGCCTGACCTTCTTCGAGAATTCACTGAAGTGCCTGGCCCCGGGCGGCATCGCCGTGCACACCACCGAGCTCAACCTCAGCTCGAACAGCTCGACCCTCGAAAAGGGCGGCACGGTGATCTTCCGCCGCCGCGACTTCGAGACGCTGGCCGAGCGTCTGCTGGCCCAGGGGCACGAGGTGATGCCGATCACCTTCGACAGCGGAGACACCGATCTCGACCGTTTCATAGACCTCCCGCCCTATTCCAGCGATCCGCATCTGAAATTGCAGCTGCTGCGCTGGGTTTCGACCTCGTTCGGGATGATCGTCCGAAAAAAGAGCTGAGTATCAAGGCAACCCCGAAACGGCTCCGTCGTTACTACGCAGCCCCATGATCCGTTTTGGTGCAATGCCGCAATTTGTTATTGCAACAAATGCATGCCTGTATATTTTCACGACGCGCGGTGGGGCCAGGGAGACGAGCGTGATAACACACGACATCCGGTCCGAGGCGACCGCGAAACAGCTATTGGAACGCGGCCGCCAGGTCCTCAGGGCGGAGATCGACGCCCTCCACCAGCTCGAAGCCTATCTCGACGACAATTTTGCCAGCGCCGTGCGGATGCTGGACGCGACGCGGGGGCGGATCGTCGTCACCGGCATGGGCAAATCGGGGCATATCGCCCGCAAGATCGCCGCCACCTTCGCGGCGACAGGGTCGCCCGCCATCTTCATCCATCCGGCCGAAGCGGCGCACGGCGACCTCGGCATGGTGCAGCCGGGCGACACGCTGATCGTCCTGTCCAATTCGGGCTCGACGCCTGAGCTGACGCCGATCATGCAGCATTGCCGCAGCCTGCGTATCCGCATCATCGGCATCGCCTCGCGGCTCGATTCCCCCGTGATGCAGGCTTCCGACGTCCGCCTGCTGCTCCCGCAGGTCCGCGAAGCCTGCCCCAGCAACATTGCCCCGACCAGCTCGACGGCGATGATGCTCGCGCTCGGCGATGCGCTCGGCATGGCGCTGATGGATCTGCGCGGCGTCGCCCGTGACAACCTGAAGAAGCTGCATCCGGGCGGGGCGATCGGCCTGCGCCTGATGGCGGTGCGCGAGATGATGCACGGCGGTGCCAGCCTGCCGCTGGTGCGCCTCGACACGCCGATGCGCGAGGTGATCATGACGATGACCTCGATGGGCTTCGGCGCCGCCGGCGTGATCGACGACGACGGCCGGCTGGTCGGCGTGATCACCGACGGCGACCTTCGCCGCCATGTCGGCGACCTGGGCGACGGCGTCGCCGCCGACGTGATGACGCGCAACCCCAAGACGGTGCCGCCCGAGACGCTGGCCGAAGATGCGCTGATGATCATGAACGACTGCAAGATCACCACGGTCTTCGTGATGGAGGACGAGCGGCCCGATTATCCGGCCGGGATCGTCCATATCCACGACTTCGTCCGCTACGGCCTGAGCTGATCCCGCCGCCCGGCATGGCCGACGTCGCGGTCATCATTCCCGCGCGCTACCAGTCATCGCGCTATCCGGCCAAGCCGCTGGCGCCGCTGGTCGGCGCGACCGGCACGTCCAAGCCGCTGATCCGGCGAAGCTGGGAATGCGCGACGGCGATCGTCGATCCGGCCGCGGTCTGGATCGCGACCGATGACGAGCGCATCGCCGACGCGGTACGCGGCTTCGGCGGCCAGGTGGTGATGACCGCCGAGAGTTGCGCCAACGGCACCGAGCGCTGCGCCGACGCGATCGGCCGGCTCGGCATCGCGCCCGAGATCGTCGTCAACCTGCAGGGCGATGCCCCGCTGACGCCCGGCCATGTCGTCACCGCGCTGGTCGACGCCTTGCGCGAGACGCCCGAGGTCGCGATGACCACTCCGGCGATCCGCTGCGCGCGGAGCACCTATGCCCATCTCGTCGAGGACCAGGCGCAGGGCCGGGTCGGCGGCACCACGGTGGTGTTCGGCGCCGACCGCCGTGCGCTCTATTTCTCGAAGCGGGTGATCCCGCACCTGCCGCCCGAGGCGGCGGCCCTGCCCTTCCCGCCGGTGCATCTCCACCTCGGCGTCTATGCCTATCGACCCGAAGCGCTGCGCCGCTATGTCGCGATGGGTGTGTCGGAGCTGGAGCAGCTCGAAGGGCTCGAACAGCTCCGTTTCCTCGCAGGCGGCGTCGCTGTCGGGGTGGTGCCGTTCGATCCGATCGAATGGGATGCGATCGAGCTCAACAACCCGACCGACGTCGGCCCGATCGAAGCCATCCTCAAAGCGCGCGGCATCGCCTAGGACATCGCGCGTTTGATTTGATGCACCTGCCTCCGCTCACCCTGAGGAAGCACTGAGCGTAGTCGAAATGCTGTCTCGAAGGGCCTTTGACGCTCGAAATATCCTTCGATACGGGCCTTCGCCAGGCTCAGTCCCTACTCAGGATGAGCGGTTCAGATAAACCGAACGATGCTCTAGGAGGAACCATGGCCGGTTCGATTCTGCGTTCGCTCCTCGCGCCCTGGTGGGCGGCGCAACTGCTGACCGGCGCCAAGTCCTTCCTCGACAACCCGCTGATCGGATCGGAAGCGCTCAACCGCCGCGGGCTCCATGGCTGGCGGGTGGCGAAGGCGCGCCGGCTGGCCGAACGGCGTCGCGCCGGGCTCGCCGGACAGGTGGCCGCCGAGGACCGCGAAGCGTTCGAGCGCGACGGCTTCGTCATCAAGCGCGACTTCCTTCCGCCCGCCACCTTCGCCGCGTTGCGCGACGGGCTGTTCGGCTGGTCCGGCCCCGCGCGCGAGATGGTGCAAGGCGACACGAACACCCGCCGCTATGCGGTCGACCCCGAACTGGTCCGCGCGGTGCCGGCGATGAAGGCCTTCCTGGGCGATCCGCGCTGGCAGGGGCTGGCGCGCTACGTCGCCAGTTTCGACGTCGAGCCGCTGCTCTACGTCCAGTCGATCCTCAGCCGGCGCCACGACGCGCCGCCCGATCCGCAGACCCGGCTCCACGCGGACACCTTCCATCCGACGATGAAGGCCTGGCTGTTCCTCCAGGACGTCGGCCCCGCCGACGGCCCGTTCAGCTATGTCCCCGGATCGCACCGGCTGACGCCCGAACGGCTTGCCTGGGAAAGGGAGCGCAGCCTGACCGTCGGCCGCGAGCAGGACTATCTGTCGGCGCGCGGTTCCTTCCGGGTCCAGGAGGAGGAGCTGGCGGGCCTCGGCCTGCCGCCAGCCAAGGCCTTCGCGGTTCCCGCCAACACGCTGGTCGTCGCCGACACCTACGGCTTCCACGCCCGCACCGCCAGCGACCGGCCGACCACCCGGATCGAGCTGTTCGCCTATAGCCGCCGCAATCCCTTCCTGCCCGTCACCGGGCTTGACCCGTGGAGCCTGCCCGGCATCGCCGAACGGCGCATCCCGCTGCTGTGGCTGACCCATGACATCTATCGCCGCTGGATCGGACAGCCCTGGGCGAAGGCCGGACGCAAGCGACCCGGCGATGAATAGCTCGGCCATTGCGGCCCATGAGGTTCAATCCTAAGGGAGCGACGATGGAAGCGCACGCTCAGGACACCGCCCGCGATCTCGATCCGTTCGGCTTCATGATCGGGCATGCCAGCGCGATCCGCCCGCTCGGCGGCAAGGAGCGCAGCCCCGATCCGCGCTACGTCTTCCACACGCCTTATGTCGAGTTCCGGCCGGGCCGGGTGCTGTTCACGATCCGCTTCGACAAGCTCAAGGCGAGCTTCGGCGAGCTGCGGGTCAACATCAACGCCTTCATCCCGGGCAGTGGACGCGACGCGATCTTCGTCACCTCGGTCCGGCTCCAACTCGGCGACGCCAGCGCCGTCGCGCGGGGCCTGTCCATCCCCTTCCTCAGCGTCGCCGGCGCCACCTATGCCGCCTTCGGCTATTGCGCCGAGGGAACCGACGCGCAGGCCGCTGGCATCTCGATCCACGCCGAACAGCTCGAAGCGAATGACGAGGCCGGGCAGCAGCCGCTGCTGCCGACCCATTTCACCGGGACCGACCTGCAGATGCCGGCGCGGCTGGTCGGCGACGACACGCCCTGCTTCATCGATCCCGCGTCGCAGCCGCTGACCGAGGCGCAACTCGGCGAGCCGGCCTTCGAGCATTGGGCGTCGCGCCTGTCGCCGCGGCCCGCTGCACCCGACGCGCAGTGGCGGCTCGCCTTCATCGCCCAGGCGCTCGATCGCTACGGCATGCTCCGTTCCGGCGCCTGCGGGATAGGCTGGGGCGAAGAGAGCCGCGCGCTCGCACCGATTTTCGCCGCGGCAGGGAGCGATGTGGCGCTGGCGGCCCCGCCGGCCGACGCCGGCGGCCTGTCGATCGCCTGGAACGCCTTCGCCTGCTCGGCGCTCGATGCCGTTCCGGGACCCGACGGTGCGCTGCCCGGCAAGCTGATATCGCTCGTCGAACAGCCCGCCGATCAGCGCGGCTTCGATTTCCTCTGGTCGATCGGCATGGCCGAGCAGGGCTACGCCGCCGGCAGCACCGTCAACCTGCTGGCCGAGCTGATGAGCGTGCTGCGCCCTGGCGGCTATGCCGTCCATCTGTTCGACCTGGCGGCCAACGCCGGCGCGGCCGGAATTCCCCGGTCCGAGGTCGAACGGCTCGCGGTGATGCTGATCGCGCGCGGCTTTTCGGTCGCCCAGCTTCATTTCGCCGGCATCGGCCCGCGCGCCACCGTTCCCTTTGCCCTGATCGCCCGCAAGGACTGACCGGTGAGCCTGGAATCGGTCCGCGCCTTCCTGGCGGCGCACGCTCCCGACATCGCGATCATCGACCAGGGCGCCAGCACCGCCACCGTGCTCGAAGCCGCCGAGACGCTCGGCGTGCTGCCGGGGCAGATCGCCAAGACGCTGTCGATCCGCGTCGGCGAAACGGTGATGCTGGTCGTCGCGCGCGGCGATGCGCGGCTCGACAACCGCAAGACCAAGGACGCGCTCGGCGGGCGGCCCCGCATGCTGGGTGCGGAAGAGGTCGAGGCGCTGACCGGTCATCCGGTGGGCGGCGTCTGCCCGTTCGGGCTGGCCAGTCCGCTACCGATCTACTGCGACGTCTCGCTCAAGGATTTCGAGACGGTCTATCCGGCCGCCGGATCGCGGACCGCGTCGGTGCGGCTCACCCCCGGCAGGCTCGCGGTGTTGACCGGTGCGACATGGGTGGATGTCTGCCAGCCACCTGCTTGACGCGACGCATCAAAAAAGGCCGGTGGAGCATCGCTCCAGCCGGCCTTTCCATGATCAGGGAAGGATGGATCAGGCCTTGCAGCTCTGCGAAGGCTTGCCCGGGGCGGCGATGTCGACCTGCGGGCCGTCGCCGCTGATCGAATAGCCTTCGGCGACGTAGGGCTTGCCGGCCTCGGGAGCAGTCAGCGAAACGCCGGCCTCTTCCTTCTTGGTCTTGTAGGCGGCCGTGTTGTTGCTGAAGAAATCGACGTAGACCAGGCTGCCGTCCTTGCAACGATAGGTGCGGCTGGCGGTCACCATCGGGGGCAGCTCGACCGGCGCAGCGGCGTTCAGCGTGGCCGAATCAGGATCGTCGTTTCCGGCGGTGACGGTTTCGGGCTTGCCGCAAGCGGTGAGCAGGAGGGCGGTGCCGAGAAGGGCGGCGGCGGTGAAGCGGTGGTGGTTCTGCATAACGAGCGGTGTCTTTGAGTCCTTGTGTGCAGTGCGTCAAGTACAGCGTGCCGATGAAGGGGCCATGAACATGCGAAATTCGGTCAATTCCGGCAAAATTCGGCTATCGGGTCGAGGAATTCGCGCAACTGGAGCCATTTTTCCCGCTTCTCGGCGATCGGCCGGGTGAAGGCGGGGCTGCTCGACGGCAGGTCGACCAGCGCGAGTCCCGCCGGCGCCCCGATCATCCGCCGCCCGAGTCGCGCCGCCGTGCCGCCGTTGAAGCCGATCGCGCGCAGCGCCGGCAGCGTCGCGACCAGCGCGGCGAGGTCGTTCGGCCGATGATCGCGGATCGCACCGTCGAGGCTGCCGTCGCGGACCGCGTCTGCGACGACGTCCCACAGGCCGACCCCGGCGGCGCGCAGCCGGTCGAGCCGCGCCGCATAGTCGAGCAGGGGAAGCCCCTCGTCGCCGATCACCGCACCGGTCAGCCGCCAGAACTGGTTCTGCGGATGGGCATAATAGCGCGCGGCACGCAGCGACGCCTCGCCCGGCAGGCTGCCGAGCAGCAGCAGGCGGGTGTCGGCGGAAACCACGGGGGGAAAGCTGGCCTTGCGCACGGGGGGATCGGTCATCGACCGGAGATGGGGCGATTTGTCCGCGCTGCCAAGCAGCAAAGACGCGCGCCCAAGAGAAGCTATGTTGGCAAGCCCGGCGTCGCTCGGCTAGGCTTGGCGGCATGGCACATGACATGATAGCGCCCGATGCGCTCGCCCTGATCGGCAACACTCCCCTCGTTCGACTGAAGGGCCCCAGCGAAGCGACCGGCTGCGAGATCCTCGCCAAGTGCGAGTTCATGAATCCCGGCGGCTCCGTGAAGGACCGCGCCGCGCTGGCGATCATCACCGATGCCGAGGAACGCGGCCAGATCGCGCCGGGCGGCATCATCGTCGAGGGCACCGCCGGCAACACCGGCATCGGCCTGGCGCTGGTCGGCAATGCCCGCGGCTACCGCACGATCATCGTCATGACCGACACCCAGAGCCAGGAGAAGCAGGACACGCTGCGCGCGCTGGGCGCCGAGCTCGTGCTGGTACCGCCGACCGCCTATTCGAACCCTGCCCATTACGTCCACACCTCGCGCCGGATCGCCGAGGAGACACCGGGCGCCCTCTGGGCCAACCAGTTCGACAACACCGCCAACCGCCTCGCCCATATCCGCACCACGGCGCCCGAAATCTGGGCGCAGACCGGCGGCCGGATCGACGGCTTCACCTGTGCGGTCGGCACCGGCGGCACGCTGGCCGGCGTAGGTCTGGGCCTCAAGGCGTTCAGCGAGGACATCGTGATCGGGCTGACCGACCCTTACGGCGCCGCGCTCTACAATTATTTCGCCCATGGCGAGCTCAAGGCCGAAGGGTCGAGCGTCGCGGAGGGCATCGGCCAGAGCCGGATCACCGCCAATCTCGACGGCGCGCCGATCGACACCCAGTTCCGCGTCTCCGACCAGGAGGGCCTCGAACAGGTGATCGCGTTGCTCGGCAGCGAGGGGCTGTGCGTCGGCCTGTCCTCGGGCATCAACGTCGCCGGCGCGATCGCGCTGGCGAAGGAACTGGGCCCGGGCAAGACGATCGTCACCATCCTGTGCGATTCCGGGATGCGCTACCTGTCATCGCTGTTCAACCCGGCCTGGCTGGAGGCCAAGGGCCTGCCGGTCCCGGCGCTGCTGCGCCGCTGATCCCGGACGACCGTCGCCCGGTGGCGACGATATTGACGATTGACCTCCGCCCGAGCCTGGCGGACATTGGCGGCATGGGGATCATCGCCTGATGCAGCGCGTGCGGATCGGTATCACCGGCCTGGCCGTCGTCTTCCTGATCGTCCTGCTGGCGGCGGCGATCGTGGGCTTCCACTCGAAGGAGCGGAACGGCGAGGCGAATCTGGTCGCCGAGAGCGAGAACGGCGCCAAGCCTCCCGCCGATCCGCTCGCCGAGCTGGGCGTCGCCCCCGGCGGCACCGCCGGCGAAAGCAGCACGCCCCAGGACGCCCCTCCTCCGCAGCAGTGACGGCATTGGCGCCGATGGCCGGCGCATCCGCCGGCCCGCCGACTCGGCAACTGCGATAAGCCCGTAAAATCAAACTCGTTTCGGCTCCGTGCGGGCTGACGGTTTGGCCGGCAGCGATTCCGCCAAGGTCCGGCCCATAGCTTTTCGACAAACTTATCCACAGGGGGCGATCGTCGTCCCCTGCCCGGATTTCTGCGCTTCCGCGCGTTTCCGGCCGTCCCGTGGCGCTCCATGCTTTCCCTGGAATCCACAGCCGAATCCATGGAAAACCATAAAATGGTATAAAAATCCTTTGAAATGGCGGAGCGACCCAAGTACACCAGAATGGTGAAATGGGGTGGGGAGTATCGCTTGGCGCATTGACGCCTCCCGCCGGCCCGGAAGGGCGGCGTGGTCCCGGCGGTGCTTCCCTCGATCTGGCTGGGGTATGCGTCGGTGGCGGCGGGTGGTGCGGTCTTCAATGACGTTCATTTGAACGGCGTGGACCTTAAGGGACGCGTTTCGCTCCCTGCTGCCTTCCGTCAGACGATCGACATCCGCTCGGGCTCGCCCAAGGTGGCCTCGGGTCTCGGCCGCACCTTGCGCATGACCTTCAACGCCGCGCTCAAATGCATCGAGGTCAGCGACGGGCTGCAGATCGCCGAGACCGAAGAGCAGATGAACGCCCACGCCGTCCGCGTCTCCGAGCAGACCGGCGAGCTGGTGGGCGACGTGCTCGACCGGCTCGAGGCCGAGACCTACCCGCTGATGAAGGACGTCAACTTCGATACGGCGGGCCGAATGGTCCTGCCCGACCGGCTGCGCGCCAAGGCACAGATCGGCAATGACGCCTTCTTCGTCGGCCGCGGCCGGCGTTTCCGCATCTGGAGCCCCGAGGTGCTGCGCGCAGCCGCCGGCGGCGAGTCCGGCGACGTGCTCGAGGAGATGGAAGACCTCCTCGCCAAGCGAAAGGAGCGCGGATGACCCCGGCCGCGCCCCATGTCCCCGTCCTGATCGACGAGGTGATCGCCGGCCTCGATCCCGCTGCCGGCGAGACCCATGTCGACGGCACCTTCGGCGCCGGCGGCTATACCCGCGCCCTGCTGCACGCGGGTGCGCGCGTCTATGCGTTCGATCGCGATCCCGACGCGATCGCCGAGGGCCGCGCGCTGGAGGCGGGGGCGGAGGGCCGGCTGATCCTGGTTCCCGAACGCTTCTCCCGCATGGCGGAGGCGCTGAACGAGCGCGGCATCGGCCAGGTCGACGGCGTGACGCTCGACATCGGTGTGTCGTCGATGCAGCTCGACCGCGCCGACCGCGGCTTTTCCTTCCAGGCGGATGGCCCGCTCGACATGCGGATGGAGAAGAGCGGCATGAGCGCCGCCGACTTCGTCAACACCGCCGACGAGGCCGAGATCGCCGAGGTGCTGCACGATCTGGGCGAGGAACCGCGCGCCCGCCGCGTCGCCCGCGCCATCGTCCAGGCCCGGCCGATCAGCCGGACCTCCGAACTGGCCGAGGTCGTGCGCCGTGCGCTCGGCCACAAGCCGCACGAGAAGAAGGATCCCGCGACCCGCACCTTCCAGGCGATCCGCATCCACCTCAACGCCGAGCTCGACGAGCTCGAGCAGGGTCTGGCCGCTGCCGAGCGCGTGCTGCGCCCCGGCGGGCGGCTGGCGGTCGTCTCCTTCCATTCGATCGAGGACCGGATCGTGAAGCGCTTCCTGCGCGATCGCAGCGGCGCCACGCCGGCCGGTTCCCGTCACCTTCCAGATGTGCGCGCCGGGGGGCCGCGTCCCAGTTTCGAGGCCGTCGCCAAGCCCGTTCGCGCGGGCGAAGCGGAACTCGCCCGCAACCCCCGGTCCCGCTCGGCGACGCTGCGCGTCGCCCGGAGGACCGCAGCAGCGCCATGGGGCACCGCGCCCAAAAAGGAAGGACGTCAGGGATGATCACGACCCGCTTCAAGGAGGTGGTCTGGACGAGCGGCATCTGCGTCGCGGCTCTCTCCTTCTATATGATCTCGCAGACCGTCGCCGCGAAGCGCGCCGAGCTGACCGGCGTCGAGCGCAAGATCGCCGCCACCAACCAGGAGATCCGCCGCCTGCGGACCGAGATCGACACGCGCGGTGGCCTCGCCCAGATCGAACGGTGGAACCAGAACGTCTACGGCCTGCAGGCACCCGGCCCCGAGCAGTTCGTGACCAGCTCGGTCCGGCTGGTCGCTCTGACCCAGCCGCAGCGCGTGCCGCTCGACCCGGCGATCGTCGCCAGCCATGGCGCGCTCGACAAGGTCAGCTACGACCGGATCGAGGACGGTGGCATGGCACCGGCGCGGTCCCGCCCGGCCCCCGCGCCGGTGGCGATCCCCGCTCCGCCCCCGCAGCCCGCGCTGCGGCAGGCCAATTACGTGCAGCCGACGCCCTCGGCGCTGGCGCCGCAGGCGTCACCGGTGCGTGAGGTGGCCGAACGCAAGCTGGTCCGCGCGGTCCGGCTCGACGACAACTTCCTGGACGGTCTCGCCGAGGAGGCGCCGGCCCGCGCGCGCAAGGGGAAGCAATGAACGCGATCGCCGCCGGGCTAGCCCCGCCGCGCGACCGCGCCCTCGTCAAGAACAACGACAGCGTCCGCGTCGCCCATTACCGGCTGATGGTGCTGATGCTGCTGTTTGCGCTGATGGTCGGCGTGATCTCGCTGCGGCTGCTCTACCTGGCGGTGTTCGACGCGCCGGACCGTTCGCCGGTCGCGTCGGCGATCGGCCCGCGTGCCGACATCACCGACCGTAACGGCGTGGTGCTCGCCGCGACCATCAAGGGCATCAGCCTCGCGATCCGCCCGCCCCGCGTGATCGGCGACAAGGAACGGCTGGCGGCCGAGCTCGCCCGCCTCTTCCCGAACCGTAGCGTCGACGACTATCGCCGCATCCTGCACGGGCGGCGCAAGTTCGTCTATCTGGAGCGCGGCGCCACCCCGGCCAAGATCCATGCCGTCCGCCTGCTCGGCGAACCGGCGATCGAGGAAGTTCCCGAACCCAAGCGCTTCTATCCGCAGGGTACTATGGCCGCACAGGTCATCGGCTATATGGACATCGGCGGCGTGCCGGTCAGCGGGATGGAAGCCTTTCTCGACAAGCGGCTGACCAGCGCCGCCAATGGCGGCCAGCCCGTCGCGCTGTCGATCGACAGCCGCGTGCAGGCCGCGCTCGAAAGCGCGATCCGGACGTCGGCCGAGAAATATCTCGCGGTCGGCGGCGCCGGCGTCGTCCTCGACGTCCACACCGGCGAGGTGCTCGCGATGGCTTCGCTGCCGGTGTTCAACTCGAACGCGCCCGGCCTCGTGCCGGTCGGCACCGATCCGCTGCGGCCCGACGCCCGCTACAACCGCGCGGTCAGCTCGGTCTACGAGCTGGGTTCGACCTTCAAGGTGCTGACCATGGCCAACGCCATCGAGCATGGCGTGATCACCGACTTCGGCAAGCGCTACGACGCGACCGCGCCGCTCCAGGTCGGCGGCTTCCGCATCAAGGACGACCATCCCGAGAACCGCTGGATGTCGGTGCCCGATATCCTGATCCATTCGTCCAACATCGGCACCGCGCGGATTTCCGAGGAGATCGGTCCCGAGCGCACCCAGGCCTTCTTCCGCCAGCTCGGCTTCGACCGGCCGGTCGACCTTGAACTGGGGGCGCGCGGCAAGCCGCTGTGGCCGGGCTTCTGGGCGCGGACCACCGTGATGACGGTCGCCTATGGCCATGGCATCGCGGTGAGCCAGATGCACCTCGCCAACGCCTATGCGGCGATGGTCAACGGCGGCATCCTGCGTCCGGCGACGATGCTCAAGCTGCCGGCCGGCCAGGCGCCGCAGGGCAAGCGCGTCATCTCCGAACAGACCAGCTACCGCATCCGCCAGCTCATGCGCCTCGTCGTCGAGGAAGGTACCGGGCGCGGCGCCAACATCTCCGGCCTGCGCGTCGGCGGCAAGACCGGCACCGCCGAGAAGAACCTCAACGGCCGCTACATCCACAGCAGCCTCGTCACCACCTTCGCCGCCGCCTTCCCGATGGACGCGCCGCGCTACGTCGTGGTCGTGACGATGGACGAGCCGAAGGGCATTCCCGAGACCTACGGCTTCCGCACCGCCGCGTGGAACGCGCTGCCGGCGGTCAAGAACGTCATCGCCCGGATCGGCCCGCTGCTCGGCGTCATCCCCGATCCCAGCAAGGACATCGACGTCTCCGACCTGATGCCCTTCGTCTACAAGCCGGAAAAGAAGGACACGGGGGTCCATGCGATTGACTGACCTCCTGGCCGGGCTTCCGGCCGCATCGGGCGCGGACGCCGGCGACGCGCGGATCACCGGCTTCGCGATCGATCACCGCAAGGTCGCGCCGGGCACCGTGTTCGGCGCCTTCAAGGGCAGCCGCTTCAACGGCGAGGACTTCATCGCCCAGGCTGTCGCCGATGGCGCGGCGGCGATCGTCTCCGCGCCCGGCGTCGTCGTCGAGGGTGCGGTCCACATCGTCGACGACGAGCCGCGCCGGCTGTTCGCCAGGCTCGCCGCGCGCTTCTTCGCGCCTTTCCCCGACACCACGGTCGCCGTCACCGGCACCAACGGCAAGACCTCGACGGTCGAGCTGACCCGCCAGCTGTGGCGGATGGCGGGCTTCCACGCCGCCTCGATCGGCACGCTCGGCGTCACCACCGCCGACGACCAGGTGTCGACCGGGCTGACCACTCCGGACATCGTCACCTTCCTGTCGAACATGGCCGGGCTCCGCAAGGAAGGCGTCACCCACGCCGCCTTCGAGGCGTCGAGCCACGGCCTGTCGCAATATCGGACCGAGGGCCTGCCGGTGCGCGCGGCGGCCTTCACCAATCTCAGCCGCGACCATCTCGACTATCACGGCACGATGGAGGCCTATTTCGCGGCCAAGCTGCGGCTGTTCACCGAGGTGGTGGACCAGGACGGCGCCGCCGTGGTCTGGGCGGACGATCCGCGATCGGCCGACGTGATCGCGGCGGTGCGGGCGCGCGGCATCCGCCTGCTCAGCGTCGGCGCGGCCGGGGAGACGTTCCGCCTCGTCGAACGCACGCCGACCGCGCTCGGCCAGACGCTCAAGCTGGAGGTCGAGGGCAAGGCGCGCGAGGTGAAGCTGCCGCTGATCGGCGCCTATCAGGCCGCCAATGCGCTGGTCGCGGCCGGGCTGGTCGTCGCCACCGGCGGGGACATCGGCCTGACCCTCGCCAATCTCCAACGGGTCGCTCCGGTGCGCGGACGGCTCGAACGCGCCGCGATCAGCCGGACCGGCGCGCCGATCTATGTCGACTATGCGCATACGCCCGACGGGCTGGAAGCCGCGATCGAGGCGCTGCGCCCGCACACGGCAGGCCGGCTGATCACCGTGTTCGGCGCGGGCGGCGACCGCGACACCGGCAAGCGCCCGCTGATGGGCGAGGTCTCGACCCGGCTGTCCGACCGCACCATCGTCACCGACGACAATCCGCGCAGCGAGGACCCCGCCGCGATCCGCCGCGACGTGATGGCCGGGGCGCCCGGCGCGATCGAGATCGGCGGCCGACGCGAGGCGATCGCCGCCGCCATCGCCGAGGCGCAGGCCGGCGACATCGTGCTGATCGCCGGCAAGGGCCATGAGCAGGGGCAGATCGTCGGCGCCGGGGACCAGATGCGCGTCCTCCCCTTCGACGACGTCACCGTCGCACGGGAATGCGCGGCATGAGCGAGGAAGCCTCCACGCCCCTCTGGACCGCGTTCGACATCGCCGCCGCGGTGGACGGCGAGGTCTATGGCGATTTCCGCGTGGACGGCGTCACCTTCGACTCGCGTGAAGTCGGCCCGGGCGACCTGTTCATCGCGCTGAAGGGCGAGACGACCGATGGCCATCGCTTCCTCGACAAGGCGTTCGCCGCCGGCGTGGCGGGTGCGATCGTCTCCGACGCCTGCGACGGCCCGCACGTCCGCGTCGCCGACACGATGGCGGCGCTCAACGCATTGGGTGCGGCGGCGCGCGACCGGATGCACGGCCGGGTGATCGGCGTCACCGGATCGGTCGGCAAGACCGGTACCAAGGAAGCGCTCTTCGCCTGCCTCGACCGCGCCCTGCCCGGCCGGGTCCATCGCTCGGTCAAGAGCTACAACAACCATACCGGCGTCCCGCTGAGCCTCGCCCGCATGCCCGCCGACACCCGGATCGGCGTGTTCGAGATGGGGATGAACCATAGCGGCGAGCTGGCGGCGCTGACCCGGCTCGTCCGCCCGCATGTCGCGATCGTCACCGCCATCGCCCCGGCGCACAGCGCTTTCTTCGCGAGCGAGGCCGACATCGCCGATGCGAAAGGCGAAATCTTCCAGGGGCTACAACCCGGCGGCGTCGCGATCATCCCGCACGACAGCCCGCATCGCGACCGGCTGATCGCGGCGGCCAAGCCCCATGCCGCCCGCATCCTGACCTTCGGCATGGATCGCGCCGCCGACGTCCATGCGCAGGACGTGATCCCGCTCGACCGGGGCACGCTGCTGTCGCTGGTCCTGCCCGATGCCGAGCTGACCTTCACCATCGCCCCGCCAGGCGAGCATTGGGTGTCGAACGCGATGGCGGTGATCGCCGCCGTCTGGGCGGTGGGTGGCGACCTCGCCGCCGCCGGCCTCGCCTTCGCCGAGATGGAGGGCCTGCCCGGCCGCGGCCAGCGCAGCACGATTCCGGTCGGATCGGGCGAGGCGCTGCTGATCGACGAGAGCTACAACGCGAACCCCGCTTCGATGGCGGCGACGATCAAGATGTTGGGCGGCGAACGCGCGGACCGGCGGATCGCCGTGCTCGGGGAAATGCGCGAGCTGGGCGCCGGATCGGCCGGCTATCACGCCGATCTGGCCGGGCCGCTGCGCGACGCCGGGGTCGATTTCGCTCTGCTCGTCGGATCCGATATGGCCGCGCTCGCGAACGCCCTTGAGGGACGCATCGAATTCGAGCATGTGCCCGACGCCGACGCGGCGATCGAGTCGATCGAAGCGAAGATCGCGCCCGGCGACGCCATATTGATCAAGGGATCCAACGCGATCGGCCTGTCGCGTCTCGTCGCGCATCTGCGCACGAAACCGCCGGCCGGCGAAAGGACGACATGCTCTACCTGATAGCCGAACAGCTCGGGTTTCCGGGCGTGCTCAATCTCATCCGTTACATCACCTTCCGTGCGGGGGCGGCGGCGCTGACCGCGCTGTTCATTGGCCTGATCATCGGTCCGCGCTTCATCGGATGGCTGCGCATCCGCCAGGGCAAGGGTCAGCCGATCCGCGCCGACGGCCCGCAGACCCACCTGTCCAAGGTCGGCACGCCGACGATGGGCGGGCTGATGATCCTGATCTCGGTGATGCTGTCGCTGCTGCTCTGGATGGACCTGGGCAACCGCTATGTCTGGGCCTGCATCGGCGTGACGCTGGGCTTCGGCCTGATCGGCTTCATGGACGATTACGACAAGGTCAAGAAGCGCAGCGCCAAGGGCGTCTCCGGCAAGGCGCGCCTGCTTGGCGAGTTCCTGATCGCCGGCCTTGCGAGCTGGCTGATCGTCTCCGGCAATGGCACGCAGCTCTATGTGCCCTTCTACAACGGGCCGGTGATCGACCTGGGCCCCTTCTACGTGGTGTTCGCGGCCTTCGTGATCGTCGCCTTCGGCAATGCGGTGAACCTGACCGACGGGCTCGACGGCCTGGCGATCATGCCGGTGGTGATCGCCAGCCTCGCCTTCTTCGTCATCGCCTATCTCGTCGGCAATGCGAAATTCGCCCAATATCTGGGAATTCCGCATGTGCCCGGTGCAGGCGACCTGACGATCCTGACCGCCGCGATCATCGGCGGCGGCCTCGCCTTCCTGTGGTTCAACGCGCCGCCCGCCGCGGTCTTCATGGGCGACACGGGCAGCCTCGCGCTCGGCGGCGCGCTCGGCGTCATCTCGGTCGTCGCGCATCACGAGATCGTCCTGGCGATCGTCGGCGGCCTGTTCGTGATGGAGACGATCTCGGTCATCCTCCAGGTCTTCTTCTACAAGCGCACCGGCAAGCGCATCTTCCGCATGGCGCCGATCCACCATCATTTCGAACAGCTCGGCTGGAGCGAGCCGACCGTGGTCGTCCGCTTCTGGATCATCTCCTTCGTCCTTGCCCTCGCCGGCCTCGCCACGCTGAAGCTGCGATGATCACGAGCCCCGCCTTCGCCGGAAGACATTACGCCGTCCTCGGCCTCGCGCGATCGGGGCTGGCGACGGTCGAGGCGCTGCTCGCCAGCGGCGCCCGGGTGACGGCGTGGGATTCGAACGAGGCGGCGCGGGCCAAGGTGACGGGTGATGTCACCTTCGCAGACCCGGCCACCATCGACCTGACCGGCTTCGCGGGAATCGTCGTGTCGCCGGGCGTGCCGCTCAACCGGCATCCGATCGCCGGCCATGCCGCCAGCTTCGGCGTACCGGTGATCAGCGACATCGAGCTGTTCGCCCAGGCGCGCGCTTCGCTGCCCGCGCACAAGGTCGTCGGCATCACCGGCACCAACGGCAAGTCGACCACCACCGCGCTGATCACCCACATCCTCGAAACGGCGAGCGTACCGACCCTGATGGGCGGCAATATCGGCCTTCCCATCCTCGGCCGCGATCCGCTGCCGGCGGGCGGGGCCTATGTGCTCGAACTGTCGAGCTATCAGATCGACATCACCCAAAGCCTCGACTGCGACGTCGCGGTGCTGACCAACATCACGCCCGACCATCTCGACCGCTATGACGGCTTCACCGGCTATGCAGCGTCGAAGGAGCGGCTGTTCGACATGCAGTCGGCCGGCCACGTCGCGATCATCGCGGTCGAGGACGAGCCGAGCCGCGTGATCGCGGCGCGCCACCCCGGCACGATCGCCGTGCGGTCGTCCGATATCGCAGGCCAGGAAGCCTGGCCGGCGCTGCAGGGTCCGCACAATGCCCAGAATGCGGCGATCGCCATCCAGGTGGCCCGCGCGCTCGGCATCGCCAACGACGCGATAGAAAAAGGCCTGCGCAGCTATCCCGGCCTGCCGCACCGGATGCAGCGCGTCGCCGAGAAGCGGGGCGTGCTGTTCATCAACGACAGCAAGGCGACCAACGCGACCGCGACCGCGCCGGCGCTCGGTGCCTATCCGAAGATCCACTGGATCCTCGGCGGCCTGCCCAAGACCGACGACCTCGACGATTGCGCGCCCTGGTTCGGCCATGTCGTCGCCGGCTACACGATCGGCCAGGCGGGCCCGATGTTCGCCCGCATCCTGCGCGAGGCGGGCAAGCCGGTGACCGAGAGCGGCACGCTCGACCAGGCGGTGGCCGATGCCGCCGCGGCGGCGCGGCCGGGCGAGGTGGTGATGCTGTCGCCGGCCTGCGCCTCGTTCGACCAGTTCAGCGACTATGAGGCACGTGGCGACGCTTTCCGTCGCGCGGTGGAGGGGCTTCCGCTATGAACGTCGCAGTGTCCTTCGAGTCCTCGGTGCCGACCCCGCAATCCCCCTTCAAGCGCTCGCGTTTCGGACGCGGCAAGCGCACGCCGATCGCGCGCTGGTTCTGGGAGATCGACCGGGTCCTGCTGCTGCTCGTGACGATCCTGATCGGCGTCGGGCTGATCGCCGTGGCCGCCGCCTCGCCCGCAGCCGGGGTCCGCTATTCGGGCAGCGGCGTCACCGTCGCGGCGCGCCATTATTTCTGGATGCAGCTCGCCTGGACGGTGATCGCCGTGCCGATCATGCTCGCGGTCTCGGCGCTGCCGGTGCAGATCGCGCGCCGCGCGGCGCTGATCGGCGGCCTGGTGTTCCTGGCCTTGCTTGCGCTGGTGCCTGTGATCGGCAGCGCCGCCAACGGCGCTACCCGCTGGATTTCGATCGGCCCGGCCAAGCTCCAGCCGTCCGAATTCCTGAAGCCCATGTTCGCGGTCGCAATGGCCTGGCTGTTCTCGCTCAGGGCGCGCAATCCGGGCCTGCCCTTCGCGCTGATCTCGGTGGTGCCGATGGCGCTGATCGCGGCGCTGCTGATGAAGCAGCCCGACTTCGGCCAGACGGTGATCTTCGCGTCGGTCTGGATCGTGCTGCTGATGCTGTCGGGCGCGTCGCTGAAGCTGCTCGGCATGCTCGGCGCAGGCGGCCTGGCGGCGATCGTCTCGGCCTATCTCTTCTATTCGGTGGCGACCGAGCGCATCAACAAATTCCTGTTCAAGCAGGGCGACACCTATCAGGTCGACCGCGCCCATGCGACGCTGACCAACGGCGGCCTGCTCGGCACCGGCCCCGGCGCGGGGACCGAGAAGTTCACCCTGCCCGAGCCACACACCGACTATATCTTCTCGGTGATCGGCGAGGAGTTCGGGCTGATCGCCTGCATAGCCATCGCGTGCCTCTACCTCGCCATCGTCCTGCGGGTCAGCCTGCGCCTGCTGCGCGAGGAGGATGATTTCCTGCTGCTCGCCTCGGCCGGCCTCGTCTCGCAATTCGGGCTGCAGGCGCTGATCAACATGATGGTCAATGTCGGCCTCGCCCCGTCCAAGGGTATGACCCTGCCCTTCATCAGCTATGGCGGCTCGTCGATGATCGCGCTGTCGATCGGCATGGGCCTGCTGCTGGCCTTCACCCGCGAGAATCCCCATCTGAAGGAAGCGACCTACACGGTGCGGTGGAACGGCAGATGAGGGTGACGCGGCATTTCGTCCTCGCGGCGGGCGGTACCGGGGGCCATATGGTCCCCGCACATGCTTTGGCGGCCGAGTTGATGCGGCGCGGCCACCGCGTCGCGCTGGTCACCGACGAGCGCGGCGCGCGCATCCCCGGCCTGTTCGACGGCGTCCAGACGCACGTCATCCCCGCCGGCCGGCTGGGCGGCGGCCCGCGCGAATGGCTGAAGGCGTTCCGCGACATCCGCGCCGGCACGGCGATGGCGCTCCAGCTCTATTCGACCTTCGATCCCGCGGCGGTGATCGGCTTCGGCGGCTATCCGGCGCTGCCGGCGCTGCGGGCCGGCTTCAAGCGGCGGGTGCCCACCGTGATCCACGAGCAGAACGCGGTGCTCGGCCGGGTCAACCGGCTGGTCGCGGGCCGGGTCGACGCGATCGCCACCGCCTATCCAGTCGTCGAGCGGCTCAAGCCGAAGTTCGAGGACAAGACCGTGCTGGTCGGCAACCCGGTGCGCGACATCGTCCGCGACATCCGCGACCAGCCCTTCCCCGATCTCGGCCCCGACAGCATCTTCCGCGTGCTGGTGACCGGCGGCAGCCAGGGCGCATCCATCCTGTCCGACGTGGTGCCCGACGGCCTCGCCCTGCTGCCGCAGGGCTTCCGCCGCCGGTTGCAGGTCACCCAGCAGTGCCGGCCCGAGGACATCGAGACGGTACGCAGCAAATATAAGGTGCTCGGCATCCCGGCCGACCTCGGCACCTATTTCACCGACCTGCCCGAGCGGCTGGCCTGGGCGCATCTGGTGATCGCGCGTGCCGGCGCCTCGACGATCGCCGACATCAGCGTCGCGGGCCGCCCCGCCATCCTGATCCCGCTGCCCTCGGCCGCCGACGACCACCAGACCGCCAACGCGCGCGAGCTCGCACAGGTCGGCGGCGCGCGAGCTATCCGGCAAGAGAATTTCACGCCGCAGGAACTCGCCAAGCAGATGCAGAAGCTGGCGCTCGATCCGCAGGCGCTGATCAACGCGGCCAAGCGCGCGCGCAGCGTCGGCCGCCCCGACGCCGCCGCCGAACTGGCCGACCTCGTCGAACGGATCGGCCCCGATCCGATCGTCGAACCCATCCCCGTCGAAAAACTGGAACTCCGTCCCTTGAAAGGCGCTTTCGCATGAAGGGTGTCGCAACCGACATCGGCACCATCCATTTCATCGGCATCGGCGGCATCGGCATGTCCGGCATCGCCGAGGTGATGCATAATCTGGGCTACAAGGTGCAGGGCAGCGACGTCGCCGAGAGCTACGTCGTCGATGGGCTGCGCAAGCGCGGCATCGCGGTGATGATCGGCCACAAGGCCGAGAATCTGGGCGACGCCGCCGTCGTCGTCACCTCGACCGCGATCAAGCGCGGCAACCCCGAGGTCGAGCTGGCGCTGGAGAAGCGCGTCCCCGTCGTCCGCCGCGCCGAGATGCTGGCGGAGCTGATGCGGCTCAAGTCGACCGTCGCGATCGCCGGCACGCACGGCAAGACGACGACGACCTCTATGGTGGCGGCGCTGCTCGACGCGGGCGGGGTCGATCCGACCGTGATCAACGGCGGCATCATCAACAGCTACGGCTCCAATGCCCGGCTCGGCGCATCCGACTGGATGGTGGTGGAGGCCGACGAGAGCGACGGCAGCTTCCTCCGCCTCGACGGGACGATCGCGGTCGTCACCAACATCGATCCCGAGCATCTCGACCATTATGGCTCGTTCGACAAGGTGAAGGACTGCTTCGTCGAGTTCGTCGAGAACGTCCCCTTCTACGGGGCGGCGCTGCTCTGCATCGACCATCCCGAGGTGCAGGCGATCATCCCGCGGGTCCGCGACCGCAAGGTCGTGACCTACGGTTTCTCCGCCCAGGCCGACGTGCGCGGCGACAACGTCACCCCGATTCCGGGCGGCAACCGCTTCGACGTCGTGGTCCGCAACCGCGACGGCGACACCCGTCGGATCGAGGGCGTCACGCTGCCGATGCCCGGCCGCCACAACGTCCAGAACGCGCTGGCCGCGATCGGCGTCGCGCTGGAGATGAACATCTCCGACGAGATCATCGCCAACGGCTTCGCCAAGTTCGGCGGCGTGAAGCGGCGCTTCACCAAGGTCGGCGAGGTTCCGGTCGACGGCGGCGTCGCCACCGTGATCGACGATTACGGCCATCATCCGGTCGAGATCCGCGCGGTGCTGGCCGCCGCGCGCGAGGGCGCCCGGGCGAAGGTGATCGCCGTCGTCCAGCCGCATCGCTTCACCCGGCTGCGCGACCTGATGACCGAGTTCCAGACGGCGTTCAACGACGCCGACACCGTCTATGTCGCCCCGGTCTATCCGGCCGGCGAAGCTCCGATCGACGGCGTCGACGCCGCGGCGCTGGTCGCCGGGCTCAAGCAGCGCGGCCACCGGTCGGCGCAGGTCATCGCCGGGCCGGAGGCGCTCGCCGCGACGCTGGCGACGACGCTCGCCGCCGACGACATGGTGATCTGCCTGGGCGCTGGTGATATCACCAAGTGGGCGGCGGGGCTTTCGGAGGCGATAGCCAAGGAGACGGCGCGATGACCGATTTCTTCGGACCCTGGAAGATGCTCCAGGACCAGGCGATGCACATGCACAGGACCGCGGTCGACGCCGCGTTCAGGGCGATGGGCAGCGGCGAGCAGTTCGACAATGCGGCGAAGGCCGCCAAGGAGCTCGCCGACATGCAGGTCCAGGCGTGGGAACGCTGGATGGCGATGTGGGGCGTCGACAAGAAGTGAACCCGGCCGCCGGCAGCGCAACCCGCCCGTCGACCCTGCCGCCCGTGCGGGGCCGGCTGACGGCGGGTGCGCCGCTGGCGCCGCTGGTCTGGTTCAAGAGCGGCGGCGCGGCCGAATGGCTGTTCGAGCCCGCCGATATCGACGACCTGAGCGATTTCCTGGCCGCGCTCGACCCGGCGGTGCCGGTGATGGGGCTCGGCCTCGGTTCCAACCTGATCGTCCGCGACGGTGGCGTGCCCGGCGTCGTGGTGCGCCTCGGCAAGCCGTTCGCACGGGTCGAGCGGCTCGACGCGACGACGCTGCGCTGCGGCGGCGGCGCGAGCGGCATCCTCGTCTCCTCGACGGCGCGCGACGCCGGGATCGGCGGGGTCGAGTTCCTGCGCTCGATCCCCGGCACGGTAGGCGGCTTCGTGCGCATGAACGGCGGCGCCTATGGCCGCGAGGTCAAGGACGTGCTGGTCGAGGCCGAGGTCGTGCTGCGATCGGGCGAGCGCAGGGTGCTCGGCCTGGCCGAGCTGGGCTACACCTATCGCCACAGCGCGCTGCCCGAGGGTGCGATCGTCGTGGCCGCGACCTTCCGGGGCCATGCCGAGGAGCCGGCCGTCGTCCAGGCGGAGATGGACCGCATCGCCGCGGAGCGCGAGGCGAGCCAGCCGCTGCGCAGCCGCACCGGCGGGTCGACCTTCAAGAACCCGCAGGGCCACAAGGCCTGGCAGCTCGTCGACGCCGCCGGCTGCCGCGGCCTGACCCGCGGCGACGCGCAGGTCAGCGAGAAGCATTGCAATTTCCTGCTCAACCTAGGATCGGCCAGCTCGGCCGACATCGAGGGGCTGGGCGAAGAGGTGCGTGAACGAGTGAAGGCGAATTCGGGCGTGACCCTGGAATGGGAAATCCAGCGCGTGGGGGTGAACCCATGACCCGTTCCCCCCTCCACATCGCGGTGCTGATGGGCGGCTGGTCATCCGAGCGCGAGGTATCGCTGACCTCGGGCAACGGCGTCGCCGACGCGCTCGAGAGCCTGGGCCACCGGGTTACGCGGATCGACATGGACCGCGACGTCGCGCTGCGCCTGGCCGAGGCGAAGCCCGACGTGGTATTCAACGCCCTGCACGGCACGCCGGGCGAGGACGGCACCGTCCAGGGCATGATGGACCTGATGGGCCTGACCTACACCCATTCGGGACTGACCACCTCGGTCATCGCGATCGACAAGGAGCTGACCAAGCAGCAGCTCGTGCCCAATGGCATCCGCATGCCGGAGGGCATCATCGTCGAGAGCGAAAGCCTCTATGCCGGCGACCCGATGCCGCGCCCCTATGTGCTCAAGCCGGTCAACGAGGGGTCGTCGGTCGGCGTCGCCATCATAAAAGAACGTGACAATCATGGCGTGCCGATTCATCGTGACTCGCATGGCCCGTGGCAGACCTTCGCGACCCTGCTGGCAGAACCCTTCATACGGGGGCGCGAGCTGACCGTCGCGGTGCTCGGCGATCGCGCCCTCGGCGTGACCGAGCTGGTCCCCAGCAGCGGCTTCTATGACTATGAAGCCAAATATACCGACGGGCTGACGACCCATATCTGCCCCGCCGACATTCCCGCCGACATCGCCGAGGCGGCGATGCGGATGGCACTCGACGCGCACCGGCTGCTCGGCTGCAAGGGCACGTCGCGCTCCGACTTCCGCTGGGACGACGAACAGGGTGAGGCCGGCCTCTACCTGCTCGAGGTCAACACCCAGCCGGGCATGACCCCGCTGAGCCTGGTCCCCGAGCAGGCGCGCCATGTCGGCCTGACCTACGCCGACCTGGTCCAGGCGATCGTCGACGAGGCGCTGGCCGGAAAGGCCGCGCGATGAAGGCCGCGCGGGCACGTCCCGTCGACCGGAGGCCGCGCGCCGCGCCCCCGGCGAAGCGTGCGCCCGCACGCCGCAAACCCTCGATCGTCGCTCGCGCCATCGAGCAGATTCCCGTCTCGCGCGAGACGCTGCGCGCGGCGGGCAACTGGACGCTCGGCATCGCCATCACCGGCGCGATCGTCGCCGGGCTGGTCGCGATGGGCCTGCCGCAGATGATCGGACTGATGATCGCGGACGGAATCGGCGACGCCGGCTTCAAGGTCCGCAACGTCGAAATCCTCAACCGCCGGCAGGTCGACAGCGGCTATGTCTACGACATAGCGATGCGCCAGCAGGCGCGGCCGATGCCGCTCGTCGACCTCGAAGGGACGCGCGCCGAGCTGATGAAGATGGGCTGGATCGCCGACGCCCGGGTGTCGCGCCGCCTGCCCGACACGCTGGTCGTCGACATCGTCGAGCGGGTGCCGGCCGCGATCTGGCAATATCAGCACCGGCTGGCGCTGATCGACAAGGACGGCGTGGTGATCGGCCCGGTCGACGACCGGGCGATGCCCGACCTGCCGGTCGTCGTCGGCCCGGGCGCGAACCGCCGCGCCACCCAGCTCGCCCAGCTGATGGCGGCCGCACCCTCGCTCAAGCCGCTGATCACGGCGGCAAGCTGGCAGGGCGACCGCCGCTGGGACATCATCTTCCAGTCGGGCGAGAAGGTGATGCTCCCCGAAGGGGATCAGGAGGCAGCCAAGGCGCTGGCCTTCTTCGCGCAGGAGGATCGGCGCGCCGGGATGCTGGGCAAGGGCCTGGTGTCGATCGACCTGCGCGATCCGAGCCGGATGGTGGCGCGCATGTCGCGCGAGCCGGGCAGCCGGATCGAGGCCCCGGCCCCGCCGCTCAGCGCGAAGTCGGTGACGTGAGGCAGGCATGGCGATTTTGGGAAAGGGGATAGCGATGTCGCAGGCACGCAATGACGGGCTGATCACCGCGATCGACATCGGATCGTCGAAGATCTCGGCGCTGATCGCGCGCGCGGACGACCAGGGCGAGCTGGAGGTGCTGGGCACCGGCCAGCGCGAGAGCCGGGGCGTGCGCCGCGGCTACATCGCCGACATGGAGGCGACCGAGGGCGCGATCCGCGAGGCGGTCGAGCAGGCGGAGACGATCGCCCGCACCAATATCGACCATGTCTGGGTCAGCTTCTCGGCCGGCGGCCTGGTCAGCGACGTGGCGCAGGTCGAGGTCGACCTGGGCGGCGTGCAGATCGAACAGCAGGACATAGACGACCTGCTCCACCAGGGCCGCCGCTCGCTCAACCCCGAGGGCCGGATGGTCCTCCACGCCCAGCCGACGCTCTACACGCTCGATGGGCTGACCGGGGTGAAGAACCCGCTCGGTCTCCATGCCGACAAGCTTGGGGTCGAGATCCACGTCATCGCGGCCGAGCCTTCGCCGGTCCGCAACCTCGCCCTCTGCGTCCGCTCCGCGCATCTCGGCGTCCGCTCGATCGTCGCCTCGCCGATCGCGACCGGCGCCTCCTGCCTGACCGAGGAGGACCGCGAGATGGGCATCGCGCTGGTCGAGATGGGCGCCGGCGTCACCAACGTCTCGCTGTTCGCAGGCGGGCTGCTGGTCGGCCTCGCCTCGCTGCCGATGGGCTGCGCCGACATCACCGACGACATCGCCTCGGCATTCAACATCCGTCGCGCCCAGGCGGAGCGGCTCAAATGCGTCCATGGATCGGCGCAGAATTCGCCGCGCGACAATCATGAGATGCTGGAGATCGGATCGCCCGAGGAGGTCGCCGACGGCGCCGATCCGCCCCGCATCAGCCGCGCCCAGCTGATCCAGGTGATCCGCCAGCGGCTCGACCATTGGATGGACGCAGTCGCCAAGGCGCTGACCGATCTCGGCTATGTCGGCCCGGTCGGGCGGCAGGTGGTGCTGACCGGCGGCGGCGCCGAGCTGCGCGGCATCGCCGATTATGCGCAGGGCGTGCTCGGCCGCAGCGTCCGGGTCGGCCGGCCGCGCACCCTGTCGGGCCTGCCCGACGCGCACAGCGGTCCGGGCTTCGCGACGCTGGTCGGCCTCGCCCAGGTGGCGGCGACCAATCCGGCCGAGCTACGCCCCTTCGCCGCCGAGCAGACCGTCCACCGGACGCAGCCCATGGGCCTCGTCGGGCGGCTCATCGCAGCGGTGAAGTCGGGTTATTGATCATGTGGGCGCTCGTCCCACATCGGTTAACCTCGAAAACTGTGGATAGGACAACTTTTCGCGTGATTCGGCGAATCGCGTCTGGCAAGATTCGATCCACGTGTTGCTTGGGCCGGCATGGCCGCCAGGGAGAAAATCTATGACGATCGAGTTCATGCGCCCGCAGGTCGATGAGCTGAAACCCCGGATCAGCGTGATCGGCGTTGGCGGGGCGGGCGGAAACGCGGTCGCCAACATGATCGGCGCGGACGTCCAGGGCGTCGACTTCATCGTCGCCAACACCGACGCGCAGGCACTCAACGCCTCGTCGGCGGAGCGTCGCATCCAGCTCGGTCTCAAGATCACCCAGGGCCTGGGCGCCGGCAGCCGTCCCGAAATAGGACGGGCGGCCGCCGAGGAGACCCTCGACCAGGTCGAGAAGGCGCTCGAAGGATCGCACATGTGCTTCATCGCCGCCGGCATGGGCGGCGGTACCGGCACCGGCGCCGCTCCGGTCATCGCCAAGGCAGCGCGCGACCGCGGCATCCTGACCGTCGGCGTCGTCACCAAGCCGTTCAGCTTCGAGGGCAACCGCCGCATGCGCTCGGCCGACGCCGGCATCGAGGAGCTGCAGAAGCACGTCGACACGCTGATCGTCATCCCGAACCAGAACCTGTTCCTGATCGCCAATCCGAACACGACCTTCAAGGAAGCGTTCCAGATGGCCGACCAGGTGCTGCAGCAGGGCGTGCGCGGCATCACCGACCTGATGGTCATGCCCGGCCTCATCAACCTCGACTTCGCCGACGTCCGCTCGGTGATGAGCGAGATGGGCAAGGCGATGATGGGCACCGGCGAGGCGAGCGGCGACAACCGCGCGATCGAGGCTGCCGAGAAGGCGATCGCCAATCCGCTGCTCGACGGCGTCAGCCTGAACGGCGCCAAGGGCGTGATCGTGTCGATCACCGGCGGCGACGACATGCGCCTGCTGGAGGTCGACGAGGCCGCCAACCACATCCGCCAGCTCGTCGATCCCGACGCGAACATCATCTGGGGTTCGGCGTTCAACAACGAGCTCGAGGGCCGCATCCGCGTCTCGGTGGTCGCGACCGGCATAGAGGTCGACGCCGCGACGATGCCCGAGCCGTCGAAGAGCTTCAGCTTCCCGCCGCGCACCCCGATCCGCGACGACAAGCCGGTCGTGGTGCCGCAGACCCCGACCCCCGCGCCGCAGGCCGAGGCGCCAGCCGTCCAGCAGCAGGCTGCGCAACCCGAGGCGCCCGCCGCTCCGGCCGCCGCCGAAGCCCCGGCCGAGGAGAAGATCGTCCTCGAAGCGCCCGAGCAGGCCGCCGCCGAGCCGCTGGAGCTGACCAACCTGTTCAATGACGAGCTGCTGCTCCAGCCGGAATCGGCGATGCCGACCCCGGCACCGGAAGCGCCAGCCGACGAGGACGCCGCGTCGCAGGGCAACCGCCGCTGGGTGACCGATGCCGAGCCGCCGGCCCGCCGTCCGTCGGGCGCCGGCGCCACGCTGTTCGAGCGGATGTCGAACATCGCCCGCGGCGCCGCCAAGGCGCAGGTCGACGACGATCGCGGCAATGACGACGCCGACATCCCGCGCTTCCTGAACCGCCAGAGCAACCAGTAACCGTCCGATATCGATACGCCCGCGCCGATCGACGCGGGCGTATCTCGTTTCGGCGTTCTGCCGGGGTTCACCTCTTGCGGGCGATAAGGCGAATGTCCGAAAGCGATGCGCCCATGAAAAGAAAATCCCTTGTCAGCCTTCTCGCGCTGGCTTCCGCCTTCCTGATCATCCCGCCCGCCGCCGCCCAGATGGATTCGACGACGGCCGGCGACGAACCGCTGATCACCGATCCGATGGCCCAGGCCCGCGACGCGATGGCGCGCGGCGACCCCGCGGAGGCGCTGTCGCGCTATCTGCGCGTGCTGGCGCGCGATCCCGGCGATCTCGACGCCCTGTCGGGCGCCGGTTCGGCGGCGCTGGCGGTCGGCGACGCCGATGCCGCGATCAACTTCTTCGTTCGGGCCGAGAAGATCTCGCCGCGCGACGGCCGGGTCAAGGCAGGCCTCGGCTCCGCGCTGGTCCAGAAGGAACAGCCCCGCGCCGCGCTGCGCCTGTTCGACAACGCAACCGACCTCGGCGTCCCGCCGGTCGACGTCGCGCTCGACCGCGGCCTCGCCTATGACCTTCGCGGCGAGAACAAGAAAGCGCAGGCCGAATATAATCTGCTGCTCCGCACCCGCCCCGATGCCGAGGCGACCCGCCGGCTGGCGCTGTCGCTGGCGATGAGCGGCGACAAGGTCGGCGCGCTCGCGGCGCTCGATCCGCTGCTGCAGAAGCGCGACATCGCCGCGTGGCGTGCGCGTGCCTTCGTGCTGGCGATGACTGGCGACACGCCGGGCGCCGAGTCCGCCGCCTATGCGGTGCTGCCGCGCTACCAGGCCGACGCGCTCAAGCCCTTCCTGTCGCGGCTGCCTGCGCTCAAGGCCGCCGAAAAGGCCGCTGCCGTCCATTTCGGCCATTTCCCCGAGGACAAGGTCCCGACCGAGATGGCGGTGGTGAGTCCGGTCCCGGCGTCCAAGGGCATGCCGGCGGCCGTCGCGGCGGCGCCCCAACCATCTCCGTCCTATTCGTCCACGCCAGCCGCCCGACCGCGTTTCGACAGCAGCGGCCGGCTCGTGATGAAGCCAGACAGCGCATCCACGGCATCGACGACGACGTCGGCAACGGTCGAAACCTCCCCCGCCCGGCAGGCCGCCCAGCAGAAGGCCGCCGACGAACGCAGCCTGGCCGAGGATCGCCGCGCCGCCCAGCGCAAGGCCGCTGCGGAAAAGGCCGCCGCCGAGAAGAAGGCCAAGGCGCAGGAGGAGGCCAAGGCCCGCAAGTCCAATCCCGAACGCTATTGGGTCCAGATCGCGAGCGGCGCCTACAAGCCCGATCTCGACAAGGAATGGGACAAGCAGAAGAAGGCCCATGGCAAGCTGCTCGCGGGCAAGACGCCATGGACCACGCCCTACAAGACGACCAATCGACTGCTGATCGGTCCCTTCCCCAGCAAGGGCGCCGCGCAGGATTATGTGAACGAGGCGCGCGCCGCCGGGCTGAGCAGCTTCCCGGTCACCACCTCGGCCGGGCAGAAGGTGGAGCGGATCAACTAGAACATCGAGCCTGTCACCTGAACTGCTCCTCCTGAGGAGGGACTGAACGAAGGTGAAGGCCCGTCTCGAAGGATCCTTCGAGACGCCATTTCGCCTTCGCTCAATGGCTCCTCAGGATGTGCGGGAGTGAGCGAGTCGGTCAGAAACGACCGCCCCCAAACTCCCCGCAACCCAACTGTCATACGTACGTAACAGCCATGCCGCATCAGCGTCACCGAATCGGAGACGCCATGACCCGCCTGCCTGTTGCCGCCCTGCTGTTGCTCGCCGCTCAACCCGCGCTAGCGGCGCGGGGCCAAGCGGTGCTGCCCGCGGAAAAGGCGCCGCCGGTGGCGCGCCTCTATCCCGAGATGGAGATCGAGGGAGAGGGCTGGCGCGGGCTGCTGCCGATCATGCTGATGAACGTCGAGCAGGCCGCGCGCGCCAGGACCGCGGGCGCCCTCGACACACCGCCCGCACAGGGCACCGAGACAAGATAGTCGACTTGGCGGGCGCGCTCGGCCATCACGGGACCGATGTCGACGCTCGCTCCCTATGCTTCCGATCCCACCCGCAGCCGTGGCCGCCTTTACCAGCAAGGCGGCGGCGAGACGCGCGGCCCGCGTGACGCCTTCCAGCGCGACCGTGACCGCATCATCCATTCGATCAGCTTTCGCCGCCTGCGCCACAAGACGCAGGTGTTCGTCGCCCCCGACGGCGACCATTATCGCGTCCGGCTGACCCACAGCCTGGAGGTGGCGCAGATCGGCCGCACCATCGCCCGCGCCCTCGGCCTCAACGAGGACCTGACCGAGGCGCTGTGCCTGGGCCACGACATCGGCCACCCGCCCTTCGGCCATGCCGGCGAGGAAGCGCTGCAGGCGGCGATGGCCGAGGTGGGCGGCTTCGATCACAACGCCCATACGCTGCGGATGCTCACCCGGCTCGATTCGCCCTACCCTTCCCATGAAGGACTCAACCTGAGTTGGGAGACGCTGGAAGGGCTCGCCAAGCATAACGGTCCGGTACGGCGGCGGACCTGGGCGATGGCCGAGATCGACGATCAATGGCCGCTCGACCTCGACAGCTGGGCGGGAGCCGAGGCGCAGGTCGCGGCGCTCGCCGACGATATCGCCTACGACAATCACGACATCGACGACGGCGTCCGCGCCGGGCTGCTGACCCTCGAACAGATATTGGAGGAACCGCTGATCCGGTCGAACTGGGACCGGGTCCGCGCGCGCTATCCCGACGTACCGACCGAGCGCCTGGTCGGCGAGCTGGTGCGCGAGCAGATCGGCTGCATGGTCAACGACCTGCTCGACGAGAGCCGCCGCCGGCTCGACGAGGCCGCACCCCATTCGGTCGAGGATGTCCGCGCAGCCGGCCGGCCGCTGATCGGCTTTTCCGAGGCGATGGCGGCGCGCGAGAAGGCGCTGACCCGTTTCATGTACGCCAATCTCTACCATCATCCGCAACAGCTCGACATCGCCGCGCGGACGGGCGAGGTCGTCGCCGGGCTGGCGGCGGTCTACAAGGCCCACCCCAGCCTGATGCCCGGAAAGTGGCGCGAGAGCCTGCCCGCCGACGAGCCTGCCTGCACCCGGCACGTCGGCGACTTCATCGCCGGGATGACCGATCGCTACGCGCTGTCCCGCTATGCGGAGCTGGTGGGACCGGTATCGATCGAGGGTTTCTGATGAATCGCACGATCGCACTCGTCGCCGCCCTGGCCGCCGCCCTGGTCTGGGCGATCGTCGCGGCGGCTCCCCCGGCGGCGCGCGGGGCCGATGCGCCGGCCGCAGCTTTCTCCGCCGTCCGCGCCTTCGCCGATATCGAGGCCCTGAGCCGGACGCCACGCCCGATCGGATCGGACGGCCATGCGCGCGGTGTCGCCTATCTCTCGGCGCGGCTGCTGACGTTAGGCGCCGAAGTGTCGGAACAGCCCGTCCCGCTCGACCGCAAGACGCTCGACCGGCTGGGCAAATGGAGCGGGCGGACCGAGACGGCGGTGACCGGCCGCAACCTGATCGGCCTGTTCCCGGGCCGCGACCGCGCCAGGCCGGCGCTGCTGCTGATGGCGCATCACGACAGCGTCTGGGGATCGCCTGGCGCCGCCGACGATGCGATGGGCGTCGCCGCCGCACTCGAGATCGCCCGCGCCCTGCGTGCACAGGGCACGACCGAGCGCGACGTGATCCTGCTGTTCACCGACAGCGAGGAGTTGGGCCTCAATGGTGCGAAGGCCTTCTTCGGTGACGGCGCGCCGCCGCATCCGCTGGCCGCCCATGTCGGCGCGATCGTCAACATGGAGGCGCGCGGCGCCGGCGGCCGCGCCAACATGTTCGAGACCGGCCCCGGCAATGGGGAGATGATGCAGCTCTATGCCGATCGGGTCACTCGCCCGGCAACCAATTCGCTGGCGGTGCTGATCTACGACCTGATGCCCAACTACACCGACTATACGATCGCCAAGCACAAGGGCGTGCCCGGCTTCAACCTGGCGACGCTCGACCGCGCCTTCGCCTATCATTCGCCGCTGGCGACCCCGGCGGTCGTCGACCCCGGGTCGGTGCAGGACATGGGCGACCAGGCACTGGCACTAGCCTCGGCGCTGGCCTTCGCGGCAGAACTACCCGCCCGATCCGACAATGCCGCCTTCGCCGACCTGCTCGGCCGGGTGACGATCGTCTATCCGGCGGCGGCGGGCTGGGGCCTGCTGCTCGTCTCAGCCGCACTCGTCGGCGCAGCCTGGCGCCGCCGCCGCCCGGCGCCTCGCGCGGTCGGCGGGGCCGCGGTGCTGATCGCCGCGATCCTGCTCCACGGCGCGCTGCTGCTGACCGTCTACAACGCCGTATCGGGCAGCGGCGACGCCAATTATTACGACCGGCTGGCCGCCCTGCCCCGGCTGGAGACGGTCGCCGGGCTGCTCGTCGCGGCGCTGCTCCTGCTGCTGCCCTTCTTCCGCCGCACCGATCCCCGCATGGTCGCGGTCGGGCCCGCCATGGCACTGATGTGGGTCGGGCTGCTGACCGGCGGCTCGATCGTCGTGGTGATCCCGCTCGCGCTGCTCGCCATGGGGGCCGCCTTCTTCCTGCCGGCCGACGACAGCGAGGCGCCCCTCGCGGCAATCGTGCTGCTGCTGCTCGCCGCAACCGCCGTCCAGGCGACGCAGCCGACCGCAGGTCCGCTGCTGCAATGGCCACTGCTGCTCGGCGCGCTGGCGATGGCGGGCCGGGCCTGGCTGCCGCAGGGCGCGGGGCTGGCGCTGACCGCGATCTGCGCGGCGGCGGGCGTCGGCCACCTGCTGACCCAGGCGCATTTCATCTTCCTGGGGATCGGCGCCGAACTGCCGGCTGTGATGATCGTCCTGCTGTTCGCGGCGCTCCCCCTGCTCCTGCCGCTGCTGCCGGAGCGGGCGCCGCGCTGGATGCCGGCCACGGCGCTGGCGGCCGCGCTGGCGATCACGCTCTGGGTCCGGCTCGATCCGATCGCTCCCTCGGTCGCGGTCTACAGCCAGGCCGAAGGCGGCAAGAAGACGAAGGGCTGACCTTTCTTTTCCGATCAGCTAAGGCCACGCTCCATTCTTTCCTTCCAGCGGATTTCGCCTTGACCACGCTCTATGCCAGCTTCGCCGACCGGATCGGCGCCATCCTCGACGACCTCCAGGCCAGCGGCGCGCTGCCCGCCGGCCTCGATCGACGGAATGTCGCGATCGAGCCGCCACGCGATCCCGCACATGGCGACCTCGCCACCAACGCGGCGATGGTGCTGGCCAAGCCCGCCGGCACCAATCCGCGTGCGCTGGCCGAGCTGATCGTGCCGAAGCTCGCGGCGCTACCCGAGATCGCGAGCGCCGAGGTGGCTGGCCCCGGCTTCATCAACGTCCGCCTGACCGAGCAGAGCTGGCGCGACGAGCTCGCCGGCATCCTTGCCTCGGGCGGCGACTATGGCCGCTCGGCCGCCGGCCGCGGCACGCGGGTCAACGTCGAATATGTCTCGGCCAACCCGACCGGACCGATGCACATGGGCCATTGCCGCGGCGCCGTGGTCGGCGACGCGCTCGCCGCGCTGCTGGAGTTCGCCGGCTATGCCGTCACCCGCGAATATTATGTCAACGACGCGGGCGCGCAGGTGCAGACGCTCGCCCGCTCGGCACATCTGCGCTACCGCGAGGCGCTGGGCGAGACGGTCGAGATTCCCGAAGGCTTCTATCCGGGCGACTATCTGATCCCGATCGGCCAGGCGCTCGCCGCCGAGTTCGGCAATGCCTATGTCGGCAAGCCCGAGAGCGAGTGGCTCGACCTGTTCCGCGAAAAAACGGTCGCGGCGATGATGGACATGATCCGCGCCGACCTGGCGTTGCTCGGCATCGCGCATGACGTCTTCGCGTCCGAGGCCGCCGTCCAGAAGGCCGGCAAGGTCGACGCCGCGCTCGATCGGCTGCGCGGCGAGGGCCTCGTCTACGAAGGCACGCTCGAACCGCCCAAGGGCGAGCTTCCCGACGACTGGGAGCCGACCGAGATGACGCTGTTCAAGGCGACCGCCTTCGGCGACGACAGCGACCGGCCGGTGCGCAAGTCGGACGGCGGGCTGACCTATTTCGGCACCGACCTCGCCTATCATGCGCAGAAGGCCGAGACGGCCGACATGCTGATCGACATCTGGGGCGCCGACCATGCCGGCACCGTCAAGCGGATCAAGGCCGCCGTCCAGGCGCTGACCGCCGGCAAGGTCGCGTTCGACGTCAAGCTGGTCCAGATGGTCCGGCTGCTGCGCGGCGGCGAGCCGGTGAAGATGTCGAAGCGCTCGGGCAGCTTCGTGACGCTCGCCGACGTGGTGCGCGAGGTGGGCAAGGACGTCGTCCGCTTCACCATGCTGACCCGCAAGGCCGACGCACAGATGGACTTCGACTTCGCCAAGGTGGTCGAAGCGTCGAAGGACAATCCGGTCTTCTATGTCCAATACGCCCATGCGCGGGGCCGCTCGCTGCACCGGCGTGCGGCCGAGGCGGGGATCGACTTGGCTCCGGCGGCGGACCTTTCCCTGCTCGACGCGGAGGAACTGGCGCTGGTCAAGCTCGCCGCGCAATTCCCCCGGATCGTCGAGGGCGCGGCGCAGGCGCACGAGCCGCATCGCATCGCCTTCTACCTCTATGATCTGGCGGCGATGTTCCATGCGCTGTGGAACCGGGGCAACGACGACCCGGCCCGTCGCTTCCTGCTCTCCGACAAGCCCGAAATCACGCGCGCCCGTCTGGCGCTCAGCGATGCGATCGGGCAGATTATCCGCAATGGTCTCGGCGTCATGGGCGTCACCGCTGCGGAGGAGATGCAGTAATGACCGATTACTCGCGCGACAGGCTCGGTCCCCAGGACGAGGACCGCCTGCCGTGGCTCGAACCGGTCGAGGAAGAATATGAGGAGGGCGGCGTCGGTACCGGCCGGCTGATCGTCTGGCTTGTCGCGGCGCTGATGCTGCTCGCACTGGTCGTCGGCGGCTATTTCTGGCTGCGCGGCAACGATAAGGCGACCTCGGGCGAAGGCGCGCTGATCAAGGCGCCCGACAGCTATTACAAGGAACGGCCCGGCGAGACGGCCGCCCCGATCGGCGAGGACGAGATCGTCTACAGCGCCAGCAAGGGCAATGAGGTCGAAAGCGTGATCGACACCAGCGGCGCGGCCGAGACGCCGGTCAACATCGACCGCCCGCGCCCCGAGGCGCCGATCGCGACCACGGCGATTCCGCCATCGACCTCGGCCCCCGCCGCCAGGCCCGCCCCGGCCACGGCGAAGCCCGCGGCACCCAAGCCGACCCCGACCGTCGACCAGGCGCTCGCCCGGCAGGCGACCAAACCCGCCGAGCCGAAGCCGGCGCCCCGCCCCGTGACCTCCGCATCGGCGGCGGAGCCGGCCTCGGGCGGATCGATGGTGCAACTCGGCGCCTTTTCCAGCCAGGCGAAGGCCAATGCGGCATGGAAGACACTGTCGGGCCGCTTCTCCTTCCTCTCGGGCCTCACCCAGTCGGTGGTGCCGGTGCAATCGGGTGACAAGACGCTCTATCGGCTGCGCGCGAGCGGCGGCAATGCGGGCGACATCTGCCGCCGGCTGAAGACCGCGGGCGAAAGCTGCTCGGTGATCGGATAGGAGAATCCGTCACTCCGGCGGAGGCCGGGATCTCGGGAGCAGCGTAGCGCGCGAGCCTCCGAGACCCGGGCTTCCGCCGGGATGACGTTGTGGGGGATAACGACCATGACGCCCTTGTTCCTCGGCATGGCCGGGACCGAGCTTTCAGATACCGAGCGCAGCTTCTTCCGCGATCTCGATCCGGCCGGCTACATCTTGTTCAAGCGCAACGTCGCCGACCGCGCCCAGCTTCGCGCGCTGACCGACGCGCTGCGCGGGATCGCCGGCCGTGACGACCTGCCGATCCTGATCGACCAGGAAGGCGGTCGGGTGGCGCGGATGCAGCCGCCCGAATGGCCGGCCTTCCCGAAGGCCGAGCTGTTCGACCGGCTCTACGACGTCGCGCCGATGACGGCGATCGAGGCGGCGCGGCACAATGCCCAGGCGATCGCGGCGACGCTCGCCGAGGTCGGCATCACCGTGGACTGCCTGCCGCTGCTCGATGTCCGCCAGCCGGGCGCGCACGACATCATCGGCGACCGGGCGCTGGGGACGGAGCCGCTGCGTGTCGCTGCGATGGGCCGCGCGGTCATCGAGGGTCTGCGCGCCGCCGGCGTCGTCGGCGTCGTCAAGCACGTTCCCGGACATGGCCGGGCGATGGCCGACAGCCATGTCGAATTGCCCGTCGTCGACGCCGACGCCGACGCGCTGGAAACCGACCTCGCCCCCTTCGTCGCGCTCAACGATGCGCCGATGGCGATGACGGCGCACGTCGTCTACCCGGCATGGGACGCCGACCAGTGCGCCAGCCTGTCGGCCCGCGTGATCGGCGGGATCATCCGCGGACGGATCGGCTTCGACGGGCTGCTGATGTCCGACGATCTGGGCATGCACGCGCTGACCGGCGGCTTCGGCGACCGGGCGGCGGGCGTGCTGGCGGCGGGCTGCGACATTGCCCTCCATTGCTCGGGCGACATGGCCGAGATGGAGGCGATCGCGGACGCGGTGGGGCCGATCGGCGACCAGGCCCGCGCCCGGCTCGATCGTGCGATGGCAACCGTCGGCGGCCGCCGCGACGATATCGCGGCCAGCGAACTGATCGCGAAGCGCGATGCGCTGCTCGCCATATTGCCGGCCTGACGGATCACGGTTTCCAACGCGTCCGAATCCTGATTAACTCGCCCGATGGGGGATGAGGAGGATAATTTCGACCTGCCGCTGGCGGAGGCTCGCTCCGACGAGGTGCTGACGCTCGACCTTGACGGCTGGGAGGGACCGCTCGACCTGCTGCTGAGCCTCGCCCGCGCCCAGAAGGTCGATCTCGCCAGGATATCGATCCTCGCGCTGACCGAGCAATATCTGTCCTTCATCGACAACGCCAAGGCGCTGAAGCTGGAGATCGCGGCCGATTATCTGGTGATGGCGGCATGGCTCGCCTATCTCAAGTCCTGCCTGCTGCTGCCCAAGGACCCGGAGGTCGAGCCGAGCCCCGAGGAGCTGGCGATGCGCCTGCAACTGCGGCTGCAACGGCTGCAGGCAATGCGCGAGGCGGGGGCACGGCTGATGGCGCGCGACCGGCTGGGCCGCGACGTCTTCATGCGCGGCACGCCGGAAGGGCTGAAGGTAATCCGCAAGGCCGCCTGGGACGCCAGCCTGTTCGACCTGATCTCCGCCTATGGCGCCGTCCGCGCCCGGGGCGAAGAGGCGGTCCATGTCGTCCAGCGGCGGCCGGTGATGACGCTCGACCAGGCGATCGAACGTGTGTCGATGATGGTCGGCGCGGTGATCGACTGGACCAGCCTGGAGGCCTTCCTGCCCCCCGGCGCGTCGGGCGACTATCGCCGCTCGGCGCTCGCGTCGAGCTTCCTCGCCGCGCTCGAGCTCGCCCGGCAGGGACGGGTCGCGTTGCAGCAGGAGGAAGCCTTCGCGCCGCTCATGCTGCGGAGCGCGGCGGCATGATCGAGGAACCCGACAACCTGCTCCGCGCGCTCGAGGCCGCGCTGTTCGCTGCCGAGGAACCGATGAGCGCGGCCGAGCTGTCGACCGTGATCGGCATCGACACGCTGGGCGACGCCCTGCCCCGGCTCGCGGCGCTCTATGCCGGCCGCGGCATCGAACTGGTCGAGCGTGGCGGCCGCTGGCATTTCCAGACCGCCGCCGACATGGCCCATATCCTGCGCCGCACGCGCGAGGAGCCACGCAAGCTGAGCCGCGCGGGGATCGAGACGCTCGCGATCATCGCCTATCACGAGCCGGTCAGCCGCGCCGAGATCGAGGCGATCCGCGGCGTGCAGATATCGAAAGGCACGCTCGACGTGCTGCTGGAGGCGGGATGGATCCGCCCCGCCGGACGGCGCGAGGCTCCCGGCCGGCCGCTGCTCTACGCGACGACGCCGAGCTTCCTGACCCATTTCGGCCTGTCGAGCCGCCGGGACCTGCCCGGCATCGCCGACCTCAAGGCGGCCGGCTTGCTCGACCCAGTCGATCTCGCCTTCGAACAGCTCCAGATGGAGACCGGCGGCGCGCCGGAAGAAGAGGAGTGACGGGCTTCAGGACGGCGATCGGCCGTCACCGTCCCGTCACGACCGGGCGTCATGGCGCTGTCCGTTCCGCGCCCCGGCCGGGCCCCGATCCGCAACGGACGTTGCGGATGCCGTGGGCAGGCCCTAAATGACCCCAATCAAGGAGATTCCCCATGGGTAGTATGAGCATCTGGCATTGGCTCGTCGTCGGCGTCCTGGTGCTGCTATTGTTCGGCAAGGGCCGCTTTTCGGACATGATGGGCGACGTCGCCAAGGGCATCAAGAGCTTCAAGAAGGGCATGTCCGAAGAGGACGAGCCGACCCAGCCGGCCCAGCCCCGTCCGACCCCGCGTCTGCAGCAGCAGCCCCCGATCGAGCCGAACGCCGATCCGAAGCTCCAGCCGATGCAGGACGATCGGCCGCAGAACTGATCCTTTCGAGGCCGCCGGCGCCATAAGCGATGCTCGACGTCGCCCCCACCGAACTGCTGCTCGTGGCGCTCGTCGCGCTCGTGGTCATCGGGCCGAAGGACCTGCCGCGCGCGATGCGGTTCGTCGGCCAATGGGTGGCCCGCGCGCGGGGCGTCGCCCGCCATTTCCGCTCGGGCATCGACGAGATGATCCGCCAGGCCGAGCTCGAGGAGATGGAAAAGAAATGGAAGGCGGAGAATGAGCGCATCATGCGCGAGCATCCGCCGCAGCCGCTGCCGGCCGATGGCGAGATGTTGCCGCTTGGTGCGCCGCAGGATGGCGGCGCGGCCGAAATGACGGCCCCGGAAACGGCGACGCCCGCTGCGCCGGAGGCTTCCCCGTCCGATCGCCCCCCCGCGCCGCAACAGCCATGAACGACATCGACGACAGCCGCGCACCGCTGCTCGACCATCTCCTCGAACTGCGCCGCCGCCTGCTGATGGCATTCGCGGCGCTCGCCGTCGCGTTCGGCATCTGCCTCTATTTCGCCCGTCCGATCTTCGCCTTCCTCGTCCAGCCGCTGCTGCGCGCCGGCCAGGGCAAGCTGATCTACACGCAGATATTCGAAGCCTTCTTCGTCGAGATCAAGGTCGCCTTCTTCGCCGCGATGATGCTGGCTTTCCCGGTGATCGCCAACCAGATCTGGCAGTTCGTCGCACCGGGACTCTACAAGAACGAGAAGCGGGCGCTGCTGCCCTTCCTGTTCGCCACGCCTATCCTGTTCCTCGCGGGCGCCTCGATGGCCTATTATGTCGCCATTCCGGTCGCGCTCCATTTCCTGCTCGGCTTCCAGGGCAATCTGGGCGGCGTCCAGCAGGAGGCCCTGCCGGCGGTCGGCAACTACCTGTCCTTCGTGATGCAGTTCCTGTTCGGCTTCGGTCTCTCCTTCCTGTTGCCGGTACTGCTGATGCTGCTCGAACGCGCCGGGATCGTCACCCGCAGGCAGCTCGTCGGGGCGCGGCGCTACGCGATCGTCGGCGCCTTCGCGATCGCCGCGGTGCTGACCCCGCCCGATGTCGGTTCGCAACTGCTGCTCGCGGTGCCGCTGGTCATCCTCTACGAGCTGGCACTGATCGGTATCTGGTTCACCGAGCGGCGGCGCAAGACCGGGGATGAGGAAAAGCCCGAGACGGTCTGACCGCCCCGGGCTTCCTCCCACGTCGCGCCCGCCATGAAGGCGAGCGCTCTCGTCGATAGCTTATTTCGAATCGTCGGCGGCATCGGAGACCGCGCGGCCGGCCGAGGATACGTCCTTGCCCGCGCCCTCGACCGTGTTGCACGCGGTGACCGCGAGCAGCGAAAGGCTGACAAAGGCGACGGCGATGGTGCGTTTGAACATGGCGAACCTTTCTGGATGGCCTGAGGCTTCCTCCGCGGAAGCTGCAACGGATCAATGCGCGCTGCCGGGCTTTGTTCCCGGCCTGTACCGAGCCCGCAGAAATCGGTCTGAATTTTCAGAGGCTTGCTCAAAAAAAGTTGGGCCCGGACGCATTTACGGGGGGGTAATGCGACCGGGCCCTTTGTCGAGCGGATAGCGGGAGCGGGGGGGCAAAGCATCGCTATCCGAACAGCAGAACGAGCCGGCCACCCCCTTGTTCCGCACCCCCAAGAAATTTTTTGGAAACCGCGGAGCGCCGCTTCACGACCGGACGCTGATCTCGATTTCGAAGCGACCGGTCTGGAGATCCTGCGACAGCGGCGCCCGGAACTGGCGCGCTATACCTGTCACGACCCGTTCGAAACGGCCGATGCCGGGATAGTCGTCGAGCGCCCCTTCGGCCATGCCGACCGTCTCGATTCGCAGATTGGCACGATCCGGCCGGTCGGTCCCCTGGAGTGAGATCAGCACCGACCCTTGCGGATTGCAGTGCATCAGCAGCTCGACGACCTCGGTGATGAAGAAGGCGGCCGGCACGGCGACATCCTGGGTCACCTGCACGTCGATCAGGTTCAGCGCGATCGGCATGCCGGTGGCCCCCGCCGGCGCGGACGCCCTGAGCGAGGTCGCCAGTTCACCGGCCAGCGCCCGCACGGAGACGCCATTATTCTCCTCCAGCTCCGCATAATGGTTGCGGTGGACGACGGCGAGCGCGTCGACACGACGCTGGATTGCGCCATAGGCGTCGGCGACGGCCCCCTCGGCCCCGCGCGCGTGCAGGTTGATCAGGCTGGAGACGACCTGAAGGTTGTTCTTCACCCGATGATGGACCTCGCGCGTGAGGCGCGTCTGGCGGGCGAGGCCATCCTCCAGTTCCTGCTCATGGTCGTGGATCCGCGCCGCGACCGCGCCGAAGCTTTCGGCCAGGTCGCGTATCTCGTGGCTGGGAGTGGTGAGCCGCGGCAATTGCAGCGAGCTGCGGCCGCCCTTCCAACTGTCGATCGACTGCTTGAGCTGGCTGAGCGGGCGCAACAGCAGCCGGTTGACGATCAGCCACCCCGTGAAGGCAGCGGCGGCCCACATCAGCAGGGGCAGCAGGACGACAAGCATCGTCCGGGCTCGTGACGGCGCCAGCCGATATTCGGCGATCAGCGCGAGCTGGTTCCCGGCCAACGGCTGCGACAGCCGCAATATGTCCTTCTCGGCGGTCTCGCCATGGTCGACCAGCACGACATCGACCGGCCCCTGCCGCAGAATCATCCGGTTGAGCGGCAGGCCGCCGCCCGAACCGATGGCGAAGCGTATCTCCGCGAGCGGAATGTCCGCCTCGAACAGCAGGCTGCGGTCGGGCGCAGCGGCGGTGAAGCGGAAGCTGCGGCGCTGGAGGTCGAGCCAGACATGGTCGCCCTTCGGATCGACCGGCGCTATCCGATCGATCGGCGCGCCGTGCGACTGACAGATCCTCCGCCCCTCGCCATCGAAGATCGCCAGCGGCGGCCGGCTGCCGCGATCGAGACGCACCTGCCGCGCGATCGACGCGCAAAGCGCCGAGGCCGGCTGCAGGCTGGCCCGGGCGGAGCGCACCGCATCACGCCCGCGGTCGATCACCATCTCGACACGGGTGGCGTGGAAAGCCATCCCGGTCCGGACCGCCATGCGCTGCTCGGCCGAAGCCGAGCGCGCCATGTCGAGCGAGGTCAGCAACGCGATGAAGCCGAGGGGCAGCATCGCCGCCGACAGGATCAGCAGCATCTTGGTGCCGGTGGACAAGCGGGCAAAAGCCAGTTTGGCGGGCTGCTTCATCCGCGGGGGCGGCCCGCCCCTCTGGCCCGACCCGTCCTGAAGGCGACTGTCGGGGACATGATCAATCGAGCTTGTTCAGCAGATCCAGGAATTCCGCGGGAATGGCTTCATCGACCGTTTGCGAATAAACGGACCGCAAGGCAGCGCCGACGGAGGCGTCCCGTACAGGATCGCTCTTCCGCTTCCTGGCCGCCTTGCCTCCACCGGTGTCGTTCGCCGGTTCGTTCGACTGATCCTGATTAGCCAACCGGCCCACGCCCCTGACCTGCATCTCGTTGTCCAACACTCTCCAATGCAACGGCTTTGGATACCGCCCCTCTTGGATCGATCCGGATGCGTACCATTTTACACGACGTGGTAAAACGAGCATCATGCATGAAACAAAAAAGTCGTCCGTTGGTTCCATGATGGGAATGTCTCTTTTTACACATTCGTCATTGGAAGCCCTGGGCGGCTTCCGCGACACCGGCAGGGCGGCTACCCTCCTTGCCCGTGTGGCGGCAGCCACCCGCGTCGATGAATCCAGGGAGTGTTGATACCCATGTCGCTCGGCCAGAAACTCGCCCCCCACCTGCCCTTCCTGCGTCGCTATGCCCGGGCGCTCACCGGCAGTCAGAGCCACGGCGACAATTATGTAAGGGCCACGCTCGAAGCGATCGTCGCCTCTCCCGACAGCTTTCCCGATGGGGTCGACGTCCGGGTCGGCCTCTACCGCACCTTCCAGGCCATCTGGACCTCGGCCAATTATGACGAGATCGAATCCCCGACCGTCGATGCCGAGCGCGAGGCGATCGCCCAGGCGCGGCTCAACGCGATCACGCCGCTGTCGCGCCAGGCGCTGCTGCTGACCGCGATGGAAGGCTTCACCGTCGCCGACACCGCCTATCTGATCGAGACGAGCCCGGAGGAGGTCGAGTCGCTGGTCGCCGACGCGATCGCCGAGATCGACCGCCAGACCCGGACCGACGTGCTGATCATCGAGGACGAACCGATCATCGCGATGGACCTGGAAACCATCGTTCGCGATCTCGGCCATAGCGTCAGCGGCGTCGCAGTGACCCGCGACGAGGCGGTGGCCCAGGCGCATGCCCACCGCCCCGGGCTCGTCCTCGCCGACATCCAGCTTGCCGACGACAGCTCGGGCATCGACGCGGTCAAGGACATATTGGCCGAGTTCAGCGTGCCCGTCATCTTCATCACCGCCTTCCCGGAGCGGCTCCTGACCGGCGAGCGGCCCGAGCCGACCTTCCTGATCACCAAGCCCTTCCAGCGATCGACGGTAAAGGCCGCTATCAGCCAGGCGCTGTTCTTCAACGCGGCCACGATCGAAGCTTGAAGGATATCGTTTCGGGCGCGATTGCATTGGAACCCGCCCGCCGAACGGACGTTGACCTGGCAGAATGGACGACACGAGTCGTCCCGCCCGGACAATGGGGATCGGATGGCAGGACAGGCCCAGGCCGCCATGGCGGCAAACGCTTCAGCTGGGGTTATAGACCATATGGATGACGAGGATCAGGACGTCGACGGCGTCGAGACGCCGCGCGGCGAGCTGGTCGCCCTGTCTGACGACGAGTTCAAGGAGGAGCTTGCGCGGGTGATTCCCCACCTTCGCGCCTTCGGCCGCTCACTGTCGGGCAATCGCGATCTGGCCGACGACCTCGTCCAGGAAACGCTGATGAAGGCGTGGGCGGCGCGCAAGCGCTTCCAGGCGGGCACCAATATGCGGGCCTGGACCTTCATCATCCTGCGCAACCTGTTCCTGTCGCAGATGCGGCGTGCCCGCTTCCGCGGCGAATGGGACGAGCATACCGCCAACAAGATGCTCGCGGCCCCTGCGTCGCAGGACCGCCACATCGAGCTGGCCGACATGCAGCGCGCGCTGATGCACCTGCCCCAGCCGCAGCGCGAGGCCCTGATCCTCGTCGGTGCCGGCGGTTTCGCCTATGAGGAAGCGGCCGAAATCTGCGGATGCGCGGTGGGAACAATCAAGAGTCGGGTCGCCCGTGGGCGCGCCGCGCTCGAGCAGCTGCTCGACCATGGCCAGTTGCCCTCGCGACGCGAGCACAAGACCGACCCGTCGACCACGACGCTCCAGCAGATCATGGCCGACGTCGACTTTCTCAGCAAGGAATAGCCCGGCAAGCCGGCCCGTGCGCACCCGCGCGGGCCGGCGGACTCCTGTCCTATTTACCGTCGAGCTTCGACAGTAGCCGCGTCAGCTCGTCAGGGAGGCCGTAACTGCCCGGATCGAACGCCGACCGCAACGCATTGCCGATGCCTTCATAGCGTTGCGGCGCCTGAATCGTCCGCGACCGGGAGATATTCGCCTGCATGGACAAATGGGAGGGCGTCGGTTTTTCCATGACTAACATAACGCAATAAGCCGGCCATGTTTCCCAATGTTGCACTCCCGTCCGAATCGCTTATGCGATGAAAGGATGACCGTGCGCGTCGACGAGCATGTCTTTTCCAAGACGCTGGAAAGGATAGGTGATTTCTCCCCGTTCCTGTCGAGCCTCGTCGGCCGGCATCCCGAGATCGTCGCAGCGGTGCGCGACCATGGCCTCGACCGCGCGATCCGCGATGGCCTCGCCGCCGCGCATTCGGACGACGTCGGCAAGATGCTGCGCCGGCAGCGCCAGGTCGTGTCACTCGCCACCGCGCTCGCCGACCTGTCGGGAATGGCGACGCTGGAAGAGGTCGTCGGCCATTTGTCGGCCTTCGCGGATCATGCGCTCGACACGGCGATCCGAGCCGCCATCGCCGAACGCACCCCCGACGCCGAACCGGGCGGCTTCGCGGTACTGGCGCTCGGCAAGCACGGCAGCGGCGAACTCAACTATTCCTCGGACATCGACCCGATCCTGATCTTCGACCCCAGGACGCTGCCGCACCGGGCGCGTGAGGAGCCGGTCGAGGCCGCCGTGCGTATCGCGCGGCGGATCGTCGAGTTGCTCCAGAGCCGCGACGAGCATGGCTATGTCTTCCGGGTCGATCTGCGGCTGCGTCCCTCGCCGGAAGTATCGCCGCTCGCCCTGCCGGTCGATGCCGCGCTCAGCTATTATGAATCGGCGGCGCTGCCCTGGGAACGCGCCGCCTTCATCCGCGCCCGCGCCGCCGCCGGCGATATCGCGCTGGGGCAAGGCTTTCTGGAGGCGATCCGACCCTTCGTCTGGCGCCGCTCGCTCGATTTCGGCGCGGTGCGCGAGATCCGGCAGATTTCCCGCCGCATCCGCGACCATTATTCGCGGGGGCAGGTGCTGGGGCCGGGCTACGACCTGAAGCGCGGGCGCGGCGGCATCCGCGAGGTCGAATTCTTCGCGCAGATTCACCAGCTCATCCATGGCGGACGCGAACCGCAGCTCCGCGCGCCGGCGACGCTCGACGCGCTGCGCGCGCTGAGCGAGGCGGGGCGGATCGATGCCGATGCGGCCGCCGACCTGGCCGAGGCTTATCGCCTGTTCCGCACCATCGAGCACCGGCTCCAGATGGTCGACGACCACCAGACCCACCAACTCCCCAAGCAGATGGAAGCGCTCGACAATGTCGCGCGGCTGCACGGGCTCGACGACGGGCCTGCGCTGGTCGAGCTGCTGCGCCCGCATGTCGACCGGGTCGGCACCGTCTATGACGGGCTCGACAATGACGGCGAGGCGCGCCTGCCCGTCCAGCCCGACCAGCTCGAAGCGGCGCTGGAGGAGGCGGGCTTCGCCGATCCGTCGGCCGCCCGGCTGCGGATCGAGGTGATGCGCGACGGCAAGAGCCGCTCGCTGCGGACGCCGGTGGCGCAGGACGCGCTGGAGGCGATGCTGCCGACGCTGATCGCCGCGCTCGGCAAGGCGCCGTCGCCGCAGGACGCGCTCAACCGCTTCGAGGACCTCGTCGCCGGATTGCCGAGCGCGATCAACCTGTTCCGGCTGCTCCAGGCCCGCCCCGCCCTCGCCCGTGCGCTGATCGACGTGCTGAGCCATGCCCCGGCGCTGTCGCAGGCGCTGGGCCGCCGCCCCGCGTTGCTCGACGGGCTGATCGACGCGACGGCGCTGGCACCGCCCCCACCGCAGGACGAACTGGTCGCCGAGTTCGGCGATAGCGAGCGCAGCGACAATTACGAGCTGCTGCTCGACAGCGTCCGCCAGCGGGTCGGCGAGCGGCGCTTCGCGCTCGGCGTCCAACTGATCGAAGCGGTGTCCGACCCGCTCGACGTGGCGCAGGGCTATGCCCGGGTGGCGGAAGCCGCACTCACCGTGCTGGCGAGCGCGACCGTCGCCGAGTTCGAGGCGAACCATGGCCGGATTCCGGGCGGCGAGCTGCTGATCGTGGCGCTCGGCCGGCTCGGCGGCGGCGCGCTGACCAATGCCTCCGACCTCGACATCGTCTATCTGTTCAACGGCGACTTCATGGCCGAATCGGACGGCCCCAAGCCGCTCGGCGCCACCACCTATTTCAACCGGCTGGCGCAGCGCGTCTCGGCGGCGATGTCGGTCCCGACCGCCGCCGGCCCGCTCTACGAGGTCGACACGAGGCTGCGCCCATCGGGCACGCAGGGGCCGCTGGCTGCATCGATCGACAGTTTCGCGCAATATCAGCGAGAGAGCGCCTGGACCTGGGAGCATATGGCGCTGACCCGGGCGCGCACGATCTTCGGATCGGCGAAGGCGCGCGCGCGGGTCGACGCGATCATCGCCGAAGCGCTGGGCCGCGACCGAGACCCGGTCGCGCTGCTCGCCGACGTCGTCAAGATGCGCGGCGAGATCGCCCGCCACAAGCCGCCGTCCAGCCCGTTCGACGTCAAGCTGATCGACGGCGGGCTCGTCGATGCCGAGTTCACCGTCCATTTGCTGCAGCTCCGCCACCGCACCGGCTTCGATCCACGGCTGCGCTCCGCGATGCGGCTGCTCGCCGACCAGGGGTTGCTCGATCCGGCGGTGATTCCCGCGCACGAGCTGCTGACCCGGATGCTCGTCACGTTGCGGCTCGTGTCGCCTGCGTCGACCGAGCCTCCCGAGGCGTCGCAGGCGCTTGTGGCGCGGACCTGCGGACAGGCCGACTGGCCATCGCTGGTTAAGGCCTATGAAACCGCCCGCGCGCTGATCCGCCACGAATGGAAACGGGTCTCTTCCGCGGGCTGAAGCGAGAACAGCGCGGAAATGCGGGCTCGTTCCGGCTTGGGGACGAACAGCGGGGAAAATATGGTACCCCGATTTTAACCAGTCTCGCGCACCCGAGCTTAAAGACTCGCTGCTATCCCGATCATCATTGAAGTGCGTGTTGCGTAGCGTGAGATCATCGATGGTCGTATTCATCGACGGGCGCCCCAGCGTATCGGGGCGCCCCCTTTTCCTCCGCCCGGTGCGGCCATGAGGCACGAACCCGCCCTACGGGTTCCGGCCCTTCCCGACGGCGGTCCCGGCCCCGGCGCCACCCGCCTGCTGGCGGAACTGGAGCGGCGCTGCCTCGACCTGCGCACCCGGCCCGGCGCCGCCCGCATCGATCCGCTGTTCGCCCGGCTGGACGATTTCGCAGCCCGGGCAGCCGAACTGATCGAGCACCTGTCCGATCCTGCCGGCCCGCAACCGCAGGCCCGCCGCGCCTTCCGTCAAGCCCATGTCGATCTGGGCAAGGTCTTCATCGACGTCGAAAGACTGCTGGCGCTCCCGGCCCGGCTCGGCATCTCGACCGTGCGCTTCAGCGACGAGATGCTGGCCGCCACCGCGCTGATGGCGCTGATGGCGCCCCTTCGCGCTGACGCCGATCGCCTCCACGCCGTGTTGTCGCAAGAGGTCCGCGCGCTGCTCCATCCAGGGGTCGACGATCCGATCGAGGTGCAATTGGCCGATGCGGGCTGCGCCGATCCGGTCAATGCGGCGCAGCGGCTGCGCGGCTGGCGGATCGCCCCGACCGACCGCGACGCGTTCGACGCGCTGCTGCCCGGCCTGCTCGCGAGGCTCGGCCAGTCACGGGACCCCGACGGCATGCTCGCCACGCTCGACATCATCGTCGCTCGACAGCCCGCCGACATTGCCCTCTCCACCTCGCTTCGTGCGTTGATCGAGCTGCTTGGCGATGCGCCGGGCCTGTCACCTTCCCTGATCGCCCAGCCGGCACTGATCCGCCGGCTGATCGACGGCAGCGCCTCCGCGCCGCTGCCCCCGCCTGCCGATCTCGATACCGAGTTCGGCCATTTGATCGGTCTCGACGACCGGCAGGCGGGACCCTCGCGGATCGCGCGCACGGTCGAAGCACATCGCTTCGGCCTGGGGCTGCGGCTGATCGAGCGGACGGCCGATCCGCTCGATCTCGCCGCGGCCCATGCCCGCCTCGCCGAGGCGGCGCTGCGCGCGATCGCCGCCGACGCGCTGGCGCGGATGCGCGAGGATCACGGCGCCATACCGGGATCGGACCTCGTCATCCTGGCCCTCGGCCCTTTCGGCGCCGGCGCGCTGACGAGCCAGTCCCGCCTCGACCTCGCCTATCTGTTCACCGGCGACCGCGAGACGCGGAGCGACGGTCGCAGCCCGCTCGACGCCGATGCCTATTATGGGCGGGCGGCCGCGCGGATCAGCGCCGCCATGGCAACGCTCCACCCGATCGCCTCGTGGCAGCCTCCCTGCCCGGTCGAGGGTTTCGACGCGGAGATACGGAATCCGATCGCGCTAAGCCGCGCGCGGCCGGTCTACGGTCCGGATACGGCCCGCACGGCGGCGCTGGCAGCGATGCGGCGCGGGCTTGCCGAACCTTGCGGCATTCCCCGCCGGAAGCTGGCCAGCGGCCCCTATGACGTCGAGCGGGTACGCGGCGGGCTGGCCGAGCTCGACCTCGCGGTCCGGCTCAACCAGCTCGGCCACCATGCCGGCGTCGATCCGAAGCTGCGCACGGCGGTCGGCGCACAGGTCCGGGCGGGGCTGCTCGATCCGGCGGCAGCCGGCGCGCACGCGACGCTCGTCCGGCTGCTGATGGTGTTCGACCTGCTGTCACCGGGCGGCGGGGAACCCACGCCCGAACAGCGGCCGACCGTCGCCCGCCTCTGCGGCCATGACCATTGGGACGGGTTGGAAGCCGATTACGGCGCCGCGCGGGTGATCGTGCAGGAGAGCTGGCGCGCAGCGGTTGCGCGGACGATGGCGACGAACGGTTGAAGTCCCCCTTCGCCCCGTCCTAAAGGTCTCCTGATTCAGGAGACATGCGATGCTCAAGGAAGGCGACAAGGCCCCCAACGTGACGCTCGACCTGCCCGACGGCAGCAAGACGAGTGTCGCCGGAGAGGCGGGCAAGATCCTCGTCCTCTATTTCTACCCGAAGGACGACACGCCGGGCTGCACCACCGAGGCGCAAGGCTTCACCGCGCTGGCCGACGATTTCGCCAGGGCGGGCGCGACGATCATCGGCGTGTCGAAGGACAGCGCCGCGCGCCACCAGAAGTTCATCGACAAATATGGCCTGAAGCTCCGCCTCGCCTCCGACAGCGACGGCAGCGTGTGCGAGGCGTTCGGCACCTGGATCGAGAAGTCGCTCTACGGCCGCCAATATATGGGCATCGACCGCGCGACCTTCCTGATCGGCAAGGACGGCACCATCGCGCGCATCTGGCGCAAGGTGAAGGTCAAGGGCCACGCCGAGGAGGTGCTCGCCGCCGCGAAGGCCTTATAGCGGGCGCCTCGGCTTCGGCCGCCGGAACCAGAAACTCCACACCGCGAGGCTGCCGAGCAACGCGAGCGCCAGCCCCGACAGGGTGATGACGATCCGCCAGCCCAGGCCGCCGACCTTCGCCGCGTGGAGCGGGTAGATCATGTTGTAGCCGCGCGCCTGCCGGTCGAAGCCGCGGGCGTCGCGCGCGGCGACCAGCCGTCCGCTGTCGGCCGCGAACCACAGCATCGTCCGGCCATTGGGCAGCCACTCCTCGGGCTGGCGCATCCGCACCGCGATCAGGCCGCTGTCCTTGCGCGGCAGGCTGAGCAGCCGCAGCTCGGCATCGGGGAAGCGCGCATGCGCGGCGCGGACGATCCCGGCCCAGTCGATCCGGTCGGACAGCGGCACGCCCAGCGGCTTCGGCGGCTTCATCGCCCGCTCGACCGCGGCGGAGGTGCCGGGGCCCAGCGCCACGACGGCAACCGGCCGGAAGATCATCACCGCGCCAGTGTAGAGCGACATCGCCAGCAGCGGGGCCATGACGATGCCGAGGTCGCGATGATGTCGGACGATCGCCGGCCGGCTCATCCGCCTCGGCCATAGCCGCCATTCGAAGGTCTTGCGCGTCCTCCACCACAGGATCACGCCCGATATCACGAAGAACAGACCGCACAGCGCGGCGATGCCGATCACCACTTCGCCCGCGTCGCCGGCGAAGAGATGGTGGTGGAGGTCGAACAGCCACAGCTCGGGCCGTTCCCACTGTCTGTCCCAGCGGCTGACGATGTTGCCCGCCTGATCGGCATAGGCGCCCGCGCCCTTGGCGTAAGACAGGCGCAGCAGACCGAAGCCGTCGCTGGCATAGAGGATGCTCTGCGGCCGCGCCGCCGGATCGGCCATCAGCCGCGCGGTCGCGGCGGCGAGCGCCCCCGCGTCGGCGACGCGGGCGTCCGACGCATGCGGCAGGCCTATCCAGGCATCGCGATGGACGAGGATCGCGCCGGTCAGCCCCAACAGGGCGAGCACCAGCCCGATCAGCCCGCCGGTCCAGCGATGCAGCGTGTCGAGCAGGCTCAGAAGCGATAGTCCCAGCTAAGCGTGAAGTTGCGGCCCCGGCCGGCGAAGTTGAAGAAATTGTCGGTCGGGCGCTGCGTCGAGGAGGCGTAATCGATATACTGCTTGTCGAAAAGATTCTGGACCGAGAAGGTGAAACCGCCCAGCCGCGTCTGGTAGCGGATGCTCGCGTCGGTCAGGTCGTAGCCGCCAAAGCTGTTGCGCGGGTCGAGCACGATCTCACTGCTCCGGAACGTCCGGCTCAGATAGAAGTTGGTCTGTACCCGCGCCGAGACCGCACCCCGGTTGAAGCTGGCGGCGAGGTTCAGGCGATCGGGCGATATGTTGGCGCCGTCGAGGTCGGTGCCGGCCGTGCCGTCGGGCGTGGCGCTGGCGTCGTAGCGGCCCTTGATATGGGCGTAGCCCACCGACAGCCTCAGCCCGTCGATCGGCATACGGACGCCGGCATTGAGCTCCAGCCCCTCGATCTCGACCCGCTGCCGGATGACGTTGAAGATGCCGTCGCTGCCGGCGACGAGGATCTGGCCCTGGTTGCTCGACGACCAGAAATAGGTGACGCTCGCGTCGAGCGGGCCGCGCTTCACCTCGACGCCAACCTCGCGGTTGTTCGAGATGACCGGGCTGATATCGAGATAATTGTCGAGATCGATGCCGGGCTTGCCGATCGAGCGGGTGATGCGTCCGATGTCGGCGACGGTGAAACCCTCGGCATAGCTGGCATAGGCGCGAATGCCCTTCCACGGCTCGAAGATGATGCCGCCATTGACCAGCACGTCGTCGAATTTCGGCTTGCCGCCCCCGACCGTGACGCCGCCATAGGCCGTCGGATTGGCTGCCGTCACCGTAGTCGAGGCCAGCGTCCGGAAGTCGTCTATCTTGATCTGGACATTCTCCCAGCGCGCGCCGCCCGCCACGCGGAGCTTCTCGTCGAACAGGGCCAGGTTGAGCTGGGCGAAGGGCGCGAGGCTGCGGAAATCGCTGGGCGGCACCCAGATCCGGTTGGTGGCGATCAGCCGCTGCTCGGTCTTGTCGAACAGGGCGTCGAAGCCGAGCGTGCCGGTCAATGCCTCGAAACCGGGAAGCGCGCGCTCATAGCTGATCTTGAAGCCGAGCTTGCGCGACCGGTTCTGCGACTGGTCGAACAGCGCGCCGACCGGCGCGATCGTCGGATCCTGGAAGGTCGCCTGCGTAACCGGCTCGCCGCCGAAGGTATCGCGGGTCCGGTTGAAGAAGAGCTGGCTGACGAAGTTGCCGCCGCCGAGATCGGTGTCGGTGACCGAGAGCGCGACGCTTTCGGTGCGGCTCTCGGCGGGTTTGAGCGGCGGGTTGCCGCGCGTGGCGCTTGTCGGCAGGCCCGCCGCCTTATTGCCCGCCACAGCGATATAGTCGCCGTCGACCTTCATCTCGTAACGGCTGGCGATCAGGTCGATGCGGCCGGTGTCGCCGAGCTGGTAGCCGAACCGCCCGAACAGCGAGAGCGTCCGCGAATCCTGGGTTTCGCCCTGGGTCAGGTTGACGCCGACCCGGCGACCGTCACCGTCGTAGAAGACCGCGCGCTTCTCATAGGCGGCGCCGACCGTCGCGTCGAAGCGGTCCTTGCGATACTGGATCAGCCCAGCGGCCTTTCCGCCCAGGCCGTCCTTGCGGAAATGATCGTCGGCATTGCCCTGCAACAGCACGCGACCGCCGAACCCTTCGGCGGTCGGCGGCGCGACCGTCACCTGGTTGACGATGCCTCCGGTACCGCCGACGCCCTGCAACGCGTTCGAACCGTAGATCACCTCGACCCGGTCGATGAAGAAGCCGTCGATGGTGAAGCCGTCGCGGCTGCCGTCGCGCAGCGGGGTGGTCTGCGGGATTCCGTTGATCGCATAGAGCGGCGAGCGGCCGCGCAGCGTCTCGCCCGCGCCGGACATCTTCTGCCGGGTCGGCGAGAAGGACGGCGTCAGCGTCGCGATCGAATCGATCACCGATCCGGAGATCGACATCTGCTGGTCGAGTTCGGACTTGCCGACGATGTCGATGGTCAGCGGCAGCGCATTGGCCGGCAGGATGCTGCGCGCTGCGGTGACGACGATGTCTTCCTTCGCCGTTTCGGCAGCGGCGTCAGGCGAGACCTGGGCCAGGGCGGGCATGGCGATGGCGAGCGCCGAGACGGACGCGGCGATGCGGAACGGACGGATCATCTTTCCCCTTTCTGATGGGGAGCCGCTAATCCTTGTCGTTTATTTCTGCAAGTGATTATCAGTAGCGCAGATTCGCAGCCGATGGATCAGCGCGGCAGATGATCGCGGAACGTCTCGATCACCCGCGTATAGAGCGCGCGCTTGAACGGCACGATCAGGTCGACCAGCTCGCCGGCCTCGGCCCATTTCCACGCGCGGAATTCGGGTTCGGGCGTGTCGAGGTTCACATCGGCGTCGGTGCCGAGGAAGCGTGCGACGAACCAGTGCTGCGCCTGCCCGCGGTATCGGCCGCCCCAGATCTTGCCCATCAGCTCGGGCGGCAGGTCATAGAACAGGACCTCCGGCGCCTTGGCCAGTATCTCGACGAGCTCGGGCCTGATGCCGGTCTCCTCCTGGAGCTCGCGCAGCGCGCCGGCCTGCGGCTCCTCGTCCGGATCGAGCCCGCCCTGCGGCATCTGCCAGGCCTCGAGCGCACTGTCGATCCGCTGCGCCACGAACACCTTGTCCTCGGCATTGAGCAGCATGATCGCCGCAGCGGGGCGATAGGGAAGCGTCTTCTTCACGGCCGATATTCCTCGATCATCATCCGGAAGGCGGTGAGGCAGCCGCGCAGGTCGTCCTCCGACGAGGGAATCGCGCGGCGAAGCGTGAGCCAGCCGTGGATATTGCCCTTGGCCTCGCGATAGACCACCGGCACGCCCGCCTCGATGCAGGCCATCGCATAGGCCCGCCCCTGATCGAGCAGCGGATCGAGCGTCGCCGTCACGACCAGCGCGGGCGGCATGCCGCGCTGGTCGCCAAGCCGAGGCGAGGCGCGCCAATGGTTGAAGTCGGGTGCATAATGGCCGTTGAACCAGCGCAGCGTGTCGAGGTTGAGCATATAGCCCTCGCCCAGCCGCTCGGTCGACGGATAGCGCTTGCGCAGGTCGACCGCGGGATAAAGCGGCCAGATCGCGATCACCGGCAGCGCGGCGGGGTGGTTGCGCAGCGCCATCGCGGTGACGATCGACAGCGTGCCGCCGCCGCTGTCGCCACACAGCGCCAGTGCGTTGAAGCGGCGTCCGAACAGCATGCCCTGCTCGGCGACCCACCGGGTCGCGTCCTCGCAATCGTCCGGGCCCGCAGGCCAGGGATGCTCGGGGGCAAGCCGATAGTCGATCGACAACACCGGCAGGTCGAGCCCGATGGCGATGTCCGCCGCCGCCGCGTCGTACAGCTCGATGTCGCCGAGCACGAAGCCGCCGCCGTGGAAGAAGACGACCAGCGGCCCTTCGTCGCGCTCAGGGCGCGGATCGTAGAATCGTGCGGGGATCGACCGGCCGTCGTGGGTCGCGATGAACAGATCCTCGCGGGTCGTGATCGGCGGGCTGTCGACATCCGCGAAGACGCGCAGCCGGGCCGACATCTCGCGCGCGGCCGGCGGGTCGACCTCATAGGTCTTGGGGCCGGCGCGATTGTTGATGTCGTCGAGAAAGGCGCGGACGTCGGGGCGGACAAATTCCTCGTTCATGGCTTTCCATCGGCAAAATCGGATAATGAGGCAAGATGCTGCATGTCGTTCACCACCCTCATTATGTCTCGCCGGCCTCGCCGGGAAGCAGCTTCAGCTTCGACAAATATGGACTGGTGATGCATGCGCTGACCGAGAGCGGGGCCGCTCCACACCTCCACCAGCCCGAAGCGATGCCGCGAGACTGGATCGAGGCTGTCCACGATCCCGACTATGTGGCCGAGGTCGCCGCCTGCCGGGTGCCGCCGGACAAGGCGCGGCGGATCGGCTTCCCGGTTACCGAGCGGGTGGCGCGGCGCGCCTTCCTCGCCCCCGGCGGCACCTGGTTGGCGGCGAAGCTGGCGCTGCGGCACGGCTATGCCGCCAACGGCGCGGGCGGCAGCCACCATGCGATGGCGGACAGCGGCGCCGGCTATTGCGTGTTCAACGACCTCGCCATCGCCGCCAACCGACTGATCGCCGAGCGCGACGCCGCGCGAATCATGATCGTCGACCTCGACGTCCACCAGGGCGACGGGACAGCGGTGCTGACCGCCGGCCGTCCCGACATCTTCACCTTCTCGATCCACAGCGAGCGCAACTTCCCAGCGCGCAAGGCCCGGTCCTCGTTCGACCTGGGGCTGCCCGACGCGACCGGCGACGCCGATTATCTGGCGGCGCTGGCGGCGCACCTGCCCGCCGCAATCGACATCTTCGCGCCCGACCTGATCCTTTACCAGGCCGGGGTCGACCCGCATCGGGACGACCGGCTCGGCCGACTCGCGCTCAGCGACGAGGGGCTGGGCGACCGCGACCGCTTCGTGATGCGGCAGGCGCGGCGGCGCGGCATCCCGCTGGCCAGCGTGCTCGGCGGCGGCTATGGCGACGACCGCCTCGCCGTGGCACGGCGGCACGTCCGCTCGATCCTCGCGCTCCATGAGGCTTTCGACGAAGCCGGTCCGCTTGCCGGGGTTGGTACCGCCACCTTGTTGGATTCACTCTGATGCTCCCCGACATCTCGGCCGTCTGCCGGGCCGTGCTCGACGAACCTGAACCGATCGCCAAGGTGAAGGCGGCGCGCCGGGCCGCTCGCGACTGGCGGCTCGGCCGGATTCCATGGGGCTTCGCCACGGCGATGCCCGACTGCCCGGCCCGCACCGATCGCCCGCCGCTGCTGCCGCCGTCGCGCATGCCCAAGCGCGGACGCGCCGGCTCGCCCCGCGCCCGGATCGCGATGCTCCATGCGCTCGCCCATATCGAATATGTCGCGATCGACCTGGCCTTCGATCTGGTGGGCCGGTTCGGCGGGCATTTCCCGCAACGCTTCGTCGACGAATGGATCGCGGTCGGCGCCGAGGAAGCGATGCACTTCGCGCTGATCGAAAGGCGGCTGAAGGCCTATGGCGCACGCTATGGAGACCTCCCCGCGCATGACGGGCTATGGGAGGCGGCGGCCGAGACGGCGCATGATCCGCTTGCCCGGCTGGCCGTGGTGCCGATGGTTCTCGAAGCGCGGGGCCTGGACGTAACCCCTTCATTGATAAGCCGTTTCGAAGCCGCCGGCGACGAGCGATCGGCCAGCGTCATGCGCCGCATCGCCGACGACGAGGTCGATCATGTTGCGGCCGGGGTCGGCTGGTTTCGATTCTTGTGCGACGCAGCGCGAATCGATTGCGCGCGGAGTTGGCAATCGATGGTCCGGTTACACTTCCGCGGCGCGGTTAAGCCTCCGTTCAACGACTCGGCGCGCGACAGAGCCGGTTTAACGAAAGAGATGATGGCCGGGGTTGCCGCCCCCTGTGATCTTTCTCACAAACCATCCGTCGCGTGAGGGGGGGCATTTCCTGACGTCGGCACAACAGGGTCCGGCCGGGTGATCCGGTTCGGGCAAATGTTCCGATGTCGGGGGAATTATGCTCTTCCTTGGTACTGTTCTTCCGACGCTTCGGCGCCTGTTCACCTGCTCGACCCCGATGATCCGCGCGAAAGCGTTCGCCGCAGCGCTGCTGCTGTCGGCGTCGGCTACGCCTGCCCTGGCACAGGACGGCGATCTTTCCCCCAACGCGCAGGCCGCCGCGCAGTTCCAGGCGATCTTCCAGTCGTGGAAGAAGCTGGACACGGTCAACGTCGCGAACACCGGTGCGATCTCGATCCCGTCGATCCTGCCGATCGCCAAATTCACCTTCTCGAGCGCCTTCGGCGTCCGCTCCGACCCGTTCGCCGGGTCGGCTGCGATGCATGCCGGCATCGACCTCGCCTCGCCCAGCGGCACCCCGATCTATGCGACCGCCGACGGCATGGTCGATCGCGCCGAATGGTTCGGCGGCTATGGCAACATGGTCGAGATCGAGCATGGCAAAGGCATCTCGACCCGCTACGGCCACATGTCGCGCATCGCCGCCCATCCCGGCCAGCGGATCAAGCGCGGCGATCTGATCGGCTATGTCGGCTCGACCGGCCGTTCGACCGGCAACCACCTCCATTACGAGGTCCGCATCGACGGCCGCGCGGTCAACCCGGTGCCGTTCCTGCAGTCGGCCAACTACATCATGGCCGTCAACGAGCAGACTTCGGACATCGCCCAGGGCGGTCCCGAGAACTGATCTTCTTCCCGGCGGCAAGAGAATCGGCCGCCGGCGATTGCCGGTAGCCCTTTTCATTCCTATCTTGATGGCATGGACGCAACGCCCGACATCGACCTGACCCCGTCCGCTGCGGCGCGGGTCGCCCTGATCGCCAGCAAGACCGGCAAGCCGGCCATATTGCGGCTCGCGATCGACGGCGGCGGCTGTGCCGGCTTCCAATACAAATTCGAGTTGGCCGACGCCCCGGCCGAGGACGACACCGTCGCCACCCGCGATGGCGTGACGCTGGTGGTCGATCCGATGAGCCTCGACCTCGTGCGCGGCGGCGCGGTCGACTATGTCGAATCGCTGGGCGGTGCGGCCTTCCGGGTCACCAATCCCAACGCCGCCTCCGGCTGCGGCTGCGGTTCCAGCTTTTCGGTCTGACGGCGACCGTCATTCCGGCGGAGGCCGGAATCTTGGGAGGCCCTGCCTCGACCTCTTCTCCTCTCTCCCGAGATCCCGGCCGGAATGACGTGCAGTTCTACGGGTGACGCTGCCCTCCGACCGCGCTATCCCCGCCGCATGAAGATCGCGACCTTCAACATCAACGGGATCAAGGCCCGTCTCCCCCGCCTCGTCGAATGGCTCGAGCAGAAGGCACCCGACGTCGCCTGCCTGCAGGAGATCAAGACCTCCGACGAGACCTTCCCGATCGCCGAGATCGAGGCCGCAGGCTACGGCGCGATCTGGCACGGGCAGAAGGGCTTCAACGGCGTCGCGATCCTCGCCAAGGGGACACAGCCGGTCGAGCGGCGCAAGGGCCTGCCGGACGACCCCGATCCCAGCCACAGCCGCTATATCGAGGCCGAGGTGAACGGGGTGATCGTGGCCTCGATCTATCTGCCCAACGGCAATCCGGTGCCGGGGCCGAAGTTCGACTACAAGCTCGCCTGGTTCGACCGGCTGATCGACCATGCCGCCGAACTGTGGGCGGGCGAGATGCCGGTGGTGCTGGCGGGCGACTACAACGTCATCCCGACCCCGTCGACCGACGACGTCTTCTCCGAACGTGCGATGGCGAGCGACGCGCTCACCCAGCCCGAGAGCCGCGCTGCCTTCCGGCGCCTGTGCAACGCAGGCTGGACCGATGCGGTGCGGACCATTCATCCGCATGGACCGGTCTACACCTTCTGGGACTATCAGGCCGGCGCCTGGCAGCGCGACGCCGGCTTCCGCATCGACCATCTGATGCTGAGCCCGGCCGCCGCCGACCGGTTGACCGATGCCGGGGTCGACAAGGATACCCGCGCGCTGGAGAAGGCCAGCGACCACGCGCCGACCTGGATCACCTTGCGCTAGAACATCGTGCGTTTCGTTGAGCGCCCCCACCGCCGCTCCTCCTGAGGAGCGGGTCAGGTAAAAGCTCGCGGATCAGCCGGCCTTGTTCTTCGCCACGCTCGCATCCATCCGGGCGAGCTGCTCGGCGGTAGCGGGCGGCTGCTTCGCCTTCCATTCCGAATAGGGCATGGCGTAGATCGCCTCGCGCGCCGCATCCTTGTCGATCGCACCGCCCGCCGCCTCGGCGAGCCAGTCGGACAGGCAATTGCGGCAGAAGCCGGCCAGCCCCATCAGGTCGACGTTCTGCGCATCGTCGCGGTGCTGGAGGTGGCGGACCAGCCGGCGGAAGGCCGTAGCGGCATGCTTGTCGTCGATATCGTCTATGGTCACTTCGCTCTCCTCATCGTTCGCGCCACGCCAGCAGCGACAGGCCGAACAGGACGAACAGCGCGCCGCTCATACGGCTGACCTGGCGCTGCCATTCGGCGCGGCGCAGATAGCGCGCCAGCGTCCGGCCGCCGGTCGCATAAGTCAGATACCAGCCGCCTTCGATCACCACGAAGGTGGCGAGCAGGATCGCGAACTGCGGCGCCTTCGGCAGCGCCGGGCTGACGAACTGGGGGAAGAAGGCCGCGGCGAAGATCAGGGCCTTGGGGTTGCTGAGGCTGATCAGCACGCCCGCCCGGAACAATTCGCCTGCGGTACGGCCGTTCAACTGGGCGGCGCCGGCGTCGATGTCGATCGGCGGAATGTCGTCGCGCCAAGCCTTGATACCGATCCAGATCAGATAGGCCGCGCCGACCACCTTGATCACGGTCAGGAGCTGCGGCACCGCCGCGATCAGCGCGCTCATCCCCATCGCCGACAGGCCGAACAGGCCGAGCAGCGCGAGCAGGCAGCCCGCCATGGTGAAGAACGCTCGCCGGAAGCCGTGGCGCATGCTCTGCGTCATCACATGGAGCATGTTCGGCCCCGGCATCGCCGAGATCACGAAGGTCGCGCAGACGAAAAGCCACCAGCTATGAAGAGGCATGGTCCCTCCGATCCGGTTCGCGTAAATGACGGCCGCGCGCGCGCGGCGACCCTCAAAGATCCTTCGAATAGATCCGGTAGGTCTTGTTGACCCGGCTGTCGATCGTCTCGGCGATCGAGCGCATTCCCTGATTGTCCTCGAGGATCCAGCCGATCTCGCCGCGCGTCGCGCCATAGTTTGCGACCGAATCGCGGCGGATGTACTCGATCATCATGAAGGCGAGCTGGCTGGCGAGACGGGTGGCCTGCAGCTTCTTGACGACGCCCATCAGCGGCACGCGCATCGTCTTCACCTGCGGCTTGCGCAGCCGCCACAGCAGCCTGGCCCAGTTGAAGGGGAAGAGCCGCCCGTCGAGATCGGCCATCAGCTCGTTGAGATCGGGCCAGGTCATCATGAAGGCGACCGGTTCGCCGTCCACCTCCGCGACGCGGATCAGGTCCTCGAACACGATCGGCTTCAGCTTCTTGCCGGTATAGGCGATCTCGGCCGGGGTAATCGGCACGAACCCCCAATTGTCCGACCAAGCATCGTTGAGGATCGACAGGATCAGTTGGGCTTCCTCGTCGAAGCGGCTCTTGTCGACCTTGCGGATGCGGATGCGCGCATTGCGCTCGCCCGAGCTTACGATCCGCTGGACGAGCGGGGGGAAATCCTGGGTGATGTCGAGATCGTAGGTCAGGAGATCCTTGATCCCCTTATAGCCGAGGGGCTCGATCCAGCCCTGATAGGCCGGATTATCATGTCCCATCATCACCGTCGGCGGATGATCGTGTCCCTGGACGAGCAGGCCCGGCTCCTCCCAGATCGAGCAGCTCAGCGGCGCCATGACGCTGGTCATGCCCTTGTCGCGCAGCCATTGCTCGGCCTGCGCGATCAGCGCGGTCGCAACCTCCCGGTCGACCGCCTCTAGCAGACCCCAATTGCCGATGCCGGGTCCGCCGCCCTGCTCGGCCGGCATCGCATGCCACAGCCGGTCGAAATGCGCCGAGATGCGCCCGACCGGCTTGCCGCCCCGCTCCGCCAGGAACAGCTGCTGCTCGGCATGCTCGTAGAAGGGGTTCTTGCCCGGCGTGATCAGCTCAAGCGCCTCGACCCGGAGCGGCGGCACCCAGTTCGGGTCCTTCGCGTTGAGGGTATAGGCCAGCTCGACGAAGCGCTTGCGGTCCGCCTTTCCGGCAACGGGACGGATGACGAGCGACATCAGTGCGGGATGCGCTGGCTCGGATGGCCGGTCGCGACCCCGCCGGACAGGCGCGCCACCCAGGGATAGCGCTCCGCCACCTCGGGCGTGTAGCCGAGGTTGAACACCGTCTCGCTCTTCTTGTCCTTGTCGATCCGCTCGTAATAGGTGCGGAAGAGCTTGTCCCAGAAATAGTTGGTGATGCCGTAATTGCCGCGCTCGTCATGGAAATGATGGGCCATGTGGCGTGCCTTCATCTCCATCACCCACTTGCGCTTCGGCTTGTAGGCGAGGTGCTGGATACAGTGGAAGAATTCGTAGATGCAGGTCGTGATCAGCCCGGTCGCGAAGGCGGCCAGCGCGGCGCCGGTGCCGCCGATCAGATAGCCGATCGGGGCGGTCGCGAGCGCGATCGTCGGCAGCGTGGTGTGGAGCGCGCCGAACAATATCTCGAGCCGGTTGGGGTCCTGATGATGATCATAGTGGATGCGCTTCCAGGTCGACGCCAGGAAGGGCACCTTGAACATCCACCGGCTATGCAGCACCCAGCGGTGCAGGCAGTACCAGACGAGCGGATAGACGAAGACCGAGACGATCACCGCCGCCGCCGTCGGCAGCACCGGCGCCGGGTAACGGAAGTACAACCCGATCGCGATCGCGGCGCACAGCAGATAGCCGATGATCGCCGGATATTGGAAATAGGCGATCCACAGCTCCCGCAGCGTCATGCGGTCGAGATGATGTTCCTTGGCCCAGAAGGCGGGCTTGATGGCCGACAGCTTCACGCAAACCTCGAATTCGAAAACCGCCCCTGACCGGGGCCCATATGGGATTGCGATCTGAATTGGCAATGCGGCGCTTTTACGACCGCATGGCGTCGAAAAAGCTATTCTTCGGTCCGAATCAGCACCGTTTCGCCGATCAGCAGGAACAGGAGGAACGGCGCCCAGGCGGCCAGGAAGGGCGGATAGGCGCCGAGATTGCCCATCGCCAGCGCGAAATTATCGGCGACGAAATAGGCGAAGCCGAGCGCCATGCCGATCACTGCGCGGACGAACAGGTGGCCCGACCGGGCAAGGCCGAAGGCGGCGACGGCGGCCAGCAACGGCATCAGCACCGCCGACAGCGGCCCCGACAGCTTGTGCCACAGTCCCGCGCGCAGCGGCCCGGTCGGCCGGCCCGCCGCGTCGAGATCGGCGATCGCCGTGCGGAGCTGGACGATCGACTTCGACGCCGGATCGACGTTCGCAAGAGTGAAGCGGTCCGCCGTCACCCCCTTCGCGAAATCGAAGCTGGCGAGCCGAACGGTCACCCCCTTGGCCACGTCGAACCGGCTGGCGCCGGCGACCCGCCAGCCGCCGCCGGCCTGGACGGCGCGAGCGCCCTCGATGATCGAAATCAGCCGGCCGCCGTCGCGATCGTAGATGGTGACGCTGTCGAGCCGCGCCTGCCTTCCCCGCCCGCGCACCGCCGCGGCGTGGATCAGATCGTCGCCGTCGCGCACCCAGACATTGGGAACGATGCCGCGATCGCGCGGGATCGGGCCGTAATCGGCGTCCTGCCAGGCGGTCAGCGTCGCGGTCGCGCGCGCCACCACCCGTTCGTTGAAGGTGAAGGAGACGATGCCGACGCCGAGGCTGGCCACCACCAGCGGCGCCAGGATCTGGTGCGCCGAGATGCCCGCTGCCTTCATCGAGATGATCTCGCTGTTCTGGTTCAGCGTGACGAAGGTGATCAGGGTCGCGAGCAGCGCCGCGAAGGGCAGGAAACGCGCGATGATCTGCGGCGTGCGCAGCGTGACGTAGAGCCAGAGCTGCGCGTCGCCATTGCCCGGATAGGCGAGGATGTCCCCCGATTCCCCGAGCAGGTCGAGCGCCATCAGCACGATCACCAGCGCCGCCAGCACCGCCGCGAAGCGCACCAGGAACATCCGGGCCATGTAGAAGGTCATGGTCCGCGACGCGAAGAAGGAGATGTTCATGCCGCCTCCTTCCGGCCGAAGCGGATCCAGCGCACGACCGACTTGACCGCCTTGTCGGCGCCGCGTTCGAGCGCGCCGATCGGCTGTCCGCCCGGCACATGGGCGATGGTGCGGTACATCCACCACACCAGCGCGGCGAAGGCGAGGAACGGCACCCACAGCGCGATCAGCGGATCGATCCGGCCGAGCGCCGCGACCGATGCCGCATATTCGTTGATCTTGTGCTGGGTCACGATCATCACGATCGACAGGAACACGCCGAGCGCCGATGAGGATCGCTTGGGCGGCACCGCCAGCGCGAGCGCGAGCATCGGCAGCAGGAACATCGTCGCCACCTCGACCAGCCGGAAGTGGAATTCGGACCGGAACTGGGCGCGCTGCTTGGCCGGCGTGGTCGCCCGGTGCGCCGTCACCACCAGCTCGGGCATCGTCATTTCGAGGTCGCGACCGCCGCGCTGGCGGAACGCCTCCATCTTCGGCAGATCGATCGGCAGGTCGTGACCGACGAACTGGAGCACGCGCGGTTCCTTGAACTGAGGCGCGTCATGGACGAGCACGCCCTTCTGGAGCCGCAGGATGATCGTGTCGGGATCGTCGGTGGCCAGGAACTGGCCGTGCTCGGCGGTCACCGCCAGGCTCTTGCCGTCCTTCGATTCGGTCATCACGAAGATACCCGACAGCTCGCGTCCGCCCTCGCGGCTGCTTTCGACCCGAATCGTCATCCGCTTGCCGAGCTTGGTGAACTCGCCGACCTTGATCGAGGCGCCGAGCGCACCGGAGCGCAGCTCGAAGCGCAGCCCTTCATAGGCGTAGCGGGAATAAGGCTGGATGAAGCCGACTATGGCAAGATTGAGGAGGGCGAGCGCGACCGCATAATAATAGGGTACCCGAAGCAACCGGCCGTAGCTCATCCCCACCGCGCGGAACACGTCTAGCTCGGACGACAGCGCCAGCCTGCGAAAAGCGAGCAGGCAGCCGAGCATCAGCCCAATCGGAATGCCCAGCGACATATATTCCGGGATCAGATTGGCGAGCATCCGCCATACGACGCTGACCGGCCCGCCCTCCGACACGACGAAGTCGAACAGCCGCAGCATCTTGTCGAGGGTCAGCAACATCGCGGCGATCACCAGCGTCGCGAGCAGCGGCGTGGCGATGAGTCGGGCGACATAGCGGTCGGTCAGCGTGTCAAATCTCAATTTTTCGACGCCCCGTGACCATGTTCTGGCCGCAATCGCAGCCCACCTTCCGACTCATGGGGGCGGTGTGCCGGCCATGCGTTCGCGGATGGCTATAGCTTCCAGGAGTAGTGAGGTCATGTCGAAACTTGTGGCTGGGATGGTTGGACTCTCGCTTGTGGCGGCTCTGCCGGCCGCGGCAGGGGCAGCTATGCTCGGTCCCGACGCGACCGCGTGCGAGGGCGGCGGCCCTGCGATGCTGGTCCATGTCGAAGGCTTCAAGAAGCGTACCGGCATGCTCCGGGTCCAGTCCTATGGCGGCAATCCGACCCGTTATTTCGAAAAGGGCACCTGGCTGCGCCGGGTTGACGTGCCGGTTCCGGCTTCGGGCGCGGCCGACATCTGCGTCCCCGTCCCGGCCAACGGCAACTATGCCGTCTCGGTCCGCCATGACATCGACGGATCGGGCAAGACCGGCATGAACGACGGCGGCGGCATGTCGGGCAATCCGAAGCTGTCGCTGATGGACGTGATCTTCCGGCGCAAGCCCAATCCCGACAAGGTGCAGGTGACCGTCCATGGCGTCACTCGGGTGCCGGTCGTCCTCAACTATGTCCAGGGCGGCTCGTTCGGTCCGCTCGCGATGGCGGCGCGCTGACGATGGCGGCGGTCGCGCTCCTGTCCAATCCGCGCTCGACGGGCAATCTGTCGATGCTGCCGCGGATGCGGAGCTTCTGTGCCTCGCACAGCGACATCTTCCATTATGAAGTCGAGTCGGTCGAGCAGATCGGCGAGGCGCTGCGCACCATCGCCCGGGTCAATCCGAAGGTGCTGGTGGTCAATGGCGGCGACGGCACGGTGCAGGCCGCGCTGACCGAACTCTATCTTGGCGACCATTTCGACGGGTCGCCGCCGCCGGTGGCGGTGCTGCCCAACGGCAAGACCAACCTGATCGCGCTCGACCTGGGCGCCGTCGGCGATCCGATCGCGGCGCTCGAGCGGGTGATGGAGATCGCCCGCAACGGCATCGACGACCATGTCGTGGTGCGCGAGCTGATCGCCCTGTCCGACGGCGCCGACGGCACCCGCCCGGTGCTGGGCATGTTCCTCGGCGGCGCCGGCCTCGCCGACACGATCCTCTATTGCCGCAACAAGATCTATCCGCTCGGCCTGCCCAACGGTATCAGCCATTTCCTGACCGCGATCGCGGTGCTGGTCACGCTGATCCTCGGCATCCGTACCGCCTTCCTGCCGCCCGCCGCCCGCCCCATGAAGGTGTCGATGATGCGGCACGGCCAGTTGCAGGGCCGTTTCTCGCTGCTGATCGTCACGACGCTGCACAAGCTGCTGCTGGGCAGCAGCACGGGCAACAGCGCAGCCTCGGGATCGCTGCAGATGATGGTGGTCGAGCAGCGCCCCATGCCGCTGCTGCGCGCGCTGTTCGCGGGCATCTTCGGCCGGGTTGGCCGCGGCAATATGGACGGTGTCCATTTCGAGCGCGGCGACGAGATCAAGATCGAGGGCGAGCGCTCCAGCGTGATCCTCGACGGCGAGATATTCCAGGCCGACGCGGGCAAACCGATCATCCTGAAGACCACGCCGCCGGTGCCCTTCCTGCGCCTCGCCGCCTGAACCGGGCAGCGGCATGGACCTCGAAGCGCTGGTGGCGGCGGAGCTGGCCGAACCGGTCGACCGGCGCGTCGCCGCTATGGCCGAAGCGATCGCCGTACAGTATCCGGCGGCCGCGCGCGCCGTGCTGTTCTACGGGTCCTGCCTGCGCGAAGCCAATCTCGACGGGCTGATGCTCGATTTCTACCTGATCGTCTCGGACTATGCGGACGCCTTCGGCAAGGGCTGGTTCGCCTTCGCCAATCGCCTGCTGCCGCCCAACGTCTTCCCGTTCGAGCATGACGGGCTGGTCGCCAAATATGCGGTGCTGAGCGAGGCCGACTTCGCCCGTCTCGCCTCTTCGGCGACGCGCAACGTGTCGGTCTGGGCGCGCTTCGCCCAGCCGTCGCGGCTCGTCTGGGCCGCCGACGCGGCGGCGCGCGAGGCGAGCATCGTCGCGACGAGCCTCGCCGCCCCCGCCCTGCTGGCCGCCGCCCGCCCGATGATCGCCGACCGCATCACCATCGACCGGCTGTGGGGCGAGGCCTTCGCGCTGACCTATGGCGCAGAGCTGCGCGCCGAGCGCAAGGGCCGCGCCGGTTCGGTGGTCGATGCCGATCCCGATCGCTATCGCCGCTTCACCCTTCCGGCCCTCGCCGCCGCCGCGATCGATGCGGCGATCGAGGGGGACGAGGTCGTCTTCGCCCGCCCGCTCACCACCGCCGAACGCCGCGCGGGAGAGAGGCTCTGGGCCCGGCGGCGGCGCGAAGGCAAGGCGCTGACCCTCGCCCGGCTGGCCAAGGCCACCACCACCTATGCCGGCGGGATCGATTACCTCGCCTGGAAGATCAACCGCCACGCCGGCGCCGCGATCGAGATCAAGCCGTGGCAGCGCCGCTGGCCGATCCTCGGCGCCATCGCCCTCCTCCCCCGCCTGCTGGCGAAGGGCGCGGTGAAGTAGGAAGATTTCTTCAGCGTCACCACGGCCTTCGCTGGGTGACGTCTAACCGACGCTAAGCCGCTTGCGACGTCGGCGGCTTGCCGCGGCGGTCGATCGCGCGGGCGACGGCGTTGCCGAGCGCCGCGATGGTGAAGGGCTTGCGGAGCACCTCATAGCCCGCGAAGTCGTCGCTCTGCCCGGCTTCGCCGACATAGCCGGTGACGAACAGCACGGCGATGTCGGGATAGTCGCGGCCGATGCTGCCGACCAGTTCGGGGCCCGTCATCCCCGGCATCATAACGTCGGTCAGGACGAGGTCGACGCCGCCGTCCTCCGACAGCATCGCCAGCGCTTCCTCGCCCGAGGCGCAGGCGCGGACGATGTGGCCGAGCTCGGTCAGCCCGGCGCGGGTCGATGCCTGGACTCGAGGATCGTCCTCGACCAGCAGGATCGACAGCGCCCCGACCTTGGGCCGCGCGGTCCGGTCGGCGACGGCGTCGTTCCGTTCCGCCGCCACGCCATGATAGCGCGGCAGGTAGAGCGAGATGGTCGTGCCCTTGCCCACTTCCGAATCGACGCGGACGTCGCCGTGCGACTGGCGCACGAAGCCGAAGATCTGGCTAAGGCCGAGGCCGGTGCCCTTGCCGACCGGCTTGGTCGTGAAGAAGGGTTCGAAGGCGCGGGCCAGCACCTGCGGGGACATGCCGCAGCCGGTGTCGGCGACGCTGATCCGGACATAGTCGCCCGGCTTGACGTCGGCTGGATCGCCGGCCGCAACCGTGATGTCGGCCACCGAGATGTCGAGCCGCCCCGCCCCCTCCATCGCGTCGCGGGCGTTGACGGCGAGGTTGAGGATCGCATTTTCGAGCTGGTGCGCGTCGGCCCAGATCGGCCAGTGCGCGCCCGCCGTGTCGACATGGACGGTGACGCGCTCGCCGAGCGTCCGGTCGAGCAGGACGTTCATGCCCGCGACCAGCTTGGCCGGCAGCACCGCGTCGGGCAGCAGCGGTTCGGCGCGGGCGAAGGACAGCAGGCGGCGGGTGAGCGCCGCCGCGCGGTCGGCGCCTTCCATCGCGCCGTCGAGATGGACGCCCGCCTCGGCCGGGCGCTGCGCGATCTTGCGCCGGGCGAGATCGAGCCCGCCGACCACCACCGCCAGCATATTGTTGAAATCGTGCGCGATGCCGCCGGTGAGCTGGCCGACGGCTTCCATCTTCTGCGCCTGGGCGAGCTGCGCCTCGGCGCGCACCCGTGTCTCGCTCTCCTCGCGCAGCCGATCGTTGGCCTCGCGCAGTTCGCGCGTGCGTTCGGCGACGGCGGCTTCCAGCTGCGAGGCGCGGTCGGCCTCGGCTTCGGCCTGTTCGGCGGCATGGGCGCGCTGCGCCGCTGCGGCAGCAGCCAGCCAGCCTAGCAGGATGGCAAGGCCCATCAGGACGAGGCCGAGCACCGAGAGCAGCGTCGCGAAGCCGTTGGCCCGTTCGGCCGAGAAGAAGGTCGCCTCGGACCGCACGCCGAGCCGCGCCCGTTCATTGGCGGCGATGCTTTCGAGGGTCGCGGATATGGCGGCGACATTGGGGGATTCGCCAGCCTTGTTGAACATGCCGATCGCGTACCAGCCCTTCCCGACATTGGCGAAAGACGCCGCCGCGGTCAGTTCCTTGTCGCGTTCGTTCGCCAGCCGTTCGAGCTGGCGGACCAGCTTGACCTGATCGGCCTGTTCACCGACCAGCTTGTCGAGCTGGCGGAGCTGGCTCATCGCCCGGCGCCATTCGTCGTAATAGATGGTGCCGACCTTGCGATCGCCGTTCACCACATAGCGGCCGAGCGCGGCTTCCGAACGCGCGAGCGACGCATCAAGCGACCGGGTCAGCACCATGATATCGTAGCTGTGCTGCTCGCGCCGCAGCGCATCGTCGCGCGCGGCGTTCGATTGCGCCACCATCATGACGACGGCGACGAGCAGGCCCAGCGCCGTGAGGGCGAGGACCGCTGCCGCGAGCGCACGCTGCGTCGCCGGGGACAGACCCCGTCTCAAGGCGTCGGGAGAGAACGTCGCCATGGCCGCATTGTACCGCAGCCGCAGCGATGGGCAAAGCCGCCAATCCGACGAAGCGTTGGAAAGCTCAGGGGATTACCCCCGTGGCGCGTCCCGCGCTTTCGAACATGCCCAGGATCTGCTCGACCTGTTCGTCGCTATGTTCGGCGCACAGCGAGCAGCGCAGCAGGAACATGCCCGCCGGCGTCGCGGGCGGACGGGCAGTGTTCACATAGAGCCCCGCTTCGAGCAGGCCCTGCCAGAGCGTGACCGCCTGGGCCATGTCGGTCAGGATCACCGCGATGATCGCCGACTGGGCGGTCTCGGTGCCGAGCTTGTAGCCCATGTCGCGCAGGCCCTGGTGCAGGCGGCGCGAATTCTTCCACAGATGCGCGCGCTTGTCGCCCGCGTGCATCAGCTTGCGGATCGAAGTCGCCGCGGTCGCGACCACCGATGGCGGCAGCGAGGCGGTGAAGACATAGGGTCGGCAGACGAGGCGCAGCACCTCGAACTTCGGATGGTTGGAGACGCAGAAGCCGCCGACCGTGCCGACCGACTTGGAGAAGGTGCCGACGACGAAGTCGACATCGGCTTCGACCCCGGCCTCCTCGAACACGCCGCGGCCATGTTCGCCGAAGAAGCCCATGCCATGCGCCTCGTCGACGAGGATCATCGCGCCGTGCTTCTTCGAGACGGCGACCATCTCCTTGAGCGGGGCGATGTCGCCCATCATCGAATAGACGCCTTCGAGGACGACGAGCTTGCCCGCCTCGGCCGGCAGGCGGCCGAGCCGCTTGTCGAGGTCCTCGACCGAATTGTGTCGGAACCGCACGATCTCCGCGTCGCCGAGCCAGCAGCCGTCATAGATCGAAGCGTGGCTGTCGGCGTCGAGGATGATGTAGTCGCCCTTGCCGGCCAGGGTCGAGATCATCCCGAGATTGGCCTGGTAGCCGGTCGAGAAGACGATCGCGTGATCGGTGCCGTAGAAGGCCTTGAGCGCATCCTCGCACGCCTTGTGGCCCTGATAGGTGCCATTGAGCACGCGGCTGCCGGTGGTGCCCGAGCCGAATTCGTCGAGCGCCTGCTTGCCCGCGGCGATGACGTCCGGATCGAAGGTCATCCCCATGTAATTATAGGTGCCGAGCAGGATCGTCTTCTTGCCGTTGATCATCGCCTCGGTCGGCGACAGCACCTTGTCCATCACGATGGCGTAAGGATCGCGCACCCCGGTGGCGAGCAGCGCCTCGCGCTCGGCGATCAGCGGGTCGAACTTGGAAAGGAGATCGGCCACCGGGTCAGCCCCGCAACTTGGCGACGGCATCGACGAGCTGGCCGACAGTCTCGATCTCGGCCTGCATGTTCATCGTGATGATGATGTCGAACTCATCCTCCACCGCCGCGACGAAATCCATGACCGTCAGGCTGTCCCATTCGAGATCGCCGGCGAAGGTCGTCGTCTCGGCCAGGTCGATGCCCTTCTTGTTGAACGGCTCGATCTGCTCGGCGACGCGGGTGAAGATGTCTTCTCTGCTGCTCATGCCATGTCCTTAAGGTCGTTGGGCCGCGCATGACAAGCGATTGCGGCGGCATCGGGGCAAGCAAACGGCGGCGCTTGGCAGCCGCCGGTTCGCGATGCATAAACGCGACGATCGGATGTCGCTCCAGGGGGCTATGTGTCGACAGATCCCGTCAATCCCAACGGCCCGCGCGTTTACGCGCCGGATTTCATTCATCTGCTCCGCACCACGCAACAGATACAGTATCAGCTCAGCCAGATGGCCGACCAGAAGGCCAATCTGCTGATGGGCACGACCTTCGTCATCTTCACCGTGACGATCGGTCAGGCCAAGGCCGGGACCGGGCCCGCGGTCGCGCTGCTGATCCTGGGTGCGGCGGCCTTCCTGGCGGCTTTGCTCGCGGTGATGGCGGTGCTGCCGTCGACCAAGGCCGCGCCCCGCCCCGACGGACCCGCGAACCTGCTGTTCTTCGGTTCGTTCAGCCAGCTGAGCGAAGAGGAATTCGTCGCGATGATGCTCAAGACGGTGCAGACCCACGAAGCGGTGTTCGAGGCCTTCGCCCATGACATCTACCAGAACGGCCGGGTGCTGGCGCGCAAGAAGTACCGGCTGCTCGGCTATGCCTATCGGGTGATGGTCACCGGGCTGGTGCTCAGCTTCATCGCCTTCGTGCTCCACTTCACCATGGGGATCGGCTGAGCCCGCCGTTCCCCTACAGCCAGCCCTGCGCGCGGTACCAGTCGGCGGTGGCCTTCAGCCCCTCGGCGCCACCCACCCGGGGTTCCCAGATCTCGGCCGGCGGCCGCTGCGTCACGACCCAGTCGGGATGACAGAAATAGCGGACCCGGTCGGGCGTAAGCTTCGCCTTGTCGCCGAGGCGGAAGCGTTCGGCGGTCGCCGCGAGCCGCAGCGCGAAGCCGGGCACCGGCAGCGCCAGCACGCCCGGACGTCCGACCGCCGCGCCGATGAGCTTACCGAATTCGCGATGGCTATAGCCGTTCTCGGCTCCGTCATCGGGCTCGTAGGTTCGTCCGACCGCGGCGGGCGCTTCAGCCAGGTCGAGCAGCAGCCGGGCCATGTCCCCGGCCTCGATCAGCGACAGCCGCCCTTTCGGCGGTAGCGGCAGCACGCCCTTCGCCCGCGCGATCCGGAACAGTTCCAACATCTCGCGGTCGCCGGGGCCGTAGATGGCGGGAGGGCGAACGATCGTCCAGTCGAGCGGTGACTGGGCGACGAGCGCTTCCGACGCGGCCTTCGACCAGCCGTAGTTCGACAGGTCGGGCTCGCGCGCCGACAGCGACGAGACGTGGATGAATCGCGCGACCTCGGCCGCTTCGGCGGCCGTCAGCAGCGATGCGGTGCCGGTGACGTTGGCGGCGACGAAGCCCGCCAGATCCGGTGCGTTGATCGCGCCCGCGATGTGGAGGACGGCATCCGTCCCCTCGCACAGTTCGGCCAGGCTCCGGTGATCATCGAGCGTTCCGGCCACCCATTCGACATGAGGGCGCGGGAGCTGGGGACGACGGGCCAGCGCGCGAAGGCTGTGCCCGCGCTCGGCGGCGATGCGCAGGACATGACCGCCGAGGAAGCCCGTGCCGCCGGTGATGGCGAGGATCACAACAGGACCATATGATCGCGATGGACCAGCGCCGAACGCGGTGCATAGCCGAGGATCTGCTCGTGCGCATTGCTGCGCCGGCCGACGATCTTCGCCGCGTCGACCGTGTCATATTCGATCAGGCCGCGCGCGATCACCTGGCCGTCAGGCCCGACGATGTCGACCACGTCGCCGCGCGCGAAGCGCCCCTCGACCCGGACCGCGCCGGCGGCGAGCAGGCTGCGCCCCTGCGCGAGCGCGCCGACCGCGCCGTCGTCGACCTCGATCCGGCCCTTGGCGGTAAGCCGCCCGGCCAGCCAGGCCTTGCGCGCGGTGCCGATCTTCTCGCCCAGGAAGACGGTGCCGCGATGGTCGGCGTCGAACGCCGCAAGCGGATGATCGCGCTTGCCGGTGATGATCGCGAGATGGGCGCCCGAGCGTTGCGCGATGCGCGCCGCCTCCAGCTTGGAGATCATCCCGCCCGATCCCATGCCCGAGGCCGAATCGGCATCGGCCATCGCACGGATGCGCGCGTCGATGCGTGCCACCTCGGGCACCAGCCGCGCGGTCGGGTCGCGATGCGGGTTGGCGGTGTAGAGCCCGTCGATGTCGGACAGCAGGATCACCCCGCCCGCGTCGGCAGCCTGGCCGATGCGGGCGGCGAGCCGGTCGTTGTCGCCGAAGCGAATCTCCGCCGTAGCGACCGAATCATTCTCGTTGATCACCGGTACCACGCCCAGGCCGAGCAGCCGATGAAGCGTCGAGGCGGCGTTCAGATAGCGGCGGCGATCCTCGAGATCGTCGAGCGTGACGAGGATCTGCGCCGCGGTGAGCCCCTCGGCATGGAGCAGCTCGGCCCAGCAATGCGATAGCGCGATCTGGCCGGTTGCGGCCGCAGCCTGCGCATCCTCCAGGCTGGCGCGTCCGCCCTTGGGCAGCGCAAGCCGCCGCGCGCCGAGGGCGATCGCGCCCGAAGAGACGACCGCGATCCGCTGCCCCGCGCGGTGCCGCGCGGCAATATCGGCGACGACGCCCCGCAGCCAATCGCGCCGCACCCTCCCGTCGGGATCGACGAGCAGCGCCGAGCCGATCTTGACGACCAGGCGGGGGCAGGCGGCGGGGGTGAAGCGGGAAGCGGCCGGCGTCAGATCGGCGACCATGGCTCGTCATTCTCGTTGGCCGCGGTCGTCTCGGGCGCCGGGCCCAATATCTCGATGATCCTGTCGAGCACCGGCGGCAATCCCTCGCCGCTCGCTCCCGACAGGCGCATCACTTCGCCACCGCTGAGCTTCGCCAGCTTCTTCGCCAGCTTGTCGAGCGTCTTGGCATCGACCGCGTCGATCTTGTTGAGCGCCAGCACCTGCGGCTTGTCGGCCAGCCCCGCACCATAGGCGTCGAGCTCGCCCTGGACGATCTCATAGGCGCCGACGGGATCGTCGCCGCTCGCATCGACCAGGTGCAGCAGCACCCGGCAGCGTTCGATATGGCCCAGGAAGCGGTCACCGATGCCGGCCCCCTCGGCCGCACCCTCGATCAGACCAGGAATATCGGCGACGACGAACTCGCGCCCCTTGTGGGTCGCCACGCCGAGCTGCGGCCGGATCGTCGTGAAGGGATAGGCGCCGACTTTCGCCTTGGCGTTGGAGACGGCGTTGATGAAGGTCGACTTGCCGGCGTTGGGCAGCCCCACCAGCCCGCAATCGGCGAGCAGCTTGAGCCGCAGCCAGACCCACATCTCCTCGGCCGGCCAGCCGGTGCCGTGCTGGCGCGGCGCGCGGTTGGTCGAGGTTTTGTAGCTGGCATTGCCCCGGCCGCCGTCGCCACCCCGCAGGAAGACCTGGCGCTGGCCCGGCACGGTGAAGTCGGCCAGCACCTGTTCCTTGTCCTCCGACAGGATCTGGGTGCCGACCGGAACCTTGATCACCAGGTCCTCGCCACCGGCGCCGGTACGGTTCGATCCGGCGCCGCCATGGCCGCGCTGCGCCTTGAAATGCTGGGTATAGCGGAAGTCGATCAGCGTGTTGAGGCCGGGCACCGCCTCGAAGATGATGTCGCCCCCCTTGCCGCCATTGCCGCCGTCGGGGCCGCCATATTCGATGAATTTCTCCCGCCGGAAGCTGACGGCTCCCGGTCCGCCCGCGCCCGAGCGTATGAAAATCTTGGCCTGATCGAGAAAATGCATCGCGCGCCTTTATACGAAATGGCGGCGAAAAGAACCCTCCCAGCTTATCCGATCACCAGCCGCGCATGATCCGGAGCTGGGCGGCCAGGGTCTCGCGCGCCGTTTCGCGCGGGACTTCGAGGGCGTCGGCGATCGGGCCGCCGATCATCCCCTCCCCCAATGCGGTGAGCACGAGCATCTGCGTGATCTGCCGCAGCGGTGCACCGCGATACTCCCCCAGTTCCTCGACGAGGTTGTGAACCGCATCGAGGATGGGGGCGAGTCCCTCATGCTCGCCGGACAGGATCATCCATGACATCAGCGCCGCCATGCCCTGCTTCTCGAAGGCGTCGAAGGTGATGTCGACGATCTCACGCAGGTCGCCTTCGGTCTCGCGCACGCGGACGACCTTCGCCCCGATCTCGGCCGCGACCCGGCCGACCATCATCTCGGCCATCGCGCGGCGCAGTTCGCCGGCCGAGCCGAAATGGTGGAGGATATTGGCATGGGTGCGGTTGATCCGCTTGGCGACCGCCATCAGCGTCACGGCCTGCGGGCCTTCGTCAATCAGGATGCTGCGCGCAGCTTCAAGCGCGAGCCTCCGCATTTCATCGGTCGACAGGCGCGAACGTGTATGCGGCATCTGGAGGTCCTGACCATCGATGGCCGAACCGGGGGCCGGCGCAACCGCACGGCGACCCGTCCCCCGACCCGTTGGACGCGGCGATAGCATCGCGGACATGCCCCACCGCGCAGATTTTTCTGTGCGCGATAGTAGCCGCACTTGTCCTGGATCGCAAAGAGGACGGCGGGCGCCGTTATGCCGCGATCGCCTCCTCGCGATCATAGCCGGTCCGGAGCGCCGGAACCCCGCGGCCCGGCGCAAAAGCCGGCCGGACATAGTCGATGCAGCGTTCGACCGAGTTGCGCGCGCGGCACGTGCGGTTGCTGACCGTACCGGCGGCGACGAAGCCGAGCTTCTGCAGGACCCGTGCCGAGGAGGGGTTGTCGGCGAAATGGCCGGCGATGAGTTGCGGCAGCCGCACCCCGCGATCGGCAAGGTCGACCACCGCTCGGCCAGCCTCGGTCGCGAAACCGAGACCCCAATAGGGACGGGCGATCCAGTAGCCAAGCTCGACGCCGTCGTCGCATGCGGACAGGCCGATCCCACCCACCAGGCGCGGCGCGCCATGGGTGCGGGCGAAGATCAGGAAATCGGGCAATGGGCCGCGGTCGGCTGCAAGGAACGCCTCGGCATCCTCCAGCCGATAGGGCCAGGGGGCGCGGGCGAGCTTGCCGACCACCGAAAAATCATTGATCGCCGCGGCGAGCGCGGGCGCATCTTCCTTCCAGCCGGGACGCAACAAAAGCCGCTGGGTACGCGCGAACATGCAGATATCTCCTCTCCGCCGCCCCGAAAACGCCTGTGAACTGATAAGGTTACAGGGCAGCGACAATTTCCGGAGGGAGACACGAAAAAGGGAGAGGTTGCGACCCTCTCCCTCATCGGTCCGGCGTGCCGGACCATCGGGTCGCCCTCTGGGCGACCCGAATATGGGCTCGCCCGATGTTACTCGGCGGCTTCGGCCAGCGTATCGACGCTGACATATTTGCGGCCAAGCTTGCCGCTGTGGAACGCGACGCGGCCGTCGGTCAGCGCGAACAGCGTGTGATCCTTGCCGATGCCGACATTGCGGCCCGGATAGACCTTGGTGCCGCGCTGGCGGATGATGATGTTGCCGCCAATGACGAGCTCGCCACCGAACTTCTTCACGCCGAGGCGGCGACCGGCCGAATCGCGACCGTTGCGCGAAGAGCCGCCTGCTTTCTTATGTGCCATCTCAAACTACTCCGTTGGCTCTTCGATCAGGCTTCGGCGGCCGCCGGCGTATCCGCCTTGGCCTTGGCCGGGGCCTTCTTCGCCTTGGCTTCGCCACCGATCGACAGGATCTTCAGGATCGTGTGCTGCTGGCGATGGCCGTTCCGGCGACGATAATTGTGGCGGCGGCGCTTCTTGAAGACGATGACCTTCTCGCCCTTCGCCTGCGCGACGATCTCGGCCGAAACGGTCAGGCCCTTCACATCCTTCAGCTCGGCGCCTTCGCCGGCCAGCAGGACGTCGCCCAGCGACACGGTCGAGCCGGCTTCACCGGGAAGCTTCTCGACGACGATCTTGTCTCCCGCGGCAACGCGATACTGCTTGCCGCCCGTGCGCACGATAGCGAACATGGCCCTCATCACTTCTTCAAACTGTTAGCGCAAACGCGACGGCTCGTGGCCGTCAGCCCCACGCGGGAAAGCGGCTCGCTATAGGCACGACGCCTGAAAGTCAACCTTTATGGACGGGGGCCGAGGCCGAAAATATCGGCCGCGGAGCGAATCATCCGCCGACGGAAAAGGCCCGGCGGCGAATCGCCCCGCCGCCTATTGGCGATGCTCGCGGCGCAGCCGGTAGCGGCCATCCGCATAGCTGTCGAACAAGCCCGCGATCGCCGGATGGTCGACCAGCTCGTCGCTTTCGTCATGCACCAGATTCTGCTGGCTGACATAGGCGATATAGCTGCTGTCGTTATTCTCCGCGAACAAATGGTAGAAGGGCTGGTCCTTCGCCGGACGCATGTCCTCGGGAATCGCCTGATACCATTCCTCGCTGTTGGCGAAGACCGGGTCCACGTCGAACACGACACCGCGGAACTCGAACAGCCGGTGGCGCACGACGTCGCCAATCGCGAAACGGGCATGCGAAACGCTGGGCGACAGGATTCCCTGGTGCAGGGCGCCGGACATCGCCGGGATGGAAACGCTCTTCTGGATCACGGGACCAATGTAGGGAAGTCGCCGTTACTTGCAAGCCAACGCTTGGCAAACGCGAATCCGTCCGCTAAGGCCCCGCCCCTATCGACTGACGGATGGCTCCACGGCCATTCGTTCCATCTCTGCGGAGAGGTGCCGGAGTGGTCGATCGGGGCGGTCTCGAAAACCGTTGTGCGGGCAACCGTACCGTGGGTTCGAATCCCACCCTCTCCGCCATTCCTTCCCGGCGATATCGCCCCTCAGGACGAGCGTCCCCGCCTGAGGGTCTGCGACGGCTTTTCCCCGAAGACCGAGGCGTAGTAGGACGAGAAGCGCCCGAGCTGATCGAAGTTCCAGCGCATCGCCACGTCCGTCACCGACACGTCGGAATCGGGATCGAGCAGTTCCTCGCGCACGCGATCGAGCCGGTAGCGCCGGAGATACTGCATCGGCGTGACGCCGCGGAAGCGGCGGAAGCTTTCGAACAGCGTGCGGTTCGACACCTCGCTCGCGGCAACGAGATCGGCGATGCCGATATCCTCGGCCGCGTGCGCCACGATATAGTCCTCGGCCCGCTTGACTGCGCGCGGCACCACCGACGCGCCAGCCTGCATGTGGCCCGACAGCGAATGCCGGCGACTCATCAGCAAGGCGGTGAACAACGCCTCCTCGAAATGCCGGTGGGCCTTCGCATGGCCGAGCGTCGTGGCGCCGCTCTCGAAATCCTGCACGATGAGCTCGACCAGGCCGCGCGCGACCGCGAGCTCGGGCGTTTCCCAGCCCGGACGGTTCTCGAAATTCAGGGGTCCGGGAAGATAGCAGCCGAACCAGTCCTCGGCGAAGCGCTCGAGCGCGGCGCGCTCGACCCTGACGATCAGCTTATGGCAATGCCCCGACCAGCGCATGCTGACCTCGTCGTCGGGATTGAGCAGGCTGGCCTCGCCGGCCGCCAGGGCGAAGCGCCGGCCGTTGCAGCCGATCTCCGCACTGCCCGAGCGGAGGATCTGCAACAGGTAGAATTTCTCGAACGGCACCGGGTCGATCACGACGTCCCGGCCATAATCGACCCAGTTGACGGAGAGCGCGCGAACCGGCGCATGGTGGAAGCGAACCACGCCCTCTCCCAGCTCGGAGCCCGGCGTAAGGCGATGGGGGCAGAAGATCCTGCCGACGGCGTGACGGGCATGATCGAGATCCGTGGTGCTCAGGATCGCATGCCGCCTCAATTCCCCTGCCATTTGCATAGCATTCTCCGCGCGCCCGCTTCGGCAGCGCCGCCCACCTCCGATGCCGTGACCGACATCCGGAAGAGAGGCGCGGGCAGCCCGCGGGACAGGAGAGGCTATGCCATCAGCCACTCGCGCTCAACCTTCCAGGCGCGCATCAGGCCTGGCCCGACAATAGCGGCATCAACGGCACCCGGCGCTCGGGCCCCATCATCCCGTAGCCGCCGTCGACCGAGGTCTCGCTGCCGGTCATGTAGCTTGCCGCGTCGGAGGCGACGAAGGCGATGACGTTCGCCACCTCGCCCGCATCGGCGACGCGGCCGATCAGGTTGAGATCGCGCGCGACATCGTCGGCATGGGCTCGATCGCCGCCGGTCAGGCCGTCGAACGGATCGGACCAGATGTGCCCCAGCGTGACCATGTTCACCCGGATGCCGTCCTCCGCATAATCCATTGCCTGCGCGCGCGTCAGATGGGCGAGCGCCGCCTTGGACACGGGATAGGCCCAGCGGCCGACATGCGCGAACCGGCCCGAGATCGAGCCGATGTTGACGATGTTGCCGCGCGCCGCCTTCAGATGGGGCCGGGCGGTCTCGCCGAGGATGGCAGCCGACACCGCATTGACGTTGAGCGTGTCGAGCCATGTGGCGCGCGTCGTGGCCGGGCCGTCGTCGCCATAGGAACAGGCATTGTTGACGACGATGTCGAGCCGACCGAAGGCGTCGACCGTTCGCGCGACGAGCCTTGCGAGCGCCGCGTCGTCGGTGATGTCGGTGGGCACGAACAGCGCGCCGTCACCCAGTTCGGCCGCCAGCGCATCCCCCTTGCCGGCGCTGCGCGCGGCGACCGCCACCTTCGCGCCTTCCGCGTGCAGCTTGCGCACGATCGCCGCGCCGATCGAGGCGGCGCCTCCGGTGACGATCGCGACTTTTCCGTCAAGCCGAGCCATATTTCCTCCCTCGGGCCATGGTGGACGATGCGCCGGAAAAGCCGTGGCGCTTCAGCAGCCGCGGCAGCAATCCGGCATAGTCGGCGGCATCGATCGCAACGAACCAATGCTTGATCCGCGTCGTGACCGGCAGCTCCAGGTCGATTTCCCGCAGCAGTTCGTCGATATGGTGGACGGAGAAGGGGATGATGTTGGTCCCCTTCGAATGCTTGCCGTCGGTGCGCGCCTCCATCCACGCCAGCCGTTCGTCGACATAGGCGTTCTGCGCAGCATCGTCGGGCAGCGTCACGCCGCCGCGGAGCATGTCGGCGATCCAGAAGGCGCCGATCTCCGCGTTCAGCTGGCTGAAGAAGGAGGAATTATATCCGTTGAACGCGAGCCGGGGGACGCCGACCGGCAGCATCGAACGATAGAGGCGGAAATTGCCCTGGCTGTCGGTGACCTTCGCCAGCACGTCGGGCGCGAGGAAATCGCACCGCTGATGCCATCCCGTCCCGCAGACGATGACGCCCGCAGGAATGGTCGTCCCATCGGTGAGGCGCGCTTCGCCGGGGCGCAGCGAAGCGATCTCGGCCTTGTGGAAGCCGATCTCGCCCGCCGCGATCTTCTCGTAGAAGCCGTCGGTGACCAGGCTGACGGTCGATCGCGCGATCGTTTCGAGCTTGCCGGGCGGTTCGAGACCGATCTTCTTCAATCCGAGCTGGCGGCTGATGACGAACTGCACCGTCCTCATCATCAGGTTCCGCAGCGGCCTGCCCGGCCCATGCAGGAATTTCTCGAACCCCCTGATCCGGATGTAGGGGAACAGCCCCTCGCCCAGCCTGTTGAGGAACAGGTGCTTGAAGTTGACCAGCTTCGCCAGCTTCTTCGGGATCTTCCAGATCAGGTGGCGCGCGACGACCGTGGTGGTGGCGGCCACGCCCGAGATGGCGACCGCGGCATCGCAGGAGGACTTGCCATAGCCGACCACGATCACGTTCCGGCCGCGCGCCAGCCCGACGTCGGTGAACTGGCTGGTGTGCAGGATATGCCCGCCCGCCTCGACGAACGCGTCCGCGCCCTCGAACGGAGGAATGGCGGGTATCGAGAAGATGCCGTTGCAGACGATCAGGTAATCGACTTGCCGGTCGCTCGTCGCGCCGGACGCGGCATCGCGGGTGACGAGCGCCCATCCGTCCGCGACCGGCCGGGCCGACAGCACTTCGCTGTTCAGCCGGATGGCGTCGCGCAGTCCGAAATGATCGACATAGGATTCGAGATAGGCCTGCACCTGCGCTCCGGTCGGCCATTCCGGATAGGATGCCGGCATCGGGAAGTCGGCGAACGCATAGGTCTCGCGCGGATTCTGCGTCGTCAGGCCGGGATAGCGGCGCGAGGCCGACCACACGCCGCCGATGTCTGCCTCCTTTTCGAAGAGAAGGACGTCGAAGCCGAACTGCTTCAGCGTCTTGGCCGTGACGAGACCGGCGAGCCCACAGCCAACGATGCCGATCGATCGGATCATCCTACCCCATTCCCCTTGTGATATCGGGAAGCAGGCTATCGCTGGCGGCGAAGGCGGCGATATGCGCCAACTGCCGCGACTATGCGCCCGCTGCGGCGGAATGCGGCCGGGGCGTCGATAGCGACCAGTCTCGCGCGGGCTTCGCCTGCCGCCGATATTTGTGCCATGAAGGCGGCAGTGAAACGATAAGGCCCCGCCGCGTTGCGGGCCACGAAGAGAGCGAAGGCCCGGATGAGCCAGCAGGATGCCGACGTCGCGTCGGCCGCATGGGGATGCCGCCATGGACGCGGCTGAGACGATCCACGAGAATTTCCGCGCCGCGCTGCGATCGGGCGACCTGCCCGCGCGGCGATCCCGGCTGGGGCTGGCCGATGCCGGCATCACCGCACCGGCGTTGGTGGACCTTTTCCACTCGCAGGTGGTGAGTCGGCAGCTCGATCGCATCTCGCGCAAGCTGCAGGCGCGGGGCGAAGGCTTCTATACAATCGGCAGCTCGGGCCATGAGGGCAATGCCGCGCTCGCCGCCGCGTTGCGGCCCGGCGACATGGCCTTCCTCCACTATCGCGACGCCGCCTTCCAGATCCACCGATCGAAGCAGGTCCCCGGTCAGACCCCGGTCTGGGACATGCTGCTGAGCTTCGCCGCCTCGGCGGAGGACCCGATCTCGGGCGGGCGGCACAAGGTGCTCGGATCGAAGGCGCTCGCCATCCCGCCGCAGACCAGCACGATCGCCTCGCACCTGCCCAAGGCGGTGGGCGCCGCGTTCAGCATCGGCATCGCCGCGCGGATCGGGCTGGAGGACAGGCCGCTCGCCCCCGATTCGATCGTGCTGTGCAGCTTCGGCGACGCGTCGGCGAACCATTCGACCGCGCAAGGGGCGATCAACACCGCCGGCTGGGCCGCCTATCAGGGCATCCCGATGCCGATCATCTTCGCCTGCGAGGACAACGGCATCGGCATCTCCACCCGCACGCCGTCAGGCTGGATCGCGGCTTCGTTCCGCAGCCGCCCCGCACTCGCCTATCTCGCGTGCGACGGGCTCGATCTGCTCGACACGCTGCGCACCGCGCGCGCGGCGGCGGCGATCGCCCGCGAGCGGCGCAAGCCAGTGTTCCTCCACATGGGCTGCACCCGGCTCTACGGCCATGCCGGATCGGACGTGCAATCGACCTATCTGTCGCGCACCGAGATCGCCGAGAGCGACGCGCGCGATCCGCTGCTCCACGGCGCGGCGCTGCTCGCCGACCTCGGCATCCTGCGGCCCGACCAGATCCTCGACATCTACGAAGAGACCGAGGAGACGATCGCGCGCGCGGCCGAGGAGGCGATCCGCCGCCCCAAGCTGACTACACCGGCGCAGGTGATGGCAAGCCTGCTGCCGCCACGCCGCGCCGTCGCCGTGACCAACCTGCCCTCGCCCGAGCAGCGGGCCGAGACCTTCGGCGGCGACGCGGCGCAGATGGACAAGCCGCAGCATATGGCGCGGCTGCTGAGCTGGGCACTCGCCGACGCGATGCTGCAATGGCCGCAGATCGTCGTCGCGGGCGAGGACGTGGGTCCGAAGGGCGGCGTCTACAACGTCACCGCCAAGCTCCACCAGCGCTTCGGCCCGGCGCGAGTGATCAACACCCTCCTCGACGAGCAGAGCATCCTCGGCCTCGGTATCGGCTTCGCGCACAACGACCTGCTAGCGATCACCGAAATCCAGTTCCTCGCCTATGTCCACAATGCCGAGGACCAGTTGCGCGGCGAGGCGGCGACCCTGCCCTTCTTCTCGAACGGCCAATATGCCAACCCGATGATCGTGCGGATCGCCGGACTCGGCTATCAGAAGGGCTTCGGCGGCCATTTCCACAACGACAACAGCCTGGCGGTCTTCCGCGACATTCCCGGCATCGTCCTCGCTTGCCCCTCCAATGGGCGCGACGCGGTAGCGATGCTGCGCGAATGCGTGCGGCTGGCGATCGAGGAACGACGGGTCGTCGTGTTCGTCGAGCCGATCGCGCTCTACATGACCCGCGATCTCCATGCCGAGGGCGACGGCCTGTGGACCAGCGTCTACGAGGCGCCGGGCCGCGACACGCCGATCCGGATCGGCGAGGTCGGCCGCCATGGCGACGGCACCGACCTGGCGATCGTCAGCTATGCCAATGGCTATTATCTGTCGCGCCAGGCGCAGAAGCTGCTGGCCGACGAATATGGCATCGATGCGCGGGTGATCGACCTGCGCTGGCTCGCCCCGCTCGATCCCGACGCGATCCTCCGCGCGGTCGGCGACGCCCGCCGCGTGCTGATCGTCGACGAATGCCGGATCACCGGATCGCAGAGCGAGGCGCTGATGGCGATGTTTGCGGAGAAGGCGCCCGGCCTGCCGGTCAGCCGGATCGCCGCCGAGGACAGCTTCATCCCACTCGCCCGCGCCGCCACCCTGACCCTGCCGAGCCGCGATTCGATATTGGCCGCCGCGCTGGAGGCCGTTCGTGACTAAAAGGAAAGCGGTCGTCGTCTGCCCCGGCCGGGGCACCTACAACAAGGCGGAGCTCGGCTATCTCCACCGCTTCCACGCGGGGCGACGGGCGCTGATCGAGGGATTCGACCGCCGCCGCACCGAGCTGGGGCAGCCGACCCTGTCCGAACTCGACGGCGCGGCCAGCTACGCATCGGCGGTCCATGGCCATGGCGACAACGCCTCGGGCCTGATCTTCGCCTGTTCCTATGCCGACTGTCTGGCGATCGACCGCGACCGCTTCGACATCGTCGCGGTCACCGGCAATTCGATGGGCTGGTACACCACGCTCGCCTGCGGCGGGGCGCTCGACGCGACGCACGGCTTCGAGGTCGTCAACGCGATGGGCACCCGCATGCATGCGGAGGGCGTTGGCGGGCAGGTCGTCCACACCCTGCTCGACGAGGACTGGCGGCCGATCCCGGGGCGGCGCGAGCAGTTCCTCGACCTGGTCGACGCGATCCCCGACCTCCATGTCTCGATCGAGCTGGGCGGGATGATCGTCTTCGCCGGCAGCGACGCCGCGTTGCGCACGCTGGGCGAAAGCCTCCCCGCCGGGCCAGGCAGCTTTCCAATGCGGCTGCAGAACCACGCCGCCTTCCATACGCCGCTGCTGGAACCGATCGCCCAGGAGGCGCGGCGCAGCCTGCCCGTCGATTGGTTCCGGTCGCCCGCAGTCCCTCTGATCGACGGGCGCGGCCATGTCTGGCGGCCGCAGGCCAGCGACCTCGACGCGCTGTGGGACTATACATTCGGGTATCAGGTGACGCGCAGCTACGACTTCACCGGCGCGATCCGGGTCGCGGTGCGCGAGTTCGCGCCCGACTGCCTGATCGTTCTCGGCCCTGGCGAGACGCTGGGCGGCGCGGTGATCCAGTCGCTGCTCGCGATTGGCTGGCACGGCTGGGATTCGAAGGCCGCCTTCCAGGCCGGGCAGGCCGACCATCCCTTCGTCCTGTCCTGCGGCCGCGCCGATCAGCGCGACCGGGTGATCGCGGCCGGATAAGTCAGCGCCTGCGGTTCGGCATCGATCGGCGGTAGAGCGCCAGCGCGTAGATCACGAGCGCGACGCCCGCGAACAGGAACCACTGCACCGCATAGCTGATGTGGTTGTTGGGGATTGTCTCGATCGACGGCGGGACGCTCGGCGACAGGCCCTGGACGCCGCCATCGAGCACCAGCAGCAGCGGCACCGCACCGGCCGTCTTGCCCAGCACCCGGCGGGCGAGCACCTCGTCGGGGATCAGCAGCCCCCTGCCCTCGATCCGCGTGCCGACCGCCGGCAGCACCGGCCGGGCGTCGATCGCCCTCCAGCCGAGATCGGCCATGATCACCCGGCCGTCGATCAGCGCGCAGCCGACGATGGTGCGGAAACCCGTGCGGCCCGAGGCGTCGGTTCCGCCGAGCAGCGTCTCCTTCGTCGTCACCCGGCAGAGGACATGGGCATGGCGGAAGGCGATCGCGTCGGGATCGGCGCCGGGCGGCACTCCGTAGAGATCGGGCGCGTTGCGCGACGCCCGATAGCTTGCGAGCAGCCCGTCCTTCCAATGCGCGCGGCGAATCTGCCAGATGCCGAGCGCCACCATCGCGGCGATGGCGAGCGCGACGATCAGCGTCGGCAGCAAGGGCAAGCGGCGCATCAGTCGGGCTTTACGATCCGGCCCTCGCGCGCGGCGTTCTTATATTCGAGCGCGAGGAGCAATCCCTTGGCGAGGCGCAGCAGCAGCACTGTCAGCCCGACGGTGAGCGGCAGCCAGAGCAGCAGATGGACGATCAGCGGCGGCGACCATTTGAGCTCGACCAAGATCGCGAGCAGGCTGACCAGGCCGCCGACGATCAGGATGAGGAAAGCCGCGGCACCGTCCCCGACGTTGAAGGCCCGGTAATCGAGCCCGCAGCCGGCGCAGCGATCGGCGAAGCGCAGGAAGCCGGCGAACAGGCCCGGCGCGCCGCATCGCGGGCAAAGACCGCGCAGCGCGGCGTCGAAGGGAGCCGGCGGGGGCGGCGCGGACGGTTCGGGCATCGGCAATCCTTCCCGGTCGAAAATGAAAAAGGCGCGGCGGCAGGTCTCCCCCGCCGCCGCGCCCCTATGCGGTCATGGCCGTCGGCGTCAGCCGTGGACGGGAGCGCCCCAGCCACCCCAGACGTAGACGACGACGAACAGGAACAGCCAGACGACGTCGACGAAGTGCCAGTACCACGCGGCGGCCTCGAAGCCGAAATGCTGCTGCGGGGTGAAGTGGCCCTTATAGGCGCGGATAAGGCAGACGATCAGGAAGATCGTGCCGATCAGCACGTGGAAGCCGTGGAAGCCGGTCGCCATGAAGAAGGCGGCACCATAGTTGATGCCCTTAAAGGGGAACGGCGCATGCATATATTCATAGGCCTGGACGCTGGTGAACACCGCGCCGAGGATGATCGTCAGCCACAGGCCCTTCTTCAGCCCGTCGCGGTCGCCGTGCAGCAGCGCATGGTGCGCCCAGGTGACCGTGGTGCCCGAGCAGAGCAGCAGCAGCGTGTTGAGCAGCGGCAGGTGGAAAGCGTCGATCACCTCCAGGCCCTTGGGCGGCCAGATGCCCGCGGCGTGGGTGATGCTGTTCGGGCCCTCGATGATCGAGGTGGCGCCGTCCTTGAGCTCGAGCGCGACCGGGAAGAGCGAGAAGTCGAACCATGCCCAGAACCAGCCCACGAAGAACATGACTTCTGAGGCGATGAACAGGATCATGCCGTAGCGCAGGTGGAGCTGCACGACCGGGGTATGATCGCCGGCATGCGCCTCGCGGATCACGTCCGACCACCAGGAGAACATGGTGAACAGGACGCCGATCAGGCCGGCGAAGAACACATAGCCGCCAAAAGCGGCCTTGTGCATCCACATGATGCCGCCCGACGCCATGACCAGCGCCGACATCGAACCGATGAACGGCCAGATGCTCGGCGGTAGGATATGATAATCGTGGCTCTTAGCTCCGGCCATTTTCCGTGCCCCTGATGGTCTGATGGGAAGTCCCTTAACCGCCCGCCCGTTCGGAATCCACAGCGGATTTGTCGGGGAAGAAGGTGTAGGACAGAGTGATTTCGTTGAACTTGCCCGCTTCCTTATCCTTCAGGATCGCGGGGTCGACATAATAGATCACCGGCATGCGAATCGTCTCGCCGGGCTTCAGCGTCTGGCTGGTGAAGCAGAAGCACTGGATCTTGGTGAAATAGGCGCCGGCCAGTTCGGGCGTGACGTTGAAGCTCGCCGTTCCGGTGATCGGATGGTCGCTCAGGTTGGTCGCGGTGAAGAAGGCCATGTTCCGCGCGCCGATCGCGACACGGGCCACCCGCTTTTCGGGCGCGAAGCTCCACGGCAGCGACGGGGCGACGTTGGCGTCGAACCGCACATTGATCAGCTTGCCGACCACCGCGCCCGGGGCGATGCCGGTTTCGCTGCGCATCGTCGTGCCGCCGAAGCCGGTCACCTGGCAGAACATCCGATAGAGCGGCACTGCGGCATAACCGAGGCCCAGCATCGCGAGCGCGACCGCGGCCGCGATCAACCCGACCCGCAGGTTGCGGTCCTGCTGCGGAGGAAGCGCGTGGCTCATAGCATCTTCGCGATCGAGATGGCGTAGAACAGGATGACGAAGGCGCCGAGGATCAGCGCGGTGACGAGTGCGCGCGACTTCTGACGGCGGCGAATCTCGTCCTGTTCGTCAGGGGTGTAGTTCATGCCAGCACCTTGTCGGCGACGACGAGGCCGAAAATGAGGAACAGATAGAGGATCGAGAAACCGAACAGGCGGCGCTCGGCCTTCATTCTGGCCGGGTCGGTCTCGCGGCTGAAGCCGACCTGCGCCGCCAGCAGCAGGAACACCGCCGACAGCAGGCTTGCACCGATACCGTAGATCGCGCCGGTCAGGCCCATCGCCCAGGGCGCCACCGCGGCAGCAACCATCGGGACGGTGTAGAGCAGGATCTGGATACGGGTGGCGCGCTGGCCGGCGACGGCAGGCAACATCGGCACGCCGGCCCGGGCATAGTCGGAATTGATGAACAGGGCGAGCGCCCAGAAATGCGGCGGCGTCCACAGGAAGACGAGCGCGAACAGCAGCACCGGCAGGGTCTCGACCCGGCCAGTCGCAGCGGCCCAGCCGATCAGCGCCGGGAAGGCGCCGGCGGCGCCGCCGATGACGATGTTCTGCGGCGTCCGGCGCTTCAGCCAGACGGTGTAGACGACCACGTAGAAGAGGATCGAGACGGCGAGGATCGCCGCCGCGAGCAGGTTGAGGGCGAGGCCCATCAACAACACCGAGAAGATGCCGAGGCCGACGCCGAAGTGGAGCGCCGACTGCCGCTCCATCCGCCCGGCAGGCAGTGGACGGTTCGCCGTTCGCGCCATCATCGCATCGAGATCGGCTTCGTACCACTGGTTGAGAGCGCCGGCAGCGCCCGCGCCGAGCGCGATGCACAACACGGCGGTGAAACCGAGCACCGGGTGGATCGACTGGGGCGCCGCCAGCAGTCCGCACAGCCCGGTGAACACCACCAGGGTCAGCACGCGCGGCTTGGTCAGCGCGAGGAAGTCGCGCCAGTCGGCCGCGGCGGCCGTTGCAACGGGATAAGCCTTGCTCGCCATGACAATCGATTCACGTTCCTAATGAAACCGCCGCTCGGACGAGTCGTCGAAGCGGCGGCTCATTTCCATCCTACTACCGTCGATCAGTGACTGTGGTCGTCACCGATATGCGGAAGCTGCTCGAACTGGTGGTACGGCGGCGGGCTCGACAGGGTCCATTCGAGCGTGGTGGCACCTTCGCCCCAATAGTTGCCTTCCGCCTTCTTGCCCGCGAACATCGACCAGAAGACGTTGATGAAGAAGAAGATCATCGAGAAGGCCATGATCTCGTAGCCATGGGTGGCGATCGAGTTCCAGTGCTGGAAGGCGTCCGGATAGTCCGGGATACGCCGCGGCATGCCGTCGAGGCCCAGGAAGTGCATCGGGAAGAACAGGACGTTCACGCCGACGAAGAACAACCAGAAGTGCACCTGGCCCAGGAACTCGTTGTACATCCGGCCGGTCATCTTGCCGAACCAGTAGTAGAAGGCAGCGAACAGCGAGAACACCGCACCCAGCGAGAGCACATAGTGGAAGTGCGCGACGACATAGTAGGTGTCGTGCATGTAGTTGTCGACGCCGCCGTTGGCGAGCACGACGCCGGTGACGCCACCGACCGTGAACAGGAAGATGAAGCCGATCGCCCAGAGCATCGGCGTCTTGAAGGTGATCGAGCCGCCCCACATCGTCGCGATCCACGAGAAGATCTTGATGCCGGTGGGGACCGCGATCACCATCGTCGCGGCGGTGAAGTACATCTTGGTGTCCACCGACATGCCGGTGGTGAACATGTGGTGCGCCCACACGACGAAGCCGACGACACCGATCGCGACCATGGCGTAGGCCATGCCGAGATAGCCGAACACCGGCTTCTTCGAGAAGGTCGACACGATCTGGCTGATGATGCCGAAGCCCGGCAGGATCATGATGTACACTTCGGGGTGGCCGAAGAACCAGAAGAGGTGCTGATAGAGCACCGGATCGCCACCGCCCGACGCGTCATAGAAGGTCGTGCCGAAGTTGCGGTCGGTAAGCAGCATGGTGATCGCGGCGGCGAGGACCGGCAGCGACAGCAGCAGCAGGAAGGCGGTGACGAGGACCGACCAGACGAACAGCGGCATCTTGTGCAGGGTCATGCCCGGCGCGCGCATGTTGAAGATGGTCGTGATGAAGTTGACCGCGCCGAGGATCGACGAGGCGCCCGCGAGGTGGAGCGACAGGATCGCCATGTCGACCGAGGCACCCGCCGAGCCACTGGTCGACAGCGGCGCATAGACGGTCCAGCCGGTGCCGGCGCCATGGCCGGTGCCGCCCGAGAAGAAGGCCGAGCCGAGCAGCAGCGAGAAGGCCGGGATGAGCAGCCAGAAGCTGATGTTGTTCATCCGAGGGAAGGCCATGTCCGGCGCGCCGATCATGATCGGCACGAACCAGTTGCCGAAACCGCCGATGATCGCGGGCATGACCATGAAGAACACCATGATCAGACCGTGTGCGGTGATGAGCACGTTCCACATGTGCAGCGCGGTATCGAAATCGGGCGCGCCGCCCATCAGCTTCGTCCAGACCTGGAGATACTGGATGCCGGGCTCCGCGAGCTCGGCGCGCATCAGGCCGGAGATAGCACCGCCGATGATGCCGGCGACGATCGCGAAGATCAGGTAGAGGGTGCCGATGTCCTTGTGGTTCGTCGACATGAACCAGCGCTGGAAGAAGGCCGGCTTGTGGTCGGCATCATGATGGCCATGGTCCTCATGCGCCTGGAAGTGCGAAGCGGTTGCGGTGATGTCACTCATGATCTCGGGCCTTAGTTCTGCGCGGTCGCAGGCTGGGACGTAGCGGGCGCGGCCGGTGCGGCGGTGCCGGGCACGGCCGCGTCGGCCGCCGGAGCGGGAGTCGCAGCCTCGGGCGCGGCGGACGGTGCGGCGGCGGCGGCGTCCTCGCCCGGCATCTTGCCGCCCTTCGAGTGCACCCACTCGGCAAACTTGTCCTTCGAGACGACCTCGACCGCGATCGGCATGAAGCCATGGCGCGCGCCGCACAGTTCCGAGCACTGGCCGTAATAGAGGCCTTCACGCTCGGCCTTGAACCAGGTCTCGTTCAGGCGGCCGGGGACGGCGTCCATCTTGGTCCAGAAGGCGGGAACCGCCCAGCTGTGGATCACGTCGTTCGAGGTGACGATGACCTTGACCACCGCATCCACCGGAACGACCACCCGCTCGTCGACCGCCAGCAGGCGGGGCTCGCCGCGCTTCTTGGCCTCGGCGTCGGGCAGCATGTTCGAGACCAGCTCGAAATCGCCGTTGTCGGGATATTGGTAGGTCCAGTACCACTGGTTGCCGATCACCTTGATCGTCAGGTCGGGCTTGGGCTGCGCATATTGATGCGCGAGCAGCCGGATCGACGGGACCGCGATCACGAGCAGGATCAGGACCGGGACGAGCGTCCAGACGATCTCGATCAGCGTGTTGTGCGAGGTCTTCGACGGGACCGGATTCGCCTTGGCGCGGAACCGAATCACCACATAGCCGATGAGGATCAGGACGAAGATCGAGATGACCGTGATGATCGGCATCAGCAGGCTGTTGTGCAGCCACTGGGCGTCCTGGCCGACCTTGGTCACCTGCGGCTGGGGCTTGATGCCGCCGGGAATCGGCTGGCCGATATCGGCGTCGGGAGCGCGATGCTGGAACGCGGGCGCGGCCGGCGCGGCTTCGGCAGCCGGGGCCGCCACGGCGGGCGCCGCAGGAGCCGGAGCAGCTTCCTGAGCCTGGACCGCCACCGGAATGGCCGCCAGCGAAAGCGCCATCATGATAGTCTTCAACGTCTTCATCTTACCCCCGTGAAGCGCGGTGATTCCACGCCTGCCTGTTATCGGGCCCTACGAATTCGAGCGCCTTATAGGCGCGGCTCGCCTGTGCCTCAAGCACCGCTTGGCGCCGAATGCAAGCGGTTGAAGCGAATATATACTCTCTCTATCTGGGCGGATGCTGCGCAGCGGCAGCGTGAATCGGGATCCAGATGATGACGGACGAACAGGTACTCGCCGAATTTCGGGCAGCGGAAGCGCTGCTGGAGGGGCATTTCATCCTCTCCTCGGGGCTGCGCAGTTCCCGTTATCTCCAGTGCGCCCGCGTACTGATGAATCCCGCGCGCGCGGCGCGGTTGGCCGAGGCGCTGGCGTTCAAGATCCCCGACAAGCTGAAGATCCAGCTCGGTGCGGTCGTCTCCCCGGCGATGGGCGGCGTGATCGCGGGGCACGAGATGGGCCGCGCGCTCGGCCTCGACGCGATGTTCGTCGAGCGGCCTGAAGGCGTCTTCCACCTGCGCCGCGGCTTCCGGCTCGAGCCCGGACAGAAGGTGCTGTTGATGGAGGACGTCGTCACCACCGGCCTGTCGTCGCGCGAGGCGATCAAGGCGGTGGAGGAAGCGGGCGGCCGGGTGATCGCCGCTGCGGCGCTGGTCGATCGGTCGAACGGCACCGCCGATCTCGGCGTTCCCTTCTATCCGCTGATCCGACTCGACGTGCCGACCTACCAGCCCGAGTCCCTGCCGCCCGAGTTGGCGGCGATCCCCGCGGTGAAGCCGGGCAGCCGCGCGGCCGTCGCGGCGTGAGCAGGCTGCGCCTCGGGGTCAACATCGACCATGTCGCCACCATCCGGAACGCCCGGGGCGGCCTTCATCCCGATCCGATCCGCGCCGCCGAGATAGCCAGCGAGGCCGGTGCCGACGGCATCACCGCGCATCTGCGCGAAGATCGCCGCCATATCATGGATGACGATATCGCCAGGCTGATCGGCGGCATCGCCCTGCCGCTCAACCTGGAGATGGCCGCGACCGAGGAGATGCTGGCGATCGCGCTCCGCCACCGCCCCCACGCCGCCTGCATCGTCCCCGAACGGCGCGAGGAGGTGACGACCGAGGGTGGCCTCGATGCCGCCGGCCAGCACAATCACCTCAAGCCGCTGATCGCCAAGCTGAGCGACGCGGGCATCCGGGTCAGCCTGTTCATCGAGCCCAGCGCCCGTCAGATCGAGGCGGCGATGTCGCTGGGCGCGCCGGTGGTCGAGTTCCACACCGGCCGCTACGCCCATGCCGAGGGCGAGGAACGCGCGACCGAGCTGCGCCGCATCGCCGACGCCGCCGCGCTCGCCGCGAAGAACGGCATCGAGCCGCATGCCGGCCATGGCCTGACCTTCGACAACGTCACCCCGGTCGCGGCGATCCCGCAGATCGCCGAGCTCAACATCGGCCATTTCCTGATCGGCGAGGCGATCTTCGACGGGCTGGCCCCGGTGGTCCGCCGCATGCGCCAGCTGATGGACGAAGCACGGTGAGGAACGGGGAGCCGGCATGATCATCGGCATCGGCTCCGACCTCTGCAACATCGAGCGGATCCAGAAATCGCTCGACCGGTTCGGCGAGCGCTTCGTCGACCGGGTGTTCACCGACACCGAGCGCGCCAAGGCGGAACGCCGGGTGCTCACCCGCGCCGCCACCTATGCGAAGCGATTCGCGGCGAAGGAGGCTTTCTCCAAGGCTGTCGGCACCGGCTTCAGGGCCGGCGTGTTCATGAAGGACATCGGCGTCGCCAACCTGCCGAGCGGCGCCCCCACGCTGGTTTTGTCCGGCGGAGCCAAGGCAAGGCTTGACGTGCTCACCCCGCCGGGCCACGCGGTGGAGGTACATTTGACGATGACGGACGATCATCCCTGGGCGCAGGCGTTCGTGATCCTGTATGCGCGCCCGCTGTGAGGAGGGGATCGCGTGAGCGATCGGCCGAGTGACGATATGGACAATGCGAGTGACGCGCCCGCCGCGCCGGCCGACCCGACGGCGAAGGCCCCGAAGCCGGCGACCGACTGGTGGGCCGAGGCGCGCGGTATCTTCTGGCTGATCCTGGCGGTCCTCGGCTTCCACAGCTTCATCGCCAAACCCTTCTACATCCCCTCCGAGTCGATGATGCCGACGCTGATCACCGGCGATCGGCTGGTGGTGACCAAATATCCCTATGGCTGGTCCTATGTGTCGCCCAGCTTCCACGTCCTGCCGTTCATCCACGGCCGGCTGTTCGGGCGCCTGCCCGAGCGCGGTGACATCGTCATCCTCAAGCCGCCGCAGGCCGACACCGATTTCATCAAGCGCGTCATCGGCCTGCCGGGCGACCGGCTGGAGGTGCGCGGCGGCGTGGTGGTGATCAACGGCGTGCCGGTGAAGCGCACCCCCGAAAGTCCGGCAATGATCGCGGTCGACGCCAACGTGCCGTGCGACCAGCCCGACGTCGCCCGCTTCAGGGTGACCGGCGCGGACGGTAAGCTCTACTGCGCGCTGCCGCGCTTCCGCGAGACGCTGCCCAACGGCCGCAGCTACGACACGATCGACCTGGGCTACATGCCCGAGATCGACGACTATCCGGCGATCACCATCCCGGCCGACCACATCTTCGTGATGGGCGACAACCGCGACCAGTCCGCCGACAGCCGCGTCCCCGCCTATCGCAACGGCCTCGACGGCCCGGTGCCGTTCGAGAATATCGGCGGCCGCGCCGAGTTCATCACCTTCTCGCTCGACGGCACCACCAAGCTGTTGAACCCGCTGACCTGGTTCACCGCGCTGCGCGGCGGCCGCGCCGGCACCAGCCTCCACCCGCAGGAAACGCGCTGAGCCACACGCCCCGCGGACGATGAAGGAACCGCGCGGCGAGCCGATCGCCGCGCGGTTTTTTCGTATCTGTAGTCGAGAGCCGTCATGCTGAACTTGTTTCAGCATCCACCGGGCCGCTCAGGTTGGCCGGGAGATGGCGCGGGCCGCCGATGCAGGAACCGCGGCGAAAGGCCCAGCCTTCCGGTGGATGCTGAAACAAGTTCAGCATGACGGCTGGTGGTGGTGTGTGGCGGGCGGCGCCCCAACAAGAAAGGGGCCGCATCGCTGCGACCCCTTCCTCTCCTATGCGGTAATGCCGGTTCGGCTGTCACATGCCGCCATGGCCGGGGGGCATGCCACCGCCGCCCATGCCGAAGCCCTGCGGCGGCAGGACTTCCTTGACCGTGACGTCGAAGATCACCAGCGCGTCCCCCGGAATCTTGCCGGGGACGCCGACCGGGCCGAAGCCGAGGTCCGGCTTCATCCAGAAACGATATTTGGAGCCCGCGTTCATCAGCTGGAGCCCTTCGGTCCAACCCGGGATCATGCCCTGGAGCGGCATCGGCTGCGGGCCGCCGTGGCGCGCGCTCGAATCGAACACCTCGCCATTGGCGAGGCGACCTTCATATTCGACCAGGACGATGTCGCTCGCGGTCGCCTTGGGGCCGCTGCCTTCGCGCAGCACCTCATATTGCAGGCCCGAGGGCGTCTCGACGACGTCACCGCCCTTGTTCGCGGCGAGGAACTCCTCGGGCGTCATCGCCATCGCCACCTGGCGCGAGGTGCCGACATAGGCGGCGCCGATGCCGATGACGATCACCGCCGCGATGCCCAGCCAGAGCTTGGTCAGCGATCCCTTCGCGATCGGACGAAGGGGGACGGCGGTTACTTCGGACATGGGCGTGTCGCTTTCTCAGGCCATGATGAAACTGCGGCGGCCCGGCGAAACCGGGCCACGGATACGCCGGAACGCCTTAACGGACGCCGTCACGCTCCATCCGCTTGCGCTCCAGCTTGCGGGCGCGGCGGATCGCGGCGGCGCGCTCGCGGGCGCGCTTCTCCGACGGCTTCTCATAGTGGCGACGCAGCTTCATCTCGCGATAGACGCCCTCGCGCTGCAGCTTCTTCTTGAGCGCGCGGAGAGCCTGATCGACATTGTTGTCGCGAACGATGATCTGCATAAAAAACCAATTCTCCAATCATTTGCGGAGCGAGCCATCCACGCCGCCGATCCGACGGTGTCTCCAGCTACAACGCAAAAAAGCGTGTCGTCGCGAAAACCCTTTCCGCGCCGTGAAGAGCCGCCCCTACCAATGCAGCCGCGATTCTTCAAGCATTAGAGGAATTTTTTCCGCTGCACCCGTTCCACCTTCGCGGTATGACGGGGCATGACAAGGTTCACCGTCAACGGCCAGCCGGTGCATTACCGGATGGACCCCGCGACCCCACTGCTGTGGGCGCTGCGCGACGCCTCCAACCTCACCGGCACCAAATATGGCTGCGGCGCGGGACTGTGCGGCGCCTGCACGGTCCATATCGACGGCCAGCCGGTGCGATCCTGCCAAGTCCCGATCGGATCGATCGAGGGCAGCTTCGTCACCACGATCGAGGCGCTGTCGCGCGACCGCAGCCATCCCGTCCAACAGGCCTGGGTCGCTGAGAACCTGCCCCAATGCGGCTATTGCCAGTCGGGCATGATCATGGCGGCAGCGGCGCTGCTCGACAAGAATCGCGATCCTAGCGACGAGGAGATCGACGCGGCGATGACCAACATCTGCCGGTGCGGCACCTATCCGCGCGTCCGCCGCGCGATTCGGCGCGCTGGCCGGGTGCTCGCCGGCAGCGAGACGATCGCCGCCGCCCCGCCGCCCGGGATCGACCCGGCCGACGCTGCTCGCGCCGTGCCCGCGCTCGCGACGAAGCCGGGCGGCTGAAGGTCCGAATCTTTCTGCTTGCTGACAGCGGGGTTCAGCCCTCGCTCAGTCGACAGGGCGCACAAGGGAGACAAGGGTGGCATCATGCCGCCCGTGTGGAGAGTATTTCCGATGCGTAACCTTTCGAGGACCATGATCGGACTGGCGTTGGGGGCGGCGATCATCCTCCCGACCGTCGCCCAGGCCCAGGAGCGCGGCCGCGACCGCGGCGCGATGATGAACGGCGATGCCCGGCGCGAAGCCTTCCGCCAGGCGCGCGAGGCGAATCGCGCGGTCGAGCGCCCCGCCCCGGTCGCGCCCCAGCGCGTCGCGCCGCCCCAGACGCCCCAGACGCCACCGCGCGGCTTTGGCGGCGACCGTGGATGGAATCGCGGCGGCGACAACCGTGGCGGCGATGCGATCCGCCAGCGCGACGCGAATCCCGGCGCACCCCCGTCCGTCGACCGGCAGCGCAACTGGGGCCGCGACAATCGCGACACCGCCACCGGCGGCGCCACGATCGAAGATCGCCGGCGCGTGTGGAACCGCGACGGCCGCAACGACCGGGCCGACCAGACCAACCGGCCGGACCGGGGCGACCGCAACTGGACGCGCGACCGCGATCGCGACACCACTCGCGACCAGCGCTGGAGCAGCGACCGCCGCGACTGGAACCGCGAGGGCTGGAACCGGGACGGCCGGAACTGGGACCGCAACGATCGCGACCGCAACTGGAACCGCAACGACCGCGATCGTCGCGACTGGGCCGATCGCGACCGGCGCGGCAACGACCGCTGGGATCGCAACTGGCGCACCGATCGCCGCTATGACTGGCGCGACTATCGCAACCGGAACCGCACCATCTATCGCCTGCCGCGCTATGTGGCGCCGCGCTGGGGCTACAGCTATCAGCGCTGGTATCCGGGCTATCGCTGGGATCCCTGGTTCTACGGATCGAGCTACTGGATCTCGGACCCCTGGTATTATCGCCTGCCGCCGGCTTATGGCGACTATCGCTGGGTCCGCTACTATGACGATGCGGTGCTGGTCGATATCGAGACCGGCGAGATCATCGACATCATCTACTCCTTCTTCTTCTGACAGAAGGTTCGGCAGGAGAGTGGCCGAAAAGGGCCCGGTGGCACCGCCATCGGGCCCTACTCGTATCTAGAGCATCGCGCCTTAAATCGGGATCACCTTATCCACTCACCCTGAGGAGGGCTGAGCGGGTCATATCTAAGGCGCAACGCTCTCAGAGCGTACCGACCTCCAGCGCCCGTTCCTCGATCGCGCGCAGCATCGTCATGAAGCGGTCGAGCTCGTCGGCCGGGAAGATCGAGAAGATGCGCTCCTCGAACTCGATCGCCTTGGGGGCGACGTCGGCGTAAAGCCGCCGCCCCGCCTCCGACAGCGCCAGCAGCCGCGAGCGCCGGTCGGCCCGGTTTGGGGCGCGGGTGATCAGCCCGCGATCGACCAGCGCGATCGTCGCGCGGCTCACCGTCACCTTGTCCATCCGGGTCGCGATGCAGACGCCCTGCTGGGTGATGCCGTCCTGCTCCGCCACCACCGCGACGATCCGCCATTCGGGGATCGATAGGCCGAACAACGCCTCATAAGCGGTCGAGATCACGTCGCTGACGACGTTCGACGTCACCGACAGGCGATAGGGAATGAAGCGGTCGAGGATGAGGCCCTTTTGCGACATGGCGCGTTGGTATCATTTGACACGAATCGGTTCAAACCCGTATTGGTATCTAATGATACTATCTCAAGAGGCTGCCATGACCGACACCGCCATCGAACCGCATCACAACCCGCTGGGCCTCGACGGTTTCGAGTTCGTCGAATTCACCGGCCCCGATCCGCTGGCGCTCGCGGCGCTGTTCGAGGCGATGGGCTTCACCCATCTCGGCGACCACCGGTCGAAGAACGTCCGCCGCTACCAGCAGGGCGACGTCAACTTCATCCTCAACATGGACAAGGGCGGCCAGGCCGCCGACTTCCGCGCCGCGCACGGCCCTTCGGCCAACGCCATGGCGTTCCGCGTCCATGACGCCGCCAAGGCGCTGGAAAAGGCGGTGGCGCGCGGCGCGACCCAGGTCGAGGGACCGGTCGGCCCGATGGAGCTGAACATTCCCGCGATCGAGGGGATCGGCGGCTCCAACCTCTACCTGGTCGACCGCTACGGCGCGCAGGAGATCTACGACGTCGATTTCCGCCCGGTACCCGGCACGGCGCGTGACCAGCGCTCGGTCGGCCTGCACACGCTCGACCATCTGACCCACAATGTGATGCGTGGCCGCATGAACCACTGGGCCGGCTTCTACGAGAAGGTCTTCAACTTCCGCGAGATCCGTTATTTCGACATCGAGGGCCAGGCGACCGCGCTGCTCAGCCGTGCGATGACCGCGCCCGACGACAAGATCCGCATCCCGCTCAACGAGAGCCAGGACGAGAACAGCCAGATCGAGGAGTTCCTGCGCGAATATAAGGGCGAGGGCATCCAGCACCTCGCGCTCGCGACCGACAACATCTTCGAGACGGTCGACCGGCTCCGTGCCAACGGCATTCGCTTCCAGTCGACCCCCGATACCTATTATGAAGGAATCGACGCCCGCCTGCCCGGTCATGGCCACGACATCGACGAGATGCGCAAGCGCGGCATCCTGATCGACGGCGCGCCCGAGACCGGGGGCGGCATCCTGTTGCAGATCTTCACCGAGAACATGGTCGGCCCGATCTTCTTCGAGATCATCCAGCGCAAGGGCAATGACGGGTTCGGCGAGGGCAATTTCAAGGCGCTGTTCGAGTCGATCGAGCGCGACCAGATCCGCCGCGGCGTGGTGAAGGTCGATGGCTGACGTCGACCCCGCTCGCGGCTCCACCGTCGCAAGGCCGGAGGACATGATGACCGGTTCCTACATTCCCGGCTTCGGCAACCATGTCGCCACCGAGGCGGTTCCCGGTGCGCTGCCGGTGGGGCGCAACTCGCCACAGCGCGTGCCCTTCGGCCTCTATGCCGAGCAGCTCTCGGGCAGCGCCTTCACCGCGCCCCGCGCCGAGAACAAGCGGAGCTGGCTGTACCGGATGCGTCCGGCCGCCAACCATCCACCGTTCAAGGCCTATACGCGGCCGACCGGCCTGCGCCATCGTCCGTTCGACGAGGCGCCGGCCGATCCCAACCGGCTGCGCTGGGACCCGCTGCCACTGCCGACCGAGCCGACCGACTTCATCGATGGGCTGGTCAGCATCGCCGGCAATGGCGGGGTGGGTGTCCATCTCTACGCAGCCAACCGCTCGATGGAGCGCCGCGTCTTCTTCAACGCCGACGGCGAGCTTCTGATCGTCCCCGAGCAGGGGGGCCTCCGTATCGCCACCGAGCTGGGTCTGGTCGAGGTCGAGCCGCTCCACATCGCCGTGATCCCGCGCGGCGTCCGCTTCCGGGTCGAGCTGACCGGCGACGCGGCGCGCGGCTATGTCTGCGAGAATTACGGCGCGCCCTTCCGCCTGCCCGACCTCGGCCCAATCGGATCGAACGGCCTCGCCAATCCGCGCGATTTCGAGACGCCGGGCGCCTGGTTCGAGGATATCGACGAACCCACCGAGCTGGTGCAGAAATTCGAAGGCGCACTATGGTCGACGACGATCGACCACTCACCGCTCGACGTCGTCGCCTGGCACGGCAACCTCGCGCCCTATCGCTACGACCTGCGCCGCTTCAACACGATCGGCACGGTGAGCTACGACCATCCCGATCCGTCGATCTTCACGGTGCTGACCTCGCCGTCGGAAGTCGCGGGTACCGCCAATTGCGACTTCGTGATCTTCCCGCCGCGCTGGATGGTCGCCGAGGACACGTTCCGGCCCCCCTGGTTCCACCGCAACGTGATGAGCGAATATATGGGCCTGATCACCGGTGCCTACGACGCCAAGGCGGGCGGCTTCACGCCCGGCGGCGGATCGCTCCACAACCGCATGTCGGGCCACGGCCCCGATCGGTCAAGCTACGAGACGGCGATCGCCGCCGAGCTGAAGCCGCACAAGATCGACGCCACCATGGCGTTCATGTTCGAAAGCCGGTCGGTGCTCCGCCCGACCCGCTTCGCGCTCGAAAGCCCCCTCGCCCAGCTCGATTATGACGATTGCTGGTCGGGCTTCACCAAGGCAAAGCTCCCCAGATGATCACGATCGACGCAACGCATGACCCGGCCCTCAAAAGCTGGGTGCCGGGGGCCGACGGCCATCCCGACTTCCCCATCCAGAACCTGCCCTACGGCATCTTCTCGCTCGGCGCGGACGGCGAGAAGCGGCCGGCGGTCGCGATCGGCGACAAGCTGCTCGACCTGTCGGCGATCTCCGGGCTGCTTCCGGTCGAGCTGCGCGGGCCAACGCTGAACGCGCTGCTCGCGCTGCCCGCCGAACGGCGGCTGGCGCTGCGCCGCAAGCTGTCGGAGCTGCTATCGAACGAAAACCACCGCCCCGCACTGGAGCCGCATCTGCACGATCGATCGGCGGTGACGATGCACCTGCCGGCCGCGATCGGCGACTATACCGACTTCTATGTCGGCATCCATCACGCCAACAATATCGGCCGTCAGTTCCGGCCCGACAATCCGCTGCTCCCCAATTATAAATATGTGCCGATCGGCTATCATGGCCGCGCCTCGTCGATCCGTCCCTCAGGCGTGCCGCTGGTCCGCCCCAAGGGCCAGCGCAAGCCGCCGGAGGCCGATGCGCCCGTGGTCGGCCCGTCGGCGCGGCTCGACTATGAGCTGGAACTGGGCGTCTGGATCGGCCGCGGCAACGACCTGGGCGAGCCGATCCCGATCGCAGAGGCGGCCGATCACATCGCTGGCTTCTGCCTGCTCAACGACTGGTCGGCGCGCGACTTCCAGGCCTGGGAATATCAGCCGCTCGGGCCGTTCCTCGCCAAGAATTTCCAGTCGACCATTTCCCCCTGGGTGGTGACGGCGGAAGCGCTCGCGCCGTTCCGCATCGCCCAGCCGGCGCGGCCCGAGGGCGATCCGAAGCCCCTTCCCTATCTCTGGGACGAGGACGACCAGGCCGCGGGCGCGCTGGGCGTCGAGCTGGAGGTCCAGCTGTTGACCGCGAAGATGCGGGAACAGGGATTACCGCCGCACCGGCTGAGCAAGGGCCCGGCGTCCAACATGTACTGGACGGTGGCGCAGATCGTCGCTCATCACGCCTCGAACGGCTGCAACCTCCAGCCGGGCGATCTGCTGGGCACCGGGACCATCTCGGCCCCGACCGACGACGGCTTCGGCAGCCTGATGGAGATCTCGCGCGGCGGTACCCGGCCGGTGACGCTGCCGACCGGCGAGGAGCGCAGCTTCCTCCAGGATGGCGACGAGATCCTGCTTTCCGCGACCGCCCGCGCCGAGGGGTATGTACCGATCGGCTTCGGCGAATGCCGCGCGGTGGTGCTGCCCGCGCGCTAGGACAGCAAGGCTAGGCGATCCGGACGAACGGGCTCATGTCGTTGAGCGCCGCGACTGGATCGCGCAGCCGCGGGTCCTGCATCCGCTCCACGAAGTCGGCGTGCTGCGGATGCGACGGCATGAACACCGCCTTCGCCGCATAATCGTCGGCGCTGAACGTGCCCCAGTTGGTCATGCGGGTGAAGGCGACGCTGTCGGCGCCGTAGCGGTGCGCCAGGTCGACGGCGTCGCCCATCTCCAGATAATTGTCGACCTGGACCGTGAACGAGAGTTCGAGACGTTCGACCAGCCCCTGCGCCCGCAGCTCGCCGGCGAAGGCGAGGTTGCGCTCCATCACCGGCCAGCGCGCGCCGCGCCGCAGCAGCTCATGGGTCGGCCCGGTCGCGGCGTCGAGGCTGATCCGCAGATAGGTGGTCCGGCCGTGCAGCGCGGGGAAGCGTTCCCACTCGCGCGGGGTGAGCAGCATGCCGTTGGTCATCACCTGGAAGCGCAGCTCGGGATAGTCGTCCGGCCCCAGCCGTTCGAGCAAGGCACGGAAATTCTTGCTGGCGAAAGGATCGCCCGAGCCGGTGACCAGGACCAGCTTCACCTGCCGCAGCAGCGGGAGGATCTGCTCCTCCTGCAGCCGGTCGAACCGGGCGCGCGTCGCCGAATCCGCCGCGACCTTGCCGGTGCGGCAGCTCGGGCAGGACAGGTTGCAGGTCTGGTCATAGGCCAGGTTGACCCGCTTCGGCCCTTCGGGGAGGCGAGTGCGGAAATTGGCGATGACGTCGCGCCAGCGATCGGATTCGGACGCGAGCCGCGCCTTGGTCGGCAGGCGGTCGTCGACGATCTTCGGGCAGGCCGTCTTGTTGCAGAAGCGGAAGCTGCCGTCGAGGATGCTGGCGCGGATGCTCTGCGCGCTGTCGGAGTTCCACACCTTCTGCCACGGCTGATCGGCGAGGTCGCCGACCGATTCGGGCAACCAGCTCGCGCAACAGAGATGGCTCTTGCCGTCGAGGACGTCGAGTACGTCGAACGGCGTCTCGCAGAAGCGGGTGCTCAGGTCATAGGCCGGATTGTCCGGATCGAGCAGCCCCTGGAGATGGAACATCGCGCCCTGGACCATCGTCGACTGGCTGTGCGCCGTCGCGAGCGGCTCGAGCAACGCGAGACCGCCACCGATGTCGCCGCCCGCCGCGACACAGAGCGCGTGGAGCACGCCCCACAGTTCGGTGTAGAAGCCCAGTTCGTCCCCGGTCAGCGCCACGATCCGATCGGTCAACGCCGGGAAACGCTCGATCAGCACGGGCAGAGCCGACCAGATCTCGGGATGGTCGAGACCGTCGAGGACATGTTCGAACAACAGCTGGACGACCGTGTCGACGTCGTCCTGCAGGAGGAAGCGGAGCCGGATCGCCGCCGCCTGGAACCGCGCCGCCGGGCGAGCGGCCTGCGCCTCGCGCAACAGCTCGCGCCCCACTCCGCGCGCGCCGGCCGCCGCCCTCAGCGCCGCGAGCAGCAGCACGGTGCCATCGCCCAGATCGGCGAGATCGCCCGATCCTTGGGGGAAATTGGCGATCAGCAGCAGCTCGGCCGCCGCTGCGGCCACCATCGGATCGAGCCGAAGGACGATCGATGGAACCAGCGGCGTGGCCGGGTCCCGTTCGAGCCGTTCGAGCAGATGGAAGACCGCCTCGATCAGGACGGGCTGCCCCTCCGCGCCGGCGGGGTCGAGACCCGCCCGGCCGAGCGCCGCGAACGCCGCGCCGATCGCTTCGATCCCGTCCCGCCCGATCAGGTCCAGCGCGGCGACAACGGCATCGCCCTCGTCGACGAAGGCACGCGGGGCGATAGGCGAAGGCTCGTGCACGGTCCAACCTCATGACGGCAGAATTCGTGCACGAGCCATGCCGCTGAATGGTTAATTATTCGAACGCCCCGCTCAGAAGATCAGCTTACGGAATTCGATCCTGATCACCCGGCCGAGCGGATCGAGATAGCCGGCCTGGTAGCGCAGCGGCGTCGCCCCGGTCGCGTCGCGCACACGCGGCCGTGTATCGAAGATATTGTCGATCCTCAGCGAGATGCGCGCGCCACGCGCCCAGCCGCTGTCGACCAGTGCCGGAATCTGCGCGAGGTTGACGAACAGCCGCGCATTGGCCTTCGCGACCGGTGAGAAGCGCAGGTCACCGGTCGGCGATCCGGCGCTGCCGTCAACGGTCGTCCCGCTCTGCCAGGTACCGGTGATCCGCGCGCCGAGGCCGTTGTTCGCATAGGTGAGCTGCGCCTCCAGTTCATGGCGCGAGGTGCCGCCGCCCGATCCGATCACGTCGCCGTTGAGCAGGTCGAGCACCGGCAGGCCGCGGCGGATCAGCACCTCGTCCTTGAGATGCCAGGTATGAAAGACGGAAAGCTGGAGCCGCCCGCCCTGACCACGGCCGCCGGGCCCACCGCGGAAGCCCCCCGGTCCGCCGGGGCCGCCCGGCCCTCCCGGACCGCGCGCGCCTTCGCGGGCGCCGTCGCCCGGTCCCTGCGGTGCCCCACCCTGCCCGGCCGCCTCGCGCGCCGCGATCGCGGCGGCACGCTGCTCCGCCATGCGCCGGGCGAAGGCGCTGTTGCGCATCGCCTCGATCACCCGCTCGGAGGTCTTGAGCCGCTTGGTGAAGGTGAAGCCCCAGCGAAGCTCGCTGCGGTCCTGCCGCGCGAAGTTTATCGGTCGAGCGTCGATCCGCAGCAGGTTGCCGTCGGCATCGCGGGTGAAGCGGTCGGGGAAGGCCGCCTCGATCGCGGCCGTCGCCTCGGGGAAGGTCGCGATCGCGTTGCGGATGCGGCTGTTCACATAGTTGGCGGTGAGGGTGATGTCCTCCTTGAAGGGCTTCAGGGTGAGGCCGATCTTCAACACCCGGCGCCGATCCGCGGCGAGGTCCGGATTGCCGCCGCCGAGCTGGGGGATGTCGACGGTGACACCGCGCACATAGTCGAAGGTGCGGACGTCGGGCGTCAGCACCACGGGATTGCCGAGTTGCTGGACCGAGGGCGGGTTGCGATCCTGGGTCATCGAGACGATCAGGCCGATGCCGTTGCGCGGCTTCCAATTGGCGCCATAGCCGTAGCTGCCCAGCGTGCCGAAGTCCGAATAGCGGTCGACCGCCGCGTTGACGTTGAGTGACAGGTCGCCGATCGCGGCGAGGATATCGTTCTTGCGGCTGGTGAGGGGCAGGTCGAGGCTGGCCCGGCCATTGAGGTCGGTGCGCGACAGGTCGCTCGACGTCGCGACACCCGACCGGGTCGAGGTCGCGTCGAGGCCGAGCGCGCCGAACCCCGCCTTGAAGCTGGCGCTGACCGGACCGGCGGGCAGCTCGGCGACCGGCCCGTTGGCGACGAGCTGGACGTCGCCGCTGTCGGACCTGGCCCGTGCGCGATCGACCAGCCGCTGGTCGAGCAGCGTCGGCGGGATCGTCCCGAACGGATTGACCGACAGGTCCCCGGCGTCGAGCGCTGCCTGGAGATCGCCGACGTCATAGCCGCGCACCGTCCGCGTCTTCGTGACTGAATGGTCGTAATTGCCGGTCAGCGACAGCCGCCACTTCGCCAGGTCCTTGTCGAGGGTGAAGCCGAGATGGCCGGTCACGCCGTCGGTCCCCTGCGTCAGCGGGCTGGTGCCCAGATAGCGCAGCAACGTTGTATCCTCCCCGAAGGGCGAATAGGGATTGCCGGCGGGGAGGCGCAGGCTGGCCCCCGGCAGGCCGCGCAGCGAATCGCTGTCGGTGGCGTTGAGGGTCGCATTGAGCGTCGCCGCGACGTTGCCCAGGATGTTGCGCGCATAGACGCCGTTGACGTCGAGCGTCCGGCTCCTCGGCTGGATCGTCCGGTAACGGCCGACATCGGAGCTGTTGGCGCGGTTCGCCGTGTCGAGGAAATCGGCGAGTGTGGGTGTGCCGCTCGCGGCCGATGCGGGGACGCCGGCGATTGTCACCGGGGCGCCCGCCAGCGCGCTCAGCGCCGGGTCGATCTCGGCGCCGATCGGGATGCCCGCGATGTTGCCGGCGGTGTCGAACGCCCGCCCGCCGCCGCGTGAGATCAGGTTGCGCTCGGCCTCGGTGATGGCGGCGGCGCCCTGATATTCGATGTTGAGGTTGATCCGCTGGTCGCGCCGGATGCGCAGGAAGTTGAGCTCCGCCTCGCCGCTCTCGCCGCCGCCGCGCGTCGCCATGCCGCCTTCGAGCTCGCCGGTGATCGCGTGGAAGCGGCGGCGCAGGACGATGTTCACGACCCGCTGGTCGGCGCTGTAGCCATATTTGAGCGCGACCTCCTCGGGCAGGATGTCGACGCGTTCGATCGCCTCGGCGGGAATGTCGCGGATCTCGCGGAAGCCCGAGATGCGGCGGCCGTTGAGCAGGGTGACCGGCTGCTCGCCGCCGCGGCCCTGGCCGCTGCGCGTCTGCGGCGCCAGTTCCTCGAGCAGCTCGGCGACCGAGTTGACGCCGAGGGCGCGGATGTCGCCGCTGTTATATTGCTGGATCGGCGGGATGTCGCCGACCGCGGCGCCGCGCTGCCGCTGACTCTGCCCGGTCACCAGGATCGAATTGGGATCCTCGTAATCGGCTTCGTCCTGAAGCTGCTCGTCGCCCGTCCGGCTCTGCGCGGCAACCGGCGCCCCCAGGCACAGGGCAAGCAGAATCGCAACCAGTCCGGTTTCGGACAGCCCCTTCGAACGCACCGACATTTCCCCTGATCGAATCATGACGGATCGGCTCATAGCCGGTATTTCTGACGGCATATGTCAGCGTTGAAATCCACCTGAATTCAGAACGAACCCGTTCCCGCTTCCGGCCGATCCGCGCATCGTCTACTAGCGGACAGCACTCGACGAAGGGGGGCCGCCGCCGATGTTCGAAACCGTCCGGGAATTCATCAGCGGCAGCTATGCCCCGCATGGCTATTGCCTGCTGTGGGATCCCTGGCTGGTCTGGACGATGGCGATCGCCGACGCCTTGATCGCGCTCGCCTATCTGTCGATCCCGATGGTGCTCATCACCTTCGTCCGCAAGCGGCGCGACGTCGCGTTCGGCGGGGTTTTCTGGCTATTCGCGCTGTTCATCACCGCCTGCGGCCTGACCCATCTGGTGGGGCTGTGGAACCTGTGGAACGGCGCCTATGCGCTGGAGGCGGTGATCAAGCTGATTACTGCCGCCGCTTCGGTGGTGACCGCGATCGTGCTGTGGCCGCTGTTGCCCAAGGCGATCGCGCTGCCCTCGCCCGCCCGCCTGCGCGAGGCCAACAAGGCGCTGCGCGCCCAGATCGCCGAACGCGAGAAGACCGAAGCCGCGCTCGTCCAAGCCCGCAAGATGGAGGCGATGGGCCAGCTGACCGGCGGCATCGCCCACGACTTCAACAACCTGCTGCAGGTCGTGTCGGGCAGCCTCGACCTGATCAACAACCGGGCCGGCGGCGACGAGCGCATCCAGCATCTCTGCGGCGCGGCGATCTCGGCGATCGAGCGGGGCCGCCGCCTCACCAGCCAGCTCCTGTCCTTCTCGCGCATCCAGCGGATCGAGCTACGGCCGACCCGGATCGCCGACATCCTCGCCGGATTGCGCGAATTGCTGTCGCGGACGATCGAACCGGCGATCACGCTCGACTTCGATGTCGACGAGGTTCCCGAGGCGGTGATGGCCGATCCGGTCCAGCTCGAACTCGCGCTGCTCAACCTCGCGATCAATGCGCGCGACGCGATGCCCGACGGCGGACGGTTGACGATCGCGCTCGGCCGGCAGCGGCTGGAGGGCCGCGACGACGTGCTCGACGGCGACTATGTCGGGATCACCGTCGCGGACACCGGAACCGGCATGACGCCTGAGGTGCTCTCGCGCGTGTTCGAGCCCTTCTTCACCACCAAGCCGGTCGGCCGCGGATCGGGACTGGGGCTGAGCATGGTGTTCGGCATGGCACGCCAGAGCGGCGGCACCGTCACGATCGATTCGCAGCCGGGCCGGGGCAGCACGGTGACGATCTTCCTGCGCGCCGCCGAGGAGGCGGATGAGGAAGAGGCCGCGCCGCGCAAGGCGGCCCCCGCCGACGCCGCGACGATCGCGGGCCTGAACATCCTCGTCGTCGACGACGAGCCGATCGTACGCCAGGTGGTCGCCGAGATGCTCGTCGAACTCGGCTGCACTGTGCGGACGGCGGAGAATGGCGAACGCGCCCTGGCGATGATCGAACGGGAAATGCCATCGGCGATACTGCTCGACTTCGCCATGCCCGGCATGAACGGGGCAGAAGTGGCGCGCGCCGCTCTCGAACGATGGCCCGATCTCAAGATCGTCTTCGCCACCGGCTTCGCCCAGTCCGACGCGATCGACGCGGTGCTCGGCGACCGCGCGATCGTGCTGCGCAAGCCCTTCTCGCCCAACACGCTGGTCCAGGCGCTCCAGTCGGCGATGGTCGCCTGACCATAGGGACCCTCCCCCGTAGATACGCGACCTTGATTGCCTGACGTGGCGGCGACAGACTCCCCGGCGTGAGTCTCCCCGCCATCTCTCCGCCGCCACCGAACGAACCGGTGCCGTCGCTGACCGTCGACGCGGTCCGCCCGCTGCTCGGCGTCATGGAGGCTGCCGGCCTCGCCCCGGCGCACGTCCTGCGTCGCGCCGGCCTGCCGACCGACCTGTTCGCGGTACCGGGGCATGGTGCGCTGCGGCTGTCGGACTATTTCCGCATCTGCGAGCAGATGGCGCTGCTCGGCGGCGACGAGAGCTGTCATGTCTCGCTGCGCCCGCTGATGGTCGGCACGTCGGAGCTGGTCCAGGCCCGGCTGCGCGGCTGCGCGACGATGGCGGAGGTGATGGAGGTGCTGGCCAACAGCTACAACATCATCCATGGCCATCGCTACAACCAGGTCCAGCGGCGCGGACCGCTGATCAGCTACGCGATCGACGACGCCGACTTTCCCTATGCGTTCGACCCGGACGACGCCTTCGTCATCCTCTCGCTCGAATGCCTGCTCGTCTACGTCCATGTCCTGCTGCTGTCGCTCGCGCCCGACGCCGGGCCGATCCCGCTCCGTTCGGTCCGTACCCGCGGTCCCGCCGCCGGCCGCAGCCACCTCGCCTTCCTCGGCGTGCCGGTGAAGGCCTCGGCCGGGCTGTTCGGGCTCGACTATGATGCGGCGCTCGAGGGCGTCGGCGTCACCCCGGCGCAGAGCCCGGTGCTGTCGGCGCGCACCATCTATGGCGGCGTCGCCGACATGCTCGACCGGATCGGGCCGATCGCGGCGGACACACCCGACATCGTCGGCCGGGTGGAGCGCGAGCTCGCGCGCGGGCGGCTCGACCAGGCCGAGGTCGCATCGGCGCTGGGGATGAGCGTCGCCTCGCTCCGCCGCCGCCTGGCCGAGGCTGGGCTCGCCTTCCGCGATCTGCGCGCACGCTACCTGAACAGCATCGCGCGGGCGGCGCTGGAGGACGGCGGCAGTATCGCCGACATCGCCGAAACGCTCGGTTTCTCGGACGGACGCAGCTTCGCGCGCGCCTTCCGCCAGTGGAACGGCGTCGCGCCCGGGGATTATCGCCGCAGCGCCGACTGAGCGAATTTGTCCCATCGAATCTGATCCGAACCGTCATCGACAGCGAAAGCGGCCTCCCTATCCTTGAGACTGACAGAAGCCGCCGCAGCGCGGCACGATTGGGAGCGGAACGCCTGATGGTTCGCCATCGCCTGATATCGACCCTGCTGCTTGCCGCGACGATGCCCGCCTTCCCCGCGATGGCATCGGCCGAGGCCCCCGCCGCCGCGTCCCGATCCCCCGCGGCGGCGGACCATTTCGTGACGGTCGAAGGCATCCGCTTCCGGGTGCGCGAGGAAGGCCCGCGCCGCGCGCCGCCGATCGTCCTGATCCACGGCTTCACCTTCAGCCTGGAGAGCTGGGACGGCTGGGCCGCCGACCTCGCCCGCGACCATCGCGTTATCCGCTTCGACCTCGCCGGCCACGGGCTGAGCGGCCCCGATCCGCGTGGCCATTACGGCACGGCGGCGCGGGTGCGGCAGCTCGGCAAGCTGCTCGACCGGCTCGGCGTCACCCGTGCGACGATCGCCGGCAACAGCTTCGGCGGGCTCGTCGCCTGGAACTTCGCGGTCGCCCATCCGCGCCGGGTCGATCGCCTGATCCTGGTCGACAGCGCCGCCTATTCGATCAACGGCGTCACCGAGAAGCCGGTGCCCGTCCCCGACGTGATGCGCGGCTATCTGCTCGATCCCAAGCCGGCGGCGGTCGCCTTCTCGGCCGGGACGATCTTCGCCCATCCCGAGCGGCTGACGCCCGAGCGGCTGGCGCTGATGCGGACCATGATCGCCCGCAACGGCTCGGCGCTGGTCGCCCATCTCGAGCAGTTCACCCTGCCCGATCCGCAGGGTCCGCTCGGCCGGATCACGGCGCCGACGCTGATCCTCTGGGGCCGCGCCGACAAGGTGATCCCGGTCGCCCAGGCCGGCCAGCTCGCCGCCGCGATCAAGGGATCGAAGCTCATCATCTACGACGATGTCGGCCACGCCCCGCAGGAGGAGGCCACCGCCGCCAGCATCGCCGACGTCCGCACTTTTCTGAACGACAGCAAATGAACAGGGAGACCATCATGATCCAGAGGACCAAGGCCCTGCGGCTCCTCGCCGCCGCAACCGCCCTCACCACCGTCGCGCTGCCGCAGGCCGGCTTCGCCCAAGCCGCGGACACCCCCGCCGCCGACGTATCCGATGCCGGCGACATGGGCGAGATCGTCGTCACCGCCCGGCGCCGCGAGGAAAGCCTGATCGACGTGCCGATCTCGGTGTCGGCGATCAGCGGCGACGCGCTGTCGCGCACCGGCGCGATCGACATCACCACGCTGCAGGACAAGACCCCGAACATGACCCTGCAGGTCGCACGCGGATCGAACAGCACGCTGATCGCCTTCATCCGCGGCATCGGCCAGCAGGACCCGGTGTGGGGCTTCGAGCCCGGCGTCGGCCTCTATGTCGACGACGTCTACATCGCCCGCCCGCAGGGCGCGGTGCTCGACATCTTCGACATCGACCGGGTCGAGGTGCTGCGCGGCCCGCAGGGCACGCTCTACGGCCGCAACACGATCGGCGGCGCGATCAAGTATGTCACTCGCCGCCTCAGCCATGATTTCGAGGCGAAGATCCGCGCCTCCTATGGCAGCTACAACCAGCGCGAGGTCGTCGCGTCGGTCACGGTGCCGCTCACCGACACCTTCTCGATCGGCGGCGCGGTCGCCTATTACAAGCGCGACGGCTTCGGCAGGAACCTGTTCACCGGCGCCGAGCATTACAACAAGGACGTGCTCGCCGGCCGCGTCTCGGCCGAATGGACGCCGACCGACCAGCTCTCGGTCCGCCTCGCGGCCGACGAAACCCGCGACAATTCGAACCCGCGCCACGGCTATCGCCTGCTGCCCAATGGCGGGCTGCCCGATTTCAACCCGATCGGCGACGTCTACGACACCCGCGCCGGCGTCGGCGACGACAACAAGGTCGTGACCAAGGGCGTGTCGGGCACGATCGAATATGCGGCGTCGGACCTGCTGACCCTCAAGTCGATCACCGCCTATCGAAAGGGCCATACCGACACGGTGATCGATTTCGACGGCACGCCGGGCCCGGTGCTCGACATCCCGTCCTTCTACAAGGACCACCAGTTCACCCAGGAATTCCAGGCGCTGCTGCAGAGCGACCGGGTGCAGGGCGTGTTCGGCCTCTATTATCTCAACGGATCGGCCTCGGGCGCGTTCGACACGGTGATCGGCAACGCCAACCTGACGACGCTGACCTCGGGCGACGTCGACACCAAGTCCTATGCCGCCTTCGCCGACGTCTCGGTCAAGCTCAGCGACCAGTTCTCGGTCTCGGTCGGCGGCCGCTACACCAGCGACAAGCGCGAAGGCACCGTGTTCCGCGCGGACTATCTGGGCCTGCGCTCGCCGCTGTTCGGCCGGCCGACGGCGGTGCCGTTCCGCATCCGCACCGACTATACCAATAGCCGCACCGACAAGAAGTTCACGCCGCGCCTGTCGCTCAGCTACAAGCCGGTCGAGGACGTCAACCTCTATGCGTCCTGGTCGCGCGGTTACAAGTCGGGCGGCTTCGATCCGCGCGGCGACGCGATCTTCACGCCGGGCACCGTCAACGGCTACAAGCCCGAGACCGTCACCGCCTATGAGGCCGGCATGAAGGGCGCCTTCCTCGACCGCACCCTGTTCGTCAACGTCGCGGGCTTCTACTCCGACTATAAGGACCAGCAGGTCACGACCCAGTTCCTGTCGGGCGCCACGGTCGTCTCCTCGGTCGACAACGTCGGCAAGTCGCGCATCTACGGCTGGGAGCTGGAGCTGCGCGCCGTGCCCGACCGCGACTTCCAGGTGCAGGCGTCGGTCGGCTATACCAATGCCAAGTTCAAGGAGTTCCTGACCCTCGATCCGCTCACGCTCAAGGTCCGCGACTTCGCCGACGAGCGGGTGTTCCAGAACACGCCGAAATACACCGCCAACGTCTCGGCGACGCTGGGCCACGACTTCGACGGGCTGGGCCGGGTGACGATCACCCCGGCGCTCTCCTTCCGCAGCGGCTATTCGCTGTTCGAGGTGCCGAACCCGGTGCTGGACCAGAAGGCCTATGAGCTGGTCGACCTGTCGATCGTCTGGACCTCGCCCGACAAGCGCTTCTCGATCTCGGGCCATGGCCGCAACCTGTTCGACCGCAAATATCGCGTCGGCGGCTACAACTTCCCGGGCGCGCTGACCGGCAATTCGGTGATCGGCTTCTACGGTCCGCCGCGCACCTTCACCGTCACCGGCGAGGTACGTTTCTGAACGGGACCGCGGCGACATCGGGGGGCGGGGTGGCCAGGGCCGCCTCGCCCACCCTGATGATGGCGATGCTGTTGCTCGCCTATACGCTCAACTTCATCGACCGGCAGATCATCGGCATCCTCGCGGTGCCGATCAAGGCCGACCTATCGCTCAGCGACGCGCAGCTCGGCCTGATGGGCGGGCTCGCCTTCGCGCTGTTCTACACCGGGCTCGGTATCCCGATCGCGATGCTCGCCGACCGGCGGGACCGGTCGCGGATCATGACCGCGGCGCTCGCGATCTGGAGCCTGATGACCGCACTGTGCGGCTTCGCCCAGAATTTCTGGCAGCTCTTCGCCGCGCGGCTGGGCGTCGGCGTCGGCGAGGCGGGCGGCGTCGCCCCGGCCTATACGCTGATCGCCGACCTGTTCCCGCCCGAACGGCGCGCCCGCGCGCTGGCGCTCTATTCGTTCGGCATCCCGATCGGCAGTGCCACCGGCATCGTATTCGGCGGGGTGATCGCGACGCTGATCGACTGGCGATCGGCCTTCTTCATCGTCGGCGCCGCCGGGCTGCTGCTCGCCCCGCTGTTCCGCCGCATCGTCCGCGATCCGCGCGGCGACCGCCCGGCGGCGGGCGCGACCGCCGTCGGCCTCGGTACCGTCATCGCCACGCTGCTGACCAAGCCCAGCTTCTGGCTGCTCAGCGTCGGCGCCGCCTGTTCGTCGATGATGGGCTATGGCCTGTTCTTCTGGCTGCCGAGCTTCTTCGTCCGCAGCTTCGGGATCAGCCTGCTCGAAGCCTCGCTCGGCTATGGTGCGATCCTGCTGGTCGCGGGGCTGGCCGGCATCTGGATGGGCGGTGCGCTGTCGGACCGACTCGCCAATCGGTCGAAGGCCTATTATGCGCTCGTGCCCGCGCTCGCCTTCGTCGGCACCCTCCCCTTCTACGCGCTCGGCATCTCGGCCCAGTCGCTACTGCTCAGCCTCGCGCTGCTGCTGGTGCCGACCGCGCTCGGCCTCGTCTGGCTGGGCCCGGTCATCGCGGCGGTGCAGGCGGTGGTGCCGGCGTCGATGCGCTCGACCGCCTCGGCGATCTTCCTGTTCGTCAACAACCTGATCGGCATCGGGATCGGCACCCCGGCGATCGGCTGGATCTCCGATCATCTCAAGGCGCAATATGGCGAGGAAGCGCTGCGCTACGCGATCCTGTCGGGCACCGGCTTCTACGTCCTCGCCACGTTCTTCCTGCTGCTCGCCGCCTGGCGCCTGCCGCGCGACTGGCACCAGGGCTGAATCAGAAGCTGTAGACCAGCGACGCGCGCGACACGGTGTCGGTCCGCTTCTGGTCGGGCGGCGCGTCGCGCTCATATTGGACGGCATAGGACAGCCGGCCCTTCAGCGGCCCGAACAGCAGCGTCTCGATCGACGTGGTCGAGGCCGCCGTCGTATTCTCCTTCTCGACATAGACGGCCAGTTCCTGCGCCAGGGTGAGGCGCGGCCAGGGCGTCCATTTCATGTTGAGGCCACCGCGCCCCGCCAGCCGCTGCTCGTCGGGCGCACCGTCATAGAAGCTCGTATAGCGGACGGCGGGACCGGCATCGAATTCGAGCCGCAGCCTGGAATTGTTCACCGCCACCACGCCCAGGCCGGCGCCGGCGGTCAGACGATGCTGATAGCCGAGGAAGCGGTCATGCTCATATTGGGTGAGGCCGTAGGCGTAATAGCTCGGGCTGATCTTGTAGCGCGGCTGCCAGGCGGCGACGGCGCGCTCGGTCGTGGTCTGCCCGTCGGTCTCCTGATAGTCGACCCGCAGCGACAGGTCGTGCTGCCAGTCGAGGCCGGACCGCTTCAGCTTCGCCCCGCCATAGAGGCCCAGCGTCCGCGAATTGCCGGTCGACCAGCTTCCGCCGAGCTCGACCTGCCCGGTCCACAGCGAGAAGACGCCGGCCGAGGCGAGCCGCTCGCGCTCGGCGTCGGCCTTCGCCCGGGCCTTGGCGGCCAGGTCGCGTTCATGGTCGGCGGTCATCGCCTCGATCTCGGCGACGCTGTCGGGGTTGGCGCGTTTCGCGACGGCGATCACCGCGGCGATGGTCTGTGGCTCGTCCGTGGCGAGCGCCGTCTCGATCATCGCCCGTACCGGATCGGGAAGGGGCGCGGCCGCCGCCGGGCTGCCCGCCGACAGGATCACCGTCGCCCAGAGGATGCGCTTCAATCTTTCCTCCGCTCAGAAAACCGGGCTCCGCTACCACGATCCTTCTGAACGGCAGCCGACCTTCGCGGATTTCGGCGGATTTTTCGGCCGGGCCGTCCCACGCGCTCAGTTGGACAGCGGCCAGGGCCCCTTGCCGCCCTCGGCGATGAAGCGGTCGGTGCGGGTGGTGAGGACCGGCAGCGGCACCGATCCCAGCGACAGCACCATGTCGTGGAAGGCGCGGATGTCGAACCGGTCGCCCAGCGCCGCCTTGGCGCGGGCGCGCTCCTTCTCGATCTGGAGCTGGCCGAGATAGTAGGAGAGCGCCTGTCCCGGCCAGCCGATATAGCGGTCGACTTCGGTGGTGATCTCATGCTCGCTGAGCGCGCTGTTGTCGCGGAGGAAGGCGATCCCCTGCTCGCGGGTCCAGCCCTTCGAATGAATGCCGGTGTCGATCACCAGCCGCGCCGCGCGCCACATCTGGTAGCTCAGCATGCCGAAACGCTCATAGGGCGTGTCGTACATCCCCATCTCGACACCCAGCTTCTCGCAATAGAGCGCCCAGCCCTCGCCATAGGCCGAGACATAGGTGTAGCGCCGCCAATCGGGCCGGTCCTCATTCTCGGCGGCCATCGATGTCTGCCAGCTATGCCCCGGCGCCGATTCGTGGAGGGTCAGCGCGGTGAGCTGGAACAGCGGGCGCGACGGCAGGTCGTAGGTGTTGAGCAGGTAGCGGTCCTGCCCGCCGCGCCCGGCGGTGTAATAGGGGGCGATGTCGGCCGGCACCGGCACGATCCCGAAGCGCCCGCGCGGCATCCGCCCGAACCAGCGCGCGGCCACGCCGTCGAAGCGCTTGGCGGTCCAGGCGGCGCGGTCGAGCAGCGCCTGCGGAGTCTTCACATAGAATTGCGGATCGGTGCGCAGGAAATGGAGGAAGGACGGGAAGTCGCCCTGGAACTTCACCTCCTTCATGATCGCGTCCATCTGCGCGCGGATCTTCGCGACCTCGGCGAGGCCGATGCGATGGATCTCCTCGGGCGGCAGGTCGAGCGTGGTGTAGGCACGTATCTGCGCGCGATAATAGGCCTTGCCGTCGGGCCAGCCCTCGGCCGCCAGCCCCTCGCGCAGATGCGGCAGATAATCCTTGCGCATGAAGGCGAGCAGATCGGCATAGGCGGGAATGATCCGATCGCGGATCAGCGCCCCGGCCTCGCCGCGCAACGCCTCCTGCCGCGCTGCCGGGATCGTGGCGGGGAGGTTCGCGAACGGCTCGAACCACAGCGTGTCGCGCGGCGATTTCGCCTCGGCGACCAGCGCGATCGACTGCTCGCGGTCCTTCATGATCACCCTGGGCGGGGTGAATCCGCGCTTCAGGCCGGCGCGCATATTGGCGATGTTCTGGCTGAAATAGCGCGGGATGTCGGCCATCATCGACAGCATCGCCCGCGCATCCGCCTCGGTGCGGATCGGCTGGCGCGCATAATAGCCGAGATCGGCCCAGAAGCTGCTGTCCGAGTTCAGCGGCTTCTCGAAATCGCGGAAGCGCTGCGCGTCGAGCAGCGTCTCGATCTGCGCGCGATAGACCCCATAATCCTCCTGCTTGCCGGGCGACAGGTCGGTAGGGCGGATTGCGTCGAGCTGCTTCAGCGTGTCGGTCCAGGTGGCGAGCCGCGCCTGTTGGGTCGCGAGGCTCTCATCGGGCAGATGCTTCGGGATGCCACCCTTGTTCGATTCCTCGCTCTGGAAGCTCTGCTGCCGCCAGGTCCATTCCTTCGCGCTCAGCGCGTCGAAGCGGTCGTCGGCGGGATTGGCGAAGGCGGGGGCGACGACGAGCGCCGCCGCAGCAGCGATGATCATGAGCTTATGCATGGCGAGACTGTGGCAAATCCTTTCCGGGACGTCATGCTGAACTTGTTTCAGCATCCACCGGGAGGCTGGATTCGGCGATCGGGTTCCTGCTGCGAACGCCCGCCTCATTGTCGTGACCAGCCTGACTGGCTGGGTAGATGCTGAAACAAGTTCAGCATGACGGGTGATTTGGGGTTGAGCCTTGCCCGCCCATCGGGCCAAATCCCGTCGCCCATGCGCCGCCTGATCCTCCCCCTGCTCCTGCTGCTCGCCGCCTGCCATGACGGGCCGCGCACACCGCTGCCGCCGGATCGGCTGGTCCGGCTTGCCGATGACGAGGTGAAGACACTCGATCCGCAGAAATCCTCCGACCTCGCCACGATCAGGATCGGGCAGGACCAGTTCGAGGGGCTGACCCGCATCAACGGCATGGGCGAGGCCGAACCGGGCCTGGCGAGCGGCTGGACCGTCTCCGCCAACGGGCTCGCCTGGCGTTTCCCGCTGCGGCCCGGCCTGCGCTTCTCGGACGGGACGCCCATCGACGGCGGCACCTTCGTCCGGGTGTTCGCGCGGCTGCGCGCCCCTGCGACCGCCTCCCCCAACGCCGCCTTGTTCGCCGACATCGACCGGATCGAGGCGGCAGGACCGGCGGTGATCGTCCATCTCCGCGCGCCGATGCCGGCGCTACCCCAGTTGCTCGCGCTGCCGTCGCTCGCGGCGCTGCCAATGCACCGCATCGCGCGGGTGGGCGACGGCTGGACGGGCGAGCGGCCGCTGGTGACGTCGGGCCCCTATCGGCTGACCGAATGGCGGCTCAACGAGCGGCTTCGGCTCGATCCCAATCCCCATTGGCATGACGGGGCGGCGCCGATCGCCGGCGTCGAATGGCGCCCCGTCACCGACCGGCTGACCGCGCTGCGCAGCTTCGCCGCGGGCGAGGCCGATGTCGCCAACGACTTCCCGCCGACGCGTGCCGCCTGGATCGAAGCGCGGCGGCCGGGGGCAGCGCATGTCGCCCCGTTCAACGGCAGCTATTATTTCGTGTTCAACACCACCCGCCCGCCGTTCGACGACGTCCGCGTCCGTCGCGCGCTGTCGCTGGCGGTCAACCGCCGGTGGATCGCCGAGCGGCTGATCGGGCTCGGCACCCGGCCGGCCTGGGGCGTGGTCCCGCCGGCGGTGGCGGGCGCGCCCGGCGCCTATCGCCCGGCCTGGGCGGCGTGGAACCCCGAACGGCGGTTCGCGGAAGCGCGGCGCCTGCTCGCGGAGGCAGGTTATGGACCGCGTCATCCACTCCGCTTCGACATCCGCTTCAACAGCGACACCGATCATCGCCGCGTCGCGGTGGCGATGGCGGCGATGTGGCGGCCGCTGGGGGTCAGGGCGCATCTGCTCAACAGCGAATCCTCGCTCCACTTCGCCAGCCTGCGCCGCCGCGACTTCGCCTTTGCCCGGTCGGGCTGGATCGGCGACGTCGCCGCACCCGAGAATTATCTCGCCGTCCACCGTTCGGACGCCGGGATGCTCAACTATTCAGGCTATGCCAGCCCCGCCTTCGATCGCGCGCTCGACCGGGCGATGGCGATCGCCGATCCCGCCGCCCGCGCCCGGGCAATGCGCGCGGCCGAAGCGATCCTGGTCGCCGACGCGCCGCTGGTCCCGCTTTATCATTATGTCAGCCGCGCGCTGGTTGCCCCGCGGGTCGTGGGCTGGCACGACAATGCACCGAACACCCATCCGAGCTGGACGTTGAGCCTGAAATGAACCGGCCCCTCCTGATCGCGTTGTCGACCGCGCTGCTGCTCGCCGGCTGTGGCGGCAACGACCGCGGCGGACAAGTCTCGGTCAGCGTGATCGGGCGCGAGACGCGGCTGCGCGATCCGGCGTCCCGGCTACCGCGCCAGGCCGATGCGGCGCTGCTCGGCGCGGTCGCACAAGGGCTGGTACGGCTCGACGCGGCGGCCCAGGTCGAACCCGGACTGGCGATCCGCTGGGCGATCTCCGACGACGGGCTCTACTATACCTTCCGGCTCGACCATGAGCTGGCCGATGCCGATCGGATCGCCGTCCAGCTCCGCCGCCTGATCCGCCATTATCGCAACGCGGCGCCCGGCATCCGCATCGACGCGGTACGCGAGATCGTGGCCGTGACTCCCGAGGTCATCGAGATCCGCCTGTCGGCGCCGCGGCCCGAGCTGCTGGCGCTGCTCGCCCGACCCGCTTATGCGCTGCCGGCCGGCGGCGGCACCGGTCCGCTGCTGGTGGACGGATCGGTCGGGCGCCATACCGTCCTGCGCCCCAAACCGGTCGCCGACGCGATCGACGACGAACGGTTGAAGGCCTTCGCCAAGCGGCGCATCCACCTGCGCGGGGAGCGCGCCGCGCTGGCGGTCGCGCGTTTCGCCCAGGGCGACATCCAGCTCGTCACCGGCGGCGGCTATAACGACTTCATCTACACCCGTCTCGCCGGTGTCCCGCCGCGCAACCTGCAGGTCGATCCCGCCAACGGGCTCTTCGGCTTCCGGGTAGGGCGCGCCTCCTCCCCGGCGATGGCGCCCGAGATCCGCCAGGCGCTGTCGATGGCGCTCGATCGCGACGCGCTCGGCGCCGCGCTGGGGGCGACGGGGTGGCGGCCGGCCCAGGCGATCCTGCCGCCCGGCCTGACCGACGTCGCCGCGCCGAGCCGGCCTTTCTGGGCGCAGGCCTTCGCCAATGTCCGCGGGTCGGATCGGCAGGCGTTCGACAGCCGGGTCCAGACCGCCAGGCGGATCGTCGGCATCTGGCGCGCCCAGCATGGCGGCGACGGACCGGTACGGATCGCCGTCGCGATGCCCGAAGGCCCGGGCTCGGCGATCCTGTTCGCCGCGATCCGCCGGCAATGGTGGGCGATCGGCGTCGATGCGACCCGCGTCGGCCCGCGCGACGCCGCCGACCTGCGGCTGATCGACGAGGTTGCCCCCGCCGACCAGGCCGACTGGTATCTCGCCCACTTCCTCTGTGCCGAGGGCCGTCCCTGCAGCGAGGAGGCCGACAAGGCGTTCGATCTTGCCCGCGCGGCGACCGATCCTGCGCGCCGCGCGCACCTGATCGGCGAGGTCGAGCAGCGGCTGGCCGCGATCGCCCCGTTCATCCCGATCGCGCAACCGCTGCGCTGGTCACTGGCGGCGCCCGACCTGACCGGCTTCCAGCTCAATGCCCGAGCGGTCCATCCGCTGGCGCCGCTGCTGGGGAACCAAAATGGCCGCTGATGCGATCAGGCTGCATGGATCGTGGAGATGATCGGATGAAACGCCCAACCATGGCCGATTTCGACAGCCTGGCCGACAAGCTGCCCGGCGTCGGTACCGACCCCGCCTCGGTCCGCCGCCGGGTCGAGGCGATGGAGGGCCTGCTCGAACGCATGTTCGTTATCCCGGGGCTCAACCGGCCGGTGGGGCTCGACGTGATGCTCGACCTGATCCCGGTGGTCGGCCCCGCGATCGGCGCGGTGATGGGAAGCTGGCTGGTCTGGGAAGCCCGCAACCTCGGCCTGTCGAAATGGCAGATGACGCGGATGTTCGGCAATGTCGGGATCGACCTGCTGCTCGGCGCGATCCCGTGGGTTGGCGCGATCCCCGACTTCTTCTTCCGCTCGAACAGCCGCAACCTCAAGCTGCTCAAGCGGCACCTCGACCGCCACCATCCGGCGACCGCGACGATCGAAGGCGGGGTGGTGCGGCGGCGCTGAACGCCTACGACCATTCCTCGTCATCCCGGCGAAAGCCGGGATCTCCCTTTTCTTCGTCCTTTCCGTCTCGAAGGTGGATAGGCAGTGAGATTCCGGCTTTCGCCGCGATGACGGGCAGTGAGCCTAAGCTAAGCCCGCTTGCGCGCCTCGGCGATCGCCTGGCGGAGTGCGTCGTAGCCGACCGCACCCTTCAGCATCTGCCCGTTCACCAGGAAGGTCGGCGTCGCCAGCGAATCGTCGATCCTGCCGGCCAGTTCCAGGTTCTTGCGCAACTCGGCCATCACTTCGGGGCTGTCGACGTCGCGCTGCACCTTCGCCAGGTCGAGCTTCATCGAGCGGAGCACCTCCGACACCTTGGCGCCGTCGGGCCGCCCCGCCGCGAACATCCGTTCGTGGAAGGTCCGGAAGGCGCCCTGCCGCGCCGCCGCCAGGCTCGCCTTGGCGGCGATCTCGCTACCGGGGCCGAGGATCGGGATCTCGCGCCACACGACCTTCAGCTTCGGGTCGTCGGCGAGCAGCCGGTCAATGTCGGGCAGGCTCGACCGGCAATAGCCGCAGGCATAGTCGGTGAACATGACGAGGGTGACGTCGCCGTTGCGGTCGCCGGCCCAGGCCGATTCATAGGGCGTCTCGAGCGCGGCCTTGTTGGCGGCGTAGGCATCCCTGCCCTGCTTGTCGCGGAGCTTCTCGATCGCCTGCGGGATGATCTCGGGATGGGCGAGGATATAGTCGCGCACGACCATCTCGATACGAGCCTTGTCGGTCGGGGGCTCGGGCGCACGGCGGCTGTGGGCCAGCATGGCGGCGCCGACGCCGATCAGCACGGCGGAGCCCGCGCCGATCGTCGCGGCGATGCGCCGGTGCCGAGTCATGAAATCGCGAATCATCATTTCTTCCGTTGGCTTGCCGCGGCCCGTGCCGACAAGGCGATATCCTCCGCCCGGATGTAATCGGGCGTCCCGCGTGGAATCCGCGTCATCGCCGCCTCCGCGCTGGCCATCGCCAACCGATCATTGCCGAGCAGCGCATAACGCTCCGCCGTGGCGAGCTGGGCGCGTGGCTCATCGCCCAGCCGCGAATAGGCCATGCCGAGCGTGTACCAGGCGAAGGGGTTGTCGCGATCGCGGGCGACCGCGACCTTGAGCACGTCGCGCGCCTCCGGCACCAGCGCCGGGTCCTCGGTCGCGAGCAAGGCATGGCCGAGCAGCGACGAGATCAACGGCGAGGAACGCGATCCCTGCACCGCGATCCTGAGCGGTCCGATCGCCTCCTTGGGCTTGCCCGATTCGAGCAATATCTGGCCCTGCAACTCGCGATAATAAGGGTCCTTGGGATCGGAGGCGACGAGCTTCTCGACCTCCTCGACCGCCTTGTCGGGATAGGCGCCGCGATGCCAGGCATAGGCACGCGCATAATGGGCGGCGGCGCTCTGGTCGCTTTCGGGATATTTGCGCAGCGCCGTGGTCGGATCGTCCATATAGCCGATCAGCTTGGCCTTGATCCGCTTGAACTTCGCGTCGAGCGCGGGATCGGTCTTGTTGTTGTAAGCGGGCGACTTCAACACGTCGGCCGACAGCGTCGCCTCGCGCTCGCCCGACATCGGGTGGGTCTGCATGAACGGATCGACCTCGGCATAGGTCGACGCGTAGCGATACTCCTCCTTGCGCAGCTTCAGGAAGAAGCTGAGCATGCCCTTGCCCGAGATGCCGGCCTTGTTGAGGAAACCGACGCCCGCGGCATCGGCGCTCGATTCCTGCACCCGGTTGAAGGCGAGGAACTTGCCGAGCGCCGCCTGCTGCCCGGCCATCATCACGCCCATGCCCGCTTCGGCCGAACCCGCCGCCATCGCCGCCGCGCCGAGCAGCAGCGATAGCAGGGTTATGCCGGTGGCACCCCGTGCGCCTTCGCCGAAGCGGATGACGTGACCGCCGGTGATATGGCCGACTTCGTGGGCGATCACGCCCTGGATCTCGTTGGTGTTGTCGGCCGCCTCGATCAGGCCGCTATGGATATAGACCGCCTGGCCACCGGCGACGAAGGCGTTGATCTCCTTGTCGCCGACAAGGACGATGTCGACATTGCCGGGCTGCAGCCCCGCCGCCGCGACGATCGGGGCGGAGATTTCCTTGAGATAGGCCTCGGTCTCGGCGTCGCGCAGGATCGACTGGGCCATGACCGGCTGCGCCGTGAGCGTCAGCGCGAGCGATGCGGCCAGCAGCGCCCGCAGCATCCGGCCGAGCCGGCGGGTCGATGGGGCAACGAGGCTCATGCCCGCCTTTCCTGGCGCCGATCGGCTGAACCGCGCGTGAAGCGACGGGGCAGACCCTCCAGCGAAGGCCTGCCCCGCATGCTCAGGCGCCGAAGGTCCGCTGCCACCAGCCACGGCGCGGGGAACCGCCGTCCTCCGCCTCTTCCGCAGGGGCGGTCTCGCCGGCAGCTTCTCCGGCGGTGGGCGCTTCGGCCGCAGCCTCGACGGTTTCGGCGGGCGCGGCAGCGGCTGCCTTTGCCCGCGAACGGGTGCGACGCTTCGGCGTCGCCTCGGGCTCCGGAGCGGCTTCGATCGGCGCAGCCTCGACGGGTGCAGCCTCGACGGGTGCGGGCGTCGCGGCGGCTTCCGCTTCGACGTCGGCCTTCTTGCGGCGACCGCCACGACGCGGCTTGGGCGCTTCAGCGACCGGTTCGGCCTCGGGCTCTGCCACGGCCGGAGCCGCTTCCTCGACCGACGCCTCGACGGGCTCGGCAACGGCGGCGGCATCGGCCTTGCGGGCACGCGGCCGGCGGCGCGTCTTGGGCGCCGGCTCGGCAGGAGCAGCCTCTTCGGCGACCGCTTCGGGCTCGGCCGCGGCCGGCGATTCCGCCGTCTCCGGCTCGTTCACCGCAGCCTCGGTCTGCTGGCCCTCCACTTCGACGCCCTCGGCACCCTCGGGGCCCTCGCCACCGCGGCGACGGCCCGAACGGCGGCCGCGACGACGACGGCCGCGCGCTTCGCCGCCGCCATCTTCGGCGACAGCCTCCTCGGCGGCCTCGCGCTCTTCCTCGGCGACCTCGGCCGCTTCGCCGGTCTCGCCGCCCTCATCACCCTGGCCGGCTTCGCCCTGGCCATCCTGATCGCGCCCGCGACCGCCACGACGGCGGCGACGGCGGCGACGGCGACGGCCGCCCTCGCCACGCTCGCCATCCTCCTGGCCTTCATCCTCGGCGGCGATCTCTTCCTCTTCGTCCTCGACCTCCTCCTCGATGTCGTCATCGGCCTCGATCGGGAGCGGCGCGGGCAGGCGCGGCGCGTGGCTCGGCGGCGGACCGCCAGCCTCGACGCTCATCCGCGCGCCTTCGAGCGTGCCGTCGGAGACGATCTCGATGACGACACCGTAGCGTTCCTCGATCTCCGCCAGCTCGGCGCGCTTGCGGTTGAGGACGTAGAAGGCGGCCTCCTGGCTGGCGCGCAGCAGCAGGCGCGAGCCGCGACCGCGCGCGGCCTCGTCCTCGAGCATGCGCAGCGCCGACAGGCCCGCCGAGGAGGCGGTGCGGATCAGGCCGGTGCCCTCGCAATGCGGGCATTGACGGGTCGACGCCTCGAGCACGCCGGTGCGCAGCCGCTGGCGGCTCATCTCGAACAGGCCGAAGCTGGAGATGCGGCCGACCTGGATGCGGGCGCGATCGTTCTTGAGCGCCTCCTTCATCGCCTTCTCGACCTTGCGGATGTTGGAGTTGTTCTCCATGTCGATGAAGTCGATGACGATCAGGCCCGCCATGTCGCGCAGACGGAGCTGACGGGCGATCTCGTGCGCAGCCTCGAGGTTGGTCGCGGTCGCGGTCTGCTCGATATTATGCTCGCGGGTCGACCGGCCCGAGTTGATGTCGATCGATACCAGCGCCTCGGTCGGGTTGATCACCAGATAGCCGCCCGACTTGAGCTGGACGATCGGCTGGTACATCGCCGCAAGCTGGTCCTCGACGCCGTAGCGCTGGAACAGCGGCACCGCGTCGGCATAGAGCCCGACCTTCTTGGCGTGGCTCGGCATCAGCAGCTTCATGAAGGCGCGGGCCTGGCGATAGCCCTCCTCGCCCTCGACCACGACCTCGTCGATGTCGCGGTTATAGATGTCGCGGATCGCGCGCTTGATCAGATCACTGTCGCCGTAGATCAGCGCCGGCGCCTGCGATTTCAGCGTGTTCTCGCGAATCTCGTCCCACAGCCGGGCGAGATAGTCGAAGTCGCGCTTGATCTCGGTCTTGGTGCGCTGCAGGCCTGCGGTGCGGACGATGCAGCCCATCGTCTTTGGCAGGTTCAGCTCGGCCATGATCGACTTGAGCCGCTTGCGATCGGCCGCGTTCGAGATCTTGCGGCTGATGCCGCCGCCATGGCTGGTGTTCGGCATCAGCACGCAATAGCGGCCGGCCAGCGACAGATAGGTGGTCAGCGCCGCGCCCTTGTTGCCGCGCTCCTCCTTGACGACCTGGACCAGCAGCACCTGCCGCCGGCGGATCACGTCCTGGATCTTGTAACGGCGGCGCAGGTTCATCCGGCGCTGGCGCAGGTTCTCCACCGCGCCGTCGTCGGAACCGCCGCCGACCGATTCGCGGCGCGGACGCGGAGCGTCCTCCTCGTCGCCGTCATGGTGATGGTCGTCCTCATGATCGGCGTCACCGTCGATCTCGTCGGCGCCATCCTCATGCTCCGCCTCGCGGGCGCGCAGCGCCTCTTCCTCGGCGGCGTGCTCCGCCTCCTCGCGCAGCAGCGCCTCGCGATCCTCCTTCGGGATCTGATAATAGTCGGGGTGGATTTCCGAGAAGGCGAGGAAGCCATGGCGGTTGCCGCCATAGTCGACGAACGCCGCCTGCAGCGACGGTTCGACCCTCGTTACCTTGGCGAGATAGATATTCCCCTTGAGCTGCTTGCGCTCGGCAGACTCAAAGTCAAATTCCTCGATTCGGTTCCCCTGGACGACCGCCACGCGGGTTTCCTCCCGGTGGCGTGCGTCGATAAGCATGCGGGTTGTCATTCAAAGCTCTCCAGGCGCGGGAGCCGGCAGCGTGGCCGGGCCTCGACGCGCGATATGCTGAGGATGCGCGGCCGGGGGGAGCGGCAAGCCGTGTCGTCCCCGGAAGCGTCATCGAAGGTGAAAAATGGGTGTTCGCAGCCGTCGCATCGTCATTTCCGGCGCGACGCGCCGGAAAAAAGGCACCGCTCCACGCGCCGCCAACAATCTGGCAGCCTATGGGACGGGGCGAAGAATGACTCATGCGATCGTCAACCTGTTACGCCGCCGCCACAGGGCGACGGTAAGGCCGGAACGGCGCCTATCGCCCCGCCTTTACGGGGACCGGCCGACATCCGGATAAAAACTGCTAGCATCCGATCGGAGACGGGGCAAGCATTCACCGTACTGGACAAGCACCGCCAAGCTTTGGTTAAACTATTTGGCAGTCGGCATTTCACGACCGGCCGGGTATCGCGGGGCCATCTTGCCAGAAACAGGTTTCAGCCAGCGTCTCGTCCTCGCTCTTTGCGCCCTGCTGCTGTCGTTCCTGCCTGCGGCGCTGCACGCCGCGGCGATGGTGTCGGCGGTCGAGATCGGTACGACGAGCGTGACTCTGCGGTTCGACCAGCCGGTCGCGACCGCCTCCGCCTTCATGTTGTCGGGGCCGCGGCGGATCGCCGTCGACCTGCCCGGCGCGCGGATGGGGCGGACCACCGCATCGGGCGGGCTGATCGCCGCCACCCGGCAGGGACAATATGATCCCGACACCGCGCGGGTGGTTTTCGAGCTGAACCGCGCCGCGATCGTATCCGACGCGACCTTTTCGGCCGACCACCGGACGCTGACCCTCACCCTCAAGCCGGTCAATGAAAGCCTGTTCGCGCGAGCCGTGCGCAAGGGGCGCCAGCTGTTCGGGCTCGACGACAAGTCGGTCGACACGCGGTCGGCGCAGCGCGGCGGCATCACCGTGCCGCTCGATCCGCCGCGCCCCTTGCCGGTCCCCGCGGTCAGCGGCGCGCGCGGCACCAAGCGGCCGCTGGTGGTGATCGACGCCGGCCATGGCGGCCACGATCCGGGGTCGCAATCGACCGACGGCCGCTACAAGGAAAAGGACATCGCGCTGCGGATCGCCCAGGCGATCCGTGACGAGCTGGTCGAATCGGGCCGGGTACGGGTCGCGCTGACCCGCAACGACGACCGCTTCCTCGTGCTCGGCGAGCGGCGGGAGATCGCCCGCCGGCTCAAGGCCGACCTGTTCATCTCGGTCCATGCCGACAGCGCGGTCAACACCGCCGCGCGCGGCGCGAGCATCTATACCCTGTCGGAGGTCGCGTCCGACCGGGTAGCGGCGCAGCTCGCCGCCAAGGAGAACCGCGCCGACATCCTCAACGGCATCGATCTGGGCGGCGAGAACAACGAGGTCTCCTCGATCCTGCTCGACCTCGCCCAGCGCGAGACGATGAACATTTCCTCCCAATTCGCGACGCTGCTCCAGCGCGAAATGTCGCCGACCGTCCATTTCAAGGATGACGCACACCGCTTCGCCGGGCTGATCGTGCTCAAGGCGCCCGACGTTCCCTCGGTGCTGCTCGAGACCGGCTATATCTCGAACCAGGACGATCTCGGCCTGCTGCTCTCCTCCCAATATCGCCGCAACATCGCGATCGGGGTGCGCAAGGCGGTCGAGATCCATTTCGCCCGGCGGCTGGCGGGCGAATGAAAGCAGCCGCTTTCGTTCGCCCTTGCTTGTTTGGCCCCCAAACGCCGGGCGGCCAGCATCGGCTGGCCTGGGCTTCCTCGCAGAAGCTCGGACACGCATTCGCGCTTGCGGAGCCCTGTCGGGCTCCGACGATAAGCTCTGCGTCGGGACGCGTCAGCGTCCCGCAAGGATCGGCGCCATCCGCGGACTGCCGGGGGCAGTCCGTAGGCGGAGATCGGCTCGCGAAGCGAGCCGTGGCGGCCGCCCGAGCTTATGCGAGGAAGCCAAGCCGGGCGGATGCCCGGCGCCCGGCGTCTGAGGGCCAAACAACAAACACTCCCGACACTTCCAAACCCCTCCAAACCTGCTAGAGCGCGCCGGTGCCGAAGCTACCCGCCTTCCACAACCCCTTCCCCGGCTGGCGCGACCAGGTGCGCCACCTCCGCACGTTCCGAAGCTGGCGCTGGTCGGGCTATGTGCTGTGGTCGGCCGCATTCCTGTGGCTGCTGATCTGGTTCCTGTTCGCGCGCGGCCTGCCCTCGGCGGACGCGCTGCTCGCCTATCAGCCGCCGCTGCCGACCAACGTCCGCGGCTATGACGGGGAGCCGATCGCCGATTTCGCGCGCGAGCGGCGCGTGCAGCTATCCTATGCGGAATATCCCCCCGTCCTGATCGACGCCTTCATCTCGGCCGAGGACAAGACCTTCTTCAGCCATCCGGGCATCGACGTCGGCGGTCTGGCCGGCGCGGTATGGGACTATACGACCAAGCTCGGCAGTGGCCGGCGCGCGAAGGGCGGATCGACGATCACCCAGCAGGTCGCGAAGAACCTGATCGTCGGCGACGACTATTCGATCTCGCGCAAGATCCGCGAGGCGATCCTCGCCTTCCGCATCGAAGGCGCGCTGACCAAGCAGCAGATCCTCGAAATCTACCTCAACCAGATCTTCCTCGGCCGCAACGCCTATGGCGTCCAGTCGGCCAGCCGTGCCTATTTCCGCAAGGACGTCGGCGAACTGACCCTGCCCGAAGCGGCCTATCTGGCGATCCTCCCCAAAGCGCCGTCCAACTATACGGTCGAGCGCCATGCCGACCGCGCGCTCGAGCGGCGCAACTATGTCCTGCAGCAGATGCAGGAGAACGGCTTCATCACCGCCGAACAGCGCCAGGCCGCGGCCGCCGCGCCGCTGGGCATCGTGCCGCGCTACGCCCCGCGCGCCAGCGTCGGCGGCTATTTCATGGAGGAGGTCCGCCGCCAGCTGATCGAACGCTATGGCGAGACCGCCGAGGACGGACCGAACTCCGTCTATTCGGGCGGCCTGTGGGTCCGTACCTCCTATGACGGCAAGGTCCAGGAAGCGGCTGAGGATGCGCTGCGCGACGGGCTGGTCCGTTTCGAGGCCGCCGCCGGCTGGCGGGGCCGGATCGCCCGCATCGACATCGACGACGATTGGGCGCGCAGCCTGGCGAACCTCAACGTCGGCGCAGGCTATTCGAACTGGTCTCCTGCAGTGGTCCTGTCGAAGCAGGGATCAGAGGCCGAGATCGGCTTCGAGAACGGATCGCGCGGTACACTGCCGAGCTCGGGCGCGACGATGCCGAAGGCGGGAGTCGGAGGGCGCGCCTTCGATTTCCTGAAGGCCGGCGACGTGATCGTCGTGCGGCGCGAGGGCAATGGCGGCTGGACGCTGCGCAGCATCCCCAGCATCTCGGGCGGCATGGTCGTCCAGAACCCGCACACCGGCCAGATCCTGGCGATGCAGGGCGGCTTCGATTCGCGCGGCTCGTCGTTCAACCGCGCCACCCAGGCGAAGCGGCAGCCCGGCTCCACCTTCAAGCCCTTCGTCTATGCGGCCGCACTCGACAATGGCATGACCCCGGCGTCGATCATCATCGACGGCCCCTTCTGCGTCTACCAGTCGGCGCGGCTCGGCCAGAAATGCTTCAAGAATTTCTCGGGCTCCAATGCCGGCCAGCAGACGATGCGCTGGGGTGTCGAACAGTCGCGCAACCTGATGACCGTCCGCACCGCCAGCCAGATCGGCATGGACAAGGTCGTCCGCACCGCCAAGGTGATGGGGATCGGCGACTATCCGCCCTATCTCGCCTATGCGCTGGGCGCGGGCGAGACAACGGTGCAGCAGATCGTCAACGCCTATTCGATCTTCGCCAACCAGGGACGCGCGGTGACGCCGACCGTCATCGACTATGTTCAGGATCGCAACGGCAAGCTGATCTGGCGCGCCGACAAGCGCGCCTGCGAGGGCTGCAACATGGCGCAATATGACGGCCGGCCGATGCCGCGCCCGCGCCTGCGCTCGAAGCAGGTGATCGACGCGATGACCGCCTATCAGATGCTCCACATCATGGAGGGCGTGGTCGAGCGGGGCACGGCGACGGTGCTGCGCGACCTGGGCCGGCCGATGTTCGGCAAGACCGGCACCTCGTCGGGCCCGACCAACGTATGGTTCGTCGGCGGATCGGCCGACATGGTCGGCGGCCTCTATCTCGGCTACGACAATCCACGCTCGATGGGCGGCTACGCCCAGGGCGGCACGATCGCGGCGCCGATCTTCCGCGCCTTCGCCGCCAAGGCGATGAAGGACATGCCGGTCGTCCCGTTCCGCGCGCCGCCCGGCATCCGGATGATCCGGATCGACCGCAAGACCGGCCGCCGCGTGTTCGGTGCCTGGCCCGACGGCAGCTATTATAGCCCGGTGATCTGGGAGGCCTTCAAGCCCGAGAGCGAGCCGCGCCGCACCATCCGCCGGGACGAGATCGCCAAGCGCGCCGCCCCCGCCGCGCGGGCCACCACCGACAGCGAGTTCTTGCAAAGCCAGGACGGCATCTACTAGGGCCTGCCGCACCAGGGACGCAGTGCCTATATGCCTCCCGGGATTCCGGCCTCCGCCGGAATGACGCCCTTCGATCCGGAGTTCCGATTATGCGCGCCGAAGCGCAAGCCAGTGTCGATCAGATCAACCAGGCGATGGCGCTCGTCCGCCGCTTCCTGGATTGGGACCGCGCGCTCCGCCGGCTCGACGAGCTCAACAACCGGGTCGAGGACCCGAAGCTGTGGGACGACGCCAAGGCCGCGCAGGAAGTGATGCGCGAGCGGCGTCGGCTCGACGAGGCGATCTCCGCGGTCAAGGCGATCGAGCAGGAGCGCGACGACACGATCGAGCTGATCGAGCTCGCCGAGGCGGAGGGCGATACCGCGCTGGTCGACGACGGCGTGCAGGCGCTCGCCGCGCTGGCGGAACGAGCCGAGAAGGACAAGATCGGCGCGCTTCTGGCGGGCGAGGCCGACGCGAACAACACCTATATCGAGGTCAATTCGGGCGCTGGCGGCACCGAGAGCCAGGACTGGGCAGGCATGCTCCAGCGCATGTATGCCCGCTGGGCCGAGCGCCACGGCTACAAGGTCGAGCTGATCGACTTCCACGCCGGCGAGCAGGCCGGCATCAAGTCGGCGACCCTGCTGGTGCGCGGCGAGAATGCCTATGGCTATGCCAAGACCGAGAGCGGCGTCCATCGCCTGGTCCGCATCAGCCCCTATGACTCGGCGGCGCGCCGGCACACCAGCTTCGCGTCGGTCTGGGTCTATCCGGAGGTCGACGACGACATCGACATCGAGGTGCTCGAGAAGGACCTGAAGATCGACACCTACCGCTCGTCGGGCGCGGGTGGGCAGCATGTCAACACCACCGACTCGGCGGTGCGCATCACCCATCTCCCCACCGGCATCATCGTCGCGTGCCAGAACCAGCGCTCCCAGCACAAGAATCGCGCAGAAGCGATGAAGCAGCTCAAGGCGCGCCTCTATGAGCAGGAGTTGCAGAAGCGCGAGGCCGAGGCGATGGCGGGCTATGCCGCCAAGACCGAGATCGGCTGGGGCCACCAGATCCGTTCCTACGTACTCCAGCCCTATCAGATGGTGAAGGATCTCCGCACCGGCGTCACCTCGACGACGCCGTCCGACGTGCTCGACGGCGATCTCGACCGCTTCATGGCCGCCGCCCTGTCGCAGCGCGTGACCGGCGAGACGGTCGAGGTTGAGGACGTCGACTGATCCCGGCCGTGATCCGCGACGAACGAGCCGGCGACGCCCCGGCCATCGCAGCGCTGATCACCCGCGCCTTCGCCGTCGCCGAGCATGCGAGCGGCACCGAGGCGGCGATCGTCGACGCATTGCGCGCGGCGGGAGCGCTCAGCCTATCGCTGGTCGCGGTCCAGGGTGACGCGATCGTCGGCCATGTCGCGCTCTCGCCCGTAGGGATCGACGGCGTCGAGGGTGGCTGGTTCGGCCTCGGCCCATTGTCGGTCGATCCCGCCCGACAACGACGCGGCATCGGCGCCGGGCTGGTCGAGGCGGCAATCGCCTGGCTTCGCGCATCGGGTGCCGCCGGCTGCGTGCTGCTCGGCGACCCGGCCTATTATCGCCGCTTCGGCTTCGTCAGCGATCCGATGCTTCGCTATGGCGACGAAGCCTCGCCCTATTTCCAGTATCTCTCGCTCGCAGGCCCGGCCGCGCGCGGGCAGGTGACCTACCATCCGGCCTTCGACGCGGGCTGACCGATCTTTCCTGTACGGCGGATGAAGCGGCCGTTCAGCGTAGCGACGACTCCTCTTCCCTATCATCGACGGTCGACGGGGGCTGAGAGGAGTTGAGCCATGCAGATGAAAGCCATCTTCGCCGCCATAGGCCTTGCCGTCGCCGCCTTCGGCATGAGCGGCACGGCCGAGGCCAGGGACCGCTGGGACGATCGCCGCTGGTCGCATGATCGCCATTGGGACAATGACCGCCACTGGAACGGCGATCGCCGCTGGCATCGCGACCGCCATTGGGATCGCCGTTGGCACCGCGACGCGCGCTGGGATCGTCGCCATCATGGCCGGCGCTGCTGGACCGAATGGCGCTGGAACCACCGGGTACGGGTCTGCCGCTGACGCCAGGAACAAGCCGCGTAACGCTGCAACGCAGCAACATCCCCCCTCCCGGCCGGGAGGGGGGATACGTTAAATTAACCGCATCAGACACGGAAAAAAGGTCGCGACTGCACAGGCCGATGATTGTTTTGGTGTTCGGCTGCGTCTAGCAGAGCAGGATGCCCGCCGCAGTTCGCGAAGGTTGCTCGATGATTTCCAACACGGTGGGCCGCCGTAGCGGGCTCCTTCTCCTCGCCTGTGCGCTGGCTGCCGGCTGTTCCAAGCAGAAACCCGCGCCGCCGGCGCCGGAAGCAGGCTTCGTCGTGATGCGCACGGAGTCGGTGCCGTTGTTCATCGAGCTGCCGGGCCGCACCGCCGCATTCGAAACGTCCGAGGTCCGGCCGCAGGTGACGGGGGTCCTCAAGGCCCGCCTGTTCGAGGAAGGCAGCATCGTCCGCGCCGGTCAGACGCTCTACCAGATCGACCCGAGCCTGTTCCGGGCGTCCGTCAACCAGGCGGCCGCCAATCTCGCCAATGCGCGTGCACAGCGCCAGGCGGCGGTCTCGCGTGCCCAGCGGCTGAAGCCGCTCGCCCAGATCGAGGCGGTCAGCAAGCAGGACTATACCGACGCCGAGGCCGCAGCGCGCCAGGCCGAGGCCGCGGTCGCGCAGAACGCCGCGCTGCTCGACACCGCGCGGATCAACCTGCGCTTCACCAACGTGCCGGCGCCGATCAGCGGGCGGATCGGCCGGTCGCTGGTCACCACCGGCGCGCTCGTCACCGCCGGGCAGGCGAACGCGATGACGACGATCCAGCGGCTCGATCCGATCTTCGTCGACATCCAGCAGTCGAGCGCCGATCTGCTCGCGCTGCGCCGTCAGCTCGCCGCCGGGAACGGTTCCACCTCATCGGCGACGGTGACGCTGAAACTGGAGGACGGCAGCGACTATCCGATCAAGGGGCGGCTCGAATTCGCCGAAGCGATGGTCGATCCGCAGACCGGCACGGTCACGCTGCGCGCCCGCTTCCCCAACCCCGACGGCCTGCTGCTGCCGGGCATGTTCGTCCGCGCGAGCCTGTCGCAGATCACCGCGCGCAATGCCATCCTGGTCCCGCAGATCGGAGTCAGCCGCGACCCGAAGGGTCAGGCCACCGTGGTCCTGGTCGGGACAGGCAACAAGGCCGAGTTGCGCGAGGTGGTCGCCGATCGGACGGTGGGTGACAAATGGCTGGTGACGTCGGGGCTGAAACCCGGCGACAAGGTGATCGTCGAAGGCCTCGGCAATATTCGGCCGGGCCAGGCGATCAGGCCGGTTCCCGCCGGCTCGCCGCCGCTATCCCCGGCAGCGGCGGGCAGCCGGGCCAAGGCCGGCTGAGCCCTCGCCGATGATATCGCGCATCTTCATCGATCGCCCGATCTTCGCCTGGGTGATCGCGATCGTGATCATGCTGCTCGGCGCGGGCGGGCTGCTCAGCCTGCCGGTGTCGCAATATCCGAACATCGCTCCGCCCTCGGTCAACATCCGGGCCAATTATCCCGGCGCTTCGGCCGAGACGGTCGAGTCGAACATCACCCAGATCATCGAGCAGCAGCTCTCGGGCATCGACGGGCTGCTCTATTTCTCGTCCTCTTCCAGTTCGGCGGGCCGGGCACAGATCACCGTCACCTTCGACAAGGGCGTCGATGCGGACATCGCCCAGGTCCAGGTGCAGAACAAGGTGCAGCAAGCCCTGCCGCGCCTGCCGCAGCAGGTCCAGCAGCAGGGCCTGGTCGTCACCAAGTCGAACCCCGACTTCCTGATGGTGGTGTCGGTTTATGACGAGAGCGACCGGGCGAGCAATCTCGACGTCGCCGACTATCTGACCTCGACCCTCCAGGACGGCATCGGCCGCCTTCCCGGCGTCGGCGACGTCAACGTGTTCGGTGCGCCCTATGCGATGCGCATCTGGCTCGATCCGTTCCGGCTGGCGAGCTTCGGGCTGACCCCCGACGACGTGACCTCCGCGCTCCAGGCGCAGAACGCCCAGGTCGCGGCGGGGCAGATCGGCGGCGTGCCATCGTCCGACGAGCAGATGCTCAACGCGATCGTCACCTCACGGTCGCGGTTGACCAATGCCGACGAGTTCAAGAAGATCATCGTCAAGACGCAGACCGACGGCTCGAAAGTGCTGTTGCAGGATGTCGCGCGGGTCGAGCTGGGCAGCGAGTCCTACAATATCGTGGGCCGGCTCAACGGCCACCCGGGCGCCGGCATCGCGATTCTCCTGGCCCCCGGCGCGGATGCGCTCAAGACGTCCGAGATCGTCCGCTCCTATGTCGACAAGGCAGCCGAGCATTTCCCGTCCGGCTATCGCCACGTCTTCGTCAACGATGCGACCGCCTTCATCAAGCTGTCGATCGAGGAAGTGGTCAAGACGCTGTTCGAGGCGATCCTGCTCGTCGTCCTGGTCATGTTCGTCTTCCTGCAAAGCTGGCGGGCGACGCTGATCCCGGCGGTGGCCGTCCCGGTCGTGCTGCTGGGAACGTTCGGCGTGCTGGCTGCAGCGGGTTTCTCGATCAACACATTGACGTTGTTCAGCCTGGTCCTCGCCATCGGTCTGCTCGTGGACGACGCGATCGTCGTGGTCGAGAATGTCGAGCGCGTGATGGAGGAGGATCCCGACATCAGTCCGCGCGAGGCGACGATCAAGTCGATGGCGGAGATCAACACCGCGCTGATCGCGATCGCGCTGGTATTGTCGGCGGTGTTCCTGCCGATGGCCTTCTTCGGCGGCTCGACCGGCGTGATCTATCGCCAGTTCTCGATCACCATCGTCGCATCGATGGCGCTGTCGGTGTTCGTCGCGCTGGTCCTGTCGCCGGCGCTCGCGGCCACGGTGCTGAAGCGCCCAGACAAGGAGAAGCGCGCCGCGCAGGGTGGTCTCGTCGGGCGTGCCTACCGCCAGGGCGATCGCTTCAACGACTGGTTCAAGCGGGTGTCGGACCGCTATCGCGACACCGTCTCGAAGCTGTTCGGCCATGTACGGACCGCGATGATCATCTTCGTGCTGGTGATCGCGGCGCTGGTGCTCGTCTTCTTCCGCCTGCCTACCGGCTTCGTGCCCACCGAGGACCAGGGAATCGCCCAGACCCAATATACCCTGGCCCCCGGCGCGACGATGAGCCGGACGGTCGCGGTCGCGCGCGAGATCGAGACCTATCTCGCCAAGAACGAGCCGCACAACATCCAGACCTTCTACACCGTCAGCGGCACCAGCTCCGCCGGCCAGGGCCAGAATGCCGGCCGCGGCTTCATCGCGCTCGCTCCCTGGGACGAGCGGAAGGGCCCGGAGAACAACTCGGAGGCGATCGCCCATCGCGCCACCCAGGCGCTGTCGAAGATCCGCGATGCCCAGATCTTCGTCCTGACCCCGCCGTCGATCCCGGGCCTCGGCCAGTCGACCGGCTTCTCGATGGAGCTGCTCAACACCGGCGACCTCAGCCGGGAGGAGTTCAAGCAGCGCCGCGACCAGCTCCTCGCCATGGCCTCCGCCGACCCCGACCTCGCCAATGTCCGCCTCAACACGCTCGAGGATACGCCGACGCTCGCCGTCGACATCGATTCGGAGAAGGTCGGCGCGCTCGGCGTCAGCCAGGCTGCGGTCAACCAGACGCTCTCGGCGGCCTGGGGCGGCCTCTACGTCAATGATTTCGTCGACCGGGGGCGCGTCAAACGCGTCTTCGTCCAGGGTGACGCCCCCTTCCGCAGCCGGCCCGAGGATCTCGCCGCCTGGCATGTCCGTTCCTCGTCGGGACAGATGGTGCCCTTCTCGGCCTTCGCCACGGTTCATTGGGCCCAGACCCCCAATGTGCTGACCCGCTTCAACGGCGTGTCGAACTTCACCTTTCAGGGCCAGGGCGCGCCGGGCAAGAGCTCGGGCGATGCGATGCAGCGGATCACGGAGCTGGCCGCGCAGATACCGGGCGTCTCGGTAGACTGGTCGGGCCTCAGCTATCAGGAACGCCTGTCGGGCGGGCAGGCGCCGATCCTCTATGGCCTGTCGTTGCTCGTCGTATTCCTGTGCCTGGCCGCGCTTTACGAAAGCTGGTCAATCCCGATCGCGGTCGTGATGGTCATCCCGCTCGGCCTGATCGGGGCGACCCTGGCGGTTCTGCTGCGCGGGCTGGAGAACGACGTCTTCTTCCAGGTGGGCCTCGTCACCACCATGGGATTGAGCGCCAAGAACGCGATCCTGATCGTCGAATTCGCGGTGATGGCGGAAAATGAGGGGAAGACGCCGCTGCAGGCGGCGATCGAAGGCGCGCGCATCCGCTTGCGCCCGATCCTGATGACCAGCTTCGCCTTCATGTTCGGCGTGCTGCCTCTGGCCATATCGACCGGCGCCGGCGCCAAGGCGCGCGTCGCGATCGGCACCGCCGTGCTGGGCGGCATGTTCACCGCCACCCTGCTCGCGATCTTCTTCGTGCCGCTGTTCTTCGTGCTGGTCCGCAAGCTCTTCCCGCGCAAGCGCAACGGGGAGGTCGCGACGTGATCCGCCGCACCGCCGCGCTGCTGGCGATGACCGCGCTCGCGGGATGCAGCCTCGAGCCCGCCTATCACCGACCCGCGCCCGCCGTCCCCGCCGCCCTCCCCGACGCCGGCCAGGGCGAAGCGCCTGCCAAGCTCGATTATCGCGAGATGTTTCGCGATCCGCGGCTGGTCACGCTGATCGACCGAGCGCTCGCCAACAACCAGGACCTCAAGGCCGCGCTGGCCAATGTCCGTTCCGCTCGCGCGCTGGTGACGGTCGCGCGCGCCGATCTGCTCCCCCAGATCGACGGATCGGCCGGGCTCACCACCGGCGACAGCTCGAACGAGACGCGCGGCGGCACGGGCAACGGTGCGACGGGCGGCAACGGCAACGGCGCGAGCACTGGTGGCCGCCGCACTACCTACAATGCCGACCTGGGGGTGAGCTGGGAGATCGACCTGTTCGGCCGGCTCCGCAGCCTGAACAATGCCGCCTTCAGCACCTATCTTGGCAGCGAGGCCGCCCAGCGCGGCGCGCGGCTGAGCCTCGTCGCCGGGGTCGCCAACGCCTATCTGGCGCTCGCCGCCGACCGGAGCCTGCTCGCCATCGCCACCGAGACCCGCACCAGCGCGGCCAAGAGCGTCGAGCTGACCCAGGCGCTGCTCAAGGGCGGCGTCGCCCCGCGCACCGACCTGCGCCAGGCGGAGACCGTGCTGGCCCAGGCGGAGGCAGATGAGGCCAGCCTCGAAACCGCCGTCGCGCAGGACCGCAACGCGCTCCAGCTCCTCGTCGGCGCTGCGATCGAGGACGATCTTCTGCCCGCGTCGATCGAGAGCCTCGACGGGCAGTTCGCCGAGGTGCCGGCCGGCCTCGATTCGTCGATCCTGCTGCGCCGGCCCGACGTGGTCGAAAGCGAATATGCGCTGCGGGCGGCCAATGCCCGAATCGGCGCGGCGCGGGCCGCCTTTCTCCCGCGCATCGGGCTGACTGCACTCGCCGGCTTCGCCAGCAGCGCGCTGTCGAGCCTGTTCCAGGGCAGTGCCTTCACCTGGAGCGTCGCGCCGTCGGCGACGTTGCCGATCTTCGACGGCGGCGCCAATCTCGGCAATCTTCGCTATTCGAAGGCCCAGCGCGACCTGGCGCTCGCCAACTACCAGAAGGCGATCCAGTCGGCCTTCCGCGACGTTGCCGACGCGCTGGCCCGGCGCGCGACGATCGACCGGCAGCTCGCCGCCAGCACCCGGCTCGACGCCTCGGCGCGCGACTCGCTGTTCCTCGCCAATGCCCGCTACCGCGAGGGCATCGATCCCTATCTGAACATGCTCGACGCCCAGCGCACCGCCTATGGCGCCGCACGCACCCTCGCTCAGGCGCGGCTGCTCAAGGGGCAGAATCTGGTGACCCTCTACCAGGCGCTGGGCGGCGACCAGTTGATCGACACCCAGGCAACGGCTAAGGGCGGCAGTCGCGCCTGGCCAGAGGACGCTCAGTAACCCTCACGCCGCTCGGCTCTCGCCGGGCAGGACCAGCCGATGCGCCTGCCCTCCGTTCCGCCATCATGGACGATCCGCCGGGACCTGCTCGGCCGCCGCGCAACCGGCGTCATCCTGGCGATCATCGTCCACATATTGGGCTTCTTCCTGCTGATGTCGCTGACTCCGGCGACCCTGCAGAAGCTGACGCCCGAACTGAAGAGCTTCCCGCTGCTGTCCTTTTCCGAGAATCCCGCGCCCAAGCCAGCGGCCTCGGCCCGCGCGCAGCGCCGGGAAACCGAGAAGACGCCGCCCCCGCCGCCGCTGCCCCCGCCGCCTCCGACCCCGCTCAAGATGATGATCGTCAGCTCGGAGGTTTTCCGGGCGAGCGATATCTCCAAGATCCGCCCGCAGCGCGCCGACAGCGCGCCCGGCGCCGCCGATGCCGGCAGCGGCGAGGGCGAGGGGCCGGGCGAAGGCCCCGGCGGCGAGAAGCTCTATCCCGCGGACTGGTATGTCGAGCCGACCCCGGCAGAAATGGCCTTTTACATCAAGGAGCAGCGACAGGCCGGCTGGGGGATGATCGCTTGCCGGACGGTACCCAACTATCGCGTCGAGGATTGCCAGGAGCTGGGGGAATTTCCGCGCGGATCGGGCTTGGCGCGCGCGCTGCGGCAGGCGGCATGGCAGTTCAAGATCCGCCCACCCAGGATCGGCGGCAAGCCGCAAATGGGCGTCTGGGTCCGCATCCTGTTCGATTTCCAGATCGGCGTGGTGAAGTAGCCTCGGCGGCTGCAGGCAACCCATTCAGGCCCCGGTCAGTTGATCCCGGCTAGCAGAACCGCGTTTTCACCATGGGATCGAAACCATGACCCGCTTGATGTTCGTTGCTTTGCTTTCGCTGTCCGCCGCGAGCGCGGCCCATGCCGGGCTCGAGCTCGGCCAGCGCCCGATCACCCGTGCCGAGGTCGCCGCCGTCGCGAAGAAGCAGTTCGCCGAGATGGACGCCGACAAGAACGGCTTCGTCAGCCCCGCCGAGTTCGAGCGCTATCGCGAGATCCAGAACGCCCGGCCCGACCAGGGCCGCGGCCTGACCCATATCGGGCGGAGCTGGTTCGACAAATGCGACACCGACGGTGACGGCAGGGTGAGCCTGGCCGAAGCGCAGGCCCGTCCGCTCGGGCTGTTCGACATGGCCGACGCCAACCGCGACGGCGTCGCCAGCGTCGCCGAGCAGTCGGTGGCGATGCTGTTCATGAAGTAGGTAACAGGAACCGCTTCATCGCCATTCCCGCTTTCACGGGAATGGCGGACGAGGAGGAGAGCGGGCGAGCGGCGCTCAGGCCGCCGCCTTCACCTTCTGGCGGAAGCTGTGGAGCAGCGGCTCGGTATAGCCGTTGGGCTGCTCGACGCCCTCGAACACCAGCGCGCGGGCGGCCTGATAGGCAAGGCTGCGATCCTCGTTCCCGGCCATCGGCCGATAGAGCGGATCACCGGCATTCTGCGCGTCGACCTTGGCCGCCATGCGCTTGAGCGCGGCGTCGATCTCCTCGGCCGTGGCGACGCCGTGCAGCATCCAGTTCGCCATGTGCTGCGACGAGATGCGCAGCGTGGCGCGGTCCTCCATCAGGCCGACATCGTGGATATCGGGCACCTTCGAGCAGCCGACGCCCTGGTCGACCCAGCGGACGACATAGCCGAGGATGCCCTGGGCGTTGTTGTCGAGTTCGGCACGAATCTCGTCGGCACTCCAGTTCTTGCCGGCCGCCACCGGGATGGTCAGCAGCCGATCGAGACTCGCGACCAGCTCGGCCTTGCGTTCCGCCTGCCGGGCGAACACGTCGACCGCGTGATAATGGGTCGCGTGCAGCGTCGCGGCGGTCGGCGACGGCACCCAGGCGGTGTTGGCGCCGGTCTTCGGATGGCCGATCTTCTGGGCGAGCATATCGGCCATCTTGTCGGGCGCCGCCCACATGCCCTTGCCGATCTGCGCCTTGCCGGACAGCCCGCAGGCGAGGCCGATCTGGACGTTGCGGTCCTCATAGGCGGCGATCCAGTCGCTGGTCTTCATGTCGCCCTTGCGGATCATCGGACCGGCCCGCATCGAAGTGTGCATCTCGTCGCCGGTGCGATCGAGGAAGCCGGTGTTGATGAACATGATCCGGTCCCTCACCGCTGCGATGCAGGCGGCGAGGTTGGCCGAGGTGCGGCGCTCCTCGTCCATCACCCCGACCTTGAGGGTGTGGCGCGTCATGCCCAGCAGGTCCTCGATCGCGTCGAACAGGCGATTGGTGAAGGCCGCCTCGTCCGGCCCGTGCATCTTCGGCTTGACGATATAGACCGAGCCCCTGGCGCTGTTGCGGTGCTTGCCGAGACCCTTCAGGTCGTGCAGCGCGATCAGGCTGGTGACGATGCCGTCGAGGATACCCTCCGGCGCCTCCGAACCGTCGGCGAGCCGCACCGCCGGGGTCGTCATCAAGTGGCCGACATTGCGGACGAACAGCAGGCTGCGGCCCGGCAGGGTGAAGCCGGCGCCGTCGGGTGCGGTGTAGCTGCGGTCGCCGTTGAGGCGGCGGGTCATCATCGCTCCGCCCTTCTCGAACGTGTCCTCCAGGTCGCCCTTCATCAGGCCGAGCCAGTTGGCATAGGCGGCGACCTTGTCCTCCGCGTCGACCGCCGCGATCGAATCCTCGAGGTCGCAAATCGTCGTCAGCGCCGATTCGAGGATGACGTCGGCGATCCCGGCGGGATCGTCCTTGCCGATCGCATGACCTCGGTCGATCACCACCTCGATATGCAGGCCGTTGTGGCGGAACAGCAGGTTGTCGCCCGCGCGGCCGACGAGCTGCGCCGGATCGGCGAGCGCGAGGTCGTCGCCCGCCCAATCGGCCCAGCGTCCCGACGCCAGCGGCACCGCCTGGTCGAGGAACGCCTTGGCCCAGGCGATCACCTGGCCGCCCCGCGCGGCATCATAGCCCTTGCCGGCGGCCGCACCCGGGATCGCATCGGTGCCGTAGAGCGCGTCATAGAGGCTGCCCCAGCGCGCGTTGGCGGCGTTAAGCAGGAAGCGGGCGTTGAGGATCGGCACGACGAGCTGCGGACCGGCCATCGTCGCCAGCTCCGCATCGACATTGGCGGTGCCGACCGCGAACGGCGCGGGCTCGGGGACGAGATAGCCGATCTCCGTCAGGAGCGCCCGGTACTCGGCCGGGTCGACCGGCTTGCCGGCGCGGGCCTGGTGCCACGCGTCGATCTTCGCCTGCAATTCGTCGCGGGTGGCGAGCAGCGCGCGATTCTCGGGCACGAAGCGCGCGAAGATCGCCGCCGTGCCGTTCCAGAAGGCGGCGGCGTCGAGCCCGGTGCCAGGCAGCGCGCGATCCTCGATGAAGCGGACCAGCGCGTCCGCCACCTTCAGTCCCGCCCTGTCGATCATGTCGCTCATCGCCGCCTCGCTGTCGAAAATGGATGGGCGGGGCTTAGCGCAAGCCGGCATTCCACACTATCTGGATAATATTTGAAACATCTATTCCTATCAGGAACAGATGCAATCAGCCGCCCATCTGCCCGGTTCGGAACCACCGGCGCGAGGCGCCGAGGCGCATCAGCTCGCAGCCGCAATGGCGGCAGATGGCGTGGACGACGCCGTTGATCTCGACCTTGCTGGCGCTGACCGCCGAATGGCGGCCATTCTCGCAACCGATCGCGCTGGCCTTGAACGGGGCAGCGCCTTTAGAGGCGGCGCGAGCCGACTGGAGCGGCATGCGCGATATCCTTCCGCAAGAGGGGCGTGGAACCTCCCTCGCGCCTTTTCCTTTCCGCCATATTTCAGCATTGCAACGAATGCCGCCCCAAAATGTCAGCCTGCGTTCATCGCAGGCGCCAGCCCGAGTCGCGCGCGCGCCGCTCGGCATCGGCGTCGAGCGGGTCGCCCGCCATCATCGCCTGCGCCGCCTCGAGCACGTCGGCCGAGGCGCTGCCGGCCTGGCGATAGGCGCCCTGCTCTTCACTACCACTTCCGGCGACGAAGCGAACCAGTGCCCAGCCTTCCGGCCCATGACAGCCCAGCCCCGCGCCAGCGTTGCCGCTGAAGGTGCGGCAATAGCGCCGGTCGCGGCTGACGAAGCTGACCCCGATCCGATAGGCGCCGTTCTCCGGCGCGGCTGCGAGGTCCCTGTCGAGCGCGGCGGCGAGCCCACCCTGCGCCATGATCGCGCCGTTCCGTTCGCCGATCGGCGCGGCCGGCCCGCGCGGCAGCACCTGCCCCAGCACCAGCCCGGCCACCAGCGTGGCTGCGATCGCGGCATAGCGCCCGCCCGCGTCGAACCAGCGGCGCGGCCGGGCCGGAAAGGCGACGACGTTGGACGACGGATCGACCATCGCCGCGAGGCGCGCGGGAACCGGCTCGGCGGCGATCGGCGCGAAATGGCTGGCGACCCGGTCGCGCAGCGCGCGGTGCCGTCCGACCGCGGCGGCCAGCGCCGCATCGGCCTCCATCGCCCGCTCGAAGCGCAGCGCCTCGATCGGGCCGAGCTCTCCATCGACATAGGCGATGATCTGATCCTCGGTCATGCCGCTTCTCCCAGCATCTCCAGCAGCGCCTGCCGTCCGCGCACCAGCCGCGACGTGATCGTCCCCATCGGCAGGTCGAGCAGTTCGGCGGCCTCCCTATAGGCCAGCCCCTCCACCAGGATCAGGGCGATCACCTCGCGCTGCTCGGGCGGCAGGGCCGCCATCGCCCGATCGACATGGCCCAGCTCGACCCGCGCTTCGATCCGGCGATCATCGGCCTCGCCCACCGCGAGCCCTTCCTCCTCGGCGACGAAAGTCTCCGACCGGCGCTTGCGCGCTCGAACCTCGTCGATCCAGCAATTGCGCATGATCCTGTACATCCACGAATCCAGCCTGCTGCCCTTTTCCCACTGCGCCTCCGCCTTGAGCGCGCGTTCGAGCGCGATCTGGCAAAGATCGTCGGCGTCGGCCGCGTCGAGGGCGAGCGCGCGCGCAAACCGCCGCAATCGCGGCAGCAGATCGAGCAACGCACGTTCGAACTCGGTCACATCGCTGGTCCTCAGCTCCGTCCCATCGACCGCCTTGAGGATGAAACGGATGATCTCGCCCGTTTCATCCCATGCAACCCGATGCGACGACATCCGTTGATCATAACGGCCGTGAAAGGAAGTTGATCCCGATGCGATTCGGCAAGACTATAATGGCAGCGGCGCTGGCCGCGATGGCCGGGAGTGCCGTCGCGCAGTTGCTGCCACCGGTCGGCGGCGCGATCGGCCAGGCGACGCAGGGCCTCGGCCGGCTCGGCGAAACGGTCGGCGACAGGCTGTCCGACACGGTCGACCGCACCGGCGACCTGGTCGACCGGCTGGCACGCCAGCGGATCATGCGGCTCGACGCGCTGGTCCGACAGCATCCGGAGGCGCTGGACATCGATGCGCGCGGCGATCCCGCGGTGAAGGGCGAACTGATCCTGATCGATGCCACCGCCGAGGCGCTGCGGGCGGCCACCGCCGCGGGCTTCACCCTGGCCGGACAGGATACGATCGACGGCCTCGGCATCCGCACCGCGCGGCTGCGCACGCCCGACGGCATGAGCCTCGCCCGCGCCGAACGCCGCCTTCGCCAGCTCGTGCCCGGCGCCGAGGTCCAGTCCAACCCCATCTATCAGCCGAGCGGCGGCGCGCCGGTCCGGACGGGCGGCGCCAGCCCGGCTTCCCCCAGCGGCCCGAGCGCGCCGATCGGCCTGATCGACGGCGGCGTCGCGGCCCATCCGGCGCTGCCCGCCGGCATCGTCCAGCGCGGCTTCGCGGCCGGCGCTCCCGCGCCCGGCGACCACGCCACCGCGATCGCCTCGATCCTCGTCGGCCGCGGCGCGGTGCGCGGCGTCTCCCCGCAGAGCCGCCTGCTGGTCGCCGACATCTTCGGCCGCGACCCGAAGGGCGGCAGCGCCCTCGCCATAGCCCGCGCGCTGGGCTGGTTCGCGACCAGCGACGTCGCGGTCGTCAACATCAGCCTCGCCGGCCCCGACAATCCGCTGCTCGCCCGCGCGATCGCCGCCGCCGACCGGCGCGGCATGCTGATCGTCGCGGCAGTCGGCAATGACGGGGCGGCCGCCCCGCCCGCCTACCCCGCCTCCTATCCGCAGGTCATCGCCGTCACCGGCGTCGATGCCCGCGGGCGCCCATTGATCGAGGCGGGCAAGGCGCGCCATCTCGATTTCGCCGCCCCCGGCGCAGGCCTGCGCGCGGCCAAGGCCGCCGGCGGGACGGGGATGGTGCGCGGCACATCCTATGCCGCCCCCTTCGTCGTCGGGCGGATCGCCCGGCTGGCGGCGGCGGAGCGGCCCGCGCGCGCGCGCGCGATCGCGGCGCTGGCCGCCGAAGCGCGCGGCAAGGGCCGGTTGACCGGGCGCGGCATCGTCTGCGGCGACTGTGCAACGCGTTGAGATCGTGACGGAATAAATTTTTCTTCGCCGCCGGGGATGAAAAGCCAAGTTCCTCCCGTTGCCTTAATGAGCGGCATCGATGCCGCCCACAACCGGAAAGGAACAGTGCGATGAAGACGATGTTCTGGGGCAGCGCGATCACCGCGCTCGCGATCATGGCCGCTCCGGCCCCGGCCCAGCTTCTGGGCGGCGGTGGCCTGGGTGGTGGCCTCGGCGGCGGCCTGGGAGGGATCGGCGGCATGGTCGGCGGCACGCTGGGCGGCTCGGGCAGCCTGGGCGGCAGCGTCGGCCGGCTCGGCTCCGACGTGACCGGCAGCGCCGACAGCGCCGTCTCCGCGCGCGGCAACGGCAAGGTCGACCGCCGCAGCGGCAAGGTTTCGGGCAACGGCCAGGCCGACGGCAGCCTGGGCGGCACGATCAACAATGCCACCGCCGGCGCCACCGGCTCGGCCGGCGGTAGCGCCGACGCCCAGCTCGTCGGCACCGATGCGGTGCGCGGTGCGGTCGGCGGGGTCGCCTCGACCGCGCGGTCGACCGCCGGTCAGGCCGCCGGGCTCGCCGGCAATGCGGCCGGCAGCGCGGCGAACTCGGCTTCCGCGGCGCGCGGCAGCGCCACCGGCTCGGGCAATGCCGCCGGCACCGCCTCGGGCGGCCTCGGCCAGCTCGCGCTCGCGGGCAGCGCCGCCGCCAATGCGGCCGGCAGCTTCGACGTCGCCCCCGGCATGCTGGTACAGGACGCGCGCGGCCGGGTGATCGGCACGGTGCAAGACGTCCGCTCGACCGCCCGCGGCACCGTCCAGTCGGTGGTGATGCAGGTCGGCGATGCGACCGCGACGCTGCCCGCTGCCAATTTCAACGGATCGGGCAACGTCCTCGTCTCCGCCATGGGCAAGGGCGAGGTCAAGAAGACCGCCAAGGAACAGAACCGCTCGGCCAACGCGTCGAAGGACTGACGAACACCGCGAAGGGGATGCGACACGCGGGACGCGCCCCCCGAAGTCCCGCGCCATCGGCCCTGTCCAGCAGGTCCGAGGAGGCCGTGCCGACCTGGAGGCGGCACGGCCTTTTCCTCTGACTGCCGCAATGGCATAGTGCCGGCCATGTTCAAGGGCACCAAGACGGCACGATAGTCTGCCGCGCCGACTGACCCGCTGGGTCATGTCGCCGCGGCGCTCCACGGACGCCGCCGGGATTTCTCCTCTCGCGGAGCCCTTTCATGCAGAAGCCCTTCCATCCGTGGCGCCATGGCGTCACGGCCTCGCTCGTCCTCATGGCGCCGTTCGACGTGCTCGCGTCGCTCGCCCTGGACATCTACCTGCCTGTGATCCCTTCGATGCCGTCCGCGCTGGGCAGCTCGGCCGATATGATCCAGCTCACCCTTTCCGTCTATCTGGTGCTGCTCGGGACAGGCCAGCTTCTGTTCGGCCCGCTGTCCGATCGCATCGGCCGGCGACCGGTGGTCCTGGCGGGCGGCCTGCTCTTCACGCTGGCATCGCTTGGACTTGCCGTCAGCACGTCCGCCATGGCCTTCCTCCTGCTTCGGCTGCTGCAGGCATGCGGGGCGGCGGCAATGCTGGTGGCGGCCTTCGCGACAGTGCGTGACGTCTTCGCCGATCGCCCCGAAGGCGCAACCATTTATGGCCTGTTCGGCGCGATACTGGCTTTCGTGCCGGCGCTGGGGCCGATCCTCGGCGCTGTCCTCATGCGGGGACTGGGCTGGCGCGCCATCTTTCTTCTCCTCGCGGGACTCGGCGCTGTCGCGACGCTGCACGCCTGGCTGCGCTGGCCCGAAACAGGGACAACGACGAGAGCCGGATCGCACGATCCCCGGCCGATCCTGCGCGATCGCGCCTTTCGTACCTACACCCTCGGCTTCGCGACGGCACTCGGCGGCTTCTTCGTCTTCTTCTCCACCGCGCCGCGCATTCTGGTCACACGCGTCGGGCTGTCCGAACTGGCATTCAGCCTTTGTTTCGCCAGCGTCGCTGCCATGATGATCGTCGCGGGGCGCTGTCTGCGGCCGCACATCGCCCGCTGGGGCATCGAAACCTCACTACGCCGGGCGATGCTCCTCATGGTAGCGGGCGGCGTGCTGCTGATCGCCGCCCAGGCGGCGGCGGTGCCTCAGCCCTGGGCGTTGCTGGCACCGATGTGGATCACCGCGATCGGCATCGTCCTTGCGGTGTCAGTCACCGCCAACGGCGCGCTGGCGTCGTTCGGCGACAGGGCCGGGTTGGCGACGGCGCTCCATTACTGTCTCGAAGGGCTGATCGCAGGCGCCATTGGGACGGGATTGACGCTGCTGCTCCCCGCTGACGGTATATGGCCGCTGGCGACATTCTGCCTCGCAATGCCTCTGGCGACATGGCTCGCGCTCGAACGGCTCGGCGGCCGATCGACAAGCGCCTCCGCCTAACGAACGCCATCCTCCCGGTCGCGGCGGAGGATCAGGTAGAGCGCACCCGTGCCGCCATGGCGCGGGTGCGCGTTGCGGACGGCGGCGATGCGGGCGGCATGGCGCGAGCTCTGCAGCCAACTGCCGATCGAGGCGCGGATCAGCCCCCGACGCGGGCGACCGTCGAGCCCGCGATCGTCGTCGCGCGGCGGCTTGCCGGTGATCAGCAGCAATACGCGGATCCCCTCGGCGACCGCCTGATCGAGCACCCGGTCGAGCAAGCGCTGGGCGCTGTCGAGCGTATGGCCGTGCAGGTCGATCGTCCAGTCGGGCTGGGTCACGCCGCGCCGCAGCCGCCGGTCCCAGCCACCGTCGAGGCTGTCGGCGAGCGGCTTCTGCTGGGTGACGGGCGTCGCCGCCGGCACCCGCAGCGGGGGCACGCGGCCTTTCTTCGCCACGGCGGACGATGGCGATGGCGGCACCGGCGCATTGCCGGCCCCGCTGTCGGTGGAAGATGGCTTGGATGTCCTGCGGGCGATCGGCCGGACCGTCGCGGTCACGCGCTGCCAGAGCGCGGCTTCGTCAGGATCGAGCCGCCGGGTCACGCTGCTCCGCCAGCCGCGCCGCCGCCGCGCGCGGGATCAGCAGCCAGGCCTGGCCGCGCCCGCTCATGCCGCCGGCAATGGTGCGCGCTTGTTCGCCGGCACCCCAGAAGGTATCGAAGCGGTTGGCACCCTTGATCGCGCCACCCGTGTCCTGCGCGACCCAAAGGCCATTGGCCTCGGACCGGTCGAGCTGGAGGATCACGGGCGCGCCAAGCGGCACGAAAGCCGGATCGGCGGCCACCGTCACCCGTCCGGTGACGGCGACGTTCATCGCCCCGATCGGGCCGGGCCCAGTCAGTTCGCGGAAGAACACCCAGCTCTTGTTCTCGCGCATGATCGCATCGCCCTCGGCCGGGTTGGCGCGCAGCCAGGCCATCACGCCCTGCATCGAAAGCTGGCCGGAGCCGAGCAGCCCGCGATCGCGCATCAGCTTGCCGATGCCAACATATTCGCGGCCGTTCTGGCCGTCATAGCCGATCCGCATCACCGATCCGTCGGGCAGGCGCAGCCGCCCCGAGCCCTGGACCTGGAGGAAGAAGAATTCGACCGGATCGGCGGCATAGCCGATCTCCAGCCCGCGCCCTTTCAGCGCACCGTCCTCGATCTGGCCGCGGTCGGGATAGGGGATCAGCTTGCCGCCCTGGACCTTGCCGCGGATCTTCTTGCCCTTCAGCTCGGGAAAGAAATCGCCGAGGTCGCCTTCGATCAGGTCTGGCGGGCGCTTGTAGATCGGCGTGTCGTAACCGGGCGCAGGCGCGCGCGAGCCTGCGATCTCGGGCTCATAATAGCCGGTCGCATAGGCGCGGCCGTCGCCGACCTGCACCACCGCGAGCTGGTTCGCGAAGAAAGCCGCGGCGTCGCCATCGGGCCAGCCGCTAGCCTGCGCGCAAGGTTGCGACCAGTCGCCCGAGCGGGTCAGCCCGCTCTGGTCGGCGCGGCGTTGCAACGCAGGACAGGAGAGGCGGAAGGCGGTGAGCGCCGCGCGCGCGGCGTCGGGATTGATCGCGAAGCTGGTGAAGGCCGGACCGGGCTGCACGCCGCTGTCGGCCGCATTGGTCGGCTTGGCCGGCGGGGGCGGTGCGACGACGGGCGGCGGCGCAGGTTCCGGGCGCGCCGGATGATGCGCCGGAGGCCGATGCTGCGGCACGCCACTGGGGGTCGGAACGACGGTACAGGCGGAGAGCATCGCCAAACCGGCGAGCCCCGCGCAAAGACGGCGGATCACGCCGCCTCGTCGGTTTCGACCAGGGTCCAGTTCGGATCGTCGGAACGGACGTGCCGGCTGAAGGTCCAGACGTCGTGCGTCGGGACCGCGTCGGTCAGCGAACCGGCGACGACATTGCCATCGCCGTCGCGGGTGACGGCGGCGATGTCGGCGTCGAAGCGCACGGTGACGTTCGCGGTCTGCCCGTTCATCCGCGCCTGCTCGATCACCGCGCTCTCGATCGATACCAACCGGTTGTCGAGCACCTCGTTCGCCTCGCGGCGTTCGGCGATCGCGGCGGCGAACGCCTCATAGACGTCGTCGTCGGTCAGGCGGCGCAGCGCCTCCTCGTCCCCGCGCCAATAGGCTTCGAGGATCATGCGATAGGCCGACCGCGCGCCTTCCAGGAACTGGGCGGCATCGAAGCTGCCGTCCGCCGACTGGATCGCGCGGACGCCGGCTTCGGCGCGCGGCTCGACCACGGCCGGCTTGGCCGGAAGGGCGGGGGTGGCGTTCTCGGGCAGCGATCGGCCGGCGCCGATCGGCGCAGGAGCGGCCTCGGCCGGACGTGCGATCGTCTGCTCATGCCCAGTGCGACGGCCGAGCACGCTCCACAGACGGAACGCGACGAAAAGAAACACCATCGCAAGAATGACAATCGTGGTCACCGGGCCTCCAATACGCTGCCGCCAAAAACACTGCCGGGCTCCCAACATAGGGACAATGGCGGCAATATTCAAATGACTCGCGGGCGCGTCGGAGGTTCCCTGCCTCGGCGGGGATCGTTCCGGGACGGGTCGCCGGGCCGCCGCACGCCCGCCATTGCTCCGCCCCTTCCCGCCTGCTAGGCGCGGGACGCATCGCCGGAAGCGGTCGGAAGCCCGCGCCACCGGTCCCCATATTCGACGGAAAGACAGACAATGAGTGAAGAGACGGGCGCCGCCGACACGCTGACCAACGGTGAGGACCATCTGCCGCAGGTCGCGCTGATCGCCCAATATGTGAAGGATCTGTCGTTCGAGAATCCGAGCGCGCCCGGCATCTACCAGGCGCCCGAGCAGCCGAAGATCGACGTTCAGTTCAACATCGGCTCGCAGCTCGCCGGCGAGGACGTCTACGAGGTCGCGCTCAAGATCGAGATCAAGGCGACCCAGGGCGACCTGACCGCCTATGCCGTCGAGCTGGTCTATGCCGGCCTGTTCGGTATCCGCAACGTGCCCGAGGAGCATCTGGCTCCCTTCCTGCTGGCCGAAGCGCCCCGCCTGCTCTTCCCGTTCGCGCGCCGCGTCGCCGCCGACGCGATTCGCGACGGCAACTTCCCCTCGCTGGTGCTCGAGCCGATCGATTTCGGCGCACTCTACATGCAACAGGCCGAGCAGCAGAACGCCCTCGCCGAATCGCAGCCGGCGGGCGAAGCCTGACAGCGGACGTCCCTCCCCATTCCTCCCCGAGCTCGGGGAGGGGGACCGGCGAAGCCGGTGGAGGGGTAATGCGCCACGACATCACCTTCATAAGGCAGGAGGCGGGGTCGCCGACCCCTCCACCACCCTGCGGGTGGTCCCCCTCCCCATCCTGCGGACAGGGAGGAATTGAGGCATGAGCCTGCTGCGCGCCAGCGCGACGATCGGCGGGCTGACGCTGGTCAGCCGGGTGCTCGGCTTCCTGCGCGACATGCTGATGGCGCGCTTCGTCGGCGCGGGCTTCGCGTCGGACGCCTTCCTGATTGCCTGGCGCCTGCCCAACCTGTTCCGCGCGCTGTTCGCCGAAGGGGCCTTCTCGGCCGCCTTCGTGCCGATGTTCAACCGCACCGTCGCCGAGGCCGAGGCGAAGGAGCCGGGCAACGGCCTCGATATCGCGCTGCGCTTTGCCGAGGACGTGCTGTCGGTCCTCCTCCCCTTCCTGATCGTCTTCACCGTCGCCATGATGCTGGCGGCGGGGCCGATCGTATGGGCGATGACCGGCGGCTTCCCCGACGGAGGCCCCGAGAAATTCGCGCTGGCGACGCAATATACCCGGATCACCTTCCCCTATCTGATGCTGATCTCGCTGGTGTCGCTGCTCGGCGGCATCCTCAATTCGCTCAACCGCTTCTGGGTCAATGCCGCCGCGCCGATCCTTCTCAACATCTGCCTGATCGTCGGCCTGCTGTTCTTCCGCGGCCATAGCGAAGTCGAGACCGCCCGGACCCAGGCGATCGCGGTCACCGTGTCGGGCGCGCTGCAACTCGCCTGGCTGGTGCTCGCCTGCTGGCAGGCCGGCGTCCGGCTGCGCATCCGCCTGCCGCGCCTCAGCCCCGAGGTGCGCAGGCTGCTCGCGCTGATCGGCCCGGCCGCGATCGGCGCTGGCGCCGTCCAGTTCAACCTGCTGATCTCGACGACCCTCGCCGCACGCTTCCTGCCGCAGGGCTCGGTCTCCTATCTCTATTATGCCGATCGGCTGAACCAGCTTCCGCTCGGCCTGATCGGTATCGGCGTCGGCACCGCGATGCTGCCCAGCCTGTCGCGCCAGCTCGGCGGCGGCGATACCAAGGCCGCGCTCGACACGCAGAACCGCGCTATCGAGCTGGTGCTGCTGCTCACCCTGCCCGCCACCGCCGCGCTGATGGTGTCGGCGACCCCGCTGATCCGCGCGCTGCTCCAGCACGGCGTGTTCACCGCCCATGACACGATCGCCAGCGCCCGCGCCCTCGCCGCCTTCTCGCTCGGCCTGCCCGCCTATGTGCTGATCAAGGTGCTGACCCCCGGCTTCTACGCGCGCGCCGACACGAGGACGCCGGTGCGGATCGCGCTGGTGGCGATGCTGGTCAACCTCGTCCTCAACCTCGTCCTGATCTGGCCGCTCGCGCATGTCGGCCTGGCGCTGTCGACGGCGATCTCGGCCTGGGTCAACGCGGTGCTGCTCTACCTCACGCTCCGTCGCCGCGATCATTTCGCGATCGACGACCGGCTGCGCCGCACCGGCGTCCGCCTGATCGCGGCGACGCTGGCGATGGCGGCCCTCCTGTTCGTCCTCAATCCGTGGATCGACCCGTGGACCGGCCGCAGCCTGATCGAACGCGTCGCCGCGCTGGGTGCGATGATCGCGGCTGCGGTCATCGTCTATTTCGGCCTGGTCTTCGCTCTCGGAGCCTATTCGCTGGCCACGCTCAAGGGACAGCTCCGCCGCCGGCGCTGATCGCGAGTCCGCTTGACTCGCCGCCGCCGCGCCCCAATAGCCGCGCGGTCATGACACATCAGCGCACCATCTCGGGCATCCAGCCCACCGGCAACCTGCATCTCGGCAATTATCTCGGCGCGATCCGGCGCTGGGTGCAGATGCAGCATGAGGGCGAGTGCCTGTTCTTCCTCGCCGACCTGCACGCGATCACCGTGCACAACGAGCCGGCGACGCTCACCAACAACATCCGAGAGATGGCGGCGGCGCTCGTCGCGTGCGGGATCGACCCCGACAAGGCGGTCCTGTTCCGCCAGCGCGACGTGCCCGCCCATGCCGAGCTGTGCTGGCTGCTCAACGGTACCGCACGCATCGGCTGGCTCAACCGCATGACCCAGTTCAAGGAGAAGTCGGGCAAGAACCGCGAGGGCGCCTCGATCGGCCTCTATGCCTATCCGGTGCTGCAGGCGGCCGACGTGCTGCTCTACCAGACGACCCATGTCCCGGTGGGCGAGGACCAGAAGCAGCATCTGGAGCTGGCCCGCGACATCGCGACCAAGTTCAACACCGACTTCGGCGTCGAGCTGTTCACCCTGCCCGAGCCGGTGATCGGTGGCCCCGCCGCGCGGGTCATGAGCCTGCGCGACGGCACCGCCAAGATGTCCAAGTCCGACCCGTCGGACATGAGCCGGATCAACCTGACCGACGACGCCGAGACGATCATGTCGAAGGTCCGCAAGGCCAAAACCGATCCCGAGCCGCTGCCGGACACGGTCGAGGGGCTGGAGGGCCGGCCCGAGGCGCGCAACCTGGTCGGGATCTATGCCGCGATGACCGATGCGACCCCGGCCGATGTGCTCGCCCAGTTCGGCGGCCAGGGCTTCGGCGCGTTCAAGCCGGCGCTCGGCGAGCTGCTCGCCAGCAAGCTCGGCCCGATCGCCGAGCGCCTGCGGGAGCTGAAGGCCAACCCGGCCGAGCTCGACGCGATCCTCGCCAAGGGCGCGGAGAAGGCCCGCACGCTGGCCGCGCCGACCCTGGCGGCGGCGTACAAGGCGATGGGGTTGTAAGAAGAAAAAAATAAGCCCCTCCCTTTCAAGGGAGGGGGAAGGGGTGGGTGGCGAGCGCAGCGAGCCTGCTTCGTTCGTCGCGTAGAACTTCGTGAAGGGGCATCGAGCCCCTTCACTCCGTACCCCAACCCTTGCATCCCTCCCCTGAAGGGGAGGGAGAGATTTTGTTCTTGATCGCTACTTCTTCGGCGCGGCCTTCTTTGCTGGAGCCTTCTTCGCCGGCGCCTTCTTCTTGCCCTTGGCCGGCGGGCCCTTCGCCGCGCGGGCGGCGAGCAGTTCGAGCGCGGCTTCAGCCGTGAGATCGTCGGGATTCGCGGTCTTCGGCAGGGTCGCGTTGGTCTCGCCATCGGTGACATAGGGGCCGAAGCGGCCCGCCATCAGCTTAACCTCGTTTCCCGTCACCGGGCTGGCGCCGAAGGTCTTGAGTGGCTCGGCCTTGCCGCGCTGGCGCCCGCCACCATTGGCCGCCTCGGCGAGCTTGACGACGGCGGCGTTCATGCCGGTCTCGAACACCTCGGCGGTCGATCCCAGCCGGGCATATTTGCCGTCATGGGCCAGATAGGGGCCGAAGCGGCCGATCGAGGCGGTGATCGGGTGCCCCGTCTCGGGGTGCGGGCCGATCAGGCGCGGCAGCGACAGCAGCTTGAGCGCCCAGCCGAGGTCGAGATCCTCGCCTGGCACGTCCTTCGGGATCGACGAACGCTTGGCGTCCTTGCCCTCGCCGAGCTGGATATAGGGCCCGAACCGCCCCGCCCGCTTCGATACTTCGAGCCCGGTCGCCGGATCGGTGCCGATCACCACCGGCCCCGCATCGGCGCCGTCGTTCGCGGCTCCCGCCTGCGCGAAGCGGCGGGTGAACTTGCACTCAGGATAGTTGGAGCAGGCGATGAACGCCCCGAAGCGCCCGCCGCGCAGCGACAGCCGCCCCTCCTGGCAGACCGGACAGAGCCGCGGATCGGTACCGTCGCCCTTGTCGGGGAAGAGATAGGGCGCGAGGAACTCGTCGAGCGCCGCGGTGACCTCCGACGGCTTCTGCTCCATCACCTCAGCCGTCTTGGGCTTGAAATCCTTCCAGAAGGCCTCGAGCACCTGCTGCCAGCCGGCGCGGCCGCCCGAGACGTCGTCGAGCTCCTCTTCGAGATGCGCCGTATAGTCGTAGCTGACATAGCGTTCGAAGAAGCGTTCGAGGAAGCTGGTGACCAGGCGCCCGCTCTCGTTCGGGATGAAGCGGTTCTTCTCGACCGAGACATAGTCGCGGTCCTTGAGCGTCTGGAGGATCGACGCATAGGTCGACGGCCGGCCGATGCCAAGTTCCTCCATCTTCTTGACCAGGCTCGCCTCCGAGTAGCGCGGCGGCGGCTGGGTGAAGTGCTGCTCGGCGTCGACCTTCTTCTTGGCTGGGCTGTCGCCCTCCTTCATCCGCGGCAGGCGGCGGCTGTCCTCGTCAGTCTCGTCGTCGCGTCCTTCCTCGTAGAGCGCGAGATAGCCGGGGAAGAGGACGACCTGACCGGTCGCGCGCAGCGCGTGCTGGCCGGTGCCGTCGACTAGGTCGACGGTGGTGCGCTCGAGTCGTGCCGACGCCATCTGGCTGGCCAGCGCACGCTTGAAGATCAGGTCGTAGAGCCGTGCATGGTCGCCGCTGCCGGCGCGATCGCGCGAGAAATCGGTCGGGCGGATCGCCTCGTGCGCTTCCTGCGCGTTCTTGGCCTTGGCGCTGTACTGGCGCGGCTTGTCGGGCACGTAGGAGGCGTCGTAGCGATTGGCGATCGCGCCGCGCGCGGCGGAGATGGCGCTGCCGTCCATCTGCACGCCGTCGGTCCGCATGTAGGTGATCGCGCCGTCCTCATAGAGCGCCTGGGCGATCCGCATCGTGTGGCTGGCCGAGAAGCCGAGCTTGCGAGCGGCCTCCTGCTGCAGCGTGGAGGTGGTGAAGGGCGGCGGCGGGTTGCGGGTGAGCGGCTTGGTCTCGACGCTGGCGACGGTGAAGCGGCCGGCCTCGACATCGGCCTTGGCGGCTTCGGCATCCTTGCCGTTGCCGATCGTCAGCCGATCGATCTTCTGCCCCTTCCAGCGGACCAGCCGGGTCAGGAAACCGATGCCGTCATGCTCCATGTCGGCGGTGACGGACCAATATTCCTGCGGCTTGAACAGCTCGATCTCGCGCTCGCGGTCGACGACGAGACGCAATGCCACCGACTGGACGCGGCCGGCCGACTTGGCGCCGGGCAGCTTGCGCCACAGCACCGGCGACAAGGTGAAGCCGACCAGATAGTCGAGCGCGCGGCGGGCGCGATAGGCGTCGATCAGATCCTCGTCCAGGTCGCGGGGATTCTCCATCGCCTCCGTGACGGCGGCCTTGGTGATCGCGTTGAAGGTGACGCGGCGCACGTCCTTCGGCAGCGCGCGGCGCTTGCCCAGCACTTCCTTGACATGCCAGCTGATCGCCTCCCCCTCGCGATCGGGGTCGGTGGCGAGGATCAGCGTGTCGGCGCCCTTCGCCTCGTCGGCGATCGCCTTCAGCTGGCGGGTCTTGTCGGCATAGGCCTCCCACTCCATCGCGAAGCCGTTGTCGGGATCGACCGATCCGTCCTTGGCCGGCAGGTCGCGGACATGGCCATAGGAGGCGAGGACGCGATGGCCCGGCCCCAGATATTTTTCGATGGTCTTGGCCTTGGCGGGGGATTCGACGACGACGAGCTTCATGGCGATTCAGGCTGTCCTCTTACGCATGCGTACACGTACGAGGGTGGATAGGACGCCGAAGAGTCGTCAAGAGGCGATCAGGCTGACCCGGCCGCCGGCATGGCGATCGAGCCTGCCGGCCAGTTCGAATTCGAGCAGCACCATCTGCACCATGGCGGCGGGCACCCCGCTCTGCCGGATCAGTTCGTCGACGGGCAGCGGCACCGGCCCCAGCAGACCCGCCAGCATGGCACGCGCCGGCTCGTCCGCCTCGGCCGGTGGGGGAACCGGAGCGAAGGCCTCGCTGGGCCGGGCGGCGACACCGGCGATCGGACTTAGCGCTTCCGCAATGTCGGCCGCGGACTGGATCAGGGTGGCACCCTCGCGGATGAGGAGGTTGCAGCCCTGCGCGCGCGGGTCGAGCGGCGATCCGGGTACCGCCATTACCTCGCGTCCGAACTCGGCAGCGAGGCGCGCGGTGATCAGGGATCCCGATTTCGGCGCCGCCTCAACTACGACCGTGCCCGCCGCAATGCCGGCGATGATCCGGTTGCGATAGGGGAAGTGCCGCGCACGCGGCTCGATCCCCGGTGGCTGTTCGGCGACCAGCAGGCCACGGTCGGCGATCGCCTCCTGCAACGCCGCATTCTCCGGCGGATAGACGACATCGATGCCGCCGGCGATGACCGCCGCAGTGCCGGTGGCGATCGATCCCGCATGCGCCGCGGTATCGATCCCCCGCGCCAGGCCCGATACGACCAGCCACCCTGCCTCTCCAAGGTCATGCGCCAAGGTTCGTGCGAAACGGATCGCGGCGCCGCTGGCGTTGCGCGCACCGACGATCGCGACCGTGCGGCGATCGAACAGGCCAATGTCTCCCCGGACGATCAGCACAGGAGGCGCCGTATCGATCCGATCGAGCAATACCGGATAGCCGGCCTCTCCCCGGAAAAGATGGCGCGCGCCCAATCGCGCGACAAAGCCAACCTCCGTCTCGGCGGCAGCCTGCGGTGGGATAGCGGGCAGCGCACCGCCCCCTCGCCGGGCGAGAGCAGGCAAGGCCGCCAGGGCCTCGATCCCGCTACCGAAGCGGCGGATCAGCTGCGAATAGGCGACCGGACCGATACGGGGCGTGCGAACCAGCCGCAGCCGGGCAAGGCGTTCGCCCTCGTCCAGATCGGCTATCCGGATCAGCGCTCGCCGACCCTGGGCTCGGTGCCGTCGAGCAGGCGCGTGATGTTGCCGCGATGCTTCCAGACGACGAACAGCGCCATGCCTAGCATCACCAGCACCGCATCGGGTTGCCCCCCCGCCGCTGCCGCGATCGGTGCGGCCACGGCGCCCGAGAGTCCGCCGACCGACGAGCGCCGCGTGAGCGCCAGCATCGCCAGCCAGACGACCGCGAAAGCGACGCCGGCTGGCCACCAGGCGGCGAGCGAGATGCCGAGCATCGTCGCCACCCCCTTGCCACCGTCGAACTTCAACCAGACCGGGTAGAGATGACCGATGAACGCAGCGGCGCCTGCCCACAGCGCCATGTCCGGCTGCACCATCTGCGCGATCAGCACGGCCGCCGCGCCCTTGCCGCCGTCGAGCAGCAGGGTCGCCGCCGCGAGCCCCTTGCGGCCCGTGCGCAGAACGTTGGTCGCGCCAATGTTACCCGAGCCGATCTGGCGCAGGTCGCCGGCGCCACCGAGCCGCGTCAATACGATCCCGAACGGGATCGAACCGAGCAGATAGGCCCCGATCGGCAACAGAAAGGTGGTCACAGACGGCATGAACGACGGCTTCTCCCAGATGGCGGCTACAGCATAATCGAAGCGCCCCTTGGCGCAACACGCACTAATGCACAAAGTTACGGAAACGGTACGATGTCCGCTCGCAGCGTGCGTCGCTGTTGCGAGCGTCCCTGCACCATCCTAAGTGAGACGCGATGGCCGACGACCGCCCGATCCTGATGTTCGATTCCGGTGTAGGGGGGCTTTCGGTCCTTGCCCCGACCCGCGCTCTGCTGCCGCATGCCGCCTATGTCTATGCGGCGGACAATGGGGGCTTTCCCTATGGCATCCGGACCGAAGCCGAGATCGCCGCGCGCGTTCCCGCGCTGCTCGGCCGGCTGGTCGAACGCTACCGCCCGCGGCTGGTGGTGATCGCCTGCAACACCGCTTCGACGATCGCGCTGGCCGCCGTGCGCGCCGCGCTCGACCTGCCGATCGTCGGTACGGTACCCGCGATCAAGCCCGCCGCCGAGCAGTCGGCGGCGCGCGCGATCGGCGTGCTCGGCACCGACGCCACCGTCCGCCAGCCCTATGTCGACGACCTGTCGGCCCGCTTCGCGGCCGATTGCCTGGTGCTGCGCCACGGTTCGGCGCGGCTCGTCGAACTGGCCGAGGCGAAGCTGCGCGGCGAGCCGACCGACCCGGCCGCCTATCGCGCCGTGCTCGACGGTCTGCTCGGCCAGCCGGGTGGCGACCGGATCGACACGGTGGTGCTCGCCTGCACCCATTTCCCGCTGGTCGAGGCCGAACTCGCCGCCGCCGCGCCGCGACCGCTGCGTTTCGTCGACGGCGGCCCCGGCATCGCCCGGCGCGTCGCCTATCTGACCGAAGGGCAGGACTGGCCCGCTCTGCCGAAGGGCGAAGCGGTGTTCACCGCCCCGCTCGACGTCGGCGACGCGTTGCGGACCGGGCTTGCGGCGCGTGGACTCGCCACCATATCGATCCTGTGACCGGCAGACGGGATTTTCCGGCAGGGACTATTGGGAATCGTTCGCACTGGCTTTTGGCGAGGCCAGGCCGTAAAAGGCACCCGATTCAGCCCCTTGGCAAAGCGGGGCACTGTGGAGCAAGGCTCTTGGATTACCAGCGCGTATTCACCCAGGCGATCGACCGCCTGCACGCCGAAGGCCGTTACCGGGTTTTCATCGACATCCTCCGCAACAAGGGCATGTTCCCCAACGCGCGCTGCTTTGCCGGTCATAACGGGCCGAAGCCGGTCACCGTCTGGTGTTCGAACGACTATCTGGCGATGGGCCAGCACCCCAAGGTGATCGCTGCGATGGAGGAGGCCCTCCACGATGTCGGCGCCGGTTCGGGCGGCACCCGCAACATCGGCGGCAACACCCATTATCACGTCGACCTCGAAAGCGAGCTGGCCGATCTTCACGAGAAGGAGGGCGCGCTGCTCTTCACCTCGGGCTACGTCTCCAACGAAGCGACGCTGTCGACGCTCGCCAAGGTGCTGCCCGGCTGCATCATCTTCTCGGACGAGCTCAACCACGCCTCGATGATCGCGGGCATCCGCAATTCGGGCTGCGAAAAGCGCGTGTTCCGCCACAACGACCTCGAGCATCTCGAGGAGCTGCTGGCCGCCGAGGACCCCGAGGCGCCCAAGCTGATCGCGTTCGAGAGCGTCTATTCGATGGACGGCGACGTCGCCCCGATCCACGCGATCTGCGACCTGGCCGACAAATATAATGCGCTGACCTATCTCGACGAGGTCCATGCCGTCGGCATGTACGGCCCGCGCGGCGGCGGCATTTCCGATCGCGACGCGGCGGCGAAGCGGCTGACCGTGATCGAAGGTACGCTGGGCAAGGCCTTTGGCGTGATGGGCGGCTATATCGCCGCCGACCAGATGATCATCGACGTGATCCGCTCCTATGCGCCCGGCTTCATCTTCACCACCTCGCTGTCGCCGGTGCTGGTCGCGGGCGCGCTTGCCAGCGTCAAGCATCTCAAGCAATCGTCGGAAGAGCGCGACGGCCAGCAGGCCGCTGCCGCAACCCTCAAGCGGCTGTTCGCCGAGGCCGGCCTGCCGGTGATGAACACCAACACGCACATCGTCCCGCTGATGGTGGGCGATCCGGTCAAGGCCAAGAAGGTCTCGGACATCCTCCTCGCCGAATATGGCGTCTATGTGCAGCCGATCAATTATCCGACCGTGCCGCGCGGTACCGAGCGGCTGCGCTTCACGCCGGGCCCCGCGCACAGCGAGGAAATGATGCGCGAGCTGACCCAGGCGCTGCTGGAGATCTGGGACCGGATGGAGATGAAGCTGGCCGCTTAGTTTGTTTGGCCCTCAAGCGCCGGGCGCCGGGCATCCGCCCGGCTTGGCTTTCCTCGCATAAGCTCGGGCGGCCGCCACGGCTCGCTTTGCGAGCCGATCTCCGCCTACGGACTGCCCCCGGCAGTCCGCGGACCGGCTTCGATCCTTGCGGGACGCTACGCGTCCCGTTCCACCGCATGAGTTCTGCGTCGGAGCCCGACAGGGCTCCGCAAGCGCGAACGCGCGCCCGAGCTTATCCGAGGGAAGCCAAGTGCGCGGATGCGCACGCCGGCGCCTGAGGCGCTGACAAAAACTACGCCACCCGTAGCTGCTGCACGAAGCTCTGCGTTGCCTGCTTCAGGCTCATCGCCTGGCCGAGCAGGTCGCCCGCCGCGCCGCGCACCTGGCTCGACAGCTTGCCCGCCTCGTTGGCGACCTCGGCGACCTTGCCGATGCGGTCGGCCATCTCGTCGGCACCTTCGGCGGTGCTCTGCGCATTGGCTTCGAGCATCTCGGCGGTGCGCCGCTGTTCGGACAGCATTTCGCGAATCCGCATCGCCGCGACGGCCAACTCCTCGACGACGCGCGAAACGTCGCCCAGCGAACCTTCGGCGATGCGGGCGCCGGCATGGACGCCATCGATCAATGCGCTGATCTCCGACGTCGCCCGGGCGCATTGGCCGGCAAGCGTCTTAACCTCGGTCGCGACCACGGCGAAACCCTGCCCCGCGACGCCCGCCCGGGCAGCTTCGATCGTCGCGTTGAGCGCGAGCAGGTTGGTGTGCCGGGCGATCGCCTGGATACGCCCGGTAAACTCGCCGATGTCGGTGGCGCGCCCCGACAGGGCGCGCACCGCCTGGTCGCCGGTCGCCGAATTGGCCCGCGCGCGGGCGCCGAGCTCGGCCTGCCGGTCGACGCTCGCCGCGATTCCTGCGATCGAGGTGGACAGTTGGGCGACGCTGCCGGCAACGGCGCGCGCCGCGTCCGATGCGCGGGCGGCGCGTTCGGCCACGGCGGCACTCTGCCGGCCGCTGTCATTGGCAAGCTCGCTGAGCGAAGCGGCGGTCGTCTCGAGCTGCGCCGCCGCCGAGCCCACCGAGCTGACCACCAGCTGGACCGATCCTTCGAACTGCTCGGCCAGCGCCAGCAGGTCGCGCGCCCGCGCGGCGCTGGCTGCCTCCTCGCTTTCCTGGCGCAGGTTGCGCTCGGCAGCGGCACGTGCCTCGGCATCGGCGGTGGCGGCGAGCGCCTCCTCGGCCGCCTTCTGCGCTACCCGCGCCTCGATCATCGCGGCCTCGGCCTCGCGAGCGAGGCGATCGCTGTCGAAGCGGGCCTGCCCCTGGTCGAGCAGCAGCGTCCGCAACTGGCCGGTGACATGAATCAGCATGGCGCATTGCAGCACGACGGCGATGGCGTGGATCGCGACCCGCAACAGGTCGCCGCCGCCTGCGAACACCCAATGCGGCGCCGCATAGTCGAACAGCAGGTGATGGATGGCGACCAGGCCGGAGGCCAGCACGATAGGGCGCCAGTCGCACATGATCGTCAGCGCGGCGAGCGCGACGAAGAAATACATGTGCATGTCCATCTGCCAGCGATGACCCTGCAACATATAGACGAGGATCGCGGGCTGGACGGCGGCCAGCACGCCGATGATCATCCGCGCATGGCCGTCGAAACGGCGGCGCAGCACGACCCAGCTCGGCAGGATGTTGACGAGTACGGAAAGGAGGAAGGCCGACGTGTCGGAGCGGATCATGCCCGCCAGCATCGCCAGCCCCAGCAACGCGCTGAAACCAAGGCTGCACAAGGTGATCAGCCGGATGCCCCGCATACGCAGTTCGTCCAGTTCGACCACTCTCATGTCACCTGCCCCTTCGCCTCGGCAGCACCGCACAACAAGGGAGGTGCCGACAGGATGATCATGCCGTCGGCCAACGACACACCCCCGAGCCGCTTTCGATCGGCGACAATGACCAGCGATCCGCGAAACGGCCCCACCCCGAGCAGCCTCGCTCCCCCGTCGACCGCCGCCGCCGGCAACATCGCCGCCGCGCGTGTCGACAGCGGCACCAGCAGCATCCGCCCGCGCGCCGGGGGCGCGAAAGCGAGACCGAGCATCACCGCGACGACCATACCGATCTGGGCCAGGGTTAAAGGCGTTCGACCATCCATTGCGGGGCGCCGTAAAGGGATAGTGGTTAGCGAAGGACTAACCGAAGCGCGGCTTTCCCGGCGGCGGACCAGACATTCGACCAAAGTCGGCCTTTCCCCGATCGGATATTGCCCTGTCCGGAGTCTTGGCCTATATCGCCCCTACTTCTCGACATTGGAAACTTTGCCGAGGCCGGTTGCGGAAGCTTCCGGCGCAAGAAGTGCTGCGTTTCGAACGGGAGCTGGAATGGCGGACATCGCCGCGCTGACGAAGTTGATCGAGCCGGAGGCCAAGGCCCTCGGCCTCGACCTCGTGCGCGTCGCCTTCTTCGGGGGCAAGAGCGATCCGACGCTGCAGGTGATGGCCGAAAGACCCGATACCCGCCAGCTCGACATCGCCGATTGCGAAGCCCTGTCGCGGCGCATCTCCGACAAGTTCGACGAGCTCGACCCGATCGAGGACGCCTATAGGCTCGAAGTGAGCTCGCCGGGGATCGACCGGCCGCTGACCCGCGTCAAGGACTGGGCCGACTGGTCGGGCTTCGACGCCCGCGTCAAGCTGGCCGCGCCGCTCGACGGCCGCAAGCAGTTCGACGGGCGCATCGTCGCCAGCAATGGCGACTCGGTGACGCTGGGTGTAAACAAGCTGGGTGAGGTGACGGTGCCGCTGGCGCAGATCGCCAGCGCGAAGCTGATCCTGACCGACGCTCTCATCAAGGCCACCGCGCCGCTCTCGACCGAGGGCGTCGATCAGATTGTGGAAGATGCGCCGCGTCGCGGCGCCGGCAAGATTCAACTGGAAGGATAAGTCGCCATGGCCACCGCCATTTCCGCCAACCGCGCCGAGCTGCTCGCGATCGCCGACGCCGTCGCGCGCGAAAAGCTGATCGATCGCGAGATCGTGATCGAGGCGATGGAGGACGCGATCCAGCGCGCCGCCCGCGCCCGCTACGGCGCCGAGAACGATATCCGTGCGAAGATCGACGGCAAGACCGGCGACATGCGGCTGTGGCGCGTCGTCGAGGTGGTCGAGCAGGTCGACGACTATTTCAAGCAGGTCTCGGTCGCCGACGCGCAGAAGCTGCAGAAGGACGCCGCGATCGGCGACTTCATCGTCGACCCGCTGCCCCCGATCGAGTTCGGCCGCATCGCCGCCCAGGCCGCCAAGCAGGTGATCTTCCAGAAGGTCCGCGATGCGGAGCGCGAGCGCCAGTATGAAGAGTTCAAGGACCGCGCCAACGAGATCATCACCGGCGTCGTCAAGCGCGTCGAGTTCGGCCATGTCGTCGTCGACCTGGGCCGCGCCGAAGGCGTCATCCGCCGCGACCAGCAGATTCCGCGCGAGGTGGTCCGCGTCGGCGATCGCGTCCGCAGCCTGATCCTGAGCGTCCGCCGCGAGAATCGCGGGCCGCAGATCTTCCTGAGCCGCGCGCATCCAGAGTTCATGAAGAAGCTGTTCGCGCAGGAAGTGCCCGAGATCTACGACGGCATCATCGAGATCAAGGCGGCCGCCCGCGACCCGGGCAGCCGCGCCAAGATCGGCGTGATCAGCCATGATGGCTCGATCGATCCGGTCGGCGCCTGCGTCGGCATGAAGGGCAGCCGCGTCCAGGCGGTCGTCCAGGAGATGCAGGGCGAGAAGATCGACATCATCCCCTGGTCGCCCGACACCGCGACCTTCGTCGTCAACGCGCTGCAGCCCGCGCAGGTCTCGCGCGTCGTCATCGACGAGGAGGAGGAGCGCATCGAGGTGGTCGTTCCCGACGATCAGCTCAGCCTCGCCATCGGCCGCCGCGGCCAGAACGTCCGCCTCGCCAGCCAGCTTACCGGCAAGGCGATCGACATCCTGACCGAGGCCGACGCCAGCGAGAAGCGCCAGAAGGAATTCCTCCAGAACAGCGAGATGTTCCAGAACGAGCTGGACGTCGACGAGACGCTGGCCCAGCTGCTCGTCGCCGAAGGCTTCGGCGCGCTCGAGGAAGTCGCCTATGTCGAGCTCGACGAGCTCGCCTCGATCGAGGGCTTCGACGAGGAACTCGCCGCCGAGCTGCAGAGCCGCGCGCAGGAAGCGCTCGACCGCCGCGAAGCCGCCGCCCGCGAGGAGCGCCGGTCGCTGGGCGTCGAGGACGCTCTGGCCGAGCTGCCCTATCTGACCGAGGCGATGCTGGTCACGCTCGGCAAGGCCGGGATCAAGACGCTCGACGACCTCGCCGACCTGGCGACCGACGAGCTGATCCAGAAGAAGCGCGCCGAGCAGCGCCGCCGCCAGAACAGCGATCGCCCCGAGCGCGGCGAGCGCGAGGAGAACAAGGGCGGCGTCCTGGCCGAATATGGCCTGAGCGAAGAGCAGGGCAATGAGATCATCATGGCCGCCCGCGCCCACTGGTTCACCGACGAGGCCTGAGCCCAATGCCGTTCGTCGACATCCGCATCGCCGGCACCGCCACCCGTGCGCAGAAATCCGCCATCGTCGCCGACGTGACGAAGGCCCTCGGCGCGCATCTCGGCAAGCCGGCGAGCGCGGTGCAGGTGAACATCATCGAAGTCTCGACCGAGAATTACGGAGCCGGCGGCATCCTGATCGCCGACCGCCCGGCAAGCCCTGCGCAGGAGGTCGCTTCTGCGGATGGCAAACGATGAGCAGCGGCACGCGGTAGCGCCGGTTTCCGGGACCGCCCCCGACATGGGGCGGCCGGGCAAGCAAGTTCCCGAACGGAAATGCATCCTGTCGGGCGCGCATGGCGCTCGCACCGATCTGATCCGCCTCGCCCTCGCCCCCGACGGTTCGGTGCTGCCCGACCTGCGCGCCAAGGCGCCGGGACGCGGTGCCTGGATCGGCGTCGACCGCGCGGCGCTGGAGACGGCGATCGCCAAAGGCAAGCTCAAGGGCGCGCTCGCCCGCGCCTTCAAGACCGGCGACATCACCATCCCCGCCGACCTGCCCGAGCGGATCGAGCAGGGCCTGTGCCGCGCCGCGCTCGACCGGCTCGGCCTGGAGCTGCGCGGCGGCGCGGTGCTGACCGGATCCGACCGCATCGCCGAGGGCGCGCGCCGGGGGCAGGTCCAGCTGCTGCTCCACGCGGCGGACGCCTCGGAAGACGGCAACCGCAAGCTCGACCAGGCGCTTCGCGTCGGCCGCGATGCGGAGGGCAGCGACCTGCGCGGGGTAGTAATCCCGGCGGATCGCACCATATTGTCGATGGCGCTGGGGCGGGACAATGTGGTACATATCGGCGTGACCGTGCCGGCTGCCGCCGCGCGCGTTGCTGACGCTTTGGGCCGCTGGTGCGGTTTCATAGGACGTTCGGAGAGCGCTTCAGCCTTGCGGAACCGATCCGCAGGGTCCATCGGCGCTACGGAAATTTGAAGTGAAGGGTTCGGTTACCAGATGAGCGACAACGACAAGCCGAAACTGGGAATGCGTGCACCGCTGGGCCTCAAGCGCACGGTGGAGACGGGCCAGGTGAAGCAGAGCTTCAGCCATGGCCGCTCCAACACCGTGGTCGTCGAGGTCAAGCGCCGCCGCATCGTGCCCGGCCGGCCGGGCGAGGCGGAGCCGCAGGTGACCGAGGAGACCGCAGCGGCGGCGCCCGCGGCGCCCGCCCCGGCCCCCACCCCCGCCGCGCAGGCTCCGGCCGCACCGCGCCCCACCCCGGCCCCGGCGCCCACCGGCCGGCCGATGACGCCGCTGGAGCGCCGCGAGCAGCAGGAGCGCCTGCTGCGCGAGGCCGAGGAAGCGCGCATGGCCGCGCTCGAGGAAACGCGCCGCCGCGAGGAGCGCGCCAAGGCCGAGGCGACCGAAGAGGAACGCCGCCGCGCCGAAGAGAATCGCCGCGCCGAGGAAGAGGCCGAGCGCGCCGCCGCAGCGGCTGCCGCCACCGCGGCCGCGGAGGCCGAAGCCGCCGCCACAGCCCCGCGCGAGGAAGCCCCGGCCGCGGCCGAGACCGCCGAGGAGGCTCCGCGCACGAGCAGCAGCACCATGCCGCCGCCGCGTCGCTTCACGCCGGTTCCGAGCCCGAAGCGGCCCGAGCCGCCGCGTCCGCAGCAGCGCGACCGCAAGGGCGACGATCGCCGCCAGTCGGGCAAGCTGACCGTCACCCGCGCGCTCGACGACGACAGCGGCGCCCGCGCCCGCTCGCTCGCCGCGCTCAAGCGCGCCCGCGAGAAGGACAAGCGCGCCCACCAGGCCGGCACCGTCCAGCAGAAGCAGGTTCGCGACGTCGCGGTGCCGGAGACGATCACCGTCGGCGAGCTCGCCAACCGCATGGCCGAGCGCGGCGCCGACCTGGTCAAGGCGCTGTTCAAGATGGGCATGCCCGTCACCGTCAACCAGTCGATCGACCAGGACACCGCCGAGCTGCTCGTCACCGAGTTCGGCCACAACATCAAGCGCGTGTCGGATTCGGACGTCGACCTGATCACCTCCGACGACGTCGATGCGGCGGAGACGCTGCAGCCGCGTCCGCCGGTCGTCACGATCATGGGCCATGTCGACCACGGCAAGACCAGCCTGCTCGACGCGCTGCGCGGCACCGACGTCGCCAGCGGCGAGGCCGGCGGCATCACCCAGCATATCGGCGCCTATCAGGTGCAGGTGAAGAGCGGTGCCAAGATCACCTTCCTCGACACCCCGGGCCACGAGGCGTTCAGCGAGATGCGCGCGCGCGGCGCGAACATCACCGACATCGTCGTGATCGTGGTCGCCGGCGACGATGGCCTGCGTCCGCAGACGATCGAGGCGATCAGCCACACCCGCGCGGCGGGCGTCCCGATGATCATCGCGATCAACAAGATGGACAAGCCCGGCTCCAACGCCCAGCGCGTCCGCGAGGCGCTGCTACAGCACGACGTCCAGGTCGAGAGCATGGGCGGCGACGTGCAGGAGGTCGAGGTCTCGGCGCTCAAGAAGACCGGCCTCGACGAGCTGATCGAGAAGATCGAGCTGCAGGCCGAACTGCTCGAGCTCAAGGCCAACCCCGATCGCGCCGCCGAAGGCACCGTGGTCGAGGCCACCCTCGACAAGGGCCGCGGCGCCGTCGCGACGATCCTGGTCGGCCGCGGCACGCTCAAGGTCGGCGACATCTTCGTCGTCGGCGCCGAGAGCGGCAAGGTCCGCGCGCTGATCGACGACAAGGGCCGCAACATCAAGGAAGCGGGCCCGTCGCTGCCGGTCGAGATCCTCGGCCTGTCGGGCGTCCCGAGCGCGGGCGACCAGCTCTCGGTCGTCGAGAACGAGGCGCGCGCCCGCGAGGTCGCGGCCTATCGCGCCGGCGTGATCCACCAGAAGCGGACCACCGCCGCCCCGGCCAGCCTCGAATCGATGTTCTCGGCGCTGCGCGAGCAGAAGGCCCAGCAATATCCGGTGGTCGTGAAGGCCGATGCCCAGGGCTCGGTCGAAGCGATCGTGGGCTCGCTCAACAAGATCTCGACCGACCTGATCCAGGTCCGCATCCTGCATGCGGGCGTCGGCGGCATCACCGAGAGCGACGTCAGCCTGGCGGCCGCCTCGAAGGCGCCGATCATCGGCTTCAACGTCCGCGCCAACGCCAAGGCGCGCGAGATCGCCACGCGGGACGGGGTCGCGCTCAAATATTATGACGTGATCTACGACCTGCTCGACGAGATCCGCGCCGCGATGGCGGGCCAGCTCGGCCCCGAATATCTGGAGCATGTCGTCGGCCGCGCCGAGATCCGCGAAGTCTTCTCGGCGGGCAAGCACGGCAAGGCCGCCGGCCTGCTCGTGCTCGAGGGCTATATCCGCCAGAAGCTGCGCGCCCGCGTCATGCGCGACGACGTCATCATCTACAATGGCTCGATCGCGTCGCTGCGCCGCTTCAAGGACGACGTTCCCGAGGTTCGCGCCGGCCTGGAGTGCGGCATCACGCTCGAAGCCACGACCGACATCAAGCCCGGCGACATCGTCGAGACGTTCGAGGTCGAGGAGCGTGAGCGGACGCTGTAAGAGTCAGGCGTCACCCCGGCGGAGGCCGGCATCTCGGGAGATTGCACGCAGGCCCGTTCCTGCCGCCTGAGACCTCGGCCCTCCGCCGGGTGACGCACCCTTTGGAAAGGCCGCGCCATGCGCCGTAACGAGACCCCAGAAGGCCGCTCGGTCCGCCTGCTCCGCGTCGGCGAGCAGGTGCGCCACGCCCTGTCCGACATATTGATGCGCGGCGACGTGCATGACGACGTGCTGGCCAGCCACATGGTGTCGGTGACAGAGGTGCGCATGTCGCCCGACCTGCGCCATGCGACGGTGTTCGTGAAGCCGCTGCTCGGTGGTGACGAGGATATCGTCATCAAGGCACTGCGCACCAACACCGCCTTCCTCCAGAGCGAGGTGGCGCGGCGGGTGAACACCAAATATGCGGCGAAGCTGAAATTTCTCGCCGACGAAAGCTTCGACGAGGGCAGCCATATCGACCGATTGCTGCGCGATCCGTCGATCGCCCGCGATCTCGACCAAGACGCCGACTGACGCAAGGATTGTTCACCATCCGGCCACGCCGGATGGATTGTCGCCGGCCCGCGACGCGCTAGGATAGAGGCTGATGGCCAAGCTCTATTTCTATTATGCGGCGATGAACGCGGGGAAGTCGACCACGCTGCTCCAGGCCGACTTCAACTATCGCGAGCGCGGCATGCGCACGCTGCTGTTCACCGCGGCGTTCGACGATCGGTTCGAGCCGGGCCGGATCACCTCGCGCATCGGCCTCGCCAGCCACGCCACCGCGATTGACGAGGAAACCGACCTGTTCGAGGAGATCTCGATCGAGCGCGCCGAGGGGCCGGTCGACTGCGTTCTGGTCGACGAGGCGCAATGGCTGACCCGCGCGCAGGTGTTCCAGCTCGCCGCCGTGTGCGACGAGCTCGGCATCCCGGTGCTCGCTTATGGGCTGCGCAGCGATTTCCAGGCGAAGCTGTTCCCCGGCAGCGCGGCGCTGCTCGCCATTGCCGACAACCTGATCGAGTTGAAGGGCATCTGCGCCTGCGGCCGCAAGGCGACGATGAACCTGCGGATCGACGCCGACGGCTTCGCGGTCAAGCAGGGTGCCCAGATCGAGGTCGGCGGGAACGAGCGCTATGTCGCCCTGTGCCGCCGCCATTATGCCGAGCAAATGGGCTGGCGGCATGGCGCTCATATCGAATAGCCGCTTCGCTCAGCCTCCGTTCAGGGCCGCCATGGCATGGTGGCGGTCATGAAAAAGCCCCTCATCCTCGCACTGGCCGGCGCGCTCCTCGCGGGCGCGGGTCTGGCCGACGTCGCCGTCGCCGCCAAGGGCTCGCCCGAGGTGCGAATCCCCTTCGCCAACCATGGCTCGATCGACAATTGGCAGGCCGACGGGCGCAACGCCCTCTACCTCCAGGGCATGGGCCGGCAATGGTATCACGCCACGCTGATGGCGCCGTGCCAGGACCTGCCCTTCGCCAACGCGATCGGCTTCGAGACCCGCGGCACGAGCGATTTCGATCGCTTCTCGACGATCATCGTCCGTGGCCAGCGCTGCGCGGTGAAGAGCGTGGTCAAGAGCGCGCCGCCACCGAAGAAACCACGCAAGCACGGCTAGAACGCCGAGCGCTTAATTCCCCCGCCATCCTGAGGGAGAGGCGGACCAGATAAGTTTCGCTTGCTCAGCCGGCATGGACGCAGCTTCTCAACGGCCTTCGCGGCTCTCCGGCAGGCGGCGTGCGCGCAAGTAGAGCTCGAGGCGGTAGGCGACGAGGACGCCGGTCGCGAAGGCGATGAAGATGTCGCTGACGAGCATCGCGCCGAGGTGCCAGCGCGCGTCGGCCAGGCCGACCGCACCGTGTAGCGCCCAGCGGACGACGATCAGCAGGCCGAGGAAGAGGAAGGCGGTGGGCGAGTTGCGCTGGAGCAGCAGGCCGCTGCCGGGGTCGACCCGGATCTCGACCAGCCGTCCGCGCTGCCAGCCGAAGAAGCCGCCTGCCGCAAGGCCGAACGCCACCCAGAGCCACTCCAGCCCGTGTGGCGGGAATTGCCAGAGGATCATCGCGGCGAGGCCCGTGAAGATCGCGGGCACGATCCACAGCATCCCGGCCCGCAGCCGCTGCCACCGCCCGATCCGGCGCAGGCGGATCAGCAACGCGATCACGATCGCCGCGCCGATCAGGACGTAACGGACGAGATCCTCTTGGGTCATCGGGCGAGCATAAAGAAAAAGGGGAGCGTTTCCGCTCCCCTTTTCCATGTGTTGAAGCGCCGACCGATCAGTCGTCGTCGCGGGTCAGGAAGGCCGGCGCGAAATCGGGCGCGGGACCCTCGTCGCCGCCTTCCGAACGCTCACGGCGCGGACGGTCGCCCCGGTCGCGGCGCGGGCCGCGATCGCCGCCTTCGCGGCGACGGTCGCCGTCGCGGCGCGGACCACGATCACCGCGGTCGCCACGCTCACCGCGCGGACGCTCCTCGCGGGGCGGGCGGGTGTCGGGCAGCTCCTCGCCGGTCTCCTGGTCGACGACGCGCATCGACAGGCGGACCTTGCCGCGATTGTCGATCTCGAGGACCTTGACCTTGACTTCCTGGCCTTCGGACAGAACGTCGGCGACCTTCTCGACGCGCTCGTTCTTGATCTCCGAGACGTGGACGAGGCCGTCCTTGCCGCCCATGAAGTTCACGAACGCGCCGAAGTCGACGAGGTTGACGACCTTGCCGGTGTAGATCTTGCCCACTTCCGGCTCGGCGACGATGCCGATGATCCAGTTCTTCGCGGCCTCGATCTGCGCGGTATCCGACGACGAGATCTTGACGGTGCCGTCATCGTCGATGTCGACCTTCGCGCCGGTGGTGGCGACGATCTCGCGGATGATCTTGCCGCCGGTGCCGATGATGTCGCGGATCTTGTCCTTGGGAACCGACATCGTCTCGATCCGCGGCGCATGTGCCGACAGCTCGCTGCGGGTGTGATCCAGCGCCTTGGCCATCTCGCCCAGGATGTGAGCGCGGCCTTCCTTGGCCTGGGTCAGCGCGACCTTCATGATCTCCTCGGTGATGCCGGCGATCTTGATGTCCATCTGAAGGCTGGTGATGCCTTCCGAGGTACCGGCCACCTTGAAGTCCATGTCGCCGAGATGATCCTCGTCGCCGAGGATGTCGCTGATCACGGCGAAGTCCTTGCCTTCGAGGATCAGACCCATCGCGATGCCGGAGACCGGGCGCTTGATCGGGACGCCGGCGTCCATCATCGCGAGGCTGCCGCCGCACACCGTCGCCATCGACGACGAACCGTTCGACTCGGTGATGTCCGAGGTCAGACGGATGGTGTAGGGGAACTCCTCCTTGGTCGGCAGCACCGCGTGCAGCGCACGCCACGCCAGCTTGCCATGGCCGACTTCGCGACGGCCCGGCGCGCCGAAGCGGCCCACTTCGCCGACCGAATAGGGCGGGAAGTTGTAGTGGAGCATGAAATGCTCGTAGCGCAGCCCGTTCAGGCCGTCGATCATCTGCTCGGCGTCCTTGGTGCCGAGCGTGCAGGTCGCGATCGTCTGGGTCTCGCCGCGGGTGAACAGCGCCGAGCCATGGGCACGCGGCAGGAAGTGCGCTTCCGCGACGATCGGACGGACCGTCCTGGTGTCGCGGCCGTCGATGCGGCGGCCTTCCTTGAGGATCGCGGTGCGGACGATCTCGGCCTCGAGCTTCTTGACGAGCTTGATCGCGGCCATCTGGTCCTGCGGGGTCGCGTCGGCGAAGGCGGCCTTCGCCTTGGCGCGCGCCTCGTTCAGGGCGCTCGATCGGGCCGACTTGTTGGTCAGCTTGTAGGCGGCGGTGATGTCCTTGCCGACCAGCTTCTTGAGCTTGGTCTTGGCGGCGGACAGATCGGCCTGCGGCGCCATCTCCCACGGATCCTTGGCCGACTTCTCGGCCAGCTTGATGATCGCCTTGATGACGTCCTGGCTCGCCTTGTGGGCGAACATGACGGCACCGAGCATCACCTCTTCCGACAGCTCCTTGGCTTCGGATTCGACCATCATCACCGCGTCATGGGTGGCGGCGACGACCAGATCGAGATCGCCGGCGGCGACGTCGGCGTCGGTCGGGTTGAGCTGATACTCACCGTCCTTGTAGCCGACGCGGGCGGCGCCGATCGGGCCCATGAAGGGCACGCCCGAGATGGTGAGCGCGGCCGAGGCGGCGATCATCGCCAGGATATCGGGCTCGTTCTCGCCGTCATAGCTCAGCACCTGGGCGATGACGTTGATCTCGTTGTAGAAACCTTCCGGGAAGAGCGGGCGGACCGGACGGTCGATGAGGCGGGAGACCAGCGTCTCCTTCTCGGTGGCACCGCGCTCGCGCTTGAAGAAGCCGCCGGGGATGCGACCCGACGAAAAATACTTCTCCTGATAATGGACAGTCAGCGGGAAGAAGTCCTGTCCTTCCTTGACGCTGCGCGCCGCCGTGACGGCGCAGAGGACGACGGTCTCGCCGAGGGTCGCGAGCACCGCGCCGTCGGCCTGACGGGCAACGCGGCCCGTTTCCAGGGTGAGGGTCTGCCCGCCCCACTGGATTTCAACTTTCTTCGTATCGAACATCTGTGTTCCTTGTCTCCGGACGCCCTATGCGCCCGGGGCCTATGCCGGCGGCTGCAAGCCGCCGCGTGGGGCAGGCCGCCTTTCGGCCTGCCGTGGCGGGGCCTTGTGCCCGCCGTCCCGCCCGGTGCCGGATTGCCCCTGGCGGAATAAGCGAACGGCCCCGTTTTGCGGGGCCGTTCAGAAGCTGGCTTACTTGCGCAGGCCGAGCTTGCCGATCAGTGCGGTGTAGCGCTCCGCATCCTTCCGCTTGAGATAGTCGAGAAGGCGGCGGCGCTTGTTGACCAGCATCAGGAGACCGCGGCGCGAATGGTTGTCCTTCGCATGGGTCTTGAAATGCTCGGTCAGGTTGTTGATGCGCTCGGTCAGGATCGCGACCTGGACTTCGGGGCTGCCGGTATCGCCGTTGGCACGGGCGTTGTCGGCAATGATCGCGGTCTTGCGTTCGGCGGTAACGGTCATCTGTCTTCCTTCGACATCATATTGAAGCCCCGCACCACGCGGACCTCGCGGTCCTCGACCTCCACCAGCGCAACGGGCATGTCGCCGTCGATCGCAAGGTTGAGGCCGGTGGGTGCGGCAATCCCGATCACTCTGCGCCCCTCGCGGAGCGCCCTTGCCTGATCGGGGGTGACGGATAGAGCCGGGATGTCGTCCAGCCCCGCCGTCAGCGGCAAGAGTGCTTTTTCAAGCTGCCGGCCCTTAGCGAGTTCATCCAGTTTGTCCAGCGAAATCGCCTGGGACAGGGTGAACGGGCCCGCCTTGGTACGGCGGAGCATGGTCACATGGCCGACGGTGCCGAGCGCGCGCGCGATGTCCCGCGCCAGGCTTCTTATGTAGGTGCCCTTCGACACCGAGCAAGACAGGGTCGCCTCGGCCAGTCCATCCCCTTCCCCGATCGGTCGCCCCCCGACGATCTCCAGTCGATGAATGGTGACGGCACGCGTCTTCATCTCGAAGCTTTCGCCGGCACGGGCGCGATCATAGGCGCGCTCACCGTCGATCTTCAGCGCCGAATAAGCCGGCGGTACCTGCTCGATCGGGCCGGTGAAGCGCGACAGCACCGCCTCGATCGCATCGAGCGTCGGACAGGCGCCGGACACCGCCACCGCCTTGCCCTCGGCGTCGAGCGTGTCGGTCTCGACTCCGAAGCCTATGGTGAAGTCATAGGCCTTGTCGGCGTCGAGCATCCGCCCCGACAGCTTGGTCGCCTCGCCCAGCGCGACCGGCAGCACGCCCGACGCCAGCGGGTCGAGCGTCCCGCCATGGCCGACCTTGTACTTGCCGTAGCCGCCGGTCCGGAGCGCGCGCTTGACCGCGGAGACGATCTGGGTCGAGCCCGGGCCGACCGGCTTGTCGATGATGATCCAGCCATGCATGGCGCGCGGCTGTAGGCGTCAGCCCGGTTCGTGTCGAGCCTGCCTCAAACCTCGAGTTCGAGGCTGTCGTAGGAGCAGACCACCTCGAGCGGCGGATAGTCGCGGCGGTTCAGTGCCTCGTAGCGGATGGTCTCCGCGAGCAGCGCGTCGATGTCGGCGTCGCTGCTGGTCGGTTCATGATGGAACAGCACCAGCTTCCGCGCCCCGGCACCATGGCAGAGGTTGACCGCCATGACGTTGCTCGAATGGCCCCAGTCGGCCTTCAAGGTGATGCTCTCGGCGAGCGAATACATGGTATCGCAGACGACGAGGTCGGCCTGGTGGAAGAAGGTCTCGAACGCCGCCTTGTCCTCGACGTCGTCCATCCGGTGCTCGGCGTCGGTCGAGAAGACGAAGGTCTTGCCGTCGCGCCGGAACTTCCAGGCGTAGGAGACGTGGCTGTGGTCCTGCGGCATCAGTTCGACGTCGATCCCGTCGACATGGTGGACCTCGCCCGGCGCCAGCACCTTGAACTCGATCTTCGCACGCAGCCAGTCGAAGGCGACCGGGAAGCTGATCTCCTCCTGCTGGCGGCGCAGCGCTGCTTCGCAATCGGCATGGCCCGAATGGATGACGATGCGCGCGTCGGGATCGAAGGCCGGCCCGAAGAAGGGGAAGCCCATGATATGGTCCCAGTGCAGGTGCGACATGAAGAAGTTGTAGGTCCGCGAACGCCCCTGCTGCGCGATCCGGCGGAAGGCGTCGTTGCCCAGCTCGCGCAGGCCCGATCCCATGTCGAGGATGAAGAAGCTGTCGTCGGCGCCTTCGATCTCCAGGCAGGTGGTGGCGCCGCCATAGCTGTGCCCCTCGCCGAAGCTTAGTTCTTCGTTGACGAAGCGCCGGGCGGCGTCCTCGTCGGCAAAAGTCCGCCCGGATGCCCGCATCAGCGCGCCGACCAGCTTGTCCTCGATCGCACGCGCCCGAGGCGCAACCGGCAGCGATCCCCGCGTCCCCCAGAAGCGGACCAGCATCCCCAAATCTTCAGTCCCTTCCGCCGTCGAGGTCGTCGACGATGTCGAAGATCAACTGATAGCGGCTGATCTCCAGCACTTCGCGCAGCGCCGGGCTGGGCCGGGCGAGCACGATCGTCACGTCGCTGGTGATCGCTTCCTTGCGCGCTATCGTCAACGCCATCAGCGCACCCGCCGACATATGGTCGACCGCCGCGAGGTCGAGAAGGAAGTCGCCGCCCGACGCGGCGGCATCCGCCACGCCCGAACGCAGATGATCGAGGAAGGCATCGCGAGCGCCATCATCGATAACGCCTGCCGGCCGCCCTACCGGTCCCCGCGCCGACGACGACCCCGCCCATTGCATCCAAGCCCTCCCCGCGGCCCGTTACGGAAGCGAGCTTAGGGCGAGTCGGGATCGGCTGCAACGGACTGATTATCGGCCCGCGAGCTGCCGGCGGACGTGGGGCAAGATGCCGCGCACGATCACCTTAACCCCTTGTTCATTGGGGTGAATCGCATCGCCGATGTGCAGCGAACGATCGCCGACGATGCCCTGCAGGAAGAAAGGATAGAGACCCGCACGATATTTGTCGGCCAGCCTGCGATAGATCGGATTGAAGCGTTTGGCGTAGTCGGGGCCCAGATTCGGCGCCGCAACCATGCCGGCCAGCAATATCCTGATACGTCGCTTCGACAATTCAGCAAGAATCGCGTCGAGATTCGTCTCGGCCCGGGCGGGGTCGAGACCGCGCAGCATGTCGTTGGCGCCGAGCTCGACGATCACCAGGTCGGGCTTCGCCTTGAGTGAGGCGAGCACCCAGGCGAGCCGGGCCTTGCCCTGCGCCGTCGTGTCGCCGGACACCCCGGCATTGTGCACCCGCGCCGGCACGCCCGACGCGCGCAGCGCCGCCTCGAGCTGGGGCGCGAACCCTTTGCCCGGCGGCAGCCGATAGCCCGCCGTCAGACTGTCGCCGAAGGCGAGCACCAGCTTGTCGGCCGCCTGGGCGGCGGCGGGCAGGGCGACGAGGGCGAGGAAGGCGAGCAGCGGGCGAAGGATCGTCATGGGCGCGATATTGGCATGGCGGCCGCAAAAGTCATCCTCCGCTCGCGCGAAGGAATCAGTGCCCCGCCACCAGCAGCGGATAAGGATTGATCGGCGTGCCCTGCCACCAGCCTTCACCGGGCGCCATCGCGTTGATGGCATAATGGAGGTGCGGCGCCTCCGGACTGGCGTCGCCGGTCGAGCCGACCGTGCCGATCATCTCGCCCTGCGCCACCCGCTTGCCCTCGGCGAGGCCCGGCGCATAGCCGTCGAGATGGGCGTAATAGTCGATCCACTGTCCCCCCGAACGGCGGATATAGACGGTTCGCCCGCCCAGCCGGCTGTCAAACAGCTTCTCGACCGTGCCCGCTGCCGCCGCGATCACCGGTGTCCCGCGCGGGGCCATGATGTCGATTGCGTCGTGGACCCGTCCCTCGCCACGCGCGTCCGCGAAGGTGTCGCCGAGCTGATCGGCGCGGACGCCGGCGACGGGGATGACGAGCGCTCCCCGCGGCACCGCGACAGGAGGCGGCAAAGACGCGGCCGGGACCGGGCCGCGCTTGTCGGCGGTGGCCACGGGCGGACCGCCGTCGCGGCCCGGCAGGTTGAGGAATACGACCCAGCCGACATAGCCGACCGCCAGCACCAACAGCAGGATCGCGACCCTCCGGATCATCGTCCTCCCCTCATGGCTGGAAGACGGCCGGCGTGCCCGGCTTCACCATCATCGCGAGCCGCGCTGCGTCCCAGTTGGTCAGGCGGATGCAGCCATGACTTTCGGTGCGGCCGATCTTCTCGGGATTGGGGGTGCCGTGGATGCCGTAGTGCTTCTTGTCGAGGTCGATCCAGACGACGCCGACCGGCCCGTTCGGTCCCGGTGGCAGCAGCGCCTTGCGGTCCTTGCTGTCGGCGTCCCAGAACAGCTTGGGATTATAATGGAAGGGCGGGTTGTAGGAACGGCCCTGGATCTTCCATTGACCGATCGGCAGTGGATCGTGCCGGCTGCCCATCGTCGCGGGGAATTGCGCGACCAGCTTGCCGGCACCGTCGAAGGCGCGAAGCACGCCGTCCGACTTGTCGACCACGACCTTCGCCACGTCGGGCTGCTCCGCCCCGACGTTCAGCGTCCACAGCGTCTTGCGCCAGGCGGGCTTGAGATCGGCCGGGAAATTCCAGGCGGGCGGAATGACGTTGGGCACCTTGATGACGACACCCGGCGCCAGCTTGGTCTGGGGAGAATTGAGCGCGACCAGCGTCGCCGGCGTCGTGTGATAACGCTCGGCCAGCTTCTCCATCGCATCCGAATAGCCGAGCGAGGCCATCTTCGCCTGGTCGCTCTCCTTGGCCGGGATCGGGCCGACGAACGGCCCTTCGAGGATATCAGGGGTCAACCTGACATCGATCACCGTCGGCATGGCGCGATAGGGTTCGAAGCTCTTGACCGTCGCGTCGTCGAGCCGGCCGGTGACCGGCAGCCCCTTGGTCTGCTGCCAGCCGCGCAACGCCTTGGCGAAGCTCATGCCGCTGGCTCCATCGATCACTCCCGGCCCGAAACCGAGCCGGTCGAGCAGCACTTGCGCACCCATCACCCGTTGATCGGGCGGCGCTGGCTGGGCCGAAGCAATGGCGGGAAACAGGGCAGCACTCAGGACAAGCAAGGGCATCGAACGCACAGGCAACTCCTCTCCTCGTAACGTGGAGAGAACGTGCGTCCCCTGCTTTCTTTCCCGCTATCCAGCGCGGGCGGCCGGGCACCAGTGGCCGATCAGCGCCGATCCTTTGTCGCGGAGAAGCGCAGCGCGGGAAACTTGCCCTGGATATAGTTCAGTTCCCAGGCATCCTTGGCCATGAACACCGGCGCCTCGTCGCGGTCGTGCGCCATCGCCGAGCGGTGCAGGCCCATGAACTCGTCCAGCGCCTTCTCATCGTCCGAGCTGATCCAGCGCGCGGTGTCGTAGGGTGATGGCTCGAAACTCGCCTCGACCTTGTACTCGGCCTGGAGGCGCGAGATCAGCACGTCGAGCTGGAGCTGGCCGACCACGCCGATAACGAGCTGCGACCCGATCTGCGGGTGGAAGACCTGCATGATCCCCTCCTCCGCCATATCGTTGAGCGCGTTGCGGAGCTGCTTGGTCTTGGTCGGATCGGCGAGCTTCACGCGGCGAAGAATCTCGGGCGCGAAGTTGGGCAGGCCGGTGAAGCGGATCATCTCGCCCTCCGTCAGCGTGTCGCCGACGCGCAGCGTGCCATGGTTGGGGATGCCGATGATGTCGCCGGGGAAGGCCTCCTCGGCCAGCTCGCGATTCTGCGCGAAGAACAGGATCGGGCTGTGGATCGCGATCTGCTTGCCGGTGCCGACCTGAGCGAGCTTCATGCCGCGCCGGAACCGGCCCGAGCAGAGCCGCATGAAGGCGACGCGGTCGCGGTGCTGCGGGTTCATGTTCGCCTGCACCTTGAACACGAAGCCGGCAACGTTGGGCTCGCCGGGATCGACATCGCGCGGTTCGCCCGGCTGGGGGCGCGGGCTCGGCGCGAAGTCGGCGAGCGCGTCGATCAGCTGCTCGACGCCGAAATCCTTGAGCGCCGACCCGAAATAGACCGGGGTCAGGTCGCCATGGAGATAGGCGGCTTCGTCGAACGGCGCATAGCCGATCTGCGCCAGCTCCGCCTCCTCGCGCAACAGCGCCGCGCCTTCGGCCGACAACATGCCGTCCAGCTGCGAATCGCCGAGGCCGGCGACCGCGACCGAATCGCCCTCATAGGCGCCGGTCGCGTCTGCCGCCGGGCGATAGAGCCGGTCGCGGGCGAGGTCGTATATCCCCTCGAAGGTGCCGCCCATGCCGACCGGCCAGCTCATCGGCGCGACGTCGAGCGCCAGCGCGTCGGCGATCTCGTCGAGCAGCTCGAACGGCGCGCGGCCCTCGCGGTCGACCTTGTTGACGAAGGTGATGATCGGCACCGAGCGGAGCCGGCACACCTCGAACAGCTTGCGGGTCTGCGGCTCGATGCCCTTGGCCGCGTCGATCACCATCACCGCCGAATCCACCGCGGTCAGGGTGCGGTAGGTGTCCTCCGAGAAATCCTCGTGGCCCGGCGTGTCGAGCAGGTTGAAGGTGATGCCGTCACGCTCGAAGGTCATCACCGACGAGGTGACCGAGATGCCGCGCTGCTGCTCGATCTTCATCCAGTCGGACCGCGCCCGCCGCGTCTGCCCGCGCGCCTTGACCTCGCCGGCCAGATGGATCGCGCCGCCGAAATAGAGCAGCTTCTCGGTCAGCGTGGTCTTGCCGGCGTCGGGATGCGAGATGATCGCGAAGGTGCGGCGGTCGGGGCGGTTCGGCTTGCTCATGATGGCGCGGGCCGATAGCAGCAACGGCTCCAATCCCAAAGCTTCCGTTCGTCCGGAGCGCAGTCGAGGGACGTTTCGCCAGCCAACGTGTCTCGACTGCGCTCGACACGAACGGAGTATGATGACGAACAGCTTCACCCACGACGTCATCATCATCGGCGCCGGCGCGGCGGGGATGATGTGCGCTTTGACGGCAGGGCAGCGCGGGCGGCGGGTGCTGCTGCTCGATCATCTCGACCGGGCGGGGGCGAAGATTCTGATCTCGGGCGGCGGCCGTTGCAACTTCACCAATGTCGACGGTGGGCTGGCCGAGCGTTACCTGTCCGCCAATCCGCATTTCGCCCGGTCGGCGCTCGGCCGCTACCGGCCCGCCGACTTCATCGACCTGGTCGATCGCCACGGCATCGCCTGGCACGAAAAGACGCTCGGCCAGCTCTTCTGCGACGGATCGGCGCGGCAGATCGTCGCGATGCTGGAGGAGGAGTGCGCGGCCAGCGGGGTCGAGACGAAGCTGCTCACCCGCATCAGCGCCATCTCCAAACCCGACGAACGCTTCCGGGTGGAGACGCCGGGCGGCAGCCTTGCCGCGCCGTCGCTGGTGATAGCGACCGGCGGCCCATCGATCCCGAAGATGGGCGCGACCGGCTTCGCCTATGACGTCGCCCGCCAGTTCGGGCTGAAGGTGGTCGAGCCGCGTCCGGCGCTGGTGCCGCTGACGCTGGGCCAGGACGACCGGCTGTTCGAGACGCTGTCGGGGGTTTCGCTCGACGTCGTCGCCAGCCTCGGCAAGGCCCGCTTCCGCGAGGCGGCACTGTTCACCCATCGCGGTCTCTCAGGGCCCGCGATCCTCCAGATCAGCAGCTATTGGCGGCATGGCGACACGCTGTCGCTCGACCTGTTGCCCGGCACCGACGCGGCCGCGCTGCTGGTCGCGGCGAAGCAGGCGCGGCCCAGGGCCGAGCCGCGTACGATATTGCGCGAACATTTCCCGGACCGGCTCGCCGACGTACTGGCCGACCGGCTGGGCCTGTCGGGACCGATGCTGGGCCACAAGGATCAGGCGCTGGTCGCCGCCGGGCGCAGGCTCAACGCCTGGCCCTTCATGCCGAACGGGTCGGAAGGCTTCGCCAAGGCCGAAGTGACGATCGGCGGCGTCTCGACCGACGGCCTCGACCAACGCACCCTGATGGCGAAGAAGGCACCGGGCCTTCATTTCATCGGTGAGGCCGTCGACGTGACCGGCTGGCTCGGCGGCTATAATTTTCAATGGGCCTGGGCGAGCGGACGGGCGGCGGGCGAGGCGGCCTGATCGCGGCCCAGCCGACCCCCGCTCAGCAGTTCCGCGAACTTCGGCGAGACCGCCTCGACCGCCGTGGCCAGCAGGATCGCGAACCCGAAGGCCAGCACCGGCTGGAGCAGGAAGAAGGCCGGCCATAGCGGACTGCCCATCGTCCCCGTCACTTCGCCGATCCCGGGCGCGACCAGCCACATGAACAGCAGGTGGCAGCAGAACAGGAAGAAGGCGTAGCGCTCATAGGCGAGCAGCCGGGCGCCGACCGGGCGCGAGGCCAGCGCGATCGCCCCGCGCCAGACCAGCAGCGAGGCCGTGCTGCGCGTCAGCAGGTCGACCGCCGCAGTCGCGTGGAGATGGAAATCGGCGAGCCCGCCATTCTCGATCGACAGCCATATCTTTACCGGCACGATCAACAGGAAGGGCAGCACCGCCTGCCAGAGCGGCAGCATCGCCGCGCGTTCGGCGAGACCGTGGCGCCGGGCGAGGATGCCGCCGACGAAGAACAGCAGGATCGTGGGGCGCAGCAGCAACGGAAATTTGAACAGGCTGACCCACCACAGCGCGGCGAGCGCACCGATCAGGAGCAGCCAGCGGTTGCGCAGCCGCACCAGCAGCGGCGCGGCAAGCATGCAGAGGAACAGGTCGCGCAGGAAGGCAGTCTGGACGTTGATGTCGCCGGCCCGCGTCAGGTTGAAGAGATTGTCGGCGATCCAGCGTGTGTCGCCGAGCAGGGGTGCGCGCGCCCAACCGAGTGTCGCGGCGCCGACCACCAGCACCATCGCGATGGCGTTCCACAGGATCATCGGCAGCAGGATGGTGCGCGCCTTGCTGTCGAGGAACGGCTTCGCCCCGCGCCGCGCGAGCGACCCGGCGACCAGCCAGCCCGACACCATGCTGAGCAGCGGCACCGCGCTGCGCCCGAACAGCTCGACCACCGTCCAGCGCAGGACATCCTGCGCCGATCCCATCTGCGCCGCCATCTGGTCGCCGCCGAGCCCGGTCCAGGCATGGACGTAGACGATGCCGAGGATGCAGAGCAGCCGCGCAAGGCCGATCGCCTGCGATACGGGAGGAAATGCTGGTCGCGCCATCCGCCGCGCGGGCGCGTCTGGGGGAAGCATGCGGCTCATCGCCCCCTTTGCTGGCAATGCGGAGATGAACGCAAGCTGCATGCCGGGCACATCCGTCGCGCCCCCGCCACACTCCGCCCCGGACCGTTGCTTTCCCGCGTCGACATGTCCCCTCCCTGCGGTCAGGGATCGCCGAATGCGGGTCCCGAAAATCGATACGAAGCCCGCGCGGTGCTTCTTCCATCCGCCGATCTGCGACGATAGTTGAAAATGCAAGCAGCGCTGCTGGCGTTTCGCTGCCTTTCGGCGTATAGGGCCGCATCACATGCCGCGCGGAGAGGCGCCGGCGACCCTGCTATCGGATACCAGATGCCCTTTTCCTCCCTGCCGCGGCCCGTTGCCGAGGCTATCACCGAGCGCGGCTACACCGCCCCCACCCCTGTCCAGGCGCAGGTGATCGCCGCCGAGGCGCACGACCGCGACCTGCTCGTCTCCGCCCAGACCGGATCGGGCAAGACCGTCGCCTATGGTCTCGCCATCGCCGAGACGCTGCTGCAGGGCGCCGAGAGCCTGCCGCGCGCGGGCGAACCGCTCGCGCTGATCATCGCTCCGACCCGCGAGCTCGCGCTCCAGGTCCAGCGCGAGCTGCAATGGCTCTACGCCAAGCTCGGCGCACGGGTGGTAAGCTGCGTCGGCGGCATGAACGTGCGCGTCGAGCAGCGCCAGCTCAGCTATGGCTGCCACATCGTCGTCGGCACGCCGGGGCGTCTCCGCGACCATCTCGAACGCGGCGCGCTCCAGCCCGGATCGCTGCGGGCGGTGATTCTCGACGAGGCCGACGAGATGCTCGACCTCGGCTTCCGCGAGGATCTCGAGGAAATCCTCGACATGACCCCGCCGGAGCGGCGGACGCTGCTCTTCTCCGCGACGATGCCCAAGCCGATCGCGGTGATGGCGAAGCGCTACCAGCGCGACGCGCTGCGCATCGAGACGACCAGCGAGCGGGAGCGCCACGCCGACATCGACTATCGCGCCGTCGCGGTGGCGCCAGGCGACATCGAGCATGCCGTGGTCAACCTGCTCCGCTTCCACGAAGCGAAGGGCACGATGATCTTCTGCGCGACGCGCGAGAATGTCCGCCGTCTGTCGGCCGCGCTCACCGAACGCGGCTTCGCGGCTGTGACGCTGTCGGGCGAGCTCAGCCAGAACGAGCGCAACCATGCGCTGCAGGCGCTGCGCGACCGCCGCGCCCGGGTCTGCGTCGCGACCGACGTCGCCGCGCGCGGCATCGACCTGCCCGGCCTCGAACTGGTCATCCATGCCGAGCTGCCGATCGACGCCGAGACGCTCCAGCATCGTTCGGGCCGCACCGGCCGCGCGGGCAGGAAGGGCACCTGCGTCCTGATCGTCCCCTATACCCGCCGGCGCCATGCCGAACGACTGCTGCGCGGCGCGCATGTCCAGGCGACCTGGGACAAGGTGCCGACCGCCGAGGATATCTACGCCCGCGATGAGGAGCGACTGGTCGACAGCCTTGAGGTCGGCGAAGTATCCGACGAGGACCTCGCGGTCGCGCGCAAGCTGTTGGAGACCCGCTCGGCCGAGGAAATCGCGGCCGCTTTCGTCCGTTCGCAGCGACAGAGCCTGCCCGCGCCCGAGGAACTGGCCGATGCCGCGCCGGTGCCGCAGGCCGCCCGCGAGCAAGGGCCCCGCCCCGGCTTCGAGGACACCGCCTGGTTCCGGATCAATGCCGGCCGCAACGACAATGCCGATCCGCGCTGGCTGCTGCCGCTGATCTGCCGCCACGGCCACATCACCAAGCGCGACGTCGGCGCGATCCGCATCTTCTCGACCGAGACCCGCTTCGAGATCCCGCGCGGGATCGCGGCCAAATTCCTGTCGGCGGTCAAGAAGTCCGGCGGCGAGCAGGAAGGGGTGCTGATCGAGCCGGCCGGCGACGCCCCGCCCCCGCCCCGCAACGACCGCCGCGGCCCTCCGCGCGACAGCCGCGGTCCGCGTCCGGGCGGGCGCCCGCCCTACAAGGCCGGGCCGGGCCGGGGTGCCCCCAGACGGGGTGGGCCGAGGGGGTAAGCTCTCCTCCACACGGCCCCACTCTGCCGTTCGTCCCTCGACTTTGCTCGGGACGAACGGCGCGCTGGCGAATCAGAACGCCTCTTCGGGCAAATCCATCATTGAGCGCTTGCCGGCCTTGATCGCCTGGAACAGTCCGGCGACCTGCGGCAGGATCCGTTCGTAGAAGAAGCGGACCGTCACCAGCTTGGCGGCGTAGAAGCCGTCTGGGTCCTGGCCCATCATCTTCTTCATGCCGGCGACCTTGGCCGCCTTGGCGAACAGATAGGCCATCGCGACGAGGCCGAGCAGGCGCAGATAGTCGGACGAGGCGGCGCCCGCCTCTTCCGGATCGGCGAGGCCCTTCTGGGCGATCGTCGCGGTCGAGAGCTGGAGCGCGCCGAACGCCTTCTCCAGAGCCTCGATCATCTTCTCCATGCCCGGCACCGCCTTGTGCTGCTCGATGAAGGCGGCGACCGGATGGAAGAAGGACCGCAGGTAGCGGCCGCCATGCGCCGGCATCTTGCGGCCGACGAGGTCGAGCGCCTGGACGCCGTTGGTACCCTCGTAGATCATCGTGATGCGGGCATCGCGGGCATATTGCTCCATGCCGTGCTCGCGGATGTAGCCGTGGCCGCCATAGACCTGAACGCCGATCTGCGCCGTCTCATGGCCCAGGTCGGTGAGCAGTGCCTTGACCACCGGGGTCATCAGCGCGGTCATGTCCTCGGCGCGCTGACGCACCTCGGGATCGGGCGAGTGCCGCTCGGCGTCGAGCGCGCGCGCCACCCAGATGCTGAGCATGCGGCAGCCCTCGGTATAGGCGCGCATCGTCATCAGCATGCGGCGGACGTCGGGATGGACGATGATCGGGTCGGCGGCGAGATCAGGGCGCTTCGGACCCGAGAGCGCCCGGCCCTGGATGCGGTCCTTCGCATAGGCGACCGCGCTCTGATAGGCGGCGGTGGCGACGCCGAGGCCCTGGACGCCGACCGACACGCGCTCGGTGTTCATCATCGTGAACATCGCCGCCAGTCCGCTGTTCGGCTCGCCGACCAGCCAGCCGGTTGAATCGTCGAAGCTCATCTGGCAGGTCGCCGACGCCTTGAGGCCCATCTTGTGCTCGATGCCGGTACACGAGACTCCGTTCGACGGGCCGACCGAGCCGTCCTCCTTCGGCAGATATTTGGGAACGACGAACAGGCTGATCCCCCGCACCCCCGGCGGCGCGTCGGGCAGCCGGGCGAGGACGAGGTGGATGATGTTCTCGGTCAGGTCATGGTCGCCGGCCGAGATGAAGATCTTGTTGCCGGTGATCCGGTAGCTGCCGTCCGGCTGCGGCACCGCCTTGGTGCGCAGCATGCCGAGGTCGGTGCCGCAATGCGGCTCGGTCAGGCACATCGTCCCCGACCATGTGCCCGCGACCATCTTGGGCAGGAAGCGCTCCTGGAGGTCGGCCGACGCATGCGCCTTGAGCGCGGTGGTGCCGCCGTGGGTGAGGCCGGGATAGAGGCCGAAGGAGAGGTTGGCCGAGCTGATCATCTCCTCGACCAGCTTGTTGACCGTCTCGGGCAGGCCCTGCCCGCCCCATTTCGGATCGCTGGCGAGCGCGCACCAGCCGCCGTCGCGGAACTGGGCATAGGCCTCCTTGAAACCGGCCGGGGTGCGGACGACGCCGTTCTCCCAGACGCAGCCCTCCAGGTCGCCGCTGGCGTTGATCGGCAGCAGCACGTCCTGCGCCAGCTTCGCTGCCTCCTCGATCACCGCATCGATCAGATCGGGGGTGAACTCCTCATGGGGGGGGAGATTGCCGAAACCGTCGTCGCCGAACAGCTCGTGGATGACGAAGCGCATGTCGCGCAGCGGGGCCTCATAAACTTGCATTGGTCACTCTCCAGTCGGACCTGTCAGTTCCGCAGCGGCTTGCCGGTTTCGAGCATCGTCTCGACCCGCGCCACCGTCCTCGGGTCGCGAACCCGCTTGAGGAAGGCTTCGCGTTCGAGGGTGAGCATCTGCTCCTCGGCCACCACATCGACGAGGTCGGCGTCGCCGCCGGTCAACACGCCCGCCAGCGCGTCGGAAACGACCATGTCGTAGTCGGTCGCCATGCCCCGCTTGTGGAAGCCTTCCGCCGCCATGCCCAGCGCGACCCGGCCGCTCGGGCCCGGCAGGCGGAATTCGGGCGGTTTGGGCGGCTGGTAGCCATCGACCAGCGCGAGCGCCTTCGCCTTGGCGTCGGCGAGCAGCCGGTCGCGGTTCATGGTGATCGCATCGTCCTTGCGCAGGAACATCAGTTCCTTCGCCTCCGCCGCCGACTTGGCGACGGTCGCGGTCGAGATCGTCTCGAACGCCTTGGCGACGGCGGGCATCGGCCCCTTCGGCAGCAGGCCCGACTTGACCCAGCGATCGATATATTCGCCGCAGCCACCCCAGCCGGGGACGAGGCCGACGCCGCATTCGACCAGGCCGATATAGCTTTCGGCATGGGCCTGGATCGCGTCCGAGTGGAGCAATATCTCGCAGCCGCCGCCGAGCGCCAGGCCGGAGGGGGCCGAGACCACCGGGAAGGGCGCATATTTGAGCGCCTTGTAGGTCTGCTGTCCGCCTGCGACGAGTTTCTCGATCTCGCCCCAGGCGGCGATGTTCACCGCGAACAGCGCGAGGCCGAGATTGGCGCCCGCCGAGAAGTTCGTGCCTTCATTATAGACGACCAGCGCCTTCATGCCCTTGCCGACATGCTCGATCGCCTGGCCGAGCAGCTTGAGCGTGTCGCCGTCCAGCGCGTTCATCTTCGAGGTGAACTCGAAGCAGGCGACGCCGTCGCCAATGTCCCACAGCGCGGCCGAGCCGTTCTTCATGATCGGCTTGGCGGCAAGCTTGACGTCCTCCAGCAGCAGCACGCCCTCGGGCCGGACGACGTCGTGATAGGCCCCGTCAAGGCCGAGATACTGGCGCTTGCCGCCCTCGACCCGGTAGAAGCTGCGGTCGCCGGCGGCCGTGAGGATCGCCGGCACCGGCCGGCCCTCGTCGGCGAGCCGCTGCGCGAAGGCGGCGGGCCCGAGCTGGTCGATCAGCTCGAACGGGCCATATTTCCAGTTGTAGCCGAGCTTCATCGCATCATCGATCGCGACGACATCGTCGGCGATCGTGCCGACCAGATCGGCGGCATAGGCGAGCAACTGGCCCAGCACCGCCCAGGCGAACTGGCCGGTCTTACCGGGCAGCGCGACGAGCTGCGGCAGGCCGGCGCGCGGCACGTCGGCCTTGATCACCGGCCGATAGTTGCCCGTCGCGAGGTCGATCGCCTCCTTGCGCTTTCCCGCCTCGCGGTTGAGGCGGTAGAAGCCGCCCTTGCCCTTGCGGCCGGTATAGCCGTCGGCGATCATCCGATCGACCAGCGGCATCGGCCGGACGGCGGCGTGGAAGGCGTCGCCCTCGGGCAAGGTCGAGCCGAGGCTCTTGAGCAGCAGCGGCATCAGGTCGATGCCGACCAGGTCGATCAGGCCGAAGATGCCGGTCTTGGGCACGCCCATCGGCTTGCCGCCGATCGCGTCGGCCTCCTCGACCGTCAGGCCCAGGTCGGTCGCGGCGTTGAACGCGACCAGCATCCAGTAGGTGCCGATGCGATTGGCGATGAAGCCGGGCGTGTCCTTCGCCGCGACGACCCGCTTGCCGAGCGCGCGATCACCGAAATCGGCGACCCTGGCGGCGGTCGCTTGATCGGTTTTCGGGCCGGTGACGAGTTCGAGCAGGCGCATGTAGCGCGGCGGGTTGAAGAAGTGGGTGATCATGAAGTCGGCGGCGAACGCGTCCGACCGCCCCTCGACCAGCTTCGCCAGCGGAATGGTCGAGGTGTTCGACGACACCGCCGTGCCCGGCTTGCGGACCTTCTCCAGCTTCTCGTAGAGGCCCTGCTTGATGTCGAGCCGCTCGATGATCGCCTCGACGATCCAGTCGCATTCGGCGACGCGGCCGAGATCGTCGTCGATATTGCCGGTCTCGATCAGCTTCGCCGCCGCCTTCGACATGAAGGGGGCCGGATCGGCCTTGAGCATCTTCGCGACCGCGCCCTCGGCGATCGCGTTGCGGTTGCTCCCTTCCTTGGGGACGATGTCGAGCAGCAGCACGGGCACGCCGGCATTGGCGACCTGGGCGGCGATCCCGGCGCCCATCGTCCCGGCGCCGATCACGCAGACTTTCTGAATAGCGCCCATGATCACACGGCCTCCAGCACGGTGGCGATGCCCTGACCGCCGCCGATGCACTGGGTGGCGAGGGCATATTTGCCGCCCTCGCGCTTGAGCAGCGCCGCCGCCTTTCCGACGATCCGGGCCCCGGTGGCGCCGAGCGGGTGGCCGATCGCGATCGCGCCGCCGTCGAGGTTCACCGTCTCCAGCTTGAAACCCAGCTCGTTGCTGCAGGCGATGGCCTGGCTGGCGAAGGCCTCGTTGATCTCGACGATATCGAGGTCGCCGACCACGAGCCCCGCCCGCTCCAGCGCCTTGCGCGTCGCCTGGACCGGGCCGATGCCCATGATCTCCGGCTCGCAGCCCGACACCGCGACGCTCTTGATCCGCGCCAGGATGGTGAGGCCGTTGGCCTTGGCATAGTCCTCGCTCGTCACCAGCACCGCCGCCGCGCCGTCGGTCAGCGGCGAGGAGGTGCCGGCGGTCACCGTGCCGTTCTGGTCGAAAGCGGGCTTGAGCGAGGCGAGCGCCTCGGCGGTGGTGTCGGGACGCGGCGTGCCGTCGACGTCGACGACACCCTTCCTGGTCCGGATCGGGACGATCTCGTCCTTCAGCCGACCGGCCTCGCGGGCGGCGCCGGCCTTCTTCTGACTCTCGACGGCGAACGCCTCCTGCGCGGCGCGGGGCACCTGATACTGGCTGGCAACGTTCTCCGCCGTCTCGCCCATCGACATATAGGCGCCGGGGCGCTTCTTCGCGAGATCGGGGCTGGGCAGCGGGTTGTAGCCCATCATCGGCACCCGGCTCATGCTCTCGACCCCGGCGCAGATGAACGCCTCGCCCGCGCCGATCGCGATCTGACCGGCCGCGATGTGGACCGAGCTCATCGACGACCCGCAGAAGCGGTTCACCGTCATGCCGCCGACCTTGATCGGCAGGTCGGCGAGCAACCCGATCAGCCGTGCGACATTGAGGCCCTGTTCGGCTTCAGGAAAGGCGCAGCCGAGAATGACGTCCTCGATGTCCTCGACCTTCACTCCGCTCTTGTCGATCAGGCCGCGAATCACCTGGGCGGCGAGGTCGTCGGGCCTGACGCGGGCCAGCTCCCCCTTGTTGGCGAGATGGAAAGGCGAGCGCGCATAACCCGCGATCACGGCATTCGGCATGGAACCTTCTCCTCCGACGCGACCTTTATGCAACAGCCGCGAATGATTTCTCTTAAAGGTATGTAGATTACCCTATACGTCAACCGCTTTTTGTGCAATCGATGCTGCATCGTGATGGATGACCCGGTCGCAGCATCGGGCATCTGGCAGGAGGATGACTGAGGCGATGAGCATGATACTGATGGCCTTGGCTATGGCGGCCGGCGCAAGTCCCGACGCGGTGGTCGGCCGCTGGAAAACCGAAACGCGAAACGGCATCGTAGAGATCACACGCTGCGGCGCTTCGCTATGCGGGAAGATACTGGGCTCGGACGGCCTCACCGCCAACCCCGCGCTCAAGGACACCAACAACAAGGACGAAAAGCTGCGCGGCCGCGCGCTCAAGGGTCTGCAGATCCTGGGCGGCTTCAGCTTCAAGGATGGCGTCTGGGACAAGGGCACCATCTACAATGCCGAAGACGGCAAGACCTATGACGCGCGGATCACGCCCGTCGATGCGAACACGTTGAAGCTGAGGGGCTGCATCTTCGTGCCGCTTTGCAAGACGCAGACCTGGACCCGCGTTCGCTGAGGCGCCGCGGAACGGGAAGAGAGGAACACATCCCATGACCAATTCGAATCTCCGCCGCATCGCCCTCGCGGGCGTTGCCTCGACCACTACCCTGCTCGGCGCGAGCGCTGCCGATGCCTCGGCTTTCTATCTGCAGGAACAGTCGGTGGTTGCCGCCGGCCGCGCCTTCTCGGGCGAGGCGGCCGACCAGGGCGCTCAATCGCTGTGGTGGAACCCCGCCGCGATCGCCGGCAACGAGAAGAGCACCGCCTATCTCGGCTTCAGCGCGATCCTGCCCAAGGGCAAGGTCCGCAACGTGGGCACGATCATCGCCCGGCCGGGCCAGGCCCCGGCCCCGGTCGGCGGCAACCAGGTCTCGGTCGATCCGCTCAAAAAGGGCTATCTGCCGTCGGGCGCGGTCGGCTGGAAGCTCAACGACCAGTGGTCGGTCGGCCTGGCCCTCACCGCGCCCTACAGCTTCGCGACCAACTACGAGAATAACAGCTGGGCGCGCTACACCGCCGACAAGACCAAGCTGACCACGATCGACCTGCAACCGACGATCGCCTTCGCACCGTCGCCGATGATCGGCATCGGCGTCGGCCTGAACATCGAACACAGCAAGGCGTCGCTATCCAACTCGCTGCCCAACCTGTCGCCGCTGCTGCCCGATGGGCATCAGACGCTGCGCGGCAAGGGCTGGGACTTCGGCTGGTCGGCCGGCGTCCAGATCCATCCGAGCGAGATGATCGACCTGGGCTTCTCCTACAAGTCGTCGGTCAAGCACAAGCTGAAGGGCAGCATCACCACCGCCGGCCTGCTCGGTCCGCTCGCCGGCCAGAACGGCCGGATCGAGGATATCACCGCCAGCTTCCGCACGCCGTGGCAGGCGATAGCCAGCGCGCGCATCCACGTCAGCGACCAGCTCACCCTGAACGGCCAGGTCGTCCGCGCCGGCTGGAAGAAGTTCGACGCGATCCGCCTCGGTGCGCCGATCAACGCCGCGCTCGACCAGAACTACAAGAACAGCTGGAGCGTCGCGGGCGGCGTCGACTATGCGGTCACCCCGCAATGGACGATGCGCGGCGGCGTGCAGTGGGACCAGACGCCGACGCAGGACGGCTTCCGTGATGCGCGCGTCCCCGACGCCAGCCGCATCAACTTCGCGCTCGGCACCTCTTATGCGATCACCGAGTCGATCACGCTGGACGCCGCTGCCAATTATGTCGACTTCAAGAACGCGTCGATCGACCGGCTCGGCGGCTTCTATGTCGGCACCCCGGCCCAGACGATCATCCGGCCCGACGGCCGGCTGACCGGTGCCCATGCCATCATCCTGGCCGTCGGCGGCCGGATGAGCTTCTGAGGGAGAAAGGCAAGACCATGACGAACAGCGGCACCGTGACTGACCCCATCCCCCCCGGTCGCGGTGCCGCTCTCCCGGGCGGCGGGGACGGGCCAGCGTCCCCGCCGATTCCGTCCCGCCTGCTGACCGACCTGATCGACGCCGCGGTGCGCGACCATGGCGAGCGGCGGGCGATCGACTTCCTGGGGCGCCACTGGACCTATGCCGAGATCGGCGCGCTGGTCGATCGCGCGGCGGCCGGCCTCCAGGCGATCGGCGTCGGGCCCGGCATCCGCTTCGGCCTGTGCCTGCCCAACTCGCCCTATTTCGTCATCCTCTATTTCGCGGCGCTGCGCTGCGGGGCGACGATCGTCAATTTCAACCCGCTCTATGTCGAGCATGAACTGAAGCATCAGATCCAGGATTCGGGCACGACCGTGATGGCCGTGATCGACGTCGCCTCGATCCACGCCAAGGTCGCCGCCGTCGCCGAGGAGAGCGGGCTGCGGACGATCATCGTCTGCCCGATGGCCGACATCCTGCCGCCGCTGCTGTCGATCGCCTATCGCCTTTTCAAGCGCGGCGAGATCGCGGCATGGCCGCGCGACGGCCGGCACATCGCCTTTTCCACCGTGACCGATGGCGCCCAGGCCGCCGGCTTCCGCCCGGTCGATGTGTCGCCCGACGATGTCGCGGTGCTCCAATATACCGGCGGCACCACCGGCGTGCCCAAGGGCGCGATGCTCAGCCACGCCAACCTGACCGCGAACAGCTACCAGATGATCCTCCACGTCGGGCAACGGCCGGGCGCCCGCCAGGATCGGATCATGGGCGTGCTGCCGATGTTCCACGTCTTCGCGCTGACGACGGTGCTCAACTATTCGGTCGACACGGCGGCGGAGATGATCCTGCTGCCGCGCTTCGAGCTGAAGCAGTTCCTGAAGACCGCGAAGCGCACCCGGCCGACCAAGCTGCTCGCGGTGCCGACCATGCTGACCGCGATCAACAAGGCCGCCGCCAGCCAGCCGATCCATTTCGACGATCTCGACTATTGCGTGTCGGGCGGTGCGCCGCTGCCCTTCGACGTCCGCACCGAGTTCGAGCGGCTGACCGGGGCGCGCGTCGTCGAGGGCTATGGCCTGTCGGAGACCTCGCCCATCCTGACCTGCAACCCTGTCGAGGGCGCGGTGAAGGACAACAGCGCCGGCCCCGCCTTCCCGGGCACGGTGCTGGAGATCCGCAGCCTGGACGATCCGCACGTCATCCTGCCGACCGGCGAGCGCGGCGAGGTCTGCGCGCGCGGGCCGCAGGTCATGAAGGGCTACTGGAACAAGCCCGAGGAGACCGAGAAGGTGTTCGTCGACGGCGCGATCCGCACCGGCGACGTCGGCTATCTCGACGAGGACGGCTATCTGTTCCTGGTCGATCGGATCAAGGACGTCATCATCGCCGGCGGCTACAACATCTATCCACGCGTGATCGAGGAGGCGCTCTACGAGCATCCCGCAGTCCTCGAGGCGGTGGTGATCGGCGTGCCCGACGCCTATCGCGGGCAGGCACCCAAGGCCTTCGTGGTGCTGCGCCCCGGCCAGCAGGCGAGCGTTGACGAATTGTGCGAATTCCTCAAAAGCCGTGTCTCCAAGATCGAGATGCCCCGCGAGGTCGAAATCCGCACCAGCCTGCCCAAGACACTGATCGGCAAGCTCTCCCGGAAAGAGCTGGTTGCCGAGGAAACCAAGAAGGCGGCGAACTGAGCCGATGCCGAGGGACGCTTTCAAACGGGCGGAGGAGCGCCAGCCGCTCCGGGGCATCCAGGATGTCGCCGACGAGCTGGGCGTCACCACCCGTGCCATCCGCTTCTACGAGGACAAGGGGCTGCTCGATCCGCAGCGGGTCGGCACGATGCGCGTCTATTCGCGGCGCGAGGTCGCGCGGCTCCAGCTGATCCTGCGCGGCAAGCGCCTCGGCTTCAGCCTACGCGAGATCAAGGAATTCCTCGACCTCTACACCGTCGATTCGCTCCACCTCGCGCAGACCCGGCAGCTCCTGACCCGCGTCGGCGCGCGGATCGAGGCACTTGAACTGCAACGCAAGGCGCTCGACCAGACGCTCGACGAGCTGCAGGACATCGTCCGCCAATGCGAGGAGCGCATAGCCGCCACAGGTTGAAAGACCCATAGCGTCCCCTCCCCTTCAGGGGAGAGGCGTAAGGGTGGGGTACGGAGACGAGGGGCTCGACGCCTCTCGGCGGAGTTCTGCGGGACGATCGAGCAGGGCTCGCTGCGCTCGCCACCCACCCCTTCCCCTCCCTTGCAGGAAGGGGCTTATTTTTTCACACGATCCCCACCGCGTCACCCGGCCCAAGCAGCGGCAACAACGCCAGCAACGCCCCCTTCTCCACCGCCACGCAACCAGCGGTCGGCCGTCCCTCGCTGCAATGGAGGAACACCGCGCTGCCCATGCCCGAAACCGGCGGGGCATCATTGTGGCCCAGCACGACGATCACGTCATAGGCGCCGTCGTCGCGCACCAGCCGCTCCGCCGAATAGGCATGGGGATGCCGCACCGGACGGTTATATGCGGGATCGGCAGGATCGTCCGACCAGCCGTCGTCGGGCCGCACCCAGCGCCACGGCAAGGACATGCCCGCCGGCGGCGCGGCATGGCCGGGGCGGAACAGCACCGTCCGGATCGGCCAGCGGCCGAGCGGGGTCCTGCCGTCACCCTCGCGCTTCTCCCCGGCCGGGCAGGCGCCCGAGCGGCCGATCGCGCAGCGGATCGTCCGCCCGTCCGGCCCGGTGAGGGTCAGCGCCGCGCTATCGACGCGGATGCCGCTCACAGCACATGGCCGGTGCGGTCGCGTTTGGTCGCCAGATAGGCGCTGTTATGCGGGTTCTCGCCCATCCGGTGCGGCACCCGCTCGGCGACACGGATACCGGCGGCCTCGAGCCCTTCGACCTTCTGCGGATTGTTGGTCATCAGCCGCACTTCGGCCTGGCCGAGCAGCGACAGCATCCGCGCCGCCACCCGGAAGTCGCGCTCGTCGACGCCGAAGCCGAGGCGGAGATTGGCGTCGACCGTGTCGAAGCCCTGGTCCTGCAGCGCATAGGCGCGCAGCTTGTTGATCAGGCCGATGCCGCGCCCTTCCTGGCGCAGGTAGAGCAATATGCCCCAGCTCGCCTGGGTCATCGCCGCGAGCGCCCCTGCAAGCTGCGGCCCGCAATCGCATTTGAGCGATCCGAGCACGTCGCCCGTCAGGCATTCGCTGTGCAGGCGGACGAGCGGCGGGGTGCCGTCGGGGGTGCCGATGATCAGCGCGACATGCTCGGCGGCGTCGGCGACATGGCGGAAGGCGACGATCTCGGCCTTCTCGCTGACCGCGACCGGCAGCCGCGCCTGCGAGGCGATGACGAGGTGCGCGGGGTCTTCATAATCGTCGAGCGCCTCCGCCGCGACCTCAGCCTCGACCGGGCCGTCCGTACGGACGAACAGCGCCGGCAGCAGCCCCGAAAGCCGGGCGAGGCGCAGCGCCGCGGCGGCGGCCTGGGGCGCCTCGACCGCCTTGGCGCGGAACGGCCCCTTCAGCGGTGTCGCCAGGTCGCGCACCGGATCGGCGAGCGCGACCGCCGTCGGCAGGTCGATCCACGGCACCCGCTCGACCAGCGCCGGGCAGGCGGGACTCGCCGCCTCGCGCTGGTTGGCGAGATTGAGGGTAACCGCACGCGCCGCGGACAGCAGCACGTCGGCCGGAGCCGATCCGTCGAAATCGGCGAGGGTCACGTCGTTGGCGGTCTCGATCGCGAGCACGACCAGCCGGCCGTCGCCGGCCGTCACCGCGACCGGCCAGCCCCGCTTGAGCGCGTCGATCGCGCGCGCCGCCGCCCGCGCGCCGCTCACACGTCGAGCTCGGTGATGAGGGGGATGTGGTCGGACGGCCTGATCCACGACCGGCACGGCTCGCAGACATAATGGTCGGTGGCGAGCTTCGCGACCTCGGGACTGGCCCACATATGGTCGAGCCGCCGCCCGCGATCGGACGCCGCCCAGTCCTGCGCGCGATAGCTCCACCAGGTGTAGAGCCGCGCCGGCGGCGGTACGAAGCTGCGGCCCAGGTCGACCCAGTCGTGGCTCGCCTGGAGCCGGCCGAGCGTCTCGACCTCGATCGGCGTGTGGCTGACGACGTCGAGGAGTTGCTTGTGACTCCACACGTCGCATTCCAGCGGTGCGATGTTGAAGTCGCCGACCAGCAGCGTCGGCTCCTTCAGCTCCTCCGACCAGCGGATCATGCGGCCGAGGAAGTCGAGCTTCTGGCCGAACTTCGGATTGAGATCACGATCGGGAATGTCGCCGCCAGCCGGCACATAGACATTCTCCAGCCGGATGCCGCAATCGAGCCGCACCCCGACATGGCGCGCCTCGCCATTGTCCTGCCAGTCGTGCCGGCCATTGTCGTGCAGCGGCAGCTTCGAGATGATCGCCACGCCATGGTGCATCGGCTGGCCGTTGATCTCGAAATGATCATAGCCGAGATCGCGGAACATCCCGAACGGGAAGGTGTCGTCGCGGACCTTGGTCTCCTGCAGGCAGAGGATGTCGACCTGCTGCTCCTCCAGGAACTGCCTGACGATATCGATGCGGGCGCGGACCGAGTTGATGTTCCAGGACGCTATCTTGAGCTTTGCCATAGGCGGGCGATGTAGCGAGCGGGCGGGGCGAAAGGAAGTGGCCCCAGAAAATCCCCTCCCTTTCAAGGGAGGGGCCTGGGGTGGGTGACGAAGCCAAAGGGCTCGATGCCCCTTGGCGGCGTTCCGCGGGACGACCGGGGAGGCTCGCTACGCTCGCCACCCTCCCCTGCCCCTCCCTTGAAAGGGAGGGGGGTAAGCGGCTACCCCCTCTCCCATGACCGAACATCCCGAACAGCAATATCTCGATGCCATGGCGCGCGCCTGGTATGGCGGCGACGAGCGGGTCGACCGCACCGGCGTGGGGACCAGATCGCTGTTCGGGGTGACCATGCGGTTCAACCTGTCGGACGGCACGGTGCCGCTGATCACCACCAAGAAGATCTTCTGGAAATCGGCGATCAAGGAACTGATCTGGTTCCTGTCGGGCGATACCAACATCCGCCCGCTAGTGATGCAGAACGTCCATATCTGGACCGACTGGCCGCTCGACAAATATCGCAAGGCGACCGGGGAGGCGATCGACCGCGACGCCTTCGAGCAGCGGATCATCGACGATCCCGCCTTCGCCGCCGAGTGGGGCGACCTCGGTCCCGTCTACGGCAAGCAATGGGTCGACTGGCCGCGCTATACCCAGGTCGGCGACGGGCTGTTCCGGCGCGAGGAGAAAGGCATCAACCAGATCGCCGAGCTGGTCGAGATGCTGCGCACCAACCCCAGTTCGCGTCGGCTGATCTTCACCGGCTGGAACGTGCCCGAGCTGCCGGGGATGGCGCTGCCGCCCTGCCACATGACCTATCAATATCATGTCGCGGGCGGGCGGCTGTCGGGCATCCTCTACCAGCGCTCGTGCGACCTCGGCCTCGGCTTCCCGTTCAACATCTTCGAGGCGGCGGTGCTGATCCGCATGCTCGCGCAGCAGGCCGACCTGGAGCCGGGCGAGCTGGTGTGGATGGGCGCCGATACCCATGTCTATTCGAACCACGGCCATCTGGTCGAGGAGCAGCTATCTCGCACGCCGCGCGCCTTCCCCAGGCTCACCTTCGCCCGCAGGCCGTCGAGCATGTTCGCCTACGCGCCCGAGGACTTCGTGATCGAGGGCTATGATCCCCACCCGCACATCAAGGCCGAGGTGGCGGTGTGAGCCGGCCCGAGATCGTTTTCGTCCTCGCCCGCGCGCGCAATGGGGTGATCGGGCGCGACGGCGACCTGCCCTGGCGCATTCCCGCCGACCTGAAGCATTTCAAGGCGCTGACCCAGGGCGCGCCAATGCTGATGGGACGCAAGACCTTTGAAAGTCTCCCCGGGCTACTGCCGGGACGCCGCCACATCGTGCTGACCCGCGATCGCGGCTGGCGTGCCGGGGGCGCCGAGGTCGCCCATAGCGTGGATGCCGCGATCGCGCTGGCCGATGCCGATCGCCTGTCGGTGGTCGGCGGCGCCGAAATCTACGCGCTGCTGTTGCCGCGCGCCGACCGGATCGAGCTGACCGAAGTCGACGACGCGCCCGAAGGCGACACCGTCGTCCCCGCCTTCGACCCCGCCGAATGGCGCGAGGACGCCCGCGAGGCGCATCCCGCAGCAGACGGGAAGCCCGCCTTCGCCTTCGTCACCCTGCGGCGGCGGTAAATCGCAGGTCGCCCCTGCCCGCTAATTGCGTGAAGCCGCCGCACTTTCTATAGCGCCCCCATGGATCGGCTGACGTGCGACCGCCCGCTTCCCGAGCATCTGCGCGGAAGCGTGGTGGCGTTGGGGAATTTCGACGGCTTCCATAGGGGGCATCAGGCGGTCGTCGGCGCGGCGGTGGCGCATGGCCGCGCGACCGGGCGCCCGGTGCTCGTCGCCAGCTTCGATCCGCACCCGGTCCGCTTCTTCCGGCCCGACGCGCCGCCTTTCCGCCTGACCTCGCTCGACCAGCGCGCCGCCCTGTTCGAACAGGCCGGCGCGGACGCGATGCTGGTGTTCGAGTTCAACCAGCGGCTCGCCAACGTCTCCGCCCCCGATTTCATCACCGAATGGCTGATCGGTCGTGCGGGCGCCGCCCATGTCGTCACCGGCGAGGACTTCACCTTCGGCAAGGGCCGCGCCGGCAATGTCCGCGTGCTGGCCGAGATCGGCGCCGCCCACGGCCTGACCGCGCAGGCGATCGGCCCGGTCAGCGACGAACGCGGTCCGATCTCTTCGAGCCGCATCCGCGAGGCGCTGGTCGCCGGCGATCCGGTCGAGGCGGCGCGCCTGCTGACCCGCCCATTCCGCATCCAGGGCAAGGTCCAGCATGGCGACAAGCTGGGCCGCACCATCGGCTTCCCGACCGCCAACATCGCGATGGGCCGCTATCTCCGCCCGAAATACGGCATCTACGCGGTGCGCGGGCTGCTGTCCGACGGGCGGGTGCTCGACGGCGCCGCCAATCTCGGCGTCCGGCCGACCTTCGATCCGCCCAAGGAACTGCTCGAGGCCTATTTCTTCGACTTCGCCGAAAGCCTCTATGACCAGTGCATCGAGGTCGAGATGATCGCCTATATCCGCCCGGAGGCGAAGTTCGACAGCCTCGAGGCGCTGACCGCGCAGATGGACAAGGACTGCGCCGAGGCGAAGCGGATACTTGCCGCCTCAAGCCCGGTCGCGTAGGGCCTGACCCGCCCGTTTACACCGCTCATCCTGAGGAGCCATTGAGCGAAGGCGAAATGGCGTCTCGAAGGATCCTTCGAGACGGGCCTTCGCCAAAGCTCAGTCCCTCCTCAGGATGAGCGGATTTGAGATGATGTTGATGACCGACGCACCCGATTTCCGCGACACCGTCTTCCTGCCGAAGACCGATTTCCCGATGAAGGCCGGCCTGGCCCAGAAGGAGCCGGCGATCCTGGCGAAATGGGCGGCCGAGGACCTCTACGGCAAGCTGCGCGAGACCCGCGCCGGCCAGCCGCGCTTCATCCTGCACGATGGCCCGCCCTACGCCAATGGCGACATCCATATGGGCCATGCGATGAACAAGGTGCTGAAGGACATCATCGTCCGCAGCCAGTCGCTGCTCGGCAAGGATGCGCCCTATGTCCCCGGCTGGGACTGCCACGGCCTGCCGATCGAATGGAAGGTCGAGGAGGCCTATCGCGCCAAGAAGCTGAACAAGGACGAGGTCGATCCCGTCCAGTTCCGCGCCGAATGCCGCGCCTATGCCGAGAAATGGGTCGGCGTGCAGCGCGAGCAGTTCAAGCGGCTTGGCGTCGACGGCGACTGGGACGATCCCTATCTGACCATGAACTTCGCGGCCGAGGCGGCGATCGTCGGCGAGCTGCTCAAGTTCGCCGAGAGCGGCCAGCTCTATCGCGGCGCCAAGCCGGTGATGTGGTCCCCGGTCGAGAAGACCGCCCTCGCCGACGCCGAGGTCGAATATGAGGACATCGTCTCGACCCAGATCGACGTCGCCTTCGAGATCGTCGAGAGCAAGATCCCCGACCTGGTCGGCGCCGATGCAGTGATCTGGACGACCACGCCGTGGACGATCCCGGTCAACCAGGCGCTCGCCTATGGACCAGAGGTCGAATATACACTGGTAGAAAAGGATGGCCGCCGCCTGCTGATCGCCGCCGATCTCGTCAGCTCGGTAAGCGCGCGCATCGGCGACGTGACGCAGACCGATCGTCACTTCACCGGTAAGGACCTCGCCGGCACCGTCGCCCGTCACCCGATGCACGGGCTCGGCGGCTTCTTCGCCCGGCCGCGCCCGCTGCTGGCCGGCGACTTCGTCACCACCGACGCCGGCACCGGCCTCGTCCATATGGCGCCCGACCATGGCGAGGACGACTTCTTCCTGTGCAAGGAACATGGCATCGATCCGGTGTTCGCGGTCGAGGGCGACGGCAAGTATCGCGCCGACTGGGGATGGCTCGGCGGCCAGGGATCGGTGATCAATCCCAAGTTCAACGGGCCGGAAGGCCCGATCTGCGCCGACCTGCGCGAGGCCGGCGCGCTGCTGGCGGCGAGCGCCGATTTCCAGCACAGCTATCCGCATAGCTGGCGGTCCAAGGCCAAGGTGATCTTCCGCTGCACCCCGCAATGGTTCATCCCCATGGACCGGAGCATCGACGGCGACGCCGCGACCCCGATCGTCGATGCGAGCGACCCCGTCGGCCATGCACGCGGCAACGGCGTGACGCTGCGCGAAACCGCGCTCGACGCGATCGAGCGGACCCGCTGGGTGCCCGAGAAGGCGCGCAACCGCATCCATGCGATGGTGTCGGGCCGCCCCGACTGGGTGATCAGCCGCCAGCGCGCCTGGGGCGTGCCGATAGCGCTCTATGTCGACCGCAAGACCGGCGACTATCTGCGCGATCCGGCGGTCAACGCGCGGATCATCGCGGCGTTCGAGGCCGGCGGCGCCGACGCCTGGTTCACCGCCGACCATCAGCAACTGCTCGGCCCCGGCTACGACGCGGCGAACTACGAGCCGATCAACGACATCCTCGACGTCTGGTTCGATTCGGGATCGACCCATGCCTTCACGATCGAGGCGCGCTACGGCGTCGGCGTCCGCGCCGACCTCTATCTCGAAGGGTCGGACCAGCATCGCGGCTGGTTCCAGTCGTCGCTGCTCGAAAGCTGCGGCACGCGCGGCCGTGCGCCCTATGACGCGGTGCTGACCCACGGCTTCGCCCTCGACGGCCAGGGCCGCAAGATGTCGAAGAGCGTCGGCAACGTCGTCGATCCGCTCAAGATCATCAACGAGAGCGGCGCCGACATCCTGCGCCTGTGGGTCGCCTCGACCGACTATTTCGAGGACGTCCGCATCGGCAAGGAGATCCTGGCCGGCACGTCGGACGCCTATCGCAAGCTGCGCAACACCTTCCGCTACCTGCTCGGCGCGCTCGAAGGCTTCAGCGACGGGGAGAAGGTGGCGCCGGCGGCGATGCCCGAGCTGGAGCGCTACGTCCTCCACCTGCTCGCGACCCTCGACGCCGAGCTCAAGGACGCGACCGCGGCGTTCGAGTTCAACCGCTATGCCCGCGCGCTGAGCGACTTCGCGAACAACGACCTGTCGGCCTTCTTCTTCGACATCCGCAAGGATTCGCTCTACTGCGACGCGCCGTCGGACCCGAAGCGGCGCGCCTATCGCACCGTGCTCGACACGCTGTTCCACGCGCTGGTCCGCTATGCCGCTCCGATCCTCTGCTTCACCGCCGAGGAGGTATGGGGCACCCGCTACCCGGACGGCGGATCGGTCCACCTGCTGACCTGGCCCGAGGTCGATGCCGGCTGGAAGGACGACGACCTGCGGATGCGCTGGGAACTGCTGCGCCGCTACCGCACCAAGCTGACCGGCGAGATCGAGCCGCTCCGCCGCAACAAGGTGATCGGCTCCAGCCTCGAGGTCGACGTCGCCGCGATCAGCTATGATCCGGGCGAAGCCGCGTTGCTGCGCTCGGTCGACCTGAGCGAGATCGGCATCGTCGCCAAGGTCGAGGTGGTCGACGGCGATCCGGCCGTCGCCAGCCTGGCCGAGGGCAGCGATCCGATCGCCTTCGAGGTGAGCAAGACCGAAGCCGAGAAATGCGGCCGCTGCTGGCGCCACCTGCCCGAGGTCGCGAGCGACGGCGCGCTGTGCGACCGCTGCGACACGGTGGTGAATGGCTGACGCGCGCACCCTGCACCGGCCGCTCGGCTTCGGCGTTGCGGCCATCGTGCTGCTGCTCGACCAGATCAGCAAATGGGCGATCATGGGCCCGGTCGCGCTGCGGGAGCGCGGGCTGATCGAGATCACCAGCTTCTTCGACCTGCGCTGGGTCGAGAATTACGGCGTGTCGATGGGCTTCCTGGTCGCCGGGTCCGATCGCGAACGCTGGCTGCTGGTCGCCGGCACCGCGTTGATCGCGGTGGGGATCGTCGTCTGGATCTGGCGGGAAAAGGCGAAGGGCGACGTGGTCGCGCTCGGCCTGGTGCTGGGCGGGGCGATCGGGAACATCGCGGATCGGACGCGGCTCGGCTATGTCGCCGACTTCCTCGATCCCCATATCGGCGACTGGCATCCCTTTTTGGTCTTCAATGTCGCGGACGCCGCGATTACGATAGGTGTGTTGATCCTGGTGCTGCGCGCCCTGCTGGTGCGTGAGCCCAAGGTTCCTGCGGAGAATGTCGATGCGGTCTAAGTTGCTTCTCGGTTCGGTGCTGGTCGCCATGACCCTGGTGTCGGCGTGCAGCCGGGGCGATCGCCCGGGCGTGATGGCGGGTCGCTCGTCGAACCTCGACGCCTTCGCCGTGTCGAAGCGCGCGCCGCTGACCATCCCGCCCGATTTCGCGCTGGTCCCGCCGAAGCCCGGCGCCTCGCGCCCGCAGGAGGCCGATTCGAGCCAGCAGGCGCTGTCGGCGATGTTCGCCAACACCCAGCCGCCGAAGAGCCAGACCGAGAAGGACATCATCGGCCTGACCAAGACGGTGCCCGAGCCCGGCATCCGCTCGTCGGTCGCCGAAGTCGCCCAGAACACGGTCGACAAGGGGCCCGCCACCCGCACCATCCTCGCCGCCGCCGCGACGAACAGCGCGGACGCCAGCGTCTCGATCGGCAACTGAGGCGGCAACGGCCAGCCCCCCGGAGCGTTATCCCGGCGAAAGCCGGGATCTCCCTTCTGGACGTCGCCAAGGCCAGTGAGATTCCAGCTTTCGCTGGAATGACGATCGTTGGCGGGCCGGCCTCCGCACCTGAGGGGCGCGCCGCATGATCGACCTGATCCGCCGCCGGCTGCTGACCGCCCTGCCGACGCTGGCGGCGGTTGTGGTCCTCTCCTTCGTGCTGATGCGGGTCGCCCCCGGCGGGCCGTTCGACGGCGAGCGGCCGCTCGATCCGCAGACCCGTGCCGCGCTGATGGCAGCCTATGGACTCGACCGGCCGCTGCCTGAGCAGGTCGGCCGCTATGTCTGGCGGCTGCTGCACGGCGACTTTGGACCATCGCTGGTCTATCGCGACTTCAGCGTCACCGATCTGATCGCGCGCGGCCTGCCGATCTCGCTGACCCTCGGCGGGCTGGCGCTGCTGCTCGCGCTGCTGCTCGGCCTCGTCACCGGCATGGCCGCCGCCGCCCGCCCGGGCACGCGCACCGACCGCGGACTGATGCTCGGCGCGACGTTGTTGACCGCGCTGCCCAGCTTCGTCGTCGGTCCGCTGCTCGCGCTCGCCTTCGGGTTGTGGGCGGGATGGCTGCCGGTGTCGGGCTGGGGCGACGGCTATCCGCCGCACATGATCCTGCCGGTCATCGCGCTCGCCCTGCCCGCAACCGGCGCGATCGCCAAGCTGGCGCGCGCGGGACTCGCCGAAGTGCTGGCGCAGGACCATGTCCGCATGGCCCGCGCGCGCGGGCTGAGCCGATCCCGCATCCTGATCGTCCACGCGCTGCGCCCCGCGCTGGTGCCGGTCGCCTCCTATCTCGGCCCCGCCGCCGCCGGCCTGCTGACCGGCGCCGTGGTGATCGAGACGGTATTCGCGCTGCCGGGGCTCGGCCGCTATTTCGTGCAGGGCGCGCTCAACCGCGACTATCCGCTCGTCCTGGGTGTCGTCACACTCTATGCGGCGCTGATCATCCTGTTCAACCTGCTGGCCGACCTGGCCTATGGCTGGCTCGATCCGCGGGCGAGGCGCTGAGCGATGCGGCCTGCGCTGATCCTGATCGCGCTGATCGTCGTCGCCGCGCTGGCCGGCCCGTTGGCGCTCGACTGGCGCTACGACCTGATCGACTGGGACGCGGTGCGCGCGGCGCCCTTCACCGCCGGCCATCCGATGGGCACCGACAGCGTCGGCCGCGACCTGCTGGCGCGGACGCTGGTCGGCACCCGCGTGACGCTCGGCGTCGCCTTCGCCGCCGCGCTGGTGTCGCTGGTCGTCGGCGTCGCCTGGGGCGCGATCGCCGGCTGGCGCGGCGGCAAGGTCGACGAGGCGATGATGCGGATCGTCGACGCGCTTTACGCGCTGCCCTTCATGTTCGTCGTGATCCTGCTGATGGTCGTGTTCGGGCGGTCGATCCTGCTCGTCTTCCTTGGCATCGGCGCGGTCGAGTGGCTGACCATGGCGCGGGTGGTGCGCGGCCAGATGATCGCGCTGCGCGACCGCCCCTTCGTCACCGCCGCCGAAGCCGCCGGCGCGCCGCCGGTCGCGATCGTGCTGCGCCACATGCTGCCCAATATCGCCGGGGTCGCGATCGCCTATCTGCTGCTCACCGTGCCGCAGGTGGTGATGATCGAAAGCTTCCTGTCGTTCCTCGGCCTCGGCGTGCAGGAACCGATGACGTCGCTCGGCATCCTGCTCAAGGACGGCGCCGACGACATGGACGTCGCCCCTCACGCCCTGCTGCTCCCGGCGGCGGTGCTCGTCACCCTGCTGCTCTGCCTGACCCGGATCGGGGAGAGCCTGCGCAACCGCTTTGTCCAATGACCCTCCTCGTCGCAGACAGCCTCGACATCCGGATCGGCGACCAGCGGATCGTCGAGGGAGCGAGCTTCGCGATCGAGGCGGGCCGCTCGCTGGCGCTGGTCGGCGCCTCGGGATCGGGCAAGAGCCAGACCTGCCTCGCCCCCTTCGGCCTGTCGCCCGCGATCGTCCAGGGCTCCTTCCGGCTGGACGGCGAGGAGCTGGTCGGCGCACGCGAGGCGCGACTGCGCCATGTCCGCGGCTGCGATGTCGGCTTCGTCTTCCAACAGCCGCTGACCGCACTGACCCCGCACCTGACGATCGGCGCCCAACTGCGCGAGGCCTGGACCCAGGCCGGGGCGCCGCGCCCGAGTCGGGCGGAGATGGCCGCCGCGCTCGAGCGCGTCGGGCTGCACGACCCACGCGAACGGCTCGACCAATATCCGCATCGCCTGTCAGGCGGGCAGCGGCAGCGTGCGTTGATCGCGATGGCGATCGCCCATCGCCCGAAGCTGCTCGTCGCCGACGAGCCGACCACCGCGCTCGACGCGATGCTGCGGGCTGAGATCATGGCGCTGCTCGGCCGGCTGTGCGACGAGGAGGGGATGGCGCTGCTGCTCGTCAGCCACGACCTCGCCGCCGTCGCCGACAATGCCGATGCCGTCGCGGTGATGCATGCCGGCCGGATCGTCGAGACCGGTCCGACCCGAGCCGTGCTGGGCGATCCGAAGAGCGATTATGCCCGCGCGCTGATCGCCGCGAGCCCGCGTCTCGACGCGCCGCCGCCCGCGCTCGGCCCGATCGGCGCGCCGCTGGTCGAGGCGCGGCAGGTGTCGGTCTCCTTCGCTCGGCCGGGCTGGCGGCGCGGCCGCCTCCTGGCGGTCGACGCCGTCGACATCGACGTGGCCGAGGGGGAGGCCGTCGCGATCGTCGGCGGATCGGGATCGGGCAAGTCGACGCTGGCGCGCGCGATCGCCCGGCTCGGTCCGATCGACGCGGGTGAGGTCCGCTGGCGTGGCGAGCCCCTCCCCCCGCGCAAGGCGATGCGCCCGCGTGACCGCGCCGGGCTCCAGCCGGTGTTCCAGGACCCGGTTGCCAGCCTCGACCCGCTGTGGAAGGTCCGCGACATCGTCGCCGAGCCGCTGCGGCGGCTGCGCCCCGATCTCGACAGGATGGCGGTCGCCGCGCGGGTCGAGGCGGTGCTGGCCGAGGTGGGGCTGGATCCCACCCTCGCCGACCGGCGACCCGCCGCACTGTCGGGCGGCCAGGCGCAGCGCGTGGCGATCGCCCGCGCGCTCGGCCCGGGTCCGGCGATGCTGCTGCTCGACGAGGCGACCTCGGCGCTCGACGTGCTCGTCGCCGGGACGATCCTCGACCTGCTCGCCGAGCTCCAGAAGCAGCATGGCCTCGCCATCCTGATGATCACCCACGACCTCGCCGTCGCCCGGCGGCTCTGCCACCGCATCGTCGTGATGGACGCGGGCCGGATCGTCGAGGAGGGCCCCGCGGAACGCCTGATCGCGGCCCCCGCCCACCCGATCACGGCAAAGCTGGTGGCGGCGAGCCGCTGAACGGAAAAGGGGCCGCGGCGAACCGCGGCCCCTCCCTGCCTCCCCCAGATGGCAGGATCAGAAGGCGTAGGTCGCCGAGACCACGACGCCGGCCTTGGCGATGTCCCGGCCCGACGACGGATCGGTCAGGAAACCCTTCTTGTGGTCGGTATCGACATAGGAAACGCCGAAGGTCGCGGCCTTCCACGTGTAGGTGACGCCCAGGTTCCAATCGAGATACTTGTCGCCGGTGATGAAGGTGGTGTCCGGCGAATAGCCGAGGTGGGCGGCGACGCCGAACGGCGTATCGGGAACCGCGACCGAGACGTCGCTGTAGACGTACAGATTGTCCTCCTTGCCGAAGCCGACGCTGAGCGCATTCGACTTCGGCGCGTAGGCGGCACCGACCTTGACGGTCGCCGGGCCGATCGCCGTCTTGGCCGAGGCGTAGAGCTCGAGGAAGTCGGTCGGCACGCCCTTGGTCGCCGAGGTGTAGGTGTAATAGAGCGCACCGCCGTCGAGAGTGACGGCGCCGACCGTGGTCGAATAGCCGGCGATCAGATCGAGCTCTGCGTCGGCGTTCGACGCGACATAATCGTCGATCGAGCTGCCCCAGAAGCTGATATAGAAGCCCGAGGCGTGGGTCAGCGTCGCGCCGGCCTGGACCGCGATATGCTTGCCCGACTGCGAGATGCCGCGAAAGCGATAGTCGCTCACGAGCGCGGCGCTGCCGGTCAGCGTGAACTCCTGGCTATCGTCCTGGGCGAAAGCGGGCGTGGCGGTGGCGGCCAGCGCAAGCGCCGAAAGGCCGATGAAGGAAGCGCGCATAGTTATTCCCCTTATGACAAGCGTTTCCGTTCCCCTGCCTCGCCGCGCCGAACTTCTCTGGTTGCCCTTCAGGGCCGAGCCAGCTGCATGCGAGTGCGATATTTGTGCAGGACGATTCCGCATTGCACAATGCGCATCATGTCGAAACATTGCTCCTTTGCTTCGAACTGTTGCCAATACGCCACAGGTAAAAATCGGCTGTTTTCTGCGATTCTCAGAGAATCGGATCATCATCGCCATTGACTGAATATTAAGCAGTTTCGGCAATGATCTGCCTGTTGGACAGGCGCTGCACAAAGGGATCGGCCGATGTTCCAGTCGAAGATAGCCACCATCGACGGCAGTGCGATCGAGCGAATGGACGGGATCGCCGCCCTGCGCCTGATGGCGCAGGCGCTCGAGGATCTGGGAGGCTCGACGACTGGTCATCTCCCGCCGCAAACCGCGCGTCTGGCCGGGTCGCCAGACGCGCTGGCATCGGGCTATGCCGCCGCCAGCCCGATCGTCCGACGCCGCTTCGAAGCGATCCTGCGCGAGGCGGAAGCGGTCGGCACGACCGGTCTCAAGCTCATGGCGGCCCGCGGCGGCGGGGCCGATGCCGGCACCCTTGCTGCCGCCCGTTTTTTAGGCAGTTCGCTCGACGGCTCGATCCGCCGGCTCGAAGCACTGATCCTGCCCCGCGCCGTCTGAAAAAGACCGGCCAGGACCTTCCCGGACCGCCGACATCCCTCTGCCGACGGTCAGCCGCGTGCCGATTCGAATCGGTCCAGCCCGCGTCCAAGGTCGGCGATCAGGTCGGCCGGGTCCTCGATCCCGATATGGAGGCGGACAACCGGTCCCTCCGCCTGCCATGCGGTCGCGGTGCGCAGGCCCGCTGGGTCGACCGGCAACGCCAGGCTCTCATAACCGCCCCAGGAGAAGCCGATCCCGAACAGATCGAGCCCGTCGATCAGCGCCGCCCGCGCCGCATCGTCGCCGCCGTTCAGGACAATGCTGAACAGCCCGGACGCGCCGGTGAAGTCACGTTTCCACAATTCATGGCCGGGACAATCGGGCAAGGCCGGATGGAGCACCCGCGCGACCTGCGGCTGTTCGGCCAGCCAGCGCGCCACGGCGAGCGCGCCCTCTTCGTGCTGGCGCAGCCGTAGTTGCAGGGTGCGCAGGCCCCGCGCGGCAAGATAGGCGTCATCCGGACTGACGCACTGGCCCAGCGAATGGCTGGTCCGCCGCAACTTCTCGAAATGGCCGGGGACAGCGGTCGCCGATCCCATCATCACGTCCGAATGGCCGACGATATATTTGGTGCAGGCGAGGACGCTGATGTCGACGCCGTGCACGAGCGCGGGGAAGAGCAGCGGAGTTGCCCAGGTGTTGTCGAGCACCGTCGTCACCCCGCGCGCCCGCGCGGCGGCGGCGATCGCGGGGACGTCCTGCACCTCGAAGGTCAGGCTGCCGGGGCTTTCGAGGAAGACGACGCGAGTTCGATCGCCGATCAGGTCGGCAATGCCGGCGCCGATCATCGGATCGTAGAAGCGGGTCGCGATGCCGAAGCGCTTGAGCAGGCCATTGCAGATCGCCCGGCTCGGCTCATAGGCGCTGTCGACCATCAGCAGCTCGTCGCCGGGCGCGAGCAGCGACAACAGCACCGCGCTGATCGCCGCCACGCCCGAAGGATAGAGGACGGTACCCGCCGCGCCAGGCTCCAATTCGGTCAGTGCCTCGGCGAGCGACCATTGGGTCGGGGTGCCGCGCCGGCCATAATAGAGCCCGTCGTCGGGCTTGCGGACCCCGGCGCGGAGCTCGGCGACGCTGTCGAACAGGATGGTCGACGCGCGCCATACCGGGGGATTGACGATCCCCCGCCGGTTCTTCCCATGGCGCCCGGCCGTTACCAGCCGGGTGCCGGGCTTCAGGCCTGAACCTTCATCATCGGTCACGCAGGACCGATGGCCTTTTCGGTGTCGGGCCGCAAGCCCCACTCGCTCCACGAACCGTCATAAAGAGCGATATCCTCGCGGCCGAGCAGCGCCGCGGCGAACAGCACCACCGATGCAGTGACGCCCGAACCGCAGGTCGTGACCAGTGGCTTCGATCCGTCGACGCCGGCAGCGTCGAACGCGGCCTGGAGCTCGCTCTTGTCCTTGAAGGTGCCGTCGGCGTTGAGCAGCCGGTCGAAGGGCAGATTCTTCGAGCCCGGGATATGGCCTGCGGCCAGCCCGCGCGGATCGCCTTCCTCGCCGGTGAAGCGCTTCTCCGAACGCGCGTCGACCACCTCCTCGGCGCCGCTCGCGACATTGGCCTTCATCTGATCGAGGTCGCGGACCTGCGCCGGATCGCGCCACACGGTGAAGTGCCGGTGGCGCAGCGCGACCTTGCCCTGCTCGAGCGGCCGGCCCTCGGCGACCCATTTCTGCAATCCGCCGTCGAGGATCGCCACCTCATTGGCGCCGAACATGCGGAACATGAACCAGGCGCGCGCCGCGGTACGGTGCGGGCTGTTATCGTAGAGGACGATGCGGCTGCCGTCACCGAGCCCCAGCGACTGCATGCGGCTGGCGAATTTTTCCGCCGTCGGCAGCATGCCGGGCAGCTCCGACATGTCGTCCTTCAGATTGGCGAGGTCGAGATAGACGGCGCCGGGGATATGCCCTGCCTCATAGTCGGCCTGGGCATCGCGCGCGGGATCGAGCGCGAAATAGGTCGCGTCGACGACGCGGAGATCATTGGCCCCGAGTTCGCCAGCAAGCCATTCGGTCGAAACCAGCATGTCCATCATTTCCTCCTCGTTACGGACGCACATGTACCAACACGCCAATGTGTTGGCGAATCAGATTATCCGGGGGAGGAGATTTTTAATTAGTTAGAACCTGGTTTGATTGCAAGTATGTTTCAGAAAAATATCTCCGGGCATAATTTTCTGCCCAGCGTGGCGTCATCCGCCCTGCTGGTCTAAGGGCGACGGCATGTCCGCGTCCACTCTCCATCTGGGCAAGACCAGCACCCTGCCCGCCTCCCCCGAACAGGCGGTGCTGGATTATGTTCCCAATCCACGCCCCGGCACCCTCTATCTGATCCGCTTCGCCGCGCCGGAGTTCACCTCGCTCTGTCCGGTGACGGGCCAGCCCGACTTCGCGCACCTGGTGATCGACTATGCGCCGGGCGAGACGATCGTCGAATCCAAGTCGCTCAAGCTGTTCCTCGCCTCCTTCCGCAACCATGCCGGCTTCCATGAGGATTGCACGGTCGGCATCGGCCAGCGGCTGGCCGAGGAGATGAGGCCGGTCTGGCTGCGCATCGGCGGCTATTGGTATCCGCGCGGCGGCATCCCGATCGACGTCTTCTGGCAGTCCGGGCCGGCACCCGAGGGCCTGTGGGTCCCCGACCAGGGCGTCCCCGGCTATCGCGGGCGGGGATAACTTCGCGAAAATCCCCCTCCCTTGAAAGGGAGGGGGAAATTGTTCGTCACCCCCGGATGAACGCCCGGATATCGGCGCTCAGCTTGCGGAGGTCGTCGGGCCGGACATACATCATGTGGCCCGCGTCATAATAATGGAAGCTGATCCGCGACGGGTCGAAACCCGGCCGGTTCAGCGAATATTCGGCGCCGAAGAAGGGCGTCGCGAAATCATACCAGCCCTGGCCGACGAACACGCGCAGACCGCTATTCTCGCGCAGCGCCTTGCCCAGATAGGGCGCGACGTTGACATAGACTTCCCCGTCACGGCCGCGCTGGTCGGCCAGTTTCCAGTCCCAGTTGCTGACCCCGCCGATCGTCACATAATGGCGATCGGTCTTCAGCTTGAGGTCCCCGCGCACATAGCTGTTGATCGCCGAGGTGTAGGCCGCGTCGATGCCGTAGAAGCTCGGATCGTTGTCGGGCTCCTCCCCTGCCTTGTCATAGTCGACGCCGGTATAGCGGGTATCGAGACGGCCGATCACCTGCCCCCGGTCGCGCAGCAGTTCCTTGTAGAAGCGGCCCGGGGAGACGCGCAGATTGGCATTGTCGACGAATGCCTCCGACAGGCCGGTCAGCCGGGCGAGCTCGGCCCGGACCGAGGCGCGCTCCTCGGCGCCGAGCTGATTGCCCTTGAGCAGCGCCGCCGCATAGGGCCCGATCGCGAAGGCGCGGGCCTGCGCCGCAATCTCGGCGACGGTAGCGGGCGGGTTGGCGATCTTGTGATGATACCAGGCGGTCGTCGCCATCGACGGCAGGTTGAGGATATAGGGCATCTCATTGCCCTGCGCCTCGGCCGCCGCACCGAAATCGAGGATCGTCGAGATCAGGATGATCCCGTTGACCGCGACATCGTTATAGCTGCCCTCCAGCTCGTTGATCAGCGCCACCGAGCGGGTGGTGCCGTAGCTTTCGCCGCCGATATATTTGGGCGAGGCCCAGCGGCCGTTATCGTTCAACCAGATGCGGATGAACTCGGCGATCGACTTGGCGTCGGCCGAGACGCCCCAATAATCCTTGGGCTCCTTGCCGCCCAGCGTATGCGAGAAGCCGGTGCCGACCGGATCGATGAAGACGAGGTCGGTGACGTCGAGCAGGCTTTCGGGGTTGTCGACGACCGGATAGGGCGGCGCCCCGTCGTCCTTGCCATCGGGCAGCACGACACGCTTCGGTCCGAAGGCGCCCATGTGCAGCCAGAGCGAGCCCGAGCCGGGGCCACCATTGTAAAGGAAGGTGATCGGCCGGGTCTTCGGGTCGCCGCCATCCTTGACGTAGGAGGTCGCGAAGATCGCCGCGACCGGCTTGTCGTCCTTGTCGGTCAGATAGGTCTCGCCGGTGGTCGCGGTATAGGCGATCGATTGTCCGCCGAAGCTGCCCTTGTGCTTCGTCACCGAGACGTTGGGCGGCGGCACCGGCGCGGCAGCGGCGGCGGCATCGTCCTTCTTCTTCTCGTCGGCGGCGTGGGCGGACAGTGGGGCAAGGGCCAGCGCGAGGGCGGCCAGGCTGGTGGTGAAGCGCATGATGATGGGATCCCTTTCGATGGGATCAGGCTAGACCAACTACTGACAGGAGTGGAAGTCCCGAACACCAACCGCCCCCACCCTTTCAAGGGAGGGGCTTATTGGGTTCAGATCAGCTTGATCTCGCGTAGCCGCTGCAGGAGGTAGTCGTTCGCGGTGATCGGTTCGGGGAACTGGTTGGGATGCCCGGCGTCGATCGTCTGCGGCAGCGTCTCGATCAGGTAATCGGGGCGGAAGTGCAGGAAGAAGGGCATCGAATAGCGCGCGAAGCCGCGCCGTTCGGGTGGCGGATTCATCACCCGATGGCTGGTCGAGGGCAACTTCCGATTGGTCAGCCGCTGGAGCATGTCGCCGATGTTGACCACCAGCTCGCCCGGCGCGATGCCGACCGCGAGCCAGCGACCGTCGCGGTCGAGCAGTTGGAGCCCCCCCTCCTCGGCGCCGAGCAGCAGGGTGATCGCGTTGATGTCTTCATGCGCGCCCGCGCGGATGCCGGGAGCGTCGGGGCCGATCGGCGGATAATGGAGCAGGCGCAGGATCGAATTGCCGTCCTCGATCGCGTCGTCGAAGAAATCGGGCGCGAGCCCCAGATAGCGCGCGATTGCCGAGAGGATACGCCGTCCGGTCGCCTCGAAAGCGTCGAACAGCTCCAGATAGGTGTGGCGGAAGCCTTCCACCTCGGTCGGCCAGATATTGGCCGGCATCTCGCCCGCGAAGCGGTGTCCGGCCGGCAGCTCGCGGCCGACATGCCAGAATTCCTTCAGATCGGCGTCGGTCGCGTCCTTGGCGGTCTCGACCCGGAAGGGGGTGTAGCCGCGCTGGCCGGCGCCGCCCTCGACGAAATAGGCGCGCTTGACCGGCTCGGGCAGCGCGAAGAAGGCGCGGGCGACGGCCTCGGCGCGCGCGATCAGTTCGGCCGGAATGCCGTGATCGGCGACGACGGCGAAGCCGAAGCGCTCGAACGAGCGACCGATCGCCTGGGCGAAGCCGTCCGGATCGGAATTGCTGGTCGCCAGCGATACGCTGGGCACGCTTTTCATCTCTGCGATGTCGGTCATGGTGGTGGATATAACGGCGGCGGCACGCGCCGTCATCCGGCGAACCCGCTCAGTCGAACAAAGTCACCTCGTCTTCGGGAACGCCGTCCTTGCCGAACAGCCGCCAGCCGACGATCGTCAGCCCATAGCCGGGCAGTGCCGCCGGATTGGGCCGGGCCGAGGTGATCGGCACCATCTTGCGCACGCCCAGGTCGATCAGGATCTGGGCGCCGATGCCATAGTCGCGCAGCGCGCGCGTCTGGCAGGTATGGGCGTCGGCGGGCCCGAGCTGGCGCAGCAGCCAGTCGGGGTCCCAGTCCTTGAGCAGGACGATCACGCCGGGCCCCTCCTCGCTCGCGATGGTCTTCATCGCGTTGCTCAGGCAGCTGTGGCGGTCGCCGCTCATCCCCAGCACGTCGGGGCCGAATTCCAGCCGATGCATCCGCACCGTCACCGGCGCGTCGGGATCGATCGTCCCCTTGGCCAGCGCGATGTGGAGGCTGTTGTCGAGCAGGTTGCGATAGGCGACCAGCCGGAAGCGCCCGTGGATCGTGTCGAAGTCGCGCTCCAGCTCGCGCACGACATGGCGCTCGGTGCGGCGGCGATAGGCGATCAGGTCGGCGATCGTGCCGATCTTCAGCCCGTGGCGCGCGGCGAAGCCGAGCAGGTCGGGCAGGCGCGCCATCGTGCCGTCGTCGTTCATGATCTCGCAGATCACCGCAGCGGGGCGCAGGCCGGCAAGCCGGGCGATGTCGATCGACGCCTCGGTATGCCCGGCGCGGACAAGCACGCCGCCGTCGCGCGCGGCGAGCGGGAAGACATGGCCGGGCGAGACGATGTCGGCCGGCCCGCGATCGGGATCGGCGGCGACCTGGATGGTGCGCGCCCGGTCATGCGCGGAGATGCCGGTGGTGATCCCCTCGCGTGCCTCGATCGACACGGTGAAGGCGGTGCCGTGCTGGGTGCGGTTGTCCTGCGCCATCGGCGGCAGCCGCAGCGCCGCGATGCGGTCGGCGGTCAGCGACAGGCAGATCAGCCCGCGCCCGTGCACCGCCATGAAATTGACCGCCTCGGGCGTCGCGAACTGGGCGGGAACGATCAGGTCGCCCTCATTCTCGCGGTCCTCCGAATCGACCAGGATGAATGGCCGCCCCGCCCGCGCCTCGGCGATGATCTCCTCGATCGGCGAGATGTCGGCGCTTTCGGCGACCAGTCTCGGCACGGCCATATCCTATACCTTTCCTCTCGATCCGTGCGACTCAAGATAATACCAAGCGATCGCTTGATCAATAAGCTTGAACTGCGAATAAAGATCAGCTTACCTTGGGTAGACGGATACAAGCGGCCGCTCAGGGAAGCGGCTCAAAGCGGAGGGACAAGGTGTCGGGACTCGATCTTGCGGCGATGCTCGAGGAGCATGCCCGGCGGTGGCGCGACCGCCCGGCGGTGCTGGAGATGGAAAGCGGCCGGGGCCACGACTATCCCGCCTTCGCCGGCCGCGTGCGGCGGCTCGCCGGCTGGCTCGACGCCGCCGGGCTGAAGCAGGGCGACCGCGTGGTCTGGCTCGGCCAGAACTCGCACTGCGTGCTCGAACTGCTGATCGCGGCAGGACGGCTGGGCGCGATGCTCGCGATCCTCAACTGGCGCCAGTCGGAGGACGAGTTGCGCTTCGTCCTCGAAGATCTCGATCCGCAGGTCGTCGTCTGGCAACCCGATAGCCTGCCCGACACGCTGCGCGCGGAGTGGCAGGAGCGGAGCTGCACCTGGCTGCGACAGGATTCACTCGACCCCGGCTGCGACTACGAGACCGCGATCGCCGGCGCGGCCGAGGCGGCCGCCGTCGCCATGCCTTCCGCCGCACCGCAACTGCTGCTCTACACCGCCGCCTTCTCTGGGCGACCGGCGGCGGCGATCCTGACCCGTCAGGCGCTGGCGCTCCAGGCGCTGCACTATGCCGCGCTGCGCGACTGGAATCACGCCACCACCTATCTCAGCGCGACGCCGCTCTTCCACGTCGCAACCCTGCTCGACTGCCTCGCGACCTTCGTCGTCGGCGGACGCAACCTGTTCGTGCGGCAGGCCGACCCGGCCGACATGTGCGCGATCATCGCGGCGGAGAAGGTCAGCGACACCTTCATCCTGCCGCCGACGATGGAGAAGATCCTCGAACTGGGCGACGAGCGCCCCGACCTCAGCTCGCTTCGCTCGCAACCCTATAAGCCCGAATGGAACGCGCTCGTCACGATCGACGACAGCCTGTGGGGCAAGCGCCCCTATGGCTACGGCCAGACCGAGACGATGGGCTATGCGACCTTCAGCGCGCTGGGCGATCCAGGCAAGGGCGGCATGGGGCGCCCCTCGCCGCTGGTCCGGCTGGCGATGCTCGACGAGGCGGGGCGCGAGCTGCCCGACGGCGAGGTCGGCGAGATCGGGGTGCGCGGCTGGACGGTCAGCCCCGGCTATTGGCGGCGTCCCGAGATCAACGCGCAACGCTACACCGCCGACGGCTGGCGCCGCACCAACGATCTCGGCCGCCGCGAGAGCGACGGGACGCTCAGCTTCATCGGACCCAAGGGGCGGCTGATCAAGTCGGCCGCCGAGAATATCTACCCGGCCGAGGTCGAGCGCTGCATCGCCCAGATCGACGGCGTCGCCGAGGTGGCGGTGATCGGCACGCCCGATCCCGTCTGGATGCAGAGCGTCCGCGCGATCGTCGTCCCCAAGCCGGGGGTGCGGATCGACGAGGCCGCCGTCATCGACCACTGCCGCAGGACGATCGCCTCCTACAAGAAGCCGCGCAGCGTCGTCTTCGCCGACGCCCTGCCACGCGCGGGCGCCGCGATCGACTATGCGGCGCTCGACCGCCTCTACGAGGGCGGCGGCTATCCGTCGGGCTGACGCGGCCGGCGACTTTATCGGGAGGGGACGAGGATCATGAAGATATTGGTGATCGGCGGATCGGGGATGATCGGCGGCGACGCCGCGATCCACCTCGCCGCGCTGGGACATGAGGTGACGATCGGCTCGCGCAAGCCGCCGCTCGCCGCGACGCCGATGGCGCGGATGCCGTTCCTCGCCGGCGACTATATCGCGGGTGGCTACGGTCGCGAGGAGCTGGCCGGGTTCGACGCGATGGTGTTCGCGGCGGGGCAGGACACCCGCCATGTCGGTAAGGACGACGATGCCGCCGCCTATTGGGAGCGCACCAATGCTGAACTGGTGCCGCAACTGTTCGAACGGGCGCGCGACGCCGGGGTCGGCTGCGCGATCAACATCGGCAGCTTCTATCCACAGGCGGCGCCGCACCTGCTGGAGGGCAATGCCTATATCCGATCGCGCAAGGCGTCGGACGAGCGGGTGCGCGCGCTGGCCCGGCCCGGCTTCCGGGTCATCTCCCTCAACCCGCCCTATATGCTGGGCGCGGTGCCCGGCCTCGACCCGCGCGGGTTCGAGAAGGTCGCCGCCTATGCCGACGGCAAATTCCCCGACATCCCGGTCTATGCCCCGCCGGGCGGCGTCAACTTCATGTCGATCCGCTCGCTGGCCGAGGCGACGGCCGGCGCGATCGAGCGCGGCCAGTCGGGCAAGGCCTATCTGGTCGGCGACGAGAATCTGAGCTTCCGCGACTATTTCCAGCTCTACTTCCGGGCGTTCGGCAAGGACGTCGAGGTGCCCGTGATCGACAAGCCCCACCCACTGATCGGAAGCTTCGCCGGCCATGGCGGGGAAATCTATTTCGATCCCGACCCGACCGAGGCGGCGCTGCTCGGCTATCGCCGAAACGATATCGCCACCGCGGTCGGGGAGATCGTCGCGCTCTATCGCAGCCGGGGATGAACGTGCTGGATGCCGAGGTCCGGCGCCTGCTCGACGAACAGGCGATCCGCCGCGCGGCGACCCTGTACGCGATCGGCGCCGACCGGCGAGACCCGGCGATCTGGACGGCGATCATGGCCGAGGAGATGGTGCTGGTCACCCCGCGCGGCCGGATCGAAGGACGCGCGCGGGTGCTGGAGGCGCTTCCCAAGCTGGCGGCCTTCACCGCCACTCAGCACCGGGTGACGAACCAGGTCCATCGCATCGACGGCGACGACGCGACCGGCGAGACCTATTGCGTCGCCGACCATATGACCGAGGCCGCCGACGGCGCCCGCGCGATCCTGAGCTGGGCGATCCGTTACCAGGATCGACTGCGCCGGATCGACGGCCGCTGGCTGTTCACCCGGCGCGAGCTGATCCTCGACTGGGAGGAACGGCGCGACGCCCTACCGCGCACGACCGCATAGGCCCGGCACATCGCGGAGCTTGTTGCACGATGCGCAACAACTGCCGCCGACAGGGAGATTGCGACTCCGGCGACCATCCCGTCAAACAACATGCCATCCAGGCAAAACGTCGACGCTGGCGACATGGGAGGGCTGACATCATGAAGATGCGTTCGATGGTTCTTTGCGCCGCGCTTCTGGCGACCGGCGCGAAAGTGTCGGCGGAACCCGTCGCCGATTCCGTCTATCGCCATGGCCGGATCTACACCGTCGATCGCGCCCACCCCTGGGCCGACGCCGTCGCGATCAAGGACGGCAAGTTCGCCTATGTGGGCACCGACAAGGGCGTGCAGGCCTATATCGGCGCCGGCACCAAGGTCGTCGACCTCGCCGGCAAGTTCGCGATGCCGGGCCTCCACGATGCGCACCAGCACATGATCAAGGGCGAGGCGCGCTACATCTATTGCCAGATTCCGCCCGACAGCCGGATCGAGCAGATCGTCGCCAGCCTGAAATCCTGTTCGAAGGACCGGCAATATGGCGGCTGGATCGTCGCCGACGTCTATCGCGGCGACCTGTTCCCCGATGGCCATGCCGACCGCAAATATCTCGACGCGGCTTTCCCCGACACGCCCGTCTACATCCGCGAATGGTCCTATCACCACGGCCTCGCCAACACGAAGGCGCTGCAGATCGCGGGCATCGACCGCGGCACGGCCGATCCCGAGGGTGGCCGGGTGCTGCACCGCGCCGACGGCGAGCCGACCGGCGAATTTCTCTCCAAGGCGACCTGGCTGATCACCCAGCACATCCCCGCGCTGCCCGCCAAGACGGTCGACGAGGCGCTGCTGCGCACCGCCGCGCTCTGCGCCGAATATGGCATCACCTCCGTGCAGGAAGCGACCGCGTCGCGCCAGATGATCGAGGAGCTGCGCAAGCTCGACCTCGCCGGCAAATGGACGCTGCGCACCGCCACCCACATCGTCTGGGGCAATCCGGCGAGCGCGCTCATGCCGCCGCAGGAGACCGAGGAGGTGATCGCAAACCGCAAGTCGTACGAGACGGCGCATATCTTCACCGATTTCGTGAAGATCTACGTCGATGGCAGTCCGCTGCAACCCCATTCCACCGATGTCGAGCTCGACGATCACGGCGAGGTCGAGGTCGCGCGCCTTTACGACAAGCCTGCGGTGCTCAACGCCGCCCTGACCCGGTTCGACAAGATGGGCGTCAAGGTGAAGATGCACGCGGTCGGCTCGGGCGCAATCCGCACCGCGCTCGACGCGATCGAGGCTGCCCGCACCGCGAACGGCAATTCGGGCATCCTCCACGATGTCGCGCACAGCCTGCGCTATTCGCCGCAGGACATCGATCGCCCCGCCAAGCTCGGCGCGGTCGGGGAGATGTCGCCGGCAATCTGGCAGATCAAGGGACCGCTGACCAAGAACCTGGCCGGGGCCTGGCCGTTCAAGTCGCTGCTCGCCCGCGGCACGTTGATGACGCTGGGCAGCGACTGGGTCGTCCTGCCGGTGCCCAACCTGTTCCCGGCGATCGGCGGCATGCTCGATCACGGCCCCGAATCGATAGACATCAAGGACGCGATCGAGATCGCGACGATCAACGGCGCCAAGTCGGTCGGCTGGGACAAGGTCAACGGATCGATCGAGGTCGGCAAGTTCGCCAACATGATCGTACTCGATCGCGACCTGCTCAATATCTCTGCCGCCGAGATCGGCGAGACTAAGGTTCTGTCGACGATCTTCGAGGGCCGCGAGGTCTACGCCCGGCCGCAATGACGGCAGGATTCGAATACACCGGCACCGAAATGACCGTCTAACGATAATGGGAAAGGCACCGCACCTTTCTCAAAGTTCGACTTCATCTTGGTAGCATTCGGTCCGTACATGGTGTTGCGGGCTGCGCAACAAGTTCACTCGGAGCGGCGATTGAGACCCGCTCCGATTGAGACACAATCCATCATGGGAATATCCGGAACCTAAGCTACCGGAACAACAAAGGGGGTCATCATGTCTCGGTCTCATTTCAGGACGCACGTCAGTTCACTTGCCTTGGTCGGCATGGCCGGACTTCTCGTCGGTCTTCCGGCGGCTGCGTCGGCACAGACGCTTCCCGCCAATGCGACCGACGAGGCGACGACGGATCAGGAGATCACCGTTACCGGCTCGCGCATCATTCGTGACGGCACCGAGGCACCGAGCCCTCTCACCGTGGTCGGTGCGGACCTGCTCGACAAGCGCGGCGCCCAGAACGTCGCGGAGGTCCTCAATGAGTTGCCGGCGTTTCGCGGTTCGACCACGCCGAGCAGCACGTCCAATCTGACCAAGAACGTCGGCGCCAATTTCGCCAACCTGCGCAGCCTGGGCGTGAACAGGACGCTGACCCTGGTCGACGGCGTCCGGTTCGTGCCCTCCTCCGACCTTGGCCAGATCGACCTCAATTTCATCCCGACCCTGATGGTCGAGCGCGCGGAAGTCGTGACCGGCGGCGCTTCGGCCGTATATGGCACCGACGCCGTGGCCGGCGTCGTCAATCTCATCCTGCGGCGCAGGGTGCAGGGAATCCAGCTTCGCGGCGACTTCGGCATGACCGAACAGGGCGACGGCAAGGAATATCGCGGCGCCCTTCTCGCGGGAACGGAGTTTGCCGATGGACGAGGCTATGTCACCGTTGCCGCCGACCTCTATCGCAGCGATGGCGCCGACGATTCCTATTCACGGGATTGGGGCCGCAAGGAATATGGCCTGATCACCAACGCCGCGGGCGTATTCCCGACCCGCTTCATCGCTCCGAACGTACATCATTCCACCATGGCGCCCGGCGGGTTGATCACGTCCGGGCCGCTGCGCGGGATCACCTTCAACGACGACGGCACGCCTCGCCCGTTCGTCTATGGACAGCTGGCAGGCGCCCAGAACATGATCGGCGGCGAGGGCGCTGGCCAGCGCCTCTATCTCGGCGATGGGCTTCTGCCCAAGCTCGATCGGGTCGCGACATATCTGCGGACCGGTTATGAATTGTCTGATTCGGTGGAAGTGTTCCAGGATTTTTCCTACGCCCGGACCAAGGGTACCGCCACCACCCCGCATTATTTCAATTTCGGCAATCTGACGATCCAGCGGGACAACGCCTTCCTGCCCGCGTCCGTCGCCGCGCAGATGGATGCGGCGGGCGTGACCTCCTTCGGCTTCGGCCGCTTCTGGACGGACGTGGGAACCCCCGTTCCGGTATCGACCAACTCGACATGGCGCAGCGTAACAGGCGCCAGGGGATCGCTTTCGCAGGATTGGAAATGGGACGTCAGCGCCGAATATGGCGAGAATAAATATCATCAGCAGATTCTAGGCTCGTTCATGGCGGCGCGTGCCGCGGAGATGATCGATGCGGTCCAGGGGCCTGGCGGGACGATCGTCTGCCGCTCGGCGCTCACCAATCCCTCGACCTCCTGTCGCCCGTTCAATCCCTTTGGCGTGAACCGGAACGCTCCGGACGTCTCCAACTATTTCAGGGCAGACCAGGATCTGCGCCAGAAGCAGACCGAATTCGCCGCGAGCGCGGGGATCAGCGGCAAGCTCTTCGACATAGGCGCCGGACGATGGGGCATCGCGCTGGGCGCGGAGTATCGCCGTTCGACCCTGAAGGCGGTGGCCGATCCGCTTTCGAACGCAGCGGTCTTCACCTTCGGCAATGCCCGCAACGTGAACGGCAAGATCAACGTCAAGGAAGCCTTCATCGAGCTGGACGCACCGCTGATCGCGGACGTCACCATGATCAAGGCGCTGACCGTCAACGGCGCCTATCGCTACGCCGACTACAGCACCAGCGGCGGCATCAGTTCCTGGAAGCTGGGCGCGACCTGGGACGTCATCGACGCCGTGAGGCTGAGGGCGACGCGGTCGCGCGACGTACGCGCGCCGAATATTCCGGAGCTTTTCACGCCGAGCCGCAGCACCCAGTCGATCACGATCCTCGACCCTGCGCGCAACAACGTGCCGTCGCTGGTGTTCCCGTTCGTCGCGGGCAATGCCGCGCTGAAGCCGGAGAAGGCCGACACCCTGTCGTTCGGTGCCGTTGTGAAGCCGTTCCAGGGTTTCAGCGCTTCGGTCGACTATTATGACATCAAGATCTCCGGAGCCATCTCCACGATTCCGATCCAGGACATCGTCAATTTGTGCTTTGGCGGGCGGACTGATCTCTGCAACCAGATCACCCGCGACGCGGCCGGCTTCATCACCCAGATCATAAGCGCGGGCATCAATGTCGCCAGCCAGCGCACCAAGGGCATAGATATCGAAGTCAGCTATCGCGCCGCCCTGGGCCAGGGCAGCCTGGACGCGCGACTGTTCGCCAATCACACCATCAAGAATACCGTGACCAACGGCGCGCTGGTCACGCGGCTGGCCGGCCAGAACGACGGTTCGCCGCAAAACGGCACCGGCGGCATCCCGTCCTGGGCGGTCACCGGGATCCTAAGCTACGAAATCGACCGGATCTCGACCTCCCTGCAAGGCCGGTTCATCAGCGCGGGGACGGTCAACAACGCCTTCGTCGAAGGACGCGACATCGACGACAACAGCCTTCCCAGCGCGCTCTATGTCAGTCTGAACGCCCAATATAAGCTCGGGCCGGCTTCCGATCCCGGGAAGTACAAGGTCTTCGCCACCGTCGACAATCTGTTCGACAAGGACCCGGCCATCGCGCCGCAGTCGGTGCTCTCCGTCAATCCCGTGTTCTACGACATCCTGGGGCGGCGTTACCGGGTTGGGGTCGCCGTGAATTTCTAGAAAGCGGAGATCTTCACCCGATATCGAAATACTGGTCGGATGAGCGGGGTGTTCCGCCCGTCGCAAATCCGACCGGCTTTTCTGGGAGGGCCCTATGAAGAGACGCCATGCCTTGAAAATGATCGGCTTTGGCAGCGCGGCGGCGATGTTGACTCAGGCCGACGACGGCAGGGCCCGACCCAGTCGTTTCGATTCCACGCCGGCGCGACGGCCGGAGATCATGGTCGGTTCGACAGACCTCCGCGAGATCGAAGCCATAGACTCGCATACCCATGAGCGGGCGTTTCTGACGGCCACCAAGAGCAACGCCGTCTATGCGCGCGGCTTTGCCGATGGCGGGCTGCCGCCGGGGCCATTCCCCGAAAAAGACGCGCTGCGCGATCGCCTCATTCCGGAATATGCCGCCCATTGGGAGCGGATGCCGCCGCAGGTCGGTCTGCGAAACTACATCGCACGGACCTATGGCGCCGAACCGACCCGCGAAAATCTGGATGCGATCATCGCCCGTCACCCTGATGCGACGGCATATTACCGAGAGAAAATGGATTATGAGCGGATAGCCGCGGTCGTCCTTCAATCGGAATCCACCGATCCCGTCCGGCCCAAGGCCCTGTTCCCCGACGACCGCTTCGTATGGACCTTCTCCATCGGCCCGCTGATCCAGCCTGGCTGGGCGCGCGATCGAGGGATCACCGAGATCGATCAATTCAAGAAGGCCCTCCTCGATATCGTCGCGACATGCGCGAAAAACGGATGCAGGGGGATAAAGCTGCCCATCGCCTATTATCGGCCGATCTCGTTCAGGAAGGTCTCGCGCGCCGACGCGGACCGCGCCCTGAAGATCGCATTGGACGCGAAGCCGTCAGCCTTCATCGAAGGCAGGGCGCCGACATATGACGACGATACAATCACGGCCGCGCTCTGGACCTATGAAGATTATCTGCTGAATGCCCTGTTCGTTCGCGCCGGAGAGCTCAATCTCAACATCATAATCCATGTCTGCGTCGCGCTGAACACCTTGCTGCGCGCCGACTGGAACGATCCGCGCGGCCTTTATCACACCTTCACCGATGCCGACGTGCAAGCCGCGGGCACCAGGTTCGTCCTGATACATTCAGGATATCCGTATCACCACCATGTGGCGTCGTTCATCAGCCAGTTTCCCAATGTCTACACGGACCTGTCCTATATTTCACATCATCCGGGCACGCTCGAAGACGTATTGAGAACGTTCCTGGGCCTCGCCCCGTCAGAAAAGATCATGCACGGCAGCGACTTTTCCAGTCCGGAAGCCCTTGCCTACAGTGTGGACAACGAACGCCGGGTATTGGCCAAAGTGCTCGCCGACTATCGCAGTCATTATGGCTGGACCGACAAGGACTGCGAGCGGATGGCACGAAATGTGTTGAGCGGCACCGCCCGAAAGGTTTTCGATATCGCGATCTAGATCGATTTCCCGGCAGAGTGCAGCCGGTCCATCGACGAAAGCAGCCCGACAATGCGCTATCATCAGCTTCTCGACCGGTTCCGGGTCCGCCGCACGGCCGGACGATTCAAACATCTCGCATCGGTCATCCTCTTGCTCGCCATCGGGTCGCCTGCCCTGGCGGACCATCCGCCCACCCAGGTTCAGAACGGCTATGCGAATATCACCGACCATCAAATGATGGACTGGCTGCCGCGCACGCAGCCGACGGCGCGATTGCGCTACGCCGATGACAGCCCCCTCCAGTTCGGCGACCTCCGCATTCCCGCAAAAGCTCCTCCGCCCGCCGGCTATCCGGTCGTCATCTTCCTCCACGGAGGGGGCTGGATGTCGGACTGGAACAAGGATTATTCGGACGCGCTCGTCGAGAACCTGTCGCGGCAGGGCTATGCCACCTGGAGCATCGAATATCGTCGCCTGGGCAACGCCGGAGGGGGCTTTCCAGGCACCTATCTCGATGTCTCGCGAGCGGCCGACTTCGTCGCGACGCTGAGCAAGAAATATCGGCTGGATCTAGGCAGGGTGACGGCTGTCGGTCATTCGGCCGGGGGGCATCTGGCACTGTGGCTGGCAGGGCGCAGCCACATCCCGCCGGCCAGCGCGATCGCGCCGTCGAGGCCCCCGATCCACCTCCGCGGCGTGGTCGTCGTGGCGAGCGTATCCTCGCTGGAGGATGCGTTGGAGAAATCGGGGCGGCGATCCACGCTGTCGATCCTCGGAGTGACCACCCTCGAAGAGGCGAGACTTCGCTATGCCGAAGCGTCCCCGGATAGCCTGCTGCCGCTCGACGGACGCCTGCGCGTCATCGACGGCAGCAAGGATGCGGAATGGCGGATTGCCAGCAACACGCGGTTCGCCGAGCGGGCAAAGGCGGCGGGCAATGATGTCGGCCGCGTCATCCTGCAAGGCGCCAACCATTTTGACGTGGTCGCGCCTTCGGGTCCGGCGTTCGCCGCCATCCTCCAGGCCGTGAACGAGATCGATGGCGGCAAGCCCGGCAGATAGATTGGCAGCTACCATATCGGGGTTTTCCGCGGGCTCAGCGGCCCGATGGACACCGATCCCGAAAAACGTTGCCACTTGCGCAACAAGTGGACGGAGGGCTGGCGTTGTATGCCCTTCCCCCTGGCTTCATAGGTTCCGAAGGAACAACCGGAGTATTCATGTCCCGCCTTGCTCTTTGGTCGCGACGCCGCTTCCTGCACGCCACCGCCGTCTCGATCCCCGTGGCGACGGCGCTGTCCGGCGCCGAGAGCTTCGCCGCGCCGGCGAAGGGCAGCGACGCCGCGGCGCTCCAGGCGCGGATCGCCGGCACCGTCGTCGTCAAGGGTGACGCCGGCTACGAGACCTGGCGCGAGGCGATGATCTGGCAGCGGGCGAAGGCCGACCGGCGGCCCGACATGATCGTCCAGGTCGAGCGGGTCGAGGATGTGCAGGAGGCGGTCCGCTTCGCCGCCGCCAACGGGATGAAGGTTACCACGCGCTGCGGCGGCCACAGCATGGCCGCCTGCTTCCTGCGCGACCGCGGCATGCTGATCGACGTCAGCCGCCTCGACGGGATCGCGGTCGACAAGGCGGCGAAGATCGCCGTCGTCGGCCCCGGCGTCTTCTCGCGCGGCCTGGCCGAGCGGCTGGCGGAGGACGACCTCGCCTTTCCCGGCGCGCATTGCGGCACCGTGCCGATCAGCGGCTTCCTGCTCGGCGGCGGCGTCGGCCTGAACACCAACGCCTGGTCGCAGGGGATGAGCGTGTTCGCCGTCAAGGCGGTCGACATCGTCACCGCCGACGGGCGGCTGCTGCGCGCCAGCGAGACCGAGAATCGCGACCTGTTCTGGGCCGCGCGCGGCGGTGGGCCAGGCCTGTTCGGCGTGGTCGTCCGCTTCCACCTGCAATGCTTCGACGCGCCCAAGGTGATCTGGGGCGCGAGCTACACCTTCGCCTATGGCGAGCTCGACGCGGTCACGCGGGTGATGGACACCGTCGTCCCGCGGCTCGACAAGGACGTCGAGGTGCTGTTCGCGGTCGCCGCGGCACCCGACGTCGCCGAGGACGCACCGGTCGAGCAGCGCCAGCGCATCTATCTCGACATCAACGCCTTCGTCGCGAGCGAGGCCGAGGGCCGGCGCAAGCTCGCCCCGCTGCTGCGCGATCCGCTGATCGCCCGCGCGATCGACAGGATCGAGAACCGCGCCGGCAGTTTCGACCGCTATTACAGCGACAACGAAGCGTCCTTCCCGCAGGGCTTCTGGATGGGCGACGACGCGTGGATCGACCGGCCGATGGAAGCGGTCGAGATATTGAAGCGGCACATCCCCAATTGCCCGGCGCCGCGCGGCACGCCTCTGCTGCTCTACATGGGCACCAACAAGATGCCCGAGGCCGCCTGCTCGCGGATCGGCCGCTTCTATCTGGCTTATTACATGGAATGGGACGAGCCCGCCCAGGAGGCCGCGAGCCGCGCCTATTGCCTGAAGCTGTTCAAGGAGCTGAAGTCCGTCTCCAGCGGCAGCTACATCAACGAGATGGACCAGGAGGGGCGGCCCGAGGACATCCGCGACTGCTACTCCCCGGAGGCCTGGGCCCGGCTCGCCAGGCTGCGCCGGCAATGGGACCCCAAGGGCGTGTTCCACGGATTTTACGGCCAGTCATGACCGGCGCCCTCATCCGTCGTCCCTTCCATCCTCGCCTCGGGAATCGTGCAATGAAATCGCTATCGCCGAAAGCCGGCCTCGTCGCGGCGCTGCTGCTCTTCTCGGGCGTGGCGGCCGGAAAGGCCCTGACCACGCCGCAACCCGCCCAGGATTCAGCCACCGTCGTCCGCGAGCTCTACGAAGCGTTCGAACGCGGCGACATGGCCGCACTGGAGCGGCTGATCGCCCCCGACGCAACCTGGACCTATTACGGCCCGGCCGACAAGCTGCCGTTCGGCGGCACGCGGTACGGCCCCGCCGGGGTCGCCGACTTCTTCGCCAAGGTTGACGAGACGCTGGAGAATCCGGTGGCGACCCAGTTCGGCTATATCGTCACGGGCGACACGGTCGCGGTGCCCGGCACCGAGGAAAGCACGGTCCGCAGCACCGGCATCCGCTACAAGGCTGACCTCGTCCATGTCTTCAAGGTCCGCGACGGCAAGATCGTCAGCTTCGAGGAATTCATCGACAGCGGCAAGGTCCTGCTCGCCTTCCAGGGCGACAAGAGCGCCGGGATCGCCGCCGCGCGGCCGTCGCTCGGCAGCGGCGCCGGCAAGGCGATCTTCACCACCTGCGCGGGATGCCACGGCAATGCCGGCGAAGGCCGCGCCTATATGTACGCGCCCAACCTGACCGGCCAGGACCCGGACTATCTCGTCCGCCAGCTCACCAATTTCCGCGAGGGCAAGCGCGGCAAGACCGACGATGCGCACGGCTTCCAGATGGTCGGGCGGGCGACCGCCGTTCCGGGGCCCGAGGGCGTCAAGGCGGTGGTCTCCTACATCGCCGCGCTGCCCAAGCTGCCGGCCGCCCCGGTCGCGCAACGCCCCATGCCGGCCGCGATCGGCGAGCTGGTCCAGACCTGCGCGACCTGCCACGGCGAAGCGGGCGAGGGTAATCCGACGATGCAGGCGCCGGCGCTGAACCGGCTGGACAAGCGCTACATCGCCCAGCAGCTCGTCAATTTCCGCGACGGCAAGCGTGGCTATCACACCGACGATGCGGCCGGCGCGACGATGGCGGCATCGGCGAAGGCGATTCCGGGCCAGGCCGAGATCACAGCCCTCGCGAACCATTATGGCCGCGACTGACCGGTCGCGGCCGCGACCGATCCCAGCGCGTCCGATGGTCCGGCGCGCCAACCCACAGCGAAACAACCGGCCGCGACGGCGCGGCCCCGAAACTGGAACATTGCAATGGCTGACGACATGACGACCTCGACCCGGATCGACTTCATCTACCTGTCCGAACAGGACATGATCCGGGCGGGCGTCACCGACATGGCGGCTTGCGTCGACACGATGGAGGAGATGTTCGCCCTCCTCTATCATGGCGACTATCGGATGGCGGGACCGAGCAACAACTCGCACGGCTCGGTCGTGGTGTTCCCGGAGGATTCGCCCTTCCCGGACATGCCGAAGCCGACCCCCGATCGCCGCTTCATGGCGATGCCGGCCTATCTGGGCGGGCGTTTCCGCACCGCCGGCATGAAATGGTACGGCTCGAACATCGCCAACCGCGAGAAGGGGCTGCCGCGCTCGATCCTGATGTTCGTGCTCAACGACGCCGACACCGGCGCACCGCTGGCCTTCATGTCGGCCAACCTGCTGTCCGCCTATCGCACCGGCGCGGTGCCCGGCGTCGGCGCCCGCCACCTCGCCCGCAAGGATTCGAAGGTGGTCGGCATCCTCGGCCCCGGCGTGATGGCGAAGACCTCGCTCTCCGCCTTCATGGCGGTCTGCCCGCAGATCGACACGGTAAAGGTCAAGGGACGCGGCCAGAAGAGCCTCGACGCCTTCCTCGGCTGGGTGGCCGAGACCTATCCGCAGATCACCACCGTCCAGGTCGTCGACACGATCGAGGAGGTCGTCCGCAACTCCGACATCGTGACCTATTGCCAGTCGGGCGCGATCGGCGATCCGTCGATCTATCCGGTGGTGAAGCGCGAATGGGTCAGCCCCGGCACCTTCCTGTCGATGCCGTCGCTGACCAACATAGACGAGGGCATGGAATCACCCGAGATCCGCAAGGTGCTCGACAATCCCGGCCTCTACGACGCCTGGCACGAGGAGAATCCGAAGCCGGTCCACAACAACGTCCCCGTGGTCGGCATCCGCTTCCTCGACCTGATCGACGAGGGCCGCATGTCGCGCGACCAGATCGAGGACCTGGGCAAGATCGTCGCGGGCGAGGCCCCCGGCCGCCGCGACGACGAGGAGATCATCATCATGTCGGTCGGCGGCATGCCGGTCGAGGACGTCGCCTGGGGCACGGTCGTCTACCGCAACGCCATCGAGCAGGGGATCGGCGTCCCGCTCAACCTGTGGGACCAGCCCGTCCTGCGCTGATCCGCCGCCGATCCTCTTTCCGTCCCGAAGGACCCGGACCATGACCGATATCGTCAAAGTGAAGACCGGCTCCCCCGCCGAGGAGCGGGGCAGCTATTCGCGGCTCGTCGCCGTCGACAACCTGATCTTCGTTTCCAACACCGCCGGCCGCAACCCGCGCACCAAGCTGATCCCCAAGGACCTGACCGAGCAGACGCTCCAGGTCCTTGCCAATATCGACGCGGCGCTGGCCTCGGTCGGCTCCACGCTGGAGGACATCGTCGCGGCGCGCGTCTTCGTCCAGTTCCCCGAGGACATCGACGCCGTCATGACCGCCTATGCGGACAAGATGCGCGGCATCAACCCAACCCTCACCCTGACCAGCCCGCCGCTCGGATCGAGCGAGTACAAGGTCGAGATCGAGGTCACCGCCTATCGCGGCGCGGCGAAGGCCAACGTCAAAGAGATCGCCATTTCGCTCTGACGTCCCCTCCCCGCCCATCGAGCCCAAGGATCAGCGCCGTGGCCCCACGCATCACTCCGGTCCAGACCTCGCAGGAGATGCCGCGATCGACGACGGTGGTCGTGATCGGCGGCGGCATCGTCGGGCTGATGGCCGCGCTGACCCTGGCCGAGCGCGGTATCCCGGTGACCGTCCTCGAAAAGGGGCGGATCGCGGGAGAGCAGTCGTCGCGCAACCTCGGCTGGATCCGCAAGATCGGGCGCGAGGAGCATGACCTGCCGCTTTCGCTCGCCTCCGAACGGCTGTGGGCAGCGATGGCCGAGCGGGTCGGCGCCGATGTCGGCTATCGCCGCGCCGGCATCATGTACGTCGCCCGGACCGAGGCGGAGATGGCCGGGCATCGCGCCTGGCTGGAAGCGGTCGGGAAGGCGCTCGACGCGCGGCTGCTGACCCCCGGGGAGATCGACCGGCTCGTGCCCGGCGGCACCGGCGGCTGGGCCGGCGGCATCCACTCGCCGACCGACGGGCGCGCCGAACCGACGCTTGCGGCGAGCGCGATCGCCCGCGCCGCGCTGTCGAAGGGCGCGGTCATCGTCGAGGATTGTGCGGTCCGCACCCTGTCGATGGCGGCGGGCCGCGTCGCCGGCGTCGTCACCGAGCGCGGCGAGATCGGCTGCGACCAGGTCATCCTCGCCGGCGGCCTGTGGTCGCGGCGCTTCCTCGGCAATCTCGGCGTGTCGCTGCCCACCCTGCCGCTGGTCGCCTCGGTGCTGCGCACCGCGCCGATGGAGGGGCCGACCGAGATCGCGGTGGGCGCGCCCGACTTCTCGTTCCGCAAGCGCGCCGACGGCGGCTACACGATCACCCAGCGGGGCGCCTTCATCGTGCCGCTGGTCCCCGACAGCCTGCTGATCGGCCACCGCTACCTGCCGATGCTGCGCGCGCAGTGGCGGAACGTGCGGCTGTCGCTCGGCCGCGATTTCGTGAACGATCTCGCGCTCGGGCGCCATTGGGGCGCGGCGGCGACCTCACCGTTCGAGCGGGTGCGGACGATGGACCCACCGGTGAACGAGGGCCTCAATGCGGAGGCGATGCGCAACCTCGTCGCCGCCTGGCCGGCGTTCGGCAATGCGGTGATCGAGGAAAGCTGGGCCGGCACGATCGACGTCACCCCGGATTCGCTGCCGGTCATCTCGCCGGTCGCGAAGCTGCCCGGCCTGACTCTCGCCTCGGGCTTCTCGGGCCATGGTTTCGGCACCTCGCCCGCCGCGGGACGGCTCGCCGCCGATCTCGCCACCGGCGCGGCGCCGATCGTCGATCCCGCTTTCTACCGGCTCGAACGCCTCAGTTCATAGGAGCCAAGGTGTGCCGAAGGGCGCGCATCGCGTCCTCGCTGCTCGTATCGCGGCTGATCATCACGATCCGGCTCGACCGGTCGTCGCTCGGCCAGCGGTCGAGCAGGCGGGGCGGGTGGAACAGGTCCTGCACCGCGTCGATCACCACCGGCCGGTCGGCGTCGCGGACCCGCAACAGCCCCTTGATCCGCATCAGCCGCCCGCGATGCGCGGTGACGACGTCGTCGAGCGCCCCGGCGATCACCGGCCATGGCAACACATCGTCGAAGCGCCATGACGCCGTGGTGACGAGCGCATGGTCGTGGGCGTGGCCGTGATGATGGCCACGGCCGTGATCCTGCGGCAGCGCCCGCAGGCCGAGCAGGCGGAAGGGCTCCAGCAGCCGCCCCACCGCCGCTTCCTCAGAACCCGCGACCAGGATCGTCGCATGCGGCGCCGTGGCCGACAGCAGGCCGCGCAGGCGGTCGATCGCGTCGACGTCCGCCAGGTCGGCCTTGCTGATCAGGATGGCGTCGGCATGCGCCGCCTGGCTGGCCGCCTCGGGCTGGCTGCGCAGCGTCTCCGCACCCAGCACGCCGTCGACCAGGGTGATCACCGCGCTCAGCACGAAGTGCCGCTGGATCCAGCCGTCGGCGATGAAGCGCGCGAGGATCGGCGCGGGATCGGCGACGCCCGTCGTCTCGACGATCACCCGCGCGAAGGGCGGGATCGAACCGTCGCGCCGCCGCAGATCGAGGTCGCGCAGCGCGAGGCCGAGATCGTCATTCATGACGCAGCAGACGCAGCCATTGGCGAGCAGTTGCGGCGGCGGCGATCCGCTGCGGACCAGCAGTTCCTGGTCGATCCCGATCTCGCCCACCTCGTTGACCAGCAGCGCGCTGCCGGCGAAGGCGGGATCGTCGAGCATCCGCCCGATCAGCGTCGTCTTGCCGGCCCCCAGGAAGCCGGTGACGAGCAGCACCGGGAGCGGCGCAGCCTCATCGGACATCGTGGACGATGCGCCCTTCGAAGACCGTCGCCAGCACGCGCGCCTCCCCGATCTCGTCGACGGGACCGTCGAACAGGTTGCGGTCGAGCAGGATGAAGTCGGCCGACTTGCCGACCTCGATCGAACCGGTCAGCGTGTCGGCGCCGACGGCCCGCGCACCCGCCAGCGTCAGCATCTCGATCCCGGTGGCGAGGTCGACCGATTCCGCGCCGTGCTGAATCAGCCCCTGCAATGCCGGAAACAGGTTCGGTTCGGGCAGGAAGGTCCAGTCGGTGCCGACGGTCACGCGGGTCCCCATCCGGGCCAGCGTCCCGAACGGATAGCCGCGGTCGCGGAAGGCGGCGAGCTCGGGCATGTCGCCGAACCAGATCGGCGGCGACATCTCGGCGGTGACGTCGAGTTCGGCGAAGGAGGCCAGGTCGTCCGGCTGGACGAAGCAGCAATGGCTGATCTCCTGGATCGTCCCGCCGTCGCTCGCCGCCCGCATGTCGCGCATCGCCTGGAGGACGAGCTGCACCGCCGCGTCGCCGGTGCAGTGGATCTTGGCGGTGATGCCCGCCCTGTCCCACGCCGCGAGCGCGGCCGCCATCTCCTCGCGGGTGTGGAGCAGCTTGCCGGGCTGCGGCTGCCCGGTCGCGGGATCGATCTGGGCGTCGGTGAAATGCGGGCCGAGCGGCGAGCCGTCCATGAATACCTTGACGAAATCGGTCTTCACCCGCTCGCTCGCGAAGCGCTTCCGCTCCTCGATCAGCCGGTCGAGCGCCTCGGTGGTGGCATGGCCGAAATGCTCCTCACGCCATGGGATATGCGCATAGACGCGCAGCGCGAGGCCTTCCTCGCGATCGATCTCCTGCAGCATCTCCAGCTCGGGGCGGCTCGCCGACGCCTCCTGGATGCCGGTCACGCCGAACCGGCTCGCAGTCTCCAGCGCCCAGCGCAGCGCGCCGCGATGCACGTCGGGCTCGGGACTCGGCAGGACGTTGAACAGCTTCCAGGTGGCGCGCTCGACCAGCTCGCCGGTCGGCTCGTTCGATCCGGCCCGGCGCACGATCCGCCCGCCGAACGGATCGGGCGTGTCGGCGGTGATGCCAGCCAGCTCGAGCGCTTTGGAGTTGGCGAGGCCGTGATGAAGCGAATAGTCGTGGAGATAGACAGGCGTGTCGGGAAATTTCTCGTCGAGATATTTCCGGTCGACCTCCCCCGCCTCGGACAGGGTCGGGTTGAAGTCGCCGCCGATCACCCAGCCGCTGAGCTTGCCGCGCGAACAGGCGATGCAGTCGCACAGCCTCTCGCCATAGTCGCGGCCCAGCGCATCGGCGGGAAGCCGGCATTCGTAGCGGTGCTTCAGCCCCGCGAGCAGGATATGGCCATGCGCATCGTGGATACCGGGCATGACCATGCGGCCGCCCAGATCCACGATGGCGCACCCATCACCCGCCGCGGCCAGGATGTCGGCCGAAAGGCCGACCCCCGCTATCCTTCCATCCTCCACGAGGATCGCTTCCGCCCAGGGGCGGGCCGCATCGACGGTGTAGATGCGGCCGTTGACATAGGCGGTCGGCCGGGCTGGCTGGTCCATGGGTCCTGTCCTTTGCCGGGAGCTTACCAGCGATAGCGCACGGCCGCACCATAGGTGCGCGGCATCGCGTAGCGCACCTGGATGATACCAAGCGACGCGAAGGACGGACCGCCATAGGTGGTGTTGAGCCGGTTGCTGATATTGTCGACGAACGCGCGAAGCTGCCAATGCTCGGCCGCCTCGTAGGTGATCGAGGCATTATGCTTGAAATAGCCTTCGAGCTGGGTGCCCGGATCGCCGAAATTGCCCGAGTAGCGGGATGAGCGCGTCTCGAAATTCCAGTCGAGCGCGAGGCTCTGGTCGTTCGGCAGCTCGATCGTGTAGGTCGCGCCGCCGCTCGCGCTCCACTTCGGCGCGAAGGCCATCGGGCGATCGGCCACGACCGTGGTGCCCACCGGGGTGACCTTCGCCACGTCCTCGATCTCGGTGTGCAGATAGGCTCCCGCCGCATAGAGGCGGAGCTCCGGCGTCACCGCCGCCTCGATGTCGGTCTCGATGCCATAGGCGGTGGCGTCCTGGTTGGTGATCAGGCCCGCCAGGCCGACATAGTTGAACGCCTGATAGTCCTTGTAGTCATAATAGAAGGCCGAGGTGTTGATGCGCAGCTTGCGATCGAACAGCGTCGACTTCTGCCCGACCTCGTAGGAGATCAGCGTTTCGTCGCCATAGGGAATCCGCGCGAGCGAGACTCCGGTCGGATAGAAGCCGTTGTTGAAGCCGCCCGCCTTGGTCCCACGCGAGATGCTGGCGTAGAACAGGTTGTTGCGGTTGGGCTTGTAGTCGAGCTCGATCTTCCCCGACCACAAGGTGGCGCTGTACTTCAGCCGGAACGGGACCGGGGTACCGGTGCCGCCGTCGCTGACAAGGAAGCAGTCACCCACCGCACCGCCGCCGCAATCGCGCAGCGCCGCATTGTCGCGATCGGAGAAGGTCTTGCGGTCGCGGGTCACGCGGATGCCGGCGATCGCCGTGAACTTGCCGAAATCCTGCTCGATCTGGCCGAACACCGCACCCGAATTGGTCCGCAGCCGCCAGTCGGCGTTGAGGCTGATCGGGAAATAGGTGCCGTTGTAGAGTCCCGTCGCCGGATTGACGGCGGTCGGGCCATCGAGCGGGAAGTTGAATACCGCGGTCGGCTGGTCCTTGCCCAGCGCGCGCATGCCGTAGAGGCCGACCGTCCAGCGGGTCGACCGCCCGTCATGATAGAGGCGCAGTTCCTGGGTCAGCTGCTTGCCCTGATAGGGGAAGCTCGCGAAGACCAGCGGGTTCGGGGTGCCGTCGCTGTCCTCCTGCATCCGGCGCTTGTACGACTGGTAGCCGGTCAGGCTGGTGAAGGTCGTGTCGCCGAACTTCTTCTCGATCCGCAGCAGGCCCGAATAGCCCGACGAGCGCAGGAAGGCGGCGTCGTTGGTGCTGACGACATTCTTCTTCGCCGCCGGGGTGTTGCGCTCGGCATAGCCGACCGCGTCGACGATCGTCGGATCGGTGACCACCAGGCCATTGGCGTCGACGAAGCCCGTCTTGCTCTCATAATAGGCATGGGTCGTCCTGGTCCGGCCATATTCGCCCTTGAGCAGGATGTCCCAGCCGTCGTCGCCCTGATAGCGGAGCTGCAGGCGGGCGGCATCCGATCCGGCCTGGCCGCCGCGCTCAAGCGCGGGGTTGATGTTCTTCTGGAAACCATCGCTATGGCGCGAGGTGCCCGACAGGCGCATCGACACCGTGTCGCTCAGCGGCGCGGTCGCGGCGCCTTCGAGCTTGAGGTCGTTGAAGCGGCCGTAGCTGGCCGAGAGATAGCCCTCGGCGGTCTGGCTCGGACGCTTCGTGATGTAGTTGATCAGGCCGCCAGTCGAGTTGCGACCGAACAACGTCCCTTGCGGACCGCGCAGCACCTCGACCCGGTCGAGGTCGAACAGCGCGAAGTCGACCGCCGGGACCGCGACGATGTAGAATTCGTCGACATAGGAGGTGACCGGCGCCTCATGGCCTTCGCCGAAGTCGTTGAGGCCGATGCCGCGGATCACGACGTTGGACGAGGTACCGGGACCGTAGGGCGAATAGCTTTCCAGCCCGACCACCTTGCCGGCGAGATCGGCGCTGCTGGCGATGTTGCGGTTGGCGATCTGCTCGGGCGTCACCGCGGTGATGGCGATGCCCACCTGCTGGATGTTCTGGGCCCGCTTCTGCGCGGTGACCACGATCTCCTGCAGGCCGCCGGCCGCATCGTCGGCCGAATCCGCGGCGACCTGGGCCTGGGCCGCGCCGGCGCCCAGCCATAGCGCGACGCCGCCGAGAAGCATGATCCTGACCCGGTTGGACTTTGACATTCTTTCCCTTTCCGCGTGGATAATTTCACGCTGCGCTTGATTTTGGCGGAAGGTCGTCGAAGGCCGGGGCGATCACAACGGCACCGGGACCCGCAGTTGTTGCGCGATCCGCAACGTTGCTTTTCGACGCCGGGGAATTCGGCCGGCGTCAGCCGCGCGCCGGAGGCTGGGCGGATTGCTCCTCGTCGAGCCGGTGCATCTCGCGCACCAGCGCATTCTGCAGGGCGAGCGCCGCCGGCGTCATGCGGCGGCCGGCGCGGCTGACCAGGTGGAGCCGGATGTCGGATAGCTCGTCGCTCAGGATCGGTCGCTCGACGATGCCACCGATCGCCGCGGCGGGATGCCCCAGGATGCTTGGCAGCATGGTCACACCCATGCCCTGCGCGACGCTGTCGAGGATGACCTGGATCGACGGGGACTTCATGACGATGTTGAGCGGCAGGCCGCGTTCGGTGAACACCGAATGGATGATCTCGAGCAGGCGTGAGCCGGCGTCAGGCAGCACCAGTCGCTCGCCAGAGATCTGCACCGGCCAGATCGCCTCCTCCCGCGCCAGCGGATGCTTCTCCGACATGAACAGCGAAAAGGGTTGCCGGCTGGTCGCGAGCAGCTTCAGCCGCACGTCCTGGGCGGTGTCGAACAGCAGGCCGAGCTGCGCCCCGTCGTTGAGCACCAGCCGCTCGGCCTCGTCGCCGTCGGCCGCCTTCATCTCGATGTTGATGTCGGGATATTTGGTCGAGACGGTGGAGAAGGCCTTCAGGAAGCGCACCGCCAGCAGGCCCTGCGCAACGACGATGCGGATCGTCGAGGTCCGCGTGCTGCGCAGCTCGGCAAGGCGCGCCAACAGCTCCTGATGCTCGACGACCCGACGCTCATAATATTCGATCAGCAATTGCCCGGCTTCGGTGAGCTGGACCTTGTAGGAGCCCTTCTCGACCAGGTCGATGCTCAGCGCCCGTTCGAGCAGCTTGATCTGCCGGCTGATCGACGAGGCCGCGACCCCCAGATAGTCGGCGGCGGCGCGCATCGAGCCGTGCCGGGCCGACAGGGAAAGATATTGCAGCCGGTGGTCCTGGACGCTGATCTCGTAGGTGCGGCGGCTGATACCCGGCATCTAGCGGCTTACCGTGCCTGCGCCTTCGACGCGACCTGTCCGCGCGGCTTGCGATTGCGGGCCGGTCGCCGCTCGACCAGCGGGACGAGGTCGAGCTCGCTCAGCAACAGGCCCTGCTCGGCGAAGAAGAAATCGCGCGAGACGAACCAGTCGCCGTCCTTCTCCTGCCAGATCATCAGCACGCGATGGATCTCGACGTCGCCGGTCATCAGCGTGTTGCGGTTGGTGATGTTGCCGAACGCGACCGGGCCGATCACCGTGATCGGATCGATCTCGATCTCGATCGAGCGGCAGACCTCACGGACCTCGATGAACAGCCGGGTGATCGCCTCATGGCCGATCTGGGCCGGCAGTTCGCGCCCCTCCATGATCGCGTCGGGCAGGTAGAATTCCTGGACCATCACGGCGAGCTGGCCCGCCCGGAAGCGGTTCTCGAACTGCCGGCATTTTTCGGCCACCCGCCGGGCCACCGCACCCTGATCAGACATGGGCCATGGCTCCACCGCCCCCTGGGGATCCGGGATCAAGAGGAAGGGAAGGGCGCATCGTCAATCCCGCCCGTCCAGACAGCCGGCGACGGCCGCGGTATCGATGAACTCGTCGAAGCGCGTCATCAGGCCGTCCTTCACCTCATAGACGTGCGACCATTGCACCCGATATTCCTTGCCGGTCGCCAGCGACATGCTGTGCTCGATCCCGCGTCCGAACACCTGATCGCCCACGCCCACCAGCGAGAGCGGAGTCATCTCCTTGACCTCGATCACCTGGCCGACCCGGGCGAAGAAATCCTGCACGCCGGCATGGCCGGCGAACGTACCGGCGAAGGGAATCCGGTCGCGCGGACCATGGTAGGTCCATTCGATGTCCGGCGACAGAGTCGCGAAGGCGGCCGCGATATCGCCGGCGTTGAACGCGTCGAAGAAACGTTTGACGGTGTCGGCGCTGTCCTGGCCGCTGCTCATTGCTCATCCCCGTTCGGTACCGCGACGCGCCGAGGTCGCCGGCCATGTCCGGCGATATGATGGCCGGGCGCGACGGCCGTCAATATCCACGGGCCAGGCTGTTGTTGCGTCCCCGGCAACATTTTCGCCGCCGATCGCGGTTGAACTGCACGCGCATTGCCACGAAGCATGGCTTTCATCCCTGCCATCCGGAGACCGCCCCTTGCACGAACGGACCCGTTCCTCGTCCGGCCCCGCCGATGACCAGCCCGCGAAGGGCGTATTGGCGGAAGGCGTGCTCGGCAGCGTCGACATCACCTTCATGGTGCTCGCCGTCGCCGCACCGATGGCGATCGTCGTCGCGACCATGCCGATCTCCTTCGCGCTGGGCAACGGCATGGGGGTCGCGGGGACCTACGCGCTGTCGGGCCTGGCGATCGCGCTGTTCGCGATCGGCTATGTCCGCCTGCTGCCCCATATCCGCAACGCCGGCGCCTTCTACGCGATCATCGCACAGACCTTCGGCCGGGTGGCGGGGCTCGCCGGCTCCTATGTCGCCCTGGTCTCCTATGTCGCTCTGTGTTGCGCGACGCTGGGGGCGCTGTCCTATTTCGTCACCAGCCTGCTCCACATGCTGGGGCTGGATTTCGTCCATTGGGGCGTGAGCGCGCTGGCGGTGATCGCGATCCTGACGCTGCTCTCCTATTTCCGCATCGACTTCACCGCCAAGCTGCTCGCGATCGCGCTGGGGGCGGAGGTGATCGCCATCCTCGCACTCGACGCAGCGATCCTGCTGGCCGAAGGCTTCGGATCGCCCGGCCGCATCTTCGCCCCGTCGGTCGTCCTCGCGCCGGGCCTCGGCGTCAGCGCCATCTATGCCTTCAACTCGGTGATCGGCTTCGAGGCGACGGCGATCTATCAGGAGGAGGCGCGCGACCCGGAGGTCAGCATCCCCCGTGCGACCTATGCCGCGATCGGCGTGATCTGCCTGTTCTACGTCTTCACGGCCTATGCCTTCATCGTCGCAAGCGGCCCCGGCATCGCGGCGGCAGCCGGCAAGGACCCCGGGCAATTCGTGTTCGGCCTGGCGCGCCACTATCTCGGGCGGCAGGGCGAGGCGATCCTGTCGCTGCTGGTGATCAGCAGCGCCTTCGCCGCAGTGCTCGGCCTGTTCAACAACAGCGCACGCTACGTCTTCGCGCTGGCGCGCGACGGAGCCCTGCCCGCGCGCCTCGCGCGGACCCGCCCGATCAACGGCGCACCGTTCAACGCCGGCCTGCCGGTCATCCTGGTGCTGTCGGTGGTGATCTCGCTGTTCGCGCTGGCCGGTCTCGACCCGCTGCTGTCGCTCACCACCGCGCTGACCGGCTTCGGATCGGTCGGGCTGATGGCGCTGCTGACGATCACCGCCTTCGCCGTGCCCGTCTTCCTGAGGAAGCGGACCGGACGGTTCGGCCCGGTCTCGCTCTTCCCCTTCGCCGGTGGCGCGATGCTGGCAACCGGCACGATCCTCTCGGTCGCCAATTATCCGCTGCTGACCGGCACCGATTCGACCTTGATCAACCGGCTGCCCGCGCTGCTCCTCGCGATCGCCGGGATCGGGACGGCGCAGGCCCTGCTTCTGCGCCGCCGCCGCCCCGACGTCTTCGCCCGCATCGGGCTGAGCCAGGTGGCCGGATAAACGCACGACATATCAGGAGACGATCCCATGACGACGGCCAACGACCTTTCGCGGCTGAGCACGAAGGCACGCGAGTTCATCGGCGGCACCAAGGGGCTGTTCATCGACGGAGAATGGCGCGCCGCCGAGCGCGGCGAGACGCTGCCGGTGACCGATCCGAGCAGCGGACAGGAGGTCGGCCGCATCGCGCAGGCGAGCGCGGCCGACGTCGACGCCGCGGTGAAGGCGGCGCGGCGTGCACTGGAGGATCCGGCCTGGGCACGGATGCGCCCGCACCAGCGCGAGGAGATCATGCTCCGCCTGGCCGATCTGATTCGCGACGAAGCATCGTCGCTGGCCGAGATCGAGACCGTCAACAGCGGCAAGCTGATCGCCAACACCCGCCTGTTCGACGCCGACCTGTCGGTTCACACGCTGCGCTACATGGCGGGCTGGGCGACCAAGCTCCATGGCGAGACGATGGACCTTTCGGTCCCCTATCTGCCGAACCTGCGCTTCAACGGCTTCACGCGGCGCTTCCCGGTCGGCGTCGTCGCCGCGATCACGCCGTGGAACGTGCCGCTCTGTCAGGCGGTGTGGAAGCTGGCGCCGGTGCTGGCGACGGGCTGCACCATCGTCCTCAAGCCGTCCGAGCTGACCTCGCTCACCGCGCTGCGGCTCGCCGAGCTGTGCGACGCGGCGGGGGTTCCGCCGGGCGTCGTCAACGTCGTCACCGGCACCGGGGAGGTCACCGGCCGGGCGCTGATCGAGCATCCCGGGGTCGACAAGATCAACTTCACCGGCTCGACCCGGGTCGGCCAGATCATCGCCGAGCAGGCCGCCCGCAGCTTCAAGCATTATAATCTCGAACTGGGCGGCAAATCGCCGCTGATCATCGCCGAGGACGCAGATCTCGAAAAGGCGATCCCCGGCGCGGCCTGGGCGATCTACGGCAATTCCGGGCAGAATTGCTGCGCCGGATCGCGTGCGCTGATCCATGCAAAGCATTTCGACCGGGTGGTCGCCGGCGTCGCCGAGATCGCGGCGTCGATCCGGCTCGGGCCGGGGCTCGACCCGGCGTCGATGATGGGTCCGCTGGTCAGCGCCGACCACCGCGCCCGCGTCGCCGGCCATGTCGACCGCGCCCGCGAGTCCGGGGCGCAGGTCATCGGCGGCGAGATCGTCGAGGGCAGCGGGAGCTATTTCACCCCGGCGGTGATCACCGGCCTCGACCATGGCCATCCCACGGTGCAGCAGGAGATCTTCGGCCCGGTGCTGTGCGCCTTCCCGTTCCGGGACGACGAGGAGGCGCTGCGCATCGCCAACGACACCGCCTTCGGCCTCGGCGCCAGCATCTGGACGGAGGGGCTGCGGACCGCCAACCGTTATTTCGAGCGGCTGAAGGCCGGCACGGTGTGGATCAACACCCACAATATCCTCGACCTCTCGCTGCCCTTCGGCGGCACCAAGCAATCGGGCGTCGGCTTCGAGCTGGGCCATGAGGGGATATTGTCGCACACGGTGATCCGCGCGGGCGTGATGCTCGACGAAGGCTAGGATCGTGCTCTATCGGCCCGGGCCCGAAACGGCCTGGGCCGCATGGCGGGTTCCAGACGAATGGCGGCGCATGCCGTGCGGCCCGCATCGCCATGCCATGCGAGCATGATGACGATCGCCATCCGAACAGGACCGGACAGGAAACATCATCGGTTTTCAGGAAGGGGGTTTGTCAAAAACCCCGGAAAACTGGAGCGGGCGAAGGGATTCGAACCCTCGACCCCAACCTTGGCAAGGTTGTGCTCTACCCCTGAGCTACGCCCGCTCTGGCGTCTCCGGCGGGCCATGCCTGCCGTCGAGGCGCGGCTATTAGCGTGGGGGTCCTCCCTCCGCAAGCCTGATTCTCGAAAAAGTTTCGAGGCCTTGGCATAAGCGGGCGGCGTCCCACATAAGGGGACACGAAAAGGGCATGTGGGAGAATCATCGGTGGCAACCCTGGGGATGAGCGCGGCGGATCGGGAAGCGATCGAGGCGTTCAAGCGCGATGTCGTCGAACCGTCGATGACGTCGCTCGTCATCCTCGATTTCTGGGCCGAATGGTGCGGGCCGTGCAAGGCGCTGGCACCGGTGCTCGAAAAGGTCGCCGCCGACTATGCCGACAAGGGCGTCGTCCTCGCCAAGATCAATGTCGACGAGCAGAAGATGATCGCGGCGCAGTTCCGCGTCCAGTCGATCCCCACCGTCTACGCGCTGTTCCAGGGACAGCTCGTCGCGGACCTCACCCAGGCGCGCAGCGAGAGCCAGCTCAAGCAGATGCTGGACCAGATCCTGCGCCAGCTGCCGATCCAGGGCGCCGCCGACAAGATGCATGAGGACATCGCTCCGCTGATCGCGATGGGCGAGGAGGTGCTGGAAGCCGGCGACGTCGAGCGCGCGCTGTCGGTGTTCGGCCAACTCGTCGAGATGGCGCCCGACGATGTCGAGGTGATCAGCGGACTCGCCCGTGCGATGGTCAAGGCCGGCCAGGTCGACGAGGCCGAGGCGCTGCTCGCCCAGCTTCCGCCCGAAAAGGCCAAGGAGGCGCCGATCGCGCGGGCCCAGGCGGCCGTCGCGCTCGCCCGCGAGGCCGCCCCGGTCGACGATCTCGGCCCGCTGCGCGCCAGGGTCGCGGCGAACCCCGACGACCATGAGGCGCGCTTCGAGCTGGCCGGCGGGCTGATGGCGGCCGGTGACCGCGACGGCGCCGCCGACAACCTGCTCGAGATCATCGCCCGCGATCGCGCCTGGAATGAGGATGCGGCGCGGCAGCGGCTGCTCAAGCTGCTCGAAGTGGTCGGGCTCGAGGATCCGTGGGTGCGCGAGCAGCGGCGGCGCCTGTCGGCGCTGCTGTTCACCTGACGGCCGCGATCATGGCCGAGCGCCTGTCGATCTTCCCGCTGGCGGGCGCGCTGCTATTCCCGCGCGGCCATCTGCCGCTGCACATCTTCGAGCCGCGCTACCGCGCGCTCGTCACCGACGCGCTGGCGCGCGACCGCCGCGTCTCGATGATCCAGCCGCGCGACGACCGCGAGCCGCCGACGCTGTTCGACGTCGGCTGCGTCGGCCATATCCGCGAGGTCGAGCGGCTCGACGACGGCCGCTTCAACATCGTCCTCGAAGGCCTCACCCGCTTCCGCCTGCTGCGCGAACTCGACGTCGCGACGCCGTTCCGGCAGGTCGAGGCGGACCTGACCGCATTCGACGACGCCGTGGCGCCCGACGCGCTGCCCAGCATCGTCCGCGCCGAGATCGAGCGCGAGGCACGCCGCTTCGCCGACAGCCGCGGCGTCGCGGTCGACTGGACCGGGGTCAGTCGGCTCGATGACGAAACGCTGGTCAACGCCATATCCGCGATCGCGCCGTTTGACAGCGCCGCCAAGCAGGCACTGCTCGAAGCCCGGACGCTGGCCGACCGCGCCGACCTGCTCGCCCAGTTCCTCGGCTTCTTCCGGCGCGGCGACGACGAGCCGGCGACGCTGCAATGACGGCCGGGCCGGGGCTCGACCCCGATCTGCTCGCGATCCTGGTCTGCCCGGTGACGCGCACGCCGCTGCGTTATGACGAGGCGGCCGGGGAGTTGGTCTCCGAAGCCGCCGGCCTCGCCTTCCCGATCCGCGCCGGCGTTCCGGTCATGCTGTTCGAGGAAGCGCGGCGGCTGGATGAGCCCTGACGGGGGCTATCCCTCCCTAGGCGCAAGAAAATAGACCGGCACAACAGGCAGGCGACGGCGGGCCTCGTCAGCCAGGCTGGCATAATTTTCCACCCACAGGTCGAAAAACCGCCGTGCGTCAATAAGCGTCACGCGCCTGGTTTCCTGATTGCGCGCATAGTCCTGCGCATCTCTGGTGAAGCCGGCCAGGCAGATGTAGATGCCGACGTCACCGCTGGTCAGCGTCGCAAGAAATGACTTCAACCCGTCGCTATCGACCTTTTGCTGCCATCGTTTGACCTGCGCCTTGATCCGCGGACCCGTCACGCCGAACGGATCGGCGAAGGCTATCACATCCACCCCGTTGTCTTTCCCCGGCGGGGAAACCCACGAAACATGATACCCCATCCCCCTCAGGAGGTCGGCGACCATTTCCTGAAATTCAAATGGATCTGCTGAGTGTAGAAAGGTTGAGATTTCGGCCCAGGCATGGTCGAGCGCTTCCTCCACGGTAACGCTCAATTTTTCCGCCGCTTCTTCGATCGCCTCCGGCGCCGCCGCCTCACCAGGCTTGACAGCGGACTTATCGCGCTGGCCCCTCCAAATCGCGTAAAGCCGGCAGGCTTCCCTGTAGAACACCTCGGGATCCGGATATTGCGCATAGGCCTTTTGGCCTGCCTCCGTGATACTCCAAATACCCTTGTTCTTGTGTAACCAGCCAGCCTTGGCACAGTCCACAGTCGCAAAGCGCACGATTTTCTCGAATCTTTGACCACCGGACGAATATTGTCCTGCTTCGAAATCGGTCAGCGGCACGGCGTCTCGAACCGCGTCAATTGCAGCGGCTGCCGGCATTCCTTCCGGTTCCACCATCAGCAATTCGAAGAGTTTGCGCAGGAACTCCCCCGTGCGGCGTCGCGTGATATTGGCCAATTCTCCCCCCCCCCGCAGCCTTCTCAGATCGCCATGCCCTGCAGCAGCCGGGGCAACTTGCCCGTCTCGCCCCGCGCCTCGGCCATGAAGCGGCCCTTGAGCGGGCCGAGCCGCTGGACCGCGCCGAGGCCGATGCGGCGCACGGTGCGGGCGGTGCGGCCGGGGATGCCGAACAGGCGGGTCAGGCCGTCGGTCGAGGCCGCGACCATGAAGCTGTCGAGGCTGCGCCAGCGCTGGTAGCGGGCGAGGAGCTGGGCATCGCCCGGATCGAGGCCGAGACGCATCCCCTCGACCAGCACCTCGGTCAGCGCCGCGACGTCGCGATAGCCGAGGTTGACGCCCTGGCCGGCGATCGGGTGGATGCCGTGCGCGGCATCGCCGACGAGGGCGAGGCGCGTGTCGGTGATCCGCGCGGCATGGTGGAAGCCGAGCGGATAGGAGGAGCGCGGCGAGATCAGCGACACCTTGCCGAGCATGCCGCCCATCCGCTTCTCCGCCTCGGCCTGATAGGCGCGGTCGGGCAGGCCCAGCATCGCCGGGGCGTGCTTCTTGTCGACGGTCCAGACCAGCGCCGAGCGGTGACGCCCCTCGGCATCGTCGACCAGCGGCAGGATCGCGAACGGGCCGGTCGTATAGAAGATCTCATAGGCGACGTTGCCGTGCGGCTTCTCATGCGCGATCGAAGCGATCATCGCGACATGGTCGTAGCTCCAGCGAGCGCAGGTGATGCCGGCGGCCTCGCGGGTCGGCGACTGGCGGCCCTCGGCGCCGATCAGCAGCGATCCCTCGACTTCGCGACCGTCAGCCAGCGTGACGCGCACCCCGTCCAAATCGCGGTGGACGTCGACCGGGCGGGCGGGACGCAGCAGGGTCAGCCCGTCGGCCGCGCGCGCCGTGGTGTCGAGCGCGATGCGCAGGTCGCGATTCTCGAACATATGGCCGAGCGCGCCATCATCCGCCGACGGCTCGAAGATCAGGCTTTCGGGGCTGAGGCCGTCCTGCACCCGGATCGCGTCGATCGGGCAGCCGCGGCCCTGGAGATGCGCGCCGACGCCGATCGCGTCGAGCATCCGCCACGGCGCGCTCGCCACGGCCGAGGCGCGACCGTCGAAGCCGCTCGCCAGCACCTTGTCGGGATCGGCGGGATCGATCACCGCCGCCCTGATGCCGTGCCGCGCGAGCGCGATACCGAGGGTGAGGCCGACCAGGCCCCCGCCGAGAATGATGACGTCCTGCCGTTCCATGGGACCCGCTTTAGGGCGTCGGCGGCGGACATGCCACCACCTAACCGCAATCGCCACCCGGCGGAGGCCGGGGTCTCAGGAGGCTGGGACGGATGGGAGGTCGCGCGACTCTTCTGAGACCCCGGCCTCCGCCGGGGTGACGGCTTGGGGGCGATGAGACGGGCCGATCGGGCCGTCGCTTGACCGCGACTCCGCGCTATGGGATTCTTGGGCCATGGCAAGTCGCAGCATCAGGATCGCGGGGGAAGAGGTCGTACCGACGGCGGCGGAGCCGGGCGGCTGGCGCGCGGCGCTGGCAGGGCTCGGCCGCCGCGCCGGATCGATCTGCGCCGCGATCGCGCTGATCGGCGGGACGATCGCGTCCGGCTTCGTCCTCGCCAGCTATCATGTCACCGATCCGTCGATGAACACGGCGGCCGGCGGCCCTTCGCAGAACGTCTTCGGCCCGGTCGGTGCGTGGATCGCCGACCTCGCGCTCAGCATCTTCGGGCCGGCCGTCGCGCTCGTCCTGCCGCTCGGGCTGGTCTGGGGACTGCGGCTGTGGCGTGGCCATCCGGTCGGGCGCTGGGGCCGCTCGCTCGCCATCGCGCTGTGCGCGGTCGCGGTGATCGGAATCGGTCTGGGGTTGTTCCGGGGCGGATCGGTTGCCGGCCTGCCCGCCGGCTTCGGCGGCAGCCTCGGCCTGGCCGGCGCCGCGCTCGCCCGTCTCGGCCTCGATCAGATCGCCGATCCGGTGATCGCCAATGGCGCGCGTCTCGGCAGCGCCGCGCTGCTCGCCATCCTCGGCCTGTCGCTATGGGTCTGGGGCCTTGGCCTGATGGCCGACGAGCGCGACTGGCTGTTCCGGCGCGGCGCCTATGCGCGCCGCCCGTCCGAGCCCTATGACGAGGACGAGATCCCCTTCGACGCCGACGATATCGAGACGATCGACAAGGCGCCCCTCCCCGTCCGCCCGCCGCGCCACGCGCCGATCGACGAGGAGGAGGAACCGGCGCCGCCGCCCGTCATCGCCGACCGCAAGAAGGCGGCCGCCCCCTCGGCCAAGGCGGTCGCGCGCGAGCGGCAGAGCTCGCTGCCGCTCGGCGACACCTATAAGCTGCCCAGCCTGTCGCTGCTGTCGCCGGCGCCGCCCTCCTCGGGCAGGACGATCGACAAGGCGGCGCTGGAGCGCAACGCCCGGCTGCTGGAGACGGTGCTCGACGACTTCAACGTCAAGGGCCGGATCGTCGAGATCCGCCCCGGCCCGGTCGTCACCATGTACGAGCTGGAACCCGCCGCCGGCATCAAGGCGAGCCGCGTGATCGCGCTGGCCGACGACATCGCCCGCAACATGTCGGCGATGTCGGCGCGCATTGCGGTGATCCCAGGCCGCACCGTGATCGGCATCGAGCTGCCCAACGCCAAGCGCGAGACGGTGTCGCTGTCCGAGCTGATCGCCAGCGACGCGTTCGAGGAGCTGTCGAGCGGCCTCGCCCTCGTCCTCGGCAAGAATATCGGCGGCGATCCGGTGATCGCCGACCTCGCGCCGATGCCCCACCTGCTCGTCGCCGGCACCACCGGATCGGGCAAGTCGGTCGGCATCAACTCGATGATCCTGTCGCTGCTCTACCGGCTGACGCCCGACCAGTGCCGGATGATCATGATCGATCCGAAGATGCTCGAACTCAGCATCTACGACGACATCCCCCACCTGCTCTCCCCGGTCGTGACCGAGCCGCAAAAGGCGGTGCGCGCGCTCAAATGGGCGGTCGAGCAGATGGAGGACCGCTACCGGATGATGTCGTCGGTCGGGGTGCGCGGCCTCGCCAGCTTCAACGAGCGGGTGCGCACGGCGAAGGCCAAGGGCCAGCCGCTCGGCCGCCGCGTCCAGACCGGCTACGACGCCGAGACCGGCCAGCCGATCTACGAGGAGGAGAAGCTCGAGTTCGAGCCGCTCCCGCAGATCGTCGTCATCGTCGACGAGCTCGCCGACCTGATGATGACCGCCGGCAAGGAGGTCGAATTCCTGATCCAGCGGCTGGCGCAGAAGGCGCGCGCGGCGGGCATCCACCTGATCATGGCGACGCAGCGCCCGTCGGTCGACGTCATCACCGGCGTGATCAAGGCCAACCTGCCGACCCGCATCAGCTTCCAGGTCACCAGCAAGATCGACAGCCGCACCATATTGGGCGAGCAGGGCGCCGAGCAGCTGCTGGGCAAGGGCGACATGCTCTACATGGCCGGCGGCAAGCAGATCATCCGCGTCCACGGCCCGTTCGTATCGGACGACGAGGTTCGCGCGGTCGCAGACCATTGGCGCGAGCAGGGCACCCCCGACTATATCCAGGCCGTGACCGAGGAACCCGAGGACGGCGGCTTCGCGATGGAGGGCGGCCCGTCGGGCCCCGACGATCCCGAGACGCAGACCTATCGCCGCGCGATCCAATTGGTCGTCGAGAACCGCAAGGCCTCGACGAGCTGGCTGCAGCGGCAGCTCCGCATCGGCTACAATTCCGCCGCGCGGCTGATCGAGCGGCTGGAGAAGGACGGCATCGTCTCGCAGCCCGACCATGTCGGCCGGCGCGAGGTGCAGGTCGACATGGCCGATCTGGGACGTTTCCTCAACTAGGACGATCCCGACGATGACATCGTGGCTCGGGCGACTGTCCGGCTTGCTGCTGCTGCCTGCCCTGGCCGGTTGCGCACCGCCCCCGCCGATCCGTGTGCTGCCGGCCGCGAAGGCGCCCGCGCCCGCCATCGTCGCGGCCGAGACGCCCGGCGAGATGCGCACCACCCTGTCGGTGCTGACCTACAATATCGAAGGGCTCGGCTGGCCCGCGCGCAAGGGGCGCAAGACGCAGCTTCGCGAGATCGGCCGCCGGCTCGCCGAGCTGCGCGAACGGGGGGAAGCTCCCGACGTGGCGATGTTCCAGGAGATGTTCAGCGGCAGGGCCAAGCGAGCGGTGGCGGCAAGCGGCTATCCTGCGATCGTCGCGGGCCCGCAGCGGCTGACCTTTGCGGGTCGCGCGACCGACGAACCATTGCCGGGCAAGTCGCGCTTCCGACGGGGCGAGCTCGGGCTCAAGCTGCTCGGCAGCGGGCTGGCCATCGCCTCGCGCTATCCGCTCGACGGGATCGAGCTCCACCCCTACGGCCTGCGATCCTGCGCGGGGATCGACTGCCTTGCCAACAAGGGCATCGTCCGCGCGCTGCTGCACATGCCCGGCGTGCCGGTGCCGGTCGAGCTCTACGACACCCACATGAACTCGCAGGGCGCGTCGCGCGCGCCGAAGCCCCGCGCCCTCGCCGCGCATATGCGCCAGTCGCGCGAGGCATCGGGCTTCATCGCCGGGGTCAACGAGCCGGCCTATCCGCTGATCTTCGGCGGCGATTTCAACATGCGCTGGTCGGAGGAGCGTTTCGCCGACTTCTCGCGCTACGTGCCGCTGGAGATCGTCCATCGCTGGTGCGTCGCGCCGGACCATGGCTGCGACGTGCGGATGTCATGGGACGGCGACGAACCCTGGATGGACACGCAGGACCTGCAGCTCTTCCGGTCGAGCCCGATGGTGGCGATCCGGCCGATCCGGGTCGAGGCGATGTTCGACGGCGGGGCGCTGCCCCGATTGTCGGACCATGACGGCTTCCTCGTCACCTATGAGCTGCGCTGGCGGGCCGACGGCGGCACGGTGCGTGACCGCCGCTAGAGAGGCGCGCCGGAGGCGAGCCGGGCGCCCCACTGCGCCCGCGTCATCGTCGCGAGATATTCGGCCTGCATCGACGGGGTGAGGATCTCCATCATCTGCCGGCCCTCGATCCACAACTCGACGACACCGAACATGTTGCCGCGCTTGCGATATTTGGCCGGCCAGCCCTCGCGGCGGGCGATCGCCATGACCTCCTCAATCTCCAGCGCGGTGCCTAGTGCGCCATGGGTGGCAGTGAAACGGTCGAGCCCGCCCGGCTCGCCATAGGCGTCGGCATCCCCTTCCGCTTCGCGCAGCAGCGTTCCCGCCGGATAGACCTCGATCGAGGTGCCGTGGCCGTCGTCGGCCAGCGCGATCCAGCCGTCCCGCGACACGGGCGGAAAGGGCATCGCCTCCCCGCCGATCAGCTCGGCAAGGACGGTGGCGACGTGGCGCGGGTCGGCGGCGGCGATCGACATGTGGAACAGCATGGATGTCTCCCTGATCGCTCGCCCCATGGAATATGGCATAAAATGTGTCAATACTTATTTGACACTTTTCGTGCCACATATTAGCGCCAGGCCATGACCGAAGCCTCCCCGCCGATATCCGCACGCGAACGCCACAAGGAGGATGTCCGCACCCGCATCCTCGACAGCCTGATCGCGCTGCTGAGCGAGGGGATCGACATCAACCACGATCGCGTCGCCGAACGGACCGGCGTCGCCCGGCGCACCGTCTATCGTTATTTCCCCGATCATGACGCGCTGATGCAACCGCTCTGGGATCGGGTCGTGAGCCTGGCCGGCGGGGCCGCCGTCCGCTTCCCGGACAGCGAGGCGGAGCTGACCTCGTCGATGCTCTCCATCTTCCAAAGCTTCGACCGGATCGCCGGCCTCGCCACGATCGTCCGGGCGACGCCGCAGGGCCGCGCGGTCCGGCTTGCCCAGAAGGAACGGCGGCGGGCGGCCTATGTCTCCGCGACGGCGGACGCGGTGAAGGAACTGCCGCCCGAGGACCGGCTGCTGGCGACGGCGATGCTCCAGGTGCTGCACACCACGCCCTGGCTGGAGATGCGCGATCAGTGGGACATGGACGGCGCGCAGATGGCGACCGCCTGCCGATGGGCGGTGGAGACGCTGCTCAAGGACCTGCGCGCGCGGGGCGGCAAGCCGCTATCGGACGGGCCGGCCTGACCGGATCGCGATTTGCCTCGGCCGACGGAGATGCGCCATAGGGCCGGGCATGGAATCACCTCCTCTCGATGCCCCGTCCGTCTGCGTCGCCGCGCTCTACCGTTTCGCGCGCTTCGCCGACGTCGAGGCGGTGCGTGCGCCGCTCGCCCGGTTGTGCTGCGGCCTCGGGGTGAAGGGCACGCTGCTGGTCGCGGCGGAGGGGATCAACGGCACGATCGCGGGCGATGACGCGGCGATCGCGCGGGTGATCGCCCATGTCCGCACCCTGCCCGGCTGCGCCGATGTCGACGTCAAGCTGTCACGCGCCGCGACCATGCCGTTCCACCGGATGAAGGTCCGCCACAAGCGCGAGATCGTGACAATGGGCGAGCCCGACATCGATCCGCTCGAAGGCACCGGCCATTATGTCGCGGCGGAGGACTGGAACGCGCTGATCTCCGACCCGTCGACAATCGTGATCGACACCCGCAACAATTATGAGGTCGCGATCGGCAGCTTTGATGGCGCGATCGATCCCGGCACCGCCAGCTTCCGCGATTTTCCCGCCTGGTTCCGGGCCGAGCGGGAACGGCTGCTCGGCAAGGGCGGCCGGGAACCCAGGGTCGCGATGTTCTGCACCGGCGGGATACGCTGCGAGAAGTCGACCGCCTTCCTCAAGGCCGAAGGGGTCGAGCAGGTCTATCACCTCAAGGGCGGCATCCTTAAATATCTGGAGACCGTGCCACCCGAGCAGAGCCTGTGGCGAGGCGAGTGCTTCGTCTTCGACCAGCGCGTCGCCGTCGGCCACGGCCTCGCGCCCGGCACCCACGCGCTCTGCCATGGCTGCCGGATGCCGGTCAGCCCCGAGGATCGCACCTCGCCGCTCTATGTCGAGGGGGTGAGCTGCCCCGCCTGCGCCGCCACGCGCAGCGACGAACAGCGTGCCGGCTATGCCGAGCGGCACCGGCAGGAGACGCTCGCCGCCGCGCGCGGAGTCGCGCATGTCGGCGCGACGACCGCGCCGCGCGATGCCGGCTAGACCCATCTTCTACAGCTTTCGCCGCTGCCCCTATGCGATGCGGGCACGGCTGGCATTGCTGGTCAGCGGCACGGTCTGCGAGCTGCGCGAGGTCAAGCTGTCCGCCAAGCCCGCCGCGCTGATCGCGGCATCGCCCAAGGCGACCGTGCCGGTGCTGCACCTGCCCGACGGCGAGGTGATCGACCAGAGCCTCGACATCATGCGCTGGACGCTCGGGCAGGCCGATCCCGAGGGCTGGCTCGACCGCGCCGATGCGGCGCTGATCGCCGCCAATGACGGGCCGTTCAAGCACCATCTCGACCGCTACAAATATCCGGACCGGCACGGCTCCGACCGCGCCGAGCACCGGGCGGCAGGGCTCGACCTGCTCGCGGTGCTGGAAGAACGGCTCGGCCGGGCTTCGCATCTGGACGGTCCCGCGCGCGGCCTGACCGACGCGGCGATCTTCCCCTTCGTCCGCCAGTTCGCGGAAGCCGACCGTGGCTGGTTCGACGCGCAGCCTTTGCCCCATGTCCATGACTGGCTGGCGCGGCAACTGGCATCGGCGCTGTTCGCGGCCGCGATGGTCCGGCCCGATCCGTGGCGGCCCGGCGATCCGCCGCTGCTGTTCCCGGCGGCCTGAGGGCCCCTACTCCGCCGCTTCGGGCAGGGTCGCGGCGGTGGTCCAGCCGAGGCGGGGGATGTTGATCGACCGCTTGCCCGACAGGTCGGTGCGCAGGACGAAGATGCCCTGCTCCTCCATATAGGCGATCAGACGGCGGACGCGGCCCTGCGAATGGGTGCCGTAAACCTGGGCCAGCAGGCTGTCGGACGGCGCCTCGCGCCCGTCACGCGCGGCGTTGGCGACCAGCAGGAAGGGGGCGAGCATGTCCTCGGGCAGGGTCGCGCCGATCGCCATCGCGTCGAGCCAGCCTTCGTCGAGGTCGTCGGGCAGGCCCGCCCGCGCCATCGCCAGGCGGCGGCGAAAGGCGGCGAGGTCGAGCCCATGCTGCGGCAGCCGCGCCATGCGGCAGCGCACGCCGAAATCCTGGAACAGCACCGCCGGCTGGCGATAGGTCGCCTCCGGGTCCTCGCACATCTCGCGCAGCACCTGGTTGATCACCGCGTCCCGCTCCTCGTCAGGCATGGCGGGTTCGTTGCTCGGCGCGGCCGGGGTCAGGACCGGGCCCGACTTGCTGATCGCGCGGAGCAGGTCGTCGCTGGTCGGCACCGGCGCGCGCGGCGGCGGCGGGGGCGGCGGCAGGTCGTCGCCCGGGGCGAAGAGCAGGCCCTGCAGGTCCTCGGGCGGAGCCGAGGGGAGCGGCATCAGCTTGGGACTGCCGCTACGCGCCGAGGTCTCGACCGAACCGATGGTGACCGAGATCGGGCGGCGCGACACGGCGGGGCCCAGCGCCAGGAACTGGCCGCGCGGCAGGTCGCGGATCTGTTCGGCCTGGCGGCGTTCCATACCCAGCAGGTCGGCAGCGCGCGCCATGTCGATGTCGAGGAAGGTGCGCCCCATCATGAAGTTCGACGCCTCGGCGGCGACGTTCTTGGCGAGCTTGGCGAGCCGCTGGGTGGCGATCACCCCGGCGAGTCCGCGCTTGCGGCCCCGGCACATCAGGTTCGTCATGGCGCCGAGCGACGCGCGGCGCGCCTCGTCGGACACCTCGCCGGCGACGGCGGGGGCGAAGAGCTGCGCCTCGTCGACGACGACCAGCGCCGGATACCAATGGTCGCGCGGCGCATCGAACAGCGCCGACAGGAAGGTCGCGGCGCAGCGCATCTGCTGCTCGATCTCGAGCTCGTCGAGCGCCAGCACCACCGAGACGCGATGCTCGCGGATGCGGGTGGCGAGCCGGATGATCTCCGCCTCGCTATGGTCGAAGGCCTGGATGACGACGTGGCCGAAGCGATCGGCCAGGGTGACGAAGTCTCCCTCGGGATCGATCACCACCTGTTGGACGACACCGGCCGATCCTTCCAGCAGCCGGCGGAGCAGGTGCGACTTGCCCGAGCCCGAGTTGCCCTGGACGAGCAGACGGGTGGCGAGAAGCTCCTCGACGTCGAAATGGACGGACTGGCCGGGGCCGCTGGTGCCCATGTCGATTCGTGCGGTCACGCGCGGGTTAGTGGCGGATGGGGGTGGCCCGGGGCAAGCACGAAGCGACAGAAAATTGTGGATGACTCGGATGGCGGGGCCTTGTGCCGCCCCGATCAGGTCTCCACCAGCGATCGGCCGCGCGTTTCGGGCAGGATCAGCACCGCCGGGATGGCGATCAGCACGACCATCGACAGCAACAGGCAGGCGGCCCCGGTCGACCCGGCGATCCGGGCCACCTGCCCCACCAGCAGCGGCGCCACCACCAGGCCCCAGCGCCCGATCAGATTATGGCACCAGCCGTTGGCGGTGGCGCGGATGCCGGTCGGGAACAGTTCGGCATTGATCGTGAAGCCGACGATCCACACCCCCATAGCGCCCTGCATCAGCACCCAGCCGGCGGCGACCGGCCACCAGCCCGCCGCGCCGTAGATCAGCCCCGCCGACAGCGCGGACAGCGTGACGAAGCCGAGCGCGGTCGTCCGACGGCCGATCCGGTCCATGCAGAAGCCGGCGAGCAGATAGCCGCCCGCCGCCGCCGCGAGGCCGAAGGGTGCGATCAGGGCGATGTCGCGTGCCGCCCAGCCGCGCTCGTCGATGACGTGATAGGTGAAGAAATAGGTCGCCGCCCCCGCGAAGAAGTTGAGCGCGAACCATAGCAGGCTCATCCCGACGAACCGCGTCCGCAGGTCGGGCCGCAACAGCCGGCGCAGCTCGGCGACCGGCCCGCCGCGCGTCTCCCCGGCGTGGTCGGCGACGAACACTGCCGGCTCGCGGACGAAGCGGATCAGCAGCGGCACGACCAGCAGCGGCATCGCCCCGACCAGGAACAGGCCGCGCCAGCCAAGCGCGGTTTCGAGGAGCGGCGCGAGGAGCATCGCGGGCAACGCCGCGCCGACGCTGGCACAGGCGCCGAGCACGCCGTTGGCCTTGCCGCGCACCGCCGCCGGCAACGTCTCGCTGACGATCGTATAGGCGCTCGCCACCTGGGTGACGAGCAGCAGCCGGGTGACGAACTGGATCGCGGTGAAGCTCGCGAGGCCCGGCGCCAGCGCGGTCAGCAGCGTGCCGACCGAGAAACCGATCGACGACAGGACCAACACCGGCTTGCGCCCGAAGCGATCGGCGAGGCGGAGCGTGAGATAGGCGCAGATCGCGCCGAGCGCGATGAACGACAGCGCCGCGCCGAGATCGGCGGGGCCGACCCCGAACGCCTTGGCGGCGTAAGGAAGGATGATGCTGGTCAGATTAAGGTCGAAACCCTCGAACATCACGACGAAGGCCAGCATCGCGATCAGCCCTGCATGGCTGGCGCGCGATTCCTGCCCGGTCGTGGCGGCGGCCGCCGTCACGGCGACATATACTCGCCGCCGTTGATGTCGATGCCGGCGCCGGTGATCATCGACGCATAGTCGGACAGGAACATGACGACGCCCTTGGCGCATTCCTCGTCGGGTGGAATGACGCCCAACGCAATGCCGGCGCGGACGCCGTCGAGCAGCTGGTCGAGGGTGATTCCCTGGTCCTTGGCACGCTCGGCCATCGCCACCTGATAGGGGACGCCCAAGAGGCGGCCCATGCGGGTGGTGACGAAGCGGATGCCATATTCGCCCAGCTCGCGCGCGCAGGTGCGGGTCGCGGCGTTGAGCGCGGCCTTGGCACAGGCATAGTCGCCCTGGCGCGGCAACGCGCGGACGGTGCCCTGGGTCGAGATGTTGACGACCGCGCCGGCGCGACGGCGCTTCATCTCGGGGAGCACCGCCTTGGTCATGTGCAACGCGCCCCAAAAGGTCACCTCGAAGGCGCGGCGCCAGACGTCGAGATCGGCATCCTCGAACAGGTCCCAGCCGCCATGGACATAGGCGCTGTTGACCAGGCCGTCGATCGTGCCGAACGCATCGATCGTCGCGGCGGCGAAGGCGTGGCACTGCGCCTGGTCGGTGACGTCGCAGCCGACCGCGATGCATTCGCCGCCCGCCGCCTTCACCTCGGCGGCGACGCCGTCGATGAACGCCTGTTCGGACGGCAGCGATCCGATCGCCACCTTCGCCCCCTCGGCGGCGGCGAGCAGGGCGAGCTTGCGGCCCATGCCCGGGCCCACCCCCGAAATCATCACGGTCTTGCCGGAGAGGATCATGTCCGTCCTTTCACTGGAGATAGCATAGCCGGCCCCATCATTCGGGCACCAGCCAGGCACCGTTGCCGACGAAGAATTTCTCGATCGTCTCGGCGCCGAGCGGTTCCAGCCGCGCCAGGAAGCCGAGCTTGCTGTCGACCCCGCCTTCGACATGCGGATAGTCGCTCGAATAGCACCAGGCGTGGCTGAGCTGCGGATAGCGGCGGAAATAGAGGTCGACCGGCTCGAAATAGAAGGGCGTGACCCGGACGTTGCGATCCATATAGGCCGACGGCGGCATCGACAGCACCTTCGCCATGCGCTTCGCGTAGATGCGCTCGACCCACAGGTCGAGATGCTCGGCGAGCGGGCCGAACCAGGTCGCGCCCAGTTCGATGACGCCGAAGCGCAGCATCGGGTGGCGTTCGAACACCCCGCCCAGCACCATCGCCGAGAGGAAGTTGCTCGCCCCCATATGGACGGTGGTGGTGCCGAAGGGTTCGAGGGCGATCTCGACACTGTCGACCTTGCCGACCGCGAAGGCGGGCGCCTGGCTCCACACGTCGCTCGACCGGAAGCCGGAATCGGTGCCGAGGTGGAGCGTCACCGCGACGCCGTTGGCCGCCATCAGCGCCCAGAAGGGATCGAGCTCGGGCGCGGCGGGCGATCGGCCGCCGGGCGGGCGTCCGGTCGGCAGCCACACCGCCCGCGCGCCGCGCGCCACCAGGTCGCCGGCCTGCTCCATCAGCTCGTCGACCGTCGCACCCGACAGCAGCGCCGCCGGGCGGAAGCGGCTGCCCGGCGCGATCGTCGTCCGCACCACCCAGTCATTATATTCGGCGACGACCCCACGCAGCATGCGCTGTCCCTCCTCGCCAGCCGGGATCGGCAGGCCGAGGCTGGCCAGGCTGCTGCCGGTCAGCGGCCCGAAGGCGAGCAGCGCGGCAGACGGGAAGATGAGCTGGCGGGCGATGCCCATCGCATCGAGCACCCGGCGGCGGCGATCGAAGTCGAACGCACCCGGCGCGGACGGTCCTTTCTCGGTCCACACGCTGGCCGGGGTGATCGCCGCGTCATCGGCCAGGCCGGGGCGCCAGAAGCTGTTGGCGCCGAAGGATCGGATGAAGTCGGCCGCGACCTCGGCGAAGCGGGCGCTGTGCGGCCCGAACATCTCGCCCCAGACATGGGCCGGGGCCATCTCATGGGCGTCGACGTCGATGACGGGAAGCCGTTCGAGCAGGTCCTGCATCCGTCCCTCCCTTCCTATTCCTCGTGCGGTTAGAACTCCGATGATCGTCCCGCTCATCCTGAGGAGCCGCTGAGCCCGGCGAAGTGGCATCTCGAAGGACGCCCTTCGAGACGGGGCTTCGCCGGGCTCAGCCCCTCCTCAGGATGGACGGATGAAGCTCATTCCATATCGCCTCAGAAGCTGATCTTCGCGTCCACGCCGATCCGGCGCGGCGGGCTGTAGATGTTGCCGGCGAAGCCGAGCGCGCCGAAGTCGATGCCCGAGCTGATATTGTGCTCGTTGGTCAGGTTCTCGACGAAGAGGCTGATGTCCATCGACTTGCCGGCGACCGGCACCTCGACCAGGCCGATGCGCGCATCGAACTGGTGCTGGCCGGGATCGGCGATCGCATCGGCGAAGTTCAGCCCGTTCAGGACGTTGGTCATGAAGTAGCGCTTGCTGCTGTACGAATAGTCGAGCTTGAGCAGCAGCTTCCCGAAACCGATATCCTCGCTCAGATATTGCCCGCCCAGATGGACCGTCCATTTCGGCACATAGGGGAACTTGCTGATGTCGGCATAGTTGCCGAGGCCGCCGGCCACCTCGCCGGCCCCCGGCGTATGGCCGGGCACGGGCGCCGCGGGAACGATGAAGAAAATCTCGTTATATTTGGGATCGACATAGCCGACGCTGCCGTCGAGCGTCAGCCCGTCGACCGGCACCGCCTGCAACTCCACCTCGAAGCCGCGGAACCTGGCCGAGGCGTTGTTGGTGAAGCCGCCGCCGCCCGCCGCGGTGGCGAGATACTGGGTGACCTGGAGGTCCTTGTAGTCGGTGTGGAAGACCGCCGCGTTGAGTCGGACGTGGCGATCGAGGAACTCGCTCTTGATCCCCGCCTCGTAGGTCTTCGCCTTCTCCGGCTCGAACACGAAGGACTGGGTGGCGCTGGCGCGGGTGTTGAAGCCGCCCGAGCGATAGCCGGTGCCGTAGCGGGCATAGACCATCACGTCGTCGACCGGCTTGTAGCTGATGATCGCGTTGATCGACGTGTCGTCGAAGCTGGCCTTGCCGTTGCGGACGGTGCTGGCGGTCTGCTGCACCGCCTTCTTGTCCTTGGTGTAACGGACGCCGAAGGTGAGCTCGAGCTTCTCGTCGAGCGATTGCGGCTTCCAGCTTGCCTGGCCGAAGGCGGCGTAGGACTTCGCCTGATAGTCGAAGATGGTCGAGGAGGACAGGTTCGACGCCAGCGTCGGCGAGACGACGAACGAATAGCTCGTCGGATTGAAATATTTGCTGTCTTCCTCGAAATAATAGAGGCCGCCGACATAGCTGAAGTCGCCGAGCTTGCCGAGCAGCTGGAACTCCTGAGAGAACTGCTTGACGTCCTCGTCCTTCGCGTCGGCCGAGTAGATCTGCACTTCCTGGATACCGGCGGTGGTATTGCCGAAGATGCCGGGCGGGGCATAGGCGGTGCCGAGCGCCGCCTTGTAGGTGCGGCGGCCGGTGATCGACTTGAGCGTGATGTCGTCGCTGACGTCATATTGCACGGTCAGCGCATGGCCGATGATCTTGACCCGCTGCAGCGCCTTCGAGCGGACGCTGAAATTCTTGTTATAATCCTGCTGCACCTCGTCGAGCAGCGAATTGCCGGTGGTGTTGCCATAATAGGCCCGCAGCAGCGGCGACAGGAAGCGCGTCTGGAAACCGCCGGGCACGCCGCGCATGTCGGTCCAGTCGAAGGTGTAGTCCGCCTGGAAGGCGCCCCACTCGCCATGCACCTTCGCCCAGACCGCATCGGTGTTGAGCGCGCCCTGGGTGTGCGATCCCTTGGCATATTTGTTGTTCAGCCAGCCGTCGCGCTGCCGGTGCATGTAGGACAGCGTCGCGCTGAGCCCCGTCTCCCCGAGCAGGCCGGTGTCGATCCGGGTGCGCGCGGCATATTCGTCATATTGGGCGACGGTGACCTTCTGCTCGACGCCGAACTCGCTGGCCGGCTTCTTGGTCACCATGCTGATCGCGCCGCCGGTGGTGTTGCGGCCGAACAGCGTGCCCTGCGGACCGCGCAGCACCTCGATCCGCTCCAGATCGACCAGTTCGAGGTTCGAGGCGTTGTTGCGCCCGATATAGACGCCGTCGATGTAGATGCCGACCGGCGAGTCGACCGACAGCAGCGGCTCCTGCGATCCGATGCCGCGGATGAAGGCGGTGTTGCCCGCCAGGAAGCCCGACTGCGCCTGGATCGCCACGTTCGGCATCAGGCGGGTGATGTCGTCGAGCGCCTGGACGTTCGACCGCTCCAGCGAGGCGCTCGACAGCGCGCTGACCGAGATCGGCGTGTCCTGCATCGCCTCCTCGCGGCGGCGGGCGGTGACGATGATCTCCTCGAGTCCCCCGCCCGTGGTCGCCACCGTCTCCTCGGGCGTGCCCTGCGCCGCCGCCGGCGCAGCGGCGCCCAGCGCGATCGCGGAAATCCCCAGAAGCAGCGAAACCGTCGTCGTCCTGTCCGTCATGCTCGTCCCCTGTTCATGCGGGTCATTGCCCACACTCTTCATTAAACCAAATGCTTGCTTTGTATTTTTGACCGGCCCGCTCGCGTCAGGGAGCATCGGGCTCCCAGAACAGGATCGGCCCACCGTCCTGGCCGTTCCTGAAGACCGCGCGCACCGGTGCCCCCGTCCTGGGTTCGGCCGCCGGATCGGCAAAGGCGCCGATGATCTGGATGTCCGCCTGCTCGGCGAGCGCGACGAGCAGCGTCACATAGGGAAGCTCGTCGGCGAAGGCCGGGTGGAAGCGCTGATGCGTGCGGATCCAGCTCTTGATCGTGCCGCGTCCGCTCGTCGCCACCCAATCGGCGTCGAAGCTGCGGCAGCGATTGCAGATCGCGCGCGCCGGCCAGCGCAGCGTGCCGCAGCCCGCGCAGCGCTGCACCCTGATCTCGCCCGCCGCCAGCCCTTCCCAATAGGGGGCCGAATCCTTGTCGGGCACGGGAACAGGCTTGGCGATCATCCGTCCCTCCGGAGCAGGAGCGCGCTGGTCACGCCGCCGACATAGCCGGGGGCGCCGGTGCTGAGACCGATGCGGGCGTCGCGGACCTGGCGGCCGCCCGCCTCGCCGCGGAGCTGCTGCACCGCTTCGGCGATATGGTTCATGCCGTGCGCATAGCCTTCCGACAGGAAGCCGCCATGCGGGTTGACCGGCAGTCGTCCGTCCATCCGGTGCTGGCCGTCGAGCACGAAGCCGCCCGCCTCGCCCTTGCCGCAGAAGCCGTAATCCTCGAGCTGCATCAGCACCGAGAAGGTGAAGCAGTCGTAGAAATTGGCGAAGTCGACGTCGGCCGGGCCGATCCCGGCCAGGCCGAACAGGCGCGGCGCCATCCGCGCGGCATAGGAAGTGGTGATGTCCGGCGCGCCGGCGCTCTGCAACGTCGTGCCGCCGCCCCAGGCCGCCGCGTCGACGATCACCGCCGGCTTGCGCAGGTCGCGCGCCCGTTCGGGCGTGGTGACGAGCAGAGCGACGCCAACGTCGGTCTCCAGGCAGCAGTCGAGCAGGCGGAACGGCTCGGCGATCATCCGCGACGCACGATAGTCGTCGAAGCTGATCGGATCGCGCATCATGGCGCGCGGATTGTGCGCGGCGTTGGCGCGCTGCGAGATCGCGACAGCGCCGAGGTGACGTTCGTCGACCCCGAAGGCGTCCATATAGGCGCGCGCCATCATCGCATAATATTGCGGCGGGGCCATATAACCGTAGGCCGCCTGATACTGGGTCTCGATATGGTCGACCAGCGGTCGGCCGGTGCCGCCCATGCGGAATTCGGAGCGGGCGTTGATCGCGCGATAGCAGACGACATGGTCCGCGACGCCGGCAGCGACGGCAAGCGCCGCCTGCCCGACCAGCCCGTGCGAGCTGCCGCCGCCGCCGAAATGATCGACATAATAATGAGGGTCGGTCAATCCAAGCGACACGGCGACCATCGGCGCCGGGATCGAGTCCCCGACGCGATGGGTGGCGATGCCGTCGACCTTTCCGGGGTCGAGCCCCGCATCGTCGAGCGCCGCCATGATCGCGCGCAGCGCGAGCGTCAGCGTGCTGACACCGGAATTGCGCGAGAATTCGGTATAGCCGACACCGGCTATCGCCGCCTTTCCCGACAGGCCAGACGCCATGCCGCCATCCTCTCCTTATCTCGTGGGGCTCAACCTAACGGGACACCAGGCACAATCCAAGCGCTTGTTTGGTAAAAATGAAAATGCATAATATTCAACTTGGTAAAAGCTTAGCGCCAATTGACCAACAAAGCGCTTGGTCATATTTGTGGCCGGGCGCGGCCGATCGAACGGGCCGCGGTTGGAGGGATCGGATGCAACTGTTCAAGGGCGTCCGCGTGGTCGAACTGGCACAATATGTCATGGTGCCCGCCGCGAGCACCATGCTCGCCGACCTCGGCGCGGAGGTGATCAAGGTGGAAACCCCGGGCGTCGGCGATCCCTATCGCAGCCTCGTCGTCGATCGTCGTTCGACCGCGGGCCCCAATTTCAGCCTCGAGCAGAACAATCGCGGCAAGAAGAGCGTCTGTATCGACCTCAAGAGCGCCGACGGCCACAAGCTGCTGTGCAGCCTGATCGAGAGCGCCGACATATTCATGACCAGCCTGCGCCCCGCGGCGATCCGCAAGCTAGGCCTGACGGTCGAGGAACTGCGCGCGCACAATCCGAAGCTGATCTACGCCCGCGCCAACGGCCTGGGCTTCGCCGGACCCGAGGCGGGCAAGGCGGGTTTCGACGCCAGCTCCTTCTGGGCGCGTGGCGGCTTCGGCCATATCCTGTCGCAGGAGGGAAGCTATGCGCGCCAGCCGCGCGCGGTAGGCGACCATGCCAGCGCGGTCGCGCTCGCCTTCGGCGTGGCGGGCGCGCTGTTCAAGCGGGCGCAGACCGGCGAGCCGTCGGTCGTGGAAACCTCGTTGCTGTCGATGGCGACCTGGATGCTGTCGAACGACCTGGTCGCGTCGCAGGACCCCGGCTATCCGCCCAACATCCTCCAGCGCGCGGTGGAGCAGAACCCGCTGGTCGGCACCTACCGCACCCGCGACGGCCGCTGGATCCAGCTCGTCTTCCTCGATTCGAGCCGCTTCTGGCCCGGCCTGTGCGCGACGCTGGAGCTTGACGAACTGATCGACGATCCCCGCTTCAACGACGCGGCGGCGCGCATGGCCAATGGCCGCGAGCTGATCGGCATCTTCGAACAGGCGTTCGGCGCACGCGACTGGGCGGCGTGGCAACCCCGTTTCGAGGCGTTCGACGCACCGTGGGAGCTGGTCCAGAACCTGCACGACCTCTACGCCGATCCGCAGACCATCGCCAACGACATGATCTTCGAGATCGGCACTCGCGACGGTTATCCCGTGAAGCTCGTCTCGGCCCCGCTCACCGTCGACGGCCGGGCGGCCCACGCCGAAGAGCCCGCGCCCAATTGCGGCGAACATAGCGACGAGATCTTCGCAGCGCTCGGTCTCGATGCCGAGCAGATCGGCCGCTACCGCGCGGCGGGCGTGATCGCCTGATCCTTATGCCGCATGCCGGTGCGGGCGATCGCTGCGCACCGGCAGGGCGGCCAGCCCTCGCAGCGTGACGCCGCCCGCGTACACGGCGTCTTCGCCACACAGCGCCAGATCGGGCATCCGCCGGGTCAGGCCCAGGAACGCCTCCTGCAACTCCACCCGCGCCAGATATTGGCCGAGGCACATATAGGGCCCGCCGCCGAAGGGCGCCGTGTTGATGCCGGTGCGCAACAGATCGAGCCGGTCGGGATCGGGCACCGCCGCCGGATCGCGGTTCGCGGCGCCGTTGAGCAGCAGGCACAGATCGCCCTTGCGGATCGTCCGGCCCTCCACCTCGAAATCCTCGACCGCGACCCGGTGCGACATCTGCACCGAACTATCGTAGCGCAGCAGCTCCATCACCGCGCCGGCGACGATGTCGGGTCGCTCGATCAGCAACCGCCATTGGTCCGGATGAAGCAGCAAGTGCCGGGTGCCCATGCCGATCAGGTCAGCGGTCGTCGAATGGCCGGCCTGGAGCAGCAACACCGCCGCCGCGACGATCTCGTCGTCGGTCAGCGCGACGCCGCCGGCCCGGCCAGCGATCATCGCGCTCATCAGGTCGTCGCCGGGATCGCGCCGCCGCCGCGCGATCAGCCGGGCGAAATAATCCTGGAAGCCCGCCGTCGCCGCCTCGCCCGCGCGGATCGCCTCTGCCCCCAGTCGCGGCCCGATGTCGCCACGCGCGGCGAAATCATGGGCCCAGCCGATGAACAGCGGCACATCCTCATGCGGAATGCCCATCATCCGGCAGATGATGAAGACCGGCAACGGATAGGCGAAGTCGCGCACCAGGTCGAAATGCCCCTCCGCCAGATCGTCGATCAGGCGGTCGACCACCTGGCGCGCCAGCCGCCGATGCGTCTCGACGGCGCGCGGGGTGAAGCTGGCGCTCACCGTCGCGCGGACCCGGTCATGGTCGGTGCGCGGCAGGAACAGCATCAGCCGCCGCATCATCGCGTCGAAGCCCCGCCCCGCCTCGCCGACGCTGTAGATATCGAGGGTCTTGGGGTCGGAGCGCATGCGCGGGTCCCGCGCGATGCGGTGCACCGCGCTCCACGAACTGGCGATCCAGGCGGGTTGGCCGTGAAAGCCCGCGACATGGTGGAGCGGGGCGAGCGCGCGCAGCCTGTGGTACCAGGGATAGATGTCGCCTGGGCGGTTCGGGGCGAAGATCACCGCCAGCACCGCCTCGGGCGTGTCGAGCTGCTCAGCAGAGCGCATCGTGCAGGGTCCGCTCGACGGGCGCCGCGTCGCCGTCCTCAGGGCCCGATCGCTCGTCGGCGCTGGCCGGCGAGATCAGCAGGTTGCCGTGCAGGTCGACGGTGGCGGCATAGCCGTCGGGACAGATGGTCGAGGAATCGGGTTCCTCGACGATCGCCGGCCCCATGATCCGGTCGCCGGGTTCGAGCCGGGCGCGGTCATAGACCGGAGTCGCGAGCGCGCGACCGTCGAACCAGGCCTCGCGGATGCCCTTACGCGCGCGGTCGGCGATGCCGTCGCCCCAGGCGCGACCGACAGGCGCCGGCTTTTCGACCACCGCCGAGATACGCAGCCGGAAGTTGACGAACTGGCATGCCTCCTTCGGCCTGATACCGAAGGTGCGGGCATAGATGGCGCGGAAGTCCGCCTCGGCCCGCTCCAGCAGCGCGGCGTCGACCGGCCCGTCGCCGAGCGGCACGGTGATCTCCTGGTGCTGGTGGGCGAGACGGATGTCGATGCTGCGCTGGACGACGATCCGCGTCTCGGCCGACGCGGCGCGCGCCAGCGCCTGCCGGCCCTTCTCCTCCAGCCCGGCGAGGATCGTCGCGATCCGCGCCGGATCGGCCTCGGCCGCGCGCATGATCGCGGTCGCGACGAAATCATGGGCGAGGTCGGAGATCAGCAGGCCCCAGGCCGATCGGACCCCCGGCGACGGCGGGATGATCACCGTCTCGATCCCGAACAGCTCGGCGAGTTTCACCGCGTGGATCGGCCCGGCGCCGCCCGAGGCGACCAGCGCATGATCGCGCGGATCGATGCCGCGCTGGAGGGTGACGACCCGGATCGCCGCCGCCATCGCGGTGTTGGCGAGGGCGTGGATGCCGCGCGCCGCCGCGACCACGTCGATCCCCAGCGGGCGGGCGACATGCTCCTCGATCGCGCGCCGGCTCGCCTCGGCGTCGAGCGTCATGCTACCACCCGCGAAATAGCCGGGGTTGATGTAGCCGAGCACGACATTGGCGTCGGTGACGGTCGGCTGCGCGCCGCCCAGCCCGTAGCAAGCGGGCCCCGGATAGGAGGAGGCGCTGTGCGGCCCGACGCGCAGGAAGCCGCCGGTGTCGACCCGCGCGATGCTGCCGCCGCCCGCGCCGACCTCGGCCAGGTCGATCACCGGCACCTTGATCGGCTCGCCCGCATCGGCGCGGCCCGCCGCGCTGGTGCCGCCGCCGGCGCGGAACTGGTGGGTGATGCGCGGCTCGCCGTCGACGACGAGGCCGGCCTTCGCGGTTGTGCCGCCCATGTCGAACGAGACGAGGCCGGGACGCCCCGCCTCGCGCGCCAGATGGGCGGCGGCCATCACGCCGGCGGCCGGCCCGGATTCGATCGCATAGGCGGCCTTGCGCGCCGCCATCGCCGCGCCCATCACCGCCCCGCTCGACTGCATGATCTGCAGCTCCGCATCGATGCCGATGCGGCGCAGTGCATCCTCGAGCCGGCCGACATAATTGGCGAGGGTCGGGCCGATATAGGCCGAGATCAGCGTCGTCGCCGCTCGCTCATATTCCTGGAATTCGGGCCACACCTCCGACGACAGGCAGACATAGGCCCCAGGCGCGACGGCGCGGGCGACCTCGCCGATCACCGCCTCATGCGCCGGGTTGGCATAGCTGTTGAGCAGGCAGACCGCGATCGCCTCCGCGCCGCGATCGATCAGCCCGAGCACCGCGCGCTCGACGTCGGCGCGATCGATCGGGCGCAGCACCGCGCCGGCCGCGTTGACCCGCTCGGCCACCTCGGCGACCATCGATCGCGGCAGCAGCGGCGCCGGCGGCGTGTAGGACAGGTTGAAGCGGTCGGGCCCGATCGCATGCTGCTTGCCGATGTGGAACAGGTCGCCGAACCCGGCCGTCGCGATCAGCCCGAGCTTCGCGCCCTTGCGTTCGAGGACGAGATTGGTCGGCAGCGTCGTGGCATGGACGAAGCGGGTGACCTCGCCCGGCGCGGCGCCCGCCTCGTCGAGGCCCTGGGCGACGGCGGTCATCACCCCGCGCACCGGATCGTCGGCGGTCGTCAGCGTCTTGATGTTGTGGATCGCGCCGCGATTGTCGGCCAGCACCAGATCGGTGAAGGTACCGCCGATGTCGACGCCGATGAAGATGCGCCGCGCGCTCATGCCGTCACCTCGATATCGAGTCCATAATCGTCGCGCGCCGAGCGGGCCGAGACATAGCCCTCCTCGACGTCGCGGCGGACGAGGTCGCGATCGCGCTCCCGCGGATCGCCGAGGCCGCCGCCGCCCGCGACGACCATGGTCAGCGTGTCGCCGGCCCGGATGCGATGGTTGGTCTTCTTGGGCGGAAGCTGCGCCTCGTCGGCCTGCCCCCGGTTCAACACCCAGGCGCCCGGCCGACCCGCCATCCCGCCATCGGCGCCCTGCGGCGGCACGATGTAGCGATCTGTGCCGCGCACGGTGATCTCGGCATCGACCTCGAAGGTCACGGTCTTGACCAGCCCGCAGCCGCCGCGCCAGCGGCCGGGGCCACCCGAGTCCTGCAACAGCCGGTACTCCTGGTAGACCATCGGGAATTCGAGCTCGTAGGACTCGATGTTCCGGTCATAGTTGGACGCGCCGTAGATGATGAACGGCGATCCGTCGGCGCCGTCCGCGCCCGCCCGGGCCCCGCCGATACCGAAGAACACGTCGAGGAAGCTCCAGCTCGTCGCGCCGTCGAGCTGCTTGCCGTGCGCGGTGACGGTCGAAACCAGCCCGGCCGCCGCCGCGGCATGGTCGGGATAGGCGCCCGACAGCGCCCGGCTGATCGCGTCGATCATCGCCTGTACCGTCGCCATGCGCAGGTTGCACGCCGCCGGGTGGCGCGGGTTGACCAGCGTGCCCGCCGGCAGTTCGATGTCGAGGCAGCGGTAGAAGCCTTCGTTGAGCGGAATCTCCGGATCGAGGTAGCAGCGCAGCGCGAACACCGCGCCCGACAGCGACTGCGAATAAGAGGAGTTGATCGCCCCGCGCGCCTGCGGCGAGGTGCCGGTGAAGTCGAAGCGGCAGCGGTCGCCGTCGACGATGACCGTCACCTCGACCCGGAAGTCGCGCCCCGTCTCGACGCCGTCCTCCTCTATCGCATAGGCGCCGCGATAGGTGCCGTCCGGGATCGCCGCGATGCCATGGCGCGTCATCCGCTCGGCATGGTCGAACAGGTCGTCGATGATCGCGCTGAGCTGCGCCATGCCATAGCGCTCGATCAGCACCGCCATCCGCGCCGCCGCGATGTTGCCGCCGATCACCAGCGCCTCGATGTCGCCGACGATGCGCTGCGGCGTGCGGCTGTTGGCCTGGAGCAGCGTCTCGACCTCGGCCACCCGCGCGCCCTGCGCGAAGAATTTGAGCGGCGGCAGGACGATGCCCTCGTGGAAGGTCTCGGTCGCATTGGCCGGCAGCCCGCCGGCCGACAGGCCGCCCAGGTCCGACACGATCATCATCGCGCCGCAATAGAAGACCGGCTTCCCGTCGTAGAAGATCGGCCGGAAGGCGCCGACGTCGGTCGGGTGGATGCCGCCCCGGAACGGATCGTTGAGGATGATCGCATCGCCCTCGCGCAAGCTCTCGGGCGGATGGCTCTTCCAGATCTCGGGCAGCATCACCTGCAGCGCCGAGACGTGGAGCATGCCCCCTGCGGTCTGCACCACCAGCCGGCCCTCGGCATCGAAGATCGCGCAGGCGATCGCCGAGGCCTGGCTGACGAAGGGCGAGCTGGCGCTGCGCGCGGCGGCGATGCCCGCCTCCTCGGCGACCATGGCCAGCGCGTTGCGGACGACTTCGACGAGGACCGGATCGTCGGTGCGATCAACCATGGACGAGCTCCCGCGCCGGAGCCGTCGCCGCGATCGCGGCGGAGACGGTGGCGCTGTCGGTGATGGTGGCGACCAGCGCCAGGCTGTTGTCGATCACCGCCGCGGCATAATCGGCGGGGAAGCCGGCGACCGCGTCGCGCGGCAGCAGCACGCGATAGCCGAGGTTCGCCGCCTCGATGCACAGGCCGAGCACGCCCATGTTCACCGAGACGCCGGTGGCGATCACCGTATCGACCCCCAGGTTGCGCAGCGTCATGTCGAGCGTGCTGCCGGTGAAGGGCGAGACGCCGTGGAAGCGGCGCAGGACGATGTCCTCGGGCGAGGGCTCGAGCCGCTGGTCGACCTCGGCCCCTTCCGATCCTTCCAGGATATGGTCGGGCTTGCGCGTCATCGCCGCGAGCAGCGGGCAATTGGCGCCGGAGCCCTTGAGGTCGGCGCGGAACTCGGCATTGCAGTGGATCACCGTGATCCCCGCCGCCCGCGCCCGGCGCATCATGCCGGCGAGGTTAGGCACCAGCCCGACCGCGTCGACCGCCTCGATCAGCGGGCGGATGCGGCTGCGGTCGCCGACGACGCCGCGCTGCATCTCCATGCTCAATATCGCCGGGTGGCCCAGATCGATGCTCATGCCGCGACCCTCCTCTGTCCGGCGGCGGGCGGGGCCTTGCGTCCCAGCCCGGTGAAGAAGGCCATGACGGCGCCGAGCAGCACCAGCGAGCCGAGCGAGATGAACGCGCCGTGCATCCCGAAGACGGCGCGGAACGGCGCCACCACGATCGGGTTGGCGAGGTCGCCGACGAACATCGACGTCGTCATCAGGCCGAGCGCGCGGCCGCGCGTCTCCGGCGTCGACCGGTTGAGGACGAGGTGGATGAAGGCGGGGCTGAGGATGCCGGCGCCGAAGCCCTTGAGCGCGGTGGCGGCGCCCGCCAGCCAGGCATCGGGCGCGAAGCCGAGCCCGCCGATGCCGAGGCCAAGCGACAGCAGCCCGATATAATAGGTCGGCGCCCAGCCGATCCGACCCTGCATGGTCCCGTAGAAGATCGCCCCGACGATCAGCCAGGCGAAGGCCATGCTGATCACCCGCGACTGGATGATCGGGCTGGTGATGCCGCGTTCGGTGAGCAGATAGGATATCTGCGTGCTGGTCATCATCAGCACGACGTAGAGCGCGCCGATCATCAGGTAGATCGGCCAGTTGCGCAGGAACACGCCCTGCCCGGCCCCGCCATGGGCCGATGTGCGGATCGGGATGGCGGGCAGGCCGATCGCCGCCAGGGTGAACAGGATCGCCGGCACGATCAGGTAGATGGCGAACGGCGCGCGCCAGCCGACATGCTCGCCGAACCAGCCCGACATCAGCACCGCGCAGGTCGCAAGCAGGCTGCCCACCACCGTCATCGCGGAGAGCATCCGCCCGCGCCCCTTTTCATCGAAGAACTCGCCGATGAAGCTGTTCGCGGAGGTCGAGATGCAGGCGGTGAAGAAACCGAGCAGCGTGCGCGACACGAACAGCGCCCAGAGATCGCCGACCCACAGCCCCGCCGATCCGCACAGCGCGTAGAGGAGGAGCGAGGCGAGCAGCAGCCGGCGCGCGCCGACCCGCTCGATCAGCCAGCCCGATCCGATGCCGCCCAGGATCAGGCCGATCGCGGGGACCGACATCACCATCTGGCCGGCGATCTCGGCGCCGACCTTGCCGCCGCCGAACTGCGCCGACAGCTTGGGAAGGACCGGGGTCAGCGCGGTGAAGATCAGCCCGATCGAGCAGGCCCCCGCCATCATCGCGGGTATCGCGGCCGCCCATCGCGCGCCCTGCGGCCGCTCCATGGTTCCGGTGCCTTCGGTCGCGCTCATGGCCTCTCCTCGCCCTTCAAAGGGCCTGATTCACGTCATCGGCGGAGGCGCCGAGCGCCTCCGCCTCAAACGATCAGGCATCGATCGCGGCCGGCTGTTGCCGTACCGCCCGTTGGTCATTCGCCGAAGTGGAAGATGCGGATCGCATTGTCCCGCAGGACGAGCGAGCGATCATGCTCCGTCATGCCTTCGGTCAGCTTGTCGGCGACCGCCCGCGAGTTCGGCCAGATCGTGGCCGAGTGCGGATAGTCGGTCGAGAACATCGTCATCGCCGCCAGATAGGGGTAGCGGCCGGTCTTGATCAGGTCGTAGCCGACATAGTCGTCGATCGTCGTGACGAAGCAGTTGCGGCCGAGGAAGTCGGTCGGCTTGTGCTCCAGCTTCTGCGGGAACCAGGCCTGCTGCGCCTCCCAATGCGCGTCCATCGTCTGGCCCCAGAAGGGCACCCAGCCGCAATCGACCTCGGCCGCGACGATCTTCAGATTGGGATGCCGGTCGAAGATGCCGGCGAAGATCATGTAGGTCAGCGGCCGCACCGACGAGAAATAGCGGAAGACGATGCCGCCGACGCTGACGCGCTGGTCGACCAGCTCGTCCCAGTCGGACTTGTCGGGCTTGCCGCCGAAGGTGCGGTGCAGGTTGAGCGAGATGTCCGCCGCGCTCGCCGCCGCCCAGAGCGGCTCATAATAGGGATCGTTATAGGGCCGCACCGGCATGCCGGGGATGAAGCAGGCCTTGGCGCCGTTCTTCAGCACCCGTTCGAACTCGGCGAGGGTGACGTCCATGCCGTCGTCGACCGGCAGCATCGGCAGGCCGACGATCCGCTTGGGGTCGACCGCCTGGAAGTCGAGCAGCAGCCAGTCGTTGTACGACCGCATGCAGGCGACGCCGAGCTCGCGGTCGGCGAGCGAATAGACCTGGATCGCGTTGGCGGGGTGGAGCACCGATCCGTAGATCCCGTCGATGTCCATGTCGTCGAGATGCGCGCGGCCGTCCCAGTTGCCGGGGCGCAGCTCGTCGAAGCGCATGCCGCTGAGCTTGAAGTCCTTCTTCTCGAAGCCGGCCATCGCCTCGATACCAAAGGTACGCTTGGGCGGATTGCCGTCGAAGCTCCAGCCGTCGCCGCCGTCGATCCCGCGCATCATCACGGGCTTGCGATCCTTGAACTTGGCGGGCAACCGGTCGAACACGGTGGGCGGCTCATTGATGTGGCTGTCCGCCGATATGATCATGTCCTTGACGGCGGATTCCACCTTCCGGTCTTCTACGATCGTAGCCATTGCAACCTCCTGACTGACATTCTGCTCGGTTCGTATCGCCGATCTGGACTGGCAGTCGTTCGGCCGTTTATTGCCACCGCCGGCGGCGCCCGTCCAGAAAATTCAAGCGATAGCTTGGTAAAAAATCTCGTTGCGGGGGATGCTGTCGAACAGCGCGTCTCCCTGCGGCCCTCCCCACAGATATTCGGTGTAGAGTCCGGTCGTCGCGCGGGTGTCGAGCAGCGCGTAATTGCCCATCTCGCCCCGCGTCACGAGCGCGACCGGATGGCCCGCCGCCGCCATCGCCTCCAGCCGCGCCTCGAATTCCGCCTCCCCGCCCGGCACGCCATGGCCGATATGGTGGAGCGTCACCGGCGCGTCCTCGGCCCCGCGCAGGCTGTAGATCTCGACCGCGCCCGACACCGGCCGGATCAGCTCCAGCATCGTCGACCCGCGCCAGGCGAAGGCGAGGTCGAGCACCGACCGCGCGATGGTACCGTCGATCTCCTTCTCGACCGCGACGTCGGACCAGCGCAGCCATTGCGAGACCCCGGCGCTGCGCGTGAAATGGTCGATCGCGGCGTCGATGTCGGCGGTGACGTAGCCGAGCTGGACGAAGGCGGGGTCGAAGCCGGTCATCGTCATTCTCCGTCGAAGCGGAAGCGGAAGCCGCCGCCCGGCGCGATCACCCGCGCCGCCGAGGGCGAGGCGAAATGGGCGGGCAGCAGCAGCGTGTCGGTGTCGCAGCAGCGCGTCAGCAGCTCGCGGCGCGTCCGCTCGCCCATCGCGCTGTCATATTCGCCCGCGACATGGATCGAGAGGTCCTCGGCCTGGACCGGATGGTGGAGCGCATCGCCGCAGAAGATGGCGTGGCCATGGTTATTCTGGACGTGGATCAGCGCCGATCCGGCGGTGTGCCCCGGCGCCGCCTCCAGCCAGATGCCGCCGGCCAGGTCGCGCTCGACGACGTGGTCGGTCTCGATCAGGTCGGCCTGCCCGGCCTCCATCACCGGCAGCACGCTGTCCTGGAAGGAATAATGGCTGATCGCGCCTTCCTGATCGTCTGGCGACATATGCTCGAACCGCTCATAGTCGAGCCGGGTCATCAGGTAGCGGGCATTGGGGAAGGTCGGCACCCAGCGGCCATTGTCGAGCCGGGTGTTCCAGCCGACATGGTCGATGTGCAGATGGGTGCACATGACGATGTCGATATCCTCGGGCCGCAGCCCGGCGCGCGCCAGATTGCCGAGATAGTCGGTCTGCCACATATGGCAGTAGTCGACCGGCGCGGGCCGATGCTTGTCGTTGCCATGGCAGGTGTCGATCAGGATGTTCCGTCCGCCGGCGCGGATCACATAGCTGTGGAAGCTCCACATGAGCTGGTCGGCGTCGCGCACCACGAACCGCTCGTCGAGCCATTCGCGGCTGCGCGCGATCGCCGCCGGATCGATCCCCGGGAAGATCAGGTCGGCTGGAAAGGGCACGCCGTCGAGTTCGACCACGCGGCCGATCTCGACGTCGCCGATGCGGAACGGCTTCATGCCGCCTCCGCCGCGCGCTGGCCCAGGAAACGGGCCTTATAGTCGGCGAAGCGTTCGTCGATCGCCTCGGCGGTCAGGCCATATTCCTCCAGGCCGTACTGGTGCGACGGGCGCCCGTCGCGCGGGTTGCGGCCGAACCAGGCGCGCATCGCCGCCTCGTCGGCGCCGCCCAGCTCGCGGCCCATCGCGGCGAAGACGCGGCGGGCCTGGGCGATCGGGTCCTTGACCAGTTCCTCATAGTCGATGTCGACGAAGCGATGCTCGCCGATCGACGGACGCAGCCGCATCAGCCGGCTCATCAGCGTGCTCAGCCGATCGAGCCAGTGCCGCCCGGTGCGCGCCTTGTCGGCGCGATCGGACAGCATCCGCCGCAGGGTGAAGGACATGCTGGCGAAGGACGGGATCGTCTTGATCGGGTCGCGATGCGTCATCACGATCACCGTCTCGGGAAACACGGCGGCCAGCTCCTCGGGCGCGGTCAGGTGCGCCGGAGTCTTGAGCACCCAGGCGCGGCCGGCGCGGCTCCGGTCCTGCCATTGCAGATATTGGAGCCACAGCCGCAAATCCTCATAGACCGGGCGATGGTCGGCGGTCGCGCTCCACGCCGCATAGGACGGGATGTGGAGGAAGGACTCCGGCGACAGCCCCATGAACATCTGCTCCTGGAGCGACACCTCCTCGTCGGGCTGGTCGAGCGACATCGGGTGGATCGACAGCAGCTCGGGCATCGCCGCGAGCCACTGGTCGAGCAGGGTCTGTGCCGCCGCCCGCCGCGCGCTGGGGTCGCCGCGCACCTCGCCCTCCAGCGGGGCGGGGAACTGCGTCTCCCACCAGCCCATCGCGGTGAGCGACGGCGCGCTGCCAAGCATGCGGTGCATCAGCGTGCTACCAGTCCGGTGCAGGCTGACGATCGTCGCGGCGACCGTCACCTGCTCGTCGAGGATCTCCGGATGGCGGCGGATGTCGTCGGTGCGGCGCAGCCGCGCGACGAGGCCCTTGATGATGCTTTCCGCCTGGATGAAGCGGCCGATCTCACTGAGCTCGGCCTCCTTCGCGATCGCGTCGAGATAGACGCGGAAGGGCGTGAAGATCCAGTCGGGACCGAGATCCTCCAGCCCCGACCGCTGCCGGGCGGCGGCGATCAGCGCGTCATATTCGAGCGGAACAGCCTCGGTCATCGCCTATTTCCCGGCCCGCAGGTCGGCGATCTTGGCGACGCGGCAGCGCGGCTGCGGATCGCTGTCGGCGAGGATCCAGCGCAGCAGCATCGTGCCGGTCGCATGGCCGTCGGTGGTCAGGTAATGACCGACGCCTGGATCCTCGGCCGCGACCACGATCATCACGCTGCCGTCGGGCCGGTAGCGCGCGCTGTGCTTGTTCACATGGACGGGCAGGTAGCGATATTCGAGCGATTCCATCCAGTAGTTGTTGAGCTGGAAGTTCCAGAACAGGCAGTTCGGGACCTCGCTCTCGATCACCAGCGCCTCGTCGGGCTTCAGCTCCCAATAGCCGTGATAATAGCGGATCGTCGGATCGCCGCCGCCGTTGATCGACATCGCCTGGTGGACGGGCGGCAGGTCGTTCGGGTCCTTGGCAAAGAGCTGCGCCCAGTCGGCGAAGGTCTTGGCGGTACCGTGCACCCAGCGCGCGGTCTCCTGCAGCGCCTCGTCGATCTGCTTGGCCGACAGCGGCGGCGGGCCGCCGACCCGGCCGATCCGCTCGATCTTGATCGCGCAGGGCTTCTCTGTGCTGCGGTCGAGGAAGGTCTCGCGCCCGATCACCATCGTCGAATCCGGTTCGAGCCGCAGCCAGTTGCCGGGATGCTCCTTCTGGCTGACGATGATCTCGAAATAGCCGTTCCCGTCGACCTTCAGGGTGCGCTGGTCGATCTCGCCGGTGGTCGCCATCGTTCCGTCGACCGCGTAGCGATTCGCCTTCGATCCGAAGGTCAGGATCGGCGCGGTGCCGCGATAGCCACTGATCTTATAGTCATATTCGGCCGAGATGGTGGCGTTGAAATAGGTGTTGTCGGGATTGTCGGCGCCGATCCGGATCGTGTGGTTCGACAGCTGGTAGAAACCCGGAAAGGCGGGGTCGCCATATTCGACCGCCATGTCGAGCGCGGCGCGGGTCAGCCGGGTCAGCCAGCGCCAGCCCTCGGCCCGGTCGAGCATCGTGTCGGGCGCCTCAGGGCGGAAGATCACCTGGCCGGCCGCCTTCAGCCCGTCGCAGAAATCCTCCCAGGCCCGGCCGTTATAGACCCTCTCCTCATGCGATTCGGGGGAAAGTTGCGTCGCCATCATCCGTCTCCTGGTCCTGTGCGCCGGCTCGGAGCCCGCGCTTCGTGCAGATGGAAGGCGCCGCTTTGTTGTTGCGCCTTTCCGACTTCCCCAACATCTTATCTGTGAATCGCATTGATTCGAATGAGATGTTGTCAGGACTGAATTGACCCAGATTCATTTTAGATCGCTCGATCTGAACCTGCTCCGCGTGTTCGACGCGCTGACCGAGGAGGGCAGCGTGACCGGGGCCGCCGGGCTGCTGGGCCTGACCCCATCGGCGGTCAGTCACTCGCTCAACCGGCTGCGGCACATCCTCAAGGACGACCTGTTCCTGCGCGGCGCCAAGGGCATGAACCCGACCCCCAAGGCGCTGGCGCTGGCGGTGCCGATCCGCCGCGCGCTGGTCGACATCCAGCAGGCGCTGAACGGCGACAGCTTCGTGCCGGAGAAGACCGACCGCCGCTTCTCGATCGCCTGCGGCGACTATGTGACGGCGGTGCTGATGCCCGAGGTGATCGCCCGCTTCCGCAAGGCCGCCCCGCTCGCCGAGCTCCGTATCCAGCCGGTCGGCGCGGTGATGAAGGAGCTCGACGCGGGCCGCATCGACCTGGCGATGGGCGGGTTCGAGCGGATTCCGGAGCGGCTCGCCTCCGAGCCGCTGTTCGCCGACGACATGGTCTGGGTGATGCGGGCCGACAGCCCTTTCGCGAAGCGCGAGCCGACGCTGGAGGGGCTCGCCGCGCTGCCGCACCTGGCGATCGCCAGCCCCGACAACGACCGCGCGGTCAGCGGCATCGTCTCCGACGCAGGGCTCGAACGGCGGGTGGTGCGCGACGATCCCCGCATCCTCGACCAATATTTCGAGGAGCGCGGGCTCCGCCGGACCGTGGCGATGACCGCGCCCAACCCGATCGTCGCGATGGCCATCGTCGCCGAATGCGACCTGGCGGCGATGATGCCGCGCAACTTGGCCGAGGCGTTCGCCGAACGGTACAGGCTGGCGCTGTGGAAGCCGCCCCATCCGTCGGCACTGTTCCAGATCTCGACCGTGTGGCATCGCTGGCACGGCGACCAGCCGGCGGTCGACTGGCTGCGCGCGATGATCCGTTCGGTGGCGGAGGAGCGGATGGCCGCCGCTACTACATCATGAACTGGCCGCCGTTGATGTCGAGCGAGGTGCCCGTCACCATCCGGGCATAGTCGGACAGGAAGAACAGCACCGACCGGGCGCATTCCTCGTCGGGCGGGATCACGCCGAGCGGGATGTCGCGGACGATGTCGGCGACGACCTCGTCGAGCGGAACGCCCCGCTTCTCCGCCTTGGCGGTCAGGTAGCTGCGGACCGGGTCGCCCCACAGCCAGCCCATGCGCGGCGAATTGACCCGGATGTTGTAGGGACCGAACTCCATCGCCAGCTGGCGGCTGACGCCGAGCAGCGCGGTCTTGGCGGTGACATAGGGCCCCTCGCCCGCGAGCGGCTGCATCGTCGATCGGGTGCTGATATTGACGATCGATCCCTCGCGCCGCGCCTTCATGTGCGGGACGACCGCGTCGATCATCTTGAGCGTGCCGAACAGCGCGACGTCGAGCGACGCCTGCCATTCGGGCAGCGCCTCCCGGCCGAAAGGCAGGCCGCCGACGAAGCGGAAGGCGCTGTTCACCAGCCCGTCGATCCGGCCATAGGCGTCGATCGCCACCCGCGCGACGCGGTCGCAATCCTCGATATTGGTGACGTCGCTGGGGACGGCGATCGCCTGTCCGCCCGCCGCCACGATCTCCGCCGCGACGTCGTCGATGAAGGCGGCGGACCGCGCGCTCATCACCACGCTGGCGCCTTCGGCGGCGGCGATCGTCGCCATCTTGCATCCCATCCCCGGGCCGACCCCGGTGATGATCACGACCTTGTCCTTCAGCAGCATCGCCCGCCTCCCCCGTTCAGCGCATCACCACGCCGCCGTCGACGCAGAGGATCTGTCCGTTGATCCACTCGCCGTCGGACGACATCAGCATCGCCACCGCGGCGGCGAGGTCCTCGGGCTCGCCGAGGCGCGGGCTGGGCGTGTTCGCCAGCACCTTCTCCATCTCCGGATGGTTGCGGTTCTTCTCCGACAGGACGAGGCCCGGCGAGACGATGTTGGCGCGGACCCCCTGCTTGCCCCAGGTCGTCGCGACATGGCGCATCAGGGCGGTCAGGGCATGCTTGGTGACGGTGTAGGAGATGCCCCGGTCGCGCCCCATGAAGGCGGCGCTCGACGAGGTGAAGACGATCGCCCCGCCGCCGCGCTCGACCAGCAGCGGCACGGCATGGCGCGCGCAGAGCAGGTGCCCGCGCAGGTTCACCGCCACCGCCTTGTCGAACACCTCGAGCGGGACCGAGACGGCATCGGTGTCGACCTTGTGCAGGGTCAGCTCGGCCATGTTGACGAACATGCCGTCGAGCCCGCCGAAGCGATCGGCCACCTGCCCGACCATTGCCTTGATCGACGCGTCGTCGGTAGCATCGAAGCAGACCGTCTCGGCCTGGCCGCCCTTGGCCCTGATCTGGTCGGCCACCGCACCGATCCGATCGGGGCTCCGCGCGCCCAGCATCACCCGGGCTCCCTCCTCGGCCAGCCGGATCGCCGTTGCCGCGCCGATGTTGGCCGACGCCCCGGCGATCAGGATCGCCTTGTCCCGCAGCCTGTTCATATCCTCTCCCCTGTGTTTTCGTATGTGCGCGGCCGCTAGCGGGCTGCCGCCGGCGCGGGCGGGCTCGACCGGCGCAGCAGCGACCAGAGCAGCCCCGCAAGCACCAGTGCGCCGAGCACATGGAAGGCCGCGTGGAGGCTGAGCATCTCCTTGATCGGATGGACGACCAGCGGGTTGATGAAGTCGCCCAGGAACATCGCACTGGTCATGATGCCCAGCGCCCGGCCGCGCAGATGCGGTTCGGACCGGTTCATGATCATGTGGATGAAGCCCGAATTGAGCAGCCCGCTCGCCAGCCCCTTCGATGCTGCGGCGATCGAGGCGGTGACCGCGTCATGCGCGAAGCCGAAGCCGACGATGCCGACGCCGAGCGTCAACAGCCCGAGCCGGAACGCCGCGTTCGCGCCGTAGCGGCCCTGCACCCAGCCGTAGAGCAGCGCGCCGAGGATCAGGAAGAAGCTGGCCGTGCCCAGCACACGCGCCTGGATGACCGGCCGGATGACGCCGTTCTCGGCCAGCAGGAAGGAGACCTGCGTGCTCGTCATCATCAGCACCACGTAGAGGCTGGTGATCAGCAGATAATAGGGCCAGAGCTTCGCGATCACGATGCCGGTGCTGCCCTTCTCGCCCTCGGCCGGCGCCTCGCCCCGGATCGAGATGCGCGGGATGCCGATGATCGCCGCCAGCCACAGCACCATCGGCGCGGCGATGTAGATGGCGAAGGGCGCTCGCCAGCCGGCGACCTCGGCGACCTCGCCGCTCGCCAGCATCGCGACGACGCAAAGCATGCTGCCGACCACCGTCGCGGCGGAGATCATCCGCCCGCGCGCGGCGCCGCCGTAGAAATGGGCGATCAGCGTATTCGCGGCGGTCGATATCCCCGCCGTCGCGAGGCCGAGCAGCAGGCGGGTGACGCACAGCCCGGTCAGGTCGTCGATGTAGAGTCCCGCCGACCCCAGCACCATATAGGCGATCAGCGCATAGTTGAGCAGCGCCCGCGCGCCGAGCCGGTCGATCGTCCAGCTCGCGACGAGGCCGCCCAGCACCAGGCCGATGCCCGGCATCGCCGCCATCATCTGCACCCCGAACGCCGCATCGGCGTCGCCGCCGAGATGGTCGGCGAGCTGGTGCAGGATCGGCGGCAGCACGACGAACACCAGCCCGATCGAGCAGGCGCCCGACATCATGGCGACGACCGCCGCCGGACCAGGCCGGAATTCCTCACCGGGCCGATCGGCCCTGTCCTCCACCGTCATCGCCCGCCTCTCCTGTTATCGTTGGGGTTGGGTAGTCTCAGTAGATCTCGAACAATCCCGCCGCGCCCATGCCGCCACCGATGCACATGGTGACCACCGCGCGCTTCGCGCCGCGGCGGCGCCCTTCGAGCAGGGCGTGGCCCGTCATGCGCGCGCCCGACATGCCGAAGGGGTGCCCCATGGCGATCGCGCCGCCGTCGACGTTGAGCCGCTCCTGCGGGATGCCGAGCCGGTCGCGGCAGTAGAGCACCTGGCAGGCGAAGGCCTCGTTGAGCTCCCACAGGTCGATGTCGTCGACCGTCAGCCCGTTGCGCTCGAGCAGCTTCGGCACCGCGAAGACCGGGCCGATGCCCATCTCCTCCGGCGCGCAGCCGGCGACCGCGAGCCCGCGCAGCGCGCCGAGCGGCGTCAGGCCGAGCTTCGCCGCGACGCTCGCCTCCATCAGCAGGCAGGCGGCTGCGCCGTCCGAGAGCTGGCTCGAATTGCCGGCGGTGATGTGCTTGCCCTCGGCGATCACCTCGCCGCCCGAGAAGACCGGCTTCAGCGACGCCAGCCCTTCGAGCGTGGTGTCGCCGCGCGCGCCCTCGTCGCGGTCGAGGGTGACGCGGCGGGTGCTCGTCTCGCCGGTCGCCTTGTCGGTCACCAGCATGTCAGTGGCGAGCGGCGCGATCTCCTCGGCGAAGCGGCCGGCGGCGTGCGCGGCGGCGGTGCGCTGCTGGCTCGACAGCGAATATTCGTCCTGCGCCGCGCGGCTGACGCCGTAGCGGTCGGCAACGATCTCGGCCGTCTCGATCATCGGCATGTACATGTGCGGCGACGCGGCGATCGCGGCCTGCGAGCGGGCGCGATAGGCGTTCTTGTGCTTGTTCTGGGTCAGGCTGATCGACTCGGTGCCGGCGCCGACCGCGACGTCCATGCCGTCGAACATGATCTGCCGCGCGGCGATGGCGATCGCCATCAGCCCCGACGAGCATTGCCGGTCGACCGTCATCCCCGCGACGCTGTCGGGAAGGCCCGCGACCGCCGCCGACAGCCGGCCGAGATTATAGCCCTGGGTACCCTGCTGCGCGGCGCAGCCCATGATCACGTCCTCGACCATCGCCGGGTCGATCCCGGCGCGGGCGACGACCTCGCGGACGACATGGCCGCCCAGCACCGGCGCCTCGGTGTCGTTGAAGGCGCCGCGAAAGGCCTTGCCGATCGGGGTGCGCGCGGTGGAAACGATGACGGCTTCACGCATGGGGGGTGACCTCCGGATAATAGCGGCTGATCGTGTCGATGACGCAGGCGGGCTTGGTCTCGCCCTCGATCTCGACGGTGATGCGAACGGTGCTCTGGATCGCACCCTTGATCTCCTCGACCGCGACGATCTCCCCGGTCCCGCGCACGCGGCTGCCGGTGCGGACGGGGTTGAGGAAGCGGAGCCGGTCGGCGCCGACGTTGACGCCCATCGAGAAGCCACGGACGTCGATCATCTGCGGCAGGAAATAATTGACCAGGCTCATTGTCAGATAGCCGTGCGCGATCGTCCCGCCGAACGGCCCCTCGGCCGCGCGGACCGGATCGACATGGATCCACTGATGGTCGCCGGTCGCATCGGCGAAGCGGTCGACGCGGGCCTGGTCGATGGTGAGCCAGTCGGTCGGGCCGAGCGCGGTGCCTTCGCGGCCGAGCAGGGCGCCCGGCGTCTCGATGACGAGCGCGCTCATGCCTGCTGGCTCGACACGGAGAGGACCTCGCCGGTCATGTAGGACGACAGGTCGGAGGCGAGGAACAGCATGACGTTCGCCACCTCCCAGGGCTCGGCCGCGCGTCCGAACGCCTCCTTGCCGACCAGCTCCTCGAGCAGGCCGGGCGGGGTCACCTTGCTGAGCGCGGGATGCATCGCGAAGCTCGGTGCGACCGCGTTGATGCGCACGCCATGCTCCGCCGCCTCGAGCGCCGAGCAGCGGGTGAAGGCCATCACCCCGGCCTTGGCCGCGGCATAATGCGACTGCAGCTTCTGCGCCCGCCAGCCGAGCACCGAGGCGTTGTTGACGATCGCCCCGCGCTGCTGTCCGTACATGTGCGGCAGGATCGCGCGGGTCATGCGGAAGACGCTGTTGAGCGTCACGTCGATCACCCGGAACCACTGGTCGTCGGTCATCTCGACGACCGGCGCGTTGCCGCCAAGGCCGGCATTGTTGACCAGCACGTCGACATGGCCGAGCCGGTCGATCGCGGCGGCGACGAGCGCCTGGACCTGCTCCTCCTGCGTCACGTCGCAGGCGAAGGTTTCGGGGCGCGGCAGGCCGAGCGCGGCGATGCGATCGGCGGTCTCGCCCAGCCGCCGCTCGTGCATGTCGGACAGCATCAGGGTCGCCCCCTCCTCCGCCGCGCGCTGCGCCAATGCGCCGCCGATGCCGCTGCCGGCGGCGGCGGTGATCAGCATCGTCCTGCCCGCCATCATGTTGGCCGGGCGCGGATATTCGGGTGCGGGACGCGCCAATTCTCTCTCCTATCCGATATCGCCGCGCGGCTCGCGCGGCAGGCCGAGCGCGCGCTCGGCGATGATGTTGCGCTGGATCTGGTTGGTGCCGCCGTAGATCGTGTCGGCGCGGCTGTAGAGGAACAGGGTCGACAGCTCGCCGAAGCCGTACTCGGCCCCGTCGCCGATCTCGCCGGCGATGCCGAGCACGTCGATCGCCAGCTCGCCGAGGCTGCGGCGCCAGCTCGCCCACTGGATCTTGTAGGTGAGCGCGGCGGCCCCATTGCCCTCCGCGCCGCCGGTTCCGCCGCTGAGCATGCGCAGCGCGCCGTAGCGCATCAGCCGCAGGCCGATCTCGGCCTTGGCGATGCGCTGCCGGATCAGCGGATCGCGCGCCGCGCCGTTCGCCTTCGCCGCGCGGATCACCGCGTCCAGCTCGTTGCGGAAGCCCATCTGCTGGGCGAGCGTCGACACGCCCCGCTCGAAGCCGAGCAGCGCCATCGCCACCTGCCAGCCCTGGCCGGGTTCGCCCAGGATGTTGGCGGCGGCGGTACGCGCGCCGTCGAAGAAGGTCTCGTTGAACTCGGCGTCGCCGGTGATCTGCCGGATCGGCCGCACGGTGACGCCGGGCTGGTCGATCGGCACGAGCAGGAAGCTCAGCCCCTTCGGGCCCTTCGATCCCGGCTCGGTGCGGGCGACGACGAAGATCCAGTCGGAGAACTGGGCGAGGCTGGTCCAGACCTTCTGCCCCTCGATCACCCAGTCGCCGCCGTCGCGCCAGGCGCGGGTGCGGACATTGGCCAGGTCGGAACCGGCATTGGGTTCGGAATAGCCCTGGCACCAGAGCTGCTCGCCGCGCGCGATCGGCGGCAGAAGACGGGCCTTCTGCTCGTCGCTGCCGAAGGCGAGGATGGTCGGCCCGGCAAGCTCGACGCCGATATGGTTGAGCCGCGGCGGCGCGCCCGCGCGGGCATATTCCTCGGCGAAGATCACCTGCTCGGCGAGCGTCGCGTCGCGGCCGCCATAGGCCTCGGGCCAGCCGATGCAGCCCCAGCGCGCCTCGCCCAGCCGCCGTTCCCACGCCCGGCGCCGATCGGGCGCGGCGGTGAGGCTGGTGATGCCGCGCAGGTCGGCAAACGGGCCCGACAGCTCGGCCTGCAGCCAGGCCGCCGCCTCGGCGCGAAACGCCTCCTCCTCGGGAGAGAAACCGAGTTTCATCAGGCCGCCTCATCCAGTCCGACGAGCGCGGCGATGCGCTCGCGATGCCATTCGGGCGTGCCGAGCAGGGTCGCGTCGGACTGGGCCCGCTTGAAGAACAGATGGGCGTCATGCTCCCAGGTGAAGCCGATGCCGCCGTGGAGCTGGATCATGTTGCCCGCGCAGAAGCGATAGGTGTCGGCCGCCAGCGCCTTGGCGGCATGCGCGGCGAGCAGCGCGTCGGGCGCGCCCTCGTCGGCCGCGCAGGCGGCCCAATAGACCGCCGAGCGGGTCTGCTCGATCTCGACCATCATGTCGGCAAGGCGATGCTTGATCGCCTGGAAGCTGCCGATCGCCCGGCCGAACTGGACGCGTTCCTTGGCATAGTCGACGGTGCGGTCGAGGCAGGCCTGCGCGCCGCCGAGCGCGTCGGCCGCCAGCGCGATCCAACCGACCCGCGTCGCCGCGTCGATCGCGGTCCGGCCGTCGGCGAGCAGCTCGACCGCAGCGCCGTCCGCATCGATGCGGGCATAGGGCCGGGTCTGGTCCATCGAGGTGCAGGGGGTCACGACGGCGGCATCGCGCGACAGCAGCGCGACGCCGCCCTCCGCCGCGATCACGAACAGGTCGGCGACCGCGCCGTGGGGGACATGGTCGATCCGTCCGTGAAGCCTGCCGCCGTCGATCCGACCGCCCTCGCCATAGCTGCCGATCAGTTCGCCCGAGGCGAGCTTCGGCAGCCAGCGCGCGCGCTGGTCGGCGGTCCCGCCCGCGACCAGCGCCCGGACCGCGAGGGCGGTCGAAAGCAGGGGAAGCGCCGCGACCTGATAGCCGGCCGCCTCCGCGACGATCGCGGACTCGATCTGGCCGAGCCCGCTGCCGCCATGTTCCTCCGGCAGGGCGAGGCCGACGAGGCCGAGCTCCTGCGCGGCCGAGCGCCACAGTTCGGCGTCATGGCCGTGCGCCGTCTCCATCGCCGCGCGCGTCCGCTCGCTCGTCGCCTGCTCGGCGAAGAAGGACCGGACGGTCTCGGCGATCATCGCCTGCTCGTCGGAGAAGCTGAACCGCATGGCCGATCAGCTTCCCCACACCTTGCGCGGGGCCTTGCGCTGCGCCAGCAGGCCCGCAACGACGGGGCCGAGCTCGGCCGGGTTCCAGCGCGCCTGCTGCTCGATCGTCGGGCCGAGGTCCCAGCCGTCCTCGATCGAGATGCGTCCGCCTTCCAGTTCGAAGACGCAGCCGGTGACGTCGCGCGCCTCAGCCGAACCCAGCCACACCACGGTCGGCGCGATATTGTCCGGGTCCTGCGCATCGAAGCCGCTTTCGACCTTCGCCATCTTCTCGGCGAAGGCGCCCTCGGTCATCCGGGTGCGCGCGGCGGGGGCGAGCGCGTTGGCGGTGATGCCGTAGCGGCCCAGCTCGGCCGCCTGGACCAGGGTCAGCGCGGCGATGCCGCCCTTCGCGGTCGAATAGGCCGCCTGCGCGATCGATCCCTGGAGGCCGGCGTTGCTGGTGGTATTGATGATCCGCGCGTCGACGAGGTTGCCCGCCTTCTGCTGCGCGCGCCAATAGTCCACCGCGTGGCGGCTGACGCAGAAATGGCCGCGCAGGTGGACGTGCATCGTCGCGTCCCATTCCTCCAGCGTCGCCGAGACGAACATGCGGTCGCGAACGATGCCGGCATTATTCACCACCACGTCGAGCCCGCCGAAGCTGTCGATCGCGGTGCGGACGATCCGGCCCGCCGCGTCCCAGTCGGTGATGTCGTCATAATTGGCGACCGCCTTGCCGCCGGCGGCGCGGATCTCCTCGACCACCGCGTCGGCGGCCGAGGTGTCGCGCCCCTCGCCGTGCAGGCTGGTGCCGATGTCGTTGACGACGACGTTCGCGCCCTCGCGGGCGAAGGCCAGCGCATAGGATTTGCCGAGGCCGCGCGCGGCGCCGGTGATGATGACGGTGCGGTCCTGGCAGATACCGGCCATGGTCAATGTCCTCCCTGAGAATGGCGATCGCGCAGCCGCACGGGGATCGCGCCCGGCGCCGGCCGGGCTCGGCCGGGCTCGGGGGCGTCGAGCGGCTCGCAAGATTCGAAACTGTCGAGGCAGCGCCGGGCGAGGCGCTGATATTCGCCCTGCCCGTCAGCGCGCCATCCGATCTCCCCGGCGCCCAGCGTGCGGCGGATCATGGCGGGATCGCCCGCCAGATAGCTGCGCGGCGGCGCGCGCATGTCGGACATGACGATCGCCCCGGCGCGGATCAGCGATTCGTCGCCGATCTCCGCCTCGTCGAGGACGAGCGACCGCATGCCGACCAGGACATTCTCCCCCAGCCGCGCGCCATGGACGATCGCGCCGTGGCCGACGGTCGATCCCCGGCCGACGATGCAGTCGCTGACCGACGAGGTGTGGAGGACGCAGCCTTCCTGCACGCTGCTGTCGCCTTCGACGACGACCCGCCCGAAATCGCCGCGCAGGGTGGCGTTCGCCGCGACATAGCAGCCGGGGCCGATGATCACGTCGCCGATCAACTGCGCCGCTGGGTGAACGAAGCTCGCCGGGTCGACGACGGGCCGGAGCCCTTCGAAGGCGTAGCAGGTCATGTCAGAGCCGTTCGAGGATGGTGACGTTCGCCTGGCCGCCGCCCTCGCACATCGTCTGGAGCGCATAGCGCCCGCCGCGCCGTTCGAGCTCGGCCAGCATCGTCGTCATGATCCGGGCGCCGGTCGCACCGAGCGGATGGCCGAGCGCGATCGCGCCGCCGTTGACGTTGACCCGGTCGTGCGGGATGCCCAGCTCCTTCATCCAGGCGAGCACGACGCTGGCGAACGCCTCGTTGCATTCGAACAGGTCGATATCCTCGATCCGCATCCCCGCCTTCGCCAGCGCATGGCGGGTGGCGGGGATCGGCGCGGTCAGCATCCACACCGGATCGTCGGCGCGCACCGACAGATGATGGATGCGCGCGCGCGGCTTCAGCCCATGGTCCCTGACCGCGCGTTCCGACGCCACGAGCAGCGCCGCCGCCCCGTCCGCCGTCTGGCTCGACACCGCGGCGGTCAGCCGCCCGCCCTCGATCAGCGGGGCGAGCGCCGCCATCTTCTCCAGCGATGTCTCGCGCGGGGTCTCGTCATGGACGACGTCGCCCACCGCCACGATCTCGCGGTCGAACCGGCCCTGCGCCCGCGCGTCGATCGCGCGCTGGTGGCTGGCGAGCGCGAAGCCCTCCATGTCCTCGCGGCTGATCGACCATTTCTCGGCGATCATCTCGGCCGAGCGGAACTGGCTGACCTCCTGGTCGCCATAGCGCGCCTTCCAGCCGGGCGAGGTCGAGAAGGGATCGGGGAAGCCGTAGCTCTGCCCCGCCCACATCGCCGCCGAGATCGGGATGGCGTTCATGTTCTGGACGCCGCCCGCGACGACGAGGTCCTGGGTGCCGCTCATCACCCCCTGCGCGGCGAAATGGACCGCCTGCTGCGCCGATCCGCACTGCCGGTCGATCGTCACGCCGGGGACATGCTCGGGCAGGCCCGCGACCACCCAGCAGCTCCGCGCGATGTCGCCCGCCTGGCTGCCGATCGTGTCGCAGCAGCCGAACACGACGTCGTCGACCGCGCCCGGATCGATGCCGGTGCGGCGCATCAGCTCGGCCATGACATGGCCGCCGAGATCGGCGGAGTGGACGCCCGCGAGGCCGCCCTTCTTGCGTCCCACCGGGGTGCGGACGGCGTCGATGATATAGGCTTCGGCCATGGTGGTTTCCTCAAGCAAAGCTGTGCGCGGGACCGATCGGCAGCGATCCGCCGATCACGGCCGCGTCGATGCGGGCAAGGTGGAAGGCGCGATCGCCCCAGGCGCCGGCGAGCGCCCAGGCGCGCTTCATCCAGAAGTGGAGATCGACCTCATAGGTGTAGCCCATCGCGCCATGGACCTGGATCGCGGCCTCGCCGACCGACCAGGCGAGGTCGGCGGCGGCGAGCTTGGCATGGCTGACATGGACCGGCGCGCTCGCCAGCCCCTGTTCAAGCGCGAGCGCGGCGCGCAGCAGCAGCGGCCGCGCGAACTCGATCGCCACCGCCGCGCTGGCGAGGTGGTGCTTGACCGCCTGGAAGGACCCGATCGGCTGGCCGAACTGGGTCCGCACCTTGGCATAGTCGGTCGCCTGGGCGAGCATCGCCTCGGCGAGGCCGACGCCCTGCGCGGCGGCGAACAGCGCGGCATGGTCGAGCAGCGCGTCGGACGCGCCGATGTCGTCACCCTTCGCCGCGACCGGCGCGTTGAGGCGGCGCAGCGGGTCAACGCTGTCGAGGGCCACGCCCCGTGCCGAGGCGGCATCGAGCAGCAGGCGCCCGTCGCGGTCGGCGATCAGATGCGTCGCGCCGTCGAAGTCGGCGACCCAGCCGTTGACCGGATGCTGGAGCGCAACCTGCGCGTCGCCGGTGGCGATCGCGCCGAGCAGCGCCTCCTGCCCGCCCGCCGCGATCAGCAGCGGGACCGCGACGAAGGCGCCGTCGACCAGCGGCTCGGCCACCGCCGCCCGGCCCAGCTCGACCGCGATCAGCGCCGCGTCGACCAGCGACAGGCCGAGCCCGCCCTGCGCCTCCGGCACCAGCAGGCCGCGCAGGCCCATCTCGGTCAGGCCCTGGCGCAGCTCGTCGGAGCGCGCCGAGCCGTCAGCGTCCAGCGCGCGCAGCCGTTCGACGCCGTGCACGCCGGCCAGATAGTCGCGAACGCTGTCGACCAGCGCGGCGCGGTCCTCGGTTATGCGGAAATCCATGCGATTATCTCGGCAGGCCGAGCAGCCGCTCGGCGATGATGTTGCGCTGGATCTCGTTCGACCCGGCATAGATCGGCCCGGCGAGCGAGAAGATATAGCCTTCGAGCCAGTCGTTGGCGCGGTCGCCCGCGAGCTGGCGAAGCTCGGCGGTGGCGCCGAGCAGTTGCATCGCGGTGCGGTGCATCGCCCGGTCGAGTTCGGACCAGAAGATCTTGTTGAGGCTCGCTTCGGCACCGATATGGCCGCCCGCCATGATCTTGGAGGCGACGGCATAGGTGTTGTAGGCATAGGCCTGCGCGCCCATCCAGGCGGCGAGCACCTGCTCGCGCGCGGCAGGCGAGGCACGGTCCTGATGCTCGCGGAACAGCGCGACCAGCCGCGCCGCCGCCGCCTGGAAACGCGCCGGGCTGCGCAGCATCAGTCCGCGCTCGAAGCCCGCAGTCGCCATAGCCACGTTCCAACCCTCGCCCTCGGCCGCGATGCGGTTCTCGACCGGCACGCGCACCTCGTCGAAGAACAGCTCGGCGAAGCCGGGATCGCCGTGGAACTGGCGGATCGGTCGGCGGGTGATACCGGGCGTGTTCAGGTCGAACAGGATAAAGCTCAGCCCCTTGTGGCGCTTCGATTCCGGGTCGGTGCGGAACAGGCCGAAGCCCCAGTCGGCGAAGCTGGCGCGCGAGGACCAGGTCTTCTGCCCGCTGATCACATAATGGTCGCCGTCGCGGACCGCCCTGGTCTTGATCGCGGCCATGTCCGACCCGGCATTGGGCTCCGACCAGGCCTGCGCCCAGATCACCTCGCCCTTCGCCATCGGCGTCAGGAAGCGGGCCTTCTGCTCGTCGGTGCCATATTCCATGATCGTCGGACCGAGCAGGAAGATGCCGTTCTGGTTGACCCGGAGCGGCGCCTGCGCGCGATAATATTCCTCTTCGAAGATCAGCCACTGGATCAGGTCGAGCCCGCGCCCGCCATAGGCTTCGGGCCAGGTGACCATGCCCCAATTGCCCTCGGCGAGCCGGCGCTCCCAGGCGACGTGCTGGTGATAGCCCTCCTCGCGTTCGAGGGTGACGAGCGGGCGGGCGGGGACGTTCGCCGCCATCCAGGCACGCACCTCGGCGCGGAAGGCCTGCTGTTCGGGGGTGTAGGCGAGCTCCATCAGAATTTCGCCGCCTCGCCGGTCTGGACGAAGGCGTCGCGCGACGTCTGGCTGTCCTCGTGCATGTACATCTCGAAGGTGAAGCCCTGTTCGAAGCGATAGTCGCGGTCGACGTCGCGCGGCTCGATGCCGTTCAGCGCCTGCTTGGCGATGGTCAGCGCCTTGCGGCTCTTGGCGGCGATCACGGCGCAGAAGGCGCGCGCCTCCTCGACCAGCCGGTCGGCGGGCACCACCGCCTCCACCCCGCCCAGCCGGTGCGCCTCGGCCGCCGGGATGCGGCCGCCGGTGAAGAAGGCCGCGCGCACCTTGTGGAGCGGCAGCATGCGCGACAGGTGGCTGGCACCGCCCATCGCGCCGCGATCGATCTCGGGCAGCGAGAAATAGGCATTGTCGGCGGCGAAGATCGTGTCGGACGCGCCGCACACGCCGATGCCGCCGCCGATCACGAAATTGTGGACCGCGGTGACGACCGGCACCTCGCAGTCGCGGATCGCCTTGAAGGTCAAGTAGTTGCCACGGTTGAGCAGCGCGATCCGCTCGGGATGCGCCTGCATCTCCTTGATGTCGACGCCGCCGCAGAAGCCGCGCCCCTCGGCGCGGATCAGCACGACATGGACCGACGGATCGCTGCCGACATTCTGGACGATCCCCGGAATCTCGTTCCAGGTCGCGCTGTCGAAGGCATTGACCGGCGGGTGATCGAAGATGATCTCCCCGATGCGGTCGCGGATTTCTGTACGGATCGGCATCCTCTTCTCCTCAGCCGCCGGCGAGCGCCGCAAGGCGCGCGCGCGCCTCGGCCTCGATCCGGTCGAGCAATTCGGCGCAGCTCGGCAGCGCGTCGATGCGGCCGGCGACGAGGCCGGTCGCGAGCAGCCCATGGTCGACGTCGCCGTCGACCACCGCCTTCTGGATCAGCGTCGGCGCGGTCGCGGCCATCATCGCCCCGACCAGCCCGCCGTCGCCGTGCGACGCCATGCCGCGCGCGGCGGACAGCAGCTCGCCGATCGAGGCGCCGGTGCGGCGCTTCATCGCCAGCCCGCCCTCGATCGCGCGCATCCACAGGCCGATCCGTCCCGAGCGCTCGATTCGGTCGAGCAGCGGGGTACGCACCATCCGCTGCGGCATGCCGTCGACCTTGCGGCTGACGACGATGTCGTCGGTGCCGGCCTTCAGGTAGATCGCCTTGGCGGCGTCGGGCACCGGGCTCTCGCGGGTCAGCAGGAAGCGGGTGCCCATCGCGATCCCGGCCGCGCCATAGGCGAGCGCCGCCGCCAGGCCGCGCCCGTCGCCGAAGCCGCCCGCCGCGACCACCGGCACCTGCACGGCGTCGAGCACCTGCGGCAGCAGCACCGTCGTTGCGACCGATCCGGTATGGCCGCCGCCCTCGCCGCCCTGCACCGTGATCATGTCGCAGCCGAGCTGGACCATCTTCTGGGCATGCTTCACCGCGCCGACGGTCGGCATGCAGACGATACCGGCGTCGCGGAAACGGGCGATCATCTTCGCGTCGGGCCCGCGCCCGAAGCTGACCGCGCGAACCTGGTCGGCATGGGCGATGATCGTCTCGACGATCGCCGCCGCGCCCGGCTGGAACATGTGGAAGTTGACGCCGAACGGCCGTGTCGTGCGCCGCCGCACCTCGGCGATCTTCGCCGCAGCCTCGTCAGGGGTCATCACCGCCGCGCCGAGGAAGCCGAACGCCCCCGCCTCGCACGAGGCCGCGACCAGCGGCGGCTCGGCCACCCAGCCCATCGCCGTCTGGACGACGGGCAGGCGGCAGCCGAGCTTCCCGGTCAGCGCGGTCTGGAGGGGATCGCCCATCTCAGCGCTTCACGATCACCGAGGAGCCGTGGCCGAACAGGCCCTGGTTGGCGGTGATGCCCACCTTCGCGCCCTCGACCTGCCGGTCGCCGCTCTGGCCGCGGAGCTGCCAGGCAAGCTCGCAGACCTGCGCCAGCGCCTGGGCGGGGACCGCCTCGCCGAAGCAGGCGAGGCCGCCCGACGGATTGACCGGGATGCGCCCGCCGATCCGCGTCGCGCCGTCGCGCAGCAGCCCGGCCGCCTCGCCGCGGCCGCACAGCCGCAGGTCCTCGATCCAGTCGAGCTCGAGCGCGGTCGACAGGTCGTAGACCTCGGCCACGTCGATGTCCTCGGGACCGATTCCGGCCTCCTCATAGGCCTTGGCCGGCAGCGCGGCGCGGAAGCTCTTCGCCGGCACCGCGACCGCGCTGTCGGTGGCGAGGTCGGGCATCTCGATGATCGCCGAGGCGAAGGTCGGCGTGACCGTCGAGATCGCGGCGATGCGCGGCGCGTCGCCCTTGCCGATCCGCTTCGCATAGTCGAGGCTGGAGACGATCAGCGCCGCGCCGCCGTCCGACGTCGCGCAGACGTCCATCAGGCGCAGCGGATCGGCGACCATCGCCGAGGCGGCGACGTCCTCCATCGTGAACTTCTTGCGATAGCGGGCGCGCGGATTGGTGAAGCCATGCTCGGCATTCTTCACCTTCACCCGGGCGAAATCCTCGGGCGTGTCGCCATAGGCTTCCATCCGGCGCCGCGCGTAGAGCGCGAAATAGGTCGGGTTGGTGATGCCGATGCGGAAGCGCAGCCAGTCGGGATCGTCGGGCCGCTCGCCCTTGGCCGGGGCGAGGAACCCCTTGGGCGTGGTGTCGGCGCCGACGACCAGCGCGACGTCGGCCTGGCCCGACAGGATCTTGGCGCGCGCGGCGGCCAGCGCCTGCGAGCCCGATGCGCAGGCGGCGTAGCTGGTGTTCACCTCCGCCCCCTGCCAGCCGAGTGCCTGGGCGAAGGTCGCGCCCGCGACATAGCCCGGATAGCCGCAGCGCATCGTCGCGCCGCCCGACACGAAACCGACATCGCGCCACGGCACGCCTGCATCGGCCAGCGCCTCGCGCGCGGCGGCGACGCCATATTCGACGAAGTTGCGGCCCCATTTGCCCCAGGGGTGCATGCCGACGCCGAGGATCGCGATTTCACCGCTCATCGGGCGCCTCCCGCCACCGGACGCCATTTCCAGGTCGCTTTCTCCCCCGCCTCGCCGCTGTCGAGCAGGGTGCCGGGCACCAGTTCCATCTCCATGCCGGCGCGCAGGTCCTTGACGCCGACGCCGTCGACGACCTGGCCGAGCACGATCATCTGCTCGCGCTCCAACTCGACCGCCGCGATCGCATAGGGGACGAAGGGGTCCGCCGCGACATAGGGCGCGGGCGGCGTGTAGCAGGCATCCGTGAAGGACCAGAGCTTGCCGGTGCGCGACAGGCGGACCGATTCGAAGCCTTCGCTCGCGCAATCGGGGTTCCGACAGAAGGTCTCCAGCTTCGGGAAATAATAGGTGCCGCACGCCGTGCAGCGCGAGCCGAGCAGCGCCAGCCCGTCATCCCCCATCGCGAACAGGCCGTCCACGACGGGAGCCATGCCCTGCTTGTCCAAAACGCCTTCTCCCAGCATCCTCGATGGGACAAAGCCTATGCAGGGCCGCCACCCCCGCCCATCACCATTTGGAGGGGGGAGCCGACTCTTTCGCCCTGCCCGTCATGCCGGCGGAGGTTCGGACGCTCCTCTCCGCAGATCGTCATCCTGAACTTGTTTCAGGATCCACCCGGTCGCTCGGGCTGGACAGGAGACGGTACGCCACATCGCCGCAGAAACCGGAAAACAAGAGCCCAGCCTCCCGGTGGATGCTGAAACGAGTTCAGCATGACGTGGAGAGATACAGGGATGACGCCCGCTCCCCATTTGGGGGGTTCCGATCCCGCGCCCCGCGCCTACTGTGCGCCGGAAAGGGAGAGCGAAGGCGTGGCGGACGAAGGCAGGACGGCATTGGTCACGGGGGGCGGCAAGGGACTGGGCCGCGCGATCAGCGAAGCGTTGCTGGCGGAGGGATGGACGGTCGCCATCTGCGGCCGCAACGAGCCCGAGACGCTGCCCGAGGCCGGCGGCCGCACCGCCTTCTTCGAACCGTGCGACGTCCGCAAGCCCGACGAGATCGCGGCGATGGTCGACCGGATCGTCGCCCGTACCGGGCGGATCGACCTGCTCGTCAACAATGCCGGCGGCTCGCCGCCGGTCCCCGCTGCCGAGGCGTCGCCCCGGTTCAGCGAGGCGATCATCGCGCTGAACCTGCTCGGCCCGCTTCACATGGCGCGCGCCTGCCATCCGGTGATGGCGCGACAGCCCGAGGGCGGCGCGATCGTCAATATCGCCAGCATTTCGGGCACCCGCCCGTCGCCGGGCACCGCCGCCTATGCCGCGGCCAAGGCGGGCCTGCTCAACCTCACCGACTCGCTGGCGATGGAATGGGGGCCGACGATCCGCGTCAACGCGCTCATCGTCGGCCTGCTCGACACCGGCGCGGGCGATGCCGACCATTATGGCGGACCCGAAGGGATCGCCCGGATCAACGCCTCGCTGCCGATGAAGCGGATGGCGAAGGGTTCCGACGTCGCTGCGACCGTGATCTTCCTCGCCTCGCCCGCGGCCGCCTATCTGAGCGGCGCGCGGATCGCCATCCATGGCGGCGGCGAGCGCCCCGTCTTCCTCGACCTCGCCTCCGCGCCCTGACGCCGTCGAGCGCGCACCGCCGCGCCCAACCCGTGATTGCCAAGCCTGCCGCCCATGCGCATGATGGCGCCGGCTTGAAGGACGAGATGGCGACCGAGCACAGCATAGCCGAGCCCGATGAACTGATCGGGCTCATCTACCGGGGTCCGCTGGAGACCACGCCCTGGCAGGAGTTCCTGGGCCGGCTGGAGGAGCGGATGGGCTGCCTCAGCGCGGGCATGGTGCTGCGCCTGAGCGGTCGCGGCCGGCCGCCGCTGCTGGTCTGGGGGCACCGCCCCGCGCTCGCCACGGGCGACGCCGACGAGGCGCGTCTCGCCCATGCCCGGCTCGGCCATCTCGATCCGCTGCGCAACGCGCTGACCAAGCCCGGCGACATCCACACGCTCGACGAGATCATGCCGCGCGGCACGCTGCACGAGAACGAGTTCTACCGTCGCGTGCTCAAGCCCTATGGCGTCGAATATGCGCTGGGCATGTACATCTCCGAGCCCGGCGGCTGGGAATGCAATGTCGGCCTGGTCAACGACGAGAGCCGCGGCGACTTCGACGAGCGCGACAAGCTGATGCTGGCGCGGCTGCGTCCGCATCTCGAACAGGCGCTGACCCTCTATTCGCGCATCCAGCGCGACGGATCGGAGCTGCACGCGCTGGCCGACACGCTAGACCGGCTGACCATCTCCACGATCATCCTGTCGGGCACCGGACGGATCGTGCGGATGAACGGTGCGGCACAGCGGCTGGCCGAGCGTGGCGATCTGATCGTCACCGACCGCAAGGTGGTGATTCCCGATCGCGGCGAGAACGCCATCTTCCAGGCGTTGGTCGGGCAGGCGATCGAGGCCTGGCGCGCGGGCGAGGCGGGTCGCTATGCCGAGGGGATGAAGATCCGGTCGGTCGAGGACGAGCATCTCGGCCTGCTGGTGCGCGGGATCGATTCGCCAACGCCCTATGTCAGCGACGCGAGCCCGGCCGTCATCCTCCACTTCGCCGGCGACACCAGCGAGCGCCCGATCGAGCGGCTCGTCACCAAGATCTTCGATCTGACCCCGGCGGAAGCGCAGCTCGCGACGCTGCTCGCCATGGGCTACAGCCTGGCGCAGGCGGCCGACCGGCTCGACCTCAAGGAAAGCACCGTCCGCACCTATTGCAAGGCGGTGCTCGGCAAGGTCGGGGTCGGACGGCAGGCCGACCTCGTCCGGCTGATCCTGCGCAGCGTGGCGGTGCTGGGGTAACAAAGTTTCCCCTCCCCTTCAGGGGAGGGGCGTAGGGGTGGGGTACGGAGCCGAGGGGCTCGATGCCCCTCGGCGCAGTTCTACACGACGGCCAAGAAAGCTCGCTTCGCTCGCACCCACCCCTTGATCCCCTCCCTTGAAAGGGAGGGGAGACGTCGACCACATTCCTCCCCAAATGGGGATTGTGCGGAAGCGCCCCCGCGCGGACCCTTCGCCGCAGCAGGAAGCGCCGCGCAGCCGGCGACGACGGCGGGAGAGGCGCATGGCCAAGGTGGTTCCGGGCCGCGGCAAGAATCCGTCCGAACGCGGGACGGTGAAGTCGTGCGACAGGACGATCGACGTCCTCGAATATTTCGCATCGGTGCAGGGACCGGTGCGGACCAGCGAGGTGAGCGCCGCGCTGGGCCTGCCCAACAGCAGCATCGACGACATATTGCGGACCTTCGCGGCGCGCGGCTACCTGACCTTCAACCGGCTGTCGAAGACCTACCAGCCCTCCTACAAGATCGTCGGCACCGCGCGGGCGATCGAGCGCTCCTATTTCGGCGACGGGCGGACGGCGGCGCTGCTGCGCGAGCTGCGCGACGAGACCGGCGCCACCGTCTGCATGACCGTCCAGAACGACTGCTGGCTGGAGACGGTGGGCGCGGTCGAGGGCTCGTGGCATTTCGACGGCGAGACGATCGATTATCGCCGCACGCTGGTCCATTATGGCGACGATGGCTGGCGGCCCGCGACCAATTTCGCCGGCATATTGCTGGCCAGCCAGTCCAATGTCGATGTGATGGACGTCGCGGGACGCAGCCAGAAGATCGGTATCGCCGCGCGCGGCGCGCCGACGATGGGCAAGCTGATCGAACGGGTCGGCCGCATCCGCGCGCAAGGCTATGCGCTGTGCCGGCGCAACGACACGGTGGCGGTCGAATCGATCGCCTGCCCGCTGCCGTCGGGCAGCAACGTGCCGGTCGCGATCGGCCTGATCGGTCATGACCTGAACCTGCGCGACGAGGCCCGTACGCGCCGCCTCGCCATGGGCCTGCGCCAGACGATCGCCCGCTACTGCAACTAGCGTCAGACCCCCGCGCGCTCGACGATGTCGAGATGGTGGCCGGTGTCGCCGAACAGATTCTCCAGCACCGTCAGCCGCTGGAAATAGCGGCCGGCGGGATATTCGGCGGTCAGGCCCATGCCGCCGTGGAGCTGGATCGCCTGCTGGCCGACGAAGCGCGAGGAGCGGTTGACCAGCGCCTTCGCCGCCGCGACCGCCACGGTGCGCTCGGCCGCCGGAGCGTCGAGCATCGCCACCGCGTGGATCGTCATCGAACGCGCCTGCTCGATCGCCATCAGCATGTCGGCGGCGCGATGCTGGAGCGCCTGGAAGGAGCCGATCGCGACGCCGAACTGGCGCCGGACGCCGAGATAGTCGACGGTCAGGCCGAGCAGCCTCTCCATCGCGCCGACCATCTCCGCGCAGGCCGCGGCGATCGCGCCGTCGACCGCGGCGGCGATCAGCGCCGGGTTGCGGGCGGGGTCGCCGATCTCGGCAGCGGCAGGGATGCGCGCGTCGTCGCAGCGGACGTTCGCCGCCTGGCGGCCGTCGGGGGTCGGGAGCATCTCCATCGCGACGCCCGCCGTCCCCGCCGGCACCGCCAACAGGCGCAGCCCCTCGGCCGTCGTCGCGGGACAGAGCAGCACCGTTTCCCGATCGGCGCCGAGCACGGCGATCTTGGCGCCCGTCAGCGTCCAGCCCTCGCCGTCGCACTCGGCCGCCGTCGCGGGATCGTCCCAGCGATAGCGGCGTCCCGGCTCGTAAAGCGCCAACGCAACGCGTTTCGTGCCGGCGATCATCTCGGCGAGCAGGGCTTGCGCCGTCGGTCCGCCCGCCGCTTCGAGCAGCCGCCCGGCGAGCAACGCGACCGCCGGATAGGGCACCTGCCCGAGCGCGCGGCCATAGGCCTCCATCACCAGCATGACGTCCTCGAAGCGTCCGCCGTGGCCGCCGTTCGCCTCGGCGAAAGGCAGGCCCAGCAGGCCCATGTCGCGATAGTCCCGCCATTGCCGCACCGGATCGGCGGACGGTTGTGCGCCATGGTCCTCGAACAGCCGCGCCACGCTGGCGGCGAGCAGCCGCTGCTCCTCGTCGGGCTCGAAGTTCATGCCGCCTTCCCCAGTCCGAGCACGGCCTTCGCCAGGATGTTGCGCTGGATCTCGTTGGCGCCTCCGAAGATCGAATATTTGCGCGAGCTGAAATAGGCGGAGACCAGCGCCGAACGCGCGTCATGTCCCTGGAAGGGCTCCTCCGCCGCCGCCTGCGGAAAGCCGGCGGTCAAAGCCTCGGGGCCGAGCGCATCGAGCAGCAGCCCGGCCGCCGTCTGCAACAGCTCGCCGCCCTTCACCTTGAGGATCGAGGTCTTGGGGTCGGGCCCGGCCGAAGGTGGGCGCTCGTTGGCGACGACCCGCATCTGGGTGATCTCGAGCGCCTTGAGTTCGATCTCGGCCCAGGTCAGGCGGCGGCGGTAGCCGGGATCGTCAAGCAGCGGCCCCGCCAGCTCGCGCACCCGGTCGAGCCGGCGGCGCGAGAAGCCGACATTGCCCATCGATGTCCGCTCCTGGCCCAGCAGATAGCGGGCATAGTCCCAGCCCTTGCCTTCCTCCCCGACCAGATTCTCGACGGGCACGCGGACATCGTCGAAGAAAACCTCGTTGAGATGGTGATAGCCGTCGATCGTGCGGATCGGGCGGATCTCGATCCCCGGCGTCCGCAGGTCGATCAGCAGGAAGGAGATACCCTCATGCTTGCGCCCGCCCTGGCCGGTGCGGACAAGGCAGAAGATCCAGTCGGCCTTATGCGCATAGGTGGTCCAGATCTTCTGTCCGCTGACCCGGTAATGATCGCCCTCGCGCACCGCCGCCATCCGTAGCGAGGCGAGATCGGAACCGGCGCCCGGCTCGGAGAAGCCCTGGCAGAACCAGAGGTCGAGATTGGCGATAGGAGGGAGGAATCGGCGCTTCTGCGCTTCCGATCCGAAGGCGGCGATGACCGGGCCGATCAGCGCGACGTTGAAGGGGAGCGGCTTGGGCACGCCGGCGCGGTCGATCTCCTCGGCGAGGATCGCGCGCTTCACCGCCGACCAGTCGCGCCCGCCCCAGGCGATCGGCCAGTGCGGCACCGCATAGCCGTTGCGATTGAGGATGCGTTGCGCCTCGACCATCCATGCACGCGGCAGCGGCTTCTCTTCGCGCACCGCCTGGCGGATGCGCTCGGGCACCTGCTCGATCAGCGTGCGGCGCACCTCGGCGCGGAAGCGTCTTTCGTCCTCGGTGAAGCCCAGTTCCATCGTCCGTCCCTATCGGTCGCGGATCATGTCGGCGGCTTTCTCCGCCACCATGATCACCGCGGCGTTGATGTTGGCGCCGGGCACGGTCGGCATGATCGAGGCGTCGACCACGCGCAGCCCTTCGATCCCGCGCACCCTAAGCTCGCTATCGACCACAGCGTCCCGGTCCTCGCCCATCCGGCAGGTGCCGGCGGGATGCTGGGTGATCTTGAGATTGTCGCGGATGAAGACGTCGAGCGCGGCGTCGTCCTGCCGGTCCGCGCCCGGCGCCAGCTCGACACGGACGAGGTCGGCGAGCGGGGGTTGCGCGAAGATGCGGCGGACCGCCGCGATACCGCCCCGGATGTCGGCAAAGTCGCCCGGGGTCGACAGCAGATCGAGGTCGACGACCGGTTTCGCGAAGGGGTCGGCCGAGGCGAGGCGGACGGTTCCGCGGCTCTCGGGGTGGAGCTGCATCACCATCACGGACAGGACATGCTCCTGCCGATTGCGCGACAGCGGGTGCCACAGCTTGGCATCGAGCCGCACCGGCAGGAAGACGAGCTGGATGTCGGGCCGTTCGAGTTCCGGCCGGGTGCGCAACATCAGCACGCCGCTGGTGATCTGGCTGGCGAAGGGGCCCCCGCCGGTCAGTGCCCAACGCAGCACCGAGCGCGCGGCCCGGTCGATCCGCAGCGCCGACAGGAAGGTGGCCGGCTCGCGCGCGGCGAAGCTCATATAGACGAGCGGATGCTCGGAGAGATTCCGGCCCACCCCCGGCGCGTCGACGATCGGCTCTATGAAATGCTCGCGCAGATGTTCGGCGGGGCCGATGCCGGACAGCATCAGCAGTTGCGGCGAATTATAGGCACCGCCGCTCAGGATAACCTCCCTGCGCGCGCGGACCTGCCGCAGGCCGTCCGGCCCACGAAGCTCGACGCCGACAGCGCGACCGCGCTCGATCAGCAGGCGGATCGCCTGGGTCCGCGTCCACAGCGTGAGATTGGGCCGCACGAGCGCGGGGCGAAGATAGGCGCGCGCTGTGCTGGCCCGCCGTCCACGCCGGTCGACCGTGACCTCGCAGGCCGAGAAGCCCTCCTGCCGCTCGCCGCTCAGGTCGTCGCTCTCCGCAAAGCCGGCGGCGCGGACCGACGCACGCACCCGGTCCGCCAGCAGATGTCCGCCTTCAACCCTCGATACCGCCAGCGGACCGTCGCTGCCATGATAGGGCCCGGCACCACGCCAGCTCGATTCCATCCGCCGGAAATAGGGCAGCACGTCGTCATGTCCCCAGCCGCGGCACCCCATCTGCCGCCAGCCGTCATAGTCGCTGGCATGGCCGCGCATGTAGATCATGCCGTTGACCGAGGAACAGCCGCCCAGCACCCGTCCGCGCGGCAGCGGCAGCGATCGGCCGCCAAGCTTGGGATCAGGCTCGCTGGCATAGCCCCAGTCATAGGCGGGGTTGGCCGCAGTCATCATGAAGCCGAGCGGCATGCGGAACAGCCAGCTCCGGTCCTCGCCGCCAGCCTCGATCAGCAGGACCCGCGAGCCCGCATCCTCGCTCAGCCGATTGGCGAGCACACAGCCCGCCGATCCGGCGCCGATGATGATATGGTCGAAGGCCTCGGTCATGTCCTGGTGCATCCTCGCGGCGCCTTGTGTCATGACAAATTACATTCGACAACAACTAATGTCATCGGCTATGGACGAACGAAATGACGATGACGGGAGATATGCGATGACGGGTTCGGCCACGGTCCAGGCGGCTGAGGTGCCTTCGCTCGACAAGGCGCGCGCCTTCGCGTCGAGCCGGCACCGTCTGTTCATCGGCGGCGCTTGGGTCGATGCGCTCGACGGGCAGACCTTCGCCACGCAAGACCCCGCCACCGGTGCGCATCTGGCCGATGTCGCCAAGGCGCTCGAGCCGGATGTCGACCGCGCCGTCGCCGCCGCGCGCGCGGCGATGGAGGATCCGGCCTGGACCGAGATGAAGCCGGCGATGCGCGCGCGGCTGCTCAACCGTCTCGCCGATGCGCTGGAGGAGAATGCCGACGAATTCGCCGCACTGGAGACGCTCGACAACGGCAAGCCGGTCAAGGACGCGCGCTTCTTCGACCTGCCGCACGCGATCGAGACGTTGCGCTACAACGCCGGCTGGGCGACTAAGCTCAACGGCGAATCCATCTCGCTGTCCGGCCCCGGCACCTGGCATGCCTATACGGTCCGCGAACCGGTAGGCGTTGTCGCGCAGATCGTGCCGTGGAACGCGCCGCTCGCCATGGCGGTCGCCAAGATCGCGCCCGCGCTCGCCGCCGGCTGCGCGGTGATCCTTAAGCCGGCCGAGGAGACTCCGCTCACCGCGCTGCGCCTTGCGCATCTCATCGCCGGCATCGGCTTTCCGCCCGGCGTGTTCAACCTGCTGACCGGCTTCGGCGAGTCGGCGGGCGCGGCGCTGACCGCACATCCCGGCGTCGACAAGGTGACCTTCACCGGGTCGACCGAGGTCGGCCGGCTGATCCTCCGCGCCGCCGCCGGCAACTTCAAGCGGGTGACGCTGGAGCTGGGCGGCAAGACTCCCGTCATCGTCCTGCCCGATGCCGACGTGTCCCGCGCGATCGAAGGCGCGGCACGATCGATCTTCACCAATGCCGGCCAGGTCTGCAACGCCGGCTCGCGCCTGTTCGTCCATCAGCGCCATTTCGACGAAGTGATCGATGGCGTGGCAAGGATCGCGGAGACGATCCGGATCGGATCGGGCCTCGCTTCCGACACCACGATGGGGCCGGTGATCTCGGCCGCGCAGCGGGACCGGGTGCAGGGCTATGTCCGCCAGGGAATCGACGAGGGCGCGACCCTGCGCAGCGGCGGCAAGCCGATCGACGGCGACGGCTGGTTCGTCTCCCCGACCGTGCTGACCGACACCGAGGCGCACATGGCGGTGCGGCGCGAGGAGATCTTCGGGCCCGTGCTGTGCGCGATGCGCTTCGATGACGCTTCACTCGATCGCATCGCGGCCGAGGCGAACGCGAGCGACTATGGTCTGGGCGCGGTGCTGTGGACCAACGACCTTTCGGCCGCGCACCGGCTCGCCCGCAAGCTCAAGGCCGGGACGGTGCGGGTGAACGGCGGTGGGCTCGATCCCGCCCTGCCCTTCGGCGGTTTCAAGCAATCGGGCTGGGGGCGCGAAAACGGCCGCGAGGGAATCGAGGCCTATACCGAGACCAAGGCGATCGCGATGGCGCTTTGACGCACGGCGTCATCGCGGAGTCGACCGGAATCCGTCCCCGCCGCCACTCCCCCTGAAAGCGCTTCCCGCCACAGGCGGCCCGATATATTCGCTGGACGCACGCATCAAAATGGGGACGCAACCGGAACCAAATCCCGGGCAGTGCGTAGCGCGCAGGTCGGCTCGTGCCGGCCAAGGGGGGATATGACGGCGACGAGCAGACAGGCCGCATTGATCGCGAGCGCATGGGCGACGGCAATGCTGTGGCCGCAAGTGGGTGCCCATGCGCAAAGTGTCGAAGAACTGCGCGACATGTCGATCAGGGACCTAGCCAATTTCGACGTATCGTCGGTTACCAAGTCGGCCGAGGCGCTGGGCGGCGCGCCTGGCGCGATCTATGTGATCACACATGACGACATCGTCCGTTCGGGCAACATCACCCTGCCCGGCATGCTGCGCCTGGCGCCCAATCTCCAGGTCATGCGCGGCGGAAACGGAGGGCTGGTCGTCACCGCGCGCGGATTGAGCGGCAATGCCGACGCGCAGAATTTCTCGAACAAGCTGCTGGTGCTGATCGATGGGCGCAGCGTCTACACGCCGCTCTATTCGGGCGTCTATTGGGACATGCAGGATCTGCTGCCCGAAGATATCGATCGCATCGAGGTGATCAGCGGCCCAGGCGCCACATTGTGGGGCGCCAATGCTGTCAACGGCGTCATCAACATCATCACCCGCCCGGCGGGCGCGACCCAGGGCTTCTATGCCACCGCCGTCGCCGGCAATCGCACCCGCGACGCGGGCCTCCGTTATGGCGGTCGGATCGGCGACAGGATCAACTACCGGCTCTATGCCAAGGCGCACCGCAACCGCGACACCAGCAGCACGGCGGATGACGACAGCTGGCGGGTCCAGGGCGGCTTCCAGGTCGACTGGACCCCCACCGACGTCGATCGGGTGATGGTGCAGGGCGACGCCTATGGCGGGTCGCGGGCCCAGCTGGGCGCGCCCCGAGAGGACATCACCGGCCGCGATATCCTCGCGCGGTGGAACCGCGACGGCGCGACCTCCTCGTTGCAGGTCCAAGCCTATTACGATCATAGCGGCCGGGAAACCCGCGCGGGAGGCGGCCGCTTCTCGGTCGACACGTTCGATCTCGACATCCAGCACAGCATCGCCGCCGGCTCGGCGCATCATGTCGTTTGGGGCGGCGGCGCCCGGGTGAGCCGCTACGACATCGACGGCACGCCGAGCATCCAGTTCGATCCCGGACGGCGCACGCTGCTGCTCGCCAACATCTTCGCGCAGGACAGCGTGAAGCTGAGCCCGCGGCTCACCTTCATCGCGGGGCTGAAGCTGGAGCAGGATCCCTATTCGGGCCCCGCACTGCTGCCCAACGCGCGGCTGTCGTGGAGGGCCGATGAGAATCTGCTGCTCTGGGGCTCGGCCTCCCGCGCGATCCGATCGCCAACGCCGTTCGACCGCGACGTGGTGGAGAAGGTCGACGGGCAGACCCTGCTCATCGGCCCCTCGACCTTCCGGTCGGAGAAGCTGTCGGCCTTCGAGGCCGGGGGCCGCCTGATCACCGCCGCGGCCTCCTTCTCGATCTCGGGCTTCTATAATGTCTATGACGATCTGCGGACCGTCGAGTTCGCGCCCGTCGGCATCTTCCCGCTGCGATGGGGCAACGGCATAAAGGGCCACAGCTATGGTTTCGACAGCTGGGCCGATCTTCGCCTGACCGACTGGTGGCGGCTCAAGCCGGGCTATAGCCTGCTGATCCAGCGGTTCCGTTTCAAGCCCGGCGCAGACCGGCTGCTGGGCGTGACGCAGGTCGGCAACGATCCCAAGCATCGGGTCACCCTTCGGTCGTCGATGGACATCGGCACACGAATCAACCTCGATGCCGACCTGCGCTATGTGAGCGCGCTGCCGAACCCGCGGGTCTCCGGCTATGTCGAGCTGGGCGCGCGGATCGGCTACATGCTCAACGAGCAAGCCGAACTGTCGCTGTCCGGCTTCAATCTGCTGCACAAGCGCCATTACGAATTGCCGGCGACGCAGGCCAATGCCGTGCCCCGCAGCCTGTTCGTGGCCCTGAAATGGCATCTTTGAACGTCCCGGCGCCCATGCGGCGATGCTTCCGGTCGATCGTCGGAGCGATGGTCGCCGTCTATGCCGGCGCAGGACCGGCGGCGCCGCTCGAACAGGCGATCAAGGCCAGCTACGTCACCAAATTCGCGCCGTTCGTCGAATGGCCGGCGGCGGCGTTCGCGGGACCCGGCAGCCCGTTCCTGATCTGCCTGTCGGGGCGCGATTCGTTCGGGCCGGTAATCGATGACCTCGCGCGCGGGCAAAGAGTCCGTGGACGGCCGGTCCAGGTCCGACGCGTCGCCGACGCCGCCTCGGCGGGAGACTGCCAGATCCTCGTCATCGGCGCCGGGACCGACGGTGCGCTGGTCGAGGGTGCCGGCAAATCGATGCTGACGATCAGCGACAAGTCCGCCGGGGTCGACGGCGGGATGATCAGGTTCGTCCGGCAGGGCGGCCGGATCCGGTTCGAGATCGACAACGGCGCCGCCCGCGCTGCGCATCTGACGATCAGCTCGAAATTGCTCGAGCTGGCAGTGACGGTGAACCCGTGATGGCTATGCCCGAATCCCTGATGCGCCTTGCGCGCCGCCTGACCGCGAGCCCGATCGTCGCGTTGCTCATCGCGCTCGCGCTGATGGCCGCCGCGCTCGCCCTGGCGATCCAGAACGACCGCTATGGAAAGGCCGAGAGGCTCCGCCAAGCCAGCGTCCAGGCGCAGATCCTCGCCAGCAGCCTGGCCGCGCCGCTGGCCTTCAACGACGACGGCGCCACCCGCGAATATCTGAACGCCTTCCGCAACGACGCGACGATCCAGGCCGCCGCGGCCTATGATCCGCAGGGCCATCTGGTCGCCGGCTTCGCCCAGCCCGGCACCGTGCTGCCGACGGTCGGCCGGCTGACCGCCCCCACGCTTCAGGGGCCTGACCTGATCGTGACGGCACCCGTCGCCCAGAACGACACCCGGATCGGATCGGTCTATCTGCGCTTCTCGATCGAGAGCGGGCTGCGCCGGGCGCTGCGCTACCTCGGCATCGCCCTGATCGTCATCCTCGCCTCGCTGCTGGTCGCGTTGCTGGGCGCCGCCTATGCCTCGCTCAGCCATTCGCACGCACAGCTCAAGAACGAGATCGACAGCCGGCAAAAGGCCGAGGCCGCGCTGCGGCAGGCCCAGAAGATGGAGGCGATGGGCCAGCTCACCGGCGGCGTCGCCCACGATTTCAACAATCTGCTGATGGTCGCGTCGAGCGGGCTTGAGCTGCTCGAACGCACCAGCGACCCGGCCAAGCGCGAGCGGCTCAAGACCGGCATCCGCCAGGCGGTCGACCGTGGCGCCAAGCTCACCCAGCAGCTGCTAACCTTCGCCCGCCGCTCCCCGCTCAACCCGGAGGTGATCGACCTGGCCGATCGGCTGCACGGCATGGACACGCTGCTCGACCGGTCGCTGCGCGAGAATGTCGCGATCCGTTTCGACCTCGCCCCCGACCTGTGGCCGGTCGAGGTCGATGCATCCCAACTCGAGGTGGCGGTGCTCAACATGGCGCTGAACGCGCGCGACGCGATGCCCGAGGGCGGCACCATCACCATCACCGCGCGCAATGAGAGGCGGGCCGAAGGCGGCGACCGCGTCCTGCTCGCGATCGCCGACACCGGGGTCGGCATCGCCGAGGACAAGATCGCGAAGATCTTCGAGCCCTTCTTCACGACCAAGGGCGTTGGCCAGGGCACCGGCCTTGGCCTCAGCCAGGTCTACGGCTTCGTGCAGTCGTCGGGCGGCGAAATCGAGGTGACCAGCCAGCCCGGACAGGGGACGGTGATGTGCGTCCTGCTGCCGCGCACCACCAAGCGCCCTCCGGCCGTCGCGGCGCCGACGGCCGCCAGGCGTACCGAGGGGCGGCGGAGAGCGCTGCTGGTCGAGGACGACGAGGCGGTCGCGACGATGGTCGGCGGCATGCTCGACGAGCTCGGCTTCGATCATCACCATGTCGCTTCCGCCGACAAGGCGCTCGAATGCCTGGAAGGCGAGGCGGAGGTGGAGCTTGTCCTGTCCGACATGGTCATGCCCGGCGCCATGAGCGGCCTCGATCTCGTCCGTGCGATTGCCCGGCGATGGCCGCGGCTGCCGGTGGTGCTGATGACGGGATACAGCGCCGCTGCCGCCTCGGCCGCCGCCGAGGGGGTGCGGCTGCTCCTGAAGCCCTATCGCATCGAGGACTTGGCGGCCGAGATCGACGCCGCGTCCGGGAAGCGCTGAGCCAGCGCCTTCAGTGCCCGGTGCGGATGCCGGCGGTAACGCCTGCCGCCGCCTCCATCAGCATCGCGGCGAAGCTCTCCTGACGGTCGCCGGAGACATAGTCGGTCGGGCCGAGCAGCGTCAGCACCGCACCCAGCCGGCCGTCGGCGGCGAAGATCGGAGCGGCGAGGCCGGCGAAATTCTGATTGAGGCGTCCCGCCGTCGATCCGTAGCCGCGCTCGCGCACCTCGGCCGCGATCTGGTCGAGGTCGACCGCGCGATCGCGCGCACGGACCATATGCGGCATGCTCGTCTCGCGCTGCGCCGCCAGCACGCGCTCGATCTCCTCGCGCGGCAGATGGGCGACGAAGACCTGCCCCGTCGCAGTGGTCGCCGCCGGCAGGATATAACCAAGGCGCAGCGTGAAGGCGCCCTGCAGGTTGCCGTCCGCCTTGGCGACGACGCAGGGGCCCTGATCTCCCCAGAGCGTCAGGTAGACCGCGCAGTCGGTACGGTCGCGCAGATCAAGCAGCACGTCGCCCGCCGCGCCGACGATGTCGAGCTGGCGCACCGCCGCGAGGCCGAGCTGGATCGCGAAGGAGCCAAGCCCGTAGAAGCCGGTGCGCGGGTCTTGGTAGGCCATGTTCTCGCGCACGAAGCTGACGAGGTAGAGATGGACCTTGCTGGGTGGCATCGCCGCACGCGCGGCGACCTCGCGCAGCGGCAGCGGCCCTTCGGCCATGCGCAGCACGCGCAGCACCCGGAACCCCACCTCGATCGACTGGACCCGCCTGCGCGACTGCTCCGCATCGGCCATCGGAATTACGCCCCTCCCTCTCGATCCCTCATTCCTGCCGGGCCATCGCCCGTCTGTCCACCCGGCGCGGCGATCGATGGTCAGGCGGTAGCCGGCTCGCCATGCTTGCGCCGGTTCCAGACCGCCAGCGTCGCATGCGCCTCGCTCGCTGCCGCGGCGAGGAAGCCGGGTGCCTCGGTGCGCGCGGCGATCTCCAGCCGCAGGCCGTTCGGATCGAAGAAATAGATGGAGCGGACGAAGCCATGATCGACCAGCGGCGTCGTCTTCACGCCATGCTCGGCGAGTCGCCGGCGCATCGCCTCGACATCGGCGACCGATTCGGTCTCGATCGCGAAATGCTGCACCCAGTCCGGCGTGTTCGGCGACGGTGCGGGCATCTCCTCCCCGCCCAGGTCGAAGAAGGCGATGTAGGAACCGTCGCCCAGTTCGAAGAAGAAATGGACATAGGGCTGTTCCTCGCCGGTGCTCGGGACCCGTTCGGACAACATGCAGTTGACGAGCGGCAGGCCCAATATGTCCTCGTAGAAGTGGCGCGTTTCCTCGGCATCGCGGCAGGGATAGGCGAAGTGGTACAGCCCCTTCAGCGGTCGTGCGTCGGTCATCATGCTCTCCTCTGACCGAAGGATAGCAGGACGGAACGCCCTTCCTGTCACCCGCGAGGGAGGACGCGGCACGAACGCGCTCAGGCAGGAGGGCGATCCGCGGCCGGGACCATCATCTCGATGAAGCGGTGCAGCGCCGCCGATCGGTCGCTCCGCCGCCAGACCAGGAGCACGTCGAAGCCCAGGTCGAGGCCGGTGATCGGCACCAGCCGGATATTGTGGAAGGAGGCGAGCGGCGGCGAGACGGTGACGAAGCCGATCCCCATTCCCACCGCGACGAGGCTCAGCAGGATCGAGTTTGTCGTGCATTCCTGAACGATGCGCGGCGCCCCGCCGGCCGCGGTGCAGGCGGCCATGAGCCGATCGTAATAGCCGGGCGCGGTCCGCCGGGTCGGCCACAGTGCGGGCTCGTCGGCCAGCTCGTCCATCGTCACCGCAGCGCGGCCGGCCAGCCGGTGCCCCTCATGCACCGCCAGCATGGTGTGGCCGACGCCGATCCGGGCACGATCGATCAGCGGGCCGTCCCGGTCGTCGACATGCGCGTCATAGACGATGCCGGCATCGATGGTGCCATCCTTCAGCGCCATGATCTGCTGCATCGAGCCCATCGACTTGAGGTCGAGCACGACGCCGGGTTCACCTTCGCGGAATTTGAGCAGGCCATAGGAAATGAAGCCATGGCCCGAGATGATCTCGCTGAGGCCGACCCGGATCGTGCCGAGATGGCCGCTTGCCAACCGCCGCGCACGATCGACCGCACGATCGACCTGGGCAAGGATGTCCTCGACATCCCGGAGGAATACCTGCCCCGCCGCGGACAGCCGCACACCGCGCGGCAGCCGTTCGAACAGCTCGACGCCGAGCTCCGCCTCCAGGTCCTTGATCTGGCGGGTGAGCGCGGGCTGCGCGACCCGCAGCTGAAGCGCGGCGCGACCGAAATGCTCCTCGCGGCCGATCGCCCGGAAGTAGCGGAGATGCCTGAGGTCCATGACCGATAGATAACCAGCAGGTATCGAAACCTCAATGACAAAGAATTGGAATTATCGGTCGGCGTGCAACACCATCGCCTTCGACAATGGACATGGGGATGATGCGATGGCGACCGACGCCCTCGACGAACTGGATTTCGGCACGCTGTCGACGCTCGACGTGCTGGGCACGAAGATCGAGCTGTTCACCGCCGGCGACGGGCCGCCGCTGCTGTTCCTGCACGGGATCGACGGGATCGAGGGATCGGCGCCGCTGCTGCGCGAGTTGGCCGGCGCCTTCACCGTCCACGCCCCCTCGCATCCCGGCTTCGGCACGTCGGACCAGCCGCGGAACCTCAACCGGGTCGACGATCTCGGCTATTTCTACCTCGACCTGATGGACGTGCTGGGGCTCGACCGGCCGGTGATCGTCGGCAGCAGCTTCGGCGGCTGGGTCGCGGCCGAGATCGCGACCAAGGCGCCCGAGCGGGTCGCGACGCTGATCCTCGCCTCCCCCTTCGGTCTGCGCACCGCCGACCGGCGCGAGCAGCACGTCGCCGACATCTTCATGCTGTCGCGGCAGGAGCTCAACATCCGGCTCAACCGGCAGGAGCCGGCGCTGTCGAGCCTGCCGGAGGACCGGCTGCGCCGCACGATGCGCAACGACGAGGCGCTGAGCCGCTACGGCTGGACGCCCTATATGCACAATCCCAAGCTGGCCGACCGGCTACACCGCGTTACCTGCCCGACGCTGATCGCCTGGGGCGAGGAGGATGCGATCATCGGCCCCGCCTATCGGCAAGCCTATGCCGCGGCGCTGCCCAAGGCCGATGTCGCCGTCATCGAGGCCGCCGGCCACCGGCTCCACGCCGACAGGCCCGAAGCGCTGTCCGCCCATATCGCCGCCTTCGCCGGCCGCTGAAGCTCAAGGATCGGATACGGCATGATCATCTGGCAATTCTCCGAACAGGCCTATCATCCGGCCTTCCAGCTTCCCGGCGCGATGCGCGTCACCCTGCCCCAGCATCATTGCGACCCGAACGAGGCCGGGCGGCTGCTCAATCGCTATCTCGACGAATATATGCTGGCCGACGAGCTGGGCCTGAACATCATGGTCAACGAGCACCATGCCGCCGCGACCTGCATGTCGACCTCCTGCATGACCACGCTCGCCATCCTCGCGCGGCAGACCAGCCGGGCGCGGCTCCTGGCGCTCGGCATCCCGCTCGCCAACCGCGCGAACCCGCTGCGGGTGGCGGAGGAGATCGCGATGGTCGACGCGCTGTCGGGCGGACGGCTCGAGGTCGGGCTGGTCAAGGGTGCGGCCTATGAGCTGTTCATGTCCAACCGCCAGCCGACCGGGTTCATGGAACGCTTCTGGGAGGCGCACGACTTGATCCTCGCCGCGCTCACCAATCAGGGCGACAATTTCTCCTGGGAGGGCGAGCATTTCCACTATCGCACCGCCAGCCTCTGGCCGCGCCCGATCCGGCAGCCGCATCCGCCGATCTGGATGACCGCGTCGAGCGCCGGCAGCGCGCGGGGCTACGGCAAGCTCGGCTATACCTGCGCGACCTTCCTGTCGGGCGCGGTCGCCCGCTCGGTCTTCGCCGGCTACCGCGAGGCTTATGCCGAGGCGCACGGATGCCAGCCTGGGCTCGACCGGCTCGCCTATCTGGCGGTGGTTGCCTGTGCCGGCGACCGCGCGACCGCCTTCCGCCGCGCCGAGGCGATGAAGAGCTATTTCACCACCGCCGCCCGCCTCGATCCCCAGTTCCGCAATCCCTGGGGATTCAACCCGGTCGAGGCCAATGTCCGCATGCTCCAGGCCGGTCCGACGGCGATGCGGCCGCGGATGCGCAACGGCAAGCCGGTGCCGGTCGATGGGTCGATCGAGGAATATATGGACGCGGGCCTGATGTTCGTGGGTACCCCCGACGAGGTGTACGAGCAGCTCGTCCGGTTCAACGCGGAGACCGGCGGCTTCGGCAATCTGCTGATGATGGGTCAGGCCGGTGAACTCGATCACGCCGACACGGTCGACAACCTGACCCTGGTCGCGCGCGAGGTGGCCCCCCGCCTCGCCGAGCTGGCCGAGATCCCGCTGGACGTGCGCTACGAAGCGGTCGGCTGATGGCGCAGTCGGCGGCAGCGATGGATGGGCCGCCCCCGCTCGCAGAGGGGATCGCCCGCTATGTCGAGCTGTTCCGCGGCGCACCGCCCGCATCCGGCCTGCCCGCGATGCGGCTCTCCGGCGACCTGCTCGCCGACCGCTTCGCCGAGGGATACCGCCCGGCGGTGCGCAGCTTCGACACCGCCATCGCCGCGCCCGGGCGCGAGATCGCGCTGCGCATCCATGATCCAGCCGGCGACGGCCCCCGCCCGGCGATCTGCTATTTCCACGGCGGCGGCTTTTCGCTGGGCAGCGTCGCGAGCTTTGACATCGCCACCGCCGCGCTCGCGGAGGCAAGCGGCGCTGTCGTCGCCAGCGTCCATTATCGCCGCCTGCCGGATGCGCCCTATCGCGAGGCGCAGGCCGATTGCGACGCTGGCTATGGCTGGCTGATCCGCCAGGCCTCGACCCTCGCTATCGATCCGGCGCGCATCCTCGTCGCGGGCGACAGCGCCGGCGCGCTGATGGCGTTGGCCTGCGCCGCCAATGCGCGCGATGCGGGCGCGGCGATCCCCGCCGGGCTGCTGCTCTTCTACGGCACCTTCGCGATGGACGCGGCCCGGCCCGCCTATCGGACGGCGCCCGATCCGCTGCTGAACAGGGCGCGGATCGAGGCCTATATCCGCCTGTTCGCCGGGAGCGGTGGACTGGCCGAGGGTCCGGCGCCCGTCGACCGCACCGACCTGGCCGGCCTGCCCCCCACCCATATCGTCGCCGCGGCGCTCGATCCGCTCTGCGCCGAGGCCGGTGAGCTTGCGGAACGAATGAGGATGGCCGGCGTCGAAGTGTCGCACCGGATCGCGCCCGGCATGATCCACGGTTTCCTGCGCGCCGCCGGCGTCTCGGCGGCGGTACGCGACGAACTGGCGCGGGCGGCGGCGACGATCCGGCCGCTGCTGTCGCCGCGAGACGACTGACCGCGATCGAAGGAGAAGATATGAAACAGGACGAGCTTTACGATCGCGGCCGGGCAATGCGGCTGGAGATGTTCGGTGAGCCGGGGGTGCGCAGCATCGACGCCGCCGACGATTTCCAGGAACCGCTCCAGGACCTCGTCACCCGCCATTGCTTCGGCGACATATGGAGCCGCCCCGGCCTCGACCGGCGGACCCGCAGCCTGCTGACGATCGCGATGCTGGTGGGGCAGGCACGGCCCGACCAGCTCCGCAACCATGTGAAGGGCGCCGTGTCGAACGGCGCGACCAAGGAAGAGTTGCGCGAGCTGCTGGTCCATGCGTCGCTCTATGTCGGCCTGCCCTCGGTCTCCGACGCCTGGCGCCATGTGCGCGAGGCGTTGCAGGACGCCGGCGCATATTGAGCCAGGAGAGGACGGGAAGATGGGAGAGGCCTGCACGATCGCGGTGGCGGCCCGGAGCCTCCGGGAGCAGATGGAAATCGGCCTGCGCCGGCTGGGCCGGCCGGTGGCGGTGATCACCTGCTGGGACGGCGAACGGCGCTGGGCAAAGACCGCCACCGCTGTGACCGAGCTTAGCATGGACCCGCCCTCGCTGCTGGTCTGCATCGATCGGCAGGCCGGGGTCCACGGCCCGATCACGCGCGGCGCCAATTTCTGCGTCAACATCCTGCATGCCGACCAGCACGCCATATCGGAGCAATGCGGCGGTGCGGAACGCGGCGAGGGGCGGTTCCGCGAGGGGCGGTGGGATTCCGCCGCATGCGGCACGCCCTATCTCCGCGGCTGCGAGGCGAGCTTCGTCTGTGAATATGCGACACACATGGACCACGGCACCCATACCATCGTCGTGGGCACGGTAACCGAAGTGCAGATCGGAACGGACGAGATCGACCCGCTGATCTATGTCGACGGCCACTACGCGCACCCGGCCGCGGATGCCCTGACGGCGGAGGGGCAATAGGCGATGGACGACACCGAAGCGCTGCTCGAGCAGATCGAGCATGCCTGCCGCCGGATGAAGATGGCGCAATCGACCTTCGGCCGGCTGGCGGTCAACGACGGCAAGCTCGTCGCGCGGCTCCAGCAGGGCGGGCGGGTGACGGTGCAGACGGTCGAACGGGTCCACCGCTTCATCGAGGAGCAGGGCGGCACGTCAGCCGAGGCGCTACGATCGGGGATCAAGGGCCTGCGCGCGGGCCTGAGGCCCGAGCACGCCTTCCGCTTCTACGATAACCGCCAGAAATATCTGATGTTCGTCAACACGACGACCGAGAAGCAGATCATCGCCGATCGTGCGGTACAGGAGCTGTGCGAGACCCAGCCCAGCCCGCCGGCGATCCGCCTCCTCGACGGCGGCGCGGGCGACGGCACCGCACTCGCCCGCATGCTGCGCGGGCTGCACCGCCGCCATCCATGGGTACCCTTCTACGTCGTCGCCAAGGAGATCAGCATGGAGAACATCCGGCTGACCCTGGAGAAGATGCCCGACCGGCTGCGTGAGCATTCGGCGACGGTCCTCGTCCTCACCAACCTCAAATATGCCGAGACGCCGCTGCTCCAGCCCGACAGCGCGGCGGCGGCGAGCCGGATGGTGTGGCACGAAGTCGCGCTCGACGGCACCTCGGCCGGCGAGTTCGAGGAGCAGATCACCGCGCTCGAACCCTTTCTCCAGAAGAACTGGCAGACGACGATCGGATCGAGCGGCAACCCGCTCTACAAGACGCCGACGGTGCTGATCCTCTATCGCAAGGATCATGGCTTCATGCTCGATCCGATCGTGCCGCGGCGCGGCTATGCCAAGGCGGATTTCGACTTCGTGCTGGCGTCGCAGCCCTACCGCGCGAGCGCACCGCTCGAATTCAAGACGTCGCGGGTGATCACCCCACTGGTCCGTGCGCTTCGCCCGAACGGCAAGCTGATGGGCGTCCATAGCCATGGCCGCGACCCGGGCATGGAGATCATCAACGGCATCTGGCCCGACGAGGCGCCCTTTCGCGACGACGGTGAAGCGATCCTGCGGCAGGTGGCCGAGGAGCTGGGCCCCGCCGCGCGCGACTATCATTTCCACGACATGGCCCCCGAAAGCACGCTGTTCCGCTATGACGTCCGCACCCTGCCGACCGAGATCAGCGAGGGCATGCCGATCGGCAGCTCGACCCTGTTCGCGGCATGGAACGCGGCGAGCTACGTCGCCCAGATCACCGACGAACGGCTGGCGGGCGCACTGTCCAACGACCATTATCTGGAAGCGACCCGCGACGTGCTGCAACGCCATGGCGGCCTGTGGTTCAACGACGAGGTCTATATGATCTCCAGACGAGCGCGGCTGCATTGACCACGCGTCAAATCATCGAGTGGGAGCAATGACCGACCCTGAACCGAGCGGCCCCGCCTGCCCCTTCTGCGGGGCGCCGTGGAGCGCGGCGATGCTCGAACGATATGATCGCTTCACCATAGCGTCGAGTTGCTCCTGTTGCGCGGGCGAGGCGCATGCCGGCCCGGCGCCCGCCCGGCACGAGCCTCCCGAGGACATCAGCTGCGCCGCCTGCGGCCGCGCCATCTATCGCGCCATGCCGGCGCACTGACCCTTCGAAAGACCTTCATGAAGACCACCCCCTTCCCGATCATCGACGGCCAGATCCACCAGCCGAACCCACCGCTGCCGGTCGACGACGGCCTGCCCGACGCGGCGAAGCTGCTGATCAACGTCGAGATCGCACGCGAGGCGATGGACAGCGTCGGGGTCGACGCGGCACTCGTGGTCGCGGCGCTGCCCTATGTGGGCGCCTGCGTCGCCCGCTATCCCGGCCGCTTCATCGGGGTCGAGACCTTCGCCGCGACCGGCACCGACCTCGCCGCCGCCGTCGAGCGCGCGCGCGGAGATGGCCGGCTGGTCGCCGGCCGCCTGCTCGTCACCGATTTCCGCACCACCGAACTGTCGCCCGGCTTCATATCGGGCGGGATGGACGCGGGGTTCGAGGCAGCCGAGCGGGTCGGCCTGCCGCTGTTCCTGTCGACCCATGGGCAGGCAGCGGCGATGCGGCCGCTGATCGAAAGGCACCCCGGCCTGACCGTGATCATCGATCATCTCGGCGTCAGCCAGCATCCGGTGTCGCCGCCGCGCGACGATCCCTGGGATCGGCTCGACGGACTGCTGGCGCTGGCCGACCTTCCCAACGTCCACGTCAAGCTGTGCGGCATCCCGCTGCTGTCGGCGCAGGCCTATCCCTTCGCCGACACCTGGCCGAACCTCCACCGCGTGATCGCCGCGTTCGGCGCCGACCGGCTGCTCTGGGCGAGCGACTATACGCGGCTGCGCATGGCCGAGGCGCGCGGCCCCTCGCGCAACCGCGGCTGCCTCTACAGCGAGAGCCGCGACATGCTGCTGCACAGCGATGAGATCGACGAGGCCGCCAAGGCAGCGATCTTCGGCGGCACGGCTATGCGCATCCTGAACTGGACACCCCCGACGGCCTGATCAAGACTCCCATATTATCAGCCAGGCGAATATTCCTTTACAAACGCCGTTCAACATGGCAGCAAAGCTGTTATCAGCTAAGCTGTCATTTTACACAGCGGAGAGGAATATTCACGGCCATGCCGATCGAACGGCTCAGTGCGGCGCTCGACGCCATCATCCCGCCCGGAACCGACTCGGAGGAGCTGGGGCGCGGCTTCGGCGGCCCGACCGGCCCGGCCGAAGGACCGGTGTGGATCGCCGAGCACGGCCACCTGCTGTTCAGCGACATCCACAACAGCCGCCGGATGCGCTGGCACCCCGAGCAGGGAATCAGCATCGACAAGGAAGACACCCAGAACGGCAACGGCCAGACCCTCGACCGCGAGGGGCGGCTGGTCGTCTGCCACCATTTCAGCCGTCGCGTCGACCGCGAGGAGAAGGACGGCAGCGTCACCGTCGTCGCCGACAAGTATCGCGGGCTGAAGCTCAACCGGCCCAACGACGTCGTCGTGAAATCGGACGGCGCGATCTACTTCACCGATCCGCCGCCCAAGGTCCCGTTCACGCCGATCGATCATCCGCCGGAGCTGGATGTGGCCGGCGTCTACCGCGTCTCGCCCGACCTGCAACGGATCAACATGGTCGTCCGAGACCTGATCAACCCCAACGGCCTGTGCTTCTCGCCTGACGAGACGATCCTCTACGTCAACGACAGCAACCGGCACCGCATGCTGATCATGGCCTATGACGTCGAGGCCGACGGCATGCTCGACCTCGGCAGCGCGCGGCTGTTCTGCGACATGCGCGGCGACGATCGGCCCGGCGGCCCCGACGGGATGAAGGTCGATGTCGACGGCAACGTCTACTGCACCGGCCCCGGCGGCATCTGGGTCCTGAACCCGCAGGGCGAGCATCTCGGCACGATCCTGATCGAGGGCCGCGCCTCCAACCTCAACTGGGGCGATGCCGACTGGCGCACGCTCTACTTCACCGGCGCCCGCAGCCTCCACCGCATCCGGCTCTCCACGACCGGCATCCCCGTGCCGCGCGGCGCGCTCCCGACTTCCTGAGAGGACAGACCATGCAGTTCGGCCTTTTCTACGAGCATCAGTCACCGGCCCCGTTCAGCGCCGAGAAGGATCGCCAGACCTTCCACAACGCGCTGACCGAGCTCGAGCTGGCCGATCGGCTGGGCTATGACTATGCTTGGCTCGTCGAGCATCATTTCCTCGAGGAATATTCGCACAGCTCGGCGCCCGAGGTGTTCCTCGGCGCGCTGACCCAACGGACCAAGCGGATGCGGTTGGGGCACGGCATCGCGGTGATGCCGCCCAGGATCAACCACCCCGCCCGCGTCGCCGAGCGGATCGCGACGCTCGACCTGCTGTCCAACGGCCGCATCGAATGGGGCACGGGCGAAAGCGGCACGGCGATGGAGCTGGAAGGTTTCGGCGTCGATCCGGACCTGAAGAAGGACATGTGGCGCGAAGCGACCGAGCAATGCGCCAACATGCTGACGATGAATCCCTATCCGGGCTATGAGGGCGAGCATTTCTCGATGCCGACCCGGAACATCGTTCCCAAGCCGTTGCAGACGCCGCACCCGCCGCTGTGGGTCGCCTGCTCGCGCCGCGACACCATCCTCCACGCGGCGCGCAACGGCATGGGCGCTCTGGTGTTCGGCTTCGCCGCGCCCGAGCAGGCGGGCAAGTGGGTGCAGGAATATTACGACATCATCCGATCCGACGAATGCGTGCCGATCGGCCATGCGGTGAACGCCAATTTCGCGATCGTCACCGCGCTGTCGGTCCACGAGAACGAGCTGGAGGCGATCCGCCGGGGATCACAGGGCTTCAAATATTTCGGCTATTCACTCGGCTTCTACGCCGCGTTCGGCAAGGGCAAGCCCGGGCATTCGACGGTGTGGGAGAATTTCCTGAAGGCCGAGGCGTCGATCGAGGACAATCACGGCAATGGCGGCATCGGCACCCCCGAGCAGGTCTATCGCCACTGCAAGGCCTATGCCGACGTTGGCGTGGACCAGATCATCTTCGTCCAGCAGACGGGGCCTGCCAACCATCAGCATATCTGCGAATCGCTGGAGCTGTTCGCGACCACCGCGATGCCGCGCCTGAAGCAGGGTGAGGAGGAACGGCTCGCGAAGAAACAGGCGGAGCTGGCGCCCCACATCGAGCGCGCGCTGGCCCGCAAGCCACGCATGGCCGAGTTGACGATCGACGAGATCGAGGAGGTCCGCAGCTTCGGTCTGCGGCGCAAGGACGAAGGCAGCTTCGTCAACGTGCGTTCCGATCGCGGCGGCGGCGTCGCCGTGGTCGCCGAGGACCCGATGGCGCCCGTCGCCGGTGATCCCGAGCGCCGCTCGGCCTGATCCGTCAGGGAAAAGGAGAGAAGGGCTGGTCGAACCCGCCCGCCTTGATGAAGCCGGCGAGCAGTCGGTAGTAGCCGGCGATAGCGACGATCTCGGTCGCGCCGGCGCGTCCGAACCGCTCGACCGCGGCGGTGAGCAGGTCCGGATCGCTCTCGCCCTCGCTGGCGACACGGCGACACAACCTGATCAGGGTAGCGGCGGGTTCGTCCTCCATCCCGAAGGCGTCCGGCAGGGTCGCCGCGACCACGGCCTCCGCAACACCTGCCGCCCGTGCGATCGGCGCATGGTAATTCCATTCATAGCCGCAGCGGACCGCGCCTGCGGTCGCAAGGATCGCTATCTCGCGCTCGGCATCGGGAAGGATCGAGGAGAAGCGCAGCACCGCACCGACCGCCTGGATCGCCTCCGCCAGAGGGGGGGCATCGAGCATCGCAAGGAACGGGCTGGGCACCGATCCACGCGGCCCCGAAGCGATCAGCTCGGCCACCCGCCGCTGCTCGCGGGTCGCGCCCTCCAGGCTGGCGGGAAGGCCGATCGGCGGCTTCGACGGACCGGTCATCACATCTCCTCTAACCAAATGATGTTCCATCATGGCGAATGACCATCCCTATCGCCCGCCCGCAGTCCAGGAAAGGGCGGGAGGCCTGTTGCGGTCACTGGGCTATATCGGAATCGAGACGCGGCGGCTCGACGACTGGGCGGGGTTCGCCTCGGAACTGCTTGGCATGCAGGTGGCCGATCGCCGCAACCGGAGCTTCGTGCTGCGCACCGACGAGCGCGCGGCGCGCGTCCTGGTCGATGCCGGCGCGGGCGATCGGGTCGCCGTGATGGGCTGGGAGGTCGCCGATGCCGAAGCGCTCGCCGTCCTTGCCGCGCGGCTGTCGGACGCCGGCCATGCCGTCGCGCCCGGCGACCGCGACCTGGTCGAGCGCCGCCGCGTCGCCGGTCTGCTGGTCGCGCAGGATCCGCTCGGCAACCGGCTCGAATTCTTCCACGGCGCGGCCGATGCGCCGAGCCCATTCGTCCCCGGCCGCGCGATCAGCGGCTTCCGCACCGGACCGCTCGGCCTCGGCCATGTCGTGCTGACCGCCCGATCGCCGGAGGCGGTGATACCCTTCTATACCGGGCTGCTCGGCTTCCGGCTCAGCGATTATGCGCTGCGTCCCTTTCCAGCCTGGTTCTTCCATCTCAATAGCCGCCATCACAGCTTCGCGCTGATCGGCACCGGCGCCGATGGCTTCCATCATCTGATGGTCGAGCTCGATTCGCTCGATGATGTCGGCCAGGCCTATGACCTCGCCCAGCTCGACGAGGGCCGGATCGGCGTCACGCTCGGGCGTCACAGCAACGATCATATGACCTCCTTCTATGCGCGCTCCCCATCAGGCTTCATGATCGAATATGGCTGGGGCGGCCGGTCGATCGACCCGGAACGCTGGCAGCCGTTCGAATGCGATTTCGGGCCGAGCTTCTGGGGCCATGAACGCTCCTGGCTCGCGCCGGACAAAAGGGACGAGGCACTGCGCCTGCGGCTCGACGCCGCGGCGGCGGGCAGGCGCGCGCCCGATTTCGTGCGCGGCGACGACTGAGACGGAGGAAAGCGACCGATGAGACTTCAGAGCTTCGAACATGGCGGCCGGCAGGGCTGGGGCATCGTCGAGAGGGACGCCGTCCGCGATATGACCGACGCCCTGCCGGGGATCGGTTCGATCAAGGCCTTGCTGGAGCGCGACGCACTGGACGCCGCGCGCGCAGCGGCCACCTCCGCACCGCTGGTCGAGGCCGCCGCGCTGCGGCCACTGCCCGTGATCCCCGACCCCGCGAAGATCCTCTGCTGCGGCCTCAACTATCATGAGCACCGCATTGAGACCCACAATCCCGAGGTCGCCCACCCCACCCTGTTCGTCCGCTTCGCCGATGCGCAGATCGGCCATGGCGCGGCGATCGAGCGTCCGCCCGAGACGCGGATGCTCGACTATGAGGCCGAGCTGGCCGTCGTGATCGGCCGGGCCGGCCGGCGCATCGCCCGCGCCGCGGCGATGGAGCATGTCGCCGGCTATGCCTGCTACAACGACGTCAGCGTCCGCGACTGGCAGAAGCACACGACCCAGATGACGCCAGGCAAGAACTTCCCGACGACCGGCCCCTTCGGCCCCTGGCTGGTGACGCGCGACGAGATCGCCGACCTCGCCCCGCTGCGCATCCAATGCCGCCTCAACGGCCGGGTTATGCAGGATGCCCGGCTGGGCGACATGATCTTCGACGTGCCCCGTCTGATCGAATATATCTCGACCTTCACCCCGCTCTCGCCGGGCGACGTGATCCTGACCGGCACGCCCGGCGGCGTCGGCGTCCGCCGCGACCCGCAGATATTCCTTCAGCCTGGCGACCGGGTCGAGGTCGAGATCGAGGCGGTCGGCCTGCTCGCCAATCCGGTCGTCTAGAGCTAGGCCGCCGCCCCCGGCGCGCCGAGGCGGAGCGAGACCCCCTCGGCCGCCTCGAGCAGCTGTGCGCGCAGCTCCTGCTGCTTCTCGTCGCGCATATATTCGGCCGGCCCGAGGAGCGTCATCGTCGCCGCGATGCTCTGGCTATAGTCGAAGATCGGCGCCGAGATGCCCGCGAAATTGCGGTGCAGCATACCCACCGTCGACGCGAAGCCATCCTGCCGGACCCGCGCGATGGTGGCGGCGAGCTCGGCCTTGCCGAGCTTGCGGGTCTGCTTGCTGCCGCCTTCGAGCGCGGCCTGCATCGCCAGCGCCTTCTCCACCTCGGCCGGCGGCAGGTGGGCGAGGAAGACGAGGCCGGTCGCCGTCGTCGTGAGCGGCAGGACATAGCCGAGCCGGACTGAGAAAGCACCCTGCAGCGATCCGTCCGCCTTGGCGACGATGCACGGCCCGCGATCGCCCCAGAGCGAGACGTAGATCGCGCAATCGGTCCGGTCGCGCAGGTCGGCGATCACGTCGGAGGCGAGCTCGACCACGTCGAGCTGGCGAATCGCCGCCAACCCCAGCTGGATCGCGAAACTGCCGAGGCCGTAATGGCCGGTCTTCGGGTCCTGATAGGCCATCGCCTCGCGCACGAAGCTGACCAGGTAGAGATGCACCTTGCTGGGCGGCATGCCGGCCCGGCTCGCAATCTCGCGCAGGGGCAGCGCCCCTTCGGCCATGCGGAGCACGCGTAGCACGCGGAAGCCGACTTCGATCGACTGGACGCGCCTCCGGGATTGCTCGGTTTCGCCCGCCGCTGCCTGCACCATCTGCCCCACCTGCCGTTACCACGCCTTCCTGCCTCCGGCCCGGCCATCTGTCCACCCCGGACCGCGTCCCACCGCCTCTCCGGACGTTTGAAGATGTATGATATTGACGAACATCATTCGTCATGATTATAGCCGAGACAAATAGGAAGGGTGCTCGCGTTCATGAAAAATCTGGGGATCGGGATCGTCGGCGGCGGGATCGGAGGGATGACCGCCGCCCTGGCGCTGCTGCGCCGGGGGTTCGACGTTTCCGTCTACGAACAGGCTCCCGAGCTGCAGGAAGTGGGGGCCGGACTACAGATCAGCCCCAACGGCGTGCGGGTGCTGGCGTCGCTGGGACTCGAAAAGGAGCTGATGGCGATCAGCTTCGAGCCGCAGGGCAAGGACATCCGCCTGTGGAACACCGGCGACACCTGGAAGCTGTTCGACCTGGGTGTCGAATCCGTCGAGCGCTACGGCTTCCCCTATATCACCGTCCACCGCAACGACCTGCACCAGCTGCTCGTGAAGGCGGTGCAGCGGATCAAGCCCGATGCGGTCCATCTCGACCACCGCTTCGTCGCCGTCGAGCGCAACGACAGCCGGGTGACGATCGCCTTCGCGGACAAGGCCCCGGCCAGCTTCGACGTGGTGATCGGCGCCGACGGCGTCCATTCGCGGATGCGCGAGCTGCTGTTCGGATCGGGACCGGTGCAGTTCACCGGCATCGTCGCCTGGCGCGGCGTCATCCCGATGGAGCTGCTGCCGCCCGAGCTGGTCAAGCCGGTCGGCGTCAACTGGGTCGGGCCGGGGGGCCATGTGATCCACTATCCGATCCGCCGCGGCGAGCTGATGAACTTCACCAGCGTGATCGAACGGCAGGACTGGACCGTCGAGTCCTGGTCGACGCCGGGCAGCAACGCCGAATATCATGCCGACTACCCCGGCTGGCACCCGGATGTGCACGCCTATATCGAGGCGATCCCGCAGCCGTTCAAATGGGCGCTGATCGCGCGGCCGCCGATGCAGAACTGGGTTGTCGGCCGCATCGCGCTGCTCGGTGACGCCTGCCATCCCTCGCTGCCCTTCCTGGCGCAGGGCGCGGTGATGGCGCTGGAGGACGCCTGCATCCTGGGGCGCGCCTTCGAGGAATTCGACACGGTCGAAAAAGCGCTCGACCGCTATCAGCGGATGCGCATCCCGCGCACCACCCGTGCGGTCAACGGCGCCTATGCCAATACCGAGCGGTTCCACAATCCGGCGCTGGCCGACCCCGGGAGCGCGCAGATCTATGTCGACACGCAATGGGCGGCCGACAAGGTGGTGGAACGCTATGAATGGCTGTTCCGCTACGACGCGACCAGCGTGCCGCTCGACGGCGGCGCGGTCGCCGCGGCCTGATCCGGAGGCAGACCATGGCCGACGGCCGCACCAGGACAAACTGGACCCGCACCCCGCTGATCGTGTCGTTCGCGGACAATCCCCGCTTCAACGAGACCTATGGCTTCGCCGGCAATTCGGGTCATGTGAACCTCGAAGGACAGTTGCTACGCGATCCGGCGTCGACCGCGCGCACCGTCTACGTCTTCATGCATCCGACGTCGGTGCTGCACCTGCTGCCGATGCCGACGGCGCTGGCCGACGCCGGGCTGGACGTGCTGTGCGCCGCCAGCCGCTATCCGCGCAACGACACCGCGCTGATCTTCGAGAAGGTGGCGATCGACCTGGGCAAGTGGATAGCCCATGCACGCGACGACCTCGGCTATGAGAAGGTGATCCTGGTCGGCTGGTCGGGCGGCGGATCGCTGTCGCTCTTCTACCAGGCGCAGGCCGAGAACCCCGACATCACCCACACACCGGCCGGCGACCCGGTCGACCTGACCGCCGCCGGGCTGCGGCCGGCCGACGGGGTGATCTTCATCGCCGCGCACCTGTCGCGTGCCGAGACGATGACCGAATGGCTCGACCCCTCGGTGATCGACGAGCTGGATCCCGACCGGCGCGATCCCGAGCTCGACATCTATGCGCCCGACTGCCCGCACCAGCCGCCTTATGACGCCGCCTTCGTCGCCCGATTCCGCGCAGCGCAGGTGGCGCGTAACCGGCGGATCACCGCCTGGGTGCAGGAGACGCTCGAGCGCCTTCGGGCGATCGACTCCCCCGAGCAGGAACGCGCCTTCGTCGTCCACCGCACAATGTGCGACGTGCGCTGGCTGGACCCGGCGATCGACCCGTCGGACCGGCGGCCGGGCTGGACCTATATGGGCGATCCGCGCGCGGTGAACGTCGGCCCGGTCGGGCTGGCACGCTATACCACCCTGCGCTCCTGGCTGAGCCAGTGGAGCTACGACCTGTCGAACGCCAAGGGGCCGATGAATGCCGCCAAGGTGCGTCGGACGCCCGTGCTGCAGATCGAGAACACCGCCGACGAGGCGGTACCGTCGACCCACAATCCGGCGATCCGCGACGCGCTGGCGACCCCCGACAAGGAATATGTCAGCCTGAAGGGTGCGACCCATTATTATCTCGGCCAGCCCGAGCTGCTCGCCCGTTGCATCGATACGGTGATCGACTGGAGTCGCCGCAAAGGGCTGCTCGAAGCATGACCGTGACGTGACATGGCGACCGACCGGACGATCATGCGGGCCCTGGCCGATCTGGTCGGCGCGATCGGCACCGACGGTTTCGCCGCACGCCTGCTCGACGCGCTGAACGTGCTGGCAGACGTCGACCTCTGCTCGGTGTTCGTCCGCAGCCGGCGCCAGCCCTTGCGGCTGCTGCTGGCCGAGGGACGGCATCCGATCAATGCCGGTTTCCCGATGCGTGCCTCGCTCGACTATATCCGCACCTTCTGGAAATCCGATCGGCGGATCGCGGCGCTTACCCGTTCCGCCGGCAACGCCCCGGTGGTGGTCCGCACCTCGGCCGCCGAGATCGCCGACCCCGCATGGCGCGCCGCCTGCTACGAGCGTGGCGGCGTCGCCGAACGGGTCTCGATCGTCCGCGCGGGCCATCCCGCCTTCGTCGCCAACGGCTATCGGCTGGGCGGCGCCGGGGGCTTCTCGGCGGTCGATCTCGAACGGATCGAAACGCATTCGGGGCTGCTGATGGCCGCGGTCGAGCGCCATGCCCACGCCAGCGCCGCGGGCGGCCCGATGCTGGACGAGGCCGGGCTCGCGCAGTCGCTGCTCGCGCTGCAATGCGGGCTGAGCAATCGGGAAGCGGAGATTTCGGCGGCGATGATGCTGGGCGAGACCCAGGAGGAGATCGCCAGCCGCAAGCAGCTTTCGCACGGCAGCGTCGTCACCTATCGCCGGCGGGCCTATGGCAAGCTGGGTATCGACAACCGGCGCGCGCTGCTGCGGCTGCATCGCCGCCTGATGGCGGGCCTGCCGCCGGGCGCGACGGAGCCGGCGAACGCGCCGAGGGGAGAGGATCGAGGATGACGACGCGCGTGAGGAAGACCCTGTTGGCGGGCGGCATGCTGGTCGCCGCAGCGTGCGTCGCCGCGACCGCGCCGCTTTCGCCCGCGAGGGTCGACCAGGCTCGGATGATCGCCGCCGACCGGTCACCCGGCGAGTGGATGGGGCCTGGCCGCACCTATGACGAGCAGCGCTACAGCCCGCTCGACCAGATCGACGCCGCCAATGTCGCGCGCCTCGGCCTCGCCTGGTATGCGGACCTGCCCGTCGATCGTGGGGTCGAGGCGTCGCCGATCGTGATCGACGGCGTGCTTTACAATATCGAGCCGTGGAACGTCACCGTCGCCTATGACGCGAGGACCGGCAGGGAATTGTGGCGCTTCGATCCCAAGGTCGATCGCGACAAGGGGCGGCTCGCCTGCTGCGACATCGTCAGCCGCGGGCTGGCCGCCTGGAAGGGCAAGATACTGATCGCCACGCTCGACGGCCGTCTGATCGCCATCGATGCGAGGACCGGCAGGCCGGTGTGGAGCGTGAACACGCTCGAACCCGTCTGGCCCTACACGATCACCGGCGCGCCGCGCGTGTTCGACGGCAAGGTGCTGATCGGCAATGCCGGCGCCGAAGGCGCGGCGCGCGGCTATGTCACCGCCTACGACGCGGAGACCGGCAGGCAGCTCTGGCGCTTCCACACGGTGCCCGGCGATCCGGCGAAGGGCCTGGAGAACAAGGCGCTGGAGATGGCCGCCAAGACCTGGAAGGGCGAATGGTGGAAGCGCGGCGGCGGCGGCACGGTGTGGGACTCGATCGTCTATGATCCCAAGCTCGACCTCGTCTATATCGGCGTGGGCAACGGCGGACCCTGGGCACAGCGCTATCGCAGCCCCGGCGGCGGCGACAATCTGTTCCTGTCGTCTATCGTCGCGCTGAAGGCGAAGACCGGCGACTATGTCTGGCACTACCAGACGACACCCGGCGACGAATGGGACTTCACCGCCACCCAGTCGATGATCCTGGCCGACCTGAAGATCGGCGGCCGGATCCGCCAGGTGCTCATGCAGGCGCCCAAGAACGGCTTCTTCTACGTGCTCGACCGGGCGACCGGCGAGCTGATCTCGGCCGAGCCATATGTCGCGATGAACTGGGCCAACGGCATCGACCCGAAAACCGGCCGGCCCAACGTCAATCCCGAGGCGCGCTATGGCGAGGTGCCGGTGCTGCTGACCCCGGGGGCGGGCGGCGGGCACAACTGGAACCCGATGGCCTACAGCCCGAAGACCGGCCTCGCCTATTTTCCGGTGACCGAGATGTACATGGCCTATTCGGTCAATCCCGACTTCAAACAGACGCCGGGGAACATGAGCCAGCTCGCCTTGTCTACGACCGGCTATGAGCTGACCCGCAAGGCCGCCGCCGAATATGCCGCCCAGCACAACAAGACCTGGCTGACCGCCTGGGACCCGGTGGCGCAGAAGGAGCGCTGGCGCATCCCCTATCCGCAGCGCGGCAGCGGCGGGCTGCTCGCGACGGCGGGCAATCTCGTCTTTCAGGGGACGGTCAACGGCACCTTCGCCGCCTATCGCGCCGACACCGGCGACAGGCTGTGGGAAACGCCGGTCCAGCAAGTGCCGATCGCGGCGCCGATCAGCTATATGGTCGACGGCGTCCAATATGTCGCGGTCAACGCCGGCTGGGGCGGCGGCCTCGCCCATTCGACCACGGCCAAGTCGCTCGGCTTCCCGCTCTCGGCGCCGCGCCTGCTGGTCTTTCGGCTGGGCGGCACGGCGAAACTGCCGCCGCTCGCCGACGAGGGAGCCCGCCTGGTCCGCCCCGCCGACAGCAAGGCCGACGCCGCGACCATCGCGCGTGGCGAGAAGCTCTATGCCGACAATTGCGCGACCTGCCATGGCGAGCAGGCGCGCGGCGGGGTGAAGGACCTGCGCCTGATGTCGCCCGCCACCCATGACGAGTTCATGGACATCGTGATCGGCGGCAAGCGGCGCGAGAAAGGCATGGTCAGCTTCGCCGACATCATCAGCCCGGACGACGCCAAGGCGATCCATGCCTGGCTGATCCGTCGCGCCAATCAGGACTGGGACGCCATCGTCGCCAACCAGTAGAACGGCTCACCCCGCAGGGTCGACCTGGAAACCCGAGTCCGATCCGCGAAAACGGAAATGTCCCTCCGCGACCGCACCGATCCAGCGCGCGGTCCGTTCGAAGCCGCCAAAGGGAAAAAGGTGGACCCCGACCGGCGCCAGCGCGTCGATGTCCGGAGTCTCCGCGAGATCGCGCAGCAGCGGATCGGGCGCCGCCTCCGCCAGCAGCCGTGCGATCGAGGCCCCCCGCGCGACGAGCGCCTTGGCCGAGTTTCCCACCCCGCAGATCCGCGCATAGCGCAGCAATGTGCGGATGCTGGCCGGCCCGGCGATGCCGAGCCGCACCGGCACCTCCGGGTGCCGGGCGCGGAAGACCCGCGCCCAGGCCAGGATCGGACCGGAATCGAAGCAGAGCTGGGTGATGACCTCCGCAGTGACACCAAGCGCGCCGATCGCCGCGATCTTGGCGTCGAGCAGCGCCTCCCCGGCCCATGGATGCCCCTCGGGATAGCCGCCTACCGCGATCCGCCGCACCATCGGATGTGCCAGGGCGGGACTGGAGAGCAGGTCGGTGCTCGCCGCGAACGGCCCGCGCGGCTGCTTCGCGTCGCCGCCGATCACCAACAGCTGCGACACGCCCGCTTCACCGCACAACCGCCCGATCAGCCCGGCGAGATGCGCTTCGTCCTCGATCATCCGGGCGGCGATATGCGGCACGGGCACCAGTCCGCGATCGTGCAGGGCGCGGGCGGCGGCGACGCGATCGTCGTCGGCGTCGCGCGGCAGCCAGGTGATCGATACCCGACTGCCCGGCGCGAGCGACGCCGCCGCCGCAAGTGCCGCCCCGTCGCGCGGCGACAGCTCGAAGGAAGCGTCGCGGGCGAAGGCTACGATCCGCTCTCGGACCGGCCAGGCCTCGTCACGCATCGTCGTCGCCATCGGAAAACCGCGCGTCATGGCCGCTCAATGCGCATCGGGCTTGCGGACGATCACATAGCTCTCGTCGTTGAACCACAACTCGCCATTCTTGCGCAGCACCTTGCGCGTCGCATCGAGATAGGCGGGTCCGCTCATCGCCCGCGCGAGCCGCTCGTCGTCGATCTGCGCCACATAGGTCGCGGCATTCCACGCGGCGAGCAGGGTCGAGGTACCGATCGAGGCGGTCTCGCTGTCGATCTCGTCGGGCAGCGTGTGCATCTCGTAGCGGAACAGCGCCTCCGAACTGGTGAGCGGATCGAAGCGGAACCGCTCCGCCTCCTCGCCCAGCGCCTTTCGCGTCGCATCGAGCAGCGCGTAGCGTGAGGTGGTGAACGGGTCCTCCGACGGCCAGACGTGCTGGATGATCTCCAGCCCCGGATCATTGCCCGCCGAATGGATGCCGAGCAGCCGGCCATTGGCGCGCAGCGCGCGGGCCAGCGGGGCGAGCACGCGCTGCGCCTTGAACGCGGTCGGGGCGCTCAGACGAAAGGGCTGGCTGGCGATGACCAGGTCGAAATCGGCGCGCGGACGATCACGCTGCGGGACGATGCCGTCGAGCAGGAAGCCGCAATCCTCGCGATAGAGGATCAGCGTGGTCGGCGTCTCGGGAACCAGGCTGCCGGTCTTCTCCGACACCCGGGTGCGCCAGTTCCGGGCGAGGAAGGGCTGGAGCGCGAGGATCTGGCGCTCGAACTCCGCCGTGGTGTCGCCCTTCAGCGCGACGGCCTTCCACACCATGCGTTCGCGCGCCTCGGGCCTGCCCGGCATCAGCCAGGGCGCCTCGGCATAGGAGATGTTGGTGACGGCCAGCACCGTCTCGGGATGCTCGAAGAAGCGGTCGGGCATCTTGTCGAGTGTCAGGCGGACATCCTCGAGGCTGATCTCCTTGCCCGCGACGTAGAAGGGGAAACGCGGGAAGGCTTCGTGCATCGACCGCATCACCCGCGCGAGCACCGTGCCGTCGCCCATGCCCGCGTCGAAGAAGCGCACCGCCGGCGGCTCCGGCCGAAGCTTCCCGATCTCGCGCGCGACCCGTTCGGCGACCACCCATTTTTCCGAGCAGGTGTTCACGAACATCAGATATTTCTGGCGATTGTCGTAGAAGCGGAAGTCCTGTTCGGATTTCTGCGCGGCCGGAACCTCTTCCCCGTCCCCGGCCTGCTTGACGACCGCAACTGCCATGGCCTGATCCTCATCCGTTTCCGGATGGGATGCGGCCGGATGCGGCCAGGATAAACCACAATCGGTCCCACCCGCCCGGGTGGGACGGACCCCACCGCCGGCCGTCAGTGCGCCAGTGCGACGCGGACGATTTCCTCGTAGATGTCGGCCAGGGCATGGAGGTCGGGGATCGCCACCGCCTCGTCGAGCTTGTGCATCGTCGCGTTGCACAGGCCGAATTCGACGACCGGACACAGTTTCGACAGGAAGCGCGCGTCGGAGGTGCCGCCTGTGGTCGACAGCTCGGGGGTCAGCCCGGTCACCTTCTTGATCGCCGTCGAGATCAGCGCCGAGAAGTCGCCGGGCGGAGTGATGAAGCTCTCGCCCGAGATCACGGCGCGCAGCGTCGCGGCTGGCGCATGCTCGGCGACGGTGCGGCGGACCAGTTCGACCAGGTCGGCGCCGCGATGCTCGTCGTTGAAGCGGATGTTGAGCCGTGCCCGCGCGACGGCGGGGATGACGTTGGTCGCGGCATTGCCGACGTCGACCGTCGTGATCTCCAGGTTCGACGGCTGGAACCAGGCGTTGCCGTCATCGAGGTGGAGCGCCGCGAGCGCGTCGAGCGCCCTGACCAGCGGCGGGATCGGATTGGCGGCGAGGTGCGGATAGGCGACATGGCCCTGCGTCCCCGCATGCTCGATCCACATGTTGACCGATCCGCGCCGGCCGATCTTCACCATGTCGCCGAGCCGGTGGGTAGAGGTCGGCTCGCCGACCAGGCAGAAGTCGGGGCAGAGGCCTCGCGCCTTCATCCAGTCCATCAGCGCGACCGTGCCGAAGGTCGCCGGCCCCTCCTCGTCACCGGTGATGATCAGGCTGATCGTGCCGGGATGGCCCTCCAGCCGCGCCGCGGCGGCGATGAAGGCGGCGATCGCGCCCTTCATGTCGACCGCCCCGCGCCCGTAGAGCAGCTCGCCGCGGACCTCGGGCACGAACGGATCGGTGGTCCATCCGTCGCCGGGCGGCACCACGTCGCTATGCCCGGCAAAGGCGAAATGCGGCCCGCCCTGCCCCCGGATCGCGAACAGGTTCTCGACCGGCCCGTCGGGCGCCTCACCGGCCGCGAAGCGATGGACGGTGAAGCCGATCGATTCCAGCGTCGCCGCGATCACGGCCATCGCCCCGGCATCGGCCGGAGTCACGCTGGGGCAGGCGATCAGGCGCCGGGTCAGGTCGAGGGGGTCGATCATGTTCACCACGGCGCCCGCCTAGCCGCCCCGCGTCGATATGCAAAGGGGAAGCACGGCGTTGTCCGAAATGGCGAGCGCGGGGCTACGCTTTCTCCGCTGCCCGCTCGAACTTCTCGATCACCCAGTTCTCGCCGGCCGCACCGCGGCTCCAGTCGACCATGAAGGGATGGTCCCAGACCGCCGCGCAATAGTCGGAGGCGAGCGAGGGGAGCGGGATCGAGTAGGTGCGGAAGCGGGTGACGACCGGCGCGAACATGATATCGACCGCCCCGAACCCGCCGAACAGATAATCGCCCCCCTGCCCGAAGCGACGCTTCGCCTGGTCCCAGAGCGAGGTGATGCGCTGGACGTCGGCCTCCACCTCCGGCGTCAGCGGCTCGGGCGGATAGACGTGGCGCAGGTTCATGCCGCATTGCGACCGCAGCGCCTGATAACCGGCGTGCATCTCCGACGCCATGGAACGCGCCAGCGCGCGGGCGGCGTCGTCTGCCGGCCAGAAGCGGTCGCGACCGACCTTGTCGGCCAGATAATCGATGATCGCCAGGCTTTCCCAGACAGGCTTGTCATCGTCCCACAGGATCGGCACCTTGCCGTTCGACGGCTCGAATTCGGGCATCTGCCGCCGCTCGGCCCAGCTGTCGTCGTAGAGCGGCGCGACCACCTCCTTGAAGGGCAGCCCCGACTGCCGCGCCGCCAGCCAGCCGCGCAGCGACCAGCTCGAATAGACCTTGTTGCCGATATAGATGCTGAGCGTCATCGGGGCCTCCCATGCATGGATGCCCGCGGCTGTAGAGTGATTTCGAGGCAGATGGAATCATCTGCCGGCTCGGAAATCACGGCGAACAAAGAAAAGCGGACTCGATCCGGTTCAACCTGAACCGGATCGAGTCTAGCCGATCGGCGGTTTCACTTCCACGGAATCGGGATCGGCCGGATCAGGCCCGGATCGCGTCGAGGATCGCCGCGCGCAGCTCGGCCATTCCCATGTCCTTCTCGCTCGATGTGACGAGCAGCCGGGGATGGGCCGCGACATGGGTGCGGGCCTCGGTCGCCGTCCGCTCAGTGACGGCGGCGAGCTCGCTGGCCTTGATCTTGTCGGCCTTGGTCAGGACGAGATGATAGGTCACTGCCGCCTTGTCGAGCATCACCATGATCTCGCGGTCGACGTCCTTGATGCCGTGGCGGCTGTCGATCAGCACCAGCGCGCGGCGCAGCACGACCCGGCCGCGCAGATAGTCGTTCACGACATGGCGCCATTTGCGGACGATGTCCTTGGGCGCCTTGGCGAAGCCGTATCCGGGCATGTCGACGAGACGCAGTGTCGGCACGCCGCCCTCCTCGTCCGCGCCGACATCGAAGAAGTTGAGCTCCTGCGTGCGGCCGGGCGTGTTCGACGTGCGCGCGAGACCGACGCGGTTGGTCAGCCTGTTCAGCAGCGACGACTTGCCGACATTCGACCGCCCGGCGAAGGCCACCTCGGGCGCGACCGGATCGGGCAGATAGCGCAGGTCGGGAGCCGACTTCAGGAACGAGACCGGGCCCGCGAACAGCTTGCGCGCGGGCTCGATCAGCGTCTCGAAGTCGTCGGCCTCGCTCACTTCTTCTTCGCGACGATGGTGGTGGCCGCTGCCGGCACCGGCTCGACCGGATGCTGGCGATAGAGCCACGCCTGCTGCGCGATCGTCAGGAAGTTGGAGGTAACCCAGTAGATCAGCAGGCCGGCCGCGAACGGCGCCATGATGAACATCATGATCCACGGCATCAGCGCGAACACCTGCTTCTGCGCGTCGTCCATCGGCTGCGGGTTGAGCTTGAACTGCAGCCACATCGACACGCCGAGCAGCAACGCCAGCACGCCGATGCCGAGAAAGGCCGGCGGAGTGAAGTCGAGCAGCCCGAACAGGTTGAGGATATGGAGCGGATCGGGCGCCGACAGGTCGCGGATCCACAGCACGAAGGGCTGGTGCCGCATCTCGATCGTCACCATCAGCACCTTGTAGAGCGCATAGAAGACCGGAATCTGGACGAGGATCGGCAGGCAGCCCGCGAGCGGATTGACCTTCTCCTCCTGATAGAGCTTGAGCAGCTCCTGCTGGAGGCGCGGCTTGTCGTCCTTCAGCCGCTCCTGCAGCTCCTTCATCTTCGGCTGGACGCGGCGCATGCCGGCCATCGAGCGGAACTGCTTCTGCGCGATCGGGAACATCAGGCCGCGCACCAGGAAGGTGAGGATGATGATGGCGACGCCAAAATTGCCGACCAGCTTGAACACCTGGTCGAGCACCCAGAAGATCGGCTTCTCGAGTACGCGGAACCAGCCCCAGTCGATCGCACGGCTGAACAGCGGCACGCCCTGCTCATTCTCGTAGCGGTCGAGCAGCGCGACTTCCTTGGCGCCCGCGAAGAAGCGCTGCGAGACCGAGGCGGCCTTGCCCGGCGCGATCACCAGCGCGCGCCCGCTCTCGACCGCCTGATAGACCTGCGGCGCCGTCGACAGGAAGCCCGCGTCGACTGACGCCTTGCTGTCGGGGACCAGCGCGGTCAGCCAATATTTATCGCCGAAGCCGAGCCAGCCGCCGGTGCTGGCGAAACGGATGCCGGGCTGGCCGGCCTCGTCGAGCTTCTTGAAGCTGAGGTCGTAATTGGCCGCGTCGTTGAACACGCCGATCGGACCGGTGTGCAGGGTCCAGCTCGAAGGGTCCTTCGACACGCCGTCCTTCGAGATCAGGCCATAGGGCCGTGCCGCGACGGCGCCCGCGCCGCCATTGACCAGCTTCTGGGTGATCGTGAACATATAGTCGCGATCGACCGCGATGACGGTCTCGAAGCGCTGGCCGCGCGTGTTGGTCCAGCTCAGCGTCACCGGCGTTTCCGGGGTCAGCTTCCCGCCGTTGGCGGTCCAGACGGTGTTGGGCCCCGGCGCGTCGACGCCGTCGCCGGTCCAGCCGAAGCCGGCATAATAGGCTTCGGGCGAGCCGAGCGGCGAGAGCAGGCGGATCGGCGGCGCGTTCTTCGCGACGGTCTCGCGATAGGCCTTGAGCACCAGGTCGTCGATCCGCGCGCCCTTCAGGTTGATCGAGCCGGCGAGCTTGGGCGTGTCGATCGCGACGCGCGGAGTTTCACGCAGCACGGTCGCGCGGGCGCGAATCGCCTTGGGAGCGTCGGCGGCCGGATCGGCGCCGGGCTGGGGAAGAACCTTCTCCTGGCCGCCCTCGATCTTCGTCACCGGCGGCTTGGCAGGCGGGAAGAAGCGGTCACCGAGGAACTGCCATCCGAACAGGACGAGCGCCGACAGGACGATCGCGAGGATCATGTTGCGCTGGTTTTCCACCAAAAACTCCCGGAATTCCTTGGATGATCAGATTGGCGATCAGGGCACCGGATCGAAACCCGACCCACCCCAGGGGTGGCATCGGCAGATCCGGCGGAACCCCAGCCACCCGCCTTTGAGCGCGCCATAGCGCGAGACGGCCTCGATCGTATAGGCCGAACAGCTCGGTACATAGCGACAGGTGGGGGGAAGAACCAGCGACGGACCCATCTGCCAGGCCCTGGCGAGCAGGATGATCAGTCGGGCGATCATCGCGCGGTCTTGCCGAGCGCCTTGAGCAGCTCGGCGCGGAGCTGCGCGAAATCGCGCTCGACCCCGCCGGCGCGACCGATCAGAACATGATCGGCGCCCGTTATTCCCGCAACCGGCAGCAGCTCGCGCGCGAGCGCGCGGAACCGCCGCTTCATGCGGTTGCGGACGACCGCATTGCCGATCTTCTTGGTGACGGTGATACCGAGACGCATGACCGGATCGTCATCGCCCCGGGGCCGGACGAGCAGGACGAAGCCGGGCATGGGCGCCCGCCTGCCGCCATTGGCCGCGAGAAAATCCGCGCGGCGCTGGAGCACCGCGTAGGGAGTCCCGTTCAGGCCGACAGCTTCTTGCGGCCACGCGCGCGGCGGGCCGCCAGCACCTTGCGGCCACCCGGGGTGGCGCTGCGCGAACGGAAGCCGTGGCGCCGCTTGCGGACCAGGTTGCTCGGCTGGAAAGTGCGCTTCATCGTCTCTGCCTCAAATCCAAAACAAAAGGGGCCGCCGAACGATGCGGCAGCCACATATCGGGAGCGCGCTTAGGCAAAAGGGCCGGATGAGTCAATCGCCGGTCGCGTCCGCCGCCGCAGTTTCATGCCATTCGCCCCGGCTCGGTCGACCGAAGCGGGATTTCGTTACGGACGATGGCTCCTTTTCGTTTCACGGACGTTCGGAACGGCGGTGAACATCCGGGAGAGTATGAAATGCGCCCTACCACCCTCTGCATGCTGATGCTGCTGCCCGCGCTGACCGCCTGCGGGTCGAAGACCGAGGAGCGGCTGAAGACGATCGAGGCCCGCCTCGCCAAGGTCGAGCAAGCCGCCGACGCGCACAAGGCGATCACGCTGAAGCCCGGCGCCACCGGCTACAGCATGATCGAAGGCGACATGGGGCGGATCGCCGTCGCGATCGCCAATATCGAGCCCTATGCCAGCGGATCGCGCGTCGTGCTCGACTTCGGCAATCCGACCGCGGCGCGGCTGAGTGGGCTCAAGGCCAAGATCGAATGGGGCTCCAACGACGCCAAGGGCCTGCCGATGGCGGCGACCAATACGCAGTCGCTCCTGTTCACCGCGCCCGAGCCGCTGCCGCCCGGAAGCTGGAAGCAATATACGGTCGACCTCGCCGGCGTGCCGCCGACCCAGCTCGGCTGGGTGCGCGTCTCGGGCTTCGACAGCGGCACGGTCGACCTGCTGAGCCAGTGATGCACGACCCGGCCGTTGCGGCAACGGCGTAACGATTCTAGAACAGTCCGCGAACATCGGGGGCTGGTTGATGGTATCGCATGTCGCGACGGTCGCGTTTCTCGGGCTGGAGGCTCGCGCGGTCGAGGTGCAGGTGCAGGTCGCGCCGGGCATGCCTGCCTTCATCGTCGTCGGCCTGCCCGACAAGGCGGTGGCCGAGAGCCGCGAGCGGGTGCGCGCCGCGCTGTCGGCGATCGGCCTCGCATTGCCGCCCAAGCGGATCACGGTGAACCTCTCGCCCGCCGACCTGCCCAAGGAAGGATCGCATTATGACCTGCCGATCGCGCTGGGCCTGCTCGGTGCGATGGGGGTGATCGATGCCGAGACGCTGGCTGCCTATGTGGTGGTCGGCGAACTCGGGCTCGACGGCCGGGTCGCGCCCGCGCCCGGCGTGCTGCTCGCCGCGCTCCACGCCTCGGAACGCGATCTCGGGCTGGTCTGCCCGGCGGCGCAAGGCCCCGAGGCCGCCTGGGCGGGCTCGATCGAGGTGATCGGCGCCCCCGACCTTCTCTCGCTGATCGGCCATTTCAAGGGCGGCGCGCCGCTGACCCCGCCGTCGCCGGGCAGCGCCGAGGCCCCCGCGCCGCTCGCCGACCTGAAGCAGGTGAAGGGCCAGGAAACCGCCAAGCGCGCGCTGGAGATCGCCGCCGCCGGAGGTCATAACCTGCTGATGAGCGGGCCGCCGGGCGCCGGCAAGTCGCTGATGGCCGCCTGCCTGCCCGGCATCCTTCCCGATCTGACTCCCGCCGAGGCGCTGGAGGTGTCGATGGTCGCTTCGGTCGCGGGCGAATTGCAGGACGGCCGGCTGATCCGCGCCCGCCCGTTCCGCGCGCCGCACCATTCGGCGTCGATGGCGGCGCTGGTCGGCGGCGGGATCAAGGTGCGGCCCGGCGAGGTCAGCCTCGCCCATCTCGGCGTGCTGTTCCTCGACGAACTGCCCGAGTTCCAGCGCGCCGTGCTCGATTCGCTGCGTCAGCCGCTCGAAACCGGCAAGGTCTCGGTCGCGCGCGCCAACGCGCACGTCACCTTCCCGGCGCGGGTCCAGCTCGTGGCGGCGATGAACCCATGTCGCTGCGGCCATATGGACGATCCCGCCCTCGCCTGCTCACGCGCCCCGAAATGCGCGGCCGACTATCAGGCGAAGCTGTCGGGCCCGCTGCTCGACCGCATCGATCTCCATGTCGAGGTCGCCGCGGTCAGCGCCGCCGACCTCGTCCTGCCGCCGCCCGCCGAGGGATCGGCCGAGGTCGCCGCGCGCGTCGCCGCCGCGCGCGCGATCCAGACCGAGCGCTATGCGGCCCACGGCGCCCGCACCAACGCCGAGGCCGACGGCGAACTGCTCGACGCGGTCGCCGCTCCCGACGATGCCGGTCGCAAGCTGCTCGCCCAGGCCGCCGAAGCGATGCGCCTCTCGGCGCGCGGCTATCACCGTGTCCTGCGGGTCAGCCGGACCGTGGCCGACCTCGCGGGATCGGAAACGGTGCAGCGCGTCCATATCGCCGAGGCTCTGAGCTATCGGCGTCGGGCGCCGACGAATTGAATATCGCGACGCCTATGTTACCATGCACTGATCATGTAACACAGGAGATCGGCGGCATGGGCGAGGCCACATTCACTTTCCGGGTCGATGAAGCGCTGAAAAGCGCCTTTGCCGATGCCGCCAAGTCGCATGATCGCACGGGCGCGCAGCTCATTCGGGATTTCATGCGCGATTATGTCGCCAGCCAACGCGAGGCGGCCGAATATGAGGACTGGTTCCGACAGCAGGTTCAACTCGGCGTGGAGTCGGCCGATGCCGGGCGTTTGATATCAGCGACGGACGTGGAAGCGAAGTTCGCGGCGCGCCGCGCTGCGACGCTGCGGCGGATCACCGGCTCTGAATGAAAGCCATCTACTGGACCCATGAAGCGATTCAGGATCGCGATGACATCTATGACAGTATAGAGGCGAACAACCCGGCCGCCGCGGCGACGCTCGACGAACTGTTCGAAGCCAAATCAGCACCCTTGGACAGGCATCCGGCGCTGGGCCGGCCCGGGCGGGTGGCACGCGCGAGTTGACGGTCCATCCAATTACATTCTGATCTATGATGTCGGCCGGGACAGGATCCGAATTCTCCGCGTGCTCCATGCGCGCCGGCAGTGGCCCTCTCGAAATTGAGGGCGATTACTGTTCGCTTCGGCAAAGGCACCGCTCATCCCTGGGACGACAGCTTCATCAGCACGAGCCCGCTGACGATCAGCAGCGCAGCCGCGATCCGCATCGCGCTCGCCTGCTCGCCCAGCACCATGATGCCGACCAGGAAGGCGCCGACCGCGCCGATGCCGGTCCAGATCGTATAGGCGGTGCCGAGCGGCAGCGACCGCATCGACCAGGACAGCAGCGCGAAGCTGGCGATCATCGCGACGATGGTGATGGCGGCAGGCACCGGGCGCGTGAAGCCTTCGGACTGCTTCATGAAGAAGGCCCAGACGACCTCCAGTCCACCGGCGACGATCAGAAACACCCAGGCCATGGCAGCCTCCTTCTTCAAAGGGCTGCCGGGCCGTCCCGGACTTGAAGCCCGCCAGCGCGGGGGAGGACGTGGCCTCGCACCGCCCAGCTAGGGATGGCGGCGCCAAGGGTCAAGGGATGGAAGCCGGAGACCGGCCTCGTTCACGCCGCCGACTGGGTCACCCCTTCGAGCGCGGCGGTGAAACGGCGGCGCCACCACATCACGTCCTCCTTCTCGATATTGTCCATGCAGGCGCGCCAGCGGGCCTGGCGTTCCTCCAGCGACATCGCCAGCGCCTGCTCGATCGCGTCGGCGATCTCCTCGGCGCTGTAGGGGTTGATCAGCAGCGCCTCGGTGAGCTGCTCGGCCGCGCCGGCGAAGCGGGAGAGGATCAGGACGCCGGGGTCCTCCGGGTCCTGCGCGGCGATATATTCCTTGGCGACCAGGTTCATTCCGTCGCGCAAGGGGGTGACGAGCCCGACCTTGGCGGCGCGATAGATGCCGGCCAGCCGGTCGCGCGGATAGCCGCGGTTGACGTAGCGGATCGGCACCCATTCGACATCGGCATAGGCGCCGTTGATCCGCCCCGACAGCGCGTCGAGCGAGGCACGGATCTCCTGATAGCTCTGGACGTCGCTGCGCGACGGCGGCGCGATCTGCAGCAGGAACACCTCGCCATGGAGGTTGTCGTTCTGCTGGAGCAGCCGTTCATAGCCGAGGAAGCGTTCCTGCAGCCCCTTCGAATAATCGAGCCGGTCGACGCCGATGATCATGTCGCGGCCGTTGGCGCTCTGCCGCATCCGGTAATGGGCGTAGCGCGCGGCGGTCGACTGGCTTGCGTCCTTGAAATTGTCGGTGTCGATGCCGATCGGGCAGTGGATCGCCACCATCGAGCGGCCGCCGACCGTTACCCTACCATCCTCCGCGATCGTACCGCCCATCTCCTGGAGAACATAGTCACGGAAGCTGTCGAGCGAATCGCGCGTCTGGAAGCCGACCACGTCATAGGCGAACAGCGTCTCGACGAGCTGGCGATGGTTGGGCAGCGACAACAGCAGCCGATAGGGCGGCCAGGGGATGTGGAGGAAGAAGCCGATCCGGTTCGCAATCCCCCGGTCGCGCAGATACTGGCCGAGCGGGAACATATGATAGTCGTGGATCCAGACGAGGTCGTCCGGCTCGATCAGCGGCTCCAGCGTCTCGGCGAAGCGCTGGTTGACCCGTTCATAGCCCTCGGCGAAGCCGCTCTCGAACTCGGCCAGGTCCATCCGGTAGTGGAAGAGCGGCCACAGCGTCCGATTGGCATAGCCGTTATAATATTCGTCGACGTCCTGCTCCTCGAGGTCGATCGTCGCGGTGGTGACGCCAAAATTGCGCTGCAGGTTGATATGGCCGGTGAACTGCTCTGTGGTCTCGCCCGACCAGCCGAACCAGATGCCGCTCGATTCGCGCAGCGCCGCCGACAGCGCGACCGCGAGGCCGCCCTGCCCGCCGCTGCCGCCTTCGCCGATCGGCGGCTGCACCCGGTTGGAGACGATGACGAGCCGGCTCATCGCACCGAGCTCCACGGCTTGCTGAGCAGCGCGGCGCAGTTGATCACACCGACCAGCGAATAGGTCTGCGGATAATTGCCCCACAGCTCCCCCGTCGCCGGATCGATATCCTCGGACAGCAGCCCGGCGCGGGTACGGCGCGACAGCATCTCTTCGAACAATTCCCTTGCATCATCGGTCCGCCCGGTGAGCCATAACGCCTCGATCAGCCAGAAGGTGCACACATTGAACGCGGTGTGCGGCAGACCGAAATCGTCCTCGGTCGCGTAGCGCAGCATGTGCGATCCGCGCCGCAGCCCATCCTCGACTGCGCGCAGCGTGCCCTGGAAGCGCTCGTCGCCCGGCTTGACGAAGCGCAGGTCGAGGAGCTGGATCAGGCTCGCGTCGAGATCGTCGCCACCGAAGGTCGCGGAGATGCGCTGCGTCTCCTCGCGCCAGGCGTCGGCTTCGATCCGCTCGCGGATGGCGTCGGCGCGGGCGCGCCAGAAACCGACCCGCTCCCCCAGCCCCAGCGCCTCGGCGGCGTTGGCGAGCCGGTCGCAGGCCGCCCAGCACATCGCCACCGAATAGGTGTGGACCTGACTCCTGGTCCGCAGCTCCCACAGACCCGCGTCGGGCTGGTCATGGACCTGCCAGGCGCGCTCGCCGATCTTCTCGAGCGCGCGGAAATCCTCTTCGCCCGCCATGCGGTAGAGCCGCTGGTCGAAGAAGGCCTGCGCGTTGGACAGGATGATCTGGCCATAGGCGTCGTGCTGGACCTGGGCATAGGCCTGGTTGCCGATGCGGACCGGCCCCATGCCGCGATAGCCGTTGAGCGCGGGGGCGACGCCCTCCACCAGCGTCGCCTCGCCACCGACCCCGTAGAGCGGCTGGATGTGACCGCCCTTGGCATTGTCGACGATGTTGCGGAGATATTCGAGATAGCTTTCCAGCACGTCGAGCGCGCCGAGCCGGTTGAGCGCCTGCACCGTATAATAGGCGTCGCGGATCCAGCAGTAGCGATAGTCCCAGTTGCGCTGCGAATCGGCGTGCTCGGGGATCGAGGTGGTGAGCGCCGCGACGATCGCGCCGGTCTCCTCGTGCTGGCACAGCTTGAGCGTGATCGCCGAGCGGATCACCGCCTCCTGCCATTCGACCGGGGTGGCCAGCGCCCGCACCCAGCGGCGCCATTCGTGCGCGGTGTGTTCGAGCATGGTGTCGAGCGTGTCGCCGATGTCGCCGATGAAGCTCTCGTCGGGGCCGAGGAAGAAGTGGAGCGGCCGCTCGACCCGGAACAGCCTTTCGCTTTCGAGCCAGCCGACCGGCGCCGAGGTCGACAGCCGCAAGGTCGTCTCGCTCAATATGTAGCGGATATGGTTCGATCCGCGCGTCCGTTCGGGCTCGCCGCCCCCCCAGTCGTGCGCGGGGCGCAGCCGCACGCGGATGCGGGGGCTGCCCGCGGTGGGCCGGACGATCCGGCAGAAGGCGACCGGGCGGTACATCCGGCCATGGCGGAAGAAGCGCGGGCAGAAATCGACCACCTCGATCGCGTTGCCGGCCGCGTCGATGTGATGGGTGACGAGGATCGGGGTATTGCGGATATAGTCCTGCCGGGTCTCGGCGCAGTCCTCGAGGTCGATCTCCCAGAAGCCGCGTGCGCCCGGCGCCGCCGGCGGATTGTCGTCCAGCAGCGAGCAGAACACCGGATCGCCGTCGACCCGCGGCACGCAGGCCCAGACGAAGCGCCCGGCGCGGTCGACCAGTGCGGACGCCTGGCAATTGCCGATCGGCCAGAGGTCGAGCGTCGCGGTCACGCGGCGACCTCCCACAGCCAGCGGCGCACCGACCCGACGTCGGCGAGGCCGTAGAGCGCGGCGCTTTCGCGACGGGCGCCGACCAGCACGCCGAAGCCGCCCATCGCGCCCGCCACCGCGAGCGCGGGTTCGTCGGTCAGGTCGTCGCCGATCACGACCGGGCGGCTGCCCGCCATCGGCGCCTCGGCCATCAGCGCCTCGACCGCTTCGCCCTTGTTCCAGCCTGGGCCGCGCAGCTCGACCATCATCTTGCCGGGCTGGACGACAAGGCCGTGGCGCTCCGCGATCGCCTGGGCGCGGCGCTTGACCGGCTCCTCCAGGATCGGCGCGACGCGATAGTGCATCGCCACGCCATGGCTCTTCTCCTCGATGATCATCTCGGGATGGCCGGCGCCGTACAGCCGGACGTCCGCGATCGCGCCGTCGAGCCCCTCGGGCCTGGGCGGCTCGATCAGCCGGCCGTCGCGGCGCACCTCGGCGCCATGGCTGCCGGCGAGGGCGATCTCCGCGGTGACCGGCCCGACCATCTGGTCGAGCTGGGCGATCGATCGGCCGCTGACCAGCGCGACCCGCCCCGCGAAGCGCCGGTGCAGCGTCGTCAGCAGCTCGACCAGTTCGGTGTCGGCGCGCACCAGTTCCGGGTGGTCGACGAGCGGCACCAGCGTCCCGTCGAAATCGACGAAAAGACTGTGGCTCGCTGGATCGATCGCCGGCGGGGGCGCGAGCACCGGCTGATGGGACCGGGACAGCATTTCATTTCCTCGCCGCAATAACAGCCGTGGAATCAACCGGTCATGGACGGACCGGTCATCGGCCGGGGTGAACTGCGGGGAGGACGCGCGGCGGCGGGATTGGGTTCCGTTCCGGCCGCGAATTCATGGCGCGGATGCGCCGGAAAAGCCGGGCACAACGGAAAGCACCCCCGGGCAAGGGAACCCGAGGGTGCGTCCCACGCGGTGGAAATTGCCAGTCCGGCCGCGTGTAAGGCGGTGCCTCCCGGGGGGTCAGGTGCTTGGGGATTCCCGGGAGGCTAGGTAGGGACCGGGCTGGCTCCGGCCGTGTCGGGTCAGTGGGCGGCGACGGTGATCCGGCCGTTGTCGGCGAGCTGGGTGCCGGCCTTGGCGAGCGCCAGCTCGACCTGGGGCATCGCCCGGGCGGTGGCGACCTTGGCGCAGGCCTTGGCTTCCATCGCACCGTCGAGCGAACGGTCGCCCTCGAAGGTGCAGACGTCGCGGGCCGCGCGCTCCACCCGCTTCTTCAGCGAAGCCGCGCCGTCGGCGCTGGCGAGATCGAGGTCGGCATAGCTGACCGCCGAGACCTTCCCTTCGGCCGCATAGGCGGGGAAGGCGACGGTGCCGCTGGTGGCGAGGGCGGCGGCGAGGGCGGCGATGATCTTGGTCGAACGGGTCATGTCGTGTCTCCTGTTGTGCGCCGGACGGGGGTGGCGACCTTCGTCCGGTAAAATCCCTGTTCCGCGGCGCCCCGGGCTTGCTTCCGAACCGCCGTTGAGCAACCAACTATGCCAAGGGCCGTTGACCCGCATCGACACTTCGACCGACCGCGCCGCCGCCTCCACAAAGGTCGATTTCGGCCGACGAACGTCCGGTGGCGGTCGACGAACGACAGGAGAGGCATGAAGCGGCGATCGATCGACGGCAGAGAACCGAATCGCCAACAGCGCATTGCAACGAAATTGTCACATTTGTAGGGAGCCCCGATACGCCCGGGGGATTCGCACCATTCGCCAGATCGCCGTCCTGCCCTATCGCACCACCGAAGCAGGCCAGACCGAGGTCCTGCTGATCACCTCGCGCGAGACGAAACGGTGGGTGCTGCCCAAGGGCAACCGGATCAAAGGCCTGAAAAGCCACGAGGCTGCCAGCCACGAAGCCTATGAGGAAGCGGGCCTGGTCGGCATCGCCTGTCCCTATGCGATCGGCACCTATCAATATCGCAAGCAGCGCCGCAACGGCACGTCACGCCCCGCGACGGTCGACATCTTCCCCTTCTCGGTGACGACGCAGCTGGACAGCTGGCCAGAGAAGGACGAGCGCGAGCTGCGCTGGTTCACCCCCCAAGCCGCGGCCGCCGCGGTCGACGAGGAGGAGCTTCGCGACATCCTGGCCGGGTTCACCCCGCCGGTCTGGAATCCCGGCCTTGCCGAACGGGTCGTCACGGCCACCCGCCGCCATACAGCAGAAAGGTTCACCATCGTGCGCTGGTTCCAGGCATTGCTGCCCAAGCAGGGCAGCTTCTTCGAACAGTTCGAGGCGCACGCGGCGCTCAACGTCGCCGCCGCCGACGCGCTCGGGCGACTGCTGCAAGGCGGCCCGGACATGCCGCTCCACAGCCAGGAGATCTTCGACCGGGAGAACGAGGCGGACGACATCATCCGCGACGTTCTGGTCGACGTCCGCAAGACGCTGATCACGCCGTTCGACCGCACCGCGATCACCAGCCTGATCGGATCGATGGACGACGCGATCGACCAGATGAACCAGACCGCCAAGGCGATCACGCTCTACGAGGTCCAGGAGTTCGAGCCGCAGATGCGCGACATGGCCGGGCTGATCGTCGAGGCCGCCCGGATCACCGCCGACGCGATGCCGCTGCTGCGCGACCTCGGCCGCAACGCCGGCCGGCTGCACAGCCTGACCGAGCGGATAGTCCGGCTGGAAGGCCATGCCGACGAGATCCACGCCGCCGGCCTCAAGACGCTGTTCAAGGCGAAGGGCGACAAGTCGCCGATGGCCTTCATCATCGGCCGTGAGATCTACAGCCATCTCGAGAAGATCACCGACGCCTTCGAGGACGTCGCCAACGAGATCCAGGGCCTCGTGCTCGACCACGCCTGACCATGGAACTCATCTCCTTCCCGCTGCTGGTCGGGCTGATCGCCATCGCGCTGGCGTTCGACTTCCTGAACGGCCTGCACGACGCGGCGAACTCGATCGCGACGGTGGTGTCGACCCGCGTGCTCAAGCCGCACCAGGCGGTGGCGATGGCCGCCTTCTTCAACTTCATCGCCTTTCTCTTCTTCGGCCTCCATGTCGCCGAGACGGTGGGCAAGGGGATCGTCCATGCCGACATCATCGATGCCCATGTGATCTTCGGCGCGCTGATGGGGGCAATCAGCTGGAACCTGATCACCTGGCTGCTCGGCATCCCCTCCTCGTCCAGCCACGCCCTGATCGGCGGCCTGCTCGGTGCGGGCACGGCCAAGGCCGGGGTGGGTTCGATCGTCTGGTCGGGCGTGCTCAAGACCAGCTTCGCGATCGTGCTGTCGCCGACGATCGGCCTGGTCCTCGCGCTGTTGCTGGTCCTGATCACCAGCTGGGTGTTCGTGCGCAGCTCGCCCGGCGCCGCCGACAAGCGCTATCGCCGGCTGCAGCTCATCTCGGCCTCGCTCTACTCGCTCGGCCATGGCGGCAACGATGCACAGAAGACGATGGGGATCATCGCGGTCCTGCTCTATTCGCAGGGCCTGCTCGGGGGCTCCTTCCACGTACCTTTCTGGGTGGTGATCAGCTGCCAGGCGGCAATGGGGCTGGGTACGCTCGCAGGCGGGTGGAAGATCGTCCATACCATGGGATCGAAGATCACCCGGCTGACCCCGGCGCAGGGCTTCTGCGCGGAAACCGGCGGCGCGATCACGCTGTTCACCGCGACCTGGCTGGGTGTGCCGGTGTCGACCACCCACACCATCACCGGCGCGATCGTCGGCGTGGGCTCGTCGCGGCGGCTGTCGGCGGTGCGTTGGAACGTCGCCAGCAGCATCGTCGTCGCCTGGGTGGTCACCCTCCCCGCCGCCGCAGCATTCGGCGCGGGCTTCTACCTGCTGGCGGGGCTTTTCTAGAGTCAGTTTCAGATTGATCGAAACCATCCGTTCGTGTCGAGCGAAGTCGAGACACGTTCCGGGAGCCGACGTCCCTCGACTTCAGCCTATGGCTGAAGTTCATCCCGAGCGCCTGCCTTGCAGGCAGTCGAGGGGCTCGGGACGAACGGGTCAATCTAACTGAGACTGACTCCAAACCGACTCTAGAAGCGGTTCAGCGCGGCGCGAGACCGATGGTCAGCATGTCGACCATCCGGCTCGCCAGTTCCTCGGCGCTCAGCTCGCCGCCGGGAACGTGCCAGCGCGCGGGCCAGTTGAGCGCGCCCGCCAGGGTAAAGGCCAGCAGCTTCGAATCGGTCGGCACAATCGAGCCGTCGGCAATGCCCTCCTCGATGAAGCCGCGCATCGCCGCGTCGATCCGGCGCTTGCGTTCGCGCAGGCCCTGCCGCCCTTCGGGCGACAGCGGCTCGGGCCCTGTGCGGATCACGCAGCGGCCGAAATCATCCATGTTCGCGCGGGCATAGGCGCGCAGGAAATGCCGCAGCCGGTCGAGGCCGCTGCCCGGCGCCTCCCGCGCCTCGTCGATCGCGCGATGATATTGCTCGATGCCAAGCGCGATGCATTCGAGCAGCACCCGCTCCTTGTTGCCGAGATAATGGTAGATGGTGGGCTTCGACACGCCGAGGCTTGCCGCCACATCCTCGAGAAGGGTCGCGTGATAGCCACGCTCGTTGAACATCCGCACTGCGGCGATCAGCAGCGCCCGGCGCTTCGCCGAACGCTCCTCCGCCTTCTGCTCGCGGGTCCGGAACGGGGATGCCGGGGCGTCGGTCTCCATCGCCGAGCGTTGACATAAAACCGATCAGCAATCAATATACCCATGAGTAACCTGTTCGCCGAGGTTCCATGATTCTCTCCGAGACCCAGTCCGCGATCCAAGAAGCGGTGCGCGCGTTCGCGCAGGAGCAGATCCGCCCGCGCAGCCAGGCGTTCGAGGCCGCCGGCGGCTATCCCGCCGGGCTGTTCGAGGAGCTGGCGGGCCTCGGCCTGCTCGGCATGGTCGCGCCGGAAACGGTCGGCGGCGCCGGGGCCGACTATGTCTCCTATGCGCTGTCGCTGATCGAGATCGCCGCGGCAGACGGCGCGCTGTCGACGATCGTCTCGATCCAGAACAGCCTGCTCGTCGGCGGCCTGCTGAAGGAGGGCAACGAGGCGCAGAAGGCGCGCTTCCTGCCTGAGCTGATCGGCGGGCGGATGATCGGCGCCTTCGCGCTGACCGAGGCCGACGCCGGCTCCGACGCCGCCGCGCTGCGCACCCGCGCGACGCGGGCCGAGGGCGGCTGGGTGCTCAACGGCGCCAAGCAGTTCATCACCTCGGGCAAGATCGCCGGGGTGGCGATGGTGTTCGCGGTGACTGATCCGGCCGCCGGCAAGAAGGGCATCTCCGCCTTCCTCGTCCCCACCGACAGCCCCGGCTATGCGGTCGACAAGGTCGAGCACAAGCTGGGCCAGGCGGCATCCGACACCTGCGCGATCCGCTTCGACGACCTGTTCGTCGAGGACGGGCTGCTGTTCGGGGCCGAGGGGCGCGGCTACAACATCGCCCTCGCCAACCTGGAGCAGGGCCGCATCGGCATCGCCGCGCAATGCGTCGGCATGGCGCAGGCGGCGCTGGAGATCGCGGTCGCCTATGCGCGCGACCGCCGCAGCATGGGCAAGCCGATCATCGAGCATCAGGCGGTGGGCTTCCGTCTCGCCGACCTTGCCACCCGGCTGGAGGCGGCGCGCCAGCTCGTCCTCCACGCGGCGAGCGTCAAGGATGCGGGGCTGCCTTGCCTGAAGGAAGCGTCGATGGCGAAGCTGTTCGCGTCCGAAGCCGCCGAGGCGATCGTCTCGGGCGCGATCCAGACACTGGGCGGCTACGGCTATCTCGAGGAATTCGGGCTTGCGAAAATCTATCGCGACGTCCGCGTCTGCCAGATCTACGAGGGCACGTCCGACATCCAGCGGATGGTGATCGCCCGCGCCCTTTAAACGAAGGATATCAGCATGAGTACCGATCCCGTCGTCATCGCTTCCTATGCCCGCACGCCGATGGGCGGCTTCCAGGGTGCCCTCGCGGGCGCGTCGGCGACCCAGCTCGGCGCCGCCGCTGTCAAGGCCGCGGTCGAGCGCGCCGGCGTCGACGCCGACAAGGTCGAGCAGATCTTCATGGGCTGCGTGCTGCCTGGCGGGCTCGGCCAGGCCCCGGCCCGCCAGGCTGCGCTCGGCGCAGGCCTGCCCCGCTCGGTCGAGGCGACCACCGTCAACAAGATGTGCGGATCGGGCATGCAGGCCGCGATCATGGCGCACGACGCGCTCGCCGCCGGCAGCGCCGATGTCATCGTCGCGGGCGGCATGGAGAGCATGTCGAACGCCCCCTATCTGCTCGCCAAGCATCGCTCCGGCGCGCGCATCGGTCATGACGTGGTCAAGGACTCGATGTATCTCGACGGGCTGGAGGACGCCTATACGCCCGGCAAGCTGATGGGCGCCTTCGCCGAGGATTCGGCGCGCGACTACCAGCTCACCCGCGAGGCGCAGGACGACTATGCGATCCGCTCGCTGAGCCGGGCCAACGCCGCGATCGAGAGCGGCGCTTTCGACCGCGAGATCATCCCCGTCACCATCGAGACGCGCGGCGGCGCCACCGTGGTCGAGCGCGACGAGCAGCCCGGCAAGGCCCGTCCCGACAAGATCCCGACGCTGAAGCCCGCCTTTGCCAAGGACGGCACGATCACCGCCGCCAACGCCTCGTCGATCTCCGACGGCGCCGCCGCGCTGGTGATGACCCGGCAGAGCGTCGCCGAGAAACTCGGCCTGCCGGTCGTGGCGAAGGTTGCCAGCCACGCCGCCCATGCGCACGAGCCCGGCCTGTTCACCACCGCGCCGGTGCCGGCGATCCAGAAGGCGCTGAAGAAGGCCGGCTGGACCGTCGACGACGTCGACCTGTTCGAGGTCAACGAGGCCTTCGCCGTGGTCGCGATGATCGCCGCCAAGGACTTGAACATCCCGGCGGAGAAGCTGAACGTCAACGGCGGCGCCTGTGCGCTCGGCCATCCGATCGGCGCGAGCGGCGCGCGCGTGCTGGCGACCCTGCTGGCCGCGTTGCAGAATCGCGGGCTGAAGCGCGGCGTCGCCAGCCTCTGCATCGGCGGGGGCGAAGCGACGGCGATGGCGGTCGAACTGGTCTGATGCAGCCGCCGTTGCGGCGCAGGAAAGGGAATGCTGAATGGAACTGAAGGGCATAGCCGCGATCGTCACCGGCGGCGCGTCGGGCCTGGGCGGGGAAACCGCCCGGATGCTCGCCGCCAACGGCGCCAGGGTCACGATCTTCGATCTCAATGCCGATGACGGCGCCAAGGCGGCGGCCGAGATCGGCGGCCATTTCGTCGCGGTCAACGTCGCCGACGACGCCAGCGTCGCCGCCGGCATCGCCGAGGCGGAGGCGAAGCACGGCATCGCCCGCGTCCTCGTCAACTGCGCCGGCATCGCGCCGCCCGCGCGCATCGTCGCCAAGGACGGCAGCCCCCACGCGCTCGACCTCTACCGCAAGGTGATCGAGATCAACCTGGTCGGCACCTTCAACACGCTGTCGAAGTTCGCCGCCCGGCTGGTCGCGGCCGATCCGATCGGCGAGGAGCGCGGCGTGATCGTCAACACTGCCTCGGTCGCCGCGTTCGATGGACAGGTCGGCCAGGCGGCCTATGCCTCGTCCAAGGCCGGCGTCGCAGGCCTCACCCTGTGCGCCGCGCGCGACCTCGCCCAGCACAAGATCCGGGTCATGACGATCGCCCCGGGCATCTTCATGACCCCGATGATGAAGGGCCTGCCCCAGGCGGCCCAGGATTCGCTGGGCCAGCAGGTGCCGCATCCCAGCCGGCTCGGCGACCCGGCAGAATATGCGATGCTGGTGGAGAGCATCCTCAGGAACCCGATGCTCAACGGCGAGACGATCCGCCTCGATGGCGCGATCCGGATGGCGCCGCGATGAGCGCCGCGAACCTGCTCGTCGAGCGCGAGGGCGCGGTCGCGAAGCTCACCCTCAACCGGCCCGAGGCGGCCAACGCCCTCGACATCGACCTCGCCCGTGCGCTGGTCACCGCCGCACTCGACTGCGAATATGATCCGGCGATCCGCTGCGTCACGCTGACCGGGGCGGGCCGATTGTTCTGCGCCGGCGGCGACGTCGCCTATATGGCCGGCGCCGGCGACAAGACCGCCGCCGCCACGGCCGAACTCGCCAGCACCCTGCATCTGGCGATGTCGCACCTCGCCCGCATGGGCAAGCCGCTGGTCACGATCGTCAACGGCCCGGCCGCCGGCGCCGGCTATGGCATGGCGCTGAGCGGCGACGTGGTGCTGATGGCGCGCTCGGCCAGCTTCACGCCGGCCTATGGCATGCTCGGCGTGTCGCCCGACGGCGGGCTGACCTGGCTGCTGCCCCGCCTCGTCGGGCTGCGCCGCGCGCAGGAGATCATCCTCACCAACCGCAAGGTCGGCGCCGAGGAGGCCGAGGCGATGGGCCTGGTCACCCGCGCCGTCGACGACGACACGCTCGCCGCCGAGGGTGCCGCGATCGCCGCGAAGCTGGCGGCGTCCGCCACATATGCGATCGGTTCGGTCCGCGCCTTGCTTCTGGATTCCTACGCCAATAGCTGGGAAACGCATCTCGAACTGGAAGCGCGCGGGATCGCTTCCGCGATCTCCAGCCGTGACGGGCAGGAGGGCGTCGCTGCCTTCCTTGCCAAGCGCAAACCCGATTTCACAGGTAGCCGATGACCCTGCGCACCCGCTTCACCGAACTGCTCGGCATCGAGCATCCGATCGTCCAGGGCGGGATGATGTGGGTCGGCTATGCCGAGCTGGCGGCGGCGGTGTCGAACGCCGGCGGACTCGGCATCCTGACCGCGCTGACCCAGCCGACCCCCGATGACCTGCGGCGCGAGATCGACCGCTGCCGGTCGATGACCGACAAGCCCTTCGCGGTGAACCTCACGATCCTGCCGTCGGTCAATCCGCCACCCTATGCCGAATATCGCCAGGCGATCATCGACAGCGGCATCAAGATCGTCGAGACCGCAGGCCACAAGCCGCAGGAGCATGTCGACGAATTCAAGGCGCACGGGATCAAGGTGATCCACAAGTGCACCGCCGTCCGCCATGCGCTGTCGGCCGAGCGGATGGGGGTCGACGCGATCTCGATCGACGGCTTCGAATGCGCGGGACATCCGGGCGAGGACGACATCCCAGGGCTGATCCTGATCCCGGCGGCGGCCGACAAGGTGAAGATCCCGATGATTGCCAGCGGCGGCTTCGGCGACGGCCGCGGCCTGGTCGCCGCGCTGGCGCTGGGAGCCGAGGGGATCAACATGGGCACGCGCTTCTGCGCTACGGTCGAGGCGCCGATCCACGACAATATCAAGCGCTTCATCGTCGCCAATGACGAGCGCGCGACCAACCTGATCTTCCGCAAGTTCCACAATACTGGCCGGGTCGCGAAGAGCGCGGTATCGGACAAGGTGGTCGAGATATCGGCCCGTCCCGACGCCGTGTTCGAGGATATCCGTCCCTATGTCTCGGGCATCAAGGGGCGCGAGGCGCTGCGCACCGGCGACCTGGATGCGGGCCTGGTCTGGGCCGGGCAGGTCCAGGGACTGATCCACGACATCCCGACCTGCAAGCAGCTGATCGACCGGATCATGGCCGAGGCCGAGGCGATCATCGCCGATCGCCTGGCGGGCTTCCTGTCGCGCGAGGGCGCGCGGCAGGCCGTCGCCTAGCGACTCGATAAGCTAGTCCGCTCATCCTGAGGAGCCATTGAGCGAAGGCGAAATGGCGTCTCGAAGGATCCTTCGAGACGGGCCTTCGCCAAGGCTCAGTCCCTCCTCAGGATGAGCGAGCCGGACAAAAGCTCGATGCTCTGAATCAGGCCGGGGCCTTCTCCGCCGCGATCGAGCGCAGCGCCTGTTCGAACACGTCGGCGGGCTGGCCGCCGGAGATCAGATAGCGATCGTCGACGATGATCGCCGGCACCGAATGGACCCCGCGCCGCTGCCACAGATGCTCGGCGTCGCGCACCTCGGCGGAATAGCGGTCCGACCCGAGCACCGCCGCGGCCTCGTCGCGGTCCAGCCCGGCCTCCGCCGCCGCGTCGATCAGCACGGCGCGGTCGGACGGGTCGCGCTGCTCGGTGAAATAGGATTCGAACAGCGCGTGCTTGAGCGCCCGCTGCCGCTCGCCGCCCAAGGTGCCGGCCCAGTGGAGCAGGCGATGCGCGTCGAAGGTGTTGTAGATGCGGCTGTCGGGTCCATGGTTGATCGCAAAGCCGACCTGCGCGGCGCGGTCGCGGATCATCTCACGCGTCGCCGCCGACTGCTCGGGCGTCGAGCCATATTTGCGGGCGACGTGCTCGGCGAGGTTCTCGCCCTCCTTCGCCATCGTCGGGTTGAGCTCGAACGGCTGGAAATGGATCTCGACCGACAGCTCGCCGCCAGTCCGCTCGATGGCCTGCTCCAGTCCGCGCAGCCCGATGACGCACCATGGACAGGAGATGTCGGAAACGAAGTCGATCTTGATCGGGGTGGCCATGGCGGCGTCCTCTCGCTGGGTCCGCCTTATATAGTCATTCGAAGGCGAGCGCCAATTGCTCGGCGGTCACGACCATCTCGTCGTCGCCCTCGCCCAGGCTCGACAGGGTGACGCCGAGCAGGCGAACGCCGAGCGCGACCGGTTCAAGCGGCGCGAGCAGCGCCAGCGCGACCTCCTGAATGCGCGCCGCGTCGGCGATCGGGGCCGGCAGCGTGCGGGCGCGGGTGAGGGTACGGAAGTCGGAATAGCGCAGCTTGATCGATACGGTCCGCCCCGCCTTGCCGGTCCGTTCGGCATGGCGCGCGACCGTCTCGCTCGATTCGAGCAGTGCCGCCGCCAGATCGTCATGCGAATAGAGATCGTGGAAGAAGGTGTTTTCGGAGCCGATCGACTTGCGCACCCGATCGGGCCGCACCGCGCGGTGATCGATGGCGCGCGCGGCGAGGTAGAAATAGTCGCCCGACTTGCCGAATTGCTGGCCCAGGAATTCGCGGCTGCACCGGCGCAGGTCGGCGCCGGTATGGATGCCCAGCTTCTCCATCCGCGCCGCCGTCACCGGCCCGACGCCATGGAAGCGCCCGACCGGCTGCCGGGCTATGAAGGCGAGGCCCTGGTCGGGCCGGACCACGCACAGCCCGTCGGGCTTGTTGTGGTCCGAGGCGAGCTTGGCGATGAACTTGTTGTAGGAGACCCCCGCCGAGGCGGTGAGACCGGTCTCCGCCCGGATGCGGGCGCGGATCTGGCGGGCGACCTCGGTCGCGGTGGCGATGCCCTGATGATTGTTGGTGACGTCGAGATAGGCCTCGTCGAGCGAGAGCGGCTCGACCAGGTCGGTATAGTCGGCGAAGATGAGGTGGATCTGGCGCGATACCTCCCGATAGACGTCGAAGCGCGGGCGGACGAAGATCAGGTCGGGGCACAGCCGCCGCGCCAGCGCCGAGGCCATCGCCGACCGCACGCCATATTTCCGCGCCTCGTAGCTCGCCGCCGCGACGACGCCGCGCTCGCGCGTGCCGCCGACCGCGACGGGCCTGCCTTTCAGCGCCGGATCATCGCGCTGCTCCACCGATGCGTAGAAGGCATCCATGTCGATATGGATGATCTTGCGACCACCCTCGGCGCTTTCCTCCCCATCCTCTGGCTGATCGGGCCGCTCCATGGAACAAAGCAGATACAGCAACCCGCCTGCCCTTGCCAACGGAGGATTCGTCGCAGCGGGGGCCGAATGAAGGGGAACCCGCCTAGAAGCGTGGCGTTTTCTCCCCAAGTATTTTCCGCTGTCTTCAATGGAGAGAGACCATGGCCACGAAAAGCACGACCACCCGCTCGCGGTCGGGCGGCACGCGTTCGACGTCGCGCCGCCGGACCAGCAGCAACAGCGGCGCCGCCAAGAACACCGCCACCAAGCGGACGCCGCGCGCCCAGGCACTGACCGACGAGGCCAAGACCGCGATCCGTTCGGTCCGCACCCGCGCGACCCGCGCCGCCCGGAAGGTCCCGACAGATCGCACCAGCCTGTCGATCGCGGCCGGCGTCATCGCCGGCATCGTCGCTGCCGGCGTCGCGATCTTCATGAACCGGGACAGGCTGAAGGCGGCGGCCAATAGCAGCGGCGAACGCCTGCGCAAGGCCGCCGACGATCTGTCGACCATGGCGCACGACCGGATCGACCAGGCCCGCGACAACATCACCCGCTTCCGCGGCCGCGGCCAGAACGGGACCGAGGCGTCGGCGGAGAGCTCGGGAATGGCGGCGAACGGATAACGGCTTGCCCGTCCCTTCGCGGGACGGGGCGGGCGAGAATGGATGGCGGCGCGGCTTTCCCGTCGCGCCGCCATCCTGCATGAATGGGCGATGCGATTCGATCCGGACAGCGAGCGGTGGCGCTACGACCTGCGCCTGTTCATCCTCGCTTATGTGCTGGGGATCATCGCCTTCAGCGCGCTGCTGCCCTGACCACAGGGAGGCGCGATCTCAGTCGCACGCCTTGTGGAGCTTCCAGGCCAGATAGGACGCCCCGAGGCTCGCCACCGCGACGATCAGCAGCGTCTCCGCCACCGATACGCCCATATGGACCATCGAGGCGAGGATCAGCGTCGCCGCTACCATCGCCCCCGAATTGACGATGTTGTTGGCAGCCACGGTGCGCGCGGTCTGCGCCTTCGAAACGGTGGTGGTCAGGAAGGCATAGAGCGGCACGACGAACATGCCGCCCGCCACCGCGATGCCGAGCAGGTCGATCATCACCCGTTCGGATCCCGGCATCTCCATGAAGGCGGCGAAATGGCGGAGCGTACCGTCGGGCGCCGGCCAGTTATGGGCGGTCCACCACATGTCGCAGACGAAAGCGCCCATCACCAGCGCCGCGACCGGCGAACAGCGCGCCGACACGGTTCCGCCGAGGATGCGGTTGATCGCGATCGAGCCGATCGCCACGCCTACGGAGAAAATCGCCAGGAACAGCGTCGCGACATCCTGGTTGGCGCCGAGGACATTCTTGACCAGCGGCGGGAACTGCGCCGCCAGGATCGTGCCCTGCGCCCAGAAGAAGCTGATCGCGAGGATCGCCAGGAACAGCCGCCGCACGTGCATCGTGTCCGATACCAGCCGGATCGACGAACGGACGATGTGGAAATCGACGCCCGCGTCCTGGGTCAGCGGCGGGGCCGGGGGCACCTGCCGGCCGGCGAGCCAGCCGATGACCGCGACCAGCAGCACGCCGAAAGCCGCATGTTCGGCGGCAATCATGCCGCCGACGATCGTGCCCGCCAAAATGGCGATATAGGTGCCCGCCTCGACCAGACCCGTGCCGGGCAGCACCTGATCGTCGTCGAGATGCTGGGGAAGGATCGCATATTTGATCGGCCCGAAGAAGGTTGAGTGCGCGCCCATGCAGAGCAGCGCCAGCAGCATCAGTGGGATATTGCCGAGCAGCAGTCCGGCCGCCCCGGCGATCATGATCAGGATCTCCGCGGTCTTCACCATGCGGATGATCCTCGCCTTGTCATGGCAATCGGCGAGTTGGCCGGACAGCGCCGAGAACAGGAAGAAGGGCAGGATGAACAGCCCGCCCGCCACCGCCGAAAAGGCCGCTTCCTGGGCCGGATCATTGTAGATGCGGTAGATCACCAGCATGATCATCGCGGTGCGGAACAGATTGTCGTTGAATGCGCCCAGAAACTGGGTGGTGAACAACGGCAGGAACCGGCGCTTGGCGAGAAGCCGGAAAGAAGGTGTCATGCGGGGATTCTGCGCCTTATCGGATGTGTCGAGGGTTTGGACCCTAAGCATCGCTCGGGTCTCCCCATAGCCGATAGCCGTTGCGAGGTCCAAGCCGATAACGTCGGGGCGTGTCGGTTCGATGACCGTTCCCCGCCCCTACGGTCGCGGGCATCCGGATATTCCCGCCCGTGCAGCAGGGGGCTTATCTCTTTTCTCCATCCGCGCTAGAGCATGGCCGGAATGCTGACCTTGCCGAACATTCTCACCCTGTCGCGCATCCTCGCGGTGCCGATCCTCGTCTTCCTGTTGTGGCCCCAGCCGGGCAGGATCGACTATGCCATCGCCTTCGGGCTCTACGCGCTGATGGCGATCACCGACTATTTCGACGGCTATCTGGCCCGCGCGCAGGGCACGGTCTCCCGGCTGGGCATCTTCCTCGATCCGATCGCCGACAAGATCATGGTCGCGGCGGTGATCCTGATGCTTGTGCTCACCGACGACGTGTCGGGCTTCGCGACGATCGCGGCGCTGATCATCCTGCTGCGCGAGATCGCGGTGTCGGGCCTGCGCGAGTTTCTGGCGGGCGTGCGCGTGTCGGTGCCGGTCAGCCAGCTCGCCAAGTGGAAGACGACCTTCCAGCTCGTCTCGCTCGGCGCGATCATCCTGGGCGGCGCGCTGCCCGAATGGCGGTGGATCGAGCAGGTTGGACTGTTCAGCCTGTGGGCCGCTGCGGTGCTGACGCTGATCACCGGCTGGGACTATCTCCGCGTCGGCATCCGGCACATGGACTGAGCGGACACGGACCGGACCATGGCCATCGAACTGCTTTACTTCGCCCGGATCCGTGAGGCGATCGGCCGCAGTGCCGAGACGGTGTCGCCACCCGCCGAGGTTGCGACCGTCGCGGCGCTGGTCGATTGGCTGGCGGCGCGCGGCGGCGGCTATGCCGAGGCGTTCGCCGACCGGGCGCGGGTGCGCGCCGCGATCGGCGACGGCTTCGTCGGTCCCGACGCCCCGATCGCCGGCGCACGCGAGATCGCGCTGTTCCCGCCGGTGACCGGCGGATGAGCGCGGCGATCCTCGTCCGCGTCCAGACCGCCGATTTCGACGTCGGCGCCGAGCTGGCGCGGCTCGAGGCGCTCGGCGGCGGAGGCGTCGCGAGCTTCACCGGCGTGGTGCGTGGCGGCGGCGGACTGGAGGCGCTCGAGCTGGAGCATCATCCCGGCATCACCGAAACGATGATGGCGCGCATCGCCGGGGAAGCGGCAGCGCGCTGGCCCCTGCTCGGCGTCACCGCGATCCATCGGCACGGCCGGCTGCTGCCCGGCCAGCGCATCGTGCTGGCGGCAGCGGCCTCGCCACATCGCGCGGCGGCGCTGGAGGCGACCAGCTTCCTGATCGACTGGCTCAAGACGCGCGCGCCCTTCTGGAAGAAAGAGCATTTCGCCGACGGCACCAGCCGCTGGGTCGAGGCGCGCGCCGAGGACGATGCCGCCGCGGCGCGCTGGGAGGGCGGGGGCGCGAGGACAGGGGAGACCGCCGAACGATGAGCGCCGAGGAGCTTCCCGACCTGCTGCTGGCCGTCGCCGACGGCGACCGCACCGCCTTTGCTCGCTTCTACGAGCGGACCTCGGCAAAACTTTTCGGCGTGGTCCTGCGTATCTTGCCGGAGAGAGCGATGGCGGAAGACGCGATGCAGGAAGCCTATGCGAAGATCTGGCGCAACGCCGCGGGGTTCGATGCCCGGCGCGGCAGCCCGATCACATGGGCGGCGACAATCGCGCGCAACGTCGCGATCGACCTGCGCCGGCGCGAGCGGCCCGCCGGCCGCACCCGCGACGAGGATTTCGATTTCGACGCGCTCCGCGATCCGCAGGAGGTGTCGGCCGAGCAGCTCGCGGCGCTGCGCGTCTGCCTCGACCGGCTCGATGCCGATCAGCGCGCGCTCGTGCTCGCCGCCTATCTGAACGGCGAAAGCCGCGAGGAGCTGGCCGAACGGCTCGGCCATCCGACCGGAACGATCAAGAGCTGGCTGCATCGCAGCCTCGCCCGGCTGAAGGGCTGTCTCGATGGCTGATGACATCGATATGCTGGCCGGCGAATATGTGCTCGGCACGCTCGACGAGGCCGAGCGCCGCGCCTTCGAGCGCCGGCTGCTGACCGATCCCGCCGCCGTCGCGGCGGTGGCGACGTGGCAGGAGCGGCTGTCCCCGCTGCTCCTCGCCGTGCCGGAGGAGGCACCCTCCTCCAGGCTGTGGACACGGATCGGCGCGGGCGCCGGCCCGGCCAACGACAATGGCCGGCTGCGCCGCTGGCAGGTCGCGACGGTCGCCGCCGCGCTCGTCGCACTGGTCAGCACCGGCGTCGCACTCCGGCCCCATGCCGGACCGCCCGCTCCTGCGCCACAGGTCGCGCAGCAGGCCCCTTCGCCGCTGTTCCAATCGGTCGCCGCGCTCAGCGAGCAAGGCGGCGCGCCCGCGCTGCTGGTCACCTATGACCGTGAGCGCAAGGAGATGCGGGTGATGCCGGTGAACGTCGCGCCGCGCCCCGGCCACAGCCTCGAACTCTGGGTGATCGCCGGCAAGGCCGCGCCCAAGTCGATCGGCCTGATGCGCGAGGACGGCGCGACCGAGCTCGACCGCATGGCGCTCGATCTGCAGCAGGAGATGACGATCGCGGTGTCGGTCGAGCCCAAGGGCGGATCGCCGACCGGCCTGCCGACCGGGCCGGTGATCTATTCGGGCCGGATGGTCTCGCTGCCCACCAGCTGATAGGACCCGGCGATGAGGATCGCCGCCATTTCCGACATTCACGGCAATCTCGCCGCGCTCGACGCGGTGCTGGCCGACATCGCCCGGCGCGGCGTCGACCGGATCGTCAACCTCGGCGACATCCTGTCCGGCCCGCTCGACCCCGCCGCCACCGCCGACCGGCTGATCGCACTCGACCTGCCGACGATCCGGGGCAATCACGAGCGACAGCTCCTGACCCTCGACCCGGCGGAAATGGGGGCTTCGGACGCTCACACCGCCCCGCTGCTGACCGACGCGCATCACGCCTGGCTGGCGACCCTGCCCGCGACGATGCGGCTCACGCCAGACATATTGCTCTGCCACGGCACGCCGGACAGCGACCTCGGTTATTATCTCGATCATGTCGACGCAGCGGGCACGCGTCCCGCGACGACGGAAGAGATCGCCGCCAGGACCGGGGCGGAAACCGCTGCGCTGATCTTGTGCGGCCACACCCACCTGCCTCGGCTCCATCGCCGTCCGAACGGGCAGACGATCGTCAACCCCGGCTCGGTCGGCCTGCCCGCCTATGCGGACGACCGGCCCTTTCCGCACGTCATGGAAAGCGGGACGCCGCAGGCGCGCTATGCGATCGCCGAACGGCAGGCCGAGGGCGGCTGGACCGCCGAGTTGGTCGCGGTCGACTATGACTGGGAGGCTGCGGCCCGCACCGCCGAGGCGCGCCAGCGGCCCGACTGGGCGATCGCGCTCCGCACGGGACGAATGGCCCCATAGGAGGAGCCGGCTACTCCGCTTCGCGCAGGGCGTCGGCGAGCAGCTTGAACTCCTTCTCCCGCGGTGAGCCCCGGCGCCAGGCGAGCGCGATGCGACGGGCCGGATGGTCGGCGTCGAGCGGCTTGGCGACGACATGGGTGTTCTCGAGGATGCCGGCGTCGAGCGCCATCTTCGGCAGCAGGGTGACGCCCAGCCCGTTGTCGACCATCTGCACCAGCGTGTGGAGCGAGGTGCCGAGCATCGCCGCCTCGGCGCGCAGCTCCGGCCGGTTGCAGGCGGCCAGCGCATGGTCCTTCAGGCAATGCCCGTCCTCGAGCAGCAGCAGCCGGCTCTCGTCGATGTCGTCGGCGACGATGCCGGGCGCGGGCCCCTCCATCTCGCCTTCGGGGAAAGCGACGAACAGTCGGTCGAGGAACAGGTCGACGGACTCGATGTCGCCGCAATGATAGGGCAGCGCCAGCAGCACGCAGTCGAGATGGCCGCGATGGAGCGAGTCGCAGGCGGCTCCCGTCGTCTCCTCGCGCAGGTAGAGCTTGAGGTCGGGCCAGGCCGACCGGAGCTTCGGCAGGATGCGCGGCAGCAGGAAGGGCGCGATCGTCGGGATCACTCCCATGCGCAGGTCGCCCGACAGCGGCTTGCCCGCCGCACGCGCGAGGTCGCCCAGCTCCTCCGCCTCGCGCAGGACGCGCTGCGCCTTCTCCGCGATGCGCAGGCCGAGCGGGGTGAAGCGCACGACTCGTCGCGTCCGCTCGACCAGGGTTATGCCGATCAGGGATTCGAGCTCGCGCAGCCCCGCCGACAGGGTCGACTGGGTGACGAAACAGGCGTCCGCCGCGCGGCCGAAATGGCCATGATCCTTAAGCGCCACCAGATATTGAAGCTGCTTCAGGGTGGGCAGGTAGGTGGCCATTCATCGCCTCCTTCGATCATTGGTGGCGAAATAATCAATTTGAACACTCAGGTCCAGCCTGCCAAATGGCCATCACCGGATCATCCATCGCCTAAAAAGGAGACCCCCCGTGGCGCTTACCGTTGGTGACAAATTCCCGTCGTTCGTCCTGCCCGTGCAGCAGGGCATCTCCGCGCTTCCGGCCGGCGAGACCATCGACACCGGCGATACCGGTGGCAAGTGGAAGGTCGTCTTCTTCTGGCCGAAGGATTTCACCTTCATCTGCCCGACCGAGATCATCGGCTATGGCGAACTGCAGAAGGATTTCGCCGATCGTGACGCCGTGCTGATCGGCGCGTCGACCGACACCGATTTCGTCCACTTCGCGTGGCGCAAGTCGGACGAGCGTCTGGCCAATTGCGACTTCCCCTGGATCGCCGACAACCAGAAGAAGCTGGCCAACGCGCTCGGCATCGTCGATCCGGAGGCCGGCGTCGCCTATCGCGCGACCTACATCGTCGATCCGCACAACGTGATCCAGCACGTCACGGTCAACGGCCTCAACCAGGGCCGTAACCCGCAGGAAGCCATCCGCGTCCTCGACGCCCTCCAGACCGACGAGCTTTGCCCGTGCAACTGGAAGGCCGGCGACGAGGTTCTCAAGCCCGCTGCCTGATCCCCTTTTCAGGTAGCCCGTCGCGCGCGTTCCCCCCACGCGCGCGACAAACGGGGCGCGGAGGACGATGGCCGGCCTCCGCGCCCTTTTTTTGACCACCACCCCGCCCCTTTGTCTGATTGTCGAGAGGAAGATTCGATGTCGCTCAAGGAATTCGCCGACGCCCTGCCCGACTATGCCAAGGACATCCGACTCAATGTCGGCTCGCTGCTCGGCGACCAGACGCTGACCGAGCAACGCAAATATGGCCTGCTGCTCGCTTGCGCCCATGGCTCGGGCTACAAGCCGATCGTGGAGGCGGCCGAAGCCGAGGTCGCCGGCAAGCTGAGCCCGGAGGCCGCCAACGCCGCCCGCGCCGCGGCCGCGGTGATGGCGATGAACAACGTCTATTACCGCTTCGTCCATCTCGCCTCGAACAAGGAATATGGGCAGATGCCGGCCAAGCTGCGGATGAACGTGATCGGTTCGCCCGGTATCGAGAAGGATGATTTCGAGCTGTTCAGCCTCGCCGTATCGGCGATGAACGGCTGCGGCCTGTGCATCGACAGCCATGAGAAGGTGCTGCGCCAGCACGGCGTCGCCGCGGACGTGATCCAGACCGCCGCGCGCGTCGGCGCGGTGATCAAGGCCGCCGCCACCGTCCACGCGACGGCGGTGTGAAAAACCCCGGTTTCCTCCCTGTTTCGGGGAGGAAACCGGCTGCCTGACAAGCTGGACTTATCACGTACCGTTCAGGAACATCTTTGCAGGGCGGAACGGCCGGCCTATATTGGCCGTTCCCGATGGAGTGGGCCCTGAAGGATTTCGGATGTTCGACGGACTGATTTCCTACCTCGATTCGATCAAGGCGCGCGACCCCGCCCCCCGGTCCCGATGGGAAGTGCTGCTCTATCCGGGTGTGCTGGCGCTGGGGCTCCACCGCGTGGCGCACTGGCTGTTTCAGGCCGAGCTCTATTTCCTCGCGCGCTTCGTGAACCACTTCTCCCGGATGATCACTGCGATCGACATCCATCCGGGCGCCCAGATCGGCCGCAATTTCTTCATCGACCATGGCTTCGTCGTGATCGGCGAGACGGCGGTGATCGGCAACGACGTCACCATCTACCAGGGCGCCACGCTGGGCGGCACCAATCCGACCAACGGCGAGGGCGGCAAGCGCCATCCGACGATCGGCGACGGCGCGATCATCAGCCTGGGCGCGGCGATCCTCGGCCCGATCACGGTCGGCCCGCGCGCGCGGGTCGGTGCCAATGCGGTCGTCACCCGGGACGTGGCCGAGGGCCAGGTCGTGGTCGGCATTCCGGCCAAGCCGATGCTGGTCGACGCCCGCGAATATCAGAAGGGCTTCGTGCCCTATGGTACGCCCTGCAGCGAGCGCTTCGATCCGCAGACCCAGCAGCTGGAGATACTGCGCTGCGAGCTGGAGGTGCTGCGCGGCCGCATCGGCAAGCTGATCGACGAGCGCGATGCCGCGCGCGCCAAGATCGACGAGGATCGCGAAACCGCCTGATGGGGACGGTGGCCCCCTTCCCGGCCAAGCCCCTGCAAGTGGGGTTCGACCGGCTCGAACTGACCCGCATCCTCGATCTTTACGGCCGGATGGTCGCCGCCGGGCTGTGGCGTGACTACGCGATCGACCTGGGTCGCGAGGCCGCCTCCTTCGCCGCCTTCCGCCGCTCGGCCGAGCGGCCCGAATATCGCATCGAGAAGCGCCCCGCCCTGCGCACCCGCCAGGGCATGTGGGCGCTGATCGGCGAAGGCGGCACGATCCTCAAGCGCGGCCAGGAACTGGGGCCGGTGCTCGCCCCCGTCGAACGACGGCTGATGAAGCTCGTCGACTAGGCCGCGAACCGTGCCGGACGGAAGCTGTCGAGCAGGTCGATCCGCGCCCCGTCGAGGATTTCGGTCGCCGCCCAGCGCCCCAGGACCGGCGCCAGCGTGACGCCGCTGTGGGTCACGGCGACGTAGAGCCTGTCGACCTTGGGCACGAAACCGACGATCGGGAAGCCGTCGCCGGGCAGCACCCGCTGGCCGATCGTGACCCGCTCGATCGCCGCATCGCGAATCTGCGGCAGATAGTCCGCCGCGCCGGCCAATATGGCCTGCCCGATCGCGGCGGGATCGCCGGTGCCGCCGCCGCCCTCATGGCCGCTGCTGCTGCTGACGATGCGGCCGTCGACGGTCTGGCGGATGGTGCTGTGCGGCGCGAATACGAGCCGGTCGAGCAAAGGCGGCTGCGGCCTGGTGTGGACGAGAATGCCGGGCGAGGAGGTCAGCGGCAGCGGCACGCCCAGGCTCTGCGCCAGCGTCCCGCTGCCCAGCCCCGCCGCTAGGACGACCGCGTCGGCGGTCAGTCCGCCTTCGCGGGTGCGGACCCCGCGCACCTGCCCGCCCGCGACGATCAGTCCGATGACCTCCGCCGGAAAGACGGTTCGCGCGCCGAGCTGCCTGGCTCGGGCCAGCAGGGCCGCCACGGCTTCAGCCGGATCGACGCTGCCCTCCTCGGGAAAGAAGGCCCCGCTCGGATCGCCGGAAACGGTGACGGACGGCACCAGCCGGCGGATGTCCGCGCCGTCAACGGCCTGGCCGGAATAGCCCCAGCCCCGCACGGTGCCGAGCGAGGCGGCGAGTTGCTGCGTCGCTGCCGCATCGCCCCTCCAGTAGACAGCGCCACCCCAGCGCAGTGGGAGGGCCGCGCCCGGCTCCTGCTGCCAGGCGCGCCATCCCGCCATGCCCAGCCAGTTCAGCCCGAAATAGGGCCGCGACGATGCCTTGGTTGAAGCGTTGAGATAGGCGAAGCTGTTGCCGGTGGCGCCGGCGGCGGGGCCGGTGCGATCGAGGATCGTCACCTCCGCCCCGCGCTTGGCCAGTTCATAGCCGATCGCCGCGCCGAGGATGCCGGCGCCGATGACCACCACCTTGCGCGGGCCGCCCGAGGCGGCAAGCGCCGGCCGCGTCGATCCGAGCGCGAAGGCCGATGCCGCGAGAAGCCGGAGTGCCTGTCGCCGGTCCATGCTCAATGCCCTGCCGGCGCCTTCGCGAGCGCCTGCACCTGCGCCCAGACGCGCAGGAAATTGCCGCCCCACAGCTTGGCGATATCCTCCTCGCTATAGCCGCGCCGCTGCAGTTCCGCCGTAACGTTCGCCGACTCGCCGACGTCGTTCCAGCCGATCACGCCGCCGCCATGGTTGAAGTCCGACGAGATGCCGACATGATCGATGCCGATCTTCTTCACCACATAGTCGAGCTGGTCGACATATTGCGCCAGCGTAGCGCGATAGCGCGGATCGCCGGTGATCGCGTGGAACTCCTTGCTGTACCGTTCGAACTGCTCGGCGGGCAGCACCTTGACGCCGGCATCGGTCAGCGGCTGGATTCCCGCCACGCTATTCTCTTCCGGCACCCCATAGCGGCGGCGGACGGCGTTGCCCTGGTCGATCGCCTCCTGCGGCAGCGGGCGGACCCAGGAGCTGTAGGCGTTGATCGCGACGACGCCGCCATTCTTCCCGATCGCGGCCAGTTGCGCGTCGTCGAGGTTGCGCGGATGATCGATGATCGCGCGCGCGTTCGAATGCGAGGCGATTACCGGCGCGCGGGTCAGCGACAGCACCTGTGCGAGCGCCCGACCCGAGATCTGCGACACGTCGATCACGATGCCCAGGTCGTTGAGCTTGGCGACCGCCGCGCGGCCGAGCGGCGACAGTCCGCCATGCTCGTCCAGCTTGTCGCCGCGCAGCAGGTTGGGCCGCGCGGAATCGGCCAGGTCGTTGTTGCCCGCATGGGTGAAGCCGAAGATGCGGACGCCGTCCCGGTACCAGGCGTCGAGCTGCGAGAGATCCTTGCCGATGAGGTGGCCGTTCAGGATGCTGAGGACGATCGCGAAGCGACCCGACGCCTCGATCGCCTCCAGCTCGGCCGGCGACTTGGCGAAGGCCGCGCGCTGCGGATATTCCGCGACGACCGACTGGAGCGCGGCCAGCTTCTTCCGGCCCTGCACCGCCGCCGCCGCATAGCCAGCCGGGGTGCGCGCGCCCTGCGGCACGAAGATCGCTATCACCGCACCCTTCAGATGCCCGCGTCCGGCCTTGACGAGGTCGAACTGCGACGCACCGTCCTTGCCTGCATCGAGATCGCCGCTGCCGAACTCGAACGGGATGTCGAGATGGTTGTCGAGCGTGACGTGCCGGTCCTGCAGCGCGTTGGCGGCTTCGATCTGGGCGGGCGTGAAGGGATCGGCCTGGGCGGCGGCGAGCGGCAGCAGCGTGCCGGCCAGCAGCAGGGCCAGGGTCGAACGGATGGAGCGCTTGGTCATGGAAACCTCTCGATGAACCGGGGAAGGATTATTTCGCGGTGCGGGTGAGCTGGCGCGCGATGAGCTGCCAGCCCTTCGGCCCCTTGGTCCACACGTCGAGGCCGGGCAGGGTCGAGATGCGCTCGACCGTCTCGCCCTTGGACAGGAGGTGGAAGGCGTAGGTCGCGGTGACATAGGCGACATTGCCGTAGGAACGGACCGCCAGGTTGCTGACGTCGACGGCGGTGAAATCGCGGTCGGGAACGATGGTCCGGGCGATCTGCTCGGCCTTGGTCAGGACCGCGCCGTCGGTATGCCCATAGGTCAGGTCGTCATGATAGGCGCGTTCGAGGCCGGCGCGATCCTTGGCCACCACGGCGGCGCGCCAGGCGTCGATCGCCTGGACGACCTGCTCGCGGACCTGGGGGGTGCCATGCTCCTTCACCGGCCCTCCCTCGGCCGCCTGGGCGGGCTGGGCGAGGATCGAGGGGCCGGCGATGGCGAGCAGGGCGCTCAGGACGACAGATTTCATGGCAAGTCTCCGCGAAAGTGGCTCAGAAGGAATAACCGAGGCGGGCGAAATAGGTGCGGCCGGCGCCGCCCTCGGGCGACAGGCCTGAATAGACCGAGACGACCGGGTTGCGGATCGCGGTCAGGACCTTGTCCGGATGGCTGCCGAACAGGTTGTTGACGCCCGCCGACAGCTTGACCCGATCGAACAGCGCGTAGCCGGCGCCGATATTGACCACGACCTGCGGGCTGTAGCGCTGGTCGAAGGCCGGGTTGCTGGTGTGGCGGGTGCGGTAGACGCCGTAGCGCACGCCCGAGAGATGAGCGTCGAACGGACCCGCGCTATAGTCGGCGGCCAGCCGCAGGAAGCTGTCGGGGTTCGCCTCCTCGATCAGCGACGAGGCCTCGCGCCCGATCAGGACGAGCCCGCTGCCGCTCAGCACGGCGGGGGTTTCCTTGACGTGGGTGATCTTGGTCTCGTTCCAGTTGAAGCCGGCGCTCAGGTCGAGCTTGGCGCCCGACGCCAGGTTGAACCGGTAGCGGGCCGTGACATCGACGCCGCGGGTGCGGGTGTCGACCGCATTGGTGAAATATTGCAGGCCCGAATAGGTCGGGAAACCGGCATTGGCCAACACCTGGCGGACCAGCGCCCCGGTCAGCGTCTCGGAGAGGACGATGCGGTCGTCGATGCTGATCTGGTAGACGTCCAGCGTCGCCGAGAAGGCCGGGCTGGGCGTCCATACCCAGCCGGTCGACAGGTTGACCGACTTTTCGGGCTTCAGCGCCGTCGCGCCCAGCGCGCGGGCCTCCACGCTGTCGACCCGGGCGAGGCGGTTGGTGGCCAGCACGCCGTTGGTGATGTTCGGGATGGTGCGCGAATAGGCCGACTGGCCCAGCGACGGCGCACGATAGCCAGTGCCCGCGCTGAACCGCCACGCCAGCTTCGGGGTGAGTTCGTAGCGGGTCGCGAGCCGGACATTGGTGGTCGATCCGAAGTCCGAATAATGCTCGAACCGGCCCGACAGGGTGATCCGCAGCTTCTCGGTCGGCGAATTCTCCAGTTCCAGATAGCCGCCATAGACGTTGCGGGAGAGGCGCCCGGCATCGTCGGGCGAGAAGCCGCCGAAGCCCTGCGAGGCCGGCGTCGCGACCTTGCCGGCATTGGGGCCGTCGAGGATCGGCACGCCGCCATTGGCCCAGGACCCATAGTCGCCCTCGAACACCTCATAGGCCTCGTGCCGATAGGTCAGGCCGGCGGCGACGTTCAGCGGGGTCGGCAGGAACGCCACCGCGAACGGGCGCTTCCAGTCGAGGTTGAGGTTGGTCTGCTCGTTCAGCAGGTCGCCGGTGTTGAACGCGGTGGGGCTGGCGGTGCCAAGGCTGGCGTTGTTGGTGTTCGACACCACGCTCTTGACCCGGTTGCGGCCGTAATTGGCGCTCAGGTCGAAATCGCCCGCGGCGGCCGAACCCCAGCGCGCGCCCACGGCGGCGGCGGCATCGCGCGACCGGATGTGGAGGAAGGGCTGGAAACCGTCCGGGAACAGCGCGCGCACCGTCTGGTCGGAATTGGGCTGGCGGAGGTTGCCGAAGCCCTCGTCCTTGCGCCAGCCATAGCTGCCCTGCGCGTAGAAGGTCACCCCGCCGACGGTGGTCTCGCCGTTGACGAAGATGTTCTGCCGCTTGGTCGCGCCGCTGCCGTAGAACCAGTCGCGGTTCGGATAGCTCGCCTCGCGCGGGTCGCCGGCGAAATACATCTGCCGCGTGTCGGGCACCGACAGACGGGTGCGGCCGATGTCCCACGCGTCGAAAGCGAAACGGACGAAGCCGTCGCCCGGAAGCTTCAGGCCGAACGATCCCTCGACGCTCTTGGTCTTGCCGTCGCCCTTGTCGTTGATGCCGTAGAGCAGCGCGATGTCGCCGCCCTCGCTGCCCTGCTTCAGGACGATATTGACGACACCGGCGACCGCATCCGAGCCATATTGCGCCGACGCGCCGTCGAGCAGCACCTCGACCCGCTCCACCGCGCTCAGCGGGATGCTGTTCAGGTCGACCGTCTGGGCGCCCTTGGTCGTGCCGCCGCCGGCGTTCAGCTGCGCCGTCGCATGACGGCGCTTGCCGTTGATCAGCACCAGAGTCTGGTCGGCGGCCAGGCCGCGCAGCGACACGCCCTTCACGAAGCTGGCGGCGTTCGACGACGGCACCGAGGTCGGGAAGTTGAACGAAGGCACCGTCCGCTGGAGCGCCTCGGACAGGGTCCGCGATCCGGTGTCGCGCAGGGTTTCCCCGCCGACGACCTGGATCGGCGCGGAGCTTTCGAGCGCGCGGGCAGTGCCGCTGCGCGAGCCGACGACGACGATCGAGTCCTGCTCGTCCGGCTGGTCCTCGGCCTGCGCCGGGTTCTGCCAGCCCAGCAGCCCGATCGACGCCAGGCCCAGATAGAGGCGGGCCTTGTTGAGCGCCCGCCGCCGCGACGCGGCGATGCGCGGATCATGGCGGGAGGAGGCGGGCAGATATCCTTGGATGTTCACGGCGGATCTTTCTTGAAGGTTCATGGCGCGCGCGACCGGAAGCGGCCGGTGCGCGGGGGCACAGGTCGCCGCCATGAGAGGCGATGGAAGAATGGGACCGGCCCGCCTTCGCGGCGGATCGCCGCGTGTTCGGTTCGCTGGAACGCGATCGCGGCCGCGCTGGCGCGGGGGCCGGTCTATGGGAGTGGTTTCAGCGCGCGGATCAGGCGCGCATCGAACACATGACCTTGGCCGGCATCATGGCCGGCGGGGGAGTGACGTCGAATGGGATCGGTGCGGACTCCACGCTCTGGATCTGCGTCCGGCCCCCCTGTTTTCTGCTCATCGATCTTTCCTGAGATGTTGAGAATTCAACCCACACCCATTTCTCTATCGTTTAGATAGAAATTAATCCAGAAAAAATTATATTCGCTTCAGGAAAGCTCCGCTTGGCGGATGGATTCGAAGCTCCAGCCGGCTCAGGCCGGCTGGAGCCGGTCGATCACGGGCAGCTTCACCGCCAACTCGGCCGGCAGCAGCGCGACGACCTGCCGCCGCGCCGCCGTCCAGAAGGCGGAAAGCAGCAGCAGCGCCGATCCGATGATCAGCGCGGTCAGCCCGAAGGAGAGATCGACCGCACCACTCTGCTTGATCAGGCTCGACAGCGCGAACAGCACATAGGCGAGCGCCGACACCATCAGCGCGCGCCGGTCGATCGCCAGCGCGACCAGCCCCAGCACGACATAGATCAGGATGACCAGCGCCGCCTGCGCCGCGGCCGCTTCGCCGTGGAGCATGCCGAGCCCGGCAAAGATCGGATGGACCAGCATCGGTGCCGCCAGCAGGTGGAGCCAGAAGGCGACGTCGGACCGGCGGGTGGTGCGGGTGCGGTCGCTCATGTCCCACCACATGGCGAGGGCGAAGACGCCGCCCCCTGCGAGCAGGACCAGCTTGAGCAGATGATCGGCGAGCACCGGCGCCGCCGCGACCGCCAGCGCGAGCAGCAGCGCCGCCAGCGTCGCCGCACCGGCGGCCACGGTGATCGGCACGTGAAACCGCCGCCAGTGCAGCCAGACGCCGCCCGCGGACAGCGCCGCGCTCGCGGCCATGACGAGGGCGAGGAGCCGCTCGTCGCCCGGCCCCGTCTCCGTCAGGCCCAGCGCGGACAGCAGCAGCATCGACAGGCCGGCGAACAAGCCGCCCGCGAAGGCGAGCAACAGGATGATGCTGGGCAGCGCCATGCGCCGCTCGCGCGTGAAATATTCGGCGAGGCCCCAGGCGGCGCAGGCGACCGCGAAGCCGATGAAGGGCGACGGGCCATGATCGGGCGCGAACAGCCGGATCATGTTGCCGATCCAGCCCATCGCCACCAGCATCAATACGGTCGCGATCGAGACGAAGATGTCGTTGAAGCCGGTCAGCAGGCGAAAGCTCTCCTCGTCGACCGCCGGCACCGCGCGCAGGGCAGCGACATGGGCGCGCAACGCGGTGGCCGCGTCAGGACTGAGCGCCCCGGCCTGCACCGCGGAATCGATATCGCTCTCGCTGTACATGGGTGTTTCTCCCGATGCTGTATGCGGGAGACTAGCAGAACTGTATTATAAGAACAACACAGTTGTCCGATCGCTTTCCGCCGTCAGACGATGCCTTCGCTGTCGAGGGCGTAGCCCGCGGAGCGGACGGTGCGGATCAGGTCGGGCGAATCGGCCAGGTTGATCGCCTTGCGCAAGCGCCGGATATGGACGTCGACCGTGCGGGGCTCGATGTCGCTGTCGCGGCCCCATACCGAATCGAGCAGCCGCTCGCGCGAGAATACGCGACCGGGATGCTCGAGGAAATGCTTGAGCAGGCGGAACTCGGTCGGCCCGAGGCTGATCGGCGCGCCGCCGCGGCGGACGCGGTGGCTGGCGGTGTCCATCTCGATGTCGGCATAGGACAGTCGCTCGCCGGCCAACGCCGGGCGGACGCGGCGCAGCACCGCGCCGACGCGCGCGACCAGCTCGCGCGGGCTGAACGGCTTGGTGACATAGTCGTCGGCGCCGGTTTCGAGGCCGCGGACGCGATCCTCCTCCTCGCCGCGGGCGGTGAGCATGATGATCGGTACGTTCGCGGTGTCGGGCAGGCGGCGCAGCCGGCGGCACACCTCGATCCCCGAGACGCCTTCGATCATCCAGTCGAGCAGCACCAGATCGGGCGGGGTCTCGCGCGCCAGCAGGATCGCCTCCTCGCCGTCGGCGGTGCGTTCGACCTCGAAATCCTCGCGCTCGAGGTGCCAGCTGACCAGTTCGGCGAGCGCCGCATCGTCTTCGACAAGCAGTACCCGGGCACGTGCCATCAAATATCTCCGCTGAGCGGGTCTTCGCCCTTGGCGCGTTCCGCCATCTGGTGGCCGGTCGCCGCGAAATAGACCATTTCGGCGACGTTGGTGGCATGGTCGCCGATCCGCTCGATATTCTTGGCGATGAACAGCAGATGCGTCGACGCCGTGATATTGTGCGGATTTTCCATCATGTAGGTGAGCAGCGTGCGGAACAGGCTGTTGTAGAAATCGTCGACTGCCCGGTCGCGCGCGGCCACGGCCATCGCCGCCTCGGCATCGCGCAGCACGAAGGCGTCGAGCACGTTGCGCACCATCTCCGCCGCGATCTTGCCCATCGCCGGCAGCACCGCCATCGCCTCCATGCCGCGCGCTTCCTGGAGCAGCGCGATCCGCTTGGCGATGTTCTTGGCATAGTCGCCCATCCGCTCGACCACGCCGGCGATCTTGAGCGCGGCGAGCACCTCCCGCAGGTCGTCGGCCATCGGCGCGCGCAGCGCGATCAGCCGCACCACCTGGCGCTCGACCTCGGCTTCCAGCTCGTCGATCCTGCGGTCGCCCTCGACGATGCGGACCGCGGATTCGAGATCACGATTGACCAGCGCCTCGAGCGCGCCGGTGATGGCGGCCTCGGCGCGGCCGCCCATCTCCGAGATCAGCGCCCTGAGCTGGCCGAGATCCTCGTCGAACGCCTTGACGGTATGTCCCGATGCCATCGCTTCACTTCCCTTCGGCTCCGGAAGCCGGCGCCGCCTTGGCGCGGCCTATGTGAGCTAGTTGTTGCACTATGATGACAATGCATCGGGCAACAAGGCCGGAAATGTGACAGTCACGGTCGTGCCTTTTCCGACCCGCGACGCGATGTCGAGCACCGCCCGATGCCGTTCGGCGATATGCTTGACGATCGCCAGGCCGAGGCCGGTTCCGCCGATCGACCGGCTGCGGCCCGCATCGACCCGGTAGAAGCGCTCGGTCAGGCGCGGCAGATGCTCGGCCGCGACCCCCTCGCCCTCGTCGGCCACCCTGAGCCGCACCTTGCCCTGCATCGAATCCAGCAGCACCCGGATCGGCGTCCCCGCCCTGCCATATTTGATCGAGTTGCCGATCAGGTTGTGGAGCAGCTGGGCGATCTGGACGCGATCGGCGCGCACCTCGGGAACGCGGGCGATGGTCAGCTCGATCCGGTCGCCGTCGTCGCGCATGCCCGAGCGGATCACGCCCACCACCTCCTCGACGACGGGGCCCAGCGCGAGCGGGGTCTGCGGCGTCGAGAACCGATCGGCCTCGATCCGCGACAGCGAGATCAGGTCGTCGACGAGCTGCTGCATGCGCTTCGCCTCGCCCATCATGATGCCCAGGAAACGTTCCCGGATCGCCGCGTCCTCGGCACCGCCGCCCTCGCCCAGCGTCTCGATGAAGCCGATGATCGTCGCCAGCGGCGTGCGCAGCTCATGGCTGGCATTGGCGACAAAATCGACACGCATCCGCTCGGCGATCCAGCTTTCGGTGCGGTCGCGCAGGGTGACCAGCTTGGCGCCCCCGGCGATGGCTCGGACGCTCATCGCCCATCGCCGGTCGGCGTCGCCGATCCCCGCGATCTCGATCGGGGAATCGACGTCGCGGTCGGAGGTGATCAGGTCGGCGGCCGCGGGATGCCGCAGCGCCAGCCGGAAATCGCCTTCCACCCGTTCCGCCCCGAACAGACGCCGGGCGGCGTCGTTGGCGGTCACGATCCGCTGCCGCTCGATGATCAGCAGCGCGTCGTCGACGGCGTCGATGACCTCCTGGGTGCGGTCGGGCATGTCGAGCACCGGGGCGGGAATCAGCGCCGGCGGCTCGTACGGCGACACCGCCGGCATCCAGGCGAAGAAGGCCGCGATCACGCCGACCACCAGTGCCGCTGCCATCGGCGCCGACAGCAGCCAGGCGGCCACCGCCACCAGCCCGAACGCCACGGCGGCACGCAGGCCCCTGCCGCGCCGCTTCACGACCTCGTCCTCGCCGATATCCGGCAGCGGTTCATGCTTCATCCGTCCCCATTATAACCGAATTGTGAAATCTATCGGACATAAAAGCCAGCCCGACATTCCGGCCTCGCCTCCACCGGCGATTGGCGGTAATACGACCGGACGAGTGGGGGATGATTATGCGTAACGAGGACGATCAGCCCGAAGCGGAGCGGCCCGCCGCCGCCGCGCCCGGGGAAGCGGAGACCGCGCAGACGCGCCGCGCGATGCTGCGGATCGGTGCGCTCGGCACCGCCGCCGTGGTGACGGTCCGCCCCGGCATCGCCCACGCCGCCGTCTCGGCGCTGACCTGTCAGATCCCGGTGCCGCAATCCACCCAGCCGAACAAGTGGATCAAGAACAACGGCGACGTGGTGAACCCCAACACCGGTAACAGCTATCCGCCGCCGTCGCAGCCGCTGAGCGGCGAGGACGTCAAGAATTCGCTGAAGTACGGCACCAACTATCCGGGCTACACCTCGCAGCAGACCAACGCCTACAATAATTACATCAAGAAGCTGACCATGGGGAAACAGGGCTATACCTGCTATGCCTCGCTGCAGAGTCCGAGCCGCCAGTAAGGCGGCCGGCCAAGGCTGACCGGTGACCACGCCGACCTACCGCACTGATTTCCCCCAGCATTGCCGGACGCACCCGATCGACGGGATGACCCTTGTCTTCCATCGGCCGTCCGGCGCGACCCATTTCCTCGACAGCCCGCTGCCCCAGATGCTGGCGCTGCTCGCCGCCAAGCCGATGGATGCGGCGCGGCTGACGACCTCGCTCTGCGCGACGCTCGGCCTCCCCGAGGACGCGGAGGCGCGCGCCGTGGTCGAGGCGCGGCTGACCGATCTCGCCGGCATCGGCCTGGTCGAGGTCGGCTGATGCACGGTTTCGACGTCCGCGTGGGGCCGATATCCTACCGGATCGGGTCGGCCTGGGCCGCGCCGATCGCGGTGCTGCGCCGCCTCTATGCCGGCTATCCCGCGCCGGCCGACGGCATCGCCACGGTGACGGCGCGGATCGGCCCACCACGCCCCTGGCGCCGCTGGATCCGCCCGCAGGTCGCGATCGAAGGCGACCACAACCTGCCCGACACGGTGCCGATGGCGTTCGGCCACGCCCTGCTGGCGATCGAGATGGCGATGAACATGCAGGTCGCGCTCGGCGAGTGCCGCCACCTGCTGATCCACGCCTCGGCGGTCGAGCGCGGCGGCAAGGCGCTGATCATGCCCGGCGACTCCGGCTCGGGCAAATCGACCCTCGCCGCGCTGCTCGCCGAACGCGGCTGGCGGCTGCTGGCGGACGAATTCGTGATGATCGACCTGGCGACCGGCCGGCTGATCCCCTTCCCTCGCGCGATCAGCCTGAAGAACAGCGCGATCGCCGAGGCCGAGGCGCGGGTCGCCGATCCCGCCCGCTTCGGCCCGCATCTGAGCGCCACGCCCAAGGGCGAGCTGCGCCACCTGCGCCCCAATGCGGAGGCGATCGCGCGGATGGACGAACCGGCCGAGCCGGCGCTGATCCTGTTCCCCTCCTACGGGTTCGAGCCGGCGAGCGACGGGGTCAGCCGGTCCGAGCTGTTCATGCGGCTGACCGAGGGATCGACCAACTATATCGCCCTCGGCGAGCCGGCCTTCGACCATGTGCTGCGGATCGTCGAGACGATCCCGGCCGCGCGCTTCGCCTATCCCGACACCGACAGCGGCATCGCGATCGTCGAGCAGTTCTGCGCCGAGGCCGGCCTGTGAGGCCCTGGCCATGAAGGATGCGCGCGCACTGGCGACCGCGCTGGCCGATCCCGTCTCGACGCTCGGCCTCGCGCCCGATGGCTGGACGAGCCTGCTCGCCATCGCCCGCGCCGAGCGGCTCGACGGCAGCCTCGCCTATCGCCTCGCCGACATGCCGCTGCCGGCGCCGGTCGCCCGCGCCCTGGAGGACGCCCGCGCGCAGGCCGAATTCGGCCGGACCCAGGCGCTGTGGGAGGTAGAGATGGCGCGCCGCGCGCTCGCCCCGCTCGGCATCGCCCCGATCCTGCTCAAGGGCAGCGCCTTCGCCTTTGCCGGGCTGCCCGCCGCGATCGGCCGCGTGGTCGGCGACCTCGACATATTGCTGCCGCGCGAGCGGCTCGACGAGGCCGAAGCGGCGCTGCTCGCCGCCGGCTTCGAATGGGCGAAGGACGATGATTACAGCCAGGCCTATTATCGCCGCTGGATGCACGAGTTGCCGCCGCTGGTGCATCGCGATCGCGGCAGCATGATCGACGTCCACCACAGCATCCTGCCGTTGACCGCGCGGCGCCGGCCGGACGCCGCCGCGCTGATCGAGGATAGCGTCGAGGTGGCACCGGGGCTCCGCATCCTCTCCCCTGCCGACATGATCGTTCATGCCGCCACCCATTTGTTCGCCGACGGCGACCTGGCCGGCGGGCTGCGCAACCTGTGGGACGTCGATCGGCTGCTGCGCCTGTTCGCGGCGGCGCCCGGCTTCTGGGCGCGGCTCGACGCACGCGCGCGCCGGCATCAGATGATCGAGCCGGTCGCCCTGGCTCTGCGCCTCGCCGACCGGCTGTTCGCGACACCGGTCGAACCGCGCCTCGCCGGCCATGACCGGATGCGCGACACATTGTTCGTCCGGCGCCTGCTGGCGCGCGACGGCTGGGGCCGCTCCATCCGCCCATTCAACCGGCTCGGCTTCTATGTCCGTTCGCACTGGATGCGGATGCCGCCGCTGATGCTGGCCCGCCACCTGTGGATCAAGGCGCGGGCGAAATGAGTGGGCCGCTGACGATCCGGCAGTTGCCCTGGAACGATCCCGCCGACTGGTTCGCCCGGCTGGCCGACCGGCCGGGCATCGCCTTCCTCGACAGCGCCGCCGAGGGCGATCCACGCTCGGCGGCCTCCTATGTCGCGGTCGACCCGGCCGAGGAGGTCATCCTCGCCGGCGGCTCGATAGACGACGCGCTGGCGGCACTGCGCCATCTGCATCGGCCCGATCATGCGCAAGGGCCGTTGCCCTTCACCGGCGGGCTGATCGGCCTGCTATCTTACGAGCTGGGCCCGAGCGCGCTGGGCGTCGCCAGCCGACACCCGCACGATCCCGAGCTGCCGGTGCTGGTCGTGCGCCGCTACGATCTGGTCCTCGGCTTCGATCATCAGGCACGCCGCTGTTGGGCCTTTGCCCGGCCCCGTGCCGACATGAGCGCCGACGAGCGAATCGATGACCTGCTCGGCGCCGCCGCGCCCACCACCGAAGCGGCGACGCCGCCCCTGCGCTGGATCGAGGAGACCGGCCCCGAACGCCACGCCGCCATGCTCGCGGCGACGCTCGCCTACATCGCCGCGGGCGACATCTACCAGGCCAACATCAGCACCCGCTTCGTCGCCGACCGGCCGCCGGGTCTCTCGCTCGCCGGCGCCTATCGCGCGCTGCGCCACCGCACCCCGGCCCCGTTCGCCGCTTATCTCGATCTCGGCGGGAGCCGCGCGCTGCTCAGCGCTTCGCCAGAGCGCTTCGTCCAGTGCGACGCGGCCGGCGCGATCGAGACCCGGCCGATCAAGGGCACCGCCCCCCGTGCCGCCGACCCCGGCGAGGACCGGCGGAACGGCGAGCGGCTCGCCCGGTCGGCCAAGGACCGGGCCGAGAATCTGATGATCTGCGACCTGCTGCGCAACGACCTGTCGATCGTCGCCGAGGAAGGCAGCGTCACCGTCTCGCAACTCGCGCGACTCGAAGGCTTCGCCTCGGTCTGGCACCTGGTGTCGGCGGTCCATGGCCGGCTGCGGCCAGGGCACGATGCGATCGACCTGATCGCCGCGACCTTCCCGGGTGGGTCGATCACCGGAGCGCCGAAGCGCCGCGCGGTCGAGATCATCGACGCGATCGAGGATTCGGGGCGCGGCCCCTTTTTCGGGATCGTCTTCGCGCTGGCGACGACCGGGGCGATGGACAGCTCGATCATCATCCGGTCGATCGCCGCCACCCCGACCCGGCTGGTCGCGCGGGCGGGCGGCGGCATCGTCGCCGACAGCATTCCGGCTGCCGAATATGCCGAGCTGCGTGCCAAGATCGATCCGGTGATCGCCCCGGCGCCGTCATCGTCCGGCAATGGCTGACAAAGGCTATTGACACGATTTTGCAGGCATATTGAAACAGGCGTACCGAACTGTTACATGGTAGTCGTAGACAAGGATGGACTGCCGGTGGCTGCATCGAAGAAGGCCGACTGTTGTGGCGGCGACATGACGGGTCTGAAGAAGACCGCGGCGACTCGGGTGTTCGAGGCGGCGCGCGACCTTTTCTACCATCGTGGCATCCGCGCCGTCGGCGTTGACGAGATCGTCTGCAAGGCAGGCGTGACCAAGCCCAGCCTCTATCGCGCCTTCGCCTCCAAGGACGATCTGATCGCCGCCTGCCTGGAAGAGAGCGGCCGCGAAAGCCGCGCAGCGCTCGAATCGGTGCTGGAGGAGGGGGGAGAGAATCCGCGCGACAAGCTCCGCGCCATGGTGCGCTATTTCGCCCGCAAGGTCGCCGCACCCGATTTCCGCGGCTGCCCGATGAGCAACACCGCGGTCGAGATTCCCGAACCCGGCCATCCGGGCCGCACCGTGCTCGAAAACTGCAAGGCCGACATGCGCGCTATGATCGCGAGCGTGACCCGGCAGCTCGACATCGAGGACCCCGAGGAACTCGCCGACGGGCTGATGCTGGTCATCGAGGGTGGCATGGCGACCCATCACATCTTCGGCAGCCAGGGACCATGCGCGACCATGGTCGCGGCGAGCGACGCGCTGATCGACGCCTATCTGGCCAAGCGCACCGCCTGATCCGGCATCGTTCGAAGACCTTCGGCAGGATGGTCGCCGGAAACCTGCCTTTCCTTTCATTTCACTGACGGCTCCGTTCCCGGTGCGTTCAGTCGCATCGTGCGAATCAGGAACCTGTGCTGGCGCCGATCATTGACGCCGCCACGACCGATATTCGGAAGTGAGAGTGAGAAGGAGAAATCCGATGCGTACACCGATCATCCTGGCGCTGATGGCTGCGGTCGCGGTTCCGTCGATCGCCCAGGCCCAGTCGCTGCGCGAGGCCCGCGAGAGCCAGCGCGACGTCCGCGAGCAGCGCCGCGACCTGCGCGACGCCCAGCGTTACGGCGACCGCCACGACGTCCGCGAAGCCCGCAAGGACCTGCGCGACGCCCGGCGCGAGGCACGCGAGGACTGGCGCGACTATCGCCGGTCGCACCGCGACGTCTATCGCCGCCCCGCCTATGTCGGCCCGCGCGGCTATGTCTATCGGCCGATCGCCCCCGGACATCGCTTCGCGCCGGCCTATTACGGCTCGCGCTATGTGATCAACGACCCGTGGCGCTACCGCCTGCCGGCCACCACCGGCGTGAACCGCTGGGTGCGCTACGGCAATGACGTGGTCCTGGTGAACGTCCGAACCGGCCGCGTCGTCCAGGTCCATCGTTCCTTCTTCTGGTAAGGCGACGACGCCCGGCGGCCCCGGCATCCCACGATGCCGGGGCCGCTTGCATGTACTGTGTTAGGGGAATAGCACGGAGGCATAACCTCATCAGGATGCCTCCTTCCATGACCCTTCGTCCCACGCTGCTCGCCGCGACCTTCCTGGCGGCCATGAGCCCGATGCTCCTCCCCGCCGTCCAGGCCGCCGAACCTGCCGCCACCCCTGCCGCTTCGGCCGAGGACACCGCACTGGCAAGGCTGTTCCACGACAGCGACGAAGCGTCGCTGAAGCGCAACCCGATCAGCGGGATGTTCCGCGGGGACATGCGCTATGCCGACCGGCTCGGCGACTATGTCAGCGACGATTACTATGCCGGCGAGAAGGCTGCCGCAGAGGCGGACCTCGCCGCGCTCCACAAGATCGACCGGTCGAAGCTCACCCCCACCGACCAGATCGCCTACGACGTGTTCCAATGGCAGACCGAGGTGACGCTGAAGGGCTTCGCGCCCGACCTGATCGACGTCACCAAGGTCCAGCCGGTCGATCATTTCTCCGGCTTCCACACCTTCTATCCAGGCTTCGCCTCGGGCGGCGGTGCCGCGCCGTTCCGTACCGTCCAGGACTATGAGAACAACCTGAAGCGCCATCGCGACTATGTGGTGATGGTCGACCGCTGGATCGAACGCTTCCGCCAGGGGATGAAGGCCGGCGTCGTCGAGCCCAAGCTGGTCGTCAACAACATGATCGACCAGCTCGACCTGCAGATCGCGCAGGGGATCGAGGGCTCGACCTTCTACGGCCCGGTCAAGGAATTCCCCGCCGACATCCCCGCCGCCGACCAGGCGCGGCTGCGGGCCGCGACCGCCGCTGCGATCCGCGACGGCATCATCCCCGCCTATCAACGCTTCCGCGCTTTCCTGAAGAACGAATATCTGCCGGTCGCGCGCGACAGCGTCGGGCTGGTCGGGCTCAAGGGCGGCGACAAGCTCTACGCGCATCTGATCGAGGTCAACACCACCCTGCCGCTCAAGGCCGAGGACGTCCACGAGCTGGGCCTGAAGGAGGTGGCGCGGATCACCGCCGAAATGGAGAAGATCAAGGCGCAGGTCGGCTTCAAGGGCAGCCTGGCCGAATTCTTCGTCTACCTGCGCGACGATCCCAAATTCCAGCCGCCCAGCGCCGAATGGTTGCGCGACGAATATTTCCGGATCGGCAAGCGCGTCGACCAGCGCATCCCCGAGCAATTCTCGCTGGTCCCCAGGAGCCCGCTCGAGATCAAGGCGGTCGAGCCCTATCGCGAGAAGACCGAGGCGGGTGGCAGCTATCAGCAGGGCACCCCCGACGGATCGCGTCCCGGCGTCTTCTACTACAACACCTATGACCTGAAATCCCGGACCACGCCGGGCATGGAGACGCTCTACCTGCACGAGGCGGTGCCGGGCCATCATTTCCAGATCAGCCTGGCGCAGGAGAATGAAGCGCTGCCCGCCTTCATGCGCTTCGGCGGCAACACCGCCTTCGTCGAGGGCTGGGCGCTCTATGCCGAGACGCTGTGGAAGGACCTCGGCATGGAGACCGATCCCTATCAGCGCTTCGGCGGCCTGTCGGACGAGATGCTGCGCGCGATGCGGCTGGTGGTCGATACCGGCATCCACGCCAAGGGCTGGAGCCGCGAGCAGGCGCTCGACTACATGCTGACCCATTCGAACATCGGCAAGGCCGACGCCACCGCCGAGGTCGAACGCTATATCGCCATTCCGGGCCAGGCGCTCGCCTACAAGATCGGCGCGCTGACCATCCTCAAGCTCAAGGCGAAGGCCAGGCAGGAACTGGGCGCGAAGTTCGATCCGCGCGCCTTCCACGCCCAGGTGCTCGATACCGGCGCGCTGCCGATGTCGGTGCTGGAAGCGAAGATCGACGCCTGGATCAAGGCGTCGAGATAGAGCATCGAGCGTTTCATTTGGCGCACTCTTCTCCGTTCATCCTGAGGAGCCATTGAGCGAAGGCGAAATGGCGCCTCGAAGGACACGGGATCCTTCGAGACGGGCCTTCACCAAGGCTCGATCCCTCCTCAGGACGAGCGGCTCAGATAAAAGCTCGATGCCTTAGCCCTCCACGAGATGAAGCCCCCCCCCGCGTGGCCGCGCCGCCTGATACGCAACGGCGCGGCCGACATGCGCGTCGCCGCCATGCCAGTCCGAAAGGGGATGGACCGGCTGCGTAACGCCGGTCGCGGGCAAGGGTTTCCCGCTGCCCGAAATTATCGTCAGGCCAGCGCCTCGGCGATCAGGCGGCGGCTGTTGGCGATCCCATAGAGGGCGATGAAGCTGCCCATGCGCGGGCCCTGCTCGGCGCCGAGCAGCGTCTCGTAGAGCGCCTTGAACCAGTCGCGCAGCGAGGCGAAGCCATAGGCCTCCTCCTTGCCGATCGCATAGACCTCGTTCTGGATGTCCTCGGCCGAGGCATCGGCCGGCATCGCCGCCAGCTTCGCGTCGAGCGCGCGCAGCGCCGCCGCCTCATTGTCGGTCGGCTTGCGGCGCTTGAGCGTCGGCGCGACGAAATCGCGATGATAGGCGAGCGCATGGCCGATCAGCCGGTCGAGCTCGGGATATTTCTCGGCCGAGGCGTCGGGCACATAATTGGCCAGATAGCCCCACACCTGCTCCTTCGACGCGTCGCCCATCACCCCGACGAGGTTGAGCAGCAGACCGAACGTGACCGGCAGCACGCTGTCGGGCACCGCATCCCCGGTCGCGCCGTGGATGTGGTGGACGGGATTGCCGAGCTTCTGCTCGATCGGCTGGCCGGCATAATTGCCGCGGAACTGCCAATATTCGTCGACCGCCCTGGGGATCACACCCATGTGGAGCTGCTTCGCCTTCTTCGGCTCGCGATAGGCGTAGAAGGCCAGGCTTTCCTCGGGCCCATAGGTCAGCCATTGCTCGAGGCTGAGGCCGTTGCCCTTCGACTTGGAGATCTTCTCGCCCTTCTCGTCGAGGAACATCTCGTAGTTGAAGCCCTCGGGCGGACGGGCGCCGAGCTCGCGCGCGATCTTCGACGACTGGATGACCGAGTCGATCAGGTCCTTGCCCGACATCTCGTAATCGACGCCCAGCGCGACCCAGCGCATCGCCCAGTCGACCTTCCACTGGAGCTTCGCCTTGCCGCCGAGGATCGACTGGACGATCGTCTCGCCCCCAGGGACACTGGTGTCCTCGAAGCGGATCAGGCCCTGGTCGGCATCGACCACCTCGACCGGCACCTGCAGGACGATGCCGCTCTTCGGGCTGATCGGCAGCACCGGCGAATAGGTCGCCTGCCGCTCCTTGCGCAGCGTCGGCAGCATGATCCCCATGATGCCGTCATAATGGCGCAGGATATCCTTCAGCGCTTCGTCGAACTGGCCACTCTCATAGGCCTCGGTCGACGAGCGGAAGTCGTAGTCGAAGCCGAAGCGGTCGAGGAATTCGCGCAGCATCGCGTTGTTGTGATGCGCGAAGCTCTCATATTTGCCGAACGGATCGGGAATCTTCGTCAGCGGCTTGCCGAGATGCTCCCGCAGCATCTCCTGGTTCGGCACGTTGTCGGGTACCTTGCGCAGCCCGTCCATGTCGTCGCTGAAGGCGATCAGGCGGGTCGGGACGTCCGACATCTCCTCATAGGCGCGGCGCACCATCGTCGTGCGCAGCACCTCGTTGAAGGTGCCGATGTGCGGCAGGCCCGACGGGCCGTAGCCGGTCTCGAACAGCACATGCCCCTTGGCCGGCGCGCCCTTCTCGTAGCGCTTGAGCAGCTTGCGCGCCTCCTCATAGGGCCAGGCCTTGGAGACGAGAGCGGCTTCGCGCAGGGCGGCGGGGGTGATGCTGTCGGTCATATCGCGCCCCTGTAGCGACAGACCGCCCGAAAAAAAACCGTCATGCCGGCGGACCATCCAAGATCCTCCCCGCGCGCAGCGCGGGGAGGATCTTGAACGGAAGCTGTTCCCCAATCGTTCCCGACCTCCTACATAGCGAGTCGAATGTCCCCCACCCTCCCCTATCCCGCGCTCTACGCGACCCATGGCGGCATCTGGATCGCCGGGCCGGACGGCGAGGTACGCGGGATCGGGCGGGGCGAGGCGGCGGCGCGGGCGGCGGAGACGCCGATGATCGTGCTCAACGCCGCAGTGACGGCCGCACGGCTCGGCATCGCCGACTTCTCCGGCCTCGACCTGCTCGAGCTGTTCGCCTTCGTCCATCCGGCGCGCTTCGCGGTGCCGACCCCAGCGGGGCTCGCCCGCGCCCTGGGGCTCGCTCCGCCGGTCGACGACGCCCGCGCGCCCGCCTTCCTGATCGAGGCCGCGCAGGCACTGCTGACGCGGATGGCGGAACCCGACGGCTGGGCCGAAGCCTATGGCGCGTGGAACAGCGCCCAGTCGCTCGCCCGGCTGCGCTGGCCCTGGTCAGCGGCGGTCGGCCGGGTGCTGGCCGCGCCGGCCCGGCCCGAACGCGGCCTGTTCGCGCGCCTGCCCGAATGGGACGAAGCCGGCGGCCGCCCGCAACCGCGCAACGTCCAGCTCGGCGAGGCGGAGACGCTCGACCGGCTCGCGCGGCTCGTCGGCGAAGGTGCCGAGGCGCGCGATGGACAGAAGCTCTATGCCGCCACCAACGCCCGCGCCTTCGATCCGCGCTTCGGCGAAGGGCGGCCGAACATCGTCCTTGCCGAGGCGGGGACCGGGATCGGCAAGACGCTCGGCTATCTCGCCCCCGCCTCGCTCTGGGCCGAGCAGGCCGACGGGGCGGTATGGATATCGACCTACACCAAGGCGCTCCAGCGCCAGCTCGACAAGGAGACCCGCCGGATCTTCCCCGACCCGGCGGTGCGGCGCGAGAAGGTGGTCGTCCGCAAGGGGCGGGAGAATTATCTCTGCCTGCTCAACCTGGAGGACGCGATCCAGGGCGGCTTCCAGAACCGCGCGGCGATCCTCGCCCAGCTCGTCGCGCGCTGGGCGATGTACACGCGCGACGGCGACATGGTGGGCGGCGACCTCCCCGGCTGGCTGCCGACGCTGTTCCGCCGGGCCGGTTCGACCGCACTGACCGACCGGCGCGGCGAATGCGTCTATGCGGGCTGCCCGCATTATCGGAAATGCTTCATCGAGCGCGCCGCGCGCGCCTCCGAAGGCGCCGACATCGTCATCGCCAACCATGCGCTGGTGATGATCCTCGCCCAGCGCCGCGCCGACGAGGGTCACCCGCTCGGCCGGATCGTGTTCGACGAAGGACATCACCTGTTCGACGCCGCCGACTCCACCTTCGCCGCCGCGCTGACCGGACAGGAGACGATCGAGCTGCGGCGCTGGATCATCGGTCCGGAGGCCAAGTCGCGCGGGCGGCGGCGCGGGCTGTCGGCGCGGCTGTCCGACGTCGCCAGCTATGACGAGGAAGGCGCGCTCGCGATCGAGGCGGCGTCAGCGGCTGCGACGCTGCTGCCCGCCGACGGCTGGCTGGGGCGGCTCGGCGAGAATCTGCCGCTCGGCCCGGTCGAGCGGCTGCTCGCGGCGGCGCGCGCCACCGTCTATGCGCGGGCCAATGCGCAGGACGCCGGCTATGGGCTGGAGACCGACGTCGGCGAGCCCGACCCGGCGCTGATCGACGCTGCCCAGCCCGCGATCGAGGCGCTGGAGAGCCTGATGCGTCCGATGGCGCGGCTGCGCCAGCGGCTGGCGGCGGTGATGGACGACGGCCCCGACTGGCTCGACGGCCAGGCGCGGGCGCGGATCGAGGGCGCGATCGCCGGGCTCACCCAGCGCGGCCAGCTCGTCGCCGCCTGGATCGCCATGCTGGCCCGGCTCGGCGGCCCGCTCGACCCGGATTTCGTCGATTGGCTCGCCGTCGACCGGATCGAGGGGCGAGAGATCGACATCGGCCTCCACCGCCACTGGCTCGATCCCTCGCGCCCTCTCGCCGAAACCGTGCTCAAGCCCGCGCACGGCGTGCTCGTCACCTCGGCGACGCTGCGGGACGGGGAGGACTGGACGATCGCCGAGGCGCGCGCCGGCACCGTCCATCTCGACCATGCGCCGCGCCATATCGCGGTGCCGAGCCCCTTCGACTATGCCGCCCATGCCGAGGTGCTGGTCGTCACCGACCTCAAGCGCGGCGACGTCGCGCAGCTCGGACAGGCCTATCATCGGCTGATCGCCGCGGCAGGCGGCGGGACGTTGGGCCTGTTCACCGCCATCTCGCGCCTGCGCGCGGTCCACGCCCGCATCGCCGACCGGCTCGCGCGCGACGGGCTGCCGCTCTACGCCCAGCATGTCGACCCGATCGACACGGGAACGCTGGTCGACATCTTCCGCGACGATCCGCACGCCTCGCTGCTCGGCACCGACGCGCTGCGCGACGGGGTCGACGTGCCTGGCGAATCGCTGCGGCTGGTCGTGATGGAGGGGGTGCCGTGGCCGCGCCCGACCGTGCTCCACGCCGCGCGCAAGGCGGCGGGCGGCGGCAGCGTCCATGACGATCGCATCGTCCGCGCGCGGATGCGTCAGGCGTTCGGCCGGCTGATCCGCAGCGCCAGCGACCGGGGCCATTTCGTCCTGCTCGGCGCGGCGACGCCGTCGCGACTGCTCGATGCCTTTCCGGGCGGGGTACCGGTGCTGCGCGTCACCCTCGACGAGGCGGTGGCGCGGATCGCGGCGGCCGCCGGCACCCGCCCGGCAACCGATGCAGGAGCGTCAGGCGACGTCCTGCCGGGCCTGGCCGAATCCTAGCGCGACGAACCACCCCGCCACCCCGCAGCCGCCGAGCCAGATGAAGAAGGCGGCCGGGTCGCCGGTGAGGATGCAGTAGAAGCCGGGCACGCAGGCGAGCGCGGCGAGCAGCCGGCGGGTCCGCACGCTCTGCCCTTCGCCCGGCAGCCGGGCGGTGCGGCGGCGCTTGGGATCGCCGCGGCCGAGGATGAGGATGATCGCCGTCGAGAAGGCGATAGCGAGGATCGGGGCGAGCATCGCGATCACTCCGCCGGCTGGAGCGCGGGTGCGGCGGCCTCTCGGCGCAGGCGATCGCCATGGAGGCGCCACAGCATCCAGCCGCCCGCCAGCACGAAGGCGATGTCGAGCGCGACGATCACCGGCTGGCCGGCATCGATCGCGCGCGCCCAGCCGGGACCGCCCGTCGCGAGGCGGAGGATCGGCAGCGCGATCATGATAGCCGCGCTCGCGCTCTGCACGATCGCATCGAGCAGCGCGTTGGAGCGCAGCACGACGCCGCCGAGGACGGCGAGCAGCGCAGCGCCGACGAACGCCGCCGGGGTCCAGAACACCGCGCTGCCCAGCGGCATCGCGATCAGGAACGCCGCGGCCGACACGAGCAGCGCGAGCGGCAGGCCGAAGCCGACCACCGTCACGGCGCGCTCGAGCCAGCCGAGCGAGCGGGAGCCTTCGCGGCGGCGCGCCAGCCAGAGGCGCAGGCCGGTCAGGGTGACGTAGCACATCGCGAAGCCCAGCCCGAACCACACCGCCTTGGAGACGATCCCGGCGAAATTGCCGAAGTGGATCGGCGCCATCACCGCGGCGAGGGTGCCGCCGGCCGAGGGCCTCGTGCCGATCGACGGCTTGACCCGTTCGAACGCGCCGGTGGCGCCGCTGTAGAGCAGCGTCTGCGGTTCGAGCCCGCGCTCGCGCGGGGGATGGAAGCTGGTCACCTGCGAATCGGCCCGGCCGAAATTCTCGATCGTGACGAAGGTCGGCGCCTCGCCGGTCCGCCGGATCGAATCGGCCGCGATGCGATCGAGATTGCCGATGCCGACGATCCGCGTGTCGGGCTTGGCCGGGTTGCCGAACACCGCGTCGTTGAGCGCCTGCACGTCGCCGCCGAACGCCGCCATCGCGACGATCGGCACCCCGATCGTGCCGAAGAAGGAGAAGAAGCTGCCGGTGAAGGCGAGCAGGAAGGCGAAGGGCAGGCTCCAGGTTCCGGCGACACTGTGGCGGTCGCGGTCGACCAGCACCGGATTGGCCTTCCGCCGCAGGGTGAAGATGTCCTTGAACAGGTGCCGGTGGATCAGCAGGCCCGAGATCGCCGCGACCAGCATGGCGAGGCCGAGGATGCCGGTGAGGATCAGCCCCCAGGGATCCGGCACGTGCAGGCGGACATGGGTGTCGACCAGGAAGCTGCTCAACGCGTCGTCGTTGCGCGGGCCGAACACCTCCTCGCCGGTGCCGTGCCGTTCGCTGGCGATCCTGCCGTCGCGATCGAGCTGGTAGTAGATGCCGCGCGCGACGAGATCGCCGTCGGCGTCGGTCTCGTGGCGATGGAAGAAGACGCCGAGATCATGATCGCCGATCTCGAACAGGTCGGCGCCCTCGTGATATCTGGCGGGCGTGCGCCGGCCGAGCTCGCGCACCGTGGCGTCGATCGGCCGCTCGAACGCCGAGCTGGTCTCGACATGCCCGGCCGACCAGATGCCGATCTCCTCCGCGAACACCGCCACCATGCCGGTGACGACGACCGCGTAGAGCAGCAGGCCGAGGATGATGCCCGACCAGCCATGGACGGCCACCATCAGCTTGGTGTCTTCCTTCTGCAGGTGGATCATCGGCGTGCCTCCCCGGCGGCGGCCGGCTGGCCATGGGATTTGGTATCGAGGAATTTGTTCGCGACCAGCCCGGCATGGACGACGAACAGGCCGATCGCGACGAGCGCGATCCGGCCGAGCCGCGAATCGAGACAGGCGTGGAAGAACAGCGCTGCCCAGATCAGCGGCACCAGCACCAGCGGCAGGACGAGATTGTCGATCCCCGCCGCGCCGCCAGGCAGCCACAGCGCCATGCCGGCCATCACCACCAATGCGACGATCACCGCGCCGGGGCCCGCAAAGCCGATCCTGATCCATCCGCGCATTCTGGGCGACATTGACGATCCCTGCCTCCGTTCGACGGCAGCCCTGCCACACGTTCGATTTTGCTGTTGCGACTCGATATTAGTTACGAGCCCAATACGCAAGTGGATTGCTATTGCGTTTGATTCGCATTAGCCAGCCTGCCGACGGCCGGGGAACCGGCAGCGACAGATCGGGGAAGCGCATGTCGTTCAACAGGAAGACTCTCATTATCGCCCTGACGGGCTCGGCGCTGGCGATGCCGGCGCAGGGGGCCGAAGCCGATGCGGACGCCGCCGCGGGCCGGGACGACATCATCGTCCTGGGCGAGCAGATGAGGGCCACGCCCAATGCCGGCAAATCGGACATTCCGCTGATCGAGACGCCCCAGGCGATCTCGATCATCTCGACCGAGCAGCTCAAGGCGCGCGGCGTCGTCCGCCTCGCCGAGGCGCTGCGCGGCGTCGCCGGGGTCTCGCGCAGCAGCACCTACGGCTATTATGACGCCTATCAGATCCGCGGCTTCGACGCGGCCTATGGCAGCATCTATCTCGACGGGCTGATCAGCCAGAACGTCGCCGGATCGAACAACGAGCTCGCCGGCCTCGAGCAGATCGAGGTGGTGAAGGGCCCGGCGTCGATGCTATTCGGATCGGCGCCGCTCGGCGGCATCGTCAACCTGGTCAGCAAGCGACCGCGCGACGACGATTTCGTGGACCTCGGCCTCGCCACCGGCTCCTATGATCTCGTCGAGGGGACGATCGACGCCAATATGCGGCTCGACGCGGCGGGCACCCTGCTCGCGCGGCTCAACCTCGTCTATCGCGACAGCAACGACTTCGTCCGCTTCGCCGACAAGAACCGCGTCCACATCGCGCCGGCGCTGACCTGGCGGATGGGCGAGGACAGCGAGCTGACCCTGCTCACCCGCTACGAGCGCAACCATGATTCGCCTTGGTCTCCGGTCTCAGCCTGGGGAACGGTGCTGCCGAGCGCGCATGGCAAGCTGCCGATCGACTTCACGATCAACGGCAAGGATTCGAAGGCGATCCACAACCAGCGCTATTATCATCTCGGCTACGCCTTCAAGCACCGCTTCTCGGACGCGTTCTCCTTCGACCAGACGCTGCGCTACACGGACCGCAAGGTCTCCTGGAACGACTGGATCTTCTGGGCGGGCTTCGTCGACGGCGCGGTGGTCGACGGCGTCCAGCAGGGGCATGTCGCCGGCCGCTACGTCTACGGCCCGTTCAGCCAGCGCGACAAGGACCTGTCCACCGATGGCCATTTCACGCTGAAGGTCGAGACCGGCCCGATCAGGCAGGAGATACTGGTCGGCCTCGACTATCGCCGGAACCGCAGCCGCTTCGCCGACCACGGCGGCAATTTCGATCCCGCCGCCAACCCGCTCGATATCCTCGCCCCTGACTATAGCCCGCCCTTCATCCATGATCCTGCTGCCGCCTATGGCGGCGGCGGCAAGTCCAACCAGACCGGCCTCTATATCCAGGACCATGTCCGCTTCGGCGAGCGCGCGACGCTGACCCTGGGCGGCCGCTACGACTGGGCGAAGAGCGACGGCGGCGTGAAGGACCACAAGTTCAGCCCGCGGGTCGGCGCGACCTATGCGATCGTGCCGGGCGCATCGCTCTATGCGAGCTGGTCGAAGTCCTTCGTGCCGCAGGCCGGCTATTTCACCGTCGCCGGCGACGCCCTGCCGCCCGAGACCGGCCGCAACATCGAAACCGGCGTCAAGCTGCAGACCCCCGACAGCCGGCTGACCGGCATGGTCTCGATCTTCGAGCTGACCCGGCAGAACGTCGCGACCGAGGACCCGGCCAATCCCTTCTTCTACATCACCGCCGGCGAGCAGCGCAGCCGCGGCGTCGAGGTCGAGGCGACCTGGCGGCCGACCCCGGCCTGGACGCTGTCGATCGCCTATGCCTATCTCGACGCGAAGATCACCCGCGACAATGTCCTGCCGGTCGGCGCGCGGCTGCAGAACGTGCCCAGGCACAACATCAACCTGTTCGGCGAATATGTCGTGCCGCGCGGGCCGTTCGCCGGCTTCGGGCTGAACCTCGCCTTCCAGTACAACAGCGACAAGGTCGGCGCGAACTTCCCCGAGGATGTCGACGGCGACGGCGCGCCCGATCCGATCGCTGCGTTCACCCTGCCCTCCTATGCGCTGGTCGACGCCGGCCTCTCCTACCGGTTCGGGCCGTGGGGCGTCCGCCTCAACGTCAACAACCTGTTCGACAAGCGCTACTTCCCCGACGCCTGTTGCGTCGACCGCGTCACGCCGGGGGAACCGCGCAACTGGCGCCTCTCACTCACCCGCAGCTTCTGATCCCGGAGTTCGTCACCCATGAATCGTCCCAGCCTCGCCCTGCGCCTTGCGCTCCTCGCGACCACCGCCCTGCTGCCGATCGCGGCCCACGCCGCCGATGCGGACGTCGACGCTGCCGACGGCGGCCAGCAGATCATCGTCACCGGTCTGCTCGAACGCACCAACAGCGGCACCAAGACCGACACGCCGCTGACCCAGACGCCGCAGGCGCTGACGGTCGTCACCGACGACGTCTACCTGGCGCAGGGCGCGCTCTCGGTTTCGGACACGCTGCGCTACGTCTCGGGCGTGATCGCCAATCCCTATGGCCCCGACAGCCGGGTCGACGGGGCTTTCATCCGCGGCATCAACGCGCTCCAGTTCCGCGACGGCATGCGCGACATCTTCAGCTATTATGCCAGCATCCGCGCCGACCCGTACAATTTCTCCCGCGTCGACGTGGTGCGCGGCCCGGCCTCGGTGCTGTTCGGACAGGGCTCGATCGGCGGGCTGATCAACCTCGCCTCCAAGGTGCCCGAGTTCCAGACGGCCGGCGAGGTATCGCTGCGCTACGGATCGTTCGCCCGCAAGGAAGCGCTCGCCGACCTGACCGGGCCGCTGGCCGACGGCCTCGCCGCGCGCATCGTCGCCCGTGTCCGCGACGCCGATACCCAGACCGACCATGTCCCCGACGACCGGGTGATGGTATCGCCCTCCCTGCGCTGGCAGCCGGGCGAGGACACCGACGTCACCCTGCTCGGCCTCTACCAGGAGGATGACGGCGGCTCGACCGCGCAGTTCCTGCCGCTGGTCGGCACGCTCTACCCGAACCCCAACGGCAAGCTGCGCAACGACCTGTTCATCGGCAAGCCGGGCTGGGACCGCTATGACGGCCGCCTGCTGCAGGGCACCGGTACCGTCGAGCATCGCTTCAGCGATCAGGTGAAGATCAGCCTCAAGGCGCGCTATATCGACAGCGACGTCACCTATCTGACCCATTATCCGGACAGCTACGCCAACCCGGACGATCCCTATCTCGATCCCGCCAAGCGGACGATCGGCCTCTATGCCGAGGGCAGCAAGGCCCGGATGAACATCTTCTCGACCGACAACAACATCCAGTTCAGGTTCGACACCGGCGCCGGCATCGAGCATCTGGTGCTGGCCGGCGTCGACTATAGCTGGAACCGTGTCCGCAAGACCGGCGGCTACGGCTATGAACTCATCGACATCTACAATATCGATTATGCCGCCCTGTCCGATTATGGCGGCGGCATCCCGACCGGCTTCGCCTATAGCGAGGATACCCGCCAGAAGCAGATCGGCGTCTACATCCAGGATCAGGTCCGGCTGTGGGATCGCGTGTCGATCGTCGTCGGCGGGCGGCGCGACCATGTCCGCACCAAGGCGGCGGGGTCCGTGGCGGAGAAGGAGAACGCCACCACCTTCCGCGCCGGCATCATCGCCGAGATCGCCAAGGGCGTGTCGCCCTTCTTCAGCTACACCGAATCCTTCGAGCCGATCTCGGGCACGACGATCGCCGGCGATCCGTTCAAGGCGAAGACCGGCCGGCAGTTCGAGGGCGGGGTCAAGTTCCATCCCGACGCACGGACGCTCGTCACCCTGACCGCCTACGACATCCGCGAGCATAACCGCCCGGTCGAGATCGTCATGGACGACGGCAGCGGCGGCACGATCCGCGGGCAGACCCAGATCGGCACGATGACCTCTAAGGGTTTCGAGGTCGAGGCGAGCCGCGACCTGCCGGGCAATTTCCAGCTCATCGCCAATTACAGCTACAACAAGGCCGAACCGAGCGACACCGGCGTCCAGCTCGACAATGTCCCGAAGAAGAGCGCGTCGCTGTGGGGCACCAAGAGCATCGCCGTCGACCCCGACACCAGCCTTCGCCTCGGCGGCGGCGTCCGCTATGTCGGTGTCAACTATTCACGGACGATCGGCGCGACCAGCACCAGGATCGTCCGCACCCCATCCTACACGCTGTTCGACGCGCTGGCGGAGCTGAGCTGGCGCGACTGGTCGTTCGCGATCAACGCGACCAACCTGTTCAACAAGAAATATTATGCCGCCTGCCTGTCGCGCGGCGACTGCTTCATCGGGGCGGAACGCAACATCTTCGCCACCGTGACCCGGCGCTTCTGAGCCGGAATGGCGCCCGGTTCCGGCCCATGCCGCGATCGGGCGCCGCTGCGCTCTTCCTTCTGTCGCATCTTTCGGGCATCACCGGATCATGCCGAAGGAGAGCGCGGGGATCGTGAAGAAGCTGACGCTGTTGCGCCATGCCAAGTCGGGCTGGGACGATCCGGTCGCGCGGGATTTCGACCGTCCGCTGAACGGCCGCGGCAAGCGCGCCGCGCACCGGATCGGCCAATATCTGCGCGATCACGACATGCATTTCGACCATGTCGTCTCCTCCCCCGCCGTCCGCTGCGTCGAGACGATCGAGCATCTGGCCGAGGGGACCGGCGAGACGATCGCTCCCGCCTGGGACAAGCGCGTCTACCTCGCCTCGGCGGTGTCGCTGCTCGACGTCGTCCAGGAGGCGAACGACCAATATGACAGCCTGCTGCTGGTCGGCCATAATCCGGGGCTCGAGGATCTGGTGCTGATGCTGGTGCCCGACCGCCCCGACGACGCGGCGCGCGACCAGGTCGAGGAGAAATTCCCGACCGCGAGCATCGCCGAGATCAGCTTCCCGGTCGAACATTGGGACGACGTCCGCCCCAATGGCGGCCTGCTGTCGCTGTTCGTGCGGCCTAGGGACCTGGACCCGGGGCTGGGGCCGGATCAGGACTGAAGCCCCCTCCCGTCATCCCGGCCTTCGCCGGGATGACGATAGAGGCTGACAAACCGGAGCTTCAGCTCAATCCATGTCCGCCGCGAGCGCCTGGACCAGCGATTCGCGAATCGCCTGCAACTCGGCGCGCGCCGGAGAGGGGATGGTCGACTGGTTCACGACCAGCACCGGCTGCGGCGCGATCGGCGCGGGCGTGGCCGGCTCGGGCGTCTGCTCGGCGGGCGGCGCCTTCTGCGCCAGCAGCTTCTGGACGCCGCGAATCGTATAGCCCTGCTCGTTGAGCAGGCTGTGGATCCGCCGCACCAGCGCCGCGTCGGCGGGGCGGTAATAGCGGCGATTCCCGGCCCGCTGAAGCGGACGAAGCTGCGGAAAACGCGTTTCCCAATAGCGCAGGATATGCTGCTGGATGCCGAGTTCGGCCGAAAGCTCCCCGATGGTACGGAACGCGTCTTCGGCCTTCTCTCCGCCAGAAGTCATTGAAAATACGCCTTAATTACCCGAAACAATTCGATCACGGAGCATCTGGCTGGCACGGAAGGTCAACACGCGGCGCGGCGCGATCGGCACCTCGACCCCGGTCTTGGGATTGCGCCCGATCCGCTGCCCCTTCTCCCGCAGGATGAAGCTGCCGAAGCCCGAGATCTTCACATTCTCACCACGGGCGAGCGCGAGGCACATATGCTCCAGCACCTGCTCGACCACCGCCGCGGAATCCGCGCGCGACAGGCCGATCTCGCGATGCACTTCCTCCGACAGATCCGCTCGCGTCAAAGTCCCCCGATCCAACGCCATACAGCCCCCCAATCATATTGAGTATCGGTCACCTTACGGCGAGCGGAGGGCGAATCAAAGCCGATTCCAAAGGGTTCATCCCAAGCGGCGATGATCCTGATCCATCGCCGCTTGGCAAAGCCCGCGCGGCACCTGAGCGACATCCGCTCGGGATCGGTCGAAGACCAGCACGACGATATCAGTAGCGAATCGCCGCGGCTCCCCAGGTGAAGCCGCCGCCCATCGCCTCGAGCACCAGCAGATCGCCCGGCTTGATCCGCCCGTCGCGGACCGCGACGTCGAGTGCCAGCGGCACCGAGGCGGCCGAAGTATTGGCATGCTGGTCGACGGTGACGATCACCCGATCGGCGGGCAGGCCGAGCTTGCGTGCCGTAGCGTCGAGGATGCGCCGGTTCGCCTGGTGCGGCACCACCCAGTCGATGTCGTCGACGGTCAGCCCGGCATCTTCCATCACCTCGCGGAGCACCTGGGCGAGGTTGGTGACGGCGTGGCGGAACACCTCCTGCCCTTTCATGCGGAGCTTGCCGACGGTCTGGGTCGTCGACGGGCCGCCGTCGACATAGAGAAGCTGGTTGTGGCGGCCGTCGGCGTGGAGCCGGGTCGCGAGCACGCCGCGATCGCCGCCCTCCTCCGCCTTCAGAACCACCGCACCGGCGCCGTCGCCGAACAGCACGCAGGTCGTCCGATCCTCCCAGTCGAGGATGCGGCTGAACGTCTCCGCGCCGATCACCAGCGCATGGGTGGCGCTGCCGCCGCGAATCATGCTGTCGGCCACCGACAGCGCATAGAGGAAGCCCGAGCAGACTGCCTGCACGTCGAACGCCACGCAGTCGTCGATGCCGAGTGCGGACTGGACGATCGTTGCCGAGGCGGGGAAGGTCTGGTCGGGTGTCGCCGTCGCCAGGATGATCAGCCCGATGTCGGACGGTGCGATCCCCGCCGCCTCGATCGCCTTGCGCGCGGCCTCGGTCGCGAGGGTCGAGGTGGTCTCGCCCTCGCCCGCGACATAGCGCATGCGAATACCGGTCCGCTCGACGATCCACTCGTCCGAAGTGTCGACGGTCCGGGCGAGCTCGGCATTGCTGACCTGCCGGCGCGGAAGCGCCGACCCGGTGCCGATCATCACGGCACGCCGCATCGCCTGTCCGCTCACGCTACCCCTTCCGTCTGCACCGCATGACTGCGGAAATCCTCGAGATCGTCGGTGATCCGACGGGTCAAATCCTCACGGGCGATCTTCGCCGCGACCGCGATGGCGTTGGCGATGCCATTCTCGTCGGCGCCGCCATGGCTCTTCACCACCAGGCCATTGAGGCCGAGGAAGACCGCGCCGTTGTGATTGTTCGGATTGAGATGATGGCGCAGCAGCGCGAACGCCGGGCGCGACAGGATGAAGCCCGCTTTCGAGCGGAGCGAGCTGGAGAAGGCGCGGCGCAGCAGATCGGTGATGAAGCGCGCGGTACCCTCGATCGACTTGAGCGCGATATTGCCGGAGAAACCGTCGCTGACGATCACGTCGGCCTCGCCCCGGCCCAGCCGGTCGGCCTCGATAAAGCCGTCGAAGCGCCAGGCGCCGCCGGTCTGCTGGCGGAGCATCGCGGCGGCTTCCTTGAGCTCGCCGGTGCCCTTCAGCTCCTCGGTGCCGATATTGAGCAGGCGGACGCGCGGCGATTCGATGCCCAGCGCAAGCCGCGAATAGGCGGCGCCCATCACCGCGAACTCGACCAGGTTGCGCGCATCGCAATCGGTGTTGGCGCCGAGGTCGAGCATCACCAGGTCATTGTCACCGAGCGTCGGCATCAGCGCGGCCAGCGCCGGCCGGTCGATGCCGTGCATCGTCCGGAGCGACAGCTTGGCGATCGCCATCAACGCGCCGGTATTGCCTGCCGACAGCGCCGCCGCCGCCTCGCCGGCCTTCACCGCGAGGATGGCCGCGCCCATCGAGCTGCTCTTGGTGCGGCGGATCGCCTGACTGGGCTTGTCGTCGCCGGTGATCACGTCGTCGCAATGGACGATGATCGAATCGACGAGCTGCGGGAAACGCGCCGTCTCGGCGCGAATCACCGCTTCATCACCGGTGAAGGTGAAACGCAGGGACGAATCGCGATCACGCGCCTGCGCGGCGCCGGCGATCATCGTCGCCGGCCCGCCATCACCGCCCATCGCATCAATGGCGATTCGCGGTGCCTCGTCCACGCTCATGCCCCCGTTTGGCCTTTTGTCAGGCCTCGACCGAGATGATTTCGCGACCGTTATAGTGGCCGCAGGCGTTGCACAGGTTATGCGGACGCTTCAGCTCGCCGCAGTTCGGGCATTCCTGGAACGCCTCGGCGGTCAGCGCGTGATGGCTGCGACGCATGTTGCGCCGCGAGGGCGAGGTTTTTCTCTTGGGGACGGCCATGTCGGCACCTGTTCCTAGCTAAACAAATAAAGCGACGAACGCCCGGGACCCCCAGGGGGGCGGGCTCGCCGCGAGCGCGCGACCTATAGCGATTTCGCTCCGCGTTGCAAGTAGCGCCGCGACCTGCCAAGCACGCAGTTCATTGCAAGGAGGGGGAAAGATGATCCTGCCCATCACGCTGACGATCGCCGGAGCCGCCGCGATCCTGAACATATGGCTGGCGATCCGGATCGTCACCGTCCGGGTCAAGAGCAAGGTGCTGGTTGGCGACGGCGGCAATACGCTGCTGTCCGCCCGCATGCGCGCCCAGCTCAATTTCATCGAATATACCCCGCTGGTGCTGATTCTGATGGGGCTGATCGAATTCGCCCGCGGCACCAACAACTGGCTGTGGGGTGCCGGCATCATCTACATCATCGGGCGCGTGCTGCACCCGTTCGGGCTGGACCGCCAGACCGCCAACCCGTTCCGCGCCGTCGGCATCCTGACGACCTGGGGCGTGCTGCTGGGCCTGGCCATCTATGCCCTGACCATCCCCTACACGACGAAGAACGGCGTGATCACCACGGTGACGAGCGACAGCCTCGGCGCGGGGCATTGATCGGTTGAGCCTCAGGCGCCGGCGGTCGCATCCGCGACCTTGGCTATCCTCGCATAAGCTCGGGCGCGCGTTCGCGCTTGCGGAGCCCTGTCGGGCTCCGACACAAAGCTCATGCGGTGGAACGGGACGCGCCAGCGTCCCGGATCGAAGCCGGTCCGCGGACTGCCGGGGGCAGTCCGTAGGCGGAGATCGGCTCGCAAAGCGAGCCGTGGCGGCCGCCCGAGCTTATGCGAGGATAGCCACGCAGGGCGGATGCCCTGCGCCCGGCGCCTGAGAGCTAAACAAAAAAATCAAACACCGACCACCCGGTCCCCGACGAACGGGTTGGTGGCGCGTTCGTGGGCGAAGGTCGACATCGGCCCATGTCCTGGCACGAACGCCGTCTCGCCGCCGAGCGGCCAGAGCTTGCGCGTGATCGAGGCGATCAGGTCGCCATGGTTGCCGCGCGGGAAGTCGGTGCGGCCGATCGATCCCTGGAACAGCACGTCACCGACCAGCGCCAGGTTCGACGGCGCGTGATGGAAGACGACATGGCCCGGCGTGTGGCCGGGGCAGTGGATGACGTCGAGCACCAGATCACCCACGGTCACCTGGTCGCCGTCGTCGAGCCAGCGGTCGGGCTCGAACGGCCGGCCCTCGATCCCATAACTGCGTCCGTCGTCGCCCAGCCGCGCTATCCAGAAGCGGTCCTCGGGGTGTGGCCCTTCGATCGGCACGCCGAGCTGCTCGGCCAGGATGCCGGTGCCGCCGCAATGATCGATATGGCCATGGGTGACGAGCAGCTTCTCGATCGTCACGCCATGCTCGGCCGCGGCCGCCTTGAGCCGGTCGAGATCGCCGCCGGCATCGACGAAGGCGCCCTTCATGGTGCTGGTGCACCAGATGAGGGTGCAGTTCTGCTGGAAGGCCGTGACGGGAATGATCGCGGCCTTGAGCGGCGGCATGGCAGGGCTGGTCATGCGGCCCGAGATGATCGCTGGCGCGCGGCATTGCAAGGCGCCGCATCGACCGGATCAGCCGGAGATCGGCCATCCCGGAAAATTTCCGAGGCGAATCGGTGGCTTGCCGATAGACTGACCGTCGTTGCCGACTCGAAACCAGCGAGTGGACGGCAACGTATCTGGGGCGTGGCATAGTGAGCAGGGGCGTGCGGTCGCGATGACGACAGGGTCGTTCGATCTGATCGAGACGATGCGGTTCGAAGCGCTCGACGGTTTCGTCGAGCTGGAACGCCATCTCTCCCGGATGAAGGCGAGCGCCGACGCGCTGGGCTTCGCGTTCAACCGCCATGACTGCCGCAACGACCTCCAGGCTTCCACCTTCCGCCTGACCAGCGACGCCCGGGTTCGGCTGATGCTGGCGCCGAGCGGCGCGCTGGCGATCGAGGTTCGCGCGCTTCCCGAGCGGCCGGCCGAGCCGGTCGACGTCGCGCTCGCGGCGCTGCCCGTCGCCGCGAGCGACCCGCGTCTGCTCCACAAGACCAGCGACCGCAGCTTTCTCGACGACGCCCGCCGCCGGGCCGGAACCTTCGAGGTCCTATTCGTGACGCCCGAGGGGCTGCTCACCGAGGGCAGCTTCACCAGCATCTTCGTGCCGCGCGACGGCCGGCTGGTCACGCCGCGCGGCGGATCGCTGCTGCCCGGCATCCTGCGCGGACGCCTGATCGACGAAGGCGAGGCGGTCGAGGGCGACCTCCGGCCGGGCGACCTCGACGGCGGCTTCTTCATTGGCAATTCGCTGCGCGGCCTGATCGCCGCACGGCCCGCGGCGGCGCGCGGTTGAAGCCGCGATCGCCTTTCGGGGCCCGCCATCCCGAATAAGGCTCAAGCTGACGGTTGAGGCTTCGCCCCCGCTCCCCTATAGCGCGCCCGTTTCCAAACCGTCCCAATCAGGAAAGCGCCGCGCCATGAGCCTCATCGCCCCTGCCCTCAACCGCATCTCGCCCTCGCCCACGCTCGCCATGTCGAGCCGCGTCCTCGAGCTGAAGGCCAAGGGGATCAACGTGATCGGCCTGTCGGCGGGCGAACCCGACTTCGACACGCCCGACTTCGTCAAGGAGGCCGCGATCGAGGCGATCCGCAAGGGCCAGACCAAATACACCAACGTCGACGGCACCGCCGAGCTGAAGGCCGCGATCGCCGCCAAGTTCAAGCGCGACAACGGCCTGACCTACGAAGCGTCGCAGATCAGCGTCAACGTCGGCGGCAAGCACACGCTGTTCAACGCGCTGGTCGCGACCGTCTCGGCCGGCGACGAGGTGATCATCCCGGCGCCCTATTGGGTCAGCTATCCGGACATCGTCCAGTTCGCGGGCGGCACCCCGGTGTTCATCAAGGCCGGCGCCGACAAGAACTACAAGGTGACGCCCGAGCAGATCGACGCCGCGATCACGCCGCAGACCAAGTGGGTGCTGCTCAACTCGCCCTCCAACCCGTCGGGCGCCGCCTATTCGGCCGACGAGCTCAAGGCGATCGCCGAGGTGCTGCGCCGCCATCCGCATGTCTGGATCATGACCGACGACATGTATGAGCACATCCTCTACGACGGCTTCGAATTCGCCACGATCGCGCAGGTCGCGCCCGATCTGTACGAGCGGACGCTGACGATCAACGGCTGCTCGAAGGCCTATTCGATGACCGGCTGGCGGATCGGCTTCGCCGGCGGCCCGACCCCGCTCATCAAGGCGATGGCGAAGCTGCAGTCGCAATCGACCTCCAATCCCTGCTCGATCGCGCAGGCAGCGGCCACCGCGGCGCTTTCGGGCGACCAGAGCTTCCTCAAGGAGCGCGCGGCCGCCTTCCAGAAGCGCCGCGACCTGGTGGTGTCGATGCTCAACCAGGCGAAGGGCATCCACTGCCCCCGTCCCGAAGGGGCTTTCTACGTCTATCCCGACGTGTCGGGGCTGATCGGTCTCAAGACCCCGTCGGGCAAGGTCATCGCCAACGACGCCGACCTGATCGACTATTTCCTCGACGACCATCAGGTCGCCGCCGTCCACGGCGCGGCCTTCGGCCTCGAGCCCGCCTTCCGGGTGAGCTACGCTACCTCGGAAGCAATCCTCACCGAAGCCTGCCAGCGCATCCAGGCCGCTTGCGCGGAGCTGAAGTAAGCGGGCATCTGATGCCGCGGAGCCGGAGCCCGAAAGGGCTCCGCAAGCGCGAATGCGCGCCCGAGCTTATGCGAGGAAAGCCAAGCCGGGCGGAGGCCCGGCGCCCGGCGCCTGAGGGGGCAAATGTTGATAAACATTTGCCTCTCTCCATATGTGTGACATAATGGACACAGAATGGAAAAAAGGATGCCCTTTTGACGGACAGTCCTAACCGGCCGCTGATCGCCGGGATTTCCGCCGGTGTGCTGCTGCTCGTCGCCGCCGGGACGATGGCGACCCGCAGCCCGGCGGTGGCACCGGCCCCGCGGGTCGATCCCGGTCCGATCGTCCGGGTTCCCGCACCCGCCGTCGATCCGTCGGAACAGGGCGCGACCGCAACCGCCGTGCTGGCGGGCGGCTGCTTCTGGGGCGTCCAGGGCGTGTTCCAGCACGTCGACGGCGTGACCTCGGCGGTGTCCGGCTATTCGGGCGGGGTCGCGCAGACCGCCGATTATGAAACGGTCGGCACCGGCACCACCGGTCATGCCGAGGCGGTCAAGATCACCTATGACCCGCGGCGGATCAGCTATGGCACGCTGCTGCGCATCTATTTCGCGGTGGTGGCCGATCCCACCACGCTCAACCGCCAGGGCCCGGACCGCGGCCCCCAATATCGCACCGCGATCTTCCCGACGACGAAGCAGCAGCAGGCGGTGGCCCAGGCCTATGTCGCGCAGCTCAGCGCGGCGAAGCTGTGGAAGACGCCGATCGTCACCAAGGTGGAACGCTATCGCGGCTTCTTCCCGGCCGAGAAATATCATCAGGATTTCCTGACCCGGAAACCCGACTATCCCTATATCGTCTACAACGACCTGCCCAAGGTCGAGGCGCTCAGGGTCGCCTTCCCTACCCATTTCCGCAAGCAGGCGGTGACGGTCTACCCGGTCGGCTGAACCGCCGCTTCATTCACCCTGCGCCGGGGGTCATCTCCAGGACGACGTTCCGCCCGCTGCGCTTGCCCCGGTAGAGCGCCGCGTCGGCGCGCTTCAGGGCCGGCTCGAGCCCTGTCTCCCGCGGCTGAACCTCGGCAAGGCCGATCGTTACCGTCACGCGCACCGGGGCGAGCGGCCCGTCGAGCCGCAGGCCGGCAATCGTCTCGCGCAGTCGCTCGGCGATCCGGCGGGCGTCCGCCATGTCGGCGCCGGGCAGCGCCGCGACGAACTCCTCCCCGCCGAAGCGCCCGACCGCATCCCCCTCGCGAAACGTCGCGAGGCAGGCGGCCGCGACCTCACGCAGCACCTTGTCGCCGCAGTCATGGCCCCAGCCGTCGTTGATCGCCTTGAAATTGTCGACGTCGATCATGCACAGGCTGAACGGGCGCTCGCGGCTCCGCGCCGCGCCGAACGCGGTCCGCGCCTGCTCCAGGAAGCAGCGCCGGTTGGCGAGGCCGGTCAGCTCGTCGGTATCGGCCATGATCCGCAGCCGCTTCTCCAGCGCCTCGCGACGCGCGACCTCCTCCATCAGCCGCTGCTTCGACAGCCGTTCCTCGTTCAGCGCCTCGAACTGCTGGCGCTGCAGACGGGCCAGGCGCCGGGCGACGACATAGCCGACGACGTTCGCCATGATCAGCAGCAGACCATAGGCGCGCACCGTGTCCCACGGCAGGTCACCCCAATACCAGGCGCCGGCGAGGAAGCCGATCCCGAGATAGAGGCTCGCGCCGATCATGCCCCACAGCAGGATCGGCGAGAAAAGATAGAAGGCCATGACGATGATCACCACGGCGATGAACTGCGTCGTCAGGGTGTGCGGCCGGAGCACGATGATCGACAGCGAACCGGTGGCGATCATCACCGGCGCGACGCTGAGCAGCCAGGGCCGCGTCAACAGCGCATCCGACGAACGCAGCACGAACGCGAGAACCAGGCAGGTCGCGATCAGCGTCACCCGGATCCCGAGCAGCACGTAGAATTCCGGCGACAGGCCGAGGAAGCCGTAATCGGAGATGCTGAACATCGCCATGCCCGCCGCCGCGACGATCAGCGTCAGCCAGCTATCCTCCTGCACCTTGGGCAGGATCGAGGCCCGGAACGCCCGTTCGGTTCCCGCATCGCGGAACTGGGCGGTGACGGGGCTGAGCTGGTAACGCATGGCTGGCACGAAATCCCACGGCTTCGTCAAGGATAGGCGGTCGGGCCGGGCAGGCAACCTCTATATCCGTCCTAGATCTTGATTCACGTCATCGGCGGAAGCGCAAAGCGCTTCCACCTCAAACGATCAGGCTCTAGGCGGCGAGCGGAAAGCCCAGCAGCTTCTCCCGGATCGCGATCAGCGCGCGGGCATCGCGGCCGACCGCGCGCAGGATCGCCGGATCGGCGGCGTCCATCCCGCCGGTGAGCACCCCGAAGGACGGAAGGATCAGCTTGCTCCGTCCGGCGACGAAGCAGGGGCGCGACACCCGGCGGCCGCGCAGCGTCACCTTGTATTTGGGATGATAATGGCCCGATATCTCGGGGCGCGGATCGGATGGGTCGGCTTCGTGGCGCAGCCACAGCCCCGCCAGCTCGGCCTCCGCGACGACATGGCCGCCCAACGGATCGTCGAACGCGCGGTCATGATTGCCGACGATCCAGGTCCAGCGCAGCCGCGCGGTCAGCTCGCCGAGCAGCCCCCGCGCCTCCTCCCCCAGCCGACCGGTGCCTCCGCGATCGTGGAAGCTGTCGCCGAGGCAATAGAGCGCCCGCGCCCCGGTCCGCCCCGCCAGCGCCGCGACCCGGCGCAGCGTCTCGATCGAATCATAGGGCGGCAGCATCTGGCCGCACGCCGCGTAGCTGCTCGCCTTTTCGAGATGCAGGTCGGCGAGCAGCAGGCTGGCGGTGGCGGGATGGAACAACCCGCCCTCTGGCAAAGCGCACAAGTCGACGGAACAGAACGAAAAGGGAACCATGCCGCCGGATATATCGCATGACGGGCGACGGGCAAGGATTCTCCTTCGCCGCCCTCCTCAGGGGTATGACGGGACAGGGATATTTCCCGCTGCGCCCTTCCCCCCGGACCCCAAAATGCTCTAGCCCTGCGCCATGGATCTCTACCTGCCCATCGCCGGCCTTTCGGTGAACATGCTGGTGATCATCGGCCTGGGCGGGCTGGTCGGCGTGCTGTCGGGAATGTTCGGCGTCGGCGGCGGCTTCCTGACGACGCCGCTGATGATCTTCTACGGCATCCCGCCCGCCGTCGCGGTCGCCTCCTCGGCGCCGCAGATCACCGGCGCCAGCGTCTCGGGCGTGCTCGCCCATGGCAGCCGCGACGGGGTCGACTATCATATGGGCGCGGTGCTGGTCGCCGGCGGCGCGATCGGCTCGCTGGCCGGCGGCTTCCTGTTCCGCCTGCTCCAGGACGCCGGCCAGATCGATACCGTCGTGACGGTGATGTACGTCGTCATGCTCGGTGGCATCGGCGCGGTCATGGCTCGCGACGCGATCGGATCGATCCTGGCCGAATGGCGCGGCGAATCCCCGCCCGGCAGCGGGCGGCGGCATCATCCTCTGATCGCGATGCTGCCGTTCCGCTGGCGCTTCTACCGGTCGGGTCTCTACATATCTCCGCTCGCCCCCTTCCTGCTCGGTTTCCTGACCGGCGTGATGACGGTGCTGATGGGCGTCGGCGGCGGCTTCATCCTGGTGCCGGCGATGATCTACATCCTCGGCATGTCGGCGCGGGTCGTGGTCGGCACCTCGCTGTTCCAGATCCTGTTCGTCACCGCCGCGACGACGATGGTCCACGCGATGACGACCCGCGCGGTCGACCTCGTCCTCACCGGGCTGCTGCTGATCGGCAGCGTCACCGGCGCCCAGCTCGGCGCACGGCTCGCGCTCAAGATGAAGCCGGAATATCTGCGGCTGGCGCTGGCCTTCATCGTGCTGGTGGTGGCGATCCGCATGCTGCTCGGCCTCACCTGGCGCCCGCCCGAAATCTTTACGGTACAGCCGCTGTGAAGAGGTTTCTCCTCCTCCTTCTTCTCGCCCCGCTGCTGGTCTCGGCAGAGAGTCCCCGGCTCGTCCCCGACGTGTCGCAGCGCAAGATCGAGATCATCTACAGCTTCACCGGCGCCGAGCTGCTGCTGTTCGGCGCGATCCTCTATCCTGGCGGCCGCGTGCCCAGCGACGACGCACAGATCGCGGTGGTGGTGAAGGGCCCGTCCGAACCTGTTCTGGTGCGCGAGAAACGCAAGATCGCCGGCATGTGGATCAACGCCGACAGCGCCGATTTCCGGTCGGTGCCGTCCTTCTACGCGCTCGCCTCGTCGAAGCCGATCAACAAGATCGTCGATGGCCGGACCGCCGTGATCTACGAGCTCGGGATCGACAATCTCCAGCTTTCCCCCGCCAGCGGCGGCGACCCCGCCGCCGACCGGCATTTCGAGGAAGGGCTGATCGACCTCAAGCGGCGCGGCGGCTATTATTCGGAGACCGACAGCGGGGTCGAGATCAGCGAGGGCGTGCTCTATCGCGCGCGCATCGCCATCCCGGCGCGGGTACCGGTGGGGCACTACACCGCCGAGACCTTCCTGATCGAGAAGGGCCGCGTGATCGCCGCCGCCACCCGCGACATCGAGATCCACAAGTCGGGCATGGAGGCGTTCGTCGCCCGCGCCGCCGATCGCCACAGCTTCGTCTACGGCCTGACCGCGGTGCTGCTGTCGCTCGCGCTCGGCTGGGCGGCGAGCACCGCCTTCAAGCGGTTGCGCGACTAAAGCCGGGAACCCGGCATTAACCGCTCCCCCGCTAGACCATCGCCGATCCCAACGGAAAGTGATGGACAGGATGAACGACATCGTCGGCGGACAGGCCTTCGGAACGGCCCTGCAACTGGAGGCCGGCGCGATCGGACGGATCGAGGCGGTCGCGGGCGGCGGGGCCGATATCAGGCTCGACCGCGGCATGATCGAACTGCTCTCCGGCGATGCGGACCCCGCGCTCGCGATGGCGGGCGAGATCGGCGCGATGATCCGGATGACCGTTGCGGGCCGCTCCGTCGTCGCCGCGATCCATGAGCTTGGCAGCGCCGGGGAGATGATCGCCGCGCGCATCGCCTTCCTGGGCGAAGGCATCGCCGATGCGGCCGGGCGGCTGACCGCCTTCCGCCGCGGCGTCACCCGCTATCCGCTGCCGGGCACACCCGTCCACGCCGTGTCGACCCCCGACATGGGCGCGATCTTCAGCGCCGGCGACATGGCGCATGTCGAGATCGGCACCGTCCACCCGACCGCATCGACCCGTGCTGCGCTGCTGGTCGATGCGATGCTCGGCAAGCATTTCGCGCTGCTCGGCTCGACCGGCACCGGCAAGTCGACCGCGACGGCGCTGATCCTGCATCGGATCTGCCGGATGGCGCCGGCCGGCCATATCGTGATGATCGACCCGCACGGCGAATATGAGGCTGCCTTCGCCGAGGTCGGCGCCTCCTACGGCGTTTCGAACCTCGCCATGCCCTATTGGCTGATGAACTTCGAGGAGCATTGCGAGGTGCTGCTCACCACGACGGGGGCCGAGCGGCAGACAGATGCCGACATCCTCGCCAAATGCCTGCTCGCCGCGCGCCAGAAGAACCGCGCCGCCGAGACCGTCGCCCGGATCACCGTCGACAGCCCGATCCCCTATGTGCTGTCGGACCTGACGACGATCATCCAGACCGAGATGGGCAAGCTCGACAAGGCGTCGAACAGCGCGCCCTATCTGCGGCTCAAGCAGAAGATCGATGAGATACGGTCGGACCCGCGCTATCATTTCATGTTCTCGGGGATGCTGGTCGGCGACAGCATGAAGAGCTTCATCAAGCGCATCTTCCGTTTGCCCGGCGAGGGCAAGCCGATCTCGGTGATCGACGTGTCGGGCGTGCCGTCGGAGATCACGTCGGTTGTGGTGTCGGTGCTCGCGCGCTGCGTGTTCGACTATGCGATCTGGGCGCGCGGCCAGGCGCAGCACCCGGTCCTCCTCGTCTGCGAGGAGGCTCATCGCTACGTCCCGTCCGACCGCACCGCCAATACCGGCCCGGTCCGCCGCATTCTCGAACGGATCGCCAAGGAAGGCCGCAAATATGGCGTGTCGCTCGGGCTCGTCACCCAACGGCCGTCGGATTTGGCCGAAGGCGTTTTGTCGCAATGCGGCACGATCATAGCGATGCGCCTGAACAACGAACGCGACCAGGCCTTCGTCCGCGCCGCGATGCCGGAAGGCGCGCGCGGCTTCCTCGACACCATACCCGCGCTGCGCAACCGCGAGGCGATCATCTGCGGCGAAGGCGTGCCCATCCCGATCCGCGTCGCCTTCGACGACCTCGACGAGGACTTGCGCCCCGCGTCGAACGACCCGGTATTCTCCGAGCTTTGGCGGCGCAGCGGCGACGAGGACGCCCTCGTCGAACATGTCATCGGCCGCTGGCGCAACCAGGGACGGTAAGGCGATCCCGAACTCAGCGCTTGCGGCAGATCAACCGCCGCAGGCTCCAGCCGAGCACGAAGCCGTCCCCGCCTTGGACCGCGCCGACGATCTCCTGCAACGCCGCCGCCACCTGGGCCGGTGTCTGTCCTTCGATCCCGAACAGGTCGGCGCAATAGGCGCCCGCCTGCTCGGCGCTGCCCAGCCGCCAGGGCGTGGGCGCCTGCTCCTCCGCCAGCACCTCGAACCCGGCGCGGCGCAGCAGGCCGGCGGTTCCGTCGTCGAGGAAGACTCCCTCGTGCCCCATCGGGTTATGGGCATGGACATAGCGGTTGAGGAAATCGTCCTCCCGGCTGCCGGCCGCGACGTCGGCGATGACGAATTGCCCGCCGGACCGCAGCAGCCGGTGCGCCTCGGCGAAGATCGCCCCCAGATCGGGGGCATGATGAAGGCCCGCGAGCGAAACGATCGCGTCCGCCGCCGCGTCGGGCAAGGGCACCGCCTCGACCGGCGCGCGCAAGCGATCGGCGCTTGCGTCCTGCGGGCAGAGATCGAAGAACAGCTCGGCCGGCTCGATCGCGATATAATGGATCCCGGCGCGCAGGTAGCGGCGTAGCCAGCCCCCGCCGGCCGGCATGTCGATCACGATCCGGGCGGCGGGATCGAGCGGATCGACCACCGCGCCAAACTCGGCATCGCGGGCATGCGGATGATGGTTCATCGCGCGGCAGTAACTGTCCGCCCGGCGCGCGAAGATGGCCGCGTAGCTGTCGAGCATTCCGCCTTATATCCCCCGACCGGCCAGCATCGCATCGAAAGCGGCGGTGCCCTGGGCCACTACCGCGGCGCTATAGCCGAAGGGCGGATCGGCCACGACCGGAAAGAACATCATCGTCGCATTGGCCTCGAACAGCAGCAGCCGTCCGTCCGGCAGGATCGAGAAGTCGATGCCGAAATAATCGAGCGGCATCCGCGCACGGACCTCCGCCAGCACGCGCTGCGCCTCGGGCGGCATCGCCGCGATACCGCCTTCGACATAGCGGCGCTCGGTTTCGATATGCTCGGGATGGTGGACCAGGACCCGCTTGCGGTCGGGCGCATGGACGTTCCAATGGTCGGAGACCAGCCGGTGCCGGACCACCGCCCGATCGCCGAAGAAGAAGATGCGGATCTTGTGGAACAGCCCTTCGGCCGAGCGGCCGTCCACGAACTCGGTGAGATAGTAGGTCGTCCCGGGGTCGATCACGGCCATCACCGCATCGGCATCGGCCATCAGCCCTTCGATCCTGCCGTCATGATGGCCGGTCCGGCGCAGGATGGCGGGGAAGCGGATCCCGGCCTTCGCGATCGCGGCGGCGGCCAGGGCGGGCCGTCCCCGGAAGCGCGCGATCGGCGGCACGACCAGCCCGTCGATCCCCGCCAGCAACGTGGCGACCTTGTCGCGCGTGCTGCCGAGCACCGCCGCCGGGCGATTGATGACCCTGCCCTTGAAGGGCTTCAGGAATTTGTCGGCATGATCGAGCACGAGGGGATTGAGGTCGGGATCGGTGACGAGATTGAGCACCGTCCCGACATTGGCGAGCGATGGCTTGAATTTCAGCCGCTGGAAATTGACGGGGATATGCAGGCGGATGAAGCGATCGCGATCTCCCGACTGTAGCAGACGCACGTCGGTCGTTCCGATCCCGGCGGGCACCGCTTCGCCGGCGTGCGCCCTGCCGTGATGGATATCCGAACCGAACAACAGCCCAAGAGCCTTGTCCGTCGAACTCACTTGAAGAGGCCGCCCAGGATGCCGCGCACGAGCTGACCGGCGATCCCGCCCGAGCTGCGCCGGCTGCCGCCGCCGAATACGGCTCGGCCGAGCTCGTTGGCGACCTGGCGTCCGACCGAGGAGGCCGCCGCGCGGGTCGCCGACTGGATGGCTCGGTCGAGGCCGCTCGGCTTCGCCGCCTCGCGCGCGGCGATCGCATCCTGTCGCGCCTGCTCCTTGAGCGCCGCCTCGCGCTGCTTCGCCTCGATCTTCGCCTGGACGGCGGCGGCCTTGTCGGCTTCGGCCTGCGCCTGGGCGGCCTGCGCCGCGGCGACCGCGGCGTCTGCCTTGGCCGCGAGCAGTTCCTCGGCCGATTCGCGGTCGATCACCGTGTCATATTTGCCGGCGACCGGAGAGATCGACTGGATCACGGCGCGCTCCTTCGCGTCGACCGGCCCCAGCCGCGAGCGCGGCGGCGCGATCAGCGTGCGCTGGACGATGCTCGGCGAACCGTCCTCCTGCAACACCGATACGAGCGCCTCGCCCACCTTCAGCTCGGTGATCGCCTTGGCGACGTCGAGGTCGGGGTTGATCCTGAAGGTATCGGCGGCGGCCGAGATCGCCTTCTGGTCGCGCGGGGTGAAGGCGCGCAGCGCATGCTGGACGCGGTTGCCGAGCTGTGCGGCGACGTCCTCGGGCACGTCGATCGGGTTCTGGGTGACGAAATAGACGCCGACGCCCTTCGACCGGATCAGGCGGACGACCTGCTCGATCTTGTCCGTCAGCGCCTTGGGCGCATCCTCGAACAGCAGGTGCGCCTCGTCGAAGAAGAAGACCAGCTTGGGCTTGTCCGGATCGCCGACCTCGGGAAGATTCTCGAACAGCTCGCTCAGCAGCCACAGCAGGAAGGTGGCGTAGAGCTTCGGGCTCTGCATCAACTTGTCGGCGGCCAGCACGTTGACATAGCCGCGCCCCTGGTCGTCGACGCCGAGGAAGTCGTGGATGTCGAGCGCCGGCTCGCCGAAGAAATGCGCGCCGCCCTGGCTGTCGAGCTGGAGGAGCTGGCGCTGGATCGATCCGACGCTGGCCTTGGTGACGTTGCCATATTTGGTCGACAGCTCGTCGGCATTTTCGGCGCAATGGGCGAGCATCGCCTGCAGGTCGCCGAGGTCGAGCAACAGCAGCCCCTGCTCGTCGGCATAACGAAAGGCGATGTTGAGCACACCCTCCTGCACGTCGTTGAGGTTCATCAGCCGCGCGAGCAGCAGCGGCCCCATTTCCGATATGGTGGTGCGGATCGGGTGCCCCTGTTCGCCGTAGAGGTCCCAGAAGATCGCCGGATTGTCGCCCCAGCTATAGTTCTGGAGGCCGATCTCGGCCGCGCGCGCGACCAGCTTGTCGGCATTCTTCGCGGTCGGCGATCCGGCCATCGAGATGCCCGAAAGATCGCCCTTCACGTCGGCCAGGAACACCGGCACGCCGGCCGCCGAGAAATTCTCGGCGATGCCCTGGAGGGTCACGGTCTTGCCTGTGCCGGTCGCGCCGGCGATCAGACCGTGGCGGTTGGCGCGGCGGAGATTGAGATGCTGGGCCAGCAACCCCGACGGATTGGGGCTCGCGCCGAGAAAGATACCCTGCTCATCGATCATACACGATCTCCACTGCACCGTTGAGATCGTAGATTAGCGCCGCCGAAAGGCTGGCGGAAGTAAACTATCCGTCGACGCGCGGAGCCCCTGCCGCCATTTCGACGAAAGCCGGGCGCTCAGCCCTTCTTCGTCTTGCCCTTGTCCTTGCCGCCGGTCTCGGCGCTCTTCTCGGCCTTGGGATCGGCAGCGATGCCGTTGGCGACCCGCACCGACAGCAGACTGTTGAGCTTCGCCTTGAAATTGGCGAGGTCGCGACCGGCGAGCTGCTGGACCGTCGTGAACTTCATCGAGGTTGGGTTGATCGCCTTGCCGTTGCGATACATCTCGTAATGGAGGTGCGGCCCGGTCGACAGCCCGGTCGAGCCGACATAGCCGATCAGCTCACCCTGGCGGACGTGCTGGCCGGCCTTGGCGATGATCCGGCTCATATGCGCGTATCCGGTAGCGATGCCGCCGGCATGGTTGAGGCGGACATAATTGCCATGGCCGCCATGCCGCCCGGCGAAGGTGACGACGCCGTCGCTCGCCGCGACGATCGGCGAGCCCATCGGCGCGCCGAAGTCGACGCCCTGGTGCATGCGCGAGAAGCCGAGGATCGGGTGGAAGCGCATCCCGAAGCTCGAGGTGAGATGGCCCAGCACCGGCTTGCGCATCACGCCCTTGGTCTCGCCGACGCCCGACGCCTCGTACCACTGGTCGCGGTTGCCGTTCGCCCATTTGACCATCTGGATCTTCTTGCGGCCCTCGGTGATGCCCGCGAACATCAGGCTGCCGACCTTGACTTCGCCGGTTTCGGCGCGGGCATGCTCGATGATCGCGTCGAAACGCGCGTCGGAGCCGATGCTGCGCATCGACAGTTTCTGCGAGATCGCCTTGATGAAGGCCTCGATCGCATCGGCGGGGACGCCGGCCGCGCGCGCCGAACGATAGAGGCTGGAGCCGACCCGACCCTGGATGCGCAGCGGCGTATGGTCGACCGCGATCGGGATGCGCTTGAGGCGGAGGGCACCGTCGACGCGCTCGACCGCGAGCTTGAGGTCGAAGCGCGCGCGGAAGTCGAGTGTCTCGAGCGGACGCGGATCGCTCTTCACCTCACGGCGGCCGAGCACCAGGTCCATCCGGGTGCCCGCGCGCAGGTCGTCGAGCGGGACCGCATCGGAGACCATCGACGCGACCTTGCCAGCCTCCTCGCGCGAGACGCCGGCGCGTTCGAGCACGCGGGCGAAGCCGTCGCCCTGGCCGATCGTCGCCGAAAGCTCGACGCGTGGCCGCTCGGGCGTGTCGGTGAGCGGCTCGACCGCGGCGGTCGCGGCGATACGCTGGCCGGTGTCGCCACCCAGGCCGAGCGGCGCGATGCCGAGGGTGCGCACCTGTTCCTGATGGGCGGCGGTCATCGGCGGTTCGGCGATGAAGCCGATCGGCTTGAAGTCGGGCGCCATCATGCCTGCGGCAGTGCACAGGCCGAGGCAGGTGAAGAGGCCGCGGAACCATTCGCGCGATCCGATCCGCGCACCGAGATCGACGACAAGGTCGGCGCCGGCGAGCCGGTCGACGGCGCCGCCGATCGGGCTGTCGATCAGCCGGCCGATCGCCGGGAAGCGGTTCGCCCGGGCGACGACGAGCGCACCGCGGCTACCGCCGCCCGCATAGCCCTGTGCCGAAAGATCCTGACCGTCGCTGCGGAACAATGTCCCACGCCCCCCTTTGAGAATCGCCTATCTGCTTGCCCTGACGAGACAATTTCTGGGTCAGGCAGGATCAGTCTGCCCGACTATGGTTAAAGTCAAACTAATCCCACGGCTCGCCAGCGGCTTATGCGACGAATCGAGTCATTTCGGCCGTGAGTCGAGTCGCGGCCCCGTTTCGCGCTTGCGTTCGTCACAGGGAGAGCCAATCTAGTCGACATGGCCAGCTTCAGTGCCCAGCCGGTGGTCGCCGTGCTGGGCCCGACCAACACCGGTAAGACGCATCTCGCGATCGAGCGGATGTGCGGCCATTCGAGCGGGATGATCGGCTTCCCGCTGCGCCTGCTGGCGCGCGAGGTCTATGACCGGGTGGTCGCGATCAAGGGCAAGGAAAGGGTCGCGCTGATCACCGGCGAGGAGAAGCTGGTCCCGCCCAACGCGCAATATTTCCTGACCACGGCGGAATCGATGCCGATAAGCCCCGGCCTGTTGGCCGGCGGCGACAAACAAGGTGATAGAGACTATGCCTTCGTCGCGCTCGACGAGGCGCAGCTCGGCGCCGATCCCGAACGCGGCCATGTCTTCACTGACCGGCTGCTCCGCGCGCGGGGCCGCGAGGAGACGATGATCCTGGGGTCGGAGGCGCTGCGCCCGATGATCCGCGCGCTGGTGCCCGATGCCGAGATCATCGGCCGGCCGCGCTTCTCGACCCTCACCTATGCGGGCGCCACCAAGCTGTCGCGCCTGCCGCCGCGCTCGGCCATCGTCGCCTTCTCGGCCGAGGAGGTCTACGCGGTGGCGGAGATGCTGCGCCGGCTGCGCGGCGGCGCGGCGGTGGTCATGGGCGCGCTCAGCCCGCGCACCCGCAACGCGCAGGTCGCGATGTTCCAGGCGGGCGAGGTCGACTATCTGGTCGCAACCGACGCGATCGGCATGGGCCTGAACATGGACGTGGCCCATGTCGCCTTCGCCTCGCTGCGCAAGTTCGACGGTCGCCGGGCGCGGCGCCTCACCATCTCCGAAATGGCGCAGATCGCCGGCCGCGCCGGGCGCCACCAACGCGACGGCACCTTCGGCACGCTCGCGCTCGAAGGCGGCAGCAGCGCGCGCTTCGAGGACGAGGAGGTCGATGCGATCGAGGCGCACCACTTTCCGCCGATCGATCATCTCTACTGGCGCGAGGGCGCGCCGTCGCTCGCCTCGGTCGACGCGCTGATCGCCGATCTCGAGCGGCGTCCGGACCGCCCGGTGCTGCGCGCCGCGCCGCAGGCGATCGACCTGTCGGTGCTCAAGCGCCTCGCCGAGGAGGACTGGGTCCGCGAGCGGGCGCGCGGCAAGCCGATGATCGCCCGGCTATGGGCTGCCTGCGGCCTGCCCGATTTCCGCAAGACCGGGCCCGAGCCGCACAGCCGTCTCGTCTCGCGCATCTTCCGTCATCTGAGCGAGGGCAGCGGCCACCTGCCCAAGAACTGGTTCGCCGACGAGCTGGCCCGGCTCGACAGCGTCCAGGGCGACGTCGAGACGCTGGCCGACCGCATCGCCGGGGTGCGGACCTGGGCCTACATCGCCCATCGCGCCGACTGGCTGGCCGACGCCGACCATTGGGCGGAGCGCACCCGCGCGCTCGAGGAGAAGCTGTCGGACGCGCTCCACCAGCGGCTGACCCAGCGCTTCGTCGACCGGCGGACCTCGGTGCTGATGCGTGACCTGGGCGCAAAGGGCGGCGACCTAGCGTTGCCGGTCAAGGTCGACGACGAGGGCATCGTCACCGTCGACGGCGAAGCGATCGGCCGGCTCATCGGTTTCCGCTTCAAGCCCGACCATCTCGCCCGCCATGGCGACATGAAGCGATTGATGGCGGCGGCCGAGCGGCGGCTGGGCAGCGAACTCGCATCGCGGGCCCGGCAGCTCGCCGCAGACGAGGACGGCCATTTCTCGCTGGCGACCGACGCGGGCCGGCCGGTCGCGATCTTCTGGCGTGGCGACGTGGTGGCTCGGCTGGAGAAGGGCCGCACCCTGCTCACCCCACGCATCCGCCTCCACCGCGCGCTCGACCCGCTGAGCCCGGCCGACCATGCCGGGGTCGAGCAGCGGCTGGCCGCCTGGCTCGAAGGACGCATCCAGCGCGAATTGAAGCCGCTCGCCCGCTATTTCGAGGCGGCGCGCGATCCCGCCTGCCCGCCGTCGCTGCGCGCACTGCTGGCGCCGCTGGCCGAAGCGGGCGGGATCACCGCGCGCGCCGGCATCGCCTCCGCGATCGAGCATCTCGACCGGGAGGGTCGCTCGCGTGCCGAGCGGCTCGACGTCAAGCTCGGCACGATCGACGTCTATTCGCCGACCCTGCTCAAGCCCGAGCCGACCCGCTGGCGGATCGCGCTGTTCGCGGCGGCAGAGGGGCAGTTGATGCCCGAGCTGCCGGTGCCGGGCGCGGTATCGATGGCGACTCCGGCCGACACCGCCGCCTGCGAGGCGATGGTGCGCGCCGGCTATCGCGCGCTCGGCGCGCAGATGCTGCGCGTCGACCTGGTCGAGCGGCTCGCCCGGATCGCACATGATTCGCGCAGCGGCCGCGCGCCCTTCACTCCCGACCCCGGCCTCGCCACCTCGCTCGGCCTGCGCCACGCCAGCTTTGCGCAGCTCATGCTGGCGCTAGGTTTCCGTGCCGCGTCGCCCGCCAAGGGAGAGATCGCGGCCGAATCCTGGGTGTGGAAAGGCAAACGCGAGCCGCGCAAGGAACGCCCGGCCCGGCCCGGCAACGCCTTCGGCGCGCTCGCCGAGCTCTATCCGGGGATGCCGTCGCGCAATGCGGCTCGATAAGTTCCTCTGGTTCGTGCGGCTGGCGAAGACCCGGACGCTCGCGCAGGAGATCGCCGAGGCAGGCCATATGAGGATTGACGGACGGGTGATCGACCGTGCCCATGCCGCCGTCCGTGTCGGCAACGTGCTGAGCTTCCCGCTGCACGGCCGGGTGCGCGTGATCCGGATCGAGGCGCTGCCCGCGCGGCGCGGCCCCGCCCCCGAGGCGCAGGCCTGCTATACCGATCTGTCGCCCCCGCCTGTTGACGAGGGACGAGCCGCGACCTAACGGGGGCGCGTTCGCCAGAACCCCGATCCGATCCGGGCGGGGTATCGCGGTGTTGATTGGGTGGGCCCGCCGCATGGACAGCCGGGCCCAAGGGAGTTGCAATGACCTACGTCGTCACCGATGCCTGCATCCGCTGCAAGTATATGGATTGTGTCGAAGTGTGCCCGGTCGACTGCTTCTACGAGGGCGACAACATGCTCGTCATCAATCCGAGCGAGTGCATCGATTGCGGCGTGTGCGAACCCGAATGCCCGGCCGAGGCGATCCTGCCCGACACCGAGTCGGGGCTCGAGCAGTGGCTGGAGCTGAACAACACCTTCGCCGCGCAATGGCCCAACATTACCCGCAAGCGGGAGGCCCCGGCCGACGCCGACGAGTGGAAGAATGTCGAGGGCAAGTACGAGAAGCATTTCTCGCCGGAGCCCGGCCAGGGGGACTGACCCCCTTCCGCACCTGCGAAATAGCCTGAAAAACGGGGCTGGCCCCGGCGAAAAGCCCGAGATGCTGGCTTTTCGCTTACCGATGTGTTACAAGATTCGTGTCCGGGCGCGATCCAACGCGCCTGCAACAAGGAACCTGTGACTCGCCGTATCGGATTGCCGTCGGCCGCTGGGGGAGGGCGGATCAGACGGGGCCTGTGCGGCACCCCAAAGAAAGGTCTGCTAAATGGCTGCCAAGGCGCTGAGCTTCGTCGTCGGCGATTATGTCGTTTATCCCAAGCATGGTGTCGGCCGCGTGGTCGAACTGCAAAGCCAGGAAATCGCGGGAGCCAAGCTCGAACTCTACGTCCTCCGTTTCGAAAAGGAGCGGATGACGCTGCGCGTCCCCACCAACAAGGCCGAAGCCGTCGGCATGCGCAAGCTGTCGTCGAGCGTGACGATGGGCGAAGCCCTCACCACGCTGAAGGGCAAGCCGAAGATCAAGCGCACCATGTGGTCGCGTCGCGCCCAGGAATATGAAGCGAAGATCAACTCGGGCGACCTCGTCTCGATCTCGGAGGTCGTGCGCGACCTGTTCCGGGCCGACGACCAGCCCGAGCAGAGCTATTCCGAGCGCCAGATCTTCGAAGCGGCGACCAGCCGCCTCGCCCGCGAGCTCGCGGCGATGGAAGCGGTCGACGAGCCGACCGCGCAGGAGAAGATCCTCGACATCCTCCGCAAGGCGGCTGCGATCCACAACAAATAAGCGTCCTTCCTCCGGAAGAGGCGGAAAGGGGCGGTCCTTCGGGATCGCCCCTTTTTCTTTCGAGCCAGCGCTTCTCCTTCGGTTCGTCGCGACCGGCTTGCGGCAGCCGCAGGGAAGCCGTATTATTTCGATAATACAGCTTCATGGAGAGTCCGATGCACAGATCGATCACGGCCCTGCTCGGCTTGTCCCTCGCCGCTGCCGCCGCGCTGCCGGCCGAGGCCGCCACCCGGTCCTTCCCAGTCTCGGACTTCGTCAAGATCAGGGTCGAGGGCCCCTTTACGGTGCGGGTCCGCACCGGCGCCAAGGTCTCGGTCCGCGCCAGCGGCCCGGCGAACGGGATCGACCGGCTGGTCGTCGAGCCCCGCGGACAGATGCTGGTGGTGACGTCGGAGAAGGGCTGGGACTGGAACCCGCTGCACTGGAACAGCGGCAAGGTGGTGGTCGACGTAACCGTGCCGATGCTCGAGGCGGCCGAACTGTCGGGGCCGGGCGACCTGACGATCGACCGGATCCGCGCCACCGCCTTCTCGGCGGTGCTCTCCGGCCCCGGCGACCTGACGGTGGGACGGCTCGACACCAGCCGGCTCAGCGCGAAGCTGAGCGGGCCCGGCGACCTGACGATCACCGGCAAGACCGGCCGCGCCGACGCTTCGCTGAGCGGCCCGGGCGACATCCGCGCCGCTGGTCTTGCGGTCGACCTGCTCACCGCGACGCTGACCGGCCCCGGCACGATGAGCATCGGCCCGACCCGCGTCGCCCGCGCCACCCTGACGGGTCCAGGCGATATCCGCATCGCCGGCCGGCCGAGCTGCACGGTCAGGAAGACAGGGCCCGGCAGCATCAAGTGCGGGGGATGACGGCGGTTCGCTCTAGAGCATCGTGCGGTTTATCTGGACCGCTCATCCTGAGGAGCCATTGAGCGAAGACGAAATGGCATCTCGAAGGACACAGTATCCTTCGAGACGGGCCTTCGCCGAGGCTCAGTCCTTCCTCAGGATGAGCGGACGGATGCGTCACATCAAACGCTCGGCGCCCTAGATCAGCCCCATCGCGGCCAGTTCGGCGTGCAGCGCCACGGGAATCTGGCTCCCCGCCTCCCCGCCTTCGGGCAGGTCCTTCGGCGCATCCTCGGCGCTCAGGTAGCGCCAGCCCTGATGGGCGCGGCGCGGGCGGGGCTCGACCGGGATCAGTACCGGCGCCAGCACGATGCCGCAGCGCCCGCCCTCCAGCTCGCTGAAGCCGACCAGCGGCTGACGCAGGCCGAAGCGATGCTGCGATATCCAGTAAAGCGACCCGCCGGCCATCTCGTCGGCGCGCTTGGGCATGTAGCGGGTGGTGAGGACGATCTGCTCGCCCCGCTCGATCCGGGCCGCCAGCCGCGCGCGCAGATCGTCGAAGCCGTCGCAGCCATAGGCGATCTTGGTGATGTTGAGCGGGCTCATGCCGTCCATATCGGGACGATCCGCGCCCTGATCAACCGTGCAGCCCCCACAGCGCGGCGAGTCCGAGGAAGGAGAAGAAACCCATCACGTCGGTCGCGGTGGTGACGAACACGGCCGAGGAAACGGCCGGGTCGGCCCCCGCCTTGTCGAGGCAGACCGGCACGAGGATGCCCGCCAATCCCGCCGTGATATTGTTGATGATCATCGCCAGGCAGATGACGATGCCGAGATCGGCATTGCCGTAGATGAGGTAGACCGACACCCCGAGCAGGCCGCCGATGCACAGGCCGTTGGTGATGGCGATGCGGAATTCGCGCAGGATCATGCGCGCGGTGTTCGACGAGGTGAGCTGGTTGAGCGCGAGCGCGCGGACCGCCACGGCCATCGTCTGGGTGCCGGCATTGCCGCCCATGCCGGAGACGATCGGCATCAGCACCGCGAGCACGACGAGCTTGGCGATCGTGCCCTGGAACAGGCCGACCACCGAGGCCGCGATCACCGCCGTGCCGAGATTGACGATCAGCCAGCTCAGCCGGACCTTGACGGTCTGGAGGATCGGCTCGTTGATGTCGCCGTCGCCCGCGCCGGACAGCTTGAGGATATCCTCGCCGGCCTCCTCCTGGATGATGTGGACGATGTCGTCGACGGTGATCATGCCGACCAGCCGGCCGGCGGGATCGACCACCGCGGCGGAGATCAGCGCATATTTCTGGAAGCGGAGGGCGACCTCCTCCTGGTCCATGTCGACCGGGATCAGCGTCTGCTCGCGCTGCATCACGTCGCCGATCGCGATCCGGCGCGGGGTGCGCATCAGCCAGCTCAGCTTGCAGGTGCCGATCGGATGATGCCCGGCATCGACGACGAACACCTCCCAGAAATCGGTGGTCAGGTCCTCGTTGCCGCGCAGATAGTCGAGCACGTCGCCGACCGTCCAATGCTCGGGCACCGCGATCAGGTCGCGCTGCATCAGGCGGCCGGCGGATTCCTCGGGATAGGATAGCGCCTCTTCGATCGCGGCGCGATCGTCGGGCTCCATCGCGCGCAGCACCGCGCGCTGCTCCTCCTCCTCCAGCTCCTCGATGATCGCGACCGCGTCGTCGGTGTCGAGCTGGGTGGCGATCTCGGCCACCTCGTGCGGGGCGAGCGCGTCGATCAGCTCGTCGCGCACCCATTCGTTCATCTCGGCCAGCACGTCGCCGTCGAGCATCTCGGCCAGCGCGGTGGCGAGCGGGCGGCGCATGTCCTGCGGCGCCAGCTCGAACAGGTCCGCGATGTCGGCCGGATGGAGCGGGCGGACCAGCGCGCGGGCGCCCTCGACGTCGCCCGCCTCGACGGCAGCGATGACCGCGTCGATGAAGGTCGACTTCAGCCGGTCGTCCTCGTCGTGCAGGGTCTGGGCGGGGGCCGGGGTATCGACGGTCTCGGGTTCGGTTTCGCTCATGCCGTCCTCCGCCTTTCGAGCCGCGCAGCCGCCCGTCTAGGCGTCACGCGCGGAAACGGCAATGCGGAACCGGCCGCTAATCGGCCAGCGCGGCGAGGCTTTCGCCGCTGCCCTTCGGCGGCCGTTCGGGCCGCAGCAACAACACCAGCGGCAGCAGCGCGACCACCACCCACATCATCACCCAGAAATCGTTGATATAGGCGATCATCATCGCCTGGCGGTTGACCTCGGCCTCGGCCACCGCGGCGATCGGCGCATCGAGGCTGTTGCCGGCCCAGATCCGCGACAGGTGCAGCGACATCCCGCCACCCGACGATATCCGGGCACCGAGTTCGGCATGGTTGACCTGGACGTCGTGCGCCAGCAGCCCCGAGAAGATCGCCAGCATGATCGACGATCCGGTGTTGCGCGACAGCGAATAGAGCGCCGCCGCCTCGGTGCGGTGCGAAAGCGGCGCGCTCGACATGGCGGTGAAGTTGAGCACCGTCATCGACAGGCCGGTGCCGAAGCCCTGCAACACCCCAGCCCAGATGATCAGGTGCTGGTCCATCTCCATGTTGAAGCCGGTCTGGACATAAAGCGAGGCGACGACGATGCAGACCCCGAGCGCGACCTGGAGCCGGCCGTCCATCCAGCGGGTGAACTGCCCGCCGAGGAAGATGCCGACCGTCATGGCGATGCCGCGCGGCAGCATCATCTCCCCCGCCGTCGCGACCGGATAGCCGAGCAGTTGGACGAAGAGCTGCGGCAGCAACGCGTTGCTGGCGATGATCGTCGGCATCAGCACGAAGGCCAGCACCATCGCGCCGGAGAAGCTGGGATTGGCGAACAGCCCCGGAGAGATGATCGGATGCCGCGAACGACGGAGATGGAAGATCAGCATCCAGAAGGCGGCGATGCTGATGCCGAATTCGGCGATGATCTCGGGTGAATCGAGCCAGTCCTGCTGGGTGCCACGGTCGAGCGCGAGCTGAAGCGAACAGAGCGCGATCGCGATCATGATGAAGCCGGCATGATCGAACGACCGCCGCACCGACGGAAACTGGGGCAGGCCGAAGAAAACGCCGGCCAGCGCGACGATGCCGACCGGCACGTTGACGAAGAACACCCAGCGCCAGTCGAAGGCGTCGGTCAGATAGCCGCCCAGCACCGGCCCGACGATCGGCCCGACCATCGCGCCGATCCCCCACATGGTGATCGCCCGGACCTGCAGCGACGGCGGATTCATGTCGTAGAGGAACGCCTGCGACATCGGCATCAGGAAGGCACCGAAGAAGCCCTGCGCCAGCCGGCAGGCGACCATCATCGGCAGCGAGGTCGCCGCGCCGCAGAGCATCGAGCTGACCGTGAAGCCGAGGACGCAGACCAGGAACACCTGGCGGCGGCCGAAGCGGCCGGTCAGCCAGGCGGTGAGCGGCGTTCCGACCGCGGTCGCCATGATGTAGGAGGTCAGCACCCAGGTGACCGTGTCGGGCGTGGCGCCCAGCGCCGCTTGCATGTGCGGCAGCGCCACGGTCGCGATCGTCTGGTCGAGCACGACGAGGATCGTCGCGGCCATGATCGCCGTTGTCACGATCATCTTCGGAATGGGAGCGATCGGAACGACCGCGACGTCGCGCTGCTGGCTGGTTTCCGACTCCGTCACCCGCCCCGTTTATCGCTGGACGTGCCCCGGCGGAAGCCGGCACGGCCCGCCGTCCACACGGCCCGGCAATCATCGCTCGCCTTGCAGGGAAGTTCCCGATAGGGACGGGCCCGAGATTCGCTTGCCGACAGGAGAAGATGATGGCCGCCGATCCCGAGAACACCCTGATCCTGACGCTGGATGGCGGCGACGTCGTCATCAACCTGCGTCCCGACCTCGCCCCCGGCCATGTCGATCAGATCAAGACCCTCGCCCGCGAGGGCTTCTACGACGGCGTGGTGTTCCACCGCGTGATCGACGGCTTCATGGCGCAGGGCGGCGACCCGACCGGCACCGGCATGGGCGGATCGGACAAGCCGAACCTGAAGGCCGAGTTCAGCCGCGAACCGCACGTCCGCGGCGTCTGCTCGATGGCGCGCAGCTCGAATCCGAACAGCGCCAACAGCCAGTTCTTCATCTGCTTCGACGACGCGCGCTTCCTCGACGGCCAGTACACCGTCTGGGGCGTGGTCGAATCGGGCATGGAGCATGTCGACGCCCTTCCCAAGGGCGAGCCGCCGCGCACGCCGGGCAAGATCGTCAAGGCGCGCATCGCCGCCGACGCCTGAGAAGGCCGGACATCGCGAAAAGGGAAAGGCGGGGGCGACGCTCCCGCCTTTTTCTTTGACCTTGGGAATCCCCCTCCCTGCAAGGGAGGGGCCAGGGGTGGATGACGGAACCAAGGGGCTCGACGCCCCTTGGTGGAGTTTCACGGAACGACCGAGGACGCTCGCTCCGCTCGCGATCCACCCCCATCCCCTCCCTGACAGGGAGGGCAGCCACCGTCACGCCCCCGCGAACAGCCAGTCGTGGAACAACCGCACCGCGCGGGTCGACAGCGCCGGACGGCGGCAGGCGAACCAATAGCCGTAGGGGCTTTCGACGCTGTCGTCGAACAGGCTGGCCAGGCGGTCGTCATGCGCGTCGTCGAGATGGCTCTTGAGCATGAACGCCACTCCCAGCCCCTGCGCTGCCGCATCGAGCATGAGCTGCCCCGAGTCGAACAGATCAACCGCCGCCGGCTCGATATCTGGCCGGCCGAGCGCTTCGCGCCACATGTTGAACAATTCGGGCATGTCGCGATGGAGGAAAATCGTCAGCCGGCCGATATCGTCCAGCTTGCTGACTGGATAGCGGCCGGTCAGCAGCGACCGGTTGACGATCGCGACCGCGGTGTCGCGGTCGATTCGCCGCGAATAGAGGCTGGAATCGATGTCGCGCGCCAGCACGATCGCCGCGTCGACCCCTTCGCCGAGTCGGGCGAGAGCATGGCTGGCGGTATCGATGTCGATGTGCAGTTCGGGATGGCGTTCGCGCAGCTCGGGCAACCGGCCCATCAGCCGTTGCGAGGCGAATAGCGGCATCACCCCCAGCCGCAGCCGCAGCAGCTCGCTTTCGCCCGAGGTCGCATCGATCGCCAGGGTGAGCTGGTCGAGCGCCGGTGCGATCCGCGACAGCAGCTTCTCCCCTTCGGTCGACAGGATCATCGCCTGGTGGCGCCGCTCGAACAGGTTGCGGCCCATGAAGCGTTCGAGCGCCTGCACGCGCCGACTGAGTGCCGGGGAGGACAATGCCAGCTCCTCGGCGGCGGCCTTGACCGAGCCGAGCCGGGCAACCTGGACGAAGGCCTCGATCGCGGTCAGTGGGGGCAGTCTTCGCATGCATGCCTCCATCCAGGCGGATTCACGTTGCAATGCAAAATGAAGCATCGCCCTTTCGAAACCCGCGCCGTCCTTCTTATAAACGACGGATTATTGGGATTTCAAGGTTGCAAATGTTGCAATCATCCGAACCAACTGCGCATTTGCTAAAATTGATGCCGCAGCGCAAAAAGAACGGGCCTTTCAGGCATCCTCTCCTAAAAACTTTACGGCCGGTCCCCAGGGATCGGCCTTTTTTTTCGTCCGCCACGCAACCGGGCGGCGGTTCGGGCGGTTGAGGGATCGTCCTGTCGTATCCGTAACGGCCGACGCTTGCCTTTGGTGGCGGCATTTGCGAACGAGGATGTAGAGGATCACAGCCCGTCCGGGCCAGCTATGGGTGAGTTTGATGGCAGATCAGGCGCTTGGCAGCAGCGTTGACGCCAGCAGGTCATCCGCCTCGATCAACCCTTTCGCCCTGTTCTTCCGGGAATTCCTGCGCCATCCGGTGATGATCGGCTCGATCATCCCGTCGTCGCGGCGGACGATCGATGCGATGCTGGCGCCGGTCGACTGGAACCGCACGAGGCTGTTCGTCGAATATGGCCCCGGGGTCGGCACCTTCTGCGGAACCATCCTCGAGCGGCTGCCCGCCGACGCGACCCTGCTGGTGATCGACACCAATCCGGTCTTCATCGACTTCCTGCGCCGCAAATTCTCCGACAGCCGCTTCGTCGCGGTCCACGGATCGGCCGCCGACGTCAACGAGATCGTCGCCGCGCACGGCTTCGAGAAGGCCGACTATGTCCTGTCGGGCCTGCCCTTCTCGACCCTTCCCGGCGGCGTGGGACCGGCGATCGCCGAGGCGACCCACCGGGTGCTGGCGCCGGGCGGCTCGTTCCTGGTCTATCAATATTCGGCCTATGTGCTGTCGCTGCTCGAACCTCTGTTCGAGTCGATCGACCGTGACCTCGAATGGTGGAACATACCCCCCTGCGGCCTGTTCTGGGCGCATAAGGCCGCCGCGGAATAGGCGCTTTCCGGGCGCGCATGCCCATTTTCCTTTACATTCGGGCCCCGGCCTGATAGCCGCGCCCTCTTTCCGATTTCCCAGTTACAGCGGAGCGTTTCATGGCGCGCGTCACCGTCGAGGATTGCGTCGACAAGATTTCCAACCGGTTCGACCTGGTGCTGATGGCCGCCCAGCGGGCGCGCCAGATCTCGGGCGGGGCCGAACTGACGATCGATCGCGACCGCGACAAGAACCCGGTCGTCGCCCTGCGCGAGATCGCCGAGCAGACCGTTACGCCGGAGGAACTGCACGAGGCGGTCGTCTCGACCCTGCAGCGCGTGCGCGTCGACGACGACGATGCGCCGGACGAGATCGGCTCGCTGGCCGCGTCGGCCGAGGCGCTGCGCCTCACCGCCGCCGCTCCGCCGCGCAACCAGAATATCGGCGGCGACTACGAATAAGCCGCTTCGTCGTCCAGCGACGGACCTTTCGTGACGACCCGCCAGCCCCCGGCCGGCGGGTCGTTTGCTGTCTGATGCATTTAGGTCCCATTTTGTGGCTGAACGGCCACAATTTTCCGCTTTTGCCAGTTGCATCGGCGTGGGCCGAAACCCCATCATGATAGCGTGCTGAGACAATATGAACTCGTCGATCGGGTGTTGAGCTACGATCCGGACGCGGATGAGGCCCTGCTCAACCGCGCCTATGTGTTTTCGATGCAGGCGCACGGCAGCCAGAAGCGCGCCAGCGGCGATCCCTATTTCAGCCACCCGATCGAGGTGGCGGGCATCCTGACCGACCTGCGGCTCGACGACGAGACGATCGCTACCGCGATCCTCCACGACACGATCGAGGACACGGTCGCCACCCCCGAACAGATCGAGAAGAGCTTCGGCCCCTCGGTCGCGCGGCTGGTCGACGGCGTCACCAAGCTGTCGAAGATCGAGGCGCAGACCGAGAATGAACGCGCCGCCGAGAATCTGCGCAAATTCCTGCTCGCCATGTCGAGCGATATCCGCGTGCTGCTTGTCAAGCTGGCCGACCGGCTCCACAACATGCGCACGCTCCACCATATCCCGTCGGAGCAGAAGCGTCGCCGCATCGCGCGCGAGACGATGGACATCTACGCCCCGCTCGCCGAGCGGATCGGCATGTACGAGTTCATGCGCGAGATGCAGACGCTCGCCTTCCAGCAGCTCGAGCCCGACGCCTATGCGTCGATCACCAAGCGGCTCAAGCAGCTCAACGAGGGCGGCGGCGACCTGATCTCGCGGATCAGCTCGGGCCTCAGGCTCCAGCTCGGCCGCGCCGGCATCCAGGCCGAGATCCAGGGGCGCGAGAAGCACCCCTATTCGATCTGGAAGAAGATGGCCGAGCGGCACATCAGCTTCGAGCAGCTCTCCGACGTGATGGCGTTCCGGGTGATCGTCGCCGACATCGACGAATGCTACAAGGCGCTGGGCGTGCTCCACCGCCGCTGGCCGATGGTGCCAGGCCGCTTCAAGGACTATATCTCGACCCCGAAGCGCAACGGCTACCGCTCGCTCCACACCTCGATCATCCATTCGGAGAAGATGCGCATCGAGGTGCAGATCCGCACCGAGGAGATGCACGCCGAGGCCGAATATGGCTTGGCCGCGCACTGGGCGTACAAGCAGGGCAAGCCGGCCGGCGAGCAGGGCAACCATAGCTGGATCCGCGACCTCGTCGACATCCTCGAACATGCCGACAATCCGGAAGAGCTGCTCGAGCATACCCGGATGGCGATGTATCAGGACCGGATCTTCGCCTTCAGCCCGACCGGCGAATTGATCCAGCTCCCCAAGGGATCGACCGCGATCGACTTCGCCTATGCCGTCCACACCGACGTCGGCGACACCACGGTCGGGGCCAAGATCAACGGCCGGGTGGTGCCGCTGCGCACCCTGATCGAGAATGGCGACCAGGTGCAGATCCTCCGGTCGAAGGCGCAGGAGCCGCAGGTCGAATGGCTGACCTTCGCCTTCACCGGCAAGGCGCGCGCCGCGATCCGCCGCTTCGTCCGCCACAAGGAGCGCGAGGAGACGATCGCGCTCGGCCGTAAATTCTACGACGAGATCATCCGCCGCATCCCTGCCCCGCTCGGCCCCGAGGCGCTGCCCGAGGCGCTCAAGCGGCTCAAGCTTCCCGACGAGGAGGCGCTGATGGAGTCGATCGCGCGCAAGCTGATCGACGACGCGACGGTGATGGACGCACTGATGCCGGGCAGCGCCGAGAAGGCCGGCGTCAAGCGGCGCGAGACCGGCCAGCGCGAGGCGATCTCGATGAAGGGACTGACCCCCGGCGTCGCCTTCCAGCTCGCCGAATGCTGCAACCCGGTGCCGGGCGACCGCATCATCGGCGTGCGCCGGCCCGACCATCCGGTCGAGGTCCACACGATCGACTGCAGCAAGCTGGCCGAGCAGCAGGACGCCGACTGGGTCGACCTTGCCTGGGGCGACGGATCGGACGGCGGCACCGCGCGGCTGACCGTGATCGTCAAGAACGAGCCGGGCGCACTCGGCATCATGTCGGGCATCCTCGGCGCGCACCACGCCAACATCGTCAACCTGTCGCTGTCGCACCGCGATGCGGCGTTCCACACCTATGACGTGACGATCGAGGTCCACGACGTCCAGCACCTGATGAAGATCATCGCCGCGCTGCGCGCCGCCGACGCCGTGTCGCAGGCGGAACGGACCCCGGCGGGCTGAACCCTCGCCAGCGGATTGGCTTGGCGTCATGGCTGTCGTAGGGACGTCGGCCATGAGCGATATCCTGCACGAGGCCGGCGACGAGGCCGACATCCTGATCGTAGGTGCCGGGCCGGTCGGCCTGGCGCTGGCGGCTGACCTGGCCCGGCACGGGCGGCGGCCGGTGGTGATCGACGGCAAAGGCGAGATCAGCTGGAGCAGCCGCGCGATCTGCCTGTCGCGCCGCAGCCAGGAGATCTTCGACCGGATCGGCGCCGGCCCGGCCTTCGCCGCCAAGGGGCTGCCCTGGTCGCGCGGCAAGACCTTCTACCGCGACCGCCTCGCCTTCGAGCTGGAGATGCCGTTCGCGCCCGAGGACCGGCACGCGCCGTTCATCAACCTCCAGCAATATTATAGCGAGCAGTTCCTGCTCGACGCGGCCGAGCGCGCCGCCGGCCCCGGCGTCGTGCGCTGGAACCATCTCGTCCGCGCGGTCGAGCCCGGCCCCGACCATGTCATGGTCGAGGTCGAGGGGCCCGAGGGCGTCCGGCGGGTGAAGGCCGGCTGGGTGGTCGCCGCCGACGGCGCGCGATCGGTGGTCCGCCAGGCGCTGGGCCTCAAGCTCCAGGGCGACTCCTACGAAGGCCGCTACCTGATCGCCGACATCGAGGTCGCCGGGGTCGAGCGGCCGGTCGAGCGCCACGTCTGGTTCGATCCACCGTCCAATCCGGGATCGACCGTCATCCTCCACGTCCAGCCCGACGGCATCTGGCGCATCGACATCCAGCTCCGCGACGAGGATGGCGACGAGATGCTGGAGGAGGAACGCCTGCTGCCGCTGCTCCAGGCACAGCTCGACATGATGGGGGTGACCGCGGGCTGGACGCTGGTCTGGAAGAGCATCTACCGCGCCCATGCGCTGACCCTCGACAGCTACCGCCACGGCCGGGTGATGCTGGCCGGCGACGCCGCGCATCTCGTGCCGATCTTCGGCGTGCGCGGCCTCAATTCCGGGATCGACGACGCCCACAACCTCGCCTGGAAGCTGGCGCTGGTCGCCGCCGGCGCCGCGCCGCCCGCGCTGCTCGACAGCTATTCGGCGGAGCGAGTGCGCGCGACCCGCGAGAATCTGGCCGCCGCGACCAAGAGCACCTGGTTCATGTCGCCGCCGAGCGAGGGCTTCCAGCGGATGCGCGACGCGGTACTGTCGCTGTCGGGCCGGCATCGCTGGGCGAGCGAGCTGCTCAACCCGCGCCAGTCGACCGCCCATGTCTACGACGCCTCGCCGGTGATCGCGGTCGACGACGACCCCGCGGGGGTCCGCCCCGGCGCGGTCCTGCCCAACCTGCCGGTCCGGATCGACGGCCGCGACGTCCACCTTCATGACACGCTCGCCGCGACCCGCTTCACCCTGCTGCTGTTCGCCGACCATCTGCCCACCAGCGCCGCGCCCGCCCCGACCGACGACCTCGCCGTCGTGGCGATCCGTGGCGACGACGCCCTCGCGCGGGCCTTCGCCGCCGATCGCCATCCGGTCTATCTGGTGCGCCCCGACGAGCATGTCGCCGCCCGGCTCACCTCGGCCGATCCGGCCGCGATCGCGGCGGCGATGGACGTCGCGACCGGGCGGACGCCGCGCGACACCGCCGGGGCGCCGCCGGTCGTGCGCAACGACACGCCGCTCGAACGGATGTACGCGGCGATCGCCGCCAGCCTGCCCGATGGCGGCGACGAGGCGGCCGACACGCTCGCACAGCTCTGCCTGCTGCTGTGCAACGACGCCGCCGATCCCGAGCGCGTGCTCGACCTGATCGCTAGAGCATAGAGCATTATATCTGACCCGCTCATCCTGAGCAGGGACTGAGCTTGGCGAAGGCCCATGTCGAAGGACTTTCGAGCGCCGGAAGCCCTTCGAGACGGCATTTCGACTACGTTCGATGCCTCCTCAGGGTGAGCGGACGTGGCTGCGTCGGATATAACGCTCGATGCGCTACGCCGCCCGGAAAGTGACGACCAGCACGTCGCGATAGGCGGGCCGGCCGGAATCGATCGGCACGATCGGGGTCACCGCATGGTAGATGCGGTGATCGTCGATCAACACCGCATCGAATGGCTCCGCGAGACAGAAGGAGCCGATCTCGCGCCGGTCGGGCCCGTGGATCTTGGTCACGCCCTCCTCGACGTTGTGGCGCGCGACCAGCATCACCAGCACCCAGTCGACCCCGTCGCGGTGAAGCCCTTCCGGCGTCGGCAGGCCGGCCATGTCGGCGGCGGCCTCGATCCGGAACTGGTGGACCTCGACGTGCCAGCCGGTTTCGGGTCGGGCCGAGAGGCCGGTGAAGACCCGGTCGGCGAAGCCGATCACGCCTTGCAGGGCCGGGCCGGCGGCGATGTCCGGCTCGACCGGCTCGAACCAGCGTTCGATGCCGCCGTTGAGCATGTTGTAGTCGCGGCTCTGGTAATGCGGTTGATGCGGCTTGCGCACGACCTCCCGCCCGACCGCGAAGACCGCGTGCCGCCGCCGCCGGTAGCGCCCCCCGTCTGCCATGAAGCGATCGTCGCCGAGCCGTTCCCAGCTCCGCGCGAAGCCGGCGAAATCGGCGACCGCCGCTTCGAGCAGCAGCGCCCGCATCTCCGCCGCCTCGATGATCGCGAAGCCGTCGCGGCGAAGCGAGGTCGGGTCGAAGGCGGGCGGGGCGTCGGTCTGGGGCTGCATGCGCCCCCTATGCGCCGATTGCTCCCCTCCGCCTAGGCCCCGACCAGGACGCGCCGCTGCTCCAGCCCGAAGAAGCGGCTCGCATTGCCGGCGAGGATCTTCGCCTTGACGGCCTCGTCGAGGGCCGACCCGAGCACCAGCGCGCCCATCTCCTTCTCGCCGAGCGGGAAGGGATAGTCGGTGCCGAACAGCACCCTGTCCTCGCCCATCACCTCGACCAGCAGCTTCAGCGCGCCCGCGTCGAACACCGCCGCATCGACATGGAAGCGATCGAGATAATGCGAAGGCGGGTGCGGGCAGTCCTTGCGGACGATGTCGCGCTCATGCCACGCATTCTCGGCCCGGCCGAGCAGATAGGGGAAGCTCCCCCCGCCATGCGCGAAGCAGAGCTTCAGATCCCCCGGCAGCCGCTCGAACGCCCCCGACAGGATCAGGCGCAGGATCGAGAGCTGGGTCTCCGCCGGCATCCCGACGAGCCACGGCAGCATATAGTCGCGCATCCGCGGCGAACCGGTGCCGATCATGTCCCAGGGATGGACCAGCACCGCGGCACCGAGGCTCGCGCAATGCTGCAGGAAGACGAGGATGCCCTCATCATCGAGGTCGCGGTCGCCGACATGGTTGCCGATCTGCACGCCGACATGGCCGGCGGCCATCGCCCGCTCCAGCTCGCGGCAGGCGGCGTCGCTGTCCTGGAGCGGCACCTGGCAGAGCACGTCGATCCGCCCCCGGCCCTGCTCGCGCAGCTCGATCGCGGCGTCGTTGAAGATGCGCGCGACCTCGGCCGCCTGGTCGACCGGACGGTCATAGGCGAACAGCACCGGCGTCGCGCACATGATCTGGTGGTCGACGCCGTGGCGGTCCATCTCCTCCAGCCGGACCGCCATGTCCCAGCAGGCGTCGTAGACCGGCCGGAACGGGCGATCGCCGATCATCACCGTCGCCCGCCGGTCACCCTCATGCCGCATCCACGGCCATTCCCCGCCGAAGCGCGCCGACAGGTCGGGCCAGCTATGCGGGAAGAAATGCGAATGGATGTCGATCAGCCGCGGCGGCGCCATCAGAGCGTCACCCAGCCGGCCGGCGGCGCCTTGCCGGGATGCACCTCGCCGCAGGCGCGGCAGGTGCGCCGCTCCTCGCTGGCGTAGAAGGCGTCGAACAGCGGCGGCAGGTCCGCGACGATATCCTGCAGCGCGACCTCGACCCGGTCGACCTGCGCGCCGCAGCCGAAGCAATACCAGACGAAGCCGTCGAGCATGCCGGGCCGCCGCTCGCCCTCCAGCACCAGCCCGATCGAGTCCGGGTCGGGCCGCTGCGGCGAATGGGGGATGTGCGGCGGCAGCAGGTAGACCTCGCCCTCGCCGATCCGGATGTCGCGCACCGCACCGTCCTCATGGACCTTGAGGATCATGTCGCCCTTGAGCTGGTAGAAGAATTCCTGGACGGGATCGTCGTGGAAGTCGGTCCGCCGGTTGCCGCCGCCTATGATCTGGACGATCATCCCGGACTTGTCCTCGAACAGCAGCTTGTTCGACACGGGCGGCTGGAGCAGATGCCGGTTGTCGGCGATCCACTGGTCCAGCCGGAAGGGCGCGACCGCTTTTTCGTTCATGTCCTGGTTCCCCGATGGTTCGGAATATGGGCAACCGCCTTCATCTCGATCAGCAGCAGCGGATGGGGCAGCTGATGCACCGCGACGGTGGTCCGGGTCGGCCCGTTCTCCGAGAAATATTCGCCATAGACGGCGTTGTACCCGCCGAAATCATGCATGTTGACGAGGAAGGTGGTGATATCGACGATGTCGGCCAGCGTTCCGCCGGCCTCCTGCAAGATCCGCTCGATGTTGAGGATCACCGCGCGGGTCTGCTCGACGATGTCGACCCGCGTCACCCCCATCGCGTCGGCCTCCGCGCCCGCGAAGCTGTTGTCGGGCCGGCGACTGCTCGTCCCGGACACGAACACGAAGTCGCCCGCACGGCGGAAATGCGGGAAGCGGCCGCGTGGCCGCGCGGCGCCGGCGACCAGCCCGCTCATGCCCCGCCCCCGACGCTGAACGAGACCATGCCGAGCCGTTCCACTTCGAGCGAGATGTCCTGGCCGGGGGCAAGCGCCACCGCCGCCGTCGCCGCCCCGGCGAGGACGACCGACCCGGCGGCGAGCTCCCCGCCGAGCGCGCCATGGCTTTCGACCAGCCGCGCCGCCGCGACCAGCGACCGCACCGGATGGCCGAGCAGCGCCGCGCTCGACGCGCAATGGCACGGGCGCCCGTCGACGCTGAAGATCATCCCCAGGTTGGACAGGTCGATCGACGGCGACGCCCAGGGCCCGATCACATAGGCCGCGCTCGAGCAGTTGTCGGCGACCACGTCGGTCAGGGAGAAGCGGAAGCTGCGGAAGCGGCTGTCGATGATCTCGATCGCCGGCGCGACCGCCGCCACCGCATTGAGCGCTTCGATCGCGGTCACCCGGCCGGCCAGCGGCTTGTGCAGCAGGAAGGCGATCTCGGGCTCGGCGCGCGGGTGGATGAAGCGCGAGGCGTCGAGCCGGTCGCCGTCGTCGACCTGCATGCCGCGGGTCAGCCGTCCCCAGATCATGTCGGAGACGCCCATCTGGGCCATCTTGGCCCGGCTGGTGAAGCCCATCTTCATGCCGATCACGCGGTCGCCCCCGGCCAGCCGGTGCTCCACCAGCCGCGTCTGCACCCGATAGGCCTCGTCGATGTCGATGCCGGGATCGAACTGGGGGACCGCCTGCCGGTCGAGCCTCGCTCGTTCAAGCAGCGCCGCGCGGTCGATGCCGGTCATGCCCTTGCCTCCCCGAAAACGGCGCGGACCGATCCGAGCCCGGATATCCGTGCCTCATAGACCTCGCCCGGCGTCGCCGCGACCATCGGGCCCAGCGCGCCCGACAGCACGACATCGCCAGCGCGCAGCCCCTCGCCCTGCCGCGCCATCGTCTCCGCCAGCCACAGCACGGCGTTGAGCGGGTTGCCGAGGCAGGCCGCGCCGGCCCCGGTCGAGACCGGCTCGCCGCGATGGTCGAGCCGCATCCCGCAGCAGCGCAGGTCGAGGTCGCGCAGCGGGCGCGGCGACCCGCCCAGCACGAACGCCCCGGCCGACGCATTGTCGGCGATCGTGTCGAGAATGCCGATGTCCCAGTCGGCGATGCGGCTTCCCACCACCTCGATCGCCGGCAGCGCGAAGGCGATCGAGCGGACGATGTCGGCGACGGTCAGCCCGGTTTCCGTGACGTCGCGGTCGAGGACGAAGGCGATCTCCGCCTCGACGCGCGGTTGGAGGACCATGCCGGCCGGGATCTCGGCCCCGTCGGGGATCGCCATGGCGGCGAGCAGCGTTCCGAAATCGGGCTGGTCGACCCCGAGCTGCTTCTGCACAGCCGGGCTGGTCAGCCCGATCTTGCGGCCGACGATCCGCCCGCCCGAGGCGGTCGCGATCTCCACGTTGCGCTTCTGGATCGCATAAGCGGTGGCGATATCGGCGTCGGCGATCCGGTCCCGGACCGGCGGGCAAGGGCGGCCGCTCGCCGCGGCGTCGCGCAGCAGCGCGGCCACCTGTTCGACGGGCGCGTTCACAGCTTCACGCAGATGTTCATCGGCTCGCCGTAGAAGGCGAGCGAATGCGCGCCCCCTTCGCGGCCGAGGCCGGACAGGCGGACGCCGCCGAACGGCGTGCGCAGGTCGCGCAGGAACCAGCTGTTGACCCAGGCGATGCCCGTTTCCATCGCGCGGGCGACGCGATGCCCGCGCGAGAGATTCTCGGTCCAGATCGCCGCCGCCAGTCCATAGCGCGTGTCGTTGGCGAGCATGATCGCCTCCTCCTCGATGTCGAACGGGGCGACATGGGCGACCGGCCCGAACACCTCTTCCTGGAGCAGCCGGGCCGTCTGCGGCAAGCCGGTCAGGATCGTCGGCTCGACCCAGCAGCCGCCGTCGAGCGCGTCCCCCAGCGACGGCACCCCGCCGCCGGTCACGACGATCGCCCCCTCGTCGCGCGCCAGCGCATAATAGGACAGCACCTTGTCGCGATGCTCGCGCGAGATCAGCGGCCCCAGCGTGGTCGCCGGATCGTCGGGCATCCCCGACGCCAGCCGTTCGGCCCGTTCCTTGAGGCCCTGCACGAACCGGTCGAAGATCGGCCGCTCGACATAGACCCGCTCGGTGCACAGGCAGACCTGCCCGCAGTTGAGGAAGGTCGAGCGCGCGACGCCGTCGAGCGTCTTTTCGAGGTCGCAGTCGGCGAACACGATCGCAGCATTCTTGCCGCCCAGCTCGAACGAGATCGGCCGCACGCCCTCGGCGGCGGCGCGCATGATCGCCGCCCCGGTCCGCGTCTCGCCGGTGAAGGTGATCGCGTCGACGCCGGGATGGCGCGTCAGGAATTCGCCGGTAGCCTCGGGCCCATGGCCATGGACCAGGTTGAACACGCCTTCGGGAAGGCCGACCGCATGCATCACCTCGGCCAGCAGCGTCGCGGTGGCGGGCGTCTCCTCCGATGGTTTTGCGACTACGCAATTGCCCAGCGCCAGCGCCGGCGCGATCTTCCAGGTCAGCAGCAGGAAGGGCAGGTTCCAAGGCGAGACGATCGCCACCACGCCGTGCGGCTTGCGGATCGTATAGTTGATCGCGCCGGCGCCGTCGGGGGTCTCGGTCTCGAAGAACTCGCCCGAGTCCGCGCCGACGAGATCGGCGAAGGTGCGGAAATTGGCCGCGCCGCGCGGGATATCGAGGGTGCGCGCCTGGCTCTCGGGCCGCCCGGTGTCGAGAATCTCGGCCTCGACGAACGCGTCGAAGCGGCGCTCGATCTCGTCGGCGATGCGGTGCAGCAGCCGGCGGCGCGTCGACAGCGGCGTCTCGCGCCAGCCCGGCGCGGCCGCTCGCGCCGCCGCGACGGCCTCGTCGACGAGCGCGGCGCCCGCCTCCTCGACCTCGGCGATCCGCGATCCGTCGATCGGGGAATATTTGGCGAAACGCGATACGCCCGAACGCCAGGCACCGTTGACGTAGCAGGACAGGCTGCGCGGCGGCCGGGTGCCGAGGATGGCCTTGAGTCTCGTCTCCATGGCCCGACTATAGGATCGGCCAGAAATCAGACTATTGATATAATTCTTGCCGCGATATTCCATTTTCCGATACCAGGACGCCATGGCGTCGTTCGAACAATGGGCAAGGCTGCGGCACTTCCAGCTCGCCGTGGCGATTGCCGAGAATGGCAGCATCCTGCGCGCGGCCGGTGCGCTCGGCCTGTCGCAACCGACCGCGAGCAAGCTGCTTCAGGACCTTGAGGACAGTCTGCACGCACCGCTGTTCTTCCGCGGCAACCGCGGCGTCGAGCCAACCGAGCTCGGCCGCGAGTTCGTCCGCCACGCGCGTGTCATCCTCGCCCAGCTCGGCCAGACGTCGATGGCGTTGCAGGCGCTGTCGACCGGCGCCAGCGGCACGGTGGCCTTGGGCACGCTGCTCGCCGCGTCGAGCCACCTGCTCCCGACGACGCTGCTCCGGCTCCGCCGCACCCGGCCCAACATCAGCCTGCGCATCGTAGAGGGCACCAACGACCATCTGATGCCGCGCCTTCTGTCGGGCGAGCTCGACCTCGTGCTTGGCCGTCTGTCGCAGATCCGGCACCGCAACGACGTCGACCAGGAGCCGTTGCTCAGGGATGCCTTCGCGGTGGTCTCCCGCCGAGGCCATCCGCTCGCCGGCCGCGCGGGCGTGCCGCTGCACGAACTGCTCGGCTTCGACTGGATATTGCCGCCGCCCGAAACCACGCTACGTCGGCAGTTCGAGGCGCTGTTCCACGACGCCGGATTGAATTCCCCGCCGGCAGCGATCGAATCGATCTCGTTCCTGACGAACCACCGCTTGCTTCTCGACAGTGACATGCTCGGAGTCTGGCCCAGGCCGGTGATCGACCATGGCCCTGACCGCGACGGGCTGACCACGATCCTGCCGGCGGCGGCGTTCCCGGTCGGGACGATCGGCATCTCGCGCCGCAAGGGTACGCTGCTCTCGCCCGCAGCCGAAGCCGTGGCGGCCGAGCTGCGCGCCACCGCCGCCGAGCTCTATCCCGACGAGGCCGGCGATCAGCCGAAGTCGTCGTCGAGCGTATAGTCGGCCGGGTCGTAGACCTTGTAGGCGACGATCGTCTTGGTCTTGCGGATGTGCGGCAGCTTGAACAGCTTCGCGATCACATCCTCCGAAATGTCGCGCCGGTTGTCGATCTCGACCCGCAGCAGCAGGTCCCATTTGCCGCTGATCGAGCTGATGTCGCGGATATGCTCGATCCCGCTCTGCGCGAGGGCGAGGCCCAGGTCATGCGTCTTTCCGGGATCGGCCCGGACGAAAACGAAGAAGCGCTGCATCATGAAGGAACGTCCCTGCCCACCTGCGGTGGCGATTAAAGCATCGCCGGTCGGGTAAGGCGATAGCCCATCCAATTTTCCTGTCGACCGAGGACTTGGAGCATCGCGCTTTAATCTGGCCCGCCCATCCTGAGAGGCTGACCGGAAAGTGCCTTACCGCTCATCCTGAGGAGGGACTGAGCTTTGGCGAAGGCCCATATTGAAGGACATTCCAGCCTCGAACGCCCCTTCGAGACAGCATTTCGACTAGGCTCAATGCTTCCTCAGGGCGAGCGGGGACTTTTGCGTCAGACTCTCAGGAGACGGGCGCACCGAATTAAATGCTCGCTGTTCAGATCGCGGCGAGCTTCAGCCGGATCACCATCTGGACCGGATCGTTGCGGCGACGGACCTGACGGACCTCGCCGCCGCACTGGCCGGCGAAGTCGCTGGCCAGGTCGAGGGTGACCTGATCGACGGGCGAGCGCCGCATCGCCTCGGGCGGCATCCGTTCGCAGAGCAGGCGGACCGCCACCTCGCCGCCGTCGTGCGAGGCGTCGAGGACGATGCGTCCGGCGGACGCGCCGCCATCCTCCTCGCCGGTCGTCGCCAGCACGTCGAGGAGGGTGGCGACACCGATCATCTCGATCGCGCCCTGCCGCGCCGCCGCCGGAAAATCGAGCGCATCGCCGCGCAGCTCGATCGCCATGCGCGCGGCGCGGGCCTGCGGCCGCACCGCCGCGATCGCGCGTTCGAGCGCGCTGCCCACCGTCATCGGCCCCTTGTCGCGCGCATCGTCCCGGCCGAACCAGCGGAGCAGGCCGAGCATGCCCGCCGCCATGTCCGAATGGGTGCCGATCCGGGCGATCCGGGCGGTGAGCTGGGAGCGTTCCTCGGCCGACAGATCGAGCTGGTCGACGATATAGGCGATGTTGCTGTTCGCCATGATGATGACGTTCAGCGACTGGCCAAGATCATGTGACAGGCCCGGCGCGATCCGCCCGAGCAGGAAGTGGCGGGCGATCGCCCCGACGCGATCGGACCTTATCGGCAGCGTCGCGGGCCCGCCGCCCTCCACGATCACGGCGGCGATCAGGCAGGCGCCATAGAGCGTCGCCGCGACGCAGGCGAGCGCGAGAAGCAACGCGGCCCAGCCGGTCAGGCCCTGCGCGGTCGGCAGCAGCCCGATCGCGATTAGCAGCGGCAGCGCTGCCAGCGCCTGGATCGGCGGGCGCGATATAGCCAACGACCGGGGCACCGCCGCCAGGATCAGGCTGAGCGAAGCGAGCCACAATGCCGGGCCGGACGCGGCGAGATGCGTCGCGGCCCAGGCCAGCATCGCCAGGCCGAACGACACCATCCAGAGCCGGCTTCCCAGCCCGATGAGCGCTCCCGCGGCGGCCGCGATCAGAAGGTGCGACGGAAGGGAGGCGTCACCCCTGGCGGCGATGACGAGCGCCGCCAGCCCGAACGCGACGGAGAAGAGGAGACCGGGCCGTCGATGCAAGCAATCTCTCCGCCGTTCATCATGGGGAGAGCGACTGCCGGCGCCACCCGGCCGGGATGCTATCCGCAAACCCACCCCTTTTCCAGCGCGATCCGACTCGCCGCGACCAGAGGGGGCAGAAGATATCGGCGTCCGCGAGTCCCCATCCCTCGCGCGCGCATGTGATTCGCAGTGCGCTGCGCTGAGTTAAATCTAAGTTAAAGCCCCAATTGCAGCCACAGCGGTCCTATCCCTTTTGGAGAGAATTATATTCAGATCGGTTTCGAAACCGCGTTAAGCATGTTCCGGCTGCGGGCTTCCTCGCATTTTCCACCCACACTTCGAAAGCCGTTCACCAAGAAAATTAAAACCGGACCGGTTTCTTCTCAGCCACCCAAGGCCGGTTGAAGGCGATATTGTTCCTCCAGACCCGATGCCGGCCCGAAAACGGCCGGAAACCGCGTTTTGCGAAGTCGCAATTGCGTATCGGACATGGGGGGTTGCGTACCGATGGTTGGGACCAGGGCCAAGATCACCGTGGTTGCTGGACTGCTGTTCGCGCTGTTGTTCATCATCCTTGGCTTCCGGGAGCTCAGGCGTCCCTCCCCCACACGCCCGCTTCCGGTGGCGGCGATCGTGGACAGCAGCCCCCCAGCCGCCTTCGCGATCGCCGCCCGCAGGATCGAGACCGGCGAGACGCTCTCGCCGGACCTCGTCCGCAACGGGCCTGCGCCCAAGGCGCTGCAGGCCGCCACCGCCTCGCCGGCCGAGGTCATCGGCAAGGTCGCGACGCGGCCGATCGCCGCCGGGGCGGCCATCCCGCGCACCGCGATCGCCGCGGAGGACAAGCTGGCGCTGCGCGTGCCGGTGGGAATGCGCGCGATCAGCATCGACACGACATCCGAGATCGCAGTGGCGGGCCTCGTCCGTCCCGGCGACCGCGTCGACATCCAGGTCGTCTATCCCGGCTCGGATGCGATCGCGGGAATGCGCGGTTCGGGCAGCAGCCAGGCCGCGACCCTGTTGCAGATGGTCGAGGTGCTCGCCGTCGGCCAGGTCGTGATCGGCAGCGGTCCGGCCAATGAGGAGAAAAGCGGCTCGGCCTTCGAATCGCAGCCGGCCCAGGCCCGCAACGTGACGCTGGCGCTGACGCCGGCGGACGTCTCGACGCTGTCGCTCGCCAAGGCGCGGGGGGCGATCTACCTGTCGCTCCGCAATCCGGCGGATCGCGAGCTGGTCGGTCAGCCCGCGGCGAAGGCGCCGCAGATGGCCCAGGCTCAGGCGCAGACGAAGCCCGCCGCCCGCCCCCGCCCCGCGCGGCGTCCCAGGCCGGAGGCCCAGCAAATCGAGCTGGTCGTGGGTGACCAGCGCCAGATCATCTACTCAGGCGGGAGCGCAAGCAATTGACCCGGCTTCTTTCAACCGCGCTCGTCGCCGCCGTCGCCCTGCTCGGGCCAGCCTCCGCGACCGCCGCCGAGGACAGTCTGTCGCTCCAGCTCAAGGTGAAGCGCGTCCTCGACTATCCCAAGCCGATCGCGCGCATCCAGGTCGATCGCGAAGGCGTCATCGCGGTGCGGGCGCCGAGCCGCCGCTCGCTCGGCATCACCGCGATCGGAACCGGCTTCGCGACGCTGTCGGTGTTTGCCGCCGACGGATCGCTGATGGGCCGGACGGCGATCTCGGTCGGCCTGCCGGACGGCGCGACCGGTGAGGTGCGCAGCGACGAGGACGACGGATCGCTATCCGGTACCGTCGACGGCCTGGCGGCGCGCACCGCGCTCCAGCGGACCTCCGCCGACCGGACCCCGGCCAACGCGATCTCGGTGAGCGGGGAGCAGGTCGTCGCCGTCGACGTCCAGTTCGCGGCCGTTTCCTCTTCGACACTGCGCGCGCTGGGCTTCAACTTCTCCAAGCTCAGCGGCGATCTTCAGGGCGCGATCGTCTCGCCGGCGACACTGAACAGCTTCAACAGCACCTCCAGCGGCCTGTCGCTGGAGGCGACCGCTCCGCTGCAGAACGCCTTCAACCTGTTCCTCTCGGCGCCCAATCGCGGGATCACCGCGGTGCTGAGCGCGCTGTCGAGCAATGGCCTGTCGCAGCTCCTCGCCCAGCCGACCCTGCTGGTCCGGTCGGGCGAGCAAGCGAGCTTCCTGGCTGGCGGCGAGGTGCCGATCCCCGTTCCGCAGAACACCGGCAACGGCAACGGGATCGGCATCGAGTACAAGGAGTTCGGCGTCCGGCTGAAGGTCACACCCTTCGTGCTCAGCAAGGACCGCATCGTCCTGAAGATCGCCCCCGAGGTCAGCGAGCTCGACTATACAAACGGGGTGCGGCTGCAGGGCTATATGGTCCCCGGCCTGCGCCGCCGCTCGACAGAGACGACCGTGCAGCTCGGCAGCGGCCAGAGCTTCGTGATCGCCGGCCTGACCTACAGCAATTCGGTGGTGAGCAAGGAGAAGACGCCCTTCCTCGGCGATCTCCCGGTGCTCGGCGCGCTGTTCAAGCGTCAGCAGAACCAGCGCGAGAGCCAGGAGCTGATCATCGTCGCGACGCCGCGCCTGGTCGGCCCGATGGACCCCGGCCAGATCCCGCCGCTGCCCGGTACCACCAACGAGGTCGACCCGACGATCGGCGACATGATCGTCGGCACCGATGGTCTCGAACAGAGCAGGGCGCCGTTCGGCGTGGTGAGGCGCTGATGAGCACGATCACTCTTCTTTCGGTCGACCGCGACCTCGCCGAGCGGCTGTCCTCCGCGCTCGATGGCCGCGTCCCCGTCAACATGGTCCAGGCGCTCGAGCCAGAGATCATCGCCGCCCCGACCGTGATCGTGCTCGACCGTTCCGCGCTTCCGCCCGAACGCTCGCTGGGCAGCGCGATCACCACCGTCGCCGCCCAGGCCGGCGGCCGGCCGATCGTCCTGGCCAGCGAGGAGCGCAGCACCGAGATCGTCCTGCAGGCGATCCGCGCCGGCGCGAGCGACGTCCTCGCCCGCTCGATCAACGAGGCCGAGGCGGCCGAGACGCTGTCGCGGCTGCTCAACGGCGCGCTGGTCGAACGCGGCCGCGCCGCGCCGCTCACCATCCTGCTCGGATCGGACGTCGAGGCGACCGCCGTCCTCGCCACCGATCTCGCGATCCAGCGGTCGCAGGCGGGCGGCAACCATCTGCTGGTCGATTGCACCATGCCGACGAGCATCGCCGAATCCTACCTCGACGTGCAGGTCGGCTATGGGATCGCCACCGCGATCGCCGATATCGACCGGCTTGACGGGACGCTGCTCACCAACTCGCTCGCCCGGCACGAGGCGACCGGGCTGATGCTGCTGACCCTCGACGGCGGCACCGGCCAGGAACCCGCCGGGATCGCGGCCAACGACGTGACCCGGCTGGTCCGGCTGCTGCGCGCCAATTTCGACGAGGTCACGCTGTGCGCCGGCAGTCTGCGCCACCAGGGGCTGCTCCGCGAGCTCATCCGCTCCGCCGACCGGATCGAGCTGCTCTGCTCGCAATCGATCCGCGAGCTCGGTCTCGCCCGCCGGCTGATCGAGAAGCTCGAGCTCGACGCGGCGATGATCGAACGAATCCGCCTGCTGGTCTGGGACCATGACCCGCGCATCCTGCTCGACGGGCAGCGGGTCGCCCATGCGCTCGGCCTGACCCGGTCGATGGCCGTGCCGGTCGACCATGTCCGCCTGCGCAACGCACTCAACGCCGGCACCCCGCTGTCGGCCGGCGGCGCCACGCCCTATGTCGACGCGGTCCGCCGGGTCGCCGGCCTGCCGCCGGCCCAGCGCTCGCCGATCGAGCTCCAGGTCGATCGCCTCAAGGCGCTCGCCGGCCGGATCGGGATCGGACGATGAGCCTGCTGGTCGAGGATTTCGCGCAGCCCACGCGCGCCGCGGCGCCGGAGCCGGGCGCGACGGTCGTCGCGTCGCCGGTCAGCCAGCGGATGAGCGATGCCTATCAGCTCGCCAAGGCGCAGACCTATGCCCAGGTGATCGAGCAGCTCGAAGCGCGCGGCAACGCGGTCGACGGCGCGGCAAGCCGGCCGCTGCGCGAGGAGATCGAGATCGCGATCACCAGCCGCAGCCGCCGCGGCCAGCTCGCGCTCAACAGCGCCGAACGGCTGCTGCTGATCGAGGACATCGAGGACGAGGTGAGCGGCTTCGGTCCGCTCGCGCCGTTGCTGCGCGATCCGACCGTCGACGACATCATCGTCAACGGACCGCACCGCGTCTATGTCGAGCGGGGCGGCAAGCTGACCCGCGTCGAGACGCGCTTCCAGGATGATGTTCACCTGATGAACATCATCCACCGGATCGTCGGGCAGATCGGCCGGCGCGTCGACGAGGCGAACCCCTATGTCGACGCCCGGCTGGCCGACGGATCACGCGTCAACATCGTCATCCCGCCCGTCGCGATCGACGGGCCGATGGTGTCGATCCGCAAGTTCCGGATGCAGACGATGTCGATCGCCGACTTCGTCGAGCGCCAGTCGATGAGTGCGGACATGGCCGATTTCCTCGCCGCCGCCGTGCGCGGCCGGCTCAACGTGCTGGTCTGCGGCGGCACCGGCGCGGGCAAGACCACGCTGCTCAACATGCTGTCGAGCTTCATCGACGAGACCCAGCGGCTGATCACCATCGAGGACGCCGCCGAGCTGCAATTGCGGCAGAGCCACGTCGTCCGGCTCGAGACCCGCCCCGGCAATGTGGAGGGCAGCCGCGAGATCGGATCGCGCGAACTGCTGCGCAACGCGCTCCGGATGCGGCCCGACCGGATCATCCTCGGCGAGGTTCGCGGCGTCGAGGCGGTCGAGATGCTGCAGGCGATGAGCACCGGCCATGACGGATCGATGGCGACGATCCACGGCAATTCGCCGCGCGACGCCTTCTCCCGGCTGGAGATGCTGCTCGGCTTCGCCGGGTTGCAGAACGACATCCGCGCCACCCGCCGCTTCATCGCCAGCAGCGTCCACCTGCTCGTCCATGTCCAGCGGCTCACCAACGGCAGCCGCCGGATCATGTCGGTCACCGAGGTGACCGGCATCGAGGGCGACGCCTATTCGCTCAACGAGCTCTTCTCGTTCGAGGAGCAGCCGCCCATGTCCGGGCTCGGCGAGTTCCGCACCTCCTCCTATCGTCCGCATTTCGCGGACCGGCTCGGCGCCTACCGCGACGAGCGGCAGGACCAGCGGCTGTGGTGACGGGGATCGCCTTCCTGCTGCTGGCGGCCGTGCTGCTGCTGACAGCGGGCTATGAGGTGATGCTCGCCCGCTCGCAGGCGATCGCCCATCTCGACCGGCGGCTCGCCGCCCATCTGCGCGGCGCCGGTCCGGGGGCACTGCCCGCGCCCCAGCACACCATCCCGGTGCCCGACATCCTGGCGCCGCTGCTGGCGCGCGCGCAGATCGTGCTGACCAGCCGGCTGCTGCTCTCGGTCAGCGGCGCGCTCGCGTTCGCCGTGATCGGCGCGCTGATGGCGCTCGGAACGCTCGCCGCGCTGGTCGCGGCGACCGCGCTGCCAGGCGCGCTGCTCTTCTACCTGCGCCGCCGCGCCCGCCGCCGCACCGAGCAGCTGATCGAGGATCTTCCCTTCTTCATCGACGCCGTCCGGCAGCTCATCGCGGTCGGCAACTCGCTGCCGCAGGCGCTCGCCCGCGCACTGTCCGCTTCCTCGCCGGCGGTGCATGCCTATCTCGGCCCGGCGATCCGGCGGATCGAGCTCGGCGCGCCGCTCGGCGAGGCGTTGCAACAGGTCGCGGCCCGGCTGCACCTCACCGAAATCTCGATGCTGGCGTCGGCGATCCGGGTCAACATCCGCTATGGCGGCCCGCTCACCCATATCCTCTCCAACATCGCCGCGCTGATCCGCGAGCGTGGCCGCGTCGCGCGCGAGATCGCCGCCGCCACCGCCGAGGTACGGGTGAGCGCAAAGCTGCTCGCGGTGATGCCGCTGATCCTGGCGGCGTTCTTCCTGCTGTCGAACCACGCCTATCTCGACTTCTTCCTCGACGCGCAGCGCGGCCGGAACCTGGCGCTGGTCGCGGTGGCGCTCCAGATCGTCGGCGCGATCGCGATGGCGCGCATCCAGCGGTTGAGCTTCTGATGGGCGCGCTGGCCCTCCTCTGGTTCCTGCTCGCGGTCGCCGCCGCGGCGATGACCGCGCGGGGCATGGTGATGCTCTCCGCCCTGCAGCGGGTCGAGGCGCGCATCGCCCGGACCGTGTCGCCGCTGGCGGCACAGCCGCTGTGGGGCGGGCTCAAGCTCCCGCACTTCCTCGCCCCGCGCGGGCGCGACGGCAGCGAGATCGCCCGCGAACTGCGCGAGGCCGGCATCCACCATCCCCGCGCGATCGAATATTTCCTCTGGCTGCGGCTCGGCGCGACCGCTGCCGCCGGCTCGATCGCTGCGATCGCCAACCTGGTCTCGACCGGCGCACTGCTGTCGCGGCCGGTGCCGGTCATCCTCGCGGGCGCCGCCACCTATCTCCTGTCGAAACGGCTGCTCCATTTCCTCAAGGGCGTCCGGCAGCGCGCGATCACCGCCGAATTCCCCTTCCTGCTCGATCTCATGCAGATGATGCTCGAAAGCGGGCTGAGCCTCGACCAGTGCTTCCGCTCGATCGCCACCGAGGAGAGCGAGGCGACCCCGAAGCTCGCGTCGACCGTCCGCCGGCTGGTGTTCGATCTCGATCGCGGAATGAGCTACGACGCCGCCCTCGGCCGCTGGGCCGAGCGCACCGCGGTCGGCGGCGCCAAGGAGCTGGCGTCGCTGTTCCAGCAGGCACTGCTCCAGGGCACCGAGCTGGCGCCGGCGCTCCGCACCTTCACCCGCGAATTCACCGAACGGCGGATCGCCCATGCCCGCGAGAGCATCGGCCGCATCTCGGTCCAGATGGTGCTGGTGCTGATCGCCTGCTTCCTGCCCGCCATCTTCATCGTCGTGGGTGGCCCGCCCGTGGCGAGCCTGTTCGACATGATCCGATCGGAAGCGCGATGACCGTCAGGCCCCTTCTCCTGTTCCTGCTCGCGATCGCGCCCGCCGTCGCGCCTGCGGCCCCGGCCGCCAAGCCGGGCGCGCCGCAGACGCGCGGCCTCTATCTCCAGCTGATCGGCCAGGCCCGCAGCGACGGGCGGCCGCGCGCGGCGCTCGCCTATCTCGACGATTTCGACAAACGCTTCCCCGGCGACGTGGGCGCGCAGGTGTTGCGGGTGAACAGCCTGCTCGACCTGGGGCAGGTGGACGAGGCTGAGCGGATCGTCGCCGGTCTCGCCAAGGTCCAGGGCAATGCCACGGTGGACGCGGTGCGCGGCCATGCGCTCGCGGCGCGCGGCCATTGGCGCGAGGCGAGCGAGCGCTACCAGGCCGCGGTCGTGGCGAGCCCCGCCGATCCGCTGCTGCGCAACGCGCTCGGCTATGCCCAGCTTCGTGCCGGCTGGGGCGACAGCGCGATCGAACAGCTGCGCGGCGCCTGCGACCTCGCCCCCGGCGAGACCGTGATCCGCAACAACCTGCTGCTCGCTTATGCCGTCACCGGCCGGAAGCGCGAGCTATCCGCCGGCGTCCGGAAGGTCGGCAACCGCAAGGCGCAGGCCGAGCTGCTGCGCACCATCACCACCGAGGCGAAGCGCCTCGCCACCGAGACGGCCCAGCCGGGAAAGGAAGACGGACGATGATGGCGATCCTGATCGCGGCCGCCGCGACCGTCGCGGAGACGCCGCCACCGCCGCCACCCGCCCTCCACCGGGGCGTGGCACGGAGCGTGATCGAGAGCCAGCTCGCGACGCCGCCGCGTACCGGCGCCGGCGCCGGTCTCATCCCGGAGGAGGCCGATGCGATCATCCAGCGCTACATCGCCTCGATCGGCCAGAGGCTCGATCCCGACGAGGAGAAGGGGCCGCGATGATCGCGCGGCTCGGATCCCTCTGGTCCGACCGGTCGGCGGCCGTCGCCCCGATCGTCGCCATGCTCGGCGCGAGCCTGGTCTGCACGGCCGCGATCGCGCTCGACGTGGGCGCCTTCTATTCCGGCAGCAAGCGGCTCAAGGCCGCAACCGAGGCTGCCGCGCTCTATGCCGCGGGCAACCCCGCCAATGCGCTGTCGCGGGCGCAGGACTATCTCCAGCGCAACGGCTATCCGTCGAGCGTCATCCAATCGATCCAGGCGGGGCGCTACTGCCCCGACAAGGACCTCGCCCCGACCGGGCGCTTCTTCGCGAGCGCCGCGGCGAGCCCCTGCCCCGGCAACGGCCAGGCCAATGCCGTGCGGCTGAAGACCAGTCAGCCCAGCAGCCAATATGTGCTGGCGCTGCTCGGCAACGCCTCCCCCATCGCCGACCTGAAGGCGACGGCGACGGCGGCCAAGATCGACGAGGCGGGGGTGCAGGTGTCGTCGGGCGTGCTCGGCCTCAGCAACGGCGTGGTCAACCAGTTGCTCACCCTGCTGACCGGCCGGAACATCGCGCTCACCGGCGCCCAGATCACCACGCTGATGGGCAGCGACATCGACATGGGCCTGTTCATGGACCGGCTCGCCGTCCGCGCCGGCCGGAGCGGAACCTATGCCGAGCTGCTGAGCAGCCCGATCGCCTTTTCCGACGTGCTCGGCGCCGCTGGCGACGCCGCCGCGGACGCGGGCTCGACCTCGGTCAGCACGCTGCTGCTCAACCTCTCGGCGCAGGTCGGCAGCGGCTACAAGGTGAAGCTGACCGGCCTCGCCGACCTCGGCGTGTGGGAGAAGATGCCGGTCGGCAACGCCCGCGCGCAGACCTCGCTGCGCGCCGGGATCAACGCCTTCCAGTTGCTCAACTATGCGCTGCTCGCCGGCGGCCAGCCGCCGTCGCTGTCGCTCACCCCGGCGGTGCGGCTGGCGGGCATGGCGACCGATGTCCTGTCCAATCCGCGCTTCGGCTATGGCCCGGCCAACGAGACCAGCGCCTACACCGCCGTGACGCGGCTGCTTCTCGATGTGGACGTCAGCCTCAATGTCCTCGGGCTCGGTCCAGTCCTCAGTCTTCTCGGTCTCCAGACCTTGGCCAAGGTTCCCGTCCTCATCGAAATCGGCTCCGGTTCCGCGACCATAACGAACATCCGATGCACGTCCGAGGCCGATCAGGACTCCGTCGTTACGATCAATTCGCAGGCCAGCTTGCTGAAGGCCTATATCGGCGTGGCGCACAACAATCCTCTGGCGCTGCCGTTCAAGCCGCTCAGCAGCGCCGATTTCGACGAGGCCACCATATTGGGGGGAGTCCTCTCCCTGAAGGCGGCGGCCGAGGATCCCATCGCGGCGGCGCAGCCCATCACCTTCAGCCGTCAGAACGGAACCATTGGCCGGCCGGCTTCCGCCACCAAGCCTGGTATCGCCGGAGCCCCGGTCACGGTGGCCAGCGGATCGCAACTTGGGCCGCTCCTGACGACCCTTGGATCGAAAATTCAGGTTAGATTGCTCCGAAGCGACCTCGGCCTTGTTCTAAATCCTGTTCTGGCGGTCGTCGGACCTACCGTTGGCAATGTCCTCACCATCATCGTCGACCCGCTGGTCACCAACCTTTTAGCCACTCTGGGCATTCAGCTCGGCACCGCGACTGTCTGGGTCACCGGCGTGCGCTGCGGGGTGCCCGTGCTGGTCTGATCAAAGAATGGCAGCCGGCACCCTCCAGCCGGGAACTGTCGCGTAGGGATTTTGGAGGGGAACAGAGGAGACTCGATATGTTGAAGTGCGTTCGATCGACGATGAAGCGCCTCTCCCGCGAGGAAAAGGGTGCTTCGGCCGTGGAATATGCGATCCTGGTGGGCGCCATCGGCATCGCGCTGTCCGCCGGCGCCACCAATTTCGGCGAAGGCCTGTCCAACAAGCTGTCGGGCATGCTCAACGTCATCTCCTTCCCCGGCGATTCCTGATCGGGGAAGGTGACCAACTTGGTTCGTCTGGGAAACAAGGGCGCCGCGGCGATCGAATTCGCATTGATCGCCCCGGCGCTCATCATGCTGATGTTCGCGATCCTGGTCTATTCGACCTATTTCGCGACCTATATCGGGGTACGGCAAGCCGCCGCCGAGGGCGCTCGCGCGGCGCTTGCCGGCCTGAGCACCAGCGAACGGACCACGCTCGCGACCGCCCGGGCGCGGCAGGTCCTCGACGAATATGGCCTGATGCTCTCGGCCGGCAGCGAGCCCGACATCCGGGCCGGCGTCGGCACCTCGGGCAGCTTCGAGGTCAAGATCAGCTACGACATCAGCGGCAGCCCGATCATGCGCTACGGCGCGATCCTGCCCCTGCCCAATCCGACGATCACCTCATCGGTGATCGTGGGCAATGGAAGCTATTCGTGATCGGGGCCCAGATGGATTATCATACGATCGCGGCCGCCTTGCGGCATTTCCGTTACGGAAGGCAAGGCCGACGTCACAAGGAGTATTCCGTAGTTGCGGCCGGACGATTTCTAATCTCAGTCTAGGTTGACGCAAGGAGTCCCGACAGTCGAACCGGCATCGGACACCGACTTCTTGGGTAAGGGGGTAATCGGAGCTTATATCCGAGGAAGAGGGGAAACATGACGCTCTTTGACGTCGTACAGGCGGATGAGGTTGTTGAGGCCGTTCTCGTCATCGGGAATGATGTCGACTGGATCGACGAGTGCCAGTTCATGCTTCATTCGTTCGGATTTCCTTCCTTTGCGGCGCAATCTCCTGCCGAAGCCTTCGAAAAGATCGGCAACCGCTCGATTTCCACGCTGATCATCGATCAGAACCTGCCCGGCCTCGACGGCATCAGCCTGGCCGAGGATCTGGCCGCCCGGACCGCCGACGAGGGGCGCGAACTGCGCTTCATCATGGTCGCCGAACATGCGACGCTCGACCTCGTCGTGGCGGCGGTGCGGGCATCGGTGGTCGACATCCTCCAGAAACCGATCACCCGCGACGACCTTCGCAACGCGCTGTTGCGCGTGCGCGGCATCAAGCCCGAAAGCTCGACCCGCAAGGCGCTCGCCTCGCAGCTCACGACGCTGAGCCTCGAGATTCAGCGCCTGTCGAATCTGATGGACGAAGCGCTGCCATCCTTCGGCAAGAGCGCTCCCGTTCCCGAGCCGGCGTCGGACGAGCCGGTGAGCGCGGAATTCGTCCGCGACCTGCTTCGCAAGGAAGCCAAGCGCCGGGCGCTGCTCGACGGCCGGCTGTTCGGCGACTGCACATGGTCGGTCCTGCTCGACCTGCTCGCCGCCAAGCTTGACGGGCGCGAGGTCTCGGTCTCCAGCGCATGTATCGCATCGGGCGCGCCGACAACGACCGCGCTGCGGCTGATCAATCGGCTGGTAGGGGACAATATCCTCGAACGCCTGCCCGACGCGCAGGACCGCCGGCGCGACTTCCTGCGGCTGAGCCCCGATGTCGAGAGTTCGCTGCTCGCCTATCTTGCCGATCTCAGGAAGAACTGAGCCCTAAAGAGGGACTCCACGCAGGACATCGCCAGTTCCCATCGTCATTCCCGCGAGAGCAGGAAGCCATGGACGGCGGCACCTCGCCTCGAACAGCGCCCCTTTCCGTGGCTTCCCGCTTTCGCGGGAATGGCGAACATGGTCGTTCACGCTGCCCGCGTCATTCCCTCCTGTCGGGCATCGCGGAGGCGGCGTCCCAGTTCCGCCAACAGGCTGTCGACATCGACATCGCCGCCGACCGACAGGCTGACGTCGACGACGCCGCCGCGACCATGCCGCATGACGCCGACCTTGGTACCGCCCGCCATCAGCGCCACCGGCTCGGGCTTCGAAGGTTCCGACGTCGCCGCCTGGCGCAGCCGCGACAGCACCGCCGCCGCCGCGATCAACGGCTGTTTATTGGCGGTCCGTTGCTGCTGCTGCGCGGCGATCGCCACGGCCGCCTCGATGATCGCGGCGCGCAGCTCAGGCCGACGGAGCAGCGGGGTCAGCACTTCCGAGTGCCGTACGCGCAGTTCGGTACGCGCGGGAAAGGCGTCGACCACCGCCTCGGGCAGTTGCGCCAGCGACAGCAAGCGGCTGAGCTGGCTGTTCGACAGGCTCAGCGCCTGCGCCATCTTCGACTGGACGCCGCCATAGAAGCGGTCCACCGCCGCCTGATAGCTGCGGGCGCGATCGATTTCGGAGATGTCGGCACGCTCGCGGTTTTCCAGATCGGCGATCCGGAAAGCCTCCTCGTCACTGACATCAACGATCAGGGCACTCAACCGAAGCTCCGGGCGTCCATTGTGGTTGAGCCAGTCGACGGCGAAGCGCCGCCGGCTGCCGACCAGCAGTTCATAGGGAATCTCGGCGCCGTCGCGCGCCCGCCGGACCAGCACGGGAATGCGATTGCCGCCTTCCGACGCGATGGACTCGATCAGGCTCCGGCACCCCTCGGGCGTCAGCCGCGGGACGTCGCGTGGATTACCGTCCCAGACCACGCATTCGGCGGGCTGGAGCATCACGATCCCGGTGCTGTCGCCACCGCTCCGCACCGCTCCGGCGAGCCGCGCGTCGAGATGGGCCAGGTCGCCGCCCTCCCCCGTCGGCCCCGCCTTGTGCGCGGTGCCGCCGCCCGAGATATCCCCGAAGATCTCTCTCATGAAATTGCCCATACCCCCTCCGGAACGCAGATGCGTGATGCGCTACGCAACATAATGGCGCGTGGCGGGGGGAGAATGCCGAGATCGATCCGATCCGGTTCCATGAGAGCGCAGCTTTGCGTATCCGCAACCTGCACGGAAAGCGCGGACCCGGTGCTGGGATTCCCAATTCACCGACAGCCCTGATCGGCGATGAATGATGAAATGTCCGATCCGATCGAGAATCTTCCCGGCCCGACAAGATCAGCTAACCATATCCTTCAAAAATAACCATTTATTTACCAGAAAAACAGGGTCCAGATCGGTTCTTATCGAAAATTCCCGCGACGTCTCCGATCGACGCCGACAATCTCGACTGGAACAGTGTGATTTCCGTCCGCTTTTTGCTTGCTGAATAGGGAACAGCTCCGAAAATCCGGGCCGGACTGCCCCTGCCGGGCGGCGCCGCCGGCCTATCCGCCCTTTCTTCCCGGCGGCATCGATTCCGCCTTGTTTTCCCGGATGATCGCCAGGGACCGTCGCCCAGGGCGAAGCGTGACCGGCAGTGGTCGGATTCCATCCGCTCCGGTTGTTGTTCCGCGTGAAAGCGACGGTGATTGCGGTACCGCCGATAGCGGCAGGGGCGCTCCGGGAACGGCAGCATCGTCTGCCCTGTATGTGTAATCCGTGGAGTGCTTGAGCGATGAAGCCGCGTATAGCCCTGGCCCTGCTCGGGCTGAGTCTCGCCTCACCGCTGGGAGCCCAGGCTCCCGCTGCAGCCGACATCCAGGCCGACCGCGCGCAGGCGCCGGTCATCGATCGCGATCGGACCGATCGTGTCGTTCCGACTCTGCCGGGTGTGCCGCGCGTCTCGATTCCCCGGCCTGCCTTCAACGTCGCCGCTTCCGCCGCGGCGGTGAACCTGACCAATATCCGTTTCGCGGGAAGCTCGCTGCCGCTCGCGACGCTGGAGGCGATCACCACCACCTATCGCGGCCAGGCACTCACCCAGGACGTGCTCAAGGCGATCGTCGAAGCGGTCGGCAAGGTCTATGCGCAGAGCGACATCGCCTTCTATTCGGTGGCGATCCCCGCCCAGCGGCTCGAACAGGGCGTGCTGACGGTCCAGCTGGTCGAAGGCGCGGTCAAGCAATATAGCATCAAGGGACTTCCCGACGACGCGCCGACCGAACTCGTCAAGGCGCATATCGCGCGGATCATGCGCAGCACGCCGCTGCGCAAGAGCGTGCTCGAGCGAAGCCTGTCGCTGATGCGCGACATGCCAGGCCAGACGGTCGAGGCGTCGGTGCGGCAGCTCGACGCCGCCGGCTCGCTCGCGCTCGATCTCACGCTTCGCCGCCGCCCTTTCCATCTCGGCATCGCGATCGACAATAACGGCGTGAGCAACGTGACCAGCGCTTTCCAGGCGCAGGCGACCGTGACCGCCAACAATCTGCTGCGCGAAGGCGACACCACCAAGGTCAGCGCCTATCTGCCGCTCCATCCCGATCGCTACCAGTTCTACACGGTCAGCCATGCGACGCCGATCGCCAGCAACGGCATGACCGCGACCGTTACCGCGGCGCGTCTCAAGTCGCAGTCGCGCAACGCCACGCTCGGCGACATCGACGGACGCGCGACCCTGGCGGGGATTTCGCTGAGCTATCCGGTGATCCGCTCCTACAAGACCAACCTGTCGGTCAGCGCCTCGCTCGATGGTATCGACAGCAGCAACTACTATCTCGACACCCGCTTCGGCGACTATCGGTCGCGCGCGATCCGGCTCGGCGCGAGCTTCTCGCGATCGGCCGAGAAGAGCGGCTATGCGATGACGGCCGTCGTCAGCCGCGGCCTCGACATTCTCGATGCCAAGGCCTTCGCAGGCTTCACCGAAAAGGACTTCACCAAGGTCAACGTCCAGACCGTGGTCGTCAACGCGATCACCAAGAACCTGATCGCGAAGCTGACCACCAATGCGCAATATAGCCGCGACAAGCTGCCGGTCACCGAACGGCTTGCGCTCGGCGGCTCGGGCGCGGGACGCGCCTTCCGTGTCGGCACGGTGACGGCCGATCGCGGCGCGACCGGCACCGCCGAACTGAGCTGGACGCTGCCCCTGCCGAAGAGCCGAATCAAGGGCACGTCGGTTTTCGCCTTCGTCGACGGCGGGCTTGGACGGACCGAGGCACGCCCCTTCTACGGCATCGCCGCGGAGAAATTCTCGCTCGCGTCGGCAGGCGGCGGCGTCCGTCTCCAGTTGGGCAAGGTGCGCCTCGGCGTCGAGGTCGCGGTTCCGATCGATCGCCCCGGCCCGGGCTACAGCCGCAAGGCCCGGCTGTTCGGCAGCTTCGGATATGGGTTCTGACATTTTTGCGGATACGCAAAATCGATAGCGAGGCGCTGCGATGAACAATGTCTGGGAGGTTTGGACATCGGCGCTGTCGCCTGACGAGTGCGACCACATCATCGAGCGCGGGCTGCGCTATGCGCCGCAGACGGCGACGGTCGGTTTCGCCAAGGATACGAGACAGGACGACGGCTATCGCTCCTCGGTGGTGCGCTGGCTCGACACCGGCGCGGAGCAGGCGATCGTCGCCCGGCTGATGAGCTTCGTCGTCTCATCGAACCGTACCAATTTCGGTGTCGACATCGTCGCCCCCTTCGATCTGCAGTTCACCGAATATCATGGCACCAGCCATGGCAAATATGACTGGCATCAGGACGTATGGCTGGAATCGACCCGCCCTTACGACCGCAAATTGTCGCTGGTGGTCCAATTGTCGGACCCGTCCGATTATGAAGGCGGCGCCTTCGAATTCTTCGGGCTGCAGCACCCGGGCGCCCTGTTCGCGCCGCGGGGCAGCCTGTTGATCTTCCCGTCCTGGATGCAGCATCGCGTGCTGCCCGTCACCGGCGGCGTCCGCCGCAGCCTCGTTTCCTGGGTCGAGGGGCCCCGCTGGCGCTGATCGCGGGGTCCGGGGCGGCGTGCCCGCCGATGCCGGGCGTGGCCGCCGCGCTCGTCGTCGCCGTGCTGGCGATCCTGCTGGCCTGCGCCATCGCCGATCTCCGGTCGCGCATCATCCCGAACCGCCTCGTCGTTCTGATCGCGCTGCTGGCGGCACCCTATTGGCTCGCCGCGGCGCCCGATCTCCTCGCCCGCCTCATCGGGCAGGCGGTGGTGATCGCGGTCGCCTTCCCCCTGCTCCTGTTGCTGTTTGCGATCCGGGCATGGGGCGGCGGCGACGTCAAGCTGAGCGCTGCGCTGCTGCTGTGGCTTCCGGGAAACGAAGCGCTGGAAGCGGCCGCGATCATGGCCGTGACGGGCGCGATCCTCGCGCTGCTGATCCTGCCGTTCGGCAGGCGCGCGACCGCACGGGGCGTGCCCTATGGCGTGGCGATAGCGATCGCCGCCGCCGTGCCGCTGGCCGGCCGTCTCCCCTTCATGATCTGAAACGAAAGCCGCCGCCGCTATAGGGAGCGGACGGCGGCTTGGGGTTACGCAAAGCTACGGGAACAATCCCGCCCTGCTGAACAACGAACGCTGCCGGGTCCGCTTGGGGTGGACGGACAGACCGGAGATTTTGCCGGGAGCAAAGCTTCTCCGAAGCGTTCCTTGGGGCAATCCCTGAAAGGGGATCAGAAGGGCAGGACGTAAAGCGCGATCCAGGTGGCGAGGACGAGGGTGAGGCTGAGGATCACCATGCGGTCGATCCCGTCGGCGAGGCTCGATACCGGTCGGAGCGCGGGGCCGGTGGGGATCCGCATGATCTCCACCGCCTGGGCCACCCCGCCCCCGACGGGGCGGGGGATCGGCGGCGGGACAGGACGGCTTTCGCCGACCGACGCCCGCAATTCGCTCTCGGTGAGCGGAACGAGCAGTCGGCAGCAGGCCTGCCCCGCCTGGATCCATAGCACCCGAGCGTTGCGCAGGCCGATCAGCGGCAGATCGAGGCAGACGACCGAACCGACATGGACTCGATCGCTGGGCCCGTCACTGCCGCCTTCGCGAGAGGCGTCTTCGCCCTGGAGGTCGACGATGCAGTCCCCCCTCGACAGAAGGCGGCAGGACGGAAAGCGCACCGGCGAGGACAGCCGTTCGTCGAGCAGTTCGCCGCCGCGCTTCGAGGAGATTTCATTGAGCATCTGATGGACGCCTCTGATGTAGGGGTTGCTCCCGGCCCGCCCATGGGAGGCGGGCCGGGAGGCGGTCAGGAGCCCCTGCCCAGCAGGCCACCGAGCAGGTTGGTGACCGGGGCGAGAGGTCCTGCCGGTCCGGTCGGCGCGGTCCCCCCCGCTCCACCGAGAACCGATCCGACCAGACCGGTGACGGGCGCGAGGACCGCGCCCGGATCGGCCGGCGAACCACCCGAGGCTCCGCCGAGAACCGAACCGACGATGCCCGTGACCGGCGCCAGGATGTCGCCCGACCCGGACGGCGAGCCGCCTGTACCGCCGCCGAGCACCGAACCGACCACATTGGTCACCGGGGCGAGGATGTCCCCCGGGCCCGACGGCGATCCTCCGGTTCCCCCGCCGGTGTTGGCGAGCGCCGAGCCGACCGTCGAGACCGCGGTCTGGACGATATTGGTGACGGGCGCGAGCGGACCGGTCGGAGTGAGCAGCGGCCCCGCGACCGGGGTCGCGAGCGTGTTGACCGTGCTGACGATCGGGTTGGCGATCGTCTGGACGGTCGAGGTCAGCGCCGCGACCGGCGGCGCCAGCGTCGAGCTGAGCTCGCCGACCGTTCCACCCACCTGCGGCCCGAGCAGCGCGCCGGTCAGGTTGACGACCGGCTGCAGGCCCGCCTCGACGCCGGGCGCCGTGTTGGCCAGGCCGAGGCTGACCACCTGCCCACCCGACAGGAGGCCGGCCGTCGCCAGCGTGCCGGTGACCGGCGTAGCGCCGGCCGGGCCGGGCAGCAGGTTGAGCCCGACCAGCGTATCGCCGGTCGATGCGCCGCTGAGCTTCGAGCCCGCCAGGTCGATCCCCGCAAGCGGTCCTGCGAAGGCGCCACTCTGCGGCGTGCCCGGCAGGTTGCCGACCACCCCGTCGAGCAGGCCGGTCACCGCCCCCGTCAGCGGCGCGAGCGCGCCGTCCGATCCGACGAGCGGGTCGGTGAGCGGCGAGAGCGCATTGTTGGCCGCGCCCAGCACCGGCGACAGGATGCCGTCGACCGCGCCGGTGACCGGGCTCAATGTCGGCGCGAGCCGGTCCGTCAGCCCGGTGACCGCATCCCCAATGGGCTGGCCGGCGACGGCGCCAACAAGCGAGCCGACCGATGCGAGGCCGTCACTGAGGCCCTCGGCGCTGGTCGGCAACTTGACGTCGGCGACAGTGCCGTCCCCGGTCAGCAGGTCGACGGTGGCCAGGGTCCCGGTCGAGGGTTCACCGCCCGGCAGGATATTGGCGCCGATCAGCGTGCTTGGTCCGGTCGGGCCCAGCGGCGAAGTGCCGCCGATCGAGATGCCCACCGGTGTCCCCGGAGCCGCCGAGGGACCGCTCGGCCCTGTCGGGTCGGTCGGACCAGTCGGTCCGCCAGGGCCAGTCGGGCCAGTCGGGCCGGTTGGTCCCGTCGGCCCCGTGGGTCCCGTCGGGCCGCCCGGACCAGTCGGTCCGCCAGGACCGGTCGGTCCGCCAGGTCCGGTTGGTCCGCCAGGGCCGGTCGGCCCGGTGGGTCCCGCAGGCCCTGTCGGTCCGGTAGGTCCAGCAGGTCCCGTCGGACCGCTGGGCGAGGTCGGGCCTCCTGGGCCGGTCGGACCGCCGGGGCCGGTGGGGCCGGTGGGGCCACCCGGACCGGAGGGACCGTCGGGGCCGGAGGGGCCCCCGGGGCCGCTCGGGCCACCTGGGCCGCTCGGATCAGACGGTCCACTCGGGCCCGACGGTCCACTGGGGCCAGACGGTCCACTGGGGCCGGACGGCGAAGTCGGGCCGGCGCCCTTGCCGATATCGAAGCCGATACCGTCGGAGCAGGCGGAAGCGAGAAGCAGGATCGACAGGGCGCTCGCACTCAGCAGGCGCCGCCTGACGGAATGCGGATAGGCGGAATTCGACATGATCTTTACCCCAATTGACGTCGCATGACGAAGGGCGACGCCGCTTTCTAGGCAGCGGACGGGGTGTTTTCGCTGTTCAACAGAAACCGATACGGCGGCATCCCACGCGATCCGCAGGGGTCAACGTTCTGTGAAAAATGAGCGACGCAGACCCATCGCCGCAATGCGGCTTCACAGCCTCGCAAAGCTCGGATGGGAGGAGATCATCGTCCGAAAAGTCCGTCGGTGCTTTCGCAAAGCTCCCATACGGGCCGCTGTCGGGGTCAGGTTCAAACCGGATGCAAAAGCCGCGTAAGACTACGCTCGGCCAATCCCGGCAAACGCCACGAAGCGCCATCGGGCCAGTGTCGCGCCGCCGGGCCGGCCACTGGCGGCCATGTCCGCTCATCGCAGTCGATTTGCGTGTACGCAAAGGGCGCAACGATGCCGCCTTTCGCGTTAAAGGGCGGCGGCGACTGGGGATATGGGTGCGAGCGGTTGCGGCCCGCGAGACGGAGTGTCTGGCGGGGTGGTGGTGGTATGTGCGTGTTGTGTTTTGCTGGTGGAGTGTTGGTTGCGGGGACAGGATTTGAACCTGTGACCTTCAGGTTATGAGCCTGACGAGCTACCGGGCTGCTCCACCCCGCGACACTTGGGTT
>NZ_FUYM01000021.1 GCF_900167915.1 Rhizorhabdus histidinilytica | reverse complement strand
CCGTCGCCGGTGAAATATTTGCCGGGATAGGTCGAGAAATAGGTCTGGAAGAAGCGGGCATGGTCGCCCCACACGGTGCGCATCTGCCCCGGCCAACTCCGCGCGATGCACAGATTGCCCTCGCCCGTCCCCTCGACCGGTCGTCCCTCGGCGTCGACCAGCTCAGGCGCGACGCCCGGCATCGGCAGCGTGGCGCTGCCCGGTTTCAGTGCGGTCGCCCCCGGCATCGGCGCGATCATCGCCGCCCCCGTTTCGGTCTGCCACCAAGTGTCGATGATCGGGCAGCGTCCCTCACCGACCACTTCATGATACCAGCGCCATGCCTCGGGGTTGATCGGTTCGCCAACCGTCCCCAGCAATCTCAGGGATTTGCGCGAGGTTCCGGCAACAAAATCATCACCTTCGCGCATCAGCGCGCGCAGCGCGGTCGGCGCGGTGAACAGCGTGTGGACGCCGTGTCGGTCGACCACCTCCCACATCCGGCTCGGGCTCGGCCAGTTGGGCACGCCTTCGTAGATCAATGTCGTCGCGCCGTTGGCGAGCGGGCCGTAGACGATATAGCTGTGGCCGGTGACCCAGCCAATATCGGCCGAGCACCAGAAGACGTCGCCGCGTCGATAGTCGAAGCACAGCTCATGGGTCAGGCTCGCCCACAGCAGATAGCCGCCGGTCGTGTGCACGACGCCCTTGGGCTTGCCGGTCGACCCGCTCGTGTAGAGGATGAACAGCGGGTCCTCCGCATTCATGCGCTCAGGCGGGCAGTCCGCCGCCACATGTCGGATGGCTTCATCCAGCCAGACGTCGCGGCCTGGCACCATCTCGACCGCACCGTCCGTCGCGCGAACGACGACGACCGTCTCGACGCTGGTGCATTGCTTCAGCGCCTCGTCGACATTGGCCTTGAGAGGGACGAGCTTGCCGCCGCGCCGGCCATGGTCGGCGGTGATGACGACGCTGCTGTCGCAATCCTGGATGCGCCCGGCCAGCGCATCGGGGGAGAAGCCGCCGAACACCACCGAGTGGATCGCCCCGATCCGCGCGCAGGCGAGCAGCGCGAACGCCGCCTCCGGGATCATCGGCAGGTAGATGGTGACCCGATGCCCCTTCTTCACGCCATGGGCCTTCAAGACATTGGCGAGGCGGCAGACCTCCTCATGCAACTGGGCATAGGTGAAACGGCGCGGCGCCTCGGCCGGGTCGTCGGGCTCCCAGACGATCGCGACCTGGTCGCCATGCTCGGCCAGGTGCCGGTCGATGCAGTTGACCGACACGTTGAGCTCGCCATCGGCGAACCACTTCACCTGGAAATCCGCCTCGTCGAAGCTGCTCTCGTCGGCCTTGGTCGGGAAGCGGAACCAGTCGAGCCGCCCGGCACGGTCGAGCCAGTAGCGCTCCGGCGACGCGAGCGAGAAGCCATGGTCGGCGGCGCGCTCGGCGGCGGTCATCCGGCTCTTGGCCGCCCAGCTGGCGGGCACGGGATAGAGGTTGTCGGCCATGGGTGCTCCTATCCTTCGAACTTGACGCCGATCCACAGCGTCCGTGGCGTGCCGAGGTCCATCGATCCTGCGACGTTGCGGGTGACGACGGTCTCGTCGAACAGATTTTCGCCGCGGGCGACGAGGCTGAAGCCACCGCCCAGCGGCAGCCGCGCGACCGCGTCGACGGTCAGCGCATGGGGCAGTGCATCGACCTGCAGATCGTCCTCATATTGGCGCGCGACATAACGCAGCGTCGCCGATAACGCCGGCCCCCGTCGAGGCTCCCAGGCCAGTGTCGCGCTGGCCGCATGGCGGGGGCTCTGCGCGGGGACGAGGCCGTCGAATGCCCCACCCGGCGCATCGACCGTCGCATGGCTATAGGCGTATGAGGCGGTCAGCGCGACGTCTCCCCAGCGCCCGGCGCCGGTCAGCTCGACGCCCTTGGCGACGATCGCCCGGACGTTGCGCCGCTGACGCAGATTGGCGCCGATCGTGACGTTGGCGATCGCATCGCCGAGCCGGTTGTAGAAGGCGGTGATGCCGAAGGTCGCGCCCGGCAGCGGCGCCAGATCGAGTCCGGCCTCGACGCCCTTCAGCTTCTCGGGCTTCAGCTGTGCATTGGCCTGGGTCGTTATCGGGAAGACCACGAAGGGCCGGTAGAGCTCGTTGAGGGTCGGCAGGCGGAAGCCGGTATAACCCGCCCCACGCAGCGCCACCGCGTCCGACAGGCGCAGCAGCGCGCCGGCCCGTCCCGATATCTCCCAGCCGCTCCGCCGGGCGAAACGGTTGTCGGCGGTCGGCAGATCGGCGGCATTGCGCGCCCGGAAGAATCCGTGCGCGATCGACCAATGATCGGCGCGCGCGCCGCCGGTCAGCACCAGCCGGCCGATCGTCCAGTCGTCCTCGACGAACGCGCCGGCGGTGGTCTGCCGCCCGCCAGCATGGCGGCGCGCGGTGAGCGCGCCGGTCGACGCGTTGTAGGCGTCCTCGAACATGTCGCCCGAGGCGCGCCGGAGGTCGGCGCCGAAACGCAGCAGATGCGCGTCTCCCAATGGCGGGCGCAGTTCGATCTTGCCGCCAAGACCGGTCGACGGCGTGTTGCGCTGGTCGAGCGAGCGGCGGAAGCTGGTCGAGCTGACCACGACATTGGAGAAGTTGCGGAGCTGCAGATAGGCGAGCGCGTCGACCTGCCACGGCCCACGCGCGATCAGCCGCACGCTGGCGTCCTGTCCTTCGCTGCCGCTGTCGGCGCCCCGGAAGCGCAAGGTGCGATCGTCGCGAAAGACCAGCCCGCGCGCCTGGATCTCGATATCGTCGCCGAGCGGCGCGACTGCACGAAGCGCCGTCGACCAACCCTCGTAGCGGGCGGGAACCGTGGCCACGCCGCGCTGCGCGAACGGGGTCGTCTGGAAACCGTCGCCCCGATCCCAGCGACCCGACAGGGTGACGAAGCCGCCGCCCACGCCCGTGGCCAGCCCGGCCGACAGCTCGGTCGCATCCCTGCTGCCGTAGAAGGCTGAGGCGGCGAGCGCGGGCATCGCCTCCCGCCCGGCACTCGCCAGCTCGATCGTGCCCGCGACCGCCCCCGCCCCGAAAGCGCCGCCGCCCGCGCCGCGCGTGACTCGGATCAGCGAGAGCCGCTCGGGCACCAACGCGCTGAACGGGATATAGCCGAAAAAGGGGTCGGCCATTGGTACGCCGTCGAGCAGTACGAGCGTCCGGCTCGATGCATTGCCGCCGAGCGCGCGCAGGGTCGCCCCTTGCGCGGACGGATTGGCCGATCGGCTGTCCGATCGGCGGAACTGCTGGAAGCCGGCGATATCGGACAGGACCGACTCGATGCGGTTCGACGCGCTGTTCGCCAAGCGGGCGCGATCGACGATCACGGCGCCATAGGCGGGCGTGCCCGGTGGCAGCGGCAGACCTTCGCCCTGCACCACGATTTCACCCGCATCGTCCTCGGCAACGGCTGCCGCCGGCAGGACCAGCGCAAGCAGCGGCAAGAAGCGGAACATCCGCATGTCTATCCTCCCCCAACACCTGCCTGGAACGGCAGGAGGCGGCATCCTCGATAGGACACCGCCTCCGCCCCTGGACATTGGCCCTTGGGTCAGAAGAACAGGATCGCACCGCTGGCGATCGCGTTCGAGGACGCCTTGTTGCCGTTGTGCGCCTTCGACCGGGTGTGGACATATTCGCTGATCAGCGTGACCCAGCTGTTCAGCCCGTAGCGCACCTGCCCTACCCAGCTGCTGTTCTTGTCGACCAGCGCCGGATTGGCGACCGCGTCGGCGAGGTTGGCATAGTCGAGATTGCTCTCGCCATAGCTACCCGCGACCGAGACCTTCCCGAAGGTCGCCAGGCCCTGCAGATAGAAGCCGTGGCTGTCGCGCTTGTTGCCGAGGCCGTCGGTGTCGAACAGGTTGAGCGCGGTCGTGCCGAGCCCCGAGCCGTCATAATAGGTGCCGACCAGCGTGACCGGGCCGACCGTGACTTTGGCGCCGGTGTCGAAGCCGCTGCCGGTATAATCGGGCCCGCCGACGACATTGTGCTTCTGGGTGATGCCGGCCAGCCACAGCCGCGTCGCGACCCCGCCCAGCTTGCCGTCATAGACCAGCTTGGCCTGGAAGCCGGGCTGCTTGTTCGATTCGGCGGGACCGGTCAGCGAGCTGAGGGGCTCGAAGATGCCGACGCTCGCCTGGAAACCGGCCAGGCTGGGCGTGGTGTAGGTGATCTGCGGCTGGAAGTCGGTGTATATATAGCCGGTGCCGATCCGGCCGAGCGTGGTGTTCGACGGGGCGACGTTGCCCGCCGGGGTGCCCGACGACAGCAGGGTGATGTCGTTGAGGATCTGCTCGGACCCGTAAAGGCCGATGTCGCGGCCGATCTTCACCTCGCCGAAGCCCTTGCGGCCGAAGGTCAGGAAGGTCTGACGGAAGTCGATGCCGCTGGTCTGCAAGGCGCGGGGATTGCCGCCGCTGTTGGCGCCGCCGCCGACATAGCTGACCGAGTTGATGCCGGGATAGATACCGAAATGCGCGCCGACATCCCAACCGTCGAGCGTGGTGCTCGCCTCGATCTTCAGGAAGCCGGGCAGCAGGCCGTTGCGGATCGCCGAGCTGTTGGAGCCGACCGTCGCGACTCCGCCGACGACGGTCCTGGTCGGGCCCGGATTGTCGCCATTGTCATGGACGTAGAAGCCATTGACCGATCCCGAGATCTTGAGCGCGATATCGCCGACCTGAAGGCCGAGGCCGCTGCCGTTGACCCGGACGATCGACTTGTCGTCGACCCAGGACGGCCCCGAAGCGGCGGATGCGGACGGCACATCGTCCTGCTTCAGGAGCTGCTGATATTCGTCGTCGGTCAAAATCCCCTTCTCGTGCAGCCGCTTGAGCAGCTCGGCCGAGCTTCCGGCCATCGCCGGGCTCGCCGTCGCCGCCAGCAGGACCGCCGCGCAGGCGCCGCGCAGGAGCATCTTCCTTCCCATGTCATCCTCCCGTTATGCCGCCGGTCGATGCCGGCCGGGGGTGACTGTCGGGGGAAGGCCCGGGCGCCGAAATTGGACTTTGGTTCTCGTCCTTTGGGCCGGGCGACCGACCGGGGATCAGGGCGCGACCACGATTCCCCAAGGGCTTTCGCCCGCCGGGACCGTCGCGACGACCTTCGCGGCAGCGAGGTCGATCACCGATACATTGTCCGAAAGGCCATTGGCGGCATAGGCCCGCCGCCCGTCCGCGCCGACCGCGACGTGCCACACCCGGCGGCCGACCGGCACATAGGCGCGGACCTTGCGGGTCGCGACGTCGACCAGCGCGACATGATCGGCCCGGCCGAGCGCGACGATCGCGGTCCGGCCGTCGGGGGTGAAGCGGATGCCGCAGGGCAGGATGCGGTAGGAGGCGACGCCGGGGATGGCGAAGCGGAGCGTGTCGACCACCTTGCGTGTCGCGACGTCGGCGATCTGGACGGTTCCGCCGACCTCGGCCGCGACCCACAGCTCGCGCCCGTCGCCGGTGAACTCGACATGGCGAGGCCTGAGGTCGACCGGCATCGCCTCCGCCATCGTCCGGCTCGCCAGGTCGATCCAGTTGACGACATTGTCCTCCTCGGACGTGACGACCACCCATTTGCCGTCCGGGCTCTGCGCGACGCCTTCGGGCTCGCCGCCGACGTCCACCTGGAAGGCGACCTTGCGCGCGGCGACGTCGACCGCGGTCAGCGCGGCGTCGTCCTCATTGGCGATGAACAGCGTGGCGCCGTCGCGCGACAGGAAGAATTGCTCGGGGTCCTGGCCCGAGGGCAGCTCGGCCACGACCTTGCCGGTCGCCCGGTCGATCACCTGCACCGCATGATCGGCGCTGGCGCACAGATAGATGAAGCGCCCGTCGCGCGACAGGGTGATGCCGCGCGGCCGACCGCCGACCGGCCAGGTGGCGATCGTCCGGCCCGCATCGGCATCGATCACGCTGACGCTGTTGCCGCGCTCGTTGGAGACATAGAGCGTCTCCGCGGCGGCCGGAGCGGCGATCATGCCCAGCGCACACCATGCGATCCACCTCATCCCATGCCTCTCCCGATCTTTCCGCCCGAAGGTCTAGTCCCCGGTGCCGGGGCGAGGGATTGTACCAAAGGCCAATGGGGGCGCCGATCCCATCGGCCTAATATGCTTCCAGAAAGGCCGTATGGCCGACAGGCGAGGATGGATCATGGAATTCGCAAGGATAGCGTTGGTGGGTTCGGCGGCGCTGATGGCCGCGACGATGGCCACCGCGCTGATGGCGCACGGCAACGTCACCCCGCAGGCGGTCGACACCAGCGCGCTGCCCGACATCGGGCCCGAATGGCTCGAGAAGAACCCCTATAGCGGCAACGCCAAGGCGATCGCGATCGGCCAGTCGGCCTATGGCCAGAACTGCGCACGCTGCCACGGGCTCGACGCGGAGTCGGGAGGCATCGCCCCCGACCTGCGCTACCTGGAACTGGGCGAGAGCGGCGACCAGTGGTTCATCGAGCGCTTCCAGCACGGTTCCGCGCATGACGGGAAGGTCTATATGCCTCCGTTCGGCGAGGTGCTGGGCCAGAAGGCCGGCTGGGCGATCCGCGCCTGGCTCGAAACCAAGCACGAAGGATGATCGGCCGCCGGGGGCTGCTGCTCGGCGCGGCGGCGGCCGCTGGGCTCGCCCTGCTGCCTGCGCTGGCCGAGGCCGCGCCGCTCGCCAAGGTCAAGGCGCTCGGCGTGCTGCGCATCGCGGTCTACAAGGACAACCGGCCCTGGTCGTGGACCGAGGCCGGCAAGGTCCACGGCATCGACGCCGACCTGGCCCGCGCGATCGCGGACAAGCTGGGGGTGCGTGTCGACCTGGCCGAGATCATCGCCGACGAGAGCGTCGACGACGATCTGCGCAACGCGGTGTGGAAGGGCGGGCTGCTCGGCTTCATGCCGGCCGACCTGATGCTCCACATCCCGTTCGACCGGACCTTCGCCTCGCGCAACGACCAGGTCGCGATCATCGCGCCCTATTATCGGGAGAGCTTCCAGCTCGCCTGTGCGCCGGGCGCGCTCGACTGCGAGGCGCCACCGACCCAATGGCGCGGTAAGCGGCTGGCGGCAGAGCTCGACAGCATCCCCGACTTCTACCTGATCGGCGCGTTCGGCGGCATCCTCGCGAAGGACGTCACCCATTATATGTCGGGCGCGGAGGCGGTCGCGGCCGTGACCGGCGGCAAGGCCGACGCCGTTCTCGCCAGCCGTGCCCAGATAGAGGCGGGCCTGCACGACTCCGGCGGCCGTACGCTCGACCGGCGCAAGATGCCCCTGCCCGCCTTCACCTCACCCGGCTGGGACATCGGCATGGCGGTCAAGGAGAACAGCCGCACGCTTGGCGATGCGGTCGAGGAGATCGTGGCGGCGATGACCGCGTCAGGCGAGCTGAAGGCGATCTTCGCCGCGCACGGCGTCACCTATGCACCCGCACTGGCCGCCTGAGGGGCGACCCAAGGTCCAATTGTCGCTCTGCGTCGGTCCAATAGGCTGTTTCATCAGGGATGCCGGTCCGGGCGTCTTCAACAAGGGAGGATTGAGATGAAAGGATCCATGCTGCGTACGCTGGCCGGGGCGGCCGCGCTCGCGCTCGCGGCGGCGACGGCGCCGACGCAGGCGAACGGCCCCACCGACGCCGATCTGATGAACGACGCCGCCTCGACCGGCGACGTGCTGACCTATGGCATGGGGCCCCGCGCCCAGCGCTTCAGCCCACTCAAGGCGATCAGCACCGACAATGTCGCCAAGCTGGTCCCCGCCTTCTCCGCCTCGCTCGGCGGCGAGAAGCAGCGCGGCCAGGAGGCGCAGCCGATCGTCTATGACGGCACCATCTACGTCACCGGCAGCTATTCGCGTCTGTTCGCCTTCGACGCCCGCACCGGCGAGGAGAAGTGGCAATATGACGCCCGACTCCCCGAAGGGATCATGCCCTGCTGCGACGTGGTGAACCGCGGCGCCGCCATCTATGGCGACAAGATCATCTTCGCGACGCTCGACGCGCATCTCGTCGCGCTCAATCGCGAGACCGGCAAGGTCATCTGGAACAAGAAGGTCGCCGACTACCAGGCCGGCTACAGCGCCACCGCCGCGCCGATCATCGTCAAGGGCAAGGTGATATACGGCAATTCGGGCGGCGAGTTCGGCATCGTCGGCGCGGTCGAGGCGCGCGACGTCGAGACCGGCGAGCTGGTCTGGCGCCGTCCGACGATCGAGGGCCACATGGGCTCGCTCAACGGCAAGGACAACGGCATCACCGGCAAGCTCAACGCGAGCTGGCAGGGCGACCTGTGGAAGACCGGCGGCGGCGCGACCTGGCTCGGCGGCACCTATGATCCCGAGACCAACCTGCTCTACTTCGGCACCGGCAACCCGGCGCCGTGGAACAGCCATCTGCGCCCCGGCGACAACCTCTACACCTCGTCGACGCTCGCCATCGATCCCGACACCGGCGTGATCAAATGGCATTTCCAGACCACGCCGCACGACGGCTGGGACTTCGATGGCGTCAACGAGTTCATCCCGTTCGACGCGACGATCAACGGCAAGCCGATGAAGCTGGGCGCGAAGGCCGACCGCAACGGCTATTTCTTCGTGCTCGACCGCACCAACGGCAAGTTCATCGGCGCGCACAAGTTCGTGATGCAGACGACCTGGGCGAACGGCTTCAACGCCAAGGGCCGTCCCAACTATATCGACGCCAACCGCCCTGGCGCGCCGACCGCCGAGAAGGGAACAAGCGTCTTCGCCTCGCCCAGCTTCCTCGGCGGCAAGAACTGGATGCCGATGGCGTACAGCCAGGACACCGGCCTGTTCTACATTCCGTCGAACGACTGGGGCATGGACATCTGGAACGAGCCGATCGCCTACAAGAAGGGCGCCGCCTATCTGGGCGCGGGCTTCACGATCAAGCCGATCGCCGAGGATCATATCGGCGCGCTGCGCGCGATGGACCCGAAGACCGGCAAGATCGTGTGGGAGTACAAGAACAAGGCGCCGCTGTGGGGCGGCGTGCTGACCACCGCCGGCAACCTTGTCTTCACCGGCACGCCCGAGGGCTATCTGAAGGCGTTCGACGCCAAGACCGGGCAAGAGCTGTGGAAGTTCCAGACCGGATCGGGCGTGGTCGGATCGCCGGTCACCTGGGAACAGGACGGCGAGCAATATGTCGCGGTCATGTCGGGCTGGGGCGGCGCGGTGCCGCTGTGGGGCGGCGAGGTCGCCAAGTCCTTCAAGGACATCAACCAGGGCGGTTCGCTCTGGGTGTTCAAGCTCGCCAGGTGAGGAGCACGGAGCGATGATCCATTGGGGGCGCGGCGGACCACAGGCGCGGCTTGCCGTGCCCCCGATAATGTCGGATCATCCGTTGCGGGGTAACATGATGCAGGACGACATGGTCGCCGACGCGACGATGGAACGCATATTGATCATCGACGATCATCCGCTGGTCCGCGACGGCCTGCGGAGCGTCATCGCGGTGACCTTCGACGGGTGCGAGATCTTCGAGGCCGCGTCGATGGACGAGGCGCTCGCCACGCTGGAGAAGCAGAGCAATTTCGACCTCATCCTGCTCGATCTCAACATCCCTGACGTCAAGCGGCTCGACGGCCTGCGCCTGTTGCGGTCGCGTTATCCGATCCTGCCTGTCGTGATGGTCTCGGGCGCCTTCGATCGCGCGATCATCCAGGAGGCGCTCGGCGCTGGTGCCGCTGGTTTCATCCCCAAGTCGATGAAACGCAGCCTGATCGTCGACGCGCTCCACCGCATCGTCTCGGGCGAGATCTACCTCCCCGCCGCGATCGGCGAGCCGGCCGAGATAGCCTCGGAGGAAGCCGACATATTGCAGCGGATAGAGAGCCTGACCCCGCAGCAGAAGACCGTCCTCGTCCAGCTCGTCAACGGCCGCCTCAACAAGCAGATCGCCCACGACCTGGGCGTATCGATGACGACCGTGAAGGCCCATGTCTCCGCCATCCTCCAGAAGATGGGCGTGTTCAGCCGGACGCAGGCCGTGATCAAGGCCAACCGGGTGCATTTCACCGGCGAGGAATTCTAGCGGGACGAGGAGCCCAGCACCTCCACGACCGCATCGATGACGGCCGCAGGGTCGTCGATCTCGATATTGTGGCTGGTGTCCGGAACCACGCGATGCCGTCCGCGGCGCGACAGGCCCGCCGTCTGTTCGTGCAACCACAGCCCCGACTGGAAATCGGCGACATCGAAGGGATCGTCAGCGTCGAACCGGCCGTGGGTAAGCACGATCAGCGGCTTGTTGCCGAACACCCCGGGACGGAACAGCGCGGCATAGATCGGGTCGCCCGCCGCCTTGCCATAGACGCTGTTGATCACCTCGGAGCCCTGGGTCTCTTGATAGCTCCGCGTCACCTGGATGCGCGCCCGCTCGGCCGCGATCGCCGGCCCCAGCGCCGGCCGGACCGGGTCGGAACATCGCCTGTAGAGCGGCGACTGCGGATCGAGATCGCCGTCCTTCGCCGCTGCGACGCATCGCTCGAAGCGGGCCAGCAACAGGCCGAGCCCGTCATTGTCGCGCAGCTCCAGCCGCGCAGTCAGCGAAGCGCCATAGCGCTTCAGCAGCAACGCGCGGACACGCTCGGACGAGCGCTCCTCGGCCGGGTCGATCAGGACGAGCCCCGCCACGTCCTCCGGATACAGCCGCGTATAGAGCTTGGTGTGGAAGCCGCCGAGCGAGTGGCCGACCAGCACCAGCGGCGTCTCGATCCCGGCAGCCCGGATCAAGGCGTGAAGATCCTCGACGATGGCGATCGGCGATCGCGGTCCGGCGGCGGGATCGCTGTAACCCAGTCCGGCGCGGTCATAGGCGCAGGCCCGAGCATGCTTCGCAACCTCGGGTAGCACCAGCGCCCAGATCACCGACCAGTCGCTCCCGCCGGCGTCGAACAGCACGGTCCGGGGCCCCGCCCCCATGCAGAACAGGTTCAGCTTCCGCCCGCCGATGTCGACGAGTTGATGGGGACGCGCGAACTCGACGAGCGTCTCGGACGGAACCTGCGCGCCCTTGCCTCCCGGTTCGGCCGCACCCGCCGGCGCCAGGGCGATGAAGGCCGCACAGCCCAGCATGGCCCGGCGCAGCCATCCCGCCCCTCGACCGCCACGAGAAGCGGTCCCGCCAACCCCGTCGTCAACTGCCATGGTCCTCCCTTCCCTGAGCCCGATGGTCGACATAATGGCAAATCGCCCGGCGTGCCCGGCCGGCGGAATCGCGCTCGATGCATTCCATGGCGATGCGATCGCCGATGTTGCTGTGGTAGCGCAGGCACAGCCCGCGCGTACCCTCCGCGATCTCCAGCAGGGTGAAGCGCAGATCGGGATAGCGATCGAGCGCCGCGCCGAAATAGCCGCGAAGCGCCTCCTTGCCGGACAGCATGTCGGTCGCCCCGCCGGTAAAGTCGAGATAGATGGGCGAGACGAGCTCGATATCGTCCGCATAATGGGACAGCACCCGCGACAGGTCATGGGCGTTGAACGCCGCGACCCAATCGGCGGCGAATGCGGTTGCGCTCGATATCGTCATGACGCGATTCCCCTGGTCAGCGGAAGCCGTTCCCTGGCCCGCCTCGATCGCGCGCGGGCCCGCAATTCGCGCGGGCCCAGGCCGCCGCCGCGACGGATCAGGCCCCGCAAGGTCGACGGATCGGCATAGCCGACGCGGCAGGCGATCTCCTCGAACGGCAGGGCCGTCGTCTCGATCAGCTTGACCGCCTCTTCCACCCGGAGCTGCTGGAGGAACTGGATCGGCGACAGCCCGGTCGCCTCGGTGACCCTGCGCGAGAAGGTGCGGGGCGACTGCGCGGTCGCCGCCGCGATATCGCTTACCCCGATACCTTGACCCAGGCGCGGCCTTGCCCAGGCAACGGCGCGTTCGACGCTTTCGCTGGAGGCGGCGAGCAGGCCGACCGCCATATAGGGAATCTGCGAACGCCGTTCGTCGAGCAGCATCCGCCGCGCGCAGCCTTCGGCGATCTCCGCACCCGCATGGCGCGCGACCAGGCCGACCATCAGGTCCATCTGCGCCATCGCGGCGCCCGCCGTCGTGAACGGCCCGTCGGTGGTCACCAGCTCGGTGGTGTCGAGCAGGACAGCCGGGAACAGCTCCTGGACCGTGGGCGCCAGCCACCAGGCGGTGGTCGCACGCCGGTTGTCGAGCGCGCCGGTTCCCGCCAGCAGCAAGGTTCCCGTGCAGGAGCTCGCAACCTGCGCACCGCCCTCGATCGCCTCCGCGACGATGCCCTGCGCCGCGACCACGTCCGGTCGGGCGAGCCGCTCGACATAGTCGTCGGCCTTGGAGAAGCCCTGGGCGGGGATGACGAACAGCTCCGCCGCTTCATGCCGTGCCTCGGGAAAGGCGAGGAACGGCCGGAAGAGATGCGCGCCGGGACCGGTCAGTCGGACGTCGAACGCCGGCGGACGTCCTTCCGCCCGGCAGACATGGTTTGCCATGGCGAGCACGTCGATGGTGATGGTGACGCTCGACGCCAGGGCGGTTTCGAGCGCGAGGATCGTGGTTGCCAGCATGATTCAGAAGGGCTCCCCGTTCTTCCGGGTGAAGCGCCACCCCTTTTCGCTCTGCTCGGCCTTGAGATCGTCGTCTGGATAGTCGGCCCCGTCGCCGGGGAAGCGATCGCCGATCTCAAGATAGACGGCGTCGGTGTCCGATCGATTGACGAGGTGGTGGGCGCTCCCGCCATGGGGAAAGCCGGCGCACATGCCCGCGTGCAGGAGCGTTTCCCCCTCGTCGCTGACGAGGAAGAGCTGGCCCGACAGCACATAGACGAACTCGTCCTGCACGTGGTGGCGATGGCGCAACGCGGACTGGCAACCGGGCGGCAGCGTCGTCCGGTTGACGCCGAGATTGGTGAGCCCGAATGCATCGCCGAGCGGCTGCTTGCGCCGGCCGGCGACGCGGATCGCGAATTCGGGCGGATAGTTGCTGCCCGTCCGCGCCGGCACATCGGCGGCGACGAGCGCGGGATGGCGCGGAGGCTTCATCGGAGCGGTACGCCGCGTCGTTCATAGGTGGTCAGCACGGCGGCCATGTCGAGTTCGTCGCTCCCCATGGCCGATGCCAGCTCGAAGCGTCCACGGCTGACGGCGAGCAGCGGGGCATCGGCCCCCGCAGCCGCTGCGCTCTCTCCTATGAGCCGGACATTCTTCACGACGTCACGGATCGCCGCCTGCGGCGTGAAGTCGCGGCCGATCATCTTGGCCAGCTTGGCCCTGGCGACGCCGCTGCCGAGCGGACCTTCCCCGATCACCGCGGCGAGATGCGCCAGTTCCACCCCGGACCGGGCCGCGAAATGCGCCGCTTCGGAAAGCACAGCGACCGATCCGACCAGATAGAGGTTGACCGCCATCTTGAGCGCCATCGCCGAGGGGACCTCCCCGACCGCGAGCAGATCGCGGCACATCGGCACCAGGACGGGTTTCGCCTTCGCTACCGCCTCGGCCGGGCCGGCCAGCATGGCGACGAGATCGCCCGTCTCCGCCGGCCCGCGCGATCCGGAAACCGGCGCTTCGACGAAGACGCCGCCGGCATCCGTGACGTCGCGCGCCAATTGCCGCGACCAGTCGGGCGCATGGGTGCCCATGTTGATGATCAGGCGCCCGCGCACATGGCCGGCGAAGTCGGGCCCGCCGCGATCGAGGACGGCGTCGACCGCCGCGTCGTCGGCCAGCATCAATATCACCGCGTCCGAAGCGGCGAACAGATGCGCGGGGGTCGGCGCGCGTTCGGCGCCCAGCGCCACGAGCGGAGCCGCTTTCTCGGGAGAGCGGTTATAGACGGTCAGTCGCACGCCCGACCGGCAGAGATTGGCCGCCATCGGCGTCCCCATCAGTCCCAGTCCGGCGAAGCCCAAGCGCATGGCGGGGAGATTATCGCGGCGCCGGCCGGAAACCAGTGGCGAATTCGCCGCAATATGAGGATTTCCGGCCAAGGGATCGGGCATCGGGGCACGCCCATGCGCGATCGGGGACGAATCCGCTCCCCGAGATCAGTCCAGCATCGTCCGCAACAGCGCCCGGAGTTGCGCCGGCTTGACCGGCTTGCTCAGCAGTGGGATCGCCTGGACGGCCATCTTGGCCTTGAGCTCCTCGCCGCGGTCGGCGGAGATCATGATCGCGCGGAGCGGGACGCCGAGATGCGCCTGGAGCCGCGCGATCGTCTCGTCGCCGGTCTCGCCGTCCTTCAGGTGATAGTCGACAAGGACAATGTCGGGCCGCGCGTCGCGGTCGATCGCGGCGACCGCCTCGGCAAAGCCGTCGGCCGTCGTCACCGTGCAGCCCCAGCCGCTGAGCAGGGTGCGCATCCCGGTCTGGATGCTGCGCTCATTGTCGACGATCAGGATACGCAGCCCGGTCATCGACCGCCCCCGTGCGGTGCCAGCCTCGGCCTCCTCGGATTCGCAGCGCTCGACGCCGCGCGGCACGCTCACGGTGAAGCAGGCCCCCGCCCCCGGCGCCGATCGCAGCAGAATCGCATGGCCGAGCATGTCGATCGCGCGGCGGACGATGGCGAGACCCAGGCCCTTGCCCGACGGGCGCGTGTCGAGCCGGCGGAATTCCTCGAAGATCAATTGCTGCTTGTCGGCGGCGATGCCGGGGCCGGTGTCGATCACGTCGATCTCGACGCCGTCGCCGCCGGTGCGGCAACGCAGCGCGACCGATCCCTGCGGCGTGTAGCGGATCGCGTTGGACAGCAGGTTCTGCAGCACGCGGCGCAGCAATCGGATGTCGGATCGCACCCAGATCGGCTGCGCGTCGATGGTCAGTTCCAGCCCCGCCGACTGCGCCAGCGGCGCGAATTCGACCTGCAGGGTGCGCAGCATCCGGTCGAGCCGGAAGTCGCTGATCTCGGGCTGGATCGCCCCGGCGTCGAGCCGGCTGATCTCGAGCAGCGCCTCCAGCAGGTCCTCGACCGAATCGAGCGCGGTCGAGGTCTGGCTGACCAGCGCGCGGGTGGGCAGCGCCAGGCGCCGGTCGCCGAGCGCCGCGACGAACAACCGCGCCGCGTTGAGGGGCTGGAGCAGGTCGTGGCTGGCGGCGGCGAGGAAGCGGGTCTTGGAGAGGTTGGCCTTCTCGGCCACGGTCTTGGCGTCGAGCAGCGCCGCCTCGATGGCGCGGCGCTCGGTGACCTCGGCCTCCAGCCGGCGGTTGACCTCGACCAGCTCGCCGGTCCGCTCCGACACGCGGCGTTCGAGGGTATCGGCGGTCTCGCGCAGGCTGGCCTGGGCACGCTGGACATCGGTGACATCGGTGAAGCCGATTACCTGCCCGCCGCGCTCCATCGCGGTGCTGCGCACCTCGAAGCTGCGATCGCCCGCCGGGCAGAGCCGCTCGATGCGCCCTGCCCCTGCGCTGTTCCCGCGCCAGTCGAGGCAGCCCTTGTCGCGCATGCCGAGCCGGGTCCGGCACCAGTCGACCAGCCCCTGGTGATCGGCGATCGCCTGCGTCCAGCCGTCGGGCAGCCGCAGGATGCGTTGCAGCGCCTCGTTCCACGCGCTGAGCTGGCCGGCATCGTCGAACACGCAGACGCCTTCGGACAGGTTGTCGAGCGTCGCCTGCAGCACCAGGTTGCGCTCCGCCAGCTCGCGCGCGCGTTCGCGAGCGTCCTCGGCCTTGGCTTCGGTGATGTCGGTGTAGATGCCGACGATGCCGCCTTCGCTGGTGCGCAGCTCGTTGATCTGGACCCAGCGGCCATCGGCCAGCGCCTGGACATGGCCGCCGTCGGCGATGCCGTGCCGCGCGAGCCGATCCGATACCCAGCGGTCCGGCGCAACCAGCGATCCGCCCGGCCGCTCCTGTTCGGCGGCGAGGCGGGCGATCTCGTCGAAGCTCATCCCCTCGCGGATCTGCCCGGCCAGCGCGGGCCAGAATCCAAGATACGCCTCGTTGAACAACACCAGCCGGTCCTCGGCGTCAAACAGGACGAAGCCCTCGTTGATCGAATCGATTGCGTCGCGAAGCCGCATCCGCGCCGCATCGGCCAGGCCATGGGCGCGGGCGAGGTCGGCATTGGCCTGGGCCAGCTTCGCCAGCGCATCCTCCAGCTGCGAGGTGCGGTCGCGTACCATCGCCTCCAGCGAGATCGCCGTCTCGAACATCGAGAAGGCGTTGCCGGCCATGTCGGTCGAGCGCTCGACCCGGTCGATCAGCGCGGCGTTGATCTTGCGCAGCTTGCGCAGCTCCTCGCGCAGCGCCTCCAGCTCGGTGTCGTCCGCCCCGTCGCGCCGGTCCGCCGCCATCGTCATTTCCCGATCGCCAGCCCGCTGAAGGTCTGGTTGACGTGCAGCGCGTGATATTGCTCGCCATAGGTGTTGAAACCAATCACCCGGTTGGCGCCGTAGAGCGCCGACACCTTGCTGCCGAGCTGGCGCTGCTCGGCGTCGATCCGGTTGAGCACGCAGTCGAAGGCGATGATCCGGTCGACCTCGCCGATCCGCTCGCGGATGTCATCGAACAGCGCTTCCATCCGGGCGATGCGGTCGATCGGTTCGCCGACCGTCAGCACGATCCCCTCATCGATCGCACAATAGAAGGTCAGGCTGCCGTCGGGATTGGCACTCTGGATCGAGCGGACATGATATTCGCCGCCCGCACGCACCATCGGCGGGTGCGCGGCGTAGAAGGCGACGCCCAGCGCCTCCCCCGCATGGCCGGCGAGGCGCAGATATTCCTGTGCGGCGGGCTCGGCGTTGATCTCGGTGACGACGCGTTCATGCGGGATGGCGCCGGTGATCACCATCTTGCGCTCGCCGGGTTGGTAATGCTGCGACTTGAAGACGTGCATCGGCCGCGGCGAGGAGAGGATCGCGATCACCGCCGCGCGGCGGTGGAAGCGCCCTCCCTCGAAGATCGCGGTCTCGCGGAAAGCGAGGCCGTCGCCCGACGATCCGCCGATCAGCGGGATGTCGCCCAGCGCGTCCTGGATCGTCATCGTCAGCAATTCCTCGCGGTGCGACAGCCCGTCGACCAGGAACAACGCGATATGGTTGATCGCGTTGCCCAGCCGGCGGCTGTCGCGATCGGCGACGGCGGCCAACGCGCGGACCGCCTCGCGCGCCTCGATGGGATCGAACGCTTCGATGTCGTCGAAGCAATGCGAGACGAAATGGAAGGCGCTGCTCGGAAAACCGATCAGGCTGAGGCTGCCCTCGTCATAGCCGCCGCGGGTCAGCTCGCCCGAACTGGTGCAGCCGATCACCGGCGTCCCCTCGGTCGCCAGGTTGATCGCTCGCGCCAGCGCGAGGCGATCGAAGCGGTGCGAGCAGAAGACGACCGCTCCGGCCAGCGGCTCGTCGCCGATCGCGGCGGCGATTTCGCGCATCGCATCGTCGGGCGCCTCCGCATGGCTGGACGCGAAGGAGATCGCCTGGGCCACGATTGTCATCTCCCCTCCTCATTCTGTTATGGCGGCCACTATGCATCGTCGGGAGCGGCCTTGTCATCCGCCGCCACCAGCCGGTGGCGCATCCGCCCGAGCAGCACCGCCGCGCCCAGCAGGATCAGCGGCGCAGACAGGCCGAGCAGCGTCGTCGCCGATAGCCCGGGGCGCCATTTCTCGGCGGCTTTGAGCGGATAGGCGAGCAGCCCGAGCAGATAATAGCTGATCGCCACCGCCGAGAGTCCCTCGACGAGATGCTGGAGGCGAAGCTGCAACCGCGCGCTGCGGTCCATGGAGGCAAGGAGACGCCCATTCTGGTTCTCGATATTGGTCTCGATCCGGGTGCGGAGCAGCGCGGTGAGCTGCGCCGCCCGCGCGTCGAGCAGGGCGATCCGGTCGGTGAGCGCGACGCAGGTCCGCACCGCGGGGTGGAAGCGGCGTGCGGTGAAGTCGTCGAGCGACTGGAAACCGGGAATCATGTCCGCGTGCAATTCCTGCAGCCGGTCCGACACGATCTGCGCGTAGGCGCGGGTCGCCTTCATCCGGTAATCGCAAGCGGCGGCGATCGACAGCAGGTCCTCGGCATGTTGGGTCAGGTCGGCGAGCAGTTCGTCGTCGCGGCGGTCGCGGGCGCGCAGCGATCGGCCCGAGGCGGCCAGTGCGCGCTCGATCCGGTCGACCTCGCCCCAGGCCTGCTGCGCGGCGGGCAGGCCGAGCAGCGCGAGGTTGCGGTAATTGCCCAGTTCCTGGAGGCGCTGGACCGCACGGATCAAATCCGCGACCGGCAAGCCGTTGGCAGCGACCACCAGTCGGCCATAACCGTCGCCATGGATGCGGAAATCGCTCCACAGCCGCGCCGCTCCGGCGATATGGCAGGACACCAGATGCGAGGCGCGGAACCCGGCCTCGGCGACCGCCGGAGCCGCCGCATCTTCGTCGGCAACGATCAGCAGGCGCGAGGCGCGGATCACCCCGCCCGGCAGCCGCTCCGCCCAGTCGAGAGCGGCGGCGGCGGCTTCCTCCTCCGGGCGCCCCCAGACGGGCGCGCCCAGCTCGGGGCCGGTCAGGGTGACGGTGACGGTGCTCGCCTCGCTGTGCCGTTCCCAGGAAGCGCGGACCTCGGGCGACCAGCGTGTCTCGCGATGGCGGTCGTCGGGCGCGCCGGGGCAAGGCCCCCGATCGAGTGCCGCCTGCTCGACCTCGCGCTCGTCGGCGGGGACGAGGCGGAAGAGCTGGAATATGCGGGCTGGCAGGGTGAAGGCCGGAAAGCGGCGCAGGTGCATCTCGCCCACCACCTGCCGGCGCAGTGGATGCTCGCGAAAGGCCGGGGCTTCGGTCGCGGTCATCGGCACTCAGCCGCCCCGGGGCGGCTCTCCGGCCGTCGCCAGCTCGGCCGCCTCCGCATCGCTGAACACCCGCGAGCGGACGATGAAGCGCACCCCTTCCGGGCTTTCCAGCGACATGCCGGCGCCGCGCCCGGGCACCACGTCGATCGTCACCTGGGTATGGCGCCAATATTCGAACTGCGCCGCACCGATCCAGACCGGCACGTCACCCGCGACATGGCCGAGCAGCACGTCCTGCCCGCCGGTCCGGAATTCGCCGAGCGGGAAGCACATCGGCGCCGATCCGTCGCAGCAGCCGCCCGACTGGTGGAACATCAGCGGCCCGTGCCGGGCGGTCAACCGAGCGATCAGCGCATCGGCCTCGGGCGTGGTCAGGACTCGCGAAGGCGGCGACATGGTCCGGCCCTCCAAACAGCGAAATCGACGGGCATCCGGAGATGCCCGTCGAAGGGAAGCGGCGCGGGGATGGATGGAGCGACGCGCCGCCAGGGGAAAGGTCAGAAGAAGCCGAGCGCCTTCGGGCTGTAGCTGACCAGCAGGTTCTTGGTCTGCTGATAATGGTCGAGCATCATCTTGTGGTTCTCGCGCCCGATGCCGGACTGCTTGTAGCCGCCGAACGCCGCATGCGCCGGATAGGCATGGTAGCAGTTGGTCCACACCCGCCCCGCCTGGATCGCGCGGCCCATGCGATAGGCGGTCGTGCCGTTGCGGCTCCAGACGCCGGCGCCCAGGCCGTAGAGCGTGTCGTTGGCGATGGCGAGCGCCTCCGCCTCGTCCTTGAAGGTGGTGACGGACAGCACCGGGCCGAAGATCTCCTCCTGGAAGATCCGCATCCGGTTATGGCCCTCGAGCACGGTCGGGGTGACGTAGTAGCCGTCGGCCAGTTCGCCGCCCAGCGCGGCGCGGTCGCCGCCGGTCAGCACCCGGGCGCCCTCGTCCCGGCCGATCGCGATATAGGAGAGGATCTTCTCGAGCTGGTCGTTCGACGCCTGCGCGCCGATCATCGTCGCGGGATCGAGCGGGCTGCCCTGCTTGATCTTCCGGACACGCTCGACGGCGCGCTCGATGAACCGCTCATAGATCGATTCCTGGACGAGCGCGCGGCTCGGGCAGGTGCAGACCTCGCCCTGGTTGAGCGCGAACATCGCGAAGCCTTCGAGACACTTGTCGAAATAATCGTCGTCGGCGTCCATCACGTCGGCGAAGAAGATGTTCGGGCTCTTGCCGCCCAGCTCCAGCGTGACGGGGATCAGGTTCTCCGACGCATATTGCATGATCAGCCGGCCGGTGGTCGTCTCGCCGGTGAAGGCGATCTTGCTGATCCGCTTGTTGGAGGCGAGCGGCTTGCCCGCCTCGACGCCGAAGCCGTTGACGACGTTGAGCACGCCTTCGGGGATCAGGTCGCCGATCAGTTCCATCAGCACCATGATCGACATCGGCGTCTGCTCGGCGGGCTTGAGCACCACGCAATTGCCGGCGGCGAGCGCGGGGGCCAGTTTCCACGCCGCCATCAGGATCGGGAAGTTCCACGGGATGATCTGCCCGACGACGCCGAGCGGCTCGTGGAAATGATAGGCGACGGTGTCGTGGTCGATCTCGGCGATCGAACCCTCCTGCGCGCGGGCGCAGGCGGCGAAATAGCGGAAATGGTCGATCGCCAGCGGGATGTCGGCGGCGGTCGTCTCGCGGATCGGCTTGCCGTTGTCGATCGTCTCGGCCATCGCGAGAAGGTCGAGATTGTCCTCCATCCGCTGGGCGATGCGGTTGAGGATGTTGGCCCGCTCGGTCGAGGACCGCTGGCCCCAGCCATCCTTGGCCTTGTGCGCCGCGTCGAGCGCCAGTTCGATATCCTCGGCCGAGGAGCGGGCGATCTTGCACACCGGCTTGCCGGTGACGGGCGAGATATTGTCGAAATATTCGCCATGGACCGGCTTCACCCACTGGCCGCCGATGAAATTGTCGTACCGATCGCGGACCAGGGCCTTGCCCGCGAACCGCGCCATAGCTTCCTGCAGCATCGTCTTCTCCCGCTGATGTGCTTGTCGACGCCGATCAAGCACCCATGGGAGCGAACAGACAATTGGACCTTAGGTCGGACGGGTCGGCATCCTCCCCTCCCTATTCGGCGGCGATCGCGTCGGCGAGGCCGCGTGCCACCGTGTAGCGGTTCTCGGGAACGGGAAGGCCGAGGTGGCCGCGCAGCGTGTCATGTTCATAGTCACGCCGGAACAGGCCCCGGTCCTGAAGGATCGGGACGACTCCGGTCAGGAAGCGATCGAAGTCGGCGGGGCGCGCCACATGCAGGTTGAAGCCGTCGACCGCTCCGGCCCGGAACCAGCGCTCGATCTCATCGGCGACGGTCGCCGCGGTACCGACGAAGGCGGATCGCCTCTCGACGAAGCGGGCGACGGTCTCGCGCAAGGACAGCCCCTCTTCGCGTGCGGTCCGTACCACCCGCTCCGCGCCCCCCTTGTAGCTGTTGAGCGTCAGGTTGCTCACGTCGGGGAAGGCCGCATCCGGGTCGTAGGCGCTGAAATCATGATAGTTGAACAGCCGCCCGAGCTCGACGAGGGACTTGGCGAAATCGAGGCGGCCCAGCCGCGCCTCCTCCAGCGCCCGCGCTTCCTCATCGCTGTCGGCCAGGAAGACGCTGAGGCCCGGCATGACGACGATGCGGTCCGGGTCGCGCCCCAGCCTCGCCGCCCGCGCCTTGAGATCGCGGGTATAGGACAGCGCGGTCTCGAAATCGGCGGCGGCGGCGAACGTGCCTTCCGCGATGTGCGCGCCGAGATTGCGTCCCTCGTCGCTGTCGCCGGCCTGGAAGATCACCGGCTGCCCCTGGCGCGACCGGCTGAGCGCCAGCGGCCCCGCGACCGAGAAATGGACGCCGTTATGATCCAGCCGGTGCTGCCGATCCTTGCGCAGGAATATGCCGGCCGCCTTGTCGCGCGGAAAGGCGTCGTCCTCATAACTGTCCCACAGCCCCTGGACGACCTGGACGAACTCCAGCGCGCGGGCGTAGCGCTCGGCGTGCGCGAAATGCTCCTCGCGCCCATAGTTGCGCGCGGCGCCTTCGAGACCGGTGGTCACCACGTTCCAACCGGCCCGGCCCTTGCTGATATGGTCGAGCGAACCGAACTGGCGCGCCACATTATAGGGTTCCCAATAGGAGGTAGTCAGGGTTCCGACGAGACCGATCCTGGACGTCGAAACGGCGATCCCGGAGAGCAGGGTCAACGGCTCGAGCCGGTTGAGATAATGCGGTGCCGTGTCGGGCGTGATGAACGGTGAGTCCACGATGAAGACGAGATCGAGCTTCGCCGCCTCGGCCTTGCGGGCCTGTTCGATATACCAATTGATGTCGACGCTGGCGTCGCCCGGCACGGCGGGATCGCGCCAGTCGCCATGATTGGTCCCCACACCGGCGAGGATGGCACCGAGCTTGAGCTGGCGGGGAGCTGTCTGGACCATGGGGGCTTCTCCGATCGACGAACTGGGACGTCGGGCTTCTACCCGCCGGCCGGCCGCGCGAATAACGGGGCTTGCTTATAGGCTTATGAGCGGCGCCAATCGCAGCGCCAGCCGACCCGCGGCCGCGCGGTCAGATGACGAAGAAGCCGTGGGTGCCGTCGCGGGCGAGCTGATCGACCAGGCCATATTCCCAGTCGAGATAGGCCTGCATCGCGGCGGCCTTGTTGTCGGTGCCTTCATAGGGTCGCTTGTAGCGCCCTTCGGGGCCCCGCGGCGGATAGGCGTCGCCGCCGCCCGCTTCGAGCGGCCCCTCGAAGCCGCCGTCGAGGACATAGACCTCCCACCCCATCTGCGCGAGCCAGGAGGCGCTCATATCGGCGCGCGAGCCGAGATCGTCGGCCAGCACGACCCGCGCCCCCCGGACCGGCGCATAATGGTCGATCTCCTGGACGAGCTGTCCGCCCGGCGCATTGCGAAAACCGGGGACATGGCCGGCGACATAAGCGTCGGGCTGACGCACGTCGAACCGGTAGAGCGTCCGGCGCGGGTCGGCGGCGAGCGCCGCAAGCCCGTCGGGATCGATCCGCTTCACCCCGGCGCGATAGGCCACCTCGCGGGCGCGACGGCGCGCTTCGGCCGCACCGTGCGGATCGGCCTCCGGCCCGCGTCGCGCCTGCCCGATCTCGAGCGTCTGGCCGGCAAGCGTCCAGCCGATCGTGCCGTTGCGCAACGCGACGACCCGGTTGGGCAGGCCGGCGTTGATCAACGACTGGGCGCCGATGATGCTGCGCGTCCGGCCGGCGCAGTTGACGATGATCGTCGTATCGGGATCGGGCGCCACCACCGGCGCGCGCAACACCAGCTCGGCGCCGGGAACGCTGGTTCCGGTCGGGATGTTCATCGTCGCATATTCGTCGAACCGCCGTGCGTCGAGGATCGCGATGTCGGCCTTCTCGTCGATCAGCGCCTGGACGTCCTCGGCGGGCAGCGAAGGCGTATGACGGCGGTGCTCGACCAGCTCGCCGAACGCCTTCGAATAGCTGTTGACGTCCTCGAACAGCTCATAGCCGGCCGCGCGCCAGCCGCCCAGCCCGCCCTCCAGCAGGCCGACCTCCCCATAGCCGAGCTCCCGGAAGATCGCCCGCGCCGCCTCGGCCAGCCCCCCGCCGTCGTCATAGAGGACGATCGGCACGTCCTTGCGCGGGAAGCGGGCCACCGCCTCGATGGCGATGCGATCGACCGGAAGCTGCGCCGCGAACAGCGGGTGGCCTTGGGCGAAATCATGCTCGTCGCGGACGTCGAGCAACGCGATCTCCTGCCGCGTCAGCAGCGCATGGCGGATCGCCTGGGGGGTGATGGCTGTCATGTCAGGAACGGTCCCAGAGATTAGGAAGCGAGCGGTTCGCATAGCCCGAGACGAAGCGTTTCTCTCGCCCCGCCTCGTCATAGGTCGCGCGTTCGACCGCGCCGATATTGGCGCCATAGACGTGGATGCTGACCGACACGCGATCGGCATGGGCATTGGCGACGCTGTGGATGTCGCCGATGTCGGGGCCGAAGATGTCGACCTCCCCGGCCTCAAGGCGCTGCGCCGCCGATGCGGGGAGCAGCGATCCGTCAGGTCCGCGCCGATAGGGCTGGACGATCTCGGCCCCGCGCAGCACGCCCACCAAGCCCCAGACGCGATGGTCGTGGATCGGCGTGCGCTGCCCCGGCCCCCACACGAAGCTTACCACCGAGAAGCGCTCGGCACTGTCGCAGTGGAGGAGATATTGACGATAGCGCGCAGGGTCGGGCTCGGCATATTCGGCAGGCAGCCAATCGTCCCGCGCGACGAGATCGCGCAACAGCCGGGCACGCGCCTCGATCGGTTCGTCGAGCCCCGCCACGAAAGCGCGGACGAAATCGCGCAACCGACCGAGATCGGGATCGGCGGCGGGCAAACCCGTCTTGCCGCTGGTCGGCACATGCATCTCCTTCGCCCCGGCTATGCGGGACGTCGGTCGCTTTGTCTTATCGGAATTGCTTATCGAATTGATCAGATAAGTTAAGAAGCAGCCCGCCGGATCAGCGGAAGGCGGGCATCACCTCACGCGCGAACAGCCGCACCATCCGGCTCATCTCCTCAAAGCTGCCGAACGACTGGTTGAGGCGCGACCGCATCGGCAGGCTGGTGCCGAAGCCGAGGATGAGATGGTCGATCCCGGTCTCGGCCTGGAGGTGGCGGATCTGTGCGATCACGCGATCGGGGCTGCCCCACAGCAGCCGCGCGTCGGCGATCTCACGCACCGGCACCGGTTCGCCGAGCACGTCGATCCGGTGCAGCAGCTCGGCCCGGTCATGGTCGCGGTTGGACTCGCGCCAATGGTCGAGCAGGCCGTCGATATATTCGGGCAGCACCTGCTTCTCGATCGCGTCGTCATCCTCGGATATCCAGGCGTAGCGGCGCAGCACCCAGTCGGGCGAGCGACCGAGCTCGGCGCATTTGGCGTCGTAGATGCGCTTCATCGACAGGATGGTGTCATGCGATTCCACCGGCCCGCACAGCCAGGCATCGCCCAGCCGCGCGGCGCGCTCGATCGCCGCCTTGACCCCGCCGGCAACCCATAGCGGCGGATTGGGCTGCTGGATCGGACGAGGATGCAAGGTCAGCTCGGGAAAGCTGGTGAAGCGGCCCTGGAAGGAGACGTTCTCCTGCGTCCACAGCAGCTTCATGACCTGTAGCGCCTCCTCCATCCGCGCGCCGCGATCGGCGTAGCGCGCGCCATAGGCCTGATATTCGAGTTCGCGCCAACCGGTGCCGACGCCGATCCCCGCGCGGCCGCCGGAGAGCTGGTCGATCACCGCCACCTGCTCGGCGACGCGAAGCGGATTGTGGAAGGGAAGCTGGAAGATGGTGGTCGAGAAGCGGAGCCGGCTGGTGATCCCGGTGAGTGCGGCGAGGAAGGTCAGCGGATCGCTGAAATTGCCCATCAGGAAATGGTGATGGCCCTGGGTCGCCGTGTCGAAACCCAGTTCCTCGGCGAGGCGGACGAACTCGAAGGTCTTCCTGAGCGGCACCGGGTCCGACAGGTCCCGCCATATCGGAAGATAGATCGAAAAGCGCATCGCCGGCCTCCCCCGTCCTTTGTCGAGACAGGGTGGACGATTGCCGGCCGATTAGCAAGCAAACGCTTGACTAATGACCTTCCGACAACCTGCGCCCCGCCCCGCGCAGGTCGAGCGCGGAGAGCAGCCAGCACAGCAGGAACAGCAGGATCGACAAGGCGAGGATCGGGCCGAAGCCCTGCCCCATCAGCGGCGTCGACAGCGCCGGCCCAACCGCGAGACCGAGCATCTGCAGCGCGGCGGCACGCTGGACGAGCCGCCCACCCCGATCGATCCCGGCGACGATCGCGACGAGCAGCGGCGTCATCAGGTTGGCCGCGGCGTTGAAGATGCCGATGCCGACGCCATAGCCGATCGCATCGAGCCGCATCGTCATCACCGCCAGCGGCACGACGCAGCCGATCGTGCCGATCGCGATCAGCCGGCGATGGCCGATCCGCTGGCCCAGCGACGCCGCGAAGGCGCCGGGGATGCCGGCGAGCTGGGCGATCGTCAGGCCGTTGGCCACCGATTGCGGGGCGATGCCCATCCGCTCGCCGATCAGCGACAGGAAGGCCCAGACGACGCCCTGCCCAAGGAAGAAGAGGAATACCGCGCCGAGCAGCAGATAGGGGCCGGCGCGCGGCCCGCCGCCACCCTGTCCGGTCGCCTGTGCCGGAGCAGGCTGGACGACCAGGGGAAGCAGCGCGAGGCCGGCCGCCGCCATCGCCGCGAGCAGGCCGAAGATGCCCCCCGCCCCGAACAGCGCCGCCGCCTGCGGCAGACCGAAGATGCCAAGCGCGCCATAGACGAGCACCGCGACGATCAGATGGCCGAAGGCACGATCGGGATCGGGGGCCGCACCGACCATCGCATAGCCGAGCGAGATGGCGATCCCCGCGCCGAGCCCGGCGAGCAGTCGCAGCAGCAGGAATATCTCATCCGCGGGGGAGACGGCGGAGGCGAGGTTCGCCGCCGCCATCAGCGCCAGCGCCACGCCCGCCAGCCACGACCAGCGCAGCCGCGTGCCGATCGACGCGGCAGCAATGGTCGACAGCGCGATGCCGAAGATCTCGGCCGAAGCGGCATAGCCGACGATGCTCTCGTCCATCCCGCTCGCGATCAGCACCGACACCAGGCCGGGTTGGATGATGAAAACCTGCATGCCGATGACCACGAGGGCCATCCCCGCGAGCACGCCCCGGGCGTTACGTTCCAAATCCGTCCCCTTTTTCCGGACGGGCTCCCCCGGTGGAGGAGCCCTTTCCGGCATCATCAATACTGGTAGCGCAGACGCAAGAACCATTCGCGCGGGCGCGACCGGACCGCCTGGGAATATTCGGAGCTGGTGACGCCGCTGACGATATAGGCCTTGTTGGTCAGGTTGGTGCCGCCGGCCGCCACTTCCCAGCGCTTGGTCGGCGAACGATAGGTCAGCGACGCGCCGAGCACGCCATAGGCCGGCTGGAACAGCGACGGATCGTTCGAGAACTCCTTGTACTGGCCGCTGCGGCGGCTGTAGTCGGCGCGCGCGAACAGCGTGCCATGGTCGTTGTTGAAGAAGGTCGCGACGCCGCCGACATTATAGGTGAACTTCGACGTGTTCGGGATCTTCAGCGACAGCGCGCCAGGGAAGTTGGCCAACGCGTCAGCGCTGAACTTCACATATTTGGCATCGATATAGCCGAAGCTGCCGTCGAAGCGGAACCAGTCGGCCAGCACCGCCGATCCCTCGACCTCGATCCCCTTGATGTGTGCGGTGCCCGAATTGGCGAGCACCGGCACGAACTGGCCAATCGGGCCGGGGCCGTCCGGATCGACCACATAGGTGACCTGGATGTTCTTGTAGTCGGTGTAGAAGCCCGCGACGTTGAGACGCAGGCGACGGTCGAACAGCTCGGTCTTCAGGCCCACCTCATAGGAGGTCGCCTTCTCCGGGCCGGCATAGGAGACGATGTCGTCGGGATCGGTGCCGGGCGCGGGAATGACCGGCGGGAAGTAGCGCATCGTGAAGCCGCCCGCCTTGAACCCCTGCGAGAAGGTCGCATAGGCCATGGTGCCGCGGTCGAACTTGTAGCTGAGCGACACCATCGGCGTCGCGGACTTGCTCGTCCGCTTGTACCAGCCCGCCGGGAACAGCGGCGTGCCGACCGGCCCGAACAGATCGACGATCGGATTGGTCACGCCCGGTGTCGGAATCGTCGACAGATAGTCGTAGCCGGTGATCACCTGCAGGCCCGGATTGAACTGCTTGCGCTCATAGGTGTAGCGCAGGCCGCCGGTGATCGAGAACTGGTCGGTCAGGTCGTAGGTGATCTGCCCAAAGGCGGCATAGCTGTCGTTCTTGATCTTGCCGCCCGAATCGAACTGCACCAGCGGCAGGTTGACCGGGAAGACCTGCGTGCCGCTCTCGTGCATGTAGAACAGGCCGGCGACATATTGCAGCCGCGAGTCCATCAGGTCGCCCAGCACCTGCACTTCCTGGCTGAACTGCTTCTGCGAGATGTGCTGCTCGACGCCGCCATAATAATAGGGCGATCCGTAGAGGTCCTGCGCGACATCGACGCCGACGTCGCGATAGGCGGTGATTGACTTCAGGGTTATGCCGTCGCCCTTCCATTCGAGGTTCAGCGACGCGCCCTTGATGTCGGTGTCAGACTGGTTCGGCCCCGAATTGGTGGTCGTGCGGCTGTCGATCGGACGGACATACTGGCTGTTGTAGCAATAGGGATTGCCGAACCGCGACGGACCAGCCGTCGGCAGGCAGACGCCGCCCGGCACCGCGCCGTTGTAGATGCCGGCGAAGCCGTCGGTCTCGACCACCTTGAGCAGCACCTGCGCGGGCGACTGCTCGCGAATGCGGGTGCCATCGAACGACAGGGTGGCGAGCAGGTTGTCGGTCAGATCGGCCTCGAGCACCAGCCGGCCGCTCAGCCGGTCGATATTGCCCTGCTCGCCTGTCTTGGCGCCGGTGGGGCTGACCCGGTCCATGAAGCCGTCGCGGCTCTGATAGGCACCCGACAGGCGCGCGCGAACCCGATCCGACAGCGGTCCCGACAATATGCCCTTCACGTCGATCCGGTTGAAGCGGCCGACCGTCGCCTCCGCCTCGGCCTCGAATTTGTCGCTCGGCCGCTTGGAGATGAACTGGATAGCGCCGCCGATCGTGTTCTTGCCGAACAGCGTGCCCTGCGGCCCGCGCAGCACCTCGATCCGTTCGATGTCGACGGTGTCGAGCAGCGAGCCAACCGACTTGCCGACATAGACGCCGTCCAGATAGAGGCCGACCGCGGGCTCGACAGTGATGACATAATCGGTCTGGCCGATGCCGCGGATCGAGATCTGGCTCGACGCGCCGCCGCCGGACTCGCTCGCCGCGCTGTCGAACTGCACGTTCGGGACAAAATTGGCGATGTCGGCCGAAGACTGGACGTTGCGGTCCTGCAACGCCTGCGCGCCGAAGGCGGAGATCGACAGCGGCGTGGTCTGCACCGACTCCTCGCGCTTGCGGGCGGTCACGACGATGTCGCCCAGCGATGCCGGATTATAGCCGGCATCCTGCTCGGCGGCCTGCGCCAGCACCGGTGCCGCTGGCAGGACCAGCAGGGCCGAGGCCGTGGCGAGGAAAATGCGCTTCATGCGTCTCGCGTCCATTTCAATTCCCCTTTTTCAAGCAATATCCGATGATTACAGGCTCAACTTGTCCAGCCTTCCGAAACAGACCCTCCAGCCGCCGTCATAATGGTTCCACTCTGCCTGATCCCGCAGGCCGCTATGGGCGAGGACGAGGCGGCTGCCGCCCTCCACCGGTTCGATGGTGACGTCGACGAAGGTCGGCTCCGGCCGCGGCGCCGGATTGGGCCCGCGATAATTCCAGCTCTTGCGGAGCCCCCGGCCCGGATCGAAGCGGAGGAACTCGCCGATCACGACATGCTTGCCGTCGGGGCCGACGATGTCGTGGCGGTAATGGCCGCCTGGCGCCGGCTCGACCTCGGCATGGACCAGGTTGTAAGGCACGGGCGCCAGCCATTGCGGCAGCAGCGCCGGATCGGTCCAGGCACGGAACAGCTGGTCGGGCGTCTTGCCGGCGAAGCGATGCTCGACGGTCGCGACGATGATATCGGTCATGGGATGTCTCCCCTTGAAGTCGGAAGATCGGGCGGCCCCTCGGGCCGGGTGAAGGCGCGGATGACGTTGGCGGTGATCCGGGCAACGTCGTTGTCGCCGCCGCGATCGGCGAGGCAGCTCGTCCAGGCGATCGACGGCGCGGAGAAGACCCGCCCGCCGCCCGCCAGCCGCCGATAGGCGATGTGCGATTCCATCGCCCCGGCAGTGCCGGTCGACAGCACATCCTCGCTGGCGATGAAGGTCAGCGCCGGATCGAAGCCGGTCGCGGTGGCGAGCCGGACGGTATCGGCCGGGGTGCCGAGATCGGCCCGCATCGCGTCGACCTCGAAGCCCGAGGGCCCGCCGAGCAGTTCGGCCCGCGCATCGATCGCGGTCGCGTCGGCGCCGTCGAAGATCCAGGCGAAAGCGGGATCATGGCTGGCGGCGTCGCGGACATAGGGGCGCCCCTGGCCGAAGCTGACCGCCGCTGTGCCGGTGCCGAGCAGCCGGTGCGCCGACCGTCCGCGCCAGCGCCATAGCCCGCCCGGCTCGCCGGTCGCCGCCTGGCGCACCTCGCCCGGCGGCGATTGCCACGGGATGGTGCCGGCATGGCCGCGGCGCACCTCGATCACATGCGGTTCCTCCGCGAAGATCGATGTGACGAAGTAGAAGGCGTTGCCGCCAAGGTGGATCAGTCGTCCGCCGTCGCCGACATAGGCCTCGACCGCGTCGAACAGCGCGGTGCTGACATATTCGGGATGACTGCCGGTCATCACCGCGCGATAGGGCTTCAGAACCTCGGCGCCGCGCTCGTGCAGGACATGGTCGGTGATGATGTCGAAGCGCTGGCCGATCGACCGCAGCCATTCGATCGTGGCGATGTCGGCGCCGAGCTGGTGCGGCCCGCGCAGCAGCGGATGGCGATAGTCGGCGCGCATGTTGACCAGCGGCCGCCGCAGCGAGGCGTGGGTGCAGCCCGATCCGTCGCGATGATAGTCATAGGCGCTGATCAGCCGCATCTCCTCGGCCCAGCGCTCGATCGGGCCGACGATCGCGTCGAGCGGCGCGCCTGCGATCGCCTCGACGCCGGGATTGGTCCACCAGTGCCGTTCATTGGCATAAGCGAGGTAGCTGAAGCTGGGCACGAGGAAGGCGAGCGGCGCGGGCTCCGCGTCGGCCGCCGGCAGCACGAAAAAGGGCACCAGGTCGCGCTGGTCGCCCTGGCGCAGCTCGATGCCATAGGCCTCGCTCGGCAGGCCGGCGGGCGGCGTGAAGGTGAAGCTCTCGGGCCAGCCCGCGTCGGTCAGGTCATCGCTGTGGAAGGCGATCGCGTCATAGCCGGCCGGGTCCTCGCTCCAGCCGCCGCTGAGCCCGTTCCAGTCCGGGCCGGTGACGCCGCGTTGGGGCGTCTGGAACAATCGGCCATGGCGCGCCGCAGGTCCCTCGTCGATCACGATCGGGCTGCCTGGGTCCTTATCGAAAGCCCAGGCGGCGAGCAGCGCGTCGCCGTCCGCGATGCGCGGCCGGGCGATCTTCCCGTCGAAACAGGCGACGGGAAGATCATTCTCAATAATCGCAGCAATATGAAAGCTTTGGGAATCGATCTTCACATTGGCCGGAGGCAATGTCGCCTCCTCCGACCAGTCGGTCACCCCTGCGTCGGCGGTGTGGATCGACAGGGCGAACCGATCGCCCCTGCTGTCGACCCGCACCTCGCTCCAACGCGCGTCGGCGAGCGGCCGGCCGGTGACGATCTCGACGCCGCCCCAGTCCAGCCGCAGCCGCCCCTCCCCGTCGAGGAACAAGCCATGGCTGCGCCCCCAGCCGAGCAGCGCCTGGTCGCGCCCGTCCGCCGGCCGGGTCGGTCGCACCCATAGCGAGATCGCCGGCCGGGTGGGCAGCGGCACGCCGGCCGCCACCGCCATATGGCTGCCGGTGGCGATCGGCCGCTCCGCGCCGTCATGGAAGCCATCGATCGCCGAGGCGATCGGGACGAGATCCCCGGCGCGGCGCGCCAGCCGGACGAGCCTCGCTTCGAACCTGCCCGCGGGCGCGCTCACATGGAAGCCGAGGCTTTCGCCCGGGGCGACCTCGAAGCGATCGCCATAGCCGATCAGCGGCGCCCCGGTCATATCTTGTGCCGCAGGGTCAGGTACCATTCGCGCGGCCGCGACCGCACCGCCTGCGCGCGATCGGAGCTGGCGACGCCGCTGACGATATAGGCCTTGTCGGTCAGGTTGGTGCCGCCCAGCGTCACGTCCCAGTTCCGGTCGGCGGACCGATAGGTCAGCCCCGCATTGAGGATGCCGTACCCCTTCTGGAACAGCGACGGGTTGTTCGAGAACTCCTTGAACTGGCTGCTGCGATAGGCCCAGTCGGCGCGCAGGAACACATTGCCGGACTCGTTGTCGAAGAAGGTCACCGTCGTCCCGACATTGTAGGTCCACTTCGGCGTGTTGGGCAGGTCGAAGCCCAGCGCGGCGGGATAGGCGCCGATCGCCGCCGCGGTGAACTTGCGGTATTTGGCGTCGATATAGCCGAGGCTGCCGTCGATCCGCAGCCAGTCGGTCGGCACCGCCGCGCCCTCGACCTCGATGCCCTTGATGCGGGCCGAACCCGAATTGGCGAGCACCGGCAGGAAGCGGCCGATCGGCCCCGGACCGTCTGGATCGATCGTGTAGGTGACCTGGATGTTGTTGTAGTCGGTGATGAAGCCCGCGACGTTCAGGCGCAGCTTGCCGCCGAGCCACTCACTCTTGATGCCCGCCTCGTAGGAGGTCGCCTTTTCGGGCTTGGCATAGGGGATCAGAGTGTCGGGATCGACGCCTGCTGCCGGCCTGACCGGCGGGAAGAAGCGCATGGTGAAGCCACCGCCCTTGAAGCCCTTCGCATAGGTCGCATAGAGCATCACGTCGTCGACCGGCTTGTAGCTCAGCGAGATCATCGGCGTGCCCGCCTTGCTGTTCCGCTTGTACCATCCCGCCGGGAACAGCGGCGTGCCGGGTGCGCCGAAGGCGTTGGCGACGGGGTTCACGAAGCCCGGGATCTTGATCACCGACAGGTCGTCATAACCGACGACGTGCTGGAGCCCCGGATTGAACCGGCGCGTTTCATAGGTGTAGCGGAAGCCGCCGGTCAGCGAGAGCCTGCTGGTGATCTCGTAGGTGAGTTGGCCGAAGGCGGCATAGCTGTCGTTCTTGATATCGCCGCCCGACAGGAACTGCGCGAGCGCGGTCTGGACCGGGAAGAGCTGCCGTCCCCATTCGCGCTGGTAATAGGCGCCGAGGACGTAGGACAGCCGCTTGTCGAGCAGGTTGCCGCTGAGCTGATATTCCTGGCTGAACGACTTGAAGTCGATGTCCTGCCCGACCTGGCTGTTGTAGTAGGCGCTTCCGCCGAGGTTCTGGTCGACGAACACGTCGACCTTGCGGAACGAGGTGATCGACTTGACGTTGATGTCGCCCGGCTTCCAATCCAGCGTCAGGGCGACGCCCCGCACGTCGGTGTCGGCCGTGTTGCCGCCGGCATTATAGGTGACCCGCGTGTCGGTCGGCAGCGAATATTGGTCGTTGAAGCAATAGGGATTGGAGAAGCGCGACGCACCCGCCGCGGGCGCGCAGACGCCGCCCGGTACCGCCAGGTTGAACAGGCGGGGGAAGCCCGCATCCTCGGTCACGCGCCGCAAATAGGTGGCCGGCGACTTCTCGCGGATCCGGGTTCCGTCGAAGGCCAGCGTCGCGAGCAGGTTGGGAGCGACGTCGGCTTCGAAGACGAGCCGTCCGCCCAGCCGGTTCATGTCGCCCTGGACCTCCCCGGTGCGCTCGCCGCTGCGCAGGATGCGCTTCATGAAGCCGTCGCGGCTCTGATAGGAGGCGGACAGGCGGAAACGCAGCCAGTCGGTGATCGGGCCGGACATCGCGCCCCGCGCGTCGAGCCGGTCGTAGCGCCCGGTGGTCAGCTCCATCTCGGCCTGGTTGTCGGCGGTCGGGCGCTTGGTGATCACCTGGATCGCGCCGCCGATCGTGTTCTTGCCGAACAGCGTCCCCTGCGGGCCGCGCAATATCTCCACCCGCTCGACGTCCACCGTATCGAGCAGCGAGCCGAGCGACTTGCCGACATAGACGCCGTCCAGATAAACGGCGACGCCGGGCTCGACGGTCAGCACATAGTCCGTCTGACCGATGCCGCGGATCGAGATCTGGGTCGACGCCACGCCGGACTCGTTGGCGACAGGATCGAGCTGGACGTTCGGCACGGCGCGCGAGACGTCGGCGATGTTCTGCAGGCCCCGGTCCTGAAGCGAGCGGGAGTCGAAGGCCGACACCGACAGCGGGGTCGTCTGCACCGATTCCGCCCGGCGGCGCGCGGTGACGACGATATCCTCGAGCCCGCCCGACCGGGCGCCTTCATCCTCGACCTGCGCAGCGGCCGGTTGCAGCCCGCCGCACAGTGCAATGGCGCAGCTCGACAGCAGGATCATCTTCGCGTGACGATAACCCATAAATATCTCCCTTTAAATTATTTCGCCTTTATTTTCCGTTCTCGGTTTTCCAATTTAAGACAAATCAAAAGAACGAACAAAATCATCCGCCAGAACAATGTTGAGGCGCAAATTCACAGGCAATATTCTTCAGTAACGACTAAAAACTATTCAGAGCCTTGGTAGCGAAGCATGCGTCATCGATATGCCTCCTCTGTGTCCGGGGCGTCCCGCAGGACGCGGCGATAGGCGGAAAGTCCGGTCAGCAGGCACAGGCCGGCCGTGAGCGACAGCAGGCCGCTGCCGATGCCCAGTCCCCAGCGCAGCATCGCCTCGCGGCCGAAGAGATGATCGGTCAGCAGTGCGACGACCAGCGGACCGACCGATATCCCGATGATGTTCACCAGCATCAGCGCGAGGCCGTTGACGCGCCCGCGCAGCGCGTCGGGCGTGATCAGCTGGATCGCCGTCGGGCCGAGCGAGACGAACGAGGTCGAAAGAAAGGTGAAGGGAACGTAGAGCGCCAGCGACAGATAAGGATTTCCCGCGATCGCCGCGACCAGGCAGATCGGCGCGAGTATCAGCGCGATGATCGCCGCCAGCCGCAGCGTAGCGTCGGCGTGGTGCCGCGACAGCCGGATCGCCCCCATACCGCCGGCCAGGATGCCGGCCGTCCCGAAGACGAGCATCATCAGCCCCAGCCAGCGGGCAGTATCGGCCGTCGCCCAGCCATAGCTTCGCTCGAACATCGCCGGAATCCAGGCCATGTTCGCATAGCTGACGCTGGTGAGCAGCCCGATGCCGAGGCAGTAATGCGCGAGGAAGCGCCTGCGCGGCGACAGGAAGGCTCGGAGGGCGGGTCCGCCGTGCGCGCCCGCCGCCCGCAGGCGCACCGGCTCGCGGATCGTCAGGATCAGCAGCGAGATCGCGAAGCCCGGTGCGGCGACGATGAAGAAGGCGGCCTGCCACGGCGCGAAGCCCTGGAGGAAGGGCAGCGCCGCGGTCGCCGGCGCGGCCATCTGCTCGGCGAACGCGCCGAAGATATAGGCGAGGCCGGCCCCGAGCGAACCGCCGATCGAATAGACGCTGATCGCCAGCGGCAGCCGGTCCTTCGCGAAATAATTGCTGATCAGCGAGAAGGCGGCGGGGCCCAGCACGGCTTCGCCGATGCCCACCCCCATCCGCGCCATGAACAGTTCGGGGAAGCTACGCGACAGCCCGCAGGCGATCGTCATCAGGCACCAGATCGCCAGCGCCATGGCGAGGATGTTGCGCCGGTTGAACCGGTCGACCAGCCATCCGGCCGGCAGGATGCAGGTCGAATAGAAGATCGCGAAGGCCAGCCCCTGCAACAGGCCGATCTGGACGTCGGAAATACCGATGTCGCGTTTGATCGGCCCGACGAGCAGGCTCAATATCTGCCGGTCGAGGAACGCCGCGATATAGGCGAGCACGAGGACGCCGACCACGTACCAGCCATAGCGCCCTGTGTTCGCAGGGAGGGGTCCAGGCCGCGCGGGAAGCGCCATCGCCATGGCCGGAAGCTCCGCCCGCCTATCCATCGGCCCCTCCCCGCCCGGCGAAGCGCCGCAGCACGTTGCGGGTGATGGTGGCGACCTTGTTGGCTCCGTCGTCGGTCAGCAGGCAGCCGGTCCAGGCGATCGACCCGACCGAGAATATGTCGCCGCGCCGGCCATGGCCGGGGATCAGCACGAGGTCGGCCCGGTTCTCGCCCAGCGTCCCGGTCCAGCGTCCGTCGTCGAGCAGATATTCGGTGACCGGCGGATCGAACCGCGCGACCGCGAGGCAGACGGCATCGGCCGGGGTGCCCAGGCCGGGGTCCATCCGGTCATATTCGAAACCGCCCGGCTGGCCGAGGACGCAGCTCTCGGTATCGATCACGTCATCCTCGACGCCGTCGAACACCCAGGCATAAGCGGGATCGTGGCTCGCCTCGGTGCGGACATAGGGGCTGCCGCGATCGAACGTCACCGACGAGGTCCCGACGCCGAACAGCCGATGCGCCGATCGGTCGCGCAGCTTCCACTTGCCGCCCAGTTCGCCGGTCGAGGCGTGGTGCGCCTCGCCGGGCGGCGATTTCCAGTGCGCGCCGCCGGTGTGGCCGCGCCGCAGTTCCATGACGTGCGGCTCGTCCGGATAGGTCGAGACCGCGCAGTAGAAGCCGTTGCCGCCGAAATAGACCAGGCTTCCGCCCTGCCGGTTGAAGGCGTCGAGCGCATCGAGCACGGCGGCGCTGACATATTCGGGATGGCTGCCGGTCATCACCACCGCATAGCCCCGCAACGCCTCGGCGCCCCGGACATGCAAGTCGTGATCGGTCACCACGTCGACCGGCTCGCCGATGCCGTCGAGCCAGTCGAGGATCAGCAGGTCGGCGCTGAGCTGGTGGGGGCCGCCGATATAGGGATGGTGATAGCCGGCGCGGAAATTGACGATCGGATGCAGCCAGGATGCGTGGGTGCAGCCGGTGCCGTCGCGATGGCGGTCATAGGGACTCAGCATCCCGTGCCCGGCCGCCCACAGCTCGGCGGCAGTGACGCTATGCTCGAGCGGCTTGCCGGTGCGCGCCTCGACATTGGGCATGTGCCACCAATGGCGCTCATTGCCATAGGCCAGATAGCTGAAGGTCGGGGCCAGGAAGGCGCAACGGGGCTTCGCCTGCTCCCTGCCCGGCGTCACCAGGAACGGCAGATGATCGGAGCCCTCGGCCGTCGACACCTGCAGCGCATAGACGCCGCTGGCGAGGGTCGCGGGCACCGTCCAGGCGAGCGTCGTCGCCCAGCCGGCATCGGTCAGGTCATCGCTGTGGAAGGCGATCGCGTCATAGTGCGACGGCTGCTGGCGCGGTTCTTGGGCGGTGCCGTCCCAGGCCGGTCCGGTGACCGCGCGGCGGGGATGCTGAACCAGGCGCAGTTCGTTCCCGCCGCCTGCGACATCGACGACGCGCGCGGTTTCGTGGTGCCGGCTCATGTCCCATTCGGCGATCGCTCCCTGCGCTGCCGAGCGGATCGCCGGCCGGGCGATCTTGCCGTCGAGGCAGCCGACGGTCGCCTCCCCATCCCACCAGCCGGAGAGCCGGAAACCCTCGGCGCGGATCGGCTCGAAATCCTCCGTCGTTTCGACAACGCCGCCGACCTCGCGATCGTCGAGCGGCGTCACCTCCAGCCGGGTCGGGCTGCCCGGCGTGAGGACGACCCGATACCAATGGTTCGGCCGCAGCGGGATGTCGGAGCGAAGCTCGACGCCCCCGCCCCGCGCGACGATCAGCCCCGCCTCGACGAACAGGCCGTGATCGGGGCCGCTGGAGAGAACGCCCTGTCGTTCCGGGCTTTCGGCCGTCGGGCACAGATGGAGCGAAAGCGCGAGGTCCATCGGCCAGCCGGAAGCCGGCCGCGCGAGCACGGCATGGCTGCCCATCCGGATCGGCTGGACCTTCCCCGGATAGTGGCCGTCGACGTCCGAGGCGATCGGCTCGAACAAGGCCGGATCGCGGTGGAGCTTCACCAGCCGTGCCTCGAAGCTGGCCGCAGCCGTGCTCACCGCGAATTCCACGGTTTCGCCCGGCGCGACGTTCAGCTTCTTGGCATATCCGGTGATGGGTAGCTCCACGCACTGCCTCCAGAAGGACGATCCGGCCCGCTCAATAGCTCAGTCGATAGGCCTCAAGCCTTGATGTGATGCCCATAGGGTTCGGCGAGCACGACCGGATCGCGATGGCGGATGACGAGCTTGCCGTCCTCGACATCGAAATAATCGGTCGCGACATTCTCGATCGCGTCGCGGTCCTCGATGCGGTCGAGGTCGTAGCAGTCGCCGGCCGGCCCGGTGGAACGCGCGAGCACCGCGTCGATCGCCTGCCGGTCCTCGTCGTCGAGCGCGAATGCGAACAATTTGAGGTTCTGGGCGAGGTGCCGGTCGTGCCGGGCGCCCTGGATCACCGCGGCGACGCTCGGCTGGTCGAGGACGTAGCGACTGGCAACCGCCGGGATCGCGACGCCATGCTTGGCGCCGATCGTGTCGAGCGTCCGCAGCAGCTCCTGGAACAGCGCCCAGCCGCCGAAATCGACGATGATGCGGTAATATTTGTCGAGCGAGACATTTTCGAAGGTGGGCTTGCCCGGATCGGGGATGCCGAGCCACTTCGACGAGATCAGCCCGCCGCCGATCGATCCATAGCAAAGGAGCTGGATGTCGTTTTCGGCACAATATTGCTCCATGCCGTTCTTGGGACGGCGGTCGGTCAGCGAATATTGCACCTGGTTGGCGACGATGTCGACGCCGGCATCGACCATCTTGGCCAGCTCGGCGACATTATAGTTGGTGCCGCCGATATGGTGGATCTTGCCCGCCTGCTGAAGCTCCTTGAGGATCAGCGCGGTCTCGACATTGCCGTCGATCTCGTAGTTCCACCAGTGGAGCTGGACGAGGTCGAGCCGCTCGACCTTCAGCCGGGCGAGCGAGCGGTCGATGGTGTCGACGACGGTCTGGCGGCTGTGGTTGCGCAGTTCCTCCTCCTGGAGGAAGGCTGGGATATATTTGGTGTGGACCGCGACCTGGGAGGCTTCGGCCGGCCCGCGCTCGCGCCGGAAGCGTTCGATGAAGCGGCCGATCCGCTCCTCCACCCCATAATAGACGTCGCCGCAGTCGAAGGCGGTGATCCCCGCATCGACGAAGGACACCATGTGGCGGTACATGTCGTCATCGTCGCGCACGCTGCTGCTATGGTCATCGGCGATCTGCCAGTTTCCCTTGATGACGCGGGGAACCGAAAAATCGGGGCGCAGATTTACGCGGGGAATGGTCATGCATGGTCCTCTGCTTGGCTGGTCTTGTCGAGCGGCAGCGCCGAATTCTCCGAATGGCTGTGCATCCGGCGGGTCTCGCGGATGATCCTGAAGCGGCCGCCGCAATGCGGGTCGGGACAGGCAATCACCGCGTCGGTGTTCATCCAGTCGTTGGGATGAAGGTCTCGCTGCTTGGCCGGCAGCAACGGCAGGATAGCCGCCAGCGAATACATGGGGAAACGCACCCCCTCCCCCATGGTGATCAGATCGTCGTCAGTAACGGTAAAATAGTCACCCGCCTTGTGTTTGCAGATGAAGGGCTTTCCATCTGCCTCCGGCATCACTTCGACGCGAAGATCATGAAGCGGATAGCCGTCGTCTGCCGCCGCGCTGCTCATGATACCTCCCACATTCATTCTTGTCTGCGGAAGGAGGATGCGCGCTTCAGTGCCGGATGGCGCGATAGGAATTGCGCAAAACCGGAATAAATTGCTTTTAATTGAAAAATTACCCGCCCGTCGGATCGGCCTGCCAGGGGCCGAAGCGAAATATCGACCGCCCGGACGATCAATAAATTTGTGCGCGGCGGCGGGACCCTATTGACATCAATGGCGCAGCCTTAATAATCGAAGAAATTCGATTTTATAAATGGGGAGGATGGGCACAAGCCGAGCCAATGGCGTAGTTATGGCCAGTTTTTCCGGAATATCTGGGGATTTTCATCGAGCATTCGGGCACAGCGCTCGCCAGAAAACTCGATGTTATACGGTTTACCAACGCCGACTATGCCAGCATCGATCCACAAACAGGGACGAACATCACCACCTGCCGCAGACGATCGAGGCAGACAGAAGGGGGTTTTATGAAGAAGCATCCATATCCTGGTTGGACCAAGTCGTCGGTCGCCGTCGCAGCGCTGATGC
>NZ_FUYM01000009.1 GCF_900167915.1 Rhizorhabdus histidinilytica | reverse complement strand
AACCCAAGTGTCGCGGGGTGGAGCAGCCCGGTAGCTCGTCAGGCTCATAACCTGAAGGTCACAGGTTCAAATCCTGTCCCCGCAACCAACACTCCTCCAGCAAAATCCAACACGCACATACCACCACCATCCCGCCAGACACTCCGTCTCGCGGGCCGCAACCGCTCGCACCCATATCCCCAGTCGCCGCCGCCCTTTAACGCGAAAGCCTGAACGAACCTGCCGCGAAGCCGTTGCTCACATGGTGGTGCATTGCCCTCAGATCCAGCAATGATTGGCTGGTGTTCGCGCGGATCAGCCGGACGATCTCATATATCTCCTCGGGCAATCCATCATGGTCGAGCAGGGCATCCGCGCGCGATGCGAGGAAGGCTTCGCCACGCATGAGCTCTTCGAGCATCGCGACGACCCCGGAATCCAGGGCCCCCCGTATATCCAGATAGAATCGATGGGCGGACCCCAGCACGCTGCCGAACTTGGGCCGCTTCGATCCATATCGCTTCATGACGCCCCTGAACGTGGCGGCCAATTGGGCGCGTTGCTGGGCATATTGTTCGCAGTAGGAATAGAAATCGAAGCGGTGCGCGTGCTCGGCCACATGGTCGAAGCCGGTGAGGCTATCGGCCAGGGTCTCCAGAAGACGCTCCCCGCTGCGCATCCACATGGTCATGGCGCCATTGAAGCGATGCGCCGCCGAAATGCGATTCAGGAAAAGTGCGGTATCCAGGCGATGAGGAAGCGCGTCCCGACCGCCGCTCTCCCTTTTAGTTGAGGTGAAATCGCGTTCCCAAGGCTGCAGGCCTGATCCGGAGACAATCGAGGATCGTGACATGAGCAGCAAGATATTGTTCGTCCTGACGTCGCAGGCTGAGCTGGGCGGCACGGGATTGAAGACCGGGACCTGGCTCGAGGAGCTGGCGAGCGCCTGGTATCTCCTGGCCGACGACGGCCAGCGGTTGATGCTCGCCTCGATCGCGGGCGGCGCGGCGCCGCTCGATCCGGCGAGCCTGGAGGCGCCGTGGCTGACCGATGCGGGCACGCGCTTCCTCGACGATCCGGCGGCGTCGGCCGCGCTCGCCGCGACGCCGCGCCTGGCGGACCTCGATCCATCGGGCTTCGACGCCGTGTATTTCGTCGGCGGCGCCGGCGCGGCGTGGGACTTCCCTGTCGATCCGGCCGTCAAGGCGACCATAGAGACGATCGATCGCAAGGGCGGCCTGGTGTCGGCCGTGTGCCATGGTGTCCTGGCCCTTGCCGGCGCGACCGCCGTCGACGGCCGTCCGCTCGTCGCCGGCCGGCGCGTCACTGCGATCAGCAATGTCGAGGAGGAGATGACCACCTTCGACAAGGTCGTTCCCGTCCTGCCCGAAACCCGCCTCGTCGAACTGGGCGGCGTCTATGCCAAGGCGGCCGAGCCGTTCGGCGGGCATGTCGAGGTCGACGGCAATATCGTCACCGGACAGAACCCGGCCTCAGCGCCGCTCGTCGCCGCGGCCCTGCTCAAGGCGCTCGCCGTCGAGCCGGCCGGGGCCTGACCGGCCGCGCTTGGCAGTCCGGCGGGGGCGTGGCACCCTGTCGGCGCTGCCGGAAACGAGGAGAAGGTCGACGTCACGGATCGTCAGCATCGCCGATGCCAAGGCTCCGGCCCGCCGCCGGGGAGCGTCGACGATGCGCTATTGTCCGCCCCGGCTGGTCGAGCCGCTGATCGCCCGCCCGCGCATCGCCCGGCGAATGGCGGAGGCGGCCGGCAAGGTGACGCTGATCGTCGGCCCACCCGGCAGTGGCAAGACCTCGGCGCTCGCCAGCCATCATGCCGATCTCGTCGCTGCCGGTATGGCGGTGCGCTGGCTGACGCTGTCGGCCGAGGACAATGATCCCGCGGTGCTGCGCCGCCATCTCGACCACGCCTTCCGCGGCGAGGGCGCGGAGGGGCGGGAGGAGGGCGAAGGCCTGTCCGATCCGCCCGGGAACATCGTCGGCTTCATCGACGGGCTGGAGAAGATCGACGCCGCCCCGGCCCGCGACCTGATCGGCGCCTTCGTCCTCGAACTGCCGCCGAGCAGCAGCTTCCACATCACCGCGCACCGGATGCAGGGTGCGCTGTTCCACGACGGCTGGCTGCGCGGCGTCGTCGAGGTCATCGGCCCCGACGAACTGCGCATGACCGACGATGAGGCCGCGCTGCTGCTGGGCGAAGCCTGGAGCCCCTGGGATCGCCAGCGGATCAACGAGGCGGTCGATGGCTGGGCAGCCGGGCTGCGCTTCGTTGGCCGCGCGCCCCGCAGTGCGGATCGGCTGCTCGACGGCGCCGGAGAGCGGCCCTTTCCGGTCGAGATGGCCAATTATCTCGACGACGTCGTCTGCGCGCGCATGGACCCCGTTGCGCTCGCCGCGCTGATGGAGGTGAGCGTGCTCGATCGCTTCACCCCCGAGGCGCTGGCGGCGATGCCCGGCCGGCCGTGCGATTGGGCGCAGATCGACGACCATATCCGCGAGGGGTCGTTCATCCGCTATGTCGACGAGCAGCGCTGCTGGGCAGCCTTCCACCCGGTGTTCGGCCGGCACCTCCGCCAGCGGCTGCGGCGCTTCGATCCCGATCGCTTCGACGCGCTCAACCGCTTCGCCGCCTCCTGGTTCGAGGCGAACGGCTTCGGTGCCGAGGCGATCCGCCACGCCGTCACCGTCGCCGACTCGGCCTTCGCCGCGCGCGTCATCGAGAATGTCGGCGCGATCCATGTCGACCTGTGCGACGGCCCCGACGTCGGCCTGGGCGAGCGCGTCCCCGCGACGCGGGCGGGCGAGCTGCCGCTGCTGTTCCTGGGGCAGATCTATTTCGCGATCCGGCGCGGGCGATCGGTCGAGGCGCGCGCCGCGCTGGAGGAGGCGGCGCGGCTGACGCGCGGCTTCACCCTGCTCGATCGCGGCGCCGACCCCGAATCGATCCGCGGCTTCGCCCAGCTCATCGACATGGTGCTCGACGCTTCCGACGACCGGCCGATCACCGAACAGCGGCTCGCCGAGCTCGAAAGGGCGATGGAGGCGCATCGCGGAGTGCGGCCGATCCTGGCGAGCGGCGTCGCCTGCATGCTGGCGCTCGCCTATCTCGAACTGTCGCGCTACGCCGAGGCGGCGACGGTGTGCGGCATCGGCCTCCACGCGATGCACGACGTCAAGGATAGCCGGGTCTCGGTGTTCCTGCGCATCCACCAGGCCGACATCGCAATGGCGCGCGACACGGTCGACAAGGCGGTGCTCTATATCGAGGACGCCCAGCGCATTGCCCGGATCGGCAGCGGCGTCGACAATTACGAGGTGATCGCCACCCGCATTCTGCGCGCCGGCCTCCATTATGAGAATAACGAGCTCGATGCCGCGCTGGCGCTGCTCGACCCGAGCCTGCGCCAGCTCGGTTCGATCAACGCCTGGGTCCGGCTGTGCGCGTCGGGCTTCGGCACCGCCGCGGCGATCGCCGGCATCCGCCAGGGCATCGACGCGGCCGAGGCGCAGCTCCGCGCCGGCGAGGCGCTTGCGCGTGAACGCAACCTGCCGCGCCTGCTCCAGTTCATGGCGATCGCGCGGCTGCGCGAGCTGACCCGCGCGGGCGAGTGGCGGGCGGCGATGGAGCATGTCGAGAGCCCCGGCTTCGCCGAGCTGCTCGCGACCGATAGCCTGTCGCACGCGGTGCTCGGCGTGCAGGTGCCGGCAATGCTCGAAGTCGCCCGGCTGATGATCGAGCTCGGCCGGCCGCACGACGCACAGGCCTGGCTCGATCGGATCAACAAGCCCTTCCTCGGCGAGGCCGACAGCCGCTTCCGCTTCACCTTCCGGATCATGGCGATGCGCGCGGCCTATGGGATGCGGCGCTACAATGCGGCGGTCGACCATATGCAGGCGGCGGTCGAGCTGGCGAGCCATGCCGGGCTGGTGCGGCGCGCGCTCAACAACCGCCAGCACCTGACCGAGGTGTTCGACTGGACGATCCGCAACGGGCGCCACCTGCCGGCGCGGATCGGGGCCTATGTCGACGACGTGCTGCGCGGTGCCGACGGCACCGAGAGCGGCGCGACGCTGCAGCAGAGCAGCCCGCGCCGCGGCGTCGAGCAGGCGCCCAACAATTTCACGCTCAGCCCGCGCGAGACCGAGATCATCGCACTCGTCGCGGAGGGCTATATCACCAAGGAAATCGCGGTCCGGCTCGGCATCTCCGAGGGGACGGTGAAGACCCACCGTAAGAAGATCCACGAGAAGCTGGGCGCCGCGAGCCGATCGCAGGCGATCGCGCGGGCCCGCGACCTGCTGATCATCTGACCCTGCCGGGGCATTCCCGGCATCCCCCTTTTTGTTGACTGTGGCGACGAGCGCCGCGCGGGCATGCTCCCATCATCGGCGCAGGACCCGGCCAGAACCGGGCGGCGTCGGGATCAACAGCGATGCGCCCCGCGCAGGACGGGGCGTGCAGGGACGGCGCGATGCGCCGGCCGGGACATTGGGAGGTGACAATGAAGAGGGGGCTGCTCATCGGCGTGGCGGCGGCGGGATTCGCCGGCACCATGGCCACCGCACCGGCGGCGGCGCAAGTCGTCGCCAGCGATCAGGACGAACTGATCGTCACCGCGCGCAAGCAATCGGAAAATATCCGCGACGTGCCCGACACGATCCAGGCCTTCTCCTCGGCGACGCTCGAACGCGCGGGCGTCGAATCGGTCAACGACCTGACCCAGATGGTGTCGGGCTTCCGCATCGTCGAGGCGCAGCAGCCCGGCGTCGTGCTGATCAACATCCGCGGCATCGGCCAGGTGCGCAACGGCGAATCCCCGGTCGCGGTGGTGGTCGACGGAGTCCAGCAGAACTCGCCGAACCAGATCACCCAGGACCTGTTCGATATCGAGCGGATCGAGATCCTCAAGGGACCGCAGGGCGCGCTCTACGGCCGCAACGCGATCGGCGGCGCGATCAACATCGTCACCAGGGAGCCGGGCGACAGCTTCGGCGGCAGCGCCGAGCTGGGCTATGCCGAGGGCGACGAGTTCCGCGCCAAGGCCTCGATCACCGCGCCGCTGGGCGAGAAGGCGGGCTTCCGCCTGGCCGGCAGCTATCTGAATCGTGACGGCCAGATCACCAATTCGACGCTCGGCAAGAAGGTCGACTTCGACGAGAGCTGGGCGGTGCGCGGCGCGCTGCTGCTCAAGCCGACCGAGACGCTGAAGATCGACCTGCGCGGCAGCTATTATGATCAGGACGCCGGCGCCTCCTGGTATGTCGGCGGCCCGGCGAACAGCCCGCGCGTGCCGGTGGTCGGCAACATCCTGGGCAAGGCGGGCCGCAAGCTGGGCGACGTCTCGGCGAAGATCGATCTCGACATGGGCTCGGTTGCGCTGACCTCGGTCACCGCCTGGTCGTCGGTCAAGTCGGACCTGTTCGAGGAGCTCGACTGGGAGCCGCAGGACCTGGCCGCCGCCACCCAGACGCTCGACGTCAAGGCGTGGAGCGAGGAGCTGCGGCTGTCGTCGAACACGCCCGGATCGGCGCTGCGCTGGATGGCCGGGCTCTATTATCTCCACACCGATCGCACGCTCGACACCGCGATCTTCCTCGGCCCCGATCTGACCGGCCTGCCGAGCCGGGTGCTCGGCTCGCGCCTCGTCGCGAAGGACGACAACGACGCCTATGCGGCGTTCGGCCAGATCAATTATGACATCGTCGAGCGGCTCGAGCTGACCGCCGCGTTGCGCTACGACATCGACCGGCGTCGCCAGGACGACGTCTCGCCGCCGGTGCCGGCAGTCGTGCCGCGCTACAAGGGCACCTACAAGTCGCTCCAGCCCAAGCTGTCGCTGGCCTACAGCTTCCCCGGCGGGTCGCTCGCCTATGCGACCGTCGCCAAGGGCTTCCGCAGCGGCGGCTTCAACTCGAACGCGGTCGTCACGCGCGAGTTCAAGAAGGAGGAGCTGTGGAACTATGAGCTCGGCTTCAAGACCGCGCTCGCCGACCGCAAGCTCTATCTGAACGGCGCGGTCTTCTACACCGACATCACCGACAGGCAGGTGTTCGGTCTCGACCTCAGCAGCGGCCCGGCGCAGTTCATCGCCAACCCGATCCCCAAGTCGAGCGTCTGGGGCGCCGAGCTGGAGATGACGGCACGTCCGGTCAAGGGACTCGAGCTGTCGATGGGCGCCAGCCTGATGGACACGAAGATCAACACATATGATGTGGCCGTCTTCTCCGGCACCGCCGCGCGCGGCGACTTCAAGGGCAACAAGCTCAACCAGGTCCCGCGCTACACGCTCAACGCGGCGGCGCAGTACACCGCCGATCTGGGTGGCAGCAGCCTGATCTCGCGCGTCGACGTCTCCGGCTGGGGCGGCGACTATTATTGGGAGATCGACAATGCCCAGAAGCAGAAGCCGGTCTGGCTGGTCAATGCGCGGCTGACCTGGGCGGTCGGCAAGATAGAACTGACCGGTTTCGTCAAGAACCTCTTCGACCGACGCTACGACGTCGAATTCGTGCCGGTCAATTTCGCCGGCACGATCACCGGCAAGGACTTGGGATCGGCGTCGCCGCCCCGCCAGATCGGCGGCAGCGTCAAGGTGCGTTTTTGAGGAATGGAAGCATGACGATCAAGATGGTGGAGGATGCACCGACGGCGGGCCGCAAGCGGGAACGCAGGCGTCTTACCCGGCCGGTGCCGATGGAAGGCGACAACGGCGTCTTCAGCCAGACCTGGTTTCCGATCGCGCTGTCAAGCGAGGTCGCTCAGGGGCAGGTGATCGGCCGCGACTTCCTCGACGGCAAGGTCGTCGTATTCCGGGGCGAGAACGGCCAGGTCACCGTCGCCAGCGCCTATTGCCCGCATGTCGGCGCCGATCTCTCGGTCGGCGCGGTGGTCGGCAACCATATCCAGTGCGCCTTCCACCGCTGGGAGTTCGACCAGGAGGGTTGGGTCGCGAAGACCGGGGTGGGCGATCCGCCGCCGCCTGCCGCCTGCCTCTACGTCTTTCCGTCGCAGGAGCGTTTCGGCATCATCTGGGCGTTCAACGGCGACGAGCCGCTCTGGGACCTGTTCGACTTCGAATTCCCTGACTCGGAGCTCGAATTCCGGCCGTTCAAGACCGATGTCTACACCTGCGATCCGTGGATTTTCGCGGCCAACACCCCCGATATCCAGCACATCAAGGCGGTCCATGGCATCCGCTTCAAGATGCCCGACCCGCACGACGCGGTGGAGTGGGACCCCTATGGCTTCCGCATGCGGCTCGCGGCGATCCACCAGCAGGGCGAGGACCTCGACTGGAACGTGGGCATCCGCGGCACCTCGACCTTCATCCAGGAAGGGTCGGTCGACGGCTGGTGGATGGGGGTGGCGGCCGGCTTCGCCTGTCCGCGTCCGGGAACCCATATCGTCTATCTGGCGATCGCGGTGAAGAAGGGCGACGGCACGCCCGAGGGCGACCGGCTGATCGACGAGCGGCTGACCTTCGGGACCGAGCTGCTCGCCCGCACCGCGCGCGAGGACAAGCCGATCCTCGACACGATCCACTATATGCCAGGCGCATTGACCCGCGGCGACACCAGCCTCGCGCGCTGGCTCGACATCGTCCGCAACTATCCGCGCGCCCATCCCTCCCGCGATTTCATCAATTGAAGGACACGCCATGACCGACCCCGAGAAGAACCTCGCCACCGTCCGCCGCTTTTGGGACGCGATCGGCAGCGGCGACGTCGACGCCTATCTCGCCACCTTCGCCCCCGGCGCCGTGGCGCGCGATCCGGTCAACCGGCCGCCGCTCGAGACCGACGAGCAGCGCCGCGCCTATCTGGAGGGCGTGCTCGGCGCGTTCAGCGACATCCGTGTCGCCACCGACTTCGTCACCAGCTGCGGCGACCACACCGCCTCGAAATGGACGCTGACCGCCAAGGGCGGTGACGGCTCCGACGTGCGGCTGGAGGGGATCGACGTCGCCCGCCATGCCGAGGACGGCCGCATCGCCGAGCTGTGGGGCTTCTTCTGATGGCGGTGGTCACGCTCGCCGAACGGATCGAGGCCCCGGCCGACGCGGTCTGGGATTATGTCTGCTGGCACGGCGTCGCCAAGCTCGACCAATATTCGGGCGGCTTCTTCAGGAAGATCGAGTTCCAGGGCGACGAGCCGAAGGTGGGCATCACCAAGACCATCTACCCGCATGACGGCTTGCCGATCAGCGAGCGGCTGGAAGCGCTCGACGTCGCCGACCGGACCTATCGCTACCGGCTGACCGACGTCGGTTCGCTGCCGATCACCGACTATCGCGGCTATGTCCGGGTGACGCCGGCTGGTCCCGACGCCTGTCATCTCAAGATCGAATGCGAGTTCACCGCGGTGGAGGTGAGTGAGGCCGAATGGATCGAGACCTGGCTGGCGATGGAGACCCAGCTCGTCACCGAGATCCGCCGCGCGCTTGGCAGTTGAGAGGTCTATTTCGAAGCGGTGCGGCAATGCGCCGATAGGCGCGTTCAGGGCGCCGGGTCGAGCCTGACGACGACCTGTTCGATGGTCCCGGTGAACCGGCTGCCGGCGACGTCGTAGCGCGGGCTGACCGGGGTCAGCGTGTCCTCGCCGATGTCGAACCCTTCGGTGTTCTGCAACCAGCCGTGGAAGCTGCGGTCGGCGCGGCCGCGCGCGACCTCGACCCCGTCGACCAGCAGCAGCATCGCGCCGCCGCTGCCCGGTTTCGCGTCGTCGGCGACGAAGCGCGCGGCGAGGCGGTGGCGGCCGGGGCCGAGCCGGTCGCGCGCGATCACTTCATATTGATAGGGGCCGACCGCGTTGACGTGGAAGGCCGGGCGGCCGCCGTCGAGGAAGAAGGCATGGCCGCCGAAGCGCCCGCCGGCGGCGAGCAGCACGCCGCGTCCGCCGCCGGCGGGAAGCGTCACTTCGGCCTCGATCGTGAAGCTCCGCCCGGTGGTCGGCGGCGCGGCGGCATAGGGGAGGCGGCTGACCGGCGCGCTGTAGGTGAAGACGTCGCGGCCGGCGTTCAGCGTCGGCCGCCCCTCGGCGCCGAGCTTATAGTCGTGGATCGGCAGGATGTGGTTGCTGGCCGCCTGCTTCCAGAACAGCGCCTGCAACTCCCTGAGCTTCGCCGGCTGGGCGGCGGCGAGGTCGCGGGTCTGGGAGAAGTCGGTCCGCAGGTCGTACAGCTCCCAATGGCGGTCGCGGTTCTGCGGATCGGCCAGGCTCTCCCTGGTCGCGAACTGCCAGGCGTAGCGCTTGGGTGTCGATCCGGCGAACCAGCCGTCGCGATAGATGCCGAAATTCTCCATCATCTCGTAGACCTGCGTGCGGCGGCGGGCCGGCGCGGTCGGCCGGTCGAGCGTATAGGCGAGGCTGATCCCGTCGAACGGCTGCTGCGCGATCCCGTCGACCGCCTTCGGCGCGGCCACCCCGGTCGCCGACAGGATCGTCGGCGCTATGTCGGAGACATGGGCATATTGGCCGCGCACCGTCTCCGGCGCGGCGACATGGCCCGGCCAGGCGATGACGAGGCCGTTGCGCGTGCCGCCGGCATGGCTGGCGACCTGCTTGTACCAGGGGAAGGGCGCATTCATCGCCCAGCCCCAGCCGGCCGGATACATGGTGTAGGCGCGGCCGGTGCCGATGTCGTCGATGCGGCGCATCTGGTCGGCGGGGTCCTCCTCGTCGCCCAGCACGGCGGTCTGCTCGAAGATCATCCCCATCGGCCCGCCCTCGGCGCTGCCGCCATTGTCGCCCTGGAGGAAGACGATCATCGTGTCGGCGAGCTGGCCGGTGCGGCGGAGATGCTCGATCACCCGGCCGATCTGCGCGTCGCAATAGGCGAGGCTCGCGGCATAGGCCTCCATCATCCGGGCGGACAGCCGCTTCTGGTCGGCGGTGAGGCTGTCCCAGGCGGGGATGCCGGGCGGCCGCGCGGCGAGCGCCGCGTCGGCGGGGATGATGCCGAGCGCCTTCTGCTGCGCGAAGGTCTCCTCGCGCACCTTGTCCCAGCCCTGGTCGAAGGCGCCGCGATAGCGCTTCAGCCATTCGGCCGGCGCGGTGTGCGGCGAATGGGCGGTGCCCGGCGCATAATAGACGAAGAAGGGCTTGCCGGGCGCCGCCGCGTGCTGGGCCGACATCCAGCCGATCGCGCGGTCGGCGAGGTCGGTGTCGAGCAGGTAGCCGGGTTCGTCGGGCGGCGCGACCGGCCGGGTGTTCTCGTACAGGTTGGGCGCGGTCTGGTTGGTGTCGGCGGACAGGAAGCCGTAGAAATAGTCGAAGCCGAGCCCGGTCGGCCAGCGGTCGAACGGGCCGTCGGCGCTCAGTTCCCAGTCCGGGGTGAGGTGGCTCTTGCCGAACATCGCGGTGCTGTAGCCGCCGTCGCGCAGGATGCGGGCGATCGTCGCCGCCGATCGCGGGATCGCGGTGGTATAGCCTTCGAAGCCGGTGGGCATGTTGGTGACATTGCCCATGTTGACGTTGTGCGGATCGCGGCCGGTGAGCAGCGAGGCGCGGGTCGGCGAGCACAGCGCGGTCGTGTTGAAGTTGTTGTAGCGGGCGCCGGTCCTGGCCAGCGCGTCGAACACCGGCGTCGCGATCGGTCCGCCATAGGCGCTCGACGCGCCGAAGCCGACATCGTCGGTCATGATCAGCAGGACGTTGGGCGCGCCCCGCGGCGCGACGGTCCGCATCGGCCAGGCGCCCCGCCCCGCAGACGGGGCGGCCGGCGCCGGTGCGGCGGCGATCAGGGCGACGGCGGCGACGCCCATGGCGAGGCGGGAGAGGAAGGGCAGGCTCAAGGATGATCTCCGCGAAAAAAAGGCCCCGGCTAGAGCCGGGGCCAGGTCGGAGGCTTATGCGGTCAGAATTTCACGCCGAGCTCGAGCGCGATGTAGCGCGGCGGGCCATAGGTCTCGCGGGTGAAGAGCTGGCCCACCGTCTGCCCGCCGGTGAGGTAGAGCTGGTTGGTGAGGTTCTGCCCGACCAGCCGGATCGAATAGCGGTCGGAGGCGTCGGTGAAGCCGATCGACGCGTTGAACAGGGTGCGCGCGTCGAGATAGGCGTCGTTGGCCGGATTGTTCAGGTCGAAGTTGAACAGGCTGCGGCTCTGATAGGTGACCGATCCGAACAGCGTGATCCGGCCGATGTCGCCGATCGGGATGTCGTAGCTGCCGCTGCCCGACGCCTGCCATTTGGGCGTGCGGTTGAGCGGCACGTCGACCAGGTTGCGCGCCGTCGGCGTGGGCGAGCTGAAGCTCTTGTACTTGCCGTCCTGATAGCCGAGCGTGCCGCGCAGGGTCAGCCCGTCGGTCGGGACCAGCGTCGCTTCCGCCTCGACGCCCTTCACCTCGATCTTGGCGGCGTTGATGAAGCGGATCTCGCTGAAGCTGGTGCCGTCGCTGCGCGTGAACGGGAAGAGCAATTGGCGCTGGGCGTCGTCATAGGTGACGTGGAAGCCGGCGATGTTGAGCTGGAGCTTGCGGTCGAACAGGTCCGACTTGAAGCCGAGCTCGAACGAATCCGCCTTCTCCGGGTCATAGGGCGCGAGCTGTGCCTGGATCAGCGGCACGCCCGACGTGCCCAGCTCGTTGAAGCCGCCCGCCTTGTAGCCGCGCGAATAGGTGAAATAGGTGAAGAATTGCGGCGACGCCTTGTAGCTGATGCTGGCGCGCCAGGTCGGCTCCTTCCAGCTCGCGCGCTGGCGCAGCACGCCGGCCGGGTAGCGGTCGAAATCGCCATAGTCGAACGGGCTGTCGAACGATTGCCAGGAGACCGACGGATCGATCCCGCCGCCGAGCTGCTGCGCGAACACCGCCGTCCGCGCGGCGAGGCGCTTCTTGTCCCAGCTGTAGCGGCCGCCGGTGGTCAGCGTCAGCCGGTCGGTCAGTTCGAAATTGGCCTCGGCGAACAGCGCGGTCGAGGTGGCGCGCTGCTTGTTGCAGGCGACCTGCGGATTGTCGGCATAGTTGCCCACCGCCGAGGGGCCGCGCAGCAGGTCGAGATAGCCGAGCAGCGAGGCGACGCAGAAGTCGACCTTGTCGCGCTGGTAGAAGCCGCCCGCGACCAGATTGATCCGGTCGGACAGCTCGACCGCGTAGCGCAGCTCCTGCTGGAAGGTCTTGCGGTTGTCGTCGCGCGACGCGTCCCACAGCCGGATCGGGCTGACCACGCCGGCGAAATTGCCCGGCAGCCGCGACCGCTGCGACCGGTAGCCGGTGACCGAGCTGAGCGTGCCCGCTCCGATCTCGATGTCGACATTGGCGTAGACGCCGTCGCTGTTGACGACCTGGCCGGCGTCGAAGTCGTTGAAGCCGAAATCGCCGTCGCTCGCGCCCGCGCGCTTGAGCGGGTTGCCGGTGCCGGGGCGGAAACCGAGATTGTAGAAGACGAAGCCCGGCCGCGTCTGGTTGACGATGCCCGGGGCGTCGCCCGAATCGCGCACCATCTCATATTGCAGCAGCGCGGTGATGCCGGGCGTCGGCTTCCACAGCAGCTTGGCCCGGCCGTTGAACATCTCGTCCCCGCCCAGCGCGCGGCCGTCGCCGCAGCCAGTCCGCCCCGCATAGGACTGGGCGAAGGCGGTGGTGGCGATCGGCGTGATCGGGCCGTAGCAGGCGTTGTTGACCATATAGCCGTCGGAATGGCGGTAGCTGCCGACGAGGCGCAGGCCGAGCACGTCCTGGATGATCGGGACGTCGACCGATCCCTGGACGACGCGGGTGCCGAAATCGCCGATCTCGCCGCGAAGCTGGGCCCCGAAGGCGCCGAGGTCGGGGCGCTTGGTGCGCGCCACCACGACGCCGCCGGTGGTGTTCTTGCCGAACAGCGTGCCCTGCGGGCCGCGCAGCACCTCGATCTGGGCGATGTCGAACGTGTCGAGGAGCTGCGTCTGGATCGACGGCATCACGAAATCGTCGACGACGACGCCGATCGGCGCGTCGTTGAACGGGATGATCGTGGTGGTGCCGACGCCGCGCATCGCGAACGCCGCCGCCTTGAAGCTCGGGATGCGGCTGGCCGAGAAATTGGGCACGAAGGCGGCGAGGTCGCCGACGTCGCGCGGCGCCATCTGCTGGATCGTGTTGGAGGTGATCGCCGAGACCGCGATCGGCGTCTGCTGCAGCCGGGTGTCGCGGCGCGTCGCGGTGACGACGATGTCCTCGACGCCGCCGGTCGGCGCCTCGGCGGCGCTCCCCTGCGCTCCGCCGTCCTGTTGCGCCTGTGCCGGCACCGCCAGCATCGCCAGCGTCAGCGGCGCCACGCTTCCCAGCAAGATGGTTGTCTTCCCCACTAGTCCTCTCCCCAGCTTCGATCCGTTTTCGGATCGCGGTTCAATCGATCAATTTCATCTCCAGTGCATCGAACCGGCCGTTGAACGCGCTGTCGCGCGATCGGTACTCGCCAGAGACCGGCGTGCCGGTGTCGACGCCGACGTCGAGCCCCTCGATGTGCGAGATCCACCCGCCCAGCGTCAGCGGCACATGGCCTTGCCCCGCCGGCTGGCCGTCGATCGTGAAGCTGACCGTGCCGCCCGCGCCGCGGGCATGGCTGTCGGCCTTGAACAGCATCGCGACATCGTGCCGCCCCGGCCCGAGCACGCGGTCGCTGACGACGCGATACTGGCGCGGGTCGAGCGCGTTCTGGTGATAGGTCAGCCGCCCGTCGCGGAAGTAGAGCGCCCAGCCGCCGAAGCGGCCGCCCTGCGCGACGAGGACGCCGTTGGGCGCGCCGGCCGCCACCTCGATCGTCGTCGACACGCTGTAGGAACGGCCGATGATGTGCGGCGCGCTGTCCTCGGGAATGCGGGTGACCCCCTGCGGATAGCGGAAGGCGGTGCGGCCGGCGCCGAGCGAGGGGCGGCCGGTGGGCAGGATCGTCGGCTCGAGGATCGGCAGGATGTTGTTGCGTCCGGCCTCGGCCCAGAAGAGCTGCTGCATCATCCGCAGCCGATCGGGATGACGCGCCGCCAGGTCGTGCGCCTGGCTGAAATCGGTGCGGACGTCGTACAGCTCCCACGGCGTCTTGTCGGGATCGGCGGGCTTGTCGAAGCTCCACGGCTGCCGGGTCGGCCGCATCGAGGCGAACCAGCCGTCGAGGTAGATGCCGCGCGAATCGACCATCTCGTACACCTGCATCCGGCGGTGCGACGGCGCGTCGGGGGCGGTGAAGCTGTACGCCATGCTCACCCCGTCGAGCGGGCGCTGCTCGACCCCGTCTACCGACGCCGGCCGGGTGACGCCGGTCGCCTCCAGGATGGTCGGCATGATGTCGGTGACGAAATGATATTGGCTGCGGATGCCGCCCTTGTCGGCGATCCCCTTCGGCCAGCTCATCACCATGCCGTTGCGGGTGCCGCCGAAATAGGAGGCGATCTGCTTGTAATATTTGAACGGGGTGTCCATCGCCCAGCCCCAGCCGGTGGGGAAGAGCGGGTAGAGATCGGGCCCGCCGATGTCGTCGATCCGGCTGAGCGCATAGGCGCGCTGCTCGGCATGGTCGTTGAGCAGCGACTGCTGGAACAGCCGGCCGTCCATGCCGCCCTCGGCGCTCGATCCGTTGTCGCCCTGGATGTAGATGATCAGCGTGTTGTCATATTGGCCGCTGTCCTTGAGCGACTGGATCACCCGGCCGATCTGCGCATCCATATAGGCGACCGACGCCGCCCAGGCCTCCATGTAGCGCGCATAGAGGCGGCGCTGGTCGGCGGAGAGCGAGCTCCAGGCGGGCAGTTCCTTCGGGCGCGCGGTCAGCACCGTATCGGCGGGGACCACGCCCAGCGCCTTCTGCCGCGCGAACACCTCCTCGCGCAGCGCGTCCCAGCCCTTGTCGAAGCGGCCCCTGAAGCGGTCGAGCCACTCCTTGGGCACATGGTTGGGCGTGTGGGCGGTACCGGGCGCATAATAGACGAAGAAGGGCTTGTCGGGCGCGTTCGCCTTGCGCTCGGCGATCCAGCGGATCGCATGGTCGGCCATGTCGGCGTCGAAATGATAGCCGGGCGGCGTCGCCACGTCGATGAAGCTGTTGTCCTGCGTCAGCGTGGGGTTCCACTGGCTGTTGTCGGACGCGAGGAAGCCGTAGAAATTCTCGAAGCCCTGGCCCAGCGGCCAGCGGTCATAGGGGCCGGCCTGGCTCTGCTCCCATTGCGGGGTCAGGTGCCATTTGCCGAAGGCGGCGGTGTTGTAGCCGCCCTGGCGCAGGATTCGCGAGACGAAGGCCGAGGATTTGGGGATGACCGAATCATAGCCCTCGTAGCCGGCCGAGGTGTTCTCGACATGGCCCATCCCCACCGCGTGCGGGTTGCGTCCGGTGAGCAGCGCCGCGCGCGTCGGCGAGCAGATCGCGGTGGTGTTGAACTGGGTGTAGCGCAGCCCCTCCTTCGCCAGGGCGTCGAACGCCGGGGTGGGGACCGGGCCGCCGAAGGTGCTGGTCGCGCCGAAGCCGATGTCGTCGGTCAGGATCAGCAGGACGTTGGGCGCGCCTTTCGGGGCCTGCGGCTGTTCGGGCCAGGACGGTGCGGAGGAAGTGGCCGGGTTTATCCCGGCGAAGTGCTGTGCACCCGGCGCGTCGACGACCGGGGCGGCCGACCCTGGAGCGGGCGGCGGCGCGGCGGCGAAGGCCAGGCCTGCCGCGAGCAGCGATCCGCCCGCCAGCATGCGCACCACAGCCCGCATCGACCGCCCCGGTCGCGCCATCACCCTCTCCCTATCGCATAAATAACTTATATGAGTTAACATAGTCGTGTTAAATTTGGATTGTCAATGCCGGATGGATAAGAGGGCTGGCAGCAAGGAGGGGTTATGCGCGGCAAGGCGTCCCTGTCGTCGGACCAGGAGAGCGAATCAACGGACCAGGCGGGGCCGCTCTCGGACGCGCGGCTGCGCCTGCTGCTCGCCGCCGAACGCGAATTCGCGCGTGAAGGGATCGAGACCGCGTCGCTGCGCAAGATCGCGGCGCTGGCCGGCAACGGCAACAACAACGCGGTCAAATATCATTTCGAGAATCGCGCCGGGCTGGTGCGGGCGCTGCTCACCTATCGGGTCCAGCAGATGGAGGCGCAGCGCACCGCCATGCTCGCCGAGGCGGAGGTCGCGGGCCGGCTGGGCGACATGCGGACGCTGCTCGAAATCTACTGCCTGCCGCAGATATCGCTGCGCGACGAGCGCGGGCAATTCCCCTATGCCCGCTTCCTGCTGCAATTCTACGCCTTCTACGAGGACATCGACTATCGCGACGCGATCGTCGACGTGGTGCAGATATCCCCCGCGATCGGCCGGGTGCGTCAACTCATCATCGACGCGCTGAAGATGGAGCCTCGCCGTGCGGATAACCGCATTGCGTTATGCCATGGCATGTTCCTGAACATGATGGTCCGGTCGGAGATCGAATTCGGTGACGGACTGGCCAGCGAGGCGTCGCGGCGCGGGATCGCCGACACGATGGAGATGATGGTGCGCGCTATCGCCGCCCCGCCGGCCGCCGGGGACCTGGCGATCCCGCCGCAAATCCCGGCCGGCGCCGACGCGGTGTCGCCCCCGCCGGCGGGCCGTCTCGCCGACCGCGCGAGCCAGCTCCAGGAGGAGAATGCCGCGCTCCGCCAGCTCGTCGCCGACCTGAGCGTCGAACGCAGCCGGCTCAAGCAGATGCTCGCGGCGCGCGAGCGATAGGCTTGCCTTATCGGGGCAGCCAGCCCCCCAGCCGCTGCAACGCCTGCTCGACCTCCTCCGCCGAGATCGCGAAGCTCAGCCGGAAGAAGCGGTGGCCGTCGACGGGGTCATGATCGATGCCGGGCCCGGTGGCGACGCCCGTGTCGAGCAGCAGCTTGCGGCAGAAGCCCATGCTGTCGTCGGTGAGGTGGCCGATATCGGCGTAGATGTAGAAGGCGCCGTCGGGCGGGGCGATGCGGCGCAGTCCCATCTGCGGCAGCGCTTCGAGCAGCCGGGCCCGATTGCCGGCATAGACCGCGACATTGGCGTCGAGCTCCTCGGCGCAGTCGAGCGCCGCCAGCGCGGCGTGCTGGCTCAGGGTCGGCGGGGTCAGGAACAGGCAGCCGAGATAGGACCAGGCGCGCTCGATCAGGTCGGGCGGCACCAGCAGCCAGCCGAGCCGCCAGCCCGGCATGCAATAATATTTGGAGAAGCTGCTGATGATCACCGCGTCGGGATCATATTCGGTCATCGACCGGCACGGCTCGCCATAGCTCAGCGCGTGGTAGATCTCGTCGGACAGGATGCGGATGCCCCGGCGCCGGCAGACGGCCGCGATCGCGCGCAGCTCGTCGCCGCCGATGATCGTGCCGGTCGGGTTGGCGGGGCTGGCGATGATCACGCCGTCGGGCGCCGGCTCGATCGCATCGAGCGCCTCGGCGGTGAGCTGGAAGCGGCTCTCGGCGCCGCAGGGCAGCTCGACCGGCACCATGTTGAGCGCCCGGACGGTGTTGCGATAGGCGACATAGCCGGGCCGCGCCATCGCGATCCGCGCGCCCGCCGGGAAGCAGATGCTGAGCGCCAGCACCAGCGCCGGCGAGGCGCCGCAGGTCAGCAGGAAGCGCGACGGATCGATCGCGACGCCGTAGCGATCGGCGTAGAGCGCGGCGAGCCGTTCCTTGAGCGCCGGGCTCTCCCAATAGCCCATCCGATCGTTGTCGATCGCGGCGCGGGCAACGTCGAGCACCTTGCGTGGCGGGCCCATCGACGGCTGGCCGAACTCCATGTGCAGGACCGAGCGCCCCTCGGTCGCCAGCCGGCGCGCGAGGCCGCTGATCTCGATCGCGCGGAAGGGTTGCACCTGGTTCTGCATCGCGGGGTTCCGTCCTTGTCCGGCGCGCTATTTCGTCGAATGTCGGCCGCTTCGCAACATGCCATCACCCTGCGGCGCGGATGAATCTTGCTGATCCCGAAGCGGAAAAGGGGCAAGGTCGAGCCGATATGCCCATTCTTCCCGACGTCGATACGCTGCGGCTCTGCAGCATGCTGACCTCGACAGCGTTCGGTCTGGTGTTCTGTGCGCTCTGGCTGCGCGACCGTCGTGAAGGGCATCTGCTCTTCTGGGCCGCCGGCTCCCTGCTCTACGGCGCCGTCATCTTCAGCTTCAGCCTGACGCCGCCGGACGCGGCCGGCGTCACCACGCCGCTCTTCGCCCTGCTCTCGCTGGCCAACGTGCTGCCGCTCGCGGGCGCTCGCCGCCTCGACGGCAAGCCGCCCTTCGTCTGGTGGATGCTGATCCCGATCGTCGCGGCCGGCGCGGGCCACGGCCTGCCGCGGCTGGCGGTTGTCCAGGGCTGGCTGCCGGCGACGAGCCTGCTGCCCAATATCGGTGACGCGATCGGCCTGTCGCTGTCGATCGCGATCAACGGCGGCGCGCTGCTGTGGGGCCGGTGGACGGTGCGGACGGCGGGCCATGGCATCGCGGGCGCGGGGCTGCTGGCCTATATCCCGGGCTTTGTCCTGTCGGTCGCGGGCGAATATCATGTGCTGCGCGGCATGGAGACGCTCGCGCTGCTGGCGATGCTGTCGGACCAGGCGCTGCTCGGCATCATCAATCTCGGCCTGCTCGCCATTCCGGTCGAGCATGCGCAGCGGCAGTTGCGGCAGGCGGCGCTGCGCGATCCGCTGACCGGCGCCTGGAACCGCGCCGGGCTGGAGGCGCAGAAGCCGCGCTTCCTGGCGTCGGGCGCTGCCGCGATCGCGATCGACATCGACCATTTCAAGTCGATCAACGATCGCCACGGCCATGCTGCCGGTGACGCCGTTCTGGCGCTGTTCGGCCGCGAGGCGGGGGTGCTGGCGCAGGCCGGCGGCGGCGAGCTGTTCCGGCTGGGCGGTGACGAGTTCGCGATATTGCTCCCCGCCGACGGTCCCGATCCCGGCCGCTTCGCCGAGCGGCTGCGCACCCATCTGCGCTCGCATGCCGACGATGCGGTCGGCTGGACCGTCAGCATGGGCATGGCGACGGTGCTCGACGGCGATCGCGACGTCGACGCCGCGCTGCACCGCGCCGACACCTCGCTCTACCAGGCCAAGGCCGAGGGGCGCGGCATCATTGCGGCCTGATCAGAGCCCGGCGATCAGCTCCACCGCCAGGTCGTGCAGATGCGCCGACGCATCGCGGTCGGGTTTCGCCCGGGCGACGATGCACGCCACGTCGGGCAGCGGCGGCAGCAGGCCGGGGGTGACGGCCGGCAGGTCGCGCAGGAACAGCCCCGTCCGGCTGCTGACCCCGAGGCCGGAGGCGATCGCGGCGCGGAGCGTCGACAGGTTCGGTGTCTCGACCGCGATCCGCCATGGTCGTCCGGCCGCATCGAGCGCGGCGATCGCCGCCTCGCGGAAGCGGCAGGGCTTTTCGAGCACCACCAGCGGCAGCTCGGCCTTGAGCGTCAGCGCGTCGTCGCCGAACCAGACGCTCGGCGCGGTGCGGACCGCCTGGGCGTCGCCCGGCGCGGCATAGCCGATCAGCAGGTCGAGCTGGCCACGGGCCAGCATTTCCTGAAGCTCGGCGGTTCCCGCCACCCGCGCGAAGATCTGCGCGTCGGCGTGAAGCTCGGAGAAGCGCGCGAGCAGCCCCGACAGCAGCAGGTCGGCGAAGTCCTGGACCATGCCGACCCGCACCGGCCCGGCGAACTGCCCCGCCGTCACCGCCGCCAGCGCCTCGTCGTGCAGCGCCAGCAGGCGGCGCGCATAGCCGAGCAGCAGTTCGCCCGCCGCGGTCAGCGCGAGACGGCGACCCTCGCGATGGAAAAGCGGCTTCTGCACCAGCTCCTCGAGCCGCTTGATCTGTAGGCTGAGCGCGCTCTGCGTGACGAACACCCGCTCGGCCGCGTTGAGCATCGAGCCCGCGTCGACGATCGCGACGAAGCTGCGGAGCATGTTGGTCGGCAGGTTGACGGCCATTTCCCATCCCTTTTCAAAAGGCAGGCAGCGCAGCTTTCAGGCCCTAAAGCCTTTCTGTCAGGCCTGCTCCCGCACCGGCGGAAGTCCCGGATTTCAGGCCTTTCCGTCATCCGGTGAAGCAATTCTAATAGGTCTTAGCAGCTAAACTCTATTGAATCGATAGAGTTTTGGCGGAGGCTGGAGGCATGACCCGTTCCGTCCCTTCCGCCCCGCGTCCCTCGATCGTCGCGGCCGTGCTGCGATCGCGCTGGCCGTCGCCGCTCCTGCTCTTGCTGTTGTGGGAGGCGGCCTCGCGTGCCGGGTTGATCCCAACCCATACGCTGGCGGCGCCGTCGGCCGTGCTGGCGACGCTGTTCGCGATGATCCGTTCGGGGGAACTCCCATCGAACCTGGCCGTGTCCTTCTGGCGAGTGGTCTCGGGCCTCGGCATCGGCGTCGCGCTCGGCGTGTCGCTCGGGCTGGTCGCCGGCCTGTCGCGCCGCGGCGAGGCGCTGGTCGATCCGCTGATGCAGATCAAGCGGACGATCCCGGTGGTAGCACTGGCGCCGCTGTTCATCGTCTGGTTCGGGATCGGCGAGACCCCGAAGATCGCGCTGATCGCCTTCGCGGTGATGTTCCCGCTCTACCTCAACCTCTACAACGGCATCCGGGGCGTCGACAAAAGGCTGGTCGAAGGCGCGCTGAGCTTCGGTCTCGACCGCTGGCAGCTCATCGTCCACGTCATCCTGCCGGGCGCGCTGCCGTCTCTACTGGTCGGGCTGCGCTATGCGCTGACCATCTCGATCGTCATGCTGGTCATTGCCGAGCAGATCAACGCCAGCGCCGGGCTCGGCTTCCTCGTCAACAACGCTCGCGACTTCATGCGCACCGACATCATCGTCGTCTGCCTGATGGTCTACGCGCTGCTCGGCCTCGCCGCCGACCTGCTCGTCCGCGCCGTCGAAACCCGCGCACTCGCCTGGCGCCCCAAGCTGGTGGAGGCCTGATCCATGACCGTGTCCCTGTTCCCCCGCGTCGGCCAGATCCAGCCGGTCGTGCGGCTGCGCGGCTTCACCCGCGCCTTCGGCGAGACCGTCGTCATCGACGGGCTCGACCTCGACATCGCGCCGGGCGAGTTCGTCGCGTTGCTCGGCCATTCGGGCAGCGGCAAGACGACGCTGCTGCGCACCCTGGCCAATCTCGACCAGGCTGATGGCCAGGACGTGACGATCCCGAGCGCGCGCGCCGTCGTCTTTCAGGATTCGCGCCTGTTGCCGTGGAAGCGGGTCTGGAAGAACGTCGTCCTCGGCCTGTCCCGCCGGGGCGCGCGCAAGAAGGCCGAGGCCGCGCTGGCCGAGGTGGGCCTGTCGCACCGCGTCGACGCCTGGCCGCTGACCCTGTCGGGTGGCGAGGCGCAGCGCACCGCGCTCGCCCGCGCGCTGGTCCGCGAGCCGCAACTGCTGTTGCTCGACGAACCCTTTGCCGCGCTCGATGCGCTCACCCGGCTGCGGATGCACGAATTGGTGCTCAACCTGTGGCGGGCGCATCGGCCTGCCGTGCTCCTGGTGACGCACGACGTCGACGAGGCGATCGCGCTCGCCGACCGGGTGCTGGTGCTCGCCGAGGGACGCTTCGTCGCCGAGGAGCGGATCGAGGCCGAACGCGGACGGCGCACCGCCAGCGTGCGCGACCTGCGCCGCCGGTTGCTCGCCCATCTCGGCGTCACCGCGCCGAGCGGCTCCTATGCCGACGCAGTCGCCGGCGCCGGTGCCGGCCTGCTCGAAGCGGCCGAATGACCGCGCCCCCTCTCACCCCATCCCTTTGATCGTCCCGCCAAGGAGACACCCATGCCCGTCAAGTTCATCGGCTATATCGGCTTCAACAATGAGAGCGAGATCCACAGCCTTCGCCAGATCCGCGCTCTCGACAAGGACTATGTCGAGGCTGCGGCCAGGGCACAGGAGGAGGGCGGCTTCGACCGCGTCCTGATCCCGTTCGGATCGAACAGCCCCGAAAGCCAGATCGTCGCAGCGCATGCAGCAGCGATCACCACGAAGCTCGGCTTCCTGATCGCGCATCGGCCCGGCTTCACCCAGCCGACCGTCGCCGCGCGCCAGCTCGCGACGCTCGACCAGCTGTCGGGCGGGCGGGTCGCGGTCCACATCATCACCGGCGGCGCCGACGCGGAGATGGCCAAGGACGGCGACGATTCGCACAAGGCGCAGCGCTATGCCCGCACCGACGAATATCTGACGGTGCTGCGCCGCGAATGGACGGCCGAGACGCCGTTCGACCATGACGGCGATTTCTACCGCATCCGCCAGGGCTTCGCCGCGGTGAAGCCGCAGAACCTGCCGGTCTTCTTCGGCGGCTCCTCACCCGAGGCGATCGACGTCGCCGGCCGCCATGCCGACGTCTACGCGCTGTGGGGCGAGACGCAGGAGCAGGTGCGCGAGGCGGTCGCCACGATCCGCGCCTCGGCCGCCCGCTACGGCCGCCGCCCCGGCTTCTCGCTGTCGCTGCGGCCGATCCTGGCCGATACCGAGGAGGCAGCGTGGAAGCGCGCCGACGAGATCGTCGAGATCGTCCGCGAGATCCGCGAGCGCAACGCCGTCGCGACCAGCGACCATGCTCCGCCCAACGCCGGATCGCAGCGGCTGCTACAGACCGCGCGTGCCGGCTATCGCGCCGACAAGCGGCTGTGGACCGGACTAGCCGCCGTGGCGGGCGCGCAGGGCAACTCGACCGGGCTGGTCGGCACGCCCGAACAGGTCGCCGATGCGCTGATCGACTATTATGACCTTGGCATCGACCATTTCCTGATCCGCGGCTTCGATCCGCTTGGCGACGCGATCCAATATGGCCGTGAGCTGCTGCCGCTGGTCCATGAGCGGGTGGCGCGCCGCGACGCCGAGCGCGGCGAGGAAAAGGCAGTCGCGTGAAGCGCGTCGGCAAGGCTTTCTTCGGCGCCCTCGCCGCCCTGCTGGCGCTCACGGCCTGTGGCCGCGACGCCGGCGGCGACACGACCGTGCTCCACGTCGGCAGCCAGCGCGGCGGCACCAGGGCGGTGCTGCTCGCCAGCGGCGCGCTCGAAGGCGCGCCTTACACGGTCGAATGGTCCGAATTCCCGGCGGCCCAGCATCTGCTGGAGGCGATCGGGGGCGGTGCGGTCGATGTGGGGGTGGTCGGCGACGCGCCGTTCATCTTCGCCTATCAGAGCGGCAGCCGGATCAAGGCGGTGGGCGCGCAGTTCGTCGAGGAACGCCCGGTCGGCGCGCTCGCGCTGATCGTGCCCAAGGCCTCGGCGGCGCGCTCGATCGCCGACCTCAAGGGCCGCAAGATCGCGACGACGCGCGGTTCGGTAGGCCATTATCTGGTCATCCGGGCGCTACAGCAGGCGAAGCTGCCGCCTGACTGGGTGAACTTCGTGTTCCTGTCGCCCGGCGACGCCAAGGCCGCGTTCAGCTCGGGTGCGATCGACGGCTGGGCGACCTGGGCGCCCTATCTGCTGCCCGCCTTCAAGGAAGGGGCCCGCACCATCGTCGACGGGCACGATCTGGTGAAGGGTTATGGCTTCGACGTCGCCAATGAGGCGGCGATCCGCGCCAAGCCGGCGATCCTCGCCGACTTCCTCAAGCGCGAGGCGAAGGCTCTGGCCTGGGCGCGGGCGAACCCAGGCCCCTATGGCGTGGTGCTCGCCCGCGAGACCGGCCTGCCGATCGAGATCGCCCGCGACTACGCGATCAAGAATGGGCGCACCCTGGTGCCGATCGACGACGCGCTGATCGAGGAGCAGCGGCAGGTGCTCGACGATTTCCACGCGGCCGGCGCCGTCAGGGGCGATCGCGCCCTGGCCGACGGGTTCGACCGCTCACTCTTCAGTGAGAAGGTCGCAAACTAGACGACCTCCATCCGACCAACAGGGGCCGACGACCGCGAAGCGAGGCGCTTCGAGGAGAGGCGGCGTGTGCCCCTACGACACGCAGATTGGGGACAAGACATGAAGACCATTCTCCTGACCGGCGCCGCGGCGCTGGCACTCGTCACTCCTGCCCTGGCCGGCGCGGCCGAGGCGCCCGCCGATGCCGTGGTACTTCCCGCCGACGACGCAGCGGCGGACGGCGGGACGATCATCGTCACCGGAACCCGCAGCCGCAGCGTCCGCACCGTCGCCGACAGCCCGGTGCCGATCGACGTGATCGAGCCTGCCGAACTGAAGGCGACCGGACGCACCGGCCTGAAGGAGGTGCTCGGCCAGATCGTGCCGTCGCTGACCATGCCCGCGCTCGGCGGCGGCGGCACCTCCGCCAGCGTGCGGCCGATCTCGATCCGCGGCCTGTCGGGCGACTATCTGCTGGTGCTGGTCAACGGCAAGCGGCGGCACACCACGTCGCTGATCAACAATCTCTCGCGCATCTCGGGCGGTTCGACTCCGGTTGACATCGATCTGATCCCGACCAACGCGGTCGGCCGGATCGAGGTGCTGCGCGACGGCGCCGCCGCCCAATATGGATCGGACGCGATCTCGGGCGTGATCAACATCATCCTCGACGACGCGCCCGAGGGTGGCGAGTTCAGCTCGACCGCGGGCCAGCTCTACGAGAAGGGCGGCGCGCTGCTCCAGCAGCAGATCGGTTATGGCACGCGGATCGGCGATGGTGGCTTCGTCCGCTTCGCGATCGAGGGCAAATATCACGATCGCGCCGACAGTTCGGCCGAGCCGGTGCCGTACATCTACCCCTTCATCAACGGCGCGCCCGACCCGCGCGAGGCCAATGCCGATCATCTGATCGCCGGCGGCTATGGCCGGTCGAACCGCGACAAGATCATCAACGGCTCGCTCAACGCCGAGCTGCCGGTGGGCGACGCGCTCAAGCTCTACAGCTTCTCGACGCTCAGCTATCGCGACATCGACGACAAGCGCGGCGCCGCCTTCGCCGCGCCGACCGGCTATGGCGGCCTCGCCAATGTCCAGGGCCAGACCGTGCTGCCGCAGCTCTATCCTTCGGGCTTCCAGGCGCGCCGGCGCATCCGCGAATGGGACGGGCAGGCGGCGCTGGGCCTGAAGGGGACGGTCGGCGCCTGGGACTTCGACATCTCGTCGAGCTATGGCCGCGACCATGTCCGGCTGGGCGCGGAGGGTACGCTCAACCCGTCGCTCGGGCCGTCGAGCAAGACCAGCTTCTTTATGGGCAAGCAGGTCCAGACGCTGTGGGTCAACAATGTCGATCTCAGCCGGGACTACGACATCGGCCTGGCCGAGCCGCTGTCGGTCGCGATCGGCGTCGAGCATCGCTGGGAGAAGTTCCAGAACATCGCCGGGGAACCCGACAGCTATCGCGACGGCGGCTATGTGATCCCGGCCGACGGCACCCCCTTCGGACAGCTCTATGGCGGGCGATCGCCGTCGCCGGGGCTGGTCTCCTTCACCGGCACCTCGCCGGCCGACCAGAGCTCGATCAGCCGCAACAACCTGGCTGCCTATGTCGACCTGTCGACCAGCATCATCAAGGGCTGGTTCGTGGGCGTGGCGGGGCGCTTCGAACATTATGACGACAGCGCCGGCGACACCGTGTCGGGCAAATTCTCGACCCGCTACGAGATCGCCCCCGGCTTCGCGCTGCGCGGCGGCGTCAACACCGGCTTCCGCGCGCCGTCGCTGGCCCAGACCGCCTTCTCGACCACGCAGAACACGGTGACGGTGATCGGCAACAACCGGGTCAGCACCATCTCCAAATTCCTGCCCGTCAACAGCGTCGCCGCGCTGGCGCTGGGCGCGAAGCCGCTCAAGCCCGAGAAATCGCTCAACTTCACCGGCGGCTTCACTTTCGAGCGGGGGCCGGTGCGGCTGACCGTCGACGCCTATCAGATCCGGGTCGACGACCGCATCGTAAAGACCGAGTTCCTGGGAACCGCGTCGAACGGCGGTACCGCGATCCGCAACATCCTGGTCGCCAATGGCGTCACCAATGTCGACAGCGCGCAATTCTTCACCAACGCGATCGACACCCGCACGCGCGGGGTCGACGTGGTGGCCGAGTATACGGTGCGCACCGCCGGGTTCGGCAGCTTCCGCCTCAACGCCGCCTATAGCTACAACAAGACGAAGATCCTGAAGGTGATCGACAATCCGGCGCAGCTCGCGCCGCTCAACGTCACCCTGTTCGGCCGCCAGGCGCAGCGCGACCTGGTCGCGGCGCTGCCGCGGACCAAGCTGGTGCTGTCGAACGACTGGAGCCTCGACCGCTTCCATGCGCTGCTTCGCGTCACGCGCTACGGCAGCTATGTCGAATCGAGCAACGTCGCCAGCGGCGACCGGAGGTTCGGCGCGAAATGGGTGACCGACCTCGACGTCAGCTACGATCTGAGCGAGCGGGTGACCTTGTCGGCGGGCGCCAACAACCTGTTCGACGTCTATCCCGACCGCAACGGGCTGATCGCCTATGACGGATCGGGCGCCTACGGCAATTTCGCGCCGTTCGGTCTCAGCGGCGGCTTCTATTATGGACGTGTGTCCGTCAAATTCTGACGGACACGCATGCTCAGAGGGCGGCGATCGATCCGAGCCGGGCGACCAGCGCGTCGACCGTCACCCTCACCCGCGGCGTCATGCCCCTGGATTCGAGCCACAGGGCATGGATCGGCAGGCGCGGCTGCGCAACGTCGAGCAGGATCGGCACCAGCCGCCCCTCGGCCAGGTCCTCATGGACCAGCCAGGTGGGAAGCTGGGCGATGCCCAGCCCGGCCCTGACCGCGTCGGCGATCGTGTCGAAGCTGCCGAAGCGATGGCGGCTCCGGACCGACAATCGCCGGAGGTCGCCCGCATCGCCGCGAAACGCCCAGGCTTCCTCCCGTCCCCGGCTGAAATGGGTGATGCAGGCATGGTCCGCCAGCGCGGCGGCCGAGGCCGGCGGCGGCGCCTTCGCGAAATAATCGGGAGCGCCGCAGATCACCAGGTCCTGGAAGCCGATCTTGCGGGCGATCAGGCCCAGGCTGTCGGACAGCGCGCCGATGCGGACCACCAGGTCGTAGCCCTCCTCCGCCAGGTCGACGAAGCGGTTCTCGAACGAGATTTCGAAGGTGAGCTGCGGATAGTCGCGGGCGAGGTCGAACAGGATCGGCATCACCCATTTCCGTCCGAACAGGTCGGGCAGGTTGACCCGCAGGCAGCCCGACGGCGATCGCTTGCGGTCCGCCAGTGCGGCCTCGGCCGCCTCCAGCTCGGCCAGGGCGCGGACGCAGCTCTGGTAGTAGGCGCGTCCCTCGTCGGTCAGGCTCAGGTGCCGCGTGGTGCGGTGGAACAGCCGCACTCCCAGCCGTTCCTCCATGCGGGCGACGGCCTTGCTGACCGCCGACTGGGAAAGGCCCAGCCGGTCGGCGGCGCGGGCGAAGCTGCCCGACAGTTCGGCCTGCACGAAGGCGCGGATGCCATTCAGCCGCTCGCTGGAGATCATCGGTTCACCTGATAGTTTTTGTCCTGATCATGATGATCCATTACCGCAAATACGATTTTCTTTCCATGATAGAGCTGCCTTGCGGCCGGGCGCCCATCGTCGGGGCCGGCAGGAGGATTCTATGTCATTGGAAAACAAGACGGTCGTGGTCATCGGCGGAGGCTCCGGAATAGGATTGCTGGTGGCCGCGAAGGCGATCGAGGAGGGCGCCCGGGTGGTCATCGGCGGGCGCGGCGAGGTGCGGCTGGCCGAGGCCGTGGCGCGTCTCGGCGAGCGATCGCGGGCGCATCGGGTCGACACCGCCGACAAGGGATCGATCCGCCGCTTCTTCGATGGTGTCGGGGCCTTCGACCATCTCTTCATCTCGGCGGCGACCTATGCGCTGGGGCCGATCGACCAGATCGACGACGAGACCGCCGAAAGCCCGTTCCGTTCCAAATTCTGGGGGCAGTACTGGTCGGTTCGCGACGCGCTGCCGCACCTCGCCAGGGACGGGTCGATCACCCTGATGGCCGGCGCGGCGGGAGCCCGTCCGCTCAAGGGAGCTTCGGCCTATGCCGCCTGCAACAGCGCGATCGAGGGGCTTGGCCGGGCGCTCGCCGTCGAGCTGTCGCCGATCCGGGTCAACACCGTGTCGCCGGGCACGATCGACGGCAATCTCTGGCGCCAGCGTCCGGCAGAAATCCGAGAGGCGGCCTTCGCGGCGATGAGCGAGATCTCGCTCATCGGCCGGCCGGGAACCGAGGAGGAGGTGGCGGACAGCGTCCTCTTCCTGATCCGGAACCGCCTGATCACCGGCTCCACCCTCTATCCCGATGGCGGCTATGTGTTGCGCTGAGCGGAGGACCGGACGGTGACGCCGCACATCCGGATCATCACGCCGCATGTGGCGCCAGTGCCGCGCAAGCTGGCCGAGGTCGACGACCTCGCCCGGCGGTTCGGCCTGCGGATCTCGCAGGCCAACATCGCCGAGGGCCCACGCGCGATCGAGAGCCGCCATGACGAGGCGCTGTGCGCGGCCGGCGTCGTCGCGGCGGCTCGGGCGGCGGAGGCCGAAGGCGTGGACGCGGTGATCGTCGACTGCTTCGCCGATCCGGCGCTGGACGCGGTCCGCGAAACGGTCCGCATCCCGGCCATCGGACCGGGCGAAGCCGGCCTTCACGCGGCCGCCCAGTTCGCCCGCCGCTTCGGTATCGTCACCATTCTCGACGCGGTCGTGCCGATGATCGAGGATCGGGTCCGCCTCGCCGGATTGTCGCACCGCCTGGCCGGGGTGCGGGTGATCGACACGCCGGTGCGGGAGATCGACGGCGATGAGGCGCGGCTCGCCGCCCGGCTGGTAGAGGCGGCGGCGCGGTCGGTGCTGGAGGATCGCGCCGACCTCGTCCTGCTCGGCTGCACCGGCTTCCTGGGGATCGACCGGGGCGTCGAGGCGGCGCTGCGCGAACGGGGGATCGCGGTGTCGGTGTTGAGCCCGCTGCGCGTCGCCGTCATGGCGGCGCTCCTCGCCCTGCAACTGGGCCTCCGGCACTATCCGACGCCCTGCTCGCCGGTGGTCGGCTGAGCCACCGGGCCTGGATCAGCCCAGCGGATCGGCATCGTCGGCCCATCCGTCCCCGGCGCGGGGCGGCAGGCCCAGCAGATCGCGGATCGGGTCGTAGAGCTCGACCATCGACATCGTCCTCGACAGGATCAGCCGCTCGCGGCGGACGAGACCGACCCTGACCGTTCGTCCCTGTGCCAGCCGGGCCGAGGGCAGCGGCTCGCCGTCCTCGCCGAACAGCATGATCAGGTGGGGAAAGCAGCTCCGTCGGCCGCCGGCCGTGACGAGCAGATATTCGTTGACGAAATCGACCCGGGTGCGGTGCCGGTCGTCGAGCACGACATGGCCGACATCGAGCCCTTCGCGTTGCCCGCAGACATATTCCGCGATCCCACCCTCGGCGATCCAGGCGAGACCCATGCCCGCCTCCAGCCCGGCCACCCCCTTGTCGAGGAATACGCGGCCGATGGCGATCGCGCGCGAGATCGCGCCGGGCGCGCCCTGCCGGGCCGCGAAGCCGATGTCGACCGGGTTGCGGGCTGCGGCGATGATCCCGCCTGCCTCGACCGCCGCGCGGGTGACGATCGCTGCGGCGCTCCCGAGCGGGCCGGTGACGACCCCTTCGACATAGCGCTCCTCCGGGCCGCCGGCGAAGGCCTGGAGCGACCGATGGTCCGGATGGCGATGGAGGCCGAGCGCCCCCATCAGCCCGGTCGGATGGGCCCGGCCGTTGCAGGCGAGATCGACCATCGGCAGGCCCGAGGACAACGACTGGAACCAGCCGTTGAGGGTCGTCTCCGCACCGTTCTCATTGGTGTTGAGCGCCGCCAGGCCGGGGCAGCCATGCGCGCGCAGCAGCGCCAGCGACCGATCGAGATGCGCGCCGCTCACCAGCGGATCGGTCGAGGAGGGCGCGCCGACCATGGCGACCGTCGCCGTGATCGCATCGACGGGGAATTCGTCGACGCTCCACAGCCAGGGCCGGCCGGCCGCCAGTGCCGCCCGCGCGCGGTCGAGCCCCGCCTCGACGAGGCCGCCGCCGCCGCCGCCGAGGATGCAGCCGCCGATCACGGCGGCATGGATATCATCGGAATCGAGCCGGTGCTTCATGGGTGGATATCGCTCAGAACTTCGCCGACAGCTCGATGCCGTAGGCGCGGGGCTGGTTCGGCTGGACGAAGGCGATCCCCGCCGCGGTCGGCGTGAAGTTCGACAGGAAGCGTTCGTTGGTCAGGTTCTGGACGAAGCCCGCGAGGCTCCAGCCGCCCCGTTCCAGCGCGATCCGCGCATCGACGAAGGTCTTGGGCGAGGTGGCGACCCGGTTGGCGAGATCGTAGAAGATCCGACCTTGGCGCCGCGCACCGACATGGAGCAGCGCGTCGACATCGGACGAGACCGGCAGGCGGTAGTCCGCGCTCGCGTTCATCGTGTAATCGGGGGTGTCGGGCAGGTCATTGCCGATGAACATGTCGGTCGCATCGAACCGCTTCACCCGGCCCAGCACCACCCCGTAGCTCGCCTGCACGGTCAGCCCGTCAACCGGTCGCGCCGAGAGGTCGATCTCCACGCCGTCCGAGGTCGCCGAAGCGATGGTGACGATGTTCTGCGAGCTGTTCCCGCCATCGGCGAGGAAGTAATAATAGGGCCTGTTGCTGAACTTGATGTGATAGAGCGAGGCGTTGAGCGAGACGCTGTTGTCGAGCAGGTCCAGCTTGGTCCCCGCCTCGTAATTGTCGGTCACCTCGGCGCGGATCAGCCGATCCGCCACCGACAGATAGGGGTTGAAGCTACCGCTGCGGAAGCCTTGCCCATAGGTCAGGTAGAAGAGCGCGTCGGGGGTGGCGTGGAAGGCCAGGCTCGCCTTGGGCTGGAGTCTGGCGAAGGTCTTCGTCGATCGCGACACCGGTCCGGCCGTCAGGCTCTCCGCCGTGCGGCGATCCTCGTCATAGCGGGCGGCCAGGGTCAGTTCCAGCCGATCGGTCAGCTTGTAGATCAGGTTGGCGAACAGCGCCCAGGACCGGCTTTTCGTGACGTCGAGGCCGTTGAGCAGGAAGGGACCCTGCAGCCGGGGATCGTCGAGCCGGGTCGGCACCGGACCGCCATCGTCGAGATAGGACGGGATCTGCGCGATGTTGAAGATGCGCCGCTTCTGGAAGAAGGCGCCGACGACGTAGCGCAGCGCCGACGATCCGTCGGAGGTGAAGCGCAGCTCCGAATTGAACGCGCGCACCCGGAAGCCGACATGCTGGGTGAGTATCTGCGCCGGGCCGAAATCGAGGTCGCCGAAGCCGGATTCGCGGCTGCGGCTGTAACCGGTCACCGAGGTGATGGTGCCCGCGTCCAGCGCATAGTCGAGCTTCAGCGACGTGCTGAACAGCCGGGTCCGCTCGCGCGAGGGAAGGTTGCTGCGGATCTTGAGATCGCTGACGTCGGGATCGATCCGGTCGGTCGTCGAATAGGGGATGATGGTTTCGTAGGCGAAGCCGTTCTTGGTGTCGGTATAGCCGATCCGCGCGTCGGCCTTGAAGTCGCCATAGACCGCGACGGTGCGCGCGCGGACGCCGTAGGCGCTGAAGAAGTCGGCCTTGGTGCCGAGCGTGACGTTGGGGATCAGGCCGTCGCTGTGGCGGCGGAAGCCGGCGACGCGGACGAAGAGGTGGTCGGGGACGATCGGACCGCCGACCCCGGCGGCAAGGCGATAGGTGTCGCCGTTGCCGTAGCTCGCCTTGGCGAAGCCCTCGAGGTCGTTGCCGGGCGCCTTGGTGTAGATGTTGATCGCGCCGGCCGACGCGCCCTGCCCGTAGAGCGCGCTCTGCGGGCCCTTCAGCACCTCGATCCGTTCGATGTCGAACAGGTCCTGGTTGATCAGGTCGAGCGCGGGCGCCTGGACGCCGTCGAAGTTGACGACGATCGGCGAGTCGCCGCCCTGCGGGGTGGAATCGCCGCGCGCGGTGAGGTTGAACACGCCCTGGCGGAAGGAGGGGAGCAGCGTGACGTTGGGCGTCAGCGCGACGAAATCCTTCACATTGTTGATGTTCGACCGGGCGATGACCTCCGCCGAGAAGGCGGTGATCGTGTCGGGAATGTCCTTCAGCTTTTCCGAGCGCATCCGCGCGGTGACGACGATGTCGGTCTGGTCGCCGGCCTCGGTGCCGCCGGCGACGGTCGTCTGCGCCTGAACCGTGCCGGCGGCCAGCGCGGCCAATCCGGCGGCGAACAGCATCTTGTATTTGGTTCGCATGTCGAGCCCCTCTTTTCTCCCATTGGAGGGACGAGTGTAGCGGCTGATCGAAATTCCTGTTTCCGCAAAGAAATCTCTTCAGTCGATACAAATAGTCTCGAATGCGGCTGGGGCCTTCCTTGCCGTCGGGCTCGATCGCGACTTTAATTATGGCGGGATTCCGTTAGGAATCAGTCTCATGAACGATATCGGCGCGCCGCCGCGCATAGAGCATGTCGCGATCATCGGCGCAGGGTTCTCGGGCAGCCTGCAGGCGATCAACCTGCTGCGGCACGACGGACCCCGCGTCACCCTGATCGAGAGGCGCGGCAGCTTCGCGCGAGGCGTCGCCTATTCGACGCCCGACGAGGCCCATCTCCTCAACGTCCGGGCCGCGAACATGAGCGCGCTGCCCGACGATCCCGACCATTTCGTCCGCTGGCTCGCCGCCGCCGGCAAGGGGCGGCCGCAGAGCTTCGCGTCGCGGCGCGACTATGGCCGCTATCTGGACGAGTTGCTCCAGGCGACGATGCGCGCCGCACCGGGGCGGCTCACGCTGCGGCGCGACGAGGCCGTCGAGCTGGCGGTGCGCGACGACGGCGTCACCGTCGGCTTCGCCGGTGGGGAGCGGCTGGCCGCCGACGCGGCGGTGCTCGCGCTCGGCAACCTGCCGCCGCACGACCCGCCCGGCTTTGCCGCCGCGACGCTGCCGGCCGACCTCTATGTCGCCGATCCCTGGGCCGGCCCCGAAGCAGGCGCGCTCGCCGCCGGGCTGGGCGCGGACGACACCGTGCTCGTCGTCGGCACCGGGCTGACCATGGTCGACGTCGTCTTGAGCCTCGAGGCGCAGGGCTTTCGCGGGCGGATCGTCGCCATCTCGCGGCGCGGGTTGGCGCCGCGCGTCCATGGCGATGCCACGATGCCGTCGTCGGCGCTGACGGAGAAGCCGGCGATGCACGGATCGGCGCTGGTCCGCTTCGTCCGCGAGCGGGCCCGCCAGGTCGGCTGGCGCGCGGCCGTCGACGAACTGCGTCCCCATACCCAGGCGATGTGGCTGTCCGCACCGCTCGCCGAGCAGACCCGCTTCCTGCGCCACCTGCGGCCCTGGTGGGACGTCCACCGCCACCGGCTCGCGCCCGAAGTGGCGGCGCGGCTCGACGCGCTCCGCGCTGCCGGCCATCTCCGCGTGATCGCCGGGAAGATCGATGCGGTCGAGGCCCGCGACGATCACCTCGCCATCGCCTGGCGGCCCCGCCATGGCGGGACGCCCGGGCACCTCCTCGTGCGGCGCGCGATCAACTGCACCGGGCCGCAGGGCGATCTGCTGCGCACCCGCGAGCCATTGCTGCTCGGGCTGCTGGCGGCAGGACAGGTCCGCCCCGATCCCCACCGCTTCGGCATCGACGTCACTGCGCAGGCCGAGACGATCGACGCGGCGGGCCGCGCCCATCCGCGCCTGCTCGCGCTCGGTCCGATCACGCGCGGCGCCTTCTGGGAGATCGTCGCCGTCCCCGATATCCGGGTTCAGAGCTGGTCGGTCGCCCGCCGGCTGAGCCATGCCCATTGGGTCGAGGGCGAGGGCCTCTGATCAGGCCGGCGGCCGGGTCCCGATCACCACAGGTCGCGCGCGCGGCGGATCGCCAGGAACCGCGCCTCCCGGCCGGCCTGGTCGAACGCCGCCCGCACCGCCGGCCGGTCGAGGCGGAAGAACAGGTTGATCTCCTCCTCCTCGGCCATGGTGGTGAAGCGCGGCGTTGCCCCGATGGTTTCGAGCAAGGCGCGCGCGGCCCGGTTGTCGGGTTCGTGCCGCAGGGTGAAGGCTAGGTTGCGGGCGAGATAGTCGTGGCCCGGATAGAGACGGGTGCGCGGGTCGAGCGTCCGGCGCAGCCGGTCGACCGTCGCGAACAAGGTGGGGCCGTGGCCGCCATAGCCGACATTGCCGACCCCGGCGCCGAACAGCGTGTCGCCGCACAGCAGGAAAGGCTCGCCCCCGCCCCAACCTTCGCCCTCGCCGAGCAGGCCGATGTGGGTCATGGTGTGGCCCGGCATCTCGATCACGCGCAGCCGGCAGCCCGTGCCGATGGCGATCTCGTCGCCTTCCGCCAGTGTCCGGTCGATCGTCTCGATCACACCGGCGGCGGCCTTCGGCGCAAGCACCTGGGCGCCGGTCGCGCCACGGAGCTGTGCGTTGCGGCCGGCATGGTCCCAATGCTCATGGGTGTTGACGATGTGGGTGACGGTCAGGCCGTTGGCGCGTGCCGTCTCCAGCACCAGGTCGATGGAATAGGGATCGATCGCGGCCGCCTCGCCGGTGTCCGCGCACCAGGCGAGATAGGCGACATGGGCGAAGGCGTTGCCGGTCGCGGTGGCGAGCAGCGGCATCAGGCCGCCTCGGCGACCACCGCTTTCACATTGTCGAAGAACAGCGCGAAGTTCATCTCCGACAGGCGCCTGGCCTCGTCCTCACCCATGTCGACCGGGATGAAGGTGGATCGCAGCAGCAGCACGCTGGCGCGGTCGCCGGCGGGGATCACCTTGGCGACGCCGCGATAGTCGGCGAAGGGGACGATCCCGCCGGTGTCGACGATCCGGTAGCGCATCTCCATCTCCGTCGCGTCGAAATGGTCGCAGCGTTCGACCACGACGCCGTCGCCGAGATGGCCTTGCGTCCGCATCCGGCGGACCATGCCCAGCCCGGCGCCAGTGAATGTCATCTCCCCGACGAAGCCGCGGCCCGCCAGCCGCTGTCCCTCGGCAGTGGAGACGAGTTCCCAGACCCGTGCCGCCGGGGCGTCGATTATCGAGGCGCGTTCGTTGACGACCATGTCGTTGCTCCCTTGGTGCTGCGTTGCATCAGCCGTTCAGGTCCCATTGCAGCTTCATCTTGTGGACCTTCAGGACCAGGCTGTTCTCGATTCCGGCGATGTCGGACTGCCCATAGAAATGGGTGGTCAGGAAGTCGCGATAGTCGTCCTGCGACTTGTGGTAGGTGGCGATGCTCAGGTCGAAGCGGCCGAGCACCATGATCAGGTAATAGACCTCCGGGATCGCCGAGAGCCGCTTCGCGACATCGTCGATCGAGGTGCCGGCGGCGACCTTGACGAAGGTCAGCCCGTTGAAGCCGTAGCCCATCGCGGCGGGCAGCGCCTCGGCCTGGATGGTGATGACATTGTCGTCGAGCAACTGGCGGACCCGGTTGCGTACCGTCCCCTCCGACACGCCGACCTGCGCCGCGATCGCAGAATAGGCCATGCGCCCGTCCTGCTGGAGCAGGGCGATGATCTTCCGGTTGAGCTCGATGCCCTCGGGCGAGCCGTCGTCGCCGCCGTCCCTGGGGGCGCGGCCGCGCTTAGGTGCGTCGGGATATATGGGCATGCGGGTGATCCTGCCTGAAGCCAATGGGGGTACTTTCTGTGCCTTACGTAGCTTTGATGCTCAATATCTGCGGAATCCGCCGAATAAAGTCAATATCATTGCGGATATCATATTTGAAGATTGACAATATGATCGAATCGTAGCCATAAGCTGAGAACATTGATGGATTCGTAGGGAAATGATGCAAGCCGTGGCCAAATCCGCCATCCAGCCCCGATCCGCTGCGCTTCTCCGCGAAGGCGAGGACGGGCTGTTCACCCAGAGCTGGTTTCCGCTCTGCCTGTCGGCCGACCTGAAGGCGGGCGAGGTGCGCGGCTTCGATTTCCTCGGCGGCCGGGTCGTCGCGCTGCGCGACGCCGACGGCGCGGCGCGGGTGTTGAGCGCCTATTGTCCGCACATGGGCGCCGATCTCTGCACTGGCGAGATGATCGACGGCACGGTGCGCTGTCCCTTCCACTTCTGGCGCTACGGGCCCGACGGGCGCTGCGTCGCGACTGAGTCCGGCGATCCGGTGCCGCCGACGGCGAAGCTGTTCGCCTTCCCGACCGCGGAGAAATATGGCTGCGTCTTCGTCTTCAACGGCACCGAGCCGCTGTTCGACCTGCCGGATTTCCCGAAGCCGCCCGAAGGGCTGGTCTGGAAAGTCGGCGAATGGGACGTCGAGATGCCGGTCGATCCCTGGGTGATCTGCTGCAACACGCCCGACATGCAGCATATCCAGGTGGTCCACGGCATCAGCTTCGACGAAGGCGAACCGCACCGGGACGTCGAATGGACCACCCATTCGATGAACTACCGCTTCCAGGGCAGGCTGCGCGATGGCACCCCGATCGGCTTCGCTGTCGGGATCTACGGCACCAGCATCTATTGGCAGCATGGCGAGTTCGACGGCCGCTGGTTCGGCTTCGTCGCGCCGATGGGCCTGCCCCGGCCGGGCCGGTCGCGCCTCTTCTTCGCGGTGGCGGTGGAGGACGATCCCGCCGATCCCGAAGGCACTCGCGCCTTCCTCGACGCGATGTACGATCTGGAGGTCGGCATCGCGACCGAGGACCTGCCGATCGTCCGGCGGGCGCGCTTCAAGCCGGGGACGCTGACCCGCAGCGATCGCACGCTGGCGCGCTTCTTCGATTATCTGCGCGCCCATCCGCGCGCCCATCCGTCCGCCAGCCACATCAGCTAGGCGACCGAAAAAGGGGAGGGGACATGAGCCTGCTGACCGAAACCGACCTTGCCGAGATCGGCGCCGTCCTGCCGCGCCTCTACGCGGCGGTTGGCTGGAACACGGCGAAGGCGCCCGACTGGGACGTCTTCCGCCGCTGCTGCCACCGCCAGGCGGTGCTGGTGCCCATGGGAAGCGGCGCGGCGACGCCGGTGCCGCTCGACGCCTTCGTCGCCGGCATGGAGGGGCAGCGCGCCTCCGGCGCGATCCGCAGCTTCGACGAGGTCGAGCTCGGCCATCGGATCGAAGGCTATGGCAACCTCGCCAGCGTGCGCAGCAGCTTCGTCGCGACGATCGACGGGATCGACCGGCGCGGCGTGACCTTCGCCCATCTGGTCCGGGAGGAGGGGCGCTGGCTGATCCTGGCGGCCGCCTGGGAGAATGAGCGCGAGGGGGCCCCGCTGCCGGCCGACCTGATCTGATCGCATCGACGCAAACCAACGCAGTCGAGGGGGGAGATTCGACATGGAACGACAGGGACATCACCGGCGCATCGTCGCCGCACTTCTGACCACGGTGAGCCTGGCGGCGCTGCCGTCGCCGGCCGCCGCCGCGCAGCCGGCCGAGGACCGGACCGGCGCCGACAATGGCGAGATCGGGACGATCGTCGTCACCGCGCGGCGCCGTGAGGAGAATCTGCAGAACGTCCCCGACACCATCACCGCCTTCTCGCCTGCGGTGATCCAGGAGCGCCGGCTCGATACGATCGGCGACTTCCTGCAGCTCACGCCCAACGTCAACATCACCGCCGACCAGGACGCCGCGACCAACAATATCTCGATCCGCGGCCTGGGATCGAACCGCAACCAGGCGGCGGCGGTCGCCTTCTCGGTCGACGGGGTGATCCTGCCCGACGCCGACGCCTTCACCATGGATTTGAGCGATGTCGAGCGGCTCGAGGTGCTCAAGGGTCCGCAGGGCGCGCTCTACGGCAAGGGTGCGATCGCCGGCGCGATCAATATCACCACGCCCCGTCCGACCGATAAAATCGAGGGCAAGGCCGAGATCGGCTATGAGAGCGGCGACATCTTCCGCGCCTTCGGCGCGATCGGCGGCCCGATCGCCGGCGACAAGATACTGGCGCGGCTGAGCGTCCTCTATCGCAACGGCGACGGCACGATCGACAACGACCTGATCGGCAAGCCCGCCAACCCGCAGGACCAGTTCCGCATCCGCGGCCGCGTGATCCTGCAGCCGAGCGACGCGCTGGAGGTCGACCTGCGCGCCTCCTGGTACGACGAGAAGGCGGGCTCGGTCTATTTCAGCGGCTTCGACGTGCTGGGTACGACGGGCGGCGCGATCACCGAGGATATCGCCGGCCGCAACCCTCGCTATGACGGCCCGTCGAGCACCCGGCGCAAGGTCGCCGACCTGTCGATGCTGGTCAATCTCGACACCGCGATCGGCACACTGACCGCGATCACCGCCTATGACGACATCAAGGTCGATTTCCACGAGGATATCGAGATATCGCCCTTCCCGCTGGTGCCCGACACCAACCAGCTCCGCCGCACCAAGGGCTTCAGCCAGGAGCTGCGCCTGACCTCGCCCGGGGACCAGAGGCTGCGCTACATCCTCGGCGGCTATTACCAGCGGACGACGCGCGCGATCCGCAACGTCGTCACGCTCGACCTCTGCCTGTTCGCCGGGGCCTGCTTCGCGCCGGGCGGCGGCTTCACCTCGGCCGGCGTGGTCACCGCGACGCTTGCCGACTATGCCTCGCGCACCAACCAATATTCGCTGTTCGGCCAGCTCAACTACGACCTGAGCGACCGGATCGAACTGACCGCCGCGCTGCGCTACGACACGATCGACGGACGGCAGAACGACAAGGCCGCCGGCATCGTCGACACGGCGACCTTCTCGCGGCTCCAGCCCAAGGTCAGCCTGTCCTATCGCCCGACCGACGACCTCACCCTCTACGGAACCTATTCGCAGGGCTTCAAGAGCGGTGCATTCAACCCGGTGTCGGCGGGCCCCGGCTTCCCGCGGGTCGTGGCGCCGGAGGTGTCGAAGAATTACGAGCTGGGCCTGCGCACCAGCCTGTTCGACCGGCGGGTACGCGCCAATGTCGCGGCCTTCTACACCCAGCATCTCAACCCGCAGATCTTCCAGCTCGACCCAGCGACCTTCGGGCAGGGGTCGCTCAATGCGAAGGAGGCGCGGATCAAGGGCTTCGAATTCGACGTCGTGGCGCGGCCGACCCGCTTCTGGGACCTCAACGTCGCCTTCGGCTATGTCGACGCGAAGATCCACGACTTCAACGGCGTCACCAACGCCTATGTCGGGCAGCAGCTTCCCAACGCGCCGAAATACACCCTCAACCTCGGGACCGGCTACCGCCTCCCCCTAAAAGACGACTTAAGCCTGCGGGTGCGGGCCGACTACAAGCTGACCGGACGCGAATCGTTCCAGGATTTCCAGTTGCCGACCAATCCCGATCTCTATCTGTACCAGAAGGCGTTCGGGCTGCTCGACGGGCAGATCGGGCTGGAGGCCGACCGCTGGGCGGTGACCCTGTTCGGGCGCAACCTGCTCAAGCGGCGCTACGCGACCTCGGCCTTCTCGCGCTACATCTTCTCGGTGGCGCTGGTGCCGCTGGGCACCGATGCGGTCCAGCCCGATCCCGGCCGGACCTTCGGCGTCGAAGCGCGGGTGCGCTTCTGATGGCGGCGCAGAGCTTCCACCTTCGCCCCGGCGGCGAGAAGGCGTTCGGCTACGCCCAGGCGGTGCGGGTCGGCGACACACTCCACATCGCCGGCTCGCTGAGCCTCGACGAGGATTTCGCGCCGCTCCATGCCGGCGACATGGGGCGCCAGATCGGCGCGGCCTATGACGCGATCCGCCGCACGCTCGCCGCATTCGGCGGGACGCTCGCCAATGTCGTGCGCGAGACGATCTACGTCACCGACATGGATGCATTCATCGCGGCGAACGACGTCCGCATGGAGGCCTATGCCGGCTGGCATCCGGCGACGACCGCGGTCGAGGTGCGGCGTCTGGCCTTCCCGGAATGCATGGTCGAGATCGAAGTGACGGCGGTCCTGTGACCTTACCCGGCCGGGTCTGGCGGGCCGATCCGCCGAGCATCCGGCCGGTGCCGCTGGAGGGCGATCTCGCCGCCGAGACGCTGGTAATCGGCGCCGGCTTCGCGGGTCTCGCTGCCGCGCTCGAACTGGCCGGGGCGGGGCGCTCGGTCGTGCTGCTCGAAGCGGGGGAGATCGGCGACGGCGCGTCGGCGGCCAGCGCCGGGCAGGTCGCGCCGCTGATGTACGGCGCGCGCCGTACCCCCGAACAGGTGGCGGCGACGCTCGGCGCCGTGCGCGGGGCGCGGCTCAACCGCAGGGTCGCGGCGTCGGGCCGCTGGCTGTTCGACCGGATCGTCGCGCTCGGCATCGACGCACAGGCGCGCCACGGGCTCGTCACCGTCCATCGCGGCGAGGCGAGCCTCGCCGCCGCCGCCGGTCTCTATGCGCAATGGGAGCCCTATGGCGCGCGGGTCGAGCCGGTCGATCGCGACGAACTGCGCGGGCTGGTCGGGTCGGATCGCTATGCCGGCGGCTATCGCTGGGTCGACGGTGGGATCGTCGATCCGGCGCGCCTGGTCGACGGGCTCGCATCCGCCGCCGCCCGCGCCGGGGCGATCATCCATACGCGCAGCCGGGTGATGGCGCTACGCCGGCTGGCGGCGGGCTGGGAAGCGCGCACCGCGGCCGGCGGCGTCGCCGCGCGCCACGTCATCGTCGCGACCGGCAGCGCCGGGCTGCCCGCCTGGCCAGACCTCGCCCGCACCGTCTATGCCGCGCCGGTCGCGATCGTGGCGACCGCTCCGCTTGCCGACCGGGCCGCCGCGTTGCTGCCCCGGGGCGGTCCGATCGCAGACCTCGACGACAAGGCGGTCTTCTCGCCGGCGGTGACGGCGGACGGGCGGCTGCTGGTCAGCTTCCTGATGAACGGGCTGCGCGCCGATCTCGATCGCGCCCCCGGCCCCGCCCGGCGTCGGCTCGCGCGCGCCTTTCCCGACTGGCCGCAACCGCCCTTCGAGACGCTGTCCTGGGGCCAAGTCGCCCTGACTCCCGACGGCCTGCCGCGATTGATCCGGGGCGGGGAGGGGCTGGTCGGCGTGACCGGGTGCAACGGTGCCGGGCTGACGCTGGGCATCCTCGCCGGGCGCGAGGCCGCGCGCTGGGCGATGGGCACGGCCGAGGACGAACTGGCCCTGCCGCTGTCGCCGGCCAGGCCCTTGCCGCTGGCGCGTGCCATGCCGGTGCTGCTGCGCAACCTGCTCGTGCCGATCGCGAACCGGATCGGCGCCTAGGCCGCCGCCTCGATCACGCGCGCCATCGTCCGCGCGCCGGGACGGGTGCCCTTCTCGCGCGCTTCGAGCAGCGTCGAGGCCACCTTCCAGGTCCGTTCGTTGTCGACGTCGATCGCGCAGGCGCCGTCGGGCAGGATGACCGGCTCGATGCGCAGCCGGAAGCGGCGGCCGATCCGCGCCAGCGCCCCCGCCAGCGACAACCGGCCGAGCAGCATCAGTGCGACATTGGCCAGGCCGGCGGCGGCCACCAATCGCAGCGGCTTCTTGGCGAACTGGCCGCCGCTGCGGAAGCTCTCCGCCGCCGTCACCGCCCGGCGGCCGGCGAAGGCGTAGAGATTGCAGTTCGAATAGGCGTCGTCGCGGAAGCGGTAGAAGCGCCGCTGCCCCTCGGGATGTGCGCCGAGCACCGCCGCCTGCGTCGCCATGGCGATCGCGACGTCGGCGCCGCGACCGAGCGTCTCGACCATGCGCCGCACCGCATGGGGGCGCAGCAGGACGTTGTCGGCGGTGGTGACGACGATCGGCCCCTCGATCCCGTCGGTCGCGGCGAACACGCTGTCGGCCAGATTGTCGGCCGCCGCGACGAAGTCGACCGGCGGCGGGCCGTCCTGCAGCAGGACGCGCAACGCGCCGAACATCGCCGGCTCGACGACGATGATGATGCGGCGGCAGCCCGGCGTAGCCGACAGCGCCGCCGCGACATGCGCGATCAGCGGCGCGCCGCCGACCGGCACCAGGCATTTGTGCGACAGGCCGTGTGCCGTGGCGAGTGGATCGACCCGGCCGGCGCGCTGCGCCGACAGGATGATCGCGGTGAAGCCTGCCTTAGGCTGCGACACGATCGGGGACCTGTCCGCCGAGCAGGCCGTGGCGGTCGAGGCTCTCGGTCAGGATCGTCTCGATCAGTTCGGCATGGCTCCAGCCGATCTGCGCCGCCGCCATCGCGATCGTCTTGCGCGACCAGAGGTTGCAGTTGAGGTTGACCTCCATGAAGCTCAGCGCGCCGGTTGCGGCGTTAAGGCGGAACTCGAAGCGGCCATAGTCGAAAGGCAGGAATTCCCTCATGATCTCGATCGACTGCCGCGTGGCCTCGATCCGGACGCGGTCGTCATCGAGCGGCCGGATCGCATAGGCCTGGTCGTCGATCAGGTTGCGCTTTTCCAGATAGGTGCGGAGATAGCCTGGGTCGTCCTGCTCGACGATCTGCACCGGCAGGACGAAGGGCTCGCCGTCGAGGGTGATCACCGACACCTCGATGTCGTGGCCGGGGATGAACGGCTCGACGATCACGTCATGGCCTTCCTTGTGGAGGCGGGTGACGGCGGCGCGGACATCCTCCAGGTCATGGGCGGCGCTGATCCCCCAGCTCGCCGAGGAGGCGTTGGGCTTGACGACGTGCCTGGCGGCCGGTGGGCAGAGCGACAGGTCGATCGGCGCGCCGCGCCGGAACAGCGCCCAGGGCGCGGTCGGCAGGCCGCGCGCGACCGCGACCCGCTTGGCGAGATGCTTGTCGTCGGACAGGCCGCGCAGGATCGGGCTGGCGCCGAGATAGGGGATGCCGCGCCGCTCGCAGAGCAGCGGCAGCAGCATCTCCGAATTGAGGAAGCCGCCGCGGTTGAGCAGCGGGAAGACGAAGTCGACGTCGGGCGCCGCGAACAGAGCCTCGTAGCCGTCGGCGAGGTGGAGATCGAGGCCCATCCCCTCCAGCACCGCGCGCATCTCGCGATGATAGGTGGCATGGGTGCCGTCGGTCGGGTGGAGCCCGCCGTCCCAATGGACGTGCCTGGCGATGAACATGATCCGCAGGGCGCGCTTGGCCGCCGCGGGAAGCGCACGGGGCGCCGCGATGCGAGTCATTCCGGTTCTCCAGGCCCGGCCCCCGGGCCGGGGCCATGGTAGGTGGGCGATGTGACGCCGCCGCTACGATTTGGTTGCGAGATGATGCGCCAGCAGCGCGCCGTAGCGGCCCTCGCCCAGCCCGCGCCGCGCCGCGCGCTGCGGCATCAGCACGCCGGGCTTGCCGTTGCCTTCGATCAGCAGCGGCCCCTGCGGCGTGAAGGCGACATCCCAGCCGATCAGCACATAGTCGGCGAAGGCGCGGGCATGGGCGTCGACCACCAGCGCAGTCGCCGCGTCCCAGTCGGGCAGCGTCCGGCCGGCGATCGGCGCGCCGGTCGCGGGGTGGATGTCATGGTCCTGCCCGCCATAGCCGAAGCAGGCGCGGCCGAGCGCGCCGTCGGCCAGCGCGACCGGCACGATCAGCCCGCCCGCCTTCATATTGTCGACCCGCGCGCGCGGGTCGGACGCGCAGCGGAAGGTGGCGCTGACCACCTCGGGCGTGCCGGCCTCGTCGATCATCGTCACGATCCGCACCGTCGGCAGCGCGCCCAGCGCGATGTCGGCGAGCGCCGGGTGGACAGTGATCAGCGGCTGGACAAGCATGTCCTGCTTCAGTCCCCGCAGCCGCGCACGAAGGGCGGCGCCGTCCGCCACCGGCCCCAGCATGTGCAAGCCCTCGCCGCCCTCGCCGCGCACCGGCTTGGCGATCAGCGGCCGGTCGGCGGGATCGGCCCGGATCTCGACCGCGCCGCCGGTCACCGTCGCCACCGTCTCGGGGCAGGGCAAGCCGGCCGCGCGGCAGCGCTCGGCGAAGCGGCCCTTGTCGGCGAGCGCGCAGCCGGCGGTCCAGCCGAGCGGGTTGATCCGCCTGTTGATCGCGGCGTCCTCGAACCGGCGGACATAGAGGTCGAGCTGGCCGGCCTCCTCGATCCGGAACAGCGCGATGTCGTTCGGGTCGGCGAAACGGGCGCGGGCGATCGCGATGGCGCGGCGGCGCCAGGCGTCGTCGAGGCCGAAGCGGCGCTGCACCCGCGCGGCGCGGCGCGGGATCCACAGGTGGAAGCCCAGGCCGACCACCGCGTCGACCGCCGCGCGCAGCGGCCCGCGTGCGGCGCGCCGCTCGGCATAATGCGGCGCCAGGAAGGGAGCGGCGACCGGACGGACGATGCCGGGGAAGAGCGGCCACGCCTTCCGCAGATAATAGAGCCTGTCGTAACCCGCCATCATCGACCCCGCAGCCGTCTCGCGGGATCGTCATATATGTCGGTTAGCGTGACGCTTTCGGGTCGGACCTGGGCGCATGGGCACTATCATCATCTATGTTCACGATCTGCGGTCGAGCGGGGTGGTCCGCGACGCGCTGATGCTGGCCGATCATATCGCCGGCCGTCACGAAACCATCCTCGTTGCCGGCCATGGCGAGGGCTTCTTCCGCGAAGAGGCCGAACGGGGCCGCTATCGGCTGGTGATCCTGAAGGATCGGCCGAGCCCGGCTGCCTCGCGCATCACCGCCGCGCAGCCGCTGCGCCGCTGGCTGCGGCACCAGCCGCCGGCGGTGCTGCTGTCGATGGGCAATCACGGCCATGCGACCGCCTATCTCGCCTGTCGCGGGCTCGGCCATGTCCGCCGCGTCTACCGGATCAGCAACGAGGTGACGCGCGGCGACGGCCTGCGCGGGGCGTTGCGGATGCACTGGATGGAGCGGCTGATCGCCGACGCGGCGCGGATCGCGATCGTCGGCACGGCGCTGCGTCGCGCGCCGATGCTGGCCCGTGCGATCGGGCGCGGCCAGGCGCTCGAGATAGCGAGCGGGGTCGACGGCGATCATGCGCGGGCGATGGCGGCGGCGCCTGCACCGCACCTCTGGCTCGACGCTGAGGTTCCCGTCGTGCTCGGCATCGGCCGGCTTCGCCCGCAGAAGAATTTCGACCTGCTGATCGAGGCGGTCGGCATCGCCCGCGCCGAACGGCGGCTGCGGCTCGTTATCCTCGGCGACGGCACCGGCGAAGAGCGCAGCCGGCTCGAACAGCTCGCCGCACGCGCCGGGCTGGGCGAGGATTTCCTGCTCGCCGGCGAAACCGCCAACGTCTTCGCCTGGGCGGCGCGTGCGGGCGTGTTCGTGCTGCCGTCGCGCTGGGAAGGCTCGTCGGTCGCGCTGCTCGAGGCGATGGCGGTCGGCGTCCCGGTGATCGCCTCGCGCCTCGCCGGTGACGCCGCGCAGGTGCTCGACGAGGGGCGCTACGGCCTGCTCGTCGGCGGAGATGACCGCACCGAGCTGGCGCGCGCGATCCTCGTCCAGCTCTCGGGCTATGCGGTGCGGCCGGGCGACCGCGCGTGCGCCTATGGCCTGCCAGGCGCCGCCTATCTCGACCTGATCGAGGCGGTGATGGCCGAGATGGACGGCACGGCGCGGGTCGCCGCATGAGCGCCAGCCTGGCGGCTCATCAGGGCGGGGCGGTCTTCGCGCGGATGGCGCGCAACCTCGCCTGGCTGCTCGGTGGCCGCGGCTTCCAGGCGGTGGCGAGCCTGCTCTATCTGGGGCTCGCCGCGCGCACCCTCGGCCCCGCCCGCTTCGGGGAGTTCACGCTGGTCCTCGCTTATGGCCAGGCGATCGCCAATGTCGCGCAATTCCAGTCGTGGCAGACGGTGATCCGCTACGGCACGATCCACATCGTCGCCGGCGCGCGTGACCGGCTCGGCCGGCTGCTCGGCCTCACCACCCTGTTCGATTGTGGAGGGGCGATCCTCGGCGCGATCGCCGCGGCGGCGGGGGTTGCGCTTGCCGCCGGCTGGCTCGGCTGGGACGCGGCCGAGCGGGGCCGCGCCGCCTGGTTCGGGGTCGCGCTGCTGCTGTCGATCGGCGCGACGCCGACCGGCATGCTGCGCCTCGTCGACCGCTTCGACCTCACCACCGGGTGCCAGACGGTCGGCCCGCTGGTGCGGCTGGCGGCGTCGATCGCCGCCTGGGCGACCGACGGCGGCATCGGCCTGTTCCTGGCCGGCTGGGCGGGCGCCGCGCTGCTCCAGCATGGCGCGACCTGGCTCGCGGCGCTGACCCGCACCGGCCTGCCGGTCGCGATCGGCCGGCGGCGCGCCCGGCGGGCGGTGTGCGAGAATGCGGGCATCTGGCGCTTCGCCCTCACCACCAACGCGGCGGGCACGATCGGGCTGCTCGGCGAACAGCTCGCGACGCTCGCGGTCGGCGGCGCGGCGGGGGCGACCGCGGCTGGCGGCTTCCGCATCGCCAGCAAGGTCGCCCGCGCGCTCGCCAAGCCGATCCAGATCGCCGCGCGCGTCCTCTATCCCGAACTGGCCCGGCTCCACGCCAGCGCCGATCATGCGACCCTCGACCATGTCATGGCGCGGGTGTCGCGCTATGCGATCGGCCTGTCGCTGGCGGTCGTCGTCGTCGCGCTGGCGGGCGGCGGGTTGCTGATCGGCCTGTTCGCTGGGCCAGGCTACGGCTTCGCGCGCGACATGCTGGCGGTGATGGCGATCGGCGTCGCGATCGACCTGTCGGGCTTCGCGCTCGAACCGTTGCTGGTCGCGCACGGCCGGGCGGGGACAGTGCTCGCCATCCGCGTCGCCGGCACCCTCCTGCTCGGGCTGCTGATCCTACTGTTGCTGCCCGGCCTCGGCGCGATGGCGGCGGCGGTCGCGACGGTCGCGGCGTCGCTGGCGATGCGGGTCGCTCTGGGTCGGGCCGCGGCCGCGTAACAGGATACTTCCACCCCGCGCGATCAGGCTCTAAGCCCGCGCGATGAGCAATCTCTATTCGCGCCTCGCCGCCGGCTTTCCCGATCCCGCCACCCCCTTCGCCCATCTGCCCGACGGCAGCGTCGTGACCTATGGCGACGTCGACCGGCGATCGGCGGCCTTCGCGCATCTGCTGCGCGGAGCCTGCGTCGGCATCGGCGACCGGGTCGCGGTGCAGGCGGAGAAGAGCATCGACATGCTGATGCTCTATCTCGGCGCGCTGCGGGCGGGGGCGGTCTTCCTGCCGCTCAACACCGCCTATACGGCGGGCGAGCTCGACTATTTCATGCGCGACGCCGAACCCGCGCTGTTCGTCTGCGATCCGGCCGCGTTGCCGGCGGTCGCGCCGCTCGCCGAAGCGGCGGGCGTGCCGCGGGTCGAGACGCTCGGCGCCGACGGCGGCGGCAGCCTCGCCGCGCTGCTCGCCGGCCAGCCGGAGAGCTTCGACGATGTCGCGCGGGACGACAAGGACCTCGCCGCGATCCTCTACACCTCGGGCACGACCGGCCGCTCGAAGGGGGCGATGCTCAGCCACGACAATCTCGGCTCCAACGCCTTCACGCTGCGCGAGGCCTGGGCCTTCACCGGCGGCGACGTGCTGCTCCACGCCCTGCCGATCTTCCACACCCACGGCCTGTTCGTCGCGACCAACACGATCCTCGCGGCGGGGGCTTCGATGATCTTCCTGCCGAAGTTCGACGCGGCCGAGGCGCTGCGCCAGCTTCCGCGCGCGACGGTGATGATGGGGGTGCCGACCTTCTATATCCGCCTGCTCGACGAGCCCGGCTTCACCCGCGACCATGTCGCGCACATGCGGCTGTTCGTGTCGGGATCGGCGCCACTGTCGGCCGACATCCACCGCGAGTTCCGCGAACGGACCGGCCACGCCATCCTCGAACGCTACGGCATGACCGAGACCAACATGAACATCTCCAACCCCTATGACGGCGATCGGATCGCCGGCACGGTGGGCTTGCCGCTGCCCGGCGTGTCGATCCGCATCGCCGATCCCGAGACGGGGGCGGAGGTGCCGCAGGGCGAGGTCGGCGTGGTGGAGATCGCCGGCCCCAATGTCTTCCAGGGCTATTGGCGGATGCCGGACAAGACCGCGGCCGAGTTCCGCGACGGCTGGTTCGTCTCGGGCGACCTCGGCCTGGTCGACGCGCGCGGCTATGTCACGCTGGTCGGCCGCGCCAAGGACCTGATCATCTCGGGCGGCTACAACGTCTATCCGGCCGAGGTCGAGACCGCGCTCGACGAGCTGCCGCAGGTCCATGAATCGGCGGTGATCGCCGTCCCGCACCGCGACCTCGGGGAGGCGCCGGTCGCGGTGATCGTGCCGCGCGACAAGGGCTATGCCGACGCCGATGCGATCCGCGCCGGCCTCGCCGACACGCTCGCCCGCTACAAGCAGCCGCGCGCCATCCTGTTCGTCGATGCCTTGCCCAAGAATGCGATGGGCAAGGTGCAGAAGGCGCTCCTGCGCGAGGAGCACAAGGATTTGCTGGCGGGGTAAGGGCGCCTGCCTGGCCCACCATCGTCATGCTGAACTTGTTTCAGCATCCGCCAGGCCGCTCAGGCTGGTCGGGAGGGAGTACGAGCCGCTGTTACAGGAACCGTTGGGGCAGGGCCCGGCCTCCCGGTGGATGCTGAAACAAGTTCAGCATGACGGCTCCGCTCAGGGCACCGGTGTCGGCAGCGGCTCGCCCGCGTAGAAGGCGGTGAGGTTGGCGAGCAGCATCTCCTTCATCCGCCGCACGGCCGCGTCGGTGGCGCCGCCGGTGTGGGGGGTGAGGATGGTGTTGGGCACGTCGGCCCAGCGCTCGGCCGGGGTCGGCTCCTGCGCATAGACGTCGAGCGCGGCGGCGCCGAGCCGGCCGTCGCGCAGCGCGGCGATCAGCGCGTCCTCGTTGACCACCTGGCCGCGCGCGACGTTGACGAGCAGCCCTTCGGGGCCGAGCGCGTCGATGACGGCAGCGGAGATCATCTTCTCATTGTCGTGATGCGCGCGCGCCGCGACGACCAATATGTCGCTCCACGCGGCGAGTTCCTCCAGGGTGTCGACGCGCGGCCAGGCGGCGTCGGGCTTGGGGTTCGGGCCCCACCAGCGCGTTTCCATCCGCATCACCTCGGCGCGGCGGGCGACGGCGGCGCCGATGCTGCCCAGCCCGACGATGCCGATCCGGGCGCCGTCGAGCGATCCGGTGATCATCTTCGCGCCCCGCTTCCATTCGCCGGCACGCACCATCCGGTCGCCCGCGACGATCGCGCGGCGCTGGGCCAGGATCATGCCGATGGCGTGATCGGCGACGTCCTCGTGATTGGCGTCGTGCGCATGGCAGACCTGGATGCCGCGGGCGCGAACGGCGGCGACGTCGACCCCGTCATAGCCGACCGTGAAGCAGGCGATCAGGCCCAGCTTCGGCATCTGGTCGATCAGCTCGGGCGGCAGCCGGAACTCGCCGGCCATGATCAGGGCGCTGACCTCCGCCAGCCGGGGCGGGTCCTTCTCCTCCCAGAGCGCGATCATGTCGTAATGCTGGGAGAGCTGGGGAACGAGCAGGCCGAGATGCGGCTGCACGACGGCGATGACGGGACGATCGGACATGGGGCCTGTCTAGGGTTCGCGTTCCCGAAAGGGAAGCGCCCCCCGCAACCGAGTGCCGCGACGGCGGTTACCCCTCCATGGAGACCCGGACCCAGCCCTCCGCCGCGCCGGTCGTCGAGACCGACGTGCCCGCCCGGCTCGATCGCCTGCCCTGGAGCCGTTTCCACTGGCTCGTCGTCATCGCGCTCGGCATCACCTGGATCCTCGACGGGCTGGAGGTGACGCTGGCCGGGTCGGTCGCGGGGGCGCTGCGCGAGAGCCCGGCGCTGCGCTTCTCCGCCGCCGACGTCGGGCTGGCGAACAGCGCCTATCTGGCGGGTGCCGTCGTCGGATCGCTGCTGTTCGGCTGGCTCACCGACCGGCTCGGGCGCAAGCGGCTGTTCAGCCTCACCCTGCTGCTTTACCTCGCCGCCACCGCCGGGACCGCCTTCGCCTGGGATCTGCCCAGCTTCGCGCTGCTGCGCTTCCTGACCGGTGCCGGGATCGGCGGCGAGTACAGCGCGATCAACTCGGCGATCCAGGAACTGATACCTGCCCGGCGGCGCGGTTGGACCGATCTCGTCATCAACGGCAGCTTCTGGGTCGGCGCGGCGCTGGCCGGCGGGGTGTCGATCGTCCTGCTCGACCCGCGCCTGTTCGATCCCGATCTCGGCTGGCGGATCGCCTTCTTCTCGGGGGCGGCGATCGGCCTCGCCATCCTGCTGCTGCGCCGCTTCCTGCCCGAAAGCCCGCGCTGGCTGATCATCCACGGCCGGCCGGCCGAGGCCGACCGGATCGTCGCCGGGATCGAGGCGCGGATCGTCGGGAGCGGCCAGGCGCTGGCGCCGGTAACGGGCAAGGCGCGGCTGCGCGGCCGCCGTTTCACACCGCTGGGCGAGGTGTTCCGCACCATAGTGTGTCGCTATCCCGACCGCGCCCTGCTCGGGCTGGCGCTGATGGCGGCGCAGGCCTTCTTCTACAACGCGATCTTCTTCACCTATGCGATGATGCTGACCGACTTCCACGGCGTCGCCGCCGATCGGGTCGGCTGGTACGTGCTGCCCTTCGCGCTCGGGAACGTGCTCGGACCGCTGCTGCTCGGCCGGCTGTTCGATACGGTCGGGCGCCGGCTGATGATCGTGTCGACCTATGCGCTGTCGGGGCTGCTGCTCGCAGCGACGGGGCTGCTGTTCCGGCAGGGGCTGCTCGACGCGACGACGCAGACCTTGTGCTGGAGCGTCACCTTCTTCTTCGCCTCGGCGGCGGCTTCCTCGGCCTATCTCACCGTCGCGGAGAGCTTCCCGATCGAGATACGCGCGCTGACCATCGCGATCTTCTACGCGCTCGGCACCGGGCTGGGCGGGGTGCTGGCGCCCTGGCTGTTCGGCCTGCTGATCGAGAGCGGATCGCGCGACCAGGTGCTGGGCGGCTATCTGCTCGCCGCCGCGCTGATGGGCGGGGCGGCGCTGCTCGCCTGGCGGCTCGGCCTCGCCAGCGAGCGGCAGCCGCTCGAAAGCGTCGCCCGCCCGCTGTCATGGCATGAGGATTGATCACCGCATCCGCTCCTCAGGATGAGCGGAGGTGGGGGCATCGGACCAGGACGCCGTTCGCCTTCAGGCTGCCTCGGCTTCCCGGCTCACCCTGGTGATGGTGAGCAGGCGGCGATGGCCGTCGCGGCCCGGCCACAGGATCGACTGGCCCTCGCGCAGGCCGATCAGCCCCGCGCCGACCAGGGTCAGGATCGAGACCTTGCCCGCATCGATGTCGGCGTCCTTGGGATAGACGAGCTGCACGGTGCGCGACGTCCCGTTCGCCTCGTCGACGAACTCGACGTGCGAGAGCATGGTGACGACGTCGGCGGGGATGCGCGCCGCCTTGTAGAGCGTGGCGCGCTCGATCTCCTCGAGCAGCAGCTCGCTGACCTGGGGAATGCGTTCCTCGGCGGCGACGGCCATGTTGGCGAGCGTCTCGGCCTCGGAATCGATCATATGGATGGCCGGACGCCGGCCCGCCTTCTTCTTCATCATGGTGCCTTTTCCGGATAGGGGTGCGCGCGCCATGGCGGCGCGCCGGTCAGTCGAAGGTTCGCCCCGGGCTCGGGGCGCGAGGCACCGGAACCCGGGGCTAGATGCCCGCGAGAAGCTGACCCGCTTGGTGGCGGAAACGGAAAAGGCAGCAGAAGCTCCGCATCAGGCCAAGATGGTGCCTGCGCCCATCTAAGTCAAATGCCGGATATTCAGGGCTGGGCTGGCTTGGCGACGGTGGGCTTGGGTGCCGCGACGCGGCGGACGCTGATGATCTTGATCGGAGCGGCGAGCATCTGGCCCTTCATCACCCCTTCGCCCAGCGTCGGGGAGCGCGGCGCGGCGAGGATCTTCTTCACCACGTCCATCCCCTCGACGACATGGCCGAAGGCGGCATAGCCGAGATTGTCGCCGGGGGCCGAGGGATTGGCGTCCATATAGGTCATGTCGCCGACCACGATGAAGAAGTCACCCGCCGCCGTGCCCGGCGCGTTGCGGCCCATCGATATGGTGCCGTCGACATGCTTGAGGCCGGTCTTGGTGGTCGGCTCGTGCGCGATGCCGGGAAGGACCTTCTTGGGATCGAACTTGATGCCGCCCTGGACCAGGCCCAGCTCGGGCGCGTTGGGCACCGCCACCGCGCGGTAGAAGGTCGTGTTGTCGAAGCGCTTGGTGTCGGCATAGCGCAGGAAGTTGTTGGTGGTGATCGGCGCGCGTTCCTTCTCCAGCTCCAGCAGGATCGGGCCCTCGCTGGTCAGGATGCTGACCTGCACCGTCGCCGGCCTGGGAGCGGCGGCGGCTGGCGGCGCGGCCGGCGCCGGTGTCATGGCGGGCTGAGCGGCTTCCTGCGCGAGGGCGGGAAGGGCGGAGAGGCACAGCAGGGCGCCGAGCGCGAGTCGATGGATCGTCATGGCGCGAGCTTAGCGCAGGAAGCGGCCGCGACAGAAGATGCAGGATGGCAGGAGGCTTGGACGCGCCGGCCGGAGCGCCTATATGGGCGGTACACGCGATGTGCGACGCGCTGTCAGATCGAGGACGAGACGATGGATTTCCACCCGACCGCAAAGCCCTTCCGCCTTGTCGTCCGGGATCATCCTCATGCCTGCCTCGATCACGCTTTCCCAATTGAGCTGGACCACGCCTGACGGCCGTCCGCTCCTCGACCATCTCGACATCGTCTTCGCTCCCGAGCGCTGCGGCCTGGTCGGCCGCAACGGCATCGGCAAGAGCACGCTGCTCCGCTTGATCGCGGGCGAGCTGGCGCCGCGCGCCGGGCGGATCGCGATCAACGGCACGATCGGCGTGATGCGCCAGATCGTCGACGTCGCCCCCGACGAGACCATCGCCGACCTGTTCGGCGTGCGCGACGCGCTCGCCCTGCTGGCGCGCGCCGAGGCGGGCACGGCGACCCTCGACGAGCTGGCCGAGGCCGACTGGACGCTCGGGGCGCGGACGCTCGCCGCGCTCGGCGCGGTCGGGCTCGACGCCGGGCCGGAGGCGCCGCTCGCGGCACTGTCGGGCGGGCAGCGCAGCCGCGCGGCGATCGCGGCGGCGGTGTTCGCCGAGCCCGATTTCCTGCTGCTCGACGAGCCGACCAACAATCTCGACCGTGCCGGCCGTGCCGCCGTCCACGATCTGCTTGCCGGCTGGCGCGGCGGCGCGATCGTCGTCAGCCACGATCGCGAGCTGCTCGACCATATGGACGCGATTGTCGAACTGAGCAGCCTCGGCGCGGCGCGCCACGGCGGCAACTGGACCGCCTATCGCGCGCGCAAGGCGATCGAGCTCGACGCGGCGCGGCACGATCTCGCCCAGGCCGAACGGCGCGCCGCCGAGACCGCGCGCACCGCGCAGGCCACGCGCGAGCGCCAGCAGCGGCGCGATGGCGCCGGCGCGCGCAAGGCGGCGCGCGGGGACATGCCGCGCATCGTCGCCGGCGGCCGCAAGCGGCAGGCGGAGGAGAGCGTCGGCGCGCAGGCGCGGCTGGCCGAACGGCAGCGGACCGAGACCGCCGAGGCGCTGTCCGCCGCCCGCGCGCGGATCGAGCGGCTCGAACCGATGCGGGTGACGCTCGCCTCGACCGGCCTGCCCGGCGACCGGATCGTCCTCCAGCTCCGCGGCGTCCGTGCCGGCCATGGACCCGGCCGGCTCGTGCTCGACGACGTCGACCTGGAGGTGCGCGGGCCCGAGCGGATCGCGCTGGGCGGCGCCAACGGTTCGGGCAAGAGCACGCTGCTCGCCGTCGTCACCGGCGCGCTCGCGCCGCTGTCGGGGGAGGTGCGCCGCGCGGCCGCCTGCGCCCTGCTCGACCAGCGGGTGAGCCTGCTCGATCCGGCGCTGTCGGTCGCCGCCAATTTCGCGCGGCTGCATCCGGGCGCCACCGACAATGGCTGCCGCGCCGCACTGGCGCGTTTCCGTTTCCGCGCCGAGGCGGCCGAGCAGATGGTGGAATCGCTGAGCGGCGGGCAGAAGCTGCGCGCCGGCCTGGCCTGCGTGCTGGGCGGCGAAACGCTGCCGCCGCTGCTGATCCTCGACGAGCCGACCAACCATCTCGACCTCGATTCGGTCGCCGCGATCGAGGCGGGGCTGACCGCCTACGACGGCGCCCTGCTGGTCGTCAGCCATGACGAGAGCTTCCTCGCCAATATCGGAATCGAGCGGCGGCTGGAGCTGTCGGACGGGCGGCTGGCGGAGGTGGGGTAGGACCGGTTCAGGCCAGCCGTTCGGGCACCACCGCCGCATCCTCGATCACCTTGTCGACCGGCGAGACCTGTTCCCAGGGGAAGACGAACCAGTCCTTGTTGGCGGTCCGGTCGATCGTGCGGAAGCGATAGTCGACCCGCTCGGCCGAGACGACATTGTCGATCAGCGTGGCGAAGCGGACATTGTCGAGCGTGCCGCCCGCGCCGCGCAGGGCCGCCTTGACATGGGTGATGGTGGTGCCGCTGTCGTTGATATCGTCGACGAACAGCAGCCGCTGTGTCGCGCTCATCGCCGCCAGCGTGACGAGCAGCCCGGCCGAGAAGTCGGGCAGGTGCGAGCTGTGATCGACCGACAGCATCGGGATGCTCGTCGCATGGCTCAGATACACCGCCGGGATCAGCCCGCCGCGGCCGATGCCGATGATGACGTCGGGTTGCCAGCCGCTTTCGCGGATGCGCGCCGCAACATAGTGGACGGCGGTCAGGAATTCGGGCTGGTCGACGGGGGTCAGGGTCGGCATGAACGGGTCCTTGGGTCAGGCGATGGCGGCGGCCGCGACATAGGCGTCGATGGTGTCGAGGTGCCGGGTCACCGCGACGTCGTCGAGGAAGGAGCCGAGGAAGCTGTTGCGCGCCAGCGTCGCGAAGTCGTGCGCGTCGAGCCGGCCGGCCGGGATCAGCGCGCGGTAATTGTCGTTCACATAGCCGCCGAAATAGGCGGGATCGTCCGAATTGACCGTCGCGCGCAGGCCGAGCCGCAGCATCCGCTCGATCGGATGCGCGTCGATATCCTCGACCACGCACAGCTTCAGGTTCGACAGCGGACAGACCGTCAGCGTCATCCCCGACCGCGCCAGCCGCGTGGTCAACGCCGCATCCTCCAGCGCACGATTGCCATGGTCGAGCCGGTCGATGTGGAGCAGGTCCAGCGCCTCGTGGACATAGGCGGGCGGCCCCTCCTCCCCGGCATGGGCGACGCGCAGCAGCCCCATCTCCCCGGCGCGGTCGAACACCCTGCGGAACTTGGACGGCGGATGGCCGACCTCCGACGAATCGAGCCCGACCGCGGCGATCCGGTCGAGCCAGGGCTCGGCGGCGGCGAGCGTCTCGAAGGCGGCGTCCTCGTCGAGATGGCGCAGGAAGCAGAGGATCAGCCGGCTGGTCACGCCCAGGTCGCGTTCGGCCTCTAGCATCCCCGCGAGCAGGCCGTCGGCGACAACCTGGAAGGGGATGCCGCGGTCGGTATGGGTCTGCGGGTCGAAGAATATCTCGGCATGGACGACGCTGTCGGCGGCGGCGCGGCGGAAATAGGCCAGGGCGAGGTCGTGGAAATCCTCCTCGGTGCGCAGCACGTCGGCGCCCTGGTAATAGATGTCGAGGAAGTCCTGCAGCCGGCTGAAAGAATAGGCGCCGCGCAGCTCCTCGACCGAGGCGAAGGGGATGGCGATGCGATTGCGCCGTGCCAGCTCGAACATCTGCTCGGGCTCCAGGCTGCCCTCGATGTGGAGGTGGAGCTCGGCCTTGGGCAGGCCCGATACGAAATGTGCGAGATCGGTCATGGCCCCCCATCCTTCCGCGCCGATCCTAACAGCGGATCGATGCGTGGCAATGGGGCGATGCGGCGCGCCTCAGGCCTCGACCGGGACGGCGGCGGTGCGGGCGTAGCGGGCGGCGACCAGCGCGCAGACGAACAGCTGGAGCTGGTGGAAGATCATCAGCGGCAGGATGATCACGCCGACCTGCGCCGGGGCGAAGATCGCGCCCGCCATCGGCACGCCGGACACCAGGCTCTTCTTCGACCCGCAGAACAGCAGGACGATCTCGTCGCCGCGCGGCAGGTGGAGGCGGCGCGCGACGAACAGGTTGACCGCCATGACGACAGCCAGCAGCACCGCGCTGAGGCCGAGGATCATCAGCAGGTCCGCTGCCTCGGTCCGCTGCCAGATGCCGTTGACCACGGCGGCCGAGAAGGCGGTGTAGACCACCAGCAGGATCGACGATCGGTCGACCGGCATGAGCAGCTTCCTGTGCCGGTCGAGGAAGCCGCCGATCCACGGGCGCAACAGGTGGCCCGCGACGAAGGGCAGCAGCAGCTGGAGCATGATCGCCTCGATCGCGTCGAGCGAGACGCCCGGTGCGCTGCCTTGCACCTCGATCAGCAATCCGACCATCAGCGGGGTCAGGACGATGCCGGTGATGTTGGACAGCGATGCGCTGCACACCGCGGCGGGGACGTTGCCGCCCGCCATCGCGGTGAAGGCGATCGACGACTGCACCGTAGAGGGGAGCAGCGACAGATAGAGCATGCCCGACAATATCTCGGGCGTGGTCAGCCCGCGCGCGCCCCACGCCAGCACCCAGCCGAGCAGCGGGAAGAGCAGGAAGGAGGCGGCGAGGACGAGCAGGTGGAGACGCCAGTTGCCGATCCCGGCAAGCACCGCCTGCCGCGACAGCTTGGCGCCGTGGAGGAAGAACAGCAGCACGATCGCCGCGTCGGTCAGCCCTTCGAACAGGCCGACGGCCACGCCCCGCGCGGGCAGCAGCGACGCCACCACGATCGTCAGGGTGAGAAGCACGAGGAAGGGGTCGAGCCCCTTCAGGAGGCGGACGATCAGGCGCATGGCCGGGGAATGTCGGCGCGCGGGGCCGCCGTCAAGCCGCGCGCGATTGTATCAGGCAGGCTGCTGCTCTACTGCCACGATCCATGATCGAGCCCCGCACCTACACGCTCGCCGTCCGGCGCCTGCAGCTCAACATCGTCGAATGGGGCGATCCGGAGGCGCCGCCGCTGATCCTCCAGCATGGCGGGCGCGATCATGCCCGGAACTGGGACTGGGTCGCGAATGCCTTCGCCGCAACCCATCGCGTCATCGCGCCCGACATGCGCGGCCATGGCGACAGCGAATGGTCGAGCGACGGCGATTATGAGATGCTCGACTATCTCGACGATTTCGCCGGCATCGTCGCCGCTCTCGATCTGCCGCCCTGCCCGATGATCGGCCATTCGCTCGGCGCCAACATCGTCACCCGCTTCGTCGGCCTCTATCCCGACCGCGCCACCCGGCTGGTCAACATCGAGGGGCTGGGCGATTCCCCCGAGGCGGCTGCCCGCCGCGCCGCGGCCGACCCGATCGAGGCGCTTCGCAAGTGGATAACGCGCCGTGCCGATGTCACCGCGCGGACGCCGCGTGACTTTCCCGACCGCGCGGCACTGGCGTCCCGGCTGCGCGAGGCCGATCACCGGCTCGATGAAGCGACGCTCGACCATCTCGCGACCCATGCCGCGCGCGCCAATGCCGATGGGTCGGTGCGGCCAAAGCATGATCCGGCGCTGGGCCCGACCTCTCCGATCGACATAAGCCAGGCGACCAAGGAGCGGCTCTGGGCAGCAATCGCCTGCCCGGTGCTGCTGGTCTATGGCGCGGAGAGCTGGGCGTCGAACCCCGCCGTCGACGGACGCGCCGGCCATTTCCGCGATGTCCGGGTCGAGCTGCTCGAAGGTGCCGGCCATTGGGTCCATCATGACCGGCGGGATGCATTCATCGCGCTGGTCAGGGCTTTCCTGGCCTGATCCCTTCCTGATCCTCCCCGTCGAGCGCGAGCAGCGCGAAGCTCGCCAGCCAGTGCTCGCCCATATAATGATCGGCCAGATGCGGCAGCGCGGCGGTGAGGTGGCGTTCGGCGGCGTCGCGCGCGACCGGGCCGACCGGATGATCGGCAGGCAGGCCGGCGGCGATCGCGCGCCAGCTCCAGGCGCGGCTGAGGTTGAGCCCGTCGAGATGGGCGATCTTGCCGTCGGTGCGGTCGGAGACGAAGGCCGGGGTCAGCAGCGTCGCCGGCACCTCGGGCAGGAAGGCGTCGAACCAGCGGTGGAAATCGGCTGGGGCGAGCACGGCGCGCATCAGATGCGCCTCGGTGAGCGCGGGCGAGAGGAACTCGTCGCCGCCCGGTTCCCACGCCTGGCAGCCGCGGTCGGCGCCGAACCATCCGACGGCGCGCGCGGCGACCAGAGCGGCGAGATCGGGATCGTGGCTGGTCGCCCAGCGATGCGCGTGGAGCAGGGCGAAGCTGCTGTTCGGATGCGCGCCGACGCGGATCGGATAGGTCAGTCGGGGCAGGTAGGCCTTGAACCGCTCGGCGAAGGCGCGGGCGAGCGGATCGAGTGCCTGCCACCAGTGCCGGTCCGCATGGCGGCCGAGTTCGTCATGGAGCGCGAGCAGCCAGGCCCAGCCATAGGGCCGCTCGAACCCGGCCGAGGCGGGCCGGTCGAGATAGGCCAGCTCGCCCGCGACCTTGTCGGGCACCAGCATCGCATCGGCACGGGCGCGGATCTCGGCGGCCTGCGGCAGATCGGGGAAGCGGCGCAGCAGCCGCATCACCTGCCACCAGCCATGGACGCAGCTGTGCCAGTCAAAGCTGCCGTGGAAGATCGGGTGGAGCGCCGAGGGTGGCAGCACATCTTCAGGCCCCGCCATCACATGGTCGAGCTTGAACGGCCATTCCAGGCCGAGATGGCCGAGTGTGAGTGCGGCGAAGCGCGCGGCGAGGTCGGGGGTGAGGGTGGTGGTGTGCATCGTCTTCCCGCCCGTCACCGGAACGCCAGCCAGTAGAGCAGCCCGATGTTCACCGCCAGCAGCGGCAGCGCGGTGGGAATCTGCGCGCGGATCACGCCGTGGCGGTCCTTGAGGTCGAGCAGCGCGGCGGGGACGAGGTTGAAGTTGGCGGCCATCGGCGTCATCAGCGTGCCGCAGAAGCCAGCGAGCATCCCGATCGCCGCGACGATCGCCGGGTCGCCGCCGGCGCCGTGGATCAGCACCGGGATGCCGACCGCCGCGATCATCACGGGGAAGGCGGCAAAGGCGTTGCCCATGACGATGGTGAACAGCGCCATGCCGAGCGCATAGGCGAGCACCGCGCCGAACAGGCTGCCCTCCGGGATCAGCCGCCCCATCAGCCCGCCGACCACGTCGCCGACCCCGGCGAGCGCGAAGACCGCGCCGAGGCTGGCGAGCATCTGTGGCAGCGCTGCCGCCCAGCCGACCCCGTCCATCAGCCGCCGGCCCTCGTCGAACGGCGTCATCGCGCGCGGCCGCAGCCAGGCATAGCCGATCGCCAGCGCGATCGTGACGCCCAGCGTCAGCGCGACCAGCGTCGCCTGCTTGGGATCGACCAGCGCCGGCATCTGCTTGAAGGCCAGCGTGCCGGCGAGCGCGGTCGCCGGGATCGCCAGCGCCGGCAGGAACAGCCGGTTGCGCCGCGCCGCCGCCTCGGCTGCGCGCTCGACGGGCGAGGTGGTGGCGGCGTTGCCGCGCCCCATCAGCCCGAAGCCGGCGATCGCGACGAGGCCCAGCACCAGCACGCCGTTGCCGAGATCGCCGAGCCGGTCCCCGGCGAGCAGGCTGAGCGCGATCAGCGCGTAGAACAGCGCATTGCCGATCCGCTTGCGATGGCTGCGATCGCGCAGCGCCGATCCGGCGAAGGCCAGGAAGATCAGCCCCGCGAAGGGATAGACGAGGTCCAGGCCGATCATGGACGCCGCTTCCGCCGGTCGAACAGCATCAGCCGGACGCCGTGGATGACGAAGGCGGCGATCGCGGTCGGGATAGCCCAGACCGACAGGTGGAACGGCTCGATGACGATGCCATAGCCTTCCAGCACGCCCTTCATCAGCAGGATCGACCCGATCGCGATGAAGATGTCCTCGCCGAAGAACAGGCCGACATTGTCGGTCGCGGCGGCCATCGCGGCGGCCTCCTCGTCGCGCTCCTCGTCGCCGCTCTGCTGCTGGGCGGCGGCCTCGGCCATCGGTGCGACCAGCGGGCGGACCGTCTGGGCATGCCCGGCGACCGAAACGAGGCCGAGCGCGGCGGTGACCTGGCGGAACAGCAGATAGCCGAGCAGCAGCCGGCCGACGGTGAAGCCGCGCAACCCCGCGATCAGCGTCCGGGCGCGCTCCTGCAGGCCGTGGCGTTCGAGCAGGCCGATCACCGGCAGCACCATGTAGATCACGGTCACATAGCGGCTGTCGTTGAACGCCTTGCCGAAGGCGGCGAGCAGGTCGAGCGGTCCGATCCCCGCCGCGAGTCCCGTCGCCAGAGCCGAGACCAGCACGACGAGCAACGGGTTGAAGCGCAGCACGAAGCCCGCGACGATGATCAGGATGCCGGAGAGGACGAGCATCAGTCCGTCCCCCCGATAATGTCGTCATGCCAGCCCCTCGACTGCCTGCAAGGCAGGCGCTCGGGATGAACTTCAGCCAAAGGCTGAAGGCTGGCATCCATGTCTGTTGTCTTCTCAGATGTCCTCTGGCCGATGAGAGACATGGACCCCAGCCTGCGCTGGGGTGACGGCCGGAGGAAGGGATTCAGATCGCGAGGGATAGGCTCACCTCGTCGCCGGCGGCGATCCCCTCGCGTTTCCGGACCGACGCCTTGAGCGGCAGGATATAGCCGCCGCTGTCGCGGTGCGGGAAGATCGAGGTGCGCCAGCAGGTCGTGCCGATCCGCACCTCGACCGGGATCGACCCGAAACCGCCGGTGCGGCCGAGCGCGGCATAGCGGATCTCGGCCGAGGTCTGCCCGTCGATGGTCAGGAAGTGCCACGCCATCGGCCGTTCCTTCCCGGCCGATCGCCACAGCCAGACGGTGGCGGTCAGCGTGAAGGTCTCGTCTCCGGTCATGGCGGGAAGAGTGCCGCCGGGCGCGGCGGGAATCAATCCTGCGACGCGGGCGATGGACTTGGCCCGGCCCTGCGGCTAGACGCGCCGCCATGACCGGGGCGGATCTCGATCGGGGACAAAGGGGCGGCAGGATCGCGTTGATCCTCGTCGCGCTGGCGCTGTTCATGCGCCTGCTGGTCCCCGCCGGCTGGATGCCCGCCGCCGATCGCGGCCTGGCGATCACGCTCTGCACCGGCGCCGGCGCGCAGCAGGCCTGGATCGACGAGCAGGGCAATATCCACAAGGGCAAGCCCGGCGAAGGCCAGGCCGACCACCCTTGCGTGTTCGGTGGCTTCGCGGCGGTGCTCGACCTGCCGTCGGGCCTCGACACGCTTGCGGCGCCGCTGCCGGCCGCGGCCGCGCTGCCCGCGCTCGCCGTCACCGCGGTCGCGATCGGCCGCGGCCTCGCCGCTCCGCCACCGCCCGCGACAGGACCACCCGCCCGCCTCTGATCCGGAGCTGACCGACCGCCTCCGCGCGGCCGGTGATCTGTCCATGGGCGGCCCGTGATCGGGCGCGCCCGATCGAGGCCATTTTCCATGAATCGCACCTTCCATTTCGCTTGCGGCGCCTCGGCGCTCGCGCTGCTCTGCCTGTCCGCCGCCGCCTTCGCCGAGGAGGCCGAGGCCGATCGCGCGATGATCGTCGTCAATGCCCAGACCGTCGCCGACGACGCCCGCGCGGCGGTCGAGAGGCGGCCGGGCGGCATCGACGTCGTCGAGGCATCGGCCTTCGCCGACAAGGTCGCCGTCAGCCTGCGTGACGCGCTCGCCTTCTCGCCCGGCGTCTACACCCAGCCGCGCTTCGGGCAGGAGGTCCGCCTGTCGATCCGCGGATCGGGGCTCAGCCGCGGCTTCCACATGCGCGGGCTGACGCTGTTGCAGGACGGCATCCCGATCAACCTCGCCGACGACAATGGCGACTTCCAGGAGCTCGACCCGCAGGTGTTCGAGCGGATCGAGGTCTATCGCGGCGCCAACGCGCTGCGCTTCGGCGGATCGACGCTGGGCGGCGCGATCAACGCGGTCACGCCGACCGGCCGGACCGCCCCGCGCTTCGAGCTGCGCGTCGACGGCGGCAGCTATGGGACGCTGCGGACCAAGGCGGCGGCGGCGTTCGCCGATGCGCGCGGCGACGCCTATGTCGCGCTGACCACCGATCGCTCGGACGGCGACCGTGACCATGCGAAGCGCGACGCGATCCGCTTCAACGGCAATGTCGGCCTGCGCCTGACCGACGCGATCGAGACGCGCTTCTATGCGACGATCAGCCATATCGACCAGGACCTGCCGGGCTCGCTGACCCTGGCGCAGGCGCTGTCGACGCCGAAGCTGTCGCTGCCCGCCAACATCGCGATGGACCAGGAGCGCGACGTCGATTCGGTCCGCCTCCAGAACCGCACCACGGTCGATCTCGGCAACGGGCGGCTGAGCTTCGGCGGCTTCTTCAACGCCAAGAAGCTGTTCCACCCGATCTTCCAGGTGATCGACCAGAAGAGCAACGACCGCGGCGTCTTCGCCAGCCTCGACCTTGCCGGCGAGCTGGGCGGCCTGCCGTGGGAGGCGACGTTCGGCACCCAGGCGCGGTTCGGCACGGTCGCGGCGAAGCAGTTCGTCAACGTCGCGGGACGGCGCGGCGCGCCGACCGCCGACCAGCGCCAGACCGCGCGGACGATCAACAGCTATGGCGAGCTGCGGCTCCGGCCGATCGAGCCGCTGACCCTGATCGCCGGCGGCATCTACACCAGCGGCGAGCGGCGGATCGTCAACCGGCTCGCCCCGGCGCGCAGCGGCGAGGCCGATTTCGACGCCTTCGCGCCCAAGCTCGGCCTGCTCTACGCGCCGTCGGCGGCGGTGCAGGTCTTCGCCAATGTCAGCCGCTCGGTCGAGCTGCCCGGCTTCAACGAGCTGAGCCAGACGCCGAACACCGGCCTGCCGGGCTTCAGCCCGGTCGGGGCGCAGAGGGCCTGGACGGTCGAGATCGGCACGCGCGGCCGCCACGGCATCGCGGCGTGGGACATCAGCCTCTATCGTGCCGACCTGAAGGGCGAGATGCTGCAATATGCGGTGAGCCCGGTCATCCCGGCGGCGACCTTCAACGCGGGGCGCACCCGTCATCAGGGGATCGAGGCGGGGCTCGATCTCCAGCTCGGCGCCCTGATCCGGCTGCGGCAGGTCTACCAGTATAACGACTTCCGCTTCCGCGACGACGCCGTCTACGGCGACAACCGGCTGCCGGTGATCCCCCGGCATCAGTATCGCGCCGAACTGCGGTTGGGCTTCGAGGGGCTCAACCTCACCCCCAATGTCGAATGGGTGCCCCAGGGCGCCTGGGCCGACTATCGCAACACGCTCCGCGCGCCGGGCTATGCGACGGTCGGCCTGGGGGCGGAGGCGCGGCTCGCGCCCGGCATCACCCTGTTTCTCGACGCGCGCAACCTGACCGGCAAGAAGGCGGTCGGCGATATCAGCGCGCTGGTCGCCTATGCGCCCGACAACCGCGCGACCCCGGCCGACGAGGGCAGCGTCGCCTTCTACCCGATCGAGCGCCGCGCCTTCTACGGCGGGCTGCGCATGACCTTCTGACAATCCCGGCGCGGGGCAGCCGTCGCGCCGCTCCGCGTCGCTTCGTGGAGAATCCCGATGATCAAGACGATGACGATCGCGTTGGCGATCGCCGCCATCGCCGCGCCGGCCGTTGCCGCGCCGGTACGGATCGAAACCCCCTGGCTGCGCGAGACGCCGCCCGCCGCCAGGACCGGCGCGGGCTATGCGCTGATCCGCAATGCCGGCACAAGCGAGGACCGGCTGCTCGACGCCCGTTCGGCGGTCGCCGAGCGCGTCGAGGTGCACAGCATGACGATGGACGGCGGCATCATGCGGATGCGGCCGGTGACCGGCGGGCTCGCCATCCCCGCCGGCGGCGCGGTGGCGCTGCGGTCGGGCGGCTATCACCTGATGCTGACCGACCTGAAGCGCCCGCTGCGGCGCGGCGATGTGGTCGAGATCCGGCTGCGCTTCGCCCGTGCGGGCGAGCTGCCCGTCCGCTTCCGGGTCGAGCCGATCGACTTCCGGCCGGAGGGAGGGCGGCATGGCCAGTGAACCCCGGGGGCCCCTGTTCCCGCTGCGCGTCCTGTTGTGGGCGGCGGTCGCGGCGGTGCTGCTCGGCTATGCCGGGCTGACGCTCTGGCCGCGCCTGCGCCCGCCGGCCGATCCGCACGCCGGCTATGCCGCCGCCTTCGGCGGGCCGTTCAGCCTGACCGACCAGAGCGGCCGGACCATGACCGAGGCGAGCCTGCGCGGCCGGCCCTTCGCCATCTTCTTCGGCTTCACCCGCTGCGCGGAGGTCTGTCCCACCACCCTTCAGACCATGGCGCGGCTCAAGCGGGCGCTGGGCCCGGCCGGCGAGCGGCTCGACCTCGTCTTCGTGTCGCTCGATCACGGGCGCGACCGGCCGGCCGACATCGGCCATTACCTGACCCTGTTCGATACGCCGATCATCGGCCTGACCGGATCGGCGGCGGAGATCGACCGCATCGTCCGCGCCTATCACGTCTATTACAAGAAGGTACCGGTCGACGGCGGCGACTATGTCATCGACCATACCGCCACCGTCTTCCTGATGGACGCGGAGGGGCGCTTCTTCGGGACGCTGGCGCATGACGAGGGCGACGCGCCCCGGCTGGCCAAGCTGCGGAGGCTGGTCGGGGCGGCATGACGCGGAAATGCCACATCATGTTCACTCCCGCGTAAGCGGAAGCGCACAAATCTTTCGCGCGCCATTGTTAGCGAGCCGGCTTCTCACCAAGGGGAGCAAGCCCATGACTGACGTGGTTCGTGACGGCTATTCGGACGGTGTCGTCGACTGCAATCCGACCGACAACCCGACGCTCGAAAGCATCGCCGCCGAGCGCTATTCGCGCCGCCAGACGCTGTTCGGCGGTATTTCGGCGATCGCCGCCGCCAGCTTCGGCGGGCTGCTGCTGACCGCCTGCGGCAGCGACAATGACGCGCCGGTCGTCAATGCCGGCGCCAACGGCCAGTCGAGCTCGGGCAAGCTGGTGACGCTGGCCGGCACCGCCACCGACAAGGATGCGCTGACCGTCTCCTGGACCCAGGTCTCGGGTCCCACCGTGACGCTGAGCAACGCCAACACCAACAGCGCGACCTTCATTGCGCCGGCGGTGTCGGCGGTGACTCCGCTGGTGTTCGAGTTCAAGGCGACCGACGACCGCAGCAAGTCCACCACCGCGCAGACCACCGTCACCGTCTCGCCGGCGGTGCTTGGCTTCACCAGCGTCGCCAAGAGCCTCGACGATGTCGTCAAGGTGCCCGAGGGCTATTCGGTCTCGGTGCTCTATCGCCTCGGTGACCCGCTCAATGCGGCGACCTCGGCCTATGCCAACAACGGCACCGACACCGGCTTCTCGGCGCGCGGCGGCGACCATCATGACGGCATGCATTATTTCGGGCTCGCCGCGACCGGCTCGGCGCGCGACGATGCCAGCAACACGCGTGGCCTCCTGGTGATGAACCATGAGAACATCACCCAGGTCTATCTGCACGCCAACGGCCCGACCTCGACCGGTGGCGTCCGCCCAGAGGGCGAGGCGCTCAAGGAGATGGAGGCGCATGGCGTCGCCGTGGTCGAGGTCGCCCGTGCCGGCTCGGGCGCCTGGAGCTATGTCCAGGGCAGTGCGCTCAACCGCCGCATCACCCCGCTGACGCCGGCTGTGTTCAGCGGCCCGGTGCGCGGCAACGCGCTGCTCCGCACCCGCTTCTCACCCGCCGGGACCGACGGCCGCGGCACGATCAACAATTGCGCCAACGGCTTCACCGCCTGGGGCAGCTACCTGACCTGCGAGGAGAATTGGGCGGGCTATTTCCGCCGTGCGACGGGCGACGATACCGCGCGCGGCGGCGCCGCCGCCAGGTCGGTGGTGGCGCTCAAGCGCTACGGCATCCCGGAGGGCGCCGGCGGCAGCTATGGCTGGGCTTCGGTCATCCCGTCCGATGCGACAAGCACCATCTATGCGCGCTGGAACGCGAGTGCGACCGGCGCGGCCGCCGACGGCACCGCCGATTTCCGCAACGAGCCGAACCAGTTCGGCTGGGTGGTCGAGATCGATCCCTACGACCCGACCAAGCCGCCCCGCAAGCGCACCGCGCTCGGCCGCTTCGGCCATGAAGGCTGCTGGCCGTCGGCGTTCGTCGCGGGCCGCAGGCCGGCCTTCTACATGGGCGACGATTCGCGCGGCGAATATCTCTACAAGTTCGTTTCGGCCCAGCCCTGGGCGGCGGCGGACGCCAGCGCGAGCGACCGGCTCGCGATCGGCGACAAATATTTTGACGCCGGCACGCTCTACGTCGCGAAGTTCAACGCCGACGGCACCGGCACCTGGATGCCGCTGGTCTTCGGCACCGGCCCGCTGACCGCCGCCAACGCCACCTACGCCTTCGCCGACCAGGCCGACGTGCTGACCAATGTCCGCCTCGCCGCCGACGCGCTGGGCGCGACCAAGATGGATCGGCCGGAATGGACGACGATCAACCCGGTGACCGGCGAGATGTACCTGACGCTCACCAACAACAACGCGTCGGTCCGGCCGCTCGACGGTACCGACGCCGCCAACCCGCGCCACTACAACGACCCGAAGGGTGCGGCGAACACCGCGCAGCGCGGCAATCCGAACGGTCATATCGTGCGCCTGCGCGAGACCGGCGACACGTCGGAGGCGACCGGCTTTAGCTGGGACATCTACCTGTTTGGCGCCGACTCGGCCGATTCCGATCCGGCCAACGTCAACCTGTCCGGCCTCGATGCCAGCAACGACTTCTCCAGTCCGGACGGCCTGTGGTTCGGCCGGCCCAGCAACGAATCGGGCCAGGTCAGCCCGCTGCTGTGGATCCAGACCGACGACGGCGCCTTCACCGACCGGACCAACAACCAGATGCTGGTCGCGCTTCCGGGCAAGGTCGGCGACGGCGGTGCGAGGACGATCACCAACAAGGGGGCCGATGGCGCCACGCGCACCCAGGCGACGATCGTCGGCAAGACGGCGACCGGCGCGACGCTCAAGCGCTTCCTGGTCGGCCCCAAGGGCTGCGAGATCACCGGGATCGATTCGACGCCCGACGGCCGCACCCTGTTCGTCAACATCCAGCATCCCGGCGAGGACGGCGGCCTGACCGCGCTGCAGAGCAGCTGGCCGGCGACCCAGGGCGGCACCAGCTCGACCGCGCGCCCGCGCTCGGCGACGATCGTAATCACCAAGAATGACGGTGGCGTCGTCGGTCTCTGACCCCATCGCTAGCGACGGAACGAGAAAGGGGGGGGCGCAGGCGGCCGCGTCCCCCCTTTCGCCTCTTGACCGGGTCGCGGATTTGACAGCCCGGACCGGGGCGGGCAGGTTCGGCCATCCCTTCCACAGCCAAGGAGCAGACGCCTGTCGCCCGGCGACAGCGATATTTTCCCTGATGACCGACCTTGCCTCGATCCCGACCGGCCTGTCCCTTCTTCCCGAAGGCGCGCCCTGGCTCGAAACGGTGATTGGCCTGTGCGTGCTCGCCGCCGTCGCCTTCCTCGCCCATCTTCTCGTCCGGAAGATCATCCTGCGGCTGGCGCTGCGCCTGCTACCCGACGACGGCGGCGCGCTGGCGGGAATCGCCGGGCGGCTCTCCGCGATCGTCCCGGCGATCATCGTCGCGCGCGGCATCGGCGCCGTCCCGCATCTGCCCGACGCGGCGGCGACCGTCGCGCGCAACGTGGTCAGCGCCTTCGTCATCCTGACGGTGATGCTGGCGGTCAACGGCGCGCTCGACCTTGCCAACCAGCTCTACCAGCGCCGTCCCGACGCCGCGAGCCGCCCGATCAAGGGCTATGTCCAGGTGGTCAGGATATTGCTGTTCGCGGGCGCCGCGATCCTGATCGTCGCCGCGTTGATGGAACAGTCGCCATTGCTGCTCCTGTCGGGTCTCGGCGCGATGGCCGCGGTGCTGATGCTCGTGTTCAAGGACACCATCCTGTCGCTGGTCGCATCGGTCCAGCTCACCTCCAACGACATGTTGCGGGTCGGCGACTGGATCGAGATGCCGCAGCTCAATGCCGACGGCGACGTCATCGACATCGCGCTGCACACGGTGAAGGTGCAGAACTGGGACAAGACGATCACCACCATCCCCACCCATCGCCTGATCGCGGAAAGCTACAAGAATTGGCGGGGCATGCGGGATGCTGGCGGGCGCCGCATCAAGCGGTCGTTGTCGATCGACCAGACCAGCATCCGTTTCCTGACCGGCGAGGAGCAGCAGGCGATGCGCCGCTTCGCGCTGATCGACGATTATCTCGACCGCAAGCGTGCCGAGCTGGACCGGTGGAACGAGCAGCTGGCGGCAGCGGGGCGCGATCCGGTGAACGGCCGCCGCGCGACCAACATCGGCACCTTTCGCGCCTATGTCGTCGCCTATCTGCGCAGCCATGCCCGCGTGTCGCAGGACATGACGATGCTGGTCCGCCAGCTCCAGCCCGGGCCGCAGGGCCTGCCGCTCGAGATCTACTGCTTCACGGCGACCACCGCCTGGGCGGACTATGAGAGCATCCAGGCCGACATCTTCGACCATCTGCTCGCCATCCTGCCCGAGTTCGGCCTGCGCCTGTTCCAGGAGCCGAGCGGACAGGACGTCCGCAGGCTGCTGGCGGCATAGACCTCGCCGGGCCGGCCTCGGCCTGATCGTCCGTGGCGGAAAGGGAAGGCGCCCGTGGACGGCGGCGTCCCTTTTCCTGTTTAGGTGCTTCCGCCCCCAATCCCGCGCGAGCGACGCCTAAACCGTCCGCGGCGGCTGCTTTATGCTCGACGGGTCGGGCCGGCCAATGAAGCGACAAAGATCGCGACGCCCGCCAGGCAAGGTGCCAACGTCCCAAAGTTCCAGATCATGGAGAGCGAACATGTCCGATCAAGCGGCACTGCACCGGGAGGTGCCGATCGAGTCACCGCAATTCTATCTGGACGATCCCTGGCCCACCTTCGCTTGGATGCAGCGCGAGGCTCCCTTTTATCATTATGCGCCGCTCGACACCTTCGTCATCACGCGGCACCGCGACATACGGACGATATCGTCGCGCGCCGACATCTTCAGCAATGCCCGTGGCATCTTCCTCAACGAGATCAAATATCGCGACGCGGCCGGCGGCACCAATTTCTCGGAGGGATTCTGGCCCGAGGGCGGTGAGCAGATCGGCAATACCGATCCGCCGCGCCACCAGGAGCTTCGCCGCGTCAGCCAGGGAGCCTTCACGATTCCGGCGATCCAGTCGCTGCAGGAAAGGCTGACGGCGCATGTGGGGCACGGGCTCGATGCGCTGGGGGAGCGCGGCGACGTCGATTTCTGGGAATTCGCCGCAGGCGTTCCGGTCGAAGCCGCCTGCCACCTCATCGGTCTGTCCGCGACGGACCGGGCGCGCGTGCAATTCTGGAGCGACGAGCTCGAGAAGCTGGGCGCGGACATCTCGTTCGAGGAACTGCAGGCGGCGGTCGCGGAGTTCGACAGCCTGAAGGACTATATCACCGAGAATGTCGAGCGCCGCAAAGCCGAGCGCGCCGCCGGCGACACGCAGGGTCTCGACCTGATCTCGGTCCTGCTCGATGCCGAGCTCGACGGGCAGAAGGGCGTGAAGCTGCCCAACGTCATCACCTTCGCGATGACGGCGATCGCGGCGGGGGCCGACACGACGCGCGCGCTGTTGCTCGGCCTGCCCTATTATCTCGCCCAAAATCCCGACCAGTGGCGCCTGCTCAAGGAGGACCGCTCGCTGGTGAAGAACGCGATCGAGGAGACGCTGCGGCTGGTGACGCCGGCGCGGGCCTTCCTGCGCTACGTCGCCGCCGATACCGAGGTGGACGGACAGGCGATGAAGGAGGGCCAGCACGTCTACCTCATGTACATGGCGGCGAATCGCGATCCCGACGTGTTCCCGGACCCGCACGGATTCGACGTGCGGCGCGCCACCGCCTCGCGCCAGCTCGCCTTCGGTGCGGGTCCGCATCTCTGCCTTGGCCAGCGCCTGGCGCGGATGGAAGGTGCGCTGGTGCTGGAGGCGATGCTCGATCGCTTCGAGCGGATCGAGCTGACCGGCGAACCGGTTCCGGTCGTCCACATCATCCGCAACAGCTGGGAAACGATGCCGGTGCGCCTGGTGCGGTGAGACGCTGCGGGGCGGTCGAGCCGGGGCACGGGCCCGGCGCGTCGAGGATGTCCGTCGTTCAGTATCGGCATGACGACCATTCAAATGACTTGGCGCCGGTCGCGATATAGCCTGGCCCTCCACGATGGTTCGGGAGGGATGTTCGCATGGATGAGCAATCGTTGATCGCCGCCGAGCACCGGCGGCGGCGGCTTTCGGTCGAGGGCGACGCCGCCGGGCTGGAAGCGATGATGGCGGACGGCTTCTACTATGCGCATCTCAACGGGCTGACCGACGACCGCGAGTCCTATCTGGCGCGGATCAGGGCCGGCGAGGTCCATTATACGACGATGACGGCCCACGACCTCGACGCGCATCTGATCGGCTCCGCCGGCTGGATCCGGGGTGTCTCCCGCGTCGGCTATCGCCGGCCGGACACTGGCGAGGAAGGCTTGGCCGAGACACTGTTCCTCTCGGTCTGGGCGCACGAGGACGGAGGGTGGCGGATCGCCGCCTATGCCTCGACGCAGCTTCCGGCGCAGGGCTAGCCCGTCGGCCGCTTCACTGGGTGAAGGTGATGTTTCGTGGGGAATGGGAAAATGGTGGAGCCGAGGGGGATCGAACCCCTGACCTTCGCAATGCCATTGCGACGCTCTCCCAGCTGAGCTACGGCCCCGTGCCATTTTCGGTCGCTCGCCGGTTGGGCCCGGCGGCGGAGCGCGCCCTTTAGGTCAGGTTGCGGGGCCCTGCAAGAGCCCTTTTGCATGACGGACGGCTTTTTCGGTGAAAGGGCGCCGGAATGCCGCATCGCTGGGCATTCCGGCGGGCCCGATCAGTTCTCGTCGTCGTCGTCGGCCGTGTTCAGGCCGATATCGTCGTCGCCGCCCAGGTCGACGTCGTCGTCCGGATTCTCCTCGGCGTCCTCGTCAATGTCCAGATCGTCGTCGGACAGGTCGGAATCGACCGCCTTCGGCTCGGGGCCTTCCTTCTTGGGCGCGTCGAACGGCAGCGGCTGCTTCGACTTCAGGATGGGATCGGGCTCCCACGCCGTGCCGCATTCGATGCAGGTGACGGGATCGTCCTTTTCCAGGTCATAGAAGCGGGTGCCGCACTTCGGGCAGGTCCGCTTGGTGCCCCATTCCGGTTTCACCACGGTCGACAAACTCCAGATCGAAAATGAAGATGAATTCCCGGCCTCCCGAGTCAGCGGAAAGCCTAAACGCCGGGCGCCTTGCCATAGCGGAGCGCCGCTGTCAAAAGCCGCGCCCTATGCATGCACCCTCGCCCCGACCCGCCAGCTTCTCGGCTCCCGGCCCGCTTCGCGGCAGCATTGCCGTGCCGGGCGACAAGTCGATCTCGCACAGGGCGCTGATGTTTTCGGCGCTGGCGATCGGCGAGAGCCGGGTCGAAGGGCTGCTGACCGGCGAGGACGTCCTCGCCACCGCCGCCGCCCTGCGTGCCATGGGCGCGCAGATCGAGCGCGGCGAGGACGATGTCTGGCGCATCCACGGCGTCGGCGTCGGCGGGCTGCTCCAGCCCGAGGGCGCGCTCGACATGGGCAATTCAGGGACGTCGACGCGGCTGCTGATGGGCCTCGTCGCCAGCCATGCGATCACCGCCACCTTCACCGGCGACGCCTCGTTGTCGAAGCGGCCGATGAACCGGGTGATCGAGCCGCTGTCGCTGATGGGCGCCGACGTGACCGCTACCCCGGGCGCCCGGGGCGGCACGCTGCCGCTGATGCTGCGCGGGATCAGTCCGGCGGTGCCGATCGACTATCGGCTCCCGGTCGCCTCGGCGCAGGTCAAGTCGGCGGTGCTGCTCGCCGGGCTCAACACCCCCGGCATCACCCGCGTGATCGAACCGGTAGCGACCCGTGACCATAGCGAACGGATGCTCAGGGGCTTCGGCGCCGAACTCGACGTCGAGCAGGGCGCCGACGGTGCCCGGATCATATCGATTCGCGGCGAGGCCGAGCTGCGGCCGCAGCATATCGTCGTGCCGGGCGATCCCTCCTCGGCGGCTTTCCCCGCGGTCGCGGCGCTGCTCGTGCCCGGGTCCGAGGTGACGATCGCCAATGTCGGCCTCAACCCCACCCGCGCGGCGCTGTTCGACGTGCTGCGGATGATGGGCGGCGACATCCAGTTCGCCAATCCGCGCGAGGTCGGCGGCGAGCCGGTCGCCGACATCGTCGTGCGCCATTCGGCCCTGAAGGGCATCGAGACCCCGGTCGACACGGTCGCCTCGATGGTCGACGAATATCCGATCCTGTTCGTCGCGGCGGCGCTGGCCGAGGGGCGCACCGTCGCGCGCGGGCTGGAGGAGCTCCGCGTCAAGGAATCGGACCGGATCGCGGTGATGGCCGAGGGGCTGCGCGCGATCGGCGCCCGCGTCGAGGAGCTCGAGGACGGGCTGATCATCGACGGCACCGGCGGCGATCCGCTGCCCGGCGGCGCGACGATCGCAGCGCGGCTCGATCATCGCATCGCGATGAGCTTTGCGGTCGCGGGACTGGTGTCCAGGGCGGCGGTGACGATCGACGACATGGGCCCGGTCGCGACCAGCTTCCCGGGCTTCACCCGATTGATGGGCGAACTGGGGGCGGTAGCGGCATGATCATCGCGGTCGACGGGCCGGCGGCATCGGGCAAGGGCACGATCGCCAGGGCGCTCGCGCGCCACTACGGGTTGCCGCATCTCGACACCGGGCTGCTTTATCGCGCGGTCGGCGTGTCGGTGGAGCGTGCGGGCGGCGATCCCGCCGATCCGGCCGATGCGCTCGCCGGCTGCGACTTCGATCCCGCGCTGCTCGGCGATCCGGCGCTCAAGACCGAATCGGCGGGACGGGCGGCTTCGCTCGTCTCGGTCCATCCGCCGGTGCGCGCGGCGCTGCTCGACCGGCAGCGCGCCTTCGCCGGCCAGCCGGGTGGCGCCGTGCTCGACGGGCGCGACATCGGCACGGTGATCGCGCCGCAGGCCGACGCCAAGCTGTTCGTCACCGCCAGCAGCCGGGTGCGTGCCGAGCGCCGCTTCCACGAACTGGAGCGGATGGGCGCGGACGTGCCGTTCGAAGCGGTGATGGCCGACATCATCGCCCGCGACCAACGCGATGCCGGACGGTCCACCGCACCGCTGCGGCAGGCCGACGATGCCGACTTGCTCGATACCAGCGATCTCGGTATAGACGCGGCCGTCCAACGGGCGATTTCGCTCGTGGAGGCCCGGACGGCAGACCGCTAGAAGGCGATCGCCAGCAGGCGCGACAGGGGGTCGGCAACAGCCGATCCTTTGCCGTGCCTTTTATGCTTTCGGGGCTTCGCGATCGGAATCGTGCGGCGGATGCCGCGGAGGCATGGGGCTTCCGGGGCGGTTCTGGCCCACGATCTTGATCGAGCCGAGAATGAGCTCGGCTCGTGAATCACGATCGCAAATCCCGATGAAAGCCTGATCCCGATCAGGCTTTTAGACCTCCGGAGACAACCGGATGGCCGGAATAAATCGAAACAGGAAGACATTCGTCTATGGCCACTACGGCAAATCCGACCCGCGACGATTTCGCGGCTATGCTCAATCAGACCCTCGGCGGCGAGAATGAAGGCTTCGAAGGCCGCGTCGTCAAGGGCACCGTCACCGCGATCGAAAACGACATGGCCGTCATCGACGTCGGCCTGAAGTCGGAAGGCCGCGTGGCGCTGCGCGAATTCGCGCCCGCGCCCGGCCAGAAGGCCGACCTCAAGGTCGGTGACGAGGTCGAGGTCTATGTCGACCGCGTCGAGAACGTCCATGGCGAAGCGATGCTGAGCCGCGACCGTGCCCGCCGCGAAGCCGCCTGGGACAAGCTCGAAGCCGAATTCTCGCAGTCCAGCCGCGTCGAGGGCGTGATCTTCGGCCGCGTCAAGGGCGGCTTCACCGTCGACCTGAACGGCGCCGTCGCCTTCCTGCCGGGCTCGCAGGTCGACATCCGTCCGGTTCGCGACGTCACCCCGCTGATGGACATCCCGCAGCCGTTCCAGATCCTGAAGATGGATCGCCGCCGCGGCAACATCGTCGTGTCGCGCCGCGCCGTCCTCGAAGAGACTCGCGCCGAGCAGCGTTCGGGCCTGATCCAGTCGCTCCATGAGGGCCAGGTGATCGAGGGTGTCGTCAAGAACATCACCGATTACGGCGCCTTCGTCGACCTGGGCGGCATCGACGGCCTGCTGCACGTCACCGACCTCAGCTACAAGCGCGTCGGCCACCCGAACGAGATGATCAACATCGGCGATGTCGTGAAGGTGCAGATCATCCGCATCAACAAGGACACGCAGCGCATCTCGCTCGGCATGAAGCAGCTCGAGAGCGATCCGTGGGAGGGTGCGGCCGCCAAGTACCCGATCGGTGGCAAGTTCACCGGCCGCGTCACCAACATCACCGAATATGGCGCCTTCGTCGAGCTCGAGCCGGGCATCGAGGGCCTGGTCCACGTCTCGGAGATGAGCTGGACCAAGAAGAACGTCCATCCGGGCAAGATCGTCTCGACCAGCCAGGAAGTCGAAGTCGTCATCCTCGAGGTCGACGCCGACAAGCGCCGCATCTCGCTGGGCCTCAAGCAGGCGATCACCAACCCGTGGGAGGCCTTCGCCGAAGCGCACCCGGTCGGATCGGTGGTCGAGGGCGAGGTCAAGAACGCGACCGAGTTCGGCCTGTTCGTGGGTCTCGACAACGATGTCGACGGCATGGTCCACATGTCGGACATCGCCTGGGGCGTGACCGGCGAGGAAGCCCTGTCGCTCCACCACAAGGGCGAGACCGTCAAGGCGATCGTGCTCGACATCGACTCCGAGAAGGAGCGCATCTCGCTCGGCATCAAGCAGCTCGAGCGTGGCGGCGTCGGCGCGGCGACCGCGGACGGCTCGAAGCTCAACAAGAACGCGATCGTCACCGTCACGGTCCTCGCGATCACCGACGGCGGTCTCGAGGTGCAGGCCGGTGACGACGGCGCCGCCGGCTTCATCAAGCGCAGCGACCTCGGCCGCGACCGCGACGAGCAGCGTCCGGAGCGCTTCCAGGTTGGCCAGAAGTTCGACGCGATGGTGACCGGCTTCGATCGCTCGAAGAAGCCGACCTTCTCGGTCAAGGCGATGCAGATCGCCGAAGAGAAGCAGGCTGTCGCGCAGTACGGTTCGTCGGACTCGGGTGCTTCGCTCGGCGACATCCTCGGCGAAGCCCTCAAGGCCCGCCAGAACAGCTAAGCCTGTTCCACCGGAAAGGATCGGGGCGCGGAAGACATGCTTCCGCGCCCCTTTTCTTTTGCCCGCGACAGGCTTGACCTCGGCCCCCCGTCGCCTCCAGTCAGGCGGGATGACCGCAACGATCCGCATCGCCCGGCCCGAGGACGCCGCCGCGCTGGCCGCGCTCAAGCTCCGCACCTTCCGCGAGACCTTCCTGGAGGAGGGCTTCGCCATTCCCTATCCCCCCGCCGACCGCGAGGTCTTCGAAACGGCCTCCTATTCGGCGCTGGCAGTGGCGGCGGAACTGGCCGATCCAGCCAGGCGGACCTGGGTGGCCGATAGCGGCGACCGGCTGCTCGGCTATGCGCAGGTCGGTCCGTGCAAGCTGCCGCACCCCGAAGCCGGCGAGGAGCAGGGCGAGCTTTACCAGCTCTATGTGCTGCGCGAGGCGCAGGGGATGAAGCTCGGCAAGGCGCTGCTCGACGCCGCGCTCGGCCATCTCGCGGAGGCGCGACCGGGGCCCGTATGGCTCGGCGTCTGGTCGGGCAACGACAAGGCGCAGGCCGTCTATGCCGCGCGCGGCTTCGAGAAGGTCGGCGACTACCGCTTCAAGGTCGGCAGCTGGTACGACGAGGAGTATATCCTGCGGAAGGATCGCTGACGCTTGGCCGCCATGCCGGCGGAGGCCGGCATGACGGATTACTGGAGGCCTACTCCGCCGCCTGCGCCGCGCCTTCCAGATAGCGGTTCAGGTCGATGATCTTCGATGCCTCGACCAGGCGGGCGATCGATCCTTCGACCAGCATCTCGATCCCTTCGTCGCTGGCGAAGCCGCCATAGACGAGGCAGCGGGCCTGGAGCACGCGCGAGAAGGCATCCCAGATGCGCGGATCGGGAGGGGTCGGGTTGCTCCAGAAGGCGTCGAGCGGGCCTTCGAAAGTGATGCCGGGGATGTTGTAGACCGCCTGGCCCAACGCGATCACGGGGATGCCGCAGGCCAGCGCCAGCGTGCCGGTGGTGCTGTTGACGGTGACGACGCCCAGCGAATTCTCCACGATGTCGTCGATCTTGCCGCCCTTGGCGAAGATCACCCGGTCCTCGACATTGAGCCGCCGTGCCTCGCGCCGGATGAAGCGGCGCCAGCTGAACAGGCTGCTGTCGAGCGGATGTTCCTTGACCAGCAGATAGGTGTCGTCGGGCGCCGAGCGGGCGAAGCTCTCGATCACGTAGGAGGCACCGGCCTGCATCGTGCCGAACAGCGAATGGACGCGGATTTGGTGGTCCGAGGACAGCTGCAGCGGCAGCGCGAAATAACGCTTGCCCTCGAGCTTCGCGAGCGCAGTCTCGGCCTGCTCCTCATGGACGCTGCGCAAGGCGAACTGCTTGAGCCAGCCGAGCGCCTCGGCCGGGGCGGAGCGGTCGCGGTGCGACTTGTAGTGCGGGAAGCGCCAGCGGCCCATCGAGGTCCGCGCATAATAGCTCGTCGCCTCCTGCGCGCGTCGGCGGAAGCGCGACGGTACGGTCGGCAGCTTGGCGAGCGGCGGCAGGGTGCGCGCCGCGTCGAGATACCATTTGGGATCGCGCGGCAGCGAGCTGTGGCCGTTGACGCCGTCGAGCTCCAGCGTCGCCCAGTCGGGGCGGATATAGCCTTCCTCGAAGACATGGACCCGGACACCGCGCAGCCGCGCCATGCCGCGGGCGGCGTTGTGGAGCGGACGGCAGTCGCCGAACAGGATCACGTCGGTGATCGCATGCTGGACCAGATAATCGTCGACGAAGCTCGGCCAGCGTTCGGCGGTGCCGCGATAGTCGATCGCGGGCCCGGTCCAGGAGGCGACGTCGCCGGCGTTGAGGTTGATGCGGTGGACCGCATGGCCGAGCGCGCGCAGCGCCGCGCCGAGCCGGTCGAAGAAGGGGCCGGGCGGGCCCTGCAGGAACAGGAAGCGCTGCTTGGCGACGTCGTGCAGCTTCATGCCCGGCCTCCCGCGGCGGCCAGGCCACGCCGCAGCCGGCCCTGCAGCCGCCGCAGCCGGGTCAGGATGGTTTCCTGGGGAACGGGTTGGGCCGCCAGCCGCTCGACCAGTATTTCGGGAGGGCAGGGGAGCTTGGTAACCGGATCGAGATAGCGCGGGTACAGGATCAATGTTGCCGCCACAAGCTGCGCTTTCGTTATGTTGCGGCCCCGTCGGCGTTCAATGGGCGGAGCCATGTCCCGCGTCAATCCCCAACCTGCATAGAAGGGTTGCCCATGCGTAACAACCTCGCAGCCGCGGATCAGCGCCTCGAACCCCGATAGGGAGGTGAGCACGTGGATCGCGTCGACGCTGTCGAGCAGCGACGCCATCGGCACGTCGCGCAGCACCAGGTCGACATGGGCGAGCGCCTCCGCGTCGGGGACGGCGCCGCGCCGGTGGCCGGCGTCGACATCGGGATGCGGCTTGAAGATCAGGAAGGCGTCGGGCTCGGCGGCGCGGGCGCGCCGGATCAGGTCGAGATTGCCTTCGACCCCCGCCGCGCCGAGGCGGACGGACAGGTCATCCTCGACCTGGCCGGTCACGAGCACCAGCCGGCGGCCCTTGACCGGCCGCTCATAGGGGCGACCGCCGCTGGCATATTTGCTGATCCCCTTTTCGACCAGGTCGCGCATCAGCCGCTCGGCGCGGGCGATCAGCACGGGATTGTCGATCGGAGTGGCGATCAGCCGCTCCAGCTCGGAAGGACGGCTTGGGTCGAGGTGGAGCCCCTCGCGGTCGAGGATGATCGAATGGGGCGGATGGCAATCGCTGCCGAGGCCGGTCGAGCGCAGGAAGCCGTCCTCGACCGGGTGAAGGGGGATGCCGTGGGCGGCGGCCTCGGCGTCGAGTCCGCGCGGCGCCTTGGACGGCCACACCGCGATCATGCCGGCGGCGGTGCGGGCGGCGCGGACGGCGTCGTCGGCCGAGCGGGCGAAATGCAGCGGCTCGCCCGGCCACAGCATCGCCTCCACCTCGCGCCGCTTCCATCCGGCGATGCCGGCGGCGACGGCGATGCCGCGGTTATGGTCGATCGTCTGGCGCCAGAAGGCGAGCTGCTCCACCGCCGCTTCGATCGATACTGGCCGGCCCGAATAGGGATCGCGATATTCGACGGCGTCGATCAGCCAGCTCGTGATCGCGCGTTCGAGCGGATCGGGAGCGCCGTCGCGGGCGATGTCGGCGAAGCGGCCGTCGCTCAGCCAGTCGATCTCCGCCCCTGCCATCCAGGCGAGCAGCCCGATCTCGTCGTCACCCCGTGCGGCGACCGGCGATCCGGTGGCGATCCTCGCCCAGCTATTGCCGGCGCCGGGGCTCCAGAAGTCGCCTCCGATCCGTTCCGCGACGATCCGTTCGACCAGCTGCCGGGCGCGCTCGATCTCCGCCGTCGACAGCTCGCTGCGCGGCGCCGCGGGCGGCACGGCGCGGCTCACCGCTGCGGTGTCGGACGGCGTGCCCGGAAAGGGAGGGGACCGAAGGACCGGCGCGAGGAGTTTCATCTCATCGTTCAGCGCGCAAGTTTGTTCATCGCGGGAAAATACGCCCCCGTCACATTCGATCAACCGCCTGAACGACGCCGGACCCCTGATCCGGGGCGGTTCGTCCTGATTCGGGGAAGGTCCCGGCCGAAGCGACCGTTAGAAAGGCACGTCGTCGTCGAGATCGCCGGCATCGAACGGGTCGGACTTGCGCGCGCCGCCGCCGCTGCTCCCGCCCCGGCTACCGCCGCCGAAATTGCCGCCGCCGCTACCGCCGCCGAAGCCGGCACCGCTGCCATAGCCGTCGTCGTCGCCCCAGGCGCCGCCCGAGCCCATGCCGCTGCCCGTCGCGCCGCCGCCACCGCCGAAATTGCCGCCGCCGCCTTCGGGGCGGTCGAGCAGCACCATCACGGCGTTGAAGCCCTGGAGCACGACCTCGGTCGAATAGCGCTCCTGGCCCTGCTGGTCGGTCCATTTGCGGGTCTGGAGCTGGCCTTCGAGATAGACCTTGCTGCCCTTGCGCAAATAGCGCTCGGCGACATTGGCGAGCGCTTCGTTGAAGATCGCGACCGAATGCCACTCCGTCTTGTCGCGGCGCTCGCCGGTGTTGCGATCCTTCCACTGCTCCGAGGTGGCGACGCGCAGGTTCACCACCTTGCCGCCGTTCTGGAAGCTCCGCGACTCGGGGTCGCGACCCAGATTGCCGACCAGGATGACCTTGTTCACGCTGCCTGCCACGGCATTCTCCTTAAGGGTTCGATCGACAGCCGGAACCGCCCCCGGGACGGCTTCCAACGACTGTCGGCAAGACATGTCGGGTAGCGCGGGCAAGGGGGGCGTGCAAGGCCCCCGACGATCGTCGCCTCAAAGCCCGAGGGCGACGGCCGTCCAATAGGTGGCGCCCGCCGCGACATAGGCGAGGGTGAAGAGATAGGCGAGCATGAAGCCCGTCCATTTCCACCCATTGGTCTCCCGCCGGACCACGGCGATCGTCGATATGCACTGCGGCGCGAATACGAACCAGGCGAGGAAGGCGAGCGCGGTCGGCAGCGACCAGCGACCGCGCAGCCGCTCGACCAGCGACTTCTCCTGCACGGTCTCGTCGGCGGCGTCGACCGCATAGACGGTGGCGAGCGCCGACACCGCGACCTCGCGCGCCGCCATCGCCGGGATCAGCGCCAGCGCCATGTCGCGGTTGAAGCCGATCGGGCGGAACACCGGTTCGAGCCCGTTCGCGATCCGGCCGGCGACCGAATAGTCGATCGACGGCAGATCATAGTCGGCGGGCGGCTTGGGGAAGGAGACGAGCAGCCACAGCACCACCGTGGTGAAGGCGATGATCGTGCCGGCCCGTTTGAGGAAGATCAGCGCGCGCTGCCACAGCCCCAGGGCGATGTCGCGCAGGATCGGCATCTGGTAGCGCGGCATCTCCATCATGAAACCCGGCGGCGGCCCCTTGGTGACTGTCCGGCGCAGGACGTAGGCAGCGAGCATCGCACCCGCGATCCCGGCGATGTAGAGCCCGAACAGGACCAGGCCCTGGAGGCCGATTCCCGGCCCCACGTCGCGTGCCGGGATGAACGCGCCGATGATCACCGCATAGACCGGCAGCCGTGCCGAGCAGGTCATCAGCGGCGCGATCAGGATCGTCGTCAGCCGGTCCTTGGGATCGTCGATCGTGCGGGTCGCCATGATGCCGGGGATGGCGCAGGCGAAGGAGGAGAGCAGCGGAATGAAGGCACGCCCCGACAGCCCGACCCGCGCCATCAGATGGTCCATGATGAAGGCCGCCCGAACCATGTAGCCCGACGCCTCGAGCAGCAGGATGAACAGGAACAGGATCAGGATCTGCGGCAGGAAGACGATCACCGCGCCGACACCGGCGATCAGCCCCTCGACGATCAGCGACCTCAGGAAGCCGTCGGGCATCGCCGCCGTCACCGCGTCCTGGAGGTCGATGAAGGCGCCGTCGATCATGTCGACCGGCGCGGCGGACCAGGCGAACACCGCCTGGAACATCACGAACAATATGGTGGCGAGCAGGATCGGGCCGAGTATCGGATGCAGGGCGACCGCGTCGGCGCGATGCGTCCAGCGGCGCTTGAAATTCTCCTCGGTGGTCGCGGTGACGGCGATCGCGCGGGCGCGCCGCTGCAGTTCGACGATGTCCTCGTGCAGCGCCGGATGGTCGGCATCGACGCGGACCGCGCCGCCGCTGGCCGACAACATGCCGATCGCGGTCTTGAGCTCCTCGATCCCCCGACGACGCACCGCAACGGTCGGGATGACCGGCACACCCAGCTCGGCCGACAGCTTGGCGGCATCGATCGTCAGGCCGTCGCGCTCGGCCATGTCGACCATGTTGAGCGCCACGACGGTCGGCAGGCCCAGCGCAATGAGCTGCAGCGCGAAGCGCAGATGGTTGTCGAGGTTGGTCGCGTCGATCACGACCAGCAGCGCCGACGGCAGCCGCTCGCCCTCCTGCTTGCCGAGCAGCACATCGTGGGTCACCGCCTCGTCGGGACTCGACGGCTGCAGGCTGTAGGTACCCGGCAGATCGAGCAGCTCGACGGGCCGCCCGTCCGCCAGGCTCATCCGCCCCGATTTGCGCTCGACGGTGACGCCGGGATAGTTGCCGACCTTCTGGCGGGCGCCGGTCAGGGCATTGAACAGGGCGCTCTTGCCGGCATTGGGATTGCCGGCCAGCGCGACCAATGGTGTGGGGTTCATCGGCTCTGGCAGCTCATTTGCTTTTGAGAGGGCCGACAGCGATCGCGGCGGCCTGGGCGCTGCGCAGCGCCACCGTCATGCGGCCGATCCGGCAGGCGATCGGGTCGACGCCGAACGGCCCCTTGTGCAGCTTCTCGACCGGTACGCCTTCGTCGACGCCCAGTTCGCGCAGCCGGCGGGCGTCGCGCTCGCTGAGCCGGTCCCAGTCGATCCCGACGATCGCGCCGCCGCTTCTCAGCGGCAGCTTGTCGAGGGTGGTCGGTGCGGCATCATCGGTCATGCTGCAAGTGATTATCAATAACTGCTGGCGAAAGCCAGCGCTAAGGTGCGCGCCGTCTATCCCTCGATGCGGTAGCGCAGCCGGCCGAGAAAGCGGGCCGGGCTGAAATGCCGATCAGGATCGGGCTTCAGCCGCGCCTTGAGCTTCTCGATCTTCATGACGTCGTCGATTCGCCGGTCGAGAAAGGCGCGGGTGTCGGCGAAACCTTCGCTGTCGTCATCCATCCACGCCGTCATCGTCGCCACATAGAGCGCGGTCAGCGTGGCGCGCTTGCTGTACCAGGCGGCATCGACGCTGGCGTCGCCGATCGCGCGCCACATGCCGTCCGCTGCGCGCCAGGCGAGCTTGCCCGCGCGCGCGACATGCATGGGACGGGCGAGGATGGCGAGCGCGCGGCGCAGCGCGTCGGGATGGCGGGTGGCCTCGTCGAGGCGGGCAAGCAGCGCGGCCCGGATGCGATCGCGGATCTTCATCGACGGCAGGTCGAGTGCGGCGAGCTTCGCCGCCATCGCCCGGTCGATGCTCTCGAACCAGGCGTCGATCATGTCGACCGCACCCTTCGGGAAGCACAGCGCGGCGCGATCGGCGGGAACGTCGAGTTCGGCCGCGGCGCCGGCGATCGCCACCCCGCCCCAGCCGTCGAACGCGGCATGGGCGGGTAGCGCGTCGGCCAGTGCCATCCGCAGCTCGTCCAGGGTCATGTCGGTCGGTGCGATCATGGAGCGGGTTCTACGACCGGGCGGCGCGCCTGACCAGCCCCGCCCGCGCGGACCAGCACCAGCGCGGCGCAGATGGCGAGGCCGCCGGCGATGTCGAGCGCGCCCAGCCGCTCGCCATATTGGAGGCTGCCGATCAGGGCCGCGATGAACGGCTGGGTCAGCAGGCCGAGACCGATGATCAGCGGCGACAGGTGGCCGATCGCGTAGATCATGCAGCCCTGACCGATCACCTGGCTGCCGATCGCGAGCAGCAGCAGCGGGGTCCAGTCATGGGGCAGCACGCGCCCGCCGTCGGCCAGCGCGAACAGCAGCAGCGGCACCATGCCGGCGAGCGTCGATATCAGCAGCACCGGCATCGGCTGGAGCAGCCCGCGCGCCCGCGTCATCGCGATCAGATAGCCGGTGTAGAGCACCCCCGCCGAGATGCAGAGCAGGTCGCCGGTCAGGTAGCGCGTGTCGAGCTGGTAGGAGCGGCCGAGCAGCAGGATCGTGCCGAGCGCGGCGAGCACCAGCGCCGCCGACTGGAAGCGGTCGGGCAGGGTGCGGGTGGTGACCAGCACATAGGCGGCGAGCAGGAAGCTGGCGAGGTTGCCGAACAGGGTCGCATTGGCGAGCTTGGTGTGGAGGATGCCGATGTGCCAGGTGCCGAGATCGGCGGCGAAGCACAGCCCGCCGACCGCAATCACGCCCAACATGGCGGGCGACAGGCGCGGGATCGGCTGGCGGGCGAGCCGGGTCAGCAGGAACAGGAAGGGCGCCGCGAGCGCGAGCCGCCAGAAGGCCGAGGACAGCGAGGAGACGTCGGCAAGCCGGACCAGCCACGGCCCGAAGGCGAGCGCGACATTGCCGACCACCATCGCCGCATAAGCGCGGATCGCGACAGCCCGGCTTTCGTGGGGGCGAGCAAATCTTGTCTGATCGGGCGGATGCATCGCCCGCCGGCTCGTCCTACCTTTTGCTCCATCACGCAAGTGCGAAAGGTTCCGGCATGCCGACTTTGTTCGATCCCATCCGCCTCGGCGCCATCGAGGCGCGCAACCGCATCATCATGGCCCCGCTCACCCGCGCGCGGGCGACGCGCGCGGCGGTGCCGGTGCCGATCATGGCCGAATATTATGCGCAGCGCGCCTCGGCCGGCCTGATCATCAGCGAGGCGACCGGGATCAGCCGTGCCGGGCTCGGCTGGCCCCATGCGCCCGGCATCTGGAACGAGGAGCAGGTTGCCGCCTGGCGGCCGGTGACCGAGGCGGTCCACGCCGCGGGCGGACGGATCGTCAGCCAGCTCTGGCACATGGGCCGCGTCGTCCATCCGTCGGTCAGCGGGCAGCAGCCGGTCTCCGCCTCGGCGATCACCGCACCCGACCTCGCCATGACCTATGAGGGCGAGCAGCCCTATACCGAACCCCGGCCGCTCCGCATCGACGAGGTGCCGGCGCTGCTCGCCGACTATGCGCAGGCCGCCCGCAACGCGATCGCGGCTGGATTCGACGGGGTGCAGATTCACGCGGCGAACGGCTATCTGATCGACCAGTTCCTGCGTGATTCGTCGAACCATCGCACCGACATCTATGGCGGGTCGATCGAGAACCGGACCCGCCTGCTGGGCGAGGTGACGCGCGCCGTGGTCGATGCGGTCGGCGCCGAACGGACCGGCGTGCGGCTGTCGCCCAACGGCGCGATCCAGGGCGTCGACGACAGCGATCCCGAACCGCTGTTCACCGCGGCGGCGGCGCTGCTGTCCGACATCGGCATCGCCTTCCTCGAAATCCGCGAACCGCGCGGGCTCGACCATCCCCCGGTCGGGCCGGCGATGCGGCGCGCCTTCGACGGGCCGTTCATCGTCAACGCCGGATACGACGCTGCGGGCGCGCAGGCCGCGCTCGACAGTGGGGCGGCCGATGCGGTCAGCTTCGGCAAGCCGTTCATCGCCAATCCGGACCTGCCGCAGCGCTTCAGCAAGGGCCTGCCGATCCTGCGGGCCGACGTGGCGACCTTCTACGCGCAGGGCCCGGAGGGCTATATCGACTATCCCAGCGCGGCGTAGGACAGCCCTGAGACGTCATCCCGGCTTTCGCCGGGATGACGGTTGCGGCCTCAGCCCGCGAATTTCTCGCGCAGCTCCATCATCCGCAGCGCGGCCTTGGCCGCCTCGCCGCCCTTGTCCTTCTCGGTGCGGCGGGCGCGGGTGAGGGCCTGGGCCTCGTTCTCGACCGTCAGGATGCCGTTGCCGATCGCGAGGCTGTCCATCGACAGCGCCATCAGCCCGCGTGCGCTCTCGTTCGAGACCACCTCGAAATGATAGGTCTCGCCACGGATCACCACGCCCAGCGCGACGAAGCCGTCATAGCGGCCGCTTTCCGCCGCCATCGCGATCGCGCCCGGCACTTCGAGCGCGCCGGGGACGGTGATCGTCTCATGCTTGTGGCCCGCCTCCTCGATCGCGGTGCGCGCGCCGTCGAGCAGCAGGTCGTTGAGATGGTCGTAGAAGCGCGCCTCTACGATGAGCAGCTTGGCCATGGTCTCGCTTTCTATTCCGCCGGAAGGATCGGACGCTCGCCTACGATCGACAGGCCATAGCCGTCCAGCGCGATCAGCGTGTGGTGCGAATTGGTCAGCAGGATCATGTCGTGGACGCCCAGCTCGGTCAGGATCTGCGCGCCGACACCATAGTCGCGCAGCTCGTCCATCACTGACTTGTCGCCGGTGTTGCGCGCCTCGACCGCACGGCTCATCCAGCCGCCGACCCGCCGGTTGAGGATGACGATCACGCCGGCGCCTTCCTCCGCGATGATCTCCATCGATCGCTGGATCAGCTTCGAGCGCGGGCCTTCCTCGCCATAGATGTCGGTAAAGGGCGACAGCAGATGCATGCGGACCAGGGTCGGGGTTTCGGGGTCGATATGGCCCTTCACCAGCGCGGTCTGCTCGGTGCCGGTCGCCTTGTTGAAGAAGGTGATCATCTTCCACTCGCCGCCCCAGCGGCTGTCGAAGCGCGCCTCGGCGCGGCGCTCGACGAGATGGTCGTGCTTGCGGCGATAGGCGATCAGATCGCGGATTGTGCCGATCTTCAGCTTGTGGGTGCGCGCGAACTCGACCAGCGAATCCATCCGCGCCATCGTCCCGTCGTCGTTCATGATCTCGCAGATCACGCCCGACGGGTTGAGCCCGGCGAGCCGCGCGACGTCAACCGCCGCCTCGGTATGGCCGGCGCGGACCAGCACGCCGCCGGGCTTGGCGACCAGCGGAAAGACATGGCCGGGCGTGACGATGTGCTCGGCGCCCTTGGCGGCGTCGATCGCCACCGCGACGGTGCGGGCGCGGTCGGCCGCGGAGATGCCGGTGGTCACGCCGTCCTTCGCCTCGATCGAAACGGTGAAGGCGGTTTCGTGCCGGGTGCCGTTGTTGCGGCTCATCAGCGGCAGGCCGAGCTGGTCGACCCGCTCCTGGGTCATCGACAGGCAGATCAGGCCGCGGCCGTAGCGGGCCATGAAGTTGATCGCATCGGGGGTCGCCATCTGCGCCGGGATGATCAGGTCGCCCTCATTCTCCCGGTCCTCGTCGTCGACCAGGATGAACATCCGGCCGTTGCGCGCCTCGTCGATGATCTCCTCGATCGGCGACAGGCCCGAATAGGACAGGTAGCTTTCGAGCTTCTTGAGCGTCTCCGCCGTCGGGTTCCAATCGGGGTCGTCGAGCGACCGCAGCGAATTGGGATGGAGGCCTGCGGCGCGGGCGATGCCAGAGCGGGAGACGCCGCGTTCGGCGACGGCTGTGCGGATGCGTTCGATCAGTTCGGTGCTCATGCGGCGTGAATATCACACCGCAATATGGCCTACAATCGAAGAATCACATTATAATGTGATTTACCGCTTCGCCAGCGACCGGAGCTGCTCCATTCGCCCGAGATAGCGGGCGAGGACGTCGATCTCGAGATTGACGCCGTCATGGACGGCCATCGTCCCCAGCGTCGTCACGGCGGCGGTGTGCGGGATGATGTTGAGCCCGAAGACGGTGCTGCCGTCGGGCTGGTCGGTGACGCTGTTGACGGTCAGCGAGATGCCGTCGACCGCGATCGAGCCCTTGGCCGCCAGATAGGGCGCGAGCTCGGCGGGTGCGCGGATCTCCAGCCGGGTCGAGTCGCCCTCGGCGGCGATCGACACGATCGTGCCGACGCCGTCGACATGGCCGGTGACGATATGCCCGCCCAGTTCGTCGCCGACCTTGAGCGAGCGTTCGAGGTTGAGCTTGCGGCCTGTCTCCCACCGGCCCGGCGCTGTGCGCGAGACGCTTTCGTGGCTGATGTCGACCGCGAACCAGTCGGGGCCCAGCTCGACGACGGTCATGCAGGCGCCCGAGCAGGCGATCGAGGCGCCGATGTCGATGGTGCCGGTGTCGTAGCCGCAGGCGATCCGCACATGCAGGTCGCCGCGCATCTCGGTCGCGCTGATCGTGCCGACGTCGGTGATGATGCCTGTGAACATGTCAGATGCGCTCGTAGATGGAGAGGCGGTCGATGCCAAGCGTCCGCGTGTCGGCGAGCCGCCAGCGATCGTGCGCGGCGGCGAGGTCAGCGAGTCCGATGTCGCCGATCGCGGAGCGGCCGGCGCCGACGACGATCGGTGCGGTGTAGAGCAGCAGCCGGTCGACCAGGTCGGCGGCCAGGAAGGCGGCGGCGGTGCCCGCCCCGCCCTCGACGAACAGATGGTCGACCCCGTCGAGACCGGCGATGGCGGTCGGGTCGCGCAGCGCCGTCCAGCCCTCGGGCGCCGCGCCATGGCCCAGCACCGCGCGGCGCGGGCTGCGTCCCTCGAGGCCGGGCAGGCGCACGTCCAGCGTCGGCGAATCGGCCTCCAGCGTGCCGCGCCCGACCAGGATCATCTCGTGTCGGGCGCGTTCGAGATGGGCGTGGGCGCGGGCAGCGGGGCCGGTGATCCAGCGGCTCGACCCGTCGGGCAGCGCGATCCGCCCGTCGAGCGAGGTGGCGAGCTTGAGCGTGACGTGCGGCCGTCCCTTCGACCGACGCGTCAGGAAGCCGGCCATCGACGCGCGCGCCGCGGCGGCCTCGACGCCGGTGGCGACGGCGATCCCCGCCGCCTCGATCCGGGCGATGCCGCGCCCATCGGTGCGCGGATCGGGATCGCGCAACGCGATCGCCACGCGCGCCGGCTTCGCCGCGACGATCAGGTCGGCGCAGGCGGGGCCGCGCGCCGAGACATGGGCGCAGGGTTCGAGCGTGACGTAGAGCGTCGCCCCGGCGACGTCGCCGGCGGCCTCGATCGCGATCGCCTCGGCATGGGGGCGGCCGCCCGCGCCGGTCCAGCCGCGCCCGATCACCCGCCCATCGCGGACGATGACGCAGCCGACATTGGGATTGGGCGCGGTCCGTCCGCGGCCGCGCCCCGCAAGGGCCACGGCCGACAGCATCCAGCGATGATCGTCAGCGCTTGGGCTGCTCATAATCAATGCCGAGATTGTCGGCGAGCCGCTGGTAGCCCTTGCGCTTCTCGGCGAGCTGGGCGTCGCGGATCTTCTGGTCGGCGATGTTCTGCTTGATGATCTCGGCGTCGGTGCGGCTGGCGGGCCAGCTCTGCGCATAGATGATCTGCGCCTTGGGCGGGTCCATCTTCGAATCGACGTAGAAGCCGGTGACGATGATCGCCGGCATCAGGATCGAGGCCAGCGCGATCAGCAGCTTGTGCCGTTCCTGCTGGCGCAGCAGCGCCTTTAAGTCGGCCCAGACGGCTGAGGGTTTCGAGGGGCGGGGGAAGACGGCCATGGCCGCTAGATAGTGGCCGAAGGCCCGCCGCGCCAGCCCGGGGCGCGACGGGCCGGGGCAATCAGTCCTTGAGGGTGAAGCGCACCGTCATCGTCCGCCAGCTTTCGGTGGCGATGCCGTCCTTCGTCGCCGGACGGAATTTCCAGTGGCGCAGCGCCTGCCGCTTCGTCGCGTCGAAGAAGCCGGGATGGGTGGCGCTGACCAGCTCGACCGCCTTCACCCGTCCATCGATGCCGATCAGTATCCGGACGGTGGCGCTCCCCTCCAGCTCGGCGCGGACCAGTTCGGATGGATAGTCCGGCTGGAAGCGCGCCATCGCCGCGGGATCGATCGTCGCCGGCAGCATCGCCGGTTCCGACGCTGGCGGGATCTGCGGCAGCACCGGCGGCAGCGGCCGGGGTGGCAGCGGCGTCAGATCGATCGGCCGCACCGGATCGCCGGCCTGGACGATCGGATCGACTCTGGTCGGCTGCGTCCGCTCGGGCTGGGCGGCCGGCGGGGGCGGCGGCTCAGCGGGTGGCGGCGCCGCCTCCCGGATGCTTTCGACGATGGTGGGAAGATAGACGATGCGTTGGATCGCCTCGGGTGGCGCCAGGGCGAGCGCGGCGAGGACCGCCGCATGGCCGGCTATGACGAGCGTCAGGCCGATCTTGTTGGTCGTTTTGCCTTGTTCGAGAAAACCTCCATGGGTCATGAACGCCTCCTACTCCAGTGCGTCCGCGCTGACGGCGGATCGCGGAGGCAATGATACATCATTACGACGCGCTTGGCGCGGAAATCCTGCCGGTGCCGCAACGATGGCGGCATTGGCGCGGTTTCCCATGGCAAATTGGTGAATTTTCCCACCTGTTGGCATGATCGTTGCGCTCTGCGCGCGATGCATTGGGGAAAATGCCCGCATTCCGGCCTTTTGGCGATTTGGCACGGCTCCTGCAAACGTCCTGGCATCGGCCGTAAGGGTGGCCGTGACGAAGGGAGCAAGACGATGATCGACACCAACCTCAGCCTCGGCGAAGCCCGGCGCTTCCTGCTCGCGGTCGGCGGCGGTCTTCTGTTCAGCCTCGCCTGCCTCGCGACCGCGCTCGGCCCGGCCAACGCCAACTGCTTCTGCACGGCGGCCTCGGTCTCGCTGGACCGGCCCGCCCTGCTCTGACCTCCCCTCCCATCCGCAAAGGGAAATTGCCATGTCCGTCCGCAGCAACAGCTTCCGCCTCAACAAGAGCGAGGGCAAGATCATGGGCGTATGCGCCGGTCTTGCCGACTATAGCGGCATCGACCTGATGCTGGTCCGCGTCCTTGCCGTCCTGCTCACGCTCTGCGGCGTCGGTTCGACGATCATCCTCTACCTGCTGGTCGGCCTGATCGCCCCGTCGAACCGGTACTGAGCCTCCCTTCTCAAACGTCATCCCGGCGGAAGCCGGGATCTCGGGAGAGAGGAGAAGAGGTCGAGGCAGGAGCCTTCCGAGATCCCGGCCTCCGCCGGGATGACGGACTTTAACTGGCCGCCGCCCGCAGCCTCTCCACCGCCCGCTCCCTGCCGATCAGCGGCAGCAGCGCGTTCATGTCGGGGCCGTGCTCGCGGCCGGTCAGCGCCAGGCGCAGCGGCAGGAACAGCGCCTTGCCCTTGCGGCCGGTCGCGGCACCGAGCGTGGCGGTCAGCGCCTTCCACGCGCCATCGTTCCAGTCGATCGCCGTCGCCTGCTCGGCGGCCTGTGCCACATAGGCGCGGTCCTCGGGTGCGATCTCGGCCGATACCGGGCCTTCGACCACCGTCCACCAGCCGGCGGCTTCGTCGATGCGGTTGAGGTTCGGACGGATCGCCTCCCAGCCCGCTTCGTCGATGCCTGCGGGCAGGCGGCCGGCTACCGCCGCATAGGGCAGCATGTGGATGATCCGCGCGTTGAGCGCCTTGAGCTCGTCGAGATCGAAGCGCGCCGGCGCGCGGCCGAAGCGGGCGAAGTCGAAGCCGTCGAACAGCGCCGCCGGATCGGCGACCGGCTCGACCGGCAGGCTGGTGCCGATGCGGGCGAGCAGCGCGATCAGCGCGACCGGCTCGATTCCCTCGTCGCGGAAGGCGTCGCAGCCGAGCGAGCCCAGCCGCTTCGACAGCTTGCCTTCGCTCCCGACCAGCAGCGCCTCATGTGCGAAGGCCGGTTCGGACGCGCCGAGCGCCGCGAACATCTGCAACTGCAGTCCCGTATTGGTGACGTGATCCTCGCCGCGCACGACATGGGTGACGCCCATCACGATGTCGTCGATCACGCTCGGCAGCATATAGAGCCAGCTTCCATCGGCGCGGCGGACGACCGGATCGGACAACAGCCTGGGATCGAGATGCTGGGGGCCGCGGATCAGGTCGGTCCAGGCGATCGGCGACTCATGGTCGAGCAGGAAGCGCCAGTGCGGGCGGCGCCCCTCGGCTTCGAGGGCCGCGCGCTCGGCGTCGGAGAGGGCGAGCGCGGCGCGGTCGTAGATCGGCGGCAGGCCGCGCCCGGCGAGGATCTTGCGCTTGAGCTCCAGTTCCTCGGCGCTTTCGTAGCAGGGATAGACCCGGCCCTGCGCCCGCAATTCCGCGAACCGCGACTCGTAGAGCGCGAAGCGGTCCGACTGCTTCGCCTCGGCGTCGGGATGCAGGCCGAGCCAGCCGAGATCGGCGCGGATCGCCGCGGCATTCTCCTCGGTCGACCGTTCGCGGTCGGTGTCGTCGAGCCGCAGCAGGAAGCGCCCGCCATGGGCTCGCGCCCACATCCAGTTGTGAAGCGCGGTGCGGATATTGCCGACGTGAAGGCGGCCCGTGGGGGACGGAGCGAAGCGGGTGACGACCATGGCGGCGGGCTTTAGGCCCATATCATCCTTTCAGCCACCCTCTTCCCCATCGGGCACCTTGCGACTAAGAGCCCCCGAGTCTCGGCCACCGCCCTCGGGGATCTGTCCATGAAACTTCTTGCCGGCAATTCGAACCAGCCGCTCGCCAAGGCGATCGCCGCCTATCTCGAACTGCCGCTGACCGATGCCAGCGTCCGGCGCTTCGCCGATGAGGAGGTGTTCGTCGAAATCCACGAGAACGTCCGCGGCGAGGACGTGTTCGTGATCCAGTCGACCGGCTATCCGGCCAACGACAATCTGATGGAGCTGCTGATCTGCATCGACGCGCTGAAGCGTTCGTCGGCGCGCCGGATCACGGCGGTCATCCCCTATTTCGGCTATGCCCGGCAGGACCGGAAGCCCGGCCCGCGCACCCCGATCTCCGCCAAGCTGGTCGCCAACCTGCTGGAGACGGCGGGCGCCAGCCGCGTCCTCTCTGTCGATCTCCACGCCGGCCAGATCCAGGGCTTCTTCGACATCCCGACCGACAATCTCTACGCCGCGCCGGTGATGTCGGCGGACATCCAGGCGCGCTTCGGCGGGCGCAACATCATGGTCGTGTCGCCCGACGTCGGCGGCGTCGTCCGCGCCCGGGCGCTGTCCAAGCGTCTCGACAACGCCCCGCTGGCGATCGTCGACAAGCGCCGCGAGCGCGCCGGCGAATCGGAAGTGATGAACATCATCGGCGACGTGTCGGGCCGCTTCTGCATCCTCGTCGACGACATCGTCGATTCGGCCGGCACGCTCTGCAACGCCGCCGCCGCGCTGCGCCAGGCGGGTGCGGAGGACGTCGTCGCCTATGTCACCCACGGCGTCCTGTCGGGCGGCGCGGTCGCCCGTGTCGAGGGCTCGGAGCTGCTCGAGCTGGTGATCACCGACTCGATCGGCGCCTCGCCAGCGGTCGCCGACGCCAAGAAGATCCGCCACCTGACCATCGCCCCGCTGCTCGGCGAGGCGGTCAAGCGCATCGCCGACGAAAGCTCGGTGTCGAGCCTGTTCGACTGATCCGATGCATGTCCTGCTGATCGGAGCCTATGGCTTCATCGGCAGTGATGTCGCACGTGGCCTGACCGCCCGCGGCCATCGGGTGAGCGGCGTGGGCCGAGACCTCGCCTATGGCCGTCGAATCCTGCCCGCCATCAATTGGCACTATGCCGACCTGGTGACGATGACCGATCCGGTGCGGTGGCAACCGCTGCTCGCCGGGGTCGATGCGATCGTCAACGCCAGCGGCTTGTTGCAGGACGAGGCTGGCCATGCCGTGCAACGGGTCCAGGCCGATGCCATCGTCGCACTGATCGCCGCGGCCGAGGCGACCGGAGTTACGCGTTTCGTTCAGATTTCGGCCGCCAATGCCGAAGCGTCGGCGACCAGCATCTTTCTGCGCAGCAAGGCAGAGGCCGATCGGACCCTTGCCAACTCCTCGCTCGCCCATGTCATCCTGCGGCCGGGTCTCGTTATCGGCCGCAACGCCTATGGCGGCACCGAACTGATCCGGATGGCTGCCGCGATGCCTTTGGTGACGCCGCTGCCATCCGCGACCGGATCGATCCAGTGTATCGGCATTGACGATCTGGTTGTGGCGGTCGTGCGAGCCGTAGAGGGTGATGTGGCGACGGGTAGCCATGACCTGGTCGAGGCGCGTCGGCGCACGCTGGGGAACATCGTCGCGCTGCATCGGGCCTGGCTGGGTTTCGATCCGGCGCGGCGGACGATCCGGATGGGTGGCATGGTGATGGCGCTGATCGTCGGCGGCGCCGACTTGCTCAGCCGGCTGGGCTGGCGATCACCGCTTCGCCATAACGCCGTCGCCGCGCTCGCGGCCGGGATTTCCGGCGATACCGATGAAGCCGCGGTATTGCTCGGCCGGCCGGTGCGACCGCTCGAATCGGTGCTGGCCGTCTTGCCTGCCGGCAAGCAGGATCGAGTCGCGGCACGCCTCGCCCTGTTGATGCCGGTGATGCTCGCCTCGCTCTTCCTGCTCTGGATGGGAACGGCGATCGCCACCTCCCTCCGTTTGGACGAAGCGGCCGGACTGCTCCGCATGGGAGGGTTGGACGATCGACTGGCGCGGTTGCTCGGCGGGGGAGGGGCGATCGTCGATGGTTTGCTCGCGCTGCTGATGCTGCATCGGCGGACGGTGCGCTTCGCCCTTCTCGGAACGGTCGCCGTGACCGTCGTCTATCTGCTCGGCGCGACGATCGTCCGGCCCGATCTCTGGTTCGATCCACTCGCGCCGCTGCTCAAGGTGATTCCGGCGGCCATGTTGTCGTTGACCGCCTATGTCCTGCTGGCCAGGCGATGACCGTCACGCTCGAACTGCTGCTGCGTTGGGCGCATGTGATCGGCGCGACGGTGCTGCTCGGAACCGGCGCGGGCATCGCCTTCTTCATGCTGATGGCCCATCGCACCCGCGATGCGGCGCTGATCGCACATGTCGCCTCGACGGTCGTGATCGCCGATTTCCTGTTCACGGCGACCGCCGTCCTCGTCCAGCCCGTCACCGGCGTCTGGTTGGCGCATCTGGTTGGCTGGTCGCTCGGCAGCCCGTGGATCCTTGCCTCCGTTGGACTCTACATCCTGATCGGCTGCTTCTGGCTGCCGGTGGTCTGGATGCAGATGCGGATGCGCGATCTGGCTCGCGTGGCGGCGTCGGAAGGAACTCCGCTACCGCCGGCCTATTTCCGCCTCTACCGCTTGTGGTTTCTCAGTGGCTTTCCGGCTTTCTTCGCGATGCTCGGGATCATCTGGCTGATGTTGGCCCGGCCGACCTGACCCTTGACCTTACACCGCCCAGGGGTCGTAGCTGCCGAAGTTCCAGACATTGCCCTCCGGGTCGCGCGCGTCATAGCTGCGGCCGGGATAGCCGGGGTTGTCGTGGGGCTCGGTGACGATCTCGGCGCCGGCTGCCTTGGCGCGGGCGTGGTGGGCGTCGGGGTCGGCGACATAGGCGCTGACGCACATGGTGATGCCGTCCGCTTCCCGCGCGGTCTTCCAGCGGTAGCGCTCGGCCACCTCGCTGGGCCGGGCGGAGCCCAGCATCACCATGCCGCCGTCGAGGATGAGCTGGGCATGGTGGATGATCGAGGGATCGTCCGGGTCGGCATAGACGGCGTGGCGCGCGAAGCCGAAGGCGTCGCACAGGAAGGCGATGGCGGCGGGGGCGTCGTCATAGCGCAGGCAGGGTATCAGGCGCGATTTGGTCATGGCTATTCCTCCTCGGCAGGCTTGCACTTTGCACCGGACGCGGGGATGACGCCAGCATGACCAACGACGACATCATATTGGCCAATCGCCTGGCCGAGGCGGCGGGCGAGGCGATCCGGCCCTTCTTCCGCGCGCGCTTCGACCTGGAGACCAAGGCCGACGCCTCGCCGGTCACCGAGGCCGATCGCGCGGCCGAGGCGGCGATGCGCGCGATCATCGAGGTGGAACGGCCCACCGACGGGATCATCGGCGAGGAATATGGCCGCGAACGGGAGGATGCCGACCGCGTCTGGGTGCTCGATCCGATCGACGGCACCCGCGCCTTCATCGCCGGGCGGCCGCTGTTCGGCACGCTGATCGCGCTGGTCGAGGACCGGCAGCCGGTGCTCGGCGTGATCGACCAGCCGATCGCGCGCGACCGCTGGGTCGGGGCCTCGGGGCAGCTCACCATGTTCAACGGCGTGCCGGTGCGGAGCCGCGCCTGCGCGCGGCTGGCTGACGCGCATCTCGGCAGCACCTCGCCCGCCCTGTTCGCGGCGTCGGATTACGACCGCTTCGCGCGGGTGAGCGCCGCCGCCGGCGACGTGCTGTGGGGCGGCGATTGCCACAATTACGGGCTGACCGCCTCGGGCCATCTCGACGCGGTGATCGAGTCGGGGCTCAAGCTCTACGACTTCGCCGCGCTGATCCCGGTGATCGAGGGCGCGGGCGGGCGGATGACCGACTGGCAGGGCCGCCCGCTCGACGCGAACAGCGCGGGCGACGTGATCGCCGCGGGCGACGACCGGCTGATCGAGCAGATCGTCGCGCTGCTGAACTAGGGCATCGAGCGTTTTAGCTCCGCTCCATCAGAGTCTGACGCAAAAGTCCCCGCTCACCCTGAGGAAGCATTGAGCCTGGTCGAAATGCTGTCTCGAAGGGGCGTTCGAGGCTGGAGATATCCTTCGATATGGGCCTTCGCCAGGCTCAGTCCCTCCTCAGGATGAGCGGTAAGGCGCTTTCCGGTCAGACGCTCAGGATGTGCGGTCAGGCCCGCCGTTCCCAAACCTACATCCCCAGCTTGTCGGGCTGCTTGCGGTCGCCGGCCTGGCGGCGGTTCTCGCGGGCCGATCCGACATCCTTGCGCGGCTTGCCTTTCGTCGTCCGCATCGCGCTGGCCTGCGCGCCCGCCAGCACCGGGCCGCAGGCGGCCGCCTTGGCGTCGCCGACGTCGACGAAGGCGAGCACCGCGGCGAGCGGGCTCGCCACCGCGCCGAGCGCGAGCCCCGCGCCGCCGCGCGCCAGCAGCTGCGGGCTGATGATGTTGATGCCGGGCTGCGCGAAATAGCCCTTGATGCCCACCGGCGACTGACCGGAGAACAGGCTGAACTTCTTGGAATCGGCGCGGAAGCGCATGTCGAGCGACTCGTCCTTGAAGCTGAAGCCGCCTTTTGCCGTCATCACGTTCTTGTCGGTATCGATCAGGATCGGGTCGGCCGCCGCGACGCCGTCGCGCACGGTGAAGCCGAGCAGGCCGCAATTGATCTGCACCGGCTTCTTGAGCTTGTCCTGCAGCAGCTTCTGCAGGAACACGCCGATGTCGAACTCGGAGAGCTGGATATATTGCGTCCAGAAGGTGCCGCGCGGCAGGATGATCGCGATCCGGCCGTTCGACGTGGCGAGCGAGTCGCGCAGCGTATCGCCGGTTCCCTTCATTCGGATGCGCGCCTTGATCGTGCCGGTGGTTCCCGCCTGATGGACCCCGAAGCCGGCGAACAGCTTGGCCATCGGCGTCGGCGACAGGCGGATGTCATAGTCGGTGACCACCGCCGGCACCCGCGCGTCGATCGTGATGTCGGAGGCGAGGTGGCCGCCGGCGATCTCGAAGCTGAACGGCGACAGCTTCATCAGGCTCCTGTTCAGGTCGAAGGTCAGGTCGACATTGCTGATCGGGAATTTCGGGTTCCGGAAATCCTTCACCTTATAGAGGATATGTGCATCGAAATTGCGGATCGATTCGATCCGCAGCGGCGCGTCGGGCAGGATGCGCGGGGTGCCGCCGGTCTGCGCGACCGCCGCCTGCGCGCCCTTCGCCGCCAGCGCCTCGGGTTCGTAGCCGATGAACGGCCCGACATCGATGATGTCCACCCGGTTCGAATCGAGCACCGCGTCCAGGAAAAGCCGATCGTTGGGCAGGCTGATCGTCATGCGGCCGTGAAGGTCGCTCGCGCCGTAGCGGCCGTTGATCCGGGTGAAGCGCCACTCGCCGCCGGCCTTGGTCAGCTTGGAGGTGAACCAATAGGCCCGCGTATCGGGCGCGGCGACGCCGAGGAAGTCGAACAGCAGGCGGATATTGGGACCGCGTACCTTGAGGTTGAGATCCGATCCTTCGATCTGCGTCGCCGCCGGCAGCACGCCGTCGAGGTCGAGCCGGGTCGCGCCAGACCGCGCGTTCATCGTGAACTGGGTCCTTCCGAATGCCACCGTCGAGTTGGGCGAGAGCAGGGCCCCTTCCATGGTGAAGGGCTTGCCGCGCAACGTGCCGGTACCGGTGAAGGGCACCTTGCCGGCGATGCGGGTATCGCCCGCCGCGATATCGCCGACCTTGACGTCAGTGCGCAGCTGCAGCGCCGGATCGATGTAACGGACCTCGCTGTCGGTCACCCGGGCGCGGGCGATCGTCGGCCAGCGGAAGGGCTCGCCCTTCTTGTTCGGATCGCCGAAGGTCCAGCTGTTCCGTTTCTGCGCGTCCCATTCGGCGTCGACCCGGCCGCCGTCGAGCACCAGCCACTCGGCCTTGCGTTCCCCCAAGACCAGCGGGATCGTCTTGATCCGCGCGGCGATGTGGCGCGCTTCGAAGAAATTGGGGCGGGTGGTCCATTTCGGGTTGGAGATGGTGAGGCCGTCGGCCAGGAAGCGCGCGTCGATGATGTCGAAATAGAACTGGAAGTCGCCCGCCACCTTCACCTGCCGTTCGGTCATTCGGCTGGCGACCGATTCGAAGGTCGGTTTCAGGAAGCGGCCCTTGGTGACGTAGAGGACGAACCAGGCCAGCACGACCAGGCCGATGACCGTCGCCACCACCGCGAAGCCCGCCGCCAGCGTCCAGTTGGCGGGATCGCGCCGCCGCGGAGCCGGTTTCGGCGCGCTGTCCGAAGCCCCCTCGGGGACCTCGATCGGGGGATGGGGTTCGACTACCATGACCTGGAGAAACCCCCGGCAGGCGGGGGGGGTTCCGATTCCATCCCCGACGGGTTGCAATCCGGCCCTGCGCCCCTTATAGGCCCGCGCTTCCGCGATTTGATGGACGGTCCGGCTGTATGGGCTGCCGTGGCTGTCTGCAAACGTCGCATATCAGGAGACGAAAATGCCCAAGCTCAAGACCAAGAGCGGCGTGAAAAAGCGCTTCAAGCTCACGGCCACCGGCAAGGTGAAGCACGGCGTCGCCGGCAAGCGCCACCGGCTGATCAGCCACAATGCCAAATATATCCGCACCAACCGCGGCACCACCGTTCTCGCCGAGGCCGATACGGCCCGCGTGAAGCTGTGGGCCCCGTACGGCCTGAACTGAGGGAGGACCGCTAGATGGCACGCGTCAAGCGCGGTACGACCACCCACGCCAAGCACAAGAGGATTCTTGGCGCGGCGAAGGGCTATTATGGCCGCCGCAAGAACACCATCCGCATCGCGCGTCAGGCCGTCGAGAAGGCCGGCCAGTACGCCTATCGCGACCGCAAGGTTAAGAAGCGCTCGTTCCGCGCGCTCTGGATCCAGCGCATCAACGCGGCTGTCCGCGCCGAAGGTCTGACCTACGGCGTGTTCATGCACGGCCTCAAGCTGGCGGGCATCGAGCTGGACCGGAAGGTCCTGGCCGACATCGCCATGCACGAGGGCGAGGCCTTTAGCGGCATCATCGCCCAGGCCAAGGCCGCCCTCCCCGAAGGCGCCCGCATCGCGGCGTAAGTCTTCGGACAAGAGACAGGAGGGGCGCGGTGGCCATGGTCACCGCGCCCTTTTTGTTTTCGGCGTTTTCGTCCAACAATTCGTCATTCCCGCGAAAGCGGGAATCCACGGTTACGGGACATGCGATCTCCTGCGGGCCGCCGTCCATGGATTCCCGCTTTCGCGGGAATGACGATTGGGGAAGCGAATAGAGAAGCAGCCCAGCGTGTACATCATGGCCAGCGGCAGGCACGGCACATTGTACATCGGGGTGACCTCCGATCTGCTTGGACGAGTTCATCAGCATCGGGAAAGCTTGATCAAGGGCTTCACGAGCCGCTACGGGGTCTCGCGCCTCGTCTACTATGAAGGCTTCGACGACATGATCACGGCGATCACGCGGGAGAAGCAGCTCAAGAAGTGGAACAGGGCGTGGAAGATCGAGCTGGTCGAGGCGCGGAATCCCGATTGGGACGATCTCGCCGTGACGACGTTCGGATTTCCGCCGGGGCCGTGAACCCCCTTCCGTCATTCCCGCGAAAGCGGGAATCCACGGATACGGGACGCTGAATACCGGACGCTTCGCCGTCCATGGATTCCCGCCTGCGCGGGAATGACGAATGTGGGGTTGCAGTGACGACAGAGAATCAGGACGCGCTTTCGGAGATCGCATCGGCGGCGACGCTCGCCGATCTGGAGGCGATTCGCGTGCGCACGCTCGGCAAGTCGGGGACGATCACAGCGCTGCTCAAGACGCTGGGCGGGATGACGCCCGAGCAGCGCCAGGTCGAGGGGCCCAGGATCCATGCGCTGCGCGAGGCGGTGACCGCCGCGATCGCCGATCGCAAGGAAAGCCTGGAAGACGCCGCGCTCGAGGCGCGCCTCGCGACCGAGACGCTCGACATGAGCCTGCCGGTGTCGGCCGGCATGCAGGGATCGGTCCATCCGGTCGCCCAGGTGATGGACGAGTTGGCCGAGATCTTCGCCGACCTGGGCTTCGCGGTCGCGACCGGTCCCGAGATCGAGGACGACTGGCATAATTTCACCGCGCTCAACATCCCGGAGACGCATCCGGCGCGCGCGATGCACGACACCTTCTATTTCCCCGACCGCGAGGACGGGAGGAAGATGCTGCTGCGCACCCACACCTCGCCGGTGCAGATCCGTACGATGATGACCGACAAGCCGCCGATCCGGATCATCGCGCCGGGGCGGACCTATCGATCGGACTCGGATGCCACCCACACGCCGATGTTCCACCAGGTCGAAGGGCTGGTGATCGATCGCGGCATCCATATGGGCCATCTGAAATGGACGCTGGAGACCTTCGTGAAGGCCTTCTTCGAGCGCGACGACATCGTCCTGCGCCTGCGCCCCAGCTTCTTCCCCTTCACCGAGCCCTCGGCCGAGGTCGACGTCGGCTTCACCTGGGAGAAGGGACGCCGCGTGATCGGCGGCGATCCGGCGGCCGGCAACGGCGGATGGATGGAGATTCTCGGCTCGGGAATGGTGCATCCCCGGGTGATCGCCAATTGCGGCCTCGATCCGGACGAATGGCAGGGCTTCGCCTTCGGCTGCGGCATCGATCGGCTCGCTATGCTCAAATATGGGATGGACGACTTGCGCGCCTTCTTCGACGGCGATCTCCGCTGGCTCAGGCATTATGGCTTCGCCGCGCTCGACGTGCCCACGCTGTCGGGAGGAGTCGGCGCATGAAGTTCACGCTGAGCTGGCTCAAGGAGCATCTGGACACCGAGGCGAGCCTCGACGCGATTGTCGAGGGGCTGACCCGGGTCGGGCTGGAGGTCGAGGGCGTCGAGGACGCGGCCGAGAAGCTGGGCGCCTTCCGCATCGCCCGCATCCTGACCGCGGCGCCGCACCCGCAGGCCGACAAGCTGCAGGTCCTGTCGGTCGACGCCGGCGACGGCGGTGAGCCGCTGCAGATCGTCTGCGGCGCGCCTAACGCCCGCGCCGGGCTGGTCGGTGTGCTCGGCCGGCCGGGCGACTATGTGCCCGGCATCGACGTGACCCTGAAGGTCGCGGCGATCCGCGGCGTCGAATCGCGCGGCATGATGTGCTCGATGCGCGAGCTGGAACTGAGCGACGCGCATGACGGGATCATCGAGCTGCCGGCCGACGCGCCGGTCGGCGCGGTCTATGCCGACTGGGCGGGGTTGTCCGATCCGGTCATCGACGTCGCGATCACCCCGAACCGGCAGGACTGCATGGGCGTGCGCGGCATCGCGCGCGACCTGGCGGCGGCGGGCCTCGGCACGCTGAAGCCGCTCAACCTGCCGACCATCGCGGGCCAGGGCGAATGCCCGATCGAGATCGCTACCCTCGATCCCGAAGGCTGCCCCGCCTTCTTCGGCCGGGCGGTGCGCGGCGTCGTCAACGGCGACAGCCCCGAATGGCTGGCCAAGCGGCTGATCGCGGTCGGCCAGCGGCCGATCTCGGCGCTGGTCGACATCACCAACTATGTGATGCTCGACCATGGCCGCCCGCTCCATGTCTACGACCTGGCCAAGCTCAGCGGCCCGCTGGTCGCGCGCAAGGCGACGCCGGGCGAGGAGGTGCTCGCGCTCAACGGCAAGGTGTATACGCTCGACGAGACGATGACCGTGATCGCCGACGCCAACGGCCCCGACGACATCGGCGGCATCATGGGCGGCGAGAAGACCGGCGTCACGGCCGCGACCACCGACGTGCTGATCGAATGCGCCTATTTCACGCCCGAGGCGATCGCCCGCACCGGCCAGAAGCTCGGCCTGACCTCTGACGCGCGCGCGCGGTTCGAGCGCGGCGTCGATCCGCAGTTCCTTGAAGCCGGCCTCGCCATCGCAACCCGGCTCGTGATCGACCTGTGCGGCGGCACTCCGTCCGCGGTCGTCCAGGCGGGCACCCCGCCCTCGGGCACAAAGGCGCTGCGTTACGATCCGGCGCTGACCGAGAAGATCGCCGGCCTTGCGGTCGAGCCCGATCGCCAGCGCACCATCCTGTCGGCGCTCGGCTTCGGCATCGACGCGGTGTGGAACGTCTCGGTGCCGAGCTGGCGCCGCGACGTCGACGGCCCCGCCGACCTGGTCGAGGAGGTCGTCCGTATCATCGGCATCGACAACATCCCGTCGACCCCGCTGCCGCGCGGCGAGGGCGTCGCCCGGCCGACCGCGACCCAGGCGCAGAAGGTGGAGCGGCGCGCCCGCCGCACCGCCGCCGCGCGCGGCCTGAACGAGGCGGTGACGTGGAGCTTCATCAGCGAGGCGGAAGCGAAGCCGTTCGGCGGCGGTGCCTGGACGCTCGCCAACCCGATCAGCGAGGATCTGAAGGTCATGCGGCCGTCGCTGCTGCCCGGCCTTGTGGCCGCAGCGCGGCGCAATGCCGACCGCGGCGCCGGCAGCATCCGGCTGTTCGAGGTCGGCCGCCGCTATCTCGCCGACGGCGAGGGGCTGACGCTCGGCCTGCTGCTGGCCGGCGACCGCACCCCGCGCGACTGGCGCAGCGGCAAGGCGCAGGCGTTCGACGCGTTCGACGCCAAGGCCGAGGCGGTGGCGATGCTCGGCGCGGTCGGCGCGCCCGTCGACCGGCTGCAGCTGTTCGAGACGGTTTCGAGCGGAGTCTATCATCCCGGCCGCTCGGGCTCGTTGCGGCTGGGGCCGAAGACGGTGCTGGCCGAGTTCGGCGAGCTGCATCCGAGCGTCGCGCGCGCCTTCGATATCGACGGCACCGTCGTCGCGGCCGAGATCTTCCTCGACGCCGTGCCGGTCAAGCGCGCCTCGTCCGACCATATGCGCGAGGCCTACGCACCGCCCGCGTTGCAGGCGGTGCGCCGCGACTTCGCCTTCCTCGTCTCCGCCGACCGGGCGGCCGACGAGCTGCTTCGCGCGGTGCGCGGCGCCGACAAGGCGGCGATCACCGAGGCGCGGCTGTTCGACCTGTTCCAGGGCCAGGGCGTCGGCGAGGGCGAGAAGTCGGTGGCGATCGAGGTGGTGCTCCAGCCCAGCGAGAAGAGCTTCACCGACGCCGATCTCCAGGCGATCTCCGAGAAGATCGTCGCCGCCGCAGCCAAGCTGGGGGCCAGGCTCCGGGGCTAAAGCCGCAGGGCGAGGATAGCGGCGGAAGCTACAGCGGCGTCTTGTCGGTCTTGGCCGCGCTGGCGCGCGCGTTGTAGCTGTGCCAGGCGAAGATCGCGGCGGCGCCGCGGTGCGGGCTCCAGCCCTGCGCCAGGCGGCGCGTCTCGCGCTCGCTCGGCCGTTCGGGCAAGCCGAGCAGGCGGCCGACCTCGATCTGTACGGCGAGGTCGCCGGCGGGCCAGACGTCGCCACGGCCTTCGGCGAACAGCAGGTATATCTCCGCCGACCAGCGTCCGATCCCCTTGATCGCGGTCATCTGCGCGATCGCCTCCTCGTCGTCGGCGGGCAGCCGGTCGAAATCGATCGTGCCGCTCGCGACATGCTCGGCCAGGCTCCTGGCATAGGCGATCTTCTGCCGCGACAGGCCGGTGGCGCGGAGCAATTCGTCTGGGGCGGCTGCGACCGCCTCGGGGGCAAGGCCGGCGCCTATCATCGCTTCCATCTTCGCCCAGATCGCATTGGCGGCGGCGACGCTGACCTGCTGGCCGACGATCGTCCGCAGCAGCGTCTGGTAGCCGCGGTCGCGGATGCGCGGCGGGGGATAGCCGATCGTCTCCAGCATGCGCGCGATGGCGGGTTCCATGCCGGCCAGCGCATCGATGCTGCGGTGGAGCTGCTCGGCGGAAAGGCTCATTTCGGTTCCTGCTCTTGATTTCACCGGTCCCGCGCTACATAGGCGCGCGGAATCCGGATTATGCAAATCGGGGGAGTGGTAATGCCCAAATTGGTTGTCGTTACGCGTGAGGGTGAGGAATCGGTCCTCGAAGCCGAGACCGGCCTGTCGGTGATGGAAGTCATCCGCGACGCCGGAATCGACGAGTTGCTGGCGCTGTGCGGCGGCTGCTGCTCCTGCGCGACCTGCCATGTGTTCGTCGATCCCGCGTTCAACGGCCTGCTCCCCGATATGAGCGACGACGAGAACGACCTGCTCGACAGCAGCGACCATCGCGACGAGCGTTCGCGCCTGTCGTGCCAGCTCACCATGACCGACGAGCTCGACGGCCTGACCGTCACGATCGCGCCGGAAGATTGAGCTGTTAGGATCGGGCCTCGGCCCGATCCTCCCGATTCTTGCTTTTGTTCTAGCCCCGCACCGTGATCGCGTAGAGCGCGATCGCGGCGGCGTTCGAGATGTTCAGGCTCTCGACCTTGGGGCTGATCGGCAGCCTGGCGAGCTCGTCGCAATGCGCTTCGGTGTTCTGGCGCATGCCCTCGCCCTCGGCGCCGAGGACGATCGCGATCCGCGAATCCCCCATCACCTGCGCGAGCGTCCCCTTGGCGTGGCCGCTCAGCCCGATCCGCCAGAAGCCCGCCTCGGCGATCTCGTCGAGCGCGCGGGCGAGGTTGACCACCCGTACCCACGGCACCAGCTCCAGCGCGCCCGAGGCCGAGCGGGCGAGCGCGCCCGATTCTGGCGGCGCGTGGCGGTCCTGGGTGACGATGCCGACCGCGTCGAAGGCGGCGGCCGAGCGCAGCACCGCGCCCACGTTGTGCGGATCGGTGACCTGATCGAGCACGACGAGCGGACGGCGATCGTCCTGCACCTCTTCCAGCAGGTCGCCCAGCCAGATGTCCGGCAGCGGATCGACCTCGATCACCAACCCCTGGTGCGGCGCGTCGTGCGGCACCAGGCGGCCGAGATCGGCGGCGTCGGCATAGGTGACCGGGATGACCGGCGGGAGGTCGAGCGCGCTCACTGCCTCGCGTGTGCCCCACAGCCGCTTGACGGTGCGGTCGGGGTTGGCGAGCGCCGCGATCACGGCGTGGCGGCCCCAGAAGCGGGGACGGCCCTGGGCGGGCTGGGACGGACGATGGCCTCTGCGCATGGTCCTGCCTTACCGACGGTGGGGCGTTTCGCGCAAGCATTGCGGCGACAGAGATTTTTCCGGGCTTCGGGCGTTGACAGCCGGGTCCCGATTGGCCATTGAGCCGCCTCGCTTCAGGCGCCTTTGGAAGGGTGGCCGAGTGGTTAAAGGCAGCAGACTGTAAATCTGCCCGCGTGAGCGTACGCTGGTTCGAATCCAGCCCCTTCCACCATCAGCATGACATCGCGAGACGATCAGCCGGGGCAGCGGCCCGGTGATCCGGCCTGCCGTCCAGGGTCAGGCCGTCGCCGTCCGCACCCCGAGCAGCTCGGCCAGGCGTTCGAAGTCATAGCCCGAGAAGGCGCGCCGAGGCGGGCCGAACATCGGTACGCTCAACAGCCGATCGCTACGGAAATAGGCGCGCAACCGGGCGCGTGCGTCCAGCTGGTTCCAGAGCGCGACGGCTTCCTTGAGCCGCATATCGGCATAGCGCTCGCCGGCGACGACGAGCGTGCCGATGGCATTCGATAAGTCGGTGATCATGCTGCCCTCCCTGCATATCGGTGACGATGGGTGCCGGAGACGGCGGCCGCAACGATTGGTCGACAGCCCGAGCCCGGGAGGGGGTGGACCGATCCCGCGAATTTCCGATCGGTGGCCGTGGCTCGATTTGCGGTTTCGATCGTTGGGGCATCGAATCAAAGAGGGAGAAGTGCCATGGGTTGGATCATCGCGCTCATCGTCGGCGGCATCGCGGGCTGGCTCGCCAGCATCGTCATGAACCGCAACGCATCGATGGGAATCTTCTGGAACATCGTTGTCGGCTGCATCGGATCGGTGATCGGCAACGCGCTGGCCGGCCCGCTGCTGGGTGTCCGCGGCAGCGTCCAGCAATTCTCGCTGGTCGGCCTGCTGATCGCCTTCGTCGGCGCGGTCGTCCTGCTCGCGATCGTCAACCTGGTCCAGCGCAACACGGTTCGCTAGGGCGATTTCCAGGCAGATGGAAACATCTGCCCGACCCGGAAATCGCGGGTAAACAATAGGCCGGACGCGTGGGTCAGAGCGCGCAGCTCTGGCCCTCGCTGCCCGGTACGCGTTCCCACTGCCAGGCGTCGACCGTCTCGCCACGCGGCAGGTAGACGAGCGGGAAGACCTTGTCCTCGCGGCGGATGCGCAGGCGGATCAGCTCGTTCTGCTCGCCCTGGATGCTGTCCTGCGGTACCGGGTCGACGATCTCGTCGCCGTCCCGCAGGCCGGCGAGCGCGGCCGCCGATCCCGGCACCAGGCCGCGGACGATGCGCTTCGTCTGGGCGAGCACGTCGGTCGCGAAGCCCAGCTCGTATCGGCGCAGCTTGCGGGTGGTCCTCCGGAAGCAAGGACCGAAGGCGTCGGACGCCGGCAGTGGCATCGCGCCGCCCAGGAAGGCGCGGAAGTCATCGACCGCCCTGGGGCCGAGGTGCTGCGCCAGCAGCGCCTCCCAGTCGGCATTGCCAGTGGTCTTGCCCGCTTTCTCTACCGCCAGCATCGCGAGCATCAGGTCGTCGAGCGATTTCCGGCCGCCCGACGCCCTGCGCATCGCGTCGTCGACCGTGACGAAATAGAGCATGCCGCGATCATAGGGCAGCGTCCGCACCCTCGTATCGGCCCAGAAGCGCTTCGGCACCTCGCTGTTCGGCACGGTCGCCATCGCGCTGGTATAGTAGCGCGCGGCCGTCCAGTTGATGTCGGCGAGATAGGCCTCGGACGACAGCATGCCGAAGCGGAAGGGGAGGCGCGCCTGGTAGAAGGTCGCCAGCCCCTCTCCGAACCAGGAGGATTCGAGCCCAGCCGGCGTGGCGATGAACGGCTGGAAGGTGTGGAACATCTCGTGCGCCAGGGTCAGCCGGATTCGGCCGACATCCGATCCGTGCCCCTTGCCGAAGGTGGTGACGAACGCATGGTAGAGGCCGACGCCCCCGCCCGCGTTGATCGGGTTGTAGCGCAGGAAGACTCCATAGGGCGGCGATTCCTTCTGGCCGAAGAAGCGCGCATAATGGTCGTAGAGCGTGCCGGTCCAGGCGAGCAGCGCGGCGGCGTCGAAGCCGGGGTCGCCCTGCCAGGCGCCGAAGAAGCCGCCCGAGGGCAGCCTGGGCGGATAGGTGCCGATGCGCCCCGCCATGAAGAAGCTCATCCGCAGTTGCGCGCCGTCGAGCGGCTCGGCGGCGGTGACGGTGCCCTCGCCGAGCGAGCTGACCCCGCGGCTGCCCCTGGGCGCGCGGGCGAGATCCCAGCCATAGGTGGTGCGATAATGATGGTCGCCGGGTGGCAGCAGCAGGAAGACATGGCCCGCCGCCGACACGCCGCCGCCATCGGCCGAAAAGGCGAAGGGCGGCGCCGGCCCGCGCGGCGGCAGGCTCGCCTCGGCGGGGACGCTGTAGCGGACGGTGAGAGGACCCTCCACCGCACGGTCGGCCAGCCATTCGCGCGACGGGCCGCCGCCGACCGCATCGCGCATCCCGGCCTCGGGGAGGTCGACGTCGCGGCTGGTGAGGCGGAGCGGCCCCCTGGCGTCGCGCGCGCTGATCCCGGCGATGACGGTCGCGACCGTATCGACATTGCTGCTGACCATCGGCAGCCGGAGCAGCGGCTCGCCCTTGTTCGCGGTGACGCCGTCGAAGCGCAGGGTGACGCCGACGGTGCCGACCCTCGTCGGGGCGGCGGGTGCGGCGATCGGCGCCAGCGTCACGGCAAGGGAACCGTTCGATCCCGCCGCACCCGCCATGGAGGCGGTGGCGAGGGCGAGAGCCGTTGCGAGGCCCATCAGTCCGACCCTGATCGATCTCCGCTCCATCGCTCTCGCCTCGATAATATCTATACAAAGATGCGCAGGGCGTCGGGGCCCTGCGCATCTCCTTTCTCAGCGCAGGCGACGATCGCCTGCCATCGTCAGAAGGACCGCGCCAGGGTCACGCCGAAGGTACGCGGCTGGATGAACAGCGCGGTCGGCACGTTGACACCGTTGCGGTTGTCGGCGGCGGCGACGCCGCGCTTGTCGAACAGGTTGCGGACGTAGAGGTTCGCGCTCCAGACCTCGTCGAAGGTCAGCCCGCCGCGGATGTCGACCGTGGTATATTCGGGCAGCAGCATGCGCGGACGGGTCGCGTTCGCGGCATCGGTGACGAAGGTGCCGGCGCGGTCGCCGACATAGACGAGCGTGAAGCCGACATTGCCTTCCAGCCGGTCGGTCAGCGGGAAGACCTGCTGCGCCGTGACGTTGGCCGCCACCTTGGCCGAGAAGGGCAGGCGATCGCCGTTCAGGCCCTTCAGCCCGGTCGCGTTGGCGATGGTCGGCAGGTCCTCGGTCAGCGTCGCATCGGTGAAGGTCAGGCTGGCGTCGATGCTCATGCCCTGCCACGGCGTCAGGCTGGCCGCGAATTCGAGACCGCGGCTGCGCGCCTTGCCGCCGTTGGTCAGGAAGGTCAGCGAGCTGATCGAATCGGTGCCCTGGAGCTGGATGTCCTTCCAGTCGATCTGGAACAGCGAGGCGTCGAGCGTCAGCAGGCCGGGAACGACCTTGCCCTTGAAGCCCAGTTCGTAGTTGATCACCTTGTCCGAGCTGAACGACTTCGCCACCGACGGCGGGGCGGCGATGTTCGGACCGCCGGGGCGATAGCCGGTGGCGACACGGGCATAGGCGATGATGTCGCGCGAGAAGTGATAGCTCGGTGAGATCAGCCAGGTGAAGGCGCTGTCGCTCGAATCGGCGATGGTGGTGCCCGAACCGAACACCGGCGCGGTCTCCGGCGAGGTGTTCAGGGTCGACTCGTTGTGCTGCTTGTTGTGCGCGTAACGGCCGCCGACCTGGATATCGAGCTTGTCGGTCGCGTGCCAGGTGAGGTCGGCGAAGCCGGCATATTCGCGATAGGTGCCGGGGCCGGTGCCGATATAGGGCGTCGCGGTCAGGCTGCCGGAGGCGATCAGCGTCTGGTCGGTCGCGGCATGCTCGACGGTGTAGAAGCCGCCGGCCAGCCAGGTGAAGCTGGTGCCGATGTCGCCGCCGAGGCGCAGTTCCTGTGAGAATTTATGGGTGCGGTCGGCATTGGCGATTTGCACGGTCGGTGCCGTCGGCAGGCCATAGACCGCCTTCAGCAGGCCGCCGAACACCCTGCTCACGTCGCTGGTGATGACATTGTCGGCGCGGCTCCAGGCGCTGATCGAGGTGATGTTGACCCCGCCCAGTTCGAGCTCGGCGCGCGCCGAATAGAGCTGGAACTTCGCCTTATTGATCGAATCGAGCGAGTTGATCGTCAGATCGCCATAGACCGGCTCGAAGGTGGTGACCGCCGTCGCCGCGTTCGGCGAGCTGGGGAGCGTGCAGGCCGCGCAGACCGGAACGCCGCCGGCGGTGATCGCCAGGTCGCTGTTCATCGCGTCGGTCTTCTGGCGGAGCGCCGAGAGGACGATGCGGAAATTGTCGGCCGGCTTGATCAGCGCCGCGCCGCGGAAGCCCCAGACGTCGCGGCTGTTGACGTCCTTCGCCTTCAGCGCCTGCGGGTTGGCGTTGTTCAGATAGGCGGCATCCTCGCGCTTGAAGCCGCTGCCCAGCACCGCCAGCCAGTCGTTGATCGGGATGTTGACCGAGCCGCGCACCGCATAGCCGGTGTCGCCGTGCGAGACGGCGGTGCCGCCCAGCTCGATCCGGCCCGAGAACTCCTTGGTGTCCGGCTCCTTGAGGACGTACTTGATCAGGCCGCCGAGGCTCGACGCGCCGTAGAGCGTGCCCTGCGGACCGCGCAGCACCTCGACCCGGCTGACCGCACTGGCGTCGAAATCGGGCAGCGGCGGCTGGCCGGTGCCGGTGGTGCCGCCGAACTGGACGTCGTCGACGAGCAGCGCGACGGTCGGCGAGGTCGCGCCGCCGGTGGTGACGCCGCGCAGCGCCAGGCCCGAAACGCGCTGGTTCGAATATTGCAGGCCGGGAACCCGGTCGAAATATTCCGACAGGCGGTTGATGTTCTGGGTGGTCAGCGCGTCGGCGGAGATCGCGCTGATCGCGACCGGCACGTCGATCAGACGCTCGGCGCGCTTCTGCGCGGTGACGATGATCTCGCCCGCGGAGGCGCCGTCCTCGGCAACCTGGGCGTCCTGCGCCAGGGCCGGCATCGACGCCGCGAGCGCGACGGCCGCGGTCGACACCGAGATGACAAGCTTGAGAGTCTTCATTCTTCTGGTCTCCACTGAACCTGTTCGGATGTCCGCTCCGCCCGCGCGGGCGGTCCATCTGGTTTGACCTCTTCCTCCGGCCCAGGGGGTGCTCCCCGACGAGCCCCCTTTTTCGAGGCCGGATCAGGTTACCGGCGCACCTGCGCCATATTTATTCTGATTCGAGCCTCGCGAACCCGTTCGTGCATAAACTTTCGCCGATCATGGCCATCGCCGAGCAAGATTTCCCGGCCCTGGCGGCCGTCAGCGGCCGATCGCCGGCTGCGGCCGGCGGGCATAGGCGCGCAGCCCTTCCTCCAGTCCGCGCAGCCCGGCATCGAGCTTGTCGTCCTCCTGGCAGAAGCCGATCCGGACATGGCCCGGCGCGCCGAAATATTCGCCGGGCGCGACGATCACGCCGGAGCGCTCGATCAGCCATTCGGAAAAGGCGCGGCTGTCGGCGATGCCGGGCAGCGACGGGAAGCAGATGCAGCCGTCGTCGGGCAGCGCGCCGCCCATAAGCCCCTCGGCGGTCATCGCGTCGAACCACGCCTCGAAGCGGGGGCGGCAGCGCTCGACATAGCGGCGCGAGTTCGCCTCGAACAGCTCGGCATCGGACAGGACGTGCGCGGCGATCGCGTGCGACAGGGTGGAGATGCCGAACTCGATCCGGCCGTTGAGCCGGCGGAGCTGCTCCACCACCGCGTCCGCGCCGACGATCCAGCCGCAGCGCAGCACCGCCAGCCCGTAGATCTTGGTCAGGCTCGACAGGCTGATAACCGCGGGCGACAGCGTCGCGGCGGCGGCGGGCCGCCGCTCCTTCGACGCATAGTCGCCATAGACCTCGTCGACGACGAGCAGGAAGCCGCGCCGCTCGGCCAGCGCCGCGAGCTTGCGCAGCACGTCCTGCGGGACCGACATGCCCGAGGGGTTGTGCAGGTCGGACAGCACCACCAGCCGGGTCTCGGGGCGCAGCATCGCCTCGACCTCGGCGACGTCGATCTCGAAGCGCTCGCCATGGCGGCGGAAGCGGTCGATCGCCGCGCCCGACGCCTCGGCCAGATAGCCGAACAGGTCGAAGCCCGGGGTCTCGATCAGGACATGGTCGCCGGGACGGACGAAGGTGCGGTAGATCAGCGACAGGCCGCCGGTCGCGCCGGTGGTGCACAATATCCGGTCGCGGTCGACGCCGTAGCGCGCGGCCAGCATGTCGCGGACGAACGGGTTCCCGTCGCCGAACGCGCTGACATAATAAGGCGAGAAGGCCGGATCGACCGCCTCGAGCACGGTGTTGCGCAGCAGCTCGCGCGGCTCGGGGATCGAGCTTTCGAACAGGCTGACCGCCTGCCCGTCGCGCCCGCGGGCCATGGCGAGCGCGCCGCGGACCCATTGCGCATAGCTTTCCCCTTCGGGGGGCGACGGCCGTGCCGCCGGCAGATGTTGTTCGTTGGACATGCGCCCTCTCTACCGGCGCCCGCGGGCACTAATTATTCTATCTCGGAGACGGGAGCCGTCCTTGCGCATAATTTGATCGCTTATTCGGCCAAAGCGCGCATGGCTTGGTCGGCGGAGTCGCGGCGGCCCTTGAGGAACCAGTAGGCGAGCCCGACGATCAGCCAGCCGCCGACCAGCAGATAGGGGCGCGGATCGGCCTCGACCCCGAAGACGCCGACCAGCAGCGCGCAGACCACCCCGGCATAGCCGACCGCCACCACCGCCGGACGCGACAGGCGGAGCTGCGACCGCTGGTGGAGTTCGGGATGGCGGCGGGCGACGACGGTCGCCGAATAGGAGCAGGCCATATATTTGAGCATCGTCGGCACGTTGACCGCGAGCAGCAGGAAGATGAGGCTCGGCGGCAGCAGCAGCCCCGACATCGCGCAGGCATAGCCGAGCAGGATCGCCCGGTGCGGCGTGCCGAAGCGCGGGTGGATCGTCCCGATCGCGCGCGGCAGCGCGCCGTTGCGGCCCATCGCGAACAGGCTGCGCGAGAAGGTGAGGGTGGCCGCGTTCATCGACTTGACGATCGAGAAGCAGGCGGCGCCGACGATCAGCGGCACCGCGAGGTCGCCCAGCACCACCTTCGCCGCGTCGAGCAGCGGCGCCTGGCTGACGGCGAGTGTCCCGGGTCCGACCAGGCCGAGCGCGGTGAGCGCGACGAGGCCGTAGACCAGGGCGGTCAGCCCGATCGCCAGCGCGATGCCGAGCGGCACGTTGCGCCGCGCGTCGCGCACCTCCTCGCCGATCTCGACCGCCGATTCGATCCCTAGGAACAGGGTGATCATCAGCGGCACGACGGCGAGGATCGCGAGCGGCGGCGTGTCGAGCGGGTTGCCGACCAGCGACGGATCGAAATGCGGCAGCCCGGTCGCGACGAAGATGGCGAGGATGATCAGCAGCAGCGCCATGAGCTGCGCCTGCACCTTCGCCGCCATCGACACGCCGACATAGTTGAGCGCGAACACCGCGGTGATGGTCAGCGCCATGGCGGGCTTGAGCGGCACCGGGAAGACCATGCCGAGATAGCTGATCATCACCTGCGACAGGATCGTCAGCGCGCCGACGTTGGAGACGATGCGCAGCCAGGCGATGATGAAGCCGACGCCGGGATGGATGAAGCGGGTCGGCCATTCGTAGGACGCCCCCGATACCGGCAGCGCCGAACCGAGATAGGCATAGGCGACCGCGAAGACGAGCATCGGCAGCGCCGCGACGCCGATCGCCGCGAGCAGCCCCGATCCCGCCACTTGCGCCGTCGGCTGGAGGATCGAGAAGATGGAGACGCCGATCGCGGTGCCCGCGCCGAAGGTGACGACGCCGACCAGCCCGACGCTCTTGCGCAGGCTGGGACGCTCACCGGGGACGGCGGCCGGGGCGGTCACTTGGCCGGGCTCACAAAAGCGCGGAGATCGTGGACCAGCGCAGTGCGCGCCTCGACCCCCAGATAGGGGCCGTGGCCTGACGGATAGCCGTGAAAGCTGGTCCGGGCGAGCGGGATGCCGGCATGGGCGATCACATAATCGGCGCTGCCGAGCGGCGTGACGAGGTCATAATAGCCGGTGCCGACCATCAGCCGCATCGCCGGGTTGCGATTCATCGCCGCGGCGAGGTCGAGCGCATAATTTCTCCCCACCGGGACGCCCGGGCCGAAGCCGAAATCCCAGCGGCCGTTGACGTCACGGAAGGCGATCGGCTCGTAAGGGATGTCGAGGTCGACCTTCAGTGTCCTCCGCGCATAATCGTTCCAGGCGCCGACGAAGCCGGGGACATATTGCCCCATCGCCGGATCGTCGCCGACCGGATCGCCGCCCGCGCCCTGCAGCGGCAGGGTGAAGCGCGCATCGTACATGCCGAGGCGCTGGCCTTGGTCGGCGAGCAGCAGCCTCGCGAAGGCCGTACCCGAGATGCGCAGGTCGGCGGCGAGGATGTCCTTTTCCGACAATCCGATCAGTGCGGCCATCTCGCGCGCCACTGCGGTCTTGCGTTCGGCTGGCAGGCGCGATCCGGCATGGAGTGCGGAGAGATAGTCGCTCTCGATGAAGCGCCTCGCCGCCGCGACCTGCCCTTCGGGCGTGCAGCCGGCCGCGACCTTGCCGAAATGGCAGGCGGTGGCGGCGAGCGAGGGAAGGATCGCGACATAGCCGCGGTCTTCGCCTTCGCCGCGCGCCATCTCCATCGCCTGGCCGAGCAGGACGACGCCGTTGAGCGTCAGGCCGTCCATCGTCCCGGTCTGGGTCGGCCCGCCCGCCATCAGCCGTGCCATGACGGCGGCGCGGACCGTGCCGTAGCTTTCGGAGACGAGATATTTGGGCGAATTGACGCGGCCGTGGCGGCGCAGCCACTGCTCGACGACCTGGACCATCGCCTTGGCGTCCTGCTCGACCCCGTAATATTGCTCGGGCTTGCCGCCGGGCAGGATGCGGCTGTAGCCGGTGCCGGGCGGATCGATCAGCACGATGTCGGCGACGTCGAGCGGGCTGTCCGGGTTGGCGACGGTAGCGAAGGGCGCGACGGTGCGTGGCCGGGTCGGATCGTCGAAATCGACCCGGCGCGGGCCCATCACCCCGAGGTGCAGCCAGAGCGATGCCGACCCCGGCCCGCCGTTGAACGCGAAGATGACCGGCCGGCTGCCGGAATCCCTGACGTCGCTGCGGACATAGGACGTGACGAAGATGCTGGCGCCGGGCAGCAGCACCTCCTCGACCGCCGCCGCATAGCGCAGGCGGACGCCGCCGAAGTCGCCTTGCCCCTCCGACCGGAAGATGCGCGGCTGCGCCGCTGCGGCGGTGGCGGCAGCGGCGGGTGCCGGCGCGGCCGGCGCGGGGTTCGCCGGCAGTGCCGCGAGCGCCAGCGCCAGTCCGATTAGCGTGCGATCAATCCCCATGGAAATGCTCCCCATAGCCGAAGCCGACGGCGTCGCCGCCCGCGTCCTCGCGCGCGGCGACCTTCGCCGCCGGCCGGATCGCGGGCGCGGTGGTGAAGGGGGTGATGCCGAGCGCGGTGTAGATCTCGGTCGGGAAGTAGATCACCCCGCCCTTCATCACCATGCGCGGCCGGCGGATCGCGCTGATGTCCCTGGTCGGATCGCCGGGCACCAGCACGAGATCGGCGAGCTTGCCGCGGGCGATGCTGCCCAGCCGGTCGGCCCGGCCAAGGAACTCCTCGGCCCCCAGCGTCGCCGCGCGCAGCGCCTCGGCCGGGGTCAGCCCCGCCTTCACATAGAGCTCGACCTCACGCTGGACCGAGAAGCCGGTCGCGTCGTCGGTGCCCGGCAGCAGGCGGATGCCCGCCTTGTGGAGCATCGCGATCGTTTCGAGCATCTTGTCGTAGCCGGCCTGATAGGCGTCGGCCTCGGCCTTGTCGGCGATCGTGACGAAGGAGCGCTTGCGGTAGCGCTGGAAGCCGATCGGCATGTGCGACAGGAAGTCCTCCTGTCCCATTGGCACCTGCCGCGCCCGGCTCATCATCAGCTGCTCGAGGGTCACGGCGGTTGTGTCGAGCGCGATGTTGCGCTGCTTCATCAGCCGCACCGTGGCCTGGACCTTGTCGGACGCGAGGTCGAGCGATCCCGCGCGCGCCATCGCGGTCAGGCGCAGCGGCGTGCGGCTGTCCTCCTCGGGCCGCAATATCCAGCCGAGCATGAGCTGGTTGAGGTGGGCGATGGAGTCGTAGCCGTCCGCGATCACCCGGTCGGGCGTATCGAAGGCGGGGACATGGCCGGTGACGCGCAGCCCCAGCCGGTGCGCCTCGGCGGCGATCGGCTTCACCCAGTCGGGGTTCATCGAATTGTAGATCTTGATCTCGGCATAGCCGCGGTCAGCGTACCAGCGCACATCCTTCAGCGCCTCATCGACCGAGGCGGGGATGAAGCCGAAGCGCGCCGAATAGGGGCTGCGTCCCTCGATGAAGCCGTTGGGGACGATGCGCGGCCAGGCGACCTGCCCGGCGTCGATCTTCGACAGCAGGTCCTGCAGGAAGCCGTTGTCGTTGCCCATGTCGCGGGTCGCGGTGACGCCGGCGGCGAGGTACATCAGCCCCGACGGCAGCGTCGCGTGCGAATGCATGTCGTGCAGGCCGGGGTAGAGGGTGCCGCCCTCGCCGTCGATCACCACCTCGTCCTCGGGCTGTGGCAATCGGTCGTCGGCGATCACCTGGGTGATGGTGTCGCGCATGACGACGACGGTCGACAGGGGCGACAACGCGCCGCTGGCGGGATCGAACACCCGCACGTTGCGGATGCGGACCGGGGTGTCGAAGCGGTGCGCCAGCTTCTGCTGGAGCTGGAAGGCGCGCTCGGTCTCCAGTTCGGCGCCGAGCTTGCCGAGCATCGGAACCGCCGCCTCATGGCCGGCGCGGATCGTCGTGCCGTCGGCGCCTGGGCCGAACAGCGCGAACAGCTTGCGGTCCTTGTCGAGCAGCAGATAGCTCGGGTTGAGCTGCACCCCGGTGAGCCGCCACGCCGTCACCTCGGTCGCGGCGTCGCCCTCGCCGACGGTCAGCGTCCTGAGCTGTTCCAGCGCGATGCGGCCGGCGGGCAGGACGGCGATGCTGTGATCGGGCTGGGCCAGCGCGGCGCGGGCATAGACCCAGATCGCATAGGGACTGTCATCGTTGACGACGTAAAGCGGCGGCTGCTTCGCCTTGGCGCTGCCCTGGTCGGCCTGGCTGCTCCACTGCGCGCGGCCGGCGGACCAGCGATAGCTCTCGTCGACGGTGCCGCCCATCAGCGACGTGCCCTTGATCGTCCAGGCGGTGGGGATGCCGCCCGCGCCGAAGGTCAGCTCCTCGCGATGCTTGGGGCCGCGGCCGTTATTGTCGACCCGATAGTCGACGGTGGCCCGGTCGCCTTCGCCCTCGACGACGATCGATCCGACCGTCTCGCCGTTCGAGACGATCGACAGCTGCTCGGTCGCGGCGAAGGCTGCCGCCGACATGCCGAGCAGCAGCGAGGGGAACAGGGTCTTGAGGAGCAGTCGGTTCACGTGGCGATGCCTTCCGAAAGGGCGCGTCGATGGAGATAGGCCGTGGCGGCGAGGTCCTGCACGACATGGCCGAGCGATTTGTAGAGGGTGATCTGGTCCGGACTCTCGCGGCCCGCGAGGGTGCCGGCGAAGACCTCGCCGATCTCGCCGACGACATGGTCGTCGGTGACGAGGCCGGCGTCGCGCGCGACCGCCAGCTCCGACGCCTGGGCGAGCGCGCCGGGCCGATAGTCGGCGATGTAGCGGCCGGCGGCGACGAGGGCGCCGTCGACCTCGACCGGCCCGAGCATGCTCGACCCGACCAGGTTGACATGGGTCCCCTCGCGGACCCAGGCGCCGAACAGGATCGGCTCGGCCGAGCCGCTGACGGTGCAGATGACGTCGGCTTCGCCAGCGGCTCGCCGGCCGTCGGTGGTCGCCTCGACGGCGATCCCCAGGTCCCGCGAGAGCCGCGCCGCGAGCGTCGCGGTGCTGTCGGCCGATCGACCCCACAGCAGGATGCGGTCGAAGTCGCGGACGTGGCGCAGCGCGCGGATGTGCGTCTCCGCCTGGGTGCCCGCGCCGAACACCGCCAGCACCCGTGCGTCGGGCCGCGCCAGCGCGTCGGTGGCGGCGGCGGTGGCGCAGGCGGTGCGGATCGCGGTCACCGCCTCGGCGTCGGCGATCGCCTCCACCTCAGCGCTGTCGGCGGCATAGGCGACGACCACGCCGCGGTGGCGCGAGCGGCCGGGGCGGGCGGGATCCTCGGCGACGCTGACCAGCTTGGCGCCGAAGCTGCCGATCGCCGCGAGGTCGCCCGGCATCACCCCGAACATCGTCTTCTCGGCGATCCGCACGATCTGGCGCAGCGGCTGCGCCTTGCCGCTTTCCGACAGGCTGCGCATCGCCTGGCGCACCGCCGCGATGCAGCCCGGATAGTCGAGCAGCCGTTCGACCTGCTCCGCGTCATAATAGGCGATGTTCATGATGGCCCTTTCCGTGTTCAGCGGACCAGGGCGCGGATATCGTCGCCGATCGCCCTGGCCGTCGCCGCGACGGAATAGCCGGTATGGCCGCCATCATAATAGCGCAGCGTGACGCGGGCCGGGTCCCAGCCCGACTGGGTGGCGAGCAGCTCGGCCGCGCCCATCGTCGTCTGGGTGTCGTAGATGCCGTTGCCGATGAGCAGGCGGAAGCGCGGGTTGAGCGTCATCATCCTGCTGATGCCCTTGTAATAGGGCCAGTCGCCGAACGGGCTGGCGCTGTCACCCCAGTTCCAGTCCTCGAGGCTGGTGATGCCGATCGCCGGGACATAGGCATCCTTCCAGTCGACCTTCAGATCGTCGCGCAGATAGAGGGGGAAGAATTTCTGCACCCCCTGCATCAGCACGTCGGAGGGGTCGGGCGCGCCGCCCTTGTCGGTGATCGGCGCGGTGTAGCGCGCGTCGGCGCGGCCGAGCAGCAAGCCCCGGTCCTTGAGCAGCTCAACCCGATAGCGTTCCTTGGTGATCTTGAGGCCGTTGGCGAGATACCAGTCGGCGGGGATGCCGCTGAACTCGGCCAGCCGACCGGCGATCCGCCGCTTGTCGGCGTCGGATGCGGCGCTGCCCTGATAAAGGACGGTCAGATAGTCGCCCTTGGCGAAGGCGCGCGCCTCGGCGAGGAAGGCGTCGAGCGGGCGGCCCTTGCGGTCGGCGCGGCCATGGTACCAGCCGATCGCCGCGATCGTCGGCAGCGAGGCGACATAGCTGGTGATGTTGGCCGGCCGCTGCGAATATTCGATGATGTTGGCGGCCTGCCCGTAGAGGAAGATGCCGGCGAGCGGCAGCGGATCGGGGCCGTCGGCGAGCTGCCCGGCGATCTCGGCGGCGCGGTTGGTGCCGTAGCTTTCGCCGGTCAGGTAGACGGGCGACCGCTCACGCCCGTGTTGCTTCAGCCAGGCGCGGATGAACGCCGCGAACTGGCGCGCATCGGCCTTGACCGAGAAATAGGCCCTGGGATCGGTGCCCGGTGCGACGCGGCTGAAGCCGGTCGAGGCGGGATCGACGAACACCATGTCGACCGCGTCGAGCGGCGAATAGCCGTTGTCGACCAGCGCGAAGCTCGACGGATCGGCGGTGACGTCGTCGGGATAGGCGACCCGCTTCGGCCCGATCCCGCCGATGTGGAGATATTGCGCGGCGACGATCGGCCCGCCGTTGAACAGGAACATCACCGGCCGCGTGGCGGGATCGGCCTTGTCGCGGGTGTAGGCGAAGCTGACGATGCGGGCGCCTTCGTCGGCGCCGGTCGACACGGCGATGCCCTCGACGGTCGCGGTATAGGCGATCGCCTGCCCGCCGAAGCGGCCCTTGTGCCTGGTGACGACGACGGGGTGGTCGACCTGGTCGACGACGGCGACCGGCCCGGCCTGCTGGGCGGCGGCGGGAGCGGCAGCCAGAGCGATCATGAGCGCGATTGCGGGCGTGAGTACGAATGGATTGAAAGCGGCTTTCATTCTCATCTGCGGCGGGCCCTCCATATGTCCAATCTATGGGTGCCCTTGCGAAATGGTTATGCGAAGATTCGCGCCCTGTGCCGTGCCGCCGCATAGAATTTTCTCGGGAGGGGATGGGGCGCCCTGGCCGGGCGCTCCGGCGAGGGGATAATGTTAGCCGCCGATGGCTGCTTGCCCGGCAAATTTATGTTGCGCCGGACCCGCCTCCCCCGTCACATGTCCGCAACAGAATGAGGGGCCCATGACCGAAGCGCTGACGCCGATCGACATCAAGATCTTGGAGCAGGTGCAGAAGGACGCCGCGCTGTCGACCACCGAGCTGGCCGAACGGGTCGGCCTGTCGCAGTCGCCCTGCTGGCGCCGGCTCCAGCGGTTGCGCGAGGAGGGCTATATCGTCGGCCAGGTCGCGGTGCTCGATCGCAGGAAGTTCGGCGAGAGCCTCTACATCTTCGCGACGCTCAAGATGGTCACGCTGAGCGACGAGCAGCGCGCCGAGTTCAACCGCAAGATCGAGAATACGCCCGAGATCATGGAATGCCACACCATCTTCGGCGAACGCGACGTGCTGCTGAAGATCATCGCGGAATCGCTCGACTGGTATCAGAAGTTCATCTTCCGGGTGATCCTGAAGCTCCCTGGCGTGCAGGACGTCCAGTCGACCGTGACGCTGTCGGAGATCAAGCAGACCACGGCGATCCCGGTGCGCAAGACCCGTCTCTGACCCGCGAGGGCCGGCGAATACCGTTTTACATCGCGAATCCGCCGGGCCACATGGGGGCGCAACCCTCCCCTTCGGGACCTCAATCCTGCCATGCCATCGCCGATCCAGATCGAACGGACCCGCGTCGCCTATCTCTTCGGTGGCGATGCGCAGAGTGGCCTCGTCCGTAGATCCGGCGAGGACGTCCTCAACCTGGGCAGCACCGACATCTGGCGGCTGCGGTCCGATCCCGAAAATTTCGTGCGCCTCCACATACCGGGCAATTTCCACCGCGTTCGGGTGCGGCCGCGGCTCGACAATATCGCGACGATCCTCAACCTTGTCACCGATCCCGAGCTCAATCCCAAGGTGCTGGAAGCGGCGGACCGTTTCCTGCGCGGCTTTCCCGGCCGGATCATCAACGCGCCCGCCGCGGTGCTGGCGAGCGGACGCGACCGGGTCAGCCGGTTGCTCGTCGGAATCGAGGGACTGATCGTCCCGCCGGTCGCCCGCTTCAAGGGGCGGTCGCACCTCGCCCAGGCGGCGATCGAGCGGGCCGGCGTCACCTTTCCCGCGATCCTGCGCCTCCCCGGCACCCACAATGGCGAGGTGGTCGCGCTGCTGTCCGGGCCCGAGGAACTCGAAGCGCGGCTCGATCCGGCGAAGACCTATCTGCTGACCAGCTTCGTCGATGCGCGCGGGGGCGAGCCGCTCTACAACAAGCTCCGGCTCTATTGGTTCGGCGACGCGCCGCTGATGCGCCACCGGCTGGTGTCCGATCGATGGAACGTCCACGGACCCGACCGCGAACGCTTCATGCCGAGCCAGCCGCACTGGATCGAGGTGGAGCGCGACCTGCTCGCGCGGGGGCTGGACGGCCTGCCCGAGCCGGCGCGGTCGGCGATGCGCGCGATCCGGGCGCGGATGCCGCTCGACTATTTCGGGATCGATTTCGCGTTGCTGCCCGATGGCCGGGCGCTGCTGTTCGAAGCGAACGCTACGATGAATTTCTTCCCGCTGTCGACAAACCCGCTGTTCGATTACACCGCCGCCCCGATCGAGGCGGCAGCCCGTCCGCTGTTCGATCGGCTGATCGCAGCGGACGGGCGCTGAACCTTTACTTCAGCGACAGGATATAGTCGGCGATCTTCGCGGCCGAATCCGGGTTCTTGAGGCCGCCGAACGGCATGCGGTTGCCCGGCACCGTCTTCTGCGGCTCCTGGATGAAGGCGATCAGGTTGGCCCGGGTCCACTTGATCGGCGACTTCTTCATCGCGGGCGAGAAGTTGAAGCCCGCGACCTCGCCGGCCTTGGTGTTGGCGATGCCGAACAGATTGGGGCCGATCCCGTTCGGCCCGCCCTTTTCCACCTTGTGACAGGTGCCGCACACGCCGAAGACCGGCGGCTTGGGCAGCGGCGCGGCCAACGCGGGCGCCCCCAGCGAAGCGGCGACAATCGAGGCAAGTGCAAGGCGCTTGAGCATTGAAGACCCTTTCCAGCCCGCGCGGCCGCCATGGCCGCTCGCGGCGTCGGACCGTCTATTGCGGCCGTCCGCCTGTCGCAAGGCTGAACGACGCCCTTGCGGCCCGGCCCGGCTCCCTTAACTCCGATTGATTTGATCGCGTTTTTATAGCTAGATGGAATCGGAACGGGCCTGAATGGGGCAGGTTTCGTCGGTGGCGGCGGCTATTCGTACCCGATGAGCATTTGCCGGTTTGACCATGACGTCGAAGGGGGTCGCTTTGTGATCAGATCAGAACTGGTACAATTGCTGTCGCAGGACAATCCTGACCTTTCTCCCAAAGAAGTGGAGAAGATCGTCGCGACCCTGTTCGACGCGATTACCAAGCGGCTGGCCGAAGGCGGCCGTGTCGAGCTTCGCGGTTTCGGCGCCTTTTCTACGCGGGCACGGAGCGCGCGGATCGGGCGAAACCCCAGGACTGGCGATACCGTGCCGGTCTCGGCCAAGCGCGTGCCTTATTTCAAGCCCGGAAAGGAAATGCGGGTCCGCCTGAACGTCTGACCGCAGGGCCGGCCGATTCGCGCTTGGCGCGCCCGGCGGGGCTGGTTATGCACCGCGGCTGCGGCGCTGCGGGCGTGGCGAAACTGGTAGACGCAACGGACTTGAACCTATGTCGAGTGCCCGTCGGGAAACCGGCGGTGCAGAACTGCTCAAATTCGGGGAAGCCTGTTTCCTGGTGATCCCGAGCCAAGCCGTCGGTCCTGCGGACCGCGGAAGGTGTAGAGACTAGACGGGCAGCGCCTACGTCCGCCCCTCCTTCTGGAGGTGGCGGATAGGGTGAAGGGATAGTCCAGACCACGAACGGCACCGGCCCGCGCGGCCCGGACCGGCGGCGAAAGTCGAAGTGGTACGAAAATCCGTAAGGTCGCGAGACCTGTGGGGGTTCGATTCCCCCCGCCCGCACCATTCCCCCGCTTCGGACGTCCGCCTTCGACCTTGGTCGACCATCGGCAATTGTTAGCATGTGCAAAGTCGTGGTTTGCATGGGCTTTTTCTGTTTCGTCCGCCGGGCTTTTGGGGCAATTGTCGCAAAAGCCCGGGCGCCGGCTCGCCCGTCCGGAGCCGCCGCGGCGGGAAGCTATGGTGCTGTGATGCGTAAAGGGGGCATGGTGAAGGGGATCGTTTCGGTCATGGCGGGAGCGTTGCTCGGTCCCGCGTCGGCGTTCGCGGCCGCGCCGCCGGCACCGGTCGCCGCGCCTGCGGCCGTGGCGACGACCGCGCCGCTCAAGCCCTATCGGATCAATCCCGGTGACGAGATCGAAATCTACGTGTGGGGCGACGAACGCCTCCAGCGGGTGCTGAAGGTGCTGCCCGACGGCAGCGTCTCCTTTCCGCTGGTCGGGCGGATCGACGCGCTCAACAAGCTGCCCACCGACCTGGAGGGGGTGATCGCCGCCGGGCTGGCCGACCAGTATCGCAACACCGTCCCGCGGGTGACCGTATCGGTGAAGAATCCGAGCGGCCTCAGCTTCTCGGTCGCGGGCAAGGTGCGCGCACCGGGCGCCTTCACACCGGGCCACTACGTCAACGTGCTGGAAGCGATCAGCGTCGCCGGCGGACCGACCGAGTTCGCCGACCTCAGCCGGGTGAAGATCTATCGCAAGCAGGGCTCGCAGATCCAGGTGATCGACGTCCGGCTCGACACCGCGATGAAGGGATCGCCGTCGGCCGCCGATCTGCGCGGCGCGATCGTCGAGCTGCAGAGCGGCGACACCGTGGTGGTGCCATGAACGACGGGGGGCATCGGGGGATGCATTGGTCTTTGCCGATTCTGGCCGGCGTCGCCGCCGCCGCGAGCGCCCCGGCGCTGTCGGCGACGACCCGCTTCACGATCGAGACCGACTATCGACTGGGCTACGACACCAATCCCTTCCTCTCGGCGGGGAGCGATCTCTCGGCCACCTATATCGAAACCAGCATCGCGCCGAAGCTGGTCCGGCAGTCGGAGAAGGGACAGGTCGCGCTGTCGGGTCATTTCGACCGGACCGGCTATCTCGAACATTATGGCAAGGCCGACAGCTATGGCGGCGAGCTGGAGATGCAGCAGCGGCTGTCGCCCAAGCTCAACGCCTTTGCGGCGCTGCGCTACGACAGCTCGATCATCGGCCAGGGCGACGACAGCGTCACCGGCAATCCGGTCGACAATCCCGACGTCAACCTGATCGGCCTGCGCCGCCGCGCCGATATTTTCAGCGCCAGCGGCGGGTTCGAATATCAGGTCGGCTCCAAGGACTCGATCTCGGTCGACGGCGGCTACACCGCGACCCGCTACCGCAACGGCCCGCCCGGCAACGATTCGGACAATTATGGCGGGCGCGTCGGCTGGAAGCACGCGATCAGCGCGCGGTCGAAGATCGGCATCAGCGGATCGATCTACAAGATCGACTATGACACGCCGGGCCTCAGCACGCTGATCATGCAGCCGTCGGTGACCTTCTCGTCGCAGCTCAGCCCGACCTGGACGATCGACGCCTCGCTGGGCGTGTCGTTCAGCGACCTGTCGCTGCCCTTCACCGTGCCGGGTGCCGCGCGCAGTGCGTCGAGCACCGGCCTGTCGGGCTCGCTCCAGCTTTGCCATGCCGGCGTGAAGGACCAATTCTGCTTCTTCGGCGACCGCTCGGTCAGCGCCTCGGGGGCGGGCGGCACGGTCGAGCAGACCCAGCTCGGCGTAAACTATCGCCGCCAGATGACCGAGCGGGTCGGCGTGAGCTGGACCGGCAGCTACGTGCGCAGCAAGTCGCAGGCGGCGCTGCTCGGTGGCACCCGGCAGTTCGTCACCGGCGTCGCAGGCGTCGACTGGCGGGTGTTCCGCAGCCTCACCGTCGGAGCCCAGGGCCGCTATCGCGACGTCTATGGCGCTGGCCTTCCGATCAAGGCCGACATCGGCGGAGAGGTCTTCGCCCGGCTGAAGCTGACGGCCCGCTGATGAACGATCAGGTCGATCCGATCGGCGACGTCGAGCTCGCGGACGGCCTGCTCGCCTATCTGCCGCAGATCCTCGTCCAGCGCCGCTGGCTCGTGCTGATTCCGTTCATCGTCTCGGCGGGGACCGGCATCGGCCTGGCCTACGGCCTGCCGGCGCATTACCAGTCCTCCGCCACCGTCATCGTCGAATCGAAGGAACTGCCCGAGGCGATCGCCGCCACCACGGTCAACGACCTGATCGACCAGCGCATCGCCCGGATCAAGCAGCAGATACTGAGCCGGCCCGGCCTGATCGAGCTGATCCAGCAGAACGACCTCTATCGGTCGCAGCGCCGCTCCAAATCGCTTTCCTCGATCATCGACATGATGCGCGACGCGACCGCGATCACGCCGGTGACGGCGGGCATCGACAAGCTCGCCGAACGGCGCGGCACCTCGAACACCATCGCCTTCTCGGTGGCCTTCACCTATTCGGACCCGGCCAAGGCTCAGGCGGTGACGCAGCAGTTCACCGAAAGGCTGCTCAAGCTCGACAGTACCCAGATCTCGGCGCAGGCCGACGCCACGGTCGGCTTCCTGCGCGACCAGGCCGGCCAGATGCAGAGCCAGATCGGCGAGATCGAGGGCAAGATCGCCGAGATCAAGTCGCGTAACGGACTGGCGCTGTCGCGAATCGGCGGCTTCATCCCGTCGACCTCCAACTACGACGTCCAGATATCGCAGCTCCAGCGCGAGAACAGCGAGCTACAGGCGCGGCTCAACAGCGGCAGCACCAATGCCGACGAGCGGGTGTCGCAGGCCGAGGCGGGCCTCGCCGCCGCCCAGGCGCTTTATTCCGACAACCATCCCGACGTGATCGCCGCGCGGCAGCGGCTGACCGAGGCGCGCGCCGCGGCCAAGGCCAATACCGGCCCGCGCAACAACCCCGCAGTCAGCGCGCAGATCGCCGCCAACAACCGCACGATCGCCTCGCTCAACAGCGCCAAGTCGGCCGACATGTCGCGTGCCAGCGCCGCCGTATCGGCGCAGAGCGCGGCGCCGGTGATCGAGGAGAGCATCCGCCAGCTCGAGGCCAAGGCCGAGGGGCTGCGGTCCAATTATGACCGCATCTCGGGCAATCTGCTGGCGGCCGAGGCGGCGCAGAAGATGGCGGCCGAGCAGCGCGGCGAGCGGCTGGTGCTGGTCGATCCGCCGACCCTGCCCGACGAACCCAATTCGCCCAATCGCGGGCTGCTGATCATCGGCGGCTTCGCGGTCGGCATCACCGTCGGCCTCGCCCTGGCGCTGCTCGTCGAGCTGCTGCGCCGGCCGATTCGCGGCGCCGCGGCGCTGCAGTCGCTGCTCGGCGTCGGCCCGCTGGTGGTGATCCCGACCCTCAAGTCGAAGCAGCGCGGCAAGACCCGTCGGCGCAAGGGCGGTTTCCTGTGGCGCCGCAGGGCGGCCCGGACATGAGCTATGTCCCGCCCGAGCCGGTCGAGCCGGCCGCGTCCGTGCCGGGCGATGCCGATCGGGCGACCGGCTTCGAGAAGCTGCGCGAGACCGGCATCTACGGTTTCGACAGCCGCGACGTGCGCTCGCGCCCCTTCACCCTGTTGCGCGCGCAGCTGCTGCGCATCGCCCGGGCGCGTGGCTGGCGGATCATCGGCATCACCTCGCCGACGCCGAAGGTCGGCAAGAGCTTCGTCGCGTCCAACCTCGCCGCGGCGCTGGCCCGGACGCCCGACCTGCATACCTATCTGTTCGACTTCGACCTGCGCCGCTCGACCATCGCCGGCAATTTCGGGCTGAAGGGTGAGGTCGGCGTGTCGCACTATCTCGACGGCACGATCAACGACCTGCGGCAAGTGGCGCGGACCATCCCCGGTGAGCAGCTCACCATCTTCCCCAGCTATCGCAATGCCGCCGCGTCGGACGAGCTGATGGCGTCCACCCGGATGGATTCGCTGATCGCGGCGATGCGCCAGCTTCCCGAGAACAGCTTGTGCCTGTGCGACCTGCCGCCGGTCTTCGCCAATGACGACGCTGTCATCGTGAGCCAGAAGATCGACGCCTATCTGATGGTCGTCGAGGACGGCGTCACCACCCGCAAGCAGGTCCGCGACAGCTTCCGGCTGCTCACGCCCGCGCCGTGCATCGGTACCGTGCTCAATCGCTACAATGCCGGGTTCGCGGCCGACGACTATGGCTATGGCTATGGCCAGGCCAAGCGCTATGGGGGCTATTACAACGATTGATCCGCCGCCCCTCGGCGCGGATCAGGACGGGGGCGACGGAATGAAGGGAATGGGTCGGGCCTGGAAGCTGGCCGTGCTCGCCGGGGCCGCCGGCATTGCGGTCGCGGCGGCGCCGCAGGCGACGACCTTCCTCGATCCCGGCTATCTCAATCTCGCCGACGTCATCCCGCCCGCGCCAATCCCGGAGGAGGCGCGCGGCGTCGCCGACCGCGAAGTGTTCAAGCTCACCCGCGCCCTGAAGGGGACGCCGCGCTGGGACATGGCGATCGCCGACGTGCCGGGTGACACGGCGTCGATGATGCGCGGCTTCTCCTGCGCCACCCGGATCGCGATGACCCCGACCAACGCGCCGCGGACAGCGGCGCTGCTCGAGCAGGCGTCGCGCGATTCCCGGCGCGAGACCAACCAGCTCAAGGCCTTCTACAAGAAGAAGCGGCCCTTCCTGATCGATTCGGGGGAGACCTGCGAGCCGCAGACCGACGCGCTGGCGCAGAGCTACGACTACCCGTCGGGCCATGCGACGCGGGGCTGGACCTGGGGCCTCGTCCTGGCCGAGGTGCTGCACGAGCGCGCCGGGCCGATCCTGGCCCGCGCCCGCGCCTATGGCGAGAGCCGGATCGTCTGCGGCGTCCACAATATGAGCGCGGTGGAGGCAGGCCGGATGGTCGCGTCATCGACGCTTGCAGTGGTGCGTACCGAACGGGCCTATGCCGATATGGTCGTGGCGGCGCGCGCCGAGCTCGCGGCGCTTCCGAAGCTCGACGATGCGGCTTCGGCACAGGCCTGCTCGGCGCAGGAGCTGCTCGTCACCCAGCCGATTTTCCGCTGATTTCCGAGCATTAAAGTCAACGAAAAAGGCCGCGCCCGGTGGGGCGCGGCCTTCCGAATCGCATATGGCGGCCGCCGGGGGCGGCCACCCGCTGGATCAGAGCGCGTTCGAAGCGTTGTCCGCCGGAGCAGCCGCGTTCGAGTCCGCCAGAGCGGCGTTGGTGTCGGCCATCGCGTCAGCGGCGTTGTCGACAACAACGGTGTTGTTCTCGGCGGGGGCTTCAGCCTTGGGCTTGCAGGCCGCGACGGTCAGCGAAGCAGCAGCGATAAGCGAAAGGGCAACGATCTTCTTCATGATCGAATTCTCCGGAAGTGAATTAAAAAAGAGAGTGGCTCGAACGATTCCAATCACGTTCAGGCTTGTTTCCCCCCGAAACAGGCTCGGACTTCTTACAGTTTTGCGCAGTGCGATGCAATGTCTCTTGTTCCGGTAGTTAATTCGGCTGCTTCGGCTGCTCGGAAGTGACGGGAACATCGGGCTCCCCGGCCGTTTCGGAGCCGTCCGGAGAGGGCGGCGCGGCGGCCGGCTGGTCAGGGGACGGAGCCGTATCGGTTCCCGGAATTCCGGCATCCGCGTCGGCCGCTCCGAGCCCATCGTCGGCGATCGGATTCGCCGCCGCATCGTCGGCAGCGGCCGCCTCCGCCGACGCGTCGTCGCCCTCCTGGTCGAGGATTTCGGCGCGCCGACGCTGCAGGAAGGCCGACCGCGCCGCGGCATAGGGATCGAGCGCGGACTCCAGGAAGCTGTCGGCGCCGGTCGCGATCAGGCCGTCGCGGACGCTGATGACCTCCAGTACGTTCATGCCGGTCGGCAGGCCCTTGGGCAGGCCGCATTCGCGCAGGCAGACCCGATAGGGGTCGGCGAGCTGCGACACGCCGGTGCCGACGCCGTCGCGCAGCGTCGACGGCCCGAGCAGCGGCAGGATCAGATAGGGGCCGCCATTGGCGCCCCAGGCGGCCAGCGTCTGGCCGAAATCCTCCGTCGCCGGGCGCACGCCCATGCGGCTCGCCTGGTCGAACAGTCCGCCGATGCCGACCGTGGTGTTGATCAGGAAGCGGCCGAGGTTGCGGACCGCGCGGTCGCCCTTGCCTTGCAGGATGTTGTTGATGAAGGAGAAGGGCTCCCCGACATTGGCGAAGAAGTTGCGGACGCCGTCGCGCGCCGGTCGGGGCGTGACCGCCCGGTAGACCTGGGTGACCGGCTTGACCACGACCTTGTCGGCGCCGCGGTTGACCGCCCAGACGGCGCGGTTGAAGCCTTCCAGCGGATCCTTCTCGGCCAGCCGGTCCGTGCCCACCCGGGTCGTGGTGCAGGCCGACAGGGTCAGGCCAAGCGCGACGACGCCGATCATCCTGGCCAGGGTTGGCCGCGAAGCATGCATTGTCGATGTCCCCTTTCGGGCGGATGGAGCCGCCAACCGTCTACTCCTGAAACGCGACGCAAGTCCGCGCCGCAACCGCATGCCCCGCACCGTTCGCCTGGGCAAGCGCCTTGACCACATATAAAGATTTCTTTATGTCTGCATATATGCCTTCCGACGCGCTCGCCATCTTCCGTGCCCTGGCCGATCCGACGCGGCTGCGCATCTTCCACCTGCTGCGCGCGATGGAATTGTCGATCGGCGAGCTGGCCCAGGTGCTGGGGCAGAGCCAGCCGCGCGTGTCGCGTCATGTGAAGATCCTCGCCGATGCCGGCCTGGCCGAGCGGCGCAAGGAAGGGAGCTGGGTGTTCCTCGGCCTCGGCAAGGACGATTGCGTCGCGCCGCTGTTCGCCGCGATGGACGACTGGAGCCGCGACGGCGACGACGCCTGGGTGGTCGCCGACCGCGCCCGGCTTGCCGCGGTGCGGGCCGACCGTGCCGCCGCCGCCGCCCGCTATTTCGCCGAGCATGCCGAGGAATGGGACGCGATCCGCTCGCTGCATGTCCCCGAAAGCGCGGTCGAGCAGCGCATCCTGGCGATGCTGTCAGACGGCCCGATCGGTCATATGGTCGACATCGGCACCGGCACCGGCCGGATGATCGAGCTGGTCGGAGGACGGGCGAGCTCGGCGCTCGGCATCGATCGCAGCCCCGAGATGCTTCGCCTCGCCCGGGTGAAGATCGCCGAGGCCGGACTCGACCATGCCGAGCTGCGCCAGGGCGACATGTATGCGCTGCCGCTGGGCGACGGTTCGGCCGATCTCGTCATCCTCCACCAGGTGCTCCACTTCGCGCAGCATCCGGCGGCGGCGATCGCGGAAGCGGCGCGGCTGCTGGGCGCGGGCGGGCGGCTGCTGATCGTCGACTTCGCCAGCCATGAGCTGGAGGACCTGCGCACCCGCGACGCGCATGTCCGCCTCGGTTTCGCCGATCACCAGATCGACGGCTGGTTCCAGGCGGCCGGGCTCGGCTTCGACCGGGTCGAGGAGCTCGTCGGCGACGCGCTGACGGTCAAATTATGGTTGGGCGTGCGCGGCCGACGCGCGGAGTTGAAGGCGGTATCATGACAAGCGTTCCCCTGAGCCAGCTCGAAGAAGCGCGCCGCGCGCTCGACACCCCGCTGTTCGCCGACCTGGCGGGCGATGCGGCGGTCTCGTTCGAGTTTTTCCCGCCCAAGACCGAGAAGATGGAGGAGACGCTGTGGAGCGCGATCCAGACGCTCGCGCCCCTGCGCCCGCGCTTCGTGTCGGTCACCTATGGCGCGGGCGGCTCGACCCGCGAGCGGACCCACCACACCGTCGCCCGCATCGCCGGCGAGACGGCGATCCCGGCCGCCGCGCACCTGACCTGCGTCGAGGCGAGCAAGGCCGAGATCGAGGAGATCGCCCGCGAATATTGGGCGGCCGGCGTCCGTCACATCGTCGCGCTGCGCGGTGATCCGCCGACCGAGGGCGCCCGCTTCACACCCCACCCGGACGGCTATCGCAACGCGGCCGAGCTGGTCGCCGGGCTGAAGGCGATCCACCCGTTCGAGATTTCGGTCGCGGCCTATCCCGAATGCCATCCCGAGGCGGAGAGCTTCGACAGCGACATCGCCAACCTCAAGGCGAAGTTCGACGCCGGCGCGACCCGCGCGATCACCCAGTTCTTCTTCTCGCCCGAAGCCTATTTCCGCTTCTGCGACAAGGCCCGCGCGGCGGGGATAGAGGGTGAGATCGTCCCTGGCATCCTGCCGGTGTCGAACGTCGCCCAGACCCGCAAGTTCGCCGGGCTGTGCGGCGCTGCGATCCCGGCCTGGATGGACCGGCTGTTCGAGGGGCTGGACGACCATCCCGCCGCCCGCCAGCTCGTCGCCGCGACCGTCGCCGCCGAGATGTGCCGCCGTCTCTATGCCGGCGGAGTCCGCCAGTTCCATTTCTATACGCTCAATCGCGCCGAGCTGTCCTACGCGATCTGCCACCTGCTGGGGCTGCGCGCCAAGGCTGACCGGCTGGAGAATGCCGCATGACCCTCCGTCGTAGCGAAGCCGCCGCCATCTTCCGCGATCAGGCAAAGCAGCGCATCCTGCTGACCGACGGCGCGTTCGGCACGATGATCCAGAGCTACAGGCTGGAGGAGGCCGACTATCGCGGCTCCTATGACCTGTCGTGCGACCAGAAGGGCAACAACGACCTGCTGGCGCTGACCCGCCCCGACGTGATCGATGCGATCACGCGGCAGTATCTGGACGCCGGGTCGGACATCGTGTCGACCAACACGTTCAACGCCAACATCATCAGCCAGGAGGATTATGACGCGGTCCGCCTGGTCCGCGAGATCAACCTCGCCGCCGCGCGCATCGCCCGCAAGGCGGCCGACGATTATGCGGCGAAGGATGGGCGCCCGCGCTTCGTCGCCGGCGCGATCGGCCCGACCAACAAGACGCTGTCGCTGTCGCCGGACGTCAACGATCCCGGTTATCGCGCCGTCGACTTTGACACGATGCGCGACGTCTATCAGGACCAGACGGCGGCGCTGCTCGACGGCGGCTGTGACTTCATCCTGATAGAGACGATCTTCGACACGCTCAACGCCAAGGCCGCGATCATGGCCGTGCTCGACGAGCAGGCGAAGCGCGGGGTCGAGGTGCCGATGATGATCTCGATGACGATCACCGACATGTCGGGCCGCAACCTGTCGGGCCATTCGGTCGAGGCCTTCTGGCATGCGGTGCGCCACGCCCATCCGCTGACGATCGGCCTCAACTGCGCCTTCGGGGCGGATCTGCTGCGCCCGCACGTCCAGGTGCTGTCGGGCCTCGCCGATGCGCTGGTGATGATCTATCCGAACGCCGGCCTGCCCAACGACCTGGGCCAGTATGACGAGCAGCCGGCGACCACTGGCGGCTTCATCCGCGACTGGGCGGAGCAGGGCCTGGTCAACGTCGTCGGCGGCTGCTGCGGATCGACCCCCGCGCACATCGCGGCGATGGCCGACGCGGTCGCCGGCAAGCCCGCGCGCGAGCTGCATGCCCATGATCATCGAACGCGCCTCGCCGGCCTCGATCCGATGACGATGGCGGCCTGACGGCGCCTGAACCCACCAAACCCGTTCGTGTCGAGCGAAGTCGAGACACGGTCCGGGAGCCAGCGTCCCTCGACTTCGCTCGGGACGAACGGAAGATTGAAGACAAGACGATGACCACCGCCTCCACCGCCCAGTTCGTCAACATCGGCGAGCGCACCAACGTCACCGGGTCGGCAGCCTTCAAGAAGCTGATCATGGGCGGCGACTATGCCAAGGCGGTCGAGGTCGCGCGGCAGCAGGTCGAGAATGGCGCGCAGATCGTCGACGTGAACATGGACGAAGGCTTGCTCGACGCTGAGCTGGCGATGACGACCTTCCTCAAGCTGATCGCCGCCGAGCCCGACATCGCGCGGGTGCCGGTGATGATCGACAGCTCGAAATGGTCGGTGATCGAAGCCGGGCTGAAATGCGTATCGGGCAAGCCGATCGTCAACTCGATCAGCATGAAGGAGGGCGAGGAGGCCTTCCTGGCCCAAGCGCGCAAGTGCCGCGCCTATGGCGCCGCGGTCGTGGTGATGGCGTTCGACGAGGTCGGGCAGGCCGACACCAGGCAGCGCAAGGTCGAGATCTGCGAGCGCGCCTACAAGCTGCTGGTCGGCGACGGCTTCCCGCCCGAGGACATCATCTTCGATCCGAACATCTTCGCGGTGGCAACCGGGATCGACGAGCATCGCCGCTACGCGATCGACTTCATCGAGGCGACCGCCGAGATCAAGAAGCGCTGCCCGCACTGCCATATTTCCGGCGGCGTATCGAACCTCAGCTTCTCCTTCCGCGGCAACGAGCCCGTGCGCCGCGCGATGCACAGTGTCTTCCTCTACCATGCGATCCAGGCGGGGATGGACATGGGCATCGTCAACGCCGGCCAGCTCGACGTCTACGACGCGATCGACCCGGTGCTGCGCGAAGCGTGCGAGGACGTGATCTGGGACCGGCGTGACGACGCGACCGAGCGCCTGATCGAGCTCGCCGAAAGCTACAAGGGCAAGGACGCCGCCGCCGAGAAGGCCGCCGAGGAATGGCGCGGCTGGGACGTCGCCAAGCGGCTCGAACATGCGCTGGTCAAGGGTATCGACGCGCATGTCGTCGACGATACCGAAGAGGCGCGCCAGCATTTCGCCCGCCCGATCGAGGTGATCGAGGGGCCGCTGATGGACGGGATGAACGTCGTCGGCGACCTGTTCGGATCGGGCAAGATGTTCCTGCCGCAGGTGGTGAAGTCGGCCCGGGTGATGAAGAAGGCGGTGGCCTATCTGCTGCCCTTCATCGAGGCGGAGAAGGTGCAGGGCGAGCGGTCCAAGGGCCGGATCGTCATGGCGACAGTCAAGGGCGACGTGCACGACATCGGCAAGAACATCGTCGGCGTGGTGCTCCAGTGCAATGGTTATGAGGTGATCGACCTCGGCGTGATGGTGCCGTGGACCGACATCCTGAAGGCCGCCAACGAGAACGACGCCGACATCATCGGCCTGTCGGGACTGATCACCCCCTCGCTCGACGAGATGGTGACCGTCGCGACCGAGATGGATCGCGCGAAGATGGCGCTTCCCCTGATGATCGGCGGCGCCACCACCTCGAAGGTCCACACCGCGCTGCGGATCGCGCCGGCCTATGCCGGCCCGGTCATCCACGTCCTCGACGCCAGCCGCGCGGTCGGCGTCGCATCGACCCTGTTGTCGGACACGCAGCGCGACGATTTCGTGGCGAAGACGGCGGCCGACTACGAGGCGGTTCGCAAGGCCCGCGAGGGCAAGGGGCAGAACGAGCTGGCGACGATCGAGGAGGCGCGCGCCAACGCCTTCGTCGCCGATTTCGCGCTCAAGCCCGACGCCCCGAAGCAGCCCGGCACCCATGTCTTCACCGACTGGCCGCTCGAGGACCTGCGCGAGATCATCGACTGGACACCGTTCTTCCGCGCCTGGGAACTGGCGGGCAACTATCCCGCGATCCTCGACGACGCGGTGGTGGGGGAGAGCGCGCGCAGCCTGTTCGCCGACGCGCAGAAGATGCTCGACCAGATCGTCGCCGAGAAATGGCTGACCGCGAAGGGCGTCGCGGCGCTGTGGCCGGCGCGTGCCGAGGGCGACGACGTGATCGTCCGGGCCGACGGCGGCGAGGTCCGCCTGTCCTTCCTCCGCCAACAGATCAGGAAGCGCGAGGGGCGGGCGAACATGTGCCTGGCCGACTTCGTCGCGCCGGCCGACGACTGGCTGGGCGGCTTCGCGGTCGGCATCCACGGCATCGAGCCGCACATCGCGCGGTTCAAGGCCGACCATGATGACTATCGCGACATCCTGCTCAAGGCGCTCGCCGACCGTCTGGCCGAGGCCTTCGCCGAGCGGCTCCACCTCCACGTCCGCACCACCCTGTGGGGCTATGCCGAGGGCGAGCAGCTCACCAACGAGGCGCTGATCAAGGAGCAGTATCGCGGCATCCGTCCGGCGCCCGGCTATCCGGCCTGCCCCGACCACAGCCAGAAGCCGATCCTGTTCGACCTGCTCAAGGCCGGCGACGCGACCGGCATCACGCTGACCGAGAGCTTCGCTATGCTGCCGACGGCGGCGGTCTCCGGCTTCTATTTCGGCCATCCCGAGGCGAGCTATTTCGGCGTCGCGCGGATCGGCCGTGACCAGCTCGAGGACTATGCCGCGCGCCGCGCGATCGACCTTGCCACGGCGGAGCGCTGGCTGCGGCCGAACCTGGATTAGGCAAAGCCCCGGATTGCCGTCATGCTGAACTTGTTTCAGCATCCACCGCGCCACGAGCCTGGACGGTGCGGATGATGGGTGGATGCTGAAACAAGTTCAGCATGACGATAGGGATTTCATCAGCCTTTCGTGCCTATGGGGACGGATGCGTTTCGCCGTCCCGTTCCTGCTGACCCTGGCCGCCCCGCTCCCGGCCGCGCCGTTCACCGTCGAGGAGACGGGCGCGGGATTCGCGACCCTCGCCGGGGCGGTCGCGGCGGTCGGTGATCGCACCGCCACCATCCGCATCGCCCCCGGCCGCTATGGCGACTGCGTGGTGCAGACGGCGGGACGGATCACCTATCGTGCCGAACGGCCGCTGACCGCGATCTTCGACGGCGGCATCTGCGAGGGCAAGGCGGTGCTGGTGCTGCGCGGGCGCGGCGCGGCGGTCGACGGGCTGGTGTTCCAAAACCTGCGCGTCGCCGACGGCAACGGCGCCGGCATCCGCATCGAGCGGGGGCCGCTGACGGTCGCCAACAGCCTGTTCCGCGATTCGGAGGAGGGCATCCTCGGCGGCGGCGACGATCCGGCGAGCGACATCGTCATCGACCGGTCGACCTTCATCGGGCTCGGCCGCTGCGACCGCGGGCTCGCCTGCGCGCATTCCATCTATCTCAGCGCCTTCCGTTCGGTGACGGTCCGCCGCAGCCGCTTCGAGCAGGGACGTGGCGGCCATTATGTGAAGAGCCGGTCGCCGCGCATCCTGGTCGCCGATTGCAGCTTCGACGATAGCCAGGGACGCGCCACCAACTATATGATCGACCTGCCCGAGGGCGCGGCCGGGCGGATCGAGCGCAACATCTTCGTCCAGGGCGTCGACAAGGACAACCATGCCGCGCTGATCGCGGTCGCGGCCGAAAGCCGCCGCAATCCCTCGGCCGGGCTGGAGGTGGTGCGCAACCGCGCCCAGCAGGTCCCGGCGGCCGCCTGGCCGACCAGCCTGGTCGCCGACTGGAGCGGATCGCCCAAGGCTGTCGAGGGCAATGTGCTGGGCCGGCGGATCGATCCCTATCTGGCGGTCAAGCCCGAGACGCCGTCCTTCGCCGCGCGGGTGAAGCGCCGGCTGCGCGCCTATGCGGTCCGCTTCAAGGATTGGCTGGGCGGCTGACGATCATTGAATGGGGCAGTTGCCGCCCAGGTCGAGGCAATGGCCGTCGACCGGCACCGGCGGCTTGATCCCCGCCACCGCCGCCAGGGTCGGGGCGATGTCGACGACCTGCGCGGGCTGGTCGCGCGAGGCGGCGGCGGCGCCCGGCCACCAGAACAGGATCGGCACCTGCCGGTCATGGTTCCAGGGCGAGCCATGGCCCGCGACCGAGTCGCCCGGCTTGGTCGGAACGCCGAAGCTGGTCCGCTCCGCGAACACGGTCAGGATGTCGCCCGACCGCTCGGGATCGAAGCTCAGCCGCATCCGCTGCGGCAGCGTCAGCATCTCGGGCGGCGTGCCGGCGGGCACCGTCGCCGCCTCGATATCGGCCTGGGTGAAGGTCGCGACCACCTCGGGCTGCTGCTTGATCCAGGCGAGCGCCGCCACGCGGATCCGCTCCGCCAGCGCGGCGTCGTCGCCGGCGCGGACGTAGAGCTGGTCGGCGTCGCCGACCAGCGGGTCGTCGCCTGCGCCGAGGCCCAGCTCGGTCTTGATCGCGGCGTTGAGCCGCTTGACGAAGCCGCGGCTGTCGAGCCGGCTGGCCTTGCCGTCATGCTCGTGCTGGCGCTCGGCGGCGTCGGTCGATCCATGGTCGGCGGTGAGGACGACGACGAACGGCACCTTCTGCGCCTCGACCGCCTTGATCAGCCGGCCGATCGTCGCGTCGAGCGCGGCTTGCTGCGCGCACATCTCGGCGCCGCCATTGCCGAAGCGATGGCCGACATAATCGGTCGCCGACAGGCTGACCGCCAGCACGTCGGTGGCCGGACCATGGCCGAGCTTCTCGCGTGCGATCAGTCGCGTGGCGAAATCGACGGTCAGCGAATCGAACAGTGGCGAGGCGCGCAGCGCCGCCTGGAAGGCGCGGCCGTCGAGATAGTCGCCGGCCTTCATCGCCTCGATCTCGGCTTCGGGCGGGACATTGCCCGAGACGTCGAGCTGGCCGAAGCGATGCGGCTTGCGCAGCGCGGCGCAGCGCTTCGGCAGGGTCGGCCACAGCGTCGGCCGCACCGTCTTCCACCGGCTCAGCAGCGGCGCGTCGAAGGCCGCGGCTGGCTCGGTCACCGCCGGGGTCGCGGGACCGGCGAAGGAGGAGGTGCCGAAGCCCTCGCCGTCGTTCCACCAATAGACGCCGTCGGCGGTCTTGCCCGCCATGGCGATGGCGGCGCGGTCCTTGCCCGACACGGCGAAGCTGCGCGCGCCGGGTTCGGCCGCCTTGATCCAGTCGCCCAGTGTGGTGACGCGGATATTCTGCGGTCCGCGCGCCTTCGGATCGGACTGGGCGGGCACCGAGACGCAATAGACCGACTTGCCCGTCTTGCGATCGATCCAGCTGTTGGCGACGATGCCGGTGCCGGCGGGGAAGCGGCCGGTCAGGATCACCGAATGGCCGGGGCAGGTCTCGGTCGAGGCATGGCTGTGATAGGCGACCGGATAGGCGACCCCGCGCGACAGGGTGGCGAGGCCCGCCCGGTAGCTCGACCGGTAGCGGTTGAACACCTCGCTGGAGAACTGGTCGACCGAGATGGCAAGGATCAGCTTCGGCTTGGGCGGCGGCGCCGCCTGGGCGGCTGCGGCAAGGGCGAGCAGGGCGGCGGCGAACAGCGTCTTCATGGTCATAGGTTGCTTCTTTCGGGCGTGCGGACCATCGCGTTGCCCGCGCTCCATGTCAGTTTGATGATGCCTGCCCGCCCTGGGGAGCAGTCCAGGCGCGCTTGCCGCCGATCCAGGTCTCGAGCGGCCGGGCGGTGCGCAGGTCGGCGATTCCGGCGGTGAAGATGTCGCGATCGAGGATCAGGAAATCGGCCATGTGGCCCGGCGTCAGCGTGCCGATCCGGTCCTCGGCGAAGCCGGCATAGGCGGCGGTCGCGGTGAAGGCGCGGAACGCCTCGGCCAGGGTAACGCTCTGCTGAGGCTGCCAGCCGCCCGGCGGCTGTCCCGCCGCGTCCTGCCGGCTCACCGCCGCCGCGAGCGCGGGGAAGGGGTTGGGGCTTTCGACCGGTGCGTCGGAGCCGAAGGCGAGCGGCACCTTGTTGTCGAGCATCGCCTTCCACGCATAGGCGCCGCCGAGCCGCGCCTGCCCCAGCCGCGCCTCGGCCATCAGCCGGTCCGAGGTCTGGTGGACGGGCTGCATCGAGGCGACGACGCCGTGCTTCGCGAAGCGCGACAGATCGGCTGGATCGATGATCTGAGCATGCTCTATCCGCCAGCGACGGTCGCCCTTGTAGGTGGCGGCGAGCTCGTCGATCGCGTCGAGCACCTGTGCGTTGGCGGCATCGCCGATCGCATGGACAGCGGTCTGGAAGCCGTCCATCGCGGCGCGGCTCATCAGGTTGCGAAGCTTGGTGTCGTCGAGGAAGCTCAGGCCGGTCTGGCCGGGCGCGTCGGCATAGGGCGCCTTGAGCCAGGCGCCGCGCGAGCCGAGCGCGCCGTCGTCGTAGAGCTTGACGCCGATCATCCGCAGCCGGCCGTCATAGAGCCACGGCGTCGGCCCGGTGCCGGCGACGGCGAGCAGCGTCGGGATGCCCCCGGCATAGGAGATGATCCGCACCCGCAACCGGCCGGCGTCGCCGGCGCGGCGCATCACCAGCCAGTCCTCGCCCGACGTGCCCATATCGGCGATCGCGGTGATGCCGAAGCCAAGCAATATCTCCTGCGCCTTGGCGAGCGCGGCGTCACGGTCGCGCGGCAGCATCGGCGGCACGGCCTTGCGGATCAGCTCCTGCGCGGCGTCGACGAACACGCCGGTGGGCTTGCCCTTCGCGTCGCGCTCGATCCGCCCGCCGGCCGGGTCCTTGGTCGCGGCGGTGATCCCGGCGGCCGCCATCGCCGCCGTGTTGGCGAGCAGCGCATGGCCATCTACCCGGTCGAGCACCACCGGCCGGCCGGGCGTGATCGCGTCGATGTCCGCCGCCGTCGGGAAGCGGCCCAGTCCCCAGCGCTCCTGGTTCCAGCCGCGCCCGCGGATCCAGGGCGGGGTGGGGCGATCGGCGGCATAGGCGCGCAGCGCTGCCTGCGCCTCGGCAAGGCTGTTCGTCCCCGACAGGTCGAGCGACAGGGCCGCCTCGCCCAGCCCCATGACATGGCCGTGCGCGTCGATCAGGCCGGGGACGACGGTGCGCCCCCTCGCATCGAGCCGGAAGTCGAGCTTCTCGGGCCGCTTGTCGTCGCGGTCGAGCAGCCTGGCGACCTTGCCCTGATCGTCGATCAGCAGGCCGTTGAAGCGGACGAGCTGGCCCTTGCCGTCGAAGGTGTAGCCGTTGGCGTTGTCGATCAGGCCGTCGGCGAGGGCGGGCGAGGCGAGGAGGGCGAGCGCGAGGGCAAGACCCTTTCCTCTCCCCCACAGGGAGAGGGGGCGGATCATCCCTTGGGCAGCCGCTTCACCACCGAGGAGATGTCCTCCCGGCCGCAGCCGAGCGCCTGGGCGTCGGCGTAGAACTGGTCGGCGAGCGCCGCGAAGGGCAGCGAGGCGCCGTTGGCGCGGGCCTCCTCGATCGCAATGCCGAGGTCCTTGCGCATCCAGTCGACCGCGAAGCCGAAGTCGAAGCTGTCCTCCGCCATCGTCTTCCAGCGGTTGAGCAGATACCAGCTCGCCGCGGCACCGCCCGAAACCGCCTCGAACACACGATCGAGGTCGAGGTCGGCATTCTGGGCGAAGCGCAGCGCCTCGGCCGCGCTCTGCATCGCGCCGGCGATGCAGATCTGATTGACCATCTTGGTGGTCTGCCCCGCGCCGGGGCCGCCGATATGGACGATCCGCGACGAATAGGCCTGCATCAGCGGGATCGCCGCCTCCATCGCCTTGTCGGAACCGCCGCACATGATCGACAGCGTTCCCGCCTCGGCGCCGGACTGGCCGCCCGACACCGGTGCGTCGACGACGAGCAGGCCGCGATCGCGCCCCTCGACCGCGAGCTGGCGGGCGATCTTCGCGGAGGCGGTGGTGTGGTCGACATAGAGCGCGCCCTTCTTCATCGCCGCGAAGCAGCCGTCCTTGCGCAGCGTCACCGCCTCCAGGTCGCCGTCGGCGCCGACGCAGCTCAGCACCGCATCGGCATCCTCGGCCGCCGCCGCGGGGGTCGGCGCCCAGCGCCCGCCGTGCTGCTCGACCCAGGCTTCCGCCTTTGCGCGGGTGCGGTTGTAGACGGTGACGTCGTGGCCGGCTTCGGCCAGATGTCGTGCGATGGGGGCGCCCATCGCGCCCAGCCCCAGGAAGGTCACCTTTGCCATGGCTTTCCGCATAAGGGGGATTTTTCCGTGGCGCTAGGAGTCTGCTGACTAATCGGCTATGGCGCGCCCACTATGGCAAGCGTGCAGATCCAGAACGACGCCGATGGCGTTCCCGTGACGATCGATGATGTCCGTGCGGCCCACGCGCGGATTTCCTCGTCGATCGTGCGTACCCCCGTCCTGAAGAGCCGCACGCTCAGCGCCATTACCGGCGCCAATGTCTGGCTGAAGTTCGAGAATCTCCAGTTCACCGCCGCGTATAAGGAGCGTGGCGCGCTCAACAAGCTGCTCCAGCTCACCGACACCCAGAAGGAGCGCGGCGTGATCGCCGCGTCGGCCGGCAACCATGCACAGGGCCTCGCCTATCATGGCGCCCGGCTCGGCATCCCGGTCACCATCGTCATGCCGAAGCCGACCCCGACGGTAAAGGTGCAGCAGACCGAGGGCCATGGCGCTCGCGTCATCATGGCGGGCGAGCGCTTCGACGACGCCTATGAGGCGGCCCGGCAGCTCGAACAGCGCGAGGGGCTGACCTTCGTCCATCCGTTCGACGATCCCGATGTGATCGCCGGCCAGGGTACGGTCGCGCTCGAAATGCTCGAGGACGCGCCGGAGATCGACACGCTGGTCGTGCCGATCGGCGGCGGCGGGCTGATCTCGGGATCGGCGGTGGTCGCGCGCGCAGCGGCCAGCCCGAAGCGCGTGATCGGCGTCCAAGCCGAACTCTATCCCTCGATGTACGCCAAGATGAAGGGCCTGATCCTGCCCTGCGACGGCGATACGCTGGCGGAGGGCATCGCGGTCAAGCAGCCGGGGGCGGTCACCTCGGGCATCGTCCGTTCGCTGGTCGACGACATCGTGCTGGTCGCCGAGCGCGAGCTGGAGACCGCGGTATCGACGCTGCTCCAGATCGAGAAGACCGTGGTCGAGGGCGCCGGCGCCGCCGGCCTCGCGGCGCTGTTCGCCCATCCCAAGCTGGTGCGCGGCCGCAATGTCGGCATCATCCTGACCGGCGGCAACATCGACACCCGGCTGCTCGCCAACGTGCTGCTGCGCGACCTCGCCCGCTCGGGCCGGCTCGCCCGGCTCAGCATCCGGCTGCAGGATCGGCCGGGCGCGCTGTTCCACGTTGCCCGCGTGTTCGACGAGCAGCAGGTCAACATCGTCGAGGTCTATCACCAGCGCGTCTTCACGACGCTGCCTGCCAAGGGCCTGATCGCCGAGATCGAATGCGAGACCCGCGACGCCGCGCATCTTGAGCGGCTGCTCAAGGCGCTGAACCACGAAGGCTATGAAGTGAAGACCGTGGAAGCGGGATAAAATCCCGCTTCCACGGGTTTTCTGTTTGGCCCTCAGGCGCCGGGCGCGAGGCATCCGCCTCGCTTGGCTATCCTCGCATAAGCTCGGGCGCGCGTTCGCGCTTGCGGAGCCCTGTCGGGCTCCGACGATCAACTCTTGCGATGGAACGGTCCCGCAGGGACCGCAAGGCCGACGGCCGCCCGAGCTTATGCGAGGATAGCCAAGGCCGCGGATGTCCGCGCCGGCGCTTGAGGCCCAAACAATGCGCCGACAAAAGATTCAAGGTTAATGCTCTTTTCATGACGTTCATGCGTAGGCATAGTCATGGACCGGTGGGTTCGGGCAACTTCATGGAGCAGGCTTTCGAATGACGGCGCAGTTCCGATTTCCGCGCTTCTTCGTGACGACTCCCGGCCCGTGCCCTTATCTGGCGGGCCGTACCGAGCGGAAGGTGTTCACCGAATTGTCGGGCCCCAACGCTTCCGAGCTCAACGACGCGCTCGGCCGGATCGGCTTCCGCCGCAGCCAGGGCGTCGCCTACCGCCCGACCTGCGTCGATTGCCAGGCCTGCGTCTCGGTCCGTGTCGTCGCCGGCGAGTTCCGGCCCAATGCCAGCCAGCGCAAGCTGATGCGCCGCCATGCCGATCTCGACATCAGCGTCTGCAAGCCCTGGACCACCGAGGAACAGTTCGCGCTGCTGCGTCGCTATCTCAAGGCCCGTCATCCCGGCGGCGGCATGGCGCAGATGGACGAGCTCGACTTCGCCGACATGGTCGAACAGACCCCGGTCAAGACCCATGTCGTCGAATATCGCGAGCCCGCGGCGAACGGCCGGCCGGGCAAGCTGGTCGGCGCCTGCCTGACCGACACCCAGTCGGACGGGGTGTCGATGGTCTACAGCTTCTTCGAGACCGAGGACGATTCGCGCCCCGGCCTCGGCACTTTCATCATCCTTGAGCATATCCGCCGCGCCGCCGAAAGCGGCCTGCCCTATGTCTATCTCGGCTATTGGGTCGAGGGCTCGGCGCGGATGCAGTACAAGACCCGCTTCCAGCCGCTCGAACGGCTGTCGGCGGGCGGCTGGCACCGCTTCGAAGCGCCGCCGCTCCCGGCCGAGGGAACCGGCGCCGGCTTCCCCGCGCCGTCGAAGCTCGGCCAGCTCATCTGATCGACTAAGGCGGTCATCCTGGCGGAAAGCCAGGACCTCCCTTTTCTTCAATGTCCCGTTGCCGGCCCGAAGGCAGGGAGATCCCGGCTTTCGCCGGGATGACACTGTTCCCTACTTCGCAGGCGCCGCAGCCGTCACCCGCCAGATCTTGCCGCCGACGTCGTCGGTGATCATCAGGCCGCCGCGCTTGCCGATCGCCACCGCCACGGGACGGCCGCGCGCCTCGCCGGCGGGCGAGAGGAAACCGGTCAGCACGTCGCGGGGCTGACCCATCGGCTTGCCCTGCGCGAACGGCACGAACACCAGCTTGTAGCCCGACAGCGGGCGGCGGTTCCACGAGCCGTGCTCGGCGATGAAGGCGCCGCTGGCATAGTCGGGGCCGAGGATCGCCCCCTCGGAGAAGGTCAGGCCCAGCGCGGCGACGTGCGGCCCGAGCGCATAATCGGGGCGGATCACATAGGATTGCAGGTCGTCCTCCGGCTCCGGCACGCGCTTGTCGACGACGCCGCCCCAATAATACCAGGGCCAGCCATAGAAGCCGCCGAGCTGCACCTCGGTCAGATAGTCGGGCACCATGTCCGACCCGAGCATGTCGCGTTCGTTGACGACGGTCCACAGGTCGCCGGTGGTCGGCTCATAGGCCATGCCGTTCGGGTTGCGCAGCCCATAGGCGAAAACGCGGTCCTTGCCCGAAGGCAGCGCGACCTGAAGGATCGCGGCGCGCTTCGTCTCGAGTTCCATGCCGCGCTCGCCGATGTTGGAGGCTGATCCGACCGCGACGTAGAGCGACTTGCCATCGGGCGCGAGCAGCAGGTTGCGCGCCCAATGGTTATAGCCGCCCGGCAGCCGCGTGACGACGACCGGCTTGGCGTCGATCTTCGTCTGGCCAGGCGTGAAGGGCACGCGGACGACCGCGTCGGTGTTGCCGATGTAGAGCTGGCCGTCGGCCCAGGCCATGCCGCTCGGCGAGTTGAGCCCGGCGATCAGCACCGTCTTGAGCTCGGCCTTGCCGTCGCCGTCGGCATCGCGCAGCAGGATGATGCGGTTGGGAGAGGGGATGCCTGCGCCCGCCCGGGCCATCGCCCTGTTCATGATGAAGCCGGTGATGCCGCCGCCGCCATTCTCCGCGTCGCGCGCCGGCGAGTTGCTCTCGCTGACCAGCACGTCGCCATTGGGCAGGACGTAGATCCAGCGCGGGTGGGTGAGGCCCTCGGCGAAGGCCGCGACCGACAGTCCCCGGGCGGCGACCGGCTTCTCGCCCGCCTTCCAGCCGACCGCCTTGGCGACGGCCAGGGTCGGCAGCAGCGTCTCGCGCGGCTCGCTGAGTTCGGGCGTGGGACCGGTCACCTTGGCGAAGGCGATCTCGGCATGCTCGCGCGTCGCCAGCACGTAGAGGGCTGCGACCGCCGCGACGATCAGGACGACGGGCAGGGCGATGAGCAGCTTCTTCTTGGTCGTCACGGGACCTCTCCGACAGACTTCGTTCCGCCCCTATAGCCCATTCGGGACGCGATCGTCATGTCAGGAGAGCGAGAAGCCCCGGAAAAGGTTCCGAAATTATCGCTCAGCTTTCCCGATCAGGCGTCTCGGCCGGCGGGTGGAGCAGCAGCTGCCGCACCCGGCGCTCGTCGGCATCGGTGATCTCGAGCCGCCAGCCGCTCGGATGCTCGACGATCTGCCCCGCCTGCGGCACCTGCCCCGCCAGCGCGGAGGCGAGGCCGCCCAGCGTCTCGACATCGTCGTCGATGTCGGCGAGCCGGGGATCGATCAGCCGGGCGACGTCCTCCAGCTCGGCGCGGGCGTCGGCCGACCAGATCGCATCGTCGAGGGGCACGAGCAGGTCGGCTTCCTTCTCGTCATGCTCGTCCTCGATATCGCCGACGATCTCCTCGACGAGGTCCTCGATCGTCACCAGCCCGTCGGTGCCGCTATATTCGTTGAGCACGATCGCCAGATGGGTCCGCGTCTCGCGCATCTCGGCGAGCAGGTCGATGATCCGCATCGACGAGGGCACGTAGCGCGGCTGGCGGACCAGCCCGGCGATCGTCGCCGGGCGCGGCGCGCCGGTGGCGGTGATCCGGAACACGTCCTTCACATGGACCATGCCGATGACATGGTCGAGATCCTCGCCATAGACGGGCAGGCGGCTGTGCTCGGCCTCGGCGAAGCGGGCGACCAGCTCGTCGAAGCTGATCGTCTCGGGCACGGCGACGATGTCGCCGCGCGGCACGCCAATGTCGCCGACGGTGCGTTCGCCGAAGTGCAGGATGTTGCGGAGCATCTCGCGCTCGGCGGAGGACAGGTCGTCCCCTGCGCCGCCATCGCCCTCATGCTCCTCGATGACTTCCTCGATCTGGTCGCGCAGACTGGGCTCTTGCTCGGGTGCAAAGAGCGAGCGCAGCCCGCGCCACCATCGTCCGCCGCTGTCCGCGGCGCTGCTACTACTGTCGTCGGGCATCGTCTTTCTTGCGCCGTTTTCAAGCGCTGATTCGCTAACCGAAATCGGCCCCGGGGGGCAATCCCATCTTTGCATATGGGGCGGCGCCACGGCTTCCGCCCGAAAAATCCCTTCCGCCGAAGGAATAAAGATCGCTTCTCGGGCGTATTAGGCAGATGTTGTGTGTGCTTTCCCTCTCGCTTCCCGGCCGTCGACGGGCGGGAAGGGCCTGACGCCATGCATATCGACCTCGATCATGGCGGGCCCGACGGGATGACCGCCGACGTCGCCGTCATCGGCGCCGGCGCGGCCGGCATCACCGTGTGCCGCCGCCTGCTGGCGGAGGGGCTGTCGGTCATCCTGCTCGAAAGCGGCGGCTTCGATCACGAACCCGGCCCCTCGGCGCTCAACGCCGGCGAGAATGTCGGCGAGGACTATTACCGGCTGGAGGATGCGCGGCTGCGCTTCTTCGGCGGTACCACCGCGATCTGGGGTGGCCGCTGCGCCGAGTTCGACCCGATCGACTTCGAGCGCCGTCCCTGGATCCCCCATTCGGGCTGGCCGTTCGGTCATGACGAGATCGCACCCTATTATGCCGAGGCGCGCGCCGCCTTCGGCCTGCCCCGCATCCTGCCCGATCTCGCCGAGGCGCTCGATCCGCTGCTGCCGGCTTTCGCGGGCGACGAACTGGCGACGCCGACCTGGCTGTTCGACGAGCGTTTCGACCGGTTCAGCCATGCCAACAGCCGCGACCTGCTCGATCATCCGCGCTGCACCGTGGTCACCCACGCGACGGTGCGCGAGATCATGGCGGCGGGATCGGCGCGGGGCGTCGAACGGTTGCTGGTCCGCAACCTGGCGGGGCGGCGGCTGGCGGTCACCGCGCGGCACTATGTGCTGGCCGCCGGCGGGATCGAGAATCCGCGCCTGCTGCTCGCCTCGCGATCGGTGATGCGCTGCGGGCTTGGCAACGGCCACGATCAGGTCGGCCGTTATTTCATGGAGCATCCGCATGCGCGTGGCGGCAAGGTCGTCGGCGGCGCGACCTGGGCGCTGCTGCGCGCCTTCGGCCGGCACAGGGTCGGCGCGCTGTCGGTCGCGCCGCTGATCGCCGCCGCGCCGGCGCTGCAGGCGCGCGAAGGCCTGCTCAACACCTCGCTGACCCTCGCGGGCCGGCGGCCGGCGGAGGGGCGGCAGGCGCTGCTGCTCGCCGCCTATGAACGGATCAAGCACGACACGGCGCCCACGGCGCGCGGCCGTCATCTGTGGAAGATGATGAAGCGGACGGTGAACAGCCTCCAGAAGGTCGTCGATCCCGCCCGCCCCTGGGCGTTGGAGAAGCTCGGCCTGACCGATCTGGCGCTGGTGGTGCGGGCCGAACAGGCGCCCAATCCGGACAGCCGGGTCAAGCTGGGCGATGCGCTCGACGCCACCGGGATGCCGCGCGCGCAGCTCGACTGGCGGACCAGTGCGATCGACGTCGACAGCGTGCGCGGGCTGGTCGATGCACTGGGCCGCGAGCTGCGGCGTCTCGGCCTCGGCCGGGTCGAGCCTGCGCCCTGGCTGGCCGAGGAGCCGCGCCGCTGGACGACTGATCCGCTGATCAGCACCCACCCGATCGGCGGCTACCACCACATGGGCACGACCCGCATGTCCGACGATCCGCGCCGGGGCGTCACCGACGTGCATGGGCGCGTCCATGGCCTCGACAATCTCCATGTCGCCGGCAGTTCGCTGTTCCCGACCTCGGGCTGGGCCAATCCGACGCTGACGATCGTCGCGCTGGCGATGCGCACCGCCGATCGGCTCGCCGACCGGCTGCGCGCCGCGCCGGCGCCGTCGCTCCACACGCTGAAGCCGCGCATCGCGGCTGGGTAGGTCGGACGCGACAGCTTTCACCCCTGCTCAGGCTGAGGAGGGCTGAGCTTGGCGAAGGCCCATCTCGAAGGATCTCAAGCCTCGAACCCCTTCGAGACGGGCATTTCGGCTTCGCTCAATGCCTCCTCAGGGTGAGCGGGGGGGATGAGCGTGTCATGATCCCGTCGCGATCCGGTTCAATCCTCGGTGATGGCGTAGGGGTCGTCGATCCCGAGCGTGGCGAGCGCCGCACGCTCCATGTCCTCCATCGCCTCCGCCTCGTCGTCCTCGATATGGTCGTAGCCGAGCAGGTGGAGCGTGCCGTGGACGATCAGGTGGGTCGCATGCTCAGCGGCGGGCACGCCTTTCTCGACCGCCTCGCGCACGCATACTCCACGCGCGAGGATGATGTCGCCGAGCAGCACCTCGCCGTCGTCGCTGTTGTCCAACCCCTCGATCAGGTCGTCCTGCACCATCGGGAAGCTCAGCACGTTGGTCGGCTTGTCCTTCTGGCGATATTGGCGGTTGAGCGCGTGGACCTCGTCGTCGTCGGTCAGCCGGATCGACACCTCGGCCATATAGGCGGCGTCGAGCATCGCGGCGTGCGGCGTCGTCCGCATCGCCGCCGTCACCGCCTCGATCGCAAGCCTTTCCCAGTCGGTGCCGTCGTCCCAGTCGGGCTCCGCCTGTACCGCGACCTCGATCATGGATTGTCGGGCCCCTCATAGGCCTCGACGATGCGGCCGACGATCGGGTGGCGGACGACGTCGGCGGCGCCGAAGCGGATCGTCGCGATGCCGTCTATCCCTTCGAGCCGGCCGACTGCGTCGGCGAGGCCCGACTTGCCGATGTCGGGAAGGTCGACCTGGCGCGGGTCGCCGCACACGACCATGCGGCTGTTCTGGCCGAAGCGGGTCAGGAACATCTTCATCTGCGCGGGAGTGGTGTTCTGCGCCTCGTCGAGGATGACGAACGCGTCGCTCAGCGTGCGGCCCCGCATGAAGGCGATCGGCGCGATCTCGATCTCGCCGCTGGCGATGCGGCGCTCGACCTGCTCGGTCGGCAGCATGTCGTAGAGCGCGTCGTAGAGCGGGCGTAGATAGGGATCGACCTTCTCCTTCATGTCGCCGGGGAGGAAGCCGAGCCGCTCGCCTGCCTCGACCGCCGGGCGCGACAGGATCAGCCGGTCGACGGTGCCCTGGATGAGCTGCTGCACCGCCTGCGCCACCGCCAGATAGGTCTTGCCGGTGCCCGCCGGGCCCAGGGCGAAGATGATGTCGGAGCGGTTGAGCGCCTCCATGTAGCGGATCTGGGTGGCGGAGCGGGGGACGATCGTCTTCTTGCGCGTCCGGATCATCACCTTGGGCGGATCGGAGACGTCGTTGCGGATGATGCCGTCCAGCGTCGGCTCGGCCGACATCGCGATCACCGCCTCGACCGCGCCGGTGTCGATGTCCTGGCCCTGGACGATCCGGTTATACAGCCCGGTCAGCACCTCGCGGGCGCGTCCGGCGGCCTCGGCCTCGCCTTCTATCTGCAGCTTGTTCCCTCGGGCCGCTATATAGACCCCCAGCCGGTTCTCGATCGCCACCAGATTCTGGTCGAACTCACCGAACAATCGGCCGAGGAGCTGGGGTTTGTCGAAGAGGATCTCGAGCCGGGCGCGATCTCCGGCCTGCGCGGGAACGGGCTTGCGCGACATAAGGAGCGGCAGTTTCCTTTCCTTTATCGACCCCCTGACGGGGTGTCGTCGGGTGTCAACGATCCTACGCGCATTTCGACCCATGCGAAGAGCAAAAGCGGTGGACCGGCATAGTTATCCACCGCCGATGTGGCAGTTGGGTGACGCTGTTCGCTGTAGCCTCAAGCGCCGGCGTGCGCATCCGCGCACTTGGCTATCCTCGCATAAGCTCGGGCGGCCGTTCGGCCTTGCGGGACGCTATGCGCCCCGTTCCACCGCACGAGTTCTGCGTCGGAGCTCGTCAGGGCTCCGCAAGCGCGAACGCGCGCCCGAGCTTATGCGAGGATAGCCAAGGTCACGGACGTGACCGCCGGTGCCTGAGGCCAAACAAACTACGCGGCCTTTTGTCCGACGATCACGCCGCTCAGGCTGTTCGGCCCGGCCGAGACGATGTCGACCGTCACCAGCGTGCCGATCGCCGGCCCATCCTCGACGATCACGGACTGGAGCCAGGGCGACTTGCCGATCCGCTGGCCGGGCTTCTTGCCGTCGCGCTCGATCAGCACTTCGCAGCTTTGGCCGACCGTCGCGAGATTGAAACGGTGCTGCTGCTCGTTGAGCAGCGCCTGGAGCCGTTGCAGCCGCTCGTCCATCACCGCCGGGGCGACCTGGCCGTCCATCGTCGCGGCGGGGGTGCCGGGGCGCGGGCTGTATTTGAAGCTGAACGCCTGGGCGTGGTCGACCGCGCGGACGATGGCCAGGGTCGCCTCGAAATCCTCGTCGGTCTCGCCGGGGAAGCCGACGATGAAGTCCCCCGAGACCGCGATATCGGGCCGCGCCGCGCGGACCCGCTCGATCAGGCGCAGATAGCCGGCGGCGTCGTGGCTGCGGTTCATCGCCTTGAGGATGCGGTCCGATCCCGCCTGCACCGGCAGATGCAGGAACGGCATCAGCTTCGCCACCTCGCCATGCGCGGCGACCAGGCCGTCGCTCATGTCGTTGGGATGACTGGTGGTGTAGCGGATGCGGGCGAGGCCGGGCAGGGCGTCGAGCGCGCGGATCAGCCCGTCGAGCCCCTGGGCCCGGCCGCGATCGTCCTCGCCCGTCCAGGCGTTGACGTTCTGGCCGAGCAGGGTGATCTCGCGCGCGCCGGCGTCGACCAGCGCCTTCGCCTCGTCGACGATCGCACCCCATGGCCGCGAGATCTCCGCTCCGCGCGTATAGGGGACGACGCAATAGGTGCAGAATTTGTCGCAGCCCTCCTGCACGGTCAGGAAGGCGGTCGGCCCCTGGCGTCGTCGCCTGGGCAGCGCGTCGAACTTCGACGCGGCGGGCATGTCGGTGTCGAGCGCGCGGCGACCCTCGGCGGCGTCGGCGACGAGCTGGGGCAGGTTGTGATAGGCCTGCGGCCCGACGACGATGTCGACTGCGGGTGCCCGGCGCGGAATCTCGGCTCCCTCGGCCTGGGCGACGCAGCCGGCGACGGCGATCATCGGGCGCGACCGGCCCTCCTCGGCGCCGGCGGCCTTCTTCACGATCCGGCCGATGTCCGAATAGACCTTCTCGGCCGCCTTCTCGCGGATGTGGCAGGTGTTGAGCACGACCAGGTCGGCAGCATCGGCGCTGTCGGCGGCGTGCATGCCCTGCGCCTCGAGCAGCTCGGCCATGCGCGCGCCGTCATAGACGTTCATCTGGCAGCCGAACGACTTGACGTGAAAGCTCTTGGGGGCTGGGCGCGACATGCCGCGGCCCATAGCCGAAGCGGCGGCGATGCGAAAGATGCGCGTCAGCTCAGGGGCAGGGCGAGCGCGGCGGCGACGGCGGCCTGGGCCCGCGCCGCCAGCGCCTTGCGGTCGTCCGACGGCGGCAGCGGATCGAGGAAACGGATCGTGCAGCGCAGCCGGCCCGGCCGGCCGAGCACCTTCTTCGCATTGGGGCCGAGGTCCTCGTCGCCAGTCCAGCAGATCTCGCTCGCCGCCGCGTCATAGTCGATCGCGACCGGCTGGACGGCGATGCCGGGCGGCGGCGGCGCGACCGAGGCGAACAGCGCCGGGCGGAACGGGAAGAGCGAGCGGCCGTCGCCGGTCGTCCCCTCCGGGAACAGTGCGACGGGATGGTGGTCGAGCAGCGCCTGGCCGAGCTGGTCGACCTGGCCGTGCGCGGCGCGGCGGCTGGTGCGGTCGATGAAGATCGTGCCCCCGATCCGCGCGAGCATCCCGACCAGCGGCCAGCTGCCGACGTCGTCCTTGGAGATGAACCGGGTCGGCGTGGCCCCGCCGAGCGCCAATATGTCGAGCCAGCTCACATGGTTGGCGACATAGAGCACGTCGCGGCCGAGCGGCCGGCCCTCGACCCGCACGTCGAGGCCCATCGCCTCGCCGAACCATTGCAGGAAGAAGCGAACCCAACCGATCCGCCGGCGCACCGGCCAGGTCAGCGCATAGCCGACCAGGCAGAAGGCGAGGACCGACAGCCCGACGACGACGCGCGCGATCGCTCTCGAACGGCGCACCGGTGGATTATTTCGTGCGGTTGGCCGAGACGCCGTAGAGTTCGAGCCGATGGTCGACCAGGCGGAAGCCCAGCTTCTCGGCGATGCGGCGCTGCAATTCCTCGAGCTCGCCGTCGACGAACTCGATCACCTCGCCGGTCTCGACGTTGATCAGATGGTCGTGATGGGTTTCGGGCGCCGCTTCGTATCGGGCGCGGCCGTCGCCGAAATCGTGGCGCTCGAGGATGCCGGCATCCTCGAACAGGCGGACGGTGCGGTAGACCGTGGCGATCGAGATCCCCGGATCGATCGCGGCGGCACGCTGGTGCAGCAGCTCGACGTCGGGATGATCCTCGGCGTCGGAGAGAACGCGGGCGATCACGCGCCGCTGTTCGGTGATGCGCAGGCCCTTGTCCGCGCAGAGCTGTTCGATGTCGATCTTGCCCGGCATAGGACCGCCTTGTTAGCCGTATTGCACATGCGAAAACAAGATCGGGTTGGTCCGAAAGAGCCCGGGGAGGGATTTTCCCACCCCCGGGCCATGTTTTCGCGATCAGCGGGTCCGGCGCTTGGTGCCGAGGCCGATCTTCTTGGCGAGCGAGCGGCGCTGCTCGGCGTAGTTGGGGGCGACCATCGGATAGTCGGCCGGCAGGTTCCACTTGGCGCGATACTGCTCGGGCGTCATCTGATAATGGGTCATCAGGTGGCGCTTGAGCATCTTCAGCTTCTTGCCGTCCTCCAGGCAGACGATGTAGTCGGGCTTGATCGAGGCGCGGATCGAGACGGCGGGCTCCTGCTTCACTTCCGGCTCCGCCACCTCGTCGCCAAGCGACGCCAGCGCATTGTGGACGTTCTGAATCAGCTGCGGAAGATCGGAAACGGCGACACTATTGTTGCTGACATGCGCGGAAACGATGTCCGCGGTCAAAGCAATCAACGTCTCGGTGAGCCCATTATTGTCCGACATGATGCAATCCTTATTCAAAAATATCACGAGGCTAGTCTTTGAGCACCCCTGCGCCCACTCAATTTCGGGCCTCTGCTCTCATTCGGGCCGAATTGCAACTCGTTTCGCGAGAAATGACCTGTCAAACCAGTTCAAACGGGACAAGATAAGGTTAAGGCGTCGTGCATTTGTCCATCTGTGGCGCGATAATAAGCAGGGCGACGGCCGACGGCGCGGAATCCCGCCTTTTTGTATAGTTCGATTGCTGGATTATTGTGGCGCACTTCAAGGTGAAGACGCACTCCATTACGGAGGCGTAGCAAGTCGAACGATCGCGCGATCAGTGCGGAGGCGATGCCGAGGCGGCGGCTTTCGGGCGCGACCGCGAGCAGCAGCAGCTCGGCTTCGTCGGCGATCAGCCGATTGAGCGCGAAGCCGGCGGGGACGTCCCCGATCCTTGCGAGCGACAGCCAGGTGCCGGGCATCGCCATCATCGACAGGAGCTGGGGCTCGGTCCAGGCCTCGCCATAGCCTGGATCGAACGCGCGGTTCATCACCGTCATCACCGCGTCGATGCCGTCGAAGCCGATCTCCTCGATGACCAGCCCGCTCATGCCGCGGGCTTCGCGTCGGCGCCGCGGCCGTAGATGGGGCTTGGCGGAAGCTGGGCGAGGGCGGGCGGCAGCGCGATCGCCTCGGCCGCGCGGGGCAGCCGGTCATGCGCCACGCCGCTGCCGCGCGCGGCGACGAGCTGGTCGGCGCCCGATCCGAAGATATGGGCATCGGCCACCGCGGCGGCCGCTGCGGCGGGCGGGAGCGAGGCGAGCTCGGACAGCGCGGCGAGCGGTGCGGTCGCATAGCGCTGGACGAACAGCTCGCCATGGCCGCCGATCAGGGCGACGCCGATCGAGGCCTCGCCCTCTGCCTCTGTCGCCCCGGCGGCGGCGATCGCCGCCATCGACGAATAGCCGTGGACCGGAATCCCCCAGCCGAGCGCGAGCGCGCGAGCTGCGGCGAGGCCCACGCGGACGCCGGTGAAGCTGCCCGGGCCGCAATCGACCAGGATCGCATCGGCGCGCCCGCCGCCGGGCAGGGCGGCAATCATCGGCATCAGCCGTTCGGCATGGCCGCGGCCGACGACGTCGTGCGCCTCGGCAACGATCGCGCCATCCTCGATCAGGGCCACCGAACAGGCCGCGGTGGCGGTGTCGATAACGAGCGCGCGCGACATTCCGGGTCAGGCGATCCTGGTGAACTCCTCGAACGCCGGGCGGGGCAGGCGATCGAAGATCGTGGCCGGGTCGCCATAGCCGAGCGTCGAGATGAAGTTGGACTTGACGGTGGTGCCGGCGAAGAAGGCCGCGTCGACCGCGTCGTTGTCGAAGCCCGACATCGGGCCGGTGTCGAGGCCCAGGGCGCGCGCCGCGAAGATGAAATAGGCGCCCTGGAGCGAGCTGTTGCGCATCGCCGTCACCTGGACCAGCGGCGCGTTGGGGGCGCCGTCCGCGTCCATGAACCAGGAGCGGGCGTCCGAGACCGGGAAGAGGCGGGGGGCATGGTCGTAGAAGGCCATGTCCATGCCGATGATCGCCGTCACCGGCGCCGTGCGGATCTTCGCCGCATTGGTGCCCGACGCGAGCCCGGCCAGCTTCTCCTTGGCCTCCTGGCTGACGCACCAGACGATCCGGGCCGGGAACAGGTTGGCGGAGGTCGGGCCGAACTTCATCAGGTCCCAGATCTGGCGGAGCTGGTCCTCGCCGACCGGCTTGTCGAGATAGCCGTTATAGGAGCGCGCCTCGCGGAAGAGCAGGTCGCGTCCCTGCTCGGACAATGGTTCGGCCATGCTTTCAATTCCCCTCTTCATCACTCCACGCCGCGCGATCAGGCGGCGCGGACCTCGGTCACCTCGGGCACATAATGCTTCAGCAGGGTCTCGATGCCCTGCTTGAGCGTCGCGGCCGACGATGGGCAGCCTGAACAGGCGCCCTGCATCGACAGGTAGACAGTGCCCCGCTGGAACCCACGATAGACGATGTCTCCGCCGTCGCGCGCTACTGCCGGGCGGACCCGCGTATCGATCAGATCCTTGATCTGCGCGACGATGTCGGCGTCGGCCGGGTCGTCGGTGAAGTCGCCGTCGTCGATCGCGATCTCGGCTGCGCTGCCGCCGGTGAACAGCGGCGCCTCGGACGAGAAATGATCGAGCAGGACGCCGAGTACCTGCGGCTTGAGCCCGGTCCACTCGACCCCCTCGGCCGCCGTCACCGAAACGAAGTCGCGGCCGAAGAAGACGCCGGTCACATCGCCCAGCGAGAACAGCGCCTCGGCGAGCGGAGAGGCAGACGCCTCGTCCGGATCGGCGAAATCGCGGGTCCCCGTCGTCATCACCGTGCGCCCGGGGAGGAATTTGAGCGTCGCCGGATTGGGGGTCGGTTCGGTTTCGATCAGCATGAGCGCCATTTGGGGTGAGATGGCGGACGGATCAAGCCATTCCTTCTTTACGCGGGACGCGAAGGACGGGATTAGGGAGGTGCATTTCCTCGGGGCGATGGTGATCGATGTTTCTCTGGAAGAACGCCGTCGTGATCTGCGCCCTGCTGGGCCTGGCCACCCTGCCGGCGACGATGCTCGTCCGCGAGCGGTGGGAGAAGGTCTATGCCGCACGGCTGGTGATCGGCGGCGGAGTGATGGCTTGCCTTATGCTGAGCGCCGCGCCGATGGTGCTGACCCAGATCGGCTTCCTGCTGGTCATGGTCGCCAGCTTCGACAAGCGGGTGCCGATGTCGGCCACCTATCTGTTCTTCTTCTTCTGGGCGCCGGCGGCGGGATCGTTGCTCGCGGTGGCGGGCGCCTATATCGCGCCGCTCACTCCCTTCCTGTCCTTCGCCGGCGCGCTGCTCGCCGGCTATCTGCTCCACCCCGAACATCACCAGCGCCGCCGCTTCGTGATGACCGATCTCTACATGCTCGCCTTCCTGCTGACCTTCTGCGTCTGCGTCTCGCTGCGGGCGCCGCCGAGCGGCATCGCGCGCAACGTGGTGAACTATTTCATCCCTTACATGCTGACCTTTCACGTCCTGTCGCGCGTCCGGATCGCTCGCCCCGAACTCGTGTTGCGGTTGCTTCTGTTCGGCGCGGCGGCGGCGAGCTTGCTGTGCATCTTCGAAACCGTGCGGCGCTGGCCGCTCTATGCCGGGATCGCCTGGGTCAAGGGCGACCTGTGGACGATCGACATGCCCACCACCTGGCTCGAGCGGGGCGGCATCGCGCGGGCCTATGGCCCCTATGCCCATCCGCTGACCGGGGGCGCCATGCTCGGCCTCGCGGCGACCGCGGCCTGGGCGCTCTATCAGGCCCGCGGGCGCTCGGGGCCGATGCTCGCGCTGGGCTTCGCCGCCCTTCTCGGGCTCGCCTCGACCCTCTCGCGATCGGGAATGGTCGCGATCGCCGTGGGGATCATGGTCTTCCAGACGCTGCGCGGGCGCTACATGCTCGCGGTGCTGATGCCGCTGGCGGGGCTGGCCGTCATCACCACCCTGCCGATCCTCGGGCATGACGAGGCGCGCCTGTCGACCCTCTACCGGCTCGAGCTTGTCACCGGCGTCCCCCGCGCGCTGGGCCATGGCGTGTGGTTCGGCTATAGGGAAGCGATCCAGCAGGGGTTGCTCGATGCCTTCATCCAGGGGCAGGGCATCGTCGATCTCGTCAACACCTATCTCGCGATCGTCGTCCAGGGCGGTGTGGTGTCGTTGCTCCCCTTCGCCGTCTTCCTGCTCTCCACCTTCCTCCATTATCCGTCGATCCGCCGGATGCGGCCTGACCGCGAGCAATTGCTGCTCGCCCAGGCGTTGGTCGCCATCCAGGCGGCTTTGCTCGTCTCGCTCGCGCTGATGAGCAGCTGGGCCGCGCCGATGCAGATGAGCTTCGTCGTCGCGGCCGTGCTGATCGCGCTGCGCTTCGAAGTCGCCCGCGCGCATGATGCGGCGCGGAGGATCGCTAAGCCCGCCCCGCTGGTCGCGACGTTGCCCGAGGTCGAGGGTGAGAAATTGCCGGCGCTGCGCTGAGGGGCGTCAGGACAATGCCGCCAGATGGTCGGCCAGCCGCAGCGACATCGCCACCAGGGTGAAGGTCGGATTGATCGCGCCACCGGTCGGATAGACGCTCGACCCCGCGACGTAGAGATTGTCGATGCCGTGCACCTTCTGCCGCGCATCGACCACGCCGAAGCGCGGGTCGGCCGACATGCGTGTCGTGCCCATATGGTGCGACTGGACCCCGAAGGAGCTGATCCTGCGGCCGAGCACCTCTGGCGCGATCTTCATCCGGGCGATGTCCATGCGGGCGAGGTCCTTCGCAACCTCGCGCGCCAATATCTCGATCGTGGCGATGTCGTTGCGGTGGATCGACCAGTGGAGGTCGATCCGGCGAAGGCCGAACGCGTCGCGTTCGCCGGTCAGCCGGACCCGGCTCTCCGGATTGGCGATCTGTTCGATCATCGACGTGACGATATTGTCGCCGGGGCAATAGGATCCGGTGATCTTGCGGGTCCAGTCGGGATTGATCCGGCAGCCCGGTCCGCTGATCCACTCGCGCAGGAAGGCCGCCCGGCCGTAATAGCGCGGCTTGATGGACGGCGTCAGCGAGACGATGCCGTTGCTGATCCCATGCTGCCGCATCAGCGCCACCGAGGGATTGAAGCCCACCGGCCCAGCGCGCCAGAAGCGTTCGTCGGTCGTCACGAAGCTGCCGAGATTGACGTCGAGATGCTCCATGAAGCAGCGCCCGACCATGCCGGAGCCGTTGCCGAGACCGGTCGGCATGACGTCGTCCGCATTGAGCAGCATGCGGGCGTTCTCGATCGCCCCCAGCGCCAGGACGTAGCGGCGGGCCCGCAATCGGCGCCGGATGCCGCGATAGTTGCGGACGTCATAGCCGTCGACATGGCCGCCGCTTTGGTTCGCGCCGATCCGGACGAGATTGGCGTTGATATAGCAGTCGATCCGCCGGTCCGCGCGCAGCCGCTCGCGATATTTCCCGAGGAAGCGGGTCGGCGGGCTCATCGCGAATTCGGTCAGGCGGAAATATCTGCTGGGCAGCGGTGTCGGCCGCGCGGCCCGGAACGGCGGCCGGGGCAGGTCGAGTATGGTGCGCGCCTGCGTCGCGAAGCGGTAGACTTCATCGCGCCCGATCGGCCAGCCGGGGAGGATGCGGTTGCGGCGCGGCGCGAAGTCGATCGGATCGAACGCCCCGCACCGGCCCGTCCAGTGGTTCGATGTGCCGCCGAGATAGCGCAGGCGCGTGCCGTCGAGCGGGCCGTAGGCGGCGCCCGACAGGCTGCCCCGGTAGCTCGCCTGCGAAGCTTCGCTGAAGTCGAGCCCGCCGCCTTCGATCAGCGCGACCGAGCGCCCTGCCGCGGCGAGCGCGAGCGCGATGCTGATCCCGGCCGGGCCGCCGCCCGCGATGGCCACGTCGTAGACGCGGTCGTCGAGCCGCTGCGTCTCGCTATTGAAGTCGATGATCATCCGCCGTGACGGACCAGGTCGTCGCGCCGCAGCACCCAGCCGTCGATCGTGACGAATTCCGCGTCGTCCTGCGGCAGGGCGCCGACGGGTTCGGCGGCTGCCGAGCGGTCGAGGGGGAGGGCGACCATCAGCATCGCGCCGGCCAGGGCGAGGCGACGATCCACGGAAAGCGAAGGGCTGTCGTCGTTCGGCATCTTTTCCCACTTTCCAAGCCCGCCCAGCACCCTACACACGATCAAGCCGGCTGCGGGAAGGGGTGAAGCGATGTTAGCCTGCAATCTGCTTTTGCCCATAGCCGATCGTCAACCGCGCCCCGGCGAGGGGTCCGGTGCTTAGGCGTTTCGCTGCCATGGCGCGTCTGATGCGCGACGAGGCAGGGACGACGGTGTTCGTCTTCACCGCCGCGACGCTGGTGCTGCGGCTGGGGGGCAACATCGTCCTCACCCGGCTGCTCGATCCGGACGCGTTCGGCGTCGTCGGCATCATCGTCTCGATCATGGTGACGCTGACGATGATGTCGGACCTGGGCTTCCTCGACTTTGTCGTCCGGCACCGGCGCGGCGGCGATCGCCGCCTGCTCGACGTTCTCTGGACGATCCGGCTCGGCCAGTCGGGACTGTTGACGCTGGCGATGCTGCTCGCCGCCTGGCCGGTCACGCTGTTCCTCGAAAAACCCGAACTGGCGTCGCCGATCGCGGCGATGGCGCCGCTGTTCCTGGTGAATGCGCTCTGTCCGATGACGCTGCTGCTCGCCCAGCGCGAGGGGCGGGTGGGGACCGTCTGCCTGGTCGAGCTCGGCGCGTTGGCGGTGCAGGTCGCCTTCAACCTCGTCCTGTGCCTCATGGTGCCCGATTACCGCGCCCTGCTCGCCGGGCTCTATGTCGGCGCGGCGGCGCGGATGCTGCTCACCCTCCGGATGATCGAGGGCGGGTCGCGGCTCGCCTGGAATCGGGGCGCCGCGACGGAACTGACGCGTTTCTCGCGCTGGGTACTGCCGTCGAGCCTGCTGACCCTGCTGCTCACCCAGTCGGACAAATTCCTGTTCGCGCGGCTGTTCAGCATGGCCGGCTTCGGCGCCTATATCCTGCCGTCGAACCTCGCCCTCGCCGCCCAGCCCTTCGGGCGCAACTATGTCGAGCGCTATTTCTTCCCGCTGGTGTCGCGCGCGTGGCGTGAAGGGCCCGAGCGCCTGGCGGCGGTCTTCTACGCCGCCCGCCGGCGCCAGTTCCTGCTGCTCTTCGCCGGGATCGGCTTCGGGATGGGCGCCGCGCCGGCGTTGTTCGGGATATTGTTCGACCATCGCTACGAATATGGCTGGATCTACTTCACGGTGCTGCTGCTGCGGGTCGGTTTCGATCTCGACAGCTTCGCCAACATCCAGACCGTGGTCGCGATGGGGCGGACCGCGCCGATCCTGCACGCGAACCTGCTGCGGTTCGGGCTGTTCGTCCTGTGGATCATCGCCTTCTTCCGGCCGCTCGGCGCATTGGCGCTGCCGCTCGCGCTGACCGTAGCCGAGCTCGGCGCGCTGCTCTACAGCATCGCACTGCTGCGCCGGCAGGGACTTTTCCGGCTGCGCCAGCACGGGCTCTATTATGCGGCGCTGACCGCCGCTCTGGTGCCGGGCGCCGTGCTAAGCTGGTTCCTGGCTCGCAACGTCGTCGCGGCTGGATTGGCGGCTATCGGTTAGCCCTGACGGCGCGTTGCGACCGCGTCGAGGATGCGGACGAGGGCTGCTGCCGCGGCTTCGTCGGACAGGTTGTCCTCGGCGAAGCGCCGGGCTCCGGAGGAGAGGCGCGATCGCAGCGCCGCGTCGTCCCATAGCCGCTGCATCGCCGCCGCCAGCGCTGCCGGATCGCGCGGCGGGACCAGCAGGCCGGTCGCATCGTCGACGACATAGTCTCGGCTGCCGATCGTGTCGGTGACGATCAGCGGACGGCCCATCCGCATCGCCTCGACCATCGTGATCTGACCCGAAGCGGCCGCGACGTCGGCGAGCGGGACGATCGAGAGGCGCGCCTGCTGGGCAAGGCGCAGGCAGGCGACGGGATCGAGATTGGCGTGCAGCGTGACGTTCGGCGGCGGCTGCTCGGCCGGTAGCGCGCGGCGCGCGGCGACCAGCGCCAGCGGCAGCCCGGTGCGCCGGCACGCTTCGTATAGCGTCGCATAGTCGCGGTTGGCCGATCCCATGGCGAGCGCGAACGGCGCCTCCGTCTGCTCTTCGGCGAGGACGGGAATGGCGGCGCGCTGTAGCGGGACGAAGCAGACCCGCGCCTCGTCGATCATCAACCTGTCGCGCAGCAGCGCTACCTCGCCCCGGCTGTGGACGACGAACATGTCGATCGACCGCAGCAAGAAGCTCGCGAGGCGCTGTTTCCACCCCGTCGGAAAGCGGCCGACGTTGAAGCACCAGGCGACGATCGGCGTGTCGCGTCGCCCGATCCGGCGCTGGATCGCGGCGGTCAGGGCGAGCTGGGGGAAGACGGTCACCACGCCTTCGCCGCGATCGAGCGCCCGCGCCGACTGACGCCAATGCCGCAGCCATTGCCCGACCGGCGTCGCCCGCGTCGCGCGCCGGTGCCAGTCGCCGCCGTGCGACGGCGCGGCGGGAATCTTCAGAAATCGGTGGGCGGGGGCGTCGACCAGATCGTCGAGCCAGCGGTCGCCTTCGTCGCCGCCGGTGAAGAAGGGGGCCGCCACCGTCCATAGCATGAGAGTCTGCACTTTCCTTTTGGGCACCCCGCCCATAAAGCCCAGGGATCGGAGGCGGGGACGGGCACGGTTGACGATGAAGCAGTGGATCGTCCGAACTATTGTTCCGGTTGCGGCGATCATGCTGTGTGTCCTGATCGCGAAGGTCAACCATCCAGAAGAGGGCAATTCGTTCACGGCACCGGCGCGCGCCGCGACGCAGGCCGCGCCGGTGCCGCACCGGCCGACCGCCTTCGGCCTCAATCTCAGCTATCCGGCCTATTGGAGCAACGAGCGCGCCTTCATGAACCTCGCCGCGGGCGGGATATGGCAGGCCCCGCACAACGGCTGGAAGGACTTCGATCCCGCGCGGATCGACCAGGAGAGCACGATCCGGTCGCTGGCACCCGGCGAGATCGCCGCAATGGCGCTCGTCCGGCCCGCCGCGGCCTATCGGAGCGACGTCGCGATCACCTGCTTCTACGACGGCAAGGGGGTTCTCGGCGGAATCGGGGTCAAGGACGGCAAGGCGTCGCCGGGCCGCTTCGACTTCACCTGGCCGGCCGGGACCAAGGCGCTGATCCGCCTCGATATGACCGATCCTGCCGATCCGGTACGCCACATCGATTGCCGCGAGGCGGGGGCCGACCGCAAGGCCGTGTTCGACCGCGCCTTCGTCGATGGCCTGCGCCCGTACAAGGCGATCCGCTATCTCGACTGGCAGGCGGCGAACGGCAATGTCGCGGGGAACTGGGCGCAACGCACCCTGCCGACCTCGACGATCCAGGGCGGCCCGCAGGGCGTCGCCGTCGAATATCTCGTCCTGCTTGCGAACCAGGCCAAGGTCGATCCCTGGTTCGTGATGCCGTGGAACACCGACGACGAATCGATGGAGCGGTTCGCGACCTATGTCCGCGACCATCTCGATCCGGGCCGGACCGCCTATGTCGAGATCGGCAACGAGATCTGGAACATGAGCTTCCCAGCCGCGCGGCAGGCGCTGGCGGAAGGCGAACTCGCCAAGCTCGGCAGCAACCGCGACGAGGCGCGGATGCGGCGCTACGCCCAGAAGGTCACCCAGTCCTTCAGGATCTGGGAGAGGGTCTTTGCCGGACAGATGCCGCGCATCGTCCGGATATTGTCGGGCCAGAACGCCTGGCCCGAGTTGATGACGATCGCGCTCGACTATCAGGATACCGCGTCGCACCTCGATGCCCTCGCCATGGCGCCCTATTTCGGGCAGGCGCTGCTGCTCGAACCGCCGGCCGACACCAGCGATCTGGGGCCACTCTTCGCGAAGCTCGACGAGATGGTCCAGGAAACCTTCGTGCCTGCGCTCCGGGCCAAGCAGATGGCCGATGCGCGCGGCCTGCGCTTCCTCGGCTATGAGGGCGGCCAGCACATCACCTATTCGGGCAAGGACGCGACCCTCATCCCGCGCCTCAACCGCGACCCGCGCATGGCCGACAGCTATCGCAAATATCTCGACGTCTGGGATCGCCAGTTCGGCGACATGCTGATGCTGCTCGCATCGAGCGGCGCGGCGGGAAGCAACGCCGCCTTCGGCATGACCGAATATAGCGGACAGCCGCTCAGCGAGACGCCGAAGCGCCGGGCGGTGCTCGAGGCGATCGAGCGGCTGAAGCGCTGATGGCTTAGAGTATCGTGCGGTTGATTGACGTGCCCGTATCCGCTCATCCTGAGGAGGGCCTTTGCTCAATGGCTCCTAAGGATGAGCGGTTCGATGTTTTAGTCCCGCTCGGTCCTGATCCAGCGCCGCTCGGGCCGCAGCGCGGCGGCGAGATAGAGCGGCAGCTTCCACAGCACATAGACCGGGATCAGTAGCAGCCGGCCCGCCGAAAGCTGGTCGCGACCGAATCTCCACCAGCAGAGCAGCAGCAGTGCGCCCGTCACACCGAGCAGCGCCGCCAGCAGCGCGAAGGGGGCGGGGGATGCAAGCAGGGCGAGCAGCGCCAGCACTGCGCCGTCGACGATGAGGAGCAGGGCGAGCGGCGGCACCAGCAGGTGCAGGCCGAGCCAGACGAGCGGCCGGCGCCCGGTGGCGATCAGGGGTAGGGTGGTGGCGCGTGCGGTGCGCAGGAAGCCCTGTTCCCAGCGCCCGCGCTGGGCGCGGGTGGCGCCGCGCCGCGCCGGATCGGACCAGGTCGCGACCTGCGGCACGAAGACCGGAGGATGGCCTTGCCGCGCCAGCGCGATGCCGATCGCCAGGTCCTCGGCGAGGTCGTCGGTGGCGAGCGGGGCGGCGGCGAAGGCAGCCCAGGGGAAGGCCATGCCCGATCCGGTCAGCAACGCCGGTGCGCCGAGCCGGGCGAGCCCCCGCTGCCGGACGAGATTGCGGACGAGGAAGGCGAAGCCCGACAGCGCGACCAGGGCGCCCCGTTCGGGCGCGGGCCGCATCAGATAGGCCGACTGGACCGGCCGGCCCTGGGCATGGGCGGCCGCCGCGAGCCGGGCGATGCCATCGCCCGCGACCGCACAGTCGGCGTCGACGACGACGACGACATCGGGCGGGTCGGCGGCCAGATGGTCGCGCGCGAAGGCGAGCGCGAAGCCCTTGCCGCGCCGGGCGACATCGTCGCGCGCGATCGCCTCGGCCCCGGCGGCACGAGCACGGCCGGCGGTGCCGTCGGTGCAATTGTCGGCGACGACCAGCAGCCGGGCGCCGGACGGCGCGGCGGCGCGCGCGGCGGCGACGGCGGCGGCAATCGCTGCCTCTTCGTCATGCGCGGGGATGACGACGGCGATGCGCGGATCGCCGCGCGGTGCCGGTGGCGGGCGGACGGGCCATTGCCCTGCCGCCAGCTCGATCGCCAGCATCAGCGTCGCGACCGCCGGCAGCGCGACGATCAGCCAGGCCGCGACCTCGGTCATCGCCTTCGCCCGCGCAGCCGGTCGCAGTGATGGCGCAGCAGCCCGATCATCTCGGCATATTTGCCGATGGTCAGGAACAGCGACAGAGCGAAAGCGCGCAGCGGCGCGTGGCGGCGGCTTTCGCGTGCCGTCACCCGGATGGTCTGCGCCGCGACGACCAGCAGCGCGGCGAGCGCCAGCAACAGCCAGCGGCGATCGATCGCGATCCCCAGTGCCAGCCCGGCAACCGCCACGAGAGGGAGCACACCGGCCCAGAACAGGATACGGGCCCGGCTGCGCGCATAGCCAGGGGCCGCCACCGCAGGGTGCAGCGCCGCCAGCGCGGCGAAACCACGGCCCGCCCGGATCGTCCGCCGCCACCAGAGGCCGAAGCAGTCGATCCCCGAATCATGGATGCCCATCGGCACGGCGAGCGACAGGATGCGCCAGCCGCGCGCTCGCATGCGCAGCGCGTAATCGGGATCCTCCCCCGCGATCAGGTCCGCCCGGTAGAGGCCGGTGTCGCGCAGCGCCGCCGCGCGGGCCAGCACATTGCCGCCGAACGCATCGGCCAGGCCGGACGGGACGGCCCATTCCAGATCGCACATCCAGCGGTAGATCGATCCGTCGGCATCCTGTTCGCGCAGCCGCCCGAACACGGCGCCCAGCGCAGGATCGGCGTCGAGCGCCGCCTTCCCCGCCGCCAGCCAGCCCGGATCGAGCCGGGTGTCGCCGTCGAGCAGCTGGACATGGATGATCGCCGGATCGGCGAGCAGCCGCTCGATCCCGGCATTGCGTCCGCGCGCCGCCGAGAAGCCGCCGGCCGCGTCGAGCTCGATCACCTCGGCTCCCGCCGCCCGCGCGCGATCGGCGCTGCCGTCGCTCGATCCGGAATCGACATAGACCGTTCGCATGCCCTCCACCGATCGCAGGCAGTGGGCCAGCCGGTCCCCCTCGTTGCGGCCGATCACCACCACGGCGATATCGGGAAAGGTCATGTTTTACACTTTGCCCTATTGATCGCGCGACCCCGATGGGTTCTGGCTGCCCGTCATCGGGCGGAAAGGGACGGCTGGCAAGTGATCGCTTCGGGCTTGGCACGCTTCATCGCGGCGGCTGCGCTGCTGATGCTGGTCGCCTGCGGCTCGGCCGAGGAGAAGGCTTCGAAGGCGGCGGCGCGTTACGACGTCTATTATGCCCGGCGCGACTTCTATTCCGCGCGGGTGGAGATCAAGCGCGCGCTGGCGGCCCAGGACGACATTCCCGAATATTGGGCGCGACTGGCGCGGGTCGAGCTGGCGACCGGACGGCTGCTCGAAGCCTATGAGGCCTATGCGAGGCTCGTCGAGCTCGATCCGAACGATGCAGAGGCGATCCAGGCGATGGCCGAGCTGTCCTATTCCGGCGGCTCCTATGACGATGCCGAGCGGCTGGCCGACCAGATGCTCGGAAAGCAGCCGCGCTCGCTGCGCATGCTGCTCGTCAAGGGTTCGGTCGCGGCCGTGCGCCATGACCTGCCCGCCGCGCGCGCGATCGCCGAGCGGATGCTGGCGATCGATCCGAGCAATGAGGGCGGCAAGATATTGCGCGCCCGCGTCCTCAACCTCGAGGGCAATCGCGACGGGGCTATCGCCGAGCTCGAAAAGGCCATCGCGGCCGACGGCGAATCGGTCGCCAAGCTGCTGACCCTGCTCGATCTCTACGGCACGAAAGACGATTTCCCTCGCGTGGCGCGCACCTTCGCCAAGCTGTTCGCGCTGCAACCCGACAATGCCGACCTGCGCTTCGAATATGCCCGGATGCTCTACGAGCACGGCCGGCCCGGCCGCGCGCTCGAACTGCTCGCGCGGCTGTTGCGGGCGCATCGCGGCGACGCTGCGATCCAGCAGCGGATCGTCGACCTGTGGAACGAGGTCGGCAGCGACCGGATCGACGTCGACGGGGCCCGGCGCTTTGTCGACCGGACTGGCGACCGGCCGATGAAGATCGCACTCGGCCATCTGTTGCTCGACCAGCGGCGTTTCGCCGAGGCCGAGGCGGTGCTGCGCCCCTTCGTCGACATGGGGGACATCACTGCCGGGCGGGTCGAGGCCGACGTCCTCTATGCCGGCGCGCTGTCCGGGCTCGGCCGGGGCAGGGAGGCGAAGGCGCTGGTCGACCGCATCCTGCGCTTCGACGAGAGCAATCCCCGCGCGCTGCTGATGCGGGTGCGGGTGGCGACGGCGGCAGGCGATCTCGCCGGCGCGTTGCGCGATGCGCAGCTTCTCGCCAGCGACAACCCGCGCATGGTCGAGGGCCGCGTCGCGCTCGCCGACATCTATGTCCGTCGGGGCGAGCCGGTGCTCGCCGACGGGGCCTATGCCAATGCGATGAAGGAGTTGTCGGACGACGGGGACATGCTGCAGGCCTATGTCGACCATCTGCTGCGGACGCGGCGCGGGCCGATGGCGCTCGACGTGGCCCGCCGCTTCACCCGCGAGAATCCCCTGTCGCGCGAAGGGTGGCGGATTCGGGGCGAGCTGTGCCTGTCGCTCGACGACGCCGCCTGCGTCGAGGAAGTGATGGAGGGAATCGAACAGGTGCCGGGTGGGCTGAAGCTGCGCCGGATACTCGAAAGCCGGCGCGCCGCTCGTGCCGCTGGGCAAGCCGCCTCGACTTGTGGCAGGACGGGCGCGGCATGCTGAACGTAAGCGAGGGGCAGGCGCCGCCGACGGAACTCCGGTCGCGCAAATATCGCTTCACCTCCAACGTGATCGCGACGATCATCCTGGGGGTCGACCTGCTGTGCCTGGTGCTCGGCTCGCTGCTCGCGCCGCTCGCCTATGAACTGATCCTCGGCCCGCGCTATTTCATCGAGCAGCACGTCAACGTGGCGGTGCTGGTCGGGGTCAATTTCTTCCTGATCCGCCTGTCGCGGAACAGCTATGCGCATCCGATGGGCCGGGGCGGCGACAGCGACCAGGCGGTGGCGTTCGAGTTCCTCCTCGCCGCACTGCTGGTGTTCGCGACGATCTGGCAGCTCGGCCAGGCCAAGCCCTTCTCGTCCGGCCTCGCGCTCTGCTATCTGGGCCTCACCGCCGCGCTGCTGTTCGTCAGCCGCTTCGTCGTCCGCAAGCTGGTCTGGTACCTGGTGCAGGCGGGCCATATCGGTCAGCGCATCGCCATCTACGGCGCCGACCTCGCCAGTTCGGAACGGGTGCTGCGCCTGCTCGAGCTCGAACGGCTGCCTTATGTCACGGTGGTCGGCATCGCCGACGACCGGACCACGCGGATCGAGCGCGAGGCGCCCTGGACGGTGCCCTTCATCGGATCGCTCGACGCGCTGGTCTATCGCATCGCCCAGGGAGACGTCGACATGGTTATCATCGCCCTGCCGATGATCAGCCAGGCCCGGCTCGACCAGATCACCGAGGCGCTGCAGCGCGTGTCGGTCGACATCTGCCTGATGCCGCGGGAGGCGCTCGACCTGTCGCAGCAATATTCGATGCGCTTCATCGGATCGCTGCCTCTGTTCGCGCTGTGGCAGCGGCCGATGCGCGATTTCAACCGCATCCTCAAGGCGATCGAGGACCGGGCGGTGGCGATCCTGGGCCTGATCCTCTTCTCGCCCCTGATGCTGCTGACCGCGATCGCGATCAAGCTCACCAGCCGGGGGCCGGTGCTGTTCCGGCAGGAGCGGTTCGGCTTCAACAACGTCAAGATCAGCGTGCTGAAATTCCGGTCGATGTACGTCGACCGACAGGACGAGAGCGGCGCCGAGCGGACGGTGCGCGGCGACAGCCGGGTGACGCCGGTGGGCCGCATCATCCGCCGGCTGTCGATCGACGAGCTGCCCCAGCTGTTCAATGTCGTGACCGGCGAGATGTCGATCGTCGGCCCGCGCGCGCACGCGACCCGGATGAAGGTCGGCGACGATTATTATTTCGAGGCGGTGCGCGGTTATGCGGCACGCCACCGGGTCAAGCCCGGCATTACCGGCCTGGCGCAGGTGCGCGGCCTGCGCGGCGAGATCGCGACGGTCGAACGCGCCAAGCGGCGGGTCGAATATGACATGTACTATATCGAGAACTGGTCGCTGATGCTCGACCTCCGGATCATCCTGGAGACGGTGTGGCGGCTGATCTGGGACAGGGATGTGTATTGAGGGGCGGGCGAGAACCACGGCTCTCCCCCTTCGTCATTCCCGCGAAAGCGGAAATCCACGGACATGGGACACTGTTCGACGCGAGGTGCCGCCGTCCATGGATTCCCGCTTCGCGGGAATGACGATGAAGAAGTGGGCCGACGCTCCGGCCGTTACTTCTTCTTCTCTTCCTTCGCCTGGCTCGCCTTGATCGCCGACTTGTCGGGCTCGTAGCCCGGCTGATACTGGATCTCGGCGCTCGAACGGGCACGGGCGACCTGGGCCTTGCTCTCGGCGACCAACTCCTTGCGGCGGACCATCTCGGCGGCGGCCTGGCGCGCGATCGGGGTCGGCGTCGGCGTCGCGTCGCGGCCAACGATGACGCTGGCGACATATTGGCCGTTCGACGGCAGCACGAACGGCTCGCCCGGCGGAAGCTCGTTGATCACCTTGACGAGCGCCGGATCGAGCCGGCCGGTGTCGATCACGCCCTTGCCGCGCGACATGCCGAGGCCGAGCTTCTGGATGCCCGCCGCCAAGGCTTCGAGCGTATGCGCGTCGCGCAGCGTCAGCAGCTGCTTGGGGTCCTTCGGCGCCGCGAACTGAATCTGGTCGAGCAGCAGCCGCTGGCGCCCTGCGAACTGCGTCGGGTTGTCGGCGATGTACTGGGTGATGTCGCGATCGTCGGGCATCGGCACCGTCGACGCGATCTTCTGCCCCAACATGGTGACGAGGAGATTCTCCTCGAGCCGGCGCTGCTGGGTGACGAACTCGGGTGTCTTGTCGAGACCTTGCTCGCGCGCCTTCTGGACGATCAGCTTACGATCGATCAGCCGCTGCAGCACCTGCTTGCGAAGCTTGTCACGGTCGACCGAATCCGGAATGCGCGTGCCCTGAAGCTCGGCATTGAGTTCCTGCAGCGAGATTTCCTCGCCGTTGACGATGGCCAATATCTGGCCCTTCGGCTCCTTGTGGCAGCCGGAAACCAGCAGGGCCGCGACCATCGCGCCGCCCAAAAGTGCAGCTTTAACCTTCACTTCCAATTCCCCCGACGCCTGTGGAACACCGATCGTCATTCCCGTGCTACATGATTGCCAGCCCCGGCGACAAGCCTGTATGGCTCCTCGATCGCGGGAGGGCAGCATAGTTGGAAACAGTTTACGATTGGGTCACCGTCGCGATCTTCGCCGGCCTGGTGGTGCTTTTCCTGCAACGGTCGACCGGTGACGAGCCCCCTCGGGATTCGATGCTGCATTATCTCATGGCGTCGGCGGGCTGCGCGGTGGCCAATTATTTCGGCAACAAGGCGGTCGCCGGCGGCGGAATCGTCTATCACCTCATCGCGGTCGCGGTGATCCTGGGCACGCTCGCCTTCGTCCATGTCGTGCTGCGGCCGCTCGACAAGCCCCGGCGCTAGGCAGGGTTAGCGTTTCGGCTGGCTGGACAGGATCTGGTCCTTCAACCCGGGCGCCCCCGCCTCGCCCAGCACCAGCCGCCGCGCGGTGGGGGAGAGGGAGGCGAAGAAGGGCTCCAGGAAGCGCCTGAGCGTCAGGATCGCGGTCTTGTCGTCCGGGGCCGCGGTCGAGAAGCGGATCAGCATGCCGTCGGGCACCCGGCCCTTCAGGTTCTCCTTCGCTACTGCCCAATGCTGCTGCCACCACTGGGTGGGGAAGTCGTTGCCGATCCGCGTCCAATAGATGAGCTGCTCGTGCCGGCTGACGCTGCGCGCGGCAAGATAGTGGCCGGGCACCTCGACCCCGCCCCCCGCGTCGAGCCCGATCAGCCGCTCATGCTCGATTGCATAGCCTGCCGCCGGATAGCAGACTTCGGGCCGATGGACCTGCAGCATGCCGTCCTGGATGCCGTTATAGGCGATCAGGAACATGACCGGCAGCTGGGTCGGCGAGGCATAATAGCGCGTGATGATGGCGTTATAGAGCCTGTCGCTCATCTGGTCCGGCGGCGGAAGCACCAGGCCGCTGCTCGTCTGATATTCCCAGTCGCCGATCTTCCAGGGGAAGAGCGGGTTGAGCTTCGCTTCCTTGATCATGCGGAACGGGACGTCGGGCCGGCGCGCATTGGCGACGACGCCCGCGCCGGTCAGCAGCCCGCCGGCGATCAGCGCGCGCCGCGACAGCAGGCGGCGGTCGTCGGTGTCGCCGCCGCTCATCGTCCGCCGCCTCCGCGCGCCAGCCGGCGGCGCAGCGGCGACGCCAGCGCGTCGACCGCGAAGATGCCGAGGACCGAGAACAGGAACATGGTGATGCCCGAGAAGGTGTGGAGGAAGCCCTGCGCCGCCTCGTCGCCGAGATAATGGGTGATGAGGATCAGCGCGAGCACCCGGATGAAGTTGGCGAGGATCGCCACCGGCACGATCGCCAGCATCAGCAGCAGCGCGTAGCGCCAGTTCGCATTATGCCGGATGTAGACGTAGAACAGGCCGATCGCCGACAGGCTGATCAGCGAGTTGAGGCCCGCGCAGGCCGCCGCGATCAGCAACTGGTACTGGCCGATGATGATCATCACCCCCGATCCGGCGATCGGGTAGCCGAGCCCATGGAGCAGGTCGATCGCCGTCTGCGAGATGCCGATCTTGAGCGGCTGGGTGACCATCGCCACCACCGTGTCGGGCGGCGGGAAGATGAACAGCATGTAGAAGACCGGGAACCACATTGCGCGCAGCGGCTGCCAGCCGATCAGCCAATAGGCGGTGATCAGCAGCAGGCCGTACATCATGAAGCCTTCGACCTCGATGACGTTGATGATCCGCGCGACCATGTAGAGCGGCGCGACCACCAGATAGGCAAGCGCCGCGAGCCGCGTATCGCCGGGGCGGGCGAGCGAGCGCACCTCGCCCCAGCGGCGCCAGAACAGCCACAGCGCGGTCGCCAGCACGATCGGGCCGTGCGCGCCTTGCTCGGTGGTCCAGTTCTGGGTGGCGACGCCGTAGAGCGTCGGCACGACCACCGCCGCGACGCCGATCGCGAGCGGCCAGAAGCGGCGCACGAAGGCGAGCAGCGGCAGCAGATCGGCCAGTCCGTAGCGGCCATGGTCCCCCACCGGCCGGCTCTCCGCCATGTCCCCCACCGATCTGCTCAAGGATTCACGCCATCTCAACCATGTTCCGGGCATCGACCCCGCCAATGCACCGCAACTGCCCATAGCGGATCGTCGCGTGGCGGAACAGTCGTCGGATGGCGCGGGGTGGGCTTGGTCGGGCGGAAGTTGCAGATGTTTACCACCCCGATTTTGGACTTGATCCGAAAATATGCTATTGGAAGCGATGCGCTTTGTGGCGCCGGGGGAGTGTCGGGGTAGTTCTGCATGTTGAAGGAAGCTGTTGCGTCCAAGGCGGCCAAGCTGCTGATGACCTGTGTCTGTCCGGTGGCGGGAACCACCGCATTGAGCCTGGGCGTTCCCCAGGTCCGCGACGCGGTCCACAAGGCAACCCAGCCGCGCCAATATGCCAAGCCCAAGACCCGCGTCCGCGCCACGCCCGAAGAAGGCGTCCAGGTCGCGTCGGCCGAGACGCCGTGCCCGACGGTCACTCCCTTCGCGCTGTCGGACCTGCCGGCGGTGACCCCGGTCCCGGTCGAGACGACCCCGCTGCAGGTGGCCGAGGCGCCGCCGCCCGACGTTGCGGTCCCGCTGACGCCGCGAATCTTCGTGCCGCCGAGCACCGGCAATCCCAATCCCCCTTCGCCGGGCGTTCCCGAACCGTCGACCTGGGTCCAGCTCATGCTCGGCTTCGCACTGATCGGCGGAGTCGCGCGGGTGACCTATCGGAAGAATGGGACGGCGCCGGAAGGGGAGCCGCAGGCTTAGTCTGACGGGTCTCGACCCAAGCCGTCATCCCGGCCTCCGCCGGCATGACGGTTGCTTCGCCGGGATGACGTCGTCTTCGAACCTGGTCTTCAGAACGGCACTTCACCGATGACGTTGCCGCCTTCGCTGTAGCGGCAGACCAGAAAATCGTCGACGCGGCCATGCGCCAGTGCGCAGCCGACCGCGCGCGAGGAGCGCCAGACGACCTGCGTGTAATGCGCGACATTCTCCAGATCGCCGCTCCGGCTGTTGTTCGGGAAGATGCCCGCCTGGAAATCCTTCTTCTCGTCGACCCACAGGCCGACCATCTGCTCGGGGCCGTAATAGCCGCGCGTGCCGGCCCATAGATTCTCGCCCTGCGGATCGGTTTCGGCGGGGTCGTCCTCGCTGTGGACGAGATAGCCGATCCGGGTCAGCTCGGCGGCATAGAGGCGGGCGTCGCGCGCCAGCAGCTCGTTCCAGGCGAGAGGCGGAATGCCCAGGCTCGCCCGCTCCCGGTTGTGGACGGCGAGCAGACGTTGCTCGAAATGATTGTCGATGCCGGTCGCGCCCTGCACGAACGGAGTCGCGGCCGCCAGGGCGAGCGCGCCCGCCAGCTTCGCCGCCTTCGTCCTGCCCCAGCCGAAACCCATATCGATCCTCCGGTTGATCCGATCGGCGCGATGGTGGCGCGGCAGGTCTTGCCGGCGGGTTGGGGAGATTGGTGATCGCGATCTTCAGCATCCCGCGCCGCGGTCGCTGGGCGTTTTTCGCGGAAACGCTTGGGATTCGCGACAGGGTTGACGCGATCTTCACCAGTTCGAAAAGGGGATGGGGCGGTGGAGCTGCGGGCCGGATCCCCCGGCTCGGGACAGGCAAGGCCTTGCCCTCGATTTTACCGCAGCCACCACGTCTTGCACGCCGTACCGGACTTTCACCGGTGCATTTCTCTCCCGCGACGAGCCCCGTTGTGCGGGTGTCTCCTGCCGACGCAGCAGGTGTTTTCTATCGCAACATTTTCCGATGTGCCAGCGCGCTCGCGCCGCCGCGGCGAAAAGGGGACGGACGGTGGCTTTATTGCGCCGACTGTTGCAGCGACGTCACGCTCTGGCGGTCAGAAGCGGGCGTCCTGATAGACCCGGCCGATGTCGCCGCCCCAGGCGCCGTGATAGAGATCGAGCAACCGTTCGGCCGGAGTCTTGCCGCTCGCGACGATCTCGCGCAGCGGAGCGAGGAAACCGCGTTCGTCGTCGCCCGCGCCGTTGATCCGCGCGCGCGCCTTCAGCCCCTCCGCCGCGATGTCGAGCACGATCTCCGCAAGGTCGCGCAGGCTGCGCCCGCGCGGACCGGTCGCGCGCAGTCCGAGCTTCGGCACCTCCGCGCGGATGCGATGATGGTCCTCGATCGTCCAGTGCTTGACCAGGTCCCAGGCGGCGTCGAGCGCGCTGTCGTCGTAGAGCAGGCCGACCCAGAAGGCGGGCAAAGCGCAGATCCGGTCGTGCGGTCCGCCGTCGGCGCCGCGCATCTCCAGGAAGCTCTTGAGCCGCACCTCGGGGAAGGCGGTCGACAGATGGTCGTGCCAGTCGCCGATCGTCGGCCGCTCGCCCGGCAGCACCGGCAGCTTGCCGTCCATGAAGTCGCGGAAGCTGAGCCCCGCCGCGTCGACATAGCCGTCGCGGAAGGCGAAATACATCGGCACGTCGAGCATATAATCGGCGTAGCGCTCATAGCCGAAGCCGTCCTCGAAGACGAAGGGCAGCATGCCGGTGCGATGCGGATCGGTGTCGGTCCAGATGTGGCTGCGATAGCTGAGGAAGCCGTTGGGCTTGCCCTCCAGGAAGGGCGAATTGGCGAACAGCGCGGTCGCCAGCGGCTGCAGCGCCAGGCTGAGGCGGAACTTGCGCACCATGTCCGCCTCGCTCGCATAGTCGAGGTTGGTCTGGACGGTGCAGGTGCGGAGCATCATGTCGAGCCCCATCGTGCCGACGCGCGGCATGTGGCGCAGCATGATGTCGTAGCGGCCCTTGGGCATGATCGGCAGCTCGTCGCGCCGCTTGTCGGGCCACAGGCCGAGCCCGAGATAGCCGATGCCGAGCTTCTCGCCGATCGCCTTCACCTGTTCGAGATGGCGGCCGGTCTCCGCGCAGGTCTGGTGGAGATTGTCGAGCGGCGCGCCCGACAGCTCGAACTGGCCCGCCGGCTCTAGGCTGACATTGCCGTCCTCGCCTTCGAGCGCGATGATGTTCTCACCCTCGTAGACCGGACGCCAGCCATATTTGGTCAGCCCGATCAGCAGCGCGTGGATGCCGCCGCGCTCCTCATAGGAGGGGGCCCGGTGCGAATCCTCGAAGAACACGAATTTCTCGTGCTCGGTGCCGATCCGCCACCGATCCTTCGGCTTCTCGCCGCCGACGAAGACCGACAGCAGGTCCTCGCGGGATTCGATCAGGGGATCTTCGCCATCGGAGGCCTTGCGCGTGCTCATCGCGCGCCCATAGCGGACCGATCGGTACGTTGCTAGTTTGTTTATTCGGAACGCCAGTCGCCGGCCAGCCCCATCCACAGCGCGACCGCCGCCGCCATCGCCGTGTCGGCGCGCAGGATGCGCGGGCCCAGCGACACGCCGGTCGCCTGCGGGACGGCCCGGATCGCGGCGCGCTCCTCGTCGGTGAAGCCGCCTTCGGGGCCGATGAGGATGGCGGCCGGGCCCGGCTTCACCGCCTCGACCATCGGCACGCCGCCTTCCTCGTCGGCGAAGATCAGCGCCCGGTCGGCAGGCCAGTCGCGCAGCATCGAGGCCAGCTTCACCGGCTCGTCGAGGATCGGCAGCGCGGTGCGCTCGCACTGCTCGGCAGCCTCGATCATGTGGGCGCGCAGCCGGTCGAGGTTCAACCTGTCGACGATGGTGCGGCCGGTGATCACCGGCCGCCAGCGCGCGACGCCGAGCTCGCATGCCTTTTCCGCGACCCAGTCGATCCGGCCCTTCTTGATCGGCGCCGCGACCAGCCACAGGTCGGGTACCGCCTCGCGCTCGCGCATCCGTTCCTCGACGCGGACGGCGACGGCACGCTTGCCGACCTGTTCGATCACAGCGCGCCATTCGCCGCTCATATCGTCGAACAGCGCGATCGCATCGCCCGCCTTCAGCCGCATCACCGTGGACAGATAATGCGCCTGCCCGCCGTCGATGGTCAGCGCCAGGCCGGCGGCGAGCTGGGTTTCGACGAACAGGCGAGTCAGGCTGGCGGGGGGCCAGGCGGGGGTTTGGGCCATGGGACTTCCGAAGGCGTGGCTTTTCCCCTACCTGCCGCCCATGGCCGACGAAGTCGAGGAAATCGTGCCCGACAGCGAGCTGCGCGGGATCGCCCGCCGGCTGCCGCCGGGCCTGCGCCCCTATTGGTTGCTCGCCCGGTTCGACCGGCCGATCGGAAGCTGGCTGCTGTTCTGGCCCGGCGCCTGGGCGATCGCGCTGGCGGGAAGCGCGATCTCGCGCTGGGACCTGATCCTGTGGTTCGCGCTCGGCGCGGTCGCGATGCGCGGTGCGGGCTGCGTCTACAACGACATCGTCGACCGCGACCTCGATCGCAAGGTGGCGCGCACCGCCCTGCGTCCGCTGGCCAGCGGACGGGTCGGCCTCAAGGCGGCCTGGGTCTGGCTGGGTCTGCTCTGCCTGATCGGGCTGGTCGTGCTCGTCCAGCTCAACCTGGTCGCGGCGCTGACCGCGCTCGCCAGCCTCGGCGCGGTGGCCGCCTATCCTTTCATGAAACGGATCACCTGGTGGCCGCAGGCCTGGCTCGGCCTCGTCTTTTCCTGGGCCGCGCTGGTCGGCTGGCCGGCGGTGACGGGCGGCTTCTCGCCGGTGCAGGGGCTGCTCTACGCCGGATCGATCTTCTGGGTGATCGGCTACGACACCATCTACGCGCTGCAGGATATCGAGGACGATGCGCTCGCGGGGGTCAAATCCTCGGCCCGCGCGCTCGGCGCCCATGCGCGGGCGGGCATCGGGTTGTTCTACGCGATTGCGATCGGCTGCTGGATCGGAGCCTTCTGGCTGCTCCGGCCGCAGCTGCTGGGAACGCTGGCGCTGCTGCCGATGGCGCTGCACCTGGGCTGGCAGGTGGCGGGGTTGCGCATCGACGACCCCGCCGACGCGCTCGCCCGCTTCCGCGCGAACCGCTTCGCCGGGCTGCTGATGTTCCTCGCCTGCCTCGTGGTCGGCGCCACGGCCTAGGACGGATTCGGTCTCCTCCCGTCATTCCCGTGAAAACGGGAATCCACGGTCACCGAACGCTATTTGATGCGAGGTGCCGCCGTCCATGGATTCCCGCTTTCGCGGGAATGACGAGGGAGAAGATGCTCACCGGCGATAGAAGCCCGGAACCCCTTTACCCTTTGACGTTCGGGGCCGGCATACCTCGACCTTGATCGTTTCAGGCTGATCAGCCTGAAACGTGAATCAAGGTCTCAGCCATCTGAAGAGAGCCTGATTCACGCCATCGGCGGAAGCGCAAAGCGCTTCCACCTCAGACGATCAGGCTCTATGTCGCCGACATGCTCAGCCTCTCCGAAGCCGAAAGCCGTACCGCCGACCTCGCCGCCGCCGCGCGCAAGGCCGGGGCCGACGCCGCCGACGTGATCTACGTCTGCAACAATTCGACCCAGATTTCGGTGCGCCTCGGCGCGCTTGAGGATGTCGAGCGATCGGAGGGCGAGGAGATCGGCCTGCGGCTGTTCGTCGGCCGCCGCTCGGCGAGCGTCTCGTCGTCGGACCTGTCGCAGTCGGCACTCGACGCGTTGGTCGAGCGCGCGGTGGCGATGGCGCGCGAGGCGCCCGAGGATCCCTATGCCGGCCTCGCGCCCGAGGACCGGCTGCTGCGCGGCGCGCTGCCCGACGTCGACGGCGACGACGGCGCCGATCCGTCGCCCGCCGAGCTGCGCGAGCGCGCCGAGGCGGCCGAGGCGGCGGCCCGTGCGGTCGAGGGCGTCACCAACAGCGAGGGCGCGGGGGCCTCGGCCAGCCGCACCGTCATCGCGCTCGCCACCAGCACCGGCTTCGCGCGCGGCTATTCGAACAGCGGCTATGGCTGCTCGGCCAGCGTCATCGCCGGCGAGGGCGGCGGCATGCAGCGCGACTATGCCTATCATTCGGCGCGGCACCTCGCCGACCTGGAGGATGCGGCGGCGATCGGCGCCCGCGCCGGCGATCGCGCGGTCAGGCGGCTCAACCCCGGCAAGCTGTCGAGCGGCGCGATGCCGGTGGTCTACGATCCGCGCGTCGGTTCGGGGCTGCTCGGCCATCTCGCCGGGGCGATCACCGGCTCGGCGGTCGCGCGGCGGACCAGCTTCCTCCTCGACAGGCTGGGCGAGCAGGTGTTCGCCAAGGGCATCGTCGTGCGCGACGATCCTCTCCGCAAGCGCGGCCTGCGCTCCAAGCCGTTCGACGGGGAGGGGCTGCCGACCAGGGCATGCGATATCATCGCCGATGGCGTACTGACCGGCTGGATCATGGATTCGGCCTCGGCCCGCCAGCTGGGGCTCGAGCCGACCGGCCATGCGACGCGCGGCGTCGGCGGCCCGCCGGGATCGGGGCTCACCAATCTCTATCTGGAGGCGGGCACGCTCTCGCCCGAGGAACTGATCGCCGACGTCAAGCTGGGCGTCTACGTCACCGAACTGATCGGGCAGGGCGTCAACGGCGTCACCGGCGACTATAGCCGCGGCGCGTCGGGCTTCGTGATCCGCGACGGCGGCCTCTGCGAGCCGGTGGCCGAGATCACTGTCGCCGGCAATCTCAAGGACATGTTCCGTGAGTTGACGCCGGCTTCGGATCTTGTGTTCCGCCGCGCCGTTGATGTTCCGACGATCAGGATCGAAGGGATGACGGTGGCCGGTGCCTGAAGGGCTCCTAGATGCGGTAAGCGCGGTCGCGGCCGAGGTGGGCGCGATGGCGCACGCCTCGTGGCGGGGCGATTTCAAATATTGGGACAAGACGCCGGGCAGTCCGGTCTGCGATATCGACCTCGCCGCCGACGCGCTGCTGCGCGAGCGGCTGATGGCGATCGATCCCGAAGCGGGCTGGCTGTCGGAGGAGACCGCCGACAGCGCCGAGCGGCTCAACTGCGTCCGGGTCTGGGTGGTCGATCCGATCGACGGCACCCGCGACTATGTGCGCGGTCGCGAGGGCTGGGCGGTGTCGATCGCGCTGGTCGAAGGCGGCCGGCCGGTGATCGGCGTGCTCGACGCGCCGGCCCGCGGCGAGCATTGGCGTGCGCAGGCCGGTCGCGGCGCCACTCGCAACGGTGAATGGGTGCGCGCCTCGGACCGGATCGAACTCTCCGGCGCACGGGTGCCGGCTGACGTCCTGCCGCGCGGCGACGCCGACCTGGTGACCGTCGCCAAGCCAAATTCGATCGCGCTGCGCATCGCGATGGTCGCGGCCGGCGAGGCGGACCTGCTGGCGACGCTCCGCTGGGGCCATGAATGGGACATCGCCGCCGCCGCGCTGATCGCGCAGGAGGCGGGGGCGACCGTCACCGACGCGCTCGGCCGGCCGCTACGCTACAACAGCACCAAGGGCGAACAGTTCGGCGTGCTGGCGACCGCGCCGGCGATCCACGCCGACGCCGTCGCCCGACTGGCGCGGCGCGCGGCGAAGGCCGTCATTCGCTAACGATCTCCCTTAGAGACCCAGGCGCGGAATCTCGATCGCGGGGCAGCGATTGACGACAGCCTTTAGCCCGGCCGCCTCGGCGCGGGCGACGGCCTCGTCGTTGAACACGCCCAGCTGGGTCCACACCGCCTTCGCGCCGGCGGCGATCGCGGCGTCGATCACCGGCCCGGCGGCGGTCGAGTTGCGGAAGATGTCGACGATGTCGATCGGCGCGCGGATTTCCTCGATAGAGGCGAGCACCGGCCGATCGTGGATGCGCTGCCCGGCGAGTTGCGGGTTGACCGGGATCACGTCGTAGCCGCGCGACAGCAGGAAGCGCATCACGCCGTGGCTCGGCCGGTCGGGCCGGTCGCTGGCGCCGACCATGGCGATGGTCTTCGCGCTGCGGAGGAGGTCGGCGATATCCTGGTCGGCGGTCAGCGGCATGGTGGGCTCCCGGCTATGGCATTCCTAAAATGATGCCGGTCTCGTCGGGTTCAACCAGTCGGCGATCTTCGCGGCGAGCGGTGCGAAGATCGTGTCGCCGTCCTGGGTGGCCGGAGGCAGGCCCGCGTCGGATGCGGTGCGGATGCCGATGTCGAGCGGGACGCGACCGAGGAAGGGCAGGTTCATCGACATCGCCGCCGCCTGCGCCCCGCCCTGGCCGAACGGATCGGAGACCTCGCCGCAATGCGGGCAGGCATAGCCGGCCATGTTCTCGACCATGCCGATCACCGGCACATGCGCCTGGTTGAAGAAGTCGATCGCGCGGGTCGCGTCGATCAGCGCCAGGTCCTGCGGGGTCGACACGATGATCGCGCCGGCCGGCTTGTATTTCTGCACCATGGTGAGCTGGACGTCGCCGGTGCCGGGCGGCAGGTCGAGGATCAGCAGGTCGACGTCGCCCCATTCGGCGTCGATCAGCTGCCCCAGCGCATTGGCCGCCATCGGCCCGCGCCAGGCGATCGCCTGCCCCGGCTTGACGAGCTGCGCCATCGACAGCATCGGCACGCCGTGTGGCGACATAACCGGGTCCATCTTCTGGCCCTGCGCTGTCGGGCGCATCCCTTCGGTCGACAGCAGCCGAGCCTGCGACGGGCCGTAGATGTCGGCGTCGACCAGCCCCACCTTGCGCCCCATCCGCTTCAGCGCGACGGCGAGGTTTGCCGACAGCGTGGACTTGCCGACCCCGCCCTTGCCCGATCCGATCGCGATGATCTTGCGGCCGCGCTTCTCGGCGGTCATCGCTACCCGCACCGTTTCCACCCCCGGCACCGCGATCAGCGCCTGCTTCACTGCGGTTTCGAGCTTGGAGCGGGCGTCGCCCGACAGGCCGGTGACGTCGACGACGACGCTGACGGTGCCGTCCTCGAAGCGCGGCGGAGCGGCGCGCCCGCTGGCGATCAGGCCCTTGCCGCTGATCGGATCGGCCACGCCGTCGAGCGCGGCGGGGAGCGAGTCTGTCATGTCCATGGGGCGTGCAAATAAGGACTCCGTCAGGAAAGGGCACTGTTTTTCCGCCGATCCGCACCTATAATGATCGGATGAACGACAGCGACAGCAGCGGAATGGCGTCGCGGCCGATGCTCAACGAGGGCGGGCCGTGGGGCGGAGGAGGATCGGGCGGCGGCGGGGGCGGCGATGACGGCAACCCCTGGAACCAGCCGCCGCGCGGACGGCCCGGCCGGGGCCCGGTGGGCCGTTCGGCCATCGACGAGCTGCTGCGGCGCGGCCGCGCCCGCTTCGGCGGTCGGGGCGGGCCGGAGCCCGACGCCGGGCGCATCGCGCTCTGGGCGGTCGGCGGGCTGCTGCTTGTCTGGATCCTGTGGACCAGCAGCCACCGGATCGACCCGCAGGAACGCGGCGTCGTCACCCGTCTCGGCTCCTATGCCACCACGCTCGAACCCGGCATGCGCTTCTCCTTCCCGGCGCCGATCGACATCGTCACCAAGGTCGACATCGAGGATATCCGCGTGAAGGACATCCCCGAAGGCGGCGGCAACAGCCAGAACCTGATGCTGACCGGCGACCAGAACATCATCGACCTGGCCTATTCGGTGCGCTGGAACATCCGCGATCCCGAGCTCTATCTCTACGAGCTGGCCGAGCCCGACGAGACCGTCGCCGAGGTCGCCGAGAGCGCGATGCGCGCGGAGATCGCCCGGGTCGCGCTCAACGACGCGATGGGTCCGCAGCGCAGCCAGATCGAGGCCCGCGTCCAGCAGCGGATGCAGGAGATCCTCGACAGCTACCGCGCCGGCATCACCGTGCAGGGCGTCGCGATCAAGCAGGCCGATCCCCCCTCGGCGGTGGTTGAGGCGTTCAAGTCGGTGTCGGCCGCGCAACAGCAGGCCCAGGCCTATCTCAACGAAGCGCGCGCCTATGCCCAGCAGCTCGGCGCCAAGGCCGAGGGCGAGGCGGCGGCGTTCGACAAGGTCTATGCCGAGTACAAGCTGGCGCCCGAGGTGACCCGCCGGCGCATGTATTACGAGACGATGGAACGCGTCCTCGCCAAGACCGACAAGACGGTGATCGAGGCGCCGAACGTCATGCCCTATCTCCCGCTGCCCCCCCAGCAGCCCAAGCCGGCTCAGCAACAATGAACGTCAGCGACAATTTCGCCAGCCGCAACGTGATCGGATGGGCGATCGCCGCCATCGCGCTGGTGCTCGTGCTCAGCAGCGTCGTCGCGGTGGTGCCCGAGACCAAGCAGGCGCTGGTCGTGCGTTTCGGCAAGCCCGAGAAGGTCTACAACGCCTATCGGCCCAACGAGGATTTCGGCGCGACCGGCGCCGGCCTGCTGTGGAAGATCCCGTTCATCGACCAGATCCACTGGATCGACAAACGGGTCCGCGACTTCGACATGGAGCGCCAGTCGGTGCTGTCGACGGACCAGCTCCGGCTCGAGGTCGACGCCTATGCCCGCTACCGGATCGTCGATCCGCTGCGCATGGCGATCACCGCCGGCAGCGAGCGCCGGGTCGAGGAGGCGCTGCGGCCGATCCTCGGCTCCTCGCTCCGCAACGAGCTCGGCAAGCGCCCCTTCGCGTCGCTGCTCAGCCCCGAGCGCGGGCAGGTGATGGACAATATCCAGACCCGGCTGAACCGGGTCGCGCGCCAGTACGGCGCCGAGATCGTCGACGTCCGTATCAAGCGCGCCGACCTGCCCGACGGCACGCCGCTCGATTCCGCCTTCAACCGGATGCGGACGGCGCGCGAGCAGGAGGCACGTTCGATCCTCGCGGAGGGCCGCAAGCAGGCGCAGATCATCACCGCCGAGGCCGACGCGCAGGCGGCCGGCACCTATGCCGAAAGCTTCAACAAGGACCCCGATTTCTACAATTTCTACCGGGCGATGCAGTCCTATCGGATGACCTTCGGCACCGACGGCACCGAGGCGCCCGGATCGTCCAACGTGATCCTGTCGCCCGACAACGAATATCTGCGGGAGTTCCGCGGGCGGCGCTAGCCGGGGAGCCCGGTCGTGACGGGACGGGCCCTTGATTCGCGCGGCCGGCTGGTTCAGCCTGCGGCGATCAGGGTCCGGGCCCGAAAGGAACAGCGCCGTTCAAGCGGGGTTCAGCGATCGGGAAAGAGATAAGACGCCCGGAATTCGGCAACGGCAGGACAGGAGATTTAAGGAGTTGGCCAAAGTGCGTTATGCCTATGGGATCACCGCGGCCTTGCTGGCGGGCGGTGCGGCCGCAACCCTGACCTTGCAGCAACCGGTCGGCGCCCAGGTGGCGCAGAACGCACCGGGTTCGATCAACGCGACCGCACCCCGACCAGGCGCGCCGATGAGCTTCGCCGATCTCGCGGCCAAGCTCCAGCCGGCGGTCGTCAACATCTCGACCACGCAGAAGATCCAGGTCCGCAGCGGCGGCAACGCCTTCTCCGGCACCCCGTTCGAGGAGCTGTTCCGGCGCTTCGGCGGCGGCCAGGGCGACGATGGCCGGCCGATCACGCGCGAGGCGACCTCGCTCGGCTCTGGCTTCATCATCTCGCCCGACGGCTATGTCGTCACCAACAACCACGTCATTTCCGCCTCGCCCGAGGGCGGCAGCGGCGCGGTGGTCAGCTCGATCACCGTCACGCTGCCCGACCGCAAGGAATATAAGGCGACGATCGTCGGCCGCGACCAGACGTCGGACCTTGCCCTGCTCAAGATCGACGCGAAGAACCTGCCCTTCGTCCAGTTCGGCGATTCGACCCGCACCCGGGTCGGCGACTGGGTGGTGGCGATCGGCAATCCGTTCGGCCTGGGCGGTACGGTGACGGCGGGCATCGTTTCGGCGCTGCACCGCTCGATCGGCATCAACGGTCCCTATGACCGCTACATCCAGACCGACGCCTCGATCAACCAGGGCAACTCGGGCGGTCCGATGTTCGATCTCCAGGGCAACGTCATCGGCATCAACACGGCGATCTTCTCGCCGACCGGCGGCAATGTCGGCATCGGCTTCGCCATCCCGGCCGAGGAGGCCAAGCCGATCATCGACCAGCTTCGCACCGGCCAGCGGGTGCGTCGCGGCTATCTGGGCGTCGGCATCCAGCCGATGACCGAGGATATCGCCAGCAGCCTGGGCCTGCCCAAGGACCGTGGCGAGATCGTCGCCCGGGTCGAGCCGGGTGAGGCGGCGGCGCGTGCCGGCATCCGCCAGGGCGACGTCATCGTCCGCGTCGACAATCAGGAGATCACCCCCGACAACACGCTGTCCTACATCGTCGGCAAGGCCGCGGTGGGCGCGCGCCTGCCGATCGAGCTGATCCGCGAGGGCCAGCGCAAGACGGTGACGGTGACGTTGGGCGAACGCCCGCCCGAGGACCAGCTCGCCAGCGCCGGCAACCTCGACGAGGACCAGGGCGACGACGCACCCGGCGCGGTGCAGGGCGCACCGGACCAGTCGAGCCGTTCCGCGATCGGCCTCGGTCTGCAGACGCTGACGCCCGACATCGCCCGGCGGCTGGGCGTTTCGTCGACGCTGCGCGGCGTGGTGGTCAACTATGTCGATCCGTCGAGCGACGCCGCGGCCAACGGCTTCCAGCCGCGCGACATCATCCTGCAGATCAACAATGTGCCGGTGGCGACGGTCCAGGCGGCGGCGGCGAAGATCGCCGAGGCGCAGAAGGCCAAGCGGCCGACCGTGCTGCTGTTCGTCCAGCGCGGCAACAACCCGCCGCGCTATGTGGGCGTGCAGATCCGCAACTGATCGATGGTTAGGGCGGTTGACGATCTGATCGGATCGGACGCCCTCTCCTCCGTTCATCCTGAGTAGGGACTGAGCTTTGGCGAAGGCCCGTATCGAAGGATATTTCGAGCCTCGAACGTCCCTTCGAGACAGCATTTCGACTAGGCTCAATGCTTCCTCAGGGCGAGCGGCCGGGTAAGCCGAAATCGCTCTGACATGAGAAAAGGGCCGGAAGCGCGAGCTTCCGGCCCTTCTCCGTTACGCTTGCGCTGCGATCAGAAGTGGTAGCTGACCGTCGCGAGCAGCGAGTGGTAGCCGAACTTGCTGAAGCTCCGCTTGAAGTCGGTGCCCGACGCGTTCTGCGCCGTGAACGGGCCGCCGGCGGGGCCGCCCGACGCGCGCACCGTGCTGTCGTTGTTCTTCAGCGAGGTGAACAGGTAGAGCGCGCCGACCGAGAAGCGGCCGACCTTCTGCTCGATGCCGCCGCCATAATTATAGCCCCAGGCGTCCTTGCTGGCGCCGTCGACGGTGAAGCTGTTGACGCCGTTCGAGGTCGAGAAGCTGTTGCGGATCTTGCCATAGGCGAGGCCGCCGGTGCCGTAGATCAGCGTGCCGGTGTCGAACGAGTAGCCGCCGCGGGCGCGGAGCGCACCGCCGCTGCGCACCTTCGCCTGCATCTTGTAGACCGCGGGCGTGGTGCTGAAGGCGGTGACATTGTCGTAGAGGTAGGTCTTGCCATATTCGACGACCGCGCCGACCACCGGCCCGCTCGTCTCGCCGAACTGATAGTCGTAACCGGCATGGACCTTCCAGGTGGTGCCGTCATTGTCCTTGGCGCAACCGGTGGTGGGGGAGGCCGACGTGGGCGCACCGCCGCAGCTGCCCGGCGCGAAATTGGGGAAGGCGTCGCCGAAGGTGCCGTCGAGGTTGCGATCGAACAGGACCTGCTCGTCGCCGTCGCGCGGCTGCCAGGCATAGCCAAGCTGGCCACCCACGTAGAAACCGGTCCAGTTGCTGGACGGGCTCTGTGCCGAGGCGGCGCCGGCGCTCATGGCTGCCAGTGCGATCGCGGCCGTGGTGGAAATCAATACTCGCATGTCTACTAACCCTTTCTGTTGCCTTGTGGGCATGACAGGAACGGTTCTCGACGGCGGTTTGATCCAGCGACCGGGCCGCTTTAGCGCGACTGATGCAATATTGTCACATTCGCGGGGGCGAGCCTAAGCTGCTGACAATGTTGTCTATTGCCCGAAGTCGGCTTCGCCTGCCCGGGCCAGCGCCTCGCGCGCCGCAGCGATCAGCGCGCCGGCCTTGGCCTCGCATTCGCGCTGCTCATAGGCGGGGTCGCTGTCGGCAACGATGCCGGCCCCGGCCTGGACGTGCATCCGCCCGTCCTTGACCACCGCGGTGCGCAGGACGATGCAGCTGTCCATCGATCCGTCGGGGGAGAAATAGCCGACGCCGCCCGCATAGGCGCCGCGCGTCTCGGGCTCGAGCTCGGCGATGATCTCGCAGGCGCGGACCTTGGGCGCGCCCGACACGGTGCCAGCCGGGAAGCCCGCGAACAGCGCGTCGAGCGCATCCTTCGCCGGGTCGAGCCGGCCGACCACGTTCGACACGATGTGCATGACGTGGCTGTAATGCTCGACCGTGTAGCTATCGGTGACCTCGACCGTGCCCGCCTGCGCGACCCGGCCGACATCGTTGCGGCCGAGATCGAGCAGCATCAGATGCTCGGCGCGCTCCTTGGGATCGGCGAGCAGGCTCTCGCGGTTGGCGGCATCCTCGAGCGCGGTCCTGCCGCGCGGGCGGGTGCCGGCGATCGGGCGGATCGTCACCTCCCCGTCGCGCGCACGCACCAGTATCTCGGGCGAGGAGCCGGTCAGCGCGAAGCCGGGCAGGTCGAGGAAATAGAGGAAGGGCGACGGGTTGATCCGCCGCAGCGCCCGATAGAGGTCGATCGCCGGCAGCGGGAAATCGACGGTGAAGCGCTGCGCCAGCACCACCTGGAAGATATCGCCGGCGGCGATATAGTCCTTCGCGCGCGCCACCATCTCGGCATAGCGGCCCGGCGCCATCTGCGGCGCGAGGCCGAGCCCGGCGGGATCGACGTCGCTGCGGCTGCGCGCGGGCAGCGGGCCCGCCAGCATCGCCGCATGCGCCTCGATCCGCTCGACCGCCTGGGCGACCTTGGCGGCGGGATCGCCGTCGGTGTCGGGCCAGATCGGCGCGACCAGGTAGAGCTGGTCGGCGAGCCGGTCGAAGACGAGGATCAGCGTCGGCCGCGCGAACAGCATGTCGGGCAGGTCGAGCGGATTGGCCGGCGGACGCGGTAGCGTTTCGACCAGGCCGATCGTCTCATAGGCGAAATAGCCGACCAGGCAGGCGAGCGCGCGGGGCAGCCCCTCGGGCACTGTCATCCGGCAGGCGGTGACGAGCTTGCGCATCGCGGTGAGCGCGTCGTCCTCAAGCGGTTCGAAGGCGTCGCGGTCGCTCGCCCAGCGCCGGTTGACCTCGGCTGCGCCGCCGCGCGCGCGGAACAGCAGGTCGGGGGCGAGGCCGAGCAGCGAATAGCGCCCGCGCACCGCGCCGCCCTCGACCGATTCGAGCAGGAAGTCGCCGCGTCCCGGCCGGATCAGCTTGAGCGCGGCGGCGACGGGCGTCTCGGTGTCGGCAACCTGCGTGCGCCATACCAGCGCGGGTTCCCCCCGCGACAAGGCGTCCAGGGCGGCTTGGTCCTGCGCGAAACCCATCCCCCGCCGGAACCTATTGACCGACCGAGCCGAACTGGCGCTTCGCGGCGGCAATCGCCTCCGGATAGCGCTTGACGTCGACGTCCTGGCTGACGGCGCGGATGAACTGGTCGCCCAGTTCGGCCTTCGACGCGCGGGCCAGCTCTTCCTGGGTCGCGCCAATCAGGCCTGGCGCCTTTGTGAGGTCCCCGGGGACGACCTGGTCGAGGACGGTGACGAACAACGCTTCGCCCTGCGCGCTCGGGACCAGCTTCGCCTTGCCCTTCTGCAGCGCGAACAGTGCGCTGACCGGTTCGGGGATCTGCGCCCCGCTCTGCTGCGCGCGCGCGATGTCGATCTGGCGGGCACGGGCGGGCCGCGCCGGGGGCAGGGTGACGCCGCTGTCGGCGATCGCCTTGGCCAGCGGCACGCCGCGATTGACCGCCGCGACCATCTTGTCGCCGACCGCCTTGGCGCGCTGGGCGGCGCGCTTGGTCACGATGTCGCGGATCACCATCGGGCGGACCTGCGCCAGCGGCAGCGGCGTCGGCGGGATCACCTTGGCGACGCCGAGCAGCGCATATTGCTGGTCGGCGACCACGGTCTCGACCGTCGGCCGGTCGTCCGGCGATCCGGCGAAGCCGCTCTTGAGCAGCGCGCCGAGTTCAGCCGGGGCCTTCCAGTCGGGCCGGTCGATTGGCTGGCCGCCGGCGAGCACCGCCGGGGTCTCGACCACGGTCAGCTTGTTGTTGGCGGCGACCTCGGCGAAGCTCGCGCCGTCGGCGATCGCGTCCTCGACCTTGCCGGCGAGCTCGGACAACGCCTCCTGCGCCTTCTGGCGGGTCAGGAGTGTGACGATCTCGGGTTTTACCTGGGCCAGCGGACGGCCCGGCGTGGCGGTCACCGCATCGACCTTCACGACATACCAGCCGAACGATCCCTTGGCCGGGCCGGCGATGTTGCCGGCGGCGGCGGCAAAGACCTGGTCCGCGACCGCCGCCCCGGCCGAGCCGCCATAAGCGGCCTTGCTCTGGCCGGTCAGCGCCGACGCCTCCAGCCCCGCCTTGGCGGCGGCGGCGGCGAGCGTCTGCCCGCTCCTGGCGGCGGCGGCGATGCTGCGCGCCAGCGTTTCGTTGGGCGTGACGACCTGGGTCAGGTTGCGCACCTCGCGAGCCGCATAGCTGTCCGCATTCTCGCGATAATAGGTGGCGATCTCGGCCTCGGTCGGCGTTGCCCGCGCGGCGACCTGATCGGCGCCGAACAGCGCGTAGCGCAGCACGCGCGCCTCGGGCCGGGTGAAGGCGGCGATGTTCGCCTTATAGGCGGCGGCGATCTCGGCCTCGCTCGGCTGGCGCGGATCGACGAAAGCGGCGAGCGGGATGATCCCGACCTGGCCGATCCGTTCCTCGAGCAGCAGCGCCGCATAGGGGCGGGCCAGCTTTGCCGGGGTGGGCGCCAGCGCGACGGCCGGCGTCAGGATCTGGTTGCGCATCAGCTCGCCAGCGATGTCGGCGCGCAGCTCGCGCTCGCTGATCCGCGCCTGGGCAAGGCGATTGCGCATCACCGTCTCGTCGAAGGCGCCGGTGATCCCGCGAAACGCATCCATGCCCGCGATCTGCGCGTCGACCAGCCGCTTGCCGATCGCGAATCCCTGTTCCTTGCCCCAGGCGTCGAGCGCGCGGGCGTCGATCAGCCCGTTGGTGACGCCCTCGAAGCCGCCGGCGGCGATGAAGCCCTTATGGTCGAGCTCGGGCCGTTCGCGGCGGAGCGCATCGAACTGGTTCTGCACGCGGCGCAGCAGATCGTTCGTGCTGATCTTGGAGCCGTCGATCTTCGCGACCGTGGCGCCGTTGCTTGTTCCTCCGATCGAACCGGGGCTTTCGACCCCGGTGATGATGAAGGCGACGAGGACCAGGGCGAGGATGCCGAGGACGATCCAGGAGGAAAGCGCGCGGCGGAAGAAGGAGATCATCAGGCGTTCCGTCTGAAACCGGGAAGTGGTTGCGCTGCCATAAGGCCGCCGGCCGATGGCCGCAATGGCGGGGATGGTTGCGACGCGCCGGATTGCCCCCTAAGGCCGGACGCTCAACAGCCAGAGAGGGTCGAAATGGGACTGCGCAAGCTCGTCGCCGGCAACTGGAAGATGAACGGATCGCTCGGCAGCCTCGCCGAGCTCGATGCGATCGCCGCGGCGGCGAAGGCGCAGGCCTCGGTCGACGTGGCGGTCTGCCCGCCCTTCACGCTGATCGCCCCGGCGGCGGCGCGCCAGCCCGGGCTCGCGATCGGCGCGCAGGATTGCCATGCCGAGCCCAAGGGCGCCCATACCGGCTGCGTCAGCGCAGCGATGCTGGTCGAGGCCGGCGCCCGGCTGGCGATCGTCGGCCATAGCGAGCGCCGCGCCGACCAGCACGAGACCGATGCAGAGGTGCAGGCCAAGGCGGCCGCGGTGATCGCCGCCGGGCTGACCGCGATCGTCTGCGTCGGCGAGACCGAGGCCGAGCGCGACGCCGGTCGTGCGGTCGCGGTGGTCGAAGGGCAGCTCGACGGATCGATCCCGCGCGACGGCACCGCCGCGACGCTGGTCGTCGCCTATGAGCCGGTCTGGGCGATCGGCACCGGCCGGACCCCGTCGACCGCCGACGTCGCCGAGATGCATGCGGCGATTCGCACGAAGCTGGGCGCGCTGCTCGGCGGCGAGGGCGCTGGGGTGCGGATCCTCTACGGCGGCTCGGTGAAGCCCGACAATGCGGCCGAGCTGCTCGCGGTCGCCGACGTCGATGGCGCGCTGGTCGGCGGCGCCAGCCTGACCGCCGCGCAGTTCGTGCCGATCATCGAGGGCGCCGCGGCCGCGTCGCGTTGATCGGATGGGTCGCCAAGGTTGAACCTTGGGCCCCGATCGACTAGATGCGCCCGATATTCGAAATCGAAAGCCGGCAATGCTCTTCACCTTCCTGCTCGTGGTCCACATCATCGTCGCGACGGCCCTCGTCGCGATCATCCTCGTGCAGCGGTCGGAAGGCGGCGGGCTGACCTCGGGCGGTAGCCCCGGCGGGCTGATGAGCGCGCGCGGCGCGGCCGACTTCCTGACCCGGACCACCGCGATCCTCGCCGGCGTCTTCGTGCTGCTCAGCATCGCGCTGGCCGCGCTCGCCTCGGTCGAGCGTGCGCCGAGCACGATCGACACTTCGCTGGTCGGCAAGACCGCCGCCCCCGCGAGCGCGCCGGCCCCGGCGCCGGTCAGCGACGATCCGCTCGCCGCGGCGGCGGCCCAGGGCGGCGGCATCGCCTCGAACGGCGCCGCGCCGCAATAAAATCTTCCCATTTCCGCGGATAACAGGCGCGCCCCGGTTCCGGGGCGCGACCCTTTTCGCGGTCGTCCACAATTTTTTGTCGATATCGAGGAGTCCCCCACCTTGCCCTTCGCCCCCCTGCGCGGCTAAACCCATTCTCCCATGGCGCGGTTCATATTCATCACCGGCGGCGTGGTCTCCTCGCTTGGCAAGGGTCTCATGGCGGCAAGCCTTGCCGCCCTCCTCCAGGCGCGTGGATACAAGGTCCGCATCCGTAAGTTCGATCCTTATCTGAACGTCGATCCGGGCACGATGTCGCCCTATCAGCACGGCGAGGTCTATGTGACCGACGACGGGGCCGAGACCGACCTCGACCTTGGCCATTACGAGCGCTTCACCGGCGTTCCGGGCCGCCAGTCGGACAACGTCACCTCGGGGCGGATCTACCAGACGATCATCCAGAAGGAGCGGCGCGGCGACTATCTGGGCGCTACCGTCCAGGTGATTCCGCACGTCACCGACGCCATCAAGGAATTCGCGCGCGCCGACACCGACGACCTCGACTTCGTCCTGTGCGAGATAGGCGGCACGGTCGGCGACATCGAATCGCTGCCCTTCATGGAGGCGATCCGCCAGCTCCGGAACGATCTCGGCCGCGGCAACTCGATCTTCGTCCACCTGACGCTGGTGCCCTATATCGCGGCGGCGGGGGAACTGAAGACCAAGCCGACCCAGCACAGCGTCCGCGATCTCACCTCGCTCGGCATCCAGCCGGACGTGCTGGTCTGCCGCTGCGACCGGCCGCTGCCCGAAGGCGAGCGCGCCAAGATCGCGCTGTTCTGCAATGTGCCGACCGAAGCCGTGATCCCGGCGCTCGATGCGAGCAGCATCTACGGTGTGCCGCTGCAATATCATGAGGAAGGGCTGGACGAGGCGGTTCTCTCCGCCTTCGGCATCGAGGCCAAGGACGAGCCCGACCTCACGCGCTGGACCGAGATCATCGACCGGCTGGAGAATCCCGAGGGCGAGGTGACGATCGGCGTGGTCGGCAAATATGTCGGCCTGCTCGACGCCTACAAGTCGCTGCACGAGGCGCTGGTCCATGGCGGCATCGCCAACCGGGTGAAGGTCAACATCCGCTGGATCGATGCCGAGCTGTTCGAGCAGGAAGAAGGCGGCATCGCCGCCCAGCTCGAGCCGATGCACGCGATCCTGGTGCCGGGTGGCTTCGGCGAGCGCGGGTCGGAAGGCAAGATCGCCGCGGTCCGATTCGCGCGCGAGCGCAAGGTGCCTTATTTCGGCATCTGCCTCGGCATGCAGATGGCCTGCATCGAAGGCGCCCGCAACACCGCCGGCATCGCCGCGGCCTCGACCACCGAATTCGGCCCCACCGATGAGCCCGTCGTCGGCATGATCACCGAATGGATGAGCGAGGACGGCCTGCAGAAGCGCGAGGCGGGCGGCGACCTGGGCGGCACGATGCGGCTCGGCGCCTATGACGCCAAGCTGTCGGGCAACAGCCATGCCGCCTCGATCTATGGCACGACCGACATCTCGGAGCGGCATCGTCACCGCTACGAGGTCAACGTCCATTATCGCGAATCACTCGAACGCGGCGGTCTCGTCTTTTCGGGCATGTCGCCCGACGGCGAACTGCCCGAAGTGGTCGAGCGGCCCGACCATCCCTGGTTCGTCGGGGTGCAGTTCCATCCCGAGCTGAAGAGCAAGCCGTTCGATCCGCATCCGCTCTTCGCCAGCTTCATCGCTGCCGCGCTCCAGCAGAGCCGGCTGGTCTAGAGTCGAGCTGGCGCCCCGCCGCCGTTCGTCCTGAGGAGGGATCGAGCTTCGGCGAAATGGCTCCTCAGGATGTGCGGGTCAGGGATGACCCTTCTCGGCGTGATTCGCGAAGGCGGTGACGGCCTCTGGCACGCTTCACCCCGGCAGGTCGGGAATCACGGGGTCGGTGGGGGCGCCCGGATCGGGATCGGTCGGCGACGGCACCGGGATGTCGACCGGGGCGTCGCTCGGCACCTCGTCGGGCGGCGGCGGCTGGCTGGCCATGGCGATTCTCCTCTCGGCGAGGAAACGCTCCGGTCCCGGCTGCTATCCGTGCGACCGACGGGACGGGGCGGAAGCACGGCGGTTGGCGGCGGCATGTCCTGAAATAGCAAACGCCGGGATCGTTCCCGATCCCGGCGCCGCGTGACGATATTCGCCAACCCCCTTAGTAGGCTCTACACCTGCCACCCCTTTAAATGGCGGCGGAGCCTCACTTTTTCCCCGAACCATGGCCGTTTTTTCTGCTCATGTTCCGTGACACTTCTCCTACAGCCGCCCCGGTGCCTTGTCATTGGCTTTCAAGGTTTCCGGACTCGAAAGACGGGGAGTGTGTTTTCTAGGCAACAGAGACCGATCGGTACCGGCCGGCATTTTAGGACGCGAGGCGGTTGCTCCGCGTGTCGCGTCCGCATAGACAGCGGCAGGCCCGATTTTACTGCGAGTAACCCGTTTCATGCGCCTCTCCCGCCATTTCCTCCCCGTGATGAAGGAATCGCCCGCCGACGCCCAGATCGTCAGCCACAAGCTGATGCTCCGCGCGGGCATGATCCGGCAGACCGCCGCCGGCATCTACGCCTGGCTGCCGCTCGGCCATCGGGTGCTCCGCAAGATCGAGCAGATCGTCCGCGAGGAGCAGGATCGCGCGGGCGCGATCGAGCTGCTGATGCCGACCATGCAGTCGGCCGACCTGTGGCGCGAATCCGGCCGCTACGACGCCTATGGGCCGGAGATGCTACGCATCAAGGACCGGCACGACCGGGAGATGCTGTTCGGCCCGACCAACGAGGAAATGATCACCGCGATCTTCCGCGACAATGCGCGCAGCTATCGCGACCTGCCGCGCATCCTCTACCATATCCAGTGGAAGTTCCGCGACGAGGTCCGCCCCCGCTTCGGCGTGATGCGCGGGCGCGAGTTCCTGATGAAGGACGCCTATAGCTTCGATCTCGACATCGAAGGCGCGCGCCACAGCTACAACCGCATGTTCGTCGCCTATCTGCGCACCTTCCGGCGGATGGGCCTGTCGGCGATCCCGATGCAGGCCGACACCGGTCCGATCGGCGGCGACCTCAGCCACGAGTTCATCGTGCTGGCGCCGACCGGCGAGAGCGAGGTCTTCTACCACACCAACTGGGAGGTCGAGCGCGCGCTCGACGTCGATGTCGACGACGTCGCGGCGCTGCAAGGCTTCGTCAACGGCCTGACCGCCGACTATGCCGCGACCGACGAGAAGCGCGATCCGGCGCGCGAAGCTGCGGCCGGCGACAAGCTCAAGCAGTCGCGCGGCATCGAGGTCGGCCACATCTTCTATTTCGGCACCAAATATTCGGCGGCGATGGGGATGACCGTGCAGGGCCCCGACGGCCAGCCGGTGACGCCGCAGATGGGCAGCTACGGCATCGGCGTGTCGCGCCTGATGGGCGCGATCATCGAGGCGAGCCACGACGATGCCGGCATCGTCTGGCCCGACGCGGTCGCCCCCTATACGGTCGGCCTGATCAACATGCGAGCCGACGACGCCCGCTGCGCGGCGGCGGCCGACGACCTCTACGCGAAGCTCGAAGCGGCCGGGATCGAGACGCTCTACGACGATCGCGACGAGCGCGGCGGCGCCAAGTTCGCGACGATGGACCTGATCGGGCTGCCCTGGCAGATCGTCGTCGGCCCGAAGGGCCTCGACAAGGGCGTCGTCGAGCTCAAGCGCCGCGCCACCGGCGAAAAGGTCGAGCTGTCGGTCGAGGACGCGATCGCGAAGGTGAGGGGGTGATATTGGCCTCCTCCGTCACCCCGGCGGAGGCCGGGGTCTCAGGAGATTCGAGCTCCGTCCTTGCCGCCCGAGATCCCGGCCTTCAGCCCTTGGCTGAAGTTTATCCCGAGCGCCTGCCTTGCAGGCAGCCGAGGGGCCGGGATGACGGCCTGTCGGGGCCGTCATGATCCTCAACCGCTACGAACGGATGATCGCCAAGCGCTACCTGCTGCCGGGCAGGGGGGAGGCGTTCATCTTCCTCGTCGCGTCGATCAGCCTGGTCGCGGTCGCGCTCGGCGTCGCCGCGCTGATCGTGGTGATGAGCGTGATGAACGGCTTCCGCGCGGAGCTGTTCGACAAGATCGTCGGCCTCAACGGCCATGCCGTTGTGCAAGGCTATGACGGCAAGCTCGACGACTGGCGCCGGATCGCCGCCGATGCGCGCAAGCTGCCGGGCGTCGTATCGGCGACACCGCTGATCGAGCAGCCGCTGATGGCGAGCTTCGGCGGCCGGGTCGAAGGTGTGCTGGTGCGTGGCATGACGCTCGAGGATATCCGCCGCAACCCGGTGATCCAGGGCAAGGTGGTGCGCGGCTCGCTCGACGCGCTGACCCCCGGTTCGGGCCGGGTCGCGATCGGCGCGCGGCTCGCCGAGCAGCTCGGGGCCGACCTCGGCAGCCAGATCAGCCTGATCAGCCCGCAAGGGCAGACGACGCCGTTCGGCACCGTGCCGCGCATCGTCTCCTATCAGGTCGCCGCGATCTTCGAAGTCGGTGTCTACGACTATGACAAGGCGTTCGTGGTGATGCCGATGTCGGACGCGCAGACGCTGCTGATGCTCGACGACGCGGTCGGAATGATCGAGATCCAGACAGTCGATGCCGACCGGGTCGGCGACATATTGGCGCCGCTCAAGCCGCTCATCGCCAGGCAGGGAGAGGTCCGCGACTGGCGGGCGCTCAACAGCTCGCTGTTCGAGGCGCTGGCCGTCGAGCGGGTGACGATGTTCGTCGTCCTGTCGCTGATCATCCTCGTCGCGGTGTTCAACATATTGTCGTCGCTGATCATGCTGGTCCGCGCCAAGCGGCGCGACATCGCGATCCTGCGGACGATGGGTGCCTCGCGCGCCGCGCTGATGAAGATCTTCATGACGGTGGGCACGGTGATCGGCGTGCTCGGCACCGGCGCCGGCATCGCGCTTGGCGCGGTCTTTCTCTTCTACCGGCAGGCGGTGGTCAATTTCGTCCAGTTCGTCACCGGCCAGAATCTGTGGGACCCGTCGATCCGCTTCCTGACCGAGCTCCCCGCCAAGAGCGACCCGGTCGAGGTGACCGCGATCATCGTCATGGCGCTGGGCTTCAGCTTCCTGTCGACGCTCTATCCGGCATGGAAGGCGGCGAGCACCGATCCCGTCGAGGTGCTCCGCTATGAGTGACGTTCTTGCCGTCCGTGCGCTCAGCCGTACCTTCCACCAGGCCGACGTCGCGATCCATGTGCTGCGCCAGGTCGACCTGGCGATCGCGCCCGGCGAGATCGTCGCGCTGCTCGGCCCATCGGGATCGGGCAAGTCGACGCTGTTGCAGGCGGTCGGCCTGCTCGAAGGCGGGTTCGAGGGATCGATCCGGATCGCGGGGGAGGAAGCCGCGAAGCTCGATTCGGCCGGGCGCACCCGCCTGCGCCGCGATCGGCTCGGTTTCGTTTACCAGTTCCACCACCTGCTGCCCGATTTCACCGCGGTCGAGAATGTCATGCTGCCGCAACTCATCCACGGCGCCGACGCCGCGCCTGCGCGCGAACGGGCGGAGGGCCTGCTCACCGCGCTCGGCCTCGCGCAGCGGCTCGGCCATCGCCCGTCGCAGCTTTCGGGCGGCGAGCAGCAGCGTGTCGCGGTCGCGCGCGCGCTCGCGAACCGGCCCGCGCTCGTGCTCGCCGACGAGCCGACCGGCAATCTCGACGAGGCCACCGCCGCCGTCGTCCTCGCCGAGTTCCTGCGGCTGGTGCGACAGGAGGGATCGGCGGCGCTGGTCGCCACCCACAACGAGCGGCTGGCGGCGCGGATGGACCGGGTGGTGCGGCTTCACGAAGGCCGCCTCGACTGATCGCATCGCCGCCCGTTAACCATCGCGTCTCACCGCTTTGTTAAGCATTCCGTCCTAGACGGGACGGATGGCCCGGGCCTGGATTTTCTCGATGGCGGCGCATGGCGCCGGCCTGGCGCGCGCGACGCGCGGCGCGGTCGCGGTGATCGGCGCGCTGTCGCTCACCGTGCTCGTCGGCATGGGCGCCTTCGCGGTCGAGATCAGCCGCGGCTATGCCGCCGACACCGCCAACCAGCGGATCGCCGACATGGCGGCGCTGGCCGGCGCGCTCGCCTACAACGTCAACAACAATAGCAGCGAGATGACGGCGACCGCCAAGGCTGTGGTCGTCGCGCAGGGCCTCCCCGCCAGCGCGGCGACGGTCGCGCTCGTCACCGATGCGGCGACCTCGAAGCAGCTCGTCCAAGTGTCGGTCACCACCTCGGTTCCGATCGCGCTCGGCCGGGTCTTCTCCTCGGCGCTTGCCTATGACGTGACCGCGGTGGGGTCGGCGACGACCACGGCGATGACGACGACCGCGCCGCCCTGCATCGCCGCGCTGTCGTCGACGCCGACCTACGGCATCACCCTCAGCGGCGGCGTCAGCATCTCCTCGCCGGGCTGCGCGGTGAACACCAATGCCGGGGTGACCGTGCCCTGGGGCACCTATATCACCGCCAAGCAGGTCAATGCGGGCAAGAGCGTCGACAATCCGGGCAAGGGTATCACCACCTCGCCGACCGCGAACGACATCGTCCAGAACAAGGCGGGCGCGGCCACCGACTGGATGAAGGACGACAGCACGCTGAAGGGCCTGTTGTGCAAGGTCAACCAGCTCAGCGGCTATAGCGACCCGGACTATGCCGACGGCAACCGGAGCTGCACGACGGCGCTGGTGACGCCGACGGCCCAGACCAGCTCGTCGACGGAGGATTATATCCTCAACTACAGCCCGGCGGCGAACGTCGCGCCCTATTGGAACAGCAGCACCAAGACCTACACCTTCCCGGCCAAGTCCTACGATGTCCGCGACATCGTCATGTCGGGCGGAATCACCGCGGTGTTCGAAGGGCCGCTGACCCTGAAGGCGCGGTCGATCAGCATGGGCGGCACCGGCATGACGATCGGCAATGGCGACGTCACCGTCACCGGCCTGTTCGATTTCAACAATGGCAGCGTGGTCACGATCGGCAATGGCGATCACAGCTTCGGCTCGCTCAACGTCTCCGGCGGGCGCACGCTGAACGTCGGCAGCGGCAGCTTCACGCTGGGCGGCGGCATCGTGATATCCGGCGGCACGACGATCCGGATCGGCATCGGCGTCGGCGATGCGGTGACGATCGGCAATGCCTCGGGCACCGCGATCAACCTCGGCAACGGCAGCATATTGTGCTTCACGCCGAGTTGCGCGAGCCCGACCGCCGCCGGAGGCACGTTCAGCGTCAACGGCCTGATCACCACGGGCGGCGGCAGCACGCTGATCTTCCCGAAGGCGGCGACCCACGTCATCAACGGCAGCCTGAGCAGCAGCGGATCGATGACCTTCGGGTCGGGCGTCTACATCCTCAACGGCAACTTCACCAACGGCACCGGCGGCGTGATGACCGGCACCGACGTGACCTTCGCGATGAGCGGGACCTACAGTCTCGCCGGCGGCACCACGCTCGATCTCGCCGCGCCCAACGCGCTGGCCAGCTATGGCGTGCCCGGCGTCCTGTTCGCCACCAAGACTTCGGCGGCCTCGACGATGGGCGGCGGGGCGAACGGCAAATATGCCGGACTGGTCTATGCGCCGAAGTCCGACGTGACGCTCACCGGCGGCGCGTCGATGTCGGGCAACGGATCGAACTGCCTGATGATGATCGTCAACACGCTCAACCTGTCGGGCGGCACCAACGTCGCCAGCGCCTGCTCCGGCCTGTCGGGGACGTCGAGCAGCGTGGCCAATGTGGCGCTGTTCAAATGATCCGGCCCTTCCTCCATCGCCTGCGCGACGACCACCGTGGCGTGGCGACGATCGAGTTCGCCCTGCTCTCGGTCCTGTTCTTCTTCGTGATGACCGCCGGTCTCGACATCGCCATGTGGTATCAGCAGCGGCTGCGCCTCGACAGCGCGGTCGAACAGGGGGCGATGATCGCTTTCAACAGCCGTGCCAGCGTCGACCAGAGCGCGATCGGCACCTATGTCGCGGCGGCGGCGAAGCTGTCGAGCGCGCCGACCGTCTCGATCAGCTGCAACGGCAACGCGACCTGCGCCAATAGCGGCCGGACCTGCGCCTGCATCAGTGGCGCCGCGCCGACCTACAGCGCGCTCGGCTGCGACAAGACCTGCTCGGACGGCAGCCTGCCCGGCTATTACATGCGGATCAGCGCGAGTGCGACGGCGAGCACCCTGCTGGTGCCGGCGGCGATGCTGGGGGGCACGATGACGCAGACCCGCACCGCGATGGTGCGGCTGCAATGACCAGGCTATTGCGCGACGCGAGGGGCGTGACCGCGGTCGAATTCGCGCTGGTCGCGCCTGCCTTCCTGATGTTCATGTTCCTGACCATCGACGGCGCGCGGATGGCGTGGACCTACCAGGCGCTGCAGGAGGTCGCGGTCAACAGCGCGCGCTGCGCCGCGCTCGGCGTCACCGGCTGCAAGACCGCCGGGGAGGTGCAGAGCTACGCCGTCGCCCGCGCGGCGGCAGAGGGCGTGAAGCTGACCGCCTCGGCAGTGACGCTGACCCCGGCCGCGACCTGTTCGTCGGTGGCGGGCATGACCAAGGTCGCGATCTCGTCAACCTATCAGGGTGCGTCGACCAAGCTGCTGCCAAGCACGCTGACGGCGCTCAGCACCGAAAGCTGTTTCCCGACCGCGAGCTAGCCTCCGACGAAAGAAAGGAGGAAGCGTCGCGCGCCTCCCCGTCCTTTTCGCATCACAAGGTGTAGAGGAAGGCCACCAGGTCCTTCTTCTCGTCGGCGGTCAGGCCGGTGCCCAGCACGATGTTGAAGAACTCGACCACGTCGTCGAGCGTCATCAGCCGGTCGTCGTGCAGATAGGGCGGCGAGTCCTTGATGCCGCGCAGGGTGAAGGTCTTGATCGGGCCGTCCGCCGAGGCGAAGCGGCCGTTGATCATCTTCGGCTTGAAGAAGCGCTCCGTGCGCAGGTTGTGCATCAGATTGTCGGTGAAATAGGGTCCGCTGTGGCACGCCGCGCACTGGCCCTTGCCGTGGAAGATAGCCTCGCCGCGCAGTTCGGCGGCGGTGGCCTTCTTCGGATCGAGCCGGCCCAGCGGCGTCAGCTTCGGCGCCGGCGGGAAATCGAGCAGTTCCTGGAACTCGGCCATCGCATGGACCTGGTCGGCGCGGTTCAGCGTGTTGACGCCCTTTTTCGCAGCGGTCGTCGGGTCGCCGTCGAAATAGGCGGCGCGCTGCTCGAACTCGGTGAAGTCCTCGACCGTCTTGAGCGCCCGCTGCGACCCGAACAGCCGCTGGATGTTGACGCCGCGCAGTGACGGCGTGTCGATCCGGTGGCGGAATTCGTTGGGCCGGATGTCGCCGACCGTGTGCGTCGCGGCGTTGGTGTGGCCGTTGGCGTGGCAGTCGAAGCAGGCGACGCCAAGGCTGGGGGCCAGGCTGCGCCGGTCGTCGGTGGCGTTGAACTGCTGCTGCGGAAAGGGCGTGAGCAGCAGCCGGAGGCCGTCGAGCTGCTTGGGATTGAGCGCGTCTTTGAACAGCATCCAGTAATTCTGGGTGGTGACGAGCTGGCCCTTCGACACATCGCCCAGATCGGGCCGGGTGGTCAGGAAGATCGGCGCCGGGAATTTCGGCAGCATGTGATCGGGCAGGTCATAATCCAGATCGAAGCGCGCGATGTCGCGGCCCGTCTGGCGGCGGGTTTCGTCGATCGCGAATTTGGGGAACACCATGCCCCCAGCCTCGTGATGCGGATGCGGCAGCGGATAGAAACCGGCCGGCCACAGGCCCTTCGCCTGGATCTCCTCGGGCGACATGGCGGCAAGCTGGTCCCAGGTGACGCCGTTCGGCAGCCGGACGCGGACGCCGCCCTGCACGGCCTTGCCGCCCGCCATCTCGACGCCGGCCACCGGCCGGTTCGACAGGTCGTAGCGCGCGGCGAGCAGATCCTGCTGTCGCTTGGCGAACTGGGGTTTTTCCTTCTGGGTCGACTGGACGAGCTGGGAAAAGTCCATGTCGTCGGCAGCGATCGTCGCTGCCCCCGCAAACAAGGCGGTGACGAGGACGAATAGGCGCTTTCGATGGATCTTGAGCACGGCAACCTCCCTAGCAGTTGTTCCGTAGCTTTGCCCCTCGCGAAGGCTATGGAAGGCGGGCCGAAGATCAATCCGGTATCGTACCGACTGTCGCAGGATTATCTCGATGACAGATATTCAGATTCTCGATCGATGACGGTTCCGCGACGAAGATGTGGATAAGCCGCGCGAGGGGGCTGGCGAATCCGACGTGGCGGCATAGATTGGGATCATGCCTTACCAGTCGTTCGTGCCGCTGCGGATATTCTCCGCCTATACGATGCTCGAAGGCGCGATCGACCCGAAGGCGATCGCGAAGCATGCGAAGAAGCTCGGCTTCCCGGCGGCGGCGCTCACCGACCGCAACGGCCTCTATGCCGCGATGGCCTTTTCCGACGGCGCGAAGAAGGAGGGCGTCCAGCCGATCATCGGGACGATGCTGGCGATCCGGCGACCCGGCATCGATCAGCTCATCATCGACTGGCTGGCGCTCTACGCGCAGGACGCGACGGGCTATGACAATCTCTGCGCGCTGGTCTCGGCGGCGCATCTCGAGCGGCCGGTGCATGAGGACGCGCATGTGCCGCTGTCGGCACTCGAAGGGCGGACCGACGGGCTGATCGCGCTGACCGCGGGCGGCGAGGGCGCGCTGACCCGGCTGCTGGCCGCCGAGCAGGCGGATGCGGCGGCGAACTATGCCGACAAGCTGGAGGCCCTGTTCCCCGGCCGGCTCTATGTCGAGCTGGTCCGGCGCGGCAATGCCGAGGAGGAAGCGGCGGAGGAGGCGCTGATCGACCTCGCTTATGCGCGGAACCTGCCGCTGGTCGCGACCAACCCGGCCTGTTTCGCCGAGCCCGAATTCCATGCCGCGCACGATGCGATGCTGTGCATCGCCAGCTCCTCCTACATCGACACCGCCGAACGGCCGCGCAGCTCGCCCGATCTGTGGATGAAGCCTGCCGCAGAGATGGCGAAGCTGTTCGAGGACGTTCCCGAGGCGCTGGCGAACACGCTGGTGGTGGCGCAGCGCTGCGCCGTCGCCGCGCCCTATCGCAAGCCGATCCTGCCCAGCCTCGCCGGCGACCGCGAGGGCGAGGCCGAGGCGCTGCGCCGCGACGCGCGCGAGGGGCTGGAGATGCGGCTGGAGAAGCTGGGCGTCACCGATGCCGAGCAGCGCCAGGCCTATTTCGACCGGCTCGAATTCGAGACGGAAATCATCATCAAGATGGGGTTTCCCGGCTACTTCCTGATCGTCGCCGACTTCATCAAATGGGCGAAGGAACATGGCATCCCGGTCGGCCCGGGGCGCGGATCGGGCGCCGGGTCGGTGGTCGCCTGGGCGTTGACCATCACCAATCTCGATCCGTTGCGGCTGGGCCTGCTGTTCGAACGCTTCCTCAACCCGGAACGCGTGTCGATGCCCGACTTCGACATCGACTTCTGCGAAACCCGGCGTGGCGAGGTGATCCGCTACGTCCAGGAGAAATATGGCCGCGACCAGGTCGCGCAGATCATCACCTTCGGTAAGCTGAAGGCGCGCGCCGTGCTCAAGGACACCGGCCGCGTGCTGCAGATGAGCTACGGCCAGGTCGACCGGCTCGCCAAGCTCGTACCCAACCACCCGACCGACCCCTGGACGCTGGACCGTGCGCTCAACGGCGTGCCCGAGCTCGCCGCCGAATATAAGGGCGACGTCGAGGTCCGCCGCCTGCTCGACCTGGCGATGAAGCTGGAGGGCCTGCCGCGCCACAGCTCGACCCATGCGGCCGGCGTGGTGATCGGCGACCGGCGGCTCGACGCGCTGGTGCCGCTCTACCGCGATCCGCGCTCGGACATGCCCGTCACCCAGTTCGACATGAAGTTCGTCGAGGGCGCGGGGCTGGTGAAGTTCGACTTCCTCGGCCTCAAGACGCTGTCGGTGCTGCAGAAGGCGGTGCAGTTCCTCAACCAGCGCGGGATCGAGGTCGACCTCGACGCGCTGCCCTGGGACGATCCCGAGGTCTATGCCCTGCTCCAGCGCGGCGACACGGTCGGCGTGTTCCAGCTCGAATCGGAAGGCATGCGCCGCACGCTGGCAGCCGTCCGCCCGACCTGCTTCGAGGACATCATCGCGCTGGTGTCGCTCTACCGGCCGGGCCCGATGGACAATATCCCGACCTTCGGCGCCCGCAAGAACGGGCGCGAGGAGATCGAATATCCGCACCCGCTGCTCGAAGGCATATTGAAGGAGACCTACGGGATCTTCGTCTACCAGGAGCAGGTGATGCAGGCGGCGCAGATCCTCGCCGGCTATTCGCTTGGCGACGCTGACCTGTTGCGCCGCGCGATGGGCAAGAAGATCAAGGCGGAGATGGACGCCCAGCGCAGCCGCTTCGTCGAGGGCTGCGCCGCGAACGACATCAGCGCGGACAAGGCCAACGAGCTGTTCGACTTGATCGACAAATTCGCGGGCTATGGCTTCAACAAGAGCCACGCAGCGGCCTATGCGCTCGTCGCCTATCACACCGCCTGGCTGAAGGCGCACCACAAGGCCGAATTCTACGCCGCGTCGATGTGCTACGACATGGCGCAGACCGACAAGCTCGCCATCTTCATCGACGACATGCGCCGCATGGGCGTCCAGTGCCTCGGTCCCTGCATCAACCATAGCGAGGCGGAGTTCGCCGTCGAGCAGCAGGGCGAGGAACTGTTCGTCCGCTATGCGCTGGGCGCACTCAAGGGCGTCGGCGAGAAGGCGATGGAGCAGCTCGTCGAGGCGCGCAAGGCGAAGGGGCCATTCAAAAGCCTCGAGGATTTCGCCGATCGGATCGACCCGCGCCAGCTCAATCGCCGCCAGCTCGAAAGCCTCGCCGGCGGCGGCGCCTTCGACGAGCTGGAGAAGGAGCGTGCCGGCATCTTCGCCTCGGCCGAGCTGATCCTCGCCCATGCGTCGAGCGCCTCCGAGCAGCGCGAGAGTGGACAGGGCGGCCTGTTCGGGGACAGCCCCGCCGCGCTCGCGCCGATCCGCATCGATCGTGGGCTGCACTGGACGCTGGCCGACCGGATGGCGGCGGAGAAGGAGAGCTTCGGCTTCTATTTCTCCTCGCACCCGACCGACCAGGTGCGTCACCTCGCCGAAGCGAACGGCGCGCGCAGCTTCGCCGCCTTGTGCGCGCTGCCGGCGCCGGTCGACGGCGGGCGGGTCAATTCGGTGATGTCGGCGTTGATCGAGGACGCCCGCTGGCGGACCTCGGCCAAGGGCAAGCGCTACATGATGGCGACCTGCTCCGATTCGAGCGGGCAGTTCATCGCCACCTGCTTCGAGGAGAATGCCTCGGCCGAGCTTGAGGCCGCGGCGCGGTCGGGCGCGTGCGCGCTGCTGCGGGTCGAGCTCGACTGGCGCGCGGGCGAGGAGACGCCGCGGGTCACGGTGCGCGGGCTGCAGAGCTATGAGTCGATGCAGCAGATCAAGCTGCGCGTCGATGTCGAGACCGCCGATCCGGCGGCGATCCCGGCGCTCGCCGCGCTGATGGCCGACGAACGCGGCGGCCGCGGCGAGATGTACCTCAAGGCGATCCTGCCCGACGGCAGCCAGGTGCAGATGCTGCTCGGCCGCGACTTCCAGCTCGATGCCGAGCTGGTCGCCCGCATCGAGCGCCTGCCCGGCATGACCGCCCGGATCGGCACGGCCGGCCGCCCGCAACTGTCGGTGGTGGGGTAAGGGCGGTCGTCATGCTGAACTTGTTTCAGCATCCACCCTGTCGCGCAGCCTTGTCCGGGCAGAACGGGCGCTGATCGCCGAACAAGCGATGCAGCGCCCGTTTCCTGGTGGATCCTGAAACAAGTTCAGGATGACGATGGGGCGAGCGGCGTGCCGGGCACGCCGGCCCTTACCTCTTCTTGTCCGGCGCGATCGTGATGCGCACTTCCTCGCCCGACTGGCCGGGGAAGTTGGTGAACATCGCCTCGACCAGATTGGGCACCAGCTTGGGCAGAGCGTCGTCGAGCGAGCGGGCGCGAGCCTTGCCCTCGAACACATGCTTCCCGTCGGCGGTGCGCTCGATCACCATCTCGGCATGGCTGGTGTAGACGGTGTAGGTGTCGATCTGCTGGTACCAGGGATCGTACCAGAAAGGGTCCCAGCCATAATAGAAGGCGGAGCCGTAGCCCCAGCGGCGGCCATAGGGGCCGCCCCAGCCGCCCCACGGGCCGAAGGCCGGGCCGGGCGCCGGGCGCGAGACCGTCTTGGGCTGGCCCTGGTCGACGCCATAGCCGAACTTGACGATCAGCTCGGGCTTGGCGCCACCCTCGACCGGGCGATAGCCATAAGCGGCGAGCCGCTGGGTGACGAGGCCGGCATATTGGGCGAACTCCAGCCCGCCCTCGTTGCGCGCGTCGGCGGCGACCACCGCGAAGGTCTGGCCTTCGGGCACGGGCAGCGCCTGGAAGCGCGACACCTTGGCCTCGAAGGGCTGGGTGCAGGCGGAAACCGCCAGCAGCGCGAGCGGCGCGGCGGCGGCGAGGACTTTGCGGAGGATCGGCATATTAGGAGCGCCTTGTCTTTCTTCCGGATGCCCGCGGTCGGGCGGGCGTTCAACCTAGTTCGACCACAGTTTATCGCAAGCAGAGCGTGAACAAGGGTTGAACGTTCGGGATATGCAAAGGGTTTCGATCAGGCTTCGGCCGGCAGCAGGCCTTCGGGGACCGGCTCATCCAATATGCCCTCGCGCCGGGCGACGATCATCGGCACGAGGATCTGGCCGGCGACGTTGATCGCGGTGCGGCCCATGTCGAGGATCGGGTCGATCGCCAGCAGCAGGCCGGCGCCTTCGAGCGGCAGGCCGAGCGTCGACAGCGTCAGGGTCAGCATCACCGTGGCGCCGGTCAGCCCGGCGGTCGCGGCCGAACCGAGCACCGAGGTCAGCACGATCAGCCCATAGTCGGTCAGCCCGAGCGGCAGGCCATAGAATTGCGCGACGAAGATCGCCGAGATCGCCGGATAGAGCGCGGCGCAGCCGTCCATCTTGGTGGTCGAGGCGAGCGGCACCGCGAAGGCGGCATAGCTGCGCGGCACGCCGAGCACCTCCGCCGAGCGTTCGGTGACGGGCAGGGTGCCGACCGAGGAGCGCGACACGAAGCCGAGCTGGATCGCCGGCCAGGCGCCCTTGAAGAAGCGGCGCGGGCTGATCCCGTTGAGCAGCAGCAGCATCGGGTAGACCAGCAGCAGGATGATCGCGAGGCCGACATAGATGGCGATGGCAAAAGCGCTGAGCCCGGCCAGCGCGTCCCAGCCATATTTGACGATCGCGGTGCCGATCAGCCCGGCGCTGCCGATCGGGGTCAGCCGGATCACCCACCAGAGCAGCCGCCGCATGATCGCGAGCAGGCCGCGGACGAAGCCGATGAACGGCTCGGCCGCTTCCCCCGCGCGCAACGCCGCCGCGCCGACCGCGATCGAGATGACGATGATCTGGAGGGCGTTGAAGCCGAGCGTGACGGTGATGCCGCCGTCGTCGGCCGCCTTGCCGGTGGCGGCGATGCCGAGCGCGTTGGCGGGGACGAGGCCCTTGAGGAAGTCGAGCCAGCTGCCCACCGTCTTGGGCGTCGCCGCTTCGGCCGGGACCGCGCCCGAACCGACGCCGGGCTGGATCAGCAGGCCAAGCGCGATGCCGATCGTCACCGCGATCAGCGCGGTGATCGCGAACCACAGCAGCGTCTGCCCGACCAGCCGCGCGGCATTGTTGATGTCGCGCAGGTTGACGATCGAGCTGACGATCGCCGCGAAGATCAGCGGCGGCACCAGCGCCTTGAGCAGGTCGACGAAGATCGTCCCGACCAGATCGAGCGCCTGTGCCAGTCCGTTGGGCGCCTCGCCAACCGGGCCGATCGACCGCGCGAGCAGGCCGAGCAGCAGCCCGACCGCCATGCCGGCGAGGACCTGCAGACCGAAGCTGCTGACATAACGCGATGCGGGCTTGGGGGCTGCGGCCATGGCGGGAAAGTGGGGGCGGGGCCCATTCCCTACAAACGAGATAAACTTATCGATCGTACAGCGCCGCTATGGCGTGCTCACCAAGTCCGTCATGCCGGCGGAGGCCGGCATCTCCGGAGGGAGGAGAAGAGGTAGAGGCAGGAGCCGCCTGAGATGCCGGCCTCCGCCGGCATGACGATTGGGGCTTGTGAGGGCGTGAAGTTACGGTCGCAACTGTCCCTCGCCGCGCACCAGCCATTTGTAGGTGGTGAGACCTTCGAGCGCGACCGGGCCGCGCGCGTGGAGGCGGCCGGTCGAGATGCCGATCTCGGCGCCAAGGCCGAACTCGCCGCCGTCGGCGAACTGGGTCGAGGCATTGTGCATCACGATCGCGCTGTCGACTCCGGCGAGGAAGCGGTCTGCGGTGGGCTGGTCGTCGGTGACGATCGCGTCGGTGTGGTGCGAGCTGTGACGGGCGATGTGGGCCATCGCACCCTCGACTCCGTCGACGATCGCCACGGAGACGATGCTGTCGAGATATTCGCAGTCCCAGTCGCCGTCGGTCGCGGGCAGCACCCGGCTGTCGAGCGCGCGGGCGCCGGCGTCGCCGCGCACCTCGCAGCCAGCATCGATCAGCGCCCCGATGATCGTGGCGCCGTCGCCATAGGCGCGGTCGATCAGCAGCGTCTCGGCGGCGCCGCAGACGCCGGTACGGCGCATCTTGGCGTTGACCGCGAGCGGCACCGCCTTGGCGGGATCGGCGGCGCGGTCGATGTAGAGATGGACGATGCCGTCGAGATGGGCGAGCACCGGCACCCGCGCTTCGTCCTGCACCCGCGCGACCAGGCTCTTGCCGCCGCGCGGCACGATGATGTCGATCAGCCCCTGCGCCGCCAGCATCGCGCCGACCGCGGCGCGATCGGTGGTCGGGACGAGCTGGATCGCGTCCTCCGGCAGGCCGGCGGCGCGGATGCCGTCGAGCAGCGCGGCGTGGATCGCGCGGTTGCTGGCGGTCGCTTCCGATCCGCCGCGCAGGATGCAGGCATTGCCCGACATCAGCGACAGCGCGCCGGCGTCGGCTGTGACATTGGGGCGGCTTTCGTAGATGATCCCGATCACGCCCAGCGGCACGCGGACCCGCTGGAGGAGCAGGCCGTTGGGGCGGCGCGTCTCGTCGATCCGCTGGCCGACCGGATCAGGCAGCGCAGCGACCGCTTCCAGCCCGGCGGCGACGCCTTCAAGCCGGGCGGGATCGAGCGTCAGCCGGTCGATCATCGCGGCGGTCAGGCCGTTGGCCCTGGCGCGCGCCACGTCCTCGGCGTTGGCGGCGAGGATCGCGGGCGCCTGGGCGCGGATCGCCTTGGCGGCCTCGGTCAGCGCCTTCGCCTTGTCGGCGGTCGGCGCTCCGGCCAGCCGGACGGCGGCGGCGCGCGCGCGCGCGCCCATGTCCGCGATCAGGGCGCCAGAATCCTTGACGGCATCCTTGGGCGCGTCGGCGGGGCGGATGGCGAGGGTCTCGGTCATGCGCGGCTCCCTAGCATGGGCCCGCCGCCAGCCAAAGCCCACTCGCGCTTGGCCACGGGCAATGCTAGCTTTCATCCATGTCAGGGGAATTCGAAGCGATGGCCGATGTCGCGACGGGGGCGGTCGTCGCGCGCGCCGTCGACGGCGCCGGCCCGGCGGGGCATGGCGCGCATGGCGGCGCCTGCCGGAACTGCGGTACGGCGCTGATCGGCGCGCATTGCCATGCCTGCGGGCAGGCGGGGCACATCCACCGTACCGCCGGCGCGCTGTTCCACGACATCCTCCACGGCGTGTTCCATTTCGAAGGGCGCACCTGGCACACCCTGCCGCTGCTGTTCCGCCGCCCGGGCGAGGTGACGCGTCGCTATATCGAAGGAGAGCGGGTCAAGTTCGTCTCGCCGATGGCGCTGTTCCTCTTCTCGGTGTTCCTGATGGTCGCGGTGTTCGGGCTGCTCGGCGGGCCGTTCGGGCCGCTGAGCGCGGAGGATGCCGCGTCGGTGGCGAAGGCGCGGAGCGACGCCGCCAACCAGCTCGTCAAGGTCGAGGCCGACCTCAAGGCGCTCCGCGCGCAGAAGGCGGCGCTCAAGGCGAAGGGACAGAAGGACCCCGACCTCAACGAGCGGCTGGGCGACCTCGTCTCGCAGGAGGCCGAGCTGCGGCTGGTGACCAAGGGCGTGCTCAAGCCCGATATCAAGAGCGAGCCGATCGACGTCGAAAAGGCGGGACTCAAGACCGGCGTGCCCGGGGTCGACCACGTCATCCGCCACGCCGCCGCCAATCCCGAGTTGGCCGTCTACAAGCTCCAGTCGAGCGCCTATAAATTCTCCTGGGCGCTGATCCCGATCTCGCTGCCCTTCATCTGGCTGCTGTTCCTGTTCCGGCGCGACGTCGGCCTGTACGACCATGCCGTCTTCGCGACCTATTCGCTGTCGGCGATGACGCTGATGGTGGTGGCGCTCAGCATCGCGGCGGCGGTCGGCGCGCCGGACGGGCTGATCGTGCTCGTGCTGCTGCTGTTCCCGCCCTGGCACATGTACCGGCAGCTCAAGGGCGCCTACGGCCTCGGTCGGTTCGGCGCGCTCTGGCGGACCATCGCGCTGATCGTCTCGGCCTATACCGCTGCGCTGATCTTCTTCATCTTCCTGGTCGCGATGGGCGCCTGAGCGGGGTCACTTCCTCGCCGGAGCCGGCTTCGGCAGGCGGCATGTCGGCAGCTTGAGCGAGGCGAGGTCCGCGCAGGGGCGCACCTGGACCGAACCGTCCTGGCCGATGAATGCGGCATAGGCGGCGTCGCGGTCGCACTGGACCGTCCACATCTCGAGGTTCTTGTAGGGGCCCTGATAAGCGACCGGGCCGATCCGCCGGCAATATTTGCCCTCGTCAAGCACGGCGCGCCGCAGGGTCGCACGCTGCTGGAGCGGCGACAGCTTCTTGAGCTGGTCGCTGAAGCTGTTGGCGGCGAAAGCCGGGGCGGCGGCGGCGATCAGGGCGGCGAGGACGGCGGCGGTGACGATCTTCATGGGGGAATGATAATCCAAGCGGGCCGCCACGCACAGGGGCATGCGCGGCGGCCCTGCCGAATTCGCGACCGTGCGCTATATCGAGTCGCTGATCTTCTTGCCCGCGAACAGCGCGAGCAGCGCGAAGATGATGAACAGCGCGATCGCGATGAAGAACAGGATCTTGGCGATGCCGACGAAGGCACCGCCGATGCCGCCGAAGCCCAGCGCACCGAGGACCAGGCCGACGACGAGGAAGATAAGCGCCCATTTCAACATTGGAGTCCCTCCATCCCAGCGGATTGGGTGGAGAACGGAAGGCCGGAACGGAAAGTTCCCGCGCGCCGCTATTCGCCCGGCGCCTTCGCCCGGATCGCCAGGGCATGGATCCGGTCGCGCAGCAGGTCGCCGAGCGCGGCGTTGACGGCACGCTGGCGCGCCACCCGGCTCTGGCCGGCGAAGGCGGGGCTCTCGATCTCGACGGTGAAATGGCTTTCACCCGATCCGTCGTGCCCGGCATGGCCGCGATGGCTCTCGCTGTCGTCGATCACGGCGAGTCGAGTGGGGGCGAGCGCGGCGGTGAGGCGGCGGCTGATCTCGGCGGCGACGGGGCCGGTGGGAAGTTCGCTCATCCGTCCTATATAGAAGGATTTCGAGGCGGATGAGAACATCCGCCGACTCGGAAATCCTGGATAAGCAGGAACCTGGGATTGCATGACGAGAGGCGAGCGTTGAGCGAAGAATCCACGGCCAGGAAGACACGGACCCGTTTCCATGGCCGTATCGAGAGCGGGGCGCGGCCATGCGCCGAACCCGGTTGCGAAGGCGCGGGCGAGTTCCGCGCGCCCGCGCGGGGTGGGCGGACGTCGGGCTTCGATGGGCCGGGGGACTGGCGCTATCTGTGCCTCGATCATGTCCGCGCGTTCAACAGCGGCTATAATTTCTTCGAGGGCATGAGCACCGAGGAGATCGAGGCGCAGCAGACCCCCTATGGCGGCTGGGATCGCGAGACGCGGGCCTTCTCGCCCAATGCGGGAGCCGGTCCGCGCTGGTCCGACTTCACTGATCCGCTCGATGCGATCGGTGCCCGATTCGCCCGCCGCGCGGAGCAGGAGCGCACCGATGGCCGCCCGCTGTCGGAAGGCGATCGCAAGGCGCTCAAGGTCCTGGGACTTGGCAAGGATGCGGACCGGCGCGCCTTGCGCAGCCGCTATGCCGAGCTGGTCCGCCGCTACCATCCGGACAAAAATGGCGGCGACCGGACCCACGAGAAGGCTTTGCAGGACGTGATTTCGGCTTATACGCAGCTCAAAGGCCGTCCCGCCTTCGCATAAGCAGCAAAGTTTGATCCCAAGGCTATCCCCAAAGGCTTACCCCATGACCGACCTGCCCAACGTCCAGCCCGACAGCCGCACCGACACGGTGCTTTCGGCCCCCGACCGGATGGTGAAGGTGCGTGACCTGTTCGGGATCGACAGCGATCTCGAAGTGCCGGCCTTCTCCGAGGCCGACGAGCGGGTTCCCGATCTCGATCCCGCCTATGTGTTCGATCCGGACACCACCCTGGCGATCGTCGCGGGCTTCGCGCACAACCGCCGCGTGATGGTCCAGGGCTATCACGGCACCGGCAAGTCGAGCCATATCGAGCAGGTCGCGGCGCGGCTCAAATGGCCGTGCATCCGCATCAACCTCGACGCGCACATCAGCCGCATCGACCTGATCGGCCGCGACGCGATCGTGCTGCGCGACGGCCAGCAGATCACCGAGTTCCGCGAAGGCCTGCTGCCCTGGGCGCTGCAGACCCCGACCGCGCTCGTCTTCGACGAATATGACGCGGGCCGCCCGGACGTGATGTTCGTGATCCAGCGCGTGCTGGAGACCGAGGGCAAGCTGACCCTGCTCGACCAGAACCGGGTGATTCGCCCGAACCCCTGGTTCCGCCTGTTCTCGACCGCCAACACCGTCGGCCTCGGCGACACGAGCGGTCTCTATCACGGCACTCAGCAGATCAACCAGGGCCAGATGGACCGCTGGAACATCGTCGTCACGCTCAACTATCTGCCCGCCGCGACCGAGGCGCAGATCGTGCTCGCCAAGTCGGGCGAATATGACAAGCCCGACGGCAAGAAGGTGGTCGAGGATATGGTCAAGGTCGCCGACATGACCCGCCAGGGCTTCATGGCGGGCGACATTTCGACCGTGATGAGCCCGCGCACCGTCATCAGCTGGGCGCAGAACGCGCTGATCTTCAACGATGTGGGCTTCGCCTTCCGCCTGTCCTTCCTCAACAAGTGCGACGAGAGCGAGCGGCCGCTGGTCGCCGAATATTATCAGCGCGTGTTCGGGAAGGACCTGCCGGAGAGCGTCGTCGGAAAAGCATGACGACGACGGCCGAGCTCTCGCCGCTGCTGCCGCTCGAAGGCGGGTTCAACCTGCGCGACATGGGCGGCTACGCGACGGCGGACGGCCGCATCGTCCGGCGCGGGATGCTGTTCCGCTCGGGCGTCATGTCGATGCTGACCGAGGCGGACGAGCGCTATCTGGCCGGGCTCGGCATCGCCACGGTGTGCGACCTGCGCCGGCCCGGCGAGCGGCGCCGCGATCCGACCCGCTGGTGCGAGCCGGCCGGCGTCTTCTACTGGTCGCGGGACTTCACCGAATCGAGCGGGGTGCTGGGCGAGCTGCTGCGCGGCAATGCCGGTTCGGCGGAGGACGTGCGCGCCCGGATGATCCATCTCTATGGTGAGATACTGGTCGACCACGCCCCCTCCTACCGTTTCCTGTTCGAACGGATCGCGGCCGGGCACGTCCCGCTGCTGTTCAACTGCTCGGCGGGCAAGGATCGCACCGGCATCGGCGCGATGCTGATCCTGTCGGCGCTCGGCGTCCCGCGCGAGACGATCGTCGAGGATTATCTGCTGACCAATCGCTACGCCGATTTCTCGCGGCTGATGGATCGGGCCGATGCCGGCTTCGCCGCCGACGCGGCGGTGATGCGGCCGCTGCTCGCCGCCGACGCCGATTATCTCGCCGCAGCGTTCGACAGCCTCGACCGCGACCATGGCGGGATCGACGCCTATCTTGGCTCGATAGGCGTCGACGCGCCGGTTCGGGCGCGCCTCCAGGAAATGTTGCTCGACTGATGGCCGACCAATCCCCCATCGAAAGCTTTCGGCTCGTCCTGGGCGGCACCGCCCGGGCGATGGCGCGCGATCCCGAGCTGGAGTTGAGCTTCACCGCCGAAGCGCCGTCCTTCTCGCTCAAGCAGCTTCGCGTGCCGATGCCGTCGCGTAACCTGCCGGCACAGGCGGTGGCCGAGGCGCGGGGTTTCGCCGACGGCTTCGCGCTGCGGGCGCGCTATCACGACACGCGCATCCACGAGCGCGCCGCGCCGGCCGAGCCGATCGCGCGCGCCGTCCATGACGCGGTCGAGCAGGCGCGGGTCGAGGCGATCGGATCGCGCGCGATGGCCGGCGTCCGCGACAATCTCACCAAGGCGCTCGAGGTGCGGCTCCGCTCCGATCCGCTGGTGCGGGCACGGGTGCGCGAGGAAGTGCCGCTGTCGACCGCGATCGGCTTGCTGGTGCGCGAGCGGCTGACCGGCCAGGCTTCGCCCGCGATCGCCGCGCCGGGCCTCGCGCTGGTGCGCGACTGGATCGAGGAGAAGGCCGGCAAGGACCTCGACGCGCTCCAGCTCGCCTTCGACGACCAGGCGGCCTTCGCCCGGCTGATCGGCCGGCTGCTCGAGGATCTCGAGCTGACCGAGGGCGAGCAGCTTCCCGAGACCGATCCCGAAGCCGGCGAGAACGACGAGGGCGAGGAGCAGGAAGAAGGCCAGGACCAGCAGGACGAGGGCGAGGATTCGGGCGGGTCGAGCGACTCCGAGGTCGAGATGCGCGCCGAGCGGTCCGAGGGCGGCGAGGAGGAAGGCGAGCAGCGCGAGCTCGACCAGGACAGCGAGTCCGAGATGGACAGCGACATGGGGGAGGACGGCGAGGAGGGCATGATGCCCGTCCGCCCGAACCGCCCGATGTCCGATCTGCCGCCGGGCTTCGACTATCACGCCTATACGACGCAGTTCGACGAGGAGGTCGCCGCAACCGAGCTGTGCGACGACGAGGAGCTGACGCGGCTGCGCGCCTATCTCGACCAGCAGCTCGTCCATCTCCAGGGCGCGGTCACCAAGCTCGCCAACCGGCTCCAGCGCCGGCTGATGGCGCAGCAGAACCGGAGCTGGGACTTCGACCAGGAGGAAGGGATGCTCGACGCCGCGCGGCTCGCCCGCGTCGTCGTCAACCCGGCCCATTCGCTGAGCTACAAGATCGAGCGCGACACCGATTTCCGCGACACCGTCGTCACCCTGCTGATCGACAATTCGGGATCGATGCGCGGCCGGCCGATCTCGATCGCGGCGATCTGCGGCGACATCCTGGCGCGCACGCTCGAACGCTGCGCGGTCAAGACCGAGATATTGGGCTTCACGACCCGCGCCTGGAAGGGCGGCCAGTCGCGCGAGGCCTGGCTGGCGGCGGGCCGCCCGCCCGCGCCGGGCCGGCTCAACGATCTGCGCCACATCATCTACAAGAAGGCCGACGACCCCTGGCGCCGCGCGCGCAAGTCGCTCGGCCTGATGATGCGCGAGGGGCTGCTCAAGGAGAATATCGACGGCGAGGCGCTGCTGTGGGCGCACAACCGGCTGATCGCGCGGCGCGAGGAGCGCAAGATCCTGATGGTGATCTCCGACGGCGCGCCGGTCGACGATTCGACCCTGTCGGTCAACAACGGCTCCTATCTGGAGCGGCACCTGCGCCAGATGATCGGCTGGATCGAGAACCGCTCGCCGGTCGAGCTGATCGCGATCGGCATCGGCCACGACGTGACCCGCTATTACCAGCGTGCGGTGACGATCATGGATGTCGAGCAGCTCGGCGGCACGATGGTCGAACAGCTTGCGGGGTTGTTTGATATCGAGACGAGGTGAACCTCGTCTCGCCCTCAGGCGCCGGGCGCGAGGCATCCGCCTCGCTTGGCTATCCTCGCATAAGCTCGGGCGCGCGTTCGCGCTTGCGGAGCCTTGGCTGGCTCCGACGATCAGCCCGGCGCCGGGATGCGTCAGCATTCCGCAAGGCCGAATGGCCGCCCGAGCTTATGCGAGGATAGCCGAGGTCGCGGATGCGACCGCCGGCGCCTGAGGCAAAAACAAACAACCCCTCCACTGTTGTGCTCCGCACAACAGTGGAGGGCCGCCGACTCCTCCAGCGAGACCGACGACCCTCCTCCCCACAACGCCACGCGGGGAACCGGTTGGTTGGAAATGGATGGGGCGTCGCCATCGGCGGGAGCGGGGCCCCCGCCGTGGCGTCAGCCTTTAGCAGTCGCGGTCGATCGCCCGGCCGGCGAGGGCGCCGATGCCCGCGCCGAGGATGGCGCCGGTGGTGCCGTCGCCACGATCGTAACGGCCATTGCCGATCTCGTTGCCGAGCAGGCCGCCGGCGATCGCGCCGATGATGGTGCCGCCGGTGCCCTTGTCGCGGCAGCGGCCCCGATAATAGCCACGGTCGCGATAATAGCCGCGATCCCGGTAATAGCCGCGGTCGCCGCGATAATAGCCGCGATCGCGATGATAGCCGCGGTCACGCCAGTCGCGGACCTGCTCGTAGCGACCGCCGCCGAAATACTGGGCCTGGGCGGCCACCGGGGCCACCGCCGTGAACAGCGCGGCCGAAGCTGCCGCGGCCGCGATAAACTTGCGCAACATAACAACCTCCTTGTCTCAACCGCGCGTCCCGCAGAGCGGAACCCCTTGGCAGGGCCGGATGGGCCCGATCGATGAGACGCTTATTCCATGATTCGCGTGAGCCGATGCTGAACGCGCCTGTTGGCCCCCGTTCAGCTTCGTTCCGCGCTCGGCCGGGCCTGCGAGCGGTGCGAAAGCCTTTGGGAATCGGCTGTCTGGCGGTATCGGCGGCGGCATGAGGAAGCTGCTGGTCGCATTGCTGTTCTGCCTGGTGCCGGGATCGGCCGGCTTCCCGCAGGCGGAGGTCAAGGTGGTGGCGACGCCGGTTCCGCTCGACCCGGACGATCCGGCGCGGACGACGGTCGGCCGGCTGCGCTATCTGGGCGGCTGGCAACTCACCAGCCGGCAACGCGACTTCGGCGGCTATTCGTCGCTGTCCGTGCAGGGCGACCGCTTCCTCGCCCTGTCCGACACCGGCCGCTACCTGCGCTTCCGCATGGCCGCTCCCGGCGTCGTCAGCGATATCCGCTTCGGGGAACTGCCGGCCTTTCCCGCCTATGACGGGCGCAAGGGGGATCGCGATTCGGAATCGATGACGATCGGCCCCCAAGGCGACGTCTGGGTCGGCTTCGAATATCACAACGCGATCCTGCGCTATTCGCCCGACCTGACCCTTCTCCAGGCGATCGCCTTCCCGCCCGCGATGAAGGACTGGTCCAGCAATTCGGGACCCGAGGCGATGGTACGGCTGGCCGGCGGCCGTTTCGTCGTGTTCGCCGAGGGGCGGGCGATCGCGCCGCACGTCCACGCTGCGCTGATGTTCCCCGGCGATCCGACCAAGGCCCGCAACGCACCCTATCAGTTCGGCTATCGCGCGCCGCGCGACGGCTATGTCCCGACCGATGCGGCGCAGCTGCCCGACGGACGCCTCGTCATCCTCCACCGGCGCTTCGGGTTGCTCGACGGCTTCTCCGCCATCGTGGGCGTCGCCGACCCGGCGCGAATCGCCCCGGGTGCGACCCTGACCAGCGAGCTGGTCGCCGAGCTCAAGCCGCCGCTCACCGTCGACAATATGGAGGGAATCGCCGCCACCCGGGACGGCGATCGCACCATCCTGTGGATCATCTCCGACGACAACCGGGTGCCGATCGAGCGGACATTGCTGCTGAAGTTCGCGTTGTAGAACGACCTACTCCGGCATGACATCTGCTTCATTGGGAAAGGACACGGAGCCCGACGGGGCTCCGCAAGCGCGAACGCGCGCCCGAGCTACTGCGAGGATAGCCAGGGCCGCGGATGCGACCGCCGGCGCCTGAGGGCAAACCAAAAACACCCAATCAAACGACAAAAACCGGACCGCGCTAGCGATCCGGTTTCCTATCCATCCGTCCCGCCGGAGCGGGCATCGGGCGAATCAGGCGGCGGCCTGCTGCTTCTTGGCGATGTCGCGCTTCAGGCGACGGGCGCGCAGCGACAGGAGATCGTCCGAGGTCTTGAGCAGCCAGTTGTCGAGGCCGCCGACATGCTCGACCGAACGCAGGCCGTGCGTCGAGACGCGCAGCTTGACGCCCTTGCCCAGCGAATCGGAGATCAGCGTGACGTTCTGCAGGTTCGGCAGAAAGGTCCGCTTGGTCTTGTTGTTGGCATGGGACACGTTGTGGCCCACTTGGCGGCCCTTGCCGGTCAGCTCGCAGATGCGCGACATTGTTCTTCGTCCTGATGTTCGGGTTGCCCGGAAAGTCGCGGCCGATAGCCCCGTTCCAGGGATTCGTCAAGCTGGATGGACCCGACCGATGCAACCCTCGCCCGGTATGATCGTTGTCGTTGCTCCATCGAATCAGCGAGGAGTGCCGGACGTGAATACGACGCACGAACATTATGAGGAATATCCCGCGCGCGGCCGCAGCGGCGCCCGGGTCGGCATCATCATCGGCATTGTCGCCGTGCTCGCGATCATCGCGGCATTCGCCTTCGGGCTGATCGACATCAACCAGACACGCGAGATGAAGGCGCCCGACGTGCGCGTCTCGGGCGGCCAGGCGCCGGCCTTCGACGTCGATACCGCCAAGGTCAACGTGGGTACCAAGACCACCGACGTAACCGTGCCCAAGGTCGATGTCGGCACCACCAAGGAACAGGTCAAGCTGCCCACCGTCGACGTCGACAAGGCAAAATGACCCTCATGGCGCAGCAGGATCTTCGGCGACCGGTCACCCCCTGGACCGTGATCGCGGCGATCCTGCTGCCGCCGCTCGGCATATTTCTGTCGCGCGGCCTGACCCCGGCCTTCTGGCTCACGGTCGTCCTGACCCTGATCGGCTGGGTGCCGGGGATGATCTTCGCCCTGGCCTTGCTGTTCGTCCCCGAACAGATTCCCATCCGCTAGAAGCGCTTCGGGCTTCGAGCGAAGCCGGCCGGTGTCTCCTAATCCCGTCATTCCCGCGAAAGCGGCAATCCATGGACGGCGGCCCGCAAGAGAATGCGCCGCGACCGTGGACTCCCGCTTTCGCGGGAATGACGATGGAAGTGGGTGTGGCGAAAGGTTCCATCCGCCTCGAAATCGCTCTAGCGCTGGGCGATGGGCTTTCCGCTTCCCTATCCGATGCGCCTTGCGCTCGATCTCGCCGCCGAGGCCGCGGCCGCCGGGGAAGTGCCGGTCGGCGCGGTGATCGTGCGGGGGGACGAGGTCGTCGCCGCGGCCGCCAATGCGATGTGCGGGGGGACCGATCCCACCGCTCATGCGGAGATCGAGGCGATTCGGGCGGCGAGCGCGCGGCTGGGGGCGCAGCGGCTCGACGATTGCGACCTCTATGTCACGCTGGAGCCCTGCGCGATGTGCGCCGGGGCGATCTCGCACGCGCGTCTGCGCCGGCTCTATTATGGCGCCGACGATCCGAAGGGCGGCGCGGTCGCCAACGGGCCGCGCTTCTTCACCCAGGCGACCTGCCACCACCGCCCCGAAACCTATGGCGGGATCGGGGAGGGGGAGGCGTCGGCGTTGCTCAGGGACTTCTTCGCCGCGCGGCGATAAGGCTCAGATATCGCCTTCCTTGATGGGCACGATCTTGATCTCGACCCGGCGGTTCGCCTGGCGTCCCTCGGGCGTCGCGTTCGAGGCGATCGGCTGGCGCGATCCGAAGCCCTGCGTGCCGATCCGCGCGGCGGCGACGCCGTGGCTCGACAGATAGTTGGCGACCGCTTCGGCCCGGTTGCGCGACAGCGGCTCGTTGATCGCATCGCTGCCGGTCGAATCGGTGTGGCCGTACACGTCGACATAGGTCTTGCCATATTCGGACAGCGTCGACGCCACCTTGTCGAGCGTGGTGCGGAACTGCGGCTGCACCTCGTAGCTGTTGGTCGCGAAGGTGATGCCGGCCGGCATGTTGAGCAGCAGCTCGTCGCCCTGCCGCTCGACCTCGACGCCGGTGCCGGCGGTCTGCTCGCGCAGCTTGGCCTCCTGCCGGTCCATATAGGCGCCGATCGCGCCGCCAGCGATCGCGCCGATCCCGGCGCCGACGATAGCTTCGGTCCGGTTGTGCCGGCCGCCGACCAGCGCGCCCGCACCAGCGCCCAGCGCGGTCCCCGCGAGCGCGCCGATTCCGGCTTTCGACAGGCGCCGCTGGCCGGTCTCCGGATCGGTGACGCAACCGGCCAGCAGGGTCGAGGCGGCGAGCATCGCCGCCATCATCTTCGTCTTGTGCATGCTCTCTCTCCGATCGTTACGCTTGACGATGGACGGTGAACCATCGGCCGCCGCTTTTGTTTCGGAACCGTCCGGCCGCCGATGATGGTTGTGCGAAGACGAAATCCACGGCATGAACGTCGCCAGCGCCATGCCGCACCCTGTTCCCCTGGCCCCTTTCCCCTGGTTCGACCTGGTGATGATCGTCGCCCTGGTCGCGTTGAACGGCGTCTTCGCGATGTCCGAGCTCGCGATCGTGTCGGCCCGCAAGGCACGGATGGAAGCGATGGCGCGTGCCGGGCGCAGGGGCGCGCGCACCGCGATTGAACTCGCCGCCGATCCCGGCAAATTCCTGTCGACGGTCCAGATCGGTATCACCCTGATCGGCATCCTGGCCGGCGCCTATTCGGGCGCGAGCCTGGGTGGCCCGGTGGGGGAACGGCTGGCCCTGCTCGGCGTTCCTGCCGCCAGCGCGCCCGAAATCGGCTTCGCGCTGGTCATCGCGCTCACCACCTTCCTGTCGTTGATCGTCGGCGAACTGGTGCCCAAGCAGTTCGCGCTGCGCGCACCCGAGCCGATCGCGGCGCTGGTCGCGGTGCCGATGCTGTGGCTGTCGCGGCTGACCGCGCCCTTCGTCTGGCTGCTCGACCGGACCAGCGCCCTGATCTTCCGCCTGCTCGGCCTGACCCGCGAATCCGAGAACCACGTCACCGCCGAGGAGCTTCATCTGATCGTCGCCGAGGCCTCCTCGGCCGGCGTGATCGAGGAGAGCGAGCGCGCGATCATCTCCGGCGTGGTGCGGCTCGCCGACCGGCCGGTGCGCGAGGTGATGACGCCGCGCACCGAAGTCGAATGGATCGACATCAACGCGACCCCCGACCAGCTGCTGGCGCAGCTCGCCGAAATTCCGCACACCCGCATGCCGGTGGCCGACGGATCGGTCGACCAGATGCTCGGCGTCATCCATGCCCGCGACCTGGTCCGCCGCCTGGTGAAGGGGGAGCCGATCGACCTCGCGGCGATCCTGCGCAAGGCGATCGTCATGCCCGACCATGTCGAGGCGATGGACGCGCTGAAGGCGTTGCGCGAGGCGGAGGTGCCAATGGCCTTCGTCCACGACGAATATGGCCATTTCGAAGGACTGGTCGCGCCCGCCAACCTGCTGGCGGCGATCGCGGGCGAATTCGCGTCGGACCAGGACGAGCATACCGATCCGCCGATCGTCGAGCGGGAGGACGGGAGCTGGTTGATCTCGGGCACGCTCGCCGCCGACACCATGGCCGACCGGCTCGGCATCGACCTGCCCGAAGACCGCGATTTCGCTACGGCAGCGGGCTTTGCGCTGTGGCGGCTGAAGCATCTGCCCACCACCGGCGAATCATTCGACCATCGCGGATGGCGTTTCGAAGTGGTCGACATGGACGGTCGGCGCATCGACAAGCTGCTCGCGGCGGTGATTCCCGGTGCCGAATAGCGGCTGTCGGTTCCTCGAAACGGCGCACGTAAAGGGCGTCCCGTCGAAAATTCGTCCCTAATTTGCCGATGAATGTAATTTTTCGCGCTTTCAGGCGACTTTCCAATTGCTCCGGCCGAAAGAGCCGAGCACAAGGGGCGCCTTGCGCCGCTCAGGCGGGGCAATAGGGTTTCTTTACACAAGCAAGACCAGGAGTGATCATGAACACTGCCGACATCGCAGGCGTCGTCGCCGCCGAACAGGGAATCGACAAGGCTGCCGCCAAGCGCGTCATCGACGCCGCCCTGAAGGCGATCACGGACGCCGCCAAGAAGGGTGAGGAAGTTTCGCTGCCGGGCTTCGGCAAGTTCAAGGTCGCCGACCGTCCGGCGCGCGAAGGCCGCAACCCGGCGACCGGCGCGACCCTGACGATCGCGGCGTCGAAGAAGGTCTCGTTCACCGCCGCCAAGGCGCTGAAGGATGCGCTGAACGGCTGATCCCGTCCGGGGGCCATCCCCCGGCGGACGCTATTGGCGAGGGGCGGCAGTGATGCCGCCCCTTTTCATTTGGGGTTCTTTCGACGGTTCGGCCCCGAAGCAGGGCTGACCTTTCCGGAGGCAAGGGCGGCTTGCCGGAAACGGCACGGACGCTCGCGCCGCGCGGCCGCCAGATGCCGCGATGACCCCGCCACTCCCCTTGCGCTCAGCTCAGGCAGCGGCGCGCATAGTCGGCAAAGCCGTTGGGCTTGCGGCCGAGCAGCCAGGACAGGACATTGGCGTTCCCGCGCAGCCCGAACCGGTCATAATAGGTGAACAGCCGCTCGATCGCGCTGGCGGTCCAGTCGACGCCGCCGGGTTCCGACGCGAGCATCGGCGCCAGCATCGCGACGATCTGGTCGAGCGGCAGGCGGAACGCCTCTATCGGCGTGCCGGTCAGGTCGGTCAGGATGGCCGCAAGCTCGACGCCGCTATGGTCGTCGCTCGCCAGGTCGTAGGCGGCATGGTCGTGGCCGGGCTCGATCGCGACCTTGGCGACGATCTCGCCGACATCGGCCATGTCGACGAAGCCGAGCGGCCGGTCCACCGAATAGGTCAGCGCCATCCGCCCCGAGGCGACCGCCGCCGCCACGTCGATATTCTGGTAATAATGCATCGGGCGGACGATCGTGTAGTTGAGCCCCGATCCGATCAGATAATCCTCGACCGCCAGCTTGGCGCGGTGGTTCATCAGATAGTCGATCTGCGGGTTGATCACCGAGACGTAGACGAACCGATCGACCCCGGCGCGGCGGGCGGCGTCGATCGCGAACTGCCCCATCGCGACCTCCTTGTCCTGGAGCGCGGGCGCCATGTGGATCACCGTGCCGCACCCGTCCATCGCGGCGGCGAGCGCGTCGATGTCGAGCAGCCCGCCCTGGCGGGTGTCGGCGACTCCGGCCGCCTTCATCGCGGCGGCGTCGAGCGTCCGGCCATAGGTGCGCATCGGCCGGCCCTGCCGCGCCAGCACGTCGCGCACCTCGCGCTGCGTCCTGCTGCCCGCGCAGTTGAGGAAAATCGTCGGCTGGACGGTCATCTGGCACTCGCTCCCGGATCGTTTCGGGCAAACTAGCCGACGCCGGGGCGGGCCGGAAAGCAGCAACCATGATGGGATTCATCGGCGGCGATGATGGGAACGCATCATCGAGTCCTATGCGGATCATCGCGACATCTGATTTGATGCGGGCCGGCGGGTCCCCAAGCTGGGGGCGATGCCCCAACAGGAGAGACGATGATGAGCTGCCCCCGCTGCCGGATGGCGAGACGATCCTTCCTCAAGGCCGCGGCGGGCGGGGCGGCCGCCGCGCTCGCCGCGGGCCTGCCCGGATCGGCGCTGCTTGCCGCCGGCGGCACCGCCGGGGCGATCGACTTCCACACCCACATGATCGATCCGGACCTGCCCAACCTGATCACCGGGCAGATGGTGAGCACCGACCTCGCCGCCTGGATGCAGGGCTTCGCCTCGCCCGAGGTCCATGTCGCGCACATGGACAAATATGGCGTGCAGGCCCACGTCGTCGGCCATTCCAATGCGACCCAGGGGATCAGCTGGGGCGATGCCCGGCACGACCTGGGCGTCCACCAGCGGGTCAACGACCGGATCGCGCGCGACTGGGTGAAGGCGCATCCCGGCCGCTTTCACGGCGCGTTCGGCCTGCCGACCCAGGACCTTAAGCTCGCCATCCCCGAGCTCGAGCGCGCGGTGACGCAGCTCGGCATGAAGGTGCTGCAGCTCTCCTCGCAATCGCCCGACGGCGCCTATTTCGGCGATCCCCGCTTCGACCCGCTGTGGGAGGCGATCCAGCATTTCGGCGTCACCGTGTTCATCCACCCGCACGGCCAGGGCAAGGAGCCGCCGCTCGACGGCTTCGCGCTCGCCAATTCGGTCGGGCAGGGGGTCGAGGAGATCAAGGTGATGACCTCGATCATCTACAATGGCGTGTTCGACAAATTCCCGCGCGCCAAGATCGTCATCGCGCATGGCGGCGGCTTCCTGCCGCATTATTACGGCCGGCTCGACCGCAACGCGCATGAGCGGCCTGACACCAGCCGCAACATCAGCAAGCTGCCCAGCGCCTATCTCAAGGACTTCTACTACGATAGCTGCGTGTACGGGCCCGAGATCCTCGCGGCGCTGATCCGGGTGGTCGGTGTCGACCGGATCGTGCTCGGCAGCGATTTCCCGGTGGGCGAGGCCGACGGCCTGTCGGCGCTGCGCGCGACGCCGAACCTCTCGGCCGCCGACGTGACGCGGATCGCGCGGACCACCCCCGCCGCGTTGCTCGGCCTCTGATCCGGAATCAAAGCCTGACCCGCACATCCTGAGAGTCTGACCGGAAAGTGCCTTACCGCTCATCCTGAGGAGGGACTGAGCCTGGCGAAGGCCCATCTCGAAGGATATTTCCAGCCTCGAACGTCCCTTCGAGACAGCATTTCGCCTACGCTCAATGCTTCCTCAGGGCGAGCGGGGACTTTTGAGCCAGACTCTCAGGATGAGCGGGGATGGGTGCATCATATTGATCGCACGATGTTCTGAAGGGCGGCCGCCGATCCCGGCGACCACCCTTCCTTTCTGCCTGCCGGCCGTCAGCCGACGCGGGCGAGCGCTGCCTGGCCGAGGCCCTGGAACATCACCTCATATTTGAGCGCGGCATGGTTGGTGATCGCGTGCAGGTCGCGCCAGTGGCGGCTGAGCGGCTTGCGGCTGTCGAGCCCGCGCCCACCGCTCAGGTAGAAGAGCCGTTCCGATGCGGTGGTGATCGTCTTGGCGACGAAGCCCATCCCCGCCCGGAAGCGTGCGATCCCGTCGGGGGTGCGCATCTCGCCGGCCGTGATCGCGTCGTCGAGCTTGCTCATCGCCGCATAGGCCGCCGCCAGTTCGGCCTCGGACTCGCCGAGCCCGGCCTGGAGGAAGGGATCGTCGGCGATCTTGCCGGGGATCAGCAGGCCCTGCCGCCCGGCGTTGAAGCGCAGCACCTCCGCGTGCAGCGCCATCGCGATCCCGATCATCGGTGCGACCAGCCCATATTGGAACTGTCCGGCCGGTGGGGTGGTGAAGCGGATGCCGCCATTGCCGCTGCGCGCGCTCATGTCGTCGTTGCCGAAGGGATCGGCGCGCACCCAATGATCCTCGTCGATCAACGCGTCGCGGACCACGACATTGTTCGATCCGGTGCCGCTCAGCCCGACCGCGTGCCAGGTGTCGCGCACCTCGAACTGGCCGGGCTTGAGCAGGAACCAGCCATTGACCGGCGGCTCGCCCGGGGCGACCTCGGCGAAGCCGCCCAGCATCACCCAATCGCAATTGTCGATGCCGGAGGAGAAGGACCATTCGCCGTTGAGACGCAGCTTGCTCCCCTCCGCCTTCGCCCGGCCGGACGGGGCGAACATGGACGCGATGCACGGATCGGCGGCCTGGCTGTAGACTTCGTCCTGGGTCGCCTGCGGGAAGAAGCCGAGCGCCCATTGGTGATGGAGCAGGAAGCCCAGCACCCAGGCGAGCGATCCCGATTGCCGCGCGATCGGGGCGAGAACGTCGGCATAGGCCATCCAGCCATGCTCATAGCCGCCATGGCGGGCCGGGCGCACCAGCGGCATCAGCCCCGATGCGATCAGTGCGTCGGCCGCGCCCTTGGGCACCCGCCGCGACCGCTCGGCCTCGTCGACGAACGGCGCCAGCCGGGGGGCCAGTTCTTCCGCCATGGCGACGCAGTCGGCGTGGGACGGGACGCCCCCGGCCCCGGCCTCGCCGCTGGTCTCGCTCTTCATCTGCGCCTCTGGAGACATGCTTTCCTGATCCTCGTTTCTGTCCGCCGGCCCGTTCGATCGGGCCGGATTCACGGTGCAGGACGATTATGTTGGCTCGGGAAAGCCGTCGGAAATCTTCATTCGCGATGCGCCGCATAAGCGCGGACAATGCGTCTTCCGGGAATGCGCCGACAGGCGCATTTCCAACCAAGCTTCTCAGAGATCAGAGTGAGGTTGGATGCCGCCCTTGGTGGGCACGCCGTCGGCCGCGAAGGTCACGTCCCACTCGGCGCCGTCGCGCAGGAAGCCGGGCAGGTCGTGCATCCAGTGGGCGATGCCGAACATCGGGCTGAAGTCGCGCGGAATCCAGTTGTCGTCGAGCGCGTCCGAATCCGCGCCATATTCGGCCTCGCCGCCCGCCGGGCAGGGGAAGTAGCAGAACAGCGCCGATGCGATGCGGTGGCGGCCGATCCCCCATTCGGACTTCGGCCAGCCGCGCCGTTCGAGGTGGTTCTTGCCCGCCATCATCTCGTCGAGGTCGGTGACGACATAGTTGACGTGGTGGAAGCGCAGCGTGCCGTCCATCCCGGGCAGACCGGCATTGGCGTTGAGGATTGCCAGATTATGGTGGTCGTTGACCCCGTCGGCGCGGACATAGACCGCGAAGCTGCGCTGCCGGTCGCTCAGGCGGAAGTCGAGCCGCTCGCGCAGGAAAGTGGCGAGGCCCTCGATGTCGGGCGAGATCACGCCGATATGGCTGATCCCCTTCGGTCGGGCGCGGGCGATCCAGCGGCGGTGGACGTTCATCCGCTGCAGGTTGCCGGGCGAGTTGACCGGCTCGGTCGGCGCGAAGATCTGCCGCTTCTCGGGCCAGTGGCGCAGCCCCATCGCGATGCCGCCGTCGGCGACGAAATGGCAGATGCCGTCGGCGTCGCGGCGCACTTCGCGGTCGGTGGCGAGGCGGGCGACCAGCCGTTCGAGATTCTCGGCGGTGTCGACGCCCCAGACGATCTCATGGACGCCGATGCCGACGATCTGCGATCCCGGCACTGGATCGGTCGCGATCGCGCGGATGTCGACCCGCGCATTGTCGGGCAGGCGGAAACAGGCGCCGCCCTCGTCGCGGTCGAGCAGCGGCAGGCCGAAATCCTCGAAGAAGCGGATCGACCGGTCGACGTCGTCGACGCGGTAGAGGATGCGTTCAATTCCGATGATGGCCATGTTGGGTTCCTTCGATGGCGGGGATGCGGGTGGCGTCGGGTGTGGCGGGCGTGGCCCCCTCCGCGCGGATCATTTGCGCCAGGATGCGGCGGGCGCGGACGGCGGCGGCGTCACCGGCCAGGATCATCGGCCGCAGCGACCAGAAATCGGCGCCGTCCATATTCTCGGCGACCCGCGCGATCATCGGCTCGTCCTCCTCGGCGAAGGCGCGGGCGATACCGGCATGGATCCTCTCGCCGATTGCGGCGTCCGCCTGCCCGCGATTGCGCCCGACCATCCAGAAATAATGGGTCGAGCCCTCGGTCTCGGGGGTCAGCAGATGCGCGCTCGGCAAGGCGGGGCTGTCGTCGGGGTCGATGCCGTCCGGCGTCATCCCGACGTCGAGATAGAGGCTCGACGGCGCCGTCCAGCGCATGTGCGAGCGCATCTCGGCCTGGTCGTCGGGATGGTCCCACACCAGCCGGAACAGCGGCGTGACCGGCTCGCGCTCGATCCAGAGCTGCGACCAGACCGTGTTGCCCTCCTGCCGGACGCCGGTGCGCGTGCGGTCGGCCGCGTCGGGGGAGGCGAGGAAGGGATGGAGAAAGGCGGCGTGGCTGAGGTCGAGCAGATTGTCGGTCACCAGCTCATAGGGCGCGGTCACCTTGAGATAGCCGCGCGAGACGGCGAGCGCGGGATCGTCGAAGCGGGCGAAGTCGGGGATAGCGGCCGGGTCGGCGCGTCCGGGCTCGCCGGTCCAGATCCACAGCGCGCCGTGCCGCTCGACCAGCGGATAGGACCGCACCCCGCTACCGGCCGGGACGCTGCCGTCGCCGTGCGGGTTGTGGACGCAGCGCCCGTCGCGGTCGAAGCGCAGGCCGTGATAGGGGCATTGCAGGCTGTCACCGACCAGCTTGCCGTCGCCGAGCGAGGCGAAGCGGTGGGGGCAGCGGTCGCCGATCGCCGCGGCGGTGCCGTCGGCCAGCCGGAACAGGGCGATCCATTCGCCGAGGACCCGGATGCGCCGCGGCGCGGTCCCCAGATCGCCGGACCACCCGGCGACATACCAGGCGTTGCGCAGGAAACTCATCTCTCCCTCCCGGCCCGGTCATGGTCGCGGGCTCGGCGCGGGATCGTAGAGAGCTTGGCGATCGGCCGGAAATCAGCGTTGGCGATCCGTTGCATCGCTGCCGCATATGGGTGCGTATCGACCGCGATGATGGATGCCATCGGCACTTTCGATTGGGGTGCGGCGCATGGTCTTCCTATGGCCTGTCCGAAGTGATGGGAGGAGCGGACGGCGATGGACGAGGGCGAGCGCGGAATAGCTGGGGTGATCGCGGCCGAGCAACGGCGCGGCGAGGCGCTGGTGGCGCGGGATTTCGCGACGCTGCGCACGATCGTCGCGCCTGATGTCACCCACACCCACACGCGCGGCGTCACCGATGATTTCGACGCCTATTTCCGCTTCGTCGAGCAGGAGCTCGCCTTCCTGGAGGCATCGCGCGGCCCGCTCGACGTCCGCATCATCGGCGACGTCGCGGTGATGACCGGGACGATGGACAATCTGGTCCTGCCGCGCGGCCGCGAGGAGCCGATCCGCACCCGCGCCCAGGCGCTCCAGGTCTGGGCCTGGCGCGACGGCGGCTGGCGGATGATCGCCTTCCAGTCCACCAACCTGCCCGCCTGAGGAGCCCTGCGATGACCGACGCGATGCTGCACCGCTGCTCGCCGCAGACCGTCCCGGTGGCACTGGGCACGCCGGTCGCGCGGCTGCCCTTCCGGACGATCGACCTGCACTGTCACCTCGCCGCCCCCGAGGTCGAGGCGCTGGTCGCGGGCCATCCGCTGCTCGCCGAACGCGCGGGTGCGGAGGCAGCGGCGATCGGGGCGGCCTCGCTCGCGGTCAACCGCGAACGGATCGGCGCGTTGATGCCGCGCCTGACCGGCGCCGACGAGCGATTGCGCGACATGGATGCGATGGGGGTCGACGTGCAGGCGATCAGCCCGTCGCCGACCCAATATCATTATTGGGCCGAGCCCGACCTCGCCGATCGCATCGTCCAGCGGATGAACGATGCGATCGCCACGGTCTGCGCCGCGCATCCCGACCGCTTCGTCGGCCTCGGCACCGTCGCGCTCCAGCATCCCGAGCGCGCCGCCGCGCAGCTCCAGACGGCGATGCACGACCATGGCTTCAAGGGGGTCGAGATATCGTCGCTGGTCGACGGCGTCGACATCGCCGACCGCCGCTTCGATCCCTTCTGGGCCAAGGCCGACGAACTGGGCGCGGTGGTGCTGATCCACCCCTGGGGCACGACGCTGGGCGAACGGCTGGCCGACCATTATCTGATGAACATCGTCGGCCAGCCGTTCGAGACCGCGCTGTGCCTGTCGAAGCTGATCTTCGGCGGGACGCTCGACCGGCATCGCCGGTTGAAGATCGTCACCGTCCATGGCGGCGGCTATCTGCCGACCTATGTCGGCCGGTCGGACCATGGCCATGCGGTCCGGCCCGAGGCGGACGGCTGCTCCTGCGCCCCGTCCGAGCAGCTCAAGCGAATCTGGTTCGACAGCCTCGTCTACGAGCCGCGCCACCTCGCCCGGCTGATCGACGAGGTCGGCGTCGGACGGGTCGTGCTCGGCACCGACTATCCGTTCGACATGGGTCATTATGATCCGGCGTCGGTCGTCGCCGGACTCGACGAGGACAGCCAGCGCCGCATCCTCGGCGGCAATGCGGCGGAACTGCTCGGGATCGACTGACGACGTGCTTCAGCGCGCTTAAGCCGTTCGTGTCGAGCGAAGTCGAGACACGTTCCGAGAGCCGCCGTCCCTCGACTTCGGCCAAAGGCCGAAGTTCATCCCGAGCGCCTGCCTTGCAGGCAGCCGAGGGGCTCGGGACGAACGGAGCGTCTGACGAGGATGTCAGGCCCCCACCGTCACGCTCGCCGCCGCGACCTCGTGGCGGCATTGGTCGAAGCCGGTTCCGGGCACAAGCTCGCCCGTACGATCGGCAACGCCGTCGAGCCGGTCGAGCAACGCGCCCGCGACATCGTCCTCGGCGCCGAGGAACAGGCCCTGCGTCATCGTGATGTTGGCCTGCTCGAAGCTGCCCGCCCCGGCCAGGATCACCCGCCGGGTCGGCGCCGCGTCGGACGCGAGCATGACGATCGCCGGGCTCACCCGGTCCGGGGTCAGCCGGGCGAGGGTGGCCTCATCGAAGATGTCCGCCGTCATCGCGGTCGCGGCGGTGGGGGCGATGCAGTTGACGTGGATGCCGTTCTTCGCCCCCTCGATCGCCAGCGTCTGCATCAGTCCGACCAGCGCCATCTTGGCGGCGCCGTAATTGGCCTGTCCGAAATTGCCGTAGAGCCCGGATGAGGAGGTGGTGAAGACGATCCGGCCGTGGTTGCGGGCGCGCATATGGTCCCACACCGCCTTGGTGCAGTGGACGGCGCCCATCAGGTGGACGTCGACGACCAGCCGGAAGTCGGCGAGATCCATCTTGGCGAAGCTCTTGTCGCGCAGGATGCCGGCATTGTTGATGAGGATGTCGATCGCTCCCCATTCGTCGATCGTCCGCTCGACCATCGCCGCGACCTGCCCGGCGTCGGTGACGCTCGCGGCCATGCCGATTGCCTCGCCGCCCGCAGCGCGGATCTCGGCAGCGACGCGTTCGGCGTCGGCCTCCATCAGATCGTTGACGACGACGCGGGCCCCGTGCGCAGCGAGCGCCCTGGCGTGCGCGCGGCCGAGGCCGTTGCCGGCGCCGGTGACGACGGCCACCCGGCCGCGAAGCGAGATCGACATGCTGTGCTCCTGTTTCGAAGGATGTTCAGATGATGCTGGCGCCGCCGTCAACGACGATCGTCTGACCGGTGATGTGCCGGCCGGCGTCGGAGGCCAGCAGCAGCGCCGGGCCCATCAGGTCGCTGGGGCCGCCGAGCCGCCCGAGCGGTGTCTGGTCGATCAGCTCCTGGCCATGGTCGGCGAGGATCTTGCCGGTCATCTTCGACGGGAAATAGCCGGGTGCGATCGTGTTGACGCGGATGTTGCGGCGGCCCCATTCGGCGGCGAGTGCACGGGTCATGTTGACGACCCCGCCCTTGGCCGCGTTGTAGGCAACCGTTCCGGGCCGGCGATGATGATGGCCGAGCAGCCCTTCGACCGAGGCGACGTTGACGATCGCGCCGCCGCCCTGCGGCAGGAAGGCGGCCTTCGCCACCGCCTGGCTGAGCAGGAAGACGCTGCTCAGGCTGACGTCGATCACCCGGGTCCAGGCCTCGGCGGGATAATCCTCGGCGGGCGCGCCCCAGGTGGCGCCGGCATTGTTGACGAGGATGTCGATCCGGCCGAACCTCTCGAGCACCTGGCGGGCGAGCGTCGCCGGCGCCGCGCCGTCGGCCAGGTCGGCGGGGAAGGCGACGGCCTCGATGCCATCCGCCGTGAGTTCGGCCACCGCTTCGTCGAGCTCGGCCTGCTTGCGCGCGGCCAGCGCCAGCCGGGCACCGTTCGTGCCCAGCGCGCGGGCGATCTGCAGCCCCAGCCCGCGCGACCCGCCGGTGACGATCGCGACCCGCCCCGACAGGTCGAACAGCCGGGTCGGATCGATCGGCCTGTCCATATGTCCTTCCTCCCCAAGAGCCGCGCGGCGCGGCGGGCGGCCCTTATTCCCGCAGCTGGCGGCTGCTGGAAATCGCTATTGTTGATCGGTCCCATCAATCTTCGCGATGGCAATGCCGGGCACTTGTCCTGTAGGTCTCGCCGCATCGGGCCCGGGACGAGGCCGGGGCGAGGGGAGGACAGGGCGATGGCGCTCAGCCTTACGCAATTCGATCTCAATCTGCTCGTCGTGCTCGATGCGCTGCTGACCGAGAAGAGCGTGACCCGCGCCGCCGAGCGATTGTTCGTCACCCAGCCGGCGGTGAGCGGATCGCTCGCCCGGCTGCGCGACATCTTCGAGGACCCGCTGCTCGTCCGCGTCGGACGCGAGATGGAGTTGACCGTGCGGGCGCGGGCGCTGGCCGGGCCGGTGCGCGAGGCGTTGCTGATGGTCAAGGCCGCGCTCGGCAGCGAGGAGCGCTTCGACCCGTCCGAGACGAAATGCGAATTCCGCATCGCCATGACCGACTATTGTTCGATGACGATCCTGCCCCGGATCGTGCGGGAGCTTGCGGTGCGCGCGCCAGGGATCGAGCTGGCGGTCGAGGGGTTGGTGAACAAGAGCTTCGACCGGCTCGAAACCGGCGAGATCGATTTCCTGCTCACGGTGGTCGAGCGCACTTTGCTGATGCATTCGCGCCATCCCGACATGCTGCGCGGCGCCGACGCCTTCGAGGATTGCTACACCTGTGTCGTCGCCGCCGACCACCCGTTCGACGGCATGCTGACTCCCGAGGATTTCCGCGCCTATCCCAACGCCACCGTCTCGTTTGGCGAACACACCTTCACCACCGACCGCGCGGCCTATGAGCATGGCGGGCTCGACCAGTCCCCCGCGCTGATCGCATCGAGCTTCTCGTCGCTCCTGTTCCAGCTCCAGGGCACCAGGCTGATCGGTACCGTACCGTACCGGCTCGCCGAGATCTTCGCGCCGATGCTCGGTCTGCGCCTGCTCGAACCGCCGATCCGCCTGCCGTCGCTCACCGAACGGCTCAATTGGCACGTCCGCAACGACGCCGACCCCGGCCATAGCTGGATGCGAAACCTGATCCTCGACGTCGGCCGGTCGATGGGGCCGCGCAAGGGCGCGCCGGACTGACGTACCGATGAGGGGCACCTCCTCCCTTCGATCCATAGGCGGGACGGATGCAACCCATTATGCTTGCCGATTTCCCGCCGTGCGCGCGCCTTCCTAAGACCCTCCCATAGAATTTCAGACCGGTCCGATCGTCGCGTCCGACGCGGCGGCGGACCCGACCATTGGGAGAGCTCCATGCGAAAGGTGATCGTGACCTGCGCCGTCACGGGGGCGGTGCATACGCCGTCCATGTCCCCCCATCTGCCTAAGACGCCCGACGAGATCGCCGCGGCGGCGATCGAGGCGGCGGCGGCGGGTGCCTCGGTCGTCCATCTCCACGCGCGCGATCCCGAGGACGGCCGGCCGAGCCAGGACCCGGCGCTGTTCCGCCGCTTCCTGCCCCGGATCGCCGAGGCCTGCGACATCGTCATCAATATCACCACCGGCGGCGCGCCGACGATGGGGATCGAGGAGCGGCTTCAGCCCGCGCTCACCTTCCAGCCCGAGATCGCCTCGCTCAACATGGGAACGATGAACTTCGGCCTGTACGAGATGCTCGGCCGCTTCCGCGAGTTCCGCTACGACTGGGAGGAGCCCTATCTGCGCAACAGCGACGCGAACATCTTCCGCAACACCTTCCGCGACATCGAGCATATCCTGAAGAGCTGCGGCGCCAACGGCACCCGCTTCGAGATCGAGTGCTACGACGTCGCCCATCTCTACACCGCCGCGCATTTCCGCGACCGCGGCCTGCTCGAAGGGCCGCTGTTCATCCAGACCGTGTTCGGCATCCGCGGCGGCATCGGCGTCCATTACGAGGACATCGCGATGATGAAGCGCACCGCCGACCGGCTGTTCGGCGACGACTATGTCTGGTCGGTGCTCGGCGGCGGCCGCCACCAGATGCCGATCGCGACGATGTCGGCCGCGATGGGCGGCAATGTCCGCGTCGGGCTGGAGGACAGCCTGTGGGGTGCCCCCGGCCAGCTCGCCACCAGCAATGTCGAGCAGGTGCGCCGTATCCGCACGGTGCTCGAGGCGCTCTCGCTCGAGGTCGCGACTCCCGACGAGGCGCGCGCCATGCTCAAGCTAAAGGACCGGGCATCGGTGAAGGTGTCGGGATGACCCTGATCCGCACCGGACGCGGCCCCAATCCGCTCAAGGGCTGGCAGGTCGACCCCGCCGCCATCCGCCATGTCGGGCGTGACCTGCAGCGCCCCGAATGCATCCTCGCCGAACGCGACGGCAGCCTGTGGTCGGCCGACGCGCGCGGCGGCGTGATGCACATCGCCCCCGACGGCGCGCAGACGCTGATCACTCAGACGGTCGACGGCCATTTCGACCTGGCCGGCGACGCGGCGGCGAGCCTGCTGACCGGCACCCTGCCCAACGGCCTCGCCTTCGCCCGCGACGGCGACATCATCATCTCCAACTTCGGCACCGACCGGCTGGAGATCATGGACCGCAGCGGCGACACGCGGGTGCTCGCCGACAGCATCGACGGCCGGCCGCTCGGCAAGGTCAACTTCGTGCTGCGCGACAGCCGCGACCGGCTGTGGATCACCGTCTCGACCATGGTCAATCCGTGGAGCGACGCGGTGACGCCCAACATCGCCGACGGATCGATCTACCTGCTCGACGCGCGCGGGCTGCGGATGGTCGCCGACGGCTTCATGTTCACCAACGAGATCCGCTTCGACGCGGAGGAGGAGTGGCTCTACGTCGCCGAGACCACCGGCAAGCGGGTCAGCCGGCTGCGCGTCCGCCACGATGGATCGCTCACCGACCGCGAGGTCTACGGCCCGTCCAACCTCGGTGCCGGGGCGATCGATGGCATCGCCTTCGACGCCTACGGCAATCTCTGGGCGACGATGATCATGGCCGACCGCCTGGTCGCGATCACCCCGGACGGGGAGCTGCTCGAACTGCTCGACGACGGCGACCGCCAAGCGACCGCGCGGTTCGAGGCCGAGTTCGCCTCGGGCAAGCCGGTCAGCTTCGAGACGATGATGGCCTGCGGCGGCGACGTCGCCCGCTGGATGGCCAGCGTCACCTTCGCCGGGCCCGACCTGCGCACCGCCTGCCTGGGCAGCCTGCGCGGCATCAGCATCGCCTGTTTCGACTCCCCGGTGGCGGGCCTGCCGATGGTCCATTGGTGACCGCCGGCCTTCGACCAGACAGCAAGGACGACATCCGCATGAACACCCCATCCTTCGCCCTCGGCAGCTTCGTCGGAGACGGCGACACGCCCTTTCCCGCGCTTGTCATCGGCGAGCTCGTCCATCCGCTCGCCGGCCTTGCCGGCTTCGAGGGGATCCGGTCGATGCTCGACCTGTTCGACGATTGGGACCGTCTGTGGCCGCTGCTGCGCGAGCAGGCCGAGCGGCGCGCCGCCGATCCGGGCCCGCGCGCGCTCACGGCCGGCATGCTGCAGGCGGTCGCGCCGATCGTGCCGCGCCAGATCATCTGCTCGGGCGCCAATTACCGCAAGCACGTCATCGACATCATGATCGACCAGGACCACGGCCTCAACGTCGGCCGCTCGCGCGAGGAGCGGCGGATCGAGGCGGTGCGGGTGATGGACCATCGCGCGGCCAAGGGGCAGCCCTTCGCCTTCCTCAAGCCCTTCTCGTCGATCCTCGGCCCGTTCGACGATCTGGCGGTGCCCGCCGACAGCGAGCAGCTCGACTGGGAGCTCGAGCTGGGCGTGGTGATCGGCAAGCCGGCCCGCCGCGTCGGCCGCGACCGCGCGCTCGACCATGTCGCCGGCTATGTCGTCGTCAACGACATCAGCGTCCGCGACCATCTCTACCGCCCCGACGTGCCGCAGCTCGGGCTCGACTGGGTGTCGGGCAAGAGCGGGCCCGGCATGCTGCCGATGGGGCCGCTGATCGTGCCGGCCGCCTTCGTCGCCGATCCGCAGGACCTGATGATCACGCTCAAGCTCAACGGCGAGGTGATGCAGCATGAATCGACCGCCGACATGATCTTCCCGATCGCGCGGCTGATCGAGGCCTTCTCGGTGCACATGCAGCTCCTGCCCGGCGACATCATCTGCACCGGCTCGCCCTCCGGCAACGGCACCCATTTCGGCCGCTTCCTCCGTCCCGGCGACGTCATGGAGGGGACGATCGAAGGGCTGGGCACGCAGCGCAATCGCTGCGTCGCCGAACGGCTCGCCGAGGGGGCGGTGCTGCACCGGCCGTTCGTCCCGCTCGAGCCGGCCTGACCGCCGACGATCCATCGCGCTGGCCCGCTCCTCCTGAGGAGGGACTGAGCCTGGCGAAGGCCCATCTCGAAGGATATTTCCAGCCTCGAACGTCCCTTCGAGACAGCATTTCGCCTACGCTCAATGCTTCCTCAGGGCGAGCGGGGACTTTTGAGTCAGACTCTCGGGATGAGCGGAAGTGGGGAATTGATCCAATGGTTTGACGGGCCGCTCTTCCCTCGGATGGGCGGCCCGATCCGCATCAGCGGCGCTAATGGAGTTCATTTCCATATACGATTTTCACAATGTCATGGTCTGGCGGAATATCGATCGCGAGGACGCAAGATCCAGATCATGGGGGAGTGAATGCGACTATATCACCTGTTCGCCGCCGCGGCCGTCGCGGCCATCGCCACCGGTTCCGCCCAGGCCCAGACGGCGCCCGCCGCCGCCGACAATGGCGGCCTGGAGGAGATCGTCGTCACCGCGCAGAAGCGCAGCGAGAAGCTCCAGGACATTCCGGTGACCGTCACCGCGCTCGGCGCCGAGGCGCTCGAACGGCGGCAGGTGCTCTCGGTCTCGGACCTCCAGTCGATCGCCCCCGGCGTGTCGGTCGGCCAGCATGCCGGCTACAACCGGCTGTTCATCCGCGGCATCGGCCTGACCTCGATCTCTTCGGGCCAGGACCCAAGCGTCTCCTTCCAGGTCGACGGCGTCGTCATCGGCCGGCCCTCGGCGCAGCTCGCCTCCTTCTTCGACCTCGAACGGGTCGAGGTGCTGCGCGGCCCGCAGGGCACGCTCTACGGCCGCAACGCGACCGGCGGCAGCGTCAACCTGATCACCCGCAAGCCGACCCGCGACCTCAGCGGCTATCTCGACCTGACCTATGGCAATTACGACCGCATCCAGCTCGACGGCGCGATCAGCGGGCCGCTCGACGCCAAGGGCGACGTGCGCGCCCGCATCGCCTTCCAGAAGGTCAAGCATGACGGCTATGGCCGCAACGTGACCCTCAACGAGGACGTCAGCGATCAGGATAGCTGGGCGGTGCGCGGCATCCTCCAGGTCGATCCCGCCGCCAATGTCGATATCACCCTCTCCGCCGACTATGCGCGCGAGGACGACCATAATTATCCGTTCAACGGCTTCGGTCCCTATCGCTCCGACGTGCCGATGCCGGGCCTGCTGCTCGGCGGCACGCTGCTGCCCAACAGCCGCGACGTGACGACCGAGGTGCCGACCCGCAACGACCGCACCTTCTGGGGTCTGTCGGGCACGATCGGCGTCGACCTGGGCGGCGGCCTGCGCTTCCAGTTGATCACCGGCTATCGCAAGTCGCGCCGCGCCAACATCAACGATCCCGAGACCACCTCCTATGCGGTGTTCTCGCCGACGCTGACCGCGGAGAACGCCCGGCAATTCTCGCAGGAGCTCCAGCTCCTCTACACCGGCGACCGGCTCAACGGCGTCGCCGGCCTGTTCTACTATGACGAATCGCTCAGGGCCGAGCTCGATCTCGGCTTCCCGGTGATCGGCGCCGCCCTCGGCTTTCCGGCCGCCGACTATCATGAGGACGGCCGGATCGACATCAAGGCCTATGCCGCCTTCACCCAATGGACCTATGAGGTCGTCGACCATCTCCGGCTGACCGCCGGCATCCGCTACAGCGACGAGAAGCGCCGTTCGAACGGCACCTTCACCATCTTCAGCTTCATGCCGCCGCCGAACGCCACCAATGTCGTCGTGCCCGTCCATGTCGACAAGAGCTGGCACGCGCTGACGCCGAAGTTCAGCATCGACTACAAGCCGGTCGAGAATGTGATGCTCTATGCGTCGGCGACGCGCGGCTTCAAGAGCGGCGTGCTGTTGAGCGGCAACCCCAATCCGCCGGTCAATCCCGAATATATCTGGTCCTATGAGGCGGGCATCAAGTCGAGCTTCCTCGACAACCGGGTGCAGCTCAACGCCGCGGCTTTCTACTACGACTTCAAGGACCTCCAGGTTAACCGGATCGTCAATGTCTCGATCGTCACCGAGAATGCGGCGGCGGCGCGGGTCAAGGGGGCCGAGGTCGAGCTGCGCGCGCGGCCGGTCGAAGGCGTCACGCTCAACGCCGACGCGACCTATCTCGACGCGACCTTCCGCAAATATTCGACCAAGCATCCGGCGCGGCAGGAGCTCGGGTTGCTCGACCTGTCGGGCAACCGGCTGGCCAACGCGCCGAAATGGTCGCTCAACGCCGGCGCCGAGTTCGACCTGCCGATCGGCGTGCCCGGCCGGCTGTCGGCGCGCGGCGACGTCGCCTGGACCGGCAAGGTCTATTTCACCGAGTTCAACGAGAATCTCCTCTCGCAGGACGCGGTGGCGACGGTCGACGCCTCGCTGCAATATGAGAGCGAGGACGGCCACTGGCGCGCCAGCCTGTTCGGCAAGAACCTGACCAACCGCAAGATCGTCGCGAACAAATTCATCGCCGCGCAGACGACCGGCTTCGCGCTCAACGGCGGTTTCAAGCCGCCGCGCACCTATGGCCTGCGGGTCGGCTATCGGCTGTAGCGCCGCCTTCCCGTCCCGCCGGGCCCCGCCGTGGGACCCCAACCATCGCCGGATCGAAGCCTGTCTTCGGTCCGGCGTTTTCGTGTCGGCACCGCTTCACGCAATATAGTCTGATTCGTCAAATAGGCTGACCGGCCTGCGCGCGGAGGGAGCGGAGTTCCCGCGCCGATCCCTGCCCCTGTCAGCCCGAATTCTCCATTTTCCGGCAGCGACCGATAGCCGTTCCAGCGTTAGATCGTTATATGACATTCTTGTTCAAATCATATTGACCGTTTTCGGGTGCCGCTATAATTTGGACAAATAAGTCATTTCGAAAACAGAAAGCTGGGAGGGGCTGACAATGGCAATCGAAATTCGTGCTGTCCGGATCATGTCCGCGCTGGCGGCGGGCGCGGCGCTCTGGCAGGTGCCGGCGCTGGCGGCCGCGCAGACCGCCGCCGCCGTCGACGATTCGGGCATCGCCGAGATCATCGTGACCGCGCAGCGCCGTTCCGAAAGCCTGGAGAACGTGCCGATCTCGATCACCGCCGCGACCGCCGACATGCTAACGGCGCGCGGCGTCAATTCGATGCGCGACATGATCGCCGCCGCGCCCAGCGTCACCCTCGTCACCGTCGCCGGTTATCTGCAGCCGCGTATCCGCGGCATCGGCAACGCGGCGGTCGGGCCGGGTTTCGAGGGCGGCGTCGCGGTCTATGTCGACGGCGTCTACCAGGCGGCGCCGCAGGCCAATCTGTTCTCGCTCGCCAATATCGAGCGGGTCGAGATTTTGAAGGGGCCGCAGGGCACGCTGTTCGGCCGCAACACGACCGGCGGCCTGATCCAGGTGATCACCCGCCAGCCGAGCCATGACTTCGGCGGCACCGCGTCGGTGACCGCGGCCAACTACCAGGACTTCACCGGCGACCTCTACGTCACCGGCGGCCTGTCCGACACGGTGGCGATGAACTTCGCCGGCCATGCCGAGGTGCAGGGCAAGGGCTGGGGCGACAATATCGTCACCGGCAAGGACGCTTATCGCACCTATCACGACGTCGCCCTCCGCTCGTCGCTGCTGTTCGAGCCGAGCGACGCCACCAGGATCCGCGTCACCGCCGACTATCTCGACAACCGCAACAACATCAGCCCGTCGACCGTGCTGGCGCCGGGAACCGGCTTTCCCTTCCCGGGGCTGATCCTGCCGACCAGGATCTGGGACACGGCGAGCGACGTGCAGCCGAACAGCCGGGTCAAGAGCGGCGGCGTCACCGCGCAGATCACCCAGGACCTGGGCTTCGCGTCGCTGGTCAGCATCAGCGCTTATCGCAAGGCGCGCTATCATCTCGTCTTCGACGGCGACGTCAGCAACCTCAAGCTGGTGTCGATCGACATCGGCCAGTCGGATCGCCAGTTCAGCCAGGAGGTGCAGCTCACCTCCAACCCGGACTCGAGGATCAGCTGGGTGCTCGGCGCCTTCTACTTCAACGCGGCGGGCCGCTTCGATCCCAACGGCGTGGCGCTGGACGGCTTCGTCCGGCCATCGAGCCCGCTGGGCCCGGTCACCGGCAGCATCATCAACGATCGGCTGGGGACGCGATCTCTGGCCGGCTATGCCCAGGCGACCGCGCCGATCACCGATGCGACCAAGCTGACCCTCGGCATCCGCTATACCCGCGAGCGCAAGAGCCTCACCGATATCGAGAGCTTCACCACCTTCGCCGCGCTGCCGGCGCCGGTGCCTGGCGCGCCGGTGGCGGATCGCAGCGTCCGCTACAACCGGCCGACCTGGCGGGTCGCGGTCGATCATCGCTTCTCGCCGCAACTGCTGGTCTATGCCTCCTATAATCGCGGCTTCAAGAGCGGCGGCTTCAACGGCCAGTTCCCGACCGACGCGCCCTATCTCCCGGAGCGGCTCGACGCCTATGAGGTCGGCGCCAAGGCCAATCTGTTCGACCGCCACCTGCGGATCGACGTCGCCGGCTTCTACTACGACTACAGCAACATCCAGGTATCGAAGTTCATCGGATCGCAGCAGAGCTTCTACAACGGCGCGGCGGCGCGGGTGTACGGCCTCGACGTCGATTTCGAGGCGAAGCTGAGCAGCCGGCTGTCGCTGTCGGGCGGCATGACCCTGCTCCACGACCGCTTCACCCGCTTCCCCAATGCGGTGATCTCGACCCAGGTGCCGACCGGCATCGTCATCACCACCGGATCGGCCAAGGGCAATCGCCTGCCGGTGACCGCCGACTTCAGCGCGACGCTGACCGCGACCCACCGCACGCCGCTGAGCTTCGCCGACCTGCTGGTCGACCTCAGCTACACCTATAATGACGGCTATTTCACCCAGCCCGACAACATCCTGCGCCAGCCGTCCTACAACCTGCTGGCGGCGGGGGCGCGGCTCGACTTCCCCAACGGGGTCAACGCCCGGCTGTGGATGCGCAACATCCTGAACGAGAAGATATTCAACACGCTGCAGGCGGGTACGTTCGACAGCAACGCCTCCTATCAGGCGCCCCGCACCTACGGCATCACCCTCGGAGTGAAATTCTGATGACGGCGCAGCGCGTCAGCCGTCGTTCGATGCTGGGGGGCATCGGGCTGGCGGCGGCCCTCGCCGCCGGCGGCGCACCGGCCGTCCGGGCGGCGGCGACGGCGTCGTCTGCCGCGACGAAGCTCTATCTGCTCGGCACCGGCGGCGGGCCGATGCTGGGTGGCGAGCGCGGCATGGCGGCGAGCGCGCTGGTCGTCGGCGATGCGGTCTACCTGATCGATTGCGGCTATGGCGCGTGCGAGCGCATATCGCGCGCGGGCCTGTCGGTCGCGGCGATCGGATCGGTGTTCATCACCCACAACCATGCCGATCATCTGCTCGACTATGGCTCCTTCCTGTTCTTCTCCTGGCTGCAGGGGCGGCGCGAGGAACTGCGCGTCTACGGGCCGCCGCCACTCCGCAAGATCACCGACGACCTGCTGTCGGCCAACGCGCTGCCGCTGCACTATTACAAGGAGGACATGCACTCGCCGCCGATGCCGCCGGTGCGGATCGACGAGATCTCCGGCGCGGGCCCGGTCATGCAGGACGCGCGCGTCCGCGTCCGGTCGGTCGTGGTCCACCATCCGCCGGTCGAGCCGGCACTCGCCTATCGCTTCGACACGGCCGACCGCTCGGTCGTCTTCTCCGGCGATACCTCGCCCTCCGACGCGCTGATCGGCCTCGCCAGGGGCGCCGACATATTGGTCCACGAGGCCTGCGACGTGGCGCGGACGATCGAGATGATGAAGGGCGCGCCGCCGCCCGCCGATGCCGACGCCCGGATCAACGGCGCCGGCAGCTCGGCGCCGCAGGGCTATGATCCCGCCAAGTTCGCCGAGCATGTCCTCAAGGCGCATACGTCGGTGGCCGATGCCGCCAGGGTCGCCGCCGCGGCCGGGGTCAAGACGCTTGTCCTCCACCATCTCTCGCCGGGCAGCTCGAAGATCGTCCCCGACGCGGCCTGGATCGCCCAGGCGCGGCCGCATTTCGCGGGCGAGATCGTCGTCGCCCATGACGGCGCCATCCTCTGACCAACGGCAAGAAGCTTCCATGGAAACGATCAGAACCGGCGTCCTCGTCGTCGGCGCCGGCCCGGCCGGGCTCGCCGCGAGCCTGCTGCTGAAGCGCCGGGGCTGCGACGCGCTCACCATCACCCGCTATGGCTGGACCGCGCACACGCCGCGCGCCCACCACATCAATCCGCGCGCGATGGAGCTGCTGCGCGGCCTGGGGCTGGAGGAGGCCGTCCGCCGCCGGGCCTTCCCACGCGATGCGGTCAGGAACGTCGTCTGGTGCGTCAGCCTTGCCGGGCGCGAGATCGGCCGGCTGGAGCATTATCATGCGTCGGGGCCGGGCGGCTATCATGACAGCTCGCCCTGCGATCCCGCCAATATCGCGCAGCACAATCTCGAGCCGATCCTCGCCGGGGAATTGCTGCGCCGGGGCGGCAAGCTGCTGTTCAACATGGACTGCCTCGCCGTCGAGCAGGACGCGGACGGCGTCCGCGCGACGGTCCGCAACCGCACGACCGGCGAGACGGTCCGCATCGAGGCCGACTATCTGATCGGCGCGGACGGCGCCAACAGCCTGGTCGCGCGCGACATCGGCCTCGAACTGGACGGGCCGGCCGGCTGGGGCGCGGCGATCAACGTCTGGATCCGCGCCGATCTCGGCCGTTACGTCGCGCACCGCCCCGGCGCGCTGTTCTGGACCAACCAGCCGGGCAGCCCCTTCTGGATCGGATCGGGCGTGTTCGTCGCGGTCGAGCCGTGGGACCAGTGGATGGTAACCTTCATGTACGACCCCGCCACCGGCGAGCCCGACCTCGACCATGACGTGCTGGTCGATCGCATCCGCCACATCGTCGGGGATCCCGACATCGCGATCGAGATCCTCCACGCCGGCACCTGGCTGATGAACGCGCAGGTCGCCCGCAGCTATTCGCGCGGCCGGGTCTTCTGCATCGGCGATGCGGTCCATCGCCATTCGCCCGCCAACGGGCTCGGCGCCAACACCTCGATGCTCGACGCCTATAATCTGGCGTGGAAGCTCGACCTCGTTCAGCGCGGCGTCGCCGATCCCGCCCTGCTCGAAACCTATGGGGTCGAGCGCCAGCCGATCGGCGCGGCGGTGGTCGCGCGCTCGATGAAGAGCGTCGGCGAATTCCCGGCCGTCGCGGCGGCGCTCGGCTATGCGCCGGGCCAGAGCGTAGCGGAGGGGCAGGCCTGCCTCGACCTGCTCGCGGCACCGGGCGAGGCGGGGGAGCGGATGCGCGAACAGCTCGCCGAGGCCCTCGCCCTGCAGGCTTATCAGTTCAGCGCCGCCGGCTTCGAGCTCGGCTATCATTATCCCGAGGGCGCGGTCGTCGATTGCGGCGTCGCCTACCGGCCGAGCGCCGATCCCGACCTGATCCACCGGCCGCAGGTCTGCCCCGGCGCGGTGCTGCCGCACGCCCGGCTGGTCGGGCGCGACGGGGCCGAGCGGTCGACGCTCGACATCGTCTCCGATGGCGGCTTCCACCTGCTCACCGGTCCGGGCGGCGAGGGATGGCGCGACGTCAGCCGCGCCATCGCCGACCGGTTCGGGCTCGACATCGCGGTGAGCCTGATCGGGCCCGGCGGCGGCCATGAGGACAGCTACCAGGCGTGGCGCAGCCTGCGCGAGGTCGGCGATTCGGGAGCGATCCTCGTCCGGCCCGACACCCATGTCGCCTGGGTGGCGCCGGCCTTCTCGACCGAAGCGGCGGAGGAGCTGGTGCGCGGGGTGGCGGTCTTGCTGGGGCGTTCGTCCTAGACGCGTTTCGGGGTCAGATCGAGGGATGCCGTCCACCCCCCATCGTCATTCCCGCTTTCGCGGGAATGACGAAAAGATGAGGAAAATCGGCAGACTTCGATCCGATCCGCAACGGATGTCTGGATCAGCCCTTCTCGACCGGGAAGGAATAGGCCTGCGCCGCTGCGGCCCGCGCATCGTCCTCCTCGATCGGGATGGAGGCCAGCGTCCGCGCCTCGGCCGGGTCGAGGCCCAAAGCCACCGCCATCTCCCCGGCGGCGAGGTCGATATGATCGTTGCCGACCTTTTCGACCAGCACCCGGTGGATCGTCATGATCTGCATGCCCAGTCCCATGTCGATCGCGACGGCCATCGGCATCTCGCGCAGCCGGCCGGTCCCGAACGCCGCCTCGAACTCGGCGGCGATGAACTCCTTGGCGCCGGCGTTGAGCGGCCCGGCGAGCGGCATGGTGCGCAGGAGGATCCAGCCGCGCGCCGCATCGGACACGGCGAAGCGGATGAACAGCCGGAACGCCAGGATGATCCGCTCGATCGGGTCCTCCATCTCGTCGATCGCGCCGGAGATGACCGAGTTGATCGCGAAGGAGACGTCGTTGCCGACCGCGCGGAACAGTTCGTCGCGCGACTTGAAATGATTGTAGAAGGTGCCGCGCGCCACCTTCGCCTCGGCGATCACGTCGTCGATCGTCGGCGCCTCGGCGCCATGCACCGCGAACAGGCGATAGGCCGCCTGCATCAACTTGCTGCGCGACTTGGCGCGCCGCTGCTCGCCCACCTCGACCCGACGGGCGAGCTGGACCGGGTTCAGCCGCGAGGTGCGGGGGGCGGTCCGCACCTTGCGCCGGGCCGGCTTGGCGGTTTCGACCGGTTCCGGGCGCGGCACTCCGTCGTCCAAGATGATGCTCTCCACAGGATGCGGGGCCGGAATGACCCCATTCGGATTGACGATGTAGTTCATCGGGAATGTGAACGCCACCCGCAACGGTCGGAAATCCGGACGATCCGTCCGCCATGACCATTTTGTCCGAACCGTATATTGCAATATGGTCGACAATCATACAAGATGTCATCATCAATTCGGAAGGATGTCGAATGGATCTGGAGAAGCGGGCTATCGCCGCCGATTTGCTGCACGAATTCTGCTGGCATGCCGACATGGGGGCGGGCGACCGCATCGCGGCGCTGTTCACCGACGACGCTACCGTCGTGACCCCCCATTTCCAGCTCGCCGGCCGGGCCGAGATTCACGACTGGTTCAGCGCCCGCGCTCGCCCCGGCGAACGCCAGGTGCGGCACATCCTGTCGAACCTGCGCTTCGACGAGCGCGACGACGGGACGATGGGCGTCACCGCCTACACCATGGTCACGATGCTGCTGCCGACCGGCGAGGCCGCCAAGGTCGCGGTCGGCACCTCGACCGACGAGCTGCGCTTCGACGGGCGGCGCGCCCTGTTCGCCGCCCGCCGGCTCGACATCGCCTTTGAAGGCCGCTTCGCGGTCGAGGGAGGGGCGGCATGAAGCTCGCGACGATCGCGCTCGACGGCGCGGCGGTGCCGGCGCTCGTCCGTGACGGGGCTGTCCTTCCCTTCGCCTCGCTGGCGCCGGACCTGCCGGCCTCGATCGAGGCGCTGCTCGCCGGGGGCGACGAGGCTATGGCGCGGGTCCGCCGCGCCGCCGACAGGGCGGGCCAGGGCATCGCGCTGGCCGACGCCCGGTTGCTCGCGCCGCTGACCCGGCCGTCCAAGCTGCTCGGGATCGGCTTCAACTATTCGAGCCATGTCGAGGAGGTCCGCGCCAAGGGCATTCCGATCCCCGACCTCTCAAACCAGATCTGGTTCAACAAGCAGGTCAGCGCGATCGCCGGTCCGTTCGACCCGATCCACCTGCCCGCCTCGTCCGAGCAGCTCGACTATGAATGCGAGCTGGGCATCGTCATCGGCCGGCGCTGCCGCCATGTCGTCGCGGCCGATGCGCGCAAGGTGATCGCCGGCTATCTGGTCGCCAACGATGTCAGCGTCCGCGACTGGCAGCTCAAGGCGCCGACCGCGACGCTCGGCAAGTCGTTCGACACCCATGCACCGATCGGCCCCTGGATCACGACGGCCGACGAGGTCGCCACCCCCGACGACCTCGCGATCCGGACGCTGGTCGATGGGACGGTGGTGCAGGACGGTCGGACCAGCGAGCTGGTCAACGGCATCGACGCGATGGTCGCCTATCTGACCCAGGTGATGACGCTCGAGCCTGGCGACATATTGCTCACCGGCACACCGAGCGGCGTTGCGGCGGGCCGCAACCCGCCGACCTGGCTGCGCGAGGGGCAGGTCGTCCGTGTCGAGATCGAGGGCCTCGGCCATATCGAGAACCGGGTCGTGGCCGAACCGCTCGACCAGACGAGCTTCATCCGGTGAGCCAGGACGCGACGCGGTGCGGCGGTGAGGTGGTGGAATGAAGGCTGCGGTCCTCGATCGGCTGGGCGGGCTGCCCCGTCCCGCCGACTTCGCCGAGCCCGACCTCCAGGGGGCGGAGACGCTCGTGCGGGTGTCGGCCGCGGCGATCAAGCCGATCGACCGCGCGATCGCGGCGGGCACCCATTATGCCAGCCCGAAGGCGCTGCCGGTGGTCTGCGGCATGGACGGCGTCGGTACGGACGCGGCGGGTGAGCGGGTCTATTTCATGGCGACGCGGCGGCCCTATGGGGCGATGGCCGAACGCGCGCCCGCGGCCTGGACCGTACCGGTGCCGGGCGCGCTCGACACTGCCGCCGCCGCCGCGGTGGTGAATCCGGCGATCGCGGCCTGGCTTCCGCTCGAATGGCGTGGCGGGCTCCGGCCCGGCCAGTCGGTGCTGATCCTCGGCGCCACCGGCAATGCTGGGCGGATGGCGGTGACGGTCGCCCGGCTGCTGGGCGCGGGGCGGATCGTCGCCGCCGGACGCAACCGTGACGTGCTCGCCGGCCTCGGTGCCGACGCGATCGTTGACCTGTCGCTGCCGCGCGAGGATATCGTCGCGCGCTTCTCGGCGGTGATCGGCGAGGGGGTCGACGTCGTCGTCGACTATCTCTGGGGCATGCCCGCCGAGGCGTTGCTGGAAAGCCTCACCAGGGGCGACCTCCACGCCGCCGGGCAGGCGACGCCGATCCGCTTCGTGTCGGTCGGGGAGATGGCGGGGCGCGACATCGCTCTGCCGTCGTCGCTGCTGCGCGGATCGCGGATCGAACTGCTCGGCAGCGGCACCGCCAACATGCCGCCGCTCGACCGGATGAAGCGGATCACCGCCGACATCCTCGCGCTCGCCGCCGAGGGGCGGCTCGATGTCGGGATCGAGCGCTATCCGCTCGCCGACGTCGCACGGGCCTGGGAGCGGGCGGCGACCGCCGACCGGCGGCCCGTGGTGATGATCTGATCGAGTCCCTCTCGTCATTCCCGCGCAAGCGGGAATCCATGGACGGCGGCCCGCAAGAGGCCGGATGTCCCGTGACCGTGGATTCCCGCTTGCGCGGGAATGACGGATGAGGTGGCAAGGGTGCGCGCGACCCGTTCAGGCGGGCTCGAATTCCCGGAGCCGGCTGCGCAGATTCTCCTCGACCGTGTCGAGATGCTCCTCGAACAGCCGGACGGCGCGCTCCTCGTCGCGGGCGACCAGCGCGGCGATGATCTCGTCATGCTGATGCATGCCCTCGCTGGCGCGATGGGTCAGCGGGCCGTCGAGATTCTGCACCCGGATGATCTGGCGCGAGGTCACCAGGTGGACGTCGGCCAGTGGTTCGTTGCCGCTCGCCAGCACGATCGCGCGATGGACGGCGTTGTTGAGCTTGAGGAAGTCGTGGATGTCGTTGCGCGCCATGGTGTCGCGCATCTGCTCGTCGAGATCGGCGATACCGCGCAGATCCTCTTCTTTCGCGCTACGACAGGCGAGCCGGACGGCAAGCACCTCGAGCGCCCGGAGCAGCTCGAAATTCTGCATCGTCTTCTCGGGCGTCGGCGCCGTGACCACCGCGCCGCGGTTCGGCGTCACCTCGATCAGTCCTTCGGCGACGAGGCTCTGGTAGGATTCCCGCAGCGGCGATCGCGAAATGCCGTAGCGCTCGCACAGCAGGCGCTCCTGCAACCGCGTGCCGGGCCGCCACACCCCGTCGATGATCTCCTGTCGCAGGCGGTTGCAGACTTCCGACTGGAGCGAGGAGCGCTGGATCCGGGTGTCGTTCATGCTGGCTGGGTATCGCATCCGGTATCATGTCGACAAGATGCCATCGCCTCATTCGCGATGCATGTCCCAGGGGGACATGCCCGTGGGGAGGGTTGGGCGGCGTGTGATCTGGTCGAGGGGTGTACCGGCCTCATAGGCGGCGATCATCTCCTCGGGATCGAAGACGATGCCCATGAAGTTCTCCTCATAGGC
>NZ_FUYM01000025.1 GCF_900167915.1 Rhizorhabdus histidinilytica | reverse complement strand
CCGTCGCCGGTGAAATATTTGCCGGGATAGGTCGAGAAATAGGTCTGGAAGAAGCGGGCATGGTCGCCCCACACGGTGCGCATCTGCCCCGGCCAGCTCCGCGTGATGCACAGATTACCGTCGGTCGCGCCCTCCAGCACCTTGCCGTCCGCGTCGACCAGCTCGGGTACCACCCCGAACAGCGGCCGCGTCGCGCTGCCGGGCTTGAGGTCGGTCGCGCCCGGCAGCGGCGCGATCATCGCCGCGCCCGTCTCGGTCTGCCACCAGGTGTCGATGATCGGGCAGCGCCCTTCGCCGACCACCTCATGATACCAGCGCCACGCCTCGGGGTTGATCGGCTCGCCGACCGTGCCGAGCAGCTTGAGCGATTTCCGCGAGGTCCGCGCCACGAACTCGTCGCCGTCGCGCATCAGCGCGCGCAGCGCGGTCGGCGCGGTGAAGACGATCTCGACCTGGTGGCGGTCGACCACCTGCCAGATGCGGCTCGCGTCGGGCCAGTTGGGCACGCCCTCGTACATCAGCGTCGTCGCGCCATTGGCGAGCGGGCCGTAGACGATATAGCTGTGGCCCGTCACCCAGCCGATGTCGGCCGCGCACCAATAGACCTGCCCCGGCCGATAGTCGAAGCACACCTCATGGGTCAGGCTCGCCCATAGCAGATAGCCGCCGGTCGTGTGGAGCACCCCCTTGGGCTTGCCGGTCGATCCGCTCGTGTAGAGGATGAACAGCGGGTCCTCCGCGTCCATCGTCTCGGCCGGGCAGTCGGCCGGCACGTTCTTCGCCGCCTCGTCGTACCAGATATCGCGGCCGGCCTGCATCGGCACCTCGCTGCCGGTCGCGCGGATCACGATCACCGACTTGAGGCTCGGCGCATGCTGCGCGGCCGCGTCGACATTGGTCTTGAGCGGAACGAGCTTGCCGCCGCGCCGCCCGCAATCGGCGGTGATGACGATCGAGCTGTCGCAATCCTGGATGCGCCCCGCCAGCGCCTCGGGCGAGAAGCCGCCGAACACCACCGAATGGATCGCCCCGATCCGCGCGCAGGCGAGCAGCGCGAACGCCGCCTCCGGGATCATCGGCAGGTAGACGGTGACGCGGTCGCCCTTCTTCACCCCCTGCGCCTTCAGCACATTTGCGAAGCGGCAGACCTCCTCGTGCACCTGCTTGTAGGTGAAGCGCCGCGGCGCGTCGGTCGGCGCGTCGGGTTCCCAGATGATCGCCACCTGGTCGCCGCGCTCGGCGAGGTGCCGGTCGAGGCAGTTGGCGGCGACGTTGATCTGCCCGTCGGCGAACCACTTCACCTGGAAGTCGGCCTCGTCGAAGCTGCTCTCGTTGGTCCTGGTCGGGAAGCGCACCCAGTCGAGCCGCTTCGCCTGCTCCAGCCAGAAGGCGTGGGCATCGTCGATCGATCGGGCGTAGAGCGCCTTGTAGTCGGCATCCGTCACCTTCGCCCTGGCGGCCCATTCGGCGGGAACGGGATAAAGATCGGTCATGCGGCCCTCTCGCTGTTTTCGAATCGCCGCCCCCTATTGGTTCAGCCTCGTCGCGGCTTCAAGCGCCGCGCCGGAATTCCGCGACATCGGGGCGGTTTCGCCGCGCGCCGAAATCCTCTATCGGGCGCGCCATGCTGAATTTCTCGAATCTCACCGTCCGTCTCGGCGGCCGCACGATCCTCGACCGCGCCTCGGCGGCGCTGCCCCCGCGCGCCCGCGTCGGGCTGATCGGCCGCAACGGCGCCGGCAAGTCGACGCTGATGAAGGTGATGATCGGCTCGCTGGAGGCCGACGACGGCGATCTGGACAAGCCGCGCGACCTGCGCATCGGCTATATCGCGCAGGAGGCGCCGAGCGGCACGTCGACCCCGATCGAGACCGTCCTCGCCGCCGACAAGGAGCGCGCCGCGCTGCTGCTCGAAAGCGAGACCTGCGAGGATCATGATCGCCTCGGCGACGTCTATGAGCGGCTCCTCGCGATCGACGCCTACACCGCCCCCGCGCGCGCCTCGACCATCCTCGTCGGCCTCGGCTTCGACGAGGAGATGCAGAACCGCCCGCTCGATAGCTATTCGGGCGGCTGGAAGATGCGCGTCGCGCTCGCCGCCCTGCTCTTCTCGGAGCCGGACCTGCTGCTGCTCGACGAGCCGTCGAACCACCTCGACCTCGAAGCGACGCTGTGGCTGGAGAATTTCCTCAAGAACTATCCGGCGATGATGGTCGTGATCAGCCATGAGCGCGATCTGCTCAACAACGTCGTCGACCATATCCTCCACCTGGAGGGCGGCAAGACCACGCTCTACACCGGCGGCTATGACAGCTTCGAGCGGCAGCGCGCCGAGCGCGCCGCCCAGCTCGCCGCCGCCAAGGCCGCGCAGGACGCGCAGCGCGCCAAGCTGCAGGACTATATCGCCCGCAACAGCGCCCGCGCCTCGACCGCGAAGCAGGCGCAGTCGCGCGCCAAGGCGCTGGCGAAGATGCAGCCGATCGTCGCGATGGTCGAGGATCCGAGCCTGTCGATGGACTTCCCCTCGCCGGCCGACGGGCTGAAGCCGCCGCTGATCACCCTCGACATGGCCAGCGTCGGCTATGTCGCGGACCAGCCGGTGCTGCAGCGGCTCAACCTCCGCCTCGACCCCGACGACCGGATCGCCCTGCTCGGCCGCAACGGCAACGGCAAGACCACGCTCGCCCGCCTGCTCGCCGCCCAGCTCAAGCCGATGGACGGCGGGATCGCCGCGGCCGGCAAGATGCGGGTCGGCTACTTCACCCAATATCAGGTGGAGGAGCTCGACGTCGACGATACCCCGCTCGAGCATATGACCCGGATCATGAACGGCAAGACGCCGGCCGCGGTGCGCGCCCAGCTCGGCCGCTTCGGCTTCTCGGGCGACCGCGCGACGCAGAAGGTCGGCAAGCTCTCGGGCGGCGAGCGCGCCCGCCTCGCGCTGGCGTTGATCACGCGCGACGCGCCGCACATGCTGATCCTCGACGAGCCGACCAACCACCTCGACGTCGACGCGCGCGAGGCGCTGGCGCAGGCGCTCAACGCCTATGAGGGCGCGGTGGTGATCGTCAGCCACGACCGCCACATGATCGAGCTCGCCGCCGATCGCCTGGTCCTTGTCGACGGAGGCACCGCCCGCGAATTCTCCGGCACCCTCGACGATTACACCGACCTGATCCTCGGCAAGAACCAGCCCAGGGGCGGCGAGGGCGCCAACGGCGCGGGCGCCGGCAGCAACGGCGGCGGCGCGGGCAAGGCCGCGAAGAAGGACAAGAAGGCCGCCGCCCAGGCGCGCGAGCAGCTCTCGACGCTGCGCAAGTCGGTCAAGTCGATGGAGGACCGCATCGCGACCCTGACGGCCCGCCGCAGCGAGATCGATCGCGCGATGTTCGATCCCGCATCGGCCAGCCCGGCGGACGCCAAGCGCACCACCAGCGACCTGATGAAGCTCCGCGCCGACGTCGAGCGCGAACTGGAGACGGTCGAGGCGGAATGGCTGGAGGCGAACGAGGCGTTGGAGGCGGTGGGGTGAGGGAGGATTAGTGTCTGAATATGGACGTTCTAGTTATCGATGCGCTTTCGGAGACAGGCGCGTTATAGTTGCCGTTCTGAGGCAGGTTCGTGTAAACGGCAACCAACATATAAATTGAGAGATCGATGAAGACAGAGTATTAGGCTAAGAAAGCGTCAGTCGTTGGTCAAGAAGGTACGGCATCGTTTCCTAAAAGGAAGCAATGCTCTAGGAAAAGATGCTATCGGTTGCTCGATATCGATACCTAAGGTTGGAACCAGGCTTCTTCGTTTGCCACCTCGACGAGCTTCGGTGCTTGTGTTCCTGCTTGGGCAGTAAGCTGCGCGTCAGCGAATGCTACTAGCGCTAGTGGATAGTGTTCAGGTGCCGATGAGACTCGCAGGGCGACCGACGCTGGCATTGAATAGTCCCGATCTACTCGTGTGAGTGTCGATGCACCACCCGCATATAACGTTTCGATCTTTGGAAGTGCCGATTTCCAGCGGGTCGCTTCGCGGCATTGCGTTACTAGTGTCTGCAATGCGAACGGTCCCTCCGGCCCGCCGCCGATCAATGGCATTTCGGCCATTGCCTTGGCTAGCTCAAAACGCTGCGCCGGGATCAGCCGTAGCCCAAGATAGAGGTTCAGCCGTGCGCTTGTCTGGCGGACGCGCGTCAAATCGGACTTGGAAAGTTCAAATAAATTTGTGAGTTCACCGAACTGGCCGGAGCGATAATCACGGATTAACCGGTCCCATTGTCCGAGATCAAGCGAGTTCAAGGTGGTATCGAGGACGTCAAGTACCTTGACCAGCGTCTTGGCAGTACCCCATTGTAGCAGGAGTTGGAGCAGGCGCCGTCGTTCGGTCTGCGGCTGATCAGCCAGCAACTGTTCACGCCACCACATAGGCGCGCCCGAGCGCAAGCGGATATACCGCGCTGCTTCCACTAAGTCGGGCGCTTCCGCCAGTGGAACATCACTGCCCGTCGCTCCCTTGGAGCGCACACCTGCTCCCCAAAAAGCAATCCGATCGATCGCTGAACAGTCGCCCCAGGCCTTCCGAAATGCTGCGACCAACTCGCTCCAAGGCGCGAGATTGGTCGATAGCATGGAAGTTTGGGTGTCAAGAAACAGTCGGTACGCTTCGGCTGCTTCGCGTTCCTCGGGTGCTAGAGTGTCAGCTTGCCTCTCGATTACTTCGACTGTCCGGGCAAAACGGCTTCCGAAACGACGTTCGAGCACATACTTAAGGGGTAAATCAGTTTCGTCAATTTGCGCGATAGTATACTGCGATACCCAGGTAAGCGATGCAATCATCGCCAAACGTCCAAATCGGCCCTGCTCAAGCCCGACCCCGCCGTTAGTCATCGAGTCAAGTAGCAAGGACTTGGCGCGCTCAAAATATGCCTCATTCTCCAGAAGATCATAGCGGCTCATCATCAGCAAGTGCTTGAGAATTTCATCATTTAATCGGATATGGTCCAGGCAAAGGTCTCTTAGCGAGGCGACCTCGTACAAATGTAAATAGCTGCCGATCCGCGCCCAAACGGCGAGAGAAACCATGGAAGCACCGGCTTTCCAGCGGGTGATGCGCTCGTCGATGGGCGTGTTTTGTTGGATCGCATTGGCTAGAGCACGCTGCTCGTCGGCGAGCTTTGTCGTGAACAAGCGCTTCCATAGTACTTCCACGAACTCACCGCGGCCGCTTCGTTCGGGTAGGCTCGACCACAGACTATTGCCATGTTCGGCATTGGCTAACAGCTGGCGTAGTTGCGGATACTCGGTAATGAATGCGATGATCTGGCGCACTGCTGGTTGATATTGAGTGAAAACCCAGTCCCCAAGTAGCATCAGCGCCACGCTACGCGGATGACTCGTCCATGTATAAGGCTCCTGCCGGCTGAGCTCGGTGAGCTCGTTGACTAACGTCAGGATCTCGCCCTTGTTGAAACAGCCACCATAGAAGCGTGCGACATTTAGCCAATAGGGATTGCGGACCAACGCTTTGAAGCGATCGAATTTGTCACCGGCTAAGGGCTGCTCGTCGGACGGATAGGGAGCAGTCTCATAAAGATGTCGAGCCGCAAAATACTCGCGGAGGGGCTGGACTTCAAACTCATAGGTTTCTTGCACACGCGAGACCAATGCTCCGACTCGCTCGATGATGCCATTGAACAAGGCGTCAACGATCGAGGTATTTTCGCCTTCTCTGTCAAGATAGCTGAAAAGTAAAGTGCGAAGAGCGCTATGTTCAATGCTGCCATTTTCACCAGTTTCGGCGGAAGTTTGTAATTTCCAGGCGAGATATCGGTGGATATCAATAAGCAGCTCTCGATTATCTCTTACTACAGTGCTTTTCTCAGACTCACGGCTGAAGAAAGTATCCATATATGCATCATACATTGCGGTACGTTTTTCGGGAAGGGATGCCCCACGGCTATTAATTAACGATAGCAATATGGTTAATTGCATGGGATTTTTTGCAAGGTACTGCGTATGAGACTCTTTAATTTTGACCTCTAGGATCTGCTTCAGGGCGAGCGCTTCGCTATCTTTTAACCCTTTTGCCTTTGTCCACTTGGTCGTATATTCATCGATCTGAGACTGTTCGAGTGGCAGAAGCTCGAAATAGGCCCAGGTTTCGCGTGGAAAGCGAACCGATTTAGCAAATGCCGCCGGGCGGCTGGTGACGATCGCTTGCACTGAATAGCCGCCGGCCGCCACTAACCGATTGGTGCCCTTGCTGATCTCGGTAACTAGCTGCTGACGAAGTCCGATCTCGGCGACTTCGTCAAATCCGTCGAGAGCCAATAGAATGTGGCTAGCACGCGCAACCGCGGTAAGATCTGAGACATTGAAACTATGGCCGCCAGAGAGGAAGCGGATTTGTCCTGCGAGGAAGCCTTCTAGTGAGCGTGGCTCCTGCTCGTCGAGCGCTCTCTGCTTGGCATGAAAAGGGTCTATCCCTGAAATCCACTTGGCAAGATCGCGCAAGTCGACCCGAAATGGAATGCGTAGCTGGCTGGGGCGCAATCCTTGTTGTATTGCAGCTAAATCTTGGCTTTTGCCAAGCAATGCCATACGCAGTGCTTGGCAAAGAAATTGGGTTATGGTCGATTTGCCTTGTCCAGGTGCGCCTTCGAGAACAACATTCTCGAAGTTGGTATAGCCTGTCTGGTGCATAAAGAAACTTGCTGCAGCGAGCGTGTTGCGACCGGGCTCTATTGCTAGCTCGTGTGCATACCAGCTGTGTCGCGTGGGCGCCCGGATTGCGCGCTTCAAGTTGAAGCGTGGAGGCGTATTCCAAGGAGATAGGGGCCACATCGGCAGGTCGACGAACAAGTCCGTCATAGTGCTGCGCAAATCGGTTTGTTTGAATTTGAGTTCCTTGTCTTCTTCGTATTGTGCCGTCACGTAGGCGCGGATCGCGCCGCGCCGCCGCTCCTCTTCCTCGCCAAGCTGGCCTGCGACCAACTTCTCGAGCAGGTCAGTCGCCTTGAGGATTTCGGGGTAACTCCACTTGATGCCGGAAGCATTATCGAGCCGGCGGTCGAGATCGTCACGCCACCAGCAATATGCCTCGACCTCTAGGGCCTCGCTGAGTGCTTTGTTGACGCGGTCGATCGAACCTGCGTCAGGATGTGCAGTACCTTTGAGGTTCGTGATTAAATAATATTTGAAGGCACCGCGTCCCTTTAGTTTGTCGAGCTTGGCTTTTTCACTGCGAGCAATCTGCTCGATCATATCGCGTTCGCTGCGGCTGTCGTTCACCTTCTTGATGAACTTGACCTGGAAGATGACGAGCTCACGTTCTAGGGCTGGCAATCGTTGCTGCTCGCGCATCCAGCGCAGAACAAACGCGTCGCGCCCCCCATCGGGCTGACCGGTCGGCAGGCACTGCGTGTTGGGGAAGCTTGCGGCTATCAACGCTTGGCAAAATTGCTGAAACCGCTCGTCACCAAGCATTTCATAATGGTACATGCAGCTGCTCCCCTTATACCCTCTAGACTGCTGCAGTTGCTGTCAATTGGATTATTGAAGCGTAGTGTTGAATTGCGCCAGAATGGGCGTAACCACCAGCGCGGTGGCGAGAAGAATGAAAATCTTCATGGTAAAACCCTTCCCCGCTGCGGGGTATATCACGGCTTTTCGTTACGGGCCAAGGTGATTGTCGCACTCAAATGGGCGGTTGGCTCCGTTGTGGATCAAAAAGCCCATACGTTGTTTAATCCTCGTTTAATCCTAATGTTCTCTATATGTTCTTGAATTTTTGTTTGGAAATGCTATGTAACGGATGTCTGGCGAAAGGCACCCGATGAACGAAACGCGCAAGCCAAAGGCGCCCAACGGCAAAGCCGCTGCCGCCGGCGACCCATCCGACCCTCTGGCGCGGATGAACGAGATGCTGATCGCGCAGGCGCTCTCGCTCGATGCGATGTTCACCGAGCTGGTGGGGCATGCGGCGGACAACTACACCAAATGGCCCACCTCGGCCGCGCGCTATGCGCGGCTCGCCTTGCGGGCGCAGTCGAATTGCCGGGCCTCGGTCGAGACCGTGGCCAAGGCCGATCGGGCGAAGCGGCGGGCGCAGGGCGGCGCCGCCGCATGACGCCGGACCGGCGCGCCGGACGCCGGGCGATTGACGATCCTTCGCCGCCGGCCCTGATCCCGGCCCCCGAGCCTGCCCCCGAACCCCCATCGCTGGCGCAGGCGCCCCGCTGCGGCGCGCGCACCCGGAGCGGGGCGCCGTGCCGGTCGCCCGCCGTGCAGGGCCGCGCCCGCTGTCGCATGCATGGCGGCAAGGGCGGCGGCGCGCCGCGCGGCAATCGCAACGCCTGGAAGCATGGCGCCTACTCGGGCCGCACCCTGGAGATCGCCCGCATCCTCCGCGCCACCAGCCCCGCCGCGATCCGCCGGATGCTGCGCGAGGAGGTGGACGCGAGGGAGGAGGGGGACGCGAGAGGCGAGGGGCCCGACGCGGAAAAAATGAAAAACGAGCGGACAACCCCATGCAACGGGAAGAAGGGCCCCGCCGCCACCCCGCCTCCTGCGCCCGGACGATGCCCTGCCGCGACCGACGTTATGGCGGATTTCCGCCGCCCGGCGCCGCTACAGCCCTCGTTCAGCTTCGATTCGTATAGGAACTTTCGCGACGCTTATGGGTCTGGACCCCATCCCTTGTGGACCACAGGCGAAACGAAACCTAATCGGACAGGCATGATCGACAGACGGCAATCCATGGCACTGCTGGGAAGCGCCCTGGCCTTCGGCGGAACCGCATGGGCCGCGCCGCGCGCTTCGGCGCGCGCTGCGGCCGGAGCTTCGGGGCGCGGTCGCGCGGCCGGCGAGCCGTTCAGTTGGGACTGGCTCAAAGGCCATGCCGCCGCGATGGCGCGCAGCCGGCCGACGCCGATGCCGAAGCCCGATCCGCGCGCGCTCGCCAATGATTACGACGCCGCCAACCGGATAAGCTTCCGGCCCGATCGCACCATTTTCGCAGACGACGGCTATGGCGTCCGCCTCTTCCCGCTGCTCAAGGCCGCGCCGGTCCCGGTCGAGATCTCGATCGTCGAGCGCGGCCGCGCCCGGCTGATCGAGCATAGCGAGGACATGTTCCAGGTCGGCCCCGGCGAGGGGCCGGAGCCGCACGTCCTGGCCGGCGTCGCCGGCTTCCGGGTGATGAACCGGGGCGGGGTGGGGGACTGGCTGGCCTTCCTCGGCGCCTCCTATTTCCGCTCGTCGGGGCCGCTCCACCAATATGGCCTGTCGGCGCGCGGCCTCGCCATCGACACCGGCATCGACGGCAAGGAGGAATTCCCCGCCTTCACCCATTTCTGGCTCGAACGGACCCGCGCCGGGCTCACCATCTACGCGCTGCTCCAGGGCCCCAGCGTGGTCGGCGCCTGGCGCTTCGCCAACCGCATGGAGGCCGACGCCGTCGTCCAGGACGTGTCCTCGGCGATCTGGCTGCGCCGCGACGTCGAACGGCTCGGCATCGCCCCGCTCACCAGCATGTTCTGGTATGACGAGGGCAACCCCCAGGCACGCGCCGACTGGCGGCCCGAGATCCACGATTCCGACGGGCTGCTGATCCACAACAAGGCGGGCGAGCGCATCTGGCGCCCGCTCGGCAATCCGCCGCGCCCGACCATCAACGCCTTCGCCGATCCCGGGGGCGGCAGCGCCTTCGGCCTGCTCCAGCGCGACCGGGCCTTCGATCATTATCAGGACGACGGCGTCTTCTACGAGAAGCGGCCGAGCCTGTGGGTCGAGCCGGTCGGCGACTGGGGCCCCGGCGCTGTGATGCTCTACGAGATTCCCACGGCCAAGGAGACCGACGACAACATCGTAGCCTTCTGGACGCCCGATCGCCCGGCCAGGGCGGGGACGACCTTCACCTTCGACTATCGGCTGCGCTGGCTGGGCGGCGAGCCGGCGGCCCCCGCGCTGGCGCGGGTGGTCGACCGCTGGACTGGCACCGCCGGACGGCCCGGCCTCGAGCCGATCGCCAATGCCCGCCGCCTCGTCGTCGATTTCGAAGGGGCGGGGCTCCGGGGGCTCGACCGGCGATCGGGCGTGACCGCGGCCGTGTCGATCGACCAGGGCAAGCTGCTCCTGGTCGACGCCTATCCCGTGGTGGGACAGCCGGGGCGCTGGCGGATGATCGCCGACGTCACCCGGTCGAACCGGCCCGCGAATCTGCGGGCCACGTTGGAGAAGGACGGCCGGACGCTGAGCGAAACCGTCATCCATCAATTCTATTGAGGACGCCGGCCGTGCCCGGCGCCCGCCGTCATTGGTCGGGAGCCTGGGGCGGTCCGACGCAAAGGCGGGAAATTTCGAAGCCGCATCTGGCATGAGCGGCGGCCGATCAATGCAGGAACAGGATATTGTACCGGATTGACAAGGATTTAGCGGAAGGTGCTCCCCAGCATGGCCCGCGCGCGCAAGCCGACCTCCCGGTCGAAGCGCCGCTCGCCATGCCGGTGCAGGACCTGTCCCGCAGCCCCGATACCGCTACCGCCGATCCGATCGTGCCGGTCGGCCCGCTGTTCCAGCGGCGGCTGTTCCTGATCGTCGGCAGCTTCCTGTTCGGCCTGCTCGCCGCGCAGGAGATGTTCACCCCCCTGCAGTCGGACGGCATCGACTGGATCGATCTCGGCTTCGCTTTGCTCTTCTTCGGGCTGTTCGCCTGGATCGCCTTCGGTTTCCTCAACGCGGTCGCCGGGCTGTTCGTCCTGCTCGGCCGCGGCCCGGCGCCGGAGGTGGCACGCAGCAAGCTGGTGCTGCCCGAGGGCCGCACCGCCGTGCTGATGCCGATCTATAATGAGGATGTCGGCGCGGTCTTCCGCCGGCTCGAATCGATGACCGATTCGATCGACGCGGTCGGCGGCGCGGACCGGTTCGACTTCTTCATCCTGAGCGATTCGCACGAGCGCAACCACGCCCGCGAATATCTCGCCTTCCGCCGCCTGCGCGAGACGAGCAAGGCCAACGTCTATTATCGCCGTCGCCCGCGCAACACCGCGCGCAAGCCCGGCAACATCGCCGATTGGGTGCGGCGCTTCGGCGGCGCCTACGATTATATGCTGGTGCTCGACGCCGACAGCCTGATGAGCGGCGCCGCGATGGTGCGGCTCGCCTCGGCGATCGAGGCGCGTCCGGCGATCGGCCTGCTCCAGACGGTGCCGCAGCTGATCAACGGCCAGACCATGTTCGCGCGCTGGCATCAGTTCGCCTCCTCGGTCTACGGCCCGGTGGCCTCGGCCGGCCTGCGCTGGTGGTCGGGGACCGAGGCGACCTTCTGGGGCCACAACGCGATCATCCGGGTGAAGGCCTTCGCCGAGAGCTGCGGCCTGCCCGCGCTGTCGGAGGACAGCCTGCTCGGCGGCCACATCATGAGCCACGACATGGTCGAGGCGGCGTTGCTGCGCCGGCGCGGCTGGGCGGTCCACATGGTGACGATGCCGGAGGGCAGCTACGAGGAATTTCCGCCGACGATGATCGACCATGCGATCCGCGACCGGCGCTGGTGCCAGGGCAATCTCCAGCATCTCCGGCTGCTCAACACCTCTGGACTGCACTGGGTCAGCCGGCTCCAGCTGTTCATGGGCGCCTCGGCCTATCTCACCTCGCCGCTCTGGCTGCTGCTGCTCGGCGCCGCGATGTTCGAGCAGCTTCGTGCCGATTTCGACGGCTTCGTGCTGATCTCCTCGGGCTGGCTGCTCGGCCTCACCGGGCTGATGCTGTTCGGGCCCAAGATCGCCGCGCTGATCGCGCTCGGCCAGGATCGCGATCTGGTCCGCCAGCTCGGCGGCTGGGTCAGCATCGCCAGGGGCACGCTGCTGGAGGTCGTCACCTCGATCGTCACCGCGCCGGCGATGATGCTGACCCAGAGCATGGCGATCGTCGATATCCTGCGCGGCCGGCAGAGCGGCTGGTCGCCGCAGCGGCGCGAGGTGGACGGGCTCGATTTCGGGGAGGTGACGCGCTTCTACCGCTGGCACCTGCTGCTCGGCACCGTGCTGATGGCGGCGATCCTGCTCGGGCTCGACGGGTCGATCTGGTCGCTGCCGGTCGCGGTCGGGCTGCTGCTCGCGCCCGCCACCGTCTGGCTGACTTCGCGCGCCGACGTCGGCGAATGGCTGGTCCGTCGCGGCTATTTCGTCTCCCCGGCCGACCATCGCCGCTTCGAGGAGGGGCCGGAGCAGGAGCTGCCCGATCTCGTCCCCGAGCCGCGCTTCGCGATCGCGCGCGGCTGCTGATTGCCATCGGGCGGGGCGGGGGCCTAAGAAGCGGCGATGAAAATCCTGGGACATGAGGTCGGGCTCGACGAGCCGCTGTTCGTCATTGCCGGCCCCTGCGTGATCGAATCCGAGGCGCTGGTCCTCTCGGTCGCCGAGCGGCTCCGCGCCATCGCCGACCGGCTCGGCCTGTTCGCGATCTTCAAGAGTTCGTTCGACAAGGCCAATCGCAGCTCGGGCGCCTCCTTCCGCGGGCCCGGCCTCGACGAGGGGCTGCGCATCCTCGAGAAGGTCCGCGCCGAGACCGGCCTGCCGGTGCTGACCGACGTCCATGACGTCGACCAGGTCCGCGCCGCCGCGCAGGTCGTCGATGTCCTCCAGACCCCCGCCTTCCTCGCCCGCCAGACCGACCTGATCGAGGCGGTCGGCGCGTCGGGGCGGGTGGCCAACATCAAGAAGGCGCAGTTCATGGCGCCGCACGACATGGCCCATGTCGTCGCCAAGGCGAAGGGCGCCGCGGAGGCGGCCGGGGTCGATACGCCGGTGCTGGTCACCGAGCGCGGCACCTCCTTCGGCTACAACAACCTCGTCACCGATCTGCGCGGCCTCGCCATCATGCGCGACACCGGCTGCCCGGTGGTGTTCGACGCGACCCATTCGGTCCAGCTTCCCGGCGGGCTCGGCGCTTCCTCGGGCGGGCAGCGCGAATATGTGCCCGTGCTCGCGCGCGGCGCGGTCGCGGTCGGCATCGCCGGGCTGTTCATGGAGACCCATCCCGATCCGGCCAGCGCCAAGTCGGACGGCCCCAACGCCTGGCCGCTCGACCGGCTCGAGCCGCTGCTGGCCGAGCTCCAGGCGCTCGACGCCCACGGCATCGAGGCGCGCCGGCGCTGGCCCGAGCAGGCCTAGCTAGCTGGAGAGGACCCGCTCGTACATCGCGGCCAGCCGGGCGCGATAGGCCTCGTCGCTGAACTTGGCGGCCTGGGCGGGCGCCGCCGCCGACAGCCGCGCGGCGAGGGCCGGGTCCTCGTCCAGCGCGCGCATCGCTTGGGCGATCGCCCCGGCGTCATAGGGGTCGACCAGCAGCCCCGCCTCGCCGACCACCTCGGGCAGCGAGCTGATCGTCGAGGAGATCACCGGCGTCCCCAGCCGGATCGCCTCCAGCGCGGGCAGGCCGAAGCCCTCGTAGAGCGACGGGAACATCACCGCCTTCGCGCCCCGCACCAGCCGCAGCAGCATCTCGCGCGGCAGATAGTCGAGCTGGACCAGCCCCTTCGCCGCCGCCTCGCCGTAGAGCGAGACGCCCTTCTTCTGGTCGCCGAAGATCCGCGCCTCCTGCTCGGTCCCCCAGTGCCGCGCGCCGACGATGACGAGCGGCGTCTCGCTGCGGCTGGTCAGATAGGCCTCGATGATCCGCGCCAGGTTCTTCTTGGGATCGAGCGCCCCGAAGAACAGGAAGTATCCCCGCCGCTTCAGCCCGAACAGCCCCTCGACGACGCCCGCATCCTCGGCCGGGTCGCGCGCCAGCAGCTCGGCGGGGACGGGGGCGGTCTGGTAGCTGTTCGTCACCTTGTCGGGCGCCGCGTCCGGGAACAGCGCCAATATGTCGGCGCGGCTCGATTCGGAGACCGTGCAGATGTGATCGCCCTCGGTCACGCACAGCTCGATCAGCCGCCGATAGCGCTGCTTGTCGTCGAGCGTCGTATAGGGGAGCTTGAGCGGCACCAGGTCGTGCAGCGTATAGACGTTGCGCGCGCCCTCCAGCCGTACCGGCACCGGATAGGTCCAGTGCATGATCGCGGGCGGGTTCGGCATGCGCAGCGTCAGGAAGGTCCCGGCGCGGCGCAGGCGCCGGTCGGCGATGTCGAACAGCGCCGGGCTGCTGACCAGCCGATCGAAGCGCGGCAGCCGGCCGGCGAAGGCCTGCTTCTCGACGGCGTCGCTGATCGGCACCTCATAAGCGTGGGCGGGAAGGAAGGAGCGGAAGGTCTCGCGGCGCAGGCGGCGGCGGTGCTGCTTGCGCGTCTCGGGCGCACGCTCCTTGCCGATGCGGTCGTAGAACAGCAGCTCGCGGCTGTCGGCCCGGTCGCCGACGTCGATCCCGAACACGCCCAGCGTCGCATGGCCGAGCGCGGCGACCGCCTCGGCGAGGCCCAGCCCGTAGGTCGCCACCCCGGTGCCGCGCGGCATGGCGAGGTTGAAGCCGTCGATCCCGATGGTGAGCCTGGTCATCCCGATCCGTCTGCGCTTGTTGCCCGGCGGCCCTACTCAGTTGCCAGGCTTTTGACCATGGCGTTCGATCAGCCGGCGATGGACCGCATCGATCCGCTCGGCGAAGGCCGCGGCGGTGAAAGCGCGGCCGCGCGCGAGGCCCGCCGCGCGCAGCCGGGCGAGCGTCGCCTCGTCGCCGAGCCGTGCGATGTCGGCGGCGATCTCGTCGACCGACAGCGGATCGGCGAGCAGCGCGGCGCCGCCGGCCACCTCCTCGGTCGCGCCGCCGCGCGAGGTCAGCACCGGCGTGCCGAGCTGCATCGCCTCGACGATCGGCAAGCCGAACCCCTCGGTGATCGTCGGGAACAGGAGAGCGCGCGCGCCGGCGATCAGCGCGACCAGCGTCGCCCGGTCGACATAGGGCAGGCGGATGATGCCGGGGAAGGCGGTGAGCCGGGGCGCGATCGTCCCGGACTGCCAGCCGTCGGGCCCGGCGATCACAAGCGGCAACGCCAGTCCGCTGCGGGCATGCGCCTCGGCGAGGCGGAGCAGGTTCTTGCGCGGCTCGACGCTGCCGACCGCGAGCAGGAAGCCGCCTGGTACCAGGCCGTCGGGAAGCGGGTCCGGTGCTGCCGCGATGTCGAGCCCGGGCGGGCAGGCGCTGATCGCCTCGGGTGGACAGCCGATTGCGGCGACGATGTCGCGCCGCGCCGCTTCGGACACCGTCAGCAGATGGTCGGCGCTGCGAGCGAGCGCGTCGAGCAGCCGGCGGTGGCGGCCGGCATCGATCTGGCTCAGCGACGGATGGAAGATCGGGATCGCGTCATGGACCGTGTAGACGTTGATCCAGCCCTCGATCCGGATCGGCAGTGGATAGGTCCAGTGGACGAGCCCTGGCGCGCCCGGCGCGCGCAGCCGCAGGAGCGTGCCATGCCGGTCGAAATGAACCTGGGCGAGCCGGAAGACGTCGCGCCCGGCAAGCGCTTCGCGATGCTTCGCCAGCCGCCGAGGCCGGTCGACCAGCGCGTCGGCCCAGCGCAGCCAGCGCGCCGGCGCGGGCGAGCGGTCCATCGGCCGGCCGCAGCTCGGATCGGTGACGCGCAGCGGCGCGCGGCCCGACAGGATCAGGGCGGTCTCGAGCGCGGCGGCATAGGTCGCGACGCCGGTGCCCGGCCGGCCGAGCATGCGGGCGTCGATCGCGACGGGGACGTTTGGCGTTTGGGCAGGCATCGTCTATGCTCGTGCGCATCGCAGCCTGGGCGGGCATCGTCCAGCCTTTTGTATCGTGCGGGGCCGGGATTGGAGAAGAGCGCTCGATGATCCGTTTCGAGAATGTTTCGAAGACCTACCACATCCGCAAATTCCAGAAGCAGGTGTTCAGCAACCTGAATTTCGAGATCCGCCGCGGCGAGAGCATCGGCATCTGCGGCGCGAACGGCGCGGGCAAATCAACCCTGATGCGGCTGATCGCCGGCGTCGAGCAGCCGACTACCGGGCGGATCGAACGGAGCATGACGACGAGCTGGCCGATCGGCTATTCGAGCGCCTTCCAGGCCTCGATGACCGGCAGCGACAATGTTCGCTTCATCGCCCGCATCTATCGCCAGCCCGAGCAGGAGATTCTCGATTATGTCGAGGATTTCGCCCAGCTCGGCCCCTATTTCCACCAGCCGGTGCGCACCTATTCGTCGGGCATGGCGGGACGCCTCGCCTTCGGCATCTCGCTGGCGATCAATTTCGACTGCTACCTGGTCGACGAGGTCACCGGCGCGGGCGACGAGCGCTTCCGCCGCCGCTCGCACGAGGAACTGATGAAGCGCCGCGCCGAAGGGACGCTCGTCATGGTGTCGCACGATCCGCACATGCTGCAGCAATATTGCGAGCGCGGCGCCGTCCTCTATGGCGGCAACCTGACCTTCTACGACACGGTGGCCGAGGCGAGCGAGGTCCATCACGGGCTTCAGATGCGCGCCGCGTGATTCCCGGCTTTCGCACCCGTCGGCGGATTAAGTCTTGACGGACCCATGCCTCCCGCGCTTCTCGTTGCGGGCAGGACATAGATTTGCCCCGATCGCCGCTATAGAGACCCCCATGATTTCCAGTCCCAGTCCCCGCCTTCGCCTGACCGGCGCCATGGCGACTCTCGCGATACTCCTGTCCGGCTGCGCGACCCTGCCCTCGAGCGGTCCGACCGGACGGCAGGTGCTCAACGGCGCCAAGGACCCCGACGCCGGCCTCGCCTTCCAGGTCGTCGAGCTCGACGGAGCGGCGTTCCAGAAGCTGCAGCAGGTCCAGCCCGCAGGCCGCGCGACGGGGCAACTCGCCGCGCTCGCCCGCGAGGGGCGGGTCGACCGGATCGCGCCGGGCGACGTCCTCCAGGTCAGCATCTACGAAGTCGGCATGACCCTGTTCAGCAGCGGGCGGACGGCAGGGCCGGCGGGCAGTGTCGAGCCCGACACGGCGCACGCGCAGGCGATCAACGCGGTGACGGTGGCCAGCGACGGCACCATTCGCCTCCCCTATGTCGGGCGTCTCCTGGTGGCCGGCTCGTCCCCCTATGACGTCCAGCGGATGATCGAGCAGGCCTTGCAGGGCAAGTCGCAGAGCCCGCAGGCGATGGTGACGGTGGTCAACAGCCCCGGCAACAGTGTCTATATGCTCGGCGACGTGGTGCGGACCGGGCGCATCCCGCTAACCCCCGCGCGCGAACGGTTGCTCGATGCGATCGCGACCTCGGGCGGATCGAGGGTCAGCGGCGCCGACACGGTGGTGAGGCTCACGCGCGGCGGCGAGCGTGCCGAGATGCGGCTGGGCGATGTCCGGCCCGGCAGCAGCGACGATCTCACCCTGTTGCCCGGCGACCGGATCGAGCTGATCAACGAGCCGCGCAGCTACAGCGCGTTCGGCGCGACGCCGAAGGTGTCGCAGGTCCCGTTCGGGGAACCGAACCTGTCGCTGGCCGAAGCGCTGGCGCGGATCGGCGGCCCGAACGACGCGCAGGCCGATCCCAAGGCGGTGTTCCTGTTCCGCTACGACGCCGCGGCGATCGCGGCGGGCGAGCGGCCGGTCATTTATCGACTCAACCTGATGAAGCCCGAAAGCTACATCATCGCGCAGAGCTTCCCGATGCATGACAAGGACCTGATCTACATCGCCAACTCGGCCTCGAATCCGGTCACCAAGTTCGTGGCGATTCTCAACCAGCTGTTCGCACCGTTGCTGACCGCGAAGGTGCTGACCGACAACAACAACTGATTCGGATCGGGCCGGTGCCGGCCCGTCCGTTTTCCGGGCGTTCGATGGGGGCGCCAAAGAATTTTCGGCCTTCGATACAAAGTGCTTGACGCCTAGTGGCGATGTGCATAGAAGGCCCCCTCACCGGCGGCGGCGAGTTGGTTTTTCCGGTTCGCTTCCGCGCCTCTTTATCGGATCGGTCACGATCTCCCTGGGACAGCGGTTCCGGGCGGTAATAGGCTGTCCCGGTTCTTTGACATTGTTGGAAGATGAAGGGACATGTGGGCGGCGGCTCCGGGTTTCGACGGCTTCAAGGCGTCGGGGTTCGGTTAAAGCCAAGC
>NZ_FUYM01000001.1 GCF_900167915.1 Rhizorhabdus histidinilytica | reverse complement strand
GCCCAATCGTGACAATCTCACTCATCGTCCGTCTCCTCGCTCTTCAGCCGAGGCAGTCTGCCTCAGCCGGTGAGCGGGAGCCATCCACTCCATCGTTTACCAGACCCGAAACGACTTCAATATTTGCCTAACGCCGATCTCGCGGATAGAGCGCGCGCATCCCAAGGTCCATCAGCAAAGGTACGCGCCCATGACCGCCATCGTCGACGTCCATGCCCGCCAGATCATCGACAGCCGCGGCAATCCCACGGTCGAGGTCGACATCACGCTGGAGGACGGCAGCTTCGGCCGCGCGGCGGTTCCCTCGGGCGCGTCGACCGGCGCCTATGAGGCGGTCGAGAAGCGCGACGGCGACAAGAGCCGCTGGCTCGGCAAGGGCGTCCAGGAGGCGGTCGACGCCGTCAACGGCGAGATCGCCGACGCGATCATCGGCATGGAGGGCGAGGACCAGAGCGAGATCGACGCCCGCCTGATCGAGCTCGACGGCACCCCGAACAAGGGCCGGCTCGGCGCCAACGCCATCCTCGGCGCCAGCCTCTCGGTCGCCCGCGCGGCGGCCGAGGCCCGCGCGCTTCCGCTCTACCGCTATGTCGGCGGCGTCTCGGCGCAGGTCCTGCCGGTGCCGATGATGAACATCATCAACGGCGGCGCGCATGCCGACAACCCGATCGACTTCCAGGAATTCATGATCATGCCGGTCGGCGCGCCGACGCTGTTCGACGCCGTTCGCGCCGGATCGGAGATCTTCCACACGCTCAAGAAGGCGCTCCACGACAAGGGGCTGGCGACCGCGGTCGGCGACGAGGGTGGCTTCGCCCCGAACCTCGCCTCGGCCCCCGACGCGCTCGACTTCATCATGCAGTCGATCGAGAAGGCCGGCTACAAGCCCGGCGACGACGTCGTCCTCGCGCTCGACTGCGCCGCGACCGAGTTCTTCAAGGACGGCGTCTATGACTTTCACGGCGAAGGCGTGAAGCGCTCGCCGGCCGAGATGGCCGACTATCTGGCCGATCTCTGCGCACGCTACCCGATCGTCTCGATCGAGGATGGCATGGGTGAGGACGATTTCGAGGGCTGGAAGATCCTGACCGACAAGATCGGCGGCAAGGTCCAGCTCGTCGGCGACGACCTGTTCGTGACCAACCCAAAGCGGCTCGCCCAGGGCATCAAGGACGGCCTCGCCAACTCGCTGCTCGTCAAGGTCAACCAGATCGGTACGCTGTCGGAGACGCTCGAAGCGGTCAACATGGCGCAGCGTGCCGGCTACACCGCGGTCATGTCCCATCGCTCGGGCGAGACCGAGGATTCGACGATCGCCGACCTCGCCGTCGCCACCAACTGCGGCCAGATCAAGACGGGCAGCCTCGCCCGCTCTGACCGGCTCGCCAAGTACAACCAGCTCATCCGCATCGAGGAAGAGCTGGGCCCGGTCGCCGTCTATGCCGGCCGCAGCGCGATCAAGGCGCTCGGCTGAGAACCACGCCCCCCATTTCCCACGTCACCCCAGCCCCTCGACAGGATCGCATCATGAAGACCCCTACCACGCCCGCCCCCGACAAAGTCGCCATCAAGCGCGCTCTGCTGTCGGTCTCCGACAAGAGCGGGCTGGTCGAGCTGGGCCAGGCGCTGGCGGGGTGGGGCGTCGAGCTGGTCTCGACCGGCGGCACCGCCAAGGCGCTCCGCGACGCCGGGCTCGATGTGAAGGACATCTCCGATATCACCGGCTTCCCGGAGATGATGGACGGACGGGTCAAGACGCTGCATCCGATGGTTCATGGCGGCCTGCTCAGCGTCCGCGACGATCCCGAGCATGCCAAGGCGATGACCGACCATGGCATCGGCGCGATCGACCTGGTGGTGGTCAACCTCTATCCGTTCGCGCAGACCGTCGCCAAGGGCGCCGGTCGCGACGAGGTCATCGAGAATATCGACATCGGCGGTCCGTCGATGGTCCGCTCGGCGGCCAAGAACCATGCCTATGTGACGATCGCGACCGATCCGGCCGACTATGCCGAGATCATCGCCAGCGGCGGCACCACCGACTTCGCGCTGCGCAAGCGCTTCGCCGCCAAGGCATTTGCCGCGACCGCGACCTATGACGCGATGATCTCCTCCTGGTTCGCCCATGCCGACCAGGGACAATTCTTCCCGGAGGCGCTCTCGATCCCGGTCCGCAAGGCCGAGGAACTGCGCTATGGCGAGAACCCGCACCAGCAGGCGGCGCTCTACCTGCCGGTCGGGCCGACCGCACGTGGCATCGCCCAGGCGACCCAGGTCCAGGGCAAGGAACTGAGCTACAACAACTACAACGACGCCGACGCCGCGCTCGAGCTGGTCAGCGAGTTCCGCGACGGTCCGCCCACCGTCGTCATCGTCAAGCACGCCAATCCCTGCGGCGTCGCCAGCGCCGACACGCTGATCGAGGCCTATGAGGCGGCGCTCGCCTGCGACAGCGTCTCGGCCTTCGGCGGCATCATCGCGGTCAACCGGCCGCTCGACGGCAAGACCGCCGAGGCGATCAGCGGCATCTTCACCGAAGTCGTCGCCGCGCCCGACGCAGATGACGAGGCCAAGGCGGTGTTCGCGAAGAAGAAGAACCTCCGCCTGCTGCTGACCGGCGATCTGCCCGATCCGGCGCGTGCCGGCCTGACGATGAAGAGCATCGCCGGCGGCGTGCTGCTCCAGTCGCGCGACAATGGCCGGATCGGCCTTGAGGACCTCAAGGTGGTGACGAAGCGCGCGCCGACCGAGCAGGAGCTCAAGGACTGCCTGTTCGCCTGGACGGTCGCCAAGCACGTCAAGTCGAACGCGATCGTCTATGCCAAGGGCGGATCGACGGCCGGCGTCGGCGCCGGCCAGATGAACCGGCTCGAATCGGCGCGCATCGCCGCCTGGAAGGCGAAGGATGCCGCCGAGAAGGCGGGCTGGGCCACGCCGCGCACGATCGGCTCGGCGGTCGCCTCGGATGCCTTCTTCCCGTTCGCCGACGGCCTGCTGGCGGCGGTCGAGGCCGGGGCCACGGCGGTGATCCAGCCGGGCGGGTCGATCCGCGACGCCGAGGTGATCGCGGCCGCGGACGAAGCCGGGCTCGCGATGGTCTTCACGGGCATGCGCCATTTCCGGCATTGATCGCTGAGGGCGCTTCCGCATTAAGGAGCAGCAGGAAAGAGGAGGACGGGCTGGCATGGCCGATGGCGGCGGGGAAGCGGCAGGGCGGGTAGGGCCTTTCGATCCACTGCGCCACGGCCTTTTCCGCCGCATCTGGACGGCCAGCCTCTTCTCCAATTTCGGCCAGCTCATCCAGGGCGTCGGCGCGGCCTGGGCGATGACCCAGCTCACCGGGCGCGCCGACATGGTCGCGCTGGTCCAATCGGCGACCTTCGCGCCGCTGATGCTGCTGTCGCTGTTCGCCGGCGCGATCGCCGACAGCTACGACCGGCGCAAGATCGCCCTGACCGCGCTGTCGATCGCTCTGCTCGGCGCGCTCGGCCTCAGCCTCGTCACCGCGCTGGGCCTGCTGACGCCGGCATGGATCCTGTTCTTCTGCTTCGTCGTCGGCACCGGCACGGCGCTGTTCGGGCCCGCCTGGCAGAGCTCGGTGGGCGAGCAGGTGCCGCCGCGCGAGCTGGCGCAGGCGATCGCGCTCAACTCGATCAGCTACAATATCGCGCGCAGCTTCGGCCCCGCGATCGGCGGCCTGCTCGTCGCGCTGGCCGGCGTGCTCGCGGCCTTCGCCTTCAACGCGCTCGCCTATATCCCGCTGATCGTCGTCATGGTCTTCTGGCGCCGCCTGCCCGAAACCTCGCGGCTCCCGCCCGAGGCGCTCGGCCGCGCGGTGATCTCGGGTGCGCGCTATGTCGTCTATTCGCCGCCGATCCGGGCGGTGCTGGTGCGGACCCTGCTGATCGCCTTCGCGGGCGTCGCGGCGTCGGCGCTGATGCCGCTCGTCGCGCGCGAGCTGCTCAAGGGCGACGCCACCCTCTATGGCGTGCTGCTCGGCTGCTTCGGCGGCGGCGCGGTGCTTGGCGCGCTGTTCCTGACCCCGATCAAGGAACGGCTGTCGGACGAAGTCTCGGTCGGGCTCGCCAGTGCGCTGATGGGGTTGTGCATGATCGGCACCGGCCTCAGCCGCCACGGCCTACTCACCGGTCTGCTGGTGATGGGCGCGGGATCGGGGTGGATGATCTCGATGGCGCTGTGCAACATCAACATCCAGATGTCGTCGCCGCGCTGGGTGACGGGCCGCGCGCTGGCGGCCTGCGTGACGGCGGTCTGCGGCGGGATGACGATCGGCGGTTGGGCCTGGGGCCGGATCGCCGCGTCGGAGGGTACCGGCCTCGCGCTCGTCGCCTCGGGTACGGCGCTGATCCTGACGATCGCGGCCAGCCTGGTCTGGCGGATGCCGGCGGTCGAGGAGCAGCGCGACCGCGATACGCCGCTCAGCGAGCCGGAAACCAATCTCGACCTCAACGGGCGCAGCGGCCCGATCGTCGTCACCATCGAGTATCGCGTGCCGCTCGACCAGGCGCGCGACTTCTACACCGCAATGATGCCGGTCGAGGCGATTCGTCACCGCACCGGGGGCTATGGCTGGTCGATCTCGCGCGACGTCGGCGATCCCGAATTGTGGACCGAGCGCTACCACACCCCGACCTGGCACGATTATCTACGCCAGCGCAGCCGCCTGACCGTCGCCGATCTCGACACCTGGCAGAAGGCGATCGATTTCCACCGCGACGCGGATCCGATCCGCGTCCGCCGCAAGCTGGAACGCCCCTATGGCTCGGTCCGCTGGCGCGAGGACGTGCCCGACCGCGGCGTCATCGTCCCGCTGCCGTCGCCGGGAAGCTGAGGGATCAGGCCTCCTTGAGGCGGAACAAGGTGCGGTCCTCGCTGGTGAAACCGAAGCGCCAGATGATCGCCCCGAACACCAGCAGGATCGCCGGGATGCCGAACAGCAGCTCGATCCATTCGGGCAGCCGCGTCGCCAGATAGCCGACGACGCCCGCCGCCAACGCCGCCCAGACAAGCGGCCAGCGCCAGCCCGAGACCGGCGCGCCGAGCAGTCTCGACAACAGCTTCGCCTTCATGATCGAGGCGATGCCGAGCGCCATCGCCAGCGCGATCGCGGGGCCCGCCGCCTGCCACAGCACGGGCAGGGCGAACTGGTCGCGCATGATCATCACGATCGCGAAGCTCAGCATGATCTGTATGCCGATCATGCCCATTGATATCCACAGGTTCAGGTGCCGCGCGACGTAGATCAGCGCTGCTTCGGACACCGCCGCGGTCGCGGCGACCACCTCGGCGATCAGCAGGAAGGCGAGGGCGGTGTTGCCGGCGACGAAATTGGGCCCGACCAGGCCCATCACGCCTTCACCGGGAATGCCCAGCGCCAGGCCGACCGCGGTCTGCGCGGCGATGATCCAGAAGCCGACCTGCGCGACCTGCTTCGCCACCGCCAGCCGGTTGCCGGCTTCGAGGTTGCGGGTGATCACCGGGCCGAGGATCGGATCGAAGCTGGTCTTGAGCTTCTGCGGCAGCGAGGCAACCTGCTGCGCGACATAGTAGATGCCGACGATCACCGGCGAGAAGAACAGGCCGAGGATGGCGATGTCGAGGCGGCGCGATCCCCATTCGATCGCGTCGGCGGCGGCCAGCGGCACGTTGCGGCGGGCGAGCATGAACAGCACCACCGGGCGCGGGCGCCAGCCGTGCGGCCAGCCGAAGCTCTTGAGCAGCGGCCAGATCGATGCGGCCAGCGCTGCGACCATCGAGACGACATAGGCGATGATCAGGCCGTCGCGCAGCGAATAGAAGGCAAGCGCGAAGGCGGCGATGCTGATCGTCCAGGGCTCGATGATCGATCGTGCCCGCACCGTCGCGCCGATGTCGAGCCGATAGGCGAGCGCGGCAAGGGCGATGTCGGACCAGGCGAGCGCGAAGATAGTCAGCGGCAGCAGCCATTCGAGCCCGTTGATCCCGCTGTTCGGGAACATGAGCTGGGGCACCATGCCGAGCACCGTCGCCGCGACCGTCGAAGCGATCGCGCCCATCAGAAGCGCGTCCCAAACGACATGGACATGGGGTCGGTCGGTCGCCGAGAGCTGCTCGGCAAGGCCGCGCTTGAGGCCCAGCGTCGCCAGCGTCGCGACGAACTCGACGATGATCACCGCATAGGCGAATCGGCCCAGCGCCTCCGCACCGTACCAGCGGCCGGCGATGAACAGGAAGGGTAGGCGCGCGGCGAGGCGCAGCAGGAAGCCGAAGAAATTGGTGCGGCCGCCCTTGGCGAGCGCCTTGATGTCATCCCCCTCCTTCAGCGTGTCGGCGGTCGGCGGGGCGGTTTCGGGGGCAAGGCTCAATGCGCGGCGCCCCAGCTCGGCCCCGTGCCGATCTCGACGCCGAGCGGCACCGACAGCTGCACGATCGGCTCGGCCGCGCCCGCCATCACCGCGCGGATCACCGTCGATGCCGGTTCGACCTGCTCGGGCGCCAGTTCGAACACCAGTTCGTCGTGGACCTGGAGCAGCATCCTGACGTCGCCCAATCCCGCCGCGGCGAGCGCGGGGTTCATCCGCACCATCGCGCGCTTGATGATGTCGGCGGAGGTGCCCTGGATCGGGGCGTTGATCGCCTGGCGCTCGGCGGACTGGCGTTCGCCCTGCTTGGCGCTCCTGATCCACGGCAGATGGGTCTTGCGGCCGAACAGCGTCGACACATAGCCCTGGTCGCGAACCTGGCCGAGGGTCGCGGCGATATAGTGGTTGATGCCGGGGAAGCGGGAGAAATAGCGGTCGATCATGCCCTGCGCTTCCTCGCGCGACACCTCCAGGCGCCCGGCGAGGCCCCAGGCGGAGATGCCGTAGAGGATCGAGAAGTTGATCGTCTTGGCGCGCGCGCGGGTGTCGCGGTTGACCTCGCCGAACACCTCCTGCGCGGTCAGTGCGTGGATGTCCTCGCCGCGTGCGAAGGCGTCCTTCAGCGCCGGCACGTCCGCCATGTGCGCCGCCAGCCGCAGCTCGATCTGCGAATAGTCGGCCGACAGGATGACCTTGCCCGGTTCGGCGACGAAGGCGTCGCGGATGCGACGGCCATGGTCGCTGCGGATCGGAATGTTCTGGAGGTTGGGATCGGTCGAGGACAGCCGGCCGGTCTGCGCGACCGCCATCGAGAAACAGGTGTGGACCCGGCCCGTCGCCGGGTTGATCTGCTGCTGGAGCGCGTCGGTATAGGTCGAGCGCAGCTTGGTGAGCTGTCGCCAGTCGAGCACCAGCCGTGCGATCGCCACGCCGTCGCTGGCGAGTCGTTCCAACTCGGTGACGTCGGTCGAATAGACTCCGGTCTTGCCCTTGCGGCCGCCCTTCAGCCCCATCTTGTCGAACAGGATGTCGCCGAGTTGCTTAGGGCTGCCGACCGTGAACGGCGTCCCCGCCTCGGCATGGATCGCGGCCTCCAATCGGGTTGCCTCGCCCGAGAATTCGGCGGACAGCCGAGCCAGCTCCTCGCGGTCGACCTTGATGCCGGCGCGCTCCATGCCCGCCAGCACCGGCACCAGCGGCCGGTCGATCAGCTCGTAGACGCGGGTCGCCGCCTCGGGGGCGAGCCGCCCCTTGAGGAGCTGCCACAGGCGCAGCGTGACGTCGGCGTCCTCGGCCGCATATTCGGTCGCGCGGTCGAGCGTCACCTTGTCGAAGCTGATCTGGCTCTTGCCCGTGCCGCACACCGTCTTGAACTCGATGCAGGCATGGTCGAGATGGCGTTGCGCCAGTTCATCCATGCCATGGCCGCCGAGCCCGGCGTCGAGGTCATAGGACAGCAGCATCGTGTCGTCATAGGGCGCGACGTCGATGCCGTACTTGCTCAGCACGACCATGTCATATTTGATGTTCTGGCCGATCTTCAGGACGTGCGCGGCTTCGAGCAGCGGCTTGAGCCGCGCCAGCGCCGCGTCCATCGCGATCTGTTTGGGCGTCTCCGACAACAGCCCGTCGCCGATATGGGCGAGCGGGATGTAGCAGGCCTTGCCCGGCGCAGTGGACAGGCTGACGCCGACCAGGTTGGCACGGACCGGATCGACATTGTCGGTCTCGGTATCGACCGCGATCCGGCCGCAAGCGAAACCCTCGGCGATCCAGCGGTCGAGTGCCGCCTCGTCGACGACGGTCTCGTAATCCTTGTGGTTGAACGGCACCTGCGCGATCACCGGCGCCGGTTTCTCCTCGGCACCCGGGGCAAGCGCCAGCATCGTCGGGCCGCCGCTCGGCAGGGTGGCGGGGCCGTCGCCCTGGACCTTGGCGAGCAGCGACTTGAAGCCCTGATCCTCGAGGAAGGCCCGCAGCGGCTCGGGCGGGAGGCCCTTCAGCTCGAGCGCGTCGAGCGGCTCGGGCAGTGGCGCGTCGCATTTCAGGCGGACGAGCTCACGCGACAGCCGGGCATTGTCGGCATGGTCGATCAGCGACTGCTTGAGCTTGGGCTTGGTGATCTGGTCGGTCCCAGCCAGCACCGCGTCGAGATTGCCGAACTGCTGGATCAGCTGGCTCGCGGTCTTGGGGCCGATGCCGGGGACGCCGGGCACATTGTCGACGCTGTCGCCCATCAGCGCCAGCACATCGCCCAGCGCCTCGGGCTCGACGCCGAATTTCTCCAGCACATGCTCGCGGCCGAGGCGGCGGTTGTTCATCGTGTCGAGCAGGTCGAGGCCCGGCCGGATGAGCTGCATCAAGTCCTTGTCGGACGAGACGATCGTGACCTGCCAGTCCTGCGCCAGCGCGGCTTCGGCATAGCAGGCGATGATGTCGTCGGCTTCCAGCCCCAGCTCCTCGATGCAGGGGACCGAGAAGGCCCGCACCGCATCGCGGATCAGCGGGAATTGCGGCACCAGGTCCTCGGGCGGCGGCGGCCGGTGCGCCTTGTACTGGTCGTACATCTCGTTGCGGAAGGTTTTCGACGAGGCATCGAGAATCACCGCGAGGTGAGTCGGGCCATCGGTCTGGTGCAGCTCGTTGATCAGCTTCCACAGCATCGTCGTGAAGCCGTAGACGGCCCCCGCCGGGATTCCATGGCGGTTGGTGAGCGGCGGCAGGCGATGATAGGCCCGGAAAATATAGCCGGAGCCGTCGACCAGGTAGAGATGCTTGGATGACATGCCGGGGTGGATAGCAGGCGTCGGGGCAGGGGGGAACATGCCAACGTGCCCCAGCCCGATTCCCGATCAGGGCTGGCCGGATTCCCCGTCCGCCGCGCTCCAGCCTCCCCCCAGCGCCTGGTAGAGCTGGATTCGCGCGGCGAAGCCGTCGCTCTGCAGCTGGGCGAGGTTGAGTTCGGCGGCGAGCAGCTGACGCTGTGCGTCGAGCTGTTCGAGATAGGGCGAATAGCCCTCGCGATAGCGGTTGGTCGCCAGCCGGAGCGCCTCGGCGAGCGTGTCGCGCTGGTGGATCGCGAGCGCGGTCTGCTCCTCGATCCGCCGCACCGACGCCAGCGCGTCCTCGACCTCGCGGAAGCCGGTCAGCACCGCCTTGCGATAGGCAAAGGCGGCCTGGTCGCGCTGCCCGGCGGCCGCCTCGGCCTGCGCGGTCAGCCGCCCGCCCTGGAAGATCGGCGCGAGGATGCTGCCACCGAGTTGCCAGAGGGTGAGCGGGTCGTCGAGCAGGCTGGAGAAGGCCGCGCCGGCGGTAGCCGACAGCCGGAGCTGGGGCAGGAAGCGCTTGCGCGCGACCGCGAGCGAGCTGTCGGCGGCGGCGAGCTGGCGTTCGGCCTGCGCGATGTCGGGACGACGCCGCAGCAGTTCGGACGGCAGGCCGCCGGCGAGCGGCGGCTGTGCGAGCGTGGCAAGCGTCGCGCCCCGGCCGACCGCCTGAGGCGTGTCGCCGGTCAGCAGGTTCAGGCCGTGCTCGGTCCGCGCGACGGCGAGTTCGATCTGCGGCACGATCGCGGCGGTCGCGTCATATTCGGCCTGCGCCTGCTGCAGTTCGAGCTTCGGCGAATAGCCGTTCGAAACGCGCGAGCGGGCGATCCGAAGCGAGGTCTCGCGTGCCGCCAGCGTGCGGCGGGCGATATCGAGCCGGGTGTCGAGCCCGAGCAGCGCGACATAGCTGCTCGCGGTGGCCGAGGCGATGGCGAGGCGGACCGCATCGCGGGCAGCCTCGCTCGCCAGATAGGCGTTGCGCGCCGCCGACCGCTGGTCGGCGAGGCGGCCGAACAGGTCGATCTCATAGGCAGCCTGGAGCTGGGGTTGCGCGGCGTTCTGCACCTCCGACGTGCCGAAGGCGCTGATGCTGCGCGACCGGGCGCCTGTCAGGCTGGCGTCGAGCGTCGGGAGCAGCGTCGCGCGCGCGGCGGCCAGATTGGCGCGCGCCTCGCGCACCCGTCCTGCGGCGATGCCGATGTCGCTGTTGTTGACGAGCGCGCGATCGACCAGCGCGGTGAGCGCCGGATCGCCGAAGCCGGCCCACCAATCGCGCTCGACCGCCGACAGCGGGGCGGCTGTCCGCCAGGCGGCAGGCGCGTCGACCGCGGGTACCGCCACCGGCTTCACCTGGCCGGCTGCGCACCCGCCGAGCAACAGGGGCAGGAGCAGGCCAGAGCGCCGCATCAGAGCGACCCGCTCGTGTGGATCTTCGCCTCGACCGACATGCCCGGGCGCAGCCGGCGGGCGAGCTCCTGCCCCGGGTCGATACGAATGCGAACGGAGATGCGCTGCGCCACCTTGACGAAGTTGCCGGTCGCATTGTCGGGCTTGAGCACGGCGAATTCGGATCCGGCGGCAGGGGCGATATTCTCCACATGGCCGGTCAGCTTCGCGCCGCCCAGCGCATCGACCTTGAAACTGGCGCCCTGGCCGACCCGCATGTCCCGGGTCTGCGCCTCCTTGAAATTGGCCACCACCCAGACGTCGTGCGGCACGAGGAACATGAGTTGGGTGCCCGCTGTGACGAAGGCGCCGCTGCGCACCCCGATTTCCGAGAGCTGCCCGGCGACCGGCGCGCGGATCACGGTGTTGTCGAGATCGATCCGGGCGAGGCGGAGCTGGGCGCGGGCTCCTTCGACCGCAGCGGTCAGCCCACCACGCCCGACCAGCACGGTGCGGACGTCCTGGGTGCCGATCGCGCGGGCGGCCTCGGCCTGGCGGACCCCGGCCTGCGCGGCGAGAAGCGCCGCGCGGGTCTGGTCGCGCTCGCGGGCCGATATCGATCCGTCGGCGATCAGCGCGTCGGCGCGGCGCATGTCGGCCTCCGCCCGGACGAGCTGGGCGCGGGCGTTGGCGATCGCGGCGTCCTGGCTCGCGGTCGCCACCTCGCGCGAGCGCTGCGCCTGGGTCGAGTTGGCGAGCGAGGCCTGTTGCGCGGCGAGGTTGGCTTCCGCCTGCGCCACCCGCGCGCGGTAGATGCGGTCGTCGATCGTCGCGAGGATCTGCCCCGCTTTCACCTCGGCGAAGTCCTGGACGGGTACGCTGATGACATAGCCACTGACCTGCGGGCTGATGATCGTCACCCGGCCGCGCACATAGGCGTTGTCGGTCCGCTCGGAGAAGCCGGCGAAGGGCGGCAGCTGCCACGCATAGAGGACGGCGAGGATCGCAACCACGGCGATCGCGACGATCGCGATCGTGACGCTTCGGCTGCGCGGCGGCGGCGCCGGGGGCGGTTTCGGTAGCGGGATCGCGGTCGCTCATCTCATTTCCCCTGCGCCATGCGCCGTTGCAGTTCGAGGACAGGCGAGACTTCCCCGCGCCGGCGCATCGACAGACGGATGCCGTAGCTCCAGATCACGGTCGCGACGGCGAGGATGCCGATCAGCAGGAAGACGTCGTTATAGGCGAGGATGTTCGCTTCCCGCGCGACCGAGCGGGCGAGCAGCGCCGCACCCTGGGCACCCTGGAGGACCGGATCCCCGATCACCCCGCCGACCGAACGGGCCCCGGCGCCGATCCGCGCCGCGACCTGCGGGTCGCTCATCACGATCGACTGGACCAGCTCGTGCGAATGATATTTCTCGCGGATCACCTGGAAGGTACCGAGCAGCGCCGATCCGACGAGCCCGCCGATGCTCTGGCTGAGGCTGAACAGCACGATGAAGCTGATGAAGTGCTTGGTCCCCGCCAGCAGGGTGCGGGCGATGCCGATGACGATCGCCTGCGCCATGAACAGGAGCGAGGCGAAGCCGATGATCGCCTGGCTCAGGTAGAAGCTCGACGGGCGGGTGAGGTTGGTCGTGTCGGCGTCCAGGAACGATCCGATCGCGATCAGGATCACCGCGATCGTCAGCGGTCGCGCGACATTGGCGGGCTTGAAGGTCAGCACCGCCGTGGCCATGCCGGCGATCGAGGCGACGATGATGACGAGGTTGAGCGTCACCATCTGGTCGTTGAGCATGCCCAGCGTGGTGAGCAACCCGACCGATCCGAACGCCTGTTCGTACAGCAGGATGCGGATCGAAGAGGCCACCGCGATCAGCCTCACCATCTCCCGCGTGCCGAGCCAGCGGGTGTTGATCAGCGGATTGACGCGATGATGCTCGACGACCAGCGCGGCGGCGATCAGCGCGATGCTGCCGGCCAGCGACCAGCCGATCCAGGCGCGCTCCGCCCACCATTGGATGCGGCCCTCGCTCAGCACGGCGACGAGCAGCCACAGTCCGGGCGCGAGCAGGGCGAAGGTCAGGAAATCAAGCTTCTCGAAGGCATGGACCCGTTCGCTCGGCGGCAGCGGCAGCGCCATGACGGCGGCGAGCGTGGCCAGCGTCATTCCCAGCTCGAACCAGTAGAGCATGTGCCAGTCGCCCCAGATCAGCAGGCCCGGAGAGAGCACGCGCGCCAGCGGGGTGGCGAGCTGCGGGATGCTGATGCCGATCATGATCCCGGCGAGCCGCTTCGGCGCCGACATGCCCTGCGACAGGTAGAGCACGGTCAGGGTGCTGAGGCCGCTTCCCGCGATCCCGCTCGCCGCGCGGACGGCGACCGAGGTCCAGAAGTCGTGCACCAGCAGATGCGCGATCGTGCTCACCGCATAGGCGGCGAGCATGTAGCGGATGAACATCTGCAGCCCGAATTGCTGGCGGAACTTCACCAGCAGCAGGTTCGCGGTGACGTTGGTCATGAAATAGGCGGCGGTCAGCCAGGTCGCCTCGTCGCTGTTGAGGCCGAGGGTCCCCTGCGCGAAGTTCAGGTTCACCGTCACCAGCGCGTTGCCGAGCCCGCCGGTCACCCCGATCAGGCAACCGATCGCGAAATAGCCGATCCGACGGCGCGAGGGATGGTCGGGATTGGCGGGCGAACCGGGGAGTGTCGGCCGTTCATGCGGCTTGAACACATAATCTGCGGAATCGGCCATCTGGCTCCCCGAAAGGAACACCCCCTGCAGGGATTATCCCGGCACCCGCGCCGCTGCAACAGCGCGATGGGGGAGGCTGTCCGGAATCTACTCCTGCTCCGGGATGGCGTCGCGCAGCCGACGGCGGCCGAAGGCAGGTTCGCGGTCGATCTGGCCCAGCTCCATGATCTTGGCGCGCAATTCCGCGCGCTTCTCGTGGATCGATGCGATCACCGGTCCCATCGGCACGGCGAGGTCGACCAGCACCGCCTCCGAGAGTTGCAACGAGGATTCGAGCGTTTCGGGCACCGCGTCGGTGGCGCCGGCGCGATAGAGTTCCGCCGCATGGTTCGGATCGCGGGCGCGGGCGACGATCGTCAGCTCGGGATAGTTCTGCCGGGCGAGCCGGGTGATGCGGACGACCTGCACCGGATCGTCCATCGTCAGGATGAGCGCGGTCGATCGGGACAGGTCGAGATGGTCGAGCATGCCCGGCTTGGCGACGTCTCCGTACATCGCCTTGTAGCCGCGCCGACGGGCGGCGATCACCGTGTCGATGTCGGCGTCGACGGCGATATAGGGCTTGTTGTGCGCGTCGAGCATCTGCGCGACGAGCCGCCCGACACGGCCGAAGCCGGCGATGATCGCGCGCGCCTCGATCGTGTCCGACAGGTCCGGATCGGCGGCGGTCTCGCGTTCGTCGACCCGCCGGGCGATATCGTGTCCGACCTTGGCGAGGATCGGCGTGATCGTCAGGCCGATCGCGGTCACAACCTGCCAGAAGCCGGCGGTGCCGGGATCGATCAGCCGCGCCTGGGCCGCGGTCGCGAGGACGATCAGCGTGGTTTCCGAGGGGGAGGACATCAACAGGCCGGTCTCGGCCGCGACCGCCCGCTTAGCGCCCCAGAAGCGCAGCAGGAAGGCGGTGACCAGCGCCTTGGTCGCGACGATCGCCGCGACCGCGAGCGCGACGCTGTCCCAGTTTTCGAGGATCATCAGCGGATCGACCGACATGCCCACCGTGATCAGGAAGATCCCGAGTGCCAGCCCCTTGAACGGCGCGGTGACCAGGTCGACCTCGGCATGATAGTCGGTCTCGGCGATCAGCAGGCCGGCGACCAGCGCGCCGACGATCGGCGACAGGCCGACCGCAGTGGTTGCGATGCTGGCGAGGATGACGACAAGCAGGCTTGCCGACAGGAACAGCTCGGGATTCTTGGCGCGTGCGGCTTGTGCGAACAGGCGAGGCAGGATCAGCCGCCCGCCGATCATCATCACCGCGATCACGCCGATCCCGGAGGCGACCGTGAACAGCAGTCCGTCCCATCCCTCGGTCTCGCCATAGGGCGCCATCGCGCCGAGGATGAACACGATCGGGACCAGCGCGAGATCCTCGAACAGGAGGATGCCGAAGGCGCGTTGGCCGACCGCGCCGCTCGTCCCGACCATCGGCAGCACCAGCGCGGTGGACGAGAGGGCGAGGGCGAGGCCGAGGCCGAGCGAACCATTGGGCGTCTGGCCGAACAGCCAGAGACCGCCACCGATCAGCAGTGCGGACAGCAGCAGCTTCGAGGAGCCCAGTCCGAACACCGTTCGCCGCAGACCCCATAATCGCTTGAAGCTCAGCTCAAGGCCGATCGAGAACAGCAGCAGGACGATGCCGAACTCGGCGAAGGGCTCGATCGAGCGCGGATTGCCGATCGTCACATGATAGAGCCAGGGGACCTCCTCGATCAGCCGGCCCAGGCCATTAGGGCCCACCAGCATGCCGACCAGGATGAAGCCGATGACGGGTGTGATGCGGAAGCGGGCGAACGCGGGGATGACGAGGCCCGCAGTGCCCAGGACGACGAGCGAATCGCTGAAAGCCGCGGAATGAATGGGTAGCGCCATACGTCGATCATTGCGGATGATGGCCGACCTGAACACCCTGCGGAGAAATTTCCTTTCCTCAAGGCCCCGACTCCATCATTAAACGACGATCACGACCATCTCATAGGAAGGGAGATCCCGCCGCGTGCCCCACGCGACACCGCTCATCGCAACCATCGTCGGCGGGCTCACGCTCGCTTTCATCTTCGGCGCAGTCGCCCAGCGGCTCCGCATCCCACCCCTGGTCGGCTATCTGATGGCCGGCGTCGCGGCGGGCCCCTTCACCCCGGGCTATGTCGCGGATCAGCATCTCGCCAACGAACTCGCCGAACTCGGCGTCATCCTGCTGATGTTCGGCGTCGGCCTGCATTTCTCGGTGCGCGACCTGATGGCCGTGCGCAAGATCGCGATCCCCGGAGCCGTCACGCAGATCGCGGTGGCGACCTTGATGGGCATGGGCCTCGCGGCGCTGCTGGGGTGGAGCCTGGCGGGCGGCATCGTCTTCGGCCTGGCGCTGTCGGTCGCGAGCACGGTGGTGCTGTTGCGCGCGTTGCAGGAGCGCAAGATCCTCGACACCGAGCGCGGCAAGATCGCGGTGGGCTGGCTGATCGTCGAGGATCTGGCGATGGTGCTCGCGCTCGTGCTGTTGCCCGCACTGGCGCAGGGCGGAGGCGGCAGCAGCAGCGCGATCGGGGCCGTCCTCGCGCTGACGGTCGGCAAGGTCATCGCCTTCATCGCCTTCATGATGATCGTCGGCCGGCGGGTGATCCCCTGGGCGCTGCACTATGTCGCCCATACCGGTTCGCGCGAGCTGTTCCGGCTCGCGGTGCTCGCGATCGCGCTCGGCGTCGCGTTCGGCGCGGCGATGCTGTTCGGCGTGTCCTTCGCGCTAGGCGCCTTCTTCGCGGGCATGATCCTCGCCGAATCGCCGCTCAGCCAGCGCGCCGCCAACGAGACGCTGCCGCTGCGCGACGCCTTCGCGGTGCTGTTCTTCGTCTCGGTCGGCATGTTGTTCAATCCGCATGTCGTGACCGACGAGCCGCTGCCGCTGCTCGGCACGGTCGCGATCATCATCGTCGGCAAGTCGGTCGCGGCGCTGGCGATCGTCATGGCGTTCCGCCACTCCGCTGCAACTGCGCTCACCATCGCGGCCAGCCTGGCGCAGATCGGCGAATTCTCGTTCATCCTCGCGACGATGGGGCATGAGCTGAAGCTGATCCCCGCCGTGGCGCGCGACCTGATCCTGGCCGGGGCGATCATCTCGATCCTGCTCAATCCGCTGATCTTCGCGATCGTCGGGCGCTATGGCCGCAAATGGCTGCCCGAAAAAGCAGCGGAGGAGACCGAGACGCCTCCGCCGTCGCCGCGCGGGCACGTCGTGCTGATCGGCTATGGCCGGGTCGGGTCGCTGGTCGGCAGCAAGCTGCTGGAGGCGGGCGAACGAGTGACGATCATCGAGGCGCAGCCCGACGCGACCGGCTTGCCCGAGCATCCCAACGCGACCGTGCTGATCGGCAATGCCTGCGAGGCGGACCCGCTCGACCAGGCCCGGCTCGAAAAGGCGCGGCTGCTCTGCATCGCCATCGCCGAGGGCTTCGAGGTCGGCCAGATCGTCGAACGCGCGCGCAAGGCCAATCCGGAGATCCGGATCATCGCCCGCGCGCAGGACGAGGCCGAGGTCGAGCATTTCTCGAAGATGGGCGCCGACGTGGCAATCACCGGCGAGCGCGAAATCGCCCGATCCATGGTAGACTACGCCTTCAAGCCGCGCTGAGCGGAAGAGGAGGGCGCCGATGGGAAGCAGGCTGGTCGTCGCGGGCGGTGGGCCCGCCGGGATGATGGCCGGCCTGTTGTTCGCGCGGGCCGGCGTCGAGACGCTGGTCGTCGAGAAGCACGCCGATTTCCTACGCGATTTCCGCGGCGATACCGTCCATCCTTCGACGATCGAATTGTTCGACGAGCTCGGCCTCGCCGAGGCGCTGCTGACGCGCGAGCATGATGTGGTCACCGACGTCTCGGCATTGGTCGGCGGAAAGCGCTATCGGGTGGCCGATCTCACCCATCTGCCGGTCCGCCACAAATTCATGATGATGATGCCGCAATGGCATTTCCTCGACTTCGTGCGCGACGCGGCGAGCCGCTGGCCGGCCTTCGCGCTGCGCATGGAGAGCGAGGTCGTCGGGCTGACCGAGACGGGCGGGCGCGTGGACGGCGTGCGCCTCGCCGGCGGCGAGACGATCTCCGCCAACCTGGTGATCGCCGCCGACGGGCGCGGCTCGATCCTGCGCGAGGCGGCGGGGCTTCCCCGCAAGGACCTCGGCGCGCCGATCGACGTCTTCTGGTTCCGGGTGCCCAAGCCGCGCACGCCGCACAACGAGACGATGGGCCGCTTCGCGCCGGGCACGGTGATCGCGATGATCGACCGGGGCGACTATTGGCAATGCGCCTTCGTCTTCGCCAAGGGCGGCGCCGACCGCATCCGCGCCGAGGGGCTCGACGCCTTCCGGACGCGGGTCGCGCTCGCGGAGCCGGGGATCGCGGGAAACCTTGATGCGATCGCCTCCTGGGACGACGTCAAGCTGCTGTCGGTGTCGCTCGACCGGCTGATCCGCTGGCACCGGCCGGGCCTGCTGGCGATCGGCGACGCCGCCCATGCCATGTCGCCGGTCGGTGGGGTGGGGATCAACCTGGCGATCCAGGACGCGGTGGCGGCCGCGAACATCCTCGCCGGGCCGATGGCACAAGGCGCGCCGGTCGACGGCCTGCTCGGCAAGGTCCAGGCGCGGCGGATGCTGCCGGTCCGGGTGATCCAGGCGTTGCAGCGCGCGGTCCATGCCGGCGTGCTCGGTCCGACGCTCGACGCGACCGCGCAGATGGAGGCGCCGTTCGCGCTGCGGATGCTCGGGCGCTGTCCGCGGCTCCAGAGGATACCGGCCCGGATCCTCGGGCTGGGCGTCCGGCGCGAACATGTCCGGTCGCCGGTGGCTAATGTATAGATGAAAAAAAGAAAAGGGCGCCATTCCAGTGGAATGACGCCCCAATCTCAGAAAGTGCCGGAGCTTACTTCCAGTTCGCCATCTCGGCTTCGAGGTTGACGCGGATCTGCTCGAAGAACTGCTCGGTGGTCATCCAGGGCTGGTCCGGGCCGATCAGGATCGCGAGGTCCTTGGTCATGCCGCCCTTCTCGACGGTCTCGACGCAGACGCGTTCGAGCGTCTCGGCGAACTTGACCACGTCGGGCGTACCGTCGAACTTGCCACGGAACTGCAGGCCTTGCGTCCAGGCGAAGATCGAGGCGATCGGGTTGGTCGAGGTCGCCTTGCCCGCCTGATGCATGCGATAGTGGCGGGTGACGGTGCCATGCGCCGCCTCGGCCTCGATCGTCTTGCCGTCCGGCGACATCAGCACCGAGGTCATCAGGCCGAGCGAGCCGAAGCCCTGCGCGACGGTGTCCGACTGAACGTCACCGTCGTAATTCTTGCAGGCCCAGACGAACTTGCCGCTCCACTTGAGCGCCGAGGCGACCATGTCGTCGATCAGGCGATGTTCGTAGACGATGTTGCGGGCCTTGAACTGATCGGCGAATTCGGCGTCGAACACTTCCTGGAACAGATCCTTGAAGCGGCCGTCATAGGCCTTGAGGATGGTGTTCTTGGTCGAGAGGTAGAGCGGCCATCCACGGTCGACCGCATAGTTCATGCTGGCGCGGGCGAAGTCGCGGATCGACTCGTCGAGATTGTACATGCCCATCGCGACGCCGGCTGACGGATATTGGAAGACCTCGTGCTCGATGGTCTCGCCATTGTCGCCTTCCCAGACCATGCGGAGCTTGCCGGGGCCGGGGACGAGGAAGTCGGTGGCGCGATACTGGTCGCCGAACGCGTGACGGCCGACGACGATCGGATCGGTCCAGCCCGGGACCAGCCTGGGGACGTTCTTGATCACGATCGGCTCACGGAAAACGACGCCGCCCAGGATGTTGCGGATCGTGCCGTTGGGCGACTTCCACATCTTCTTGAGGTTGAATTCCTCGACGCGGGCTTCGTCCGGGGTGATCGTCGCGCACTTCACGCCGACGCCGTACTTCTGGATCGCCTTGGCGCTGTCGATGGTGATCTGGTCGTTGGTCTCGTCGCGCTTCTCGACGGAGAGGTCGTAATATTCCAGGCCGATGTCGAGATAGGGGAGGATCAGGCGCTCGCGAATCCACTGCCAGATGATCCGCGTCATTTCATCGCCGTCGAGCTCGACGACGGGAGTTTTCACCTTGATCTTCGCCATGCTTTTCTATCTCCGGGGAGGAAAGTTCCGGCCGTCCCTATGCCAGCAAACCGGCAGGATCAACCATTGCTGCCCCAATTATTCGCAAGCGCGGCCGGAAAAGCGGAACCCGGAGGTCGCCGGGATGATTGTCAGCCCCATCCGGCATCCCTACACTGCAGCGATGACATCCCTAGACAAACCCGACATCGGAACGACCTCGGTCAAATGGCGCTGGCCCAGCGTCCATCCCGAAGGCCGCAAATTCGTCCTGCTCTCGGCGGTGATCTGCCTGATCTTCGCGCTGCTGGCATGGGAGACGCTCGCCTGGCCGATGGCCGGCATCACCATCTGGGTGGCCGCCTTCTTCCGCGACCCCGTACGCAGCACCCCGACCGGCGAGGGGCTGGTGATCGCACCCGCCGACGGGCTGGTGACGATGATCACCACCGTGCCGCCGCCGCGCGAGCTGGCCGGCGAGGACGGGCTGGGCGATGCGCCGATGACGCGCGTGTCGATCTTCATGTCGGTGTTCGACGTCCACATCAACCGCACCCCTATCCCGGGCACGATCAAGCGCATCGCCTATATCGCCGGCAGCTTCCTCAACGCCGACCTCGACAAGGCGAGCGAAGAGAATGAGCGCCAGCATTTCCTGGTCGAGGGCGCCGACGGCACCCGCATCGGCTTCACCCAGATCGCCGGCCTCGTCGCCCGCCGCATCGTTCCCTTCGTCAAGGTGGGCGACGTCGTCGGCCTCGGCCAGCGCGTCGGCCTGATCCGCTTCGGCAGCCGGGTCGACGTCTATCTGCCGGCCGGTACCGGCCACCGCGTCGTACTCGGCCAGCGGACTATCGCCGGGGAGACGGTGATCGCCAGGCTCGGCGAGGCCGATCGCAGCATCGGCGCGGCACAATGATGCTCCGCATGCTGCCGGACGGGGCTTCGATCGCCTGATGCGCGGACGCCGTCAGAATATCCGGCGCGGTATCCCCGCGCGCGCCGTCGCCCCCAATGCGGTGACCGCGCTGGCGCTCTGCTCGGGCTTGACCGGAGTGCGCTTCGCGATCGCGGGGGACTGGGAGAAGGCCCTGATCGCCATCGCCATTGCCGGTGTGCTCGACGGGCTCGACGGACGGATCGCGCGACTGCTCAAGGGCGAGAGCCGGTTCGGCGCCGAGCTCGATTCGCTGTCGGACGTGATCGCCTTCGGCGTCTCGCCCGCGATCATCATGTTCCTCTGGTCGTTGAACGAGATCCCGCGCTTCGGATGGATCTTCGCGCTCGGCTATGCGGTCTGCGCGGCGCTGCGGCTCGCTCGTTTCAACGCCTCGATCGACACCGCGGAGCATCCCCGCAAGGCAGCGGGGTTCCTGACCGGTGTCCCGGCCCCGCTCGGCGCCGGATTGATGTTGGTGCCGGTGGCGATGTGGCTGTGGAGCGGCCTGTGGTGGTTCCGCGATCCCTATTTCATCTGCGGATGGGCCGCGCTGGTCGGTTGCCTGATGATCTCCGACATCGCGACCTACAGCTGGTCGTCCCTCCATATCTCGCGCGCCTGGCGGCTGCCCGCGCTGCTGTTGGTGGCGATGCTAGGCGCCGCGCTGTTCAATGCGCCCTGGCACACGCTCAGCGTCTTCATGCTCGGCTATCTGGCGACCGTGCCGTTCAGCGCGGCCTCCTATCGCCGTGTCAGGCGGCGGCGCGCCACGCCTGCGCCGACACAGCCGGCCGGACCTGCACCTGTCGAATGACCCGGACACGCCGCTCCGCGATCGGGCGGAGCGGTGGGGTGGGCGAGGGGGCGATGCCCAGCGCGCGCAGGATATAAGGCATCTCGGAACGGATCGTGGCCGTGATCGCCGCGATCGAGATGAGGAACACACCCGAGAACAGGGCGAAGGAGAGAAGCTGAAGCATCGTCTTGTCCTTTGTCGTCCGTTTCCGGCGCGTTCGCTTCCTGGGGCTTCGATGTCCGGGAAAAGCGCCTGAAATCTCGTTCTGTTCCCAATGTTCATGATTTGTTCTTATATGTCAAGCCTTGATTTTGCACGGCAGGTCGCATAGAGGCCCGCCCATTCCACATGTGGGGTACATAGTCCGGTGCCGGGTTTCCCGGTTCCCGCCCCGCAGAGGTTCAACCGGGTAAGGAGAAAATCCTATGGCGGCTCCCACCGTCTCCATGCAGGCGTTGCTCGACGCCGGCGCGCATTTCGGTCACCAGACCCACCGCTGGAATCCGAAGATGAAGCCGTATCTGTTCGGCGATCGCAACGGCATTCACATCATCGACCTGTCGCAGACCGTGCCGCTGATGGCGCGCGCGCTCGATTTCATCAGCCAGACCGTCCAGCATGGCGGCAAGGTCCTGTTCGTCGGCACCAAGCGCCAGGCGCAGGAGCCGATCGCGGAGGCCGCGCGCCGCTCGGGCCAGCATTATGTCAACCATCGCTGGCTGGGCGGCATGCTCACCAACTGGAAGACCATCTCCAACTCGATCAAGCGCTTCAAGGCGCTCGAGGAGCAGCTGTCGGGCGACACCCACGGCCTGACCAAGAAGGAAGTCCTCCAGCTCACCCGCGAGCGCGACAAGTTTGAGCTGTCGCTCGGCGGCATCCGCGACATGGGCGGCATCCCGGACGTGATGTTCGTGATCGACGCCAACAAGGAAGAGCTGGCGATCAAGGAAGCCAACACGCTCGGCATCCCGGTGGTGGCGATCCTCGATTCGAACGTCAGCCCGGACGGCATCGCCTTCCCGGTTCCCGCCAATGACGACGCCGCCCGCGCGATCCGCCTTTATTGCGAGGCCGTCGCCGAGGCTGCGACCCGTGGCGCCCAGGGCGGCCGCCAGGCGCGCGGCGAGGACCTCGGCGCTGCCGTCGAGGCTCCGAGCGAAGACGCTCTCGCGTAATAAATCCATCGTCATCCCGGCCTAATGGGCCGGGATCTCGCGGGTCGTGCCCGGCACGACGCTTCTGTGAGACCCCGGCCCGGGCCGGGGTGACGCATTTGTACGAAAGGAAAAGCATATGGCGGAGATCACCGCTGCTGCCGTCAAGGAGCTTCGCGAGAAGTCCGGCGCCGGCATGATGGACTGCAAGAAGGCGCTGACCGAGACCAACGGCGACATGGAAGCCGCGGTCGACTGGCTGCGCACCAAGGGCCTCGCCACCGCCGCCAAGAAGTCGAGCCGCACCGCGGCCGAGGGCCTGGTCGGCGTCGCCGTCGAGGGCACCAAGGGTGCAGCCGTCGAGGTCAACTCGGAGACCGACTTCGTCGCCAAGAACGACCAGTTCCAGGATTTCGTCCGGACCGTGACCCAGATCGCGCTGACCGCGGGCGATGACGTCGCGGCCCTGGCCGGCGCCGCCTATCCGGGCGGCGGCACCGTGTCGGAGAAGCTGACGTCGAACATCGCGACGATCGGCGAGAACCAGACGCTGCGCCGCGCCAAGGTCGTCGAAGTGTCGAAGGGCACGGTCGTTCCCTACGTCCATAACGCCGCCGTGCCGGGCCTCGGCAAGATCGGCGTGCTGGTCGCGCTCGAGGGCGACGCCCCGGTCGCCGAGATGGAGACCGTCGGCAAGCAGATCGCGATGCACATCGCCGCTGCCTTCCCGCAGGCGCTGACCGAGGATGGCCTCGACCCGGCCGTGATCGAGCGCGAGCGTGCGATCGCCGCCGAGAAGGCTGCCGAATCGGGCAAGCCGGCCGAGATCATCGAGAAGATGGTGCAGGGCGCCGTCGCGAAGTTCCGCAAGGAGAACGCGCTGCTCAGCCAGATCTTCGTGATCGACAACAAGACCCCGATCGCGCAGGTCGTCGCCAACGCCGCAAAGGCGGCCGGCGGCTCGATCACGCTGAAGGACTATGTCCGCTTCCAGCTCGGTGAAGGCATCGAGAAGGAAGCCAGCGATTTCGCTGCCGAGGTTGCTGCAGCCGTCAAGGGCTGATCGATCGAAACAGGGCCCGCTCTTCCGGTTTTTCGGCCGGAAGAGCGGGCCTTTTTCGTGGTCGCCGCCCGATTTCCGGATCACCGGCCGCTCAGGCGCTTGGCAGGTTCGAAACCTGCCCCTAATGTGCCGGCCACGCCGCAGAATTAAAGTGAAGAAGAACCCATGGATCGCCCGCGCTTCAAACGAATCCTTCTGAAGCTATCGGGTGAGGTGCTGATGGGGCAGGGGCAGTTCGGGATCGATCCCGAGACGGTCGCCCGCGTCGCCCGCGAGATCGCCGACGTCGCCACCAATTACGAGCTGTGCCTCGTCGTCGGCGGCGGTAACATCTTCCGTGGCCTGGCCGCCGCCGCCAAGGGCTTCGATCGCACCAGCGCCGACTATATGGGCATGCTGGCCACGGTGATGAACGCGCTCGCGGTACAGAATGCGCTTGAGCAGATCGGTGTCGACACCCGCGTCCAGTCGGCGATCCCGATGAGCACGGTGTGCGAGCCCTTCATCCGTCGTCGCGCCGAGCGGCACCTGGAAAAAGGCCGGATCGTGATCTTCGCGGCAGGCACCGGCAATCCCTATTTCACCACCGACAGCGCCGCTGCGCTGCGCGCCGCCGAAATGGGCTGCGACGCACTGTTCAAGGGAACCTCGGTCGACGGCGTCTACAACGCCGACCCGAAGAAGGATCCGACCGCCACCCGTTACGAGACCGTCACCTTCAACCGCGTCCTCGCCGACGACCTGAAGGTGATGGACGCGAGCGCCGTCGCGCTGTGCCGCGACAACGACATTCCGATCGTGGTATTCAATATCCGTGAGCAGGGAAATCTCGCCCGGGTGCTCGCGGGTTCGGGAACGGCCACGACCGTTCAGAACTGAGGGGAGACCATCATGCCCGCCTATGACAAGGCCGATCTCGAACGCCGCATGCACGGAGCCGTCGAAGCGCTCAAGAGCGACCTGACCGGCCTGCGCACCGGCCGCGCGTCGGTCAACCTGCTCGATCCGGTGACGGTCGAGATCTATGGCGCGCACATGCCGCTCAACCAGGCCGCGACGGTCACCGCGCCCGAGCCGCGCATGCTGTCCGTGCAGGTGTGGGACCGCTCGAACGTCGGCCCGGTCGACAAGGCGATCCGCTCGGCCGGTCTCGGCCTCAACCCGATCGTCGACGGCCAGACGCTGCGTATCCCGATCCCCGACCTGACCGAGGAGCGCCGCAAGGAACTCGCCAAGCTCGCCAGCCAATATGCCGAGAAGGCGCGCGTTGCCGTCCGCAACGTCCGCCGCGATGGCATGGACAGCCTGAAGACCGACGAAAAGAAGGGCGAGATCGGCGAGGACGATCGCAAGCGCCGCGAGACCGAGGTCCAGAAGCTGACCGACGCGACCATTTCGGAGATCGATGCGGCCGCCGCGGCGAAGGAAAAGGAAATCCTCGGCAAGTGAGCGGCCTTTCGGCCAGCCCCGCCTCCAGCACCCTCGCGGGCGCGGGGGCGGCGCCGCGCCATGTCGCGATCATCATGGACGGCAACGGCCGTTGGGCCAAGCGCCGCTTCCTGCCGCGCGTCGCCGGGCACCGCGCCGGGGCGGAGGCGGTGCGCACCACCGTCAAGGCCGCGGCCGACATGGGCCTCCAGGCGCTGACCCTCTATGCTTTCTCATCGGAGAACTGGCGCCGGTCGACGGAGGAGGTGTCCGACCTGATGGGTCTGCTGCGCCACTATCTGCGCAAGGAGGTCGCCGAGCTCGACCGCAACGGCATCCGGCTGCGGACGATCGGCGACATCAACGGGCTCGAGGGCGACCTGGTCGACCTGGTACGGGAGGGGGTCGAGCGCACCCGGCATAATCGCCGGCTCGATTTCGTGCTGGCGCTCAATTACGGCGCGCAGGACGAGATGGTGCGCGCGGTGCGCGAGATCGCCGCCGATGTGCGCGACGGCCGGCTCGCGCCCGAGGACATCTGCAGCGCCGTGATCGACGGCCGGCTCGATACACAGGACCTGCCGCCGCTCGACCTGCTGATCCGCACCTCCGGGGAACGGCGGCTTTCCAATTTTCTGCTCTGGCAGGCGGCCTATGCCGAACTGTTGTTCGTCGACACGCTGTGGCCCGATTTCGATGGCGCGGCGCTGGCCGCCGCGATCGCCGACTTCGGTGCGCGGGAACGCCGCTTCGGCGGCCGATAAGGTCATGGCACAGGCTCCGGCCTCCGAGCTCCAGCTCCGCATCCTTTCGGGCGTCGCGATGATCGCGGTGGCGCTGGGCGCGTTGTGGCTGGGCGGGCCCGCTTTCTGGGCGCTGGCATCGCTGCTGGCGGTGCTGATGATGCTCGAATGGTCGGCGATGGCCAAGGCCACCAGGTGGCAGGCCGCGCTCGGTGCCGCGATCGTCGCCGCGCTGATGGTGACGGCGCTTTCCTTCATCGATCCGGCGATGCTCGCGCGCTATTCCGGCCGGCTGATCGCACAGACGATCGACCTGACCGGGCTTGCCGCGATCCTGCTGGCCGTGATCAGCTTCCGCGCACGGCTAGGCGCGGGCGTGCTCTACACCGCGCTGCCGGCGATCGCGCTCGTCTTCCTGCGGGAGCAGGCGGGGCAGGGGCTTGTCCTCGCCCTATGGACGCTCGTCATCGTCTGGGCGACCGACATCGGCGCCTTCTTCGCCGGCCGGGCGATCGGCGGACCCAAGCTCGCGCCGGCGCTCAGCCCCAACAAGACCTGGGCGGGGCTGATCGGCGGGATGATCGCCGCCGCGATCGTTGGCGCGCTCGTCGCGCGGGCCGGCGGCCTGCCGGCCTTCTGCCTGTTCGCCGCCGCGCCGCTCGCGGTCGCCGCGCAGGCGGGCGACCTGTTCGAAAGCTGGCTCAAGCGCCGCTCGGGCGTCAAGGACAGCGGCAAGCTGCTGCCCGGCCATGGCGGGGTGCTCGACCGGCTCGACGGCGTCGTGCCGGTGGCGGTGCTGGTCGCCGCCGCCGTCGCGGGGGGCTGGCTGTGACCGTGCGGAGCATCGCCATCCTCGGCGCGACCGGCTCGATCGGCACCTCGACGCTCGATCTCGTCGAGCGGGAGCCCGATCGCTTCCGGGTGACCGCGCTCACCGCGCAGCGCGACGTCGATGGCCTCGCGGCGGCGGCGCGGCGGACCGGCGCTGAATTGGCCGTGATCGGTGATCCGGCACGCTACCAGGATCTCAGGGCGGCGCTGGCCGGTACCGGCACGCACGTCGCGGCGGGGCCGGAGGCGATCGTCGAGGCCGCGGCGGCCGGCGCCGATTGGACGATGGCCGCGATCGTCGGGATCGCGGGGCTGCGGCCTACCCTGGCGGCGCTGGCCGCCGGCGGGACGGTCGCGCTCGCTAACAAGGAATCGCTGGTCTCCGCGGGCGCGCTGATGACCGATGCGGCGCGGGCGCACGGCGCGACGCTGCTGCCGGTCGATTCGGAGCATAATGCCGTCTTCCAATGCTTCGACCATGCGGCGCCGGGCAGCATCCGCAAGGTGACGCTGACCGCAAGCGGCGGGCCGTTTCGCGACTGGACCATCGAGGCGATGCGCGCGGCGACACCGGCCCAGGCCGTCAAGCATCCCAACTGGTCGATGGGCGCCAAGATCTCGGTCGACTCCGCGACCCTGATGAACAAGGGCCTCGAACTGATCGAGGCTTTCCACCTCTTCCCGCTGCCGCCCGACGCATTCGATGCGATCATTCATCCGCAGTCGGTGGTCCACGCGCTGGTCGACTATGTCGACGGGTCGGTGCTGGCGCAGCTCGGCACGCCCGACATGCGCACGCCGATCGCCCACAGCCTGGCCTGGCCGCAGCGCATGGCGACGCCCTGTCGCCGGCTCGACCTGGCGACGGTCGGCCGGCTCGATTTCCTCGCGCCCGACCTCGAACGCTTCCCGGCGCTGGCGATCGCGCTCGACGTGCTCGCGGCCGGCGGGGCGCGCCCGGCGATCCTCAACGCGGCCAACGAGGTGGCGGTCGCCGCCTTCCTCGACGGACGGATCGGCTTTCTCGACATCGCGTTAATCGTCCGCAAAGCCTTGGAGCGCTACGATCCGCCGGCTCCGGCCTCGCTCGACGACGTCTTTGCGATCGACGCCGGCGCCCGCAGGGCCGCACAGGCGACGATGGAGGTTATGACGGCGTGACAGACAGCCCCGGTATCCTCTTCACGATATTGGCTTTCCTGCTCGTCATCGGGCCGCTGATCTTCGTCCATGAGCTCGGCCATTACCTGGCTGGGCGCTGGTGCGGCGTGAAGGCCGACGTCTTTTCGATCGGCTTCGGGCGGGAGATCGCCGGCTATACCGATTCGCGCGGGACCCGGTGGAAGCTCGGCTGGATACCGATGGGCGGCTATGTGAAGTTCGCCGGGGACATGAACCCGGCGAGCGTGCCGACGCCCGAATGGCTCGCTTTGCCGCCCGAGGAGCGCGCGAAGACCTTCCAGGCCAAGCCGGTGTGGCAGCGTTTCCTGATCGTCTTCGCGGGGCCGTTCACCAATTTCGTCGTCGCGATCGGCATCTTCATGGCCTTCTTCGCGGTCTATGGCGCCCCCCGCACCCCATCGGTGGTATCGGCGGTGATCGAGGGTTCTCCGGCGGCCCGGGCGGGGATGCAGCCCGGCGATCGGATCGTCGCGATCGAAGGGCGGCCGATCGAACGTTTCGACGATCTCGCCGACATGATCCGTTTCCGCCCCGACGAGCGGCTGCGGATCGACCTGGTGCGCGGTTCGGAGACAAGGTCGCTGTTCGTGGTGCCGGTCGCCAACGTGGAACGCGACCGCTTCGGCAACGAGTTCCGCAAGGGTACGATCGGCGTGATGTCGGGCCCGCAGGTCGTGGTTCCGGTGCCGCTGCACGAGCTTCCGGTCGAAGCGACCCGCCAGACCTTCGGGATCGTCCGGATGATGGTCGACACGCTCGGCCAGATCGTCACCGGCCGCCGTTCGGTCAAGGAACTGGGCGGCCCGATCAAGATCGCCCAGGTCTCCGGCCAGCAGGCGTCGCTCGGCCTGCTCAACTTCGTCATGCTGATGGCGCTCATTTCGATTAATCTCGGATTCATCAACCTGTTGCCAATCCCCATGCTCGACGGTGGCCATCTGGTCTTTTACCTGTTCGAGGGGATAGCGCGCCGGCCTGTACCGGAAAGGGCGATGGAATGGGCGTTTCGATCGGGTCTGGCGGTGCTGCTGTCGTTCATGATCTTCGTGACGCTCAACGATATTCTCTCGCTGGGGGCTCTGGAGCGGCTTGCCGGGTTGATCGGCTGAGCTTGTTGGGGCAGTGCATGCGCACGCTCCCACGTTCGGGGGTCAGGGATTCTTTCGAGGCGGGGAACGCGTGACGGCGACGACGACGAACATCCATCGGGCGCGGCTTTTGTCGGCGCTCCTCGTCGGCACGATGCTCGGCGGGCTGGCGCAGCCGGCGATGGCGCAGCAGGCCCCGGCCCAGCCCCCGGCTCCCGAGCCCGCGGCTCCGGCCGCCCAGCCCGCGCCGCTTGGGCCGGCGCAGGCGCTCGGCACCATCAAGTCGGTCAACGTCGCCGGCTCGGAACGGCTCGAGGCCGACACCGTGCGGTCCTATGTCAAGCTGGCCCCGGGCGAGAGCTACACCCGTGAGGCGCTCGACCAGGCGCTGAAGGACCTCTACGAGACGGAGCTGTTCGCCGACGTGCAGGTACGCGACGACGGGCAGGGCAACATCACCCTCCAGGTCCGCGAGAACCCGGTCGTCAACCGCATCGTGCTGGAAGGCAACAAGCGGCTCAAGGCCGACAAGATCAACCCCGAGATCAAGCTGGCGCCGCGCCAGATCTTCACCCGGTCGAAGGTCCGGGCCGACGTCAACCGCATCATCGAGCTCTATCGCCGCCAGGGCCGCTTCGCCGCGACCGTCGAGCCGAAGATGGTTCAGCTCGACCAGAACCGCGTCGACATCATCTTCGAGATCCACGAGGGCGACAAGTCGAAGGTCCGCAAGATCAACATCATCGGCAACGAGAAATTCTCGGACGGCCGCCTGCGCGGCGAGATGGCGACCAAGCAGACCGGGCTCACCAAGATATTCTCGTCGGGCACCAGCTACGACCCCGACCGCATGTCCTACGACCAGCAGAAGCTGCGCCAGTTCTACCTGACGCAAGGCTATGCCGATTTCCGCGTCGTGTCCGCCGTCGCCGAGCTGACGCCGGACAAGCGGGACTTCATCATCACCTATGTGGTCGAGGAAGGCTCGCGCTACAAATTCGGTGACGTCGACCTCGAAAGCGAGATCCGCGACATCAAGGCGTCGACCTTCAAATATCTGCTGCCGATGAAGAAAGGCGACTGGTACAACGCGAAGCAGGTCGAGGACACGGTCGACGCCATCACCGAGGCGACCGGCGTGTTCGGCTTCACCCCCGACGTCCGTCCGGACTTCACCCGCGACAAGGATGACCTGACCATGGGGGTGGTCTTCAAGATCAACCAGAGCCCCCGCGTCTATGTCGAGCGGATCGACATCAACGGCAACACCCACACCAAGGACAAGGTCGTCCGCCGCGAATTCCGCCTGTCGGAAGGCGACGCCTTCAACAGCTTCAAGGTCAAGCGCTCGCGCGATCGCATCCAGTCGCTCGGCTTCTTCCAGGACAAGTTCGAGGTCGAGCAGAAGCCTGGGTCGGCGCCCGACCGGGTCGTGCTGGAGGCGAACGTCGAGGAGAAATCGACCGGCGAGCTGCAGGTGTCGGCGGGCTATTCGAGCCTCGAGCGCTTCATCGTCGACCTGTCGATCCGCGAACGCAACTTCATGGGCAAGGGGCAGGAGCTCCGCGCCGGGGTCAGCTACTCGACCTATTCGAAGTCGATTGAGCTGGGCTTCACCGAGCCCTATGTGTTCGACAAGAACATCGCGGTCGGCGTCGACCTTTTCCGGCGCGACTACAACTCGTTCAACTTCGCCGGCAACGACCGCAACACCACCTATGAGCAGACCACGACCGGCTTCCAGCTCCGCGCCGGTGTGCCGCTGACCGAGTTCATCACGCTCGCGACACGCTACGGCCTCAGCTATGATCAGGTGTCGCTGAACAAGTTCACCTATTACACCGATACGAACGGCGACGGCATCCGCGACGCCTGCGACCCGGTCGTGGCGGGGCGCTATCTCTGCGATGCGATCGGCAACCGGGTGACCTCGTCGGTCGGCTACTCGCTGGTGTTCGACAACCTCAACAACCGCATCCGCCCGTCGCGCGGCCAGCGCGCCGTGTTCAGCCAGGATTTCGCCGGCCTCGGCGGCAAGGTCCGCTATATCAAGACCTCGGTGCAGGCGACCAAATATTGGGGCATCGGCGGCGGCTTCATCTTCTCGGCGGGCGGCGAGGGCGGCTACATCAAGGGCCTTGGCCAGGACGTCCGCCTGATCGACCGCTTCTATCTCGGCGAGCCCGACATGCGCGGCTTCGGCATCCGCGGCGTCGGCCCGCGGGTGATCCGCCGCTACATCGACCCGAACACCGGCCAGTTCGCCGCGGTCAACGACAAGAACTACACCAACGACGACGCCCTCGGCGGCAAGGCCTATTATCGCGGTCGCCTCGAGCTCGAGCTGCCGCTCGGCAACGGCGCCCGCGAGCTCGGCCTGCGCCCGTCGATCTTCATGGACGTCGGCGCGGTGTTCGGTGTCTCGAAGCCGGCGCTGATCGCGCCGGAAAATCCCGGCTATCCATTCGCGCTGGACGAGGACGGCAAATATCTGCCCGTGCTGCGGCCGGTGCTCGACAGCAAGGGGCGCCAACTCTACATCTCGGCCGTGGGCAACGACAATGCGGGCGCCTACACGCTCTGCGAGATCGGATATTCGTCCTCGGCGAAGAACCCGTGCGTTGGTGGCGTCAGGAACGACAAGGCTCAGAGCACGATCAGCCCGTTCCGCGAGGATTTCTACGGCGACTCCGCCAAGCCGCGCCTCTCGGTCGGCTTCGGCGTCAACTGGAACTCGCCCTTCGGTCCGTTCCGCATCGACATCGCCAAGGCTCTCCTCAAGGAGCCGGGCGACAACACCAAGCTCTTCACTTTCAACGTAGGGACACAGTTCTGATGAAATCCTTCCTGAAGACGGCGGCCAGCCTGGCCGCCCTCGCGCTCCTTCCCGTCGCCGCCAATGCCCAGGCCGCGACGACGCCAGCGCCCGCCGCGACCGCCAACACCGGCGTCGCCGTCGTCGACCTCGAAGGCGCGGTCGCCAACTCGGCGGCCTACCGTTCGGCGATGACGCAGATCGAGACTACCTACAAGGCGCAGTTCACCGCGCTGCAAACCCGCCAGACCGCCCTGCAGGGCGAACTTGGCCCGCTCCGCACCGAGATCGAGAACCTGCAGAAGAACCCGGCGACGCCGAAGGCGACGCTCGACGCGAAGATCGCTGCCTTCCAGCAGAAGGGCCAGGCCGCCCAGGCCGAGCTGCAGCGCCTTGCCGCCCCGATCGCCCGTCCGCAGGCCTATGTGAAGGAGCAGATCGGCGCCAAGGTCGAGCAGGCCCTCAAGGCCGCGATGACCGCGAAGCGGGTCGGTGTCGTGATCGGCCCGGAGGCGGTCGTCGCCGTCCAGGGCGGTTCGGACCTGACCCCCGACGTCGTGACCCAGCTCAACGCGCTGGTGCCGAGCGTGTCGATCACGCCGCCGGCCAACTGGCAGCCGGGCCAGGCCGAGCAGGCCGCCGCTCCGGCGGGACGCTGATCTTCCCTCGATGAGCGAAGACGCACCGAAGATCCTTGGCCCGCTGGACGTCCGGCGGGTCATGGCCGCGCTGCCGCATCGTTACCCCCTGCTCCTCGTCGATCGCGTCGAGGAGCTGGTGGTCGACGAACGGATCACGGCGGTGAAGGCCGTCACGATCAACGAGAACTTCTTCCAGGGCCATTTCCCCGGCCGCCCGATCATGCCGGGCGTGCTGATCGTCGAGGCGATGGCGCAGGCGGCGGGCGTGCTGGCGGTCGAATCGCTCGGTCTCGCCGGCTCGGGCAAGCTCGTCTATTTCATGACGATCGACGAGGTGAAGTTCCGTACCCCGGTCGAGCCGGGCGTGCTCCTGCGCCTGGAAGTCGCCTTCGCGCAGAAGCGCGGCAGTGTCTGCAAGTTCGAGGGCAAGGCCTATATCGGCGACAAGCTCGCCGCCCAGGCCAATTTCACCGCGATGATCGCGGACCCGCCCACCGACTGAGCAAGCTGCTTCGCTTGCCTTATCGGGCCCGAGGCTGTAGAGGCGCCGCTTCGCTTCCCGGCTGGTCGGAAACCAGCCATTTTTCTGGAGCCAGACGACGATGAAGAAAGATATCCATCCCGACTACCACAGCATCACGGTGCAGCTGGTCGACGGAACCACCTACCAGACCCGCTCGACCTACGGCTCGGCCGGCGACACGCTCCAGCTCGACATCGACCCGTCGGTGCATCCGGCCTGGACGGGCGGCAAGTCGCAGCTCCTCGACGCCGGTGGCCAGGTGGCCCGCTTCAACAAGCGCTTCGGCGGGCTCACGCTCGGCAAGAAGTAAGCTTGGTTCCGAACCTTCGGACGTGGATATGGCCGGGTATGACCCGGCCATTTTCATTTCGGGGCAGGGAATGCCGCTGATCGCCCTCTACCGGCGCTTCAAGTCGCCCGTCTTCTGGATGACGCTGCTGGTCGTCTATGGCCTGGCGATCATGCCGGCCGACCAGGCCCCGAGCCTAGGCGCAGGCGACAAGGTCAACCATATCGCAGCCTTTTTCGTCCTGACCCTGCTGGGCCGGACCGCCTACCGCTCCGTCGCCGCCTGGCGGCTCGCAACGGGCCTGTCGCTGTTCGGCATCCTGATAGAGCTGACCCAGGCGATCCCGGCCCTGCGGCGCGACGCCAGCGCCTGGGACTGGGTGGCGGACAGCGCGGCCATCCTCGTCGCGCTCGGCGCGGCGCTGATCGTCGAGCGGCTGCGCCGCCGATAGGGTTCCGATCCTAGATCATGCCGGCGGACGTAGAGCATCGAACTCTCTATCCGACCCGCTCATCCTTCGAGACGGACCTTCGCCAAGGCTCAGTCCGTCCTCAGGATGAGCGGAGGCAGGTTGCCCCAAATGCACTAAAAGGCATCGAGCGGGATCCGCAGGTAGCGGATGCCGTTGTCCTCGGGGGCCGGCGGGTGGCCGGCGCGCATGTTGACCTGGATCGAGGGCAGCAGCAGCCGGGGCACCGCCAGGCCGGCATCGCGGCCTTCGCGCATCGCGACGAACGCATCCTCGCTGATCCCGTCGCGGGCATGGACATTGCCGCGTCGTTCGGCCTCGACCGTCGTCTCCCACTGATAGCTGTCGCGCCCTTCCGGCAGATAGTCGTGACACATGAACAGCCGGGTGTGGCCCGGCAGCTTCAGGATGCGCCGCAGCGATCGGAAAAGCTGGCGGGCGTCGCCGCCGGGGAAATCGGCGCGGGCGGTGCCATAGTCGGGCATGAACATCGTGTCGCCGACAAAGGCGACGTCGCCGACCACATAGGCGACGCACGCCGGGGTATGGCCGGGGACGTGAAGGACGGTCGCCTCCAGCTCCCCGATGCGGAAGCGGTCCCCATCGGCGAACAGCCGGTCGAAATCCGATCCGTCGGCGGCGAATTCGCGGCCCGGCCGGAACAGGCGGCCGAAGCTGGTCTGGACGGCGGAGATCTGCTCGCCGATCGCGATCTGCCCGCCGATCCGCTCCTGCAGATAGGGCGCGCCCGACAGATGATCGGCATGGACATGGGTTTCGAGCAGCCAGACGACGCGCAGCCCCTCCGCCTCGACATAGGCGGCGATCATATCGGCCGGGCGGCTGTCGGTGCGTCCCGACGCCGGGTCGTAGCCGATCACCGGATCGACCACCGCGGCCTCGCGGCTGACCGGATCGTGGACCACATGCGATATGGTCGACGTCGCCGGATCGAAGAAGCTCCTGATCGCGGGGCGGTGCGGGGCAGGGGCCTCGACCTGCGCGATGGCGCGGGCGAGGACCGGATCGTGCGGCATGGTCGTTTGTCCTTGGTCGGTCAGGGCCAGAAATCCGATCCGCCACGCCGATCGGCATAGGCCTTGGCGACCGCCTGCGCGGTTTCGACGAGGCTGACGATGATCGGGATGGTCGGCGGCGACTTGTAGCAGGCGTTCATCGCCCAGGCCGGGAAGCTTTCCTTGACCTTGAGCGGGGCAACTTCGCCCGACGCGATCCAGGGCCGCGCGAGGAGCACGGGCACCGGCAGCACGCCGAAGCCCTGCGCCACCATCTGGATGCCGGTGGCTGGCGAATAGCCGCAGGAGATGCGCAGCGGCGACGGCCGGTCGGGCGAGTAGTTGGGGTTGTGCCGCTTGAGATATTCGACCTGCCAGGTGTAGCCGGGCGTCCCGGGCGGCGGCATGATGATCGGCAGCTCGCAGAGCTGTTCGATGTTGATCGGCTTGGTGACGTCGAAGCGGCGCGGATTGGCGAGCCATTCGATGCGATAGTTGCACAACGGCGCGTTGACGATCCGGTTCGCGTCGATGCTGTTGGCGATCAGCGCGATGTCGATCTCGTCGGCCATCAGCATCCGACTGAGATTGTTGGCGCTGTCGGTGACGATGTCGAACTGATAGTCGACATATTTGCTGCCGAGCACGGCGACGAGGTCGCTCATCCAGCTGAGCGTGATCACGTCCGACGCGCCGATCCGCACCGGGCGGCCCAGCACATTGTCCTCGGTCGCGATCGACTTGAGCTCGTTCGACAGCTCGACGATCCGTTCGCAGCGGTCGAGCACGCGGCGGCCGGCGGCAGTCAGCTCGAACCCCTTGGAATTGCGCTCGTAGAGCGTGACCCCGAGCAGTTCCTCGAGCGCGACGATCCGGCCCGAGACGGCGGGCTGGCTCGCGTGCAGCTTTTCGGCGGTGCGACTGAAGCTCTTGAGCCGCGCCAGCCAGATGAAGGTCTCGAGAAATCGTGTGTTCATCCGCTCGTCCGTCCCGCTCCGTCGCCTGCGACGGCCATGGTAGCTGCCCCGACCATAGCCGGACAGGGGGTGGGCGGACCCAATCGTTTCTTCCGATGAAAGTCGATCGGCGGAGGTTGGCATGGCCCGTTCGGCCCGGTTTTCCGGGCGCGATTACAAATGCTGATCGCATCCCATCGGAAAATCGCGTTGGCCGGCCGCGAAAGGGCGACGCTACTCAAGGGCGACCGACGGCGCCATCCGGTGGGCGCGATGCGCCGTCTCTCGACGGGTTTCCGTGAAGGATGCCCGGTCGCTTGCCAGAGGGAAGATGAATGTATCGCATAGGGTTCGACGTGGGCGGGACCTTCACCGACTTCACCATGCTCGATGAAGGGCGCGGCTCAGTCCATTACTTCAAGGTGCCTTCGACGCCGCACGATCCGTCCGAGGCGATCGGGGCCGGACTGTCGGCGCTGATCGCCGACCATGACATCGATCCGGCGCTGGTCCGTCACCTGGGCCACGGTACCACGGTCGCGACCAATATGGTGATCGAGCGCAAGGGCGCGCTGACCGGGCTGATCACGACGCGCGGCTTTCGCGACACGCTCGAGATCGGTCGGCAGACCCGTCCGCACCTCTACGACTATTCGATCGGACGGCCGACCCCGCTGGTGCCGCGCGACCTGCGCCTGGAAGTCGATGAGCGCACCCTGTCCGACGGCACTGTCGAGGTTCCGCTCGACGAGGAGCAGGTCGCCGAGGCCGCCCGCAAGCTCGGCGAGGCCGGGGTCGGAGCGGTGGTGATCTGCTTCCTGCACAGCTATCGTCGACCCGACCACGAGCGCCGCGCCGGCGAGATCGTCCGCGCGATCCTGCCCGACGCCTATGTCAGCCTGTCGTCGAACGTCCTGCCCGAATTCCGGGAGTATGAGCGCATGTCCACGACTGTGCTCAACGCCTATATGGGCCCGCGCATGGGCACCTATCTGGAACGGCTGCTCGGCCGGGTCGGCGATCTCGGCATCACCGGCGAGCTCGACACCGTCCATTCGAACGGCGGCCTGATGTCGGTGCCGACGGTGCGCGAGATTCCGGTGCGGACCTGCGTGTCGGGTCCGGCGGCAGGGGTGATCGGCGCGGCGGAGATCGGCCGTGTAGCCAACTTCCCCAATCTCGTCACCTTCGATGTCGGCGGCACCTCGACCGACGTGTCGGTGATCGTCGGCGGCAAACCGCTGTTCGCGTCGGACCGGCTGGTGGCGGACTATCCGGTCAAGACGCCGATGATCGACATCCACGTCATCGGCGCGGGCGGCGGCAGCATCGCCGCGATCGACGACGCCGGCGCGCTCAAGGTCGGTCCGCGCAGTGCCGGCGCAGCGCCCGGCCCGGTCGCCTATGGCCGCGGCGGTACCGAACCGACGATCACCGACGCGAACATCGTGCTCGGCCGGCTCGATCCGGTCGCGCTGCTCGAAGGGCGGCTGCCGGTCGACGCCGCCGCGGCCCGCGCGGTGATCGAGGAGCGGATCGCGCGGCCGCTCGGCCTGTCGGTCGAGGAGGCGGCCTATGGCATCCTGCGCATCGCCAACGCCAATATGAGCCGCGCGATCAGATCGGTGTCGACCGAACGGGGCCACGACATCCGCGACTTCGCGCTGTTCGCCTATGGCGGCGCCGGACCGCTTCATGCCTGTGACCTGGCCCAGGATTGCGGCATCCGCACCGTGCTGGTGCCGCAGGAGCCGGGAACGCTGTGCGCGCGCGGCATCCTGCTGTCGGACATCAACATGGACTTCGTCCGCAGCGAACTGAGCCTCGCCGGCGAGGCGTCGTGGCGGCGCGTCTGTGCGGTGCTCGGCGAGATGCGCGACGAGGCGACCGCCTGGCTGGTCCGCGAGGGCGTGGCCGAGGAGGACCGTCAGCTCCGGATCATGGTCGACGCGCGCTATGACGGCCAGAATTTCGAGGTCTCGGTGCCGCTCGACGAGGTTCGCGAGGATGGGCTCCGCGACATGGTCGAGCGCTTCCGCCGCCAGCATGTCCAGGAATATGGTTATGACGTGTCCGACCGCCCGGTCGAGATCGTCAACTGCCGCATCCAGGCGATCGGCCGGGTGGCGCGGGTGCCGGTCTCGGCGCCGGTACCCGTCCACGGCCTCGACGCCGTCAAGGGGCGCCGCCCGGTCTATTTCGGCAAGGATGCCGGCTGGGTGGAGACGTCGATCTACCGCCGCGGGCAATTGCCGATCGGACGCACCTTCGCGGGGCCCGCGATCATCGAGGAGATGAGCTCGACCCTCATCGTCCAGCCCGGCCAGACCGTCACGGTCGATCCGGTCGGCAACCTCATCGTATCGATCTTCGAATAGGAATAGCAGACCATGGCAGACAGGGATTCCCCGATCAGCAAGGCCGAGGGCCAGTTGTTCGATCCGATCGCGATGGAGGTATTCTCCAATCGCCTGCTCTCGATCACCGAGGATATGGGCAATCGGCTGGTCCGCGCCTCCTTCTCGCCCAACATCAAGGAGCGCAAGGACTGCTCGGTCGCGATGTTCGACGGCAAGGGGCGATTGATCGCTCAGGCCGCGCATATCCCGATGCACCTCGGCTCGCTGTCGGGCGGGGTAGAGACGGTGCTGGGCGACTATGGCGTCGACAATGTCCGCGAGGGCGACGTCTTCATCTGCAACGACGCCTATCTGGCGGGCGGCACACACGCCCCCGACATCACCATCGTCACGCCGATCTTCTGGGAAGGGCGCTGCCGCTTCTTCGCCGCGAACATCGGCCATCATTCGGACGTCGGCGGCACTTATCCGGGCTCGGTTTCCCCGACCGCGCGGACAGTGTTCGAGGAAGGCATCCGCATCCCGCTGGTCCGCATCGTCCGCGAGGGCGAGCTGGATACCGGGCTGCTGACCCTGCTGGCGCAGAACAGCCGCGAGCCGGCGGACCGGGTCGCCGACCTCAAGGTGCAGATCGCCGCCAACGAGCGCGGCGCGCAGCTCATGCTCGAACTGGTCCGCCAGCTCGGCATCGACGCGGTCGAACAGTCGATCGAGGACATCCTGGCCTATACCGCCCGACGGCTGCGCAACCGCATCGCCGCGCTGAAGGATGGCACCGGCAGCCATGTCTGCCATCTCGACGATGACGGCTTCGGCGGCGATCCGGTGGCGATCCGCGCGACCCTGACGGTCGAGGGCGAGAATCTGACGGTGGACTTCGACGGATCGGGGCCCCAGTGCCGGGGCAGCTACAACATGCCCAAGAGCGCCATGCTGGCGAGCGTCTATTATGCGGTCAAGACGATGCTCGATCCCGAGCTGATGGCGAATGAAGGCATGTTCGCCTCGATCACGATGCGCGCGCCCGAAGGAACGATCACCAACCCGACCTTCCCGGCGGCGGTCGGCATGCGATCGAACACCGCGCAGCGGGTCGCGGCGTCGGTGATCGGGGCCTTCGCGCACTTCCTGCCGCGCGAGCGGGTGATGGCGGCGAGCAACGACGCGATGCCGGCGATGGTCTTCTCCGGCCGCAGCCGGCGGCGTCCGGGCACCTATGTCTATGTCGAGACGATCGGCGGCGGCGCGGGCGGGCGAGCGGGACATGACGGCGCCGACGGCACCCATGTCCACATCACCAACTCGTCGAACCTGCCCGCCGAGGCGCTGGAGAACGAATATCCGCTGGTGGTCGACGAATATAGCCTCGTCACCGACAGTGGCGGCGCCGGCCAGTGGCGCGGCGGCATGGGCATCGCCCGGCAGATCCGCGCGCTCGACGACGACACCTTCTGCTATGCGTCGAGCGAGGGCACGATCGTTCCCGCCGATGGCGTGTTCGGCGGCGGCAAGGGGGCGGTCGCCCATATCATCCGCGACCGGGGGACCCCGGGCGAGCATGAGATACCCGCCAACCAGCCCCGGCTGGTGCTGGCACCCGGCCAGTCGGTGCGGATCGAGACGCCTGGCGGCGGCGGCTTCGGCGATCCGCAGGCGCGCGATGTCGCCGCGATCGCGGCCGACCTGCGCCAGGGCCGGGTGACGCCGGCGGCAGTGCGCGCCGCCTATGGCGAGGCGAAAGCGGCCGAGGCCGAACGACTGTCGGCCTGAGGTGGGACGGAACAGGAAGGAAGCGAATGCACATGGAAAAGGGACGGATCAGGGACTGGCTGGTCGTGTTGCTGCTGATGGCCGCTTTGATCCTGTCCTTCGTCGATCGGATCGGCTTGTCGCTGCTGGTCGATCCGATCCGGGCCGACCTGGGCATCAGCGATGCCGAGATCGGCCTGCTCCAGGGCATCGCCTTCGGCCTGTTCTTCGCGGTGATGGGCCTGCCGCTCGGCTGGCTCGCCGACCGCTGGTCGCGCAAGGGCACGATCATGCTCGGCGTGGGCATGTGGTCGGTCGCGACGGCGGCCTGCGGGCTCGCCGCCAACTTCCCCCAGCTCCTGCTTGCACGGATCGGGGTCGGGGCGGGGGAGGCGGGGCTCGCCCCCGCCAGCTACTCGATCGTCCATGACCGCTTCCCGCGCGAGCAACTGGGCCGCGCGATCAGCCTGTTCCAGGTCGGTGGCGTGCTCGGCGCCGGGCTGGCGCTGCTGATCACCGGCTATGTCTATCGCTATTTCACCGGCGGGGGCGGGGCGGACCTGCCCCTGATCGGCGGGCTGCGGCCGTGGCAGCAGACCTTCCTCGCCATCGCCACGCCGGGTCTGCTCTTCCTGATCCTGATCGCGGCGATCCGCGAACCCGAGCGTGTCGCCGGGCCGGCCGATGGCGCCGGGACCGGCGAGCCGCGCGGCTTCGCGGCGATGGTGGCGGCGGTGCGATCGCGCATCGGCCTCTATCTGCCGCTGTTCGTCGGCATGTCGGGGGTGATCATGACCAGCTATGCGCTGGTATCGTGGATGCCGGCGGTGCTCGGCCGCGAGTTCCACTGGCCGGCCGAGGTGATCGGTGTGCGCTATGGGCTCGTCGTGCTGTCGGCGAGCCCGGTCGGGCTGCTCGCGGGCGGGTGGCTCGCCGATGCGCTGCTGCGCTCGGGAAGCGGCAATGCGCATGTCCGCGTCGTCGCGCTGGCGGCGCTGCTCGGCCTGCCGTTCGCGCTCGCCCTCGCCCTGCCGAGCGGCCCCATGGGGCTGCTGCTGGTCGTGGGCGGCCTCCATTTCGCGGCCTCGATGCCGATGGGTGTCGTGCCCGCCTTCCTCCAGCTCGCGACGCCGCCGGCCGCCCGGGCGCAGGTGTCGGGCCTCTATGTGCTGTTCATCAACGTGGTCGGGCTCGGGCTCGGGCCGACCCTCGTCGGCCTGCTGTCGACCGGCATGGGGCCCGACGCCGCCTCGCTCAGGCTTTCGATGGCGCTGGTGATCGGCCCGGCGATGCTGGCGGCCGCGGCGGTGCTCGCCTGGCTGGCGCGGTCGACGGGGCACGGTTTCGCGGCGGACGTCCGCCCGGCCTATGGCTCATAAGAATCGCTGATAGGGATTTATAATTAAATCAAACTCGAAATTATTCGATGGAATGGTAGCCCTAGTCCCTGCCGCCAATAAACCATCAATAAACTTGCGAAGGGGATTGGGCATGAAGAAGATAATTTCTGGGTCATCCATAAAAGTGCTTGGCTTTATCCTCTGCATGGCGCCGGCCAATGCGGTATTCGCGGCCGAAACCGGCGCGGATAGCGAGGCTTCTTCTGTCGACAGCGGCGAGATCGTCGTCACCGCCCGGCGCCGCGCCGAGAGCCTGCAGGACGTTCCTGTCTCGGTGACCGCCTTCGACCAGACCCAGCTCGAAACCGCCGGGATCAAGAGCCTGCGCGACATGTCGCGGCTGATGCCCGGCGTCCAGTTCACCGAGCGCGGCAGCCTGTCGACCCAGCTCACCATCCGCGGCGTCGGCGGGGATTCGCGCAACATCGGCATCGAGGCCGGCGTCGGCATGTATCTCGACGGCGTCTACATTCCCCGCACCTCGGGCTACAACGCCGACCTGGCCGAGATCGCCCAGGTCGAGGTGCTGCGCGGACCGCAGGGGACGCTGTTCGGCAAGAACACGATCGGCGGCGTCATCAACATCACCACCAAGGAGCCCGGCGACACCGTCGAGGGCAGCGTCTATGCCAGCTACGGCAACTACAACGCCTTCCGGACGCAGGCGAGCATCTCCGGCCCGCTGTCGGACACGCTGTCGGCCAAGCTGACCGTCGCGACCTACGACCGCGACGGCTATATCCACAACATCTTCAACGATCAGGACGTCAACGACGAGAACCGTCGCGGCGCCCGCGCGCAGATCGTCTTCAAGCCGTCCGACGCGCTGAAGGTCAAGCTCAACGCCGACTTCACCCGCGACCGGCGCACCGTGCTCCAGACCCAGATGGATTCGCCGGCCGGCGCCGCCGCGCCCTATTATACCGGCAACCGGTTCGAGGCGAACAGCGACCAGCCCAACGGCGACAAGCGCAACATGTGGGGCACCGACCTGACGGCGGAATACAGCCTGCCCAACGACATGGTGCTGGCATCGATCTCGGCCTATCGGAAGATCAATGTCACGGTGTCGAGCGACATCGATCAGCTTCCGATCAATCTGTTCAATTCCAATCCCTTGACCGACTTCGTGCAGATGGCGAGTCAGGAATTCCGGATCACCTCGCCCAGCGACGGGCCGTTCCGCTACGTCGGCGGCCTCTATTATTACCACCAGAAAGGCACCGCGCTGCGGCAGATCTACATCGGCGGGTCGCTGGCCAACGGCGCGCTCAACCGCGCCAAGGCGATCACCAACAGCTACGCCGCCTATATCAACGCCGATTACGACCTGCTGCCGCAGCTCACCCTCAACGGCGGCCTGCGCTACACCTACGAGAAGAAGACCGGCGACTATCTGCAGGTCCGCGGCCCGGTGCTGAGCTATGATTTCGACGATCTGCGCCGCAGCGACAAGAATGTCTCCTGGACCGGAAGCCTGACCTACAAGCCGACCCGCGAGCTGACGATCTACGGGACCGTCTCGAAGGGCTTCAAGTCGGGCGGCTTCAACCTCGACACGATCGGCGCCGCCAACCTGATCTCGCGCGACCTGATCTTCGGCCCGGAATCGGTGATCAACTATGAGGCCGGGATCAAGGGCCAATTGTTCGGCCGGCTGCTGCGCTACAGCCTGGCGGCGTTCCGCATGGACTATTCGGACAAGCAGGTCGCCCAGATCGTGCCGACCGGGGCGAGCACCGTCTCCTCGGTCCAGGTCACCAACGCCGGCAAGGCGCGGATCAAGGGCTTCGAGGTGGAAGCGACGCTGCGGCCTTTCGAAGGGTTGAGCCTGTCGGGCAGCGCTTCCTATCTCGACGCGAAATATACCCGCTTCGATTATTCGACGATCGGGTCGACGGTGGCGGTCTCCTATGCCGGCAACCGGATCGAGTTCACGCCCGACTGGATGATCGGCGGACAGGCCGAATATCGCTTCCCCGCCGGGCCGGGCGAGGTCTTCCTGGTCGGCAGCGCCACCTATACCGGCGACATGTATCTCCAGCCCGAGAAGCTGCCGAAATATCACGAATCGGGCTATACGCTGATCGACGCGCGGATCGGTTATGAGGTCGGCGACCTGATGATCGCGCTGTGGGGCAAGAACCTCACCAAGCAGGACTATCGCACCTATGCCCGCGTGTTCGGCGGCCTCGACCAGGCGGTCTGGGGCGAGCCGCGCACCTATGGCGTCGAGATGCGCTACCGCTTCTGACGACGCAGGGCAGGGCGGCCGTGCCGTCCTGCCCCGGCGCCCTCCCTTTTCTGCAAGGATGACCTGATCATGGCGATGCTTCCCGAACGGCGCATCTATGTCGTCAACCCGATGCCCGAGCAGATGCGCGCCGACCAGCGCGCCGCGCTGCTGGACCTCGACACCGGCACGGTGGGCCACCATCTCGAGGCCGGCTTCATGGACGGCGGCATGATCCCGCGCATCCCGGGCAGCAGGATCGTCGGCACCGCCGTCACGGTGCGGATCACCGTGCCCGATTCGGTGATGGCGCACTATGCGCTCAAATTCACCCGGCCGGGCGACGTACTGCTGATCGACCGCGGGCAGGACCAGCGCACCTGCAACTGGGGCGGCGCGACCATCCACGCCGCCGCGGCGACCGGGCTGGAGGGCGTGATCGTCGACGGCGCTGTGAACGACATGGAGGACGCCCGCGAGGCCGGCTTGCCGATCTGGGCGCGCAGCATCAGCCCGGTCACCACCAAATATCGCGGCATGGGCGGGGAGATGAACGTGCCGATCAGCTGCGGCGGCGTCGCGGTCGCGCCCGGCGACGCGATCCTCGCCGACGACAACGGCGTCGTCGTCATCCCGCGCGACCAGCTCGACGAGGCGATCGAGGGCAGCCTCAAATGGCTGGCCGCCGAACGGGCGTTCATGGAACGCTTCCGCGCCGATCCGGGCCTCTGCTATCCCGACGTCACCGGCGCGACCGAGATCGTCGAGGCGGCGCTGCGGGCGCAGTCGGCCTGAAGGCGTGCCCGGTCAGGCGGCGGGCCCCGCGTCTTTCCGGCCGAGATAGGGCTGCACGAACATGTACAGCCCGCTCGCCAGCAGCAGCGCGAGCGGGACGAGCGGCGCGTAGACGATCGGCGCCGGCGGCTGGCCGAAGCCCATGGCGACGAAATTGGCGAGGATGGTCAGCGTGAGGACGATCCCCAGCCAGCGATGACCCTGCCGGATCCAGGCTTGCGTGGACATGCGGTCTCCCTTTCGATTTTGGAGGAGATGGACGGGGAGGGGTCAGCGCTGGACCAGCTTCCAGCCATTGCCCGACGGATCGCGGAAGCTCGCATCGACGGCGCCATAGCGCTCGATCGGCTCCTGCGTGAACTCGACGCCGCGCCCGCGCATCTCGGCATGGGCAGCGCGGCAATCCTCGACCGCCAGCACCAGCGGCGGCATCGCGCCCTTGGCGACCGCCTCCTGCAGCGCGCGGGCGGTGGCGTCGTCGACCATCGGCGCCTGCGGCCGGAACAGACCGAGCTGGAAGTCCGGCTGCTCGGGGTGCTGGACGGTCAGCCAGCGATAATCGCCGTTGCGCACATCGGTGTGGACGCGGAAACCGAGCTTCTCGACATAGAATTGCAGCGCCTCGTCCTGATCGCGAACGTACAGACCGGCTACCTGGACACCTTGGGTCATAAGTCCTCCTTCCTGACGGAAGGGCACTTAGCCGCGCCCGCCCGAGGGCGCTTCTCCGAAACTGCCATCTTGAGGTCGGGCCGGTGCGCGGCGCGGACGAAGCAGTGCGGCACCAGTCCTAGATGGTGGGGCTCGCCCCGCATCCTGTCGCGCCATTCGCTGGGGCTCTCGCCGGTCACGTCGCGGAAGGTGCGCGAAAAGGTGCCAAGGCTGTTCCAGCCCGCCTGGAAGGCGATCTCGGTGACCGACAGGTCGGTATCGCGCAGCAACGCCGCCGCCCGCTCGACGCGGCGGGACAGCAGGTAGCGGTGGGGCGGGATGCCGAATGCCTGGCGGAAGGAGCGCGCGAAATGCGCCTCGGAAACCCCACTCACCCGCGCCAGGCGGCGCACCGGCCAATCCTCGTCCGAGGCGACGTCCATACGGTCCCTGGCGCGCAGCAGGCGGCGGAGAAGCTGGGGATCCTGCGGAGCGGCCGGCATCCGTACAGTTTGATGCATGGTTCGCCGCGTGTCCGCAAACGACAAATCGCCCCGCGGATGGAGGCTGGCAGGGCGCATACTGCGGAAAATGGCGGAGAGGGTGGGATTCGAACCCACGGTGGGCTTGCACCCACGGCGGTTTTCAAGACCGCTGCCTTAAACCACTCGGCCACCTCTCCGAAAGCCCGTAAACTCTAGACTAATTCCCTCTCACCGTCTACAGAAACTGTTGCGTGTGTGCCGTGATTTGTGCCGCTCTGCCCCCTTGCTATAGCTGCTTGCTCCGGGGTCAGGTAGCGCAAATATTCCTCAGTCTGGCGGATTGTGGAATGCCCGAGCCGCTCTTTCAACGTGTAGATATTCCCGCCGTTCTCCAGGTAGCGGATGGCGTGCTCATGGCGCAGATCGTGGAAGCGCATCGGGACCAATGCGCGCCCTTCGCGCTGTGCCATCATTTGTGCCCGGTTCACCACCTCGCGCCACATCTCAGTGACGCGCTTGTACCGGTCGCCGTTACTCGTCTCGAACAGGTAATCCGACCTCCCGGCCGGCTGCCGTTCAACGATGGCGCGAGCCACTGGCGACAGTGAGATAACCCGGAAGTGCGATTTGGTCCGCCACAACTGCGCCTTGCCGCCGTCCGCGTCGTGGCGCTTCAATGTGGTGATCTCATCCTTCCGAGCGCCTGTCTCCAATGCGAACCTGCACAGGTCCCCGAAGGTGCCTCGCATGCGGGCGAAATAGGCCTCGATGTGCGATGCCGGGGGACGAATATAGGGATGCCGCTTTTCCTTGCGCGGCTTTACCGGAAGCAGCTTTACCGGGTTGAGGTCGGGCCATCCCGGCAGCTCGCGCACGTGGTCGGCAATGCCCGATATGACCGTGAGGTAGCGATTGATCGTCGCGGTGCCGGAACCCGCCAGGCGCCGGGCCGCGATGAAGCGCTGTAGCTCAGCCTTGTTGACCTGATCCCAGAACATCGCTCCGAAATGCGCCTCCACGCCCTTCAGGAGCTTCGCATAGCCTTCGAGGGTCTTGGGCTTCCATTCTCCAGCTTCCAGCCACAGTACGGATGCCTCCTGAAAGGTATGGCGGACCGTGCCCTTGTACGGGCTGTTCTCCTTCAGCCAAGCTTCGCGGCGTCTCTCAGCTTCTTTTCGATTGCGCGTCTTAAGGGACTTTCGGAGATCACGCCCATCGACGGTGATACGGCCATACCAAATGCCGTTCTCGCGCTGGTAGAGGTTTTCCGGCTCCCCACCGCGTTTTCCTTTGCCTTTATCCATGCTCGCAAGCTCTGTTCGTTAAAGGTCCATCCGCGTCCCAGCTTCGCCGCGCTCCAGACTTCCCCGCGCGCGGCCAAGCTCTGCAAGGTGCGCCGGGGGAGCCCGGTTATCAACTCAGCCTGAGCGATCGGAATGCGCTCGGCTTGACCGGTCATGGAATCACTCCCCCTTGCCGCTGCGCGCGAGGGCGGCGCGGGGGAACGCCTCATAAAAAGCCTTCGCATATGGTTTGTGGTCGACGTTCCAACGCCCCTCTTTCCAAGGCGCTCCCGGATGGTGAGCCATAACTTCAAGAGCATTACGGGGGCTGATATGTTCGTCGAATAAGCCGCGCTCGACCCATTTCCAGAGGTAACCATCCTCATATAACGCCGCCCGCACGTCGCCCGAGGACTTTGCGTTTTCTGCGGGGTGGTCGGGGGTGGGTGCGTCGTAAAAGTCCCGCGCCTGTTTGAGCTTCTCGATGACACGATCAAGGCATCGCTGGGTGTCATAATCATCGTCGAGCATGAAATTGCGATGGATTTCGATCGCCCCCTCAATCAAATCCGGGAGCCGCCCACGTCGCTGCTGGAATGCGATGTAGGAATCCTCCACCCCACCGCCCGAAGCGCCTCGGAGGGCTTCGTCTATCGCATCAAGCGCTTCTTGCGACTGGCCGATCCAGTCCCAATCCGCGTGCGCTTTTGCATCGACAAGGTCGGCTTCGACGATCCCGCGCGCGATGGTTAGGCCATGCACCCGCGCCTGCTCATCCCTGGACATCGTTCTTCTCCATGAGGTGATTGCGGACCTGTTTGCCGAGGGCGGTACGCCATATGGCGGCCGTTCCCTTGCGCTCGACCAGCCCGAGCTCCCATAGGGCCGCATTTTCAGGGAAAGCGCACAGGCACGACTCGTTGCCCGGCGCGGCTCCACATTGGCCCTCAAGCAGCGCACGACACTGAGCCTCGCTCAACCGCGCCGCGATCCCCGCAACGTCGGGCGCATTATCTTCGCTCATTGGTCGGCTCCGGGGGATATAGGCTTTGCGACGATGCCTAGACCGCCGTCGGCCGCGTGGTGCAGCGCCTTGATCGCGACAGGGCCGGCCGCCCAGAGACAAGTTCCAGTTCCCGGCGACAACCCTAGGGATCCATCGGGTCGCACGAACTTGATCTTGGGCGTGAACAGCACGATATCCGCGCGCCGCCACGCCTCTCTAAACCAAGGCGCCGATGTGCGATCAGGCGTAAGCGCGATGCCGTTGCCATGGTCAAAAAACTTGCCGAGCCATTTACGCTTGGTCGCTTGGTGGCCGAATGGTGGGTTCATCCAGATCAGCCCAGACCATTGCTTATCAAGACTGCCCTCGGAAATGAAACTGTCCGCTGGGACCGCGATATGCGTCCGATCGACAGGGCACGCCACATCGAGATCGAACCGCACGCCCAGCGCCTCAAAGATATAACGCGGCGTGTACCATTCGTCGCTTTCGCCAGCAGCTTCGTAGGCGCCCATCACTCGCCGCCCTTCGCGCTCTGGCGGATGGCTGCGGCGATGACGCGAGGCACCGATGGCCCGAACATCATGTTTCCGGAAGGGTAGTAACCGGTTTCCCTTTCAGCGATCACCGCGCACCGCTCGCGCTCGGCTGCTACGGCCCGTGCAATGAATTCTGCCAACTCGTCACGAGTTATCAGGGCGTGGTCGGGATATTCTTCGGGCGACGTGCGATCGTCGTACTCGCATAGTTCAAGCCAGAGCGCGTCCACCGTCTCCGCTGCCGCCGGTTGTGGGGTGGAGGCGAGGGCGGCGACACCAAGCTCAGCCAGTGCGGCCCTCGCGGCGTTGAGATAGTGAGGTAGGTCCTCGTCGCCCATGACCATGCCAGGGCACAACTGCGCCCAGATGAGGCAGGCAACTGCCTCTTCGTCACTCTCAGCACCTTGGACCAACCGGCCGCTCACCGTCTCATCCTTACAGGCGAAGGGGGTGGCGATGGGCGTCTGCTTTATCTCGTAGCCACCAATAGCGGCTACACCCGCTGCTGGATCACTATGCAGTGCGAGAATGTCATGGACCGCATATGCTGCTTCGTCCGCGCCACCGACTTCGACATACCTCTTTACGATAGTCGCAGCGGCTTCGAATGCGTTATCTCTCCACTTCTGGATAGTCGCTCGCTCCCCCGCCCTCGCGGTATCGGTGGGGCGCTGCATGTGGTCGCGTTCGAAGCGGGCGAAGGCTTGAACGAGATCGTGACTGGGCCGCGCTTTGACATGCCCCATCGCGAAGAGTGGAACCTTGTCATAGATGTGTTGTGCTGCATCAATATGCCGCTGCTCCACGACGATCTCCGCCGCGCGGGTGGGGTCGGTGGTCATGCTGCGACATCCTTGGTCAGTTCAAGGAGAGCCTCACCGAGAGCCCGTGCGTGCTCAAAGGACATCCAGATCATGTCGTCCTCCTGACGAACCTCGATCGTGGCGGCGGCGTTGGTGAAGACCTGCATTACCGCGATGGCCGAAGCGCCATTTGGCTCTTCATCGCTCAGTTCAACGGCGTGATATTTCGAGATGGCCACGGCTGGCCTCCTTCAGTCGGTTGAGGTGGAAGCGGAGGGATTCGGCGGGGGTGGGAGGGACGAACCAGGGGTGGCGGTAGCCGACCGGGAGCGGGGGCTTGGTCATCCCACGATCTCCCGGTTGGCCCCACCGCGCTCCTCGGCAGGGCTAGGGGTATGCGGCACGATGGGAGCGGCCGGCTGGAAACCAAGGACCACGCGGACGCGTGACCATTCCTCACGGAAGCTGATGACGATCGCGACAAGCGCGACGATGCCGGCGGCGATCATGGCGCCGGTGCAGAGGCTGTGGGACAGAGTCATGCGCCGGTCGCCTTGGCGATGGCGGCAAGAACCTGCTGCGTTGCCCGCCGCGCATTGTCGGTAAGCTGCCTCTGCCAAGCCCCAATGCTGGGCGCCCACTTGAAGGCTCTCCCTTTGAGCAGGGCGATTTCATCTGGAGCGGGCTTTCCAGGGAAGAATATCTGGATCCGATCCATCTCGGTGTTTTCGACGACGCGGACGCCATCGACCTCGACCGACTTGAAGGCGCCCGAGTTTCCATCGCTGGCCGCTAGTTTCGCTTGCGCGATACGGTTCTGGCGGCGCAGCCACGCCCCGGCACCTTTGACGTGCTGACTTAGCTCGTCATACCGCCGCATCTCGGTCGCGAGCAGCTTACGGTTCCGTTCGACCGGGAAGTTCGCGGGACCGGTGATCATCGGGTTGGCGGTGCGTGCGCCGGCCGCTTCGTATGCCGCCCACTTGTCGAGATAGCGTTCAATCCAGCTATCCGCCTGTTCCGGCGTAGCGCCATCGGCGCTCAATTCCGCAAGGACATCGTTGATTTCTCGCTCGGCATCCGCAAGGCTCTGCTCGGCCCGGACGCGCGGCGAATGCGAGCGCCAATTCCAGTTAACCGCGAAAGCTTCAACGGAGCCCCCTACACGCGCCAAGAGGCGTTCTCGGAGCGGTGTGCGCTGCGCGCTCACAGCCCGGCGCCCTTCGCGATGCGAAAGCCCCGTGTCTGCTCGTAAGCCATGACATCGCGGGCGATCTGGGCGTTATGGCGATCCCATCCGTCGCGGCTGATGCAGCCCTTGGGATAGAGATCGCTGGCGCGCTCCTCATTGCCGTTGGCAAGCTCCCAAGCGGCTGCGGCTAGGAACAGGTCGGCTTCCCGATCCGCCAAGCCGAACTCTGTAATCAGCAGTTGCAGCACCTTGTGGCGGGCGATGTCCGGCAGGGCGCGGAAGTCCGCGAGCATCTTGGGCTCGGTCGGAGCAGTGATCTTGGCAGGAGCGTTCATGACGCCGTCCCATGCTTGAGGTTGGCCCGAGCCTTACGAAGCGAGCTAAGCTTACAAACCTTGCAAAGAATGCTTTGCGCGCCCGGAACAGCATGCGGGGTACAGGTTTCGAACGACCTGCGGTGCCCAGCCCGGCAATGAGTTTTGATCCGACCACCGAGCCGATTGAATGCCGGCAAGCCAGCTTCAATTTTCGCAATTGCATCCCTAAACCACAGTGGTCCAGAGGTAGGGCCGTATTTTCGCGGCTGCCTCCCTTTTGCGATCATGTCTGCAGTATTGGCAGCGGGAGTGCCGAGCCAAAGATGCGAGGGGTTAACGCAATGGCGTACGTCGCAGGAGTGGCAGACAACCATTCCTTCCGGGATATTTCTGCCGTTAGCGAGGGCCCAAGAGAGCCGATGAGCGCGAATATGGCGCTGGTTTATAGGAAATCGTCCATAACCGTCTTTGGTAAGGCAGCCGCGCCATAGCCAGCATTCGGTCGGCTTAGTCGCGTCGAACTTGCTAAAGAACCTCTCTTGAGACTTTTGGTCTATCATGGGGATCCTCGCTGTTGCGGGGCCTTGCGACAGGGGAGCCGCAAGGCGGGCGGAGGGTGGGTTTCAGTCGGAAGCGCGCTGCCAGCCTTCGGGCGATGGCTGGCGCTGGCGCTGAATCAGGTAGGCGCCGGGCTGGATCTCCTGTGGCGCATGGGTGTGGTGATCGCGAAGATGTTCCAGCGTCGCCGGATTGTTCTCGATCAGGAGGAAGTCGCGAAACATGTCCATGCCGCGAAACATCTTCACGTCGGGACGCTCCATCACGATATGATGATGGCCGGTTTCCGAGTGCGTGACGATCAACTTGCCAGCTTCAGCCTCAACTGGCTGGGCCAGAGCTTCGGCGGGGATGGCAACGATAGGGATCAGGTACACATCCCCCTGAGCGTGACTCTTGCGCGAGGTGTCGAAATCGAACTTCATGTCAGGTCCTTTCGTGGCAGTTGCGGAGGATCGATGCGGGGATACCGCCGTGCAGCTCAGACTGAGCCTCATCGACTGTGGCGACGGAGTTGGGGACAAGCAGCGCGAACCGGCGGCCCGTACCGCACATCGCATCAAGCATGCGCTGTGGTCCGTTATCGGGCAGGTTGACCTCTACGAGCTTACCCCAGGCTGGGTCGCCGCTGTCGTCGAGCGTGACCGCACCCACCTCATCGAGGATATGGTGCCATCCGATGATCTCGCAGGCGGCTGCGCGCTGGTCGAGATTTTCCCAGGTCAGGGCCTCGGCCGGTGTCGGCGGTCTATCGGTCACCCACGCGGCGGGTATCGACTGTCCATGCCATGTGTGAAGTGCATAGCCGTCCGCCCATTCAACGGACGGACCCGTCTCGCCGTGAAGTAGTCTGCTGTCATCCCAACGAACCCTGATCGGCTTTTCCGAGGCAATGACGATACCTTCGAACGGCCACCAGTATCCGCACTGTGAGGAAATGCCCTCCATGATGTCGAGGCGCCGAGCACTATCCTCGTCATATCGAGCCCCAATCTTCTGGCCGAACCGGCAGGACGCCAGCCAATAGAGGTCGAGGGCCCCCCAGAGGTAGCCGCCTTCCCATAGACCCTCATTGCAGAGCTGGCTGTAGAGCTGGCTGCCGAGCTGGCTGTAGAGCTGGCTGCGGAGCTGGCTGTAGAGCTGGCTGTAGAGCTGGCTGTCGAGCTGGCTGCCGAGCTGGCTGCGGAGCTGGCTGTAGAGCTGGCTGCCGAGCTGGCTGTAGAGCTGGCTGTCGAGCTGGCTGCCGAGCTGGCTGTAGAGCTGGCTGTAGAGCTGGCTGTCGAGCTGGCTGCCGAGCTGGCTGTAGAGCTGGCTGCGGAGCTGGCTGTAGAGCTGGCTGCGGAGCTGGCTGTAGAGCTGGCTGTAGAGCTGGCTGTCGAGCTGGCTGCCGAGCTGGCTGTAGAGCTGGCTGCGGAGCTGGCTGTAGAGCTGGCTCAACCCCTTCTCGCCCATCTTGAATATCTTAATCGCCAGCATGCAAGCAGCAGGGCTATCGAAGATGAACAGCGCGGGTGCAGGCTTACCGATTAACGCATAGGCATCGTTCAGATGGCCTTGAAGCTTCTCGCGATTAATCCGCAAACCGCCGCATGCTATGTCCAGATATTTCTGCCTGAATGCGGGAAGCTCGGCCTCCTGTTCCGGCGTGAGCTTCATGATCTTCGCCATTATTCTTGATCCTTCGTGAGAGCCGGGTAGCCGCAAGGCGGGCGGAGGGTGGGTTAGGCGGTCGCGAGACCGTCCTTGGTCATCGCGTCGACAAGAGGCTCATCACGCCAATAGGCTTTGAAGCGATCGAGGAAGAATTCGCGCTTGGCCGCGATCTCGGCGAGCGTATTGCGCGCCTTCTGCTCTTCACGGTCGAACCATCCCAACACCTCCTTCTTGGAGACGCTGAAGTCATCGTCGATGCTGGCGACGATCTCGACCTTTTCGGTCTTGGCGTTGTAACTGATGGTCTTCAGCCCAACATCATTGTATTCCGCCTTCACATAGGCGACTATGATCGTCGGAAGTTCCTTGAAGGGCTCGAACCCGACGATGATGCCGGGATAAACCTGAGCGCCGCTGTACCCAGTGCTGTCGAGAACCTTGACGCGGCTACCGACCTGAAGCTCCTCGATCCGGCGCGCGGTGCGCAGGTCAACTTCGAGCTTCACGCCATTCACTTCGATAATCTGCTTGGTATCCATCTCATCCTCCATTTCGGCCCGACGCTCATCCGAGGGGGCATGGAGAGCGTCGGGCCATTGCTCCAAGCGGTCTGGGGGAGAGCGCTTGTTCACCGTCTCGCGTGCCGGGGCAGGTCAGGTGATGGAGGTTGTATGGATCAGATATTTCTTATCGTCAACATTAAAATCAGAAAAATCTGATGTTCTTGATTCGCGCGCTGATAATGCCGTGGAAGCGGCTTCAGGGATTGGCCGCTCGCCAGATGCTGGAAGCAGCCTCTTCAATGAGCGTGCGGAGCTGAGCGACTTTAGGGATTATATCTGTGCCAGCGAATGGCCCATCTCCGAAGGTAAGAGCAAACTTTACCCGCACGGGAATGTCCGTTTCGATTGCGCCAGATTGGGCTGTGGGATGCGATGGGGGAAGGGGGACGCTAAAGATATAATTATCCTCACCGCCATCGCCGCCAGCGAAGCGGACTATGCCAGGTCCGGTAATGATCAAGCCAGCTTCGGGGGCGATAAAGTTGAAAAGTTGCGCCGGAATATCTACGCCCCTAGCTGTGATGAGCAGGACCCGATGCTTATCTTCAACGTCAATGGCATCGAGTTCATAGATGCCGTAGCGGCCGCCGGGCTCAGGTTCACAAGCTTCAACAGCACTACCGACCTCCTTCGTGGTCAGCTTTATGAGGCGACGCCCCAACACACTCTCTTTGATTTCTGGCCTGTAGATCGGGAACTGAATATTATCGCGCCTGTGGGTATGTCGACTGATAATGGCGAAATAGGTGTGGTCTAATACGCAACGGAGATTGTGTAGGGCGTCGCCCAAGGTGAGCGGGATGATATCTGGCGTGGGCTTCTCCTGCTTAATCGAAATCGTCAGGTCGCCAGTATCTGGATCGAAGCGGCGGATCAACTTGAACGGGCGTTCGTCAAGAAATGCATCGACTAGCCCAACAAGATCGCTGATATGCTGGTCGGCACGGCGTAACTTGAGTAACGCGCTTGGAGGAAGCGCAACACTTCCATCTTCTGACGCTGCGTTGCTCATGTGATTCCCCCTCGCCCCAAATGCTACCGCTTGGTCAGGTAGAGTCGAGTCTGACACAGAATGATGCGAGTTCGCCCGTGATGTTGCTTTGCCTCGCCATCGCCCTCCACGACGTTGACGGCCCCATCCACTGCGCAGACGGCACGAAGCTCCGCCTGCAAGGCATTGGGGCATTGGAGATGGATGGGACGTGTCGGCCAAACCAGCCCTGCGCGCCCGGTGATCCGATCGAGCAACGGCGGCGGATGGCAGGGGCCATGGGGGCTACGATCGCGCGGGAAACACGCTCACCGAATGGAGGGCAGATCTATTTCGCCGAGCCCGTGCGGCTGACCTATGAGCCGATACGCAAAAGCTACACGCGCGTCACGGCCTGGGCGACGCTACCAGACGGCCGCGACCTGTCGTGCTTGGCGATCCGGGCCGGCGTCGCGGTGCGATGGGAGAAATTCGATCGGGGAGGGCGGTTGAGGGGGTGTTAGGGCCTTGCGCTATTTGCCCTTGGCGAAAATGCCTATCAATGTCGCTCCAGCGCTCCCTGCCGCTACGGCGACCAATAGCCATTTCATCACGATGATTGGAGTCTCATCGGTATCGGGTAGGAAACGGTATACGAGCGCGGCGGCGACCAAGCCGCCCACGCCTCGCCAAAAAAGCTTGGATGAGTTCTTTATCGCCTTTTTGATGAATTTGGTATTGGCGTCACTCGCCATCATCGCGTGCCAGGTCAGACGCCGAGCTGGCGAAGTATATGCAAATGAGCAGCAAAACGAGCCCGGCGGTCTTGGATATTTCCGATATGCGCGGCACAAACGAGAGGCCGGCGGCGATCAGCGCTAGGACGAAAAAGGCTGCGCTCAGCGTTGCAGCTAAGCAGAGAGCCCTATCCTCCCGAGCATTCGTCACTTCGATCCTCATATCCTGTGGAGTCGCGAGCCGCTGATCCGTCTGCCCCTTATATACGTATGCAGACGCCAAATTTACAGAGACGGTTGAGAGCCCGGCGAATGGTATTCTCCCGAAATGGGCATTTGCCGACTTGGGCGTGTTCGATGCTCGGGCCGGCGCTTGGAAGCCAGCACGCGAGAGCAGAATGCTCTCATTCAGCATTTTCGACATTCTTTCTGGCTAGGTTTTCATGAAACTCGATAACGCTACGCGCCAAGCCCACTAATTGCTCAGTGGGATAAGCCAGCACCAAGACAGGCACGATCGCCGTCTGGGTTGCCCCAGGCGTGTGGTCGAAAATCTGCTGCACGAAAGTCAACCGATGGACCCCATTTGCGGATGCATGCCCGAGTATACCGTCCGCATAAATGGTCGGGACATCACGGTGGCGATAACGCGCCATGGTGTCCGCATAAAAATCTTCCGCAGCCGCGTCATCGTCCATGAAAATCTCCGGGCGAGAACCTACCAAACACCCCGCCAGAGTCGAGTCATAACGCATCCAATTCGACTTACTCCCCACCCTCAGTCCTAGGGGATAGGGTCAGCGGTGCATCGTCTCGATATGCTCGTTGTATTTTCCAGCGAAGCGGTCGACGGACGTGGCTATCAGCTTATGCTCCTTGTCGTTCTCGCTCGCCCGCATTTCGAGTAGCTTCACGCGGTTCTCAAGGTCCGTGACTCGCGTTGAAAGGCCGCCCTCCGTTTCAGCTTGTCGGATGGCTTGGGCCGACGCCACGGTTTCAGATATCTCATAAACTTGGTCGCGCTGGACCTTGTTCAACTTGAGCCCGTCGCATCCGGCCAATGTCAGGACACCCAACAGCAAGCCCGCCCGCCGCATTTGCGCCCCATTTTTCAAGGTTTGACGCACTCATAGCGCATCTGGCCGGTCCATTCGTCGTTGTTCGTTATCCGAGCTCGCTTCCCGTATTTCTGGCATTCGGCATCTGCGAGGGCGAGGCCGGCGTTTTCTCGATGCCCTACCTTAAGATCGATGATCCCGCCCAGCTCGTTATTTGCCTTGATCGTTGGCGCACACCCGCCGAGCATTAATAGACCCACAAGGAACATGCCGCGCATAAATCCCTCCCCCTTTAACCCCAGGATTGATCATCGCGACGCTACGCGCTTGATCGGCTTGCATTCCGAGAAATGGGAATTGCTCCCAGGCACCAACACTTGCCGGACGATCCGTAGGCCATAGGATTCCATGTCCGCCTGGATCTTGGCCTGCGTGAAATAGCGATAGTGGGCGTGGTCCAGCGGCCGGCCGGCCGCCAGGTCGCGCTTGCGGTTCCACATTCGTCGCAGCAGGACAGCATATTCGATCTGCGGTACGAGCACCCGCAGCGCTCGCTTCAGGCCGCGCGAATGGTTGAGGATATTGCCGAACGTCTTTTGCTCGGCAAGGATATGCGGGTCGTAGAGACCATTCCAGAAATAGAGGCTACCACCGGGCCGAAGGACGCGTAGGACCTCATTGATTGCGACTTCCGGCTTCTCGATATGATCGAGCGATGTCGCGAAGATCGCGGCCCCGATGCTGCCATCCTTAAGTGGAATATCCTCCGCGACGGAGCCAACCAGGCACGGATAGTCGCGCTCGACGATCACCTCCAGCGGCTCCATGCCGATGTAGCTGCGCAGCCCCATGTCGCTCACATAGGAGGGCAGTTCTCGAAACAGGCCGCAGCCCACGTCGAGCACCGGATATTGCTTGTCGAGCGTAGTGGCGATGAAGCCACCGAACAGCATCGAGATGGTCCGGTCCGCCTCATAGCTTTCACTCTCGTATCGAGAGATCGAGCCTTCCTGCTGGGTCTTCCATTGAGCCGATAGACCGCTGCCGGTGGGCAGTACGATATTGGAGCCCGCGATCTCTTTGGGTTGGCGATCGAGCAGGCTTATGGCCGTCTGGAACATACGCTATCCACCCTGACTACACACTCGCTGTCGCCACCGTCCTTCGAGTCGTCAAATGATTTCATGTCCAAAACGGTCGCGGGAGATCAATCTCGCTCGCGAGCCATGGGCCACGCCGCCAAGTAGCCGAGAGCGGTCGCGGCCACAAATAGTACCATTGGCAACACATCGCCCGACCCGTGGCCCGGTCGCTGAAGCGCCCACAGAAAGCAGCCGACAGCTCCAAAACCGAAGATGACGCGCTGAAGAATCGTCGGCGCCCAGATCATCCCACCCACCCCGTTTTAATGGCCGTTGCGATGCCGGAAATCGGTCGAATTCGGACCTTTAACCTTTGGGTAAGCTTTCCTAACGAAGCTGGCCCATTCGCACCCGATAGGAAAATTATAGGAAAAACAATCTCGACTCAGGGAGCCCGTTATGAGAACAAACATGGAACGGAGGGTCGAGTCGATGGCTAAGGAGCTACTGCTGCGCGAGCCTGCGTGCGAGGTTGGATGTGTCACTTGTTCGCTTGAATGCGCGGTTCTGCCGGAGCGCCTTCAGTGGTGGCGGTCGGAGTTGGAGCGGGCGTATCGGGAGCGGAGCCTATATCCTCATCGTCATCGTCAATTATCCCGTGAGATCGAAATCGCTCTAGCCGCTTCAGAAGACCTTGGGCGACGTATCGCGGCATCTCCGCGCGCGTCGCAATGGCGGGAATCTCTCCCATTGCCCGATCGATCATTGAGGCGAGCTGCTCTGCATTAGGCCAAAATGGTCTACCCACCCCCTCCATAAGCTCGGCCAGTGTGACACCTGCGACACTGGCAAGGCGGTCCGCCTTGAACAATCCTGGTTCTTTGCCCTCACGCAGGTTCTGCAAATAATTGCTGTTCACCTTGGCAAGCTTGCAGTGTTCCGAGTCCTTCAGGTCGTCAGGACGTATTTCATCTAAGCGCGCCATGAAACGCAGAACTTGCGGCCGCACATCGGGTTTCTGGAACTTCGCCATGTGAGAAATATCCCACGGCAGGCGCGCGAGAGCCAATTCAGATATATCTGATCTAATGGTTGCCATGTAATCAGAAATATCTTATCAATCTGGTCATGCTTATGACCGACGCCGAGCTTTTGCAGGCAATCGACGCCTTCATCGCCGATACCAACATCAAGCCCACGCGCTTAGGGTTGGACGCGCTAGGTGATGGCAACCTCGTCAGCAATCTCCGCAATGGACGTTCGCTGACGCTCAGGAATGCCGAGCGGCTGATGCGTTTTATGGCGGAGTACCAACGCGCGCCGCAGGCAGCCGCATGACCGTGCTCCCCATCATCTGGACCGAAGCCGACCGTCTCGCAGCGGCGGGATGCGCGATCATCCTTTACCCGATCGCCCTGTGGTTCGCAGCCATGTGGATGCTGACCCGCGCCGACGAACTCGATCCCGAAGATCACGACGGTCTTTCAGATGAACAGCGTGAAGCGCTGCGGATCATCAGGGAGCAGGGGGAATGATCGCGGCTCTCTACGTCGAAACCGGCGGCTGCTATTTCGGGCTGCCTGATGTGGACCCGTGGGATGAAGCGCGGGATGCCCGGCAGTACACCGGCCCGCATCCGGTCGTGGCGCACCCGCCTTGCCAGCGCTGGGGCAAGATGTGGTTTGGTCAGCCGCTGACCGTCAAGAAGACCGGCATCCGGAAGATCAAGGGCGACGATGGCGGCTGCTTCAAGGCTGCGCTTGAAGCCGTCCGGAAATGGGGTGGCATCCTTGAGCATCCCGACCAAAGCCATGCATGGGCGCATTTCGGGCTGAACCGGCCTCCTCGTGAGGGTGGCTGGATCGCCGCCGACTTTCATGGCGGGTGGACCTGCTGTGTCGAACAGGGGCGCTACGGCCATTACGCCCGCAAGCCGACCTGGCTCTACGCGGTCGGTTGCGAGCTGCCCGAACTGGATTGGGGTATCGGGGAACCGCGCCTCGATCCGGCGATCATTGCGCGCATGGGCCTCGCCCGTGCCAAGCGTCTGGGAGAAGTTGGAGGGCGCGGGGGCGGCACTGACAGCAGCCCACGCATCGGAACGCCACCCGCCTTCCGCGATCTGCTCCTGACTATCGCGCGGACGGCTCATGGAAGCGCCTCCCGGAGTGAGGCCGCATGAGTGCTCTTCCCACCGCCGCAGCCGCCATCTGGCCCTATCCGCACAGCACGGTCGCCGAGATCGATGCTGCCGGTGAATGGGACCCGGGTCGCGACACCCCGCACCACCAACCAGCACCCCGGCGAGATGACGACGGCGGTGAAGGCGCTGCTGTGGGCGGTTCGGTCCATAATGGAGACAAGCTCTAATGACGCAACGCACAAAAGTCTGTCAGCGCGAGCCGATCCAGAAGGACAAGTTTCAGCGCGCCCTTGCTGCGGCTTGGGGGCGGGTATGGCCTGCTGTCGGCAAAGGCACGATGGCCGCTGCCATGGGGCTGGACAGCACCAAGACGATCGATCGTGCAGTGACGGCGAGCAATCTCCCCGAGGCGCACACGATCTTCAACAGCCTCTTCGCCGACCCGACCGCGCTCTACGAGGTTGCGGCGCTCTACGGCTTCAAGATGGTCCCGATGACTGTCGAGGCCGCGAACGACCTCAGCACGGCCGCTGGGACGATCGACGCCATGGCCGCGCTGATCCGCAGCCAGGACGACAGCCACCGCGATCACAACGAGACGCTCGCGATTGCCGCGCTGCTGCGGCCGCATCTCGGGGCGCTGAACGCCATTGTTCGCCAAGCAGATGAACTGCGCGGCGCCGCCTAACCAACAGGAGGAATACCCATGTACCATGAATTCCTTTTCGCGCTCGCCGGGGCATCCGCCGCCGGGATCGGTATCCAGCTTCTCGCGCTCAATCCGGCTCGCCGCAGGATCGCGACGCTGGAGGCGCGCATTGCCCTGACCGAGAAGCGCGGCGACCGCTGGTTTCGTGATTACCAGATCGCCATCGCACAGCGCGATGCACTTCGGGCGCAGAACGAAGAGCTTCGAGCTTTCAAGGCTCGCCGCAACATGTCTCGGCGCCAGCGCGAGGCGATTGCAGCATGACGCGCTTCCTCACCCGCCTCGCCGCCAAGCCCCTGTCCCGCAAGGCCCGACAGCAGCGCAAGGCTATCCGTAAAACCACGAGCGCCATGCGGGCTCATCTGATCAAGGTGGGGAAGCTCCATGGATAAGTTCATGCAATCGCTCGTCGATGCGCCACTTGCGAACCCGCTGCGCCTGAACCTTGTCGAAGTTGAGGGCGCGCCCAAGAAGCGCAGCCCATCCAAGCGAACGCTCCAGATGTTCCAGGCTCCCGCGCCGATCGTGAAGAATGCGCGCGAATACAAGGAGCGCCAGTTCAACGCCAAGATCAAGACGATGCTCGATTATTACGCGACCACCAAGGTCCCGTTCAATCGCATCGCCGAGCACATGAACCTTTCGGTTGAGCAAGTCACCGAGAGCATGAGCTTTCGTGGGAGGAAAGCATGAAATATGTGGGAACCGTGAAGCTGACTGCCCGCGTGTCGATCGCGGAAATCCGCAACGCGCTGGCAAAACGCGATTTAGAAGACATCTCGACACTCAGCGAAGATGACACTCTGAGCATATTTGAGGTCGCGGTCGACCAAGGCGACATCAACGATGCCTGCGGGCTCTGTGAGGGCGAGGGTATTCCTGATGTCGAGCCCGTCGTCGACCATAATCTGATCGGCGACTTCATCGCAGCGCTTCAGGCCGGCGACATGCTGACCGCTCGCGGGCTCGTCTACCGGGTTTTCGACGACACTTCGGATGCTCGTGCCGCTGACAGCGCGCTGTGCCGCTGCGCCACCTAACCCCATTCGCCGGGGTGTTGGGCGGCACCCCGATAACGAGAGAACGGCTATGGTAAGTTTCAACTACGAAGCTCCGCGTAACCTGCAAGGGCGTCCCAAGTTGCTGGAGATGCGCCGGCATCCCGACGTTTGCACCAGCGCCGAGTGCGCGGCTACCAAGACGCATCTCTACTGCCGGCGCTGCATCCTTGATGCAAAAGCGCGCCTCGCGCCCGGCATGAACAATCGCGAGATCGAGGAGCGCTATACCGCGATCGGGCGCACCCGCGCTTTGACCGAGCTGGAAAGCGTCGTGCTGGAAGAAGCTGTGCGCGCTCAGGAAAACAGCCGGAAGAGGGTCGCATGACCGGCTATCTCTTCCACGTCGATCCACGCGCTAACGCAGAGCAGGGCGATGAACTTGCCATCCAGGTGCGCATGCGCACGACGCTGCTCAAGATCGCGCCGAAGCTCCGCTTTGTGGCGACTCCCAACGGTGCGCGCCGCACCATGTGGGAGGCTCGTAAGAGCAAGGCTGAGGGACTGGCGGCAGGCTTCCCCGACGCGACAATCCTCTGGCCCGGCGGCATCGCGTTCGTGGAGATCAAGGCGCGCAACGGCTCCCTGTCCGTCGACCAGATCAACTGGCTCAACTGGCTGACACAAGCCGGCTTCAACTGCGGCGTGTTCAACAACAGCGCGTCGCTGTTCGCCAAGCTGCGGGAATGGGGTGCGCCTGTGCCCGCCATGAAGGTGGCGGCATGACCTACCAGTCGCCCATGGACGACCTGTTCGCCGAATATGGCAACAAGGCCATTCCCGCGCCGCAGATGCGTGCGCAGCTCCGTAAGGACGTCAAGTCCGCGTTCGAAGAGCGGATGGAGGAAAAGCAACGGCTGTCGGCGCGCTATCGCAAGTGGAAGACCAGTGAAGCGCGCGCAACGCTGGCCAGCGAGCCACGTCTGCGGGCGTTCAATCGTTATCTTCGCAAGATCGAGCCGCAGGACGGCGATGAACTGATCGGAGCTATCGCGGAAAGCTGGTTGCCGGAGAGCCGCCAGGATGTTCGCATCTACGCGCTGCGCATGGTCGATCGCCACTGCAACCGGCTCAATCTGCGCCTCGGCAACGAAATCCTGGACGATCCACTGCCGCCGGAAACCAACGTCTATTTTCGTGCCCGCGCTCTCCTGCATGCGGGAGGCAGGGCATGACCGATCCGTTCGCCGCTTATGGCAGGAAGGCCACCAGTACGGCGCCCGATCGCCTAGTCGGTGTCACGAAAACCCGAGCGGCCGCGCGCCTCCGCTACGCCGAGATCATCAGCGAACTTGGCGCCTGTGAGGATGTCAACATGCTGGAGGCTTATGTCACCAGCATTGCGGCCGACATCGCGCAATTCAAGGCCGAACTCCCTCTTTTTTGGGACGGGGAAGACGACTTCCTCGGTCTCGAGCGTGAGATTCAAGCCGCACAGGAGCGGCTTGAACATCAGGACCGGCCAGCGCCGGCCTTTCAGTAGAAGGAAGCAAGAAGATGAATGCACTTACGAATGTCGAACAGGGCGGCGCGATCGCCGTGCAGGGGGGATATGATCCCTTTGCAGCCTATGGCGCGGAAGCCGCCAATGGCGGCACCTTCCTGAAGTTCTCCAAGGGCGAATGGCTGCTCGGGCAGGACAATCAGGATGTCGAACTCGGTCGCCTGCTCGTCGCCAATATGAACGAGCTTTCGATCGGGTGGATTCGCTGGGAGGATGGTAAGCCGGCCGAGCGCCGGATGAACCTGCTTACCTCCGGTATCCGACCCGATAGCCGCGCAGAACTCGGTTACACCGACCAGACGCTCTGGGACACCGACGCGGACGGCAAGCCGGTCGACCCGTGGAACTTCACCAATGAACTTCCGCTCGCGGATCCCGAGACCGGTGAGCAGATGACGTTCTCGGCGTCGTCGAAGGGTGGCATCGGCTGCATCGGCAACCTGTGCAAGGCATATGCCGCCCAGCGGGGCCAGCACCCTGGCCTGTTTCCGGTCCTGGAACTGGCCCGGAACAGCTACATGCACCCGGTCTACAAGAAGACCTACGTGCCCGTGCTCAACATCGTCGATTGGGTCGAGAATGGCAGCGTGCCACCTCCGGTCGGAGCCGTCGAAGAGGATGATACCCTTTCAGCAAGTGCCACTGTGACGGAGACGCCGGCCGCCACGAAGGCAGCCGGCGCGAAGACCCGCTTTTAATTGAGACTTCCGGTCCCGGTGGCGCTGCAACGCTGCCGGGACCACTCCACACCAGCCTACGGGGGCATGATGCGAAACAGGGATTACACCGCAACGGCTGACTTTCTGAAGGGCTTCTTCGCCGAGACCCTTCACAAGGTCGAGCTGCGCGCGTGCCCGAACGTCAAGGGACTGGCCGGTGCCAAGTCGGTGATGACCGATACCGACCTCCAGCGCGTGTCCTTCTGCATCGAGAAGGACGTCGACGGGATCGGCGTGTATTTCGGTGTCTGCACGCGGCAGGAGGGCGCCACCAGCGGCAATCTCGATACGGTTGCCGAATGCCCCGCGCTTTGGGTCGATATCGACTGTGCGAAGCAGGGCATCTCCGGTGACGATGCCTTGGCCGCGCTCAATTTCCTGCCACATCCCCCATCGCTGATCGTCAATTCAGGCGGTGGCCTCCATGCCTATTGGTTGCTCGAACAACCTGTCGACGTTTCGCCGGGCCAGCATACCCGTGAGGTCGTAACCGCATGTCTGCGCCAGCTTGCCATGGTGCTGGCAGGCGACCTCCAATGCGCCGAACTCGCCCGCATCCTGCGCCTGCCAGGCACGATGAACAGTAAGAGCGCTACCAAGCTGCTCTATGATGGACAGCCCGCCCTGTGCGAGGTGATCGAGAACAGCGGCCGCGTCCATGACTTCGACACGCTGCGCCTATGGCTGGGCACGCAGCGCGCCGTCCTGCATGGTCGCATCGAAGCGCCGCGGCCTGTCGTCGAGACCGACCCATTCGTTCGCTACGCACGCGAGGTCGGCTACGAGCCTGCAATCGATGTCGAAGCTGAACTGGCAGGGATCGTCCCAGGCCATCATCGCAACGGCATCCATCCGACACAACTTCGCGTATCGATGAGTCTCCTCGCGCGCGGCTATGACGATGACGAGATCGTCGAGATGCTGCTGAAGGCGACTGCTCATCACGCGCCGGCCAATGATCGATGGGACTGGAGCGCGGAGGAAAAGGCGCTCCGCAACATGATTTCCTCTGGCCGCAAAAAGGTCGAGGAGCGGCAGAAATCAGCACCCCAAAGGGTGATTCCCTCCACCAGCGGCAATGCTGCGCTGAAGCTCGTTCATGATGCGGATGCGGATGACGAGGAAGAGCCGTCTCCCAAGGGTACCGTCAAGGAAAGTAAGTCGGCCACTGTCGCGGTGGGGAAGGCCGCGATCGGAGTGTGGAAAGAGCGATACGGGCCGGTGATGCATACCCAGGGGACCACCTATTGCTATGAAGGCGGCATCTGGGAGGTCTGGAACGACACGCTTCACCAGCGCTTGCGGGCGATTATTCAAGAAGCCTGCGCGGCGCTGGGTCTCGAACCAAAGACGGCGCTGCTCAATGCTGCCAAGGCCTATTTCATGGACAGGCCGGAACTCACTCATAACGAGGTGACGTTCGACGCGCACGGCCTGCTCATCGCAGAGGATGGCTGTCTCGACCTCAACACGCTCGAGATCATCGACCATAGCCCGAAGCACTATGCTCTATTCAAGGTGTCGGCCAACGTCCGGGGCTCGCGCGAATGTCCGGCATGGCTCGACTTCCTTCAGGGCGCATTCGCCGACCGGGGCTGCTCCGCAGAGATCATCTCGACAATCCAGGAATGGTACGGCGTCTCGATCGCGGTCACGCGCAGTCGACCGCTGCTTAAAGGCATGCTGGTCCATGGGCCATCGCGCAGCGGCAAGACACAGGTATCCAAGGTGCTGCGTGGCCTCCTTGGCCCCAAGCATATCTGCAACGCACTGATGCGCGATCTTGAGGGCCGGTTCGGCAAGGAGCCGCTCATCGGCAAGCGCGGGTGGATCGCTGACGACGCGATTGGCCCGAAGGAATATCTCGATGCCGAGACCTATAAGGTCGTCGTGACCGGCGAGGACACCTCGGCGCAGATGAAGGGCGGTAAGAACTGGGAAGGTCGCTTCGGCTTTCCGGTCATGCTGACCGCCAACAATCTACCGCGCGTCAACGACAAGTCGGACGCCACATATAACCGAAGCCTTATATTGCCGATGACGGTCGTGCGTCCGGAAACCGCTCCCGAGCCCGAGGGCTACGAAAGCCTCGCCGACAAGGTGATAGCCGAGGAGCTTACCGGCGTCCTTTGGTGGGCTGTGGAAGGCAGGCGGCGTGTCATGGCGCGTGGTCGGTTCGATCCGCCGGCACCTATGACGGATGCCAAGCGAAGCTTCCAGGACAGCAATGACCCGATTGGGACTTGGATACGCGAATGCGTCGAGCTGTCGGATGATACTAAAGTCGCTCGAAAAGATCTCGCAGCCAGCTTCAATGGCTGGTGGGCATTGGAGAGTGAAGATGGGAAGGATTTCTCATCAAATTCCATCACGCGAGAGATCCTTTCCCGCTTCCCGACAATAGATGAATGCAAATCACACGGCGAGCGAATGTTCGGCGGGATACGACTCAATGAGGAAGGTCTATTCGCTTGGGATCACCGCGTGGGATCGGCAGCGGGATTCGACAAGAAGGTCGGCTTCTCCCTTGTGAAAGAGGAGGTCAATCGGTATTATGACATGCGTCCTGCTTACAGGAATGTGATCAATTCTTCTTCTGATGAAGAAAAAGTGCCCCCGGTATCTGCCCCACCAACCGGCAGAGACCTCGCTAAAACAAGGTTTTAGCCGAAATGTCCGGGGCACTTTATGGGGCACATTTGGGGCACTTCGCCACCTCAGGGGGTCACTTTTTTCTGAGCGCGGGGCACTTTTGTGCCCCCATCCGCAGATGTGCCCCCAAATGTGCCCCCACAAATAATCCTTTGATTTCAATGGTGAAGGTGTCGGTCAGGGGCACTGGGGCACTTTTTTATAAAACTTTATATGGTGTAGGAAAAAGGAAAATGGAGAGAGATATAGGGGTATACGCGCGCGCGAGTGCCCTGCCATCCCGTCGCCATGCGTCGGAGGGCGGTTGCCATGCCAACTGAAGCCGCCTGCGCCGCCGCCCTCGAACTCGTCGCGCCCGCCGAGCAAGCCTATCATTCCCGGTGGCGGCTATCCTCGCTCAAGCGGGTGGATGCCGATCTCCATGAGGCCCTCACCGAGCAGATCGAGCTCTATCACGCCGCCTTCACGATCGGCGCGTCTGACGAACTGCGCGTGCAGTCTGAGGCCATGGTTCGTGGCTGGGCTGCTGCCTGCAAAGCCATGGAAGCCGCTCAGGCGCCAGAGGATGCCTATCTGATGGGCATGGACGATGCGTCCGGCATCCAGGTCGTCATAGCCGAGCATAAGGGGTCCAGAGACGCTCTTGCAGCCCGCTATGGCGAACCGCTGGTGCTGCTGACCCCCAATGAGGTCGCAACGCTTCTCGCGACCGTGGAGATCGTCAGGCAGGCCAAGCAGCATTTCCCGGACGCAGAGCTCATGCCCGCCGCCAAGGTCGAGAAGGGAGAGAGGATATGAGTGATTTTGCAGTCGGCGACCGCGTTACGCTGAACTTCTGCCCATCGTGGAATCTGCCTTACCGCAAGTTTGCGAAGGAGGGGCGTCTCGCGACGATTGAGAACATTCGGCCTGATCTCCTTCATGATCCGATCAAGATCATTTTTGACGTGAAGCGACGTGGCGCAAAGCCGGTGGATGCTTGGGTTTCCGCACGTGACCTTACCCCTGCTTTAGCTGCCACCCCAGCCATCAAGGGAGAGGAGTGATGAAACGGAAGTTGGCCTTCGCGTTGATCTGGCTTGTGGCCGTGAACCTGTTCTTGGTCGCTGCCTACGCATTCACGGTTTGGGAAATGCCGCCCAGCATCGATCGGTGGCCTCCGTTCAATCGCCTGCTCTTGCTCACCTTCAATACATGGGTCGTGTGCATGGTGATGACCTACCCGTCCTTTAGGAAAGCCCCATGACCGACACCCTGACAGCCTGCGCTCGGGCGATGGAAGAGCGAGCCGTGTCGTGGTCACGTGACTATCCCGGCTTGGCCCTCCCCGAAGAGTGCCCATACGACATTCTGGCCCGCGCCTGCCTCACCGCGCTCGCCGAGAATGTGAGCCGAGAGATGCGCCAATCCGGTTGGGATGAGACGCCCTGCAATTGGTCGGGCACTGCTGACGACCTCGATCCGATCTTCACCGCCATGATCCGCGCTGCCGTGGGAGAGAAGTAATGGGCGATCCTGATTTCCGACAGAGCGCCGAAGCCGAGCGCGCCGCGATCGTGGCTTGGTTGGAGCAACGAGCTGAGGCCGCACTCAACCGCGCGCCTGATCCCGAACAGCCGGGGACAGAGCATCTGAGCAACGCCTGGAGCGCCGGCGCATACAATGCGCTGTACCTCGCGGCAGCCAAAATCTCGCGCGGGGATCATCTCAAGGAGAAGCAGGGATGAGCGAGGGTCAAGCGGACGCGCTCGACCGTATCGTCAAGGCATTCGAGAAGCGGTTGAACATTTATCGTGCCAAGCACGCAGCTGCCAATCCTCTCGGCGAGGATATCTATAACCGCTTCGACACGATCCAATATGTGATCGAGGCGATCGAGCTTCTCGCGTTTGAGGCTGGGATCAATGGCCATCTCAAGGCGCGGGAGGGGTGAATGGTGTCTTTGTACCCAAAATCCATTCTTCGCGCCACAAGGCACCTCTCCGGGCAAAATAGAGGGCATTCGGCAGGAGGTTGTCCATGTCTAAACTAGAGACGGGTAGGCAAAAGACCGGCGGTCGCCAGAAAGGCACGCCCAACAAGGTCACGAAAGCGCTGAAGGATATGATCCTAGGCGCGTTGGACGACGCTGGAGGGCAAACGTACCTCGCCGACCAGGCAAAGGCAAACCCCGCCGCGTTCATGACGCTGGTAGGCAAGGTGCTGCCGATGCAAGTCGCGGGCGATGCCGACAATCCGCTGAACGTGATCAACACGATCCGGCGTGAAGTGATCGATAAGAGCGCGGAAAGCCCCGATGCCTGAAGGCGTCCTCTCGATCCCGACCCCGCGCTGGGCCGTCCCGCTCCTTGAACCCGCACGCTACAAGGGCATCAAGGGCGGGCGCGCCTCGGGCAAATCGCATGAGCGCGCGGAGGCCATGATCGAGGCGCACATCATCGACCAGAACAGCGCGAGCGTCTGCATCCGCGAGGTGCAGAAAACGCTCCAGCAATCGGTCAAGCGCCTGCTGGAAGCGAAGATCGAGAGCCTCGGTGCCCAGCAATATTTCGAGGTGCAGGAATCAATCATCAAGTCGCGTCACGGCAAGGGGCTGATCATCTTCCAGGGCATGCAGAACCACACAGCCGACAGCATCAAGTCGCTGGAGGGGTTCGATCGGGCATGGGTCGAGGAAGCCCAGACGCTCAGCCAGCGATCGCTGGACCTGTTGCGCCCTACCATCCGCAAGCCCGGCTCCGAACTGTGGTTCACGTGGAACCCGAACAGCCCGGACGATCCTGTCGATGCCCTGCTGTGCGGGGAGACGCCACCGCCCGGCGCGATCGTTGTCCATGTCAACTATCAGGACAATCCGTGGTGTCCCGATGAGATGCTGGTGGAGGCCGAATACGACCGCAAGCGCGATCCCGAGAAGTTTCGCCATGTGTGGGAGGGCGGCTATCTCACGAACAGCGAAACGCGCGTGTTCAAGCGCTGGCGCGTCGAGGAATGCGAGCCACCGAACGGTGCCGTTTTCCGCTATGGCGCCGACTTCGGCTATTCGATCGATCCGTCCTGCGCGCTTCGGTGCTGGATTGATGGCCACAATCTCTACGTCGATTACGAGAGCTATCGCATCGGCTGCGAGATCGACGAGTTGCCGGACCTGTTCATGGCCGTCCCGGAGATCGAACGCTGGCCGCTGATCTCGGACAGCTCGCGCCCCGAGACGATCAACTATCTCCGCCGCCACGGCTTCCCGAAGATACAATCGGCGGTGAAGGGCGCTCGGTCGCTTGAGGAGGGCGTTTCGTTCCTCCAAAGCTACGACATCATCGTCCACCCGCGCTGCGTCCACCTTATCGATGAGCTGACCCACTACAGCTACAAGCGCGATCCCCTGACGGACAAAATCCTGTCGGTGCTGGAGGACAAGAACAATCACCTGATCGACGCGCTGCGCTACGCCTGCGAGGCCGTGCGGCGCAATCCCAGGAACCGGCAATCGCGCGATATCGTGCATCGGCCTCTCGTCATGCCCGGTTCCGCATCGTGGATGGGAGCGTGAGGGCATGAGGTACGTTCGCAGGCCAAAAGCTCGCGGGTGGGTCGAAGATGAGACGTTTTCGACGGACAAGCCTCTATTGCCTCATTTCGAGGTGGACGGCAGCGAAGATGTCGACACTGGCCTGATCTGGTCAGACGGCACGCCAATCTACCGCACGGCGCGCCCCATTGGCTTTGGCAGGGACGAGGAGTGGTAACATGCAGGAGGCAACGATCCGTGGCCGACCGAAGGGGCAGCTTACCCGAGCCAAGCGCAAGGTGCTCGCGTTCGTCATCGCCAAGCAGGCGGCGAACGAGAATTATACCAAGGGCGAGTTGATGCGCGCTTGCGGCTTCGAGCATCGCTGGAATGCCAATCGCGTGTTGAGGCAGTTGCGCGACATGGGGATGCTGTGAGAATCCCACGCTCGCTGATCTGGCTGTGGCGCATGTACGCATGGCGACATGGCTTCCACGACCCCTACGCCAATGCGCGTGCGATATTTTGCGCAATCGTAACATTGGAGCGCGAACGAAGAAAGGCGCAACATATCACGGCTGTGGCGAGGCACAAGCAAGTCCTTATGGATATATGGTTACGGCAGAATCTTCATCCAGCCTCCTATCTTCGCCGATCGAGTTCCGGGAAGCTGTGGCGGCCGAATTAAAGAGCCCTGTCTGACACGTACCAGTTAGTATAACTGATCTCCCCCATGACGGGGGAAGCGCGCGGCCTCGATAAGTCTCAAGAGACCATGCTGGCAACCATGCGCCAGCGTCTCCGCATGGCCGAAGCCGCCTTCTCCGACAGCCGCGAGGATGAGCTGGACGATCTCCGCTTTTTCGCGGGCTCGCCGGACAATCAATGGCAATGGCCGATGGACGTGCTCAGCACGCGCGGCAGCGTGCAGGGACAGACGATCAACGCGCGCCCTTGCCTGACCATCAACAAGCTCCCGCAGCATGTGCGCCAGGTCACGAACGAGCAGCGGCAGAACCGTCCGAGCGGCAAGGTCATTCCAGTCGATGACAACGCCGACATCGAGGTAGCCGAAATCTACGAGGGCATGGTTCGGCACATCGAGTATATCTCGGATGCCGACGTTGCCTATGACACGGCCTGCGAGAATCAGGTCACCTATGGCGAAGGCTATATCCGCCTCCTGACCGAATATTGCCGCGAGGACAGTTTCGATCAGGATATTAAGATCGGGCGCATCCGCAACGCCTTCTCGGTCTACATGGACCCGACGATACAGGACCCCTGCGGCTCGGATGCCGAGTGGTGCTTCATCACGCAGGACATGACCAAGGACGAGTATGAGCGCGAGTTTCCCGACGCTCTGCCGGTCACCGGGTTGCAGGATCAGGGCGTAGGCGACGAAAGCATCGGCGCGTGGATTCAGCAGGATACCGTCCGCGTCGCCGAATATTTCTACTATGAGTACAAGGCCGACACGCTCAATCTCTACGCCAGCGGTCAGACGGCGTTCACCTCCGATCGCAACAATAAGCTGATCGAGCTGGCGCAGGGCGCACCGATCAAGACGCGCGAAGTCCAGCGCAAGCGCGTGATGTGGGTCAAGACCAACGGCTTCGAGGTGCTCGAAAGCCGGGAATGGCCGGGCAAGTGGATTCCCGTCGTCCGCGTCGTCGGCAATGAGTTCGAGGTGGAGGGCCGCGTCTGGCTGTCCGGTCTGGTGCGCAATGCCAAGGATGCGCAGCGCATGTACAACTACTGGACGAGTCAGGAAGCAGAGATGCTGGCGCTCGCTCCCAAGGCTCCGTTTGTCGGCTATGGCGGTCAGTTCGAGGGCTACGAAACCCAATGGAAGACAGCCAACACGAACAACTGGCCGTATCTTGAGGTAAATCCCGATGTCACCGATGCGCAAGGAGGCCCTCTGCCGCTTCCGCAGCGCGCAGCACCACCTCTCCCGCAGTCGGGCCTCTGGCAGGCCAAGATGGGCGCCTCGGACGACATCAAGGGCACCACGGGTCAGTATGACGCATCGCTCGGCGCGCAGTCGAACGAGCAGTCGGGCAAGGCGATCCTCGCACGCGAGCGTCAGGGCGATGTTGGGACCTATCACTATGTGGACAATCTCGCCCGCGCGATCCGCCACATTACCCGGCAACTGATCGACCTGATCCCGAAAATCTACGACACGCAGCGCATCGCACGGATCATCGGCGTCGATGACGAAGTGAAGATGGTCAAGATCAACCCGGCGCAGCTGGAGCCGGTTCGGGAGGTCAAGAACGAAGCCGGGATTGTGATCGAGAAGATCTACAACCCCGGCGTCGGCACCTATGACGTTATGGTCACGACAGGCCCGAGCTACATGACCAAGCGGCAGGAGGCCGTCGAGGGCATGGTGTCGGTTCTGCAAGCCGCGCCGCAGCTTTGGCCGATCATCGGCGATTTGATGATCCGTAACATGGACTGGCCGGGCGCACAGGACATGGCGGAGCGCATCAAGCGCACGATCGATCCGAAGATCATCGGCGAAGAGGACGACAACCCCGCTCTGGCAGCCGCGCAGCAGCAGATTCAGATGCTCACGCAGCAGCTCGAGCAGGCGATGGGCATGCTCCAGAACGCGCACAACTCGATTGAGGCGCGCGACGCGGATACCAAGGAATATGACGCTGTAACCAAGCGCATTTCCGCGATGAATACCGGCCTGCAACCGGAAGATGTGCAGGCGCTCGTGCTTTCGACGCTTCGTGACGCGCTGGAAACCTCCCAATTCATCGGCGAGACGCCTGACGAGCCGCTTTTTGGCGGGGGAGAGGGGCCGGAAACTGATGCTGGAGGGGCAATGATGCCTCCTCCGGGCGCGCCTCCGGCACCAGCGGCGGGGATGGCGGAATGAACGCCGCGCAGTTCATCGGCCTGCTGTTTCTGGGGCGAGATGTGGCCCATTCGGCGCATCTGAACACGCGCTCCTATGCCAGGCACAAGGCGCTCAACAAGTTTTACGAGGGAATTATTGGGCTCGCCGATGATTTCGCGGAGACATATCAGGGCAGACACGGCCTGATCGGCCCGATCAGCCTGCCAAAGCCCAAGAATGGCAACGATATCGTCAAGTTCCTTGAGGGGCAGCTTGGCGAGATCGAAAATGGCCGATTTTCCGTGTGCTCCAAGGACGATTCACCGCTCCAGAACCTGATCGATGAGGTCTGCGAGCTTTATCTTCGCACCATCTACAAACTGAGGTTTCTGGGGTAGGGAAAATGGCTGCAATCTTCAAATATCTCGAAACCACCGCAAATGTGAAGGTGGGGATCGGCAAGCTCAAGGGCGTTTTCGTCAGCGCAGGCACCAATCCGACCGTCGCGATCTATGATTCCGCCGATACCGGCACCGGAAATCCGATCGTCGCTCAGTTCACGCCTGCCGCACCGGGAAATTACGTATTCACCGGCGATGAGGGCGGCGTTGGCTTCTCGAATGGCCTCTATGTGGTCCTTGGGGGAACCGGCCCCAAGGTCACGGTTTTCTACGAGTAGCCGCGATGGTGGACGTCGCACTCTCTCCACTCGGCGGGGCTGGCTGGCAGTTCCTCGATGACAACGGCCGGATATTGTCGGGCGGTCGCCTCTACACCTATCAGGCCGGAACGACGACCCCAGAGGCGACCTATGCGGATAGCTCGGGGAACGTCTCCAACGGTCCCTATGTCGAACTGGACAGCGCCGGGCGTCCTCCGAGCGAAATCTGGCAGCTATCGACGCAGAACTACAAATATGAGCTGAAGGACGCTGATGGCGGCTCGATCCGGACATATGACAATATCCCGGGCATTGCATCGTCGGTAGAGTTCGACCAGTTCGTCGCCAATATCGGGTCATCGGCCGGATCGTCCTATGTCGGCTTCATTCAGGCAGGCACCGGCGCTGTGGCGCGCACGTCCCAGGACAAGATGCGCGAGCGCGTGACGCCCTATGACTTCGGCGCGGTCGGCGATGGCGTAGCTGATGATACCGTGGCCCTTCAGCGTTTTGCCAACTACGTCATGAGCAACAACACGAAGATTCCCTTCATGGAGGGCGTCTTTAAGGTCACGTCGAAAATCACGTTCACCGGCACCGCCAACGCTTCGCCGGTCATCAACTGTCAGGCCCGGATCAACGCGTCCTTCACGGCAGAGGACGAGATTGTTCGCTTCGATAGCTGGAACTTCGGCAATCTCACCGGATCGCTGGCGGTCTGGGGTGGCGGCGGTTCTACCTGGTCCACGCGCACCAATGGCATCGGCGTCCTGATCAACAACTGCGCCCGTCTCAATTCCGAGATGATCTATGTCCAATACACGAAGTATTACGGCATCAAGAACACGGGGACCACAACCCTCAACAATTTCGGATTGGTAAGCACCCGCTGGTGCGGCACGCGGAGCACCACCGGTGTGACTCTGACGGTCAGCTCGGTATCGAATACCGGGAGCGCCGGGAGCATCGGACAGCGCACCGAACTCACCTGCAACACTGTTCCCAGCTATATCGAGGCCGGGATCAGTATGTGCATCATCGGTGGGGGGCTCTACTTCATCACGGCCATAGACACGGTATCGAACAAGATCACGGTCTATCCGTGGATCGACAGCACCGTCACCTATCCGGCCAATCTTGAGCTTCTCGTAGGCGGAGGGTTCTATGCCGCCGGCGGGGATGCGAGCTGCATCTACATCGGCACGCTGGACGCCATCCAGTGTGCGATCGGGATATACAACCGCTCGCTCTACATGACCTCGGTCGATAATGGGGTTTTCCAGAGCAACGGCGTCGGCTTTGTCCTCGGCGCCTCGATTACGTCGGGCTCCCGAGGTGGTCAGTGCGCGCTGTCCTATTACGAGGGAAACAGCTTCGATATCGTCAAGCTGACCACCGATGACAGCGGCTATATCTTCGGATCGGCTCGCGTTATCAATTATGCGAAATGCCTTTCGTTCGCCCCCCGCGACGGGTCGAACAACTTCTCCTTCTCATCGACCGTTTTCAACGGCATGAGCTTGGCGACGCTTACGCCGTCACATGATTTCGCTGCGGGAGGAAGTACGTCGCCGATCACTGCGACGACCACCCCGGCGCCGATGTCGTTCTACAATATTTCGCGCAACACGCAGACGATCAATCTGGCGCAGGACAGCGACCTCAACAGGCTGTTCGGCTATGGCTCCGTCTACATCATGGCGGAGGGGACCGGGGCCAATCTCAACCCTACGGGAACGTGGACCTTCAACCCGCCATCCGGAGGAACGATCAACGGCGCTGCTGTCGGCGTGCCGCTCACCGTTTCCAACATGGCTTACCCGACGCTGTTTCATGCGCGATCGGGCAACGGGCTCACCTGGACGATCACCTATAGCGCCTTCACCAAGGGGCAGAACAGCGCAAATCGGGGGACAACGGCCAACCGTCCGACCCTCACTGCCACGGAAATAGGCGTCATGTACATGGATACCACGCTTGTCGCGGCCGGTAAGCCCATCTGGTGGACCGGAACGACATGGGTGGATGCCACCGGTGCCGCCGTTTGATGAAGTTTTGAAGAAACCGCACGGGCGCGGTCAGCCCGGTAACTTGAAGGATCAAGTTGATGTCCGAAGAAAATCAGGATATTATTCCTGAAGCGGAAGTCCCAGCGGCTCCCGCGCCGGAACAGGAGACCACGGCCGCTCCTGAAACCGCTGAAACTGAGCAGCCGGAGACCAGCGAAGAAGCGCCCAAGACCTTCACTCAGGAAGAGTTGGACGCGATCCTGGCAAAGCGCCTTGCCCGCGAGGAGCGGAAATGGCGGCGCGAGATGGAGCGGCAGCCCGAGCCGATGCCGATCGAACCCGACGATGACGGGGAAAGCGATCCCTACAAGATCGCCGAGCAGATCATCGCCGAGCGAGAGCAGCAGAAGCAACAGCGGCAGCTTCAGGAGCAGTATTACGAGCGCGAAGAGTCGGCTCTGGAGAAGTATGACGACTTCCAGCAGGTCGCATATAATCCAACCCTTCCTGTCACCGACCACATGGCGCTCGCGATACAGGCATCCGAACAGGGGCCCGATGTCCTTTACTGGCTCGGGAGCAACCCCAAGGAAGCCGCTCGAATCTCGGCACTCCATCCCGTGCAGCAGGCGCGTGAGATCGGGAAGATCGAGGCCCGTCTGGAAGCCAATCCTCCCGCTCGAAAGACATCGAGCGCTCCGGCGCCGATCTCGCCTGTCACTCGTCCCACTGGTGGGGCGAAGGCGATCGACACCACCGACCCACGCTCCATCACCCAGATGGGCACGTCGGAATGGATCGAAGCCGAACGGCAGCGCCAGATCCGGAAACTGGAGGCTCAGCGACGCTAAACGCAACTGATTGGATCGTCGCGATGACGAACCGATCCCAGCGCCCCACGGGGCCCGATGGAGTTTTTTATGGGCAATTCGCTTCTCACGATCGACATGATCACCCGGAAGTCTCTCGAAATCCTCGAGAACAATCTGGTGATCACCCGCAACGTCAACCGCCAGTATGACAGCTCCTACGCTGTCGAGGGCGCCAAGATCGGCACCACGCTGCGCATCCGCCTGCCAGACCGCGCTCTGGTCACGGACGGCGCGGCGCTTCAGGTGCAGGACGACAACGAGCAGTTCACCACGCTGACCGTTTCCAACCAGAAGCATATCGGCGTCAACTTCACGACCGCCGAGCTTACCATGCAGCTCGACGACTTCGCGGAGCGCGTGCTGAAGCCGCGCATCTCGCAGCTTGCCGCTTCGGTCGATGCGGACGTTGCGAACGCCTTCAAGGGCATCGGCAACTCGGTCGGCACTCCCGGCACGACCCCCGCCACTTCGCTGGTTCTGTTGCAGGGCCAGCAGAAGCTCAACGAGAATGCGGCGGTGATGAGCCCGCGCTATGCCACCGTCAACCCGGCCGCGAATGCCGGGCTCGTCGAGGGTATGAAGGGCCTGTTCAACCCCGGCAGCACCATCAGCCGGCAGTTCAAGAACGGCATGATGGGTGAAGGCGTGCTCGGCTACGATGAGATCAACATGTCACAGTCGATCAAGCAGTTCACCACGGGCTCGCGTTCGGCGACTGGTGGCACGCTCTCGGCGTCCGTCACCACCGAAGGTGCGACCACGATCGCCATCACCGGCGCAGGCAATGGCGCGACCGTCAAGACGGGCGATGTGTTCACCGTGGGAACGCCGAGTAGCAACCCGTGCTACATGGTGAACCCGCAGACCCGTGAATCGACGGGTTCGCTGTTCCAGTTCGTCGCCCTGTCGGACGTGACGCTGGGCAGCTCGGGCGAGGGCAACATCACCGTTGCGCCGATCTATTCGGCCTCCAACGCGCTGGCGACCGTGGATACTCTCCCACAGTCGGGAGCGGCCGTCGTGTTCGTGGGCACCGCTTCGACGCAGTATCCGCAGAACCTGATCTATCATCGCGATGCCATCACCTTCGCGACGGCCGATCTGGTGATGCCGCAGGGCGTCGATATGGCCTCGCGTCAGGTCCACAACGGCATCTCGCTCCGCATCGTGCGCCAGTACGACATCAACAACGACCGCATGCCGTGCCGCATTGACGTGCTCTACGGCTACTCGGTCATTCGTCCGCAGATGGCCGTCCGCCTCTGGGGTTGATTCACAGGAAAGGACTACGACAATGGCACTTCCTTCCGTTGGTGGCGGCGAGCAGATCGGCGACGGCAATCTCAACGAGATTCGCCTTGGCTATCAGGGCACGCCTGCCACGGCCACCTCGACGGCCACCCTCACGACCGCGCAGCTCCTCGCAGGCATCCTGCTGGGCTCTCCGGGCTCGTCGGCGGCCACCTACACCACCCCGACCGGCACGCAGATCGACGCAGCCGTGTCGAATGCCAAGGTGGGCTCGACCTTCCTGCTTTCGATCACCAACGTCGATGGCAGCGGATCGGGCGCGATCACGCTGGAAGGCGGCACGGGCGTCACCCCTTCGACGCTCAAGACCGTCGCGGCGACTGCGGGCACGTCCCAGCTTTTCCTGTTCCGCAAGACCGGAACCGGGACCTGGACGATCTACCGCTACGGCTGATTCCCCACGGGGCGCGGTTTGAACCTGCCGCGCCCCAACAGGAAAGGATTCCGACATGCCCAATACCAAGCCCGTAGGCGTCGCCTACAGCGATCCCGAGCTGACCAGCGGCACGACCATCACCGGCGCCACCATCACCGGCTCCACTCTCTCCAGCCCGACGCTTGCAAGCCCCACGCTTTCAGGGACCGTCACGCTGGCCGATGCCGCCAACCTCGCCCTCAACACCAGCACCGGCAGCAAGATCGGCACGGCTGCCAGTCAGAAGCTCGGCTTCTTCAATGCAACGCCCGTGATCCAGCAGGCGACCACCGGCACCGCAACCGGCTTTACGGCCGGCTCGGGTACGGCTGTCAACGATGACAGCACCTTTACCGGCGGCAGCGGCACCAAGGCGTATCGCATCAGCGATATCGTTCTGGCGCTCAAGAACCTCGGATTGCTGGCGGCAAGCTGATGGCCGTCATCTATCTCATCAACCCGGAAGGGGGCTGTAAGGTCGCAACCAGCGATCTTGAGGCCAAATATGACGAGGCTCGGGGGTGGAGGCGGTTCGATCCGACTGCTCCCGAGCCCCGCAACGCCATGGCGCGCCACCCGCTGGACCATGACGGGGACGGCCGCAAGGGCGGCTCCGAGGCTCCTGAGGGCGATGTGAAGGCTTTGCGGGCCGAATATCAGGAGAAGTTCGGCAAGCGACCGTTTCCGGGCTGGGATGCCGACACTCTGCGCGAGAAGCTTGCATGACGACGGCCGGGGACCTCATCAATGGGGCACTCCGGCTGCTGGGCGTGCTGGCGGAGGGCGAGGTCCCCTCCGCTGATACGTCGCAGGACTGCCTTTCAGCCTTCGACCAGATGGTCGATAGCTGGAATACAGAGCGGCTGTCCGTCTATTCGACCATCGACCAGACGTTCACATGGCCTGCTGGCGAGCGCATCCGCACGCTTGGCCCTTCCGGGAATTTCGTGGGCATTCGGCCGATCCAGTTGATGGAATCGACCTATTTCATCGGCCCCTCGAACCTGTCCTTCGGCGTGCAGTTCGTCAACGAGGACCAGTATAACGGGATCGCGCTGAAAACGGTCACCTCGACCTATCCGAACGTCATCTGGGTAAACAACACCTTCCCTGATGTCACGATGCACGTCTATCCCGTGCCGACATCATCGCTGCTGTGGCACTTCATCTCGGTCCAGACGCTCGATCAACCGGCGGCGCTCAGCACGGACGTGACGCTTCCCCCCGGCTATCTGCGCGCTTTCCGCTATAATCTGGCCTGCGAGCTGGCTCCCGAGTTCGGCGTGGAGCCGAGCGGCCAGGTCGTCCGCATCGCAGTATCGAGCAAGCGCAACCTGAAGCGCATCAACAACCCCGATGACCTGATGGCGCTTCCTTACCCGCTGATCGTTCAGAACACGCGCTTCAACATCTACTCGGGGAGTTACGGCTGATGAAAACGCCGATCCTCGGGTCGAGCTATCGCGCTCGCTCGGTCAACGCGGCCGATAACCGCATGGTCAACCTCTTTCCGGAGATCATTCCGGAGGGCGGCAAGGACGCTGCGTTCCTCAATCGCGCGCCGGGCCTGCGCCTGCTTGCCACGATCGGGGATGGTCCGATCCGGGGGCTTTGGCAGTTCGGCGGCTTCGCCTATGCCGTGTCGGGCTACGAGGTGTACAAGATCGCGTCGGACTGGTCGGCTACCCTGATCGGCACGGTCAGCGGAACTGGGCCGGTCTCGATGGCCGACAACGGCACGCAGCTTTTCATCGCCTGCAATCCTGCTGGTTATATCTATAATTCCAGCACGGGAGATTTTGCGGCGATCACCGATCCGGATTTCCCCGGAGCACAGATCGTCGGCTATCTCGACGGCTTTTTCGTGTTCACCGAACCGAATAGCCAGAAGTTCTGGATCACGTCGCTTCTGGACGGGACGAGCATAGATCCACTCGATTTCGCTTCCGCCGAGGGCTTTCCGGACAACGTGGTGTCGATGATCATCGATCATCTGGAAATCTGGCTGTTCGGAACGAACTCCACGGAAGTGTGGTACAATGCCGGAGGGGCGGATTTTCCCTTTGCCCGCATTCAGGGCGCCTTCAACGAGGTCGGCTGCCTCGCTCCCTATTCCGTCGCGAAGATGGACAACCAGATTTACTGGCTGGGGCAGGATGCAAGGGGGTTCGGGATGGTCTATCGCGCGCAGGGCTATATCGCCCAGCGCGTATCGACCCATGCCGTCGAATGGCAAATCCAGCAATATGCGGATACGTCCGATGCGATCGGCTACACCTATCAGCAGGGCGGCCACAGCTTCTATGTGCTGATCTTCCCGAGCGCAAATACCACGTGGGTCTATGATGTCGCGACCGATAGCTGGACCGAGCGCGCGGGCTGGGATACGAACCTTGGCGTTTTCACCCGGCATCGTTCCAATTGTCAGGTCTATTTCAATCATGAGATTGCCGTAGGCGATTTCGAGAACGGCAATATCTACGCCTTCGATCTCTACACCTATGACGACAACGGTTCCATCCAGAAATGGCTCCGCCGCTGGCGTGCTCTGCCGACCGGCATCAACAATCTGAAGCGCACGGCCCACCATAGCCTGCAACTCGATTGCCGGACTGGTGTGGGCGTGATTTCGGGGCAGGGCGAGAACCCGCAGGTGATACTGCGTTGGTCCGACGATGGCGGCAATACATGGTCGAACGAGCATTGGGCCTCGATGGGGGCTCAGGGTCAATATGGTACGCGCACGATATGGCGGCGGCTTGGCATGACCATGAAAATTCGCGACCGGGTCTATGAGGTTTCCGGTAGCGATCCCGTACCTATCATCATCTCGGGGGCGGAGCTGCTGATCAGCCCGACGAATGCCTGATGGCGTCCCAGCCTCCCACCAAGCCGATCAACATCACGCCGCCGCGCGTTGCGTTCATCGATGAGCGTACGGGGGCCGTATCGCGCCCCTGGTATGATTTCCTCCAGCAGCAATGGCGCAACGGTAATTCCGTTGTTGGGGCTGTCGTGCTGACGGCCGATGACCAGACGCAGGCCTTTCCCAATTCGATTGCGCTGGTGCCTGTGACCGGCGAACTGGAACGCCTTCTCGATCCGGACAGCTTCACGCTGGGCCTTGCCGACGCAGGCACGCCAGGCACCTACGGAAGCGCCAGCGACACAATCCAGATCACGGTCGATGACAAGGGGCGCGTGACCGCAACGCAGGTTTTCCAGCTCAACACTGATAACATCGTTGAGGGCATCACGAACCTGTACTTCACCGTTGCGCGGGCGCGGGCGGCGATCAGTGGGGCGGTCGGACGCATCAATTACGATAGCACGACCGGCGTAATCGACTTGCAGGGGGCGATCGTCACGCCCGGCACCTATTCCAATCCCGATGTCACCACCGATGAATATGGTCGCGTGACGGCCATCACGGACAATCCCGGATTCACCGGATCGGGCGCCTATACGAACTTCACCTTCGTCAACGGCATTTGCACGAGCGCGTCATGAGCACGAAGCTGGGCGATAACCGCGATGCGGCACTGAAAGTAGGGTTTGAGGCCATCGACTGGCCCTATCCGATAACCTTCGAGCAGTATCTTGAAGCCTTCAAGGACTGGGTCGTCCGCGCGATCGAGCGCGATGGTGTGCCGATCGGCACTGCCTTCACGCATGACGGGGAATTGCACATCGCCATTCTCCCGCAGTGGCGCCGGCGCTGGGTCACTCGGAATATCCTCTGCGAGCTGTTCGACATGCCGAAGGTGATCGCGCGGCCGATCGAGCGCGAGGACATCATGTACTCCTATCTGGTTAGCCTTGGTTTCAAGGATATCGGAGACAAAACCCTTATTCTGGAGAAGCCGTCATGCCTCCCGCAATAGCCGCCGCTGGTATCGTCGGAGCCGCGACTGTCGGGTCCGCAGTGATGGGCTCCGCTGCGGCGAAGAAGGCCGCCAAGGCGCAGGCCAATGCCGCCGAGCAGGCGCAAGCCTCCCAGGAGCGCATGTTCGACAAGCAGGTCGAATTGCAGGCTCCGTTCCGGGAGGCTGGCCTTACCGCGCAGAATCGCATCCTGACACTGCTGGGGCTGTCGCCCGCCAATGATGTGGAGGGGGTATCCGTCAACCCCAAGGACCCGGCATTCGGTCGATATGCCCGCGATTTCTCCATGGCGGATTTCGAGGCCGATCCCGGCTACAAGTTCCGCCTTGAGGAGGGGATGAAGGCGCTCAACAACTCCATGGCCGCGCGGGGGATGGGTATTTCCGGCGCGAATATGAAGGGCGCTCTCCGATACGGGCAGGACATGGGCTCGCAGGAGTACATGAACGCCTTCAATCGCTACCAGACCAACCGTGCCAACCAGCTCAATCCGCTGCAAAGCCTGATGGGTGCGGGGCAGACCTCAGCCAATACCCTGACGAACGAAGCGGGCAATCTCGGGCGTGGGATTGCTGATACGCAGCTTCAGGCCGGAAACGCGCGGGCGTCGGGCTATGTGGGGACTGCCAACGCGATCTCCAACGCGATCGGGCAGGGCTTCAATGCCTATAGCGGCATTCAGAATATGAACGCCATGAACCGGCTGATGGGCGGATATATGAATCCGGGAGGGGGCATCGGCGGCCAGATTGGGGCGCTCAACACCTCCAACATAAACGGACTGAACAACTACTTCGCCAATAACCCGACAACGCTTCAGCCGATTTGAGGTAACGATGGCGCTCGACACCCGCATTCCCCTGATGGTGCAGCCGGTCCAGTTGCCGGATTTCAATGCCATGGCGCAGAATCGCCTTGGCATGATGAGCAACGTCATGACGATCAAATCGCAGCAGGCCGAGATTGATCGCGTGGCGCGGCAGCAGCAGGAGCAGAACGCACTTCGCGGCGTCTATTCGCGCTCGGTCGATCCCAAGACGGGTAAGATCGACAGCAAGAGCCTGATCACTGGCCTTGCGGGGCTTGGCCGTGGCGATCTCATCCCCGGCGTACAGGCGGAAATGGCGAAGGCCGAATCCGAACAGGCAGCAGCCGCCAAGGCCAAGTATGAGTTCGGCAAGCAGCAGCTTAACGACGCGAAGGTGGCGATTTCCTCGGTCAAGACGCCGGAAGATGCCTACGCAACGATCGACAGCTATGTCGAGAAGGGAAGTATGGACCCTCAGGCGGCGGAGCAGATCAAGGCGCAAATCCGCGCCGATCCGAAAAGCTTGCCCGCCATTCAGGAGGCGATGCTTCGCAGCACCTTGGACGCGGAAAAGAAGCTAGATTTCGACTTCAAGGAGAGGGAGTTCGATTGGAAAAAGAAGCAGGACCTGTTCAGCAACAAAATGGCTGCGGGAAATCTGGCGGTCGCGCAAGGGAACCTTGGCGTTAACCGAGCGCGTTTGAATTTCGAGCGCCAGAAGGACGCGCGCGACGCAGCCATTAATGGACCTGGAGGGAGCGCCCCGCAGGCATTCTCCGACGCCGCTCGCAAGTTGGCCGACCTGAAGGGCGCCCTGAAGGAATACCGGGCCTCCTTGGATAGTGGCAAACGTGCCGGCATGTCGGGGGTGACGTTGCCAGCGTGGGCAGGCGGGCGCTTTGAGTTTGCAAAAGATGATGTGACAGCCTCGCAAGCCGCAAAGTACACCGCTGTCATGATGGGGCTGAAGGACCTCTATCAGCTTGGCGCCTTGGCGGGGCCAGACATCTCGATACTTGAGCGGCAGTTGACCGACCCCAGCTCCTTCGCGGGGACTCGGACTGAAACTAGCGCGCTAAAGACGCAGCTTAATATCGTCGATAAGATGATCGACAAGGCCGCACGCAATCTGGAATCCACATATCGGCGACCAGCGTCAGCTTTTCGCGATCAATCCGCGTCACCCGTTCGAGCCCCCAGCAAGGGGAAGGGCGTGGACACCAGCAACCCCCTTCTGGCGGACTGACCGATGCCCGATCTCGCCACGATCCGGGATGATCCCAACTTCGTCAACGCCAATGCCGCGACGAAAAAGGCGATCTTCGACAAATGGGCGCCGCAGGACCCGAACTATGCCGATGCCAACCCGGCGACGCAGGCGGCTATCCGTCAGCGGTTCGGCATTGAAGCTCCTGCGAAGGCACAGCCTAAGCAGGATGGCGTGAGCCTGAAAGGCTTCGGACGCAACACCGCTTCCTTCCTCGATTCCACTGTAGGCTCAATCCTGCCCGGCGCCGTCAATTGGCTATCCTACGCCGAACGTCGCGCCATGGGAGCCGATCCGAAGGCCGCAAGCGCCGCTGCCGCCCGTGACGCCGCTCCGCTGGAAAACCCCGTTGGGCGCATTTTCGGCGTGACCGACACCCCGGAATATAAGGGCGAGAATATCCGCCGCTTCTCCGAATTCATCGGCAAGAATATCGGCAAGGGCGCAAAGTGGCTCTCCGACAAGACGGGCGTGCCCGAGCAGGATATCGTCAGCTATCTTGGCACTCTGTCCTTTGCCGCTCCTGAAATCGCTGGCGCGGCAGGCCGTGGCGCCATGAGGGGGGCTGCCCCGATCGCCAACAGCATCGCCGCGCAGACCGGCCGCGCCGCCGAAGTCGCCCGCAACGCCATGAGGCCCCGCGAGGGCGCCCCTGCGCTTAAAGGCGGCGGCGCCATGGATGCCAGCGCCTCGATGCTTCGCCAGACCACGGCGCAGGGGCTTCGCCGTCCTGTCCAGTTGACAAAGGGGCAGATCACGCGCGATCCTGCGCAGCTTCGCTTTGAAAACGAGACGCGCAAGTCCAATGCCGATACCGTTGGTCAGCCATTGGTGCAGCGTCAGATTGAACAGAATGAGGATATCCTTGCTAATTTCGATGCCTATCTCTCTGCAACGGGCGCCGAAAGAGCGGGAGAAGGGCAGCTCCGACCGGTAGGTCTTGTTGTTGACAAGGCGCTGGTCGATGCGGCCAAGGCCCGGAAGAAGGAAGTCAGCGACGCCTATGCGAAGGCGCGCGAGGCTGGCGAGATGGAGGAGCCGGTCAGCTACAAGCCGCTGATCGATTTCGTCAACGAACAGACGCCGACAACCCGCGAAAAGCTCGCCCCGATCATTCAGGCCGTCGCCGAGCAGATCGGCAAGAACGACCCGGAAAACACGGGTTCCATATCCATCAATGCAATGGAGGATATCCGGCAGCTCATCAACAAGACGACGCAGCCTGGCACCCCGAACGCAGCCTTCGCGCCGGAACTGAAGAAGCTCATCGACAGCACGACGGAGGGCGCTACTGGCCAGCTCTACCGTGAGGCTCGATCCCGCCGCATCCAATACGCCAAGGAATTCGAGAACGCGGGGGCCGTGGAAAAGCTTCTGCGTCGCAAGCCGGGCACCAAGGATCGGTCGGTAGCGCTGGAGGACGTATTCGATCACGTCATCCTTGATGGGTCGCTCGACGATACCATGAATGTCGGGCGCCTCCTCAAAAAGACCGGCGAGCCGGGCCAGCAGGCATGGAAGGAGCTTCAGGGCCAGACCATCCAGTATATCCGCGATCAGGTGACAAAGAGCCCCGCGACCGATCCAGCGGGGAACCCCTTCCCATCGCCCGCGAAGTTCAATGCGATCGTTCGCGATCTGGATAGCTCCGGAAAGCTTGATTACATCTTCGGTAAGAAGGGCGCGCAGGAAATCCGCGATCTTAATGCGACGGTGCAGGCTGCCTATACGGCGCCACCCGGCACCATCAATTACTCCAACACCGCCGGGGTTGTCGTCGATGCCCTACAGAAGCTTGAAAAGTCCATTCTCGGGCAAATCCCCGGCGTCAAGGGGACCGCTCGATATGCGGCCGAAAAGGCGCGGGACCGAAAGCTTCGGCAGCAGGTGGAAGAGGCCCTTTATCCCGGTGCCGACGATCAGGACCCGATCGCCGCCAAGCCCATCGTCAAGCGGCCGACGATGCGGCGCAACCGCATGGCACCGGCCAACCAGAACTCCATGAGCCGCAGGAAGGGGAATTGAGAATGGCGAAGAGGCCCAAGCCGATCCGGCCGGAGCCCAAAAGCGGAGGAACGCCGCCCCCGCCCAAGCCGCCGAAGAATTCGTGATGTTGTACGAATTCCTCATCGCCTATGTCGTGCTGCTGGGGCTTTCGGCGCTCTGCCGTAGCAGGCAGATGATGCGCGTCTCGCTTGCCATGCTCGGCAATTGGGCGGTCAACAGCCTGTTCGTCGCATCGACCGGCAATTTCGCACCTTGGGCATGGTTCGCCTGCGTCGATTTCGTGACGGCGCTGGTGATCCTGCGGAACCCGGCGGGCAAATGGCAGTCGGCGATCGGATGGGTCTATATCGCGCAGATCGTCATGCACTTCTGCTTCGCCGTGACGAACAACCCGGACGGCATCTATCCCTACTGGCTCTGGCTGACGCGACTGGCTTGGGTGCAGATCCTTCTCGTCGCGACATGGGGGATCGGAGGTGGGCTTCGCGCTGGCATTCGTCGGCTTTTCGGTCGGCCTCACCATCCTGTCCCGCATGGCATGGCGGGCATGGAACCGTGAACAGTCCGAGGAACCCCAGGAATGATTGGCAGCTGACGCCTTCGGTGGTGCTGACATTGATCAGCCTCGCTATGACGGCTTTCGCTGCCTACTCGACCTTTCAGGGGGACACGGACAAGCGGCTCCAGCGCTTGGAGGACCGCATGGAGATTGTCTGGGGCGAATGGCTCCGCGAGCATGGGAGGGGGCGATGACGGCGTTCGATCATACCGCTTTCTATGGCGAGCTGCGCCGACGCTGGGGCCCCCTGAAACAGGCGCAGGTGGACGACATCAATGCCGCCCTCGCCAAGGCTTGGGAACTTCCTTCCGTCGATCCCGCATGGATGGTCGTAGCGCGCAAGCTGATCGGCACGACAGAGATTCCAGGCCCACAGCACAACAACGTGATCGTCAACCTTTTCGCGCGCGTCGGCTATGCCATCTATAAGACGGATGAGGTGGCATGGTGCGGCGCGTTCATCGGCGCGTGTTTCAAGGATGCCGGGATCGCCATCCCAAAGACCGCGCCGCGTGCTCTCGATTGGGCGACATGGGGCGTCGAATGCGAGCCTCAGGTAGGCGCCGTATGCGTCATGGAGCGGGAGGGAGGCGGCCACGTCACCTTTGCCGCAGGGAGGACCGCAGCGGGAGCCATAAAGGGGCTCGGCGGCAACCAGCGCAATCAGGTGAACATCTCTGACTTCCCGTTCGATCGCATCACCGACTGGCGATGGCCGTCAGGCGTACCGCAGGCGCATATCCCGCTGCCGATCATGGCGCCGGGTATCATTTCGAGGAATGAGCGGTGACCGCCAAGGATGCCCCCCGCATAGCCCTGTCTGCGGTGATCGTCGCCTATTTCGGATGGGCGCTTCTCAACCATTACAGCGAGGGGCTGGAAGAGACGCTCAAGAACATCGTCATGTTGGCCGTGGGGTTCTGGCTGGGCTCCTCCAAGGGCTCCGCCGACAATGGCAGCCGCATGGAAAAGATGCTTGATGTGGTTCGGGCCAATCAGGAGGAAAAGCAATGAAGATCAAGATCGGAAAATTGCTTGGCAAACTCAAAGGCATCTCGCCTTTGGTCGCCCTCATCGCCCCCAAAGCCGTACCCCCGGTGGCCGCCGCGATCGAGGTGGCGGAGGCCGTGGATGCCGTGGACGGCCTCTTGAAGAAGCGCAAGCCGAAGTCGTAGCCTTTCGGCTCCATTTTGGTTTGACCGATTGATGTTGATTTGAAGCAGGCTTATTCCTCGCCGACAGGCAGGGGATTAGCATGCAGTATCGCGCTGATATCCAGTTCATGCGGGCCGTAGCCGTCACGCTCGTCATACTCTACCATCTCGGCGCTCCGGTCCACGCAGGCTTTATCGGCGTCGATGTGTTCTTCGTCATATCGGGCTTCCTGATGCAGAAGCTCTACAAGGCGGAGGACGGCCCGTCAGGGTTCTATATCCGACGAGCGAAACGCCTCCTCCCAGCCTATTATACAGCGATTCTCGCCACTCTTGTTGGGGCGTTCTTCATCACGCTTCCAACTGATTTCGGCCAGGTTGTGACGCAAGCGGTATACGCGTCGCTGTTCTCGTCCAATATCGGCTTCTGGTCGCAAAGCTCCTACTTCAACAAGGCTGAATTCAACCCGATGCTGCACCTCTGGTCGCTGGGCGTCGAGTTGCAATTCTACCTGATCTTCCCGATGCTATGGCTGTTGGGGCGCCGGTACAAGATTGCCATCCCATTGATCTTGATCCTGTCCATGATCGCCTGTCTGTTCGTGGTAACGATCAGCCCGAAAACATCGTTCTTCATGATGCCGTTGCGGCTATGGCAATTCGCGGCAGGCATGTTGGTGGCCCGTTACGCCCCGACCGACCCGCGCGGTGGGTGGATCGGGCTATGCGCGCTCGCGAGCATATTGGTGCTTGCGTTCCTGCCCATCGACGGCACCGCGCTCAGCGTCATCAACGGCCATCCGGGGTTGGGCGCGATCGGCGCGACATTTCTGACAGCCGCGATCCTGTGGCTTGGACTCCCCGTTCAGTTGATCAAGAGTGCGATCGGACGTGCAGGAGAGCGGATTGGAGATATAAGCTATTCCTTATATCTGGCACATTTCCCGGTCATCGTCCTGCTAAGCTACCAGCCCTTTAGCGGTACGCGGCTCGGTAATGGCACGGTCGTTCTACCTCTGGCCGCTACAGCCATATTCATGGTTGCGTCGATCGCGCTCTATCGCTGGGTCGAGCGTAACGGGCCACGCTTCGTCAACTGGAAGAACTGCGCCTTGGCATCCGCCCTGCTGATCGGCGTGGCCCTCGCCATGCCCTTGGTTCAGGACATGCGTTTCAGCAGGGCTGACCGGCTGATCTTCGCGGCGTGGGCCGACCGGGCCACCTATCGGTGCGGGAAGATGGCGCGTATCCTGTCGCCGACCTCAACGACCTGCGACCTGTCCTCCGGGCCGAAAGGGCAAATCTTCCTGGTGGGGGATAGCCACGCCGACGCGATCAAGAGCACCCTTGTCACCGTTGCCGCCAGACATGGCTATGGCGTGCGCTTCGCAGTCACCAAAGCGGCCTTGATGGACCCGCGTTTCGGGGCAAAGTGGCTCAAACGGGAAATCTCGCGACCGGAGGTGCAAGGGGCAATTCTCCACTACGCTATCAGGGACATAGACGCCGAGCTGGTGACGGCAGCCGAAGAGGCTCTCAAGGGCTCAAAATATGTGTTCATCCTGCCAGCGCCGGAATATACAAAGCACGTTCCCGCAACGATCTATAGGATGCGGCACGGTAGTCGGGAAAGCCTGGTGCGAGAGGACGGCAGTTCGGCAATCGGCTTGGTGAAGGCCCATCTCCGCAATGTTGTCGATCCAACTCCGGCATTCTGCGAGAGGGGGAAATGCAGCGTCGTCAATCCGGATGGAGCGCTGCTCTATTTTGATGGTGATCATCTGACGCTCACAGGCGCCCGGCGACTGGAGCCCCTGTTCGAGAATATGCTTCAGCGCTGGTGATCAAAGGTCATTTCGTGATCACCCATCCATCGCGCCCCTTATGCATCGGCCTTCCGCAGCCGCGACATTTACTGCGCAACTGCGACCCGTCCGTATAGGCGGCCGATTTTGATCGGTGATGCCTGCCAAACGGGCATTGCACCAATTGCACCAGGCGATGGATAAGCTTCCGCATAATATGCCCCATTCGCCAAAAGATCGTTGGCCGCATTTTTCTTATCATGGCCGAATCCTACATCTCACTTTTCGCGGCAGGGGGAGTGCTCTGGTGAAAGGCCATCACTGACATTAACAAGCTGCGCCCTAGCCTTCAACGCCTCGAATATCTTCTCGACGGCCGGGCTGTCCTTGCGCTTGGATGCCGCGCGCGAGGCGTGGAAGAATGTGGCGATGAGGCGTTCGTTGGCTTCAGACATGCTTATTGTGGAGCGCCGGAAATCCTACTTGTCCAGTTGCCGGATTCGAGGGAATTTGGTAGGTAGGAAACGTGATGCGGCGGCGTGGATGGACACGCACGCTCGTTATTCCAGGCGCTTCCTCCGCGCGAAGCTGGCTCATACTGGAAGCTGGATAACCAGTTACTCAGGTTCGAATCCTGACGCGGAGATAAGCCGGTATCAAGCCCGGCCTGCATCACAAATCCGTATGGCCGTAGGCGGCCGACAGTTACCGAGACGGGGTTAGCGCGGGTTCGCTGGCTGGCGTTAAGGTCCGGGGAGGTCGCGAACGATCCGGGCTGCATTACCAGCATCGCAGGGTTCGATTCCCTGCCCCCACGGTAGCCTTACGGCTTCATTTTGGTTTGACCGATTGGGCGCGGGCTCTGAGGGCGGCTGCAATTGCGAACCATTGGGCTGCCTCGGCGCGTTCATGAGTGCCACTGTATCCACCGGGCGGATTAACTGCATAACGAGTGGCGCGGATGGCCTTGTCCTCGCACCGCTCCGCCAACTCCAACAGATCAGACATCATTCGTCTCCTAGGGGTGGGGGAGGGGGTTACCATCGATGCTTCCGATCCTCGGCAGTCGTGAAGAAGTGCCCGTCGAAGAACTCGTTCGGGCGCTCTTGTAGAATGTGGCCGATGCAGGTCCATGTCTTAGCGAAGTCGATGTCCTCAACCTCGATTTCGGGGCGGCCGAATTTCTCCGCATCCCTATTTGCGATGATGGCGGCTTCGACCTCTTGAAGGATCGGGCAGGCACGGCACTTCTTGCCGAGTGCGCATTGAAGGCCAGTATCTTTCTCGCGGTCGCCAGCCCACAGATACATCGACCGATACGCCTCATGCGCCGCAGTCTTGGCATTGTAGAGCCCACCAGGATGCGGCTTGCCATCCTTGCGCAACTTGTCGGCGTAGCTGTTGATCCCAACGTGCCAGCCATGATCCGCGCGTTGCATTGTGGCTCTCTGGCTCGCGAAGGGGCCGACAGCCGCGTTGCACTGCGCTTCACTCAGTGCGCGGGTGGCCATGCCGATTTTCGGCGACGCACGAAACTCGTCGAGTTCCCGGCGCATCTTCTCTGTGGGGCTGTCGGAGGCAGGCGGTAGGGCCAGCAACCGGTCGGCCTCATCGAAGTTCTTGACCTCCGCACCATCGACCATGAACCACTGGCGGCCCTTGTCCTTGCGGTTCTCGCGCTGCCACGCGTAACCGAAACGAGGATTGTCGATGCTCTCGAAATCCTGCCGAGCCCATCCGCCGCGCCCGTCGTAGAAGCGAACGGGGCCCTTGAACTTGCCCTCGGCGAGTTGTGCGGCCCCGGTCATGCCGCCACCTGCCGCTTCTCCACTTCGCGCCAGATCGCGTCGGCGTGATCATCGGAGGAGCGCATGAGATAATGAACCGGATCGCGGACGAAATCGCGCTGCTGCTCGTCGGTCAACTCTGGCAACTGATAGCCGTCAATATTGAAGAGGCTCTTCAGGCGATTCAAAAATTCGTGGCTGTTCACTGTGCCGTCCTTTGCGCCAATCTGTTCCGCGCGAACAAAGCCGAAACGCGCGTATCGCGTGATCGTGGAAGCGCGGTAAACACTGGCTTTCGGCTGATTTCCGAGGTTGGCGCGGCGAACCCCATGTTCTCGTCAAGGGGTTTTCAAGACCGCTGCCTTAAACCACTCGGCCACCTCTCCGTCGGGCCAGCCCGAGGGATGTCCGCCCTTATCGCCGCTGCGGCCTTTCGTGCAAGTCGCGCGATCAAAGCATTTCACCCCCGGTCCAAGCTGTGGCAAGCAGGCTGCGGACAAAGGGGTTGGAATGCGAAGTTCGGTGTTGCGTGGGGCGGTTGCCGCCTTGGCTTTGATGGCGGCGGTGGCCGGGGCGATGCCGGCGGTCGCGCAGCCGGTGCTGGAAGAGGGGCAGGCGCCCGACGATGCGGCGCGGCTGACCGACGCCCCCGCCGCCGCGGTTCCGACCGAGGACAGCCGGATGCGCGCCTTCATCGCCACGCTGCGCCCGCGCGCGCTGGCGATGGGGATTTCGCCGACCCTGTTCGACGCGACCCTGCCGACGCTCAGCTTCAACGCGCGGGTGGTTCGGCTCGATCGCGGTCAGCCCGGCGCGACGCCCGGCAGCGCCGCCGCGCCACCACCCTTCGCGCCCTATCTCGCCAGCCATGTCGACCGGGTCCGGATCAACATGGGCCGTTCGCGCTACGGCTCGCTCCGCCCGCTGCTGCTGCGGATCGAGCAGGAGACGGGGGTTCCCGAGCAGATCATGCTCGCCATCTACGGGCACGAGACCGGCTACGGCACCTTCACCGGCAATTTCGACCTGCTCAACGCGCTCGGCACGCTGACCTATGAGGGCCGCCGGCGCGAGCTGTTCGCCGACGAGTTCCTCAAGACGCTGCTGCTAATGAACCGGGGCGTGCCCCGCAGCCAGCTCAAGGGAAGCTGGGCGGGCGCCACCGGCTATCCGCAGTTCCTGCCGAGCGTCTACCTCCGCCTCGCCATCGACGGCGACAATGACGGCAAGGCCGACATCTGGCGCAGCGAGCCCGACGCGCTCGCCTCGATCGGCAATTATCTGCGCGACGCGGGCTGGAAGAAGGGCGTCCCCTGGGGTGTGGCGGTGCGTGTTCCCGAGGGGATCGACCGGGCGGCGATCCGTTCGCCCCTGTCCTCGCCGCGCTGCCCGCGCGTGTTCGCCCGGCAGAGCCGCTGGCTGACCATCGCCGAATGGCGCGACAAGGGACTGATGATGCTGAGCGGCCGGGTGCCCGCCGAGGACGAGCTGGCGACGCTGATCGAGCCCGACGGCAACGGCAATACCGGCTATCTGCTGACCACCAACTACCGCTCGATCCTCGATTATAACTGCTCCAATTTCTACGCGCTCTCGGTCGGCCTGCTCGGCGACGCGATCGTCGAATGATGCGCGCGTCGAACAGCGCCGCGCTCCTCGGCCTGGCCCTGCTGCTGGCGAGCTGCGGCGTTCCGCGTCCGGGCCGGCCGGGCCCTGCGCACCGGCCGATGCCGTCGAAGCCGCAGGGGCCGGCGTCGGACACGCCGGTCAAGGTCGGCAAGCCCTATCAGGTCGCGGGCGTCTGGTATTACCCGTCCGACGATGGGAGCTATGACGAGGTCGGGCTCGCCTCCTGGTACGGCGCGCAGTTCCACGGCGGGCAGACCGCCAATGGCGAGCAGTTCGACATGGATCGGGTCGGCGCCGCGCACAAGACGCTGCCGCTGCCCAGCTATGTCGAGGTGACCGCGCTCGACACCGGCCGGACGATCGTCGTCCGCATCAACGATCGCGGCCCGTTCGTCACCAACCGCATCATCGACCTGTCGCGCCGATCGGCCCAGCTGCTCGGCATAGAGCGGGCCGGGGTCTCGCGGGTCCGGGTGCGCCGGGTCTATCCGTCCGATGCCGACCGGCTCGCGCTGCGCTGGGGCCGGCCGGCGTCCGATCGGGCCTATGCCTCCTCGTCCGAACTGGCCGCGCTCAACCGCCGCTTCGCGACGCGTCCGGCCGAGCCCAGGGCGCCCGCGCGGGTCGCCGCCGCGGTGCCCGACGAGGCAGTGCCGGTCGGTGGCTGGTTCATCCAGGTGACGGCGGTCGGCAGCCGCGCCCGCGCCGAGGAGATCGCCGAGATCGTCGCCGGCCGGGTCGAGCCGGTCGGCAATCTCTGGCGGGTGCGGATGGGCCCGTACAAGAATGAGCAGGAGGCCACGACCGCGCTGGCGCAGGCCCGGTCCTACGGCTATCAGGATGCCCGGCTGGTCCGTATCGCCGGTGGCAACGGTTCGGTCGACATGCAAGGTTCGGAGGGAATTTCCAGGCAATGACGCGCAGCAAGATCGCCCTGCTTTCGGCTGTTTTCCTGATGGCGGCCATCCCGGCCGAGGCCGCCGCGCCGCCGTTCGACACGCCCGCGCCGGTCGCGTTCCTGAAGGACCTGTCGTCGGGCGCGATCCTCTACGCCAAGAATCCCGATCTGCGCATGCCGCCGGCGTCGATGGCGAAGATGATGACCGTCTATGTCGCGTTCGACCTGATCAAGAAGGGCGAGCTCAAGCTCGACGCGATGGCCACCGTCCGGCCCGAGACGTGGAAGCAGTGGCACGGCCCGTCGGCCGGATCGACCATGTTCCTGTCGCCCGGCGAACAGGTGAGCGTCGCCAACCTGCTGTTCGGCATCGTCACCCTGTCGGGCAACGACGCCTGCGTCGTGCTGGCCGAGCATATCTCGGGCACCGAGCAGGCCTTCGTCGCGCTGATGAACCGGCGTGCGAAGGAGATGGGGCTGACCAACAGCCATTTCGGCACATCGAACGGCTGGCCCGACGGCGGCGTCACCTACGTCACCGCGCGCGACCTGGCGACCCTGGCCGAACGGACCATCGAGGATCATCCCAAGCTCTACAAGACCTTCTACAGCCGTCCGAACTTCACCTGGGGCAAGACGATGGGGTCGGGCCAGGCGATCACCCAGGCGAACCGCGATCCGCTGCTCGGCCGCGTCGCGGGCGCCGACGGTCTCAAGACAGGCCATACCGAGGAGGCCGGCTTCGGCTTCACCGGCTCGGCCGAGCAGAACGGCCGTCGCCTCGTCATGGTCATGTCGGGGCTGACCTCGTTCAACCAGCGGATCGACCAGTCGGTCTCCTTCATGAACTGGGGCTTCCGCGCCTGGCAGTCGAAGCCGGTCGTGCCGAAGGGCCGCAAGGTGCAGGTGGCCGAGGTCCAGCTCGGCGACGAGCGCGAGGTCGGCCTGGTCGCGCCGAAGGATCTGGTCGTGACCGTCCCCGCCGGACTGGGTTCGGACCTGAAGACCAAGGTGGTCTATCAGGGGCCGATCAAGGCGCCGTTCAAGAAGGGCGACCATATCGCCGATCTCGTCGTCAGCGGCCCCGACATGGCGCCGCAGAAGCTGCCGCTCGTCGCCGACCAGGACGTCGGCACCGCCGGCTTCTTCGACCGCATGATGGCGGGCCTGCGCTGGCTGTTCGGCCTCGCCTGAGGCCGTGAAGCCGGGCAGGTTCATTACGCTCGAGGGCGGGGAGGGGGTCGGCAAGTCGACCCAGGCGAAGGCGCTGGCCGCCGCATTGCGCGCGCGCGGGCTCGATGTCGTCGAAACGCGCGAGCCCGGCGGCAGCGACGGGGCCGAGGCGATCCGCCGCCTGCTGCTCGAAGGCGCTGTCGACCGCTGGAACGCGCGCGCCGAGGCGTTGCTGTTCGCCGCCGCGCGCGCCGACCATGTCGCACGGACGATCCGGCCGGCGATCGAGGCCGGCCGCTGGGTGGTGTGCGACCGTTTCCTTGACAGCTCGATCGCCTATCAGGGCGGTGCCGACGGGCTTGGCGATGAGGCGATCCGCACGCTGCACGCGATCGGTAGCGCCGGCTGCCTGCCCGATCGGACCCTGCTGCTCGACATGCCGGTGTTCGACGCGGCGTTCCGGCAGGCCGAAGCGGGAATCGCCAACAGCGATCGGTTCGAGAAGCGCGACGAGGCCTTCCACGATCGCGTCGCGGAGAGCTTCCGCAGGATTGCCGCGCAGGAACCGGTACGGATCCGCACGATCAACGCGCAAGGATCGCCACAGGAAGTGACCGCGCGGCTGATCGAGGCGCTGGCGGACCTGCTGCCATGAGCCTGGTCGGTCATGACGAGCAGGTGGCGGCGTTTCGCGAGGCGGCGGATTCGGGGCGGCTCCACCATGCCTGGCTGCTGACCGGGCCCGAAGGCGTCGGCAAGGCCAGCTTCGCGCTCGCGGCGGCGACCCGGCTGCTGGCCGACGCGGCGGGACCGCGGGTTGGCCTGCCCGGCATCGAGACGCCCGACGATCATCCGATCGTCAATTATATCCGCGCCGGCAGTCATCCCGACATCCGCATCCTCGCGCGGCTGACCAAGGACAAGTCGGACGACCTGGCACGGTCGATCAGCATCGAGCAGGTCCGCTCGCTCCAGAGCCTGTTCGCGACCACGCCCAGCCTGTCGCCACGCCGCGTCGTGATCATCGACGCGATCGACGACCTCGAACGCCCCGCCGCGAACGCGCTGCTCAAGAATCTGGAGGAGCCGCCCGCCGGCACAACATTCTTCCTGATCAGCCACGCGCCCGGCCGGCTGCTGCCGACGATCCGCTCGCGCTGCCGCCAGCTCCGCTTCGCGCCGCTCGGCGATGCCGACATGCGGCTGGCGCTCTGTCGCGCGCTGCCCGAGGAGCCGGCGGAGGAGATCGATGCGCTGGTCGGCGTCGGCAATGGCTCGCCGGGCCGGGCGCTTGGCTTTGCCGGGCTCGAGATCGCGACGCTCGACGCGGCGATGGACCGGCTGGTGGAGCAGGGCGATCCCACCAACGCGATCCGGGCGATCCTGTCGAAGCAGCTCGGCACCAAGGCGGCGCAGGCGCGCTACGAAGCCTATCTGGAACGGGTGCCCGCACGCATCGCCGCCGAGGCGCGGCGCCGCCATGGACCGGCGCTGGCCGAAGCGATCGCATTGTGGGAGGACGCCCGCCGGATCGGCGAGAGCGCGGTCCACCTCTCGCTCGACCAGTCGACCACGGTGTTCGAGCTGGCGACGATGCTCGCCAAACTGGCGCCCGCGCCCGGTCGATAAGCGGCATCGGCGGCACTTCCGGGCAATCGAGGCGTTGCGGATTACCGAAGCGCTGCCTAATGGCTGAGCCATGTCGGAACCTTATTACATCACCACCGCGATCAGCTATCCCAACGGTCGCCCGCATATCGGCCATGCCTATGAGGCGATCGCGGCGGACACGATCGCGCGCTTCCAGCGGTCGATGGGCCGCGACGTCCGTTTCCAGACCGGGACCGACGAGCATGGCCTGAAAATGGCGCAGGCGGCGCGCGCCCGCGATATCACACCGCGCGCACTGGCTGATGAGATGTCGTCCTATTTCAAGGAGATGTGCGACACTCTCAACATCTCCTGCGATCGCTTCATCCGCACCAGCGACGCCGACCATCACGCCGCCAGCCAGGCGATCTGGCAGGCGATGGAGGCCAATGGCGATCTCTATCTCGATCGCTACGAGGGCTGGTATTCGGTTCGCGACGAGGCCTTCTACGACGAGAAGGAGCTGACCGAGGGGGAAGGGGGGCAGAAGCTGTCGCCTCAGGGCACCCCGGTCGAATGGACCAAGGAGGAGAGTTGGTTCTTCCGGCTGTCCCGCTATCAGGAGCCGCTGCTCCAGCTCTATCGCGACCAGCCCGACTTCATCCGGCCGGAAACCCGTCGCAACGAGATCGTCAGCTTCGTCTCGGGCGGACTCAGCGACCTGTCGGTGTCGCGCACCAGCTTCGACTGGGGCGTGCCGGTGCCGGGCAGCCCCGGCCATGTCATGTATGTCTGGGTCGACGCGCTGACCAATTACCTGACCGGCATCGGCTATCCCGACCGTGACGCGGCGCTGGCGAAATACTGGCCGGCGAACCTGCACCTGATCGGCAAGGACATCGTCCGCTTCCACACCGTCTATTGGCCGGCCTTCCTGATGTCGGCGAAGATCCCGCTGCCGAAGCAGGTGTTCGGCCACGGCTTCCTGCTCAACAAGGGCGAGAAGATGTCGAAGTCGGTCGGCAACGTGGTCGATCCGATGGCGATGGCGGAGCGCTACGGCGTCGACCAGCTCCGCTATTTCCTGCTGCGCGAGGTCAGCTTCGGGCAGGACGGCAGCTACAGCCATGAAGCGATCGTCAACCGCGCCAATGCCGAGCTGGCGAACAGCTTCGGCAATCTGGCGCAGCGCACCCTGTCGATGATTTTCAAGAATCTCGACGGCGAGTTGCCCGCGCTCGACCGTACCGAGGAGGATGCGGCGCTGATCCGGACGGTCGCGGCGGCCTGCCTCGACGAGACGCCCCGCGCCTTCGAGCAGCTCGCCTTCTCGGTGGGGATCGAGGCGTGGATGAAGGCGGTGTTCGCCTGCAACCAATATGTCGACGCCCAGGCGCCCTGGGCGCTGCGCAAGACCGACCCGGAGCGGATGAGGACGGTGCTCGGTACGCTGTTCAGCGTCATCCGCGACCTCGCCATCGCGATCCTGCCGGTCATTCCCGACAGCGCGGGCAAGCTGCTCGACCAGATGGGCGTCGCCGCCGACGCGCGCGACTTCGCGGCGATCGAGAGCCAGGCCTGGTATGACGAGCTGCGGGCCTCGGACTATCGCGTGGCGCAGCCGGTGCCGCTGTTCCCACGGCTCGAGCTGGAAACGGCGGACGCCTGATGTTCGTCGACAGCCATTGCCACCTCAACTATTCCGGGCTGGCCGATCGCCAGCAGGAGGTGCTCGCGGCAGCGCGCGCGGCCGGCGTATCGACGATGCTCAACATCTCGACCCGGGCATCCGAATGGAGCGCGGTGCTGGCGACCGCCGAGCATGAGCCCGACGTCTGGGCCAGCGTCGGCATCCATCCGCACGATGCCGACACCCATGCCGACGTCGAGACCGCGCTGCTGGTCGAGCGGGCCGAGCATCCGCGCGTCGTCGGTATCGGGGAGACCGGACTCGATTTCTATTACGACAAGTCGGACCGCGATCGGCAGCGGGCCAGCTTCCGCCGCCACATCGCGGCCGCCCGACAGACCGGCCTGCCGCTGATCGTCCACACCCGCGAGGCGGAGGAGGACACCAAGGCGATCATGGCCGAGGAGATGGGGAAGGGGGCGTTTACCGCCGTTATCCACTGCTTCACCGGCAGCGCGGATCTCGCCCGCGCGATGCTCGACCTCGGCTTCTTCATCTCGCTGTCAGGGATCGTGACCTTCAAGAATGCCGGCGACCTGCGCCGAACCGCGCATCTCATCCCGCGCGACCGGTTGCTGATCGAGACGGACAGCCCGTTCCTCGCTCCGGTGCCGCACCGGGGCAAGCCGTGTGAGCCGGCCTTCGTCGTCGATACGGCGCGCATGCTGGCGAACGAGCTCGACTGGGATATCGAGGACCTGGCCGCGAGAACCAGTGCGAACTTCTTCAATTTGTTCACGAAAGCGACGAGATGAAGATCCGGGTCCTGGGTTGTGGAACCTCGTCGGGTGTCCCCAGGATCGGCAATGACTGGGGCGATTGCGATCCGGCGGAGCCACGCAACCGCCGCAGCCGGGCCTCGATCCTGATCGAAAGCGCCACGACCCGGCTGCTCGTCGACACCACGCCGGACATGCGCCAGCAACTGCTCGACGCCGACGTCATCGCGATCGACGCGATCCTGTGGACGCACGACCATGCCGATCATTGCCACGGCATCGACGATGTCCGGCAGATATATCATGCGCGCCGCGCGCCGGTGCCCGGCTACGCCTTTGCCGAGGCGATGCAGCAGCTCAGGCGGCGCTTCGACTATGTCTTCACCGGGCGCGACGGCTATCCGCCGACGGTGGAACCCCGGCTGCTTCAGCCGGACATGACGATCGGCGACATCCGTGTCCGCTGCGTGGCGCAGCCGCACGGATCGATATTCAGCGCCGGACTACGCTTCGATCATGATAGCAAGTCGATCGGCTATTCCACTGATTTCCATGAATTTACCGATGAGATGATCGACCTGTTCAGCGGTGTCGACATCTGGGTTGTCGATGCGCTGCGCGTGCGGCCTCATCCGACCCATGCGCATCTCGCCATGACGCTGGACGCGATCCGGATGTGCGCGCCGGGTCGCGCGCTGTTGACGCACATGGACCAGTCGATGGACTATGCGCGGCTTGGCGAAAGCCTGCCGGACGGCGTCGAGCCGGCTTATGACGGACTGGAGATGCAGCCATGAGTGGAGACAGGATCGTCGGGCTGATCGCAATCGTCGCGATGCTGATTCTCGTGGCGCCAGCGCTGGCTCGCCGGCAGTTGCCGGCGGGACGGCTGGTTCGGCTCGCGCTGATATGGGCGGTGATCTTCATGGCGGCGACGGCGATCGTGCTGCTGCTCGGCCGGGGATTATAGATCGGAAGCCATTGAGAGGGCTCGAAAATCCCTGAAAATAGCGATATTGCCCATATTGATATTTAACATAATATATATTATCGAACTTAAAGCCGTCTGCCTTCGCGCGCCATCCCCAGCCCAATTCCCCTCGCTCCGCCAGTGACCTAGGCGGTGCGGTCCTCGACCGGGAATCCGCTCATGCCGGACTCCCCGCGCGATCGACCTGCACCTGATCGCCGAACAGCAGCAGCGAACGGTCGGCCGGCAACGCCGCCCAGATGTGTCGCGCGGCGGTATCGATATCCATCACGCCTTCCCCGCGCTCGATCTGTCCACGCAGCATCGAGGCGACCGGATAGTCGCGATCGGCCATCGCCGCGACATGGCGGGTCAGCCCCGTATCAACGAAGCCGGGACGCACCGCCGTCACCCAGATGGTTTCGCGTCCGCGTTGGAGCAGCTCGCGCCGCACCACCCGCACCCACATCTCCAGCGCCGCCTTGCCCGCGCAATAGACCGACTGGCCCTCATAGGGCGACCGCGCCGAGGCAGACGACATCATCACCAACCCGGCCTCGCCGGTATAGCCGCTGTCGATCACGGCGCGCAGATAGGCCTCGCCCAATCGGATCGGCGCGACCATGTTGGCGGTCAGGTCACGCGCATAATCCGCTGCCGGGACCTCGCCGGCGAAACCGGTCATCCCTTTCAGATGCGCATTCTGGACGAAGATCGCGCGCTTGCCCCGGAAGCCGGCGAGCGTCTCGCGGAAATGGGCGGCCACCGCGTTCCAGCTCGACGGATCGGCGAGATCGAGGTGGACGCTCTCGATCGCCGGATGCGTGCGCCGCGACAGGTTGATCACCCGCGCCTCGGCATAGGGAACGTTGCGCGACAAGCCGAGGCCGATCCCCTCGGTCGCGCCCGAAATCCAGATCAGGCTATCCGCATGTTGCATGCAAACTATAGCATCACCAGGGCTCCGGCGTGTCAAACCAGCGCCCCGCTCCATCGCATTGATGATGGGAACCGGGCCCCGCTTGCGCCCCGCCAGGGCTGGCGTCATGGGATGGCCATATTGTTCGAGGTATCCAATGGAACTGCTGCACGATCCGGAACTGGAAAGCTTTCGCAAGGAAATCCGGGCCTTCATCGACGAGGTCCTGCCAGCCGAGATGAAGGCACGGCAGCGCACCAAGGTCCAGAACAACGCGACCATCCAGGACCAGCAGGAATGGATGCGCATCCTGAACGGCCATGGCCGCGCGGTGGCGCACTGGCCGAAGGAATATGGCGGGTGTGACTGGACCCCGCAGCAGCTCTTCATCTTCAACGAGGAGCTCTACGCTGCCGACGCGCCCGAGTTCGACTGGGGCGGCACGCATATGCTGGGTCCGGTGCTCTACACCTTCGGGTCGGAGGCGTTGCGCGAACGCTTCCTGCCGATGATCCGCAACGGCGAAACCTATTGGGCGCAAGGTTTCTCCGAGCCGGGTTCGGGCTCCGACCTCGCCTCGCTGCGCACCTCGGCCGAGCTGGTCGGCGACAAATATATCGTCAACGGCCAGAAGATCTGGACGAGCGGCGCCGCCCATGCGCGCTGGGGCTTCTTCCTGGTGCGCACCGACAAGACGGTGAAGCCGCAAAAGGGCATCTCCTTCCTGATCATCGACATGGCGAGCCCCGGCGTCACTGTCCGGCAGATTCCGCAGATTAACGGCGAGGCGCATCTGTGCGAAGTGTTCCTCGACAATGTCGAGGTGCCGGCCGACCAGCTCGTCGGCGAGCCGGGCATGGGCTGGACCTACGCCAAATTCCTGCTCGAGCATGAGCGCACGACGTCGAGCTTCATCTATTGGAGCAAGCGCGAGCTGGAGCGCGCCAAGGAGATCGCCCGCCACGAGAGGGTCGGCGGGCGGCGCGTGTGCGACGATCCCGCCTACCGCGCGCGCTTCGCCCGGGTGCAGGCCGACCTGATCGCGCTCGAATGGTCGGTGCTGCGCGTGTTGGCCCATGAAGAGACCGGCTTTCCCGAGGCGGCCGCCGCCTCGGTGCTGAAGATCCGCGGGTCGGAGCTGCAGCAGGAGATCACCATGCTCCAGCTCGACGCGCTCGGCGCCAAGTCGCTGCGCTATTACGAGCCCGGCCCCGAAGCCCCCACGCCCAGCGCCGACTGGGCCGAGCATGTGCCCGGCCGCACCACCATCGCCCTGATCACCCGCGCCGCCACCATCTATGGCGGCACCAAGCAGGTGCAGAAGAACATCCTCGCCAAGCTGGCCTACGGACTCTGAGGATCACCCATGGATTTCGCCAAATCCGACATTCAGACGATGCTGCTCGACAGCGCCGAGCGGCTGCTGGCCGACAGCTCGGGCGTCGAATATTGGCGCGAGCGGCGCCACGATCCGCTCGGTTTCGACGAAGGCCGCTGGGCCCAGTTCGCCGAGCTGGGCTGGCTGGCGCTGCCGCTGCCCGAGGCGGCCGGCGGGCTCGACGGCACGATCGAGGACGTCGCCCTGCTCAACATCGCGCTGGGTAAGTCGCTCGCCACCGAGCCCTATGTCAGCTCCGTCGTGCTGGCGAGCCAGATCCTCCGCCAGGCCGCCGACCGGGGCCGCGCCGACGCGCTGATGGGCGAGATCGCCAGCGGCACGCTGCGCGTCGCCCTCGCCCATCAGGAACCCGGTGCCGATCCGCTGTCGACCGAGGCGGTCGTCACCGTAGCGCGGCGTACCGCCGACGGCTTCGTCCTGACGGGCGCCAAGCTGATGGCCGCCGACGCACCTAGCGCGGCGCAACTGATCCTCTCGGCACGGATCGAGGATGAGGACGGGGTCGCGCTGTTCCTGGTGCCGGCCGATGCCGATGGCCTCACCGTCGACGCCTATCCGCTGATCGACGGCACCCGCGCCGCCGATATCCGGCTGACCAACGTCGCGCTTTCCGCCGACGCGCTGCTGATCGGCAGCAATCGCGGCGAGGCGGTGCTCGACGAGGCGATCCATCGCGCCGGCGTGGCGCTGATGGCGCAGGCGGTCGGCGCGATGGAAGCCTGCATCCGCATCTGCGGCGACTATGCCAGGGAGCGCAAGCAGTTCGGCGCCGCGATCGGCTCGTTCCAAGCGATCCAGCACATCCTGGCCGACATGTTCGTCGCGACCCACCAGGCGCGCTCGATGCTCTACCACGCGATCGCCAACAGCAACCGCCCCGCCGCCGAGCGCGCCGCCGCCTTGTCGGCCGCGCGGATCGTGATCGGCGAAGCCGGGCAGCTCGTATCGCGCAGCGGCATTCAGGTCCATGGCGGTTACGGGCTGACCGACGAATATGCAGTCAGCCATTATTTCCGCCGGCTGATGAGCCTCGAAAAGCAATATGGCGACCTGGTCCGCCACACCGAGCGTTTCGGCGACAGCCTGTTCGCCTGATCGACGGCTTCCCTCGCCGCCTTTGGGACGCCATGATGGCGTCATGCCCCGAAGCCGGACGACCGCTCCCATGATCGACGCGTGCCGCGCGGCGCTGGAGGCGCATCACGCCCGGCACGGCACGATCCCCTCGATGGCAGGGCTCGCCCGGCTCTGGGGTTATGCCAGCAAGTCGTCGGCGGCCCGGCGAGTGGGCGAACTGGTCGAGGCCGGGGTGCTCGCCTGGTCGGCGGACCGGCGGCTGCGACCGGGGCCCGCCTTTCATTCGAGCCCCTTGCCGCCGACGTCCGATGCCGGCCTCGATGAAGCGATGGAGCGGTGGTCCACCGGCTATGACGGCGAGCTGACCCGCGCCTATATGATGACGGTGCGGTTGCTGCGGCTCGCGCGCAGCATCGAGATCGGCCTTGCCCGGACGGCGGCCAGCGAGGGGCTGACGGCGGGCGAGGTGCTGGTGCTCGACACGCTGTTCCGCGCCGGTCCGCCGCACCGGCTCGCGCCCACCGCGCTCAAGAAGCATTTCGTCATCTCGCTCGCGGGCGTCGCCAAGCGGCTCGAACGGCTGCTTGCGCTCGGTCTGATCGAGCGGGTGCCCAATCCCGACGACCGGCGCGGCATGCTCGTCCAGCTCACCCAGAACGGAATCGCGCTGCTCCAGCGCCTCGTCGAGCTCGATCGCCACTCGTCCCACATCATGTGGCCGACGGCGCTGCCCGGACAGGATTATCGGGTGATGCTCGACGCCCTTCAGGCCGCGCAAGCGCTGATCGATGCGGAACCGGAAGATCAATAAAGAACGATCGTTCTTTTCATATTCCCACCGCCCTTCTCCGCACGGCCATTCCATTGAGAATATCGCTACGTCATTCACATATGCGATGGCGCCGCTGCGACAATTGAGAAACCTGGCGAACCATCCTACGAAATCGTCGACGGCCGGCGCCGGTCCGGCCGAGGATGAGAGGACGCCCGTCGATGCACAGCAGATCACCCGACATCAGGACCGACAACGCCGGTGACGGGACGCCGATCGACGTCGAACGGCTGTTCCACAGCGCCAGGATCATCAGCGGTTCCTTCGACACGCTCGATGATGGCCTGCGTGGCCGGGTCGAGAAGCTGGTGTCGTGGGTCAACGGGCAGGTCGTCATGGCCGACGAACGCAAGGAGGAGGTCGAGCTCCAGCTCCGCAAGCTGCTCGCGACGCGGCTGCGGCTCGCGGCCGACCGCAAGCGCATCCCCGCGATCGCCGATGAGCGGATCGAGCGTCCGATCTTCGTGATCGGCTTCGCCCGCACCGGCACCACGCTGATCCACTCCTTGCTGGCCGAGGACCCCAACGCCCGCGCGCCGCTGTGGTGGCAAACCCATGACCCCTCCCCGCCCCCCGGCGAGGTGCCGGTGGTGCCGGAGCGGATCGAATATACCGGCAAGGAGCTCGACCGGCTGGTCGCACAAACGCCGGGCCTGCTGACCATGCATCCCTATTGGGACAAGCGCGGCCACTGCCTGATCGAGGATGAGGAGATCTTCACCCTCGATTTCCAGAACGCCTATCCCACCCTGCTCTACCGCATGCCGGCGCTGGCGATGATCCTCGACGCCGGCAATGCGCGCGAGGCCTATGGCTTCCACCGCCAGTTCCTCCAGCATCTCCAGTGGAACCAGGAGCCGAAGCATTGGGTGGTCAAGGGCATCTACCACCAGTTCGTGCTGGAGGAGTTGTTCGAGGCCTATCCCGACGCGCTCTGCATCTGGCCGCATCGCGACCCGGTGGAGGTGCATCCGTCGACCATGGCGATCACCGCGGTGCTCTATGGCGCCATCACCAACTGGCAGATGGATTTCAGGGAGCTCGGCCCGGCGTTCGTCCAGGGCATCGCCCAATCGGTCGCGCAGGCGATCGAAAGCCCCTTCGCCGACGACCCGCGCATCCTGCACGTCGATTTTCGCGAACTGGTGCGCGATCCGATCGCGATCGTCCGCAAGGCCTATGGCCAATGGGGACTCGATTATGGCCCGGAATTCGAGGCGCGGATGAAAGCGTGGCTCGCCGATCCCACCAATGCGCCTGATCGCTATGGCCGTTATCGCTACACGATGGAGCCCTATGGCCTGACGCGGGAGATGATCGAGAGCGCGTTCGAGGGCTATTGCCGGCGCTTCGGCCTCGGGAAATTCGCATGACCGATCCGATCGCGCCCAATCCGATCGCCAATGCCGGCCAGTTCGCGGCCGAGGAGGAAGTACGGCACATGTGGGCGTTGCCGCAGACCCGCGCCGCGCGCGACCATGCCGCGCAGCTCTGGCGCGTCGGCCACGGCACCGACATCCCCGACGGCCTGCTCGACAGCTTCGACAGCGCGATGGACGGCTGGGTCACCAACTATCTGTTCAAGGCGACGGCGATCGATCCGGCCGCGCCGCGCATCGTCCGCAACTTCATGCCCGGCTATCGCTGGCAGGGCGGCGACGTGCCGGACGCGCGCATGGGCGGCGACAATCCCGACAATTGCTACCGTTTGGCCGGCATCGCGCCGGGGGGCCGCTATCGGGTCAGCGGGCGCATCCTTGACGCCCGCCCCGCCCATGCCTCCTTCACCCTGGTCGAGAATTGGGGGACGTCGGTCACCGCCCAGACGCTTGAACTGCCCGGCATCGCCCTCGACGAGGACGGTAGCTTCACGATCAGCATCGATGGCGAACCTGCCGATGGCCGGTCCAATCACCTGACCAGCACGCCGCGCACCAAATTCCTGTTCATCCGCGACAGCATGATGGACTGGGGGCGCGAGACCCCGCTCGACCTCAGCATCGAGCGGCTTGACGACGCCGCCCCGCTGGACCTCGAACAGCGGCTCGACGAGGCGCTGCGCCGGATGCGCGAGGACGTGCCTCTCTATTACTGGTTCTTCCGCCTCTCGGCGGGCAAGCCGGTCAACACAATGGTCCAGCCTATCCGGGTCGCCGGCTATGGTGGCCTCGTCACCCAGGCGAGCAGCCTCGGCCATTTCCATCTGGAGGACGACCAGGCCGCGATCGTCCGCTTCGATCCGGCGGGCGCCTGCTACAACAGCTTCCAGATGGCGATGTGGTGGTACCGTTCGATCGACGCGCACCGCATCCAGTCGGGCCTCACCGCCGCCCAGGCCGAGCATGATGCCGACGGCACGATCAGCCTGGTCGTTTCCGCGCGCGATCCGGGGATCGCCAACTGGGTCGACACCGGCGGGCTCAGGGACCTGCTGCCGATGATCCGCTGGCAGGGTATCCCCACCACCCAGGTCCGCGAGGGGCCGCGTCACTGGCTCGACATCGTGCCCTTCGCCGAGATCGACCGGCATATCCCCGCCGATACAACCCGCATCGACGCCGCCGAACGCGCCGCGCGCATCGCCCGGCGGCAGCGCGAATGGGACCGGCGGACGACCGTCTAGAACGAGACGCTCCCGTTCCGCCCATCCTGAGAGTCTGACTCAAAAGCCCCCGCTCGCCCTGAGGAAGCATTGAGCGTAGGCGAAATGCTGTCTCGAAGGGACGTTCGAGGCTGGAAATATCCTTCGAGATGGGCCTTCGCCAGGCTCAGTCCCTCCTCAGGATGAGTGGGTCAGGTGAAGCGCCCGATATTCTAAGCCGCCGCCAGCATCCGGCTCCAGCCATGGAGGCGCTGCCACAACATTTCGCGGGTCGAGGCGAAATTGTGCATGTGGGCCATGCGCGGCACGATGAACACGCCGATGTCGGGTGACGCGCGATAGGCCGAAGGCTCGGCGCGCGGATCGGGACAGGTGTCGCGCTCGCCGACCGCGACCAGCACCGGCACCTCGATCCGCGCCGCATCCTCGGCGAAGCAGCCCGGCGTCATCATCTGCACCGCGCAATGCGGGATGGTCAGGCTGCCGAACGCCGGCGCCGTCTGGCGGATCGGATAGCCGCCCGCCATGTCGGCTTCCAATATGTCGGCCGGCACGTCCTCCCAGTGAAAGGGATAGACATAGTCCACGCCCTCATGGCTGGTGGTCAGGTGGCTCTGGCTGGCGTCGCCGACGCTGACCTGGGCGAAGCGGCGCTTGCCGAGTTCGAACTCCTCGGCGCTGCGCTGCGGCAACGCGGTGTGGATCGCGCTGACGCCGCAGGGCGCGATCGCGTCGAAGGTGGCGAAGCGCCCCTGCGCGAGGATGGTGACGCCGCCGCCCATCGACTGGCCCATGCCGACGCGGAACAAGCCCGGACAAGCCGGGAAGCCGGGTGCGAGACTGCCCCGCTCGATCATCGCGGCGACCTTGCGGACGCAGCTGTCATGGGTCGCGGCCAGCGTCTGGAAACTGATCCGCGACAGGTCGGGGATGCTGCTCTCGCCCACTCCCACATGGTCGATAGCGACATGGATGGTGCCGCGCGCGACATGCCAGGCGGCCTCGTCATAGCCTTCATGACTGGCGAAGCTCAGATAATAATAGGCCCGCGAATAGCCGCCGCCCGGCACCGCGAAGATCGCAACGGGTCGTTCCGGCACGTCCGCCGGATCGGGCAGGAAGATGCTCACCGCCATCTCGACCGGTTCGCCCAGCCCCGCTGCCTCGCTCACGTCGATCCGCCGCTCGATCCGCTGCATAGTCGCGCTCCCCGCCTCTCCTTCGGATAGGAGCGGACCGTGCCTCATCCGGCGGCCGAGCTGAAGGCCGGCGCCCACCTCATCACCCATTCGATGAGATGGGCGGGCCGCTTGCCGATGCCGGGGCACTTGCCCGGCATCGGGGGCATCCGCGCCTATCCCTGAACCATGAAGGGTGCGATCCGCACCGGCAGCGCACCCATGCGCGGGATGCCGGTAATGGGATCATAGTCGACCTCGGCGGACATCAGCCGGCCGGTATTGGCGCCGCTGCCACGTGGGTCCTCCTCGCCCGGATTGCGGCCGAAGCCGTGCGCCATCGAGACGGTGCCGGGCCGCAACGCCGCCTCGCCCTCGGCGATGCCGACGATCTCGCCATGCGGGGAGGTGATGCGGATCGCGTCTCCCTCGGCGAGGCCCAGCGCCGCCATGTCCTCGGGGTTCATGAACGCCGGATTATAGGGCTTCCGCGCGAGCTGCGCATAACGACGCCCGAAGGAATTCAGGATATTGTTGAGACGGCGCGGCAGCAGCCGGAAGGGATAGTCCGCCTCGATGGCGCGATTGTCCTCGGCCAGCACGGCGGCCAGCTCGTCGATCATCGGCGCGGCGGCCAGTTCCAGCCGGTCGTCATTGCCCGGCGCGCGCGGCGCCACCCGCTGGTCGCTCTCGAAGATCTGGCCGTTGGGATTCTGCTTCACCTGCTCCAGCGGCACGCGCGAGGATCGATGCGCCATCGCGATCAGTTGATCGGTGGTCGGCTTCGGCCCCTTCGGATCGAGGGTGAAGGTGACCGGCGCATGCTCGGCCTGGGGACCATTGCCGAAATAGGTGGTGACCGGGATCGGGAAGCCCAGCCTTTCCGCCAGGCCCCAGAAGAATTCCCAATCCTCGATCAGGTCATGGCCGGAGGGCGGATCGACGATAGCCGGCGTATAGGCAGCATAAGGCTGGTCGAAGCCACGCGTGGTGCCGTAATATTTGACGCTCTCGGGCATGTAGGTGGTCATCGGTGTCTCGAGCGTCAGCTTCGGCGCGATCACATAATCGGACAGCTCGGCGGTCGCCGTCATCTCCGTGTCGATGGTGACGAGCAGGTCGAGATCGTTGAGCGCCGCATGAGCCTTCATCTGGTCGGGCCAGGCCATCATCGGATTGCCGCCGCAAACCACCAGCGCGCGGACCTTGCCCTCGCCCGGCAGCAATATCTCGTCGGCCAGCGCGGCGGCGGAAAGGCCGCTGACGCACCCGCCGAGGCCGCGGACGCGCAGCCGGGGCTCGAAGCCCCAGCCCTGGAAGGCCGGCCAGGGCTGCGCCCGCGCCTCGAAGCCGGGCAGCAGCACATTGGGCTTGGTCAGCCGCTCGCCGGCGCGAGCCCAACGCCCGCAAAGGGTGGTGAGGCACAGGGCGAGATATTCGGTGAGCGTCGAATGGGTGGCGAAGCTCGGCCCGGTGCCGCAACTGACCCCCGAATGGCCGGCGCGCGCGAAGACCCGCGCCGCCTCGATCAGGTCGGCCTCAGGCACGTCGGCGCGCGCGGCGACATAGGCCGGGGTGAAGGGCGCCACGGCCGCGCGCAACGCCTCCAGCCCCTGCGCATTCGCCGTGACGAACGCCTGGTCGAACAGCTTTTCCTCCAGGATGACGTGGATCAGGCCCGCGAGCAGCGTCGGATCCTCGCCGGGACGCGGCTGAAGATGGATATGGGCGCGCTTCGCGGTCTCGGTGCGGCGCGGGTCGATGACGATCAGCTTGGCGCCCCGGTCGACCAGCCGCTTGAGGTACAGGCCCGGATTCTGGCCGGGAAAGCCGGGCGACTTGCTGATCACCGGATTGATCCCGACGAACAGCCAGGCGTCAGCCGTATCCACCGGCGGCTGCCCGGCCTGCCACATGCCGTGCATGGCCAGCGCGATCAGGATGCCGGGCTTGTCGATCGACCCGGCGGTGAAGAACATGGGCGATCCCAGCGCGCGTAGCCAGCCGGCCGCGATCGCGTAGCTGGCGATGAAGGGCACGCTGCCCATGCCGACATAGACCGCCACCGAACGCGGGCCATGGTGGTCGACGATCGCGCCGAGCCGCGCGGCGATCTCGTCGAGCGCCTGGCCCGACGCGATCGGATCATGGCCGCCGTCCGCCCGCCGCCGGAGCGGCCGGGTCAGCCGCGACGGGCCATAATGCTGCTCGGGCAGCGCGCGCGCCTTGGGGCAGATATAGCCGCCATAGAGCGGGGCCTCCGGGTTGCCGGCAACGGCGACGGCCCGCCCCTCCTCCACCGTGACGATGATCGGGCAATAGGCCGTGCACAACCGGCACAGGCTGGTCCGCGTCTCGCGCATCTCCCCTCTCCCACCGGACGGCCCGCCTCCTGGCGAAGCGGGCCGCTTCCGTCGCTCAGTCGACCAGCCGCTTCACCTTGCGATCGCGGTCGAGCGTCGGGTCGAGGTAGCGGCCGACTTTATAGTCACCCATGATCGTGGTGCGGCGCGCGCGGCGGGCGCAGTGGAGCGGCACGCCGTTGGCGCCGTGGATCACCCGCCAATTGTCCCAGACGACCATGTCGTTCTTCTGCCAGTCATGGAAATAGGCATGGGCCGGATTGACGAGGTGGGCGGCCACCTCCTTGAGCAGCGCGTCGCTCTCGGCCGCGTCCATGCCGAGGATGTAGCGCGCGTGCATCGGCGAGAGCTTGAGCACCTTCCGGCCGGTCTCGACCTGGGTGATCACCATCGGATGGACCACCGGCGGGAAGTCGTAGGACGGCTCCTTCGACGGCCGCTCGCGCGGCAGCGCGCGGATGTCCTCGGGAAAGCCATATTGGCCCGAGACGAAATCGGGGTTGAACAGATAGACGACCTCGAGCCCCTCGATCCGCGCTTTCAGATCGTCGGGCAGCCGGTCCCACGCGCCGACCGCGTCGATGAAGCCGGTCTCGCCCATTTCGGGCGAAGGCATCTCCATCCGCAGCACCGCGCCGCGTACGATCGTCGGCATGAAGGCCTGGTCCCAATGCCAGCCGAGCCAGCCGGCGCGATCGATCCCGCCGACATTGTAGTGCTGCTGGAAACGCGGCGCCTTGTCGTCCGGATCATAGGCCAGCGTCATCATGAACTTGTTGTTGGGATCGTTCATGTCGGCGGTGGCGGCGGGCTCCATCTCGCCGAAGATCGCGCTCAGCCGCATCTGCGCCGCGTCGTCCTGGTCCTCGCCGCGGAACAGCAATATGCCATGCTCGATCCAGGCGGCGCGGATCGCCTCCTCGGTCGCGGTGTCGATCGGCCGGCTCAGGTCGACGCCGACGATCTCGGCGCCGAAGCCCGGCGCCAGCGGGCGGATGGTCAGGCCCTCGGCCCTGGTGTCTTCGATCAGCATGCTATGGCCTCCGGTTGATATATGGTCCTTCGTAGATCCTGGACGCAGCGATAGGCGTCGCGCACCGCTTCGCCGATGCGGCCGACCCGCACCGCATCGCCGATCGGCACCACCGGCACCGGCAGGTCGAGCAGCGCTTCGGCGATGGTCGTATCGGGCACCAACCCATGCGCCAGCAGCACCGCCGCCGCCGGCTGGCGCCGTGTCTCGCCCCGGCTTTCGAGCAGGACGTGGTCGCCTTCGATCGCGGTCAGCAGGCTATGGTCGGCGACGGCAATCGCGGCGTTGGCGCGCAGCCGCTGGAGCAGGTGGATGCGGTAGAGCGGCTCGGCGTTGCGGGCGAGCATCGCTGCGTCGGAGCGGGTGGCCAGCAGGACATGGTGGCCCTGCTTGGCGAGATGCTCGGCAGTCTCGGTGCCGGTCTCGCCGCCGCCGTAGATCAGGATCGGGCGCTCGGGCGAGGACGGCGGCAGCTCGACGTCGCCCAGCAGCAGCGCGAAGGCGGGGTGGACCGGCAGCCCGCCCGCCCCGCCCAGGTCCAGCGGTGCGAGGCGCGATCCGCCTGCGACCACCACCACGTCGGGCCGCTCGTCGCCGACCCTCTCCGCGGTCGCCTCGGTGCCGAGCCGCAGGTCGACCCCGCTCGCCGCCAGCCGCCGCTGGAGGAAGTCGTGATACCAGAACAGCTTCTCCTTGTTCGGAGGCGTCGCCGAGGTGATCAGGTTGCCGCCCGCCGAGCCGCGCTTCTCGAACAGCGTCACCGCGAAGCCGGCCTGATCGAGCAGCAGCGCGGCGGCGATCCCGCCCGGCCCCGCGCCGACCACCACTGCGCGCAGGCCGCGCCCGAAGGCGTCGATCGGCGGGTCGGTCTCATGGCCGCAGCGCGGATTCTCGGCGCAACTCACCCCGCGATTGCCGCCGGTTTCCTTGATGCACCAGTTGCACGACGTGCAGGGGCGGATGTCCTGGGCCCGCCCCATCCGCGCCTTGTTCGGCCACAGCGGATCGGCGAGCAGCGCGCGGCCGAGCGAGATCATGTCGGTATCGCCGGCCTCGATGGCCGCTTCGGCCATCTCCGGCCGGCGGATCACCCCCGCGCAGATCACCGGCTTGCCGGTCGCCGCGCGGATGCGCCGCGCCATCGGCAGGCGCCAGCCCTCCTCGATCGACATCGGCTCGACGATCACATCGACCCGGTCGAGCGAACCACAGGAGATGTCGATCGCATCGACGCCCGCCTCGCACAGGCGCGGCGCGATCCGCTCGCTGTCCTCGATCGTCAGCCCGCCATCGATGAAGTCGGAGACCGACATGCGGTAGAGCAGCGGCATGTTGCCGATCGCGGCCCGGACCGCTTTCACCACCTCCAGCGGAAAGCGCAGCCGTCGCTCGAAATCGCCGCCCCATTCGTCGTCGCGCCGGTTGACCAGGGGGGAGAGGAATTGCTGGAGCAGATAGCCGTGCGCCCCATGGAGCATCACCGCGTCATAACCGACCTGCGCGGCGAGCGCGGCGGCATCGGCGTAGCGCCGGACGATGCGGGTTATCTCGTCCGCTTCCAGTGCGCGCGGCACCGCGTTCAGATAAAGCGACGACAGCGGCACCGCCGAGGGAGCGACGGGCTGGCGCCCCAGCACCGATTCGCGCGACTGGCGGCCGGCGTGGCTGAGCTGGACGCAAGCCCGCGCCCCGGCCGACTGGATCGCCGCCGCCAGCTTGCCATGGCCTGAGCGGTAGAAAGGGGAATCGAGGCGCAGCTGCGGCGCCATCGAGCTGAAACCCTCCTGCCCGTCGACGCAGGTATATTCGACCACGACCATGCCGACACCGCCCAGCGCTCGCTCGCGATAATAGGCGATCGCCTCCTTCGAGACCGAACCGTCGGCATTGCCGAGATGGCTCTCCATCGGCGCCATGACGATGCGGTTCTTCAGGCGCAGGTCGCGAATCGCGAACGGCGCGAACAGATGTGGGAAGTCCAAGCTCCTCTCCCTCCTTATGTCTTGGGGTGGAGGATAAGCCCGTCGCCCCGACGATATAATCCCTTCGTTTTTGAAGATACTTTTCAATATTCCAGAATAATCAGTTGCCCTGCCCCGCCAGTACCGCCATGCCTTCGAGCATCAGGCCCGGCCCCAGCTCGCGGGCCACCTGCTCGCGCAGTCGGGTGGTCAGGGCGATCCGGGTGTAGCGCATCGCCAGCGGTGGGCGCGCGGCGATCGCGCGGGCATGCTCCCACGCACGATCGAGCAGCGCGTCGCGCGGCAGCACCTCGCCGACGATACCCAGCGCCAGCGCTTCCTGCGCACCGATTTCCTGACCGGTCAGCAGGAAATAGCGGCCGCGGTTGGGCCCGAGCAGCATCGGCCAGATCGTATGGACGCCGTCGCCGGGCACCACCCCGGCCACGCCGTGCGCCTTGTCCGCGAACACGGCCGTGTCGGACGCGAGCACGATATCGGCCAGCACCGCCAGCTCGGCATGGATGAAGGCGGGACCATTGACCGCGGCGATGACCGGCACCTCGATCGCGAGCAGGTTGTTGAGCAGGCTCCGACCCTCGCGGAAGATCACGTCCCAGACCGCCGGGGACATGGGCGGCGGCATCTCCCCTTCCATGTCGAATTCGGCACAGAATCTGTCGCCGGTGCCGGTGAGGATCAACGCGCGGAGATCGGGATCGGAGGCAATCTCGGCGAAGGCCAGCCCCAGTTCGCGATGCAGCCCGCCCCACAGTCCCCAGCGCGCGGCTTCACCCTTGTGATGGATTCGCAGCTCGAGGATGTCGCCCTCGCGCCGCAGCGCGATTGTCTCGTATTTTCCGCCCATGACCTCTCCCTTCGGCTGCTCCGCCGCACACTATACTATGTAGTGCGTACTTGATAAGTGGGGCGAACGGAAGAGACGAGGCCAGAGGGAGAGGCGCGATATGGCGGTGGCGAACAAGGTCAACGAGGCGGTGCAGCGCACGCTCGATTCGCTCGTCGCCGACGGGCGCGAGATCGGCGTGCAGGTCGCGGCCTGGGTCGGCGAGGAGCAGGTCGTCGATTGCTGGGCGGGCATCGCCGACCCCGAGACCGGCCGACCGGTCGATGGCGACACCCTGTTCAACGTCTATTCGGTGTCGAAGGCGGTGACGGCCACGGCACTCCATATCCAGGCCGAACGAGGCCTGGTCGATTATGATGCTCCTGTAGCCACTTACTGGCCCGACTTTGCACAGGCCGGCAAGGGCGACGTCACTGTTCGCCACGTTCTCGGTCATGTCTCCGGCGTGCTGCGCATGCCGCCCGACGTCACCCCCGAGCTGATGACCAACTGGGACTGGATGTGCGGCCGCATTGCCGAGATGCCGGGCGCCTATCCAGCCGGCAGCCGTTCCTCCTACCAGTCGATGACCTTCGGCTGGCTGGTCGGCGAGGTGGTCCGCCGCACCGATCCCAAGCGGCGCCCGTTCGGCCAGTTCGTCCGCGAGGAGATCGCCGAGCCGCTGGGCGCGACCGACCTGTGGTTCGGCATTCCCGCCGAGGTCGAGCCGCGCATCGCCCGGCTCGACGCCGTCGCCGTCTATGTGATGCCCGACGGCAACGCGATGCGAGAGGCGCAGCCGCTCGTCGTCGACCTGATGCCCGATCCGTTCGAGCGTCCTTATGTCCGCCGCGCCTGCATCCCAGCGGTGGGCGGCATCTTCAACGCGCGCAGCGAGGCACGTTTCTGGGCGATGCTCGCTAATGGCGGGCAGCTCGGCGGCGTCCGCCTGCTGTCCGAGGAACGGGTGGCGAGCTTCGCCGGCCCGCGCCCGCATTTCGACGATGCCGATCCGGTATTCTTCGGCATGAAGGTGCCGATCGGCTGGGCGGGATTCTGGCTGGGCGGCGCGGAGGCCCCGCCCGTCTCCAGCCCGCGCAACATGCGCGCGCTGTGTCATCCCGGCATGGGCGGATCGATCGGCTGGGCCGATCCCGACCGCAAGCTCGCGGTCGCCTTCTGCCACAACCGCATGTTCGACACGATCGAGATCAACCAGGACAGCCGCACCTTGATCGGCGATGTGATCCGGGCCGCGCTGTGAGCTGGGATTACATCATCGTCGGCGCCGGCTCGGCCGGCTGCGTCCTGGCCGATCGGCTGTCCGTCAATCCGGCGAACCGGGTGCTGCTGCTGGAGGCGGGGCCCGAGGACCGCAGCCCCTTCATCCACATGCCGCGCGGTGTCGCCAAGCTCTACACCGATCCGCGCCACGTCTGGTATTTCCAGACCGAGGCGCATGACGACGTGCCGTCCGAGACCTGGATCCGCGGCAAGATGCTCGGCGGCTCCTCCTCGGTGAACGGGATGATGTATTTCCGGGGCCAGCCCGAGGATTATGACGGTTGGGAGAAGCTCGGCGCCAGGGGATGGGGCTGGAGCGCGATGGGTGCGGCCTTCCGCGCGATCGAGCGGCACGAACTGGGCGAGGACGAGGTGCGCGGCGGCGGCGGCCCGCTCGGCATCAGCGTCGAGCGCGAACGGACCCCGCTGACCGAGGCGTTCATCGCCGCCGGCGAGCAGATGGGCCTGCCCCGCGTCGAGGATCTCAACCGGCCCCGGCAGGAGGGCGTCGGCTACGCCACCCGCACCATCTGGAAGGGCCGCCGCCAGAGCACGGCGCAGACCTTCCTCAAGCAGGCGCGCGGGCGGCCCAACCTGCGCGTCGTCACCGGCGCCACGGTCGACCGCATCCTGTTCGACGGCCGCCGCGCGATCGGCGTCGCTGCGACGGTCGGCGGCGCGCCACGGCGCTTCGACGCGGAGGGCGAGGTCATCCTTTCCGCGGGATCGCTAATGTCGCCGCAGATCCTCCAACGCTCGGGCGTCGGCAATGCCGCGCATCTCCAGGCGCTCGGCATCGCCCCGGTGGTCGACAGCCCCGGCGTGGGCGAGCATCTGCTCGAGCATCGGCTGATGATGATGCAGTTCGACATCAGCGTGCCGCACAGCCACAATCCCCAGCTTCGGGGCCTGCGCCTCGCCGCCAACGTCCTGCGCTACTATCTCAATCGATCGGGGATGATGGCGGTGGCCTATGGCACGGTCGGCGCCTTCGCCAGGGTGCTGCCGGAATCCGAGACATCGGACATCGAGATATTGTTCTCGCCTGCGGTGGCGATGCCTGACGACAAGGGCAACATGGTCGTCGATCGCGCCCACAGCGTCCAGTTGTTCGGCTATCCGCTGCGGTCGCGCAGCGAAGGCTGGGTACGGATCGCATCGGCCGATCCGAACCAGCCGGCGCAGATTCACGCCGGCTATCTGACCGATCCCTATGACTGCGCTGTCACCGTGGCGATGCACCGCTACATCCGCGAATGGATGCACCAGCCGGCGATCGCGCCGATGGTGATCGGCGAGCGCGAGCCGAGCCGCTCGATGCGGACCGACGAGGAGATTCTCTCCGCCTTCCGCAGCCAGGGGCAGGCCGGCTACCATGCCTGCGGGACCTGCCGGATGGGCGATTTCGACGATGCCGTGCTCGATGAGAAGCTGCGCGTGCGCGGCGTCGACGGGCTACGCGTCGTCGACGGCTCGATCATGCCGACCATGGTTTCGGCCAACACCAACGGCCCGATCATGGCCGCAGCCTGGCACGCCGCTTCGCTGATCCTCGAAGGACGCAACCGCTAGTGCGCTGGACTCGGCCCTCGCGAGACGGTCTAAAGCGGCCATGAGCAACGCCGCGATCGACGCCGCCCCCGAGCCCCGCACCCGCCGCCGCCGCCGCACCCGCGAGGACGTGGTCGAGCGCATCCGCGCCGCGGCGCGCGAGCTGTTCGCCGAGCGCGGCTATGCCTTCGCGACGACCAAGGAGATCGCCCGTCTCGCCGACGTCAGCGAGACCCTGCTGTTCCGCTATTATGGCGACAAGGCGACCCTGTTCGACGAAGTGGTTACGGCGCCTTTCAACCGGCTGATGGAGGATTTCGTCGCCCTCCACCCCGACCCGCGCGACCCCAACCGGGACGCCGATGCGCGGCGTTTCGTCCGGGCCGTCTACACCCTGTTCGAGCAGAACCAGGAGATGTTCCGCGCGCTGCTGTTCCAGATGCCGGCCGACGGCCGGGCACAACCCGCCCTGCCCTTCGGCGGCCTCGACAATTTCTTCGAGAAATCGACCACCTATGCCGCCCAGGACGGCGCGACCCGCGCCGATACCGCGATCGCGGTGCGGCTGGGCTTCGGCATGATCGCCTCGGCGGTGCTGTTCCAGCCGATGCTGTTCCCGCCACACACCGACCGCGAGGCGCTGATCGCGGCGCTCGAGCAAATGATCGCGGATATGATGTGGCGGGGCCGCTCCGATTGACAGCGGCGACGGCGCACTCTTATGTAGTGACCACTTCATATAAGGTGGTGAGCGATGGAGAGCGCCGTCCGGATCCAGGAGTTCGACGATCCGAACTATGATCCGTTCAATTCCGACGAGATCAATTTCGGCGATCATGCCGATCCCTATCCGCTGATCGCGCGCTGGCGCGCCGAGGCGCCTGTGATCGAGGGCGGCTATCGCCCGCTGATGGGCCTGCCCGCGGCGCTCTACCCCGACCGCAAGATGTTCACCGTCGTCGGATCGAGCGAGGTGAACGAGGTGCTCACCGATACCGATCGCTTCTCCAACGCGGGCTACAAGTTCAACCTGGGCGTCACCTTCGGCCAGGGCAGCATCAGCACCATGGACAATCCGGAGCATGGCCGCTGGCGCCGGATCTTCCAGAAGATATTCCTGCCCCAATATGTGAAGAAATGGGGCGAGACGATCGTCGACCCCGTGGTCCACGGGCTGATGGACAAGTTCCTGCCGCTCGGCCACGCCGACCTGATCGAGCAGTTCACGCTGCGCTATCCGTTCGAGGTCATCTACCACCAGCTCGCCCTGCCCGAGGAGGACGTCCACACCTTCCAGCGGCTCGCGCTCGGCCAGACCGACTATGTGAACCATGAGAAGGCGATCGAGGCGGGCCGCAAGCTCGGCGACTATTTCACCGCGCTGGTCGAGGAGCGCCGGCGCGATCCGGGCGAAGATCTCGTCAGTTTGCTGGCGCTGACCGAGGTCGACGGCGAATATCTGCCGCACGAGGTGCTGATCTCCTTCCTGCGCCAGCTCATGAACGCGGCTGGCGACACCACCTATCGCGGCACCAGCATCCTGCTGACCGCGCTGCTCGAACATCCCGACCAGATGGAGGCGATCCGCGCCGACCGCGGGCTTATCCCGCAGGCGATCGAGGAGGCGTTGCGTTGGGACGGGCCGGTGGCGGTGCAGATGCGGATGGCGGCGGTCGACACCGAGCTGGCCGGCGTCGCCATTCCGGCCGGGTCGCTGCTGGACGTGGTTGCGGGCGCCGCCAACCGTGATCCGGAGATCTACGCCGATCCCGATCGCTTCGACATCTTCCGCGATCGCAAGCCCCATTTCGCTTTCTCGCGCGGGCCGCACATCTGCGTCGGCCAGCATCTGGCGCGGGTGGAGATGACCCGTGCGCTGCATGCCGCGCTCGATCACCTGCCGGGGCTGCGCTTCGATCCGGACAAGGCGCCTCCGCAGATCCAGGGTTCGATGATGCGTGTACCCAGGCATCTCTACGTCCGTTTCGGAGACTGACCGCATGCCGACCATCCTCGTCACCACCCGTGACGGTCAGGAACTGAGCCTCGAGGCCGACAACGGCCTGTCGCTGATGGAGGTGATCCGCGACGGCGGCGCCGACGAGCTGCTGGCGCTGTGCGGCGGCTGCTGTTCCTGCGCAACCTGCCACGTGAAGGTGGAGCCCGCCTTCCTCGCCAAGCTACCGCCGATGAGCGAGGACGAGAGCGACCTGCTCGACAGCTCGGACCATCGCGACGAGACCTCGCGCCTGTCGTGCCAGATCACCATCGACGACGGCCTCGCCGGCCTGCGCGTCGCCATCGCGCCGGAGGATTGAGCCATGGCCGGGGATATCCGCTTCGACGGCCGCGTCGCCGTCATCACCGGCGCCGGCAACGGGCTCGGCCGCGACTATGCGCTGGAGATCGCGCGGCGCGGCGGCGCGGTGCTGGTCAACGACCTGGGCGGCAGCGGCGCCGGCCTCGGCGCGTCGCACAACGCCGCCGACGCGGTGGTGGACGAGATCCGCGCCGCGGGCGGCAAGGCAGCCGCCAGTTACGACAGCGTCGCCACCCGCGCCGGCGGCGAGGCGATCGTCGCCGCCGCGGTCGAGGCGTTCGGCAAGGTCGACATCGTCATCAGCAATGCCGGCTTCCTGCGCAACGCGCGTTTCGAGGATATCGACGACGCCCGGCTCGACGCGCTGGTCGACGTCCATCTGAAAGGCGCCTTCTACGTCGCCCAGCCCGCCTATCGGATCATGCGGCGCAACGGCTATGGCCGTTTCGTCTTCACCGGATCGGCCAGCGCGATGTTCGGCCATGCCTGGCAGGCCAACTATGCCGCCGCCAAGGGCGGGCTGATGGGGCTGAGCCATATCGTCGCGATCGAGGGATCGGCCTATGGCATCACGTCCAACCTGCTCATGCCGACCGCCCAGTCGCGGCTGATGGCCGAGATGGACGACGGTTTCATGGAGATACCGGACTTCGCCCGGTCGGTGCAGGAGGCCGATTATTCGGCGGTGCAGGACCGGCTGCTGCCGGCGTTCAACACCCCCCTCGCCCTCTACCTCGCCAGCGAGCGGTGCCAGGCGACCCACGGCATCTTCAGCGCCAATGGCGGCCGCTATGCCCAGGTGCTGATCCAGGCGACCCAGGGCTGGATTTCCCCGGCAGGCTCCGACGCGCCAAGCGTGGAGGATGTCGCCGAGCAGTTCGACCGGATATGCGACGCCACCACGCTGCATCGGCCGATGACCGTCTATGACGAGTTCAACGCCGTCGCCGCCGCCGCGCGCGAACGCGACGCGGCCGCCATTCCCGCCGCCTGACGCCGAGATCGGAGGAGCATTCGATGCAAGACGTGATGGAAAGGACGCTCGCCCCCCGGCCGGAGCATGTCCCGGCCGAACTGGTCCGCGATTTCGACCTCTACGACATCCCCGGCGCCGCCGAGGACATCCAGGCCGCCTATCGCGCCATCCAGCAGGCGTCGCCCGACATCTTCTGGACGCCGCACAATGGCGGCCACTGGGTCGCCACGCGGGGCGAGGACATCGTCGAGATGCAGCGCGACTATAACCGCTTCTCGCACCAGCATATCGTGCTGCCGCCGATGCCGGACGCGCCGCGCCAGATTCCGCTGGAGATGGACCCGCCCGAGCATGCCCGCTATCGCCGCCCGCTGATGCAGGCGCTGCTGCCGTCGATCGTCTCCGAGCTGGAGTCGAAGGTACGGCAGGTTGCGATCGATGCGGTGGAACGGCTGCTGCCGCGCGGCGAGTGCGAGTTCGTCGAGGATTTCGCCAAGGTCCTGCCGATCCACGTCTTCCTCGAGTTGGTCGAGCTGCCGCTCGACGACAAGGCCTATCTGCTGGCCCTCGCCGAGGATTCGGTGCGCGGGCGCGATGCCGAGACACGCGGCCGATCGCAGCAGCTCATGGGCGCCTATCTGCTCCCCTGGATCCGCGCGCGCCGCGAGATGCCGGGCAACGATCTGCTCAGCAAGCTCGTCAACGTCGACATCGGCGGCGAGCGCATCTCCGAGGCCGAGGCGACCTCCTACGCCACGCTCGTCCTGTTCGGCGGGCTCGACACGGTGGCCGGCATGATCGCGTTCATCGCCCGCTTCCTGGCCCAGAATCCCGAGCAGCGCCGCCAGCTCGTCGAGCGGCTCGACGACGACGCCTTCGTCAAGAACGCGATCGAGGAGATGGTCCGCCGCCACGGCCTCGCCAACACCGCGCGCGTCATCGCCAGCGACTTCGACTATAAGGGCGTCAGCTTCCGCGCCGGTGATCGCATCCTGCCCGCCAACCTGTTCGTCGGCGTCGACGACCGGATCAATCCCGATCCGCTGGTGGTGGACTTCTCGCGTGAGAAGCCGGTCCACGCCGCCTTCGGCAACGGCGCCCATGCCTGCCCCGGCGCGGTGCTCGCCCGGCGCGAGATCCGCATCTTCCTGCAGGAATGGCTGAGCCGCATCCCCGACTTCCGGATCAAGCCGGGCACCCGGCCGGTGCTGGCGACCGGCATGGTCAATGGGGTGCTGCGGCTGGAACTGGTCTGGCCCTGATCGCCGGCCGGTGGCACAACCGCCGCCATGCCCAAGAAACCGATCGAGGAGCTGGAGGCCGGCCGCGACTATTATGCGCGGCTGCTGCCCGAACTCGACGTCGAATATTTCGCGACGATGTGGCACCTGTCGACGGTCGGCCACCTCGTTGCGACCGATCTCGACCGGATAGCCCGCAAGCTCGGCTACAGCTTCGCCGACGTCCATCTGCTCGGCAGCCTCGGCCGTGATCGTCGCCGCGCACTGCGGGCGACCGATCTCACCTCGATCCTCTATGTCTCCAACGCCGTGCTCTCGACGCGGGTGGCCCGGCTGGAGAAGGACGGCCTGCTGGTCCGCGAACGGTGCGACGACGACAAGCGCGCCTTCGAGCTGCACCTGACCGACAAGGGCCGCACGCTCATCAAGGATGCGATATGGCTGATCGCCAGCGAGGCGAAGATCGTCCAGCTGTTCCGCCGCCTGGCGACCGCCGACCGCGAGGCGTTGAGCCGGATTCTCGGCGAGATGCACGAACAGCTCGACCGCGATTTCGTGGGCGTGCCCCACAGCGATGATTAGGACCCTAAACAATTCGCCGTTCAATTGGCGGCCCGGCCCGGCGTAAATTTCCCGCACCAGATAATGGAGGACGGGATGACGGGTGCGGCGCAGGCCAGGCCACGCGACGAGGTGGTTGAACGGCAGCTCAAGACCAGGGCCGATCACGCCTTCGATCCGCTCGATCCGGAGACGGTGCGCAATCCCGGTCCGGCCTATTCCGAGCTCGCCGCCAAATGCCCCTTCTACCATTATCAGGGCGACGAATATCAGTTCTACATCACCAGCGATTACAAGGAGATCCGGGACAAGGTCCTGTCCGATAATCCGGTGTGGTCGTTCAAATGGGGCGACGGACCGATCGACTGGGCCGAGTTCAGCGATTTCGGCATCCTGACCGATCCGCCCTTCCACCTCGAATATATCGCGGCGCTGCGCAAGGGCATGACCCCGTCACGGATGAAGTTCTACCAGCCCGAGGTCGAGGCGATCGCCGAGGAACTGGTCGCCGGTCTCGAGGCGCGCGCCGACAAGAGCGGCAATTTCCATGACCTGTTCGCCCTGCCGCTGCCCGCGCGCACCATGTGCTTCATGCTGGGCGCCGATCAGGCGATGTACGCCGACTACAAGCGCTGGGCCGACGAGCTCCAGTCGCTGCTGTTCAACGACAAGAACCCGGCCGCAGAGCAGTCGCTGATCGCCGAGATCATGCCGCACTTCATGGGCCTGATCGAGGAGCGCAAGACGCTGCTGCGCGACGCCGGCATCGACGATCCGACCCATGAGCATTGGGGCACGGTGCTGCCCTTCGACTATATCTCGCTCGGCCTGGTCAGCCGGGTCGAGGGGCGGCGCTTCAACGACCAGGAACTGTTCCAGATCTGCACCGCCTTCCTGACCGGCGGGCAGGAGACAACCACCAGCCTGCTGACCAACGTGGTGTGGCGGCTGCTGGAAAAGCCGGAACTGTGGGAGCAGCTCAAGGCCGATCCCGACCTGGTCGAGAACGCGATCGAGGAGAGCCTGCGCTTCGATCCGCCGATCAACTCGCATTTCCGCACCAGCCTGTGTCCGGTGACGATGCACGGCGCCGAACTGCCCGAGCGCAGCAAGCTCATGTTCTCGATGATGGGCGCCAACCGCGATCCCGCCATCTTCGAGGATCCCGACACGTTCAGGATCGATCGCCCGCTCAACCAGGTGAAGCGCCATCTCTCCTTCGGCTATGGCGTCCATTTCTGCCTGGGCGCGCCGATCGCCCGGCTGGAGGCGCAGATCGGCCTGCGAAAGCTGGTCGAACGGCTGCCCCACCTGCGCCTGACCGGCGAGACCGAGCGGATCGATAGCTGGATGTACTGGGGCCGCCGCCGGCTCCCGGTCGCCTGGGGCTGAGGGCAACGAGGAGAGGACCGATGAAAGCCCGTATCCCGAAGATCGATTATTCGCATGTCCGCCCGCACTGGGCACCGAACCGCGAGTTCGCGCATAACGTCAACGCCTCCTCGACGATCCCGGTGTTCGTCGAGCCCTGGCTGATCAAGGTGATGAACAAGGCCAAGGCGGTGCTGCCGGCCAGCGAGACCCGACTCCATGCGGCGATCGACATCTTCATCGCGCAGGAGGCCCAGCATTATCGCCAGCATGCCGGCTTCAACCGCCACATCCGCGAGGCCTATCCCGAGATCGTCGAGCATGAGCAGCGGATCGAGCGCGAATATCAGGAGATGCTCGACCATCGCTCGCTGAAATATTGCCTCGCCTATTCGGAGGGGTTCGAGGCACTGGGCTCGCTCGGCGCGGTGATGTGGTTCGACAAGTACACGCCCTATCTGGAGGGCGCCGACTATGAAGCCGTCGCGCTGTGGAAATGGCACATGGCCGAGGAATATGAGCATCGCGAGGTGTGCTTCCAGCTGTTCCGCGCGCTCTACGCCCGCAGCCTGTGGGGCCGCTTCTGGAACGGCTGGCTCTATCGCTGCTACGGCTTCGTCCGCACGGTCCGCCATCTCGGCGCCTATACCAACCGCGTCGCCCAGACGCTGATCGACGCCGATCGCCGGTCGATGACACCCGAGGAGGTCGAGCGCTCCAAGGCGCGCGTGAAGCAGTTCCAGGCGCATATGCGGAGCACTGCCGGGGCGGAAATCCTCAAGATCTTCTCGCCCTTCTACAACCCCGCCCGCCGGCCCGAGCCGCACGGCATGGCCGACTATCTCAAGCGGTTCGAGAAGGGCGGCGACATGGGCCGCGTGGCGGCCTGACGGCGATGGTCACCCCTTTCCGCATCGACGTCCCGCAGGCGAAGCTCGACCGCATCGCCGCCCGGCTCGCCCTGTCCGAGGTCGGCTACGCGCCCGAGGACGACGCCGACTGGCGCTACGGCACCGACGCGCGCTGGCTGGCCGGGCTGCTCGATCATTGGCGGACCCGCTACGATTGGCGCCGCTGCGAGGCCGCGCTCAACCGGCTGCCCCATTTCCGCACGCGGATCGACGGGATCGACATCCACTTCATCCATGTGCGCGGCGCCGGGCCGGCCCGCCCCTTCCCGCTGCTCCTGACCCATGGCTGGCCGGGATCGGTGCTCGAATTCCTCGGCGTGATCGAGCCGCTGACCGCAATGGGCTTCGATCTCGTCATCCCGTCGCTGCCCGGCTACGGCTTCTCGCCCCGGCCGCCCCGGCCGATCGGGCCCGCCGGCGTCGCCCGGCTGTGGCGCAAGCTGATGACCGAGGCGCTCGGCTATCCGCGTTTCGGCGCGCAGGGCGGCGACTGGGGATCGGCGGTGACCGCCGCGCTCGGCGCCGAGCATGGCGACGTGGTGAGCGCGATCCATCTGAACCTGTTCATGGCGCCGCCCGCGACCGAGGGCGACGATGCCGAGACGACCGCCTATCGGCAGAAGCTGTCGGCGATCCAGCTCCGCGAATCCGCCTATATGATGGAACATGCCACCAAGCCGCAGACGATCGGCCTGGCGCTGGCCGACACGCCGATCGGCTTCGCCGCCTGGGTCTGCGAGAAATTCCACGGCTGGGGCGACACCGGCGGCGACATAGAGAGCCGCTTCTCCAAGGACTGGCTGCTCGACAATATCATGACCTATCTGGTCAACGACGCGGTGCAGTCGGCGATCTGGATGTACCATACGATCTTCACCGAGGCGCGGCCCGGCAAGCGGATCGGGGTGCCGACCGGCCTCGCCCTCTACCCCGCCGAGTTCATGCCCTATCCGCCGCGCAGCGCGGCCGAACGCGCCTTCAACGTGGCCGACTGGCGGGAGATGAAGGCGGGCGGCCATTTCGCCGCGCTGGAGGAGCCGGCCGCCTTCGCCGACAATGTCGGGCGCTTCTTCGCGCAGATATCACAGGGCTGAAGGCTGGCGCCGCGCGTTTGTCGCGCGGCGGACGTGGGAATAGGCTTGGCGCGACATGAGGAGTGGACAGATGGCTGAGTTCGATATCGTCATCCGCGGCGGATCGCTGTTCGACGGCACCGGCGGCGAACCTTTCACCGCCGACGTGGCGGTCAAGGATGGGCGGATCGTCGCGGTCGGCGCGGTCGAGGGAAAGGGCGCCGAGGAGATCGACGCGCGCGGCCGGATCGTCACCCCCGGCTTCGTCGACGTCCACACCCATTATGACGGCCAGATCACTTGGGAGAACCGGCTTGCGCCCTCGTCCGACCATGGCGTGACCACGGTGGTGATGGGCAATTGCGGCGTCGGCTTCGCTCCCGTGAAACCGGGCGACCATCATCTGATGATCAAGCTGATGGAAGGCGTCGAGGACATCCCCGAGGTGGTGATGGCCGAGGGCGTGCCGTTCAACTGGGAGAGCTTCCCCGACTATCTGGACGCACTCGACAAGCGGGAGAGCGATATCGATTTCGCCGCGCAGCTCCCCCACTCGCCGCTCCGCGTCTACGTGATGGGCGAGCGCGGCGCGCATCTGGAGCCGCCGACCGAGCAGGACCTGGCTGAAATGCGGCGGCTGACCGCCGAGGCGATCGAGGCCGGCGCGCTGGGGGTCACCACCTCGCGCAGCTACGCCCACCGCTTCCGCACCGGCGAGCTGGCGCCGTCGGTGCCGACCGAGGACCAGGAGGTGCTGGCGCTCGCCGCCGGCCTCCGCGACGCCGGCAAGGGCGTGTTCCAGATGGTGCCGAGCTACGACGTCACCGCGCGCCAGCGCTTCGACCTGCTGCGCGACATCGCGAAAACCTCGGGCCGGCCGGTCTCCTTCACCTTCATGCAGACGCCGCAGACGCCGGGCGACTGGCGCGAGACGCTGGCCGACCTGGAGCAGGCCAACAAGGAAGGGCTGGAGATTCGCGGGCAGGTGATCCCGCGCCCGACCGGCGGCCTGCTCGGGCTGGAGCTGTCGCTCCATCCCTTCGCGCTGAACCCCAGCTTCCGCGAGATCGAGAATCTGCCGCTCGACCAGAAGGTCGCCCGGATGCGCGATCCCGAATTTCGCAAGCGGCTGATCTCCGAATCGCCCGAGGATCCGCAGCCCTTCTTCAAATTCATCGTATCCGATCTCGACTGCCTGTTCGTGCTGGGCGATCCGCCCAACTACAATCCGCGCGCCGAGGACAGCATCGCCGCCAAGGCGCGCGCGCGAGGGATCGATCCCAAGGAGTTGATCTACGATGCCTTGCTCGAACGCGACGGCCATGAGGTGCTCTACCGGCCGATGGGCAATGCCGAGGGCGACAAGTTCGAAAGCTCGGGCCGCAACCTGATCAAGCACCCCTATACGGTGCCGGCGCTGGGCGACGGCGGCGCGCATTACAGCATGATCTGCGACGCGGCCTACACCACCTATTTCCTGACCTACTGGGTCCGCGACGCTGAGCCCGACCGCCGCATCGAACTGCCCTATGCGATCCGCAAGCTCGCCTACGAGCCGGCGCAGACGGTGGGCCTCAACGACCGCGGTCTGATCAAGCCCGGCTACAAGGCCGACCTCAACGTGATCGACATGGACCGGCTGCACCTCCATGCGCCGCATGCGAGCTACGACTTGCCGACGGGCGGGCGGCGGCTGTCACAGCGCGCCGACGGCTATGAAGCGACGATCGTCAGCGGCGTGGTCACCTATCGCAACGGCGAGCCGACCGGCGCACTGCCCGGCCGCCTCGTCCGCGGCGGCCGCTCCGCCCCCGTCGCCGCCTGACCGACCGAACCGAAGGAACAGCCATGTCCGATGCCGCGCTGACGCCCGAGCTGGTTGCCTTCATGCGCGAGCAGAAGGACCGCTTCGACATCCAGCAATGCCTGCTGCGCTACACCCGTGGCGTCGACCGGCACGATCGCGATCTGATGCTGTCCGCCTATTGGCCCGACGCCTTCGACGAGCATGGGGTCGCCGAGGGCGAGGCCGCCGACTTCGTCGACTGGGCGATCGGCTGGCACGGCGAATATCAGACCAGGCACCAGCATATCATCGCCAACCACAGCCTGGAGCTGGACGGCGACACCGCCCATGGCGAGACCTACTACGTCTTCTGGGGCGAGAACCGGATGGGCCCGCCCACCCTCGCCTTCGGCCGCTATGTCGACCGCTTCGAGAAGCGCGACGGCGAATGGCGGATCGCGCACCGCGTCTGCGTCAACGAGAAGGCGGGGCTGTTCATGGAGAACCGCCTGCCGGAGGAGGCCGAGGCGATGCTCTATAAATCCGGCCCCAACCGCCGCGACAAGGGCGACATCTCCTATCTCCGCCCGCTGACCCGCGACCGGGGCTAGAGTGTCGCGCCTTGGATATGACCCGCTCACCCTGAGGAGGGCTGAGCGGATAAGGTGATCTCGATTTAAGGCCGCGATGCTCTAAAGCCGCCAGTCGATCCGCTCGGCCAGGAAATCCATCGCCGCGCGCACATAGGGCAGCGCGTAGCGGTCCTTGGCACTCATCAGCACCACCGGCAGGGTCGGTGTCGTCCAATCCTCCAGCACGCGCCGCAGCGTGCCCGATTGCAGCGCGTCATGCGCCAGCATCTCCAGATTCTGGGCGATGCCGAGGCCCGCGGCGGTCATCGCCATGATCGCGGCGCCATCGTTGAAGGTGAAGGCGGCGGGCGGGCGGATGCGCACCCGCCGGCCGTTGCGGACGAAGCTCCACGGATTGCCGCCCGGCCCCTCGACGCTCGCATAGAGGATGCAGCGATGTTCGTTGAGGTCCTCGGGCGTCTCGGGCGTGCCGTGGCGATCGAGATAGTCGAGCGCGGCGAGGCAGGTGAGCCGCGTGGCGCCGAGCGGCACGGCGATCCATCCCGCGAGCGGCGCCTCCCCCACCCGCAGCAATATGTCGAAGCCGTCGGCGCGGAACACGGTGCCGCGATCGCCGAGGCTGAGATCGACGACGATGTCGGGATGGAGCCGGTGGAAATGTTCGAGCGCGGGGACGACGAAGCCGTGGCCGATCGAGGCGGGCGCGTCGATGCTCACCCGGCCGGTCAGGCCGCTGCCGGGCTTCAGCGCGTTCTCCGCCTGGACATAGGCATGGAGCGCTGCGCGCGCATGGTCGAGCAGCGCACGGCCATCTTCGGTCAGGTCGACGCGGCGGGTGGTGCGGTTGAACAGGCGGACGCCGAGATGCTCCTCCAACCGCGCTACGTGGAGCGTCATCATCGCCGCCGACATCCGCATCCGCGCCGCGGCGCGCGAGAAGGAGCCCAGCTCCGCCACCGCCACGAAGGCTTCCATCGCCGTCAGTCGATCCATCACCATTCCCGAATAGTGGCCCTTGCCGCATATCCATTATCATCGACAATCGAATAATGGGAGAAGGCCGCCCATCACGGATGCGGTGGATCGGCCGGCGGACTGTCCATGCCCGCAGGCGACTGCTTTTCTCGCCCGGCGACCGGTGAGGAGAGACAGGATGCGGAACTGGGCCGATTATGCGGACCTGCTGAAACCGGCGGCGGACCTGCTCGCCCGCACCCATTCCCCCGACAGCGAGGCGATGCAGGCGCAACTGTGGCGCCAGTTCGCGATGAACCTGTCGCAGGGCTATTTCCTGCTGTTCCAGTCGACCCCCGACCATCCCGAATTCGCGCCCTTCGAGAATTCGGTGTTCCTGGCCCAGCCCAACCCCGACGCGGTCTATTATTACGCCCCGATCGACGGCAGCGGCACCTATCGGGTGACCGGCGAGCGCGGCAATGCGCCGGTCGCCGGCTTCGCGCTGGGCAACAAGATCATCGGTATGGACCCGCTGCCCGGCAAAGGCCTCGGCAATTACGACTTCGACGATCTGGAGATCGACTCCAACGGACGCTTCGAGGTGATCTTCAGTTCCGAACGCCCCGCAGCTTATCAGGGCAACTGGCTGAAATTGCCTGAGGAAGCTGACTTCATCCTGGTCCGCCAATTCTCCTACGACTGGGGCAATGAGCGCGACGTCCGCCTCGCGATCGAACGGCTCGACGCGCCGCCGATCCGCCCGGCCCTCACCCCGGCGCAGGTCGACGCGAAGCTCGCCCATCTGTTCGGCGGCTATGCGCGCAACCTGTCGCAGATTTCGATCGGCGCGGTCGTCCGCTGCGCCGAGCAGGGCTTCGTCAACCGCTTCAACCTGACCAGCTTCCAGGAGCTGGGCAACGGCAAGGACTGGCCCCAGGCCTATTGGGAGACGGTGTTCGACATCGCCGAGGACGAGGCGCTGATCATCGAATCCGAGCTGCCCGAGCAACGGCCCTATTGGAACATCCAGGTGATCGACGGGCTGTGGAACCAGGTCGACTATGTCTATCGCCAGTCGAGCCTCAACGGCCTCCAGGCCAAGGTCGACGCCGACGGCAAGTTCCGTGCGGTGCTGGCGCATCGCGACCCCGGCGTCGCCAACTGGCTCGATACCGGCGGCAATCTCTACGGCATGCTGATCGGGCGCTGGTATCGCTGCTCGGGACACCCGACGCCGAGCGTCACCCGGGTGAAATTCGCCGATCTCGACCGGCACCTGCCCGAGGGCGTGGCCCGGATCGACAGCGATGAGCGCGCCGAAGCGCTGCGCCGCCGCCGGATCGGATCGCAGCTCCGCCGCAAATGGTAAGCCAGACGGGAGAAGGATGATGGCGGGTTTCCTCGACGAACGCGCGGGGCTCGGCGGCAAGGTCGCGGCGGTGGTCGGCGGCGGTTTCGGGATCGGCGCGGCGATATCGACCGCATTGGCCGAGGCCGGGGTCGACCTGGCGATCTGCGACATCGACGCGGCGGCGATGGAGGAGACAGCGCAAGCGGCCCGCGCGCTCGGCCGCACCGTCACTACGCGCCATGTCGACGCGACCGACGAGGCCGCGCTCGACGCCTATTACGATCAGCTCGCCAAGGATTTCGGCCGCCTCGACATCCTCGTCAACGTCGCCGGCGGGACCCGGCGGCGCAGCTTCATGGAGGCGAGCCGCGCCGCCATCGCCGACGATATCCAGCGCAACTACGGCTATGTCGTCCAGTCGGTGCAGCGCGCGGTGCCGCTGATCCGCCGATCGGGCGACGGCGGCAGCATCATCAGCTTCACCACGATCGAGGCGCATCGCGGCGCGGCCGGCTTCTCGGTCTATGCCGGCGCCAAGGCGGCGACCACCAACTTCACCCGCGCGATGGCGGTCGAGTTGGGCAAGGAGAAGATCCGGCTCAACTGCATCGCGCCCGACACCACCCCGAGCCGGGGCAATATGAACGGCCTGCCGCCCGAATATGGCGAGGCGTTCATGCGCCTGCCCGATGCGGTGAAGCCGCAGGGCATGACGATGTACATCCCGCGCGGCGAGCAGCCGCCGCCCGAAGCGCTGGCCGACGCGGTGCTGTTCCTGGCGTCCGACCTCGCCCGCTTCGTCTCGGGCACGACGCTGCATGTCGACGGCGGCACGATGGCGGCGGCGGGCTTCCTCGACTGGCCGTTCGGCGACGGCTTCGTGCCGGTGCCGCTCGCCGGGACGCTCGAGCGCATGTACCGCGACGGCGATGGCTGATCCCGTCGACCCCGCCGACTGGATCGATCTCGCCAGCGGCCAACCGGTCGCCGGCGCGCCGCTCGGCATGTTGCTCAGCGCCCACGCCGCCGCGACGCCCGACCGGCCGGCCTTCACCCTGGGCCCGACCAGCCTGAGCTTCGCCGCGTTCGATCGGCGCGCCAACCGGCGCGCGCGGCATCTGGCCGGGTGGGGCATCGCGGCGGGCGATCGCGTGATCCTGGCGATGGCCAACCGTTCCGACTATCTGGAAGGCGCCTTCGCGCTGTGGAAGATCGGCGCGACGCCCTGCCCTGTCTCCGAACGGCTGGCGCCGGCCGAGTTCGCCGAGATCTTCGCACTCGCCGATCCCCGCGCGGTGATCGGGGCGCCCGGCCTGCCGGTCGATGCCGGCCGGCTCTACGCCATCGACGATCCGCTGCCCGACGGCATCGACGACAGTCCCCTGCCGCCCGCCATCGCCACGCCCGGCAAGATCGCCAACAGCGGCGGCAGCACCGGCCGGCCCAAGCTGATCGTCGATCCGCTGCCCTCGGTCTGGGGGCCCGACAAGGAGGGCTGCCGGCGCGGGCCGCGGCTGACGCTGCTCAACCCCGGTCCACTCTACCATTCGGCGCCGTTCAACACGACGACGATGGCGCTGGCGCAGGGTAGCCATATCGTCTGCCTCGATCGCTTCGACCCGCATGGCTGGCTCGACGCGGTCGAGCGGCATGGCGTCGACTATGCCTATATGGTGCCGACAATGATGGCGCGGATCGCGCGCCTGCCCGCTGCCGAAACCGAAGGCCGTGACCTCTCGACCATCCGCACCCTGCTCCACATGGCCGCGCCCTGCCCGCCCGAGGTGAAGCGCTGGTGGATCGACCGCATCGGCGCGGAGCGGGTCTGGGAGGTCTATGGCGGCACCGAGCGGATCGGCGTCACCACCATCGGCGGCGCCGAATGGCTGGAGCATCCGGGCACGGTCGGCAAGGCGAGCCCTGGCCAGCAGATCCTGATCACCGACGAGCAGGGCGCGCCGCTGCCGACCGGGACGATCGGTGAGATCCACTTCCGCAAGGCCGGCGGCGTCGCCACCAGCTATGCCTATATCGGCGCGGCCGACCGGGTGAAGGGCGACATCGACAGCTTCGGCGACATGGGCTGGCTCGACGAGGCCGGCTATCTCCACATCGCCGATCGCCGCACCGACATGGTGCTGGTCGGCGGCATCAACATCTATCCGGCCCAGATCGAAGCAGCGATCGAGGCTTTGCCCGGCGTGCGCGGTTGCGCCGTGATCGGCCTGCCCGACGCCGACATGGGCAACCGGCTGCACGCGATCGTCGAGGTCGCGGCACCGGGCGATGTGCCCGAGGACGTCGACGCCTTCCTCGCCGCGCTCGCCAACCGGCTGCCGGGGCTGAAGCGGCCGCGCTCGGCCGAGTTCACCTGCCGCCCGATCCGCGACGAAGCCGGCAAGGTCCGGCGCTCGGCGCTGCGCGAGGAACGGATCAAGGCATCAGGATGATCTTGCCGCCGGCCCCGCCGGCATCGGTGAGGCGCTGCGCCTCGGCGGCCTCCTCCAGCGGCATCACCCGCGCGATCGGCACCGCGACCTCGCCCTTCCGCACCGCGTCCAGCAGCCGCCCGAGCCGCTCGGCGTCGGCGACCACGGCGTAGAATTCGGGGGTGGCGGCCAGGCCCTGCGGATCGATCGGCGTGGTCGCTGCGGTGGCGATCCGGCCGCCGGGGCGGAGGTGCCGGCACAGCGCCGCGACCGCATCGCCGCCGACCGTGTCGACGACATGATCGAAGGGCGCGCCCGACCAATCCTCCTCGCCAAGCGCGATCGCCTGCGCCGCGCCGAGCGCCAGCGCCTCGTCCTTCCGCGTCCCGCGCACCGCCGCTACGACCTTCACCTCGCGCCGCCGCGCCGCATCGAGCGCGAAACGCCCGACCGCGCCGACCGCGCCGGTCAGCAGGATGCTCTGGCCCGGCTGCGCGTCGACCGCGCGCTCGACGAGTTGGGCGCCGGTCAGCCCCGCCGTCGGCACCGCCGCCGCGGTTTCGAACGACAGGCCATCCGGGATCGCGGCGAGCCTGTCGGCGGCCACCGCGACATATTCGGCGTAGCCGCCCTTGGTGAATGGATCGAGCATGGCCGCCACACGGGTTCCGGGCGTAAGGCCCGCGCCGCCAACTATCACCCCGGCGATGTCATAGCCGAGGATATGGGGAAAGGAGACGGGCGCGAAGCTTGCGAACATGCCGGCGCGCCACTTGCCGTCGGCCGGATTGACCGCTGCGGCGCGGATCGCGACCACCGCCTCGCCGGGTTTCGGCACGGGGTGCGGCCAGGTGCAGAACTCGAGCACGTCCGGCCCGCCATAGCCTCGGATCGCGACCGCGCGCATCGTCATTGCAGGAAGGCGAAGGCCGCGCTGTCGGGATCGATCGCGTCGGTCAGCCGCATTGTCGGCACCGCCGCGAAAACGCTTTGCAGCAACGCGGCGGGATCGTCGGTCTCCACTTCGTAGAGGGCGACGAATACGCCGGTCGGCCGCCCCTCCATATCGAGCTGGCGATAGCGGTCGCAGGCGAGGAAGCCCGGCAGCGCCAGCATGTCGGCGACATGGGTCTCGGCATACCAGCGGTCATAATCCTCTTCGCGGCCCGGCAGGGCACGCGAGGAGACATGCAATTTGTAGCGCGCCGTCATTCGATCACGGCCAGCACCGCGCCGACCTCATAGGTCTCGCCGACCTGGGCGACGATCTTGAGCGTACCCGTCGCCGGGCTCTCGACCTCCTGGGTCGATTTCTCGGATTCGAGCGCATAGAGCGGCGCGCCCTCGACCGCCTGGCCGCCGTCGGCGACCAGCCACTCGGCGAGCACGCCCTCGTTCATCGAAAAGCCGAGCTTCGGCAACAGAACCTCAACAGCCATCTTCGGTAACTCCCCTGGAAAATCGTCAGGCTAAAATCTTCAAGCCATCAACGCCTTGGCGGCGGCGGCGATATCGGCGGTCTGCGGCGCGAAGGCCGTCTCCAGCGGCTTGGAGAAGGGCACCGCGCAGAAGGCGCCGCCGAGTCTCTTCACCGGCGCCTTGAGCTTGCCGAACAGCTCCTCGTTCAGCACCGAGGCGATCTCGGCGCCGACCCCGAACGGGGTGACGGCCTCATGCACGATCATCGCCCGGCCGGTCTTGGCGACCGACGCCAGCACAGTGTCGCGATCCCAGGGCGCGATGGTGCGCAGGTCGATCAGCTCGGCCGAGATCCCCGCCTCGGCGAGCTGGGCTACCGCCGGCATCGCCTCCTGGATCATCCGGGCATAGGCGATGATGGTGACGTCGTTGCCCTCGCTGAGCAGGTTCGCCTTGCCGATCGGCACGCGATGGTCCTTCTCGGGCGCCTCGGCCGGTGTCCAGTAGGTCGGCAGATTCTCGATGAACAGCACCGGATCGGGATCGTCGATCGCGCTGCGCATCAGTCCATAGGCGTCGCGCGGGCTTGACGGCGCCACCACCTTGATCCCGGCGGTGTGGGCGAACCACGCCTCCAGATAGTCGCAATGCTGCCCGCCTGAGGCGAAGCCGGTGCCCGTCATGGTGCGGATCACGATCGGCACATGGGTCTGGCCGCCCGACATGAAGCGCAGCTTGGCGGCGTGGTTGACGATCATGTCCATCGCCACCGTCGTGAAGTTCATCAGCATGATCTCGGCGACCGGCTTGAAGCCGACCAGCGAAGCGCCGATCGCGGCGCCGACGATCGCCTGCTCGGAGATCGGGGTCGAACGGACGCGCGCATCGCCGAAGCGCGACGACAGGCCCTTGGTCACCCCGCAGACGCCCCCTTCCTCGGGATCGGCGACATCCTCGCCGAGCACCACGACATTGTCGTCGGCCTCCATCGCGTCGGCGATGGCGGCGTTGATCGCCTGGAGGATATTGGCCTTGGCGGGCTTGGCAGCGGTCTGGGTAGCCATCAGTTGAGCTCCTCCGCGAACACGTCGCGCTTCAGTTCCTCGACACCGGGGAAGTCGCTGGCGAGCGCGAATTCGACCGCTTCGTCGATCTGCGCCTCGATTCCGGCCTCCATCTCGGCGAGCTGCTCCTCGCTGGCGACGCCGTCGGCGATCAGCCGGGCGCGGAAACGGGGCACCGGATCATCGGCCATCGCCCGCGCCTTGCGCTCCTTGTCCATATAGGCGTCCTGGTCGCCGAAGACGTGACCGTGGAAACGGTAGGTCATCGCCTCGATCAGCGTCGGCCCCTCGCCGGCGCGGGCGCGCTCGATCGCCTCGCGGGCGGCGGCGTACATCGCGAAGGGATCGTTGCCGTCGACGCGCTCGCCCGGAATCCCATAGGCGGCGGCGCGATCGGCGACCCTGACGTTGCTGGTCTTGTCATAGGCGGTGTGCTCGCCCCATTCGTTGTTCTGGCACACGAAGATCACCGGCAGCTTCCACACCGACGCCAGGTTGAGCGATTCGTGGAAGGCGCCGATATTCGCGGCGCCGTCGCCGAAATTGGCGACCGTCACCCGTCCGTCGCCACGCAGCTGCGAGGCCCAGGCGAGGCCGTTGGCGATCGGCATGGTCGATCCGACGATGCCGGTCGTCACCATGATCCCCTTGGTCGGGTAGGTGACGTGCATCGGGCCGCCTTTGCCCTTGCAGGTGCCGGTGGTGCGTCCGGCGACCTCGGCCCACAGGTCCTTGAGCGGCAGCCCCTTGGCGAGCTGGTCATGGCTGCCGCGATAGATGGTGCAGACATAATCCTCGTCGGTCAGGTTGACCGAGATCGCGCTGGGGATCACCTCCTGCCCGCGCGGGCTGTAATAGGGCATGACCAGGCGGCCGGTCATGATCACCTTGCGCGAGCGTTCGTCATTGGCCTTGATCAGCGCCATGCGGCGGTAGATCTCGATCTGGGTCCCGGCGTCGGGCACGGCCCTGTTGGTCATCGATCAGCCTTTCTGTTTCCGGCGCACCGGTCGTTCGAACCCTGCTCTGCCATGTTCGGCGTCGCTTGGCAGTCCCCGCGCGGCCGGCGCGGAAGGATATCGCGGTTGTGAAGGCTTGGCCTCGCGCCGGTGTCAGACCAGCTCGAACAGCGCCGCCGCCCCCATCCCGCCGCCGATGCACATCGTCACCACCGCATTGCGGGCGCCGAGCCGGCGGCCGGCGAGCAGGGCATGGCCCGTCATCCGGGAACCGGTCATGCCGAATGGATGGCCGAGCGCGATCGCGCCGCCGTCGACGTTGAGCCGTTCCTGCGGGATGCCAAGCCGATCGCGACAATAGAGCGCCTGGCTGGCATAGGCCTCGTTGAGCTCCCACAGGTCGATGTCGTCGACCGACAGCCCCGCGCGATCGAGCAGCTTCGGCACCGCGAACACCGGGCCGATCCCCATCTCGTCGGGCTCGCAACCCGCGACCTGCATCCCCTTGTAGAGGCCGAGGATCGGGATGCCGCGCCGTGCCGCCTCGTCGGCGTCCATCACCACGCAGACGCTCGACCCGTCCGAAAGCTGGCTGCAATTGCCGGCGGTGACGGTGCCGCCCTCGAACAGCGGCTGGAGCCTCGCCAGCCCTTCGACGTCGGTGCCCGGCCGGTTGCACTCGTCGCGCCCGAACCGGACCTCCTCCTGCCCGGTCACCGCCAGCGCCTTGTCGACGAGGTTGCGGGTGACGTCGATCGGCACGATCTCCGCATCGAAATGGCCCAGCTCCTGGGCGGCGGCGGCGCGCGCCTGGCTCGCCACCGCGAATTCGTCCTGCGCCTCGCGGCTGACGCCGTAGCGGCGGGCGACGATGTCGCCGGTCAGGTTCATCGCCATGTAGATTTCGGGCTTGTGCTCGACCAGCCAGTCGTCCCGGGTGCGGAACGCGTTGCGGTGCGGATCGACCAGCGACACCGTCTCGACGCCGCCGACGACGTAGATGCCGCCCTCTCCGGCCCGGATGCGCTGGGCGGCGAAGGCGATGGTCTGCAGGCCCGACGAGCATTTGCGGTCGAGCGTGACGCCGCACACCTCGACCGGCAGGCCGGCCCGCAGCGCCGCCTGCCGCGCGATATTCGATCCGACCGCGCCTTCGCAGCGCGCCGAGCCGAGCAGCACGTCCTCGACCTCGCCCGGATCGATCCCGGCGCGCGACACCGCGGCCGCGATCGCATGGCCGGCCATGGTGGCGCCATGGACGTTGTTGAGCGAACCGCGATGGGCCTTGCCGATCGGGGTCCGCGCGGTGGCGACGATCGCCGCTTCCTTCATGTCCGTCCTGTCCTCCCGCAACCTGAGCGCGAGATAATCGCCGGGCCCGCCGCTTGCCATCGTCGGCCGCGCTCATCACGTCTGCGATGTTTCCCGGCTCGCTTGACCATCGCACCCCGCGCCAACACACCGGGCGTCGAAATTCGGCTTGGAGCGCCCAGATGACGATCAGTGTGGAGAAGCGGGGAGCGGTCGCGATCGTGACGCTCGACCGCCCCGAAACCAGGAACGCGATCACCCAGGAGATGCGTGGCCAGCTCTATGGCGCCTTCGAGCAGATCGCGCTCGACCATGAGATCCGCGCCGCGATCCTGACCGGCGCGAACGGCGCCTTCTGCTCGGGCATGGACGTCGGCGGCATGGGCCGGGGCGGCGTGGTCGGATCGATGGACCGTATGCACACGCTCAACCGCATCGCGCGGGCGATCCACACGCTCAAGAAGCCGACCATCGCGGCGGTGCCGGGCGTGTGCGTCGGGGTAGGCTGGTCCTACGCGCTCGCCTGCGACGTCGTGCTGGCGGCCGAGAAGGCCCGGTTCGCCGCGATCTTCCGCAACATCGCGCTGGCGCCGGACGGCGGCCTGGTCTGGCAGCTCCGCCAGCAGATCAGCGTCCAGAAGGCCAAGGAGCTGGTCTATTCGGGCCGGATCATCGGCGCAGACGAGGCGCTGTCGCTGGGCCTGGTGCTCGAGAAGACCACCGACGACAAGCTGATGGAACGCGCGATGGAGCTGGCCGAGAGCTTCGCCGCCGGCCCGAGCATCGCGATGGGCCTCGCCAAGCGCCAGTTCGACCTCTCCTGGAACGCCGGCTTCGAGCAATATCTCGACATGGAGTTCACCATGCAGCCGATCGCGAGCCGCAGCGAGGACCATGAGGAAGGCCTCCGCGCCTTCCGCGAGAAGCGCAAGCCGGTCTTCAGGGGAGAATGACCGCTATGATCCACCCCGAAGCGGAGTGGCGCGCGCATCTGGCCGAAGGGCGCTTCATGATCCAGCGCAGCCGGTCGACTGGCGGCCATGTCTTCTACCCGCGTATCGTCGAGCCCGGCACCGGCGCCGACGACCTCGAATGGGTGGAGGCGTCGGGCAAGGGCGTCGTCCACGCCGTCACCGTCGTCCGCAAGAAGGACCCCGCGGACAGCTACAATGTCGTGCTGGTCGACCTGGCCGAGGGCCCGCGACTGATGAGCCGGATCGACGGGGCCGATGTGGATGCGGTCCGCATCGGCATGGATGTCGCCGCGCGCATCGTCCAGGAGGGGGACAAGCCGCTGCTCGTCTTCGTGCCGGCATGAGCATGAGCCATGGTTTCCCGCGCGGGCGCACCGCGATCGTCGGCGCCGCCACCTTCGGCATCGGCAGGTGCCCCGGCGTCTCGGCCGTCGACATGGCCGCGCGCGCGGCGATGCTGGCGCTCGCCGATGCCGGCCTGTCGCTGGCCGACGTCGACGCGCTCTACACCTCGGCGCCCTATGAGGCGTTGGGAGGCATGGAGCTTTCCGAATATCTCGGGCTCACTCCAAAGGTCGTCGATTGCAACCGCACCGGCGGCTCGGCGTTCGAGGTCTATGTCCAGCAGGCGGCGCTCGCGCTCGAAGCGGGGCTGATCGATTGCGCGCTGATCGCCTATGGCTCGAATCCGGCGAGCAACCCGCCGCCCGGCGTCGGCATGACCCGCCAGAGCCCGTGGGAAGCCCCCTACCGGCCGGTCGCACCGATCTCCTCCTATGCGCTGGCGGCAAGCCGGCACATGCATCTCTACGGCACCACGCGCGCCCAACTCGCCGAGGTGGCGGTGGCGGCGCGGCGCTGGGCGCAGCTCAACCCCGAGGCCGCGGTGCGCGATCCGCTGACGATCGACGAGGTGCTGGCGGCGCGGATGGTCTCCGATCCGCTGAGCGTGCGGGACTGCTGCCTGTTCAACGACGGCGCCGCGGCGGTGGTGATGGTGCGGGCCGACCGGGCCAGGGACTGCGCCAGGCGGCCGATTCCGGTGCTGGGCGCGGCGCATGCCGTCACCCATCGTGAGATCAGCTCGATGCCCGACCTGACGGTGACGGGAGCTGCGATCTCAGGTCCGCAGGCTTTCGCCCAGGCGGGGGTGACGGCGGCCGACATCGATCTGGCGATGGTCTACGACGCCTTCACCATCACCCCGATCCTGTTCCTTGAGGATCTCGGCTTCTGCCCCAAGGGCGAAGGCGGCCGCTTCGTCGCCGACGGCGCGATCGCGCCGGGCGGACGGCTGGCGGTCAACACCAACGGCGGTGGCCTCTCCTGCGTGCATCCCGGCATGTACGGGCTGTTCCTGCTGGTCGAGGCGGTCCGGCAGTTGCGGGGCGAAGCCGGCGAGCGTCAGTTGAAGCGCGCCGAACTGGCGGTGGCGCATGGCAATGGCGGGGTGTTGTCGAGCGAGGCGACGGTGGTGCTCGCCCGCGGTTGAGGAAGGTTGGCATGAACGAAGCGGAGAAGCTGCTGCGGACGGTGTTTCGCTTCGGCGCTGCCGAGGAATGGGATGCGATCGCGACGATCGACCGTTCGCGCGCCGACAGTTGGGCGCATATCCATCCCGACGCCCGCTACAGCCTGTTCGGTCCTTCCGGCACAAAGGAGATGCTGGTCGGTCGCGACGCCTTTCTAGATTTTGTCGCCCGCTGCGCGGCGGCGATCTCCGAGCGTAGCGACGAGATCGTCGCGATCCATGGGATCGACGAGCAGTGCGCGCTGGTCCAGGCCCGCGCTTATCGCCGCAGCCGCGCGACCGGCGAGGACATACGTTATGAATGGGCGATGCTCTATCGCGTCGAGGACGGCCGCATCACCTATGGCGCGGACATGCTCGATGCCGACGCCCAGGCATTCTGGGGTCGGGCGCTGGGGTGATCAGCTCACCGGACGGCGCGCCCGGAGTGCTACCCGGCTGTTGCCGAACGGCGCGTCGCGGTTGGTCAGTGCCTCCTTGAGCCCCTTTTCCGCCATGTCCTTGCGGAACTGGCTGCGGCGCGGTCCCTGGCTGAGATGGGCGCGCGCGTCGAGTTCGGCAGCATAGCGCTGCGACAGCTTGGCGCCCGCCAGTTCCATCTGCATGTTGATCACCCGCTTGTGGGTGGCCAATATCTCGGCATCCACACAGGCGATGCGACGCACCACCTCGTCAGCCTCGGCGTCGATCTCCTCGGCGGGATAGGCTTCCAGCACCAGGCCGATCCGCGCGGCATCGATCCCGCTGATGGTATCGCCGGTGAACAGCATCCGCTTCGACCATTGCGGGCCGCAATGATAGAACCACAAATTGGTCGGCGGGGTGCCGTTGGCGCGCGCCGCCGGAAAACCGATCCGGGCATCATCGGCGGCGAGGACGATATCGCAGGAAAAGGCCAGGTCGGTGCCGCCGGCCAGGCAATTGCCCTGGATCTTGGCGACGATCGGCTTGTGCAGATCGAGCATGATCAGCGTGAGTTCCTGCTGCCGCTCGAGATTCCAGATGTCGTCGTCGAGGGTGCCGGCGCGGGTGCGATATTGGTCGACGTCATAATCGGGCGCCGCCGCGGCCGCGCCGCCATAGCTGTCGGTCAGGTCGTATCCCGCGCAGAAATCCTTGCCGGCGCCCGACAGCAGGATCGCGTTGACGTCGCGCCGGTCGTCGGCCTCCAGCAGCGCCTCGTGCAGCTCGCGGATCGTCTGGGCGGACAGGGCATTGCGCTTCTCGGGCCGGTTCAGCGTGACCCGGGCGACATTGTCGCGCACGTCGAACGCCACGCAATCCGTCGACTTCAGCCATTTCATGCCCATGACACGCCCTCTCCGCGATCCTTGTCCTTGCCCGGCGACACATGACATAGCGCGGCAAGGCGAAGCGAGCCCGAACGGCCGGCCGCCCTCGTCGATCATGGCTGTGATGTTCGACGCCGGCGGCTGGTACCGCGCTTTCCATCCGGCGCATGATCGCGGTCCTCATAGGAAGAGGGTGATATGGGCAGGCTGGACGGCAAGGTCGCGCTGATCATGGGCGCGACGCGCGCGGGCAATATGGGCCAGGCGATCGCCCGGCGCTTCATCGACGAAGGGGCGACCGTGGTCGTCTCCGGGCGCGGGCGCGAGGGTCTCGACGCCTTTGCCGCCGAGACCGGCGCCACCGCCCTCCCCTGCGACGTCCGCCGCCGCGCCGAGATCGAGACGCTGGCCGATGCCGTGGTCGCCCGCCATGGCGGCCTCGACATCGCGGTCAACGCCGCGGCGACCGGCGCGCTCGCTCCCTTCGAGGAGGAGACCGAGGAACAGGTCGACGAGATGCTGTCGATCATCTTCAAGGGCGGCCTGTTCTTCATGCAGGCGATGGTAGGGCGGATGAAGCGCCCCGTCGGCCGGGGCGGATCGATCATCACCGTCTCCTCGGCCGTCGCCGACATCATGTCGGAGAACCACTGCAGCTATATGGGCGCCAAGGCCGGGCTCAACCACATGACCCGTTTCGTCGCCTATGAATATGGCCGGCATGGCATCCGCGCCAATATCCTGTCGCCGGGCCTCACCATCACGCCGATGCTGGGCGCCTACGACGTGCCCGGCATGGCCGAGGCCTATGCGCGCGAATATCCGCTGGGCCGGATCGGTACGGTCGACGACGTCGCCAACGCCGCGCTGTTCATGGCTGGCGACGAATGCTTCATGACCGGCGAGACCTTCCACGTCACCGGCGGGCTGACGCTGCGCCGCAACCCGACCAGCGCCGAGATCATGGCGTCGATCGCCGCCGCGGGAGCGGCCTGATGGACGCGATCGAGACGCTGCTGGCGATCGAGGAGGTCCGCGCGGTCAAGGCGCGCTATTTCCGCTGCGTCGACACCAAGGACTGGGCCGGCTTCGCCGCGCTGTTCGCGGAGGACGCGCTGTTCGACATCAGCGACGACGTGCCGGGCGGCGTCATCCGCGGCCGCGCCGCGATCGTCGAGGCGGCGAGCACCCCGCTCGCCCGCTGCCGCAGCGTCCATCACGGCCATTGTCCCGAGGTCGAGATCCTGTCGCCCACCGAGGCGCGGGCGATCTGGGCGATGGAGGACATCCTCCGCTGGGACGACGACGATCCCGCTGCGCCGCTGCGCCGCCTGCACGGCTTCGGCCATTATCACGAGAGCTATGAGAAGCGCGACGGCCGATGGCTGATCACGACGATGAAGCTGACCCGCCTGATCGTCGACCACGAGCCGCGCTGATCGGCCCTCAGAAACCGAACCGCCGCGCGACCTGGGCCTGTCGGGTCGCCAGCATCTCCGCGCGTTCGGCCGGGGAAACGGTCGGCGTATCGGCCGGCAGGTGATCGCGCACCTCGGCCAGCTTGACCTTGCTGGTCGCCGGCACCGGATGGCTCGGCGAGAGATACCAGCGCCACATCCCCAATCCCTTGAGCAGGCCCGCCGTATCGACCCAGTTGGGCACGCCGGGATCGCGCGGGCTCAGCACGATCCGCACGCGACCGTCGGCGTCGCGGCGCGCCTGCTTGTCGTTGATCGAGCTGGCGTGGAAGCGATAGTCGGTGGTCTGGAACCAGGGATCGGCGAGCTGGAGCGACCAATATTTGCAGTCGGGGATTTCGCTGTCGATGATCAGCGCCTCGTCCTCGGCCAGGTCGTAGATCATCTGGATATAGACCGCGCGCGGATTGCCGCCGACGTTCGACACCGACATGGTCGGCAGCCACAGGCGGTTGGACCCGCCCGCCTCGCGCAGCACCGTGTCCGACATGTCCTGGTACCAGTCGACCGAGAAGCTGGTCATATGCGCGATCTTGCCGAGCCGTTCGGCGATCTGCGCCTCGCTCAGCAGCACGGTGTCGGACGGCGCGCGGTCGATGCATTCGATGTGGATGGTGGCGCCGTCGGCATTGGCCCAGTCGTCCCAGACGTCGCGCACCAGCAGGCAGATATTGTGGCTGTCGCGATCGAGCTTCATCCAGTTGCCGGGCTGCGGATCGGCGGAGGCGATCGCCTCGAAGCTGCCGTCAGCGCCCAGCTCGAACTCGTCGATATCCCAATTGGCCAGGTTGCGCTGGTCGGCGTCTCCCCACCAGCCATGCTGCGCTTGGATGTCGAGCCAGCGCGTATTGCCGCGCCGGCCCCAGATCCGGTAGGTGCGGCGGCCGTCGATCGCGGTCCAGTGGTAGCGGAAATCCGGGCTCGGCGCCCCCCATTGATATTCCACCGGCGTGAAGATGGTGTGCGAGAAGAAGGTCGGATAGGCCTGCCGCGGCGCCATGTAGAGGTTGAAGCCGAACGCCTGCAGCATCGAGATATAATAGGCCGCCTGCGCGCGAAGCTGCGGCGTGCTCGCCCAGCTCGACGTCATCGCGCGGGTGCGCGCTTGGTCGATCACGCGCTGATAATCGGCCCAGGCGGCGTCGGTGCCTGTCATCGTCCTTCTCCCGTCAATCGGCCAGCAGATCGGCGAGCGCCTGGAACTTCGCCCGCGCGCCCGGCCGCGTATCCTCACCCAGCACCAGGCGCGGCGGCGGATCGCCGCCGTCCAGCGCCGCCAGGATCGCGGCGACCACCGCCTCGGGCGCCATCGCCTTGTCCTGATAATAGGCGTCGAGCAGCCCCTTGCCGCCGTCGAGAGTACCGTAATGGCCGCCCCGCGCGCCGACCTCGGCGGTGCCATGGCTGATGAAACGGGTCCGCACCGCGCCCGGCTCGACCAGCATCACCCGGCCGCCGAAGCCGGCCATCTCGATCGCCACCGTCTCGGAAAGGCCTTCGAGCGCGAACTTGCTGGCGCAATAGGCCCCGAGGCCCGGTACGCCCATCAGCCCGCAGCCCGAGGAGATGTTGACGAAGGTCCCCCGCCCCTGCCGGCGGACATGCGGCAGGAAGGCCTGCATCACCGCCATCGGCCCGAAGACGTTGGTCGCGAACAGCGCCTTGGCGTCGTCGAGCGGCGTCTCCTCGACCGGCGCGAACAGGCTGCGTCCGGCATTGTTGACGACGACGTCGATCCTGCCACCTGCCAGCCCCATCGCCTGCTCGACCGCCGCCGGGATGCGGGCATGGTCGTCGAGGTCGAGCGCGATGCCGAGCGCGGCGCCCGGCCGGCTGCCGGCGAAAGCCTCCGCCTCGGCGACGCGCCGTGCGGTTCCGATGACGACATCGCCGCGATCGAGCAGCGCCGTCGCCAGTGCCTGCCCCAATCCGCCGGTCACGCCGGTGACGAACCATCGCTGCGCCATGCCGCTCCCTCCTCTGGTGTCGGGCGGACCATCGAGGGCTTTGCCGGGCGGCACAATCGGCCCCGCCAACCGATCAGATTGGTGATGAGCGTGCAGGAAGGCGCCTTAACGCATTGACGCGAAGGGGTCGCCACTGTCCTTTCTTCGCGTCCGCCGGGAGAGGATCGCGACGTGGATCAGCCAGTGCAACAGTTGCAGCCCGAGATCACCCGGCGTGCCAAGGCCGGGCCGGACGACTTCATCCCCAAGGAGGATTACGTCTCGCGCGACTTCGCCCGGCGCGAGACCGAGCGGCTCTGGCCGCGGACCTGGCAGATGGCCTGCCGCGAGGAGGAGATCCCCCGCGTCGGCGACTATGTGACCTATGACGTGCTCGACGAGTCGATCATCGTCGTCCGCACCGCGCCCGACCGCATCGCCGCCTATCACAATGCCTGCCAGCATCGCGGCCGCCGGCTGACCGAAGGTTGCGGCCATGCCGCCCGGCTCCATTGCCGTTTCCATGGCTGGTCGTGGAAGCTCGACGGGACGATCGCCCATGTCGTCGACCGCGACAATTGGGACGGCAGCCTGAAGGACGAGGACATCGCCCTGCCCAAGGTACGGGTCGACCGCTGGGGCGGCTGGGTGTTCGTCTGCATGAGCGAGGAGACCGAGCCGCTGCTCGAATTCCTGGCGCCGCTGCCCGACGTGTTCCGCAACTATCCGTTCGAGAAGATGCGCTACCGCTGGTACAAGTCGACCGGCATCGCCTGCAACTGGAAGACCGCGCTGGAGGCCTTCAACGAGGGCTATCACGTCCAGACCACTCACAGCCAGTTGCTGCCCGTCCACGACGACGAGGCGCTGGCCCATGCCGAGGGCCGGCACGGCAGCTACCAGCTCGCCCCCGGCCGCATCTCGCTGGGCGAGCGATCGCCGCGGCTGGCCGCCAGGGCGGTCGACTACCGGCACAATGTCCGCGACTTCGTGCTGATGCTCGAACAGGACCTGAAGGCCTCGATCCCGCCGCACATGTCGGAGCTGATGGACCGGCTGGTCGACGAGCTTCCAGCCGACGCCAGCCTGCTCGATGTGCTGATGAAATACGGCCAGATCGCCCATGAGGCGGCCGGCGAGCGCGGCATCCCCTTCCCCGCTTTGACCCCCGAGGAGATCGGCCGGGCCGGCGCCGACTGGCACCTCTTCCCCAACATGGTGTTCCTGCCGGCACCCGACGCGATGCTCGCCTATCGCGCGCGGCCCGACCGCGACGATCCCGAGCGCTGCATCTTCGAGGTCTATTCGCTGCTGCTCTACCCCGAGGGCGAGGAGCCGCCGCTCGAACGGCAATATTTCGCGGACTGGAAGGATCACGACGGCTGGGGCCTGATCCTCGAGCAGGATTTCCAGAACATGACCGAGGTGCAGCGCGGCATGCGTTCGCGGGGCTTCACCGGATCGCGCACCAACCCGGTCCAGGAGAAGAGCGTGTCCAATTTCCACCGCGCCTTGCGCGAATTCATCAGCGAATAGATCGGGAGACGACGAAGATGGGCAGGCTCAGCGGCAAGGTCGCGATCATCACCGGCGGCGGCCAGGGCGTCGGCCAGGGCATCACCCAGGTATTCGCGCGCGAAGGCGCCAAGGTCCTGATCACCGGCCGCACTCCCGACAAGCTGGAAGCGGCGGTCACCGAGCTCAAGGCGGCCGGCGGCGATGCCGCCTGGATCGCCGGCACCGCCGGGGTCCGCGCCGACGCCGAGGCGGCGGTCGCCAAGGCGGTCGAGCTGTTCGGCGGCCTCGATATCCTGGTCAATAATGCCCAGACGTCGCGTCCCGGCGCGATGTTCGAGGATACCGACGACGATCTGTTCGCGCTGACGATCAATTCGGGGCTCTACGGCACCTTCCAGCACATGCAGGCGGCGCTGCCCGCGATGAAGAAGCGCGGCGGCGGATCGATCATCAACTTCGGATCCTATGAGGGCATCCACGGCGGGGTCGGCTTCGCCGCCTATGCCGCGACCAAGGAGGCCATTCGCGGCCTGTCGCGCACCGCCGCGCGCGAACTGGGCAAGTACAAGGTCCGCGTCAACGTGATCTGCCCCGCCGCGCTGAGCCCGATCGCCCAGCAATGGGTCAAGGACTTCCCCGAGGAGGCCGAGAAGGTGATGAAGCTCGTCGCGCTCGGCTATCTGGGCGACTGCGCCGAGGATATCGGCCCCGCCGCGCTGTTCTTGGCCAGCGACGACAGCCGCTACGTCACCGGCCAGACGATCAACGTCGACGGCGGCCAGATGATGCTGTGATGGCGGAGCTCGATTTCACGGGCCGGACGGCGATCGTCACCGGCGCGGCCAAGGGCCTCGGCCGCGCCTATGCCCGCTGGCTCGCCGCGCGCGGCTGCGCGGTGGTCGTCAGCAACCGGCCCGCCGCGGACGGCGCTTCGGCGGCGCAGGCGACGGTCGACGAGATCGTCGCGGCGGGCGGCCGCGCAGTGGCGCATGACGGGCCGGTCGAATCCGAGGCGGCGGCGGTCGAGATGGCCGATCTCGCGCTCGGCCGCTTCGGCGGGATCGACATCTTCGTCAGCAATGCGGGGGTGGTGCGCTGGGGCGAGTTCGGCGCCGTCACCGCCGACGCGATGCGCGAGGTGTTCGACATCAACCTGTGGGGCTGCCTCCATGGGCTGAACGCGGTGTGGCCGGCGATGACGGCGGCTGGCTATGGCCGGATCATCCTCACCGCGTCGAGCGCGGGCCTGTGGGGCCAGATGCGCTCGCCCGCCTATGGCGCCTCCAAGGCGGCGATGGTCGGCCTCGCCCGCTCGATCGCGCTGGACGTGCCCGAGGGCACCGACATCCGGATCAACGTGATCGCGCCGGCCGCCTACACGCCGATGTCGGCGGCGCATTTCGACGCGAAATGGGCCGACTACGCCTCTCCCGACCGGGTCGCACCGGTGGTCGGCTGGCTGGCGAGCGATCGCTGCGGCGGCTCAGGCGGCATCTATCATGCCGGCGCCGGTCATGTCCGCCGCGTCCAGATCCTTGAAGGACCGATCGAGGATCTGTCGAGCGGCCCGATCGACGAGGTGATGGCGCGGCTCGAAGCCAGGCCCGAATGGACCAGCTCCTTCGCCTCAGGCGCCGAGCTGATGCCCGAGCTGGCCAAGGCGGCCGGATCATGATCCGCTTCGACGGCCAGGTCGCGATCGTCACCGGCGCGGGCGGCGGCATGGGGCGCGCCTATGCCCTCGAACTGGCGCGGCGCGGGGCGCAGGTGCTGGTCAACGACTATGGCGGCGGCGTGCTGGGCCAGCAGGACGGCACGCCCGGTCCGGCGCACGCGGTGGTTGCAGAGATCCGCGCCGCCGGCGGCCAGGCCGAGGCGAACGGCCAGGCCGTGGGAACCGCCGACGCGGCCCGCGCCATCGTCCGCGCCGCGCTCGACGCGTTCGGGCGGGTCGACATCCTCGTCAACAATGCCGGCACCGCGCTGGCGGGCTCCTTCACCGCCCATCGGGACGAGGATGTCGAGCGCCATTACGCGACCAACCTGATCGGCGGCCATCACCTGATGCGCGCGGTGTGGGCGCTGATGGCGGTGCAGAAATACGGCCGCATTCTCAACGTCAGCTCGAACGGCGCGCTCGGCGTCGGCGGCAACGCGCCCTATGCGGCGGCCAAGGCGGGGATGCTCGGCCTCACCCTCGACGCCGCGATCGAGGGCCGGCCGCTCGGCATCCTCGTCAACGCGGTGATGCCGACCTCCTATTCGCGGATGATCGAGCAGATCCCCGACCCGGCGACGGTGGCTTGGTTCCGCGACCACCTCGCGCCCGAACAGGTCGCCGCGGCGATGGCCTGGTTCCTGAGCCGCGACTGCACAATGTCGGGCCGCATCTGGCTGACCGGCGGCGGGCGGCTGTCGAGCCTGGTGATGGCCGAGACCGGCGAGGTCTGCGATCCGGACCTCGATGCCGAGCGGGTCGCGGGCGTGCTGGATCGGATCATCGACGAGAGCCGGCTGACCGTGGTCCATGACCAGGCCGAGGCCGGCGCGCGCTATTTCGAGCATTTCCCCTGGACCGCCACGGCCGGTCCCGACTTTGGCCCCGACGTGGAGCGGGGATAGGTTCGCAGCCTGCGGCAAACCTAGAGCATCGCGCCGTGAATCGGGGATCACCTTATCCGCTCGCCTTGAGGAGGGCTGAGCGAAGTCGAAGCCCGTCTCGAAGAGCCCTTCGAGACGCCACTTCGCCAAGCTCAGTGGCTCCTCAGGGTGAACGGGTCATGTTTAAGGCACGGCGCCCTAGAAACTTGCCCCGAGCTCCGCTCATCCTGAGGAGCCATTGAGCGAAGGCGAAATGGCGTCTCGAAGGAGTCTTCAGTCATGTCCGGGGACATGACGGCCTGATAACTTTCGAGGCGGGCCTTCACCTCCGTTCAGTCCCTCCTCAGGATGTGCGGATCAGAAGCTCGATCTCAGGCCTCCTCGTCACGCTCCGGGTGGACATTCTCCAGCGGCCGCATGTCGGTCGCTAGCGCCATGATCATCCGGCTCTCCCGGCTGGTGACCGGCCGCGCCTTCGCCACCGGCGGGGGCGCCAGCGCAGGATCGCGGTGGACGTTCTCGTCGGGTCGCACGTCCGTCGCCATGTTCATGATGCGACGGCTTTCCTCGTCGCTGATATCCTTGTTCAAGGCCTCTCCCTCCATCGCTTTCCCGCAGGCTATCATGCGCGCGCCGCACGGCAAACTCATCATCAGCATGATGGCGCCGCCGCCCGGCGTGGTCCCCTCTCCTGCCTCCGATTAGGCTCCGCCGAAACGATGGAGGAACGGATGGCGGGAAGACTCGAAGGGAAGGTGGCGGTGGTGACCGGCGCCGGGCGCAATATCGGCCGGGCCGAGGCCATGCTGCTAGCCGAGCAGGGCGCGCGGGTGGTGGTCAACGATCTCGGTGGCGGCCCCTATGGTACGGAGGCGGCCGACGCCTCGCTGGCCGAGGCGATCGCCAAGGAGATACGCGATGCGGGCGGCGAAGCGATCGGCCAATGTTCGAGCGTCGCGACCCGCGAAGGCGCCGAGGCCACTGTCCAGGCGGCGATCGACCAATGGGGCCGGATCGACATCCTCGTCAACAATGCCGGCATCGTCCGCCCGGCGCGGATCGACCGGATGACCGACGATGACTGGCAGCTCTGCGTCGACGTCAGCCTGACCGCGACCTTCCACACCTGCCGCGCCGCCGCCCGGCACATGATCGGCCAGCGATCGGGCGCGATCGTCAACACCGGTTCGCCCTCTGGCTTCGGCCATTGGGGGATGGCCAATTACTCGGCCGCCAAGGAAGGCGTGCTCGGCCTCACCCGCTCGATCGCGCGCGACCTGGGCGAGTTCGGCGTCCGCTGCAACATGATCCGCCCGGTCTCGCACCTGACCGGCACCCACACGCCGGAGATCGACGAGACCATCGCCGAATCGGCTCGGCTCGGCATCCCGCTGCTGTGGAACAAGCCGATGGCGGCGCCACGCATGACCGCGCTGCCCGAGCATGTCGCGGCGCTGGTGGTGTGGCTCTGCACCGACGCCGCCGGCCATGTCAGCGGCCGCGACTTCTACATCCAGGGCGACGAGGTGGCGCTGATCCCTGAACCCGAGGCGATCCGCACCAGCTTCCACCCTGGCGGCTGGACGCTCGACGCCTTCGACGAGGAGGCCAACCGCGCCTATCTGTTCGGTGACATCCCGAACCGCTTCGTCAGGCGCGACTGACCATAAAAAATGGCGGCCGGCGTCGGGCCGGCCGCCAGGTTCCCGCCTTGGACCCTCAGAAGCGGTACGAAACCTCCAGGCCGTAGGTGCGCGGCTCGCCATAGACGCTCGAGATGTAGCCGGCCTCGTTGTAGATGCCGATCACGCCGATCCGATAATATTTGTCGGTCGCGTTGTTGACGAACAGCGCCGCCCCGAAGCCGGTGCCAGCGATATTGTCGAGGTTCGCGCGCAGATTGACCAGGGCATAGCCCGGCTCGGTGGCGAGCACGTCGTTCTTGTCGAGATGCTGCTTGCTCCGATAGGCGACATTGGCGTTGAGCGACGCCGTGCCGATGCTCTCCGACAAGGACAGCCGGTAGCTCAGATTGGCGCCGAGCTGGTGGTGCGGAGCGCCGACCAGCTCGAACTCGCCAGGCTGCCGGCCCTTGCTGATGTCGACCTTCACATAGGAATAGAAGGCGGTCAGGTCGATCGGCCCCGCGGACAGGGTCGCCTCCAGCTCGCCGCCATAATGCTTCTGCCGGGCGGTGTTGGTGATGACCGTGTTGACATTGCCCGCCGCGTCGATCGACGAGGCCTGCTTCTGGACGTTCTTATAGTCCTGGTAGAACAGTGCGAGGCTGGTCCGGAGCGTCGCGCCACCGCCGAGATCGGCGCGGTTCTTCAAGCCAAGCTCATATTCCTGCACCGTTTCCGGGTTGAACGGCGCCAGCTCGGCGGTCGAGGCCGCCCGCAGCGAGAAGCCGCCGGCACGGAACCCGCGCCGGGTGGAGACATAGGCGGTCAGGTCGTCGCTCGGCTCATATTGCAGGGTCACGTCCCAGGTGACGTCGTCCCATTTCTTGCTGTTGGTCTGCGGGCAGTTCGCGAGGCTCGGCGTGGTGCCGTCGGCGAGCCGGAACAGGCAGGCGCCGAGATTGGGATAATAGGCGGTCACCGTCGCGCGGCGCTTGTCCTCGGTGTAGCGGATGCCTGCCGAGAGCTTGAACTGGTCGGTGACATTATAGGTGCCCGCCGCGTAGAGCGCTCCCGTCTTCGCCCTGCCCTGCCCGACATAGGCGTTGAGGAAGGTCGACGCCGGCGTTGTCAGCGGCAGACCCTGACCGGCGATCGCCAGCTCGGGGAACTGGCTCGACGTCGATCCGTCGGTGCCCTTCTCCAGGAAATAATAGGCGCCCACCACATAGGTCAGCCGATCGTCGAAGGCCTTGCCCTGCGCCTGGAGCTCCTCGCTATATTGCTTGATGTCGCGGAAGCGGTTGCTGTTGATCAGGAAGGCGGGGATGCCGTCCAGGTCCATGATCTGGTTGAACTTGAGCCGGCGATAGCCGAAGATGTTCTTGATCGTGACGCCGCCCAGATCGATCGAGCTGCGGTTGGTGATCCCGTAATTCTTCAGATGCTCGAACGGCTTGACGCCATAGGCGTCGAGCGTGCCGTCCTCGCCCGCGGCGGTGTCGAAGCGGTAGTGCGGGCGCGCCGCCTGCTGGGCGAACTGCGCCAGCACGTCCGACACCGGAATGCCGAAGCCGCGCAGCGCCGCATAGCCGGCGATCGCCGGCGCGGCGGGGTTGGCGGCGGTGCCGACCAGCGCGGTACCGTGCTCGCGAGTGCGGACCCAGTCGAAGATCGTGGTCGACTCGATGTTCTCCGCCGGCTTGATCGCCAGCGAGACGCGGAACGTGTCGTAATTCTGGTCGTCATAGTCGCGACCGCTGCTGACGTCCTTGGTGAAGCCGTCGCGCTCGCGGGTCTTGCCGGCGAAGCGGACCGCGATCCCGTCGGCGATCGGCAGGTTGAGCATCGCATAGGCATCGCGCAGATCGAAATTGCCGATCTGGCCGCGCACCTCGGCGGCGAGCTGATCGGTGGGCTTGGCCGGCTCGACCAGCACCGCGCCGCCGGTCATGTTGCGCCCGAACAGCGTGCCCTGCACGCCCTTCAGCACCTGTACCGATTCCAGATCGTAGAGGGTGTTGGCGAAGCCGGTGCTGCGCGCCTGCACCACCTCTGCGAAATAGGTGCCGACCGGCGGATCGGTCAGAAGCTGCGATTCCTGGGTACGCTGGCCGCGGATCGAGAAGCCGAGCTCGGACCGCGTGGTGCCCTGGTTGGTCAGGCTGAGCGATGGCACCCGCGATTGGAAGCTGAGCGCGTCGGTGACCCCGCCCTGGGTCAGTGCCTTGCCCGATATCGCGCTGACCGAGATCGGCACGTCCTGCAGCGACTCCGCGCGGCGGCGAGCGGTGACGATGATCTCGCCGGTGTCGCCGGCATCGGTGACAGCGGCCTCGGCCGGCGACGAAGCGATCTGCGCCGCCGCGAGCTGGGGCAGCAGCGAAGCCGCGCAAGCCAGGAGACAGTTTCTATGAAATGCCATGACGATCCTCCTCCTCTCGACACCCTCGGGGCCGTGCCCTGGGCTTATTGTTTCGGGGGAAGAGAACAGCCAAAGAGCCCGGTGAGGCAACGGCGCCGCGGACATATCGGCTCCATGATCAGGTGCGCCGGAAGCAGCCCGAACCTATTTTTCGATGGACTGTGGTGCGGATGCTACATAGCCTCGGCCGGCGGCGCGCCGAGGTCGACCGCCGCCCAGCCGAAGCGCGGCGCCACCGCCGCATTATTCTCCTCGGCCTGCCACTCGACCGGGTTCACCATCCAGTAGAACAGGCCGTAGACCATATGCGCGCGGATCGCCGTCCAGGCCTCCGCCTCGCTCGGCACGTCTGCCGCGCCATGGCGTTGCAGCGCGGCGAGGTAGCCGGCGATCAGGTCGCGTTCCCAGGCGCGGCGATCGAGCGGATCGAGCGCCGACACGTAGAAATAGGTAACGTCCTGCGCCCAATGGCCGCGCCGCGCGGTCTGCCAGTCGAGGAAGCCGGGCCGCCCTTGGGCATCGAGATACATGTTGCCGAGATGCGCGTCGCCATGGATCACGCAGGTCGGCCCGCCGGGCGCGAAGCGGCGCAACGCCCGCAAGGCGGCGTGCATCGTCTCGCGATCGCGGCAGACGCGCGGGAGGCCGAGCGAACGCGGCAGGCTCATATAATGCGCCCAGGCCTCGGGCTGGAGCTGGCCACGCCCGAAATCGCCCCACGCCTCGTCGGGCAATGGATCGTGCCGCATCAGCCAGCCCAACTCGCCCTCGTCGGCCAGCGCTGGGCTGTTCCACCAGCGCGCGTGGAGCGCCGCGAGGTCGTCGAGGAAGCCGGCTGCCTGTTCGCGGCTGAGCGGCTGTTGCACCCGGCAGATCTGCGCGCCGGTCGGGCGTAGATCCTCCATGATGACCACGCCCTGGTCGGCATCGGCGGCCGCGAAGAAGCAGCGCGGCAGGCCGATCGACAGCCGAGGCGCGATCTCGGCGAAGAAGCGGGCTTCGGTCTGGTAGCAGAATTTGACCAGCTCGCGATGCTCGGCGAGCCCGGCCTTGACGCACAGTCGCTCGGGCAGGCCAGCGTCGCGGCCGGCCTGGTTGTAGACGGCGGTCACCATCATCTTGGTGCCGGTGCCCCAGAGAATGTCGGTGACCTCGATCCGCTCGACGGCGACGCCGGGCACATGGGCCGACAGCGCCTCGCCGAGCCAGGCGGGCGTCACCTCCTCGGGCAGCAGTGGCAGCCGAAGGCCGCTCATGCCTCGGAGATCAGCGCGTGGCCGACCATCGGGCCGATCCCCTCCACCCCGCCATCGACCGCGAGGTGGACGCCGTTGATGAAGCGGGCCTCGTCGCTGGCGACGAACAGCACCGCCTGGGCGACGTCCCATGCATCACCCTCGATCCCGAGCGGGCCGACCTTGCGGCGCGCCTCGCGCATGCTGGCGGGCAGCTTGCTCATCGCGTGCGGGGTCATGACATGCCCGGGTGCGACGGTGTTGACGCGGATACCCTGCCGGCCGTGCAGCACGCCGATCTCGCGCGAGAGCTGCGCCATCGCCGCCTTGGACGGTCCATAGGCGACCGCGCCCATCGCCCGCATGCCCGCCAGCGACGAGATGTTGACGATCGATCCGCCGCCGCGCTCCGCCATCACCGGCACCGCATATTTACTCATCAGCATGACGCTGGTCAGGTTGGCGGCGATCGTCCGGTTCCACAGGTCGAGCGTGATCGTCTCCAGGTTGGTCGGCACCGAGATGCCGACATTGTTGACGAGAATATCGAGCTGTCCGAAGGCCTTGACCGTAGCCTTTACCAGCGCTTCGCAATCCTCGGGCAGACTGACGTCGGCGGCGACGGCGATCGCCTCGCCGCCCTCGGCGCGGATTTGCGCGGCGGTCGCCTCGGCGCGCGCGCCGTCGAGATCGGCGCAGGCGACCTTCGCCCCCTCGCGCGCCATGATGAAGGCGATGGCACGGCCGATGCCGATCTCGTCCTCCGCCGCTCCGGCGCCGGTGACGATCGCGGCCTTGCCGGCCAGCCGGCCGAGATAGCGGGTGGGTTCGGGCATGGGCTGTCCTTCGAAGCTTATTGGATGGGCCGCATGTTGCGGACGAGGTCGCCGGTGACGGCGGCGATCACCTCCTGCCCGACGCGATAGCGGCCGGGAATATCGGCGAGCGGCATCTGGTCGCCGCGCAGGCCGCGCACGAAGCTGGTCGCGTCGAAGCGCAACGCGCGATCGCCGATGGTGACGCCCTCGGCGCTGACCGCCGCGATCGTGCCGACCACCGGGAGGTTGCCGTCCGACGGCATGATCCGCGTGTCGACCGACAGACGGAAGCGGTCCGAATGGTTGGCGATGCCCGAATGGGGCGTGTTGAGGTCCATCAGCAGCACGTCGCCGGGGCGGTAATGGGTGCTGCGCCAGCGCCCGACCTCCATATCCTCCTCTGCGATCGGCAGGATCTTCATGCCGTCCTTGCGGTGGAGGCTGCCGCGCCGGTGCACCCCTTCGACCAGCGCCAGCCCGCCAACCTCGGGCGCGATCTCGGCCAGCGGAATCCAGCAGATCAGGAAGTCGAGCCCGTCATTATAGGTGCCGTCCTGGTGGATGAACTCCAGCCGCCGCGCATCGCGATCGCGGGCCGGCGGCACCTGGCGATGGACGGTGAACGGCACCCAGAAGGGATCGCAGCCGAACAATCGTTCGAAGAAGGCGGCGATGCGCGGATCGCGGTGCAGCACCCGATCGACCCGGCGCTCGTTCATCGCGGTCTCGTTGACCATCGCCGGCATCACCGACAGGTCGGCGCCGTTGTAGCGGGCCTCCGGGTCCTGCGGGTCGGCGACGCCCAGCTCGCCCAGATAGTCCATGTAGATCTGGCGGAGCTCGGCGATCGCCTGCTTGTCGAGCACGTCGCGGAAGAACCAGTAGCCGTCGCGCTCCCAGGCGGCCTTCAGCCCTGGCTGGTCGCCGAGCAGATGGTTGGAGACGTTGAATTCGCCCATCTCGGGGATGAGGCGCGCGGCGGCCATGTTCATCGCAACTCTCCTGTCCGCGCGGCACGACCGATCGCCCGGCGTCGCGCGCTGTTCTCGTCGATCCGACTATCCCGGCCGCCGCCACGGCCGGACAGGATGATATCTTGCAATAAGCGGCTGTTTTCCGTCATGGTCGCGCGATGCCCGATTTCGCCCTCGTCGCGCTCGACGGCGCCTATCACGCCAGCGTCGGCGCGCTGACCGACAGCTTCATCCTCGCCCGCGACCGGATCGAACAGGTGTTCGCCGGCAGCGGCCCGATGCGGATGGAGACGCGGCTCCGTATCCTCTCGCTCGACGGCGGTCCGATCCGGATGAGCGACGGCCGCCGGCTCGAGGTCGATGGCGCGATCAGCAGCGTCGACGACCACGCCTTCATCTGGCTGCCCGCCTTCCGCGTCATGGGCATCCCGGCGCTCGAGGAACGGCTGGCGCGCAGCCATGAGCTGCTGCCCTGGCTCCAGCGCCAGGCGGACGGCGGCGCGGTGATCGGCGCGAGCGGCGCCTCGGCGCTGATCCTGATGGCGGCGGGGCTGACCCGCGACGTCGCCGTGCCGATCGCCCGCGCGCTCCAGCCGGTCGCCCGCGCGCTGTTCCCGCGCCACCGCGCCGAGGAGCGGCTGGGCCTCGCCGACCATGGCGACCTGCTGATCGCCAACGGCATGGCCAATGACCTGTCGCTGATCGTCCGGGTGATGGAACGCACCCTGTCGCCCGATGTCGGCCGCTGGCTGACCTCGATCATGGGGCTCGACCGCGAGGAGGAGCATCTGCTGGCGAGCGACCCGCTCGTCGCCCGCGCGCAGATCTGGCTCGAGCAGCGCTTCACCGGCGGGATCGGTATCCAGGAGCTGGCGGAAGCGCTGTCGACCAGTCAGCCGACGCTGGTCCGGCGCTTCCGCAAGGCGCTGGGGATGAGCCCGAAAAGCTATATCCAGCATCTGCGCCTGCAGGCGGCAACGCGGATGCTGGAGAAGTCGAACCGCTCGATCGACCGGATCGCCGAGCTGGTCGGCTTCTCCGACAGCCGCCTGTTCCGGACGATGTTCCGCCAGCAGACCGGCATGACCGCGACGCAGTGGCGCGAGGCGTCGCAGGCCCGGCGCCGCTGAGCCCATCCGCCTAGTCGTTGGCGCCGACGGCATGGTGCGCCGCGATCCAGGCGAAGACGAACGAGGCGCCGATGCTCGCGCCCGCCGCCGGATAGCAGCGCCCCATCACCGAGGCGGTCGAGTTGCCGGTGGCGTAGAGGCCCTCGATCACCGAGCCGTCGGCGCGCAGCACGCGCGCATGCTCGTCTGTCAGGATACCACCGCTGGTACCGACGTCGCCGGGCACTATCTCCATCACATAGAAGGGCGGTTTGTCGATCTTGCCCAGGTTCGGGTTGGGCTTGACGGTCGGATCGCCGAACCAGTTGTCGTAGCCGCGCCCGCCGCGATTGAAGTCCAGGTCCTTGCCGGTCTCGCAATAGCGGTTGAACTTCGCGATCTCATCCTTGAGCCCGGCCGGATCGATCCCCGCCTTCGCGGCCAGCTCCTCGATCGTGTCGGCGGTCTTCATCATGCCGCTGTCGAGCCAGGATTGCGGCGTCTTGCCCGGCGGATAATAGCCCCAGGCATAGCGCTTGCGGTGGCGGCTATCGAGGATGACATAGGCCGGCACGTCATTGCGGTAGAGCCGCTGGCCGTTCTCCATATAGGAGCCGCTCTCGTTCAGGATGCGCCGCCCCTGGCGGTTAACGATGATGCAGTGCGGCTTGGAGATGTCGGTGTTGTGCATGTTGGCGGGCCCGCCCTCGGGCAGCATCGTGCCGGGCACCCACCATGCCTGGTCCATCAGGTCGAGCGCCGCACCATGCTTCTCGGCGATCTGGATCATCTCGCCGGTGTCGCCGGGATTGGCATTGGTCCATTCGACGGAGCTGGGCTGCGGGCCGTACTTCTTGCGCATCTCAGCATTTCTCGAGAAGCCGCCCGCATTGATCAGCACCCCGTCGCGCGCGCCGATCCGCAGCGTCCTGCCCTCATGCTCGACGACGACGCCGGTGATCCGGCCCTTCTCCTCGACCAGTTCGACCACGCCATGGTTGGTCCGCATGTCGATGCCGGCCTTGTCGGCGAGCATCAGCATGCGCCCCTGGAGCGCGCCGCCAAAGCTAAGCATCGGCGCGCCGCGCCTCTTCACCAGCCACATCCGGAACAGCAGCTTCATTCCCTCCCACATGCCCTTCGGCGTGCGGGTGGCGAGGCCGATGATCCCCGCCTTGTCGGTCGGCAGCGGCATCACCATCGGGCCGAGGCGCAGCTTGTCGAACAGCGGCCCCATCGCGCGGGCGTCGAGCATCGGCGCGCCGACCGACCGGCTGCGGGTGCAACCGCCGGGACGATCGTCGTAATAGTCGGCCCAGCCTTCGGTGCGGAGCCATTGCATGCCCTGCTCCTCCAGCCACTTCATCATCACCGGCCCGTTGCGCAGATAGGCTTCCTTGCGCTCGGGCGAGGCGGCCGGGCCTGCGTCGTTGCCGACCGTCGCGTCCATATAGGTGCGGCCCAGCTCATGGCTGTCCTTGATTCCGTCGCGGGCGAGGAGATGGTTGTTGGGAATCCACAGCACGCCGCCCGACATGGCGGTCGATCCGCCCAGCTTGTCGGTCTTCTCCAGGATCAGCGGCTGCTTGCCGATTGACTTGAGGTACAGCGCAGCCGCCATCGATCCGCCGCCCGAGCCGCAGATCACGAAGTCCGCCGTCTCGTCCCAGCCCTTTGCCGCCATCATTGACCCCCGTGCAGATAGGCGAGCAAGGTCGCATGAAAATTGCTGATCTCGACCTCTTGAACCGGGCTCGGCCGCGCGCCCTTGAAGGCGCGCGACTTCATCCCCTTCTGGACGGCCTCCATATTCTGGAAGTCCTGTTCCAGGATGAGCCCCCAGTCGACCTTGCGCCAGTCGTCGGCGACCTCGACCTCGACATTGCGGGGCTCGGCGCCCGGTGCGAAACGCTCCAGCACGTTGACCTCGAAGATGCAGCTGTCGGGATCGTCGCCGTTCGGGCGGGCACGGTAGAATAGCACGTTGGTCGGCTGCTGGAGGAAGACGAGGTTGGGGAAGATGTTCCAGTCGGTCCCCGCCGCCATCTGCTGTTCGGGGGTGATGGCGGGCCAGGGGCGGCCCGACTTCTCCGATTCCTCGCGGTGGAATTTGGCGAAGGCGACGTAGATCTCGAACGGCGTCGCGGTTTCGGGCAACTCCATCAGCCGCCGGCCCGCCGCCAGCATCTCATCGGTCGTGGTCGCCTTCAGCGTATCCCAGATCTCCTTGTTGAACTCGTAGAGACCCTTGCGCATGTCGCCGCTCTGGTCGCTGATCCGCGGGCTCGGCAGGCCGAACAGCGCGGTCGGCGCATAGCCGAACATGGCGTGTTTTCCATAGGCGCGGGAAAAGGTGTAGTCGTCCTGATAGGGCAGAAGCTGCCGGTGCGTCGTCTGCACATGATAGCCTTCCATGAAGGCCTCCTGCGCGGTCTTCCAGTTGCACGGCATGGTGATCCGCTTGCGCCAGACATAGCGCATCCGATCCATCTCGAACGGATCGAGCAGGGTCTTGGCCTCGCCCAGATGCTCATCCAGGCTCTCGCTGTCGGGGTCCATGTTGATGAACACCCAGCCGCCCCAGCTCGCGCTCTTCACCTGGTGCAGCGTGATCTCGCTATCCTGGAGCAGTTCGCCCCAGTCCTTGCGGTCGACCACCTCGGTCGGCTTGCCGTCGAGATTCCACTGCCAGCCATGATATTTGCAATGGAACTTGCCCATCCGGCCGCAGCCGGCGGTCAGCCGCCGGCCGCGATGCGGGCAGACATTGTGATAGGCCGCGATGGCGCCGTCGGTCTTGCGCACCACGGCGATCGACTCGTCGGCGATATCGTAGGTGTAGAAGTCGCCGGGGTTCGGAATCTCCTCCTCACGGCAGGCCATCTGCCAGACGCGCGGCCACAGCCGTTCCTTCTCCAGCCGCACATAATCGGGGGAGATATAGGCATCGGCCGGCACATAATCCGGCCGCACCGTCCCGTCCGCCGTCTTCACCTTGCTGATCTCGTTCATGGCTCCATCCTCTCCCCGGTTCTGCGTCAGGCCTTGGCCGGCCCCTGGGGAAACCGCATATCGAAAACGCCCTCGGCGATCCGGTTGAGCAATATCTCTATCGCGCCGCCGGCGATCATCCAGCCGCGCGTGCGGCGCAGGCAATATTCCACCAGCCCGTCCTGGCTGTAGCCGGCACCGCCCATGACCTGCATCGCCTCATTGGCGCAGTCGAATCCCGCCCGGTTGCACGCGACCTTGGCGATCGCCGTCTCGTCCGGCGAGGGCAGGCCCTTGTCGGCGTTGGTCGCGGCCCGGTAGAGCAATAGCTGCGCCGCATCGAGCTTCAGCTTCATCTCGGCGAACTTCCATTGCAGGCCCTGGAACTCGCAGAGCGCGCGACCGAACTGCTTGCGCGTCTTGGCATGTTCGACCGCCGCGTTGAAGGCGTAGCGGCCCAGCGCCAGGCTACGCGCGGTGTTGCCTATCCGCTCGACGTTGAAGCCCGACATCTGCTGCTTGAACCCGCCCGGCCCCAGCAGCACCTTGTCCTTCGGCACATAGACATTGTCGAAGAACAGCGGGTTCCACTCCTCGCCCGACAGGAAGCGTACCGGCTTGCCGAAGCTGAACCCCTCCTGCCCGCGCTCGATCAGCACCGAACCGATATTGCCGGTGCCAGGCCCGTAGCGGACGTAGACCAGGAATACGGTGGCATGGGTGCCGTGGGTGGTGAAGATCTTCTGCCCGCTGACGCGGAAGCCGTCGCCGTCGGGAACCGCGGTGGTCGTCAGCTCGGTGACCGCCGATCCGGCATTGGGTTCGGTCATCGCCACCGAGATCAGGCCGTCGCCCTTCAGCAACGGCGCCAGATACTGCTCCTTCTGCGCGTCGCTCGCGAACTGGGCGAAGGTGCGGATCGCGCCGAAATTGCCGGCCTGCACCACGTCCGCCGAGCGAGGGCAGACCGATGCGATCGTCTCGATCGCGATCACCGCGTCCATCAGCGATCCGCCGAGGCCACCCTTCTCCTCCGGGATGGTGATGCCGATCAGGCCCTGTTCGGCCATCATCCGCGCGACTTCCCATGGATAATCGTCGCTATGCGCGCGCTCCAGGGCACCGGCCGCCAGGTGCCGCTGCGCGAACGCCGCGACGGCATCCCGGAACATGGACTGTTCTTCGGTCAGATCGAACTGCATCAAAAGGCTTCCCTTGGTATCGCGCGGCCGCGCATCATCGCATCGTCCGCCTAAATCGCGATCAGCACGATGCGAAGGCGGCCGGACAAAGCTTCACATTCTCGATACCTCTGGCGGCGCCTGGCGCTTTGCTTGACAGCGCGGGCCGCGGATAGCTTCTGCGAGGCACGACCATAGCCAGCAGCACGGGGCCCGACCAAGCCATCATGACCCAGGTAAACGAGAAGATCTCCACGCGCATCGACGGCGACATCGGCTTCATCCGCAGCGACAACCCACCGGTCAACGCACTGGGACAGGCGGTGCGCAGCGGCGTCGTCCAGGCACTCGAACAGTTGAACGCCGACGCCGCGGTCAAGGCGATCGTGCTCTATTGCGAAGGGCGCACCTTCTTCGCCGGCGCCGACATCACGGAGTTCAACAAGCCGCGCGTGCCCCCGACCCTCCAGGAGATGATCCTCGCGATCGAGAGCTCGCCCAAGCCGGTGATCGCCGCGATCCACGGCACCGCTCTGGGCGGCGGTTTCGAGACCGCCCTCGGCTGCCCGTTCCGCGTCGCCGTCCCCTCGGCCAAGGTCGGCCTGCCCGAGATCAATCTCGGCCTGTTCGCCGGCGGCGGCGGGACGCAGCGGCTGCCGCGCATCATCGGGCCGGAGAAGGCCCTCGAATTCGTGCTGTCGGGCAAGCCGGTCGGCGCCACCCAGGCACTGGCGCTCGGTATCCTCGACGCGGTCGAGGACGGCACCCCTGATGCGGTCGGCGCGGCCTTCGCCCGCCGCGTGATCGACGAGAAGCTGCCGGCGGTGGCGGTCAGCCGCCGCGACGACAAGATCGCCGCCACCCGCGCCGATCCGAGCGCCTTCGACGCGCTGGCCGCGAAGCTCACCGCGCGCAGCAAGGGCCAGGAAGCGCCGGCCGCGAACGTCGCCTCGGTCCGCCGCTCCTTCACCCTGCCCTTCGACGAGGCGATGGCGATCGACGCCGAGGCCAACCGCGTGCTGATGGCGGGCAGCCAGTCGCGCGCGCTGCGCCACCTGTTCTTCGCCGAGCGCGAGGCCGGCCGGATTCCCGGCCTGCCCAAGGACGCCAAGGCGCGCGACGTCGCCAAGGCGGCGATCATCGGCGCCGGCACGATGGGCGGCGGCATTGCGATGTGTTTCGCCGGCGCCGGCATCCCCGTCGTCATCGTCGACACGACGCAGGAGGCGCTCGACCGCGGGCTGGACCGGGTCCGGGCCAACTACGCCACCTCGATGAAGCGGGGCTCGATCAGCCAGGAGCAGGTCGACCGGCGCCTCGCGCTGATCACCCCGGCGACCGACCGCGCCGCCGTCGCCGACGCGGACCTGGTGATCGAAGCCGTGTTCGAGGATATGGCGGTCAAGAAGGAGATATTCTCCGACCTGGAGAAGCGGGTGAAGCCAGGTACCGTGCTCGCCTCGAACACCTCGGCGCTCGATGTCGACGAGATCGCATCGGTGCTCGACCGGCCCGAGGATTTCGTCGGCATGCATTTCTTCTCACCGGCCAATGTGATGAAACTGCTGGAGGTGGTGCAGGCGGCGAAGAGCAGCCCCGAGGCGATCCTCACCGCGATGGCGGTCGGCCGCAAGATCGGCAAGGTGCCGGTATGGTCTGGCAATTGCGACGGCTTCATCGGCAACCGGATGGTCGCCAAGCGCTCGGCCCAGGCCGAACGACTGCTCCAGCGCGGCGCCTTCCCGCCGCAGGTGGATGCCGCACTCACCAATCTCGGCTTCCCGATGGGGCCGCTGACCACCAACGACATGTCGGGCCTGGACATCGGCTATGCGATCCGCAAGCGGCGCGGGACGCCCTTCCCGATCGCCGACGCGATCGTCGAGAGCGGTCAGCTCGGCCAAAAGACCGGATCGGGCTATTATCGCTACGAGCCGGGCGATCGCACCCCCCGCCCAAACCCCGACACCGACGCGCTGATCGTCGCCACGTCGGCGAAGCTGGGCATCGACCGGCGCGAGATGTCGGAGGACGAGATGGTCGAACGGCTGCTGTTTCCGCTGATCAACGAAGGCGCGCGGATCGTCGAGGCAGGTATCGCGCTGCGGCCGTCCGACGTCGATCTGGTCTGGATCAACGGCTATGGCTGGCCGCGCCACCTGGGCGGGCCGATGTTCTACGCCGACGAGACCGGGCTGGCGCACATCGTCGCCCGCCTGCGGGAGTTCGCCGCCGACACGCCCGACGATCCCTCGCTCGAGCCAGCCCCGCTGCTGGTCGAGCTGGCCGAGAAGGGACAGGGTTTTTCCGAATGGCAGAAGAGCCGCGCCGCCGCCTGAGCATCGCGCCGGCGCGCCGGCTCCAAAGGGTTTGAGGAGATTATGATGAGCGACAACGAGTTCCAGCGCGAGATCGACTATAGCGAGTTCGACTTCCTGACCGTCGACATCGGCGAGGACGGCGTCGCCGTCGTCACCATGAACGACCCCGACACGCTCAACGCGGTCGGTCCGCACAACCACTGGCAGCTCGAGGACATCTGGCTGAAGCTCGCCCGCGACGAGCGGATCAAGGTTATCGTCCTCACCGGCGCCGGCAAGGCCTTCTCCGCCGGCGGCAACATCAAGCTGATGGCCGAGCGCGCCCAGACCGAATATGGCCTGAAATACGCGCTGCGGGTGCCGATCAACACGCTGCGTATCTGGGACCAGATCCTGATGACGCCGCAGCCGATCATCGCCGCGGTCAACGGTGACGCGATCGGCCTCGGCACCTCGCTGTTCGCCTTCTGCGACATGAGCATTGTCGCCGAGGACGCCCGGCTGGGCGACACCCATGTCCGCGTCGGCCTCGTCACCGGCGACGGTGGGTCGGTGATGTGGCCGCTGCTGGTGGGTCCGCAGAAGGCCAAGGAATATCTGATGCGCGGCAAGCTCCTGGACGGCAAGAAGGCCGAGGAGATCGGTCTGGTCAACTATGCCTTCCCCAAGGAGCAGGTGCTCGACGAGGCGATGAAGATCGCCCGCGAGATCGCCGGACAGCCGATCTGGGCGGTGCGCTGGTCCAAGGCCGCGGTCAACAAGTGCATCCGCGACCAGGTCAACCTGACCGGCGAGCTGTCGATCGCCTATGAGGCGATGACGATGATGACCCACGACTACAAGGCCGCGACCACCGCTTTCGCCAACAAGGAAAAGCCGGTCTTCAAGGGCTATTGATCGGCATGGGCGGGTATCGCGGCCAGCAGGCGATCGGCACCGTCGCGGCGATCGGCGGTGGCGTGATCGGGGGCGGCTGGGTCGCCGCCTTCCTCGGCAGCGGCCGGGCGGTGCGGCTGCACGATCCCGCCCCCGGTGCCGATGCCCGGACCCGCGCCCATGTCGCCCAGGCCTGGCCGCAGATGGCAGCGTTGGGACTGGCCCCCGCCGACGATGACTGGTCGGGGCGGCTGAGCTTCCATGAGACTATCGAGAGCGCCATCGAAGGCGCTGATTTTGTTCAGGAAAGCACCCCCGAACGAAGCGACGTAAAGCGCGCGCTGTTCGCCGAGCTCGATCGGGTCACCCCCGCGGATGTGCTCGTCGGCAGCAGCACCTCCAGCCTGCCGATCAGCGATCTCCAGGCCGACCTCGCCACCGCCGCCCGTTTCGTCCTCGGCCATCCGTTCAACCCCGTCCATCTGATCCCGCTGGTCGAGGTCGGCGGCGGCGACGCGACCGACGCGGCGGCAGTCGACACGGCGCTCGCCTTCTACGCCGCGCTCGGCAAGGAGCCGATCCGCCTCAACCGCGAGGTTTTCGGCCATATCGGCAACCGGCTCACCAGCGCGATGTTCCGCGAGGCGGTGCGGCTGGTGGCGGAGGGCTATGCCAGCGTCGAGGACGTCGACAAGGCGATCCGCTTCGGCCCGGCGCTCAAATGGGCGATCCAAGGCCAGTTCACCACCTTCCACACCTCGGGCGGCGCGGGCGGCCTCGCCGAGTTCCTGCCGAAATTCGTGCCCGGCATCCTCAAGCGCTGGGAGACGATGGCCGATCCGCCGCTCGGCGATCCCGCCTTGCAGGCCGAACTGGTGCGGCAGATGGATGCCGCCGCCGCCGGCCGCAGCGTCGGGGAGATCGCTCGACGGCAGGACGCGCTGCTGATGGCGATGCTCGCGTTGCTGGCGGGCGATCAGGACCGCGAGCCATGATCGGTTTCATCCGGCTATTGCCGGAAAACATCCCTCACTTTCGGTGCTGGAAAGTATCTTCTGGGGTGTGACGCCAAAGTGCGCCGAGTCTCGTACCAACGGAGAGGATCATGACCGTCGCAGCGCTCAACCGGCCCGAGGCCGAGGACATCAAGGTCGCCGATGTGCGGCCCGACCGCGAGCTCGAAAGCTGCAACCATCTGCTCGACGACCATGCGGCGCTGGAGCGCTTCTACGACGAAAATGGCTATATCCTGCTGCGCGGCGTGTTCGACCAGGCGTCGGTCGCGGAGGCCCGCGACGCGATGCTCAGGGTGGCGGAGAAACTCGGCCTCGCCCGCGCCGACGATCCGGAAGGAAAATATATTGGCGGCGCCTTCGACGGGGGCATGGAGGAAAGCGATCTCTATTCGGGAATCGCCGCCCGGCTGATCGAACATCCCGCCAATCTCGCGGTGATGGAGAAGGTGCTGGGCGAGCCAGCCTGCGCGGTACCGATCGTGCAGTATCGCACCTATCCGCCCAACGGGCCGACCACCGTCGTCCACCAGGACGGCTTCTACAGCCCCGGCATCCAGGACTATAAGCCGGTGTGGATCACGCTGACGCCTTGCACGCGCGAGATGGGCGGGCTGGCGCTGGCGGTCGGCCAGAACAAGCGCGGCTATTTCCACAACACCGCCAAGCCGGCGCCCTACCCGATCCCACGCGACGCGATCCCCGACGATGCCTGGGCGACCACCGACTATATGCCGGGCGACGTGCTGATCGTGAATCCCTACACGCCCCATTGCGGCATGCCGAACCGTTCGGACCGGCTGCGCATCTCGTTCGACTCGCGCGTCCAGTCGGCCGCCAACCCCAGCGCGATCGCGGCAACGGTAATGGCGGTGACGCCGGACTCGATCACCGTCGATGCCGGTGCGCGGGGCGAACTCACCCTGAAGGTCGACGCCGACACCTTCATCCGCGTGCTGCACCCCGGCAAGCGCGAGCCGTTCGAAGGGTTCGCCGACTATACCGTGCCCGGCATGCGGCTGGTGGTGGTCCGCGACTGCGACCGTGCGGTGATGCTGCGCAAGGCCTCGGAAGGCTGACGATCGCTGGAGCGGTAAAACAAAGAAATAGATTCAATTTCGGATTGTGAACTGTCCGTTCGTGTCGAGCCCCTCGAGCGCCTGCCTTGCAGGCAATCGAGGGGCTCGGCACGGACGGTTTCAATCCTACTGAAACTAACTGCACAGCAGCCGGCGGAGCAGTCACTCCGCCGGATAGACCCCGCCCAGTTCGACGAGCCGCGCCAGATGATGGTCGCGGTCGCCCAGCAGCGCGTCGATCGCGGTCAGCCGCTTGAAGGCGTGGCCGACCTTATACTCGGCGGTGATGCCGATCGCGCCGTGCATCTGCACCGCCTCCTGCCCGACCATCCGGCCCGACTTGCCGATCTGCGCCTTGGCAGCGGCGATGTTGCGGCGGCGCTGGTCCGCATCGCCGTCCAGCGACAGAGCGGCGAGCACCGCCATGCTGCGCGACAGTTCGAGCTGCATCAGCATGTCGACCGCGCGGTGCTGGAGCGCCTGGAAGCTGCCGATTGCGACGCCGAACTGCTGGCGGGTCTTGAGATAGTCGACGGTGATGTCGAACGTCTCGGCCATCGCGCCGACCGCCTCGGCGACCAGAGCGGCGCGCGCCTCGTCGAACGACCGATCGAGGATCGCAGCACCGGTCCCCGCCTCGCCGATCAGCGCGTCGGCGCCGACCGCGACGCCCGCCAGCCGGACCGACGCCACCGGTACCCCGTCATAGCCGCGCGTGGCCTCGATCGAGACGCCGTCGGCCCTGGCGTCGACGAGGAACAGGCCCAGCCCCTCCCCCGTCGTCGCGCTGACGATCAGCGTGCCGGCGCTCTGGCCGTGGATCACCGCGATCTTGGCGCCGTCGATGATCCAGCCGTCGCCGGCCGGGCGGGCGGTCGTCCGCGCCGCGAGCGTGTGGCGCGCCTGCCCCGCCTCGTCATGGGCGAGCGCCAGGATGCGTTCCCCGGCGATCACCCCCGGCACGATCGCCGCGCGCTGCGCCGCCGAGGCGCCGTGCCGCAGCACGCCGCCGGCGAGCACGACCGTCGCGAAATAGGGTTCGACCATCAGGCCGCGGCCGAGCGCCTCCATGATCAGCATCATCTCGACGCCGCTGCCGCCGAAACCCCCGTCCTCCTCGGCGAAGGGCAGGCCGAGCAGGCCCATCTCGGCAAGCGCGGCCCAGGCCTCGCGGCTCCAGCCGTCGGCGCTGCGCAGCGCATGCTCGCGCTTCGAGAAATCGTAGGTCTCCGCCACGAAGCGGGTGACCGTCTCGCTGAGCATCTTCTGCTCGTCGGTAAGTTCAAAATCCATTGCGTGTCACAGCCCCAGCATCGTCTTGGCGATGATGTTCTTCTGGATCTCGTTCGATCCGCCGAAGATCGAGACCTTGCGCATCGTGAAGTAGAAAGGCGCTGCCGCGGACACCCAGTCATGCCCTGCCGTGGCCAGCCCGGCGGGGCCGGCCAGTTCGAGCACCAGCTCCGTCATGCGCTGCTGCATCTCGGTGCCCTTGACCTTCAGGATCGAGGCGGCGGCATTGGCGCCGCCGCCATGGGCATCTGCCGAGACGACGCGGAGCTGGGTCAGCTCCAGCGCGCGCAACTCGACCTCGACCTCGGCAAGCTTGAAGGCGAGCCGCTCGTGCTCGGCCGGGGTCAGCACGCCTTCGGCGGCGAGCCGCCGCTCCAGGCTGCGGAGCTGCGACAGCCGCTCCTTCGAGAGGCCGATGCGGGCGATGCCGCTGCGCTCGCTGCCCAGCAGATGCTTGGCGACGTCCCAGCCCTTGCCTTCCTCGCCCACGACATTGGCGACCGGCACACGGACGTCGTCGAAGAACACCTCATTGGCGTCATGGCCACCGTCGATCGTCTCGATCGGGCGCACGGTGATTCCCGGCGTCTTCATGTCGAGCAGCAGGAAGGTGATCCCCTGCTGCTTCTTGCCGCTGCCGTCGGTGCGGAACAGGCCGAACATCCAGTCGGCATGCTGCGCCTGGGTGGTCCAGATCTTCTGGCCGTTGAGGACATAATGATCGCCATCGCGCACCGCGCTGGTCTTCAGGCTGGCGAGGTCCGATCCGGCGCCCGGCTCCGAAAAGCCCTGGCACCACCAGATGTCGAGATTGGCGGTAGCGGCCAGGAAGCGCCGCTTCTGCTCGTCGGTGCCGAAGCGGCACAGCACCGGACCGATCATGTTGACATTGAAGGGCGATCCCTCTGGCGCATGGGCCAGCGCCATCTCCTCCTGGAAGATGTAGCGCTGGGCAGGGGTCCAGGCCTGGCCGCCATAGGCGACGGGCCAGTGCGTGACCGCCCAGCCGCGCGCGTTGAGAATGCGCTGCCAGCGGACCGTGTCGTCCTTCTCCAGATGCTCGCGGTTGATCATCTTGCGCCGCAGATCGTCGGGCAGCGCCTCCCGGAAGAAGGCGCGGACCTCGTCGCGGAAAGCGATCTCCTCGGGCGTGAACTCAAGATTCATCGGCAAAAAATCCCGTTGGTCGAGCCTGTCCCCACCAGATTGACGACGGTGCTGTCAACGCGACGGCCGGAAGCCTTCACATGCCCGATATCGCGTCGAGATCCAGCAGCACCCGGCCCCGTCCCGGCGTCCGCGCCAGCGCGATCGCCCGCTCCGCTTCGGCCAGCGGAAAGACGGCGCGGATCGGCAGGTCCGCCCCGCCTTGCCCGGCCACGGCCCACAGCGCGGCGACCATCGCGTCGCGCGCGGCCGGCGTCATCCTCGCCTCGGCGGGACGCAGGCTGAAACCCCGCACCGTCAGGCCGCGCCCGGTGAGCAGTTGCGAACGAACCCGCGAGGGCTCGCCGGAGAGATGGCCGAAAACGAGGACCGTCCCGTCTGTATCCAGACAAGCCGCCATCCGGCCGGTCGCATCGCCGGCGACGCAGTCGAGCGCGGCACGGACGGGGCGGCCGCCGCTGGCGACCTTCACCGTCGCTTCGAGATGCTCGTCATCGGCGAGGCCCGCCGCAGAGGAGTTGGGACGCACGACGTCGATCACCGCGATGTCGCGCAGGGCGGCCAGCCGGCGCACCCAATGCGCGACGGCCGAGCCGGCGGCGTTCTGAACGAGGCAATCGTCTGGCCCCGCGCCGCTCGCGTCGAGCAGCAGCCAGGCAGTGGCGGGATTGATCCGCATCATCGCCGCCTGCCGGGGATCGATATTCGACGGAACCGCTATCACCCGATCGCGCGCCAGTGCGCGACGGCGGGTCCAGTTTCCGCGATCGAGCGGAAGGACGAGGTCGCCGGGACTGAGGTCGCTCACCCGCGATCCGACCTGCTCGACGACGCCGACGCCCTCGGCGCCCAACGGCGCGTCGGCGTCAAGCGCGAAGGCATAGCCACCATCGATGGCCAGCAGGTCGGCTGGATTGACCGGCGCGAACAGCATCCGGACGGTCAGGCCGTCCGGCCCCGGCGCGGCGGGCATCGGCTGTGGTTCGAAACGGATGTCGCCCGCCGTCCCGGCCAGCAGGCCGATATTGGCGGGCGGGCTCATCGCTTTGCCGTCACCTCAGGCGAAGTGGCGGCGATAGCTCACGATCTTCACATTATCGTTCATGCGGGCGAGATTGCTCTCGGCCATCTCCCGCACCTCGGCGCCCTCGACCGCGTCGATCTCGTCGCGATGGTCGAGCAGGGCGGCGATGATCTCGCCCGAACGCTGCTCGATCACCTCGCGCGAGGCAAGCACGCTGATCACCAGCCTATCCATGCCGCGCCGCGCCGGCAGCAGGACTGCGATGCAGCCCGACCCATCGGCCTGGTCGGTGACCAGCCAGCCCTTCTCGCGCAACGCCGCCATCTCCTCCATCACGTCAGCGAGACGGACATGGCGCGAGGCGTCGCTCTCCTCGGCGTTGAGGCGATGGACCGCCGAGCGGATATGGTCGTTCTGATAGCTCGACAGCAGCAGCTTGCCTTGCGGGCTGTGCAGCAGCGGAAGCGTATCGCCGACATGCGCGTCGATCGCGTCCTCCTCCTGCCCGTGGATGACGTGGAGATGCTGGACGACATAGTTGGACGCCGTCGACAGGATCACGGTCTCGCCGACAAGGTCGGCCACCCGGTCGATCGCCGACAGGACCGGGCCGCCGCGGAACAGCGCCGGCTTCACCCAGGCGCCGAGCAGGGCGACGCGGGCGGTGGGGCTGTAGGTGCGGCGGAAGCGGTTGTAGTGAAGATAGCCGAGCCGGGTCAGGCAGCGCAGCAGCTCCGACGTGCTCGACTGCGGATAGGACAAGGTCCGCGACATATCCATCACCGTGGCGTGGCGACGGTCCTGGTCGAAATATTCGAGGATTTCGAGGACGCGGTGTGCCGACTTGATCGTCCGTGAATCGCTGGTGGCCATCGATGCTCTCCCTCTCCTGAGACTCGCTGATCCTGAAGGGGGTGTAGCATCACGGACATGATGCGCAAAGCTTTTTCGAATTGTGTTCGATTTTTCGAACGTTTATGCATCCGACAGGGAAATGGGGAATTCCACGATGACGACATCACCGAAGGCGGACGCGCGGACGGTCAAGGGACCCAGGGCGATCGGGCGCGTGCTCGACCTGCTGATGCTGCTGTCGAAGCATCGCGACGGGCTCGGCCTCGCCGAGATCAGCGCCGCCATGGCGGTGCCCAAGAGCACCTTTCTCGATACGCTGCGCGGCCTGTGCGACCTGCGCTATCTCGTGCAGGAGGAAGGCCGCTACCGGCTGGGGCCGGTCGCCTATCGCCTGTCTGGCCGTATCATGTCGACCTGGTCGGCGCCCGAGGTCGTCCGCCAGCCGCTCAAGGCGCTTGCCCGGACCACCCATGAATCGGTCGGCTTCGCGATCGCCGACTGGGAGATCGGCCAGGCCATCTATACCGAGGCGGTCAACAGCACCCAACCGGTCCGCTACGCGATGCATGTCGGCATCCGCGCGCCGCTCTATGCCAGCGCGGCGGGGCGGGTACTGCTCGCCTATGCGCCGCCGGCCCGCGTCAGCGCCTATCTCAAGCGGGCCAAGCTCCGCCCGCTGACCGAGAGCACCCGGATCACCGTTCCCGAGATCATGGCCGATCTCGAGGAGATTCGGCGGATCGGCTATTGCGCCAGCTTCGGCGAGATGCTGAGCGACACCGCCGCCATGTCGGTGCCTGTGTTCGGCCCCGACGACGAGCCGATCGGCGCGATGATGCTCGCCGCCCCGCTCGTCCGCATGCGGAACAGCTATGACGGCTTCCTGCAATTGCTGATCGACGCCGGACATGAAGCGTCCGGCCGGCCGGTGACAGCCGTACCGGAGCTTCTTTCCGGGGATTGATGGCCGGCCGCTAGTAAGGCAGGCCCATGAAGCGCATGCCGTTCTCGAACATGATCTTGCGGGTATCTCTGGCCGAGAGCCCACGACATGCCTCGTCGGCGAAGATGCGCGGTTCCTCGACGCCTTCGGCGTGAGGATAGTCCGATCCCATCAGCAGCCAGTCGGCGGTGCCGACCTGCTCGACGATCGAGCGGAGGTCGTCCTCGGGATAGGCGACCACCGAGACATGCTCGGCGAAGATGCGGCTCGGGCGGTCCTTGAGCTGGCCGCCGGGCCAGAAGCCGTTCTTGGCGATGCCCCGGCACTTGTCCATCTTGGTGAGCATCGCCGGCACCCACTCCGCGCCGTTCTCGGCCGACAGCAGCTTCACGTTCGGGAAGCGCGCGAAGAAGTTCCAGAAGATGAAGCTCGACAGCGTCTCGACCACCGGGCGCTCGGAATAGCCGTGCATCCAGACGAAGGCGGTCTGCTTGATGCGCGACTGCTGCACCGGCTCGCCCCACACCGCCATGTGGTGCTTCATGTAGATCGCTTCGGAGACGTGGAAGACGACGCGGATGCCAGCCTCGTTGGCAATCGCCCAGAACGGGTCGTGGTCGGGATGCGCGGGCGCCTTGCCGTTATAGGGGCCCATGGGCATCAGGATCAGCTTGGCGCCCTTTTCGATCACCCCGCGCAGCTGCTTGCATGCCTCGTCGACATCATCGAGCGTGACGATCGGCGCGGTGTAGATGCGATCGTCGTAGTTGTACTTCCACTGGTCGTACATCCAGCCATTATAGGCGTTGAGCACCGGATAGGCGTAGCGCGGATCGTCGAGAAAGCTGATCGCGGTGATCATGTTGCCGATGAACAGGATCGACGATCTTACGTCCCAGCCATCGAGCTTCGCCACCCGCGCGGCGGGCTCCATCATATCGGCCGTCTTGGGCACGTGCAGGTCGATCTCCGCCTTGCCCTCCTTCATCGCGCGCAGCCATTCGTGGAGCTTGCCCGGCGCCGGCACTCGCCCGTCCTCGAACAGGTGATCGGCGCTGATCTCCACCTTGCGCGGACCGACATACATGGCGAAGTCGCCATCATCGCCGGTCTTGAAGCTGATGCCGTATTTCTCCGCCGCGTCGCGCGGCAGATACCGGGTCCACGCCTCGTCGGTTTCCCAGAAATGGGTGTCGGCATCGAAGATCGGCCCCGAATAGAGCGGGGTGCGGTCGGCCGGCTTGAGCTGTGCTTGGGAAGACATCACGACTCCATTATGGCTGGTGAAGCGCGTGCGGGTCCGACCTCTTGTCGCCGCGCCGCCTGTTCGAGCGGGCTATACGCTACCGCTTTTGGACCGAATAGAAGCCGGCCGCGTCCATCGGCCATCTGATGGCACCCGCGTCATCCCATCAGATGACCGATGAGTCGGCGCACGCCGGGGGCCGGGGCGACGCCGCGGTTGACGCCCCTCCCCCGCACCTTATCTTCGTTGGGGAAGCCCAGCAGGATCGGCCGTGGCCGGATCGCGGACGCCCCAATGCGGCGCCTTCCAGGGCAAAAGCGAGGATGTGGATGAGCGCGCAATTTGACATCGTGATCCGTGGCGGCACGGTCGTCGACGGCACCGGTAGGCCTGGTTTCCACGCCGACGTGGCAATCAAGGACGGCGTCATCGCCGCGGTCGGCGCGGTGGCGGGCAAGGGCCGCGAGGAGATCGACGCAGCGGGCCTGGTGGTGACGCCGGGCTTCGTCGACGTGCATACCCATTATGATGGCCAGGTCACCTGGGAGAACACGCTCGCTCCCTCCTCCAACCATGGCGTGACCACGGTGGTGATGGGCAATTGCGGCGTCGGCTTCGCACCGTCCCGCCCCGAGCATCGCCAGCTGATGGTCAAGCTGATGGAAGGCGTCGAGGACATTCCCGAGGTGGTGATGACCGACGGCGTTCCCTGGAAGTGGGAGACCTTCCCAGAATATCTCGACTTCCTCGACACCCGGCGCACCGACGTCGATTTCGCCGCCCAGCTCCCGCACAGCCCATTGCGTGTCTATGTGATGGGCGAGCGCGGCACCGATCTGGAGCCGCCGACGGAGACCGACCTGGCGGAGATGCGCCGCATCACGCGCGAGGCGATCGAGGCTGGTGCGCTCGGCGTCACCACCTCGCGCCAGCTCGCACACAGCTTCCGCGACGGCCGCCCCGCCCCCTCGACCAAGACCGAGATCGACGAACTGAAGGCACTGGCCGAGGGACTGAAGGACGCCGGCGCGGGCGTGTTCCAGATCATCCCCAACACCAACCTGCCCACCCCGCACGAATGGGAGGTCATCGAGACGCTCAACGAGGCCTCGGGCGGCAAGCCGGTCAATTTCAGCCTGTTCACCGGATCGCAGGTGGTCGGCGGTCCGGAGCCGCTGCTGGACGGCCTCGCGCGGGCCAGACAGGAAGGGCGCCGCATCCACGGACAGTTCTTCCCGCGCCCGATTGGCATGCTGTTCGGCATCGAACTGAGCTACCACCCCTTCTCGCTCAACCCCAGCTACAAGCAGATCGAGCATCTGCCGCTGGAGGAGAAGGTGGCGCGGATGCGCGATCCCGTCTTCCGCAAGCAGCTCCTGTCCGAGCAGCCCGAGGATCCGAACCCCTTCTTCCTCTGGGTCGTCCAGCAGACCCACATCCTGTTTCCGCTCGGCGATCCGCCCAACTACAACCCGCACCCGAGCGACAGCATCAAGGCGCGTGCCGAGACGCTGGGCATCGACGAGCGCGAGCTGATGTATGACGAGTTGCTGCGCCAGAACGGCAAGGCGATCATCTACTGCCCGATGGGCAATACCGAGAACAACCGCTTCGATGCGGCGGTCGACCTGTTCGGCAAGCCCGGCACGGTGCTGGGCCTGGGCGACGGCGGTGCGCATTACGGAATGATCTGCGACGCGGCCTATCCGACCTACATGCTGTCCGAATATGTCCGCGACAGCCACAAGATGCCGATCGAGCAGGCCGTCAGCATGCTCAGCCGCGAGACCGCCGAGACGGTCAACCTGTTCGATCGCGGCGTGATCAAGCCCGGCTACAAGGCCGACATCAACCTGATCGACCTCGACCGGCTGCACCTCTACGCGCCGCGCGTGAAGCATGACCTTCCCGCCGGCGGCAAACGGCTCAGCCAGCAGTCGGACGGCTATGAGGCGACGATCGTCTCGGGTGAGATCACCTATCGGCGCGGCCGCCCGACCGGCAAGCTGCCGGGCCGGCTGGTCCGCCACGGCCGCCCCGCGCCAGCGGATGCGCTGGCCGCCGCAGAATAAACGACACGACATCGCGACGGAAAGGAACGGCGTGGCCAAGCTCGACGACAAGCAGGAAGCCGGCATCGGCTTCATCACCGGGATCATGGGGGAAAAATTCGGCTCGGCGTTCCGCGATTCCGCCGCCTCCGACCGGTTCGGCGCGCCGATCACCCGCATGGCGGCCACGGCCTGCTTCCACGACGCCTGGCAGCATGAGGGCATCAGCCGCAAGGAGAAGAGCATCGCGATCATCTCGATGCTGGTGGCGCAACGCCAGCCGCTCGAGCTGAAGAACCACGTCAAGATCGGCATCGCCAACGGCCTGACCGTGGCAGAGCTGGAGGGAATCCTCGTCCAACTCGCCCCCTATGTCGGCTTCCCCTGCATCGCGACCGCCACCAGCGCGGTGATCGAGGCGATGCGCGAGGCGGGCGTATCGCCGGACGGGCTGCAGACCTCGGAAGAGCGCGGCCTGCTCTGACCATGGACGACGCGGCGAGCCCGCATTTCTCCGGGCTGACCATTTCGCTCGATCACACGCTGCCCGAGCTGATCGCCCATGTCGCCACAACCTATGGCGACACCCCCTTCGTCATCGGCGAGGACGGCCGGGCGACGAGCTTCGCGGCATTTCGGGATCGGGTGAACCGGCTCGCCGGAGCGCTGGTGGCGCATGGCGTCGGCCATGGTGACCGGGTGGCGATCTGGGCGCCCAACAGCCCCGAATGGATGGTAGCCGCCTCGGCGATCGAGAGCATCGGCGCGATCATGGTGCCGATCAACACCCGCTTCAAGGGCGGCGAGGCGCTCTACGCGCTTGGCAAGACGCGCGCGCGCATCCTGTTCACGGTCGCCGGCTTCCTGGGCAACGACTATGCCGCGATGCTGCGCCAGGCCGGCGGCGGCGCGGGCGCCGTCCGCCCGGTCGCCGCGCTGCCGAACCTGCGCGAGATCGTGCTGCTCGACGATGCCTCGCTCGCGGCGTTCGAGGGCGACCGATGCACCGACGCCGAACTGGCGGCGCGCATCGCCGCGGTCCGCCCCGACAGCATCGCCGACCTATTGTTCACGAGCGGCACCACCGGCTTCCCCAAGGGCGCGATGCACAATCACGGCCAGGCGTTGTGGATGGTCGCCAACTGGAACCGCTCGAACGACCTGCGCGCGGGCGATCGGGCGCTGATCGTCAACCCCTTCTTCCACAGCTTCGGCTATCGGTCGGGCTGGGTGTCGGGCCTGGTCGCTGGGATGACCGTCTTTCCGGTCGCCAGCTTCGATCCGGAAGCCGTGCTGAAGCTGATCGAGCGCGAACGGATCAGCGTGCTTATGGGGCCGCCGACCATCTTCACCAGCTTGATGGAGCATCCGCGCTTCGCCAACTACGACATCTCCTCGCTGCGCGTCGGCCACACCGGCGCGGCCAATGTCCCGGTCGACCTGATCAAGGCGGGGCGCGAGGTGTTCGGCTTCGACCTCTTCCTGACGAGCTTCGGACAGACCGAGACGACCGCGCTGGTGACCGTCAACTATCCCGACAGCGATTTCGAGACGATCGCCCGGACGGTCGGCATACCGCTGCCCGGCGTCGAGGTGCGGATCGCCGAGGAGAGCGGCGAGCTGCTGGTGCGCGGGCCCAACGTCATGCAAGGCTATTTCGAGGACCCGGAGCAGACCGCCGCGACGATCGATGCCGACGGCTGGCTGCACACCGGTGACGTCGCCTGCCTGAACGACGACGGCACGGTCCGCATCCTCGACCGGCTCAAGGACGTCGTCATCGTCGGCGGGTTCAACGCCTATCCGGCCGAGATCGAGCACGCCCTGCGAGCGCATCCGGCGATCGCCGACGTCTGCGTGATCGGCTGGCCCGACGATCGGATGGGCGAGGTCTGCGCCGCCTGCGTGATCCCGCGCCCCGGTGCCGAACTGTCGCTCGCCGAGCTGACCGCCTGGAGCCGCGAGCGCATGGCCAATTACAAGGTGCCGCGCCACCTGTTCCTGGTCGAGGATTTCCCGCGCACGCCGCTGGGCAAGGTCCAGAAATTCGTGCTGCGCGATCAGCTCGCGGAGGCGGTTCCGGCCTGAGCCGCCATGCGATAGGCGCGTGGCGAGCAGCCGCTGTTCTTGCGGAACAGGTCGCGAAAGAAGCCGACGTCGCGATAGCCGACCAGATGCGCGATCTGTTCGATCGAGAAGCGGGTCCGGTGCAGCATCGAGCGGGCTGCGTCGAGCCGCGCCTCGCGCAAGTAGCGCGCCGGGCTGATCCCCATCGATCGTTCGAATCGGCGCGTCAGGGTCCGCGCGCTGACGTGGAACTGCGCCGCCACCGCGTTCGTGTCGATATCGTCGTGCATATGGGCGATGATCCAGGCCCGCGCCTCGGCGATGAGCAGGTCCTGGTTGCTGCGCATCGGCAGCAGCGCATTGTCGGGCACCGCCGTCTCGGGCAGGCCGCAGGCGCGGCGATAGCGCTCGGCGAGGCCGTGCGAATGGAAGCGTCGCGTCATCGCCACCACCAGCGCGAACACCGAGGAAGGCTCGGCAGCGGTCAGCACCCGGCCATGTTCGGCGATCGCGCCGACATGGGCGAGCCGGATGTTCGGATGGAGCTGGCGTGCCAGTCGGGCATGGCGCGGCGGGATCGAGGCCGGGCCGCCGTCGAGCAGCCCCGCCGCCGCCAGCGCCAGCACGCCCGAGCCGAGCCCCACCACCCAGGCGCCGTGATCATGCTGCCAGCGTAGCCACTCGCTGAGCCGTGCCTCCTCCCACTGGTCGCCGGTCGCGGGGTCCTCGCCGGCCGCCACATAGACCAGGTCGTAGCGCTCGCCGCCGGGGCGCAAGACGAGCGGACGGCTCTCCGACAGCGGCGCCTCGCCAAGCCGCGCGTCGTGGAGCAGGTCGAGGTGGAGCGGCTGCATCCCGGCCTGCCCGTCGAGCTCGCTCGCGAGCCGCTCCGAAAGCCGGGCAAGGTCGCGCAGCGGCGCCAGGCTGGCGCGCTGGGTGTCGGGATCGCACAGCATGGCGATGCGGAGGAGATCGGCAGGACTTGTCACTTTTGCCTATGATAATGTCCTGAAAGCTACTGGTCGAGAGCCGCCGACCGCGCGATCCTCATCCCATAGCGGGAGAGGACAATGGCGATCGGCACCGAGGAACGGGAAAAGCTGCGCGCGGCGTGGAACGGCCATTGCGACGCGCTCAAGCAGGTGGCGTCGGAGGCGATCGACGGCGTGCTCGGCGATCCGGCCGACGGCGGTGAGCTGGCCGAATTGCTGCGCTCGATCGCACGGCTCGCCGCGATGAGCCTGCAGCATAGGCTTGACTTCAACGACCCCGATTTCCCCCTGTTCCTGCGACAGATGGACGATCGCTACCGCTATGGCGGGCCCGACAACAATATCGCCTATTTCATGGCCGCGCTGCGCGGCAACGCGACTTATCGGCTGCGCGGCAACAATGGCGGCGAAGGGCGCAGCGTCAATATCGGCCGGCTGTGGCACGACGATATCGCCACCGCCGCCAATGGCGACTTCGAGGTGATCGTCTCGGCCGAGGAGCACCCCGGCAACTGGACGCCTATCGCTCCCGGGCTGGCCGGCGATACCTCTGTGCCCGATCAATATCCCACCGCCGGCAACGGCATCACCGTGCGCCGCTATGACTGGGATTGGGATCGCGACCTGCCGCCGGGCTGGCTGACCATCGAGCGGATCGACCCCGACGCGCCGGCCTATCCTCCCGCCCTCTCCGCGGACCGGCTCGCCGACCAGATCGCCAACGCCACCCGCCTGTTCCTGGCCGCCGCCCGCTGGTGGAACCAGCGCGCCGCCAATGTCCGCGCCGACAATCCGGCGAACATCATCACCCCGCCGAGCACCGAGCCGCCCGGGGTCCGCAACTTCAAGCCGCCGATGAGCGGCGGCAAGGCCTGGCTCTATTACGGCATCATCTGCCTCGACCTCGCGGAGGACGAGGCGATCCTGATCGAGACAGACCTGCCCGACGGTCCCTATTGGAGCTTCACCCTCTACAATATGTGGTGGGAAGCACCCGACATCATGAACCGGCAGACCTCGCTCAACGCCCGTCAGGCGCATGTAGACGGCGACGGCAAGGCGCGCTTCGTGATCTCGGCGCGCGATCCGGGGGTGCCCAACTGGCTCGACACCGGCGGCGCCCGGCGCGGCTTCCTCCATTATCGCTGGTTCCGGCCCGACCAGGCAATCCCGACGCCGGTCTCGCGCCTGCTCAAGATCGACGCCGTCCGCGGCGCCCTGCCCGCCGATCACCCGGCGATCGATGCCGGCGCCCGCCGCGCGACGCTGTCGAAGCGTCGCGAACAGCTCGCCCGGCGATTCCAGCGATGAGCGGCTTCGACCCGACCGACGCCGACGCGCTGCACGAGGAAGCGATCGCGCGCACCGGCCGCTCCGATTTCGGCGACGACGGCTATCGCGAGGGGCTCGGCGTGCTGATCGACGCGATCAAGGCCAGTCCGCGCCGCGATCGGATCGCCCCGCGCTTCGGCGCGATGGCGATCAACCTGCTGGTCAGCCGCCTCGCCTCGCAGGCCGGGTGGAACGCGCATCCCGAACTGCTCGACGATCCGGTGCCCGCGCCACTGATCATCACCGGCCTGCCGCGCAGCGGCACGACGATCCTCCACTTCCTGATGTCGGTCGATCCGCAGTTCCAGTGGACGCCGCGCTGGGTCGGCGAGGCGCCCCTGATCCGTCCGCCCCGAGAGGAATGGGAGGAGCACCCCCAGTTCCGCCAGGTCCACGACCGGCTGGAGGCGACCTTCGCCGCCAATCCCGGCCTGCGCGCCGCGCACGACATGGGCGCGGCGCTGGCCGACGAGTGCATCACCGTCATGAGCCAGAGCTTCATGACCAACACCTTCAATTCGACGCTGCCGCTGCCCGACTATCGCCGCTGGTGGTACGAGGCGGACGAGGAGCCCTCCTACCGCCGCTACAAGGACAACCTCCGGCTGATGGGCGCGCGGGCGCGCGATCGCACCTGGCTGCTCAAGAATCCCTCGCACAGCTACGGCATGGACGCGATGCTGCGCGTCTTCCCCGATGCACGGGTGGTGGTGCTCCACCGCAACCCGGTCGAGACGATCGCATCCGGCGCGAGCCTGATCTGGCGCAACGGCCAGTTGTTCGAGAAGGCGGAGACCGGCCCGATCCGGCTCGACATCTTCGCCCGCGCGGTCGAGCGGATGCGCGAGGCGCGCGAGCGGCATCCCGGCGTGGCGGTGCTCGACGTCCACTATCGCGACCTGATCGCCGACAAGCTGGGCACGGTGCGGCGAATCTACCGCCATTTCGGCCTGACGCTCGGCGCCGAGGCCGAGGCGGCAATGCAGGCGTTCATCGGCGACAACCCGCAGGGCAAGCATGGCCGGCACGATTATTCGTCGGGCGAATTCGGCATCACCGACGATCAGGTCCGCGAGCGCTTCGCCGATTACATCGCGCGCCACGACCTCGCATGACGGAGAACCAGACCATGAAATTCGAGGGGGATTTCTATCAGATCGGCGTCGTCGTCCGCGACATCGACGCAGGGATGGAGCACTATCGCCGCCTGCTCGGCCTCGGCCCCTTCTGGCGGCTCGATACCGATTATGAGGGGCGCTACCGCGACTGGCGCGGCCGCTTCGCGAACCGCAACGCCTTCACCCGATGGGGCGACGTCTATCTCGAGATGATCGAGCCGGTGATCGGCGAAGGCAATGCCAGGGAATGGCTGGAGACGCGCGGCGAAGGCATCTTCCACCTCGGCTATGCGGTCGACGATCTCGGCCAGCGGCCCGGCGGCGTCGAATGCGTGTTCGAGAGCTGGGGCGCGACGATGCCCAATGGCGACGCCGCGGTGATCCATCTCGATACGGTCGCGCAGCTCGGCTATTTCGTCGAACTCAGCGATCGCGCGCTCGTCACCAAGCTCAACGCGCGCATCGACCAGCATATGATCGAGCAGGGAGCGTCGGCATGAACCGGCGCTTCGAGGGCAAGATCGCGATCGTCACCGGCGCCGGCGCGGGAATCGGCCGGGCCTGCATGGCGCGGCTCGCGAGCGAAGGCGCGGTCGTGGTCGGCACCGACGTCAAGGCGGACAAGCTCGATGCCGCCGTCGCGGCGGCGGGTACCGATGCCCATGGCCTGATCTGCGACGTTGCCGATCCGGCGGCGATCGACGCCATGGTGGCCGAGGTCGTCGCGCGTTTCGGCGGGGTCCATGTGCTGGTCAACAATGCCGGGATCGGCAACCCCCGGCGGCTCCGCCTCCACGAGCAGCCGCTCGAGGACTGGGACAAGGTGATGGGGGTCAATGTGCGCGGCGTCTACCTGATGCAGCGCGCGGTGATCCCACACATGCTGCGCCAGGGCGGCGGATCGATCGTCAACATGGCCTCGACCGGCAGCTTCCGCGCGACCGCGCTGTCGAGCCCCTACATCACCTCGAAGGGCGCGGTGCTGATGATGACCCGTGCCGCCGCCGCCGAATATGCGCGCGACAATATCCGCATCAACGCCGTCTGCCCCGGTACCACCAACACCGACATCCTCGCCAACAGCAGCGCCGAGATGATCGAGATGCTCGTCGCCCGGTCGCCGCAGGGGCGGTTGTGCGAGCCCGAGGAGGTCGCCGCGCTCGTCGCCTTCCTCGCCTCGGACGAGGCGCCGCACATCCATGGCGGCGCCTATCTCATCGACGGCGGCCGCAGCGCGATCTGAGGAGGCGAGCATGCCCGAACCCCTGAGCTATTACGACCGCCTCGCCGGCCAGGCCGCGATCGTCACCGGCGCTGGCGCGCCTGGCGAGGAGATGGGCAACGGCCGCGCCATCGCGCTGCTGTTCGCGCGCGAAGGCGCCCGGGTCTGCGTCGTTACCCGCGACCGCGCCAATGCCGAGCGCACCGTCGCGATAATCGAAGCGTTCGGCGGCGAAGCCTTCGCCTGCGCGGGCGACGTCACCCACGCGGAGGATTGCGAACGGATCGTCGCCGAAGCGCTGGCCGCCTTCGGCACCCTCGACATCCTCGTCAACAATGTCGGCCGGGGCTTCGGCGGGCCGAAGCTCGCCGACATCGACGACGCGACCTGGCGCGAGATCGTCGACATCAACCTGACCGGCGCCTTCCATATGTGCCGGGCAGCGATCCCGGCGCTGATCGAGGGCCGCGGCAAGGCGATCGTCAACATCTCCTCCACCGCCGGCCAGCGCGCGCACGGATCGCTAGGCTACGGCCCGGCCAAGGCCGCACTCGACGCCTTCACCCGCGAGATCGCGACCGTCTATGGCCGGCAGGGCATCCGCGCCAACATCGTCTCCCCCGGCCATCTCCACACCCCGCACGTCGCCAACAACCCGCAGCTCGCCCCGCTGCGCGAGAAGCGCCGCAAGGTCGGCCCGCTCGGCATCGAGGGCGACGCCTGGGACGTCGCGGCGGCGACATTGTTCCTCGCCTCGCCCGAGGCGCGACTGATCACCGGCGTGCTGCTGCCGGTCGACGCCGGGGTCAGCCAGATCGCGGCGATGACCGGCCACAGCCTGATCGAGGGGCCCTAGGGCAGCAATTCCCTCAGCTCGTGATCCAGCGCGGCCTGCGAGAAGCGGGCGGCATAGGCGGTGTTCACGGACTCGGTCTGGAACCGCACCTCGTTGGTGAGGAAGATGAACAGTCCCCAGGCGATCGAGCGGCGATAGTCGAGCCACGCCGCCTCGGCGTCGAGTTCAACGCCATGGGCTGCCATTGCCCGCAGATAGCGATCGAGCAGCGGCCGCTCCCATTCCGCGCGATCGGCGAGGTCGGCGGCGCAGACGATGTGGTAGGACACTTCGTGATGCCAGGCTGTGCGCGCCACCTGTGCGTCGAAGAAGCCCGGCGTACCGTCCTCGGCGACGTAGAGATTGCCGAGATGGGTGTCACCGTGGATCAGGCATCGCGGCTGCGCGTGCTGGATCTCGCCGATTTGCAGCAGCGCGCGCTCCATCCAGCCGCGATCATGGAAGCGGCGCGACGTTGCCGCCCCGCGCGGCGAGGCCATGTAGTGCGCCCAGACGTCGGCGACGAGATAGCGGCGCATATAGTCGAGGCCCCAGCTTTCGAACCGGCTATGGATGTCCGACCATGATCCGCCCGGCTCGAAACGCGGCGATTGCCAGGTCGCGGCGTGATAGCCGGCCATCACCTCGAGCCGGCGGGCGATCCGCTCGAAATCCTGGGGTTGCAGCGGATCGCAGAAGATCAGCCCGTCGCGGCGCAGATCCTCCATGATCACGATCGACTGGTGCGATGCCGGGTCCGATCCCGAGAACCAGCAGCGCGGCGACGGCATTGGCACATATGGCTGGATGTCGGCGTAGAAGCGCGCCTCATTGGAATACATCGCCGCCATCCTGGGGCTGTGCTCCTCGAACCCGCCCTTGACGATCAGCGTGGCGGGCAGCGCCGCCCCCTGCCCGTCATGCCCGTCGACGCGGACCCTGATCTTGGTCGATGTCCCCCAGACGATGTCGACGATGTCGGCAGCGGCCACCACGGCGCCGGGCATGGTCTGCCCCAGCGCGCGGGTCAGCCAGCCGGCGTCGACCTGCTCGGGCGTCAGCGGCAGCGGCAGGGCCGGCGGATGGACGATCTCCACCATGCATATCCTCCCCGGAAAAGAAAACAGGGGCGCACATGGTGCGCCCCTGCAGGAGTTTCGGTCTTACGGACCGAGGGGTTAGAATTTGTAGCCCAGCTCGACGCCATACATGCGCGGCTCGCCATAGACGCTCGACGAGAAGCCCAGGCCTTCGGCGACGAGGCCGAGGACACCCTGGCGATAGACCTCATTGGTCGCGTTGTTCACGAAGAACGCGAGCGAAGCCCTCGATCCGCCGATGTCGTTGAGCTCGGCGCGCAGGTTGACCAGCGCGAAGGCCGGCTGGAGGGCGCTCACCTCGAAATCGTCGAGATAGTTCTTGCTGCGCCAGGTGAAGTTGCCGATCAGGTTCAGTTGACCGATATCTTCCGAGATCGGCGGCGACACGGTGGCGGTGAAGCCCGCCTGGTTCTTCGGCGTGCCGCGCTGCGCGATCTCGGGCCCAATCGCCGAGGTCGCCCCACCGCGCAGGATCTTGACCTTTGTGTAGGAGTAGAAGCCGGTCAGCGAGAAGTTGGGTACGCTCAGGGTCGCCTCGAACTCGCCACCCGTATTGCGCTGCTTGGCGGTGTTATCGACGATCGTGAAGACGTTGCCGTTCACGAAGGTCGCACGCTGCTTCTGCACGTCCGACCCGTCCTGACGGAACAGCGCGGTGCTGGTCGTCAGGCGGCCCGACGATCCGATCCGCGTGTTGGTCTTCAAGCCGATCTCATACTCGTCCACAAACTCGGGCAGGAACGGCGCGAGCGTGACGTAGCTGGTCGCTCGGGTCGAGAAGCCGCCCGCCCGGAAACCGTGCCGGAAGGAGGCATAGGCGGTGACGTTCGCCGACGGCTCATATTGGATGGTCGCGTCGTAGGTCCATTCCTTGAACGACTTCTGGTTGGTGAACGAGCACTGGTCGAACGGAACCGTCTGGGTGCCGGCGGTCGCCGCGTCGATGTCGAACGAGCAGACGCCCGTACCGCCGGCGGGATTGGACCGGAACGGCTGCGACGGCGAAACGGTGATCTTGCGCTTGTCGTAATTATAGCGGAGGCCGCCCGACAGGCTGAGCTGATCGGTCGCGTGGAACGTGCCGGCGAGGAAAGCCGCAGCCGTTCGCGAATAGCCGACGCCAGGATTGGCAGTGACGAACTGGGTCGCGGACGCGGTGCGCGGGTTCTGGCGTGCACCGGCGATGTTGAGCTCCGGCAGCGTATTGGCCAGCGAGCCGTCCTTGCCCTTCTCCTCGAAATAATAGAGGCCGGCGATGTAATCGAGCTTCCGATCGAAGGCCTTGCCCTGGATCTGGAATTCCTCGCTGATGTTGCGGCTGCGCGCATATTGATAGGGCGTGATCAGGAAGGCGGGAATGCCGTCATAATCCTGCACCTGGTCGCGCTGGAGGCGGCGATAGCCGAAGATGTTCTTCAGCGTGATCGTGTCGCTCAGCTCCCAGGTCGTCTTGTTGGTGATGCCCCAGTTCTTGATGTTCTCATAGGGCTTGCCGAAGACGTCGAGATTGCCGCCCTCGCCCGCACCCATGTCGAGGGTGAAGTGCTTCTTGTAGAACATGTCGCGGGCGGCGGCGTACTGCGCCGGGATGTTGGCGGTGATCGCCCCCGCCGCGCGCAACCCTTCATAGTTGGAGATGACCGAAGGCAGGCGCAGGTCGGTGATGAACGCGGCGGTGCCGTGCTCTTTCGACTTGTACCAGTCGCCGACGGTCAGCGTCTCCAGCCCCTCGATCGGCTTCCACAAGGTGGAGACGCGGAAGGTGTTGAAATTCTGGTTGTCATAGTCGCGGCCGGTGGTCACCTCGCGGGCCCAGCCGTCGCGCTTATGGGTCTTGCCGGCGACGCGGATCGCGAAATTGTCGCCGACCGGAATGTTCACGACCCCATAGAGGTCCTTCATGTCGTAATTGCCGTACTGGCCGCGGACCTCGCCGCTGAACGAGCCCAGCTCGGGATGCGCCGGTTCGACGAGCACGGCGCCGCCGGTCATGTTGCGGCCGAACAGCGTGCCCTGGACGCCCTTGAGCACCTGGACCGACTGAAGATCGAAGAAGGTCTTGCCGAAGCCATAGGGGCGCGGCTGCACGACTTCGGCGAAATAAGTGCCCACCGGCGGGTCGGTGAAGAGCTGGGTCTCCTGCGTGCGCTGGCCGCGCAGCGCGAAGGCCACGGTGTTGCGCTGGCTCTGCGAGCTGGTGACGGACAGCGACGGCGTCGCATATTGCAGCGACTGGGCGTCGGTGACGCCCTGGCGGCGAAGCTGGTCACCCGACAGGGCCGAGACCGAGATCGGCACGTCCTGGATGGATTCCTCACGACGCCGCGCCGTGACGACGATCTCACCGGCGTCAACGTCAGCCGCCTCGGCGGCCTGCGGCGGCACGGCGGTCTGGGCCATGCCCACGCTCGGCAGCGCGTTCAGCGCGAAAGCGCAGCCCGACAAGAAAATGGTGCGACAGCGCATGCTTCCTCCCCAAAAAATCTAAATGGCTAGGTTGGTACGGTGATCCCCGGGCCATTCTCTGGCCTCGCCCCATCCTGATATCCGGTTCGTGCCCCGCCCCAAAGAGTCCGGCCGGCAAGGAAGCCGCCTCATCGTCTATCTGATATATGTCGGAACCCGGCCGGCGGGCGTCTCGCCGGCCGTCGCGGAGGTGCCGCACTCGCCGCGGCGCACCCCCGACGAGGGCCGGTGCCGAAACGCGAACCGCTTGACCGCGCGGGGTGTTCGGCGCACCCCCATCGACATGGCCGGCCACCCTTCCCGTCCCTATAAATCGACGCCCATGGCGATCATCGAAGCCGCCGAACGGCTGTTCGGCAGCCACGGGATCGACGCGGTGTCGTTGCGCCAGATCGGGCTGGAGGCGAACGTCGCCAACAAGTCGGCGGTGAACTATCATTTCGGCGATCGGGCCGAGCTGATCCGGGCGATCTGGCAGCATCGGCTGCCGGCGCTCGAAGCACGTCGGAAAATGCTTCTGCGCCAGATATATGAGCGTGGCCAGACCCGCGATCCGCACACCGTGGCACGCCTGCTGGTGCAACCCAATTACGAGCTGCTCGATGCCCGGGGCGTCCACCGCTACACCGCCTTCTTCCGCCATGCGCTACGCTGGCGTCAGGGGCAGGAGCTGCGCGCGCGTGAAATGGGGACGACCCCAGCCAGCCTGGAGGCGATCGGCCTGCTCAAGGACCTGGCGGGGGATATTCCCCACGACCTGCTGATGCACCGCCTCCGCTATGCCTGCTGCTCATTGTTCGACATGATCTTCGATCGCGACTGCGACCTCGCCGAAGGCCGGCCGGTCATGCCCGAGGATAGCTTCCTGGCGGAGGGCATCGACATGATCGTGACGCTGTGTCTGCGCCCCGTCCACCAGCCCTGACCCCGCCCGATCAGACCCGCCCCCTTCTGATCAGGGATGTGATGACTGTCCCGCGCGCCCAGCCGGGCTCAGTTGACGCCCTTCACCTGACCGCCGTCGACGCGGATATTGGCGCCGGTAACGAAGCCCGAGCGCGGGCTCGCGATCGTGCAGATCGCGAAGGCGATGTCCTCTGGCGTTCCGATCGCCACGGCTCCGGCGCTGCCGCCGTCGCCCTGGTCGGCACTCCAGGCCGCATTGGCGCCGCGTCCGGCAAAGGCGCGCTCGACCGCCGGGGTGAGGGTGCGGCCCGGCGACACGGTGTTGGCGGTGACGCCGCTGCCGGCCAGGGTCCGCGCCAGCGCCACGCTCATATTGTTGATCGCAGCCTTGGCCGCTGCATAGTCGGGCAGTACCGGCACAGGCTGTGCTCCGCTGGCGCTGCCGACCTGGATCAGCCGCCCCCAGCCGCGCGCCTTCATCGCCGGCAGGAAGGCCCGGATCAGCCGTACCGCCGCGACGACGTTCTTCTGGTAGCTGGCGAGCCAGGTCTCGTCGGCGATCTCCTCCCAAGCTTGCGGGCTCGCAGCCGAGCCGCCGGCATTGTTGACGAGGATGTCCGGCCCGTCGGGCCAGATCGCCCGCACCGCGGCGATCACGGCATCGGCGCCGTCCGGCGTGGCGAGATCGCCGAGCGCGACATGGGCGGTGCCGCCCGCCTCCCTGATCCCGGCTGCGACGGTCTCGGCACGCGCGGGATCGCGGCCGTGGACGACGACCGCGCAGCCCTCCTCGGCGAGCATGCGCGCCGCCGCCGCGCCGATGCCCGAACTGCTGCCCGTCACCAGTGCGCGTTTACCCGTCAGGCGAAGGTCCATCGCCGCGTCCTCCCGGTTCAGTTGATGCTCTGCACCTGGCCGCCGTCGATGCGGATGTTGGCGCCGGTCATGTAGCCCGAGGCCGGGCTCGCCACCATGCAGACCGCGTGGCCGATATCCTCGACCCGGCCGATACGGCCGACCAGGGTCGGCACCATCGTCTCGGTCACCTTCCTCTCCAGCGCGGCCTGGTCGAGCCCCTGCCAGCCCATCGGCTCGCGCAGCCCGTCGAGCCATCGCTCGACCGCCGGAGTGAGGATGATGCCTGGGCTGACGCTGTTGGCGGTGACGCCGCAGGGTCCCAATGCCTTGGCGAGACTCGACGTCAGGTTGATCACCGCCGCCTTGGCGGCCCCATAATCGGGGCCGAAGGCGATCGGCTGGGTCGCGGCGGCGCTGGCGATGTTGATGATCCGTCCCCAGCCGCGCTGCCGCATCCCCGGCAGCAGCCGCTGGATCATCCGCGCCGCGGAGCCGACATTGCCCTGATAGGTCTCGATCCAAGCCGCCAGCTCGACCTGTGCCCAACTCTGCGCGCTCGTGCCGGCCGCGCCTCCGGCGTTGTTGACGAGGACGTCGATCGCGCCCGCTCGGGCGGCGACGGCATCGGCACCGGCGTCACCGGCCAGATCGCCGATCGCGCAGTCGACCTCGCCTCCGGCGTCTCGGATGGAACGCGCCACCGCCTCGGCGCGCGCGGCATCGCGGCCATGGACGACGACCGCGCAGCCCTCCGCCGCCAGCATTCGCGCGATACCAGCGCCGATCCCCGAACTGCTGCCCGTCACCAGCGCGCGCTTGCCTGTCAGACCCAGGTCCATCGATCCTCCCTTGCGTCAGCGTCCCTCGAAGCGCGGCGGGCGCTTTTCGACAAAGGCGGCGGTCGCCTCCGCATAGTCCTGCGTCATCGTCGCGAGGATCTGGGTGCGGTTCTCCGCCCCGATCGCCGCATCGAACGAGGCGTCCAGATTCTCCCACATCAGCTTCTTGCTGTGCGCGACCGAATAGGGGCTGTTGGCGAGCACCGCGCGCGCGTAGCCGATCGCCTCGTCGACCAGCGCCGCCGGCTCGGCCAGCCGCAGCACCAGCCCGATCCGCTCGGCCTCCTCGGCTTCGATCGGCCGGCCGGTGAGCAATATGTCGAAGGCGCGCGAGATGCCGATCATGCGCGGCAGCAGATAGCTGATCCCGCTCTCCCCCGCCGACAGGCCGATCCGCACCGCCGCGACCAGGAAGCGCGCCGAAGGGGTGGCGATGCGGACGTCGGCGCTCAGCGCGATCGCCATCCCCGCCCCCACCGCCGGGCCGTTGACCGCCGCGATCACGAGCTGCGGCATCGATCGCAGCCGCTTGCCCATGCCGGCGAACTGCTCCTGCCAGAACAGCTTCTCGACGACGCCGCTTGCCCGGTCGCCCTTTCGCGCGTTGGCGGCGGCGAGGTCCTGTCCCGAGCAGAAGCCGCGCCCCGCGCCGGTCAGGATCACCGCCCGACAGCCGGCGTCGGCAGCGATGCCGTCGAGCGTGGCGTTGAGAGCGGCGACGGCCTCGCGGGTCAGCGCGTTGAGCCGTTGCGGGCGATTGAGCGTCACCACCGCGACGCCTTCGTCGCGGCGTTCGACCAGAATGTCCGACATGCCTCTCTCCTCCTCCGGCGATCGTGGTGACGGGTCTGACAGGTGGCAATGGGCCGCACGGGATGTACACATATGCGTAGGGCCGGTGCCGTGCCGTCATTCGGTTTGCGCGCCGCGTGTCGCAGGCGCAGGACTGCTCCATATGAAACGGGAGAGCGGATGTGCGTGCTGATCGGACGGTAATGGGCGAAGCGCACGACGGCCGGTCGCATGGGGCGATGGTCGTCCACGAGTGGCGCCAGGCCTGGCGGCCCGGCCTCGCCGCGCTGATCGGCGGATCGATCAGCTATTCGCTCTACGCCGCGGTCTCGAGCCTGTTCGTCGAGCCGCTCCAGGCCCAGTTCGGCTGGTCGCGTGGACAGATCGCGCTGGTCCACAGCTTCGGCCTGGTCACCGCCTTCGCCGCGCCCGTGGTCGGTGCGCTCACCGATCGTTTCGGCGTCCGCCCGGTTCTGTCGACCGGGCTGGTGCTGACCGCGATCGGCTATGGGCTGCTCGCGCTGATGCGCGGGTCGCTCGATTATTATTACGCGGCCTATTTCTTCTTTTCGCTGGTCGGCATGTCGACCACCGGTATCACCTTCACCCGCATCCTGAGCGGTGCCTTCCACCATACACGCGGCACCGCCCTGGCGATCGGCCGATCCGGGCTCGCCATCGCCGGGGCGCTGGTGCCGATGGCGCTGTTCCCGGTGATCAGCCACTACGGCACTGCCGGCGGATTTCTTCTGCTTGGCAGCCTGGTCCTGGTGGTGGCGCTGCCGCTGGTCTGGTTCTGGGTGCCGACCAAGGCGCAGGAACGGGTCGGCGCCACCGCCGCCCATGGCCTGGCGGACAGCTGGCGGGTGCTGCTCGCCCAGCCCAAGGTCCGCATCCTCACCGCCGCGGCAGTACTAAACTATGTGCCGGTCGTCTCGCTGATGTCGCAGATGAAGCCGCTTGCCGTCTCGAAGGGGCTGGAGGCGTCGATGGCGGTGGCGGCGGTCTCCACCCTCGGCTTGGCCGCCGCCGCGGGGGCGCTGCTCAGCGGGCTGCTGGTCGACCGCTTCTGGGCGCCCGCCGTCGCCTTCGTGCTCAACGCACTGCCGGCGGTCGGCTGCCTGTTCCTGCTGCAGGACCATGTGCCGCCGGTGATGTTCTACGGCGCGATCCTGCTGATCGGCCTCGGCCAGGGTGCGGAGATCGATATCGTCGCCTTCATGATCGCCCGCTATTTCGGGCTGCGCAGCTATGCCTCGATCTACGGCGTCTCGACCCTCGGCATCGCGCTGGGCGTGGCCTTCGGCGCCAGCATGATCGGCAAGGGCTACGATATCTTCGGCAACTACAACTTCGCGCTGATGGCCGCCTCGGCCTCGTTCGCGCTCGCCGCCTGCTGCTATCTGGCGATGGGCCGCTATCCGGAACGCCAGCCGGACTGACCGGCTGGACGATGCGTCACGAACAGAGCGCCGGCACCCCCTTGGTGCTGATCCGGTGGAGCAGCCGGCGCTTGCCGTCCTCGTTGGAATATTCGATCGGGCTGGCGCAGTGGACGGTGCCGAAATTGTCCCACAGCACGATGTCGCCGGGCCGGACCTTGTAGCTGGTGCGATAGGCAGGCCTGACGATGTGCTCGCGCAGCTCGCGGATCAGCGCCGTCGCCTCGGCATCGTCCATCCCTTCGATCGCATAGGCGGTGCCCGAAGTGAATATGCCCTTCCGGCCCGTCACCGGATGGACCATCACCAGCGGATGGCTCGGCGCGTCGGTCTTGCGCGGGGGCCGGTTGGGATCGGGCCGCGTCTCGCCCTCGATCCAGGGCGCGCGGCCCAGCTCGTGGCGCGCGACCAGCCCGTCGATCCGCGCCCTGGTCGCCTCGGGCAGGTCGGCATAGGCGGCGCTGGTGCTGGCGAAGTGGGTCTCGCCGCCGCTGTCGGGCGCCTCCTTGCCGAACAACATGGTGACGCAGCCCGGCACGCTCTCATAGCTGCTGTCCGAATGCCAGTGGACCGCGCCGTCGCGCATCATGGCGGGGGTCGCCGGATCGTTGTTGATGCGGATGATCGCCGGGAAATCGGCGTTGCGATGTTCGGGAATGAAGAAGTCGAGCGGGGTTCCGAAGAAGGATGCGAAGCGGACATAGGCCGCGTCGTCGATCGTCTGGCCGGGGATCACCACCACGCCGCGATCGAACAGCAGCGCGAGCAGCCGGCGCATCGTCGGCTCGCTCATGTCCCGCGACAGGTCGAGCCCCTCAACGATCGATCCGATCGCCGGGGCCAGCGGGGTATCCGTGAACGCCATGCCCTGATCTCCTTCCCTTGCTACGCGTCCGGCCGCAATTGGCGCAGCAGGCATTCCTGCGCAGTAGACGCCACCAGCCGCCCCCTCCGATCGAAGATCCGCCCCTGCGCGAAGCCGAGGCCGTCGCCGGCGGCGGGGCTGTGCGTGTGGTGGAGCAACCCCTCGTCGCAGCGCACCGGACGGTGGAACCAAAGGCTGTGGTCAAGGCTGGAGATCAGCAGCGAGCTGCTGTTGGTGGGGAAGCCATGCGGCGTCGCCGACACCCCCGCCAGCCAATAGTCGCTGGCATAGGCGAGCAGGCAGGCCTGTTCGCGCGGATCGTCGATCGTCGCCGCGCCGGGCAGGCGGAACCAGAAGGCGCGCTCCGGCTCCCGCGGCCGCTCGTAGAAATAGGCCTCGGGCGCGATCGCGCGCATCTCGATCGGCAGCGCACCGGAGAAGTTGCGGATCGCCGCGAAATCGAGGCGGTCGCCATTGTCGCGCACGAATTGCTGGAGGGTCGGGACCTCCTCCGGCGGCGGCACGTCGGGCATCGCCGCCGCCTGGTGGACGAAACCGTCCTCGGGCGCATGGAACTGGCAGAGCAGCGTGAACACCGCCCGCCCCTCCTGCACCGCCGTCACCTGGCGATGGGCGAAGCGCCGGCTGTCGCGCAGCCGCTCCACCCGATATTCGATCGGCAGGGATATCTGCGCCGGCGCCAGGAAATAGCCGTGCAGCGAGGTGGGCGGCATCGCCTCGACGGTGCGGGCCGCGCTCAGCAGCGCCTGCGCCGCCAGACGGCCGCCAAACACCGTGCCGATATGGTTGACGCCGCCCGCGCCGCCGATGAAGCGGTCCTCGCCGACCGGCTCGATCGCCAGTATCTCGCCGGCCGAGACGCGCATCTCCGCATCCCCGCCATGCTCGACCCCGCCGTCAGCCATGGGCCGAGCGCCGCGCCGCGAGCACCGTGTCCATCTCGTCGAGCCCGCTCAGCGGCACCGCATAGCGGCCGCGATCGTCGATCTCGCCAATATGGGCGAGGATGTCGTCGCAGCTCGGCGCGTCGGGGCCCGGCGTGTACCAGCCCTCGGTCAACCCTACGAACAGCCGCGAATATTTGCCGCCCAGCACCGAATACATGTTCTGCGAGCTGTCGCACTGGCGGCTCGCCATGTAGCAGGCCAGCGCCGCGACGAATTCGGGCTTCATCGCATCGGCGAAGTGGCGGGTCCGTTCGCCCGCCGCCTTCAGGAAATCGATGTCGGGCCGCTCGGCCAGCGGCGTGCCGCCCAACCGCCCGCCCTGGGCATTGGGAAACAGCGTGTTGACCGCGATGCCGGCGGGCGCCTCCTGCGCGATCACGTTCATCAGCCCGATCATCGCGGTCTTGGCCGATCCGTAATTGGCGCGCATCGGGTTGCCGAACACCCCCGATTGCGAGCCGACCAGCACCAGCCGGCCATAGCCCTGCTTCACCATCTCGCGATAGGCGGGCTGGCAGACGTTGAACGCGCCCTTCACATGGACGGCGTAGACCGCCTCGATATCCTCCTCGGTCAGCGTGCCGAACGGCGCGTTGCGCTGGTTGCCGGCGTTGCTGATGACGATGTCGACCCGGCCGAAATGTTCGAGCGCCGCATCGATGATCGCCTGTCCGCCGGCGGCCGAGGCGACGCTGTCATAGTTCGCGACCGCCCTTCCGCCCCCCGCGCGCAGCTCGCGGACGATCGCGTCGGCATAGTCGGTCGACCCGCCCTCACCGGTGGTGCTGCCGCCCAGATCATTGGCGACGATCGCCGCCCCGCGCTTCGCCAGCTCGCGGCAGAAGGCGCTGCCGAGCGCGCCGCCCGCGCCGGTCACCACCGCCACCTGCCCGCTGAAATCGATCCGGTCCATGCGTTGTCCTCTCGGGCATCGGCATAAGCGGCGGCGCGCGCCATCGCCAATCCGCGCGACGGCCGCGAGCCGCAAGATCACATAGGTGATAGGCCGTGGCCGGCGGTTTTCCGTCGCGGCGGACTGGGCCAGTCTCGATCGGAAAGAGAGGGAGACGGTCCTATGGCGAAGCCGCTCAAGGTAGGCATCATCAGCGCGAACTGGAGCCTCAAAGTCCATGGCGCGGCGTGGCGCAGGATCGAGGGGGTCGAGGTCGCGGCGATCTGCACCTCTCGCCGCGAGACCGCCGAAAAGGCCGCCGCCGATTTCGGCATTCCCAAGGCCTATTGGAACCATGAGGAGATGTCGGCCGATCCCGATCTCGACATCATCGATGTCGGCACCCGCCCCTCCTTCCGCTTCCCGATGGTGATGGCCGCGCTGAGGAACGGCAAGCACGTCTATGATGCGCTGCCCTTCGCCACCTCGGTCGCCGACGCCGACGCGATGCGCGATGCGCAGAAGGCGGCGGGCGTGGTCGGCGTGGTCGACGCGCAGTTCCGCTGGTCGCCGCCCGCCCAGCAGATGAAGGCGATGATCGACGCCGGTTTCATCGGCAAGCCGCTGGGCTTCCACGTCCAGCTGTTCCTGCCGCTGATCGTCGAGAACGACAAACCCTATTGCTACAGCGCCTGGTCCGGCAATACCGACCCCTATTACTGGCTGGCCGAGAAGAGCAGCGGCGGCAGCGGCTGGCGCAATTTCGCGACCCACTCGCTGTTGTTCCTCACCCATCTGATCGGGCCGGTCGAGGAGGCCACCGGCCTGCTGGCGACCGGCGTGCCCGAATGGTTCCTGCCCAATGGCGACGTGCTGCGCCCCGAGACCCACGACCTGGGCACCGCCACGCTGCGCATGGCCAACGGCGCGATCGGCAGTCTCCAGGCCGGCTGGTGCGTGCCCGATACCGAGGGCTGGCGGGTCGAGGTCTGGGGCGATCGCGGCCGGCTGCTGCTGAGCGACTCCAGCTTCGGCAACCTGCTCTCGGCCAAGCTCTATGCCGGCGACGCGCGGCTGATGCCCTATGGCGAGCGCGCCTGCGCCGAGGTGGAGATCGATCCCGCCTATTATGCAGTGCCCGGCACGATCGGCGGCGAGACCGGCCCGCGCCCGTTCGTGGCGATGGACTGGATGTTCGCCAACATGGCCGCCGCGATCCGATCGGGCGGCGAGGGATCGCCGAGCTTCACCGAAGCCGCCGCCGTCCACCGCGTGGTCGAGGCGGTCGAACGGGCCGACGCCGAGCGCCGCTGGATCAGGATGGACGAGATGGTGTGACGGGGGGCGGCGGGCGTTCCGATACCACGATCCGTTCGTCCCGAGCGAAGTCGAGGGACGTTGGCTCCCGGAACGTGTCTCGACTTCAGCCAAAGGCTGAAGTTTATCCCGAGCGCCTGCCTTGCAGGCAGTCGAGGGGCTCGACACGAATGGGTGGCTTGAACCGATCCCTCCCTAGGAAGCGTGCGCCCCGCCGCCCGAAATCTCGATCCCGCGCCCGGTGATCATCGCCGCCTCGTCGCTCGACAGGAACAGCACCGCCGCCGCGATCTCGGACGGCTGGACGCAGCGGTGGATCATCTGGTGGTGGCTGGCGACCTCGGCCTGCTGCTCCAAGGTGAACATCGAGGCGATCTGCGGCGTGGCGGTCAGACCGGGCAGCACGCTGTTCACCCGGATATTGTCGCGCGCATAGGTACAGCTCGCATAATGGCTGAGGTGGATCACTCCCGCCTTCGCCGCCGAATAGGATGCCGGCGCCGAAGGGGTGAAGATGCGGCCCGACATCGATGCGGTGTTGACAATCGTCCCGCCACCATTGGCCTTCATCACCGGTATCTCGTGCTTCATCGCTAGGAAGGTGCTGGTCAGCGAGATCTGGACGGTCCAGTTCCAGTCCTCCAGGCTCAGCTCCTCCAGCGAGCCGAGCTTCGCCGCGCCGACATTGTTGAAGGCGTGGCGGACCGGGCCGTGCGCGGCGCAGGCCGCCTCGACCATCGCCCTGACCGATGCCTCGTCGGTCGCGTCGGTCTCGACGAAGCGGGCCTTGCCGCCATCGGCGACGATCGCGTCGCACACCGCGCGGCCCTTGTCGCCGTCGAGCTCCGCGATGGTGACGAGCCCGCCCTCGGCGGCGAAGGCGCGCGCGGTCGCCTCCCCGATGCCCGATCCGGCGCCGGTCACGATCACCGAGCGGCCCTCGAAACGGCGGTTGCTGCTCATACTGTGTCTCCTGTCGGAAGCGCCGTCAGCGCGGCGATGCGGTCTGCGGCCTCTTCGGCCCAGAAGGGATTCCAGGCCTCGAATTCCTGCGGCAGGGTCGGCGGATGCGGATGCGCGGCCCAGCCGGTGAAGGGCGCCGTCGGGCGCCGCTGCCAGTCGGCGGCATACCAGTGCTTCTCCTGCCGGCGGACGAAATACCAGGCGCCGTCGCGCCGTTCGTAGCTATCAAAATAGGCGATCGCCATGACGATCCACTGGCCATCGGCCTCATGCTCGGCGCGGCAATAGACCACGCCATGGGCATGGTCGGCATCGTCGAACTCGATCCGGTGGCCGCATATCTGGTGGATCGAGCGGTAGAAGGTCCGCACCGCCGGCTCGATGATCGAGCGCAGCACCGCGCGGCCCGATCCGCGCCGCCCGCAATTCACGTCGGGGACGAACAGCCCGACCCAGGCGTCAAGGTCGCGCCCGTCGACCGCCAGGGCGTAGCGGATCGGCAGTTGCTGGATCGCCGCCTGCGATTCCAGCCGGTCGATGCGTTGCTCGATGGCGGTCATGTCAGCCGCTCCAGGCTGGCGGGATCGAACGGCAGGAAGGGCTCGCCCGCCACCGCCTTGGTGAACCAGGCGGGATCGTTGAGGATCGCCCGGCCGACCGCGACCAGGTCGAACTCGCCGCGCTCGAACCGCTCGACCAGCAACGGCAGGTTGTTCACCGACTGCTGGCTGTCGTCGATATGCTTGGCATTGCCCCGCGCCTTGTCGAGCGCGACGCCGCCCACCGTCATCGACGCCTTGCCGGTGAGCTTCTTCGCCCAGCCGGCAAGGTTGAGGCTCGACCCTTCGAAGGTCGGCGTGTCGAAATAGCGCTGGCTGGCGTCGAACAGGTCGACCCCGGCATCGGCGAGCGGGCCCAGCAGCGCGCCGAGCGCGTCCGGCGTGTCGGCGAGCAGCGCCTGGTAGTTCTGCATCTTGAACTGCGAGAAGCGCAGAACGATCGGCCGGGCCTCGCCGATCTCGGCACGGATGGCACGGACCACCTCCGCCCCGAACGCGGCGCGGCGCATCGGATCGCCGCCCCAGCGGTCGTCGCGCCGGTTGGTATAGTCCCAAAGGAAGGTGTCGATCAGATAGCCGTGCGCGCCGTGGATCGCGATGCCGTCGGTGCCCAGCGCCACCGCGTTGCGCGCCGCCAGCGCATAGGCGGCGATGACGTCGGCGATGTCGCTGTCGGTCATCGGCGGCACCGGCGCCAGGCTCGCCTCGCGGCCCTCGGGCCGGAAGGAGATCACCCCGTCGGCCGGGCCCCATATCCCCGACGGCCGCATCGGATTGCCTGTCCCGGTGCCGGCATATTCGACGTTCCACATCGGCCCCTGGTGCCAGAGCTGGGGCACGATCCGCCCGCCCGCCGCATGGACCGCGTCGATCACCTTGCGCCAGCCCTGCAGCACCTCGACCCCGTCGATGCGCGGGATGTCGGGATGATCGGCGGCGGCATAATGCGGCAGCGCCACGCCCTCGGTCAGGATCAGGCCGAGGCCGGTCGCGGCGCGGCGGGCATAATAGCTTGCCACCTCCCCGGTCGGCACGCCGGCCGGCGAGCGGTAGCGCGTCATCGGCGCCATCACGACGCGGTTGGGCAGGTCCAGGCCGCGCAGCGCGAACGGCCGCAGCAGCGGTTCGATCGCGCTCATCTCATTGTCCCGTGAAATTGGGCCGGCGCTTCTCGAAGAAGGCCTTGCGCTTCTCGGCGGTGTCGCCGGTCGACTGGCTCATGAAGATGGCGCGGTTCTCCAGTTCGATCGCCGCCTCCAGGCTCGGCGCGTCGGCGTTGATCCACATCGAGCTCTTGGTCAGCGCGATGCCGATCGGGCTGTTGGCCATCACCGCGTCGGCGAGCGCCAGCGCCTCGTCCATCAGCCGCTCGTCGTCGACGCAGCGCAGCACCAGGCCGATCCGTTCGGCCTCCTCCGCCATCACCGCACGGCCGGTCAGCATCAGCTCCGCCGCCCGCTGGGCACCGACGAGGCGCGGCAGCATGTAGCTGAAACCCAGTTCATGGCCGGTGCCGGCATTGTGGAAGGCGTTGACGAACTTGGCCGATCGCGCGGCGATCGTCATGTCGGCGGCCAGCGCCAGCGCATAGCCCGCCCCCGCCGTCGCGCCGTTGACCGCGCAGATCACCGGCTGCGGCAGCGCGCGCATGCGCAGCGGGATCTGGCCCAGCTTGTCCATGATCCGGCGCTGCCACTGCGCCTTGCCCAGCCCCTCATCCACCCAGTCGGGAGCGCCGCCGGCGCGGGTGTCGTGCCCCGCACAAAAGGCGCGGCCGGCGCCGGTCAGCAGCACGACGCGGACGTCATGATCGTAGCGGACCGCTTCCAGATGATCGATCAGCTCGCCATACATGGCGTAGCTCAGCGAATTGAGCGCGTCCGGACGGTTGAGCGTGAGCCGGCAGACGCCTTCGGCCGGGGTGTCCCGCAAGATGTCGCCCATGCGGCCTCCAATCCTATCCTCGGTTGTTCTCGGCCCAGCAATTGGACCAACCCCGCCGCAAAGGCGAGAGCCGCGGCCCTCCCGCAAAGCGCGCGGATCGGCATATCATGGTTGTGAACAGGCGGGCGGCGTCCCTTGCCATGGCCGCAGGCCATGACGAGGGATGATCGGGCAATTGCAGGTTGAACCATGGCCAGACTACCCCTCGAGAATATCCGCGTCCTCGATCTCACCCGCGTGCTGGCGGGCCCGTTCGCATCGCAGGTGCTCGCCGACATGGGCGCCGATGTGATCAAGATCGAGCGGCCGGTGGTCGGCGACGACGCCCGCATATTCGGCGAGCCCTATCTGCGCGACGCCGAGGGCAACCGCACCCGCGAGAACGCCTTCTACATGTCGGTCAACCGCAACAAGCGGTCGGTGGCGCTCAACATCGCCTCCCCGCGCGGCCAGGCCCTGATCCGCAAGCTGGTCCTGTCGTGCGACGTGGTGATGGAGAATTACAAGGTCGGTGACCTCAAGCGCTACGGGCTCGACTATGAAAGCCTGAAGGCGACCAACCCGCGCATCATCTACTGCTCCGTCACCGGCTACGGCCAGACCGGGCCGCTTGCCGCCAAGCCGGGCTATGACGCGGTGTTCCAGGGCGAATGCGGGCTGATGAGCGTGACCGGCGTGCCCGACGGCAAGCCTGGCGCCGGGCCGATGAAGGTCGGTCCCAGCATCATCGACCTGTTCACCGGGCTCAACGTCGCCAACGCGGTGCTCGCCGCGCTCTACCATCGCGATGCGGCCGGCGGCGAAGGCCAGTATATCGACGTCGCCCTGCTCGACTGCGGCATTTCCGCCCTGTCGCACTATGCCCAGATCTACCTGACCTCGGGCGAGGTTCCGGTGCGGCGCGGCACCCAGGGCAATGGAGGGATGCCGACCAGCAAGTTCGCGTGCAGCGACGGCGCGATCATGATCACCTCTGGCAACGACAAGCAATATGTCGCGCTGTGCGACGCGGTCGGCCATCCCGAGCTCGCCACCCATCCGCGCTTCCACACCAACGTGCTGCGCGTCCAGCATCGCGACGAGATCACCGAGGTGTTCGACGCAATCTTCGCCACCAATACCGTTGCCTACTGGCTGGAGAAGCTGGGCGAAGCCGGCATCCCCAGCGGCCCGATCAACGACCTGGAGCAGGTATTCGACTATCCCCAGGCGCAACATCGCGGCATGCGCGTTCGTGCGCCGCACCCGCTCAAGCCAGATCTCGACCTGATCCGCAGCCCGCTCAACTTCTCCGCGACGCCGATCACCGACTATCGCGCCCCGCCAATGCTGGGCGAACATACCCGCGCGGTGCTCGCGGGGGAGCTGGGCCTGAGCGAGGCGGAGATCGATGCGCTCGGGGACGAAGGGGTGATCTAGCGCAGTATGTGCTTAAGCTTCCGCTCCTCCCGAGAGTGTCCCCGCTCACCCTGAGGAAGCATTGGCCTAGTCGAAATGCTGTCTCGAAGGGGCGCTCGAGGCTCAAATATCCTTCGATACGGGCCTTCGCCAAGGCTCAGTCCCACCTCAGGATGAGCGGTAAGGCACTTTCCACCTCTCAGGATGTGCGGTTCGCCATCAATTCTCCGGGATCATCGCCCCGACCGCCGCCCAATAGTCGGGCGAGCCATAGATATATTCGACATAATGGCCGAGCGTCGCGCGCGCATCGGCGTAGAAATAGGTCATGCCGTTGGATTGGGAATCGATCGGGATCGCGAAGCCGCGTTCCCGCGCCGTCCGCTGCAGCGCCTCCAGCTCGGCGAGCGTGTCGAGCCGCTGCGCGACATGGTGGAAGTGCAGCGGGCCGGGCCGGTCGAGCGGCTCGCGATAGAGGTCGACCGCGCCGCCGAGCGGCTGGATCAGCTCGATCTCGAGGTCGCCGGTCCGCCCGAGCGCGATATGGCAATGCGCCTCGGCGCCGACCCGATCGACCGGAAAGCGCATGTCGCGCAGCTCCAGGAAGTGCTCGATGCCATGGCCGGATCGCAGCGCCGCCAGCCCCGCATCGAAGTCGGCGGTGACATAGGCGATCTGGTGGAATGTGCCGCCGAGCAGGTTCTGCATCTCCGTCTCCTTCACGATCAGGCGTAGCCGCGCCGAGCGCGATAGCCGGCGAAGCGCTCGCGCAGGCCGTCGGCGGTGAGGCCGAAATCCTCGGGCCGGTAGCGCGGCCCGGCGGTGGCGCGGCGCGGATGGGCGTCGAGCCAGGCCTGCATCGCCGCCTCGGTCGACGCGTCGAGCGTCAGGCCGAAATGATCGTAAAGCCGCTTGACGGTGCCGAGCTGGTCGCGGGTGAAATCGCGGAACTCGATATCGAAGAAGCGATTGCCGCTGCCGGCGCGCACCCGCTCGGCGCGGTCGAGCGCCATCGCCCACATCTCCGCCTCGCGCTCGCCGATCGCCACGGGATCGGCGCGATCGCCCGCAAAGACGCGTTGCGCGGCGAGAATAAGGTTGCAGATCGACGGCATCGCCTCGACTGGGTCGCGATGCGTCTGGACGATCATCGCATCCGGAAAGACGTTCAGCACCTCGCCGAGCGAGAAGAGATCGGTCGGGTTCTTGAGCAGCCAGCGGCGGTCGTCGCCCTTGCCAATCAGGCGCAGCACGTCGGCCAGCCAGCGATAGCTGTCGCTGTCGTCGCGATCGCGATACCAGAGGTCGTAGCGCGGCACCGGCCACATCGACGGCCACATGTTGCTGGCGAAACCGGTGGCGAGGATGAACAGCGATTCCTCGATCCCCTCCGCCGACATCATATGGTCGTCGAGCATCTCGGGCGCGCTCGCGACGAAGGCAGCGATCGCATCGGCGACGGCGCGATACTGCGGAATGTCCTGCCACCGGTCGCGCGGCGGGCGCGGCATCGGCGCCACCGTCAGCCAATGCTCGGGCCCCTGGAACTGCGGATCGAGCGAGAGCAGCTGGTGGAGCGCGGTGGTGCCCGAGCGGACCAGCCCGGCGATGATCAGCGGCTGGCGGATCGGCGTCGACCGCACCTCGCCGTGCCGCCGCAACCCGTCGACCGCCATCGCGCGTGCATCGAGGAACTGGCCGATGCGGAAGGCGGTCGCCTGGGCGAAGGCCTCGGGCAGGTCGAGCGCGCGGATGTCGGACAGCAGCCGGTCGAGCCCCTCGCGGAAGCCAGGATCGCCGAAGTCGGACAGGCCGGTGCGTACGGCCGAAGCCGCGAGCATTGCTTCGGGCGCGAGCAGGTCCTGCGCGCTCATGCCGCGATCCACGGATCGACATGGACCTTGGTCTGGGTCGATCCGGTGCGCAGCGCCTCGAAGTTCACCGGCAGCGCGTCGAGCCCGATCGTCTCGCTGATCATCATGCGCGGCGCGACATGGCCGGCGTCGAGCGTGTCGGCGCAATGCCGGAACTCGCGCAGGTCGTAGGCGAAGGAGAATTTCATCGTCACCTGCTTCCAGGTGGCGAGCGACGGGATGATCGGGTCGGGGCTTCCGCAGAAACCGAGCGAGACGATCGTGCCACCCGGCCGCACCAGCTCGACCGCCTTCTGCATCAGGCCGACCGCCCCGGCACATTCGAGCACCGCGTCGGGCAGACCGCCCAGCGCCGCCGCCAGCCGGTCGCCCTCGCCTTCACCAAACGCCTCGAACCCGTCGGCGCCCATCGCCGTGGCGAGGTCCGCTCGCCGCGCCGAGCGCGACATGGCGACGATGCGCCCGGCGCCGAGCAGCCGCGCCCAGTAGATCGCGGCGAGCCCGACCGCGCCGGCGCCGAGCACCGCGACCGTCGCGCCCGGCTTCAACTCGGCCAGAGCGACGCCGCGCAGGCCGACCGCAAGCGGCTCGACCAGCGCGCCGTCGGCCATCGACAGCGTATCGGGCAGGTGGATCGCGGCCGGCGCGTAGATCCGCATATATTGGCCGAAGCCGCCGATCATGCCCGCCATCGCGGTACAGCCCAGCGGAAAGCCGGCCAGGCAGGACGCGCAATGGCCGCACCCCTTGGCCGGCATCGCCGAGACACGCTGGCCGACCTTGAGGTTCGACACCGCCTTGCCGACCGCGACGACCTCGCCGGCATATTCGTGGCCCAGGGTGGTGCCGGCGGGATAATCGGCATAGCTGCCCGACGTCATGCTGATATCGGAACCACAGATGCCGCAGCGGCACACCTTGATCACCGCCTCGTCGGGGCCAGGCTCGGGATCGGGCACCTCCTCGATCGTCATCGGCCGGCCGGCGCCGTGGAACATGGCGGCTCGCATCATCCCTCCTCCGCGCCGGTTCCGGCGTCCTTCTGTCACCGGGATGTGGCCGGGCGCGCCACTTCGTTGCAAGATCGTCCACCAAGGGATCGCAACTATGATGCCGCCACTACATAGAAGACGAAAACGGGCTCCCAGCCCTAGGAATACAGGATGACCGAGATCAGATTCATCGATGCGGACGGAACGGTGACGATCGCGCGGGGCGACAATGGCTTCTCGCTGATGGAGGTCGCCAGGCGCCACGGCGTCGCCGGCATCGTCGCCGAATGCGGCGGCTCCTGCGCCTGCGCGACCTGCCATGTCCATATCGACCCCGCCTGGCTGGAGGCGGTGGGCGAGCCCAGCCCGGGGGAGGCCGACATGCTCGACTTCGCGCGCGGCCGCCGGCCCGACTCCCGGCTGTCCTGCCAGATCCGGGTCACCCCCGCGCTCGACGGTCTGACCGTCCATGTCCCCGAGAGCCAGGGGTAGAACGAACCGAAACCATCCGTTCGTGTCGAGCCCCTCGACTGCCTGCGAGGCAGGCGCTCGGGACGAACGGTGCAATTTACCAAGGCGGACTCTAGCCCAGCCTGGCCAATGCCCCGAGCATCGCGGGTTCGTCGCCGAGCGGATCGAACTCGGCCTCCAGCATTCCTTGCCATCCGATCCGATCGAGCGCGGCGAGGATCGATGCGAAGTCCAGTTCTCCCGCTCCCGGCTCGACCCGGCCCGGCATGTCGGCGATCTGGACCACGCGGAGGCGATCGGCCTGGGCCAGGATCGCGGCGGCGATATCCTCGCCGCCCAGCGCCATGTGGCAGCTATCGAGGATCAGCCCGAACGCAGCGTCGTCGATCCGGACGACGATCGCCGCCGCCTCGGCCATATGCTCGACCAGCGCGAGCGGTACCCGGATGCGACTGACCGGCTCCAGCGCGAGGCGGATTCCGCGCTCTCGGGCCAGCATCGCCGCCCGGCCGAGATTGTCGGTCGCCCGCGCCAACTGGTCCGGGCGCGGGGCGCCGGTATCGAGCAGGACGAGGTTGACGACGCCGCCGACCCGCTCGGCCGCCGCGAAGGTCGGCGCGAGCGCGGCATCGAGATCGGGCTGCGACGCGCCCCAGAAGAAGCGCGGCCGCTCGCCAGGCGAGTCATGGGTGAAGCTCCCCATCTCCATGCCGAGGGCGCGCAGCCGCTCGCCCATGCGCCGCTGCACCTCGGGCGGGCGCAGCATCAGGCCGTTGTCGGTGATGCCGGCGAAGCCCAGCGCATGCGCCCGCTCGATCTGCGCGATCGGATCGATGCCGCCTTCGAGCAGCGGCCGATCGGGGGATGCGATGCCGAGATGCGCTGCGAAGCGCCGGCGCCCCCACAGCGGCGGTGTCAGGCCGCCGTCCATCGCGCCAGTGCCGCGTCGAAGTCTGCCCCGAGCGGCGGATCGATCTCGCCAATCTGCGCCGGGGTGCGCGACAGGCGCGGCGACGGCGCGGCCAGGGCGAGGTTCCCGAGCCGATCGCTGCGCACATGGCGCAGGCTGTCGCGCGCCCGAACGTGCGGATCGGCGAGCAGTGCATCGAGATCATTGATCGGCGTGATCGGGATGCGCCGGGCGACCAGCGCGTCGATCGCCTCGCTTCGGGTCCGGCCCGCCATCCAGGCCGCGACACGGGTATCATCGTCCCCTTCCCCGCCTCCGGCCAGCGCAATCAAATCCGCATGGTGGCGCGCGGTGCTGGCCGAGAGCGCGACGAAATGGCCGTCGCCGGTCGCATAGACGTTGCGCAGCACGCCGGGCAGCTTCGATCCGCAACGCATCGGCGGATCGCCCGGCGACCAGCGCTGCGCGGCATGGGCGACGATCTGGAGGATCGGCTCGTAGAGGCTGGCGTCGACCTGCTGACCCTTCCCGCTCCGCTCGCGCCAGTAGAGCGCGGACAGCACGCCGATCACCGCGCTCATCGCACCCACCGCGTCACCCAGCGCGACCGAGGGCAGCATCGGCGGCCCGTCGCCCTCCCCGGTCAGCCAGGTCAGCCCGCCAAATCCTTCGCCGATCGTGCCCGATCCGGGCCGGTCGGCATAGGGCCCGTCGGCGCCGAAGCAGGAGACGCTGAGCATCACCAGCCGGGGATTGATCGCCGACAGCGTCTCCCAGTCGATGCCGCGCTTGCGCAGCACCGCCGCCGGATAATTCTCGACCACCACGTCGGCCTCGGCGACCAGCGTCTTGAGCGCCTCGATCCCCTCGGGCGCGCGCAGGTCGAGTTCCAGGCAGCTTTTGCCGCGCGCAACCAGCGGCCACATCCTGCCGTCGCGGAACGGATCGCCGCCCGGCGGCTCGATCTTGAGCACGTCGGCGCCGAAATCGGCCATGATCGTCGCGGCGAACGGCGCCGCGTAGAGCGACGCCATGTCGATCACCTTGAGCCCGGCCAGCGCCGCCATCGCCGGATCAGCCATCGACCTGCTCTGTCGCCAGGAATTGCTCGCGCAGCTTGCGTTTCATGATCTTGCCCGTCTCCTCGCGCGGCAGCCGGTCGGTGACGACGATGTGGCGCGGTACCTTGTAGCCCGCCAGCCGGCCGCGCAGGAAGGCGCGCACCGCCCCGGCGTCGATCGCGCCGACGGGCTCGACAAAGGCGACCGGAGTCTCGCCATATTCGGCGTCGGGAACGCCGAACACCGCGCAGTCGCCGATCGCCTGGTGCTCGAGCAGCGCCGCCTCGATCTCGGCCGGGTAGATGTTGACCCCGCCGGATATCACCATGTCCACGCGGCGGTCACACAGGAACAAATAGCCTTCTTCATCCAGCCAGCCGATGTCGCCGCAGGTGATGAGGCCGTCATATTCGACAGCCGCGCGCTTGGCGGGATCGCCGTGGAAGGTGAAATCGGGGGTGCCGTGGATGCGCAGATAGACGTCGCCGACCGTGCCCGCCGGCGCCCAGTCCCCGTCCTCGCCGCGGATGCGCACCTCGCCGGTCAGCACCGGGCGGCCGACGCTGCCCGGCCGTTCGAGCCATTCGGCGGGACCGATCTTGGTGACGACGCCGGTCTCGGTCGATCCATAGGTCTCGTGCAGTACCGGCCCCCACCAGCCGAGCATCGCCCGCTTCACCTCGGGCGCGCAGGGCGCCCCCGAATGGACGACGTGGCGCAGGCTCGACAGGTCGTAGCGCGCCTTCACCGCGTCGGGCAGCCGCAGCAGCCGAACGAACAAGGTCGGCACCAGCGCGCTGTGGGTGATGCGGTGGCGCTCGATCAGCGCCAGGCAGGCTTCGGGGTCGAAGCGCTCCATGATCACCACCGACCCGCCCGCGCCGAAGGTGGCGGTCATCAGCGCCTGGCCGAACAGATGGTAGAGCGGTCCGGTGACCAGCGCGACATTGCCGGGGGCGCTGTCGTGGATCGCCGCGAGCACCCGCGCGCGCTGCGCCGATTCCTCGCCCGACGCGGGCAGCCGCCGCACCGCCTTGGGCCGCCCGGTCGTCCCCGAGGTATAGACCATCGACGAACCCAGCCCCGTGCCGGCGCCGGAATGAGATTCATGGCTGGCGATCCAGTCGTCATAGTCGATCCACCCGCGCGACGGATCGCCGCCGATCGCGACGACTGTCAGGCCGGCCGGAATGCGGTCCTCGATCGCCTCGAGCAGGTCGTGGTGGCCGATCAGCAGCCGCGGCGCGCAATCGCGCAGGACATAGCCGATCTCGTCGGCGTGCCAGTGCCAGTTGACCGGGACGCCATAGGCGTCGAGCCGCCGCACCGCGAGATTGGCCTCCAGCACCGCGAAGTCGTTGCGCAGCAGCAGCGCGACGGCGTCGCCCGCTCCCACCCCCGCCGCGTGCATCGCCGCCGCGAGCCGCGCGCCGCGCTCGACCTCCTCGTCGCGGGTGCGGATCCGGTCGCCGACGATGACGACCGGCGTCATCGGATCGGCCGGGTCACGGTCAGGCAGGTGCCCCAGCTGTGCAGCATCGCCGCGTGGAGCCCGCCCAGGCCGCCCGCGACCATGACGATGACGTCGTCGGGCGTCGGCGTCAGGTGGACGCGCCCCTCGGCCCCGATCCGGCCCAGCGCCTCGATCGGGGCGCGATATTCGGGGCGCCACCAGTCGATCGGCAGCGCGCATTTGTCCCACAGATAGGCCTGCACGTCGGCCATGTCGGGATAGGACCTGGCGATCACCTCGGCCCAGACCGGGTTGATCGCGCACAGCGTCTCCGAAAAGGCCGAGGAGGTGAGGAAGCCGTTGGCCCCCGGATAGGCCATCGACTTGGCGATGATGTCCAGGAACCCGTCGGCGCTGTCCGCCACCACGTCGCAGATATTGGCGGTGCCCATCGCACCGTAGACGGTCACCGCATCGCCCGCGACGCCGCGACGCTCGGCCAGCGGCGCCCAGGGCGAGCGCTCCTCCCACTCGCCGAAGACGATGCCGGCGACCCGCCCCGGCGTGCCGTACACGCTTTGCGAGGTGGCGTTGATCAGTTGTCCCGCGACGTTGCGCATGATCAGCCGGATCGCCCGACCGATTGCCGGCGCGGGACCGGCGACGCCGCCCAGGCAGCCCGCCTGATAGGGAATGTCGAGCGCGTTACGGATCGGGCCGTTGACGATGATCGCCGGCACGACCGATCCGGTCGTGGCATTGAGCCCGGCCAAGTCGAAACTCGGATCGGCCATCGCCTCGATCGCGGCGCAGAGCAACGGCATCGCGTCGCCTGTGCATCCCGCCATCACCGCGTTGACCGCGATCTTCTCGACGGTGCATTCGGCGCGCAACGGCGGCAGGACGGCGATCAGCTCGTCGGGGAAGCGCCCGCCAGCGACCAGGAAGTCCTGGACCCGCGCCTCGGTCGGCGGGATCAGCGGCAGGCCGTCGCCCCACCCCTGCGCCATGGCGAAGCGGTTGAAGGCGACGATATCCTCGTCGACCTCATGCCGCCGACTGCTCAGCCAGTCCGCCTCGCACCCCGAAATTCCGCAGGAACGATCGATATTGGTCTCTTGCAATGTCATCAACCTGGTCCCGTGGAAGGATGTCGAGCGGATAGGGCAGGACGTGGAGCCTGAGCCCCGAGCGGCCGCCCCGCTTGGCGAGATTATGGGCGAGCCCCTCGAAATGGGCGGTGGCGACGGCGATGGTCGGCATGCCGGTGGCAGCCGCCTCCAGCGCATCGGCGATCGTCCAGGAGGTGCAGGAGCCGCAATTGCCGAGGCCGACGATCGCGGCGTCGCTCTCGCGCAGCAGCGCGGCATAGTCCCTCGCCGCGGCCTCGCCCTCGGCGCCGGTCCGGCCGCAGCTCCGCCAGAAGGTCACCTCGGCGCCCTCGGCGCGCAGCCCCTCTGCCCAGATCGCGCTGACCCAGTCCCAGGACCGCCAAAGCATGTCGATGCGGATGGCGATGCGCTTGTCCTTCAGGACGCCGGCATCGGGCCCCGGATCGGCGACATCGTGCGCCAGCGAGGCGGTGGGATCGAGAACTTGGATCGTCATGACCTTCGCCTAAACGAATTTACATGTTGCATGCAAATTTAAAATGCGAACTGCGGTTCGGCAATCCCCCTGAAGCCCGTATCGATCGCGAACAGCCCGCCCGCCTGGTCGCCCAGCGGCTCATCGCCGGGCAGGTGGCGATGGCCCGCGCTGGTGAGGTAGAGCGTGGCGAGGTCCGGCCCACCGAAGGCGATCTTGGTCGGTTGCAGCACCGGCACCGGGATCAGCCGGTCCAGCTTGCCGTCGGGGGTGTAGCGCGCCACCGCGCCCTTCATCAGCAGCGCGACCCAATAGCCGCCCTCGCTGTCGACCTCGGCGCCGTCGGGCTTGCCCTCGACGGGGCCGAAGCGGACGAAGTCGCGCCGGTTGCCGGGCGTCCCGGTCGCTACGTCATAATCATAGGCGAACACCGCGTTCTGGACGGTGTCGGCCAGGTACATGGTCCGCCCGTCGGGGCTGAACGCCAGGCCGTTGGAGCAGGTGATATCCCTGACGATTGGAGCCAGACCCGTAGCGTCGAGCCGATAGACCGCCGCTCGGCCCGGGATCCGGTTCTCGAAGAAGCTGAGGTCGACCGAACCGACGACATAACGCCCCTGGCGGTCGCAGCGACCGTCATTGTAGCGCAGCGCCGCCTGATCATAGGGTGGCGGTGCCGCGACCGGGGTCAGCGCTCCACTCGCCCGGTCGAAGTCGAACAACCCGGTCCGCAGCGCCACAAGCAGCTTCTCCCCCCTGCCCCGGATCGCGAAGCTGCTGATATGGGCCGGCATCGTCCAGGCCTCGTTGCGTCCCGTCGCCGGATCGAAGGCGTTGAGCGTGAAGGCGAGCTGGTCGACCCAGAACAGCCGCTGCTCGGCCACCGACCAGACCGGGGTCTCGCCCGACTCCGCCCTGATATCGAGCACGCATTCGACCTGCGCCATGTCGCTTCTCCTCGCTTCCGCCCGCCGGGGCCCTCGCCCCGATCCACGCGCAGCATGCCCCGCCCCGGTCGCGCGGCAAGCCGCCGGGGGCGATCGGCGTCAAAGCATCATGATGGTGATCGGGGGTGCTTCAGCCGGTGGCGAGCGAGCGGAGATGGAAGGCGCGGGTGCGCTCGATATGCGCGCGCATGTGCCGCTCGGCGGCGTCGGCATCGCGGGCGACGACCGCCCTGGCGATCGCATCGTGATCGCCCAGCACCGCGCGCCCGCTCCAGCCTTCGGCCCGCGACAGGCGGCCGTTGAGCACGCGGAGCTGCAGCTCGATCTGGCCGAGCTGGCGGGCGAGCCGGTCGTTGCCCGCCGCCTCGCGGATCGCGGCATGGAAGGCCGCGTCGAGCTCGACATGCCGGGCGAGGTCGCCCTCCTCCAGCACCGCCTTGTGATCGGCGAGGATCGCCTCGAGCCGCGCGACGCCCGCCGCGTCGATCCGCTCGGCCGCGCGGCGCGCGGTCATGATCTCCAGCCCTTCGCGGATGTCGAGCAGGTCGAGTATCTCCTCGCGCCCGCCCGCGATCACCGCCATGCCCGCGCTCGACCGCGGCACCACCAGCCCCTCGCGTTCGAGCAGCAGCAGGCTCTCCCGCGCCGGGGTCCGGCTGACGCCCAGCCGGCGGGCCAGCTCGGGCACGCTAAGCCGCTCGCCGGGGGCGAGTTCGCCCGACAGGATCGCCTGGCGGATCAGTCCCGCGACCCGCCCGGTCAGCGCCTCGGGCCGCGCGAGCACCGACAGCGCCTTGCCGGCCTTGTCCTCCCGCCTCATCTCTCCGGATCCGTGCTCGCTCGCCATCGCGCCGTCATGCCGCGGGCGCGCGGCGGTTGCAACGGACCACCGCGAGTCGAGCCGGGGCGGCAGCCATTCGCCAACGGGCTCGACGGCAGGCATCACTATGCAGCGAGTACTACATAATTTTCGATTTAAGGAGGTCTCCTTATTCAAATATGTGATCCCAGCCCTCCAAATAAAGCAAGTGAAACTTCAGAAATAGAGGTGCGCCAGCCTGCGAGGGATCGCATACGCGATTGCTGGGCGACTTTGCCCCGCCATTATCGGCGTACTCCAGTCGACCTGTTAAGCTGCCCTCATCCCGTGAAGCACGTGCCTGCTTTAGGGCATCCAAGAACAAGGGAGGGGAAAATGAAACGATCACTACGCGTCGCCAGTATGGCGACTGTCGCGGCTCTGAGCATGATTTCGATCGAGGCTCATGCACAGCAAGCCGCCGCGGCGGCGCCGGCCGACGAAGCACCGGCCGCCGGCAACATCGACGACATCGTCGTCACCGCCCGCCGCCGCGCGGAACGCCTCCAGGACGTGCCGCTCGCGGTCAGTGCGGTGTCGACCGCCGCCCTCGAACGCGCCAATATCCAGAACGTCGCGCAGCTCAGCCGGCTGGTGCCCAGCCTCACCTCGGTGCCCGGCCAGGGCGGCAGCCGTTCGCTCCCCAACTTCTCGATCCGCGGCCTGTCGCAGCAGGAACTGACGATCCTCGCCGACCAGTCGGTGTCGACCTATATCGGCGACATCGTCGCGGCGCGCACCCAAGGCATCAACAGCGCGCTGTTCGACATCGCCTCGGTCGAGGTGCTGCGCGGGCCGCAGGGCACGCTGTTCGGCCGCAACACCACCGGCGGCGCGATCATCATCCGCCCCGCCCGCCCGACCGACGAGTTCGAAGGCCGGGTCGGCGTGACCGTCGGCAATCTCGACACCTTCAACGTCGAGGGCATGGTCAACGTGCCGCTCAGCCCCAACATCGCGATCCGCATCGCCGGCCAGCGCCAGCGCGACGACGGCTTCGTCTACGACGAGATCCTCAAGCGCAACGTCAACGACACGAAGCAGGAGGGCGCGCGCGCCTCGATCCTGATGCAGCAGGACAGCCTGGAATCGCTCACCGTCTACAATTATTTCCACGAGAATGACGGGGGCACGGCGAGCTTCCTTCAGAATGTCCGCGCAACCGGATCGCTCAACGGCGCCGCGGTGCGCGCATCGCGCGGCTATCGGCCGCTCGAGGACCTGCTGGCCGAGCAGCAGGCGCGCGGCATCTATCGCATCGCCAACGGCTCACCCATCTTCACCAAGGTCGAAACGCACGACATCGCCAACACGACCAGCTTCGACCTGTCCGATACGATCAAGCTGAAGAACATCGTCGGCTATCGCCATGTGAAGGATCATATCTTCGACGACATGGACGGGAGCTCGAACTCGCTGCACCCGCAGGAGCGCATCGATCGCGCCAAGCAGTTTTCGGAGGAGTTCCAGATCCTCGGCGACACCGCCAATCTGAACTGGATCGCCGGCCTCTATTATTTCCGGGAAAGCGGCCGCAACCAGGGCATCTCGGCGGTAGGCGCGATCGATCCGGGCCTGGTCGAGCCGGACAATGTCGCGGCGTTCCCCGGCACGGCGTACAGCAACACCGACACCGCCGCGCGCAACACCAGCTATGCGGCCTTCGCGCAGGGCACCTACCGCTTCGGCAACGGGTTCAGCCTGACCGCCGGGGTCCGCTACAACCACGACAAGCGCGAGGCGACGATCCGCAACCGCACCGCGACCGCCTGCCGCTTCACCCGCGATCTCGACAATAATCCGGCGACGCCCGAAACCGCGGTGCCGCTGGCGCAGTGCGAGCTCGGCGTGAAGGACAGCTTCTCCGAAGTCACCTACAATCTCAGCCTCGAATATAAGATCGCGGCGGACAAGCTGGTCTATGTCGCCCACCGCCACGGCTACCGCACCGGCGGCTTCGGCGCCCGCGCCTCGACCGAGGCCGGCCTGCGCCGCACCTTCCGGCCCGAGACGGTCGACGATATCGAGGTCGGCGTAAAGGCCGACTGGCGGATGGGTGACGCCTTCCTGCGCACCAACCTCGCCGGCTACTACGCCAAGTACAAGGACATCCAGCGGCTCCTGACCGATCCGGTGGCAGTGCCGCCGACGACGGTGACCACCAATGCCGGCAGGGCGCGCATCTACGGCATCGAGGCGGACATCCTGTTCCGCCCGGTGAAGATGATCGAACTGACCGCGAACTACGCCTATACCAACGCCAAGTTCACCAAGTTCATCTACCCGGACGGCAGCGATCACTCGAACGATCCGTTCGCCCGCGCGCCGCGCAACGTCTATACGCTCGGCGCCCGGGTGATCGCTCCGCTCGACGAGAGCCAGGGCGACGCCTCGGTGGGCGTCAACTATTACCACACCGATCACTTCAGCGGGAACGACACCTATGTCGCTGGCTATACCGATGTGAAGGGCTACAGCCTGCTCAACTTCGACGCGAGCTGGAACCGGGTGATGGGATCGGGCTTCGACGTGGCGCTGTTCGTCAACAACGTCACCAAGAAGAAATACGACTTCCTGCTGATCAACCTCGACAGCCTGGGTTACACCAGCCACACGCCCGGCCTGCCGCGCACCTATGGCGCGACGCTGCGCTATCATTTCTGAAGATCGCCGCATGCCGCGGTGATACCCCGGTCACCTCCCCTTCCGCCGCTTCCGTCCAGGCGGTGGCGGCGGGACGGAGGCGGCGGTCCCTCGAAGCACTGGGACAACTGGGAGGTTTGGCGGATGCCGTCAGGCCTCTTCTTTTGTCCGACGGCCCGAGGCACCCCGGCGGCCCGGGCGCGTTGTTCCTGCTCCAACAAGGAGCATTGTCATGACCGACCTCAGCGGAATCCGGGAGCATATGAACATCATCGGCGCCGACGGCGTCCATGTCGGCACCGTCGACGCGGTCGAGGGCGACCGCATCAAGATGACCAAGGCGGACAGCGGGTCGCACGGGGACCATCATCATTATCTCTCCGCCGGGCTGGTCGCCGCCGTCGAGGGCGACGCCGTCCGCCTTTCGGCCACGGCGGCGTCGGCGGTGCTGCTGGAGGAGGAGAAGGGTGGCGGCGCCCTCGCCGACGATCGCGACTGAGCGGCCGCCTCAGAAGCGGGGAACCGCTTCGAACAGGCTCAGGCCGGCGGGGCCGGGCTGCATATATTCGACGAAATGGCCGATTTCGGCGCGGCGGTCGAGATAGACATAGCGCATCAGCCCGCCGAAATCGCCGCGCACCGGCATCGCCACGCCAGACGCCTCTGCATCGGCCAGCACCGCGTCCCATTCGGCGTCGCCGCTGACGAGGCAGCCGATATGATGCAGCCGCATGCCCCCATCCGGCGGCAGCATGTCGCGATAGACCTCGTCCGCTTCGCCCGCCGGGGCGATCAGCTCGATCTGGACCGCGCCGACGAACGCCAGCGCGAAATGACATAGCGCGATTCCCCGCCCCGTCTCGATCGCCACGGCGCGATTGACCTGCATCTCCGCCACACCGAAGCGCCGCGCCGCCAACGCGACGGCGGCGTCGATGTCGGCGGCGACATAGGCGGCCTGGAAGATGTTGAACGGGATCATGCGATCCGCTCCGGAACGGCGGGCGACTTGTGCAGGCCGCCGCCCTTGACGATCGCGAGCAACGCGTCGGATCGGGCCAGCAGCGCCGGATTGGCGAGCGGATCGCCGTCGACCAACAGCAGATCGGCCGGCGCGCCGGGGACGATCCCGCCTGCCCCCTGGCCCATCAGCTCGCCGCCGTTGCGGGTCGCGGCCACCAGCGCCTCGCAAGGCGAATAGCCGAGATAGGTGACGAAATGTCCGACGTCGCGCGCATTGGCGCCATTGGGTTGCCAGGCGAGGCCATAGTCGCCACCGATCACCGCCCGCACCCCGCGCCGCCGGAGCTCGCGGTGCACCTCGACGTTCGACGCCATCGCGGCCTCGACGCCCATCCGGTCGAGCGTCGCGCGATCGAACGGGCTGTCGTGGAGCAGGCTGTGATAATAGCCGATCGTCGGCGCCACGAAGACGCGATCCTTCGCCGCCTCGAGCATGTCGAGCGCCTCCTCGTCGGCGAAATCGGCGTGGTTGATCAGCGTCGCGCCAGCGCGCAGCGCGCGCTTGATCGACTCCGCCGATCGGGCATGCGCGCTGATCGGCAGGCCGAGCGCGGCGCAGGCCTCGCCGATCGCCCGCATCTCATCCTCGGCCAGGGTCGTGGTGCGGCCCGACGGGCGCGGGAAGAAATCGTCGCCCGAGACGTTGACCTTCACCAGGTCGACGCCTTCGCGATAGCCGGTCCGCACGGCGCGGCGGCAGGCGTCGGCCCCGTCGACCACCATCGCCGCCACGTCGCGTCCCTGGTGGATCTGGGCGGTGTCGTTGAGGCCGCCGGTGGCGGTGAGCGTCGGCGTCGACGCCATCAGGCGCGGGCCGGGAATGCGCCCCGCCTCGATCTCGTTGCGGATCACGACCTCGGCGCGCAGCTTGGGCGATCCCGCCCCGACCGCCCCGGTGAAGCCGGCGTCGAGCAGGGTGCGGGCATTGTGCATCGTGATCAGCACCGTCTCCTCGGGCGGCGTGTCCTCGATCTGATAGGCGTAGGTGACGACGGGAAAGCTCAAATGGGCGTGCGCGTCGACCATGCCCGGGATCAGGGTCGCGCCGTGCGCATCGATGCGCCGGGCGCCCTCGCAACGCGCCGCCGGGACGGCCCCGACCGTGGCGACGTGTTGATCCTCGACCAGGACGTCGGCGGCAACGGCCTCTCGGGCCAGACCGTCCCAGACCTTCCCGCCCGCGAAAAGCAGTTTCATCGACCCTCTCCCACGTCCTTGGGTCGACGCTATCATGTTCCGGTGAGGCGGGAGCGTTTTCGGCTCGCGACGGGCACATCATCGCCTATCTGAACGGCGACACCGAAAAGGCTGCGCCCCGCCCCCGGTCGTCCGGAGGCGGGGCACCTGTCGACCCGGCCTTGCTCAGTCGGCCAGTTCGGGCGTCGCCGGCAGGTCGCCGGGCGCCCTGACCGACATGCCCAACGCCTTCGCCACGCCCGCGCCATAGGCCGGGTCGCAGCGGGTGCAGTTGTCGATGTGCCGCTGCTTGATGAAGGCGGGCGCATCGCCCATCGCACGCGCGGTGTTGTCGAACAGCGCCTGCTGCTGGGCTGGCGTCATCTGCTGGAACAGCTTGCGCGGCTGGGTGAAATAATCGTCGTCGTCCTCACGGAAGTTCCAGAAGTCCGCATTGCCGTCGATCTTCAGCGGCGGCTCCCGGAAATCGGGCTGGTCGACCCACTGGCTGAAACTGTTCGGCTGATAATGCGGCAGGCCGCCATAATTGCCGTCGACGCGACCCTGGCCGTCGCGGTGGTTGCTGAACACCGGACAGCGCGCCGCATTGACCGGAATCTGGTGAAAGTTGACGCCGAGCCGGTAGCGCTGCGCGTCGGCATAAGCGAACAGACGCGCCTGCAGCATCTTGTCGGGCGACACACCGATGCCGGGCACGAGGTTCGAAGGCGCGAAGGCGCTCTGCTCGACGTCCTGGAAGAAATTCTCCGGATTGCGGTTGAGCTCGAACTCGCCGACCTCGATCAGCGGATAGTCGGCCTTGTACCAGACCTTGGTCAGGTCGAACGGGTGGAAGCGATAGGTCTCCGCATCCTTTTCCGGCATCACCTGGATGAACATCTTCCATTTCGGGAAGTCGCCGCGTTCGATCGCCTCGTAGAGGTCACGCTGATTGCTCTCGCGGTCGCCCGCGACGACGGCCGCCGCCTCCGCGTCGGTCAGGTTCTCGATGCCCTGTTGCGTCCGGAAGTGGAACTTCACCCAGAAGCGCTCGCCCGCATCATTGTAGAAGCTGTAGGTGTGCGAACCGAAGCCGTGCATGTGGCGGTAGCTCTTGGGGATGCCACGATCGGACATCACGATCGTCACCTGGTGCAACGCCTCGGGCAACAGCGTCCAGAAGTCCCAATTGTTGGTGGCCGATCGCATGTTGGTGCGCGGGTCGCGCTTCACCGCCTTGTTGAGATCGGGGAATTTTCGCGGATCGCGCAGGAAGAAGACCGGCGTGTTGTTGCCGACCAGATCCCAATTACCCTCGTCGGTATAGAATTTCAGCGCGAAGCCGCGGATGTCGCGCTCGGCATCGGCCGCGCCGCGTTCGCCGGCGACGGTGGTGAAGCGGGCGAACATCTCGGTTTTCTTGCCGACCTGCGAGAAGATGCTGGCGCGGGTATAGCGGCTGATGTCGTTGGTGACGGTGAAGGTGCCGAAGGCGCCCGACCCCTTGGCGTGCATGCGCCGCTCCGGAATGACCTCACGGTTGAGGTTGGCGAGCTTCTCGAGCAACCAGACATCCTGCATCAGCAACGGGCCGCGCGGACCGGCGGTCAGGCTGTTCTGGTTGTCGACGACGGGCGCGCCGAACGCCGTCGTCAGATGGGTCACCGGGCATTTTCCGGAATTCTGGGCATTGTCGGACATGGTCGGTCCTCCTTTCACTCGGTCGTCATTTCCAACGGATGCCCAAGGCTAGGTCAATGGCTTCCAGCGGTAAAATTGATCAATCCGGCGACAGTGATCGTCATTATCGATTTATCCGAGCCCGGCGGCGAAAGCGATCCGGAGCGCCTCGGACAGGCTCCTGACCCCAAGCTTGGTCATCAGGTTCGCACGATGCACCTCGACGGTGCGTGAGGAGATGTCGAGGTCGTAGGCGATCGTCTTGTTCGGTAGGCCCCGCGCCAGCCCTTCGAGCACCTCGCGCTCACGCCCCGTCAGCTTCGCCAGCATGACCTGCGCCTCGGCGCCCCTTCCCGCCTCGTCCGCCTGTCGGTCGAGCCGCGCGTGCGCCGTCTCGATCGCCGACAGCAGCGCCGCCTTCTCGAACGGCTTTTCGATGAAGTCGACCGCGCCGGCCTTCATCGCCTGCACCGCGGTCGATATGTCGCCATGGCCGGTCAGGATGATCACCGGCATGGTGACGCCGCGCTCGTTGAGCTGTTGCTGGACCTGCAGCCCGTCCATCTCGGGCATGCGCACGTCGAGCAGGATGCAGCCCGGCGCGGCATGGCGGACCTCCTTCAGGAACGCGGTGCCCGACTCCCAGCATTCGACCGCATAGCCCGTCGTCGTCAGCATGAAGCGCGTCGATCGGCGGATCGCCTCCTCGTCGTCGACGATGTGCACCAGCCGCGTCTCATCCATGATCTTCCTCCGGCGTGTATCCCAATAGGGTGAAATGGAAGCGCGATCCGCCGCCGGGATCGCGTTCGTAGAATATCCGGCCGCCGTTCGCCTCGACGATCGTCCGGCAGATCGACAGGCCAAGTCCCATCCCACCGGCCTTGGTGCTGTTGAAGGCGCGGAACAGGTCGGCCTCGATCTCCGGCGCCACGCCATGCCCACTGTCGGCGACGGTTACCCGCACCATCCCGCCGCTGTCCCTGCGCGTCTCGATCCGCAGCACCCGGACCGGGCTGTCGGCCATCGCCTCGATCGCGTTGCGCATCAGGTTGATCAGCACCTGCTGGATCTGGACGCGGTCGACGAGCACCGGCCCGGCCAGCGGGTCGACGTCGAAGCGCAGCTCGACCCCACGTTCCTGCGCGCCGATCAGGCCCAGCTTGGCGGCGACGTCGATCAGTGCCGGCAGATTCTCGACCGTCTTCTCGACGTCGCCCCTCGCGACATATTCGCGCAGCCGCCGGACGATCTGTCCGGCGCGCATCGCCTCGCTCGCGCTTTCCTCCAGCGCTTCGCGGATGACGGCCATGTCCTCCGCCTTCGGGTCCGCGAGCATGTCGCGGACCGTCTCGACATAGTTGACCACCGCGGTGATGGGCTGGTTGAGCTCATGCGCCAGCGTCGACGCCATCGTACCCATCGCGCTGACCCGCGCGACATGGATCAGGTCAGACCGCAGATCCTCGATCCGTTCCTCCATCCGCACCGCCTCGCTTAGGTCGCGGATGAAGCCGGTGAAGACGGGCTCGCCTCCCGCTTCCGCCTCGCCGACCGACAATTCCATCGGGAAGGTCGAACCGTCGCGCTTCTGGCCGATCACCTTGCGGCCGATGCCGATGATGTGGCGCTCGCCCGTGCTCGCATAGCGATGGAGGTAGGAATCATGCCGCTCGCGGTCGGGCGACGGCATCAGCCCGCTGACGTTGGTGCCGAGCATCTCGGCCTCCGCGTAGCCGAACAGTCGCTCGGCGGCGGCGCTGAACGAGATGATCAGGCCGCGCGCGTCGATCACCACCATCGCGTCGGGAACGGTCGAGAGGATCGAGCGCATCTGCCCGGCACTGGAGCGAAGCTGCCGCTCGACCGCGCGCTGCTCGGTCACGTCGCGGATCACCTTGCCGAAACCCCGCAGCTGGCGGTGCTCGTCATAGAGCGCCGTCAGCGACATATGCGCCAGGAAAGGCGACCCGTCCTTGCGGGTCCGCCATTCCTCCTCCTCGAACCGACCCTCCGAGCGGGCGCGATCGAGATCGGCGGCCGGCTTGCCCGCCGCCACCGCCTCGGGCGGATAGAAGAAGGCGATCGGCTGGCCGACCGCCTCGGCCTCGCTCCACCCCATCAGCCGTTCGGCGCCCTTGTTCCAGATCGTCACCCGCCCTTCGGGGTCGAGCATGTAGATCGCATAGTCCGTCGCACCGTCGATCAGCAGGTTGAGCTCGTCGGCTGTCTCACTCGCCGCGACGGCGCGACGATAGCCTTCCAGCTTGTCCTGAGCGAGCCGCCGGCGCGTCCGCTCGACCGAACGCGACAGCCCGACGATGACCGCCGCTACCAGGAGGAAGCCGGCGAGGTCCGCGGCGCGTGCATGGTCGAGCGGCGTGCCCGCGCCCTGCCAGACGACGAAGGCGAGCGCCGCGAGCGCCGCCACTACCGCCGCCGCGCTGCCGCCGGTCAGGCCGGCGACGAGCATCGCGACGATCAGCGGCAGATAGTCGCCCGCCGCGCCGGTCGACATCGCCAGCTCGGCCTGGACCAGCGCGGCGACGCCCACCGCCGCGAGGGCGAGAAGAAGGGCCGGGACGGTCCTGCCCATCGAGATATTTCCCCGGATCCGCACGGCGCCGACCATAAGGGCAACCGGGCCGCCCGCAAGGAGCGAAACGATCTGCTTCAGTGCGCCATGAACAGCGGCACAGGACTTTTCAGGAGCAGGTTGCGCGACACCCCGCCGAACAGCGCCTCGACGAGACGCGACCGACCGAAGCCGCCCATTACCAGATAATCGGCGCGGTGCCCGACGATCGCGGCGATGATGTTCGTCGCCGCCTGCCCCTTCTTCGCCTTTTCGAGGATGACGAGCGGGTGGATGCCGTGCCGCGACAGGAAGCTCGCCGCCTCGCCGGCCGGGATGCGGATCGATCCGTCGTCGACCTGCAGGATCATCACCTGTTCGGCCAGCAGGAGCAGAGGCACCGCCGCGCGCAGCGCCGCCTCGGCCTCGGGCGAACCATCCCACGCCACCAGCGCGCGGCCGCCCAGCGCGATGCCCCGGGCCCGACCGGGCACCGCCAGGACCGGCGGCCCGCTCTCCAACACCAGCCCGGCGGCGGCGCCGTCCGGGTCGCAATCGACGACGATCAGGTCGGCGATCGCCGCAGCCCCGCGCAGGCATCGGCCCGGCTCGCCGACCATGTCGATCCAGTTCCAGGAGACGTCCTCCTTCGCCAGCCGCTGCTCCAGCGTCGTGCGGTTCGCCGCCTCGCGCTGCCGTTCCTCGGCCAACAGCATCGCGCTTCCCGCGCCGCCATCCCACAGCTCGGCCGGCGTCTGCGATGGTATGACGACGTCGACGCAGGTGAGATGCCCATCCAGCGCTCGGGTGGCGTCGAGCGCCGCCTGGAAACGCGCCTCCTGCCCTTGGTCGTCGTGCACCAGCAAAAGGATGTTCTTCACCGCCATGTCTCCGTCTCGTGCGTCCGGAGAATTGCTAGGTGCGGAATGGCCGCTCCGACATTGGGGACTATACGGATACCGGGCCGGCCCGAAAACCACCCGATTTTGCATGGATCGACGAAAAAACGGGAAATTATCGCGTCAGGAGGCGTGCTTGAAAGATTAGTTTGCAGCGACACGTGATTTTGAAGGTTCACTCGCGATATCATCCCTGTATAGGCACGGCCGAAACGCCCGCGCGATCGGGCCCAAGGGAGCAGCATGCCGGATGGCCTATCCGCACAATCAGGGTCTGTACGATAGCCGCAACGAGCACGACGCCTGCGGCGTCGGCTTCATCGCCAACATCCGTGGCGAGAAATCCAACACGATCGTCCAGCGCGGCCTCGAGATCCTGCTCAAGATCGACCATCGCGGCGCGGTCGGCGCCGATCCGCTGCTGGGCGACGGCGCGGGCATCCTGATCCAGATTCCCGATGCGCTGTTTCGCGCCTGGGCCGAGGGCATCGGCTTCACCCTGCCCCCGCCCGGCCATTATGGCGTCGCCATGTGCTTCCTGCCACGCGACGCCGCGGCACGCGACCTCGCGGTCGGCAATTTCGAGAAGTTCATCGTCAAGGAAGGCCAGAGCCTGATCGGCTGGCGCGACGTGCCTGTCGACACCACCGGCCTCGGCCAGGCGGTGCTCGACGAGATGCCGGTGATCCGCCAGGCGATCATCGGCCGCAGCGCGGACTGCGTCGACCAGGACGCGTTCGAGCGCAAGCTGCTCGTCATCCGCAAGCAGACGCAGAACCCGCTCGAGGCGCTGGCCCGCAAGCACGACCTGCCGGGCCTGACCGACCTCTACATGCCGTCCTTCTCCAGCCGCACCGTGGTCTACAAGGGGCTGCTGCTCGCGGGCCAGGTCGGCAGCTTCTACAAGGACCTTTCCGATCCGCTGACCACCTCGGCGATCGCGCTGGTCCACCAGCGCTTCTCGACCAACACCTTCCCGAGCTGGAAGCTGGCGCACCCCTACCGCTTCATCGCCCATAACGGCGAGATCAACACGGTGCGCGGCAACGTCAACTGGATGAACGCCCGCCGCCGGACGATGGAATCCGACCTGATCGGCGCCGATCTCGACAAGATCTGGCCGATCATCCCACACGGCCAGTCCGATACCGCCTGCCTCGACAACGCGCTCGAACTGCTCGTCGCGGGCGGCTACTCGCTGGCGCATGCGGTGATGATGCTGATCCCCGAGGCGTGGGCCGGCAACCCGCTGATGGACCCGGCGCGCAAGGCCTTCTACGAATATCACGCCGCGCTGATGGAGCCGTGGGACGGCCCCGCCGCCGTCGCCTTCACCGACGGCCGCCAGATCGGCGCGACGCTGGACCGCAACGGCCTGCGCCCCGCCCGCTTCCTCGTCACCGATGACGATCATGTGATCATGGCGTCGGAATCGGGCGTGCTGCCGGTTCCCGAGGAGAAGATCGTCCGCAAGTGGCGCCTCCAGCCCGGCAAGATGTTGCTGATCGACATGGAGCAGGGCCGGATCATCGAGGACGAGGAGATCAAGGCCAGCCTCGCCGAGGCCGAGCCCTATGCCAAGTGGCTCGAAGCGAACCAGTACAAGCTCAAGGACCTCGAGGTGCTGGCGACCGACGACGGGACCGCCGCCCCCGCTTTGCCCAACGATCCCCAGGCGCTGCTCGATCGCCAGCAGGCGTTCGGCTATTCGCAGGAGGACATCGCCCGGTTCCTCGAACCGATGGCCCGCGCCGGCGAGGACCCGATCGGATCGATGGGCACCGACACGCCGATCGCCGTGCTCTCGGCCCGTCCGCGCCTGCTCTACGACTATTTCAAGCAGAACTTCGCGCAGGTCACCAACCCGCCGATCGACCCGATCCGCGAGGAGCTGGTGATGTCGCTGGTGTCGATGATCGGCCCGCGCCCCAACCTGCTCGGCCGCGAGGCCGGCACCCATAAGCGGCTTGAGGTCGACCAGCCGATCCTCACCAACCGCGACCTGACCCGCATCCGATCGGCCGAGGAACAGCTCGACGGCGCCTTCCGCACCGAGACGATCGACATCACCTGGGACGCCGCGACCGGGGCCGACGGCCTCGCCATGGCGCTCAAGGAGATGTGCTGGGCGGCAACCGAGGCGGTGCTCGCCGACAAGAACATCCTGATCCTGTCCGACCGCGCCCAGAGCGCCGACCGGATCGCGATGCCGGCGCTGCTGGCGACTGCCGCCGTCCACCATCACCTCGTCAAGCAGGGCCTGCGCATGCAGACGGGCCTCGTCGTCGAGACCGGCGAGGCGCGCGAGGTCCATCATTTCTGCGTGCTCGCCGGCTATGGCGCGGAGGCGATCAACCCCTGGCTCGCCTTCGACACGCTGGAGGAGATCCGCGTCCGCCAGGAGCTGCCGCTGTCGCCCAACGCTGTGCAGAAAAACTATATCAAGGCGATCGGCAAGGGCATCCTCAAGGTCATGTCCAAGATGGGCATCTCGACCTATCAGAGCTATTGCGGCGCGCAGATCTTCGACGCGATCGGCCTGTCGTCAGCCTTCGTCGACAAATATTTCACCGGCACCGCGACGACGATCGAGGGCATCGGCCTGGCCGAGCTCGCCGAGGAGACCGTCCGCCGCCACGCCGCCGCCTATGGCGACAACCCGATATATCGCAACATGCTCGATGTCGGCGGCGTCTATGGCTACCGCATCCGCGGCGAGGAACATGCCTGGACGCCCGAGAGCGTCTCGGCGCTCCAGCATGCGGTGCGCGGCAACAGCAAGGAGCGCTACGAGGCGTTCGCCCGCTCGATCAACGAGCAGAACGCCCGGCTGCTGACGATCCGCGGCCTGATGGAACTGAAGAAGGCCGACCGGCCGCTGTCGATCGACGAGGTCGAACCGGCCTCCGAAATCGTCAAGCGCTTCGCCACCGGCGCGATGAGCTTCGGCTCGATCTCGCGCGAGGCGCACACCACCCTGGCGATGGCGATGAACCGCATCGGCGGCCGTTCGAACACCGGCGAGGGCGGCGAGGAAGTCGACCGCTTCAAGCCGCTGCCCAACGGCGACTCGATGCGCTCGGCGATCAAGCAGGTCGCCTCGGGCCGGTTCGGCGTCACCGCCGAATATCTGGTCAACGCGGACGACATCCAGATCAAGATGGCGCAGGGCGCGAAGCCCGGCGAAGGCGGCCAGCTGCCCGGCGACAAGGTCGACAAGAACATCGCCCGCGTCCGCCATTCGACGCCCGGCGTCGGCCTGATCTCGCCGCCACCGCACCACGACATCTATTCGATCGAGGACCTGGCGCAGCTCATCCACGACCTCAAGAACGTCAACACCGGCGCCCGCATCTCGGTGAAGCTGGTGTCGGAGGTCGGCGTCGGCACGGTCGCGGCGGGCGTCTCCAAGGCGCGCGCCGACCATGTCACCATCTCGGGCTATGAGGGCGGCACCGGCGCCTCCCCCCTCACCTCGCTCACCCATGCCGGCAGCCCGTGGGAGATCGGCCTGGCCGAGACCCAGCAGACGCTGCTGCTCAACGGCCTGCGCAGCCGCATCGCGGTCCAGGTCGACGGCGGGCTGCGCACCGGCCGCGACGTCGCGATCGGCGCGCTGCTGGGCGCCGACGAGTTCGGCTTCGCCACCGCACCGCTGATCGCCGCCGGCTGCATCATGATGCGCAAGTGCCATCTCAACACCTGCCCGGTCGGCGTCGCGACCCAGGACCCGGTGCTGCGCGCGCGCTTCACCGGCCAGCCCGAGCATGTGATCAACTATTTCTTCTTCGTCGCCGAGGAACTACGCCAGATCATGGCCGAGATGGGCTTCCGCACGATCGAGGAGATGGTCGGACGGGTCGACCGGATCGACATGCGCCCGGCGCTCGACCATTGGAAGGCGCACGGCGTCGATCTCGGCCGCCTGCTCCACCAGGCGACGCCGGCGATGGGCAACACGCTCCACCATTCACAGCTCCAGGACCATGGCCTCGACGCCGCGCTCGACAACCATCTGATCGCCGCCGCGATGCCGGCGCTCGAGCGGGGCGAGCCGGTGGTGATCGAGCGGCCGGTCGCCAACGTCAACCGCACCGTCGGCGCGATGCTGTCGGGCGAGGTCGCCCGGCGCCATGGCCATGAGGGTTTGCCGGAAAACAGCATCACCGTCCGCCTGACCGGCGTCGCGGGGCAGAGCTTCGGCGCCTTCCTGGCGCACGGCGTCACCCTGGAGCTGACCGGCGACGGCAACGACTATGTCGGCAAGGGCCTGTCGGGCGGCCGCGTGATCGTGCGTCAGCCGGCCGGGGTCGACCGGGACCCGCTGGAGAACATCATCGTCGGCAACACCGTGCTCTACGGCGCGATCGCGGGCGAGGCCTATTTCCAGGGCGTCGCGGGCGAGCGCTTCGCGGTCCGCAACTCGGGCGCCATCGCGGTGGTCGAGGGTACGGGCGACCATGGCTGCGAATATATGACCGGCGGCGTGGTCGCCGTGCTCGGCCGCACCGGACGCAACTTCGCGGCCGGCATGTCGGGCGGCATCGCCTATGTCTACGATGCCGACGGGTTGTTCCGCCAGCGGTGCAACCTGGCCATGGTCGACGTCGAGCCGATCGATCCAGCCGCCGACGCCGACGTCGAGGAAGGCCGCCCGCACCAGCGCGCCGCCAGTGTCCATGACTATGGCATGGGCGACATGCTCCGCCACGACGCGGCGCGGCTGCGCATCCTGCTTGAACGGCATCATCTCCACACCGGCAGCGACCAGGCCGCCGCGCTGCTGGAGGATTGGGACAACACGCTGTCGCGCTTCGTGAAGGTCATGCCGCGCGACTATCGGCGGGCGTTGCAGCAGCTTGAGGCCGAACGCCTCGCCGCCGCCAACGTCGCCGCCGAATGACCGGAGATTGATGATGGGCAAGGCAACCGGATTTCTCGAGATCGAGCGCAAGGACCGCGGCTACGCCAAGCCCGGCGAGCGGCTGAAGCACTGGAACGAGTTCATCGTACCGCTGCCGGACGGCGATCTGCGCGACCAGGCATCCCGCTGCATGAACTGCGGCATCCCCTTCTGTCACAATGGCTGTCCGGTGAACAACATCATCCCGGACTGGAACCATCTTGTATTCGAGGATGACTGGAAGAACGCACTGGAAGTTCTTCATTCTACCAATAATTTTCCGGAGTTCACCGGGCGTGTCTGCCCCGCCCCATGCGAGGCCGCCTGCACGCTGAACATCCAGGACACCCCCGTCACGATCAAGTCGATCGAATGCGCGATCGTCGACCGCGGCTGGGACGAAGGCTGGATCCTGCCGCAGCCGGCGGCCCGCAAGACGGGCAAGTCGGTCGCGGTCGTCGGATCGGGCCCGGCTGGCCTTGCCTGCGCGCAGCAGCTCGCCCGCGCCGGCCACAGTGTCACCCTGTTCGAGAAGAACGACCGGATGGGCGGGCTGCTCCGCTACGGCATCCCCGACTTCAAGATGGAGAAGCACCTGATCAACCGCCGCCTGGTGCAGATGGAGGCCGAAGGCGTCACCTTCCGCACCTCGACCGAGGTCGGCGTCCAGGTCTCGCTCGACTCGCTGCGCGAGAATTTCGACGCGATCGTGCTGTCGGGCGGTGCCGAGAAGCCCCGCCCGCTGGAGGTTCCGGGCTTCGAGCTGTCGGGCGTCCGCTACGCGATGGAGTTCCTGACCCAGCAGAACAAGCGGGTTGCCGGCGATGACGAGCTGCGCGCCGCGCCGCGTGGCTCGCTGACCGCGACGGGCAAGCATGTCGTCGTGATCGGCGGCGGCGACACCGGTTCGGACTGCGTCGGCACCTCGAACCGCCAGGGCGCCGCCTCGGTCACCCAGCTCGAGATCATGCCCAAGCCGCCCGAGAAGGAGGCGAAAGCTCTGTCCTGGCCGAACTGGCCGCTCAAGCTGCGCACCTCGTCGAGCCATGAAGAGGGATGCGAGCGCGACTGGGCGGTCGTCACCAAGCGCGCCATCGGCACCAACGGCCAACTCACCGCGCTCGAATGCGCGCGGGTCGAGTGGGTCGACGGCCGGATGCAGGAGGTTCCGGGCAGCGAGTTCACCCTGAAGGCCGATCTCGTCCTGTTGGCGATGGGCTTCCTCGGTCCGAACACCGCCGGGATGATCGAGCAGGCCGGCGTCGAGCTCGATCCGCGCGGCAACGTCAAGGCCGACACCAGCGGCTATGCGACCAGCCAGGACGGCATCTTCGCCTGCGGCGACATGCGGCGCGGCCAGAGCCTGATCGTCTGGGCGATCCGCGAGGGCCGCCAGTGCGCCCGCGCCGTCGACCTCCACCTGATGGGCCGCACCGACCTGCCGAACTGATCGGCTCTTGCCCCGCCCCGCCCGCTCCCTATCTCAAGGGAGCGGGACCGGGCCCCTCTGGCGATCCGATCGGATCGTGATGTCGGACCGCATCGAGCATGCTCGGTGACGCGGGGTCCATCTTCCTCACGCGCCGGGCGCACCATCGAGGGAGATGACCACCATGTCCATGAACTGCCCCGTCTGCGCGGTGCCGCTGACGATGAGCACGCGCCAGAACGTCGAGATCGACTATTGCCCGCAATGCCGGGGCGTCTGGCTCGACCGCGGCGAGCTCGACAAGATCATCGAGCGCTCGGCCGCCGAGCTGGCCCCGCAGGCGCCGCAGCGTGGCTATGACACTCCGCCGCAGCCCTCCTATGGCCGGCCCCATGACGACCGCTACAAGTACAAGCGGAAGAAGAGCTTCCTGGAGGAGCTCTTCGACTAGAGGCCTGTCTCTCGCGTCATTCCGGCGGAGGCCGGAATCTCGGGAGAGTCGGGCAGCGCCTCTCTCCTGAGACCCCGGCCTCCGCCAGGGTGGTTTGGGGTTTGCCGTCAGGCCCATCATCCCCCTCCCTTTCAAGCGAGGGGGAAAACGAAAAAGGGCGCCGGATCACTCCGACGCCCTCTTTTTCCTGAGGCTTTACGCCGCCGCCTTGGCCCGGCTCGCGCGCTTGCGCTCATGCGGGTCGAGGTGGCGCTTGCGCAGCCGGATCGACTTCGGCGTCACCTCGACGAGCTCGTCGTCGTCGATATAGGCGATCGCCTGCTCCAGCGTCATCCGCTTCGGCGGAGTGAGGCGGATCGCGTCGTCCTTGCCGCCTGAAGCGCGGAAGTTGGTGAGCTGCTTGGCCTTCATCGGGTTGACTTCGAGATCGTCGGTCTTGGCGTTCTCGCCGATGATCATGCCCTCGTAGAGCGCCTCGCCATGGCCGACGAACAGGATGCCGCGCTCTTCAAGCGGGCCGAGCGCATAGCTGTTCGCCTCGCCCGCGCCGTTCGAGATCAGCACGCCGTTCTTGCGGCCCTCGATATTGCCCTTGTGAGGGCCGTATTTCTCGAACAGCCGGTTCATGATGCCGGTGCCGCGCGTGTCGGACAGGAACTCGCCATGATAGCCGATCAGGCCGCGCGACGGTGCCGAGAAGGTGATGCGGGTCTTGCCGCCGCCCGAGGGACGCATGTCGGTCATCTCGGCCTTGCGCTGCGCCATCTTGTCGACGACCGTGCCCGAATAATCGTCGTCGACGTCGATCACGACCGTCTCATAGGGCTCTTCGCGGCCACCCTGCTCATTCTCGCGGAACAGCACGCGCGGGCGGCTGATGCCCAGTTCGAAGCCCTCGCGGCGCATCGTCTCGATCAGCACGCCGAGCTGGAGCTCGCCGCGGCCGGCGACCTCGAAGCTGTCCTTGTCGTCGCTCTCGGTCACCTTGATCGCGACGTTCGATTCCGCCTCGCGGAACAGGCGGTCGCGGATCATGCGGCTCGTCACCTTGGTGCCTTCGCGGCCGGCCATCGGGCTGTCGTTGACGGCAAAGCGCATCGACAGCGTCGGCGGGTCGATCGGCTGCGCGTGCAGCGGCTCGCTGACGCTCGGATCGGCGATGGTGTTGGCGACGGTCGCGACGGTCAGCCCGGCGATCGAGATGATGTCGCCGGCCTTCGCCTCTTCGACGGGAACGCGCTCGAGCCCCCGGAACGCCATGATCTTCGACGCGCGGCCGGTCTCGACGACCTTGCCGTCGGGATCGAGCGCGTGGATCGGCGAGTTGATCTTGACGGTGCCGCTATGGACCAGGCCGGTGAGGATGCGGCCGAGGAAATTGTCGCGGTCGAGCAGCGTCACCAGGAACTTGAACGGGCCGGAGGGATCGGCCTTCGGCGCCGGGACATGATCGACGATCTTCTGGAACAGCGGCTTGAGCGTGCCCGAGCGCGCCGACGGGTCCTCATTGGCATAGCCGTTGCGGCCGCTGGCGAACAGGACCGGGAAGTCGAGCTGCTCGTCGGTCGCGTCCAAGGAGACGAACAGGTCGAACACCTCGTCGAGGACCTCCTGGGTGCGTTCGTCCGGGCGGTCGATCTTGTTGACGACGACAATCGGGCGCAAGCCCAGCGCCAGCGCCTTGCCGGTCACGAACTTTGTCTGCGGCATCGCCCCTTCCGACGAGTCGACTAGCAGGATGACGCCGTCGACCATCGACAGGATGCGCTCCACCTCGCCGCCGAAATCGGCGTGGCCGGGCGTGTCGACGATATTGATGCGGGTGCCTTCCCATTCGACCGAGGTGCACTTGGCCAGGATGGTGATCCCGCGCTCCTTTTCGAGGTCGTTCGAATCCATCGCGCGCTCTTCGACGCGCTGATTGTCGCGGAAGGTGCCCGACTGGCGGAAAAGCTGGTCGACGAGCGTGGTCTTGCCGTGATCGACGTGGGCGATGATGGCCACGTTGCGAAGGCTCATATAGTATCCGGTCCTGTTTGGAGGAATCTGGCGCGCGCATAGCGGAATTGGCGCAATGCAACAAGGGCGCCGTTCCGCCCTTTCGACCTTTATCCGAATGGCAGCCCCGATCGCCTGCCGACAAAAAAAGGGCCGGCTCCGAAGAACCAGCCCGTAAGTCATTAGGAGAGGATGCCTGAAAGGCCCGCTCCCTTTGATGGCCGCCGTCCGATTCGACAAATGCTGATGCGGCAATAACGATTGCATAAAATGCAATGTAACGATTTTGGAATGCGCAATCGCAATGGGCAGCCCGAATGGCCGCGACGCACGGCCGCCGTATCGCTTGAATAATGCACCTCATGCGGCCATCTTCCGTCCACCAACGCAGCAGGAGACGAAGGGGCATGGCAACCACGACGACGACCGAGGAACCCGATCTGGTGCTCCAGGCGCCGGCTCCGGTGAAGGTGCTCGCCCCGGAGAAGGCCGCCGGTCTCGTGCCGCTCAGCGACGAGCAGCGCACCAAGCTCGACGAGAAGGTCGACGGCTTCGTCGAGGACCTGGTGGCGCAGGACGTCAACAGCCCCGAATTCGGCAAGCGCGTCGATTCGATCAGCAATATGGGCCGCAAGGAGATCGCCGAGGCGGCCGGCCAGTCGAACCGCTTCCTCGATCGCCCGGTCCGCGCGATGGACGCCGATACCGGCGTCGGCGCCGATCTGGCCGAACTGCGCCGCACCATCGAGGATCTCGACCCCGGTTCGAAGGGTGACCTGTTCACCCGCAAGAAGCTGTTCGGGATCATCCCGTTCGGCAGCCGGATGCGCGATTATTTCGACAGCTACAAATCGGCGCAGAGCCACATCTCCTCGATCCTGCGCAATCTCGCCTCGGGCAAGGACGAGCTGATCAAGGACAATGCCGCGATCGACGTCGAACGGCAGAATCTGTGGGCGGCGATGGGCCGGCTCGAACAGATGATCCACCTGTCGAAGAAGCTCGACGAGAAGCTTGAAGCCAAGGCGCTCGAACTCGACAGCAGCGATCCGGAGAAGGCCAGGACGATCCGCGAGACCGCCTTGTTCTACGTCCGCCAGCGCAGCCAGGACCTGCTGACCCAGATGGCGGTCACCGTGCAGGGCTATCTCGCGCTCGACCTGGTCAAGAAGAACAATGTCGAGCTGGTCAAGGGCGTCGACCGCGCCTCGACCACCACCGTCTCGGCGCTGCGCACCGCGGTGACGGTCGCGCAGGCGCTGACCAACCAGAAGCTGGTCCTCGAACAGATCACCGCGCTCAACACGACGACCGCGAACATGATCGAGTCGACCGGCTCGATGCTCAAGAACCAGACCGGCGAGATCCACAAGCAGGCTGCCGCCTCGACCATCCCGATCGAGACGCTGCAGCGCGCCTTCCAGAATATCTACGACACGATGGATACGATCGACCGCTTCAAGGTCGAGGCGCTGTCGTCGATGAAGCAGACCGTCAACACGCTGACCAGCGAGGTCGAGAAGTCGCGCGGCTATATCGCCCGGGCCGAGGGCGCCAACCAGGCGCAGGCCGAACCGTTCAAGGCGCTGGAATAGGATAGCAGGACAGCCGATGGTCGACAGCCGCGTCACGATGGACCGCGCCGAGGAAGTGCTCGAACGCATCCGCTCGCGCACCACGCCCCGCGCGATCAAGGCGCATCGCCGCCGCGTCGTCGGTTTCTTCCGCCGGCTTAAATATGCCTTCTTCGCGGTGCTGGGCGTCGCGCTGGCGGGCGGGCTGATCGGCAGCTTCGTCACGCCGCTCGGCATCTGGGGCTTCTTCCTGATGCTGGTGGCGATGGCGATCGTCTTCTTCGGCATCCTCGGCTGGCCGCAAGCGCCCGAGCCGACCCCGCAGCAGATGGCGAAGAGCGAGCTGCCGCTGCTGCCGTCGCAGACCGAACGCTGGCTGGAGGCGCAGCGCCCCGCCCTTCCCGCCCCCGCCCAGCGGCTCGCCGACGCGATCGGCATCAAGCTGGAGGCGATCGGCCCGCAGCTCGCCCAGATCGACCCGCGCGAGCCCGCCGCCTTCGAGTTCCGCAAGCTGATGGCCGAGGAGCTTCCCGAGCTGGTCGAGGGTTACAAGCGCGTGCCCGAGGGGATGCGCCGCGCCGAACGCAACGGCAGCTCGCCCGACCGACAGCTGGTCGAGGGCCTCCAGGTCGTCGACGAGGAGTTGGCGCGGCTGAGCGAGCAGATCGTCAGCGGCGATCTCAACAAGCTGGCGACCCAGGGCCGCTATCTCGAACTCAAATATCGCGGCGAGGACGGCGAGGCGCGTTGAACCGCCACGTCACCCCAGCGAAGGCTGGGGTCCATGTCTCTCATCAACCAGATGACCATCGGGGAGAGTGCAGACATGGATGCCAGCCTTCAGCCTTCGGCTGAAGTTTATCCCGAGCGCCTGCCTTGCAGGCAGTCGAGGGCTGGCATGACGATTAGCGATCCGCCCGCTCGATCCCCCGATACAGCGTCGCCATCGCATCGGGATAGGACGGGCCGCCGCAGGTCGTCAGCGCCTCGGGGATGACGATGCGCCGTCCCGGCGGTACCGCGCGGCGAAGCAGCGGGTGCTGAAGCAGCTCGGTTCCCTTGTCGCGGACCTGGTCGCCATTCTCGACGAGCAGGAAATCGGGCCGCGCCACCGCCATCTCCTCCAGCGACAGGTGCGACAGCATCGGCCGGTCGAGCCGGGTCGCGAGATTGGCCAACCCCGCCCGGCGCATCATCTCGTCGACCAGCGTCCCCTGCCCGGTCAGATAGCCGCGCCGCTGATAATAGGCTGCGACCCGGCCGCGACCCGGCGGCGGGCCCAGCGCCTTCAGCCGCGCGCGCATCGCCGCGACCAGCGCCTCGCCGCGCTCGGGGTGGCCGATCTCGGCGGCGATCGTCCGCGCGGTCCGTTCGATGCTGGCGAAGCTGTCGGCCCAGCCGATGTCGACCAGCCGCACCTTGCGGCTGCGGAGCACCGCCAGCGCCGCGGGGGTGCCGAAGCCCGAGGTGAATACCAGGTCGGGCTTCAGCGTCAGCATCTCCTCGGCGCTGCCGCGCACCGCCGGGAAGCGCCGCGCCTTCGCCACGCCCCACGACATCGCCGGATCGTGCGAGAAGCGGTTGAGCGCGACGATCTGGCCCGGATCGGCGAGCAGCAGCAGATATTGGTCGGCGCACAGGCTGAGCGAGACGATCCGCCGCGGCGCGGCCGACAGCGGCCCTGCTATCGCGAGCGCCAGCGCCAACCCGGTCAGGAACTTGCCAAGATTTCGGAACCGCATCGGCTTCTCATTCGGAGAAGGGCCCGCTAGGGTCAACCCGCCCCGATGAGCAGCCCCCTCCCCAAGCGTCTGATCCTGATCGCCGCGTTGGCCGCCGCCGCGCTGCTGCTCGCGCTCGCCTCGCTGCTGACCGGGCCGACCCGCTTCGGGTCGGGCGAGATCGCGGCGATCCTGGCGGGCGGCGGCGATCCGGTGCTGCGCGCCGTGCTCCTCGAACTGCGGCTGCCGCGCGCACTGCTCGGCCTGCTGGTCGGCGGGATGCTCGGTCTCGGCGGCGCGGTCCTGCAAGGCTATCTGCGCAATCCGCTCGCCGAGCCCTCGGTGCTCGGCACCTCCAACGTCGCGGCGCTCGGCGCGGTGATCGCGCTTTATTTCGGGCTCGCCCAGGCGCATCCGCTGGCGCTGCCGCTGCTCGCGGTCGCCGGCGCGCTGCTCGGTCTCGCGCCGCTGCTGCTGCTCGCCCGGCGCGCCGAAAGCCCGCTCTCGCTGATCCTCGCCGGGATCGCGGTCGGTACGCTCGGCGGCGCGGGGATCAGCCTCGCGCTCAACCTCGCGCCCAACCCCTTCGCAGCGATGGAGATCATGAGCTGGCTGATGGGATCGCTCGAGGATCGCTCGTTCGAGCATTTCTGGCTGGCGCTGCCCTGCATCGCGATCGGCGCCACGCTGCTGCTGTGGAACGCCCGCGCGCTCGACGCGCTGACGCTGGGCGAGGATGCCGCCCGGACGCTCGGCGTCGACCTGCGCGCGCTGCGCTGGCGGCTGCTCGCCGGGGTCGCGATCGGAGTCGGCGGCGCGGTCGCGGTGTCGGGCGCGATCGGCTTCGTCGGGCTGATCGTTCCGCATCTGCTCCGCCCGCTCACCGATCGCTCGCCCTCGGCGCTGCTGTTGCCCTCGGCGCTCGGCGGCGCGGCGCTGCTCAGCGCGGCCGACATCGCGGTGCGGCTGATCCCGACCGCCGACAGCGAGCTGCGGCTCGGGGTGCTGACCTCGCTGCTCGGCGTGCCCGTCTTCCTCTATCATCTGGTGCGCGAGCGGCGGCTATGGTGACCTTGTCGATCGAGGCGCTGCGGATCGATCTCGGCGGCCGCGCGATCCTGCACGGGATCGACGCCGAGATGCGTTCGGGCAGCCTGGTGGGCGTCATCGGCCCCAACGGCGCCGGCAAGTCGACGCTCGCGCGCGCCGTGACCGGGCTGCTCCGCTCGTCCTCCGGGCGCGTCGCGATCGACGGGACCAACGTCCGCGCCTTTTCTCCCGCCGATCTCGGCCGCCGCATCGCCTATTTGCCGCAGGGGCAGACCGTGCATTGGCCGTTGACCGCCGAGCGGCTGGTCGCGCTCGGCCGCCTGCCCCACCTCGCCCCCTTCTCGGCGATGGCGCGCGCGGACCGCGACGCGGTCGAGCGGGCGATGGCGCGCGCCGACATCGGCGGCCTGCGCGACCGGGTCGTCACCGAACTGTCGGGCGGCGAGCGCGCCCGCGTGCTGATCGCCCGCGCGCTCGCGGCCGAGGCGCCGGTGCTGGTGGTCGACGAGCCGCTCGCCGCGCTCGACCCCGGCCACCAGCTCGAACTGATGGATCTGATGCGCGCCGAGGCCGAGGCCGGGACGCTCGTCCTGCTCATCCTCCACGACCTGGCGATGGCGGCGCGCTTCTGCGATCGGCTGCTGCTGCTCCACCAGGGACGGCTCATCGCCGATGGCGACCCCGGCGCGGTGTTGATCCCCGAATATTTGAGCGATTGCTATAATATTCGCGCCTGGACCGGCACGATCGAGGGTCAGGCGGTGGTGCTGCCGATCGAGCGATCATCCCCGCCCGGTGCGGCGAAGCTGAGATAGGCGAGCCGCCGCACCTCGCGCCGGCCGCGCACGACGGTGGCGAGGATCAGCCCGCAGAACAGGTTGAGGAAGGCGAGGATCATCAGCCCGGTGGCGAGCAAGGCGGTCGGCAGGCGCGGCACCAGCCCGGTCTGGAGATAGGTGATGCCGAGCGGGATGGCGAGGAGAACGGCGAACAGCGCCAGTGCCGCCGCGATCACCCCGAAGAACAGCATCGGCTTCTCGATCCGGAACAGCGTCGCGATCGTCCAGAGGATGCGCCAGCCGTCGCGATAGGTCGACAGCTTCGACGCCGATCCCTCGGGCCGCGCGCCATATTGGGTGACGAGCTCTCCCACCGGCATCTGCAGCTCCAGCGCGTGGATGCTGATCTCGGTCTCGATCTCGAAGCCCGCCGAGAGCACCGGGAAACTCTTGACAAATCGTCGCGAAAAAACCCGGTAACCCGATAAGATATCGGAAAAAGTCCGTCCGAACAGTCGCGCCAGCAGACCGGTCAGCATGCGGTTGCCGAAGCGGTGGCCGCGCCGATAGGCGGCCTCGACCTCCGACTTGCGTGCGCCGACCACCATGTCGAGCCGCTCGTCGAGCATCATCCGGATCATCTCCGGCGCGGCGGCCGCGTCATAGGTCGCGTCGCCGTCGGCCATCACATAGATGTCGGCCTCGACGTCGGAGAACATCCGTCGCACGACATGGCCCTTGCCCTGCATCCGCTCGGTCCGGACGATCGCGCCCGCGGCGCGCGCGACCTCGACCGTGCGGTCGCGGCTGTTGTTGTCGAACACATAGATGCGCGCGTCGGGCAATGCGTGGCGGAAGGCCGCGACCGTCGTGCCGATCGCCGCTTCCTCGTTGTAGCAGGGCAGGATCACGGCGATATCGAGCGTCATGACGGCCTGATAGCCGGGGCCGCGAGGCTTGTCATCCGTCCGTCGCTTGCCCTTCCCCGCCGCCGCGCCAGAGCAGTCCCGCTATGATGGCGACCAGCGGCAGCAGCCAGGCGATCCGCGCCTGATAGCGCGCCTGCGGTTCAGATATGCCGCCGCCGAGCAGGGCATTGGCCGCCAGCGCGACGACGATCAGCAGCAGCCAGAGGCGCAGGTCGTCGCGCCGCTCGCCGCCGCGCCGCGCATCGACCGCCAGCCAGGCCAGCAGCAGCAGGATCGCGACAACGATCGCGCCCTGCTGCAGCCGCGCGATCGCCGGCTGCGGCCATAGCCCCTGGCCGCCGAGGCTGGCCCGCAACGCCGCCCGCTCGCGCGGCGGCAGCGCCGGCCAGCAATGCGGGCCGGCGGCGCAGGAATAGTTGAGCAGGTCGGCCTCCACCGCGATCGCCTGCCACCAGCCGTTGCGGGCGATCGCCGCCCCCTGCGCCAGCGGATGCTCGACGAGCACCGCCAGGGCGAACGCCTTGTCCTCGGCCGACAGCGCCCGGCGGGTCGCGGCGTCGGCGAACATATAGCCGCCCTTCGCCCGATCGTGCGACCAGAGCAGGTCCGCCGCCGCCACCCGGTCGCGATCGGCCCAGGCGCAGGCGGCGAAGCCCGCCTCCGGGCAATGGCGGCGCAGATAGTCGAGGCCGGGCCCGTCCGCCATGAAGCGCGCGGTGAGCAGCGGGACGAGCAGCGGCTTGCGGCCGAACACCTGCTCGACCACGGCCGAGGTGACCAGCACCGATCCGACCCCGGCGGCGAGGATCAGCAGCGTCGGCACGATCGGCGCGGCGGTCCGCGCGCGCGGCCAGCGCCGCGCCAGCGCCCAGATCGCCAGCACCGCCGCCATTGCCGCGACGATCAGGATATGGGTGAGGTGGGCGATCACCGACAGCAGCAGCAGCGCGAGCAGCCCGATCCGCTCGCCCCGCGCCAACCGCCCCCGGTCGATCGCGAGCAGCAGGAAGGCGAGGATGCCGATCGCGGCGAGCAGGTCGGGCATCAGCAGGCCGGTGAAATAGGGCAAGGCGGTGACCGCCGACAGCAGCAGCACGGTGCCGGCGACGATCGCCGGCCGGGCGAGATCGAACAGGCGGAGCGTGATCCGGATCAGCCAATAGGCGATCGCCGCCTGCGCGACGACGAACAGCCAGAAGCGGCTGAGCAGGTAGCTGAGCCACAGCAGCGCCCCGAAATAAGGCGATCGGCCGGCCATGATACTCTCGGTGGCAAGGTCGTTGCCGCGGGCGCCGACATGGCGGTCGGAATCGCGCGCCTTGCCCTCGGGGTCGAGCGAGCGGCGATAATGCTCGGTCCATTCGGTGCGGATGCGCTCGCCCGAGAAGATGTAGGCGGCGCTGTCGGCGGCGCGGACATAGGCGGTGCTGTCGGGGAAATAGAAGGGCTGCCCATTGACGAAGGCGGGCCAGGCCAGCGCCAGCACGCAGCCCAGATGGAACAGCCATCGCTGAAGCACCGCCGATCCCTGCTGCTGCCAACCCCCGCCCCGTCATCCGGGATTAGCGATGGCATTGCAACCGATGTTGGGGCAGCAGAGGGGCAGGATGCACGAAGATTACAATCTGTTCGTCACCATCGTCGAGGCCGGCAGCCTGTCCGCCGCGGGCCGGCGGCTGCGCATATCGCCGGCGATGGTGTCGAAGCGCCTCGCCCGGCTGGAGGCGCGGCTGGGGGCGACGCTGGTCCACCGCACCACGCGGCGGCTGCTGCTCACCGATGTCGGCCAGGGCTTCTACGAGGATGCGAGCCACATCCTCGATGCCGTCCGCACCGCCGAGGCGCGGGTGGCCGGGCGGGTCGGGCAGCCGGGCGGGCGGTTGCGGGTCTCGGCGCCGACCTCGTTCGGGCGGATGCACGTCGCGCCCTATCTCCGCGCCTTCCTCGATCGCTATCCCCGGATCGAGCTGTCGCTCGATCTCGACGATGGCTTCGTCGACCTCCTCGGCGAACGGATCGACGTCGCGATCCGCATCGCCACCCAGCCGGAAGGGTCGCTGGTCGCGCACCCCCTCGCCGAGAATCGCCGCATCCTCTGCGCCGCCCCCGGCTATCTCGCCGCCCAGGGCACGCCCGCAAGCCTCGCCGACCTCGGCCGGCACCGGCTGCTCGCCGCCGATCACCAGTTCCCCTGGCGCCTCGAAGGCCCCGGCGGCCCGGTGGCGCTCGATGGGGTAAGCGCGGTGCGCACCAATTCGAGCGAGGTCGCGCGCGAGCTGACCATCGCAGGGCTCGGCATCGCCCTGCGGTCGACCTGGGACGTCGGTCCGGCGCTGCGCGACGGATCGCTGGTCCGGATCCTGCCGGAGATCAGCGGCGCGACCGACGTCGCCATCTACGCGGTGCAGCCGCGCGGCACCGCCGGGGCGCCCAATGCCGACGCCTTCGTCGACCATTTCCGGACGCTCTTCTCGCCGGTGCCGCCCTGGGATAAATGACGGCGATGCTTGAGGAACTTCGCGACATCATGGCGCGGCTGCGCGACCCGGAAACCGGCTGCCCCTGGGACGTCGAGCAGGATTTCCGCACCATCGCCCCCTATACGATCGAGGAGGCCTATGAGGTCGCCGACGCGATCGAGCGCGACGACATGGCGGCGTTGCGCGACGAGCTCGGCGACCTCCAGCTCCAGGTCGTCTTCCACGCCCGCATGGCCGAAGAGGCCGGCGCGTTCGACCTGAAGGACGTGCTCGCTTCGATCAGCGCGAAGATGATCCGGCGCCATCCGCACGTGTTCGGCGATGGCGCGAGCCCCGGCTGGGAGGAGATCAAGGCCGCCGAGCGCGCGGGCGCGTCGGAGGACGGCAGCGCGCTGGCCGGGGTGGCGTCCGCCCTGCCCGCGCTGCTCCGCGCCGAGAAACTCCAGAAGCGCGCCGCGCGGACCGGCTTCGACTGGCCGGACCAGAGCGGCGCGCGCGAGAAGGTCGTCGAGGAAATCGACGAGGTCGACCGGGCGACCTCGGCGGAGCACCGCTTCGAGGAGATGGGCGACCTGTTGTTCGCCCTGGTCAACTGGGCGCGCAAATGCGGAATCGATCCCGAAGCCGCCCTGCGCGCGGCCAACGCCAAGTTCGAGAAACGCTTCCGCGCCATGGAGGACATGGCGGGCGACCGCTTCGCCGGCCTGACGCTCGATGAAAAGGAAGAGCTCTGGGTGCGAGCCAAGGCCGGAGAGGCGGGCCGATCCCACCCCGCCGGGCGGTAGTTACCTTCATGCGCCCCGCCTGAACTCACGAATTTCTTTACCATTTATGGCGTCGTGATGATCGTCACGCGTCCCATATCGCCAACAGGCTTATCACTTCCTTCAGCTATCCTGAAAAGGGGACCATCAATGTCAAGCGATGGTCAGATGATATCGTGCGGCACCCGCCCCTCATCTTGATAGCTGACACCGGCATGATCCGGTTTTTCATAGGAGATGGTCATGGGACGCTTTAACACCACGAAGCAGTTCTCGGCGGTACTTGGCATGCAGCGCCAATCGATCAAACAACTTAACGAACTCGTGGCGAAGGTCGCGGGTCTTGCCGGCTGCGAAGGTTGCGGTCGCCTCGCCTATATCGATCTGCACTTCCACGACGATCCGATCGCGGAGTTCAAGGACATCGTGATCTCCCAGGGAACGCGGGGCTTCTAGGCCCTGGCCGTTTCAGACTCCGGGACAATCGACATGACGGCCTGCGATGCGAACCGGGTCGCGGACCGGGACATCTGGCGCAGGCCCGCTCCCCTGGGAGTGGGCCTGCCCTATCTCCCGGATCTCGATGCGGCGCTCTACACATCCGGATTGATCGACTTCGTCGAAATCACGCCGGATATATTATGCCGCCCCCGCTATGGAGCGCCCGGCATGGTGCTCGATATGGGCCTGCTCGAAACCGCACGGGATGTCTGCGGCGGCCTCCCCATCGTCGTCCATGGCGTCGAATTGTCGATCGGATCGGCGGGCCGCTGGAACGACCATTATGTCGCGATGCTGGAGACCTTCCAGCAGGAATGGCCTTTCGCGTGGCACAGCGAGCATCTGCACTTCCAGACGATCGACATGGACGATGGATGCGGTGAACGCGATATCGGCGTTCCCCTGCCCTTGCCGTTCACCCAGGCGGCCGCTGCGACGGTCGCGAACCGGACTCGCCGGCTGAACGCCGCCTTCGGCGTTCCCTTTCTGCTCGAGAACGGCGCCCATTATCTCGGCCGCCTTCCCCGTTCCGACGGAATCCGGGATGAGGCGCATTTCCTCAACCGCATCGCGGAAACCGGCGATTGCGGCTTTCTCCTCGACCTGCACAATCTCCATTGCAACGCGGTCAATAACGGCGACGATGCCGCCGGGCTGATCGATGCCCTCCGTCTGGATCGCGTCGGTGAAATCCACATCGCCGGCGGCCGCTGGTCGGATGGCTTCCGCCTCGATTCGCATGATGGCCGGACCCCGCAACCGGTCTGGGCGCTGCTGGATGACGTGCTTCCCCGCTGCCCGCATGTCGGCGGCGTCGTTTTCGAGATCATGGCCGACCATGCACGGCGGCTCGGTCCCGCGGCGATCGTCGAGGAATTGGGCCGGCTCCGCGCCATCTGGACCCGGCACAAGGCCGTGGCGAAGGCCGATCCATGCCTCGCCTGAGCGACTATCAACGCGCCCTGGCCGATGCTGTCCGGCATGGTGGGGAAGATCGGCCCGTGCCCCCGGGTCTCTCGGTTTCCGGCCTCGCCCTGACGCGGCGGGTTCGCCACAGCTGGTGCATGGGCCGCGTCCGTCGCGCCGCTCCCTTGACCCTCGCCATATTGACCGAAGATGATCGCGAGGAGATCGTCGCCGAATGGGTCGCACGCGGCGGCGGGACCAGTTCCTTCTTTGAAACGGAAGCTGAAGCCTTTCTCACCTTCGTCTCCAGGCGACTGGACCGGCCGAGCCACGCATCGAGCCTGTGCCGCTTCGAACGCGCCGTGATCCGTGCAAGAGGCGCATCGACCATGCGCCGACTTATCCGTCCCGCGTCGATCGACAGCATGGTCCAGCGGTCGCCTCATGCCGATCTCGTCGAGTTGCACGCGCCTGTCGAACAGCTCCTCGAAGCTCTCGCCAAAACGCGACGCTGGCCCGCCATATGCGAGGGTTCGCACCGACTGCTCGTGGCCCCGGGCATCGCCGGTCTCGTGCGCGACGCCAGCCCTGTGGAGATCGCCCTCTGGCACGCCGCCGAGCGGCCCGTCCCTGCAAAGGACTATTGGCCGGCGGCACGGTCGCTCGTCGCCTGTGGGGCGCTGGAAACCGTCGCGGGCGTGGACGGATGCTGAACGGGGCGGTCCGCGCCTGTCAGCGCGCCTCGAACCGTGCCAGGTCCTTGTCCGACAGCCGCACTTCGACGATCATCGTATCGCCTTCGACCTCCTGTCCGATCACCTCGCCATTGGCATGGAGCCAGGCCAGCGCCGCGCCGTCGGCGATCGGCACGGACAGGGTGCGGACTCGATTGCCTGTCGACAGCCGATCGGACACCAGCCGGCGCAGTTCCTCGACGCCCTCGCCGGTCAACGCGGACAGAGGCGCGACGTCGTCGCGGCGAGCGGCTTCCGCTTCGGTCGCGGCGCGCGCCTCGGGATCGAGCATGTCGATCTTGTTCCAGACCTCGAGGATCGGCGCTCCCTCCCCCGCCTCGCCTTCCGGGGCCCTGGGGCCGACGCCGATCTCGCCGAGCACCGCCAGCACGTCGCCCGCCTGGGCATCGCTGTCGGGGTGCGAGATGTCGCGGACGTGGAGGATGATGTCGGCGCCGGTCACCTCTTCCAGCGTCGCGCGGAAGGCGGCGACGAGCTGGGTCGGCAGGTCGGAGACGAAGCCGACCGTGTCGGACAGGATCGCCTTGTCGAGGCCGGGCAGCGAAATCTGCCGCATCGTCGGATCGAGCGTGGCGAACAGCAGGTCCTCTGCCATCACCTTCGCCCCGGTCATGCGGTTGAACAGGGTCGACTTGCCGGCATTGGTATAGCCGACCAGTGCGATCACCGGCCAGGGCGCGCGCTGCCGCCGGGCGCGGTGGAGGCCGCGGGTGCGGCGCACCTGCTCCAGTTCGCGGCGCAGCTTCGCCATCCGGTCGCGGATCAGGCGGCGGTCGGCCTCGATCTGGGTCTCGCCCGGGCCGCCGAGGAAGCCGAAGCCGCCGCGCTGCCGTTCGAGATGGGTCCAGCTCCGCACGAGACGGCCCGCCTGATAGTCGAGATGGGCGAGCTCGACCTGCAGTCGGCCCTCGGCGGTCGCCGCGCGCTCGCCGAAGATCTCCAGGATCAGACCGGTCCGGTCGATCACCTTCGCCTCGGTCGCCTTCTCCAGGTTGCGCTGCTGGATCGGCGTCAGCGCGGCGTCGACAATGATCAGCTCCGCCTCGCCCTGACGGGCGGCGAGCGCGATCTGGTCAACCTGGCCGGAGCCGAACAGCGTGGCGGGCTTGGGATCGCGCAGGCGGAAGGCGAGCTTGTCGACCACGTCGACCCCGATCGCGGCGGCAAGCCCTGCCGCCTCGTCGAGTCGCGCTTCCGCGCTGCGAGGGTTGTCGCCGGAACGTTCGGGCAGGGCCACCAGCGCTCGCGCGCCGCGGCTCAGCCCGTCGTCCTCGTCACGGTTGAAGACGCTCAATCGTCGTCCGAGCTGTCGATCTCGGCCAGGTTGATCGGATGGGCCGGCTGCACCGTCGAGATCGCATGCTTGTAGACGAGCTGGCTGAGACCGTCCCGCCGCAGCAGCATGCAGAACAGGTCATAGGCCGCGATCTCGCCCTGGAGCATCACGCCGTTGACGAGGAACATCGTCACCGGCTCGCGCGCCTTGCGGACCGCCGAGAGGAACACCTCCTGCAGCAGGTGGGACTTCTTGTCCTCGAAGCTCTTGTCGATCTCCGCCATGTCGAGCGGATGCGCGGGCATCACCGTCGAGATGGCGTGCTTATAGATGAGCTGCGACTGGCCGTCGCGGCGAAGCAGGACCGAGAAATTGTCGAACCAGGTGATGATGCCCTGGAGCTTGACGCCCTTCACGAGAAACATCGTGACGGGGGTCTTGGTCTTACGGACCGAGTTGAGGAAGATATCCTGAAGATTATTGACCTTGTCGGCCATTGCCGGTCTCCGGTCTTGGCGGGTCATGGCCCGCTGATTGCGCCGTTGCATGGCGTCGTGCAGCCCGCGCCACATGCGGGGCTGACTCCTTCATATAGCAGCTTGGTCGGCGCGTCCATCTCGCAGTTGCAGCAAAGCCGCTCGCTTCGCCGCAAGCATCCGATCGTCATCCTGAAGAAAATCAGGATCTCCCTTGTTCTTCAACATCTTGCTGGAGCCTACTGAAAGGCAGTGAGATCCCGGCTTTCGCCGGGATGACGGGCGGGAGGGTCAGCCCTCCTCCCCTTCCTCCCGCGGATCGACCAGCCCCAGCGTCTTGAGCTTGCGGTGGAGCGCCGAGCGTTCCATGCCGATGAACGACGCGGTCTTTGAGATGTTGCCCGAGAAGCGGCGGATCTGGACGCGCAGATATTCGCGCTCGAACGTCTCGCGCGCCTCGCGGAGCGGCGTGCCCATGATCGAACGGGCCGCCTCGCCCGGCGCCAACCGGGCCTGGTCGCTCAATATCTCGGGCGGAAGCATGTCGAGCTCGATCCGGCCGATCCGCTCGCCGGGCGCGAGGATGATCGTCCGCTCGACGATGTTGCGGAGCTGGCGGACGTTGCCGGGCCAGTCATAGGTCTGCAGCGCGCCGACCGCGTCGTCGGTGACGACCGGCGTCGGCACCCGCCGTTCGGAGGCGAAGCGCGCCAGGAAATGCTCGACCAGCGCCGGGATGTCCTCGCGCCGCTCGGCCAGCGGCGGGATGTTCACCGGCACGACGTTGAGCCGGTAATAGAGGTCCTCGCGGAAGCGCCCGGCGGTGATCTCCTCGGCCAGGTTGCGCGAGGTGGCGGAGACGACGCGGACATCGACCTTGACGATGCGCTGCCCGCCGACCCGGTTGAACGCCTGTTCGGTCAGAACCCGCAATATCTTCGCCTGGGTGGTGAGCGGCATGTCGGCGATCTCGTCGAGGAACAGCGTGCCGCCATGCGCCTGTTCGAGCAGGCCGGGACGGATCAGCTCGCCATTCTCCTCGACCCCGAACAGCTCCTCCTCGACCCGCTCCGGTTCCATCCGCGCCGCGCTGACCACGATGAAGGGCGCCTGCGCGCGGTGGCTCCAGACATGGAGGAGGCGCGCGGCCACCTCCTTGCCGACACCGGCCGGGCCGCTGATCAGGACCCGGCTGCCGGTCGCCGCGACGCGTTTCAGCGTGGCGCGGATACCGTTGATCGCGCCCGAATTGCCGGTGAGTTCCTCCTCCTGGCCCATCTGCGCCTTGAGCGTCGCATTCTCGCGGCGCAGCCTATCGGTTTCGGTCGCGCGATCGACCAGCAGCAGCAGATGCTCGGCCTCGAACGGCTTCTCGATGAAATCGGTCGCGCCGCGCCGGATCGCCGTCACCGCCGTGTCGAGATTGCCGTGACCGGAGATCATCAGCACCGGCAGGCTCGGGTCGCGGCGCTTGATCTCGTCGAGCAGATCGAGCCCGTCGAGACGCGATCCCTGCAGCCAGACGTCGAGCAGCACGAGCGACGGCCGCCGCTCGTCGATCGCCGCGAGCGCCGAGTCGCTGTCGGCGGCGGTGCGGGCAGCATAGCCCTCATCCTCCAGCACGCCCGCCACCAGGTCGCGGATATCCGCCTCGTCGTCGACAATCAGGATTTCGAGCGCCATGCCTCAACCAGTTCCACTTCGCTTGAGTTCGGGGAATTTAGCTTCTTCGGCCGCGGTGCCGGCGCGGTCCTCGCCCTCCACCGCGAGGCTGCCGAGCGCCTCCAGGTCGAAATCCATCTCGACCATGGTGCCGCCGCCGGGCCGGTCGCGCAGCGCCAGCGTGCCGAGATGGTCCTCGACGATCTTGCGGACGATGGCGAGGCCAAGGCCGGTGCCACGCTTGCGCGTCGTCATATAGGGCTCGGTCAGCCGCTCGCGTTCGGGAGGCAGGCCGGGGCCGTTGTCGGCCAGCACGATGCGCAGCCGCCGCTCCGCGACCCGGATCGTCATCGCGATCACGCCGGGGGCATGCTGCGCGGGGTTCTCTTCAATAGCCTCGACCGCGTTCTTGACGAGGTTGGTCAGCGCCTGGCCGAGTTGGCGGCGGTCGCAGACCATCGTCGGGGTCATCCCTTCGCTGTCGAGGCTGAAGCTGATCGACGGATGGGCGACCTCCTGCAGGAACATCGCCTGGCGGGCGATATCGACGATCGCCTCCTCGCGGAAAGCGGGCTTCGGCATGCGCGCGAAGGACGAGAATTCGTCGACGATCCGGCGCATGTCGCCGACCTGGCGGACGATCGTGGCGGTCAGCCGCTCGAACACGCCGGGATCGGACGATATCTCCTTGCCATAGCGGCGCTGGAGGCGCTCGGCGGCAAGCTGGATCGGGGTCAGCGGGTTCTTGATCTCATGCGCGATGCGGCGGGCGACGTCGGCCCAGGCGGCGCGGCGCTGGTCGGCGAGGCGCTGGGTGATGTCGTCGAAGGTCAGCACCCGCGCGCCCTCCGCCGCGACCGACCGGACGGACAGGGTACGCGGCTCGCCCGCGATGACGATCTGGACCACCGCCTCGCGATCCCCGGCATCGAGGATATGGTGCAGTTCGGGCGAGATGTCGGCGAGCGGCAGGCCGTCGACCGGCTCCTCGAGGGCGAGCATCGCCCGCGCCGAGGGATTGACGAGCGTGATCCGGCGATCGGCGTCGACCGAGATGACGCCCGCCGTCACGCCCGACAGCACGGCCTCGATGAAGGCGCTGCGGCTTTCGAGCTGGCTGTTGGCGGCGACCAGCGCGCCGGTCTGCTCGCCCAGCTTGCGGGTCATGCGGTTGAAGGCGCTGCCGAGCGTGCCGATCTCGTCGGGACTGGGATCGATATGGACGCGCGCGCTGAGGTCGCCGGCCGCCACCCGGCGCGCGGCGGCGACCAGGTCGTTGACCGGGCGGACCAGCCGGTCGGCGACCGTCATCGCCACCCAGATCGCGATGCCGAGGATCGCCAGCGCGATGATCATCAGCAGGATGTTGAAGCGGAGCTGGAGCGCGCGGGCGCGGTCGACGGTCGCGACATAGTCGCCCAGCGCCGATCGCGCGCGGGCGGCCTGGGCCAGCACGTTGCGGTCCGACTGGCGCGATATGTAGAGATAGGTGCGGCTCGCCGCGTCGAGCAGGATGGTGCCCTCGATCCGGTCGCCGGCCGCGGCGGTGATGCGCGGCTGCCCACCCGCCAGGAAGGGCAGCGTCTCGGGTGGCAGGCGCTTGTCGAGCGGCCGCTTGTCGAGGTTGGCAAGGGCGATGAGCTGCGGCGTGCCGGCGCGATCGACACTGATGATCGCCGATTCCGACAGGCCTCGATAGGCGACCTGGCGCGCGAAGAAGGGCGCGAAGCGCGGATCGTCGATCGTCGTCGCGGAGAGCGCGCTGCGCAGGTCGCCCGACATGGCGAGGATGTCGCCAAGCAGCCGCTCCTTGCTTTCGGTCACATAGGCCTGCGCGACCCGCTCGGAACTGCGCAGCACCACCGTCGCCTTGTCCGAGAACCAGAATTCGGTGCCAAGCTGGAACAGCAGCGATGCGAAGATCACGACCAGCAGCGTCGGCGCGGTCGCGATCAGCGAGAAGAAGGCGACGAGGCGGACGTGCAGCCGCGCCCTGCCCCCAAGCCCCGATCGCGCCGCGCGGTGCAGCGCCACGCGACGGGCGGCGAGCACCATCAGTACCATGAAGGATAAAAGATTGGCACCGAGCAGCAGCGCCACGACGGTCGGGGAGATCGGGATCTCCGGCTTTCCGCTGGCCGTGACGACCCGATAGCTGACCGCGACCACCAGCAGCGCAGCCAGCGGCGCCAATATCTCCAGCAAAGGCATCAGGCGCCGTGGCCGCAGCGCCGTCACCGCGCGCCTGCGCCACCGCCTGGATACAAGCCCTAATGCAGCCATCGTGACCGGATTACCACAAGGGCGTGGCTTCGGGAACACAGTTTGGCTCGCCTCAGGCGCCGGCGGTCGCATCCACGGCCTTTGGCGGATGGATGTCCGCCAATACTTCGTCATGCCGGCGGAGGCCGGCATCTCAGGCGGCTCTTGCCTCGAGCTCATCTCGTCACTGCCGAGATGCCGGCCTCGGCCGGCATCACGAGATACAATTCAATCCAACCTTCGCGAAGCTCCCGCATCGATCCCCAGATCGGTCAGCTTCTTGCGCAGGGTGTTGCGGTTGATCCCCAGCAGCCGCGCCGCGCGGAGCTGGTTGCCCTTGGCCGCCGCCATGCTGAGTTCGAGCAGCGGCCGCTCGACCTCGGCCAGCACCCGGTCGTAGAGCCCGTCGGGCGGCAGGTCGCGGCCGAAAGTCGTGAAATAGCGGGCGAGGTGCTGCCCGACCGCGTCGGCGAGGCCGCCGCTGCCGGCCGGCACGGGGGGCGGCGTCTCGGCGGCCGGGCGCTGGTGCAGCTGCTGTTCCACCAACGCCGCGGTGATCACGTCCTCGCGGCTCAGCACCGCCAGCCGGCGCATCAGATTCTCGAGCTCGCGAACGTTGCCGGGCCAGCCATATTGGCCGAGCCGCGCGACCGCCCCCGCATCGAGCGCCTTGCGCGGCAGGCCGTCCGCCGCAGCCCGGTCGAGGAAGAAGCGTGCCAGCTCGCCGATATCGTCGCCGCGCTGGCGCAATGCCGGCAGACGGATCGGCACGACGTTGAGGCGGTAATAGAGATCCTCGCGGAAGCCGCCGTCGGCAATCAGCCTGGGCAGGTCCTTGTGGGTGGCGGCGATGATCCGGACGTCGGCGCGGATCGACCGCGTGCCGCCGACCGTGGTGAACTCGCCCGCCTGGAGGACGCGGAGCAGCCGGGTCTGCGCCTCCATCGGCATGTCGCCGATCTCGTCGAGGAACAGCGTGCCGCCCTGCGCCTGCTCGAAGCGGCCGGCGCTGCGCGCCTGCGCGCCGGTGAAGGCGCCGCGCTCATGGCCGAACAGCTCGGATTCGATCAGCTCGCGCGGGATCGCGGCCATGTTGATCGCGACGAAGGGCGCCGCGGCGCGCGGCCCGAAATCGTGGATGGCGCGCGCAACCAGCTCCTTGCCGGTACCCGACTCGCCCAGCACCAGCACGGTCAGGTCGTTGGCGACGACGCGGGCGATGGTCCGGTAGACCTCCTGCATCGGCGGCGACCGGCCGATCAGCGGCAGGTCCTCGGCCGCCTCGCCGTCGAACGCCGCCGCACCGCCACCCGTCCGCGCCGCGAGCGCGTCCGACACCGCACGGGTCAGTTCGCCCAGGTCGAACGGCTTGGGCAGATAATCGAACGCCCCCTGCTCGGTCGCGCGCAGCGCCGTGGTGAAGGTGTTCTGCGCCGACAGAACGATCACGGGCAGGCCCGGATTGGTGCGGAGCATCTCCGGAATGATGTCGAGCCCGTTGCCGTCGGGCAGGACGACATCGGTAACGAGCACCTGCGGATCGAAGCTGGCGAACAGCCGGCGTTGTTCGGCGACCGAGGCCGCCGTCTCGACGATGTGGCCGGCGCGGCGCAGCGCCTCGCGCACCACGGTGCGGATGGCGCCGTCATCGTCGACGACCAGGACCCTGCCCCCCGTTCCGGTCATGCCGTCACCCGTGCCCGGGGGAGCAGCAGGCGGAACACGGTCCGCGGCGGAGTGCCTTCACGCGCATATTCAATGATTCCCCCCTGGTCGGAAACGAGCTTCTCCACCAGCGCGAGGCCGAGGCCGCTGCCGGTGCGCTTGGTGGTGACGAACGGATCGAACAAATGGCCCTCGATCTCGGGCGGCGCGCCGGGGCCCTCGTCGATCACGCACAGCTCGATCGGCAGCGGCTGGCGCGCGTCGCCGTCGGCGCGCCGCATCGACACGCCATGGCGATAGGCGGTCGTCAGCGTGATCGCGCCCGGGGCCTCGCCCATTGCCTCGGCGGCGTTCTTGAGCAGGTTGATCAATATCTGGATCAGCGAATCGCGATGGCCGAGCACGGCCGGCAGCGACGGATCATAGATCTCTCGGATCACCCGTCCCTGCGCGAAGCCGTTAAGCGCCACCTCGCGCGCATGGCCGAGGATGGCGTGGATGTTCTGCGGCGCCATCTCGATCGGGCGGGTGTCGGTGAAACCCTGCATCCGGTCGATCAGCGCGGCGACGCGGTCGACTTCCTCGCGGATCAGCCGAGTGAGCGGGCGCGATTCCTCGTCGCAGCTCGTCTCGAGCAATTGTGCCGCGCCGCGCACCGCCGATAGCGGGTTCTTCACCTCGTGCGCCAGCATCGCCGCGGCGGCGACGGCGGTGCGGGTGCCGCCCTCGCGGTCGATCGAGCGGGCGCCGATCGCGCTACGGGCATGGCCGTGGATCGACACCGCGCGCCAGCCCGGCCGGTCGGGCAGCGGCGCCACCATCAGGTCGACCCGCATCCGCCGCCCGCCGGGCAGCATGATGTCGATGTCATAGGCGGCGAAAGGCGCATCGCTGGGCATCGTCGTCAACGGATGCCCGATCGCGTCGAGCACGCCGTGCCCGACGATCTGGTTACGGCTGAGGTTGAACAGCGATTCGCAGGCCGCGTTGATCTCGACGACCTGGCCTTCGGGGTCGATCGTCAGCACCGCGGTCGCCATCGCCGCCATGATCTCGGCCGCGGAAGGAGGATCGGCGGGGCCGTCCGCCGCCGGTGCGCGCCGCCCGAAGCGGATCAGGCTGCTGCCCGGGAGAGCCATGGCGCGTAAAACTCTCCGAGCATGGCGATGACCCGCGCGGCGTCGGGTTCCTGGTTGACCTTGTTGCGGAACTCCGCCGAGCCTGGCAGCCCCTTGGTGTACCAGCCGATGTGCTTGCGGGCCATGTTGACGCCGACCTCCTTGCCATAGAGTTCAAGCATCGCATGATAATGCGCGAGGATAACGTGATATTGTTCCTCGATAGTCGGATCGAGCCTGCGCTCCCCAGTGGCGAGATAATGCATCACCTGCGAGAGCAGCCACGGCCGGCCATAGGCGCCGCGCCCGATCATCAGCCCGTCGGCGCCCGACTGGTCGAGCGCCGTCTCGGCATCCTCGATGGAGCAGATGTCACCGTTGACGATCACCGGGATCGACACGGCGTCCTTGACCCGGCGGATGAACGCCCAGTCGGCCGATCCCTTGTACATCTGGCAACGGGTGCGGCCATGGACGGTGATCATCTTCACGCCGACATCCTCGGCGATACGGGCCAGTTCGGGGGCGTTGAGGCTGTCATGGTCCCAGCCCATCCGCATCTTGAGCGTGACCGGCACCTCGACCGCCGCCACCGTCGCCCTGACGATCTCGACCGCCAGCTCCGGCGTCCGCATCAGGGCCGATCCCGCGTCGCCGTTGACGACCTTGCGGACCGGGCAGCCCATGTTGATATCGATGATCGCCGCGCCGCGATCCTGACTGAGCTTCGCCGCCTCGCCCATCTCGCGTGGCGTGCAGCCGACCAGCTGCATCGACACCGGTTCCTCGGCCGGGTCCCACAGCGCCTTCTGCACCGACTGGCGCGTCTCGCGGATCGCCGCCTGGCTGGCGATCATCTCGGTGACGTTCAGCCCCGATCCATAGCCGCGCACCACCTTGCGGAACGGCAGGTCGCTCACGCCGGTCATCGGCGCGAGAATCACGGGGCTGTCGATCCGCACGGGACCGATGTCGATAGGGCGCAGTCTGGGGGTCATGAAGCCATATTGCCTAAAAAAGCGGCAATCGCTCTACCCGCAAAGCGTCCGGGGAGCAAGCGACGTGGCATTGCCCAACCAAATCGTCATTCCAGCGAAAGCTGGCATCTCCCTGCCTTCCCGCGTCCCGGGAAAGAAGGGAGATCCTGGCTTTCGCCAGGATGACGGGGAAAGGACGACGGCGCCTGAGCTTTACTGTTCGACTCCCCCCACCTAAAGCCCGGCGCATGACGGGGAAGCCGAGCATCGCCGCCTTGATCGTCGCCGCCGGACAGGGCGTCCGCAGCGGCGGTGGCGTACCCAAGCAATATCGCCGGATCGGCGGCAAGGCGGTGCTCGCTCATGCCATCGACGCGCTGGCACGCCATCCGGCGATCGGCAGTGTCCAGCTCGTGATCGGCGCCGGCCAGGAGGCGCTCCATGCCGAAGCGATCGGCGTGCGTGCCCTGCCCCCGCCCGTGACCGGCGGCGCGACCCGGCGCGATTCGGTGATCGCGGGGCTGGCGGCGATCGACGCCGACATCGTCCTGATCCACGACGCCGCCCGCCCCTTCCTGCCCGCCGCGGTGATCGACCGGCTGATCGCCGCGCTCGACGGCAGCGACGGCGCCGTCCCCGCGCTGGCCGTCGCCGACACGCTGGCGAAGGGCGACGCCCGGCTCGGCGACAGCGTGCCGCGCGACGGGCTCCATCGCATCCAGACGCCGCAGGCCTTCCGCCGCGTAGACATCCTCGCCGCGCACCGGGCATGGGATACGGCGCGTGAGGCGACCGACGACGCGCAGGTCGCGCGCGCCCACGGCCTGTCGGTCGCGATCGTCGAGGGCGACCGCAGCCTGGAGAAGCTCACTTATGCCGCCGATTTCGAGGCCGCCGAAGGAAGGATGGCGATGATCAGCCGCACCGCGATGGGCTTCGACGTCCACGGCTTCACAGCCGGCGACGGGGTCCAGCTCGGCGGCGTCCGCATCGCCCATGACCGCGCCCTCGCCGGGCACAGCGACGCCGACGTCGCGCTCCACGCGCTGACCGACGCGCTGCTCGGCACGATCGCGGCGGGCGACATCGGCAGCCATTTCCCGCCCAGCGACCAGCGCTGGAAAGGCGCCGATTCGGCGATGTTCCTGGCCCATGCCCGCGACCTCGTCGCCGCAGCGGGCGGAATCGTCGATTTCGTCGACCTGACGATCATCTGCGAGGCGCCCAAGGTCGGCCCGCACCGCGAGGCGATCCGCGACCGGATCGCGAGCCTGCTGGGCCTCGCCGCCGGCCAGGTCAGCGTCAAGGCGACCACCACCGAGCGGCTCGGCTTCACCGGCCGACGCGAGGGGATCGCAGCCCAGGCGGTTGCAACGGTGCGCGTGCCGTCCATATAGCGAGGGGAAGAGATCGTGACCGAGCACCGAGACATATTGCTGCCCCCCGAACTGGTGGAGGCCGCGCGCCGCGTGATCGAGGCGAACCGCGCCGAAGGCCGCAAGATCGCAGTCGCGGAGAGCTGCACCGGCGGCCTCGTCGCCGCCGCGCTGACCGAGATTCCGGGGTCGTCGGACGTGCTCGGCTGCGGCTTCGTCACCTATTCGAACGAGGCCAAGATCTCGCTGCTCGGCGTGTCGGTCGAAATGATCGAGACATTCGGCGCGGTGTCGATCGCGGTCGCCTGGGCGATGGCGCGCGGCGCGCTGGAGAAGAGCGGCGCCGATACCGCGGTAGCGATCACCGGCGTCGCCGGTCCTGGCGGCGGCAGCGAGAAGAAACCGGTCGGCACGGTGGTGTTCGGCCGCGCCCGCAAGGGCGCCGATCCCGAGGACATCGCCGCCGACAAGCGCCATTTCGGCGATCTGGGACGCGGCGGCGTCCGCCTTCAGGCGGCGCTGTGCGCGCTCGAACTGCTGATGCCCGGCGCCACGCTGGCCGAGGAGCCGTAAAGCTTCGCCGCACGTTCCTCGAAGGCGTTGATCATCATCCTCAGCGCCCGATCGAACATCTGGCCGGCGATCATCTCGAACAGCCGCGACTTGAACTCGAAATCGATCGCGAAGTCGACGATCGTGCCGCCCTTGCCGTCGGCGGTGAAGGTCCAGTCGTTGTGGAGGAACTTGAGCGGTCCTTCGATATAATCGACATGGATGCTCACCGGCCGCCGCTTGGTCACCTTCGAGGTGAACTTCTCGCGAAGCGCCTTGAAGCCGACCATCAGGTCGGCGACCATTTCGGTCTCGCTGTTCGACCGGACGCGCACTGCCGATACCCAGGGCAGGAATTCGGCATAGGACGCGACGTCGGCGACGAGCGCGTACATCTGCTCCGGGCTATAGGGCAGCGTCCGGGTCTCGCGGTGGCGAGGCATGTCAGACGGCCGGGACTGCCGCCTTGCGGGCCAGCTCGGCATTGCGGGCGTCGCGCAGCTTCACGAAATCGTCACCGGCATGATAGCTCGACCGGGTCAGCGGGGTCGCGGCGACCAGCAGGAAGCCCTTGGCCCGCGCGATCGCGGCATAGGCCTCGAACGTCTTGGGCGCGACGAAGTCGGCGACCTTGGCGTGCTTCGGCGTCGGCTGGAGATATTGGCCCATCGTCAGGAAATCGATGTCGGCCGAGCGCATGTCGTCCATCACCTGGTGGACCTCCAGCCGCTCCTCGCCCAGCCCGACCATGATGCCCGACTTGGTGAAGATCGTCGGGTCGAGCCGCTTGACCGTCTCCAGCAGGCGCAGCGACGCATAATAGCGCGCGCCCGGCCGGATCGTCGGATAGAGCCTCGGCACCGTTTCGAGATTATGGTTGTAGACGTCGGGCCGCGCCGCGACGATCATGTCGATCGCCGCATCGGCCTTGTTGCGAAAATCCGGGGTCAAGATCTCGATCGTCGTCTTGGGCGTGGTCCGGCGCAGCGCCTCGATCACCTTGACGAACTGCCTGGCGCCACCATCGGGCAGGTCGTCGCGATCGACCGAGGTGACGACGATATGCTCCAGCCCCAGCTCGGCCGCCGCATCCGCGACATGCTGCGGCTCCAGCACGTCGACCGGGCGCGGCATGCCCGTCTTGACGTTGCAGAAGGCGCAAGCCCGGGTACAGGTATCGCCCAGGATCATCACCGTCGCATGCTTCTTGGTCCAGCATTCGCCGATGTTCGGGCAGGCCGCCTCCTCGCACACGGTGGCAAGGTTGAGGCGGCGCATCAGCGCCTTGGTATCGGAAAAGGCCTGGCCCATCGGCGCCTTGACCCGGATCCAGTCGGGCTTGCGCTGCTTCGGGGCGTCGGTGATCGGCAGGGGTTCGCTCATGGATGCCAGATAGGCGATAAGGACCGCACTTGCCAGCCCCCGCGCTCGGGTCTAGGGCACTCGCTCATGACCGACTTCTCCGGGCTCATCGAGGGCTATCGCCGCTTCAAGGCGAATGGCTGGAAACAGCAACGCGAACGCTGGACTCAACTGGCTTCCGGACAGGATCCCCGTTTGATGGTGATCGCCTGTTCCGACAGCCGGGTCGATCCGACGATCATCTTCGACACCTCGCCCGGCGAGATCTTCATGGTCCGCAACGTCGCCAACATGGTGCCGCCGTTCGAGACCACGGCCGGCCTCCACGGCGTCTCGGCGGCGCTGGAGTTCGCGGTGACCCAGCTCGAAGTACCCGAAATCGTCGTGCTCGGCCACCAGAGCTGCGGCGGCTGCGCGGCGGCGCTCACCCGCCGCTTCGAGAATGCCGAGAAGGGCCAGGGCGGCTTCATCTCCGATTGGATGTCGATGCTCGACGAGGCGCGCGACAAGGTGGTCGCCGAGCATGGCCATGGCGAGGAAGCCGTGCGCGCGCTGGAATGGGAGGCGGTCAAGGTCTCGATCGCCAATCTGCGGACCTTCCCCTGCGTGCCGATCCGCGAGCAGAAGGGCAGGCTGAAGATCCACGGCGCCTATTTTGCGGTCGCCGACGGCATCCTCCACTTGCTCGACGAGGAGACCGGCGAGTTTTCACCGGTCTGACGACTCCCTCGACGAGAGGGCCGGAACGCCCGCCCCCCTCCATTCGTTGAGCCCCTCGACAGTTTTGTTGAGGAGCTTGACCATGATAGCCCGTTCGATCCTGGCGATCACCGCGCTGATCGCCGTCGCCCCGCTCGCCGCCCAGGGCGGCCCGGTCCAGACCGACGCCGCCCATCAGGCCGCCGATGCCCGCGAGGTTCCGCAGACCCGGGCGCTCAACGGCCAGGTCGGGAATGCGATTGCCCAGGCCCAGACCAACAACGCCGTCGCGCAGGCGCAGAACGAAGAGAACCAGGCCCAATATGAGGCCGACAAGGCCGCCTATGCCGCAGCGCTGCGCCAGCACAATCGCGAGGTCCTCGAGAATGACGCGACCTTCATCCGCCAGCGCGAGGCTTATGCCATGGCAATGCGCGACTGGCGCGCCCAGGTCGCGATGTGCAAGCGCGGCTACCAGAGCGCCTGCAAGCTGCCGACCCCGGACCCGCTGAACTATATGTGAGGGAATCGTCATCCTGGCCTTCGCCAGGATGACGGGGTTGGGGTGAGCAAGAAAAAGCCCGGAACCCCTTGAGGTCCGGGCTTTTTTCCTTAGCGCGTCAGCTTCTTGTACGCTCCGGCGCCGGGGCGGTCGGCAGCGTCGCCGAGGCGGCGGCGCTTGTCTTCCTCATAGCTTTCGAAATTGCCTTCGAACCACTCGACATGGCCGTCGCCCTCGAAGGCGAGGATGTGGGTGGCGAGGCGGTCGAGGAAGAAGCGGTCGTGGCTGATCACCACCGCACAGCCCGCGAAATTCTCCAGCGCCTCCTCGAGCGCGCGCAGCGTCTCGACGTCGAGGTCGTTGGTCGGCTCGTCGAGCAGCAGGACGTTGCCGCCCTTGCGGAGCATCTTCGCCATGTGGACGCGGTTGCGTTCGCCGCCCGAGAGCTGGCCGACCTTCTTCTGCTGGTCGGGGCCCTTGAAGTTGAACGCACCGACATAGGCGCGGGTCGACATCTCGAACTTGCCGACGGTCATGATGTCATGACCCTCCGACACTTCCTCCCAGACGTTCTTGTTGGGATCGAGCGCGTCCCGGCTCTGGTCGACGAAGCCCAGCTTGACGGTCGGGCCGATGTCGATCGAGCCTGCGTCAGGCGTCTCCTGGCCGGTGATCAGCCGGAACAGCGTGGTCTTGCCCGCGCCGTTCGGCCCGATCACGCCGACGATGCCGCCCGGCGGCAAAGTGAAGTCGAGCCCCTCGAACAGCTTCTTGTCGCCATAGGACTTCGTAAGCCCCTTGGCCTCGATCACCTTGCCGCCGAGGCGCTCGGGGGTCTGGATGACGATCTGGGCCTTGCCGGGGGCGCGGTTGTTCTGCTTCTCGACCAGTTCGTCGAACGCGCGGATACGCGCCTTCGACTTGGTCTGGCGCGCCTTTGGGCTCTGCCGGATCCATTCCAGCTCTTCCTTGATCGCCTTCTGGCGACCGGCGTCCTCGCGCTCTTCCTGCTCCATGCGCTTCGCCTTGGCGTCGAGCCATGACGAATAATTGCCTTCATAGGGAATGCCCCGGCCGCGATCGAGCTCGAGCACCCAGCCCACGACATTGTCGAGGAAGTAGCGGTCGTGGGTGACGAGGATGACGTTGCCCGGATAGTCGACCAGATGCTGTTCGAGCCAGGCGACGCTTTCGGCGTCGAGATGGTTGGTCGGCTCGTCGAGCAGCAGGATATCGGGCTTTTCGAGCAGCAGGCGGCACAGCGCGACGCGGCGCTTCTCACCGCCCGACAGACCGGTGACCGGCAGGTCGCCAGGCGGGCAGCGCAGCGCTTCCATCGCGATCTCGAGCTGGTTGTCGAGCGTCCAGCCGTCGGCCGCGTCGATCTTCTCCTGGAGGACGCCCATCTCCTCCATCAGCGCGTCGAAATCGGTGTCGTCCTTGGGGTCGCCCATCTCGGCCGAGATCGCGTTGAAGCGCTCGATCATGTCCGCGACCTCGCGGACGCCGTCCATGACGTTCTGCTTGACCGTCTTGTCTGGATCGAGCTGCGGCTCCTGCGGCAGATAGCCGACGCTGACACCCTCGGCGGCCCAGGCTTCGCCCGAATAATCGGTGTCCAGCCCGGCCATGACCTTCATCAGGGTCGACTTGCCGGCGCCGTTGACGCCGATGATCGCGATCTTCGTCCCCGGCAGGAACTGCAGGTGGATGTTGTTGAACAGCGGCTTGTTGGCGCCGGGGAAGGTCTTGGTCAGACCCTTCATCACGAAACTATATTGCACGGCCATCGGGCGCGAACCTCATCGAACGTCAAGGGCTGGGATTTGCCGCCGCCACTAACCGACGACACGACAATTGGCAAATGGGGAGCGGGCGGTTAGCAACCAACCCCATGAAGAAAATTTCGTTGCTGGCGCTCGCCGCCTCCGCCGCCCTTTCCTCCCCGCTCCTCGCCCAGGCCAAGCCGGAAGAAACCGCCGCGCTGCGCGATGCGGCGCTGACCGACACCGTCGCCTGGGACATCACCGAAGGCCTCACCACCGAGATCGGCCCCCGGCTCGCCGGCAGCGATGCCGAGGCGCGCGCCCGCGACTGGGCGGTCGCCCGGCTCAAGGCGCTCGGCTTCTCCAACGTCCGCATCGAGCCGTTCGAGGTTCCCTATTGGGAGCGCGGCGAGGCGAGCGCCGCGATCGTCGCCCCCTATCCGCAGCCGCTCGTCCTCACCGCGCTCGGCAACAGCGCCGCGACGCCGACCAAGGGGCTGACCGCCGAGGTGATCGGCTTCGACAGCCTCGATTCGCTCAAGGCAGCCGATCCCGCGGCGGTGAAGGGCAAGATCGTCTTCCTCACCCACCGCATGGCGGTGACCCAGGACGGATCGCATTACGGCACGGTCGGCAAGGTCCGCCGCGAAGGCCCCTCGGTCGCCTCCAAGCTCGGCGCCGCCGCGATCCTGATCCGCTCGATCGGCACCGACCATCACCGCGCGCCGCACACCGGCTCGCAAAGCTGGAGCGACGGCGCGCAGCCGATTCCGGCGCTGGCGCTCGCCAATCCCGACGCCGATCAGCTCGAACGGGTGCTGAAGCGCGGCAAGCCGGTGACGGTGGCGCTCAAGGCGACGGCCCGGATGGCCGGCAAGCGCCTGTCGGGCAACGTCATTGCCGAGGTGCCGGGCCGCGATCCCGATGCCGGGATCGTGCTGGTCGGCGGGCATCTCGACAGCTGGGACCAGGGCACCGGGGCGATCGACGATGCGGCCGGCGTCGCGATCACCACCGCGGCCGCCAAGCGGATCATGGATGCCGGGCAGCCGCTGCGCACGATCCGCGTCGTCTGGTTCGGATCGGAGGAGATCGGCCTGTTCGGCGGCGCCGCCTATCGCGAGAAGCACAAGGGCGAGAAGCACCACCTGCTCGCCGAGTCCGATTTCGGCGCCGACCGCATCTGGCGCTTCCAGACATCGGTCGCCGAGGCCGCCCTGCCTGCCATGAAGCCGCTGGCCGCGGCGCTTGCTCCGCTCGGCATCCAGCTTGCGCCCCGGAACGGCGACGCGTCGGGATCGGACATCTCCGAGATCCAGAAGCTCGGCATCCCGGTAATCGAGCTGGGCCAGGACGGCACCCGCTATTTCGACCTCCACCACACGCCCGACGACACGCTCGACAAGGTCGATCCGGTGCAGCTCCGGCAGAACGTCGCCGCCTGGACGGCGCTGCTGTCGGTCACCGCCAACGACCCGACCGACTATGGCCCGGTCCCGCCCGGCGCTCACTGATCCCGGCGGGCGGCGGCGGCAAATGTCGCCGCCCAGCAAAGGACCAGCAACACAGCGGTCATACCTCGGCTGTCGCGATCGCCCGAACAAGGGCGACGCAAGCAGGAGAATGCAATGACCATGATGATGCTTTTGGGGGCGCTGACCGCATCCCTGGCGGGCGCGGATGGAGGCCATCTCCATCGCACGACGATCGAGCATCGCGGCTCGCCCGTGACGATCGACTATCGGGCGACCACCGCGCTCAGCACCCGCCAGACCGGGATGTCGCCGCCGACACGGACCGGCGGGGTCGTCCGCTGTGCCTGGATCGCACGGGTGGCCGTCGAACGCAGGCTGGGCGGCGCCGACGGACTCAGCCGCGTCGTCGACACCGGACTGCAGCTCAAGGGCAGCCAGCCCGGCACCTGCTCCGCGGCGAAGAAGGCGATCGAGCGCCAGGTCGCCGAGCGTGGCGACGAGGTGCGCCGCCATGTCCTGGCGGTGGTCGAGCGCGACCGCGCGACCCTGCTCGCCGAACTCGAGGCCGCCGCGCGGCCGAACGCGAGCTGATCGTGCGTCTCCGGGCAGCCACGATCCTTTCCGGCCTGCTGCTTGGGGGCCAGGCGATGCAGGCGGCGCGGGCGGCGGATTGGTCGCCCTCGCTCTCCGCCACGCTGACCAGCGACGAGCGCCGTCGCGGGCTGAGCTGGAGCGACGGCCGTCCGGCGGCGAGCGCGCGGCTGTCGCTGCAACCCGCCGACGGCCTTTCGGTCTCGGTCGCGGGCACGACATTGCGCCATAGCGCGCGGCACGACGGCGCCGCGGCCGGCATCGACAGCGCGATCGTCTATCGAAAGGACTTCGGCGCGATCCGGGCCGACGCCCAGATCAGCCACCACGCCTTCCCCGGCCATGGCGGCGGCAACTATGTCGAGCTGGGCGGCGGCGCGGGGACGACGATCGGTCCCGTCCAGCTCGACCTGTTCGGCCTCTACGCTCCGAAGCAGGATGCGATCGGCGGCGACAATCTCTACCTCGCCGCCAGCGCCGCGGTCGCGATCGTCGGGACGCCGGTCACGGTCGTCGCGCAGGTCGGCCGGTCGAGCGGCACGTCCCACGACCCCGTCCGCTCCGCCCGCCTCCGCCCGCACGGCCGCTACACCGACGCGGCGCTGCGCGTCGACTATGTCATAGGTCCGTTCACGGTCGGCGTCGACCTGACCGACACCTGGCACGGCCACCGCATCGCCACCGGCCCGATCGCCGCCGACGCCGGACGGCGGGTTTCGGCGCGGATTGGGGTCACGCTATGAGCGTCTTCCGTCGTCGGCAGTAGCACTTCCGTTTCGATAGTTCGGGATTTCGGCCCGCATCGCTCGTGAACTGGCAGCGCTTTTGATCCACAATGGACAGGCGCCGTGGTCTTCCGTCACAGCTTGCCCCATAGGATCATGTCTCGCTTATTCATCCGAGCGATGGTGCAAAAGCATTGCCGATATCGATGAACGTCGGGGGGTCGAACAGTGGGTATCGAGATCAGCCTTCTCGCCAGAATCTCAATCCTGATCACGGGCGCGCTGGTTATTCCGCTCGCCGCTGTGGCAGAGCCGCTCGGCTCTCCGCAGAGGGTGGACGAAGATCAATGGATCGGAGCGGACGATTATCCTCCATCCGCCGCGCGGCTGGGGCTGGAGGGGAAGGTTGTCGCTCAACTGGAGGTCGAACCTTCAGGCAAGCCGATTTCGTGTACAGCGCAACTTTCCAGTGGCTTTCCACTCCTCGATGAGGGGACGTGCGATCTGCTTATGAGAAGGGCTAAGTATCGCGCTTTCAGCAATCGGCACGGAAATATTCTCGATAGCGTATCGATCTCATGGAAACTGGGCAATTCACCCGCCGGGCCCCGCAAAGCTCCCACACCGAGGATTGAGGCCGTTCATCAGGATGGCTGGCTCGACCTGAAATGGATACGTTCGAACATGCACGGAAAAAACACGGGATCGGTGCAGGCCGTAATCGAGGCCGATGACCTCGGAAAGGCCACCAATTGCACTATCACGGCTTCGTCCGGCAACAGCGTTTTCGACAAACGCCTTTGCAAGCAGCTGATGAAGGTTTCCCGGTTTCGGCTTCCTGCCGACATCCAGAATGACAGGGGACTGGTTTCGCTTAGCTGGCGCCCCAATCTGAGCGGATTTTCGCTTATGTTCTCGCCGAGATGAGCCGTTCCCTCCCAACCCTCAGCAGGGAAGGAACGAGTCCGAATGTCAAATCCGCTTCGGAATCTCCAGCCCGCGCTGCACCGCCGGGCGGGCGAGGCCGCGGTCGAGCCAGGTGGGGACGTTCTTCAGGCTGTCATAGTCGACGAGATCGCGCGCCTCGTAGAAGGTGATCAGGTTGCGGACCCAGCCGAGCGTCGAGACGTCGGCGATGCTGTACTCCGCCCCCATGATCCAGTCGCGGCCGTCGAGTCGCCGTTCGAGCACGCCGAGCAGCCGCTTCGACTCGGCGACGTAGCGCTGCAGCGGGCGCTTGTCCTCATAGTCCTTGCCCGCGAATTTGTTGAAGAAGCCGACCTGGCCGAACATCGGACCGATCCCGGCATTCTGGAAGAACACCCACTGGATCGTCTCGTAGCGCAGCGCCGGATCGGCGGCGATGAACCTGCCACTCTTGTCCGCGAGGTAGATCAGGATCGCCCCCGATTCGAACAGGCCGAGCGGCCGCCCGCCGGGTCCGTCCGGATCGATGATCGCCGGAATCTTGCCGTTCGGGTTGAGCGAGAGGAATTCGGGCGTGTGGCTCTGGTCCGCGGTGATGTCGACGAGGTGCGGCTCATAGGGAAGCCCCGTCTCCTCCAGCATGACCGACGCCTTCACGCCATTGGGTGTGTTGAGCGAATAGAGCTGGATGCGGTCGGGATGCTCGGCCGGCCAGCGCCGGGTGATCGGGAAGGCGGAAAGATCGGCCATGATGGTCTCCATTCGAGATGTTCGGACCCTAGCTTAATCGCCTCATTGATCGTCATGCCAGCCCCTCGACTGCCTGCAAGGCAGGCGCTCGGGATAAACTTCAGCCAAGGGCTGAAGGCCGGCATCCATGTCTGTCGTCTTCTCAAATGCCATCTGGCTGGTGAGAGACATGGGGCCCCTGCCTCCGCAAGGACGACTATGAAATCAATAAACCTCGCTATCCGGCTGCGCCCGCATCCGCAGCGTGTGGATCGCGGCGAGGCCCAATCCGACCAGCCCCGCCACCACGCCGAAGATCGCCGGCGGGAAGCGGCCCTGGCCGGCGGGCATCCAGTCGCCGCGCGCCATGTTCGCGACGATCGCGAAGCGGCGGCCGACCGGATAGTCGGCCAGGTCGTCGCAGGCGATCGGCAGGCCGTCCTGGAAGGCCATCGTCCGGTCGCGGAACTCGATCCGCAGCGAGCAGCTCGCCAGCGGCGACGGGTCGCTGCGATACTGCGCCACCACCCGCGCCGAAAGCTCGCGGCCGCCGCGCAGTATCGCGTCGCGGCGCCAATATTCGGTGGCGGAAATCCAGGCGAAGGCCAGCGTCGCGACGATCAGCGCCGCCCAGACGATCCGCAGCGACAGCCAATGGTCCGGCTTGTTCTCCGCCAGGGCCATCGCCGGTCACCGCGCCCGCGTCAGTTCGGCAGACCCGGCTCGCCGCCTTCGGGCGACGCCAGCAGATCGACCGACGGCTCGCTGGCGCGTGTCTCGATCGCGCCCAGCTCATCGATCTCCTTGTCGCCGGTCTCGACGTTGAGCTCGCGGAACTTCCGTCCGGTGACGAGGACGCGGCCCTCGAAGCTCGACACGAATTTGTTGTAATTCTCGACTGCGCTGTTGAGCCCGCCGCCGACCCGGCGCAGATGGCCCGCTGCGGTCGACAGCCGTTCGTACATCTCCTTGCCGAGCCGGCCGATCGCGCGCGCCTCCTCCGCCATCTTCTCCTGCCGCCAGACACTGGCGATGGTGCGGGCGAGCGCGACGAGGTTGATCGGCGTCGCGATCAGCACACGGCGCTGATGCGCCCAGTCCCACAGCTCGGGATCCTGCTCCATCGCCGCCGACAGGAAATGCTCGCCGGGAATATACATCACGACATAATCGGCCGCCTCGCCGAAGCGGTCCCAATAGCTCTTCTGGCCGAGCTGGCTGGCATGGGTGCGCAGCGCCGCCGCATGCGCCTTGAGCAGGGTCGCTCGGGCCGCCTCGTCAACCTCCTCACTCGCGTCCATGTAGGCGTTGAACGAACATTTGGCGTCGACGATCAGCTTGCGCCCGCCGGGCAGGCGGACGACGACGTCGGGCCGCAGCCGGCCGTCCTCGGTGTCGACCGATACCTCGGTCGCGAAATCGGCATAGGGCGACAGGCCCGCCTGTTCGAGCACGTTGCGCAGCGACTGCTCGCCCCAGCGCCCGCGCGCCTTGGGGCTGGCGCGCAGCGCGTTGACCAGCCGGGCGGCCTCGTCGCGCACCTGCCCCTGCCCCTGGCGGACCAGCTCGACCGCCTCGCGCAGGCCGGCATAGCTGTCGACCCGTTCCTTCTCGACCCGCTGAAGCCCTTCCTCATAGCGCTTGAGCGTCGTCTCGACCGGGTTGAGCAGCGCCTTCAACTGCGCCTCGCTCTTCTCGCCCGCCTGATGGAAGCGCTGGTCGGCGCGTTCGAGGAACTGGCGCTGGGCCTGATCGAGCAGCTTGCCGCCGACCTCGGCGAACTGGGCCGCGAGCTGCTCCTTCGCCTCCTGGAGCTGGCGAATCTGCGCTTCGAACGCCTCGGTCCGCGCCTGCCGCTCGGCGGCGAGCCCCGCCCGATCGGCCTCCGACCGGGCGAGCGCGTCGCGCGCGGTGTCGAGCGCGCGACGCAGCCCGGCGGCATCCTCGGCCCCGCTCGCCAGCAGCCGGCCGCGCACCAGCCAGCCGATCGCGAGCCCGATCAGCAGGCAGACGGGCAAGGCAAGGGCAACGATCGGCGACATGGAGCATCCTTCTGGAACAGAATGGGAACCCTGCCCCGGACCGGCACGGATTGCAAGCTAACTCGCCGCTTCCCATCGCCGCCGCAGCGGGTAATATCGCGGCGGGGCATATTGGGGGATTCTATGGCGGGTAGCGGCGAAGGCGCGTCACTGGCGGCGCGTATCCTGGCTTTCGGGCCGGTCTTTCGCAAGACGCTGAAACAGATCGGTGCGACGCGACTCGTCGTTACCGCCATCTTCCTGATCCTCGGCCTCGCCTTCGCCCGCTACAGCTGGAACGTGATCCTGGCCAAGGATGCCGAGCGCGCGCTGTTCGACGTGCGCCTGCTGCTCGCCAGCCCGCATGTCGAGACCGATCCGCGCATCGCGATGGTGACCTTCACCGAGGACACGCTGCGCCTTACCGGCCGCCGGTCGCCGCTCGACCGGTCGATGCTGGCCAAGGGGCTGCTCGCGCTCGACCGGATGAAGCCCAAGGCGATCGGCATCGATATCCTTATCGACCAGCCGACGCCCGAGGATCAGATCCTGATCGACGCCTTCCGGACAATGAAGACGCCGACCTATCTGGGCTTTGCCTCGCACGCGACCAACACGACCTTCATGACGCTCGACCAGGAGAATTTCCTGCGCGACTTCCTGCGGCAGACCAAGCCCGGCAACGTCCATCCGACGAGCATCCGCCTGCTTGCCGACGAGGACGGCGTGATGCGCAGCTGGCCGAACCAGCCGCCCGAGCTGCCGCCGCTGATGGCCAATTCGCTGACCGGCGGCTACCACCAGTTCCGCTCCTATCAGGGATCGATCCGCTACCGGCTCCCCAAGTTCGAGGACCGGCCCGTCTTCGACAAATTCCCGATCGAGATCATCGCCAATCCCGATCTGATCGAGGCGTTCCGCCCTCAGATCGAGGGGCGCTACATCATGATCGGCGGCGACATTCCCGACGTCGACCAGTTCATCACCCCCGCCTCGCGCATCCGCAAGGGCGAGACGACGATCGGGCTGGAGATCCACGCGACGCTGCTCGCGCAGATGCTCGATCAGGTGATGCCGCGGAAAATTCCCGGCTGGGGCCTGTGGCTGATCGCGCTCAGCGTGATCACGCTCGGCGCGCTGACGGCGGTATCGAACATGAAGATCTGGAAGCTCGGCCTGCTGCTGCTCGTTCAGGCGGGCGCGATCGCGGCGGTGCCGTTCATCTGGCAGTTCCACGGCATCGACACGCAGGGACTGCCGGTGTTCGGCTGGCTGATCGGCTGGGTCTTCGCCTATTCGGCGGTCGGCACCGCAGCGCGCGGCATCGGATCGGAACAGCGCAACTTCGCGCAATCGGCGCTCGGCAAATATCTCCCCGGCGACATCGCCAAGGACATCATGAAGAACCCGGAGCGGCTCCAGCTCCACGGCGAGAAGCGCGAGATCTATGCGCTGTTCAGCGATCTGGAGGGCTTCACCAAGCTCAGCCACCAGATCGAGCCGGAGATGGTCGCCTTCCTGCTCAACAAATATCTCGACGTGCTGTCGGAGACGGTGCTCGAACATGGCGGCACGATCGACAAGTTCGTCGGCGACGCCATCGTCGCCTTCTGGGGCGCGCCGATCAGCCGTCCCGACGATTGCGAGCGCGCGGTCCGCTGCGCGGTGGCGATGTACGAGGCCGGCGAGCAGTTCCGCCGCGAGGCCCCCGAAGGCGTGCCGCCGATCGGCGTCACCCGCGTCGGCGTCCATTTCGGTGAGGCGATCGTCGGCAATTTCGGCGGCGAGGGCCGCATCCAGTACACCGCGCTGGGCGACTCGATGAACACCGCGTCGCGGCTCGAGGGCGCCAACAAATATCTCAAGACCAAGACGCTGGTCAGCGACACCGTGGTCGAGCGGTCGACGCTGAGCTGTTTCCGGCCGGTCGGACGGATCGCCGTGTCCGGCCGATCGACCCCGATGGAAGTGTTCGAACCCGTCTTCGATTTTTCGGAAGCCCGTGTGCAACAGTTCACAGACATCTTCCGTAGATATGATGCAGGAGATGAAGGTGCGTTGGCCGAGTTCGAGAAGATGGCCGCAGAAAATCCTGATGATAAGGCGCTCGCCAATCTGATAGAGCGTCTTCGTGAGGTTGGACCGGGAGGTTATAGTGCTCTGGACAAATAAATGCCGGCCGCAGGCTGCAATTGCGGCATTCCTTGGGGTGATGCTGGCGGGTAGTGCCGCGGCGGCCCCGCTCGTGGTCCGTTCGGCGGGCCCGTCGGCCAAGGTCTATCCGGCCGGCAAGGCGCTTCCGGATAATGCCAAGATCACGCTGAAGGCCGGTGACACCGTCGTCCTGCTCGACGGCCGCGGCACCCGCACGCTCAGCGGCCCGGGTACGTTCAGCTCGACCGGATCGACCGTAGCGGCGGCGACCACCGGCTCGACCCTCAACGCGCTCGTCTCGGGCGGCGGCGAGCGGCGCGCGCGGATCGGGGCGGTCCGCAGCGCCAGCGGCATCGACAAGAATGCCGGCCGCAACCCGAACGTCTGGTATGTCGACGTTACCCGCAGCGCGAACATGTGCATCGCCGATACCTCGTCGGTGACGGTGTGGCGTCCCGACGCGAGCAAGGCGGCGAGCGTCCGCGTCACCCGCGCCGACGGCACCAGCGGAACGATCGACCTCGCCGCCGGCCAGGCCGCGGGTCTCTGGCCGGCCAACCTGCCCGTCACCGACGGCAGCGCGTACAAGCTGAGCTGGGAGGGCGCCAAGGCCCCGACCTCGCTCAAGTTCGTCGTGGTCAAGCCGACCTCGCCGGGCCTTGAAGATATGGCGCAGTCGCTGATCAAGGCCGGCTGCAACGCGCAGCTCGACCTCCTGATCGAGACGGTCGCGCTGCCCGACGGCAAGTCGCAGGGCTGATCCCGCCCACCGGGGCAAAGCGAAGGCCGGCGGGGAAACCTGCCGGCCTTCTTCTTTTGGGGAGAAGTCGTCGTTCCAGCGAAAGCTCGAATCTCCCTGCCTTTTGATCTCGTGACGAAAACAGGCCGGGAAAGGTGAAGGGCGATCCCGACTTTCGGGATGACGGATGTGGGACAGCCCCTTGGCCCCGTCCGCCGAAATGCTCTAGAGCGCCTGCAATTTTCCGATACGGATAGAAACCAGACAGGCCATTCTGTCTCAAATGGATAGATGATGACCGATACCGTACCCGCCGGCGCCCCCCTGATGCTGTTCGACAGCCTCACCCGGTCGACCCGCGCCTTCGCGCCGATCGATCCGACGATGGTGCGCCTCTACAGCTGCGGGCCGACGGTCTATAACTTCGCCCATCTCGGCAATCTGCGCGCCTATGTCTTCACCGACACGCTGCGGCGGACGCTCAACTGGAAGGGCTGGCCGGTCAACCACGTCATCAACATCACCGACGTCGGCCACCTGACCTCCGACGCCGACGAGGGCGACGACAAGATGGAGGCGGCGGCGAAGAAGGCGGCCAAGACGATCTGGGAGATCGCGGCCTTCTATACCGATGCGTTCAAGGCCGATCTCACGGGCCTCAACATCATCGCGCCGACGTTGTGGAGCGTTGCGACCGACCATATCCAGGACATGATCGCCTTCGCCCGGACGATCGAGGCGGCGGGCGCGAGCTATGAGCTCGACAGCGGCCTCTATTTCGACACGTCGAAGGTGCCCGATTACGGCCGCCTCGCCGGCGCGCGCGGCGACGAGACGGTCGGCCGCATCGCCGAGGTCGAGGGCAAGCGCAACGCCGCCGACTTCGCGCTGTGGCGCCGCTCGGCGCCGGGCGAGCAACGGCAGATGGAATGGATGTCGCCCTGGGGCCCCGGCGCGCCCGGCTGGCATCTCGAATGCTCGGTGATGAGCATGAAGTATCTGGGCAGCCAGTTCGACATCCACACTGGCGGAATCGACCATCGCGAGATCCACCACTGCAACGAGATCGCGCAGAACCAGGCCTTCACCGGCACCGCCGCGTCGGGCGCGAATTTCTGGATGCACAACAACTTCCTGGTCGATCGCGGCGGCAAGATGTCGAAGTCGAAGGGCGGCTTCGCCACGCTCGCGGGCGTGATCGCCAAGGGCGTCCACCCCCTCGCCTATCGCCTGCTCTGCCTGTCGGCGCATTACCGCTCCGAACTCGAATTCTCGCCCGAGGCGCTGGCGGCGGCGCTGACCCGGCTGACCCGGCTCGTCCTCGCCGCGCAGCAGCTTCGCGAGAAGGCCGGCGCGCCCGACTGGCTGCGGCTGATCGACGAGAGCGGCTCGAGCAAGGGCGCGTCCTTCGCCTATCAGCGCTCGGTCATCGAGGCGGGGCTCGGCGCGAAGGCCGGCGCGCTGCTCGTCCAGTTCGACGAGGCGCTGTCGAACGACCTGATGGTGCCGCAGACCCTGCCGCTGCTCGAAAGCGCGATCGCGGACAAGGCGATCCCCGCGGAGGAACGGCTGCGGCTGCTCGCGTCGATGGACCTCGCGCTCGGCCTCGGCCTGCTTACCCTCAAGCGGATCGACCTGCGCTTGCGCCCGGCCGACGCCCGCACCACGGAAAACGAAGTCGAGGCGCTGATCGAGCAGCGTCAAGCCGCCCGTGCGGCCAAGGACTATGCGGCGTCGGACCGCCTGCGCGACGAACTGGCCGAACGGGGCGTGTCGGTGATGGACGGCGCCGGCGACATGCGCTGGGACTGGATTCTCGATCTCTGAGAGTGGTTTGGAAATGCGCGGAAGAGCGCATTTCGAGGCGGCACCAGCCCGCTCCCCCATCCGCCCACCCCATAAGATACTGCCGTTGGGTGGCCGGGTGGGGGAGCGGACTGGTGCCGTGACACGCCGACAGACGCGTCCCAAACGGGCTTCAGCCAGTTGACCCGGAATCAATCCGCAACAGATTGTAAAAAATCCTGTTCCCCGTCGCCGAAATGACATAGCAATCGCCCATCTTGCATGGTCGCAACAGGGGCGCGACGACAGTAAGGGGGGCATAGCATGGCGACGAAGGCATCCGATCTCTTCATCCAATGTCTGGAAGAGGAGGGCTGCGAATATATCTTCGGCGTTCCCGGCGAGGAAAACCTCGACATGCTCGACAGCCTCTCGCGGTCGACGAAGATCAAGCTGATCCTCACCCGCCACGAACAGGGCGCCGGCTTCATGGCCGCGACCTATGGCCGCCACACCGGCAAGACCGGCGTCTGCATGGCGACGCTCGGGCCGGGCGCGACCAATTTCGTGACCGCCGCCGCCTATGCGCAGCTTGGCGGCATGCCGATCCTGATGGTCACCGGCCAGAAGCCGATCAAGAAGTCGAAGCAGGGCCGCTTCCAGATTCTCGAAGTCGTCGAGATGATGAAGCCGATCACCAAGTTCACCCACCAGCTCGCTTCGGCCGACAACATCCCGAGCCGCGTCCGCGAAGCCTATCGCCTCGCCGAGGAGGAGAAGCCGGGCGCGACCCATATCGAGTTCCCCGAGGACGTCGCGGACGAGCACACCGACTCGAAGCCGCTCAAGCGCTCGCTGGCCCGTCGTCCCGAGGCCGAGGACAAGGCGGTCCGCGCCGCCGTGAAGATGATCGAGGACGCGAAATCCCCGATCCTGGTGATCGGCGCCGGCGGCAACCGCAAGCAGACCGGCCGGATGCTGCTCCAGTTCATCGAGAAGACCGGCATTCCGTTCGTCACCACCCAGCTCGGCAAGGGCGTGATCGACGAATGCCATCCGAAGTTCCTGGGCTGCGCCGCGCTGTCGGCCGGCGATTTCGTCCACCGCTCGATCGAGCATGCCGACCTGATCATCAACGTCGGCCATGACGTGATCGAGAAGCCGCCCTTCTTCATGCGCAACGGCGGCACCCCGGTGATCCACGTCAGCTCGAAGACCGCCGAGGTCGACCCGGTCTATTTCCCGCAGGTCGAGGTGATCGGCGACATCGCCAACGCGATCTGGAAGATGCAGAAGGACATCGTCCCGTCGGGCCGCTGGAATTTCGACTTCATGCTGAAGGCCCGCAAGGCCGAGGTTGCGCACACCGAATCGCTCGAAGGCGACATGCGCTTCCCGATCTTCCCGCCGCACCTGGTGCGCGAGATTCGCCGCGCCATGCCGGCCGACGGCATCATCTGCCTCGACAACGGCGTCTACAAGATCTGGTTCGCGCGCAACTATCCGGCGCGCCAGCAGAATACCGTGCTGCTCGACAACGCGCTCGCCACCATGGGCGCGGGCCTGCCCTCGGCGATGGCGTCCGCGATGGTCTATCCGGATCGCAAGGTGATGGCGATCTGCGGCGACGGCGGCTTCATGATGAACAGCCAGGAGATGGAGACCGCGGTCCGCCTCGGCCTCAACATCACCGTGCTGATCCTCAACGACAGCTCCTACGGCATGATCCGCTGGAAGCAGGCGAACATGGGCTTCAAGGACTGGGGCCTGACCTACGGCAATCCCGACTTCGTCAAATATGCCGAAAGCTACGGCGCCAAGGGCCATCGCGTCGAAAGCGCGGAGCACCTGACCAAGCTGCTCAAGGAATGCCTCGACACGCCCGGCGTCCATCTGATCGATTGCCCGGTCGACTATTCCGAGAACGACCAGATCCTCAACAAGGATATCAAGACGCTCAGCAAGGAAATTTCTTAATTCCGTTATGATCGATTTCGGCGGGGTCGCCCGGCTGCCTATATGGGTGCCGCCACCCCCGCCGCTCCCGGCGACGACGATAACGGACGGTCCGCGATGAAGCTCAAAGACACCTATCCCCTCTACCTCGCCAACGAGGCGCAGCAGCCGAACACCGACCTGAAGGTGACCGACAAGTTCACCGGCGAGGTCGCGACGCTGGTGGCACTGGCCGACGCCAGGACGATCGACGCCGCGATCGGATGGGCGGTCAAGGCCGCCGAGCCGATGGCGAAGATGGCGAGCTACGAGCGGCAGGCCGTCCTCCAGCATTGCGTCGACCGCTTTACCGAGCGCAAGGACGAGCTCGCCTATGCGCTGTGCATCGAGGCGGGCAAACCGATCAACGACTCGCGCGGCGAAGTCGGCCGCCTGATCGACACCTTCCGCATCGCCGCCGAGGAAGCGGTGCGCATGACCGGCGAGGTCCAGCCGCTCGACATCTCGCCGCGCGCCCGCGGTTACCAGGGAATCTGGAAGCGGGTGCCGATCGGCCCCTGCTCCTTCATCTCGCCGTTCAACTTCCCGCTCAACCTCGCTGCGCACAAGATCGCGCCGGCGATCGCGGTCGGCTGCCCGTTCGTGATGAAACCGGCGAGCCGCACCCCGCTGGGCGCGATCATCATGGGCGAGGTGCTGGCCGAGACCAACCTCCCCAAGGGCGCCTTTTCGATCCTGCCGGCGGCGCGCGACGGCGCCGACCTGTTCACCGTCGACGAGCGCCTCAAGCTGCTGTCCTTCACCGGATCGCCCGATGTGGGCTGGGACCTCAAGGCCCGCGCCGGCAAGAAGAAGGTAGTGCTCGAGCTGGGCGGCAACGCCGCGGTGGTGATCGACGCCGACGCCGATCTTGACGATGCCGTCGAACGCACCGTGTTCGGCGCCTTCTACCAGTCGGGCCAGTCGTGCATCGGCGTGCAGCGCATCCTCGTCCACGACGCGGTCTACGATGCGTTCCGGGACAAGCTCGTCGCCAGGACCAGGACGCTGATCGCCGGCAACCCGCATGACGAGAAGACCTTCGTCGGGCCGATGATCGACGTGAAGGAGGCGCAGCGCCTCGACGGCTGGATTCAGGAGGCGACCGCCAAGGGCGCTACCCTGCTGTGCGGCGGCAAGCGCGAGGGCGCGATGCTCGAAGCGACCCTGCTCGAGAATGTCGATCCGGACACCAAGCTCAACCGCGAGGAGGCATTCGGCCCCGCCGCCTTCCTGATCCGCTTCAGCGACTGGCACGAGGCGCTCAGGATCGTCAACGACTCGAAGTTCGGCCTGCAGGCCGGGATCTTCACCCGCGACATCTTCAAGATCCTCGACGCCTGGGACGATCTCGACGTCGGCGGCGTCGTCGTCAACGACGTGCCGAGCTACCGGGTCGACAACATGCCCTATGGCGGCGTCAAGGATTCGGGCCTCGGCCGCGAAGGCATCCGCTTCGCGATGGAGGACATGACGGAGATCCGCAATCTCGTCATCCGGCGGCGAAGCGCTTGATAAACTTTGAATGATTGCCATCGGGCGGTTAAAGAGCGATACAAACTCTCGATCGTGACCGCCCAGGGGCAAAAGTGGCGTTTACGAATGGGCATCGGCAGTTAGGGAGCGCCGAATTGGGGGGTAAGGTCTCGAGCAGGCTGTCCTGTGTCTGCGGGCTTTTCGGCGCCGCGGTTCTCGGCATCGCACTGCTTTTCCTCGCCACGACGGGCACGGCCGACCGGGCCGTCGCCGCCTCGGCATCCGCCGCCACCGGCGCCGTCCATGTCGGTGTCGCCTCCTGCGCGGGATCGACCTGCCACGGCCGCAGCGAACCGACCGGAAAGGTCGTCCGCCAGGACGAGATCCTCCACTGGCAGAACGCATCCAGCAAGACCGGCGCGCACAGCCGCGCCTATGCCGCGCTCGCTTCCGCGCGCGGCCAGGCGATCGCCGCGAAGATAGGGGTCGGTCCGGCGACCTCGGCCGGCGAATGCCTTGGTTGCCACGCCGATCCCGCCTTCAACGGCAAGGGGCCGCGCTGGCAGGTCAGCGACGGCGTCGGCTGCGAAGGCTGTCATGGCGGCGCAGGTGGCGACAATGGCTGGCTGACGACCCATTATGCGGTCGGCCAGACCCACGGCGCCAACGTGTCGCGCGGCCTCTACCCGCTCGACCAGCCCCGCGCCCGCGCGGAGAAGTGCCTCGACTGCCACCTCGGCAGCGACAGGCCCGGCCAGTTCGTCTCGCACCGGATCATGGCGGCGGGCCACCCGCGCGTCGCGTTCGAAGTCGACCTCTTCTCGGCGCTCCAGCAACACCATGACGAAGACGCCGACTATGTGCAGCGCAAGCGCCGCACCAACAATGTCCAGCTCTGGGCAGTGGGTCAGGCGACAGCGGTCGGCCGTGCGACCAACCTGTTCGCCAATCCGCGGCTCGGGACCGACGGCATCTTCCCCGAAATCTATTTCTTCGACTGCCACAGCTGCCATCGCCAGATCGTCGACGGGCCGAACGGCCGGGCCAACTGGGTTGCCAATCCGGGCCGCCCGATCCCGTCGGGCATGCCGCCCTTCAACGACGAGAACATGATCATGCTGTCGGCGGCGGCCAAGGTCGCGGCGCCGAGCATGGCGGCGAAGTTCGATGCCGACTCGCGCGCCTTCCACGCCGCGCTGGCGAAGGACCGCCCCGCAGCCGTCGCCGCCGCGCGCCGGCTGTCGGCGACGGCGGGCAGCCTCGCCGACACGCTGAGCCGCAGCGCCTTCGGCCGCGAACAGACCTTCGCGATCATCGACACGATCGCCGGCAACGCCATCTCGCCGCGCTTCACCGACTATGAAGGTTCGGCGCAGGCGGTGATGGCGGTCGACACGCTGCTCAACGCGCTGGTCCGCCAGGGCCATGTCAGCGAAGACCGGGCCCGTGGCGCGCGTGGCGCGATCGATCGGGCCTATAAGGCGGTGGGCAACAGCAACGCCTATCGCCCCGCGGAATTCCGGGCGGCCCTGGGGCAGGCAGCCGCTTCGATAAGGGCCCTCAAATGACCGTTGCCTCGCGTAGTGTAGCCGCTTTGACCGCCCTCGCCTTCACGCTCGCCTCCTGCGGCGGCGGCGGCAGCGGCGGCAGCTCGACCCCGACACCCACGCCGACTCCGACGCCGACCCCCAGCGCGCTCTACGCCGTGCCGGCGCCGGAGGCGCTGACCGTCGCCGACGTGCAGAAGGTGCTCGCCCAGGCGATCGAGGAAGCCGCGGCGCGCAACAAGCCCGCCGTCATTGCGATCGTCGACCGGGTCGGCAACGTCCTCGCCGTCTATCAGATGACCGGCGCGCCGACGACGCTGACGATCAAGACCACCCATCGCGTTGTGACGCCGACCGACGTCGAGGGCCTCGCCGTCGCCGGTTCGCCCGCCGCCAACCCGCTGGCCGCCGCGGCGATCGCCAAGGCGATCACCGGCGCCTATCTGTCGTCGTCGGGCAACGCCTTCTCGACCCGGACCGCGAGCTTCATCGTCCAGGAGCATTTTCCGCCCGGCAACAACCAGCTTGCCGGCGGTCCGCTGTTCGGCGTGCAGTTCAGCCAGCTCCCCTGCTCGGATTTCTCGCGGCGCTACCTGCCCGCGGGCGGCAGCGCCGCCTTCATCGGCCCGAAGCGCTCGCCGCTCGGCCTCGCCGCCGATCCGGGCGGTTTCCCGCTCTACAAGAACGGCGTGGTGGTCGGCGGCATCGGCGTCATGTCGGATGGCCTCTACGGCTATGATCCGAACGTCGACGACATCGACAATGACGACGACGAATATATCGCGACGGCGGGGCTGAGCGGCTTCGAAGCGCCGCAGGACATCCGCGCCAACAACATCCAGGTGATCGTCCAGCTTCGCTATACCGACGCGGACACGTCCAAGCTGCGCACCAATCCGGCCAACGCCCGCGCCTTCACGGCGCTTTCGGGCACCGGATCACTGGTGTCGATCCCGGGCTATTATGCGCAAGGAAGCACTCCGGCGGTGCTCGCCGGCCATGCCTACGGCTCCGAGGCGTCGGGCTATCGCGCGGCGACCGCGGCGGAGCGCGGCTCGGGCAACACGATCGACAATGTCGACGCCTTCATCCTGACCGACGGCGCCGGCAACAACCGCTATCCGCTGCGCGGCGGAACCGACGCCGCGGAGGTCTCGACGCCGCTCACCCAGACCGAGGTGAAGGCGATCCTCGAGGAAGCCTTCAAGATCATGAGCCGCGCCCGCGCGCAGATCCGCAAGCCGCTCGACAGCCGCGCGCAGGTGACGATGACCGTCGTCGACACGCGCGGGGTCGTGCTCGGCATGGTGCGCGGCCCCGACGCCCCGATCTTCGGCACCGACGTCTCGCTGCAGAAGGCGCGCACCGCAACCTTCTTCTCGGGCGCCCACGCCGCACCCGATCTGCTCGGCGACTCGAGTCCTGACGTCCAGTCGTTCGTCCAGAAGGTCCGGACCTTCCTCAACGATCCGAGCGCGCTGACCGGCAGCCGCGCCTTCGCGGATCGTTCGGGCGGCAATCTCTCGCGCCCCTTCTTTCCCGACGGCGAGGTGGGACGGCCCAACGGACCGCTGTCGCGCCCCTTCAACCAGTGGAGTCCCTTCTCCACCGGGTTGCAGAGCGCGCTGATCTTCAACAACCTGGCCGAGCATCTCGGCTTCGTGCTGGGCGCCTCGCCCACCGACACGCGCCAGCGCTGCACCTTCCTGCCCGACGTTCCCGGCACCAGCGAGAACCGCCTGCAGAACGGCATCCAGATCTTCCCCGGATCGGTGCCGGTCTATCGCGGCAACAAGCTGGTCGGCGGCATCGGCGTGTCGGGCGACGGTATCGACCAGGACGACATGATCTCCTTCCTCGGTCTCCATTATGGCGGGGAGCGGGTCACCACCGTCTCCAACGCGCCGAAGGACATTCGCGCCGACAACATCGTCGTGGCGGTCGGCGCGGGCGTCCGCCTGCGCTACGTGAATTGCCCCTTCGCTCCGTTCCTCGATACGTCCGACCAGGACGTCTGCGGCGGAAAATAATGGCAGCGGCGCTCTCCTCCCTGCTCCTGCATGCGGTGGCCCTGGCTTCGGCCGCGCCCGACGAGGCCGCCGCGCAGCCGCGCGACGCCGCGCCGGTCGACGCGCCCGCCCCGGACGCGCTCGCCGTGCCGGGCAGCGTCGAGCCCGGCGCCACCGTCGACGACCCGATGATCGCAGGTCGCCGCCGCCCGGGCTACGTCACCGAGCTGCCGGCGCCGGTCGTCCAGAACAATGTCGGCGCGGTCTCCGCCCCGCCTCCCGAGGCCTTTCCGACCGACCAGTTCCCGATCCCCGATCGCTGGCGCCTCGTCACGGCACTATGCCCCGACAAGAATTTCGTCGGGCTCCAGACGGTCTGCAAATCGCGCTTCGACCCCTATCACCAGAATCCGCTGAAGGCCGACCTGCCGATCCAGCTCGACAAGAAGCCCTTCTTCCTGCCGATCACTGGCGACGACTGGTTTTTCGGGATCAACGCGATCTCCGACACCGTCGTCGAGCCGCGCTCCTTCCCGACCCCGGTCGCGGACCAGACCAGCAGCTATCCCGGCGCAATCGATACTTTCGGGCGTGATCGCAGCCTCGTCCTCGCCCAGACCGGCCTGTTCGGCTTCGGCCTGACCAAGGGATCGACCGCCTACAAGCCGCCGGACGTCGAATATCGCGTTCTGCTGGCCTATCAGGTCAATTATGTGAACGTGCAGGAACGCCGCGTCCTTCACGTCGAATCCTCGCGCCCGACGCACCGCACCGACAGCTTCCTGGGCGTCCAGGAATTCTTCATCGACAAGCATCTGGGCAACCGATCCGATCGTTTCGACTTCGACTCGATCCGCATCGGTATCCAGCCTTTCCAGTTCGATTTCCGCGGCTTCCTGTTCCAGGACAACCAGCTCGGCATCCGGTTCTTCGGCAACCGCGACAATAATCGCTACCAGTTCAACCTCCAGGCGATCTGGCGGCTCGACAAGGACACCAACAGCGGCCTCAACGACATCACGAGGAAGCCGCGCGACGACTATATCCTGAGCGCCAACATCTTCGCGCAGGATTTCCCGCTGCCGGGCCTGACTTCGCTTGCCTCGTTCACCGCGAATTTCAACCGCGAGACCGAGCGCGAGCTCGACCATAACGGCTTTCCGGTCCGCCCGGCCCTGCTCGGCGACCAGAGGCCGCGCGAATATGATGTCTACTATGTCGGCTATAGCCTCGATGGGCGGCTCAAGCGCTTCAACCTGTCGTCGACCTTCTACGGTGCCTTCGGCGAGGACCGGAACAGCTTCTTCACCTCGAAGCCGGCCAAGATCCGCGCCTTCTTCGCGGCGGCTGAGCTGAGCTACGACATCGACTGGATCCGCGTGAAGCTGTCGGGCCTCTACGCGACCGGCGACGGCAAGCCGAAGGACAACAAGGAAACCGGCTTCTCGGCGATCTTCGAGAACCCGATCTTCGCCGGCGCCGACACCAGCTACTGGATCCGTCAGGTCGTCCCCTTCGCGGGCGGCGGCGTCAATGTCGCGATCTCGCCGCGCAACGGCATCCTCAACGACCTGCGCACCTCGAAGGAGCAGGGCCAGTCGAATTTCAACAATCCGGGGACGATGCTGCTCGGCGTCGGCGCGGATTTCGACATCCTGCCGCAGCTTCGCTTCTCGACCAACCTCAACCATCTGTGGTTCGAGAACACCGCGACGCTGCGCGAGCTGCGCAACGAGGGCAGCATCCCCAAGTCGATCGGCTGGGACCTGTCGGGCGCGCTGATCTGGCGGCCGAGCATGATCCAGAACGTCGTCTTCCGCCTGTCGGGCGCGGTGCTCGATCCGGGCAAGGGCTTTTCGGACCTCTTCACCAATTCGCGCGGCGACGATCGATATTATTCGGTCCTCTTCAACGCGATCCTGTCTTTCTGAGGATGTAGATGCGAGGCTTGGGATCCCTGTTGACGATGCGGTGGGCGGCACGCGGCGCGATGGCGCTGGCGGCGGCGGTCACGCTGATCGTCTCGGCGCCCTCACCCGCCCCGGCTTCCGAGGGCGAGAAGCCGGTCGCGCGCAGCTATCCCAAATTCGCCGATGCGCCGCGCACCCAGGACTGGGCCCAGGCCGACGGCAAGAGCGCGGGCTGCGTCTCCTGCCACACCGCGACCGACCGCAAGACGATGCACCAGACCGAGGCGGTCGTGCTCGGCTGCGTCGACTGCCACGGCGGCGATGCGACCGTCCATGTCGACGCGGGCGCCCGAATGGGTGACGCGTCCTATGTCCGCGCCCGCGACAAGGCGCACGTCCTGCCGAAATATCCGCAGAGCTGGCACTGGCCCTCGTCGGCCAACCCGAAGCGGAGCTACACGCTGCTCAACCGGGAAGCGCCGGAATATGTGCGCTTCGTCAATCCATCCGACTATCGTGTCGCGCGCCAGGCTTGCGGCTCCTGCCACATGGAGATCATCCAGGCGGCGGAACGCTCGCTGATGTCGACCGGCGCGATGCTGTGGGGCGGCGGCGCCTATAACAACGGCATCGTCCCCTACAAGAACTACATCTTCGGCGAAGCCTATACCAGCAAGGGCGAGCCCGCGCAGATCAAGTCGCCAGGCACGACGCCGGGCACGGTGACGCCCGAACAGAAGGCGCGCGGCGCGCTGCCGGTCATGTATCCGCTGCCGACCTGGCACGTCATTCCACCCGCCGACATCTTCCGCGTGTTCGAACGCGGCGGCCGCACGATCAACAGCACCTTCGCGGAAATCGGCCTGCCCAACTCGACCGGCAGCATCCAGCGACTGGAGGAGCCCGGCCGGCCCGACCTCAAGCAGTCGAACCGTGGCCCCGGCACCGGTCTGCGCGTCGCCATCGCCGTGCTCAACATCCACAAGACGCGCCTCAACGATCCGTTCATGTGGTTCATGGGCACCAACGACCAGCCCGGCGACTATCGCAATTCGGGCTGCGCGGGCTGCCATGTCGTCTATGCCAACGACCGCGAACCCACCCACAGCCTGATCTACGCCAAATATGGCCGCGACGGCCAGACGGCGACGGTCGACCCGACCATCAAGGACAAGCTGGAACCCAAGGGCGACGGTCATGGCGGCGGCCATGGCACCAAGACCGACGAACATGGCCCGCCCGCGCCCGATCATGATCGCCGTGACATCGCGATGCACGGGGCGGCCGACGTGCCCGCCCATCCGATCGGCGCGCAGAAGGAGAAGGGCCACCCGATCCAGCACGCCTTCACCAAGGCGATCCCGACCGCGCAGTGCATGAACTGCCACATGCACCAGCCCAACATATTCCTGAATTCCTATCTCGGCTACACGATGTGGGACTATGAGTCCGACGCGCCGCTGATGTGGCCGGAGAAGCAGAAGAACCCGACGATCGCCGAACGTCACGCGGTGCTCGACCGCAATCCCGAAGCCGCGGCCGCGATCGGCAAATGGGCCGACCTGGATTTCCTGCGCAACGTCTATGACGATGTGAATCCGAAGGCGAAGGATACGCAGTTCGCCGACTATCACGGCCATGGCTGGAACTTCCGCGCCATCTACAAGCGCGACCGCGAGGGCAATCTGCTCGACGCCGACGGCAATATCGTCTCGCCCGACGATCCGGAAAAATTCCGCAAGGCCGGGATGCCCGAATTCGCCCCGGTGGGCGAGCAGAAGGGCAAGGCCGTCCATATGATGGACATCCACGCCGAGAAGGGTCTCCAGTGCGCCGACTGCCACTTCGCGCAGGACAGCCACGGCAACGGCCTGATCTACGGCGAGGTGGCCAATGCCGTCGAGATCGGCTGCAAGGACTGTCACGGCACGCCGGACGCCTTCCCGACGCTGCGCACGTCAGGGCCGGCCGCGCCTCCAGGCGGCACCGACCTCTCGTTGCTGCGCAACCAGGACGGCAAGCGGCGCTTCGAATGGACGACCGACGCCAATGGCGAACGGGTGCTGATCCAGCGTTCGATCGTCGATCCGAAGATCGAATGGAAGGTATCGCTGGTCAAGGAATCGGTCGATCGCGGTAGCGCCCACTTCAATCCCCTCGCCGCGCGCGCCAAGCTGATGGGCAAGGCCGGCGTCGAAACCGGCAGGTTCGAATGGGGGCCCGGCGTCGCGCCGGGTGACCGTGCCCATGACATGGACAAGATGGCCTGCTTCACCTGCCACCTGTCCTGGACGACGTCGTGCGGCGGCTGCCACCTGCCGATCGAGGCGAACTGGAAGACCAGCAGCCACAAATATGAAGGCATCGAAACGCGCAACTTCGCGACCTACAACCCGCAGGTCGCGCGCGACGAGATGTTCCAGCTCGGCATCCACCAGACGACCAAGGGCAACATCGTCGCCCCGATCCGGTCGACATCGGCGCTGGTCCTGTCGTCGACCAACATCAACCGCGAGCGGATCTACATCCAGCAGCCGCCGATCTCGGCCGCCGGCTACTCCAGCCAGGCCTTCGCGCCGCACTTCCCGCACACGGTCCGCAAGACCGAGACCAAGAAGTGCACCGACTGCCACCTGTCGGCCGACGACGACAACAACGCGATCATGGCGCAGCTCAACCTGCTCGGCACCAATTTCGTCAACTTCGTCGGCCTCAACGCCTGGACGGGGCTGGAGAAGGGCATCGAGGCGATCCGCGTCACCGAGTGGAGCGAGCCGCAGGCGGTGATCGGCTCCTACCTCCACAAATATGCCTATCCGGATTGGTACAAGCAGCATCTCGACCATGGCCGCGAGCTGATCGAATGGGTGCGCGGCACCCGCTTCGACAAGAATCTGTCGGGCGAACCGGACTCGCTCGAGGAGTTCGCGAACACCCATCATCCGACCGGCGGCGCGGCGCGCTGCGTGCAGTTGCGCGGCGAATATCTCTTCGTCGCCGAGGGCAAGGGCGGGTTCCGCGTCTATGACGTCGCGTCGATCGCCAACAAGGGCACGTCGCAGCGCATCCTGACGGCGCCCTTCTCGCCGCTCGGCCACGACACGCATGTCGCGTCACGGAACGCGACCTGCATGGCGCTGCCGACCGATCAGAACATCTCGACCGAGCGCAACGATCACATCGTCAAATATTATCCCGAGAACCAGGAACAGAAGATGGGCGAGATCTATCGCTACGCCTTCGTCACGGACTCGGTAGAGGGCCTGATCGTCGTCAATGTCGAAACGCTGGCCGACGGCGAGCCGCGCAATAATTTCCTGAAGCGCACCGCCACCTGGAACGAGAACAACATCCTCGCCGGCGCGCGCCATATCACGATCGGCGGCAACTATGCCTATATCGCCGCCGATGTCGGCCTGGTCGTCGTCGATATCAGCGACCCGAGGAATCCACGCCTCGCCGCGACGGTGCCGCTGCGTGATGCGCGCGCATCGGCCCTGCAGTTCCGCTATCTGTGGGTGACGACCGCCGATGGCCTCCAGCTCGTCGACGTGACCCAGCTCGACAAGCCTGTGCTGATCCCGTCGGCGACGCTGCCGATCGCCAATGCGCAGCGCGTCTACCTCGCCCGCACCTATGCCTATGTCGCGGCGAAGCAGGACGGCCTGGTGATCGTCGACATCACCCGACCGCTCAAGCCGAAGCTCTACCAGAAAGTGACGTTCGACGGGCGGCTCGACGATGCCGAGGACGTAATCGTCGGCACGACCAATGCCTCGCTGTTCGCCTATGTCGCCGACGGCCGCAATGGCCTGAAGGTGATCCAGCTCACCTCGCCAGACAGCCAACCCAATTTCTACGGCTTCTCACCCGCGCCCAAACCCGAGCTGATCGCCTGGGCGAAGACCCCCTCGCCCGCGCTGGCCCTGTCGAAGGGCCTGGACCGCGACCGGGGCGTCGACGAGAGCGGCAACCAGATCGCGGTCTTCGGCCGCATCGGCTCGCGCCCGTTCAGGCGCAACGAGATGGAGAAGCTCTATCTCAACGCCAAGGGCCAGGTCTGGAAGGTCAGCGACACGCCGACCTTCGCCGATTGGGTTCCGGCGCGGGCCGCACGATGAGACGCGCCCTGGCGCAAAATGTCCGAGGGAAGGAACGCGGCTGAGCGAAGCCGCGACGCGGTTCTCCGGCTTGGAGACGGCCACTCGACCGTCTTCCGTTCTCAGGACTTACTTTTCGGACCATCGGGAAAATCGACCGGTACCGCATGATTGCTCCCAATCGGATGCAAAAGCGGTCGGCAGAGATCGCCGTTCGATATAACATGCTGTCGGCATTGGGCTTTTCCGCACGCCGGCGTAACGAGTTAGAGAGGCGATCGAGTGGCAACCATCAACGGTACGTCCGGCAATGATAATATCTTCCCGACGGATGAGACCTCTTATGAAGTGCATGGCTTCGATGGCGACGACTTCATCGTCACCAAGGGAAGTGCCGATCTAATCTTCGGAGATGCTGGCAACGATATCCTCGACGGCGGCGACGGGGACAACACCGTTCATGGCGGCGAAGGCAACGACACCATCTTCCTGGGTACCGGCCCGGCGGGCACTGGGGCCGACCTGGTATATGGCGATGGCGGCGACGATTCCATTCACACGCAGCGTGGCAATGACACGGTCTATGGCGGCAGCGGTAACGACCTGATCTCTTCAAGCGAGGGCGACGATCTCCTCTATGGTGAAGCCGGTGATGACAACATACAGGCCGGGGCGGGTCGCGACACGGTCTATGGCGGCGACGGCAATGACGAGATCTCCGGCGACACGGCGCGCCTGAATGGCGAGGACACCAGCTCCGAGGACGTGCTCGAGGGCGGCAACGGCAATGACACGCTGCAGGGCCATGATGGCAACGACACGCTCCGGGGTGGCGCCGACGACGACTATGTCGGCGGTGGTCGCGGCCGCGACCTGATCGATGGCGGCGATGGCGACGATCGGCTCAACGGCCTGGGCGAATCCTTCGACAACTTGGCCGATCCAGGCGACACGTTGCTCGGCGGTGCCGGCAATGACCGCCTTTACGCCGGCTTGGGCGATTCCGTCGACGGCGGCAGCGGAACGGACACGCTCAGCCTCTATTTTCACGACGGCGCAACCACAGGGATTACCGCAGACTTCCGTCCCCTGGCGAGCGGCACTGCCACGATCGCGGGCGTAACCATCGCCAATGTCGAATATATCGACTCGATCCAGCTCACCGACTTTGCCGATAATGTGACTGCCGGTCCTGTGACGCCCGGTACGAGCGGCGTTACCCTCGAAGGGCTGGACGGCAACGACACATTGACCGGCACCGATCAGATCGACTCGATCTATGGCGGCAACGGCGATGACGTCATCTACGGCCTGAACGGCCATGATCCCTCGCCGACATCCTTTCCGATACCGCTCGATCGGCTGGAGGGCGGCGACGGCAACGACAGGATCTATGCCGGTTCCCAAGGATCCTACCAATATGGCGGGAGGGGCGATGACCTGCTGACCGGCGGCGGCGCAACCGATGTCCTTCGAGGTGAAGGCAACAACGACACGTTGGTCGGCGGCGGTGGCGATGACGACCTGAATGGCGGCGACGGCATCGACAGTCTCGACGGCGGTGAAGGCAATGACCGCCTCGAAGGCGACGCCGGCGACGACACCGTCCAGGGCGGTGCGGGCAACGATGCTTTGCTGGGCGGCGATGGCCGCGACCTCCTCAACGGCGGCGACGGCAACGATACGCTCAAAGGCTATGGCTACAGCAGTTCGACGGGCGACACCGCGATCGACACGCTGAACGGCGGCAATGGCGACGACGTCATCCAGGTCGGTTATGGCGACAAGGTCGATGGTGGCAGCGGCACCGACAGTCTCCACCTTATCTTCGACCAGGGGGCACCCGGACCAATCATCGCTGATCTGCGCGCCCTGGGCACCGGAAGCACAGTCACGATCGGCACGACAACCATCGTCAACGCCGAATATCTCGCCACCGCTAATCTGACCGATGGCGCCGACAAGTTGATCGCCGGTCCAACCGGACCCGGCGGCAGCGGCGCGTCGATCAACGCCGGCAACGGCAACGACACGATCGTCGGCACCGACGGGGCCGATGCGGTCAATGGCGGCAATGGGCACAACATCCTTTCGGGCGGCGCAGGCGCCGACTTCATCAGCGCGTTAGGCGGCAACGATCATCTCTATGGCCAATCCGCCGACGGCGGGGCCGACGGCGCGGACACGATCATGGCTGGCGATGGCTCCGACTATCTCCAGGGCAATGCCGGCAACGACGAACTCAGCGGCGGCGCTGGGTCTGATCGGATCATGGGCGGCGCCGACAACGACACCATTCGGGGCGAGACGGGCAATGATACCGTCAACGGGAATCGTGGCAACGACACGATCTATGGCGGCGACGGAAACGATTCGCTCCGCGGCGGGCAGGACGACGACAGCCTGTTCGGCAGCGGCGGCAATGACATCCTATCCGGAGATCTCGGCCAGGATCGGCTGGGGGGTGGCTCCGGCATCGACGTCCTGACGGGCGGAGCGGATGTCGACATCTTCGTCTTCGCCGGCGGCGACGCATCCTTCGCGAATAGCGGCTCACTTGCTTTTCTGACCGACAGGATCACCGATTTCACCGATGGGACCGATCTCATCGACCTGGCCTTTGGTATTCCCCGCGCCGTTCTGCAGGGCGCCGCCTCCGCTGACTTTGCGACCGCGGCAGCCTCGGCCCAACAGATGCTCGGCACGCAGGGCAGCACCGATATCGTCGCCTTCCGGGTTGGCGGCGATACGGTGCTATTCTACGATCTCGGCCCCTCCTCCCCGCTCGAGGCGATCACATTGCAGGACTTCGGCGATCCCGTGGCGATCGGCATTCAAGATTTCATCTGACGACCGCCTTGAAATCTACGCTCGCGGATGGGCGTTGCGGTAGATGTCCATCAGATGCGCGGCGTCGACGCCGGTATAGACCTGGGTCGACGACAGGCTGGCATGGCCGAGCAGTTCCTGGAGCGAGCGCAGGTCGGCCCCCCGGCCAAGCAGATGGGTCGCGAAGCTGTGGCGCAGCGCGTGGGGCGTGGTCCGCTCGCCCAGCCCCAGCCGGACCCGCGCGGCGCGCATCGCGCGGCGGATCAGCTCGGGCGCGAGCGGCCCGCCTCGCGCGCCACGGAACAATATCTCGCCCGGTGCCGCACCATAGGGGCTGAGCGCGACATAGCGCTCGATCGCCTCGCGCACCGGCGCCAGCATCGGCACGATGCGGGTCTTGGCGCGCTTGCCCGTGACGCTGAGCGTGTCGCCCAGCGGCAGGATGTCGCCGGTCAGCGCCATCGCCTCGCCGATGCGCAACCCAGCGCCGTAGAGCAGTAGCAGTACCGCCTCGTCGCGCGCGGCGATCCACGGCTCGGCGGCGGACTCGGCCGCGTCCTCGGCGATCGCGCCGATGTCGTCCGGCGCGACCGGGCGCGGCACGCCCTTCTTGATGCGCGGCCCCTTCACCTTGACCGGCTTGGCCGTGCCCTCGCGCTCGGCGACATAGTCGAGGAAATTGCGGACCGCCGACAGCTCGCGCGCGGTCGAGACGTTGGACAGCCCCTCGCCGCGCCGCTCGGCCAGATAGCCGCGCAAGTCGCCACGATCGAGCCGCGCCAGCAGCACGCCGTCGACCGCCGCGCCGCGATGCCGGCCGAGAAAGGCGATCAGGCGGTGCGCGGTGGCGAGATAGGCGCGGACGGTATGCTCGGACCGGCGCCGGTCGCGGCGGAGATGATCGGCCCACGCCACGGCGATGTCGCGGGCGGGATGATCGTCTAAAGTTAGGGCAGCAACCACCGTCCTATCATGCGCGAAAGCATCGCGCCGAGGAAGCCCAGCAATTCGGAACCGGCGCGGGTGTCGAAGCCCATCGGGCGGCGCTGGCCAAGTGCGAGCACCCCGCCGGGCAGCGGCGCCTCGGCCGACAGCCGGATCAGCGCCTCGGCGCGGATCAGTTCGGAGGCCGGGCCGAACAGCGGGTGGCCGCGCTCGACGCTGCGCATCACCACGCCTTCGATGTCGACGATCGACCGCTCGATGATCCGCCGCTCGACGAACTGCATCCCCGACGCATCGGCACGCAGCCCCTGGTCGCCGACGAACAGCGCGACCGACACCGCGTCGAGGCCGAGCATATCGGGCCAGACCTGGGTGACAATATGGATAAGATGATCGAGCCCGTCCGACTCGGTCGCGGCGAGCACCGCGGCATGGATCGACGAGACCGCGCCTGAATGACCGCGCGCGAAGGCGATGAGGTCCTGATTGGCCTCCTCGACCTCGGCCATCCGCCGCTTGAGCGAGGCCATGGCGCCGCCTTCGAAGTCGATCACGCTTCCCATGCAGGCAGTTTACCCTGCATTGGTTAACACTCAATGGGGGATTGTCGGGGAGATGAAGCTCAGTGGCCCGCCTTCTGCTGCTCCCACGCCCGGAATTTCTGGGCCAGGCAGCCGCTGGCGCCCGCCGCTCCCGACGGCGAGCAGGAGCCGATCCCGCCTTCCCCGCCTTCCATCAGGCGATGCCGCTCGCGCGATACGCCGTCGACGTCCTGCTGGTGGAAGTCGAAGCCGTCGGGGCGCAAGGCCTCGGGGATGCGGTAGCGTTCCGACGCATTGCCGCGCCGGCACACCACGATCTCGCCCGATCGGCCGCGCGGGCAGCCGGTGGCCGTCTCGATCGCGGTGCCCAAGGTCGAAGGCATCGTCGGCGCCGCTGCCGGCGCCTCGGCGGCCAGCAGCAGCGCCAGCGGGATCAGAGGATGCTCTGCCCCGTCTTGGCCCAGTCGGCCATGAAGCCCTGGATGCCCTTGTCGGTCAGCGGATGGTTGAACAGCGCGCGGATCACGGCCGGCGGCGCGGTCATCACGTCGGCACCGATCTTCGCCGATTCGAGGATGTGGATCGGGTGGCGGACGCTGGCGACCAGGATCTCGGTTCCGAAATCATAATTGTCGTAGATCTGGCGGATGTCGGCGATCAGGCCCATGCCGTCGAAGCCGACGTCGTCATGGCGACCGACGAAGGGCGAGATGAACGCCGCGCCCGCCTTGCCCGCCAGCAGCGCCTGGTTGGCAGAGAAGCAGAGCGTGACGTTGACCATCGTGCCGTCGTCCGACAGCGCCTTGCAGGTCTTGAGCCCGTCGATCGTCAGCGGCACCTTGATGCAGACATTGTCGGCGATCTTGCGGAGGACTTCGGCCTCCTTCATCATCGTCGCATGGTCGAGCGCGACGACCTCGGCCGACACCGGGCCGGGCACGATCTTGCAGATCTCGGCGATCACGTCGACGAACTGCTTGCCCGACTTGGCGATCAGCGAGGGGTTGGTGGTCACGCCATCGAGCAGGCCGGTCGCCGCCATTTCGGCAATGTCGGCAGTGTCCGCGGTGTCGACGAAGAATTTCATGTAGGAAGGCCCTTCCGGCTGCATATCTGGTTGGCGCTGCCTATAGCGGCCGCAGGGCCCCTCGCCTAGGCTCGGAACCGCCGGCCGGGCAGGTTATCCACCGCTTCGACGGGGGTGGCATTGCGATGCCGGAAAGCGCCCCCTAAGCACGGGCGGATGGCCCGCGCCCATGTCCTCCTGCTCAACCCCGCCCTCGGGCCGCTCGACTATCGCGCCGACCGCGAACATGTCGTCGAGCCGGGCAGCATCGTGCTCGCGCCGCTCGGGCCTCGGCAGATGGTCGGCGTGGTGTGGGAGGAGGAGACGCTGCCCTCGGCCGATCAGGTCGGAGACAACCGGCTGCGCCCGTTGCTCGACGTCTACGACGTCCCGCCGCTCGCGGCCCCCTTACGCCGGCTGATCGAGTGGACCTCCGACTATTATCTCGCTCCGCCTGCCGCGGTGCTGCGGATGGCGCTGCCTTCGTCGAGCGCGCTCGATGGCGCGCGGACGATCATCGAATATCGCGCGACCGGCGAGCGGCCCGGCCGGATGACCCCGCAGCGCGAGCAGGCGCTCGACCGGATCGGCCAGCGCCAGGGCCTGATCCGCGAACTGGCGACGATCGCCGACGTGTCGGAGGGGGTGATCCGCGGCCTCGTCAAATCGGGCGCGATCGAGGCGGTGACGGTGTCGATCGACACGCCCTGGCCGCCCCCCGATCCCGGCCATAGCGCCGTCGACCTGTCGGAAGAGCAGCAGCTTGCCGCCGGCATGCTCGCCGACGCGGTCGCGGCGAAGCGCTTCCAGCCCTTCCTGCTCGACGGCGTCACCGGATCGGGCAAGACCGAGGTCTATTTCGAGGCGATCGCCGAAGCGCTGCGCGCCGGCCGGCAGACGCTGGTGCTGCTGCCCGAGATCGCGCTGACCGAGCCTTTCCTCAAGCGTTTCGAGGCCCGCTTCGGCCATTTGCCGGTCGCCTGGCACAGCGAGCTGCGCCAGTCGCAGCGGCGGCGCGCCTGGCGCGGCATCGTCCATGGCGAGGCGAAGGTCGTCGTCGGCGCGCGATCGGCGCTGTTCCTGCCCTATCGCGACCTCGGCCTGATCATCGTCGACGAAGCGCACGAGACCAGCTTCAAGCAGGAGGACGGCGTCCTCTACCATGCGCGCGACGTCGCGGTGATGCGCGCCAAGCTGGAGGAGATCCCGATCGTGCTCGCCTCGGCGACGCCGGCGATCGAGACGCGCCAGCAGGCGGCGATCGGCCGCTACACCGAACTGAAGCTCACCGCACGCCACGGCGCCGCCGAGATGCCGGAGATCGAGGCGATCGACCTGCTCGCCGATCCACCGCCGCGCGGCCGCTGGATCGCGCCGACGCTGGTGCGCGCGCTGGCCGACCGGCTGGAGAAGAAGGAGCAGAGCCTGCTCTTCCTCAACCGGCGCGGCTATGCGCCGTTGACGCTATGCCGCACCTGCGGTCACCGCTTCCAATGTCCCAACTGCACCGCCTGGATGGTCGAGCACCGGCTGCTCGGCCGGCTGCAATGCCACCATTGCGGACACAGCATGGCGCCCCCCGCCGAATGCCCAGAGTGCAAGGACGAGGACAGCCTGGTCGCCTGCGGCCCCGGCGTCGAGCGGATCGCGGACGAGGTGGCCGCGCTGTTCCCCGACGCGCGGGTGGCGATCGCCACCTCCGACACGCTCTCCACCCCCGCCCGCGCCGCCGAGTTCGTCGAGCGGATGGAGGCGGGCGACATCGACGTCGTAGTCGGCACCCAGCTCGTCACCAAGGGCTATCATTTCCCCGAGCTGACGCTGGTCGGGGTGATCGACGCCGATCTCGGCCTGTCGGGCGGCGACCTGCGCGCGGCCGAGCGCAGCTTCCAGCAGATCGCCCAGGTCGCCGGGCGCGCCGGGCGCGGCGCCAAGCCCGGCCATGTCTATATCCAGACCCATGCGCCCAAGGCACCGGTGATCCAGGCGCTGCTCTCGGGCGACGCGCAGAGCTTTTACGACGCCGAGACCGAAGCGAGGAAGATCGCCGAAGCGCCGCCCTTCGGCCGCTATGCCGCGATCATCATCTCCGCCGAGAAGCTCGAGGAGGCGGCGACCACCGCGCGGCTGATCGGCAGGACCGCCCCGGCCGTCGAGGGGATGCACGTCTACGGCCCCGCCCCCGCCCCGCTCGCCATGCTGCGCGGCCGCCACCGACAACGCCTGCTCGTCCACGCCCGCCGCTCGCTCGACGTCCAGCAGGTGATCCGCGACTGGCTCGGCCCGTTGCAATGGCCGCGCGGCGTCCGCGTCGCGGTCGATGTCGATCCGTATAGCTTCTTGTAAACGCGTTCGTCGTAAACAGCCCGTCACCCCTGCGAAGGCAGGGGTCCATGTCTCTCATCGGCCAGATGGCCGTCGGGGAGAAGACAGACATGGATGCCAGCCTTCAGTCTTTGGCTGAAGTTTATCCCGAGCGCCTGCCTTGCAGGCAGTCGAGGGGCTGGCATGACGCGGATGGGGAAAGGAAGGCGCTTGAAGTTACCCTGCCCAAGTGCTGAAACGCCGTGCATGACAGCCCCGCGCCGCCCGACGATCCGATCGATTCTCGCCGTCGCCGCGCTTCTCCTGTCCGCCCTGCTGATCGCCGATCCGGCGCTGGCCTCGACCGCGGGCCCGGCGCAGACCGGCGCGCTCGACCGGGCGATGACGACGATCGCGGGCGACGGCCGGCCGCTGTCGCTGTCGCTCCAGATCCTGGTGCTGATGAGCCTGCTGACGGTGCTGCCGTCGCTGGTGCTGATGATGTCGAGCTTCACCCGCATCATCATCGTCCTGTCGCTGCTGCGCCAGGCGCTCGGCCTGCAACAGACCCCGCCGAACCAGGTGCTGGTCGGCCTCGCCATGTTCCTGTCGCTGTTCGTGATGCGGCCGTCGATCGACCAGATCAACGCCGACGCCTTCAAGCCCTATGGCGCCGGGCAGATCACGATCGAGGAGGCGATCACCCGCAGCGGCGCGGTGCTCCATCGCTTCATGGTCCTCCAGACCCGCCAGACCGACCTCAAGCTGTTCGCCGACCTCGCCAAGGCGCCGAAATTCGCGCGGCCGGCCGACATACCCTTCTCGATCCTGCTGCCCGCCTTCGTCACCAGCGAGCTCAAGACCGCCTTCCAGATCGGCTTCCTGATCTTCCTGCCCTTCCTGATCATAGACCTGGTGGTGGCGTCGACCTTGATGTCGCTCGGCATGATGATGCTGTCGCCGGCGATCATATCGATGCCGTTCAAGCTGCTGCTGTTCGTCCTCGTCGACGGATGGGCGCTGACGATGGGCTCGCTCGCGGCGAGTTTCGCGACATGAGCCGGCCCGTCCATGGATAGCGCCGGCAGCCCCGACTATTTCATCGGCATCGCCCAGCAGGCGATGTGGATCCTCGCGCTCGCGTCGGCGCCGATCCTGATCCCGGCGCTGGTCGCGGGGATCATCCTGGGCATGATCCAGGCGGCGACCTCGATCAACGAGCAGACGTTGAGCTTCGTCCCCAAGCTGATCGTCGTCGGCATCGCGCTGGCGCTGTTCGGCGGGGCGATCCTGATGCTGCTCGCCGACTTCACGCGCGAGATATTCGCCCGCATCCCGGACATGCTCCGATGATGGCGCTCCCATGATACCCCAGGGCCTGGCGGGGATCGAAACCCAGCTCTGGCTTTGGATGATCGCGATGATCCGGCCGGGCGCGGCGTTCATCGCGGCGCCGGTGTTCGGCGCGCCGCAGGTGCCGATGCAGCTTCGCGCCGTCGTGGCGCTGGCGATCGGCATCCCGGCGCTGGCCAACACCCCCTTCGTGATGCCGGTCGGCGGGATCGTGACGATCGAGGGCTTCCTGCTCGTCGCGGGGGAGATACTCGCCGGGCTCGCGCTGGGCTTCGCGGTGCAGATCGGCTTCTCCGCCGCGCTGGTCGCGGGCGAGGTGATCGGCAACGCGATGGGCCTCGGCTTCGCGGGCATGATGGACCCGGCGACCGGATCGCCCTCCCCGGCGGTCAGCCAATATCTGTCGCTGCTCGCGACTTTCCTGTTCCTGGCGACCGGCGGCCATCTCCAGCTCGCCGCGATCATCGTCGAGAGCTATCGCGCGCTGCCGCCCGGCGAGGCCTGGCTCGGCGCGCGCAGCATCCAGGGGCTGGCGCTGTTCGGCGGCGACCTGTTCGCCGCCGGCCTCGCCATCGCCCTGCCGGTCGGCTTCGCGCTGATCCTCGTCCAGCTCGTCATGGCGATGCTGGCGCGATCTGCGCCGCAGATGAACATCTTCTCGGTCGGCCTGCCCGCGACGCTGATGGCCGGCCTCGTCCTGCTGGCGATCGCCGCCCCGGTGATGGCCGACGGCATCACCGCCGCGATCCAGCGCGGCCTCGCCGAAGCGCGGCTGCTCGCGCTCGGGAGATAGGCGATGGCCGAGGGTCCCGAGGACGACGAAAAGACAGAAGCCCCAACCCCGAAACGGCGGCAGGACGCCGCCGAGAAGGGCGACGTCCTCCAGTCGCGCGAGCTGGGCACGGCGCTGGTGATGATCGTCGGCGCCGGCTGGATCGCGATCGCCGGTCCCTGGGCGATGGCGGCGCTCAAGCGGATGCTGTCCAACGCCTTGTCCTTCGATGCCGGCGCGATCGAGAATTTCGATCCGCTTTCGGCCGCGCTGGCGATGGTCGCGACGGTGGCATTGCCGCTGGTGCTGCTGTTCGCGCTGACCCTGGCCGCCGCGATCGCCGCCCCCGCCATGCTGGGGTCGCTCGGCTTCCGCTGGTCGGCGCTCGGCTTCAAGGCGAGCAAGCTCAACCCGATGGCGGGGCTCAAGCGTATCTTCGGCATGCAGGGGCTGATCGAGCTCGGCAAGTCGCTGCTCAAGATCCTGGCGCTCGGCGCGGTCGGCTACTGGCTGCTGATGGACCGGATCGCCGCGATCGTGACGATGGGACAGCAGGACCTGCGGACCGCGCTCGACAGCCTCGGCTCGACCTTCGTCTTCGCGATCCTGGTGATGACCCTGGCGCTCGCGGTCGTGGCGGGCGCCGACGTACCGATGCAGATGTTCCAGCGCGGCAAGCGGCTGCGCATGTCGAAGCAGGAGATCAAGGAGGAGTCGAAGCAGACCGAAGGCTCGCCCGAGCTCAAGGCCGCGATCCGCCAGAAGCAGATGGCCGCCGCCATGGGATCGGCGCGCAAGGCGGTGGTCGAGGCGACGGTGGTGCTGACCAACCCGACCCATTTCGCGGTGGCGCTGCGCTACCGCCCCGGCTTCGACACCGCGCCCGTCGTGCTGGCGCGCGGACGCGGCGCGACGGCGCAGGCGATCCGCGAGCTGGCGACCGAGAACAGCGTTCCGATGCTGCATTATCCCCAACTCACCCGCGCGATCTATTATACCAGCCGGTCGGGCCAGGTGATCCGCGAGGACCTGTTCATCGCAGTCGCGGCGATCCTCGCCTTCGTCTTCAACCTCGACCGCGCCATGGCCGAAGGCATCGCCCAGCCCGAGGTCGACGTGCCCCAGGGGGCCCGGTTCGACGAGGACGGCCGGCGGGCGGGATGACGAGCGCTGGACAGAAGTTGGTTAGCCGCCGTTAGGAAATTAAAAGGAGTTGGCCGGCTAAACCCCTCGCCGAATGCGCCGTTACCGGCAGCAGCGAGGTGGTGAGAAGTCCATGGTCACGTCTGTCGGTTCGTCCATCCTGACCGCGCTCGGCGCGTCGAGCATCGACACGAGCTCGCTGGTCGACCAGCTCGCCACCGCCGCGATCGCCAACAAGACCAAGGCGCTGACCGCCCGCGAGACCGCGAACACCGCGAAGATCTCCGACCTCGCCAATGCGGTCAATTCGATCACCACCTTCTCCTCGTCGCTCTCCTCGCTGATCTCGGGCGGATCGCTGTTCACCCAGCCCACCAGCTCGAACAGCTCGATCGTCAACGTCAGCGCGGTCGCCGGCTCGCGGCTCAGCGGCCTGTCCTCGACGATCAAGGTCGAGCGGATCGCCAGCGCCCAGACGCTGACCGCCGCCGCCCTGCCCGGCGCGGCCAGCCCGGTCGGCCTCGGCACGATGGAGCTGACCGTCGGCGACAAGACCAAGACGATCACGATCACCTCCGCCAACAACTCGCTCGCCGGGCTCGCCCAGGCGATCAAGGACAGCGGCCTCGGCGTCTCCGCCAGCATCGTCACCGACTCGACCGGCGCGCGCCTGGTGGTGAAGGGCGCGACCGGCGAGGCGAACGCCTTCTCGCTCAAGGTGACGAGCGGTACCGCCGGCGAGCTCGATCGCTTCGCCTTCGATCCCGCCACCTACGATCCCGACGCCGTCACCGGCCTGACGCTCCAGCAGGAGGCGCAGGACGCGCAGATCATCGTCGACGGCGTCACCGTCAACAAGGCGAGCAACAGCTTCAGCGACGTCATCCCAGGCGTGAAGATCGACCTCGTCTCGGCCTCGCCCGGCACGACGGTGTCGATCGGGTCGAGCCAGCCGGTCGATTCGATCAAGCAGGCGGTGAGCGACTTCGTCGCCGCCTATAACGAGATGAAGGCGACGCTCACTTCGATGACCGGCACCGAAGGATCGCTGCGCAGCGACGCCGGCATCCGCGCGCTCGTCACCAAGCTCGGCGCGCTCACCTCTACCCGGCTCACCTATTCGAGCGACGGCAGCCCGACGACACTGGCCGAGATCGGCGTGTCGACCAACCGCGACGGCACGCTCTCGCTCGACAGCGCCAAGCTCTCCTCGGTGATGGCGAGCAACCCGGCCGCGGTCGAGGCGATGTTCAACCCCGGCCAGCGCAGCGACAATCCGCTGATCCAGATCACCAACGCGGTCGGCCAGGTGAAGGGCGGCGTCTACACCGTCACCAACGCCACGCCGGGCGTCGCCGGCACCACCGCGCAAGCGACCCTCGACGGGGGCTATACGCTGCCGCTCGGCGCCACCGGCGTCCAGGCGTCCTTCACGTCGGCGGCGGCCGGCCTGGCGTTCGACGTGCTCGGCCCGGTCGCCAGCGCGACGATCACGATCGACCTCGGCCTGCAGGGCGCGCTCGACGCGATCAAGAACGAGCTGACCGCCTCGTCGGGCCAGCTCACGGCCTCGCAGACCCGGCTCGACAACGAGAAGAAGTCGATCGCCGACGACAAGGACAAGCTGGCCGCGCGCGACACCGCCTACCGCGCCCAGCTCACCGCCCAATATACCCGCATGCAGGGCGCGCTGTCCGCCTTCTCCTCGACGCAGAGCTATCTGAGCCAGCAGATCAAGCTCTGGACCAACGACAGCAGCAGCTAAACGAAGAGGCCGAATCCCTATGTATATGAGCCACGGTTATGGCAGCCCGATGAATGGGGCGAAGCTCCGTTATCAGACGGTCGACGTGGACAGCCGCGTCGAGGGCGCCTCGCCCCACCGGCTGATCGGCATCCTGTTCGAGGAGCTGATGAAGGCGCTCGAGATCATGACCGCCGCCCAGCGCGCCGGCATGACCGCCAAGGCGATCGACAAGCAGGCACGCGCCTCGAACATCCTGCTCGCGCTCGAAACCAGCCTCGACTATCGCAACGGCGGCGAGATCGCGGTCAACCTCGCGAAGATCTACCGCGAGGCGCGCCGGCTGGTACGGCTCGGCGGCCGCGACAACCAGCCCGAGCTGGTCGACCGCGCCCGCTCCTACCTGGCCGAGATCGTCGAGGCCTGGGAAGCGATCGGCTGAAGCCCTTAGGCTTTCGTTAACGCCTTCGGCCGCATCATGCGGCCGACTGGAGACGACCATGGCCCTGTTCAAGCACAAGCCCGATGCCGACGCCGCACCCTTCCGGGAACGCCGGGTGCGCGGCAAGGTCGTCGCCTTCTCGGCCGACATCGTCGCCGAGCACGTGCCCTCGCCCGCCCATGCGCTCCAGCAGATGCTCGCCGAGCGAACAGCGGACGGCTACATCCTCGATCCCGTCGCCCGCCGCCGCGCGCTGATCCGCTTCCTCGGCACCGCGCTGCTGCTGTGGGGCGGCAGCGCCGCCGGCCTTGCCACCATGATGATGCTGGCGCGCTGATTCCCCGTCACGCCGGGACTGCCCTCAATCCTCCAGCTTCGCGCCATCGACCAGCTTGTCGGCGCGCGCCTTCTCGATCCGGTCGCGCTCCTTCTCCGCTTTGGTGCGGCCGAATTTCGCGCGATTGGTCTCGGCCGTCGCCTTCGCGTCGGACCGCGCCCTGGCCTTGCGCGCCTTGTTGAGATTGACCACGTCACCCATCCCTTCACCCTGCCGCACGGGCGGAGGTGACGCAATCCCCGCGATCGGCTAAGGCGCGCGCGATGAACGAAACCGCCCTTCGCGCCTGGATCGCCGACACGCTCGGCCACGAACCGCGCGACCTTGCCCTGTTCGAGCGCGCGCTGACCCATGGCAGCTATGGCCCGAACCATTATGAACGCCTCGAATTCCTCGGCGACCGGGTGCTCGGCCTGGTCGCGGGTGCCTGGCTGTTCGAGCTTTTCCCGGACGAGCCCGAGGGCAAGCTGTCGCGCCGCCTCAACGCGATCGTCAGCCGCGAGACCTGCGCCGACGTCGGCCGTGCGATCGGGGTCGCGACGCACATGAAGCTCGGCAAGCAGGCGCGCGACGACGGCGCGGTGCAGAGCGACAATGTGCTCGGCGACGTGGTCGAGGCGCTGATCGGCGCGCTCTACCTCGAAGGCGGGCTCGACGCCGCGCAGACCTTCGTCCGCCGCGCCTGGGACGATCGCGCCACCGGCCAGGCGCAGGCGCCCAAGCATCCCAAGTCCGCGCTGCAGGAATGGGCCGCCGCCCATCGCTGCAAGCCGCCCGTCTACACCATGGGCAACCGCAGCGGCCCGCACCACGCGCCGCGCTTCACCGTCACCGTCGCCATCCCCGGCCGGGACGAGGCGAGTGCCGAGGGCAGCTCGAAGCAGGAAGCCGAAACCGCCGCCGCCAAGGCGCTTCTGGAGAAATTGTCATGACCGAACGCTGCGGCTTCGTCGCCGTCGTCGGTGCCCCCAATGCTGGCAAGTCCACCCTCGTCAACGCCCTGGTCGGCCAGAAGGTCGCGATCGTCAGCCCCAAGGCGCAGACCACGCGCACTCGGCTGATCGGCGTCGCGATCGCGGGGGAGAGCCAGATATTGCTGGTCGATACCCCGGGCATCTTCGCCCCGCGCCGCCGGCTCGACCGGGCGATGGTCGCCGCCGCCTGGGGCGGCGCGCAGGACGCCGACCTGATCGCCTTCGTGATCGACGCCAAGACCGGCATCACCCACCGCATCGGCGAGTTGCTCGACACGCTCGCCCAGCGGCGCGAGCCCAAGCTGGTGGTGCTCAACAAGGTCGACATCTGCTCGAAGGAAAGCCTGCTCGAACTGGCCGTGCGCCTGCAGGAGAAGCTCAGCCCCGAGGCGATCTTCATGGTCTCCGCCGCGACCGGCGACGGCGTCGCCGACCTGCGCCAGGCACTGGCCGATCGGGTGCCCGAGGGGCCGTGGCACTTCCCCGAGGAGCAGGTTTCCGACGCCACCGACCGGATGCTCGCCGCCGAGGTGACGCGCGAGCAGCTCTACCTCCAGCTCCACGCCGAACTGCCCTATGATTCGGCGATCGAGACCGAGAAATATGAAGAGCGGCGCGACGGATCGGTCGCGATCCACCAGCAGATCCTGGTCGCGCGCGACACCCAGAAGGCGATCGTGCTCGGCAAGCGCGGCGCCCGCCTGAAAGAGATCGGCTCGCGCGCCCGCGCCGAGCTGGAGACGCTGCTCGAACGCAAGGTCCACCTGTTCCTCCACGTCAAGGTCGCCGAGAAATGGGGCGAGGACCGCGGCCTCTACCGCGAGATCGGCCTCGACTGGGTGGATTGACGCCAAAATATCTCCCTCCCCTTCAGGGGAGGGATGTAAGGGTGGGGTACGGAGCCAAGGGGCTCGATGCCCCTTGGCGGAGTTCTGCGGAACGATCGTAGGCGCTCGCTGCGCTCGCGACCCACCCCCGGTCCCTTCCTTGCAGGAGGGGAGCTACTTTCCCAACACCTCCTCCACCCAGGCCGGCACCAGCTCGCTCGCCGGACCCAGCCGGGTCTCGTGGAAGAAATAGCTCCCCGCCGAGGGTTCCAGGTTAAGTTCGAGCGTCTCGATCCCGGCGTGGCGCGCCTGCTGGACATAGCCCGCCGCCGGGTAGACCGCGCCCGAGGTTCCGATCGACACGAACAGGTCGGCCTCGCCCAGCGCCGCGTCGATCCGGTCCATCTCGTAGGGCATCTCGCCGAAGAAGACGATGTCGGGGCGCAGCGTATCGGCCGCGCCGCAGCCGCCGCAGTGCGTCCCGTCGAGCATCGCCCCGCCGAAGCGCTGGCGATGGCCGCAATGCTCGCAGAAGGCCGACATCAGCTCGCCATGCATGTGCAGCATCCGCTTCGCGCCGGCGCGCTCGTGCAGGTCGTCGACATTCTGGGTGACGATCAGCAGCCCGCCCTTCCATTCGCGATCGAGCCGCGCGAGCGCGCGGTGCCCGGCATTCGGCTCGACCGTCGCCAGCGCCGCGCGCCGCTGGTCGTAGAAGTCGAGCACCAGCGCCCGGTTGCGCGCCAGCGCCTCGGGCGTGCAGATGTCCTCGACCCGATGCCCCTCCCACAGACCGCCCGGCCCGCGGAAGGTGTTGAGCCCGCTTTCGGCGGAGATGCCGGCGCCGGTCAGGACGACGATGTTGCGGATGTCGGTCATGGCGCCTCTCCCGGCCGTGGAATCTGCGTCAGCCCATGCCGTGTCCGGCGGTCATAGTCCTCCTGGATTTCCTCGATCCGCTCCTGGGTCCGCTTCGCCACGTCCTTGATCGATCCGCAGCTCGCCTTCGCCGCCGCCTTCACGAAATCGTTGCGATGGTCGATCGCGATCCGCGCATGGCCCGCCTCGTGGATCTCCAGCCCGCGCATCGTCCGCTCCCAGAAGGCCCACCCTTCCGGCGTCACCCCATCGGTGGTGGCCAGGCGCGGCAGGACGACGATGATTGACAGGCTGGTGGTCGGATCGGCGACCCGACAGTCGCCGCCGCGCCGCATCTGGCGCCATCCTGCCCGTATGTGCCAGGCGGTATGCGCGACGCCATCGCCCTTCTGCGGCGCCCGCGCACGCATCGAAGCGTAGATTTCGGCCGGGGTGCGGCCCTCGACCTCATAATAGCGGAAGGTGAGATTGGGCATGCCCGCGAAGGGCGACGATGCGGGAACCTCGGCGCTCGTCGCCACGGTGAGGGCCAACCCGAGCGACAGGATCATTCGCCGCCCTTCGGCCCCCAGAAGATCACCCAGGTCGCGAAGTCGTCGCTGAAATCCTCGAAGCGATGGAGCGCATGCGCCTCGACGAAGATCGCGTCGCCCGGCTTGAACGGCCTTCGCTCGCCGTTCTTGGTGAAGGTGCCGGTGCCCGAGGCGATGATGTAGAGCTCGTCCTGTTCGTGCGGTGCCTGTTCGTCGATGCCGAGCGGGGCATAGACGCCGACCCTCATCGAGCCGTGGCGGATCGGATAGGCGAAGCGGCCGTCCGGCCCCTCGGGCAGCGTGGCCAGTGCCGATTCGAGCGAGAACATCCAGTCCGACGGAACCATGCGAGCCTCCTTTCCCTCCGACCCGCCCGTTTGAGCATGGCCGCCGCCGCAATGCCAGCGGCTATCGCATGCTTGCGCCGGGCGGCGGCGCCCGCCATGAAGCGCGCGACGAAGACGAGGGGCATGGCATGACGGTGATCGGGATTTTGGGCGCGAACGGACGGATGGGCCGCGCGATCGCCGCCGTGGCGCCCGAACTGGGCGCCGGCCTCGCCGGCGGCGTCGACCAGGACGGCGCGGTGTTCGGCCCGCATGGCGACGTCGCCGCGCTCGCCGCCGCCAGCGACGTGCTCGTCGACTTCTCGGCACCGTCCGCGCTGGCCGGCCATCTCGACGCCGCGCTGGCGGCGAAGGTCGCGCTGGTGGTCGGCACCACCGGCCTCCAGTCCGAGCATCACCATCTGATCGACGACGCCGCCGGACGCGGACTGGCGGTGCTCCAGTCGGCGAACACCTCGCTCGGCGTCAACATCCTCGCCCATCTGGTGCGCGAGACGGCGGCGCGGCTCGGCTCCGACTGGGACATCGAGATCGTCGAGATGCACCATCGCCACAAGGTCGACGCCCCGTCGGGTACCGCGCTGCTGCTCGGCACCTTCGCCGCGCAGGGCCGCAACGCGACCCCGGAAGCGCTCAACCGCTTCGACCGGATCGGCCATGGCAACGACCGCCCGCGCGAGGAAGGCACGATCGGCTATGCCTCCTTACGCGGCGGATCGGTCGCGGGCGACCATATGGTCGTGTTCGCGACCGACAATGAGCGGATCGAGCTGGGCCACCGCGCCGAGAATCGGGCCATCTTCGCGCGCGGCGCGGTCAAGGCCTGCCTGTGGATGGCGGGTCGCCCCGCCGGCCGCTACGCGATGGGCGACGTGCTCGGCCTATGAAGAAGGCGGACATCTTCGAATTCTACCGGCGGCTCGCGGAGAACGACCCCGCGCCGGAGACCGAGCTCAACTATGTGAACCCCTATACGCTGCTGGTCGCGGTGGCACTGTCGGCGCAGGCGACCGACGTCGGGGTGAACAAGGCGACCGGCCCGCTGTTCGCCAAGGTCACCACGCCGCAGCAGATGCTCGAGCTGGGCGAGGAAGGGCTCAAGCAGCACATCAAGACGATCGGCCTGTTCAACACCAAGGCGAAGAACGTCATCGCCGCCGCCCGCATCCTGGTCGACAAATATGGCGGCGAGGTGCCGCGCGACCGCGAGGCGCTGGAGGAGCTGCCCGGTGTCGGCCGCAAGACGGCGAACGTGGTGATGAACACCGCCTTCGGGGCCGAGACCATCGCGGTCGACACGCATATCTTCCGCGTCGCCAACCGTACCGGCCTGGCCCCGGGCAAGAACGTCCTCCAGGTCGAGCTCAAGCTGGAGAAGGTGACGCCCAAACCCTTCCTGCAGGGCGCGCATCACTGGCTGATCCTGCACGGCCGCTACATCTGCAAGGCGCGCAGGCCCGAATGCTGGCGTTGCCCGGTCGCGGACCTGTGCGCGTTCAAGCCCAAGACTCCGCCACCCGCCGCCCAGGCGGCCTGATCGGCTTTTTCCGTAACCATCGCGGCGATTCGGGAATATATTCGCGCGACCAGCGGGACGATGTGCCCGACGGCGACAGGAGACGGCGATGAGCAGGATGATCGCGGGCGCGGCGGCACTGATACTGGCCGCCAGCGGAATGACGGCCGACGCCCGGCCGCTGAAGCCCGAGCAGGAAGCGAAGATCAAGCCGGCCGGCCCGGCCGAGAACTGCATCCCGCTCCGCTCGATCCGCAACACCCGCGTCCGCGACGACCGAACGATCGACTTCTACATGACGGGCGGCAAGGTCTACCGCAACGTCCTGCCGCAAAGCTGCCCCGGCCTCGGCTTCGAGGAGCGCTTCGGCTATGCGACCTCGCTGTCGCAGCTCTGCTCGGTCGACATCATCACCGTGCTGCGCACCCCGCCGGTCCCGCAGGGCGCGAGCTGCGGCCTCGGCAAGTTCCAGCCGATCACGGGCGCGCCGAAATAGCTGCGGCACAATCCGAAATTGCGCTGGCGGTTCGCGGATCGCTTTGCTAAGCGCCCCTCGACGCACCCGTAGCTCAGCTGGATAGAGCGCTGCCCTCCGAAGGCAGAGGCCAGGGGTTCGAATCCCTTCGGGTGCGCCAATATTTCAATGACTTAGATGGTTCAGTCGCATTTCGTACGGAGTGCGTACGGAAAACAGGGTGGGATTTGCGCCCATTTGCATCCCTTCTTCCGACATCGCCGATCGCCCCGCTGGCAATGCGCCTATGATCGCGAAAGGCATCTGGCTTGAGACGATGCGCGGCGAGGTCGCATTGACGTTCATCGCTATGGTCGTTTTGATTCGCCTGCTTACCCCGGCGGACTTAATGCGCGGCAAAGATCACGAACGCATCGACGTTAGTGATCCTGGAACCAGCCAACCGATGGAGGAGAAGGGCTTTCACGCGCCCCTATACACCCTCGCGCAATAGGTCGCCCCGCCCCCAAATCCCCACCGTTTCGGTTTATTGTCAGGATTGCATCCCGTAACGAGATGCATCAGAATGGCCTAAAAATAGCTTGATCCGACGAATTTAGGGGCGAGAAAAGAAATCCAATGGCTGGCGACGAAGACGTTGAAGAAAATATCCACGTTGCCGCGCAAACGGTTCCCGCGCTCCGTTTTAAGCAGTGGCTTCAGGATTGGGATAACTACTCTTCCGTATCTAATGGAAGTTGGAAGAAGCCCGAGCCATACATTTACCTATTTAGCATGAAGGCAGGAGATTTAAGAAATCTCAGTGACGTTTATCGTCGAAAGTACGACGGTAACATTTCTGAGGGCGTCCAAAGGGCTCAGGATACTAACCGTACCGCTCGAATTCAGCGATACGTGCGGTACGGTTATCCGTATGGCGACCTTGCCGCTCCAATGCGGAACAAGGAACACGCTCATCTAAAAAAGCCGGGCTGGCTTCCGACGGCGATCGTAATCAACATCCTCGAAAAAGGCACCTCTCGGCGCGGCCATACGCTTAATGACGACCATCTCGTACAGGTCACATCAAACGGCGCGAGTGTGGAAATTACTGTGCCCGAGATCGACGCAAAATCCAGCGACTATCTCGCTCCCTTCGAAGTTATCGATGGGCAGCACCGTCTATGGTCTTTCGGGAATGATGATTCTGGAATACCAGATGATTTCGAACTCCCCGTTGTGGCTTTTAAAGGGTTGGATGTCGCATGGCAGGCATATCTTTTTTGGTCGATTAACGTCTCACCAAAGCGCATTAACAAAAGCCACGCCTTCGACCTCTATCCCCTTTTGCGGACTCAAGATTGGCTGGAACAGTTTGGGGAGCTGAATGTCTATCGTGAGGCTCGGGCGCAAGAACTGACCGAGCTGATGTACACGCACGAGAAAAGCGTTTGGCATCATCGGATCAATATGCTCGGCGAGAAAGGCGTTGTTGGGGTAAGCCAGAACGCTTGGGTCAAGGCGCTGACAGCTAGCTTCTTGAGCACCGGAAAGGGTGCCGGAACAAAGGGATTATTTCAGGCCAACCTCGGCGAAGATGACATGCCTCTGCCTTGGTCGCGCGGTCAACAAGGCGCATTCCTCCTAAAACTTTGGCAGGAAATTGCCTCGGAGATCGAGACAGGGGCACGCCATTGGTGGACACGCCAATATAAGGGCGAGCGAAATCGACCTCTCATAGACCGGACATCTCTCCTCAACCAGGATATGGGGCTCCGTGCGACCCTTAGCGTCGCGAACGACATTTTCGTGCACGCGGTGGATGACTGGAATTTATACGATTGGCGTGCGCCGAATATCGAAGATGCCTCGTTCCCCGTCGAAGCATCCGCAGCCTTTGAATCAATCGATAAAGCTCCGTTCGCTGAGGAAATCACAAACTTGGCGAAGGGAATTGTGGCGTTCGATTGGCGCTCGCTCGATGGCCCCGGTGTTAAAGACAGCGAAGAAGAAGTTCTGAAGCGATCATTCCGAGGAAGCGGCGGATACACCGCGCTCAAGATCGAGGTTTTGAAAAGCCTCGCCACCGAGCAGGGCACCGCAGTTGGAGGGGTTGCGGCAGACTTGCTCGCAAAAATGGCCTGATGCCTCTTAACTCAACCGCGCTCGCAGCGGCATCCCGTAGCCATGTTGTCGCCACTTTGGCTCGCGTCAAAGACGCCAACCCGGACGCCTGGCTTTCGGCGGGACATTCCGCGCCCCATGGAGAGCTTCCCAACAACTGGACGGCGGTATCCGCTTTGCCTGCCGCTCAGCTCATTGAAGCTGTCGCTGTGTCAATTCCCAGCCACTGTATTGATGGGTGGTCGTTCGCTGCTCGCGGGCTAAATGCACTCCTTGCGGGCGATGCACACGGCTGTCGGCATATGGCCTACTATGCCCAGCTTCGCGCCGGTCTTTGCATCATGGCGAATTTAGGCGTGGGGTTGTTCAACGGGATCAACTTTGCGGTGGATAATGCGGGAGCCATCGTTCGCATCGATCCAACCAAGAAAACGTCGCGTAGGGGAATGGGAACACACGAGGTGGTTTGGTCTGCTCTGGATGATTGGAGCAAAAACCCCGTGCTATCCCAGTCGTTTCTGGATCTCATTAAGGTGAGGCACGCGCCCCTACGAGACATACTAGAAACCATATGGCCGGGATTTATCTCAACTGCGACGGTGGGAGGGCTCATCAACGCTTGGGGGATCGATCTCAAGCGAGGCCAAACTGACAGGAATTTTCGGAACACATCAAGCTACGCTCCGCACGCGCTGAACCCATTGCCGATGAGAACCGCGACAAACTTGCGCTTTGTGCAGCGCGCGTGGCGAATGTTTGAACCTTCGGGAAGTGCCGGCTTCGATAATCTCGATCGCTTCCTGTTGCGACGAATTCTATGGGCGCAGCATGAGGCGACCAATCCGGGTACGCCACCATCGGCGGGATCAATCCCTGCGCAGTACGGGAATTTGCCAGCCACCATCAGGGGACTTTGCTCGCAGGATTTTCTCGTCGGGAACACTGAGGCTACTAACTTAGAGATCATTCGATATGCGGACGCCGGAACGACGCCCGCTACCCCACTGCAAATGCTATCTCGTGCGCTCATGCTGCTTCGGACGGCTATGGCATTCACCCACACTTCGCTGTCCGAAGCGGGGGTGAATACCGCTACGGGAGACCTTCAAGTTTGGCTAGAAAACTACGCTCAATTGCGTGGATTTTGTAGTGCCACAACGCCGCTTGGCGACGGTTCAGGGCTTTGGGACGATATCCGAGTGGCGATGGATGATCTGGGTCGATCTAGATTGCCCGCACCCGCTGATCTTATGAGCTGGAAAACCGCTAACAACAACGGAATGCCGCTCATTACCGAGGCAGAACGAATTGCCGTGTGGAGCCTCTGTGCATGAAATATATGGGCTCAAAGCGATCGATGCTTTTAGGCGGCTTGGGTGACGTTCTGGAAAGAGAACTCGTCGATTGCGATCGTTTCTTTGATATGTTCACCGGATCGGGTTCGGTCGCCCACCATGTTGCCGAAAATTATCCCGTCAAGGTGATCGCCACAGACCTCCAACAATATGCTGCTACGCTCGCTCGTGCCGTGATCAAGCGGGATAAGCCTCTCTCGTTTGAGGAATGGGTGCCGACCTGGATCGCCTCAGCGATTGCGCGGGCGGAGCGCGATCCGAACGCCATAGCGTTTGCGAACCTGCAAAACCGTCTTGCCCTTGATAAGCTGCCTAAGCAGGCTGAACGAGCGCGGCAACTCTCGGCTGCATCTTCCTCAGATTTCGTCCGCGCGTATGGCGGTTGGTATTATTCGCCCTGGCAAGCGCTTCTTCTCAACTCTCTGCGCGAAGAAGCCAACCCCGACGCTGCATGGTTTGATGTGGCCGTCGCTGCGGTAGTGCAAGCCGCTAGCCGATGTGTAGCTGCGCCGGGGCATACTGCTCAACCATTCAAACCTGACACGCGGGCCGCGCCGTTTCTGTTGGAGGCATGGCAACGCGATATCGTGGCGCAGGTCACGGTAAGCGCGAGCGCTCTTTGCGAACGTCATGCGGTGAAAAAGGGAAGCGCGTATCCGGCGGATGCTAATGCGGTGGCGCGGAAGCTCAAAAAGGGAGATGTCGCTTTCCTCGATCCGCCATACTCCAGCGTGCATTACAGCCGCTTTTATCACGTTCTTGAAAGCATCGCGCGTGGCTCCGTTGGCGATGTATCGGGCACAGGAAGGTATCCAGAACCCCATCTCCGTCCCTCCTCCGATTACTCGATACCCACACGCTCGGAGGCTGCGATAGTCGAATTGCTGGACCGCATAGCTGCGGCCAATGCGACGGCGATCATCACTTTTCCCTTAGCCGAAACCTCGAACCGATTAAGCGGCGCGCGCATTGCGGAACTGGCTAAGAGCAACTTCCGCGTTGTAAAAACGCACGTTCTATCAAGGTTTTCGACGCTGGGAGGTGATCACAAGCATCGAGGCGCGCGTCAGGATTCTGAAGAGCTGATCATTACGCTGAAGCCGCTACAGATTTAAACGCTTTCCATCATCTCGGATCCGCGTTTCCAGGGCGAGAACCTGCAAGCCAATCTGCGGCTGGTCGAGCGTCTAACGGAGATTGCGCAAGCGAAGGGCGTTAGGCCGTCGCAACTCGCAATCGCCTGGACGATGCAGGCAGGAACCGTGCCGATCCCCGGCACGCGGCGCATCAGATATCTCGAAGAGAACATCGCCGCCGCCGACATCACCCTGTCGGCCGATGAACTCGCCGCGCTGGAACAGGCCGCCCCGTTCGGCGCCGCCGCTGGCGAGCGCTATTCGCCGGGAATGCTGGCGACGCTCGGACACTGATCCCTCACCCTCGAACCAGGAGCAGCACCATGTCTGACAATATCGATCAGTCCCGCCGCAATATCCTGAACACTCTCGCACTCGGCGTCGCCTTCGCGCAGCTCGGCGCTCTCAGCGGCGTTCGCGCTCAGACACCGGCGACGAGTGGCCACACCACCTTTGCTTCGCTGAAGCAGATCAAGACCGGTGTTCTCGATGTCGGATATGCCGAGGACGGCCCGTCGGATGGTCCGCCGGTGCTGCTCCTGCACGGTTGGCCCTACGACATCCACAGCTACGTCGATGTCGCGCCGCTCCTGGCCAGAGCCGGATACCGGGTGATCGTGCCTTATCTGCGCGGCTACGGCACCACCCGCTTTCTCTCGGCCGAAACCCCGCGCAACGGTCAGCAGGCGGCACTCGCCGTCGACATCATTGCCTTCATGGATGCGCTGAGGATCGAGAAGGCCGTGATCGGCGCCTATGACTGGGGCGCACGGACCGCGGACATTATCGCCGCACTCTGGCCCGAGCGCTGCAAGGCGCTGGTCTCCGTCAGCGGCTATCTCATCGGCAGCCAGGAATTGAACAAGACGCCGCTGCCGCCGAAGGCTGAATTGCAGTGGTGGTACCAATATTATTTCGCCACCAAGCGAGGCGCCGCCGGTTACGCCAAATACACCCACGACTTTGCCCGTCTGATCTGGGAACTGGCTTCGCCGCGGTGGAGGTTCGACGACGCTACTTTCGCCCGCTCGGCAGCGGCTCTGGACAATCCCGACCATGTCGCGGTCTCGATCCACAATTATCGCTGGCGGCTTGGCCTCGTGCAGGGCGAGCCAAGGTTCGACGAAATCGAGAAGAAGCTCGCGGGGTTCCCCAGCATCGGCGTGCCGACCATCACGATAGAGGGCGACGCCAACGGCGCACCGCATCCCGATCCGTCCGCCTACGCCAAGCGCTTCACCGGCAAATATGAGCACCGGCTGTTCACCGGCGGCATCGGCCACAATGCGCCGCAGGAAGCACCAGAGCAATTCGCCAAGGCCGTCATCGACGTCGATCGGCTTTGAGAATGACCACCCAATCAAACGAAAAGGAGCATATCATGACCAGGATCGAAAGGGTTCTCCGCGCGCGGGCCGGGCGCGTGAGCGACGCGACCGACCCTGTCGCGGCCATGGCATAGCGCGCTGGACCACGCCTGATCAGGAGGCCGTCCGCCGCCCTACCCCGAAAAGGAGGCCCCGTGCTTCTCCGCCATATGACGCTTCCAGCGCTGGCGCAGTTCGCCGGGGCGGGCGCCGTGGCGGTCGTCGAGGAACTCGGCCGAGACCACGCGATCGGTTCGGAAATGGCGGAAATTCTGGCGCAGCTCGCACCAAGCCGCGAGCATCCGGGCGCTGTCGAAGAAGCCGATGACGACCGGCCAGATCACGCGGCTGGTCGCCTGCCCATGCTCGTCGCGATAGTCGATCCTGATCTTGCGTCCCTCATGGATCGCCGACCGGGTCCGGGCGATGTCGATCCCGTCGCGCGGCGCGCGGGCCGGGCGCGCCGCGGTCGCGGGCAGCATCGCATAGGAGCGCAATCGTTCGGGAACGACCGAGCTGATCTTGGCGATCAGGTCGCGCGCGGCGCCGGCCAGGACAGGATCGCCCCGCCCGGCCACCCATTGCGCGCCGAGCACCGCCGCCTCGATCTCGTCGGGCGTCAGCATCAGCGGCGGCATGTCGAAGGCGTCGTCAAGGATATAGCCGAAGCCCGCCTCACCGCGGATCGGCACTTGCTGCCCGATCAGGTCGGCGATGTCGCGATAGACGGTGCGCGGCGACACCTCCAGTTCCCCGGCGATGTCGGCGGCGGTGATCGCGCGGTTCGAGCGCCGCAGTATCTGGATGATCTGGAACAGCCTGTCGGCGCGACGCATACCCGTCTCCCTACTGACAATATGCTGTCAGCAGGGGTGGTCTAATACGGGATCGTCGCGCCGGGCAAGCCGTCCGGCGACGGCGAGAAGGAAGGAACATCCGCCATGATCACGCTCTATCACGCGCCGCAATCCCGTTCGTCCCGAATGATCTGGCTGCTGGAGGAGATCGGCGCCCCCTATGAGATCAGGCCTGTGTCGATCTTTCGCCCGATGACCGGCGAGGGCGCCCCCGATCCGGGCAACCCGCACCCCGACCAGCGCGTCCCCGCCATCGCGCATGACGGCAACCTCGCCGCCGAATCGGTGGCGATCGTCCTCTACCTGACGGAGGCATTCCCCGAAGCCGGGCTCGGGCCGCTTCCCGGCGATGCGCAGCGCGGCGCCTATCTCACCTGGCTCGCCTGGTATGCGGCGGAGATGGAGCCGGCGATGGTCGCCGCCATGACCGGTGAGCTGGAACGCGCGCCGATGCGCCAGCGCTATCATGCGCAGGTCGTCCGGCGGATCGAGCAGGCGCTGGCGCAGGGCCCCTATATGATGGGCGATCGCTTCACCGGCGCCGACCTGCTGATCGCGAGCGCGCTCGCCTTCGGACGCCAGGTCTTTCCCGAGAGCCCGACCATCGACGCCTATATGGCCCGCTGCCGCGAACGCCCCGCCGCGATCCGGGCGCTCGCCCTCGACGACGCCTCGGGACTGCAGCAGGCCGCCTGAACCTCCAGGTCTAGCCTCGCGCGATCGCCCCCAGGCCGGCCGCCAGCGCATCGAACGCCGCCCGGCACGATGCGCTGGCGCGCAGGTCCTCATGCATCACGATCCACAGCCCCAGCTCGATGGCGCAGTCGTGTTCGAGCACGCGAACCAGCTCCGGGGAGCGGCGTGCGACCTGGACCTGGCAGAAGCCGATGCCGAAGCCGGCGCGGATCGCCGCGAGCTGGGCAAGGTCGCTGTCGGCACACAGCGCGAACAAGCGGCGACGGAGCATCGGATAACGACCTGCCATGGCGCGGATCGCCGGGGTCTCGGCATCGAAGCCGATCAGGTCGTAGCCGGCCAGGGCCTCCATCGTCTCCGGCACACCGCACCGGTCGAGATAGTCACGGCGGGCGTGCAGCCCCACCTCGACCGCGCCAACCTTGCGGGTGACGAGCGCCTGCTGGACCGGCTCGACCATCCGGATCGCGATGTCCGCCTGCCGGCCGAGCAGGTCGTCGATGCTGTTGGACAGCACCAGTTCGATGCCAAGCGCGGGGTGCCGCCGCCGCAGCTCGGCGAGGATCGGCGGCAGATGTTCGACGCCGACGACCTCGCTGGCGCTGATCCGCACCGTTCCCCGCACCTGGCCCGCATGGTCGGCGGCCGCCCGCAGCAACGCGGCCGAGGTGGCGACCAGCGCTTCGACATGAGGCTTCAGCCGCAGCGCGGCATCGGTCGGCGAAAGGCCGCGCTGGGTGCGCAGGAACAGCGTCGTCCCGATCGCCGCCTCCAACGCGTCGACATGGCGCGCGACGCTCGGCTGGGTCAGCCCCAGGCTGCGCGCGGCGCCCGACAGGGATCCTTCGCGCAGTACGGCCGCGAAGCTGCGGTACAGGTCCCAATCCGGTTCCGAGTTCATCTATTTCCGTATAGCAGAACCAGATATTTCCACAATTTTCCATCATGGCCGATCCGCCGATCCTCACCCCCGGCATCGAAGGAGGACGGCATGATCGAACGAACGGCGCTCATATTGGGCGCGACCGGCGGCATTGGCGGCGCGGTGGCGCGCGGGCTGGCGGCACGCGGCTGGCGGGTACGGGCGCTGCATCGCCGCCCCGATCCGGCCCGCGACCCGGCCTTCGCCTGGATCGGCGGCGACGCGATGGTCGCGACCGACGTGGCGGCGGCGGCACGGGACGCGGCGCTGATCGTCCATGCCGTCAATCCGCCCGGCTATCGCGACTGGGACAGGCTCGTCCTGCCGATGATCGACAACAGCATCACGGCGGCACAAGCGAACGGTGCACGCATCCTGCTGCCGGGAACCCTCTATAATTACGGCCCCGACGCCTTCCCCCTGATCGGCGAGGAGGCGCCCCAGCACGCGCCCACCGCCAAGGGGCGCATCAGGGTCGAGCTGGAACGGCGCCTCGCCGAGGCCACCACCACGGGCACCGCCCGCGCGCTGATCGTGCGGGCGGGCGACTTCTTCGGGCCGCAGCCGGGCAACAACTGGTTCGGCCAGGGGATTGTCCGGCCCGGCCGCCGCCCGCGCGTGATCCGTCGTCCTGGCAAGCCGGGCGTCGGCCACCAATGGGCCTATCTGCCCGACGTCGCCGAAACCATGGTGCGGCTCGCCGAGCGCGACGATCTCGAGCCCTTCGCCCGCTTCCACATGGACGGCCATTGGGACCCGGACGGCAGCCGGATGACGGACGCCATCCGCCGTGCGCTCCGCGCGCCAGCGGTGCCGGTCCGGCCGCTGCCCTGGTGGGCGATGCGCCTCGCCTCCCCCGCCGTGCCGCTGCTGCGCGAGCTGCTGGAGATGCGCTATTTGTGGCAGCAGCCGGTGCGGCTCGACAATCGCCGGCTGGTCGCGGTCCTCGGCGACGAGCCGCACACCCCGCTCGATACGGCCGTCCGGGCGACGCTGGCCGCGCTAGGCTGCCTGGCGGAACGGGCCTGACCGGCGATCCCGCTTGTGCTCGCCCGGGCTCCGGCCCTAATCCCGGTGAGGGCGGCGGCATCAGGGGGCGGCGGGCGTGCAGAAGGTCGATACCGGATCGGCGATGATCCACCGCTTCGACGGCGCGCTGAACCCGGCGATCTGCGCACGGCTCTGCACATTGTCGCACAGCCACACCCAGAAGCCCGAGGGCGCGGCCGACCCCGCCAAGCTCCCCTGGCAAGACAGCGATACCTTCGCCTTCGACCATTGGGAGGAGGGCGAGCTGCGCCACCTGATCGGCGGCTATCGGCTGATGGTCGCCCAGCTCATCTGCCTCGCGGTGCGCGAGATCGTCTTTCCGCACTTCACCGATCTCGTCCGCTGGCGGCCTGGCAAGAGCATGGACGAGCATAAGGACGACGGCTATCCCGGCGACCACGAACTTATGAGCTGTCGTCACTATTCGGCTGTAACCTATTGTAATTACGACTATTCGGGCGACGAGACCTTCATCCGCAACGAACATGGGGGCTATTATGTCAGCACGCCCCGGACCGGCACCTTGGTCTTCTATCCCAGCGATGAGCGCGCCACTCACGGGGTGAAGCCGGTGGTCGGTAGCGACCGTGTGACGCTCAGCACCTGGTTCACCCGCGACGTTCGCCATTATCGCCCCTGACGAGGGTCGTACCGCGCCATCTTCACGAAGCGGATCATGGGCTGTAGCGTCGCCGACGCACCTCTGGGGAAGGATGACGGCTTTTGAGCATGAGCGGCAGCGCGATGGCGCGGATCGTCGGCATCCAGACCGCGGTCCAGTTCGTCATCGACTTTTCCGCCAGCCTGATCGTCGCCCGCCTGCTGTCGCCGCACGAGCTGGGCGCCTTCTCGATCGCACTGGCGGCGGTGATGATCGCGCAGACACTGCGCAGCGCCGGCATCAACATGTTCCTTGTCTCGGCGCCCGAGCTCGACCAGACCCGCATCCGCACCGCGCTCGGACTGGCGATGATCGCCAGCTTCGGCTTCGCGCTGCTGATCTTCGCCGCCGCGCCGCTGATCGCCGCCTTCTACCGCGCGGCGGTGATCGCCGACGTGCTGCGGATCGTCGCCTTCACCTATCTGCTCGCGCCTTTCCAGGTGCTCGCCCACGGCCTGCTCAATCGCGCGCTGCGCTTCAAGGCGATCATGGGCGCCACCCTGGCCGGAGCCGCCGCCAGCGCGGGAACCGCCGTCGCCCTCGCCTTCCTCGGCTGGGGCACGCTGTCGATGGCCTATGCGACGCTGGTCGGCGGGGTCATCAGCCTGGGGGTGATGCTCGCCAGCCGACCGGCCGGCTTCGTCTTCCGCCCGGCCCTCGTCCATTGGCGATCGATCTCCTCCTTCACCGGCTGGGTGCTGGGGAGCACGCTGCTCAACCAGATCGGCCCGCGCCTCAACGAGCTGTTCGTCGGCCGCTCGCTCGGCATCGCCCCCGCAGCTTTCCTCGACAGGGCGGAGATGCTGCCGCGCATGCTGTGGAACTATGCCGCGCCGCCGGTGCTCAGCATCCTCGCCCCGCTGGTCGCGCACGAGATGCGCCGCGGCGTGGACGCGCGCACCACGCTGCTGCTTCGGATGCGGCTGTTCGGCTGCATCTTCTCCCCCATCATGATCGGCATCGCCACCCAGTCGGCACCGATCCTGATCGGGCTCTACGGCTGGCAGTGGCAGGCCTCGATCGCGCCAGCGCCGTGGGTCTGCGTGGCGGCGGCGATCACCGGCCAGTTCGTGGTGCTGGGCGCTTCGCTCTCGGGACTCGGCCATGCCCGCCAGCTGTTCCTGCTCAGTATTTGCGAGCAAGGCGCGCGCGTCGTCATGCTGGCGATGCTGAGCCGGACAGACATCGTCCTGGTCGCGGTAGGAACGGTAGGCGTCTCGCTGGTCTATGCGGCGGCGGCGATCCGCCTCGGCGCGCGGCTGAAGCTGTTCACGGTGCGTGAGGTGCTGGCGAGCCTGCTGCCGTCCATTGCGATCTGCGCGGTGGTGGCCGCCGCCGGCATCGCCATCGACGCGGCCCGCGGCGGCGGCATCCCGACGCATCCCATTTCAGCGGTGATCGAGGCGGCGGCGATCCTGGCGGCGGTGTGGATCGCCGCGCTGCTCGTCTTCCAGCGGTCGGTGATCACCGCCTTGTGGAGGCTCGTACGGCACTGAGACCGCGCACGCCAGACGGGATCAGGCCGTCCCCGCGCCGCCTTTCACCCGCATGCGATGAACCGCCTCGGCGATCTCCGTCCGCCCATAGGGCTTGGAGATCACCTCCTCGTGCGCGAACTCGGTCGAGAGCTGCGCCTGTTCGCCATAGCCACTGGCGAACAGGAAGGGGATGCCCGCCGCGCGCAGTTCCTCGGCCACCGACAGGCTCGAATCCGTCCCCAGGTTGATGTCGAGGATCGCGAAATCGATCGCGCCGTCGGCGATCGCGTCGCGCGCCTGGCGCACCGACGAGGCGGTCACGACCCGGCGGGCGCCGAGCGACTTCAGCGCATCCTCGACGTCGAGCGCGATCAGCATGCTGTCCTCGACCAGCAACACGGTGCGGGGGAAATCCTCGGCCGCCGTCATGAGGTCGGGCTCGGATCGGGCGGTATCGGCATCGCCGACCACACCGCTGCCGATCGTGACGAACCGGCCGGGAATCGAGAATTCCGCCTCCAGGCCGGACAGGCGAAAGCTCGTCCGCGCCCGGCCGCCGAGATCGTAGGGAATCGACCGCTCGATGATCGTCGTGCCGAAGCCCCTGCGTTCGGGGGCGCGGACCGGCGGGCCGCCGGTTTCGCGCCAGCTGATCAGCAACGCCCCGTCGCCGTCGATGCTCCAGCGCAGGTCGACATGGCCGCTGTCGCTGAGCGCGCCATATTTGGCGCAGTTGGTGATCAACTCGTGAAGCACCAGCGATAGCGTGTTGAAGGCCGCCGGATCGAGCAGGACGCGGGGCCCCGACAGACGGATGCGATCGCCATTGTCGGCGAGATAGGCGCTGGCTTCCGCCCGGACGAGCGGCTCGATCTCCGCCGGGCCCCAGCGCTTCATGGTCAGCTGGTCATGCGCCCGCGCCAGCGACTGGACTCGGCCCTCGAGCGTCTCCGCGAAATCCTGATAGCTCTGCGCGCTGCCGCGGGTCCGCGAGATCAGGCTGCGGACGAGGCTGAGCACGTTGCGGACGCGGTGGTTGAGCTCGGCGATCAGCAGGTCCTGCCGCTCATGCGCCTTGGCCTGGTCGCTCTCCCGCTCCTCCGACAACAGCAGCACCACTTCGAGCAGCGACGTGCGGACGGCCTCCGCCACGCGCCGCTCGGCCGCGGCGAAGGGCTCGCTGACCCCCTGGACGAGCTGACGCCAGGCTTCGAAGCTCTTGCGCGGCGACAGGCGCACGCCATGGGCGTCCTCCTCCATCGCCTTCTGCGGATCGCCGGCCCAGCGGACCGAGCGGACCTTCTCTGCCCTGAACAGCACGACATAGTCGCGCGGGCTGCGCGAGATCGGGATGGCGAGCATGCCCGCCGCACGCTCGGCATAGGCGGCGGCCGGCGGGTGCAGCTGCGACAGATGATCGGTGATCACGATCTGCGACGCCGCCCCGGTGCTCAGATCGCGGATCAGCGCCCGGAACTGGCCTTCATCGGGAGCCATGCCCGACAGCGCGATCCTTCCGTCGAGATAGACGCCGATGCCGTCGTTCGGGATCGCGGCGCCGATGGTCTCGCCGATCCATTCCGGATCATGGAGCAGCTTGGCGTCCTGCGCGACCACCGCCATCAATCGGTCGGCGATCGCCCGCGACCGCTGCTCATAGCCGGCCGTCTCCTCGCGTTCGCGCGATTCGAGCATCATCGAGAACATCCGGCCGAACAGCTCGGCCGCGGTGCGCTGTTCGAGCGACGGGCGCAGCGGCGCATGATGATGACAGGCGATCAGCCCCCACAATCGCCCCTCGCAGACCACCGAGATCGACAGCGAGGCACGCACGCCCATGTTCGTGAGATATTCGATATGGACCGGCGACACCGACCGCAGCACCGACATCGACAGGTCGATCGGATGGCCGTGCAGGTCGCGCTCCGGCAGCACCCGCGCGCCGGGATCCTGGAGGTCGGCGATCACGCGCAGCACGTTGCGCAGGTAGAGGGCGCGCGCCTGGCGCGGGATATCGGTCGCCGGATAGCGCAGGCCCAGGAAGGATTCGCGCTTCGACGCGACCGACTCGGCCACGACCTCGCCCGCGCCGTCCTGATCGAAGCGATAGAGCATCACCCGGTCGAACCCGGTGATCGCGCGGATCTGCCGCACCGCGTTGAGCTGGAAATTCTGCATCGAGCTGGACTGGCTCTGCCGCATCAACATCGAACGGACGGTGATGCCAATATCCTCGTGCCCCGCCGGTCCGCTCGGTTCGCCCTCGATGATGATCGATCCACGGCTGAAGTGGATCGCCACGTCATATTCGGGCAGGTCCGGCTTGAGGCGAATCCGCAGCAGCCGCTCTACCGAATCCTCGCCCTGGAGATAGGCGATGCGGTTGCGGATGTCGTGGACGGCATCCTGCGACAGTACCGCATGGAGCGGCTGACCCAGGGCGATATCCCATGCCGTACCGACATGATCCGCCAGATTCTCCGACGCCCGGCTGACCAGCCAGTCCGAGGACACGGCGAGCAGGAACCCGAAGCTCTGGACGGCGCCGAGGAGATGGATCGGCTCGCGGTCACATGCGGTAAGGTCGGGCTGGTCGGTTGGGGTGGCCGTCAATGTCTCAGCTTATGTTGGCGGGGCTCATGTCCACCGCATGCCAGGATCGTTCGAAAAGGTCGAAAACGAACAAGGCATCCTCGACGATTTTGTCATTGCTATCATGGACGCCTCCCTCATTCTGTAACCTAGTCGACAGAAGCTTCCACCCGGCCGTATCACCAGACTCCAGAAGATAGGCTCCGGCTCTTTCGGCAAGCGCCGGCGACGCGGCCCGCAACTGCCGGAGCAGGACGGCGGAGCCGAGGCGCGAGCCTTCGAGCACATAGTCATGACCGGCTGTTGCCATCTCGGGGAGGTCGACATTGCGAAGCGGCGGCGGCACGGCCAGGCCCAGCGCATCGAGATCGCGCCGCAGCGCATCGGCACGGGCGAGCGATCCATCGTCGAGCAGCGGCCGAAGGGTTTCCCATGCGACCGCCTGGGCCCGCAGGAAGGTGCCATAGCCCTGCTCGGTTGCGAGATCGCAGGCGCCGAACAGTCCATCGACACGGCCGTGCGCCGCTCCGGTTTCCCGCCGCAATCTGTCCCTCAGGGAAATGCCATTCTCAGACTTCAAGATTGTGTCCCAACTGGTCGTGGACTGGCGCCGGCTCCAATGGCACGAAACGAGCGGCGGCGCGTTAGGGTCCGTGGAAAATGTTACGGGGCCAAAATCAGGGGCCTATATTCGGTGTCGGGCGAGTGATGTCGAGCGGGATCTTCGTACAGGGCGAGAATTGCTGGCGGATCGAGCGAGCGTCGCGGGCCGCGGTGATCGTCGATGCCGCCGACTATTTCCGCACCGCGCGCGACGCGATGCTCCAGGCGCGCGAGCAGATATTGCTGGTCGGCTGGGACGTCGATCCCCGTATCCTCCTCGATCCCGATCTGGCCGAAGGCGGGGACGGCGACGAACCGCCCAACTGCCTTGCGCAATTCATCCCCTGGCTCGTCCGGCGCCGGCCAGAGCTGCGGATCAACCTGCTGATCTGGAACATGGGCTTCCTGAAGATGCTGACACGCGGGCTGTCGATCTTCACCATCCTGCGCTGGCGGATGACCCGCAACGTCTCGATCCGTTTCGACAGCAGCCATCCGATCGGCGCGACGCACCATCAGAAGATTCTCGTCATCGACGATTCGGTGGCGCTGTGCGGCGGCATCGACATGACCGAGGACCGCTGGGACACGCCCGAGCACCTTGACGGCGATCCGCGCCGCTGCCGGCCGAACGGCAAGCCCTATATGCCTTGGCACGACACCGCCGGGATGATCGAAGGGCCCGCCGCCGCCGCGCTGGGCGATCTGGCGCGCGAACGCTGGAAGCGCGCGACGGGCCGGGTCCTGCCCGTGCCGGCGTCGCATGGCGGGATATGGCCCGAGCGGGTCGAACCGCTGTTCCACGACCGGGCGATCGCCATCGCCCGTACCCATCCGAAAAGCGAAGGCGCCGCCGAAGTCCGCGAGATCGAGCAGCTCTATGTCGACATGATCGCGGCGGCGAAGCGCTTCATCTATGCCGACAACCAGTATTTCGCGTCGCGCCGGGTCGCCGAGGCGATCGCCCGGCGACTGACCGAGCGCCGCCCGCCCGAGATCGTCATCGTCAACCCGATCAGCGCCGACGGCTGGCTCCAGGAAGCGGCGATGGGCAGCGCACGGGCCGAGCTCTTCTTCGCGCTGGCGGAGATCGACCGCGACGACCATTTCCAGATCTACACCCCTGTCACCGCCGGCCGGAAGCCGATCTACGTCCATTCGAAGCTGCTGATCGTCGACGACCGCATCCTGCGGGTCGGGTCGTCGAACATGAACAACCGGTCGATGGGGCTCGACAGCGAATGCGACATCGCGCTGGAGGGCGAGGCGAGCGACGCCCCCGATCCGGCGATCCGCCGGCTGCGCGAGGCGTTGATGGCCGAGCATCTCGGCGTCGCGCCCGATGCGGTGCGCGACGCCTTCGACCGCACCGGCTCGCTGATCGCGACCGTCGAATGCCTGATCGGCACGGCCAAGTCGCTCATTCCCTTCGAACCGCACCAATGGAGCGACGCGACGCTCGCGATCGGCGCGAGCGGCCTGCTCGATCCGGAATCGGTCGACGAGCGGTTCGAGCCCCTGTCGAACCGGGGCCTGTTCCGCGGCTTCCTGCGGCGCGGTACCCGGCAATTGTTCGACACGATCCGCGAGAAGCGCCGCGCCCGGCGCGAACGCAATCGCGGCCGCTGGCGGCGCAAATTCCGCAAGCTGTGGAACGCGGCCCGCCAGCTCGACGATTGACGGCCGCCCGGCGCCTCGCCAATCTCCGGCTTTCATCCTTGTAAGGACGCCTCGATGCGCCGTTCCCGAACCCTGCCGATCGCCCTGCTCGCGGGCACCATCCTGCCGCTCGCCGCCCAGCCCGCCCACGCCGCGCCGGCCCCGGTCGATCCCGCGCAGCACCGCCAGATGCTGGACATCTGGAAGAAGATGATCTCCATCCCGACCGTCCATGGCCGCGGCCAGACAAGGGCGATGGCGACTTACGTCGCCGACCTGCTCAAGCAGGGCGGCTTCGCGGCCGAGGACATCGTGATCGAGGGCGAGGGCGACGACATCTCGCTCGCCGCCCGCTACCGGGGCACCGGCAAGGGCAAGCCGCTGCTGCTGTCGGGCCACATGGACGTGGTCGAGGCGCGGCCGTCCGACTGGACGCGCGATCCCTTCACCCCGGTCGAGGAGAACGGCTTCGTCTACGGGCGCGGGTCGCTCGACATGAAGTTCGGCGACGCAGTGCTGGTTTCGACCCTGCTCAAGCTCAAGGCCGAGGGGTTCAAGCCGTCGCGCGACATCCTCCTGCTGCTGTCGGGCGACGAGGAGACCGCGATGGCGACGACCGCCCGCCTCGCCGAGCGCTATGGCGGCGATGCCGAGTTGCTGCTCAACGCCGACGGTGGCGGCGGCATGCTCGACGACCAGGGCAAGCCGGTCGCCTTCTACGTCCAGGGCGGCGAGAAGACCTATGCCGACATCGAGATCAGCGTGACCGATCCCGGCGGCCATTCGAGCCGCCCGGGCGCCACCAACGCGATCGCCACCCTCGCCCAGGCGATCGACCGCATCGCCGCGTATAAATTCCCCGCCCAGGTCAACGAGATCACCCGCGCCTATTTCAAGGCGACCGGCAAGCAGGTCGGCGGCACGATCGGCGCGGCGATGCTGCGCTTCGCCGATAATCCCGACGACGCGGCGGCGATCGCGACGCTGCGCGCCGAGCCCGAATATGTCGGCATCACCGGTACGACCTGCGTGCCCACGATGCTGTCGGGCGGCCATGCGCTCAACGCGCTGCCGCAGAAGGCGACGGTGTCGGTCAATTGCCGCATCTTCCCCGGCGTCCCGATCGAGAGCGTACGCGATACGCTGGCGAAGGTGATCGACAACCCCAAGGCGACCGTCACCATCCTCGATCATCCGCTCGGCAGCGACGCCTCGCCGCTTCGCCCCGACCTGATGAAGGCGGTGCGCAAGGGGATCGACCAGAGCTTCCCTGGCCTGCCGATCGTGCCGCAGATGGCGGCGGGCGCCACCGACAGCCTCTATTTCCGCGCGAAAGGCGTGCCGAGCTATGGCGTGCTCGGCATGTTCCTCAACCCCGCCGACGACTTCTCGCACGGCCTGAACGAACGCGCGCCGGTGGCGAGCATCGATCCGGCGCTGCGGCTGATGCGGACGCTGATCGTCGACCTGTCGAAATAGCTATGAATTTCAAAACACTCTGAATTCAACTTCAGATCATATATCAATCAGTTCGTGTCGAGCCCCGCGACTGCCTGCAAGGCAGGCGCTCGGGATAAACTTCAGCCTTTGGCTGAAGTCGGGACATGTTGCGAGAACCAACGTCCCTCGACTTCGCTCGGGACGAACGGTCCCAAAGCATCTAGCCTCGTTATCTGAGACGGGCGCGTCGGATTGAAAGCCGCTTGCTCTGGACTTGCCGATGCGTAGGAGCGGTTCAGCCCAGGCTGACGCTCAGGAAGCCCGGCACCGGGCCGTTCCAGCCGTCGTCGGGCTCATCGTCGATGGGGTCGCGACGGCGGTCGTCGCGGCGCGGGCGGCGGTCGCGGTCCTCGCGCTTCGCCTCGCGCGGCGCGGGCACCTCGGCCTTCCTCTCGCGGCGTCCGCCCCGCTCGCGCTTCTCGCGCCGCGGCTCGGTCGCTTCGGGGGGGGCCTCATCGGCCGCGCCGGCCGGCTTGCCGCGCCGGGCGATCTTGTTGCCGGTCAGCTTCTCGATCGCCTCGATCGCCTCGGCATCCTCCGGGGTCACCAGCGTGATTGCGGTGCCGGTCGCGCCGCCGCGGCCGGTGCGGCCGACGCGGTGGACATAATCGTCGGGATGCCAGGGCACGTCGAAATTGAAGACGTGGCTGACGCCCTTGATGTCGAGCCCGCGTGCCGCGACGTCGGAGGCGACGAGGATGTTGATCTCCCCGCCCTTGAAGCGGTCGAGCTCGCGCAGCCGCTCGGGCTGCTCCATATCGCCGTGGATCTGCCCGGCCTTGAAACCGTGGCGGCCGAGGCTCTGGGCCAGCTCGCGCACCGTCGTCTTGCGGTTCGAGAAGATGATCGCGGTCGAGACCTCCTCGCCACGCAGCAAATCGCGCAGCGTCTCGCGCTTGCCGCGGCTCGACGTCTCGACGAGCGACTGGTCGATCGCCAGGTTGGTGCTCGCCGGCCGCGACACCTCGATCTGCTTGGGGTTCGACAGGAACTTGTCGGCCAGCTTCTTGATCGGCGCCGGCATCGTCGCCGAGAAGAGCAGCGTCTGCCGCTGGGCGGGCAGCTTGGTGCAGATTTCCTCGATGTCGGGGATGAAGCCCATGTCGAGCATCCGGTCCGCCTCATCGATGACGAGCAGGCTGCACCCGGTCAGCAGGATCTTGCCGCGCCCGAACAGATCCATCAGGCGGCCCGGCGTGGCGATCAGCACGTCGACGCCCTTCTCGAGCGCGGCAACCTGATCGCCCATGTTCACACCGCCGATGAGGAGAGCCATGGTAAGCTTATGATATTTACCATATTTCTCAAAGTTCTCGGCAACCTGCGCGGCGAGCTCGCGGGTCGGTTCCAGGATCAGCGAGCGCGGCATGCGCGCGCGGCTGCGGCCATGCGCGAGGATGTCGATCATCGGCAGCACGAAGCTGGCGGTCTTGCCCGTCCCCGTCTGCGCGATGCCGATCAGGTCCTTCATCATCAGGACCGGAGGGATCGCCTGGGCCTGGATAGGGGTCGGCTCGCTATAGCCGGCCTCCGAGACCGCACGGAGGAGTTCGTCAGAAAGGCCGAGATCGGCAAAGGACATGAAGCTATCCGGAAAAGACGGCAATGAGCGCCGCACAGTGCGCGCGATTGGGCGTCCGACCGTGTTTTGTCAAGGAAATTAGGGGCCGGATGGGGTTCAATCGTCGAGAACGAGCCTGCGGAATCGCTCGATCTCGCACTGTCCGCCGGAACGGGTGCGGATCACGTCGCGATCGCCGCAGATCCTGCCGTCCTCGGTCGGCAGGATGTAGAAGCCCGAATAATAGTCGAGCGCCGGGCAGCGCGAGGAGAATTTGGCACGCAGCCGCTGCCCGCCCTTGAGCGCCAGGTCGATCGCATCGTCGGCGACGACGGCGGCTCCTGCGATCGCGCTCATCGCGACGCATTTGGGGCCCTTCTTCTCCTTCCAGCGCAGCGGCTTGGCGGGCACGCGGCGCGGCACCCGCACGATCAGCGATTGCTCGACGGTGATCTGGGCGACGCGGACGGGGCGCGGATCGGCCGCCGCGGGGATCGCAAGCCCCAGCCCCGTTCCGAGGGCGACCAAGACCATGGGACGTCTCCCGGCACACAGCAATCGCGGCAAGCGGCCAGGCATCACGGTCGAGAATCCACCCTTTTTCGAGATTTCGCGCTTTAAACGCGATCCTTACCCGGTTCGATCCTCGACGCAATCATTTGAACCGTGGATGAACTGACGCGCCATCGCGCGCTGGCAAATCGCGCGGCGCCTGCATTATGCTCCGGCCATGCCCCGCCTCCATGCCCCCGCCCCCCTGCTGCTCGATCGTCTCCGCACCCTGCTCGGGCCGCAGGGCTTCGTCACCGATCCCGATCTCGTGACCCCGTGGCTGACCGACTGGCGCGATCGCTATCGCGGCGAGACCCTCGCGCTGCTCGCGCCATCGTCAACCGCGCAGGTGGCCGAGGTGGTCCGCCTTGCCGCCGAGGCGCGGGTCGCACTGGTGCCGCAGGGCGGCAACACCGGCACGGTCGGCGGCGCGACTCCGCCGGCCGACGGGTCGGCGCTGCTGCTGTCGCTGCGGCGAATGAACCGGATCCGCTCGATCTCCGCCGAGGACAATGCCGTGATCGCCGAGGCAGGGGTGATCCTGTCCGACCTGCACGACGCCGCCGCCGCGATCGGCCGGCGGTTCCCGCTGTCGCTCGCGGCCAAGGGATCGGCGACGGTCGGTGGCCTGGTCTCGACCAACGCCGGCGGCACCCAGGTGCTCCGCTTCGGGCCGATGCGCGCGCTGGTGCTGGGGGTCGAGGCGGTGTTGCCCGACGGATCCCGGTTCGAGGGACTCGCGACGCTGCGCAAGGACAATCGCGGCTATGATCTGCGCCAGCTGCTGACCGGCGCCGAAGGGACGCTCGGCGTCGTCACCGCCGCCGCGCTGCGGCTGGTGCCCGCCGTGGCCGCGCGCGCGGTCGCCTGGGTCGGGGTGCCCGATCCGCGGGCGGCGCTGGCGCTGCTCCGCCGGCTGGAGGAACGGACAGGCGAGGCGGTCGAGAGCTTCGAACTGGTGCCGGCGGACGCGCTCGCGCTGGTCCTGCGCAACATCGGCGGCGCGCGTGCGCCGCTGGCCGATCCCTGTCCGTGGAACGTGCTGGTCGAGGCGATAGGAAGCACCGGTGGCCCCGATCCGCGCGACGCGCTCGAACAGGCGCTCGCCGCCGCGATCGAGGACGGGCTGGTCGTCGACGCGACGATCGCGGCGAACGAGGCGCAGGCCGAGGCGCTGTGGGCGCTGCGCGAATCGATCTCGGAGGCCGAGAAGATCGACGGCCCCTCGCTCAAGCACGACATATCGGTGCCGGTGTCGGAGATGCCGGCCTTCCTGGAGCGCGAGCGCGAGCGGATCGAGGCACGCTATCCGGGGTCGCGGATCATCGCTTTCGGCCACCTCGGCGACGGCAACATCCATTTCAACCTGCTGCCGCCCGAGAACGCCTCCCGCCGCGCCTGGATCGCTGAGCATGGCGCCGCGGCGAGCGCGCTAGTTCACGACCGGGTCGCCGCGGCCGGGGGATCGCTGTCGGCCGAGCATGGCATCGGCCAAGCCAAGCTGGACGAGTTCGCGCGGCTGACCGATCCGGTTCGTCTCCACGCCCTTCGCGCGATCAAGCAGGCGTTCGATCCGCTGGGTATCATGAACCCCGGAAAGCTCGTTCCGCTTGCTTCCGACGACGAGGACCAATAGACGGCGGCGGCATCCTTCGGGCCCGTCGTCCGAACACGAGACCTATATTCTTCAGGAGATTTTCGATGGCGAGCGCCCCGGCCAACGCCCTGCCCCTGTTCTACAACGACCTGCAGCCCCTTTCGAGCCAGCTCCACGCCTCGTGGAAGGCGAAGACGATGGAGAGCGCCGAGTTCTTCGGCAAGGCGCATGCGGTGCCGCTGACCGTCGAGGAGTTCATCCCGGCACAGCGCCATTACCCGATCGTCTTCTCGGTCGGTCCCGATCCCGTTCCGCTCGCGCTGTTCGGCCTGAACGAGGGCGTCAACGTCTTCACCGACGAGAAGGGCCAGCCGACCCGCGACCTCTACGTCCCGGCCTATGTCCGCCGCTACCCGTTCATGCTCGCGCGGCTGCGGCCGGACAGCGACGACCTTTCGCTCTGCTTCGACAGCACCGCCGGCCTGCTGGGCGAATTCGACGATGGCGCGCCGCTGTTCGAGGGGGAGGAGCCTTCGGAGGCGATCAAGAACACCCTCGCCTTCTGCGAGCAGTTCGAGCAGGCCGGCATGCGCACCGGCATGTTCATGCAGGAGCTGATCCAGAACAAGCTGCTGATCGACGGCGAAGTGACGATCGAGCCCGACGGCGGCGGCCAGCCCTTCGTCTATCGCGGTTTCCAGATCGTGTCGGAAGACAAACTCAAGGAGCTGCGCGGTGACGTGCTCCGCAAGATGGTCCAGAGCGGCCTGCTGCCGCTGATCTATGCGCACCTCTTCTCGCTGTCGCTGATTCGCGATGTGTTCTCGCTGCAGATGCAGCAGGGCAAGGCCCCGGCCATGCCCGCCCCGGCGGTTCCGGCCTGACCCCGATCCGGGGCCGGAAACGCTTCCGGCCTCGGACGCCGTCCGGACCCAAAGCCACGACAAAGATAAGGAATTTTCCCGAGGAGGACGAACTGTCCTTGAATCCGCAGGGGAAGCGCCCTATCTTGTTGATGTGCGGTGGTCGTGCCCCCCTTTCGCGGCCCCGTACGACGCATCCCTCGGGATGCGTTCCTCCCTGAACCTTGGCCACCTCGTGCGTAAGCACGAGGTGGTTCTTTTTTATGCGGAAGATCGAAAGCCCCGATTTCCGGGCTTTTGAGGCTCTGACGGTCTCTTTCGCTATTCGGCCGCCATCGGCAGGTCGGGGCTGAACAGCGCCCCCAGTTCCGCGACGATCGCCGCGAGCAGCCGTCCGCAATCCTCGATCTGAGCGGTCGGCGCGTCGAGCGCGGCGTCGAGATAGAGCGATCGGTCATATTCGATCTGGATCGCATGGACCTGCCGGCGCGGCCGGCCGTGGCGGTCGATCGTATAGCCGCCCGCATAGGGATGGTTGCGCGCGGCGCGCAGCCCCACCCCGTCGATCACCGCCAGGACGAGATCGACCACCGCTCCGGCGGCGCCCGCACCGAAGCGGTCGCCGATCACGATGCGTACCGGGCCGCCCGCCTGCCGCACCGGCAGCGGCGGCATCGAATGACAATCGATCAGCACCGCCGCACCGAACACCGCACGCGTCGCCTCGATCCGCTCGGCGATGGCGCGATGATAGGGCTCGTGGACCTCCGCGATCCGCCGCATGGCGGCGTCCACCGGCATCCTCGTGCGCCACAATTCGCCACAGGAAGGCAGGCGGCGCGGGAACAGGCCGAGCCCGGCGCGGACCTTGCCGGTCATGAGCAGCCCCTCCGTGCCGGGCTTCCCCTCGATCATCGCCGGATCGATCTCGCGCGGGTCGCGGTTGAGGTCGATCGCGGCGCGCGCGAGATGCGCGACGATCGCGGTCGCGCCCGCATCGACCGCCTGGGCGACGAGCCGCTCGGCATGGCGATCCTCCAGCGCGCGCAACCGCTCCATCGGCACCCGCGCCCGCGCCACCACCTCGGCGGGATAGGATCGCCCGGCGTGCGGCACCGCCAGCAGCACCGGCGAGCGCGGCGTCGCGGGACCGAGGATCGAGAAGGCGGGTTCGGAAGCCATCGCCGCCAGTGCTAGGGAGGTCGGGCACGGCGTGCAACCGCCGCCTTTCCGCCACCATTCCCCGAAGGTCGAATTTCGCGCGGCTGGAATTTGTTAAGCGATGGGCGCATAAGGAGGGCGCGGGTCCGGCATGTGGCCGGCTGCGGGGTACGATCGGGTCATGATCCGTATATTGCTGGCCGAAGACGACGATTCGATGCGCGAATATCTGGCGCGCGCGCTCGAACGGTCGGGCTACGCCGTCACCAGCGTCGACCGCGGCACCGCCGCGCTGCCGCTGATCGAGGAAAGCAGTTTCGACCTGCTGCTGACCGACATCGTCATGCCCGAGATGGACGGGATCGAACTGGCGCAACGCGCCAATGTGATCGCGCCGAACATGCGCGTCATGTTCATCACCGGCTTCGCCGCGGTCACGCTGAAATCCGGCGCGACGCCGCCCGACGCCAAGATATTGTCGAAACCCTTCCACCTGCGCGACCTGGTTCTCGAGGTCGATCGGATGTTCCAGGTGGGCAGCGCTTCGGGCCTTTGAAGAAAAAGCTGTGACACGGGGTTGCGCACCCCGAAAGCCTCGGCTAGGGAGCCCCGCATTGGGCGTGTAGCTCAGTGGTAGAGCACTGTGTTGACATCGCAGGGGTCGCAAGTTCAATCCTTGCCACGCCCACCACAAACCCCGGCAAGTCGCTGACTTGCCGGGGTTTTTGTTTCCCGAAAGACTGCTTCCGAGCCCGCCGGTGCGGGATGAAGGACATCGCCCGTTCATTCCTCTATACGCGTCGGCGACGAGGCATGAGGGAGAGGCATGGCGTGAACCGTCCCGGCATAGACTTCCTCACCGTGTTCGCGCTGCCGCCGGTGGCGTTCGTCGAGCTCGCGGCCGACCTCGGCGCGCCGTCCATCTCGCTGATCCTCGAACCGCTCGACTGCAACCCGGAAGGCTATGCGCCCTATTCGCTGCGGACCGATCGCGCGCTCCGGCGCGATCTGGTTGCCGTGGCGCGGGATCATGGGGTGACGCTCGCGCTCGGCGAAGGCCTGGTCGTCCGCCCCGATCGCGACGTGCGCGACCTCTATGCCGACGACGTCGCGATCATGGCGGAGCTCGGGGTGCGCTGCGTCAACATATTGAGCTTCGATCCCGACATGGCGCGAACCTTCGATCAATATGCCCTGCTGGCCGAGATGGCCGGCGCGGCCGGCATCGACAGCGCCATCGAGTTCTCGCGCGGGCGCGTCAGCACGCCGGACCTGCCGACCGCTCTAGCGGCATGGCGGCATGTCGGCCGGTCCGATTGCCGAATCCTGCTCGATACGATGCACCTCATCCGCTCGGGTGGAACGCCCGCCGACGTCGCCGCGCTGGCGCCCGGCACGATCGGCTATGTGCAGCTCTGCGACGTGCCACTCGCGCCGGCCCACCCCATCTATTTCGAGGAAGCGGCCTTCTCGCGCCTCCCGCCGGGCGAAGGCGAACTGCCCCTGTTCGACATCCTGATGGCGCTCCGCGACGATCCGGCGATCGGCGTCGAGGTGCCGATGCGCGCGGTGGCCGAAGCGGGCATCGGTCCGCGCGAGCGCGCCGAACGGGCGCTGGCCCCTGCCCGCGCGCTGATCGATCGCGTCGCGGCGGCGCGCCTGGCAGCCTGAGTTCCGCTAGTCGCCCGTGCCGCCGCCATGATAGGCGGCGCGGAAATCGGCGGCGAAGCTCGACAACGTGCCAGTCGCGATCGCCGCGCGCAGGTCCTCCATCAGCCCCTGGTAGAAGCTGAGATTATGCTCGGTCATCAGCATCGCGCCGAGGATCTCGCCGGCGCGGATCAGGTGGTGGAGATAGGCGCGGCTGAACTGGCCGCACACCGCGCAGGCGCAGCTTTCGTCGAGCGGCCGCTCGTCCTCGCCGAACCGGGCGTTGCGCAGGTTGATCGGACCCCGGCGGGTGAAGGCCTGGCCGTTGCGCCCCGATCGCGTCGGCAGCACGCAGTCGAACATGTCGATACCCCGCTCGACCGCGCCGACGATGTCGTCGGGCTTGCCGACGCCCATCAGGTAACGAGGCTTGTCGGGGTCGAGTTGGCCCGGCGCGAAGTCGAGCGTGGCGAACATCGCCTCCTGCCCCTCGCCCACCGCGAGCCCGCCGACCGCATAGCCGTCGAAACCGATCGCCAGCAGCGCGTCGGCCGAGGCCTTGCGCAGCTTCTCGTCGAGCGCGCCCTGCTGGATGCCGAACAAGGCCGCCCGCCCGGCATGCTCGCCGCCCGCGTCGAACGCGTCGCGCGAACGCTTGGCCCAGCGCATCGAGCGCTCCATCGCCTCGGCCTGCTGCTGCACCGTGGTCGTGGTCGGCACCAGCTCGTCGAACGCCATGACGATGTCGGAACCGAGCAGCCGCTGGATCTCGATCGACCGCTCGGGACTCAGCATGTGCGCGGAGCCGTCGAGATGACTCTTGAACGACACGCCCTCTTCGCTCCGCCGGGTCAGCGCCGACAGGCTCATCACCTGATAGCCGCCGCTATCGGTCAGGATCGGTCGATCCCAGCGCATGAAACGATGCAGCCCGCCGAGCCGGGCGACGCGCTCCGCGCCGGGGCGCAGCATCAGGTGATAGGTGTTGCCGAGGATGATGTCCGCGCCGGTCGCGCGGACGTCTGCCGGCTTCATCGCCTTGACGGTCGCGGCGGTCCCGACCGGCATGAAGGCCGGAGTGCGGATGTCGCCGCGCTGCATGCGGATCGTGCCGGTGCGGGCCTTGCCGTCGGTCGCGGCGATCGAGAAGTGGAAGCGGGGTGCCGTCATGGCCGCAGGCCATAGAGGCGCGGCCCCGTACTGCCAAGGCTTGCGCTCCGTCGCCCCCTGCGGCACGGGCGATCCATGCATCTGGCCATCGAAACCTATGCGCTGCTGACGGTCGTCGCCTTCATCGCCGGCTTCATCGACGCGATCGCCGGCGGCGGCGGGCTGCTGACCGTTCCGGCGATGCTGTCGGCCGGCGTCCCGCCAATCGCGACGCTGGCGACCAATAAGCTGCAGTCAAGTTTCAGCTCCGCCACCGCGACCTTCAACTTCAGCCGCAAGGGCCTGATCGACTGGCGGACCTACTGGCCACAGGTGGTGGTGATCCTGATCCTTTCGGGGCTCGGCGCCTGGATCGTCCAGTCGATCAAGACCGATGTGCTCAAGCTGATCGTGCCGGTGCTGCTCGTCGCAGTCGCCGCCTATGTGCTGCTCAGCCCGCGCATGTCGGACGAGGACGTTCATCATCGGCTTGGCACGCGCGGCTATCTGCCGGTCGGAGGCGCGATCGGCTTCTATGACGGCTTCTTCGGACCGGGCACCGGCAGCTTCTTCGCGACCAGCCTGGTATCGCTGCGCGGCATGGGCCTGATCCGCGCTACCGCACACACCAAGGCATTCAATTTCTCTAGTAATTTCGGTAGCTTGATTGTTTTTCTTTCGACCGGACATGCAATGATCCTGCTTGGCCTGTGCATGGCGGTCGGCGCCGCCTCGGGCGCGTGGACCGGTTCGCACACCGCGATCCGCTTCGGGGCGAAGGTGATCCGTCCGGTGCTGGTGACGATCTGCCTCGCGCTCACCGCCAAGCTGCTCTGGGACGCACTGAGCTGAACCGGTTTCGGGGTTCCCCCTCGCCGCCCCGATGGCCTATGAGGGGAAACCGCACGGGCTATTCGCCACGGCGCCCGAACGACTCACCGAGGAACCGCTTGCCTTCCCGAGCCGTCGGCGCCCAGCAGGGGCCCGTACAGGCAGGAGAGAGTGACGTTGAGCGACGAGAACAGCACGCCGGACAGCCCGCCAGCCGCGGAGAAACCCGCCGCAAAGAAGAAGAAGGGCGTCCCCACCCCCAAGATCACCAAAAAGACCGCCGTCGTCGGCGCCGCGATCGGCATCGGATCGGCGGCGATCGTCGCCGCGCTGCTCTACACCAACCGCAACAACGGCGGCGGCAAGAGCTGACACCGGGCCCCATGCGGATCTTCACGATCGGCTATGAGGGCGCGACCCAGGCGGAGCTGATCGATCGGCTCCGCACCGCCGGCGTGACGCTGCTCGCCGACGTCCGCGCGGTGCCGCTATCTCGGCGGCCGGGCTTTTCCAAGAATATCCTGGCAGCCGGACTGCGCGAGGCCGGGATCGACTATGTCGGGCTGAAGGCGCTCGGCACGCCGCCCGAAGGCCGCACCGCCGCGCGGCGCCACGACATGACGACGCTGCGCCGGGTCTATGACGGTCAGCTCGCCCTGCCCGAAGCGATGGCGCAGGCCGCGATGCTGGCCGACATGGCGCGCGAACGGCCGACCGCGCTGCTCTGCTTCGAGCGCGAGCCCGGCTGCTGCCACCGTTCGCTGCTCGTCGAAGCGGTGTTTCCCGATGCCGAGGTGGTCGACCTGTTCGCCTGACGGGAGCGCGCAGCCCGCTCGCGCGTTTCCGGAGCATGCCTTCCTCGGTCATCCGCAGCTTCGACTATGACGCGGCGGCGCGGCGGCTCGACATCGAGTTCGTGACCGGCCGGCGTTACAGCTATCACGACGTGCCGGCGCGGATCGTCGCGGCGATGCGGGCCGCACGCTCGAAGGGGCGCTTCTTCAACGCCCGCATCCGCGACCATTTCGCCTTCACCCGCCGCTGATGCGCGTAAGGATCGGTACCGCCGGCTGGTCGATCCCCTCGATCCATGCCGCCGCCTTCCCCGCTGAGGGAACGCATCTCGAACGCTATGCGGCCCGCTTCGATGCGGTCGAGATCAACAGCAGCTTCTATCGCCCGCATCGCGTCACCACCTACCGGCGCTGGGCCGCGAGCGTCCGCGACGATTTCCGGTTCGCGGTGAAGATCCCCAGGCGGATCAGCCACGAGCTGCGTCTGGTCGACTGCGGCGACACTCTCGACCGTTTCGTGGCGGAGGCGAGCGGGCTTGGCGACAAGCTGGGCGTCCTGCTGCTGCAATTGCCGCCGTCGCTGGCCTTCGACGCCAAAGTGCTGTCCGCCTTCCTGGCCCTATGCCGCACGACGACCCAGGTGCCGATCGCCTGCGAGCCGCGCCATCCGAGCTGGTTCACCGGCGCCGCCGACCGGCTGCTGGCCGATCGTCGTGTCGCCCGCGTCGCCGCCGATCCCGCGCCCGCCAAGGGCGCGGGGGAACCCGGCGGCTGGCCGGGGTTGGTCTATCTCCGGTTGCACGGATCGCCGGTCATGTATCGCTCGGCCTATGGCGAAGCCGAACTGGACCGCCATGCCGCGCTGCTGCGATGCCATGGCGGCTGGTGCATCTTCGACAATACCGCCGCCATGGCCGCGACCGGCGATGCCCTCGACCTGCAGGCGAGACTCGCCTCTCCGGAACGCCGCGCAGGCCCAGTCGTTTAGAGCCCGCCACGTAGGAGGACGGATAATGTATAGACATTTTCTGATCGCATCGACGGCCGCGCTCGCGCTGAGCCTCGCCGGATGCGGCAAGAAGGCCGAGCAGACGGCCGACAGCGTCGCCAATGGCGCCGCCGGAACCGCCGACACGGCGGGCGCGATGGCGTCGAACGCGATGGTCGACGTCCAGCAGGCGATGACGCCGACGCCCACCGGACAGGATTTCGTCGACAAGGCGGCCAAGTCCGATGCGTTCGAGATCGCCGCGGCCAAGATCGCGCAGACCAACGCATCGTCGCAGGCCGTCAAGGACTTCGCCGCCGAGATGATCAAGGCGCACACCGAGTCGACCGCGAAGATCAAGGCCGCGGCGGCGACCGCTACCCCCGCGATCACGCCCAACGCCACGCTGACCGAGGACCAGAACGAGGATCTTGCCGAACTTCGCGCCAAGAAGGGCGCCGCGTTCGACGAAGCCTACATCGACAACCAGGTCGACGCCCATGAGGACGCGCTGGTGCTGATGCGCGACTATGCCGAGCATGGCGACACCGCGTCGCTCAAGACCGCGGCTGGCGGGATCGCGCCGGTGGTCCAGAAGCATCTCGACCACGCCAAGAGCCTGGACAAGTGATCGCCTGAAGCGTCTCCGTCAGACGACGAGCACGACCTTCCCGACATGATCCTCGTCCAAGCGGCGGTGTGCGTCGGCCGCCTGGGCGAGCGGGAAGGTCGCGTCGATCACCGGCTTCAGCCGCCCCTCCTCGACATGCGGCCAGACCACCGAGGATATCTCCTCTGCCACTGCCGTCTTGAAGGCCGCGCTGCGGGGCCGCAGGGTCGATCCGGTCAGGGTCAGGCGCTTCTGCATGATCTTCCAGATCGGGATCTCGGCCTTGGCGCCGCCGAGCACCGCGATCGAGACATGGCGGCCGTCATCGGCCAGGCAGTCGATGTTGCGCGGAACATAGGCGCCGCCGACCATGTCGAGGACGATGTTCACGCCCTTTCCGCCGGTGATCCGATCGATCTCCGAGACATAGTCCTGGCTGCGGTAGTTGATCGCGTGGGCGGCGCCCAGCCCGATTGCGGCCGCACATTTCTCGTCCGACCCGGCGGTGACGATCGTCTCGACCTGGAAGATGCGGCCGAGCAGGATCGCCATCGTGCCGATCCCGCTGGTCCCTCCATGGACGAGCAGCCGGTCGCCTTCGGCCGCATAGGCACGCTCGTAGACGTTGCTCCACACGGTGAACAGGGTTTCGGGGATCGCCGCCGCCTCGACCATCGACAGGGTGTTCGGAACCGGCAGGCAGAGCCCCGCCTCGGCCGCGACATAATCGGCATAGCCGCCGCCCGCGACGAGCGCACAGACCGGCTGGCCGAGCAGTTCGGGCAATGCCCCCTCCCCCAGGGCCACGACCTCGCCGGAAACCTCGAGGCCGAGGATCGACGGCGCGCCGGGAGGCGGCGGATAGGCGCCGTTGCGCTGGGCGACGTCGGGACGGTTGACCCCGGCCGCCGCGACTCGGATCAGCACCTGGCCGGGTCCCGGCCGGGGAACCGGGCGGCGCACCGGCTGCAATATCTCGGGTCCGCCCTTGCCCTCGGGGTCGATCGCGGTCATCCAGTCGGGAATCTCGACCATTGGTCTCCCTTTTCGGCTTTGCCGAGGCGTGCTTCTCGCAGGGTTTATTGACATGCGGCCCGCCACGGTCAACGTTATGCGCATGGAGCCCGACGATCTTTTCGCGAAGCGCCCCGACGACCCGGTGACGCAACTCATCCGGCAGGACATCGACCATCTGTCGGTCGACGAGCTGGAGGCCCGCATCTCCGCGCTGCAGGGCGAGATCGAGCGGTGCAGGACCAAGATCAAGAACGCCCTTAACCATCGCGCAACGGCCGAAAGCCTATTCAAGCGATGAGGACGCGTCTGCCGGGAAGCGGTGTCCGCTTGCTCCGGCGGGAGGTCTTGATGAACGGCCTGAGGCATCCGACATATGGTGCAGCGGCATGGCTCGGCCCATGCCGAACGGAGTAAAACGACCATGCCATCCTTCGCCCGCGAACTCGAACAGACGCTGCACAACGCGCTGAGCGCCGCCAGCAGCCGCCGCCACGAATATGCGACGCTGGAGCACCTGCTCCTCGCGCTGATCGCGGACGAGCATGCGTCGAAGGTGATGACCGCCTGCGGCGTCGACCTGAGCGAGCTGCGCAACGCGGTCACCAACTATCTCGATACGGAGCTCGACGCGCTCAAGGTCGAGGGCGAGACCGATCCTTCCCCCACCAGCGGCTTCCAGCGGGTCGTGCAGCGCGCGATCCTGCACGTCCAGTCGTCGGGCCGCGAGGAAGTGACCGGCGCCAACGTCCTCGTCGCGCTGTTCAGCGAGCGCGAGAGCTATGCCGTCTTCTTCCTGCAGCAGCAGGACATGAGCCGCCTCGACGCGGTCAGCTACATCAGCCACGGCGTCGGCAAGGCCGGCCAGCCCACCGAGCAGCGCGAGGTCAAGGGCGCCGAGGAGGAGAAGGCGCAGGCCAAGGCCGACGGCAAGAAGGGCGAGAGCGCGCTCAAGCAGTTCTGCGTCAACCTCAACGAGAAGGCCAAGAACGGCAAGGTCGATCCGCTGATCGGCCGCGGGCCCGAGGTCGACCGCACCGTCCAGATCCTGTGCCGCCGGTCGAAGAACAACCCGCTCTATGTGGGCGATCCTGGCGTCGGCAAGACCGCGATCGCGGAAGGGCTGGCGCGCAAGATCGTCGAGGGCGACGTTCCCGAGGTGCTGCTGCCGGCGGTGATCTACTCGCTCGACATGGGCGCGCTGCTCGCCGGCACCCGCTATCGCGGCGATTTCGAGGAGCGGCTGAAGCAGGTCGTGACCGAGCTGGAGAAGCTGCCCCACGCGGTGCTGTTCATCGACGAGATCCACACCGTGATCGGCGCGGGCGCCACTTCGGGTGGCGCGATGGACGCGTCGAACCTGCTCAAGCCGGCGCTTTCGGGCGGCACGATCCGCTGCATCGGATCGACCACCTACAAGGAGTTCCGCAACCATTTCGAGAAGGACCGCGCCCTGCTGCGCCGGTTCCAGAAGATCGACGTCAACGAGCCGACGATCGAGGACACGATCAAGATCATCACCGGCCTGCGCTCGGCGTTCGAGGAGCATCACAACGTCAAGTACACGCCCGACGCGATCAAGGCCGCTGTGGAGCTGTCGTCGCGCTACATCAGTGACCGCAAGCAGCCGGACAAGGCGATCGACGTGATCGACGAGGTCGGCGCCTCGCAGATGCTGGTGCCGCCGAGCAAGCGCAAGAAGGTGATCACGCCCAAGGAGATCGAGGCCGTGATCGCGACGATGGCGCGCATCCCGCCGAAGTCGGTGTCGACCGACGACAAGAAGGTGCTCGGCACGCTCGAGACCGACCTGAAGCGCGTCGTGTTCGGCCAGGACAAGGCGATCGAGGTGCTGAGCTCCGCGATCAAGCTGAGCCGCGCGGGCCTGCGCGATCCCGACAAGCCGATCGGCAACTATCTGTTCTCGGGCCCGACCGGCGTCGGCAAGACCGAGGTCGCGCGCCAGCTCGCCTCGATCCTGGGCATCCCGCTCCAGCGCTTCGACATGTCCGAATATATGGAGCGCCATTCGGTCAGCCGGCTTATCGGCGCCCCTCCGGGCTATGTCGGCTACGACCAGGGCGGCCTGCTGACCGACGCCGTCGACCAGCATCCGCACAGCGTGCTGCTGCTCGACGAGATCGAGAAGGCGCATCCGGACCTGTTCAACATCCTTCTCCAGGTGATGGACAACGGCAAGCTGACCGACCACCACGGCAAGACGGTCGACTTCCGCAACACCATCCTGATCATGACCACCAACGCCGGCGCGTCCGACATGGCGCGCGAGACGCTGGGCTTCGGCAACCTCACCCGCGAGGGCGAGGACGAGGAAGCGGTCAAGAAGATGTTCACGCCGGAGTTCCGCAACCGCCTCGATGCGATCGTCCCCTTCGGCTACCTGCCGACCGAGGTCGTCGCGCGCGTCGTCGAGAAGTTCATCCTCCAGCTCGAGCTGCAGCTCGCCGACCGCGACGTGCACATCAGCCTCGACGAGGAGGCCCGCAACTGGTTGACCGCCAAGGGCTATGACAAGCTCTACGGCGCCCGCCCCATGGGCCGCCTGATCCAGGAGAAGATCAAGCAGCCGCTGGCCGAGGAGCTGCTGTTCGGCAAGCTCGTCCATGGCGGCGAGGTGAAGGTCAAGCTCAAGGACGACGCGCTCTCCTTCGAGATCGTCCCGGCCGCGCCGAAGCGCCCCAAGAAGGGGGGCGGCGCCAAGCCCAAGATCAAGGCCTGAACCTTCGAAACGAGAAAGGCCCGTCTCCCCCAGGAGGCGGGCCTTTTTCTTTTGCCTGTGCGCGTCATGCCGGCGGAGGCCGGCATCTCGGCGGCTCTGCCTCGACCTCATCTCCCCTCTCCCGAGATCCCGGCCTCCGCCGGGATGACGGAAGGCTTTTTCCTCCGCCCCCATTGATCGGCGCGCGTCCAATCCTCATGTTCCACCCCGGCAACAACCGAGGACTTCACCCCCCGCATGACAGCATCCATCATCGACGCCCGCGCCGTTCGTCTCGCGCTGGGCAAGGGATCGGCGCGGGTCGATATCCTCAAGGGCATCGATCTCGCGATCCAGGCGGGCGAGACGGTGGCGCTGCTCGGGCCGTCGGGGTCGGGCAAGTCGTCGCTGATGGCGGTGCTGTCGGGCCTCGAACGCGCCGACGACGGCCGTATCGACATCGCCGGGCTCGACTTCGGCCGGCTCGACGAGGACGCGCTCGCCGCCGCGCGGCGCGGGCGGATCGGGATCATCCTGCAGGCCTTCCACCTGCTGCCGACGATGACCGCCCTGGAGAATGTCGCGGTGCCGCTCGAGCTGGCGGGCGAGGCCGACGCCTTCGCGCGCGCCGCCGCCGAGTTGGAGGCGGTCGGCCTCGGTCATCGGCTCGACCATTATCCGTCACAGCTTTCGGGTGGCGAGCAGCAGCGGGTGGCGATCGCCCGCGCCACCGCGCCGCGCCCCGCCATCCTGTTCGCCGACGAGCCGACCGGCAATCTCGACGGCGCGACCGGTGCCACGATCATGGACCTGCTGTTCGACCGCCAGCGCGAGACCGGCGCGACCCTGCTCGTCATCACCCATGATCCGGCGCTGGCGGCGCGCTGCGCCCGGATCGTCGAGATGCGCGACGGGGCGATCCTTTCCGACCGGGCGGCCGCGTGAAGGCCGCCTGGGCGCTCGCGCTGCGCGACATGCGCGGCGGGCTGAAGGGGCTTCGCCTGCTGATCATCTGCCTGTTCCTCGGTGTCGCGGGGCTCGCGGGAGTCGGCAGCCTGTCGCGCGCGATCACCGCCGAGCTGGACAGCCGCGGTCGCGAGATATTGGGCGGCGACATCGAGATGCGGGTCGCCCAGCGTGAGGCCGCGCCCGACGAGCGCGCCGCCTTCGTCCGGCAAGGTGCGGTGTCGGAAACGATCCGGTTGCGCGCCATGGCGTCGCGCGCCGACGCGGCCGCCGCGGTGCTCGCCGAGCTCAAGAGCGTCGACGATCGCTGGCCGCTCTACGGCGCGCTGCGGCTGGAACCGGGGGCGCTCACGTCCCGCCCCGCCGGCCTCGACGCGATGATCGCCCCCGCACTGGCCGAGCGGCTGTCGCTCAGGATCGGAGACAGGGTGCGCGTCGGCGAAACCAGCTTCCGGGTCGCGGGGCTGATCGCCGAGGAGCCCGACCGGGTCGGCGAAGGCTTCACCCTGGGACCGAGCATCCTGGTCTCGCGCGAGGGGCTGGCGGCGACCAGGCTCGTCCAGCCCGGCAGCCTCTTCACCGCGCGCTACCGCATTCGGCTGCCGGCCGACCGCGACGCCCATGCGATCGCCGAGCAGCTCGGCGAGCGCTTCCACGACGCCAATTGGGAGGTGACCGACCGTACCAACGCCGCGCGCGGGCTGCGCCGGCTGGTCGACCAACTCGGCCAGTTCCTGACCCTGGTCGGGCTGACCGCGCTGGTCGTCGCCGGGATCGGCGTCGGCAACGGCGTCGCCTCCTGGCTCGATCAGCGGCGTCCGGGCATCGCGACTCTCAAGATATTGGGAGCCTCCTCCGCCACCATCTTCCGCATCTATCTGATTCAGGTCGCGATCGTCTCGACGGGGGCGATCCTCGCCGGCCTCGCGGTCGGCACCGCGGTGCCCGCGATCGTCGGCCAGCTGGCGGGCGACGCGCTGCCGGTCGCGCCGAAATTCGCGGTCTTTCCGTTGCCGCTGCTGATCAGCGCCGTCTACGGCCTGCTCGCCGCGCTGCTGTTCAGCCTGTCGCCGCTGGCGCGGGCGGGGCAGGTCAGCCCGGCGGCGATCTTCCGCGCGCGGATCGAGCCGCTCGGCTGGCCGCGCTGGCGGGTGCTGCTGCCGATGCTCGGCGCGGGGCTGGGGATCGCCCTGCTCGCCATCGCCACCGCGCGGCAGCCGATGCTGAGCGCCGGCTTCCTCGCGGCGACCGCCGGCATCTTCGCGCTGCTCGGCGCGATCGGCTGGCTGGTCCGGCGCGGCGCCCGCGCCCTGCCCCGTCCGCGCCGGCCGCTGCTGCGCCTCGCCATCGCCAATCTCCACCGCCCGGCAGCCCAGACCGACCGGCTGATCGTCGCGCTGGGCCTCGGCCTCACCCTGTTCGTGGTGCTCGCCGTGGTGCAGACCAGCCTGACCCACCAGATCGAGAAGACCGTCCCGGCCGTCGCCCCCAGCTTCTTCGCGCTCGACGTGCCGACTGAGGATATCGACCGCTTCCGCTCGACCGTACTGGCCCGCGCGCCGGAGGCGAGGATCGACAGCGTTCCCTCCCTGCGCGGATCGGTGGTCGCGGTGCGCGGCGTCCGCGTGACCGACATGAAGCCGGTCCCCAAGGGCGCATGGATCCTCAACGGCGATCGCGGGCTGACCTATTCGACCAGGCTCGCCGAGGGCAACGAGATCGTCGCCGGCAAATGGTGGCCGGCCGACTATGCCGGCCCGCCGCTGATCTCGGTCGAAGAGCAGGCGGCCAAGGCGCTCGACCTCAAGCCCGGCGACAGGATGACTCTGTCGGTGCTCGGTGTCGAGATCGAGACGACCGTTGCATCGATCCGGCGGGTCAATTGGGAGACGATGGGCTTCAACTTCGGCATCGTCTTCGCGCCCGGCGCGCTCGAAGGTGCGCCGCACAGCTATATGGCGACGATCGCCATCCCCGATGCGCGCGAGGCGGCGGTCAACCGCGCGGTGATCGCAGGCTTTCCCTCGGTGTCGCTGATCCGGGTCAAGGATGTGGTCGAGCAGGTTTCGTCGATCTTCGGCCAGCTGGCCACCGCGATCCGCGCGGCGGCGTCGGTGGCGCTGGCGGCCGGGGTCGCGGTGCTGGTCGGCGCGGTCGCCGCCTCGCGCCGCGCGCGGCTCTACGACGCGGTGCTGCTCAAGCTGCTCGGCGCGAGCCGCCGCCAGATCCTGACGGCGCAGGCGATCGAATATGCCCTGCTCGCCGCCGTCATCGCATTGCTGGCCCTGGCGGCGGGAACGGCGGCCGGCTGGTACGTCGTCACCCGGATCTTCGAGCTGGCCTGGGCGCCCGACTGGCCGATCGTGCTGGGAACGCTGGCGGCCGGGGCGCTGGGCACGCTCGGGATCGGCCTGCTCGGATCGCTGCTGGTGCTGGCGGCGCGCCCGGCGGCGGCGCTGCGATCCTTGTAGCGCCCGCTATAAGAACCTCGCCCGTGCCGCGGCGAGCGCCTCGGGCGTGTCGACGTCGATCGTCACCCCAGGATCGTCGCAGGCGAACGGCACTGGCGGAGAGCGGGCGAGAATGTCGCGCCCGCCCTTGTCGCCGCGCAGCCCGGCCAGCGCCGGGAAATGGTCGCGGCCCCACGCCACCGGATGGCCGGGCGTCCCATCGAAAACCGGACGAACGATCGCGTGGGAGGCAGACGCGGCGGCGAGCGCGCGCAGCGTCGCCGGACGAACGAAGGGCATGTCGGCGAGGCCGATAAGCGCCGCCGTCCAGTCGCCGGGCACCGCCGCCACCGCCGCCGCGAGCGAATGGCCCATGCCGAGCGCATGATCCGCGACCGGGACGAGGCGGGCGCGATCGGCGAGCAGCGCGCCCACCGCGCCGCCCGGCGCGACGGCGACGATCGGCCGGTCGAACCCGGCGGCGAGGAGCGCTTCGAACGCGTGGAGGGCGAGCGGCCGCCCGCCCAGATCGGCCATCAGCTTGTCCGCGCCCATCCGGCGCGCACTGCCCGCCGCCAGCAGGATCGCGCCGACGTTCACGCCCCGCGCAGCGCCGCCGTCGCGCCGGCGAGGATCGACAGTGCGATCTCCGCCGGGGTGGCGGCGGCGATCGGCAGGCCGGCCGGGCCGTCGATCCGGGCGATCGCCTCGGCCGTGCAACCGGCGGCGCTGAGCCGTTCGATCCGCTTCGCATGGGTGCGGCGCGATCCCAACGCAGCGATGTAGAAGGCGTCGCTGCCGAGCGCCGCGATCAGCGCCGGATCGTCGATCTTGGGATCGTGGGTCAGCGTGACCACCGCGGTGCCGCCGTCGGGGCGCCACTCGGCCATCGCTTCGTCGGGCCAGCGGGTGTCGACCTCGATATCGGCGAACCGATCGGCGGCGGCGAAGCTGTCACGCGGATCGACGAGCTGGACCCGATAGCCGAGCTGGCGGGCGAGCGGGACGAGATGCTGGCTGACATGGACCGCGCCGATGATCATCATCCGGAGCGGCGGCGGATAGAGGTTCACGAAACGCCCCTCCTCCTCCCCGGTGTCGCGCGCGACTTCGGCGGCGGCACCGGTCGCGAGGTCGCTGGCGACGGCGATGGCACGGCCGGCCCGGCGCTCCGCGACAATGCGATCGAGCAGCGCGGACGGAAAATGGGTATCGTCGATCGTCTGGATCAGGATGGCGATGCTGCCGCCGCAGGCCAGGCCGAAGCTCCAGGCATCGTCGTCCTGGACGCCATAGTCGCGCCGGTCGAAGCCGCCTCCGGCCGCGAGCAACGCCTGCGCCGCGACCAGCACGTCGCCCTCGACGCAGCCGCCGCTGACCGATCCCTCGAACAGTCCGTCGTCGCGGACGATCGCGTGCGACCCGCGCCGGCGCGGCGCCGAGCCCCAGGTCTGCATCACCGTCGCCAGCGCGACGCCATGGCCCTGCGCGAGCCAGGTGCAGGCCTTGCCGAGAAGATCGTCGAGTTCGTCGAGCATGATGGCGGTCGTGACTCCGGTTCCCAATCGCACGGGGCTTGCCCGCGTCCGATGCGCGAGGCATGGGTTGCCCTTCCATTTCACGGGCGGACCGCCCAGCGCAAGGACCATCAATGACCGAAGCGACCATCGACGTCGTCGGGATCGGCAATGCGATCATCGACCTGCTCGCCCACGCCGAAGACTCGTTCCTGACCGAGCATCAGCTGAACAAGGGCGCGATGACGCTGATCGACGAGCCGACCGCCGAGCGGCTCTATGCCGCGATGGGGCCGGCGACCCGCGCCTCGGGCGGATCGGCGGGCAACACCATCGCCGGGCTCGGATCGCTCGGCGCCTCGTGCGGCTATATCGGCAAGCTACGCGACGATGAGCTCGGCGCCGCCTATCGCCACGACCTGCTCGCCTCGGGCGTGCGCTTCACCACGCCGATGGCGAGCGATGGCCCGTCGACCGCGCGCTGCATCATCTTCGTCACCTCGGACGCCGAACGGACGATGAACACCTATCTCGGCGCCTGCGTGAACCTGACGCCCGACGACATCGACGAGGCGCTCGTCGGGTCGGCGAAGATCACCTATCTCGAAGGCTATCTCTACGACGAGCCGCACGCCAAGGCTGCGTTCCACCGCGCCGCCGACATCGCCCACGGCGCGGGCCGCAAGGTCGCGCTGACCCTGTCCGACGCCTTCTGCGTGCTGCGCCACCGCGCCGACTTCCTCGACCTGATCCGCGACCGGATCGACATATTGTTCGCCAACAAGGCCGAGCTGCTCGCGCTGTTCGAGACCGAGGACCTCGACGCGGCGCTCGATCGCGTCGCCGGCATGGTCGAGCTGGCGGCGGTGACGCTGAGCGCCGAAGGATCGGTGGTCGTGCGCGGCACCGAGCGGGTACGGAGCCCCGCCGCCCATATCGAGCGCGTGGTCGACACCACCGGCGCGGGCGACCTCTACGCAGCCGGCTTCCTCTATGGCCTGACCCGGGGCCTGCCGCTGGCCGAATGCGCGCGCATCGCCGGGCTCGCCGCGGCCGAGATCATCTCCCACTTCGGCGCGCGGCCCGAAGTGCCGCTGCGCGAGTTCGCCGGGCTCGACTGAGTCGATCGAGGCACCCCTCTCCCCTCATCCCCGCGAAAGTGGGAATCTCACTTCTCTTCGTCCCCCGTCCGGCAGGCATGAAAAGGCAGAGAGATCCCGGCTTTCGCCGGGATGACGGGAGATAGGTTTCCAAACAAAAAAGGGCGGCCCGAGGGCCGCCCTTTTCGTGTCGAGCTGTCCGTCGCCTCAGAAGGCGCCGGCATACTTCTCGTTGCCGACGAAGCCCATCTTCTCGACCTGGGCGCGCTTCGTCACCGCGAGGACGCGGTCGACGAGGTCGTAGCGAGCCTGGCCATCCGGCTCCAGGTGGAGCTCGGGGATCGGGTTCATCGTCTGGGTGATGTCGAGATACTGGCGCAGACGCACCAGATCGATCGGCGACCCATTCCACAGGACCTGGTTGTCGGGCGTGATCACCACCTTGTTCTTCACCGGGTCGACCGGCGGCGGGGTGTTCTGGCCCGTGTCGACCGGCAGGTCGAGCTTCACCGCGTGGGTCTGGATCGGAATGGTGATGATAAACATGATCAGGAGCACCAGCATCACGTCGATCAACGGCGTGGTGTTGATGTCCATCATGGGCTCGCCTTCGGTCGTGCTTGCGGCCATTGCCATGACTAAAACTCCTCGAAAGCGAAATCAGAGACGCGCGCTGGTGAAGCCAGCGGGCGGTTCCGAAATGAAGCCGACGCGGGTGAAGCCTGCACGCTGCATCGTGTAGACGGCACCGCCGATGCAACGATACGGCGTGTTGACGTCACCACGGATGTGGACTTCCGGAAGCTCGAGGCCGGGGGCATTCGGGCCACCCTGGCGATCGATTTCCTTGCGCAGCTTGACGACGGCGCGATCGATCAGCTCCTGCGCGGTCACCGGGGTCTGGCCCCAATAGACTTCGCAGACGCCGGTGGGGGATGCGCGCACGGTGAGCGCGACATTCTCCGGCTTGGTCGTCGTCGGTTCGAACACGACGTTCGGAAGCTTGACCGGAACGGTCTGGATCACGACCGGCACGGTGATGAGGAAGATGATCAGAAGCACCAGCATGACGTCCACGAGCGGCGTCGTGTTGATGTCCGACATAGGGCTACCGTCTTCGGCGGGGCCGGCACTCATGGCCATCGGCAGAAATCCTATCTACTTGTCGGCTCTACGGATGACCGGCTCTGGGCCGGTTCCTGGCCTTTCTGTTTCTGGCGAAAGGGGCGGATGCGCGGACGCACCCGCCCCTGTTCGTCAGCCGCTTACTTCTTGACGGCCGGAGCCGGAGCAGCCTTGGCCAGGGTCGCGGGCTTCACCGCGCCGGCCGAGACCATGTAGCCGTGCAGGTCGGTCGCGAAGGCCGAGAGCTGCTCGGCGACGACCTTGTTGCGACGGATCAGCCAGTTGTAGCCGAGCACGGCGGGAACGGCCACGGCCAGACCCAGCGCGGTCATGATCAGCGCTTCACCGACCGGGCCGGCGACGGCGTCGATCGAGGCCTGACCGGCGGCGCCGATCTTGATCAGCGCGCGGTAGATGCCGATGACGGTGCCGAACAGGCCGATGAACGGCGAGGTCGAACCGACGGTGGCGAGCACCGCGAGGCCGTTGCCGAGCTTCGAGTTGATCAGCGCCTGGCTGCGCAGGAGCGAACCGGTCAGCCACTCATGCTGATCGACCGGGTCGGTCAGCTTGGTGTGCTGGTCCTGGGCGAGCAGGCCGTCGTCGACGATCTGGCGATAGGCCGAGTTCTTCTCGAGCTTGGCCTGGCCGTCCTTCAGGCTCGGAGCCTGCCAGAAGCTGGCGCGGGCGCGCTTGCCCTGGTTCAGGATCTTCTGCTGCTCGATCAGCTTGGTGAACATGATGTACCAGGAAGCGGCCGACATCACGACGAGGATGAGGAACACGGCCCAGGCGATCGTGCCGCCCTGCTCAAGGGCGGCCATCAGGCCATAGGGGTTGGAACCGGCGGCTGCGGGACTAGCCATAAACTTCTTATCCTTCTCTGAAACTGTCTATGTTCTTCGGTCGGTGAAAAGCCGGGCGGGCAAGGGGTGCCGACCCGGCCAAAGCTCAATCCTTCGGGATCTGCCAGCGGACGCGATTGCGATAGGTGAACGGCATCGGCTGTCCATTGCCATCCAGCTGGGGCTTGAAACGCGCCCGGCGGATAAGCATCTGGCAAGCCTTGCTGTCGAGCGACGGGAAACCGCTCGAATTGGTCACCTTGCAGTCGGTTGCCTTGCCGTCGGTACCGACGGCCAGTTCGAAGCTGGTCGTGCCCTGGTTCTCGGCACGAAGGTCGGCCGAGGGATAATCCTCGGGCGTGACCCACTCACCCGGAGTACCGCGCGGCTCGCCACGGCGCGAGACCGCGGGCGGAGGGGGCGCGGGCGGCGCGGCGGGCGTAATGACCACCGGCGGCGCGACGGGCACCGAGACGATCGGAGGAGCCACGGTCGGCGCAACCTGGACGATCGGCGGGGGCGCCACGACGGGCGGCGGCTCGATCCGCGTCTCGGGCGGCGGCGGCGGCGGCTGATCCGGGGGCGGAGGAGCCTCTTCAGCAACGTCGAACGTCTTCAGATCGCGTGCGACCTTCTTCACGACGTTGTACGCAAGGCCGGTGACGAAGGCGTAACCGATGACGGCGTGAAGCACGATCACCAACGCAATCGACACCACCTTGCGGGTGCTCAGCGTTTGATCACCATAAGCCATTAAGGAACGACACTCCCTCCAATCCAGAAGCCAGCAAAAAAGTCCGGCATGCGTCAACGGCTCTGCCATTGGCGCCCGGCCCTACCCCGCCAGACATGTTCTAATATTTAGCGGAAATGTGTCCTTATCGCGACAGTTCGATCGACGCAATAACCGAAAAGCCAGTTTGGTGGAGGCTTTCCGGCATGACACCGACGACGGTTCGACGCTAAGGAACGGGTAAAAGTAGCGTAGACAAGGATGAAGCCCATGCCCGCACCGGCCAAAAACCGTCAGATGCTTCGTTTTGGCACATTTCTTGCTATAAACCTTGTCGCACTGACTGCGCCCGCGCCGTCGATCGCCCAGCCTGCACCCGCCGCCGCCGCGCCGGCCCAGGAAATCCGGGGCTTTTCCTATTCCGATCTCGCCGATCTGGCGCTCACCGCACAGGTCGTCGCGGGGGTCACAGTGGTCAAGGCGGAGCGCCTCAAAGGTGAGCTGGCGCCTAATTTGGCGGCAGGAAAAGCCCGTTTTCTGATCGAGGCGCAGACAGGGATGCTGCTGCGGGGAGCCGACGGACTGGCAGGGACCATATCCTATATCGTCGACGTATCGCTCGATGCCCGAGGCAGAGCGCCGAAGCTCAAGAAAGCGCGGTTCATCCTGTTCGCGAACCGGGTCCCGAACCGCCCGCAGGAGATTCGCCTCACTTCGCCTTATTCTCAGCTCGACTGGACGCAAACGACCGAATCGGCCCTCCGGGCGATTCTCACCGAGGCCACCGCGCCGTCCGCGCCACCGCTCGTGACGGGAATCGGCAACGCCTTTCACGTGCCCGGCGCGATCCCCGGTGAAAGCGAATCCCAGATCTTCCTGACCACCGCCGACAACCGGCCGATCTCGCTGTCGATTCTCCGTCGGCCCGGCGAGCAGCCGCAATGGGCGGTCGCCCTCGGCGAGATGGTCGACGACAGCGCGCGGGCACCCGCCAGGGACACGCTGCTCTGGTACCGACTCGCCTGCTTCCTGCCCCAGCGCCTGCCGGAAAAGGCGGTGGCGGCGCTGTCGGCCGGCAATGCGGACGCGGTCCGCGCGGACTATCGCCATATCCTGGATCAGCTGGGCCCGTGCGGACGGACGATCCCACGCTGATCCGGCGGCCGACTCGCAGCCGGGCAGCGCTCAGAAGGAGCTGAGCTCCACGCCGACCTCGGCGCAGTCGGGATAGACGTCGGGCTTGCTCGTCGCGACGCGCAGGCCCTTCACCCCGGCGCGCGCGGCGACCAGCGTATAGATCTCGCGCGCGAGAGTCTCCTGCAGGTTGTAGCGCCGCCCCTCGACCAGAAGCAGTATCTCGCTGCGCAGGAAATCATAGTCCCAGGCGGCGGCGACCTCATCGACCGCGGCGAAACTCGCCTCGTCGAGCCAGACCTCGACGGTCACGAACACGCGCTGGGGATTGCCCACCTCGAAATCGTGGAAGCCGATGTCGACCGGCACCGCGAGGTCGCGCAGCACGATCCGCCGGGTGCGCGGGCCGAGATGATCGGGAACGAGGCCGTCGAGCCGGGCGGGGTCCATCAAAGCTCCATGCACTGTCATCAGGATTCCAGAAACTGAACGTCGCGCGGCAGGCCCAGGAAGCGTTGCCCGCCGTCGAGGGTGATCGTCTGCCCGGTGATGGTCGGCACCGCGATCAGGAAGCGCAGCGCGGCGACGATCTCCGCGACCTCGACCCCGCGCCGAAGCGGGTTGAGACCGTGGACCTTGTCAAAATTCTCGCGGCTCTGCGGACCCGAGACGAGGGTGACGGACGGTGCGATCGCGTTGACCCGGATGCCGCGGTCGGCCAGGCAGCGGGCGAGCAGCTCGTTGACTCCGGCGAAGGCGATCTTCGAGACGGTATAGGTGAAGAAGTCGGGATTGAGCTGGACCAGCTTGGCGTCGAGCATGTTGACGACCAGCCCCCCTGCCCCCTCCGGCACCGCCGCGGCGAAGGCACGGGCGAGCAGCGCCGGCCCACGCGCATTGGCGGCCATGTGCATGTCCCACGCCTCGATCGTGAAATCGTCGAGCGAATCATAGACGAAGGACGAGGCGCTGTTCACCAGCAGCGCCGGCGGCGGCATGCCGTCAAGCGCCGCGATCACGCGATCGGCGCCGTCTGGTTCAGCCAGATCGGCCGCGACGGTCCGCGCGCGGGGCAGGCGCGCCGCCAGCGCCTGCGCCTCCGCTTCCGACGAGCGATAATGGATCAGCACGTCCCAGCCATCGGCAGCCAGCGCGGCTGCGATCTCCGCGCCGATGCGCTTGGCGCCGCCGGTGACGATGGCGGTTCTGCTCGGTCCGAATTCAGGTGTCATCGCCGCCTGCGATAGGCAATGCCCGAAAATCAGGCAAGCCGGGCGAGCATCCGGCCGGTACGGGGCCCCAACGGCCTTATCCCCATCTTATCCACAGCCTGTCCCCAGCGGCTGGGGAAATCTCAGGCCGCGGCCGACGGCCGGGCCGCGATCTCCCCATGCCAACGGGCCAGCGCCGCGCGGCCCTCGCGCGGATCGGGCAGACGCGTCGCGATGCCGAAGTCGGCCGCGACGAAGGCGGCGATATCGGCCATGGTGAAGGCATCGCCCGCGACATAGGGCTCGTCCGCCAGATGCCGATCGAGGACGTCGGCAAAGGCATTCCACATGCATTGTCCCCGCTCGATCAGCGCCGGGATTTGCGGAATCGGCGGCCATTCGCCGCTGACCGCGCGATCGGCGAAGGCCGGGGATCGGTTGCGGAAATGCAGCGCTACCGCCTGGAACCAGTCATGCTCGATCCGGCGGAGCCAGGATTCGATCAGGCCGATCTCCTTCGCCGTCGTGCCGAAGAGCGGCGGATCGGGATGGAGCGCCTCGAAATAGCGGCATATCCCTAACGAGTCGTCGATCACCGTATCGTCGTCGAGCACCAGCACCGGCAATTGCCGCTGCGGGTTGGTGCGGACGAAATCGGGGCGCAGATGCTCGCCCGTCCTGAGGTCGACCGTCACCCGCTCGACCGCGAGTCCCTTCTCGGCCAGGAAGATGCGGACCCGCCGGGGGCTGGGAGCCCAGGCGGCGTCGTAGAGCTTCATCGAACCGCCATCCGAATTTGCTTCACATTCATCTTCAAGACGCTAAAGGCGCGCATCCATTCCGGCAAGGACCTCCCCACCCGGCAAGGACAGGACCCGACACAGAATTGATCACGCTCACCCCCATCGCCGCCGTCGCCGCATCGCACGTCGAACATCTGCTCGATCTCGCCTTCGGCACCGACCGGCACCAGCGAACCGCCTACCGGCTGCGCGAAGGGGTGGAAGCGCTGCCGGAGCTGAGCCTCGCGGCGCTGGAGGACGGCAAGCTGATCGGGTCGATCCAGTGCTGGCCCATCCAGCTCACCGGGGACGACGGGGAAAGCACGCCGCTGATCCTGGTCGGCCCGGTCGCGGTGGCCCCCGGCCGGCAGCGCGCCGGCGTCGGCCGCATGCTGATGGAGGCGGCGCTCGCCAAGGCCGACGCGGCCGGCCGCGAGCCGATGATGCTGATCGGCGACGCGAGCTATTATGAGCGCTTCTTCGACTTCTCGTCGCGGCACACCGGCGGCTGGGCGGTGCCCGGCCCGGTCGAGCGCGACCGGCTGCTGGCGCGACTGCGCCCCGGTCAGGCGGTTCCCGGCCACGGCCGGCTCGGCCCGCGCGTAGCGGCCCTTGTCCCCGGCGACGATTGACGGCACATCGCCGTCATGCCCGAAAGCACGCCGCCTCCCGATTTCGCCGGACTGTCGCTGAGCGACATCGCCGCCTTCGCGGCCGACAACCGCCTGCCGCCCGTCGAGAAATGGAATCCGGCGCATTGCGGCGACAGCTTCATGCGGATCGCCAGCGACGGCACCTGGTTCCATGAGGGGTCGCCGATCGGACGCCTGGCGATGGTACGGCTGTTCTCGACGATCCTGCGGCGCGAGCCCGACGGCGGCTATGTCCTCGTCACCCCCGCCGAGAAGCTGTCGATCGCCGTCGACGACGCCCCCTTCGTCGCGGTCGAGATGAAGGTGGAGGGCGAAGGTCGGGCACGGCGGATCGCCTTCCGGCTCAACACCGGCGATCTGGTCGTCGCCGACGCGGCGCATCCGCTGCGGATCGTCGAGCGCGACGACGGCCCCCATCCCTACGTGACGGTGCGCAGCGGCCTCGACGCGCTGATCGCGCGGCCGGTCTATTATGAGATGGTCAACCTCGCGCTCGACGAGGGCGCCGACCCGCCGGGACTGTGGAGCGAAGGCAGCTTCTTCGCGCTCGACGCGCAATGACCGCGCTGGCCGACCGGCTGCGCGGCAGCTTCGCCGACGCGAGCGACGCCGCGCCGCTGATCGACGAGATCGGCATGGTCGGCGACATCGCGACGTTGACCCGCGCCGCCGTGCTCGTGCCGATCATCGAGGCTCCCCGCCCCCGCGTCCTGCTGACCGTGCGGCACGAGGCGCTGCGCGCGCATGCCGGCCAGGTCGCCTTTCCCGGAGGCCGGCTCGATCCCGATGACGGCGGACCGGTCGACGCGGCGTTGCGCGAGGCGTGGGAAGAGGTCCGCCTGCCGAGCGAGCGGGTCGACGTGGTGGGCACGTCGCGCCCCTATGCGACCCGTTCGGGCTATCTGATCACCCCGGTCGTCGGCGTCATCCCCGAGGGAATCGAGCTCCACCCGCAGGAGAGCGAGGTCTCCGGGCTGTTCGAGGTGCCGCTCGACGTCCTGCTGGCGGAGGCCAACCATCTGCGCCGCTCGGTGATCTTCGAAGGCAGCCCCCGGCAATATTATGAGATCGACTGGCCCGACCAGCGCATCTGGGGCGTCACCGCCGGCCTGATCGTCGAGCTCGCGCCGCGGCTGCGCGGTGCGCTGGAGGGGACGGCATGACGCTGCTGCCCGACGCTCCCTGGCGGCACCGGCCTGGGCTCGACCGGCTGATCGAGGCGCTCGGCGCAGCGGAAGGCGATGTCCGCTTCGTCGGCGGCGCGGTGCGTGACACGCTGCTCGGCCTGCCGGTCAAGGACATCGACTGCGCGACCCGGCTGCTGCCCGAGGAGAGCAGCCGCCGGATAGCCGCCGCCGGCTTCAAGGCGATCCCGACCGGCATCGCCCATGGCACCGTCACCGCGCTGCTGCCGTCGGGCCCCGTCGAGGTGACGACGCTGCGCCGCGACGTCGCCACCGACGGCCGTCGCGCCGTCGTCGCCTTCACCGACGAATGGCGCGAGGATGCCGCCCGCCGCGACTTCACGATCAACGCGCTGTCGGCCGACCCGTCGACCGGCGCCATCCACGACTATTTCGGCGGCCGCGCCGACCTGGACGCCGGGCTGGTCCGCTTCATCGGCGATCCGTTGCGCCGGATCGCCGAAGATCATCTGCGTATCCTGCGCCTGTTCCGCTTCCACGCCCGCTTCGGGAGGGGCACGCCCGACCCGGCCGCGCTCGACGCCTGCATCGCCCGGGCCAACGACCTGATGGCGCTGTCGCGCGAGCGGATCGCCGACGAGCTGCTCAAGCTGCTTGGCGTCGTCGATCCCGCGCCGACCGTCAGGCTGATGCATGACAGCGGCATCTTCCGGCCGATCCTTCCCGAAATCGCCGACGAGGGCGTCGCCCGGCTCGACCGGCTGATCGTGCGCGAGACGGCCGCCGGGACGAACCCCGATCCGCTGCGGCGGCTGGGCGCGCTGCTCCCGCCCGATCCGTCGATCGTGGTCGCGATCGCGCAGCGGCTCAAGCTGTCCAAGGCGGCGACCCGGCGGCTGGAGCAGGCGGCCTCGGGGATCGACGATGCGCCGCGTGCGCTCGCCTACCGCTTCGGCGTGGAGGTCGCGTCGGACCTGCTGTTGCGCGGCGATCGTCCGGCCGAGACGCTTGACCTCGACGCACTCGACGGGTGGGAGCGGCCGCGCCTGCCGATCGGCGGCGGCGACCTGATCGCGATGGGGTTGAAGCCGGGGCCGGTGGTTGCGGCGACGCTGCAGGCGATCGAGAGGCGCTGGATCGCGGAGGGTTTTCCGGACGACGCGCGCGTCGCGCGGCTCGCCGCCGAAGAAACCGCTCAGGCCGGGCGCGACCGCAAATAGGCGAAGGCTTCGTCCGACGGCAGCGGCCGCGCGAAATAATAACCCTGGGCGATGTCGCAACCGAGGCCGATCAGCGTCTCGATCAGCGCTTCCGATTCGACGCCCTCTGCGGTCGTCGCCATGCCCAGTGCCGAGGCCAGGCCGAGAATGGCGCGGACAATCGCGACCGAATCGCGGTCGTGAAGCATCGGCGCGACGAAGCTGCGGTCGATCTTCAGCACGTCGATCGGCAGCCGCTGCAGATAGGCGAGGCTCGAATAGCCGGTGCCGAAATCGTCCATCGCGATAGTGACGTCGAGATCGTGGATCGCACGGAGCACCCGGGCGATACCGTCCGGATCGCTGACGATGCAGCTTTCGGTCAGCTCGATCTTGAGCCGGTTGCCGGCGATGCCGCTCTCGGTCAGCGCGGCCTTGACCGCCGACACGACGTCGTCGCGCTGGAACTGCACCGCCGAGACGTTGACCGCCATGTGCACGGGCAGCGGCGCGCCGGCCTTGCGGTCCCATTCGGCGAGGGTGCGAGTGGCGGCGCGCAGCGCCCAGCGGCCGAGCGCGACGATCAACCCCGACTCCTCGGCGACCGGAATGAAGTCGACCGGGGAGATTGCGCCCTTTTCGGGGTGGTCCCAGCGGGCCAGCGCCTCGAAGCCGATCACCCGGCCGGTCGACAGCTCGATCAGTGGCTGGAAGGCGAGATGGAGCTGGTCGCGCTCGATCGCGCGGCGCAGTTCGGTTTCCAGGCTGAAGCGCTGGCGCGCGCTGACGCCGTCACCGGCCTGATAGAGCTCGGCATGACCCGACTGCTTGGCCCGCTTCATTGCGAACTGGGCGTTGCGGATCAGGTCCTCTGCGTCATCGATGGTCGACGCCATCATCGCCACCCCGACCGCGCAATCGATCTTGATCTCGAGGTCGCCAAGCCGGATCGGCGTGGCGAGGCAGGCCTGCATGCGGCGCGCGGCCGACATCGCCTCCGACGGATCGTCGGCAACGCCGAGCAACACGGCGAATTCGTCACCGGCCAACCGCGCGAGCACGTCGCCGGCGCGCAGCGCCGAGACCAGCCGGCGCGCGACGGTGATGATCAGCTCGTCGCCGGCGAGCGAGCCGACACCCTCGTTGACCCGGCTGAACCGGGTGAGGTCGATCAGCAGCACCGCGAACTGGCGCCCCTCGGCCGTGAAGTTGAGCATCGCCTGCTCGACCTGCTCGGCGAAGGCGGCGCGGTTCGGCAGGCCGGTCAGGCTGTCGCGCAGCATCTGGGTGCGCAGCGACCGCTCCCCCTCGACCTGCTGGGTCCGGTCGATCAACGACAGGATGCAGCGTGGCACGGGTGATTCGCCGCCCGACAGGCGCGACAGTCGGACGGCGAAATGGCGTCCGCTGATGCCGTCGCCCTCCTGCATGTCGAACGATCGGTCGCGCTCGTCGCCGTTCAGGAAATCCTCGATCTCGGGCAGCAGCGGCAGGGCGATGCCGACGCACAGGTCGCGTCCCGGCTCGATCTCGCGGCGGCGGCTATGACGGTTGACGAGCTGCAGGAAAGCGCGGTTTCTCGCCAGAATCGTCGGTTTCCTGTCGACCAGGCAGACCAGTGCGATCGCGATCGGCAGGGTGTCGATGAACTCCTGCTGGGCGGCGGAGCGCGGCGTATCGAGCAGTTCCTGGAGCGCGGCGGGCAGCTTGTGCATGGGCAATGCGGGATCGCCGCCGACCTTGTCGGATGTGGACATGATATGGGTTTTTGCCGCCCGCATGGTCGAGCGGGATTAGCAGCACAGGGTTAATGCTCTGTTTCTACGGCAAGACCGCGCGGACCGATGCCCCGCGCCTCATCCCCGGAAACGGTTGTCACGCGGAAAGCCGACCGGCGGCATCCGTCCGGCCGCGCCGCGCGCCGCGCGCCATGGGGTCAAGTCGGTCTCGGTCCGGGTCCGACCGGTCTCGCCGCCCATCGTCCAGCTCAGCCCCTCGTCGAGCTTGAAGCTGATCGCGTCGGACAGCCCGCCGTCCTTGTAGCGCTGGATGGTAACCCCCTGCCCGCGCGCCATGCGCGGCAGCTCGCCGAGCGGGAAGATCACCATCTTCCGATTGTCGCCGATCGCAGCGACATAGTCGTCGCCCTGCGCCACCGGATGGACGACCTTGAGCCGTCCGCCCTCGCGCAGGTTGACGACCTGCTTGCCCTTGCGCGTCTCGGCGGCGACATCGGCCATGTCGACGACGAAGCCCTTGCCATCGCCCGAAGCGAGCAGCAGTTCGGCGCCCGGCTTCGCCACCAGCAGCGCCGCCACCCGCGCGTCGGCGTCGATGTCGGCGAACAGGCGGACCGGCTCGCCAAAGCCGCGGCCGCCCGGCAGCTTGTCCGCCGGCAGGGTGTAGAAGCGGCCCTGGTCGGTCGCCAGCAGGATGCGGTCGGTGGTCTGGGCGCGGATCGCGTGGGCCGGGCCGTCGCCCTCCTTGAACTTGACCGCCGCCTGCGCCGCTTCGTCGAGATGCCCTTTCATCGCGCGGATCCATCCGCGCTGCGACAGGATCACCGTCACCGGCTCGCGCTCGACCATCGCCTCCAGCGGAATCTCGCGCGCCGGCGCAGCTTCGGACAGGAGGGTGCGGCGCGCGCCGAGCGCGGTCTCGGGGCCGTAGCGCTCGCGCAGTGCGGCGAGGTCGCGCTTCATCCGGGTGCGCTGCCGCGCCGGGCTGGCGATCAGCGCCTCCAGTTCCTTGCCCTCGGCATCGAGCGTCGCGCGCTCCTTCTTGATCTCCATCTCCTCGAGCCGGCGCAGGCTGCGCAGGCGCATGTTGAGGATCGCCTCGGCCTGGCGGTCGGTCAGGCCGAACTCGGCCATCATCACCGGCTTGGGCTCGTCCTCCTCCCGGATGATCTGGATGACCCGGTCGAGGTTGAGATAGACGATCAGATAGCCGTCAAGCAGCTCGATCCGGTCGGCGATCTTGGCAAGCCGGTGCTGCGAGCGACGGACCAGCACCTCGAACTGGTGCTTGAGCCAGGCGGCGAGCGCCTGCTTGAGGCTCATCACCATCGGCGTGCGCGTGTCGTCGAGCACGTTGAGGTTGAGCGAAACGCGAACCTCGAGGTCGGTCAGCCGGAACAGGCTTTCCATCAGCATCTCGGCATCGACCGTGCGGCTGCGCGGCTCAAGGACGATGCGGACCTCTTCGTCGCTCTCGTCACGGACGTCGGCGAGGATCGGCAGCTTCTTGTCGTTGATCAGCTCGGCGATCTGCTCGATCAGCTTCGACTTCTGGACCTGATAGGGAATCTCGCCGACGACGAGGTGCCAGCCGCCCCCCTTCTCGTCGACCTTGTCGATCTTCGCACGCACGCGGAAGGCGCCGCGTCCGCTGGCATAGGCCTCGGCGATCACCGCCGGGCTGTCGACCAGCACGCCGCCGGTCGGGAAATCGGGGCCCTTCACATGGTCTAGCAGCTCGACCGTCTCGGCCTCGGGCTTGTCGATCAGCAGCACCGCGGCGTCGATCAGCTCGGCCACGTTGTGCGGCGGGATCGAGGTCGCCATGCCGACGGCGATGCCGGTGGCACCGTTGGCGAGCAGGTTCGGGAAGAGACCGGGGAAGATCTCCGGCTCTTCCTCCTCGCCATTGTAGGTGGGGCGGAAATCGACCGTGCCTTCGTCGAGGCCGGCCATCAGTTCGCCGGCCGCGGCGGTCAGCCGCGCCTCCGTATAGCGCATCGCCGCGGCGTTATCGCCGTCGATGTTGCCGAAATTGCCCTGACCGTCGACCAGCGGGTAGCGCAGCGAGAAGGTCTGGGCGAGGCGGACCATCGCATCATAGACCGACTGGTCGCCATGCGGGTGATATTTGCCGATCACATCGCCGACGACGCGGGCGCACTTCTTGTAGCCCGACGCCGGATCGAGCCGCAGCAGTCGCATCGCCCAGAGCAGGCGCCGATGCACGGGCTTCAGCCCGTCCCGCACATCGGGCAGCGAGCGCGCCGTGATCGTCGACAGCGCGTAGACGAGATAGCGATCGGACAGGGCGCTGTCGAAGGGGGTGTTGCGGACGCTGTCTTCGGGCAGCTCGGCGATATCGGTCATGGACAAGCTCTAGCGAGGAAAGTCGCCGCTTCCAAGTTCCTCCCCATGCGATGCATGGGGAGGAATTGAATGCCTACCCCGCCCGCACTTCGGCCATCAGCCATTCGCGGAAGGCCTTCACCTTGGGCGAGGCGTGCTTGTGCTCGGGGTAGACCAGCCAGAAGCTGCCGCCGTCCCCGACATGGGGGAATATCTGGACGAGGCGTCCGGTGGCGAGCTCGAACGGCCAGAAGCGCGGCGTCAGCATCGCCACCCCCTCCCCGGCCAGCGCGGCCATACCCTCGATCACCTGCGAGTCGACATGGATCGACCTGCGGTCGAGATCGTCGGGGACGGCGACACCGACCTGCGAGAACCATGCCCGCCACCAGACGTCGTCCGAGTTCATGCGCAATGTGTCGAGAAGCTGGACGGGGTCGGTGAACGGCCCCATCCGATCGATATAGGCCTGGCTGCACATCGGCGTGAATTCGGCCCCGAACATCTCGATCGCGCGCAGCCCCGGCCATGCGCCCTGGCCGATACGGATGCCGACGTCGACCTCGTCGCGGGCGAAGTCGACCAGCTCATGGCTGGCCAGCAGCCGCACCGCGATATCTGGCTTGGCGAGTTGGAAACGGGCGAGGCGCGGACCGAGCCAGCCCGCGGCGATGCCGGGCGCGGCGCTGATCGTCAGCACCCCGCTTTCGACAAGGCGGACCTTGGCGAAGGCTTCGTCGAGCCGGTCGAACGCGGCGGTGACGGCCGGCGCCAGCCGCTCCCCCGCAGGGCTCAGCGAGACCCGCCGGCCGCTGCGAACGAACAACGGCGTGCCCAGCCGATCCTCGATCATCCTTATCTGATAGCTGACCGCCGCCTGGGTCATCGCCAGTTCCTCGGCGGCGCGGGTGAAGTTGAGGTGCCGGGCCGCCGCCTCGAACACGCGCACCGCGCTGAGCGGTGGGATCTGTCGGGCCATGATGATAAACCCTCCTTATCTAGGGAGATCGATAACCGATTGGCGCCGGACAAGGAACAGGCATATTTGAAAGGCCGTCACCAAGGAGGACATCGTGATGGCCCAGATAAGGAAGAAGCAGGCAACCTCCCGTCCCATGGGATTGCGCGAACGGATCGGCGGCGCGATCCGCTGGTGGGCGGAACACCAGGCCTGGCCGGCGACCGAGGACGTCCGCATCGAATGGCGCCGGCCGGTCTGCAACGGGCCGACGCAGAGGAAGGGGTGACGAACGCGCGGCAAGGCGGCATGCTGGATCGATAACCAGAATGGATGCCGCCTGCCGATGCACCGTTTCCCTTCGCTTCCGCTTTCCGTCCTGGCCTTCACCCTGGCCGCCCCCGTTCCCGCCACCGCCGTCGAGCTCAGCCTGCCCCAGCCGCTGCCGATCGAGCGACAGGTCCCCGCCGCCCGCGACATCGCCTATCCCGGCACGATCGAGCTGACCGTCGATGCGACCGACGTGGCGCGCGGCGTCTTCCGCATACGCGAGCAGATTCCGGTCGCGGGCGCGGGCAAGCTCTATCTGCTCTACCCGCAATGGCTGCCGGGCAACCACGCCCCGCGCGGGCCGATCGACGACATCGCCAACATCGCGATCACCGCCAACGGCCGGCCGCTCGCGTGGAAGCGCGATCCGGTCGACGTCTATGCGATCCAGGTCGACGTGCCCGCGGGGGCGCGGTCGATCGCCCTGTCGTTCGACTATGTCTCGCCCACCAGCAGCTCGCAGGGCCGGGTGGTGATGACCGGCGACATGCTGAGCCTGCAATGGAACCTGACCGCCTTCTATCCGGCCGGCTATTTCACCCGGCGGATCACGGTCGCCCCCAGTGTGGTGCTGCCCGCCGGCTGGGGCTATGGGACGGCGCTGGAGCCCGCCTCGCTCAGGACATCGGCGACGGTCGCCTTCCAGCCCGTCAATTTCGAGACGCTGGTCGACAGCCCGCTGCTGGCTGGCCGCCATTTCCGCCAGGTCCAGCTCAGCCCCAAGGTCCGGCTGAACGTCGCCGCCGACCATCCCGACGAATTGCAGGCCAGCACCGCGCAGATCGACGCGCATCGCCGTCTGGTCGAACAGGCGGTGAAACTGTTCGGCGCCGAGCATTACGATCATTATGATTTCCTGCTGTCGATCAGCGACCGGCTCGGCGGGATCGGCCTCGAGCATCAGCGGTCGAGCGAGAACGGCGTCGCGACCGGCTATTTCACCCGCTGGGAGGAGCAGACCGCGCGCCACAACCTGCTGCCGCACGAATATGTCCATAGCTGGAACGGCAAGTACCGGCGCGGGGCCGATCTCTACACCCCCGACTACAGCGTGCCGATGCGCAACTCGCTGCTTTGGGTCTATGAGGGACAGACCCAATATTGGGGTTATGTTCTGCAGGCGCGATCGGGCCTGGTCTCGCCCGACGACACGCTCGCCTATCTGGCGATGGCGGCGGCGCAGCTCGACGGGCGTCCCGGCCGGCAATGGCGCCCGCTGATCGACACCACCAACGATCCGATCATCGCCGCGCGCCGCCCCCAGCCCTGGACGAGCCTGCAGCGATCGGAGGATTATTACAACGAAGGCATGCTCGTCTGGCTCGACGTCGACATGCAGCTTCGCGCGCTGACCGGCGGGCGGCGCTCGCTCGACGATTTCGCGCGCGCCTTCTTCGGCATGCGCGACGGCGACTGGGGAACGCTGACCTACACGCTCGACGATGTCGTCGCGACGCTCAACGGCATCGCCGCCCATGACTGGGCGGGGTTCCTGCGCGACCGGGTCGAGCAGGCCCGGCCGCATGCGCCGCTCGACTGGATCGCCCAGGGCGGATACCGGCTGGTCTATTCGAACAAGCCGACCAATTTCTGGCGGATCGAGGAACGCCGGCGCAAGGTCGCCGACTTCAGCTATTCGCTGGGCCTGGTGATCGACAGCGGCGACCGCCGGATCGAGCAGGTGATCTGGGACAGCCCGGCCTTCGCCGCCGGCCTCACCAACAACGACAGCATCGTCGCGCTCGACGGCGAAAGCTTCGACAGCGGCAAGCTGGCCGAACGGATCGACGACGCGACCTCGACCCGCAAGCCGATCGAGCTGCTGGTCCGGCGCGGCGACCAGTACCGGACGGTCGCGATCCCCTATTATGGCGGCAACCGCTATCCGCGGCTGGAGCGGACGGGGAGCGGCTCGGCATGGCTGGACATGTTGTTGAAGCCGAGGGGCTGATCACACGCTCGTCATCCCGGCGAAAGCCGGGATCTCCCTGCCTTTCCTCGCAACCGTATCGAAGGACGAAGAAAAGTGAGATCCTGGCTTTCGCCAGGATGACGCAGCTTGCCTAGAGCGATTTCTAGGCAGATGGAAACATCTGCCGGCTCGGAAATCGCGGTAAAACAATGGTCTAGGGCGACCGATCCGATGCAATCGGATCGTGAACCGCTCTAGCCCACGAACGCCTTCTCGATGACGAAGTCGGCAGGCTTGGCGTTCGAGCCTTCCTCGAAACCGAGCCGTTCGAGGATCGCCGAGCAATCGCGGATCATGTCCATGCTGCCGCACATCATGACGCGGTCGGTGGCCGGGTCGAGCTTCGGCTCGCCGTCGATACCCTCGAACAGGCCGCCATTCTCCATCAGCGTGGTGATGCGCTGCTGCCGTGGGAAGGGCTCGCGCGTCACGATCGGCAGGTAGCGGAACTTGGCGGCGGCCTCCTCCTCGACCAGCGGGTCGCCGGCCAGGCGGCTCTCCAGCACGTCGCGGAAGGCGAGGTCGCTGAGGTGGCGGACGCTATGGACGATGATCACCTGTTCATAGCGTTCATAGATGTCGGGATCGCGCATCACCGACAGGAAGGGCGCGAGGCCGGTACCGGTGGCCAGCAGGAACAGCCGTTTTCCCGGGGTCAGCGCGTCGGCGACCAGCGTGCCGGTGGTCTTGCGGGCGAGATAGATCTCGTCGCCCGGGATGATGTGACGCAGACGCGAGGTCAGTGGGCCGTCGGGCACCGCGATCGACAGGAACTCCAGCTCGTCCGAATAGGAGGGGCTGGCGATCGAATAGGCACGCAGCAGCGGCCGCGCCTCGGTCGGCAGGCCGATCATCACGAATTCGCCCGAGCGGAACCGCAGCGACGCCGGGCGGTCCACCGCGAAGCTGAACAGATGCTCGTTCCAATGCTTCACCCAGAGGACCGTCTGGATGTTGAAGGCGTCGTTCGGGGCGATCTTCACCGCTTCCGTACGGCTGCTCATGAAAAACTTCCTTTCAAAACCGTCTCTCGGCCACGTCGGGGACCCCATAGAGCGCAGGCGGCCGCTATGCCACATCGGAATAGTTTGGCGGCGCGACAGTTCAGCTTCATCGCGCCGATCGCGATGGGAGGTGGGAGGCCGACCAGAGGAAGCAACCCCGCCCGCCCCCCGGAGTTGGGACGGACGGGGCGCTCAAGCCGCCCTGGGGGCGGAACTGGGCCGTCCTACGGACGGAACAGCGATGACGAAGAACCGCGGCCGTGCGGCGGCAGGCCTTGGCCGAGCTGGTCGAGCCCGCCCCGCGCCTGGACCTGGGCATGACCCGGCTCGACCAGGTCGATGAAACGATCGAGAAGTTCCTCGCCCTCCGGCCACCAGCCGAGGCCGTCGGCCGGCGCGAAATGGCCGCAGGCGCCGAAACGGGCGAAGCCGGCGCCCCACTGGCGCGCCAGACTGAAGGCGCGATCGGGCGACAGCGATGGGTCGTCGTCGCTGGCAACGACCAGCGCGGGGAAGGAGAAGATCGCCGACGGCAAGGGCGCGAAATCGCTCAGGCGCGGATCCGCGTCGGCGGCGGGATCGCCGGGCGCGATCAACAGCGCCCCGGCGACCGCCGCCTCGCTCTCGCTGCTGATCAGTCCGGCCCAGGCGGCGATGGTCAGCGCCCCTACCCCATGGCCGACGAGGATGACGGGCGCGTCGAGGCCGCGCAGGGCATGGTCGAGACGGGTGACGAGGCTGTTACGGTCGGGGACGCGCGCCTGGCCGAGGTCGACCAGGCGGCAGTCGATCCGGGTGTCGACCCAATGCCGCAGCCAATAGCCCCGCTCTCCGCCATCGAGGTCGGGAAGCAGCAGCGTCAGAGGCGCCGCGGAAGGATGTTCGAAACGGGTAGTCGCCATGATCCGACTCTCCTCGACTCGGCGGCCCGGGAGCCGCGTGATCGTGGCGTCAGATTATGTCTAGTCTTACGGTTGTAAATAGCCGCTGCGACCAAATGCGGCGAGAATGCGGCAGGCCGGGGCGCCCTTGCGGCGCCCCTGAAACGACCCGGCCTAAGCCCTTGAAATCACTTGCCGCGATTCTTTCGGTGGCTTTCGAGGTCGAGGATCATATTCTCGCCGTCGGGCATCAGGCCGAGCCGGCGGGCGATCTCCTGATAGGCCTCTACCTCGCCGCCCAGGTCCTGCCGGAAGCGGTCCTTGTCGAGCTTCTCGCCGGTCGCCATGTCCCACAGCCGGCAGCCGTCCGGGCTGATCTCGTCGGCCAGGATGATGCGGCTATAGTCATTGTCCCAGAAGCGGCCGAATTCGAGCTTGAAATCGACCAGGCGGATGCCGATGCCGGCGAACAGGCCGCACATGAAGTCGTTCACGCGGATCGCCATGTCAGCGATGTCGTGCATCTCCTCCTGGCTCGCCCAGCCGAAGCAGGCGATATGCTCGTCGGCGACCAGCGGATCGCCCAACGCATCGTCCTTGTAATAATATTCGATGATCGTGCGGGGGAGCTGGGTCCCCTCCTCGATCCCCAGCCGCTTGGTCAGCGAGCCGGCCGCGACGTTGCGGACGACCACCTCGATCGGCACGATCTCGACCTGGCGGATGAGCTGCTCGCGCATGTTGAGGCGGCGGATGAAATGGGTGGGGACGCCGATCGTGCCGAGCATCGTGAAGATATGCTCGGAGATGCGGTTGTTCAGCACGCCCTTGCCGTTGATCGTGCCCTTCTTCTGGGCATTGAACGCGGTGGCGTCGTCCTTGAAATACTGGATCAACGTGCCGGGCTCGGGGCCCTCGTACAGGATCTTGGCCTTGCCTTCGTAGATCTGGCGGCGGCGGGTCATCTATCGGGCCTCCGGGGGCGCGGGAAACAGAGAAGCCCCGGCGGCAACGTCGATTCGGACGTGCCGCCGAGGCAGTTCGAGCCCGCCTTTACCGCGATTGCCCCTCCCACGCAAACAATGCCGCATCGCCGCGAGATTCTGCGTGCATTCCTCCGTAGAGAGGCCTAAGCGGCGCGCCGGCTTCGCCGCTTGAGGGCGTATTTGATGCGAAACGACATGGCCGACCCCGAAGGGCCGCCGCGGAAGGGTCGCCTCCGCGAGGAAGGCATGGCGGCGCTGACGCTGGGCGCGCTCGGCGTCGTGTTCGGCGACATCGGCACCAGCCCGATCTACGCCTTTCGCGAAGCGCTCGGCCAGGCGGCCGAGGATGGGATCGTCGCCGGCGAGATTTTGGGCGTGCTCAGCCTCGCGCTGTGGGCGCTGATCCTGGTCGTCACCTGCAAATATGTTCTGTTCCTGATGCGCGCCGACAATAATGGCGAAGGCGGCGTGCTCGCGCTGATGACGCTGGCGCAGCGATCGACCCGGCGCCGCCGGACGCTGGTGATGGCGCTCGGCGCGATCGGCGCGGCGCTGTTCTACGGCGACGGGGTGATCACCCCTGCCCTGTCGGTGCTGTCGGCGGTCGAGGGCCTCAAGACCATTCCCGGCCTGGAACATGCGGTGTCGCGCGGCGAGATATTGCTGATCACCTCGGCGATCCTGATCGGCCTGTTCCTGATGCAGGCGCGCGGCACGCGGGTCGTCGGGCGGCTGTTCGGCCCGGTCTGCCTGCTCTGGTTCGTGACGATCGGCGGCATCGGCCTGATCCACATCGCCGACCAGCCCGCCATCCTCGCCGCGCTGCTGCCGCACAACGGCGTGCTGTTCATGGCCAATCACGGCGTCGCCGGCATGTTCGTGATGGGCGCGGTGTTCCTGACCGTGACCGGCGCCGAAGCGCTGACCGCCGACATGGGCCATTTCGGCGCGAAGCCGATCCGCACCGGCTGGCTGGCGATCGTCTTTCCGGCGCTGGCGCTCAACTATCTGGGCCAGGGTGCATTCGCGCTCCACCGGCTCGAGGTGGCCGCAGCGCGGGGCATCGAGTTCGTCAACCAGGACTGGTTCTTCCTGATGGCGCCCGGCCTGGCCCGTATCCCGCTGGTGATCCTCGCGACCTGCGCGACCGTGATCGCCAGCCAGGCGGTGATCACCGGCGCCTATTCACTGACCCGCCAGGCGATCCAGCTCGGCCTGCTGCCGCGCCTCAAGATCCGCCAGACCTCCGAACATGCCGCAGGGCAGATCTACCTGCCGACGATCACCATGCTGCTGTTCGTCGGGGTGATGGTGCTGGTGCTCGGCTTCGGCTCCTCCTCGGCGATGGCGGCGGCCTATGGCGTGTCGGTGTCGGGGACGATGGTGGTGACGACCTGCCTCGCCTTCCTCGTCGTGCGGCGGAGCTGGGGCTGGAGCTGGCCGCTGACGATCGCCGTCATCCTGCCGCTGCTGCTGCTCGATCTGTTCTTCTTCGGCGCCAACATCCTGCGCATCTACGAAGGTGGCTGGGTGCCGTTGATCGTCGCGGGCGGGGTCGGCCTGCTCATCGTGACCTGGGTGCGCGGTCGCAAGCTGCTGCTGGCGATCGACCAGAGCCAGGCGATCGAGCTCGAGGAGCTGGCCCGCATGCTCCGCGCCCGCCCGCCGGAGCGGGTGCCCGGCATGGCGATCTTCCTGTCGTCGGGGATGGAAGCGGCGCCGAGCGCGCTGCTCCACAACCTCAAGCACAACAAGATCCTGCACGAGCGCAACCTCGCGCTGACCATCAACACGGTGAACCAGCCGGTCGTGCCCGCCGCCAAGCGGCTCGACATGACCAATATCGATGAGAATTTCACCCGCGCGGTGCTCAACTACGGCTTCATGGAAAGCCCCGACATCCCGCGCGACCTGGCCTTCGCGCTGCGCCATGGCGACAACAAGCTGGAGCCGATGCAGACCAGCTACTTCATCGGCCGGTCGACGCTGCGCCCGTCGAAGCACAGCGGCATGCCCTTCTGGCAGGACCTGCTGTTCATCTTCCTCTACCGCAACGCGTCCGACCCGACCGACTTCTTCCGCATCCCGCCCAACCGGGTGGTGGAGCTGGGATCGCAGACCACGATCTAGGCCTCCGCTCATCCTGAGGAGCCATTGAGCGAAGGCGAAATGGCGTCTCGAAGGATCCTTCGAGACGAGGCTTCGCCAAGCTCAGCCTCTCCTCAGGATGAGCGGCTCGGATATGAAAAGCCCAATGCTGTAGTAGGAGCACCCCGCCCCGGGGCTTGCGCCGACGCTTCAAGCGCCTATGCCGGAACGACGATGACCGAACTGCTCGATTCCTCCTCCCTGAAGCGGTTGATGGCGGGACATGCCGGAGAGATCGGGCTGCGCCGCGTCGATCATGGCGATGACTGGGCGGAACTCGCCTTCGACTATGATCCGCGGCTGGCGATGAACGCGGCGAACGGGGTGCTCGCCTCCGGACCGATCATCTCGCTGATCGACAGCGCGTCGGGCCTCGCGATCGCCGCGAAGATCAAGACGGTCCGGCCGATGGCGACGCTCGACCTGAGGATCGACTATGTCCGCGCGGCTCCGCCAGGCCGCGCGATCACCGCAAGGGCGACCTGCTACAAGGTGACGCGCAGCGTCGCCTTCGTCCGCTGCGTCGCCCATGACGGCGATCCGGCCGATCCGATCGCCCATTCGCTCGCCACCTTCTTCTTCACGGGGGACTGATGGACTTCGATTCGCCCTATGCCGAGGTGATCGGCGCGCATCCCAACCGGGCGACCGGCGAGCCGATATTGAGCGTGAGCTGGCGCCCCGCGATCGAGGGGCGGCCGGGCTTCATCCATGGCGGCGTGATCGCCGGCCTGCTCGAAATGTCCTGCTACGAGGCGCTCGCCCACGAATTCCGCGGGACCGGCCTGCCCAAGGTCAAGCCGATCAATATCGCGGTCGACTATCTGCGCGGCGGATTGATGACCGAGACCCATGCGCTCGCCCAGATCGTCCGCATCGGCAAGCGCGTCGCCAACGCCAGCGCGCTATGCTGGCAGGACGACCGATCGAAGCCGATCGCCACCGCCCGGATGCACATACTGATCGACCGCCAGGGGTGATCATGACCGATTTCGCGAGCCTCCTCCTTCCCGATCGCGGCGAGCCCGCCCACCGCCTGACGCCGGTCGCGGCGGACAGCCTGGAAGCCTGGCTGAAGGACCAGCCCGCCCAGGTCCGTGCGCTCGCCGATGCCGGCCGCTTCAAGGCCAAGCCCGGCGATCTGCTGATCCTGCCCGGTCGCAAGGACGGCGAATGGTCGGCGGCGTTCGGCAAGGCCAAGGTGCCCGGTCCATGGGACATAGCGGCGGTCGCCCAGAAGCTGCCGGCGGGCACCTACCGGATCGACGGCGACGGAGAGGACGATCATCTGCCGGGGGCGCTGGGCTGGCTGCTCGCACATCACCGCTTCGACCGCTATCTCGCCAAGCCCGATCCGATCCCGGCCCGTGTGCTGCTGACGAAAGACGCCGCGGCGATCGCGCCCACCGTCGCGCTGGCCGAAGCGGTGGCCCTGGTCCGCGACCTCATCGACACGCCCGCCGCGGACATGGGCCCGGCCGAACTCGCGGACGCGGCCGAAGCCGTTGCGAAGGTGCATGGCGCAGAGTTTCGCGTCACTCGCGGCGACGCGCTCGACCAGGGCTATCCGATGATCGCCGCGGTCGGCCGCGCCGCGGTGCGCGAGCGGGCGCCACGGCTGATCGAGATCGAGTGGGGCGATCCCGCCCATCCCCGCATCGCGATCGTCGGCAAGGGGGTGTGCTTCGATTCGGGCGGGCTCGACATCAAGCCATCCTCGGCGATGCTGCTGATGAAGAAGGACATGGGCGGTGCGGCCCACGCGCTGGCGCTTGCCGGCCTGGTGATGGGCGCGCGGCTGCCGGTGCGGCTCCACCTGCTGATCCCGGCTGTCGAGAATGCGGTGGCGGGTGACGCCTTCCGCCCCGGCGACATCCTGCGCAGCCGCAAGGGGATTTCGGTCGAGATCGGCAACACCGATGCCGAGGGCCGGCTGGTGCTGGGCGACGCGCTGGCCCGCGCGGGCGAGGACAAGCCGGTGCTGATCCTCGACTTCGCGACCCTGACCGGCGCCGCCCGCGTCGCGCTGGGCCCCGACCTTCCAGCGCTGTTCGCCAATGACGACGCACTCGCCGCCGACCTGCTCGCAGCCGCCACGGCGGTATCCGACCCGCTGTGGCGGATGCCGCTCTGGGCCGACTATGCCGAGATGATCAAATCCACCACCGCCGACATCAACAATGCCGGCGAAGGCGGCATGGCCGGCGCAGTCACCGCCGCGCTGTTCCTGCAGCGTTTCGTGCCCGACGCCACCCCTTGGGCGCATCTCGACACCTTCGCCTGGCGGCCGTCGGCGAAGCCGGGCCGTCCCAAGGGAGGCGAGGCGCTCGGCCTGCGTGCCGCTTTCGCGATGCTCAGGGCCAGATTCGTTACGCCCTGAGACTGGACGCCGGTTTTCAGCGACAAATCGCGACCATTGCCGTCGCCCGGTGAAACGAAATCGGGCGACCCGCGTTGTCCGGCCGAGGATTAAGGTCTGCACCTGCTCCTCGACAGGATCCTATGCGAAGGGCGCGTACCATGTCCGAAAACCAGCTTTCCCAGTGGATGCGAGCCTTGGTCTCCTACGTCCGCTCCGGGCAACCTGATCTGACGAACCGGCAGATGGCCCTGCTGCTGATCAGCTACATCACCCCCGGGCCCCATACGGTGCGCGGCCTGGCCCAGCAATTGGGCGTCTCCAAGCCGGTGATAACGCGCGCCTTGAATACCCTGGGCTCGCTCGGCTATCTGCGCCGCGAACGCGACGACAACGATCGGCGCAACATCTTCGTCGCCAAGACCGAAAAAGGGGCCGCCTTCCTCGATGCCTTCGGAAAATCCATCGATCTCGAAAAGGCTCGCGGCTGACGACATGACCGGCGGCGGCCTGCCCGCCGCCGCCTTCCACCTCGACGGACCGACCCGGAAGCTCGATCCGCGGATCAACGCCTATCGTCCCGACATCGCCGACGTAGCGCTCGCCGGTACCCTGTTCGCTCCTCATTATGCCGCGCCGATGCCGGCGATGGCGGGCGGCGCGGCGGCTATGATGCGCAAGGCCGCGAGCGCCGACGCCGAGGCTGTCTCCCAGCTCCTGCCCGGCGAGGGCTTCGCCATCCTCGACCTGACCGGCGGCTGGGCCTGGGGCTTTTCGGTCCACGACCATTATGTCGGTTATGTGGATGCGCGGCTGCTGGCACCCGCGGCCCCGGTGACCCACCGCATCCACGTCCGTGAAGCGCTGCGCTTCGCCAGCCCTTCGATCAAGGCGCCGATGCTGGGCACCCTACCCTTCGGTGCGCGGCTGGCCGGTGAGATGCGCGACGACGGCTTCCTCGCGACGGAGGACGGCTTCGTCCATGCGCGCCACGTCGTCGCGGCAGACACGCTGTCGGACGACCCGGTGACGGTCGCCGAAGGACTGCTCGGGGCGCCCTATCTGTGGGGCGGGCGCGGCGCCGACGGCATCGACTGTTCGGGGCTGGTTCAGGCGGCGCTCGCCGCCTGCGGCATCGCCGCCCCGCGCGACACCGACATGCAACGCGAAGCGCTGGGCACGCCGCTGCCCGAGGAGGCCCGCCTCCGACGTGGCGACATCGTCAGCTTTCCCGGCCATGTCGGCCTGATGGTGGACGAGGACCGGCTGATCCATGCCAACGCGCACTGGATGAGCGTGGTGATCGAACCGCTCGCCGACGTCGTCGCCCGCCTGCAACCCCATCATGACCGGCCGATCCTGGGCCGGCGGAGACTGAACCCATGACCGCCAAGGTCTTCATCGACGGTGCCGCCGGCACCACCGGCCTCGAAATCCGCGATCGGCTCGCCGGCCGGGCCGACATCGAACTGATCGCCGTCGCCGAGGAACGGCGCAAGGACCCGGCCGCACGCGCCGAAGCGCTCAACGCCGCCGACGCGGTGGTGCTGTGCCTGCCCGACGACGCGGCACGCGAGGCGGTGGCACTGATCGCCAACCCGGCGGTCCGCGTGATCGACGCGTCGACCGCACACCGCACCGCCGCCGACTGGGCCTACGGCTTCGCCGAGCTCGACCCGGACCAGCGCGACACGCTGGCAGCCGCGACCCGCATTTCCAACCCCGGCTGCTATCCGACCGGTTTCCTGGCGCTCGTCCGTCCGCTGGTCCGCGCCGGGCTGCTGCCGGCCGACACTCCGCTCTCGGTCAACGCCGTCTCGGGATATTCGGGCGGCGGCAAGTCGATGATCGCGATGTTCGAGGACCCCGCCTCCCCCGACGCGACCGACACCGCGTTCCGCGCCTATGCGCTCAACCTCGGCCACAAGCACGTGCCCGAGATGCAGAAGCGCGCCGGCCTCGCCCATCCTCCGATCTTCCTGCCCTCTGTCGCGAAGACCTATCGCGGCATGCTGGTCGAGGTACCGCTGCACCTCCACCTGCTGCCTGGCCGGCCGACCGGTGCCGCGATTCGCGAGCTGCTGGCCGCCGCCTATGACAGCAGCCGGGTCGTTCGCGTCATCACCGACGATCGGCCGGTGCTGACGATCGAGCAGGCGGCCGGCACCGATCGGCTCGAGCTGTTCGTCCATGCCGACGAGAAGGCCGGCCAGGCGCGGCTGGTCGCGGCGCTCGACAATCTCGGCAAGGGGGCTGCGGGCGCGGCTGTCCAGAACCTCAACATCGCGCTCGGCCTGAACGAGATCGAGGGGCTGCGCCTCTAGGATCCCGCCGACGGCGGGGCCTCGGCCGGCTCCGCGAACAGCATCGTCCCGATCGAGGCCGTGACGACCAGCAGCACCGCGAGCCATTGCAACGCGGTCAGATGCTCGCCGAGCAGCACGACGCCGGCCAGCGCGCCGGCGGCGGGCTCGAGGCTGAGGAAGATGCCGAAGCTGTTGTGCGACAGCCGCTTGAGAGCGACCATCTCGAGCGAATAGGGGATCGCGCTCGACAGGATCGCCGCGCCGAGGCCCAGCGCCATCAGCCTCGGATCGAGCAGCGCCAGCCCGCCCTGATGGATACCGATCGGCACGACGATCAGCGCCGCCGTGGCCATGCCGATCGACACCGACTGGCCGCCGGGAAGATGGCCGAGCCGCTTGCCGAACAGGATGTAGAGCGCCCAGCACAGCCCCGCTCCCAGCGCGAACATGATCCCGACGGGATCGAGGCCGTGAGCGCCGCCATGGATCGGTAGCAGCAGGCCGAGCCCCGCGACCGCAAGCCCGACCATCGCGAAATGGGCCGGGCGGCGCGCATGGAGCAGCGATACGGCGAGCGGCCCGCTGAACTCGATCGCGATGGCGAGGCCGAGCGGAATGGTGCGCAGCGCCATGTAGAAGCACAGGTTCATCATCCCCATCGCCGCGCCGTAACGCATCGTCGCGAACAGGTCGGCCCGCCCGATCCGCCCGCGCCACGGCCGCCAGACCGTCAGCAGGATCAGCGCAGCGAAGCCGACGCGATAGGCGCTCGTCGCCTCAGCGCCGACCAGCGGGAAGAGCCGCTTGGCGAAGGACGTGCCGACGCAGAAGGCGGTGATCGACCCAAGCAGCGCGGCATAGGCGGCGGCAAGCTGAACGTCGAAGCGCGGACGGGTGGAGAGGCTGCTGCTCATGATGCCGATTTAATCCAAGCCAGCTGGCGATGTTCGGCGATTTCGGGCATTTAACGATGGAATCAGGCAAATATGACAAGCAGATGATGGATTCCATCGACCTCGACGATTTCGACCGGCGGATCATCGCGATCGTCCGCCGCGACAATCAGCAGCCCGCGCGCCACATCGCGGATCGGGTGGGGCTGTCGGAAAGCGCTGTGCTCCGCCGCCTCCGGCGGTTGCGGAGCAGCGGCGTCATCGTCGCCGACGTCTCGCTGATCGATCCGTCGCGGCTCGCGCCGGCGATCACCATCCATGTGCTGGTCGAGCTCGCCCAGAGCGGCCTCAAGGTCGAGCAGCTCTTCGCCCGGACGCTGGAAAGCCGGCCGGAGGTGATCGGGGCGTGGAACGTCACCGGACGCACCGATTTCCTGGTGACAGTCAGCGTGCCGTCGATCGAGGCCTATCAGCGCTTCGCCGATGAGGTGCTGGCCTCCGATGATAATATCCGCGGCTTCGAGACGCTCGTCAGCCTGCGCGAGATCGTCCGCTTCGATCCGCTGCGGGCCGGCGATCCCCTTTCCATTGTCATGGCTCCCAAAGAGGGGCATCCTCCCGCTCGCTGAGCGATGGGGGGAGGGTCGCGATGGTACCTGTCTGGTATTGGGTGGTTTCGGCGCTCCTGCTCGCCTGGAACGCGGTCGGCTGCCTGGCCTGCCTCAGCCAGATGCGGATGAATCCCGATAAGCTCGCCAGCCTGCCCGAGGCGCAGCGCGCCGCCTGGATCGCGATGCCGGCGACGGTGAAGGCCGCCTATGTCGTCGCGGTGGGCGCCGGACTGCTCGGTGCGATCGCGCTGCTGTGCCGCTGCGCCGCCGCCGGCCCGCTGTTCGTCGCCTCGCTGGTCGGCGTCATCATCCAGTTCGGCTGGTTCTTCGGCGTCTACAAGGGCGCATCGAAGCTGGGCGCGAGCTCACTCGCCTTTCCCGCGTTCATAGCGCTGGTCGCCGTCGCCCAGATCGCTTTCGCCTGCTGGGCCAAGACGCAGGGCCTGCTGGGCTGATTTTCCGCCGCGCTGTCGGATCGCGGCCCGCCCATTCGTCGTCAGGACAATGCACCGATCATTGCAGGGGAGAAGGATGATGGACGACACTGCCGAAACGAAACGCGTTCCCAGCTGGTATTGGGTCCTCGGCATCGTGCTGCTGCTGTGGGGCTTTGCCGGAATCTTCGCCTTCTACAGCCAGCTGACCACGCCCTATGAGAAGATGGTCGCCGAGATGGGCAAGCTCGCCGCCGACTGCATCAAGGGCATGCCCGGATGGCTGTGGTGGGTCTATGGCATCGCGGTGTGGAGCGGCACGCTCGGTTCGGTCGCGCTGCTGGCGCGGCGAAATTGGGCGCAGCCGCTCTATCTCGTCTCGCTGATCGCCGTATTGGTCCAGTTCGGGCACAGTTTCCTGGTCGCGAAGATCCAGGACGTGATGGGCTGGGGCGCGGCGATCTTCCCGGCGATCATCATCCTGATCGCGGCCTTCGAGCTCTGGTTCGCCGGCCGGGCGAAGACGCGCGGCTGGCTGTGCTGAAGCCCTGGCGGTCACCCCAGCCCTCGCTGGGGTGACGTCAGTCGTCACATCTCGCCGCGCGAGCGGCGGATGGCGTAGAAGCGCTGGACGTTGGCGTTGTGCTCGGCCAGCGTGTTGGCGAAGACGTGGCCGCCCTTGCCGTCGGCGACGAAGTAGAGCGCCGGGCTCTTCGCCGGATCGAGCACCGCCTCGATCGCGGCCTTGCTTGGGTTCGCGATCGGCCCCTCGGGCAGGCCGGCCGAGGCATAGGTGTTGTAGCCGTTGACGGCGCGCAGCTCCGACAGGCGGATACGGCGGCCGAGCGGCTTGCCCTGGGTGATCGGGTAGATCACCGTCGGGTCGGCCTGCAGCTTCATCCCTTCGCGGATGCGATTCGAATAGACCGCAGCGACCATCGGCCGTTCGGACGCGACCGCGGTCTCCTTCTCGACGATCGAGGCGAGGATCAGCGCATCGCGCTTGCTGGTGACGACGGTGGTCGGCTTGCGTGCCGCCCAGGCTTCGTCGAGCGCCTTGCGCATCGCCGCCTGCATCCGCGCCAGCACCGCCGCGCGCGGCTCGCCCGCCTCGAAGCTGTAGCTGTCGGGCAGGACCGACCCCTCCGCCGGCACGGCGATCGTGCCGGTGAGCTGCGGCTCGGCCATCAGCCTCTCGTGGACCAGGATCGACGGCATACCCTCGGGAATGGTGACGAGGTGCTGGACCGGCTTGCCGTGCTGGAGCAGGTCGAGGATCTCGGCGCCGCTGGCCCGTGCAGGAATCTCGAACTCGCCCGCGCGCACCGGGTCCTTCGACCCGAAGCGGCGCGCGAAGCGCAGGAAGTTGGTGGTCGATCGGATCGCCCCGGCCTTCTCCAGCGCGCGCGCCGCCGAGGCGAGCGTATCGCCCTTCTTCACCTGGATGCTGGCGGGCTTCTGGAGCGGGCCTTCGCTCCACCAGTCGCGCGATATCCAGAGCGCCGCCCCGCCGCCAACCAGCGCGACGATCAGGATCAGCGCGATCAGGCGGCGGATCATAGACGGCCTCCTACGGCGGCGGCTCAATCCTCGAGCTTGCGCATGATGAGGCTGGCGTTGGTACCGCCGAAGCCAAAGCTGTTGTTGAGCACGGCGCGAACCGAGCGCTTCTTCGCCTTGAGCGGAACCAGGTCGAAGTCCTCCAGCCCGTCGCTCGGATTTTCGAGGTTCAGGGTCGGCGGCACGATCTGATCCCGCATCGCGAGGATGCAGAAGATCGATTCGACCGCGCCGGCACCGCCGAGCAGATGCCCGATCGCCGACTTGGTCGAGCTCATCGACACGGTCTTCAGCGCATCGCCGAACAGGCGGCGGACGGCGCCCGCCTCCAGCTCGTCGCCAAGCGGGGTCGAGGTGCCATGGGCGTTGATATAGTCGATGTCGGACGGCTGCAGGCCGGACTTCTTGAGCGCCATCGCCATCGAGCGATAGGCGCCGGAGCCTTCGGGATGCGGCGCGGTGACGTGATAGGCGTCGCCCGACAGGCCATAGCCGATCACCTCGGCATAGATCTTCGCGCCGCGCGCCTTGGCATGCTCATATTCCTCAAGCACGACGATGCCGGCGCCCTCGCCCATCACGAAGCCGTCACGGCCCTTGTCATAGGGGCGCGACGCCTTTTCGGGCGTATCGTTGTAGCCGGTCGACAGCGCGCGGGCCTGGGCGAAGCCGGCGATGCCGAGCGGACAGATCGCGCCCTCGGCGCCGCCTGCTACCATGATGTCGGCATCGTCCATCGCGATCATCCGCGCGGCGTCGCCGATCGCGTGCGCACCGGTCGAGCAGGCGGTGACGACCGCATGGTTCGGTCCGCGCAGACCATATTTGATCGAGACCTGGCCCGAGATGAGGTTGATCAGCCGGCCATGGACGAAGTGCGGGCTGACCCGGCGGGGGCCCTTCTCGTGCAGGACGATCGATTCGCTCTCGATACCCGGCAGGCCGCCGATGCCCGAGCCGATCGACAGGCCGGCGCGATAGCTCTGCTCCTCGCTCATCTCGGTCAGGCCGGCGTCCTCGAGCGCCTGGCCGGCGGCGTCGATGCCGTAGATGATGAACGGATCGACCTGCCGCTGGACCTTGTGGTCGACGCGCTTGCCGGGATCGAAGCCATAGGGATGATCGGCGGGCTTGACCTCGCACGCGATCGTGCAGGCCTGGTCGCTAGGGTCGAAGCGGGTGATGCGACCCGCGCCCGACTTGCCGGCGATGATGTTGGCCCAGGCGGTCTCGACGTCGGCGCCAAGCGGCGTGACAAGGCCCAGTCCGGTTACGACCACGCGGCGCATGGCATTCTCCTGATATTCGTCTTGAACGGCAAAACGGCCCCCCGTCCCATCGGATTGCCCGGGGTCGGGGAGCCGCTGATAAGCCTCGGCTCGGTCACCTGCCCCGGTCGATCAACGGCCGGCGGGTGGAGCGATCAGCCCTTGTGGCTCTCGATATAGCTGATGGCGTCCTTGACGGTCGCGATCTTCTCGGCCGCATCGTCGGGAATCTCGACGCCGAATTCTTCTTCGAAGGCCATCACCAGCTCGACGATGTCGAGGCTGTCCGCGCCCAGATCGTCGATGAAGCTGGCTTCCTCGGTGACCTTCTCGGCCTCGACACCCAGATGCTCGACAACGATCTTCTTAACGCGCTCGGCGGTCTCGCTCATGTTCTAAACCTTCCTTAGGGTTTCTGTCGCCTGCCCTAACGAGGGCGGGGATTGCTTGCAAGCATGCTTTGATGACGTGGGAAGCGTCATTGGCTTTGGCGCAACCGCGCCAAAGCATGGGCGGCACCGGCCCGCACCCCCTCCCGACCTCCCAGGCAGTGTACCCTGGCGGGAGGTCGGGAGGGGGTGCGGGCCGGTGCCGAACCTCAGATCATCGCCATGCCGCCATTCACGTGCAGCGTCTGGCCGGTGACATAGGATGCCTCCTGGCTGGCCAGATAGACGACGGCCGCGGCGATATCGCCGCCCTCGCCCAGCTTGCCGGCCGGGATCTTGCCCAACAGGGCTTCCTTCTGCGCGTCCGCCAGCACGTCGGTCATCGCCGATGCGATGAAGCCGGGGGCGACGCAGTTGACGGTGATGTTGCGGCTGGCCAGTTCCTGCGCCAGCGCCTTCGACATGCCGACCAGGCCGGCCTTCGACGCGGCATAGTTGGCCTGGCCCGGATTGCCGGTGGTGCCGACGATCGAGGTGATGGTGATGACCCGGCCGAAGCGGGCCTTCATCATCGGCTTGGCGGCGGCGCGGATCAGGCGGAAGGCCGCCTCGAGGTTGACGGAGATCACCTGATCCCACTCCTCGTCCTTCATGCGCATGATCAGGTTGTCACGGGTGACGCCGGCATTGTTCACGAGGATGTCGAGCTTGCCGCCCAACGCCTCGACCGCGCGCGGGATCAGGCCGTCGACCGCTTCCGCGTCACCCAGGTTGCAAGGCAGGATCACGGTCTTGCCGCCGATCTCCGCCGCTACCGCCTTCAGCGCGTCCTCGCGCGTGCCCGACAGCGCGACCGTCGCCCCCTGCTGCACCAGCGCCCTGGCGATCGCCGAGCCGATGCCGCCCGAAGCGCCCGTCACCAGCGCGGTCATGCCTGAAAGATCGAACATGGCTTTCACCTTCCCTGTTTCGTCATTCCAGCGAAAGCCGGAATCTCCCTGCCTTCCGTCGGCAAGGAAAAATGAGATCCCAGCTTTCGCCGGGATGACGGCGAATTACAACGAAGCGGCCAGCGCCTCGATATCGGCCATGGTCACGACGCTGGTCGCGGTGGCCTTGTCGGTGATGTCCTTGACCATCGGGCCGACGACCTTGCCGCCCAGCTCGACGAACTGCTCGACGCCGGCCTCGGCCATCGCGGCGACGCTCTCGCGCCAGCGGACCGTGCCGGTCACCTGCTCGACCAGCAGGCGAACGATCTCGGCCGGATCGGCGACCGGCGCGGCCAGCACATTGGCGTAGACCGGCACCAGCGGCGCCTGCACCGCGGTCTTGCCCAGCGCCTCGGCCATCGCGTCGGCGGCGGGCTGCATCAGCGAGCAGTGGAACGGCGCCGAGACGGGCAACAGCATCGCGCGGCGCGCGCCCTTCGCCTTGGCGATCTCGATCGCGCGCTCGACCGCACCCTTGTGGCCCGACACGACGACCTGGCGGTTGCTGTTGTCGTTCGCGGCCTGGCAGACCTCGCCCTGCGCGGCTTCCTCGGCGACCGCCTTCGCGCCTTCGAAGTCGAGGCCCAGGAACACCGCCATCGCGCCGACGCCGACCGGCACCGCCGCCTGCATCGAGCGACCGCGCAGCTTGAGCAGCCGGGCGGTGGTGGCGAGGTCGATCGCCTCGGCTGCGCACAGGGCGGTATATTCGCCCAGGCTGTGACCGGCGACGAACGCCGCCTTGTCGGCCAGGCTGATGCCGCCCTCCTTCTGCAGCACGCGCAGCGTCGCAATGGCATTGGCCATGATCGCGGGCTGGGCGTTCTCGGTCAGGGTCAGCTCGTCGGCCGGCCCTTCGACCATCAGCTTGAACAGGTTCTGGCTGAGCGCGTCGTCCACTTCCTGGAACACCTCGCGCGCGACGGCGCTCGCGTCGGCCAGCGCCTGCCCCATGCCGACGGCCTGGCTGCCCTGCCCCGGAAAGATGAATGCGCGCATGATGAAGCTTCCCCTCGGTCTCCGGCGAGCGGCCCTAGGAAAATGAGGCGGCTTAGGCAAGCCCGATGGCGGCGGGGGTTGCTTTCGCGGGCCGATTCGGTCATAGGCCGCGCCAGCCGGGGCGGGAGCCTGTCTCTCCGCCCCTGCTTGCTTTTGGAAGACAGCCGGAGGGGCGTCGTGATGGGCACGGCGTCAGCGATCGGCAAGAGAAGGAAGACGCGAACATGGCTCTTTACGAGCATGTGTTTCTCGCGCGCCAGGATCTGGCCCAGGCCCAGGTCGACGCGCTGGCGGAAGCCGCCACCAAGATCGTCGAGGAGAATCAGGGCAAGGTCACCAAGACCGAGACCTGGGGCCTGCGCAGCCTGGCCTATCGCATCGCGAAGAACCGCAAGGCGCATTATGTCATGCTCCACATCGACGCCCCCGCCGGCGTCGTGGCCGAGCTGGAGCGCCAGACCGCCATCAACGAAGACGTCATCCGCTACATGACGATCCGCGTCGACGAGCACGAGCAGGGCCCGTCCGCGATGATGCGCCGTGGCGAGCGCGACGGCCGCCGCGACGGTCGTGGCGACCGCGGTGATCGTGGCGACCGGGGCGATCGTCCCCGTCGTGAAGACCGCGAATTCGCCGCGTCGTAAGGAAGGGATAGAACATCATGGCACGCGCCTTTTTCCGCCGCCGCAAGAGCTGCCCCTTCTCCGCGAAGGATGCTCCCAAGATCGATTACAAGGACGTCCGTCTGCTCCAGGGCTTCGTGTCCGAGCGTGGCAAGATCGTCCCGAGCCGCATCACCGCGGTGTCCGCCAAGAAGCAGCGTGAACTCGCCCAGGCGATCAAGCGCGCCCGTCACATCGGGCTGCTTCCCTACATCGTCAAGTAAGAAGGGAGGACCGCCACCATGGACGTGATCCTGCTCGAACGCGTTGAGAAGCTGGGCCAGATCGGCGACGTCGTCACCGTCAAGGCCGGCTTTGCCCGCAACTACCTGCTGCCGCGCAAGAAGGCGCTGCGCGCCAACGAGGCCAACAAGAAGGTCTTCGAGGCGAACCGCGCCCAGATCGAAGCCGACAACGCCAAGCGCCGCGACAATGCCGAAACCGAGGCGAAGGCGCTCGACGACAAGTCGGTGACGCTGATCCGCCAGGCGTCGAACACCGGCCAGCTCTACGGATCGGTTTCGGCCCGCGACATCGTCGAGGCGCTCGCCGAGGATGGCATCAAGGTCGCCAAGTCGGGCGTCGTGCTCGGCCGCCCGATCAAGACGATCGGCCTGCACGAGGTGAAGATCTCGCTGCACGCCGAGGTCAGCCGCACCGTCAAGGTCAACGTCGCCCGTTCGCCCGAAGAGGCCGAGCTGCAGTCGCAGGGCGTCGACGTCATGGCGCAGCTCTTCGAGCGCGACGAGGCCGGCTTCACCGAGGACTATGATCCCAACGCCGAACCGGGCGAAATCCCGACCGAGCTGCAGGACGAAGCTCCCGCCGCGGAAGCGACCGACGAAGCCTGATCGCTTCGCCATCGTATCAGGAAAAGGCCGTCCGGAGCGATCCGGGCGGCCTTTTTCGTTGGGATGAGCGCCCTCCCTTTTTGTCATGCCAGCCCCTCGATTGCCTGCAAGGCAGACGCTCGGGATAAACTTCAGCCAAGGGCTGAAGGCTGGCATCCATGTCTCTCATCACCCGCGATGCTCATCGGGGAGAGGAGAGACATGGGCTCCTGCCTTCGCAGGAGCGACCTGGTGGGAGTCTCAATCGATCGACCGATGCCCCATCGGCCCATGCCCCCGGCCGAGTCCCGGCGCCGCCAGCAGCGCGGCGCGGACGAAGGCACGGGCGCGGGTGATCGCATCGGCAAGGGCTAGCCCCTGGCCCAGCCCGGTCGCGATCGCGCTCGCCAGGGTGCAGCCGGTGCCGTGATCGTGGATCGTATCGATCCAGCCGGCGGTCCAGCGTCGCTCCTCCGCCTCGCTTGCGGCCGTGAAGAGCAGATCGGTCAGCTGGCCGGCAACGAAGCCGCCACCGGTCGCCAGGATCGGGCCACTGCCCTCGGCGATCAGCCCGGCCGCCGCGACGGCGACCGCCAGCTCATCGCCGAGGGCACGGCCGCTCAGCGCACCGAGTTCGTCGAGATTGGGGGTGGAGACCGCCGCGCGGCGCATCAGCCGGCCGAACGCCGCGATCGTCGCGCTGTCCGCGAGCCTGCTGCCGCTCGTCGCGATCATCACCGGATCGAACACCAGCGGCACGTCCGCGAGGTCGGGCCGGTCGAGCCGGTCAGCGACCTGCTCGGCGATCGCGGCATTGCCGATCATGCCGATCTTGACCGCGTCGACGCCGATGTCGTCCGCCACCGCGTCGATCTGGGCGATCACCATCTCGGCAGGGACCGGATGGACCGCCGCGACGCCGAGCGTGTTCTGCGCGGTCAGCGCGGTGATCGCGGTCATCGCGTGGCCGCCGAGCAGCGTCACCGTCTTGATATCGGCCTGGATGCCGGCGCCGCCGCCCGAATCCGAGCCGGCGATGATGAGGATGCGGGCAGTGGTCACGATGGCCCGATCAGGCCGCCTTCCGGACGGCGTCGCAGATCTGGTCGACCATAGCCTCGACGAGGCGGCTGTCCTCGCCCTCAGCCATGACACGGATCAGCGGCTCGGTGCCCGACTTGCGGATAACCAGCCGGCCGGTGCCGGTCAGTTTCTCCTCCGCATCGGCAATCGCGGCGATCACCTTCTCATCCTTGAGCGGCTCGCCTCCGGCGAAGCGGACATTCTTGAGGAGCTGCGGCAGCGGATCGAACTGGTGAAGCAGTTCGCTTGCGGGCCTGCCATGCTCGACCAGCTGGGCCAGCACCTGCAGCGCCGCGACCAGCCCGTCGCCGGTCGTCGCATGGTCGGTCATGACGATATGACCCGATTGCTCGCCGCCGATGTTGAAACCCTCGGCGCGCATCGCCTCCACGACATAGCGGTCGCCGACCTTGGTGCGGTGGAGCGACAGCCCCTGCCCCGCCAGGAAGCGTTCGAGGCCGAGGTTCGACATCACCGTCGCGACGATGCCGCCGCCTCGCAGTTCGCCGCGGCGATGAGCCCCGGCCGCGACCAGCGCCATCAGCTGGTCGCCGTCGACGACCCGCCCCTCATTGTCGACGATGATCAGCCGGTCGGCGTCGCCGTCGAGCGCGATGCCGATGTCGGCGCGGGTCTCGCGCACTTTGTCCTGCAGCGCGCGGGTGTCGGTCGATCCGCACTGGTCATTGATGTTGACGCCGTTGGGATTGACCCCGATCGAGATCAGTTCCGCACCCAGCTCCCACAAGGCCAGCGGCGCGACCTCATAGGCGGCGCCGTGCGCGCAATCGATCACGACGCGCAGTCCGTCGAGGCGGAGATGCTCGGGAAAGCTCGACTTGACCGCGTGGACATAGCGCCCGCGCGCGGACTCGACCCGGTGGGCACGGCCGATATCGGCCGAGGCGGCGAGCTTGACCGGCTTTTCGAGGCGCGCCTCGATCGCGGTCTCGTCATCGTCGGACAGCTTGTAGCCGTCGGGACCGAACAGCTTGATGCCGTTGTCGGCGAACATGTTGTGGCTGGCGGAGATCATCACGCCGAGGTCGGCACGCATCGAACGGGTCAGCATCGCCACCGCCGGGGTCGGCATCGGCCCGAGCAGGACGCAGTCCATGCCGACGCTGGTGAAGCCCGCGACCAGCGCCGATTCCATCATATAGCCCGACAGGCGGGTGTCCTTGCCGATCACCACCCGGTGGCGATGCTCGCCTCGCACGAAATGCGCGCCCGCCGCCTGGCCGACCTTCATCGCGATCTCGGCGGTCATGGGGCTTTCGTTGGTCCGGCCCCGGATACCGTCGGTCCCGAAATATCTACGCCCCATACACGCGGTCCCCCATCGGAATTCGACCGCTCAATGCGCCGATTTGCCGTATGCCTCAAGCCCTCTCCCCGCCGGGGAGAGGGTTGGGAGAGGGAGTTATCGCTCGTAGGCCTTGGGCAGGCCCTTCTCGACCGGGTCGAGATAGCGGTCGCGCAGCCGGGTCTGGCGGCTGGTCGTCGGCTGGGCGACGCCATCGATGAAGATCGCGGTCGGCGCCGAGGAGAGCTCGAGCGGATCGCCGTCCCACACCACGACGTCGGCGCGGCGGCCGGGGCGGAGCGACCCGATCTCCCCGTCCATCCCGATCGCCGCCGCCGGCTTCGAGGTGATCGTCGCAAAGGCCGCGCCCCAGTCGAGCCCCTGCGCGCCGGGGATCTTCGTCAGCGCGACCAGGTTCCCGGCATATTGGGCGAGATAGGACTCATAGGGCCCTTCGGAGATGTCGGCATTGGAGATGGCGACGGTGACGCCAGCCTTCGCCAGCCGGCCGACATTGGATTGGGTCGCCGCGATCGACTCGAACTTCTCCGGCAGGTCGAGCAGCGCCGCCGCGATCACGGGAACGCCGGCCGCGGCGATCTCTCCGGCCACCATCCAGCCCTCGGTCGCGCCGACCAGCACCAGCTTGATGGCCGGATACTGCTTCTTGAGCGCGAGGACCGAGCGGATGTCGGCCGCCCGCTCGACATGGACGAGCAGCGGCTGGGTGCCGCGCACCACAGGGGCGAGCGCCTCGGCATCCTGGCGGGTGATCAGCGCGTCCTTGCTGGCGAAGTCGGCCGAGGCGGGGTTGGCCGCCGCGCCGAGAGCGACCTTGAGCAGCGCATAGGCCGCCGGACGGCTGCCGCCCGCCGGGCCCATTCCGTCCTCCCCCAGTTCGACATATTGGAAGGCGCGCGGGCGCGTCACCGGGTCCATGTCGGCGCCGAGGTCGATCACCGCCCCCTGCCCGCCGAACATCGTGTTGCCGGCGGACGGGATCACGAAGGCGCGGGTGATGCCGGCCGCCCGCTCGACCCCGATCCGCTGGCCGGTCGGGTTGATCGCGGTCGACATGTCGAGCGCCGCCGAGAAGGGCGACTTGTCGGCACTGAGGTCGTTGGTCTCCGACATGCCATAGCCTTCCATCAGGCCGAGCGTGCTGACCCCGGCGACGATGCCGGGCGAGACCCACTTGCCGGTCGCATCGACGACGCGCGCACCGGCGGGCACCGCGACTCCGGCTCCGGCCGCGACGACCCGGCCATTGGCGATGACGACGGTACCGCCCTTGATCGGCTGCGATCCGTCGCCGATCGCGACGGTGCCGCCGGTGATGGCGACCGTCTCGGCGGACAGGGGAGCTGCGATCAGCGCCGTGGCGGCGAGGAGGAGGCGCTTCATTTCACATCTCCCTCGCCGGGCTGGCCCAGCTCGAAGTCGCTCACCGGGCGCAGCTTCGGGTTGTTCGCGTCGTAGAGCATCGCGCCGTCGACCCAGACCTTCTCGGGCCGGGTGTAGACGCTCAGCGGATTGCCGTTCCACAGCACGACGTCGCCCATCTTGCCGGGCTTGAGGCTGCCCGTCCGGTCGGCGATGCCGAGCGCGCGGGCGGGGGCGATGGCGAGCCAGGTCCAGGCCTGCTCGTCGCTGATCGTGAAGCCCGCGCGGCGGCCGGCGGCGAGCGCCTTGGCGACCTCCTGGTTCAGGCGCTGGATGCCGTTCTGGTCGTCCGAATGGATCATCACGCAGGCGCCGGCATTGTGGAGGATCGCCAGATTCTCCCGGATGCCGTCATAGCTTTCCATCTTGAAGCCGTACCAGTCGGCCCAGACGGCGGCGCAGGTGCCGTTCGCCTTGAGAAGGTCGGCGATCTTGTAGGCCTCGACCGCGTGATGGAAGGCGGTGACCTTGTAGCCGAACTCCTTCGCCATATCGAGGACGATGGCCATCTCGTCGGCGCGGTAGCAATGGTTGTGGACGAGGATTTCGCCGTTGAGCACGCCCATCAGCGTGTCCATCGCGACGTCGCGGGCAGGGATCTCGCCGCCCTTCTCCTCATATTTGTCCCACTTGCGCTTATACTCGGCCGCCTTCATCCAGGTCTGCCGGTCGACCGCGACATTGCCCATGCGGGTCGAAGGCTCGCGGTTCTTGCCGCCATAGACGCGCTTGGGATTCTCGCCGCACGCCATCTTCAGGCCATAGGGCGCGCCGGGGAACTTCATCCCCTGCACGGTGCGCGCATAGACGTTCTTGAGCGTCACCGACCGGCCGCCGAACAGGTTGGCCGAGCCGGGCAGTATCTGCAGCGTCGTCACCCCGCCATTGGCGAGCGCGCGGCTGAAGCCCGGATCCTGCGGCCAGACGCTGTGCTCGGCCCAAACCTGTGCGGTGACCGGCGCGGTCGCCTCGTTGCCGTCGGACAGCGCCTTGACGGCCGGCGACGGATAGTCGCCGAGATGGCTGTGGACGTCGATGACGCCTGGCGTCACCCATTTGCCGGTGCCGTCGACGACGGTCGCGCCGGCGGGCACGGCGAGGTCCGGACCGCCGACCGCCGTCACCCTGCCGTCGGCGAGCAGGACGGTGCCGTCCTCGATCCGGCCGCCCTCCCCGTCATAGACGGTGGCGTGGACGATCGCGGTCGGCACGCCGGGATAGGCGCGGTAGGTCGACGGGAAGGGATCATGGTCGAACCCCTTGCCCTTGCCGGGCGCGGGTGCATCGGACGAGGCCGACTTGGGCGCGGCGCCACCGGTGCAGGCGGTCAGCGCGAGCGCCACCGCCATCGAAAATCTCAACTTGTTACTGAACACCATGCATCCACTTCTTGATGACAGGCGAAAGGACCAGGAGGATCGCGCCGATCGCGACCGACGCCAGGCCGATCGTCTGGAACACGCCGGCATAGGTCTCCAGGCTGACCTTCAGGTTGGTGACCTGGCCGCCGACCGTCTCGACGCTGGCGACCTGGGCGACGATGCCGGCCACATATTGGGCGCAGCTGATCGACAGGAACCACAGCCCCATCATCAGTCCGACCACGCGCGCGATCGACAGCTTGGTGATCATCGACAGGCCGACCGGCGAGATGCAGAGCTCGGCCATCGAGTGGATCAGGTAGAGCAGCGCCAGCCACCAGACCGACACCTTGAAGTCCGCACCGGCATATTGGGTGCCCCACACCAGCGCGAGGAAGCCGAGGCCGACGCCCGCCAGCGCGATCGCGAACTTGACCGGGATCGACGGCTCCAGCCCGCGGCGGCCGAGCGCACCCCACAGGATCGAGGTCAGCGGTGCCAGCACGACGATGAAGAAGGCATTGAAGAACTGGGTCTGCCCCGCCGACATGGTGAACAGGCCGAACACCGACAGGTCGGTGTTGCGATCGGCGAACAGGGTGAGCGAGGAGCCGGCCTGTTCGAACAGCGTCCAGAAGACGACGTTGAAGACGATCATCACGATCGCCGCGATCATCATCTGGAACTCGACCCGGTTGCCGGCCTTGAGCGCCCAGAGCGGGATCAGGATCACCGACGCCAGGAAGGTCGCGAACAGCACCTTGCCCATGATCGGCAGGCCGAGGAGATAGCCGACGATGCCGGCGCCGGCCTCCGGCGCGGGACTCGCCATCAGGTTGATGAACAGGAACCAGCCGATCGGCACCACCGCGAGCGCGCCGATGTAGATCAGCAAGCTGCGGTCCTTCGTCTGTCCTTCGGGCGGCTCGCCATAGCCCGCCAGCTTGTCGCCCGCGAACTGGATCAGCGCCCAGCTGATCAGCATGCCGATCGCGGCGAGGCCGAAGCCGGCCCACCAGCCGAGCGCCACCGCCAGGAAGGGGCAGAGTATCTGCGAGAAGAGCGAACCGAGATTGATGCCCATGTAGAAGATGGTGAAGCCGGCGTCGCGGCGCCGATCGCCCTTCTCGTACAGCGCGCCGACGATGGTGGAGATATTGGGCTTGAAGAAGCCGTTGCCGACGGTGAGCAGGCTCAGCGCGACGAGCATCAAACCGGTGTAGAAGGGATCGCGGTCGGCATCCGCCTTGAAGCCGCCCTTGGCAACAGTGCGGGCGACCGAGCCGTCCGGGGCGACGAGCGCGACCGAGCCGTCCTCCTGTCCCTTGATCGCCAGCTTCTGCCCGCCGTCGACGACATATTGCTGCTTGGCGTCGTCGATCACGACCTCGTAGCGGCTGCCGTCGATCATCGCATAGGGCCTGGCGGTCTGGCCGCCGAAGCAGAGCGTGAAATAGGCGATCGACATCAGGATCGCGCCGAACTTCACGGACTTCTTCGAGCCGAGATAGCGATCGGCGAGCAGGCCGCCGACGAGCGGGGTCAGGTAGACCAGCGCGGTGAAACCGCCATAGAGGCCGTTGGTCGTCTGGTCGCTGAACAGGAAATGCTGGGTGAGGTAGAGGGTGAGGAGCGCCCTCATCCCATAATAGCCGAAGCGCTCCATCGCCTCGGTCGAGAAGAGTCTCGCAAGCTGCCTCGGATGACCGAACCAGGTGTCGCCGTCGGATCGGCTCACATGCGGCGATGCAGGCTCGGTGGTCGCGTCAGCGTCGGGATTGACCATGAAGTTCTTTCTGTTCTGCGTGGTCGGCGCGACGCTTCCCCAAGGACGGCACGACCTTCATGGACGCCGACGATAGCAACGATTCACGCGCTGTGAAGCGGTTATTGTTTCGCTTGAAACGACATTGCCGACGCAAGCTCATTCAGCGAAACAGAATTACCCGATGGTTCGATTTTTTCCTCAAACCCGGGAATGCATGTCCGGACAGGCGCACCACTCCGAGACCGTTGTTCCACGGAGGGCCAGCGCCTAGATGATGACCATGTTCAACGATCTGTCCTCCACCGCCGCTCTCCTCGCCACCCGCCGTTCGGGCAAGGCCCGCGACATGATCGCGCCCGGACCGGATTCGGCGGAGCTCCGCCGGATATTGGAAGCGGCGATGCGCGTGCCCGACCATGGCAAGCTCGCCCCCTGGCGCTTCATTATCGTCGAGGCCGATCGGCGCGGCGCCTTCGCCGATCTGCTCAAGGACGCCTATCGCGCCGAGAAGCCCGAGGCGGGCCGGATCGAGTTGGAGGCGATGGATCAGTTCGCGCACCAGGCGCCGGTGATGGTCGCGGTGCTGTCGACCCCGACGCAGAACAGCAAGATTCCGCAATGGGAACAGGAACTGTCGGCCGGCGCCGCCTGCATGAACCTGTTGTTCGCGGCGCATGCGGCGGGGTTCGTCGGTTGCTGGCTGACCGGCTGGCCTGCCTATAACGGCCAAGTACTTGAATCGCTTGGCGGGTCGCCGCACGACCGGATCGCCGGCTTCCTGTTCCTCGGCTCGCCGGGACGAGCACTGGAGGAGCGGCCCCGCCCGACCTATGAAGCTGTCGTTTCGACATGGAAAGGCTGATTGCCATTGACGCGCCATGCTGTGTTAGCACAGTGTGACGCCATGAGCAGCCAGGACCGCCCCGTCTATCTCCGCCTTCGCGACATCATCGCCGAGTCGATCCTCGACGGCACCTATGGAGACGGCGACGCCCTCCCCTCGGTCCGCGCCTTCGCCGCGCAGCACGGCGCCAATCCGCTGACCGCAGCCAAAGCCTATCAGGGTTTCCAGGACGAAGGCTATGTGACGGTCAAGCGCGGCGTCGGCATGTTCGTCGCCGAGGGTGCGACCGACCGCCTCCGCCGCGAGGCACGCGACACCTTCCTGCGCGATGAATGGCCGCGCGTGGTGGCGAGCATGCGCCGCCTGCGGATCGAGCCGAGCGACCTGCTCGAACGGGTCGAGGGCTGACGCCCCCACTTTTCGTCATTCCGGCGAAAGCCGGAATCTCCCTTCTTCCTCCTCGCGCTGCCGCCCCAAAAGGCAGCGGGATCCTGGCGTTCGCCGGGATGACGGGAAAGAAGCAGGACTTGCCCCGCCCGCCCCAGCGCGATAGCCGCGCAGCGTGACCGACACCCGCATCCTTCCCGCCGACGAAGCCGGTATTGCCGAGGCCGCAGCGCTGATCGCGCGCGCGCTGCCGGTCGGCGTTCCGACAGAGACGGTCTACGGCCTGGCCGGCGACGCGACATCGGGCGCGGCGGTCGCTGCGATCTACGCCGCCAAGGGCCGCCCGAGCTTCAATCCGCTGATCGTCCATGTCACCGATCTCGCCATGGCCGGCCGGGTCGCGATCCTCCCGCCGCTCGCGCATCGGCTCGCGACGCGTTTCTGGCCGGGGCCGCTGACGATGGTGCTGTCCGCCGCGCCAGGATCGCCGATCGCCAGCCTGACCACGGCCGGGCTGCCGAGCGTCGCGGTGCGGATGCCCGCCCATCCGGCGATGCGCGCGCTGATCCTCGCGAGCGGCCGCCCCCTCGCCGCGCCCTCCGCCAACGCCAGCGGATCGATCAGCGCGACCCGTGCCGAGCATGTCGCGCGGTCGTTGGCCGGCCGGATCCCGCTCGTCCTCGACGACGGCCCCACCACGGTCGGGATCGAGTCGACGATCGTCGCGGTCGAGGCCGACCGGCTGCGCCTGCTGCGCCCCGGGGCGATCACCGTCGAGATGCTGGCCGAGGCGTCGGGCGTCGCCGTCGAGCGCGCCGGCGGCGGATCGATCGAGGCGCCCGGCCAGATGGCGAGCCATTACGCCCCGTCGAAGCCGCTGCGGCTCAACGCGGCGACAGCGGAGGCGGGCGAGTATCTGATCGGCTTCGGCGCCGTCGCGGGCGACGTCACGCTGTCGGCGTCAGGCTGCCTCGACGAGGCAGCGGCGCGGCTGTTCGATCTGCTCCACGCGGCGGACCAGTCGAACGCCGCCGCGATCGCGGTGGCTCCCGTCCCGCAGGACGGCCTCGGCCTGGCGATCAACGACCGCCTGCAAAGAGCGGCGGCCCCCAAATGATTCAGTTCCTCCCCATGCCTGCATGGGGAGGGGGACCATCCGAAGGATGGTGGAGGGGTTGGCGCGACAGCGCCGGCTACACCGTCGCCCCCTCCACCGCCTGCGGCGGCCCCCCTCCCCAGTTGCACTGGGGAGGAATTATTTCTTGAGGCGCGCTGCGTAGCTCTTGCGGAACTTGGCGAGCTTGGGGGCGACGACCATCACGCAATAGCCATTATTGGCCCCTTCGCGGGCGAAATATTCCTGGTGATAATCCTCGGCCGGATACCAGGGCGCCTCGGGCTCGATCCGGGTGACGATGGGGTCCGGCCAATCGGCGCGAGCGCGGTCGATCGCGGCCCTGGCCTCGGCCTCCTGTTCGGGCGAATGCGGGAACAGCGCCGAGCGATATTGCGGGCCGACGTCGTTGCCTTGCCGATCGAGCTGGGTCGGGTCGTGGACGTGGAAGAAGATGTCGAGCAGGTCGCCATAGCTGATAACGTCGGGATCGAAGGCGACGCGGATCGCCTCGGCATGGCCGGTGTCGCCGTTGCAGACCTGCTTGTAGGTGGGATTGGCGACATGGCCGCCGGTATAGCCGCTCTCGACCGACTCGACGCCGATCACGTCGTCGAACACCGCCTCGACGCACCAGAAGCAACCACCCGCCAATGTCGCGATTTCCCGGGCCATATCGTTCTCCTTTGCCACCAGCGAAGATAGGTCATCACGGTCGCGATGCAATGCCGCGGCGGCGGATAGGGTCGGCGGCGGCCCGGTTCGTCCCATGCGCCCGACGTTCGCGGGAACCGAGCCCGGAGCGCGACGTTGCCGGGCGATGCGCCGCTTTCCGATAGAAATGCCGTCGCTGCCGCCAGCCATCGCCGACGCCGCCGTCGCCATGGCCGAAGCCGCCGCCATGATCGCCGCCGCTGTCGCTGCCGCCCTGCTCGTCCACCGGCTGGCGATCGTCCTGCTGCGACGCCTGGCGCAGCGGACCCGGAGCCGCGCCGACGACATGGTGCTCGAACGGGTACGGCGGCCGCTGCGCTGGATTCTCGTGGCGGTCGCACTCAGCATCGTCCAGCGCGGCCTGCCGCTCCTGCCCTGGGCGAAGGCGCTGTGGCAGCAGGCGGCGGGATTCGTCGTTCCCGGTCTGGTCGGCTGGCTCGCGATCGCGCTGATCGGAGCACTCAGCGACGTGATGGCGATCCGCCACGACATCAGCGTCGCCGACAATCTGCGCGCCCGGCGACGGCGGACCCGCGCCGCGATCCTGTCGCGGATCGCGACCTTCGTCGTGATCTTCCTGACGATCTGCATGATGCTGCTCAGCATCCCCGGCATCCGCAGCGTCGGCATCACCCTGATCGCTTCGGCCGGGCTCGCCGGCCTCGCGGTCGGCGCCGCCGCCCAGCCGGCGCTAAAGAACCTGATCGCCGGCATCCAGCTCGCCTTCACCGAACCGATCCGGATCGACGACGTGCTGATCATCGACGGCGAATGGGGCCGGGTCGAGGAAATCCGCCTGACCTACGCGGTGGTCCGCATCTGGGACGATCGCCGCCTGATCGTGCCGGTCGCCAAATTCCTCGAACAAAGCTTCCAGAACTGGACCCGGACGACGTCGGAGCTGATGGGGTCGGTCTTCCTGCGCGTCGACCACGCCGCCGACGTGCCGCGTATCCGCGTCCGGGCCGGCGAGTTGATCGACGCCAACAAGCGCTGGGACCGCCGCTTCTGGAACCTGCAGGTGACCGACGCCGGAGAGGAGACGATCGAGCTGCGCGTCCTGGTTACCGCGCGCGACGCCAGCCTCGCCTTCGACCTGCGCTGCGACATCCGCGAGGGATTGCTCGCCTTCATCGCCACCGAAATGCCCGAGGCGCTGCCGCGCCGCCGCCAGATGCCGGTCGCGGCTGGCGTCACCGCCCACGGCTGAGCCATCCGATCTCCATTATGGATGATTTCCCCGGCGTTCAAAAAATTCCGGCGAACCATCGAATTTACCTAGTAAATTTGGATAATTGGAATTCCTCATCTACGTAGAGTTCGTATATGGACTCCCCCTACCGATTAGAGGAATTCGATTTCCGGAATCGATCCGAATTATAACAGAAAACGTTCTTAAATATTCCTTATAAGTAACAATAGTTTACAATTACAATTCGAAATAATCACAAGCCTCTTGCGTCAATATTGAGAAAGACCGTTGGAAATCCTCCGAACGTCTGAAACAATGATCGGCGCCGGCGACATTCGCAAACGTGACCGGTCACTATGAAGAACCTATCGTCAACTCTGTCAGTATGGCCGTCGCAGCAGCCGCGGCCCGCGATCCTGGTCGTCGAGGATCAGATCATCATCGCCACCGCGATGCACGATTCGCTGATCGAGCTCGGCGCCGACGTGGTCGGCCCCTGCCTGACCCTGCAGAGCGCGCTCGGCGTCGCCGCCTCGGCCAAGATCGACGCCGCGGTGCTCGACGTTTGGCTCAACGGCGAGCTCTCCTATCCCGTGGCCGACCTGCTGGTGCAGCGGCGCATCCCCTTCCTGTTCACCAGCAGCGTGAACGTCGACCGGGAACCGCCGCAGTTCCACCACTTCCCGAGGCTGTTGAAGCCTTTTTCGGACGAGGAACTCCGTTCAGCGCTCTCGGCACTATGGACGCCGCCCCGCACCGTCCCGCCGACGGCCCCTTTCGCCGCATAAACTGATCCAGGTTACAGCCGCTTGCGCGAAAGCGGTCTATGATCCCCTCTTCCCAGCGATGAGCAGGACGGAGGCGATGCGCGAGCGTATCGACCGTCACCGCACCGTCGGTGCGAAGGGCGCCGGGGAGGATCGACCTCTCTTCCGGCGATACGGTGCGTCCCATCCGGGGATCGCCGGCGCCCGTTCCGGGGCGGCCGGTGCCTGCCCCGGCCCCTGCCGCCGCCAATGAGGAGTCCGATCGATGAGCCAGGAAGACATCGTCTATTTCGAGCAAAGGGCCGCGCAGGAGAAACAGGCCGCGGCGAAAGCCGGTTGCACTGAGGCGAGGCAGGCCCATCTGATGCTGGCCAGCGTCCATGGCCAGGCGGCGGAACGCGAACGCCTGCTGATGCACGAGCACCCGCCCCGCACCGATCGACCCAAGGCGTGACGAAGCGAGGAGAAATGCCATGAAGGTATCCGATTGCATGGCCGACGATGTCCGCATCATCGGTCCCGAGCGGAGCTTGCAGGAAGCGGCTCAGGCGATGGCCGAGATCGACGCCGGCGTGTTGCCGGTCGCGGAGGGGGATCGGCTGGTGGGCGTCATCACCGATCGTGACATTGCGATCCGCGCAGTGGCCCGTGGTCTTCCCCCCACCACCGAGATCGGCAAGGTGATGAGCGCCGAGGTCCGCTACTGCTTCAGCGACGACGACAGCGAGGACGTGCTCGAGAATATGGGCGACATCCAAGTGCGGCGCCTGCCAGTCCTCAACCGCGACAAGCGGCTGGTCGGCATCGTCTCGATCACCGACCTTGCGGCGCAGGGCGAAGCGATGCTTGCCGGGGAAGCCCTCGGCGCGATCGGACAACCTAGCGCCCTGCATTCGCAGTCCTTGTGAGTCGACTGCCCTACGCCGGCCCGCCTCGTCCGGAGGGGGAAGAGGATCGGCCCGACCAGCCCCGGCGCCCGACCCACGTCGCGCTTGGCCTCCTGCTGATCGCGCTGCTGCTCGGTTCGTTCGGCTGGGGCCTGGCGAGCCTGGGCTGAGACCGCGCAGCCGGCCGCTCAGGCGGCCGCGTGCTTGCGCCGCGTCACCCAGCCCTTGCGCGCCGCCGCCGATCGCTGCTCGGCCGAACCCGACTTGTGGGCACGTCCGCCGCGCGACGAGGAGACGTGTGTGTCGGGCTTGCCCCGGCCCGAGCCGGACTTGTTGCCCCCGCCGGATTCCTTGTTGACGGTCGCCCAGGCGCGGCGTTCTGCCTCCTTGTGGGGCACGCCGCGATCCTCATAGCCTTCCTCGATATGTTCGGCCTTGCGCTTCTGCTTGTCGGTGTAGCTGCTCTTGTCGCCACGGGGCATGATCTCTCTCCTGTCCGAATAGGCGATCAACGCGCCAGCCTCGAAGCATTGCCCACAAGCTGCGGCAAGCCGCTCGAAAAGCGCGACTATTTTCCGGATGGCGCGATCGTCGGGCGCATCCATTTCGCATGTGCGGAATTATGAAGGGTGGCAGGCAGGGATACGCATGGATCAGGACAGCGATTATTATCTGCAGCGCGCCGAGGTCGAACTGACGGCGGCCCGGTCGGCCCGTCATCCGGCCGCGATGCGGGCCCATTATTTCCTCGCCGGCTTCTACCTCGACAAGGCGCACGGCCCCGTTGGGACGCCCGCGCCGCGTACCCGCCGGGCGGTACGGCGCAGGGAAGAACCAGAGGGCCTGTAAGCCGGGTTCTGTCCACCGGCCGAAGCCGGATGGGCGATCATTCCTCTAGGACCGGACTCACATCCGGCCTCCAGCAATCAACCCGGACGACCGGGCGGAGTAGCCCATGCGCCGTCCCTATTCGATCTTGCTCCCGGTGGGGTTTACCATGCCGTTCCCGTTGCCGGGACCGCGGTGCGCTCTTACCGCACCCTTTCGACCTTGCCCGGAACGCACCAAGCGAGCTTGGCGGTCCGCCGGGCGGTCTGCTTTCTGTGGCACTGTCCCTGGGGTCGCCCCCGCCGGGCATTACCCGGCACCGTCACTCCTTGGAGCCCGGACTTTCCTCCCCGCATCGCTGCGCGGCGACCGCCCGGCCCTCTGGTGGAGGTGCCGTTAGGAGCTTTTGGCGGGAGACTCAAGCAATCCGTCGCCCTCACGGTGGAGCAGCAGGCGAAGCAGAATCGCGCGGCATTCACCGTCGGCGATCCCGTCGATCTTCTCCGGACGGAAGCGGCGCTGGAAGGCCGTGACCGCCGCGGGCCCGTCGGCGACGTCGTAGCCAAAGCGCTCGAGCGCCAGCAGGAAGCCGCCCGGCGTCCAGTGCGGATCAGCGAGCCCGTGGCGGGGGCGGCGCAGCGCGAGGCCGAGCTTGCCGAGCAATTCCCAGTCGAACAGCTCGCCCGGATCCTGCTTGCGCCGGGGCGCGACGTCCGAATGGCCGACGACGTTGGCGGGCTCGATCGGATAGCGGCTGGTGATGTCGGAGATCAGCGGGATCAGCGTGTCCATCTGCGGCTTGGGAAAGGGCCGATAGCCCAGCTCATGGCCGGGATTGACGATCTCGATGCCGATGCTGGCCGAATTGACGTCGGTGATGCCGCGCCAACTCGACTGGCCGGCATGCCAGGCGCGGCGCAGTTCGGGGACCAGCCGCATCACCTGCCCGTCTTCTGCGACCAGATAATGGCTCGATACCTTCGCCTCGGGATCGGTCAGCCGGGCGACCGCCGACGCCGCGTCGGCCATGCCGGTATAATGCAGCACCAGCATGGTGATCGGCAGCGTGCGCTCGTCATGATTGGGCGACGGGCAATCGATGATTTCGTCCATTACGGACATGCTTTAAACCCTGAGCCTTCGCGGCGGAAGCGCAAAGCACGCGCTCAAAGTCGGCCGGAAATGATCCTCGGATCATTTCGGACGAGAACGGCGCGCTTAGGCCGCGTGCGGCACGGTCCGCGATGCGGCGGGGCGATAGACCATCGGCAGCTCGGCGTCGGCGACGAAGCGGGCCGAGCCCTGCACCGTCTCCCCCGCACCCAGCAGCAACCCGCCGTCGGGGGCGATCGCGAGCGCCAGTCCCTCCAGCATCTGGTGGCGCCGCTCGGGCGAAAAATAGAGAAGGGCGTTGCGGCACAGGATCAGGTCGAAGCGACCGCCGGCCGGCGGCGGACCGAGCAGGTTGTGCCGCTGGAAGGCGACATAGGCGGCGAGCTGCGGCTTTACCCGCCAGCCCTGGTCCAGCACCGGATCGAACCAGGCGATGAGCTGCCGGATCGGCAGGCCGCGCTGGACCTCGAACTGGGTATAGAGGCCGCTGCGCGCCTGCTCGACCGCCGAGCGGGAGATGTCGCTGCCGACGATGTCGATACGCCAGCCGGCCCAGCGATCGCCCTGCTCGGCGAACAGCATCGCCAGCGAATAGGCCTCCTGCCCGGTCGAGCAGGCCGCCGACCAGATGCGCAGACGCCGTTCACGCTGCCGCGCCGCCGCCAGCCGAGGCAGCAGCGCCTGGCCGATCTGGGCGAAGACCCCGGCATCGCGGAAGAAGCTCGTCTCGTTGTTGAGCAGCGCGTCGATCATGTCGAGCGACAGCTCACGGTCGGCGCTGCGTTCGAGCGTGAGGGCCAGCTGGTCGAAGCTGTCGATCCCGCGCGCGCGGCAGAAAGGCATCAGCGTCGTGCCGATCCGCCAGAAGCGGTCCTGCGACAATGTCTGGCCGGTCGCCTGTTCGAACAGGCGGGCGATCGCCATAGCCGCGCGCGGGCTTACTTCCATGCCCCACCGGCACTGCGGTGGCAGACGTGGCGGGCCAGTTCCTCGGGCGGCATCACCAGCGAGGCCAGTCCCGCCTGCGCCACCGACCCCGGCATGCCCCACACCACCGAGCTCGCCGAGTCCTGCGCCAATATCTCGGCGCCTGCGGCGACCATCGCCTCGGCGCCGATCGTGCCGTCGCGGCCCATGCCGGTCAGCACCACGCCGACGCCTTCGGCCCCGAACAGCTCGGCCACCGCCGCGAACATCGGATCGACCGAGGGCATGCAGCGGCTCGGCGCGGGCGCGGGATCGATCGTCACCAGCACGCGCGCGCCGCTGCGGACGAGGCGGATATGCCCCTCCCCCGGCGCGACCAGCATCTCGCCGGCCACCAGCGGTGTCCCCTCGGCGGCGACCGCCGTCGGGCGGCCGGCAATGTCGCGAAGCTGCGCCGCGAAATAGGGCATGAACGGCGGCGGCAGGTGCTGGGTGATCAGGATCGGCGCCCGGAAGTCACGCGACAGCCCGCGCAGGAAAGCGGACAGCGCATGGAGCCCGCCGGTCGACGCGCCGATCGCCAGGCAGGCGACCCGGCCGCTCCGGGTCGGCCGCAGCGCGACGATCGGCACCGGCGCGGGGCGGGGAGCAGCGTCGGCGGCCTTGCGGTCGGGCCGCTGGACCTGATGGTTGGCATGGCCGATGCGCAGCAGCGCGTCGATGAACTTGTGCGAGAATTCGCCCGCGAAGTTGCCGGCGGTCGGCTTGAGCAGCGTGTCGGCCGCCCCCAGCGTCAGCGCGCGCACCGTCGCCGATGCCCCCGCCTCCGCCGCCGAGGAGACGATCAGGACGCGCGCGCCGTGGCTCGCCTCCAATATCTCGGGCAGCGCGGTCAGCCCATCCTTGCCCGGCATCTCGACGTCGAGCACGACGATGTCGATGTCGTGGCTGCTGAGAAAGCGGATCGCCTGGTCGGCGGTCGGTGCCGCCCCCGCGATCTCGAATTCCGGCCGCCCCTCCAGCAGCCGTGCCAGGACGGTCCTGGCGACCAGCGAGTCGTCGACGAGCAGGACGCGGATCGGACGGGGCCGCCCCCGCCCGGCATCCGCGACGCCCACCATGACGCTGCCTCCAAGTCCCCCCCGAGACATGGTCAGGCGACGCCCACCAGCTGCAGCTTGCTTTCGAGCGTCTCGCGGTCGAACGGCTTCATCATATATTCGTCGGCGCCCGCCTCGATCGCTGCACGGATATGCGCCACGTCGTTCTCGGTGGTGCAGAACACGACCTTGGGCCGCTGCGCGAAATCGGACGAACCGAGCGAACGGAGGAATTCCATGCCGCTCATCACCGGCATGTTCCAGTCGAGCAGGATCACGTCGGGCAGCTTGCCCGCCTGGCAGCGGTCGAGCGCCTCACGCCCGTCGCCCGCCTCCTCGACGTTGAAGTGGAGCGCCTCCAATATGTGACGGGCGACCTTCCTGATCACCTTCGAATCGTCGACAACCAGGCAGGTCTTCATCACGGTCTTCCGTCTTGGATGGGCATTTCGACTATCTCTAGCCTCGACCGGTAAGCGCCCCGTTAACGGCCCCGCTTCAGGCGGCCATGTCGAGCGGCCCGGCGATCAGCGCGGCGACATCGACGAGCAGGAGCGGCTCGCCCTCATGGTCGAGCACGCCCTTCGCATAACGCGCCCAACCGGCCGACAGCGGTGCGCGGAACTGGCTGGGGGCGCCGTCGATCGCGACGACGTCATCGACGTCGTCGACCAGCACACCGTAGAGATGGCCGTCGACATGGACGATCACCGCCTGCTTCTCCCCCTGGCCGCTGCGTTCGCCGCCGAGTGCCGCGATCGTGTCGATCACCGTCAGCACGCGGCTGCGCAGGGCGAACAGGCCCAGCACGTGCGGGGGCGCGCACGGCACCGGCGCGATGTCCCCGATCTCGACGACCGATTCGACGAAGGCGGCAGGCAGCAGCGCCCGCTGGCCGGCGATGTCGACGATGAGGTAGAGGTCGTTCATGGTCAGGCGCTCCGCTTGTTCCAATGCCGGCGCAGCTCGGCGGTCAGGCCAATCCGGTCGTAGCGCCACAGGCTGTCGGGCGAGGCACCGCGCTCCTCTGCATGCCGGCGCAGCCGCAGCACCGCCGCCGCCTCGACCGGCTGCTCGACGCCGGCGGCGCCGTCCGCCATGATGACGAGATCGGCGGCCGGCCCGTCCTCCGGCGCATAGATGATCCGGTAACCGGCACCCTCGACCAGCGGGGCGAGCACCTGGCGCGTCCAGGGATCGTCGTCCGACAGCAGGCAGACCGGACGCTGTCCGTCGAGCGGCTCGCTGCCCAGCCCCTGTGCGAACAGCCAGAAGGCGTCGAGGAATTCGACCGGCCGCTCCTCGACCAGCATCACGCCCGCGACCGGTCCGGGAACGAGGCTGCGCTGCAGCTCGATAGCGACCGGAACGATGTCGATCACGCTGTCGATCGCATAGGCCAGCTCTTCGTTTCCATCGCGCATGCGCAGCACACGGACCTTGGCCTCGGCGATCGGTGCGCCGCACGACACCAGCGGCACCAGCCGTCCGTCGATGTTCAGGCGCAGCCGGCCGGCGCTGTCGCTGACCGAAGCGGAGAAACAGTCCTCGATCCGTTCGACCAGCGCCAGCGGAACGCCGCGCTCGATCCCGTCGAGATCGCGGAACAGCAGCACGGGCACCGCGCCCTTGTCGTGCAGCTCCTCCTCGCGCTCCTCGGCCGCCGGCTCGACCGCCGCCTGGTCGTCGCGGCGGACGCCCGCCTTCTCGGCGACGCCCGCGACGTCCAGCAGCAGCATCGGCCGGCTGTTGTCGGGCAAGGTGGTGCCGCCGTAGATGCCGCACGCCATCACCACCGGCGCGGCGGGCTTGACCACCAGCTCCTCATGGTCGTGGACCGCCTCGACCGCCAGCGCATAGCGCGCGCCACCCGACAGTTTGAGCACGACCAGGTTGGCCTGCCCATCCGGTTCCAGGCCGAGCACCGCGCCGAGCGACACGACCGGCACCCGTACCCCGCGGATGAAGACGATGTCGGCGCCGCCCAGCGTCCCCATCCGCACCGCGTCGCCGCCGATCCGGACGATCTCGTCGATCGCCGAGCGCGGGATCGCGAAATGCTGGCCGCCGACACTGATGGTCAGCGCCGGGATGATGGTGAGGGTCAGCGGCACGCGCAGCGTCAGGCGCAGGCCCTGCCCCGGCCGGCTGTCGATGTCGACCAGGCCACCGATCCGTTCGACATTGGCGCGGACCACGTCCATGCCGACGCCGCGGCCCGAAATGGCGGTCACCTCCCGGGCGGTCGAAACACCGGGCGCAAAGATCAGCTCGAGCTTGCGTTCCCAGCTCAGCGTCGCGGCGCGCTCCTGGCCGAGGATGCCGGCGGCGACCGCCTTGCCGACAAGCTGGTCGGCATCGATGCCGCGGCCGTCGTCGATCACCTCGATAAGTATCTGGTTGCCGACCTGCCGGGCGCTGACATGAAGGCGCCCCGCCACCGGCTTCCCGGCGAGCACGCGCGCCTCGGGCGGCTCGATGCCATGGTCGATCGCGTTGCGGACGATATGGGTCAGCGGATCGCGAATCATCTCGATCATCTCGCGGTCGAGCTCGACGTCGCCACCGTCGATCTCGAGCTGGACCAGCTTGCCCAGCTCGGCGGAGACGTCGCGGACCATGCGTGGAAGCGCGGTGAAGAGATTTTCGACCCGCGCCATGCGCGTGCGGGTGATCGCGTCGCGCATCTCGGCGATGCAGTGCGAGAGCCGCTCGAAGGCGACCTCGGTGTTCGATTCGGCACCGCTCTCGCGCAGGCGGCGCGCCAACTCGTTGCGGGCCAGCACCATATCGGACACGCCGGCCATCATCCGATCGAGCAGGTCGACCGGCAGGCGGATGGTGCGCGAGACGGCCCGCGGGCCAGCGGGTGCCGCGGCAGCGGCCGGCCGATCCGCGGGCGCCTCCACGACGATCGACGAAACCGTCTCCTCCTCGCCCTCCTCGGCGATCCGGATCGCCTCCAGCGCTTCCGCGAGCGCGGCCTCGTCGGCTTCGGCTTCCGGACTGGGCGCCCCGGGCTCGAGCGCGGCGATCAGCCGGGCGTCGTCCTCGTCGGCCACGATCCGGCCGCTCTCGATCGCGTCGGCGAGCTCGGCGATCCGGTCGATCACCGCCAGCACCGCGCTGACCAGCGCGGGATCGGGGCGGCGGCGATCGGCACGCACGTCGGCGAGCACGTCCTCGGCCGCATGGCTGAGCTTCTCCAGGCGCGGCAGATCCAGGAAGCCGCAACTTCCCTTCACAGTATGGACGAAGCGGAAGATCGCATCGAGCCGCGAGCGATCGTCGGGCGCGAGTTCCCACGCGACGATCTCGCCCGACAAGGCTTCGAGGGTCTCGCGTGTCTCCGCGACGAAATCGCCGAGCAGGTCGTCCATGGCATCGTTCCCGAACCGGTTGTTCGGCCCGGGTCATGACGCAACATGGTTAAGGCCCGGTTTACGGGGGTTATCGGCCGACGGCCAAATGATCGGCCCAGGCACCACGGGGACCGAAGCGATCGAGCTCGCGCCGGCAGAACGCCTCGTTGAGGCCGAGCAACAGCAGCGCCAGCTCGCGCCGGAAGGCGGGCGGCAGCCCGTCCTCCGCGACCAGCGCGCGCAGACATGCGGCGAGATGGCGCTCCTCCCGCCGGAACAGGCGGAGCACGCAACGCTCGCCGCGCAGCCCGATCCCGCCGAGCCGGACGAGCAGCCGCTCGAGCCAGCCGCCCAGCGTGCCCCGGCGGCGCGGCTCGCCGCCGAGATGCGCGACCCTGAGCGTCAGCCGCCTGACGATATCGCGCCGCAGGGCCACTTCATGCTCATATTTGGCATAGAGGGCGAAGCGGCGCGCATCGCGCGCGATCGCCTCACAGGCCCCGATCGTGTCGTTCAACGCCGCGATCAGGCGATTGAGGGATCGGGTCAGGGCGAAATCGCTGTCCATGCGGCGGACGATCGACGATGAGCGCCGCTGCGAACAATAAGTAGATGGCACAGGGTCTTTCCAGGTCATCCTGGCGAAAGCCGGGATCTCCCTTCTCTTCGCGGTCCGTGCCGACGCGTGGAAAAGGCAGGGAGATTCCAGCTTTCGCTGGAATGATGGTCGGTGCGCGGGGGCCTGCCGTCAGGCGGGCAGCGTCGCGCCGATCATCAGCAGGCCGTCCTCGGGCTGCGAGACCTGCACCGCTCCGCCTTGCCCGCTGACCAGGATATGGACGAGCCAGGCCGCGGCGGCGCGCGGCGAGACCAGGTCGGGGTCGGCATGGCCCAGCAGCGCATTGCGCAGTTCGGGATCGAGCACGACGCGCGGGCCTTCCGCCCGGATCACCACCTCGCCGCCTTCCGCGGCGATGTCGAGCTGGCCGCCGCGGACCAGCGCGTCGCCCGCGATCAGCGCGAGGTTGAGCAGGGTCTTGATCGCCGGCTTGGGCAACGTCGGGGCATCGACCATCCAGCCGAGCCGGACCTTGCCGTTGCCGTGCAGCCCCTCGATCGCCTCACGCGCCTCGCGGGTGTCGACCCGTTCGCCGAAGCCGCCCGCCGCGCCGAAGGCGAGACGGTAGAATTTCAGCCGGTTCGCGGTGGTCTGGGCGCTCTCCGCCAGCAGCTCCATGCAGCGCTCGCGCATTTCCGGGTCGGTCTCGTCGGCGAGCAGTTCGATACCGTTGTTGAGCGCGCCCACCGGCGACAGGAGATCGTGGCACAACCGCGAACAGAGCAGGCTCGCGAAATCGGCCGAACGATTGACCATGGACACATCCTCAGTGGGCAGACAGGTCGGGTCTTTTGGCAAGCGGGCGCCGGTTACGCAATCAGCGATTGTCGGCCTCGACGATCGTCACGGCCCGGAAACGCCCCCTTCCGTCCGCTTGGCGGCCGTCCGCATACCAGGCGCGCAGCGTGCCGCCGCCGGCGATGATCCAGTAGCCGCCCGGCTCGGCCGCCGCCGCGTCGCGCGCCGAGGGATCGGGGGAACCGCCGGGGTGCGAATGATAATGGCCGACCAGCGCCGGGCCGCCGGCGCGCGCGGCGCGATGCGCGGCGATCAGCGCGGCGGGGTCGACCTCGAAGCTGTCGCGCGGATTGGCGGCGACGTTGGCGCACGGCCGCAGGCCGGTGACGACTACGCCGCGCGCCGAAGTTCGGCCGAACAACAGCCCGCAAATCTCGGCACCGGGGCTCGCGGCTGCAGCCGACAGGATTTCGTCGAGCGCGACCCTTGATATCCGTAGTTCCATCGCCACATCGCTACAGGATGACCGGGGGGAAATCGACATTGCAGGCCGTGGTGCCGCAGGACGCCGATGGCTGGCGGCTCGATCGGGCGCTGGCTGCGGCGCTGCCGACGCTGTCGCGCGAGCGGCTGAAGGCGTTGATCTCTTCCGGACAGGTCAGCCATGCCGACGGTGCGCTCGCCCGCGATCCGGCGATGAAGGTCGCGCCCGGCACGCATTTCGCGGTGATCGTCCCCGATCCCGCCCCCGCGCACAACGCGGCGCAGGACATCCCGCTGGTCGTGGCCTATGAGGACGAGCATCTGATCGTCGTCGACAAGCCCGCCGGGCTGGTCGTCCATCCGGCGGCCGGCAATCCCGACGGGACGCTCGTCAACGCGCTGCTCCACCATTGCCGGGGCAGTCTGTCGGGGATCGGCGGGGTCGAGCGGCCAGGCATCGTCCACCGCATCGACAAGGACACTTCGGGACTGATGGTCGCCGCCAAGACCGATCCGGCGCATGTCGGACTGGCGGCCCAGTTCGCCCGGCACAGCATCGACCGGCGCTACCGGGCGATCGTGGCAGGGACGCCGCGCCTTGCCGCCGGGACCGTCGACGCGCCGCTCGCGCGCTCGACCGCCAATCGCAAGAAGATCGCGATCGTCGCCGACGGACGCGGCAAGCGCGCCGTCACCCATTACAGCGTGATCGAGCCGTTGCGCGGAGCTGCGCTGGTGGAATGCCGGCTGGAGACGGGACGCACCCATCAGGTGCGCGTCCATATGGCTTCGCTCGGCCATCCTCTGCTCGGCGACCCCGTCTACGGACGCAGCCGGCCGGAACATCGCGAGCTGCTCAACCGTTTGAAATTCCATCGCCAGGCGCTCCATGCGGCCCGGTTGGGCTTCGTCCATCCGGTGACAAGCGAGGCTTTATCTTTCGATAGCGAAATTCCGCAGGATATGCAGGATTTGTTCAGCGAACTACGCGTAAAGATGTTATAGATGTTACAGAACGGTACGGGAGTGATTCTCCCCTATCGACACGAGCAAGGTTGCGGCGCACCATGCCGGGGCGCCGACTAGGGAGTAAGTTGATCATGGCAAGCGGAAAGAACGTGCCCGCCACGATCCCCGCACTGGGCGGGGAGCAGAGCCTCAACCGCTATCTCGCCGAGATCCGGAAGTTTCCGCTGCTGTCGGCGGAAGAGGAATATATGCTCGCCAAGCGCTTCCAGGAGCATGGCGATCCCGAGGCGGCGACCCGCCTCGTCACCTCGCACCTGCGCCTCGTCGCGAAGATCGCGATGGGCTATCGCGGCTATGGCCTGCCGGCCAGCGAGCTGATCTCCGAAGGCAATATCGGCCTGATGCAGGGCGTGAAGAAATTCGAGCCCGACCGGGGCTTCCGGCTCGCCACCTATGCGATGTGGTGGATCAAGGCGTCGATCCAGGAATATATCCTGCGGTCGTGGAGCCTAGTGAAGATGGGCACCACCGCGGCGCAAAAGAAGCTGTTCTTCAACCTGCGACGGATGAAGTCGCAGCTCGAAGCGTTCGAGGACGGCGACCTGAAGCCCGAGGACCTCAAGAAGATCGCCACCGATCTCGGCGTGTCCGAGGAAGAGGTGACGAGCATGAACCGCCGCATGTCGATGGGCGGCGACGCGTCGCTCAACGTCTCGATGAACGAGGACGGCGAAGGCGAGTGGCAGGACATGCTGGTCGACCAGGGCCCGCTCCAGGATGAGCGGCTGGCCGAGGTCGAGGAGAAGTCGGTCCGCCACAACATGCTCAACGAGGCGCTGGCCGCGCTGAACGACCGCGAGAAGCACATCCTGGTCGAGCGGCGCCTGGTCGACGAGCCCAAGACCCTGGAGGAACTGAGCCAGGTCTATGGCGTCAGCCGCGAACGCGTCCGCCAGATCGAGGTCCGCGCCTTCGACAAGCTGCAGAAGGCGATGATGCGGATCGCCGGCGAGAAGCGCCTGCTGCCGGCGATGTGATGAGTGTGGGGGAGCGCCGCAAAGCCGCTCTCCCTTCCCCCTTCGACGTCATCCACGCGGGAAGTCAGGGAGATTCCAGCTTTCGCTGGAATGACGGATTTTCGGCTTCAAAACCGCCGCGACACGCCGACATAGAGCTCGACGTCGGGCGCATGGCGGTCGAGCCCGCCATTGGCGCCTATATCGAACTGTAGGTCGTCGCGCGGCTGCCAGGCCAGCGACAGGCCGCCGAGCTGCTGGCTCTCATGACCTGACGGGTCGCGATCGCGGGTGAGCTGATATTCGAGCGACGCGGACAGCGCCGGGCCCAGCTTCGCTGCGACTCCGGCGACCGCGCCATAGGCGAGGTGCCGCCCCCTCCCGTCCGAATCGACCGCCGCATCGACCTCGGGAACCCATTCGAGCGCGAAGGTCTCGTCGATCTCGTAGGAGACTGGCAGCCGGAAGCCGGCGCCCCAATCCCCCGCACCGATCGGTTCATGGCCGACCGGAAGCGTCGCGAACGGCATCAGCGCGACCGAAAGCGCCGAACCGTCGGGATGGAGCAGGTTGTGGCGAACCGCGATCGTCACGTCGCCGATACCGCTCTCGCGCAGCCGCAGGCCAGTCGAACGATCGCGATCATGCTTTCGCCCGAAGCTCGTCCAGCCGAGCTGGAGTTCGGTGCGATCACCGATTCCGAAGCGGGCGAGCAGATCGCCGAGCAGCAATGTGTCGTCGCGCTCGCCGGCCTGGCGATCGAGCGTCCAATCCGCCAGCCCCAGCTCGACCGAGACATGGCCCCGGTCGATCGTGCAGGCAGGCGTGCCGAGACCGGGCCTGTCCGGGCAATAATCGCGCATCTCCGCCGCAGCGCTCGCGGGCAGCGTCATCGCAAGCAATCCCAGCAACCGCGCGATCATGACGAATCCCTACCCCGTGACGTGCCCCACTGACAGCGTTGTTTTTCGTGCTAGGATAGCGGCATGATGGGGGACATGAAGGCAGGCGGGGGGCGCCGTGCCGGCGATGCGGCCATGGCCGTCGCGCTGGCGATCATCGTCACGGCTCTGGCGGCGGCGGCGCTGCTCGGGGGGCCGACGCTCGACGACCATTGGACGATCTACCTGTCGGACCCGGCCCGCGGGCTGGAGAATCTGGTCGATGAACGGTGGATCCTCGATATCCGCCCGCCAATCTTCGACGCCTGGGCCACGCTGCTGCACATGGTGGGGGTCGATTCGATCCCGCTCGCCCGGCTCGTCTCCGCGCTGCCGGCGGTCGTCCTGCTGGTGCTCGCCGTCCGCACCTTCTCGAAACGGCTGCCCGACGAGGCCCCCTTCTTTGCCATCTTCCTGCTGCTCATGCTGTCGACGCCGGCGGCGGTCCGCGCGTTCAGCGTCTATCGCGGCGATTTCTGGCAGCTTGCTGCGTTTGCGATCCAGATCCTCCTGGTCCGCCACGTTCTGTTCGTGCAGCAGGACTATCGCCGCAAGACCGACGCCGCGATGGCGCTCTTCGCCCTGCCCGCCACCTTCGCCGCGATCACCCTCGACTATGGCGGCGCGTTGTTCGGCGGCATCGTCGCAATGGCGACGATCCTGGCGGCCATCGCGCGCGGGCTGCGCCGCTGGGCGCGGTCGCTGCTGATCACCATGGCGCTCGCGGTGGCGACGGTCATCGCCATGATCTCCTGGCAGGCCAGTTCGTGGACCGCCAATTTCGACCTGTACCAGAACTGGATCGAGATGGGGTACGTGTCGGCGGGCTCGATTCTCGGCGCGCTGCTGTTCGGCACCGTCCTCCACAATCCGGTCGCGCTGGCGGGGGGCTATCTCGGCCGCGCGCAATGGAGCCGGGGCGACACCGGCTTCGCGATCATCATCGGCGCGGCACTGGTCGCGGCGCTGGTCGCGATCATGCAGATCGACGCGCAACGCCGGCTGATCACGTTCAGCAACAGCAGCGACGTCGCCGTGCTGGTCACCGCGCTGATGGCGACCGCGGGCGCCAAGATCGCCGATCGCCGGATATGGATGAACGTGCTGGCGGGGATCGCCGTGCTGTCGGTGACGGTGTCGGCGACGGTCAACGGGATCGGCAGCGGATGGCAATCGGGCGCCAAGCGCGTCTCGCGAATCGTGGCGGCCTGCCCGCAGACGCAGGTTTTCGCCGTATCGGGCTGGCGCCTCGACGACGGCAGCGCGTCGCGTGCGGCCCGACGCGAGGAGCCGGTCTTCACGCTTGGCTACAAGCGGCTGGCGCGCAGCTATGGCTTCACCGCGATCGTCATTCCGCGTGACCGCCCGACAACGGCCTCCCCCGGCCGTTGCCCGGTGCTGCTGTGGATCGAGCGGGTGCCGCGCAAGAAACGAGTGAAGCCCGAACAGGCATTGAAGGCGGCCGGTCTCGGCGGCCTCGAAAAAGCGCGGCTCAGCCTGATCCGCAGCGAAAACGGCCTTATCGTCCGCGCCGACCGCTGATAAGCGCCCGATCATGCCAAGACAGACCTTCGTCCGCCGCGCGCTTCGCTGGATCGTCCGCGCGCTGATCGTCTTCGTGATCGGCTCGGTGATCTGGGTCGGCATCTACCGCTTCGTGCCCCCGCCCATCACCGCGACGATGATCGTCAACGCCCTCGACGGACGCGGCATCGCCAAGGACTGGATGTCGATCGATACGATGTCGCCCAACATGGCGCTGGCCGCGATCGCCGCCGAGGACGGCAATTTCTGCTCGCACCACGGCTTCGACTTCAAGGCGATCCAGAAGGCGATGGAGAGCAACTTCCAGGGCGACCGCCGGATCAGGGGCGGATCGACGATCAGCCAGCAGACCGCGAAGAACGCGTTCCTGTGGCAAAATGGCGGCTATGTCCGCAAGGCATTCGAAGCCTGGTTCACCGTGCTGATCGAGCTGCTCTGGCCGAAGAAGCGGATCATGGAGGTCTATCTCAACATCGCCGAGACCGGGATCGGCACCTATGGCGCCAATGCCGGGGCGATGCGTTATTTCCACCATGACGCGTCGCGCCTCAGCCGCGCCGAGGCGGCGCGCATCGCCGCGGTCCTGCCGCTGCCGAAGAAGCGCGAGGCGATATCGCCGAGCGGCTTCACCCGCCGCTATGGCGACCGGATCGCGCGGCGCATGGGCCAGGTGCGGCGTTACGGGCAGGATAGCTGTCTGAAGTAAGCTTGAGGGAAAGTGCCTTCCCTCATCCCCGCGTCATGCCGAACTTGTTTCAGCATCCACCGGTCCGCAGGCGCGAACCAGCAGGCTTCGTGCACAACGCTGAAAACGCACGGCCTTTGCGCGGCTTGGTGGATCCTGAAACAAGTTCAGGATGACGCCTCGCAAGCGGGTGTCAGCTGAACGGCATCTTGAAGCCGGGCGGGATCGGCAGGCCCTGGGTCAGCTTCGCCATCTCGGCGTTGGAGGCGGCGTCGGCCTTGGTCCGGCAATCGTTGATCGCGGCGGTGATCAGGTCCTCGAGCATCTGCTTCTCGGACAGCTCCATCAGCGAATCGTCGATCGCGACGCCGAGGATCCGGCCCTTGGCGGTAGCGCGGATCTTGACGAGGCCACCGCCGGCCGCGCCTTCGACCTCGATCGTGTCGAGCACGGTCTGGGCCTGTTCCATCTGCGTCTGGATCGTCTGCGCGGCGCTCTGCGCGGCGGCGATCATCTCCTCGAGGCTTTTCATGATGCGAGACTCCGTTTTTCAGGGACGCTGTAGTCGATCAGCTCGGCATCCGGAAAGGCTTCCAGAGCGGCCTTGACCAGCGGGGATTCGAGAATGGCGTTGCGCGCCGCATCCTCCTCGGCGCGGATCCGGGCAAGCAGCGAGGGCGTTCCCGCCTCGTCGACCATAGCGACCGACCAGGTCCGGCCGGTGCATCGCTTGAGGATATTGGCGACATCGCCAGCGAAAGTCTGCGGCAAGCGCTGATGGCGCGTGATCAGCAACGCCTCGCCCTCCAGCCGGACGATCGCCGCATAATCGTGGAAGAGCTGCGCGATCAGCGCGTTTTCCGGCAGCAGCAGTGCATGGATCGCCTCGCCGGTCGCGGGCAGCGACGGCGTTGCGGGTTCCGGTTCGGGTTCGGGAAGCGAGGCGGTGGCAGGAGCCTGCACGACGGCCAGCGGCGGCGTTTCGACCGGCGTGGGCGCAGGCGCAGCTGTGGGCGTGGGAACCGCGGCAACAGCGGGCACAGGGACGGCCATCAGCGCGCCTTGCGGCTCGGCCGCCGGCGGCTGCGCGGGGGCTGGCGCGACGGGCAGGTTCAGGTCACCCGAGGCGAGCCGGCGCGCCAGCTCGCCCGGATCGGGAAGCTGGCTGGCATGGACGACGCGGAGCAGCGCCATCTCGGCCGCTTCGATCGGCATGGCGGCGGTCTGGACCTCGCCATGGCCCTTGAGCAGGAGCTGCCACAGCCGGTGGAGCGTCGCGAAGCCGAGCTTGCCGGCCCAGTCGCCATAGGCCTCGCGCTCCTCCGCCGACAGCGCGGGATCGTCGGTCCCGGCCACCTTGGCGCGGGTGATCGCGTGGCAGGTCTCGAGCAGCCCGTGCAGCATCGCCACCGGCTCGACGCCGAGGTCGTACTGTCCCCTGATGCTCGCCAGCACCGCCGCCGCGTCGCCCTTCAGCATCTCGCCGAACAGGCGGCGGACCGCGCCGCGATCGGACAGGCCCAGCATGTCGCGGACCTGCTGCGCCTCGACGCGGCCCGATCCGTGGGCGATCGCCTGGTCGAGGATCGACAGGCCGTCGCGCGCCGAACCCTCGGCCGCGCGCGCGATCAGCGCCAGCGCCTCGGGATCGGCCTCGACACCCTCGGCCGCGACCACATTGGTGAAGTGCGCCGCCAGCTTGTCGGCGGTGATGCGCCGCAGGTCGAAGCGCTGGCAGCGCGACAGGACGGTGATCGGGACCTTGTTCACCTCGGTCGTGGCGAACAGGAATTTCACATGCGCCGGCGGCTCCTCCAGCGTCTTGAGCAGGCCGTTGAAGGCCGACTTCGACAGCATGTGGACTTCGTCGATGATGTAGATCTTGTAGCGCGCCGATACCGATGCGTAGCGCACCGCCTCGATGATCTCACGGACGTCGTCGATGCTGGTGTGGCTGGCGGCGTCCATCTCGACCACGTCGATATGCCGCCCCTCGGCGATCGCGACGCAGGGTTCGCAAACCCCGCACGGATCGATCGTCGGCCCGCCCTGCCCGTCCGGCCCGATACAGTTGAGCGCCTTGGCGATCAGCCGCGCGGTCGAGGTCTTGCCGACGCCGCGCACGCCGGTCAGCAGGAAGGCATGCGCCAGCCGCCCGCGCCGGATCGCGTTGGCGAGCGTCGTCACCATGGCGTCCTGGCCGATCAGCTCGTTGAAATTCTGCGGCCGATATTTGCGCGCGAGAACGCGGTAGGGCGTCGAAGATTCGGACATGGGGCGAGCTTACCGGGCCGGGGCCCGATTGTCGTTTCAATTTTAAGGCGATTTTCGGGTGGGAGCCGGAACGACCCGATACGAAATCGTTGCGGCTGCTTCCTTCCGGACCTGACCGGGTTGGCGACGGCACCGTCCGCCCGACTCCCGCGGCGCATATGGGGGATCGGCGCCGGGGATGCAAGCCCGCCGCCGAGTGAGCAGGCGGGCTACCGCCCCTGCATGTTCCGCGCGCCGGCCGGCATCCGCACCTTCAGCCCGTCGAGCGCGTCGGTCAGGACGATCTGGCAGGCGAGGCGCGAGGTGCGCGTCACATGGCTGGCGAGGTCGAGCAGGTCCTCCTCCATCTCCGATGCGCGCGGCAGCCGGGCGAAATCGGCCGGGTCGACGATGACGTGGCAGGTCGAGCAGGCCATTTGCCCTTCGCAGGTGCCTTCGAGCGGCTGACCGTCGGCCTGTGCGACCGCGAGCAGGCTTTCGCCCGGCGACGCCTCGACCTCGCTGCGATGCTCGCCGTCGGCGGAAATGAACACGACCCTGGTCATGCCGCCCACATACGCTGTCTGGCGGCGGCGTCGAGGATCATCGTCGCGGCGCGATCGATCTCCTCCTCGCTCGTATAGCGGCCGAAGCCGAGGCGGATGCTCGACCGCGCCTGCGCGTCGCTCAGGCCCAGCGCCTTGAGGACATGGCTCGGCCGCCCCGATCCGCTGGCGCAGGCAGACCCAGCCGAGAAGGCCAGTTCGCGCAGGTCGGAGATCAGCCGCGCGCTGTCGACGCCGTCGCGGCGGACGTTGAGATTGCCGTGCCAGCGGCGCTCGACCGATCCGTTGATCCGCCATTCGGGGCCGAGCCGGCGGGCCGCGATCAGCCACAGCCGCTCGACATGCGCCGCATCGGCCTCGCCCCGCGCCGCGATCAGCGCCGCCGCCGCGCCGAAACCGGCGCAGAGCATCGGCGCCAGCGTGCCCGACCGGCCCGGCGCCTCCTGCCCGCCGCCATGGAGCAGCGGTTCGAGCGTCACCCCGTCGCGCACCCACAGCGCGCCGATGCCCTTGGGGCCATGGACCTTGTGCGCCGAGATCGCGACCAGGTCGCAGCCGTCCGGGATCGGCACCCGGCCATAGCCCTGCACCGCGTCGCACAGGAACAGCGCGCCCGCCCGATGGGCGAGCGCGGCGAGCGCCTCGACCGGCTGGATCACGCCGATCTCGTTGTTGACCAGCATGACGGCGACGAGCCCGGTGCCGGGCGCGATCGCCGCCCGCGCCTGTTCGGGGTCGATCAGTCCCTCGGCATCGACCGGCAGGATGCGGACCTCGCGCCCCGCCTGGCCCACCGCCCGGACGCTGTCGAGCACCGCGGCGTGTTCGGTCGCGACAGTGACGATCGGCCCGCGCGTACCCTTGATCGCCCAGTTGAGCGCCTCGGTCGCGCCGCTGGTGAAGGCGACGCGCCCGCCCCCTGGCAGCAGCGAGGCCACTTGTCCGCGCGCGACCTCGACCGCCGCGGCCGCCTCGCGGCCCAGGCGGTGCGGCGAATGGGGATTGCCGAACTTGTCGTCGAGGAAAGGCAGCATCGCGGCGCGCGCCTCGGGCGCCAGCGGAGTCGTCGCCTGATAGTCGAGATAGATCATGCCGCGCGCGCCCTCGCCGCCGTCGCGATCGTCCGCCATTCGGCGGCGACCCGATCGATGTCGGCCTCGCTCGTGTCGCGGCCGAAGCTGATCCGCACCACCTCGCGCGCGCTCGCCTCGTCCCAGCCCATTGCCGCCAGCACATGGCTGGGCTTGAGACTGCCCGAGGAACAGGCGCTGCCCGCCGACACCGCGATCCCGGCCATGTCGAAGCGGATCAACTGCGCGGTCGCGGCAACCCCGGGCATGCGATAGCTGGCGATGGTCGGCAGCCGCTCGCGCGCAGCCGCGACGACGATGCCGCCCGCTGCCGCGATCGCCGCGTCGAGCCGGGCGCGCAAGGCCGCCGCCCGCTCGATCCAATCGAAACCCATCTCGACCGCTGCCGCGAAGCCGAGCACGGCAGGCAGGTTCTCGGTCCCGCCGCGATAGCCCTGCTCCTGCCCGCCACTGGGGCTCAGCGTCGCGAGGTCGCGCACCAGCAGCGCGCCTATCCCCGGCGGGCCGCCCAGCTTGTGCGCCGACAGCGCGATGAAGTCGGCCTCGGGCAGGGCCAGCTTGGCGGCGCTCTGCGCGCAGTCGGCAAGCAGCAGCCCGCCGCCGTCACGAACCGCCGCGCCGATCCGGTCGAGCGGCTGGATTACCCCGGTCTCGTTGTTGACCGCCTGGACCGCGACCAGCGCCCCGCGCGCCGCGTCGGGCAGCGGCCCGACCAGCCCGTCGCCATCGACCGGCAGCACCGCCGCTTCGGGGACCGCGCGGCGCACCGCGTCATGCTCGACCGCCGAGACGAGGCGCCCGTCCGCCTTGGCCCGGCGCAGCGCGATCTCGATCGCCTCGGTCGCGCCGCTGGTGAAGAGGATCGCGCCGTCGAAGCCCAGCGCCCGGCCGATCCGCGCGCGCGCCTCCTCGAGCGCCGCGCGGGCGGCGCGCCCCTCGGCATGGGGCGAGGACGGGTTGGCCCAGCGATCCAGCGCCTGCGCCATCGCCGCGCGAGCCGCCGGATGCAGCGGCGTGGTTGCGGCATGATCGAGATAGAGTCGCGGGGTAGCCAAGCGGCGACATGCTCCATTTGATTGCACCCGATGGGGCCGAGCCTATATAGGCTCTCGATCGGCGGCGCGCCATCCGGCGCGCCCGGCCCCATGCATGTCCCGAAGGATATCGATGCCCGAAGTCATTTTCCCTGGTCCCGAAGGCCGCCTCGAAGGCCGCTTCAATCCCGGGCCGCGCCCGCGCGCGCCCGTTGCGATGATCCTTCACCCGCATCCGCAGGGCGGCGGCACGATGAACAACCGCATCGTCCAGGCGCTCTACCAGACCTTCGTCCGCCGGGGCTTCGCGACGCTGCGCTTCAACTTCCGCGGCGTCGGCAAGAGCCAGGGCACCTTCGACAACGGCATCGGCGAGCTCAGCGACGCCGCTTCGGCGCTCGACTGGGTCCAGTCGATCCATCCCGAGGCGCAGACCACCTGGATCGCCGGCTTCAGCTTCGGCGCCTGGATCGGCATGCAACTGCTGATGCGCCGGCCGGAGATCAAGGGCTTCATCTCGATCGCCCCGCCCGCCAACATGTACGACTTCACCTTCCTGGCGCCCTGCCCTTCTTCGGGCATCATCATCCAGGGCGACAGCGACGAGGTGGTGACGCCCGGTGCCGTGCAGAAGCTGGTCGACAAGCTGCGGACCCAGCGCCACATCACCATCCATCACGATACCATCCCGGGTGCGAACCACTTCTTCGCGGACGAGATGCCCGAACTGATGAAATCGGTGGACGACTATCTCGACATGCGGCTGTCGGGCGACCGCTGATTTCGGGAAAGGGGGCTTCGGCCCCCTTTTTTGTCCGCCGCTCAGCGGAGCGGAGCCGTCCAGATCGCGACGTTGGCGAACATCACCATCGCGGCGACGATCATCAGCCAGCCGCGTTTCGGATCATTCTTGCGGACGATCATCCACAGCCCGCCGATCCCGAGCACCAGCCCGCCGAGCATCAGCAGCGACAGGGTGAGGGCGGCCGGTCCGTTCATCATCGGTCCATCTCCACGACGTCAGGGTCCTCCGCGATGGACGGGGGGCGGCCGGCTGTCAACGCGGCGAGCGCGATATGTTGCAAGCCCATGAAGATTCGCCCTATCGGTCGATCCAAGGGCGGAATGCGATGATCAGATTGAAGCTCCAGACGCTGATCGGCAGCGGCGGCAGCGCGGACGTGTTCCGCCTGGCTGGCGGCCGCGTGCTGAAGCTCTACCGCGAGGGCCTCGACCCCGGTGTGATCGCGCGCGAGCATGACGGCGTCCGCCATGCCGTCGACCAGGGCCTCCACGTCGCCCGCGCCTTCGGCACGCGCGACCATGGCGACCGCAGCGGGATCGTCTTCGAGGAACTGGTCGGCAAGCCGCTGCTCCGCCTCCCCGTCCTGCGCCCGTTCCGAACCCGCGCGCTGCTGCGCCGCTTCGCCGACTATCAGGCGCGCATCCACCTCTGCGGCGCGGCCGGCCTGCCGCACCATCAGCACGACATCATCCATGTCCGCATCGAACAGGCCGAGGTGGGCGAGCAGCTCCGCACCGCCGCGCTCGAACGGCTCCACGCCATCCCGCGCGGCGACCGCTTCTGTCATGGCGACTATCATCCGGGCAACGTCATCCTGACCCGCGCCGGGATCGCAGCCATCGACTGGTCGAACGCCTCGGCGGGCGATCCCGCCGGCGACGTTGCACGCACCGAGCTGCTGTTCCGCTATGCCGGCTACGGCCCCAGCCTGCGCAATGTCCCGCCGCTGCGCCACATCCGCGCGATGACCGCCGACTTCTACCTGCGTCAGTATCGCGAGAGCACCGGCCTGAGCGACGCCGCGATCGACGCCTGGCGCCTGCCGATGGCGGTAGCCTCGCTGGTCCCCGGCAGCCGGGTCCACCGCCCCACGCTGATCGCCGCGCTGGAGCGGCAAGGGTTCAGCGTCTGATTGGGGATTGCGCAATTATTTGCGTAAGGAGCCTTGATTTTTCGAATTCATGTGTAAATATTTACACATGGAGCGGGACAGCAGGAAGATCATCAAGCGGCTCCTCTCGGAAGGCTGGGAGCAGGTGTCGGCGCGAGGATCGCATCACAAGTTCCGCCGAGGCGAGGTATCGCTGGTCGTTCCCCACCCGAAGCGGGACCTGCCAATCGGCACGGCCCGCAGCATCGCAAGGGCAGCGGGATGGCTCTAGGGCGTCCTGATGGAGACATGAGATGAAGTATTTCTACGCCATCGTGCACAAGGACGAGGACAGCGCCTATGGCGTCCACTTTCCCGACCTGCCCGGATGCTTCTCGGCGGCTGATGACTTGGATGACGTCGTTCCGAACGCGGTCGAAGCAATGGAATTGTGGCTCGAAGATCAAGCCGAGCCGACAGCCAGCAGCGTGACCGCCATTCGCGAGCAGGCCGCCAAAGACCTGGCCGAGGGAGCTTTCCTGATCGCCGTTCCCCGCATGACCACCAGCGGCAAGCTGACCCGCGTCAACCTGTCCCTCGACATGGGTACGCTGGCGGCGATCGACATGGCGGCGCGCGACCGCAAGCTGACTCGCAGCGCCTTCCTCGCGGAGGCCGCTCGCAATGAGATTCAGGGACGCCACTGAACGGTGGGCGCCTCAAGGCGACCGGCGATAAGTTATCGATATCAGTGGGGCAGAGTGGTGGGCGCAGCAGGGTTTGAACCTGCGACCCCTGCGGTGTGAACACAGTGCTCTACCACTGAGCTATGCGCCCACTCTGCAACGTCGCGCGGAGCGTGCCCCGCGAACGGCTGTGCGGATAGGGCGGGACGTTCGTCCTGTCCAGCCCCAAAAACGATCGGGATCGGACGCCGTCGCCGAAAGCGCCGCCCGACAGGCGAAGGCCGCACGCGTCGATGAGGACGCGGCGGCCTTGCCCCCCTCGCCCGGGTCGACGCCGGGCGATAACCGGATTTAGTTGACGGCGTCCTTGAGGCCCTTGCCCGGCTTGAACTTGGGCTGGCTCGATGCGCTGATCTTCATGGGTTCTCCGGTGCGCGGGTTGCGGCCGGTGGAGGCTTTGCGCTTCGTCACCGAGAAAGTGCCGAAACCGACGAGGCGGACCTCGTCGCCCTTCTTGAGCTGGGTGGTAATCGAATCGAACACCGCTTCGACCGCCTTCGAAGCATCATTCTTGGTCATGCCGGTGGCCTCGGCGACGGTGCCGATAAGCTCCTGTTTATTCATGCCTTCATCCCCTACCAATTTTTATGTAGCTGCGGCACGCGGCGCTCCGGCCGCACGGCCCGTTTTTCGGCCGCGATACGATGCTGCAACAAAGGCGTCACATCCGCAAGGGGCGAGAAGCGGCGCATTGCCGCCGATTCACCGCTTTTCCGGAAGGCCGAGCTGGACGCGCGCATAACGCTCGAAATCAGGGTCGAGCGCGGGCGGTTCGAGCGGCACGATCCGCTCCAGCGAATCGGCGATATGGGTCAGCGCGGCGATGCGTGCGGCCTTCTTGTCGTTGCCGTCGATCACCGTCCACGGCGCCCAGCGCGTGTCGGTCTCGCGGAACATCTCCTTCATCGCGGCGAGATAGTCGTCGCGCCGCGCACGGTTGCGGAAATCCTCGGGCGTGACCTTCCAGCGCTTCCACGGATGGTCGAGCCGGTCGGCGAGCCGCTTGTCCTGCTCCTCCTGCGTCACGTGCAGGAACAACTTGACGATGGTGACGCCATCGGCCTGCTGCTGCGCCTCGAACTCGTTGATCTCGTCATAGGCGCGCCGCCATTCGCGCTCGCTGGCATAGGCCTCGACCCGCTCGACGAGCACGCGGCCATACCAGGTGCGGTCCAAGATCGCGATCCGCCCCCGCCCAGGCAGCTTCTGCCAGAAGCGCCAGAGGAAATGCCGCCCCCGCTCCTCCTCGGTCGGTGCCGAGATCGGCCAGACGTGGAAGTGGCGCGGGTCCCAGCCCGTCGTCAGCCGCTGGATCGCGCCGCCCTTGCCGGCGGCGTCCCAGCCCTCGAACAGGATCATGCTGCGCAGGTTGCAGACGACATGCGCCACCTGCAGGCGGGACAGGCGCTTCTGCACCTCCGCCAGGGCCGCATCATAATCGCCGTCGAAGGGCGCCCCCTTCTCATAATCCGCGAGATCGATCGCCAAGCGACAACACTCCCAGCCCGAGTCGCTCCCCATAATGCGTCGGGGAGAGTCCTATAAAGCGCGGGAGTTGGTAAATGGTTTCGGAACCGTCCAGCTATGGGACAGGTCACAGTGGGGCGTTCCGGCCCCTCTCCTTCTCACGTCACCCCAGCGAAGGCTGGGGTCCATGTCTCTCTTCACCCGAAATGACATCTGGGAAGAATACAGACATGGATGCCTGCCTTCGCAGGCATGACGGCAAGAAGATGAAGCTTACTGCTTGCTCTGCTCCACCACCCGGATGTTCAGCTCGCGGAGCTGCTTCAGGCTGACCTGCGACGGTGCGCCCATCATCAGGTCCTCGGCCTTCTGGTTCATCGGGAACAGCACGACCTCGCGGATGTTCGGTTCATCGGCCAGCAGCATGACGATGCGGTCGATGCCGGGGGCCGAACCGCCGTGGGGCGGCGCGCCGAACTTGAAGGCGTTGAGCATGCCCGAGAAATTCTCCTCGACCTGCTCCTTGGTGTAACCGGCGATCTCGAACGCCTTGTACATGATCTCGGGCCGGTGGTTCCGGATCGCGCCCGACGAGAGCTCCACGCCGTTGCAGACGATGTCGTACTGATAGGCGAGGATATCGAGCGGATCCTTGGTCTCCAGCGCCTCCATCTCGCCCTGCGGCATCGAGAAGGGGTTATGGCTGAAGTCGATCTTCTTCGCGTCCTCGTCATATTCGAACATCGGGAAGTCGACGACCCAGCAGAATTTGAACACGCCCTGCTCGATCAGCCCCAGCTCCTCGCCGACGCGGGTGCGCGCGGCGCCAGCCAGCTTGGCCGCGGCCAGCTCCTTGCCCGCCGCGAAGAACACGCCATCGTCGGGACCGAGACCCAGCGCCGCGATCAGCTTGGCGGTCGCCTCCTCGCCGTGGTTCTTGGCGATCGGTCCGCCGGCTTCGCCGCCCTTGATATTGATGTAGCCGAGGCCGGCATGGCCCTGGGCGCGCGCCCAGTCGTTCATGTCGTCGAAGAATTTGCGGCTCTTCGCGCCCGCGCCCGGTGCCGGGATCGCGCGGACGACGCCGCCGCCCTCGACGATCCGCGCGAACAGGCCGAAGCCCGAGCCCTTGAAATGCTCGGTGACGTCGGTGATCTCCAGCGGGTTGCGCAGGTCGGGCTTGTCCGATCCGTAGCGCAGCATCGCGTCGCGATAGGCGATGCGCGGGAACGGCGCCGGGGTGACCGCGCGGCCGTCGGCGAACTCCTCGAACACGCCGTGCAGCACCGGCTCGATCGCGGCGAACACGTCCTCCTGGGTGACGAAGCTCATCTCGAAGTCGAGCTGGTAGAACTCGCCCGGCGAGCGGTCGGCGCGGGCGTCCTCGTCGCGGAAGCAGGGGGCGATCTGGAAATAACGGTCGAAGCCCGCCACCATCAGCAGCTGCTTGAACATCTGCGGCGCCTGCGGCAGCGCGTAGAATTTGCCCGGATGGATGCGGCTCGGAACCAGGAAGTCGCGCGCGCCCTCGGGCGACGAGGCGGTCAGGATCGGCGTCTGATATTCGGTGAAGCCCTGGTCGATCATGCGGCGGCGGATCGAGGCGATCACGTTCGAGCGCAGCACGATATTGGCGTGGATGCGGTCGCGGCGCAGATCGAGGAAGCGATAGCGCAGGCGGATATCCTCGGGATAGTCGGCCTCGCCCGCCACCGGCAGCGGCAGTTCCTGCGCGGTCGACTGGACCGAGACCTCGCGGGCGCGGACCTCGATCTCGCCGGTCGCCAGATTGGGGTTCACCGCCTCGCCCGCGCGGGCGACGACGTCGCCGGTGATCGTGACGACCGATTCCACGCGCAGCCGCTCGAGCTGCTTGAACGCCTCCGACTCGATGTCGGTGACGATCTGCGTCAGGCCATAATGGTCGCGCAGGTCGACGAACAGCAGGTTGCCATGGTCGCGCTTGCGATGCACCCAGCCCGACAGGCGGACCTGGGACCCGACGTCCTGGGCCCGAAGCTGGCCGCAATTGTGCGTGCGATAGGCGTGCATCATGGTGACGTTTCAACTTTCCGGTGAATTTGCGAGCGGAGCGCTTCGCGCGCACGAGCAGCGCTTGTCAAGCGTTGTAACCAAGCTATGCACGAAAGCATGCACATTCACCCCCTGATTACCGACAGCGCGACGCTCGCCAATCTCTGCACCCGCCTCGCCGCCTCGCCCTATGTCGTGGTCGACACCGAATTCATGCGCGAGAGCACCTATTGGCCGGACCTCTGCCTGATCCAGATCGCCAACAGCGAGGAAGCCGCCGCGATCGATCCCAAGGCGAAGGAGATCGACCTCACGCCGCTGCTCGACCTGCTGGTCGAGAATGACGAGGTGCTCAAGGTCTTCCACGCCGGCGGCCAGGACCTGGAGATCGTCCACAACCTGACCGGCAAGACCCCCTATCCGCTGTTCGACACGCAGGTGGCCGCGATGGCGATGGGGCTGGGCGAGCAGATCGGCTATTCGAACCTGGTCGAGACGATGCTGGGCATCAAGCTCGACAAGGGCGCGCGCTTCACCGACTGGGCCCGCCGCCCGCTCGACAAGCGGCAGATCGACTATGCGATCGGCGACGTCACCCATCTCTCGGCGATCTTCCCGCGCATGCTGGAGAAGCTGCGCAAGTCCGGGCGCGGCGGCTGGCTCGACAATGAGATGGAGCGGCTCGGCGATCCCGCCAGCTACGCCAACCTGCCCGAGCTGGCCTGGACCCGCATCCGCCTGCCCAGCCGCAAGCCCGAGGTGCTCGGCCGGCTCAAGGCGATTGCCGCCTGGCGCGAGCGCGAGGCGCGGTCGAAGAACCTGCCCCGCGGCCGCATCGCCAAGGACGAGACGCTGGCCGACCTCGCCTCGCATCCGCCCAAGGTCCAGGCCGATCTGTCGCGGGTGCGCGGCCTGTCGCCGAGCTGGGCGCAGAACGACATCGGCGCCCGGTTGATGACCGCGATCGCCGAGGCCGAGCCGCTGCCCGATGCCGAGATGCCGCCGCGCGAGGATCGCAAGCCCGGCCTCGGCAAGGAAGGCGCGCTGATCGCCGACCTGCTCAAGCTCCTCCTCAAGGTCCGCTCGCGCGATGCCGACGTCGCGCCGCGCCTGATCGCGCGCGCCGACGACCTCGAACTGCTCGCCGCGGGCGTCCGCGACCTGCCGATGCTCGACGGCTGGCGCTTCGACATCTTCGGCAAGGACGCGCTGGCGCTGGTCGAGGGCCGGCTGGCGTTCAGCGTACGCAACGGCCGGATGGTGATGTCCGCGCTCGACGGCGACCAGGGTTAGGCTCAGCGCTCCAGCGCGCCCTTGCCGGCCATGATCCTGTCGCGGAATCCGGCGATGCGCTTCACCCGCGTCTCGGACTGCTTCGCCGAATTGAGGTTGATCACATAGCTTTTCCGGCGGCCGGGGGTCAGGGCGTGGAACGCCTCGGCCAGCTCGGGGTCGGCATCGAGCGCTTCGGAGAGTTCGGGCGGCGGTTCGGGCTCGCTATCGTCCCTGGGCGGCTTCACGCCTTTCGCGGCATAGTCCATCGCCTCGCCCAGATAGGCGCGGATGACGGGTTCCAGCCGGTCGACGTCGTCGGCGGAGGTGAAGCGGATCATGTCCGGGTGCCGGGTGTTCGGCCCCTGCCGTTCGAGCACGCCTTCGCGGTCCTTCAGCAGCGCCGCGTTCATGAAGCTCAGCCGGAAATCGCCCCGGAACGCGCCCATGATCGCGATGTTGCGGCCCGCATGCACATAGCAGGGGTGCCCCCATTTCACCGTCTCTTCGAGACCGGCGCTCCGGCAAATCTCGCGGAGCCGGGCGAGCCCGCGCTCCCAATGGCGCGCCGAGCAATCGGGCGTGTCGAACCGCTCGCAGCGGCCGCAGCCGCGCGTGAAGAAGTCTTCGATCTCGGTGATCATCATGACTGCTGTCTCGCGCCGATGGGCCGCTCGCGCAATGCCTCAGACGCGGACGCCGGCCAGCAGGTAGCGGGCGCCGGCGATGCTGAGATGCGCATGATCGAAATAGAGCACGCCGGCGCCGGGCCGATAGGCCGGGCAGAGCCGGTCGCCGCAGAGCCGCTGCGCGGGCACGATCCGATCGGCCCCGGTCTCGCGGACGATGCGGTCGAGTCGGGCCGAGACGATCGCGTCGCGTCGGTCGAAATCGGCGCGCCGTTGGCCGAAGCCGGACGGATCGCCACCGCGCAGCGTCTCCATCGCCAGCGCGGTCGGCGCCACGAAAGGCATGCGCGGGATCGAATAGACCAGGCTCAGCGTCTTGCCATGGGCATGGAGCGCCTGTGCGGTTCGTTCGACCCCGTCGAGCAGCGCCGCCTGCTGGTCGGGCGTATCGGCCATGAAACCCAGATAGTTGACGACCAGCACCACCTCGCGGATGCGCGGATCGGCTGCGAGCTCGGCGAGGCGTTCGGCATTATAGGCAGCGCAGCCGGGCCGGCGCCGGGGATTGTAGCCGAGCGCGGGCGGACAGCCCGACGCGGTGACCTGCAGCACCGACCGGCGCTCGCGCGCCATCTTCTCGCCCAGCGCCACGACGAATTCGGCGCCGAAGCTGTCGCCCCAGACCGCCAGGCTCGGCGCGGCCTGCGGATCGCCGAAGGCGCAGAGCTTGCGATAGGGGATCACCTCATGCTCACCGCTATGGCAGGTGGCGCGGAAATCGCTGCTGTCGCCGGCCGCCGCGATCAGCGTCCGCCCCATCGGGTCGAGCCGCTGGGGAAGCCCGTGGCCGAGCACCACCGCCGCGGCGAGCGCCGCCGTCGCCGCCATCGTCGCGCCGCCGGCGGCCAATACCCGCCAGTGCGGCAGCCGCCATTTCAGCACCGGGCTCTCGACATAGCGCCACGACGCCCAGGCCAGCGCGAAAGCGACCGCCACCGCCGCGATCGCCTCGGGCGCGGTCAGCGGGCGGAGCGCGAGATAGCGACCGAAGACCAGCGCCGGCCAGTGCCAGAGATAGAGCGAATAGGAGAGCGATCCGACCAGCACGAGCGGCGCCAGGCTGAGCGCGCGGCCGCCCAGCGACTCGCCCTCCTCCCCCGCCGCGAGGATCAACGCCGCGCCTGCGCAGGGCAGCAACGCGGTGAACCCCGGAAAGGGCTGCTCGTCGGACAGCAGCAGCAGCGACGCGGCGATCAGCGCGATTCCGAGCAGCGACAACCCGTCGCGGACGGTCTGGTGGCGGATCGGCGGGATCGCGCCCACCGCGACGATCGCGCCGATCAGCAGCTCGAAGGCGCGAGGCCAGGGGTAATAGAAGGCGCGCGAAGCGTCCTGCCCCAGCTCCCGGACGCTCCACGCCAGCGATAGCGCCGCCGCCACCCATAAGATGACGGGCAGCCAGCGCGGCTGCAGCCGCCAGACCGCCGCCAGCGCAAGCGGGAAGACCAGGTAGAACTGTTCCTCGACCGCGAGCGACCAGGTGTGCAGCAGCGGCTTGAGCTCCGACTGCCCGTCGAAATAGCCCGACAGATCGTAGAACAGGAAATTGGCGACGAAGCCGACCGTGGCAGCGACCGTCTTCGCCAGCTCACGCAGTTCCTGCGGCGGCAGCAGGATCAATCCGAGCAGCATCGTCGCGAACAGCATCAAGTAGAGCGCGGGGAACAGCCGCCGCACCCGGCGAACGTAGAAGCCGGCGATGCTGAACCGCCCCTCGCGCAACTCCTGATGAAGGATACGGGTGATCAGATAGCCGGAGATGACGAAGAAGATGTCGACCCCGACGAAGCCGCCGGGCAACAGGTCGGGAAAGGCATGGAAGGCTACGACGGGCAGCACGGCCAATGCGCGCAGCCCCTGGATATCGGGCCGGAACCTGTGAGCCTTGTCCATAGCCACTCCCGGCAGGCCCCCGCCGTCGGCCAAGCAGTCACAATGCCGCACCGCCCTCAAGCCGCTATCGGCCAACCGCCGGATAATCGCGGGGAAATGCCGTGCTCCCCGTCATGCCGCGGAGGCCGGCATCTCAGCAGGCCCCTGCGACGGCCTCGCCTCCCCTCTCCCGAGATGCCGGCCTCCGCCGGGATGGCGAGATGTTATCCGAGGATCAGCCGCGCCGGCAGGCCGAAGGCGGCGGCAAGTGCCTTGTGGCGGCGTTCGACGGCCTCGCCGTAGAGGATCGCATTGTCGCGTTCGACATGGAGTTCGAGCGCGCCGCCGCCGATCGACAACCTGCTGCCGGCCAGTGCATCGACGACACCGCCCGAGAAACGCTGGCCCAGCCGCAGCGCCAGCCCCCAGCGCTCGGCGGAGACGATTTCCGACGGCGAACAGATGCCGTTGATCACCGGCACCACGCCCTGCCCGCCGAAGCTGGTCCACAGCGCATGCGCCATCATCCCGCGCCCGCGCGAATCGATACCGACCCAGTTGCCGTGCAGCGCGGTCTCGATGCCGCGTTCGGCGCGGAATTCGGGATGGGCGCGCCAGCCCACGTCGGCGAGCAGGCAGGTCGCGTGGCGGATGCGCGTGTCGGCCGGGCCCTCGTTCGCGAACAGCGGAGCGAGCCAGCGGTCGAGCAGGTCGCCATGTTCGGGGAAACGGCCCTGGCGTGCGCCTTCCTCGCGGGTCGAGGCGATCAGCGGGTCCTGCGCGCGCTGATATTCGTCGAGGTCGTCGAACAGCAGCCCTTCGCGCAAGCCATAGGCCGAGACGATCAGTTCGCTCGATCCCAGTCGGCGGACGACATGGCTGAGCAGCAACGCGGCATGCGACAGCGTCGGGATGCGGGCGCCCGACAGGCCGACCACGTCGCGCAGCCGCTTACGGTCGAGATGCGCGAGGACGCGCACCAGATGCTGGGCGTTTTCCGGCGGCATCCAATAATGGTGGACGATCGGCAGCGGGTAGCCGGTCAGGTGCATGTCTAGCCGGGCGAGCGAACGCCACGATCCGCCGACCATGTAGAAGGGCAGCCCCGCCCCCTTCCCCGCCCAGTCATTTTCCTCCAGCGTCCGGACGACGAGGTTGCGGAGCGCGCGCGGCCCCTTGGCCTTGACCGCGTCGATACGCAGCACGCCGAGCGGAAAGGAACTGGTCTCGCGTACCTCGCCGTCGACCACGCGCGCCAGCTCCAGACTGCCGCCGCCGAGGTCGCCGACAATGCCGTTCGCCTGCGGGATCGAGGCGATCACGCCCATCCCGGCCATTCGCGCCTCGTCGTGGCCCGACAGAATCTCGACCGGCAGCCCAAGGTCGAGCACGCGGTCGATGAACTGCTGGCCGTTGCTCGCCTCCCGCACCGCCGCGGTGGCGACGGTGCGCGGCTGCGGCACTCCCATCTGCTCGGCCAGCCGCCGGAACCGCGCGAGTGCGGACAGCGCCCGCTCGACTGCCTCGGTGTCGAGCATTCCATCGCGCGACACGCCCTTGCCGAGCCCGGCCATCACCTTTTCGTTGAACAGCGCAGCCGGAATCCGGGCCGGTCCGTCATAGATGACGAGGCGGATCGAGTTGGAGCCGATATCGATGATTCCGACACGGGCATGGCCGGGTGCCGGGGTCCTCGCGCGACGGAACATCGAGATGGACGACATAGGCGCCCGATGTAGCCGAAATCGATGCCCGCGCAAACGGCGAGCGCTGCCGATTTTCGGTCCCTTTCGCGCCTTTGTCGGGTTAATGAGGCGCCATGCCGCGCGGATTCCGCCCATCGCCGCTGATGCTTTCGGGGCTGATCCTGATGATCGCCGGACTCGCGCTGTGGCGGCTCGCGCCGGAGCTGGACCTCACCCTGCTCGCGCTCTTCCGCCTCGACTCCATGTCGCCCGCCGTCCCCGCGATTCGGGGCCTGACGATGCTCGGCGGCCTGTCGCTGCTGGCCCCTTTCGCCCTGGTGGTGGCCGCCGGGCTCGCGTTGCACGGCGACCAGCGCCGCGCGCTGTGGCTGGTCCTGACCGTCGCGACGGGACGGCTTGCGGTCGAGACGGCGAAATTCATGTGCGCGCGTGGGCGGCCGCCATTGGCCGGACGGCTCGACGACGTCAGCTCGCCCAGCTTCCCCAGCGCGCATGCGGCGGGCACGCTGCTCGTCTGGCTGGCGCTGGCGATGCTGTTCGACCGGCAGCGCCGCTTCCTGCTCCCAACCACGGTCGCGATGGCGGCTGCGATCGGCTGGACCAGGCTCGCGCTCGGCGTCCACTGGCCAGGGGACGTGCTCGCGGGCTTCGGGCTGGCGCTGGTCTGGGCCGGGCTGGCGGAGCGCTGGCTGCCGCCCGCCCCTGTGCGGATCAGTCGCGTCTGAGCGTCAGCTTCGGCACTTGGCCCGACTGGCGGAGCGCGGCGCCGCGACCCGACAAGGACGGGTTGGTCATGAAATAGCGGTGCAGGTTGAACGGCCGCTTGCCGGGCACGATCCGCTCATAATTGCCGTCCGGCAGCAGCCGCCAGCTCTGCTCGTCGTCGATCAGGTTGGCGACCATCACCTGATCGAGGATCTGCGCATGGACCGTCGGGTTCTCGATCGGCAGCAGATATTCGACGCGCCGGTCGAAGTTGCGCGGCATCCAGTCGGCCGAGCTGATCAGCACCTTCGCCTTGCGGTTGGGCAGCGCCGCACCGTTGCCGAAGCAGATGATCCGGCTGTGCTCGAGGAAGCGGCCGACCACCGACTTCACCCGGATATTCTCCGACAGCCCGGGAACGCCGGGCCGCAGGCAGCACATGCCGCGGATGACGAGGTCGATCTGCACGCCCGCCGCGCTCGCGCGGTAGAGCTTCTCGATGATCGCCGGGTCGACCAGCGAGTTCATCTTCGCCCAGATCGCCGCGTCGCGACCCTCGCGGGCATGGTCGATCTCGGCGTCGATCAGCCGCGCCAGCTCGTCGCGCATGCCGTGCGGCGAGATGGTGACCAGGTTCAGATCGGTCGGTTCGACATAGCCGGTGATGTAGTTGAAGATCTGCGCCACGTCGCGCCCCAGCCGCGGATCGGCGGTGAAGAAGCTGAGGTCGGTGTAGATGCGCGCCGTGATCGGGTGGTAGTTGCCCGTACCGAAGTGACAGTAGGTGCGATGCCCGTCGCCTTCTCGCCGCACCACCATCGAGACCTTGGCGTGGGTCTTCCAGTCGATGAAGCCGTAGACCACCTGCACGCCCGCACGTTCGAGCTGCGATGCCCAGAGCAGGTTCTGCTCCTCGTCGAAGCGCGCCTTGAGCTCGACCACCGCGGTCACCGACTTGCCCGCCTCGGCCGCGTCGACCAGCGCGCGGATCACCGCCGACTGCTTGCCGGCGCGGTAGAGCGTCTGCTTGATCGCGACGACGTCGGGGTCCTGTGCCGCCTGCCGCAGGAAGGCGAGCACGACGTCGAACGTCTCATAAGGGTGGTGGACGACGATGTCCTTCGCGCGGATCGCGGCGAAGCAGTCACCGCCATGCTCGCGAATCCGCTCGGGGAAGCGCGGGCTGAACGGCGTGAACTTCAGGTCCGGACGGTCCTCCTCGACCAGTCGGGCGAGGTCGGCGATGCCCAGGAAGCTGCCCGATTCCGTGACGAAGCTGTCGGCGCCGCCGATCTGGTCCTTCCACAGCGGCTCGAGCGAGGTCGACATGCCGCCTTCGAGCTCGATCCGGATCACCCGGCCGCGCCGCCGACGCTTGATCGCGGTGCGGAAGTAGAGGACGAGGTCCTCGGCCTCCTCCTCCACCTCGATATCGCTGTCTCGGATGATGCGCAGCGCGCCATGGCCGCGCACCTCATATCCGGGGAAGAGGACCGAGGTGAATCGCCGCACCATCGTCTCGATCGCGACATAGCGCGCGCCATCGCCCGGCAGCCGGATGAAGCGCGGCAGGGTCGACGGGACCATCAGCAGCTCGAACACCTGCTCGCCGTCCGACAGGCGGGTCAGGTCGAACAGCAGGCTGAAGCCCTTGTTCGGGATGAACGGAAAGGGATGCGCGGGATCGAGCGCCTGCGGCGTCAGCACCGGGAAGATATGGTCGCGGAAATAGGCTTCGAGCCAGATCGCGTCCTGGCCCTCGATTTCCTCCAGAACGACGATACCCGACGCGGCGAGCTCGTCGCGCAGCCGGTCCCAGACGAGTTGCTGCTCGGCCATCAGCTGGTCGGCGCGGTCGGAGGCGCCCTCGATCTGCTGCGCGACGGTCAGCCCGTCGGGCGATAGCGTGTCGACCTCCTCGATCTGCTGCGCACGCAGGCCCGCGAAGCGGACCATGAAGAACTCGTCCAGATTATTGCCCGAGATCGACAGGAAACGGAGCCGCTCGAGCAGCGGGTGCGCGGAATTGGATGCCTCTTCCAGCACACGCTCGTTGAACGCCAGCCAGCTCAGCTCGCGATTGAAATAGCGATCGCGAAGGGAGATCGGCTCGATCGGCGAAAGAGCGCCGACCAGTTCCTCGTCATGCTCGGGTTGTTCGATCGAATCCATAGCCGCTCATCATAGCAGCCTATATGTATCCTCCGTGACACCGATCGCCGCAAGGGCCTCACGGGCCACCGCCATGGTGATCGGCCGCCGCCGCGCCAGCGCCGCCTCGTCGAGCGCGTCGACGATCCGGCCGATGCCGACATAGCTGCGCTCTATCCGCGACGCGACATAGCGCACCACCTCCGGCCGGACGGCCAGGCCGCGGATGTGGAGCAGCTTTTCGACCAGGCCCAGCATCAGCGGGAAATCCGGCTGCTCGATCGCGACATGCGGGCTGGCGAGAAGGCGCGAGCGCAGGTCGGGCAGCTTGATCCGCCACTTGGCCGAGGGCAGGTCCGCGGCCAGCAGCAGCGGCTTGTGGTCGGCCTGCGCCGCGTTCCAGGCGTGGAACAGCTTCTCCTCGTCCTGGGTATCGGCATTGTCGACGAAGCGGCCGCCGGTCTTGGCGGCGAAGATGCGGCCGAGCAGGCTCCGCCCCGACTTGCGCGGGCCGGTCAGCACCGTCGCCATCACCGGCCATAGCGACCAATGTTCCAGATGGCGGACGGCGGTGCTGTTGGCTTCGCTGACGATGAAGTCGCGCTCGTCCTCATCCGCCGGCCAGACGAAGGGCAGCGCGATCTGATCCGTCATTGGGCGGGCTGGCTCCCGCCGCGGCGGATGCGGTAGCCGCCGCCGACGTCCTCGACCTGCCAGCCGCGCGCGACCAGCGCCTCGCGGAAGGCTGCCGCCGGGCCCGAGAAGCTCACCCGAAAGATCGAGATGCCCCCAAGCGCGAGGCTGGAAGTCTGGACGCCCGTCACCCCCGTCATCCCGCGCAGCGCCGTTTCCGATCCGCGCAGCGCCCCGGCATCGGGGGTCTCGACCTGGATGGTGATGTTGCTGGTCGCGGCCGACGCCATCTCCGCGAGCACGTCGTCGATCGGCACCTCGGCCGCCGGCGTCTCGACCACCAGCGACCTGTCGGTGCGCAGCGAGCCTTCCTGCAGAGCGCGGGTGTAGGCGCGGTCGATCCGCTCGATGCCGCGATCGAGCATCGCGGGCAGCGCATCGCCGTTCTCGGCGGTGAGGGTGAAGCTGTCGATCACCGCCGCATCGGGCCCGTGACGGGCGACGAACTTGCCGATCACCGGCCCGCCCGGCCATTGTCGGAACAGGGTGACCTCGGGCACGACGATGTCGGCGGCGCCATATTGATCGAGCAGCATCCGCCACCAGCCCCGGCCGGGCCGGCGCGCCTGGGCGGCGTTGAGCAGCACCGGATCGGCGCCGGTGCCCGACACGCGGACATAGTCGATCGGGCTGTTGCCGGCGCGGAAGCGCGCCCAGGCCTTCTGCCATTCGCTGCGCCGCTCGAAGCTGACGGGGGTCGCGCCGCTCCATTCGACCGGGATGACGAGCATCGGCGCCGACCGGCGGATCGCCCCCTTGACCCCCAGCAGCTCGCCGGCGCGGGCGCGGTCGAACAGCACGCCCAGCGTCGCGATGTAGCGGTTGGGGCCGATATGCTCCTCTTCGACGACGATGCCGCCGCTGATCGAGTCGAGCGTCGAGTCGGGCAGGCCCGGCGCATTCTCCAACGGCTTGCCGTTGACCCGCGCCCACAGCATCTTCCAGCCCTTGCGCTGCGCCTCGCGCCAGCCGGCGGTGCGCGCCTGATCGGCGGTGCGCGCGGCGATATCGACCTTGATTCCGTCGACTTCGAAGCTGCCCGACCCGTCGATCGGCGGCACGCCGCGTTCGTCGGCGCGCTCGAGCTGCGCAAAGGCCAGCGCCGCCGCGAACAGTGCGACGCACAGGATCGACAGCGGGAAGGGACGGAAAAGACGGTCGGCGAAGGTCACGAAACGCCTTTTGGCGACTTGGCCGTGGAAATCCAAGAGCGATGTGTCTAGGGCGACGTGCATGAGCAGCAACGACCAAGAATCCTATACCTATGCCAAGGCCGGCGTCTCGATCGCGGCGGGCAATGCGCTGGTCAAGGCGATCGGCCCGCTCGCCAAGGCGACGCGGCGCCCCGGCGCCGATGCCGACCTGGGCGGCTTCGGCGGCTTCTTCGATCTGAAGGCGGCCGGCTACAACGATCCGCTGCTGGTCGCCGCCAATGACGGCGTCGGCACCAAGCTCAAGCTGGCGATCGACAGCGGCAAGCATGACGGCGTCGGCATCGACCTGGTCGCGATGTGCGCCAACGACCTGATCGTCCAGGGCGCCGAGCCGCTGTTCTTCCTCGACTATTTCGCGACCGGGCGGCTCGACAACGGCGTCGCCGAAGCGGTGATCGCTGGCATCGCCGAGGGCTGCAAGCTCGCCGGCTGCGCGCTGATCGGCGGCGAGACCGCGGAGATGCCCGGCATGTACGCCGACGGCGACTATGACCTGGCCGGCTTCTGCGTCGGCGCGGTCGAGCGCGACCAGGCGCTGACCGGCAACCGCGTCGCGGCGGGCCAGACGATCCTCGGCCTCGCCTCGTCGGGCGTCCATTCGAACGGTTTCTCGCTGGTCCGCCGACTCGCCGCCGACAAGGGCTGGAAGCTCGACCGCCCGGCCCTGTTCGACCAGGACGTGCTGCTGATCGACGCGCTGCTCGCGCCGACCCGCATCTATGTGAAGGCGCTGCTGCCGCTGGTCCGCTCGGGCGCGGTCAAGGCGATGGCGCACATCACCGGCGGCGGCCTGCTCGAGAACATCCCGCGCGTCCTGCCCGAGGGGCTGCACGCGCATGTCGATGCCGACCTGTGGCCGCAGCCGCGGCTGATGGCCTTCCTCCAGGCGCAGGGCAATATCGAGCCCGATGAGATGGCCCGCACCTTCAACTGCGGCGTCGGCATGGCGGTGATCGTCGACGAGGCCGACGTCGCGGCCGTCAGCGCCGCGCTGGAGGCGGCCGGCGAGACGGTGTTGCGGATCGGCCATATCGCCGCGGGCGACAAGGGCTGCACCGTCCGGGGCAGCGACGAGACCTGGAGCGCGCGGGCCGCCTGGTCGGCCACGCATCTGGGCTAGGCATGCCTCCCTTCCGCGGGAATGACGCGTGAGCGGCAAGACCCCCATCGCCATCCTGATCTCCGGGCGCGGCAGCAACATGAGCGTGCTGGTCGAGGCGTCACGGGCGGCCGACTGCCCCTATGAGGTGGTGCTGGTCGCGTCGAACAATCCCGATGCGCCCGGCCTGACCATCGCCCGCGAGGCCGGGATCGCGACCTTCGCGCACAGCCATAAGGGCCTTTCCCGCGACGCGTTCGACGCGATCATCGACAAGGCATTGCGCGACGCGGGCGTCCGCTATGTCGCGCTCGCCGGCTATATGCGCATCCTGAGCGAGGACTTCGTCGCCGGCTGGACGGGCCGGATGCTCAACATCCACCCATCGCTGCTGCCCAAATATAAGGGGCTGGACACCCATGCCCGTGCGATCGCGGCAGGCGACGCCGAAGGCGGCTGCTCAGTCCACATCGTCACGGCGACCCTCGACGACGGCGAGGTGGTCGGACAGGCGCGCGTGCCGATCCTGCCGGGTGACACGCCCGAGACGCTTGCCGACCGCGTCCTGGCCGAGGAACATCGGCTTTATCCGGCAGCGCTCGCCGACTATATCCGGACGCATGGCTGACGACAGTGCGGAGGCCGCCGCCGCCCGGCGGCGCAGGTTACGATGGCTCACCCTGGCCGAGGTCCTCGGCGTATCGGCGCTCGTCATCTCGGCGCTGACGCTGTGGAACAGCTATAGCGAGCGCCGCCACAGCGAGGAGGCCCGCACCGCCGAGAGCCGCGCGGCGAGCAGCAAGGCCCGCATCCTCGTCCTCCGCGCCGAGGTGCAGGGTGACGGCGACCGGCTCGAACTCCACGCCGCCGGCGACCAGGTGATCCAGGGCCAGAGCATCGCCTTCCCCAAGGCGCTCGGCGTCGATCCGGTCGACAGCACCGATCCCCGCATCGAAGCCTCATGGTTCGCGAGCGGCCTCAAGAAGGCGCGCCGCGAGGCCGGCGAGCCCGAACGCCCGCGCGGCGACGCGCGCCTGCCGGTCGCGATCACCACCCGCTTCACGGTTGACGGCGAGATCGCCGAGGACGTGACGCTCTACGACATCGGCTATGTCACCGACGGCAGCTTCCTCGGCGGCACCTCGATCCGCCTGCGCGGGCTGTCGCTGATCGGGCGGAGCAGCGCCAAGGGGGCGCAGGCCCGGCTCGACGGGCTCTGGAAGGCACGGCACAAGGGAGCGAAGTGATGGCGTCGGACGATCCCAGGGCGGTCCACGCGCGGGTCGGCGCGCTCGCCATGGCGCTGCCGCAGGTCGAGGAGAAGGTCTCGCACGGGTCGCCCTGCTGGCGCGTCGCCGACAAGCGGATGTTCGCCTATTTCTGGCACAACCACCACAGCGACGACCGTACCGCGCTGCTGGTCAAGACGAGCGGCATCGAGGAGCAGGAGATGCTCATCGACATCGATCCGGATATCTATTTCAAGCCGCCCTATCTCGGCCCGTCGGGCTGGGTCGGCATCCGGCTCGACCAGCCCGATACCGACTGGGAGCAGGTGGAGCATCGCCTGCGCGAAAGCTGGCGGCTCGCGGCGCCGTCCAAGCTGGCGGCGATGATGGAATTCTAGAGGCAGTAAACGCGTCACCCCAGCGAAGGCTGGGGTCCATGTCTGTCATCTCACCAGATGCCATCTGGCTGATTGAGAGACATGGATGCCAGCCTCCGCTGGCATGACGGGGAAGGGACATGCCGCCCCTCCCCCTCATTCGGCATCGTCAGCCGACGATCTCTTCCGGCTTGAAGAAGAAGTCGATCTCGATCTTGGCGTTCTCGGCGCTGTCCGAACCATGGACGGAGTTGGCCTCGATCGATTCCGCGAAGGTCTTGCGGATCGTGCCCTCATCGGCGTTGGCCGGGTTGGTCGCGCCCATCACCTCGCGGTTGCGCGCGACGGCGTTCTCGCCCTCGAGCACCTGGACCACGACCGGGCCCGAGATCATGAAGCTGACGAGGTCGCCGAAGAACGGACGCTCGCGGTGCACGCCGTAGAAACCCTCGGCCTGCTCCTTCGTCATGTGGATTCGCTTCGAAGCGACGACGCGCAGGCCGGCCTCTTCGAGCTTGGCGGTGATCGCGCCCGTCAGGTTGCGACGCGTCGCGTCGGGCTTGATGATCGAGAAAGTGCGTTCGGTCGCCATCGGCGAGCGGCTCCATGTCTTGGGTGGTGAAGGATGGCGCGCCTTTAGTGGCTGCACCGCCATATGGCAAGGCGCAGCGAGGCGAGGCAGGAGACCTAATGTATAGACAAAAACACTGGCAGGTTCCGGCGAAAAACGCTTAGGTGCCCGCCATCGCCCGTCCGGGTCACAACCTTCCGACAGGAGCTTCCATGCGCAAGATCGCAGCCCTGCTCGCAGCCCCGCTGCTGCTCGCCCCCGCCCTCTGCCTCGCCGCCCCCACCCCTGCCTTCGACGTCCAGCGCTTCAGCCAGGACGTGAAGACGCTGTCCGACGACAGCTTCGAAGGCCGCGCCCCGGCGACCGAGGGCGAGAAGAAGACGATCGCCTACATCATCCAACGGATGAAGGCCGCCGGCCTCCAGCCCGGCATGCCGAACGGCGAGTGGACGCAGAGCGTGCCGCTGCTCAAGTCTGACATCGTCAGCGCGCCGAAGCTGTCGCTCAAGCTGGGCGACGGCGCCGCGCGCGCTCTGACCCAGGGCGAGGAGATCGCCGTCCGCGCCGCGCTGACCGGGCAGGACAAGGTCGACATCGCCGCCGCCCCGCTCGTCTTCGTCGGCTATGGCGTCAAGGCGCCCGAGCGCGACTGGGACGACTTCAAGGGTACCGACCTGAAGGGCAAGATCCTCGTCGTCCTCGTCAACGATCCCGATTTCGAGGGCGGAGCCGGAGAGCTCGGGGGCGATTTCGGCGGCAAGACCATGACCTATTATGGTCGCTGGACATACAAATATGAGGAAGGCGCGCGACAGGGTGCGGCCGGCGTGCTGGTGATCCACGAATATGCGCCGGCCTCCTATGGCTGGCCGACGGTCAAGAACTCGAACACCAACACGATGTTCGATATCGTCCGCGCCGATCCCACCGCCGAGCATGTCCCGATGGAGGGCTGGATCCAGCGCGACCTTGCGGTCGACCTGTTCAAGGCGGCGGGCCTCGATTTCGAGGCGATGAAGAAGGCCGCGCAGAGGAAGGACTTCAAGCCCGTCGCGCTCAACGCCACGCTCGACGCCGCCTATGCGGTGAAGGCGGAGACGATCACCTCCTACAACGTGCTCGGCCGCCTCGCCGGGGCGAAGCACCCGAAGGAAACGGTGATCTATTCGGCCCATTGGGACCATCTCGGCATCGGCCAGCCTGACGCGAAGGGCGATCGCATCTACAACGGCGCGCGCGACAACGCCTCGGGCATCGCAGCGCTGCTCGAACTGGGCCGCGCCTTCGTCAAGGCGCCGCGCACCGACCGCTCGATCCTGTTCCTTGCCGTGACCGCCGAGGAAAAGGGCCTGCTCGGCTCCGAATATTACGCGGCCAACCCGGTCTATCCGCTCGCCACCACCGCCGGGGTGATCAACATGGACAGCATCATCGGCGAAGGCGCGGCCAGCGACTTCACCATCTCGGGCGTCGCCAGGCTCGGCCTGCTCGACATGCTGGTCGACCAGGGCAAGAAGCTCGGCCGCGTCTACGTGCCCGATCCCAAGACCGAGACGGGCGGCTTCTATCGTTCCGACCATTTCCCGATGGCGAAGGCCGGCGTGCCCGCCTTCTCGTTCAAGGGCGGCATCGACCTGGTGAAAGGCGGCGTCGCGCGCGGCAAGGAACTGGGCGCGATCTACACCCGCGACCGCTATCACCAGCCCGCCGACGAGTGGAGCGCCGACATGGACCTGTCCAACATCGGACCCGACCTGACGCTGCTCTACAATACCGGACGCGCCCTCGCCGACGGCCGCGCCTGGCCCGACTGGGCCCCCGACGCCGAGTTCAAGGCGAAGCGCGACGAAACGGCGGCCGAGCGGAAATAGCCGCGCGGCAACGGGTAACGCATAGGGGGAGGCCTTACTTGCCGGTCCGAAACAATGGGGTGTAGCCTCCCCTCCGTCGTCGCATGGTTGCGAACAAAGGGTAAGCGGCGGCGCTAACAGGAGAGGCATATGACAAGGAAGCTTGCAGCAGAATTGTTCGGAACCTTCTGGCTGGTGTTCGGCGGATGCGGCGCGGCCGTACTCGCCGCCGCGTTTCCCGATCTCGGCATCGGCTTCGCGGGTGTCGCCCTGGCGTTCGGCCTGACCGTGCTGACCATGGCCTTTGCGGTCGGCGGCATCTCCGGCGGGCATTTCAACCCGGCGGTCTCGCTCGGCGTCGCCGCCGCCGGCCGCCTGCCGTGGAAGGATCTGATCCCCTATTGGGTCGCGCAGGTCGTGGGGGCGATCGCCGCCGCCGCAGTGCTCTATGCGATCGCGTCGGGCAAGCCGGGCTTCGAGGCCGGCGGCTTCGCCACCAACGGTTATGGCGCCCTCTCGCCGGGCGGCTACAACCTTGAGGCGGCGCTGCTGATCGAGATCGTGCTGACGGCGGGCTTCATCATCGTCATCCTCGGATCGACCTGCTCGCTCGTCCCGGCGGGCTTCGCGCCGATCCCGATCGGCCTCGCGCTTACCCTGATCCATCTGATCTCGATCCCGGTGACCAACACGTCGGTCAATCCGGCGCGCTCGACCGGCGTCGCGCTGTTCGCGACCACCGACGCGCTCGGCCAGCTATGGCTGTTCTGGGCGGCGCCGCTGGTCGGGGCCGTGATCGGCGCACTGATCTGGCGCTTCCTGCTCGCCTCGCCCGACGAGGCTTGAACCCTGGTTCGGGGCGGATCGAAGCATCCGCCCCGAAACCCCTTATTTCGCCGCCGCCGGATCGAACAGGCGGCGCAGGAACACCGTCTCCACCTCGCGGCGCAGGTCGTTGTTCGGCTTCTTGAGAAAGCCATGGCCTTCGTCGGCGAACAGCACGTACCACGCCTCATTGCCGGCGGCGCGCAGCTTGGCGACCACCTGGTCGGACTCCGACTGCGGCACGCGGGGATCGTTGGCGCCCTGCATCACCAGCATCGGCCTGGTGATCCGGCCGACATTGTTGGTCGGTGAGATCGCCTCGAAGATCTTGCGCATCTTCGGGTCGCGCTCGTCGCCATATTCGGCGCGACGGTTGTCGCGGCGATAGGCTTCGGTGTTTTCGAGGAAGGTCGTCCAGTTGCTGATGCCGTAGCGCTCGACCCCGCCGACCAGCCGGTCCGAATAATGGGTCATCACCGCGAGGCTCATATAGCCGCCATAGGACTGGCCGTAGACCGCGACTCGCCTGGCATCGAGCCCTGGCTGCCGGGCGATCCAGTCGAGCAGCGCGCCGATGTCGCGCACCGAATCCTCGCGCTTCTCGGCATTGTCGAGATTCAGGTAGCGCTTGCCGTAGCCGTCGCTGCCGCGGACGTTGGGCAGGATCACCGTCGCCTGCAGCACGTCGGCGAAATATTGCGCGCCATAGTTCCAGATCGGCCGGGTCTGCGCTTCCGGCCCGCCATGAATGTCGATGATCACTGGCGTCGGCCGGTCGGCCGGCACGCCCTTCGGCCGGTAGACGAAGGCCGGCACCGACAGCCCGTCGAAGGATTTGAAGCGGATCAGCTCGGGCTCGGCGAGCCGGGCGGGATCGAGCTCGCCCAGCTCCGACGTCGTCCAACGGGTGAGCGCGGCGCCGTCAACGTCCCAGCTCCACACGTCGCCGGCCGAGATGGCCGAGGTCAGGCCGATCGCCAGGCGGCGGCCGTCGGGCGTGAACTTCAGCGCGGTCAGCACGCCCCTGGGCAGCGCCGGCTGCGGCAGCGCGCAGCGCGTCACCCGGTCCTGCACCACGACGCGGGAGAAGCCGTCCTCGTTGATCGCATAGGCGAGGACGCGGCCGTCGTCGGAAAGGTCGTAATCCTCGACGTCCCAGCCGAGGCCCGGCGTCAGCACCGTCTGCCGGCCGGTCGCGAGATCGATCTCGACGAGCTGGCGGGTGTCGCTGCCGCTGTCGGAGATGGCGATCAGGCTCCGCCCGCCGGGCAGGTAGCGCGGCTTCTGGTAGATGGCGGGCGCGGTCTTCGGCGCGATGCGTGCCGCCTTTCCGGTCGCGAGGTCGAGCTCGAAAAGCTGGTCCTCGCGGTTTGACAGGCTCCGCACGAAGATCAGCCGGCTCTTGTCCGCCGCGATGTCGGCCGGGTCGATCGCGCCGTCCGCCCGATAGAGCGGCTTGGGCGCACCGCCGGCCTTCGGATCGACGCCGATCAGGCTGTAGGCTGCGCTGCCCTTGGTCGCGCGCGCCCAGACCAGCAGCGATCCGTCCTTGCTGAACACCGGCGACTGGTTGCGCGTCCCGGGCTCGGTCAGCCGCGTCGCGATGCCGGCGAGGCCGCGCAGGTCGAGCTGGAACCATTCGTCGCCGCCGCTGTCGCCGACCGTCACGAAGCGGTCGCTGCCGGGGATGACGTGCGCCTCGGCGATCGGCTCGCTGCCGAAGCTGATCTGGGTGCGGGCGCCGCCGGGGACGGCGACATGATGGATCTGCTGCGTCGCGCCGAAGCGGGTCGCGATCAGCATCGATCCGTCGGGCAGCCAATCCTCGAACAGGGCTGCGCGGCTGTTCTGGTAGCGCTGCACCGCCTCGCGCACATCGGCCGGGATTTCCGGCACGTTCTGCAGGGTGGCGGAGCCGATCTGGCGGGTTTCGACGATCTGGGCGGAAAGCGGCGCGACAAGCGCGACGAGCGCCGTGGAGGCGATGAGCGATTTGAACATAGCCGCGACATTCGGCCGCGCCGTCCTCCGCCGTCAAGCCTTCGCCGCCGTCCAACCGGCCCGAGGCTCGCCCTATCGCAACGGTAATGCCCCAAAATTGACAGCCCGAATCAATGAGATGCCAATCGTCCTTCCAAGCCGGAGGGAAAGGTGACGATGACCGACCGACTGGCGAAACCGCTCATCCGCGCCATCGCGGTGATCGCTTGCGCGGCACCGGCCGTCCCGGCGCTGGCCGACGCCGTCGACGAAAGCGCGTCCGCCATCGATTTCGACCTGTCCGATCCGCACAAGGACTGGCTCGCCCTCGCCGAGCAACCGGCACCGGCCGAGCCCGGCTACGGCCCGTCGTTGCCCGCCGCGCCGGTCACCGAGGAACCGAGCGGGCAACGGCTGCCGTTCGGCCGGCAAGTCGGCGCGATCAAGTGGGAATTGGGCGCGGCGCTGGTCTGGGTCACTGGGACCAACATCGCCAAGGTCAGCCGCGAAGGCGGCCGCCGCTTCCATTTCCAGGATGAAGGCTGGTTCGGCAAGGACACGATCAACCTGGGCATGGACAAGCTGACCCACGCCTGGAACACCTATTGGATCACCGACATGATCGAGGCACGCATCCGCCGCAAGACGGGCGCGACCAATGCCGGCCTGACCGCCGCCTCGCTGTCGATGGGGGTGATGCTCTATGCCGAGCTGTGGGACGCCCACAAGAAATCGAGCGGCTTCTCCTTCCAGGATATCGCGATGAACGCGAGCGGCGCGGGCTTCTCGCTGCTGCGCAATGCGGTGCCGGGGCTCGACCGCAAGCTCGATTTCCGGCTGCTGCTGATTCCCAACAAGGACATCTACACGCCCTCGGGCACGCGCCATTACCGGCAGATGCGCTATCTGTTCGCGCTCAAGCTGGCCGGATTCGAGGGGCTGGAGGACAGCCCGCTCCGCTTCGTCGAGCTGCACGCCGGCTACCGCGCGACCGGCTTCACCGCGAAGGAGGAGGCGCGCGGCGATCCGCGCCGCCGGCGCCCCTTCATCGGGATCGGCCTGAACCTCAACGAGCTGTTCTTCCATGAGCGGCCATCGGGCTGGGCCGGCCGCGCGGCGAGCGAGGCACTGCAATATGTGCAGGTGCCCTACACCGCCTATCACGCCGATTGATGGGCGCCCTCAGCCCGGCAGCAGCAGGCTCGAATCCCCATAGCTGTAGAAGCGATAGCCCTCGGCGATCGCATGGGCGTAGGCCGCCTGCATGCGCTCTCTGCCCATCAGCGCGCTGACCAGCATGAACAGCGTCGACTTGGGCAAATGGAAATTGGTCATCAGCCCGTCGATCGCGCGGAAGCGGTAGCCGGGGGTGATGAAGATCGCGGTGTCGCCGTCGAAGGGACGGATCACCCCATCCTCGCCGGTCGCGCTTTCGAGCAGGCGCAGGCTGGTCGTGCCGACCGCGATCACCCGGCCGCCGGCGGCGCGGACCGCGTTGAGGCGATCTGCGGTCGCCGCATCGATGCGGCCCCATTCGGCGTGCATCCGGTGGTCGTCGGTATCATCGGCCTTGACCGGCAGGAAGGTGCCCGCGCCGACGTGGAGGGTCAGCGTCTCGCTGGCGATCCCGGCCGCCGCCAGCGCCTCGACCAGACGCGGCGTGAAGTGGAGCGCGGCGGTCGGCGCGGCGACGGCGCCCTTCTCGCGCGCGAACATGGTCTGGTAATCATCGCGGTCGCGGTCGTCGGTCGCGCGCTTACCAGCGATATAGGGCGGCAGCGGCATGGTGCCGGCGCGTTCGAGCAGCAGCTCGACCGGCTCGTCGCCCTCGAAATCGAGCAGGATCGAGCCGTCCTCGCCGCGCTCGGCGGCGATCGCCGAGACGCCAGCGCCGAAATCGATGCGGTCGCCGGTCCGAACCCGCTTGGCGTTGCGGACGAAGGCGCGCCACTGCCGCAGCCCCTCGCGCTTGTGGAGGGTCGCGCCGATCCGCGCCTCGCCGCGCCGTCCCTCCAGCTGGGCGGGGATCACCCGCGTGTCGTTGAACACCAGGCAATCGCCGGCACGCAGCAGCCCCGGCAAGTCGGAGACCTGCCGGTCGGCAAGCGCACCCTCCCTCCCCTCGACCAGCAGCATCCGCGCGCTGTCGCGCGGGCTGGCGGGGCGCAGGGCGATGTTCTCGGGCGGGAGATCGAAGTCGAAGAGGTCGACGCGCATCGCTGGGCGTTATTGCGGCGAGGCAGCCGCCTCTTCACCGGCCACCGTGCGGACCGCGTCCTCGGTCGGCTGCGCGTCGGCCACCGCCTCGACGGCGGCGTCGGTGCCCTGCGGAGCCGGGGCGGGCGAAACCGCCGCCTCGCCGCCGCCGCCGACCGCGTCGGCGGGGTTGGCAAGGTCGCCGGGCTGGGATTGCTGCTTGCGGAGCTTCTTCGCTTCCTTGGCCGCCTTCTCTGCAGCCTCCTTCTCTTCCTTCGCAGCCTTCTCGCGCGCCTTGCGATCCTGCTTGCTCTGGGCTGCGGGCGCGGCGGCCTCGGGCGCGGCTGGCGGGACGAAAGCGGTCGGCGGCTGGCCCTGATCGTCGGACTCGATCGAAGCGTGGACGATCTTCGACGGGTTCGCCGGCGGCTCGCCCTTCTCGATCGCGTCGACATATTCCATGCCGGAGAAGACACGGCCGATCGGCGTATAGTTGCCGTCGAGCGTCAGGTTCGGCTGCAGCATGATGAAGAACTGGCTGTTGGCCGAATTGGGATCCTGCGCGCGCGCCATCGACATCACGCCACGGACGTGCGGCATGTCGTTGAACTCGGCCTTCAGGTCGGGAAGGTCGGAACCGCCCTCGCCCGTTCCCTTGGGATCGCCGCCCTGGGCCATGAATCCGTCGATCACGCGGTGGAAGGTCAGGCCATCGTAGAAATGGCGCCGCACCAGCGTCTTGATCCGATCGACCGAATAGGGCGCCTTGTCGGGGCGCAGCAGGATCTTCACCCGCCCGCCGGTCGACAGGTCGAGGTTGAGGATGTTCTGCGGGTCCTGCACGGACGCATCGCCAGGCGCGGGGGCCGGCGCCGGCTGGGCCAGCGCCGCGCCGGCCATGAACAGTCCCGCAAAAGCCGCAACAACGAACTTCGATCGCATCAGATCACTTCTCCACACCGCGCTCCGGAGGCGCGGCCTCGAATAGGCATGTCCGGATTGCCCGCGGCTGAACCGCCGGCATCCGTCCTCAGCTTCCCTTCTTACCGATCTTTTCGACGCGCGCGACGACTTCCTGCACCACCTGCTTGGGCACGAAGCGGTCGATCGCCCCGCCGTAGAGCGCGATTTCCTTGACGAGGCGCGACGCGATCGGCTGCAACGCCACGTCGGCCATCAGGAATACGGTCTCGACCCGGTTGTTGAGCTGCTGGTTCATCCCCGCCATCTGATATTCATATTCGAAGTCGGCAACGGCGCGCAGGCCGCGCACGATGATCGCCGCGCCCATGCTCTCGGCGAAGTCCATCAGCAGCGAATCGAAGGCGACGACCTCGACCCCGGGAAGATCGGCGGTCTCGCGCCGGACCATCGCCAGCCGCTCCTCGACCGTGAACATCGGCGACTTGGAGGCGTTGGTGGTGACGCCGATGACGAGCTTGTCGACCAGCTTCGCGCCACGCCGGATGATGTCCATATGGCCCAGCGTGATCGGATCGAAGGTGCCGGGATAGACGCCGGTCCGCATAGATGCTCCCCCTTTGCCTGGCGTTCAGCGGTCGCGATCGACCACATACGCCGCGATGTCGCGTAGCAGATCGGCCTCGCGTCCGAAATTGCCAAGATGATCGATCGCCTGCTGCGACAGCAGCCGCGCCTGCGCCCGCGCGCGGTCGACGCCGAGCAGCCCGACGAAGGTCGCCTTGCCGGCGGCATCGTCCTTGCCCGCCGCCTTGCCCATCGCCGCAGGATCGCCCTCGGCATCGAGCAGGTCGTCGGCGATCTGGAAGGCGAGGCCCAGGTCGTGGGCATAGGCGCGCAGCTTGACGCGCCCCTCGGGCGGCACCCGGCCGAGGATCGCGCCCGCCTCGATCGAGAAGCCGATCAGCGCGCCGGTCTTGAGCTGCTGGAGCCGCGAGACCGTGTCGAGGTCGTGCTCCCCGCCCGCTTCGGCCGCCATGTCCATCGCTTGACCGCCGACCATGCCGGCCGGCCCCGCCGCGGCCGCCAGCGCCGCGACCAGTTCGCTGCGGACGAAGGGATCGGGATGGGTCGCCTCCGACGCCGCGATCTCGAAGGCTAGTGCCTGGAAGCCGTCGCCGGCGAGGATCGCGGTCGCCTCGTCATAGGCGCGGTGGACGGTCGGGCGGCCGCGCCGCAGGTCGTCGTCGTCCATCGCCGGCAGGTCGTCGTGGATCAGGCTGTAGACGTGGATCGCCTCGATCGCGAGGCCAGCCCGGATCGCGCATTCGGGATCGACGGCGAACAGCCGCGCCGATGCGCTGGTCAGCAGCGGCCGCAGCCGCTTGCCGCCGCCGATCGCCGCGTGGCGCATCGCCTCGTAGAGGCGCCTGCGGCTGTCATCCGGCGGGGTCAGCAGCGCATCGAAACGGGCGTCGATCTCCTGCGCGATGCGCGCGAGCTCGGAAGCGAGGAGAGCCGACATCGTCGGATCAGCCCGCGTTGAAGGGCTCGGTCCCCCGCGGCGCGCCGTCGGCACCCAGGCTGATCTTCTCGATCCGCGCCTTGGCGGCATTCAGCCGCTCCTCGCACAGCCGTTTCAGCGCATCGCCCTTCGCGTAGAGCGAGATCGATTCGTCCAGGGGAACTTCGCCCGATTCGAGCTGGCGAACGATCGTTTCGAGTTGCTTGAGGGCATCCTCGAAGGAGAGGTCGGCAAGGGCGGCGCTGTCGGTCATGGCAAGGCTTTTGGGCTCGGGCGGCGGCAGGGTCAAGGATGGTTGGCCTTGTCGGCCCGAAGCCGGTCCTTACTTCTTGAACGGGTCGTGGAAGGTCGCGCCGCCATAGGTCGACTCTTCGGCATGGACCGCGTCGGCGTTGCGGACGGCGGCCTCGCGCTCGGCGCGGAGCTGCTCGATCAGTGCCTCGCGGTCGCCTTCGAGGCGGGTATCGGTCGGCGCTTCGAGGCCGGCCGCCTTGGCCGCCTTGGCGACGACCGCATCGAGCTCGCGCTGCGAGCAGAGGCCCAGCGTCACCGGGTCCTTTGGCACGATGTTGGCGATGTTCCAGTGGGTCCGGTCGCGGATCGCGGCGATGGTGGTGCGGGTCGTGCCGATCAGCTTGGAGATCTGGCCGTCCGACACCTCGGGATGGTTGCGGATGATCCAGGCGATGCCGTCGGGCTTGTCCTGGCGCTTCGACACGGGGGTGTAGCGCGGGCCCTTGGTGCGGCGGAGCTGGTCCGGCCCCTTCTGCATGACGAGGCGGTAATTCGGGTCCTGCTGGCCCTTCTCGATCTCGGCCATGGTCAGCTCGCCCGCGCGGACCGGATCGCGCCCGGTCAGCTTGGTCGCTGCCATGTCGTCGGCGATCGCCTGGACCTCGAGGATGTGCAGGCCGCAGAACTCGGCGATCTGCTGGAAGCTGAGCGCGGTGTTGTCGACCAGCCACGAGGCGGTGGCGTGGGGCATGAGCGGCTGGGCCATAGCGGTCCTCCAAAATAAAAGGGCCGCCCCGTCACGGAGCGGCCGAAGCGTGGGGGATGATGTACTGAAGCCCGCGCTCCAGCACAAGACTGACGTGTGGAGGCGCTTCCGAGCCCTCTCCCGCGTGGGAGAGGGCGGCGCATCAGGCCGCCAGCTGCCGCCGGCCCTCGCCCTGGGGAACGAGCGCGCCGAGGAACTGTTCGGCGCTCCTGCGCCAGCCGAAGGTCGCGCCATAGGCGGCGGCCGCGCCGCGATCGCAGGCGAGCGCCCGGCCGATCGCGGTCGCCAGGTCGTCGTCCATCGCCGCGCTCGACGGGTCGAGGATGTCGACCGGCCCTGTCACCGGATAGGCGGCGACCGGCGCACCGCAGGCGAGCGCCTCGATCATCACCAGCCCGAAGGTGTCGGTGCGGCTCGGGAAGACGAACACGTCGGCGCCGGCATAGGCGGAGGCCAGTTCCTCGCCGTGCAGCGCGCCCAGGAAGCGGACCTCGGGATAGTCACGCGACAGCGCGGCGCGGGCCGGGCCGTCGCCGACGACCACCTTGGTGCCGGGCGTGTCGCAGGCGAGGAACGCCTCGATATTCTTCTCCACCGCGACCCGGCCGACATAGAGCTGGATCGGGCGCGGCAGCGCCGCGAAGGCGGGATGCGCCGCGCGATCGGGGCGGAACAGCGCCAGGTCGACTCCCCTGCCCCAGCGCTGCACCGGGCCGACGCCGCGCCGTTCGAGGATCGCCTCGACCGAGGGCGTCGACGCCAGCACCGCCGCCGACGGCGCGTGGAACCAGCGGATATAGTGCCAGAACCACTCGGCCGGCATGCCGGTGCGCTCGGCGACATAGTCGGGGAACTGGGTGTGATAGGCGGTCGTGAAGGCCAGCCGCCGGCCGAGGCAGTGGCGCCGCGCGGCAAGGCCGATCGGCCCTTCGATGGCGATATGGATCGCCTCCGCGCCGAACTCCGCGATGCGGCGGCCGACCCCGGCCTGGGTGGTCAGCGCCAGCCGTATCTCGGGATAGCTGGGACAGGGGACGGTCAGGAACTGGTCGGGCGCGATCACGCAGACGTCGTGCCCCATCGCGCCGAGTTCGGCGGTCACCGCCTGGAGGGTGCGGACGACGCCATTGACCTGCGGCGCCCAGGCGTCGGTAGCGATCGCGATCCGCACGTCAGGCCGCCATCGCGGCCGACGCCGCAGCGACCTGGCGGCGGGCGGCGATCTCGTCAGCCCAGTGGAGCACCTCCATCCGGCCGTCGAAATGCTCGACCAGCGCGGTGCAGCCTTCGACCCAGTCGCCGTCATTATAATAGACGATGTCGCCGAACCGGCGAATCTCGGCGGTGTGGATATGACCGCAGACGACGCCATCGACGCCGCGTTCGCCCGCCTCGTGCGCGACCGCCTCCTCGAAGCGCGAGATGAACTCGACCGCGTTCTTGACCTTGTGCTTGGCGTGCTTGGAGAGCGACCAGTAAGGCAGGTCGAACCACTGACGGACCGTGTTGATCACCACGTTCAGCCGCATCAGCGTCTCATAGGCGAAGTCCCCGGCGAAGGCGAGCCAGCGGTGGCACATCACCACCGTGTCGAACTCGTCGCCATGGGTGACCATCAGCCGGCGGCCGTCGGCGGTCTCGTGGATCGCGCTGCGGCGGATTTCGATTCCGCCGAAAGTCATGCCCGAATATTGGCGGAACATCTCGTCATGGTTGCCGGGGATGAATACGACACGGGTGCCGCGCTTGGCGCGCTTCATCACCCGCCAGACGATGTCGTTGTGGGCCGACGGCCAGTACCAGCTTCGCTTGAGCCGCCAGCCGTCGATGATGTCGCCGACCAGGTACATCGTCTCGCTGTCGGTCGAATCAAGGAAGTCGATCAGCATCTGCGCATTGCAGCCGCGCGTGCCGAGATGGATATCCGATACCCAGATGGTGCGATAGCGGCGGCGCTGGCGGCGGGCCTCGGGAATGGCGGGGCGACTACCCTGGGCAGCGGCGATCCGGGTGATGGCGTTCATCGCTCGTCTCCTGTCTGGATGACGTGCGGAGCCTATGATTCAACTATGTTACAGCCGCTTCGACAATAGCTTACGGCTTTGTGACAGCGACCTGATCCCGTTTCGCAGGTGCGGCGGAAAGATCGTGCGATCGCAGGTCGATAAGGTCGCTTTATGATAAAGCCCGTCAGCTTTGTTTCCGAACGTTAAGGGCGCGGTGCTACGGGGATTTCGACGCTTTTCGGGGGATGGTTCAATGCGGGTCTATGGCGATTCGATTTCCGGCAATTGCCTGAAGGTCAAATGGACGGCCGACCTGCTGGGGATTCGCCACGAGTGGATCGAGACGAGCGTGCTCGAAGGGGCGACGCGGACGCCCGAATTCCTGGCGATGAACCCGGCCGGGCAGGTTCCGCTGGTCCGCTATGACGATGGCCGCACCCTCGCCCAGTCGAACGCGATCATCCTGAGCCTTGCCGAGGGATCGGCACTGATCCCCACCGATGCCTATCAGCGGGCGAAGATGCTCGAATGGCTGTTCTGGGAGCAATATAGCCACGAACCCTATGTCGCGGTCGCGCGCTTCCAGGTCCATTATCTCGGCAAGGCGGCGGCCGAGTTGGAGCCCCGCATCGTCGAGCGCGGCAAGGGCGCGCTCAAACTGCTCGACGAGCAGCTGACGGAGCGGAGCTTCCTGGTCGGCGACGCGCTCAGCCTCGCCGACATCGCGCTGGTCGCCTATACACGGGTGGCGCACCAGGGCGGGTTCGACCTGGGCGACTATCCGGCGGTGCAGCGCTGGATCGCGCGGATGGAAGAGGCGCTGGGGATCTGAGCCCCTCTCCCTTTAACCACGTCACCCCTGCGCAGGCAGGGTCCATGTCTCTCATCAACCAGATGGCATCTGTGGAGAAAGCAGACATGGACCCCAGCCTTCGCTGGGTGACATAGAAGAAGTTCAGGCCTCGGCCGGCTCGCGCACCGGATTTTCATGCAGCCAGGCCAGCACCTTGTCCGGCGCGCTCTCGCCATAAGGGTCGTCGTCGGCGCCGACGTCGTTGATGCCGGGCTCCTCGAACCAGGCGACGATCCGGCCGTCGTCGACCACCATCGCATATCGCCAGGAGCGATCGCCGAAGCCGAGATGATCCTTGTTGATCAGCATGCCCATGCGGCGGGTGAAATCCCCCGAGCCGTCGGGGAGCATCTTGGTCTTCTCGATGCCGAGATGCTTCGCCCACTGGTACATGACGAAGGCATCGTTGACCGACAGGCAATAGACCTCGTCCGCACCCTGCGCGCGGAGCTCGTCATAGCTGCGCTCATAGGCCGGGCACTGCTCGGTCGAACAGGTCGGGGTGAAGGCGCCCGGCAGCGCGAACACGACGACCCGCCGTCCCTTGAACAGGTCGCCTGTGTGGACGTCCTGCCAGCGAAAGGGATTGGGGCCGCCTACGCTCTCGTCGCGAACACGGGTCTTCAAGGTTACGTTGGGGACGGTGCGTCCGATCATCGATCGTCCTTTCTCTGAATGGGTTGGCCGCCTTCTGCCGAAGCGCGACTGATCGATCCAATCAGAAAGAATGCTCTCAGTTATCGAGAGCATCGAACAATCGATCGTTCCTTAACGGATCGGCCCTTCGGCTCGTCCCTGAACGAACTGATCCACATAAGGGTTGCCGCTGTCGTACAGGCGATCACGCGGACCGCTCCAGACGATGCGGCCCTGATAGAGCATGGCGACCCGATGGGCGATCTTGCGCGCCGAGGCCATGTCGTGGGTGATGGTCAGCGCGGTGACGCCCAGTTCCTCGACCAGCTCGACGATCAGGTCGTTGATCACGTCGGCGCGGATCGGGTCGAGGCCGGTGGTCGGCTCGTCGAAGAAGATGATCTCCGGCCGGGGCGCGATCGCGCGGGCGAGCGCCACGCGCTTCTGCATGCCGCCCGACAATTCGCTCGGCCGCAGATCGAGCACCTCGGAGCCGAGGCCGACCCGTTCGAGATTCTCGGCGGCGATCTTCCGCATCTTCGCGGAGTCGCGCAGCCGCCCCTGGGTCAGCGCGAAGGTGACGTTGCGCCAGATCGGCAGCGAGTCAAACAGCGCCGAACCCTGGAACAGCATGCCGAACTTGGCGCGCGCGGTTTCCAGCTCGCGCGCGGACATCGCCATCAGGTCCTCGCCGTCGACACGGATCGCGCCGCGATCGGGCCGGATCAGGCCGAGGATGCATTTGAGCATGACCGACTTGCCGCTGCCCGACTGGCCGATGATGACCATCGATTCGCCGCGCTCGATTGCAAGGTCGACGCCGTCGAGGACGGCGTTGCCGCCGAACGCCTTGCGGACGCCCTCCAGCAGGATCTTCGGAGTGTCCGCCATCAGCCGAACGCCATCAGCGTGATGATCATGTTCGACAACAGGATCAGGATGAAGGCGGAGACGACCGCATCGGTGGTGGCACGGCCGACGCCGGCGGCGCCGCCCTGTGCGCGGAAGCCGTGATAGCAGCCCATCAGTGCGATGAAGAAACCGAAGAAGGCCGACTTGACCAGCGCCATCTGCAGATCGGTCGCGGTCAGATACTGGCGCGTGGTGTCGAGATAGCCGACGGCGTTGAAGCCGAGCTTGTAGACCGCCACGAAATAGCCGCCGAAGATGCCGATCGCATTGGCGACGAGCACCATCAGGGGGATCGCGATCAGCGCCGCGAACAGACGCGGCGCGATCAGGTAGCGATAGGGATCGGTGCGCAGCGTGGTCAGCGCGTCGAGTTGCTCGGTCACGCGCATCGTGCCGAGCTCGGCCGCCATCGCCGAGGAGACCCGACCCGCGACCATCAGGCCCACCAGCACCGGCCCCAGTTCGCGGACGATGCCGAGCACGACGATCGCCGGCACGGTCGAAGTGGCGTTGAAGCGCGAGCCGGCAGTGAAGGTCTGCTGCGCCAGCGCCGCACCCGAGAAGATCGCGGTCATGCCGACGACGGGCAACGAGAACCAGCCGATCTGCATCAACTGCTCGAACAGCCGCGACGGATAATAAGGCGGGCGGACGGCGCGCGAGATCGTCGTCGCGGCGAAGACCGTCACCCGGCCGATGGCGGCGAGCGCCGCGATGAAAAGCCGGCCGATCGAGCCGAAAAATCCGATAACAGGCTGCAAAGTCGCGGACACCCTACTCTTTCCACCGCCGCTGATAGCGACAGCCCAGCCCGGTCAGCAACTCATATTGCGAAAGTCCGGTCCGATCGGCTGCGCTTTCGAGCGCATAGTCGATCTCCAACCAGTCGCCCTCGACGGCGTCGGCCCCGGTGAGATCGACCGCGATCAGGTCCATGGACACGCGGCCCGCGAGCGGACAGCGCCGCCCGTCGATCAGCGCCGCGCCGTTGCCGGCAAAGGCGCGGAGATAGCCGTCCGCATAGCCGAGGTTGAGGATCGCGACGCGCATCGGCCGCTCCGCGGTGAAGGTCGCGCCATAGCCGACCGTGTCGCCAGCCGGCACGTCGCGGACCTGGAGGACCTGTGCCTCGATCCGGACGACGCGAGTGATGTGCCCCCGCGCCTCCGCCCGGGGAATGCCGCCATAGAGCGCGATGCCGGGGCGGATCAGGTCGAAGCCGTAATCGGGGCCCAGGCAGGCGCCTGCAGAATTGGCGAGGCTGTAGCGCTTCGCCGCGACCCGCCCGCGCAGATCGACGAATCGGCCGCGCTGGCGCTCGTTCATCGGGCTGTCGGGTTCGTCGGCACAGGCGAGATGGCTGAGCAGCAGATCGATCTCCAGCCCGTCGAGCAGGCCCGAGCAGGCTTCCTCGACCGTGAGGCCGAGCCGGTTCATGCCGGTGTCGACCATCACGTCACATGGACGGCCGGGCGCCGCCGCCTTCCAGCGCGCGACCATCGCCGGACTGTTGAGCACCGGCCGGGCACGCGAGGCGAGCGCCGCCGCGATATCCTCCTCGCGCAAACCATGGAGCACCGACAGGCCAGCGCCGAACGGCAGCGCGCCGAGCGCGTCGGCCTCCGCCCAGGTTGCGACGAAGAAGTCGCGGCATCCGGCATCGGCGAGCCGCCGCGACACCTCGACCGCACCGAGCCCATAGGCGTCGGCCTTGACCGCCGCCCCGGCGGGCGCCGCCGCCCGCTCGCCGAGCCAGCGCCAGTTGGCCACCAGGGCCTGCGGATCGAGATCGAGGCGGAGGGGAAGGAACTCTTGCGTCACACGCTCGGCGATAGCGGTCCCCGCCGCGCTATTCCAGTTCCTTTCCGGCCGTCTCGGGCAGCCAGACCAGCGCGATCAGGAAGGCCACGCCCGCGACGATGAACGTGTACCAGAAGCCGGCGAAGGGATCGCCGGTGCGGGCGACGATATATTGGCTGATAAAGGGCAGGAACCCGCCGAAATAGCCGGTGCCGATATGATAGGGCACCGACAGCGAGGTATAGCGCACCCGTGCCGGGAACAGCTCCACCATCACCGCCGCCGACGGCCCGTAGGTCATCCCTGAGAAGAAGCCGAGAATCAGCAGATAAACGAAGATCTTCGCCGAATCGCCGAGCGACGGCGTGACCTTGGCAAGGTCGTAGCCGGCGGCGGCGAGCCCGGCCTCGAGGCTCCCCGCATCGCTCGCATCGACCGGCGCGCCGCCGATGGTCACGGCGGGCAGCGTGCCGGGGGCGCCGTCGACCTTGGTATAGGCGACTCCCTTCTTCGACAGCGCGTCGAGCACCTGTCCGCAGGCGGTCTCCTGCCGCGAGGCGAAGGGGTCGTAACGGCAGTCGCTGCCCGTCACGACGACCGGTGCGCGCTCCATCGCGGCGGCGAGGCCTGGATTGGCGGCGTCGGCGATCCAGTGGAACAGCGGGAAGAGGAACAGCAGCGTCAGCACATAGCCGGTCAGGATCAGCCGGCGGCGGCCGATCCGGTCCGACAGCCAGCCGAACAGGATGAAGCCGAACACCGCCCCGAACGCCGCCGCGCCGACCAGCACCCGCGCCACCCCGTCCTCGACCCGCAGGCTGTTCTGGAGGAAATAGAGCGACTGGAACTGGCCGACATACCAGATCACCGTCAGCCCCGCCGACAGGCCGAACAGCGCGAGCAGGATGCGGCGGACCTTGGGCCAGCTGTCGAAGCTTTCGCGCAGCGGATTCCGGGCGACCTCGCCCTTCTCCTTCATCGCCTTGAAGACGGGGCTCTCGCTGAGCTTGAGCCGCACCCAGAGCGAGATGCCGAGCAGCACCAGCGAGAAGAGGAAGGGAATGCGCCAGCCCCAGGCGGCGAACGCCTCCTTGTCGACGAACTGGTTCGACAGCAGCACCACCGACAGGCTGAGCATGAAGCCGGCGCTGACCCCCGACTGGATGAAGCTGGTGTAGAAGCCGCGCCGGTTACGCGGCGCATGTTCGGCGACATAGACCGCCGCCCCGCCATATTCGCCGCCGAGCGCCAGTCCCTGGAGGATGCGGCAGGTAACGAGCAGGATCGGCGCCGCCACGCCGATCGTGGCATAGGTCGGCAGCAGCCCGACCGCGGCGGTTGCCACGCCCATCAGCGTGATGGTGACCAAGAAGGTATATTTGCGGCCCAGCCGATCGCCGAGCACACCGAACAGGATCGCGCCGAGCGGCCGCATGCCGAAGCCGACGCCGAAGCTGCCGAGGAAGATCAGGAAGCTGACGGCCGGATTGTCGGATGGGAAAAAATGGCCGGCGACGATCGTGGCGAGGGTTCCGTAGACGAAGAAGTCATACCATTCGAAAGCGGTGCCCAGCGTCGACGCGAAGATGACCAGCCGGTCGCGCCGCACATCGATCCCGCCGTTCGCCGTCATCCCCGCCCTCACCCCATTGTCGTCGTGACAATCGACCTATGGCAGCGAATCGCGACGGACAAGGGGGCGACGGGCCAAGGTCAGTCGCCGTCGACCTTCAATATCTCATAGCTGCCGGCGGCGATCTGGACGTCGTAGGTCTTGCCGTTGAGCTTGCGGGCATCGTCGACCTTCCATTTCGGGCCGTCGGGATCGAACTCCACACGGTTCCAACTCTTGAAGCCCGCGGCGGTCAGGGTCTCGGCGATCCGCGCCGCCTCGGACCGGGTGGGCCCGCGATCGGCCTGTGCCGGAACGCTCAGGGCCAGCGCGGCGAGCATCGCGGCGCCCAGGGACAATCTGTTCATGATCCTCTCCTTCGTGGAGCGATCAACCGTCCGGGCCTGGCCCCGGTTCCGGGCCCGATCCCAGCCGGCGCCGTGCCGCGTCCATCAGCGGGTGGCGCGCATTGACCAGCTCGACCAGATGCGCGCTGTTGACGTGGGTATAGATCTGGGTGGTGGCGATATCGGCATGGCCGAGCATCGTCTGGAGCGCGCGGAGGTCCGCGCCGCCTTCAAGCAGATGGGTGGCGAAGGCGTGGCGCAGCACGTGCGGGCTGATCCGCTGCGGCGGGATACCGGCCTCGGCCGCCAGCTCGCGGACGAGCTGGAACAGGCGGACCCGGCTGAGATGGCCATGGCCCGAGGGGAACAACCAGGGCTGATCGCCGGGGACATGAGCGCCCCAGTCGGCGACCGCCATCCGCGCCCGGTCGGAGATCGGCACCAGCCGCTCGCGCCCGCCCTTGCCGCGCAGGATCAGGAAGGGTCGGTCGCCGCGCAGCGCGTGGCGCGGCAGCGAGACCAGCTCGGTCGCGCGCAGCCCCGATCCGTAGAGCAGCTCGACCAGCGCGATCAGCCGCAGGGTCAGCGGATCGGCATGGCGATCGCGCCGCCGCTCCTCCAGCGTGTCGAACAGCCGCTCGATATCGCCGTGAGACAGGGTGCGCGGCAAGGCGCGCTGCACCGCCGGGCGCGGTAGCGCGTCGGACGGGTCGTCGCGGCGGATGCCCTCCTCCTCCAGAAAGGCGAAGAAGCGACGCAGCACCGACGCCTTGCGCGCGACGCTGGTCCGGCTGAGCGCCATCCACTCGCCGCCGAGCTTCTGGAGCCCCGCCATGTCCGCGCCGACCAGGCCGCCGCCGAGCAGCTCGGACGCGCCGCGCAGGTCCGATCCATAGGCGAGCAGCGTGTTGCGCGCCGCGCCACCTTCGGCCGCGAGCATCTCCAGGAACTGGGCGATCGCCTCGGAATCCTTCACGCACAATCCTCCCTGGCGAAGCCGGGGAGGGGGACCGCTCGCAGAGCGGTGGAGGGGTCGTCCGACGATCGCTCCCGCAAACCCCTCCACCATCCTGCGGATGGTCCCCCTCCCCATCGCTGCGCGACGGGGAGGATCTGGAAGGGCGTCTCCATTACAAGCGGGTCATCGCCTCGGCCGCGATCATCCGGGCCTCGCCGTCGAGGCCGACGTCGTGCAGCGCGCGGATCATCGTCGCGAACATCGCCGAGGACAGGCCGCTCCAGCCGGTCTTCTGCATGCCCACCGCAACCAGCAAGGCCACCGTCGCCGGTTCCTTGCGATCGGCGGCCTGGAGGAGCAGCCGGCCCCAGTTGCTGCGATTGTCGAAGCCGACCTGATATTCCTGCAACAGGCGCATCTGCTCCTCGGTCTGCAACCGGTCGAGCCCGGCGAGCGCGGCGAGCAACAGGCGCAGCTTCTGCGGATTCTCCTCGCTCCAACTGTCGGCGACCGCCGAGAGCCGGTCGGCCGAGAGGTCGACGACGGTGCGCGGCGTGCCGACCGCCAGGATCGCCCAGGCATCGTCGCCCTTGCCCGCCGACATGCCCGCGACGACCGGCGCCCAGGCGGCCGCCTTGCGGTCTAGGCCGGCCGACATCATCGATCCGATCAGGCCGGCCACGTCGGAGACATGATCGCTGTCGGGCGCGATGCGCGCGGCCGCGCGGGCCGTCAGAATCAGTCCGGCATAGCGGTCGACCTGCTTGCCGTCGCCCTGCCCTTCACCGCTCCAGAAGCCGCGCATCGCCGAAAGGCGCGCGCCGACATCATCGCCCGCATAACAGAGGCGCAGCCGTCCGGCCGGGGTATCGCTGCTGAAGTCGCCGCTCTCGTCGGCGGCCTGGGCATAGAGGTCGACCAGCGCCGAGTTGGAGAAGACGCCGAGCCGTGCCGCCGTCATCGCCGCGTCGAGCCGCTCGGCCGGCGGGATCATCGGCGCACGGGCGCTCCAGGCCACCACCTGCGGGCCGACCGTGCGGTAGAGATCGGCGGGGACGGTCAGGCCGAGCGCGCTCGCCATGCCGAAGCGCCAGGCGGTGAGCTGGTTGACCCCGGTCCATTCGACGCTGATGCTGCGCCGGCCGGCACCGTTGACGCCCATCATACGCTCGGCGAGCTGGACGTCGATGCCCTGCGGATCGCGGGTGCGGCGGCGTGCCTGGTCCATCAGCACGTCCGCGATCGCGGTGTCGCCCGACAGCGCCGCGCAGATCGCCCGCGCCATCGGCCACACCGCCTCGCGGCTGCGGATCGCGCCGCCATCGGCCAGCGCGCAGAGCCCCGCCGCGTCGGCGCCGGCCAGCGCGCTCTGCCCGGCGACGGCGTAGAGCTTGGCGTTGAAACGGTCGACGTCGACGCCCTCGATCAGCATCCGTGCACCGTCCGCCTCGCCCATTCGCAGCAGCAGCCAGGCTCGCTCGGCGATCCAGTCGGGTGCCGAGACATGATCGGGCGTGCCCACCCGTGTCAGCAGCGCGCGGCGCAGCGTGATCGAGGCCCAGCGCGAGACGATCGGGGCGTCGAGCCGCCGCATCAGCGTCGAAAGGAAACGCCCGTCGGCCATGCCCCAGGCGTTCGGCCCCAAGCCCGCGAGCGGCCCTACCGCATCGATCGAGCGGCGCGCGGAAGGCGGCAGCTCCTCGACCGGTGCGACCGGCGCGCCGGGCTCGGCGGAAGCGAAGATCGCGGGGTCGAGCGTCAGCGTGGGCGCGGGCGACGCGCCGGGTGCGGCCGGTGTCGCCTGCGTCGGGCCGGCAGCCGGCTGGGCCGGTGCGGGGGCAGCCGGCTGGGGCCGATTGGCCGGCGGCGGCTGGTTGCCGAAGCCGGGGGGCAGCAGCGATTCCTGCGCAAATGCGGCGACCGCGGCCAGCGAGGCCACACCCGCCGTCAGCGCGAAGAAGGCCTTCTTACTTGGCCTGGGCTTCATTCAGCATCGCCTTCTCGACCGTCACGGGCGGCTTTTCGGTGTTCACGAAGCTCAGGGCCACCAGCGCCACGACGATGATGATGACGACACTCAACAGGATGAAGCTGAACCGCGACATGGACTTCCCTTAACTGTGACTCTGGTCTTGATTCCGACGGCCCCGGTGGCGCCGGACAGGTTGCAATCGAGGTGCTTTTGCCCGAGGGGGCGCCCATGTGTATAGCCCTCGACGACATGCCGCAAAGCCTGCCTCCCAATCTTCCCCATTTTGACCGTCCGCTGGTCCTTATCGGGCTGATGGGCGCGGGCAAGTCGACGGTCGGGAAGCGGCTTGCGACGCGCCTTCACCTTCCCTTCGTCGATGCCGACCAGGAAATCGAGCGCGCGGCGGGGCTGACGATCTCCGAGATTTTCGCGCGATTCGGCGAAAAGGAGTTCCGCGACGGTGAGCGCCGGGTGATCGCCCGGCTGATCGACGGTCGGCCGAAGGTGATCGCCACCGGCGGCGGTGCCTTCATGCAGGAGGAGACCCGCGCGCTGATCCTCGACCGCGCCACCGCGGTCTGGCTGGACGCCGACATCGAGGTGCTGGCCGACCGGGTCGGCCGGCGCGAAGGCACCCGCCCGCTGCTCAAGGACCGCGACGCGCGCGAGGTGCTGGCCGAACTGGCGGCGGTCCGCAATCCGGTCTATGCGCTCGCCCCCATCCACATCCGCAGCCAGCCGCTGCCGCACGACGCCACGGTCGATGCGATCCTCAAGGCACTGATGCAATGACCGTACGGGTTTCGCTGGGCGACCGCAGCTACGACATCACCATCGAGAACGGCGCGCTCGACCGGGCGGGCGAGCTGCTCGCCCCCTATGCCGCGCGCGGCCGCTTCATCGTCGTCACCGATCGCAACATCGTCCCCAACCAGCTCTATCGGCTGGAGACGTCGCTGACCGCCGCCGGCATCGCCAGCGCGGTCGAGGTGCTGCCGCCGGGCGAATCAACCAAGAGCTGGGCGATGCTGGAGAAGCTCACCGACGCGCTGCTCAGCTATGGCGTCGAGCGCGGCGACACGATCGTGGCGCTGGGCGGTGGCGTGATCGGCGACCTGGTCGGCTTCGCGGCATCGATCCTCAAGCGCGGCTGCCGCTTCGTGCAGGTGCCGACGACGCTGCTCGCCCAGGTCGATTCCTCGGTCGGCGGCAAGACCGCGATCAACAGCAAGGCCGGCAAGAACCTGATCGGCGCCTTCTACCAGCCCGCCCATGTCCTGATCGACCCGACCACGCTCGACACGCTGCCACCGCGCGAAACCCGCGCCGGCTATGCCGAGGTCGTCAAATACGGCCTGATCGACGACGCCGACTTCTTCGCCTGGTGCGAGGCGAACGGTGCGAAGCTGCTGGCCGGCGATCCCGAGGCGCGCGCCGTCGCGATCGCCAAGAGCGTCGGCGCCAAGGCCCGCATCGTCGGCGAGGACGAGCGCGAGACCAGCGGCCGCCGCGCGCTGCTCAACCTCGGCCACACCTTCGGCCACGCGCTGGAGGCCGAGACCGGCTTCTCCGACCGGCTGCTCCACGGCGAGGCGGTCGCCGCCGGCATGGCGCTCGCCTTCCGATTCTCGGCGGCGCAGGGCCTGTGCCCGGCCGAGAACGCCCGCCGCGTGACCGCGCACATCGCGGCCGCCGGCCTGCCTGCAACGCTCCAGGCTGCCGGCGTCGACGCCGACGGCGCGACGCTGGTCGGCCATATGAAGCACGACAAGAAGATGGAGGGCGGCCGCCTGCCCTTCCTGCTCGCACGCGGCATCGGCCAGACCTTCCTCGACAAGCAGGTCGACCTCACGGCGGTCGAGGCGTTCCTCGATGCCGAGCGCACCGCTACGGCCTGAGCCGTTTCGGACTTTTCCTGCGGTTTGACGCCCGGCCTTCCTTCGCTAGGTTGACGACCGAGGGGAGAATCGGTGCTCGACTTTCTCGCGGCGGGGGAAAATCTCGCGTTCGTCATCGCGCTGGGGACGATGGTCCTGATCGGCTTGGTCGAAGCGGTCGGGCTCGGATCGAGTGCGCTCGGCCATGATCTCGACCTCGACGCGGACGGCGACTGGCTCGGCTGGCTGGGCTTCGGCCGGCTGCCGCTGCTGATGATGCTGGTCGTGTTCCTCGCCTGCTTCTCGGTGATCGGGCTGGTCGGCCAGCAGGTCGCCCTGTCGAGCTTGGGCGCGCTGCTCCCCGGCTGGATCGCAATCCCCGCCGCCGTGGTCGCCGCCCTGCCCGCCACAGGCGGCATGGCGCGGATCGTCAGCGCGATCATGCCGCGCGACGAGACCACGGCGATCGGCATCGACCAGCTCGTCGGCCTCCATGCCCAGATCGTCGTCGGCACCGCGACGCAAGGATCGCCCGCCAAGGCGCGGGTCCGCGACTTCCACGGCCAGGTCCATCATGTGATGGTCGAGCCCGACATCGCCGGCGCGCGCTTCGCGGAAGGGACCGAGATCCTGCTCGTCCGCCGCGAAGACCATGTGTTCCGCGCCATCTCCAGCGACCGCCCACCCTTCTCCGAATGGATCGAACGATGAGCAACCTGCCTGCCACCACCAGCTCCGGCTTCCTCGACAATGCGTCCAGCATCTATGTCGTGGCGCCCGGCATAGCGGTCATCGCCCTGGTCATCCTGGGCCTGATCATCGCCCGCCTCTATCGCCGTGCGTCGAAGGAGATCGCCTTCGTCCGCACCGGCTTCGGTGGCGAGAAGGTGGTGATGAACGGTGGCGCCCTCGTCCTGCCGGTGTTCCACGAAACGATGCCGGTCAACATGAACACGGTGCGGCTGGCGGTCGAGCGCAAGAATGCCGACGCGCTGATCACGCTCGACCGGCTGCGCATCGACGTGAAGGCGGAGTTCTACGTCCGCGTCCGCCCCGATCGGGAGGCGATCGCGATGGCCGCGCAGACACTGGGCATGCGCACCATGCATTCGGAGAATCTGAAGGAACTGGTCGAGGGCAAGTTCGTCGACGCGCTGCGATCGGTCGCGGCTGGGATGACGATGAACCAGTTGCACGAGCAGCGCTCCGACTTCGTCCAGAAGGTGCAGCAGGTGTCGTCGGCCGACTTGGCGATGAACGGACTGGAGCTCGAATCAGTGTCGCTGACCGGGCTCGACCAGACCTCGATCGAGCATTTCAACGCCAACAATGCCTTCGACGCCGAGGGCCTGACCAAGCTGACCGAGCAGATCGAGCTGCGCAAGAAGGCCCGCAACGACATCGAGCAGGACACCCGCGTCCAGATCGAAGCGAAGAATCTGGAGGCGCAGCGTCAGTCCTTCCTGATCTCGCGCGACAGCGAGTTCGCCCGGCTGGAGCAGGAGCGCGAGATCGAGATGCGCCGCGCCGAGCAGTCATCCGAAGTCGCCCGCCAGCAGTCGGAGCGCCAGCGCGAGGCCGAACAGGCGCGAATCGAGGCGAAGCAGCTCACCGACGCCGCCCAGATCGAGGCCGATCGCGCGGTGCAGGAGGCGAAGATCGCCCAGGCCCAGGCGCTGGAGATCGCCCGGCAGGAGCAGCAGATCGCCGTCCAGAACAAGAGCCGCGAGGAAAGCCAGGCGAAGGCCGAAGCCGACAAGGCGCGCGCCGCCGCCGTCGCCGCCGAGGAGCAGGTCGTCACAGCGCGCGAGACCGAGGTGGCCGAGCGCGCCAAGCGGATCGAGCTGATCCAGGCCGCCAAGGAGGCCGAGCGCCAGGCGTTGGGCGTCAAGGTCGAGGCCGAGGCCGAGAAGCAGGCCGCCGCCGACCGCGCCGAGGCGCTGCGCGCCGCCGCCAAGGGCGAGGCGGAGGCCGAGAAGCTGCGCGCCGAAGCCGCGCGCGTCCGCTTCGAGGTGGAGGCCGCCGGCAAGCGCGCCGTCAACGAGGCGGCGAACCTGCTGTCGTCCGAGAATATCTCGCTGCAGGCCAAGCTCGAACTGCTCCGCGTCCTGCCCGATATCATCCGCGAGGCGGCGAAACCGATGGAGGCGATCGATTCGATCAAGATCGTCCAGGTCGACGGCCTGACCGGCACGGGCGGAGGCGGAGGCAGCGCGGAGACCGTCTCGGCCGCCGGCGAGCAGAACCTCGCCCAGTCGGCGGTCGCGGCGGCGCTGCGCTACCGAGCGCAGGCGCCGGTGGTCGACGGGCTGATGAAGGAACTGGGCCTCGACGGATCGACGCTCGATTTGCTCGTCAAGGGCGCCGCCGCTGAGACGCCGGTCGCCGCACCGAAGGCGAAGGCGGCCGAACTTCCCGAATAGGGCGTGAGCGCCTCTACCGCCCCCGCAGATAGAGGATCGCGATCCAGATCCAGCCGAGGATCATCGCAAGCCCGCCGAGCGGGGTGACCGCGCCGAGCCAGCGCGGGCCGCCCAGCGCCATCGCGTAGAGCGTGCCCGAGAAGAGTAGCGCTCCGAGAAGCAGAAGCCCGGCCGCGCCGCGCGCCCTGGCCAGGACGACCAGTCCCGCGACGGCGTGGATCATCTGATATTCCGCGCCGGTCGCCAGCCATTCGGCGGCCTTGCCGCTGGCTCCATGCGCGCCATAGGCGCCCGCGACCACCGCCACCGCACCGGACAGCGCGAACAGCGCCGCCAGCGGATCGCCCGACATCCTAGCCCGCGCCATCCTCATCCTCTTCCGGTTCGAGATCGAGCTTGCGATCCGGGTTGAACATCATATCGCGGCGCACGGTCAGGTCGTCCGCCGCAATCTGCGCCTCGAGCCGCAAGCCGTCGCGGCGGCGATATTCGGCTTCGATCTTGTCGATATTGGCCTCGCTGACCCCGACCGCCTCCAGCGCCTCGCGGCCCAGCACCACCGCCGATTCGAACAGCTCGCGCACCGCGCCCGCTATGTCGAGCCGCCCCAGCACCATCATGTGGCGGCGATCGAAGGCGCGGACCAGCACCGCCGCATTGGGAAAGGCGTTGAGCACAGGCTGCAACTGGGCCTTGCCCAACCCGTCGCCGTCGACGCAGAAGATGATCGCGCAGGCCTGATCGGCGCCGGCATGGCGGAGCAGCTCGACGCGGGTGCCGTCGCCATAGAAGACCTTCGACCCGAATTTTTCGGCAACGTCGATCTGCTCGATCGCATTGTCGATCAGGCTGACCCGCTTACCTGCCGCCATCAGCATCTGCGCGACGGTCTGCCCGAAGCGGCCATAGCCGACGACGATCGCCGCCGGGCTCATGCCACCATCGGGGCTGGGGCGTTCCTCCTGGCTCGGCGGCGGGGTGAGGAAGCGGCTGGAGAACATCATCAGGAAGGGTGTGGTCGCCATCGACAGGGTGACGATCGCCCCGAACAGGCTGGCCGCCTCGGGCAGGATCAGCTGCGCCTGGCTCGCTTGCGCGAACAGCACGAAGGCGAACTCGCCGCCCTGGCTGAGCAGCAGGCCGAAGCCGAGCGCTCCACGGTTCGAAACCCCGAACAGCTTGGCGACGCCGAACATCACGATCGTCTTGGTCGTGACCACGGCGAGCGCCATGGCGATCACGAACAGCGGCCGCTCCGCAATGACGTGCAGGTCGAGCAACATGCCGACTGCGATGAAGAACAGGCCGAGGAGGATGGTGCGGAACGGTTCGACATCGGCCTCCAGCTCGTGCCGGTAGGGCGAGTCGGCGAGCATCACGCCCGCAATGAAGGCGCCGAGCGCGGTCGACAGGTGGAGCGCCTCCATCACGGCGGCGCTGGCAAGCACCGTGAACAACCCCGCCGCGACGAAAAGCTCGCGCTCGCCCAGCCGCCCGACCAGGCGGAACAGCGGGTTGATGACGAAGCGTCCGGCCAGCACCAGCCCGACCACCGCGCCTACCGTATAGATGCCGAGCAGCCAGCCGGGCGGCGCATCGGCGGCCGGCGGCGTGCGCGAGAGCGTGGCGATGATCGTGATCAGCGGGATCAGCGACAGATCCTGGAACAGCAGCACCGAGAAGGCGCGCTCGCCGGCAGGCGTGTTGAGGCGCCCGGCTGAGCGCAGCATCGGCAGTACCTGCGCGGTCGAGGACAGCGCCAGTGGCAGGCCGAGCGCGATCGCCGCCGCCGCGGTGAAGGCGGTGCCGAAATAGATCACCGCGCTGAGCGCGATGCCGCAGGCCACCACCTGCACGAAGCCCAGCCCGAAGATGTCACGGCGCAATCGCCACAGCCGGTTGGGATGGAGTTCGAGGCCGACGAGGAACAGGAGGAGGACGATGCCGAGCTCGGCGATACCGAGCTTCGATTCGGCGTCGCCGATCAGGCCGAGCCCCTGCGGCCCGATCAGCGCCCCCGCGACGAGATAGCCGAGCGTGGCGCCCAGCCCGAGCCGGCGGAAGATCAGGACGCAGACGATCGCCGCGCCGAGCAGCAGCACCCCATCGCGCAGCAATAAGGCGTCCGCCGCCTCGCTCAACGCACCGGCTCCGCCAGCGCCTGCGCCGCCGCCTCGGCGACCGCTTCGAAGGCGAGCCGGATCGAGGGATGGCGCGCGGCATGCGGCCGCGCGGGCAGGAAGATGTCGAGGTCGGGCCAATCACCCGGATCGTCGCGCTCGCCGGCGAGAAAGGCGGTCAACGCATCGCGTGCGGCCGCCAGCTCGGCCGGGGTCCGCCCGATCGCATGCGCCCCCATCAGCGCCGCCGAGGCCTGCCCAAGTGCGCAGGCGCGCACCTCCTGCCCCAGCGCCGCGACCCGCCCCTCGCCGTCCAGCACCACGTCCACCGTCACCCGGCTGCCGCAGATCGGCGAACGCTTGGAGACGCTCGCCTGCGCATCGGCGAGGCGGGCCTGGTGAGGAATGCTGGTCGCGAGACGGAGAATCCGGGCGTTGTAGAGCGAGGCCGACATGTGCCCCATGTAGGGCGGATCGTTGCGGGGGGTAAGCCCCCTATGGGGCACCGCGGCGCCCCTGCGACACGCCAGCCCCACACCGTCATGCCGGCGGAGGCCGGCATCTCCGGAGAGGGGAGAAGAGGCTGGGGCAGGAACCGCCCGAGATGCCGGCCTCCGCCGGCATGACGTTATCGAAGGGGTGTGAATCAGCCCTCGAGCTGGCGGATCAGCAGGCGGACGTCGGCGTCGAGCTCGGCATCGGTCTGGCGCAGCTTCTCGATCTGCTTGACCGCGTGGATCACGGTCGTGTGGTCGCGTCCACCGAAGCGGCGGCCGATCTCGGGCAGCGAGCGCGGGGTGAGCTGCTTGGCGAGGTACATCGCCACCTGGCGCGGGCGGGCGACCTCGCGGGCGCGGCGGGCGCTCGACATCTCGGCCTGGCGGATGCGGTAATGGTCGGAGACCTTGCGCTGGATCTCGTCGATCGTCACCCGGCGCTGGTTGGCGCGGAGGATGTCGGCGAGGGTCGCCTGGGTGAAGTCGATGTCGACCGGCTTGCCCGACAGCGCCGCATAGGCGACGACGCGGTTCAGCGCGCCTTCCAGCTCGCGGACATTGGCGCTGATCCGGCGGGCGAGGAACATCACCACGTCCTGGGGCACCTGCGCCTGCGGCATGCCCTGCAGCTTGCGCATCAGGATGTTGAGGCGCAGTTCGAAATCGGCCGGGTTTACGTCGGCGACAAGGCCCCAGGACAGGCGCGACAGGATGCGGCTCTCGATCCCGTCGAGGTCCTGCGGCGAACGGTCGGCGCTGATCACCAGGCGGCGGCCCGCCGAGATCAGCTCGTTCATCGTGTGGAAGAATTCCTCCTGGGTCGATTCCTTGCCCGCGATGAACTGGACGTCGTCGATCATCAGCACGTCGGCCGCGCGCAGCCGCTGCTTGAAGCTGAACGTGTCCTTGGCACGCATCGCCGAGACGAATTCGAACATGAACTTCTCGGCCGACATGTAGACGACCTTCGCGCCCGGATGGCGCGCCAGATATTCATGGCCGATCGCATGCATCAGATGCGTCTTGCCGAGGCCGGTGCCACCGTGGAGGAACAGCGGGTTGAAGACGAGCTTGCCGCCCTCCGCCAGCGTGCGCGCGGCGTTGTAGGCTACCTCGTTCGCCTTGCCGACGACGAAGCTGTCGAAGGTGTAGCGCGCTTCGAGCGGAGTGCCGCAGCGAACGTCGTCGCCAGGCGCCGCGACCGTTTCCTCCGCCGCCGGGACTTCGGCCGCCGGCGCCACGACCGGAACGGCCGAGAACAGAGCGGGACGTTCGCCGGCCGACGCCGGCACGATCGACACGTGACGGACCTGCGGCAGCAACGCGCGCCAGCCCTGGAGCAGATGGTCGACGAAATGGGTGGTGGCCCAGTTGGCCATGAATTCGCTGGGGGCGACGAGCTTGAGCGTGCCGGAGGCGAGATCGCAGTCGCCGAGCGTCAGCGGCTTCAGCCAGCCGTCGAAGGTCCGCACGCCGATACTGCGGCGCAGGCTCGCGCGGATGGTCTCCCACGCCTGCGCAAGCGCCGCATCGATACCGGCATTCGCGGCTGGACCTTCATCCATGCCCACGCCGCCAATCTTGTCAGACACCCCGCATCCTTCCCGGACAGACCCCTTCTGCCCTTCCAAATCAAACTCGTTTAAAGGGCAAAGCCCTCCCCTGTCCGGAAGCAGCGTTCCGGCATGCCCATTGCTAAATCGTCATGATGCCGTTGCGACAGAATCGCGCTCGGCTATGAAAGGCACTCTAGGGAGAAGCCGTGACAGGGATCAAGAGCATCTATTTCGTCATCGGACCGCAATATGGGCTTGACACTAGATAAGCCGGGCCTCTCTCTTCGAAAAAAATTTTATCGCTGATTTTCAAATATTTAGAAGAGGTTTCGATAACGAATCAAGTTAAATCCGAGAGTTACGGTTCCGTGACGCAGACATGACAAAAGGCCCGCCGGCATCTTCTGCCGGCGGGCCTTTTGTCATACGGGCCTCAGCGATCAGCCGAGAGCGGCGATGCGCTTCGTCAGGCGGGAGAACTTGCGCGAGGCGGTGTTCTTGTGAACCACGCCCTTCGAGACGCCACGGAACAGCTCGGGCTGGGCAGCGGCCAGCGCGGCGGTGGCGGCGGTCTTGTCGCCGGCGGCGAGCGCAGCCTCGACCTTCTTCACGAAGGTGCGGATCCGGCTGACCCGGGCACCGTTGATCTCGGCGCGACGATCGTTGCGACGGATGCGCTTCTTTGCCTGCGGCGTATTCGCCATGCTCGTTCAAACCCTAGCTATAATGACTGGAACGGCAAGGAACGGGTCCCCGCCGGAAGGCCGCGCCAATACACAGGCCGGCCCTGATGGTCAACCTCCAACTCGCCCTATTTCTGGCATTTGGGGCAGTAGAAGGTCGATCGGCCGCCATCGACGCGGCGGCGGATCATGGTGCCGCAATGGCATGCCTCGTCTTCGCGACCATAGACGCGCCACTGCTTGGCGAAATAGCCGAGTTCGCCGTCGGGCCGGGCATAGTCGCGCAGCGTGGAGCCGCCCGCCTCGATCGCCGCCGCCAGCACCTCGCGAATCGAATCGACCAGCCGGTCGAGCCTGCCCCTGGCGATCCGGCCCGCCATCGTCGTCGGCGCGATGCCGGTCATGTGCAGCGCCTCGCACACATAGATGTTGCCGAGCCCGGCGACGATGCGCTGGTCGAGCAGCATCGCCTTGATCGGCGCGACCCGCCCTTCGAGCGCCTTCGCGAGATAGGCGCCGGTGAGATCGGGGCCGAGCGGCTCGGGCCCCAGCGCCTTGAACGGACCGAACCCGGCGAGATCCTCGCCCCGGACGAGGTCGACCGATCCGAAGCGGCGCGGGTCGCACAGCGACAGCGTCCGCCCCTCGTCGGTCTCCAGCACCAGATGATCATGGGCGCCGATCTCGCTGGGATCGATCCGCCAGCGCCCCGACATGCCGAGGTGAAAGATCATCACGTCGCCGCGATCGGTCTCGATCAGGCCGTATTTGGCGCGGCGGCCGAGCCCGGTGATCCTCGCCCCGGTCATCCGCTGGCGCAGATCGGCCGGAAAGGGGCGGCGCAGGTCGGCGCGGCGGGTCTCGACCCGGGTCAGCCGCCGACCCTCGAGCGGAGGACGCAGGCCGCGGACGGTGGTTTCTACTTCGGGAAGCTCGGGCATGAACGCCCTATAGCCATCCGTTCATGCGCCAACCATCCCCCAGCGTCACCCCAGCGCAGGCTGGGGTCCATGTCTCTCATCAGCCAGATGGCATCTGAGAAGACGACAGACATGGATGCCAGCCTTCAGCCTTTGGCTGAAGTTTATCCCGAGCGCCTGTCTTGCAGGCAGTCGAGGGGCTGGCATGACGAAAGGGAGAGAGCGGGGGGTTACGCTGACGTCCGGTCTTGGCTAGAGCGTCGCGCATGAGCGACACCGTTTCCTTCGGCTATGCCGACGTCTCCCCCGAGGAGAAGACCGCCAAGGTCGGCGAGGTCTTCCGCAGCGTCGCGAGCCGCTACGACCTTATGAACGACGCCATGTCGGGCGGGATGCACCGGCTGTGGAAGGACCGTTTCGTCCGCCGGGTGAAGCCACGTGCCGGCGAGGACATCCTCGACATGGCCGGCGGCACCGGTGACATCGCTTTCCGCCTCGCCCGGTCGGGCGCCGCCGTCACCGTGTCCGACATCAATGCCGCGATGCTCGAAGTCGGCAAGGAGCGCGCTGCGAAGAAGCGGATCGAGGGACTGTCCTGGTCCGAACAGAACGCCGAGACGCTGAGCTTCGAAGCGAACCGGTTCGACGCCTATACGATCGCCTTCGGCATCAGGAACGTCACCCATCGGATGCAGGCGCTGAAGGAGGCGCATCGCGTGCTGAAGCGCGGCGGCCGCTTCTATTGTCTCGAATTCTCGACGACGCTGTGGCCGGGTTTCAAGGAAGTCTACGACGCCTATTCGCACCGCCTGGTCCCCAAGCTCGGCAAGATGCTGGCGGGCGACGAGGAGAGCTACCGCTACCTGATCGAGTCGATCCGCCGCTTCCCGACGATGGACGCCTTCAAGGCCGAGATCGCCGAGGCCGGCTTCGTCCAGGCGAAGGTCGAGCCGCTGCTTGGCGGTCTCGTCGCCATTCATAGCGGCTGGAAGATTTGACCCCCAGCTTCGTCCATATCTGGCGGCTGCTCCGCTGGGGCCGCACGCTCGCGCGCTACGGTGCGCTGCGCGGGATCGAACGCGATCCGCTGACGCCGCCGCAGGTCCGCCGGCTGGTCCGGCTTGCCCGGTTCGGCGCGCGGATACCGAAGCAGCCGGCCTATGCCGACGCCTTCGAGGCGCTCGGCCCGGCGGCGATCAAGCTCGGCCAGGCGCTCGCCACCCGTCCCGACCTTGTCGGCGAGCAGGCGGCGGTCGAGCTGTCGCGACTCCAGGACGCGCTGCCTCCCGCCCCCTTCCCGCTGATCCGCGCGGCGATCGAGCAGGGCCTCGGCAAACCGATCGAGCAACTGTTCGCCACAATCGAGGAGACGCCGGTCGGCGCCGCCTCGATCGCGCAGGTCCACCGGGCGGTGACGACCGACGGCCGCACCGTCGCGGTCAAGGTGCTGCGGCCGGGAATCGAGGAGGAGATGGACCGCGCGATCGAGACCTATGAATGGGCCGCCGCGCATGCCGAGCTGATCGGCGGCGAATTCACGCGGCTGCGCCCGCGCCTCGTCATCGCCACCTTCCGCCAGTGGACCGCGCGCGAGCTGGACCTGCGGCGCGAAGCCGCCTCGGCGTCCGAGCTGGCCGAGAACATGGCGGCGGTGCCGGGCTTCGTCGTTCCCGCGATCGACTGGACCCGCACCGCGCGCCGCGTCCTCACCATGGAATGGATCGACGGCATCAAGATGGCCGACCGGACGGCGATCGCCGCCGCCGGCCATGACGGCAAGGCGCTCGCCGCGCTGCTCGTCCAGGCCTTCCTGCGCCAGGCGATCGCCGACGGCTTCTTCCACGCCGACCTCCACCACGGCAATCTCTTCGCGCTGCCCGACGGGCGGATCGCGGCGATCGACTTCGGCATCATGGGCCGGATCGACCGGCGCGCGCGGGTGTGGCTGGCGGAGATCCTGCACGGGCTGATCACCGGCAACTACAAGCGCGTCGCCGAAATCCATTTCGAGGCGGGCTATGTGCCGCCGCACCACAATATCGGCGAGTTCACCACCGCGTTGCGCGCCGTCGGCGAGCCGATCCGCGGGCTGCCCGCCAAGGACATCTCGATCGGCCAGATGCTCGATGGCCTGTTCGCGATCACCCGCGACTTCGACATGCAAACCCAGCCGCACCTGCTGCTGCTGCAGAAAACGATGGTGATGGTCGAGGGCGTGGCGACCGGCCTCGATCCCGATCTGAACATGTGGGAGACGTCGGGCCCGTTCGTGAAGGAATGGATCCGCTCCGAGCTGGGCCCCGAGGCGTGGCTGGCCGACCGCATCGTCGGCGACCTGCGCACCCTGGCCGGCCTGCCCGATCTCGTCCGGCGGATCGAGGCGCAGTTCCCCGCCCCCGGCGGCGCCCCCCCGCCCCCGCCGCTGCCCGAGGTGCAGGTGATCCGCATCGGATCGGGCTGGCGCTACGCGGCGGTCGCGGCGCTAGCCGCCGTGGCTGGCGCGGCGGCGATGCTGCTCCTAAACTAGCGTCATGATCGCCCCCCGCATCCTCCTCATCATCGGCGGCGGCATCGCGGCGTACAAGGCGTGCGAGCTGGTGCGGCTGATCCGCAAGGGCGGGGGCAGCGTGCGCTGCGTGCTGACCGAGGCGGCGCATCATTTCGTCACGCCGATGAGCCTCGCCGCGCTCAGCGAGCAGGAGGTCCACACCAGCCTGTGGGACCTCAAGAACGAGACCGAGATGGGCCATATCCAGCTCAGCCGCGAGGCCGACCTGGTGGTGGTCTGCCCCGCCACCGCGGACCTGATGGCGAAGATGGCGGCCGGGATCGCCGACGACCTGGCCACCACGCTGCTGCTGGCGACCGACAAGCCGGTGCTCGTCGCTCCGGCGATGAACGTGCGGATGTGGCTCCATCCGGCGACCCAGCGCAACGTCGCGCGGCTGCGCGCGGACGGGGTGACGGTGCTCGACCCCGACGAGGGCGCGATGGCCTGCGGCGAGTTCGGGCCCGGACGTCTGCCCGAGCCGCCCTTCATCTGGGGCGAGATCGAGAAGGCGCTCGACCGGCCGCGCGCGGCGCTCGCGCCGGGGATCAAGGGCGGCGCGCTCGCCGGGCGCCATGTGCTGGTGACGGCGGGGCCGACCCATGAGCCGATCGACCCAGTCCGCTACATCGCCAACCGTTCCTCGGGCAAGCAGGGCTATGCGATCGCCGAGGCGCTGGCGGCGCTCGGCGCGCGGGTGACTTTGGTGTCGGGCCCGGTCAGCCTGCCGACCCCGGCCGGTGTCCACCGGATCGATGTCGAGAGCGCGCGCGAGATGGCGGCGGCGGTCGAGGCCGCGCTGCCCGCCGATGTCGCGGTAATGGTCGCCGCGGTTGCCGACTGGCGCGCCGAGGTCGCCGCCGGGCAGAAGATCAAGAAGGACGGATCGGGCGCGCCGCCGGTGCTGCCGCTCGCCGAGAACCCCGACATATTGGCGGGCCTCGCGCGCAATCCGCGCCGGCCCCGCCTGCTGATCGGCTTCGCTGCCGAGACCGAGAAGGTCGTCGACCATGCGATCGCCAAGCGCGCGCGCAAGGACGCCGACTGGATCGTCGCCAACGACGTCTCGGGAGACGTCATGGGCGGCGACAGCAACAGCATCCACATCGTCACGCGCACCGGGGTCGAAAGCTGGGAGACCATGCCCAAGGCCGAGGTCGCCCAACGCCTTGCCACAAGGATCGCCGATGAGTTCGCCTGAGATTTCGATCAGCCTGAAGCGCCTCGACCATGGCGCGGGCCTCCCCCTGCCCGCTTATGCCACCGCCCATGCCGCCGGGCTCGACGTGGTGTCGGCCGAGGACGTGACGCTGGCGCCCGGCGCGCGCCATGCCGTCGCCACCGGCTTCGCGATCGCGATCCCCGAGGGCTATGAGGTGCAGGTGCGCCCGCGCTCGGGCCTCGCGCTGAAGCATGGCGTCACCTGCCTCAACACGCCCGGCACGATCGACGCCGACTATCGCGGCGAGGTGAAGGTGATCCTCGCCAACCTCGGAGCCGAGCCGTTCGAGGTGAAGCGCGGCGAGCGCATCGCCCAGCTCGTGCCGGCCGCCGTGCAGCGGGCAGCCTTCGCGGAGGTCAAGGAACTGGACGAGACGGCGCGCGGCGCCGGCGGTTTCGGATCGACGGGGCGATAAAGACCCATCCCCTGGGATAGACACATCATGTCCCTGACCGACGAGCAGCTCGATCGCTACGCGCGCCACATCATCCTCAAGGAGATCGGCGGCGCCGGGCAGCAGGCGCTGCTGAAGGCGACGGTGGCGGTGATCGGCGCGGGCGGGATCGGGTCGCCCGCGATCCAGTATCTTGCGGCGGCCGGGGTCGGCCGGCTGCGCGTCATCGATGACGACGTCGTCGACCTGTCCAATCTCCAGCGGCAGACCTTGTTCGGCACCGCCGACATCGGCTGCCCCAAGGCCGAGGTCGCCGCCGCACGGGTCGCCGCGATGAATCCCGACGTGACCGTCGAGCCGGTGACGGTGCGCATCGACGCAGACACCGCCGGAGAGCTGCTGGACGGCGCCGACCTGGTCCTCGACGGCTGCGACAATTTCGCGACCCGCCTCGCCGTCTCCGACGCCGCGACCCGGCTTCGCATCCCGCTTGTCTCGGCGGCGGTCGGCCAATTCGACGGGCAACTCGGCGTCTGGCGCGGGTGGGAGGCGGACAAGCCCTGCTATCGCTGCCTGGTCGGCGACGATCCAGACCGGCCCGACATCAGCTGCGCCGACCAGGGCGTGCTCGGCGCGTTGACGGGGGTGATGGGCAGCCTCGGCGCGATGGAGGCGGTCCGCGCGATCACGGGCTTCGGCGACGATCCTGCGGGCCGGCTGCTGCTGGTCGACGCGCTCGCCTTCCGCTTCCGCACGATTGCGGTGCCCAAGGACCCGGGATGCCGATGTGCGGGCTGACGATCCTCGTCGCTGCCGACGATGGCGACCGCTTCCACGCCGCGCTGAGTTTCGCGGCGGCCGGTGCGGCGCGGGGCGACGGGGTCCGCCTGCACCTGCACGAACGGGCCGTCGGCCTGCTGCGCGCGCCAATCCGGGCGCCCGCCGATGCCGATCGGGCACGGGCCGGGATTCCGATGCTGGCTGAATTGCTGGAGGAGGTGCTGGCGCTGGGCGTTGCGATCAGCGTCTGCCAGAGCGGGCTCGCGCTCTACGGGATCGACCTGGCGACATTGGATCCCCGCATCGAGGCGCAGGGGCCGGTCGGCCTGCTCGCCGCTGCCGGGAACGACCGGCTGATGGTGTTCTGAGGGTCAGGCGGCCTTGCGCTCTGGCAGGCGCGCGGCGTCGATCCGCTCAGGTCCCTCGATATAGACGAGATAGCGGTCCGCAGCCCGGCCCCGATCGCCGACCACCGAAGGCGCCGGCAGGGTGCGGCCGAAGCGGGCCAAGGTCGACATATGGACGCCGAGCGCCTGGCGGGCGTTCCTCTCCACCTCGATCGTGGTGGCGCCATAGGCGCGGCAGCCGGGGATATCGACGAAATCGGCCCGGAACACGCCATCCTCGCGGCTCACCACCGCCGGATAGAAATCGAGGCCCCTGATATAGATCCCCATGACGCGACCCTTTACCGACCCGACCGAACGCCAGGCCTTCTTAGGCCGTGGCTAGGGCGAATCCATGACGGGAATATTGCGTAGTCCGATAGTCTAATCAAAAATCTGTTTTCTTTTCAGTTTCTTGCAGAATTGTTGCGCCCCCTTCAGTCCCATCTAAAAGACGATCGGGAAAGGAATGCCGATGGATGAGAGACTCGAAACCGCGGCAAGGCATTGGTCGATCGAGAGACGCCCCGATCGATCGCGCTGGTGGATGCACGAGACGATCATCCGGCATATCAACCGCCTCGTATGCGGCGAAGCGATCGATGGAATCCATCAAGGCTTCCATCGCCTTATCCGCGATCGGATACCCGAAGGAGGTTTCCGGCGCGCCCTGTCGGTAGGATGCGGCTCGGGCGGGAAGGAGATGCGCCTGCTGAAGCAAGGCATCGTCCAGAGCTTCGACCTTTTCGAGATCGGCGAGCACCGGCGCGAGCAGATCAGGTCCAAGGCAGCGGAGCACGGACTGGAGGACCGCATCACCATCCATATCGGCGACGCATTCCAGGAGGACATCGTCGCCGGGTTCGATCTGGTCTATTGGAATAATGCGCTGCATCACATGTTCGATGCGAAGGCGGCGGTGTCCTGGAGCCGTCGCGCGCTCCAGCCGGGCGGCTGGTTCGCCATGGACGATTTCGTAGGCGCCACGCGCTTCCAATGGTCCGACGAGGATCTGGAGATTGCGAGCAGAGTGAGAAGCCTCCTGCCCGAGCGTTTCCTCGCACATCCCAGGAACCCGGAAAAACTTCTGCCTCGCAGATTGGAGCGGCCTTCGATCGCCACCATGCTTGAGGTCGATCCTACCGAGGCCGCGGACAGCGGCAATATCGTGAACGCCATCAGGGACGCATTCCCGGATACCACCATCACACCGACGGGCGGCGTCGTGTATCACCTCGCCCTCAACGACGTTCTCAATAATTTCGATCCCGAGGACGATGCGCTTCTGAACGCCCTCCTCCTGCTGGACGAAGTTCTCGCCTCCGGTGACCATAACCAATATGCGGTGGCCTTGGCCGAGAAGAATTAGCCGAAGCGACCCGGCCGATAAGCCGCCGGCTCGATCATCCGGACGGGATCGGGAAGCGCCCTTCCCAGCAGCAGCGCGGCGCCGATCATCGCGGCGGCGGGAGCGGTCTGGATACCGAAGCCCCCCTGTCCCGCGAACCAGAAGAAGCCCTCCGCGCGGTCGTCGAAGCCGTAGACCGGGGCGCGGTCGGGCGCGAAGCTGCGCAGGCCCGCCCAGGCGCGCTCGACCCGCACGATCCGCCAGTCGACGGTGCGTTCGAGCCGGTCGATCGCGATCGCGATGTCGAGCTCGTCGGGCGCCGCGTCGCAGGGCGGCATCGGCGTCTCGTCATGTGGCGACAGCCAAAGACGTCCCGCCTCCGGCTTGAAGTAGAAGCTGCCGGCGATATCGAGCACCAGCGGCAGCGACGCGGGGACCGGCGGGTCGACCTCCAGCTGGACGACGGTGCGCCGATAGGGCTGGATGCCGATCGGCGCGACGCCCGCGAGCGCCGCCAGTTCGTCCGCCCAGGCGCCGGCCGCGTCGACCAGCAGCGCCGCCTCGACCGTGCCCGCATCGGTCGCGATCCGCCAGCCGCCCGCGACGCGCGCGATCGACCGTACCCGCGCGTCGCCGATCAGCTGCGTCCCCGCGCGGCGCGCGCGGCCGAGATAATGGGCGTGGAGCCCGGCGACGTCGATGTCGCGGCAGCTCGGCTCGGCGACCCCACCCGCGAAACCCTGGCGGAGGCCCGGAATGCTGGCCGGAAGGGCCTCCGCCGCCACCCGCTCCAGCGCGACATTGCCGGCGAAGGTGGCGAGCATGGCGTCGACCGCGCCGATGTATTCGGGCCGGGCGATGTGGATCGCGGTGCGATCGCCCAGGAAGCCATGGCCATCGAGATAGGCGAAGGAGGCGCTGGTCAGCGGCTGCACCGCCGGCCCGCCATAGGTTTCGGACCAAAAGGCCGCCGACCGGCCGGTGCTGTGATAGCCGGGCTGCGCCTCGCCCTCGATCAGCACGACCCGCGCCGCATCGCCGATCTCGGCGGCCAGGCTGGCGCCCGCCATGCCGGCGCCGACGATGGCGATGTCGGCAGTGATGTGGGTTGCTGTCATCAGGGGCGTTTAGGTTTTGGTAAGAGCCGCCGTCTAGCCTGCTTAACCATGTCCATTCAAATTCCCGATCTGTTCGGCATCCTGCTGGCGGTGCTGCTGTTGATGGCGGCGTGGACCGACATCCGCACGCGGACGATCTCAAACGAGCTGAACGCGGCGATCGCGCTGCTGGCGATCGCCTTCTGGTGGATCGCGGGCGAGGCGCTGTGGCCCGACGTCGCGCTGCGGATCGGCGTGGCGCTCCTCATCTTCGCGCTGTTCGCGGTGCTGTTCATGCTGCGCATGATGGGCGGCGGCGACGTCAAGATGATCGGCGCGCTCGCGCTCTGGCTGCCCTTCCATGCGCTGATCGTGATGCTGACCGTCATGGCGCTGGCCGGCGGCGCGATCACGCTCGGCCTGCTGATCCGGCAGCGCTGGCGGCCGAACGCCGACAGGCCCGAGGTTCCCTATGGCGTCGCGATCGCGATCGGCGGGCTGTGGGTCATCGCAAACGGCTTGTTAACCACACCCGTTGCATAGCGTTTCCAGGTCCAGTTCCGGGCCACGCATGTTCTTCACGCCCGATCGGGCGAAGGTGGGTCTGAAAGATGGACGCGAGGAAGTTGCTGCTGCTGATCATGGCTCTCGTCATGGCGGGCATCTCGGCAGTCGTGGCGCGCAGCATGTTCGGCGGCAACAGCGAGGCCGAGGCAGCCCCCGCCGCCGCCACGCCCCAGCCCTCCGGGCCCGAGGTCGCCGTCGCGGTCCGTCCGCTGCCGGTCGGCACGATCATCGGCCCGGAAAGCTTCCGCTACCAGCGCTGGCCGGCGGAGCTGGTCAGCAAGACCTATTTCATCAAGGGCGAGAGCGACCTCGCCGCGCTCAACGGATCGGTCGTCCGCTACGCCATCACCGCCGGCGCGCCGGTCACCCAGGGTGCGCTGGTGAAGCCCGGCGATCGCGGCTTCCTGGCCGCGGCGCTCGGCCCTGGCATGCGCGCCGTCACCATCTCGGTCTCGGCCCAGTCGGGTGTCGCCGGCTTCGTCTTCCCGGGCGACCGGGTCGACCTGATGCTGACCCAGGAGGTTCCGGGCGGAGGCGACGGCCCGCCACTCAAGGCCGCCGAGACGATCATCCGCAACATCCGCGTGCTTGCCGCCGACCAGCGCACCGACAAGACGGTCGACGAGGAAGGCAAGACGGTCGTCGCCAACACCTCGAACGTCACGTTGGAAGCCACCCCTAAGATCGCCGAGAAGATCGCCGTCGCACAGACGATCGGCCAGCTCTCGCTCGCGCTCCGCTCGATCGCCGACGACAGGGCCGAGTTGGAGGAGCGGATCGCCAATGGCGAGATCAAGCTGCCCGCCCAGGCCGATCCCAAGGCCGAGCGCCAGATGCTGCTCGAGATCGCGTCACGGCCGATCGACACCAACACCACCTATACGGTCGGCGCCGACGTCTCGCGCTACCAGCGGTCGAGCGTTCCCGCCAAGACCGGCGGCGACGCCGCACCGGCCCCGGCCGCCAGCGCCCCCGCCGCCCCGACCGGCCCGGTCGTCCGCGTCGCGCGCGGCAATATGATCACCGTCAGCACGGTCGGAGCCAAGTAGGATGCGTTCGTCCCTCACCCTGCTCCTCGGCGGCGCGCTGATCGCGGCGGTTGCGCTGACGCCGGCCACGGCAAGCGCGGCGGTCCGCCCGTCGCGCGGCGCGGCGACCGTGCGCACCGCAACGATCGGTACGCCCACCGAGACCACCACCCTGTCGATCGGATCGGGCCAGATGATCGCGCTGTCGGCGCCGATCAGCGACTTGTTCGTCGCCGACGACAAGATCGCCGACGTCCAGGTCCGCTCGACGACGCAGCTCTATCTGTTCGGCAAGGGCGCCGGCGAGACGGCGGTCTATGCGACCGACAAGGCCGGCAACGTCGTCTGGTCGTCGATCGTCCGGGTCGGCAGCAACATCACCAGCGTCGACACGATGCTGAAGCTGGCGATGCCCGAGGCGGCGATCACCGCGACGACGATGAACGGCATCGTCCTGCTGACCGGCACCGTCGCCTCGCCCAGCGACGTCGAGGAGGCGCAGAAGCTGGTCGAGCAGTTCGTCGGCAAGGAGACCCAGGTCGTCAACCGGCTCAAGTCGGCGGTGCCCTTGCAGGTCAGCCTGCACGTCAAGATCGCCGAGGTCAGCCGCGAATTCGCCAAGTCGATCGGCATCAACCTGCTCAACCGCGACACCACGGGCGGCTTCCTGTTCGGCGTGGCGCAGGGCCGCAATTTCGGCTCGATCGGCAATCTCGACACCTCGGCCTTCCCGAAGCTGGACGCCTCGTCGCTCTACGGGCTGCCCGCCGGATCGCTGTCGCTGCCGTTCAATCCCGCGACCGGGCAGTTCATCGCCGGCGGCACCTCCTACACCTTCGACAAGCTCGGCAAGGGCGCCGGATCGGGAACCTCGTTCGGCCTGGCCGGCAAGTTCCTGGGCATGGACCTCGCCGCCGCGATCGACCTGGCCGAGGCCGACGGCCTCGTCACCACCCTCGCCCAGCCGAACCTGACCGCGATCTCGGGCGAGACCGCGAGCTTCCTGGCCGGCGGCGAGATTCCGATCCCGCTCGCGCAGGGGCTCGGCGCGGTGTCGGTCGAGTTCAAGCAATATGGCGTCAGCCTGTCCTTCACCCCGACGGTGCTGGGCGACGGGCGCATCTCGATCCGGGTACGGCCCGAAGTGTCGCAGCTCACCGACGCGGGCTCGGTCCGCCTCGGCGGCTTCACCATCCCTGGCATCACCACGCGCCGGGCGGAGACCACGGTCGAGCTCGGCTCGGGCCAGGCCTTCATGATCGGCGGGCTGCTGTCGAACGCGCAGAACAGCAATGTCGACAAGGCGCCGTTCCTCGGCGACCTGCCGATCCTGGGCGCGCTGTTCCGGTCGAACGGGTTCAAGCGCAACGAGACCGAGCTGATGATCGTCGTCACCCCCTATCTGGTGAAGCCGGTCTCGCCGCAGCAGATCGCCCTGCCGACCGCCGGCTTCCGCGCCGCCACCGACGGCGAGCGGCTGATCGCCGGCCAGACCTTCATGGGCAAGTCGGGCGAGAAGAGCCCGGCCCCGACCGCCGCGCCGCCGCGCACCATCCCCGACAAGGCCGCGCCGGTTCCCGATGCCGGCTTCTCGCCCAATTGATCGCACGGTGGAGAGTCTGATGCATCGTCCCCGCTTCTCCCCGCTGGCCGCGATCGCCGCGATCGCCATCGCCGCGACGCCGGCCTGGGCCGATCGCTACAATCGCGGCGTCGAATCGGTCCATCAGCCGGTCGTGCAGCGCAGCGACTATGTGCTCGACGTGCCCGCCGACGGCCTCGATCCCGCCGCGCGCGACCGGGTCGGCCAGTGGTTCGACGCGATCGGCCTCGGCTATGGCGACCGCATCGCCATCGACACGAGCGCGGGCAGCACCGGATCGAACCGCGACATCGCCGAGATCGCCGGCCGCTACGGCCTGTTCGTCGGCAATGCCGCGCCGGTCACCGAAGGCGCGATCGCGCCGGGCCATGCCCGCATCGTCGTCAGCCGGTCGACCGCGAGCGTGCCGGGCTGTCCCGATTACAGCCAGTGGTCGCAGCCCAATTTCACCGCCGCCGCCTCGTCCAACTATGGCTGCGCGATCAACTCGACCCTCGCGGCGATGGTCGCCAATCCCGAAGACCTGGTGAAGGGCCAGGCCGCGCGCGGATCGAACGCCGACACCGCGACCAAGGCGATCCGTGTCTGGCGCAACACCGAGCCGACGTCGAGCAGCGGGCTCAAGATCGAATCGACGAAGGGAGGCAACTGATGAACGCGCCCTTCAACGCGAAGCAGCAGCAGACGCGCAACCCGTTCGCCGCCTTCGTCACCGACGACGTCAGTTCCGAACTGCTCAAGCCGCTCGTCTTCGAGCTGGGCTGGGCGCCGGAATCCGTCAACAAGGGCGGGCTGCGCGCGGCGATCCAGTCATTGTCGGTCTCGGCCAGCCCGACCATATTGTTCGTCGACCTGAGCGAATCGACCGATCCGCTCGGCGACGTCAACGCGCTCGCCGAGGTGTGCGAGCCGGGCACGATCGTGATCTCGGCCGGCACCGCCAACGACGTCCGCCTCTATCGCGAACTGCTCAACAGCGGCATCCAGGACTATCTGCTCAAGCCCTTCACCGCCGACCAGATCCGCGACTCGCTGGCCCAGGCGCAGATGATGCTGATGGGTCCGCGCCACGGCGTCGCGGCCGAGGACAGCATCCACATCATGACCGCCGTCGTCGGCGCGCGTGGCGGGGTCGGTGCCTCGACGGTGGCGAGCTCGATCGCATGGCTGATGGGCGAGAGCGGCGGCCATACGACCGCTCTGCTCGACCTCGATGTCCATTTCGGCACCGGCGCGCTGTCGCTCGACCTCGAGCCCGGCCGCGGCCTGACCGACGCGATCGACAACCCCGCGCGCATCGACGGCCTGTTCCTCGAACGCGCGCTGGTGAAGGCGAACGAGAAGCTGTCGGTGCTGTCGGCCGAGGCGCCGATCAACCATCCGATCATCACCGACGGCGGCGCCTATTTCCAGCTCCAGGAAGAGATGAAGGGCGCGTTCGAATGCACGATCGTCGACGTGCCGCGCACGATGATGGTCCAGCATCCCCACCTGTTCCACGAAGTGCAGTCGGTGGTGCTGGTGGTCGACCTGACCCTCGCCGCGACCCGCGACACGATCCGCATCCTCGCCTGGCTCAAGAACAACGCGCCGCAGGCCGGCGTGCTGGTCGTCGCCAACCGCGTCCATCCGAGCCTGACCGAGATCAGCCGCAAGGATTTCGAGAATTCGATCGAGCGCGAGATCGACTTCGTCCTGCCCTATGACCACAAGCAGGCGGTCAACGCCGCCAAGCTGGGCAAGCCGATCGCCGAGGCGGGCAAGAGCTCCAAGCTCGGCCAGGGCCTGGCGCAGATCGCCGACAAGCTGCTGTCGCTCGCCAGCGACGATCCCGATCGCGACGCGAAGAAGGGCAAGGGATCGCTGATCGACGAATTGGCCGCGATCTTCGCGCCCAAACCCAAGATCGCGAAGAAGTGACGGGCGGGAGCGTGTCCGCCACATGCTGACGATGCTCTTCCTGATGGTCATGGCCACGGTCGTGCCCGTCTTCATCTTCGTGGTGGCGCGGCCGCCCGCGCAGCGCGCCTTCGCGCGCCGGCTGTCGACGGTGCGGGGCCGCTACAACGTCAACGGCGAGCCCGGCGTCAACGAACAGGTCCGCAAGCTGCTCGCCAGTCGCGCGACAGTGGTCCGCCGCGAAAAGACGCTGCTCAACCGCTTCCTGCCCGACCCGGCCGACGTCCATCGCCAGATCGAGGCGGCCGGCAAGAAATGGACCGTCCAGCAATATTATATGGGATCGGGGGTTGCCTTCGCGGTGCCGCTGCTGCTGTTCGTCCTGCTCGGCCTGCCGCTGTGGATGGCGATGATCGTCGCGACCGCTGCGGGGCTCGGCCTGCCACGGCTGGTGCTGAACATCCTCGCCAAGCGACGGATCGCGCAGTTCGTCACGCGCTTTCCCGACGCGATCGAGCTGCTGGTACGCGGCCTGCGCGCAGGCCTGCCGATCGCCGAGACGATGGGCGCGGTAGCCTCCGAGATCGAGGGTCCGGTCGGCAGCGAATTCCAGGCGGTCAGCGATCGCATGCGGATCGGCCGCACGCTGGAGGGCGCGTTGCAGGAGACGGCCGACCGGCTGGGCACCGCCGAGTTCCAGTTCTTCGTGATCACCCTGGCGATCCAGCGCGAGACCGGCGGCAACCTGGCCGAGACGCTCGGCAACCTCGCCGACGTGCTGCGCAAGCGCATGCAGATGAAGCTCAAGATTTCGGCCATGTCGTCTGAATCCAAGGCGTCGGCCTATATCATCGGCGTGCTGCCCTTCGTCGTGTTCGGGCTGATCAGCTTCATCAGCCCGACCTACATGGCCGGCTTCTTCGCCGACCAGCGGCTGATGATCGCGGGCATGGGCGGGCTGATCTGGATGTCGATCGGCGCCTACATCATGCGCCAGATGATCAATTTCGAGATTTGAGGTCGCGATGCAGCACGCCGCCACCCCGCAATTCTTCGATACGCTGTTGTCGATCGGCATCGCGCTGGCGACGGCGATCGTCATGCTGGTGGTCGGCCACAGCCTGGTGAAGTCCCTCGCCCGTGATCCGATGGCGCGGCGTGTACGCGCGCTCAACGACCGGCGCGAGCAACTCAAGGCCGGCGTCGCCGCGTCCAAGACCCGCCGCCGCCAGAAGATGGAGAAGAAGGCCAGCATCTCGGTCGACCGGATGAAGGCGATTCTCGGCAGCATGAAGATGCTGCAGGATTCGCAGCTCAAGGCCGCCTCGCTGAGCCTGACCCGCGCCGGCATCCGTTCGAAGGACGCCGCGATCACGGTGATCTTCTTCCGGCTGGTGTCCCCGATCATGATCGGCGGGACGGCGGCGGTCGGCGTCTACCTGCTCCACTGGTTCCCGGAGGCGAGCGCCTTCAAGCAATATATGATCGTCGCGGGTGCGCTGATCGCCAGCTACAAGGCACCCGATGTCTATGTGAAGAACCTGATCACCAAGCGGCAACAGGCGATCCGCAAGGCGCTGCCCGATGCGCTCGACCTGCTCGTGATCTGTGCCGAGGCCGGCCTGTCGGTCGACCTCGCGTTCAACCGGGTCGCGCGTGAGTTGTCAAAGGCCTATCCGGAGTTGGGCGACGAGTTCGCACTGACCGCGATCGAGCTGGGTTTCCTCACCGATCGGCGCCAGGCGTTCGAGAATCTCGCGCAGCGCGTAAACCTCGATTCGATCCGGGGCGTCGTCACGACGATGATCCAGACCGAGAAATATGGCACCCCGCTCGCCGCGGCGCTCCGCGTATTGTCGGCGGAGTTCCGCCACGAGCGGATGATGCGTGCCGAGGAGAAAGCCGCGCGGCTGCCGGCGATCATGACGGTGCCGCTGATCATGTTCATCCTGCCGGTGCTGTTCATCGTCATCCTCGGCCCGGCCGCCTGCTCCATCCGCGACAACGTTATTCATTGAGGCCGGCGGAGCCCGCCTGAACGGCGCCCCTCGCCTCTTCGACGCGGAACGTAAACGCCACGAAACGGTTTTAGCCTCCAGTATAAAGGGAGGCTTCATTACATGTTCGCGTTCACGACCAATCAGTGGGTCATCGTAGCGCTCGTCTTCGTCCTCGGCTGGCTGTTCGGCCTGTTCACCCTTTCGGGCAACCGCCGCTGGAAACCGGATTTCGAGCGGGAACGCACGCTGCGCATCGCGGCGGAGGAGCAGAATGACCGGCTGTCGGCGAAATTGACCGAATTGGAGGGCGAACGCGACCGCCGGGTCGAGCTGGAGCGGGAGCGCGAGCATCACGCCGCCCGCGCCGCGGCCGCCAGCGAGAGGATCGCCGAGCTGGAGAAGCGCCGCCCGGCGGTCAACGCCGACACCGCCGGGGCGATCGCCGCCGCGGCCTCGGGCCAACGCGACGATCTCGCCCGCATCTTCGGCGTCGGGCGCGGCGGGGAAATCAGGCTCAACGAGCTTGGCATTCATCGCTATGCAGACATCATCGCTCTGAGCCCGAGCGAGGAAGCCGAGCTCGAAGGCCGCATGGGCCTTGCCCCCGGCGCGATCGCCGACGAGCGCTGGCGCGAGCAGGCCGAGATCCTGCGCAAGGGCGAGTTCGACGAACATGCGCGGCGGTTCGCGTAATTTGCCTGACCCTCAGGCGCCGGGCGGCGGACTTCCATCCGCCTTGGCTTTCCTCGCATAAGCTCGAGCGGCCGTTCGGCCTTGCGGGCGCGATGCTCCCGAATTTCGAGTGGCTTTACGGCCGCTGGCCGTAGGTTCCCCAGCGCCAGAGCCATTCCATAGGGCCGTAGCGGAACGCCCGGAACCAGAACGCCGCGAACAGCGCCTGGACCGCGAGGATTGCGAAGGCGACCAGCCACAGTGCCGGCCAGGAGAGCCGGTTCCACAGGCCCAGTCCGAAGCCCGAGAATATCCACGCCGCGATCAGGCTCTGGCCGAGATAGAGCGTCAGCGCCATCCGCCCCATCCGCGCGAGACCGCTCATCAGGCGCGGCCAGGCCCGCTTGCGCCACAGCAGCAGGAACAGGCCCGCATGGCCGATCGTCATCGCCAGCCGCCCCGGCTGGTCGACGATGCCGCTGACCACCATCGGCGCGCCGTCATTGTGGAAGACCAGCACCGCGTGGAGCAGGCGCAGCGCCAGCCCGACCGAATAGCCGATCCGCACCATCCGCCGCAGCCGGCGCTCCTCGAACCGCCCGTCGAACAGGCCGATCCGGTAGAGCGCCATGCCGACCAGCATGAAGGCGAGCGCATCGCCGATCCAGCGATAGGTGAGCGCGTTGACCGTCCAGTTCCAGCTCACATAGCTCATATAGTCGAAGGTCTGCCAATAGCCGCCCAGCCGCGCGGCGCCCTCCCGGGCCAGCATCTCTGCCGAATAGACGGTGTCGGCGGGCTGGAAGGACGGCGCCTCCAGCCCTGCCCAGGCCGATAATAGCAGCAGGATCACCGCTGCGGCCGAGACGAGCTGGGCTGGCGTCAGCATGTGTAGGATCATCGCGACGATTCCGGCCAGCGCGTAGATCAGCAGGATGTCGCCCGGCCAGAGCAGGAAGGTGGAGTCGACGATGCCGAACAAAAGCAGCAGGATCAGCCGGCGCAGATAGAGGCGCGGCCGATCGGCGCGATCGTCGTCGCCCAGGAACAGCAGCAGGCCGACCCCGAACAGCATCGAGAAGAGGCCGCGCATCGTGCCGGTGATGAACAGCTGGGAGAAACCCCAGAGCTGCCAGTCCGGCGAGGCCAGCGACGGCTCGGCCATCGGCCGGTCCATCGCGATCGGGCCGCCCATGTCGACGATGTTGATCAGCAATATGCCGCACAGGGCAAGCCCACGCAGCGCGTCGATCGACAGGAGCCGCTGGGCGGGATCGGCGGGCCGGAGGGACGAGGACATCGGCCGGGCTTAGCCTAAGCGGCCGATGTCGTCATCCGTCTGCCCTCCCCCACGGACGTCATGCTGAACTTGTTTCAGCATCCACCCATCATCCGCACGGACACGACCTGCGGCGCGGTGGATCCTGAAACAAGTTCAGGATGACGGACGGGTGAGAGGCCGACTTACCCCTTCGCCTTGAGCGCCGCCTGCGCCGCCGCGAGGCGGGCGATCGGCACGCGGTAGGGCGAGGCCGAGACATAATCGAGCCCGGTCGCCTCGCAGAAGGCGATCGAGGCCGGATCGCCGCCATGCTCGCCGCAGATGCCCAGCTTGATGTCGCCGCGGGTCTTGCGGCCGCGCTCGGCGGCCAATTCGATCAGTTCGCCGACGCCGTCGACGTCGAGGCTGACGAACGGGTCCTTCGGATAGATGCCCTTGTCGACATAGGTCGTCAGGAAGCGGCCCGCATCGTCGCGCGACACGCCCAGCGTGGTCTGGGTCAGGTCGTTGGTGCCGAACGAGAAGAACTCGCCGACCTCGGCGATCTCGCCCGCCTTGAGCGCGGCGCGCGGCAGCTCGATCATCGTGCCGACCAGATAGTCGAGCGTGCGGCCCTTCTCGGCGAACACAGCCTTGGCGGCCTTGTCGATCACCGCCTTCATCAGCTCCAGCTCGCGCCGGGTCGCGACCAGCGGCACCATCACCTCGGGGATCGGCGCGCTTCCGCTCTTCTCCGCGACGTCGCAGGCCGCCTCGAAGATGGCGCGCGCCTGCATCTCGTAGATCTCGGGATAGGTCACGCCGAGGCGGCAGCCGCGATGGCCGAGCATCGGGTTGAACTCGTGCAGCTCGGCCGCGCGGCGCTTGAGCGCCTCGATGCCGATGCCGGTCGCCGTCGCCACCTCGGCGAACTCCTCCTCCTCATGCGGCAGGAATTCGTGGAGCGGCGGATCGAGCAGGCGGATCGTGACCGGCAGGCCGGCCATGATCTCGAAGATCTCGGTGAAGTCGGCGCGCTGCTCGGGCAGCAGCTTGTCGAGCGCGGCGCGGCGGCCCTTCTCGTCCTCGGCCAGGATCATCTGGCGGACCGCGGTGATGCGGTTCGAATCGAAGAACATATGCTCGGTGCGGCACAGGCCGACGCCCTCGGCGCCGAAGATGCGCGCGGTCTTGCAGTCGAGCGGGGTCTCGGCGTTGGCGCGGACCTTGAGGCGGCGGACCTCGTCGGCCCAGCCCATCAGCGTGCCGAAGTCGCCCGCCAGCTCGGGCTGGACGGTCGGGACGGCGCCCAGCATCACCTCGCCGGTCGCGCCGTCGATGGTGATGACGTCACCCTCGCGAACCTCACGGCCGGCGACGCGGAAGATCTTCGCCTTGGCGTCGATCGCGAGCGTGCCGACGCCGGACACGCAGGGACGGCCCATGCCGCGCGCGACCACCGCCGCGTGGCTGGTCATGCCGCCGCGCGCCGTCAGGATGCCCTTGGCGGCGTGCATGCCATGGATGTCCTCGGGGCTGGTCTCGACGCGGACCAGGATCACCGCATCGCCCAGCTCCGCGCGCTTCTCGGCGGTTTCGGCGTCGAACACGACGAGGCCGGAGGCTGCGCCCGGCGAGGCCGGCAGGCCCTTGGCGATCACGTCGCGCGGCGCCTGTGGATCGAGGGTCGGGTGAAGGAGCTGATCGAGCGCGGCCGGATCGACACGGGCGACGGCCTCCTCGCGGGTGATCAGGCCCTCGTTCGCCATGTCGACCGCGATCTTGAGCGCGGCCTTGGCGGTACGCTTGCCCGAACGCGTCTGGAGCATCCAGAGCTTGCCCTGCTGCACCGTGAACTCGATGTCCTGCATGTCCCGGTAATGGGTTTCGAGCAGGTCGAACACCTTGGCCAGCTCGCCATAGACCTCGGGCAGCGCCTCTTCCATCGAGGCGGGCTTGGCGCCGGCGGCCTCACGCGCGACCTTGGTCAGATATTGCGGGGTGCGGATGCCGGCGACGACGTCCTCGCCCTGCGCGTTGATCAGGAACTCGCCATAATAAGCACGATCGCCCTTCGACGGATCGCGGGTGAAGGCGACGCCGGTGGCGGACGTGTCGCCCATGTTGCCGAACACCATCGCCTGGACGTTGACCGCAGTGCCCCAGTCGCCCGGAATGTCGTTGAGGCGACGATAGACCTTCGCGCGCTCCGACTGCCAGGAACCGAACACCGCGCCGATCGCGCCCCAGAGCTGCTCGTGCACGTCCTGCGGGAAGGGCTTGCCCCACATCTCCGCGACCAGCTCCTGGTAACGCTTGACGAGCGCCTGCCAGTCGTCGGCGGTCATCTCGGTATCGAGATTGTAGCCCTTGTCCTCCTTGGCGATCTCAAGCGCCTCCTCGAAGGCGCTGTGATCGAGTTCGAGGACGACGTCCGAATACATCTGGATGAAGCGGCGATAGCTGTCCCACGCGAAGCGGGCGTCGCCCGACACCGTGGCGAGGCCGACCACGGTCTCGTCGTTGAGGCCAAGGTTGAGGACGGTGTCCATCATCCCCGGCATCGAGGCGCGCGCGCCCGAGCGGACGGACACCAGCAGCGGATCGGCCGCGACGCCGAACTTCTTGTTGGTGATCGCCTCGATATGGGCGATGCCGTTGGCGACCTCTGCCTTCAGGCTGTCGGGGAAATTCTGCCCTTCGTCATAATAACGTTGGCACATCTCGGTCGAAATGGTGAAGCCGGGCGGCACCGGCAGGCCGATCGAGGCCATTTCGGCGAGGTTCGCACCCTTTCCGCCGAGGAGGTTCCTGTCACCCTTGCCGCCGTCGGAAACGCCGCCGCCGAACCGATAGACATATTGCGTCGTCATACGCCCGTCACTCTCCCCATCACGACCCGCTCCCGGCAGGGAGCATGGCAATCGAATCAGCCCTCGATGTTCGAGAAGTCGGCGACGTTGTGCACCGCAACACGGATTTTTTCAAGCAGCGCGAGCCGAGTGTTTCTTTTCGATGACGAAGAATCGTTGACGATGACCTGATCGAAGAAAGCGTCGATCGGCCCGCGCAGCGTGGCGAGAGCGGCCATCGCGCCCGCGAAATCCTCCGCTTCGACCGCGGCCGCCGCCTTCGGCTCGGCGGCGTCGAGCGCGGCGATCAGTGCCGATTCCGCGACTTCCGGTTCGTAATCGGGCGTCGCCGAGGCACCTTCGGGCACCCCGCCCTCCTTCTTGAGGATATTGGCCGCACGCTTGTAACCGGCGAGCAGATTCGCGCCGTCCTCGGTCTCGACGAACGCCTGCAGCGCCTTCACCCGCGCCAGCAGGCGGACGAGATCGTCCTCCCCGCCCAGCGCGAACACCGCGTCGATCAGGTCGTGGCGGACGCCCGCCTCGCGTTGCTGGACCTTGAGACGGTCGGCAAAGAAGTCGAGCAGTTCCGCGGTGTTGAGCCCATCCGCGCCGAGCCCCGTCTTAGCCTGCTCGATCGTAGCGAGCAGGTTCATACGGGTGCCGTTGACGAGGATCGTCTGGATCGTCTGCAGCGCGGCACGGCGCAGCGCGAAGGGGTCCTTCGAACCGGTCGGCTTGATCCCGCGGGCGAAGAAGGCGGCGAGCGTGTCGATGCGGTCGGCGAGCGCCACGCAGGCCGGAATGCAGCCCTCAACCGCCGCGACATATTGCTGCTTGAGCGCGGAGACGGTGCCCGGCTTCTCGCCGCGCTGCTCGGCATAATAGCCGCCCATGATTCCTTGCAGCTCGGGGAATTCGCCGACCATCGCGGTAGCGAGATCCGCCTTCGCCAGCAGGCCCGCGCGGCGCGCCGTCTCCGGATCGCGCTCGGGGAAGTAGGCCTTGGCGATCCACGCGGCGAGCGCGGCGATGCGATCGGCCTTTTCGCGCAGCGTGCCCATGCCCTCGTAGAAGAGCATCGCCTCCAGCTTGGGCAGATAGTCGTCGAGCGGCGCCTTGAGGTCCTGCTCCCAGAAGAATTTCGCGTCCGACAGCCGCGCCGCCAGCACCTTGCCGTTGCCGGCGACGATCGCCGCGCCGCCGTCCCTGGCGCTGATATTGGCAGTGCAGATGAAGGCCGGGGCGAGCTTGCCCTCGGCGTCGTTGAGCACGAAATATTTCTGGTTGGTGCGCAGAGTGAGCTGGATCACCTCGCGCGGGACCTCCAGGAAGGCCGGATCGAAGCGGCCAAGCAGCGGCACCGGCCATTCGGTGAGGCCGGCATTCTCGGCGACGAGCCCCTCGTCGGGGATGACCGTCATGCCCTGTTCGGCGGCCAGCTCGGCGGCGCGGGCGCGGATGATGCCGCGGCGCTCGGCATGGTCGACGATGACGTGGCAGGCGCGCAGCTTCTCGGCATAGTCGGCGGCGCTGCCGATGGTGATGATGCCGGGATGGTGGAAGCGGTGGCCGACCGTGGCCGCGCCGCTCGTCACGCCGTCGATCTCGAACGGCACGATATCCTCGCCGAGCAGCGCGACGATGCCCTGGAGCGGACGGACCCAGCGCAGCGCGGCGGTCGACAGCGAGGCGGTGCCCCATCGCATCGACTTGGGCCAGGGGAAGCCGCGGACGATCGTGGGGATCGCCTCGGCCAGCACCTTGGCGGTCGCGCGGCCCGGCCTCTCGATCACCGCGAACAGCGTGCCGTCGCGCTCGACGAGCTGCTCGCGGACGAGGCCGGTCTTGCGCAGGAAGCCTTCGAGCGCCTGCGGCGGCGCGGAGGTCTTGGGTCCCTTCAGCTCTTCCGACACCGCCGCCGTCTCGATCGGCAGGCCGTGCGCGATGAGCGCAAGGCGGCGCGGCGTGACGTAGGAGGTGATGCGGTCGGGCTTGAGCCCCGCCTTGGCCAGTTCCTCTGTGAACAGGCGGGCGAGGTCGGCCGACGCCTTCTCCTGCATCCGCGCGGGGATTTCCTCGGAGAGGAGTTCGAGCAGGAAGTCCGCCATGATCAGGCCTCCCACCCGTTATGCGCCATCCAGGCGGCACAGGCGCCCTTTGCCAGGTCGCGGACGCGGCCGATATAGGCCTGGCGCTCGGCGACCGAGATCACGCCGCGCGCCTGGAGGGTGTTGAAGATGTGGCTCGCCTTGATCGCCTGGTCATAGGCGGGCAGCGGCAAGGGCTTGTCGCGGTCGAGCAGGGCGCGGCACTCGTCGGCGGCCTGGGTGAACTGCTTGAACAGCGTGTCGGCGTTCGCGGCCTCGAAATTATAGGCGCTGAACTGGCGCTCATTCTCCAGGAAGACGTCGCCATAGGTGACGCCCTCGTCGTTGAAGGCGAGATCATAGACCCGGTCGACGCCCTGGATGTACATCGCCAGCCGCTCGAGCCCATAAGTCAGCTCGCCCGCGACCGGCTTGCAGTCGAAGCCGCCGACCTGCTGGAAATAGGTGAACTGGGTCACCTCCATCCCGTCGCACCACACTTCCCAACCAAGTCCCCAGGCGCCGAGCGTCGGGCTCTCCCAATCGTCCTCGACGAAGCGGATGTCGTGCGCGAGCGGGTCGATGCCGATCCGCTCCAGGCTGCCGAGGTAGAGCTCCTGAAGGTTGGCGGGCGACGGCTTCAGGATCACCTGATACTGGTAATAATGGCCGAGCCGGTTGGGGTTCTCGCCATAGCGGCCATCGGTCGGGCGGCGCGACGGCTGGACATAGGCCGCCTTCCACGGCTGCGGGCCGAGTGCGCGCAGCGTTGTCGAGGGATGGAAGGTACCCGCACCCATCTCCATGTCGTAAGGCTGGAGGATCAGGCAACCCTGATCGCTCCAATAGTCGTGGAGCGTCAGGATCAGGCGCTGAAACGATAGCGGCTTGGTCGCCAAGGTCGGGTCCTTCGGGGCGGTTGGGAACGTGACCGGCCCTTTGCGTCAGGGGGCGCGGCGGGTCAAGGATTGCGAGGGTCCCGGCCCCCTCCCAGGGCGGAGAAAAGCGAGAAGGGCTCGTAATTCGCGCCGTCCGTTTCTAGATCAGAACCATGTCGCTGTTCCGCCGCGCGCTCACCGCGCTCCTAGCCCTGATCCTCGCGGCACCGGCCGCCGCCTCGCCCGCCCTCTGGAGGTTCGGCGACGCGGACACGACCATCTACCTGTTCGGCACGATCCACGCCCTGCCGCCCGGGTATAAATGGCAGGACTCGCGGATCGAGAAGGCGATGGCGTCGTCGGACACGCTGGTGATCGAAACGCTGCTCGACAAGGACCCGCAGGCGATCGCCAGCCTGTTCCCGCCGCCCGATCCCAGCCTGCCGCCGATCCTGGAGCGGGTGCCGGAGAAAAGCCGCCCGGCCTTCGCCGCCCTGCTCAAGAAATCGGGCCTCGACCCCGCCATGCTCAGCCGGATGCCGACCTGGCAGGCGAGCTTCATGCTGATGGGCGCGATGATGAAGGACCTGGGAATCCAGCGCGATGCCGGAGTGGAGAACAGCCTGATGCCGGCCTTCGCCCCGCCGCCCTCCCCCGACGCCAAGGACGCCAGCCCCCGCAAGGTCGAGGCGCTCGAGACGGCGTCGGAGCAGCTCGCGCTGTTCGCCAACCTGTCGGAGGCCGACCAGCGCGAGATGCTGGCGAGCTTCGCCGACGGGCATAGCGACGCAAAGGACGACTATGCCAAGCTCCTCGCCGCCTGGGCGAGCGGCAACGAAGCGGCGATCGCCAAAGCCTTCGCCGACGACAAGGACCTGACCCCGCATCTGCGCGAAATCCTGCTGCGCAGGCGCAACGCCAACTGGGCCGAATGGCTGAAGAAGCGGCTGGCGACGCCGGGCACCGTGTTCGTCGCGGTCGGCGCGGGACATCTGGCGGGGCCGCTGTCGGTACAATCGATGCTCGCCGCCGAGGGGATCACCGTAGAGCGCATCTGGAGCGAGCGTGACCGCAAGCAACGACCCACTCGCCACTGAGATCGCCACCGACGCCAATTTCGACGCGCAGCGCTACCTGCTCTGCTGCGGCGATCTCGCGGACCCGTATCGGGACGGCCTTGATCCGTGGGAGCATTTCGACCGGCACGGCCGCCACGAGGGGCGGCGCCAGCTCGCCGGCGGCCCTGCCGTGCCACCGGCGGATCGGTCGCCCGGCGTCACCCTCTGCGGGATCGCCCGCAATGAAGGGCCTTATCTGCTCGAATGGATCGCCTGGCATCGGCTCTGCGGGGTCGAGCAGATCATCCTCTATTCGAACGAGAGCGACGACGGCAGCGACGTCCTGCTCGCCCGGCTCGGCGCGCTGGGCGTCATCGATTATCGCCCCTGGCCGAGCGTCGAGGGACGATCGTCGCAGATCGCCGCCTATCAGGATGCGATCGTCCGCTGCGCGACACGCTGGATCGCCTTTCTCGACCTCGACGAATTCCTCAACCTGAAGCGGGACGCGACGGTCGACGACTTTCTGGCCGGCCTGCCCGCCGACACCAGCGCGGTGGGCATCAACTGGCGTGTGTTCGGATCGGCCGGCCGGCTGGAGAAGGAACCCGGGCTGGTGACCGAGCGCTTCACCCGGGCCGCGCCGATCGAACACCCCAGCAGCCGGCAGATCAAGACGATCGCGGTCGCAGCCGACATCTGCAAGGTCACCGCGCACCGCGTCCGCCTGATGCACGGGCGCGGGCGCTACGTCGACGCAGCGGGCGCGCCCCTCGATCCCGGCCGCGGCTTCGCTCCCGCACGGCACGGGCACGCGCAGGTTAACCACTATGTGTTGAAATCACGCGCCGAGTTCGAGTCGAAGCGCGCGCGCGGATCGGCGCTGCGGGCAGTCGGCGACCCGACGAAATTTACCCATCGCGACGGTGGCTATTTCGACGACCACGACCGCAATGAGGAGGTTGACGAGACCATCCTCACCCGAAACGCCCGGCTCCACCGGGAGATCGCGGTGCTTGGGCGGCTTCTCGACGAACCCGAAACTAATGGTGGATAAGTCCCCGGATTCACACAGTTTGTTTACTTACGTAAAAATCGGGACTGGTTTTTAAGAGCGCGTTAACCTTTTACCTTCATTAACGGCGTGGTTAACAGAGGTTGACGGGAAGCGCGGAGCAAGCGGGCTCCTCTCCCGGCAGATGAGCAGGAAGACATCCCATGCGCGTATTGCTGATCGAGGACGATCCCACGACCGCCAAGAGCATCGAGCTGATGCTGGGCGCCGAAGGCTTCAACGTCTATACCACCGACCTCGGCGAGGAAGGCCTCGATCTGGGCAAGCTCTATGATTACGACATCATCGCGCTCGACCTGAACCTGCCCGACATGCACGGCTATGACGTGCTCAAGAAGCTGCGCGGCGCCAAGGTGCAGACTCCCGTGATGATCCTGTCGGGCATCGGCGAGATGGACTCGAAGGTCCGTGCGCTCGGCTTCGGCGCCGACGATTACGTCACCAAGCCCTTCCACCGGGAGGAACTGGTCGCCCGCATCCATGCGATCGTCCGCCGTTCGAAGGGCCATAGCCAGTCGGTGATCCGCACCGGCAAGCTGGCGGTGAACCTGGACGCCAAGACCGTCGAGGTCGATGGCGCCCGCGTCCACCTGACCGGCAAGGAATATGCGATGCTGGAGCTGCTGTCGCTGCGCAAGGGCACGACCCTGACCAAGGAGATGTTCCTCAACCATCTCTATGGCGGGATGGACGAGCCGGAGCTCAAGATCATCGACGTCTTCATCTGCAAGCTTCGCAAGAAGCTGAGCCTCGCCTGCGGCGGCGACAACTATATCGAGACCGTGTGGGGCCGCGGCTATGTGCTGCGCGATCCCGAGGAGGGCCAGGCGGCCGCCTGACCCCATCACCGGATTTGCTGCCGGGAGCAAAGCAAGGCCGCGTTCCTCATCGGAACGCGGCCTTTTTTTCTCCTATTTGGCGGACGCGTCGAAACGCTCACGGAAATCGGTCAGCTCGATCGAGAAGTCGTCCATGCGCTGATAGTCGGCATCGCTGAGATGCGGCTGTTCATGCGCCTTGTACCAGGCCGCATATTCGGGCGTATCGACGCTCAGCTTCTTGTAGTGGGTCGAATAGGTGCGGACCTTCACGACCGGCACCTCGCCCGACATGTCGAAGGTCATCAGCCGCATCCAGCCGTCGCCGATGCCGATCGGCCAATCCGACTTCACACCGGCGTCCTTGGCGGTCTGCCCGCGGTCCTGATAATCGGCGAGCACCTGGTGGACCTTGTGACCGAAGCGGTTCGGGTCGGTCCGCATCGCCTGGCCATGCTCGTGCCCGCAAAGCACCAGGAATATCTGGTCGTGCTGGCTGATCAGCTTGTCCCAGATCATCTGCGGGCTGTTGTCCTGCGGGTCGGCGGCGTGGCCGTCGATCATCGGATTGGGAATGCGCTTGCCGTCCTTGTCCATATAGTCGTGCATCGACACGATCGTCGGCAGGCCGGGGAAGCGGCGGATCACCGACGCCGCCCAGTCTAGCGACGCGTCGGGGGCATCGAACTGCAGACCGATGTGCAGGAAGCGATAGCCGCCCGCGGTGAAGATCTGCGCCGCGTCGGCGCCGCCGTCATGCGAGGCGACATACCAGGGCTTGTCCTTGAAGAAGGCGCTCTGGTTTCCGAAGACCGACCGGAAATTGTCGAGGCCGCCGGGATGCAGCATGCCGAGGGTCGACATGTCCTTGGGATCGAACTTCGCCGCCGGCGGGAATTTGGAATCGGTCCACATCGCGTCATAGTCGTGGTTGCCGGGGATGACCGAGAAGGGCACCTTGCCCATCAGCAGCTCATAGCCCTTGCGCGCCGCCGGCATCTCCACCGACGTCACCTTCGGGGTCGGCGCGAAATGCGCGTCGAGCACCGGGTTCGGCGCCGTCTTGAAGCCGCGCGCGGCGTGGCCGGGATCGATCTTCAGCGTCTGGTGCTGCCACACGTCGCCTAGCCCCGCGACGAAGGCGATGTCGCCGCCGGCGCTTTCGACATTGTCGGCGATATATTGCATCTGCTCGAAGAACATCCGGTTCGCATCGAAGGCGAAGCCCTCCGCCGTCTGGTGGGTGTAGTCGACATAGTTCTGCGTGTCGGGAATGACGGCGATGGTGAAGCTGTCATCGCCTGCCAGCACCGGCGAAGCCAGCACGACCAGGGCGATCGCCGACCCGAGGACGAGCCTGCGCGTCAGCGAAGAAAAGGATGCCATGGGGAAGTCTCCTGTCCGGGATCAGAATTTGAGGCCGAATTCGGCGCGATAGGTGCGGCGCGAGCCGGCGATGAAGGTGGGGATGCCGAAATAGTCGCCGGTATTGCCGGCATCGACGAGGAACTTCTTGTCGGTCAGGTTGTCGCCGACCAGCGCGAAGCTCCAGCGATCGTCGGCGCCCTTGAAGGTGAGCCGGGCGCTGAGCAGGCCGAAGCCGCCCTGGAACTCGTCCACCACCTTGTCCGAGAGGGCGACCGGAACGCGCTGCTGCAAGTCGAGCCGGTCGTTGTCGTCGAAGAAATACATCTTCGATTGCCAGCTATAGAGCGGCGCGAAGCTGACCGATCCGCCCGCCACCGGCAGGGTGACATCGGCGCCGACCGCGAATTTGTGATCGGGGCTGTTGCGGAAGCGGTTGCCCTTGAACGCGCCCGACCGCAGCCGCGCCTTGTTGTAGCCATAGCTGCCGAAGATCGACAGCTCGCGGGTCAGTGCGACGTTGAGCTGGGTCTCGAAACCGGTCGCGTCGGCCTTGCCGGCGTTGACCGTCGCCAGCCGGCCGTTGACGAGGCCCTGGGTCTGGAAATTCTCATATTCATAATGGAACAGAGTGGCGTCGCCGACCACGCGCCCGCCGAACAGGCGGAACTTGATGCCGCCCTCGACCGAATCGAGCCGCTCCTCGGGGATCAGGTCGGCTGGCCGGGTCGGGTTGATCTGCAGCGTCTCGGGCCGCTTGCCGACGCCATAGGCGACGAACAGGTTGACGTCGGGCGTCAGCTTGAAGCGCGCGCCGCCGCGGCCGGTCACTATCGTCGAGCTGTTCTTGCCGCGCAGGACGGCACCGCCGGGGGTCGGCTGGAGCAGGATGCCCGCGCCGGTCAGGTTCGACGGCCCGAGCGGGGTCAGCCCCTGCAGCGACGCCTTCTTCTTGTCCCAGGTGATGCGGCCGCCGGCGAAGACCTCGAGCCGCTCGCCGAGATGCGCGGTGACGTCGCCGAAGATGTCGAAGGTGGTGATGTCGGCCTTGGTCAGCTGCCGATCGAGCGTGAAGGGCTTCAGCCCGGCGGCGGCCGGCCCGAGCAGCGCGTTGATCTCGTTGTTGGTCAGGCCGCGCGGCGCGAACTTCTGCAAGGTGCCCGAGAACATCAGCGCCATCGCGCGCTCGTCATAGCCCAGGTCGAAATTCATCCCGTTCTTCGCCTTGAAGGCGCTGCCGCCGATGAAGCCTTCGAACGGCCCGGCATCCTGGAAGTTGAGCCGGACCTCCTGCGAATATTGCTTGCCGTAATTGCACTGCTTATAGGCGATGATGTTGGTCGGCGTGCCGTCATTGTCGCCGCTCTGGCAGGCGTCGAACCAGCGATAGCCGGAGATCGAGGTGATCGAGAGACGGTCGTCGATCGTCCAGTCGGCGGTGCCGCTGATCCCCAGTATCTCGCGGTGGAAATAGGCGGTCGGGATCGTTCCGAAGCTGTTCAGATGGGTCGGGGTCCAGAAATTGAGATCGCCGATGATCGCCCCGGTCGCCTGGTCGAGCGGGACGAAGGTGCGCGACTTGAACGGAACGCCGCCATCGGTGTCGTCGACGTCATAGGTCGCGATGAGGTTGACCTTGAAGTCGCTGCTCGGCTCGAACTTCGCCGCGAAGCGATACGCCTGGGCATCGAGCGCATTGTAGCTCCCCTGCCCGTCGACATCCTCCACGAAGCCGTCCCGCTTGCGCAGCATCGCGCCGAAGCGCACGCCGACCGTGTCCGAAAGGGGAATGTTCGCGATCCCCTGGAGATGCTTGTAATCATAGGTACCCAGCCCGCCCTTGAGCTCGAAGCTCAGATCGTCGGTTGGCCGCTTCTGGAAGATCGAGACGCCGCCGTTGAGCGCCGAGCGGCCGTGCAGCGTGGATTGCGGGCCCTTCTCGACCTCGACCCGATCCACATCGAACATCTCGCCATAGGAGGCCGTCGCCTGCGACGCAGGGACGCCGTCCTGGAACACTGCGACGCGCAGCTCACTCTGCGGCGAGAAGTCGTTGGAGGTGATGCCGCGCACCGAGAAGCCGGGCGCGAACTTGTCCTGCAACTGGATGACGAAGCCCGGCGTGATCGCCGACACCTTCGACAATTCGGTCCCGCCGATCTGGTCGAGGAACTCCGTGCCATAGGCGCTGATCGACATCGGCACGTCGGTGATCCGCTGCTCGCGCTTCTGCGCGGTGACGATGATCTCCGCGCCGCCGTCGGCCGAGTCGGGGGCGGCCATGTCGGCCACCTCGGCCGCCTGCGCCTGGGCGACCGAAAGCGAGAGAAGACTGGAACAGATCAATATTCGATACAGCACGGCGCGGCCTCCTGAGGTATTTACGAGACGGCCGTGTATCGATATTCTGTGACAGATTTGCTGCGCCGCAAAAGGAAGCCGCATGACAGATACGACTCTCGTCCAGCGCGCCCGCGGCCGGCCCCGGGACTCGGGAAAGGACCAGGCGATCCGCGAAGCGGCGTGGCGCATCCTGGCCGAACGCGGCTTCGACGGCCTGACCTTCGAGGGCGTCGCCGAAATGGCGAATTGCAGCCGGGCGACGCTCTACCGGCGCTACGCCTCGAAGGTCGAACTGGTGGCCGCCGTGCTCTACGAGACGTCGCGATCGGTCGAGCCGACCGTCCCGGCCGGGGCCTCGCCACGCGACATATTGGTCGCCCACGCCACGGCGGCGGCGCTGTACATGTCCGACGACCGGGGCCAGGCGCTGCTGAACCTCACCATGGCCACCTTCCGCCTGCCCGAGCTGGCATCGGCCACCGAAAGCTATGGCGAGAATGAGCGGGAATATTATCTGCGCGAACTGCGCCGCCTCAGGCCCGGCGCGAGCGAGGCGACCCTGGCCTTCGCCTGCGACACGCTGATCGGCGGCATCCTCTATCATGCGACCTTTCGGCGGCGATCGCTGACCCCCGGCGAGATTGCGCGCCTGGTCGACGGCGCGATCGCCTTGTTGGCCGACTGAGCCCAACCGCCGCGCGCCGATCAGGCCGGGCGGCGGACCACCCGCAGCTTGCCGCTGGTGCCGCCGCCGCAGAAGAGGCGGTCACCGCCGTCGGAATCGAGGCCCGAAACGCCGATGCCGGCCGGCATCTCGATCCGGTCGAGCACCGCTCCGCTACGGTGGTCGATCCGCCGGATATCGCTGGCGTCGGCCTGCGACGTGGCGTGCCACAGCTCCCCGTCGATCCAGGTGACACCGGTGACGAAGCGGTCGGAGTCGATCGTGCGGAGGATCGTGCCGGTGTCGGGGTCGATCTGGTGGATCTTGCGCTCGCGATACTGCCCCACCCAGAGCGATCCCTCCGCCCAGGCGAGGCCGGAATCACCACCGCCGCCGGGCGCCGGAATGGTCGCCAGCACCTCGCCGGAGCGCGGATCGATCTTGCGGATGACCGCTTCGGCGATCTGGAAGAGATGGGCGCCGTCGAAGGTGGTGCCGGCATGGGCGGGAACCTCCAGCGCGTCGACGATCTCTCCACTGTCGGGATCGAGCGCGTTGACCCGATCGCCCGATGCGAACCAGACGCGCTGGCCGTCGAAGCCAACCCCATGGATATCGTCGACCTCGGGAAAGGGGCCGAACTCCCGCAGGATTTCCGCTGTCCGACGCTTCATGACCATCGTCCTTTCGAAGGGGTTCGCAGGTGCGCCTTCGCCTCTAGCCCACCGGCAGCGCGGCCGGGAGTAACAAGCTTGTCGGGAAACCCGGCACCTGCCGCGCCGTCCAGCGACAGGCGCGACCGCGGCCGAAGCAGTCGGCCTTGCCGGCCGCCGCCAGCGCCTCCAGCGCGCGCTGGACGGTGCGCGCGCTGACCCCGAGCGCGAGCGCGAGCGCCGAGCTGGACCAGGCCTCGCCATCGGCGAGCAGCGCCAGCAGCGCGGCATGCTCCTCCTCGTGGGGTGGCAGGAGCAGCCCGACCGTCGCACCGCCGCGCGGCTGGAGCAGGAAGCCGCGTTCCGTAGCGTGAAGCTCGGCCAGCGGCCCCAGCTCGGCGCGCAGCCGGCCGATCTCGACCCGCAGCCGCCCGCGATGCGATTCATCGGCCTCCCGCGCGCGGAATGCCTGGGCAAGCAGTTCCTCGCGCGAGACGTCGCCCGGCCAGGCCTGCGCCAGCGCGCGGACCAGTGCGAACAGGACCGGGCGGCTGCCCAACGGAACCACCTTGTCTCCGGCGCGGACGAGGTTGCGACAGGCATTGACGACCAACATGCCCGAGGCCAGCACCGCCTCGACATCGCCGAGCAGGAGCAGGCGCTCTTCGCCCCGCACATGGAGTCGGGCGGCCGGCGCTTCGAAGGCCTGGACGGCGCGCTCGACCTCGGCGACGAGCGCCGGGACGGCTATCCGGCGGGCTGCCTGGACCGCCCGGTCGAGCGCGGCGCGCGCCGGCCCCGCTTCGATCCGCCGCATGGCAATTCCGGCGGCTACTAGCCAGGGCCCCGGCCGAGAGACCGGCGGGAGCGCGTCGGCATCGATCGAGTCGAGCACCCGTCCCGCTTCGTCGAGGCGGCCGATCAGCAGCAGGCAGCGCGCCTCCAGATAGCCGGCATGGGCCGCATTGGCGCGGTCGCCATGCTCCGCCAGCACCGCGCGCGCCGTGCCGAGCGTGCGCATCGGCTCGGCCAGGTCGCGCGATACCAGCGCGATCTCCGCCTGGGCGACGAGACAGCGTGCGCGGGCGACCGGCTCGCGCGCGCCGAACGCCCGCGCCCCGCGCCGCAGCAGCTCTCGTGCACGAGGAAGGTCGCCAAGCTGGGCCATCGCGATGCCGCGCAGCGCCAGCGCCGCCGGGTCCTCGCGCAGCGCGACGCGGTTCAGCGCGCCGAGCGGATCGCCCATCGCGAGCGATCGGGCGGCGGCGGTCACCAGCGAGTCCATGGCAATCCCGTCACAGTTGTAACTCCCGCCCCTGCCACCCCCACTCCTATCCTCGCCGGCATGACGATGGAAACGGAGCATGACGATGGCCGCAACCGCAAGGACCAGCTTCACCGTGGCGCGCCCGCTCCGACTGGCGGCGGCGCCGACCTTCGCGCTGATGGCGCTGGTCTCCTTCGTCGATGCGCCGCCGCTCGCCCTCTGCGCGGCCGGCGCCACCGTCCTGCCGATCGACGGGATGACGGCGATGTACCTGCTGATGAGCCTGTTCCACCTCGCGCCCTGGCTGAGCCCGGCGCGCGACTGACCGATCACGAAAGGAGACCGACCATGTTCCATGCCATCGTTTCGCGGGAAGAATGGCTGACCGCCCGCAAGGCCCTCTTCGACAAGGAGCGCGAGATCACCCATGCGCTCGACGCGCTGCGCGCCGAACGGCGGGCGCTGCCCTGGGTGCGGATCGACCAGCCCTACGTCTTCGAAGGGCCGCAGGGCTCCTGCACGCTGGGCGACCTGTTCGGCGATCGCAGCCAGCTCGCCGTCTATCATTTCATGCTGACGCCCGGTTCGGACCATATCTGCCCGGGATGCTCGTTCACGATGGACCATGCCGATGCGGCGCGGCAGCATTTCGAGCAGGCCGACCTCGCCTTCGCCGCCGTGTCGCGCGCACCGGTCGCCCAGATCGAGGCGGCGAAGAAGCGGCTGGGCTGGACCTTCCCATGGGTGTCGTCGGGGGAGGACGGCCGCTTCGCCTATGATTTCGGCGTGTCGTTCACGGCCGAGGACCGCGAGGCCGGGCGGGCGCTCTACAATTACGGCCATATGCACATCCAGCGCAGCCCCGACATGTTCGGGCTGAGCGTGTTCGTGAAGGACGCAGCGGGCGACGTCTTCCACAGCTACTCGACCTATCATCGCGGCACCGAGCTGCTGATGGGGGCGTTCAACTGGCTCGACCTGACGCCCAAGGGGCGCAACGAGACCGGCGGCACGATGAGCTGGGTGCGCCTGCACGACCAATATTGAGCGAACCGCTCGAGCATCGAGCGTTTACCTACTTCCGCACATCCTGAGAGTCTGACCGGAAAGTGCCTTACCGCTCATCCTGAGGAGGGACTGAGCTTTGGCGAAGGCCCATATCGAAGGATATTTCCAGCCTCGAACGCCCCTTCGAGACAGCATTTCGACTACGCTCAATGCTTCCTCAGGGCGAGCGGGGACTTTTGCGTCGGACTCTCAGGAGCCATTGAGCGCAGGCGAAATGGCGTCTCGAAGGTCCTTCGAAACGGGCCTTCACCTTCGTTCAGTCCCTCCTCAAGATGTGCGGGTTGGATAAAAAGTCGCTGCCCTAAGACGGAATCGCGCAGCCCGTAGAATCGCAACCCGCGGCCGTGGCCGCGGCGCTCGCCGCCGCCGCCGGCTCCGCCAGCAGGGTGCCGAGGATACTGCCGAGCGCGAGGTCGTCGATATGGCCGAAGCGCTGGAAACGGCGGAAGCCGTTGCGGTCGACGACGATCAGGGTCGGCGTTCCCTGCATAGCATAGGCCGTCATCGTCGCCGGCAGCGCGCCGCCCTGGCGATCGATGCCGATCGGGAAGCCCAGCCGATATTCATGCGCGAAGGCGGCCAGCGCCTCACGCGTGCCCTGGGCGGCGTGATGCTCGAACACCGTGTGGAGGCCGATGACCGCGAGCTGGTCGGCCGGGAAGGTGCGCGCGACGCGCTGTATCTGCGGCAGGCCATGCTCGACGCAGCCCGGACAGAGCATCTGGAACGCCTCGATGACGAGGACGCGGCCGCGGAAGTCCGGGATGTCGAGCGGCACCGGGCTGTTGAGCCAGTCGCTGGTGATCAAGGCGGGCGCGGGGCGAAGGTCCATGGGGAAACTCCTGATCGGCGTCCCCCAGCCTGCTGCCGGAACGCCGGACATTGCAAGCGCGCCCTCTCCCGGGCCGTTCGAAAGCGCAGGGGGTTGCCAGCCGGACGGGAGATCGGTACCTCCATGCACCGTCCCAGTTTCGAGGAAAGGAGGGCGCAGATGTTGTTTTCGACCGCAATACGCCCTCTCGGCGGGTCCCAGGCCATCGGGCGTTTTCGCCACTAGGTCCTGAAGCCTCCCTGATCCGGCGTCTTCGCCCGGATCACCCCTGACATTCCTTGTATTGGAGACGGCGCCCCCGGCGCCGGTTCACGACATGACATCGACACAGGACAAGGGCCGCACGGATTCGATCCGTCGCGTCCTCACCTTCACCTTCCGGCATTGGAGCAGGCTGCGTGGCCGCGCCGCGTTCGTCGCGCTGTTCATCACCGCCGCGACGGTCACCGAGATTTTCGTACCGCTGTTCGCCGGCCGCCTGATCGACGCGCTCGCCGCCAACCGGCGCGACGCCGCGCTGGCGCTGTTCGGGGCGATGGCGGCGCTCGGCCTGGCGATGGTGGTGCTCCGCCACATCGCCTGGGCGGGCATCGTACCCTTCACCCTGCGGATGATGGGCGACGTGACCCGCGACGCCTTCCACCGCGTCCAGCGATTCTCGACCGACTGGCACGCCAACAGCTTCGCCGGCTCGACGGTCCGTAAGATCACACGCGGCATGTGGGCGTTCGACACGCTCAATGACGTGCTGCTGCTGCAATTGCTGCCGTCGACCGTCGTGCTGGTCGGCACCATGCTGCTGCTTGGCTGGCGCTGGCCGGTGCTCGGGCTGGTGATGGGAATCGGCGCGGCGGCCTATGTCGCGATGACGGTGGTGCTCGCGGCGCGCTGGGCGTCGCCCGCCGCGACGCTGTCCAACGCCTGGGACACCAGGCTGGGCGGCCTGCTTTCCGACGCGATCGGCTCCAACGCCGTGGTCAAGGCGTTCGGCGCCGAGGATCGCGAGGAGGAGCGCGTCGGCCGGCTGCTCGGCAAATGGGCGAAGCGCACGCGGCGCACCTGGATGCGCTACACCTGGTCGGGCAGCGCGCAGATCCTGGTCCTCTGGGGCATACGCAGCGCGATCACCGGCGTCGGGCTGTGGCTCTGGTGGCGCGGCGATGCCACGCCGGGCGACGTCACCTATGTGCTGGCCAGCTATTTCGTCGTCCACGGCTATCTGTTCGACATCGGCTTCCACATCCATCACCTGCAACGTTCGGTGAACGAGATGGAGGAACTGGTCGACCTGCACGACCAGCCGCTCGGCATCGACGATCGCGGCGATGCGGCGCCGATCCGGATCACGTCCGGCGAGGTGCGCTTCGAGGACGTCACCTTCCGCTATGGCGGGCACGAGACGCCGCTCTACGAGCATCTCGACGTCACCGTCCGGGGCGGCGAGCGGATCGGGCTGGTCGGCCATTCGGGATCGGGCAAGACGACCTTCGTCAAGCTCGTCCAGCGGCTCTACGACGTGACCGGGGGCCGGGTGACGATCGATGGACAGGATGTGGCGCACGCCACGCAGCAGTCGCTGCGCAGGCAGATCGCGATCGTGCAGCAGGAACCTATCCTGTTCCACCGCAGCCTGGCCGACAACATCGCCTATGCACGCCCCGGCGCGCGGCAGGAGGAGATCGAGGCGGCGGCGAAACTGGCCAATGCGCACGACTTCATCATGAAGCTGCCGCGCGGCTATGCGACGCTGGTCGGCGAACGCGGCGTCAAGCTGTCGGGCGGCGAACGCCAGCGCGTGGCGCTCGCGCGCGCCTTCCTCGCCGACGCACCGATCCTGATCCTCGACGAGGCGACATCGAGCCTCGATTCGGAGAGCGAGGCGCTGATCCAGCAGGCAATGGACCGGCTGATGAAGGACCGCACCGCGATCGTGATCGCCCACCGGCTGTCGACGGTCCGGACGCTCGACCGCATCCTGGTGTTCGACCAGGGCCGGATCATCGAGGACGGCGACCATGACAGCCTGCTCGCCGATCCCAACGGCCAGTATCGCCGGCTGTTCGATCGGCAATCGGGCAATATCGTCGACGAGGCGCCGCTCCTCACCGATGCGTAAGGCGCAGCTGGCGGGGGATCAGACCGGCCGCACCTCGAGCACCTCGATCGCGTCCGCCTTGCCGGCGAAATCGGCGAAATCCCCCTCCCCCGCGCCGATCAGGGCGCGGGCGAGCGGCGAGGAGAAGGAGATGAGGCCGGCCGCCGGGTCGGCCTCGTCGTCGCCGACGATCGCGACCGCCTTCTCCTGCCCATTGAGGCGGTAGCGGACGCGGGTGCCGAAGGCGGCCTCGTCGCCGTCCGCCGGGGGCTGGATCTCCATCGTCGCGTGGCGGGTCGTCCAGTAGCGCAGGTCGCGCTTGAGCGACTTGAGCTGCTCCTCGGTCGCCTTCGCCGTGACGGCCGCCTCGATCGCGGCTTCGAGCTCGGCGACCCTCGCCGCGATCAGCGCCGCGCCGCGTTCGGTGACAAGGTTGGGGCCAGGCGGGATGGGCAGCTCGAACTTGGGTTCGAGATGCTCGTCGTCGCTTTCCCGGCGGAAGGCGACGCTCACGCCGCCGCCACGATCGACACGCCGTCGCCGCCCGCAGGCACATGGCGGCGGACACCGACCCGCTTGAGCAGCAGCCAGAGCGCCTCGACATGGATGCCCGCGACCACCTTCAGCGTCAGCAACGGATGGCGCAGGAAGGCGCCGAACAGCGCGCCGTCGCCGAGCTCGCGCCGCTCGCCGTGGAAGGCCGCGACGATCAGCGGCCCGTCGGCATCGCCGCCAGCGACGACCACGCGGGTCTTCTCCATCGGCGGTTCGACGGTGAAGTCGTAGCGCATGTCGAGGTCCATGAACGGCGACACGTAGAAGCATTTGTCGCAGGCTTGGCGGATCATCGGATCGCGCCCATGCTCCTCCGCCACCGGGATGACGTAGCTGTGCCGTTCCTTGAAGGTGTTGGTCACTTCGTAGACGATGGTCGCGAGGCTCCCGTCGCGGCGATGGCAGAACCAGACCGACAGTGGGTTGAAGACATGGCCGAACATGCGCGGCATGGTGAGCAAACGGATCGGTCCGCCATCCGGTTCCTGGCCCGCCCGGCGCATCAGCGCCTCGACCTGGGGCCTCAGCGGCGCGCCCGAGCGGTCGCCATAGTCGCGATCGTGGAAAGAGAAGAGGTTGAAGCGGTTGCGCGAGAACAGCCGACAACCCCTTGAGATCGCGTCAATCTCGTCGATGTCGAACAGGCACTGGAAGATGCGGTAGCGCAGATTGTGCGCGCGCGGGCGGAAGCGGCGATGAAAGACGATGCCCGCGTAGATCGCCGATTTCACGCCGCCGCTTCCCGTGCCGCCGCCACGCCCGCGACCGGATCGATCGCCAGCCGGCCATTGGGGTCCTCGACCGTCCAGGGCCGCCGCGCGCCCAGCATCTCCGCCACGGCGAGGCCCGACTGAAGGCCGTCCTCATGGAAGCCGGCACCGAGATGGGCGCCGCAATAGAAAGTGTTGCGCTGCCCCTGGATCGCCCAGATGCGGCGCTGCGCATCCATCGCGGCATGATCGAAGATCGGGTGGTCGAAGCTGGTGCGGCTGATCTCCTTCGCGCGGTCGATCGCGCGGTGCGGGTTCAGCGTGACGATCAGCGGATCGCGGGTGCGATAGCCCTGGAGCTGGTTCATCCAATAGCTGACGCACAGGTCGCCGGTCGCGTCGTTGGCGTGGCGGCGTCCGAAATAATTCCAGGCGCCCCACAGCATCCGCCGCTTCGGCATCAGCGCCGCATCCTGGTGGAGCACGACGAGGTTGGAGCTGTAGCGGAACGCGCCGAGCAGCTCGGCTTCCTGCGGGCCGGGATCGGCGAGCATGGCGAGCGCCTGGTTGCCGTGCGCGGCGATCACCACCTCGTCGAACCGGTCGGCATGGCCGCGCTGGTCGGTGACCGTCACGCGGCCGCCCCTGCGCTCGATCCGCGCCACGGGCGAGGCGAGCCGCAGCTCGCCGTCGAAATCGGCGAGGACGCGATCGACATAGACCTGGCTGCCGCCGACGACGGTGCGCCATTTCGGGCGGCGGCCGAGGTCGAGCAGGCCGTGGTTGCTGCAGAAGCGGACGAACGCCTCGGCCGGATAGTCGAGCAGCAGCTGCGCGGGCGCCGACCAGATCGCGGCCGCCATCGGCAGCAGATGATCGTCGCGGAAGGCGTCGCCATATTGTCCCTGCTCGAGGAGCTGGCCCAGCGTCATGTCGCCGAAGCCGCCCATCCGCGCCGCCGCCTCGCGGTAGAAGCGGACGAGATTGCGCAGCATCGACCAGAAACGGCGCGAGAAGAGGTTGGAGGGCTGGGCGAAGAGCTGCCAGATGCGGTCACCCGCCGCATATTCGAGCTTCCCGTCGTCGAGCGACACCGCGAAGCTCATGTCGGTCGCGCGGGTCGGCACGCCGAAATGCTCGAACATCGCGATCAGGTTCGGATAGGTGCGGTCGTTGAAGACGATGAAGCCCGTGTCGACGCCCAGCACGGCGCCGTCGCCGGTATCGACGTCGACGGTGCGGGTATGGCCACCGGGCCGGTTCTCCGCCTCGTAGAGGACCACGTCGTGCTGCTTCGAGAGGAGCCATGCCGCCGACAGTCCGCTGATGCCGCTGCCGATCACCGCGATCCGCCGCCCCATGCGGATATCCGTCATGCCCATAGCCCCCGTCATCTCGCGCTACTCCCTTGCCCTCGACTCCAGATACGGCAGCCAAAGCCAGGGAGTTGCGCGCAGCCCCTCTTCCGCCTGCTAAACCCGGCCGCCGTAAGCGCAAAGTCGAATCTTGCGCAACCGCCTTGGCGGGATGCGCCGTATAGAGCTACGAGAACCCCTCGGGGGACAGGGCAACAGGACGGGGGTTGATGAGCGGACTGGAGAGCATCGTCGTCGCATCGATCGTCCTGTCGGCGATCATGGCGGTGGCCTGGGCGGTGCAGCGGTCGACCGGCCAGTCGGGCTGGGCCGACGTCTTCTGGTCGTTCGCGATCGGCGTCGGCGGACTGGTCACGGCGCTGATGGCGACCGGCGACGGGCCGATCGAGCGGCGCTGGCTGGTCGCGGGCATGGTCGTGTTCTGGTCGATGCGCCTCGGCTTCCACATCCTCGCGCGCACCGCGACCGCGACGGCGGAGGACCCGCGCTATGCCGACCTGCGCCGCGAATGGGGCGCTCGCTTCCAGGCGCGGCTGTTCCTGTTCCTCCAGATCCAGGCGCTGTGCGGGATCGGGCTGGTCGTCACCGTCTACGCCGCCGCGCACCGTCCGGGTCCGGCCTTCGCCGCCGGCGACTGGATCGGCCTCGTCCTGCTCATCGTCTCGGTGATCGGCGAAGGCGTCTCCGACAGCCAGCTCCGCGCCTTCGGAGCCGATCCGGCCAATCATGGCAAGGTCTGCGACCGTGGGCTGTGGCGCTGGTCCCGCCATCCCAACTATTTCTTCGAGTGGCTCGGCTGGCTCGCCTATCCGGTGATCGCCATCTCCCTGACGGGCGGCTGGTGGCCAGGCTGGCTGGCGCTGGTCGGCCCGGTGCTGATGTATTGGCTGCTCGTCCATGTCTCGGGCATTCCGCCGCTGGAGGCGCACATGCTGCGCAGCCGGGGCGACGCCTTCCGTTCCTATATGGCGCGGACCAGCGCCTTCTTCCCTCTCCCACCCAGGAAACGATAATGGACATCATCGCCGCCGCCACAGCAGCCGTCGAACGGCTGCCGCTTCCCGACGCCGTGACCCTGGCGGGGGTCGAGTTCCTCGTCGGCCGCACCGGCCGCAAGCTGGCCAGGCAGCCCGACATCGAGGCCGCCTTCGCCCGCGCCATGGACGGCTTCCCGATCGCGATCCACACCGACGACGCCAACGCCCAGCATTACGAGGTGCCGGCCGCCTTCTTCGACCTGTGCCTCGGTCCGCGCCGCAAATATAGCTGCTGCCATTATGACGGCCCGCGGACGACGATCGCCGAGGCAGAGGAAGCCGCGCTCGCCCAGACCGTCGAGCATGCCGACCTGAAGGACGGGCAGGAGATATTGGAGCTCGGCTGCGGCTGGGGCTCGCTCAGCCTGTACATGGCGGCACGCTATCCCAATGCCCGCATCACCGCGGTCTCCAATTCCCATTCGCAGCGCGAGCATATCGAGAAGCTCGCCAGGGCGCAGGGCTCTACCAACCTGACCGTCGTCACCTGCGACATGAACGACTTCCACGCGGAGGGCCGGTTCGACCGGGTCGTGTCGGTCGAGATGTTCGAGCATATGTCGAACTGGCGCGCTCTGTTGACCCGGGTGAAGGGCTGGTTGAAGCCGGACGGGCTGCTGTTCATCCACATCTTCACCCATGACCGGGCGAGCTACCGCTTCGACCATGGCGACAAGGCCGACTGGATCGCCCAACATTTCTTCACCGGCGGAATCATGCCCAGCCACGGCCTGATCCGCCATTTCCCCGACCTGTTCGAGGTCGAGCAGGAATGGCGCTGGAACGGCCAGCATTATGCCCGCACCGCGTTCGACTGGCTCGCCCGCTTCGACGCCAACCAGCCGGCGATCGCGGAAATCTTCCGTCAGACCTATGGCAAGGACGCGAAGCTGTGGGAGCGGCGCTGGCGGCTGTTCTTCCTGGCGACCGCCGGACTATTTGGCCACAAGGACGGCGTCCCCTGGGCAGTGAGCCACTATCGGCTGCGGCCGGTCGGATAAGCGGCGCCCACGCCATCGGATAAGCCCCGATCAGATAGACGATATCGCGGGCGCGCGGCTTACCGAGGCGCGCCGCCCTGTCCTACGCTTCCCGGCGAACGACGCGGAGAGGCGGCAGATGGGCTATTCGGTGGAGGCGCTCCGCGAGGGGCTGGGGTTCGGCAAGCAGGTGATCGGCCTCGCGCGCGGGGACATCGATCGGGACGCGGTGCGCGCCGAGCTGCGCGACTACTGGATCCGGGACGGTCTCGTCGTCTTTCGCGGCAGCCAGGTCACCCCCGAATTCCAGATCGCGCTCAGCCGCGTGTTTGGCGAGCTGGAGGTCCATCCGATCCCCGAGCTGCGGTCCGCCGCCCATCCCGAGCTGATCACCCTCGTCTCCGACAAGAACAAGGAAGGGCTGTTCGAGGTCGACGGCGTCGAATCGGTCGCCTTCCTGCCCTGGCATTCCGACCTGATCTTCGTCGACAGCATCAACCATGGCGGGCTGCTGACCGCGAAGACGATCGCGAGCTGGGGCGGACAGACCGGCTTCATCGACCAGGTCCAGGCCTATGAGCTGCTGCCCGAGACGCTGAAGGCGGAGATCGAGGGGCTGGAGATCGTCTACCAGCTCTGCGTCAACCCCGGCGGCTCGCGCTACGGCACGAAAAGCCGGGTGCGCACCATCCTGACCGGTGATTTCGAGAAGTCGGTGGGGCCGCGTCTCGACACCGACTATCCGCCGGTCGTCCACCCCATCGTCTTCGTCCAGCCGGACACCGGCCGCAAGGTGCTCAACGTCTCGCCGTTCGGCGCGCTCCACATCCTCGGCCACGACGACGCGGCCGGGCATGCGCTCCTCGGCCGCTTGGTCGATCACCTGACCGCCAGCCCCGCTTATTTCCACCAGTGGCAGCCGTCGGAGATGCTGCTGTGGGACAATTGGCGGATGGCGCATTGCGTCACCGGCGCGGCCCCCGATGAGGTGCGGATCATGGAGCGCACGACGATCATGGGCGATTACGGCCTCGGCCGCCGGCTGCACGGACGCCAAGCGGCCTGATCGGGATCGGCGCTCAGTCGCCCGGCACATTCTCTCCCCTGCCCCAATCGCGACCCTCGAAGGGGGTGATGACGACCTTCAGATCCTCCCAGCCGTCGATGCAGCGCAGCGAGATGCTGATCCCTTCGGGATGCGATCGCGGTCGGTAGAAGCTCTTGATCCCGCATTGCGCGCAGAAGATGTGGCGCGCCTTGCCCGATCCGAAGCGGTAGGTGGTCGTCTCGCGCTGGCCCTCGATCAGGCGGAAGCGGCTGTCCGGCACGATCAGGTGCAGATAGCCCGTCATCGAGCAGATCGAGCAATTGCAGTCGAGCACCTCGAGCGGCTCGTCGCCGACCTCGGCCTCGAAGCGCACCAGCCCGCAATGGCAGCCGCCCTCGACCTTCATGCTGTCAGCCCTTCGTCGCCAGCCGAGTGAGCAGGAAGCCGCCGGTCGCCCCGGCGGCGGAGACGGAGGTGCCCCACGCCATGTCGGCGAGGGTGATCCGCGTCGACCAGACCGACAAGGTCGCCTGGTTGGTCAGGTCGTAGGTCGCATAGGCGAAGAAACCGAACAGCCCGCCCTTGACCAGCGCCGTCCGCCAGCCGCCTGCGACGAGTGCCGGATGGACCGCGAAGACGATCAGGCCGGCGATGTAGAGCGCATAGAAGACGATCGCGGGCGCCATGCGCGGCTCGGGCGCGAGGACCGCGCCGATGATCGGCCGGTAGAGCAGCGGGCCGACCTGGGTCAGCCAGACGGCGTCGACGACCGCGAACACGATGAGTGTCGCGAGATAGGCGATGATGATCCGGGCCATGCTGGCTTCCCCCCCTTGTTCGGCGCCTTCATGGACGAAGCGGCCGCCGCCGTCATCACCCATCCTTGTCTTTTCACCGGCGAACGCCGATGTAGCGGGCGCCGGTGTGGGCCCGGCCAAGATTCGGGGAACGCATGCCGGTTTCAGAGCGTGGCAAGAGCAACGCCACCGTCTTCATCGTTGCCACCATCCTGATCGACGCGATCGGCTTCGGCATCGTCATCCCGGTGCTGCCCCGCCTCGTCATGGAGGTGGGCCATCTCGACCTTCCCGCGGCGACGCGGATGGGCGGCTGGCTGTCGGTGGTCTATGCGCTGATGCAGTTCCTATGCGGCCCGCTTGCCGGCAATCTCGGCGATCGCTTCGGCCGCCGGCCTGTGCTGCTGCTGTCGCTCGCGGGCCTCGCCGTGGACTATGTGCTGATGGGCTTCGCGCACACGCTCGCGCTGCTGTTCCTGGGGCGGCTGATCGCGGGCGTGTTCGGTGCGTCGTTCAGCCCGGCATCGGCCGCGCTTGCCGACATCACCGCGCCCGAGGACCGCGCCAAGCGCTTCGGGCTGGTCGGCGCCGCCTTCGGGATCGGCTTCATCCTGGGCCCGGCTCTGGGCGGGCTGCTCGGCGAGTTCGGGCACCGCATGCCCTTCTACGCCGCCGCCATCTGCTCGGCGATCAACTTCGTCTTCGGCTTCTTCTTCTTTCCCGAGACGCTGCCGCCCGAGAAGCGCCGGCCGTTCAACCTCGCCCGCGCCAACCCCGTCGGCGCGCTGCTGCAGGCGCGCAAGATGCGCGGCGTTCTGGGGCTGGCCGGCATCTTGCTGCTGTGGAACATCGCCTCGATGGTCTATCCGGCGACCTGGTCCTTCTTCGCCATCGCCCAATATGGCTGGTCGAACGGGATGATCGGCCTCTCGCTGGCGCTTGCCGGAATCTCGATGGCGGTGGTGCAGGCCACGGTGCTCGGCCGGGTGGTCAAGCGCTTCCGCGAACGGCGAACCGCGATGATCGGGGTCGCCGTCGCCGCGATCGGCTATCTCGGCTATGCTCTGGTCCCCTATGCCTGGTTCGCCATGATCGTCATCGTGCTCACCGCGCTGCAGGCGCTGGTCCAGCCGTCGATCACCGCGCTGATGTCGCAGCGCGCGCCCGCCGACGCACAGGGCGAGATGCAAGGCTTCATCGGCAGCCTCAACGCCGTCGGCGCGATCGTTGCGCCGCTGCTGCTCAATCCCGCCCTCGCCTGGTTCACCGGCCCCAGCGCGCCGTTCCATTTCCCCGGGGCAGCCTTCGTCATCGCCTCGGCCTTCGCCTTCGCCGCGCTCATCTCCCTGACGATGACCCGGCGGGTGCGCGACGATCCGGCGACGAGTTGAACGAGCTCCTTCCTGCAGCGGCGAGGCCTTCAGCTCATGCCGGCACGGCCTTCGCCGCCAGTTCCGCGCGGACGATGGCGGCGCCGTCGACCATCGCCTTCATCTTGGCGAAGGCCAGGTCGCGCGGCAGATATTTGAGGCCGCAATCGGGGGCCACCACGATCCGTTCGGGATCGACATGCTCCAGTCCCCTACGGATCCGGGCAGCGACCGTCTCAGGTGATTCCGCGCTGTCGGTCGACAGGTCGAGCACGCCCAGGATGATCGTCTTGCCGGGCAGCCGGCGCAGGATCGACGTGTCCAGATTCTGCTGCGCGGTCTCGATCGAGATCGCGTGGACCGGGCATTCGGACAACTCGGGCAGATAATCGTAGCCGCTCGGTCGCTGGTGGATGATCGCGGCATAGCCGAAGCAGATGTGCAGCGCGGTGCTGCCGCCGACCCCATCGAGCGCGCGCTCCACCGCCTGCCGGCCGAAACGCCGCGCCGCCTCCGGTCGGGCCTGCAGATAGGGTTCGTCGAGCTGGACGTGGTCGGCCCCGGCCGCGAACATGTCCTTCACCTCCTCGTTGACCGCCGCCGCATAGGCCATGGCGAGCGCCTCCGGGTCGCCATAATGGTCGTCCTGCGCCTGCTGGCTCATCGTGAAGGGCCCAGGCACGGTGATCTTGATCGGCCGGTCCGTGTGGCGGCGCAGGAATTCGACGTCGCGGACCTGCACCGCGTGCCGCCGGCGGATCGGACCGGTCACGCGCGGCACCGGATTGGGATGACCCGACCGGTCGAGCGCGACGCCGGGATTATCCATGTCGACCCCGTCGAGCGCGGTCGCGAACCGGTTCGAATAGCTTTCGCGCCGCATCTCGCCGTCGGTGATGATGTCGAGCCCGGCACGCTCCTGCTCGTGGATCGCCCAGATCGTGGCGTCGTCCTGCGCCTCCTCCAGATATTCGGGCGCCGGCCGCCACAACTCCTTCGCCCGCACCCGCGGCGGGAAACGATCCTTCAGCCGCGCACGATCGATCAGCCAGTCAGGCTGGGCATAGGAACCGACCAGCGAGGTCGGAAGAAGCTGCGGCATGGATCTCTCCCGTTTTTGTTCATGACGAACATTATTCGGGATAATTCATGACATGTCCGGGGTCGACAGGCCAGCACGATCCGTCGCCGCCAGATAGCGGCTATGGCGGCCTGCCTCCGCAGGCATGACGGTGGAGATCAGATGCCGTCGACGACCGGGACGTAGCCGAGCAGCACGAGACCCTCGCCGATCGCCGCGATGCAGCGGTCGACGGTCAGCGGGTCGGTCGAACGGACGACGAAATTGGCGCCTACCCGCCCCTCGCGGAAGAAGGGATAGCTGCCGATCTGGGAGCCGGCATGTGCTCGCTCGGTCTCGCGCAGCAGGTCGGCGATCTCGCTTTCGGGGACCCAGCATCCGATCGTCCGCGACAGCACCGGCAGCCCGCCTTCGAGCTGGTTCGACAACGCTTCCAGCATCAGCCCGGCGATATGCGGCACGCCCGCGAGGATGAAGATGTTGCCGAGGCGGATGCCCGGCGCGCCCGACATGGCGTTCTCGATCAACTCGGCCCCGTCGGGCACCCGCGCCATGCGCAGCCGCGCGTCGGTCAGGCCGCCACGGGTCGCATAATAGCCTTCGAGCGCGGCGCGGGCCTTGGGGTGGATCACCACCGACACGCCCAGCGCCCGCGCGATCGCATCGACGGTGATGTCGTCATGGGTGGGGCCGATGCCGCCCGTGGTGAACAGATAGTCGTTGCGTGCCTTGAGCTGGTGCACCGCCTCGCCGATGGCGTCCATGTCGTCGGCGACGACGCGGACCTCGGCCAGCCTGATCCCCTGCAAGTTGAGCCAGGTCGCCACCTGCGCGACATTCTTGTCCTGGGTCCGCCCGGACAGGATCTCATCGCCGATGACGAGCAGGGCAGCCGTCCAGATTCGCTCTTCTGATTCCGGGCCGGTCATGGCGGTTCCCATAGAGTGTGATCGTTTGAGGTGGAAGCGCTTTACGCCCGTGCCTTTCCGCGGGTCCCGCGAGGACGTCGCTCGGCGCTCGCAAAAGCGCCGGAGATCGCCTATATGGTGGGGATGACCACCTATATCACCGCCGACGAAGCTGCCGCCTCCCATCCGCGCACCGGGGCGATCAAGCTCCACGGGCCGTCCGGATTTGCCGGGATGCGCGCTGCCGGCCGACTGGCCGCGGAGATTCTCGACGCGCTCGCCCCCCATGTCGTGCCGGGTGTCGAGACGCAGGAGCTCGACCGGATCGTCTACGACATGACGGTGGCGGCGGGCGCGGTGCCCGCGACCATGAACTATCGCGGCTACACCCATAGCTGCTGCATCAGCATCAACCATGTCGTCTGCCATGGCATCCCCGGCGAACGCACGCTGAAGGACGGCGATATCGTCAACATCGACGTCACCCCGCTGCTCGACGGCTGGCACGGCGACAGCAGCCGGATGTATCTGGTCGGCGACGTCGGCATCAAGGCGAAGCGGCTGGTCGACGTCACCTATGAATGCCTGATGCTGGGAATCGAGCAGGCGAAGCCCGGCAACCATCTTGGCGATATCGGCCATGCGATCCAGCGCCATGCCGAGAAGCACCGCTACGGCGTCGTTCGCGACTTCTGCGGCCATGGCCTCGGCCGGGTGTTCCACGACGCGCCCGAGGTCGTCCATGTCGGCCGCCCCGGCGCCGGGCCCGAGCTGCGCCCCGGCATGTTCTTCACGATCGAGCCGATGATCAACATCGGCCGGCCCGACGTGAAGCTGCTCGACGACGGCTGGACCGCGGTGACGCGCGACCGGTCGCTGTCCGCCCAATTCGAGCATTCGATCGGCATCACCGAGGACGGCTGCGAGATCTTCACCGCCAGCCCCAAGGGACTGCACCAGCCGCCCTATATCTAGAACATCGTGGGGTCTGTCTGAACCGCTCATCCTGAGGAGCCATTGAGCGAAGGCGAAATGGTGTCTCGAAGGATCCTTCGAGATGGGCCTTCACCTCCGTTCAGTCCCTCCTCAGGACGAGCGGACGCGACAGTTAAACGCATGATGCTCGAGGCGACGGGCGACCATCCAAGATCAATCCATGGGCACAATCTGCCCATTTTTCAGGCATGCCGCTGATAGATGCCGCCTTTTGCGGCAATGCGGCAGAATATCGCCCCGTTCCGCCCCAGCGTCCTTGCGACTCGCGGGATCGCACGCCATGGAAGGCCCGCAAGCGCTGGCCGGGGAGGGCACGGGTGAAGAAAATCGAAGCTATCATCAAGCCGTTCAAGCTGGATGAGGTCAAGGAAGCCCTCCATGAGGTGGGCGTCTCCGGCATCACCGTGACCGAGGCCAAGGGCTTCGGCCGCCAGAAGGGCCATACCGAGCTCTATCGCGGCGCGGAATATGTGGTCGATTTCCTGCCGAAGGTGAAGCTGGAGGTCGTCGTCGACGACAGCCTGGCCGACCGCGTGGTCGAGGCGATCGCTTCCGCCGCGCAGACGGGCCGCATCGGCGACGGCAAGATCTTCATCCTGCCGGTCGAAGGCGCGGTCCGCATCCGGACTGGAGAGAGGGATGCCGACGCGATCTGAATCGCGTCAGGCCGACGTAACCGGGCGCAACGATCGCCCGAACCATTTCAATCGATTTTCTCACGGGGAAGGCAAGGCACATGGCGAACAAGCCCGCTGACGTTCTTAAACTGATCGAGGACAAGGAGATCGAGTGGGTCGATCTTCGTTTCACCGACCCTAAGGGCAAGTGGCAGCACCTGACCATGGTCGCCGGCGTCGTCGGCGAGGACGAGCTGACCGACGGCTTCATGTTCGATGGTTCGTCGATCGAAGGCTGGAAGGCGATCAACGAGTCCGACATGATCCTGAAGCCCGATCTGGACGCCGTCTGGGTCGATCCCTTCTCGGCCACCCCGATGCTGATCCTCGTCTGCGACATCGTCGAGCCTTCGACCGGCGAGCTGTACGGCCGCGACCCGCGCTCGACCGCGAAGCGCGCCGAGGCCTATGTGAAGTCGATCGGCATCGGCGACACCGTCTATGTCGGGCCGGAAGCCGAATTCTTCATGTTCGACGACGTCCAGTTCGAGACGAGCTACAACACCAGCTACTATCGCCTCGACGACATCGAGCTGCCGACCAACAGCGGCAAGGCGCTCGAAGGCGGCAATCTGGGCCACCGCCCGCGCGCCAAGGGCGGCTATTTCCCGGTCGCCCCGGTCGACAGCGCGGTCGACATCCGCGCCGAGATGGTCTCGACCATGCTCGAAATGGGCCTGCCCTGCGACAAGCACCACCATGAGGTCGCCTCCGCGCAGCACGAGCTGGGCCTGACCTTCGGCACGCTCGTCACCACTGCCGATCGCATGCAGATCTACAAGTATGTCTGCTGGCAGGTCGCGCAGGCCTACGGCAAGACCGTGACCTTCATGCCGAAGCCGATCAAGGAGGATAACGGCTCGGGCATGCACACCCACATGTCGATCTGGGACAAGGGCCAGCCCCTGTTCGCGGGCAACGGCTATGCCGGCCTGTCGGATACCTGCCTCTATTTCATCGGCGGCGTGATCAAGCATGCCAAGGCGCTCAATGCCTTCACCAACCCGACCACCAACAGCTACAAGCGGCTGGTGCCGGGCTATGAGGCTCCGGTCCTGCTCGCCTATTCGGCGCGCAACCGCTCGGCCTCGTGCCGGATCCCCTACGGCGCCGGCGCCAAGGCGAAGCGCGTCGAATTCCGTTTCCCCGACGCAATGGCCAATCCCTATCTCTGCTATGCGGCGCTGCTGATGGCTGGCCTCGACGGCATCGAGAACAAGATCCATCCGGGCGAGGCGATGGACAAGAACCTCTACGATCTTCCGCCGGAAGAGCTGGCCGAGGTTCCGACCGTCTGCGGTTCGCTCCGCGAGGCGCTCAATGCGCTGGCGGCCGACCATGGCTTCCTCACCAAGGGCGGCGTCTTCACCGAAGACCAGATCGAGGCCTATCTCGAGCTCAAGTGGCCGGAAGTCGCCCGTTGGGAAATGACCCCGAGCCCGGTCGAGTTCGACATGTACTTCTCGAACTGATCCGCCGAAAGGCGCTTCGAGAAAGGGCTCCGGGGCCAGCGCCCCGGGGCCCTTTCTCTTTTGGTTGCCAGCCGGCGGACCCGCGCTTATTGCCCCGCCCAGGATCCCCCGAATGAACGCCCCCGAACCCATCCAGTCCGAAAACGCGTCGCACGGCTTGCCATTTGGCGAATTCGTCGCGTTGATGGCGTCGCTGATGGCGGTCAACGCCCTCGGCATCGACATCATGCTGCCCGCGCTCGGCCGGATCGGCACCGAACTGGGCGTGTCGGTGGAGAACCACCAGCAGCTCGTCATCGCGGTCTATATCGGCGCATTCGGCTTCGGGCAGCTCGTCCATGGCCCGCTCGCCGACCGCTTCGGCCGTCGACCGCTCCTGCTCGGTACGATGGGCATCTATGCGCTGATGAGTTTCATCGCCGCCCATGCCGGCAGCTTCGAGCTGCTGCTGGTGGCGCGCGCGCTGCAGGGCTTCGTCGCGGCGTCGACCCGCGTATTGTCGATCTCGATCGTGCGCGACTGCTATGCCGGCCGGCGCATGGCGCGGGTGACGTCGCTCTGCTTCATGGTCTTCCTGGCGGTGCCTATCCTCGCTCCGACGCTGGGCCAGCTGATCCTGATCGTCGCCCCCTGGCGCTGGATATTCTATCTGCTCGGCGCCTTCAGCCTGTTCGTCGCGCTATGGGCCGGACTGCGCCTGCCCGAGACGCTGGCCCCCGACCGCCGCCGTTCGATCGCGCTCGACTCGATCCTCGACGCGACGCGGACGACGCTTCGCGACCGCCTCTCGCTGGGTTATGCCTTCGCCTCGGCGGTCGTCTATGGCGGGCTGGTCGGCTTTCTCAACAGTTCGCAGCAGATCTTCGCCCGCAGCTTCCACGCACCCGAGCTTTTCGCCCCCGGCTTCGCCGCGATCGCGGTGATGATGGCGATCGCCGCGCTGCTCAATTCGCGGATCGTCGAGCGGCTGGGCACCCGTCTCGTCTCGCACAGCGCGCTGATCGCGATGATCCTGCTGTCGCTGGTCCGGCTGGGCGTCGTCTTGTCCGGCCGGGAGACGGTGCTGATCTTCGCGCTGTTCCAGGGAGCGACGATGTTCCTGTTCGGCCTGACCGGATCGAATTTCAGCGCAATGGCGATGGAACGGGTGGGCCATATCGCCGGCACCGCCTCGTCGATCCAGGGATTCATGCAGAGCCTGATCGGAACGCTGATCGGCATCGCCATCGGCCAGACGTTCAGCGGCACCACCCTGCCCCTGACGCTGGGCTTCCTGATCGGCTCGTCGGCGGCGTTGCTGATCGTCCTGGTGGCCGAGCGCGGACAGTTGTTCCGGGCGCATAATTGCCGCCCGACGCCCCAGGTCTGAACAGCTTCAGCGACCTTTCTGCGCGCGCAGGGCGTCCAGGCTGAGCGGTCCTGGCCCCGCGAAGACCAGGTAGAGGAAGACGAAGCAGTAGAGGATCGCCGCGTCGCCCATATTGTTCACCGGCCAGAAATTCGTCGGCATATGCCCGATGAAATAGGCCACCGCCATCGTGCCCGAGGCGAGGAACGCCGCCGGTCGCGTGAACAGCCCAAGCGCGATGAGCAGGCCGGCGCCGAATTCGACGATCCCGGCAAAGGCGGCGGGATTGTCGAGCGCCCAACCCGATCCGGCGCGTTCGCCGCCCGGAAAAGAAAGATATTTTTGCGTCCCATGGGCCAGGAACAACAATCCCGACATGATACGCAGGACGCTCAGCATCAACGGTCTGTTCTGATCGAGGCTGTTCATCGGCTACCTCCCCCATCTCGTTACGGCAGCGAGCATAGCATAGGACGGTCCACTGCCAAGCGGCGGCCGGACAGCCTAGAGTATCGAGCTTCTATCCGGCCCGCTCATCCTGAGGAAGCATTGAGCGTAGTCGAAATGCTGTCTCGAAGGGGCGCTCGAGGCTCAAATATCCTTCGATATGGGCCTTCGCCACAGCTCAGTCCCTACTCAGGATGAGCGGAGTTGGAGACGCCAAAGATATAAACCTCAATAGTCCTTCGACACCTTCACGCTCGCACTCTGCCGGCCGATGGTGGAGATGCTCGACAGCAGCGACAGCCAGCGGGTGATCTGGAACTCGATCCGGGTCGCCGAATAGCCCTGCCCATCGCTGATCACCTCCACATAGGTGCGCCGGCCGATATATTTGCCGGCGGCGATCGAGGTGCCGATGCCGATCGTCGGATCGGCGGGCAGGATGCGCAGGCGATCGAGCCCGGCGGCGCGGCGCACCGCGTTGATCGGGTTGAGCCCGCCGCCCCCGCCCCGTAGCGACCCGACAGCCGCCGCGAGCTGGAGCGCCTCGGGTGCCGACAGATTGGTGATCGAGGTGCCGAACAGCAGCCGCGACAGCAGCTCGTCCTCGGGTAGCGCGGGGATGCTGCTGAAATGGATCTCTGGCTTCTGACCCGTACCGCTGACCGTGATCGTCGCGCTGACGCCGTTGAGATTGGCCTTGGCGGTGATGTCCAGCAGCGGATCGGGCGGGGTTTCGCCGAGGAAGCGGATCGCGCCGCGGTCCAGATCGAAACGGCGGCCGGCAAACTCGTAGCCGCCCCGAACCAGGTCGACCCGGCCGTTGATCGCCGGATTGTCGATCGTGCCGCCGAGATGGAGCTTGCCGCGCCATTCGCTGTCGAGGCCGAGGCCGGTGACCGCGAGCTGATTGCGCGAATCCACATCGATGTCTAGCTTCCACGACAAGGGCCGCTGGACGTCATCCTCGTCGTCGGGGCGGTTGAGCTCGACCGTGTCGAACTGCGGAATCGTCGCGACCGCGGCGGCGCGGCCGAGCTGGAAGCGGCCGCGCACCAGCCGGACGTCGCCGGCGATCGTGCCGCTGCCGCCGTCCGAACGAATCTTGATCGGACCGGTTACGGTCGCACCGATATCGTCGCGGTTGATCAGCTGGGCGTTCTGCGCGTCGAGCGCGACGTCCATGCCGATGCCCTTCTCCGCCGCGAAGTCGAATGCGGCGCGGCCGGCGATCGTGCCGCCGCCCCGCGTCTGACCGGACAGCTTGTCGACCAGCAAGCGCGATCCGTTGAAGCGGCCGGTGGCGGCGATGTTGGTGATCACCGTGCCGGTCACGGCGCTTTCGAGCCGCGCCTGGGTCGAGCGCAGCGATCCCCGGATCACCGGATTGGCGCCGGTGCCGCTGATGTCGGCGCCGATCGACACCGGCCCCGATATGTCGATCGTCTCCACCCCGATCAGCCGCCACAGCGTGTCGGCCGGGCCGCCATAGCGAAGCTGCGCAAACAGGTTGCCGCTCATCAGCCGGTCCGGCAGCGCGCCGGTCGTCGGCAGGTTGGTGATCCGCGCCTGCCCGCGTCCGATCACCTTGCCGCCGCTCGACACCACCGCCCGTGCCGCCGCGACATTCTCGGTCAGCACTCCCGCCAGCGCGACATCGGCGGGACGCGAGGTCAGCACCAGGCCCGAGCGCGACAGGCCACGGATCTTGAGGTTGGCACGGCCGGTGGGAATGCGAGCTCCACGCTGGAGCCGATAGTCGACCTCGCCTGTCGCGACGCCCGAAAGGCCGAGCCCCGGATAGAAGATGTCGAGCACCGACAACGGCATCGCCTGGACGCCGGCCTTGAGCTCGTTGGTCGCGCTGCCGAAGCGGCCGGCGAGCGTCGCCTTGCCGCTGCCGAAGCTAAGGGCCGTCGGCTCGAGCCGCCAGGCATCGGGTTCGCGCCGCAGCACGGCCGGACCGTCCAGCCGCACCGGCTTCTGGTCGATCGTGCCCTCGGCGGTCAGGCTGACGCCGTCAGGCGCGAGGCGGGCGAGCGTCGCCAGCTCGAAGCCGCGCCCGCGCGATCCGGCGAGGTTGGCGCTGATCGTCCCGCTGTCGCCCTTGAGCGCGATCGTGGCCCGGCCGCGGCCGAGGGTGACGCCGCGCATCGTCGTACCGAACAGCGCGACCGTGGCGTTGACCTGCACCCCCGCCGGATCAAGCAGTACGGTGCCGTCGAGCCGCCCGCGGCCGATCGTGAACGGCACCGCTGCTCCGATGGTCGCGCGGCGGGCGCGCAGATGGCCTTCGATCTTCTGCAGGCCCCGCTCGACCGAGAAGAGCAGCGGGCCGGTGACGGTGCCGTCGGCCAGGTCGATGCGCCCGGTGAAGCCACCCGGATCGGACCGCAGGCTGCCGCTGCCCTTGGCACCGCTGACCGCGAAGTTCGCGACCTGGATGGTGGCCGGCTGGTTGGCCGGCAGCAGGATCGCGCCACTGCTGCCCCACGGCCCGAGGTGCGAGCCGCCGGTCACGCTGTAGGTGAAGCCCTGCGCGGTCGGATCGAGCTTCACCGCGACGTTGACCAAGCCCAGCGCCTGCACCGGGCTGGCCAGGACGAGATCGATCTTCGGCCGGCTGATGTTACCGTCGAGGGTGAGCTGGACCGGGCCATATTGCGCCTGGGTGCCGCTGCCCTTGAAGTAGAAGGTGCCGTCGCGGCGGCGGAATCCGTTGCCGGCCAGGCGGATGCCGGGTCCGGTCAGCACCAGCCGTTCGAAATGGAGCACGCCGTCCGGTCCGCGCCGGAGCCGGGTGTCGATCGAGGGCAGACCGCCCGCCAGCGACCGCAGGAAGGCATTGTCGAAACGGCGCACCCAGGCGCGCCCGCGCCCGGCGACCACCGTGCCGCGCCCGCCCGCACCGGGGACGACCTTCAGCTCCGAATTGACGTCGACGATGCCGATGCCGGGGATGAAGTAGCGCAGCAATTTTCCCGTCAGGGCAACGTCATAGGCGCCGGTCCGCAGATCGAGGCTGAGCGAGAGCTGCCCCGCCAGCTTATCCGAGCTGAGCCGCAGCCGCTCGCCCGTCACCTTCTGCGCAGTCACCTGCAGCACGCCGTCGACCTTGAGATTGCCGAGGATGCCGCCGGCGACGTCGCCGACGCCGGTGACCCGCCGCGCCGACAGGCGGACGGGCAGCTTGACCGGCGGATCGGACAGCTTGCCCTTGCCTTCGGCGCGGACGACGTCGAAGCCGGTCGTGTCGAAGGCGACATGCTCGGCAGTCAGCACATAGGCATAGTCCGCCGTGCCGAACGGCCCGTCGAAACTGGCATGCAGCCGGATATTGCGCCCGGTCATGTTGGGGAACATCGCCTGGGGACGCAGCAGCTTCGCATCAACGACCACCGCATCGAAGGCCGAAGCGGCCAGGTCGAGCGTGCCCGAAGCGCCGATCTCCAGCGCGGGCGTCGCGATCGACAGCGTGCCGCCGAGTTGCCGGTCGGCCAGCGTCGCCGCACCGCTGACCCGGATCGTCGGATCGGACAAGCGCTGCAACTTGCCCGATAGCAGACGGCTCGGTGCGAGCGCGCCGTCCAGTGCATATTTGCCGTGATCGGCGGCCAACCGCAGGTCGACCAGCCGAATGTCGCCGACGTCCATCGTCGCCCTGCCCTTCCAGGCGGACCAGCGGCCCGTGCCCGAGATGACGCCGTCGACCGGCCTCTTCCATCCCGTCGCCCCGGCGACAACCCCGTCGGCGGGCCCGACCAGCCGCGCGTCGAGATCGAAGCGGTCCCGGTCGGGTTCCGAATCCAGCTGGAGCGTCAGCCGGTCGCGTGCGCTCGATGCACCGTCGAGCTTGAGCAGCACCCGACCGTCATGGATGTCCGCCTCCGCCGCGATGCGGACGATGTGGCGCCGCCCGGCGACCGGCGGTTCGAGGCGCAGCTTCGCGATGCGCAGCCGCCCGACATGGATGTCGAAGCCCGGCAGCAGCGGTCCCTTCTTGGGCGACGGCTGCAGTTTGGGCTTGCGATGCAGGATCAGCAGGTCGGTCTCGACGCTCCGGATCCACAGCTTGTTCGCGACCCAGGCGGCCGGCCGCCAGTCGAGCGCGATCTCGGGCGCTTCGAGGAACAAGCCCTGATTGTCGTAGAGGCGCAGGTCGCGCAACGTGGCGCGGTTCCAGATCGAACCGTCGATCCGCCCGATCCGGATACGCAGCCCGGACGAGGGCCGGAGCGCGCCGATCCGGTCGATGATCAGCCGGTGGCCAGGGCCGCTGTCGAGCATCCAGATCGCCGCCGAGCACAGCAGCAGCAGCGACAGCAAACCGATCGCGACGAAGCGCAGGACCGGATGGCGCCGGCGCCAGGCCTCGACCTTCTCCTCGACCATGGCGATCTCGTCGGCCATCAGAAGGCCTGCCCGAGCGAAACGTAGACAGCGATCCGCGAATCGCCGGGCCGCCGGTTGAGCGGCGTGCCGACGTCGACGCGGATCGGCCCGAAGCTGGTATAATAGCGGACGCCGATACCGGCGCCGTAGCGCAGGTTGCGGAAGGTCGGCAGCCGCGCCGAATAGAGATTGCCGCCGTCTATGAAGGGCACCACGCCGAAATCGCCGAAGCGGACGCGCGCCTCGATCGAGAATTCGGCGAGGCTGCGACCACCGGCGGGATCGCCGTTGATGTCGACCGGGCCGATCTTCTGATAGCCATAGCCGCGAACCGATCCGCCGCCGCCGGCATAGAAGCGCCGGGTCGGCGCGATCCGCTCGGCCGACGCGCCGATGATCGACCCGAAGCGGACCCGGCCGGCGATCGCGGTCCGTCCGCCGACCGGCAGATAGGAGCTGCCGTCGACCTGCGCCTTCACATAGCCGAAGGCGCCGCCCTGCAGCGACAGCTCGGGCGAGACCCGCGCGGCGAGTCGATAGCCGCGGGTCGGATTGAGCAGGTCATCCGACCCGTCATAGGACAGGCTCGATGGCAGCGCCCCGATCAGATATTGGCGGCTGCGCGGCGCGCCGGTCGCCTTCACCGTATCCTGTTCCTTCGACGCCACCAGCTCGACGCCGTAGGACCAGGTCCATTTCTTCTGCCAGATGATGTTGGTCTGCCGTTCGAGCCCGGCGCCGATGGTGAGGCTGCGCGCCTCATAGGCGTTCTGGTCGAGATGGCTGAGGATGACCTGACCGGTGAGGACCCGGTCGCGTGCCTTGTAGTTGTTGCGGCGGAGCGTCGCGCCCAGCGACTGCTCCTGGGTACCGAGAACGCCGCGGAAGGTGACGGCGCCTTCGGGCCGCACCAGGTTGCGATGCTGCCAGCTCGCCTCCAGCCTATAGCCCTCGCCGGTGCCGTAGCCGATCGCGCCGGCGACGGTGCGCGGCGGTGCAGGCTCGAGCTTCACGGAGATGTCGACGACCTGCGGGTCGGCGGTCGCCACCGGCTTGATCGTGACCGCCGAAACCAGGCTGGTCTGGATCAGCGCCCGGCGGAAATCCTCCATCCGCGCGGCGTCGTACATGTCGCCGGTCCGGAACCGCGCGATCCGGCCGAGATGCTTGGCGCTGAACAGCCGCTCGCCCTCGATCCTGATCTTGCCGATCCGCTGGGCATAGCCCGGCTCGACGTCCACCGCGAGCCGCACCGCATGCTCGTCATGGTCGACGGTAAGCTTGGGCTCGCCGATCTTCGCGAAGACGAATCCCTCATGCCCCAGCTCGGCCTTGAGCGCGACCAGACCCGCCTCGATCCGATCCGAATCGGCCGGCTGGCCCGTCTCCAGCCCGAAGGCGCGTCGGAGCTGCGCGGCGACGTCGCCAGCGGCGTCGATCCCGCCGAAATCGACCCCCGACAATGTGTAGAGCACGCCGGGGCGGACGACGAGGGAGACGCCGAGCCGGCCGGTCTTCTCGTCCTCGATCCGGGTCGAGACACGCGCGTCATAATAGCCGGCGGCGCGCAACAGCTGGTTGAGCAGGGTTTCGTCCTGCCGGGCGCGCCGATCGATCTGCGCGGTGTTGCCGACGCCCTTCCCTTCTTCCAGCGCAGACAGCTGGCGGAACCGGCTGCGGATCGCGCTCTCGGTCTCGGGCGGCACCCCGTCCTTGCCCGAAAGGCCGGTGATGTCGACGCCATAGCGCCGATCCGCCTGTGCGTCGGCGAGGGTCGACTCCGCCGTCGCGCCCGTTGCCGCACCGGCATCGGCCGGGGGCTCGCCCGCCGTATCGGCGGCCTCGGGCCAGTCGACCTCCATGCCCGGCAGCGGCGCCATCTCGGTCGAGGGGTCCAGTTCCGGAAGATCGGCGGGATCCTCGGACGCCGTGGGCGGGGATGCGGGTTGCGCCTGCGCCGCGCCCGTCACACATAACATGGCGCCCAAGACGATCGATCGGGCGCTGGTCGGCCTACAGGCGTTACGCATGGCAAGACCCTAGGGTCCAAACCCAATGATCGCAATGGCCGGAGCGGCGGATGATGCCGCTCCGCCGCCCGGTCATCGCATCAATGAACGGTACCGACCGCCATATCGAGGGCCAGCAGCGACAGGAAGCGCTCCATCTGCCGCCATTCGCAGAATCGGATCGCATTGCCGAGCTCGCGATAATGGCGGCTGCGCGCTGCGGCCTCGTCGACCGCCAGCATGCCGAACTCGCGGATCAGTTCCTCGGCCTGGGCGATGCTGGCGCGATCCGCGATGTAGAAAATCTCTTCCAATCCCGGCCCCTTCCCCGTGCGACGCCCGCCTTCACACAAGACCCGTGCCGAGATCCGCAAATCCCCCGCCGTCAGCCGGATAGCTGGTGAATGGAGCGTTGACCAAGTCCCGTCCCGGGACATGGCGTCCCGTGGCGGGACAGCCGGGACGAACGCTGGCGCACGGCGCGGCGGCGTGGCATGGGGACCGCCATGGAACAGAATAGCGGCAAAGCCTCCCGCGCGGGCGGCGCGATCATCGCCTTCACGATCATGGCCGGGGCCATCGTCGGCAATCATTATGGCCAGCCGTCGATGGGAATGCTGATCGGCACCGGCGCCGGCGTGGCGATCGCGATCATACTCTACCTGATCGACCGCAGCCGGCGCTGACCGGCTATAGCTTCCGGCCGCACCACAGCACGCGGCCGATCACCTGCAACGTCGCCGGATCGAAACCGGCGATCTCCGGATGGGCAGGGTTGTCGCTGTGGACAACGAGGCCGCGGTCGTCGCGGAGCAGCCGCTTGACCATCAGCAGGTCGTCGAGCCGCAGCACATAAATGCCGCCGGGCCGGACCTCGATCGCGTCGCGATCGACCAATATGTCGTCGCCGTCGCGCAGGGTCGGTTCCATCGATTCCCCTGCGACGCGAATGATCGACAGCGCCGCCCGTCGCCCGGCGCCAAGATCGCGCAGCAGCCCGTCGTCGAAGGCGATCGGGCGATCGCGTTCCTCGATCTCGGCAATGCCGCCCGGCCCAGCCGAAGCGCCGATCGCGATCCTCGGCACCGTCACCAACGCCGAGGCGGCCGTCGCCTCCTCCACCGGCCCATCGCCGGACCGACCGCCCAGCCGCGATTCCGGAACCCGGAAATAGGCCGCCAGCCGAACCCGATCCTCCTCCGCCAGCCGCCGCGGACTGCCGCGCTTGATGAACTGCTGGATATAGGCCGGATTGCGCCCCAGCAGCCGCGAGATCGCGCTGTAATCCTCTCCCCGCTCCCGGATCAGGGCGTCGAGGGCGGTGCGGACGTCGTCGGCCATGCCCCTCCTTATCGATAGGATTTTTCCTAGACAAGTAGGAAATGGATTGGAACATAAAGTGAACGATTGAGTCGCGAAGGAGCTTGGGATGGATTTGCTGTGGTTGATCGAACGCTATCTTCGCGAGAGCGGCATTCCCGCCTCGCGCTTCGGCCGCGACGCGATGGGCGACCCCGGCTTCGTGGCGACTCTGCGCCGCGGCCGAGAGCCGCGCGACGACACCGTCCGGCGCGTGCAGGCCTATATCGTCCGGGCGCGTGAAAAGAAGGCCGGCGCGCGATGAGCGATCCGGTCAAGGCGATCGCCCGGCGTCTCCACCATTGCTGCGCGCCGTTCGCCGAGTTGCTGCTCGATCATGGCGAGAGCGAGGATTGGCACAGCCTGCTGTTCGACGGCGGGCGGCACCGCATCGACCTTCGGCTGCGGGGAGAAGGGGTGGAGCGGGCGCTCGCCGCCCTGCCCATCTGGATCGCCGCCCCCGACTTCACCATAGCCGGCCATCTGATCGCCGAGATCAAGCTGGTCTCGGTCGAGCGACGCGACGCCGAAGCGCTCCTGCGGCTGGAAGCGCTGACCGTCGCCGACAGCCTGGCCGTCAGCGTTTGACCATGTTGCGCAGCAGATCCAGCGTCACGTGCAACGGCTGGTCGAGCAGTTCGTCGCTGCGCAGTTCGGGAACGGCCCGCGGCGGAGCGACCGGCAGGATCGATGCGGGCGCCGGCGCCGCAGGCGGCTCGTACCGGCTCATCGGGGGCACGGGTTCGATGATCGGAGGCGGAGCCGGCGGCTCCGTCAGGGACGGCGGCGCGGCAGCCGGCATGGGCATGGCTGTGGGCACAGGCGCCGGTGCTTGCTGCGGGGCCGGCGGCGACTGTTCCGCCTGCGCCCGTGCGGCGGCAGCGGCCCTGCGCTGTTGCAATCCCCGTTCGAGACGAGCCAATAATTCTTCGAGCCGGGCCCGGTCGAAACCCGGCTCGGGCAGCGGGCGCGGCCGTGGAGCCGGCTGGGCCGGTGCCGGTGCCGGTGCCGCCGCTGGCGGTTGGTCCGGTTGCCGGACGGCGACGGCGGGCTGAGGATCGGCGAAAGGTTGCGCGGCCAACGGAGGCATCTCGTCGGCCAGTGGCGGCGGGGCGAAGGGCCCCGCCTGCGGCGTCGGCAGCGGAGGAACCGGCTGCGGAACGGCCGGCGTCCCGATCAGGGACGGCGGCACGGCCGCATCGGGAGCAGGCGCCGAATCGACTTCCGGTTCCGGCCCCGGCTCGGCCGGCTCTTCGTAGAAGGCGGCGGGCAGCGGATCGGCGGCCTGACCATCCGGGCGCAGGCCGGGCGCGGGCATCCAGGTCGGCAGGCCGCCGGCGGGGGGCGGCATCTCCGGCGGCGCCGGTTCCGCCTCCGGAAACGGGGCGGCCTGCGGGAAGGCGGCGGGCTGAATCAGCGGCGGCAGGGCATTGGGCTGCAACGGTGGCGCGCTCACGCCGGTGCCGGGCAGTATCTCGCTGATCGGCGGCAGCGCCTGGTTGAGTCCGGCCAGCGGTGCTCCGAACGGGTCGAGCGCGGGCGGCGGATCGCCGATATCGGTACGGGCGGAGAGCGGCCTGCGGGCATCGCCCGTCGACGGCACCGGCCATTCGGCGGCCGGGTCCTCGGCCGGCGTCACCAGGTCGAGCGGATCGGTCGGACGGAAATGATCCTCGTCCTCATCCTCATAATCGTCGTCGCGGGTGCGGATCAGCGTGCTCATCCCCGCGCGCCCGAATACCAGCCAGTCGACCAGGACCCAGCCGATCCCGGCGGTGAGGATGGCGGCGAGCACCGACAGCAGCGTCCGGTCGTTCGGCGAGATCGGCGGTTCCGCCTGCACCATCAGCTTGGACAGGCGGGTGAAGGTGGTCACCGTCTCCAGCATGCGGATCGGCATGGCGAGCACGAAGAATGCCGCCGCCACGCCGAGCAGCAGCGCGAGCAGAACGCCCATGATCAGGCTTGATCGGCGACGCGCTTTCGTTTGAACCATCGGAACGCCCATATGTCTCTATTGTCATCCCATAATAAGGCAAAATTGGGATTCCGTTACTTTTCAATTCTTATCGGCCGCTACTGACAACGATGTTTTAACGTGCGGAGCCGGCGATCAATCCTTCGTAGACGGGCCGATAGCGCGCGACATTGACGCCCCAATTGCGTTCGCGTTCCACGAAAGCCCGGGCGGTTTCGCGCCGCTCGTCCCATCCGCCCCGGTCGTCGAGCAGCCCCGCCAGCGCCGCCGCCAGCGCCGCCGGATCGTCGGGCGCGAACAACGTGCCGGTAACCCCGTCCTCGATCAGTTCACGATGCCCGCCGACGTTCGACGCGGCGACCAGCCGGCGTTGCGCCATCGCCTCGAGCGGCTTGAGCGGGGTCACCAGGTCGGTCAGGCGCATCGACTTGCGCGGATAGGCGAGGATGTCGATCAGGCTGTAATAGCGGTCGACCTGCTGATGCGGAACGCGGCCAGCGAAGCGGATGCGCGCCGCCGCGGGCGACGCCGCCGCCTGTGCCCGCAGCGCTTCCTCCATCGGACCGCCGCCGACCAGCAGCAGCGCCGCCTGCGGCCGCCGTTCGAGCAGCAGCGGCATCGCCGCGACGAGATCGTCGAGTCCTTCATAATCGTAGAAGGAACCGATGAAGCCGATCACCTCGGCCCCGCCGAGCCCGAGTTCGGCGGCCAGCGCCTCGTCGGGCGGCGGCGGGGCGCCGAACAGCTCGAGATCGACGCCGTTCGGGGAGACCATCACCTTGTCGGCGGCGATCCCGCGCGCGACGAGATCCGACCGCAGCCCTTCGCAGATCACCGCCACCGCGTCGGCGCGGCGGACGATATGGGTCTCGAGCCGCCGAATCAGCCGGTAGACCGGCGACCCTTCTCGCCCGGTACCGTTGCCGACCGCAGCGTCTTCCCAGAAGGCGCGGATTTCATAGAGGAACGGAAGGCGGAGGCGCCGGGCGGCGCGCAGCCCCGCCAGCCCGATCAGCGCCGGCGAATGGGCGTGGAGGATATCCGGCTTCCATTCCGCCGCGACCTCGCCGATCCGCCGTACGAGCGCCGCCACCTCGCGCCATTCGCCGACAGGCGTGCGCGCGGGACGGACGGCGGGGGTGCGCCGGAAGACCAGCCCCTCCTCCTCCACCGGATCGGGCTGCGGCGCGTTGTAACGCGGGCCGGTGACGCCCATCACCTGCCAACCCATCGAAATCTGGGATTTGAGGATCGCCCGGGTACGAAATGTATAGCCGCTGTGGATCGGCAGGCTATGATCGAGGATATGGAGGATCTTCATGCCGTGCGAACGCGCATGAAGAGGCTTGTCATGTCAACCGGAAACGGATCGGGAAGCCGCCGATGATCGATACGCTCTCGCTGCTCCTGGCCCATTTCCTGATCGGCTACGTGGCCGTGAAACTGCTGCTCCACCCCGACCTGAACGACGAACCGACAGGGTCCGGGCGCCATTTCAAGCCCGTGCTCCCGAAGAAGCCGCCCACGCGCCGCGCGGGCGTCGAGACCGGCGAGGCGAGGCCCGGCTCCGACCGTGCGTGATCTCTTCCTCATCGGTTTCCTGGTCGCGATCCTGCTGGCGGGTTTCCGTCGGCCGTTTCTCTTCGTCTGCGCCTATGTCTATGTCGACATCGTCTCGCCGCAGCGGCTGTCCTATTACCTGCTCAGCTCGATCCCGGTTTCGCTGATCGTGTTCATCGCCGCCTTCCTGGGCTGGGCAATCAACGACGACAAGACGCTCAGCAAGCCGACGCCGCGGCAGATACTGCTGATCCTGCTGCTACTCTATTGCGGCTACACGACCCTGACCGCCGACTATCCCGACGCCGCGCTCGACAAGTGGGACTGGGTATGGAAGGCGCTGGTCTTCTCGATCTTCATGCCGATGACGCTCTACACGCGCGTCCGCATCGAAGGCGTGCTGCTGTTCATGCTGCTCTGCCTGTCATCCATCGCGGTGGTGGGCGGCGCCAAGACGCTGGCCGGCGGCGGCGGCTACGGCACGCTCAACCTGATGGTCGCCAACAACAGCGGCATGTACGAGAGCAGCACGATCTCGGCCTTCGCGATCTGCTCGATCCCGCTGATCCTCTACATGGCGAAATATTCCACGATCGTGCGTCCGACGATCTTCTCCCGAATCTATTGGTATGCGCTCGCCTTCGCCTGCCTGCTGATCCCGATCGGCACGCAGACACGCACCGGCCTGCTCTGCATCGTGCTGGCGGGCGTGCTGGAGCTGCGCGCGACGAAGCGGCGCTTCCTCTACATCGGCATCATTGCCGCGATCGTCGCGGCGGGAATCCCTTTCCTGCCGAAAAGCTACACCCAGCGCATGGACACGATCCAGGGCTACAAGGGCGACGCATCGGCATCGACCCGCCTGGCCGTGTGGAAATGGACGCTCGACTATTCGAAGTCCCATCCGTTCGGCGGCGGCTTCGAAGCCTATCTCGGCAACAAGCTCACCATCGACATGAGCTACAAGACCGCCGACGGCACGGTCGTCAGCGTGGTCGGCTACGACGCCGGCCGATCCTTCCACAACGCCTATTTCGAGATGCTGGGCGAACAGGGCTATCCGGGGCTGGCGCTGTTCCTGGCGGTTCACCTGATCGGCATCTTCCGGATGGAGGTGATCCGACGAAGTTATCTGAAGGAGGAAGGGGCCAACGCCTGGGTGTCGCCGCTCGCCGCGGCGCTCCAGCATGCCCATCTCATCTTCATGCTGGGCTCCTCCTTCGTCGGCATCGCCTTCCAGCCCTATATCTATTACATCATCGCAGTCGAGATCGGCTTCGACCGCTATGTCCAGATCCATGTGAAGCGGCGGGTCTGGAACCCGTTCCGCAAGCGCAAGCGGGACGCCGCGGCGGAGCAGGAAAGCGAGCCTCCGGAACTACCCGAGCCGGAACCGGAGCCCGAACGCCCCTTGTCGGCCGCGGCGGAACGCCGGCGCGCCCAGCCTCGTTGGGGCAATGTGAACGGCAAATGATGGAAGGTTGAATGACGAAGACGGGGAATGCCGCGATCGACGCCGAAATGCCGACGCCGATCCAGTCGCTTGGCGATCTCGAGCAATTTTGGCAGCAGACGCTGGACTGGATCGGCAGCCATTATCTGAGCATCGCCATCGCCTGCGCAAGCGGCGCGCTGATCATCGCGCTGCTCTACGGCCTGCGCATGCTCGGCACGCGGCTATGCCGGCGCGAGCATCTCGGCCATTGGTCGCGCATCATCGGCCGGGCGATCGCGCGCACCAACATCTTCTTCATCGTCATGCTCGCGGCGCGGCTGGTCAGCGGCTATGCGACGCCGCCCGCGGTGGTCGCCGGGACGATCGGTTTCCTGTTCACCGTCGCGACCGCCGTGCAGGCCGCATTGTGGGTTCGCGAGCTGATCATCGGAATTGTCGAGCATCGCGCGGGAGAGGAGGACGGCGTGTCCTCCTCCACCCTCGGTTCGGCGATCGGCATTATCCGCCTGCTCGTCACCGCGGTCTGCTTCATCGTCGCGACGCTGCTGATCCTCGACAATATCGGGGTCAACATCACCGGCCTCGTGGCCAGCCTGGGCATCGGCGGCATCGCCATCGGCCTTGCCGCGCAGGGCATCTTCTCCGACCTGTTCGCCAGCCTCGCCATCATCTTCGACAAGCCCTTCCGGCGCGGCGATACCGTGAAGTGGGATCAGACCACCGGAACGGTCGAATCGATCGGCCTGAAGACGACCCGGCTGCGCTCCACCGCGGGCGAGGAGGTGGTGATCTCCAACACCAACCTGCTCAACAAGGAACTGCACAACCTGGCGCACACGCTACGGCGGCGGGCGACCTTGATGCTCAGCGTCACCTATCAGACGCCGCCCGACGTCTGTCGCCGCATTCCCGAGATGGTCAAGGCGATCGTGACGGCCCACGACAAAGCGGTGTTCCTCCATTGCTGCATGGTCAACTTCGCGCCGTCGAGCCTCGATTACGAGCTGCTGTTCGACGTGCTCGACGAAGACGGCGAGGTCTTCAACAGCGCTCGCCACGACATCTGCATCGCGATCCTGGAGACTTTCGCTAAGGAAGGGATCGAGTTCGCCTATCCCACCCAGACGACCTTCACCGCCGCCCCCGACGGCAGGATGATCATGCCCTATCCGGAACCCGCAGGGCCGTCCGACAAGCCGTCCCGCAAAGCCGCGACGCCGCCGGCCTGACGCCAGCGTCGATCATTGGCGGACGAGTTCGAGGCTGTCGACGATGATCTCGGCATCCTCCTGATCGCCGCGGCCGGCGACGACCAGCGCCAGTTGCTGACCCGTGCAACCGGCGGGAATTTCGATCTGGCCGGCATAATGGGACGAGGTCCTGCGCACCGGCAGTTCGAGCGACCAGATCGGCCGGTCTTCGGGCAGGCAGCGCATTTCCCACTTCGCGGCAGCGACGACGTCCTCGTCCGGCGCCTCGACCTTCTGGCTGAAGCGATAGCGCCCCGCCGGAAGCACCAGGGTACGGATGGCCACCTTCTCCGGACGCGCGGTCGAGATGCGCACCTGGAGCCGCCCGCTCTCGTCGCGCCGGCCACTCACCGTCTGCTGATCGGCGAGCGACCAGGCGAAGGGACCGAAGCGCGTATCGGTGGTCGCTGCGGAGAAGCCGGGATCGGTCGCGATGCCGCCGGCGCGCATGCCGCGCAGATAGGCGCCGGCAGTACCGAACTCTCCCTTGGCCGCGACTCCCGCCAATATCCTCTGGTCGAGGTCGGCATAGATCGGCGACGGCGGCAGCCCACCGGCCGCGACGACCAGGGCGCCGACATGCTCGCCAGCATCACCCTCCGCCAGGGCATAGCGGATCAGATAGGGCATCCAGCGGCGCGATTGCCGCACATAGGGCACCAGCGCGGCGCGCATTCCCGGATCGAACAACGCCGCCGACAGTGCCGGATACAACACCTCCCCCGCGAGCGGCGTGGTGGTCAGTGCCTCATCGAAATGGCGCGCGACAGCGGCGGCGTCACCGCGATCGAGCGCGGCTTCGATCAGCAGCCACTCCGTGCCGAGTTCGCGGCGGGTGAGATTGTAGGACAGGTGCACGAGCCCGTCCGCCGCGCGATGCCGCCCGGCCATCCCTTCCGCGACCGCGATCTGCCGCAAGGCGGGCGCAGTCAGCGGATCGGACCGCAGGGCCCGGCGGGCGACATCGGCGATGGCCGCCGCGCGAGCCGGGTTCATTTCGCCGTCCGCCTGTCGCTGGTCCTGGTGGAGTGTCAGGGCGACCGCGTCGCCGGGCCGGACCCGCAGGGCGCGATCGGGGTCGATCGCACGCCAGCGATTGGCCGTCGCGTCGATGCCGGCGGCGAGCGCAAGGCCCAGAGTGCCGAGGCCTAGAAGGGCCTTGCCCCAGGACGTGACGACTGGCCGATCCACCGCGGGAGCCCGTCAGGCAGCCTTGTTCTCGACGTCGTCGCCATAGCCGTAGCCATAACCATAGCCGTAGCCATAAGCGAGTTCGCTGGCCTTGATCTTGGTCAGCACCGTGCCGAAGATATGGGTGTTGACCATCCGGAGGCGGCTGATCGCCGCCCGGACGCCGCGCACCGCCGCGCCTTCGGCCTGGATCACCAGCACCGCGCCCTCGACCGCACGACCGAGCAGCGGCGCGTCCGACAGGCCCAGGATCGGCGGGGCATCGATGATGACATGATCGAACATGCCCTGCAGCTCGCCGACCAGATGACGGATGCGATCGCTGCTCAGCAGCTCTGCGGCGCTCGGCGGCTTGGGGCCCGAAGTCAGCACCGAGAGGCCCTTGTGCGGCGTGCTCCGGATCAGCGCGGCGACATTGTCGTCGCCGGCCAGCGCGTTGCTCAGCCCCACCGCATTGTCGAGACCGAGCAGGTGGTGAATGTCGGGCGAGCGCATGTCGCCATCGACCAGCAGGACGTTCTTGCCGGTTCGCCCGATGATCCGCGCCAGCGCATAGGAGGTCGTCGACTTGCCTTCGGCCGGCTGGGTGCTGGTGACGATGAACGATCGCGGCAGCCCATGGTCGGTGGTGAAGGCCAGGTTCGAGCGGATCGTGAAATAGGCTTCCGAGAAATAGGACTTCGGATCCTCGATGCCCTCAGTGACCGACGAATCGGACAGCGGCACATGGCCCAGCAGGGGCAGTTGGAAGAGCTGCTGGATCTGGCCCGGCTGGCTGATCCCCTCGTCGATCTGCTCGAGCGCGAGCGTCGCGATGACGGCCAGGGCGAGGCCGATGACGAAAGCGAGCGCCATGTTCTTCGGCAGGCTCGGCGCCGAGGGAGCCGACGGGACGCCCGCCGGGTCGACGACGACGATGTTGCTCACCCCCACCGAGCCGGCGATCCCGATCTCCTTGTAGCGCTGGAGCAGCGCGTCATAGAGTTGGCGGTTGGTGTCGGCCTCGCGCTGGTAGATGTTGTACTGGATCGCGTCGTGCTGCTGCTCGTCGAGGCGCCCCTTCAGTGCCGCGACCTGCGCGCCCAGGTCCTGCTCACGCTTGAGCGCCTCGCGATAGCTCTGCGCCCGGCTGTTGCCGACGCGGGCCGTCTCGCGGGCGATCGCCTCGTCGAGCGACTTGATCTGCATCATCAGCGCCTTGGCGGTCGGATAGTTCGGCTCGAACCGCACGATCATCTTGGCATAGTCGGATGCGACGTCGGCCCGCTTCTGGCGGAGCTGGGTGATGGTGGGGTTGGTGAGCGCATCGACATTGTCGTCGTCACTTCTCCCGGTCAGCCGGCTCTCCGCGGCGATGCGGTCCGCACGGGCCGCGTTCAGCGCGGTGTTGAGCGCTTCGAGGTCGCTCTGGATCATGGTCCGCTGGACCTGCGTCTTTCCATCGGTGCCCCGAACCGCGTCGAGCGTGACGATATCGTTGCGCGACGCATAGGTCACGGCCTCGCGTTCCGACTGTTCGAGCCGGGCCCGCAGATTGCCGAGCCGTTCCTCGAGGAAGCGGCGGGCATCGGCGGTGGAAGCGAGCTGGCGATCCATGCTGGCGGCAATGAACTGGCTCGCCCAGGCATTGACCACCTGCGCGGAAAGCGTCGGGGATCGGCTGGTATAGGAAAGGTCGACCAGGCGTGACCGGCGGACCGGCGACACCTCGATATTGTCGAGCAGCAGCTTGGTCGCCAGCTTCTCGCGGGCAGCGAGCTGCCCGGCGGTCAGGTTCGACTGGTCAGCGGCGCCGAAGCGTTCGGCGTCGAGCGAGATGCCGTGCGCCGCGAAAAAGTCGTCGCGCCGCGCGAGGTCCAGCTTGCGCGTGACCCGCTCGCCCAGCGAATAGGATCGAAGCAGGGCATATTGGGTCTCGTAGAACTCCATGTCGCTGTCCGCGGTCGCGGAATCGAGCCCCTCGACATTGGTGATCTTCTTCTGCTCGCGACTGATCTCGATCTGCGAGCTGGCCGTATAGCGGGCCGGGGTCAGCAGCGTGACGATCAGGCCCACCGCCAGCGCACCGGCTATGATCGCGCCGATCAGCCAACGCCAGCGAAGCGCCGTATGCCAATATTGCTTGAGGATCGGCGGGACGGCGTAACTGTCGTTGACATGACCGCCCTGCCCCAGGCCGGAGGCCTTGGGATTCGCTGATCCGCCGCCTTGAACTTCTGCCGCTTCACGCATCAATTTTTTCCACTATCGCGGATCGCCAGGCGATCCATCTAGAACCGGTCCACGGCGACGATGATCGGCGTCGTGAGCAGCGGAACCACCTGGAGGATATCCTTGAAGGTCCGGCGCGCCCGCGATTCGCCGACCACGACCACGTCGTTGGCGTAGATGTCGGGATCGGCATAGGCGCCGATCCGGATCTGCTTGAGGCTGTAGAGCGCGGCATATTGCTCGCCCTTCACCGTGCGGAAGACGACGACCTGGTTGAGCTTGGCGAACTCGTCGGTTCCGCCCGCGAGCGCCACCGCGCGCAGCAGCGTCATCCGCCCGACCACGGGGAAGAGGCCCGGCTTCTTGACCTGTCCTTCGACGGTCACCACCTGGCTGACCGTCTGGTCGAGATTGACCGTCACCTGCGGATTGCGGACATAGTTGACCGCCAGCTTCTGCTCCAGCGCCGTCTCGATCTCACCCGGCGTCAGACCGGCGACGTTGACCACGCCCACCAGCGGGAAGGAAATGCGGCCGCTCGCATCGACCTGCGCCTTACGGTTGGAGAGCTCGTCGATGCCGAATACATCGATCGCCAGCTTGTCGAACGGGCCGACGATATAGGGACGCTCGGTTTCGACCATGTCGGTTCGGTCGGGTGCCGGCAGCTCGGTGGCATCGAGCACCTGTATGTTCGTCGCGCCGCCGATCCTGGGCGGACCCGCGCAACTCGCCAACATGAGCGCACCCATGAGCGCCACGGGGGCCTTGCGCGGCAGACGCGCGCCAGCGGACGAGGATTTTCGTTGAAGAAACAAGAGCAAGCCCCTCAAACCCCTTCTTTCGTCGCCCTATCGGGCCCGATTGAACTTATCCATAGGACTATGACACAAAAGAAGCACGCCAGCGATGGCACGCGCAAGGGATAGTCGCTGATACTTGCCGCGGCGAAGATCAGCGCCATCCAAAGACCCGCCCCTGCGAGCAGCACATTGTCGTCATGGCCAACGCGCAATCGCCACCACCGCGCGGCTATCCTGAAGAACGCGACCGCGGCCACGCCTGCGAGCAGCAGCGCCGGCAATCCGCCGGTTATCAACAGCTCGAGCCAGTCATTGTGGGCATGAAAGAACATTGCCGACGTGAGCAGCTCGTTCGGCTCGTCGATCTTGAACAGGTCTGCAAAGGCGCCGAAGCCGCCGCCCAGCGGAAAATAGGTCATGGCCGTCGACAGCATCGGCACCCAGGCCTGGAATCTGACGTCTTCCGTCGCCGGGGACTCGACCAGCCGATCGATCGCGACAGCCCGCCCCAGCAGGACCGTCAGCACAACCAGCGCGAGAATGACCAGCGCCACCACGGCGCGCAAGGCATTCCGCCGTCCGTCGTCCGATCGGGTCCGATCGCCCGGCATCGTGTAAAGGAAGGGAATGCTGACGAAGCCGATCGCCATCATCCCCATGCCGTTGCGCGACCCGGTGACGAGAAGAAGCGGCAGCAGCACCGCACCGATCGCCAGCGCCACGGCCGTGCGCAGCCGGGCATCGATCGCCGACGAGCGGGCGGCCGACGCGAAAACTGCGAGCAGGGGAAACAGCGACGCCAGGAAGATCGCCTGATGGTTGCGATTGGCGAACAACCCGACCGCGCGGTTGGTCACTCGGTAGAGATAGAATGGTCCCTGCGGGGCGCCGCTTAGCTGGAGGATGGCCAGGATCGCGCTCGACAGGCCGATGCCGATGAGAAGCATGGCGATCCGCCAGCGCCCCCGCCCGTCGAGCTGCGAGGCGAGGACGAGTGCCGCGAGCGACGGGATCAGGGCGAACAGCGCGTTCCAGGTCGCCGAAGGAACCAGGCTGATCGGACGCCACACCGGCCCGAGCCCGGCAGCCGCATCGATCTGGGTCACCAGGCCGCGTCCGGGCAAGGCGCCCCAGATGGCGGGCGGCAGCGGGATCAGCTGGAACAGGACGAGCCCGACGATTGCGGCGGCCATGCCATAGGCGAAGCGATATCGCCGCACGGTCGAGCGGGTCAGGCTCCAAAGGCCGAAGCCGAGAAATATCGCGGCGGCCGGACGCAGCACGACCAGCGAGGCGATATCGGACCGCGAGCCGCCACCGGTCAGGAATGTGAGAATGAGAAGTGCGCCGAGCGCCCAGAAAGCGGCGTCGGTCCGTCCTGCGCCTGTAGCCGCGACCTTCATGCGCTCGCCCGGACGCCTCGAAGCTGTTGAAAACCGGTCGATGCCATCGCCTTCGACGCCCCCTGCGGAGAGCGGCCGAATCGCGCCCTACGCGTCCTGTTGGTACGGGATCAGAACAGCCCCGCGCTGTGACCCGCCGCACAGTCGCTCTCGTGCATTAACCTACGCAGGGAAAATGGAAAGATGCCTCGGCATCCTTTGTCGCCGTCATGCGACGAACCGAAATATCCGCGACGAACCGAAATGGAGGGAATAGCCGAACGTAGCGGAAATCGGTCCGACCGACATCGATTCGCTCAAAAAACAAAAAGAGATTCGCCAGAAAACAAAAAGGGCGGCTCGCGCCGCCCTCTCGGTCCATCTGCTGGATGCGTTAGCCTTACGGGCTGTTGCTGCCACCGCCGCTCGAGGCCGCAACCGCGACGCCGACGCCAGCTGCGACACCCGCAACTGCACCGGCGACACCGAGGCCACCGAAACTGCCACCGGCACCACCAGCACCACCGGCACCACCAGCGCCCGCGTCGGTTCCGGCATCGGCACCTTCGACCTGAGCCAGCTCAACGGCGCTCTTGCGTGCGACCTTCTTGTTGAGGCGCGCGACAACACCGGACCGCATCTTCGTGCCAATCGCCTTCACGGCGGCACGGCTCAGCGTGGTTCCGGCTTCGGGAACAGCCGCAGCAACCGGGGCCGCGACCAGCGCAGCAATCGCAAGCGACGAAGCAATTTTACCAAAGCTCTTCACAACCGCCTCCTTACAAGGTCGACCTTTCCATAACCCCGTCGGGGCCCGCGCGCAACGTGAAAAAACCTGTACGGCGCTTTAATATACTGTCCAACTTCAGATAAAAGCTTATATAAATGGAATCCGGGCCAGTAACTTTCATTCGCCGCTGGGCATCCAGGGGGAGTAGTCCGATCACGTTCGCAGGGCTCTTGCATAGCAGGTTGCCGCATCTTCGCTGTGCGCTGGATCACTGCAACCATGTCGCGTAACGGGCAGAAGCGCGGCATGTTCCCCATGGAGCGTTACTGAGGAGTGTTACGGACCGTGCTCATGACGCGCGAGCCCCAGGTCAGGATAGCGCGTGTCAGCGCGCTCAATGCCCTGCCCGCCCAGTTCCTCATCGGCTTCTGCATCGCGATCCTGCTGCCGGCCTATATCCGCTATGGCGATTTCCAGACCGCCCTCGGCACGACGGGCTTCGCCAACAGCTTCATCGCCGCAACGGTCGCCCTGATCCTGGGGATGACGATGCTGAGCCGGGTCACTGCCTTTCCGGGCACGCGGACCTTCGGCTACATCCTGCCGTCCTTCATCGGCTCGTTCGGCCTGGCCATCGCGGCCTTGCTGGCGTTGCGCCTGGAATATAGCCGTATCTACCTGACCTCGACCTTCCTCTCGAGCATCGCCGTATTCTTCGTCCTCAGCATCTATCTGCTGCCGCGGACCCGACGTCGTTTCTACGTAGTACCGGGTTTCGACCTGCAGGGCCTCACCCTCCCCTCCGAGGTCGAATGGATCCGGATGCGGACCCCGGCCGTCCCTGACGACCCCTCGGCCTTCATCACCGCCGACTTCCGCCAGGACCATGATCCCAAATGGGACCGCATGCTGGCGGAGGCCGCGGTACAGGGGCGCACCGTCCTGCACAGCAAGCAGGTCCTCGAATCGCTGACCGGCCGCGTCTCGATCGAGCATCTGTCGGAGAATAATTTCGGCTCGCTCATGCCGAACCGCGCGTGGCGCCATGCCAAACGGGTGATCGACTTCCTGTCGGCGCTGATCCTGCTGCCGTTCCTGTGCCCGCTGTTCCTGGCCATCGCCGCCTGGATCCGCATCGATTCGCCGGGGCCCGCCTTCTTCCGGCAGCTGCGCGTCGGCGCCGGCGGGCGCGCGTTCCGCATCGTCAAGTTCCGCACGATGCGCGAGGAGAAGGCCCGTGGAGAAGCCGACGCCACCGCCGCGATGACGCTGGTCGCCGACGACAGAATCACCCGCGCGGGGCGCTGGTTGCGCCGCACCCGGCTCGACGAGCTGCCGCAGATCTTCAACATCCTCGCGGGCCAGATGAGCTGGATCGGCCCGCGTCCCGAGGCGATCTCGCTCTCGCGCTGGTACGATGCGGAGATTCCCTTCTATCTCTACCGCCACATCGTCCGCCCTGGCATCACCGGCTGGGCGCAGGTCAACCAGGGCCATGTCACCGATCTCGACGCGATCCACCGCAAGCTGCAATATGACTTCTACTATATCCGCAACTTCTCGGTCTGGATCGATGTGTTGATCGCGATCAAGACGATCAAGATCGCGATCACCGGTTTCGGCGCAAAATAGAGTCGCCAGCATGGCCCATGGTCATGGGCCGTCTTTCCTCCGGCGCTTCCGTCGATTAGGGGGCGACGCGAACGAGCAACGGGATTGTCCACAGGTAGTCGATGGCCATTCGCGACCTTCTGTCGCCTTCGCGCTGGAAGCGCCCTCGCCACGCCGCGCCCGAGGGCCAGCGCTGGTATGCGATCGGTGACATCCACGGCTGCTACGACCTGCTCAACACGCTGATCCGTGCGATCGACGGCGACGACGAGCAGCGCGGCGCGGCGGACACGCGCCTGCTGTTCCTCGGCGACTATATCGATCGCGGCCCGAACTCGCGCGGCGTGATCGAGCTGATGATGAAGCTCGACCTGGGTGACGACAAGGTCGTGTTCCTGATGGGCAACCATGAGGAAGTCCTGCTCGCGACCGCCGAAGGCAACCGCCGGGCCGCCGCGCTGCTCCACAAGATGGGCGGCCGCGAGACGCTGCTCAGCTACGGCGTCTCGGCGCAGGATTATGACTATGCCGATCCTCCGGGGATCATCGACCTGGTTCGGGCCGCCGTCCCCCGTGAGCATCTCGACTGGCTGGCGGCGCTGCGCAGTTCCTATCGCGCCGGCGGATATTTCTTCGCCCATGCCGGCGTCCGCCCAGGCATCCCGCTCGACGATCAGGCGCCGAGCGACATGCGATGGATTCGGCGCGACTTCCTGTTCCACGGCGCCGACCATGGCGCGATGGTGGTGCACGGCCATTCGGTGACGACGGAGATCGACGAGCGCGCCAACCGGATCGGGATCGACACCGGCGCCTATGCCAGCGGCCGGCTGACCGCGCTCGGCATCGAAGGCGCGCAGCGCTGGTATCTCCAGACCGGCACGCCCGGCGCCTGACCGGCCGGATCAGGCGGCGCGGTCGATCACCGCCTCGCTGAGCGGTATCTGGCGGACGTTGCCGCAGCGCAGGCTGACCTCCTCGACCAGCCAGCTGTTGCGCATCTTGTCGGCGACGATGCCCGCTTCGTGAACCGAGAGGCCGGGCTGCTCGATCGCCACCTGCATCATGCCGTTGGCCTCGCGGGCTTCGACGATGCTGGGGATGAGGGCGCGTTGCGCGAAATGGTTGATGAGGCGGGCCAGCGTCTGCGGGTCGGGCCGCGCGACGATGTCGAACCGGGATACGGTCCCGCCATCAGGGTCACCAATGTCGATCATCATGCTCCTCCATCGAGCAAGCATAGCGTCGACTGCACCGAAAGAATTGCCGATTTCGCCTGACATTTGTCCAGTCGCCGGCAAATCCTGTCTCAAACCCGGATCAAGACGAAAAATCTTCTTTCCCACCACGCCAGCTCAGCAGCGCCACCGCGCTGAGCAGGCAGAGGATCGCCAGATAGGCGGCGACCGGTACCGGCGACTTGCTGCTCGCGTAGAGGGCAGTGGCGATCAGCGGCGCGAAACCGACGATCACCGACGAGACCTCATGGACGAAGGCGAGCCCGGAATAGCGCACCTCGCCGTCGAACATCTCGCTGAACAGCGCCGGCTGCACCCCGATCATCGCGGCGTGGCACAGGCCGTTGCCGATCACGAAGGCGGCGACGATCATCGCCGGTGCCCCCGAGTCGAGCATGCGCAGGAAAGGATAGCCGAACAGCGCGAGCCCGATCACCCCGGCCAAATAGACGGCGCGCCGACCAATCCGGTCGGACAGCGCGCCGAACACCGGCATCATCGCGCTGTCGGCGATCATCCCCAGCATCACCCCGACCAGCAGCGCATCGGCCGGAGCGCCGACCGTCACCCCATAAGCGAGCGAGAAGGTGATCAGCAGGTGCGATCCGCCATTCTCAGCGAGGCGGATGCCGACGCCGGTCAGGATCGCGCGCGGATAGCGGCGCAGCAGGCGCAGGATCGGCGCGGCGTGGCTCCCCCGCCCTTCCTCGAGATGGCGGGCCGTCTCGCTGATGCGCAAGCGGATGAACACGCCGACCAGGAAGATCAGGATGCTGGCGAGGAAGGGCAGCCGCCAGCCCCAGGCCAGGAAGTCCGCCTCCGGCATCCGCCGCGCCAGAAAGAAGGCGAGCGAGGCGAGGACGAAGCCGAGCCCCACCCCGACCTGGCTCCAGGCGCCGAGGAAGCCCCGCCGATCGGCAGGGGCGTTCTCGGTGATCATCAGCACGCCGCCGCCCCATTCGCCGCCCGCGGCGATCCCCTGGAGCAGGCGCAACGCGACAAGCAGCGCGGGCGCAAGCATGCCCGCCTGCTCGTAGCTCGGCAGCAGCCCGATCGCGAAGGTGGCGACCCCCATGATCGACAGCGTCCACACCAGCGAGACCTTGCGGCCATGGCGGTCGCCGACATGACCGAAGATCAGCCCGCCGATCGGCCGCGCCGCGAAGCCGACAGCATAGACAGAGAAGGCGGCGAGCAGCGCCGCGGTCGGATCGGCGGCGGGGAAGAACAGCCGGTTGAAGACCAGCGCCGCCGCCGTGCCGAACAGAAAGAAGTCGTACCATTCCAGCATGTTGCCGGCCAGCGATGCGAGGATCGCTCGGCGAAGCTGGTTACCTCCGGCCGCCGCCTTCAAGCGTCGTCCGCGATCATCTGCGCCGCCTTTTCACCGATCATGATGCTCGCCGCGTTGGTGTTGCCCGATATCAGCGTGGGCATGATCGATGCGTCGGCGACACGCAAGCCCCGAACACCGTGGACGCGCAGTCGGCTGTCGACCACCGCCATCCCGTCATTGCCCATCTTGCAGGTGCCGACCTGATGCGAGACGCAGCCGCCGGTTTCCCGGAAATAGGCCTCGATCTCGTCGTCGGTCCGTACGTCGGCGCCAGGCAGATGCTCGGCCGAGATGAAGTCGGCGAGCGGCGGAGTCGCGGCGATCCGGCGCGCGAGCTTGAGGCCCTCGACCGCGATCCGCCGATCGGCCTCGTGCGCGAAGTAATTGGGCGCGAGGCGCGGCGCCTCGAACGGGTCGGCGCTCGCCAGGCTGAGCCGCCCGCGGCTCTGCGGCCGGACCGGACAGATGAAGTTGGCGAAGCCCGAGAATTTGAACAGCCCGTCCTCATAATAGCCGCCGCTGAAGGTCTGGAACAGGAACTGGACGTCAGGCGTCGCCGCGCCCGGCGAGACGCGGGCGAACAGCCCTGCCTGCCCCGCCGGCACCGACAGCGGCCCGTCGCGGAACAGCAACCAGGTCAGCCCGGCGAAGAGCTGCTTGCGCTTGCTGAGCATGATGTCGTTCATCGTGATCGGCTGGTTGCAGCGCCAGGTGATCTGCCCGCCATAATGGTCCTGCAGATTCTCGCCGACGCCGGGCAGGTCGTGGACCGGATCGATCCCCAGCGCCTTCAGCTCGGCCGCCGGGCCGACGCCCGACAGCAGCAGGAGCTGGGGCGAGTTGACCGAACCGCCCGACAGGATCAGCTCGCGCCGGCTCCTGACCGTGAAGCTCTCGCCACCCCGCCGCACGCGCAGGCCGCTCGCGCGGGTACCGTCGAACAGGATCGTCTCTGCCTGGGTCTCGGTCAGGATCGTCAGGTTCGGGCGGCGCCTGGCCGGCTTCAGATAGGCGACCGAGGTCGAGCAGCGCGCACCGTTGCGGATCGTCGCCTGATAATAGCCGACGCCCTCCTGCACGGCGCCGTTGAAGTCGGGATTGTGCGGAATGCCGTTGGCCTCCGCACTGCCGATCAGGGCATCGCACAGCGGGTTGCGCTCGACGAGGTTGGTGACGCTCAGCGGGCCGCCGACGCCATGATAGCGGTCCTCGCCATTCTCCTGGTCCTCGGCGCGGCGGAAGAAGGGCAGCACATCCTCATAGCCCCAGCCTTCGTTGCCGAGCTGGCGCCACTGGTCGTAATCCTGCGCCTGGCCACGGATGTAGATCAGGCCGTTGATGCTGCTCGACCCGCCCAGCGTCTTGCCGCGCGGCCAGTAGATGCGGCGGCCGCCGAGCGCCGGATTCGGCTCGGTCATGTACTTCCAGTTCACCGTGGGATCGGTGATGGTGCGTCCGTAGCCGACCGGGATCTTGAGCCAGAAGCGGTTGTCGCTGCCGCCCGCCTCGATCAGCAGGACGCTGACATCCGCCCGCTCGCTCAAGCGCGCCGCGATCACGCTACCCGCCGAGCCCGCCCCGACCACGATGTAGTCGAACTCGGCACCTTCCATCTGCATTTCGAAATCCCCGGTTGAATGGCTACCGCAGCGTGCTGGCGTGGGCCGCGACCGCATCGATCGCCGCTTCGTCGGGCAGGACGGCGGCCGCCGCCGCCATCTGCTGGCCCCTCTCGTCGCCCTCGCGCCCGCGAATGCCCTTCCTGAAATTGCGGAGCTGCCGCGCGAGATAGTCGGCATCGGTGCCCGCCAGCGGCGGCGCGCCGAGTTCGGCATTGCCCTCGCCGCGCGCGCCATGGCAGGCGGCACAGCTTTCGTAGAGCGCCGTCCCCGCCCCGCCCTTCGCTGCCGCGACCGGTGCCGGCGGCGGTGGCAGCGTCGCGATATAGGCGGCGACGTCTTGGACCGCCTGCTCGTCGGGCAGCGCCTTGGCGCGGCCGTTCATCTGCACGCCCTGGAAGTCGGCGGGGCCGCCGCGCAGGTCCTTGCGGTAGAGCAGGAGCTGCTCGGCGACATAGCTCGGCGGCAGGCCCGCGAGGCGCGGCGCCTTCATGCCGGCGAAGCCCTCGCCGGCATTGCCGTGGCAGCCCTGACAAGTGGTGTAATAGGCCCGGCCGCGGGCGACCGGCGACGAGGCCTTCGGCGCGGGCGTGGCGGTCGAGCAGCCCGCCGCCGCCACGACCACCGCCGCCGCGCCGATGAAGATGACGGGCGCCCGCATGACCGTCAGCGCATCGCCGCCGCGATCGCGGCGCTGTCGAGATATTCGTCGAAGCTGGTGATCTTGCCGTCGCCGGTGCCGATCACATGGACCCACTCGACCGCATATTCCTTGCCGCTCGCCTTGACCTTGCTGCGCTCGATCCCGCGCACATAGACGAGGCCCTCGGCCTCCACCATCGACTTCGGCGTCATCTCGATCGGCTCGGCGAACTCACCGAATTTGGCGAAGAAGTCGCCGACGCCCTCGGGCCCCTTATAGGTGCCGCCCCACGGAATCCCGTTGGCGTGCAGGGTCCAGCGGACGTCGGGCGCGAGCAGCGCCATCGCGCCGGGGACGTCGCCCGCCCCGAAGGCCGCGAAGAAGGCGCCGACGATGGCAGTTCCGGTAGAAGACATGATCTTTCCTCTCAGGCTTGGGGACGGTCGGGCTCGAGCCCGTAGAAGGTGTGGAAGACGAGGCCGGGGTCATATTTCCGCCGCAGCTCGCCCAGCTTCCGCCAGCCGTCGGCGGTGTAGCATTCGCGGATGCGGTGGATGCGGCCTTCCTGGTTCAGCTCGTTGATGTAGCTGCCGGTGCCGAGCGGCTGCAGCTCCTCGTACATCGCGATCATGAAGTCCTTGTTGGCCTTGTCGGCCGCCGGATCGTCCCACTGCGCGTAGCAGGAGACGTAGAAATTGCCCTTGGTCGCGCAGGCGCCGTCGGGCAATTCGGGCCGCCCCTTGTAGAGCAGCACCGGCGCGGTGACGCGCGACGGCGACTGCGGCATGCGGCGGATGAACACCTCGATCGGCTTGGCGAGGCTGTCCGTATAGATGTTGTCGACGCAATAGCGGCGCTGCGGGAACGGCACCTCGTTGCCGTAATAGAGATTCTCGAAGCTCTCCTGGGCGTTCTCGATCTTGGCGATCGCGCGCTTCGTGACCGGATGGTCCTTCAGCGGGGCCATGCCCGCCAGCGCCGCCGCCTCGCTGTCGACGAAAGCGACGCTCTGCAGGATGAACACCTGATCGCAGCCGGCGGCGCTGCAGGCCTTCTCCATGCCCGGCGGTGCGGCGGTGATGACGCCGATCAGCTCGACGTTCAGCGGCAGCTTCGGCCCGATCTCCTCCATCGCGGCGGCGACATCGGCGCTCGCGGTGAAGGGGAAGATATAGGTGTGCGAGCGCATCGCCTTCGGCGCGGGGTGGACGCGCAGCTTGAACCTCGTGACCACCCCGAACAGGCCGGGACCGCCGCCGCGCACCGCCCAGAACAGGTCCGGGTTCTCGGTCTCGCTCGCGGTTCGCACCTGGCCGTCGGCGGTGACGATCTCGACCTCCAGGATATTGTAGACGCTCATCCCGCCCCAGGCATTGCCGTTCCAGCCGAGCCCGCCGCCGAGCAGGAAGCCGCTGATCGGCACCATGCCGCAATGCGCGGTCGGGAAGGCCAGCCCCTGCCGGCCCAGTTCCTCCTGCAACCGCCGGCCGATCACGCCGGGGCCGACGATCGCCTCGCGCTTCGCCGCATCGATCTCGATCGTCGACAGGCGCGACACGTCGACCAGCATGCCGTCGTCGCGCATGAAGCAGCCGCAGAAGCTGTGCCCGCCCGCGCGGGTGGTGATGCGCCGCTTGTTCTCGCGCGCATGGTTGACCGCGGCGACCACGTCCTCGACGCTTTCGGCCTGGACGATGATCTCAGGGTTGCGCGGGAATTTCTGGGTCTGCCAGATCATGCTCCGCCGCCACGGCTCGTACAGCTCGGTGTCGCGGGCGACGACCTTGCCCTTCACCTTGGCCTGGAGCCGCTCGACCTCCCTGGCGTCGACCGCGGCGCCGGCCGCCGCCATCGGCATCAGGCCCGCCGCCGACAAGGTGGCGAGCGTCGCCGTGCCGGCCAGGAAGCCGCGGCGATCGAGCTTCGGCAGTGCGAGGGGTTTGTCGAGGATCATATCGCCCTTCCCGTCAGCGCCTGACCACGCCGGCCTTGATCGCGAGGTGCGACATCAGCCCCTCCTCGCCCAGCTCATGGCCGACGCCCGACTGTTTCCAGCCGCCGAAGGGCAGCGACAGGTCGAGCGTGTTGTGGTTGTTGATCCAGACGGTGCCCGCCTGCACCCGATCGACGAAATCCTCGATCAGGTCGAAGTCGCGCGACCATATGCTGGCGCCCAGGCCGAAGCTGGTGCCGTTGAGCTGCGGCATCACGCCATCCATGTCGTCGAACGGCGTCGCGACGAGGACGGGGCCGAAAATCTCCTCCTGCACCACGGCGTCGGTCGGCCGGGCACCGACGATGATAGCCGGACGCAGATAGGCGCCGGGATCGTCGACCGCCTCGCCGCCGAAGAACAGCGAGGCGCCGTCGGCGACGCCGCGCTCGACATAGCCGAGCACCCGGTCGCGATGCGCATGGCTGACCATCGGGCCGAGGCCGGTCGAGGGATCGAGGCCAGGGCCGATCTTCAGGCTCGCGGCGATCTCCGCGACGCCCTCGACGACCTTGTCGAAGATGCTGCGATGGACGTAGAGCCGCGATCCGGCGCAGCAATTCTGGCCGTGATTGCCGAGGATCGCCCAGGCCGCGCCGGGGATCGCCGCGCCCAGATCGGCGTCGGCGGCGATCACCACCGGCGACTTGCCGCCGAGTTCGAGATTGTACTTCTTGAGGCGCGGGCCGGCCGATCCGGCGATGATCCGGCCGACCTCGGTCGATCCGGTGAAGTTGATCTTGTCGACCCCCGGATGCTCGACCAGCGCCGCGCCGGCGACCGCGCCGCTGCCGGTGACGACGTTGACGACGCCGGCCGGGATGCCCGCCTCGGCGCACAGCTCGGCGAGGCGGAGCGTGGTGAGCGGAGTCTGCTCGGCGGGCTTGAGGACGATGGTGCAGCCGGTGGCGAGCACCGGCGCCAGCTTCCACACCGCCTCGCACAGCGGCACGTTCCACGGCGTGATGCCCGCGACGACGCCGAGCGGCTGGAGCCGGGTGAAGCCCGAGAAGCGCGCGCCCGGCAGATAGGGCACCGACAGCTCCATGGTCTTGCCGTGGAGCTTGGTCGCCCAGCCGGCCATGTAGCGGAGCGTGTAAACCGAGAAGTCGGCGTCGAACAGGCGCGTGTTCTGGATCAGCTTGCCGCTGTTGACCGTCTCGATCTGCGCGATGGTCGCGGCCTCGGCAGCGATCAGCTCGGCAAGCTTGAGCATCAGCGCCTCGCGCTCGTGCGGGCGCATCGCCGGCCAGGGGCCGCTTTCGAAGGCGCGGCGCGCGGCGCGGACCGCATCGTCGACATCGGCCGCGTCGGCCTCGGCGACCTCGGCGATCGCACCGCCATGGCTGGGGTCGATCACCGGGCGGTAGCGGCCGGCGCGCGGCGCCCGCCACTCGCCGTCGATGAACAGCTCCCGCCTGCCGCTCGCGAAGGCGCGGGCGGCGTCGGACAGCAGGCTATAGTCGTTGGCGAGGGTCATCACGAACCTTGTGCGAGGATGGGAGCCGGAGAGGACGGGCGCAGCAGCGCGGCGATCGCGAACAGCCCGGCGCCTAGGAAGGCCAGCGTCGCGATCAGATAGATGCCGGCCGGGCCGCCCGGACCGAGCACGGTCAGCGCCGGCCCCAGGCCGAGCCCGGCGCCGGTCAGCGCGGCGGCGGCGAGCATCGGCCGGCCGTCATGGTCGACCTGCCCCAGCGCGCCGAGCTGGAAGGGATAGATGACGTACCAGCCGAAGCTGAACATGGCGGTGGCGAGGACGAAGAGCGCGAAGCTTCCGGCCACCGCATAGACCTGCACCGCCGCGACCAGCACCGCCGCCGCCGCGACGATCGGCACGATCCGGCCGAAGCGGCCGCCGACGATGCCGGGCAGGAAGGAGGCCGCAAAGGCGACCAGCTTGGAGATGCTGAGGACCAGCGCGACCTGCGCCTCGCCGAGGCCGATCCCCTGCCCGAGCAGGGCGAGGAAGGTCCATAGCGCGCCGACGCCGATGAAGAAGCAGAGGATCGACACCAGCATGCCGCCGCTGCGCAGCCATCCGGCAAGGTCGTTGCCGGGCATGGCGTCATGCTCCTCCGCCGCGCTGATCGTCCTTAGCCGGGTGGCCACGAGCGCGAGGGCGAGGATGTCGAAGGCGAGCAGCACGCTATAGGCGGCGGCGAAGCCGAAAGCGCCGATGATCGGCGGCATCGCATAGACGCAGACGATCGACAGCACGGTCTGGAGCGCGAGGAACAGGCCGAAGCTGCGTTCGGCGTTGCGGGTGCGCGCCATCGCCGCGGTCGCCTGCGACACCGCCACCCCGCCGGCCGCGCCGCCGATGCCGCGCAGGATGAGGAAGGCCGTCCAGCCCGGCCGGGTGAGGCAGAGCAGGTCGCAGACGATCATCACCACGAGCGCGGCGATACCGAAACGGCGGAACTGCCCGCGCGGCAGGAAGGTGCTGAGCAGGCAGCCGCATGACAAGGTGATGAGCTGGATCGTCGAGAAGAGGCCGACGTCGCGTTCGCTGGCGCCAAGCACATTGACCAGCGCGGCGGCGATCACGGGCATCGCCAGGAAGGTCATCACCCCCGCCGTGCCGAGCGTGATCAGCGCGGCGAGGCCGTCCTGCCCCGCCGCGCCGTCGATCGCCCGATTCTGTCCGCTCTTCCCCATGCTGCGCCCTCGACGGGTGCGGGACGCCGAAGCGCCCCGCACGGATGATCAGAAGCGGTACAGCGCGCTCGCGCCGAACACCCGCGGCTCGGAGTAGATATACTGGACATAGCCGAGGTCGTTGAACTGGAACGCCTTGGTGATCGCCAGCTTGTTGCCGATGTTGCGGACGAAGGCCTGGAGCTGCCAGTTCTCGTTCACGTTGAACGAGATGTCGGCATTATGCTTGAAATAGCCCGGCATCTTCACCGACGGATCGTTGAAGTTGTTCGAGTAGCGGCTGGAGCGATAGTTCCAGTCCCAGTTGAACACCAGCGAGCGGTCGTTGGCGAGCGGCACGGTGTAGGCGATCGCGCCGTTCGCGGTCCATTTCGGCGCGTTCGACATCTCGCGGTCGGCGACATAGACCCCGCCGCCCGGCACGCCGTTGCGAACGTCCTTGATCTTCGTCTCCAGCCACGAACCGCCGAAGCGCAGCTCCAGATTATCGACCGGGGCCGCCTGGATCTCGACCTCGGCGCCATAGGCATTGGCGCTCTGGTTGGTCAGCAGGCCGCCGATCCCTTCGAAGTTGAAGGTCTGGTAGCGGTTATAGTCATAGTAGAAGAAAGAGGTGTTGAACCGCAGCTTGCGATCGAACAGCGTCGCCTTCTCGCCGATCTCATAGGCGATGACGTTCTCGTCGCGATACGGGATCTGTGCGGTGCTGACCCCGCCCGGATAGAAACCGTTGTTGAAACCGCCGGCCTTGGTGCCGCGCGACACGCTGGCGAACAGCAGCAGGTCGGCGTTCACCTGGAAGTCGAGCGCGGCCTTACCCGAGATCAGCGTCTTCTTGTAGGTGTCGCGATAGGGGTTGGCGATACCCGGTCCGTTCGGCGGAAGGAAGCAGTTGGTCGGGATCGGGAAGCCCGGGCAGCTGCGCAGCGAGGCGTTGTCGCGCTCGTTGAACTTCTTGCTGTCGCGGGTGATGCGGCCGCCGAGGGTGAAGGTCAGCCGGTCGGTGAGTTCGACCTCGCCCTGCGCGAAGGCGGCGACCGAGGTGGTCCGCATCTTCCAGTTGGCCGCCAGATTGATCGGGAAGAAGGCGCCGTTGTACAGGCCCGTCACCGGATCGACCGCGGTATCACCCGACACCGGCACGTTGAAGGTCGCATTCGGATTGTTGCGCGCCTTCGAATAGAGGCCATAGACGCCCGCCGTCCAGTTGAAGCCGTCGCCCTTGCCGAAGGCGCGGAATTCCTGGGTCGCGGTGTCGCTCTTGTACGGGAAGGTCGCGACGCAGATCGTGTTGGGGCTGGCGTCGCAATCCTCGTCAAGGTTGCGTGTGAAGTGCATGTAGCCGGTCAGCGAGGTGAAGCTGATATCGCCGAAGTCGCGCTCGGCGCGCAGCAGTGCGGTGGAGCCCTTCGACTTCAGCCGCTGCGGATTGCTGGTATAGGCGACGTTGCGCTTGCCCGCGCCGAAATTGGCCTCGTTATAGCCGGCGTCGTCGACCCCTGTAGGATCGGCCGAGCCGAGGCCCGTCACCGGATCGCGCAGGCTGGGGGTCTGCTCATAATAGGTGTGGACCTTGTCGGTCCGGCCATATTCGCCCTTCAGCAGAACGTCCCAGTCGCCGTCGTCATAGCGGAGCTGGAGGCGGACCGCGTCGGTGCCGGCCTGGCCGCCCTTGTCCTTGGCGAACTGCGGATTGAGGTTCTTGATGTAGCCGTCGCTGTGGTGCGACAGGAAGGACAGGCGCGCCGACAGCGTGTCGGTCAGCGGCGCGGTGACGCCGCCTTCGAGCTTCAATTCGTTGAAGCGGGCATAGGTACCCTTGACGAAGCCGCCCGCTTCCTGCGTCGGCTTCTTGGTGACGTAATGGACGAGGCCGCCGGTCGAGTTGCGGCCGAACAGTGTGCCCTGCGGCCCGCGCAGAATCTCGGCGCGGTCGAGATCGAACAGCGCGAAGTCGACCGCCGGCACGTTCACGACGTAGAATTCGTCGACATAGACGGTGACCGGCGCCTCATGGCCTTCGCCGAAGTCGTTGAGGCCGATGCCGCGGATGACGATATTGGCGCTCGAACCCGGGCCGTAGGGCGAATAATTGTCGACGCTCGGCGTGCGGGTGATCAGGTCGATGCTGTTGGAGATGCCGCGCTCGAGGATCTGGTCGCCCGAAACGGCGGTGACGGAGATGCCGACCTTCTGGAGGTTCTGCTCGCGCTTCTGCGCGGTGACGACGATCTCGGCCAGGCCGCCATTGTCGGCTTCGGCCGCGGCCGGGGCGCTCGCCGCTTCCTGCGCGGCGACCGGAGCGCTCGCCAGCATGGCGGCGACGGTCAGGGCGATGGTGGAGGAGGTCGAAACAAAGGATCTGGTCATGAAAGCCCCCGAGGTTGGCGGCGCCGGAGCGCGACGTGCGTTTCCTACCTGCGGCGTGGCGCGTATATTCGCGTCATCGTCGTGACGCATCTGTGTGGCATCCCGCGAGGGGCGGCTATACCGCCTTGGCAATCATCCTACCCGATTGGCAAGATTCGCCGCGCACGCCGATGCACGGTCGGACGCGATCAGGCCTTTTTCAGCGTGAAGGACGGCAGCTCACCGAAGCGGCGGGCATAGTCCTGCGAGAATTTGCTCGGATGGAGGAAGCCGTTGGCCAATGCGACCTCGGTCACCGTCACGCCGCTGCCTTGCATCTCCTTGAGCATCGCACGCGCGCGTTCGAGCCGGTAGCGCTTGAGATAGCCCATCGGGCTGTCGTCGCGGAACCGCCGGAAACCGAAATGCAGCGAACGGCCGCTGACGCCCGAAGCGCTAATCAGGTCGGACAGGGTGAGCTGCTCATGATAGCGCTCGCGGATCAGTTCCTCGGCACGGCGCACATAATAGGGCGTCGCGACGTTGCGCGGCTCCATCGCATAGTCATGCGAATAATTGTGCGGGACGGAGGTGAGCAGCAGCCGGCCCAGCATCTCCTCGGTCGTGCCGATCGCGCGCGGGTGGACGAAGCCGGAATCGCCGTCGTCCATGTCCTCGACCACCGCGCGCACGAACTGCGCGAAGGAGCCGGCGAGCCCGTCGATCGCGATCGGATCTGGCGAGAAGATCAGCGGCCGGGTGCGATGGCCGAAATCCTCGTGAAGCAGCCTTTCGAGATGCGGACGATCAAGCTTGACCGTGAAGTGGCGGCAGCCGGCGTCGGTGATCTGGCGGATCGGCTCGTGCGGACTCAGCACCGACATCTGGCCGGGGCGCAGCACGAAGGTTCGCCCCTGGTGCGCGAACTGTGCCTGCCCGCTAAGGACGAACTGGACGAGGAAGCAATGCTCGGCAGGCGGGATCGACACGGACACCCGGCCATAGGGCAGGCCATAGTCGGTCGCGTTGAAGGTGCTCGACCGCAGGGTCGCCTGGTTGTGGCGGAAGGCGATCGGCGGCACTCCGCCTTCGGTCGACAGGTCGTGGGGGCAGAAGGCGTGCACCATATGCTGGTGGACCGCGTCGATCTCGGTGCTGGCGAAGCGGTTCCAACGGTCGAGCGGAAGGTCGCCCGGGGTCCAGACCTTGCGTTCCTCGATCATCTGGCCTCGATCATCTGGCTGGCCACCCGCATCACGGACATCCCGTCATCCTACCAGATATGCGGCCGATTGCGAGCATCTCGATGGCGGCCGCGGCTCCGGCCCCCGCCAATGATGACCGATTTGTAATCCTCCCGCGACCCGTGGTCGGAAAATAGATTTTTCTATTTCAATATCTTACATGAAAATCCTCAGTTCCGCCTGTCGGAGCCTTAACGTGCGTTCGACCGCCGGAGGGTCCACATTCCGGGCATCGGGACAGCGCGACCGCGCCTCGTCCCCGACAGAAAAGGATGGGACCATGTTGAAGACCGCTTTCCGTTTCCTGGCCCTGACGACCGCCATCGCGGGGCTTGGCACCACGATCGTCATGGGCGCCGCCGAGGCCGCGACCACGACCGGCGACGTGCCCTTCTGCTCGAAGACGATCACCGACAAGTGCATGGACCGGCCGGCCGCCGCTACGCATCATGCCACCCGCCACGCGGCACATCACCGGACCCACAAGCCGACCGCCGCCAAGGCCGCGCATCCCAAGGGCTGACTCCGCCGGTCAGCCGCCTACTCCTCCAGCAAAGGGCCACTTCGGTGGCCCTTTTTGTCATGCGCCCGCGTCGGACAGCGCGGCGGTCAGGTGGCGGTAGAGGGCGTCGGCGTCGCGGCGCAGCGGATGACCGCCCGGCATCGCGATCCGCCGCATGTTGGGCTGGTGGAGCAGCGGGCAGAGGCTGTCGGCCTCCTCGCGCCCCTGGACGCAGAGCAGCGGCACCCAGTCGAGCCGCCGGCCGGTGTCGACCGCCGCCGCGTCGGCGGGCACCAGGTCGAGCATCTCTGCCGGCGACGCCCGGTAGATCACCGTGTCGGTCGGCACGACCAGCGCGACCATGGCGAGCTTCGCGCGCAGCGCGGGCGGCAGGCCGACCAGCCCGACATGGACCATGTCCGCGCCATAGGACTGGCCGATCAGCAGCAGGCGCCGCGCATGGCCGAAGGCCAGCCCGCGCCGCACCGCGTCCTCGATCAGCGCGCGGACCTGGGCAGGCGATCGGCGCTCGCGGAAATAGACGAGCGAATTGACCCCGAGCACCGGAACGCCGTCGGCCGCCAGCCGCTCGGCGATCTGGCGGCCCATCCCGACCTTGAAGCCCATGTCGCCCGAGACGATCACCGCGGCCAGCCCCGCTTGCGCCGGTGCGGGTGCGCGTTCGGCCCGGATCGGCACGTAGAGGTCGCCGCCGAAATAGCCGAGCCAGCCCCAATAGGCGGTCAACCCCGCCGCGACCAAAGCGAGCGCCAGCGCCGCGCCGACCAGCCCGCGCCTCACGGCAGCCCCCGCAGCACGGCGGCGGCGAGCGCATCGCCATTATCGCCGAAATGGTGGCCGCCGGGCAGCAGCACCTGCTCGGCCAGCCCCGCCGGTATGGCCGGACAGGCGCTGTGCTTCTCCTCCTCGCCGCGGATGCACTGCATCGGCGTGCCGCGCAGCCGCTCGATCGCGGGCAGGGTCGGCAGCGCGTTGGCGCCGCCGATGTCGAGCCAGGAGGCGAGATGGAACTGGAAATCGGCGGTGCCGCTCAGCCCCAGCATGCTCAGCCGCGTCACCATCGGCCGGATCGCGGGCGGCAGGTTGCCGACGATATAGGCGAGGTCGTCGGCGCCGAACGAATAGCCGACGAAGATCACCTTCGGCCGGTGCCATTCGCGCGCGAAATGCTCGACGATCCGCCCGGCGTCCCGCCCCGCCTCCGCCGGGGTCCTGGCATTCCAGAAATAGCTGAGGCTGTCGACGCCGACGACCGGAACGCCCGCCGCCGCCAGCCGCGCGGCGAGATCGCGGTCGATCCCGGCCCAGCCGCCGTCGCCCGAATACATCACCGCCATCAGATCGGTGTGGCGCGCCGCCGGATCGGCGACGATGGTCAGCGGCAGGTCGGCGACATTGGCGAGCGGAACGACGGGCGCCGGGTTCGGCTGCGGTTCGAGCATCGGCGCGAACGCCGCCTTGAACTGCGGCATCCAGTTGGCCTCGACCGAGAAGCCGTGACCGACCTTGGGCAGCTCGACGAGCTGCGCCTGCGGCACCTGCCGGGTGAAGGCGCGCGTCGCGGCGGAGCTGACGACCTGGTCGATCGTCCCTTGCAGCACCAGCCACGGCGCCGGCAGGCGCGGCGCGGCCGAGAACAGCCAGCCCGCCTCGGGCTTGGCGATGCGCGACACGGTCACGCCCGGGATCGCGCACCATGGCTTCGTCCCGCCGATGTCGGGGCCGAAACCGAGCGACACCGCGCCGCGCCACGTCCCCGCCGGAGCCTGCGCCAGCGCCGCATAGGCGATCGTTGCTCCAGACGAATAGCCGGCGAGGATCGGCTTGATGTAATGCGGCAGGCCGAGGCGATGCTCATAATCCTGCGCCAGCGCCTGCAGCGCATAGTTGGGATTGACGCATTTCTCGGCATCGTCATCGAGATGCTTCTGCAGCGCCGGGGTCGAGATCCCGGCGACCGCGACCCCCTGTTCAGCGAGCGCCTTCGCCATATCGATCACGCCCAGATTCCAGCCGCCGTCGCCCGACAGGAATACCACCACGCCCCGCACCGGGCCGGCGGGCCGATAGGTGGCGACCGGCTGCCAGCCTGCGAAGGTGAAGTCGCCGGCAGTGACTGGGCCCTCGCGGGGCGGCGGCGCGACGGGAGCCTGCGCGGCGACCGGCGTGGCGGTGGACGAGAAGGCCGACAGGATCATCGCGGCGGAGCCGGCGGCCACGGCCAGTGTGGAGAACAATCTGCGCATCTTCACCCCGCAGGAGGACGTCATGCGACCGATTAGGCCGACGCACCCGACGCGGGCGTGGGGACGAGGTTAAACATCGGTAATGTCGCCCGCGCGTCAATGCGCGAGATGCAGCTCCACCCGCAGCCCCGGCCCGTTGTCGTGCAGCTCGAGCGCGCCGTCGTGCAGCCGCGCGACCGCCGCGGCGAGCGCGAGGCCGAGCCCTGCCCCTGCCTTGCTGCGCGCCGCATCCAGCCGTCCGAAGCGGCGCAGCGCCTCGGGGCGCTGGCTTTCGGGGATGCCGGGGCCGTCGTCGCCGACGCTGATCACCGCATCGCCGGCCGGCGTTCGCCGCGCCGCGACGATGATCCGCCCGGCACCGTATTTCATCGCATTGTCGATCAGGTTGGCGAGTGCCTGGCCGAGCAGCTCACGATGAACATGGCCCGTGATTCCCGGAGGAGCATCCGCGACGATCTCGAAACCATTGTCCTCGGCGAGCGGCCCATAGACCTCGACCATATCCTCGACCATCGCCGACAGGTCGACGTCGACGAAGCTCTCGCGCCCCAGCCCGGCCTCGGCGCGGCTGATCCGCAGCGCGGTGTCGAGCATCGTCAGCAGCCGGTCGCCCTCGTCGATCGCGCGGGCGACGGCGCCCCTCGCCTCCTCGCCCTCGCTGGCGTCGAGCGCACGTTCGAGCGTCGATCGCAGCCGGGTGAGCGGCGAGCGCAGGTCGTGGGCTAGGCCGTCGGTAGCGATCTTGAGCTCGGCCATCAGCGCGGCGATCCGGTCGAGCATCGCATTGATCGCGATGCCCAGCGCGTCGAAGGCGTCGTCGCTGCCGTCGACCGGAACCCGCCGGTCGAGATGGCCGGCGGCGACCGCGCGGGCGGTGCCGACCGTCGCGGCCAGCCGGCCGTGGATCAGCCGGGTCGAGCTCCACGCCGCGAAGGCGGCGAGCGCGACCGCCACCGCGAAGGCGCTGACCATCGCCTCCTCCAGGATGACGGTGAAGCGCAGCTCGCTTTCGACGACATGGCCGGTCAGCAGCCGCCCGCCGCCCGCGAGCGGGGTCGCGACGAGGTAGATCTGCTCCGACTGCTCATGGCCGATGCGGAACAGGTCGAGCGTCGCGGCACTCGAGGACGGCGGCAGCGACGGCGGCCATTCGGCGATGTTGCCCGCCACCGCACGGCCACCGCGATCGACCAGCAGCAGTGCGGCGCCGGGCGCGCGGCCGGGCTGGGCGCGCGCCGCCACCGCCGCGCCGAGCGCTGCGAAGCCGCCCTGGCGGTAGCTGTGGAGAAACTGGTCGCGCAGCCGCTCGGCATGCGCCTCGGCCTCGTCGCCGATCTGGTCCTGGGTCAATTGATGGACGGTAGCGAGCAGCAGTGCAGCACCGACGAGTTGCAACAGGAATACGAGTGCCGCGAAGCGGAGGAAGGTCGAGCGCGGAAGGCCCATAGTCAGCCGTCGAGGCCCAGCCGATAGCCCGATCCGCGCACCGTGTGGAGCAGCGGACGGGCCTGGCCCTCGTCGATCTTCTTGCGCAGTCGGCTGACATGGACGTCGATGACGTTGGTGCCCGGATCGAAATGATAGTCCCACACGCCTTCGAGCAGCATCGTCCGCGTCACCACCTGCTCGGCATGGCGCAGCAGGAATTCGAGCAGGCGGAATTCGCGCGGCTGCAGCTCGATCGGCTGGCCGCCGCGTCGCACCTTGCGCGACAGCAGGTCCATCTCCAGGTCATCGCAGGCCAGCCGGGTCTCGGGCGCCACAGCGCTCCGGCCCTGGCTGTGGCGGATCAGCAGGCGGACCCGCGCCAGCAGCTCGGCAAAGGCGAAGGGCTTGGTCAGATAGTCGTCGGAGCCGCCTTCGAGGCCCTTCACCCGGTCCTCGGCCGCGCCCAGCGCCGACAGGATGATCACCGGCGTCTCGATCCCGGCCGCGCGGATCGCGCCGAGCACCGCCATCCCGTCCATGGCCGGCAGCATCCGGTCGAGAATCACGCAGTCGTAGCTGCCGTCGGTCGCGTGGAACAGGCCATCGCGGCCATTGTCTGCGCGATCGACGACGAAGCCGTGCTCGGACAATCCTGTCGCGACGAAGTCGGCGGTGGAGGCGTCATCCTCGACCAGCAATATCTTCCGGCTCATCGGCCATGTCCTCCCCCGTCGCGCCGCATGTGGATGTCTAACGGCACGCCACGGCGCAAGACCCGCAGGTCGACGACCTCGTAGGAGCCGCTGGCGACATCGCGATCGAACGCGGCGAGGCTGGGCGCGGGCAGTCCGTCGACATCCTCGATCTCGTCGCCCACCCTGAGCCCCGCGAGCGCGCCCGGCCCGCCGGTCTGCAGACTCGTCACCAGCAGCCGGGGCCGTCCCGCGCTCTCGACCACCGCGAGCGTTGCGCCGGTCGGCAGCGATTCCCCGGCGGCGACCGGCTCCCGATAGGGACGGACGAACTGGCGGGTGACGATCAGCATCGCCAGCGCCGCGCAGAACAGTGCCAGCCAGCCGATCCAGGAGAAGGTCCTCGTCACATCAGGCCTCATTCGGTTCGACGCAGACCGTGGCAATGATGCGATCGAGCCGCTCGGTGATCGCCTGGTCGAGTTTCTCATGCAGCCGCAATATTTCAAGCTCGGCGCGCAGGTTGACCTCATAGTCGAGGCTCGCCGCCAGCCGGTCCTTCGCCGCCTGGCGATTCTGGCTCATCATGATCACCGGCGCCTGGATCGCGGCGAGCGTCGACAACATCAGGTTGAGGAAGATGAAGGGATAGGGATCGAAGACGAGCCCCCAATGCGTCAGCACGTTGCTGTTCAGCAACATCCACGCGAGCAGCACCAGCGAGAAGCCGATGATGAACGTCCAGCTGCCGCCGACTGCGGCAACCCGGTCGGCGAGCCGGTCGCCGAAGGTCGCATGTCGGTCCGCCACGTCGCCCGCGTCGCGCGATATCGGCTGGCGCGCCAATATCTTGGCGAGGACATGCGCCTCGCCCGAATCGAGATGCTGCTTGCCCAGCAGCCGCGCCGCCAGGGTCTGGACGGGTTCGCTCGCCATATCGCCTCCTTCATCGCCGGATTAGCCGGGGCCATCATACCCCAGCATGGGCGCCGCATGACCATTTCGTCATGTTGGGGATTACCGATGCTTAATATCGGAACCATCGTCCGGAGAGGCGCCGCAGCACACAACGGTCTCCATTGCCGAAGAGGAGACTTATCATGCGTCATCCATTGTTCATCCCGATCGCCGCCGCATCGATCCTCGCCATGGGCCTTGCAGGCGCCGCCCAGGCATCGTCGCGCGCTGGCAGCCCTGAGGCCGAGATCGGCAAGGCGCTGGCCGGGCGGATCGCTGGCAAGCCGGTCGACTGTCTCGACCTCAACCGCATCCGCTCGTCGCGGATCATCGACCGCACCGCGATCCTCTACGAAACCGACGACGGAACCCTCTACCTGAACCGCCCCGCCAGCGGCGCCGACCAGCTTCGCCGGGGCCTGACCCTGGTCACCGACACGCACACGCCGCAGCTCTGCAGCGTCGACACGGTTCGCCTCGTCGACCTGCCCGGGCATTTCGAGAGCGGCTGGGTGGGGCTCGGCAAGTTCGTCCCCTATGCCCGACGCTGACCCCGCCACGGCCGCGCCACATTACCGATAATTCAGGCGGCGCCCACGCTACGGGCATGCGGGTTCTCCTATCGGTGTCGTCAAAGCTGCATGGGGGAATGCGATGAAGCCTGCGATCCTGATGACGGCGGCCGCATCCCTGGCCGTCGCGGCGCCCGCCGCCGCTTCCGCACCCGCTCCTGCCTTCGCCTCCAGGCCTCCGATCGAGGGCTTGTGGATGAACCCGCACGGCACCGTCGCGGTTCGGACCGGCGATTGCCGGGGCCGGCTATGCGGCTGGGTGGTGTGGGCGAGCCCGCAGGCGATCCAGGACGCCCGGGACGGCGGCGTCGACCATCTGGTCGGGACAGAACTGCTCGAGGACTACAGCACCGACGGCGCCGACCGCTGGTCCGGCTCGGTGTACGTCCCCGACATGGGGCGGCGCTTCTCGTCGACAATCACCCTTCCCGCCCCCGGCGAGCTCCGGATCCGGGGCTGTCTGATCGGCGGCCTCTTCTGCAAGTCGCAGACCTGGCAGCGCATCGAAAAGGTCCCCAATGCATAACCCGCTTCCCCGTCCGTTGATCGCCCTCCTGCGAGAACGGCGCGGACCGCTGTCCGTCGTGCTCGTCGTGCTGCTGATCGCGGTCGGCTTCGCCGCGCTCCACCGGCTCACCGCGGCGCTGCGGTTGCAGGACATCCTGGCGGCGTTCGATGCGATCGGCCCCCGCCAGGTCGTGATCGCGATCGGCTGCACCATCGTCAGCTATCTCGCGCTCACCTTCTACGATCTGCTCGCGCTACGCATTATCCGCCGGCCGCTGCCGTGGCGGACGGCCGCGCTCGCCTCGTTCACCAGCTACACGATCAGCCATAATCTCGGCCTCGCGCTGATCACCGGCGGATCGGCGCGCTATCGGGTCTATACCGCCGCCGGCCTGTCGGGTGGCGACGTGGCGCGGATCGTCGCGATCGCCTCGGCGACCTTCTGGATGGGGGTGCTCGCCATCACCGGCCTCGCCCTCGCCTTCCACCGGGGCGGCCTGTCGCTGGCGGGGCTCGTGCTGGGCGGAACCGCGGTGCAAGTCGCCGGCGGCGCGATCCTCGCCGCGACGGCGGGCTTCGTCCTCGCCTGCGCCTTCGGCCCACGCGAGCTTCGGCTGTCCGGCTGGACGCTGCCATTGCCGGACGCAGGTACCGCGCTGGGCCAGATCGCCGTCGCCGGGATCGATCTCGCCGCCGCCTCGACGGCGCTGTTCGTCCTGATCCCCGGCGCCGATCCGGCGCTGCTGCCCGCCTTCCTGCTCGCCTATGCCCTCGGCATCATCGCCGCACTGGTCAGCCACGTCCCCGGCGGGATCGGCGTGTTCGAGGCAGTGGTGCTGGCGACCGTCCCCGCCGACCGGCCCGCGCTCGCCGCAGCGCTGATCGCCTATCGACTGATCTATTATCTGCTGCCGCTCGCGCTCGGCATCGTCGCGCTGGTGCTGCACGAGGGCCGACAGCGCCGCCTCGGCCGCGCGATCGCGGGGGTGCGGCTGGTTGCCAACGGGCTCGCGCCGTTGCTGATGGGCGTGGCGAGCTTCCTCGGCGGGGCGGTGCTGCTGCTGTCGGGATCGACCCCGGCCGTGCCCGCACGCCTGCACAGCTTGCACGCAATCGTGCCCCTGCCCTTCATCGAAGCGTCGCACCTCGCCGCCAGCCTGGCCGGCACCGGGCTGCTGCTGCTCGCGCCAGGCCTCTACCGCCGCCTTGACGGCGCCTTCGTCGCGGCCCGCGCGCTGCTGATCGCCGGGGCGATCTTTTCGCTCGCCAAGGGCATCGACTATGAGGAGGCGATCGTCTGCCTGGCGATCGCCGCGTTGCTGCAATGGACCAGCCCGGCCTTCTACCGAACCACCGCCTTCGTCTCGCGCGCCTTTTCGCCGGCCTGGCTGGTCTGCGTCGCGGCGGTCGGCGGGCTCAGCCTGTGGGTCGGCCTCTTCTCCTACAAGCATGTCGCTTATCAGAACGCCCTGTGGTGGGATTTCGCGTTGCACGGCGACGCGTCGCGCTACCTGCGTGCCAGCCTCGGCACCGCGGTGCTGCTCGCCGGGGTCGCTCTGTGGCGCCTGTTCGCGCCCGCCGCGCCCCGCCGCGACCGGCCCTCGCTGCCGGCCGAGGTCTCCGACGTGATCGAAGGCGCCGAGCGGACGGACGCGATGCTCGCCTATACCGGCGACAAGCGCTTTCTCTTCTCGCCCGGCGGCGACGCCTTGCTGATGTATCAGATCCGTGGATCGAGCTGGATCATGATGGGCGATCCGGTCGGCCCGCGTGCGGCCTGGACCGGCCTGCTGTGGACGATCCGCTCGATGGCGGACACGGCCCAGGGCCGGCTGATGCTCTACCAGATCAGCAGCGACATGCTCGAGCTGGCGATCGCACTGGGCCTCCAGATCGTCAAATATGGCGAGGAGGCGGTGGTCGACCTGGAGTCCTTCTCGCTCGAAGGGCCGCGGATGCGGTCGATCCGCCAGACCGTTCGCCGCGCCCAGCGCGAAGGCGCGACCTTCGAGGTCGTCCCGGCCGCGCAGGTCGCCGCGATCATAGCGGAGCTCGCTGCCATCTCCGACGAGTGGCTGGAAGCCAAGGGCCAGCGCGAGAAAGGCTTCAGCCTGGGCCGCTTCGATCCCGACTATATCGCGCGTTTCGATGCGGCGCTGGTCCGGGTCGGCGGGCGGATCGTCGCCTTCGCCAACATCTGGCGGACCGCCAACGGCCGCGAGCTGTCGGTGGACCTGATGCGCCATGGCGCGGGGTCGCCGCCGGGGGTGATGGACTATCTGTTCGCCAGCCTGATGCTATGGGGCCGGGAGAACGGCCATGTCCGCTTCTCGCTGGGCCTCGCCCCCCTGTCGGGGATCGAGGCGCACCGGCTCTCACCGCTCTGGGCCAAGGCCGCCGCCGCCATCTTCAAGCGCGGGGAGCGCTTCTACGGCTTCCGGGGCCTGCGCGCCTACAAAGAGAAATTCGCGCCGGTGTGGGAGCCGCGCTACATCGCCGCGCCACATGGCCTGGGCCTCGTCCGGGCGCTGCGCGACCTCAACCTGCTGATCGGTCGCCCGCGCGCGACGGCCCATCGTGTGCCGCCACCGACGCCCTACGTCGATCGTCCCCGCCTCGCCGCATGACCAAAAGTTCATCCGCCCGCCACCGCCGCCGCAACCGCGCCGGGGCAGGATGATGCCGTTCCAGGAGATATCGATGCCGACCGATCAGCCGCCCGCCCTGCCCCCTGTCCGCGGCCGCAAGCGCCATCCGCGCATGATCGCCGAAATCTCGCGCAACTGTCGCGCCGGTCGCCACATCGTCGCGCCCGAGGTGCGGACCGACGAACAGGGGGTCGAGCATGGCCGCTGCCGCCATTGCGGCTGCGAGCTGGCTCGGATGCCGGTGCTGCGGCGCTGGTTCCGAACCGGCGAGATGGGGTGAGGAGGTCACTCGCCGGACCAGTCAGACTCCGGACAGAAGCTGTTCGAGCTCGGCCTGGCCGAGCGGCGGCGCGAGCTGCTCCATCGTGCATTGCCGCGGCGCCTTGTCCGGTCGCCAGCGCAGGAAGCGCGTGCCGTGGCGGAACCGCCGTCCGGTCACCTGATCGTAGCCGACCTCGACCACCAGCTCCGGAGCGAGCCGGACCCATTCGGACTCTCCCGCCTTGCGCCAACGGCTTGGCCCGCCCGGCGCCTTTCCGCTGAATCCAGCTCCGCCGATATAGGGCCGCAATCGGTCCAGCAGCGCCGGTCGGTCCGCCGCCGCGAACGCCGAGGTGAAGCCGACATGGTCGAGCAGGCCCTCCTCGTCGTAGAGACCGAGCAGGAGCGACGCGACCCCCTGCCCTCCCTCCACGGGCCTGAAGCCGCCGACCACGCAGTCGGCGCTGCGCTGCGGCTTGAGCTTGAACATCGCGCGCTCGCCCGGCCGGTATGGCGCGTCGCGTCGCTTGGCGACGATGCCGTCGAGCGCGCCGCCGCTTCGCGCGAACCAGTCGAGCGCCCGATCCCGATCCTCGCTCGCCGGCGACAGCAGCAACACCCGATTGCCCTCCCTGGCGTGGAAGGCTTCCAGCATCGCGCGCCGGCGATCGAGCGGTTCGGAGACAAGATCGCGCCCGTCGAGCCGCAGGCAATCGAACAGCATCAGTTGCGCTGGCGTCTCGCGAGCGAGCCGCGCGATGCGGCTGGCGGCAGGATGGAGCCGCTGCTGCAAGGCATCAAAGGACAATTGCCCGTTGAGTGACAGGACCAGTTCGCCATCGACGACATAGTCGTCCGAGGCGGTGGCGGCGAGCGCCTCGACCACCTCCGGAAAGAAGCGCGCCAGCGACTTGCCCGACTTCGACGACAGCTGGACCATGGCGCCCTTCCGTTCGGCAAGGGCGCGGAAGCCGTCCCATTTCGGCTCGAACTGCCAGCCCGGCCCCTCGGGCAACTCCCCGACGAGCCGCGCCTCCATCGGCGCAAGATTTCCGGAATCCGCCATCCGTTCCTGCGCCCTCGGGTTCGACCAACGATCCGTCTACGTTTTCCGGACAGGACGGTTCCGGATACGGAAGACACGGCTATTGCGCCGCCGGAAATCGTGTACACCCGGCCCTCCTGCTTCGTCCCGGGGAGCGCCATCGGCCATGCAGCTGAGCCATTTCGATCTCAACCTTCTGCGGGCGCTCGACATATTGCTGACCGAGCGCAACGTCACCCGCGCCGCCGAGCGGCTGTGCGTGACGCAACAGGCCGCAAGCAGCGCACTCCAGCGCCTGCGCCACCATTTCGACGACGAGCTGCTGACCAGGGTCGGCCGCCATCTGGAACTGACGCCGCTGGCGCGGTCGCTGGTCATGCCGATCCGCGAGGCGTTGCTGACCGTCCAGTCGGCGCTCGAGGTGCGGCCGCATTTCGATCCGGCGACCGCCCGCTACAAGTGCAGGATCGCGATGAGCGATTATTGCCTGCACGTCATCCTGCCGCATCTGCTGCAATATCTGACCATCACCGCGCCGAACATGCAATGCGCGGTCGAGACCCTTTCTCCGGCGAGCTTCGACCGGCTGGAAATGGGTGAGGTGGACTTCTGCCTGACCGCGCACGACATGCGGCTTTACGGAACGCACCGGCCGAGCAAGCATATCCGCACCATGCCGCTGTTCCGCGACGACTTCGTCTGCGTCGCCGATCCAGCGCATGTCGACATCGCCAATGGCATGTCGCTGCGCACCTATCGCCGGGCGCGGCACAACACGGTCGACTTCGGCGAGGACCTCAAGACCATCGTCGAGGACGCCTGGGCGAGCAGCGGCACCGAGTTCGACATAGCCGCACTGGTGCCCAATTTCGCCGCACAGATCTTCATGCTGCCCGGCACCCCGCTGGTCGCCACGTCGCAGCGGCGGCTGGCCAACACGCTGGCGCCACGGCTCGGGCTGGCCGTCGCCGAGTGCCCGATGAAGCTGCCGCAGCTCCAGGAAATCCTGTTCTGGCACGAGCGCACCGAGCAGGACCCTGCGCGCATCTTCGTCCGGAAAGCCTTCAGCCTGGTGATCGACCAGCTCGGCGAGGAGCCGCCGTCAAACCACAAATCCCATTTGTGAGAGACATCCGCCGATAGTGTTTCCGGAGTGAGGCGCGCGGCCTCATCCTCCCCGCCACAGAACGAAAAGGTTCGTAGGAGGGGATCAGACCATGAAGCGATCGACGCGCATCCACACCATCGCCAGCCTCGCCGCGTTCGGCTGGGCCGGAGCGGTTCAGGCCCAGTCCACCGCCGCCGGCACCGACGCACCGGCCATCGACGAGATCATCGTCACCGCGCAGAAGCGCTCCGAAAGCGTACAGGACGTGCCGCTCGCCGTCTCTGCCGTCGGCGGCGCGACGCTCGACCGGCTCGGCGTCGGCAATCCGTTGCAGCTCGGCGCGACGGTGCCCAACTTCAACCTGCAGACCAACAGCGGCGTGACCTATATCTACCTGCGCGGCGTCGGGAACAACTTCCTCGGCCTCGGCATCGACAGCAACGTCGCCTACCACGCCAACGGCGTCTACATCGCCCGCCCCCGCGCGCAGGTGTCGAGCTATTTCGACGTCGACCGGATCGAGGTGGTGCGTGGTCCGCAAGGCGATCTCTACGGCCGCAACGCGACCGGCGGCTCGATCAACGTCATCACCCGCAAACCGACCGACGACTTCTCGGCGAACGCCACGCTGAGCGTCGGCAATTACGGGCTGGTGCAGGGCGAGGCCGGCGTCGGCGGGGCGATCGTGCCCGGCAAGATCGCGGTGCGTGCAGCCGGCTTCTTCGTCGACCGGGGCGGCTACGGCAAGAACGAGGCGACCGGCAAGGACGTCGACAATCGCAAGGAGCAGGCCGGCCGCCTTACCGTCGAGCTGACCCCGAGCGAGCCGCTGACGATCGAGATCATCGCCGACTATTTCCACGCCAACGACGCCTGGGGCGTGGTGCACCAGGCGGGCAGCGGCATCCCCGGCGCGCTGACGCTGGCGGAATCGCTGGGCAATTTCCCGAGCAAGATCCGCAACGTCGTCTCGGGCGTCGATCCCAACCGGAAGATCCGCGCCTGGGGCGTGCAGGGCACCGCGACCCTCGACCTGGCCGAAAACCTATCGCTCAAGTCGATCACCGCCTATCGCAAGTCGCGCTTCACCGCGCTCGACGAGCTGATCGGCACCAACCCGTCGATCGGCGCGATCTCCCAGCTCGAAAAGCAGCACCAGTTCAGCGAAGAGGTGCAGCTCCTGGCCAACGGCACGCGGTGGGACTTCATCCTTGGCGGCTATTATTTCACCGAAAAGGTCGACGGCTTCATCCATATCCCGCTGTTCTTCGATCCGGCGGCACAGTTCGATCAGCGCGGTACCGGCGACACCAAGGCCTATGCCGTGTTCGCCCACGGCTCCTGGGAATTCGTGCCCAAGCTCAAGCTCGTGCTCGGCGCGCGCTACAGCTACGAGAAGCGGACGTCGGAGGGCGTGTTCACCGCGCCGTTCGTGCCGATTCCGACCGGCGGGAAGAAAAGCTTCAACGCCTTCACGCCCAAGGCAACGCTCCAGTTCGAGCCGTCGGACAACCTCACCCTCTATGGGGGTGTCTCGAAGGGGTTCAAGAGCGGCGGCTTCACCATCGGCGTGCCTGGCCCGGGCGTCGAGCCGGAAAAGCTGCTCAGCTATGAGGCCGGCCTCAAGGCGCAGATGTTCGACCGGCGGCTGACCGCCAACATCGCTGCCTTCTGGTACGACTACACCAACATGGTCGTGACCCGCGTGGTGCAGGCGCAGACCGTCGAGGAGAATGCGGGTAAGTCGACGATCAAGGGCATCGAGGTCGAGCTGACCGCGCGGCCGACCAACCGCCTGCGCATCGACGCATCGCTCGGTCTGCTCGACGCCAAGTTCGACAGCTTCGTCACGCCCGATCCGCTCGATCCGGCGGCCGGCCCGATCTCGCTGGCCGGCAACCGCCTGCCCGGATCGGCCAAATATACCGCACGCGTCGGCGCGCAATACGACATCCCGGTCGGCGACGTCGCCAAGATCAGCATCAGCGGCGACGCCTTCTTCTCGGGCAACATGTATTTCGATCCCTACGAGCATCGCGGATCGTACCAGCCGTCCTACGAGACCTATAACGCGTCGCTGACCTACGACAGCGGGCGCTGGTGGAGCATGACGCTCTGGGGCCGCAACCTGAGCAACAAGACGATCGTCTCCAACCAGCTGATCTCGGCGGATTTCTGGGGATATCCGCGGCTCACCTATCTGCGCGACCCACGCACCTACGGCATCGATTTCAAGGCAAAATTCTGAGGCTCATATGGCAATCACGGGTATCGAGTCGCTTGTCTACGGGGTGGACGACGTCGCGCTGGCGATCCGCTTCTTCGAGGATTTCGGGCTGCCGCTGGTCGAGCGGTCCGAAACCCTCGGCCGCTTCCAGCTCGACGAGGGGTCGAGCATCATCATCCGCCATCGGAGCGACCCGGCGCTGCCCGCCACGGCGATGGAAGGGATCGGCGTCCGCGAGGTGATCTGGGGCGTCGACACGCCCCAGGCGCTGGAGACGCTCGCAGCAGGGCTCGTCGATTGCGACGTGCGGCGCGACGCCGACGGCACGGTCCGCTTCCGGACGAGCTTCGGCCTGCCGATGGGGCTGCGGCCGTTCGCGCGCAAGCCGGTGGTCTATGCGCCCGATCCGGTCAACGCGCCGGGGCGCGTCAACCGGCTCAACCAGCATCGCAAATGGCGCGAGCGGGCGCGACCCAAGGTAATCTCCCACGTCGTCTTCGCAGTGCCCGACCATGAGGCGGGCTTCGCGTTCATGCGCGACCGGCTGGGCTTCCGCCTGTCGGACAGCCAGCGCGGCTTCGGCATGTACCTCCGCTGCGGCGGATCGAACAACCACCACAACCTGCTGCTGCTCAACGCCAGCGCGCCCTTTCCGGGAATGGACGGCAAGCTGCGCTTCCACCATGCCAATTTCGGCGTCGAGGACATCGACGAGATCATGGCCGGCGCGAACCATATGGAGCGCAGGGGCTGGGAACATTCACACTTCGGGCTGGGGCGGCACCGCATCGATTCCGCGCTGTTCTACTATCTCCCATGCCCGGCCGGCGGCGAGGCCGAATATGGCGCCGACGCCGACTATGTCGACGACAACTGGGTGCCGCGCGACTGGCAGGAGCCGCTGTTCGCCTTCGCGCATTTCGTCCACAACCTGCCGCCCTTCCTGCAGCAGCCGCCGGCCTGGAAGTTCCGCTACATGACCGACGAGGCGCCGCGCGTGAGCGGAGACGGCGAATGACGGTCATTGCGAGGGCGCTGGTCATCGGCGGCGGGATCGGCGGGCTGGTCGCGGCGCGGGCGCTGCGGCAGCAGGGCATCGCCGTCGACCTGATCGAGCGCGAGCCGCGATGGACCGTCTATGGCGTCGGCATCATCCAGCCGAACAACGCGCTGCGCGCGCTCGACCGGATCGGCCTGGCGCAGCAATGCCTGGACCATGGCGGCCCGTTTGACGGCTGGCGCATCCATGACGCGCAGGGCAATGTCCTGATCGATCCGCCCGGCGACAACAGCGCCGCGCCGCACCTGCCACCCAATAACGGGATCACCCGGCCGAAGCTGCACGAGATCCTGATCCAGGGCGCGAAGGAGGTCGGCACCGACATCCGGCTGGGCACGATCGCGACCGCGCTGCACGACGACGGCGACGGCGTCGACGCGACCTTCAGCGACGGCGAGGTGCGCCGCTACGACCTCGTCCTCGGCTATGACGGGCTGTTCTCGGAAACCCGCCGGATGCTGTTCGGCGACACCTACAAGCCGCGATTCAACGGTCAGGGCGTCTGGCGCTACAATTTCGAGCGGCCGGCCGACATGGACACCGGCAAGGTGTTCTTCGGACCCGATACCAAGATCGGGCTGGTGCCGATGTCGCCGGCGCTGATGTACATGTTCGTCGTCACGGCCGAGGCCGACAGCCGCTGGTATGACGGGCCGACCGCCGCCGAGGAGATGCGGTCACGCCTGAAGGGCTATGGCGGGCCGATCGAGCGGCTGTCGCAGCTGATCACCGATCCGGCGGGCGTGGTGTATCGCCCGATGCTCACCCTGTTGGTCGACGATCCCTGGCACAAGGGCCGCATCCTGATCGCCGGCGACGCCGCCCATTCGACCACGCCGCACCTGGCCCAGGGGGCCGCGATGGCGATCGAGGATGCCGTCCTGCTCGGCGAGCTGCTGGGCGGGGACGGATCGCTCGACGCCGCGATGTCGGCGTTCATGCGCCGCCGCTTCGATCGCGTGAAATATGTCGTCGACACCTGCGACCAGCTCGCGGCGTGGGAGCTGGAGGAATGGCGCGGCATCGACAATCCCGATGCGGACCAGGGCGGCTTGCTGCATCGTGCGACGCACGCCCTGATGGCGGACTATTGAGGAGACGGACATGCCCTTCCTCCGCAACTGCTGGTATGTCGCGGCGTGGGACGACGAAATCCCCGAGCAAGGGACCTTCCATCGTCGCATCCTGAACGAGGACATCCTGCTGACGCGCGATGCCGAGGGCGAAGTGCGCGCGCTCCGCAACCGCTGCCCGCATCGCTTTGCGCCGCTCAGCATCGGTACCCGCATGGGCGACGCGATCGAATGCGCCTATCACGGCCTCCGCTTCGGCCTCGACGGACAATGCCTGTTCAACCCGCACGGCAGCGGGCAGATTCCGGCCAACGCCCGGGTCCAGACCTATAAGGTGGTGGTGCGGCACCTGCTGGCGTGGATCTGGATGGGCGATCCGGACACGGCCGATCCGTCGGCCATCCCCGATCTGGTCGGGCTCGATCCCGATCGCTTCGCGATCAACCGCGGCTACATGCACACCCCGGCCAATTACGAATATATGACCGACAACATCATGGACCTCGGCCATATCGAGTTCCTGCACAAGGGCCTGCTGGGCAGCGAGGCGGTCCGCCATGCCGAGATCGAGGTGAAGCAGGTGGGGAATGTCGTCCATTCCAACCGGCTGACGCGGAACGAGATACTGCCGACGGCGCTCGAGCTGCTCTACGAAACCGAAGGCAAGCCAGTCGACCGCTGGCTCGACGTCACCTGGTACCCGCCCGGCAACATGCAACTCGTCGTCGGCGTGACCGGCACGGGCCAGCCGGAGCGGATCGGCCGGGAAGCGCCAGGCGTGCATCTGATGACGCCCGAGACCGACAACAGCACCCATTATTTCTGGTCGAACGCGCGCGACTTCCGCCGCGACGACGATCAGCTCCACGCCGCGCTCGACCAGGGCTTCCAACTCGCCTTCGAGCATCAGGACAAGCCGATGATCATGGCCCAGCACGAGGCGATCGGCGGCGAGGATTTCTGGGAGATGCACCCCGTCATCCTGGAGGGCGACGCCGGCGCGGTGCGCGCGCGGCGCATCCTTCGCAAACTCATCAAGGAAGAACAGGCGGTCGGCTAATGGCGAAGATCATCATATCCTGCGCGGTGACGGGCAGCGCGCATGTCCCGACCATGTCGGACGCGCTGCCGATCACGCCCGAGCAGATCGCGGACCAGTCGATCGCCGCAGCCGAGGCGGGCGCCGCGATCCTCCACCTCCACGCCCGCATGCCGGAAGACGGCCGGCCGACCGGCGACCCCGACGTCTATGGCCGCTTCCTGCCTGTCATCCGCCAGGCGACCGACGCCGTCGTCAACATCACCACCGGCGGCGCTATCACGATGACGGTGGCCGAGCGGCTGGCGGCGGCGGCAAGGTTCAAGCCCGAGCTCTGCTCGCTCAACATGGGATCGATCAACTTCGCCTTCTTCCCGGCCGCGCGGCGGATATCGTCGTGGAAGCACGACTGGGAAGAAGCCTATGTACGGAACTCCGACGACTATATCTTCCGCAACACCTTCCGCGACATCGCCTATATCCTGGAGACGCTGTCGGACGCGGGCACCCGTTTCGAGCATGAATGCTACGATGTCGGTCATCTCTACAACCTCGCCCACTTCCTCGATCGCGGCCTGATCAAGCCCGGCTTCTTCGTGCAGATGGTGTTCGGCATCCTCGGCGGGATCGGCGCCGACCTCGACAACCTCATGTTCATGAAGCAGACCTGCGACCGGCTGTTCGGCAAGGACAGCTACCAATGGTCGGTGCTCGCCGCCGGCCGGCACCAGATGCCGTTCCTGACCCAGGCCGCCTTGCTCGGCGGGCATGTCCGCGTCGGGCTGGAGGACAGCCTGTTCATCGAGCGCGGCGTGCTCGCCGCCTCCAACGCCCAGCAGGTCGAGAAGATCAGGCGCATCCTGGCGGAGATGGGGCACGAACCCGCCACCCCCGCGGAAGCGCGCGAGATCCTCGGCCTCAAGGGCGGTGACCGGGTGGAGTTCTGACCATGGCGCGACGGATCATCGACCTCTCCATCTATCTCGAAAACGACGTGATCTCCGATCCGCCGCCGTTCCGGCCGAAGATCGACTATATCGACCACAAGATGTCGGTCCCGGCGCTGGCTGGCTTCTTCCCCGGTCTAGCGCCCGAGGACCTGCCCGACGGGGAGGCCTGGGCGATTGAGAAGATCGAGCTGATCACCCACAATGGCACCCATCTCGACGCGCCCTATCATTTCGCCTCGACCATGAACAAAGGCGAGCGCGCGATCACCATCGACGAGGTGCCGCTCGACTGGTGCTTCCAGCCCGGCGTCAAGCTCGACTTCCGCCATTTCGAGGACGGCTACGTCGTGACCGCGGCCGACGTCGAGGCCGAGCTGGAGCGGATCGGCCATCGGTTGTCGCCGCTGGAGATCGTCGTCGTCAACACGGCGGCCGGGCAGCGCTACGGCCGGGACGACTATGTCACCTCCGGCTGCGGCATGGGCTATGAGGCGACCATCTACCTGCTCGAACGCGGCGTGCGGCTGACCGGTACCGATGGCTGGAGCTGGGACGCGCCGTTCGTTCACACCCGCGAGAAATACCTCGCGACCGGCGATGCCGGTCTGATCTGGGAAGGACACAAGGCCGGCCGCGACATCGGCTATTGCCACCTGGAGAAGCTCCACAATCTGGAAGCGCTCCCGGCGACAGGCTTCACCATCGCCTGCTTTCCGATGAAGATCCGTGCCGCCTCCGCCGGGTGGACACGCGCCGTGGCGATCATCGAGGACTGAGGATGGCGCGACCCGACAACCCCTTGCGCGACTGGCGCGTCGACCCGGCCGCGATCCGCTATGTCGGCCGCGACCTGCAGCGCCCCGAATGCATCCTCGCCGAACCCGACGGCACCTTGTGGAGCGCCGATGCGCGCGGCGGGGTGATGCGGATCGACGCCGACGGCTCGCAGCGGCTCGTCGTCCAGCAGGCGGACCCGCATTTCGACATCACCGCCGATGCGGCCGGGAGCCTGCTCGGCGGCACGCTGCCCAACGGCCTCGCCTTCGCCCGCAACGGCGACATCCTGATCTCCAACTTCGGCACCGACCGGCTGGAGCTGATGACGCGCGACGGCAGGACCCGCGTGCTGGCGGACAGCCTCGACGGAAAGCCGCTGGGCAAGGTCAATTTCGTGCTGCGCGACAGCCGCGACAGGCTGTGGATCACCGTGTCGACCCAGGTCAATCCATGGAGCGACGCCATAACGCCGACGCTCGCGGACGGCTGCATCTGCTTGCTCGACGAACGCGGCATCCGCATCGTCGCCGACGGCTTCCACTTCACCAACGAGATCCGCCTCGATGCCAGGGAGGAATGGCTCTACGTCGCGGAGACCACCGGCAAGCGGGTCTCGCGCCTGCGGGTGCAGCCCGACGGATCGCTGACCGACCGGGAGGTCTACGGCCCGTCGAACCTGGGCGACGGCGTGATCGACGGTATCGCCTTCGACGCCTTCGGCAATCTCTGGGCGACGATGATCTTCGCCGACCGGCTGGTGGCGATCACCCCGGAGGGCGATCTCCTCGAACTGCTCAACGATGGCGATCCGCAGGCGACAGCCCGTTTCGAAGCGGAGTTCGCTTCCGGCAAGCCGGTCGCGTTCGACACGCTGATGGCGTGCGGCGGGCGCATCTGCCCCTGGCTCGCCAGCATCACCTTCGGCGGCCCCGACCTCGGGACCGTCTATCTTGGCGGCCTGCGCGCAACCCGGATACCGGCCTTCAACAGCCCGGTCGCGGGCCTGCCGATGGTCCATTGGACAGAGGGCACGCGATGAGCTTCCTGCGGAACTGCTGGTATTTTGCGGGTTGGGCCGACGAATTGGCCGAGGGCGCCCCGCTCGCCCGCACGATCGTCGGCGAGGCGATCCTGTTCTGGCGCGACGGGGAGTCGCTGTTCGCCGTCGCCGACCGCTGTCCGCATCGCCTCGCTCCGCTGCACATGGGCCGGACCCGGGGTGCGACTGTCCGTTGCGGCTATCATGGGCTGACGTTCGACGGCGCATCGGGACGGTGCATCGACAACCCGCACGGCGCGATCACCGGCGCGCTGGCGATCCGCACCTACCCCTGCGTCGAGCGGCACCGCATCCTGTGGGTGTGGACCGGCGATCCCGACCGCGCCGACGCCGCCGCGATTCCGGACATGGCCTTCGTCGACACGGCGGGCGAGCATGCGTTCAGCAAAGGCTATATGTACACGGCCGCCAGCCACAAACTGCTCGAGGACAATATCCTCGACCTGTCGCATGCCGATTATCTGCACCCCGCGACGCTGGGCGGCGGATCGATCACCCGGACCCGCGCGCATGTCGAGGAGCGCGGCGATGCGGTGTTCGTCCAGTGGCTAGCGAGCGGCGAGCCGGCGATCCCGATCTTCCGCCCGGAAATGCCCGATCCGATGATCGACACCGACATGTGGACCGAGGTGCTGTGGCACCCGGACGGGGTGATGATCCTGCGCACCGGGGCGACGCCGATGGGCCGGCCGCGGGAAGAAGGGATCGACACCTGGAACGCGCACGTCATGACGCCGGAGACCGCGGCGACGACGCATTATTTCTACTGCAACTCGCGCAACTACCGCACCGACGACCCCGCCTACAACGCCGCGATGGCGGCGGGTCTGCGCGTGGCCTTCGAACAGGAGGACAAGCCGATGATCGAGGCGCAGCAGCGGGCGCTGGGCGACGCCGACCTGTTCGACCTCAGGCCCGCTCTGCTCGCCATCGACAACGGCTCGACCCGCGCCCGCCGCATCTATGCACGGCTCGTCGCCAACGAGGCCGCGCAACCATCCGAACCCGCCTGAAGGAGGTATGATGTACGAACCATTTCCCGGAAACTACGTCTGGAACCTCAGCGTCAACATCTGCCTGTGCATGGGCGCGGCGATGGGGGAGATCGACAAGGCCAATGACGAGGTGCGCGAGATCGCGCGCGAGGGCGCCGACAAGGGAACCGCGGCCTTCTTCGATAGCTGGGGCCGGATGGCGGACCGGCTGGTGGAGCTGGGCGAGGAATGCGAGGCGGCCGGGAACGCACTGAGCGCCGGGGAGAAATATCGGCGCGCGACCGCCTATTACATGACCGCCGAACGCATGCAGGCGCGCGACTATGCGCCGCGCAAGCGGATGTACCGCACCATGCTCGACACCATGCAGCGCGCGATCGACGCCTCCGGGCTCGGCTGGGAACGGATCGACATCCCGTTCGAAGGATCGAGCTTCCCGGGCCTGTTCATCCCCGGAGAGGGCGAAGGGCCGCGTCCGACGATGGTGTTCTGCAACGGCCTCGACAGCGTCAAGGAGATGATCGCCCTGTCGATCGGCGACACCTTCGCCAGGCGCGGCATCTCGGTGCTCGCGGTCGACCAGCCCGGCGTCGGGGAGGCGCTGCGCCTCAACGGCCTGCCCGCGATCCACGACACCGAGCGCTGGGCGGGGGCCGCCATCGACGCTCTCGAGACGCGCACCGACGTCGACAGGGACCGGATCGGGATGATGGGCTGGTCGCTCGGCGGCTATTATGCGCCGCGCGCCGCGATCTACGAGAAGCGCTTCAAGCTGTGCGTCGCCTGGGGCGGCAACCATGACTGGGGCGGGCTCCAGTCGCGCCGGCTGAAGAACGAGGGCGAGAATCCGGTGCCCCATTATTGGGAGCATGTCATGTGGGTCTGGGGCCAGCCGGACATGGACAGCTTCATGGCGCTGATGCCCAAGGTGACGCTCAACGGGCATATGCAGAACATGACCGTGCCCTTCCTGATCACCCACGGCGCGAACGATCGGCAGATCCCGCGCGAATATGCCCATCAGAGCCGCGACCAGGCGATCAACAGCCCTCGTGTCGAACTCAAGCTGTTCACTGAGCGCGAAGGCGGCGTCGAGCATTGCAGCGCTGACAGTATGGAGCCTGTCAAAAGCTACATCGCCGACTGGGTACGCGACCGCTTCGGCGAGCTCTGAACGGGCCCGCCATACCGGCCCCCGATCCGGTTGCCGGCGGGCAGGGCCGACCTTGGCGGTACGCCCCTCGCTCGCTCGTGAAGGCCGACGCCCCCTCCCCAGACCTCGCGCGCTTTCCTTTCCGCCGAAGATACCGCCGATCAATCGACTTGATAAACATACAAAATCATATGATATAATATAGATTAATACCGGAGTCGGCCGGTATCGACGGGGGGAGGAAGTTCGATGATCGGCAAGGTTGCGGCGGCGTGTGCCGCACTTCTCGTCCTCGCGCCGCATGCGGCGCAGGGCCAGGGCATGGGGTCGCTACAGGCCGGCATGCCATTGCGCGATGCCGATTATCCCGGCGTCATCCGGCTGGCGATCGACGCGCGCGACGTCTCCCGCGCGATCCTGCGCGGGACGATGACCTTGCCCGTGACGGGCCCCGGGCCGATGACGATCTATTTCCCGCGCTGGGTGCCGGGCCACCATGCCCCATCGGGACCGATCGCGCGGATCGCCGGACTGACCGTGCATGCCGAAGGCACCCGGATCGGCTGGAAGCGCGACCCGGTCATGATGCACGCGATCCATATCGACGTGCCGGAAGGAACGGACACGATCGAGCTCGGCTTCCAATATCTCTCCCCGACCGATCCGAAGATGGGCCGGATCGAGGTCAGCCCGGCGATGATCGACCTGCAATGGACATCGCTGGCGCCCTATCCGGCGGGCTACCCCTCGCGCCGGATGACGGTGCAGGCATCGGTCCGCCTGCCCGACGCCTGGCAGTTCGCCACCGCGCTCACAACCGACAGCGTCGCCGACGGCGTGATCCGCTTCAAGCCGGTCGATTATGAGACGCTGGTCGATTCGCCGATCCTCGCCGGCCGCTATTCCGCGCGCTACAAGCTCGAAGAATCGAAGGCTCCGGTCGGGCTGGCGGTCTTCGCCGACCGGCCCGAGTTGCTCGCCGCCACCCCTGCGCAGATCGAAGCGCATCGCCGGCTGGTCGACCAGAGCCTCAAGCTGTTCGGATCGCGCCACTACGACCATTATGACTTCCTGCTCGGCCTGACCGAGAGGATCGGCAGCCTCGGCGCCGAGCACAGCCGGTCGAGCGAGAATTTCACGGTCCCCGACTATTTCACCGACTGGGCCGGCACCGCGCCGAGCCGGGAACTGCTGCCGCACGAATTCGTCCATAGCTGGAACGGCAAGTTCCGTCGCGGCGCGGACCTGCTGACCCCTACGCTCGACACGCCGATGCAGAACAGCCTGCTGTGGGTCTATGAAGGGCTGACGCGCTATCTCGGTGCCGTGCTGTCCGTGCGTTCGGGACTGCACAGCCTGCAGGAAGGGCTCGACAATTTCGCGCTGAGCGCCGCGACGATGCAGAACCGGACCGGCCGGCAATGGCGCCCGCTGCTCGATACCACCAATCATTCGATCTACGCCGAAGGCGCGCAGCCCTGGCCCAACTGGCAGCGGGGCGCCGACTATTATCTCGAAGGACAGCTTATCTGGCTCGACGTCGACACGCGAATCCGCGCGCTGTCGGGCGGCAAGCGCAGCCTCGACGATTTCGTTCGGGCCTTCTTCTCGATCGACGACGGGTCCTATCGGCCGGTTCCCTATGTCTTCGACGATGTCGTGGCGGGATTGAACGCGATCGCCCCGTGGGATTGGGCCCGCTATTTCCACGACCGCGTCGACGAGGTCGCACCCGACGCGCCGCTCGACGGGCTGGCGCGCGGCGGCTATCGCCTGGTCTATACCGACACGCCGACCGGTTTCTTCCGCAGCGGAGAGACGCAGCGCGGCGTCACCGACCTGAGCTGGTCGATCGGCCTGACGGCGGACAAGGGCGGCACCATCACTGACGTGATATGGGACGGCCCGGCTTTCGCCGCCGCGCTGACAATCGGCACCCAGATCCTCGCGGTCGACGGCCGGACCTATGAGCCCGGCCACCTCGATCAGGCCGTCAGGGCCTGCAAGGGACGCACGGACCCGCTGACGCTGACGGTCAGGCGCGCCGATGCGGTGCGCGACGTCAGGGTCGCCTGCACCATGGGGCTGCGCTATCCGCGGCTGGAGCGCGATCCGTCGGCGCCCGCGCGGCTCGACGCCATCTTCGCGCCGCGCCGGTAGCTCCGGCCAGCCATTTTCAGGCTCGCGCAAATCTATTCAATTTCATATACACTTTTAAGCATAAACTGATTATACCGATACCGAGGGTCACGAGATATCGCCCCATGGATGCTGAATAAGGTGATGAGAGGGAGGCTGAACCAATGAAAAGGATGACCAACCATATGCTGCGCATGGCCAGCGGCAGCGCGATTGCCGCCCTGCTGGCGATCGGTGGCCAGGCATCGGCGCAGAGCGCGGCCGATGGCGAGAATCAGGGGCTGGAGGACATCGTCGTCACTGCCCAGCGGCGCAGCGAAAGCATCCAGAACGTGCCGGTCGCGGTGACCGCGTTCAACACGCAGGAACTGCAGCGTGCGAACATCCAGGACGTCGGCGCCTATTTCCAGAACACGCCCAACGTCTTCATCACCGACAGCCCGGTGCGCAGCGGCAACAACGTGTCGAGCAGCGCGCTTGGCCTGGCGCTGCGCGGCATCTCCAACGTCGGCGGCAACGCATCGTCGTTCGGTATCTATCTCGACGACTTCAACATCTCGAACATCGCGCTCAACCCGCACCTGATCGACATGGAGCGGATCGAGGTGCTGCGCGGGCCGCAGGGCACCTATTTCGGACGCAACGCGTCGGGCGGCGTGATGAGCCTCAACACCGCGAAACCCGACACGACGGGCTTCGCCGGCGAGGCCAATGTGATGGCGGGCCGCTTCGGCACCTATGAGCTGGGCGGCATGGTCAACGTGCCGCTGAGCGACATGGTCGCGATCCGCGCCGCCGGCAAATGGGAAACCTCCAACGGCGAGTTCAACAACAAGGCGCCGATCGGCGGCGGCAACGGCCGCGACTACAAGGCGGCGCGCCTTTCGCTGCGCGCGACGCCGACCGACGCACTGACGATCGACCTGTCGTACAACTACACCAGGGAAGAGGACGACGATTTCGGCCTGATCCATACCGGCGTGCTGAGCGACTTCATCAAGTCGATCTGCCCGGGCGTCACCTTCTCCTGCCCGGTCGACGCCAATCTCGGCTTCTATCCAAACAACCGCCGCAACTATGCGCACGATGCGCCGCTGGTGGTCGACAATGAATATCATATCGCGGTCGGCCGGGTCGCCTGGACCGGCGAGAATGTCGGCGTCACCAGCATCACCGGCTACGGCTCCGCCAAGTTCGACCGCAGCGGCGAGCTCGACTTCTCCAGCGTCGACTTCCTGCGCGAAGGCTTCAACTATGAACGGCGCAAGAGCTTCTCGCAGGAGTTCCGCGTTCAGTCGGTCGGCGACAAGCGGCTGAACTGGATCGTCGGCGCCGTCTATGCGCAGGACAAGCATCGCGAGGGCGAGTTTATCGCGGCGGGTGTCCAGAACGACATCGGCCTGCCCGAGGATTTCCCGATCGAGCTGTCGCACTACAATCAGAAGATCACATCCAAGGCGCTCTTCGCCGAAGCGACCTTCGACGTCACCGACGCACTCTCGCTGACCGCGGGCGCCCGCTATTCGCACGACAAGATCAAGCGGTTCGAGGATCAGATCGAGTTCGGCGGCCCGCTCCAGAACGTGCAGGGCAGCCGCAGCTTCAGCGACGTGTCGCCGCGCTTCGTGATCAAATATAAGGCGGCGGACCACGTCAATCTCTACGCAAGCGCCTCGAAGGGCTGGAAGTCGGGCGGCTTCGAGCTCGATCCGCAACGCGCGCGCAGCGACTTCGGCGCGGAGACCCTGTGGAACTACGAAGTGGGCGTGAAGAGCACCCTGTTCGACAACCGCCTGCGCGCCAACCTCGCCCTGTTCTACATCGACTGGAACAACGTGCAGGTGAGCTCGGGCGTCATCGGCCGCGACGCCAACGGCAACATCATCAACTATGCCGGCATATCGAATGCGGCGAGCGCGACCAGCAAGGGCGCCGAGCTCGAACTGCTCGCGGCGCCGACCGACCAGCTCGAGCTCGGGCTGAACATCGGCTATCTCAGGGCGCGGTTCGACAAATTCGCCGATGCGCGCACCAATTTCGGCACGGTCGACCTGTCGGGCAAGCCGCTGCCCAAGGCGCCGGAATGGACGCTGTCGACCTTCGCCCAATATACCGTGCCGCTGACCGGCGATTTCGACGCGTTCGTGCGCGGCGAATATTTCTACACCGACGACGCCTATACCACGGTCAACAACATCGCCGCGGTGCTGACCGGGCAGCCGCGCTTCCCCTATGAGGTGAAGGGCTATGGCAAGGCCAATCTGCGGATCGGCGTGGAGAATGACCGCTTCCGCATCGTCGGTTATGTCGAGAACCTGTTCGACAAGAAATATTACACTGCCTCCTTCGACTTCGGCTTCGCCAACGGCGCCGCCGTGGTGCCGGGACTGCGGCGCTGGGGCGTGCGGGGCAGCGTGAAGTTCTGATCCTGGCGGCCGGCGACCATTCGGTCGCCGCCTGCCACCTGCCCAAAAGAACAACCCCCGTCGGCAGGGCGCCGGCGGGGGTTCTTCTTTTCAGAGCATCGAGCGTTTCATTTGACGCGACTGTCCCGCTCCTCCTGAGGAAAGGCTGAGCTTGGCGAAGCTTTGTCTCGAAGGATATTTCCAGCCTTGAAGGCCCCTTCGAGACAGCATTTCGCCTAGGCTCAATGCTTCCTCAGGGTGAGCGGGGACTTTTGAGTCAGACTCTGAGGAAAGGCTGAGCGGATCAGATAAAAAGGCGCCCCCCGAAGGGAGCGCCGGCTCAACGCGGCCGGCTGGCCGTCCAGCTCAATATCTCGATCGCATAGCCCTCGGGATCCTTGAAGATAAAGGCATGGATCGACCGCTTGTCGTCGAGCCGCGTCGTCTTGCGCTCCTCGCTGATCGCGATCCCCTGCGCGCGGACGCGGTCGTACCAGGCGTCGACCGCGGCGACGCCGTCGACCACCACCGTCACCATCACCGGCTTGTTGTCGGACGGACGCAGCGTCCCGTCCTGCGCATTGACCAGCCCCAGCGTGGCGGTATCGGTCAGGTCGAACAGCCGCACCCAGGCCGGCGTGTCCTGCGGCGGCGTGCCGAGCAGCTTCTCGTAGAAGGCGGCGGCGGCCGGCAGGTCCTTGTAATAGAGGAAGGTCATCTGCCCCTTGATCGGCGCCGCGACCGGGGCCGCCGGCCGTTCGGCAGTGGCCGGGGGAAGCGCACAGGCGGTCCCCAGAAGCGTGAGCGCCAGGCCGATAATCCGCATTTCGATCTCCCAATAAATATGCGTTTTCATATGAAATGAATTGACATAAATCCAGTCCATTCTAGACTTCCGGCCCACTGGATCACCATGAAAGGACAGGAGATGGACGAGAAACTGGTCACCAGCCGTCGCCAGGCGCTGGGGCTCGCCTCGCTCGCGATGGCGGGCGTCGCGGTGGGCGCGCCTGCCGCGGCTGGTGCCGCGACGATGGACGCCGATCCGCGCCGGCCCAGCGATGCCGAGCTGGAGCGCGTCGCGCGCCTCTATGGCGGTGAGTTCGGCGGCGGCAGGGGAGCGCGCTGACATGGCGATCTTCGAAGCCGAAAGCTGGTTTCCGATCCAGGGCAAGGAAGCCGAACACGACGCCGCGATGCAGAATTTCCTCAAATGGGTGGGCGCCCATCGCCACCTGTTCAAGGAATGGAAGAGTCTGCGCTATTACGTCAAGGAAATCGCCGGCCCCAACAGCGGCCGCCATTTCATCGTCTGGGAATATGAGGACCTGGCGAGCTTCGAGGCCTACAAGAAGCGCCGCCGCGATTATCCCGGACCCTATGCCGAATATAAGAAGAACGATCCCTATCACCTGGGGGTGATGGATCACCGCAACATGGAAGTTGAGATCTGGTACGAGATTGATCGGCCGCTCTGGCTCGAATGACCGGTCGATAGCCGTGTCATGCCGTCGCCGGCCGCACCGGCGAGGCGACGGCATAGTCGTGCGTTTCAGGGAGAATATCGATGGGCGATGCCATCGTGGCAAGCCGCAAGCCGTTCTACAAGGAATTGAAGGCCGGGCGCTCCTACCTCTGGTGCGCCTGCGGGCGATCGAAGCGACAACCCTTTTGCGATGGCCGTTCGCACGAAGGGACCGGCATTGAGCCGATCCGCTACGACTGCACCGTCGATGGCGAGGAAGTGTTGTTCTGCGGCTGCAAGCAGACCGCGACGGGGCCCTTCTGCGACGGCGCGCACAGCAACATTCCCGGCGGCTATGCCGAAGAGGCCGAACGGGCCGAGGACCTGCCCTGGGCGGAAAGCGACGCCGAGGGCATCCGCTCGCTCGACGGCCATTGCTATGTGATCGCTGCCGAAGCGACCCGCCCCGCGACGGCTGGCGACTGGTGGTGCCGCACGATCGTGTCGACCGCAATGGGCGCGCAGCACCAGGCGCAATTCTACGGTGAACTGCGGCGCGGCCGATCGCCCGTGCTGGCGTCTCCGGCCGGCGACGTCGTGCTTTGGACGATGGCCGGACAAGGCAACGTCGAGATTTCCGGGCGCAGCTTCCCCCTCGCCAGGGACATGGGCGTCTATGTCCGCGGCGGTGAGGCATTCCGCTTCACCCAGCAGGGCGATGCGCCGCTCGGCGTCCATATCCACGCTTGCCCCGCCACCGACGCGCTCGACGAGCTGGCGACGATGCCCGACGATTTCGACGCCCGCTGGCCCGATCGCACGGTCGGCGTCGACGAAAACCAGCGCCACGCCATGGGGCCGCGCTATTTCCAGATGCTCGTCGACAAGCGGATCGGTTCGACCACCGCGACCCAGTTCATCGGCCATATCCCGCAATCCCGGGCCGAGATGCACCGCCACCTCTATGAGGAGGCGCTGATCATCCTGTCGGGCGAGGGCGTGATCTGGAACGAGGGCGTCCGTGCCCGCGTCCGCGCCGGCGACGTGATCTTCTTCCCGCGCAAGCATCGCCATTCGTTGCAGTGCACGCATCCCGACGGCATGGACGTGGTCGGGCTCATCCATCCCGGCGACAACCCCGGGATCAACTATTGAGGCCTGAGGGGCTAGCGACTTCCTGTTTTCCGTCATTCCCGCGAAAGCGGGAATCCATGGACGGCGGCCCGCTGGAGGCTTGATGCCCCGTGACCGTGGATTCCCGCTTTCGCGGGAATGACGACGGGGAGGTCGGAGAACCCGGCTCGATCCAGGCCCCAGCCTGGCCCCCTACCCCACCGCTTCCCGTCGCGCGAAGCACTGGCCGCTCCGGACCAGCGCATCGACGAAGCGCTCGACATCGGCTTCGTTGTTATAGGCATGGAAGCCCGCGCGGATGTTGCCGTCGCGGCTCGACGTCACGATGTTCTGCGCGAACAACTGCGCGACGAACGCATCCTCGTCGCGCACCGGGATCGCGATCATCGGCCCGCGCAGCGCATCGTCGTCCGGGGTGGCGACGGCGATGTCCGCCTCCGTCAGCCGGTCGAGCGCCAGGCGAGTGAGCGCGCGGACGCGGCGCTCGATGGCCTCGACGCCGAGGTCGAGGATCAGGTCGAGCCCCGCCTTGGCGGCGTAGAGGCTCGGCACCGGTGGCGTCCCGCCCTGGAAACGGCGCGCGCTGGGGCTGGGATCATGCGCGAAGATGTCCATCATGTTGGCGTCGGCCTGCGCGAACCATCCCGACGTGCCGGGCACCAGCACGGAGGTCAGCGCGTCGCGCACCCACAGGAAGCCGCTGCCCGCCGAGCCGAGCAGATATTTGAGCATGCCGCCGACGCAGAAGTCGACGCCCAGCGCGCGGACGTCGATCTGTTCGGTGCCGATCGACTGGTAGCAATCGAGGATCACCAGCGCACCGCGCTCATGCGCGATCCGGGCGATCTCGCGGATCTGGTCGGCGGGCAGCTTGCCACCATGGCGGTAGCAGACGTGCGACAGCGCGACGATCGCGGTGTCATGGTCGATCGCCGCATCGAAATGCGCGAGCGGGATCGTGCGATCCGCGGCCTCCGCCACATGGACGACCTGCGCGCCGCGCTTTTCCTGCGCGTGCCAGATCTGGGCGCTGGTCGGAAACTCGTAATTGCTGACCACCGCCTTGCGCCGCGCGGAGAAGTCGATGCTGCTCGCCACCGCGTTGATGCCCGCCGACGCCGACGCCGTCACGGCGACTTCGTCGACGTCGCCGCCCAGCAGCCGGGCCATGCGCCGGCGGACTTCGTCCTCCAGCGCCACCCAGGCGCCCCAGTCCGCGCCCTTGGCGATCCGGTCCGCCAGATAGGCCTCCATCGCCGCGCGCACGCTGTTGCCGAGCAGGCCGTAGGATCCGCTGTTGAGGTAGACCATCGTCTCGGTGGTCGGGAACTGCGCGCGAAATTGGCCGAAATCGGCTTCAGCGGTCATGCGGATCTTGCTCCATCTCGTCCTTATACATTCATCTATATATGAATATGACTATATGTATAGCATGATCTAGCTGAGCAGGTGAATGGCGAGCCCGAAAATGGCGAGCGGGGCGACATAGCGGACGACGAGGCCCCAGAGCCGAAAGCCGCGCGGGCCAAGGCCGGTTTCCCCAGGGCCGACGATCGTCCGGCACCGCCACCCGACGAACAGCGCGAGCATCAGCGCGCTGGCGGGCAGCATCAGGTTGGCGATGGTGAAATCGAGCAGATCGAACGCCGTCTGACTCTCCGCGCCGAACGCGGCGAGAGGGTGGAAATCCGACAATATGTTGAACGACAATAGCGAGGGCAGGCCGATCAGCCAGATCGCCAGCCCGGCGCCGATGGCGAGTGGCGCGCGACCCAGCTTCATCGTCTCGCGAAGCCGGGCGACCACCGGCTCGAGCATGCCGACCGCCGTGGTGAAGGCGCCCAGGGCGATCAGCCCGAAGAAGAAGATCGCGATGATCCTCCCGCCCGCCATCTGCCCGAACACCACGGGCAGGGTGACGAAGATCAGGTTGGGACCTTCGGCCGGCTTGAGGCCGTAGGCGAGCACGGCGGGGAAGATCGCGAAGCCGGTCAGCAGCGCGACGACGATCACGCCGCCCGACAGCGCGAAAGAGGATCGCGGCAACGATGCGTTGGCGGGCAGATAGGCGCTGTAGGTCATCAGCACGCCCGCGCCGATCGCGGTCGAGAACAATGCCTGACCCAGCGCGGTGAGCGCGCCGGTGGCGCCGAGCGCCGCGAAATCGGGCTTCAGCAGGAACACGGCGCTGGGCATCAGCCCGATCGTGACGGCGTTGTAGATGACCAGGCCGATCAGGATCGCGAACAGCGCGATCATCTTGATCCGCGAGACCGTCTCGATTCCGCGCTGCACGCCAAGCGCGACCACCGCGGCGGTCGCCATGATGAAACCGAGCTGGAGCAGTCCGCCCCGGACGGGCGACGCCGCCAGCGCCCCGAAGGCGGCGCGCGACCGCTCCGCATCGAAGCCGGAAAAGCCCTGCGCGACCGAAAGGATGCTGTAGTCGATCGCCCAGCCTGCGACGATGCTGTAATAGCTGAGCCCGAAAAAGGGGATCAGCAGGCCGAGCAGGCCGACGGCGCGCCAGCCTCGCGAACCGCCACTCGCCGCGATGGCGGCGTCGACGCTGGCGATCACGCTGCCATGGCCGCGCCGGCCGATCGCCATTTCGGCGATCATCAGCGGAACGCAGATCGCGACGACGAACAGCGCGTAGAGGATGACGAAGGCGCCGCCGCCATTCGCCCCCGCGACATAGGGGAAGCGCCACAGCGTCCCCAGGCCGATCGCCGCCGCGCCGATCGAATAGATGAACGAGAGCCGGGATGACCATTGTTCGTTCACGCGCGATCCGTCAGCCAAGCACCCCTCCCATAAATATCCATTTATATATGTTTTATTATCTGTATATGCTGTTTGCCCGATTGACCAGCGCAATAGTTGCTATAAGCTGTTCCGCGTGACCAAGCTGCAAAAGCCCCGCGAAACGGCGCGATCGAACCTCGAAGAGGCGCAGGCCGGAAACAGCTGGCTCAACGACTATCTTCCCTATCAGCTCTACCGGCTGACCAACCGGCTCGATCAAAGATTGCAGGCGCGCCTGCGCAGCCAGGGAATCAAGCCGTCGCGCTGGCGCGTAATGAGCGTGCTGCGGTCCTACGGCACGCTCACCATCGGCAAGATCGCCGAACAGGCGCTGATGGAACAGCCCACCGTCAGCCGCGTCATCATGCAACTCGAAGCCGACGGCCTGGCGACCCGCCAGGCCTCGACGGAGGATTCACGCGCGACCGAGGTGACGCTGACCCAGGCCGGGATCGAGAAGCTCGAAGCGATCCTGCTGACCGCCTATCGCCACCAGCAGGAGGCGCTGGCCGGCCTGTCGCGCGCGGAGCTCGACGCGCTGCGCGCCACGCTCAACCGGGTCGAGCAGAACATCGATTTCTACCAATGACGGTGGCTGCATCGCGATGACGGGGCCGGCGGAGGGCAGGCCCGACATCGCCGGGACGATCACCTTCTTCTATTATGACGATCTCGACGCCGCGGTGCGCTGGTACCGCGAGGTGCTGGGCTTCGAGCCTTATTTCAACCAGGACTGGCTGGTGCTGCTGCGCATAACACCCGGCCAGAGCCTTGGGCTTGTCGATGCGGTGAGCGGCAGCCAGCGCCCGGTGCCCGGCCGCAACAAGGGGGCGACGCTGTCGATCGAGACCGATCAACTCGAACAATGGCACGACCGCCTGAGGGCCGCGGGCTCGCTCGGGCCCGACGACGGCTTCCAACCCGGCTGCCGCGGCCGTACCACCGAGTTCCGCGTGTGCGACCCCGGCGGATATTTCGTCGAATTCTTCCGCTGGATCGCCCCGCCCCCCCCCCCCTGACCGTACACCGAGCGTTTCGTCGACCACGGAGACGGAGGGATTCGATCGGTCAGCCAAGCGGCCGGGCACCCTACTTCGGATCGATGACGCTCCCCGACGAGGCGGGCACCGGGGTTCGGCCCGATCATTATCGGCAGAGCCCGCGCCGGATCATCGGAAATGGACGCCACCTCCGCTCACCCGTCTACACCATCAATCTTCTCCCCCCGTGAGGCAGCAGCAGACGATATCGGCAAGCAGTGCGGGTGAGGATGCATAAGCAAGGTGCCCCTCCCCCGGGATGACCCGCTTGCGCAAGCCAGGCAGCAATTCCTGCAACGCCACGTCGGGCGATACGGCATCCGGTAGCACGGGGCTCTGTTCGCCGATCAGCAGCGACACCGGCCCGGCAATCGTATCCAGGTCGCCGGGACGCCATGCAAGGCTGTCCAGCAGGCGCAACTCTTTGGGAAAGGCGCCGATCGTCCTCGATAGTGCCTTCCACATCGGAGACTGGCGCATTCCAGCGACGGCCTCGGACGGCAGGCCGACGACATGGGTCAGCGCGAACGCCATGGCCGCATCCTGATCGCCGGCATCGATCAGCCTTTGAAGCTCCGGGATATGCCCTCGGCTCACAGGTACCCGCGTGGAATGGCGCGGCTCGTAGAGGATCAGCGGGCCGGTAAAGCTCTCTCGCTGCGCAAAGCTCAGGGCGCAGCCGCCCCCGAAACTGTGGCCGAGCAGCGCCGCTCCCGGCCCGGCAAGCGCCATGATCGCAGCCAGATCGTCCACTTCGGCATCAAGCGCGAATTCGGATGCCGCCAATTGGCTGAGCCCGCGACCACGCCGGTCGTAGAGATAGACCGTGCGCTTCGTGGCCATCGCCTCGCCGAAACGGCGCCAGTCACCCGCCACCGAGAAGGAGCCATGACACACGACCAGCGGCGCTCCGCTGCCGAGCCGCTGGTAGGCAAGGACGGTGCCGTCGGTCGAAACGACGGTCCCCTGTGCGATGGCGATGGTCGACATGGTGCTGGCTGCCCCCGAATTGGTCATTTGCAATCGATCCGCCCCTGGGGTTTCGCCGCGGCCTTCAGGGCCGCACTCATCGCCGCCCAGGCCGGATCGCCAGGATATAGTGCGGTACGAAGATAGGCCCAGCTGATCCGCTGGACCGCAGCGACCCTGTCCGGATTCTCGTCGGTCGTCTCCTTGACCTCGAAACCCGAAATGCCGCCGAGCAGATGCTCTCCCCCGAACAGGGTCGCCAGGCAATCGGCGCCAGGACTCAGATGATAGGCATCGGTGGACCAGTCGGGGCCACGGACGCTGAGCCGCGACTGATCCTTGTCGCCCACGACGACCAGGGCGCGGCCGGTCATCTCGCCGAAGCTGACGTCCAGGAAGGGATAATGTTCTGCGGCGAACGGACTGAGATCGCCCCCGCCCTTGCCGCTCGGCGTGATGAGCACGCCGACCTTGATCCGCGGATCGGACAAATCCTCACCGATCCTGCGATCCCGGCCGATGACGCGGGCGCCCAGCAGCAGGGCTGTCGTATGCCCGCCATAGCTGTGCCCGACCGCCGCGATACGCGTCCTGTCAGCCCTTCCCTTCAGGCCGGGGACCGACGCTTCCAGCCTGTCGAGATTGTCGAGGATGCGCTTCATGTCGTTGACCCGATATCGCCAGATCAACGGCCTGCGCGGATCGTCGGGATCGAGGCGCAGCGCCCGCGAATCCAGATGGGTCGGCTGGACGACGATGAAGCCGTGGCTCGCCCAGAAATGGACGAGCGGACCATAGCCGTCGAGCGACCAACCATTGCCGTGCGAGAAGATGATGATCGGCAGATGGCGGCCCGTCACCGGAGCGGATACCCGAACCTCCAGATCCAGCCCCCGGCCAGGCGCCGACAGCACGACCGGGCTGACCGACACATAGGGAGTGAACGCGCCGGCAACGAGCGGCTCGATCGCCGAGGGAGCCTGCGCCGGAGATACTGCCGGCGCCGCCGTCATCAACGCGGCGAGAGCGATGTTGCGCATCCGACGCCTTCCGTCCGTCATCCGATTCATCCTCACAAACGGTGGCCTAGGCGAGCCCCTCACGCGCCAATACCGCGCGGATCGATGGCCGCTCCAGCAGCCGGTCGAGATGCAGATCCACCGCGGGCGGCATTGCGAGCTGTAGCCGGCGGGCATGATATTCGAAGAAGAACAGGACCGCGTCGGCGATCGAGAAGCGATCGAACAGAAAGGACGCACCTTCGAGACGAGGGGCGACCAGCGCGAACGCCTTGGCGACGACATGCGCGCCCTCCGCCCGGATTTCGGCATGATGCTCCTCATGCACGCAGAAAGCGCGCGGATTGAAGAGACGGGTCAGCCCGAAGCTGTGCACCGTATTGCAGAAATACTCGCAGACCTGCAGCGCCTCGAACGCCTCGGACAGAGGCTCAGGCAGCAATCCGCTATCGGGGTGGGCCCTTGCGAGAAACTGCAGGATCACCGGATTCTCGGTGATCACCCGGCCATCGTCGAGGATCAGCACGGGGACCTTGCCTTTCGGATTGAGCCTCAGATAGTCCGCCGTCCGCGTGCCGCCCTCCTTGGTCGATACCCGCTGCGTCTCGAAGGGCAGCCCGATCTCCTCGAGCACGATGTGCGGGCTGATCGAGCAGGCAGCGGTCGAATAGATCAGGCGCATCGCATTTGTATTCCTGTCCAGTAACGGCATCCGGCTCCCTGCGGGCGCCCCCGACCGACCCTAGAGCCGGAACCGGGGGGCCGGCGAGGAGCTCTACAGATGGAAACCCACGGTGGCGCCGATCACGCGCGGCGCGCCGGGGACCACCGCAAAGCCCGCGGCCGTGGCATAGCCGGTCACATAGGTATATTTGTTCGTCAGGTTGCGGACGTAGACCTGGGCGTCGAACCGGCCGTCCGGCGCGGTCCATGCCAGGCTGGCATTCACGATGTGGCTGCCCGGCGCATAGATGCTCTGGTCGGCCAGCAGCGGATAGCGCTTCGTGTAGCGATCGCTGGCGTTGAGCGTGAAAACCCCCATCTCGGTTTCCAGCTTGTAGCTGAAGCCCAAGGTCGCCGAGAAGGGTGAGGCAAAGGCCACGTCGAAGCCGGCGAGATCGCAGGGCACCGTCACCACCGTGCCGACCAGCACGCCGCCGACGACCTGGTTCGGGCCGGGTGAAGAGCAGCTCTGTCCCGGGTTCCTTGTATATTTCGCGTCGAGCACCTCGAACCCGCCGTTGATGGTCAGGCCCTGGACCGGGATGATCGAGAAATCACCATTGACGCCCTTGATCCGTTCCTTGCCGACATTCTGGAGCAGCGAACGGCCGGGAGGCGCCGGCGGGGCGGCCGAACGGACCTGCACGTCTTTATAGTCATAGTGGAAATAGGCGAGGTTGAACCGGACGCGCCGATCGAACAGCTCGCTCTTCACCCCGACCTCATAGGAATTCAGCAGTTCCGGCTTCACCGGCGGATTGTTGAAATTATTCGCATTGAAGCCGCCCGACTTGAAGCCGTAATTGTTGGATACATAGCCATGCACGTTCGGTCCGAAATCCTGGGCCAGAACGACGCGATAGGTGACCTTCTCGAAGTTCAGCTTGGTCGGGATGCCATTCGGGAAACCAGGAAAGGGCTGCCCCGGAAACAGTACCGTGCCGGGCGGGAAGGTGGTGACCGAGTTCGGGAAGCCCGGCAACGGCACCTGTTCGCCAGTGATGCTCTTCGTCTCGTTGGTGTAACGCAGGCCCATGGTCAGCCGCGTCGCGTCGAACAGCTTATAGGTGCCGTCGACATAGCCCGAATAGGAGTCGGTCTTGGGCCGGCCGGTGATGATGTTCGGTGCCGCACCCGTCGCGCAGGCGTTTCCGACGCAGGTGTTGTAGGAGCCCGCGGCGATCTTGGTCTTGTCGTTATAGTAATAGAGGCCAGCGACCCATTCCAGCCGCGACGCGCCTGCCTTCGACGTGAGCTGAAGCTCCTGGCTCCAGGTCCTGCTGGTCTGGTCGAAGTCGAAGATGGTCGAGCCCTGCCCGGGCAAAGGCTGTCCCAATATGGCGTTGTTCGCAGGGTTGGTCGGCTTCTGGCTGCTGTGCTGATAGCCGGTCAGGCTCATCAGCGTGGCGAAGCCGAGATCCTGCTGGATCTTGAGCGCGCCGATATAGGCCTTGAACGGAGCGCTGGCATCGATGCGCGACGCGACATTGTTCCTGCCGACATAGGTCGTGCCGTCGGCGCCGATCGTACCCGGCAGGATGTGATAGCCATAGCCGTAGGTACGGTTGTTGGTGTCGAAGATGAAGTTGGTGGTGATCCTGGTATTGGGTCCCGCATCCCACAGCAGCTTGGCCTGCACGCCGGTCTCCCGGTTCTTCTGGATGTCATTGCTGGTGAAGACGTTCTTGCCCCAGCCCTGATATTGCTTGGTGTCGTACACCGCGACATTGCCTGACAGGCTGCCCGTGATCGGCGCCGAGACATAGAGAGTCTCGGTACGGGTATCGTAATTGTCATAACCCAGCGAGGCGTCGACCTTGAGCTGCTCGCCCGGATCGCGCGTCCGCACCGCGATCAGGCCAGCAGTGGCGTTGCGTCCGTAGAGCGTGCCTTGCGGCCCCTTCAGCACCTCGATCTGCTCGATATTGTTGAACGAGAAGATGCTCATCGCCGGATTGGGCAGATAAAGCCCGTCGATATAGACGGCGACCTGCGCCTCGTTATAGCCGGCGCTGGTCGTGCCGACGCCGCGCAGATAGATGTTGTTGCCGCCACTGGGCGCGACCTGCAACCCAGGCACCGCGTCCGACAATTGCAGCACGCCGGTGATGTTGAAGGACTTCAGCGTGCTGGCGGGCAGCGCCGTGATCGTTACCGGAACCTTCTGCAGGTTCACGGCGCGCCGGGTGGCGGTCACGACGATGTCCTCGACCATGGTGCCCGTGGCGTCGGCGGCCAGTGGCGCCTGATCGGCGGAGGCCGCGGCGATCGCGCCGTCGTTCGCCCGCGCCGTTGCCATCGATGGATAGCTCGCGCCGATCAGCATGAGGGCGCAGGCCGACGCCAGGCGCCCGCCATTCGACGATCCGGACCGTGACGACAGGCCGCCGGTCGCGCAAGAATGCACATTGTCGTTCAAAACAACCTCCCCTTCTCATGATGTTTTGATCACATAACTTATCACATAAACATAAATCGCGCGATATGATGCGCCGCTGGCGGTTTCAGGCCGGCACGGCGGTCAACGCCTCGGGATCCGGGATCAGCCGCTGCCCCCGAACCAGCGTACTCAATGCGCCTTCGTTCTCTTGCCGGATCAGTCCCGCCAGCATGCGCCGCGCACGCAGCGGCGCATCGTCGACCCGAAGCGCGAAACTGGGGACCGATAGGCCGGATTCGTCGAGTTCCTTCTGTTGCAACTCCACCATGTCCTTGTCTTCGTCGAAGGTCCGATGGTGGGCGGCGATGATCGCCTGCGTCAGTTCCTCGTCGGCCTGCCGGAAATTGCGATTATGCGCCCAGAAATAGTGGGTCGATCGCGCCGTTTCAGGGGTCAGCAGATGCAGGACGCGGGAGACCAGCGTATCGGCCTCCCCCTGCCCCAGCGGCCGGGCGCCGACGTCGGTCATGTTGATCGAAGGCGCCGTCCAGATCGCAGTCTGCCACCGGTCGATGCGCTGGTCGCTGCCGGTCAGGACCCGGAAGAAGGGTGGCGGTGCGATGTCGGGCATGTCGCGATGCGCGCGGATCACCTTGCCCTCCACCGTCACGCGCACCGGATAGTCGGCGATGCTCTCCTCTTCCTCGTTGCCGATGGTACCCTGATGGATGTAATTCTCATGGCTGAGGTCGAGCAGATTGTCGGAGAGCAGCCGATAGTCGCCCGCCACGTGGGTATAGCCGCGCGACGCCGTCCAGTTCGGCAGGGTCGGCCAGGGCAGTTCGGGTATCAGATCGGCGTCGGCGGCCGTCGCCTCGCCCATCCATATCCAGATCAGGCCATGACGCTCGACGACCGGAAAGGCCGTCGCATGCGCATTGGACGGTATCTGGGACTGGCCGGGAATATGCGTGCAGCGTCCATCCGGCGCAAAGGTCATGCCGTGGTAGCCGCAACGGATATGATCGCCCTTCCGCACTCCGGCGGACAGTGGCACCAGCCGATGCGGGCAGCGATCGAGCAACGCCGCCGGATCACCTTCGGCGGTGCGATAGAGCAGGACCGGCCGGTCCAGGATACGACGCGGGATGACGCCATCGGTCGGCAGCTCGTTCGGCCAGGCGGCGACATACCAGCAATTCTTGAGGAACATCTTCTCTCTCCATCGGGCACGCACCGCTTGCCCCGGCGGCGGCTCTGCGGCTGCCGGAGCGCGATGCCGCGCGGACAGCGTCAGCCTGCACGCCTTTCCTGGGCGATCCCGTTTTCCAATATTCCGATGCCGTCGATCTCCACCTCGACCCGGTCGCCGGGCTTCATGAAGACCTGTGGATCGCGCTTTGCGCCGACGCCGCCCGGCGTCCCGGTGACGATCACGTCGCCCGGCGCCAATGGCGTGAAGGTCGAGCAATAGGCCACCAGCCGCGCGATCGGGAAGATCATGTCGTCGAGCACGGCGTCCTGCATCACCTGCCCGTTCAGGCGAGTCTGGATACGCTGCGGGCCCGGCACGCCGAACGCATCCGGGGTCACCAGCCAGGGGCCGAAAGCGCCCGTCTCCGGGAAATTCTTGCCGGGGGTAAACTGAATCGTATGCGCCTGCCAGTCGCGGACCGATCCGTCATTGTAGCAGCTATAGCCGGCGATATGGTCCAGAGCGTCGGCCTCGGCGATCCGCCGTCCCCCCTTGCCGATCACGATCGCCAGCTCGCCTTCATAATCGAGCTTCTCGGATTCCTTCGGACGAAGGATCGGCGCGCCATGACCGGTCTGCGAATCCGCGAAGCGCGTGAAGATCGTCGGATGGGCGACCTCGGCCCGCCCGGTCTCGCGGCGGTGGTTCTCATAGTTCAGCCCGACGCAGAGGATCTTCCCCGGATCGGGCAGGACCGGGAGGAACACGACATCCGCGAGCGCGAAGGACGATCCGTCCGTAGCGGGTACCCCGCCCAGCGGCCCCGCCTCGATCGCCGCCTTCAGCGATGGATGGACATGGTCGAGCGGCCAGACCCGATCGCCGTCGGTCCATCCCCAGCGAGCAGCCCCTTCGATCGAAAACGAGATGTAACGCACGATCAGCCCCCTCAACTTCCTTGAACGAAACAACGTGCCATTGCACTTATATAATAACTTATGCTAGCAAAGCTTAATTGTGTCAAGCAGGCCGACGATAGCCGGAAAAGCTGCCCGGCGGGGCTGCTACCAGAGGAGCGGACAAAGACGATGATCGAAGCGGAGGGACATCTCGACCGGTTGCCGAAGGGCGGAGCGCCCCGGTTGCGCGCCCATCTTGCAGGTGTCGCGCTGACCTCGCCGGACCCACGTCGGCTGGCGGGCTTCTACATGGACGCCATGGGCTATCGCGGCGAGTGGCACGGTGACGTCTGGACCGGCTCTCTTGCCGGCCGCAGGCTGTCGATCCGGCCGGGAAGCGCGAACAGCGTCGATCATAGCATCTTCGCCCTGCCCGACCCCCTGCACCTGGCCGATCTTCGCGGCCGGCTGGTTTCCGAAAAGGTCGGGGTCGGGGATATCTTCGACACATTGCTGTCGGGCCCGGCGATCGAGCTGGCCGATCCCGACGGCAACCGGCTCGTCTTCGGCGTCGCGGCCGACGCGCCGGCGACGGACGCGCCGGATTTTCCCCGCTTGCAGCACATCGTCTTCGCCAGCGACGAAGCCGGACGGATGGTCCGCTTCTATTGCGACGTGCTGGGCTTCGCGCCTTCCGACTATGTGAGTGACGAAGCGGACGACCTGACCTCCGCCTTCCTGCGCTGCAGCCCGGAACATCACAGCATCGCAGTGTTCAGGGCACCCCGGAAACGGCTCGACCACCTCTGCTACGACGTGGCGGACTGGACAGCGATCCGCGACTGGGCGGACCGCTTCGCCGATCGACGCATCACCCTGCGCTGGGGCCCCGGACGACATGGACCGGGCAACAACCTGTTCTTCTTCGTCAACGATCCGGACGGCAACTGGATCGAATTCTCGACCGAGCTCGAGCTGGTCAAAGGTCCGCGCGAGACCAAGCTGTGGATACATGAGGAACGCACGCTCAACAGCTGGGGCACCGCCTTCCTGCGGAGCTGACGGGGCGCATGGGATGGGCCGTCGGCCTATCCCGATGGCCGGGAGCCGCGGGTCGCTCAGTATAGCCGTGCGACGACCGACTTGGTTTCCATGAAGGCATCCAGCCCCTGCGCACCGCGCTCGCGGCCCCAGCCGGACTCCTTATATCCTCCGAACGGCAGCCAGAAATCCTGAACGCTGTGGCAGTTGATCCAGACATTGCCCGCGCGCACCGACCGCGCGACCCGGTGCGCCTTGTCGAGCGATGTCGTGTAGACCGCGCCAGCCAGGCCATAGCGCGTGTCGTTCGCCTGGCGGATCGCCCAGTCGAGATCGTCGAACGGCATCGCCGACAGCACCGGCCCGAAAATCTCCTCGCGCACGACCCGCGCATCGGCCGGGGCCCGCGACAGGATGGTGGGCTCGACGAAGAAACCGGTATCGCCGCACCGTTTGCCGCCGGTGGCCAGTTCCGCCCCCTCCGCCACGCCGGTATCGATATAGGACAGGACCCGATCGAGCTGCTTCTGCGAGATCACGGGCCCCATCTGCGTGGCCTCGTCGAGACCGTTGCCGACCACCATCCTCGATGCGGCATCGGACACCGCCTGGATAAGCCTGTCGTAAATGCCCCGCTGCGCATAAAGCCGCGATCCGGCAACGCAGGCCTGGCCGGAATTGGTCATGATCCCCGCCACGATCGCCGGCACCGCCATGTCGAGATCGGCATCGTCGAGCACGATGACCGGCGACTTGCCGCCCAGTTCCAGCGAGAGCCTTTTGAAGTTGCCGGCCGAGGCCTGCACGATCTGGCGGCCGACGGGCGTCGAGCCCGTGAAGCTGACCTTGTCGACGTCGGGATGCTCGACCAGCGCCGCTCCTGCCACCGAGCCCAGGCCGGTAACGAGGTTCAGCACCCCGGCCGGCACCCCCGCCTCGGTTGCGATGCGGGCCAGATGAAGTGTGTTCAGCGACGTGTCCTCGGCGGGCTTGAGTACCACCGTGCATCCGGCGGCGAGCGCGGGTGCGACCTTGTGGCAGGCCATCATGAAAGGCCCGTTCCAGGGCACGATCAGCGCGGCGACGCCCATCGGTTCCTTCAGCGTGTAAGCGTGGAATGCGTCGCCGGCCGCCATCTCGCCGGTCTGGCCGTGGATCTTGCCGATCCAGCCGCCGAAATAGCGAAAGGCCTGGGCACCGTTGCTGATCGTGGCGCGGGCCAGACGGAGCGGCATGCCGTTTTCGCGCACCTCGTTGACGGCCAGCTGGTCTAGGGCCGCTTCGATGCCGTCGGCGATCGCGAACATGATCCTCGCCCGCTGCGGCGCCGGCATCGCGAGCCAGCGCCGCTCGTCGAACGCGGCCCGCGCGGCGCGAACAGCCGCATCGACATCGTGCGCATCCCCGGCGCCGACATCGCCGATCGCCGTCCCGCTCGCAGGGTCCAGGCTGGCGAAGCTCGCGCCCGAGCGGGACGATCTCCATTCGCCGTCGATGAAGTGCGTGGCCGCCGGTCCATTCGTCACCGTCGGCGCCTCGATTGCATCGGCCTCCATGATATTCTCCCGTCGGGGGCGCACAGCGAGCACCAGTTTTCGTCGCGGGCCTTCGCCCGCCACCGACGCGCGCGGTCAGGCCCGGATGTTGCGGTTATGGTGAAAGAGATTTTCGGGATCATATCGGCGCTTGATCGCCCGAAGCCGGGCATGATGCGGACCGAAACTGTCCCGCACATGGGCTTCGCCCTCATAGCTCAGATAATTGATGTAGATGCCCTTGCTGTTGACGCCCCGGAGCGCCTCCGAGGCTGCGAGCGCCCAGTCCATCCTGTCCCGTTGCAGTCCGGCCCCCTGCCAGGGAGCGACGATGTTGTAGAGGATGTGACCCGGCGTGCGGATGAAGGGCGTAGCATCCGCCGGCACCCGGCACAGCGCCCCGTGCATATAGTGCAGGACGCCGACCAGACAGTCCTTCGGCCCACCCCGCTCGATGATCGCCGCAAGGGCATCGATCACCTCGTCGCCCAGTCCGGCGAACTCGCCGCCGCGCAGGAACATATTGTCGAAATGCGCCGCGCCGTTGGCAAAGCCGGCATAGCTCTGCGGCCTGACGGTATCGAGCATTGGCGAGGCGAACGTCCGCAACGGTCGTAGCGCCGCCGCTCCCGCCGCCGCGTCTCCCGACCAGCACAGCCTTGTGATCGCGAAGGGATTGCTCCCCAGCGAGAACAACACGCCCAATTCGAGTTCATCGGGACTGGTTGCAAGGAAGTCCCGCAGGAAGCGGAGAAACCGGGCCGGATCTGTCCTGTAGCCGATGTCGCCGGCCAGGACCTGCGGAACCGGGCGCATGCGATAGGTGAAGGCGGTGGCCACGCCGAAATTGCCGCCGCCGCCGCGCAGCGCCCAGAACAGGTCCTCGTTCTCGTCGGCGCTGGCCTTGAGCGACCGTCCGTCCGCGGTGACGACATCGACCGCCAGCAGATTGTCGACGGTCGCGCCATGGGTGCCGGCGAGCCATCCCATGCCTCCGCCAAGCGTCAGGCCACCCACCCCGACATTGGGATTCATCCCCAGCGCAGGCGCAAGGCCGTGCGGCGCCCCCGCCGCGGTCAGCGCCCCCGCCCGTGCACCGCCGCCGACCCGCGCGACGCCGGCGACAGGGTCGAGAACAACGTCGTTCATCCGCGACAGATCGATCAGCACGCCCCGAGCCGGTGTCGAGACGCCGAGCAGGTCATGCCCGCCGCAGCGGACCGCGACGTCGACGCCCTGCGTACGCACGAAATCAAGCGTGCGGGCAACGTCGTCGGGCCCTTCTGGCTGGACGATCAGCATCGGGGAGCGATCTCCCACCGGCGTCGTCCCCTCACCCCGACGAGCTGCAGCATAGCCGGCATCGGCCGGCACGAGCAGCCTGCCCCGCAACCGCGCGCGAAGCGCTTCCACCGGATCCCGCCGCCCCGCCTGCGCGCCGGCTCCACAGAGCGCCGCCGCCGTCAATCCACCTCCGGCCACCATCAGCTCTCGTCTGGATATCGCCAAGGCCTATCTCCCCGAAACCGATCGATCGACGCTCTTGCGGGCGACGAAATCGATCGCGTCCGCACGCCAGCCGGCACCCACGGACGGCGGCACATCCAGCCTCAGATAGCGATCGGTCGCCGGATCATAGCGCGGCCAATCGGGCAGGCCGTGGCAGTTCGGATCGCCCGTCTCGGCAAAGGCGATCCAGCTGCGTGCCAGGATATCCGCCATGTCGGCGTCCTGCGGCCGGACATGGGGCAGCCTGTCCATCAGCACCCCGATCTCGTCGGAATGGGTCGGCGGCCGCCGCGTCTCGCCGTGGCGATAGGCATAGACATAGCGATGGACGTCGGCGCCTTGCCGGACGAAAGCCCGGGCGAGCCGATCGATCGGATAGAGAAAGCCGCGGTCGCCATAGACGGCAGCGAACATCGCCCCGACCTGCCCCTCATCGGTCGCGGGATAATATGCCAGGGCCTCCTCGCTGTTCTCGCCGAAAATCCCCGAAACGAACGCGCGGTAGTCGTCGAGGGTTCGAACGCCCATGCGCGGCCCGAAGAAGGCCCCCTCATCCTCGTTGACGCCGATGATGGCCGGCACGGCATCGAAGTCCTCGGTGAAAGGCATCGTCGAACGGATCAGCCAGCCGTCCGCGATCGGGCGGATCGGCCGCGCAAGCCACAGGCTGGGCCGCACGGCGGGCAGGCGTTTCAGCCTGTCGAGCAGTTCGTCGGCCGGGATAGCCCGCATCTCCTCCACCGAGCCGCCAAGTGCCGCGCCATGCTCCTCCGCCGCCGCCAGCGGCAGCAGATCGCCGAATGATCCCGGGGACTGGAAGATCGCGCGATCATAGGGACGCTCGAAGAGCGGAGACGCCAGCAGCAGCAGCGCCATGGTCGCCCCGGCCGATTCTCCGAAGAAGGTCATCCGGCGGCTGTCGCCATTGAAGGCTTCGATATTCTCGCGGATCCAGCGGAAGGCCGCTGCCTGGTCCATCAGGCCGTAATTGCCGGATGAGCCCTGCGGCGATTCCGCGCTCAGCGCGGGGTGCGCCAGGAAACCGAAGATGTTGAGGCGGACGTTGAACGAGACGACCACCGCCCCCTTCGCCGCCAGCCGCGCCGGATCTTCCTCGGCGAAAGCCCCTCCCCCCGTCGTGAAGGCGCCGCCGCACGACCAGATCAGGACGGGCCAGCCGCCTGCACGATGTTCCTTGGGCGCCCAGACATTGAGATAGAGGCAATCCTCCGCCATGCCCGGCGCTCGCGACGTGCGTGCCCCCGGCGGCTGGATCGGGTCCGGTCCGAAGGCCACCCCCTCGCGGATGCCGGTCCAGCCGGCGGCGGGCTGAGGCGGCCTCCAGCGCAGCGGTCCCACCGGTGGCGCCGCATAAGGGATGCCATGATACCCCCAGATGTCCGCCGACACGGACAAGCCGCGCACCCGACCATGAACGGTGCTGACGACCGGCGCTTCCATGTCGCCCGGCCTCAGCGCGTCGAGGTCAGCGGATCGCCCGCGGGCATGACCGCGGCGGCCGTCCGCGTCCGTCGGCCCTTCGCGCCCAGCAGGATCGCGATACCGAACAGGGTCAGCGCGCTCGCGACACCCGGGATGGCGGCGGCGGAGAAGATGTGCTGCGCCCCCCAGCCCAGCCCGACCATCGTCCCCGCGAGGACAGGTGCCAGCGTCGCCCCGAACCGACCTATACCCAGCGCCCAGCCGAAGCCCGTCGTGCGGAAGTCGTCGGGATAGGTTTCCGACAGGATGATGATGAAGCCGGCATGATAGGCGCAGATGCCTGCCGAGATGAAGAACACCGCCACCGGCGCGAACAGTTCGTCCGCCAGGATCGACGGCAGGATGAGGATGCCGATCACATAGACGGCCATCTCGATGAACATCAGCCGGTAGATGTTGAACCTCGCGGCCATCCACCCCTGCAGCGCCGTGCCGAGCGCCCCGCCCAGTCCGAACATGGAGGCCGCATGCATCCCAGAGCTCTGCGCCGCACCCGAGGATTCGAGCAGGGCCGGAGTCCAGCTCAGCACGAAATAGACGATACCCTGGTTGAGGATATAGGCCAGCCAGATCAGCAGGGTGAACTTCCAGAAGCCGCCGGCGAACAGCTTGGCGACCGGCTGGTTCTGCCGGGCGGCGACGTGGCGCTCATCGGGCACGAGCGAGCCGATCGCCATATGCGGAAGGAAGCGTCGCGCGACGGACAATGCGCGGGCGGTGTCCTTCTTGATGTTCAGCAGGAAATAGACCGACTCCGGCAGCAACACCATCGCGACCAGCGTCACCGCCAGGGTCAGGCCGCCGCCGACATAGAGCAGCATCCGCCATCCGAAATCGGGGACCACCGCCTGGCCGATCATGCCGCCGAGGAACGAGCCGAGCGGCATGAAGGCGACGAGACAGGAAGTGATGGGCCGCGTGTAGCGCGTCGGCGAGAATTCCATCAACAGGGAGAAGACCCCCGGCATCGCCGCGCCGAGGCCGATCCCCGCGATGATGCGTATCAGCAGGAGCTCGTTCAGATTGGTCGCCAGCGGCGTGACGATCGTCGACAGGCTGGCGAGCGCCATCGAGAGGATGGTGATCGTCTTGCGACCGAGCCATCGGTCACCCATCAGGCTCATCACCATCGCCCCGATGATCGCGCCCGCCAGCCCCGATGCGAAGACGACACCGAAGCTCGATATCGGCAGGCCCAGGTCGCGCGTGATGTCATGCGCGATCACGCCCAGCATCTGCGTGTCCATGCCGTCGAGCAGGACCAGCAGGCCCAGCATGAAGATGATGATGCCCTGCCTGCGCCCGAACGGACCTTCACGCACGGTGCGCGCGAAATCGACGGCGGGGAGAGCTGCGCCACCTTCACTCGATATCGACATGGGACGTCGTTCCTTCACTGCCTTCGACGCCCCGCATCCGGACATGGCCCGGGCACCGGGGCGTCACGGTCAAAACTTGGTCGATAACTGGATCGCGATCGAACGCGACCTGTCGGAAATGGCGGTGACGGCGTTGGAAGCCGTCATCACCGAACGGTAGGATGAGGTCACCTTGTCGGTCACGTTCTTGGCGATCACCGCGGCCTCCCACCGGTCTTCCGAACCGGCGATAGCGGCGCGGAGATCGAGCTTGGCGTAATGCGGCTGGTAGAAGAGCGGATCGATGCTCGCCTGCTGATAGTAGCCCGAGGTGAAATAGACCCAGGCACCCAGCTTGGCCTTCAGATCGTCCGTCAGCTCGAAGGCATAGTTGGCGTTGACGCTGCCGCTCCATTCGGGCGCGAACGCCTTGCGCTTGCCAGCCAGGTTTTGCGTGCAGCCGGTCGGCCGGGCGAGAAGCTGCAGCTGGGTGCAGGGCGCGTTCGGATATTCCAGATATTTGGCATCGAGATAGCCGATATTGGCGTTGATACTGGCACCGGCGAAGGGACGGATGCCAACTTCCAGATCGACGCCCCGCACCCTCGCCTGGCCGACATTCGCGATCGCTGGTACCGGCAGGCCGGCCGCGTTGATCAGCGTCGTCGATTCCTGCAGGCCGTTGTAGCGACTGTTGAACAGCGAGATGTTGGTGGTCAGCTTCCGCCCGAACCAGGACGCCTTGATACCCCCTTCGAAGGATTTGACGGTTTCCGGCCCGAAGAAGTCGCGCGTGTTGCCGATCGCCCAGCCTCCGGCCTTGAAGCCGGTCGTGTAGGACGCGAAGACCATCGCATCCGACGTGAGGTCATATTGCACGTTGATCGACGGCATGAACTTGTCGTCTGTTCGATGCGTCACCGGATAGTCGCCTGACGGAAATCCGACGGTGCCGGTCCAGGCTGCGGTCGCCGCGGGCGACAACAGCATATCGGCCTTCACCCGCCCGAGGTCGTCGCCGAAGCCGACGATGGTCGTGCGATGGTTTTCCTTGCGGATCGAGGAGTAGCGCGCACCAAGGTTGAGCCGGAGCTCCGGCGACAGATTGAGCGTCGCCGCGGCGAAGGCCGAACGGTTGGACTGGTCTTGATCGCCCAGCACCTGCTGGGCGATCGGCGTGAACGGCGCGACCAGGCCGGGAAGCCGGGCGAAGAAAGGCGCGAAGTAGAAGCCGAAGGACAGGCCGCCCTTCAGATTGGAATCATCGTAATAAAGGCCGAGCACATATTCCAGGAACCCGCCCTTCTCGGATTCCAGGCGCACTTCCTGGCTGATCGAGCGGAATTTCTCCCGCTGGTAGATGGGCAGGCCGCTCGACTTGCCGATCCCCGTCAGCCCGGCGATGGCCAGCAGCGGGCTGTCGGTGAAGCGGGTGATGTCGTGCCAATAGAAGCCCGTGGTCGATGTCAGCGTGTGACTGCCCGCCGTCCAAGCGATGTTGAGCGCGCTGCTGACCGATTCCAGCCTGAAGAAGGAATCGCCCGTGCTGGTGCGATAGTCGAGCTTGTTGTCGGCATTGCCGGCCGCGATCACCGACAGGCAGCCCGCGCCTGGCGCGCCGTAACCGGGTGCGGGCGGACAGTTCAGTATCTCCTGGAACTCGGCATGCTTATCGTCGAAATGGGCATAGTCGACCCGCCAGTTGACATCGAGCGCGCCCGGCGTCTCGTAGCGCAGCGCAAGCCGCCCCTGCACGTCCCGGTTATCCGGTCCGTCCGCGTTGATCCGGACGTTGCGGATATATCCGTCCATCCCGGAGAAACGGATCGCGGCACGTCCCGAAAGCTTCTCACCGAGCGGACCACCGACCGCCAACTGCAGGTCATATTCTCCGTCCGACGGCGCATAGAGCGCCGACGCATAGCCTTCGAAGGTCTGGCTTGGCTTGCGCGTCACCGCGCTCAGCGCGCCGGCGATCGCGTTGCTGCCGAAATAGGTCGACTGGGGTCCCTTGAGGACCTCTATCCGCTCGAGGTCGAGAAAGCCGACCCGCGTCGCCTGCGACCGGCTGAGATAGACACCGTCAATGAACGTCGCGACCGACTGCTCGAAGCCCATGTTGAAGCCCGAGCCGATGCCGCGGATGTTCAGCGAGTCCGACGCGCCGGCCTTGTTGACCTTCACGCCGCTGATCCGATTGCCCAGGTCGTTGAGATTGGTGATCTGCGCCTGCCGCATCGTCGCGCCGGTCGTGACCGCGATCGAGATCGGAACATCCTGCACGCTCTGTTCGCGTTTCTGGGCAGTGACGACGATCTCCTCGACGGCATCGACCGTGGCGGGAGCCTCCTGCGACGCCTGTGCCATTCCAATTTCCGGCGCGAGCAAGCCGGCACCGTAAGGCACGCCGATCGCGATGGCGCTGCTCAAAAGCAATCTGTTCCGCATCATGTCTTGTCCCCTCCCCCAGGGCTTATCGGCATGCTGTGGCGGCACGCTCGATGGCCGAGGCCTATTTATTATGCTATAATAATATATGCAATCATAATTTATCGGCGGAGCTTCGCGGCTCGGCCTCCCACAGCACCCAGCCGGCACCGACGGTGGCGATATGCGCCGGAAAATAATCGATCAGCTGGCAGGGTGCGGCGGGCTGCGCCGCGTGCATCGCGGCCGCGGCGACCAGCCAGGTGCGCAACTCGCCCGTTCCCGAATCGGTGGCGGCCGACCGGAAAGAGAACAGTCCGCCAAGCTGATCGAAATCGGCACGATCGAGGCAATCGAGCACCCATGTGTCGAGGGTCTGGTCGACCCAGCCCGACAGCGGCCCTTCGGGATCATGCGACATGCCGCCGCTGCCGTAGATCGCGATCGGCGCATCGATTTCGGCGCAAATCCGTCCGATCTCCTGGCCCAGCGCGATGCACCGCTCGCCGGACAGGGCAGCCGACGTCCGCTCGGTCGTCTTGATGATGACCGGGATGACGGGGATGTCGAGCCTGGGCATCAGAAGCGGCATGGTCCGGGTCAACGCGTGCGGTGCCTTGAACTGCGGCCGCCCGCGCGGATTCTGGCTGCGACTGATCGAAACGTCGAAGTCGCGGGCCACCAGTCCGCCCAGCAGATACTCGGCGAACTCGGCATGGACCTTCAGCCGGACGCCGAAGCGGTCGAAGTCCTCCCAGAACTTGGCCAGAGGCTCGGTATCGAAATCGCGATAATTGTGGAAGCCGAGGATATCCTCTTGCCCGGCATGAACCATGATATTGGGATTGTTCGCGGCTGAGAACCATTCGAACTGGTCGCCGCCCACGACGATCAGAGCTTCGGGCCTGTGCTTCTCCAGCGCCGCCTCGAAGCGGCCGAACGCCTGTTGGCGGCGCCGGATCCAGTCGGTGACGCACGCCTCGTCCTGAAGCAGCACATCTTCCGGCTGCGGGATTCCGGAGCTGATCAGTTCGAACCAGCGCATCCAGCCGCGATAGGTGTCCTGGAACAGGATCGGCGAATGGGACGACGCCATTGCGGCAACGATCGGCACGATCAGTTCTCCCAGGTCGTGAAAGCGATGCCGGCCGCAGCGGCGTGGATCGCGAGATAATCATGGACGGTGGCGCGGCAGCCGGCCTGTTCGAGGGCAGCACCAGCCGCCGCCCACAGCCGAACCTCGGCTGTGCTACCCAGCAGGGTGCGCGAGCGGGCGTCCCATACCCGCGCCAGATCGATCGAACGCCCCCGCTCCAGGCGCGTAAGCACCCATTTGTCGAAGACGTCATCGATCCATCCGCCCATGCGCCCTTCCGGATCGCCCGACAGGCCGCCGGCCACCAGCAGGCCCAACCTTTTTCCAGTCAGCCGCGCGGCACGTTCAAGCGCCAGCCCAAAGCAATGGACCCGCCCGCCACCGATGACCGGAGCGACATGACAGTTGATGCTGATCGCGATGATCGGCAGCCCATCGGCCAGCCGGTCGACGGCCTCGACCGCGGCGGGCGTCAGTCCTCGCGCCGGATCGCCAACCGGATCGAACTGATCCCTGGCCTCGGCAATGTCGAAGCCGTCCCGCACCAGTTCCTCGATGATCATCGAGGCCGCCTCGCTTTCTCCCGAAAAACTCAATCGGCGGCTCGGCTCGCCGAGTTCGGCGATGGCGGGATCACCCCATAATTCTCCCCCGACCTGGAGATGGATCTGGGGGACATGCGAACTGTCGAACTGGGTACCGCGATCGGCGCTGAGAAGGATGATCGCATCCAGATCGGCCCGCGCGATCGCCTGTTGGATCGCCGACAGGCCACGTGTCACGCGGTCCGCATAGCCGTCCAGCATGTCCGCCCCTTCGGCCGCAGCGCTCTTCGGCTGGATGGCGTCCTTCCGCAGGATGGCGGAGACCGCATTCCATGCGCTCCGCTCCCTGTACAGAAGCGGCGAATGGCTCACCGCGGCGCCCATGACGATCGGCATCTCTTCTCCTCTGCATTTGACGCTGCTCGGCCGCGAACCTCGCTCCTGGGCGGCGCCCTATCTGATCGAGCAACGCAGGCGTCCCACGACCGTCCCTGCTTGACAGATAATACTTTGCTAGCATAACTTATTTGATAAGTGCAATATGGCTATGGACGCTGTCGCGATCCGGTGCCGCAGAAAGGATGCATGATGGGGTATGATTCCGCGGGAGGGGGTCTGATCGACACCCGCACCGGCATGATCGATCGGACGATCTTTTCCGATCAGGCCATCTTCGATCGGGAGATGGACCTGGTGTTCGGCAAGTCATGGCTGTTCGTCGGGCATGAGAGCCAGATCCCGAACAACGGCGACTATTTCCTCTCGCAAGCGGGACGCGAACCGGTCGTTGTGACGCGCGACGCCGGCGGGGACGTCAGCGTGCTGCTCAACATCTGCACCCATCGCGGAATGCCGGTGTGCCGGTATGACAAAGGCAATGCGAAGCGCTTCACCTGCCCCTATCATGGCTGGACCTTCTCCAACACGGGCGAGCTTTCCGGCGTTCCGCTGAATTCCGAAGGCTATGGCGGCAAGCTCGACCGCTCGAAATGGGGAATGATCAAGGCGCGTGTCGCCCGCTATTACGGATCGATCTGGGCGACCTTCGACGAAGCGGCCCCGTCGTTCGAGGATTTCCTCGGCGACATGGCGTGGTGGCTGCGCGAGTTCATGATGGGGCCCGACGGCGAGGATGACGGTCTCGAGGTCATCGACGGCATCCTCAAGAACGAGATTCCCAGCAATTGGAAGTTCGGCGCCGAAAATGCCGCCGGAGACCTCTATCACGACGTGAGCCACAAGTCGGTGCAGCGGGTCGGCCTGGCCCTCACCGGCCTGCGGACCCGCCACACCTGGGACGCCGACAAGGCTAAGTTCCGGATGCTGAACATCACCTTCCCGGCGGGCGGACACGCCGTGCGCGGCAATCTCTACGACGTTGCCGGCCGGGACTATCAATCGCAATGGGGTGCCAATCCGGAGGTGGACGCCTATTTCCGCGATGCCCATTTCGCGCGCCAGAAGCGCATCGGCGAAAGGGAACGGCTGCTGAATCGCGGCGGCGTGGTCTTCCCCAACTTCATCTACAATGCCGCCAACCGGACCTCGGTGACCTCCTATGTCCCACGAGCGCCTGGCCGCACCGAGATATGGAAATGGATCTTCGTGCCCAAGAACGCCCCCCAGGTCGTCAAGGACGTCATGCGCCACTATCTGCTGCGCTACACTGGTCCGGCCGGCATGGTCGAGCAGGACGATTTCGAGAATTGGGGGTCGGCGCAGATCGGTGCCGAGAGCCACCTCGCCCGGCGCCTGCCGATGAATTACCAGCTTCGCCTGGGCGGCCATGCGCAATGGGCCTGGCCCGAACCCTGGATCGGCGCGGGGGCGCTGGTCGACGAGGGCGTGTCCGAACATGCCCAGCGGATATTCTACGATCGATGGACCGAGATGATGACCGGCCAGCCTCAGGCCTTCCGCAGGGAGGCCGCGGAATGACCGCGCAGGGCGCCCCGACTGTCACCACACCGACCGCCATCGCCTCGACGCTGAAGGAGCGGGTCGAGGACTTCCTCTCCTATGAGGCGGAACTGCTCGACGAACGACAGTTCGACCGTTGGCTGGACCTGCTCGACGACGACATCCACTACTGGATGCCGCTCGTCCGCAATTTCGAGCATAGCCGGCCGCAGGACGAATATAGTCGGCAAGATCGCGACGCCGCCTGGTTCGACGAGGGCAAGCCGACGCTGACCCAGCGCATCAAGCAGATCCAGGGCGGCGATCATTGGGCGGAGGAACCGCTGTCACGCACGACGCATATGACGAGCAACGTCCGGATCGTCTCCGCGACCGAGGACGAGATCGCGGTGAAGTGTCGCTTCCTCCTCTATGTGAACCGCCGGGAGGATGAAGTGCGGCTGTTCATCGGCAAGCGCGCCGACGTCCTTCGCGTGCACGGCGACGGCTTCCTGCTCCGCAAGCGGTCGATCTTCCTCGATCAGAGCAAGATGCTGTTCAAGAATCTGACCACCTTCTTCTGAGCCCGGCCGTCGACCGATCGGCGTGCCCGGAGATGAGCCGGAGATTTCCATGAGACAGGACGAGTTCGGCGGCTTCCGGCGTGCGCTGCGCGGCGCCCGACCGCTGCTTGGCAGCTTCATCAAGACGCCGAACGTCCATGCCACCGAGATTCTCGCGGAACTTGGCTTCGATTTCGTCATCATCGACGAAGAGCACGGCCCCTTCGATCGCGGCGCGCTCGACCTGCTGCTGATGGCGGCCGGCGCCCTGGGGATCGCCGGCGTCGTCCGCGTCGCCGGCCTCACCTCGATTCTGCCGGCTCTCGATATGGGCGCGGCCGGCATCCTGGTGCCGCACGTCCATTCGGCCGGCGCGGCCGAGACGGCGGTTGCCGCCGCTCGTTATGCCGGGGGCAAGCGCGGCTGCTCCCCCTCCCCGCGCGCGGGCCGCTATGGCGGGCTCGGCCTGGCCGAGCATGTCGCCCGCGCCGACGCGGGCGTCGCGGTCTCGGTCATGATCGAGCATCCCGATGCGGTCCGCAACGCGGAGGAGATCGCAGCGGTCGAAGGAGTCGATGCGCTTTTCCTCGGCCTGGGCGATCTCGCGGTCGCCTCGGGTCGGCCGGATGCGTCGCCATCCGAACTGCGACCCGCAGCCCTGGCAGTGGCCGAAGCCGCCGGCCGTCATGGCAAGGCGCTGTTGGCGACGGCCGGCACGATCGAGGCGGCAGAGTGGCTGCTCGACCTCGGCGTCGGTGCGCTGGCGGTAAGCTCCGATCAAGGGCTGCTGCGGGCCGCGGCGGCGCGACAACTGCGGGATTTTCGGGCACATCAGGCAAGACAAGGACCATCGGCATGACCCTTTCGTCCGGCGGCTTTCGCGATGGCCGCGAGACCATCACCCCCGCTGCGTCCTGCCGTCCGGCAAGCTTCGTCCAATTTGGTGTGGGGACGCCGCGGAAGCGGGAAGCTGACGGGACACCGACCTGGATTGCGCGAGGCGCCAATTTCGTGGTGGCGGCAAGCTTCGTCGATCGGCAGGCCATCCTCGACCAGCACGATATCCCCGATGAATCGATGCTGTTGGTTCCATCCTCCATGTCCGCCACCATCGCGGCGGGCGCAGCCGGGGAGACCGTCACCGAGGAGACCCTGGCCATTCTTCCGCCCGGTGCAGCACGCGTGACGCTGCAGGGATCGGGCATCGTCATTCGGATTTTTTCAAGCGCCGCGCGCGACATGGCTGGCTTGGCCGCGAATGCGGGCGCCTATGCCGAGACTGTGCAGGACACCGCGCCCCTCGCCTATTGGCCAGGGCCGACGGGCGGCTTCCGGCTGCGCCTGTACAGGCTGCGCGATCATAGCGAGGATGTGGGCTTCGGCCGGATTTTCCGATCCACCAACCTGATGGTCAACATCTTCGAACCGTCGCAGGGGCCGCGCGATACGGCGTTGCTGAGCCCGCATGCCCACCAGGATTTCGAGCAGGGATCCCTAACGATCAAGGGGGATTTTTCCCATTATCTCCGCACGCCCTGGGGCCGGGATCGATCGCTGTGGCGCGCCGACGAGCATATCGACTGCTCGGGCTGCTCGCTGATCGTGATCCCGCCGCAGATGATCCACACGACCAGTTGGTCCAGCATGGGTGCGCGGCTCGTCGACATCTTCGCGCCACCGCGCCACGATTTTTCCGCAAAGCCACGCTGGGTCCGCAATGCCGCCGATTATCCGATGGAGGCGGACGCCGGATAGGCTGTTTCGCCAAGGGGGCTGCGGCGACATACGGCTTTGCTCGCCTGCCCTAAACTGATAGACCCGCATCAGGCTTGCCGCCTGTGGCGATGAAACAATTTAGATTAAAGTGCCACCTGCACTTGAAATATTTCGATTGGCCTGATGAAAGCGCGATGGGCATGGATACTCGTAAGAAAAATAACAAGAACGCATCCTTTCGCGAACCACATGATTACAAATCGGACAGGCCCTTACTTGATAGTCTGTTTTCCGGTGAGATAGATTATCTCATCCGCATGATCCGCATGCGTGAAATTTATGCGATCGAACTGCTCCTCGAGCCTGTGGGTCTGACGCTGAGCGCCTGGTATCCGCTGGCCGTTCTGCGTGTCGAGGACGGAATGTCCCAGCGTGAGCTCGGAAGCCGCCTCAATCTCAAGGATGCCGCGATCGGCAAGGCCATCGACGCGCTCGAACGCGCTGGACTGGTCGTGCGCAAGAAGGACGCCACCGACCGGCGCAAAGCCCTCGTCTGCCTGACGAAGGAAGGCAAGACGATCAGCGAGGCGGTGGCCGGGATGCGCGATCAGTTTCAGGCGGTCGTCGTAAAGGATTTCTCCGAAATCGAAAAGGCGACCTTCAGGGACCTTCTTGAGCGATCCTATCAGAATATCGGTGACTTCATAACATCGTCGCTCGACAAGAAGCGGGACTGAGAGGTTGCGACAGAGCCTTCAACAACAAGGGATGCTGCCTAAGCATAAGCTAAGGTAACGCTGCAAAATCCCGCACATATCGCTTCGGGGGAACTTCTCTCCACCATCCTGCTCTACCCCAATGTCGCGGAGGCGCGCATGGCCCTATCGCATGCTGGGCGCCAGCGGCGAGACCATCGCCGAGTGGGACCACATCTACATCTTGCGCCGCACCGATCGCTGGCGCGTAACACTCACCATTGCCGACGGCGAGATTGCGGCATGGACGGAGCGGGGCGCTCTTGAATGAGAATGGTCATCGATCCGCCGACAACTTCGGAAAACAAATGGAATGGGGAGCAGGCCTTGTTCCTCTCTCCGTCGTGACATCTTCAGGCATACCGCATTAATAGTCGCGCAAAGGTTCGCGAGGTGATGTCTACATCCAGATACCAGCTTCCGTCGGCCGAGCTGGAGGCGAACTGTTCTACTTGAATGATCAGCAGATGGGCCGTCGCACGACGTGCTTCCCGTTCATCATCGTCGCCGATTGAAAGATCCAGCCGAGGGAAATTCTCACCCAAAATCTCCGCATATTTGTCGCGCGCGCGGACGAAGCGTTGCATTAGGCCGGGGTCCAGTGCGACAGCCAGCCGCATGAGCCGGACGATACCGGCTTGTTCTCGACTCGTTTCGCCGACCTTTTTGAACCATGAGGCAACTTGCTCCACGTCGGGTCGGCCGAGTTGCGCCAGATCATGGAAGTGGCGCGTCCTGCGCTCGATATGTTCATCGACCAGCGCGGCAAGCAGCGCGATCTTGTTTTCGAAATAGGTATAGAAGCTGGCGCGGCTGATCCGTGCGGCTCCCAGCAGATCCTCGACGCTTGTCTGGAGGAAGCCACGCTCGACAAACAGGCGCGCCGCCGCCAGGACCAGGCGGGTCCGCACATCCCCTCGTGATTGTCCGCGCGGTCCACTTCCCCGCCGACGCTGCGCCGCCGAGCCGACAACCCGCGCGCCGCAAGTCGCTTCTGCCACGAAAGTCATCCTACGCCCATGTGATGTTTTGGCGCTTATGGCCGTAAGCCGCCGCGACTGACAAGCTCGCCATTGATCACCATACAACTTGTATGGAATCTCGTCCCACAACCCAGGGCCATAAAACCAAAAGCCTGCGTGGGGAAGATAGTGATCGTGGCAAGACGCCCAACCGCATATGGGATGACCGTCCACAGCGCTGCGCAGCCGGCCGGCATATATCGCGGCTGGGCCGTGGTCGCGCTTTGCTTCGTCATGCTGATGCTGAGCGCCGGGCCCGTCTATTACGCCTATGGCAATTACGCCCTGGCTTTCGCCCAAAGCTTCAATGCGGACCGGGCAACCATCAACATCGGCTATACGATGGTGCTGCTGCTGGGCAATCTGGGCTCGGCCCCCGTAGGGATGATGGCCGAACGTTGGCCGATCAGGGGCGTCGCGCTTCTCGGCGTGCTGGGCACCGCCACCGGCTTCGCACTCGTGTCGACCGCGTCCTCGATCCTGCAGGTCCTGCTCGTGTTCAGCACTCTTATCGCCCTTGCGGATATCTGCATCGGCACCGTGGTCACGAACATCCTGGTGTCGCACTGGTTCGAAAGACGTCGCGCGTTTGCGATCGGCCTTTCGGTGATCGGGACTGCCGTTGCCGCCGTGATCTTCCCCCCGCTGACGGACATCCTGTTTTCGCGTGTCGGATGGCGCGCGACCTTCCTGATCTACGCCGTCCTGATGCTGGTGCTGGTACCGCCGATCTGGTTTCTGGCGCGACTGCCCGGGAGCATAGCGGAACATGAGCGGCTTCCCGTCGCCCTTCGCCGGCCCGACGGCCCGCCCATCAGCTTGAATGAACTGTTCCGTTCGCCCGCTTTCTGGATCGTCACCTTGACGATCGGGGCCATGATCGGGGCCAATACCGGGACGATGGTTTCGATCGTCGCCTTCGCCGTATCACGTGGCTTCAGCAGCCTGGAGGGTTCCGCCCTGCTGTCCGCGATCGGCGCTACGTCGGTGATAGGAAAGCTGGCCTTCGGCATTGCCGCCGACAGGTTGTCGCCCGTCATCGCCCTGCGCATCGGCCTCGTGCTCATGGCGTCCGGACTGCTCGTCCTTACAGCCGACTTGCTCTACCCGATGCTGTTCGCGGGCGCGATGCTGTTCGGCTTCGGGCTTGGCGCGATGCTGCCGGTCTGGGGCGGGATCGTCGCGAAGATCTTCGGCCTCGGCAGCTATGGACGCGCGCTGGGATGGACCCGCGCGGCGATGGCCCCCATCAGCATGGTCTGCCCGGTCATCGCCGGACTGATCTCCGATTCGACGGGTGACTACACGCTGGTCTGGGCGGTGTTCGCCGCGCTGCTGGCCCTGTCCTTCGCCTTGACTTTCGCAGCGCCGGGTTGGTGGCGGCCGAGGGCGGCACTCGCTGAAATATAGCCTGAACATCTAAAAAGGGGAGGAAGATGATGAAGATCTCCGCATCTATACTGCTGCAGGCTGCGAGCGGGATTGCCCTATCCACCGCCATGCCTGCCTGGGCGCAAAATCAGCCCGCTTCGGCCGGGCAGGTGCTCGGCGATTCGGAAGATATCGTGGTGACGGCCCGCCGCAAGGAGGAGAGGCTGATCGATGTCCCGGTGGCGGTGACCGCCAAAAGCGGCGAAGCGCTGCGTGCCGAGGGGGTGCAGACGCTGCTGGATCTTGGGCGTGTCGCTCCGTCGCTTACGGTCTCCCAGTCGCCGCGCGGGTCCAATACACCCAGCTTCACCATGCGCGGTCAACGCGTGATCGACACCTCGCTGGTGCTGGATCCGGTGGTCGTCAATTATTTCAACGAAGTTCCCTTCATGCGGCCCCAGGGCCTGAACGCGGCGCTTTTCGACATCCAGTCGGTGCAGGTGCTGCGCGGGCCGCAGGGAACGCTGTTCGGGCGGAATACCACAGGTGGTGCGGTGCTGGTGACGACCGTCCAGCCCAGCGACGCGATGGAAGGCAATTTCGAAACAACGGTCGGCAATCTGAGGCTGCTCGACGTCAAGGGCGCCTTCAACATCCCGCTTGCCGAGGGGGCCGCGCTTCGCATCGCCGGGACGATCCGCACACGTGACGGGTTCATGCGCGACCGACAGACCAAGTTTGATGCCAATAGCCAGAACTACAAGGCTGTGCGAGCCACGCTGAAGCTGGAACCGACCATGGACGTCACCAGCACCTTCTACGCCAATTATTTCCAGTCCGAGGACCATGGCACGGCCAACGTCATCTATGCCGTCAATCCCGCCATTGCGTCGCTGGGTCCGGTTCTCCCGACGCTGAGCGCGGAGGTGGCGGCGAACAGGGCGGACCCGTGGAGTTTCAGCAATAATGACGCCCCGCTGGAAACCGCCAGAACCTATGACTTCTCCAACACCTCGACCATCGATCTTTCCGATTCCCTCACTCTCAAGAATGTCGCGGGTTATCGGAAGATCAATAGCTTCTCGAAATGGGATATCGACGGTTCATCCCTGTTTCTGCTGCGGTTCAAGGGAGAATCGCACATTCGGCAGTTTAGCGAGGAATTGCAGTTGCAAGGCAACAGCCGCGCCTTTGACTGGATTTTCGGCCTGTTCTACTTCAACGAGAAAGGGAGCGATATCGCCACCAGCAATCTTCCATCTGCTCCGGCCGTGGATCGGCCGTCCGGCGTCTATGCGAAGAATATCAGCTACTCGGCCTTTGCATCGGGCACATACCGCTTTGGCGAAACGGGCCTGTCGCTCAACCTCGGCCTTCGCTACACCCATGACAAGAAGGTCAGCAACGGCCTGCAGATGACCGGCAGCAGCTGTACGTTCAGGCTGCTCGACGGAACGGTCATCGCACCGCCCTGCCTGTTTCATCAGGAGGTTTCGTTCAACGAACCGAGCTGGCTCGCCAGTTTGAACTACAAGCTCAACGACGAACTGATGATCTATGCGTCGCACCGCCACGGCTATCGAGCGGGCGGATTGCAATCACGCGCAACCACGGAGGCTTCGGCGATCCCCTATGACCCGGAGAAGGTCGACGATGTCGAGCTTGGCCTCAAGCTCGACACGGACCTGGGCGGCGGGACGAAGCTCCGGCTCAACCTGGCCGCCTATCAGGCCTGGTACAAGGATATCCAGCGGCAGGTGAGCTTCATTTCGCCGACCAGCGGCACATTGGTATCCTCTATCTTCAATGCGGCCCGGTCCCGCATCCGCGGCGTGGAGGCCGAGGCGATGCTGCAGCCGCTGGCGGGTCTCAGCATCTCGGGCAGCTTCAGCTATACCGACCCCAAATATAGGAGCTTCATCAACAACGGTGTCGATGTCGCAGCAATCACGCCCTTTGGCTACATTCCCAAATACACGGCGAATGCGCAGATCAGCTATGCCTTTCCGGCCGATGACAAGGGCGGCGAAATTGTCGGCACTGCTGGATACAGATACCAGAGCCGCTATTATTCAGCAGATGTGGTGGTGCCTGTAGGAGGCTATATCGACGGCTGGGATCTGGTCAATCTGCGCCTCGACTACAACAATATCGGCGGCAGCGGCATCGGCTTGTCCGCCTATGTCACCAATCTGTTCAATAAAGCCTATTTTGCCTATGCGACCAACCTGACCGCGTCCAGCGGCTATGCAACCGGCCTTCGCGGCGATCCGCGCATGTATGGGCTGTCTGCCCGGTTCGAATTCTGACGCCCGATCGTCGGTGGAGGCTCGAGCTGATGCCGGCCTCCACCGACGACAGCTGTCAGAGCACAAGCTTATCGTTGAAAGAGCAAGCGCATGGCACGCTTCATTCTTGTTCACGGCGCCTGGCATGGTGGTTGGTGCTGGGATGAGGTCAGCCCCCGGCTGAACGCGCTTGGGCATCAGGTTCGCGCACCCGATCTGCCGGGCATGGGCGCCGATGCCGCGTCGGGCCATGTCGCGACGCTTGACGAGTGGGCGATGTTCATTGCTGGGATGGCGAGCGCGCAGGATGAGCCGTCCATCCTCGTCGGCCACAGTCGAGGCGGCATCGTCATCAGCCGCGCGGCGGAACTTGCGCCTCAGGCGGTGCGGCGGCTCGTCTACCTCGCTGCCGTGATGCCCTCGCCCGGCGAGACGATGGCCGACCTGTTCCAGGTTGGGGGGCAGGACCGGTCGCCGCAAGTCGCCGATGCCATCGGCATGTCGGACGACGGCAGGACCATGATCTGGCACTCGCGCAAGGCGGCGATCAGCACCTTTTATGGCACTACGCCATCCGAACGAGCGGACGCCGCGTTCGCGCGCCTGACGGCTGAACCCGCAAATATGCGGACCACGGCAGTCCTTCTTTCAAGCGCCCGATATGGCGCGGTGCCGCGCAGCTATATCCACTGTGAGGAAGACCGGGCTGTTACGCCTGACCTACAGCGGCTCATGGTAGCGAGGCAGCCCTGCGATACATATTCATTGAAAACCGATCATTCGCCATTCTACTCGGCTCCGGATGAATTGACCGCATTGTTGCAAATAATCGCCAGCAACTAAGCAGAAACCGCAATCTGCCTCGGAAAACTGCCCCAATTCCAAAGAGAGCCTGTTGGGGGGAAAGAATAGAAAGGCATGAGGTCTCGGTGGCCTACGCCAAAGCGGATCATTGCGAGAGGTTGCAGCCGCGCTGGAAGGATTCCAGTCGGGGCCCTGCGGAACGATCGTGGCGGAGACGGAGGGATTCGAACCCTCGGTACGAGTAATCCCCGTACGGCGGTTTAGCAAACCGCTGGTTTCAGCCACTCACCCACGTCTCCGGCGGAGGCAGAGGCCGCGCTATAGCGGGCAGGTGCGACCTGATCAACCGCCTCTCGATGCATTTTCCGCCATCAATATTCAGGTTCGATTCATTGCAGCATCCCTCAAAAGAGGCTTTACCACGGGACAGGCGAAGCGGTTTGCGGAGAACAGGCATGGTCAAGGGGATGGTGCTCGGCATGGCGGGGGCGATGGCGCTCGCGTTTTCGGGCGCGGTGCAGGCGCAGATCAGGACGGTCGACCCCAACGCCGCGAGCGATCTTGCCCCCGTCCCGGCGAGCGAGGCCAATTACGGCACCCAGGTCTCGGCCCCCGCCCCGGCGCCCGAACCGGCCGGGACCACCGACGCCGCCGCCGTCGGCAATGACGCCGCCACCGGTGATTCGGTCACCGTCGAGGGAGCGCCGATGCCAGCCCGCGCGCAGGCTGCCGATGCCGCCGCCAATTCGACCTATGCGCAGGACGACGTGCTCGCCGCCGCCGAGGGCGTGTTCGGCAAGGGCGCCGAGGGCCTTGCCAAGCTGGTCGAAAAGATCTTCGCCGAGCAGGGCCGACCCAACGCCTATATCGCGGGCCGCGAAGCCGGCGGCGCGATCATCGTCGGCGTGCGTTACGGCTCGGGTACGCTGTTCCACAAGGTGGAGGGGCAGCAGCCGATCTACTGGACCGGTCCATCCCTGGGCTTCGACCTCGGCGCCAATGGAGCAAAGAGCTTCGTGCTGGTCTACAACCTGTTTGACACCGCCGACGCCTATCATCGCTTCCCGGCGGTGGAAGGCACTGCCTATGTCGTCGGCGGCTTCACCGCGACCTATCTGCGCCGCGGCGACGTTGTGATGATCCCGATCCGGCTCGGCGTCGGCTGGCGGCTCGGTGTCAATGTCGGCTATATGAACTTCACCCACAAATCGAAGGTCATCCCCTTCTAAGGAGGGTCTGTTTGGAAATGCGCGGAAGGGCGCATTTCGAAGTGGCGCCGGCCCGCTCCCCCACCCGACCTCCCATCAAGGATACACTGAGTGGGAGGTCGGGTGGGGGAGCGGGCCGGTGCCGCAAAATGCGGTGAAACCGCATTTTCCAACCGACTCAGCCGGGCAGTCCGATCAGCGATATCTGCCGACCATAGCCGGGCTCGCCCTTGTGGGTGGCCCGGCGGAAGCTGAAGAAGCGATCGGGCTGGGCATAGGTGTCCTCGCCGATCGCGATCACCCGTCCCACCCCCGTCGCCGCCAGCCGGTGCGCGACATAGGCCTCGATGTCGAACTGGGCGTGGCCGGCGCGGCGCCCGTCGGCGAAGAAGCGCTCATTGGCGGGGTCGTCGGCTTCGAAGCGGCGGACGAAGCCCTCGTCGACCTCATAGCTCGCCCGCGCGATGCACGGCCCGATCGCCGCGACGATCCGCGAGCGGTCGGCGCCCAACGCCTCCATCTCGGCCAGGGTGGCGTCGGTCACTCCCGACAGCGCGCCCTTCCAGCCGGCATGCGCTGCGCCGACCACACCGGCCGCCGCATCGGCGAACAGCACCGGCACGCAATCGGCGGTGAGGATGCCGAGCAGCAGGCCCGGCCGGTCGGTGACCAGCGCATCGGCATGCGGCCGCGCATCGTCGGCGAAGGGAGCAGTGACCGCCACCGCATCGGCCGAATGAACCTGGTGGAGCGTGACGAGATCATGGCCGGGCGCCACCGCCTCGACCGCGCGGCGGCGATTCTCGCGGATCGCGTCGCGATCGTCGTCCGATCCCAGCCCGACGTTGAGCCCGGCATGGATGCCCTGCGACACCCCGCCTTCGCGGCCGAGGAAGCCGTGCGGCAGCGCGCCCAGCGCATCGATCCGGATCGGGCGGACGCTCATGCTCATACCGTTGGCTTCTGGGTGAAGCCCTGCGCGACCACGCCGGGCGTATCCTCGACATCGACCGAAGCGACCCGCGACGCGGGTGATCCGCGCCGGCAGCGGGCGATCAGTTCCTCGACCTGGTCGGCGGGCCCCGCCGCGACCGCCTCGACAGAACCGTCCATGCGGTTGCGCACCCAACCGTCGAGGCCGAGCTCGGCCGCCTGCTCGATCGTCCAGGCGCGGAACCAGACGCCCTGCACCTTGCCCTTCACATGGATGCGGCGGGCGATGCGATCAGGGCGGTCGGCCCCGCTCATCCGACCTGCGCCCGGTGCAACAGCTTCTGGTCGGCGAGCACCAACGCGACCATCGCCTCCAGCACCGGCGCTGCGCGGATCCCGACGCAGGGGTCGTGGCGGCCCTTGGTGCGGATGTCGGCGGCTTGGCCGTCGCGGCCGATCGTCTCGACCGGGGTCAGGATCGACGATGTCGGCTTGAGCGCGATCCGCACCACCACCGGCTGCCCGGTGGCGATGCCGCCCGCGATCCCGCCGGCATGGTTGGCCAGGAATACCGGCTTGCCGTCATTGCCGGGCCGCATCGGATCGGCATTGCTCTCGCCGGTCAGCCGCGCCGCGGCGAAGCCGTCGCCGATCTCGACGCCCTTGACGGCGTTGATCGACATGCATGCCGCCGCCAGCTCGCTGTCGAGCTTAGCGTAGAGCGGCGCGCCCCAGCCGGCCGGAACGCCCTCCGCGACGCATTCGACGACGGCGCCGACCGAGGAGCCGGCCTTGCGCGCATCGTCGACGATCGCCTCCCAGCGCGCTGCCGCCGCGCGGTCGGGGCAGAAGAAAGGATTCTCGTCGATCGCGGCATCATCGAACGCGGCGGGATCGATCCGATCTCCGCCGAGTTCAATGAGATAAGCCCGGATCCTGACATTCGGGATCACCAGCCGCGCGACCGCGCCCGCCGCCACCCGCGACGCCGTTTCGCGCGCCGAGGAACGCCCGCCGCCGCGATAGTCGCGGAAGCCATATTTGGCGTCATAGGCATAGTCGGCATGGCCGGGCCGATAGGCGAGCGCGACCTCGGAATAATCCTTCGAGCGCTGGTCTACATTCTCGATCATCAGGCTGATCGGCGTTCCGGTCGTCCGACCCTCGAACACGCCTGACAGGATGCGGACCTGGTCGGGCTCCTGCCGCTGGGTGGTGAAGCGCGAGGTGCCCGGCCGGCGCTTGTCGAGCCAGGGCTGGATATCGGCCTCGCTCAGCGCCAGCCCCGGCGGGCAGCCGTCGACCACCGCGCCGATCGCCGGCCCGTGGCTCTCCCCCCAGGTCGAGAAGCGAAAGACGCGGCCGAAGCTGTTGAAGCTCATGCTTCCCTCTCCCCAAGGGAGAGGGAGGGGCCCAAGCCGCAGGCTTGGGAGGGTGAGGGCACGCGCTCAACGAGCGCGCAACGGATCGCTTCCAGCACGCCGGGCAGGTTTCCCGTCACTTCATTGTTCCAGACCCGGATCACCCGATATCCCTCGCTCCTCAGATAGGCGTCGCGCCCTACGTCATATTCCCGATTTTCGCCATGCTGCGATCCATCGGCCTCGACAACCAGCTTCGCCTCGACACAGGCGAAATCGGCAATGAACGGACCGATCCAGACCTGGCGGCGGAATTTGAAGCCGTCCAGCCGCCGGTTTCGCAACTCACGCCAGAGGATCCTTTCGGCGTCCGTCGCCGACCGGCGAAGGGCGCGGGATCGCGCGAGGGCCTCGGTGCCGTCGATCGCCTTCACCGTGCCCTCACCCTTCCCACGCCTACGGCGCGGGCCCCTTCCCTCTCCCTTCCGGGAGAGGGAAATCTACGCCAGCGCGATGTCCGGGGCGTCCTCGGCCTTCATGCCGATGACGTTGTAGCCGGCATCGACATGGTGGATCTCGCCGGTCACGCCCGAGGCGAGGTCGGACAGCATGTAGAGGCCGGCGCCGCCGACATCCTCGATCGTCACGTTGCGGCGGAGCGGCGAGTTGAGCTCGTTCCACTTGAGGATGTAGCGGAAATCGCCGATCCCGCTGGCCGCCAGCGTCTTGATCGGCCCGGCCGAGATCGCGTTGACGCGGATATTCTCCGGCCCCAGGTCCATCGCCAGATATTTGACGCTGGTCTCCAGCGCGGCCTTGGCGACGCCCATCACGTTATAATGTGGCACCACCTTCTCGGCGCCGTAATAGCTGAGCGTCAGGATCGATCCGCCCGCCGCCATCATCGGCCGCGCGCGCTTGGTGACCGCGACCAGGCTGTAGGCCGAGATGTTCATGGTCAACAGGAAATTGTCGAGGCTGGTGTCGACATATTTGCCGCGCAGCTCGTTCTTGTCCGAAAAGCCGATCGCGTGGACGAGGAAGTCGATCGTCGGCCAGCGCGCGGCAAGCGTCGCGAAGGCCGCGTCCACGCCCGCATCGGTCGACACGTCGCACTCGATCAGGAAATCGGAACCGACCTGCTCGGCCAGTGGACGGACGCGCCGCTCCAGCGCCTCACCCTGGTAGCTGAACGCCATTTCCGCGCCCTGCTCGTGAAGCGCCTTGGCGATTCCCCACGCCAGCGAGCGATCATTGGCGAGCCCCATGATCAGCCCGCGCTTCCCCTGCATCAAACCCGCCACGACATCTCCCTTATTCGTTCGGCGCGGCCTCCTTTACAGAAGTTTCCGGTCCTTCCGCTAGAGCCGCGTTGAGGTGCGCCCCGAAAACCAACCCCAGCCCCACCAGCCAGAAGAACAGCAGTGTCACGATCACGCCCGCCAGGCTGCCATAGGTGCGGCCATAGCCGCCGAACGCGCCGACCACGATCGGCAGCAGCATGGTCACCGCCATCCACCAGCCCGCGGTGAAAAGTGCGCCGGGCCATTTCGGGCAGTCGGATATCCGATATTTGAGCGGGGTCAGCGCCACGAACAGCGCATAGAGCGCGCCGGCCAGCATCAGCAGCGGGCCGATGCGCGAGAGGTTGATCAGCGGTTGGACGTTGTCCGCGAAGGGTAGCAGCCGCCAGATGATCTGCTCGACGCCGGTCAGCACGACCTGGGCGCTGAACGCCGCCATGACGAGGATGACCGACACGACGATGATCAGGATCGAGCCGACGCGATAATGCCAGAAGCCCTTGCTCGGCCGCGTGCCATAGGCGCGGTAGAGGATGTCGCGGATCGTCTCGATGAAGCTGCCGACCGTCCACAGCCCGACCAGCGCGCCAAGCCACAGCAGCGCGCCCTTGTTGTTCGCCGCCAGCACGTCGCTGATCGGCTGGGCGACGAGCTGGCGCACCGAGGGCGGCACCGTCGCGAGGAAGCCGTAGACCGCGTGCTGGACATCAGGCGTCCGGCCGAACAGCTGCGCCAGCGCCGCCATGACGATGAAGAAAGGAAACATCGTCAGCAGCGCCAGATAGGCGATGTTGCCGGCATGGATGAAGCCGTCGGCATAGACGCCGAGCGCCGCGCGGCGGAGGATGGTGTAGATGCGCCCGCCGGGGCGCATCTCGTTCAGGTGCTTCTCGAACGGCCGGCGACGGCGGGCTTCGGGGGATTCGTCCTTCACCAAAGCGCGCCGCTCCTATCGCCTCGCCAATGCCCGTCCGATCAAACGCCCAGATTGGCGCGCGGGTTGCGCTGCCCCTTGCCCGGCCATGTCTCGATGAACGCCTCGAGATCGGCATCGCCGGCCGGGATGTCGATCATCACGGTGACGAGCTGGTCGCCGCGCGACCCGTCCTTGCGATGGAAACCCTTGCCCTTGAGCCGTAGCGTCTTGCCCGAGCTGGTGCCCTTGGGGATCGCCAGCATCACCGCGCCGTCGACGGTCGGCACCTTCACCTTGGCGCCCATCACAGCCTCGTCGATCGCGACCGGAAGGTCGAGCCGGACGTCGTCCTCGTCGCGGCGGAAGAAGCGGTGCGGACGGACATCTACGGTGATGATCGCGTCACCCTTGCCGCCGGGGCCTTCCTCGCCCTGCCCGGCCAGCCGCATCTGCGTCCCCGATTCGACCCCGTTGGGCAGCTTGACGTCGATCGTCTTGCCGTTCGCCAGGGTGATACGCTGCGGTTTCAGCGCCGCGGCCTCCTCGAACGGCACGGCCAGTCGATAGGAGACGTCCGCGCCCTTCATGGGGCGGCTGCCGCCCTGGGTCCCGAAACCGCCGAAGCCGCGCCGGCCCGCGCCGGGACCGCCGCCGCCTCGCGAGCGACCGAAAATACCCTCGAAGATGTCGCCGAAGTCGGAAGCGTCGCCGAACTCGAAGCTTGCGCCGCCGGGGCCCGCGCCGGGATGGAAGCCGCCCCCGCCCCCGCCGCCGCCGCCGCGTCCGCCGAAACCGAAGGGTCCGCGCGGATTGCCCTGCTCGTCGATCTCCCCGCGATCATATTGAGCGCGCTTGTCTCGATCGGATAGCAGGTCATAGGCGGCCGTCACCTCGGCGAAGCGCTCGGCGGCCTTCGGATTGTCCTGGTTGCGGTCGGGGTGCAGCTCCTTGGCGAGCTTGCGATAGGCCTTCTTGATCTCGGCCTCGTCCGCCCCACGCTTCACACCCAGCTTCGAATAGAGATCCGCCATCGTCGTCGTCGTCATCCTGCCGTCGCACCTGTTGCAAAAATGCAACATGGGAGATGTGTATCGGCTTGCCGTTCCGCAAGTGAAAATTTGGCGGCTTCAGCGGCAACCCGCCGGAGCCGACCCGCGTTCTGGGACCTAAATCGACGAACTACAAGCGAGTTGCCGCCATGGCGCCCTATCCCTGCCCCAACTGCAAGCGCCTGTTGCATTTCGAGGCGCGCATCTGCCCCGCCTGCGCCTTCACCCTGGGCTATGATCCGGCGTCGGACGGGTTTCTCTTCCTCGGCGACGGCGCCACCACCTGGCGCGACATCGACGGGCAGCCGCACGATGTCGTGGTCTGCGCGAACAACGACGCGCACGGCGTGTGCAACTGGCTCGTGGGCACGGGCGAGAACACGCCCTATTGCCGCGCCTGTCGCCATAACCGGACGATCCCCGACTTGTCGGTGCCATCGGTGCCGCCACGCTGGGCGAAGATCGAGGCGGCCAAGCGGCGGATGTTCCATACGCTGATCAGGCTAGGCCTGCCGCTGGAAACCAAGGCAGAGGAACGCGATAAGATCCAAGGGCTTGCCTTTGATTTCTTATATGATCCCTCAGCCGAGGAACAAGGCAACGCCCAGGTCACCACCGGCCATGACGGCGGCGTGGTGACGCTCAACCTGATCGAAGCCGACGATGCCGAGCGCGAGCGGATGCGCCGCGCGATGGGGGAGCCCTACCGCACCCTGCTGGGCCATTTCCGGCATGAGGTCGGCCATCATTACTGGGCGCGGCTCGTCGCGACCGATCCGGCCGAACTGGCAGCGTTCCGCGATCTCTTCGGCGACGAGACGGTGGACTATGCCCAGGCACTGCAGGCGCATTACGGCGCTGGAGGCGACAAGGTCTGGACCGACGACTATGTCAGCTTCTACGCGACCGCCCACCCATGGGAGGATTTCGCAGAGACCTTCGCCCATTATCTCCACATGGTCGACACGCTGGCGACGATCGGCGGCTTCGACATGCGGATGGCGCCTTTCCCGGGCCCCGAAGGCCACCCCGGCGCGGCGGTCGGCTTCGACCCCTACACGGCGCCGACCGAACGGCTCGCCGCGCAGATGGTGCCGTGGAGTTTCGCGCTGAACACGGTCAACCGCAGCATGGGGCAGCCGGATCTCTATCCCTTTCGTCTGTCGCCTGCGATCACCGCCAAGATCGACTATGTGAACCGCCTCGTCGCCAAGGCAGCGGGACGGGCGGAAGCGGGCGCCGTGCCGGAGCATGCATGCTCGGCATGATAAGGGTCGCCGCCCGCGACCGGGGGCGGCTTGCCGAGATCGTGGGGGTCGTTTCGCGCTTTGGGCTGCAGCTGCTGCTGAGACGGATGGGCCTGTCGCTGGGCGACGGCGGAACCGATGGCGATGATCTTCCCCGCCGTGCCCGCCGCGCGATGGAGGAACTGGGGCCGACGTTCGTCAAGCTCGGCCAGATCCTCGCGACGCGCGGCGACCTGTTGCCGCCGGCCTGGATCGCCGAGTTCGAGCAGCTTCACAGCCGGGCGCCGACCCTTCCCTTCGACCGGCTCCGCCCCGCCGTCGAAACGGCGCTTGGCGAGCCGCCCGAGACGGCCTTTGCCAGCTTCGACACCGCACCGCTCGCCGCCGCCTCGATCGCGCAGGTCCATCGCGCCACCTTGCGCGACGGCCGGGCGGTGGCGGTCAAGATCCGCCGGCCCGACATCCGCGCGCGGATGGAGGCCGACTTGCGCCTGCTCACCCATTTCGCCGGGATGATCGAGGGTGCGAGTCCGGAGGCGCGACGCTGGGCTCCGGCCGCACTGGTCCGCCGCCTTGCCGAAGCGGTGCTCGAGGAACTGGACTTCACCCATGAAGGCCGGAACGCCGATCGCCTGCGCGAGGATTTTGCCAGCCATCCCGACGTGGTGATCCCCGATATCCATTGGGAGCTCACATCGGAAACCCTGCTGGTGATGGATTTCGTCGCCGGCGTACCGCCCCGCGACGCGGCGAGCCTGATCGCGCAGGGGATCGATCCCGCCGCGATCGCCGATCTCGGCGCGGACATGGTCCTCGACATGATCCTGGTGAACGGGCGCTTCCACGCCGATCCGCATCCCGGCAACCTCCTCTGCCTGCCCGGCAACCGCATTGCCCTGCTCGACCTGGGGATGATCGGTCATGTTTCCCCTCTCCGACGGGAGGAATTCATCGACTTCGTCCGCGCGATCGCCGGCGCGGACGCCGCGAGCCTCGCTGCTATCCTGCGGCGTTGGTCGGTCGTGGACGACATTCCGGCTGCCGCCTTCCGCCGCGCCGCCGATCGGCTGGTCGAACGCCATGGCGGCACGCGCATCGTGCTGAAGACGATGATCGCCGATTTCTTCGCACTGATGCGGGAGGAGCGGCTGGTGCTGCCCCCCGACCTGGTGCTGATCTTCAAGGCGCTGGTGACGATCGACGGCGTCCTGTCGGCGATCGCACCCGATTATGACCTATCGGCTGCGATCGCGCGCGCCGGCAGCCGGATCGCGCTCGCCCGGCTCGATCCCGATCGCTGGACCCGGACCTTGCGCGAATTGCTGTGGGAGTTCGGCCGCGCCGGGGAAGACGCGCCGCGGCTGCTGCGCGGAGCGATGCGCCGGCTGGGCAACGAGCCCGAACCGGCGCGGCCGGCCGATCCGTCAGCGGCGCTCGCGGCGGCGGGCGGCCGGATCGCGATCGCGTTGTTCTTGGGCCTCGCCCTGATCGCCGGCGCGATCCTGTTCGGCTGACGCGCCGGCCGATCGATCAGGCGAACGCCCCGCGCATATTGCCCGCCAGCCGGTCCTTGACCATCAGCCGAAGCTTCTTGAGCCTCAGCAGGCGGATGCTGTCCGGAAAGCGGCGCTTCAGCTCGCGGCGTATCTCGGTGTCCAGCTTGTGGTGGATCACGGACAGGCGGTACATCATGGCAGTCATGTCAGGCATTCCCTTCGATGGTTGCATCGATCGGATATGCCGGTGAGGTAGGATGATCGAACCTGCACCGGCTTACCCGATGCGGTCCGACATCACGCTTCCGAAGAAGCGCCAGAGGGGCCCGGCCCGCACCATCGAGATAGGATGCTCCGCCGCCGGAACAAGGCGGGAAACAAAAAGAAATCAGAAGCTGGCGGTCAGGTTGAACGATCCATAGCGAGTCCAGCGCTTGCGCGTCGCATTGGGGGCATCCCGCAGGAAGCGCCCCTTGGCGAGCAGCACCCCGTCGAATTCGAAGCGCAGCCTTTTCGGCACCAGCCAGTAGCGCAGTCGCCCTTCGATCTGATGGCCGGCGAAGTCGCCCGACCGGCCCGTCGCATCGCGCACGCCGCTGGTGGAGAAAGCATCCTCGTCGGCCGCGAGCCACATCGGCCGATAGGCGATGAAACCGTCGAGCCGGCCGCTTGGCGTGGCTTCGATACGGATGCCCGGCGTCACGATGTTGGCACGCGCGACGGCACCGTAGATCCCCGAAGGCGCCAGGTCGGCGCGCCGCATGCCGAACAGCGTATCGAAGCGGCCATAGCGGCCGCCCGCCCGATCCCCGCTCGCCCGATCGAACTCGATCGACAGCCGCGGCTTCCAGGCGGTGCGGAAGCTGTAGCCGATGTCGGCATGGACGAAGCTGGCGCGCACCGACTGCCGGCCGGCGCCGGCGGCGAGCGAACGGCTGATCGAGCCGCGCTGCGCGAGGACCTCGACTTCATAGTCGAGGCGTCCCGCCGCCGGCTCGGCGATGATCCGCCCGCCGAAGGTATCGAGCGACCGGTCCCGCGTCGCGAGGCGCGGGGAGTCCCGTTCACCGAAATGGAAGAAGCTGAGCTCGAGCATCGCGCGGCCGATCATGTCGTCGCGGCTGACCAGGCCGCCCCACAGTACCGCGTCGAAGCTCTCGCGATCGAGCTTCGGCCGGTTGTCGCGCAGGGCCTCCGCATCGTCGGGCCGCCGCATCTGCGGTAATGTATAGATGAATGTCGCGTTGACGCCGCCGCGCGCGGTCAGGTCGGCGCGCAGCCCCGTATAGCTGTTGGTGGTGTTGCGATAATCGTCGGCGGCGACGATCCGGCGCGACCCGAGGTTCAGCGTCATGCGTCCCGCCGTCAGCGACAGCCGGCTTCCCGCCCCCAGCGCTCCGTCGATGTCCCCCGCGACATAGGCCTGGACCGGCTCCAGCGTGTTGACCTCACCGGTCGACAGCGGCGTCCCCCGATCGGCGCCATAGGCACGGCTGTCGAACAGCTCCGCGCCGAAGCGCACCGCGCCGGTACGATATTCGGCGTGGATGCGGGTGCGCAGGGTGAACAGCGTGTCCCGGCTGTCGAATCCCGCCCGCGCCTGCCCGTCGATCGCCTCGTAGCGCGCGCGCACCTCGCCGCCGATCGCCAGCCCATCGGCCGCCAGCGCAGGCGCGGCCGCGGCCAATGCGGGGACGGAGAGGAACAGGGCGATCCGGGGCGGTGTCATCATAATCGCGGCGCTAGAGAAAAGTCGCGCCCGGCGCCAGTGGCAGCGTTGCACTTGTTAACATCGGTTCAACCCGGACGCTGGTAGAAGAAGCGACGGACAGGAAGGATCGGGCCGTGGAGGAACAGGCGATACAATGGGGCGCGATCGCCGTTTTCGGCGCGATCGTGCTCGGCTCGCTGCTGCTCAACCTCGGCCTGCGCTGGCACCAGCGACAGCGCCGCCGCCGCGCGCGCGGCTTCCGCAACATGAAATCCATGGCCCAGAAGCAGCGCGAGCGCGCGCGGCGACCCGACTGGCGGCAGGCTCCATCCGGTTCCCAGCGCGGCTGGCGCTGAACGGTCTGCCAGGTTCCTCCATCCCGTTCGTGTCGAGCGAAGTCGAGACGATCGTGCGAAGCAGGATCGTGGCCGAGTGCGAACGTCCCTCGACTTCGCTCGGGACGAACGGAAGATTTACCCCACCGGCTCCACGTCGACCGCGACGTCGATCTTCTGCCCTTCCTGGCCGGTGAACACCCCGTCGATCGGCGCGACGTCGGCATAATCGCGGCCCATGGCGGTGACGATATGGTCGCTGCCCACCAGGCAGGCGTTGGTCGGGTCGAAGCCCAGCCAGCCGCGTTCCGCCCCGCACCAGATCACCACCCAGGCATGGGTCGCGTCGGCGCCGACCAGGCGCGGCTGGCCGGGTGGCGGGATGGTGCGCAGATAGCCCGAGACATAGGCCGCCGGCACGCCCACGCCGCGCAGGCCCGCGATCATGATCTGCGCGAAGTCCTGGCAGACCCCGTGCCGCTTCTCGAACGCCTCGGCCGGGCTGGTGTCGACCGTCGTGGCGCTGCCGTCATAGATGAAGCGGTCATGGATGCGGGTGGCGAGCGCCAGCCCCGCCTCTACGATGCCGCGATCGGGGTCGAGCAGCTCGGACGACCAGGCGGTGATCGCCGCGCTCAGCGGGATCGTCGGCGAGGGATAGATGAAGTTGGCCGGGCTCTCCGCGCCGATGTCGAGCGTCGCACGCGCCGCGGCGGCGACCTCGGCCACGGTCGGGTCGCCGGGCAGCGGCATTGGTACCGGCCGATCCACCCGGATGCGGAAACGGCTCTCGATCTCCAGCTCGCGCGCCGGCTTCTCCACCACCATGCGGGTGACGTGGCCGAGATAGCCGGTCGGCCCCGTACCGGTGACACGCGCGCCCGGCGACAGATGGAGCCGGAACTTCTCCAGCCGCTGCCCCGCCCAGTCGACCGGCCGGAGGCGCAGGTTGCAGCGCGCGAAGGCGACCGGATAGGCGTAGCGGAACAGGGTTCGGTGGCGGACCTGGTAGAGCATCGCGCGTCCGCTCAGGCCAGCGTCATGCCGGACATGCGCAATCCCTCGCTGCCCTGCAGGAAGAAGCGCGTGCTGATCGCGTTGGACAGTTCGGAGACCATATTCTCCAGCCCCAGCATCGTCGCGGCGTCGAGTGTCTCGGCGGTCGCGGTGCGGAGCGTCGCCTCGATCCGGTAGAAGATCATCTCATGGGCTTCGGCCATGCCGTCGTCGTGCAGGGCCGGCAGCTCGGCGAGGTGGCGGGCGATCCGCTCGACCTGGAAGGCGATCGAGCGCGGGTTATAGGGGTCGAGCGCGACGAGGTCGCGAACCGGTTCGAGTGCCAGCCCGGCGAGATAGCGCGCGCGATAGCTGATCTGGCTGTCGAACAGGTCGAGCAGGGTGGTGAGGTCGTCGGCCGATGCGTCGGCGCCGCCGAAGATGCGGACCTGGCGGCACCCCCACAACGCCCGTTCGATCCGCCGCCCCATGTCGTGGAAGCGCCAGCCGGCGGTGCGCCCCATATTCTCCGCCGACAGCCCGGCGAGCGCTGAGAAGCGCTCCTGCAGGTCGACCGCGCGGGCCAGCGTCGCCTCCGCATCGTCTGACGCTGCCGTCGGCAACGGCGCGTCGACGAGGCGCCAGACGTCGCCCGACAGGCGGTCGCGCGTTCCGCTGGCAATGGCGCGGGCATGGCGCATCAACGTCGCGATGCTCGCCGGCCCGTCACCGTCAAGCGCGAGCAGCGCCAGCTCGCGCAGGTCGTGGGTCTCGCCGGCGCCATCCTCCTCCGGTTCCTCGCCTTCCTCGGCCGCCGGCCGTTCGGCGATCGCGGCGCCTGAAGCGATCAGCATCGTACCGAGCCGGTCGAGCGTCAGCGGGAACAGCGCCGCGCCGCCGTCGGCGACGATCGAGCCGCCCAGCGTTGCGCGGACCAGCCGCAGGGTCGCCTCGCCCCGTTCCAGATAGCGGCCGAGCCAGTAGAGATTGTCCGCCGCGCGGCTGGGCAGCGTGCCCGGATTGCGGCGGATCGGCACCTTCTGCGGCAGCAGCGAGACCGGATCGACCGTCTTCTTGCCGACCACGCAGACGTCGGCGGAGAAGGCGCCCTCGCCCATCACCGTGGCGCGCGCGTCGGAATCGTCGCCGATACGGGCGAAGCCGCCCGGCATCACCGTCCACTTGCCCTCGCCGTCGCGCGCCGCGAACACGCGCACCGTGAAGGGGCGCGGCACGAGCTGCCCGTCGAGCACGGCCGGCGTGGTCGACAGATGGACATCCTCCAGCGCGGCATAGTCGGTCGGCCGGTTGCGCATGTCGGCGAGCAGCACCTCGCGCTGGGCGCGGCTCAGTATCCCGGCGAGCACCGGGCGACCGCGCGGCAGGCCGAGCGGCGCCTCGCTGAACGCCGGCGCGATCAGCAGCTCGTCGAGCCGCGCCTCGACCTGAGCGCGCGGGCCGTCCTGCCCGCACCACCAGGTCGCGATGTTGGGAAGGATCAGATGCTCGCCCAGCAGCCGCTGCGCCAGCATCGGCAGGAAGGCACCCATCGCGGTCGATTCGACCGCGCCCGCGCCCGGCGCATTGGCGATCACCGCCTGCCCCGCCGCCATCGCATCCATCAGGCCCGGAACGCCGATCGCCGAACCGGCGTCGAAGGCAAGCGGGTCCAGATAGCGCGAATCGATCCGGCGCCACAGCGCGTCGACCCGCTTCAATCCTTCGATCGTGCGGACGAACAGCCCGTCCTCGGTCACTGAAAGATCGCTGCCCTCGACCAGCAGCAGGCCGAGATAGCGGGCGAGATGCGCCTGCTCGGCATAGCTCTGGTTGTAGCGGCCCGGCGTCAGCAGGCCGATGCGCGGATCGGACCGGCGGCAGACCGCCGACAGCCCCTCTCGGAAAGCCGAAAAAAAGGGCGCGAGCCGCTCGACATGGAGCCGGGTCTGGAGCGCGCCCATCAATCGCGTCGACGCCAGCCGGTTCTCCAGCGCATAGCCAGCGCCGACCGGGGCGCGGACATGATCGTCGAGCACGCGCCATTCGCCGCTCGGATCGCGGCCGATGTCGGCGGCGTAGATGTGGAGATGATGGCCGCCCGGCGGCTTCACCCCGACCTGCGACCGCCAGAAGGCGCGGCTGCCGGTAACGAGCGCGGCGGGCACCGCGCCGCTGGCGACGACCGTCTGCTCGCCGAAGATGTCGTCCAGCAGCCGTTCGAGCAGCTCGGCGCGCTGCGCGATCCCCGCGGCGATGATCGCCCAGTCGTCCTCGCCGATCAGCAGCGGCACCGCCGAGACCGGCCAGGGCCGCTCGCCGTCTTCGCCGGGCAGGCGGAAGGCGGTGCCCAGTTCCTGCACCTGCCGCGCCATGCGTTGCTGGAGCAGGTCGAGCCGGCCTTCGCTCAGCCGCCCGATCCCCTCGAACAGCGCATGCCACCATTTGGCGCCGCGGCCGACGTCGCCCCGCAGCGCGTCGGCCATCCCCGCCTTGGCGATATAGCTCTGGAGCCAGCCTTCGCCGAGGCTCGGCAGGCCCGGCAGCTCGGCCATCATGTCGCCCTGCATGGCCGTCCTACCAGCCCGGCGGGACGCGCAGGTCGAGCGTCATCGGAAACTCGCTCGCCCGTTCCGGCATCGGGATCGTCATCGGGCCCGGCGTGTGGCCATGGTCCTGGAACCGCGCCCGCCGCCGCGCCTCGGCCTCCAGATCGTTGACCGGCACGGTGTCATAGTTGCGGCCTCCCGGATGCGCGACATGATAGACGCACCCGCCTAGCGAACGTTCGTTCCACTTGTCGAGCACGTCGATGGTGAGCGGTGCATCGGCATCGAGCAGCGGGTGGAGGCAGTTGGCCGGCTTCCACGCCTTGTAGCGCACCCCGCCGACCGCCTCGCCCGGCACCCCGGTCGGCGTCATCGGCACCGCGCGGCCGTTGACGGCGACGACGTGGCGGCCCGGCACCAGCCCGGTCGCGCGGAGCTGGAGCCGCTCGGTCGAGCTGTCGACATAGCGGACGGTGCCGCCGATCGCCCCGGTCTCTCCCAGCACATGCCAGGGCTCCAGCGCATGCGCGACCTCCAGCGTCACGCCGCCGGCGGAGACGGTGCCGTGGACCGGGAAGCGGAACTGGCGCTGCGCCTCGAACCAGGCAGGATCGAAGGCGTAGCCGGCATGGCGAAGATCGCCGAGCACCTCCAGGAAATCGGCCCAGACGAAATGCGGCAGCAGGAAGCGGTCGTGCAGCGCCGTGCCCCAACGGACCAGTCCGCCCTTCAGCGGCTCACGCCAGAACCAGGCGGTGAGCGCACGGAGCAGCAATTGCTGGGCGAGGCTCATCTTCGGCTCGGGCGGCATCTCGAAGCCGCGGAACTCGAGCAGGCCGAGCCGCCCGGTCGGTCCGTCGGGTGAGAACATCTTGTCTATACAAATCTCGGTGCGGTGGGTGTTGCCCGTCACGTCGACCAGCAGGTTGCGGAACAGCCGGTCGACCACCCAGGGCGGCGGAGCGTCGCCTTCGCCCGGCGCCGGCACCTGCGCCAGCGCGATCTCCAGCTCGTAGAGGCCGTCGTGGCGCGCCTCGTCGATACGCGGCGCCTGGCTGGTCGGGCCGATGAACAGGCCCGAGAAGAGATAGCTGAGCGACGGATGCCGCTGCCAGTAGAGCAGGAAGCTCTTGAGGAGGTCGGGCCGGCGGATGAAGGGCGAGTCGTTCACCGACCGGCCGCCGAGCACGATATGGTTGCCGCCGCCGGTACCGATGGCGCGGCCGTCGACCATGAATTTGTCGGCGGTCAGCCCGGTCTCGCGCGCCAGCTCGTAGAGGCCGGTCGTGATCTCGACCGTCTCGCGCCAGCTGGCCGCCGGCTGGACGTTGACCTCGATGACGCCGGGGTCGGGCGTCACCTTGAGCAGGTTGAGGCGCGGATCGGGCGGCGGCGCATAGCCCTCGACCCGCACCGGGATGCGGGTGCGCGCTGCGGTCGCCTCGATCTCGGCGATCAGCTCCAGATAGTCTTCGAGCCGCTCGGTCGGCGGCAGGAAGATCGCGAGATAACCGTCCTTCGCCTCGGCCGTGATCGCGGTGCGGACGGCGCCCTCGATCGGCACCTGTTCCTGCCGTTCCTGCGCGGCGGGGCCGGCGGCGGGCGCGACCGCCTCGACCCGCTGGCGGTAGAAGTCGGGCATCGGCTCGCGCGGCTCGGTGGTGTCGCGCGGGTGGAGATAGGGATAGTCGGCGGCCGGCACATGCGGCAGCGATCCGAGCGGCAGGCGATAGCCGAGCGCGCTGTCGCCGGGCACCGCGAACAGCTTGCCGCGCCGGAGGCTCCAGCGTTCCGACCGCCAGCGCCCCGGCGTCGCCGCCTGGCGCGCATTCCAGCGCTGGATCGGCAGGACATAGCCGACCGGGCTGCCCAGCCCCCGCTCGAACGCCCTGACCATGCGGGCACGCGCCTCGGGATCGTCGATCCTGGGGTCGGTGGGGTCGACATTGGCGGGAAGCTGCGCCTCCTTCACCGACCAGTCGATCGGGTCCTCATAGGCCGGCGCGACCATCGCCGCGCCGACGCCCAGCCCCTCGGCCATGGCGGAGAGGAAGGCCTCGGCCTGTTCCGGCCCGACCGCAGCGCCGCCTCCCTCTCCCGCGATCAGCGAGGCGTCGTTCCACACCGGCACGCCGTCGGTGCGCCAATAGACCGAATAGCCCCAGCGCGGCAGGCTCTCCCCGGGATACCATTTGCCCTGGCCGTGGTGGAGCAGGCCACCGGGGGCGAAGCGGGCGCGCAGCTTGCGGATCAGCCGGTCGGCATAGCCGGCCTTGGTCGGGCCGACCGCGTCGCCGTTCCATTCGGGCGCCTCCGGGTCGTCGAGCGCGACGAAGGTCGGTTCCCCGCCTGTCGTCAGCCGCACGTCCTGCGCGAGCAGATCGGCGTCGACCGCCTCGCCGAGCGCGTCGAGCGCCTCCCAGCGGGCATCGGTGAACGGCTTGGTGATGCGCACTGCCTCGGCGATGCGCTGCACGTCCATGTCGAAATGGAAGTCGACATGGGCGGGTTCGAGCAGTGCGCCCTCGATCGGGGTCGCCGACCGGTAGTGCGGGGTCGCGGCGAGCGGGATGTGCCCCTCCCCCGCGAACATGCCCGAGGTCGCGTCCATCCCGATCCAGCCGGCACCGGGCACATAGACCTCCGCCCAGGCGTGAAGGTCGCAGACGTCGGCGGCGACCCCCTTGGGGCCCTCGATCGGCACGATGTCGGGGGTGAGCTGGATCGAGTAGCCCGATACGAAGCGCGCGGCGAAGCCCAGGCGCCGGGCGGCCTGCACCAGCAGCCAGGCCGAATCGCGGCAGCTTCCGGTGCCGGCCGCCAGCGTCTCCTCGGGCGTCTGCACGCCCGGCTCCATGCGGATGACATAGTTGACCCGCTGGTGGATCGCGACGTTGAGGTCGACGAGGAAGTCGATCGTGCGGGCGCGAAGGTCGGCGAAGGGCGCTACGAACGCATCGAACAGCGGCCCCTGCGGCTCGACCTCGAAATAGGCGGCAAGGTCGGCGGCGATCGCGGGCGCATAGGCGAAAGGCCGCTGCTCGGCATAGTCCTCGACGAAGAAGTCGAACGGATTGACCACCACCAGATCGGCGATCAGGTCGACCGTGATCGAGAATTCATCGGTCCGCTCGGGAAACACCAGCCGCGCCAGCCAGTTGCCATGCGGATCCTGCTGCCAGTTGATGAAATGGTTTTCCGGGCTGATCCGCAGCGAATAGTTGTTCACCGCCGTCCGGCTGTGCGGCGCCGGCCGCAGGCGGATGAGCTGGGGGCCCAGCGGGACCGGATGGTCGTAGCGGTAGATCGTCTGATGATGCAGCGCCGCCTGAATCATGGACGCAAGGATCAGCACATCGCGTTGTGCGGTGCAATGAAGAGTTGGAACTTTCGTCAATCCGACGGAGGCCGGAAGCTCAGGAGGCAGGGAGAGAAGGTCGCGGCAGGAGCCGCCCGAGATCCCGGCTTCCCCCGGGATGACGGGCCGGCGTGAGGGAAAGTCAGGTCCGCTCGACCAGCTCGATCAGTCCGGGCACCAGCGATGCGACGAGCAGCAGCGCCATGCCGATGTTGAAAGCACGCAGCGCGCCGGGGCGCGTCAAAAGCTGGCGGACGACGGTTCCGCCACCCGCCCACAGCATGATGCACGGCAGGCCCGCGAGCGCCAGGATCGCCGCGGCGATCGGCACGTCGACGATGATGTGGTCGGGACGCGTGAAGCTGGTGGCGATACCCAGGCACATCGCCCAGGCCTTGGGGTTCACCCACTGGAACGCCGCCGCCTCCAGGATGCCGAGCGGCCGGGTCCGCGCCGTGGTCGATCCGACGCCGACCGACGTGGCGATCCGCCAGCTCAGATAGAGCAGATAGGCGGCCGAGGCGATGTGCAGCACCGTGTAGAGCCACGGCGCCCGCGCGATCACGCCCGCCAACCCGATTCCGAGCAGCAGCATCATCACGACGCAGCCGAGGCTGATCCCGGCCATGTGCGGAATGGTCCGCCCGAAGCCGAAGGTCGCGCCCGACGCCAGCAGCATCATATTGTTCGGCCCCGGCGTCACCGAGGAAACGACGCAGAAGGTCACGAGCGCGATGATGATGTCCGGGCTCATTGTCACCGCCTGAGTGCGAGGGCCAGCCGATATTGCGCGTCGACCATCATCGCGCGCCCTTCCTTCCGTAGGTCGGGACCCGCCGATGATGCAATCGCCGACGCCGAGACCACGGCCGCGAGGCCGAGCAGGATGAATGTGGCCAACGCCATCGTCCAGTGATGTCTCATGATACTCGTCCCAATTGTCACATCGGTTTGAAATGTTGACAGCGGGCAATTGCCGCCTATTGTATCACGAGTCAAAGAGCATATTGTCACTATGACATTAAAAGGCGCATATGAGCTGGATCCCCACGCTGCAGGATGATGCCGACACGGTCTCGGGTCGATTGCTGTCCGCCCTGCGCCGCGACATCGAGGAGGGGCGGCTGTCGCCCGGCACACGCCTGCCCCCGCACCGCGACCTGGCGCATCGGCTGGGCATCGGCATCGGAACGGTGACCTCGGTCTATGGCGAAGCGGCGCGGCAGGGGCTGCTTACCGCGACGGTGGGACGCGGCAGCTTCGTCGCCGACGCTGTCGCCCGGCCGGATCGTGGCGACGGCGTCGTCGACCTCAGCCGCAACGTCCCCCCGCTCGGCTCCGCGCAACGGCGCCTGCCGGCGACGCTCGCCCGCCTCGCCCGGCGTCACGACCTCGGCCAGCTGCTCGACTATGCGCCACCCGCCGGGCTCGAGGCGCATCGCCGGACGGCGGCGAGCTGGCTCCGCCGGATCGGCGCCTTTCCCGACGCGCGGGCCGGCCGCCTGATCGTCACCACCGGCGCGCAGCAGGCGATGACCCTCGCCTTCGACATATTGTGCCGGCCCGGCGACGCGATCATGACAGAGGCGGCATCCTATTTCGGCGTCCGCTCGATCGCCCAGGCCGGTGGCCAGACCACGATCGGCCTGGCGATGGACGAGGACGGCCTGCTGCCCGACGCGCTCGATCGCGCCGCGGCGGCCGGAGCACGGGTGCTCTACACCCTTCCCACCCTCCAGAACCCGACCGGCCGGATCATGAGCGAGCAGCGCCGTCGCGACATCGCCGCCATCGCCCGGCGCCGCGACCTGTGGATCGTCGAGGACGACCTCTATTCGATCTACGCGACCGGCAACGCCCCCGCCCCGCTTGCCGCGCATGCGCCCGAGCGTTGCTTCTACATCCATGGCACGTCGAAGGTGTTCGGTCCGGGCCTGCGCACCGGCTTCCTGATCGCGCCCGACGACGATCATTTCGAGCAGATCCTGCGGTTGATCCGGGCGCGGATCTATGCGCCGGCGACGATGGGGCCGACCGTCGCCTGCCACTGGATCGAGGATGGCTCGGCCGACGAGATCGTCGCCGAGACGCAGGCCGAGATGCTGGCGCGCGGCCGGCTGGCGATCGAGCGGCTCGGCGGCGCCGCCAGCCCGCCGGCCGATCCGCGCTGCCCGCATCTCTGGCTGCCGATGCCCGAGCTCGAGGCCGAGCGGGTGGCGGCACGGGCGCTGCGCGCGGGCGTCAAGCTGACCCCGCCCTCCGCCCCGGTGATCGATCCTTCCCTGATCTCGGGCGTGCGCCTATGCCTTGGCGCCACGGTGGACCGGGCCGAGCTGGACAGCGCGCTCGACCGGATCGCCAAGGCGCTGGACAGCGGCCGAACCGAGGCCGCCGAGGCTGTGATATGAGCGAGGCCCCATTGACCATCGATCCCACCGATCCCCACAGCCTGTTCCAAAGCTGGTTCGCCGAGGCGAAGGCGTCCGAACCCAATGATCCCGAGGCCATGGCGGTCGCCACGGTCGGCGCCGACGGGCAGCCTTCGGTGCGGATGGTGCTGCTCAAGGGCCATGATGCGCGCGGCTTCGTCTTCTACACCAATTATGAGAGCCGCAAGGCGACCCAGTTGCTGGAGACGGGCCGGGCCGCGCTCCTCTTCCATTGGAAGTCGTTGCGCCGCCAGGTCCGTATCGAGGGGCCCGTGTCGAAGGTGAGCCCGGAGGAAGGCGACGCCTATTTCGCGACCCGCCACCGCGATTCGCAGATCGGCGCCTGGGCCTCCGACCAGTCGCGCCCGCTCGACAGCCGCGCGACATTCGAGGCGCGCTATGCGGAGATGGTCCGTCGCTTCGAGGGTGGCCCCGTCCCCCGGCCGCCACACTGGTCGGGCTTCCGCGTCGCGCCGGAGCGGATCGAGTTCTGGCAGGACCGCGCCCATCGCCTGCACGAACGCCGGCTGTTTACGCGCAACGGCGACGGCTGGAGCGAGGGCCTGCTCTACCCATGACGATGGCCCCGACCGTCCGGGCGGGCCTGGCCTCGGTCGCGGTGGCGTTGAGCCTGATCGCGCTGAAGGGCCATGCAAGCTGGACGACGGGATCGGCGGCGATGCTCGGTTCGCTCACCGACAGCACGCTCGACCTGATCGCTTCGCTCGTCACGCTGTGGGGCGTGCGGCTGGCGGCGACCCCCGCCGACCGCCACCACCGCTTCGGCCATGGCAAGGCGGAGGCGATCGCCGCCTTCTTCCAGGTCGTGCTGATCAGCATCTCAGCCTTCTGGATCGTCGTCCATTCGGCCGAACGGCTGATCGCCGACGCGGTCCCAACCAAAGCGGAGGCCGGCATCGCCGTGTCGCTGATCGCGCTGGTGCTGACGCTGGCACTGGTCGCCTATCAGCGCCGCGTGATCCGACAGACGGGGTCGCTCGCGATCGGCACCGACAAGGTGCATTACCAGAGCGACCTGCTGCTCAACGTCGCGGTGATCGCCGCGCTGCTGGCGGAAAGCGCGGCCGGGGTACGCGGCGCCGACGCCGTCGCGGGGATCGGCATCGGCCTGTGGCTGCTCCACGGCGCCTATCGCGCTTCGCGCGCCGCGATCGACCAGCTGATGGACCGGGAATGGCCCGAGGCGCGGCGCCGCGCCTTCGTCGAGGTCGCCAGCCGCCATCCCGAGCTGCGCGGCATCCATAACATGAAGACGCGCACCGCCGGCGGCGACGACTTCGTCCAGTTCCACGTCTGGGTCGACCCGGCCATGTCGCTGGGCGAGGCGCACCGCGTGATGGACGAGGTCGAGGCGAAGCTGCGCGTCGCCTTTCCCGGCGTCGACATCACCATCCATCCCGAGCCCGAAGGGCATCTGGATCCCGGCGAGGAGAACCATCCGTGAAGATTCCATTCCAACAGGTCGACGCCTTTGCCGGCCGCCCCTTCACCGGCAACCCTGCGGCGGTGATGCCGCTCGAAGCCTGGCTCGACGACGCGACCCTCCAGGCGATCGCGGCCGAGAACAACCTGGCCGAGACCGCCTTCATCGTCCCCTGGGCGGGCGACGAGGCCGATTTCGAGCTGCGCTGGTTCACCCCGGCGGTCGAGGTCGCGCTGTGCGGCCATGCGACGCTGGCGACCGGCCACGTCCTGCTGTCGCGCAACCCGGCCAGCCAGCGGGTCCGTTTCATGACCCGCCGGGCCGGCCCGCTGGAGGTGGCGCGCGACGGCGACCGCTATCGCCTCGCCCTGCCCGCCTGGGAGATGGCGCCGAAGCCCCTGCCCGATCATGCCGCGCTGCTCGGCGGGGCGCCGGTCGAGACCTGGTGGCGCGACGGCGGCTATGCGCTGTTCCGCTACGGCAGCGCCGAGGAAGTGACCGCGCTGGAGCCCGATTTCCGGGCGATGCGGCCGTTGGGCGACATCTTGTTCATCGCCACCGCGCCGGGCGTAGAGACCGACATCGTCAGTCGCGTCTTCGCGCCGGGCGCCGCGATCGACGAGGACCCCGTCACCGGATCGGCGCATTGCCTGCTCGCCACCTATTGGGCGAAGCAACTCGGCCGCGATCGCTTCACCGCCTTCCAGGCGTCGGCGCGGGGCGGCCATATCGACGTCCATCTCGACGGCGACCGGGTGCTGCTCGGCGGATCGTGCGTGACGGTGATCGAGGGGGTGTTCACGCTGTCCTAGGCGGCGTTCAGGCCGCTACGGCAAGCTCGGCCGGGACGGTCGCGCGGATCCAGCCGCCGCCGAGCACGCGGTCGCCCGCGTAGAGCACGGCCGCCTGTCCGGGGGCGACGCCATATTCGGGCTGGTCGAAGCGGACGGCACCGTCCTCGAACCGGGCCGGAACCGGCTTGGCGAGCGAGCGGACCTTGGCGGTCACCGGCCCCTCATATCCTTCGCCGATCCAGTTGACGTCGTCGAGCAGCGCCGCCGACACGGCGAGCGCGCGGCGCGGGCCGACGACGAGGCGCTTGGTCTCCGGCTCCAGCCGGACGACGTAGAGCGGCTCGGGGCTTCCGCCGATCTCGATCCCGCGGCGCTGGCCGACGGTGAAATGGATCAGCCCCCGATGCCGGCCGAGCACCCGGCCGTCGAGGCCGACGATCTCGCCCTCCTCCGCAGCTTCGGGGCGCAAGCGCTTGACGATGCTCGCATAGTCGCCATCGGGAACGAAACAGATGTCCTGGCTGTCGGGCTTGGCCGCGACCCCCAGCCCGAGTTCCGCCGCGATCTCGCGGACGCGCGGCTTGGGCATCGCGCCCAGCGGGAAGCGCAGATAGTCGAGCTGGTCGCGCGTGGTGGCGAACAGGAAATAGCTCTGGTCCCTCGCCGGATCGGCGGCGCGGTGCAGCTCGGCGCGGCCGCCCTCCCCCACCACGCGGCGGACATAATGACCGGTCGCCAGGCAGTCGGCGCCGAGGTCGCGGGCGATGCCGAACAGGTCGGTGAACTTCACCCCCTGGTTGCAGCGGACGCAAGGGATCGGGGTTCGCCCGGCGGCATATTCGTCGGCAAAGTCGGCGATCACCGAATCCCGGAAACGGCTTTCGTAATCAAATACATAATGGGCGATGCCGAGCTTGTCGGCGACAGCGCGCGCATCGCGGATGTCCTGCCCTGCACAGCAGCTTCCGGTGCGGCCGACGGCGGCACCATGATCGTAGAGCTGCAGGGTCACGCCGATGGTCTCGGCGCCGCTCGCGGCGGCGAGCGCGGCGACCACCGAACTGTCGACGCCGCCCGACATCGCGACGACGATGCGGGCGCCGGCGAGCGAGCCTGCCTGGCGGCCTTCGAGCTGGAATTCCGGGTTCATCGGGGCGCCCATAGCAGGTCGCGCCGACGCCCGCAAAATTACGCGATTTTTCCCTAAAGATTTGTCCCGCGAAGCCGTTTCTTGTGCTGACACGGACAGCAGCGGGGCACGCGATGAAAATCGACATCAACAAATTCCGGGTCGACGGCGCCGAGCCGGCCGATGCGCCGCTCGATTTCGCCACGCTCCGCACCCTGCTCGCCCGCCATCAGGCGGAGACGCCGACCGCGCGGCTCGCGCGCGACGGCGAGTGGCCCGGCGAGCCTTCCGATCATGCCAGCCGGCCAGCCGTCGCCGTCCTGCTCTCAGGGCCGGGTCAGCCGGTACCGACGGGGAGCCAGGCGCATGGCAGCTTCCACGCCGCCGCCGCCGCGCTGTTCAATCCCCGGTCGTAAAGATGGTGACCTCCCGGTTTACCCTTCACCGCAAAGCTTCCTTGAAGGCCGGGCGGATAGCCAGCCTCCCCGAAACGCAGTCCGGTCGTCCGACCATGTTCGAGGTATCGCATGCTTGAGAATCAGAAGATCCGCCCGCATCAGGTCATCGGCCCCCTCGGCGAGCCGCTGACCCTCGACAGCCTTCCGCCCAAGGGCACGACCCGCTGGGTGGTCCGCCGCAAGGCGGAGGTGGTCGCGGCGGTCAATGGCGGCCTGCTGACCGTGGACGAGGTCTGCGAGCGCTACGACCTCAGCATCGAGGAATTCGCCAGCTGGCAACGCGCGGTCGAGCGTTCGGGCATGCCCGGCCTGCGCGTCACCCGCATCCAGCACTACAAGTCGCTCTACGAGCGTCAGCAGAAATACTGACCGTTTACCGACCGTGTCCTTACCACGGCCGGCCGGCCCGTCCCTTGCCAGGGGCGGGCCTTTTCGCGTCGCGTGAAATGCGACGAAGACAGGCATCGGAACGGATCGGAAAGGAACCAGCGCAGGACTCGAACGTAGTCTCCAGAGCGGTTAGATTACGGCCATAACCGGCAGTGGACAGGAGGACGCGATGAACCTGATCATTTTCCTTATCGTCGGCGGCATCATCGGCTGGCTGGCGAGCATCCTGATGCGCACCGACGCGCAGCAGGGCATCATCCTCAACATCGTCGTCGGCATCATCGGCTCGTTCATCGGCGGCGTGCTGTTCGGCCCGTCGCTGGGCGGCGGCGGCATCTACGGTTGGATCAGCGCCTTCCTGGGCGCGGTGGTCCTGCTCGCGATCGTCAACCTCGTCCGGCGCGGCACGGTGCGCTGACCGCAGCGATCCGTGAAAAGACCATCGGGAGCCGCCGGGCACGGTCCGGCGGCTCTTTCCTTGCCATACTCCGGACTCTGGCCATTCGATTCATGCCATCGGTAGAGAGAGAAACGCTTCCACCTCAGACGATCAGGCTCTAGACATTCGGACATCTTCGTCCCGGGGGGTTCCGAGCATTCCATGTCCGACCGTGCCAAGCTGATCGCCTATGGGCTGCCCCGGCAGCCGCTCGATATCAGGCCGGCGCCGCACGAACGCGACTGGATGGATGCCACCGACCAGCGCTACGCCTATCGCTGCCTGCCGCTGACGATCGCCAATGCGCATGGCTGGGAAATCCTCTGCACCTCGGGCTTCTCGGCCTACTGGAACGGCCAGCTTGCGATCGACGCGATCACCATCACCCCCGATCAGGAGGGCCAGAAACCCGCGATCAGCCATTTCGGCTATGGCATCATGACCTTCCACGTTTCGGCTGTGTTCCGGACGGATCCGGGCTACGACCTGATGATCCAGGGCCCGATCAACCGGCCCAAGGACGCGATCGCTCCGCTGACCGGCGTCGTCGAGACCGACTGGACCCCCTTCACCTTCACGATGAACTGGCAGTTCACTCGCCCCAACACGGTGATCCGCTTCGAGGCGGGCGAGCCCTTCTGCCACGTCTTCCCGACGAAGCGCGGCGAGCTTGAGCGGATCGAGCCCGAATTCCGTTCGATCGAGACCAATCCCGAGCTCCAGGCCGAATTCGAGGCCTGGACCGCCAGCCGCGCCAATTTTCTGGCGACGCTGCACACGCCCGAGACCGAGGCCGCCGCCCAGAAATGGCAGAAGCATTATTATCGCGGTCATAATCTGGAAGGATCGGGGATCGCCGGCGACGACCACCGCACCCGCATCCGGCTGCGCCCCTTCGCGCGGGACGACGCGAACGGCGGCTGATCTCCCGAACGGCGGCGCCTATGCGCGCGAGCCGAAACGGTCTATGATCATCGTGTGGGACCGCCGCGCGGCGATTGGGTCCGCGCAGCTATGGTCAAGCCGTTGTGGGAGACGGGCGCCATGGACAGTTCGCACATCAGGATGCTGCTCGCGGGCCTTTTCGTGGCCTTCCTCCTGACCGTCGTCGTGAAGGAGTTGATCCGGCGCCGGCCGAAACCGCCCGCCATGCCCAGGCACAGCGGGTTCCGGCCGACCAAGGCGCCGCCCAGGACCGGCTGGAAGGCAGGCCCCCCGCGCTAGAGCCTGATCATCTGAGGAGAAGCGCTTTGCGCTTCCGCCGATGGCGTGAATCAAGGTCTAGAATATCGAGCGTTTCATTTGACGCAGCTACCACCGCTCATCCTGAGGAGCCCTTGAGCGAAGGCGAAATGGCGCCTCGAAGGAGTGGTCCTTCGAGACGGGCCTTCGCCGATGCTCAGTCCCTCCTCAGGATGAACGGCTCAGATTAAAGCCCCGCCGTCAGTTCAGCTCGAACGTCACCGACAGGCTGATCGACAGCTTCTGCTCGCCCGCCTCGATCGAGGTGTCGGCGGCTTCCTTGCCGCGGGCTACCATCATCATCGGCGCGGGGCGCGGCATCATCGGCGGTTCGAAGCTGCCTTCGCTGATCGCGACGATGCGCTTCACCGACAGACCGGCGGCGCGCGCATAGAGATCGGCGCGGGCCCGCGCCTCGGCGACCGCCTTCTGGCGCGCCTGATCGAGCAGCGGCTCGGGCTTGTCGATCGACAGGGCCGGGCCGTCGATCTGGTTGGCGCCTGCCGCGACCAGCGAATCGAGGATCGGCCCAGCCTTCTTGATGTCGCGGAACCGTACGCTTACCCGGCTCGATGCCTGATAGCCGGTGATCACCGGCGGCTGGTTGTCGGCATAGCGATATTGCGGGCTCAGCGAGATCGCGGTTGTCTGGATATCGCGATCGGCGACGCCGGCCTTGCGGATCGCGGCGACGGTCGCCGCGGTCCGGCTGGCATTCTCGCTCATCGCCGCGGCAGCGGTCGGTGCCTGGGTGACGACGCCTGCCCCCACCGTCGCGATGTCGGGTACCGCGCTGACCTCCCCGCTCGCGACGATGTCCAGCCGCGTGCCGCTGATCGCCTGCGGAACGGTCGCCGCCGCCTCCTGTGCCGCGGCCGGCGCGATCAGCGCCAGGGCGGCCGGCATGGCCAGACCGATCTTCAGCAATTCATGTCCCATTTCGGTTGCGCTCCTGCTTGGCCGCGACGATCGCGGCTGCTAGACGCGACATAACGATCCTCGCTGCACGGGGCATGAACGCCTTACGGCCACGAAATGATCCCGGTCGCCATCGGGATCCTGTGCCGGCATCGCTCCTCTTGAGCGAGGTGACATATTGAGATAATACAGCTCCAACAGACAGCAGGCCCCGCGCCGGGCCGACAATGGAAAGCTATGGGGATGAACGTCGAATCCGGCATCCAGACCGATTATGCGGCCTATGACTATGACGACGGCCAGGCGCGCCGCCGCCGCCGGATCATCGTCGGCGGGGTGATCGTCGCCGTGATCGTCGCGGTCGTCGCGGGGGTCATGATCTTCGGCGGCAAAAAGGCGGCCCCGCCCGCTCCGCCCGCGCCCGGAGTCACGGTGATCATTCCCGGCCGCACCGACGTCGCCGCGACGATCACGTCAACCGGCACGCTGTTCGCCAAGCGCGAGATGCCGGTCGGCATCGCCGGTGAGGGCGGGATGGTGCAGGCCGTGCTGGTCGAGCCCGGCACCTGGGTCGCGGCCGGCCAGACGCTGGCGGTGATCGAACGTTCGGTCCAGGCACAGCAGGCCAATTCGCTCGCCGCCTCGGTCCGCGTCGCCCGCGCCGATGCTGAGCTCGCCCAGGCCGAGCTCGACCGTGCCAAGGCGCTGGTCGCGCGCGGCTTCATCTCCAAGGCGGACATCGACCGCCGCACCGCGACGCGCGACGCCGCCGTCGCGCGGGTTGCGGTCGCGCAGGCCCAGCTTGGCGAGCAGCGCGCCCAGATCGGCCGCCTCAGCATCCGCTCGCCCGCCGCCGGCCTGGTGCTGACCCGCGCGGTCGAGCCCGGCCAGGTCGTCAATTCGAGCAACGGCGCGCTGTTCCGCGTGGCCAAGGGCGGCGAGATGGAGATCCGCGCCCAGCTCGTCGAGCGCGACCTCGCCCGCCTCAAGGTCGGCGATACGGCGCAGGTGACGCCGATCGGCACCCGCAAGACCTTCACCGGCACGATCTGGCAACTCTCTCCGGTGATCGATCCGCAGACCCGCCAGGGCGTCGCCCGCATCCAGCTTGCCTATGATCCGGCGCTGCGCCCGGGCGGCTTCGCCACGGCGACGATCACCAGCGGCCGCGTCACCGCGCCGCGCCTGCCCGAATCCGCAGTGCAGAGCGACGACAAGGGCTCGTTCGTCTACAGCGTCGGCAAGGACGGCAAGGTGATCCGCCACGACGTGAAGGTCGGCGACATCTCCGACGCGGGCGTCGTCATCCTCTCGGGCCTGCGCGGCGACGAGAAGGTGGTGCTGTCGGCCGGCGCCTTCCTGAACCCCGGCGACAAGGTGACGCCGCAGCTCGCCAAGCCCGACGCCCTCGCGCGCTGACCGATCGGAGCCTTCCGGCATGCGTAACATCTCCGCCTGGGCGATCAGGAACCCGATCCCGCCGATCGTCCTGTTCGCCGCCCTCACCCTCGCCGGGCTGATCAGCTTCGCGCGGATGGACATCAACCAGATGCCGGACATCAGCTTTCCGGCGGCCGAGGTCCAGATCACCCAGCCCGGCGCGGCGCCGACCGAAATGGAGACCCAGATCACCCGTCGGGTCGAAGCCGCGGTAGCGTCGATCGGCAATGTGAAGTCGATCACCTCCTACGTCACCGAGGGCACGTCGGGGACGAATGTCGAATTCCATCTCGGCACCCCGGTCGACCGCGCCGTCAACGACGTGCGCGATGCGGTCGCCAAGATCCGCGCCGAGCTGCCCGAGGGCATCCTCGAGCCGACCGTCCAGCGCCTCGACGTCGAGGGCGGGCCGATCGCCTATTATTCGATCGAAGGCGTCGACATGACGCTGGAACAGCTGAGCTGGTTCACCGACAACACGGTGATCAAGCGGCTCCAGGCGATCGACGGCATGGCGGGGGTGTTCCGCGGCGGCGGCGTCAGCCGGGAGATCCGCGTCATCCTCGATCCTGCGCGCATGCAGGCGCAGGGCGTGACGGCGAGCCAGGTCAACAACATCCTGCGCAGCGTCAACCTCAACGCCGCCGGCGGCCGGGCCGAGCTGGCCGGTGCCGAGCAGTCGGTGCGCGTGCTCGGCAATGCTGCCTCGGCCTATGAGCTGGGCCAGACCCAGATATCGGTCGGCGACGGTCGCACCGTTCGCCTCGCCGACATTGCCACGGTGCGCGATGCCTATGGCGAGCAGCGCCAGATCTCGAAGATGAACGGCCGCCAGGTGCTGTCGATCGGCATCCAGAAGGCCAAGGGCGCGTCCGACGTGAAGGTCTACGACGCCGCCCAGAAGGTGCTCGACGAGCTCCGCAAGGAGAATCCCAAGATCACCTTCAAGGAGCTCTACACCAGCGTCATCTACACCAAGGAACAGTACAAGTCGGCGATCCACGCGATGGTCGAGGGGTCGGTTCTGGCCGTCATCGTCGTCTTCTTCTTCCTGCGCGACTGGCGCGCGACGATGATCTCGGCGCTGGCGATCCCCCTGTCGGCGATCCCGGCCTTCTGGTTCATGGACCTGATGGGCTTCACGCTGAACACGATCAGCCTGCTCGCGCTCAGCCTCGTCGCGGGCATCCTGGTCGACGACGCGATCGTGGAGATCGAGAACATCGTCCGCCACATGCGGATGGGCAAGACCGCCTATCAGGCGTCGATGGACGCCGCCGACGAGATCGGCCTCGCGGTGGTCGCGACGACCATGTCGATCGTCGCCGTGTTCCTGCCGGTGTCGTTCATGCCGGGCATCCCGGGTCAGTTCTTCGAGCAGTTCGGCCTGACCGTCGCGGTCGCGGTGCTGATGAGCCTTGCCGTCGCGCGCCTCATCACCCCGATGATCGCCGCCTATTTCCTGAAGGCCGAGGGCGTGAAGGAACATGGCGGCGGGCCGGTCATGGACAAATATATCGCGCTGCTCAAATGGTCGCTCGTCAACCGCTGGAAGACGATCGGCATAGGCGTCGTCGCCTTCCTGGTGACGATCGCGCTGTTCGCCACCTCGCCGCAGCAGTTCCAGCCGGCGCTCGACGTCGACTACAGCCAGGTGAAGATCGAGCTCACCCCCGGAGCCCGCGTCGCACAGGACACCCAGAAGGTCGCCGACGAGACGATCGCCGTGCTCCGTCAGCAACCCGAAGTCGACGCCGCCTTCGCCGACATCGGCGACAATGGCGACACCCGCTTCGCGTCGATCTACATCACGCTGAAGCCTGCCAAGGAACGGACGCGGACGAGCATCGAATTCGAGCGGGAGACCGCGCCGCTGCTCAACAAGATCCCCGACGCCCGCGTGAACTTCGTGTCGCAATCGGGCGGTTTCGGCCGCGACCTGACGATCATGCTGGCCGGCGACGATCCCGTGAAGCTCCAGCAGAGCGCCAACGCGCTGATCGCGCAGATGCGCAAGAGCTCGATCATCCGCGATCCGCGGATCGACGGAGACATCCAGCGGCCCGAGCTGATCATCAAGCCGCGCCTAGACCTCGCCGCCGACCTCGGCGTCACCACGGCCGCGCTGAGCAACGCGATCCGCATCGCGACGCTGGGCGACATCGAGCAGAACATGGCGAAATTCTCGCTGAGCGACCGCCAGATCCCGATCCGGGTGTCGCTGAGCGAGGCGTCGCGCCGCGACCTCTCCTCCATCGAGAACATGCCGGTGCAGACCACCTCGGGCGGCACCGTGCCGCTGAAGGTCGTCGCCGACATCAACTTCGGCGCCGGCCCGTCGAAGATCCGCCGCTACAACCAGGTCCGCCGCCTCGTCGTCGGCGCCGACCTGGTGCCCGGCGCTGTGAGCGGCGACGCCTATAAATATATCTACGCCACCCCGATCATGAAGAACCTGCCGGCCGGCGTCCGCGAGGTGAAGTTCGGCGAGCAGGAGTTCCAGGGCGACCTGATCTCCGGCTTCGCGATCGCCGTCGTCTCCGGCATCCTGCTGGTGTTCGCGGTGCTGGTGCTGCTCTACAAGCGCGTGCTGCCGCCCTTCGTGAACATGGCATCACTGCTGCTCGCGCCGCTGGGCGGCGTGCTGGCGCTTCGCATCGTCGGCATGCCGATCTCGATGCCGGTCTATATCGGCCTGCTGATGCTGTTTGGCATCGTCGCCAAGAACTCGATCCTGCTGGTCGACTTCGCGATCGAGGAGATGCGGCACGGAGCCAACCGGTTCGATGCGATCCTCGAAGCCGCCCACAAACGCGCCCAGCCGATCGTGATGACATCGGTCGCGATGATCGCGGGCATGGTCCCGATCGCCATCGGCCTGTCGGGCGATTCGAGCTGGCGGGCGCCGATGGCGGTCTGCGTGATCGGCGGCATCGCCATGTCGACCCTGCTCACCCTCGTCATCGTGCCGGCGGGCTTCACCCTGGCCGACGATATGGAGAAGTGGATCGGGCCGCGGCTCGGCAAGCTGCTCGTCAACAACGAGGAGCACAAGTCGGGACCGGCGGCGCAGCCGGCGGAGTAGTTCCCTCCCGCTTCGGACCGTCGGTCCACCCCACTCGTCCTTCCGGCGACAGCTGGGATCTCCCGCGTCCGTCGCACGAAGGCGGCGAGATTCCGGCTTTCGCCGGGATGGCGGAGGGAAGCTGGGCAACACCGCCGTTCGTTTCGGTTGAACATTCCGCCCGGCTGTCCATTGTGAAGGCATGAACCTGTTCCAGGCCATCGGTCTCGACCGCTTCAATCCCGCCCAGGGCGGAGTGCGCGGGATGCGCGTCGTCGCCTCGGGGCTGCTCGTCATCATGGCGGGGCTCTACCTGCTCGCCCGCTCGCACGAAGCGCCGGGCGCGGCGGTGGGCTGGGGCTATCTGCGCGCCTTCGCCGAGGCGGCGATGGTCGGCGGGCTGGCCGATTGGTTCGCGGTCACCGCCCTGTTCCGTCATCCCCTCGGCCTGCCGATCCCGCACACCGCGATCATCCCGCGCAACAAGGATCGGATCGGCGACAGCTTGGCCGCCTTCCTGCGCGTCAACTTCCTGACCGCGTCGGTGGTCGCACGCCGCATGTACCGCGTCGACGCGGCCGGCGCGCTCGGCCGGCTGCTCGCCCATCCGCCGCAGGGCGGCCGCACCCGCGCCGGCATCGGCCGCGCGCTCGCCACCATCCTGGAATCGCTCGGCGACGATCGCTTCGGCGCGATGGTGAAGGGCGCGCTCGCCAGCCGGCTGCGCGGGTTCGACCTTGCTCCCCTGCTCGGCCGGACCCTCGACGCGGCGATCGTCGAGAATCGCCATGCCGAGATGCTCGACGGATTGATCGGCTGGGCCAGCCGCATCCTCCTCCATAATGAGGGGATGATCCACGAGATGGTCCAGGCGCGGACCGGCAAGTTCATGCGCTGGACCGGCCTCGACGAGAAATTGTCGACCGCGATCGTCGAGGGGCTCCACAAGCTGCTCGATGACATGGCGACCGATCCGCACCACCCGCTGCGGCTCAAGGCGCAGGAGGGGATGGAGGACCTCGCCCATAAGCTCCAGCACGATCCCGCGACGCGGGCGAAGGTCGCCCAGATCAAGGGTGACCTGATCGACAGCCCAGCCGTCGCCGCCTGGCTCGACACGCTGTGGCAAGGCGCACGCCTGCGGCTTATCGATGCGGCACGCGATCCCAACGCCGCGCTCGGCGGGCAGGTCGGCGAGGCGCTCAAGCAGCTCGGCGCCACCCTCCAGAGCGATCCTCGCCTGCGTGCGACCTTCAACCGCTTCGCGCGGCGGATGACGGTCGGGCTGGTGGCAGACTATGGCGACGGCATCGTCAAGCTGGTGTCGGAGACGATCCGCGGCTGGGACGCCCGCACCGTCACCCATCAGCTCGAGAATGCGGTCGGCCGCGACCTGCAATATATCCGGGTCAACGGCACCCTGGTCGGCGGCCTGATCGGCATCGGCCTGCACGCGATCGGCCAGTTCATCTGACATCCTTAGGATGTGATCGAAGCGCGCCGCTCCCATCCGTCCGTCATTCCCGCCTTCACGGGAATGACGACGGGGACAGACACTGTGGCTCGATCGCGATTCGCGCCGGGGGACGGTTGGTGATGCCGGAACCCATGATCCTAATGGCCTGACAGGGCAAAGACAGACCGGCCGGACGGCGGGGGAGCAACCCTCCCGTCCGACACCCCCGATCATCGAAAGGCCCGGCACCACCGGCTCCGACAATAGGGTCCGACCGCCCCGATCCTGTTGTAAACAATTGTAACTTTGCAGTTGCTCACATTCGCACCCGGCACTCTGGGGCTAAACGGTCTGCCATCCACAGGGCAAAGGGAGGGAGCAAATCATGGGCGCAACGGCCCTATCCGCACTTGGCATCGAACGTGGCCACGGGCATGGTCGGGGGTATGGCCACCGATCCGACCGCGAAACCATCGGGCGATAGCATGCGTATCGCGGTCCTCGACGACGAGGCGGCCATGCTGGCCTTCGTCACCCAGACGCTGATCGAAGCCGGCCATTACTGCTACGACTTCCCCAATGCGCGGACGCTGATCTCCCGGCTGCGGCAGGACACGTTCGACCTGGTGATTCTCGACTGGAACATGCCCGACAAGAGCGGGGTCGAGATCATCCAGTGGATGCGGGAAAATATGGACAAGCCGGTCCCCTCGCTGCTGCTGACCAACCGCAACAGCGACGAGGACATCGTCGCTGGGCTCGATGCCGGCGCCGACGATTACGTCATCAAGCCGGTCCAGCCGTCGGTGCTGCTCGCCCGGATCAACGCGATCCACCGCCGCACCGGCCCGCGCGAGGCGATCGGGGCGAACGAATCCTACGGCCCCTTCACGCTGCATCCGGCGCGGCAGATGGTGTCGGTAGACGGCGAGAACGTCACCCTGACCGCCAAGGAGTTCGAGCTGGCGGCGACGCTGTTCCGCAACATGCACCGCCCGCTGTCGCGCTCCTACCTGCTGGAGATCGTCTGGGGCCGGAACCCCGACCTGCCGACCCGGACGCTCGACGCGCACATCTCGCGCATCCGCGCCAAGCTGGGGCTGCGGCCCGAGCGCGGCTTCCGCCTGATCCCGGTCTACAGCTACGGCTACCGGCTCGAGGCGCTGGAAGCCGAAGACAGTTGATGCCGGCGCAGGTGGGGCGATCCTGGTTCCTCCTTCCCGTCGCGGCCCTGCTGGCCGCGGCGCCGCTGGCCGCGCAACCAGCGGCGGAGCCTATGCTCCGCTATACGGTGCGGCCGAACGACACGCTGTCGGCGCTCGCCAGGGATTTCCTGGTCGGCGGCGATTATCGGGAGATCCAGCGGCTCAACAAGGTCGCCGATCCCTATCGCATGCCGATCGGATCGATCCTGCTGATCCCCGACCGGTTGCTGCGCACCGAGCCGGTGACCGGCAAGGTCGTCTCCTTCCGGGGCAGCGCGACGATCGACGGACGGCAGGCCGCGCTCGGCAGCGAGGTGCGCCAGGGGATGCGGGTCGAGACCGGCGCCAATGCCTCGATCGCCATCGCCATGCCCGACGGCAGCACGATCGCGCTGCCTTCGCAGAGCCGCATCCATGTCGACAAGCTCCGCCGCATCCTGCTGACCGACGGGCTCGATCGCAATTTCCGGCTCGAAACCGGCCGCTCGCGGTCGAGCGTGATCCCGATGAAGGATCCGGCGAGCAATTTCCGCGTGACGACCCCGCTGTCGGTCGCCGCCGTGCGCGGCACCGAGTTCCGGGTCGCTGTCGACGACAGCGGCGAGCGGGCGCTGACCGAGGTCGTCGCCGGCACGGTCGGCGTCGCCGCCGGCCCCGCCCCGGCGGAAGTCGCCGTGCCCAAGGGCTATGGCGCGATCAGCACCCCCGCCGGCACCGAGCCGCCGGTCGCGCTACTGCCCCCGCCCAAGCTGATCCAGCTCGAAAAGACCGCCACCGGCGTGAGCATCGTCGTCGAGCGCATGGAGGGGGCGAAGGCCTATCGGGTCGAGCTGGCGACCGACGTCGCCTTCCTCCACATCATCGAGGAAGCGCAGACCGAGGAGTCCAGCATCAGCTTCGCGCTGCCGCCCAATGCGACCTTCTTCGTCCGGCTGACGGCGGTCGCCATTTCGGGGCTCGAAGGGCTGCCGGGAATCTACGCGCCCGGCGTGCGCCGCGCATCACCCCCGGCCGCTTCCGAACCGAGCGCCGACGCGACCGGGGCGGCGCCCCCGCCCTTCCGCCTGTGGGCCGAGCCCCGGCCGCTTCCGATACGCCTGACCGGCCATGGCACTGTCCAGCCGCTCGCCATCGCCGCCCGCACGTCTCTACGCTGAGTGGCTCGCGGTCGCGATCGTCGCGACGCTGCTGATCTTCGCGCTGGTGACGGGCCGGTTGACCGAGCGGCTCGACCATATCGTCTACGACAATCTCCTGACCGCCTCGGGCCGGCCGCCACCCGATGACATATTGATCGTCGCGATCGACAATCGCAGCCTCCAGGCGATCGGGCGCTGGCCCTGGCCCCGCGCGATCCATGCCCAGGCGCTCGACCGGCTCGCCGAAGCGCGGCCCCGTGCGATCGGCTATGACGTGCTGTTCGTCGAACCGAGCGCCGACGACGACCTGCTCGCCGCGGCGGTGCGCCGCACGCCGACCTATCTGCCGATGGTGATCGACGTGCCGGGCACCGATGGCGCGCCCTACGACATCGCGCTGCCCGCAGGTCCGCTGAAGGACGCCGCCGCCGGCATCGCCCAGGTCAACCTGCATTTCGAGGACGACCGGGTGATCCGCACCGCCTATCTGGAGGAGGGCGGCGGCGGCCGGTCCTGGCTCCAGCTTTCGGCGCTGATGGCGGGGCTCAAGCCCGACGGCTCCGCGGCGCGGGCACGGCACGGCCTGTGGCAGGCGCGCCCGGTGCTGATCCCCTATGGAGGGGCCGCCGGCCATGTCAGCTCCATATCCTTCGTCGACCTGCTCGCCGGGCGCGTCCCGGCCGAGTTCATCAGGGATCGCCATGTGTTGATCGGTGCCACCGCCGACGGCATGGGCGACAGCTATCCCACGCCGACCTCGGGAGTGACCGGCCAGATGGCGGGGGTGGAGATCCAGGCGCAGCTCCTCGACGCGCTGCTGCGGGGCGAAGCGATCACCCCCGCTCCTCGGGCGTGGACATTGTGGCTGGCGCTATGCGCGTTGTGGACGATGCTGGTGGGTTTCCTGCGGCTATCGCCGCGTGCCAACGCCAATCTCGCCTTGATCCTGATCGTTGCCCTGCCGTTGTTCAGCTTCCTGCTGTTCCGCTTCGGCCATGTCTGGCTGCCGCCGTCCGCGGCGCTGATCGGGTTGCTGTTCGTCTATCCGCTCTGGGGCTGGCGGCGGTTGCAGGCGATCAGCAGCTACATGACCGGCGAGCTGCGCCAGCTCGACGCCGAGAACGACGCCTTTCCGCGCCGCCACCGGGTGCTGAGCGTCCGCGAGGTGACGCTGCAGGCGGGGCTGCTCGGCCAGGCGATCGACCGGCTGCGCGACCTTCGCCGCTTCCTGTCGGACGCGATCGGGCGGCTGCCCGACGCGCTGTTCGTTACCGGGCTCGATGGCCGGCTGGCCCTGACCAATGCCGAGGGCCGCCGCCTCGCCCGCCGGCTCGGCGCGCCGAGCGAGGTCGGCGCCGACCTGCGCATCCTGCTCGACCGGTTCCGTGCGTCCGACGGCACCGGCTTCTCCCCCTTCGCGGCGGACGCGCCGGTACGCGGCGGCACCGAGACCGCGACCGAGGACGGCGGCAGCTTCGACATCCGCTATGTCGCGCAGCGCGACGCCGCCAATGCGCAGGTCGGCTGGATCATCCGGATCGTCGACGTCACCGCGCTCAAGCAGGCGGAGCGCCATCGCGAGGAGGCGCTGCAACTGCTCAGCCACGACATGCGCGCGCCGCAGTCAGCGATCCTGGCGCTGCTGCGCGGACCCGAGACCGGCGTCCCCAAGGCGATGGCCGCGCGGATCGAGGGCCTCGCCAACCGTACGCTCGACCTGGCCGAAGACTTCGTCCAGCTCGCCCGCGCCGAGGCCAAGCCTATGGACCGCGAGCCGCTCGACATGAACGACCTCACGATCGACGCCGCCGACGCGCTCTGGCCGGTGGCGAAGGCGCGCTCCATCAGGGTGGCGGTCGAGGGGACCGACGATCCGCACCTTGTCGACGGGGATCGCCAGCTCCTCACCCGCGCGATCCTCAACCTGATCAGCAACGCGATCAAATATAGCGATCCGGGCATGCGCATCCGCTGTTCGGTGAGCGAAGCCGAGGGGCTGATCCGCGTCGCGGTGGCCGACGAAGGCGTCGGCATGGACGAGGATCAGCTCGCCAACCTCTTCGCCCGCTTCCGGCAGGGGCCGCGTGAGGGCGTCGGCCTGGGACTCACCTTCGTCCGCACCGTGGTCGCCCGCCATGGCGGCACGATCGACTGCACCAGCGCGCCCGGCAAGGGCACGACCTTCACGATCACGCTGCGCAAGAGCGACGTCGATCCCTATGCCGACGAATAGTCCCTAGCTCGTTTCCAGGCCCAGGAAGCCGGCGATCGCCGCCGCCGCGCGGCGCGAATGGCGCTCGCCGTCGTGCAGGTCGAAAGTGTCGCGGAAGGCCGCCGCCTGGGCCGCCGCGAAATCGCGATGGGTGGCGATCGCCTGCTCGATCGCCGGCACCACCCGCGCGGCGCCGTCGATCACCGGGCCGAAGCGCCAATGGTCGTGGTTGGGATCGCCCTGCCACGTCCGCCCATTGCTGTTGACGAACAGGCAGGGACGCGGCCGGCGGAGGAATTCGTAGACCTGGCTGCTGACGTCGCCGAGATAGATGTCGGCCATGCTGGTATAGGTCATGTCGATCGACCGCCCGCTGCCATAGTCCACATGGACGTGGGGCAGTGCCGCGAATGGGCCGAACGCCGCCTCCGCCGCCGCCCGACCGCCGCGCGTGTCGCACAGTCGGATATGCGGGGCGATGATCAGATTGTAGCGATCCGCCTCGACGATCCGCCGGACCAGCTCGAAGCCGTGATCGCGCCACGAGCCGAGCGTCGGCGAGAAATGCGGGTTGTAGAGGATGATCGGCCGCTCGATCGCGAAGGGCGACCAGCTCCGGTCGCGCAGCCGGTCGGCGGCGTCGAATTTGGGATAGCCGACCACCGCGCTCGCTTCCTCCCGGACCAGTCCTTCGACGAGCATCCGGCGGCGCTGCTTCTCCCCGGCCATCAACGCGTAGTCGAACCGGGCGATGCGCGGATCGAACCCCGCCGCCCGGTCGCCCGCGCCATGATCGATATGGATGAAGCGCGGCCGGGTGACGCCCAGCGAGCGCAGCATGATCGAGGTGCGTTCGGGCAGGGCGATGGCATCATAGCCGTTCATCCGGCGCCGGATCGCCAGCAGCGTGAGCAACTTGGGCGGGACGATCCGTCCCATCCGCGCCGACAGCGCCCGCACCAGCGGCGATCCGACCTGCTCGAAATGCAGCCGCCGCCGGCTGTCGGGCAGGACCGTCGCGCGGGCGAGATCGAGGTTGACCTGGGTCGAGGAGAGGATGTCGACCTCCGCCCGCCAGCCCAGCGCCAGTTCTTCGGCGGTGGTGATGCCGTGCAATAGCTGATGCGGCTGGGCATTGAAGAAGAAGGCGATACGCGGCGTCTGCGATCGATCGGCGGGGCGGGCGCTGCCATCCCGACCAGGCAGCGCCTCCACACCCGGCGGCGCGAACGCCTCCGCGCCCACCTTGCCCAGACCGATCGATCCCGTCCCCATGCGCCTTCCGCTCCCGCTTTGGCGTGAGACGCCGCCAGCGAGCCGCCACCACAGTCCGGCCGATCAGAATTTCCGTTCGATGCGGACCGAGACGGTGCGCGGCCGGACCGGGGTATGCTGGTCGAGCTGGCGCAGCGAGAAAGGATTGCCGAAACCGAAGCTGTCGCCCCGGCCGTCGAACAGGTTGGAGACGGTGAGCGCTACCCGCCAGTCCTGGGGCGCGAGGACAAGTCCCGCATCGGCGGTCCAGTAGCCGCCCATCGAGCGGGCCAGCCCCGGATCGAAGCTCAGCCGCGCCTTGCCCATGTAGCGAGCGGCGACGAATCCACCGACGGGAAGCCCGGCGATCGCGCGCTCATAACCGATCTTCACCCGCCCCGCCCGGTCTGGCAGCACCGGCAGCCGGTTGTCGTCCCCCGCCGCGTTGGCCGCCGCCGACGGGGCATAGAGACGGGCGTGCTGCAGGGTGAGATGTGCCTCTACCGACCATGGCGAAAGGTCCAGCGACCCGCCGAGCTCGAGCCCGACGTTGCGCGCCTTGCCCGCGTTGATCGTGCGGACGAGGCCGTCGGCGCCGATGCTGTCGCTCTGGATGTTTTCCCATCGCAATCCGAACAAGGTTCCGTTCAGCCGCAGCCACCGCCACGGGCTGAGCCGCCACCCCAGCTCGAGGCTCTTGAGATCGTCCGAGCGGAAGTCAGCCAGGTCGGGCGCGCCGTCGGGATTGAGCCCGCCCGGCCGGATCGCACTGGCATAGCGCAACCAGGCGAGCGCATCCTCGCGCGGCGCCCAGGACAGCGTCGCGCTGGGGGTGAGGCCGGCCTTGCGCGCGCGGCGGCGGGTCTGTCCCTGCTGCTCGTTGTCGACCTTCGAATAGAAGCCGCGCAGGCCGAGCGTCGCGGTCAGCGCACCGCCGAGCGGCTGGCTCGCCTCACCGAACAGCGCCGCCTCGATCGCGTCGTCGTGGAGCGAGATGTCCTGCAACGATCCGCCATGCGGAGTGAAGAAGCGGCCGAGATAGATGTTGTCGGCCTTGAGCAGCGCGAGGCCGAGCACCCAGGGCCGCGCCGCCGTCGGGTCGCTGAACCGCCATTCCTGCGTGCCGAGCCGCAGCCGGCGCATGTCGCTGAAGCCGAGCGGGGCCGGCAGGCCGCGTGCCGCCGCGACCGCGCCGGCGTCGAACACGCTCTCCACCTCATGGTGGACGAAGGCGCTGGCCGACACGAAATCGAGCGCGCCGACCACGCCCCGGACCGTCGCGGTCAGCGCGACGAAATCATTGTCATGGGGTTCGGCGAGCGCGGTCGATCGGCTCAGCCCACGCGTGGCATATTGGCTGTCGTCCGAATTGATCCCCTGGACCGCGCCGCCGAGGTCGACCGTCCAGTCGGGCGTCGCCTGCCAGCGCAGCGCCAGCCGCCCGCCATAGCGCGCCGTGCGGTTGACGTTGCGTTCGCCCCGGCCAGCATCGTCGATCCAGCCGCCGATCCGTTCGCCATAGCCGACCGCGCGGATCGCCAGCCGGTCACGCACCAGCGGGACGTTGACGCCGCCCTCGATCGACCCCCCGGCCGCGCCGTGCCGGGTCGTGGCGCCGTCGATCGCGGCGAAGCCCGACCAGTCGGCGAGATCGGGCTTGTTCGGCACGATCCGGATGATGCCGCCGAGCGCGCCGGTGCCGTAAAGCGTCCCCTGCGGCCCGCGCAACAGCTCGACATGGTCGATGTCGACCAGGCGCAGGTCGGGATCGGGGGTGGCGTAGCTGACCCGCGCGTCGTCGAGCAGCAGGCTCACCGTCGACTGGGTCGGCCCATTGAACGCACTGTCGGCGACGCCGCGCAGGAAGATGCGGTCACGCCCAGGGCCGAGATTCGTGGCGAAGGCGCCCTCCCCCGTCTCGATCAGGTCGTGCAGGCCCCGTCCGTAAAGCAGTCGGTCGGCGATGCCGGGCCGCATCAGGCTGACCGCGATCGGAACGCTGGCGAGATTCTCGTCGCGCTTGGTGCCGGTGACGATGATGTCCTCGATCGCCTCGGTCGGCGCGACGAAGCCCGACCGCGTCACCTCGCGCGGGAGCCTTTCGAGCCGCCACAGCCCCGCGACGCGGACCGCGCGCAGGCCGCTGCCCCGCAACAGCCGTTCGAGCGCGGCGGCAGGCTCGATCGTGCCGCTGATCGGCCGTGTGCGGTGGCGCGGCAGCGCGCCCGCCATGCCGACCGACAGGCCGGTCTGCCGCGACAGCGCGAGCAGCGCGTCGCCGAGATCGGCCGCAGGAATGTCGATACGAACGGGACGCGCCGTTACCGGCGCCGCGAGCAGGCTAGAGAGTGCCAACCAGGCGGATGCGATGATCCTCGACCGTAGCCTTGACCGGCAGGAGAGCCTCGATCTGTCCGACAAGCCGGCTACCGTCCCCAATGGTGAGCACACCCGACACGCGCAGGCCGGCGACCGCGGGATCCACCGACACGGCCCGTCCCGCATAGCGCGACAGGTCGACCGCCACCAGAGCGAGCGGCGCATTGTCATAGACCAGGCGGCCGTCGCGCCAGCTCGCCACGTCGTCCGCATCCTGACGGCGGATCGTCGCCTCCTTGCCGGGGCCGGCGATGTCTACCCGCTGCCCGCCCCCGACCAGCAGGCCCTCCTGCCCTGGCTCGGCGACCGTCACCCGCCCTTCAGCCACCGCCACCGCGAGATGATCGGGGGTGCGGATCACGTCGAAACGGGTGCCGATGTCGCGCACCTCATAGTCGCCCGCGCGGATCACCATGGCGCGCGCCGGGTCATGGCGGATGTCGAAATAGGCGCTGCCACCGCGCATCTCGACCTCAGGCGAATCGCCATCGCGCAGCGCGAGCTCGCTGTTGCGGTCGATGACGATCCGGCTGCCGTCGCGCAGGCCGATCGCGCGGGTCTCGACCGGGCCGGTGCGATAGACGACCGCCGCGGCCGTCGAAGGGAAACGGACGTGCGGCGTCGCCAGCACCGCCAGGCCCGCCGCAGCCGCCAGCCCGCCTCCGGCCCACCAGCGCACCCGGCGGGGCCTGAACGTGGCGGCTGCCCCGTGGCCGATCGCATCGGTGGCGTCGTTGGCCGGTCGCGTCGCGCGGATCGCCTCGCGGTCGGCGACGATCTCGGCATCGAGCAGCGCGACAGCGTCATAGGCGGCACGGTGCGCGGGATCGGCGTCGAGCCAGGCCGCGAAGCCGTCCCAATCCATCGCATCCGAATCGATCCGCACGTGCCATTCGGCCGCCTTTTCGCGGATTTCTTCCTGTCTTCTGCCAGGCTGGGTCATCTCGACCTCCGAACCATCGCGCCGCCCTCTTTTCCATCAGACGCCGCCGAACGGCCCCCACCCCAGCCCGCTTCCTTTCCGGTCATTCGAGCGCCTCCCGCAGATGGCGCAACGCGACCGCGATATGCTTTTCGACGGCACTGCGGCTGATCCCCAGTTCGGCCGCGATTTCGGCATGGCTGAGCCCGTCGAGCTTGTGGCGGCGGAATACGCGCGCGGCGCCGGGCGGCAACTTATCGATCGCGGCTCCGAGCGCGCGGATACGCTCCCGTCCCTCCGCCACCGCAAGGGGCGACGGCGCCTCGTCGACGGCTTGGTTGCCGGCGGTGGCGGTCGTTGCGTCGGTCCATCCCTGCTCGCGCCGTTCCCGCCGCCGCCGCTCGCGCAGCCGGTCGAGCGTGATGTTCATGCCGACGCGGTGAAGATAGGCGAGCGGATGGGCGATCGGCCCGCCGCCGGCACGGGCGACATGCAGCCAGATCTCCTGGACGACGTCCTCCGCCTCGGCCGCGTCGCCGGTGCGGCTGGTGAAGAAACGGATCAGCTGCGGGCGATGCTCGGCGAGCATCGCCGCCAATCCCGCCGACGTTCCAATATCCTGCGCGACCGCCGCCTCCACGAGCCAATCGCGCCATACTGCGCCCCGATGCCGGGAAAGTCGCCTGGAAATCGAGGGACATGGCGCCGCGCATCCGCGACGGACGACGCAACCCCCGGCGCCACCTTTCGTTGTCTCCGGCAGGACGAACCGAGGAGAGCATGATGACCGACATCGCAAAGCTGAAGAGGAAGCTGTGGGAAAAACTCGGTGAGAGTCCCTATCTCATGATGGGCCTGACCTCCACGCACGAGCATTCGGAGCCACTGACGGCGATGCTCGACAAGGATCAGGTCGACCGCATCTATTTCTTCATCGGCCGCGACAATCGGCTGGCCAAGGGCGGCCCGGCGATGGCGCAATTCGTTTCGAAGGGACATGATTATTTCGCCTGCCTGTCGGGCCAGGCGACCGTCGACGACGACCGGGCGATGATCGACAAGCTCTGGTCGAAACCGGTCGAAAGCTGGTTCCCCGGCGGGAAGGACGATCCCAACCTCGCCCTGCTGCGTTTCGATATCGACGAGGCGGAATTGTGGGAGGCCGACATGTCGCTGGTCGGCAAGGTCAAGCTGCTGTTCGGCGGCAGGATCAGGCCCAGCGACGAGGGCGGCCACGCCGTGGTGCAGAGCACCGCCGCCTGACCGGGTGCGATCGGCGGCCGGTGGAGCGGCCTTGCACCGGCTACCCTTTCCCCATAGCGTCGCGGCGCGGGCATTTCCCGTGCGTGAAGGAGTATCACAATGAAAAACAAGGCCATTTTTGCGGCAATGGCGGCAGCCCTGTTCGCCCAGACGGCACTTCCCGCGAGCGCCTCGGCAGAGCGTTCCGGCCGCTACGACCGACAGGATCGGCATGATAAGCATGATAAGCACGATCGCTACGACCGGAACGACCGTCGCTGGCGCGGCGATCGCAACGACGGATGGGATCCCTCACGCCATTATGACAACAAGCGCTACAAGGAACGGCGCCTGAGCCGCAACGACCGCATCTATCGCGGCAGCGACGGCCGCTATTATTGCAAGCGCGACAACGGCACGACCGGCCTGGTCGTCGGCGCGCTGGCGGGCGGCGTGCTCGGCAACGTCATCGGCGGCAACACGCTCGGTACCCTGCTCGGCGCCGGCGGCGGCGCGCTGCTCGGCCGGCAGATCGACCGCGGCGACGTGAAGTGCCGCTGACGCGGCCGAGCCGATCGAAATAACAGTTTCAAGATAAGGGTCCGGTCGCCAGGCCGGGCCCTTTTCCTTTCAGCCGGCTGCCTGCGCCAGGGCGACGAGCGCGTCGACGTCGACATGGCGCTCGAGCTCCGCTGCGATCGCATCGAGCGCCGCATCGACGCTCGCGCCATGGTCGCGCCCGCTCCCCTCGGCGCCGATCCGGGCGAGCAATGCGCGGCGCAGGTCCGCCTTCGCCAACAGGCCGTGGACATAGCTGCCCATCACCGTGCCGCCGGCATCGATCGCACCGTCGGTCCGTCCATCGTCGAACCGCGCGAAGGGGCGCGCCCGGCCGGCCCCTTCGGTTTCGCCGACATGCATCTCATAGCCGTCGAAACGCGCGTCGAGAGCCTGGCCTTCGACCCGGCGCAGCGTCTTGGCCGGGGACAGTCGTGTCTCGACGTCGAGCAGGCCGAGGCCGTCAACCGCGCCTGGCACCCCTTCGATCCCGTCGGGATCGACGATGCGGCGCCCGAGCATCTGATAGCCGCCGCACAGGCCGAGGATCGCCCGCCCGCGCCGATGGTGCGCGAGGATATCGATGTCCCACCCCTCCGCGCGCAACGCGGCGAGATCGGCGATCGTCGCCTTCGAGCCGGGCAGCACGACCAGCGCCGCCTCGGCAGGGATCGGGAGGCCGGGCGGGATCATCGCCAGTTCGACGCCGGGTTCGAGCTTGAGCGGGTCGAGATCGTCGAAATTCGAGATACGCGGCAGGATTGGGCAGGCCACCAGCACCCTGCCCTCCGCCGGGCCGCGACGCCGTTCGAGGATCACTGCATCCTCGCTCGGCAGGCGCGCGGTGGCGGCCAGCCAAGGGACGACGCCGTAGCCGCGCCAGCCCGACAGCGCCTCGATCTGGCGGTAGCCGTCCTCGAACAGCGCCGGATCGCCGCGGAACTTGTTGATCAGGAAGCCGCGGATCATCGCCGCGTCGGCTGGATCGAGCACGGCGCGCGTGCCGACGACCGCCGCGATCACGCCGCCGCGGTCGATGTCGCCGACCAGCACCACCGGCACGCCGGCGGCGCGCGCGAAGCCCATATTGGCGATGTCCCCGGCACGCAGGTTGATCTCGGCCGGGGAGCCCGCGCCTTCGACGACGACGATGTCGCACTGTTCGCGCAGCCGCCGGTAGCTCGTCAGCACCTCGTCGAGCAGCGGACGGCGCCCCTCGCGGAAATCGGCGCTGCCCAGGGTGCCGCGCACCCGGCCATGGACGACGAGTTGCGAGGTGCGGTCGGCCTGCGGCTTGAGCAGCACCGGGTTCATGTCGCTGTGCGGCTCGACCCGGCAGGCGATAGCCTGCAGCGCCTGCGCCCGACCGATCTCGCCGCCGTCGACCGTGACCGCGGCGTTGTTCGACATGTTCTGCGGCTTGAACGGACGCACCGCCAGCCCCCGCCGGACGAAGGCCCGGCACAGGCCCGCGACCAGCACCGACTTGCCGACATCGGACCCGGTGCCCTGCAGCATCACCGCGCCCATCCGCACCCTCCCATCAAAGACCGGGGGTACAAACTGCTAAAGTCAGGGGTACAGATGGTCCGCCTCGGACATAATCGCTGCCTAACCTCCTGATATTTCAGGAGTGGTGACCCCAACGGGACTCGAACCCGTGTTTTCGCCGTGAAAGGGCGACGTCCTAGACCGCTAGACGATGGGGCCGCGTAGCGTCGTGGCGGGCCGATTAGGGCAGGCGCCGGACATGGTCAAGGCACCCGTACGAATATTTCGTGCATGCCCGTCCTCAATCGGCCCAGGCGGCATCCTCGACATGGAGTTCGGCGGCCGGGCGGCTGCCCCAGTCGTCGACCTTCGGGCGGCCGGCGATCCACAGGGTGCGGTCGGGACCGGCGCCGAGCAGCGCCTGGCCGAGCGCGCTGTCGGCCGCGCGGAAGGCGATCGTCTTGATCGAGCGGCCGTCGCGCCCGGAGACGATGGTGCGGACGTGCCCCTGCCCCACCACATCGGCCTTGATCACCCGCACCGCCCCCGCGGCGATGCGCGGCGCGGGCCAGCCGGCGCCATAGGGGCCACCCGCCTCCAGCGCCTCGACCAGCGAGGGCGTGACGCCGCCCGGCGCCACCACCGCGTCGAGCAGCAGCGCGCGATCGTCGCGGGCCCTGGCGACGTCGTTCGCCAGCCGCTCCTCCAGAAAGTCGGCGAGCGCGTCGACGCCGCCTGGCGCCACGGTAACGCCCGCCGCCATCGCATGCCCGCCGCCCGCGACCAGCAGGCCCATGTCCTTCGCCGCCAGGATCGCCGCGCCGAGATCGACCCCGCCGATCGAGCGCCCCGATCCCTTGCCGACGCCGTCCTTGTCGAGCGCGATGACGATCGCGGGGCGGCCGAGCTTCTCCTTCAGGCGCCCGGCGACGATGCCGATCACGCCGGGATGCCAGCCCCCCGCCGCGACCACCGCAACCGATCGGTTGCCCTGCGAACCGGACAGTGCCTCGGCCTCCTCCTGCACCGCCTTCTCGATCGCCCGCCGCTCCTCGTTGAGGCGGTCGAGTTCGGCGGCGATCGTCCGCGCCTCGTCGCGATCCTCGGTGGTGAGCAGGCGGACGCCGAGGTCCGACTTGCCGACCCGGCCGCCGGCGTTGATCCGGGGCCCGAGCGCGAAGCCGAGGTCGGTACAGGTCGGCGCGCGTTCGAGCCGCGACGCCTCGATCAATGCGGCGAGGCCGATGTTGCGGCGGCCGGCCATCACCTTGATTCCCTGCGCGACGAAGGCGCGATTGAGGCCGCGGAGCGAGGCGACGTCGGCGACGGTGCCGAGCGCGACGATATCGAGCAGGTCGATCAGCTTGGGCTCGGCACGCGTCGCGAAGAAGTTGCGCGCCCTGAGCGCCCGCAGCAGCGCCGCGCCGAGCAGAAAGGCGACGCCGACCGCGGCGAGATGGCCGTGCGCCGCGCCTTCGTCCTCGTCGAGCCGGTTCGGATTGACCAGCGCGAAGGCGCGCGGCAGCTCGGCGGCGCATTTGTGGTGGTCGACGACGATCACGTCGATGCCGGCATCGCTGGCGAGCTTGAGCGCCTCGAACGCCTGCGCGCCGCAATCGACGGTGACGATCAGCCGGGTGCCGCTCTCGCCGATCTTCAGCAGCGCCTCGCCCGAGGGGCCATAGCCCTCCATCAGACGGTCGGGGATATAGACCCCCGCCTCCAGCCCCAGGCCGCGCAGCAGCCGGATCAGCAGCGCCGCCGAGGTCGCGCCGTCGACGTCATAGTCGCCGAAGATCGTGACGGGCTCACCGCCCTCGACCGCGTCGGCCAGCCGCGCGGCGGCCTCGTCCATGTCGCGGAAGATCGACGGGTCCGGCATGAAGCCGCGGATCGTCGGCAGCCGGTGCAGCTCCACCGCGTCGCGCGGGCAGCCGCGCGCGAGCAGGAGTTGGGTGATCAGGTCGTCGGGTTCGAACCCCGCGTCGATCCCGTCGACCGTGCCGCCCCGCCAATGCCAGGGTTGGCCAAGGATCGAGCGGGCGACGTTGAGGACGGGGGTGCGCATGGAGGTGCCTTAGCGCCTCTCGCCGTCATGCTGAACTTGATTCGGCATCCGTCGGGCAACGCGCCCGCTCGCGTGGAAGGCATGCCCTCTCCCCGAAGGGAGAGGGATCGGGCGTTCAGCCCTTGCGGTGTTCGCCGCGGACCCAGCGGACGGTACCGCTGGAGGCGCGCATCACGACGCTCTCGGTCGTCATGCAGCCACTGGCGCGGCGCTTGACGCCTTCGAGCAGCGAGCCGTCGGTGACGCCGGTCGCCGCGAAGATCGCGTCGCCCTTCACCAGGTCGTCGAGATGGTAGATGCGGTCGAGGTCGGTGACGCCCCATTTGCGGGCGCGGGCCTTCTCGTCGTCGTTGCGGAACAACAGCCGGCCCTGGAACTGGCCGCCGACGCACTTGAGCGCCGCTGCCGCGAGCACACCTTCCGGCGCGCCACCCGACCCCATGTAGACGTCGATCGTCGTCTCCGGGTTGGTCACCGCGATCACGCCGGCGACGTCGCCATCGGGGATCAGCATGATTCCGCAGCCGAGCGAGCGCAGCTCGGCGATGAGCTTCTCGTGGCGGGGCCGATCGAGCACGCAGGCGATGATCTCGTTCGGCTCGACGCCCTTGGCCTTGGCCAGCGCCTTGATATTCTCGGTCGGGGTCCGGTCGAGGCCGACAATGCCCTCCTCATAGCCGGGGCCGATCGCCAGCTTGTCCATATAGACGTCGGGCGCGTTGAGCAGGCCGCCTTCCTCGGCGATCGCGAGCACCGCCAGCGCGTTGGGGCCGGCCTTGGCGGTGATCGTCGTGCCTTCGAGCGGATCGAGCGCGATATCGATCTTCGGGCCGGTGCCGATGCCCGATCCGACCTTCTCGCCGATGTACAGCATCGGCGCTTCGTCGCGCTCGCCCTCGCCGATCACCACCGTGCCGTCGAAGTCGAGCCCGTTGAAAGCTGCGCGCATCGCTTCGACCGCGGCATGGTCCGCGGCCTTTTCGTCGCCACGGCCGACGAGCTTGGAGGCCGCGATCGCCGCCGCTTCCGTAACCCGTACCATCTCCAGAACGAGAACCCGGTCGAGCGCCTTGCTTGGCTTTACCATCTAGGATTGCCTTTTCTTCTGTTTTTGGGATCGGCCGAAGCGATTAGGGCAGCGGCGTTACAATGTCGAGAAGCGCGGCCTCTATTCGTCGAGGATATGCATCAACATGGGCGTTCCGGCGAGGCTCTGCGATCCGGCGAGCCGGTCGAGCGCGTCGGCGACCGCGCGTTCGGGGCCGACATGCGTCACCATCGCGATCAGAACGTTGCCGTCGTCGGCGACGCCGCGCTGGATCAGGCTCTCGATCGAGACGCCCGCATCGCGCATCGCCGCGGTGATCTCGGCCAGCACGCCCGGCCGATCGGCGACGGTGAAGCGCAGATAGGCGCGGCCGCGGCGGTCGCCCGCGGACGCGGCGGCAGGCTTGGCGAGCGCCGCCACCGGCATGGCGAAGGCCGGGCCGGTCTCACCCCGGGCGATGTCGATCAGGTCGGCGACCACGGCCGATGCGGTCGGCCCTTCGCCCGCGCCCCGCCCTTGGAAGAACAGGCGGCCGACGAAATTGCCGTGTGCCACCACCGCGTTGAGCGAGCCCGAGACATGGGCGAGCGGATGGCTGAGCGGCACCAGGCAGGGATGGACGCGCTGGAACAACCCCTTTGAACTTTCCTCGCCATGACCGACCAGCCGGACGCGGAAGCCAAGCGCGGCCGCCTCGGCGATGTCGGCGGCGATGATGTGGCGGATGCCGGTGACCTGGATCGAATCGAAATCGACCGCGGTGCCGAAGGCCAGGCTGGAGAGGATCGACAGCTTGTGCGCGGCATCGATGCCGTCGATGTCGAAGCTGGGGTCGGCCTCGGCATAGCCCAGCCGCTGCGCCTCGGCGAGCACCTCGGCGAAGTCGCTGCCCTTCTCCTCCATCTCGGTGAGGATATAGTTGCAGGTGCCGTTGAGGATGCCGAACACATGGCTGATGACGTTGGCGGCGGCGCCCTCGCGCAACCCCTTGATCACCGGGATGCCGCCCGCGACCGCAGCCTCATATTTGAGCGCCACGCCCTTCTGCTCGGCCAGTTCGGCGAGTTCGAGGCCGTGATGCGCGATCATCGCCTTGTTCGCGGTGACGAAGGGCTTGCCGGCGCCGAGCGTGTCGCGCGCCAGGGTGAGCGCCGGGCCGTCCGACCCACCGACCAGCTCGACCACCACGTCGACGTCGCCGGACGCCGCGAGGGTGGTGGCGTCGTCGACCCAGGCGAAGCGCGACAGATCGACGCCGCGGTCGCGCGACCGGTCGCGCGCCGAGACGGCGACGATTTCGATCGGGCGGCCGGCGCGGCGCTCGATCAGCGCACGGTTCTCGTCGATGAGCTTGACCACACCGGCGCCGACCGTTCCCAAACCTGCAAGCGCCACCCTCAACGGCTGCGACATATTCACCCTTTCCCGAAATACCGCCCGCGTCCTAGGCAGCATCGCCGCGCTCCGCAACGCCGCTGACGCCTCCTCCCTCGTTTCGCCATCACAATATCGCGTTTTCAAGGGGTTGCTCCGTAACGACAGGAACGCGTGCCGTCGCCCGCCCGTTCTGTGCCCGTCCCAATATCGGGACGTTCGCAGGAGAAGATGCCATGGGCGAGAATCGCCAGGGCGGCAACGACCGCAACAATCCGTCCTCGATGGACCGGGAAGGACAATCGCAGGAGCGGCAGGACCAGCAGCGCCAGGGTTCGGTCAACCGCCAGCAGAACCAGCAGCAAGGCCAGCAGCAGGGACGCAACCAGCAACAGCGCCGCAACGAGGCCGATCGGGACGATATCGAACGCTGAGCCGTCGCCACGGGCATCGCCATCCCGGACATGGGCCGGGATGGCGATGCCCTGTCGTGAATGCCGCCGATCACAGCGCGGGCCGCAACCCGTCGTTACCGGCTGACGTAATCCCGTTCAGCCGATAATGACGGAGCCATGATGACGAAGCTTACCCTCGCGGGGGTCGCGTTGCTGATGTGCGGGGCGCTGGTCGCGGCGGCCTGCTCGCCGCTCCGCGCATTCGATACGGTGATGCCCAAGGACGGGACGAGCCGGCTGGTCGCCGCCGACGTCCCTTATGGCGAAGGGCCGCGCCGCCAGCTCGACGTCTACACCCCTGTCGCTGCGGGCCAGCGGCCGCTGCCCGTCATCGTCTTCATCTATGGGGGCTCCTGGGCCAACGGCACGCGCGAGGGCTATCATTTCGCCGCGCGGGCGCTGTCGGCGGCGGGCTTCGTCACCGTCGTTCCCGATTATCGGCTGGTTCCGGAAGTGCGCTTCCCCGGCTTCGTGCAGGATTGCGCCGCCGCCGTCCGCTGGGTGCGCACGCATGCCGGCCGCTATGGCGGCGATCCGGACCGCATCGTGCTGGTCGGCCATTCGGCGGGCGCCTACAATGCAGCGATGCTGGCGCTCGACCCGCAATTCCTGGGCGCCGACCGGGCCGCGATCAGGGGCTTCGCCGGGCTCGCCGGCCCCTATGACTTCCTGCCGTTCAACGGCAAGGTCGTGACCGACACCTTCGGCGCCTGGCCGAAGCCCGAAGAGACCCAGCCGATCCATTATGCCGACGCTTCCGCCCCACCGGTGCTGCTGCTCCACGGCGGCGAGGACGGCACCGTCTGGCCGAAGAACTCGATCAACCTCGACGCCCGGCTGCGCGCGGCGGGGGTGCCGTCGGAGCTGAAGGTCTATCGCGACCTCGGTCATGTCGGCATCGTCACCGCCCTCGCCCGGCCGTTCCGGGGGGAGGCGCCCGTGCTGGCCGACATCACCGCCTTCGCGCGGCGCGTGACGGGGAGCTGAGGTCAAGACACCCGTCATGCCGGCGGAGGCCGGCATCTCAGGCGGCTCCTGCCCCGACTTCATCTTCCCACCTGCCGAGACGCCGGCCTCCGACGGCATGACGCATCCTCGGAACCCCTTGGCGGCGCCCGTCCCGCTGTTCTACACATGTCCCATGCTCACTACGCTGGCGATCCGGGATGTCGTGCTGATCGAGGCGCTCGATCTCGAATTCGGCCCCGGCCTGGGCACGCTGACCGGCGAGACCGGCGCGGGCAAGTCGATCCTGCTCGATTCGCTCGGCCTCGCGCTCGGCACCCGCGCCGACAGCGGCCTGGTCCGCACCGGCGCCGCGCAGGCGATGGTTTCGGCGGGGTTCGACCTGCCGGCCGATCACCCCGCCTTCGCCCTGCTGGCCGAGAACGGCTTCGACGCCGATCCGGGCGAGGCACTGGTCATCCGCCGCGTCGTCAAGGCCGACGGCGGCAGCCGCGCCTTCGTCAACGACCAGCCCGCCTCCGCCGCCACGCTGCGCGAACTGGGCGGGATGCTGGTCGAGATTCATGGCCAGCATGATGATCGCGGCCTGATCAACCCGCGCGGCCATCGCGCGCTGCTCGACGCCTTCGGGCGGCTCGACGTCGCCGGCGTTGCCGCCGCCCATGCCGCCTGGCGCACCGCCGAGGATGCGCTGGAGGCCGCCCGCACCGACATCGAGAATGCCGCACGCGACCGCGAATGGCTCGATCATGCGGTCGAGGAGCTCAACCGCTTCGGCCCCGAGCCGGGCGAGGAAGCCACCCTCGCCGCCGAACGCGCCGACATGCAGAAGGGCGCCAAGCTCGCCGATGACCTGGTCGCGGTCGGCGCGCATCTCGACGGGTCCGACGGCGGGCTCGCCGCGCTTCGCCAGGCCGCGCGCCGGCTCGACCGGATCGCGCCCGAGCACCCGCTGCTCGCCGACGCGCTCGCCGCGCTCGACCGCGCGGTGATCGAGGCGAGCGAGGCGGAGGACAAGCTCGCCGCCGCCGCCGAGGCGATGCGCTTCGACCCCGCCCGGCTGGAGACGGTCGAGACCCGGCTGTTCGAGCTGCGCGCGCTGGCCCGCAAGCATCGCGTCGATCCCGACGCGCTCGCCGACCTGCGCGACGAGCTCGCCGCCCGGCTCGACCGGATCGAGGCGGGCGATGCCGGCCTCGCTCGGCTGGAAGCCGCCGCCCGCGACGCGCGCGCCGCCTATCTGACGCTCGCCGAGGCGCTGAGCGAGGCGCGCCGCGCCGCCGCCGTCCGCCTCGACGCGGCGGTCGCGACCGAGCTGGCGCCACTCAAGCTCGACGCCGCGCGCTTCCGTACCGTGGTCGAGACGCTGCCCGAGAGTGGCTGGTCCCCGGCAGGGCGCGACCGGGTGGAGTTCGAGATCGCGACCAATCCGGGCGCACCCTTCGCACCGCTGATGAAGATCGCCAGCGGCGGCGAGCTGTCGCGCTTCATCCTGGCGCTCAAGGTCGCGCTGGCCGAGCAGGGCTCGGCGACGACGATGATCTTCGACGAGATCGACCGCGGTGTCGGCGGCGCCGTCGCCAGCGCGATCGGCGAGCGGCTGAAGCGGCTGGCGAGCGGTGCGCAGCTGCTGGTCGTCACCCACAGCCCGCAGGTCGCGGCGCGCGGCGCCAGCCACTGGCTGATCGCCAAGAGCCATGACGGCCTCGTCACCCGCACCGGCGTCCGCCCGCTCGGCGCGGACGAGCGGCAGGAGGAGATCGCCCGGATGCTGTCGGGCGCCGAGATCACCGCCGAGGCCCGCGCCCAGGCGATGCGGCTGCTCGAAGCCGCCTGATGAGATCGAAGGAGAACGACCGGATGAACCCTTTCCCCGAAGACATCTTCACCGAACCGAGCGACGTCGATCCCGATACGCTCGCCAATCTGGGGCCGCTCACCCGGCTGGCCGGACGGTGGGAGGGGCATAAGGGCATCGACATCAACCCCAAGGCCGACGCGCCCGAACGGCGCGAGTTCATCGAGCAGATCAGCTTCGACCCGATCGACCCGCAGGCCAATGGCCCGCAGCTCTTCTACGGGCTGCGCTACCATATCCACATCACCACCGAGGAAGAGGACATCACCTTCCATGACCAGGTCGGCTACTGGCTGTGGGAACCGGCTACCGGGCTGATCCTGCAGACGCTGGCGATCCCGCGCGGGCAGACCGCGCTTGCGTCGGGCCAGGCCAAGCCCGGCGACGACCGGCTGACGCTGACCGCGACGCGCGGGCAGACCGAATATGGCATCTGCTCGACCGCCTTCCTCGAATATGCCTTCCGCACCGACAGCTACACCATCGACCTGACCTTCGAGGGCGACGATGCGTGGAGCTACGACATCCGCACCATGCTCGCCGTCCGCGGCCGCCCCGAGCTGTTCGAGCATCGCGACCGCAACCGGCTGACCCGCGTCGCGCCGGGCAAGCCCAACCCGCTCCAGCAGATCCTCACGCGGCGGGCGAAAGCCTAGCCCCCTTCTCCGTCGTCCCGGCGAAAGGGCGCACCCGCTGCCCCCGCAGGCCTCGGGAACGGTTCAATCCGACCGAAACACATTCTAGAAGGGCGGCATGACGACCGAATCCCAGGCCGCCGAGCGGCTCGCCTTTCTCGCCGCCGAGATCGCCCGGCACAATGCGCTCTACCATGGCGAGGACGCGCCCGAGATCAGCGACGCCGACTATGACGCGCTGATGCGCGAGAACAACGCGCTGGAGGCCGAGTTCCCCCATCTGGTGCGCGCCGATTCGCCGTCGAAGCTGGTCGGCGCGGCACCGTCGGGGCATCTCGCCAAGGTCGCGCATGCGCAGCCGATGCTCAGCCTCGACAACGCTTTCGCCGACGAGGACGTGGTCGACTTCGTCGGCCGGGTGCGCCGCTATCTGAGCCTCGGTGCCGACGCGCCGGTGGCGCTGACCGCCGAGCCCAAGATCGACGGCCTGTCCTGCTCGCTACGCTACGAGAAGGGCGTGCTGGTGCTTGCCGCGACACGCGGCGACGGCACGACCGGCGAGGACGTCACCGCCAATGTCCGCACGATCGACGACATCCCCGAGCGGCTGAGCGGCGGCGACCTGCTGTCGAGCCCCCCCGACATTTTCGAGATCCGCGGCGAAGTCTATATGGCCAAGGCCGATTTCGCCGCACTCAACGCGCGCCTGCTGGCGGAGGCTGAGGACCCGGCCAAGGCGCGCCAGTTCGCCAATCCGCGCAACGCCGCCGCCGGATCGCTACGCCAGAAGGACCCCGGCGTCACCGCCTCGCGCCCCCTGCGCTTCCTGGCACATGGGTGGGGCGAGGTGTCGTCGCTGCCGGCCGACACGCAGAAGGGCGTGATGGACGCGATCGCCGCCTGGGGCGTGCCGGTTTCGGACGACTTCGTCCGCGTCGAAGGCGCCGAGCAGGCGCTGTCGCATTATCGCGCGATCGAGGCGAAGCGTGCCGACCTGCCCTTCGACATCGACGGGGTGGTCTACAAGGTCGACCGGCTCGACTGGCAGAAGCGGCTGGGCTTCGTCGCGCGCGCCCCGCGCTGGGCGATCGCGCACAAATTCCCTGCGGAGAAGGCGCAGACGCTGCTCAAGGACATCGACATCCAGGTCGGCCGCACCGGCAAGCTGACCCCGGTGGCGCGGCTCGAGCCCGTCACGGTCGGCGGCGTCGTCGTCACCAACGCCACGCTCCACAATGCCGACGAGATCGGCCGGCTCGGCGTCCACCCCGGCGACCGGGTGGTGGTGCAGCGCGCGGGGGACGTCATCCCGCAGATCGTCGAGAATCTGTCGCGCGACGAGACGCGCGATCCCTGGCCCTTCCCGCAGACCTGCCCCGAATGCGGATCGGCGGCGGAGCGCGAGCCCGGCGAGGTCGACTATCGCTGCACCGGCGGCCTGATCTGCCCGGCGCAGCGGGTCGAGCGGCTGCGCCATTTCGTGTCGCGCTACGCGCTCGACATCGAAGGGCTCGGCCTCACCCATATCGAGAGCTTCTTCCGCGATGGGCTGGTACAATCGCCGGCCGACATCTTCCGGCTGACCAGGGATACGCTGCTGACCCGCGAGCGCTGGGCCGAGATCTCGGCGGGGAACCTGATCGCGGCGATCGACGCCAAGCGCAATCCGCCGCTCGACCGCTTCCTGTTCGCGCTCGGCATCCGCCATGTCGGCGAGGTGACGGCGCGCGACCTGGCCCGCCGCTATCGCAGCTGGGACGCGCTCAAGGCGATGATCGACCGGGCGATCGAGGCGCGCGACGCCGCTATCCAGGCGGTCGGCGAGCCCGACGAGAAATTCGCCACCCGCACCGCCAAGGAACTCGCCGCGATCGTCGAGACGCCCGGCGTCGGTCCCGAGGTCGCGCTGGCGCTGGTCGACTTCTTCGCCGAGCCGCACAATGCCGATGCGGTGGCCGACCTGCTGAGCCAGCTCCAGCCCGCCGACGTGATCCATGAAACGCGCGCGTCGGAGGTCAGCGGCAAGACCGTGGTGTTCACCGGCACGTTGGAGACGATGTCGCGCGACGAGGCCAAGGCGCAGGCCGAGGCGCTCGGCGCCAAGGTCGCCGGATCGGTATCGGCCAAGACCGATCTGGTGGTCGCGGGCCCCGGCGCGGGATCGAAGCTCAAGAAGGCGACCGATCTGGGGATCGCCGTCACCGACGAGGCGGGCTGGGCGAAAATCGTCGCCGACGCGCAATGACGGCGCCGGAATGAGCCGCTCGTCGCTCGAGGCGGGTATTTCCGCTTGCGGGCACGGCATGACCCCGTAAGACAAGGGCCATGCTCGCAGGGCGTCGACCTCCCTACCTGGCTCTGGCCGGACTGCTGGTTGCGATCATCGCGGCCGTCGCCGCGCTGTTCCTGACGCGTGCGCAGAGCCGGGCCGGCGACTGGGCGGAACATTCGCTGCGGGTTCAGGTGATGCTGACCGGGCTCACCGATCATGTCCGCGCCCTCGAATCCAACCATCGCGGCTATGTCCTTTCAGGAAGCCGGGAGATTCGCGCCGACTTCCGCAAACAGGTCGATGCGCTCCCGCCCGCGCTCGACCGGCTCCAATATGAGGTTCGCGACAACCCTGCCCAGTCGGCACACATGGAGGAGCTCCGCCGCGCCGTGCAGGCGAAGGTCGATTATGCTCGGGAGGGCGTATCGGCGGTCGACGCCGGCCGCCGTGACCAGGAGATCGCCCGGATGGCGCTGGGCGAAGGCGCCCGCCGGATGGACGCCGCGCTCGCCGTCATACACCGCATGATGACGGAGGAGGAATGGCTGCTCGCGGACCGGCGCAAGACCACCGACGTACTGGTCCTCGGCCTGGGATTGGTGCTGGTAGCGACCCTGCTGCTCGTCCTGATCATCGCCGGCCTCGTCATCCGCGACACCAACCGGCGCGAACGAGAGGTGAGCGCCGCCCGCGACGAGGCGATCGCCGCCGAACGGGCGCTGCGCGAGGAGATCGCCACGCGCGCGCAAATGGAGGAGAAGATCCTCCATCTCCAGAAGATGGAATCGATCGGCCAGCTCACCGGCGGGATCGCTCATGATTTCAATAATATGCTGGCGATCGTCATCGGCAGCCTCGACCTCGCCCGGCGGCGGCTGACCGGCGATCCGGAACGACTGGCGCGCAACATCGACAACGCGTTCGAAGGCGCCGAGCGCGCCGCCGCCCTCACCTCGCGGCTGCTCGCCTTTTCGCGCCAGCAGCCGCTCGCGCCGATCACGCTCGACATCAACAAGCTCGTCTCGGGCATGTCGGAGCTGCTGCAGCGGACGCTGGGCGAACCCTATCGGATCGAGACCGTGCTCGCCGGCGGCCTGTGGCGCAGCTTCGCCGACCCCGGCCAGCTCGAGAATGCGATCGTCAACCTGGCGGTCAATGCACGCGATGCGATGCCCGACGGGGGGCGGCTGACCATCGAGACCTCCAATGCCTATCTCGACGACGAATATGCCAAGACCCGGCCCGAGGTGACGCCCGGCCAATATGTGATGATCAGCATCACCGACACGGGCAGCGGCATGGCGCCGGAGGTGCTCGCCAAGGCGTTCGATCCCTTCTTCACCACCAAGCCGGTCGGCAAGGGCACCGGCCTGGGCCTCAGCCAGATCTTCGGCTTCGTCAAGCAGACCGGCGGCCATGTCGCGATCTATTCGGAGCTCGACCAGGGCACGACGGTGAAGCTCTATCTGCCGCGCAGCTACGGGCTGGCGATCGATCCGCGCAGTCGGCAGGCGCTCGTCGAAACCGACGTCCCCCGCGCCCGGACCGGCGAGACGATCCTCGTCGTCGAGGACGAGCAGCGCGTCCGCCACTTCTCGGTCGATGCGCTGCGAGACCTCGGCTACATCGTCATCTCCGCCGCCAACGCGGCCGAGGCGATCAAGGCGCTCACCGCACAGCCGACGATCAGCATGTTGTTCACCGACATCGTCATGCCCGAGATGAACGGACGCCAGCTCGCCGACACCGCGCTTGAGCTTCGGCCCGGCCTGCCGATCCTGTTCACCACCGGCTACACCCGCAACGCCGTGATCCACAACGGCATGCTCGACGCGGGCGTCGCCTTCCTCGCCAAGCCGTTCAGCCTCAGCCAGCTCGGCACCAAGGTGCGCGAGGTGCTCGATGGCGGGGGCGTCAACCGCCCGATCTGAGCAACCCGTCATCCCGGCGGCCGGGATCTCAGGAGGCTCCTGCCTCGACCCCTTCTCCCCTCTCCCGAGATCCCGGCCCCGCCGGGATGACGATTGCTTGAGCGCGCGCGCGGCACCCTCTATCCGCTGACGGATGAGCCTCAATCCCATCTACGCCGCCCTGCCGACCACGATCTTCGAGAAGATGTCGGCGATCGCCCGCGAGACGGGGGCGATCAACCTTGGCCAGGGCTTTCCCGACGCGCCGGGCCCTGAGGATATCCGCCGCGCGGCCGCCGACGCGCTGATCGAACGCTCGAATCAATATCCGCCGATGCTCGGCATTCCCGAACTGCGGCAGGCGATCGCCGCCCATTATGGCAAGCATCACGGCCTGGCGCTCGACTGGCAGAAGGAGGTGGTCGTCACCTCAGGCGCCACCGAGGCGATCGCGGGCGCGATCCTCAGCCTCGTAGCGCCGGGCGATGAGGTGGTGCTGATCCAGCCGCTCTACGACGCCTATCTGCCGATGGTCCGCCGCGCCGGCGCGGTGCCGAAACTGGTCCGGCTCGAGCCGCCCGCCTGGACGCTCGACCCCACCGCGCTGGACGCCGCGATCAGCGACCGGACCAGGCTGATCATCTTCAACAATCCCGCCAACCCGACCGGCCGCATGTACGACCGCGCGACGCTGGAGATGATCGCCGAGCGCTGCATCCGCCACGACATCATCGCGCTGTGCGACGAGGTGTGGGAGCATGTCGTGTTCGATGGCGGCCATGTCCCGCTGATCGCGCTGCCCGGCATGCGCGACCGTACCGTCAAGATCGGTTCCGCCGGCAAGATCTTCGCGCTGACCGGCTGGAAGGTCGGCTGGATGGTCGCCGGCGAGACGCTCGCGCGGCAGGTCGCCAAGGCGCACCAGTTCCTGACCTTCACGACCCCGCCCAACCTGCAATGGGCTGCGGCGCAGGGCCTCGCCAAGCCGAAGGCCTGGTTCGAGGAGATGCGCGCCGGCTTCGCCCGCTCGCGCGACCGGCTGGTCGCGGGGCTGGAGAGGGCGGGCTACGCAGTGCTGCCGAGCCAGGCGACCTGGTTCGTCTCGGTCGACCTGACCGCCTCGGGCATCGCGCTCGACGATGTGAGCGCCGCTGATCGGCTGGCGATGGAAGGCGGTGTGGTGACGATTCCGGTCTCGGCCTTCTTCGAAGAGGCACCGGTCACCAACATCCTGCGCCTGTGCTACTGCAAGGAGGACGCGGTGCTGGACGAGGCCATCACCCGGCTGGCGCGGATGCGCGACGTGCTGGCCCGATCGTAAAATATCCTCCCCATGCAGAACATGGGGAGGATATGAGCCTTACCGTCCGCCGAATTTCTTGACCGCGTTGCGATGCGCGCCCGGCGCGCCCTTGGGGCGGCTGAAGCGGCGCTTGGCCGGGCCATTGCGGTCGCCCGCGCCGCCGTCGTGGCGGCGATTGCGATCGCCATGGCCCTGCGGCTGCGGCTGGCTCGGCGCCGGCTTGGGCAGCTTGGCCTTCTCGGCGACGAAATTCTCGGGCAGCGGCTGGATGTCGAGCTTGACCTTGGTCAGCTTCTCGATCGCCTTGAGATAGGGCCGCTCGTCATCGGCGACGAAGGCGATGGCGATGCCCGCGGCGCCCGCGCGCGCGGTGCGGCCGATGCGGTGGACATATTGCTCGGCGACGTTGGGCAGTTCGAAGTTGAAGACATGGCTTACCCCGCCGACGTCGATGCCGCGCGCGGCGATGTCGGTCGCGACGAGGATCTTGACCTCGCCCCTGCGGAACATGCCCAACGCGCGCTCGCGCTGCGGCTGGCTCTTGTTGCCGTGGATCGCCTCCGCCGCGATGCCGGCGGCGCGCAGGTTCTTCACGACGCGGTCGGCGCCATGCTTGGTACGGGTGAAGACCAGCGCGCGATCGATCGGCTCGGACCGGATGCGCATCGTCAGCAGCGCCTGCTTCTCCTGCGGGTTGCAGAAGGTGGCGAACTGCTCGACCCGCTCGGCGGTGGTCGACTGCGGCGCGACCGAGACCTTGACCGGGTTGGTCAGGAAACGGTCGCCCAGCTCGGCGATCGCCTTCGGCATGGTCGCCGAGAAGAACAGCGACTGGCGCTTCTTCGGCAGGAGCTGGTCGATCCGCTTGAGCGCGTGGATGAAGCCGAGGTCGAGCATCTGGTCAGCCTCGTCGAGGACGAAGATCTCGACGAACTTCAGGTTGAGGGCACGCTGGTCGATCAGGTCGAGCAGGCGGCCCGGCGTCGCGACGAGGATGTCGACGCCGCGCGAAAGCTGGCGGATCTGGCGGTTGATCGGCACGCCGCCGAACACCGTCGCGACGCTCAGGCGCAGGAACTTGCCGTACTGGACGAAGCTCTCGGCGATCTGGCTGGCCAGCTCGCGGGTCGGCGACAGGATGAGCATGCGGCAGCCCTGCGGCGGCGTGTGCTTGAGATTGTCGTGGAGATAGTTGAGCGACGGCAGCGCGAAGGCCGCGGTCTTGCCGGTACCGGTCTGGGCGATGCCGCACAGGTCGCGGCCTTCCAGCAGCGGCGGGATCGCCTGCGACTGGATCGGCGTGGGGATGTCATAGCCCTTGGCGGCCAGCGCACGCTGGATCGGCTCGATCAGGCCAAGCTCGGAAAATTTGGTCACAATTGCACTTTCAAAGGGTGCGGGCGCACGGACACAGTCCATGCGACAGCGGGTTCTCATGACGACCCGCGTGAATAGGGAAGCCTTCGGCTGATGCGTTCCGGGGGCCGGAGCCGGCCTGTCCCTTTGGAATGGACAGGTGATCACGCTGCTCACGGCCAGATGCTGCGGAACAGCATCGACGCGGGGCGGCATATGATCCATGTTGCCGGCAAATACAAGATGAGGCCGACATGACCTTCGGAAAATCCAGGATTCTCGCGCTCTGTGTCCTTTCTGCCGCAGTGCCGGCATCGCTCTCCGCCGCCCTGACCAGGACCGAAACGGCCATGGCGAAGACCGTCGACACCGAACGCGACCGCACCGTCGGGCTGCTGGAAAGGCTCGTCAACGTGAACTCGGGATCGCGCAACCTGCCCGGCGTCACGAAGGTCGGGGCGATCATGCGCGACGAGCTCGAACCGCTCGGTTTCGAGGTCCGCTGGGTGCCGATGGAGAAGGCCGGGCGCGCGGGGCACATCGTCGCGGTCCACAAGGGCAATGGCCGCGGCAAGCGGCTGCTGCTGATCGGCCATCTCGACACCGTGTTCGAACCCGACAGCCCGTTCCAGCGCTGGACCCTGAAGGGCAAGGATTGGGCCGAGGGGCCCGGCGCCGGCGATGACAAGGGCGGCATGGTGGTGATCGTCGCAGCGCTGCGCGCGATGAAGGCCGCCGGCACGCTGAAGGATGCCGATATCGAGGTGGTGCTGACGGGCGACGAGGAGGATGTCGGCGATCCGGTCGAGATCGCCCGCGCCGACCTGATCGCCGCCGGCAAGCGCGCCGACGTCGCGCTCGACTTCGAGGGGCTGGTCCGCGACGGCGGCCGCGACATGGGGTCGGTCGCGCGGCGCTCCGCCGGCTCCTGGGTGGTCAAGGCGACCGGCAATAGCGGCCATTCGAGCGGCATCTTTAGCGACAAGGTCGGCTATGGCGCGATCTACGAGCTGGCGCGGATCGTCGACCGCTTCCGCCGGGAGCTGCCCGAGCCGAACCTGACCTACAATGTCGGCCTGATCGCCGGCGGCGCGACCGAGGCGACCGACGCCGACGGCATCCGCGCGACCGCGACCGGCAAGAGCAACATCATCGCCCCCATCGCGGAAGCGCGCGGCGACCTGCGCACCCTGTCCGACGAGCAGACCGAACGGGTGAAGGCGAAGATGACCGCGATCGTCGCCGAGCATCTGCCCGGCACCGGCGCCACGATCGAGTTCGACAAGGGGGCCTATCCTGCGATGGCGCCAACCCCGGGCAACCGTGCGATCCTCGACCGGCTCAACCGCGTCAATCGCGACATGGGCCTGCCCGAGATGCCGCCGCTCGACCCGCTCAAGCGCGGCGCGGGCGACGTCAGCTTCGTCGCCAAGGACGTCGACAGCTTCGCCGGCATGGGTCCCTATTCGACCGGCGACCATGCGCCGGGCGAGGCGGTCGACCTCGCCTCGATCCCGACCCAGGCGAAGCGCGCCGCGATCCTGATGTCGCGGCTGAGCGCGGAGGCGCGGGGGAAACGATGATCGTCATTCCAGCGAAAGCTGGAATCTCACTTTCCTTCGTCGCCGGAAGGCAGGGAGATCCCAGCGTTCGCTGGGATGACGTCCCTCGAGCAGCCGTCAGAAATCCGGCTTCTCATAATGTTCGGGCGGACTGACCAGCTCCATCCTCTCGGACAGGATGGTGCGCAGCGAGCGGCGCGACTTCATGCCGGAATACCACTGCTTGGTCTCTTCATGGCCACGCCAGTCGATCCCGCCGAGATAGTCGGCGACCGAGAGGTGCGCCGCGCAGGCGAGGTCGGCGAGGCTGAGGAGCTGGCCGCCGATCCAGCGGCGGCTGCCGACCAGATAGTCGATATAGTCGAGATGGTCGTTGACCGCCTTCATCGCCTGCCGCAGCACGCCCGCATCGGGCGAGGCGCGGTGGACGATGCGCTTGAGCGCGCGTTCGTAGAGCAGCGGGCCGACCACGTCGGCGTAGAATTTCTCGTCGAAATAGGCGACCAGCCGGCGAATCTCGCCGCGCGCGGCGGCGCTGCCCGGCAGCATCGGCACCGGCTCGACCGTCTCCTCGATGAACTCGGAGATCGCGCAGCTATGGATCAGCGTGACGCCGCTGCCCGGATCGACCAGGACCGGGGTCTGCCCGACCGGATTGAGATCGAGAAACTCGTCACGGCGCAGCCATGGCGATTCGCGGACGAGGTCATAGGCGATGCCCTTCTCCTCCATCTGGAGGCGAACCTTGCGGGAAAAGGGACAAAGGGGGAATTGGTAAAGCTGCCACATCGGGCGGGCAGATTATCGGCGCGCGCGAAACATGTCAGCAGGGAGAAACGAAAAAAGCTGTGGGCCGTCGCACCTTTGTGCGGCCGGCCCCAGTCCAGGGCTCAGCAGCGCCGCGAATCGACGTAGCGGCGACGGTCGCCCTTGTAATAATAGCAGCCGCGCCCGTCGCGATAGTAACGGCGCCCGTCGCCCGCGGTCGCCGCGCCGATCACCGCACCTGCCGCCGCGCCGATCGCGGCGCCCTCGCCGACTCCGACTCCGTTGGCGAGTGCACCGACGGCAGCGCCGCCCGCCGCGCCGATCGCCGCCCCGCGGGCGGCGCCACGGGCCGTGGGATCGCTGGTCTGGCAGGCGGAGACCAGCAGCAAAGGCACCGAACAGGCCAGGATTGTTGTCCTACGAACGTTCATGATGACGATCCTCATCCTCCAGGACGGCACAGGCCGACGAGCAGAGAACGCGACGCGCGCGAAAAGGTTCTGACGCGCGGTTCGGAATGCGGATCTGCGGGATCGGAAATGCCTGGATGCCCCGTGAGGATTCGAACCTCAATTGACGGAGTCAGAGTCCGTAGTCTTACCTTTAGACGACGGGGCATCACTGGCAGAGCGGCGCACATAAGGTCGGCCGTGCGGCCTGTCAACGGGGTGGATGCCGCCCTTGCCGTCCCCGGCTTCTCCCTCTAGGTTCGCTGCCAGGTTCCATGCGGATGCTTTCCCGCATGGTGAGAGAATGAGACTGACGATCATGGCGCACGGCCCCAATATGGTCGCGCCGCGCCCGCCGCGTGAAGGGGGGCGTCGCGCGCATTCCCCATCCCATCAATTTCCTCCGCGCAGCAACTATGCCGCGCTCGACCTGGGCACCAACAACTGCCGGCTCCTGATCGCGCGGCCGTCGGACGACGGGTTCGTGGTGGTCGACGCCTTCTCACGGATCGTTCGGCTTGGCGAGGGACTGGCGGCGACCGGGCGGCTGTCCGACGCGGCGATGGACCGCGCGGTCAGTGCACTGTCGGTGTGCGCCGACAAGCTGCGCCGCCGCCGCGTCTCGCTGGTCCGCTCTGTCGCGACCGAGGCATGCCGGCGCGCCGCCAACGGCCGCGAATTCGTCCAGCGCGTCTATCGCGAGACCGGCATCGCGCTCGAGATCATCAGCCCCGAGCAGGAGGCGCGGCTGGCGGTACTCGGCTGCCATGTGCTGCTCGAGCCCGGCGAGGGACAGGCGCTGGTGTTCGACATCGGCGGCGGATCGACGGAACTGATCCTGATCGATGCCGACCAGAGCCCGCCACGCGTGATCGACTGGTATTCGGCGCCCTGGGGCGTCGTCTCGTTGTCCGAGACCGAGCCGCACGTCGGCGACAGCCGCGACGGCCTGCTCGACAGCTACGCGCGGATGCGGGCGCGCGTCGCCGAAAGCTTCGCGCAGTTCGCCGCCAAGCTCGATCCGGGCACCCGGCCGGGCCGGCTGCTCGGCACCAGCGGCACCGTCACCACGCTCGCCAGCGTCCATCTCGACCTGCCTAATTACGATCGACGGCTGATCGATGGCCTGATCGTGCCGGTGACCGCGATGCGCGACATCAGCGCGCGACTGGCCGGGATGAGCGTCGACGAGCGTGCCGAGGTGCCGTGCATCGGCCACGAGCGCGCCGACCTGGTGGTGGCGGGCTGTGCGATCCTCGATGCGATCCTCGACATGTGGCCGGCCGAACGGCTTGGCGTCGCCGATCGCGGCATCCGCGAAGGCATCCTCCGTTCACTGATGGCCCGCGACAAAACAAGGATGTTGATGTGAGCCGAGGCGGCAATGGCGGGCGACAGCGGATCAAGACCGCGAAGGGGCGCAGCGCCTCCTCGATCAAGTGGATCCAGCGTCAGCTCAACGATCCCTATGTCCGCAAGGCGCAGGCGGAGGGCTATCGCTCGCGCGCGGCCTACAAGCTGATCGAGCTCGACGAGCGCTTCCATTTCCTGCGCGGTGCGAAGCGGGTCGTCGACCTGGGCATCGCACCGGGCGGCTGGACGCAGGTGGTGCGCCGCATCTGCCCGCAGGCGGCGATCGTCGGCATCGACCTGCTGCCGACCGACCCGATCGAAGGCGCGACCATCCTGCAGATGGACTTCATGAGCGACGAGGCCCCCGCCCTGCTCGCAGAGGCGCTGGGCGGCCCCGCCGATATCGTCCTGTCGGACATGGCCGCCAACACGGTCGGCCACCAGCAGACCGACCATCTGCGCACCATGGCGCTGGTCGAAGCCGGCTGCCTGTTCGCGAGCGAGGTTCTGCGGCCCGGCGGAACCTATGTCGCCAAGGTGCTGGCGGGCGGCGCCGACCATAGCCTGGTCGCCGAGCTCAAGCGGCTGTTCACGACCGTCAAGCACGCCAAGCCGCCGGCGAGCCGCAAGGATTCGTCCGAATGGTACGTGATCGCGCAGGGCTTCAAGGGGCGGCCGGAGGCGGCAGAGGCGGACGACGAATAGTCCCTCCCCCTCCGCCGGGGTGACGGATCGTTCAGCGAATCCGCACGACCTGATCCGGCGCCGCGCCGCCCTGATGCGCTGAACAGGCGCGGCGGTGGAACTGCTTGTCGAGGCAGATCCACACCTCCTCCATCCACCCGGCCTTGCTGACGTTCAGGCGCATCTCCTCGGGCCGCATGCCGGGATTGGCATCGGCGAACTTCCGCTGGAAATCGGCGGCGGTCATCGTCCGTCCGCTCAGCGCCTTCATGTCGGGAAAGGCGAGCTCGGAGAAGAGCTTGCCGCTCTTCGCGAAATAGTCGGCGGCCGTCTTCGACATGCAGGTGCCGTGCTTCTCCCACTCATGCTGGATGAGCTGCGGCGACGGCGTGCTGCACAGATGTTCGCGGATCACAGCATCGGGCACCAGCCGGGTCGGCTTGCAATATTGCGGCCACAGCGCGCCCTCCCCGTCGGGCCAGAGGCCATGGAGGGTGAAGCCGAAGCTGTTTGCCCCGCCGCACTGGATATGGTCCCGCGGGCTGCTGCTTTTGTCTATACAATATTGCGGCGACCAGCTCACCGCCAGCGTATAGCCGCCGATCGGGAGCAACCGGCGCGGCTGGTCGACCGTCGGCCCCTCGAGCATCGGCCGCGGCAAGGTCGCGGGAATCTCACAGCTCGGCGCCTTCTTCGCGCAGGCGGGCGCCACCAGCAGGGCAGCGAGCAGGACGGGGAGACCGATTCTCATCGTCCCACCCTGATCAGGGAAGCGGACGAAAATCCAGCCCGATGTCGGCGGCGGGCGCCGACTGGGTCAGTCGCCCGACCGAGATATAGGTGACGCCGGTCTGCGCGATCGCCTTGATCGTATCGAGCCGCACGCCGCCCGACGCCTCGGTCGGCACCCGGCCGCCGACCAGCGTCACCGCGCCGCGCAGCGTCGGCGGGTCCATGTTATCGAGCAGCAGATGGGTGGCGCCGGCGGCGAGCGCCGGCTCGATCTGATCGACGCGGTCGACCTCGACGATGATCCGTTCGATGCCGGCCGCGACCGCGCGGCGCACCGCCTCCCCGATATTGCCGGCGACCGCGACATGGTTGTCCTTGATCATTGCCGCGTCGTCGAGCCGCATCCGGTGGTTGGTGCCGCCGCCCATGCGCACCGCATATTTCTCCAGCACGCGCAGGCCCGGGATGGTCTTGCGGGTGTCGAGCAGGGTCGCGCCGGTGCCGGCGATCGCGTCGACATAGGCGCTGGCCAGAGTCGCCACGCCCGACAGGTGCTGGACGGTGTTGAGCGCCGAACGCTCGGCGGTCAGCAGCGCGCGTGCCTTGCCGCGCAGCCGCATCAGCACCCCGCCCTTCGCGACGCGGGCGCCGTCCGCAACCAGCGTCTCGATCTCGACCGCGGGATCGAGCGCGCGGAAGAAAGCCTCGGCGATCGGCAGGCCGGCGACGCTGATCGCGTCGCGGCTCGCCATCTCGCCCTCGAACAACGCATCGGCCGGGATGGTCGCGGCGGAGGTGATGTCCCCCCCTTGCCCCAGATCCTCGGCAAGGGTCGCGCGGACGAAGGCGTCGAGGTCAAAATCGGGAAGAGTGAAGGTCATATCCGCCCCTGCTTCGTCACCCCAGCGAAGGCTGGGGTCCATGTCTCTCATCGGCCAGATGGCATCTGATAAGAATACAGACATGGATGCCAGCCTTCGCTGGCATGACGGTGATATCTAAAGTTTCGGCCGCCCCACATCGGGCCCCGACAGGCCGCCGGTCATCTCCAGCATCCGGTCGAGCGAGCGCTTCGCGGCGATGCGGGTCTCCTCGTCGACCTCGATCCGCGGGGTCAGGTCGCGCAGCGAGAGATAGAGCTTCTCCATCGTGTTCAGCGCCATGTACGGGCACATGTTGCAGTTGCAGTTGCCGTCTGCGCCGGGCGCGCCGATGAAGCTCTTGTGCGGCGCCGCCTTCTCCATCTGGTGGATGATGTGCGGCTCGGTCGCGACGATGAAGGTCTGCGCGTCCGACGTGAGCACATAGTCGAGGATGCCCCGGGTCGACCCGACATAGTCGGCATGGTCGAGGATGTGGACCGGGCATTCGGGATGCGCGGCGATCGGCGCGTCGGGATGCTGCGCCTTGAGCTTGAGCAACTCGGTCTCGGAAAAGGCCTCGTGGACGATGCAGCTGCCTTCCCAGAGCAGCATGTCGCGGCCGGTCTTGCGCGCGAAATAGCCGCCGAGGTGGCGATCGGGCGCGAAGATGATCTTCTGGTCCTTTGGCAGCTGCGACAGGATCGTCTCGGCCGAGGAGGAGGTGACGATGATGTCGCTATGCGCCTTCACCGCCGCCGAGCAGTTGATGTAGGTCAGCGCGAGATGATCGGGATGCGCCGCGCGGAAGCGGGCGAATTCCTCGGGCGGGCAGCTGTCCTCCAGGCTGCAGCCGGCGTCCATGTCGGGCAGGATCACCGTCTTCTCGGGCGACAGGATCTTCGCCACCTCGGCCATGAAACGCACGCCGCAGAAGGCGATCACGTCGGCGTCGGTGGCCGCCGCCTTGCGCGACAGATCGAGGCTGTCGCCGACGAAATCGGCGAGATCCTGTATCTCCGGCGTCTGGTAATAATGGGCGAGGATGACGGCGTTGCGCTCCTTGCGCAGCCGATCGATCTCGGCGCGCAGGTCCAGGCCGGTCAGGTTCTCCAGAGGGGCGTTCATCGCGTGATAGTCTCCACGTGCGCGGCTCAGCCTCAGACTCAGGCCGCGAGGCTCCATAGCGTGTCGTCGCGACGGACGATACCGCGCGTCTCCAGGTCGATCAGATGGGCGAGCACCGACAGGCCGGCGGCGCCGTGCAGCCGCGGATCGACGCCGACATACATCTGCTGGACCATGTCGGGGATCAGTGCGACGTCGCGTTCGAGCAGGCGGAGTATCTGTCCCTCGCGCTGCTTGCGATGGCCGATCAGCCCGCGCACGAAACGCTGCGGCCGCTCGATCGGATCGCCATGCGCCGAATAATAGACGCTGTCCTGCTCGCGCGCCTGCAAGCGTTCGAGGCTTTCGAGATAATGGCCCATATTGCCGTCGGGCGGCACCACGACGCTGGTCGACCAGCCCATGACATGGTCGCCGGTGAACAGCGCCCCCGCCTCGGGCAGCGCATAGCAGATATGGTTGGAGGTGTGGCCGGGGGTATGCACCGCCTGCAGCGTCCAGCCGTCGCCGGCGATCGTCGCGCCCTCGGCCATCGCCTCGTCGGGGCTGTAGTCGCGATCGAACGAGGCGTCGGCCCGCGGCCCCGTATCGTCGAGCGCGAGCGGGGCGCAACCGATGATCGGCGCACCGGTCCGCGCCTTCAGTTCGGCGGCGGCGGGGCTGTGGTCGCGATGGGTGTGGGTGCAGACGATCGCGCGCAGCCGCGCATCGCCGATCGCCGCGACGATCGCGTCGACATGCTCGGGCAGGTCGGGACCCGGATCGATCACCGCCACGTCGCGCCCGCCGACCAGATAGGTTTGCGTGCCGGTATAGGTGAAGGGACTCGGATTACCGGCCAGCAACCGGCGCACCAGAGGGTGCTGCATCTGGGCCACGCCGACGGTCTGTTCGCTCATGGGGCTGCATGTGGCATCGGCAGGGCCCAATGTGAAGGGATTGTTCCGGGGGCCGGCTATTCGGCCGCCTTTGCCACGAACGCCGCTCGCGCCGCGACGGCCTCGCCGGGGAAGTCGCTGAACAGGCCGTCGACGCCATAACCCAGGAAACGGGCATATTCGGCGGCGGCGTCGCCCCTCGCCGCCTCGTCCGTGCCGATGCGGTCGCCGACGGCCAGGAAGCCGTTCTCGCTGCGGAAGGTCCAGGGATGGACGAGCAGCCCGGCCGCATGCGCGTCGCGGACCAGCGTGGTCGGCGGCTGCGCGCGGCCGGCGGCGTCGCGCGGCTCGATCAGCAGCTTGTACGGCCCGATCGCATCGGCATAGCCCGCGATCGCCTTCAGTCCCTCGGGACTGACCATGTCGGCGACGGTCAGGCCGGTGCCCGCCACGACCTGGTCATAGGGCGGCGTCCCGCCCTCGATGAGTTGGACGAGGCGCAGCCTGGTCAGCGTCCGCAGCGCCTTCAGGTTCGACACCTCGAACGACTGGATGAACACCGGATCGTCGGCGCGGGTGAAGCCGGCCCGCGCCAGCGCGTCGACCAGTGCCTTCTCCAGCGGCTTGCCGATCGAGGCGAAATAGGTCGGGTGCTTGGTCTCGGGATAGATGCCGATCTTGCGCGGGCTCGACCGGACCAGCGCCAGCGCCTCGTCGAAGGTGGCGATCCGCTCGCCCCGCCAATCCGCATTGGCCGGCCGGAGCTTCGGCAACCGCTCACGCGCATGCAGGGTCTTGAGTTCGGCGAGGGTGAAGTCCTCGGTGAACCAGCCGGTCACCGCCCGTCCGTCGATAGTCTTGCGGGTGCGCCGGCCTGCGAACTCGGGATGCTCGGCGACGTCGGTCGTGTCGGTGATGTCGTTCTCGTGGCGGATGACGAGGACGTCGTCCTTCGTCATCACCAGGTCGGGTTCGATGAAATCGGCGCCCTGCTCGATCGCGCGGGCATAGGCGGCGATCGTATGCTCGGGACGCTCGCCCGACGCGCCGCGATGGGCGATGACCACCGGCGCGGCGGCGGCGGACGCGGCGATGCTCAGCGCCATGGCGAAGGCCGGCAGGCGGCGCATCGCATGCGATCAGGCGTGGGCGATGCCGTTCTGGTCGAGCAGGTCGAGCAGCTCGCCGGCCTCGTACATCTCCATCATGATGTCCGATCCGCCAACGAACTCGCCCTTCACATAGAGCTGCGGAATCGTCGGCCAGTCCGAGAATTCCTTGATGCCGGCACGGATCGCCGGGTCCTGGAGCACGTCGACCGTCGCATATTCGACGCCGAGATGGTCGAGGATCGCGATCGCGCGGCTGGAGAAGCCGCACTGCGGGAAGAGCGGCGTGCCCTTCATGAACAGCAGCACGTCGGCGGAATTGACCGCCGTCGCGATGCGCGCCTGGACGTCGTCACTCATCTTTCGCTCCTCAATCGGGCGTCGCGGTGGACAGTTGGAGCGCGTGGAGCACCCCGCCCATCCGCCCGCCCAGGGCATCATAGACCAGCCGCTGCTGCTTGACCCGGTTGAGTCCGCGGAAGCTCTCGCTCACCACGCGCGCGGCATAATGGTCGCCGTCGCCGGCAAGATCGGTGATCTCGACCCGCGCATCGGGCAGCGCGGCCTTGATCATCGCCTCGATCTCGTCGGCGGCCATCGGCATTGCTTACTTGCCTTCCATCAGCTGGCGGCGCGCCTCGACCGTTTTCGCGTCGAGCGCGGCGCGGATGCGCGCATCGTCGATCTCGACGCCCGCCGAGGTCAGGTCGCCCAGCAGCTTGCGGATCACGTCCTCGTCGCCGGCCTCCTCGAAATCGGCCTGCACCACCGACTTGGCATAGCTGTCGGTTTCCTCGGAAGTGAGCTTCATCAGCCCCGCCGCCCAGTGACCGAGCAGCCGGTTGCGCCGCGCGGTGATGCGGAAGGCCATCTCCTGATCATGGGCGAACTTGTTCTCGAAAGCCTGCTCGCGATCATCGAAGGTCGTCATCTTGTTCCCTGCTCACCGGTGGATGGATATTCAGATAGGCATGGCTTGGCATGCGCGCAACAGCACAGACTCGCAAAAGAGGCTCCGGCCGGAGCCCCGGTCACAGCCAGGGCCGGTCCGCCGCCATCCTGCCTTCGAAGGTCGAGATCGCCGCGTCCTGCGCCAGCGTCATGCCGACCTCATCGAGGCCGTTGAGCAGGCAATGCTTGCGGAACGGATCGATCTCGAAGCGGAAGCGGTCCTGGAACGGCGTGGTGACCGTCTGGTTCTCCAGGTCGATGCCGATCGGATGGGTCTTGGCGACCTCGAGCAGCCGATCGACCGCCTCCTGCGGCAGCACCACCGTCAGGATGCCGTTCTTGAAGGCGTTGCCAGAGAAGATGTCCGAGAAGCTCGGCGCGATCACCGCGTCGATGCCGAGGTCGCCCAGTGCCCAGGCGGCATGCTCGCGGCTCGACCCGCAGCCGAAATTATCGCCCGCGATCAGGATGTTGGCGCCCTTGTACTCGGGATCATCGAAGACGTTGCCCGGCTGCGCGCGGATCGTCTCGAAGGCGCCGCGACCCAGCCCCTTGCGGGTGATCGTCTTGAGGTACTGCGCCGGGATGATGACGTCGGTGTCGACGTTCTTCAGGCCCAGCGGAATGGCACGGCCCTCGACCTCGCGGATCGGCTTCATCATTCGGCTCCTTGCGGGAAAGCGGGCAGCTTGGCGACGTCGCGCGGATCATGCTGGATGATCGACACCGCCTTGAGCGAGGCGCCGAGCTTGCGGAAACGGTCCATCGAGGCCAGCGAATCGGCGCGGTCGGTGTTGAAGGTGGGCACCCCGTCGCCGTCGAGATTCTCGTGGAAATGGGCGACGTCGCCCGACAGCAGCACGACGCCCGTCTTCGGCAGCCGCACCAGCAGGCCGTGATGACCCGGCGTGTGGCCGGTGAAGTTGACCATCACCACGCTGCCGTCGCCGAACAGGTCCTTGTCGCCCTCGACCGCCTCGACCTTGGCGCCGTCGGCGAGCCAGGGGGCGATCGGCTTGCCGATGCCGTCCCTGTCGGCGCGCGCGGCCTTCAGGTCGCCGGCGCCGATGACGAGCTTCGCCTTCGGGAAGTCCGCCGCCTGGCCGGTATGGTCGAAATGATAATGGCTGATGCCGATCAGACCGATCTGCTCGGGTTTGACGCCGATCTGGGCAAGCTGGTCGACGATCGTCCGGTCGAGCCGACCGTCGATCGGCTGGGTCGGATCGGGCTTGGCGCCGAGCATCGCCGCCGGCACCCCCGTATCCCACAGCATATAGGCGTCGCCGTCCTTGATCAGGTAGCAGCTGCCGACCAGGTCGCGGGTCTGGCCGGTATAGGCCTGGGTGTCCGAGAAGATGTTGGGCTGATTGACGCGGAAGCGGCCGCAATCGAGCCGCCACAGCTTGTCGACCGTGCCCGGCACCGGCGCGGCCTGCGCCGCCGCCGATGCGAGCAGCGCCGCGGCGATGGCGATCAGCCGCCGCTTCATGCCACCGGCTCCAGCTCGCGGACGTCGGTCAGATGCCCGGTCACCGCCGCCGCCGCCGCCATGGCGGGCGAGACGAGGTGGGTCCGCGCGCCCGGCCCCTGCCGGCCGACGAAATTGCGGTTCGAGGTGGAGGCGCAGCGTTCGCCGGCCGGCACCTTGTCCGGGTTCATCGCCAGGCACATCGAGCAGCCCGGCTCGCGCCATTCGAAGCCCGCCTCGACGAAGATGCGGTCGAGCCCCTCTTCTTCCGCCTGGCGCTTGACCAGGCCCGAGCCCGGCACGATCAGCGCCTGGCGGACATTGGCGGCGACCTTGCGCCCCTTCACCACCGCGGCGGCGGCGCGGAGGTCCTCGATCCGGCTGTTGGTGCAGCTGCCGATGAAGATGTTCTCGACCGGCACGTCCTGCATCCGGGTGCCCGGGGTCAGGCCCATATAGTCGAGCGACTTCTGCGCGGCGACCTGCTTCGACGGATCGGCGAAGCTCATCGGATCGGGGACGACGCCGGTGATCGGCACGACGTCCTCGGGGCTGGTGCCCCAGGTCAGGCAGGGCGCGATGTCGGCCGCGTCGATGATCACGACCTTGTCATAGGTCGCGCCCGGATCGGTCGGCAGCGTCCGCCACCAGGCGATCGCCTTGTCCCAGTCGGCGCCTGCGGGCGCCATCGGCCGGCCCTGCATATAGGCGAAGGTCGTCTCGTCGGGCGCGATCAGGCCGGCGCGGGCGCCGCCCTCGATCGACATGTTGCAGACGGTCAGCCGCCCCTCGACCGACATCTCGCGAAACACATTGCCGGTATATTCTATGACATAGCCGGTGCCGCCGGCCGCGCCGATCACGCCGATGACGTGGAGGATCACATCCTTCGGGGTGACGCCCGCGCCAAGCGTGCCTTCGACCCGCACCTCCATCGTCTTCGACGGGGCGAGCAGCAGCGTCTGCGTCGCCATGACATGCTCGATCTCCGATGTGCCGATGCCGAAGGCCAGCGCGCCGAGGCCGCCATGCGCGGCGGTGTGGCTGTCGCCGCAGACGATCGTCGTGCCCGGCTGTGAGAAGCCCTGCTCGGGCCCGACGACATGGACGATGCCCTGCTCCGGCGCGACCGCGTCAATGTAGCGAACGCCGAACTCGGGCGCGTTGCGCTCGAGCGTGGCAAGCTGGTCCGCCGATTCCCGGTCGGCGATGGGTACGCGCCTGCCGTCCGCGTCGAGCCGCGCGGTGGTGGGAAGATTATGGTCCGGCACCGCGAGGGTGAGATCGGGCCGCCGCAGCTTGCGGCCGGCGACGCGCAGCGCCTCGAAGGCCTGCGGGCTGGTGACCTCGTGGACGAGGTGGCGATCGATGTAGATCAGGCAGGTGCCGTCGTCGCGACGCTCGACGACATGCGCGTCCCAGATCTTCTCGTAGAGGGTGCGGGGCTTGCTGGACATGGCCGTCGCTCTACCGAACACGCGGCCAAAGTCAAAGCAGAGTGAAAAGGAAGGATAGAAGCTGGGCTATCCCCTTCCGCGTCATCCCGGCTAAAGCCGGGATCTCCCTTCTCTTCCCGTCGCCACCGACCCGAAGGCACCGGGATTCCGGCTTTCGCCGGAATGACGTCGATGAAGGCCCTACTTGTCCAGCTCCATCCAGTCCTTGAACGGCAGGTTGTAGAGCATGTCCATCACCTCGAGCTGCATGCCGGTCGGCTCGACCGCGGTCGAGTTCCACAGCATGCCGACCCCGGCCTTGAGCAGCGGATCGAACAGGATCAGCGAGCGATAGCCGTCGACCGCGCCGCGATGGCCGATCACCTGGCGCCCCTGATAATGCCAGATCCGCCAGCCGAGCCCGTAGGATGCCTCCTTGAGCGACTGGTCCAGCTCGCGCTGGCGATGGATCGAGAAGGTACGGATGCGCGGGCTGTGGATGTCCCGCAACAGCCGCTTGGACAGGACGCGCGGGGCACCGCCCATCTGCGCGCGCATCCAGATGCCGAGGTCAATGATCGATGAGTTGACGCCGCCAGCCGCCGGCGTCCGGTAATAGGCGTCGGAAACCTTGAGCTCGCGGCGGCCGGTGTGCGGCCGCGCCCAGCTCGGCGAGGATTCGAGGCCTTCGCGGGTGGTCGTCGCCGACTGCATGCCGAGCGGACCGAACAGCTTCTGCTGGACCAGCGCGGCATAGCTCTTGTGGCCGGCATGCTCGGCCGCCTCACTCGCTGCGTCATAGGCGATGTTCTGGTAGCTGTAGCATTTGCCCGGCGGGCAGAGCAGCGGGATCTGGTTCAGCCGGCTGCGGATCTCCTTGGGGTCGTGGCCGTCCTCCAGGTCGCGGTCATAGGCGTTCTTCCAGATGCCCAGGCTCTGCGACAGGAGGTTGTCGATCGTCGCGACGTCCTGCGCATTCTCGGGCAGCTTGAGCGACGGCGCCCAGCGCGACACCGGATCGCGCAGCGACAGCTTCTTCTCCTCGGCCATCTTGGCGAGCAGGGTCGCGGCGACGCCCTTCGACACCGACGCCCAGCGAAACACGGTGTGCGCGTCGACCGGCTTGCCCTCGGGCCCATCGGTGGTCACGCCATAGCCCTTGGCGAAGCTGATCTCGCCATTCTCGATGGTAACGATCGCGACGCCGACCACCGACTTCTTCTCCGCCAGCAGCTGCATCCGCCGGTCGAGCCGCGCATAGTCGATCCGGCGCGGCCCGGCCTTGCTGATGCCGATCCGGCTGAGGTCGACCGAAAGGCGCTCCGCGCCCGGCTTGGGCGCATCCTGCGTCACCTTGCGCAGATAGAAGCCGCCCGCCGCGACGAAGGCGATCAGCACCGCGACCAGCACCACGGCGGCAATGACGAGACCATGCTCGATCTGGACGACAGTGGGGACATGAGGTTCGCGCGGGACGGCGCGATCGGGGGTCGCGGCGGGTTTCGGGGCGACGGGTTTCGGGGCCGAGTTCGGAGAAGGATCGAGATTCACGGCAGCGATCGGACCAGCAGACAGGAGGGACGGCAGCCATAGCAGTTCGGTCGAGGATCGCCCGAGCCGCCGACCGCCGCTCGCCCCGCGCCATGCACCATCCGGCGCGACACCGGAAGGGGCCGGCGCGGCGAAAATACGCGATCGGGCGATGGACCGCCGCCGTCACGCCCTTCCGGCCTCATTTCCCTTGCCCTTCAACGGGATCGGTCCAGCGCTTGTCGGCCGGGAAAACCGCGTCCCAGTCGCCCGCCAGCCCCGATCCGTAGACCGGGTTGGGCAGCACGAACCAGCCCTGCCCCCACAGCCGCGCGATCGCGGGCGCAGTCGCCAGCGCCCGGCGCGCAGCCGGATCGCCGCGGAAGCCGTCGCTGAAATCGCCGAGTTGATCGCCGACCATCGCGATCACACAGAAGCGGCGGGCGATCTCCTGCCGCCGACCGTCCTTGCCGCGCTGCCCGTCGACGTCGCCGGCCAGGAACAGCGTCTCGCCATGGCGAAACGCGCCCAGCCCCACCCTGGCGAGCGCGACCTCGGCAGCGGCGGCGCTGGCCGCGGCGCGGTTGGTGTTGACGATCGGGGTGACCCCGCGCCGGCGCAGCGCCGCGACCGCCTCAACCGCGCCCGGCAGCGGTGCCAGCGCAGCGCCGTCGGCCTGTTCCCAGCGCGACCAGCGATCGGCGTCGAAACCCTTGCCGCTGCGCCCCTCGAGCATTTCATAACCGAGGTTGAGGACCAGCGTCTCGTCCATGTCGAACACCACCGCCGGCGGCCGGTCGCCGCAAGCGGTGAAGGCAGTACCATCGGGCGAAGCGTCGGCCGCCAGCACCACCGAGGCGCGCCGCTCCGCCTGCCGCTCGACAAAGGCGGTCAGCATCCCGAATGCCTGGACGTCGAGCGCCGCCGCCTCGGCCGATCCGTAGAGATATTGCATGCCCGGTGGCGGGCTCGCGGGTGAAGCCGGGACCGGAGCCGGCGGGCTGCGGCCGGCGCATCCGGCCAGCGCCGCGAGCATCGCCGCCGCCGCGACGCGCAACGCAGGCCGCGCCCTTCCCCGGCCGACCATCCCGAACATCCGCACCTCCCCGAAGATCGCGGGCAGCTAGGTCGCCCATCCCGCCCGCGTCAACCGCCAAGACGGGAATTTCATGTTGCATTGCAGCGATATGGCTCGGGATCGCGCCATTATTGCCACAGCCTGGCGCCAATAATCGCCCATGCGGCGCGATCGGCAGCGGCGGGGCGTTGACCTGCGGCGAACTTTGTCCAATCACGAGGGAACAGGAGGCCGCGATGATCAAGGAATTGGCGGAAATCGACATCAAGCCCGGCTGCGAACAGGCGTTCGAGCAGGCAGCGGTGCTCGCCAGGGACCTGTTCCTCGGTTCGAAGGGCTGCATCGCCTTCCGCCTCCACCGCTCGATGGAACAGCCGAGCCGCTATCGGATGTTCGTCGAGTGGGAGACGATCGAGGATCACATGATCGAGTTCCGCAATTCGGACGCCTTCCTCGAATGGCGCCGGCTGTGCGGGTCCTATTTCCAGAACCCGCCGCGGGTCGAGCATCTGACCGTCATCGTCGAGGGCCGCAGCGAGGACCTCGCCGTCGCCGCCGAATAGGCGCCCCTTTACCATTCATCTGACCCGCTCATCCTGACAAGCGGAAGAGAAGTCGCGTCACATTTAAGCCAGTTTCACCGTTCATCCCGAGCGCCTGCCTTGCAGGCAGTCGAGGGGTTCGACACGAACGGACATTTTCAATCCATCTGAACCGAGTCTGGGCGCTCGATGTCCTTCCCCTCATTCCTTCGGATAGGGCGTCCCGTCGCGATGGCGGTAGAAGGATTCGCCCGGCCGCGCGTCCATGTCGATGTCGGGGTAGTGGCAGGCGTCGGTCGACGGCCGCCGCGATCCGATCTCCAGATAGACGGCGTCGCGATCGCTCCGGTTCTGCAGGCAATGGCCGTTGGCCTCGCCCGCCTTCCAGCCGATGCAGTCGCCGGCGCGCAGGACATGGTCGCCGTCGTCCTCGACAGCCACGACCTCGCCCTCCAGCATCATGACGAACTCGTCCTCGACGCTGTGCCAGTGGCGCTGGCTCGACCAGCGGCCCGGCGGCAGGCGGACCAGGTTGACCCCGAAATCGTCCAGCCCCGCCGCATCGCCCAGCTTGCGCCAGGTGGCGCCCAGGCAGATCTCCTTGAAGGGGTGCGGATAGCTGCAGCCGCTGCTCACGGGCACGGCGTCGAGGTCGATCTTCGGCACGGCATGTCTCCTCGCCCATACCCTTACACCAAATGGAACATTGGACGAACGGACTATCCGACCGCAGGAAAATCCCTTTCCATCCGGCCGATTTGTGCCAATAATCGCCATGAGGGGGGAAGATCACCTAGCCGGAGTTGCTCGTCTCATGGCGCAGCTTTCTTCCCATGCGGACTGGTCCAAGGAGCTGCTCGCCGTCCAATCGGCGATCGCTGCGACGTCGGGCGACATCGATCAGGTGATGGACCTGATCGTCGCGGGCGCGTTGCGGGTCATCCCTCACGCCGGGGGCGCACTGGTCGAGATGCGCGACCGCAGCGAAGCCGAATTCCGCGCCGGCAGCGGCATGGCCGCCCCGTTCGTCGGCGCCCGCGAGCGCTTCAGCGGCACGCTGTTCGAGCAATGCGTGCTGTCGCGCCGTGCCCATCATTGCCCCGATACGCAGGACGATCCGCTGGTCGACGCCGAAAGCTGCCGTGCGCTCGGCATCGGCTCTATCCTGCTGGCCCCGGTCGTCCATGAAGGCGCGGTGGTCGGTGCGCTCAAGCTCTATGGGCCGCGCGCGCGCATCTTCGACGAACAGGACGTGCTGCTCGCGCAACTGCTCGCCGGGCTGATCACCACCGGCCTGGCCCGGATGGACCGCCGCGACGCGCACAGCGAGCTCGACCGGATGGCGACCCGCTTCAAGGCGACCTTCGACCAGGCTGCGGTCGGCATCGCCCATGTCGCGCCCGACGGCCGCTTCCTGCTGGTCAACGATCGCTTCTGCGCGATCGCGGGTCATTCGCGCGAGGCGTTGATGCAGGGCGGTTTCCAGCAGATCACCCACAGCGCCGATCTCGACAGCGACCTCGATAATGTCCATCGGCTCGTGGCGGGGGACATCGTCTCCTATGTCATGGAGAAGCGCTACGTCCGCGCCGACCGACAGATTGTCTGGGTCAATCTGACGGTCTCGCTGGTCCGCAACGGAGCGGGCCGGCCCGACTTCTTCGTCGCGGTGGTCGAGGACATCACCCGTCGCAAGATGGCGGAGGAACGCGCGCTGCACGATCCTCTGACCGGCCTGCCCAACCGGCGCTGGCTGACCGAGCATTTTGGCAGCCTCTTCGGCGGGATGCCCCGCGAGAGCGTGATCGCCTATCTCGACCTCGACGGGTTCAAGGCAGTCAACGACCGCTTCGGCCATGCCGAGGGCGACCGTTGCCTGAGCGACGTGGCGACCAGCCTCGAACGGGTATTGCGCGACCGCGACTCGATCTGCCGCATCGCCGGCGACGAATTCGTGATCCTGATGCCCGATACCGACCATGAAACCGCGCTGCGGCTGATCGGCGAGTTCCGCAGCGCAGTGCGGCGGCTGTGCAGCGACCGGCCGTGGAAGATCGGCATCAGCACCGGCGCGGTGATGGTCGACGCGCAGCAGTTCGCCAGCCTCGACGACGTCCTCGAAGCCGCCGACCGGCTGATGTACCGGGCCAAGAAGGAACCCGGCATCGCTCCGATCATCTGCAATATCCGCGACGTGCTGGCCGCGTGAGCGGGGATGACGACCTGCTCGTCCGACTTCAGATCAGCCCGGCCAGCGGGCTCGACGGATCGGCGTACATGCGGCGGCCCATGCGGCCGGCGCGATAGGCCAGGCGGCCGCTTTCGACCGCCAGCTTCATGGACCTGGCCATCATCACCGGGTTCTTCGCCTCGGCGATAGCGGTGTTCATCAGCACGCCCGCGCAGCCGAGCTCCATCGCCGCCGAGGCCTCCGACGCGGTGCCGACCCCGGCGTCGACCAGCACCGGCAGGCTGGTACCCTCGACGATCAGGCGGATCGTCACCTTGTTCTGGATGCCGAGGCCCGAGCCGATCGGCGCGCCGAGCGGCATGATCGCGACCGCTCCGGCATCCTCCAGCCGCTTGGCGGCGATCGGATCGTCGACGCAGTAGACCATCGGCTTGAAGCCTTCCTTGGCCAGGATCTCGGTCGCGCGCAGCGTCTCGACCATGTCGGGATACAGCGTCTTCGCCTCGCCCAGCACCTCCAGCTTGACGAGGTCCCAGCCGCCCGCCTCACGCGCCAGGCGCAGCGTGCGGATCGCCTCCTCGCCGGTATAGCAGCCGGCGGTGTTGGGCAGGTAGGTGATCTTCTTCGGGTCGATATAGTCGGTCAGCATCGGCGCCTTGGGATCGGCGACGTTGACCCGGCGGACCGCGACGGTGACGATCTCCGCCCCCGACGCCTCCACCGCGGCGGCGTTCTGGGCGAAGTCCTTGTACTTGCCGGTGCCGACGATCAGCCGCGACCGGAAGGTCCGCCCCGCCACCGTCCAGCTATCGTCGTCAAGCGTCACGCCATGATCTCCACCACCAACAAAATGGACGATTTCCAGCTCGTCGCCGTCGTCGAGAAGCACCTGCCCCAAGGTCGACCGGGGCACAACCTCCAGATTGCGCTCGACCGCGACCTTGGCCGGTTCCAGCCCCAGCTCGAGCGCAAGGTCGGCGATCGTCAACCCGGCCCTGACCCGGCGATGCTCGCCGTTGATGCGGACCTGGATCGTGCCGTCGGGATTGGTCATGAGTTCTCCAATGCGCGTCGCCGTATGCGCTTTCGCTTTGCGTCGGGGGGCCATATAGGGGTGCGGGTCGCACCATCGCAACGGAAAGGCTTGCCGCGTGGCGGATCGTCCGGTCATCTTCGTCCTCAACGGCCCGAACCTCAACATGCTCGGCACCCGCGAGCCGGAGATCTACGGGACGACCACGCTCGACGACATCGCCGGAATGCTGGAGGACCGTGCGCTCGAACTGGGGTTCGAGATCGACATGCGCCAGTCGAATCACGAAGGGCATCTGGTCGACTGGATCCAGGAGGCGAACGCCTCCGGCGCCAGGGCGGTGCTGATCAATCCGGGCGCCTATACCCATACGTCGATCGCGCTCCACGACGCCATCAAGGGCGTTTCGATCCCCGTGATCGAGGTGCATCTGTCCAATCCGCATGCCCGCGAAGCCTTCCGCCACGTCAGCTATGTCGGACAGGCGGCGAAGGGTTCGATCATGGGGTTCGGCGCGCAATCCTACATGCTTGCGCTGGACGCCGCCGCCCGCATCTGACAATGGCGGGCGCCACACGACACTCGTTGAAACAATAGAAGAGCAACCGATGGCCGATCAAACGCAGGGGAAAGCAATGCAGGTCGACCCAGAACTGGTGCGCCAGCTTGCCCAGCTCCTGGACGACACCAACCTCACCGAGATCGAGGTGCAGGACGGCGAACGGCGGATCAAGGTCGCGCGCAACGTGACGGTCGGCGCCGCGCAGGTCGCCATGCCCGCCCTCGCCGCCGCCCCGGCCCCCGCCGCCGCTCCGGCGGCTGCCGCGGCGCCCGCCGCCGCCGATGCGCCGGCCGACCATCCGGGCGCGGTCAAGTCGCCGATGGTGGGCACCGCCTATCTGTCGCCGGAACCCGGCGCCAAATCGTTCGTCGCGCCCGGCGACAAGGTCGCCGCCGGCCAGACGCTGCTGATCGTCGAGGCAATGAAGGTCATGAACGCCATCGCCGCTCCGCGCGCCGGCACGGTCAAGGCGCTGCTGGTCGAGAACGGCCAGCCGGTGGAATATGACCAGCCGCTCGCGGTCGTCGAGTAAACCGGCGTGGCGATAAGCAAGGTCCTGATCGCCAATCGCGGTGAGATCGCCCTCCGCATCCACCGCGCCTGCCACGAGATGGGCATCCAGACCGTCGCGGTCCATTCGACCGTCGACGCCGATGCGATGCATGTCCGCCTGGCCGATCAGTCGGTGTGCATCGGCCCGCCGCCAGCGGCCGAGAGCTACCTGAACATCCCCAGCATCATCGCCGCGGCCGAAATCTCGGGCGCGGACGCGATCCATCCCGGCTACGGCTTCCTGTCGGAAAACGCGCTATTCGCTGAGATCGTCGAATCGCACAACCTGATCTGGATCGGCCCGAAGCCCGAGCATATCCGCACGATGGGCGACAAGATCGAGGCGAAGGCGACCGCCGCCAAGCTCGGCCTGCCGCTCGTCCCCGGCTCGCCGGGCCCGCTGAGTTCGATCGAGGAGGCCAAGGCGATCGCCGCGCAGATCGGCTATCCGGTGCTGATCAAGGCAGCGTCGGGCGGCGGCGGACGCGGCATGAAGGTCGTACCGGACGAATCCCAGCTCGAGACGCTGATGGCGCAGGCGAGTTCGGAGGCGAAGGCGGCGTTCGGCGACGGCACCGTCTATATGGAGAAATACCTCGCCGACCCCCGCCACATCGAGTTCCAGGTGTTCGGCGACGGCAACGGCAACGCCATCCATGTCGGCGAGCGCGATTGCTCGCTGCAGCGCCGCCACCAGAAGGTGCTGGAGGAGGCCCCCTCCCCCGTCATCAGCCACGCCCAGCGCGCGGAGATGGGCACGATCGTCGCCCGCGCCATGGCCGACATGGGCTATCGCGGCGCCGGCACGATCGAGTTCCTCTACGAGAATGGCGAGTTCTACTTCATCGAGATGAACACCCGCCTGCAGGTGGAGCATCCGGTGACCGAGGCGATCACCGGCCTCGACCTGGTCCGCGAGCAGATCCGCATTGCCGAGGGCAAGCAGCTCTCGGTCGCGCAGGAGGACCTCGAATTCCGCGGCCATGCGATCGAGTGCCGGATCAACGCCGAGGACTGGAAGACCTTCATGCCGAGCCCCGGCACGGTGAAGGCGTTCCACGCGCCCGGCGGCATGCATGTCCGCGTCGATAGCGGAATCTACGCCGGCTATCGCATCCCGCCTTATTATGATTCGATGATCGCCAAGCTGATCGTCTACGGGCGCGACCGCGAAGGCTGTCTCCGCCGCCTTCGTCGTGCGCTCGAGGAGTTCGTGGTCGAAGGCGTCAAGACGACGATCCCGCTCCACCAGGCGCTGCTCGACGATCCCGATTTCCAGAAGGGCGACTACACCATCAAGTGGCTCGAGCAATGGCTGGCCAGGCTGGACCAGGCCTGACCGGCGAGAGCGATCTCGCCCGGCTGCTCGCGACGATGGAGCCGAGGCTGCACGACCGCCCCTATGCGATCCGGCCGCTGGCGGACGGCGAGGCGCCGCCCGCCGGCGCCTTCGCGCTGATCGCCGAGGAGGAAGGCCGCACCCTGATCGCGGCCGAGTCCGACGGCGGCTGGGCGCGGATCAGCCTGACGGTGCATTCGGACCTCGCGGCGGTGGGCCTGACGGCGGCGCTGTCGACAGCGCTGGCCGAGGCGGGCATCAGCGCGAACGTCGTCGCCGCCTGGCGCCATGACCATATCTTCGTGCCCTGGCCGCGTCGGCACGACGCGCTGGCGGCACTCGCGACCCTGGGAGAACGTGCATGAAGGCGACCATCTGGCACAATCCGCGCTGCTCGAAGTCGCGCGAGACGCTGGCGATCCTCGAAGCCGCGCCGGGCGTCGAGGTCGAGGTGGTCGAATATCTCAAGACGCCGCCGAGCCGCGCGCAGATTGCCGCAATGTATCGCAAGGCGGGCATGAGCGCCGCCGAGGGACTGCGCAAGGCCGAGGACGGCGCCAAGGCCCTGAAAGGCGCAAGCGACGACGCGATCCTCGATGCGATGGCCGCCGACCCGATCCTGATCGAGCGCCCGCTGGTCGAGACGCCGAAGGGTGTCCGCCTCGGCCGGCCTCCGGAGAAGGTGCGCGAGATCCTCTGATCGACGTCGCGCCCCGCCCGGTCAGGACGCCTTGGCCGGCAAGGCTGCGCCGATCGGCGCCTTGGGCTTCAGATAGCGCTCGATGATCGTCGTCCAGCGTTCATAGCCGCGCTCGTTGAGGTGCAGGCCGTCGACACCGAAATAGCGAGAGTCGGGCTTGCCCGCCTCGTCGAGCAGCGCGCCGCCGACATCGATGAAGTCGAACCCGATCGTCGGCGCCTGCGCCTTGATCGCGGCGTTGGCGGCCATCATCCGCGCGTAGAGGTCCCAGCGCAGCGGGGTCGGCTTCATCGACAGATAGGCGATCCGAGCGCGCGGCATGTCGGTCCGAAGCCGCGCGAGCAGGGTCAGCACGTCGGTGGTCGCCGCCTCGGCGGTCGCGCCGGCGGCGATGTCGTTCTCACCGACATAGACAACCACCGTCGCCGGTTGCAGCCCCGCGACCACGCGGTTGTAATGGTAGAGAACATCGGCGGTGGTGGCGCCGCCGAAGCCGCGATTGAGCGCGTGCAGCGTGGGGAAGCTCATCCCCACGTCCCACAGCCGGATGCTGGAGCTGCCGAGGAACAGGGTGGATACGCCGTCAATCGGAAGCGGCCGGGCCGCCAGCGCCGCCACCTCGGCATCGAAGCGCGGCGTGACCTTGGCCGGGCCCTTGGGGGGCTCCGCCGCTGCCACCGCAGCCGTCATCATCATGACCGCCGACAAGACCCGCTTCATCTGCACCGAAACCCGCCCGCTGCGTCCTGTTTACCAGCGCCACGGAAACGGGAAAAGCCGCAGGGGCGAAACTATCGGCAGTCATTTCTGCGGATGCGGAAGCCATCCCTGTTTCTCCGGCCGGATCACTCGGCGGCGAGCAGTTGTTCCGCGCCAGAGAGGTCGACCGACACCAGCCGGCTGACTCCGCGCTCGACCATCGTCACGCCGAACAGCCGGTGCATGCGGCTCATCGTCACCGCATTGTGGGTGACGATCAGGTAGCGGGTCTCGGTCTCGTGCGTCATCGCGACGAGCAGGTCGCAGAAGCGCTCGATATTGGCATCGTCGAGCGGCGCGTCGACCTCGTCGAGCACGCAGATCGGCGCCGGGTTGGTGAGGAACAGGCCGAAGATCAGCGCGACCGCGGTCAGCGCCTGCTCACCGCCCGACAGCAAGGTGAGCGAGCTGAGGTTCTTGCCCGGCGGCTGGGCCATGATCTCCAGCCCTGCCTCCAGCGGATCGTCGCTGTCGATCAGCGCCAGATGCGCCTCGCCGCCGCCGAACAAGGTGGTGAACAGCCGGCGGAAATGGCCGTTGACCGCCTCGAACGCCGCCAGCAGCCGCGCGCGCCCCTCGCGGTTCAGGCTGCCGATCGACCCGCGCAGCCGGTTGATCGCCTCGTACAGCTCGTCGCGCTCGGTGATGCTGGTCGCGTGCTGGCCCTCGATCTCGGCAAGCTCGATCTCGGCGACGAGGTTGACCGGCCCGAGCCGCTCGCGGTCGGCGGTCAGCCGTTCGAGCCGCGCCGATTCCGTCCCCGCATCGCCGACCTCGTCGGAGACGAAGCCGACCTTCTGCGGCAGCACCGGCGCCGGACATTCGAAGCGCTCGCCCGAGATGCGCCCCATCTCGACCCGGCGCTGCTCCTGGTTCTCCAGCCGCGCCTGCGCGCCGGCCCGCGCCTCGCGCGCCGCCGCCAGCGCCTCGCCGGCCTGGGCGACGCCGGCCTCGATCGTGCGCAGCTCGTTCTCCGCGACGCGCTCGGCCTCGCGCGCGGTCTCGGCCTGCTGCTCGGCGGCGCGGCTGTCGGCGCCGACCGAGGCGATCAGCGCCTCCAGCTCCTCGGGTCGGCCTTCGAGCGCCTTGCTCTCGGTCTCGATCGCGACGGCGCGCGCGTCCATCTCGGCGATGCGGTTGGCGGCGTCGCCGGCGCGCGTCTTCCAGCTCTTGGCCTCGCCCCGCGCCGCCTGCTGGCGCTGCGCGTCCGCCGAGGCGGCCTGCGCCAGCGTCATCGCCATGCCGCGCGCCTCGAACAGTCGCGCGCGCACGGCTTCGCTCGCCTGCCGCAGCCGCTCGACCTCGGCGCGGGTCGCCTCGCCGTCGGGCAAGACGAGCATCGCCGCCATCTGCGTCTCGACCAGCGCGCCCGCCTCGTCGGCTTCGGCCTTGGCGCGCGCCTGGCGCTCGGCCATCGCCGCCTGCTGGGCGGCGAGCCGCTCGATCGCGGTGGTGGCCTGGTCCTCGTCGCGGATCGCGTTGCGCTGCGCGCTCTCGGCGCGACCCAACTCGGCGCGCGCCGCGTCGATCGCGACCCTGGCGGCCTGGGTCGCGCCATTGGCCTCGGCCAGCGCCGCCTGCGCAGCCTCCAGCTCGGCCCGCGCGCCGGGCAGCGCCGCCTGGAGCTCGGCGAGCCGGTTGGCGCGGACCAGCCGCTCGGCCGCCGCCGCGCCGACATCGGCGGCGAAGAATCCGTCCCAGCGTCGCATCCGCCCGTCGCGGGTGACGAGCCGCTGCCCGGCCGCGAGCGCGATCGATCCGTCGTCGGCGTCGACCACCGCGACCTGCGCCAGCCGCCGCGCCAGTTCGGCCGGCCCCCGGACATGGTCGGCCAGCCGTTCGGTCCCCTTGGGCAGCGCGGGATCGTCGCCCGCCGCCGCCCCCGACCAGCGCAACGGCCCCTCACCGCCCACAGCCGCATCGAGATCGTCGCCGAGCGCCGCCGCCAGCGCGCGTTCGTACCCCGACGCGGCGCGGACCTGGTCGATCGCACGATCGCCCTTCCCCGCCGCGCTCGCCGCCTTCTCCAGCGACCGCGCCTCCGATTCGAGCGCAGCCAGCGCCGCGCGCGCCGCGCCGCTCGCCGCCTCGGCCTCGTCGCGGCGCTGGGCCGCGGCGGCGCGCGCCTCCTCGCCCGCGCCGATCGCCGCCATCGCGTCGGCGATAGCGCGCTCGGCCAGCTCGCGCGCCGCGACGGCGGCGGTGCGGCGCGCGACCAGCGGCGCCTCGTCGCCCAGCGCCGCCAGCTCGCGAGCAATGCGCTGCATCTCCGCCTGGGCGCGATCGAGCCGCTGACGCGCGGCCGCGACATTGGCCTGGGCGACCCGCATGTCGGCCTGCTCGGCGGCATGGGCGGCCTGTGCCTTGGCGACCGCCAGCTCGGCCTCGCGTGCCTCGGTTTCGGCGTCGCGGACCTGCCCGTCGATCGCCGCCTGGCGGACGGTCGCCTCCTCGATCCGGCGGGCGAGCTCCTTCTCCTCCTCGGCCAGCGCCGACAAGGCCGCGGCCGCGTCGATCGCCAGCCGGTCCTCGCGCGCCCGGTCGCGGCTCAGCGTATCGCGCGACTGGGCGATGTCCGAAATCCGCCGCCGGACGCTCTCCAGCTCACCGGTCAGCGTCGCGAGGCGATGGGCCAGCCCGGTCGATCGCTCGCGCGCGGTCTGCGCCGCCTGTCGCGCGTCGCCGACCTTGCGTGCCGCTTCCGCCTGCTTCTCGGCGATCGCCCGTTGCGCATCGGTCGCCTGGGCGACGGCCGTCTCGGCGGCGGTCGCCTCCTTGCGTGCCGCCTCGGCAGCGGCGGCGGCGTCGCGCCAACGCGAATAGATCAGCCGCGCCTCGGCGAGCCTGATCTGCTCGCTCAGCGCCTTGTAGCGCTCGGCCGCACGCGCCTGCCGCCTGAGCGACGCGGTGCGGTTCTCCATGTCGGCGATCAGGTCGTCGAGCCGCGCCAGGTTGGTCTCGGTCGCGCGCAGCTTCTGCTCGGCATCCTTGCGGCGAACGTGGAGGCCGGCGATGCCAGCCGCCTCCTCCAGCATCTGACGCCGCTCGGCAGGCTTGGCGGCGATCACCGCCGCGATCCGCCCCTGGCTGACCAACGCCGGCGAATGCGCGCCGGTCGCGGCGTCGGCGAACAGCAGGCCGACGTCCTTCTGGCGCACGTCGCGCCCGTTCATACGGTAGGCCGAACCGGCGCCACGCTCGATCCGACGGGTGACCTCGACCTCGCGATCCTCGTCGGCCTCCGCCTCGGGCCGCTCGGTGAACAAAGTAACCTCGGCGAAGTCGCGCGCCGGCCGGGTCGTGGTGCCGGCGAAGATCACGTCCTCCATGCCGCCGCCGCGCATCGACTTGGCGCTCGATTCGCCCATCACCCAGCGAATCGCCTCGAGCAGGTTGGATTTGCCACAGCCATTGGGGCCGACAATGCCGGTCAGCCCGCGCTCGATGATCAGCTCGGCCGGCTCGACGAAGCTCTTGAAACCGGACAGGCGGAGCTTGCGGAAGCGCATCGGCGGTTCAATCCGTCTCCACCGATGCGCCCCCGCGCGTCATGTCAGCGAACGCGCTCGCGCAGCTTGGCCTCGAGGCCCGGCCAGTCGTAGACCCCTTCCTGGCGCTCGCCGTTGATCAGGAAATTGGGGGTGCCGTCGACCTTGTCCTCGTTCGCGCCATGGTCGCGGATCTTGAGCAGCTCGGCGAGCGCGGCCTTGTCGGACAGGCAGGCCTGGATGCGGTCGGCGGGCACGCCCCGCTCCTTGAAGAAGTCGCCCAGCCCCGACAGCTCGATCAGCTTGGTGAACTGCTCCTGCTGCGGCAGCCCGCCGACCGAGCGCAGCGTCGCCTCGTCGACCGAGTTGAACTTGCCGACCCATTCGGTCTGGGTGGCATAGAGCTGGTCGATGAACGGGAAGAAGGTCTCGGCGCCCTGGCAGCGCGCGACCAGGGTCGCGGCGACGTCGAGCGGGTTGAGCACGAAGTTGCGATATTCCCAGCTTACCTTGCCGGTGCGGACATAGGTCTGGCGGAGCGGGTCGCCGCCGGTCTTGCTGAAGTCGCGGCAGTGCGGGCAGGTGATCGAGGCATATTCGACCAGCTTCACCGGCGCGTCGGGATTGCCCATGCGGAAGCCGCCCTCGGGCGTCTTGACCAGCGTCGCCGTCCAGTCCTTGCCGGTATAGGGCGCGGCGGGCGCCACCGGGGCGACGGTGTTGGTCGCGGCGTTGTCCGCATCCTTCTTGCCGCAGGCGGTAAGCGCCAGCGCCAGGCCGATCGCAGCGACGGGAAGCAGCTTCTTCATCAGATCCTAGTCTCCAAGCAGCCGAACCCGGCCGTTGCCGATAGTGATAGCCGTGGTGGCGGTCGGCGCAAGGGCCTCCGGGCCGATCGGCCTACTTCAACGCGCCCTTGATCAGCGGTTCGAGATCCGCCCAGCTATGGACGGCCTCCTGCCGCTGGCCGTTGATCAGCACCAGCGGGGTTCCGGGGATCTGGTCGCGCTGCCAGGCGTTGCCGGCCATCCGGCCGAGCTGCTCCTTCGCCCTGGTGTCGGCCATGCACGCCGCATAGGCCTTGGGCGTCACGCCGCGCTTCGCGAAGAAGCTGTCGAAGCCGGCCGCCTTGGCGACCGCCACCATCTTCTCGTCGCCCGACTTGCCGTCGAAGCCGGGGATGTCCTTGGCGGTCAGCGCCTTCTCCATCCAGTCGCCCTGGGTCGCGAACAGTGCCTCCAGCGATTCGAGATAGCGGGTCGGCGGCTCGCAACGCAGCAGCAGCGAGGCTGCGAAATCATAGCCGTCGCGGACGGCGTGGCGGACCTCGAAGCTGACCAGCCCCTTGGCGATGTAATCGCGCTGGAGCGGGGGCATCGACTGGGTCGACAGGTCGGCGCAGTGCGGGCAGGTCAGCGAGAGATATTCGACCAGCTTCACCTTCGCCGCCGGATTGCCGACGACGATCGCGCCCTCGGCGGTGCGGCTCGTCGTCGCCAGCCAGTTCTTCTTCGCGGCGGCGACGGGCTTCGCAGCGGGCGCAGGCTTGGCGGGGGTGGCCGCAAGCAGCGCGGCGGGCGAAAGCAGGGCGAGCGACAGGCCCGCCCGGACGAGGATCGATGTCACCGGTCGCTGTCTCCGGATGCGATGACGGGAGGTCCGCTGGTCGCGGCGAGCGCGCCGGCCAGCGATTCGAGGCAGGCGCGCAGCTCGGGATCGCCGACCGTGCGCAGGCTCTCGCCCAGATCGACCGGCACCGGCCGGAGGGACGGCGGCGCGGCTCGGCCGCGTGGCGGCTGGGGCGCGGCGCAGGTACCGGGCTTGATCGCGATCCGGGCGACCGCCGAATAGCCGAAGAAACGGTTCACGCGTTCGATGATCGTCGGCGCGACATGCTGCAACATGGTGGCGTGCGATCCCTCGACCGTCAGCGTCAGCACGCCGTCGGCGCGCCGCCCCTGCGGGAAGCGGATCGATTCGGGGGTCGAAACGCGGGCGTAACGCTCGCCGACGATCTCCGCCCAGCGGCTGACGACCGAGCTCTGGACGAAGCCGAAGCGGCGGAAGGCGGCACGGCCGATATCGGGAACCATGTCCGCCACCCGCCGCGCGCCGCCGCCGCGCGGACGGGATTCGCGCGCCGCCTTCGCGGTCGGGGTCCCCGGGCCCTTGGTCGAGGATCGTGTCTTGCCGGTTTCGCTCATTGCGCGCTTCATGCCATAGGCGCCCCATGTCCGTCGATGCCGTCCCCGAAAATTTGCTGGCCTGGTACGATGCCCATCATCGCCGCCTGCCGTGGCGCGCCGCGCCGGGCGAGGCGCCGACCGATCCCTATCGCGTCTGGCTGTCGGAGATCATGCTGCAGCAGACCACCGTCGCGGCGGTGAAGCCCTATTTCGATCGCTTCACGACGCGGTGGCCGACCGTCACCGACCTCGCCCGCGCCGACGAGGGCGAAGTGATGGCTGCCTGGGCGGGGCTCGGCTATTATGCCCGCGCCCGCAACCTGATCGCCTGCGCCCGCGCCGTCGCCGACGATCATGGCGGGCGCTTTCCCGACAGCGAGGCGGGACTGCGCGCACTGCCCGGCATCGGCGACTACAGCGCCGCCGCGATCGCCGCGATCGCCTTCGGCCGCCGCGCGGTCGTCGTCGACGCCAATGTCGAGCGGGTGGCGAGCCGGCTGTTCGCGTTCGACGAACCGCTGCCCAAGGCCCGCCCGGCGCTGCGCGCACTGGTCGACCGGATCACCCCCGACGCGCGCGCCGGCGACTTCGCCCAGGCGATGATGGACCTCGGCTCCGCGATCTGCACGATCCGCGCGCCGCAATGCCTGCTCTGCCCGCTGCGCGACGGCTGCGCCGCGCGGATCGCCGGCAATCCCGAGGACTATCCGGTGAAGGCCGCGAAGAAGGCCAAGCCGCAACGGCTCGGCACCGCCTTCTGGATCGAGGACGGCGCGCGCGTCTGGCTGGTGCGGCGGCCCGACAAGGGCATGCTCGGCGGCATGCGCGCGCTGCCCTCCGGCCCCTGGACCGACGAGGACCCTGGCCTCGCCGACGCGCCGGTCGACGCGCCGTGGCGCGAGGCGGGGTCGGTCGACCATGTCTTCACCCATTTCGCGCTCCGGCTCCGCGTCGTCACCGCCGTGCAAGCGCTCAGCGCCAATGACGGCGAATGGTGGCCGATCGACGAGATCGAGCAGGCCGGTCTCCCCACTCTCTTCGCCCGCGCCGCCGCGCGCGCCATCGCCAGCCGCGTATAGGAGCATATCATGGCCAGCTTCCCCGTCCCGGGGTTCACCGGATCGCCGCTCGCCCGGGTCGACATCGAACGCGACAAGCCCGCCTGGTTCGAGGAGCAGCGTATCCACCCCGCCGCCCGCCTGCTGCGGCTCGACGGCCTGAAGCCGGTGCTCGACGAGGACGGACGGCTAAGCTGGGGACCGCTGTCGGAGGCGCCGGCCGGCGTCGGGCTCGCCCTGCTCGGCCTGATCGACGACGCACCGCGCTTCGTCGCACTGACCGCCAGCCCCGCCGAAGGCGACCAGCGCGGCGAGTCGATCGCGATCGCCCGGACGATGACCGAGCCCGGCGCCAGCGCGACCTATGCCGCGGCCCGTTCGCTGGTCGACTGGCATGCGCGCCATCGCTTCTGCGCCAATTGCGGCCGGCCGACCAGCGTCGCGCGATCCGGCTGGGCGCGCTTCTGCCTGGCGGTGGAAGGGGGCTGCGGCGCCGAGCATTTCCCGCGCACGGACCCGGTGGTGATCATGCTCGCCGAGCATGAGGGCCGCGTCCTGCTCGGCCGGAACGTCCGCGCGCCCTATGGCTTCTACTCGGCGCTGGCCGGGTTTCTCGAAGTCGGCGAGTCGATCGAGGAGGCCGTCGCCCGCGAGCTGAACGAGGAGGCCGGCGTCGTCGTCACCAGCGTCCGCTACGTCACCAGCCAGCCCTGGCCCTTCCCCTCACAGCTGATGATCGCATGCATCGCCACGGTCGAGAGCGACGCGCTGACGCTCGACACCAACGAGCTGGGCGACGCGCTCTGGGCGACGAAGGACGAGGTTCGCGCGGCGCTGGCGGGCGATCCCGACACCGCCTTCCGCGTTCCCTTTCCGATCGCGATCGCCCACACCCTGCTCACCGCCTGGGTGAACGGGGCATAGGCCACCCTCAGCCGAAGCCGCGCTCGCGGGCCCGCGGATAGGTGCCGAGCAGGCGAACCCATTTGGTGTGGAAGGCCAGTTCCTCCAGCGCGCGGCGGACGTGCGGCTCGTCGGGGTGCCCCTCGATGTCGGCATAGAACTCGGTCGCGGAGAAGCTCGCGCCGCGCTGGTAGCTTTCGAGCTTGGTCATGTTGACGCCGTTGGTCGCGAAGCCGCCCATCGCCTTGTAGAGCGCCGCCGGGATGTTCTTCACCTCGAAGATGAAGGTGGTCATCACCGGGCCATCGTCGGCGGGGATGTCGCGTCCTTCACGGGCGAGCACCACGAAGCGGGTGGTGTTGTCGGCCGAGTCCACGATATTCTCCTCGACCGCCTTGAGCCCGTAGATGCCGGCCGAAATCGACGGCGCCAGCGCGCCGAGATGCGGATCGTCCGCCTCCGCCACCGCGGCGGCGGCACCGGCCGTGTCGGGGAAGGCGACCGGCGCGATGCCGTTGGCGCGCAGCCAATGGCGGCACTGGCCCAGCGCCTGCGGATGACTCATCACCTTGGTGATCTTGCCGTGCCCGGGCAGCGCCATCAGCGTGTAGCTGATGTGGAGGAAATGCTCGCCGGTGATGACCAGGCCCGACTCGGGCAGCAGGAAATGCATGTCGGCGACCCGGCCATGCAGCGAATTCTCGATCGGGATCACCGCGCAATCCGCCCGGAAATCCCGCACCGCGTCGAGCGCGTCCTCGAAGCTGAAACAGGGAACGGGCAGAGCGTTGGGAATGGCTTCCAACACGGCGATATGCGAATTGGCGCCGGGCGCGCCCTGAAACGCTACCGCCCGGGCCGGATCGGCCTCTGCGGCTGCGGTCATTTCGGCGACGAGCGCCTGGGCGGGAGCTGGATAGTTCTGCATGACGAGCGCGGATTAGGCGGCTGCCGCGCCGGCTGCAAGCCGCCCGGCGACATATTAGCGCGTTCCAACGCTTGCGGAGCACCGGAAGCGATTCTAAAGGGGGCGCGAATTCGGCGTGGGCACTTCCCCCCCACGCTGCCAATGGGAGCTGTAGGGGCACATGGACGATCGCGCGAACACTATTGCCGGCTGGGCGCTGGCTGGCGGCATTGCCGCACTGGGCCTTTCGATCCTCAGCGGCGAATATTTCAAGGCCGAGCGTCCGGAAAAGATGGGCTATGTGGTCGAGGGCGTCGAGGAAGAGGGCGACACCGGTGGCGCCGCAGCCGAAAAGCCGATCGCCTTCTACCTCGCCAGCGCCGATCCGGCGAAGGGCGCCGAGGTCTTCAAGAAGTGCGCCGCCTGCCACAATGCCGAGAATGGCGGCCCGAACGCCCTCGGCCCGAATCTGTGGGGCGTCCTCGGCGAGGGCGTCGGGCAGGGCGCGCATGGCTTCGCCTTCTCCGATGCGCTCAAGTCGAAGGGCGGCACCTGGGACTGGCAGAATCTCAGCGACTGGCTGAAGAGCCCGAAGGCATTCGCGCCGGGCACCAAGATGACCTTCGCCGGCCTCTCCAAGCCCGAGGATCGCGCCAACGTCATCGCCTATCTCAACCAGCAGAGCAATGCGCCGCGGCCGATGCCGGCGGTGCCCGCCGAAGCGGCGGCCCCGGCGGCCGAGGGCGGCGCGGCCGACAATGCCGCGGCTCCGGCCGAGGGCGGCAACGAGGCGGCGCCCGCCAAGTAAGGCGGCACGCATCGCGACTGGATAGAAGCCCCGGGGTTCGGCTCCGGGGCTTTTTCTTTGCGCGCGCCCTTCCCTCCACCCCCCCTCGCGTCATGCCGGCGAAGGCTGGCACCCATGTCTGTTTCCCCCCCAATGGCCATCCGGCTGAGGAGAGACATGGGCCCCTGCCTTCGCAGGGTGACAGTTTGCCTACATAACCCTTTGATATTCCAGCCTTCACCCCTTCGCCGCAACAGCGAAGGATATTTTCGTCGCCGACCCTTTCGGTCATTGACTTGCCCCATTCCATCTCTAGAAGCGGCGGCGGGCCACGCTGTCCCAACGCAGCGCGTGCTCTCTGTGAGGAGAGTCTACATGACTGATATTGCTCGCCCGGCTTCCAAGCCGGCACGTCCCCATTTCTCTTCCGGCCCCTGCGCGAAGCCGCCCGGCTGGTCCCCCGAAAAACTCGCTACCGGATCGCTCGGCCGCTCGCATCGGTCGAAGCTGGGCAAGGCGCGCATCAACCATGCCGTCGACCTGACCCGCGAGATCCTGGGTATCCCCGCCACCCATCGCATCGGCATCGTCCCCGGATCGGACACCGGCGCGGTCGAGATGGCGCTGTGGAGCCTGCTCGGCGCGCGCAAGGCCACGATGGTCGCTTGGGAGAGCTTCGGTGAGGGTTGGGTCACCGATGTCGTCAAGCAGCTCAAGATCGAGGCCGACGTGGTCAAGGCGCCCTATGGCAGCCTCCCCGACCTCGCCGCGCTCGACCAGTCGACCGACATCGTCTTCACCTGGAACGGCACCACCTCGGGCGTCCGCGTCCCCAATGGCGACTGGATCAAGGACGACCGCGAGGGCCTGACCATCGCCGACGCGACCTCGGCCTGTTTCGCCATGGACCTGCCCTGGGACAAGCTCGATGTCGTCACCTTCTCCTGGCAGAAGGTGCTGGGCGGCGAAGGCGCGCACGGCATCCTCGTGCTCGGCCCCCGCGCGGTCGAGCGGCTGGAGAGCTACACCCCGGCATGGCCGCTGCCGAAGATCTTCCGCATGACCAAGGGCGGCAAGCTGATCGAGGGGATCTTCAAGGGCGAGACGATCAACACGCCGTCGATGCTGGCCATCGAGGACTACATCCACAGCCTCGAATGGGCGAAGTCGATCGGCGGCCTGGACGAGCTGATCGCCCGCGCCGACGCCAACGCCGCGGCGCTCGACGCCTGGGTGCAGAAGACCGACTGGATCGATCATCTCGCGGCCGACCCGGCGTCGCGCTCGAACACCTCGGTGTGCCTGAAGTTCGCGGACGGTGCGGTCGAGGGTCTCGACGACGAGGCGAAGCTCGCGCTCGTCAAGAAGATCGCCGGCGCGCTCGAACTCGAGGACGCGGCCTATGACGTCGCGGGCTATCGCGATGCGCCCCCGGGCCTCCGGGTCTGGTGCGGCGGCACCGTCGACACCGCCGATGTCGAGGCGCTCGGCCCCTGGCTCGACTGGGCCTGGGCCCAGGCCCGCGCGGCGTAAGCCGGGCTTCCTCCGCATACCCTCCCCTATTGCGTCACCCCAGCGAAGGCTGGGGTCCATGTCTCTCTCCACATGGAACGACATCGCGAGAGACGACAGACATGGATGCCAGCCTCCGCTGGCATGACGGTTCAGACAAAGGATGAATCACCGTGCCCAAGGTACTGATTTCCGACAAGATGGACCCGCTCGCCGCGCAGATCTTCCGCAACCGCGGGATCGAGGTCGACGAGATCACCGGCAAGACCAAGGACGAGCTGATCGCGATGATCGGCCAGTATGACGGCCTCGCCATCCGTTCGGCCACCAAGGTCACCAAGGACGTCCTCGCCGCCGCGACCAACCTGAAGGTTGTCGGCCGCGCCGGCATCGGCGTCGACAATGTCGACATTCCCGCCGCCTCGGCCAAGGGCGTGGTGGTCATGAACACCCCGTTCGGCAACTCGATCACCACCGCCGAGCATGCGATCGCGCTGATGTTCGCCCTCGCCCGCGACCTGCCCGAAGCCGACAAGTCGACCCAGGCCGGCAAGTGGGAGAAGAACCGCTTCATGGGCGTCGAGGTGACCAACAAGGTCCTCGGCCTGATCGGCGCCGGCAATATCGGCTCGATCGTCGCCGACCGCGCGATCGGCCTGAAGATGAAGGTGGTCGCCTATGATCCCTTCCTGACCCCCGAGCGCGCCGTCGAGATGGGCGTCGAGAAGGTCAACCTCGACGACCTGCTGGCCCGCGCCGACTTCATCACGCTCCACACGCCACTGACCGATTCGACCAGGAATATCCTGTCGAAGGAGAATCTGGCGAAGACCAAGAAGGGTGTGCGCATCATCAACTGCGCGCGCGGCGGCCTGATCGACGAGGCGGCGCTCAAGGAAGCGCTCGACAGCGGCCATGTCGCGGGCGCCGCGCTCGACGTGTTCGTCACCGAGCCGGCGACCGAATCGCCGCTGTTCGGCACCCCCGGCTTCATCTCGACCCCGCACCTCGGCGCGTCGACCAACGAGGCGCAGGTCAACGTTGCGATCCAGGTCGCCGAGCAGATGGCCGACTTCCTGCTGTCGGGCGGCGTCACCAACGCGCTCAACATGCCGTCGCTGTCGGCCGAGGAAGCGCCGAAGCTGAAGCCGTACATGGCGCTGGCCGAGCATCTCGGCGCGCTGGTCGGCCAGCTCGAGGGCGACGCGATTAAGGCGGTCGCGATCGAGGTGGAAGGCGCCGCCGCCGAACTCAACCAGAAGCCGATCACCGGCGCGGTGCTCGCCGGGCTGATGGGCGTCTATTCGGATACGGTGAACATGGTCAACGCGCCCTTCCTGGCGAAGGAACGCGGCCTCGACCTGCGCGAGGTGCGCCATGACCGCGAGGGCGACTATTCGACCCTGGTCCGCGTCACCGTCACCACCGCCGAAGGCGCCAAGTCGGTCGCCGGCACGCTGTTCGCCAACGCCGAGCCGCGTCTCGTCGAGATCTACGGCGTCAAGGTCGAAGCCGACCTGGGCGGCACGATGCTCTACATCGTCAACGTCGACGCGCCGGGCTTCATCGGTCGCCTCGGCTCGACCCTGGGCGAAGCGAACGTCAACATCGGCACCTTCCACCTCGGCCGCCGCTCGGCCGGCGGCGAGGCCGTGCTGCTGCTGTCGGTCGACACCCCGGTCGACGATGCGCTGAAGGCGAAGATCGCCCAGCTCCCCGGTGTGAAGACCGCCAAGGCGCTGAGCTTCTGATCCGGAGAACCGTCGCCCCAGCGCAGGCTGGGGCCCATGTCTCTCCCGGCTAGGCGATGATCTCCTCATAGAGATCGCGCCAGCCGGGATTGGCTTTCTCGATCAGGTTGATCTTCCAGGCTCGCTTCCAGGCCTTCAACATCTTCTCTCGGGCAATCGCCGCATCGATACGCTCATGCTGTTCGGCATAAACCAGTCGGGTCAGCCCATGCTCGCGACAGAAGGTCGAGCCCTCGCCGATGCGATGCTGGTAGATTCGGGCAGCGAGATCGGCCGTCACGCCGACGTACAGCGTTCCCGAGACGCATTGCTCATGATGTAGACGTAACCGCCTTTCATGAAGGCCATCGTGCGGGAAAACAGACATGGGCACCAGCCTTCGCTGGTGCGACGATTATGTTGAATGCCGCGCACATGCCGCTATGAGCCTCTCCGCATGACCATCGCCCCCGGATTGCTGCCCGAAGGACTTCGCGATCGCCTGCCCCCGCAGGCGGAGGCCGGGTCGCGGCTGCTCCATCGCGTGATCGTCGCGATCGGCCGGCACGGCTATGCGCGGGTGTCGCCGCCGCTCGCCGAGTTCGAGGAGGGGCTGGTCGGCCAGCTCAAGTCGGCTGGCGCGCGCGACCTGCTCCGCTTCGTCGATCCGGTCTCGCAGCGCACCCTGGCGCTGCGCCCCGACATCACCGCGCAAGTCGGCCGCATCGCCGCGACCCGGATGGGCCATCGCCCCCGCCCGCTCCGCCTCGCTTATGGCGGCCCGGTGCTCAAGCTGCGCGCCACCCAGCTTCGCCCCGAGCGTGAGCTGACCCAGGCGGGGGCCGAGCTGATCGGCACTGACAGCCTGGCCGCCGTGATCGAGATATTGCGCGTCGCGGTCGAGGCGCTCGAAGTGGCGGGCGTCACCGGCATCACCGTCGACCTCACTCTGCCCGATCTGGTGGAGACGCTCGCGGCCGGGGCGATGCCGCTGCCGGCCGACAAGGTCGACGCGGTGCGCGCGATGCTCGACGCCAAGGATGCGGGCGGGCTCGCGAGCCTCGGCGCCGACGCCTATCTCCCCTTCATCGAGGCCGCCGGCCCGGTCGGCCCGGCGCTTGCCAAGCTGCGTGCGATCGCCGGCGCGCAGACGCTCGACAAGCGGCTCGAAGCGATCGAGGCGATCGTCGCCGCGATCGGCGACCGCGTCGCGCTGACGCTCGACCCGACCGAGCGGCACGGCTTCGAATATCAGACGTGGATCGGCTTCTCGCTGTTCGGCGACGGCTTGTCGGGCGAGATCGGCCGCGGCGGCAGCTACACGATCGTCCATCCCGACGGGACGGAGGAGAAGGCGATCGGCTTCTCGCTGTTCATAGATCCGCTGGTCGACGTCGGCCTCGGCGTGGTCGAGCATCGCCGGGTGTTCCTGCCGCTCGGCACCGATGCCGCGACCGGCGCGGCGCTGCGCGCCGACGACTGGATCACGATCGCGGCGCTGTCGGAAAGCGACGACGCCGCGGCACTCGGCTGCACGCATATCTTGCGGGGAAATATACCCCAACCGATTTGAACGACCTCCACCCGTTCGTGTCGAGCCAAGTCGAGACACGCCTGCGAGAGCGAACGTCCCTCGACTTCGCTCGGGACGAACGGACCGGCTTTTACAGGATGGAACAATGGCCAACGTCACGGTAATCGGCGCCCAGTGGGGCGATGAGGGCAAGGGCAAGATCGTCGACTGGCTCGCCGAGCGCGCCCATGTCGTCGTCCGCTTCCAGGGCGGCCACAATGCCGGCCACACGCTGGTCGTCGGCAACCAGACCTACAAGCTCAGCCTGCTGCCCTCGGGCATCGTCCGCGGCACGCTGTCGGTGATCGGCAACGGCGTGGTGTTCGACCCCTGGCACTTCCGCGACGAGGTCGCCAAGCTCCAGGGCCAGGGCGTCACCATCACCCCCGACAACCTCCAGATCGCCGAGACGGCGCCGCTGATCCTGCCCTTCCACCGCGACCTCGACGGGCTGCGCGAGGACGCCAGCGGATCGGGCAAGATCGGCACCACCCGGCGCGGCATCGGCCCGGCCTATGAGGACAAGGTCGGCCGCCGCGCGATCCGGGTCTGCGACCTCGCCCATCTCGACGATCTCGAGCTGCAGCTCGACCGCATCTGCGCGCATCACGACGCGCTGCGCGCCGGCTTCAACGAAGCGCCGATCGACCGCGAAGCGCTCAAGGCCCAGCTCGCCGAGATCGCCGACTTCATCCTGCCCTTCGCCAAGCCGGTCTGGCTGACCCTCAACGACGCGCGCAAGGCGGGCCGCCGCATCCTGTTCGAAGGCGCGCAGGGCGTGCTGCTCGACATCGACCACGGCACCTATCCGTTCGTCACCTCGTCGAACACGATCGCCGGCACCGCCTCGGGCGGATCGGGCCTCGGCCCGTCGGCGGCGGGCTTCGTGCTCGGCATCGTCAAGGCCTACACCACCCGCGTCGGATCGGGGCCTTTCCCGTCCGAGCTGGAGGACGAGATGGGCCAGCGGCTCGGTGAGCGTGGCCACGAGTTCGGCACAGTGACCGGTCGCAAACGCCGTTGCGGCTGGTTCGACGCGGTGCTGGTGCGCCAGTCGGCTGCCGTCTCCGGCATCACCGGCGTCGCGCTGACCAAGCTCGACGTGCTCGACGGCTTCGACGAGATCAAGATCTGCACCGGCTACGAACTGGACGGCAAGACCTACGACTATCTTCCGCCGCACCCGCAGGACCAGGCGCGCGTCACGCCGATCTACGAGACGATCGAGGGCTGGAGCCAGTCGACCGCCGGCGCGCGGAGCTGGGCCGAGCTGCCCGCCCAGGCGATCAAATATATCCGCCGCGTCGAAGAGCTGATCCAGTGCCCGGTCGCGCTGGTCTCGACCAGCCCCGAGCGCGAGGACACGATCCTGGTCCGCGACCCCTTCGCGGATTGATTGCCCGCCGCACGCACCAATAGCCGTCATGCCAGCCCCTCGCCTGCCTGCAAGGCAGGCGCTCGGGATAAACTTCAGCCAGAGGCTGAAGGCTGGCTACCATGTCATATTCTTCTCAGATGCCATCTCGGGCGATGAGAGACATGGGCCCCTGCCTCCGCAGGGGCGGTAAGGGAGTTCAGGCTGCGCTAATCTCTGCCGCCGGCACGAACGGCGCGATCACGCCCAGCGCGCGATCGATCCAGGCCTGTTTCTCGCCGACCGGCGCGACATAGTGGAGCACATCCGCGGCATCCTCGATCGATCCGCCGCGCGCGATCATCCAGGCGGCGAGATAGTGCGACGCCATGCACCCGCCCGCCGTCGCGATATTTTCGTGCGCGACGAACGGCGCATCGATCACTTCGACCCCGGCCTCGATCACCCAGGGCTTGGTGGTGAGATCGGTGCAGGCCGGCAGCGCGCCGACCAGGCCGAGCCTGGCCAGCAGCAGCGTCCCCGAGCATTGCGCGGCGATGAGCTGGCGCACGGGATCGAGCCGGATGCGGGCGAGCATCGCCGGATCGGCGGCGATCTCGCGGGTCCTGATCCCACTGCCGATCACCACGGCATCGGCCTCGGCCGCGAATTCGAGCGGCTTCTGGCGGGCGATCGTCACCCCGTTCATCGACGTGACCGTCTCCGACGGCGACGCGATATGCGCCATCCATCCTCTGGCCCGCATCCGGTTGAGCATGGACGAGGCGATGAACGAATCGAGCTCGTTGAAGCCGTCGAAGGTGAGGACCGCGATCTGCATATCCCGTTCAGATCACCCGCACGAAGCGAACGCAAGCGGAACATTGTCATGTGGGATTGTCATTGCCGCCCTCACGTCATCCCGGCGAAAGCCGGGATCTCCTGCCTTCGTTCCGGCTGCGAAGCACAGAAGAAGCGAGATCCCAGCTTTCGCTGGGATGACCGGGAAGGAGAGGTCGAGTCCCTACACCGCCTCACGCCGGAAACAGTAATCGGCATGGTCGTTGACCATCCCGATCGCCTGCATCCAGGCATAGACGATCGTCGGCCCGACGAATTTGAAGCCGCGTTTCTTGAGGTCCTTCGAGATGCGTTCGGACAGCTCGGTCTTCGCCGGCACATGGACGCCGTCGCCGCGCAGCGGCTCGCCGTCGGTGAAGGACCAGACATAGGCGGCGAAATCCTCGCCCGCGTCGCGCATCGCCAAATAGATGCGCGCGCCGGCGATCGTCGCCTCGATCTTGGCGCGTGCGCGGACGATGCCGGGATCGGCCATCAGCCGCGCGACATCCGCCTCGCCGAAGCGCGCCACCGTCTCCGGGTCGAAGCCGGCGAAGGCGGCGCGGAAGCCTTCACGCTTGCGCAGGATGATCGTCCAGGAGAGGCCCGCCTGGAACCCCTCCAGCATCAGCGTTTCCCAGAGCATGCGCGGATCGCGCTCGGGCACGCCCCATTCGGTGTCGTGATAGACGGCCTCGAGCGGATCGCGATCGGCCCAGCGGCAGCGCGTCCGCTCGCTCATGCCGCCGACCGGCCCAGCAGGCGCAGGGTCGCCTCGTCGCGACGGCCGTCGAACCAGCGCTCGATCGCGGCGGCGAACAGCCGCTCGCCGCTCGCCTGCTCGAACAGCGTCAGCGAGGAACGCAGCTTCATCGCGTCGATGTCGCCGAACACCGCCTCGGCGCTGCTGCCATGGTCGAGGTCCTGCAGCGCCTCGACACAGCTGCGCAAGCGCGCGCCCAGCAGCGGATGGGCGAGATAGGCGCGCGCCTCGTCGAGCGAGGCTATCGCATAATGCTGGGCGGTGGTGCTCCGGCCGAGTCCGGCAAGCTGCGGGAAGATGAACCACATCCAGTGGCTGCGCTTGCGGCCGCGCCGGATTTCGGCGAGCGCCGCCTCGTAGCTCGCCTCCTGCGCGGACACGAACCGGTCCAGATCGAAGCGTTGCTCCATGATCTCCTCCGCCCTCTGGCCGCCCCTCAGCATTCGCGATGATATCCCCTGTTCGTGACAGAAGCTGTCTAGAACGAAATAGGAACAACCTCAAGCCCCTCCGCCGGAACGGCGGGGACGCCGGTGCGTTGCGGACAGCGGGAGACAGGCATGGCGCAGCGGCCCGACCGGTGGACGAGCGGAGAGATCGAGATATTGCGAGGGCTGGCCGCGGCCGGCCGGTCGCCGGACGAGATCGCGCCACGGCTGGGTCGCACCGAAACCTCGGTCCGTGCCCAGCTCGCCCGGGAAAAGGCCCCATCGGCCACGCCACCCGAATGGAACGGCCCCGACGAGGAAGGCGACGTCCTACCCCCGACCGGACGTGCCGACGACGACCCCGCGGCATGGGTGCACAGCGAGCACAAGGGTGAGGCGCGCGCCCCGGATCGGCCGGACGAAGATTGAAGGAGCACGCCGCGCACGGCGCGGCGCGTTCAAATTACCGTCATGACCGGCTCCCGCCCCCGGGAGCCGATATCCGCCTACCCGTTCCGGTCGTCCGAACCGCCGCCCGGCGGGACGGTCCGCCGTTCCGATGCCGCCTTGCAGGCGACGACATAACGGCTGAGGTCATGCCAGGCTTCATATGTCAGCTGCGCTGTACGGGCTCGCAATTGCCGCGGCGCACGAATGATCTCGTGCATATTGCTTCCCTCCTGTTACGCGTTCTGCGCTTGCCCGATCATACGCCATCGAGGCGGATATTGCACTTAAAATCGCGCCTCCTTTGGATGGCTTTATGCAACGGGCCGATTATTTGCGGCGCGCCGCGCGCATCTTTCCATATTTGGTAGTGCGGGTGCCGGGCTTGCCGCTGATACTATGGCTCTTGACCGGAGCATGGTGCTGCTCGACCGGCAAGCCCAGTTCCTCCTGCTCGAGCTTGCGGATCTCGTCACGCAGCCGGGCCGCCTCCTCGAACTCCAGATCGGCCGCCGCGGTGCGCATCTTGCCCTCGAGCTCCTCGATATAGGCGCGCAGATTGTGGCCGACCATGTGCGGCCGTTCGTCGATGCCGGTGTCGACCGTGACCTGGTCTTTCGAGGCCAGATGGCCGACGATGTCGGTGATCGAACGCCGGATCGTCTCCGGCGTGATGCCATGCTCCTCATTATAGGCCTGCTGCTTCTCCCGGCGGCGCGAGGTTTCGGCCATCGCCCGCTCCATCGATCCGGTGATGCTGTCGGCATAGAGGATCACCCGCCCGTCGACGTTGCGCGCGGCGCGGCCGATCGTCTGGATCAACGAGGTCTCCGAACGGAGGAAGCCCTCCTTGTCGGCGTCGAGGATCGCGACCAGCCCGCATTCGGGGATGTCGAGCCCCTCGCGCAGCAGGTTGATGCCGACCAGCACGTCGTAGACGCCGAGCCGCAGGTCGCGGATCAGCTCGATGCGCTCCAGCGTCTCGACGTCCGAATGCATGTAGCGGACCTTGAGCCCCGCCTCGTGCAGATATTCGGTCAGGTCCTCCGCCATCCGCTTGGTCAGCGTGGTGACGAGGGTGCGATAGCCCTGCTTCGCCGTCTCGCGCGCCTCGTGGACGAGGTCGTCGACCTGGCTCTCGATCGGCCGCACGTCGACCGGCGGATCGATCAGGCCGGTCGGGCGGATCACCTGCTCGGTGAAGACGCCGCCGGTCTGCTCCATCTCCCACCCGCCCGGCGTCGCCGAGACATAGACGGTCTGGGGCCGCATCACCTCCCACTCGTTGAAGCGCAGCGGGCGGTTGTCGATGCACGACGGCAGGCGGAAGCCATATTCGGCGAGGGTGATCTTGCGCCGGTGGTCGCCGCGCGCCATGCCGTTGATCTGGCCGATCGTCTGGTGGCTCTCGTCGACGAACAGCAGCGCGTTCTCCGGCAGATATTCGAACAGGGTGGGTGGCGGCTCGCCCGGCAGCCGCCCGGTCAGGAAGCGGGAGTAATTCTCGATGCCGGCGCAGCTGCCGGTCGCGGCGATCATCTCCAGGTCGAAATTGGTGCGCTGCTCCAGCCGCTGCGCCTCGAGCAGCCGCCCCTCGGCGTGGAGTTCCTTGAGCCGCTCGGCCAGCTCGAAGCGGATCGCCTCCATCGCCTGCTTCATCGTCGGCCCGGGGGTCACATAGTGCGAATTGGCGAAGACGCGGACATGGTCGAGGCTGGCCGCCTTCTTGCCGGTCAGCGGATCGAACTCGACGATCTCCTCGATCTCGTCGCCGAAGAAGGCGATCCGCCAGGCGCTGTCCTCATAGTGCGACGGGAAGATTTCCAGATTGTCGCCGCGCACCCGGAAATTGCCGCGCGAGAAGGCGGCGTCATTGCGCTTGTACTGGAGCGCCACGAGCTTGCGGATGATCTCGCGCTGGTCGACGGTCTGGCCCTTCTTCAAATCGAAGATCATCGCCGAATAGGTCTCGACCGAGCCGATGCCGTAGAGGCAGGAGACCGACGCGACGATCAGCACATCGTCGCGTTCGAGCAACGAGCGGGTGGCCGAGTGGCGCATCCGGTCGATCGCCTCGTTCACCGAGCTTTCCTTCTCGATGTAGGTGTCCGACCGCGGCACATAGGCCTCGGGCTGGTAATAGTCGTAATAGCTGACGAAGAACTCGACCGCGTTCTCCGGGAAGAACTGCTTGAACTCGCCATAGAGCTGCGCCGCGAGAATCTTGTTCGGCGCCAGCACCAGCGCCGGGCGCTGGAGCTGCTCGACGACCTTGGCCATGGTGAAGGTCTTGCCCGATCCGGTGACGCCCAGCAGCACCTGGTCGCGCTCGCCCGCCGCGGCCTGGGCCACCAGCTCGGCGATCGCGGTCGGCTGATCGCCCGATGGCTCATAGTCGGACACCAGCTTGAACGGCTTGCCGCCTTCGGTCTTCTCCGGCCGCTCGGGCCGATGCGGAACGAAGGTCTGGCCGAGGTCGACGTCGTCGAGGCTGGTGCGGATCTGGATCGTCATGGCTGTGCCTATGTAGGATAGCGGAGGCGGATGTTCACCTTTTATCTTCGATCGAAATCGCCCGCGCCCGACGGGCTGGCGCTTGAACCCTGGTCGCCAGGCGTTAAGGATCGCCCGCGACAGGGAGAAATGCCGGAATGAACGACAGGTTTCGCAGGGGCGTCAGCATCATCGGCCGTCCCCCGGCCATCCTCGCCTTCCTGCTGCTGACCGGCGCGGCTCCGGCGCTCGCCGACAGCTTCTCACCCGGCCAATGGGAGCATCGGACGGTGACCGTCAGCGCCGACGTGCCGGGGGTTCCGCAATGGGTGATCAAGATGTTCGCCGGCAACCGCACCCGCCGCAGCTGCCACAGCGCCGCCGAGCTTGCCGCGCGACCCGAGGCGCTGCTGACCCAGGACGATGCAGCCGTCTGCAAGCTGCGACGCTTCTCGATGGCGGGCGGCAAGCTGGTGTACGACACCTTCTGCACCAACAAGCGCTTCCCCGAAGGGCTGCTGGTCGCGTCGAAGGGCAGCTACACCGCCGACGGCTACGCGATCTCCACGCTGTCGACCGGCACCAAGGAAGGCGAACCGGTCAGGATCGAGACCACCGGCACCGGACGACGCATCGGAACCTGCAAGAAATGACCCCTCCCTTCGATCTCGACGCCTATCTCGCTCGCATCGCGACGAAGGCGCCGCCCGCCGCCGATGCCGACGGCCTCGCCGCGATCCAGCGCGGGCAGCGTCTGACCATCCCGTTCGAGAATCTCGACGTGACGCTCGGTCGTGGGATCAGCATCGATCCCGCCCATGTCTTCGACAAGCTCGTCCACCGCCGGCGCGGCGGCTATTGCTTCGAGCAGAACAGCCTGTTCCTGCGCGCGCTCCACGCGCTCGGCTTCGAGGCGCGGCCGTTGCTCGCGCGCGTCTGGCTGATGGCGACAGAGGAGACGCCGCCGCGCACCCACACGCTCAACCTGGTCCGGATCGACGGTCAGGACTGGATCGCCGACGCCGGCTTCGGCGGCAGCTACACCCCGCCGATGCCGCTCGCCGACGGATCGGCCGCGACCGCGCCCGACGGCGCAACCTTCCGCCTCTCCCGGCACGAGCGCCACGACTGGATGCTCGAACGCCAAAGTGAACCGGGGGCCGACTGGCATCCACAATACAGCTTCACACTCGACGAGGTCGCACCGTCCGACCTGGAGATGGCGAACCACTGGACCGCGACCCGGCCCGACACGCGCTTCACCACCCTGACGATCGTCAGCCTGTGCCTGCCGACCGGCTTCGCCGCGCTCACCGACCGCCACTATAGCCGCCGCGCGGGCGACCAGGCGGTCGAGGCCGACATCGAGAGCGCCAAGGCCTACCGCCTGCGCCTCAACTTCGTCTTCGGCATCGCCCTCGACGAGGTCGAGGTGAACGGCCTGGGACTATATTGAGCGCCGCCGCCCGCCCCCGTCACGCCGTCCGCTCGGTGATCGGCGGATCGCTCGGCAACCTCGTCGAGTGGTACGACTGGTACATCTATTCGGCCTTCTCGCTCTATTTCGCGAAGAGCTTCTTTCCCGAGGCCGATCCCACCGCGCAGCTCCTGTCGACCAGCATCGTCTTCGCGATCGGCTTCCTGATGCGCCCGCTCGGCGGCTGGCTGCTCGGCATCCTGGCCGACCGCTACGGGCGCAAGGCCGCTCTCACCTGGTCGATCACGCTGATGTGCGCAGGATCGCTGATCATCACCTGCGCGCCCACCTATGCCTCGATCGGTATCTGGGCGCCGCTGCTGCTCACCTTCGCGCGCATGGCGCAGGGGCTGAGCCTGGGCGGCGAGTTCGGCACCGCGGCGACCTACCTGACCGAGATCGCCCCGCCCGACCGGCGCGGCTTCTGGTCGAGCTTCCAATATGTCACGCTGATCGCGGGCCAGCTCCTCGCGCTCGGCCTGCTGGTCGCGCTGCAATTCCTGTTCCTCGACGAGGCGCAGCTCGAAGCCTGGGGCTGGCGGCTCGCCTTCGCGACCGGCGCGGTGCTGGCGATCAGCGTCTTCTGGCTGCGGCGCGGGATCGACGAGACGCCGGACTTCATCGAGGAGACGGCGGGTGAGCGGCGCAAGGGCGGCCTCGTCGCCCTGCTGCGCGAGCAGCCGAAGCAGGTGGCGCTGGTGTTCGGCCTGTCGATCGGCAGCAATGTCAGCTTCTACGCCTTCACCACCTATATGCAGAAATATCTGGTCGCGAGCGCGGGCTTCGCCAAGGACCTGACCTCGCTGATCTGCTCGGGCGCGCTGATCTTCTACATCGTCATCCAGCCGATGCTCGGCGCGCTGTCCGACCGGATCGGACGCAAGCCGCTGCTCTACTGGTGCTGGATCGGCGGGATCGTCGCGACCGTGCCGCTGTTCACCGCGCTCGGCGCCGCCACCAGCGGGCTGGGGGCGTTCCTGCTGCTCTGCGTCGCCTATCTGATCATCTCCGGATCGAGCGCGACCAGCGCGGTGGTGAAAGCCGAGCTGTTCCCGCCGCACGTCCGCGCGCTCGGCGTCGGCCTGCCCTATGCGGTCAGCCAGGCGATCTTCGGCGGCACCGCGGAATCGGTCGCGCTCGGCTTCAAGGCGGCGGGCATCGAATCCGCCTTCTTCTGGTACGTCACCGGCTGCATGGCGGTGGCGTTGGTGACGACCTTCTTCGTGCCGGAGACGCGCTGGCCCGGCGGACGGCGGCCGACGCGCGGCGCCTGACCATGTGCGTCGTCGCCCTCGCCTGGAACGCCCATCCGCACTGGCGGCTGGTGCTGGCCGGCAATCGCGACGAATATCATCGCCGCCCGGCCGCGCCGCTCGCCCGCTGGGAGGATCGGCCCGCGCTGATCGCCGGGCGGGACCTGCAATCGGGCGGCACCTGGCTCGGCGTTTCCGAAGCGGGTCGCTGCGTCGTCGTCACCAACCTGCGCGGCTTCGGCCTGCCCGAGCCCGGCCGCCCTTCGCGCGGCGCGTTGGTCACCGGCCTGCTCGACGGCGACGATCCGGAGAGCGTCGCGATCGATGCCTACAACCCGGTCAACCTGATCGCGCTCGATCGCGATCGGGCGCATTTCCTGAGCAACCGGCCGGAACCGCTGCGCACCGCGCTCGCTCCCGGCCTCTACGGCCTGTCCAACGGCCGGCTCGACGAGCCCTGGCCCAAGACGATGCGGCTCAAATCGGCGCTGCTCGACTGGCTGACCGGCCCGGCCGACAAGCCCGAGCGGCTGTTCGGCCCGCTGCGCGAGGAACGTCTGCCCGACATCGGCCTCGATCCCGCGACGCCCTCGGACGTGCCGCGCGAGCCGAACCACAGCCCGATCTTCATCCTCGATCCGGTCTACGGGACGCGCTGCAGCTCGATCATCGCGATCGACCGCGAGGGGCGCGGCCTGTTCCTCGAGCGCCGCTTCGACGCGGACGGCGCGGCGACGGGCGAGACCCGCCTCACCTTCGCCTGGCCCGCCTGAAAAGCGTCGCCCCGGCCTCCGCCGGGGCGACGCTCGGGATCAGGCGTTTTCGAGCAGCTTCTCCCGCGCGATCTTCTCGCGCCAGACGAGCGGGGCGGTGTGGTGGACGCTCTCGCCGGTCGCGTCGACCGCGACGGTAACCGGCATGTCCTTCACCTCGAACTCGTAGATCGCCTCCATGCCAAGGTCGGCGAAGCCGACGACCTTGGCGCCCTTGATCGCGCGCGCGACCAGATAGGCGGCGCCGCCCACCGCCATCAGATAGGCGGCCTTGTGCTTGCGGATCGCCTCGATCGCGGCCGGGCCGCGCTCGGCCTTGCCGACCATCGCGATCAGGCCGGTCTGGTCGAGCATCATCTCGGTGAACTTGTCCATCCGCGTCGCGGTGGTCGGGCCCGCCGGACCGACGACCTCGTCGCGCACCGGATCGACCGGACCGACATAGTAGATCACCCGGCCCTTGAAATCGACCGGCAGCTCCTCGCCCCTGGCGAGCATGTCCTGGATGCGCTTGTGCGCGGCGTCGCGGCCGGTGAGCATCTTGCCGTTGAGCAGCAGGCGGTCGCCCGGCTTCCAGCTCGCCACCACCTCGGGCGTCAGCGTGTCGAGGTCGACACGGATCGACTCCTTCGACGGCGCCCATTCGACCTTGGGCCACTCGTCGAGGCTCGGCGGGTCGAGATAGGCCGGACCGGATCCGTCGAGGTGGAAATGCGCATGGCGGGTCGCCGCGCAGTTCGGGATCATCGCCACCGGCTTCGACGCCGCGTGGGTCGGATAGTCCATGATCTTCACGTCGAGGATGGTCGACAGACCGCCAAGGCCCTGCGCGCCGATCCCGAGCGCGTTGACCTTGTCGAAGATCTCGATGCGCAGCTTCTCGATGTCGTTCTGCGGCCCGCGCGCCTTGAGCTGGGCCATGTCGATGTCGCCCATCAGCGACTCCTTGGCCATCGTCATCGCCTTCTCGGCGGTGCCGCCGATGCCGATGCCAAGCATGCCGGGCGGACACCAGCCGGCGCCCATCTTCGGGATCATCTCGAGCACCCAGTCGACGATCGACTCCGACGGGTTGAGCATCGCGAATTTCGACTTGTTCTCCGAACCGCCGCCCTTGGCCGCGACCGCGACCTCGACATGGTGCCCCGGCACCATCTCGACGTTCATCACCGACGGCGTGTTGTCCTTGGTGTTGACGCGGCTGAAGGCGGGATCCTTCAGGATCGAGGCGCGCAGCCGGTTCTCGGGGTGGAGATAGGCGCGGCGGACGCCCTCGTCGACGACCTCCTGCAGGCTCTTCTCCGAGTCCAGCATGCACTGCTGGCCCCATTTGATGAAGACGGTGACGATGCCGGTATCCTGGCAGATCGGCCGATGCCCCTCGGCACACATCCGGCTATTGGTCAGGATCTGCGCAATCGCGTCTTTCGCGGCCGGCCCCTGCTCGGCCTCATAGGCCGCGCCGAGCGCCTTGATATAGTCCATCGGGTGATAATAGCTGATGTACTGGAGGGCATCGGCGATGCTCTCGATCAGGTCGGCTTCCTTGATGATGACGGTCATTGCCCCGGCTCCGCTGGTCTGCCCTAATGCGAGCCCCATAGACCCGAAAGGAGGCGCCGGTCAGCCATAAAATGGGATTGGAGCCGCCATGCGCCGACAGGCGCATCCATCACGTCATGCTGAAATCGGCGAACGGGCTCGAACAGGGCTGCGGCCCAAGATAGACGACCGGTGCCTTGCCGGGCGTCTCGCCTTGCAGGAAGCTCGTCTTGGTCACGAACTCGGTCAGGATCGATCGTTCGAGCATCTCGAAATCCTCGCGGATACCGGCGGGCGCCTGCGCCATTGCCGCGTCCGCCCAGCCCGATCGTTCGAGCGCGGAAACGAGGCGCAGCTTGTAACCCTGTGGGAAGCCGGTGCGCCGATCGATCGCAGCGACCATCCGGCCGAAATCGGCATCGGCCATCACGAACGGCCCGACCAGCCGGCGGAGCACCGACCGCACGAGTTCCTCGCGGCCCGAGGCGCCGATCGCGATCGCCCCGCCGCCCGCGACGGCCAGCGCGCCGACGGCACCGGCGGCCAGGATGGTGCGGCGGCTTGCGGTGACCGTCATGGGTTCCTCCTCGCCACGTCCCAATGCTCCGTACAGCTTCCAACCATCTTCAAACCATCGCCGCCGCGCGCAGCGACAGCGCGGCGACCGTGAGGCTGGGATTGGCGCAGGAACAGGTCGGGAAGGCCGAGCTGCCGACCACGACCAGGTTGCGCCAGCGGTGATGGATCATCCGGGAATCGATCACCGACGTCGCCGGGTCCTCGCCCATCCGCAACGTGCCCTGAAGATGCGACTCGGTCGGCCGCCGCGAGCGGAAGACGATGTCCTCGACCGGGAGCGGTTCGAGCAGTCGGGGCAGCTTGGCGAAGGCCTCGACCTGTCCGCGCTCGGCATAATCGGACGGCGCCACGAAGGTGACCACCGCCTCGCCCTTGCCGTCGACGGTGACGTGGTTGCGATCCTCCAGCAGGTCCTCGGTCACGATCATCAGCGGCACGCTCTGCCGCCAGCGTCCCTTCTCGGCGCGCAGGCCGTGGGTCCAGCGATTCTCGAAATAGACCAGCGCGGCGCCATATTCGCTGCGGTGGCCGCCATCGTAGAGGCCGAAGTTGAGACCGGTGGTGATCGTGCTGCCGTCGAAGCCGTTCATGCCGTCGAGCAGCACCTCGACATGGGCACCGAGGCTCTCGTGCAGCCCCTTGCCCGTCAGCCCGCCACCCATCGACGAGCGCTGCAGGATCGCGGGGCTCTGGATCGCGTTGGCACCGAGCACGAACAGGTCGCCCGTCACCCGATAAGGCTTGCCGGCATGTTCGAACACCAGCGCGCCGATGCTGTTGCCGGCGCCTTCGTAGCGGAGCGCCTTCGATTGCAGCGCGACGGTGACGCGTTCGTCGCCGAACGTCGGCATCAGGCCGTTGTTGGCGGTGAACTTGGCATCGGCCGGGCAGCGCTGGCAGGTGAAGGAGGCGCAGCAGGCCGGGCGCTGCTCGGTCGCCACCCGCGCCCGCGCGGTCGGCATCGCGAAATGCGCCTTGGGCTGCGCCTTCTTCATGATCCGGTCGGGCGTGGTCAGGTGGTGCGGCGGCTGCGGATAGGGGGTCGAGCGCGGGAAGATCGCGGTCATGTCGGGATCGCCGGAGATCGCCATGATCGCCTCGGCCTCGCCATAATAGGGTTCGAGCTCGTCATAGTCGATCGGCCAGTCGTTGCCGACGCCGTAGCGGCTGCGCAGCTTGAAGTCGGACGGGTGGAAGCGCGGTGCCTGGCCGAACCAGCAATTGGTGCCGCCGCCCAGCGCGACCGTGTAATGCCAGGGCTTGGCGCTGTCGGATCGATAGGTCCGGTCGGCGGACAGCGCGCTGTTCATGCCGTGCGCCACCTGCCAGTCATGCGGGTGGTACCGGCCCCATTCGACGATCAGGACCCTGCCCGGCCGCCGTTCGAGCAGCTTGTGGACGAAGAAGGCCGCACCGAATCCCGATCCGACGACAACGGTGTCGAAATGCTGGCCGGCGAGCGTGGCGGGGTCGATCGGGCGCATCGGGTCGGACGGTCTCCATGCTGCTGCCCCCGGCCGGCATCTTAGCCGATCACGACGGCGCCGCGACCGCGTTCACGGCGTTTTCTGCCCGTCCCGTCCCGATGGCCGCGCCTTCGCCGCCGCTTCGCGCTATCGGCTGGCCGCCCCCGTCGCGAACCGCCTATGGAGCCGGGAAGTGCCCCGACGTGCGCCTGCGAAATATCGTGATGTCGACATGCTCCGCGGCTATGCCGCGCTGGCGGTCGCGCTCTACCATTTCCTGCTCGCCTATGTCCCGCCGGGCCGCGCGCCCATGGCGATGGACCATGCCGGGCTGATCGCCGAGCGCCCCTTCCTGCTGGCGATCGTCAACGGTCATTTCATGGTCGCGATCTTCTTCGTGCTGTCGAGCTTCGTGCTGACCAAGGGCCTCGTCTCCGGCACGCCGCGCAGCCGCGCGCTGACCGCGATGGCGAAGCGCCTGCCCCGCCTGCTGCCGCTCACCCTGATCGGTACGCTGCTGCCCTTCCTGCTGTTCGCCGCCGGGCTGCTGCCGACGCAGGAGGCGGCGCAGGTCAGCGGATCGGAATGGCTCGATCGCAGCGGCGGCATCAAATATTGGGCGCCTTGGCCCGATCCCAGCCTGGGAGGCGCGGCGAAGGACGCGCTGCATCTCTTCGCGAGCGGGGTCAGCCAATACAATTCGGCGCTGTGGACGATGAAGTACGAGCTGTTCGGCAGCCTGCTTGCCCTGCTGAGCGCAATGATCGTCGGGGCGCGGCGGCGGCCGACGGTCGATGCGGTGCTGATCACCGTCCTCGCCATCGCCGCGCTCAAGATCCACGCGCTGTGCGCGATCTGCGTGACGACCGTCTATGTGACCAAATATCTGCTCGACCGGCCCGCCGACATCCGCCCGGCAATCGCCGCCGCGCTGATCGCGGCCGGGCTGCTGCTCGGTTCGACCTTCAAGTCGATCCCGCCCTCGATGGTCGCCGATGACTGGATGTGGACGCAGGTGCAGCGGCTGGACTGGCTGGTCCACGGCATCGGCGCGACCGCACTGCTGCTGGGGATGCGCGGGCTGGCCCGGCTGCGCGAAGCCGATTGGTGGATCGGGCATCAGATCGGTCGGCTGTCCTTCGCCATCTACGTGGTCCACGTGCCGCTGCAATCGGCGATCGGCAGTCAGATGATGCTCGCGCTCGGCCATCGCCCGGTGCCGGTGATCGCTGCCTTCTTCCTGTCGATGACGGTGATCCTCATGGTCGCGGCCGGGGTGGCGCGGATCGACGAGCTATGGGTCGCCCGGCTCAACCGCATCTTCGCGCCCCGGTCCCGGCCGGCCGGTCAGGCGGCGGCGGCCAGCTCGACCGACGCCGCGTCATTGTCTGCGACGGGGGCCGGCGCGGCTTCGACGACGGCCTTGCGGCCCGCGGGAAAGGCGAAGCGCGACACCGCGACGAGCACGCCCAGGCCCAGATAGAGGCTGAGGGTGATCGTCGGGCTGGGCAGCAGGCCGAGCGCGAACGCGACCCGCAGCCAGTTCGGATGGAAACCGAAATCCTGGCCAAGCGCCTCGCACACGCCGAGGAAAGTGTCGTGGCGCCAGAAGACCGCGGTCTGATCGTGCTGCATCTCGTTTCGTCCCAAATCCCTGGCGGGCCCTTCGCCCGCATCCATGGCCTCCTTTCAGCACAAGCCGTGCCAGTTTGGATTATTCTGATTTTTCAGTGATTTATGGAAATTAATACCTGCCAAGGTGGCAATTCATCCACCACATGTTGGCGAAATCCACCACTTCATCGGCAATCATCACCCGTCATCCGGCTTTCGCCGGGATGGCGATCGGGAAGCCTACCCTCGCGCCGCGGTCCGCCGGCGCAGGTCCTCGACGCAGCGTTGGGCGGTGCGGCCGTCCCACAGGTCGGGGCGCTTGCGGTCCTGCTTCGGCTGGGCGAGCGCCGACAGCAGCCGTTCGAGCAGGTTGCCCGCATTGACGAGCTGGGCGGTGCCCTCGGTGATCGTGATCGGCCGCTCGGTATTCTCGCGCAGCGTCAGGCAGGGGATGCCGAGATAGGTCGTCTCTTCCTGGATGCCGCCTGAATCGGTGATCACCGCCGCCGCCCCGGCGACGAGGCTCATGAAGCGGACATAGGCGGCGGGGCCGACCAGCCGGATGCCAGCCGCCTCCAGCCGCGCGGCGCCCGTATCGCCAAGCCTCTGGCGGGTGCGCGGATGGACCGGGAAGACCAGCGGCAGGTGCGCCTGCACCGCGATCAATGCCTCGCTCAGCCGGTCGAGCTGCTCGGACACGTCGACATTGGACGGCCGGTGCAGCGTCACCACGCCATAACCGCCCGGCGCGAGGCCGAGCTCGGCCGGGTAGCCATCGGCCAGGATCGCGGGGCGGACCAGCTCGTAGCTGTCCATCATGATGTTGCCGACGCGGGTGATCCGCTCCTCCGGGATGCCCTCGGCGCGGAGATTGGCGTCGGCGTCGGGCGACGGCGTCCACAGCACGTCGGCAAGCACGTCGGTGACGAGCCGGTTGAGCTCCTCCGGCATGTCACGGTCGCGGCTGCGCAGGCCCGCTTCGAGATGGACGATCGGGATGCGGAGCTTGCCCGCCGCCATCGACGTCGCGGCGGTCGAGTTGACGTCGCCGGCGACGATCAGCCAGTCGGGCCGCTCCTCCATCGCCAGCTTCTCATAGGCGATCATCACCCGGCCGGTCTGCTCGGCATGAGTGCCCGACCCGATGCCGAGATGATGGTCGGGCGCGGGCAGGCCCAGGTCGGCGAAGATGTCGTCGGACATCGCCGCGTCATAATGCTGGCCGGTGTGGACGATCAGCGGGCGGAAGTCCCCGGCCGCCTTCAGCGCATGCCACAGCGGCGCGATCTTCATGAAGTTGGGCCGGACGGCGGCGATCAGGTGGACGAGCGCGGGACGGGTCATGCGGGTCCTCAATGACGATGCTGGTGGCCGTGACCGGGGCCGTGATCGTGAACATGGTCATGGTCATGGCCGTGCGCCTGCTCCTGGCCGGGCGAGCAGTCGGGCTGGCCGTCGGCGCATTCGCCGCGCTCGATCTGGAAGGTCGCGTGGCCGATGCCGAATTCGGCCTTCACCAGCTTGGCGGTGGCGGCGAGGAAGGCGTCGTCCCCGCTCCCGCCGGGCATGACGAGATGCGCGGTCAGCGCCACCTCGGTCGTGCTGGTCGGCCAGATGTGGACGTGGTGGACCGCCTCCACACCTGGCAGGCCACCGAGGCGTGCGGTAACGGCGGCGCTGTCGATCCCGCCCGGCACCCCCTGCAGCGACATCACCAGCGAGTCGCGGAACAGGCCCCAGGTGCCCGCCACGATCACCACGACGATGACCAGGCTGATCGCCGGATCGATCCACAGCAGGCCGGTCTGGAGCACCAGGAAGCCGGCGGCGACAACGCCCGCCGACACCGCCGCATCGGCCGCCATGTGGAGAAAGGCGCCGCGGATGTTGAGATCGTCATGGCTGCCGCGCAGGAAGAGCAGCGCGGTGCCCAGGTTGATGACGATGCCGACCGCCGCGACGGCCATCATCGCCCCGCTCTGCACCGGCGCCGGCTCGAAGAAACGCTGGACCGCGCCCAGCGCTATCGCCCCGCAGGCGAACAGCAGCAGGATCGCGTTGAACAGCGCCGCGAGGATCGACGATCCGCGCAGGCCATAGGTATAGCGCGCGCTCGCCGGTCGCTTCGACAGCGCATAGGCGGCCCAGGCCATCAGCAGGCCGAGCACGTCGGACAGGTTGTGCCCGGCATCGGCGACCAGCGCGAGCGATCCCGCCCATAGCCCCGCCGCGCCTTCGACCGCGACGAAGGCCAGGTTCAGGACGATGCCAATCGCGAAGGCGCGGCCATATTCGCGCGGCCCATGGGCATGCCCGTGATCGTGGCCATGGCCCGCATGATGATGATGCCCGGCCATCGCCGCTACCGTCTCGTCCCGTACATGGCGCAGGCAAGCCATAGCCGCGCGCCAAAGGCAAGCCGCCGCGCCGATTCGCAGCCTCCGGCACCCGGAATTCTCCCTATGCGGATCAACGCCCTACCCCGGAATCCGCCCGTTTTCCGGACCACGGGACCATCGTCGGCGACAGGGCCGAAGATGGAAACTTTACATCAAGGTCAGCGCACCATATATCCGCGCCTCCGCTGCCCCATGGGACTTCCACCGCAAGGCAGCTTTCTTGCCAACGTTACACCCGGAGGTCCCTTGAGTTGCACAAGCACCATAGCGCGCTGGGGCTAGCTACCGCCCTTCGACCGGTCCAGCCGGTAACGCTCCTTCGTCCCCACGCCGCAGCGCGGGCCGCCCGGTTCTTCGTCGAGAAGTTCCAGGGCCGTTCGATGTATGCGGTCAAGGCGAATCCGTCGCCCGAGCTCATCCAGATCCTCTGGGAGAACGGAATCACCCATTTCGACGTGGCGTCGATCGCCGAGGTACGCCTCGTCGCAGGCATCGCGCCGGAAGCGACGTTGTGCTTCATGCACCCGGTCAAGGCCGAGGAAGCGATCGCCGAGGCCTATTTCGACTATGGCGTCCGCACCTTCTCGCTCGATTCGATCGAGGAGCTGGAGAAGATCGTCCGCGCCACCGATGGCGCGGCCGACCTGACCCTGTGCGTCCGCATGCGTGTTTCGTCGGAGCTGTCGAAGCTCAGCCTCGCCTCGAAATTCGGGGTCGAGCAGGCCGACGCCAAGGAGCTGCTGCAACGCACCCGGCAGGTCGCCGACGCGCTCGGCATCTGCTTCCACGTCGGCAGCCAGGCGATGAGCCCGTCGGCCTATGTCCAGGCGATGGAGCGCGTCCGCGCGGCGATCGTCTCGGCGGCGGTCACCGTCGACGTGATCGACGTGGGCGGCGGTTTCCCCTCGGTCTATCCGGACATGGAGCCGCCCGCGCTCGAGGCCTATTTCGGCGCGATCCACCAGGCGTTCGAAAGCCTGCCGGTCAGCTATTCGTCCGAGCTGTGGTGCGAGCCCGGCCGCGCGCTGTGCGCCGAATATGCGAGCCTGCTGGTGCGCGTCGAGCGCCGCCGCGATGACGAGCTCTACATCAACGACGGCGCCTATGGCGCGCTGTTCGATGCGGCGCATATCGGCTGGCGCTTCCCGGTGAAGCTGCTGCGCGAACCGGAATCGCCGGCCCGCGACATCGGCTTCAGCTTCTACGGTCCGACCTGCGACGACATGGATCGCATGGCCGGCCCGTTCATGCTGCCTGCCGACGTCGGCCCCGGCGACTATATCGAGATCGGCATGCTCGGCGCCTATGGCTGCGCGATGCGGACCGGTTTCAACGGTTTCACCGCCGGCGCGCGCGTGATCGTCGAGGACGAGCCGATGGCGACGCTCTACGTCCAGCAGGACGATGTGCGCGAGGCGGTTTCGTCGAACGTCATCAAGCTGTAAGGGCAGCCCAGCACATAATTCCGTCATTCCAGCGGAAGCTGGAATCTCCCTGATCTTGTCGCCAGGTAGGGAGATCCCAGCTTTCGCTGGGATGACGGCCGTTTGGATTTCCGGAGACCATCATGAACGACGCCACTGTGAACGACACGCGCAAGGCCGAGCTGCTCTCGACCACCGTCGAGCATATCGACATCAAGAGCTTCGACGCGCGCCCGATCATCGACGCGATGGGCAAGATGAGCTTCACCAGCCGCGACCTCGCCCGTGCCACGGGCATCTACAACCAGATGCTCCAGGATCCGGACTGCACCATCTTCCTGGTGGTCGCGGGCTCGACCTCGGCCGGCGGCTGCATGGACGCCTATGCCGAGCTGGTCCGCTCGGGCATGGTCGACGCGGTCGTCGCGACCGGCGCCTCGATCGTCGACATGGATTTCTTCGAAGGCCTCGGCCACAAGCATTACCAGGCGCTCGAAGTGCCCGACGACGACACGCTGCGCTCGCTGCTGATCGACCGCATCTACGACACCTATATCGACGAGGAGCAGCTCCAGGACTGCGACCACACGATCTACAAGATCGCCAACGCGCTGGAGCCCCGCCCCTATTCGAGCCGCGCCTTCATCCGCGAGATGGGCAAGTATCTGGTCGAGCACGGCAAGAAGGAGAACAGCCTCGTCAAGCTCGCTTACGAGCATGACGTGCCGATCTTCTGCCCGGCGTTCGTCGACAGCTCGGCCGGCTTCGGCCTGGTCAAGCACCAGGTCGACTGCATGAAGGCGGGCCGACCCTATATGGTGCTCGACGCGATCGCCGACTTCCGCGAGCTGACCGACATCAAGATCAAGGCGGGCACCAGCGGCCTGCTGATGATCGGCGGCGGCGTGCCTAAGAACTTCATCCAGGATACCGTCGTCTGCGCCGAGATCCTCGGCCATGACGATGTCGAGGTGCACAAATATGCCGTGCAGATCACCGTCGCCGACGTGCGCGACGGCGCCTGCTCCTCCTCGACCCTCCAGGAGGCGGCGAGCTGGGGCAAGGTCAACACCGGCATCGAGCAGATGGTGTTCGCGGAAGCGGGCTCCGTGATCCCGCTGCTGGCGTCCGACGCCTATCATCGCGGCCATTGGAAGACCCGCGCCAAGCGCGCCTGGGGCAAGCTGTTCGACTGATTTGAGCAGCGCCCTTTCGGGCGATCGCCCCCCTCCTCCGTCATTCCCGCTTCGCGGGAATGACGGGGAGATGGAGAAGTCCCCTCAGTGCGACGAGGGCCGTCCGATCGGGCGGTCCTGATCGTGGCTGGCCTGCGACAATTTCTGTAGCAATTCGTAGAGATTAGCGGTCTGCTGGGTTCGGCTGAGCGCGTCGGCCTTGTCGAGCACCCGCGCGACATGCTGATCCATGTAGCTGGCATCGCCCCAATAGGCGAGGCTCCAGTCGGGGAAGCGATAGCCGTCGATCGCCTTGTCCTCGATCACCGTCACCGCCTCGTGCCGCGGATCGCGACGGATGCTGCCCATCAGTTCGGCGATCGCGCCCGACGGGCCTTCCAATATCTGGGCGAAATGACGCTCGGTGAAGATCAGCGCGCCGCGCACCCCCAGGCGACCGTTGCGAATGATCGAACCTGCTACGATCCGGTCGATCTCCGCCGCCTGGGACGGCAATTCAAGCCTGCTGCGACTGACATAGATAAGCGACTGGTACATGCATCGCTTATCGCATGGCACCCTTGGCCACGCACTCAGCAAAGATACGCACCGGCCCAGGGAAATTCGGAATCGTTCCGCCTTTGGTCGAAGCAATATGGTAGTTGATGCAAGGTTTCGGCCGCGATGCGGCCGGCCGGGGAGAGGGAGGATCGCATGCATACGCCGATATTGTGCGCGGTGATCGCGCTGGTTCTGTGGACGTTCGTGATGTGGACGTGGCTCTACGCCACGCGCATCCCGGCAATGATCAAGGGCGGGATCGTCTACGACCCCAGCCGGCCGACCGGCGAATTCATGGACAAGCTGCCGGCGCGGGTCCGCTGGAAGGCCGACAACTACAACCATCTCCACGAGCAGCCGACCATCTTCTACGCGGTCGCGATCATCCTCTCCCTGCTCGCCGCGGGCGGCGGTCTCAACGCGACCCTGGCGTGGATCTACGTCGCGCTGCGGGTCGTCCACAGCCTCGTCCAGGCGACGGTGAACCTGGTGATGCTGCGCTTCGCGATCTTCGTCGCGGCGTCGCTGGTCCTGTTCGTACTGAGCCTGCGCGCCGCTCTGCTGCTGTTCGGCGGCCCGGCCACCTGACGCCGCTCTAGAACATCGAGCTTTTTATCTGACCCGCTCATCCTGAGAGTCTGACCGGAAAGTGCCTTACCGCTCATCCTGAGGAGGGACTGAGCCTGGCGAAGGCCCATCTCGAAGGACATTTCCAACCTCGAACCCCCTTCGAGACAGCATTTCGACTAGCTCAATGCTTCCTCAGGGCGAGCGGGCACTTTCCGGTCAGCCTCTCAGGATGAGCGAACGCAGGTCCCTCAAATTAAACGCACGATGCTTAGCTTGTCTTACCGTGCGAACGCCGCCACCAGTTCCGCATGGGTCGACCAGCGGAACTGGCCGACGGGGGTGATCCGTTCCAGCCGCCAGCCGCCCTCGACCAGCATCCGTGCGTCGCGAGCGAAGGTGGAGGGGTTGCACGAGGCATAGGCGATCCGCCGCACCTTCGCCGTGGCGGCGAGCGCGGGCATCTGTTCCTTGGCGCCCGCGCGTGGCGGATCGAGCACGACCGCGTCGAAGCGGTCGAGCTCGGCAACGTCGAGCGGCCGGCGGAACAGGTCGCGATGGTCGACGCCGATCATCCGCTGGCTGCGGTCGGCCGCCGCCTTCAGCCCCAGCACCGCGTCACGCGCACCTTCGGCCGCATAGACGCGCCGGGTCCGGGCCAGCGGCAACGTGAAGGTGCCGAGCCCGGCGAAGAGATCGGCGACCAGCCGGGCGTCGCCGACGATCTCCTCGACCTCGGCGAGCAACGCCGCCTCGCCCTCGGCGGTCGCCTGGAGGAAGCCGCCCGCCGGAAAAGGCACCGCGACGCCGCCCAGCGTCACGGTCGCCGGCTCGGGCTCCCAGCGCGGCTGCGGACCATAGCCGTCGTCGACCGACAAACGCGCGAGGCCATGTGCTTGCGCGAATTCGTTGAGCGCCTCGATCGCGGCGAGCCCCTCGACCTCGACCTTTTCGAGCAGCAGGTCGACGCCTTGGTCGACCAGTGTCATCTGCACCCCCGCCGCCCGCCGGTCGCGCAGCATCGGGTGAAGCAGCCGGCGGAGCGGATCGACCAGCGCGAACAGCGTCGGATGGAGCACGGCGCACATCCGGATATCGACGATATGGTGACTCTGCGCCTCGTTGAAGCCGAGCAGCATCCGCTTGCCCTGCCGCTCCGCACGGAATGAAGCGCGGCGACGGGTCTCGGGCGCGGACAGCGCAGCGGGCGTGAGCGGCGGCGCATCGATCTTCTGCTGGGCGAGCGCGCCGGTAATCCGCTGGCCGAGAAAGGCCGCGTAGGATTCGTCGTCGACCTGCTGGAGCTGGCAGCCGCCGCATTTGGGAAAATGGCGGCAGGGCGGCTCGATGTGGTGCGGCCCCCACTGCAGGCTGCCGTCGAGCCCGAGCAGGTCGCCCGGCGCCGACAGCGGCGAGTGGCGGCCGTCGGCGGTGATCCCCTCACCGCGCGCCGCGATGCGGACGATCGGCTCCCAGTCCTTCACCTCCTCGTCGCTCACAGGCAGGCCTCCAGCGCCCGCGGCAGATGCGCGATCAGATCGTCGGCGATCAGTCCCGGCCCCGCCAGCCCGGCGGCGCAGCCATGAAGCCACACGCCCGCGCAGGCGGCGTCGAAGGGATGGAGCCCCCGCGCCCGGTTCGCGGCGATCAGCCCGGCGAGTACGTCGCCGGTCCCGGCGGTGGCGAGCCAGCCCGGCGCGGGCGCCGCGATCGCCGCACGGCCATCGGGAGCGGCCACCACCGTATCGGGCCCCTTGAGCACGACCACCGCCCGCGACCGCTCCGCCGCCGTGCGGGCGCGGTCGATCCGGCTGCCCGGCAGCGCACCGAACAGCCTGGCGAACTCGCCTTCGTGCGGAGTCAGCACCGGCATGCCCGGCAACGCGCCGCTGCCCACGAGCAGCACCAGCGCGTCGGCGTCGAGCACCAGCGGCCTGCCCGCCCCCAGCGCGACATCGAGCAGCGACCGCGCCACGGCATCGCGGCCGAGCCCCGGCCCGACCAGTGCCGCACCGACCCGGTCGTCGGCGAGGACGTCGCCGAGCGGCGCATCGCGGCGCACGATCGCGGCGGGACCGCCCAGCCCGGTCGCCTTGCCCACCAATGTAATATAGCCCGCGCCGCCGCGCTGCGCCGCCATGGCGGAGAGCAGGGCCGCGCCCGGCATCGCGCCTTCGGCGACGACGACATGGCCGCGTGTATATTTATGGTCGGCGGGACCCGGCGCCGGCAGGTGCGGGCGGCCGATCTCGACCAGCTTCGATACGCCCGAAATGTCGATGTCACCGAGCACCAACCGGCCCATCAACGCCGCCGCGGGCTGGAGCCGGTGGGCGGGCTTGAGCACCGCCAACGCGACCGTCATCTCATAGGCGACGCCGGGGCCGAGCAGCGCGCCGTCGTCGGTCCCCACCCCGCTCGGCAGGTCGACGGCGATCCGCAGCCGTGCCGCCCTGGCCAGCCGTTCGAGCGGCCCGGCGATCGGCGGATCGAGCGGCCGCGTGAGGCCGGTGCCGAACAGCGCGTCGATCAGCAGCGGCGCGGGCGCAGCCTCGGCCAGCGGCTCGACCGGCCCGTCCCATCGGGCCCGCATGGCGCGGGCGGCGTCGGTCTTCGGCTCCCCGCTCGCGGCGACCCGGACCTTGAGCCCGCGCGCCTTGAGCAACCGTGCGATCACATAGCCGTCGCCGCCATTATTGCCCGGGCCGCACAGCACCAGCGTCGGCACCCGGCCTGCATAGCGCCACGCCGCCTCGGCAACCACGCCGCCGGCGGCTTTCATCGCCTGCTCGACGCTGACACCGGTCGCGAACACCGCCTCCTCGGCGGCCCGCGTCTCGGCGGCGGTGAGGATCGGCCGGCCGTTCATGCCGCCACCTTCGCGGGCAGGCGATAGACCATGCCGCCCGCCGTCACGTCGACATGGCCGCCGCCCGCCGGCCGCACCTCGACCGGCTCGGCACCGTCGGCCGCGATCACGCCCCGCCCGTCCCTGACGATCAGCAGCCGACGGAACCCGCCGTCGGGCCCCCGCGCGACCAGGACCGGCCCCTCGGGGCTCTCCGTCCGCTCGACCGTGCAGATCTGCTCGAAGCCCCTGGCCTCGGCGAGGCGGCAGTCGATCGGCCGGGTCCCGGCGACCGCGTCGCCGGCCGACCCGCAGGCGGTGAGGAGGAGCCCGGCCGTCACGATCCACAGCTCCCGTCCATAACCGTCCTGCTGAACTCGCTTCAGCATCCACCCATCATCCTCTTAGCCATGCCCTGTGGCGCGGTGGCGCCTGAAACAAGTTCAGGATGACGCGTTGTCCGCATGAGGACGCGTCCTAAGCGCGGGACGATGGCGAGGCAAGCGCGAGGAAGGCCGCCAGCGTCGGGCTGTCGTCCCGCTCGTGCCAGGCCAGCCCGGTTTCGAGCTCCGGCGCGCCCGCCAGCGGAAGGTAGCGCACACCGGTCCGTGCCAGATGCCGCAGCGAAGCCGGCACCAGCGCCATGCCGAGCCCGGCCGAGACCAGGCTGATGATCGTCTGCATCTGGATCGCCTCCTGCCGAATGAAGGGCTGGTGCCCGCGCGACCGGTAGAAGCGCATCACCAGGTCGTGGAAATCCGGCGCGACCCGCGCCGGGAATATGATCAGCGGCTGCGCCATCCAGCCGTCGCCGCGCAGCGTTCCGCCACCCGTCGCAAGGCGTCCCTCCTCGATCCAGCTTTCCGGCACCGCCGCGACCAGCGGCTCGTTGAGCAGCGGGCGATAGGCGAGCGCCGGCGGCAGCGCCGATCGCGTCGAGATCAGGATGCCGGCGTTGATCCGCCCATTCAGCAGGTCCTCGACCTGAATGTCGCTGGTCGCCTCGACCAGCTCCAGCTCGACCTCGGGAAAGGCCGAGGAATAGCGCTCGACCAGCGTCGGCAGCACGCTGTAGTCGGCGGTGCTGACGAAGGCGAGCGAGAGCCGGCCGGACGCCCCCGACCGCAGCCGTTCGGCGATGGCGGGAAGCGCGGCGACCGCCGCCACCGCCGGGCGGACATGTTCGAGCCATTGCCGCCCGAAGGCGGTCAGCGCGACGCTGCGCTTGGAGCGGACGAACAGGTCCCCGCCGAGTTGGCGTTCGAGCGCGAGGATCGACTGGCTGAGCGGCGGTTGGGTCATGCCGAGCCGCTCGGCCGCGCGGCCGAAATGCAGCGTATCGGCGACCGCGACGAAGTGGCGGAGCTGGCGCAGGTCCATCTATTAAGTCTCCCTACGACCTTATAGCGACTGAATAGTATATTTCCCAACCCATGGAAAAGCGCCTATCATGGGCGGCACGTCGACAAGAATTCGAGGACCGTGGACATGCCCGCTTATCGTTCCCGCACCAGCACCCATGGCCGCAACATGGCGGGCGCGCGCGGCCTGTGGCGCGCCACCGGCATGACCGACGAGGATTTCGGCAAGCCGATCATCGCGATCGCCAACAGCTTCACCCAGTTCGTGCCGGGCCATGTCCACCTCAAGGACCTCGGCCAGCTCGTCGCGCGGGAGATCGAGGCGGCCGGCGGCGTCGCCAAGGAATTCAACACCATCGCGGTCGACGACGGCATCGCCATGGGTCATGACGGCATGCTCTATTCGCTGCCGAGCCGCGACCTGATCGCCGACAGCGTCGAATATATGGTCAACGCGCATTGCGCCGACGCGCTGCTGTGCATCTCCAACTGCGACAAGATCACGCCGGGCATGCTGATGGCGGCGATGCGCCTCAACATCCCGGTCATCTTCGTGTCGGGAGGGCCGATGGAAGCCGGCAAGGTCGACATTCGCGGCGAGACCATCGCGGTCGACCTGATCGACGCGATGATCGTCGCCGCCGACGAGAACTACACCGACGAGGAGGTGAAGGTGATCGAGCGGTCGGCCTGCCCGACCTGCGGCTCCTGCTCGGGCATGTTCACCGCCAACAGCATGAACTGCCTGACCGAGGCGCTGGGTCTGTCGCTGCCCGGCAACGGATCGGTCCTCGCCACCCATGCCGACCGCGAGAAGCTGTTCCGCGAGGCGGGGCACACGATCGTCGATCTCGCCCGCCGCTGGTATGAGCAGGATGACGCCACCGCCCTGCCGCGCAGCATCGCCAGCTTCGCCGCGTTCGAGAATGCGATGAGCCTCGACATCGCGATGGGCGGATCGACCAACACGGTGCTCCACCTGCTCGCCGCCGCGCATGAGGGCCAGGTACCGTTCACCATGGCCGACATCGACCGGCTGTCGCGTCGCGTCCCCTGCCTGTGCAAGGTCGCGCCCGCCAAGCAGGACGTTCATATGGAGGACGTCCATCGCGCCGGCGGCATCATGGCGATCCTCGGCCAGCTCGACAGGGCCGGTCTGATCGATGCCAGCCTGCCGACCGTCCATGCGCCGACGCTGGGCGCGGCGCTCGACCGCTGGGACGTCAGCCGCACCGAGAGCGAGAGCGTGCGCGAATTCTACAAGGCCGCCCCCGGCGGCGTGCGCACCACGGTGGCGTTCAGCCAGAGCAACCGCTGGAAGGAGCTCGACCTCGACCGCGAGGCCGGCGTGATCCGCAGCGCGGAGCATCCCTTCTCCAAGGATGGCGGCCTCGCCGTCCTGTTCGGCAACCTCGCGCCCGAGGGCTGCATCGTCAAGACGGCCGGCGTCGACGAAAGCGTGCTGACCTTCAATGGCACCGCGCGCGTCTATGAGAGCCAGGACGCGGCGGTGGCCGGCATCCTCGGCAACGAGGTGAAGGCCGGCGACGTGGTGGTGATCCGCTACGAAGGGCCGAAGGGCGGGCCGGGCATGCAGGAGATGCTCTACCCGACCAGCTATCTGAAGTCGAAGGGCCTGGGCAAGGCCTGCGCGCTGATCACCGACGGCCGCTTCTCGGGCGGCACCTCGGGCCTGTCGATCGGCCATGTCTCGCCGGAGGCGGCCGAAGGCGGCCTGATCGCGCTGGTCCAGACCGGCGACCCGATCCTGATCGACATCCCCAACCGCGGCATCCGCCTCGACGTCGACGACGCGACGCTGGCCGCCCGGCAGGAGGAGATGGTCGCGCGCGGCAAGAAGGCCTGGAAGCCGTTCGGACGCAAGCGCAACGTCTCCCCCGCCCTTCGCGCTTATGCCGCTCTCACGACCAACGCCGCCCGCGGCGCGGTGCGCGACGTGAGTCAGGTCAAGGGGGAGTAACCCCTGCTTACTCTCCCGCCCGGCCACAGGACGGGCGGGAGAATGAACCAATACGGTGCGGACTGCTTTCCAACGCCATGCTTTGATCGGATGATAGCCTCCGGAGGGGGGCCTCATGAAGATCACATGGTTTTTGCGCGCGGCCTGTGCCGTGGCGATCGCGGCGACGGGCATATCCGCCGCGGCGCAGGAAAAGACCGGGAACAAGCCGGGCTTCACCCTGGCGCCTGGCACCGCCCGCATCGTCCTGATGCGGCCCACCATCTGGGTCGGCGAGCAATCAACTGCCGGGATGCCGGAGCCCAATGCCGACTGGACGACCCAGGCGCGCGAGAATATCGCGCGGGCCCTGGCCGATGCCCAGACGGGACTGGGCAATGTCGTCATCAGCTATGACGAAGACGCGTCCGGCGAGGGTGCGCTGGTAGCCGAATATTCGCACCTGTTCGGCGCGGTCGCCGAGTCCGTGATCGAATATCAGTTCTTTTCCGGCAACCGGCTACCGACCAAGAAGCGCAAGGACAGCTTCGACTGGGGCGTCGGCAACGGCATCGCCGGGTTGAAGTCGCTGGAAGGCGGGGACTATGCGCTCTTCATCAACGTGCATGACGAATATGGCTCGACCGGTCGCAAGATATTGCAGATCGTCTCCATGTTCGCTCCCGGCGCTGGCGTGTCGTCGGGCGTGCACAAGGGCCATGCCGGCCTGGTCGACCTGAAGACCGGCGAACTCGTCTGGTTGAACGCCGACTGGGAGATGGGCGGCGACGTGCGCACCGCCGAAGGCGCGGCCAAGCGGGTCAGGCAATTGCTCGAAGGCTTTCCCGGCAGGCCGGCCGAGGCGCCGGCGGAGGGCGAATAGCATGCGGCACCTGTCCCGTTTCGCCCTGTGCGGAGCCGGCTCGATCCTGGCGCTGCTCGGTCCATCGCCGGCGAGTGGGGCCGAGCCGGGGCTGGAGTTGCCCACCTACACCCGTGCCTATGAACCCCGAACCGTCGACGAGCGCGGCGTCTGGATGGAGGCGGATGAGGCCGAGCGCGGCTTGCGCGACAGTCCGCTGCGGATCCGCGAAGCCGGGCTGGAGGCCTATCTGCGCGAGGTGCTGTGTCGCGAAGTGGGCACGGAACGCTGCGCGGGCGTGCGCATCTATGCGATGGAGATTCCCGGCTTCAACGCGTCGATGATGGCCAATGGCACGATGCAGGTCTGGTCAGGCCTGCTGCTGCGGTCGCGGAGCGAGGCCGAGCTGGCGGCGGTGCTCGGTCACGAGTTCGCGCATTTCGAGCTGCGGCATAGCCTCACCGGTTTCCAGCAAAGGCGCCGGGCGACCGACGCGATCGCCTGGATCGGCGTCTGGGGCGCGCTGACCAATCGCGACACCAGCTCCACGCAGAGCATCATAGAGAGGGGCATCTACCGCTATGGCAGGGAACAGGAGACCGATGCCGATCTGCTCGGCCTGCAATATGCCGCGTTGTCGGGCTATCCCGCGTCGACGCCCTCCGAGGTGTGGAAGAACCTGATGGCCGAGGAGGATGCGAGCGCGGCCGGCCGCAACCAGAAGCCCAAGCAGAAATACACGGCCGGCTACTTCGACTCGCACCCCACGCATCTCAAGCGGTCGATCTATCTGGCCGAGGCCGCGGCGAAGATGCCGCCGGGCGGCGACGCGCGCGCCAAGGAATATCGTGCCGCCATGGCGCCCTATCTGCCGCGCTTCCTGGCCGCGCAGATCAAGCGCAACGATTTCGGAGGCACCGAACATATCCTGCAGTCGCTCGCGGCGGATTCCGGCTGGGGACCGGATCTGCTCTTCGCCCGCGCCGAACTCTACCGCACGCGCGGCAACCCACGCGACCTGCAGGTGGCCGCCCAATATTATCGCGAGGCCCGCGCCGCCGGATATATGGGGGCCGAACTGGATCGCAACCTGGGGCTGGCGCTGCTCCGCAACGGACAAGCGGACGAAGGGCGCCAGTCGCTGAACGCCTATCTGACCGCGATGCCCGAGGCGTCCGACGCCAAGATGATCCGCGCGCTGGTGGCGAACTGAGGATATGACGATGACGCGCCTTTTGATCGGCCTCTCCATGGGCCTCGCGGCCATGTCGCCCGCTGCCGCCAATTCGCTGGTCTCGGCCGGGCCCCGCCCGAATATCGCCGGGTCGAGCTTCTCGGCCGCGCCGGTCGACGAGTGGAACCGGCTGAGCCGCAAGGACGGCAAGAATGTCGAGATCTGGACCCGCGACGGCGACCAGCTCAACAAGGTCACCTTCTTCGGCGGTATCCCGAGCGGGAAACCGCTGGTGCGCGAGATCGACAAGAAGCGCCAGCCGCTGCCCAAGGTTGCGGCCGACATGCTGATCACCGACATCCCGGTGATGCTGGAGTCGACCTATCGCATCCAATATGCAGTCAGCCAGATGGACATCGACAGCCAGGAGCCGGCGACGCTGGGCGGGCACAAGGCGATCCGCTTCACCTACCGCTTCGCGCGCGAGGACGATGGGGTGCGGCGCAAGGGCGAGGCGATCGGTGCGTTCGTCGGCGGCAAGCTCTACCTCGTCACCTATGAGGCGCCGGCGCTCTATTTCTTCGACAAGGACGTCGAAAAATACCGCAAGCTGGCCGCGACATTGGCGCTCTGAGGGGGCGACGCGCTACCCGTCATGCCGGCGGTGTGGCGTCAGGCCGCCCCGCCCAACGCGCGCACCAGCGCCACGCTCGCGCGCATGCGCTGGGTCTCCGCCGACAGCAGCGCCCGCCGGGCGTCGAGCGCATCGGTCTGCGCCGTCACCACCTCCAGATAGTCGGCCGCGCCGTCGCGATAGCGGGTCAGCGCGAGCTGGCTGGTCCGCTCGGCCGCCGTCGCGGCGCTGCGCTGTTGGGCGATCTGGTCGGCCAGGTGGCGGCTCGCCGCAAGCGCGTCCTCGACCTCGCGGAAAGCGGTCAGCACGGTGCCGCGATAGTCGGCCGCCATTTCATCATATTCGGCGCGCGACAGACGCACCCCCGCCTTGCGCCGGCCCCCGTCGAACAGCGACAGCAGCGCCGAAGCCGGCCCGAGCCCCCAGAAGCCGTTGGGTGCGGCGAACAGCTCGCCATGGGTTGTCTGCCAGCCGCCCGCGAGGCCGAGCGTCAGCGTCGGGAAGAAGGCCGCCCGCGCCACGCCGATCCGCGCATTGGCCGCGAACATCCGCCGCTCGGCCGCCGCAATGTCGGGCCGCCGCTGGAGCAGGGCGGAGGGCGCGCCGGCCGGTATCGCCGGCGATACCAGCGGCCGGTCGCGCACGGGAATCGCGAAGTCCGACGCCACCGCGCCGACCAGCGCGGCAATCTCGTGCTCGGTCGCCGCGCGCTGGTTGGCGATCGCCGAGATCTGCGCGCGGGCATTGTCGAGCACCGTCCGCGCACGATTGACGTCGCTGCCGGAGGCGATGCCGCCGTCATGGCGCTTCGCGGTCAGCTCATAGGCCTTGCCGAAGGCGTCGACGGTCTGGCGCAGGAGCTCCGCCTCGGCATCGAGCCCGCGCAGGCGCGCATAGGCGTCGGCCACCGCGGTCTGCAGGCTGAGCCGGGCCGAGGCGAGATCGTCGCCACTCGCCTCCGCATCGGCGCGCGCCGCCTTGGCGCCGTTGCGGATGCGGCCCCACAGGTCGAGCTCATAATCGAGCGTCGCGCCGACCGTATATTGGCTGTAGGTCTGCGCGGTACCGTTCCCGTTGAAGCGATTGCCCGACACGCGCTGGCGGCCTGCGTCGGCGCCGGCCGCGATCTGCGGGAACAGGTCGGCGGATTCGATCCGCGCCGCTGCGCGCGCCTGGTTGTAGCGGGCGAGCGCCGCCTCCAGGGTCGGGCTCGCCTGTGCGGCGCGCCTGATCAGGTCGTCGAGCACCGGATCGTCGAAGGCCGTCCACCAATCGCCGCGCGGCGCGGCATCCATCGGCGTCGCGGCGGTCCAGCCCTCGACCTCCTTGAAACCCTGCGGCGCGGGCGTCTGCGGCGGACGATAGGCGGGTGCCATCGAGCAACCCGCCATCATCGCCAATGCCAGGGCCAGTACCGCGGCGCGGCCTTCAGCCCGCATGTGCGGCGCCTTTTCCGGCGGCATCGGCCGTGGTCTGCACCCGCACCCGATCGCCGCTGCGGATCGCATCGGGCGGCGTGTCGATCACTCGCTCGCCAGGTACGACACCGCCCGACAGCAGCACCGTGGCGCCTTCGTCGCGGGCGATGGCGACGGGCTTGACGGTGACATGGCCGTCGCGGCCGACCACCGCGACGGTCGGACCGTCCTTCCCATAGAGGATCGTACTGCCGGGCAGGCTGACGCCGTTGCCCTGGCCCGCGCCGACCCGGAAGCTGACCTGTGCGAACGCCCCCGGCTTGAGCGCGCCGTCGCGATTGTCGGCCTGGAGTTCGACGAGCACCGCACCCGACTGCGCGTCGACCGCACCGGCGCTGCGGGTCAGCCTCGCGGCGAAGGCCCGGCCCGGATATTCGGGCAGCGACATCGTTGCCTCCATGCCGGGGCGGATCGAGGCCGAATAGCCCTGCGGGACGCGGACGTAGACACGCATGCGATGGGTATCGGACACGGTGAACAGCGGTTGCGCCGCCGCATTGCCCGCGACGACCAGCGCACCGATCTGCGCCGACCGACTCGTCACAACGCCGTCAAACGGCGCGGTCAGCCGGGTGAAGCCCTGCAGCGCCTGGAGCCGCTTCACATTGGCGAGCGCGGCATTGGACAGCGCGGTGCGCGCGGCGAGGTCGCCCGCCTTCTCGTCCGCTTCCTGCCGCGACACCGCGTCCTGCGCCAGCATCGCGCTCCATCGCTTCGCGGTGATGTCGGCGAGGCGCTGGTTGGCGAGCGCGGTCTGATAGTCGGCGCGGGCGGCTGCAAGCTGCTGGTCGAGCTCGGGTGCGTCGAGCACCGCGAGCGGCTGGCCCGCATGCACCCGATCTCCGATGTCGGCGAGCCAGCGGCGGACATAGCCGTTGGTCCGCGCGTAGATGGCGGCACTGTTGAACGCCTGGACGTTGCCGGGCAGCAGCAGCTTCCCTCCCTCCCCGTCGACGGTGGGCAGCACCACCGACACGGTCGGCACCGCGGCGTCGGCGGCGGTCCGGCGCAGTTCGTTGGTGGCGCTGATGCGCGAGGCGACGCCGATGCCGACGACGATCAGCGCCACCGCGCCGGCGCCGATGCCCACTCGCTTCAGGGTGCGGCCATCGGGGCCCCGATCGATCTGGGTTTCCGGGGTGCTGGAGGGCTCAGACATGGCTGGACTGCATTTCCAAGGAGACGGCCTTCGCGCCCCGCTTGCGGTGCGCCAGGGCAAAGACGGTGGGGACGAAGAACAGGGTGGCGATGGTAGCGCAGATCAGGCCGCCGATCACGGCGCGGCCGAGCGGTGCGTTCTGCTCGCCGCCTTCGCCCAGCCCGAACGCCATCGGCGCCATGCCGATGATCATCGCCAGCGCGGTCATCAGCACCGGGCGGAAGCGGACCATGCCGGCCTCGATCGCGGCCATGGTCGCATCGCCGAGCTCGGCGAGCCTCTCCCGCGCGAAGCTGACCACCAGGATCGAATTGGCGGTCGCCACGCCCATGCACATGATCGCGCCGGTCAGCGCGGGCACCGATAGCGTCGTGCCGGTGGTGAACAGCATCCAGACGATACCGGCGAGCGCCGCGGGCAGCGCGGTGATGATCACGAACGGATCGACCCAGCTCTGGAAGTTGACGACGATCAGCAGGTAGATCAGCACGACCGCGCCGAGCAGCCCGAAGGCGAGCCCCGAAAAGGCGGTGTTCATCGTCGCATATTGGCCGCGGATGGTGACGGTGACGCCCTTGGGCTGCTCCGCCTCCAGCGCCTTGATCGCGCGCCGCACGTCGCCCGCGACCGCGCCCAGGTCGCGGCCCTGCGTGGTCGCGAAGATGTCGAGCACCGGCTCGATATTATAGTGCGAGACGACCGGCACGGTGCTGGACCGCTCGATCGCGGCGAGACCGCCGAGCGGCTGCACCGGCACGTTGGCGGCACCCGACACCGGCAGGTTGGACAGGTCGCCCATCGATCCGACCAGATATTCGGGCGCCTGCGCCACCACCGGATATTGCACGCCGTTCTCGGGATTGACGAAGAAGACCGGCGCGGTCTGCGAGGTGCCGGCGAGCTGGCTGGCCAGACTGGTGGTGACGTCGCGCTCGGTCAGCCCATATTGGCCGGCGCGCGAGCGATCGACGTCGACGTTGAGCTGCGGCGCGCGCGCCGGCTGCTGGATGCGCGCGTCGGCCAGGCCGGGAATGGTGGCGATCCTGGCGAGCAGCTTCTGCGCATAGGCGCGGTTGTCGGCCGCCTTCTTGCCGGCGATCTGGATGTCGATAGGGGCCGGCGCGCCGAAATTGAGGATCTGGCTGGTGATGTCGGCCGGCAGGAAGGAGAAGGTCACGCCAGGAAAACGGCGGGGGAGCTCGCGCCGCAGCTCGGCGACGATCCGCTCGGTCGGGCGGTGGTCCTCGGCGAGCGCGATCAACATGTCGCCGTCCTGCGGGCCGATCGTGCCGCTGTTGTTGTAGACCGTGTTGATCGAGCTGACCGGCAGGCCGATATTGTCGGTGATCGACGCCAGCTCGCTCGTCGGAATGATCGTGCGGACCTCGCGGGCGATGCGGTCGAAGGTCGCGGCGGTCTGTTCGATGCGGGTGCCGGCGGGGACGCGGACGTGCATCGCGATCTGACCGGAATCGACCGATGGGAAGAAGTTGCTGCCAAGGAACGGCACCAGGCCGAACGACAGCAGCACCACGACCATGAAGCCGAGCAGGAAGCGCTTGCGCGCCTGGAGCGCGCGGCGGAGCAGGCCGACATAGCCGGCCCGGACCTTCTCGAAGCGATGCTCGAAGCCGCGCTGGAAACGGACCAGCGGGTTGTGCGAGCCGGGCGTGCCGGCAAGATGCTCGTCCTCGTCGCCCGGCCGGTGCGCCTTGAGCAGGTACATCGCCATCGTCGGTACCAGCGTGCGCGACAATATGAAGGACGCGATCATCGCGAAGACGACCGACAGCGCCATCGGCACGAACAGGAAGCCGGCGACACCGGGCAGGAAGAACATCGGCACGAACACGATGCAGATGCACAGCAGCGAGACGAAGGCCGGCGTGACGATCTGCGCCGCGCCGGCCAGGATCGCCTCGATCACGGTCTTGCCCTGCTCGAGGTGCCAGTTGATGTTCTCGATCGTCACCGTCGCGTCGTCGACGAGGATGCCGACCGCGAGCGCGAGCCCGCCCAGCGTCATCACGTTGAGCGTCTGGCCGAAGGCCCCGAGCGCCGCGATCGCACCGAGGATGGCGAGCGGGATCGACAGCGCGATGATGATCGTCGACCGCCACGAACCAAGGAACAGCAGGATCATCAGCGAGGTCAGCGCCGCGGCGATCGCGCCTTCGTGGATGACCCCCTGCACCGCCGCCTTGACGAACAGCGACTGGTCGCCGATCGGCAGGATACGAAGACTCTCGGGCAGCGTCGCGGCGATGCGCGGCAACGTCTCCTTGACCCCCTCGACGATAGCCAGGGTCGACGTCGCGCCATTCTTGAGGACGGTCAGCAAGGCCGAACGTCCCCCCTCGACATGGACGATGTTCTGCTGCGGCGCGCTGCCGTCACGAACATAGGCGACGTCGCGCATGTAGATGGTCGCGCCGTTGACCACCTTGACCGGCAGGTTGTTGAGCGCCTCGATCGACGCGGGCGCGTTGTTCAGGCGGACGCTGTATTGCATCTCGCCGATCTTGACGAAGCCGGCGGGGTTGATCTGGTTCTGCGCGGCGATGGCGGCGCCGACGTCCTGCGCCGACAGCCCCTTCGACTGGAGCGCGAGCGGGTTGAGATCGATCTGGACCTGCCGCTGCTTGCCGCCCGACGGGAAAGGCATGGCAAGCCCGGGCACGGTGACGAGCTGCGGCCGGATCTGGTTCTGGCCGATGTCGAACAGCTGCTGCTCCGACAGCCCCTTGCCCGACAGGGCGAGCTGGAGGATCGGCACGGTCGACGCATTGTAGTTGAGGATGAGCGGCGGAGTGGTGCCCGGCGGCATCTGCCGCAGCACGGTCTGCGAGATCGAGGTGACCTGCGCGGTGGCGGTGCGGATATCGGCGCCCGGCTGGAAGTAGATCTTGACGATGCCGACGCCGAGCAGCGACTGGCTCTCGACATGATCGATGTCGTTGACCGTCGTGGTCAGCACCCGCTCATAGGGGCCGATGATCCGGTCCGCCATGTCCTCAGGCGGCAGGCCGGCATATTGCCAGGCCACGGCGATCACCGGGATGCGGATGTTCGGGAAGATGTCGACCGGCATGCGCAGCGCCGCGAGCGTGCCTCCGATCGCGATCAGGATCGCCATGACGATGAAGGTCAGGGGACGATGCAGGGCGACCTTGACGATACCGATCATTCACGACTCCCGGATGCATCGTCGGCGGAACTGGTGCCGCGACGCAATGCCTTTCACCTCTCCTGACAATTTCGGACGCTGAAACCGCTGGTCGTGGGCCCCGCGGAATCCGCGGCGACCGGCGCGGGGCGCCGTCCTGTTCATCACGCCCATGCCGCGTTGGACATTTCGCGTCTAATACATAATATGCCTCGATCGATATCCTCACGGAATGGATCGATGGACCTGCGGCATTTGCGTTACTTCCTCCGTGTCGCCGACGAGATGCATTTCGGCCGCGCGGCCCAGCGGCTCGGCATCTCGCAGCCGCCGCTCAGCAAGCAGATCAGGGCATTGGAGGACGAGCTGGGCGTGCGGCTGTTCGATCGCACCAGCCGGCGCGTCCGCCTGACCGAGGCGGGGCGGCTGTTCGAGCCGGAGGCGCGCCGGGCGCTGGAGCAGGCCGATCGCGCGGCGCGGATCGCACGGCTCGCCCATCGTGCCGAGATCGGCCGGCTCGGCCTGGGCTTCACCACCTCGGGCCCGTTCATACCCTTCGTCGCGCGGGCGCTGCACCGCTTCCGGCAAAGCTATCCCGATGTCGAGCTGGTCCTGCGCGAACAGGGACGCGACGAGCAGATCGAGGGCGTGCTCAGCCGCCAGCTCGATATCGGCATCGTCCGCGACTACCGGACGCCGATCCTGCCCGAAGGCATGGTGGCGCAATGCCTTCAGCAGGAGGAGATGATCCTGGCGGTGCGCGACGATCATTGGCTTGCCCGCCGTCCGCAGCCGCCCCGGATCGCCGACCTCCGCGACGAACCGCTGGTCCTCTACGGGCCGCCCAACGGCACCGGCTTCACCGAGCATTTCTTCGCGCTGTGCGAGGAGGCGGGCTTCGTGCCCAAGATCGCGCATGAGGCGCGCAGCCTGGCGACGCTGCTCGGCCTCGTTTCGGCCGGCTTCGGGCCGACCATCATCGCCCAGTCGATGGCGCGACTGCACGTCGACAATGTCGTCAACCGTTCCTTCGCCGCGCCCAGCCCCAGCTCGCTGTGGCTCGTCCACAACGAGGAGCTGTCGCCGACCGGCGCGGCGTTCCGCCGGACGATCCTCGAGGAGCGCGACGGCGAGGCCGGAGCCGACGCCGCGTGATGCGGCTCCGCCTTCCGGAACTCCGCCCGCCGTCAACCGTAGTGCCGCGGTGATCGGCATTCTTCCCCTCGCCCTGGGCGACCTGTTCGATTCCCGGATCCTCCGCATCCTGCTCCGGTCGCTGCTGGTCACGTTGCTGATCTTCGCCGCGCTCGGCGTCGTGCTCGGCTGGGCACTGGCGGGGAGCGATCCCTGCGCCGCGTTCGGTGACATGGAATGCACCCTCAGCCCGGCCGAGGGCGGAGTCGGCGCTGTCATACTGACCCTGCTCGCGTTGTGGTTCCTGTTCCCGGCGGTCGCGCTGGGCGTGGTCTGCGCCTTTGTCGAGCGGATCGCCGCCATCGTCGAGCAACGCCATTATCCGCGGGCCGCGACCGCGGCGCGATCGATCGGGGCGGGCGGCGCCGTCCTGCTCGGCTTGCGATCGGCCGCGCGCGTACTGATCTACAATCTGGTCGCCCTGCCCTTCTACGTCATCCTGCTGTTCACGGGCGTCGGACCGCTGGTCCTGTTCGTGATCGTCAACGGCATCGCCTTCGGTCGCGACCTGGGCGAGATGGTCGCCGCGCGCCATGGCGACCGGGCGGAGCGGCAGGTCTGGCTGGCAAGGACGCGGATCGAACGGATGCTGATCGGATCGACCGTGACCGCCCTGTTCCTGGTCCCCTTCGTCAACCTGGTCGCGCCGATATTGGGCGCGACGATGACGACCCACCTCTACCTGCGCTCCCGCGCCCGTGCGACGGAGGGCTGAACAAAGCGGCGCACCGGTGCGTTGTCCCTACCTATCGTGGTTGCGCAAGGAGGTTCCGATGAACCCGGATGACGACGACCGTTCGATGCGGCGCCGGGAACTGCTCGACAGCCTAAAGATCACCCGGACGATCTTCGCCCGAGCCGGAGACGTCGCCCGGGCGACGAAGCTCGAGCTCGGAATCCAGATGCTGCTCGATCAGCGCGTCAGCGATCGCATGCTCGACCTGCTGGCCCAGAGCGCGGCGATCGCGGCGCGCGACGCTGCCGAGCTTGTCCCTGCCGAGCGGCACTAGCCAGCCCTATTCTAGAGCATCGTGCGGTTTATCGGGACCCTCACCCCTGAGGAGCCATTGAGCGAAGGCGAAATGGCATCTCGGAGGATATGTGGATCCTTCGAGATGGGCCTTCGCCAAAGCTCAGTCCCTCCTGAGGATGAGCGGACGTGGGTGCGTCAAATCAAGCGCACGATGCTCTGACCGGCCGCGTCAGAGGCCGGAGCGCTCGGCTTTCTCGATCGCTGCCTCGGCACGCTTGGATTCGCTCCTCACCAGCTTTTCGGCCATTGCGCGCCAGGCGCTCTCGGCGCGAAGCCAGCGATCCCGCACATTCGCCAGGTCGGTGGCGTCTGCCAGGAGGGCGCTTTCCGCCGCGCGGGCGAGATAGAAATCGCTGGTAGCCGACATGGCGCGGTCCTTATGGTTGAAGCGCGATCAGCCGAGGATATCGGCGACGATGCGCTGGAGTTCCTGGCGGGACAAGGTCCCGTTCGTCGCGCCTCGGGCTTTCTTGGGGAAAGCGGCGTTGGGGTAGAGGTTCTTGCTGCTACCGATAGTCTTCTTGAAAAACATTGATGTCCTTGTCGCGTCCGATCGGACGCGGATCATGATAAAAGTCAGCGTCGCGGCCTGCGACCGCCCGCACCCGCAGGTCCGGGCGTCCGCTCGCGATAGATGATCCGGCCCTTGCCGAGATCATAGGGGCTCATCTCCACCTGGACGGCGTCGCCCACGACCGATCGGATGCGGAAGCGCCGCATCCGGCCGGCCGTGTAGGCGATGATCATATGATCATTCTCCAGCGAAACGCGAAAGCGTCCATCGGGAAGTATCTCCTGGATCACACCGTTGAGAACGAGCAGTTCCTCCTTGGCCAAGGATTCAAACGGCCTGGAGGTTAACGGCCGACGGCTTGCCGCGGCGGTCGGTCTCGATTTCGTAGCTGATCCGCTGGTCCTTGTTCAGCGTGACCATGCCGGCGCGTTCTACGGCGCTGACATGCACGAAGCTGTCGTTGCCGCCGTCCTCGGGGGCGATGAAGCCGTAGCCCTTGTCGGCGTTGAAGAATTTGACGGTGCCGATAGGCATGATGATGTCCTTTCAAAACATCAGGGAATCCGTCCGCAAAAGCACGAACGGAGCTTGAAGCGAGAGAAAGGAAGGATCAGCCGGGAGCCGGATCGTTCGAGATGGAAACCTACTTCCACCGCGGATCAGGCCTGACGGAGTCAGGCATCAAATTCCGTCGCAGGCGACGTTAGCAATAGCGCAAATGGGCGCTCGGCGGGCCAAAGTCAAGGCGCGGTCCCGTCCACGGCCCCGATCAACGCGTCCCCCACGAAGCGATAGAGGCCGGCGATCGCGACGATCGTCGGGGGTTCGAGGTACATCGCCATGGACGCTTCCGCGGTCGGCCTCTCCTGATCCGCCCTCCCGCCGGCGAGCCGCATGTCATGGGCCAGACCGGAGCGGTGGACCCCATCGCCGCAATGACGCAGATAGGCGCAGACACGTCCGATCGCGCCCAACCGCTGGCCGACGGCGCCGTGGAGCGCGGCCGCGGACCCGAGCCGCCGAAGCTTTTCCGGGGTGTTGCGCATACGCGCGAAGAAGCGCGCGTCCCGACGCGGTCCAGTCCTCAGCGAGGCCGCCTCGTCGATCAGCACGGACAGGAAGCGGTCGAGCTCATGCAGGCGATTGCCGGTCATCCGCGCGTGCGCCGGGTGGGAGGTCCGCGCCGCCTCTTCCTGCCCGGCGCGCATCGCGACGAAGGCGCAGCCGGCGGAAAGCGTCGCATGCGCGCGCAGCAGTGCCGTCCGGTCGATATCGGGGTCCACGGCAGCACTCCTTCGTAAGCGGGAGCACGCCGGTCTCTCAGTCGCCGGCGCTTACGGGAGCGATGCCGGCGATGGTCCTGCCTACCAAGGAACCGGCCGACCGTCCATGCGGCGCAACGGCTCAGCCGCCATGGGCCGTCTTGCGCAGGCCGTCCGCCACCGCGGCGATCACGGGCGCCAGCCGGTCGGCCCAGTCGGCGACGCCCGCCTCGTCGCCGATCAGGTCCTGGCGCACCTCCAGCCCCAGATAGGGCACGGCGTTCGCCTCCGCGTGCATGTTCATCGTCGCGTTGAGCACCTTGCCCGAATAGGGCTCATTGTCCCCGGTGACGATGCCGGCAGCGCGGAGCGCGGCGATGCCGGGCCGGGCGGCGCGGTCGTCCCGGTTGTAGAGGACGCCAACCTGCCAGGGCCGCGCCTCCTCCGGCCGGGCCGACAGACGCGGCGTGAAGCTGTGCAGCGACACGATCAGGCAGGGTCGTTCCACCGCGATGCGATCGGCGATCGTCCGGTGATAGGGCCGCCAGAAGCGCTCGACCCGCGCCCTGCGCCCTTCCGCGTCGAGCAGCCTGTTGCCGGGAATGGCGAAGCCGTCGCTTTCGGACGGGATCAGGCCGGGGGCGTCCTCCTCACGGTTGAGGTCGACGACGAGGCGCGAGACCGGGCCGAAGATGCCATCCATGCCGAGCCGGGCGCAGAGCAGCCGGCCGAGAGGCTCGACGCCGATGTCGATCGCCATATGCTGGTTCAGCAGCACCGGATCGATGTCGAGATCGATGTCGGCCGGCACATGGTTCGACGCATGATCGGCGATCAGCAGCACGTCGCTCATGCCCCGAACGCCGGCTTGCGCCGCTCCCGGAAGGCGGCCAGCCCCTCGCCGAAGTCGGCGCCGCCGAACGCGTCCTCGAACAACCGGTCGGCGGCCTCGTCGCCGGCCAGGATGCGCTTCAGCCCGGCGACGCTCGATCGCGCATTGGCGGCGATCGCCTCGGCCAGCGCCAGCGCCGCCTCATCGGCCGAGCGGGCCCGCTCCTCGACCAGGCCGATCGCCAGCGCCTCGTCGGCGTCGATCGTCATGCCGGTGGCGAGCAGCCGCATCGCCTGCCCCGGTCCGACCAGCGCCTTCAGCCTGGCGACATCGCCCGCCGGATAGACGATGCCGACCTTGGCCGGGGTGATAGCGAACCGCGCCCCGTCGCCCGCGATCCGCATGTCGCAGGCCATCGCCAGCGCGACGCCGGCCCCATAGCAGCCGCCGTCGACCGCGGCGATCGTCGCGATCTGCAGGCCTGCGATCGCATCGAAGGCGCGCGCCATGTCGATGCGGAAGCGATGCCGCAGCGCCGGATCGGCCACCAGCCCGGCGAGATCGCCGAGGTCCGCGCCTGCCGAGAAGATGCCGGGCGCGCCCGACCGGAGGATCAGCGCGCGGGCGCCCGAGGCGGCGGCGTCCACGACCGCGCCGGCGAGCGCCAGCCACTGGTCGATCGCGATCGCGTTGCGCGCGGCGGGCCTGTCGAGGCTGATCCGCGCGACGTGCCCGCCCGGAGCTTCAATCGAATCGAGGATGAACATCGGCCGACTGTTGCCGTCCCGCCCCGAAAATGTCACCACATGCCGCAGCATCTATGGAATCATCTCACGTCCCCGCCGTCTCGCGCCGCCGCTTCGGGCAGTTGCTCGGTGCGACCGCCATCGTCCCGGTGCTTCCCGCCGCGCTGGCGGCGCAGCCCGCCCCGCCGCCGAAGCGGCCCGGTCCCTGCCCGATCACCACGCCGGTCGACGCGATCACGCTCAAGCTGCTGCGCCACACGCCCGAGATCGCCACCTATGGCGGGGTCGCGGGATCGGCGGCGGGTGGCCCCTATGCGCGGTCGATGGACGATTATTCGCCCGCAGGGGAGGAAGCCTGGCGCACCGCGCTGGGCGAAGCGGGCATCGCCATCGAACAGATCGAGTGCGAGAACGACCGGCTCGGCCAGCTCCGGCTGAAGATCGCGGCCGCGGTGATCGAGAACGGCACGCGCAGCGCCGCGATCGGCTATGGCCGACCCAACCCCTTCTGGTTCTCGGGGCACGAGCCCTATGTCATCAACCAGATCTCCGGCCCCGTGGTGAACACGCCGAACGTGATGATCGCGCAGCAGCCGCTGTCGTCGCCGATCGAGGTCGACGCCTGGATCGAGAAGCTCGACGGCTTCGCGACGGGCTTCGCGGGAGTGGTCGAGAAATCGGAGGCGGACGAGGCGATCGGCTGCATTCCGCCGCGCGCGCTGCTCGAAAAGACGCTTCCGGTGGTCGAGAGCTTCCTCGCCGGACCGGCCGACCGGCATCCGATGATCGTCGCGCTGCGTGACCGGATGGCTGCTGCCGGGCTCGATGCGCGCACCCGCGAAGCCGCCGAGCAGCGGGCTATCGCGGCGCTGGAAAAGCGCGCCCGACCCGGCTTCGAGCGGGTGCGCAACCGGGTGCGCGACCTGCTGCCTAAGGGCCGCGAGGAAGCCGGCGTCTGGATCCAGCCCGATGGCGAGGCGCTCTATGCCGCCAATGTCCGCTCGGTCGGCGACAGCGACGAGACACCCGAGCAGATCCACCGGATCGGTCTCGAACAGGTCAAGCTGGTCACGTCGCGGATCGAGGCGCGGCTCCGCCAGCTCGGCTTCTCCAGGGGCTCGCTGCGCGACCGGCTCAACGCGCTCGCCGACGATCCGAAGCAGCGTTTCCCCGACACGCCCGCCGGGCGCGAGGAGGTGCTCGACTATCTGCGCAAGCTGGTCGCTGGCATGGAGGCGCGCCAGCACCAGTTCCTGCCGCGCGCGATGATCCCCGCCCAGCGGCTGGAAATCCGCGCGGTGCCAGAGGCGACCCAGGATTCGGCGCCGGGCGGCTATTATGACGGCCCGTCGCTCGATGGCTCGCGCCCCGGCATCTACTGGATCAACCTGCGCGACATGGCCGGCGTCCATCGCTACGGCCTGCCGACGCTGAGCTATCATGAGGGCGTGCCCGGCCACCACACCCAGGGCGCGACCCTGCTCGCCTTGCCGCAGGCGCCGCTGATGCTGCGCATCGCCAGCTTCAACGCCTATCAGGAGGGGTGGGGCCTCTATGCCGAGCGGCTGGCGGCGGAGATGGGCCTCTACGCGCACGATCCGGCAGGCGACGTCGGGCGGCTCGCCGACGACCTGTTCCGCTGCGTCCGCCTGGTCGTCGACACCGGCATGCATCAGCTCAAATGGAGCCGCGAGCAGGCGATCGCCTATATGCAAGCGAACAGCGGTTCACCGATGAGCGAGATCGTCGCCGAGATCGAGCGCTACATGGCCTGGCCCGGTCAGGCGCTCGGCTACAAGCTCGGGCAGCTCCGCCTGCTGGCGATGCGCGACAGGCTGAAGGCGCGGATGGGCAAGCGCTTCGACCTGCGTCAGTTCCACGCGCTCGTCCTCGGCAACGGCGCGATGCCGCTCGACCTGCTGGAAACGGTGGTGCTGCCGCCGCTCGGAAAGCGGTAAATCGGCGCGAATTCGCGAACGCAACTTTTCCGATCCGGCCATTGGCGGGGGAGGCCTTCGCCGTCTAATCATGCAGCGCCCCCTGACAGAAGGATGACGCGAATGACCGACCGTAGCAGCGATACCAAAGTCGACCGCCTGTTCCTCGACCGTTGGTCGCCCCGCGCCTTCGACGGATCGCGGCTGTCGGCGGAGGAGCGCGACACGCTGTTCGACGCCGCGCGCTGGGCGCCGTCGGCGTTCAACGCCCAGCCCTGGCGCCTGCTCTATGCGGAAAAGGGCGACGCCGACTGGGACCGCTTCGTCGGCCTGCTCCTCCCCGCCAACCAGGCCTGGGCGGGGAACAGCTCGCTGCTCATCTTCTTCGTGTCGGACACCAGCTTCAAGGACAGCCCGTCGCACACCCACAGCTTCGACACCGGCGCCGCCTGGATGTCGCTCGCGCTACAGGCGGAGAAGCTGGGCCTGCGCGCGCACGGCATGGCCGGCGTCGACTTCGACGCGGCGCGACGCGAACTGGGCGTGCCCGACGGCTTCCGGATCGAGGCCGCGGCCGCGGTCGGCCGCCAGGCCGATCCCTCGGTGCTGCCCGAGAAATATCGCGAGCGCGAGAAGCCGAGCGACCGCAAGCCGCTCGACCAGGTCGCCTTCGCCGGCAATTTCGCGGGCTGAGCCGAGCGGCCGGGACGACCATCAAAGGGGAGGCAAGACGGGCATGATCGCAGCATCGGCGATCGACTATCGCGAAGCAGCGCGGCGGCGGCTGCCGCATTTCCTGTTCGAATATATCGACGGCGGCGCCTATGCCGAGGTGACGCTCCGCCGCAACATCGCCGATCTGGAGGCGATCGCGCTGCGCCAGCGGGTGCTGCGCGACGTGTCCGGGATCGACCTGTCGACCGAACTGTTCGGCCAGAAGCTCGCGATGCCGGTGGCGCTGGCGCCGATCGGCCTCGCCGGGCTCACCGCGCGGCGGGGCGAGGTGCAGGCGGTGCGAGCGGCGGAGGCGGCGGGCATCCCCTTCACCCTCTCGACCGTTTCGGCCTGTCCGCTGGCCGAGGTGGCGCGCGGGGCAAGCAGGCCCTTCTGGTTCCAGCTCTACATGATCCGTGACCGGGCCTTCATGCGCGACCTGCTCGCGCAGGCGGTCGAGGCGAACTGCTCGGCGCTGGTCTTCACCATCGACATGCCGGTGCCGGGTACGCGCTATCGCGACCGCCGCAGCGGCCTGTCGGGCGCGCCCGGCCTCGGCGGGCAGCTCCGCCGGGTCGGCCAGGCGATGATGCGGCCCGGCTGGGCGTGGGACGTCGGCCTGATGGGCCGTCCGCACCATCTGGGCAATGTCGCGCCGGTGCTGGGCGGGCGAAAAGGCATGGAGGATTTCTTCGCCTGGGTCGGCGGCAATTTCGATCCCGCGATCCACTGGCGCGACCTCGATTTCATCCGCAGCGAATGGAAGGGCCCTCTGATCCTGAAGGGCATTCTCGACCCCGAGGACGCGCGCGAGGCGGTGGCCAGCGGCGCGGACGGCATCGTCGTGTCCAACCATGGCGGCCGACAGCTCGACGGCGTGCTGTCGACGGCCCGCGCCCTGCCGCCGATCGCCGACGCGGTGGGCGGATCGCTGCCGATCCTCGTCGACGGCGGCGTGCGATCGGGACTCGACGTGGTCCGGCTGCTCGCGCTCGGCGCCGACACGGTGCTGCTCGGGCGCGCCTGGGTCTATGCGCTGGCCGGCGGCGGGCAGCGCGGCGTCGCCCATCTGCTCGAGCTGATCGAAGCCGAGATGCGGGTGGCGATGGCGCTCACCGGCGCCACCTCGATCGCCGCGATCGGACGGGACAGCCTCGCCGAACTACCCGGCGGCTGACGCGGAACTGGCGACCCCGGCCATCAGCCGGGGTATCTCCATGGCCAGGTCGCGGGCGAGGAAGCCGATCGGCCCGATCCTCCGCGCCGCCGCCCGCCCCGCCTCGCCGTGCAGCCAGACGGCCCAGCCGGCCGCCGTCAGTGGATCGGCGCCGCGCGCGGCGAGGCCCGCCATCACCCCGGCGAGCACGTCGCCCGACCCGCCGGTCGCTAGCCCCACGCAGTCGCTCGAATAAAGCAGGGTCTCGCCGCCGGGCGCCGCGACCACGGTCTCGGCGGCCTTGAGCACGGTGACCGCCTCGAACTCGGCCGCCACAGCGCGGGCGGAGTCGCGCGGGTCATGATCGATCGCGTCCTCGCCGATCCCGGTCAGGCGCGCCATCTCGCCATGGTGCGGCGTCAGGATCACCTTGCCCTGCTGCGCGGCGATCAGCGGGGCGCAGGCCCGCGCGCAGGAGATGGCGGCGGCGTCGAGGATCGCCACCTGCCCCTCGCGCAGCAGCGGCAGCAGCCCCTCGATCAGCGCGCGAGCGCTGGGCTGGCTCACCATGCCCGGCCCGATCAGCAGGCAATCGCAATAGGCCACGGCATCGGCCAGCTTCTCGGCCGCCCCCCGCCCGATCTCGCCGTCCCTGGCGGTGGGCAGGCCGATCATCGCCGCCTCGGGGACGAGCACGCCGAGATGCATCGCCGCCGCGTCGACCGTCGCGATCTGCAGCTTGCCCGCGCCGGCGCGCAGCACAGCCTCGCCGGTCAGGCTCAGCGCGCCGGGGACGAACATGCTGCCGCCGACCAGCAGAACGCGGCCGCGCTGGTTCTTGTCGGTTCCGGGATGATGATCGGGCAGCGGATGCGCGCTCCGCCAGGCGACGTCGATCGCGACGTGCGCGCTCACCCGCGGGCCGCCACGATCGGATCGGGCGCGTGCGTCACCGCGGCATGCTCGGCCACCATCGGTGCGGTGGCGTTATAGCGTTCAAGCACGAGGTTGCCGTTCCGCCCGGCATCGGGATCGAAGCGATATTCGGTCACCGAACAATTGGCGACGTCGCCCTCCCGGTCGATCGCGAGGATCGCCGCCTCGTCGAGATTCTCGATGATGTAGCGCAGGCACAGCACGACGACCTGGTGCGCGAAGATCATCACCCGCCGCCCGGAATAATGCAGCGACACCGTGTCGAGCAGCGATCGCAGCCGCAGGATCACGTCGCACCAGCTCTCCCCGCCCGGCGGCCGGTGGTAGAATTTGCCGAGCGTGCGGCGGAAGCCGGCCTGGTCCGGGAAGTGGCTGGCGATGCCGCGGGTTGTAAGCCCGTCGAGAACGCCGAACTCCTTCTCGCGCAATCGCTCGTCCATGCAGATGCGCTCGTCGGGGGCCGCCCCGCCCGCGTCGCGGAAATGCCGCGCGGTCTGCAGGGCGCGGCGATAGGGGGAGGAGAGCAGCACGTCGGGCCGGTCGCCCTCCGCGCCCGAGGCGAACCAGTGGCCGAGTGCGTCGGCCTGCTCCTCGCCGAGCCGGCTGAGCGGCACATCGACGTCGCGCCCGCTGATCGCGATGCGGTCGAGCTCCGCCTCGTGCGCCGCGTCGCGCGCGACATTGCCGGCACTCTGACCGTGGCGGATGATCCACAGGCGGTCCGGCCAATGCTGCATCAGGGGCCTCGCGACCCGAAGGTGTCGCAGCGCGCCGGATCGCCGCTGTCGAGCCCGATGCGCAGCCATTTCTGGCGATCGGCGGCGCTGCCATGGGTGAAGCCCTCGGGCACGACATAGCCCTGGCTCGCCTTCTGGAGCGTGTCGTCGCCGACCGCGGCCGCCGCGCGCAGCCCCGCCTCGGCGTCGCCGGGTTCGAGCAGGTTGCGATCCTGCGCCGCCCAGACGCCGGCATAGCAATCGGCCTGCAGCTCGACCTTGACCTGCAACGCATTGGCCTCGCGCTCGCTCAGCCGGTTCTGCGCGGCATGGACCTTGTCGAGCGTGCCTTCGAGGTCCTGGACATGGTGGCCGACCTCATGCGCGATGACATAGGCCTGGGCGAAGTCGCCCGGCGCGCCGAAGCGGCCGCTCAGCTCGTCGAAGAAACTGGTGTCGAGGAAGATGCGCTTGTCGGCCGGACAGTAGAAGGGGCCCGCCGATGCGTTGGCGAAGCCGCAGCCCGCCTGGGTGCCGCCCGAATAGAAGACCAAAGTGGTCGGCTGGTAGGTGCCGCCTTGCTCCTGGAACAGCCGGCCCCAGACCCGCTCGGTCGAACCGAGCACCTTGAGCGACCGGCTCATTACCGGCGTCTTCTCGCCCGACGATCCCGGCGCTTCGCCCGGTTGCGACTGCTGCTGCACGACCGGCCCCTGCCCGCCACCGTCGCCGAGCAACGTCAGCGGATTGACGCCGAGCACCAGCGAGATGATGCCGATCAGGATCAGCGACCCGCAACCGAGCCCGCCCCGGCCGAGCGGGATACCGACCGGCAAGCCGAAGCCGCCGCCGCCGCGTCCCGACCGGATCTCGTAATTGGTGCTTTCGCTTTCGTCGTCGAGCCGCATGTCTGCCTCTCTCCCTGGGAAGGAAAGAATGCGTCGGCCCCCTCAAGGTTGCAAGTCGAGCGCCGCGTTGAGTGTCTCGTATTTTTGGGGACCACGCTGCGGCGATGTCAGTCCGCAGGCCGTGTCCACGGAGGAGAACATATATCGCTGATCGTCGGTGCCGTCATAGGTCAGCCGCTTCACGGCATCGCGCAAATGCCGATATTCGGCCTTTGTGCAGGACCGCCCGAAAGCGCTGAGCACTGGCAAGGCCCTGCTCAGTTCGCCTGAATTGCGCATCGCCCGCCCGATCGTATATCGCCACGCCGGATCGCCCAAGGCAACGATGTCATATTTCACCTGATCATTCGGCGGCAGGCGCGAATTGCCGCGAACCTCAAGGTAAAAATCATACCGCTCGGCCAGCGGCAGCCTGCGGGCCATCGCCTGGATTTCCTCGAACGACATGTCGGCGTATTTGCCCTTGCAGGCTACCAACAGACTGGCCGCAAGCAACACCATCGTGATTTTATTTGGGCGACTTTCCAGCATACCATGCCTTGTACCAATCTTCGGCTCGCGTGTTCGCAGCCTTCTCATAGGGAATCTCCCCCCAAATCGCGTCCGAAGGGTCCGCCGGCGCTACCGGAGATCCAAACGTCCCATAAGTCGCCCCCGCCTTCGTGGCATAACTCGCCGCCGACAAGAGCGCGTCACGAATATATTTCAAGGTCGTGAGCGATCCATCCTGCCAATCGGGAATATGGGCCATCTCATGAAAGAAATCCCTAGGGTGAACCCTATCAAGCGGTTCTGAAAAGGAGACCATATTTCCATCGGTCGAAGCATAGGACCCCCACCTGTTCCCACCCACTTTCGTTCTAACTTTCGACCAGTCCACCTCCGGCGCCTGCTGGTGAAGAAATTCTTCCATTTTCTTCGAAAGGCCCACAGGAATGCTCGGCATTTGAGACGGCTTCGGCTTGCTTCCGGAAGAGGCCATCTCCGGAAAGCGCGAGGGCGATTTCTGACGTTCTCGCTGCTCACGAGCCCATCGCACGATATCAGGTTCAGTCGACTGAGCAGGTCGTCCAGATTGGCCGAACGTTGCAAACGTACCGTTGCTTGGCCATGGGTCTCTGTTCTGAGATGGAAGAAGCCCCAACTGACGCAGCATGAAGGCAACACGCTTCGCTTGGGTATCTTCCATTATCCGCTCCATCATCGTTCAGCCCTAACGCATGACATAATGAGCGGAAAAAATAAAGAACAAATGGCCCAAATGGAGGATTATGCCAGTTCGCTCAGGCCAGGAAACTCGCCACCAGCGCATGGCGATCGCCGGGATAGACCTGGCGGGCATAGGTGATCCGCGCGTCGTTGCGCCAGGTCCAGCGCTCGACCGAGAGGCAGGGGCTGCCCTGCGGCACGGCCAGCCGGTCGGCGATCGTGCGGGTCGCGGCGATCGCGCTGATGCGGTGGCGGGCGTCGGTCCAGGGGACATGGGCGAGCAGCCAGGCACCGGGGCTCTGCTGCGCGAAATCGGCATCGCGGGCGGCGGGGACGGCGACGAGGCTGATCAGCCGCTCCTCCAGCGCAAAGGGCTTGCCGTCGGCGCGGTGGAGGCAGTGGAGCGCGAGGACCGGGCCGCCCGCTATCTCCAGCAGCTCGCGGTCGCGCTGGTCGGCCTCGCGCTCGATCCGGGAGATCAGGCCAAGCCGATACTCCTTGCCCTGCGCGGCGACCTCGCTCGCGACATCCGGAATCTCCAGCGCGGCGCGGTGGACCTTGGGCGCGGCGACGAAGCTGCCCGCGCGCTTGCGCCGCTCGATCAGCCCGCGATCGACCAGCCCGTCGATCGCCTTGTGGACGGTCATCCGCGAGCAGCCATATTCGGCCATCAGCGCATGTTCGGGCGGCAGCCGGTGCCCGGCCTCCCAGGCGCCCGACATGATCCGGTCCTCGATCTCGCGGCGGATACGATCGTGGATTGCGACGCGCGTCATGCCAGCACTTCCCCCAATACCCGGCGATAGCGCGCGGCGATCCGCGCGCGATCGGCATGGCGACCTGCCGTAACGAGCCGGCGCCCGCGCCGCCAGACCCCATCGACCGCCTGCCGGCCGGCGGCGAACAGCCAGCCGTCGGTCAGCAGCCCGGCGTCGCGCTCGGCCAGCGCCGGATGATCGGCGTCGAGCGTCACGAAATCGGCCGGGTGGCCGACCGCCAGCCCCGCCGGCGCGCCGAGTGCCCGCGCCCCGCCCGCGACCGCCGCGCGATGCAGCGTGTCGCCGACCGACGCGCCCGCCGGGGCGAGCCGGTTGCGTCGCCGATGGGCGAGCCGCTGGCCATATTCGAGCAGGCGCAGCTCCTCGCTCGCGTCGATCAGCACGTTCGAATCCGATCCGACGCCCCAGGCTCCGCCCGCCGCGAGGAAGGGATCGGCGGAGAAGATGCCATCGCCCAGATTGGCCTCCGTGATCGGGCAGAGCCCGGCGACCGCGCCGCTCCGGGCTGACCGCCGGGCCTCGTCCTCGGTCATGTGGGTCGCGTGGACGAGGCACCAGTTCGCGTCGACCGGGGCGTTGCCGAGCAGCCATTCGACCGGCCGCGCCCCACTCCAGGCGAGGCAGTCCTCGACCTCCTTGACCTGTTCGGCGATGTGGATGTGGACTGGGCCGTCGCCGAGCGTCGCGACCGCCGCCAGCTCGTCGGGGGTCACCGCGCGCAGGCTGTGCGGCGCGACGCCCAGCACCGCGTCGGGCAAGGTCGCGATCGGCGCGCGCAACCGGTCGATCAGGCGCGCATAGCCGTCGACATCGTGGATGAAGCGGCGCTGCCCCTCGCCCGGCGCGAGGCCGCCGAAGCCGGCATGGGCGTAGAAGACCGGCAGATGGGTCAGCGCGATCCCGGTCTCCTCCGCCGCCTCGATGATCGCGAGGCTCATCGCCGCCGGATCGGCGAAGGCGCCGCCGCCGATGTCGTGGTGGAGATAGTGGAACTCGCCGACGCGGGTGAAGCCGGTCTCCAGCATCTCGACATAGGCCTGCGCGGCGATGGCGTGCAGATGATCGGGGGTCAGCCGCGCGACGAAGCGATACATCGTCTCGCGCCAGCTCCAGAAACTGTCGTCGCCGCCCAGATTGACCTCGGCCAGCCCCGCCATGCCGCGCTGGAAGGCGTGGCTGTGCAGGTTGGGCAGGCCGGGCAGCGCGATCGCGTGGCGTTCGACGCCCGCGACCGGCGCGGCGCCCGGCACTACCGCGGCGATCAGCCCGTCGCGCACCGTGATCGCGACGTCCCTCGTCCAGCCCTCGGGCAGCAAAATCCGGTCGAAATGGAAAGACTGTTGGCCGCTCATCGTCACCTCTCACGATAATGTCTATACATTATTGAGAGTCGGTGCAATGATGGTGGGCAAGGGAGATTCGACGGGATGCGATGCGACAGGCTCTGGCGGGACGCGCGGCTGGCGACGATGGCGGGGAACGGCCTCGGCATCGTCGAGGACGGCGTCGTCGCGGCGAGCGGCGGGCGCATCCTCTATGCCGGGTCGGCGGCCGACGCGCCGGCCTTCGATCCCGAGCGGGCCGAGACTCTCGACGGCCGCTGGATCACGCCGGGGCTGATCGACTGCCACACCCACCTCGTCCATGGCGGCGACCGCGCGCATGAGTTCGAGCTGCGGCTGGCGGGCGCCTCCTATGAGGAGATCGCGCGCGCCGGCGGCGGCATCGTCTCGACGATGCGCGCGACCCGCAACGCCGACGAGGCCCGGCTGGTCGAGCTCGCCCTGCTCCGGCTCGACGCGCTGATCGCCGAGGGCGCGACCACGGTCGAGGTCAAGTCGGGATACGGCCTGACCGTCGCCGACGAGCTGAAGATGCTGCGCGCGGCGCGGCGGCTGGGCGAGGCCCGGCCGGTCGGCATCCGCACCACCCTGCTCGGCGCCCACGCGCTGCCGCCCGAATATGCCGGCGATGCCGACGGCTATGTCGAGCTGGTCTGCCGCGAGATGATCCCCGCCGCCGCGCGCGAAGGGCTGGCCGACGCGGTCGACGCCTTCTGCGAGGGGATCGGCTTCACGCCCGCGCAGACGCAGCGCGTGTTCGATGCGGCGCGGGCGGCGGGCCTGGCGGTCAAGCTCCATGCCGAACAGCTCTCCAACCTGCACGGCGCGCAGCTGGCGGCCGAGGCGGGCGCGCTGTCGGCCGACCATCTCGAATATCTCGACGCGGACGGCATCGCCGCGATGGCGCGCGCCGGCACCGTCGCGACGCTGCTGCCCGGCGCCTATTATTTCGTGCGCGAGACGAAGCTGCCGCCGGTCGACGGGCTGCGCGCGGCGGGCGTGCCGATCGCGATCGCCACCGACTGCAACCCCGGCACCTCGCCGCTCACCTCGCTGCTGCTGACGATGAACATGGGCGCGACGCTGTTCCGCCTGACCGTCGACGAATGCCTGGCCGGCGTCACCCGCAACGCGGCCCACGCGCTGGGCCTCCAGGCGGAGATCGGCACGCTCGAACCGGGCAAGAGCTGCGACCTCGCCATCTGGGACATCGAGCGCCCGGCCGAGCTCGTCTACCGCATCGGCTTCAATCCCCTCCACACCCGTATCTGGAAAGGTCTATGAGCGACATCCTCCTCAAGCCGGGCGCCGTGCCGCTCGCCGACTGGCGTGCCATCTATCAGGGGGCGGCGCCGAGCCTCGATCCCGCATCGGCTCCGGTCATCGCCGCAAGCGCGGCGGCGGTCGAACGGATCATCGCCCAGCACAAGCCGGTCTACGGCCTCAACACCGGCTTCGGGAAGCTCGCCAGCGTCAAGATCGGCGACGAGGACCTGGCGACGCTCCAGCGCAACATCGTGCTGAGCCATGCGGCGGGGACCGGCGCCCCCTCCCCCACGCCGGTCGTCCGGCTGATGATGGCGCTCAAGCTCGCCAGCCTCGCCCAGGGCGCATCGGGCGTGCGGCCGGAGACGGTCGAGATGCTGGAAGCGATGCTGCTCGCCGGGCTGACCCCGGTGGTGCCGTCGCAGGGCTCGGTCGGCGCCTCGGGCGACCTCGCCCCGCTCGCGCACATGGCGGCGGCGATGATCGGCGTCGGCCAGATCGAAGTGGCCGGACAAGTGCTGAGCGCCGAGGGCGCCCTCGCCCGCGCCGGGCTGGCGCCACTGACGCTGGGCCCGAAGGAAGGGTTGGCGCTGCTCAACGGCACGCAATTCTCGACCGCCAACGCATTGGCCGGGCTGTTCGAGACCGAGACGATCTTCCGCTCGGCGCTCGTCACCGGCGCGCTTGCGACCGAGGCGGCCAAGGGATCGGACACCCCGTTCGATCCGCGCATCCACGCGCTGCGCCGCCAGCCCGGCCAGATCGAGACCGCCGACGCGCTGCGCCGCCTGATGACGGGATCGGCGATCCGCGCGAGCCATCTGGTCGACGACGCGCGGGTGCAGGACCCCTATTGCCTGCGCTGCCAGCCGCAGGTGATGGGCGCGGTGCTCGACCTGCTGCGCCAGGCCGCGACCACGCTGGAGATCGAGGCGAACGGCGTCTCCGACAATCCGCTGATCTTCCCGGATACCGACGAGGCGCTGTCAGGCGGCAATTTCCACGCCGAGCCGGTCGCCTTCGCCGCCGACATGATCGCGCTGGCGATCTGCGAGATCGGTTCGATCACCGAGCGGCGGATCGCGATGCTGGTCGATCCCGCGCTGTCGGGCCTGCCCGCCTTCCTGACCCCGCAGCCGGGTCTCAATTCGGGCTTCATGATCCCGCAGGTGACCGCCGCCGCGCTGGTCTCCGAGAACAAGCAGCGCGCCACCCCGGCGAGCGTCGACTCGCTGCCGACCTCGGCCAACCAGGAGGACCATGTCTCGATGGCGGCGCACGGCGCGCGGCGGCTGCTCGACATGGCCGCCAACGCCAATGCGATCGTCGGCATCGAGCTGCTCGCCGCCGCACAAGGGTGCGACTTCCACGCGCCGCTCCGGTCGAGCGGCCCACTCGAAGCCGCGCGCGCCCTGCTGCGCGCACAGGTGCCGATGCTCGACCATGACCGGCATTTCCATCCCGACATGGAGGCGGCGAACGCGCTGGTCCGGTCGGGCGCGCTGGTGACGGCGGCGGCGATCGCATTGCCGGGCCTGGCGTGATGCTCGACTGGCTCGAAGTCTCGCGGGGCGAGGCGCCGCTGGTCGTCGCCTTCCCGCACAGCGGCACCGAGATTCCCGAGGAGCTGGAAGGCAGCTTCGTCTCGCCCTGGCTGGCGCGCAAGGATGCCGACTGGTGGATCGACCAGGTCTACGGGTTCGCGGATACGCTCGGCGCGACGACGATCCGCAGCCGCATCTCGCGCAGCGTGATCGACCTCAACCGCGATCCGTCGGGCGCCTCGCTCTATCCGGGGCAGGCCACGACCGAGCTGTGCCCGACCACCACCTTCGCCGGCGAGCCGCTCTATCGCGACGCGCCGCCCGACGCCGGCGAGATCGGCTGGCGCCGGTCGACCTGGTTCGATCCCTATCATGACGCGCTGGCGGCCGAGCTCGACCGGCTCCGCGCGCGTCACGGCAAGGTCGTGCTCTACGACGCCCATTCGATCCTGAGCCGGGTGCCGCGCCTGTTCGACGGCGAACTGCCGCTGTTCAACATCGGCACCAACAACGGCGCGACCTGCGATCCCGCGCTCGCCGCAGCCGTCACCGAAATCGCCGCCGCGACGGGCTGGGGCCATGTCCTCGACGGCCGCTTCCGGGGCGGTTGGACGACCCGCCATTACGGTCGCCCCGCCGATGGCATCCATGCCATCCAGATGGAGCTGGCGATGCGCGCCTATCTCGACGAACCCGACGCTCCCGGGCCCGACAACTGGCCCGCCCCCTTCGACCCGACGAGCCCCGTCATCGCCGAGCTGCGCGCGATCCTGACGGCCTGCCTCGCCTTCGCCCGAAACTGAAAGGACCTGCGATGACCCGTCTCGACAACAGCCGCGTGATCAGGCCGGCGACCGGCACCGAGCTGTCGGCGAAAAGCTGGCTGACCGAAGCGCCGCTGCGCATGCTGATGAACAACCTCCATCCTGACGTGGCCGAGCGGCCCGAGGAGCTGGTCGTCTATGGCGGCATCGGCCGCGCCGCGCGCGACTGGGAAAGCTACGACCGGATCGTCGAGACGCTGAAGCGGCTCGAAGCCGACCAGACCCTGCTGGTCCAGTCGGGCAAGCCGGTCGGCGTGTTCCGCACCCATGCCGACGCGCCGCGCGTGCTGATCGCCAATTCGAACCTCGTCCCCAAATGGGCGACCTGGGAGCATTTCAACGAGCTCGATCGCAAGGGCCTGGCGATGTACGGCCAGATGACCGCGGGAAGCTGGATCTACATCGGCACCCAGGGGATCGTTCAGGGCACCTACGAGACCTTCGTCGAGATGGGCCGTCAGCATTATGACGACGATCTGTCGGGCCGCTGGCTGCTCACCGCCGGCCTCGGCGGCATGGGCGGCGCGCAGCCGCTGGCGGCGGTGATGGCGGGCGCCTCCTGCCTCGCGATCGAATGCCAGCCGAGCCGGATCGACATGCGCCTGCGCACCGGCTATCTCGACCGCGCCGCCGAGACGATCGACGAGGCGATGGCGATCATCGAGGAAAGCTGCGCGGCGAAGAAGCCGCTGTCGGTCGGCCTGCTCGGCAATGCCGCCGAGATTCTGCCCGAGCTGTACCGGCGCGGCATCCGCCCCGACCTGCTGACCGACCAGACCTCCGCCCATGATCCGGTCAACGGCTATCTGCCCGCCGGCTGGACGGTCGCCGAATGGATCGAGCGGCGCGAGCGCGAGCCCGAGGCGGTGGCGAAGGCGGCCAAGGCGTCGATGGCGGTCCATGTCCGCGCGATGCTCGATTTCCAGGCGGCGGGCGTGCCGACCGTCGACTATGGCAACAACATCCGCCAGGTGGCGAAGGACGAGGGCGTGGCCAACGCCTTCGATTTCCCCGGCTTCGTCCCCGCCTATATCCGCCCGCTGTTCTGCCGCGGCATCGGCCCGTTCCGCTGGGCGGCGCTGTCGGGCGATCCCGAGGACATCTTCAAGACCGACGCCAAGGTCAAGGAGCTGCTGCCCGACAACCACCACCTCCACCGCTGGCTCGACATGGCGCGCGACCGCATCCACTTCCAGGGCCTGCCCGCGCGCATCTGCTGGGTCGGGCTCGGCGACCGGCACCGGCTCGGCCTCGCCTTCAACGAGATGGTGGCGAAGGGCGAGCTCAAGGCGCCGGTGGTGATCGGCCGCGACCATCTCGACAGCGGATCGGTCGCCAGCCCCAATCGCGAGACCGAGGCGATGAAGGACGGATCGGACGCGGTGTCCGACTGGCCGCTGCTCAATGCGCTGCTCAACACCGCATCGGGCGCGACCTGGGTGTCGCTGCACCATGGCGGCGGGGTCGGCATGGGCTACTCGCAGCATTCGGGCATGGTGATCGTCGCCGACGGCACCGAGGCCGCGGCGAAGCGGCTGGAACGAGTGCTGTGGAACGATCCCGCGACCGGCGTGATGCGCCATGCCGATGCCGGCTACGACATCGCGCTCGACTGCGCGCGCGACAAAGGGCTGGACCTGCCCGGCATCCTCGGCTGATCGTGAACCGGGTCCTCCGGATCGCGGACCGCCCGGCGGTCCCGTGGAAGAACGGCGGCGGGACGACGCGCGAGATCGCCGTATTCCCGCCGGACGCCGGCATGGACGATTTTGTCTGGCGGCTGAGCATGGCGCGGGTCGAGCAGACCGGCGCCTTCTCCGCCTTCGACGGGGTCGACCGGGTACTCGCCGTGCTGGAGGGCAGGCTGCGCCTGTCCGGTGCCGGGCTCGACGTCACGCTCGACGGCGGCAGCGCGCCCTTCCCTTTCGACGGCGGAGCACCGATCGCCGGCGAACCGATTGCCGGCCCGGTCGTCGATCTCAACGCCATGGCCCGGCGCGGTCGGTGCGACGTCGAGATGCGGCGCCTCTCAGCGGGCGCCGAGGTGACGGGCGGCGATGCAATCTTCCTCCTGGCTCTCGAACCGCAACGGATCGGGGAGGACGAGCTTGACCGGCTCGACATCGTCGACACCGCCGTCCCGGTGACGACGGGCGGCGCGGCGCTGCTGGTGCGCTTCACCCTGGCGGGTTCAACGCGTCGTTAACCATATCCGGCTATGATCCGCGCCCGAAGGGAGAGGGATCGATGGATATGGCTTCGGCGCCGCTGGCGCCTATCGAAGCGGTGCTGACCGAGGCCGAGATCGCGGAGCGCGTGTCGCATTACCGGGAGGCCGGCCTGCACCAGCGGCTCGCCGCCTTGTGGGAGCGCGCTTCCGACACGATCGTCGAGGTCCTTCGCGAGAACTGGACGCCCAAGCTCCAACGACTGGCGAATAGCGCCGAGGGCGATGTCGACGCCTTCCTCGCGCTGCGGGTCGACGACCTGATCGAGCGCCGTCGCCACGTCTATTCGCAGCCGATCGACGCCGACTGGATCCGTATCCTCGGCTTCAACAGCCGGCTCGTCTACAGCCTGAAGATTCCGCTGCCGACCATCCTGCTCGACACCGCGCGCGAGAACGGGATGATCGTCGACCGGATCGCCGAGCGCTTTCCCGATGACATGGCGTTCGTCCTGTCCGCGCAGCGCACGATCGACATGCTCGGCGCGATCCAGCTCGAGCTCAACCTGTCCTATTTCAACGCCATCCGGCGCCAGCGCTCGCTCATCCTGCGGGAATCGGCCAGCCAGATGTTCCGCACCGACATCGGTGACATCCTCGCGGGCACCTCGCGCCGGTCGGCGACCTTGCGGGACCAGACCAGCCTCGCCTCGCAATCGGCGCGCGGCATGCTCGGCAAGACGTCCGAGGTCGCCGCCGCCGCCGAGCAATCGGCCACCGCGATGCGCGATGCCGCGCAGACCGCGGCCGGCCTGATCCGCGCGATCGAGGAGGCGCGCCGCGAGGTCGACGTCGCCGCGTCGGTCGCCACCCGCGCCGCCGGCCAGTCGGCCGAGGCGCTGTCGGTGTCCGAGGCGCTGTCCGACCATGCGCGCGCGATCGAGTCGATCCTCGGCCTGATCCGCGACATCGCTGGGCAGACCAACCTACTGGCGCTCAACGCGACGATCGAGGCCGCTCGCGCGGGCGAGGCCGGTCGCGGCTTCGCGGTGGTCGCGCAGGAGGTCAAGAACCTCGCCAACCAGACCGCGCGCGCGACCGACGACATCGCCCGGAAGATCACCGCGATACAGACCGCGACCGCCCAGGCCGTCGACGCCAACGGATCGATCCGCGCCACGGTGGGCGAGGTCGAGGCCTGCGCCGCGCGCATCCGCGAAGCGATGGACGTCCAGGCGCGCACGGTGACGACGATCACCGCAGCGGTCGACCAGACCGCGCTCGCCGCCGATTCCATGTCCTCGACGATCGCCGCGATCCGTACCGATACCGAAAATGTCGCGGGCGACATCGACCATCTCGCTGACGGCTACGGGGAGGTCGACGACGCGCTGACGCGGCTGGAGAAGACCGCGCACGACTTCGCTGCGCTGTTCGCGGAGTGACGGCCGCGCCGGGCGCGGCGACCACCGAAAAACCGACGACGAGTGCCCCGAATTTTCCTGGTTGGCCGAGAAATCGACATCGGTTAAGCTGGAGGTTCGGCCAATTGGTCGATGAATGGGGAACCTTGTTCAAGTCGATGGCTTGACGACCCTGAATCGGTGGAGAGGATCATGCACGTCCTGATCATCGAAGACGAGCCGCTGATCGCATCGCATCTTGAATGCTTCCTAAGCGAACTTGGCGCGGATAGCTGCGATCTTGCCCAGACCGAACGAGCGGCGGTCGCGGCCGCGCTCGATCGCACGCCCGACCTGATCACGGCCGACTGCAGGCTGCGCGAAGGATCGGGCGTGGACGCGGTGGCGTCGATCCGCCGCTCGCTCGGCAGCATCCCGGTGGTGTTCATCACAGGCGATCCGCGTGGCTGCGACGCCCGGGACGACATGACCCATATGCTGGTCAAACCGATCCGCTGGCTCGACCTCGCCACAGCCGTCGCCAGCCACAACCTGCCGCCTGCCAACGGCCCGGACGGAAGGGGCCATACAGCCGCAACCGGCGGCTGAAACCGCCCTCCCCTCACCATATCCACTCATCCTGAGGGTCCGGATCAAAAGTCTCCGCTCACCCTGAGGAAGCATCGAGCGTAGTCGAAATGCTGTCTCGAAGGGGCCGTTCGAGGCTCGAAACATCCTTCGAGACGGGCCTTCGTCAAGGCTCAGTCCCTCCTCAGGATGAGCGGGTTATACCAAGCTCCTTCCTCTCATCCCGCCTTGGGAAACTCGCCGACGGTGTAGGCGTCGCCGCCCGAGATCCAATGGCCATCCTTCTTCGCGAAGACGAACAGCATGATGAAGGTGAAGGGCTTCTGCGTCTTGTCCTTGGGAAAAGCGCGGAAGTTGACCCATTCCCACGCGGCGTCGGTGCCGACATGGGTGGCGACCGGTTCCACCTTCACATTCGCGATCTTCACGACGTTGCGATATTCGTCGCGAAAGGCCTCCCGCCCGATGACCGGCTTGCCCTCAGGCCCGAAGGTGATCGCGTCGCGCGTGTAGAAGCGATCGACGATCGTATCGGCGTCATCCCTGGCGAAGGCCGCTTCCTTCATCCGGTAGAGCGCGTCGACCTGCCGGCGGAACTCGGCGACGGCAGCGCCGCCGGCGCTCGGCAGATCGCCGACCGCGGGAGCTGGATCGGCCGCGAGCGCCGGCGACGCCGGCAGCACCGACAGGCCGAGAAGCGCGGACGCCAGCAGAGCAACGGACTTGGACATATCTTCCATCTTTCCTTTCGAGGGGGTCATTTCAGCCGATAGGTGAGGCTGCCGCCGAACCGGCGCGGGCGGGCGAAGGTCTGCTGGGTGAAGCCGAACGGCCCCGACAGATCGAGATTGTAGAGCCGGTACTTCCGGTCGGTCAGGTTGTTGACGAAGAAGGCCGCCTCGATCGGCAGGTCGTCGAACGCATAGGAGACGCGCGCATCGCCTACCCAGCGGGCCGGCTCGCGATCGACCGGCGCGTTGAAGGTCGAGAAATATTGCCGGCTGTCGTGCTTCCAGTTGGTCTGGAACGCCAGCCGCCCTGGCCCGGCCGCGAATTCGTAGCGGATCAGGCCGCCCGCGCTGACCGACGGCGCCTGCGGCATGTCCCGGTCGAGCACGGCACCGCCGGGCAGGCTGACGTTGCGCACCTCGCCGTCGAGCAGGGTCAGGAAGGCCTGGAGGTATAGACCGACGATCGGCCGGGTGGTGAATTCGACCTCCAGCCCCTTGATGCGGGCAGGCTTGTTGCGGATGAGCTGGGTGACACCGACCAGCTCGAACGACTGATAGCCGCTATATTTGTAGTAGAAGCCGGCGACGTTGAAGGTGGTCGTGCGATCGAGCAGCGTCAGCTTCATGCCGCCTTCATAGTTGGTCAGCACTTCGCCATCGAAGCTGAGCTCGGCCGGATCGAACGGACCGAAGGCCTGGGTCGCGAAGCCGCCGCTCTTCGTGCCGCGATTGACGCTGGCATAGAAGAAGGCGTTGCGGCTGGGCCGGTAGTCGATCTCGATCTTGCCCGAATAATCGCCGAAGCGGCGCTTGGCGAACGCCGGGAACAGCGTCTTGTTGAAGACGAAATCCTGCACGCCATTTTCGGAATGGACGAAATCGAAACGCTTCCAGTCCTTCGAATAGCGCAGCCCGCCGATGACGGTGAACTGGTCGCTTAGCCGATATTCGAGCTGGCCGAAGGCGGCGACGGATTCGGTGTCGAGGACGCTGTCATATTGCTCGAGCAGGCCGAAGGCGCCGGTCGTGTCGGTGACATAGCCGTTCCGGGTGTGAATCTTGATGCCGTAGAGACCCGCGAGCCAGTTGAGCCGATCGGTATCGCCCGAAAGGCGCAACTCCTGGGAAATCTGATACAGGTCCTGGGCCGTCGAATAGGAGAAGTTGGTGGCCGGCGACATGTCGGCATCTTCGCCGTAACGCTTCTTCAAATCCTGATAGTCGGTGATCGAGGTCAGGGTCGCGCCGCCCAGATCCTGTTCATAGCGTGCGGTGACCGCCCAGAAGGTCCGGTTGAACCGATTGGGTCCATTGAACGATGCCGTGAAAGGATCGCGGTCGGGCTCGGCATAGCCGAGGGCGTCGCAACCGTTGCAGGTACCCCACGGATTCTCGTTCGTTCCGATGAAGGTGCCCAGGCCGAGCGCATCGGGGACCGCCGAGGCATGCGAATAGATGCCGCCCTGCCGGTCATGATCGTTGCGGAGCGCCTGCACCTTGATGTTGAACTTGCCGCCGTCGCCGACGTCGCCTGCGAGCTGGACACGGCCCGCATAGAATTTCGAGCCGCCCAGATCCCTGCCGATCCGGTTGTTTATATAGGCGCCGCCATGGTTGGTGGTGAAGGAGAGGCGCGCCCTCAGGGTGTCGCTCAAGGGACCGCCAACCGCGCCTTCGGTGGCGACCTGGCCATAGCTGCCGACGGTCGCGGTCACGAAGCCATCGAGATGGTCGGTCGGTTTCGCCGAGACGATCTGGACGAGGCCGCCCGTGGCGTTGCGGCCGAACAGCGTGCCTTGCGGGCCGCGCAGCACCTCGACCCGTTCGAGGTCGTAGGTCATGCCCGAAATGGCACCGAGCGCGCTGATGTAGACCTCGTCGTTGTAGAAGGCGATCGGCGCCTCCTGGCTGTCGGCGAAGTCGTTCTGTGATACGCCGCGGATGTTGAAGACGGTCACGGTCGGGCTGTACTGGTTGACCTGAAGCCCCGGCACCTGTGTCGCGAGCGCCGACACGTCCTGCCGGCCCAGCGCGGCGAGGCTGTCCTTGCCGAGAGCGGAAACCGCCACACCGATCGCCTGGGCGCTCTGCGTCCGCTTCTGCGCGGTGACGACGATCTCGTTCGGATCGAGCGCAGCACTGTCCGCCGAAGCCTGTGCCAGTGCGCCCCCTGCCCCGCCCATGGCGGCCGCGACAGATACCAGCCATTTCGAAAATCGGTGCGTCATTTCCTTGCTCCCCTTGTGGTGACCGTCCCTGCTGCGACTCGATTTCATTCGAGCTACTTTTCGAATTGAATCGAGTATCTCGCTTCATCCAGTCCCTGTCAATCGGGCGGGAAACATCTCTTCTCTACAATCAAAAATTATTAAAATACCTATATTTATAAGGCAATATCGCATCAACGGCCTGGCTCTAGGGCTCAGTAGCGGCGTAAAATTCCACCTCCACAAGAAAGTCAATTCGAATCGAGAATCTCGATTGCCAGCGAGATCGAGCTTTGGCACTATGCGGGGCGTGACCGGCGGAAGGCCGGACGGGAGGGACCAGCAACGATGAACGGACTAGGGGAAGAAAAGGTGACGCGCCGGGACTTCATCGGCGGCACCATGATCGGGTCGGGCGCGGCGCTGCTGACGATGGGCGCGCCGGCGATGACGGCCGGGGCACAGGCGCAGACCGTGCCGAGTCCGCTCACCGGACTGGGACCCGACTGGACCGGCCCCGGCGGCGTCGGCGACTATGCCGGCAAGAACGGCAACACCCATGTCGTCGTCAACGCCGCCCACGGCCATATCCGCAACGGCGATCTCGACAAGCGGATCGCCGACGCCCCGCTGGTGGACGATCTCTACGACCTGATCATCGTCGGCGCCGGCATCTCGGGCCTCACCTCCGCCTTCGTCGCCGCGCGCGACAATCCGTCGGCGAAGATCCTGATCCTCGACCAGCACGCGATCTTCGGCGGCGAGGCCAAGCAGAACGAGTTCGACGTCGACGGCTATCGCCTGACCGCGCCCCAGGGCTCCACCGGCATCGTCGTCCCCTTCGCGCCGGCCGAGCAATTCGGCTTCGGCAGCCCGTTCCTCAAGGAACTCGGCTATCCGGAGGAGTTCACCTATCAGGAGCCCGAGAACCTGTCGCAACCGATCCTGGTGCCGCGTGACGCCTGGGGCCCGATGCACATCTCCTGGGAGATGGCCGACACCGCCTTCTATTATGAGGGCAAGGGCATGGTGAAGAATCCGTGGCGCAACGGCTTCCGCGACGCGCCCATTCCCGAGAAGGTCAAGAAGGCGCTGGTCGACCTCGAGCTCTACCGCACGCCGCCGGTCCGCGACGACTGGGCGCAGTGGCTCGACACGATGACCTACAGGGAGTTCCTGCTGAACGTCGCCGAGGTGCCGGCCGACTGTATCGACGGCGTGCTCGACGTGCTGAACCCGGTGATGGCCGCCATGGGTTGCGGCCAGGGCGGCGACGTGATCTCCGCCTATTCGGCCTATAATTACCTGATGCCGGGAGTGATCGGCTATTACCGCTATCAGCATGGCGGCGCCGACCCCACCGATACGATCTTTCTGGCGACCTTCCCGGGCGGCAACACGATCGCCGCGAAGCGTTTCCTGAAGCTCGCCAAGCCCGAGGCGCTGAGCGGCGACGACAGCCTCTACGGGCTGATGGAAAGCCAGGTCCGCTGGGATCAGCTCGATCTGCCCGGTCAGAGGGTGCGGCTGCGCCTGTCGAGCACGGTCTTCTCTGTCGTCCACGAGGGCAAGCCGGCCAGGGCCAGGACGGTGCGCGTCACCTATGACAAGGACGGCAAGCTGGTCAGCGTGCGCGGCAAGGCGGTGATCTGCGCCGGGCAGCAGCACGCCAACCGCCGCATCTGTCACGATATCGACGCCAAGTATCGCGCGGCGATGCAGGAATTCCACCATGCGCCGATGCTGGTGATCAACGTCGCGCTCAGGAACTGGAAGTTCCTCGACAAGCTCGGCGTCGCCGGCATCCGCTGGTTCGAGGGGCTCGGCTGGTGGACGAGCCTGCGCCGCAACCTCGTCATCGACGGGCACGAACCGCAGCCGCTGGATCCGAACAAGCCGGTGGTGCTGACGCAGTACATCCCCTTCCTGATCCCCGGCGTCGCATGGCCCGACCAGTGCACCCAGGCGAGGATGATGCTCTTCTCGATGTCCTATGCCGATATCGAGGCGCAGGTGCGCGACCAGTTCACCAAGATGTTCGGCCCCTATGGCTTCGACGCCGAACGCGACATCGCCGGGATCGTCACCAACCGGCAGGGCCATGCCTATATGGTCGCCCCGCCCGGCTTCCACTTCGGCCGCAACGGCCAGAAGGCGGCGAAGGACGTGCTGCGCGAGCCCTGGCACCGCATCGCCTTCGGCCATTCGGAGCTGTCGGGCGCGCAGATGTGGGAGACCGCCGCGCTGGAGGGCGAGCGCGCGGCGAAGCAGGTGCTGCCGATGCTCTAGTTCCGGTTCGGGGATATGGACCGGTGAACCCCCTTCCCGGTCCTCATCGCCGATCGACGGCCCGGTTCCCTGGCGGGGGGACTGGGCCGTCCTCGTTCAGTGGCTGCGCTTGCGCTGCAGGACCGGCGGCAGGTAGTTGCCCAGATAGGCGGTGGCAGCGCGGCTCGCCTCTTCGACCATGTGGCGGGTGATGACCCCGTCCTCGAGCACCGACAGCGCGAAGAAGGCGTCGGCGATGACGATCGCGCGGAAGAAGATGGCGACCGGCTCGGCCAGTTCGGGCAGGTGGAAGCGTGCGCTCAGCGCCGCGTGGAGCTGCACGCCGAAGCGATAGTCGTCATGGCAGCCGGCCTGGCGGATGTCGGGCGTCGTCCGCGGCCCGAGGATGAGCTGGCGCGCCGCCGCGTCGGCATTGAAATAGTCGGCGGAAGCGGTGAGGAAGGTGCCGATGATCGCCTGCCACGACGCATCGGCGCCGACCGTGGGTTCGACGCTCGCCATCTCGTCGGAGATGGTCCGCGCCAGCTCCTTGTAGAGCTCCCGCAGGTCGGGGAAGAAGTGATAGGTCGAGCTGGACGGGATATTCGCCGCTTCCGACACCATCGGCAGGGTGATGTCGTCGATCTCACGCTCCTGCAGCAAGTCGCGCGCGGCCTGCACCAGCGCCTCGCGCCGGGCCCGCCCGCGCGCCTGCGTGTAGCGGCGCCCGGTCGCACCGTCGGTGGTCGTGGTGATCGCGTCCCTCATGTCCCGACCCTAGCGGCGGACCGGCGGCGAGGTCCACGGATTTCCGCCCTGCCGGGCGCGGATGAACCGAAAGGCGGCGCGTCACGGATGTGGAGCGGTGCCTTCCAATGTCCGCAGGATGACGCGCAGCGCCTCGCCCGGTGCCTCGACATGATGGACGAGCATGGTCCGGAGCTGCTCGTCGAAATCACGGAGCGCCCTGTATTGCAGCCCGTCCAGCTGCAGCCTGGAGAGCGATGCCGGGGCCAGGACCACGCCTTCGCCAGCCGCCGCCAGGCACGCCGCGGTGACGAAGTCGTCGGTGCGGACGACCGGCTGCAAATCGAATCCCCCCGCCTCGGCAAGCCTGCGGATATTGTCGATCAGCCCGACCTGCTCGTGAAACTGTGGAACGATGAAGCGCTGGTCGGCCAATTGGCGGGGCGACAGGGCGGCCTGGGCAGACAAGGGATGCTCGGCCGACAGGCAGACGACCAGATCTTCACAATGCGCCTGCAGCGCACGGCATCGGGCGGGATAGGAGGGGCGCGGGCGGATCAGGCCGATGTCCAGCCGCCCCGCATCCAGTGCGGCGAGCTGTTCGGGCGTTTCCATCAAGCGGGGCACGAGCCGAAGGTCGGGCAGCTCCTTGCGCAGCGCAGACAATATGCGGCCCAGGACGCCACTGATCGCCGCCGAGAATACGAAGCCGATCTGCAACGGCCCGCTGCTGCCGCGACCGAGGTTCCAACCGAGCCGTTCGGTGGCCGTCAGCTTGGCGAAAGCCTCGGACGCCTCCGGCAGGAAGGCTGCGCCTATGCGGGTCAGGCGGATATCGGTACGGACCGAACGATCGATGAGCTGGGCGCCGATCTGATCCTCCAGCCGCCGCAGCCGCTTGCTCACCACCGATTGGGCGATGCCCAGCCGGTCGGCCGCGCGCGAGAAGCTTCGCAGGTCCGCGACCGCGATAAACGCCGCCAGCCCCTCGCCATCGATCATCTCTTTATTCCAAATCGCGATTGAATATCCTCTTTTCGGCTCTCGTCAGGATTTTGCAAGTCGGTCAGACAGTTCGCCGAAGGGAGATCCGCATGTCCAAATTCGCTGCGTTCGACTGGGCCGATCCGTTCGGATTGGACGATCAGCTCACCGACGAAGAGCGGATGATCCGCGACGCCGCGCACGGCTTCGCCCAGTCCGAGCTGCAGACGCGGGTGATCGCGGCCTATCGCGAAGAGGTCGATGCGCCCGAACTGTTCCCGGCGATGGGCGCCGCCGGCCTGCTGGGCGCGACGCTTCCCGAGGAATATGGCGGCGCCAATGCCAGCTATGTCGCCTACGGCCTGGTCGCGCGCGAGGTCGAGCGGGTGGATTCGGGCTATCGTTCGATGATGTCGGTGCAGTCGAGCCTCGTCATGTACCCGATCTACGCCTATGGATCGGAGGAGCAGAAGCGCCGTTATCTTCC
>NZ_FUYM01000007.1 GCF_900167915.1 Rhizorhabdus histidinilytica | reverse complement strand
AGCACCGTGCCTGCCCCCACCACCGCGCCCTCGACCTTCGCCATCTCGCGGATCACGTCGAGCGCCACCGGGGTACGCAGCGTCACTTCCAGCGCCGGCAGCCCGCCCTCGACCAGCGCCTCGGCGATCGGCCGGGCGTGCTTCACCTCCTGCACCACCAGCACCGGGATCACCGGCGCGAGCGTCATCAACTGCTCGACGGTCATGTTCAGCGCGCCTGGAGATAGGGGCGGAGGTCGACCGTCCGCCGCTCGGCCGCGCTCAGATAGCCGGCATAGACCAGCAGCAGCACGTCCTGCGCCATCATCAGGTCGCTCTTGGGCGCGCGGCCCTCGGCGATCGACGAGACGAAATCCTCCAGCTCGGCCGGATAGCCGGTGATCATGTCCTCGTCGGGGGCCGGGAAGGACCAGCCCGCCTTGGTCTCGGTCTTCTCGACGATATATTCGCTGTCGAAATAGGAGCCGTCGGGCGTGTAGGCTTGGCAGGCGGTGTTGGGGTTGATGTTCGCGGTCGCCACCGCGCGCGATCCATAGGCGCTTAGGAAGTTGCGGATGCCGCCCAGGCGCGTGTCGGTCGAGGTAAGCTGGGCGACCGAGCCGTCCTCGAAGTCGACCAGGATCGAAGCATAATCCTCGACGTCCTGCCAGCCGGTGACGATGTGCTTGGGCTCCTCCGCGCGGAACGACGCGATGTCGGTCAGCCGCGCGACCTGACAGGTCACCGCTACCGGGCGGATCGGCCGGCCGGTGCGGCGGCGGCCTTCCTCATATTTGATGTGCAGCGCGCCGCCGATCGGGTGGACGCATAGCCGCAGCAGCGATCCGCCGCCCGCCTGCCGCCAGTGCCGCGAATAGGCGGCGTGCGATCCCGAATGCGACTCCTCGCCCTCGATGCGCAGGATGGTCGATCCGCTCGCCGCCATCAGCCGGTTGAGCTTGGCGATCGGCGGCGCATAGACCCAGTTCTCGGCATAGCAGAAGGTGACGCCGGCCTTGCGGACCGCCTCCCCCACCGCGCCGAGCTGGGCGATCACCGCGTCGAACATCGCCTGCCGCGGGAAACCCTCCGCCGACCAGTCGCCCGGCGCGCCGTTCGGGCCGAAGAAGCCGCCCAGCGGCTTCTCGCAGATGATGTGCTTGCCGTGCGCCGCCGCCTTCATGATCAGCGGCACATGAAGATGGTTGGGCACGCACAGGTCGACCACGTCGATGGCGGGATCGGCGATCAGCGCGTCGGCGTCGTCGAGCACGCGCGCCACGCCGTACTGCGCGGCGAGCGCCGCCGCCTTGCCCCGGTCGCGCCCGGCGATCGCCGCGACCTCGAACGCCGCGCCGTGGATCTTGCGATAGCTCGCCAGGTGGAAATGGGCGGAGAAGCCCGACCCGACGATACCAATCCGAACCGATCCGCTCATCGTCAACCTTTCGTCATCATGCGGGCAGCGGCCGTCCGCGGGTTTCGGGCGCGAACCACGCCGCCGCAAGGCCGATCAGGAAAATCACGCACATCGTCATCGCCGAATAGCGCAGCGGATCGGGGGCATCGAAGCCGCCGAACAGGCTGGTGCTGAGCCAGGCCGAGCCGAAGCTGCCGGCGGCGGCGGCGAAGCGGCCGAGATTATAGGCGAAGGACACGCCGGTTCCGCGCGCCGCCGCGCCGAACAGTTCGGGCAGGTAGATGGAGAAGCCCGCGAACAGGCTGAACTGCGCCGCGCCCATCAGCGGCATCATCCAATAGGCGTCGGTCGGCGTCTGCATCCGCGCATAGACGAACATCGTCACCACGAAGGCGGCGGCGAAGCAGGTCAGGAAGGCCGGGCGCCGCCCCACCCGATCCGCGATCAGGGTGAAGATCAGCATGCCGACCGCGCCGCCCGCCATCTGCAGCATATAGGCCCAGTTCTTGGCGTCGGTGACCGCCGCCTTCGCCGCGTCGGGCGCGAGCCGTCCGTCATAATAAGCGGTGAACACCGCATGCTGCAGGTCGACGGCATATTCGCCGATCCCCCACAGCCCGACCACGCCCGCGACTGCGAGCAGGCTGCCGATCAGCAGGCCGCGCCGCTCGGCCGGATTGCCGAGCAGATCGACATAGGCGCCGAACGCGCCCTTGGGCAGCCGCCCCTCGGCCTTGCGGTCGCGCCACGACTGGGGCTCGCGCAGGCCGATCATCGCGACGATCGCGATCAGCGCCGGCAGCGCGCCGAGCGCGAACAGCCAGCGCCACACCGAACCGGCGGCAATCAGGTCGTGCCGGGCGAGATCGTCGACCCCCATCTTGACCAGGGCCGATCCGACATTGCCGACGGTCGAGAGGAGCTGGAGCCCGGCCAGCATCGCCAGCCGCGCCCGCCCGTCGACCGTCTCGACGATGATCGCGACCGCGAGGCCGAACACACCGCCGATGCCGAGGCCGGTGACGAAGCGCAGCGCAGCGAACTCGGCCGGGGTCCGGCAGAATGCGGTGATACCGGTGCAGAGCGAATAGAGCAGGATCGAGATGGCGAGCAGCCGGACCCGTCCGAAGCGATCGCCGAGCGGACCGATGATCAACCCGCCCAATCCCCAGCCGACCAGGAACAATGCGGTGACGATCTTGGCGAAGGCCTGCACCTCGACATGCGAGGGTGGCAGCGCCATCAGGTCGCCGAGCGCGGGGATGCGGGCGAGCGAGAAGAGGCGCTGGTCCATCGTGTCGAACAGCCAGGCCCCCGACGCGACCGCGAAGACCAGCCATTGATAGCCGGTGACGCCCCGCCACCAGGGCCCGCTACGCTCGTCCATGCGGCCCCTCCCTTATCGTCGGCGCATAAAATCTGTATGACCAAAGTCGCTATAGAGTCGCAATTGGACAGTCAATATGGCAGTCCAATTAATCACGACCGGTCGAGGAAATCGCGGAGCATGGCGCGCGGCCCCTTCGACAGCCGCTCGGCCAGCGCCTCGCCGAGCGCGCGGACCAGCGCCTCGTCCGCGCCGAACGCCGCAGGGAAGACGCCCGAGGATCGCACTATCGCCGTGGCGATCTCGGCCGGGGTCGCCTGGCCGTCCCAGATCGTCTCGAGCCGCGACGCGAGCGGGTCGTCGGCCGGCCGCCCCCCGCCCGACGCATCGCCGACGAAGGCGAGCCAGGCGGCCACGCTGCGCAAATGCGCGGGGCTGGCCAAGCCGGTCGCGGCCCGCTCGACGAGAGTCGCCAGCCAGCGCTGCGGCAGCTTCTGTGACCCGTCCATCGCGATCTGCGCCAGCCGGTGCGGCAGCGCCGGATTGTCGAACCGCCGCAGGATCGCCTCGACATAAGCGGCGGGATCGAGCGCCGCCGAGGGGGGCAGGCTCGGCGCCGCCTCGGCGAGCAACTGGCGGCGGACGAAGGCGAGCAGATCGGGATCGCGGACCGCCTCGTGGACATAAGCGTGGCCGAGCGGGAGCCCCCAATAGGCCAGCGCCGAATGGGCGCCGTTGAGCAGCCGCAGCTTGGCGAGTTCGAACGGGCGGACGTCGTCGACGATCTGCGCACCACCCGCCTCCCAGCGCGGGCGCGGTCCGGCGAAGCGGTCCTCGATCACCCATTGGCGGAAGGGCTCGCAGACGGTGAGCGCGCGGTCCTCGACCGGCAGCCGCGCGAAATCGTCGGCGGTGATCGCCGGCACGATCCGATCGACCATGCCGCTCGGGCTGGTCCAGCCGCCGGGTCGCGCACCGCCCCGGGCGGCGAGATAATCGTCGAGCAGCCCGCCCAGCAGCCGACCGTTGTCGGGCAGGTTGTCGCACGACAGGATCGTCAGCGGCCCCGCTCCCCGCGCGGCGCGGCGGTCGAGCGCCGCGGCGAGGAAGCCGAAGATCGTGCGCGGATCGCCGCCGCCCAGGTCGTGCGCCACGTCCGGCGCGTCGACGAGCAGGCCGTTGGTGCGCGGGTCGCGATGATAGCCCTTCTCGGTGACGGTCAGCGTCGCGACATGGACGGCCGGATCGGCGAGCGCGGCGATCACCCGCTCGGGCGCCTCGGGGGCGACCAGCGCATCGTTGATCGATCCGACCAGCCGCCGCCCGCCGGGCGCGCCGCGCTCCTCGACGATGTAGAGGCAGTCCTGCGGGACCAGCGCGTCGCGGACGGCGGGCGATCGCAGCGAGACGCCGACGATGCCCCAGCCGGCATCGCCCACCGCCATCGCATCGTCGGTATAGACCGCCTGGTGCGCGCGGTGGAACGCGCCGAGGCCGAGATGGACGATGCCGCTGCGCGCGCGATCGCGGACATAGCGGAGCGGCGCAACGCCCTCGGGCATGGTCGCGTCGGACAGGCGCGGGCGAACGCCGGGATCGGCGCTCACAGGCGGTAGGCCGACTTGACCAGCCGACAGGTCAGGTCGACCGCGAGATCGACCGCTTCGTCCTCGTCGAGCTGATGCTCAACGACCAGTTCGGCGAGATAGCCGCAGTCGATCCGCCGGGCGACGTCGTGGCGCGCCGGGATCGACAGGAAGGCGCGGGTGTCGTCGTTGAACCCGACGAGGTTGTGGAAGCCGGCGGTCTCGGTAGTCTGCCGGCGGAAGCGGCGCATCCCTTCCGGGCTGTCGTGGAACCACCAGGCGGGGCCGAGCTTGAGCGCCGGATAATGGCCGGCGAGCGGCGCCAGCTCGCGCGCATAGGCGCTCTCGTCGAGCGTGAACAGGATCAGGCTCAGCCGGGGATCGTTGCCGAAGCGGCCGAGCAGCGGCCGCAGCGCGCGGACGAAGTCGGTGCGGGTCGGGATATCGGCGCCCTTGTCGCGCCCGAAGCGCCGGAACAGTTCGGTATTATGGTTGCGGAACGAGCCGGGATGGATCTGCATGACCAGTCCGTCGTCGATGCTCATTCCCGCCATGACGGTCAGCATATGGGCGCGGAACAGCTCGGCCTGCTCGGCTGTCGCCCTGCCCCCGCGCACCTGGGCGTAGAGGCGCTCCGCCTCGCCGCGATCGAGATCGGCGGTCGCGGCGGTCGGATGACCATGGTCGGTCGAGGTCGCCCCCGCCGCCGCGAAGGCCGCACGGCGGGCGCGCAGCGCGGCGAGATAGCCCGCATAGCTGCCGACATCCTCGCCGGTCATCGCGCCGAGCCGGTCGAGATTGTCCGCGAACCCCTCATAATCAGGATCGACCACCGGATCGGGCCGGAAGGCGGTGATCACACGGCCCTTCCATCCCGAGGCACGGATCATGGCATGATGATCGAGCGAGTCGAGCGGGGACTCGGTCGTCGCCAGCAGCTCGATGTTGAACCGGTCGAACAGCGCGCGGGGGCGGAATTCGGGGCGGGCGAGTTGCTCGTTGATGCTGTCGAAATAAAGATCGGCGGTCTCAGGCGCGAGCCGCACGTCGAGCCCGAACACGCTGTGGAACACCCAGTCGAGCCACAGCCGCGACGGCGTGCCGCGGAACAGATGGTAATGATCGGCCAGCACCCGCCACGCCGCGCGCGGATCGACCGGCGCGCCGATCCCGATCGCCTCGAGCGGGACGCCCTGGCTGTACAGCATGCGGAAGACATAATGGTCCGGCTGGAGCAGCAGGCTGCTCGCATCGCCGAACGGCGCGTCCTCGGCGAACCAGCGCGGATCGGTATGGCCATGCGGGCTGACGATCGGCAGGTCGACGACTTCGGCATAGAGCCGCCGCGCGACCGCGCGGGTATCGGGGTCCGCCGGGAACAGCCGGTCGGGATGGAGCCGGAGCGGGGCCGCGGTCACATCGACACCGCGCGGGCGAAGCGGGCGCGGGTATCCTGCGCCGCCTTCTTCGCCCTCTGGATCGCCTCCTCCTCGGTCGAGAACAGCAGATGCTCGATCACCGCGCCGAGATGGGCGCGCATCGCCGCGCGGGCGCGCGCCGGATCGCGGGTCCGCAGCGCCTCGACGATCATCATATGCTCCTCGACCACCGGCTTGACGTTGGCGGTGCGCGCCTTGGCGTGGAGCAGCGCGCATTCGGGCGAGGACTGGCGCAGCTCCCACAGCGACCGGACGCTGTGCAGCACCGCGGCGTTGCGCGTCGCGCCGGCGATCAGCAGGTGGAACTCGCGATCGGCAGTCTCGGCAACGGCGGGGTTACCGCCCTCGCGTTCGATCGCGGTGACGAGCCGGGGCAATGCCTCCAGCTCGTCGTCGGAGATGTTGACCGCCGCCAGGGCCGCTGCCTCGGACTCGATCAACAGCCGCGCCTCGGTCAGCTCAAACGCACTGACGTCGAACTGCGCGACGTCGCTGCCGCCACCGGGCCGCACATAGGCGCCCGAGCCGATCCGTACGTCCACCAGCCCCTGCACCTCCAGCGCGATGATCGCCTCGCGCGCGGTCGGGCGGCTGATGTTGAATTCGGCGGAAATCTCCCGCTCGGCGGGCAGCCGGCCCCCTACGGGATAGGTCCCGTCGGCGATGCGCTGCGTCAGCGCGCGCGCGACTTCACGGTAGAGCCGCTCGGGCGCGGCGCCGCTCGGCAGCTCGGATTCGGCGTGATCCATGGAACCTCAATTGATTTAGCCAATATCGGCCTGACAGATTTTCGTCATTGACAGACCAATTTGCGACGGTCAAGGCTGTCCAATTATAGCGACACCATATGGGAACATCCATGAGAATTGACGCCGCCAAAGTGATCGTGACCTGTCCGGGCCGCAACTTCGTGACCGTCAAGATCATGACCGACCAGGGTGTCCATGGTGTCGGCGACGCGACCCTGAACGGCCGCGAGCTTTCGGTCGCCTCCTATCTCCAGGATCATCTCCTGCCCTGCCTGATCGGTCGCGATCCCCGCCGGATCGAGGATATCTGGCAATATTTCTACCGCGGCGCCTATTGGCGGCGCGGGCCAGTGACGATGTCCGCGATTGCGGCGATCGACATGGCGCTGTGGGACATCAAGGCCAAGATGGGGAACATGCCGCTCTATGACCTGCTCGGCGGCAAGAGCCGCGAGGGCGTGCTGGTCTATGGTCATGCCAATGGCGCCGACATCGAGGAGACGGTCGACGAGGTCGGCCGCTACATCGGCCTCGGCTATCGCGCAATTCGCGCCCAGTCGGGGATTCCGGGCCTGGCGGCGGCCTATGGCGTCGGGCGCGGCAAGGACTATTACGAGCCGGCCGACGCCGCGCTGCCGACCGAGACGCTCTGGGACACCACCAAATATCTCAACTTCGTGCCCAAGCTGTTCGATCGGCTGCGCGACCGCTATGGTTTCGAGCATCACCTGCTCCACGACGTCCACCACCGGCTACGGCCGATCGAGGCGGGTCGGCTCGGTAAGATGCTCGAACCCTATGGTCTGTTCTGGCTGGAGGACGCGACCCCGGCCGAGAACCAGGAAGCGTTCCGCCTGATCCGCCAGCACACCACCATCCCGCTCGCGGTGGGCGAGGTGTTCAACACGGTGTGGGACTGCAAGGACCTGATCCAGAACCAGCTGATCGACTATATCCGCACGCCCGTCGTGCGCGCGGGCGGGATCACTCATCTGCGCCGCATCGCCGACCTGGCGGCACTCTACCAGGTACAGACCGGCTTCCATGGCGCGACCGACCTGTCGCCGGTGACGATGGGCGCCGCGTTGCATTTCGACAGCTGGGTGCCCAATTTCGGCATCCAGGAATATATGCGGCACACGCCCGAGACCGACGCCGTCTTCCCGCACGCCTATCATTTCGCCGACGGCTACCTGCACCCCGGCGACGCGATCGGCCACGGCGTCGACATCAATGAGGCGGAAGCCGCCAAATATCCCTATAAGCCAGCCTATCTGCCGGTCGCGCGGCTCGAGGACGGGACGATGTTCAATTGGTGACGATCACCGTCATCGGCGAGGGGATGGTCGAGCTTTCCCGCTCGGGCGAGCATGGCGGGATCGCCGGCTGGGAGACCCACTATGGCGGCGACGCGCTGAACAGTGCGATCCACCTGGCGCGCTTCGGGCTCGACACGGGCTTCATCTCCGCGCTCGGCGCCGATCCGCTCAGCCGCGCGCTGCGCCGGAGCTGGGCCGACGAGGGGCTCGACCTCACCCACCTGCTGACCCATCCTGACCGCAATGCTGGCCTCTACGCGATCGAAACCGACGCGGAGGGGGAGCGCAGCTTCGCCTATTGGCGCAGCGACAGCGCCGCGCGCGCGATGCTCGACCTGCCCGAGGCCGAGGCCGCGCTGGCCCATGCCATGCGTTGCGACCTGCTCTATCTGAGCCTGATCAGCCTCGCCATCCTGCCGCCCGCCGGGCGCGAGCGGATCGCCCGGCTATGCCGCGACGTCCGTGCCCATGGCGGCCGCGTCGCCTTCGACAGCAATTTCCGGCCGCGGCTCTGGTCCTCGCCCGGCGAAGCCCGCGCAGCGATCGAGGCGATCGGCCCGCTGGTCGACATCGCGCTGCCGACCCAGGTCGACGAGGCCGCCCTGTTCGGGCCCGAGCCGGTCGACGCGGTCGCCGACCGCTGGCTGGGCTGGGGCGTCACCGAGGTCGCGGTGAAGAGCGGCGCCGACGGCTGCCTCGTCGCCACGCGTGACGGTCGGCATCGGATCAGCCCGCCCCGCACCGTCGTCGCGGTCGACAGCAGCGGCGCCGGCGACGCCTTCAACGCAGGCTATCTCGCAGCGCGGCTGGCCGGGCGGATACCCGTGCAGGCCGCTCCAGCCGGGCACGAACTGGCGGCGTGGACGATCCTCCGCAGGGGCGCGATCCCGCCGCGCGACCATGAGGCGCCCTACGGGCTCTGAGCGCACCGATCGGCTTGTACCAAGGTGCGGGACGCCGGTGCATCCGCACCTTGGAACGCTCAAGCGTCGCGCGGGCTTGACCGATGCGCGACGAGGCACATCGGTATTATCCTGTCCAAAACCGCGCGGCGCTATTGATGCGACGCCGGCTATGCGTATTTTCCTTGGCTCAGGCACAAGGATATCGATCGACATGGCGCGCAGGCAGGATGAGGACGGCAAGGCCCGGATCGGTGAGGGCACGCCGGAGGGCCCCCAGGACCGCCTCTATCGCGATATCGCCCGCCGGCTGATGGAGCGCATCAACAACGGCACCTATCCACTCGGCGGCCGACTGCCCGCCGAGCGAGAAATCTCGGCCGAGTTCAACGTCAGCCGCCCGACCGTGCGCGAGGCGATCATCGCGCTCGAGGTGCAGGGCGTGGTTGAGGTGCGGGTCGGATCGGGCGCCTATGTCCGCCGCCAGACCAGCGCCGCCGAAACCCCCGGCTTCGGCGTCACCGCCTTCGAACTGACCGAAGCGCGGCTGTTGTTCGAGGGCGAGGCGGCGGCACTGGCGGCAACCAACATCTCCGACGAGGAACTCGCCGAGCTGGCCGCGCTGGTCGAAGGGATCGCCGGGCAGGATGCGACGAAGGCCGAGGCGGCTGACCGCGAGTTCCACATGTTGATCGCGCGGGCTACGCGCAACGCCGCGATCGTTCGGACGATCGATTCGCTGTGGAACCTGCGCCAGACCTCGCCCGACTGCGCGCTGCTCCACGCCAAGGCGCGCACCGCGCAGGTCAAGCCGGTGGTCGAGGAGCATATGGCGGTGGTCGACGCACTGCGCTCGCGCGAACCAGCCCGCGCGCGCAACGCGATGCGCACCCATCTCGGCGCGGTGATTGAACATCTGCTGTTCGCGACCGAGGAGGAGGCGATCGAACGCGCCAAGCAAGCGGCGCAGGACACGCGGGCCCGCTTCGCCCGCTCGATCAGCATGTAAGGCCAGTTTGGACTCAGCCCTGCCCAATTGACTGACCAATTTTCCCAATCTATCCCTGTCGACCTGACGATAGTGGGAGATTGAGATGAACCGTCGCGAACTGCTGAAGCTGTCGGCCATCTCGCTTGCAGGACTTGCCGCCGCGCCCGCCCGACCAAGCCGCGCTGCTGGGGCGTCCAGGCGGGTACCATCCTCAAGGCGCTGGAGGCCGATTTCGAAGGCACGCTACGCGCGGTCGCGGCGATGGGCTACAAGGAGATCGGCACGACCGGCAGCTTCGGCCGCGACCCGCATTATGTGCGCGAGCAGTTCGACCGCTTCGGCCTCACCTCGCCCAACAACCATGTCGCCCCAAAGGCGACCTATGAGTCGTTCCAGAAGTGGGTTCGGCGCGAGGTCTCGACCGAAGCCAACCGGGCCGTCTACGCGAACAGTTTCTCGTTCGATCATGTTCACGCGACCTTCGAGGACGGCATCCGCACCTCAAAGATCCTCGGCCAGAAATATGTGATGTGGGCGATATTGCTGCCCAACCAGATCGCCGACCGACCGACCATCGACAAGCATATCAAGCTGTTCAACGAGCTGGGCGACATGTGTGCGAAGGAAGGCCTCACCTTCGCCTTCCACAACCATGACCGCGAGTTCGCCAAGATCGGCAACGACGTGATCCTCGACCTGTTCCTCGACAACACCGATCCTGAGAAGGTCAAGTTCGAGCTCGATTTCTACTGGGCGACCAAGGCGGGCGCCGATCCGCTCACCTATCTCAAGCGCTACGCCGGGCGGACCAAGCTCTGCCACATCAAGGACATCACCGCGACCGGCGACTTCGCGCCGGTCGGCAGCGGCACGCTCGACGTCCCCACGCTGATCAAGGCGAGCGACGATGCGGGAATCGAGCATTTCCTGGTCGAGATCGACCGCTCGGACGACCCGATGGGCGCGATCCAGAGCTCAATCCAATATCTCCGCAAGACGATCGGCTGATTGGAATGTAAGGCCAGTTACAGCATAAATTTATATAATTGACTGACCAATTTTATCGACCTATCCCATTTGGCCAAGCCACCCGGTCAGTCGGCATTGGGAGATTGAGATGAACCGTCGCGAACTGCTGCAACTGTCGGCCATCTCGCTTGGACTTGCCGCCGCGCCGGCCCTCGCCCGCTCGACCACGCCGCGCCGCTGGGGCATCCAGGCGGGCACCATCCTCCGGGTGCTGGAAGGCGACTTCGAAGGCACGCTGCGCGCAGTCGCGGCGATGGGCTACAAGGAGATCGGCACGACCGGCAGCTTCGGCCGCGACCCGCATTATGTGCGCGAGCAGTTCGACCGCTTCGGCCTCACCTCGCCCAACAACCATGTCGCCCCAAAGGAGACCTATGAGTCGTTCCAGAAGTGGGTTCGGCGCGAGGTCTCGACCGAAGCCAACCGGGCCGTCTACGCGAACAGTTTCTCGTTCGATCATGTTCACGCGACCTTCGAGGACGGAATCCGCACCTCGAAGATCCTCGGCCAGAAATATGTGATGTGGGCGATCCTGCTGCCCAACCAGATCGCCGACCGACCGACCATCGACAAGCATATCAAGCTGTTCAACGAGCTGGGCGACATGTGTGCGAAGGAAGGCCTCACCTTCGCCTTCCACAACCATGACCGCGAATTCGCCAAGGTCGGCAACGACGTGATCCTCGACCTGTTCCTCGACAATACCGATCCCGACAAGGTCAAGTTCGAGCTCGACTTCTACTGGGCGACCAAGGCCGGCGCCGATCCGCTCACCTATCTCAAGCGCTACGCCGGGCGGACCAAGCTCTGCCACATCAAGGACATCACCGCGACCGGCGACTTCGCGCCGGTCGGCAGCGGCACGCTCGACGTCCCCACGCTGATCAAGGCGAGCGACGATGCGGGAATCGAGCATTTCCTGGTCGAGATCGATCGCTCGGACGACCCGATGGGCGCGATCCAGAGCTCAATCCAATATCTCCGCAAGACGATCGGCTGACGCCCCAACCGACCGGAGCAGGCCGTGACATCTTCCACTTTCGACGCGATCGTCGTCGGCTCGGGGATCTCGGGCGGCTGGGCTGCCAAGGAACTGACCGAGCGCGGCGCGCGGGTGCTTCTGATCGAGCGCGGCCGCATGGTTCGCCATGGCGAGGATTATCCCGGCGAGCACAAGGCACCGTGGGAATTCCCGTTTCGCGGCTTCGGCGACCGGCTGCTCTACGAACGCGACTATCCGGTGCAGCGGCGCGGACGCGGCTTCGAGGAGGGCAGCGTCCAGTTCTTCGTCAACGATCGCGAGCATCCCTATCAGGTCGAGCCGGGCACCCATTTCTCCTGGCTGCGCGGCTACCAGGTCGGGGGCCGATCGCTGATGTGGGGCCGCGCTTCCTTCCGGCTGAGTGACTTCAACTTCAGCGAGAACAAGCGCGACGGCCACGGCATCGACTGGCCGATCCGCTATGCCGACGTCGCGCCCTGGTACGACCATGTCGAACGCTTCATCGGCGTCAGCGGCGCGCGGGAGGGGATCGACGAGCTTCCCGACGGCGAGTTCCTGCCGCCCTTCGCGATGAACTGCATCGAGGAGCATGCCAAAAAGGCGATCGAGAGCCGCTTCCCCGGCCGGCGGATGATCAACGAGCGAACCGCCGTGCTCAGCCGCGACCACAACGGCCGCTCGGCCTGCCACCTCTGCGGCCCCTGTCATCGCGGCTGCTCGACCGGTTCCTATTTCAGCACCCAGAGCTCGACCCTGCCCGCCGCGCAGGCGACCGGCCGGCTGACGATCATGACCGACACGATCGTCGCCGGGGTCGATTATGATCCGCAATCGAAGCGCGTCACCGCGGTGCGCACGATCAACAGCAAGATCGGCACGCACGAGACGATCGGAGCGCGGCTGATCTTCCTCAACGCCTCGACGCTGGGCACCATCCAGATCCTGCTCAACTCGCGCAACGAGAGCTTCCCCGACGGGCTCGCCAACCGCAGCGGCGCGGTCGGCCGCGGGATCATGGACACGCTCAAGGGACCGATGATCACCGGCACCTTCGCGGGCTTCGACCAGTTCCAGCCGGTCGGCAACAGACCGACCGGAATCTACATCCCGCGCTTCCGCAACCTCGCCGGGCGGCGCGATGCCGACTTCCTGCGCGGCTATGGCTATCAGGGCAGCGGCAGCCGGGCGCTGTGGACGCGCGGCGTCGAGTCCAGATCGATCGGCCCGGCGCTCAAGGCGGAGCTGCGCAAACCCGGCCCCTGGACGATCATGCTCGGCGGCATGGGCGAGCCGCTGCCCAATGACGACAATATCGTCCGGCTTGATCCCGCCCGGACCGACCAATGGGGCCTGCCCCAGTTGCTTGTCTCGCACCGCTGGACCGCGAACGAGGAGCGGATGGCGCAGGACATGGCCGACCAGGGCGAAGCGATGCTGCGCGCCGCCGGGGCGGTGAAGGTGTCGACGATCCGCGAGATCAAGCCCGGCGGCGAGACCAACCATGAGATGGGCGGGGCACGCATGGGGCACGACCCGCGCGAGTCCGTGCTCAACGGCTTCAACCAGGCGCACGATATCCCCAACCTGTTCGTCACCGACGGGAGCTGCATGACCTCGTCGCCCTGTCAGAATCCATCGCTGACCTATATGGCACTCACCGCGCGCGCCGCCGACCATGCGATGACCCAGCTCCAGCAGGGCGCGCTGTGACCCGCCCGCCGCAGCGGGAAGGGCCGGCCATGGGCCCGATCTCCCGACGCGCCCTGTTGCGCACCGGCGCCGTCGGCGGCAGCGCGGCGGGGCTGGCGCTGCTCGGCGCGCCACTCCCGGCGACGGAGCCCGTGGCGGCCGCGGCGGCCGGCACCGGCCACCAGCCGCTACTCACGGCGCTGGTCGACACGATCATCCCCGCCACCGACACGCCGGGCGCGGCGGAGGCCGGGGTCGCCGATTTCGTCACGATGATGGTCGAGCGCTGGATGCATCCCGAGGAGCGGGCCCGCTTCCTCGCCGGACTCGACAGCTTCGACGCGACCGTCCGCCGCATCCACGGCCACCCCTTCGAGGCACTGCCGCCTGCGCGGCGTCTGGAGATTCTCCAGGCAATGGCCGCCGCCGAGGAGGGCAGCGTCGCCGGCGCCCCGCCGGCCGAAGGCCCGTTCCTCGCCCGCATGCGCGCCCTCGCCATCTACGGCTATTACACGTCGGAGGCCGGCGCCTCGCAGGAACTCGAGCTCAATCTCGTCCCCGGCCATTACGAGCCGTGCCACGACCTCCAGCCGGGCGAGCGTGCGGTGTCGCTGGGCCGCAACAACGCCGTGCTGCGGATGCCGTAGAGAAGCGACCGACAGAACCAACCGTCCCGGACCACCCTCATGGTCCGCTGCAAGGGAGTGAGCGCATGTCCTTTTCGCGCCGTGAAGCCGCCCAACTGCTGTTCGCCGCGCCAGCCGCGGCGCTCGCTCTCAAGCCCGGCCTCGCCGCCGCGCTGACGCCGGTCCGGCCCAATTCGAAATGGGCGGGCGTGCAGGTCGGTCTCAACGTCCCCTACAGCTTCGGCACCCGCACCGCACTCAGTGCCGAGCAGGTGCTCCATCGCACCGTGGCGCTGGGGATCAGCGCGGTCGAGCTGCGCATCCAGCCGATCGAGATCTCACTCGGCCTGCCCCAAGACCTGGTCCTCGGCCCAGCCCCGTCGGACTATCGGGCGGTCTATTATCCGAAGGGAGACTCTCCTGAGATCCTGCCGCCCGCGCCGGGGCGGACGACGATCACCCAGGACTATGTCGACACCTACAAGATCGACGCGGCCAGGCGCCGCGACTGGCGGCTCGGGCTACCGATCCGATCGGTCGAGAAGATCCGCCGCATGTACGACGACGCCGGGGTCAGGATCGAGATCGTCAAGTTCGACGGCATCAACGACTTCGAGGGCGAGGAGCTCGATTATATGTTCGACCTCGCCAAGGCGATCGGTGCGCGCGCCGTGTCCGGCGAAATGGCGATTCCGGCGATCCCCAAGCTCGCGGCGGCGGCGGACAAGCACCGCTTCATGGTTGGCCTGCACAACCATCTCGCGATCACCCCCGCCATGTGGGAGGACGCTTTCCGCCAGAGCCGCTACCTCGGCGCCAATGTCGACATCGGCCATTTCCTCGCCGGCAACCAGACGTCGCCGCTGCCGTTCATCAAGCAGCATCACGACCGGATCACCCACCTCCACGTCAAGGACAAGACGCTCGCCAACGTCAACGTGGCGTTCGGCGCTGGCGACACCCCGGTGCGCGAGATCCTGCAGACGATCCGCGACAACAAATGGGATATCCAGGCGACGATCGAATATGAGATCCCGCTCGATCCCGCGGCCGATCGCGATGCCGAGATCCGCAAGGCGATCGCCTATTGCCGCCGATGCCTGCTCGGCTAGGAATAGGCTGAGACGATAACAGCGAACAGGCCGGCGGCATGGCGGGGGCACCGATGAGGGAGGAGATTTCGGAGGACAACGCGCGCCTCGAACGCGCGCTCCGCGCGCAGGAGCGGCTCGGCTGGGTCATCTCCGCGCTCGCGGTGCTGCTGACCGCCGGCTTCATGGTGGCACTGACGCTCGACTGGCAGCCGCTCGCCCGGTCGCTGTTCGGCCATGCGGTAACCGGCTTCGCGGTGGCGGCGATGGGGCTGCTCGGCCTGTTCATCGCCGCGATCGCCCTGTTCTCCGCCGTCGCCAACCGCAACGACGCGCTGCGCAAGGCGATCAAGCAGAGCGACCGATGACCGCCATCCATCCCTCCGCCATCCTGATCTTCGCTGCGATCGTCCTGTCGTCGCTCGTCATCACCTATTGGGCGCACCGACGCAGCAAGAGCGTCAAGGGCTTCTACGCGGCCGGCGGCAACATCACGCCGATGCAGAACGGGATCGCCATCTCTGGCGACTTTCTGTCGGCCGCTTCCTTCCTGGGGACTATCGCCGTCTTCTACGGCATGGGCGACGACGGGCTGATCTACGCGGTCGGGGCGGCGGCCGGCTGGCCGATCGTGCTGTGCCTGGTCGCGGAGCGGCTGCGCAACCTCGGCCGCTACACCTTTTCCGACGTGGTCAGCTACCGGCTCGAGGAGACGCCTATCCGGTTGTTCACGGCGGTCAGCACCCTATGCGTGACCGGCGCCTATCTGATCGCGCAGATGGTCGGCGGCGCGACGCTGATCGCCGCGCTGTTCGGCCTGTCCTACGCTTCCGCGATCGCCTGTTTCGGCGTGCTGATGGTGTTCTACGTGGTGATCGGCGGCATGACCGCGACGACCTGGATCCAGATCATCAAGGCGACGCTGCTCGTCCTGGTCGCGCTGGTGATGGTGGCGCTGGCGGTGGGGTTCTACGGCGGTCCGCTGCCGATGATCGACGCGGCGGCGGCTTCCTCGACCGGCCCGACCGGCCATATGCGCGCGACCGGGCTGCTCCCCGACGGATTCAGCGCGGTCTCGCTGGCGCTGGCCTTCACTCTCGGCCCCGTCGGCCTGCCGCATATCCTGATGCGCTTCTTCACCGTGCGCGACGGCATCTCGGCGCGCCGCTCGCTGAGCATCGCCGCGCTGATCATCGCCGTCTTCCAGATGCTGATGGTGCTGCTCGGCTATGCCGCGATGGCACTGCTGTCGGGCGACGCGCGCTTCACCCGGGACGATGGCACGCTGGTCGGCGGGCTCAACATGGCCACCCTCCACCTCGCCGAGGCGCTTGGCGGGCCGCCGCTCCTCGGCGCGGTGTCGGCGGCCTCCTTCGCGACGATCCTCGCGGTCGTGGCAGGGCTGACGCTGGCGGCGGCCTCGGCGGTGTCGCACGACCTCTATCGCCACGTATTCGCGCGCGGGACGGCCAACGACCAGCGTGAGGTACGCATCTCCAAGATATCGGCGGCGGTGATCGGCCTGATCTCGGTGCTGCTCGGCCTCGCCTTCGAGCATCAGAACATCGCTTTCCTGGCGACGCTGCCACTGGTCATCGCCGCCAGCGTCAACTGCCCGATCCTGCTGCTTGCGCTCTACTGGAAGGGTCTCACCACGCGCGGCGCGGTGACGGGCGGCACGCTGGGGCTGCTCTTCTCGATCGTGCCGATCATCCTCAGCAAGAAGGTCTGGGTCGACACGCTCGGCCGTCCCGAGGCGATCTTCCCCTATGAATATCCGACCGTCCTCGCGCTGGCAGCGGCGATCGGCGGGGCGGTGCTGGTCTCACATTTCGACCGCAGCGGGCGCGCCGATCGCGAACGTGCCGCCTTCGCCGCGCAGCGCCGCCGCTCGATCGGGCTCGGCTGACCACCGATGGCATGGCATTTCTATCGCCCCGAGGACGGCCATGGCCTTCCTCATGACCCGTTCAAGGCGATCGTCGCGCCGCGCCCGATCGGCTGGATATCCACCGTCGATGCCGAAGGGCGGCCGAACCTGGCGCCCTACAGCTTCTTCAATGCACTGTCGTCGCGGCCGCCGATCCTCGGCTTCGCGAGCGAGGGGCGCAAGGATACGCTCGCCAATATCGAGGCGACCGGGGAATTCGTCTTCAACCTGGCGACAGGGCCGCTGGCAGCGGCAGTCAGCCTGACGTCGCGGACGGTCGCCGCCCACGTCGACGAGATGGCGCTGGCCGGGCTCGCCGCCGCGCCGTGCCGGATCGTCCGCGCGCCGCGCGTCGCGGCGTCGCCGGCCGCGCTCGAATGCCGGCTGATCGAGGTCCATCGGATCACCGACCTGTCGGGGCAGCCCACCGACCACCGGCTCGTGATCGGCCAGGTGGTCGGCGTCCATATCGCGCAGGACTATCTCCGCGACGGCCTGTTCGACACCGCCGCCGCGGCGCCGCTCGCGCGTTGCGGCTATGTCGCCGACTATGCGGTCGCCGACCGCATCCTCACCGTCCCGCGCGAGGATTGAGCCGGGGCCGTTCGGGCAATGCGAAGGCGATGAAGCTGCCGCCCGGCACATTATGCGGCCCGGCCGCCTTGCCGCCGCCCGCCGCGATCACGACGAACTGCCGGCCCCCGGCCTCGTAGACGGCGGGGGTGGCGTTGCCCGCCGCCGGCAGCAGCGTCTCCCACAGCAGCTTGCCGCTACGCTTGTCATAGGCGCGGAACTTACGATCGTAGACGGTCGCGCCGATGAAGAACAAGCCGCCTGCGGTGACGACGCCGCCGCCATAATTGTCCGATCCGGTATCGCCCATACCCTTGGCCGCCAGCTCGGGATATTCGCCGAAATTGCGCCGCCAGACATAGCGGCCGCTGTTCAGGTCGATCGCGCTAAGTGTTCCCCAGGGCGGGCGGATGCCAGGATAGCCGTCGGGATCGGCGAGCTTGCCATAGCCTGCGAAACTGTACTCGGCGGCGTCGGAGCGGGTCCGCACCTCCCCCTTCAGCGCGGTGTCGCGATCATAGACCAGATAGTCGGCGACCGCGCCGATCCCTTCGTTGCCGAGATGCTCGAAGCTCGGCATCCGTCCGCCACCGCGCCCGATCATGCGGAACACGTCAAACTTGGTCAGCCGATCGCCGACCCCGACCAGCGACGGGAATTCGGGCGGCGATCCCTTGCGGTCGATACCATGACAGCCCGAGCATTCAGCTTCGTAGATCGCCTTGCCCGACGCGATCGGCGAGGTCGATCGCTTGCCGAGCTGCAGCACCGATGGCTTCTCATTGCTGTTGACGTAGAGCAGGCCGGTTTCGGGGTCGAAGGCGGTGCCACCCCATTCGGCGCCGCCGTCGGTGCCGGGCGCGAGCAGCGTTCCCTCGAAGCTCGGCGGCGCGAAGAAAGCGGACGAGGCGAAACGGTCGAAGCGCTCGGCGACCGCCCTGTATGCCTCGGGCGTGCGCGTGGTCAGATCCGCGCGGCTCAGGCCCTGGCGTGCATAGGGCGCCGGCAGCAACGGGAAGGGCTGGGTCGGCGAGGCATGCTCGCCGGGGATGGTTGACGGCGGCACCGGCCGCTCGACGATCGGGAACAGTGGCGCGCCGGTGGCGCGGTCGAGAACATAGACGAAGCCCTGCTTGCTGGTCTGCGCGACCGCGTCGATCATCCGCCCGCCGCGCCGGACCGTCACCAGGCTGGGCGGCGCCGGGAAGTCATAGTCCCAGAGGTCGTGGTGGACGGCCTGGAAATGCCACAGCCGCCGGCCGGTCGCGGCGTCGAGCGCGACCAACGAATTGGCGAAGAGATTGTCGCCCTTCCGATCGCCGCCGAAGAAGTCCTTGTCTCCCTGTCCCGCCGACGCGGTCGGCACGAACAGGATGCCGCGCTTGCCGTCGAGCGCCATGCCCGCCCAGGCATTGGCGCCATTGATCGTCTTCCAGGCGTCCTGCGGCCAGGTATCATAACCATATTCGCCGGGCTGCGGGATGGTGTGGAAGGTCCAGCGGATCTTCCCCGTCCGCGCGTCATAGGCGCGGATATGCCCCGGCGCCCAGCCGGTCGTGCCCATGATGACGAGGTCGCCATGGACGATGCCCGGCGTGTTGGCGCCGGCCGAGACGTCCTTGGGATCGCGGCCCAGGCCCTCGCGCAGGTCGACGCGCCCGCCCGTGCCGAAGCTCGGGATCGCCTTGCCGGTCCGCGCGTCGATCGCCAGCAGGAAGGAGCGCGACGTCATGAAGATCCGCGCCTCCTGGCCGTCGGACCAATAGCTCACCCCGCGCAGTCGCTGCTTGCTGACCACCGTCTCGCCGGGATTGGGATCGAACATCCAGAGCTTCCGTCCTGTCGCCGCGTCGAGCGCGAACAGCCGAAGCCGGGGCGAAACGACATACATCACCCCGTCGACGACGATCGGGTTGCATTCCATTTCCGAGGCGTTGCCGCCCTCGCCGAAGGCGTCGCCGGTGTCGAAGGTCCAGGCGACCGCGAGCTTTCCCACGTTGCGCGTGTCGATCTGGCGCAGCGACGAATAGTGGATATTGTCGGCGCCGCCGCCATAGGCCGGCCAGCCACGATATCCGCCCGCGGTCTCCGGCGCCGCCCGTGGCGCGGCGAGCAGCATCGTCGAGACGAGCGCGAGGGACAGGGCGGCCGATCGATGCATGGATGTTCCTCCACAGGATGCCGACATGCGGACGCGCGCCCCGATTCCGCCCTTCCCAAGCGATTCGGAATCAGACAGGCTGCGCACCGCAGGTCATGCCCAGCGGCATAATCGGTCTGACCGATATTAGGCAAGAAGAGAGAAACGATCCGATAATGATCGTCCCGACCCGGTCAGAATGCGGCACTTCGCGACACCGGATGCAGCCCGTTCCGGCGCCGTATTCGCTTGCGGCACCGCCTTCCAATAAGCCATTGTATTGTAATATTTTTATAGGAATACCGCCCACGGCAGAAAGAACGGACGCGACGCGACGCGTGACCGCATTGGGGCGGATAACCGGGTCCGTCCGCAGCATCGGCCGGCATCGCGGGACCAGGATTCGGAACGACCGCCCTACCTCCAAACCAGCCATTGACATGGCCAGTCGCTCCGATCAAATTGGACAGACCATAAGGTCTGACACAAAATCGTATAAGGGGATTTGAAGCATGAGGGAGATTTCAAGGGCGCGTTTCGTCGGGATGCTGCTTGCCGGGGTCGTCCTGTCCGCCGTTCCGGCCTATGCCCAGGATACCACCTCCCCTGCCGCCGAGGCCCCCGAAGGCGGTCTGGCCGACATCGTCGTCACCGCCGAGAAGCGCCCGAGCATCGCGCAGCGCGCGCCCATCGCCCTTTCCGTCATCACGTCCGAAGCGATCAAGCGCCAAGGCGTCGGTAACGTCGCCGACCTCACCACCCTCACCCCCAGCGTCGGCTTCTCGCAGAACGGTCCCAGCACGGTGATCACCGTGCGCGGCGTTTCGAGCCGTGACACCAACCAGCTCGGCGATCCCGCCGTCTCGATCAGCCTCGACGGTTTCTATTTCCAACGCTCGCTGGGCCTCAACATCGCGCTGTTCGACCTCGAACGGGTCGAGGCGCTGCGCGGTCCGCAGGGCACCCTGCTCGGCCGCAACGCGACCGGCGGCGCGCTAAACATCATCACCGCCAAGCCGACCGACGACTTCTCGGCCGCGCTGACCGGCGAGGTCGGCAATTACGACCTGATCGCGACGCAGGGCTATGTGAACATCCCGGTCAACGACAAGGTCAAGCTGCGCGCCTCCTTCATGACGCGCGACCGCGACGGCTATCGCCACAATGCCCCGGCCAGGGACGGCGACGACGACCATAGCCGTGCCGCCCGCCTCCATCTGCTGTTCCAACCGACCGACCGGTGGGACGTGCTGCTGACCGGCGAATATTCGCACCAGGACGGCGTCGGCCAGGTCATCCAGCCGGTCGCCCATCGCTTCCTGCCCAACGGGCAACTCGACACCAGCCGGGTCGACATTCCCGGCGACGGCAAGCGCTTCTCGGTCTCGCCCGGCTCGTTCATCCGGCTCAATTCCTATAATGTCCGCTGGAACACCAATTACGACCTCGACTTCGCGACGCTGACCTATCTGGGCGGCTATCGCTCGCTGAAGTTCGCCAATGTCCGTCCCCTGGGCGCCGACTACAACACCAACCGCCGCAACCTGACCTTCGACCAGCACGAGCGTCCCCGGTCCTGGAATCATGAGCTGCGCCTGTCGTCGAAGTCCGACACGCCGCTGATCTGGCAGGCCGGCCTCTATTATTTCCGCGAGAAGAACAGCACCGTGTCGCTGTTCCGCGACTTCCGCGTGCCGGGCCAGTTCCCGACCCCGACGGCCTGCCTGTGCGAGCCCGGCGTCGAGCTCCAGATCTTCCGCAAGCCCGACCTGCTGCTCCAGTCGAAGGCGGTGTTCGGCCAGGCCTCCTACGCCATCACCGAACGGTTCCGCATCGAAGGCGGCGCGCGCTACTCGTCGGACAAGAAGCACAATCTAAACGCGGTCAACCTCGCGACCAACGTCAACACCTACCTCAACACCGGCGCGATCAACTATGTGAGCAATCCGCCGACCGCGACCCGCCTCTCGTCGCACCGGACGACGTTCCACGCCGCCGCCAATTACCAGTGGACGCCGCGCAACCTGCTCTACGCGAAGTACGACACCGGCTATAAGTCGGGCGGCTTCACTGACCTGCAGGTCTATGGCCCCGAGAACATCACGGCCTGGGAGGTCGGCTCGAAGAACCGCTTCTTCAACAACACGCTCCAGTTGAACCTGTCGGCCTTCCTGTACAGGTACAAGGACCAGCAGGTGCAGCAGCAGATCACCCTGCCGAGCGGCGGTATCGGCACCGGTACGGTCAATGCCGGCGCGTCGAAGCTCTACGGCGGCGACATCGACATCGTCTACCAGGTCACGCCCAACGACCGCATCGAGCTGTTCGGCGCCTATCTGCACGCGCGCTTCACCGACTTCGTCGCAGTGGTCAACGGCAGGAACCAGCAACTCGCCGGCAATCGGCTGCAGCAGGCGCCCGACTGGGTGTTCAACGCCGGCTACGAGCATGTCTTCCCGGTCGGCGACGGATCGATCACCACGCGTCTCCAGACGCATTATGAGAGCAAGTCCTACTTCACCTTCACCAATTACGAAGCCGACAAGCAGCCCGGCTACATGCGGTCGGACATCATCGTCACCTACACCGCGCCGGACGACCGCTGGCGGCTCGAGGGCTATGTCCGCAACCTCGAGGACAAGCTGATCTTCAGCAATGCCGACGTGGTCAGCACGACCTATGTCAGCTACCGCTATCAGTACCAGGCGCCGCGAACCTATGGTGCGCGTCTGACGGTCAACTTCTGATGACCGCGGCCGCCCTCGACCGGCGGCGCTTCCTGGCCGGGACCGCCGCCTGTCTCGCCGCCGGCATCGCCGGGGCGAAGACGCCGGCGGCCCCCGCCCTCCCTTCGCTGGGGGCATGGACGTCGCTCGACAAAGCGGCGCTGCTCGCCGCGTCGGGCTATGGCTTCGTCGAGGAGGAGGTCGACCGCTTCCTCCTCCCCGACAAGCCCGACGCCGCGTTCGAGGCGGCGCGGGCCGCTGCCCGCGCCGCGCCGATCCCGGTCCGCACGCTTGTCCGGCTGCTGCCGCCCTCGCTGCAGAGCGTGGGGCCCGACACCGCGCATGACGGCATCGTGACCTTTTGTGAGACCGTGTTCGCTCGCGCCCGCCGCGCCGGGGTCGAGACGGTGGTGTTCGGCAGCCCGCGATCGCGCCGCATCCCCGAAGGCTTCCCGCGCGCCACCGCCCAAGCGCAGCTCATCGACCTGTGCAAGCGGCTCGGCCCGATCGCCCAGGCGCACGGCGTCATCCTCGCGCTCGAACCGCTCAACCACACCGAGACCAACTTCATCAATCGGGTGAGCGAAGGCGGCGCCATCGTCCGCGCGGTCGGCCATCCGAGCGTCGGGCTGGTCGCCGACCTGTTCCACATGCGTATGGAGGACGAAGGGCCCGCCAGCCTGATCGAGAACGGCCCGCTGATCCGCCATGTCCAGATCGCCGAGAAGCAGGGGCGCCGCGCCCCCGGCGTGGCGGGCGAGGACTTCTCCGCCTATTTCGAGGCGCTGCGATCGATCGGCTATGCCCGGCGGCTGTCGGTCGAATGCCTGTGGTCGGACATCGCGCAAGAGGCACCGGTCGCCACCCGCACCATCCGGGCGCAATATCCGGCCGCCGCCGGCAAGGCCGCACGCGGATGATCGGCGCAGCCATCGCGCTGATGCTGGCGGCGTCCGCCCCGCCGCCACCCGACCCCGCCGCGGTCGACGCCTTCCTTCGCCGCGCCGGTGCCGCGGTCGGCGCGCCGGTACGGATCGACATGGCGCGGACGATGGGTCGCAACCGGGACATCTCACGCAAGATCACCGAACAGGTCCTTGCCGGCGAGAAGCGCGCGACGCTCGCGCGGGAGGCGGAGTTCGCCGAGAAGGGATGGCCGCTGCCCCGGCCCGGGCAGATCGTCCTCGTCTACGATTTCGAAGGCAAGCCGAGCTTCATCTACCGGGTGGTCGCCGCGCAGGTCCTGCCGCTCGGATCGGTCGCCCCCTGGCACCTGATGACGGAAAGCCCCGCGCTGCGCGACCTGTCGGCGTGGCGCAAGGCCCATTTCGGCCTATGGAAGGACGCGATCGCCCGGATGAGCCCCGACGAGGTCGAGCGCATGCCGGTCGTCTGGACCCGCTTCGAACCCGTCTTCCCGGCCGCCAGCCCGCCGCGCTGAGCGGTTCCGTCATCTCCCCGGCCCGGCGGTCAGCGCTGCCGGGCCACCTCCGCCGCCGCGATCGCCGTCAGGTTCAATATCCCGCGCGAGGTGACGCCGGGGGTGAGGACGTGGATCGGCTGGCTCAGCCCCATCAGCATCGGCCCCACCGTCGGCGAACTCGACGAGGCACCGAGCGCGGTCAGGGTGATGTTGGCGGCGTCGAGATTCGGCATGACCAGCAGGTTGGCCGACCCCTCGAAGCGCTGGTCGGGGACGAGCCGCTCGCGCAGCGACTGCGACAGCGCGACGTCGGCATGCATCTCCCCGTCGACGCACAGGTCGGGCGCGATCAGGCGGACGATCTTGACCGCCTCGCGCATCTTGCGCGCGCTGGGGCTGTGCGACGCGCCGAAATTGGAGTGCGACAGCAGCGCGACGCGCGGGTCGAGCCCGAACTGCCGCACCGCCCGTTCGGCGAGCACCGTCATCTCGGCGATCTGCTCGGGCGTCGGATCGGGCACCATATGGGTGTCGGTGATGAACAGCGCGCCCGCGTCGAGGATCAACCCCGACAGCGCATAGACGCGCTGCGCGCCCTCCGCCCGGTCGATCGTGCGCAGCACATGTTCGACCTGGCCCCAATATTCCGAGTTGCAGCCGACCAGCGCCGCCTCGACATGGCCGGTCCGCAGCAGCATCGCCGCGGTGACGGTCGGCCGGCGGTAGACGTGGCGGACGATTTCGGCCGAGGGCACGCCGCGCCGGCCGGCGACGGCGCGATAGGCGTCGACCAGCGGGCCGAGGATATCATGGTCGGTCTCCGGATCGACCAGGTCGACGTCGCGGTCGAGCTCGAAGCGCAGGCCGAGGCGCGGCATCTTCTCCGCCAGGATGCGGCGGCGCGCGACCAGCGTCGGGCGGACGAGACCGTCGTCGAGCGCATCCTGGACGGCGCGCAGCACGCGCTCGTCCTCGCCCTCGCCATAGGCGATCCGGGCGCGGGCGCCGCGCGCACCCTCGAATACCGGCATCATCAGCTGGCCCGAACGCGCGTTCTGCTGCGCCAGGCCGCGGCGATAGGCGTCGATGTCGATCGGCCGCCGTGCGACGCCCGAGGCAATCGCCGCCTGCGCCACCGCCGGCGCGATCTCGACGATCAGGCGCGGGTCGAACGGGGTCGGGATGATATAGTCGGGCCCGAAGGTGAGCTTGCCGCCGCCATAGGCCTGGGCGACGCTCTCATGCGCGGGCAGGCGGGCGAGCGCGGCGATCGCCTCGGCCGCCGCGACCTTCATCGCCTCGGTGATCGCGGTTGCGCCGACGTCGAGCGCACCGCGGAAGATATAGGGGAAGCACAGGACGTTGTTGACCTGGTTGGCATAGTCCGAGCGGCCCGTCGCGACGATCGCGTCGGGCCGCTCGGCGCGGGCGATCTCGGGCAATATCTCGGGCTCGGGATTGGCGAGCGCGAAGATCAGCGGCCGGTCCGACAGCAGCGGCAGCCATTCGGGCCTGAGCACGCCGGGCGCCGACAGGCCGAGGAAGATGTTCGCGCCCGGCAGAACCTCGGGCAGAGTCCGCGCGTCGGTCGTTCGGGCGTAGCGCGCCATGTTCGGTGCCATGCCCTGCCGCCCGGCATGGACCACGCCGTCCTTGTCGGTCAGCGTGACATTGTCGGCCGGCAGCCCCATCGACACCAGCAGGTCGACACAGGCGAGCGCCGCCGCCCCCGCGCCCGAGGTCACGAGCTTCGCCTCGGCGAGGCTGATGTTCTGCAGCACCAGCGCGTTGCGCACCGCCGCTGCCACAACGATCGCGGTGCCGTGCTGGTCGTCGTGGAAGACCGGTATGTTCATCCGCGCCTTGAGCGCCGCTTCGATCTCGAAGCATTCAGGCGCCTTGATGTCCTCCAGGTTGATGCCGCCGAAGGTCGGTTCGAGCAGCGCCACCGCCTCGACGAAGCGGTCGGGATCGGTGGTGTCGATCTCGATGTCGAACACGTCGATCCCGGCGAACTTCTTGAACAGGACGGCCTTGCCCTCCATCACCGGCTTCGACGCCAGCGCCCCGATCGCGCCGAGGCCGAGCACCGCGGTGCCGTTCGAGATCACCGCGACGAGGTTGCCGCGCGCGGTATAGTCGAGCGCCTTGTCGGGATCGGCGGCGATCTCCTCGCACGGTGCGGCGACGCCCGGCGAATAGGCGAGCGCGAGGTCGCGCTGGTTGACCATCCGCTTCGTCGGCTCGATGCGCATCTTCCCCGGCTTGGGGAATCGGTGATAATCGAGCGCAGCCCGACGAAGCGTGTCTTCCATGGTGGGATCATTCCTGTGCAGGCAAGGCGGTCCGGACCCCGACGCTGTACCAGCGCCGCCGGATTCTTCAATGATGCTGCGGGTATGGAACGATGCCCGGTACGTCTGGCGGCGCGGGCCGCCGGTTCCGCCTCAGCGGTCCTCGCCCTCCATGATCACCAGCTCGCAGCCGTCGCACGCGGCGCGCCGGATCGCGGCCGCCTCCTGATATTCGGGCGAATTGTAGAAGGCGAGCGCGCTATCCACCGACGCGAAGCGGTGGAGGAAATAGCGGTCGAAATGCGTCGTCCCCTCGACGATGTGGACCTGGCCCGACCGCGCCAGCGTCTGATAGGGAAAGCGCTGGCCGATATCCCCGATGATCCGGGCATATTGGTCCTGCCCCTCCATGTCGCGCATCCGCGCGCGGGCGATCCAGTAAGCCGACATCGCTCTTCCTCCCTTTCATCGTCCCTTGAAATCGGGCGCCCGCTTCTCGGCGAAGGCGCGCAGGCCTTCCCGGAAATCCTCGGTCGCGAAGATCGCCTTGGCGCTTTCATAGGCGTGCGAGCCGAGCAGCCCTGGATCGACGAGGCCGGCGCGGCGGGCGAGGTTCTTCGCCGCCTGGATCGCGAGCGGCTGCTTGGCGGCGATCCGGCCGGCCATGGCGAGGGAGGTTTCCATCAGTTCGCCGGCCGGAACCACCCGGTTCACGAACCCCCACAGGTGGAGCTGCGCCGGACTCATCATGTCGCCGGTGTAGAGCAGCTCGGCGGCGATCTTGCGCGGCAGGACGGTCGGCGCGACGACCGCCGACACCGGCCCGAAGCCGACGAAATTGGCGTGGGCGTCGCCGATCCGCGCATCCTCCGCCGCGATGACGATGTCGGCGAAGCAGCAGATCTCGAACCCGCCGGCCGCCGCCACGCCGTTGACCGCGGCGATGACCGGCTTGGGGAATTCCTCCAGCCCGCGGAAGAAGCGCGGCGCCAGCGTGTAGAAGCGGTCGCGAAGCCCGGGGTCCTTCTCCCACTGGTCGAGCTGGCCGATGTCCGCCCCGACGCAGAAGGCGCGTCCCGATCCAGTGATGATCAGGACGCGGATCGCCGCGTCCTCGGCAGCCTCGGCCAGCGCCGCGTCGAGCGCCTCGATCATCGCGACGGTGATCGCGTTGAGCGCGTCGGGCCGATCGAGCGTGATCGTCGCGATCGACCCGGTCGTCTCATAGCGTATCGGTGCAGCCATTGGTTCGGTTCCTATGCGTTCAGCAGCATGTCCGCGAGCCGGTCGGGCGCATCGAGGGCGACCTCATGCCCGCAGGCGACGTCGATCGTCGACCAGCCGGCCCCGGCCTCGACCTTCGCCATCGGATCGAAGCCCAGCGCCGCATAGCCGGCCCATCCAGTCGCGCGGACATAGGTCTTGCGCGCGATCCTCTCCCAGGCGCCGGTGAGCTCGACCGGCTCGCAGAAGCATGGGAGCGGGTGCGGCGTGCAGAGCGCCTCGACCATCGCCATGTCGGCTTCGTTGAGGCCGAACAGCGTGGCGGAAAGCGGCGGCACCAGCCGGCCGCCATTGGCCGCCGCGGATCGCAGCAAGCCGGTCGCCACCTCCTCGGCCGCGCAGATGTCGAGCAGCGACTTGCCGGCCTCGGGCAGGATCGCGTCGAGGAACAGCAGCGCGGCGATCCGGTCCGGCATCGCGTCGGCGACCGCCGCCGCGACCATCCCGCCATAGGAATGGCCGCACAGCACGACATCGTCGAGCCCCTCCCACCGCAGGAGGTTGGCGACGTCGTCGACATGGGTGCGGAAACCGACCGGTCCCGCCGCCAGATGCGATCTCTCGCCAAGCCCGGTCAGGGTCGGGGCGAAGACGCGATGTCCGGACGCGCGCAGCAGCGCGGCGGTCCGCGCATAGCACCATCCGCCCCGCCAGGCGCCGTGGATCAGGACGAAGGTCTTGCTCATCGCCGCGCCTCCGATCCATGGCCGGCCCCGAGCTGCCGGCGCGACCAGTCGGACAGGGTGAAGCGCCCGTCCTTCACCCGGGCGACCGCGATGTCCGCCACGTCGAGCCCGGCATGGTCGTCGGCCGTGTAGCGATAGACGCCCTGCGGTGTCGCGAGGGTGAGCCCTTCGAGCGCGTCGCGGATCGCCGCCGGGCTGGCGCTGCCGCCGCGTTCGATCGCGGCGGCGATCAGCCGTATCGCGACATAGCCGTCGACCGCATATTGGGACGGGCCCTGGCCATGGTCGCGGCGGAAGCCGGCCGCCATAGCGCGGGCCGCGTCGCCGACCGCCGAGGCCGGCGCCTCGTCGGCGAGGGTGGCGATCGAGGTCGCGACGAACAGCCCTTCGGATGCCGCACCGGTTTCGCGCAGGAAGGCGCCGCTGGCGACGCCATGGCTCACCACCACCGGCAGGCCGACCTGCGCCGCCACATAGGCGCGGGTGAAGCCGACCGCCGGCGGACCGGTCAGCCACGCCATCACCGCCTGCGCGCTGCTGCCGCGAAGCGCGGCGATGGTCGCGCCGAAATCCTTGGTGTCGACGCGGACGGCCTGCTCCTCGACCAGCGCGATGCCGTAGCGATCGAGCAGGGTCCGCTGCTTCGCCCAGCCCGAGCTCGCGAAGCGGCTGTCGTGATCGTAGACGACTGCGAGGCGGGTGACGCCGCGATCGCGGAGGAAGCGGAGGAGCTGCTCCCCGACGAGCCGGCCGGCCAGCGAGGTCATGAAGACATGGGGCCGCACCGGATCGACCTGCCCGTCCGCGGCGCCGGTCGAGAGATAGGGGATTCCGGCCTGCTCGACATGCGGGATGATCGCGAGGCTGATGTTGGAGAAGGAGCTGCCGACGACGGCGGACGCGCCCGCGCCGACGAGGCGGGCAAGGGCGGCGATGCCGGGCTCGACCTGGGTCTGATCGTCCTCGACGTGCAGCTCCAGCCGGCGCCCGCCGAGCAGGCCGCCGGCCGCGTTGATCTCCGCCACCGCCTGCATCGCGCCATTCTCGCCTTCGCGCCCCGCCGGGTTGTTGCCGGTCCGCGAGGAGAGCTGGCCGATGACGATCGGCGGCAGGGCCTCGCGCGCCGCGGCCGGGCCGGCATGGGCCAGCGACAGCAGGCCGGCGAGCAGCGCCGCCACGCGCGACGGACGGGAGGAGCCTGTCGTCAATGGACCATCCTTTCCTGATCGGCCCAGAAGCGGCCGCGCAGCGCCTTCTTGTCGATCTTGCCGACGGCGGTCAGCGGCATCCGGTCGACGACATCCACAGTCTTGGGCGCCTGGTGCGCGCCCTTGCGCGCGCGGACCAGCTCGATCAGCCGGTCGGGATCCACCCGCTCGCCTGGCCGCGCGACGACCACCGCCTTCACCGCCTCGCCCCATCTGTCGTCGGGCACGCCGATCACGGCGACTGCCGATATCTCGGGCAGCTCGGCGATCACGTCCTCGATCTCGCGCGAATAGACGTTGAAGCCGCCGGTGATGATCATCTCCTTCTTGCGGTCGACGATATAGACGAAGCCGTCCTCGTCGACCGTGGCGAGATCGCCCGAATGGAGCCAGCCGTCCTTCAGCGCCTGCGCGGTCTCCTCAGGCCTGTGATGATAGCCCTTCATGATGCCGGGTCCGCGCACGCAGATCTCGCCGACCTCGCCCGGCGCCACCGGCCGGCCGTCCTCGCCGAGCACCTCGACCCGCATGCCGAGCACCGGCCGGCCGCAGGAGCGCAGCAGTTGCGGATTGCCCAGCGGATCATGCTCGTCCTTGCGCAGGGTGGTGGCGAAGGAGACGCACTCGCTCTGGCCATAGGCCTGCAGGAACACCGGCCCCATCGCCTCATGCGCTTCGGCGAGCCGGGCGGCGGACATCGGCGAGGAACCGTACATGATCGTCTCCAGCGAGGAGAGATCATGGTCCTCCGGACGGCCATGGTCGAGCAGCGAATAGAGCATCGTCGGGACGATGAAGCTCCAGTTGATCCGTTCCGCCTCGACGCAGGCGAGCCATTTCGCGGGATCGAAACCACGCTGAAACACCACCGTCCCGCCCCGGAACAGGGTCGGCACGATCGGCAGCACCCCGGCATGGGAGATCGGAGCGACCGCCAGGAAGCGGGGGTTCTCGGGCAAGCCCAGCGAGGTGGTGACGGTCTGCACCTGCTGCACCAGCGCCCGGTCGGGGATCTCGACGCCCTTCGACCGGCCGGTCGTGCCCCCGGTATAGGCGATCCAGTGGACGTCCTCCCGCCCGCAGGCGCGCCGTTCCAGGCGGCGGACCGGGAAGGGATCGGCCAGCGCGAGCAGGTCCTCCGCATCGCTATTGGGGCCGAGCGCCAGGATGTGGCGGACCGACGCCGCCCGCTGCCCGAGCGCCAGGCCGCGCTCCAGATAGGCGGGATGGACGACCAGCATGTCGACCGCCAGCTCGTCGCAGATGTGGAGATGATCGTCGACCGAGCCGAGCGGGTGCAACCCGGTGAAGGCCGCGCCGAGCAGGCAGGCCGCCATCTGCGCCATCCACGCCTCGGGCACGTTGACGGTGAGGATGGCGAGCGTCGCGCCGGGCCGCAGGCCGCGGGCGTGGAACAATTGCATGAACTGGCTGATCCGGGCCGCGCTCTGGGCGTAGCTGAGGCGCCGGTCGCCATCCACGAAGGCTTCGCGGCCCGGATAGCGGGTCAGCGCCTGCACGAGCAGGTCGGTATAGTTCACGTCGGACGTGGCGAGGGACAAGGGAAGGCCTTCCTGCACGATAAGGGGGTGGCTTGGGCTCACCAGTTCCAGGTCAGCTGCAGCGCGACGGTGCGCGGCGCCCCGGCGAGGCCGGCCGGAACCAGGCCGTTCGCGGCGACGGTGATCAGATATTGCTTGTCCGTCACGTTCTTCGCGACGATCCGCGCGCTCCAGCGGTCGTCCGCGCCGCGATAGCCGGCCGACAGGTTGATCAGGTCATAGGCCTTCTGGCTCATGATCAGCGCGTTGGACGGATCGTAATGGGCGCGGCTCTGCCAGTAATATTCGCCACGGACGAAGACCGTGCCGCTGCCCAGCGCATGCTCATATTGCGCGCTGGCGGACAGCGAGGAGCGCGGCGCGGCGGTCAGGCGGTTGCCGGTCGCGTCGAAGGTGTTGGTCGCGGCGTCGTAGCGCGGCGATCCCTGGACATAGGGGCGCAGCTGCGACGGGACGGCGGCATTGGGGAAGTGGCGATACTCGCTGTCGAGCAGCGCATAGTTGAAGGTGAAGGTCAGCCCATCCGCCGGCCGGGCGATCGTCTCGAGCTCGAGCCCCTTCACCCGGGCGCTGGCCGCGTTGCCGATCGCGACGACGCCCGGCGCCAGCAGCGACTGGATCTGCAGGTCCGAATAATCATAATAGAAGCCGGTCAGGTTGACCCGCAGCCGGCGGTCGAACCAGTCGCTCTTGAGGCCGGCCTCATAGCTCCAGATCGTCTCCGGATCGAAGGTCAGCGCCGCCAGGTTGGTGGCCGAGAAATTGGTGCCGCCGCTCTTGTAGCCGCGCGTGACCGAGGCATAGAGCATGACGTCGCGGGCGGCCTGCCAGTCGACGCTGACGCGGGGCGTCCAGGCGTGATAGTTGCGCGGCGGCGGCGACGCCGCGAAGCCGATCGTCGGCAAGGCCGGATCGAACGGCACCCGCATCAGCCTCTGGTCGATCCCGCGCCGGTCCTGCGTGTAGCGCAGGCCGAGGGTGAGGCCGAGCGCGTCGGTGAGGTGATAGGTCCCCTGCCCGAACAGAGCCTGCGACCGCACCCGCGCGACCGGGTTGACGGTGGTCTCGGTCGCCCGCGCCGGCGCCGTCACCGCGCTCGGCGGCGTCGTGTTGCGCAGGGTGCTGCGCTGCCATTCGCGGAAATAATAGGCGCCGAGCACGCCTTCGAAGCGCGGCAGGTCGATGCCCAGGTTGAGTTCCTGGCTGAACTGCTTCGACCGATCGGCCTGAAAACCATAGGTGCCGCGCAGCTCGGTCCCGTCGATGTCGACGTTCACGCGATAGGCGCTGCGCCGATAGGCGGTCAGCGACTTGAGCGTCAACACGTCGCTCAGCTCGACGTTGATCTCCTGGGATATGCCCCAGATGCGGGTCCGGCTGTTCTGCGGGCTGTCGAGCGCGGTGCGGCTATAGTCGCCGATCAGCGAGGTCGCGAGCGGCGCCGCCGCGACCGGCGCGAGCAGGTGCGAATAGGCGTCCATCCGCTCGAACGAACCGTTCCAGTCGAACCGGGTGATCGCCTCCACCGTGGCGCTCGGCGCGAAGCGGAGCTGGCCGCGCACGCCTTCACGGCGGGCATTGCCGACGTCCTTGCCGCCCGGCGCGATATTCTCGACGAAGCCGTCGCGGCGCAGGATGTTGCCGGCGATGCTCGCCTGGAGGACGCCGGGCACGATCGGCCCGCTGAGATAGGCCTGCGCCTGGACGAGGTCGTCGGTGCCGGCGCTGAGCTGTGCCCGTCCCTCGAAGCTGTCGGACGGCTTGCGCGAGATGATGTTGATCGTGCCGCCGACGGCGTTGCGGCCGTAGAGCGTCCCCTGCGGGCCGCGCAGCACCTCGATCCGGTCGACGTCGACGAAGTCGAGGAACTGGCCGAAGGCGCGGGCGATGTAGACGCCGTCCGACTGGACCGTCACGTCGGGATCGGAGCCGATGAACACATTGTTGCTGCCGATGCCGCGGATGTAGATCTGCGCGCTGGCGGTTGCCTGTCCGACGCTCAGGTTCGGCGTGGCCGAGACCAGGTCCTTGACGTTGACGATGCCCGACGCGTCGAGCTGCTCGGCCGAGAAGGCGGAGATCGCGATCGGCGTCCGCTGGAGCTGCGTCGCGCCGGTGCGGGTCGCGGTGACGACGATGTCCTGGATCGCCTGGCCGCCGGCATCGCCCTGCGCTTCCGCAGGCGCCTGCGCCTGGGCGCCGGCCCAGGCCAAGATCATCGCGGCGGTCGCCGCTCCCAGCTTCAACATCCTCGTCTTCACAGGCCCCTCCCTCCGCCACCCAGGCGGCCGTCGCCCGGTTCGGCGACGGTCCGTCCGCTGGTGCGTTGCTTATGCGGCCAATGTGGAGGGGCGACGGTCCGCTGTCTTTGGCCGATGCACCGGCTTGCTTGATCAATCGTCCGGCTTTTGCCCGCCGGCCGTCAGGCTCGACCGTCGCAGCGCGCCTGGCGGCGATCCGTTCCAGCGGCGGAAGGCGCGGTTGAAGGCGGCTTCCGACCCGTAGCCGATCATCTCCGCGATCTGCGCGATCGACATCTTGCCGTTCTCCAGCATGTCGGTCGCCCGCGCCATGCGGACCGCGGTCAGGAATTCGGTCGGGGTCATCTCCATCGCCGCGCGGAAGCGATCGGTGAAGGCGGAGCGCGACAGGCCGGCCGAGCGCGACATCGCCGCCAGCGTCCAGTTGAGGTTGGGCCGCGACTGGATCGCGCCGATCGCCTTGGCGATGAACGGATCGCGCAGGCCGCGCCCGAACCCCGGCCGCTTGTCGGCGAAATCGGCGAGGAAGGCGGACAGGCACTTGACGAGCAGCGCCTCCGCGAGCCGGGTCGCCGCCCCCTGCCCGGAAAGCCCTTCCTCCCCCTGCCCGATCACCTGCCGCAGGATCGCCTCGACGAATGGACCATGGCGGGTCGCGAAGCCGGGAAGATGGACGAACGGCGGCAATCCCCGCAGCAGCACCGCGGGCAGGCCATGATCGAAGAACAGCCGCAGCGCGGTGATCGCCACCACCGGATCGCCGGCCTCGGCTCCCGCGATGGTGAAGGGCGACGAGAAGAGCGACTTCCACCGCCCCTCGACCCCTTCGATGCCGCCGAGCACCTCTTCCAGCATGTCCTCCAGCGGCACGGGGGCGATACCGCGCCGTTCGGACAGGATGTAGCGCCCCGGATGCGGGAACAGCAGAATGTCCCCGGCCGACAGGTCGACCATCGTCGCCGGGTCGAAGGTGCCGCCGACGCATCGGCCGCGGGCGATGACGTAGAGCAGCGCGCACTCGTCCGGGACCGGGATCGAGGCCGACCAGGAGCCGCTGCCGATCGCGACGGTGCTGGCCAGCACCCCGGCGACGCGGACGCTGCGCAAGGCCTGGATCAGCGGCTCGCCCCGTTGCAGCAGGACGGGGTTGCCGATGATCGCCACATTCTCGTCGGTCGGATCGGACATGGCATTTTGAGTAATCCCAGTCCGCCGCTGGTCAAAGCGGCTTATCAGCAGCATCGCAGGATCGGCCTTCCGCTGGGCCGTCCCCATCCCTATCTTCGCCCGCGATGCCACCTGATCATGCTTCCCCCTCCGCCGCCCGCCCCGAACAGGGCTGGGCCACGCTCCGCCGCTTCCTGCCCTATCTCTGGCCGAAGGACGCGCCGGCGCTGCGCGCGCGGGTGGTGATCGCGCTGGTGCTGGTGCTCGCCGCGAAGGCGGCGGTGCTGCTGATGCCCTTCGCCTACAAGGCGGCGATCGACCGGATGGCGCCGGGGTTCGAGCCCGGCGTGATGATCGCGCTGGCGCTGGTCGCGGCCTATGCCGCCGCGCGCTTCGGCGGCGTGCTGTTCGACAATATGCGCAACGCCATCTTCGAACTGGTCGGCCAGGACGCCGGCCGCCGCCTCGCGGTCGAGGTGTTCGCGCAGCTCCACCGCCTGTCGCTGCGCTACCATCTCGAACGGCGCACCGGCGCGCTGACCAAGATCGTCGAGCGCGGCACCAAGAGCATCGATACGATGCTCTACTTCATGCTGTTCAACATCGGCCCGACCGTGTTCGAGCTGACCGCCGTCTGCATCATCTTCTTCGTGAAGTTCGGCACCGGGCTGGTCGCCGCGACGCTGAGCGCGATCGCCGCCTATATCCTGTTCACCCAGAAGATCACCGAATGGCGCGCCAAGATGCGGCGCGAGATGGTGGAGTTCGACACCCGCGCCTCGGCGCGCGCGGTCGACTCGCTGCTCAACTACGAGACGGTCAAATATTTCAGCGCCGAGCAGCGCGAGACCGACAATTACGGCCGGGCGGTCGCCGCCTATGCGCGCGCCGCGACCAAGAACGAAAGCTCGCTCGCCCTGCTCAACATCGGCCAGGCGCTGATCACCAACCTGATGATGGCGGGCGCGATGGGCTACAGCGTCTATGGCTGGAGCAAGGGCTGGTTCTCCCCCGGCGACGTGGTGTTCGTGAACACCATCCTGATGCAGCTGTTCCGTCCGCTCGACCTGCTCGGCATGGTCTATCGCGAGATTCGCCAGGGACTGATCGACATGGAGGCGATGTTCAAGCTTATCGATACGCCGGCCGAGGTGGTCGACGCGCCCGACGCGGTGCCGATCGCGGTAACCGGCGGGCTGGTCCGCTTCGAGGACGTCCATTTCGGCTATGATCCCGAACGGACGATCCTGAAGGGCGTCGATTTCGAGATCCGTCCCGGCGGCACCCTCGCCGTCGTCGGCCATTCGGGGGCGGGCAAGTCGACCCTCGCGCGCATCCTCTACCGCTTCTACGAGATCAGCGGCGGGCGGGTGACGATCGACGGCCAGGACATCGGCCACGTCACCCAGGCGTCATTGCGCCGCGCGATCGGCATCGTCCCGCAGGACACCGTGCTGTTCAACGACACGATCGGCTACAATATCGGCTATGGCCGCGAAGGCGCGACCCAGGCCGAGATCGAGGCGGCGGCAAGGGGCGCGGCGATCCACGACTTCATCCTGTCGCTGCCACAGGGCTACGACACCAAGGTCGGCGAACGCGGATTGAAGCTGTCGGGCGGGGAAAAGCAGCGGGTGGCGATCGCCCGCACCCTGCTCAAGAACCCGCCGATCCTGATCCTCGACGAGGCGACCAGCGCGCTCGACAGCCGCACCGAGGCCGACATCCAGGCGACGCTGCGCGGTGTCGAGCAGGGCCGCACGACGATCGTCATCGCCCACCGGCTGTCGACCATCGTCCATGCCGACGAGATATTGGTCCTCGAAGCCGGCCGCGTCGTCGAGCGCGGCACCCATGCCGAACTGATGGCGCGCGACGGGCTCTATGCCGACATGTGGATGCGCCAGGCGAGCGAGGCGGAGGAGAAGGAGGCGGCGTAAACGCTTCTGGCCGTCATCCCAGCGAAAGCTGGGATCTCCCTTCCCTTTTCCACCGCTGGTTGGAAGGGACACAAAGACAATGAGATCCCAGCTTTCGCTGGGATGGCGGCCTTTCAAGCCCTCTTCACCCATTCCCATATCTGTGGTGAAAGCGGGCAGGACCCCGGCCTTCGCCGGGGTGACGGGGGAATGATCAGGCGTGCAGGTCCGGCACGAACTTCGTCCGCTCACCTCGGCGCGCGGGATCGCGGCCTGGTATGTCGTGCTCTACCATATTCGCGAGCGCGCCGTCGGCTCGCTGCCCCCGGCGCTGATCGATTTCCTCGCCAAGGGCTATCTGGCGGTCGACTTCTTCTTCGTGTTGTCGGGCTTCGTCATCTGGCTCAACTATGGCCGGCTGCTCGGCGAGCATGGCGCCCGCGCGGTACCGCATTTCCTGTGGCGGCGGCTGGCGCGCATCTATCCGCTCCACCTGCTGATCCTGCTCGCCGCCGTCGCCTTCGCGGCGGTCTGCGTCGCCACAGGGCGCGGCATGCCGCAAGGCTATGCCTGGGACACGCTGCCCTTCCACCTGCTGCTGATGCAGAATTGGGGCTTCCTGCCGCTCGGCTGGAATGTCCCCGCCTGGTCGATCAGCTGCGAGCTGGGCGCCTATCTGCTGTTCCCGCTGCTGATCGCGGCGGTCGACTGGCAGCGGACGCCGACGCTGGTCCTGCTCGCCCTGCTCGCGCTGCTCATGGCGGGCCTGCACGGCCTGTTCTCCGTGATGGGCCAGCCCTTGCTGGGCAACGAGATCGCCCAACTCGGCCTGGCGCGCTGCCTGTTCGAATTCGGGATGGGGACCCTGGTCGCGGCGCTGTGGCTGCGCTGGCGCGAAGCGCCAAGGCGGCCCGCCACGATCGCCGCGCTGCTGTCCGTCATCGGAATCGCCGCCCGGCTGGCAGGCGCGCCCGAGACGCTCGCCTTGCCGTTCGTCTTCGTCACGCTGCTGCTGTTCCTGGCGCTGACGTCGGAGGGCCCCACACCGCTGAAGGGCCGCGTGATCCACTGGTTCGGCGAGATCAGCTATGCGACCTATCTGGCGCATTCGCTGCTGTTCCTGCTGTTCAAGATCCTGTTCGTCCAGGACGCGGGCGACGTGCCGCTGCCGCTGCTCGGCCTGTTCCTGCTGATCGTGCTGGCGGCGTCGGCGGCGCTCTACCACGGCTTCGAGCTGCCCGCGCAGAAATGGATGAACCGGCACGGGCCGAAACGGCCGGTCGAGCCATAATGTCTATACATTGATCGCGGCTCGACACCCCGGCATCTTCGGCTAGAAGAGGAGCCATGCCCACTCCCCTGGAAGCCCTTCAGCAGACCTTCGGCTATGCGCATTTCCGGGGGCGGCAGGCGGACGTGATCGACCGGGTGATGGCCGGGCTCAGCACGTTGGCGGTGATGCCGACCGGCGCGGGCAAGTCGCTGACCTACCAGATTCCGGCGCTCTGCCGACCCGGCACCGGGCTGGTGGTCTCGCCGCTGATCGCGCTGATGCACGATCAGGTCCGGTCGGCCGAGGCCGCCGGCATTCGCGCCGCCGCGCTCACCTCCGCCGACGACAATCGCGACGAGACGATCGACCGACTGCGCTCGGGTGCGCTCGACCTGCTCTACGTCGCACCGGAGCGCGCCTCGACCGAGGGTTTCCGCCGGCTGCTGAGCCAGGTGCCGCTGGCGCTGATCGCGATCGACGAGGCGCATTGCGTGTCCGAATGGGGGCACGACTTCCGCCCCGACTATCGCCTGCTGCGCGGGCTGCTCGACATGCGGCCCGACGTGCCGCGCCTCGCGCTGACCGCGACCGCCGACCGCCACACCCGCGACGACATATTGGCGCAGCTCGGCATTGCCCCCGACGGGCTGATCCTCGCCGGCTTCGATCGCGCCAACCTGCGCTACGGCATCACCCCGCGCGACGGCGTCGCCAGGCAGCTCGCCCGCTTCATCGAGGAGAATCCGGGCGCGGGCATCGTCTATGCCCCGACCCGCGACGCGACCGAGCGGCTGGCGGCGCAGCTGGCCGCCAACGGCCGCGCCGCGCGCGCCTATCATGCCGGGCTCGACCCCGCCGTCCGCGCCGCCAACCAGAAGGCGTTCGTCGCGTCGGAGGACATGGTGATGGTGGCGACCGTCGCCTTCGGCATGGGCATCGACAAGCCCGACGTGCGTTTCGTCGCCCATGCGGGCCTGCCCAAGTCGATCGAGGCCTATTATCAGGAGACCGGCCGCGCCGGCCGCGACGGCGATCCGGCCGCCACCCAGCTCTTCTGGGGCGCCGAGGACTTCGCCCGCGCCCGCCGCCGGATCGAGACCGACGTCGAGGAAAGCCGCCGGCCGGGCGAACGCCAGCGGCTCAACGCGATGGCGATGCTGGTCGAGGCGCCGGGCTGCCGCCGGGCGATCCTGCTGCGCCATTTCGGCGAGGACCCGCCCGCCCAGTGCGGCAATTGCGACAATTGCCTCAACCCTCCGACCGGGATCGACGCGACGATCGTCGCACAGAAGCTGCTCTCCGCCGCCTTCCGTACCGACATGCGCTACGGCGTCACGCACCTGTCCGACGTGCTGGCGGGCAAGGAGACCGACAAGATCCTGATGCTCGGCCACAACCGGCTGTCGGTGTTCGGCATCGCCGACGAGGCCGAGCAGAAACTGATCAAGCCGGTCGCCCGCGCGCTGCTCGCCCGCGACGCGCTGCGCGCCGACGAATATGGCGGCCTGTCCTTCGGCCCCGGCGCCCGCCCGATCCTGAAGGGCGAGGAACAGGTGCCGCTGATCCTGCCGCCCGAACGGGCGCGGCGGCGCAAGTCGCGCGATGGCGCCGACTATCCGCACGATCCGCTGTTCGACCGGCTGCGCGCGCTGCGCCGCGACCTGGCGCGCGAGCAGGGGGTGCCGCCCTATGTCGTGTTCAACGATTCGACCCTGCGCGAAATGGCCGCGCTCCGGCCCGAGACGCTGTCTGGCCTTGCGCAGATTTCGGGCGTAGGGGCGAAGAAACTCGAAACCTATGGCGAGACCTTCCTCGCCGCCATTCAAAGCCATGACGGCTGAGGGAGACGACCCAATGTTCCGCAAGATCGACGACAGCATCTCGGTCTCCCCGCAGATCAGCGTGGAGGACGTCCGGGCCGCGGCGGATCAGGGCTTCACCATGATCATCAACAACCGTCCCGAGCAGGAGGAACCCGGCCAGCCGGCGGGCGACGACATCCGCGAGGCGGCGCGCGCGGCGGGGCTCGCCTATGTCGCGATCCCGATCGGTCATGGCGGCTTCTCCGCCAACCAGGTCGACGCGATGCGCGACGCCCTCGCCAATGCGGGCGGGCCGGTACTCGCCTTCTGCCGCTCGGGCACCCGCTCGACCTTCGTCTGGGCCCTCGCCAAGGGCGCCGACGGCGAGGACCCCGATCTGCTCGCCCGCAAGGCCGCGGGCGCGGGGTACGACATCTCGCCGATCAAGCCGCTGCTGGGGACTCGGTAGAAGAGAATCTCCCTCCCTTTCAGGGAAGGGATGAAAGTTCTGCGAGGTCGGGATTGCCCCCGGCAATCCCTGAAACATGCCGGGGGCATGTTTCACCTCGCTGAAGGGTACGGAGCCAAGGGGCTCGATGCCCCTTGGCGGAGTTCTACGGGACGGCCGAGGAAGGCTCGCTCGCCACCCACCCCCCTTGAAAGGGAGGGGAGTTCTATTTCAATTCTCCCAGTTCACCCGCGCCCAGATCGGCAGGTGGTCCGACGCGAGCCGCGCGCGTTCGCTGACGTGGACGCCGCAGGCGACGAGGTGGAGGTCGGGAGTCAGGATGATCCGGTCGAGGCAGCCGACGGGGCGGCGGCTGTGGAAGCTGCGGCCGGTCGGCGCGATCTGGAGCTCGGGGGCGAATTCGCGGATGCAGCCGCCGTGCAGCGACCATTCGTTGAGGTCGCCCATCAGCACGGTCGGCATCTTGTGGCGCCGGCGGCGGATATGGTCGATGATCGCGCGGACCTGCCGTCGCCGCCACAGCCCCGACAGGTCGAGGTGCATGCCGACGACCCGGAGCTCGTTGCCGCCGATCCGCAGCTCCGCCATCACCGCGCCGCGCGGCTCGAGCGTCGGCAGGCGGATCGGCTCGTAATCGCCGATCTCGACCGAATGGCGGACCAGGATCGCGTTGCCGTGCCAGCCGATCCCGCCCGGCCGGATGTCGAACGGCACCGCCTTATACTCGCCCTGGCTGATCAGTTCGGCGGGCAAGGCGCTCTGCCGCGCGCCGAAGCGGCGGTCGGCCTCCTGCAGCGCGACGATGTCGGCATGGACCTCATGCAGCACGTCGAGGATGCGGTCGGGCCGCCGGCGGCGGTCGGTGCCGAGGCCCTTGCGGATATTATAGCTCGCTACGGTGATCATCTGGACGTGTTCTAGGCTTCCGGTCAGGGGCTCGCACTTCGCATGTCCCCGATCAACAACAAAAAAAGGGCCGATGGGTTGCCCCACCGGCCCAGTGCGTTCGCAGGAGGAACGCCCGGAGGGACCGCCCCTCGGGCGGCCCCAATTCGAAGATCAGTAGTTGTAGGCGCGCTCGCCATGCTCCGAGAGGTCGAGGCCTTCGACCTCGGCTTCGGGGCTGACCCGGAGGCCGGTGAGCGCCTTGGCGACATAGATGGCGATGGTGGTGCCGATCGCGGCCCAGACGATGGTCGCCAGCACGGCGAGCACCTGGGTGACGATCTGGCTGCCGATCGCATAGTCGGCGCCGCCAGGCCCGCCGAGCGACGGAGCGTAGACGATCGCGGTGCCGATCGCGCCGACCATGCCGCCGATGCCATGGATGCCGAACGCGTCGAGCGAGTCGTCATAGCCGAGCGCCGGCTTGAGCTTGGCGACGGCGACGTAGCAGATCAGCGAGGCGACGGCGCCGAGGACGATCGCGCCGAACGGGCCCGAATTGCCGGCCGCCGGGGTGACCGCGACGAGGCCGGCGATGATGCCCGAGCAGAAGCCGAGGGCCGACGGCTTGTGGCCGAACAGCTTCTCGACGACCAGCCAGGCGAGGCCCGCCGAGGCGGTGGCGACGAAGGTGTTGATCATCGCGAGCGCCGCCGATCCATTGGCTTCGAGCGCCGAGCCGGCGTTGAAACCGAACCAGCCCACCCACAGCAGGCCGGTGCCGACGAAGGTCAGCGTCATCGAGTGCGGCGCCATGATGTCCTTCATGTAGCCGATGCGCTTGCCCAGGATGATGCAGGCGACCAGCGCCGAGACGCCGGCGTTGATGTGGACCACCGTGCCGCCCGCGAAATCGAGCGCGCCCATTTCGAAGAACAGGCCGCCGGCCGCCCAGACCATGTGGGCGATCGGGAAATAGACGATAGTGAGCCAGACCAGCGCGAACACCATCACCGCAGCGAACTTGATCCGCTCGACGACCGATCCCAGCACCAGCGCGACGGTGATCGCGGCGAAGGTCATCTGGAAGCAGACGAACACATATTCGGGGATGACGACGCCGTCGGTGAAGGTTGCGGCGGTCGACTCCGGCGTGATGCCGGCGAGGAACAGCTTGCCGAAGCTCGAGATATAGGGCTTCAGGCCCTCCGACGCGTCGGGACCGAAGGCCATGGTATAGCCCCAGATCACCCAGACGATCATCGCCAGCGCCGCCGCGGCGCCGATCTGGGTCATCACCGACAGCATGTTCTTCGTGCGGACCAGGCCGCCATAGAAGAGGGCGAGGCCGGGCAGGATCATCGCCAGGACGAGGACGGTCGAGACCATCATCCAGGCGGTGTCACCCTTGTCCGGGGTGGGAGCGGCGGCTGCCGCGGCCTGCGCCCAGGCGGGCATGGCGGCCAGGGCGGTGACGGCAAGCGCGCCGAGGCCCGTCGCCAGCTTGGTGTGAAGCGTCATGTTTCCCCCTTTTCTCAGAGCGCGACGTCGTCGGTCTCGCCGGTGCGGATCCGCACCGCCTGCGCGACGTCGAGGACGAAGATCTTGCCGTCGCCGATCGCGCCGGTGTTGGCCGACTGCTGGATCGCCTCGACGACCCGGTTGGCCAGGTCGTCGGTGGTGACCACCTCGACCTTGATCTTCGGAACCATGTTGGTGCTGTATTCGGCCCCCCGGTAGATTTCCGTCTGGCCCTTCTGCCGCCCGAAGCCCTTGACCTCGGTCACGGTCATGCCCTGCACGCCGAGACCGGACAGGGATTCCCTGACCTCGTCGAGCTTGAACGGCTTGATGATGGCAATGACGAGTTTCATTCTGCCTCCCTCTTCTCAGCCCGATTGTGCATCGCAATAAGCGTGCCAAATCCCCGAACCTCGGGATTCACGGCGCCGATCGATCGAGAGGTTGAAAAGGCAAGCGGATGACTCGAAGACCGCCTGTCTAAAAGTTGAGCCTTGCCCTTTTTTTAGGCAGCGGTCCTCACCAGTCCCGGCTCTCCGCGATCGCCGCCTGCTCGCCGGGTCGGTCGGCGCGGCCGAGCGCGGCGTTGCGCGCGGGAAAGCGCCCATAGCGGGCGATCATGTCGTAATGCTTGTGCGCGAAGTCGAGCGAGCGGGCATTGCCGAGCGCGGTGAACAGCGCCAGCGAGCGCTGCTGGTCGGCGAGAAGCTCGCTGTGCTGGAACGGCATGTAGAGGAAGCTGCGCTCGTCGGGTGTCAGCCGCTCGTCGAAGCCGCGCTCGACCGCGCCCCTGGCTATCGCCAGCGCGAGCGGGTCGGTCGAGAAGGCGTCGGCATGGCCCCGGAACATGTTGCGGGGGAACTGGTCGAACAGGATGACGCCGGCCAGCGCCTCGCGCGGCGAGGCGAGAAAGCTCTCGGGCACGCGGCTGCGCCACTCCTCCCAAAGCTCCTCGAAGCGCTCGACGATCGTCTCGTCGGTCTCCCGCGATCGCACCCACCAGCGATCGGGCCCGAGTTCGTCGAACCAATAGCCGAGGATCGCCTCGGTGCCGTCGGCGGTGTCGGTCATCGCCGCACCGCTTGGCGCGGCGGGCGGCCGACCAGCGCCCGGATTTCGTCGATATGCGCCTCCACCGTGCGGCGGCCGATCGCGATCAGCTCGTCGGCGCGCGTGAAATCGTGGATCTCGACATGGCCGACCGGCAGGGTCAGCGCATAGTCGGGCGGATCGAGCGCCAGCGAGTGGCGCGCAAGTTCGGCCATCAGCAACATGGTAGAAGCACGAACGACCGCCATCGACGGATGGTTGCGCGTGGGCCGCGCGCGGATCGACGAGGCGACCCGGCGACCATGATAATCGCCCTGCAGATTCACCGAGAGCACCGGATATTTCGGCGCGATCCGGCGCGCCGCCGCGACCGGCACCGGCATCACCACCCCGCCGTCGACCAGGAACTTGCCGTCGAACTGCACCGGTCGGAACAGGCCCGGGATAGCGATCGACGCCATGATCGCCGGATTGACCGGTCCCCGGTCGATGATCACCGGCGTTCCGGCGACCAGGTCGCAGGCGACCGCCGCCGAAGGGATCAGCAGCTCCTGGAACTGGAGTCGGGCGAAATGCATCTCCAGGTCGCGCAATATGCCTCGTCCGCCCAGCATCGCGCCTGGCCGGAAGTGAATGTCGAGATAGGAAAGGACGCGCAGCCAGTTGGCCGAGCGCGCGATGCGTTCGAGCGGGTCGAGCTTGCCGGCGGCATAGGCGACCGCGGCGAGTGCGCCGATCGAAGTGCCGGCCGCCGCGCGGATCGGGATGCCGTTCTCCTGCAGCGCGCGCAGCACGCCGATATGCGCCCAGCCGAGCGCTGCGCCACCGCCCAGCGCGACCGCGATGCCCATCGCTTCCGCGCTCCCTTTCGCTACCGGATCAGGCCGCCGTGCCGCCGACCGTCAGCGCGGAGATCATCACGGTCGGCTGTCCGACCCCGGCGGGAACCGATTGGCCGCCCTTGCCGCAGATGCCGACGCCTTCGTCGAGCGCCATGTCGTTGCCGATCGCGGTGACCTTGGTCAGCACCGACGGGCCATCGCCGATCAGCGTCGCGCCCTTGATCGGCACGGTCAGCTTGCCGTTCTCGATCTTGTACGCCTCGGTGCAGGAGAAGACGAACTTGCCGCTGGTGATGTCCACCTGGCCGCCGCCGAAGCTCTTGGCGTAGATGCCGTTCCCGGCACGGGCGATGATCTCCTCCGGGTCGTCCTTGCCCCCATACATGAAGGTGTTGGTCATGCGCGGCATCGGCGCATGGGCATAGCTTTCGCGCCGGCCGTTTCCGGTCGGGTCGACCCCCATCAGCCGGGCGTTGAGCCGGTCGTGGATATAGCCCTTGAGGATGCCGTCCTCTATCAGCACGTTGCACTGGGTCGGCGTGCCCTCGTCGTCGATGGTCAGCGACCCGCGCCGGTCGGCGATCGAACCGTCGTCGACGACGGTGACGCCGGGGGCGGCGACCCGTTCGCCGATCCGGCCCGAGAAGGCCGAGGTGCCCTTGCGGTTGAAATCGCCTTCGAGGCCGTGGCCGATCGCCTCGTGCAGCAACACGCCGGGCCAGCCGGGGCCGCAGACGACGGTCATCTCACCCGCCGGCGCGGCGACCGCGTCGAGATTGACGATCGCCTGGTGCAGCGCCTCGTCGATCGCCCGGTTCCACTGCGCGGGCTCGAACAGCCGGTCGTAGAGATAGCGGCCGCCCATGCCGAAGAAGCCGGTCTCGCGCCGGCCGTTCTGCTCGACCACGACCGAGACGTTGAGGCGGACGAGCGGGCGCACGTCGAAGGCGGTGAAGCCGTCGGGACGGACGATCTCGACCACGCTCCACGATCCCGACAGCCCGACCGAGACCTGCTGGACGCGTGGATCGCGGGCACGCGCGGCGGCGTCGATCTGCTGGCACAGCTCGACCTTGCGGGCAAAGGGGATCAGGCCGAGCGGATCGTCGGCGGTGTAGAGCCGGCTGTTGGTGCGGCGCGGCGGCGCGGCGCGGCTGCCGGCCGCGGGATCGAGCAGACTCATCGTCTCACCCGCGCGGATGATCGCGGATTCGCTCAGCTCGTTGGCATGGGCGAAGGCGGTCGTCTCGCCCGACACGCCGCGCAGGCCGAAGCCCGCCTGGGTGTTGTAGTCGGCGGTCTTGAGCCGCCCGTCGTCGAAGCCGAAGCTCTCCGACGACAGATATTGCAGATAGAGCTCCCCGTCGTCGCAGCCCTTGAGCGTCTGCGCGGTGAGCCGCAGCGCGGCATCGGGATCGAGCGCGTCGCGATAGAGGAAATGGCGGGGGTCTGCGGGAAGGATCGTCATGACGCCGATATAGGCGCTCCGCCGCGAAGCCCAATAGCGATATTTGCGCCGATGCCGCCTGCGCCCGGCGGCGAAGGATCAGTGGTGGGCGCCGGCGCCCTTGCCGTCGAGGACGAAACGGCGATCGCAGTAACCGCAGTCGGCATAGCCGATGTCGGGATCGATCTCGATGAACACGCGCGGATGTCCCAGCGCCTCGCCGCCGGGGATGTCGCTCGCGCCGTCGCAGGCGACGCGGGTCGAGGAGACGGTGACGGTTTCGGGAGTCGGCGCCGGGATGCTCATGCGCGCCCGATTAGCAAGCGGCGCTGCGCCGCGCAACGACCAGCTTCATGGCAATACCCGATGGAATCACCGCCCGAAGCGGCTGTTCTCGAAGGCGACGGCGATCTGGCCCTTCTCGCCGATCGGCGCGACCGCCGATCCGTACACGCCGCGCGCGCCGCCGGTGCCGACGAACATGCCGACCTCGCCATGGACCTGCCGCCCGAGCCCGTTGACCGGAAGCTCGTCGCCGACCGGCCGGGGCCGCTCGGCCGCCGCGTTGAGCAGCTTCTCCTTCTCGGCCGGGCTGAGCGAGATCACGCGCTCCTCGGCATGGGCGATCGAGCTGGCGAGCAGCAAGGCGGCCAGCGCGAGACCATGGCGGACGGAAGGGCGATATGCTGTCATGACGTTCACCCTGATCCCTGCCATGTGAAGGCCAAGTGAACAAGCCGACCCCCATTTATTTCGACGGCGGCTGCCGCCCCAATCCCGGCCCGATCGAGACCGCGACGGTGATCCGCGGCGTCGCCGACATCCGGCAGGGTCAGGCGGGCGGCGACAATGAGGACGCCGAATGGACGGCGCTGCTTCACGCGCTGGAACGGGCGGCGGCCGAGGGGTTGTCGGACATCGTCCTGCTCGGGGATTCGCTGTCGGTGATCCGCCAGGCATCAGGTCGACAGGCGGGCCGCCGGCCCTGGCTCGACCGCTTCCGCGCAGCGGCGCAGCGGTTCGGCCGGGTGCGGCTGCGCCATGTCGGCCGCAAGCGCAACCTCGCCGGGATCGCCCTCGAAAAGATGCACCGGGGTCCATGACAGACTCGGCCCGGCCCGCGATCGACTCGGGCCGCCGCAACGACTCCTGACAGCGAGTCCGCCGTTCCGCAGGATGCGGGCGGGAGGATGAGCGGGTGCGGACGACAGGGACCAGGACAGCCGCCGCCTGGACGGCGGCGATCGCGACCGCGCTGCTGCTGGCAGGGTGCAGCAGGAAGGCGGTGAAGACGGTATCGACCCCGCCGCCGAAAGCCGCGACGCCCCGCCCGCAGCCGCCATCGGGCGCGACCGAGAATTTCCGCCTGCCCGACGGCGACGGCAACGGGGGCTACCGTACCGTCAATGCGGGCGTCTCCGATACCGAGGCGGTGTGGCACCTGCGCTCGGCGCTCAACGTCGCGGCGCTGAGCTGCGACCGGACCGGCAAGACCGGCATCACCGCCAATTACAACAAGATGCTCGGCCATCAGCGCAAGGCGCTCGCCGCCGCCTACAAGGCCGAGGGCGCGCGCTTCGGCAGCGCATCGGCCACCGACGCGCACGTCACCCAGGTCTACAACTTCTTCGCCCAGCCGCCCGCCCAGGCGCGCTTCTGCGCGGTCGCGACCGGCGTCGCCGCCGAGGCCGCCGCGCTGCCGGCCGAGAAGCTGCCCGGCTTCGCGCCGGGCGCGCTCGACCGGCTCGCCGCGCCCTTCAGCGAATTCTACGACGCCTATGCCCGCTACAAGGTCGAACTCGCGGCGTGGGAGAAGGGCGACCATGGCCCGGCACGCGCGGCGACGGCCTTCGCGATGGCCCCCGCCACGGCGACGGTCGCGACGGCCGCCGTCCCGTCCGGCCCGCCTTGGCGCATCCAGCTCGGCGCCTATTCGGGCGACCGCGCCGCCCGCGACGCCTGGACCAGGATCCGCCAGCGGATGAAGGGCGCCGCCGATTTCGAGCCGCGCTACGAGGAGGTTCCCGCCAGCCGGCTCGTCCGCGTCCGCATCGGCCCGGTCACCGACCGCGCCCAGGCGATCGCCCTCTGCGCCGCCGCCGCGGGTGCCGGGCTCGACTGCCTGCCGGTGCCGCCCAGGGCGTGATCATTTGTTCTTATTATGTTCTTGACTGGTAGGATTTGGCTTGAGACGGTTCGGTCATAGAAACCGAGGAGATGGCCGTTGACTGACAAGTCCAAGCCCGAGCCCACTTACGATACCGTCTGGCAGAAGCTGCTTCAGGAAGAAGCGGCGGAGAAAGCACGCAAGGAAGCAAAGCGGCGCGCCAGGGAATATGCGCCGGGATGGCCGGTCCGGGCCGATCGCGCTCCTTCCCTGACAGACGGCACCTTTGCCCCGATGCGATCCTACGGACAACAGCACCAGCCGACCTTGGAGGAACTCAGCTCTCGAGCGCTTCGCGCCGCCGAACGCGCCATGCAAGACAGTTCATACCGCAACCGATCCGCGCAAGCTGTATCGGCCCGCACCATGAAACCGCAGATCGCTGCTGCTCCGCAAGCACAGTCGGGTAGGCCTAACTATCTCTCAAACCCACTCTATAAAGCTCTCCAGATGGGGGTCGATCTAGGCAATTTCGCTTCGGATGCAGGCGGCGCGATGATGGGCGCCGAACTGCTATTTGGCGAACCGGGATTGGCCGGCGCCACCGTCGAGGGCATCGGCAGTACGGCCACAGTCCTTTCCGGTGCTGGTCAAGCGGCTATGGGAGACCATCATGCTTTCGAACGAGCAATGCGTGATGGCGTTTTGAATCATGGCGCTCTACGTCTGGTTCCCAAGACACTCCGTAACGATTTTGCTGATTATCTTTTCGGCAAGGCGTTGGATAATGCCATCCCACCACTGACGAAAGATCCTCGCGATTCCGAGTGACAAAGAAACATGAGCATGTTCGCGCTGTCGGTGATGGGTTTCTTCGGAACGATCTGGCTGCTCTCGATAGGGCTGATCACCGGAGAGATGCCTAATTCAGTGGGTGATATCAACAGGGCCACAAACCCGATATTTTTTTGGTTTCTGGCGATAACCTATGCTTTTTGTGCCGCGGTTTGCATCCGATGGATCATAGTCGAATGGCCATGAGGAACGGCCTGATAGGCGAGGTTCGGGAGCCATAGCGCGGCGAGGCGGGCGGCCATGGCCGGCCGCCCCGGTCATCCCCCTTTGCACCGGAGCCCCACAGCCGCTATGCCCCCGGCCATGAGCGACGCGGCGATCAGCATCCGAGGGCTTTCCAAGATCTACAAGGGCGGCAAGCAGGCCCTGTTCGACGTCGACCTGGACATTCCACGCGGCCAGATCTTTGGGCTGCTCGGCCCCAACGGCGCGGGCAAGTCGACGACGATCAACATCCTCGCCGGACTGGTCAACAAGACCGCCGGGCAGGTGTCGATCTGGGGCTTCGACATCGACAAGGACCCGCGCAACGCCAAGGCGTCGATCGGCATCGTGCCGCAGGAGATCGTGTTCGATCCCTTCTTCACCCCGCGCGAGACGCTCGACAACCAGGCCGGCTTCTACGGCATCCCGAAGAACAGGCGGCTGACCGACGAGCTGCTGCGCGCCGTCCACCTCGACGACAAGGCCGACGCCTATGCGCGGTCGCTGTCGGGCGGCATGAAGCGCCGGCTGCTGGTCGCCAAGGCGATGGTCCATTCGCCGCCGGTGCTGGTGCTCGACGAGCCGACCGCCGGCGTCGACGTCGAGCTGCGCCAGCAGCTCTGGGAATATGTGCGCGAGCTCAACGCCAGCGGCGTGACGGTGGTGCTGACCACCCATTATCTCGAGGAGGCCGAAGAGCTCTGCGACCGGATCGCGATCATCAACCATGGCCGGGTGATCGCCAACGAGCCGACCCGCGAGCTGGTCGGCAAGGCGCAGGAGAAGGCGGTGTCGGTCACGGTCGACCGCGATCTCGACAAGGCGCCCGACGCCATTTGCTTCGAGAAGGTCGAACTGAAGGGCAGCCGCACCCTCGTCATCACCTATTCCAAGGACAAGGTGAACGCGGGCGAGGTGCTGGCGGCGGTCCAGAAGAACGGGCTCGGCATCGTCGATGTTTCCACCCAGGAAGCCGACCTGGAGGATGTCTTCCTGGCTTTGACGCGCGCAGGGTGATGACCGAGCATTCCTTCGACGTCGTCGTGATCGGATCGGGCGCCGCGGGCCTCACCGCCGCGCTCAACCTGGCCGATCGCTTCAAGGTGGGGGTACTCGCCAAGGCGGGCATCTCCGACGGATCGACCGCATGGGCGCAGGGCGGCATCGCCGCCGTGCTCGAACCGGGCGACACCTTCGAATCGCATATCGAGGACACGATGATCGCCGGCGCGGGGCTCAACGACCGCCGCTCGGTCGAGTTCGTGGTCGAGCATGCGCCGCGCGCGATCGAGAAGCTGGCGGGGCTCGGCGTCCCCTTCAACCCCGGCGGGGAGGGTGGCGACGATCGCTGGCACCTGACCCGCGAGGGAGGGCACAGCCATCGCCGCATCGTCCATGTCGACGACGCGACCGGCCAGGCCGTCCAGCTCGCGCTGGAGAAGGCGGCGGTCGCGCACCCGAACATCACCCTGTTCCCCGACCGCGCCGCGATCGACCTGATCACCGGCCGCCATGGCGAGCGCTATTCGGGCGACGGCCATGTCTGGGGCGTCTACGCGGTCGACCGCAAGACCGGCGCGATCGAGACCTTCACCGGCCGCGCGACCGTGCTGGCGACCGGCGGCGCCAGCCGCGCCTATCTCTTCTCCACATCGCCGCGCGGCGCCACCGGCGACGGCATCGCCATGGCATGGCGCGCGGGCTGCCGCGTCTCCAACATGGAGTTCATGCAGTTCCATCCGACCTGCCTCTACCATCTGGAGGTCAAGAATTTCCTGATCACCGAGGCGATGCGCGGCGAGGGCGGACAGCTCAAGCTGCCGACCAACGGCCGCCGCTTCATGCCGCGCTTCGACAAGCGGGCCGAACTGGCGCCGCGCGACATCGTCGCCCGCGCGATCGACCATGAGATCAAGCGGCTCGGCCTCGACTATGTCCATCTCGACATCAGCCACCAGCCGGCCGAGTTCATCATCGGGCATTTCCCGACGATCCACGCCAAGCTGCTGGGCCTGGGCATCGACATCACGAAGGAGCCGATCCCGATCGTCCCCGCCGCCCACTATACCTGCGGCGGCGTGATGGTCGATCTCGACGGGCGGACCGACCTGCCCGGCCTCTACGCGGCGGGCGAGGTCACCCAGTCGGGGCTGCACGGGGCGAACCGACTCGCCTCCAACTCGCTGCTCGAATGCTTCGTGTTCGGCGATGCCGCGGCCGAGCATATCAAGGCCCATTTCGACGACATGCCGCCGCCCCCGCCGATCCGGCCGTGGGACGAGAGCCGGGTCACCGATTCCGACGAGGAGGTGATCGTCCAGCACAACTGGCGCGAGATCCGCCGCTTCATGTGGGACTATGTCGGCATCGTCCGGACGACCAAGCGGCTCGAACGCGCGCAGCACCGCATCGCGCTGCTGCGGCAGGAGGTCGCCGACTATTACGGCAATTTCCGCGTCACCTCCGACCTGATCGAGCTGCGCAACCTGCTCGATGTCGCCGACCTGATCGTGCGATCGGCGCTCCACCGCAAGGAGAGCCGGGGCCTGCACTACACGCTCGACTTCCCCGACATGCTCGAGGAGGCGAAGGACACCATCCTGGTGCCCTGACCGGTCAGGCGCGGACGGCGATTCGAGCCGGCCGCACCGGCAACGGCCGGTCGGCGGCGGATGGCGCCAGCAGCAGCCCGTCGACCACCCAGCGTTCGCGCGCCATATGCGCCTGCACCCGGGCGAGCAGCTTGACCACCGCCGGCCGATAGCTGGTCCAGTGCGCGACGATGTCGAGATTGGTGCAGCGGGCGACATGCGCCAGGAACTCCGCGCCCATCGCCTCGCATTCGCGCTTCATCTGCTCGGCAAGCCGCGCCTTGTCGGGCGCGCCGTTGCGGATGATCGGGTCGAACAGCTCGTGATGCTTGAACGCCTTGTAAGCGGTCAGGATGCGGGTCAGCTCCCAGCGCGATTGGCTGAGCAGGCGCGGATCGGGCTCGGCGTCGGGCGTCAGCAGCCGGTCGCCGCGGCGGATCACGGCCAGCGCCCTGGCCTGGTGCTCGTCGAGCCTGGCCATCAATATGTCGCGGTGAGATGTCATGCCGACAGCGCTGGGCGAAGATGATGACCAGGGGGTTACCATGGCGGCGGGGGCCCCTCTCCCTGCTACCAAAGTATGACGGACCGGAATGTTTCGACAGAACGGCCGAGAATCCCTAAGCCCATGACCATGCGCATGTTGTTCCGCAGCTTCCTGGCGACCGAGGCCGCCGGGGGAATCACCCTGATCGCCGCCGCCGCCGCCGCGATGCTCGTCGCCAACAGCCCGGTGGCACCCAGCTATTTCGAGCTTCTCCACACCAAGCTCGGACCGCTCAGCCTGCTCCACTGGATCAACGATGCGCTGATGGCGCTGTTCTTCCTGCTGGTCGGGCTGGAGATAAAGCGCGAATTCCTGCGCGGCCATCTCGCCCGCTGGTCGGATCGCGTGCTGCCCTGCATCGCGGCGGCTGCGGGCATGGCGGCGCCGGCCCTGCTCTACCTCGCCTTCACCGGCGGGACGGGCGGCCTCGTCCGCGGCTGGGCGATCCCGACCGCTACCGACATCGCCTTCGCGATCGGCGTGCTCGCTCTGCTCGGCTCGCGCGCGCCCGCGTCGCTCAAGCTGTTCCTGACCACCATCGCGATCGTCGACGACATGGGTGCGGTGGCGATCATCGCGCTCGCCTATACCGCAGCGATCAGCGGCCCGGCGCTGCTGGCGGCGATCGTCATCCTCGCCGCGATGTTCGGGCTCGGCCGGGTCGGCGTCCGGACGCTGTGGCCCTATCTGCTGCTCGCGGCGGCGCTGTGGCTCGCGGTGCTGCTGTCGGGGGTCCATGCAACGATCGCCGGGGTGCTCGCCGCGCTCGCGATTCCGCTGGGCGACAAGGATCACTCGCCGCTCGAACGGCTGGAGCACGGCCTCCACCCTTGGGTCGCCTTCGCGATCGTGCCGCTGTTCGGCTTCGCCAACGCCGGCGTCTCCTTCGCGGGAATCGGCGCCGAGCAGCTCCTCGCCCCGCTGCCGCTCGGCATCGCTGTGGGCCTGTTCCTCGGCAAGCAGGCCGGCATCTTCGGCAGCGTCCGCCTCGCCGTCGCGCTCGGCCTTGCGCAGCGGCCGGCCGGGGCGAGCTGGACCCAGCTCTACGGCGTCGCGCTGCTCTGCGGGATCGGCTTCACGATGAGCCTGTTCATCGGCGGCCTCGCCTTCAGCGACCCCCTGCTGATCGACGAGGTCAAGATCGGCGTGCTCGGCGGATCGATCCTGTCCGCGATCGCCGGCTTTGCGCTGCTGCGGTGGACGGGGAAGGCGCGCTGACCGCCAGGATTATTTCGTGAGCTTGTCCTTGAGGCTCTTCAGCGCCGCGAAGGGGCCGGTCACCGCCTCGTCCTCCGACAGCACCCCGGCCTCGCGCAGCACCGCGTCGGCGTCGGGCGCGCGCGGGAAGGGGTCGAGGCTCAGCGCCAGCGTCTCGGCCGCCGCCTCGCCCAGGTCGATCGCGCCGCCCGTATAGTCGATCGTGTCCCAGTCGTCGGGCGCCAACTCGATCTCCGCGCCTTCCTCGACCGGCTGCTCGGGCACGAAGCGCAGGTTGAACCCTTCGTCGATCGTCGCCGGCACCGGCGCGCCGCTGGCGACGCAGGCCTGCTCTGCCGTGGCGCGGAGCCGTCCTTCGGCGAGGATCGTCATCCCCTCGCGGCGCAGCACTGCCTCGGCCGACAGCGCGGCGAGCGACAGCAGCCCGAAGCGGGCGGCGAGCGCCGCGCGCTCCGCCTCATCGGCCTCGATCGCGATCGTCCGGCCGCCTTCGCCGAGCGTGTCGATCCGCACCGGCCGCGAGAATTCCGGCGCCGTCACCGCAGCCGCCCCGCCAGCACCGCCGCCCACGACGCCGCCTTCAACCCCGCCGCGATCGCGCGCAGCCGCTCGGCGACGAGCGCGGGCTTCGCCGCGGGCCCCGGCTCGCCGCGCCACAGGTTGCGGACCAGCGCTTCCTCAAGCGCCGGGGCGTCGTGGATCGTGTCGCGATAGACCGACAGCCGCCCGCCCATCGCCGCGACCATCTTACCGAGATGCTTGCCGACGACGACGTCGCCGATGCCGAGCTGGCGGACCTGGCCCTCCATGTCGTCGATGAACACCTCGGTCAGCAGCGCACCGGACGTGCGGCCCGCATCGCCCTCCGCATCGATCCGCATCAGCGCGAGCGACAGGATCGCCGCCACCATGTCGAAACGGCCGTCGAGCGTGTCGGGCACGCCGCCCTCGGCATACCAGACGGGATCACGCGCCTCGGCGACGATCGCGGTGTAGAGGGGAACCAGCTCCTCGCGCGGATCGGGACCGAAGCCGAAAATGGATTTCAGGAATTTCACTCTATCGTCCTCACGCCCGTTCAGCGGGCATCAAGCGTCGCCCTCTATACCGTGCGGGGGCATCTTGCCACCGGGCAGGTCCCGCGCATATTGAGGCGGTCCACGCTGGCCGCAAGCGGGCCATTTGTTGAGTTTCAAGGAGAAGTCGATGCCCCGGACCCTGCTGCGATCGGCGGCCATCGCCGGAACGATCGCGATTCTGGGCCTGACGGCCGGCTGCGCGCGCATCCGGGACCATAAGGGCTATGTCGTCGACTCGACCCTGATCAACACCGTCTCCCCCGGCGTCGACAATCGCGAATCGGTCGAGAAGACGCTGGGCCGGCCGAGCTTCGCCGGCCAGTTCGACAAGGACCGCACCTGGTATTATGTCGCCCGCGACACCCGTCAGGTCGGCTATCGCACCCCGAAAGCGGTGTCGCAGACCGTCCTGGCGGTCCATTTCGACGACAAGGGCAACGTCGCCTCGGTCGAGCGCACCGGCCTCGAAAAGGTGGCCAATGTCTCGCTCTACGGCGACAAGACCCCGACCCTCGGTAGTAAGCGCGGCTTCTTCCGCGAACTGTTCGGCAATATCGGCCGGGTCGGCTCGGTCGGCCAGTCGGGCGGTACGGCGGATAATCCCAACTGAGGCTTTGCCTCAGTTGGTTTGTTTGTTTAGCCCTCAGGCGCCGGGCGCAGGGCATCCGCCCTGCTTGGCTTTCCTCGCATAAGCGACAGCGCAGCCAGCGCGGGGCGCTGGCGAGCACGGAGCTCGGGCGCGCGGTCGCGCTTGCGAAGCCTGCGGCTCCGTTTCCCCAACAGACGTCACCCCAGCGGAGGCTGGGGTCCATGTCTCTCTCCAGCCAGATGCGCACCGGGGAGAGGACAGACATGGATGCCAGCCTTCAGCCTTTGGCTGAAGTTTATCCCGAGCGCCTGCCTTGCAGGCAGTCGAGGGGCTGGCATGACGGTTTGGGGGATTACGCCCCCTCCTGCTTGAGCGGCCGCGCCAGCAGGTCGGCGACCACCGCGTCGACCGTCGCCTCTCCCACGAGCAGCGCGCAGACCGCGTCGACGATCGGCATGTCGACCCCGGCCTCGCGCGCCGCCTCGGCGAGGACCGGGGCGGTTGCGGCACCCTCGGCGACGGTGCGGCGGTCGCGGAGCAGCTCGGCGGCGGGGACGCCCTCGCCCAATCCCTTGCCGAGCGAGAAGTTGCGCGAGCTGATCGACGAGCAGGTGAGGACAAGGTCGCCGAGCCCAGACAGCCCGGCGAGCGTCTCCGCCCGTGCGCCCCGCGCCAGGCCGAAGCGGGTCATCTCCGCGAAACCGCGGCTGATCAGCGCGGCGCGGGCGTTCTGGCCCAGCCCCGCGCCCTCGACCACGCCGCAGGCGATCGCCAGCACATTCTTGACCGCGCCGCCGATCTCGGCCCCGACCACGTCCTGCGACAGATAGGGGCGGAAGCCAGGCCGCCGCAGCCGCTCGGCCAGCGCGAGCCCCACCGCCTCGTCGGCACAGGCGAGCGTTATCGCGGTCGGGCGGCCGGCCGCCACCTCATGCGCGAAGGTCGGGCCCGACAGCACCGCGATCGGCGCGCCAGGGGCCACGTCGGCGGCGACTTCCGACATCAGCCGGCGGGTTCCGGCCTCGATCCCCTTGGCGCACAGCACCAGCGGCACGTCGCGGCGCGGCAGTTGCGCCAGCACCGCGCCGAGGAACTGCGCGGGCACCACCACCACCAGCGCGTCGCAATCCGACAGGTCGGCGAGGTCGCCGGTCGCGCGAATCCGCTCGCTGAGCGGCAGCACGGGCAGGAAGATCGGGTTGCTGTGCCCCTCGTTGATCGCGGCCACCACCTCGGGTTCGCGCGCCCAGAGCAGCACGTCGGAGCCGTCGCTCGCGATCACCTGCGCCATCGCGGTGCCCCAGGCCCCGCCGCCGATCACGCCCAGCCTGTCCAACTTCATCGTCATGCCTTCACTCCGGCGCCGCGCGCCTTTTCCGCAGTGGGATCGAGCGGCCAGCGCGCCCGCGCCGGCACCTCCATGTCGTCGACCAGCCCGGCGCCGAACCGCTCGGCCCCGGCCCAGGCGATCATCGCGCCATTGTCGGTGCACAACCAGAGCGGCGGCGCGGCGAAAGCGAGGCCGTTGCTTTCAGCGAGCGCCGCAAGCGCGGTGCGGATCGCCTGGTTGGCGGCGACGCCGCCGGCCACCACCAGCGCGCTGACGTCCCCGTCGATCGCGACGATCGCGCGGCGGGTACGATCGACCAGGCAGTCGACCACCGCCTGCTGGAAGGAGGCGGCGATGTCCTCGGCCCGGTGGATGCCGGCGTCGCGGGCGCGCAGCACCGCGCTCTTCAATCCGGCGAAGGAGAAATGCGGCTCGCCGCTGCCGACCAGCGGGCGCGGCAGCGGCACCGCCCTGGGATCACCCTTCGCCGCCGCGCGCTCGACCGCCGGGCCGCCGGGAAAGCCGAGACCGAGCAGCTTGGCGGTCTTGTCGAACGCCTCCCCCGCCGCATCGTCGATCGTCGTCGCGAGCCGGCGATAGTCGCCGACGCCCTTCACCAGCAGCAGCTGGCAATGGCCGCCCGAAACGAGCAGCAGCAGATAGGGAAAGGCGAGGTCCCGATCGGCGAGGCGCGGCGACAGCGCATGTCCTTCGAGATGGTTGACCGCGATCAGCGGTTTGCCGGCGGCGTGGGCGAGCGCCTTGCCGGTCATCAGCCCGACCATCACCCCGCCGATCAGGCCGGGCCCTGCGGTCGCGGCGATCGCGTCGACGTCGGCCAGGGTGACGCCGGCGTCGGCGAGCGCAGCCTCGACCAGCGGTACCGCCATTTCGACATGCGCGCGCGCCGCCAGCTCGGGGACGACGCCGCCGAACGGGCGATGCGCCTCCTCCTGCCCGGCGAGGCGGTGCGCCAGCACGCGACCGTCGCTGGTCACCAGCGCCGCGGCGGTCTCGTCGCAGCTTGATTCGATACCGAGGATCAGGGCCATGGCTGCGCATCTAGGGTATCGGCGAGAGAATGTTAACCTCGGCCGTCTAGCGCGGCGATCATGGCCACGATCGCCGCCGCTCCGCCCCGCCCGTCGCCGCGCGCCGCCTGGCTCGCGCGGCGCGTGCCGGCATCGGCGTTGTTCGGCATCGTCGCCGGCTGGCTGGTCCTCGACCTGCTGCTGCTCTGCCGCTTCCTCGGTCTCGCGCAGCCGATCGTCGCAATCGCCTGGGCGGTGCTGAGCGGCGGGCTCGCCTGGCTGCTGTTCCTGCCGCGCCGCCGCGATCGCGATGCCGGCCCGACCGTAGCCACCCTGCTCGGTTCGCTGGCGATCGCCATGCTGTTGCTGTTGCTCGGCGGCGAGGGGCGCCTTTTCTACGCCAATCTCGACTGGCAGGTGCGCGATGCGGTGCTGCGCGACATGACGGTCAATCCCTGGCCGTTCACCTATGCCTCGGGCGACCTGCTGCGCGCGCCGATCGGCATGTACCTCGTCCCCGCGCTCGCCGGAAAGCTCTGGGGACAGGCAGGCGCCGACCTTACCCTGCTCGCGCAGAATAGCCTGCTGTTCGGCCTGCTCCTCGCGATCGGGTCGACCCTGTTCGCGGACCGGCGGCGCCGGCTGATCGCGCTCGCCGTCTTCCTCGCCTTCAGCGGGCTCGACATCGTTGGGCAGCTTATCGCCCGCCATGGCGTCGGCCTCACCCCCACCGCCCATCTCGAAGGATGGGGGCCGACCCAGTTCTCCTCGACGATCACCCTCGCCTTCTGGGTACCGCTGCATGCGATCGCCGGCTGGATCTGCGTGATCGGCGTCCTGCTGTGGCGGACCGGCCGGATCGGGCTCGGTCCGCTGCTGATGCTGCCGCCGCTGGTCGCGCTATGGTCGCCGTTCGGCGCGATGGGGGCGATGCCGTTCATCGTCCATGCCGCGTGGAGCGACCTGCGCGGCGGCCGGATCGCCTGGGCCGACATCGCCCTGCCCGCCTGCGCGACGCTGATCGCGGCACCTGCGCTCGTCTATCTGGCGGCAGCAGGCGACGCCGTCGGCGCGCGCTTCTTCCCGATCCGGCCCGATCGCTACCTGGTCTTCCTGGGGGTCGAGCTGCTTCCGTGGCTGCTGATCGCCTTCAGCGGGCGGCAGGCGCGGTTCGGCGGACCGCTGCTCGCCATCGCCATGGGATCGCTGCTGGCGATGCCGCTGGTCCAGATCGGCTCATGGCTCGACTTCGCGATGCGGGCGTCGATCCCGGCGCTCGCCATCCTCGCCGTCCATCTGGGCGACGGGCTGGGCGGCGGCTGGCCGCTCTCGGCGCGACAACGGGCGGCGCTGCTGGCGCTGCTCGCAATCGGCAGCGTCACCGGCCTGGCCGAGATCGCCCGCGCACTGGCCTATCCGGTCTCGCCGCCGCCGCGCTGCGCCTTCGCGCGCGCCTGGGACGAGACTTTCCGGACCTTGCCCAAGGACAGCTATCTCGCCCCGCTCGACCGGGTGCCCGCGATCATCCGTCCCCGCGCGCCGGTCCGCGCGCTGCCCGACGCGACGACCGACTGCTTCCCGCAGGGCTGGCCGACGCCGCCGCTGTTCTGAGCCGTCGTCCGCGCGGGGTGGCTTCCGTCGCGCGCGGCGGCTAAGGACGCCGCCATGGACCACAATATGAATCCCGGCGCGCCCTGGCGGACAGAGGCGCGCGCGCTCCTGTCGCTCGCCCTGCCGCTGGTGATCGGCAATCTCGGCTGGTCGGCGATCGCGGCGACCGACCTGCTGCTGCTCGGCCGGCTCGGCCCCGACGCGGTCGCGGCGGGATCGCTCGCGCTCAACCTCTACCAGGCCTTCCTGGTGTTCGGCATCGGCCTGACCACAGCCGCGTCGCCGCTGATCGCCAGCGAGCGCGGGCGGCGGCTTCATTCGGTCCGCGACATCCGCCGCACCGTCCGCCAGACGATCTGGGCGGCGGCGATCCTCTGCCTGCCCGCCTGGGCGCTGTTGTGGAATGCCGAGCCGATCCTGATCCTGATCGGCCAGGACCCCGAATTGTCGGCGCAGGCGGCGACGCTGATCCATGCGCTGCAATGGGGGCTGCTGCCCTATTTCGTCTTCCTTGTGCTGCGCAACTATGTGTCGGCGCTCGAAAAGCCGATCTGGGGCGTGATCGTCACCCTCGCGACGGTGCCGTTCAACGCGCTGGCGGGCTGGGTGCTGATCTTCGGTCATCTCGGCTTTCCCGCGATGGGGCTGCACGGTGCGGGCATCGCCAGCCTGCTGACCTCGATCTTCATGGGCGCGGGCATGGCGCTGGTCGTCTCGGTGCACCGCCGGTTCCGCCGCTACCACCTGTTCGGCCGCTTCTGGGTGGCCGACTGGAGCCGCCTGCGCACCGTCTGGAGGATCGGCCTGCCGATCGCCTTCACCGTCGGCTTCGAGGTGACGGTGTTCAACGCGGCAGTGTTCCTGATGGGCCTGATCGGCCGCGCCGAGCTGGCCGCCCATGCCGTCGCGATCCAGATCGCCGCTTTGTGCTTCATGGTGCCCATGGGGATCGGCCAGGCCGCCACCGTTCGTGTGGGCTATGCCCATGGCCGGCGCGACCGGGCGGCGATCGGCCGGGCCGGCTGGCTCGCACTCGGCCTCGGCACGGCCTTCGCGGCCGGCACCGCGACGCTGCTGATCACCATCCCGCGCACCCTGATCGGCAGCTTCATCGATCTCGACCTGCCCGCCAACGCACCGGTGATCGGCTATGCCATATCCTTCCTGGCGATCGCCGCGCTGTTCCAGCTCGTCGATGCGACCCAGGCGATCGGCGCCGGCGTGCTGCGCGGATTGCAGGATACGCGCATGCCGATGATCTTCGCCGCAATCGGCTATTGGGTGATCGGTATCGGCACCGGCACGATCCTCGCCTTCCCGATGAAGATGGAGGGCGTCGGCATCTGGCTGGGGCTCGCCACGGGCCTCGGCGTGGTCGCGGTGCTGCTGGTGTGGCGCTGGGCGTGGCGTGAGCGTCTGGGCCTGCTCCCGGCCTGACGCCGCCTGCGCACGGTGCTCCCACCCCGGACGATCACCCTCTATGCAGGCGCCGCTATGACCACTTCGCTTCCCCGTCCTCTCCGTCTCGGCACCCGCGGATCGCCGCTCGCGCTGACCCAGGCCCGCATGGTGATCGCCGCGCTGCGGGCCGCCCATGGCTGGGACGAGGCAGCGGTCGAGATCGTCGCGATCAAGACCAGCGGCGACCGCATCCAGGATCGCGCGCTGGCCGAGGTCGGCGGCAAGGCGCTGTGGACCAAGGAGCTCGACATCGCCCTGGCCGATGGCGCGATAGACTTCGCGGTCCATTCGATGAAGGACGTCGAGACGATCCGCCCGGCCGAGATCGTCATCGCCGCGATGCTGCCCCGCGCCGACGTGCGCGACCGGCTGATCGGCGCCACCTCGCTGGCCGCATTGCCGCAGGGCGCGCGGGTCGGCACTTCCTCGCCGCGCCGATCCGCGCAGGTCCGGCGGGCGCGGCCCGATGTCGGGATCGTGCTGTTCCGCGGCAATGTCGACACGCGCCTGGGCAAGCTCGCGGCAGGCGAGGCAGAGGCGACGCTGCTCGCCGGCGCGGGCCTGATCCGGCTCGGCCGCGACGAGATCGGCCATCCCATCCCGATCGAGGAGATGCTGCCCGCGCCGGCCCAGGCCGCCGTCGGCATCGAGACGCTGGCGGAGCGCAAGGACGTGCGCGCGCTGCTCGGCGCGATCGACGACGCGCCGACCAACGCCTGCGTGTCGGCCGAACGCGCCCTGCTCGCCGCGCTCGGCGCCGATTGCCGCTCGCCGGTGGCCGCGCTCGCTGTCCGTTCGGGCGCGGGGCTGCTGCTGCGGGCCGAGATCATGACCGAGGACGGCAGCGAACATCGCTCGGGCGAGGCGATGCTGATCGAGACCGGCGACGCCGCCGCGCTCGCCCGCCGGCTGCTCGACGGCGCCTCGCCACGCCTCCGCGCGCTGTTCACCGGCGCATGAGCCGCCCGCCCCTCCTGATCCTCCGCCCCGAACCGGGCGCGAGCATGACCGCCAAACGTGCGTTCGGCGAAGGCTGGCGCCCGGTCGTCTCGCCGATCTTCCGGATCGAGCCGATCGCCTGGGGTGCGCCGCCCGCCGGGGATTATGACGCGTTGTTCGTCACCAGCGCCAACGCCGTGCGCCAGGCCGGCAAGGCGATCAGGCCCTATGCCGTGATTCCGGCCTATGCGGTCGGCGACGCGACCGCACGTGCGCTGAAGGCTGCGGGCTTCACCGACATCCGTACCGGGCGCGGCGACGCCGCGACGATGCTGGAGGCCGCCGCCGAGAACGGCGTTACCCGCGCCCTGCACCTCGCCGGCGAGGATCATCGCGACGCCGGGCTCGACACCATCACGATCGACCGGCGGATCGTCTATCGCAGCGCCGCGATCGAGCGGCTCGGCGACAAGGCACTGGCCGCGCTGCGCGAGGGCGGCGGCGCGGTGCTGCTCCATTCGGGGCGGGCGGCCGAGCATTTCGCCCGGCTGTGCGACGGTGCGCGGATTGCGCGGCGCCACGTCCGGATCGCCGCGTTGGCCCCGGCGGTGCTCGACGCGGCCGGCCCCGGCTGGCGCGCCGGGATCGCCGCCGACAAGCCGGACGACGCGGCGCTGCTGGCGGCGGCGGCGCGGCTGTGTCAATAAGATGGGCAGCGCAGGAGTAGAGACGAACCGCATGCCCGATCCCGCCATCGATCCCGTCCCGGCGCCCGGCGATGCCGGCGGCCGTCCGTCCCGCCGGTCCGTCCTGCCGGTGCTGCTGGCGCTGATCGCCGCGCTGCTGGTCGGCATGGGCGCGATGGCCTGGCTGTTCCACCGCTTCGACCAGGTGGCACAGATCGTCAAGCCGACCGTCCCGGTGATCGTCCCGCCCGCGCCCCAGCGGCGCCCCGCGCTGGTCAACATCGCGCCGCCGCCCGCTTCCGACGTCGTCGAGACGATCGTCGACGAGCGGATCGACCGGATCGAGGAGAAGGTCGACGATATCGACGAGCGCACCGCGGCCGCGACGAGCGAGGCGCATCGGGCCGAACGGCTGCTGATCGCCTTCGCCGCGCGCCGGGCGATCGATCGCGGCGCCCCACTCGGCTATCTGGAAGGGGTGCTGCGCGAGCGTTTCGGCCGCACCGAGCCGCAGGCGGTGGCGACCGTGATCAGCGCCGGCCGCCAGCCGGTGACGATCGACCAGCTCCGCAACGGGCTGGATGCACTGGGCCCGCAGCTCTCCTCGGCTTCGAATGATGCGGGCTGGTGGGAATCGGTCCGCCGCGAGCTGGGCGAACTTGTGGTGATCCGCCGCGCCGACGTCGCCTCGACCGCGCCGGTCGACCGCTACGCCCGCGCACGCGACAACCTTGCCGCCGGCCATGTCGACGCCGCGCTGCTCGAGGTCACTCGCCTGCCCAACCGCAGGGTCGCGACCGCCTGGATCGTCTCGGCCCGCCGTTACGTCCAATCCCGCGCCGCGCTCGACCGGATCGAGAGCGCCGCGCTGCTCGACCCGGTTCCGGCACCCGCGCCGATCGGGGCGAAGGCCCCCTGACCCAAGAATCTCCCTCCCCTTCGGGGGAGGGATGTAAGGGTGGAGTCCTGCGGGACGAGCGAGCAAGGTACGCTACCGCTCGCCACCCCCCCCTGCCCCTCCCTTGAAAGGGAGGGGGGATCAGAAATCCACCGCAATGCCCTTGAGCTCCCAATCGCCATAGCGGGTGGGGTCGGGACCGTCGCGGCCGCCGGCCTCGGGGGCGGGCTTCACCTCTTCGGGCTGCGGCACGGGCGGGTTGGGCGACAGGTGCGCCGGGGGTTTCACATGGGGCGGGCGTTTGCCGGACATCGCGATCGTTCCTTTCGCCGCCCGCATGATTGAACCGGGGGCCGTTTCTCCCCACATTGTGCGGGCAAGGAGCAAAGGCAAGAGATGAACATGCTGAAGACGACGATGCTGCTGGCGGCGCTCACCGCGCTGTTCATGGCGCTCGGCTTTACGATCGGCGGAACCGGCGGGGCGATGATCGCGCTCGTCGTCGCGGCGGGCATGAACCTCTTCACCTTCTGGAACGCCGACAGCATCGTCCTCAGGATGCACGGCGCGCGCGAGGTCGATGCGCAGAACTGCCCCGAACTGGTCGGGCTGGTCGCCGGTCTGGCGCGCCGCGCCAACCTGCCGATGCCGCGCGTCTACATCATCGACAGCGAGCATCCCAACGCCTTCGCGACCGGCCGCAATCCCGAGAACGCCGCGGTCGCCGCGACCACCGGCCTGCTCGCCATCCTCGACCGCGACGAGATCGAGGGCGTGATGGCGCACGAGCTGGCGCATGTTCGCAACCGCGACACGCTGATCATGACGATGACCGCGACGATCGCAGGTGCGATCTCGATGCTCGCCAATTTCGGCATGTTCTTCGGCGCAGGCCGCGACCGCGACGGCGGCCAGGTGCTCGCGACCATCCTGGCGGTGTTCGTCGCGCCCTTTGCGGCGATGATCGTCCAGCTCGCGATCAGCCGCGCCCGCGAATATGGCGCCGACCGCGGCGGGGCCGAGATTTCGGGCAAGCCCCGCGCGCTCGCCTCGGCGCTCGCCAAGCTGGCCAGCGGCGCCGCACACATCCCCAACCCGGTGGTCGAACGCAACCCGGCGGCGGCCGCGCTCTACATCGTCCCCGGCATGAAGCGCGGCGGCGACAGCCTGTTCGCCACCCATCCGGCAACCGAGAACCGCATCGCCCATCTCGAGGCGATCGCCAACGAGATGGGCGTGCTGACCCCGTCGCCCAATTTCGCTGCGCTTTCGGAGCGGCGTTCGGGTGGAACCTCGGTGCCCCGCACCCGGCGCCGGTCCAGCGCCCTCGATCCGCACGGGCGGGGTTGATCTCCCCGCTTCCGTTCGGCCCGAGCGAAGTCGAGGGAGAGGTTCCGCGTGACAACATCCCTCGACTTCGCTCGGGACGAACGGTTAGGGGAATCTGGTGACATCTGACTCCACCGGAACCCCCGCCCGCCGCGCCGCCTTGCGGCTGCTCGATGCCGTGCTGCGCCGCGGCCTCCCCCTTGAAGCCGCGATGGACGGCGCCTGCGGCGATCTCGACCGCGCCGACGACCGCGGCTTCGCCCATGCCATCGCCGCCGAGGTGCTGCGCCGCACCGCCGATCTCGACGCGCTGATCGACGGCGCGACCGAACGCCCGCTGCCCGCCGACGCCAAGGCGCGGATGGTGCTGCGCATCGCGCTCGTCCAGGCGCTGGCGCTCGGCACGCCGGGCCATGCCGCTATCACGACGGTGCTGCCGCTGGTCGACGGCGGCCCGCGCAAGCTGGTCCATGCCGTGTTCGGCGCGGTGATGCGCGACGGCGCGGTCCTTCCCGATCCACCCCACCTGCCGCCTGCCGTCGCCGATCGCTGGGCCGCGAGCTGGGGCAAGGACGCCGCCGAAGCCGCGCGCGCGTCGCTCGCCGGCCCGCCGCCGGTCGACCTGACGCTAAAACCCGACACCGACACCGCCGGCTGGGCCGGGCGGCTCGATGGCGAGAGCCTCGCCCCCGGCCATGTCCGCATCGCGGCGGGACGGCGGATCGTCGACCTGCCCGGCTATGACGAGGGTGCCTGGTGGGTACAGGACATCGCCGCAGCGATCCCCGCGCGGCTGCTCGGCACGGGCGAGGGGCGCCGCGCACTCGACCTGTGCGCCGCGCCCGGCGGCAAGACGATGCAGCTCGCCGCCGCCGGCTGGGCGGTGACGGCGGTCGACCTGTCCGAGGCGCGGATGGCGCGGCTCGTCGAGAATCTGGAACGGACCGGCCTGGGCGCCGAGACCCGCATCGCCGATGCGGCGGCCTTTGCCGAGGGCGCACCCTATGACGCGGTGCTGCTCGACGCGCCCTGCTCGGCGACCGGCATCTTCCGTCGCCACCCCGACGTGCTCCACCGCGCCGGCGCGCGCATCGTCGCGGAGGCGGCCGAGCTGCAGGCGCGGCTGATCGACCACGCGGCGGGGCTCGTCGCGCCGGGCGGGCGGCTGGTCTACGCGGTCTGCTCGCTGGAAGCCGACGAGGGCGAGCAGATCGCCAAGGGCTTCGTCGCGCGCCATCCCGACTGGCGGATCGATCCGGTCGCCGCGGACGAGCTGCCGCGGGGCTTCTCCCCCGACAAGGTAGGCCGCGTCCGGGTCCGTCCCGGCACCCTTGCCGATCGCGGCGGCGCCGACGGTTTCTTCATCGCGCGCTTCCGGCGCGGCTGATCTCCCCCGCCCCACGGCAGGCCGACCTTGCCCCTCCATCTTCACCCGGCTAATCGGACTCGATCATGACCAGCCCCGTCCTCATCTCGCCGTCCATCCTCTCCGCCGATTTCGCCAAGCTGGGCGAGGAGGTCCGCGCGATCGACGCGGCCGGGGCCGACTGGATCCACGTCGACGTGATGGACGGCCATTTCGTCCCCAACATCACGATCGGCCCGGCGGTGGTGAAGGCGCTGCGCCCGCACACCACCAAGCCGTTCGACGTCCACCTGATGATCTCCCCGGTCGACGCCTTCCTGGAGGATTTCGCCAATGCCGGGGCGGACATCATCACCGTCCATCCCGAAGCGGGCCCGCACGTCCACCGCACCATCCAGCGCATCAAGGGGCTGGGCAAGAAAGCCGGCGTCTCGCTGAACCCGGCGACACCGGCCAAGATGCTCGACTATATCCTGGAGGACGTCGACCTCGTCCTGGTGATGAGCGTCAACCCCGGCTTCGGCGGACAGAGCTTCATCGAGAGCCAGCTCCGCAAGATCGAGGCGATCCGCAAGATGATCGACAAGACCGGAAAGGACATCCATCTGGAGGTCGACGGCGGCGTCGACGCCAACACCGCGCCGCGCGTGATCGCGGCGGGCGCGACCGCGCTGGTCGCCGGCACCGCGACCTTCCGCGGCGGCCCGTCCCAATACGCCGCCAACATCGCGGGCCTGCGCCAGGCGTGAGCACGGGCGGATGAGCGACACAGGCGGGTCCGGCTTCGACGATCGCGTGGAGCCCGGTCGGCGCCTGATCCGCGTCGAGCACGACCGCAGCCATTCGCTCGCCGAACGCCTCGCCGGCCGCTTCCATGCGCTGGCCTGGCGCACCCCGGTCCACGGCCTGCGGCTCCGCGGCCGCTACCCGCTCAAGCTCTACGACGTGCCGCCCGATCCGATCGAAGGACTCGTCCGGCTCGGCGGCGCGATGCTCGACGGCGAGATATTGTGGCAGGGCGAAAGCGTCGCGATCGAAAGCTACGACTTCCGCCCGCGTGCGATGTCGGCGGCGTTCAGCGACCATCTGCAAAGCTTCGCCTGGCTGCGCGACCTCAACGCCGCGGGACCGCGCCAGCGGGTCGCACCGATCGCCGAGCTGCTGACCGGCCGCTGGCTCGGCGCGTTCGGCAAGCAGATCCACGAGGCCGCCTGGCGCCCCGACCTGTGGGGCCGCCGCATCCTGTTCTGGGGCTGCCACGCGCCGCTGATCATGTCGTCGGACGAGCTGCGCGCGCCGGTGCTCAACGCGCTCGCCCGCGGCGCCAAGCATCTCGACCGCAGCGCCGACAAGGCGGCGCCCGGCCTGCCCCGCGTCGCCGCCTGGGCCGGGGTGATCGCGGCCGGGCTGCTGATCCCGGGCGGCGAACCGCGCCAGCTCCATGGCGAAAAGGGCATGGAACGGGCGCTGGCCGTCGCGCTGCACGGCGACGGCGGCATCGTCAGCCGCTCGCCGGTCGAGCAGATGGACCTGATCGGCCTGCTCGCCATGCTGCGCCGCTATTATGAGATGCGCGGCCAGCGGCTGCCCGCCCCGATCGGCGACGCGATCGCCCGCGCGGTACCGCCGCTGCTGGGGCTGACATTGGGTGACGGGGGCCTGTCGAGCTGGCAAGGTGCCGCCCCGATCGACGGCGGCCGGATCGACGCGATCGTCGCGGCGTCGGGCGGCCGGGCCCGGCCGCTGCGCCAATCGCGCGACTGGGGCTATCAACGGCTGTCGGTCGGCCATAGCCGGCTGGTCGCCGACGCCGCGCCCCCGCCGGTCTCGCGCTTCGCGACCCATGCCTGCGCCTCGACCCTCGCCTTCGAGATGTCGGACGGGCCGTGGCGACTGATCGTAAATTGCGGCGGCGGCCGTGGCGCCAACAACGCGCTGCATCCCGATCTGGCGCAGGCGCTGCGCAGCACCGCCGCCCATTCGACGCTGGTGCTGGCCGACAGCAACTCGACCGCGATCCATGGCGACGGAACGCTCGGCAAGGGCGTGACCGAGGTCGAGATCGAACGGCAGGAGGACATGCACGGCAGCAGCATCGACATGCGCCATGACGGCTATGTGCGCCGCTTCGGCTTCAGCCATCGCCGCCGTATCGTCATCGGCCAGGGCGGGCGCGAGGTGCGCGGGCAGGACATGCTTATCCCCGAGGGACGGCGCGCGCGCGGTGACGGTGCCGACTATGCGATCCGCTTCCACCTGGCGCCCGAGGTCGACGTATCGGCGACCGCCGACGGCAGCGGCGCGCTGCTGCGCATCGCCGGCGGCGCGCTGTGGCGCTTCCGCGTCACCGGCGGCGAGGTCGGGATCGAGGACAGCCTGTGGATCGACTCGCGCGGCCGGCCGCAGGCGACACGCCAGCTCGTCATCGCCGGCACCGCCGCAGCCGAGGGGATCGATGTGAACTGGATGCTCGCCCGGTCCGAATAGACGCGCAGCCGCCGCAGCCGCATTGCGCCCGCCGCGCGGAAAGCGCACCATCGCGCCTGACATCACCACCGGAGAGGCCCCATGAACCAGTCCGTCATCCTCACCGTCGTCGGCAGCGACCGTCCCGGCCTCACCCGTGCGCTGGCCGATGCGGTCTATGCGGTGGGCGGCAACTGGCTCGAAAGCCACCTCGCACGGCTGGGCGGGAAATATGTCGGATCGGTGCTGGTCGAGCTGCCCGGCGACCGCCTCGCCGAGTTGGAGGCCGCGGCGCACGCGATCGACGCGGAGGGCCTGACCGTCGCACTCGTCCCCGCCGCCGCGCCCGTCGGCGATCGCGGCGGCCAGTCGCTCGGCATCGAGATCGTCGGGCAGGATCGGCCGGGCATCGTCCGCGAGGTGACGACCGTGCTCGCCGGGCTCGACGTCAATATCGAGGACTTCACCAGCGAAATCGAAGGCAGCGCCTGGTCGGGCGCCCCGCTGTTCCGCGGCCGGGCCAGGCTGCTCCTCCCCGCCACCGTCACGACCGACCAGGTCCGCGCGGCGCTGGAGGAGATATCGGGCGAGATCATGGTCGATTTCAGCCGGCAGGCCGAAGCGGTCTAGGGCCGACTCCTCAAACCCGCTCCATCATCATCCCGGCGAAGCCGGGATGATGATATTACAGCATGGTGCGGTTTATCTGAACCGCTCGTCCTGAGGAGCCATTGAGCGAAGGCGAAATGGCATCTCGAAGGATAGGAGGATCCTTCGAGATGGGCCTTCGCCAAGGCTCAGTCCCTCCTCAGGATGAGCGGACGCAAGTACGTCATTAAACGCACGATGCTCTAGCACCCGGTCCAGTGGGTGCCCGACAGGATCGCCCCGATATCGTAGGCCAGCTCCTCGCGGAGCCGGTCGAGGTCGGTACGGCGGCCGCCGGTGGCGACGATGCGGATCAGCTTGCCGATGCACAGCGCCTGGAGGATCATCGCCCCGGCGGGCGCCGCGCCCTCGGGATCGAGCTGGCGCAGGATCCGAAGCCAGGCGCGGTTCTGGTCCTCGATATGGGCGCGGACGATCGGCCGGAAGGCGGGATGGCGCGCCGCCTCCAGCCGGATCGCCAGGTCGGCGAGGCCGAGCAGGCCGAAGTCGGATGCCTCTCGGCGCAGGATCGCGGCGGTATGGCGGACGAGCTGTTCCTCGGCGAGCGCGGCGCGGTCGAGCCCCGCCAGCCCCTCGCGATAGCGCGCCTTGGTGCGCTCGAACAATTCGACCTGCACTTCGCCGATCAGCCCTTCGATCGTCGGGAAATGATAGGTCGGCGCCGCCCGCGTCAGGCCGGCGCGGTCGGCGACGGCGCGATAGGTGATGCCACCGGGGCCTTCTGCCGCCATGATGTCGATCGCGGCGTCGAGGACGCGCCGCCGGGTCTCGGCGGCCTTGCGTCCCTTGCGCGCAGCGATCCGCGCCGGCACGGGCGCATCGGCGGCGTCCGGCCGCTCGCGTAGCCCCGCGAAGGGCAGCGCTGTCGCCTCCGCCTCCTCGAGCGCGAGCGGCAGGATCACGAAGAACAGTCCGATGCACAGATCGAGTCCCGATCGCGCCACCCGCTCCCCGTCCGCGACGCCGAGCAGCGCGGCGATGTCGAGCCACAGGTCGTGGACCCGATCGAACCAGGAACGCGCCAGCCGGCGAGTGGCGTCGCGCCGGGCGGCGTCGAGCATGATCTCGCACCAGGCGAGCGTGTCGAAGCGGTGCCCGCCCGCGACATTGGCGAGGATGCGCAGGAAGAAGGCGTGGAAATCGACCGCGGGTCCCGCCTGGCGGCGCTCGGCGAAGCGCGCGAGCGACCCCGCATAATGGTGGAGGAGCTGACTCGACGCCTCGGCGACGATGTCGTTCTTGGTCTCGAAATAATAGGTCGTCGCCGCCAGCGACACGCCGGCCCGGTCGGCCACCATCTTGTGCGTGACCGCCGCCAGCCCCTGCTCGCCGATCACCGCGATCGCGGCGTCGGCGATCTCCTGCTGCCGCAACGCCGACCGCTTCTGCCGGGTCACGCGCAAGCCGGCGGCGGGGGATGGATGCGACGGACGAATGACGGCTTCTCCTGGAACGGCGCCAGCTCTCCATGCACAAGGACAGCGCGCTTGGGAACATTGCGTATGTCGGTCCGCCCGCGCCCCCGCCATCATCGGCCAAGGAAAGCGAGGCGGGACGATGTACAGGGATGCGCATGTCGGGGAAACGGCGGTCGGAGGGGCGGCGCTCGCCCTGCCCGCCTCCTGCGCCGCCTGCCCGGTGCGGGATTCGGCGATCTGCTGCGTGCTCGACCGGAGCGGGCTCGCCGCGCTCAGCCGGTTCGGCCGCCGCATCACCCTCCCCGCCGGCCAGACCCTGCTGTGGGAGGGCGAGGAGGCGATCACCGTCGGCAACCTGCTGTCCGGCATGCTCAAGCTGTCGACGCTCACCGGCGATGGGCGCGAGCAGATCGTCGGCATCGTCCATCCGTCCGACTTCATCGGCCGCCCCTTCGGCAGGAACAGCCCGCATAGCGTGACCGCGCTGACCGACGCCACGCTGTGCGTGTTCGGCCGAACCGCCTTCGACCGTTTCGCACAAGAACATGCCGCGATCGGCCAGGCGCTGCTCGAACGGACGCTGATCGAGCTCGACCGTGCCCGCCATTGGATGCTGCTGCTCGGCCGCAAATCGGCCTGCGAGCGGGTCGCGAGCCTGATCGTCGAGATCGCCGACCGGGCGGACGGGGGGCCGACGATCGACCTGCCGCTGTCGCGCCAGCAGATGGGCGACATATTGGGCCTGACGATCGAAACGGTCAGCCGTTCGCTGACCCGGCTCAAACGCGCGGGCGTCATCGCACTTCCCAGCCTGCGCCGGATCGCGATCCGTAAGCCGGACGAGCTTCGCGCCATCGCCGAGGGCTGATCCGGCGATTGACCAACCAAGCGATTGGTTTTAGACATCCGGGGCCGCATCGCCACCCCAGGGGGCCGATGCGCGCCACAGGGAGAGGCCGCAATGAGCGCCAGTCTGGACCAGGAAAGCACCGACTATATCGCGATCACCCGGCTGCAGGCCGCCTATGCCGACATGATCACGCGCCGCGCCTGGGACGAGCTGCCGTCGATCTTCTGCGAGGGCGCCCGGATCGTCGTCGACCGGATGGACGGAACCCCGCTCGACCTCGACGGCCCGGCCGGCCTCGCCGCCTTCGTGTCGAAGGCGATCGGCCATATGGACTTCTTCGAGTTCGTCATCCTCAACACCGTCATCGAGATCGGCGACGGCGAGGCGCACGGCCGCATGTACATGTGCGAGATCCGGCACGACGCCAAGGCCGGGCAGACCATGTCCTACGGTCTCTACCGCGACCATTATCGCAAGCAGGACGGCCGCTGGAAATTCGGGGACCGCCGCTACCGGGTGATGGGGCGCACCCAGACCACCGATTACAATATCTTCCCGATGGCGGCCGCCGACTTCGCGATCGGCGGGCAGGAGGCGGCGCGATGATCAGCTATGTCACGATCGGCGTGAACTCGATCGAGGCCGCGCTGCCCTTCTACGACGCGGTGATGGCGGCGCTGGGCCATGAGCGGATCATGCTGAGCGAGACGTGGATCGGCTATGGGCTGGCCGACGGCATCTACATGCCCAAGGTCTGGGTCTGCATCCCCGAGAACGGCAAGCCCGCGACGGTGGGCAACGGATCGATGGTCGGCCTGCACGCGCCGAGCCCGGAGGCGGTCGACCGCGCCCATGCCGCCGGTCTCGCCCATGGCGGCACCGACGAGGGCGCGCCCGGCCGCCGGTCGCGTTACCATCCGAGCTATTATATCGGCTATCTGCGCGACCCGGCGGGCAACAAGCTATCCGCCTTCTGCAATACCGACGTTTTCCCCGAACCCGAAAGCTGGGCGCGGGCCGCCGCCCGACAGGCGCCGCTCGGCTGATATCGCCAACCGGCCCGCGAGCCTGTATCCCCCTCGGAAACGGTCCCGGGAACAGGGGGAGAGGTCGATGACGGACGGGTCGGGTACGGAACTGCCGAAGCACCACAAGGCGACGCAGAACGAGAAGCTGGTGATCGCCGCCTCGTCGCTGGGCACGGTGTTCGAATGGTATGATTTCTACCTCTACGGCCTGCTCGCCACCTTCATCAGCAGCCAGTTCTTCTCGGGCGTCAACGAGACAACCGGCTTCATCCTGGCGCTGGCCGCCTTTGCCGCAGGCTTCGCGGTGCGGCCGCTCGGCGCGCTCGTGTTCGGACGGATCGGCGACCTTGTCGGCCGCAAGAACACCTTCCTGGTGACGATGGCGATCATGGGCCTGTCGACCTTCGCGGTCGGCCTGCTGCCCTCCTATGCCCAGATCGGCGTCGCCGCGCCCGTCATCCTCGTCGGGCTGCGACTGCTCCAGGGGCTAGCGCTCGGCGGCGAATATGGCGGGGCGGCGACCTATGTCGCCGAACATGCGCCCAACAACCGGCGCGGCCTGTATACGAGCTGGATCCAGACGACGGCGACGCTCGGCTTGTTCGCGGCGCTGCTGGTGGTGATCGGGGTACGCCGGCTGATCGGCGAGGACAGCTTCGCCGACTGGGGCTGGCGCGTGCCCTTCCTCGTCTCGATGATCCTGTTGGCGGTGTCGATGTGGATCCGCTTGCAGCTGGCCGAAAGCCCGGTCTTCCAGAAGATGAAGGACGAGGGCAAGACATCCAAGGCGCCGCTGACCGAGGCGTTCGGCCGCTGGAGCAACCTGCGCTGGGTGCTTGTCGCACTGTTCGGCGCGGTCGCGGGCCAGGCGGTGGTCTGGTACACTGGCCAGTTCTACGCGCTGTTCTTCCTGGAGAAGACGCTCAAGGTCGACGGCGCGACCACCAACGTCCTGACCGCGATCGCGCTCGCCATCGCGACGCCGGCCTTCGTTTTCTTCGGCTGGCTGTCGGACCGGATCGGGCGCAAACCGATCATCCTGACCGGCTGCGCGCTCGCCGCGATCGGCTATTTCCCGCTGTTCAATGCGCTGACTGCCGCCGCCAATCCCGCCCTCGCGCATGCGCAGGCGACCGCGCCGGTCGCGGTGATCGCGCACGGCGACGACTGTTCGGTCCAGTTCGATCCGATCGGCAAGAACCGGTTCGACAGCCGGAGCTGCGACATCGTCAAGGCGTTCCTCGCCAAGGGCGGGGTCAGCTACCACAATGTCGAGGCGCCGGCGGGTACGATCGCGCAGGTGCGGATCGGCGAGCGGACGATCGCCGCGCCCGATCCCGCCATCGTTTCCGGTGCGGCGCGGAAGGCGGCGATCGCGGCGTTCCAGGACGAGGCCGGCGCCGCGCTCCAGGCCGCCGGCTATCCCGCCTCGGCCGATCCGGCGGCGATCGACAAGGTGATGGTGGTGGCGATCCTGACCGTGCTCGTCCTGCTGGTGACGATGGTCTACGGCCCGATCGCGGCGCTGCTGGTCGAGCTGTTCCCCAGCCGCATCCGCTACACCTCGATGTCGCTGCCCTATCATATCGGCAATGGCTGGTTCGGCGGCTTCCTGCCGACGATCGTCTTCGCGATGGTCGCGGCGACCGGGGATATCTATTACGGGCTCTGGTATCCGATCGTCGTCGCCGCAGCGACGGTGCTGATCGGCCTGGTCGCGCTGCCGGAAACCGCCAGGCGCGACATCGACCAATAACCGGCCGGCGTCAGACCCGGATGATGAGCCCCTGGCCGTCCCAATCCTCGGCGGCGGATTTCATCTGGGTGAAGAAGCCGTCCATCACGGGATTATACTCGCACATCTCCAGCATGACGCCGATCTCCCGGCGCGTGTCGGCATAGATGACCCGCATGTCGCCCATGATCTCGGTGGTCGTGGCGCGATAGGGCATGTCGACACCCATCCCCGCCAGCCGGGCCTCCTCGACGTCGAGGTCCTCCACCACCACGGCATAATGGTGGACGCCATAGCCGCGGTCGGCGATCACGTCCCGATAGACCGAAGGCCCATCATCCTTCTGCATAATGAGCTCGATCATCGTGTTGCCGCAATAGGAGGCGGCGATCGAAAGGCCGATGCCGGTCGGCTGGCCGCGATAGCTATGCTCCCGCACCCGGAAGTCGGACAGCAGGAACCATGGCCCTACCCCCATCATCCGATGGAAGCGGCGGATCGCATCCTCGACATCCTCCACGACATAGCCGATCTGGCAGACCGCGCCGATCGGTTGCCCGAACCCCGTGTTGATCCGCCCGATGTTCCGGAAGCCGAAATCCATCATATCTCCTCCACCTGATGCGGCCGCAGCTCGGCGCCGGGCATGATCGTCCTGACGAAGAAATCGACGTCCAGCGGATGGCCGGCGAAGCTGACCGGAATGTCGATCAGGCTGGTGACCGGCGATGCGATGGCACGTTCCAGCGCCCCTGCCAGCTCATCGACTCTCGTGATGCGCTCGCCCCTGCAGCCATAGGCCTCGGCGACCCTGGAGAAGTCGGTGTCGACCAGCGACGGGCCGAGCTTCCCGTTCTGGAAGACGAACTGTTCGAGCGGCTTGTAGCAGCCCCAGCAACTGTCGTTCATGACGATCATGACGACCTTGATGCCGAGGCGGGATGCCGTCTCCAGCTCCTGCGAGGTCAGGCCCGCCGAGCCATCGCCACAGACCACGAAGACCGGACGGTCGTCGGCCTGGACCACCTTGGCGCCGATCGCCATGGGAAGGCCGCACCCCATATGGCCCATGCCGCTCTCGAACTTTGCCCTGTGGGGGCCCGCCGCTTCGAGGAAGGACATCGCCCAGGACGAGGTCTGCCCGCCGTCGACGCAGACGATCGCATCCGCGGGGAGCAGCCGCTTCAGCTCCCTCATGAAGGCCGGCGTGCCGGGCGGAACGGCCACCGCCGCCTCGTCCGCCACCGCCTCGATCGCGGCGACATAATCGGCGCGGGCGGCGACCAGCGAGGCGACCCAGGCCCGGTCGACCTTCAGCGACACGCCAGTCAGGCGGGCGTGGAGCGTCTCCAGCGTCTCGCGGGCGTCGCCAATCAGGCCGAGCGTGATCGCCGCATTCTTGCCCAGCATCGTCTCGTCGATATCGATCTGCACGATGCGCTGGCCCGCCGTCGGCGTGACGGCCGGGGGCTTGGCGACGGGAGTCCAGCTTCCGAACTTGCAGCCGACCGCGATGACGAGATCGGCCTCGCGGCCTGCCTGCAGTGCTGCGAAGCCGGCGTGCCAGCCCGGGCTGCCGATATGGCGCTCGCTGCACGGGTCCACCGCGCCCCAGCCCTGGACCGAGCTGATCGCGGGAATGGCGAGCGTCTCCGCCAGGGCCCTGAACGCGTCCACCGCACCGGACCGGATGACGCCGCCGCCGGCGACGAGCAGCGGACGCGTCGCCGTCCCGAGCAGGTCGATGATGGCGTCGAGTTCGCTATCGGCGGGACGGGGACGCGGCGCAGGGCCCGCCGGCATACGTTCGAGATCATAGATGCAGTTCATCGTCGACACGTCGACGGGGAGGTCGATATGAACCGGACCCGGTCGACCCGACCGCGCCAGCCGTATCGCGCGCTCCATCAATTCGCCGGCGCGCTGGGGATCGCGGATCTGCACCCCCCATTTGGTCACCGGCCTGAACAGCGCGATCTGATCGACCGCCTGCAGCATGTCGACATGGGGATCGAGCATGGGAAGCGGATTGTCCGCCGTCAGCACGATCATCGGGACATTGTCCGCCCAGGCCGCTGCGACGCCGGGAAGCAGGTTGGTTGCGCCCGGCCCCACCGTCGCGAAGCAAAGCGCCATCTCATCGCCCGGAATGGTGGCGCCGTGTGCCATATGGCCGGCACATTCCTCGTGGCGGGTCGTGACATAGCGGAAATCGGGGTCGCGGCTGATGCCGTCCATGAAGATGCCGAGCTGTCCCGAGGGCAGGCCGAACACCGTGCGGACGCCATATTTCCTCAGCAACTCTATGAGGATACCGGTCACGGTCGTCTTGATCATGCGGGGCATTGAAGGATCCTTGCGGGCATGTGGGAGAACGAGCTTCGACGATGCCGAAGCCGCGAAGACAGCAGCGGCCGGTGGAGCGCTCAGGCGGCGACGAAACGCAGCGGCAGTTTCTCGAACGAGGTGATGGTGTTCGACATCAGCACCTCCGGCTCACCGACGGCTTCGATGCGCTCGACCTTCTCGACGAGCATTTCGAGCAGGGCCAAAGCCTCTGTCCGGGTGAGCATCTGTCCGATGCAATTGTGGATACCGGTGCCGAACGAGATATGCTTTCCCGAGGCGCGCCCGATATCGAAACGTTCGGCATCCGCCCATATCGACGGGTCGCGTCCGGCCGATCCGAGGAAGACCAGAATGCCATCGCCCTGTCGGATCACTCGTCCGAACATCTCGATGTCGCGATGAGCGACACGGCCGAACACGCGCGCCGGCGAATAGTAGCGCAGCACCTCTTCGAACGCCTTCGTGCGCAGGGTCGGATCCGCGCGGAGCCGCGCATATTGCTCGGGATGGCGGGCGAAGCAGTGGAGCATGTTGACGATCGATCCGGCGGTCGTGTCGACACCTGCCGACAGCAGGCTCATGAGCAGCAGACCCGCCTGTTCCTCGCTGATCTCCCCACGTCCCTGGGCTTCGTAGATGGCCGCGCCGAGGCCATCGGGCTTCAAGGCATCGCGGGAGCATTGCGCCTGAACCCACCGCGTCGCTGCCTCCGCCCGCGCAACAAGCGAAAGGAACAGGTCGTTGACAGGGCCGAAGGTGTTGAGGATGGCGGCCCCGAAGGTGATGAGGTTCTCGCGTCCGTCGTCACGCAGTCCGACGGTGTCGCCGAAGGCCGAGAGCACGAAGGGCACCGCCAGGTCGTCGACGGCGTCGAAGTCGCCGTCGACCAGCACCCGGTCGATCGCGACCGCCGCCGCCGACCGGTAGGCGGCTTCGTTCGCGCGCAGCAGCTTTGGGGAGAGAATGCGGCCCATCACCGATCGGATCGGGCCGTGGTCCGGCGGATCGTCGGTCACCAGGATCGCAGGCAATGGAAAGTCGGGATGCGAGAAAGGCCGCTTGGCTGACGAGAAACTCTCGGAATCGCCGAGGATCCTGTGGGCGACCGCATAACGGCCGGTCGCCCACATGGCGTATTTCTCAAGCCAGATCAGGTCGCCGGCCTGGCGGATGGCCTGGTTGGTGGCCAAGGCATCGACGATCGCTTCTGGACTGAAGGGATCAGCCGCGAAGATCGGCGTTTGTGGCTCCTCGGCACGGATGATGTCGACCGGCATACTTCTTTCCCTGCGACTTCGCGGTGAGAAGCGGGTGCGGGAAAAGCGCAGCGGGGAAAATGGCGATTTATACTCATCCCGAGCCACCCGGCGATGGCGGCTCTTCCCATGCATCCTTCGATGACATAAAAATCCGGAAAAGATCAGCGGACGAAGAGGCGCCACGGGAGGATGCCATAGGCTCGCAAACGAGTGCCACGCTGCTTGCGGAGCTGACCAGGTCGATCGATGCCGTCATAACGGCGCGGGAGATCGAGAGCGCGTTGCTCCGGCCGATTGCCGGGGCGATCGGCGCGGACGCGACCGCCTTGTTCGAACTCGATGTCGACGATGGATCGCCGAGGGACATTCGCGAGGCGACCCTGAGCAGCTCGATCGTTGGGGTGCTGGCGCCCTATCGCCGCTCGCTGTTCCGGGACGATCCCCTTTATTCAACGCCGCCGAGGAAGCCGACCGCCATGTCCGCGATCATGCGGGAGACGAGCCGGCCCGAAATATCGGCCTATTACGACAATTTCCTGGTCCCGCAGGGTATCGGCGACATCGTCGGGGTCCATTTCCCGGTCATGACCCAGCTCGGCCAGCGGGCTTTTTCCGTCAGCTTCACGCGCAGGACGGGAAGCCCCTCCTATTCGCTGCGGGAAGAGGCGCTGCTCGGCGATGTGCTGCCGCTGATCGCGCTCGCCTGTGCCAACGTCGCCCTGCGTGAGGACCTGGCCGCGCTGCAGGCCCGGATCGATGGGATGACGCTGCCGGCGCATCGCTCATCCGCGGAAACGAGCTGGCATCGCTCGTTGCGCAACGGACCTGCCCTCGACGTCCTGACGGAGCGGGAGCGGGAAATCGCAAGCCTCGTCTATGACGGCCACACCAATTTATCGATGGCCAGCCTCCTGAAGATCAGCACCCGCACGGTGGAGAACCACCTGCGGAACATCTATGAGAAGATCGGCATCCGCAGCCGCATGCAGCTCGCCACCTGGATCAGGCTGAACAGAGCGAACTGAGGCAGGCGAGCCGCATCAGGCCGGCACGGCGAACCAGATGACATGGCGCGGCCCCTTGCCGTTGCTGCGCGCACGGACCGCGACCTCGTCGACCCGGAAGCCGGCGCTGCGCAGGCGGCGGACGAAGGCCGCGTCGGGCGCGGCCGACCAGACCGCGAGCACCCCGCCCGGCTTCAGCGCCGCCCGCGCCGCCGCCAGGCCGCGCGCCGAATAGAGCCATTCATTGGTGTCGCGGACGAGACCGTCAGGGCCGTTGTCGACGTCGAGCAGGATCGCGTCATAGGTCCCGGGCCCGGCCTGGATGATCTCTGCAACGTCGCTCTCGACGATCATCACCCGTTTGTCGTCGAGGCAGCCGGCCGCCAGTTCGGCCATCGGCCCGCGCGCCCATTGGATGATCTCGGGCACCAGTTCTGCCACCGTGATCCGCGCCGTCGCCGGCAGCGCGCCCAGCGCCGCGCGCAGGGTGAAGCCCATGCCGTAGCCGCCGATCAGCAGGTGCGGCGCACCGGCCCCGCCGCCGAGCCGCTCGATCGTCATCAGCGCCAGCGCCTCCTCCGATCCGCTCATCCGGCTGCTCATCAACTCGTTGCGGTCGAGCACGATCATGAAATCGTCGCCGCGCCGGAACAGCCGCAGCGGCTCGCCCCCCGGCACCTGGGCCGTTCCGATCAGTTCACGTGCCTTCATCGCATCTGCTCCCGAGTCCCGTCGCCGATAGGGCTTTCGGCCCGCCCTGGCGAGCACGCGGATTGAAGCCTTGGCGAAAAGCGCGCTAACGAATGTCGATGGACGACCTGTTTTCAGATCGCACGATCCGCGACCAGCCCCTCACCCGCACCGATGTGGAGCGGTTGCGGGCGGCATCGCCGCGCCAGCACCTGGCCGACTGCGACCTGGAAGAAGCCGATCTTTCCGGGCTCGACCTGTCGGGCTGGACGTTCGAGCGTTGCACCCTGCGCCGGACCGACCTCTCCGGCGCGAAGCTGGAGGAGACCCGGTGGCTTTCCTGCCGCGGCGCCTTCGCGCAGTTCACCGGCGCCCAGCTCGGTGAGGCGCGCTTCACCGCCAGCGACTTCAACAATTGCGTGTTGCGGCGTGCGGTCCTGACCGCCGCCTCGTTCGAGCGATGCAAGCTGACCGGGGCCGACCTGTCCGATGCACGGACCATCGACATCCGCTTCGAGGAGACGCTGCTGGTCAACGCACGGCTGCCCGGAATCTCCTTTCGCAAGCAGCGGCTGGTCAAGGTCGACCTCAGCCAGGCCGACCTGCGCGAAGGCGATTTCCGCGCGACCCAGTTCGAGGATTGCAGCCTGCGCGACGCGAACATGGCGGGGTCGCGCTTCGACGACGCCGACCTGCGCGGCGCCGACCTGGGCGGCCTGCGGCTGTTCGACGCCACGCTGTTCCGCGGTGCGACCATCTCACGCGAGCAGGCCGGCCAATTGCTCGGCGAACTCGGCCTGAAGGTGCGCTGAGCGACGGCGCGACGCCTCGCTATTTGCTCGGCGCCCGGCCCTCGTCGCCGCCGCCCAGCGCCCGGTAGAGCCCGGTCGCGCTCGACAGCTCCTGCCGCCTGAGCTCGAGCATCGCCTGCTGCGCCGCATATTGGCTGCGCTGCGCGTCGAGCAGTTCGAGCCGGCTGTCGAAGCCGACGCGATAGCGCATGTCGGACAGGCGCGTGCGCCGCTCGGCGGCGTCGACCGCCTTGCGCTGGGCGTCGAGCTGCCGCTTATAGGTGGCACGGCCGGCCAGACCGTCGGCGACCTCGCGGAAGCCGGTCTGGATCGCCTTTTCGTAATTGGCGATCGCGATCGACTTCTGAACCTTGGCGAGCCGCAGCTCGCCGCGCAGGCTGCCGCCGTGGAAGATCGGCTGGCTGATCTGCGGGGTGAAGGACCAGGTGCGGTTGTCGCCCTTGAACAGATTGTCGAACGCCAGGCTGGTGAAGCCGAACAGCCCCGTCAGCGACAGCCGGGGGAAGAAGGCCGCGCGTGCCGCGCCGACATCGGCATTGGCCGCGACCAGCTCGCGCTCGGCCTGGCGGATGTCGGGGCGGTTGGCAATCAGGTCGGACGGCAGCCCCGCCGGAAGCTGGGTCATGATCGGCTGGTCGGCGAGCGGGATCGGCGCCGGCAGGTCCGCCGGGATCGGCGCGCCGACCAGCAGTTGCAGCGCGTTGCCCGCCTGCGCCAGCGCCCGCTGGCCCGCAGCGAGGTCGGCGGCGGCCTGCTGGACCTGCCCCTCCGCCTGCGCCAGTTCGAGCCCGCTGACCTGCTTCGCCTCATGCTGGCGGCGGGTGATGTCGAGCGACATGTTCCAGTCGGCCATCGTCCGTTCGGTCAGCGCCAGCTGCTCGGCGGCGAGACGTTCGGCCAGATAGGCGTCGACCACGGACCCGATCAGCGCGATCCGCGCGGCGCGGCGGCCCTCGTCGCTCGCCAGATAGCGTTCGAACGCCGCCTGGCTCTGCGAACGGAGTCGGCCGAACAGGTCGATCTCGAAGCTGGTGAGCGCGGCGTTGGCGGAATATTGGCCGAACTCGAACCCGCTCGGCATGGCCGTGCCGGTGCCGCCGCCGGTCGCTCCGCCGATCCCCGCCGCCGCCGTGCTCGTCGGGATGCGCTGGCGGGTGTAGGAGCCATTGGCGTCGACCTGGGGCAGCATCGCCCCGCGCGCGACGCGGAACTGGGCGCGCGCCGCCTCGACATTGAGCGTCGAGACGCGCAGGTCGCGGTTGTTCGCCAGCGCGAGGTCGATGAGCGCCTGGAGGCGCGGGTCGCCGAACATCGTTCGCCAGTCGATCGCGGCGGCGCTCGCCGGCTCCGCCGCCGCGGCGTCGGGATAGCTGGCGGCGACGGGCGGCTTCGGGATGTCAAGCCGCGGGTTCATCGAACAGGCGCCGGTCATCAGCAGCGCCAGCATGGCGATCCTGCGCATGCTCATTCCTCCACCGCCGGCTTGCGCTTCTTGTAGCGCTCGACCAGCTTCATCATCACCACGAAGAAGACCGGCACGAAGAAGATCGCGAGCAGCGTCGCGCTGATCATCCCGCCGAACACGCCGGTGCCGATCGCGCGCTGCGTCTCCTTGCTCGCCCCCGTCGCCAGCATCAGCGGCATGACGCCCAGCGTGAAGGCGAGGCTGGTCATGATGATCGGGCGCAGGCGCAGCCGGGCGGCGTGGATCGTCGCCTCGATCGTCGACATCCCCTCGTCGCGCGCCGCCTTGGCGAACTCGACGATCAGGATCGCGTTCTTGGCGCTGAGGCCGATGATCGTGATCAGCCCCACCTTGAAGAACACGTCGTTCGACAGCCCCGCGACCATCACCGCCGCCAGCGCGCCGAGCAGGCCGAGCGGCACCACCATGATCACCGACAGCGGGATCGCCCAGCTCTCGTAGAGCGCCGCGAGCACCAGAAAGACGACGAACATCGACAGGCCGAGCAGCATCAGCGCCTCGTCGCCGGCCTGCTTCTCCTGCAGCGACTGGCCGGTCCATTCGATCGCGAAGCCGGGCGGAAGCTCGGCGGCGAGCCGCTCCATCTCCTTCATCGCCGCGCCGCTCGAATAGCCGGGCGCCGCCGAACCGGCGATGCGCATCGTCGGATAGCCGTTGTAGCGGACGAGCTGGAGCGGGGTGACCTCCCAGCGCGGGTTCACCACCTCGCCCAGCCGCACCGGATCGCCGGCCGTGTTGCGGACATAGAGGTTGAGCACGTCGTCGAGCTTCATCCGCGACGCCGCCTCGGCCTGGACGATCACCTGCTGGAGCCGTCCCCGGTTCGGGAAGTCGTTGATGTAGGTCGAGCCGATCGCGCCGCTCAGCGTCGAGGCGATGTCGCTGAACGAGACGCCCAGCGTCTGCGCCTTGCGACGGTCGATCTCCAGCTTGACGGTGCTGCCGGGCGGCAGGCCTTCGGGATAGACGCCCTGCAGCACCTTGCTCTGCGCGGCGAGACCGAGGAGCTGGCCCTGCGCGGCCGCCAGCGCCGCGTCGCCCTTGCCGGCACGGTCCTGCAGGCGCAGCGAGAAGCCTGACGAATTGCCGAGGCCCTCGATCGACGGCGGCAGCAGGCTCATCACCACGCCTTCGCGGATCGCGGCCGTCGCCTGCTGGGCCGACGCCACCTCGCTCTGCGCGGTCGCGCCGTCGCGGTCCTTCCAGTCCTTGAGCATGGTGAAGACCAGCGCCGCGTTCGCGCCCGAGCCGGAGAAGCCGAAGCCCTGCACCGCGGTCGTGTCGCGCACCGCCGGACGGCTCTTGTTGTGCCGTTCGAGCACCGAGACCGCCTCGCTGGTGCGCGAGATGGTGGCGTCGGCCGGCATCTGGTAGGCGGTGATGTAGAAGCCCTGGTCCTCTTCCGGCAGGAAGGCCGACGGCAGGTTCATGAAACCGACGCCGAGCAGCACCAGCACCACCGCGAACGACGCCATCATCCGCCCGGTACGCTTGAGCAGACGCGCGACCCAGCCCTGATAGCCGCCGGCGAGCGCATCGAACTTGCGGTCGAACCAGCCGAAGAAGCCGCGCTTCTCCTCATGGCCGTGGACCGGCTTCAGGATCGTCGCGCACAGCGCCGGGGTCAGCGACAGCGCGAGGAAAGCCGAGAACAGGATCGACACCGCCATCGAGATGGTGAACTGGCGATAGATCGCGCCGACCGATCCGCTGGCGAAGGCCATCGGGATGAACACCGCGGTCAGCACGAGGGTGATGCCGATGATCGCGCCGGTGATCTCGCGCATCGCCTTGCGGGTGGCGTCGCGGGGCGACAGCCCCTCCTCCGCCATCAGCCGCTCGACATTCTCGACCACCACGATCGCGTCGTCGACGATGATGCCGATCGCCAGCACCATGCCGAACATGGTGAGCACGTTGACCGAGAAGCCCGCCACCAGCATCACCGACAGGGTGCCGAGCAGCGCGATCGGCGCGACGATCGCGGGGACCAGCGTGTAGCGGAACTTCTGCAGGAACAGGAACATGACGAGGAAGACGAGCACCATCGCCTCGGCCAGCGTCTCGACGACCTTCTCGATCGATATCTTCACGAACGGGGCGGTGTCGAACGGCACGCTGTAGGACAGGCCGTCGGGCATCGACTTCGCCAGTTCGTCCATCCGGTCGAGCACGCCCCGCGATGTGGCGACCGCGTTGGCGCCCGGCGCGAGCTGGACGGCGAGGATCGCGGTCGGCCGTCCGTTGGTGCGGGCGCTGGCGGCGAAGCTCTGCGACGCGAGCTCGACCCGGGCGACGTCGCCGAGCAGGACGCTCGATCCGTCGCTGTTGGCGCGCAGCACGATCTGCCGAAACTCCTCGGGCGTCTGGAGCTGGCCGTCGACGGTCAGCGGGATCGTCACGCGCTGCTCGCCGACGGTCGGCTCGGAGCCGATCGCGCCCGGCGCGATCTGGACATTCTGCGCGGCGATCGCGGCGTTCACGTCGCTCATCGTCAGGCTGTAGGAGAGCAGCTTGGCGGGATCGATCCAGACACGCATCGCCCGTTCGGAGGTGAAGAGCTGGACGCGGCCGACGCCGGGCACGCGCTTCAGCTCCTCCGACACGTTGCGCGCCGCATAATCGCCGAGCACGCCCGGATCGACATTCGGATCCTTCGACTCGATCGCGATCATCACCAGGAAGCCCGACGAGGCGGCCTCGACGAAGACACCGGTCTGCCGCACTACCTGCGGCAGGCGCGGCTCGGCGGTCTTGAGCCGGTTCTGCACGTCGACCTGCGCCAGTTCGGGATCGGTGCCCGGCTTGAAGGTCGCGGTGATCTGGGCGACGCCCGAGGTGTCGGTCGAGCTCTCGAAATAGAGCAGGTTCTTCACGCTCGACAGCTCGCGCTCGATCAGGCCGACGACGCTGTCGTTCATCGTCCGCGGCGTGGCGCCCGGATAGGTGGCGGTGATGGTGATGCTGGGCGGCGCGATCGTCGGATAGCGCTCGATCGGCAGCTGCGGGATCGCGATCAGGCCCATCAGGACGATCACGATCGCGATCACCCAGGCGAAGACGGGCCGGTCGATGAAGAAACGAGGCATGGGTCCGGCCTATCTCAGCGCGCCGCGGCCCGACGCCACGGCATCGGCTTGACGACCGCACCGGTCTGGACCCGATCCTGGCCCTCGACCATCACCCGATCGCCGGGCTTCAGCCCCTCGCGGACGACGACCTGCCCGTCCTTCTCGTCGCCGAGCACGACCTTGCGCTCCTGCACCTTGTTCTGCGCGTCGACGATCTTGACCGTGGTGCCGCCGGAGCCGCCATGGGCGACCGCCTGCAGCGGCACCATGATCGCGCTCGGCAGGGCGAGGCGCGGCAGCCGGGCGCGGACGAACATGCCGGGTAGCAACGTCCTGTCGCCGTTCGGCACCTCGACCCGCGCGATCACCTCACCGGTGCCGGGATCGACGCTGATGCCCGAGAAGAGCAGCCGGCCCTTGACCGGGTAGACCCGGCCGGTGCCCGAGACGATCTCGACCGGGGCCCCCTGGTCGGCGGCGCCAGCGCGCGCCGCGTCGCGCAGCGCGTCGAGCCGGGTCGCCGGCTGGCGCACGTCGACATAGACGCGGTCGATCTGCTGAACGGTGGCGAGCGGATTGGCGTCGCCCGCATTGGCGAGCGCGCCTTCGGTCAGCACCGCCTGGTCGATCCGGCCGCTGATCGGCGAACGGATCGTCGCGAAGCCGAGGTCGACCCGTCGCCGATCAAGGTCGGCTCGGGCCTGGGCGAGGTCCGCCGCCGCCTGGCGACGCGCGGCGACCGCATCGTCATAAGCCTGTCCGCTGATAGCGTCGCTCTTGACCAGCGGGGCGAGGCGATCCTCCTGCGCCTTCGCGCGGGCGAGGGTCGCCTCGGCGCGGCGCACGCTGGCCGCTGCGCTGCCCGCATCGGCGCGGAACGGCGCCGGATCGATCTGGAACAGCGGCTGGCCGGCGCGCACCTCGCTGCCCTGCTCGAACAGCCGGCGCTGAACGATCCCGCTCACCTGCGGGCGGATCTCGGCGACACGGAAAGCGACGACCCGGCCGGGCAGCTCGTCGGCGATCGAGACCGCCGCGGGGGCAACCTTCACCACCGACACTTCGGGCGTGGGCGGCGGGCCCTGCGGCTTTTCGCCACAGGCGGCCAGCGCGAGCGCTGCCGCGACGCAAAGCAACGGCGCCCCGCGGCGCCTTACATCGAACATCTTCATCGAACCGGGTCCAGCACAATCTTAGCGATGGGCCTTTGCACCGGCCGCGTCGAATATTTGTGTAGGCAATGTGGAGATAGTGTGGAGGCGCATGGCTTTCGACGGGGCGAATGGATTATCAGGCGTGTCGGGGAGAGAAGCAGAATTGACCAACGCGCTGATCCTTGTGGCCGAGGACGAGCCCGAAATCGCCGAAGTCATCGCCGCCTATCTGGAGCGCGAGGGCTTCCGCACCGTCCGTGCCGCCGACGGGCGCACCGCGCTCGACCTCCATCTCGCGCTCAAGCCCGATCTCGTCATGCTCGACGTGCAGATGCCGCGGGTCAATGGCTGGGAGGTGCTGGCCGAGCTGCGGCGGCGCGGCGATACGCCGGTTATCATGCTCACCGCGCTCGACCAGGATATCGACAAGCTGCAGGCCCTGCGCATCGGCGCCGACGATTATGTGGTCAAGCCGTTCAACGCGGTCGAGGTGGCGGCACGCGCCCGCGCGGTGCTGCGCCGGGCGGGCGGCGGCGGCGGCACCGTGCTGCGGGTGGGGTCGATCGAGGTCGACCTCGATAGCCACCTCGCCAGCGTCATCACCGGCGAGGAGCCCGAACGCCATGCCCTGCCGCTGACCCTCACCGAATTCCGCATCCTCGCCCATATGGCGCGCGCGCCGAAGCGGGCCTTCTCGCGCGGCGAACTGCTCGACGCCTGCCTGCCGGGCGGCGAGGCGCTCGAACGCACCGTCGACACCCATCTCAGCAAGCTGCGGCGCAAGCTGGAGGATGCCGGTGCGACCGGCTTCGTCAACAATGTGCGCGGCGTCGGCTTCCGCCTGGCGGACCTCGGCTGATGGCCGGCATCGGCGGCCTCGGGCGGCAGATCGTCCTCTCGATGGTCGTGGCGACGATCGCATCGGTGCTGCTGACGATCACCGGGCTCTACGTCTTCTATGGCGTCGTCATCCGCATGGCCCCGCACCTGCTGCCGATGACGCAGCACTGGATGCCGTCGCAGATCGAGTGGATGGTGATCCTGGCGCTATGCCTAGCGGCAGCGGGGATCACCGTGATCGCAGCGCTGCGGCTGGCACGGCGGATCGTGGCGCCGCTCGTCTCGGTCGCCCGCAGCGCGCGCCGCATCGCCGACGGCGACCTGGAGGTCCGTGCCGAAGCCGGCGACCGGTCGCTGTCCGAGGCGGCGATGCTGGTCGACGACTTCAACCTGCTCGCCGAACGACTCGAACGCGCGTCGCAGGCGGTGATGCGGTGGAACGCCTCGATCGCGCACGAGCTGCGGACCCCCGTCACCATATTGAGCGGGCGCCTCCAGGGCCTCGCCGACGGGGTGTTCCGGCCCGATCCGCCGCTGCTCCGCTCGCTCGTCGCCCAGGTCGAAGCACTCACCCGACTGATCGAGGACCTGCGCACCGTCAGCCTGTTCGAGGGTGGCCGGCTCGACGTCCGCCTCCAGCCGCTCGACCTGTCCGAGGAGGTGGAGGCGGTGGTCCGGCTGATGCAACCGGGGCTGGAAGCCGCCGGCTTCACGGTCGAGGCGGAGCTGGCGCCATGCCGGTGCGATGTCGACCCCGCCCGCATCCGCCAGGCGATCATGGCGCTGCTGGAAAATGTGAAGCGTCACGCCCATCCCGCCCTGGTGCGGATCCGGCTGAAGCGCAACCGCGATCAGGTTCGCATCGACGTCGTCGACCGCGGACCCGGCCTGACCCCCGACTTCGCACCCTACGCCTTCGAGCCGTTCCGTCGCTACATGGACCATGAGGGGCCGTTGAAGGGCAGCGGCCTCGGCCTCGCCGTGGTGCTGGCGATCGCGCAGGCGCATGGCGGCACGGCGAGCTATGCGACGGTCGACGGCGGCGCCTGCTTCAGCATGATCTTTCCGTGCCGCAGCGGTCCGGCCAAGCGGACGACCCCGCCCCCGCGCAGCCTCTGATGAATGTCTGGCATGATGATCGCCCGCCCCTGATGCTCCTCCGATCGGCGATTTCTCTCCACGCGAAAAAGCGATAAGCCGCGCCTTTCGATGTCTATCGGGAATGAGGATCGTGACGGATCGGACCGACATCGCCCGCCGCCTGCTTCCGCCGATGGCCGCGCTCCACAGCTTCGCGGCGGCGGCGCGCCACGGCCATTTCTCGCGCGCCGGGGCCGAGGTCGGGCTGACCCAGAGCGCCGTGAGCCGGCAGGTCGCACTGCTTGAGGACTGGCTGGGTGTACGGCTGTTCGAGCGAAAGGGGCGCCGGGTCGCGCTGACCGCCGACGGCGCCGCCTATAAGGAGGCGATCGAGCCCGCGCTGCAACGCATCCGCCAGGCGACCGCACAGATGATCGACCGGACCGAACGCGGCGCGATCACCATCGCGACGCTGCCGAGCTTCGGCATGCGTTGGCTGGCGCCGCGGCTGCCCGGGCTGACGACGGGGCAGGCGGACCTGGTCGTCAATTTCGCGGCGCGATCGGATCGGTTCGACATCGCCGCCGCCGGCTATGACGCAGCGATCCATTTCGGCCTGCCCGACTGGCCTGGGGCGAGCCACGACCTGCTGTTCCGCGAACGCGCCCTGCCGGTGGCAGCCCCGGCGCTGCGCGACCGGATCGCGGATGGCGGGCCCGAAGCGCTGCTCACATTGCCCCTGCTCCACCTGACGACCCGCCCCCATGCCTGGCGGCGCTGGTTCGCGGCGGCCGGGGTCGACGCCCCGCCGATCACGCCCGAGCCCAGCTTCGAGCATTTCCTGATGCTCGCGCAGGCCGCTGCCGCGGGCGGCGGGGCCGCACTCGTCCCGACCTTCCTGATCGAGCCCGAGCTGGCATCGGGCGCGCTGGTGCGGCTGTCGGACCGGGCCGTGTCGGGCCGCGAGGCCTATTATCTGGTCTACCCGCCCGAGCGCCTCGCCAACCGCCGCTTCCGCGCCTTCCGCGACTGGCTGCTCGCCGAGGCTGAGCGGGAACGGCGGGAAGGGGACTGAGACGCCCCGTCCCGGTCGGGCGGACCCGGCCGCGCCCTGCTTCGTTGCCTCCCGGGAAGGAGAGAGACCATGGTCCTGACCGCGATCCGTCGCAAGATGCTGTCGCGCCCCCTGTTCGATCTGGCGGCCAGGGCGATGCCGCGCCTGTCGCCGACCGAGAGCGAGGCGATCGACGCCGGCGACGCCTGGCTCGACGCCGCGATCTTCACCGGCGATCCCGACTGGTCGCAACTGCTGGAGGTGCCGCCGGCGGCGCTGAGCGAGGAGGAGCGCGCCTTCCTCGACGGACCGGTCGAGACATTCTGCGCCATGATCGACGACTGGCGGATCGGCTGGGACAGCCGCGACCTGCCGCCCGAGGCCTGGGACTATCTGAAGCGCGAGCGCTTCTTCGGCATGATCATTCCGAAGCGTCATGGTGGCCTTGGCTTCTCCGCTTTTGCGCACAGCGAGGTCGTCCGCAAGATCGCCTCGCGATCGGCCGCCGCGGCGGTCACCGCTATGGTTCCCAATTCGCTGGGCCCTGGCGAGCTGATCCTCGCCTTCGGTACCGAGGCGCAACGCGACCATTGGCTGCCGCGCCTTGCCGATGGCCGCGAAATCCCTTGCTTCGGCCTGACCAGCGCCGATGCAGGATCGGACGCGGCGGCGATGAGGGACGTGGGCGTGGTGTGCCGTGGCCAGTGGGAGGGCCGCGAGGTGCTCGGCATCCGGCTTGACTGGCACAAGCGCTACATCACCCTTGCGCCGGTCGCGACCGTGCTGGGCCTCGCCTTCAAGCTGCGCGATCCCGACCGGCTGCTCGGCGGCGAGGAGGAGATCGGCATCACCGTCGCACTGGTGCCGACCGACCTGCCCGGCGTCACCATCGGTCGCCGCCATCTCCCCTCGATGCAGCCCTTCCAGAACGGGCCGACCAGCGGCGAGGGCGTGTTCGTCCCGCTCGACCATGTCATCGGCGGCGGCGAACGGGTCGGCCAGGGCTGGAAGATGCTGATGAGCGCGCTCGCCGCCGGGCGCGGCATCTCGCTGCCGTCGCTGTCGGCGGCCTCGGCCGCCTTCGCCGCACACACGACCGGCGCCTATGCCCGCATCCGCGTGCAGTTCGGTCTGCCGATCGGCCGGTTCGAAGGTATCCAGCAACGGCTCGCCCGCATCGCCGGCAACGCCTATCTGCTCGACGCCGCGCGGCGGCTGACCTGCGCGGGGCTCGACCAGGGCCATCATCCCGCGGTGATCGCCTCGATCATGAAGCTGCACGCGACGGAGCGGATGCGGATCGTCGTCAACGACGCGATGGACGTCCATGGCGGCAAGGCGATCATCGAGGGGCCGCGCAACTATCTGGCCAGCCTGTACCGCGCGGTGCCGGTCGGCATCACCGTCGAGGGCGCCAACATCCTGACCCGCAGCCTGATGGTGTTCGGCCAGGGCGCGATCCGCGCGCACCCCTATCTGCTCGATGAGATCCGGGCGCTGGGCGACGAGGACCGGTCACGAGGGATCGCCACCTTCGACGACCGGCTGTGGCGCCATGTCGGCCATTTCCTCGCGACCATGCTGCGCGCGGCGGGGCGGAGCTGGACCGGCGGCCTGTTCGCTACTGCACCGCGCGCGGCCGGGCCGGCGCGGCGTTTCTACCGGCAGCTCTCGCGCCATGCGGCGGCCTTCGCACTGACCGCCGACATCGCCTTCCTCACCCTGGGCGGCGAGCTCAAGCGGCGCGAGCTGCTGTCGGCGCGGCTCGGCGACATATTGTCGGAGATCTACCTCGCCGCCGCCACGTTGAAGCGCTGGCACGACGAGGGGCAGCAGGCCGCCGACCGACCGCTGCTGGACTATGCCATGGAGACGGGCTTCGCGACGATCGAGCAGCGCTTCGACGCGATCCTTGCCAACCTGCCCAACGCACTGGCGCGCGGCCTGCTGCGCTTCCTCATCCTGCCGTTCGGCCGCCGCCGGCACGGCCCCTCGGACCGGCTGGTCCGCCAGGTCGCCGATCTGCTGCTCACCCCTTCGGCGACGCGAGACCGCCTGACCGAGGGTCTCTGCCTCGGCACCGAAGAGGAGCCGGTCGGCCAACTCGGCCGCGCCTTCCTGCTGGCGGAGGATGTGCAGCCGATCCGTGACCGGCTGCGCAAGGCCGGGCACGACGACTGGCGCGCCGCGCGCGAACGGGGCCTGATCGACGATATGGAAGCCGCCCGGCTCGAAGCCGCCGACGCGGCGGTCGCTGCGGTGATCGCAGTCGACGACTTCGCACCCGAAGAGCTGACCGGCCATGATGGAGGCCCTCCCCTTGCAAAGGAAGTCGTCCATTCCTATGATTGATATTAGTCGATATTGTTCATGGGAACGATCATGGCCACAGCCCATCCCGACCGCGCCGCCGACCAGGGCCGGGTGCTGTCCGAAGCGATCGCGCGGATCGCAGGCTGCTGGAAGCTGACCAACGAGCAATTGGGCGCGATCCTGGGGCTGTCGCCGGCGACCGCCTCGCGGCTGCGCTCGGGCGGCTTCCGGCTCGACCGGTCGAGCAAGGCGTTCGAACTCGGCCAATATCTGGTCCGCCTGTTCCGCAGCCTCGACGCGCTGATGGGCAGCGACGACCTGGCGTCGATCTCCTGGCTCAGGACCGCGAACCTCGATCTCGACGGCCGACCGATCGACCTGATCCGGACGGTGCGCGGGCTGAGCGACGTGGCGGACTATGTCGACGACTATCGCGCCCAGATCTGATCCGCCGCCGCCGAGTGCCGAGCAGTTCCGCGCCTATGATGCGACGCTGTGGCGGCTGGTCGAGGCGCAGCACCGCATCTCGACCAATCGGCTCGCCGCCAATGCCGAGGACCAGGCGTTGCTCGAGGATCTGGTCGAGACGGTGAAGCCGGTGCTGCCGCCGGCCGCGCGCGGGCTGCATTACCTGCTCGCGACACCGTTCCGCTATGGCCACAAGAAACCGTCACGCTTCCGCCGGGCAGGCGAGCGCCCCGGCATCTTCTACGCCGCCGAGCATGTCGCGACGGCGGTTGCCGAGACCGCCTATTGGCGCCTGCTGTTCTTCTCGCGCTCACCGGGCTTCCGGCCGCCGACCACCGTCGTCGAGCATTCGGCCTTCACCGTGCCGGTGCGGACGCCCCGGCTGCTCGACCTGTCCGCGCCGCCCTATGCGGCATCGGCAGCGGCCTGGACCGATCCCGATGACTATGCCGCCTGCCAGGACTTCGCCCGCGCGGCGCGCGGCATCGCGACCCAGGCGATCCGCTACCTCTCGGTCCGCGACCCCGCCCGCCGTGCCAACGTCGCGCTGCTCGACCCGACCGCCTTCGCCGCGACATCCCCCGCCATCCGCCAGACCTGGCACTTCCGCTACGAGGACGGCCACCTCACCGCCTATGCCGCCTTCCCGTCCGACGAGCGCCACGTCTTCGGTTTCGAGCAGTTCGGACTGCCCACGCCTCCGGACCAGGGCTGAACCTGGACGGGTCGTCCTTCAGGCCGCCCGTTCGCCCATCGCAGCGAAGCCCGCGACGGTCGCGGCGAAGCGTTCGAGCGCCAGGTCCGCCTCGTCCTCGCGCATCAGCAGCGAGGGCAGCATCCGCACGCAATTGTCGCCGCCGCCGGCGACCAGCAGCCTGTGCCGCCGCGCCGCCGCCATGAACTCGCGGTTGTTGACGGCCAGCTTGACGCCGATCAGCATCCCCTTGCCGCGGATGTCGACGACGATCGACGGATGGTCCGCGGCGATCCTCGCCAGCCCTTCGGCCAGCCGACGGCCTATCAGCTGCGCGTTGGCCAGCGTTTCCGGCCGGGATATCTCGTCGAAGGCGGTTTCCGCGACCGCCATGGCGAGCGGGTTGCCGCCGAAGGTCGACCCATGGACCCCGGCCACCATGCCACGTGCAGCCTCGGCCGTCGCGACGCAGGCGCCGACCGGGAAGCCGCAGCCCAGCGCCTTGGCGATCGCCATGATGTCGGGCTCCGTCCCCTCGAACCACTGATGCGCGAAGAGCCTGCCGGTGCGGCCCATCCCGGACTGCACCTCGTCATGGATCAGCAGCACGCCATGGTCGCTGCACAGCCGGCGGAGATCGAGCAGCCATTCGCCAGGCAGCGCCCGTGCGCCGCCTTCTCCCTGCACCGGCTCGACGATCACGGCCGCGGTGGTCGGTCGCGCGATCGCGGCAGCCAGCGCCGCGCGGTCGTCGATGTCGAGCTGGACGTAACCCGGCAGGCGCGGGCCGAAGCCGTCGAGATAGGAGGGATTGCCCGACGCATTGATCGTCGCATAGGTCCGGCCGTGGAACGACCCGGTGAAGCCGATGATGTCGATCCGCTCAGGCGCACCGCCTGCCGCGTGGTAGCGGCGTGCCGTCTTCAGCGCCGCCTCGACCGCCTCCGCACCGCTGTTGGTGAAGAACAACCGCTCGCCGAAGCTGGCTGCGCAGATCCGCTCGGCGAGCCGCTCCTGCCCCGGGATGCGGAAGACGTTGGAGAGGTGCCACAGCTTGCCCGCCTGCTCGGTCAGCGCCGCGACCAGCCGGGGATGGGCGTGGCCGAGCGCGTTGGTCGCGATTCCCGCGACGCAGTCGAGATAGGTTTCGCCCTCGGCCGTATGGAGCCATACACCTTCGCCGCGCACGAAGACCGGCTCGGCGCGATTGTACACGGGCATCAGTTGGTCGGACATGTTTCCTCCTCTGCTGCGGGGCCGAAGGCGACCCGGCCGATGGGCACGGGCGCGAACAGCGACTGGACATGCCCCGCCAGCCGCTGCACGGCGGACGGGGTGAAGCGGCGATAGGCCGCGACGTTGCGGGGGCCGACGCCATGCTCGGCGCTGAAGCTGCCGCCATGGCGCTCGACGACCGTCGCCGACACCTGCATCCGGAGCGCGTCGGCAAGACCCGGCGGGATCGGTCCCGCCTCGTGCGGCCACAGCATGTTGAAGTGGAGCCCGCCGTCGCCGACATGGCCGAAGTCGCAGACGCGCAGGTCCGGATGATCGCGCAGCACCTCGGCCGTCATCGCAGCGCGGAAAGCCGCGACGTCGCCGCGCCGCAGCGCGACGTCGCAACCGATCACACTGCCCGACGCCCGCAACCCTTCCGGGATCGCGTGACGCAGCGCCCAGAGTCCGTCGTGACGGTCGACCGCGACGTCCGCCACCAGAGCGGCGTCGCCCTCCATGAAGGGCGCGATCGCGGTGCCGAGCGCCTCCTCCAGCATCGCGCCGTCGAACGCCGCGCCCGCGGCGAGCTCGACCAGCAGGAAATAGCGATGGCCGGCATCGGCCGCGAAGGGACGGCGCAGCCGCGGCACATGGCGAAGCGCCGCCTCATAGGCAGCCGGTGACATCCCCTCGAACGCGGTCAGCATCATGCCCCAGTCGTGCTCGAACGCGACGAGCAGCCGGTCGATCGCCATCGCGTCGGTCAGCGCCAACAGCGCGGTGACGGCGTGGGCGGGTCGCGGCTGGAGCGTCAGCGTCGCCGCGGTGACGATACCCATGGCGCCGCCGGTGCCGATCGCAAGCTGCTTCAGGTCCATCCCGTCATTCTGCTTCCAGCAGTCGCGCCCCAGCGTCCGCACCTCGCCGTCGGCTCCGCCTGAGACCAGCTCGATCGACAGCAGGTTGCGGCGCACATCGCCATAACGGAGGAAGCGCGCCCCGCCGGTATTGGCGGCGATCATGCCGCCAACGCTCGGGTCGGCGCCCAGATCGATCGGGAAGAACAGGCCATGCTCGGCGGCGGCGGCGTTGAGCTGCGACAGCGTCACCCCGGCGCCGACCCGTGCGGTCCGGTTGACCGGATCGATCGCCAGCGGACTGGTCAAGCGCTCCAGCGAGAGCAGCAGCATCGACCCGCTGTCGTCGGCGGCGCCGCCGGCGACCAGGCCGGTGCGCGCGCCCTGCGGCACGACGCGAACGCCTTCGTCGGCGGCGATCGCCATCACCCGGGCGATCTCGGCCGTACAGCCCGGCCGGACCAGCGCGAGCGCACGGCCGGCGGGACCTCGTCCGTCATGGTCGCGCATCGCCACATCGGCGCGATCGGTGAGCAGATGCGCCGGTCCGACGACGGCCACCAGCCGCGCGATCAGCGCCCCGGTCGTCATGCCGCGCGGGTCATCGCGAAGATGCCGGTCGCGTTGCCGCTGTCGAAGCTCAGGTCGAGCCGGCCGGTCGCCGGATCGACGTCGCGGGCGATGATCTCGTAGAAGGACCCCGGCACCGTCCGTGCGACCATATCGTTCCCATCGCGGAAGGTCCTCACGACGGGATCGGCGCGAAACGCCGTCTGGCGGACGCGGCCGGTCTGCGACACCTCGACCCGCTCCTTGACCGGCAGGCCTGCCGCACGCTGGCGCTCGGCCTCTGCCGCGACGTCGGGCACCCGGCTGGTCGCATGGTTGAAGGCATTGCCCTCGGTCGCGATCCAGGCGGCCTCGTCGGAGCGGTCGAGCAGCAGCGCATAATCGTCCAGCGCGGGGGCGGGATGCTGGCGATCGAAGGCCGAGACGATCACCGGCAGCGCCGCCACCGCCGCGTCGAACGGAACCTCGCCGTCGCGTTCGAACCGGGCGAGCACCGCCTTGGCCGTGGCGTCGAGCGGATCGCGGCTGGCATGGAACACCCGCTGCGCCGCCATTGCGAAGGCGGGATCGAACCGCTCGACGTGCAGCTCGCTGACGAAGAATTGCGGCAAGCCTTCCGGCATGTCGCGATGCGCCCAGGCGCGGCCGGTCATCTTCAGCCGGGGCAGCGGATAGGTGCCGGCGACATGATAGCCGAGCGGGCCGAGGATACGGGCGAAGGCGTCCTGCCCCGCCGGCAGGGCACCGGTGCCGCCCGCCGGGAAGCGCACCGTGCGCAGCGCGCCATGGTCGAAGCGAATCCGCTCGCCCCGCGCACGCTGGTCGGCGACGAAGGCGGCGCCGGTCGGCACCCGGACGAGGATGTCGTCGAACAGGATCGCATTGAGCGCCGCGGCGAAGCAGATGCGCGAGACCCCGCCCCGCGGGGCGCGATGGGCGAGCGCCCCATCGAGATCGATCGCGGCGATGACCGCCGCCGCCCGCGCCCCGAGCATCGAGGCGACCAGGGCCTCACCGATTATCTGATGATCGTCCAGCATGATGTCTCCGCCTGCCTGTTGCAGATAGGAGAGGTTCCGGCTGGCGCAAAAAGGATAAGCCGTATCTGTTGATGATCAGATGGAATGTAGCGGCTATTCCTAGCCCAGATCGCCGCCGGCCACCGGCAGGATGGAGCCGGTGATGTAGCCGGCCTCGTCCGAGGCGAGGAACAGGATCGGGGCGATCTGCTCGTCGAGCGTGCCGTAGCGCTTGAGGAAGGTCGAATCGGTCACCTGGGCGACCGCTTCGGCCATCCAGGCCTGCTCGCGCGCACTGTCCCCCTCCGCATTGCGCGGCACCTGCCGGGGCGGCGCCTCGGTCCCGCCGGGGGCGGTCGCTACGACGCGGATGCCCGACTCCGCATATTCCATGGCGAGGCTCTGGGTCAGACCGTTGATCCCGCCCTTGGCCGCCGAATAGGGCACCCGGCGAATGCCGCGCGTCGCGTTGGAAGAGACGTTGACGATGGTGCCGGACCGCTGCGCCAGCATCACCGGCAGCACCGCATGGCAGCAATAGAGCGTCGGCATCAGCGAGCGCCGGATCTCGGCATCGATCTGGTCGGGCTCGAACTCGGCGAACGGCCGCATCCGGATCGCGCCGCCGACATTGTTGATCAATATGTCGATGCGGCCATAGGTAGCGGTCGCCGCCGACATAGCCTCCTGCGCGCCCGCGGCGGTTTCCAGATCGCACAACGCCGTCGCCGCGATGCCGCCCGCCGCGACGATGCGATCCGCCACCGCCCCGACGATCTCCGACCGGTCGACGAGGAGCACGCTCGCCCCTTCCGCCGCGGCGCGGACGGCGACACCTGCGCCGATACCCTGGCCGGCGCCGGTGACGACCATCACCTTGCCGGCGAACCGCCCTTTGAACATGTTCGGCTCCCGGTCAGAGATGATAGATGTCGACAACCTGATGGATATAGTCGTTCTTGAGGACGATCCTCTTCTTCACGATCCGGATCGCGCCGCCACGCGCGTCGAGCGTGCAGAAGGCGGTGCCGAAGAACTGGCTGGTCTGCTGCAGGCGATGGCTGAGCGTGTGCCAGTTGTAGCGCAGCTCGACCATCCCGTCCCGTTCGGCGAGGATCTCGACATTGTTGATCGCGTGGCTGGTGCGCGCCTCGGGCGTGCTGGCGGAGGAGCGCCCCGTCTTGAGGCGGTAGACGCGGTCCTCCAGCCCCTGCCGGTTGGCATAGTAGATCAGCGATATCTCGGCCTGCGGGTCGCGCGTCAGCTCGTCGTCGTCGGTCCAGGCCGGCATCCAATATTCGACGTCGGGCGCATAGCATTCGAGCCAGGCGTCCCAATCGCGATCGTCGAGCAGCCGGGCTTCCCGATAGAGGAAGGCGCAGACGTCCGCATGCGAGACGACAGCGCGAGCCGGTTCGAGCAGCGCGGTCATTCCGCGGCCTCCAGCAGGGCGGCATCGCTTTCCCGATCGATCCCGGCGAGCATCGCGCGCGCCCAATATTCGTGCTGGCGGACGAACAGGCCCTCGTCCTCGCTGCGCTCGCTCGACAGCAGCGGGTTCATCCCCATCGCACGGGCATTGTCGTCGGGGCCCGCGATCCACCGCGTGGCGCCGCGGCTGAGGTCGTTCCACAGCGCGCCCGCCCCTTCATAGGCCGACTGGCACGAGCGGAACTCCTCGAGGTCGTCGGGCGTGCCCATCCCCGATACGTTGAAGAAATCCTCATATTGCCGGATGCGGGTCGCGCGGAGCTCGGCGCTCTCGCCCTTCGGCGCGAAACAGTAGATCGTCACCTCGGTCCGATGGACGTCGATCGGGCGCACCACCCGGATCTGGGTGGAGAACTGATCCATCAGGAAGACGTTGGGATAGAGGGCGAGGTTGCGGCTCTGGCTGACGATGATCTCGGCCCGATCGGCGCCCAGCCGTTCCTCCAGCGCCTTCCGCTGCGCCCAGACCGGGCGCACCTCCGGGTTGAGCACGCGGGTCCACAGCAGGATATGGCCGTTCTCGAACCCGTAGACGCCGCTCACCGCCTTCGACCAGCCATTGGCATCCACCGCCCGGGTGCCACCCTCCGCACGCCGCGCCATGGTCGAGGCGTAATTGGCGTGGACCGAGCTGACATGGTAGCCGTCGCAGCCATTCTCCATCTGCAGCTTCCAGTTGCCGTCGAACACATAGGTCGAATTGCCGCTGAGGATTTCGAGGCCTTCGGGCGCCTGGTCGACGATCTGGTCTATGATCACCCGCGTCTCGCCCAGATAGTCCTCGAGCGGCGCGACATCCGGGTTCATGCTGCCGAACAGGAAACCGCGATACTCGGCGAAGCGGGCGATGCGGGTCAGGTCGTGCGATCCGTCGCGGTCGAAGCTGCCGGGATAGGCGCCGGTCGCCGCGTCCTTCGCCTTGAGCAGCGATCCGTCGGTGCGGAAGCTCCAGCCGTGGAAGGGGCAGACCAGCAGCGGCTGGTTGCCGCGCCTGCGCCGGCAGAGCTGGGCGCCGCGATGCGAACAGGCGTTGACGAAGGCGTTGATCGCGCCGTCCTTGCCCCGCGTCAGGATGACGGGGACGCGGCCGATCGAGGTGGTGAAATAATCGTTCTTGCCCGCGACCTGGCTCTCATGGGCGAGATAGACCCAGTTGCCCTCGAAGATATGCTTCATTTCGAGGTCGAAGATGTCGGGATCGGTGAAGATGTCGCGCCGGCAGCGGAACGCCCCGCCGACGGGATCGTCGACGACGGCGGTCGCCACACGATCGCGGATGGACATCGTCATGGAAGCTCTCCTCTGCCGTCATCTTGATCCGAAAGGTATTTTCGGGGGAGGCTGCATCACTGCGACGCATTCTCCCGATCCTTTCTGTAGGCCCATGATAGTTGGGCTCGGACAGTGGTTGCAAAGATCAATCCGATCTCACTAAGATACCTTTGAGGTATTTTATGGATCTGCGCCAGCTTCGCTACTTCGTCACCGTCGTTGCCGAACGCAACTTCAACCGCGCCGCCGAACGGCTGCACATCGCCCAGCCGCCGCTTAGCCGTACGATCCGGCAGCTGGAGGAGGAGATCGGCGCCGAGCTGATCGATCGCTCCAGCCGCCCGCTCCGGCTCACCGCGGTGGGCCATCTCGTCCATGAGCAGGCGTTGCAGATGCTCGGCCGGATGGAGGACATGCGCCTGATGGTCCGCTCCGCGGTCGGATCCGAGCGGCGGCGCTTCGCCATGGGGTTCGCCGCCTCGACCATGTATGCGCGCCTTCCCGAGCTGATCCGCGAATTCCGGATCGAGGCGCCCGACGTCGAACTGGTCCTGGTCGAGAGCGTCACCTTCGACCAGATCGCCGCACTCAAGGAAGGGCGGATCGATGTCGGTTTCGGCCGCATCCGCTTCGAGGACCCGTCGCTCCAGCGCACCGTGCTGCGCTACGAGGCACTGATCGTCGCGCTGCCGATGGCGAGCCCGCTGGCACAGGAGGAAGGGCCGATCTCGATCCGCGCGCTGGCCGACCTGCCGCTGATCATCTACCCTCGTCAGCCGCGCCCCAGCTATGCCGACCAGGTGCTCTCGCTGTTCCGCGACCATTCGATCGAGCCGCGCGTCGTGCAGGAGGCGCGCGAGCTGCAGACCGCGATCGGCCTCGTCGCCGCGGAGGAGGGGATCGCGATCGTCCCCGAGACGGTACGCCGGGCGCGCAGCCACGACGTGCGCTATCGCGAGCTGCTCGAAGGGGCGACCTCGCCGATCATCATGAGCCACCGGATCGGCGATTCCTCGCCCGAGCTGCGGACCATGGCGGGCGTGATCGCCAGGAAATATGGCGAATGGGGCTATAAGGTGCCCGACGCGTTGAAACTGTGATCGCCGGTGACGGCTACCGAGGAGGAGACCATCCGTTGAGCGGACAAGACCGGCTCCTGGCGGGCATCGAGCTGGGCGGAACCAAGGCGATCGCGCTCATGGCGCGCGGCCGCAACGTACTCGCCAGCGCGCGCGTCCCGACCACCACGCCGAACGAGACGCTGCGGGCCATCGGCGACCGGATCGAGGCATGGCAGCGCGAGCATGGCCGGGCGGATGCATTGGGCATCGCCAGCTTCGGACCACTCGGGCTCGATCGGTCGCGTCCGGACTATGGCCACATCACCTCCACGCCCAAGCCGGGCTGGCGGCAGGCCGACCTGGTGCGCCATTTCGGCGACCGCTTCGGGCTTCCGATCGGCTTCGACACCGACGTCGCCGGCGCGGCGCTGGCGGAGCATCGCTGGGGCACCGCACGGGGCTGCGACGTCGCGATCTACATGACGGTCGGCACCGGTGTCGGCGGCGGGGTCGTCGTCGACGGCCGGCCGGTCCATGGGCTGGTCCATCCCGAGCTGGGCCATCTGCGCGTCCGCCGCGCGACGGGCGACGACTTCGCCGGGGTCTGCCCCTTCCACGGCGACTGCCTGGAAGGTCTGGTCTCCGGCCCCGCGATCGGCGCGCGCACCGGCAGCGACGGGGCGTCGATCGAGGACGATCACCCGGTGTGGGACCGGGTGACCGCGGAGCTCGCCGAAGCGATGGCGATGCTGCTGCTGACGGTGTCGCCCCGCCGGATCGTGATCGGCGGCGGCGTGCTTCAGCAGCGGGCGCCCCTCTTCGGCCCGTTGCGCAAGCGGACCGCCGCATTGCTCGGCGGCTATATCGCCGGATTGGACGAGGACGCGCTCGCCGCCATGATCGTACCGCCCGAACTGGGCGCGATGGCCGGCCCGCTGGGCGCCATCGCGCTGGCGCAGGATGCCTGCCAAGACAGGAGCGCTGCCGCGACGGCGACATCGCCCAACACCTGCATATAAAGATTTCTTTATATGCAGGTTGACAGATTCGGTCCGATGCTGTCCAATGCATGGTGTCGAGGTTCCCTGCCCCGGCTCCGAAGGGCTGTCGGACGGCGGGGCTAAGACGGGAAGCCGGTGACGCCCGCGAGGGCGAAGTCCGGCGCTGCCCCCGCAACTGTGAGCGGCGAGCGGCGGTTTCATCATGTGTCACTGGCGATCCATGCGATCGCTGGGAAGGCCGGAACCGACGTGACGACCCGCAAGCCAGGAAACCTGCCTCCGACGCGATAACGTTCCTCGGACGGGGGTTCCTCCGGTGGATCGCGCGATGGAAGCCCTGCGGCCACCGGCTCGCCGGGACCGTCCGTTCGTTCGCGCGCTCTTCCGTCGACCTTCGCCCGGCAAAGCAGGTGTCGAGTCGATGTCCAGACCCCAGCCTTATGCCATCGGGCCGCCCGGCCGAATGCGATAGCGCGCCGTGTCGCCCGCTACGGCCTGATGCGGCGCGCTGACCTCCCTCCCCTTCCCCAACCGTCCATCACGGCCGGCGCACGCGCGCGGCCGAAGGAGATTTCTCATGCCCGTCACCGCCGCGAATCTCGGCTTTCCCCGCATCGGCCCGCGCCGCGAGCTCAAGACCGCCGTCGAAGCCTATTGGGCCGGCAAGATCGACCAAACCCAGCTGCTCGACACCGCGAGGAACCTGCGCACCGCGACCTGGGACCGCCAGAAGGCGGCCGGGATCGCGGTGATCCCGAGCAACGACTTCTCGCTCTACGACCAGGTGCTCGATACCAGCGTGATGGTCGGCGCGATCCCCGACATCTATCGCGGCCTCGGCGCGCCGGACTCGCTCGACGTCTATTTCGCCATGGCGCGCGGCACCCGTACCGACGCCGGCGACGCGGGCTGCACCCACGGCCATGGCAAGGGCGGCGACGTGCCGGCCCAGGAAATGACCAAGTGGTTCGACACCAATTATCATTACATGGTGCCCGAGGTGTCGCCGGACCAGGCCTTCGCCCTCGCCACCGCCAAGCCGGTCGATCATTTCGAGGAAGCCAGGGCGCTCGGCCATCACACCCGCCCGGTGATCCTCGGCCCCGTCACCTGGCTGCTGCTGGCGAAGTCGAAGGCCGAGGGCTTCGATCCGCTGTCGCTGCTGCCCCGGCTGCTCCCGGTCTATGCCGAGCTGCTCGGCCGGTTGCGCGCGGCCGGCGCGGACTGGGTGCAGATCGACGAACCGGCGCTGGTGCTCGACCTGAGCGACGCGGCGCGCGCCGCCTATGTCTCGGCCTATGGCGAGCTGGCGAAGGTCGACGGCATCAAGCTGATGCTCGCCACCTATTTCGGCGCGCTGGGCGACAATCTGGAAACCGCGCTCTCGCTGCCGGTCGCCGGCCTGCACGTCGATCTCGTCCGCGCGCCCGAACAGCTCGACGCCGTGCTGGCGGGCGCCCGAGAGGACCTGCTGCTGTCGCTCGGCCTGATCGACGGCCGCAACGTCTGGAAGGCCGACCTGACCGCGCTGCTCGATCGCTACGAACCGATCGTGCAATCGCGGCCGGCCTTCCAGATCGCCCCATCCTGTTCGCTGCTGCACACGCCGATCGACCTGGTGCTGGAGACGAAGCTCGATCCCGCGGTGAAGGATTGGCTCGCCTTCGCCGCACAGAAGCTCGAGGAGCTTTCGGTGCTGAGCCTGGGCCTGTCGAACGGCCGCTACGTCGTCGCGGACGAGCTGCTCGTCAATGCGGATTCGATCCAGGGCCGCCGCGTCTCGCCGCTGACCAACGATCGCAAGGTGCGCGACCGGGTGGCGCGGGTCACCGGCGACTTGGCCCGGCGCAGGACGCCCTTTGCCGACCGGATCAGGGCGCAGCAGGCGCGGCTCAACCTGCCGCTGCTCCCCACCACCACGATCGGCTCCTTCCCGCAGACGGCCGAGATCCGCAAGGCGCGCTCGGCCCACGACAAGGGCGCACTCGACACCGCCAGCTACGAACGCTTCCTGCGCCAGGAGACCGCGCGGGCGATCGCCTGGCAGGAGGAGATCGGCATCGACGTGCTCGTCCATGGCGAGTTTGAACGCAACGACATGGTGCAATATTTCGGCGAGCAGCTCGCCGGCTTCGCCTTCAGCCGCGCCGGCTGGGTGCAGAGCTACGGCTCGCGTTGCGTCCGCCCGCCGATCATCTATGGCGACGTGTCGCGCTCGAAGCCGATGACGGTCGCCTGGTGGCAATATGCCCAGTCGGTGACAGCCAGGCCGATGAAAGGCATGCTGACGGGCCCGGTGACGATCCTCAACTGGTCATTCGTTCGCGACGACCAGAGCCGCGAGGAGACGTGCCGCCAGATCGCGCTGGCGATCCGCGACGAAGTGCTCGACCTCGAAGCGGCCGGGGCCAGGATCATCCAGATCGACGAGGCCGCGCTGCGCGAGGGGCTGCCGCTGCGCCGCGCCGACTGGCGCCATTATCTCGACTGGGCGGTCGAGAGCTTCCGCATCTCCGCCGCCGGCGTCGCCGACGAGACGCAGATCCACACCCATATGTGCTATTCGGAGTTCAACGAGATCATCGAATCGATCGGCGCGATGGACGCCGACGTCATCTCGATCGAGACGTCGCGATCGAAGATGGAGCTGCTCGACGCGTTCGTCGACTATGCCTATCCGAACGAGATCGGGCCAGGCGTCTACGACATCCACAGCCCGCGCATTCCTTCCGCGCAGGAGATGGAAGCCCTGCTGATCAAGGCCGGTGAACGCCTGTCACCCGGCCAGCTCTGGGTCAATCCCGACTGCGGCCTCAAGACCCGCAAATGGGAGGACGTGAAGCCCGCGCTGATCGCCATGGTCGATGCGGCGAAGGCGGCCCGCACCGCCCTCGCCTGACCGGAAGCCGATGGAGCGCGGCTCGATGCCGCGTTCCACCCGATCCCTCGCTCCCCCCACCTCGGCTGCGTGCCTCCCGATAGGGGCCGAAGATCAGGACATGTCCGACCGGGCGCCGGTCAGGCGAAACGCGCGGCCGGCAGGGCGATGTCGATCGATGCCGTCCCGCCGGCATCGTACAGCGCCACCACCTCGCTCAACACAGACAGCGCCAACGTGTCGGGATCGCGCGTCGCGGGGATCAGTCCGATCGGTCCCCGGATCCGTCGCAACATTCCCTCCGTCACGCCCCGCGCGCGCAGGGTATCGAGCCGCGCGGCATGGGCCGCCCGGCTGCCCATCGCGCCGACGTAGAAGGCCTCCTGGCCGACCGCCTGCATCAGCAGCTCGGCCTCCCAATCATGATCGTGGAACAACAGGATGACGGCACTGTGGCGATCCGGAGCGAGGTCCGCCGTCTGGCCGGGCGTCTTGAGCCAATGCGCGGCGAAGCCTTCCTCCGCCATCGCATCGGCTATCGTCCGATCGGGGGTGAGCAGCCGGACGTCCGCTCCATAGGCGCGGGCGAGCCGCGCCAGCGTCTCGACCTCGGCACCATGCCCCAGCACGAACAGGCGCAGGTCGGGCCGGTGCGCGGCGAGGAAGACGTCGCCCCGCCAAGCGCTGGCCGCGGGCGCGCCGGTTTCGAGCATGAGCGCGCCATCGCGCCCGATCGCCAGGGTGACGGGCTCGCGCGCCTCGAGCCGTTCCCCGGCCGCGCGGATGATGGCCGGAGCGGGGCGCGGCACGATCAGCAGGTCGACGCCACCGCCGCAGGGCAGCCTGATGTCGATGAAGGGCGATCCCTCGCCGAAGCGCAGCAGCTCGGCCTGCCCTGCTCCGATGATGCGGATCGCTTCGCCGACCACCGCCGCCTCGACGCATCCGCCCGACAATGAACCGCGAAAGGCACCCGTCTCCCCGACCGCCATGTGCGTGCCGGGCGCACGCGACGATCGGCCGATCACATGGGTGACGGTGACGAGCGCGGTCGCCTCGCCGCGCTCCTCCGCTTCGGCCAGGAAACGGAAGATGGACCGTGCATCCTTCATCGGCGGCTTCGCAGGGGCATGTCGGGATGAACGGCCATTTCGTCGATGTAGTCGTCCGCGAAACCCCGAACAAGGCGACGCCGGCGCGCCACCGATGGAGCGTGCTCCTTAATGGAACCGCCTTCATCTCCGCCGGCCTGGCCTTCTTCTCCTATGACGGCATCGATCGCGCGGCCGGGCGCAGCCGGTGGAGGAAATGGACATGGCCGATCGCAACCGCTTCGTTACGCTCAACCGCCATGTCGCCGGCGGCCCGGTGGAGGAGACGGTCTTCTCGCTTGCCGAAGGAACGCGGCCGGCCCCCGGCGACGGCGAGGTGCTGCTGCGCCCGCTGGCGCTGTCGGTCGATCCCTATCTGCGCGGCCAGATGACGGGAATCGACACCTTCTATCTTCCGCAATTCGCGCTGGGCCAGCCGATCACCTCTCTGGGCGTGGGCCGCGTCGTCGAGTCGCGCCATCCGGGCTTCGCCGCCGGCGACCTCGTCCAGGGCGTGATGCAATGGGCCGACTACAGCCTCTGGTCGGGCAGCGACACGCTGAAGGGGGTCGGCGCGCTTGGGCCGGTCGATCCGGCGATCGACAAGCTGTCCCATGCGCTGGGCGTCTACGGGTTGAACGGCATGACCGCGCTGTTCGGCATGGTGGGCGTGGCCCGCCCCGAACCGGGGGACACCGTCCTGGTCTCCGGCGCGGCCGGCGGGATCGGCGCCGTCGCCGGACAGATCGCCCACATTCTCGGCGCCCGGGTGATCGGACTCGCGGGATCCCAGGCCAAGTGCGACACGCTGGTGCGCGATCTCGGCTTCGACGCCGCGCTGAACTATCGCTCGGCGACGCTGGCCGACGATCTGCGCCAGGCGATGCCGCGCGGGCCCGACATCTATTTCGACAATGTCGGCGGCGCGGTCAGCCAGGCCGTGATGGCGATGATGCGACGCCACACTCGGGTCGTCGAATGCGGCCAAATCTCCACCTATGACGACGAGAATGGCGGCTGGACGGTCGATATCCGTCCGATCCATGCGAACGGCCTGATCTGGGAAAGCTTCACCACCGCCCATTTCGCCGAATTCTACCCCGGCGGGCTGGCCCAGCTCATCCATTGGGTCCGCGCCGGGAAGATCAAGATACTGGAGACCGAGCACCGCGGGCTCGAGGCGGCACCGCGCGCGATGGTCGGGCTGCTGCGGGGAGAGAATATCGGCAAGATGGTCGTGACGCTGGAATAACGATCGCTTTCGCGCAACTATTCATCGCTCATGAACCGACGACGAAAGCTCGATCCGCCCGCTGTTCCTCTTTGTGTTGCCACGCCCCTAAATCCCATATTTTGATATGGGAGAGCGGCGGCGCACGACTGTTAAGCTCCCTCCCAAGGAGAAAATCATAAGCAGGGAGGATATCATGAGGTCGAGGCGACTCTGCATCAAGGCCACCACGTTGAGCGTGGCGGGCATATTGGTCCTGATCGATGCGAACGGCATAGCGATGGCGCAGACGAGGACGGCCGCGCCGCCCGCCGGGACCGCTGTCGACGACAGCGTCCAGACCGGCCTGGCCGACATCGTCGTCACCGCGCAGCGGCGCGCCGAGAACCTCCAGGACGTGCCGATCTCCATCTCGATCGCCTCGTCCGAGCAGATCCAGCAATCGGGCCGCTTCGACACCTCGGCGCTGTCGAGCATCTCACCCAGCGTCACCTTCGTGCAGGGCACCGACGCCAGCGGGTCGAGCTTCAACATCCGCGGCGTCTCGTCGCTGTCGCTGACCGGCGGCATCCAGCCGAGCGTCGGCCTGGTGATCGACGGCGTGTCGATCGCGCGCCAGGGCGAGTTCGTGACCGACCTGTCCGACATCGACCGGATCGAGATATTGTCGGGACCGCAGGGCACGCTGTTCGGCAAGAACTCTACCGCCGGCGTGATCCAGATCATCACCAAGCGGCCCGAGGACAGCTTCTCCGCGAGCGTCGAGGGCACCGCGACCACCGACAGCGAATATGTCGGCCGCGCGATGGTCAACGCGCCGATCGGCGCCGGCGCCGCCGTCCGCCTCAACGGCTATTACCGCAAGCAGAAGGCGCTGATCCCCAATCTCGGCCTCGGCCCCGACGTCTATGGCGAGGAATCCTACGGCTTCTCGGGCAAGCTGTCGGCCGAACTGTCGGACAATGTCCGCGTCCTGCTGTCGTCCGACTATCGCCATCGCGACAGCACCTATGGCGTCAACATCCTGATCCTGCCCAGCTCCGAGCCGCTCGGCAGCGCGCAGCAGGCGATCACGCTGGTGCCGATCCGACCGGGCACCTTCAAGGTCGGCAACGACTCGCGCAACTATGACCGCAACCGCGGCTGGAGCGTGTCGGGCCAACTTGACTGGGACATCAGCGACGCGCTGTCGCTCGTCTCGGTGACGGCCTATCGCGACTTCAAGTACGACTATAATATCGACATCGACGGCTTCAACGTCGGCGTCCAGCGCGGGTCGGGATTCCGGCCGAACCCGACCGGCTATCCTATCGAGAACATCGACCCGATCGACGGCCGCGCGCCGAAGCGGGATTCCTATTTCTCGCAGGAGATCCGGCTGAACTACAAGGCCGACAAGCTCGACCTGGTCGGCGGTGTCTATTACCAGCACCTCAAGAACGACGTCGACAATTCGATCCCGCTGATCCTCGACGGCGCCTTCGCGCTGGGCGATCCTTCGCTCGCCGGAGTCAAATTCTACAGCAATCCGATCGTCGATTCCCGAACCAAGGACGACACCGCGTCGATCTTCGGCGACCTGACCTATCATGTCGCCGACACGCTCTCGCTGATCGGCGGCCTGCGCTTCAATTATGAGAAGATCCGGGTGATCTATCACCGCGACGAGTATTTCAATCCCGTCGTCCCGTTCTTCAACCCGATCACGCTCGAAAATTCGGCGCCGCCGGCCTTCATGGTCGACTATGACCGCAGCGACAAGCTGACCAACCTGTCAGGCCGGGCCGGCATCCGCTGGGAACCGAGCAGCAACGAAACCTTCTACTTCACCTATGCGCGCGGCTATAAGGGGCCGGCGGTCGACGTCTCCTACAGCTCGACCGGCGGCGCGACCGCGATCACCCGGCCGGAGATTGCCAATTCGTTCGAACTTGGCGCCAAGCTCCGCATGTTCGACAACAAGGTGCGGCTCAACCTCGCCGTCTATGCGCAGCGGATCAAGGACATCCAGCAGACCTCGGTCGTGCCCGGCACGGTCAACCAGCGGCTCCAGAATTCCGGCGACCTGCGCAGCCGCGGCGTCGAGGCCAGCCTGGACGTGGCGCTTGCCACCGGCCTGACCTTCAACGGCGGCCTCGCCTATACCGACGCCACCTATCGCGGCGGCATCGTCACCTGTGACCCAGCCATCCAGACGCAATGCGTCGGCGGCCTCCAGGACCTGACCGGCATGCGCGCGATCGGCGCGCCCGAATGGAAGGGCAATGCCGGGCTGATCTACAAGAACGACCTGCCTTCGCTGCCGGTCGGGATGACGGCGCGGATCAACTATGCCTGGGTCGACAAGATCCAGTACACGCTGGGCAACGACCCCGACACGATCGAACCGAGCCACGGCCTGCTCGACGTGTCGCTCGGTATCACCGACGATGACGGGCGGTGGGACCTGATGTTCTTCGTCAAGAACCTGACCAACGACAAATATTACGCCTCGCGCCAGCGGGCCAATTTTTTCATCACGCGGGCATTCGGCACCGTCGCCCGCGACTATAAGCGCTATGGCGGCGTAACCCTGCGCACCCGCTTCTGAGCCGGCCCTTTCCGGATCGGCAGGCCCCGCGTCGCGACCAGGCGGCGCGGGGCCTGCCATTTCCGGTGACATGTCAAATGCCTCGCCGGCACGGCGGAGGCCTTAGAAAAAGATCACCCTGGCCCGGCCGAAGCCGTCGACCACGCTTTCCCAACATCCGCCCGTGGCCGGTACCGTCACCATCTGCGGACACGGGCATCCCGATGAGATGATGTGACCGGGCTCGACCAGCCGGCCCGCCTTGCGCACCTCGGCGACCAGCCAGCGCACCGCCGCGACCGGGCTGCCCATCACCTCGCGCAGCGGCCCCCAGGAGCGGCGCTCTCCGTCCTGCTCGATCGCGATATCAAGCCGGTCGAAGGGCATGTCGCGCGCCGGCCGCCACGGCCCGCCCACCACCAGCCAGCCGCTCATCGCATTGTCGGCCTCGATCTGTGCGGCATCGGGGATGACGAAGCGCTCAGCCTCGCTCGGCCGCCAGCCGGCCCAGCGGGAGTCGGCCACCTCGATCGCCGGCGCGACGCTGCACGCGTCGAGGATCGCCGCGGCGTCGGGATCGGCGCCGATCGGGCGATCGATACGGAACGCGACCTCCGCCTCCAGCAGCGGATCGAACAGCGTCTCACGGGCGATCCGCGCATCGCCCTCGACCACGCGGCCGGCGGGCAGCGCCCCCCAGGTCGAGGTCGACAGCGATACCTTGTAGGCGGCGACCGGCCCTTCGCGATCGAGCATGTCGATACAGGCGTGGCGAACCTGCCGGGCCATGGCGAGATCAAGTCCGGGCGGTCGCGGGATGGCGACGCCGCTGGCCCGCGCCTCGGTCAGCCGACGGGCCAGCTCGGCGGCATGCTTCTCGATGTCGGTCATCCCCTCTCTCCTCCTGGGCCGATCATGCCGGTCCACCGGCTGATAAAGCGATCGCTTCCGTCTGCCTCCCCCGACGCCGCCTGTGATAGGCCGCTGCATCGACAGGAGAGACGGGACGATGGGCGAACTGGCGGGAAAATCGATCGTCGTGACCGGCGCAGGCGCGGGTCTGGGGCAGGCCTATGCGATGGCGATCGCGGCGGCGGGCGCCAATGTCGTCGTCAACGACGTGAACGTCGCCGGCGCCACCGCGGTGGTCGACGCGATCCAGGCGATCGGCGGACGAGCTGTTCTGTCGACCGATCCGGTCGGCACGGCCGAGGCCGCCGAGGCGATGACGGACCTGTGCGTCGACCGGTTCGGCCGCATCGACGGCCTCGTGAACAATGCCGGCATCCACTATGTCAAACCGGTGTGGGAGGAGAGCGCACAGGAGGTCGAGCGGGTCATCCAGGTCAACCTGCTCGGATCGATCCACTGCGCCGCCTCGGCGATCCGCAGGATGCGTGCACAGGGGTCGGGCGTCGTCATCAACATCGGCTCGGGGTCGATGCGCGGCAACCGGCCGGGGATGGGCGCCTATGGCTCGTCGAAGGCGGCTGTCGCGACGCTGACCAGGGTCTGGGCGTCGGAACTGGAGGGTAGCGGCGTCCATGTCTACGGCATCTCGCCCAACGCCCGGACGCCGATGAACCTCGCCTCCGGCGCCGCCTATCTCAAGAAGTCGCTGCCCGAGGACATCGCGCCGCTCGCGGTGTTCCTGCTCGGCGATCGCGCCATGCCGCTCAACGGCCGGATGATCCGCCTCGATGACGGTGCGCTCAGCCTGTGGGCAGGCGGAGACTACGGCCCGGTGCTGGGCAATCGCGCCGGCTGGACCTCGGACAGCCTGGCCGCCGCGCTGCTGCCTGCGGTGGCGACCGACGCCGCCTGACGGCCGGTAGCCCGTCCGATCAATCCACTCCATTGTCGGTCAGTCCCGACCGATCGAGATCGGGCAGGCTCGCGGCGATCATCGCGTCGAGCGTAGGGGTCGGAACCCCGCCTTCGCGCGCCATGCGATGGGCGAGCCTCATGTCCTTCGACGCCATCGCGACCATGCCGGCGCGGCCGGTGGTGTATGTGGCCTCCTGCGTCTTGATCCGACCCCAGTTGATCGATTGCCAGCTCGATCCCACCCCGCCGGTGTTGAGGATCTCCAGGATCCGCTCCTCGCCGATGCCGGCATTGTCGGCGAGGCGCAGCGCTTCCCGCATCAGGATGGTCTGCGACACGCCGAGATAATTGTTGATGATCTTCGCCGCCGCTCCCGACCCCAGCGGCCCGACGTGGAAGACCGACGTCGCCATCGCCTCCAGCACCGGCCGCGCGCGGGCTACCACCGCATCGTCGCCGCCGACCATGAAGGTCAGGGTGCCGGCCCGCGCGGCGACGTTGGCGCCACCCGTCATCGGCGCGTCGAGCACGTCGACGCCCTTCGCCGCCCCCGCCTCGGCGACCTTGCGGACGGTGGCGGGCGGCGCGGTCGGATGCAGGATGATGAGCCCGCCCGCGTCCATGCCGGCCAGGATACCGGCATTCTCATCGCTGCCGAACACCACCTGCTCGATCTGGCTGTCGTCGAACACCGCGATGCAGACGATGTCACATCGCTCGCCGATCTCGGCACAGCTCGTCGCGATCGCCGCTCCTTCGGCCTTCAGTCGGTCGAGCGGCTCCTGCCGCGTGTCGAACACCAGCGGTGCGAAGCCCTTGGTCGCCAGATTATAGGCCATGCCCTCGCCCATGTTGCCGAGGCCGATGAAACCCACGCTCTTGCCGTGCATTGCCGCGCCCTTCCTTCTCTCTCTCTCCGCCGGCCCGACATCGCGACCGCGTCACCTGTCCTAGGGCATCGCCCCGTCCCCGTGCCAGCGGCGCAGGAGGCGGAATCCGGCGCATTCGGGGCGGTGGCTCCGCAATGGCGAGAAACCCGGTGCACCGTCGATCGCGGCTGCGTCTAGGCTGATCGGGATCGATGGAAGGGAGGCAGGAATGGAGATGCGCTTCGACGTCAGCGCGGCGGCCGGGCTCGGCGAACCCTGCCATATCGCCGGCACCCTGTTCCCGCCTGCCGCCGCCCGCGACGGTCCGCTCGCCATCGCGTTGCTGGTGCCGGGCGGCGGCTATACGCGGCGCTATTACGACCTGCACGTCGCCGGGCATGACGGCTATAGCGCCGCGCGCCGCCTCGCCGACCGGGGGATCGCGGCGGTCGCGATCGACAGCCTCGGCACCGGCGGGAGCAGCATTCCGGAGGACGGACGTCGGGTCACGCTCGACGTCCAGGCCGCCACCCTGGCCGAGGTTGCGCACCAGCTGCGGCATGCCGCGCGCGAGGGCGTGCTGATGCCCGGCGTTGCGGCGCGGGAGCCGGTCGTCATCGGTATCGGCCACTCGCTGGGCGGCTGCACGATCACCCTGCAGCAGGGCGATCACGCCGCCTGCGATGCGGTCGCGGTCCTCGGCTTCTCCTGCCGATATATCCGTACCGCCGTCGACCCGAAGACGGGCGAGCGACTCCGCCCGCGCATCCCGGCGGAGCGCGACGGCTATAACCGGTCCGATCCCTCGTCGCACCGCGACCGCTTCTATACCGCCAGCGTGCCGCGCGCGGTGATCGAAGCAGAGGAATCCACGCGCGTGGCGATGCCCGACGGCGTCGCCGAGGTGCTGATCCCCGGCCGCAGCGCACCCGCCGCAGGCCGGATCGAGGTTCCGGTGCTGCTCGGCTTCGGCGAGTTCGACGTCTCGCCCGATCCGCATGCCGAACCCGGCTTCTACCGGTCGAGCCGCGACATCAGCCTGCTGATCCTCCCCGACGCCGCCCATTGCCACAACAGCGCCAGCGGGCGCGCCGGCTTCTGGCACCGGATCGGCGACTGGATCGACATGGTCGCCGCCGGCCACGCCACGGCATAGCGGCCGGACGCTCCTGAAAAGCCGCGCTTTGCTGTCTTTCCAGGGCGCCGGGAAACGCCATCCTGTCGGCTGGAAAAAGCAACGGACGAGAGAGCAGGCAGATGGTGGAAACGGTGACCGCGGACATTCCCACACAGGCGACAGGCAAGGCGGCCTTCCGCATCGCGCCGCTCACCACCCATGTCGGCGCCGAGCTGCTCGACATCGACCTGGCCCAGGACCAGCCGGAAGGAACGTTCGAGGAGATGCGGCGCCTACTCGCCCATTATGGCGTGCTGTTCTTCCGCGACCAGCAACTGACCGTGGAGCAATATGTCGCCCTCGGCCGGCGCTTCGGCACGTTGGAGGGCAATGACACGCTCGAACATGTCGAGGGCGCGCCGCAGGTCGGCCTGCTGATCAAGGAGCGCGACCACGTCACCAGCATCGGCGACATGTGGCACACCGACCACAGCTACATGGCCAGCCCCGCCAAGGCGACGATGCTGCGCGCGATCGAGGTGCCGCCGCATGGCGGGGACACGCTGTTCACCCATATCGGTCACAGCTTCGCGACCCTGCCCGAAGGGCTGAAGGCGACCTTGCGGACGCTCGGCGCGCTCCATTCGCGCACCCACCTGATCAAGGACGGCAAATATGCCGCGCAATATTTCAAGGAGCGGCCGTCGAAGACCGCGACCGACAAGCTGGGCGCCACCGCCGTCCATCCCGTGGTGATCCCGCATCCGGAGACCGGGCAGGAGATGCTGTTCGTCAACCCCGGCTATGTCGTGAAGTTCGACGGCTGGACCGCGAAGCATTCGGCCGGGCTGCTCGCCTCGCTCTACGACCATTGCCTGCAGCCCGATTATCAGTGCCGCTTCCGCTGGCGCGAGGATTCGATCGCCATCTGGGACAATCGCAGCGTCTGGCACTATGCGGTCAACGACTATCACGGCCATCGCCGGGTGATGCAGCGGCTGGTGATCTCGTAAGTCTGCCGCCCGTCACCCCGGTCTCGGCCGGGACGAGGGGCAGGAAAGGATCGGATCAAACCTTTTCGAGGATATGCACCGCGCAAGCGCTGCCCAGGCCGACGACATGGGTCATGCCGATCCGCGCGCCTTCGACCTGGCGCGCGCCGGCCTCGCCACGCAGATGGGTGACGATCTCGTAGATGTTGGCGATGCCGGTGGCGCCGAGCGGATGGCCCTTGGATAGCAGTCCGCCCGACATGTTGACCGGCACCTTGCCGCCCAACGTCGTCGCGCCGCTGTCGAGGAAGCGCCCACCCTCGCCCTCGCCGCACAGGCCGAGATTCTCATAGTGACAGATCTCGGCAGTGGCGAAGCAGTCGTGCAACTCGACGAGGTCGACGTCCTGCGGACCGACGCTGGCCATCTCATAGGCGGTCCGGGCAGCCAGGCGGGTCACCGTGTTGACGTCGGCCTGGACAAGGTTGCGCTCGCTGAACGGATCGCTGGCCAGTCCCGATCCCCGCACCCGCACTGCGCGGCCGGTCAGCCCAAGCTCACGCGCCTTGCGCGCAGAGCACAGCACCGCGGCGGCTGATCCGTCGACGTTGACCGAGCACATCAGCTTGGTGATCGGATAGGCCATCATCTCCGACCCCATCACCTCCTCCAGCGGTGTCTCCTTCTGGTACATCGCCTTGGGATTGAGGGTCGAATGATGATGGTTCTTCACCGACACGCGGGCGAACTGCTCGAAGGTGGTGCCATAGGCGCGGCTATGCTCCATGCCCATCTGGGCGAACACCGCCGGCATGGTGTTCGATCCGGCCAGCCCCTCCGACGGGATCGGCGTTCCGCCGCTGTTCTTGGGCACCAGCATGCCCTTGCCCATCTTCTCCGATCCGACCGCCAGGACGATGTCGTAGAGGCCCGCCTTGATCGCGATCCATGCCTCGCGGAAGGCCGTCGCGCCGGTCGCGCAGGCATTGGTGACGTTGACGACGGGCACGCCGGTCTGGCCGATCAGCTGCAGCGTGCGCTGGCCGACCATCGTCTCGGTGCAGTTGCCGCTATAGACCGCCTGCACGTCCCTGATCGACAGGCCGCAATCGTCGAGCGCCATCAGCGCCGCCTTCGCCGCCAGCCTGGGCGGGGTCGCATCCTCGAACCGCCCGAAGCGGATCATGTCGGTGCCGATCACATAGACGTCTTCGCTCATGTCGCCGCCTCCTCAGTTCGCGGGCACGAAGAAGTGGGAGACATAGCCCTCTCCTCCGGCCACCGCAGTGTCCGCCTCGCGGAAGACCATCTTCACCGGCATCCCGAAGCGGATCGCCTCCGGCGATGGGTCGACGTCGAGCAGGTTGCCCTTCACCGTGCCGCCGCCGTCGAGATCGACCACCGCCGATATGAAAGGCACCGTGACCCCTGGCAGGCTGCGGTAGACGATCGTGTAGTTATACAGGACTCCCTTTTCAGAAAGATGAATTTCCGTCAGTTTTCCACGAGCCGTGCAGCGGGGACAATTCTCGAAACGGCCGAGGTGGGTCTGGCCGCAGGCATCGCAACGGCTGCCGATCAGATAGGGCGTGCCGTCGTCCGCTTGTCCCAGATAGGGCATCACCGGTTTGAGGGCCTGAATTTCCGCGGACATCTCGATGCAACCTCGCTTTCGTCGTCACTGGACGGCGCACTGTTCATCCCGGTGGGTCGCGCGCCGGACCGTTCGCCGCCAGCCTTTTCACCACCGCGCGGGCAAGGCAAGAGATGGTGACGCGACAAGGCATACGCAAAGGGCCCGGTTGGGGAAGTTTGCCGGGCAGCACCGAATGACCGTCAGTTGACAAGGTCGCGCCGACGCGAGCATTAGACGAATATGAATCTGCGCTGGATCATGTTGTTCGCGACGATCGCCGAGGAGAAGTCCTTCACGCGAGCGGCCACCCGGCTGAACATCGCGCAGCCCTGGCTCTCAGCCCAGATCCGCAAGCTCGAATATCAGCTCGGCGTCCAGCTCCTCGTGCGGCAGAGTGCCGGCGTGACGGTGACGCCCGAGGGCGAGGCGCTGCTCCCCTACGCGCGCCAGCTGTCCGAGGCGGCCAACATGTTCCGCCACATGGCGCGGACGATGGGCGACGCGCACAGCAAGACGGTGCGGATCGGCAGCCACATGCCGATGATCGACATCGCCTCGCTGCGGCCGGTCAACCGCGACTTCGCGCGGCGGCACAAGAATTTCAGCCTGAACGCCGAAGTTGGCGGCACCCCCGGCCTGCTGAACCGGCTGCACGCGGCGGAGTTCGACTTCGTCGTCGCGCTCTCCCCGCTCCCCGAGGAACGGAAGGACGAACTCGACACGCTGAAGCTGGGCGAGACCCGCTTCTGCCTGCTGTCGAGCGCCGCCGCCCCGATCGAGGACGAGGGCAAGCTCGCCGGCCGCGCGATCGGCGTGCCTCCGGCCGATTGGCATCCCGATCTGCTCGCCCGGCTCGTCGTCCGCCTGCGCGACGCCGGCGCCACCACCCGCGAGGTGCCCGAGTTCGACCGGCGCGCGCTCGAGCATCTCGTCACCGCGCACCAGATGGCGGTGGTCACGGCGATCGACGAGGATGATCGCGCCAGTATCGATCCCGGCATCGTCCTGACCGAACTTAACGGGATCGCCGCCGATCATCTGCTGTGCCGGGTCGCGGGCCGCGAGCTCGGCCGCGCGTCCGACCATTATTGGACGCTGGCGCAAACCCGCTCGCAGGAATTGATGCAGAGCGTACCCTAAACGGTTTCAATCCGGCTTAGCCGCGCCTGCCCCGGCGGCATAACCCAGCATGGCGTCCCCCTTTCCCGGACGTGCAGAATGTTGGGCTTTCATGAACCTGGATTTCACTGCCGAGGACAAGATCTTCCGCGAGGAAGCGCGCGACTGGCTGCAGGCCAACGTCTTCAAGGAAAGGCGTCCCCATGGTGGTGAGGCGATGCGCGCCTACGACCTGGCCTGGCAGAAATGCCAATATGACGCCGGCTGGGCGGGCGTGTCATGGCCCAAGGAATATGGCGGCATGGGTCTCGACCTCACCCGACAGCTCATCTGGTACGAGGAATATGCCCGCGCCCATGCGCCGGACAACCATCTGTGCTTCGTCGGGCTGAACCATGGCGGCCCCACCCTCATCGCGCGCGGCGACGAAGCGCAGAAGCGGACCCATTTGCGGCCCATCCTCGCCGGCGAGAAGATCTGGTGCCAGGGCTTCTCCGAACCCAATGCCGGCTCCGACCTCGGTGCGCTCAGGACCCGGGCGGTGATCGACGGCGATGAGCTGGTGATCACCGGCTCCAAGATCTGGACCAGCCACGGCCATCTGTCGGACATGCAGGAACTGCTCGTCCGCACCGATCCCGATGCCCCCAAGCACAAGGGCATCAGCTGGGTGATCTTCGACATGAAGACGCCGGGACTGGAGCTGCGGCCGATCGAGATCATGACCGCGCCCAACCACACCCATTTCGTGCAATGCTTCTACGACGAAGCACGGGTGCCGCTGGCCAATGTCGTCGGCGGCCTCAACAACGGCTGGTCGGTCGCCATGTCGACCCTCGGCTTCGAGCGCGGCACCGCGCAGATCAAGGACCAGATCCGCTACGCCTTCCTCGTCGAGCAGATGATCGAGCGCGCCCGCGCACGCTATGGCAGCGAATATATCACCCATGACGAACTGGGCTCGCGCCTCGCCCAGCTCCGCGCCGACATGGCCGCCGCGCGCGCCATGACCTACATGGTCGTCAGCCGCGCCCAGCACGACATCGGCGGCTCGCTCGCCTCGCTGATGCGGGCGATGGTCGGTGACGTCCAGCAGCGCGTCCGGCGGCTCGCCTTCGACATCATCGGCGCCGACGCGCTCGAAAATCCCGAGGATGACGACTGGGTCTATTTCTATCTGCGCTCCTACGCGCAGACGATCGCCGCGGGCACCTCGCAAATCCAGCGCAACATCATCGGCGAGCGCGTGCTCGGCCTGCCCCGCTGATCAGGGAGAACTGACGGGTGGACCTGCTTCCTTCGGACGATCAGACCCAGATCGTCGACACCATCAAGAGCTTCCTGGCCGGCGAGGCGCCGGTCGACCGGCTGCGCGAGCATGGCGCGATCGGCAATCCCGACGCGGCGCTGTGGCCCAAGCTGGGCGAGCTCGGCTTCCTCGGTCTCGGCCTCGCCGAGGAGCTCGGTGGCATCGGCCTGTCGGCGAGCGAGGAGATGCTCGTCTTCCGTGAGTTCGGCTACCACCTCGTCTCGATCGGCATCTTCGGCATCGTGCTGGGTGCACGCGTCGCGGCGGTCGCCGGCGACGACGCGCTGCGTGACGAGCTGCTGACCGGCGCGCGGCGCGTCGGCATCGCCAATCCGCGCGGCGCGGCCGCCGGACCGGGGCCGGACGCGCAGGACTATCACCTGTTCGAGGCGGCAGACGCGTCGCTGGTCCTGCTGGTTGACGAACAGGGCGCCGGGCTGCTCGCTCGCGAGGATTTCGTCGACATCGAGTCGGTCCATTCAACCGACTCTGTGCTGACCCTCGAGCGCGCCCGCCTCGCCGCGGATAAACCTCGGTTATGGGTGGCTCGCTCGGCCGACAATATCCACAGCCGCGCGCTGATGCTGCTCGGCGCCTATGCGGTCGGCCTGGGCGAAGGCGCGCGCGACATGGCGGTCGACTATGCCAAGATCCGCGAGCAATTCGGCAAGCCGATCGGCGCCTTCCAGGCGATCAAGCATATCTGCGCCGACATGGCGATGCGATCGGAAGCCGCGCTGTGCCAGGCGTCCTTCGCCTCGCTGGTGATGGCGGACGGCCTGCCCGACACCGATTTCCACGCCGTCGCCAGCAAGATCGTCGCGACCGAGGTCGCGATGAAGAACGCCGCCGCCAACATCCAGGTGCATGGCGCCTTCGGCTTCACCTCGGAAGCCAATGCCCATCATTATCTCAAGCGGGCTCATGTCGCCGACCTGCTCTGGGGCTCGCTGCGGGAACAGCGCGAGCGCATCCTCACCTTCCCCACCCCGGCATGATCGGTCGTCCGATGAGCTTCTCGACCATCCTCCTCGACGTCGCCGGCGGAGCCTATAGGCTGACGCTCAACCGGCCCGACCGGCTCAACGCCTTCACCGCGCGGATGCACGAGGAGGTGCGCGAGGCGCTGACCCGGATCGAGGGCGATCCGGCCGCGCGCGTCCTGCTGATCACCGGTGCGGGCCGGGGTTTCTGCGCCGGACAGGATCTCGCCGAGCGCGACGTCTCGGCAGGGCCGCTCGACCTCAGCCAGGGGCCAGAGCATGATTATAATCCGCTGGCGCGCCGCCTGGTCGCGCTGCCGGTACCGGTGGTCTGCGCCGTCAACGGCGTCGCGGCGGGTGCCGGGGTCAACATCGCGGCGGCCTGCGACATCGTCATCGCCCGCAAGTCGGCGAAGTTCGCCCAGGCCTTCTCGGCGATCGGGCTCGTCCCCGATACTGGCGGCACGTGGCATTTGCCCCGGCTGATGGGCCAGGCACGCGCGCTGGGCTTCACCCTGCTCAACGAGACGCTGTCGGCCGAGCAGGCCGAGGCGATGGGCCTGATCTGGCGCGCGATCGACGACGATGCGTTCGAAGCGGAGGTGGAGGCGATCGTCGCCAGGCTGGCGGCGGCCCCGACCTTCGGCCTCGCCTCGGCGAAGAAGGCGCTGCGTGCCGCCTGGACGTCGACCCTCGACGAGGCGCTCGACCGCGAGCGCGACATGCAGCGCGACTGTGGCCTTTCGCCTGATTATAAGGAGGGGGTGACCGCCTTCAAGGACAAGCGCAAGCCCGGCTTCACCGGAGCCCGCCCATGACGGGCCGCATCAGCACCCGCTTCACCGAGGCGTTCGGCGTCGAGCATCCGATCATCCAGGGCGGCATGCAATGGGTCGGTCGCGCCGAGCTGACCGCCGCCGTCGCCAATGCCGGTGCGCTCGGCTTCCTGACCGCGCTGACCCAGCCGACGCCGGATGACCTGCGGCGCGAGATCGAGCGCTGCCGGTCGATGACCGACAGGCCGTTCGGCGTCAACCTGACGATCCTCCCCGCGATCAATCCGCCACCCTATGCCGAATATCGCCAGGCGATCATCGAAGGCGGGGTGAAGATCGTCGAGACCGCCGGCTACAAGCCCCAGGAGCATGTCGACGAGTTCAAGGCTCACGGGATCAAGGTGATCCACAAATGCACCGCCGTCCGCCATGCGCTGTCGGCCGAGCGGATGGGGGTCGACGCGATCTCGATCGACGGCTTCGAATGCGCGGGACATCCGGGCGAGGACGACATTCCCGGGCTGGTGCTGATCCCGGCGGCGGCCGACAAGGTGAAGATCCCGATGATCGCCAGCGGCGGCTTCGGCGATGCACGCGGGCTGGTCGCGGCGCTCGCGCTCGGGGCCGACGGCATCAACATGGGCACCCGCTTCTGCGCCACCGTCGAGGCGCCGATCCATCGCGCCTTCAAGGAGGCGCTGGTCGCCGGCGACGAACGCGCGACCAACCTGATCTTCCGCACCTATCGCAACACCGCTCGGGTCGCGAAGAACGCGATCAGCGACCGGGTCATCGCGATCGAGGCGGAGGGCAAGCCGTTCGAGGAGGTCGCCGCGCTGGTGAAGGGCGCCAAGGGCCGCGAGGGGCTGGAGAGCGGCGACACCGACCATGGCATCTGGACGGCCGGCATGGTGCAGGGGATCATCCGCGACGTGCCCACGGTCCGCGAGCTGGTCGAACGGATCGTCGGCGAGGCCGTCGAGATCATCGGCGGCCGCCTCGCCGGGGCGGTCGCGCGCGAGGAGGAGAGGATATGACGGTCAGGATCAAGGTGAATGTCGCGGGCTGCGTGGGCCATGCCCGCTGCGCCGCCGTCGCGCCCGAGGTCTATGAGCTGGACGAGAACGGCTTCAACGTCACCGCCGAGAAGGAAGTGCCCGAAGCGCTGCGCGCCCAGGCGGTGCGCGGCATGCGCGCCTGCCCGGAACGGATCATCTCGATCGAACAGGAAGAAGACTGAGCCGGGAGCCCGTCGCTTGACCAGTCCGCCCCCCCGGCCGCTGCCCGCGATCGATGCCGACAACGCGGCCTTCTGGACCGGTGGCCGGAATGGTGAGCTGCTGATCCATCGCTGCGCGCGGTGCCGCACTTATGTGCATCCGCCGACCAGCTTCTGCCCCGCCTGCGAAAGCCGCGAGGTCGGGCCGGAGCCGGTGTCGGGCAAGGGCGTGATCCTGTCGCTGACCGTCAACCACCGCGCCTGGTTTCCCGGCCTGCCGGTTCCCTATGTCGTCGCGATGGTCGGCATCGACGAGCAGCCCGACGTCCACCTGATCACCAACATCGTCGATTGCGATCCGCTGTCGGTCCGGATCGGCGACCGGGTGAAGGTCCGCTTCGAGCAGGCCGAGGACCTGTGGGTGCCGCTGTTCGTCCCCGACCAAGGGAAGGATTGACGATGCGCTGGCCTGAGAAGAGCATCGCGATCACCGGCATTGGTCAGTCGCGGATCAGCCGCGACGCGGGCGTCTCCGCGCTGTCGCTGACGATCGACGCCGCGGTCGAGGCGATCCGCGACGCCGGCCTGACCCGCGCCGACATCGACGGCATCGCCACCTGGCCGGGCGCCATTCCCGACGGATCGGGCTTTGCCCCCGTCGGCATCCCCGCCTTGCAGGATGCGCTGCGCCTGAAGGTCGAATGGTATTCGAGCACGCGGGAAACCTCGGGCCAGTTCGGCGCGATCTTCAACGCGATCGGCGCGATCCATGCGGGGCTGTGCCGCCATGTCCTGGTGTTCCGCACCATGTACCAGGCGACCGCGCGCAAGCAGGGACTGGTCAACGCCAGCTATCAGCCGGGGCAGCGCACCCATGCCCATATGGGCTGGCACGCGCCGTACCATGCCTATGTCGCCGCGACGCAGCAGGCGCTTTATTTCGCGCGCTACGTCCATGAATCGGGCATCCGGCCCGAACAGGTGGCGCAGATCGCGATCAACGGGCGGCGCAACGCCGCGCTCAACCCGGCAGCGGTCTATCGCACGCCGATCACGCTTGACGACTATATGGCGTCGCCAATCCTGTCCACGCCGCTGCGCCTGTTCGACTGCGACGTGCCGATCGACGGATCGACCGCGATCATCCTGTCGCATCGGGACGCCGCCGCCGACCTGCCCAACCCGCCGCTCAGGATCGAAGCGATCGGCACCAACATGCACTATCGCAACAGCTGGGCGCAGCTCGACGCGCTCGCCACCCAGGCCCAGCCCGAGGTGGCCGCGATGATGTGGAACCGCACCGACCTGCGCCCCGCCGACGTCGACGTGGCTGAACTCTATGATGGCTTCAGCTTCCATACGATCAACTGGCTGGAGAATTTCGGCTTCTGCAAGCGCTTCGAGGCGGGGGACTTCATCGAAGGCGGCAGCCGCATCGCGCTCGACGGCGAATTGCCGATCAACACCAATGGCGGAGCGCTCTCGGCCGGGCGGATGCACGCCTATGGCCAGGTCCACGAAGCCTGCGTCCAGCTCTGGTGCCGGGGCGGTGCACGGCAGGTGAAGGGACGGGCGAACGGGGGACCGCGCGTCGCCGCGCTATCGACCGCGGGAGGGCCGCTCGCCGGATGCTTCCTGCTCGTCAGGGATTGAGACGCGATGAACTTCGACTTTTCGGAAGACCAGGAGCATCTGCGCAACGAGGCGCGCCGCTTCCTCGAGGCGCGCTGCGGCATCGGCGTTGTGCGCGGCGTGCTCGACGACGGGGCACGGTCGCACGACGCGGACCTGTGGGCGGCGCTGGTCGAGCAGGGCTGGACCGCGCTCACCTTGCCCGAGGAGCATGGCGGCCTCGGCATGGGCCGGACCGACCTGTGCGTCCTCGCCGAGGAGCTGGGCCGCGTGCTCGCCCCGGTTCCCTTCGCCTCCACCGTCTACCTCCTCGCCGAGGCGCTGATGATGGCGGGCACGGCCGCGCAGCGCGAGCGACTGAAGGACATCGCCGCCGGCCGCTGCATCGGCTGCATCGCCATCGCCGAGGGCCCCGGCGAGCCATCCCCCGCCCGCCTCGCCGCCGAGGTTCGCGGCGGGCGGCTGCATGGCGTCAAGCTGCCCGTCGTCGACGGCAACGCCGCGACGCTGGCGCTGGTCCTTGCCCGCAACGGCGGCCAGGTGCGGCTCCATCTCGCAGATCTCACCGATCCTTCAGTGACGCGGGCACCGGTCGACACGCTCGATCCCGCCCGCGACCTGGCCCGGATCGCCTTCGACGGCACCCCCTGCGAGCCGATCGGCGACGAAGGCCTGGTCGATCGACTGCTCGACCGTGCCGCCGTGCTGATCGCCTTCGAACAGATCGGCGGGGCCGACCGCTGCCTGGAAACATCGGTCGAGTTCGCGAAGATGCGCTACGCCTTCGGCCGGCCGATTGGCAGCCAACAGGCGATCAAGCACAAGCTGGCCGACATGTACGTCAACAACCAGATCGCCCGATCGAACGCCTATTATGGCGCCTGGGCGCTGGAAAGCGGCAGCGACGAGCTGCCGTCGGCCGCCGCCGCCGCCCGCGTCGCCGCCTGCCACGCTTATTGGTACGCGGCGCGCGAGGGCATCCAGACCCATGGCGGCATCGGCTTCACCTGGGAGGCCGACCAGCACCTCCATTATCGCCGCGCGCTCCAGCTCGACATGACGATCGGATCGCCGCGGGCCTGGCGTGACCGGCTGTTCTCCGCACTCGAAGCCCAGGCCGACGAGGAGCTCTAGGATGGATTTCAGCGACACTCCCGAAGAAGCCGCCTACCGCGCCCGCGCCGCCGCCTTCCTCGATGCCCACGCCGCCGACCTGCCACGTCCGACCGGCGGGGAGATGGACCGGCTGGCGGTCGCGCGCCGCTGGCAGGCGATCAAGGCCGATCATGGCTATGCCTGCATCACCTGGCCGAGGGAATGGGGCGGCGCCGGCGGCACCGCGATGGAACAGGTGATCTTCCGGCAGGAGGAGGCCAGGCGCGGCGTACCCATCGCCTTCTTCGGCATCGGCCTGGGCCTGTGCCTGCCCACCGTCATCAGATATGCGCCCGCCGAGCAGCGCGAGCGCTTCGTCGGCCCGGCGATCCGGGGCGAGCAGGTGTGGTGCCAGCTCTTCTCCGAGCCGGCGGCGGGCTCCGACCTGGCGGGTGTGCGCACCCGCGCGGTCCGCGACGGCGACGACTGGATCCTCAACGGCCAGAAGCTGTGGACCAGCGGCGCGCATTATTCCGACTACGGCCTGTTGATCGCGCGCACCGACCCCGACCTGCCCAAGCACAAGGGGCTGACGATGTTCTGGGTCGACCTGAAGGCGCCCGGTATCGAGATACGCCCGATCCACCAGATGTCGGGCGGCGTCGAGTTCAACGAGGTGTTCTTCAACGACGTCCGGATCAGCGATGCGCAGCGGCTGGGAGAGGTCGGCGAGGGCTGGAAGGTCGCGATCTTCGCACTGATGAACGAGCGGGTGGAAGGCGGCAAGGATCGCGGCCTGCCCGCCGCCCGGATCATCGCCATCGCCCGTGCGACCCCGGCAGGTGACGCCACGCTTGCCGACGACGGTGCCTTCCGCGCCGCCTTCGCCGACGGCTATGTCCGCATGCGCGGCGTCTCGCTGACCCGCTACCGCACCCTCACCGCCATGTCGCGGGGCCAGACGCCGGGGCCCGAGGCCTCGATCGGCAAGCTGGTGATGGCAAGCGAGCTGCAGGAACTGTCACGTCGGCTGATCGAGGCGCAGGGGGCCTATGGCCTGATCGACGACGAGGCGCTGTCGATGGCCGATGGCACCGTCCACCACGACCTGCTGCACGCGCCCGGCATCCGCATCGCCGGCGGCACCGACGAGATATTGCGAAACATCATCGCCGAACGCGTGCTGGGCCTTCCCGCCGAACCGCGCGTCGACAAGGACATCCCCTTCTCACAGGCGCCAAAGGGGATTTGAGGCGACGCCCTTCAGCCGCCCTAGACGCGCGGCACGTCGACCCAGGCGCGGCTGTCGATCGCGCGTCGCGCGGCGTCGAGGATCGCCTCGACATGGAAGGCGTCCTCGAAGCTCGGCAGCGCCGCGCCGCCCTCGCGGATCGCGCGGATCATGTCCTTCATCGCACCGGCGATGTCGTGCGACTGGTTGCGTGCCGGCGGCGTCGCGAAATCGATACCCGGCGGTGCGGTCAGCGCCTCGGGGATCTCGACCGGCTCCAGTCGCCCCCCGCCCGATCCGCGCCGCAGCGTCACGCTCGGCCCGCAGGCGAAGCCGGTCGGGTCATCGGTCGCGAGCGTACCCGTCTCCCCGGTGATCTCCATCAGCCAGCCGGTCTTGGCGGGCGAGGACCAGCTCAGCATCAGCGTGCCCATCGTGCCGCGCGCGAAGCGCAGCAGCAGTTGCGCGGTGTCCTCGACCTCGGGCCGCAGCACCTCGCCATCGTCGAAACGCCATTCCTTCCGGGCGATCATCGCCTGCGCCGCGACCGCCTCGACCGGCCCGAGCAGCCAGGTGAGCAGATGCAGCGAATGGGTGCCGAGGTTGCGCAGCGCCGAGGCGCCATGCTTGCGCGTGCCAAACCATTTCCAGCCAGCCCCGCCCGCCGACGGCGTCGCGAAATGGCTGATCGCCAGCCGCGCGGTCACCGCCACCGGACGGCCGATCTCACCCGCCTGGATCAGCGCATGGGCATGACGATGCGCCGGCTGCCACGGAAAGACCGAGTCGAGCGCGCCGACCACGCCGGCTGCCCGCACGGCGTCGCGCATCGTGCGGGCGCGATCGAGATCGGGGGCGAAATTGGCGCTGGCATAGACATGCTTGCCGGCGGCGAGCGCGGCCAGCACCATCGGCGCGCGCAGGTCGGGCCGGGTGCCGACGTCGATGATATCGAGATCGGGATCGGCGCACATCGCGATCGCGTCCCAATAGGGCCTGGCGACGCCATAGGTGGCGGCCGCCGCCTCCGCCGTCTCGCGGCGCGAGGTGCAGACGGCGACGACCTCGGCCTCGCCGGTCGCGTGCCAGGCCGGCAGATGCGCGGTCATGCCCCAATTGGCGCTGACCACGCCGACGCGCAATTTCCTGGACAGGATGGCCTCCTTCCCTCCGCGGCGATCTCAGCCGCGGCCGACCAACGGCATCTTCGTCGCAATGACCGTCATGAACTGGACGTTGGAAGCGAGCGGCAGCCCGGCCATGAAGACGACCGCCTCGGCGACCGAGGACAGCGGCATCACCGGCTCGGGCACCACCCGGCCATCCGCTTGTGCCATGCCCTGCATCAGGTTCAGCGCCACCCCGGTCTCGGCATTGCCGATGTCGATCTGCCCGCAGGCGATGTCATGGGCGCGGCCGTCGAGCGACAATTGCTTCGTCAGCCCGGTGATCGCATGCTTGCTGGCCGTATAGGGTGCGCCCCAGGGGCGCGGCGCATGCGCCGACACCGATCCGTTGTTGATGATGCGCCCGCCCATCGGCGACTGCGCCTTCATCACCCGGAAGGCTTCGCGTGCGCAGAGGAAGCTGCCAGTGACGTTGACCGCAAGGACGCGGTTCCAGTGGCGCAGCTCGACATCCTCGAATGGCGCCTTGGGTGAGGCCGTGCCGGCGTTGTTGAACAGCAGGTCGAGCCGGCCGAAACGGTCGACCGCCGCGGCGAAGGCGGCCGCGACCTCGGCCTCCTCGACGACGTTGGCGGGGTGGACCAGCGCCTCGCCGCCGCCCGTGACGATCTCACCGGCCACTTCCTCGAGCGGCTCTCGTTTGCGGCCGACCAGCGCAAGCCGGAAGCCCGCCCTGGCGAGCGCCAGCGCGCAAGCTCGGCCGATGCCGCTACCGGCCCCGGTGACGAGCGCGACCTTGTCCGTCATCGCTCAACTCCTCAGCACGGTCTTGCCGTTCTTCAGCACCGTCACGTTTCGCTCGGGGACCGCCGCTTCGAACGAGACGACGTGGCCGTCCCGCCACAGCGAGATGCGCAGCGTGTCGCCGGGAAAGACCGGTGAGGAGAAGCGCGCCTGGTGGCTGGCGATCCGGACGGGATCGAAATCGCAATAGGCCTCCAGCACCGCGCGGCAGGTGAAGCCATAGGTGCACAGGCCGTGCAGGATCGGCATGTGGAAGCCCGCCGCCTTCGCCCGCTCGGGTTCGACATGGAGCGGGTTGCGGTCGCCACAGAGCCGGTAGATCATCGCCTGGTTCGGCGCGACCCGATAGTCTAGCACCTTGTCGGGCGCGCGATCGGGGACGGAGTGGGGAGCGGGCTGCGCCGCCTTCGATCCGCCGGTGCCGCCGTCGCCGCGCGCGAAGATGGTGCGGTTGAGCGTGACGATCGGCTGGCCGTCCGCCTCGTCGCGGATCACCGTCTGGCGCACGATCACGGCGCCCTTGCCCTCGCCCTTGTCATAGACTTCGGCGACGCCGCTGTCGGCGACGATCGTCGCGGCGGTCGGCATCGGCCGATGGAAGATCGTCTGCTCCTCGCCATGCAGGACGAGCCTGTAGTCGACGCCGAGCTTGTCGGTGCTTACTCCGGCACCCCAGGCGACGACGGTAGCGAGCGTCGGCACCGCACGCAGCTCCTTCTCGAAGACGAAGCGCAGCTCGTCCTCGTCGAGCGGATCGCTGCCCAGCCCGACCCCCAGCGCGTAGAGCATCGTGTCGCGGTCGGTGTAGGTGAAGCGCTTGCCGGTCTCTTGGAGCGAGAGGATCGCAGGATAGTCGATCGGCATCGGCTCAGCCCTCCCGCTTCCCGGAAGGGCCGTAGGCAGTTACCCATTTGGCGTCGCGATCGGGGAACAGCACCTTGCCGTCGGCGACGGCGCGAGCCAGCTCCTCGGCGGTGAAGTCGTCGCTCGGCTCATAGCCGTCATGCACTTCGAACCGCACCTCGCCGACCCAGCCGCCGCCGGCCAGCAGCGTCTTGCCGGTCTGGTCGCCCGACAGGTGGCTGACCATGTAGAGCAAGGTCGGCGCCACCCGGTCGATCTGGAAGCGGCGCTGATATTCCTCGGGCATGTGCGCGGTCAGTGCGGTCGCCGCGGCCGGGCCGATGTTCCACAGGCGGATGCCGTATTTCCGGCCTTCGATCGCCAGCGAATTGGTGAAGCCGATGACCCCGCACTTGGCCGCGCCATAGTTGGACTGGCCGAAATTGCCGCGGATGCCGGCGGTCGAGGTGGTGTTGACGATCACCCCGCCGCCATTGTCCTTCATCCAGCCGAAGATGGGCCGGGTCGCGCTGTAGAGGCCCTTCAGGTGGACGTGCATCACCGCGTCCCACTGCGCCTCCTCCATCTTGACCAGCGACGCATCGCGCAGGATGCCGGCGTTGTTGACGAGGATGTCGACCCGGCCGAACGCCTCCAGCGCGGAAGAGAGCAGGCTGGCGCCGCCCTCAAGCGCACCGACATCGGCGACATTGGCGACGGCGCGGCCGCCCTGGCCGACGATCTCGGCAACCGCGTCCTCGGCCGCCTCCCGCGCGAAATCGTTGACGACCACGGCCGCACCTTCGCGTGCGAGCGCCCGAACATAGGCGCGGCCGATGCCCGCGCCCGCGCCCGTGACCACGGCCACCTTCCCATCCAGCAAAGCCATCCGAACTCCCTTTCTCGTCCCCTGCTGATGGAGCATCGCGGCGACCGAGTCGTATCCGCGATGCGCGCGGTCGTGGGGCAGGAATCCTTAAGCCGGGCGCGACCAGACGAGCGGCAGCGCCTCCATGCCGATGACCCCGCCGCCGAGCGTCTTGAAGGTGGTGCCGGGCTTCACGGTGAACGGGGGCACGCGCTTCAGCCACTCCTCGATCGCGATCTGGATCTCGCGGCGTGCGAGGTGCGAGCCCAGGCAGCGGTGCGGACCGAAGGAGAAGGTGTTGTGCCGGTTCGGGCTGCGCGTGAGGTCGACGACCTCGGGATTGGCGAACTCGGTCGGGTCGCTGGTCGACAGCAGCGTCGACCCGGTGACCATGTCGCCCTTCTTGATCCGGACGCCGGCAAGTTCGGTGTCCTCGGTCGCGATCCGCGCAGTGGTGACCACCGGGAAGGCGCGGAACAGCTCCTCGACCGCATCGGGGATCATCGACGGGTCGGCGCGCAGCCGTGCCTGGTCGTCGGGATTCTCGGCGAGGTAGCGGAACTGGTAGGCGAGCGAGCTCACCACCGTGTCGAGCCCGCCGATGAACAGCAGGAAAACGGTGCCCATCACCTCCTCGTCGGTGAAGGGGCGATCGCCGACCTTCATCGCCATCACCTGGCTGACCAGCTCGCCTTCGCGCGGATCGACGCGGCGCAATGCGATCTGCTCGACCAGGAAGGCCTTCACCTCGCCCATCGCCTTGCCGCGGTTGATACGGTCATGGATGATCGTGTCCGCCCATTTGCGAAAGCGCGAGAGATCGTCACCCGAGAGTCCCATCAGCTCCAGGAAGATGCGGACCGGGAACTGCTCGCCGAAGTCGCGGATGAACTCGCATTCGTCGCGATCCTTGAGCTTCTCGATCAGGTCGACCGTCAACTCGCGCAGGCGCGGTTCTAGCTGCTTGATCCGCGCCGGCGAGAAGAGCGGGTTGAGCGGGGTGCGGAACAGGCCATGCTCGGGCGGATCGACCTCGAGCGGGATGAGCCGCCAGGTCTCGCCCATCGCATGGCTGCGCGGCTGGGCGGAACTGAACAGGTCGGCCCGCTGCAGCATCTGACGGATGTCCTCCGCCTTGGTCAGCACCCAGGTGCCGACCGGCTTCTCCGAACGGTCCTGATGGCTGAGCGGCGAATAGAAGACCCGCGGGCCCTTGTGCAGCTCGGCGACCTGCGCGTGGGGACAGGGGCCGAGGCCGGTGCGGAAGTCCCAGAAATGCACCAGCTCGGGCGGCACATGGTCGGGAACCGACCCCTTCTCATGGGTCATGGGCTCGCTCATCGTCTGTCCTCTCCTACCAGCTCGCGTGGCTTCGACCGACTCGATCGGCCACATCAGGATCGGCCGCCCGACGCGGCCAGGGTCTACACCCCTTTTCATCGCTGAATACTCGCCAGTTTTCAAGTGCCCCCGCCACGAAGGAGCGGAGCGTCCGCACAAACCCTTCGCCGATCGCGTAAAAACGCCAAAAAATGCCGGATTTATTGCGATGCAACGAAGTACGGACGGCTATTGGAATTTTCCATATTCAGGATCGATCCGACAGAATTGGGATGTGGCATGGCGGTCACCGGAAGCCGATAGTTGACTTACCATCAGTTTTCATACAACCTCCGCTCCTATCGAAACGACGACGCAGACGCGCGGATCGCGGCAGGGAGAGATGATGGCCGAGGCGGACCCCATCACGGGCAAGATCACCGACGAGGATATCGAACGCGCCCGCCGCCAGATCGGCGTGCCGAAATTCGCCTATAACAAGCCTTACAACGCCATCGCCTCGTCCGACGGGATGAGCCATTTCGCCTTCGCCTGCGGCGACGCCAATCCGCTCTACCATGATCGCGCTTATGGGGCGGGCACCCGCTGGCGCGACCAGATCGCCCCGCCGCTGTTCCTCCATGCGACCGGCACGAACCTGACGCCGAAGCCCGACGCCGAGACCAAGGCACTGTTCAAGGGCCTGTTCCGGGGAGTCGGCAAATATTATACCGGCGTCGACTGGACCTGGTGGCGGCCGATCTATCCCGACGAGCGCGTGTTCGTGGAGCGCAGCACGTCGAACATCCAGGTCAAGGAAAGCTCCGCCTTCAGCGGCGGCCGCACCGTCACCGAAACCTATCGCGACCTTTATGTCGACCGCGCCGGCACGCCGGTCGGCCGGCGCGAGGAACATTATCTGTCGGCCGAGCGCGAGGGCACCAAGAAGGCGGGCCGCTACGCCGCGATCCAGCGTCAGAGCTACACGCCCGACGACATCGCCAGGATCGACGAGGTCTATGCGGCCGAGGTCCGGCGCGGCGCGAGCCCGCGCTTTTGGGAGGACGTCGAGGTCGGCGAGGAACTGGTGCCGGTGGCCAAGGGGCCGCTCACCATGGTCGACATCATCGCCTTCCACATGGGCATGGGCCTGTCGTCGAGCGGCATCGGCCCGCTCGGCCTCGGCTATGCCCAGCGGCGCAAGATGCCGGCCTTCTACGTGCCCGACGCCTATGGCGTGCCGGACGTCGTCCAGCGGGTTCACTGGGACCATGAGCGTGCCCAGGCGCTCGGCCTGCCGACCTCCTACGATTATGGCCAGATGCGGACGAGCTGGCTGATCCACCTCGTCACCAACTGGATGGGCGACGACGCCTGGCTGTGGAAGCTGTCGTGCCAGTCTCGCGCGTTCAACTTCATGGGCGACACCACCATCTGCACGGGCAAGGTGGTGGCCAAGCGGATCGACGGCGCCAATGCGGTCGTCGACCTGGAGCTGGCCTCGACCAACCAGCGGGGCGAGAACACCGCGCCGGGCACCGCCTCGGTGATCCTGCCGAGCCGCGCGCATGGCCCGGTCGTCCTCCCCGCACCCGAAGCCGACACGCTGCTGCGCGGGGCCGCCATCCTGCAGTCCGCGGCGGACCGGACAAAGCGATGAACCACCACCCGACTTCGTGGAGCAGATAATCCAGCGAGAGGATTTCCCATGGCCAGGATAGCGAAAACCGCCCCCGTCGGCGCCAACGACGAAAACGACCTCGGCGCCCTGCACGCCCGCAGGATCGCCGCCGTCGACGACGACAATCGCAGCATCGATGTCGAATTCCTGCTGTTCTTCAACGCCGTCTCGGAAAATCTGAGCTTCACCAAGGCGGCCAAGGCGCTGTCGATCGACCAGTCCTGGCTGTCGCACAAGATCCGCCAGTTCGAGGCGCTGCTGGGCTTCAACCTGTTCATCCGCAACACCCGCCATGTCGAGCTGACGGCGGCCGGCCGCGCGCTGCTCGATCCGGTTCGCCGGCTTGCCAACGTCGTCGACCAGGCGCGCGACGCAGCCAATGCCCTGCGCGATTCGATGAGCGGCGTGCTGCGCGTCGGCGCGCTGCCGTTCAGCTTTCCGGATCCCCAGCGGACCCGCCTGATCGACCGGTTCATCGCGACGCACGAGGGCATCCAGCTCAACGTCACCAGCGGCCCGACCCCAGCGCTGCTCGACCATCTCCGCGCCGGCCGGATCGATCTCGCCTTCGTCTCCGCACCGTTCGAGGAGGCGGGACTGGACAGGCTGCTGCTGCGCGAGAACCGCTTTTCGATGATGGTCCCCCGCACCCACGATCTGGCCCGGGCCGGGGTGATCGGCACCGAGGACGTCAAGGGCGTCCGCGTGATCCTGCCGGCACAGCAGTTCAGCCCGGCGGCATTCGAGCTTTATTACGAGCCGCTGGTCAACGCCGGCGCCGTGCCGGTGCCGATCCCGGAGTTCCAGAGCGCGCCCTCCTATGCGCGGAGCTGGGAACTGCCGGTGGTCTGCACCCAGTTCGCGGCCGAGCGCTACGACACCCAGGACTTCGTGGTCCGCCCGATCAACTTCATCCCGCCCTGCCGCAAATATCTGGTGCGGCTGGCCGATCATCGCACTCCGCCCCAGAACCTGATGTGGGACCTGGCGCTGGCCTCGCTCGAAACCAAGGCGGCGGCGGTGGCCTGACGGCCGCCGACGCCACCCGAAAGGACATATCGAATGGACCTCGGCATGCGCGGCAACGCCTATGCGGTTGTCGGCGGATCCCGGGGCATGGGCTGGGAAACCGTCCGCCGGATCGCCGCGGAAGGCGGCGACGTCGCGGTCATCAGCCGGACGCCGCAGGCGGTCGCCGACGCCTGCGCGGCGCTGGCCGCCGAGCATGGCGTGCGGATCGAGGGCATCCCTGGCGACGCATCGGCACCCGGCGCTGTGGAGGCAGCGCTCGATGCGGCGGCCAGCCGGCTTGGTGAGCTGCGGGGTCTGGCAGTGACCAACCACTGGATGGGGCCGAGCCGCAGCTTCGCCGAATTGCCCGAGGCCGAATGGGCCGACTATTTCCAGCACAGCCTGATGGCCGCGGTCCGCGCCTGCCGTGCCGTGCTGCCGCACATGACAAAGGCCGGCGGCGGCGCGATCGTGCTGACCACCGCCTATTCCTCGCGCGGGCCCAAACCCTATCTGCCCGGCTATGCGTCGTTCAAGGCGGCGCTCAACACGCTCACCAAGACCCTCGCCAAAGCCTATGGGCCGCAAGGCGTGCGCGTGAACGCGGTCGCGCCGGGCGCGATCCGGACGGGCCGCTACGACGCGCGCATGGCGGCACTGAAGGCCGCCGAGCCCGCCATCGATCGCGCCGAGGCCGAACGGCGCATGCTGCGGGACATGGAGATGAAGGTCGCGCTCGAACGGATCGGCGACCCGGGCGAGGTCGCCGACATGATCGCCTTCCTGCTGTCGGAGCGCGCCGGCTACGCCACCGGCCTGATCGCCAATGTGGACGGCGGCACCGACTTCTGACGCCATCGAAGAACATCGAAAGAGGTTTCCCTTGCGCAAGGCCGCCATCGTCTCCCCGCTCCGCACGCCGATCGGCCGCTTCCTCGGCAGCCTCGCTCCGTTGCCGGCCGAGAAGCTCGCCGCGCACGTCATCACCGCGTTGGTCGATCGCACCGGGATCGATCCCGCCCGGATCGACGACGTCGTCTTCGCGCAGAGCTACGCCAACAGCGAGGCACCCTGCATCGGCCGCTGGGCGGCGCTGGCCGCCGGCCTGCCGATCGAGGTACCGGGCATGCAGCTCGACCGCCGCTGCGGCGGCGGCCTCCAGGCGGTCGCCATGGCGGCGATGATGGTCGAGACCGGCACCCGCGACATCGTCCTGGTGGGCGGCGTCGAGAGCATGAGCAACATCGAATATTATACCACGGCGATGCGCGGCGGGGCGCGGGCCGGCACCGTCCAGTTCTACGACCGGCTCGACCGGGGCCGCGAGCGCTCGCAGCCGGTCGAGCGCTTCGGCGTGATCTCCGGCATGATCGAGACAGCCGAGAATCTCGCAAAGGATTACGCCATCGGCCGCGAGGCGCAGGACGCCTTCGCCGCCCGGAGCCAGCAGCGCGCGGCGGCCGCCTGGACGGCCGGCAAGTTCGATGCCGAGATCGTGCCCGTGCCTGTGCCGCAGAAGAAGGGCGATCCGCTGATGTTCGCGCGCGACGAGGGCATTCGCGGCGACACCACAGCCGAGAGCCTGGGGAGCCTGCGCCCGATCCTCAAGGGCGGCACGGTGACCGCCGGCAATTCAAGCCAGCAGAACGATGCCGCCGCCGCCTGTCTGGTCGTCGCCGAGGACAGGCTGGCCGAGCTGGGCCTTGAACCGATCGCTTATTGGGGCGGCTGGGCCGCGCATGGCTGCGACCCCGCCCGGATGGGGATCGGGCCGGTCGGCGCGGTCGAGAAGCTGTTCGCCCGCCTGGGTCTCGGCTGGAAGGACATCGACCTGGTCGAGATCAACGAGGCCTTCGCCGCACAGGTCCTGGCCGTGTTCGAAGGTTGGGGCATCGAGAAGGACGAATGGGCCGACCGGGTGAACGTCAATGGATCGGGCATCTCGCTCGGCCATCCGATCGGGGCAACCGGCGTCCGCATCATGACCTCGATGCTGCACGAGTTGCAGCGGCGTGGCGGCCGACGCGCGCTGGAGACGATGTGCATCGGCGGCGGCCAGGGCATCGCCGCGATCTTCGAGCGGCCCTGACGGGGTCGACCGGGATTAGGCGACGGCCTCCCAAATATCGCCACCTCGAATATGGCCTCGCCTCCTTCGTCGCGATAGTCTTCAGGAATGCGCCCTCCGCCACGGCGGCGGGCAAGAAAACGGGAAGGTTTGAGAGACGGATGGTGAAGGTCAGGTTCAGCAAGACCGGCAAGGATGACCGGATCGTCGAGGCATCCGAAGGCGACACGCTGATGCAGACGGCGCTGTCCAACGGCATCGACGAGATTCTGGCCGACTGCGGCGGTGCGCTGTCCTGTGCGACCTGCCATGTCCATGTCGCACCCGACTGGATGGACCGGGTCGGCCCGCCGGGCGACGAGGAGGCCGCGATGCTCGAAATGGCGGTCGACCCTGACGGGACCAGCCGCCTGTCCTGCCAGATCGTCATGCGCGCCGACCTCGACGGGCTGGAGATCACGCTGCCCAAGTCGCAGCTCTGACGAACGGCGGGAAGCGATATCATGAATGGAACGAACATGCTCGCGGGCAAGACGGTCGCGGTGACGGGCGCGGGCCGCGGCATCGGCCGCGCGCTGGCGATCGAATGCGGGCGGCAGGGGGCCGCGGTCGTCGTCAACGACTTCGGCGGATCGCTGTCCGGCGAGGGATCGGACCAGGGCCCCGCGGCCGAGGTCGCCGCCGAGATAATGGCGGCGGGCGGCCGGGCGATCGCCAACACCGCCAGCGTCGCCGACGAGGCGGGCGCCGCCAGCATCGTCGACGATGCGATACGGGCGTTCGGGCGGATCGACGCCGTCGTCAACAATGCCGGCGTCTCGCGCGACGGCATGTTCCACAAGATGAGCCTGGCCGACTGGCGCGCGGTGATCGACGTCCACCTCAACGGCAGCTTCCTGCTGTCGCGCGCCACCGCGCCGCATTTCCGCGAGCAGGGTGGCGGCGCCTTCGTCCACATGACCTCGACATCGGGCCTGATCGGCAATGTCGGCCAGTCCAATTATTCGGCGGCGAAGATGGCGATCGTCGGCTTGTCCAACTCGATCGCGCTCGACATGCGGCGCTTCGGCGTGCGTTCCAACTGCGTCGCGCCCTTCGCCTGGAGCCGGATGACCGAGAGCATCCCCGCCGAAACCGACGCGGCCAGGGAACGGGTCGAGCGGCTCAAGACGATGACGCCCGACAAGGTGGCGCCGCTCGTCGCCTTCCTCTGCTCGGATGCCGCCGCCGACGTCAACGGCCAGGTCTTCTGCGTGCGCAAGAACGAGATATTCCTCTTCTCGCCGTCGCGTCCCGTCCGCTCGGTCCACCGCGCCGAGGGCTGGACGCCCGAGACGATCGCCTCCGATTTCCTGCCGGCGGTGAAGCCCAGCCTCCATCCGCTCCAGGTATCGGCCGACGTCTTCGCCTGGGACCCCATTTGATCGAACTGGCCGGCGGACGCGCCCTCGTCACCGGGGGTGCCGGGACGCTGGGCAAGGCGCTCGCGCGGGTGCTGCTCGATCGGGGGATGACCGTCCTGCTCGCCGATCGCGACGAGAGCCGGCTGCGCGACGCGGTCGTGCGGCTTGGCCGCCCCGAGGGTCTCGACTGGCGGATACTCGACGTCGCCGATCCACGAAGCTGGGCGGCGCTGAGCGAAGCGATCGACGCCGATGCCGCGCCGATCCGGCTGCTCGTCAACAATGCCTGCCCGCCCTCGGCCCGCCGTCCGCTGATCGAGATCGCGCCGGCCGAATGGCAATCGCTGATCGCCGCCGGGCTGACCGGCCCCTTCCTCGGCGTCCGCACCTTCGCGCCGCGCATGGCCGCGAAAGGGGGTGGCCACATCCTCAACATCGCCTCGATGGCCGCGCTCGGTCCCTTGCCCGACCATGGCGACTATGCCGCCGCCAAGGCCGGCCTGCTCAGCCTCAGCGAGACGCTGGCGATCGAGCTGGCCGGCAGCGGCGTCGGCGTGTCGGTCGCCTGTCCCGGCGCCATCGGCCATCCGCTGGGCCATGTCGCGGCCGCCGCCGATCCGCCCTCGGTCCCCGGCCGGATGGACCCGGTCGCGGGGATGGGCTTCGTGATCGACGCGATGCTGGCGGGCCATTTCCTGATCATGACCGATGGCAACGGGGCCGCCGCCGCGCGCCGGGGAGAAATGATCCGGACCGCGTTCGACCATGCCCTGCGCCATGGACCGGGCAGAGCCGATATTTCCTGAATAGCTGCCAAAAGAGATTGGGCCGCTGCGGGTGGCGAGATCACATTGCCGTCGGTTTCATGTCTCGCCGCAGGGAGAAAGCCGCCGCGAGCCGCGGCTTTCGCGCCACCGAGCCATAGGAGAGGAAAGCATGACGACCGACTATGATCCCGCCGAAGTCGCCGACCGGATGGCGATCAACGACACGATCATCCGCTACACCCATGCGCTCGACGACCATGAGATCGACGTGCTCGACACGGTCTTCACCCCGGATTGTCAGTTCGACCTGACCTCCGCCGGCGCGATGCGCGCGCCGTGGCCCGAGGTGAAGGCCTTCTTCCGTAAGCTGGGCGAGACGGTCAGTCGCGATATGCACATGTTCGGCATGTCGCGCATTACATTCACCGATGCGAGCCGGCAGATGGCCCACGTCAAATCCAAGGTCATCAACCCGGGCGGATCGATCGGCGAGGACGGGCGCGAGCATTTCTACCAGATCCACGGCCATTATGAGGACGTGTTCGTCAAGACCGCCGAAGGCTGGCGGATCCGCGAACGGACCTGGCGCCATGGCTGGATCAGCGGCGACTATCCGCACGCCGAGATGCCGGGATCGGTCCGCGCCGACATCGCCCGCAGGCTCGGCGAGATCGCCTGAACGCGTTGAGCGCCTGGCGCGCCGCTCCGGTTCAGCGACCGGTGAAGGTGGGCGCCCGCTTTTCGCGGAAGGCGATCGCGGCTTCCTTGACGTCCTGCGTCCGGACGCAGCGCGCGCTGTTATAGGCCTCGCGCTCGATCACCGCCTCGAGTCCGCCGGTCTCGGCCAGTTCGAGGTTCTGCTTCATGTAGCGGAAGGCGACGCCCGGCCCCTCGGCCAGCGCTCGGGCCATCGCCATCGCCTCCCCTGCGAAATCGGCCGCGGGCGCGACCCTGTTGACGAGGCCCAGCCTTTCAGCGGCGGCCGCGTCGATCTTCTGGTCGAGGAACAGCAACTCCGCCGCGCGCGAAGCGCCGACCAGCCGGTTGAGGAAATAGCTGATGCCGAGGTCGCCCGACAGGCCGATACGGGCATAGGCGGTCCGCAGCACCGCATCGTCCGCCATGATCCGCAGATCGCAGGCCAAGGCCAGCGTCAGCCCCGCGCCGGCCGCCGCGCCGTTGACCAGCGCGATCGTCGGCTTGGGCATGCGGCTGAGCAGCAGCGTGGTGCGGCCATGACCACGCAGCGTATCGGCGCGCTCCTCGACGGTCTCGGGGACGCTGGCCTTCTCGGCCGCGTCGGCGCTGCGGCGGACATCGCCGCCCGAGCAGAAAGCCCGTCCCGCCCCGGTCAACGCGACCGCGCCGACCGCAGTGTCCGCGGCCGCCTGCGCCACGGCATCCTGGAGCAGATGGTGGAGCTCAGGCGTCAGCGCGTTGAGCCGCTCGGGCCGATTGAGCGTGATGATCCGCAGCCGCCCCTCGTCACGGACGATCAGCTCGGCTTCGACGGCGCCGCTCACCGGAGTGTCCACGGCTTGGATTTCAGGCTGGCGGGGGCCGGCTTCACCGGCGACGTCGCCTTGCTGATCTGGATATACTTGACGGCGTTGCTGACCGCCTGGGCGCGTGGCAGGCTCTGCGCCTCCCACAGCGCGCGCACGCTGCCCTGGGTGGGCAGCGGCTCGCGCGCGGCGATGCTCTCGGCCAGAGCCTGCGCTCGCGGCCACAGGTCCTCGCGGCGGGTGATCTCGGTGACCAGGCTCATCCGCAGCGCGGTCGCCGCGCTGATCCGCTCCTCGTCGGCGAGCAGCACCATCCGCGAAATCTCCTGATAGGGAATGCGCCCCAGCGCGCCGATCGGTTCGACCGACGACAGCTTGCCGAATTTCAGGTGCGGATCGAAGAAGGTCGCCTCCTCCGAGCAGATCGCGATGTCGGCCTCGTTGAGCCAGTAGAAGGCGCCCCCCGCCGCCATGCCGTGGACGGCGACGATGAACGGCTTCCACACGCGGTTGCTCTTGGGACCCAGCCAGTCGCCGGGATCGTCATAGTCGAACGGCGCAGGCTCGGCGCCCGGCGCGCGCCAGCCCTCGCGGATGTCGACGCCGGTACAGAAGGCCTTGCCCTCCGCCGCGCGCAAAACGACGACGCGCACATCCTGGCTGTCGCGCACCGCGGTCCAGAGATTGCGGAAATCCTGGATCATCGCCTGGTTGAAGCTGTTCGCCTTGTCCGGGCGGTTGAGCGTCACGGTCAGCACGCCGCCGGCCAGATCGACGAGGATGGCGGAATAGTCGCTTTGCTGCATGGTCATCACCAATGGCTAAACGCGGCGTGCGACGCCCGAAAGGATGCGAACGACGCCATTCAGGGCAATCGGGCCGCCCTATCCGGGCGCGCATCCGGATCGGGTTCGAACAGCGGCAACCAGACGTCCTCGATATTCTCGAACACCACCCGCACGGGCAGGCCGATATGGATGTCCTCGAAGGCGCAGTTGACGATGTTGGTGGTGAGGTTGAGCCCCGGCTGCTCGACCAGGGTGACGATCGCGACGGCATAGGGTTGCTTGAGGTCGCCCCACCAGGGCTGGCGATTGATCGTCCAGGTCTCGACCGTGCCCCGGCCCGACACCGGCTCGGGCCTCACGTTGCGCGAATGGCAGTTGCGGCAGGCGTCGACGTGCGGATGGATCCACAGCCGGCAATCCTGGCAGCGGGTGATGCGCAGCACGCCGTCCTTGCCGCTACGCCAGAATTCGCCCTTCGGCCCGTCGGCGATCGCCGGCAGGTAGCGGCGTGGCGGCGCGTTGGTCAGCGGTGTCGTCATGGCGGTCGTCCCTTCCTGACCATGGCGCTACCGCGCGCCACCCCTCCTGTCCAATCGCCCCCTTTGACGCGAAACCCCGGGAATCCGGGGTTTTCGCCCCCGACAAGGGGCATCGCGCCAAGATGAGCCCGATCGCGTATGGCCATTCGGCGCAATGATCTGAAAATGAAGGGAAGACGACGGGGATAGCAAGAGGACGCGATGATGGTGATTCGCAACGGCGGGCTGCAGGCGGCGATCACCGGCGTCGGCATGTGCGCACCCGGCCGCGGCACGCCCCGGCCGATCATGGACGTGATGCTCGATGCGGTCGACGAGGCGCTGGCCGATGCGGGACTGACGCTGAAGGACATCGACGGCATCTCCACCTTCCCGCTGCGAGCCTCCTACGAGAATGACTCGCCGATCGACGTCACCCTGCTCAAGGAGACGCTGGGGATCGAGTGCAACCATTTCTCCGGCGGGGTCGAGGGACCGGGGCAGTTCACCTCGATCATGGCCGCTGTCGGCGCGATCCTGTCGGGCCAGGCGCGCCATGTGCTGTGCTACCGCACCCTCGCTCAATATACCCAGCAGCTGATCGATCGTGCGACCCCGGCGAAACCAGGGCCCAAGCCGCGCGTCTCGGGCAAATGGATGTACCATCGTCCGTTCGACGTCATGTCGCCGGTCACCTGCACGGCGATGATGCTGCGCCGGCACATGCACGAGTTCGGCACGACCAGGGAGCAGGTCGCCGCGACCGTGCTCAATTCGCGCCGCAACGCGCAGCGCAATCCCCGCGCGCTCCATCGCGGCCCGCTGACGATGGACGACTATATGAACGCGCGGATGATCTCCGATCCGCTCGGCCTCTACGATTGCGACGCCCTGCTCGACGCTTCGACCGTCATCATCGTCTCGGCGCTCGACGCGGCCAGGGACCTGCGCAAGCCGCCGATCGTGATCGAGGCGATGAGCGGCCGGATCGCCGGGCGCTACAGCTGGGATCAATATGAGCCGCTATGGGGCATGATGGCGCTGGAGACCGGGCCGCATCTGTGGACCCACACCGATCTCAAGCCCAAGGACGTCAAGCTCGCCAATCTCTATGACGGCTTCAGCTTCCAGGCGATGCTGTGGCTGGAGGCGCTGGGCTTCTGCAAGCATGGCGAGAGCGGCCCCTTCGTCGAGGACGGCACGCGCATCGCGCTCGACGGAGAGCTGCCGCTCAACACCGGGGGCGGCCAGCTCTCGGCCGGGCGCATGCACGGCTATGGCCTGCTGTGGGAGACCTGCATCCAGCTTTGGGGCGAAGGCGGCGAGCGACAGGTGCCCAACGCTCCCAAGGTCGGCGTGACGGCGGCCGGCGGCGGCCCGCTGGCGGGATGCCTGCTGCTACGCCGCGATTGATCAGTCCATCAGCAGCACGGTCTTGCCAAGCCCGGCACCCGACGCCGCATGGTCCAGCGCCTCGCGATGGCGCTCGAACGGGAAGGTCGCCCCGACCGGCGCACCGACCGAACCTTCCGCCAGCCATTGCCGGAGCAGCGCCCGGTTCGCCTCGGCGCGCTCGGGCTGTCGGAGGTTGAACTGGCGCACGTCGACGCCGACCAGCATCGCGCCCTTGAGCAGCGGCAGATTGGCCTTGAGCGATGGGATCGGCCCGCCCGCGAAGCCGATCACCAAGTGCCGGCCGTTCCAGGCGAGGCTGCGGAACGCCGGTTCGAACAGCGGGCCGCCGACCGGATCGACGACGATATCGGGGCCACTCCCGCCACAGGCCTCGGCCAGCCGGTCGCGCCACCCGTCGGGATCGGTGTCGATCGCCATGTCGGCGCCCAGCCGCCGCGCGAAATCGCGCTTGGCCTCGCTCGATCCGGTGGCGACGACCCGAGCGCCGAGCCGCTTCGCGAGCTGGACCGCAGCGCCGCCGACTCCGCCCGCCGCGCCGATCACCAGCACCGTCTCGCCGGACGCGACGCCGCCGCGATCGACCAGCGCATGCATCGCGGTCAGCCAGTTGGCGCGGATCGCCGCCGCTTCGGCGAAGGACATCGCATCGGGGATGCGGGCGATCTGCACGGCCGGCGCCACGACATGGTCGGCGAAGCCGCCGCGCACCGACATCAGCGGGATCACCCGCATGCCCACAGCCAGCCCCTCCACCTCCGGGCCGATCGCGTCGATCTCGCCCGCCACCTCGACGCCGGGGACGAAGGGCACCGTCGCGGCGAGCTGATAGCGCCCCGTCGCGTGGAGCGCGTCGACATAGCCAACGCCGCAGGCGCGGACGCGCAGGCGGACCTCGCCCGCTGCCGGCACGGGCAGCGGCTCGCGCTCGATGGCATAGGCGTCGAGCTCGCGCACGGTGCGCGTCCGGACCACCCGGCCCGTCGCGATGATGCGCTCGTCTTCGGGCATCCGTTCCTCCCTTCCGATCTTGTCCGGACGACCATAGCGCCGTGCCGGGAAACCGGTCAGCCGAGGGCGGAAGTATTGCGGGGCATGTCTCCTTATCGGCCGGGAAAAGCCCGGATTATCGCCGAATTTCGCGACCGATCATGGACCATGAGAGGCCCCGCAACTATTGACGGTTCGTCAGTTCCTGTTAGGTCTTGGAGCCAGGGGACGGATGAATGAGAGACTATCAGCGCATTCGCTACGAGCTCGATGACCATGTCGCGACGGTGACGATCGCGCGGGCCGACGTCCGCAATGCGCTCGACAATCTCGCCAATATCGAGCTGGGCCAGGCGTTCGACGATTTCGCCGCCGATCCCGACGCCTGGGTCGCGATCATCACCGGCGAGGGCGACAAGGCGTTCTGCGCCGGCAACGACCTGAAGGCGCGGGCGCGCGGCGACGTGCTGACACAGGACAAGTGGAGCGGCGGCTTCGGCGGCCTCGCCCGCCGGCACGACCTGTTCAAGCCGGTGATCTGCGCCGCGAACGGCAGCGCGCTGGGCGGCGGGTTCGAGATCGTGCTCGCCTGCGACATCGTCGTCGCCGCCGACCATGCCCGCTTCGCCCTGCCCGAGGCGCGGATCGGCCAGCTCGCGGGCGCGGGCGGCGCGCACCGCCTGCCGCGCGCGCTGCCCTGGCAAAGGGCCATGGGCATGCTGCTGACCGGCCGCGACATCGATGCGGCGACCGCCCGCGACTGGGGCCTCGTCAACGAGGTGGTGCCGGGCGAGGACCTCATGCCCGCCGCGCGGCGCTGGGCCGCCGAGCTGGCCGGCCTGTCGCCGCTGGCGCTGCGCGCCGCCAAGGAGGCCGCGTCACTCGGTCTGCACATGCCGCTCGAGGAGGCGATCGGAACCTCCTTCCCCGGTCGCGACCTATTGCGCGCGTCGGACGATTTCCTCGAAGGTCCGCGCGCCTTCGCCGAGAAGCGCCAGCCACGATGGACCGGACGGTGACTGCCGCCGCCGACATCGTCGTCACCCGCGACGGGCCGGTCACGACCTTCCTGCTCAACCGTCCCGAGCGGCTGAACGCGTTCACCGCCGAGATGCATCATGCGCTGCAGGAAGCGCTCGACGCCTTCGCGGCCGACGACGGCCAGCGGATCGGCGTCGTCACCGGGGCCGGCGAAGCCTTCTGCTCGGGCTCCGACCTCAAGGCGATCGCCGAACGCCGCGCGCGCGGCGAAGGGAGGATCGGCCTGCCGCGCTGCGGCTATGCCGGGCTCGTCCAGCGCTTCGACCTCGACAAGCCGCTGATCGCGGCGGTGAACGGCGTCGCGGCCGGCGGCGGGTTCGAGATCGCGCTCGCCTGCGACCTGATCGTCGCGAGCGAGACGGCGCGCTTCGGCCTGCCCGAGCCGCGCGCCGGCTTCGTAGCGGTCGGCGGCGGCCCGCACAGGTTGGTCCGTGAGATCGGCCTCAAGCGGACGATGGACCTGGTGCTGACCGGCCGGCTGGTGGACGCCGCCGAAGCCCGCGCGCTGGGCTTCGTCAACGAGGTGGTCCCTGCCGCCAGCCTGTCCGACGCGGTGGCTCGCTGGGCCGATGCGATGCTGAAGGGCGGGCCGGCGGCGCTGCGCGCCTCCAAGGCGCTGGTCCATCGCAGCATCGACGCACCGAGCCTCGCCGCCGCGATCGGCGACCAGGACGGCCTGCCGGCGATGCAGCGCTGGCGCGCGAGCGGCGAGACGACGGAGGGGCCCCGCGCCTTCGCCGAAAAACGCCCCGCACCGTGGATGCCCGCGTGACGGCGGCGGCGATCGCGGGCGTCCGCGTCATCGACGCCTCGACCGGGCTGGCCGGATCGGTGGCGGCGCTGATGCTCGCGGAGTCGGGCGCCGACGTCGTCAAGGTCGAGCCGCCCGCCGGCGATCCGCGCCGCGGCACCGTCGCCTTCGCCGCCTGGAACCGATCGAAACGCAGCATTGCCATGGATCTGGCCGGCGCCGACGCCATGGCGTTCGGCGAGCTTCTGAACGGCGCCGACGTGCTGATCCATGACGGCGCGCTGCCGCTGCCCGACCTTTCCACACATCCGCATCTGATCACCTGCCGCATCTCGGGCGTGCCCGACGGCTTCGCCGGGGACCTTCCCGCCGACGATTTCCTCGTCATGGCAGCCAGCGGCGCACTGGCCGAGCAGCCCGCGCTGCACCGCGACGGGCCGGCCTTCATCCAGCTTCCGCTCGGCAGCTGGTGTGCCGCCTGGCTCGCCGCGATCGGCATCGGCGCGCGCCTCGCCCAGGTCGCGCGCGGCGGCGCGCCGGGGCCGGTCGACACCAGCCTGCTCCAGGGGATGCTGGTGCCGCTGATGATGCTGTGGCGTCATGCCGAGACGCCGACGCCAGGCTTCGACGGGCGGATCGACAAGAGGGTGCTGCCCTCGATCTTCGAATGTGCCGACGGCGTCTGGCTCCACATCATGAAGAATGCGGACGACACCCCGCTGATGCGGCAGCTGCTCGACGAGATGGGGCCGGACGAAGTGGCGAAGGCCAATGCCGAATGGCCGCCCCATTTCCGCTACACCAACTGGGGCGCCAATGTCCGGGCGTTTCGGAGCCGCCCCAGCGCCGAGTGGCTCGCCGATCTCTGGGCCGCCGACATTCCGGTGCAGCCGGCGCTGCCGGTCGGCGCACTCTATGACGACGCCCAGGCGCGAGCCAACGCCTATGTCGTCGAAGTCGACGATCCCGACCTCGGCCGCGTCCGCCAGCCGGGCTTCCCGCTGAGGATCGATCCGCCCGGCGGGGTCAAGGGCCCTGCCCCCCGCGCCGACGAGCATCGCGCCGCGCTGCTGGGTGAGGCCCGGCCGCGCAAGGCCACGCCGCCGCCGTCCACGGGCCGGCCACTGCTCGACGGCATCCGCGTCGTCGACTTCGGCAATTATCTCGCCGGGCCGCTATCGACGATGATGCTCGCCGATCTCGGCGCCGACGTCATAAAGGTCGAGCCGCTGGCCGGCGACCCGATGCGCGCCAACGAGTCCGCCTTCCTCGGCTGCCAGCGCGGCAAGCGCTCGCTGGCGCTCGACCTGGGCCATGCCGGCGCGCGCGCGGTGATCGCCCGGCTGGTGGCGGGCGCCGACATCGTCCACCATAATCTGCGCCTGCCCGCGGCGCGGCGCTTCGGCCTCGACTATCCCGACCTGCGCGCGATCAGGGGCGACGTGATCTTCGGTCATGTCAGCGCTTATGGCCCGGCCGGCGAGCGATGCTACTGGCCCGGCTACGACCAGCTGTTCCAGGCCTCGGCCGGCTGGGAGCTCGCCAATGCCGGCGAAGGCAACCGGCCGGTCTGGCTGCGCTTCGGCATGATGGACCATCTCTGTGCCATGTCGCTGGCCTATGGCATGCTGCTGGCGCTGATCCGGCGCGAGACCAGCGGTGAAGGATCGCAGGTGGCCGCCTCGCTGCTGGGTGCCAGCATCCTCACCATGGCCGATGTGGCGATGCGGCCCGACGGGACCTTGATCGGCCGCTCCGACCGGCTCGACCGCCTTCAGCTCGGTCCGTCGCCGGGGCGGCGGCTGGCGTCCTGCGCTGACGGCTGGGTCGCCTTTGCGGGGCCCGAGGACAAGGCACCCGACACCGAAGCGCTGGCAGCGTTGCCGGCGCGCGAAGCCGTGGACCGGCTGCGCGCGCGAGGCTTCGCGGCGGTGATCGTCGAGGAGGGCGGCGGGCCGGCTTTCCTGTTCGACGAGGATCATGTCCGCCAGGGTCTCGTGGCCAGCTATCCGCACCCGGTCTACGGCAGGCTGCGACATCCCGGCGCCTTCTGGTCGATGCCCGACGCGCCGCTCACGATCGGCCGCGCGCCGCCGGTGGCGGGCCAGCATGGCCGGGATATCCTGGAAGGCATCGGCTTTTCGGGCGACGATATCGACGCGCTGGTGCGCGACCGGGTGGTGATGCTGCCCGAGACATGAGGACCGATCGATGACAGGACGCTTGCAGGGCAGGATCGCGGTGGTGACGGGCGCGTCGCGCGGCATGGGCTTCTCGATCGCCGAACGCCTTGCGGCCGAGGGCGCGAGCGTCGTGCTGACGGCGCGCAACTTGGACGAGCTCGCCGCCGCCGCCGCGCGGATCGGGCCGGCGGCGTTGGCGATCCCCTGCGACATCGGCGACCCCGCCTCGGTGCGCCGGCTCTTCGCGACCGTGCGGGAACGGTTCGACGGGCTCGACATCCTGATCAACAACGCGGCGCTCGCCTCGCCCAACCCGATCGAGGAGGCGGACGACGCATCGGTCCAGCTCGAGGTCGCGGTCAACATATTGGGCCCGCTCTACTGCTGCCGCGAGGCGATCCCGCTGATGCGCGCGCGAGGCGGCGGCGACATCGTCAACATCAGCTCGGAATCGGTGCGCCATCCCTATCCGCACCTGACCCTCTATGCCGCCACCAAGTCGGCGCTGGAGACCTTCTCCGCCGGGCTGCAGGGCGAGGTCGCCGACGACCGCATCCGCGTCACCGTCTACCGGTCGGGAAACGTCCGCGGCACCTTCAGCCGGAACTGGTCGGACGAGGCGCGGGCGCGGGCGCGCACCGCCGCGCGCGACCGGGGCTTCTATCACCAGTCGGGCGCGCAGATCGAACCCGAGATTCCCGCCGGGATGATCGCCGACCTGCTGGCCCTGCCCTTCGAGGCGCAGGTCGACCTGATCGAGCTGCGCGGCATCCAGCCGTCGAGCAAGACCATCGCCGCGCGCGAGGCCATGGACCCGTCGAAGGTCTAGCCCCCCTCATCCAGTATCCGAAAGGTCGTCCACTCCATGACACTGAAGCTCCAGAACAAGCTGTATATCGGCGGCGCGTTCGTTTCCGGCGCGGCCGGCACCGACAGGATCATCAACCCGGCCAATGAGGACGTCATCGGCGAGGCGCCGGTGGGATCGGTGGACGATGCCCGCTCGGCTGTCGCCGCCGCGCACGACGCCTTCGTCTCGGGCCCGTGGCGGCGCCTGTCCCGGCATGACCGCATCGCCCATATGCGCCGCTTCTACGAGGCGCTGGAGCATCGCAAGGATGAGATCATCGCGATCCTGATCGCCGAGGCGGGCGCCACCGTCTCGCTTGCCAACGGCGCGCAATGGGCGACCGGCATGAAGCATTTCCGCTATTATATGGAAGCGGCGGCGCAGGATTTCACGAAGCTGAGCCGGCCCGAGGTGACTCCCGCGGCCGGCGGCGTCAAATGGCTCGGCACCAGCGTCGTCCGCTACGATCCCGTGGGGGTCGTCGCCGTGATCACCCCCTACAACTATCCCTTCATGCTCAACCTGGTGAAATCCGTGCCCGCGCTGTTGATGGGCAATACGGTGGTCCTCAAGCCTTCGCCCTACACCCCCTATTCCGCGCTGGTCCTGGGCGACATAGCGCGCGAGGCCGGCCTGCCCGACGGCGTGTTCAACGTCGTGACCGGCGGGTTGGACGTCGGCGAGCTGCTGACGACCGACAAGCGCGTGCGGCTGGTGACCTTCACCGGCTCCGACATGGTCGGCGCCGCGATCATGGCGCAGGCCGCGCCGACGCTGAAGCGGCTGTTGCTGGAACTGGGCGGGAAGTCGGCGATGATCGTGCGGCCGGACGCCGATATCGGCAAGGCCGTCAGTACCGGGCTGCGCGGCTTCTCCTCGCATGCCGGCCAGGGCTGCGCGCTCAACACGCGCCATCTCGTCCACAATTCGATCCGGGCCGACTATGTCGCGCGGCTCAAGGAAGCGGCCGAGCGCGTCGTCGTCGGCGACCCCGCCGATCCCAGAACGGAGATGGGCCCACTGATCCGGGCCGTGGCGCGCGACCGCGCCGAGAAATATGTGCAGATCGGCCTCGACGAAGGCGCCAGGCTGGTGACCGGCGGCAAGCGGCCGGACCACTTGACCAAGGGCTTCTTCTTTCAGCCGACCTTCTTTGACGACGTCGCCAATGGCTCGCGGCTCGCCCAGGAAGAGATTTTCGGGCCGATCGCGGCGGTCATCGGCTATGACACGGACGAGGAAGCGATCCGCATCGCGAACGACAGCGACTTCGCGCTCGCCTGCTACATCCTCACCAACGATGCCGGCACCGCCTATGAGATGGCGCAGCAGATCAACAGCGGCCGCTGCGCGATCAACGGCGGCGCGGGCACTCAGCTTTCCGACGAGCCGTTCGGCGGCAACCTGCGCTCCGGCTTCGGCCGCGAGAACGGCATCGAGGGATTGCTCGAGTTCACCAACGCCAACGCCATCTCCTTCCACGCGGCCTGATCGCGCAGCGCGAGCGAGAGATGCCGGGCCGTTGTGCGCCGGCAGCGGAAAGAGGGAGGAAAAGGATGAGCACCGTCACACGCAGGAGCGGGCCTGCGATCCACGACCGATCGGGGGTGATCGGTTACAGCCTGTCGGGCGCCTTCTACCTTCCGCCGCAGGAGACGATCGCGATCGAGCGGGGCGAAGGCGTCCGGCTGATCGACACCGACGGCAATGCCTATATCGATCTGCTCGCGGGCAGCGGGGCGGTGCTGCTCGGCCATGGCAATGCCGAGATCGCCGCGGCGATCGCGGAACAGGCGCGCAAGGGCACCCATTTCTACGTCCTCAACGAACGCGCGATTGAGCTGGGAGAGACACTGCGACGGATCATCCCCTGCGCCGAGGAGATCAAGTTCCTGCCCTCCGGCTCCGAAGCGTCGATGAACGCCTTCCGCATGTGCCGGGCCTTTACCGGCAAGCAGAAGATCATGAAGTTCGAAGGCTCGTTCCACGGCACCAACGACTATGCGATGATGTCCGGCTGGTCGCAGTCGCCTGGCTATCCGGTGCCCAGTGTGGATTCGCTCGGCATCCCCGACGCCATCCGCGACCTCGTCTATGTCGTCCCTTGGAACGACCTGGAGACCACCGAGAAATATCTGCGTGCCCATGCGCATGAGGTCGCCGCGCTGATCTGCGAGCCCGTCCAGCGCACCGTCCCGCCGGTGCCCGGTTTCCTGGAGGCGATCCGCCGCATCACCGCCGAACTGGGCATCCTTCTCGTCTTTGACGAGATGGTGACGGGCTGGCGCATGGCGCTGGGCGGAGCGCAGGAATTTTATGACGTGACGCCCGACGTCGCGATCTTCGGCAAGGCGATGACCAACGGCCTGCCGATGACCTGCATCGCCGGCCGCGCCGACGTGATCGCCGGATCGCGCCCCGCCGGCGCGCCCGCGATCGGCTCGCGGGTCTTCTTCGGCGGGACGCTGAACGGCAATCCGCTCTGCGCGGCGGCAGCACTGCAGGCGATCGCCATCTATGCGCGGCCTGGCGGCCATGCGCATCTGCGCCACATCGTCGGGCAGCTCAAGCAGGGCATCGCCCGCTCGGCGGCACGGTACGGTGTCCCCGTGCAGGTCGTCGGGCCCGACAGCTTCTTCCAGATATTCTTCAGCGAGACGCCGGTCGATAGCTTTGCGGCGCAGCAGGCCTCCGACAGCAGGCTCGGCTACGCCTTCTTCCGGGCCTGCCTCGACCGCGGGCTGATGATGAACAGCAATGCCCGCTGCTACGTGCCGATGGTGATGACAGAGGCCGAGGCCGACGCCGCGCTGGCGATCATGGACGATGCCTTCGCCGCCGTCGCGGCGCTCGGCTGATGGGCCGCGAGATCTTCCAGGGCGATCCGCCGGTGCCCGGCCTTCCCCAGGCCGTGAAGGTGGGCGATACCATCTATGTGTCGGGCACCACCGCTCATGCGGAAGGCCGTGAGCCGTCCCCCGACATGGCGGAGCAGATGCGTGCCGCCTATGCGAAGATCGGCGAGGCGCTCGCCCATTTCGGCGCCGGCCTCGGCGATGTGGTCGAGCAGACCGTGTTCGTCACCGACATGCCGGCTGCGCTCGCGGCCCGCCATGTCCGGATGGAGACCTATGGCAAGGCCGGCGACGGCCTGCCCGCCAGTGCCACGGTCGAAGTCACCGCTCTCGGCCGGCCGGGGCTGATGGTCGAGATCAAGGTGACGGCGCGGCTATGCTGACCGAACGCCTCGACGACGAAAGCCTGCTGGCCGATCCTGCGCCGCTGCGGCCCTGGTTCGACGCGCTGCTGGGCGGCCGGTCGCTGCCGATCACGCTGACCCGCGTGTCCGGCGGCGCCAGCAACAGCCTTTTCCTGGTCCGGCGTGGCGAGTGCCGCTACGCGCTTCGCCGTCCGCCGGCGACCGCCAACGACAGGACCTCGCACGATTTCGATCGCGAGCTGCGCCTCGCCCGCGCGCTCGCCACCACCGACATCCCCCACGCCCGGCTGGTCGGCGGCACCACCGAGCCCGGCTGGATCGGCGGGCCGTTCATCGTGCTCGACTGGATCGACGGCTTCACCCCGCGCGATCCGATGCCGGCGCCTTTCGCGGAGGACCGCGACCTGCGCCGTGCGCTGGGCGACTCGGTGATCGACGCGCTCGCCAGCATCGCGCGGGTCGACTGGCGCGCGGCGGGGCTCGATGGCTTCGGCAGGCCCGACGGTTTCCTTGCCCGACAGGTCGATCGCTGGCTCGCCCAATATGCCCGGAACCAGACCCGCGAGCTGGCCGGGCTCGACGCGCTGACCGACTGGCTGCGCACCAACACGCCGCCGGCGGCGACGACCGGGCTGATGCATGGCGACTACAGCTTCGCCAACGTCATGATCGCCCCCGACCGGCCCGCCCGCGTCGCCGCCGTGATCGACTGGGAATTGGCCACGATCGGCGATCCGCTGCTCGACCTCGGCCATCTGCTCAGCAGTTGGGCCGACGACACGACCGGACCGACCTGGGCCCATTACGTCCATTGGAATCGCGGCTTCCGCAGCCGCGCCGAGGCCGCCGCGCGCTATGCCGAGCGCAGCGGCCGGCCGATCGATCACCTGCCCTTCTACATGGCGCTCGCCCTCTTCCGCCTCGCGGTGATCCTGGAGGGAAGCTTCGCGCGGTACGTCCGCGGCCAGTCCGACAACCCGCGTCACGCCGCGTTTGAAGAGCGTGTTCCCAGCCTGATCGCCCAGGCGATGCGAACCATCGAAAGGGCATGACATAGGAGATCATAGCGATGTGGGATTTTTCCACGGATCCCGAGTTCCAGAAGAAGCTCGACTGGATGAAGCAGTTCGTCCGGGACGAGGTCGAGCCGATGGACCTCGTCTTCAACCGACCCGGCCATAATTTCGACGTCACCGACAAGCGCGCTCTGGCGGCCGTCCGGCCGCTCCAGGCCGAGGTGCGGCGCCAGGGCCTGTGGGCCTGCCACCTGACCCCCGACCTAGGCGGCCAGGGCTATGGCCAGGTCCAGCTCGCGCTGATGAACGAGATATTGGGCGCGACCAAATGGGGTCCGCGCGTCTTCGGCTGCCAGGCGCCCGACAGCGGCAATGCCGAGATATTGGCGAAGTTCGGAACGCCCGAGCAGAGAGCCCGCTATCTGGCTCCGCTGCTGGACGGCGAGATCGTCTCCTGCTTCTCGATGACCGAGCCGCAGGGCGGCTCCGACCCGCGCGTGTTCGAGACCCGCGCCGTGCGCGACGGCGACGAATGGGTGATCGACGGTTATAAATGGTTCTCGTCGCAGGCGCGCTGGGCCTCGTTCATCATCGTCATGGCGGTGACCGATCCAGCAGCCCCGGCCGCCGAGCGCTTCTCGATGTTCCTGGTCCCTGCCGAGACGCCCGGCGTCACGATCGTCCGCAACACCGGGCTGATGGGCGAGCATGAGGATGAGGGCGCGCACGCCTATATCCATTATGACAAGGTCCGCGTCCCGGCCGACGCGATGCTCGGCCAGGAGGGCGGGGCCTTCCACGTCGCTCAGGTGCGGCTGGGCGGCGGCCGCATCCACCACGCGATGCGGACGCTGGGCGCCGCGACAAAGGCCTATGAGATGATGAAGGAACGCGCCGTCAGCCGCTTCACCCAGGGCGGACCGCTGGCGGGAAAGCAGAGCACGCTCGCCGCGATCGCGGACAGCTATGTCGAGTTGCTCCAGTTCCGCCTGCTCGTCCTCCATGCCGCCTGGACGATCGACCAGGGCGATCGCGAGGCGGGCAAGATCGGCATCGGATCGGTCAAGATCATGAGCCCCCGCATCCTCAAGGACATCGTCGGCCGCGCGATCCAGCTGCACGGCTCGCTCGGCGTCTCCAACGAGCTGCCGCTGGGCGGCTATTGGGTGAAGGCGGCGTCGCAGGGGCTGGTCGACGGGCCGACCGAGGTGCACCAGATCGGTCTCGCCAAGCGCATCCTGAAGGACGCGAAGCCGGCAGCCGGCCTGTTCCCCAGCGAGCATATCCCGACCCGCGAGGCGGCGGCGCGCGAGAAGCTGGCCCGCTATATCGCGATGCGCGAGGAGGAATTCGCATGAGCGGGCCGAAGCCGGCGATCGACACCGGCAGGAACGGCTTCAACGGACTGGACGCGGATGAACTGCCCGATCCGTCGAAGCTGTTCGACATGAGCGGCAAAACGGTGCTGATCACCGGCGGCAGCCGGGGGATGGGCCGGGCCATGTCCCATGGCTTCGCGGCCGCGGGCGCGGACGTGATCGTCACGAGCCGCAAGCTCGACGCCTGCGAGGCAGTGGCTGCCGAGATCCGGAGCGCGGGCCGCCGTGCGCTGGCGGTCGCCTGCCATGTCGGCAAGTGGGACGATATCGAACGGTTGATGGAGGCGGCCTATGGCGAATTCGGCCGGATCGACGTGCTGATCAACAATGCCGGCATGTCGCCGGCATCGCCCTCTTCCGACAGCGTGTCCGAAGCGCTGTTCGACAAGATCCTGGACGTGAACTTCAAGGGCCCCTTCCGCCTCACCGCGAAGGTCGCGAAGCGCATGGCCGAGCAGGGCGGCGGCAGCATCATCAACGTATCGAGCCTGTCGGCGATCCGGCCGAGCCCGGCCACCTCGCCCTATGCCGGCGCGAAGGCGGCGCTCAACGCGGCGTCGGTCGCGATCGCGCTCGAATATGCGGCTCGGGGGGTCCGCGTGAACGTGATCGCGCCGGGCGCCTTCGCGACCGACATTGCCCAGGGCTGGGCCGATCCAGAACAGGTCCGCCTGCGCGCCGCCAGCCAGCGCGTCGCCGATCCGCGCGAGATCGTCACGGCGGCGCTCTATTTCGCCAGCGACTTCTCCAGCTTCACGACCGGCGCCAACCTCCGCGTCGACGGCGGCCGGGCGTAGCCGCGTCCCCCGTTATCCCAGCGAAGGCCGGGAGAAAGGAAAGGGGAGAAATAAAAAGCCCCCGCTCCTGCGAGCGGGGGCTCAGTTTACCCGATGGCTACGGGCTTCAGATCAGGCCCTTGCGGCGCTTGCGGCCCTCGGCCACGTCGCCGGCCGTCACCACGGGCACGAAGGTCTTGGCGACGTTGCCGGCGGTCACCGCAGCGCCCTCCTCGGCATATTCGCGGGCGTCCTTGCCGCCTTTCGACTGGACCGAGACGTCGACATGGGTCGCCTTGGCGCGCAGCGCGCCGACGGTGCAGTTCGCACGGCCGAGCTGCGCGACCGGATCGATGCCGTAGAAGCGATAGGCGTTCTGGTGGGTGATCTTGTCGATCACCGTCTCCGGCAGGTCCTTCACATTGTCCCACAGGTCCTCGGCTACGTGCGGCCAGGTGCAGTCCGAATGCGGATAGTCGCATTCATAGGCGATGATGTCCTCGCCGACCGCCTTGTAGTTGTCGCAACCGAAATGGTCGTCGATGAAGCAGGTCAGGAAATGCTCGCGGAACACTTCCGACGGCAGCTTGCCGCCGAAGTCGACGCGAACCCAGGGACCATGGTGACGAAAGGTGAAGTCCGCCCGTTCGAGCATGTAGGGAACCCAGCCGATGCCGCCTTCGGACAGCGCGAACTTCAGGTTCGGATAACGGAGCAGCGCCTTCAGGTGCAGCAGGTCGGCGGCGTCGGTGGCGATCGCCATCGGCATCGCGGTGATCCAGGCGGAGATCGGCGAAAGATCGGAATTGGCCTCCGGCGCAAGGCCGGTGCCGATGTGGCAGTTGAAGACGATCCCCTCGTCATTGGCCAGCTTCCACATCGGCTCCCAGACCGGATCATGGACCGAAGGCAGGCGGTTGCGCGACGCCGGGTTGGCCGGGAAGAAGACCGATCGGCTGCCTTTCTTCACCAGCCGCTTCATCTCCTCGAGCGTGGCGTCGAGGTCCCACAACGGCAGCAGCCCGGTCGGGAAGTAGCGGCCCGGATAGGGCCCGCACCATTCGTCGATGTGCCAGTCGTTATAGGCGCGCATCACCCGCTTGGTGTTCTCCTTGTCCTTGGCGTCCCAGAACCAGGAGCCGTCGAACCCGGCGAAGGTCGGGAACATCAGCGCGGTCATCTGGCCCATCGCGTTCATGTCGTCGATATGGGCTTCGGCATCCCAGACGCCCTTGCGCATCTGGTCGATGTTCATCGGCTCCATCCCATATTCCTCCTTGGGACGGCCGACCACGGCGTTGATGCCGACGGCGAAGGTGCGCTTGTTCTCATGCTCCCACCACCAGGAGGCATTGCCCAGTTCGTCGGTCACATATTGCGGTGCCAGCGCGCGGTGCTCCTTGGACAGATGCCGGTCGAACATCGTCGGCGGCTCGATCACATGATCGTCGACGCTCGCGATCACCATGTCTTCAAGGTTCATGCTCAATCCTCTCCACGGAGTCACCTCTTGATGGACCCATAAATAATGATTCGTCAGTTTTTAGGCAAGCGCGGAATCCGTGCGGTCCATTCGGGAAGCCCCGCCGATGATGCGGCTCTGTTCATATGCTTCCGGGCCACATCGCGCGGCATAACGGCAAGAAGGGCCGACGGGCCATCACAGCCGGAGAACGGAAGCATGAACAGTTCAGTGACGGACCGGATCATTCCCGGCCGCTTCGCGGGCAAGCGGGCGATGGTGACGGGCGGGTCGCGCGGGATCGGTGCCGCGGTCGCGCGGCGGCTGGGCGCCGAAGGCGCGCTGGTCGCGATCGCCTATCGCAGCCGTGGTCACGAGGCGGAGGAGATCGCTTCCGAAATCGCGACGGCCGGCGGCCGGGCCTTCGCCGTCCAGGCCGACATCGGCCAGCCCGGCGCGATCGACGCGCTGTTCGCGGCCTGGGACGAGACCGCGACCCGCATCGCCGGCGACGACCGGCTCGACATATTGGTCAACAATGCCGGCATCGCCTCCGCCGCGCCGCTGAGCGAAATCTACGAACATGCCTTCGACCGGATCTTCGCGATCAACACCAAGGGGCCCGCCTTCGTGTCGCAACAAGCGGTCCGGCGGATGACGCAGGGCGGACGGATCGTGACGATCGGATCGGGCGCGGCGAAACAGCCCGGCGCGCTCAATGGCGCCTATGGCATGTCGAAGGCGGCGCTGCTGGCGATGACCCGATCGCTGGCGGTCGAGCTGGGCCAGCACGGCATCACCGCCAATGTCGTGGCGCCGGGCTATACGAGGACCGACATGACCGCGCACATGCTGGCCGAGCCGCGCTTCGTCGAGCGGCTGGAACAGATCACCGCGCTGCGCCGGATCGGCGAGCCGGAGGACATCGCCGCCGTCGTCTGCTTCCTCGCCTCGGACGACGGCGGCTGGCTGACCGGCCAGTGGATCGAGGCGACCGGCGGCTATAAGCTGGTGCCGCCGGTCTGAACCCGGCGACCGGCCGCCACGGTCAGCCGCCGGCCACCAGCGAGCCGTCCTCGGCCAGCGCCATATTGGGGCTCCACACCACTTCCCAGGACACGCCCTGCGGGTCGTCGAAATAGCCGCTGTACAGCCCGCCATCGCGGTCACGCGGCGGACTCGTGACGACGGCCCCGGCGGCGGCGGCACGCAACAGCGCGTCGTCGACCTCGTTCCGGCTGGCCACGAAGCTGGCGAGCGACGTGGCGCCGCCCCTCGGCACCGCAACGCCGCGCTCGGCCGCGAGATAGCCGGCCGCGAGAAAGACGAGCACCACGCCGCCGGTCCGGTACATCACCGATCCGCTGCCGCCGGTCCGCCATGCGACCCAGCCCAGCCCGTCCTCGTAGAAGCCGCGCACGGCCCCGACATCTTCGACGCCGATCATCACCATGTTCATCGTCGGGCGCATGGCGCTCCTCCCCTTTTTGCTGTTCGTGCCGGTTCAGGCGCCGGTGAACACAGCCGGCCGCTTATCGAGGATCGCGCGCGCGCCCTCATGATGGTCCTCGGTGTGATGCATCAGCCCCTGGGTCGAGGCCGCCAGCTCAAGCATCGTATCGTAGCTGACCGACTGACCCTGCCGCAGCAGGGTCTTGGTGGCGCGAAGCTGATATGGCGGCTGCTGCGCGATCTCGGCGGCGAGCGCGCGGGCACGACCGAGCAGCGCGTCGGGCTCGACGACTTCGGAGACCAGGCCCCATTCGGCGGCCTTCTCCGCGGTGATGACCCGGCCGGTATAGAAGAGCTCGGCGGCGCGGCTCATCCCGATCACGCGCGGCAGGATCCAGGTGCCGCCGTCACCGGGGATGATGCCGACCTTGAGGAAGGTCACGCCGAAGCTGGCCTTGGTCGAGGCGAGGCGGATGTCGGCCAGACAGGCGAGATCGCAGCCCAGCCCGATCGCCGGACCGTTGACGGCGGCGATCAGCGGCACGTCGAGCCCGTGGAGCGCGCGGAGCGCCTTGTGGATATTGCCCCGATAGCCCTCGCGCACCATCGCCGGGTTGCCGGCGAAATTGCCCTCCCCCGCCAGCATCGCCTTGACGTTGCCGCCGGCCGAGAAGGCGCGCCCCTCCCCCGTCAGGATCGCGGCGCGGATGGTGCGGTCGGCGGCCAGCTCGGCGCAGGCGGCCGCGACCGCGTCGCCGTCGCCCAGCTCGCCGAGCGCGTTCATCGCCTCGGGCCGGGTAAGGGTCAGGGTGGCGACCGGGCCGTCGCGGTCGAGGCGGATGATCGAGGACATGATGGACTCCTGTTGGATCGAGGAAGGAAGCGAAGGATCAGCGGAACTGGGGCTCGATCCATTCGGGGAAGATGTCGGGCAGGCCGTCGCTGACCTTGCCGGGAAAGTCGGGATCGCGCTTCTCGAGAAAGGCCGCCACCCCTTCCCGCGCGTCGGCGGTGCCGGCGCGAGCGCGGATCGCGCGGGTATCGGCGCGATGCGCCTCCATCGGATGATCCTGCCCCAGCGCCCGCCACATCATCCGGCGGGTCAGTGCGACCGAGACCGGCGCCGCCTGCCCGGCGATCTCGGTCGCCAGCGCGCGGGCCGCCGGCAGCAGCTCCCCGGGCGGATGCACCGATCGGACGAGGCCGCGCTCGCGCGCTTCCCCGGCCGGCACGATGCGGCCGCTGTAACACCATTCGAGCGCGGTCGAGATGCCGACGATGCGCGGTAGGAACCAGCTCGACGCCGCCTCCGGGGTTACGCCGCGCCGGGCGAAGACGAAGGCGTAGCGGGCCGTTTCGGACGCGAGCCGCATGTCGAACGCGCAGCTGATCGACGCCCCCGCGCCGGCCGCCACGCCGTTGATCGCGCCGATGACAGGCTTGAGACTGCGGAAGATGCGCAGCGTCACCTGCCCCGCGCCGTCGCGGACGATGCCATTGACCGTCACCTTGTCCTCGTCCGTATCGCCCCGCGCCTGCGGATCGAAGGTCGTCGCCCCGCCCGAGACGTCGGCCCCCGCGCAGAACGCCTTGCCTGCCCCGGTCACGATCACCGCGCGTACCGCGTCGTCGGCGTCGGTACGGTCGAAGGCGGCGAGCAACTCGCGCCGCATCGCCGCGTCATAGACGTTGAGCCGGTCGGGCCGGTCGAGCGTGATCGTCGCGACGCCCTCGGCGACATCGAGCTTTATCGCCTGAAAATCCTCGCTTGCCATCAAAGCCTTCCTTCGCGGCCTCCGGCCGCTCTGATACGCCCATGGAAAATTGGGAGATGCCCATGACCTTGCCACGGTTCCTGCAGGATCGGCTGCGCTTGCCGGTGATCGGCTCGCCGATGTTCATCGTGTCGAATCCGCGCCTCGTCATCGCCCAATGCACGGCGGGGATCGTCGGCTCCTTCCCGTCGCTGAGCGCGCGTACGCCCGAGTTGCTCGACGAATGGCTCGACGAGATCGGCGCGGCGCTGGCCGCGCACGACGCCGCCCATCCCGGCCGGCCGGCCGCGCCCTTCGCGGTCAACCTGATCGTCCACCGCACCAATGCCCGGCTCGAAACCGACCTGGCGTTGTGCGAGAAGCATCGCGTGCCGATGATCATCACCTCGCTCGGCGCGCGGCCCGACGTCTATGCGGGGGCGCGGGCCTTCGGCGCGACGGTGTTCCACGATGTGATCCACGACGGCTTCGCCCGCAAGGCGGTCGACAAGGGCGCCGACGGACTGATCGCGGTGGCGGCGGGCGCGGGCGGCCATGCGGGGGCGCTGTCCCCCTTCGCGCTGGTGGCGGAGATACGGCGCTGGTTCGACGGGCCGCTCGCCCTGTCGGGCGCGATCGCGACCGGGGCCGGCATCCTCGCCGCACAGGCGATGGGCGCCGACCTCGCCTATATCGGATCGCCCTTCATCGCGACCGAGGAGGCGAATGCCCCCGACGGCTACAAGCGGATGATCGTCGACGGAACCGCCGACGACATCGTCTACACCGACTATTTCAGCGGAGTGCGCGGCAACTATCTCAAGCCGTCGATCCGCGCCGCAGGGCTCGATCCCGACGCGCTGGCGCCGGGCGACCCCGCGCGGACCAGCTTCGCCAGCGGGGGCGCCAAGGTCTGGCGCGACATCTGGGGATCGGGCCAGGGGATCGGCGCGATCGACGCGGTGGTCCCCGCCGCCGAGCGCATCGGCGATCTCGCGCGCGGCTATGCCGAGGCGCGGGTGCGGATGGGGCTGGCGCCCCGCTAGGGTCCCCGCGCTCATCGGTCAGCCAGGAAATCGCGCATGATCCGCACGAAATCATCGTGCCGGTCATGGTGGACCCAATGCCCCGCCCGTTCGAGCAGGACGACCTCGCCATTGCGGAAATAGCGGGCGCGGCCGTCGACCGCCGGGTTCGACGCCCAGCTGTCGGCACCATAGACCAGCAGGGTCGGACACTGGATCTCCGACCACAGCTCGTCAGGCTGGACGAGCGCCAGATCGGGCGGCATCGACCGGACATAATTGTCGAACTTCCAGCTATAGCTCCCATCCTCGTTGCGGATCGTGCCGTGGATCGTCAGGTGGCGGGCGCGATCGGCGGTCAGGTGCGCATTCTCCGCCTGCATGCGCTTCAACGCATCCTCCAGCGTCGGATAGCGCCGCGGCAGGCGGCCGGACATGGCGTGGCGCGTCTCGATCCAGGCGCGCATATGGTGCGACAGTGGCTGCATGCGCCGTTCGGCGAGCTTCACCGGCGACGGGCCGAGCCCCTCGATCGCCACCAGCTTGACCAGCTTCTCGGGATAGATGCCGGCATAGCGCAGCGCGATGTTGCCGCCCAGCGAATGGGCGACGATATACACCCGCTCCTTGCCCTGGACGCGGATCAGCTCGGCCAGGTCGTAGACGAAGCCGTCCATCGTGTAGCAGCCGTCGACCGACCAGGCGCTGTCGCCATGGCCGCGCAGGTCGGGGGCGATGACATGCCATTCGTCCCGGACCTCGCGCGCGATCCAGTCCCAGTTGCGGCAATGGTCGCGGCCGCCATGCACCAGGATCAGCAGCGGCGCGTCGGGATTGCCCCAGTCGACATAGTGCAGTCGCTGGCGCTGCGAGATGTAGAAGCGCGAAAAGGGCTCCGTACCGTCGGTCATGCTGTGCTCCCTCGCCTTGCCTTCGCACCGCCGCGGGGGATCGACAAGCGAGGCAAGGTGGCTGGCTCTGCAAAGCCCGCATCTCCGTATGCCCGCGCTTTTCGCCGCCGGCCTAGGTCTGCTGCCGAGAGGAGACGGCGATGACGGCCCGCATAGCGATCAGGCGTATCCTGCACACCATCCACGCGGTGCGCGACGTGCATGCCGCCCGCAAGCTCTACCAGGACGTATTCGGCGGCATCGCCTTCGCCGAGCGCTATCATGAGGGCGAGGATCGCGACATGGCGCTGCTCTACGCGGCGAACCACATGATCGAACCGATGGCACCGCGCCGACCAGACGAGCCCGACACCATCTTCTCCCGCTACCTCGCCAAATATGGCGAGAGCCTGCATTCGTTCGAGCTGCGGATCGAGGATGCGGTCGAGGCGGCGAGGCTGTGCCGGGAACGCGGTCTCGATCTCTCGACCGTCTATCCGAAATTCTTCTTCGTGAAGCCGGCATCGACCGGCGGGATCGTCGTCCAGCTCTGCGGCAAGCCGCTGGAGAACGATCCACAGGACTATCGCGGCTGGCGCCCCGACTGGATCGAGGGGCATCCGTCGAGCCTGCGGCGGCTCCACCACATCGCCTGCGTCGTGCGCGACATGGATGCGGCGATGGGCTTCTTCCTCGACGTGCTGGCGGGCGAGCTGATCAGCGACGGGCACATCGCCCACCCCCAGCCGGCCCGACAGGTCCGCCTGATGCTGGGCGACACCGCGGTCGCGCTGATCGCCGCCGACGATCCGGCGAGCGGTCCGATCGGCGCCTATCTGTCGGGGCCGGCCTCGGGCATCTACGCGCTGGTCTGGGAGGTCGACGACCTCGACGCCGCCCGCGCGCACATGGCGGCGATCGGCATCGCCCTGGCCGACCCGCAGCTGGAAGCGGACGGCATCGCTATCGATCCTGCCGCGATGCTCGGCGCGCGCCACGAGTTCCGGCTTTCCGGCTGATGCCGCTCAGGCCGACGCCCGGTGCCGCATGTTCTCCCCGACGTGCGGCGGCAGCGGCCGGATCGCCATCGTCCCCGCGAAGGTGAGCAGCGCGATCGCCCCATAGGACCAGATGAAAGCCGTCGGATCGTGCGGTCCGCCGCCCGCCTCCAGCACATGGGTCGCCAGGTTGAAGCCCATGCCGAGGCTGATCTGCTGGAAGATCGCGAACAGCACCGAGGCGTGACCGATCTCGTCACCCTCCACGTCGCTGTAGGACAGGGTATTCCCGGCGAGGAAATAGGAGGCGCGGATCGCCGCATGCGCGATCATCACCGCGCACATGACGATGATCGGCGTCGACGCGCTGAAGGTGGCGGGCACCAGCGTCAGCACGACCGTCACGCCGCTGCACAACAGCATCAGCCGTCTGAAGCCGAGCCGCCGGATGCCGATCGGACCGATGAAGCGCGAGGCCATCGAGCCGAGCGCGGCGGCGATCATCACCTGGCTCGCCTCGAGCGGCGAATAGCCGAGCCCGAGCTGGAGCTGGAGCGGCAACAGCAACATCAGCCCGCCCAGCGCCACGCGGTGCAGCCAGGTCGAGATCAGGCTCCAGCGCAGGGTGGCGTGGCGGAGCACGCGGAAATCCGCGATCGGTTCGAGCGCGCGCATCGCCTGGCGCAGATAGACGGCGGCGATCAGGCCGACTCCGGCCAGCCCGGCGATCCGCAGCGGCCAGGGATGCCCCGCAAGCGCACCGGTCTCGACCATCGCCATCGCCGCCAGGATCGTCGCGCCGGCAAGCAGGAAGCCGGGAAAGTCGAAGGCCGGTCGCCGGGCCGTGGTCAGCGGCGCCACGAAGCGGAACACCGCGACCATGCCGATCACCCCCACCGGCACGTTGATGAAGAATATCCACCGCCAGTTGGCGAACTCGATCAGCAGGCCGACCAGAGGCGGCCCGACCACCGGTGCGACGATCGCGGGCAGCGTGTACCATGCCATGCCGCGCACCAGATCCTCGCGCCGCACCGACGCAACCAGGATGATGCGCCCGACCGGAGTCATCATCGCCCCGCCGAAACCCTGCAACACCCGGGCGGCGACCAGCTGGGGCACGCTGCCGGCGAGACCGCAGCATATCGATCCGCCGACGAACAGCGCCATCGCGATCAGGAAGACGCGGCGCGCGCCGAACCGGCTCGCCAGCCAGCCCGAGGTCGGCACCAGCACCGCCACCGTCACCACATAGGCGGTGAGCGCCAGTTTGAGCTGGACGATCGAAACGCCGAAATGCCGCGCGATCGTGGGCAGCGCCATGGCGAGCGCCGAGGAATCCATCAAATCCATGAACAGGGCGCTGGCCACGACGATCGGCACCAGCCGCTCGCGCGTCAGCCAGCCGCCAGGGTGTGCCCCGTCCAAATCCGCCTGTTCCGCGCCGCCCTCATCTGTCATGCACGCAGCCTAGCGCGCACCGGCGGAAACGCCCCATAACGGCGCGCTTCGATTGCGGAGCTTTCTCCCCGCGATCCGCTCCTGAAAGCGCGCAAAGCCGAACGGTTCGGGGCGGGCCGGCCGCGCTAGGATGGCGCCGGGACAACGGATCGGGAGGCATCCGGCATGGCGGAGCAAGCAACGGTACATATCCCCGGGCGGACCGCCCTCGTCACCGGTTCCTCGCAGGGCTGGGGGCTCGGCATCGCCAAGGCCTTCGCCCGCCGCGGCATCGACATGGTGGTCACCGGCGCGACCGCGGCCCGCGTCGCCGAGGCCGAGCGAGCGGTCCGCGCGGTAGCGACAGGCAAGGTCGCCGCGATCGTCGCGGACCTCGCCACGCGTGAAGGGTGCGAAACTCTGGTAGAGCGGGCAACGGCGGCGGTCGGCACGATCGAGATCCTCGTCAACAATGCCGGCAAGGTCGAGGCGGGCACCATCCTGGAGACGACCCCCGAGCAATGGCGCAGCGTCATGGCGCTGTCGCTCGACGCCCAGTTCCACATGACGCAGCTCGTCGCCCGCCGGCTGGTGGCGGAGGGCAAGGGCGGTCGCATCGTCAACATGGCGGGCGGCGCCGCCTTCTCCGGCATGACCAACTATGCCAGCCACGCCGCGTCGAAGGGCGGCGGGATGGGCGCGGTGCTGAGCTGGGCGCGCGAATTGGGGCCGCACGGCATCACCGTCAACGCGCTGGCCGGCCGGATCGAGACGGCGCAGTCGCAACCCTTTCTCGACCGCATACGCGCCGAGCTGGTCGCGAAAGGCCTGCCGCCGAAGACCAACCGCGAGCTGGGCTATTATCCGCCCGACGAGCTTGCGGCCGTGGCGGTCTGGCTGGCGAGCGAGGGAGCGGCGATGGTCAACGGCAGGATGCTCCACGCCTCGGGCCCCGAGCTGCAGATCTGGCGGATGGCGACGATCGAGAACGCGATCTACAACGCCGCCGAGCCCTGGACGCCCGAGCTGCTCGATCGCATCGGCCTGGCCGACATGCTCGCGCTCGGCCATGGGCTCGAGCCGCGGCGCCCGCGCGAGCCGATCGTTACGGTCCGCAAATAGCCGCGATCCTCAGGGGTCGGAGGGGACCGGCGACGAAGCCCCGCCATTCACGTCGATCACCGATCCTGTCATGTAGCTGGCGTCCTCGCTGGCCAGGAACACCGCCGCGCCGGCGATCTCGCGAGGCTCGCCGAGCCGCTTCATCGGGATCTTCTTGACGAAATCGGCGACGAACGCCTCCCGCACCGCAACGTCGGGAAAGGTCTTTTCGAGGATCTCGGTGTTGAACCCGCCCGGCGCGATCGCGTTCACCCGGACGCCATAGGGCGCGAAGCTGAGCGCCATCGCCTTGGTCAGCGTCTTGAGCCCGCCCTTCGACGACACATAGTGCGCGCGATTGTGGCTGCCGAAATCCTGCTCGATCGACGTGACGTTGATGATCGTGCCGTCCCGTCGCTCGGCCATGTGCCGGCCGACCATCTGGCTGCACAGGAAAGGCCCCCGCAGGTTGACGCCCATGACATGATCCCATTCCGCCACCGGCAGATCGAGGAACAGGCGCAGCGTGGAGAGGCCGGCATTGTTGACGAGGATGTCGATCCGCCCGAACGCCGCCAGCGCCGCGTCCACCATCTGCCGGACCGATTCCTCGCTGGCGACGTCGGTCTGCTGCGCGACGGCCCTGGAACCTGCCGCCGACAGCTCGTCCGCGACGGCGCGCGCCAGCTCGATGTTCATGTCGGCGAGGACGAGATCGACGCCTTCCTCCGCATATCGCCTGGCGATGGCCTTGCCGAGGCCGCTGGCGGCCCCCGTCACTATGGCGACCTTGCCCTTCAGCCTCATAACCCTCTCCTCTTGCGTGGGATCGCTTCAGCCCTGGAGACCGAGCAGCTTCTTGAGTTCCGGCCGGCTGACCTTCATCGAGATGGTACGCGGCAGCGCGTCCACCACGCGATAGTCGACGGGAACCATATAGGCGGGCAGCGTGCGGCGCAGGAAGGCATCGAGCTCGTCCGGCGCGGGCGCGACGGAGATACCCTCGGGCAGTTCGATCGCGGCGACGGGGACCTGACCCAGCCGAGGATCGGGCCGGCCGATCACCGCCGCGTCGCCGATCTTGGGATGCTGACGCAGCACCGCCGCCACTTCCTCGGGCAGCACCTTGAAGCCGCCGCGGTTGATCGCGTCGTCGGCCCGCCCGCGCAGGAAGATGAAGCCGTCGGCGTCGATCTCGGCGAGATCGTTGGTACGGATCCAATCGGGGCCGTAACGGTCGGACCTGATCTCGACCAGGCCGGTCACACCCGCTGCGGTCGGCGCGAAGCTCTCCGGATCGACGGTGCGGATCGCGACGTCGCGCCGCGCACGGCCGACGCTGCCGCGTTTGCTGTCCCTGAACGCGCGGTGGTCGTCGATCGTCCAGCCGGCCAGGCCGCCGATGAACTCGGCGGCGCCATAGTCGATCAGGATCGCGACGCCGAAGCGGCGCTCGAATTCGTCCTGCACCTCGGGCTCCAGCGGCGCGGTGCCCGACCGGATCGCGATCAGGCTCGACAGGTCGGCGGGGTCGACCTCCGCATCCAGCAGCATGCGGATCATCGCGGGCACGAGGCTGGCCGACTTCGGCTTGTATTTCCGCACCGCCGCCACCCATTCGGGGACGTTGAACTTCTCGAACAGCACGATCGGCCGCGCCTGGTAGAGCGCGAGCAGCAGGCCGAACAGGCCGCCGGCATGGCTGAACGGCTTGAACAGCAGCGCGGGCGAGCGCTTGAGCGCCAACGGCTCTTCCGCCTGTCCGAGCCGCTTCTGCTCGCCCGAGCGGAGCGAGGGAATGAGCACGTCCTGCCCGACAGGGATGCGCTTCGGCGCGCCGGTGGTGCCGCTGGTCAGCCGTTCGAGGACATGGTCCGGCGACGGTTCGCGATGCGGCCCCGGCCCCGGCCGCTCCAGCCCGGCGACGAAGCGGACCGCGAAGGGCGGGCCGGCGATCTCGATGCCGACGCTGCCTGCGGCGCGGGCGGCGTCGACCACGCCTTCGCCCGCCCAGTCGTCGCTATCGCCGATCACCGCCTTCAGCCGCTGTGCGGTGATGTCCTCACGGAAATTGGCGACCGCATAATTGGGCCGCAGCGGCACCACCATGCGACCGTTGGCGACGAGGGCGATGAAGCCCGCCACGGCCGCCGGCCGGTTACGCGCGGCCCAGCCGACCGGCGCCGACCGTTCGATACCCGCCTCGACCAGCAGCGCCTCGATCTCCGCGGCGGCGCGGGCGAGTTCCACCCAACGGATCGACTGCCCCTGATAGTCGACGGCGATCGCATCGGGCTGCAGCGACAGGACGGCGGCGAGCCGCTCGGCGAGGGTCTGGTCGGCATGGTCGGTCATGTCCTGCTCTTGCGCCAGCCGCCCGGCCCCGTCCAATCGGCAAGCACCATCATCCAAGGGCATCGGCCCTAGATCGCGCCTGTCCGACCAGCGCCATCAGATCGCTGCAATCGTCGAGCCGGTCGAGCGCCGCTACCATGTCGACGATGCGCTGCGCATCCCCGTCCGCAACGTGCGGGGCGAGGAGCTCGCGGAACTTGACGAGCAGTTCGTCGAAGCTCGCCGGGTTGAGATGATGGCCGCGCGGGATCGGTTGGTCGTGGGTGAGCACGCGGCCGTCGCGCAGCGCGACGGTCACCCGTCCGCCCAGCTCGGACGCGCCCGGCGCGACCTCCGCCTGTCGCACCTGGATACGGTCGCTGAGATCATGGATCAGCGGATCGCGCCAGGCCGCCGGATCGGAGAAGTCGACCAGCCCGGCCCGCCCGCGCGCGAAGATACACGACACCCCGAAGGCGAGGCTGAACTGCGCCCCGATCATGTCGGACGGATGGATGATCCCCGCGCCGTGCAGGATGGTGATCTCGGCGACGTCGGCGGTGATCCGCGCGATGTCGGCCGCCGCGATGCCATGCTCGCGCCGCAGCGCGTCGGCCGCCTGGATCGCGCCGTGGATCGTGAACACGGCCGGCGACAGCTTGAACATCGTGTCGCGGATGTGGAAGTCGCGCGTCCACAACGCCTCGGGATCGCCGTCGAAGCCGTCGGCGAACACCGGGAAGATACCGCGCTTGCCCTCGAAGATCGTCGACGGGCCGGTCAGCCCGTGTGCGGCAAGCAGCGCCGCCTCCGCCCCCGACCGCGAGGCCGATCCGGCATGGACGCGCTTCACTTCGCCGCCCGACTGGTCATATTCCATCGTGCCCGATGCCTCGGAGCCGGCGATGGCGAGCGCGTGGGTGGTGCGGCCGGCATCGAGCCCCAGCAGCTTCGCCACCGCCCCCGCCGAACCGAACGGCCCCTGCATCTTCATCGGATGCCAGCCGCGGCTGCGCGCCGCCTTGTGGATCGCGCCGCCGCCGAGCGCCATCGACTGGTAGCCGGCGACGATCGCGGTCAGCAGGTCGCGGCCATGGCGGCGGTCGCGCTCGGCGATGGCGAGCGCGGCGGGGATCACCACCGCGCCGGGATGCCCGCACAGCACATGGCTGTCATCATATTCCATGCTGTGGCCGAAGCTGCCATTGGCATAGGCGGCGTAGATCGGCGTCGTCCGCCCGCCGCCGACGATCGTCGCCTCCTCACGCCCGCCGAGCGCCGTGACATGGTCCAGCACCGGGCGGGTATGGGGCCATCCCGCGCCGACGATCTGGCAGCCGAGCTGGTCGAGCACGCATCCCTTGGCACGGTCGATCACCTCGGGCGGGATCGCCGCCGGCTCAAGCCCGGCGATCCAGGCGGCGATGCGCGGGGCGACCGATTGCATGGGCTTCTTCCTCAGGCCAGGGTGGCGAGCAACGCGCGCAGGACAGCGATCAGCGCGATCGGCTGGTCGATCATGACATGGTGATGCGCGTCGGGGATGATGACGAAGGGCGTGCCGCTGGGTGCCAGCGCCTGGTGCTCGGCCCAGATCTCGTCCGACACGGTGGTCGACAGCGCGCCGCGGATGAACATCAGCGGGCAGCCTGCGCGCGGGATCAGCCCGGACAGGTTGCTGCCCAACTCCGTCTTGTGCCGGATTTCCGGATCGGCGCTCCAGCGCCAGCCCTCACCCGCCCGCTCCAGCGCTTCGGCGGCGATCATGTCGAGCAGATAGCGGTTGCGCATCGGCTGGCTGGGCTGCAGCCGGAAGCGGGCGATCGCCTGCTCGCGGCTGGCATGGATGCGGCGCGGCGGCACCGGCTCGGCCTCCGCACCCCAGACGCTGCGCGTGGAAAGCCGGGCGTCGATCAGTACCGCCGCGCGCAGCCGATGACCGGCCGTCGCCGCGGTCAGCGCCGTCAGGATTCCGCCGAAGCTGTGGCCGACCATCACCGGTGCGACCGGCCCGTCGAACAGGCCGGTCTCCTCGGCGACGGCCTGCGCCTCCCGCACGAACAGCTCGGGGGAATAGGCATCGCGCCAGTCGGACCCGCCCATGCCCGACCAGGACATCGCGGTCACCCGGCGGTCATTGGCAAGAAAGGGCGCGATCGGCCGCCACCAGCCCATATGCGCGCCGTTGCCGGTGACCATCAGGATACCGGGCCGACCGCGATCGCCCCAGGCGAGCCATTCGATTCCGGCCCCCTCGACCGAGAGGCGGCCGCGTTCGTGCGGCTGCGCCATCGCCCAGTCGAACCAGTCCGGCGTGTCGGAGAATTCCTGCTCGACCGAGGTCATCCTTCAACCCCCAGGCAGTCCGCGCAAAGGCAGGAAATCCGGCAGGGCGTGCGTCGCCATGGCCGCCCCGCCGGACAGCGGCTGCTCCATGATCGTGGTCTGGCTGCGGCGGGCGAAACGCCAGCCCTCGCCTGTGCGCCGAACCTCGTCCTGATAGACGCCGATCATGTACAGCCAGCCATCGCCGCCGACCGGCTTCTTCAGTTCGGAAAACCACCAGCGCGCGGTCGCGCGGTCGCCGTCGATCTCGACGATGCCGCTGTGGATCATCTGGCAGAGAAAATCGCGCTCGCGCTGCAACCGGCGGTAACGCTTCAGGATCTTCTCGACGCCCTGCACCGGATCGCCATGGCCGGGCTTCTCGATGATCCCGTCGGGGGCGAACACTGCCGCCATGCCCTCCGCATCGCGACGGTTGACCGCGTCGGCGTAGGCGGCGGCGAGGCTGCGGACCGCCAGTTCGTCCTGTGCGTTCTGCATCGTCGTCTCCCTAATGCCGCTTGCCGATCAGCCGGTTGCCGCCCCGGAACCAATAGGCGCCGCCCTCGACGGGCAGGTTGACCCCGGTGATGAACCGGGCGTCGTCGGACAGCAGGAAGGCGACGGCGTCGCCGATCTCGGATGGCTCGGCGAAACGGCCAAGGATGGTGCCGGTCTTCTGCATCGCCTCGACCTCTTCCGGGGTCTTCCCTTCGACCGACTTGCGGAAGGTGGGGGACCAGGTGCTGCCCGGCGTCACCGTGTTCACCCGGATATTATGCTCGCCCACCTCCATCGCGGCGATCGCCCCGAGATGGATGAGCCCGGCCTTGGAGGCGCCATAGCCCCCCGTACCCGGTGTCGCACGCAACCCGGAGACAGAGGAGATGTTGACGATCGCACCGCCGCCGCCCTTGATCATCGCCGGGATGGCGGCCTTCATCGCCAGGAAGGGGGCCTCGCAATTCATGATGAAGTTCAGCCGGAACTCGTCGAGCGTAGTGTCGACGATCCGGCGCCCGCTGAAGCGGCCGGCATTGTTGACCAGCCCGTCGAGTCGGCCGTGCCGCTCCGCCGCCGCGGAGATGACCGCCTCGATCGCGGCCGGATCGCGCATGTCGAGCACGACGCCCTCGGCCGAGCCGCCCGCCGCCGCGATTCCGGCGACCACCGCATCGAGCGCTTCCCGACGCCGCGCGGCGACGATCACATGCCAGCCATCGCGACCCAGCCGCTCGGCGATCGCCTGTCCGACGCCCTGGCTCGCGCCCGTCACGAACGCGACTCGCCTGTCCGTCTCCGCCATCCCTCATCTCCCGCTTGTTCCACTGTTGTTGCCCCACCCGTCCTCCGGCCGACAAGATCAGCGATGGGCCGCATTGAGGACGGGACCTCATAGGCTTTGATGAGCCGATCGCCTGAATGGCGGCACCGGCGGTCATGGCCATGGGAAGGCATTCGCGGGATCAAGGCGCGATGAGCGAGACCTCCCCCCGCGCGATAAGCGGCTTCCGGCGCTGGTATGCGCTGGCGCTGCTGACCGGCATCTTCGCCGCCAACTCGATCGACCGCAACGTCATGGCGGTCGTGCTCGAACCGGTGAAGGCCGAGCTCCAGCTCAGCGACGCGGCGATGGGGACGCTGGTCGGCGCAGCGCACACGGTGGCGCTGGCGCTGTTCGTCATACCGATGGGCCTGCTGGCCGACCGGATCAACCGCGTCTGGCTGGTGTCGGGCCTGGTCATCCTGTGGAGCGCGCTGACCTCGATGGGGGCGCTCGCCAACAGCTATCTGTCGATGCTGCTGATGCGCGCCGGGGTCGGCGCCGCCGAGGCGGGCAGCCCGCCCGCCAGCGTCGCGCTGATCTCCGACATGTTCCCGGCCAAGCAGCGGCCGACCGCGCTCAGCACCTTCTACCTCGCCGCTGCGATCGGCACCGGCACGATCTTCCTGCTGGGCGGCTATGTCGCGCACCATTTCGGCTGGCGCACCGTGTTCATCATCGCCGGCGTACCCGGCCTCCTGCTCGGCCTGCTGCTGCTGACCACGGTGCGCGATCCCCGGCCGCCGGTCCGTCCCGCCGCCGGCGGCTTCGGCGGGTCTGGCCGCGACTTCCGGCTGCTGCTCGCCAATCCGGCGCTGCGCTGGACCTGCATCGGCGGTACGATGGCGTCGGTCGGGCAGGTCGCGGTGTTCGCCTGGTTGCCCTCCTTCCTGATCCGCGTCCACGGCTATTCGCTGATCGACGCCGGACTGGCGACCGCCGCCGCGGCCGGGCTGGGCAAGGGACTCGGCACGCTGTTCTGCGGTCCGCTCACCCGGCGCGCCGCGCGCGACCGGCGGGAGAAGCTGTGGCGCTATCCGGGCGCCGCGCTGATCCTGTCGGTGCCGCTGGTCTGGTGCATGGCCGGCGCCGGATCGGCGGCGATGGCGGCGACGCTCACCTTCGTGCTGGCGATGGCGCTGGGCAGCTGGGCGGGCCCGAGCGCGGCGATCCTGATGGCCGGGGTGGAGACCTCCCGGCGCGGGCTCGCCACCAGTCTCTATCATCTGTCGACCAACCTGATCGGCGGCTTCGGCGCGCTCGCCACCGGCGCGATCAGCGACTGGCTGGGCGGGGGCAAGGCGATCGCTCCGGCGCTAGCGATCACCGTCTCGGTCAACCTGCTGGCGGCGGGCGGGTTGTTCATGGCATGCAGGCGCCTGTCCACGATGCCCGAGGAAGAAGAACAGGCATGATCCCCGCCGCGCTGGCCCGCAACCTGGCCCTTCCAGTGATCGCCGCGCCGATGCTGCTGGTATCGGGGCCCGAACTGGTGATCGCCTGCTGCCGGGCCGGCGTGATCGGCAGCTTCCCCGGCGCCAACGCCCGCACGCCCGAGACGCTGGCGGCCTGGCTCGATCAGATCGGCGAGGCGCTGGCCGACGGCACGTCGGCGTCCTTCGCGCTCAACATCATCGTCCGCGAGACCGGGAGCGAGCGGCTGGCCGCCGAGCTGGCGCTGGCCGAACGGCATCGCATTCCGCTGATCATCACCAGCGTCGGCCATCCCGGCGCGGTCGTCGAGCGGGTCCATGGCTATGGCGGGCTCGTGTTCCACGACGTCGCGACCCTGCGCCACGCGGAGAAGGCGATCGACGCCGGCGTCGACGGGCTGATCCTGTTGACCGCCGGTGCGGGCGGCCACACCGGCAGCGCCAACGGCTTCGCCTTCGTGCGGCAGGTCCGCGCGATGTGGGACGGGATGATCGCGCTGGCAGGCGGCATCGGCGACGGCCAGTCCGTCCGCGCGGCCGAGGTGCTGGGCGCCGACTTCGCCTATATGGGCACCCGCTTCGCCGCGACGCGCGAATCGATGGCGCCGCCGGCCTACAAGGATCTGCTGGTTTCGCAGCGCATGGCCGATATCCTCGTCACCGACCGCATCTCGGGCCTGCCCGCGACCTTCATGCGCGGCTCGATCGCCGCCGCGGGGCTCGATCCCGACGACCTGCCTGCGCCGGTCGCCCGCTTCAAGCCCAACCTGCCCGAAGGCACCAAGCCATGGCGCGACGTGTGGAGCGCGGGCCATGGCGTCGGGAGCATCGACGACATCCCGCCGGCCGCCGAGCTGATCGCCCGGCTGCGGGCGGGATATGTTGCCGCCTAACGGCCGAGGAGGTCGGTGGTCAGCGTCGACCGCTCGGTGTGGCCGTAGACGGTCTCGCCGGCCCAGTCCCACAGCGTCACCCCCTGCCCCATCACATAATCGCCTTCGCGGCCCCAGATGCCGAAGCGGCGAACGTTGCGATCGCCGGTCCGGCCGGCCTGAATGGTGCGCCAGACGGTCGCGATGGTACGGCCGCGGATGACGTGCTCCCGCCCCGCCGCGCGCAGCCGCACAGTGATCGCCTCATCCTTCGGGGTGAGCGCGGTGAGCCAGCCCGATTCGAGGATTTCGGCGGGAACGATCCGTCCCTTGTCGAGAACATAGCCCTCGCTCCAGGCCGGCTCGGCCCTCCCCTCGGGCCCATCGCGGTCGGGGAAGCGTTCGAAGCCGAAGCCACGGCCGCTCGGGAACAGCGCCGTTTGCCAGCTATGGCCATGCCATCCCGCCATCCGCCGTGATCCGCGCCGATGGGTCCGCATCGCCATACCCGACAACCGGATCGGCGCCTCCTGCTCGATCGCGGCCCAGCCGGTGAAGCGGCAGAGCTGCTCATAACGGTCCTCGCCGAAGAAGCTCCTGGCAAAGACATTGTCCTTCATGCCGAGCGTCCCCAGCCGCCACGGCTCCGCCGCCGTCTCGACGTCGATGTGCAGCCGCACCACCGGACGCGATCCCTCGACGGGTCGGCCCCGCGCCAACTCGTCGGCGTCGGACAGCCGCATCGTGCCGAAGAAGTCGATCGTCCAGTGGCGGAAGGGTTCGATGCAGCTCATCACAAGGTTGGAGCCAGCCGGCGCACGCCTGGTGCTGCGGGTGCCATCGCCCCAACTATAATAGATGCGGCCGTCGGGCAGGGTCAGCCAGAAGCGCTCGGCGCGCAGCTCGTAGAAGTCCTGGAAGGCCTCGACATGGGTATAGCCATGCGCGCGGCCCTCTCCGTCAAAGAACCAGAAGGCATGGTTCTCGCCGAACAGCTCGGTGCCTTCGGGCTGCTCCATCAGCGCATGGTCCGCCTCGGGCGGCATGCCGCCGGCCGGATCGAAGTCCAGGGCATCGTCGCGCCACGTCGTCATGCCTCGGCTCCCTTTCACGCCTCGATCGCGTGTCCCAGCTCGCCCAGCATCGCCGCCGAGGCGGTCCACAAGGCGCGCGCCGTCTCACTGTCGGTGGCGTGCAGCTCATAGCCGCGCCAGGCATGCATGCCGGGTCCAGCGACCCGGCACAGGCCGCAATCCTCGAGCACGAGCCCGCCGACCCGGTCGAGTTCCGGGGAGACCGCCGCCCAGACCGAGGTCGCGGCGCCCTGACCCACCGTGCCGAACACCGAATCGACGGTGCCGACCCCACCGATCGCGTTCATCTCAGCCAATCGCTCGGGTGAATGGTGGCGCTGCAAGCCGGTCATGATCGATCCGGGCAGCACCGCATTGGCGAAGATGCCGCGATCGTGCCAACGCCGGGTCGCCTCGACCGCGAACAGGATATTGGCGCTCTTCGATTCGCCATAGGCGACGCGGTGCTGGATCTCGCGGCGGCGCCAGCCGAGATCGTCGAGACGCACAGGCCGCCCCTTGTGCCCCGCCGAGCTGAGCATCACGACCCGCGCGCCACGCACCGACAATCGGCCGAGCAGGCGATGGACGAGCAGGAAATGGCCGAGATGGTTCGTGGCGAAACGCGTGTCGAGGCCGTCGGCCTGGCGCTCGGCCGGCGTTTCGGACACGCCGGCATTGGCGATCAGCAGGTCGATGGCGGGTGCATCCAGTGCATCCGCAAAACGCTCGACATCGGCGAAATCCGACAGATCGAGCGGGAGCAGCCTCGCCCGCCCCCTGCCCGTCTCCTCCACCGCGCGCAACACCGCCGCACCGGCATCGAGGTTGCGCGCGGTAAAGACGACGTCGGCCCCCGCGAGCGCGAGCGCCCTCACCGTCTCCGCACCGAGACCGGAGGAGCCGCCGGTGACCAGCGCCACCTTGCCCCCCAGGTCGGCCTGCCGCGCTATGTCCAGTGCTTCCGCCATGGTCCTCGCTCCTCTCGTCTTGACGGGCTTTCAGGCGATGCCCTGGAAGATCTGGTTCTGCGCGCCCGAGCCATAGGCCCAGTCGCGCTGCGGCAAGGACGGCGCGGCACCGTCGAGCATCTCGTCGAGCAGGCGTTCGAAGCCCTCGCCGAACCCGGTCAGGCACGGGCCCGTGATCGAGCGCCGCTTCTCCGGATCGGAGATGTTGCCGCCCGCGAGGCCCGGCGCCGACCGGACGGTGAAGCGCACGTCTCGGCCGGCGCGCTCGCCGATCCGAGCGATCGTCTCCTGGCTGATCGCGACGTCGTCGCCGCACCAGTTGACGGTCAGCGGAGCGCGCCCGGCCGCGTCGAGCAGCGGCTCGATCTGGCGGATCATGTCCTCGCTGTGGATCGGACTGTGCGTGTCGGTCTCGCCGGGCAGGACGATCTCCCGCCCTTCGAGCACCGCCGCCACCTGCTTGCCGTAGAAGGCCTGGTGCGGCCCGAGCACCGTGTTGAGCCGGGCGATGGTGACCGGCAGGTCGTGGGTCCGCGCCGCGAAACGCGCCATCGCTTCCAACCCGACCTTGCATATCGGGCTGGTTGCCGCCGCCGCCGTGGCGCTGGGTCCCACCGGATCGCCCTCGCGATAGCGATGCCAGGGATCGGAATGGGCCAGATAGACTGCCGTCGAGGAGACGACGAGCGCGGCCTTCGCCGTGCGGCAATGGTTGAGGATCAGCCCGGCACCCTCGACGTTGACCCGCATCGCCTGCTCCAGCGCCTCGCGCGCTGCGCGCATCCAGGCGAAGTGGAGGACATAGTCGACATCGCCGGGCAGTTCGCCGAGGTCACCGCTGTCGAGGTCGGCGGCGCAGGGCCGGATGCCGAGCGCGGCGATCGCCTGGCGGTCGCGCGGATCGGTGAAGCGCGCCTGCCCCCACACCTCATTGTCCCGGGCGAGCGCCGCCGCGATCGGGATGACCGCCTTTCCGGTGACGCCGGTGACGAGAATCCTGCGGTCCTTCAGCATCGCCCTGCCCTCCTCAGTCGCGGCCCGAATGGAACCTGTCGATATAGACGGAGAAGCGATCGACGACCTGCCGCTCGCTGATCCCGTAGCGATCGAGTTGATGGTCATGCTTGCCGAAGCGACCACGCGGCTTCTCCACCAAGCGCGCCGTCAGCTTGGCACGATAGGCATCGGTGAACGGCAGCCCCAGCTTCGCATAGAGCGCCTCGATCGTGCCGGGGATGTCGCGCGAGAGGTCCGACTGGTAGACGTCGATGAACCGATCCTCGCCGATCGTCGCCCGCGCGGCCATAGCACGGTCGCAGGCTTCGGCCTGGAAGGCGAGCTGGGTCGGCCCGATCTCTAGCGGATCGACATGGGCCCCGGCCTGCTTCTCGCGCAGATTGGCCGACAGGCTGCACACCGATGAGATCGATTCGAGCGGATGGCGATGCGACCAGACGAAGCGCGTGCCGGGAAAGACCCGGTCGATGGCGTTGAGAGCGAACAGGTCGGGCGGCAGCTTGAGGCTCCAGAAATCGGCAGCTTTGGCCCATTGCAGCAGCTTCAGCACCTTGGCCAGATACTCGTAGCCAGGCGTCAGGTCCTGCTCCATCATCCAGGCTTCCCAGCTCGGCACCCGATAGAGCGTCGGCAGCTGGAGGTTAAGGAAAGTCAGGCCCATCAGGATGCCGTGCTCGGCGGGGTCGTCATAGTTGTTGGGCAGGATCGCCTGCCGCCAGGGCATCTCCCTGAACGCCTGCTCGAAGGCGGCACGGCTTTTCGCGAGGCGCGGATCGTCATCGCCATGGGCGCCGGCCTCGGGAGGGACGAGGCTGTTGCATTCCCATCGCGGGATCGCGCGCGCGGCGGGGTCCTCCGACAGATGCTGGGCGAAGGCGGTGGTGCCGCTGCGCGGCATGCCGGCCAGCAGCACGACGGGCGCCACTTCCTGTTCGAGCACCTCGGGATGACGGGCGATGAAATCCTCGATGCGCAGCCGCTCGGCAAGGCGCGAGAGGATCAGCGCCTCGGCCTTTTCGACGCCCTCCGGAGTCAGCCGCGCCTCCTCCCGGAGCGAGCGGCAGAAAATGTCCAGAGACTCGTCAAGCGGCGCGTCGCCATAATCGTTCAACCCGGTCTCGGCGCGGGCCCGCGCCTTCAGCTCTTCGGCGTCCAGCGCCATGTCACACTCTCCCCAAGTCCGTTCGCTTCGCGATCAGGCGCCTGCCAGGGCGAACTGCTCCGGCGTCAGCGCCGGGCCCTCGCGCAGCTCGATCAGGATTCCGTCGGGGTCCGACATCATCACCGACCAGGTGTTGCGGGTGCGGCTGACGATCGGATCGGCATGGAAACGGACGCCCTCGACGCTCCACTTCGCATGGATCGCACGGACATCATCGCAGGCGAAGCCGATGTGCGGGCTGCCCACCTCGTTGGCGGGGGAGCCGGTGGTGCGCGCGCCCTGCCCCGCCGTGAACTGGGTCAGCTCCAGGACGAAGCGACCGTCGGTCAGGAAGGCGGCGAGCAGTTCGCCGCCCGCGACACCGGTCATGGATTCCACCACCGCCCCCTTGTGGGGCGCATCGCGCCGCACGACCTTCAGCCCGAAATAGCGCTCGTAGAAGGCGATCGAGCGATCGAGGTCGCCGACCGTCAGGCAGATATGATCGTAGCGCGTCATCATGCCGCTCCTCCTCGGGACATCACGCGATCTCGCGTATCTTCACTTCGGGATGGCGCGCGGCGATCATCCGCTTCATGCCCTCCCGCCAATGGACCCGGCATTCGCAGCCGAGCGCGATGCGCTTGCGATGATCGCCGATCCAGCTCGCCGAGCGCGGCCGGTCGTCATATTCGAAGCGCGGTTCCTTGCCGACCAGCTCGCCGAGGTAACGGACCCAGGTCTCGACCTCGACGCCTTCGTCGCCGCCCCAGTTGATGATCGTCGCCGGCACCGTCGCCTTCTCCAGCAGGATCGGCACATGGCGGGTGATATCGTCCTCATGGATGGGTGCCTGAAACCAGCGCTGGCCGCGCTGCAGCCTGATCGGCTCGTCCGCCAGCAGCGCATCGAGCTGCCGCCCCGGCAGGCCGCCGTCGAAATAGGGCCCGCCATAGGCGACGTTCATCCGGGCGATAACGGTCGGCAGGCCATAGATCCGGCATAGCGAGCGGACCACGCCCTCGGTCGCGGTCTTCGACACGCCGTACATAGGCGCGAAATAGGTGGCCCCGCCGAGCGGCTCGTCCTCGGTGAATACATGCTCGGGATCGGGATGCGCGGCATAGCAGCCCGTCGCCGAAACATGGACGAAGCCCCTGGCGTCCCTGTAGCGCTCCATCAGGAAGGCAGTGCCCTCCGCATTGTCGCGCATCCCTTCTTCCATCGTCGCCGGCTTGGTGTTGGCGGCGGCATGGAAGACATAATCGACCGTCTCCGGCGCCTCCCGGAAATCGCGGGTGACGTAGTCGCCGCGGACGCAGCGGACCCCGGCCGCCTCCAGGCTCTCACGCGATCCGGGCGCGCTGAAGCGGGCGAGTGCGATGATCTCGTTGTCCCCCACCAGCCCGCGCGCGACCGCCCCGGCGAGCTGGCCGGTCGCCCCGGTCACGAGAATGGTCTTGCCGGCAATCGCCATCGGGTCGTCTCCTGTCGGTTCCTGGGCTCGCCGGTTCGCGCGAAGCTCGTCGACGGGATGGTAGGAAGGCCGCCCGATGGCGACAATCTAATTGTTTATATGATTTAACTTTCTACGCGGAGTTATTCGCCGCAATCCGCTGCGCGGCACGCGACGCGCGCCAGAAGTGGAAGGCGGCCCAGAGGTGGAACAGCAGCGTCGCCGCCAGCGCCCAGCGGATCGAATCCGGCGTGCCGATCATGTCGCTGAGCTTGCCGGTCATGAAGGACAGCACGCCATTGCCGATCAGGATCGAGAAGAGTTTGGCGATCGAGAGGACCGAACCCCGCATGTGCGGCTCGGTGAAGCTGACCAGCGTGGCATAGCCAGGGCCGACCACCCCGCCGACGAGCACCGCGAATACCGCCATGGCGACGAGCGCCGCGGTGAGCGTCGGCGCGAGGCACATTGCGACGCCGGTCAATGCGGCAAGCACCGTGAAGGTCGCCGGCACCAGCGCCAGCCGGGCGGATTCGCCGCGCGAGAAACGGTCGGTGACGGGGCCGGCGAGCAGCGATCCCAGGGTCTGCATCAGCCCGATGCCGAGCCCGACCCAGATCGCCGCCCTCTCGGGGGTCAGGCCGTGGATGCGGACCAGGAAGGAGACCGTCCACACCATCACCGAGAACTGCACGCCGGTCGACAGCATATTGCCCCAGATGCTGTGGAGCAGCGGCCGCGACCGCAGGATCCAGCGCGCCGCCACGGCATAGGAGACCGCCCGGCGCGGCCCCTCGGCGGAGGGAGGGTCGAAGCGGCCGCGCTCCGGCTCCTTGCAGGTGAAGACCAGCAGCGCGGCGAGGACCAGGCCCGGCACGCCGGCGATCAGGAACAGCGAGCGCCAGCCGAAATGCATCAGCAGCCAGCCGCCGACCATGAAGGTGATGAACTGCCCGACGGCGGTGCCGGCATAATAGAGGCTGACCGCAGTGCCGCGTCGTTCGCGCGGGAAGAGATCGCTGATCAGCGACAGACTGCCCGGAGAGGCCGGCGCCTCCGACGCGCCGACGCCCATCCGCGCGAGCAGCAGTGCGACATAGTTCTGCACCGCCGCGCCCGCCATGGTGAGCACGCTCCACACCACCGTGGTGAAGGCGAGGAAGCGGCGCCGGTCGAGCCGGTCGAGCAACCAGCCGCCAGGCAGCGCCGCCAGCGCATAAGGGATCGAATAGGCGAAGCCGGTGAGCACCCCGATCTGCGCGTCGCTCAGGTCGAATTCGCGCTTGAGCGGCTCGACGACGACAGAGGGCACGGCGCGGTCGACCGAGCCCATGATGTAGACGAGCACCAATATGCCCAGCATGTACCAGCTGCGTCGGTCGACGCGCGACTCGGCGGTGGAAGAATCGCACATAACCGACGCCTCTCCAGTTTTTTTCTTAGCGTTGTGTAGGAGGGGGTCTTATGGGTGACAAGACCGCCATGCTTGACAAGCGCGGGTTCGACGCCTCCTTCTCAAGACGAACGACAGCGATTTCAGGAACTCCATCGTGCCGCCTTCGGCCAGCAAGCTACGACCCGTGAAACTGGGCGAGAAGGCCGCCAACTATCTCCGCAAGGAAATCGTCGAAGGGCGTTTCAAGGCGGGCGAGAGCCTGCCCAGCGAAACCGAGATGATGGCGATGTTCGGCATCTCCCGTCCCACCCTCCGCGAGGCGATCCGCATTCTCGAGGCGATGGGCCTGGTGGTGATCCAGCGCGGCAAGAACGGTGGCGCCGCGGTACGCCATCCGGCCGTCACGATCACCGCCGCCAACGCCGCCATCTACCTGCAGACCAAGCAGGCGACCCTGCTCGAACTCCAGCGCGCCCGGTCGATGATCGAGCCCGAGCTGGTGCGCGGGCTGGAGGGTCGGATCACCCCGGAGCAGTTCGGGGAGCTGCGCGCGATCCTGGCGCAGGCGCGGGCGGCGATGCACGACGTCGGCGCCTATGTCGGCCGCACCACCGCCTTCCACAGGGTGCTGGTCGGCCTGATGGAGAACCGCGTGCTCGATCTGATCGTCAGCATGATCCACACCATCTACGAACCGATGGTCGCGGCGGCCACGGCGACCAACATGGCGGTCGGCAAGACGGCCTTCCAGCTCGACGTCGCCAGCCAGGAGCATCTGCTCGACCTGATGGAGGCGGGCGACTTCGCGGCGGCCAGCGACTTCTGCCGCTCCAACCTTGCCCGCATCGCCCGCTTCATGGAGGAGAGCGGCGTCGGCAGGGCGATCATCGGCGCACCGGAAACCGACGCTTGATCCGTTCCGGATCGCCGGCCCGACGACATGACTGGGCGAAAAATCATATGAGCCATCCCGCCGCCGTCCGCCTAGTCGCAGGGTCGTCATCCAAGGAGGGACGCCATGCGCTTTGCATTCGGCCACGGATTCTATCCGAAGAAGCTCGACGAATTTAAGCTGCTCAGCCGCACGGCGGACGAGGCCGGCTTCGCGATGGTGATGACCGGCGACACGCCGGCGCTGGTCGGCGACCATTATGTCGGCCTGACCATGATCGCGCTGGAGACCAGCCGGTGCAGGCTCGGCTCCTACATCAGCAACCCGGTCACCCGCCATCCGGCGGTGGCCGCGGCGGGCATAGCGGCGGTCAACGAGATCGCCGGAGGCCGCGCCTATCTGGGCCTGTCGACCGGCGACAGCGGCGTCTACAATCTGGGTGAGAAGCCCGCGAAGCAGGCCGATCTGGAGGAATATATCCTCACCGTGCGCGCACTGCTGGAAAAGGGCGAAGCGACCTATCGCGGCAACAAGGTCCAGTTCGGCTGGTATCATGACCATATCCCGATCTACATGGCGCCCGGCGGTCCCAAGGGCTTGCGCCTCGCCGGCCGCATCGCCGACGGCGTCTTCCTGGAGACGGGCTTCCTGCCCGAGGTGATCGAGGACACGCTTCGCCAGATCGACGAGGCCGCGCGCGAGGCCGGCCGGTCGATCGACGACATCGATATCTGGTGGCACGCCCGCGCCTGCATGGGCAGCTCGCGCGACGCCGCGATCGACACCATTCCGTCGGGACTGCTGGGGATCGGCAACCGCCTCGCCCGGTTCCAGCAGGAGGGCAAGTTCATCCCCGACGCCATCTGGCCGAAGCTACAGGAACTGAAGCGCCGCTACGACTTCATGGGCCACCATGAGACGCCCGGCGCCGCGACGCCGCAGCGCAATGCGGCGATGCTCGACGAGCTGGGCCTGCGCGACTATCTGGCCGACCGCTTCGGCATCCTCGGCACGCCCGACGATTTCGTGGAGCGTATCCGGTCGCTGGAGACGATGGGCATCCGCAACATCGCCTTCACCGCGCTGATGCCCGACAAGCTCGATTTCCTGCACGCCATGCGCGACGCGGTCATCCCACGCTTCTCGATCGACTGAAACGAACAGGGCCGCCTCTCGGGACGGCCCTTTTCCTATCCACGGAGCAGGCAGGTCAGACGCTGGCCGTCCCGTGCCGTTCCTCGATGAGCTGCGCGAACTTGGCGAAGAACTCGTCGGCCAGCTTCTTGGCGACGCCGTTGACCAGCCGTCCGCCGAGCTGCGCCAGCCGCCCGCCGATCACCGCGTCAACGTCGTAGCGCAGCAGCGTGCCGTCCTCCTGCTCGATCAGGCCGACCGTCGCGCCGCCCCGCGCAAAGCCGGCCGCGCCGCCTTCGCCCTGGCCGACGATGCGATAGCCGCTGGGCGGATCGAGGTCGGTGAGGTCGACCGATCCCTTGAAGGTCGCGGAGACCGGGCCGATCTTCACCTTCACCACCGCCGAAAAGCCGCCATTCTCCTTCTGCTCCAGCTCCTGGCAACCGGGAATGCAGGCCTTGAGTGTCTCCGGATCGTTGAGATTGGCCCAGACCGTCTCGCGGCCGGCCGGCAGCACGCTCTCGCCATCCATCTTGAACGCCATAAGAAATCCGCTCCATCGGCTCGGGACGGCTCGTCGCCCCGTCTCCTTCGCTGGCTATCGCGGCACCCGGCCCGCCACAAGCGATCGGCCATACCGAAATCGCCGCCTTTTCGCCGGAAAGGCCCGAATTGAGCGGAATGGGAATCCACTCGGGCAGCAGTTTCCTAAAGGCGGGCGAATCCATCCGGTCGCACCGCGACAAAATTGGGCAGATGGGAATCGCACCCCTATAGTGACCCGGCCGGCATCGACGGCCCGGGCAGCGCCCCGGACAGGGAAGAGGACATATGCGCGAGTTCGGAATAGGCCAGTCGCTGCCGAGGACCGAGGATCTGCGCCTGGTGCGCGGCACCGGCCGCTATACCGACGACATCGCCCCTGCCGGATCGGCGCGGATGTACGTCCTGCGATCGCAGCACGCCTTCGCGCGGATCGGCGGCATCGCGATCGATGCCGCGCTGGAGGTTCCGGGCGTCTTGGCGATCCTGACCGGCGCCGACGCAACGGCCGACGGCCTGGGCGGGTTCACCTCGATGGTCCGTCGCACCGGTCCCGACGGCCAGCCCAATTTCGAACCGCCCTTCGCGGTGATCGCGCGCGACGTCACCCGCTATGTCGGCGAACCCGTCGCCGTCATCGTCGCCGAGACGCTGAACGCCGCGAAGGACGCCGCCGAGCTCATCGAGGTCGACTATGAGGCGCAGCCCTGCGTCGCCGACCTCGCATTGGCCGATGCTCCGGGTGCCCCGCTGGTATGGGAGCAATGCCCCGGCAATCTCTGCGTCCTGACCGAGGTCGGCGACAAGAGCGCCACCGACGACGCCTTTGCCAGGGCCGCGCATGTGGCGCAGGTCGACTTCCGCATCAGCCGGGTCGCGGTATCGACGATGGAACCGCGCACCGCGGTCGCCGAATGGAGCGAGGCGGACCAGCGCTTCACGCTCCACGCCAGCATCCAGAACCCGCATATGAGCCGTGAGCAGCTCGCCGGCGTGCTCGGCCTGCCGTCCCACCGGATCCGGGCCGTCGCGCTCGACGTCGGCGGCGGCTTCGGCCTCAAGGGCGTGCCGCATCCCGAGCTGGCGCTGGTGATGTGGGCGGCCCGCCGGGTCGGCCGGCCGGTCCGCTGGACCTCCGAACGATCCGAGGGGTTCCTGGCCGACTGCCACGCCCGCGACCAGATCGTCCATGCCGAGCTGGCGCTCGACGAGGAGGCTCGCTTCCTCGGCCTGCGGGTCCGGGTGAAGGCCAATTTCGGCGCCTATCTGAGCCTTGCCGGCGTCCATTGCGCACTGGGCAATATCGGCGGCCTCAGCGGCGTCTATGTCCTGCCCGCCATCCATGGCGAGATACGCGGCCTGTTCACCCACACCGTGCCGATCGGTCCCTATCGCGGCGCCGGCCGGCCCGAGGCGTCGATGATGATCGAACGGGTAATCGACGTCGCGGCGCGCGACCTGGGCATGGACCCGGCCGAGCTGCGCCGCCGCAACCTCATCCCCGCCGACCGGATGCCTTATGATACGGGCTTCGTCTTCACCTATGACAGCGGCGATTTCCCGGCGAGCCAGGCCAAGGTCCAGGAGATATCGGACTGGAACGGCTTCGAACGGCGCCGCGCCGGGGCATGGGCGCGCGGCAGGCTGCGCGGCATCGGCATGGCGCATGTGATCGAGATCGCCGCGGGCCAGCTCGACGAGATGGGCGCGATCGAGGTCGACACCAGCGGCGCGATCGCCGTCACCACCGGCATGCAGAACCATGGCCAGGGCCACGAGACGATGTACCGCCAGCTGATCGCGGAATTCATGCACGTGCCCCCCGACAAGGTCAGCGTGCGCGACTGCGACACCGATCAGATTCCTTATGGCTTCGGCACCGGCGGATCGCGATCGGCCGTGGTCGCGGGCTTCCTGCTCGAGACGCTGGCGAGCAAGGTGATCGCCAAGGGCAAGCAGGTCGCGGCGATCATGCTGGAGGTCGAGCCCGACCAGATCGACTATCGCGAGGGCGCCGTCTTCGCCGCGCGCGACAGCAACCGCAGCGCGACGCTGGCCGAGGTCGCCCGCTTCGCGCACCAGCCGATGCACCTGCCCCCCGGCTTCGAGGGCGGGCTGTCGCACCGCCAGATGACCCGGCTGGCGGGCCCGACCTTCCCCAATGGCTGCCATGTCTGCGAGGTCGAGATCGACCCCGAAACCGGCCATCTCGACTTTGTCGGCTATTGGGTGTCGGAGGATGTCGGCAAGGCGATCAACCCGATGATCGTCAAGGGACAGGTCCATGGCGGCGTGGTCCAGGGCCTGGGCCAGGCGCTCGGCGAATATATCCATTATGACGAGGAAGGGCAGCTCGCGACGGGCAGCTTCATGGATTACCAGATGCCCCGCGCGCTCGACATGCCCGCGATCGGCATCGTCAGCAGCGACACGCCGTCGCGCAACAATCCGCTGGGCATCAAGGGCTGCGGCGAGGGCGGCACGGTCGGCGCTCTGCCCGCTGCGATGAACGCGATCGCCGACGCGCTTGGCCCGCTCGGCATCACCAATTTCGACATGCCGGCGACGCCGCAGCGCCTGTGGCGCGCGATCCGCGACGCCGGCGGGATGCCCCATGCGATGGCCGCCGAATGACGGCCGCCATCGCCAACAGGACGGAAGACCGACGATGCCGCTGGTGAACATGACCGTGAACGGCCGCCCCGTTGCGCGGGAGGTCGAGGCCAACACGCTGCTGGTACTGTTCCTGCGCGAGACGCTGCGCCTGACCGGCACCCATGTCGGCTGCGACACCACCCAGTGCGGCGCCTGCGTCGTCCATGTGAACGGCCGCGCGGTGAAGAGCTGCACCACCCTCGCCCTGTCCTGCGAGGACGCCGAGGTCGTGACGATCGAGGGCCTGTCGGACGGCGAAGCGCTGCACCCGATGCAGGCGGCCTTCCGCGAGCATCATGGGCTGCAATGCGGCTATTGCACGCCGGGAATGATCATGAGCGCCGTCGGCATGGTGCGACGGCTCGGCACCGACCTCGATCGCGACACGATCCGCGACGAGCTGGAGGGCAATATCTGCCGCTGCACCGGTTACCAGAACATCGTCGAGGCGATCCGTGCGGGTGCGCTGGCGATGGCCGACCGGCCGGACGCCTGATCCTCGGAGATCACCGATGTATCCGTTCGACTATCATCGCTGCGCCAGCGCCGAGGAAGCCAAGGCGCTTCTCGCCGAACTGGGCGACGGCCGCTTACTCGCCGGCGGACAGTCGCTGCTGCCGATGATGAAGCTGCGTTTTGTCATGACCGGCAACGTCATCGACCTGCGCGACTGCGAGGAGCTGCGCGGAATCGATATCGGCTCGGGTGCCGTCACGATCGGGGCGATGACCCGGCACGTCGACGTCGCCTCGTCGAAGGAGCTCGCCACCGCCCTGCCCGTCCTCGCCGAACTGGCCGGCGGGATCGGCGATCCGCTGGTCCGCGCGCAGGGCACGATGGGCGGATCGATCGCCAACAACGATCCGGCAGCCGACTATCCCGCCGCCTGTCTGGGGCTGGGTGCGACGATCCTGACGACCGCCGGGGAGATCGCCGCCGACGATTTCTTTTTGGGCGTGTTCGAAACCGCGCTGGCGGAAGGCGAATTGGTGACCGGGGTCCGCTACCCCGTCCCCGCCGCCGCGGCCTATATGAAGTTCCGCCACCCCGCGTCGCGCTTCGCGCTGGCCGGTGTGTTCGTCGCGCGGGCGATGGACGGCCTGCGGATCGCGGTGACCGGCGCCGGATCGCAGGGGGTGTTCCGCTGGCACGAGGCCGAGGCGGCGCTGACCGCCGACTTCGCGCCGGAAGCGCTCGACGGCGCCGAACTCGACACCAGCGACCTCAACAGCGACATCCACGCCGACGCCGACTATCGCGGCCATCTGGTCCGCGTGATGGCTGCCCGCGCGGTCAGGAAGATCCTGGCCGCAAACCGCTAGGCGGAGCGCAACCGCCGCAGCGTCAGCAGCAGCATGAGCGCCGCGATCGGCAACAGGGCCAGCCCCAGCGCCTTCATCGGTTCCGGCCCGAAATGCCCACCCAGCAGATAGGCGGTGAAGGGCGCGCTCAGGATCGCGCCGCAATATTGCGCCGTACGGAGCAGGCCGGCCGCCGTGCCGCTGCGGTCCGGCGGCGCGTGGTCGAGCATGCGTTGCTGGTTGACCATGTTGAGCGCGCCGTTGCCGATCCCGAACAGCAGGGTCAGCGCTATCAACCCGGCGAGCGTCGTCGATCCGTCGAGCAGGAACAGTCCGCCGCTCGTCACGATCAGCGATAGCAATCCTGCGATCTCCATCGCGCGTCCCCATGCGCCACGGGTGGGGGCGAGCGAGGCGAGGCTCGACGAGACGGCGACGGGCAGCAGCACCAGCCCCGACTGTTCGATCGGCACATGCAGCCACGCCTGTGCCCATTGCGGAATCGAATAGAAGAGGCAGTAGAGCAGGAAGTTGAGCAGGACGTGATGCGCGTAGGTGCCTGCCAGCGCGCGGTTGGCGATGATCAGCCGAAAATCGATGAAGGGCTCGCGCATCCGCCCCTCGACGATCACCAGCGACGCTGCCAGCAGCGTGGCGGCCACCAGTCCGCCGACATGGACGCCCTTGGCCAGGTTCATCAGGAACAGCATCAGCGCGGTCATCGCCAGGGTGAAGAGCGCGATGCCGGGCAGGTCGAAACGGGCCCGGCTCTCCCGCCGCAGGCGATCGTCGGCCGGCGACAGCCAGATCGCCAGCGCCGCGGTGACGATCGCCAGCGGCAGGTTGATCAGGAAGACCCAGCGCCAGCCGAGCAGGCCGGTCAGCACCCCGCCGAGCGGCGGTCCCACCGCCATCGACGCCGAACTTGCCATCGACAACAGGCCGAGCAGCCGCGCGGGCGGCTCTATGCCGAGATGCTCGGAACGTTGGCGGATCATCACCACCGCGCAGGGAAAGCCAACCGCGGTGCCGAAGCCGATCAACGCGCGCGATGCGATCAGCGTCCAGGGATCGAAGGCGATCGCCCCGAGCACCGCGCCGGCCGCGAGGAACCCCATGCCGCCGAGCAGGGTGCGACGCGCACCCAGCTTGTCCGCGATCCCGCCGAGGACGGGTTGGGCGACCGCCGCCGTCAGGTAGAGCGTGGCGATCAGCCAGGCGGCGATCGCTTCCTGTTGGGGAAAGGCCCGGCCGATCGGCACCAGTGCGGTCGCCAGCATCGCCGAGTTCATCGGGTTCAGCGTCGCCGCCACCAGCAACGGCAGCAGGAAGCGCCGGTCGAAACAAACAAGGGAGGCGGGAGGGGCGGTCCTGTCGGCCATCACCGTCGTTCCGCCCCGGCCCCTGCCCGCCCCGCGCGACCCATGTCGCGCGGGGGCCGGACGATCAGAAGGTCTTGCGCAGCTGTACGCCGAAGGTGCGCGGATCACCCGGGAAGCCGACGTTCCAGCCGAGCGATTCCAGGTTGGTCGCTGCGTTGAGATAGCGTTCCTTGGTCAGGTTCTTGCCGAACACGGCAATGTTCAGGCCGATGCTATCGATATCGTAGGCGATGCGGGCATCGAGCAGCGTGTAGCCCGGCTGCGAAACGCTGGCGTCGTTCTGGCCAAGTTGCGGCCGGAAATTGACCCGGCTGCGATAGGACAGGTTGGCGTTGAACTCGATCGAGCCGTTGGCCACCGGCAGGGTGTAGGAAGTGCCCGCGTTCCAGGTCCATTTCGGCGCCGGGAAGGACAGGTTGCTCAGATCCTGCAGGTTGCCGTTCGCGTCGAGGGCGAAATATTTATCGTATTTGGCCCGGAGATAGGCGGCGCTGCCGTTGATCTGCCATTCGGGGGTGACCTGGGCGATCACCTCGATCTCGCCGCCATAGGGTTTCGCCTTGGCGGCATTGCGGATCAGCGAAACGACCTGGCCGTTGACCGCGTCGCGGATCTGCGCCTGGATGTTCTGGTAATCCTGCCGGAAGACGGCGCCGTTGATGCGCAACCGCCGGTCGAGCAGGTCCGACTTGAAGCCCAGCTCGAAATTGTCGACCACCTCCGGAAGGAAGGGCGTGAAATTGGCGGCGAGCGCCGCTGCGGTCGCGGGCACCGAGCTGGCGGCCTGGATGCTGAAGCCGCCGGCGCGATAGCCCCGGCTGTAGGAACCGTAGACCATCAACTGCGGGATCGGCCGCCAGTCGGCGCTGGCGAGCCAGGTCACCTTCTTGGAAGAGGTCGACGCCGAATAGGTGCAGACCGCCGGATCGATCGAGCCCCCCCCGACGGTGACGAAGCAGGTGTTGCGCGACACCGGCGGCACCGGCGCGTTCGCATAGGAGACGTCCCGGCGGTTGTGCGACGTCACCGCACGATCGTCCTTGGTGTAGCGCAGGCCGCCGGTGAAGCGGACGCCGCCGCCGAAATTATACACGGCCTGCGCATAGGCGGCCTTCGACTTGTTGGTCAGATCGGCATCGACCACCGACGCCCGGCCGGTGTTGACGTAGCTGAGCGCGTTGCTGAACGAGCCTTCGTTGCCGGTCTCCTTGTTGTAGAACAGGCCGAATTGCCAATCGAGGCCGGTGCCGTCGATCGCCGAGGCCTGAAATTCCTGGCTGAAGTTCTTCTGCCGGGTGGTGACGAGCGATTCCTGGATCGCGAAGGGCGTGGAATCGAGATCCTGCCCGTTCGCCACCCGGAGGCGGCGGAGCGCCGAGATCGACTTGAGGGTGACGTCGCCCACCTCATATTCGATCGTCGCCGAGAAACCATAATGCTTGACGTCGTCGACAAGCGGCCCGGTGCCGCTATTGCCGTAGAAGTCACCGCTGTCGCTATACTGGTTGCCCGACCGCGAGAAATAGGTCAGCCACTGGTTGTAGGCCGTCATGCGATCCGCCGCCGACGTCGGATCGAGGCCGAGCTGTGCAGCGATCGACCCCAGCGACCCGGTCGCCGAATTACCGCGCACCAACATCCCGTTATAGGTCAGCAGGACGTTGGTGCTGGTGTTGTTCTGCTTATAATAATCGGCCGACAGCAGGATGTGCAGATCGTCGGTCGGGTCGGCCCGCACCAGCGCGCGGCCGAACCAGGCCCGATCGACGCCGACGTCGACGCCGACGCCATTTTCCCCATAGCCGTCACGATGAATGCGCTGCCCGACGACGCGGACGGCAAGCTTGTCGTCGACGATCGGCAGGTTGAGCGCCGCGACGATCTGCTTGTTGTCATAGGAACCGTAGAGCAGATCGACATAGCCGCCGAGCTGGTAGGTCGGATGCTGGGTGGTGATATTGAGCGCGCCGCCGGTCGTATTCTTGCCGAACAGCGTGCCTTGCGGCCCCTTCAGCACCTCGACCTGGGCGAGGTCGATCATGTTGGAACGCAGGCCGTAGCTGCGCGTGAGCGGAACACCATCGATATAGACGCCCACCGAGCCATCGGTGCTGAGGCGGCTGTCGGCCTCGGTCTGCCCACGAATGGTGAGCTTGGCGCGGCCGCCGGTGTTCTGCGAAGATATGAACAGGCCGGGCGTTACCTTCTGGATGTCGACGACGTCGCGGACGCTGAGACGCTGGAGATTCTCGGCCGTCACCGTGGTGATGGCGATGGGCACATTCTGCGCGCTTTCCGACGACCGGCGCGCCGTGACGACGATGTCCTGAAGGCCCGAGCTGGGCGCGGCGGCCTCCTCGGCGGGTGCGGCCTGCGCAAACGCGGTGCCGGGCGCCACGACGAAACCGATCGCGGTGGCGAGGCGGAGCGCCGATCGCGACGAAAGACAATTGGATTTCAGCATCTTATCTCCTCCCAGGGAAGCAGGCCATTCAGGAATGGGCTTTCGGGACTTTTTTCTTTTTAGGCAGGCCGGCGAACCCGGATGGCCGCCAGTCCAGCAGTCGGAGCCATAACCTCCGGCGCCGGTCCGCATCCAAGACGCGTCTATTGCTATTTAGGCGGACCTGCGAGGACGCCGCCGCAGCGAGGAGCGGCGATCGGCGATCCGCCAGGCGCCATCCTCGAACACGATCTCGTCGCGGAACTCACCGAAGCCGATCAACCGCGGCATGACCCCGCGCCGCGCCGCGAAGATCGCCGTGTGGGTGGCCAGCAGCCGATAGTCGCCGAGGGCGACGACGAAGGGATTCTCGCCGACATGCGTCTCACGCTCCGCACCCGTCCCATGCGCGCCGGCCGCCCAGTTGCGCCGATAGAAGGCCATGATCGCATCGCGCCCCTCGATCACCGGCGCCGCCGTGCCGTTGGAGGTGATCGCCAGCCGCGCGGCGTGCGCCCAGACCTGGGCGAAGCCGGCCTCGTCCTCGGCATCCTTCAGATGCTTGGCCCTGGCGATCAGGTGGCGGGCTGCCTCGCGCTGCTCCGGAGTCGCCTCGCGGGTGCCGGCAAAGGGACCCGTCATGCGCCCTTCCCCCGGCCGGCTTCGCCATAGGCCTGGGTCAGCATGCCGTCGACCGCATGGAGCAGCCGTCCGCCGTCGACCGGGATCACCGCCCCGGTCGTGAAGGAACTCGCGTCGCTGGCGAGGAAGGCCGCGACCGAGGCGATTTCGTCGACCCGGCCGCCGCGCCGCATCGGCAGCCCCGCGATCCGCTCGGCGCCGGCCGCGCTGGCGAACAGCGCCTGGCTGCCGCTCGAGTCGACCATGCCCGGCGCGATGGTGTTGGCGCGAACGTTGCTGCGACCAAATTCCGCCGCGTAGTTCTTCATCATCTGCCATTCGGCGGCGCGGGCGATGGTTGCGCTCGATCGTTCGGTGGTGGCTTCGAACACCGAGCCTGAGCCGATGTAGATCAACGATCCGCCGCCCGCCGCGACCATGTGCGGGATCACCATGTTCGACAACCAGAAGCGGCTCCGGAAGATATAGGTGAGCTGTTCTTCCAGCACCGCATCCGGCGTATCGATCGAGGGGCCGATCCAGGGGCGGATGGTGGGCGAACAGAGCAGGGTCGTGACGGTACCGAACCGCGCCAGCGCGAGATCGACCAATGCGCCCAGATGCGCCTTGTCGCCGATGTCGCCGGCCAGCGCCGCCGCGATCGCCCCACCCCCGCCTCGGCCGCCGAAGCGTGCATTGAGATCGGCCGCGACGGCGTCGAGCGCGGATGCGGTCCGGCTCGTCAGGATCAACCGCGCTCCACTTGCGGCGAAGCGCTCGGCGCAGGCCGCGCCCATGCCCTGGGTCGCGCCGGTGACGATGGCGACGCGGCCCGACAGATCGAAACGGTGGTGGTCGAAACGGTCCTGGCTCAAGGCTTCCTCTTCCATCGCGCGGCGCGGGGCAGATCGTCTATTCGTGCAGATAGGACAGGACGCCGCCGTCCACCTGGATGGTCTGTCCGGTGATATAGCGTGCGGCCTCGCTGACGAGATAGGCGACGATGTTGGAAATATCGGCCGGCTCGCCCAGATAGGGCGTCAGCACGTTGCCGCGCGACTGCGCCAACCGCTCCGGGCTCAGTGTCGACAGCATCCGGTCGCTCTGGATCGTGCCCGGCGCCACCGCGTTGCTGCGGATTCCCTTCTTGCCATAAGCGACGGCGATGTGCCGGCTGAGCATGATCAGTCCCGCCTTCGACGTGCCATAGGCGACACGGCGTCCCGACCGCGGCGGCGCCACTCCCTGGCGCGAGACGATGGTGACGACCGATCCGCCGCCGCCGTCGATCATCGCCGGGATCAGCGCGCGCGAGACGAGCAGGCTGCCGCGCAGGTTGACCGCCATCGTCCTGTCCCAGACGGCGAGGTCGGTCGACAGCAGGTCGAGGTCCCCCGCCACGTCGGTATGCGCGGCGTTGTTGACCAGCGCATCGATCCGGCCGAAGCGGTCGAGCACCGCCCGCGCCATCACCGCAACCGACGCCTCGTCCGCTATGTCGCAGGCGAAGCCCCGCGCCGCGTCGCCGATCTCGCTCGCCCGAGCGCCGGCCGCCGTCCCGTCGATGTCGACGATGGCGATACGCGCGCCGAGGCGGGCACACAGCGCCGCCATGTCGGCCCCCAGCCCTCCGCCGCCGCCCGTGATCAGGACGACCTTGTCCTTCAGGTCCAGCATGTTCCCCTCGTCCCGATCAGCGCCCGGGGCGCTGCCCTTCCATCTGAGTCCAGACGCCCGTCGTCGCCCGCACCCAGCCCGAAGCCGCGAAGGTGCCGCCATCGACCGGAATGATGTCGCCGGTCACATAAGAGGCCATTTTCGAGCAGAGGTAGACGACGAGGTCGGCGCATTCGACATCCTCGCTTTCGCGCAGCAGCGGGATGACGCGGCGCATCTTGTCGTCCTCGTCGGGCGTCGGCACCCGCCATGTCGCCGGATCGACCGGCCCCGACCGGTTGCCGCGCCCGCCGGGGGTGATCGTATGGTCGGGCGCGATGCAATTGACCCGGATCGCATGTCCCGACAGTTCCAGCGCCATCGACTTGGTAAAGCTCACCATCGCCGCCTTGCATGCTGCATAGACCGCGACATTGGGGCCGGCGCGCAGCGCTTCGATCGATGCCACGTTAACGATCGATCCGCCCCGGCCACCCCGGATCATGATCGGCGCGGCTTCCTGCGTGGCACACAGCATGCTGACGAAATTAAGGTCGATGTGGCGTCGCCAGCTTCGCTCGCTCTGCTCCAGGAAAGGCTTGTAGGCGACCCCGCCGACATTGTTGACGAGGATGTCGATCCGCCCGAACGCCTCGTCCGCGGCCGCGATCAGCGCGCGGATCCGGTCGGTTTCCATCATGTCGATGGGGAAGGCCAGCGCCCGCCGGCCGCGTTCGCGCACCCGCTCGGCGGCCTCCTCGCACCGCTCGGGGACGATGTCGGCGATCACCACGTCGGCGCCGAACTCGGCGAGGCGCAGCGCGCAGGCCCGGCCTATGCCGCCGCCGCCGCCCGTCACCACGGCGACCCGATCGGTCAGCAGAATGTCTTCGGGTCCCGCCAAGACACCACTCCTTGCCCTATGCACCGGTTCGATTGACGCGGCGTCGGTTTATCCTAATGCTGAGGGAGCATCGTTCAGGATATCGCGAGCACTATGGCACGGCCGAAACAGAATCTTTATGGGCAAGAAATGGGCAGTAAGGGGATTTTGACCCGAGCCCGGATCGTCGCCGCCACCGCCAACCTGATGCAGCGCCGTCCGCTTCGCGAACTGCGAGTCGCGGAGATTGGACAGATGGCGGCCGTATCTTCGTCTACCTTCTACCTCTATTTCGAGAGCGTGGCCGAAGCCGGCCTCGCCGTCGTCGAGGAAGTGCAGCAAGCGACCCCGGAGTTGATGGCGCTGCTCGCCACCGAGTGGACGGCCGACAATGTCATGGCCAAGGCCAAGGCTTTCGTTCAGGCCTATATGGCGGTCTGGGACACCCATCATGCGCTGCTGCGCATCCGCAACTTCGTCGCCGACGAGGGCGACAAGCGCTTCCACGACGTACGCCGCCGCGCGGTCGAACCGATCCACCTCGCGCTGCAGGAAAAGATCGAGGCGCTCCAGGCGGACCTGCCGCCCGACCAGCGGCTCGACCCGCCATCGACCGCATCGGTCGTGCTTGCCATGCTGGAACGAACGGCAGCGCTCGTTCGCCTGCCGTCCGCGCACAAGGCGACGCGCCCCCGCCAGATCGAGACGACGGCCTTCCTGCTCGCCAGCGCGTTGATGGGCGGCATGCCGCGCGATGTGAAGAACGCGCGCAAGAGCCCGGCGAAACCGGCCGGCCAGCAGCGCCCCGCCCGCCGGCGCGCCCGGCAGGCCGAGGACGGCACGACCGGCGCCTGAGCGCTGCGGCATGGTCCGGGCCGTCAGGCCATGGCCGTGCGCAGCGACCTCCATTGCTCCGCGAGGACATCCCGCATCGTGGGATCGGCGATCGCGATCAGCGCCTCCGCCCGCGCGTCGAGCGAGGCATGGCGCAGATCGGCGACGCCATGTTCGGTGACCACCACGTCCGCGAGGTTGCGGGGCAGCGAGACCGAGGGACTCGACAGCCGCGCGACGATGCGGCTGATCGTCCCGCCCTTCGCCGTGGCGGGCAGCATCGTGATCGACCGCCCTCCCGGCGAGCCGATCCCTGCCGCCGCGAAATCGGGCGCTCCGCCGGCGCCACTGACCGGCCGGCCGCCCTGCCATTCGAGGTTGACCTGGCCGAACAGGTCGACCTCGAGCGCGGAATTGGCGGCGAAGAATCGCTCCTCCCGCCCGATCCGACCGGCGTCGTGCGTCTCGCGCGTGTCGGCGAAGCGGATCAGGTCGCGATCGGCGAGCGTCCGGTAGAAGCCCTCGCTCCCCGCCGCGATGCCGGCGACATGGCCGTCCGACGCCAGCGCACCGCGATCGGCCAGGGCCAACAGTTCCTCGCTCGCCAGGCCGGAGCGCAGGCGCAAGCCGCGATGATCGCCCAGCGCCGCCCAGAGCGCGGCGGGCGCCCCGCCGATGCCGACCTGCACCGCCGCGCCGTGGGGGATCAGCGCCGCGACACGGCCGGCGATCGCCCGCGCCGTCGCGTCGGGCCGTGCGGGCGCGACCTCGACCAGCGGTCCGTCGAGCTCCACCACGAGATCGGCCTCGGCCAACGCGATCGACGAGCCACGCCGCATCGACGGCATGTGTGGATTGACGATCGCGATCCGCTGGCGCGCGGCGTTCCAGGCGATCGGCGAGAAATCGGCCGCGATGCCGAACGACGCGCGGCCCCCGGCATCGGGCGGCGCGACGTGCGCGATCGCGACGTCGAACGCGGCGGCGGCGATGTGGCGCGCGATCGCCGAATAGGCGAGCGGCAGCAGCCGTACCCGCCCTTGCGCGAAGGATTCCCGTGTGGCGGCGGGCAGCATGAAGACGGTCAGGCGCGCATCGGGCGCGAGCCCGGCATAGTCGACGCCGTTCATGCCGGGCAGCAGGCAACTCGTCACCTCGACGCCGCGCAGCCGGTCGGGATCGGCCGCCAGCGCCTGCGCCAGCGCGAGGCTCTCGCCGGTGGCGCCGGGCAGGTAGACGGAAGCGCCGGGCCGGAAACGGTCGAGCAGATCGGCAATCGGCATGCGGCGGCCCCTTCTCCCCGCAGGGTCGTGAGACGCCTACTCTATGACCGCAGCATGGGCAGCCCAAGGAAGAGCTGTTCATGGTTGAGGGATCATAGCCGATAATGGAGCTTTCCTGATGGCTGCGCTCCACGACGGACGGAGATAGCATCCTCGCCGACGCCCCCGAGGACAGGACGCGATGCACGGCTTCGAAGGAAAGAACGACGGCGATGCCGCACGGGGTGCGGCGAACCGCTGGTGGGCGCTCGCGCTGCTGACCGGCATCTATTGTTGCCACACCATCGACCGCCAGGTCATCGCGGTGGTGATGGAGGCCGTGAAGCACGACCTGAAGCTCAGCGATTCCTATGTCGGTTTCCTCGGCGGCATGGCGCATGCGCTGGGCTTCATGGTCACCGTCATTCCGCTCGGCCTGCTCGCCGACCGGGTCAACCGCGTCCGGCTGCTGTCGGGGCTGGTGATGCTGTGGAGCATGCTGACCGCGCTCGGATCGCTCGCCTCCAACGCCCTAACCCTCGCCCTGCTCCGGCTCGGCGTCGGCGCGGCGGAGGGCGGCGGCGCATCCACCGCCACCGCGCTGATCGCCGATCATTTCGCCCCGCGACAGCGCGGCCTCGCCTTCGGCATCTTCTATGCCAGCACCGCGCTCGGCATGGCACTGGTCTTCCTGTTCGGCGGGATGGTGGCGCATGCCTATGGCTGGCGGGCGGCGTTCCTGCTTGCCGGCATGCCGGGCATCGTCATGGGCCTGCTGACCCTGCTGACGCTGCGCGAACCGCGGCGCGGCCAGCTTGACGATGCGGGCCCGGCGCCGAAGCGCACGTCGTTCCGGGCGGCCTTCCGGGCGATGCGCGCCGAGCCCGCCTTGCCCTGGTCGATCGCCGGCGTCACGCTCGGATCGTTCGTCGTCGCCGCCGTATTCGCCTGGTCGGTCTCCTTCTTCGGCCGGGCACACGGCACCGACGTCCGCGACGCGGGGCTGATCCTCGCACTGTCGATCGGCGTGATCCAGGGGCTATGCCTGCCGGTCTTCGGTCGCCTCAACGACCGGCTGTCGCGCGGACGGCGCGATCGCATCCACCTCGTCACGACCTGCGGCCTGCTGGCGAACGTGCCGGTCGAGCTGGCGCTGTTCCTGTCGCCCACCCTGCCGATGGCGATCGCGGCCATGCTGCTGCTGGGCGTCACCACCGCCGCCTGGCTGGGCCAGTGCTTCGGCTCGGTCGTCTCGCTGTCGCCGCCCGAGGTGCGCGGCACCATCTCCGGGATCACCCAGCTCTGCACCAACCTGCTCGGCACGGGGGCCGGCCCGCTCGCCGCCGGGCTGCTCAGCGATGCACTGGGCGGCGGCGAAGCGGGGTTGCGGACGGCGCTGATCGTCGTGGCGCTGGGCAATGTCCCGGCGGCGCTGACACTGGTCGCGGCGACCCGCTGTCTGCGCCGACCGGAAACGGCCGGCGGCACAGCGGTCTCGGCAATCGCCTGACCCTCAGAAGATCGAATAGCCCCCGTCGATCACGAAATCGTCGCCGGTGTGGAAACGCGATGCGTCGGAGGCGAGATAGACGGCGATGCCGCCGAAATCGGCCGGTTCGCCCCAGCGGCGCGCGGGGGTACGCCTGACCACCGCGTCGGACGCGCCGCCATCCTCGCGCGCCCAGGCGGTGCGGTCGGTGGCGATCCAGCCGGGCGTGATGGTGTTGGCGCGGATGCCGTGGCGGCCATATTCGACCGCGATCGAGCGGATCAGCGGCACCATCGCGCCCTTGGTCGCGGCATAGGCCTGGTTGCGCGAAACGCCCTGGAAGGTGGCGATCGTCGAAAGGCCGATGATCGATCCGCCCGGATCGCCGGCGCGAGCCCGCTCGGCCATCGTCGCGGCGGCGGCCCGCAGGCACCAGATCGTGCCTTCAAGGTTGATCGCGACGACGTCGCGCAGCGTGGCCGCATCGATGTCGTCGAAGGGCGTGCCGCGCTTGCCGATCGCGGCGTTGGCGATGAAGCAGTCGACCCGCCCCATCTCCGCGACCGAGCGGGCCATGGCGTCGTCCACCGCGGCGCGGTCGGAAATGTCGAGGGCGATATCGAGCACCTTGGCCCCCATCGCCCGCAACGCCGCAGCGGCGGCGGCATTCTTGTCGGCCTTGCGCCCCCAGATCACGATGTCGGATCCGGCCTGCGCCAGCGCCGCCGCCATGCCGAAGCCGATCCCGCCATTGCCGCCCGTCACCAGGCTGACCTTGCCGGTCAGGTCGAAGGGACGGAACCCCATGGCGGCCGCCTCCCGCGCGTCGGTCAGGGGCGCATCATCTGGCCGCCGTCGACCGACCAGATCTGGCCCGTGACCCAGGAGGCTTCTTCGGACAGCAGGAACAGCACCGTATTGACGATGTCCTGCGTCTGCCCGACGCGTTTGAGCGGCAAGGTGTCGAGCAGCCCTTGCAATCGCTCAGGCGCAACCGATGTGCGGGTCGCCATCGTATCGGTCGGCCCGGGTGCGACCGCGTTGACCCGGATGTTCTGCGGCCCCAGCTCCTTGGCGAGGGCGATGGTGAGGCCGTTCACGCCGAGCTTCGACAGGCCGTAATAATTGCCCGCATACCAGGCAGCGCTCGACGACTGGTTGAGCACCACTCCGCCGCCGCGCGCGACCAGCGCGGGATAGGCGGCGCGCGTCATCAGCAGCACGCTTTCGAAATTCACCGCCATGAAGCGGCGATAATAAACGAGGTCGATCTGCATCCACGGCTCGCGCCGCATGCCCGCGAAGATCGCAGCATTGTTGACGAGATAGTCGAGTCCGCCGAACGCCTCGACCGTTGCGTCGACGCAGGCCTGGCACGAATCCTCCGACGAGACGTCGGTGGCGAGGTGGATCGCCTTGCCGCCCGCGGCGACGATCTCCTCCGCCACGCGCCTGGCGTTGTCGGCGTTGATCTCCGCGACCACGACCGCCGCGCCCTCGGCGGCGATCGCCTTGGCATAATGCTCGCCGATGCCCTGGCCCGCGCCCGTGACGATCGCCACCTTGTCCTTGAACCGCATGATCCGCTTTTCTCCAGAAGATGATGTTGGTTGGCTCAGCCGATCGCCGCGATCAACGGGCCGACCGTCGGCAGCGCATCGACGTCGGCGGCCATCGCCACCACGCGCCGTGCCTGCTCGCCGCTCAGCAGCCCGTCGACGACGTTGAGGAATTTCGCCTCGATGTCGGCCGCGGCCGCCGGGTTGGTCGGATAACCCCGCGGCGCGGGCTGGAATGCTGCCTCGACCGTGCCGTCCCTGAAATGGACGGTGACGCCGCCGCACAGCTCGACCGCGTCGGCGGGAACCTCGATCGCGACCGGCTCCACCCGGCTGGCGAGCGCCTTCAACGCCTCGTCACGCCAGCAGGCGGGATCGGCGAGATCCCGGATCAGCACCCGCCCCTTCGCCACGCGCAGCGCGCAGGCGAAGGCGAGGCTGAATTGCGCGCTCAGCATGTCGTGAGGGTGGACGATCGCGGCGCCGTGCGGGATCGCCCAATCGACGATGCCGCATTCGATCCGCTCGATCTCCTCGGCGCGGGCGGGGCGGCGGTCGAGCACCATGCCGAGCGCGTCGAGCACGCCATGGGTGGTGCCGACCATCGGATGGAGCTTCACCATCGTGCGCAGAATGTGGAAGCTGCCGTCCCAATAGCCCTCGGCATCCTTCGGCTGGCGCTCGGTGAACAGGTTGTGGATGCCGCGCGGTCCTTCGAAGATCGTCACCGGGCCGGTCAGCCCGGCCTGCGCCAGCAGCGCCGCCTGGACGCCCGCGCGCGACGCCATGCCGGCGTGGAAGCGCTTCACCTCGCCGCCCGACTGGTCGTATTCCATCGTCCCCGACGCGTCGCTGCCGGCGATCGCCAGCGCATTGGCGGTCTGCTCCGCAGTCAGGCCGAGCAGCTTGGCGGTGGCCGCCGCAGCGCCGAAGACGCCGCCGATCTTCATCCCGTGCCAGCCGATGTCGAGGGTCCGGCGGTTCACCGGCCCCTGCGACCAGACCATCGCCTGATAACCCGCGACGATCGCGACGAGCAGGTCCCTGCCGCTGGCATCGGTCCGTTCAGCCAGCGCCAGCGCCGCCGGGATCACGCAGACGCCGGGATGGCCGCAGTCGAAATGGGCATCGTCATATTCGCAGCTATGGCCGAAGGTGCCATTGGCATAGGCCGCATAGGCCGCGGTCGCCCGGCCGCCGCCGCCGATCACGCTCGCCTCGGGCAGGGTCGCCATGATCTCCAGCAGCGCGCGCGCCGGTGCCACCTGCGGCAGGGTCGAGCCGAGCCGCGCGACGCCGAGGAAGTCGAGCAGGAGCAGGCGGGCGCGGGCGCGCACCTCCTCGGGGATATCCTCATAACGGAGCGCCTCGATCCAGGCGGCCTGGCGTTCGGCCAGCGTCGGACGCGCGATCGGTCGATGCACTGTCATGATTCCCTCTCCCCGGCCTGTCCTATCATGTCCCGTCGAGCCTCGATCTATATCGAACAGCCGCCGCCACGGCGTGATGGGTTCGGCGGGTTTTAGCCGTCTCCGCCCTGAATGCCGGTTTTCCGGGCCTTTCGCGACAGGCGCGGCCCTTGACGCTCCGTCGACGGCCTCCGATGAAGCTGATCCATGAGCCGCACAGCCAACGCCGAGACCCGCTGAGATGGGCGACGCCTACCCCCGCATCGGCGGCCGGCTCCGCCGGCTGATCGACCTGCGCCGCGAACCCGACGGCGCGGTGGTCGGCTGGCTGGAGGACGACTTCCACCATTTCGGCGTGACGATCGAGCATCGCGACGGGGTGATGACCGACGTGCGCGCGGTGGCGGTGCGGGCGCCCTTCACCACCTGCCCGGCGGCGACGTCCGGCCTCAAGGGGATGATCGGCCACGCGCTCGCCGCCCGCTCGACCGAGATCGGGCGGATGGTGCCGATGCGCCGGCAATGCACCCATATGTTCGACCTCGCCGGGCTGGCGATGGCGCATGCGGCGACGGGCCGGCCGCATCGCCGCTACGAGGCGCTGGTCGAGGACCGCGAGATCGCCGCCTGGGAACAGGGGCATCGCCGGCTGCTGGGCGCCGGCGCCGCGACCCTGCTGCGCGACGGCGTGCCGGTGCTGTCCTGGCAGATCGACCGGCGCGCGATCACCGGCCCCGCTGACTGGGCAGGACAACCGCTGGTCGAGGGGTTCCGTGAGCGCACCGAGGCGATGGACGTCGAGGCGGCCGAGGATGCGACCGTGCTGCGCCGCGCGGTGATGGTCGCCGCCGGCCGCACGCTCGATCCCGATCTCTACCCCACCGCACGCGACCGGGGCCAGAGCGGCGTATGCTACACCTTCCTCGAGGAGAATCGCGACCAGGGGCTGCGCAACTTCGGCAGCACGCTCAACTATGAGGATTCGGCCGAGGGGATGCTGTCGCATCTGGCGGAGCGACCCTGAGGGTTTCGCTACCGCCCCACCTCCTCCCGTGCCTCCACGGCCTCGCGCAGCGCCCTGCGCGCGAAGAAGAGCAACAGGATGGTCGCGAGCAGCGACACGCCCACCACCACCGCGATCGACAGGCCGATCGCCTGCCGGTCGCGGAAGACATATTGCGCCAGGCTGGGCACCAGCGTCGGCGCCAGTGCTAGCCCGAAGATGCCCGAGGACAGCGTCTGGATGCCCATCACCCGCGCGCGCAGACCCGGCGGCGCCGAAAGCTGAAGCGCGGCGGTCATCCCGCCCGATCCGAGCAACAGCACCGACACCATCATGTAGAGTGGCAGGAAGGCCGCCGGTCCCACCCACAGGAAGGTGAGTGCGGTCACCGGGATGCACAGCATGTAGAGGCCGGGGTAGAGGCGATAATGGGCGTCGCGCCGCCCGCCGCGCAGCAGCCGGTCGCTCATCATCCCCCAGCCGATATTGGCGGCGGCGCCGCAGGCCGATCCGATCGCGAGCACCATGCCGACGCGGTCCGCGCCCCAGCCGAAGCCGCGTTCGAGATAGGCTGGCGCCCAGAGCAGCACGGCGTAGCAGGCCGACGACATCAAGCCATAAGCCAGGTTGTGGCAGACGAGCAGCCGGGTACGCGCGCGCAGGAAACGGAGATAGCCGTCGTCCTCGCCCTCGATCCGCGCGACGGCCCTGGGCACGGGTTGCGAAGCGCCGCGATGGATCGCGAAGGCGAGCAGCGCCAGCGGAATGCCTGGCAGCGCCGACAGCACGAAGGCCGCACGCCAGGCCTCGAGATGACCGAGGAAGGGCAGCACCGCTCCGCCTCGCGCGTCGAGCCAGGCGATCGCCCTGCCGCCGACCAGCAGCGCGAGCACCGATCCGATATTGGAACCGGCGAAGAAGATGCTCGTCGCCATGGTGATCCGCCCGCGCGGAAAGACGGCGGCGATCAGCGCGAGCGAGGCCGGAGGCAGGAAACCCTCACCGATCCCGACCAGCGCCCGTGCGACGAAGAGCTGCTCGAACGACCAGGCCAGGCCGGTCGCCGCCGCCGCGAGCGACCAGCCGAGCACCGCGACGAACAAGATCGTCCGCTTCGAATAGCGGTCGAGCAGCCAGCCCGCACCAAACACGCTGAGCGTGTAGAAGATACCGAACGCCGCGCCGACGAGCAGGCCGAGTTGGCTGTCCTGGAGATCGAGCCCCTTGCCCATCGGGTTGACCAGCAGCGCGATCATCTGCTTGTCGACGAAGGACATCAGGTAGAAGAGCAGCAGGACCGTGAGGGTGATCCAGGCCGATGCGGAGATCGGCTCGTCGGTGCCCGCCGGCCTGTCGGGCGGAGACGCGGTCGGGATCGGCGCGGCGCCGCTCACAGCATCAGCATCCCGCCGTCGACCATGATCGATTGGCCAGTGACGAAGCTCGCCTCGGGCTCGGCAAGGAAGGTGACGGCGCGGGCGATGTCGTGGCCGGTGCCGATCCGCGGCACTGCCGACTTGATGAACTCGAACGCCACACCGGCCTCTGCCTTGCGCTTCTCGCGCGAGGCCGCCCGCGCGGTGGCGATCGCGCCGGGACAGACGGCGTTGACGGTGACATCCATCGCACCCAGTTCCTGCGCCAGCGTCTGGGTCAGGCCGACGACGGCGAATTTCGACGCGCAATAGGCGGCGCGTTCGGGAACGCCGCGCTTGCCGGCGCCCGACGCGATGTTGACGATCCGGCCTGCGATCTCCTCGCCCCCGGCGCGGCGCGCGAGCAGGTGGCGGATCACGGCCCGGCTCATCAGGAAGGCGCCGCGCGCGTTGATCCGCATCACCGCATCGAAGGCGTCGATGGGAATCTCCCAACTCGGCCCGCGATCCGACCCGTGCGGGGCACCGGCATTGTTGACGAGGATGTCGACCCGGCCCAACGCGGCGATCGCCTCGCCAACCATGCGCCCGGCGTCGGCCTCATCGCTGATGTCCCCGGTGAGCGCGACCGCGCGCCGGCCCATCGCCCGCACCTCCTCGACCAGGCTGGGCAAGCCGCGCCAGCCGATGGCCGCTTCCGCTTCGCTCGTATCGGCGACGTTGCGCACACCGTCGACCCGCAGGTCCGTGACGGCGACGTCGGCCCCGGCGGCGGCGAGATCGAGCGCGACCGCGCGGCCGATGCCTTGAAGGCGGCCGCAACCGGTCACCAGCGCGACCCGGCCCGCCAACCGGCCGCCCCTCGCGCGTCCATCGCCTTCCGCCATCGCCTTCTCCCGTCTTTCCACCTGCCTATGGAGCCTGGGAGGGGCGCACAATGGATGGCCGGCGGCCCACCATGGGGAAAACATCCCGAGACCGGAGCGGTCCGGCCGCTCCAAGTTGACAATATGTCAGTTATTTCTAGACGGAGGCGCGGGCATCGGTGCCCGGGCTCGGCGGGAAGGACGCGTGGCGGCAAGGAAGGACGCGGACAGGCAGGCATCCGCCATGGGCGCGCCGCTGCGCCAGCGCGCCTTCCGGCGCATCTGGACGGCCAGCCTGTTCTCCAATCTCGGCCAGCAGGTCCAGGCCGTTGCGGCGGCCTGGACGATGCTGCAGATCACCCATGCGCCACATCTGGTCGCGATGGTGCAGACCGCGTCGATGCTGCCGATCATGCTGCTCGCGATCGCGGCGGGCGCGATCGCCGACATGTACGACCGGCGCAAGGTGGCGATCGCCGCGCTCTGCCTCTCCTTCTCGGGCGCGCTGCTGCTGGCGGCGGCCGCCGCGCTCGGGCTGATCTCGCCGGCCGTCATCCTGCTGTGCTGCTTCATCGTCGGCACCGGCCTCGCCCTCTATTCGCCCGCTTGGCAGTCCTCCGCATCGGAAGTGGTCGGACCCGAGGCGATGCCGGCGGCGGTCGCGCTCTATTCACTCTCCAACAACGCCGCGCGCAGCGTCGGTCCCGCGATCGGCGGCGTCATCGTCGCTTCGGCGGGGATGGTCGTCGCCTTCTCGCTCAACGCGGTGCTCTACCTGCCGATCCTGATCGCGCTCTACCTGTGGAAACGGCAGGCCGAGCCGCCGCGCCTGCCGCCGGAGCGGCTCGATCGGGCGATGCTGGCCGGCCTGCGCTACGTCCGCCACGCACCACCGATCCGCCGCGCGATCGGCCGCACCATCACCATGGCGATGGGCACATCGGCGATCTATTCGATGACCCCGTTCGTGGCGCGGCAGATATTGGGCGGCGGTCCGGGCACCTATGGCCTGCTGCTCGGCGCCTTCGGGATCGGCGCGGTCGGCTTCGGCCTGGCGACCGCGCGGCTGCGCGCCCGCTTCCCGATCGAATGGACGGTGCGCGGCTGCAGCCTCCTGCTCGGGCTGGCGCTGCTGCTGATCTCGGTCAGCCGCCACACCCCGCTGACCGCCCTCGCGATGCTTTGCGCGGGCGGGGCGTGGATGGTGGCGATATCGCTGCTCAACGTGTCGGTGCAACTCTCTTCCCCCCGCTGGGTCAGCGGCCGGGCGCTGGCTGCCTTCCAGGCCGTGATCGCCGGCGGCCTCGCGGGCGGGGCCTGGCTATGGGGCCAGATCGGTCAGCAGATCGACGTCGCGACCGCGATCCAGATCGCGGGCGTGGTGATGCTCGGCAGTATCTTCCTCGGATATCTGCTGCCGTTGCCGGTCAGTGCCGCGATCGAGGCGGGGCCGCCGCCAGGCAGCGATCCGGTGGTCAAGCTCGACATCACCGGACGCAGCGGCCCGGTGGTGATCGAGGTCGAATATGCGGTAGCGCCCGAGGATGCGCGGCGCTTCTACGACGTGATGCGGCAGGTGAAGCGCAGCCGCGAGCGCAACGGCGCGTTCGACGTCTCGCTCGCCCGCGACATGGCCGATCCCAGCGTCTGGGTGGAACGCTTCCACTATCCCACCTGGAACGACTATCTGCGCGCCCGCGACCGCCCCACCGCCGAGGATCGCGCCATCCGCGACCGGGCGACCGAGTTCCAGGTCGATAAATGCGAGCCGCGCGTCCGGCGGATGCTCGAGCGGCCGTTCGGCTCGGTACGCTGGCGCGACGAGGCCCCCGACCACGGCCGCCGCCTGCCCGACCTTCCGGTATCGCCACCAGGCAACAGCTGACCGGGCCGCCTGCTTCCGGGAAGGGCGTACCTCAACCCAGCGCTATTCGAATGACGGGACCCCGGAGCCGGCCTGTAGGATGGCGTCCCGCAGGGGTCCGGTGCCGTCGGCAGCGGATCGCCACGGCGAGACAAGGAGGAGGAGCTTCATGAAATTGGCCGGAAAGAGCGCGGTCGTCACCGGCGCCGGGAGTGGTATCGGACGCGGCATCGCGCTGGCGTTCGCCGACGCCGGGACAAATGTGGTGGTGGTCGACATCGAAGGCGCCAAGGCGGAGGCCGTCGCAGCCGAGGTCGCGGCGCGCGGCGTTCGGTCCTCGTCCTTCGCCGCCGATGTGCGCGATCCGGCGGCGGTCGCCGCGATGGCGGACCATGGCTGGTCGGCACTGGGCCGTATCGACATCCTCTGCAACAACGCCGGGGTCTGCCTGACCGGGCCGGGTTTCGATATCTCCGATACCGATTTCCGCTGGCAGCTCGACGTCAACGTCGTCGGCGTATTCAACGGCATGCGCGAGTTCGGCCGTCGCTTCCGCGAACAGGGCGGGCCGGCCTGGATCGTCAGCACCGGATCGCACCATTCGATCGGCGCGCCGACCAAGGGCATCGCCGCCTATGTCGCGTCCAAGCATGCGGTGCTGGGGCTGAGCGAGGCATTCCGTACCGAATATGGCCCCGCGATCGGCGTCGGCGTGCTCTGCCCCGGCATCGTCAACACCTCGATCTGGGATGCCGGACGCAACCGGCCGGCCGAATATGGCGGCAAGGTCTCGGGCGATCCGCGCAACCAGCAGGCGATGCTCGACCTGGGCATGAACCCCGAGCGGGTCGGCCAGCTCGTCGCCGCGGGGATCGAGAACGAGGATTTCTACATCTGGACCCATCCGCAGGATCTCGACCTGATCGAGAAGCGTTACGCGGAAGGACGCGACACGATCACCCGCCAATGGCCCGACGGGCCGACCGCCGAGCACAAGATGACCCCGCACGAAGTCTGAGGAACGGTTTCGTCATCCCGGCCTCGCCGGGATGACGTCCGCGCGGCGGTTGGCGATTTCAGCTATAATGGTAGGGCGCCGGCTTCCACTCCGCCCAACGCGCCGGATCGTGCGAGTAGAACAGCTCGGCGTCATGTTGCTCGGCGAGCTGGCGCAGCCGTTCGAGTGAAGCGAAGGACTGCTTCACGTCGCTGTGCGAGTTGGCGATGATGTTCTCCTCCAGGCTGCGCTGCGTGTAGCAGGCATCCCCGGTGAACAGCATCGGCCGGCGATCGGCCAGTTCGACCATCAGGCTGTAATGGCCGGGCGTGTGTCCCGGCGTTTCGAACAAGGTCACGCCCTTCGCGATCCGGGCATCCCCGGAAATGAGTTCGAAGCGTGGCGTGTATATGTCGTCCGCGCGGTCGGAGACGTCGTCCGCGCCGCTCGCCCCGGACAGGCTGCGGTCTGAATAGCCCATCGCCTCCCACGGCTCGGGATCGTCATAGGCCTCCAGCTCGCACTTATGGCAGATGGTGGTCGCGTGGGTGCAGTGGTGGTTCCCGCCGACATGATCGACATGATAATGCGAGTTGAGGACATGGGTGATGTCCCGCGGCCGGAGGCCGATCAGGTCGAGCTGCCCCGGAACCGTCTGCCGTGCGCTCTGGTCGATGGTCACGAACGGAAGATTCTTCGCGAAGAAGCCGCCGTCATATCCCGTGTCGAACAGGAATCGACCCTCGGCATGATCGATCAGCACGCCATAGGTGGGAAAGCGGAAGGGGCCGCCGGGGCCCCTTCCCCAGAACATCATGTAGCCGTCCATCACGAGCGAGCCGAAATCGAGAAGATAGACTTTGGTCTTTGTCATCGTCGTTATTTTCCATTCGGTGTCGCACGCGATCGATCGCTTAGAAGTTGTAGGTCAACTTCATGCCGCCATAGCGCTTATAATCGCGGAAGACGTAGCCCGAGACGCGCGAGATCGTATTGTCGACGTTGACCCGGCCACCATAATAGAAATTGTTGGTCAGGTTCTTGCCGTAGATCTGGAGCGACCAGCGCTGGTCATCGTCGGCGATGGTGATCGATGCATCGAGCATTCCCCGCGACGGTTCGACCAGGAGCGGATCGGTGTCGACGCGCTGGGGCGAGTCGTCGAACCACTGCCAGCCGATGTTGATCGTCACGCCGACCGGCAGGTTCGGCAGGTCGTTCGTATAGGTCGCGCCGAGATTGTAGCGCCACTTGTAGGAGTTGACGGTCTGCTTGCCGTTCATCGCCTGGCGGTTGTTGACGCAGCCCTGCGCCACCGTCTGTCCGGGATAGCAGGCCACGAACAGTCCGCCCGAATAGCGTGGATCGGCATAGGCGAAACCGCCGTCGAGGGTGAGGCCATCGGCAACGCGCGCGCGCGCCTCGAACTCGACGCCGTCGGTCTTGACCGCGCCGGCGTTGATGAGCTGCGTCACCGTCGCGTTGGCACCGGTGAGCTGTACCACCGCCTGCTGCAGGTTGCGCACCTTCTGCTTGAAGAAGTTCAGGCTGTACTGGACGTTGCCATCGAACAGCCGGCCCTTCGAGCCGAGTTCGAAGCTGGTCGCGATTTCAGGTGCGAGCAGCGGGGAATAGGTCGCGGTCGGGTTGCCCGAGCCGCGCGACACGTCGGCCGCCGATCCCTTGTAGCCGCGATTGTACGAGAAGTAGAAGTTGTAGTCGGTCGTCGGCTGCCACTGGATGCCGGCGCGGCCCGAGACATTGTTGGTCACGCGGCCGATCTGGTAGTTGATCGCGCCGGTCGGCGCGAGGTTGGGCCGGGCGGTGGCGACGTCGATCGCCGGCTGGCCGTTCGGTCCCGGCAGGATCACCGCGCCATAATTGGCGGCGACCGCGCCGAAATAGCTCACATTATCATATTTGAGCTGGATCGATTCATGGGTGTAGCGCGCGCCCGCGAACAGCGAGAGCGTGTCGTTGAGCTTGAACGTCACATCGCCGAATGCCGCCCAGGTGTCGTCGTCGATGCGATAGTTCAGATAGGTCGCATTGTAGAAATAGGTGCCGGCCAGCGCCGGATTGCGCAGCACGAAGGCGCCGTCGAAGATGAACGGGGTCACGCCCTCGCCGCGATCCTTCAGCGTCTGGTAGAAGAAGCCACCGACCACATCGAGCCGCTCGTCCGAATAGTTGGCGCGCAGCTCCTCCGAGAAATAGGAGACACGCTGCGGCTGGCGCGGCGTATCGGTGCTGACGTACATCACCGGATAGCGGGTCGGATTGGGCGAGAAACCCTTGCCGATGAGGAAGCCGGCCGGGGTATTGTCGACATCGCTGAGATTGTCGTCGCGGAAGTCGCGATAGCCGGTGATCGACGTCACCTTGACCCGATCGTTCGCCTCCCAACCCAGCTCGCCGGTGAACGAATAGCCGCGGCTGCGGTCGAAGCTGATGCCGTCGGTCGCCATCTTCACCACGCCGGGCGTCGGCGTGAAGCCGAGCGCGGCGATCTGCTGTGCGCCGATGCCGGTGCTCGGCACGATGTTCAGCGCCTGGCCGAAAGTGCTGTAGCCGTGGCGATAGTCGGCGCTGAGCTTCGCCGTGACCGTGTCGGACAGGTCGAGGTCAAGCTTGGCCGCGAAGCCATAATTCTCGAACCCGTACTGGTCGGCGCCGGTGCTGAGGTTCTTCACCAGCGGATCGAGATGGCGATAATAGCCGTTCAGGCGCAGGCGGGCCCCCTGGCCGAGCGGCGCGTTGATCATGCCGCGGATCAGATATTCCTCGTCGGTGGTGGCGCCGCCCTCGATATAGCCGCGGAAATCGTCGGTGGGACGCTGGGTGACGATGCTGACCACGCCCGCGGTCGCGTTCTTGCCGAACAGCGTGCCCTGCGGACCGCGCAGGATCTCGACCCGCTCGATATCGCCCAGATCGCCGAGGAATTCGCCGGGGCGCGCCAGCGGCACGCCGTCGATCACCATCGCGGTGCTCTGCTGGACGCCGCCCTCGGACGAGGCGGACGAGATACCGCGGATCAGGAAGCCGCTCGAATTGGCCGAGAAGCCGCCGGTGAAGGCGACCGAGGGCGAGGCCTTCACCAGCGACGGCGTATCCTCGATCACCTGGGTCTTGAGGGTGGCCGCGCCGACCGCCTGCACCGAGACGGGAACACGGGAGAGCGACTGCTCGCGGCGCTGCGCGGTCACGACGATGTCGGCGAGCCCCCTGTCGTCGTCCGCGCCGGTCGCGGCATCGGCCGCCGCCGGAGCCTGCGCCTGTGCCGGCGCCGCTACCATCGCCAGCGCCAGCGCGGAAAGCGAAGCGGAAAGACCCCATCCATGCGGGTGCATTCTCGTCATGTTGAATATTCCCCTACCCAAGGTTGCGGCCCGCAGGGATCATCCTGCGACTTTATCTAGTCTTTTGGCCCATCGATGGTTTTACAGAGGCCGTTCACCGTTCGTCGAGTTCGGCCCCGCAGCCATTAGGGTACAAATCACCGCAGTCAGCCGAGCCTTGGAAAACGGGCTTTCCGCGCCTCCCCATTATTATTCCACGCGTGCTTCGGCCGTCCGCATCACATAGGGATCGCTGACCTGCCGGAGCGTGCTCATCACCACCGTCTTGACCTGCAGATAATCCCTGATCGCGTCGACCCCGCCCTCGCGGCCGAGCCCGCTGCGCTTGTAGCCGCCGAACGGCAGGGCATGGCCTCCCATCCGATAGGTGTTGATCCAGACGGTGCCCGCCTCGACCTGCTCGGCCAGGCGCAACGCCCGGCCGGCGTCCTGTGTCCACAGGCCGGCGGCGAGGCCGTAGGGGCTGTCATTGGCGATCGCCAGCGCCTCCTCCTCGCCATCGAAGGGAATGACCGACAGGACCGGACCGAACACCTCCTCGCGCACGATACGCATGCCGTTGTGCACGCCGGCGAGCACGGTCGGTCCGACGAAACGTCCGGTGAGCTCCGACAGCCCCGGCGCCTTGCGTCCGTCGAGCGCGAAGGACGCCCCTTCGGCCTCGGCGATCTCCAGATAGGCGAGGATCTTGTCGAGCTGCGGCCGGGTCGCGATCGGCCCGATATTGGTATCGGGCGACAGCGGATCGCCGAGCCGGGCACGCTTCGCGACCTCCACGAGCTCAGCGACGAACCGGTCGTGGATCGATCGTTCGAGCAGCAGGCGCGATCCTGCAATGCAGCTCTGCCCCGCCGCCGAGAAGATGCCGGTGACCGCGCCCATCACCGCCGCCTCCAGGTCGGCGTCGGCGAAGACGATGTTCGGCGACTTGCCGCCGAGTTCGAGCGTCGCCGGCTTGAGCGCGCTCGCCGCGCCCTCATAGATGCGCTGCCCGCCCGTCTCGGATCCGGTGAAGGCCAGCTTGGCGACGCCCGGATGCGCGACCAGGGCGGCGCCCGCCTCCGCGCCGAAGCCGGGCACGACGTTGACCGTCCCCGCCGGCAAGCCCGCCTCGTCACAGAGCCTGGCGAGTTCGATCGTCGCGGCGGAGGTGAATTCGGACGGCTTCACGACGGCGGTGTTGCCGGCCGCGAGCGCCGGCGCGAGCTTGTTGGCGAGCAGCAGCAGCGGCGAATTCCACGGCGTGATCAGGCCTACCACGCCAAGCGGCTCGAGCCGGGTGAAGCTCAACAACCCCGGACGGTCGAGCGGTATCTGCATTCCCTCGACCTTGTCCGCCAACCCGGCGAAATAGCGGTACCAGCCGGCGACCGCATGCATCTGGGCGCGCATCTCGGCCAGCAGCTTGCCATTGTCGCGGACCTCGATCGCCGCCAGCCGCTCCGCGTCGCGCTCGATCAGCGCGGCGAGGTCGAACAGGCGGCGGCCCCGCCCCGCTCCGCCCATCTCGCGCCACGGGCGGCGTGCCGCCTGCGCGGCGGCGACCGCGGCGTCGATGTCGCGCGCGTCGCACCGTGCGACCGTGCACCAGTCGGCCTCGTCGAAGGGATTGTCCGAGGAGAAGGTCGCTCCGCTCGCCGCGGGCACGGCGCGCCCCCCTATCCAGGCGTCGAAATGGGGCAGCTCGCTCATGGGGTTAGACCTTTCGGGATGACGATCCGCGGCGCGCGATGCGGCCGTCGGTACGGACGTGGTATTAAATGCCGGCACGAGCCGCACCGGATCGATTCTGCTTCACTTGGGAGAAATCGCCAAGACTGCCGCCAAACCGGTTCCTTGGCACGCGCGCCCGGGGCTGGCATCGATCTGCCCGGTTGGCGATCGCAGACCGCTCAGGCGGCGCAAGCAATGGGAAGAGGAAGCAACGATGCGCGCGCAGGTCGATTTCGACTATTATGCCGTGAAACCCGTAGGCGGCGACATCCAGCTCGGCTGGAAGACCTTGCATGAAGGACCGGACATGTTCTGGACGCCGCGCAACGGCGGCCATTGGGTCGTCACCCGCGCCGAGGACATCTACGACATCTACCGCGACGACGAACGCTTCTGCACCGAGTTCGTCGCGATCCCGAAGGAGGAGGAGCGCGAACGCAAATTCGCGCCGGCCGAACGCGACGGCGCCGAGCATCTCGATTTCCGCAAGGCGATCATGCCGCTCTTCTCCCCCAAGGCGATCGGCCTGCTCGAGGAGAAGGCCCGGACGATGTCGATCCGGCTGATCGAGGAGATGAAGCCGCGCGGCCATTGCGACTATGTCGCCGATTTCGCCGCCAAGCTGCCGATCGCCATCTTCCTGTCGATGATGGACCTGCCGCTGGAGGACCATAAGCTGCTCGCCCCGCATGTCGATGCGATCGCGCGCAGCCCCGACCATGCCGCTATCTCGCGCGCGTTCAACACGATGATCGACTATCTCGACGGCAAGATCGCCGAGCGCGCCGCGCGGCCGGGGGACGACGCGCTGAGCCATCTGATGCGCAGCCGGATCAACGGCGAGCCGATCAGCCGCGACGACCTGCTGAGCCTGAGCGCCAACGTCATGTTCGCGGGCCTCGACACGGTGGTCGCGGGATTGAGCTTCACGGCGCGCTTCCTGGCCATGCACCCTGACCATCGCCGCGCGCTGTCCGGCGATCCGGAGAAGATTCCAGACGCGATCGAGGAGATATTGCGCCGCCACGGCATCGCCAATCTCGCGCGCACCGTCCGCCATCGTACCGAATATAAGGGCGTGGTGCTGGAGCCCGGCGAGATGATCCTGCTGCCGACCAGCCTCTACGGGCTCGATGAACGCCGCTTCGACGATCCGCTGTCGGTCGACTTCGATCGTTCGGACAAGCGCCACGTCGCCTTCGCGGTCGGCAGCCATCGCTGCGTCGGCTCGCATCTCGCGCGGATGGAACTGCGCGTGGCCACGACCGAGTGGCTCAAGCGGATTCCCGACTTCGAGGTCGCCGATCCCGACGGCGTGGTCGCCCGCTCCGGCCGGCTCAACACGCTCTCGGCGCTGCCGCTGCGCTGGCCCGCCGCGAACTGACCATCCTTCGGCGACGGCAGGCTAGATTCGGGTCAGCGCGCCGCCGGAGACGAGAATCGTCTCGGCGGTGATGAAGGAGGCATCCTCCGACAGCAGGAAGCGGACCGCCCTGGCGACGTCGTCGACCTGGCCTAGTCGGCGGACCAGCTGCACCTCGTTGACATAATGGTCGCGGCGCTCCTCGGGGAACAGCCGCATCGCCGCTTCCGACGCGACGAAGCCCGGCGCGACGCCGCACACGCGGATGCCGTCCGCCGCGAAGTCGCGCGCGAGCGCGACGGTCAGGCCGCGCACCGCCAGCTTGGAGATGCCATAGGCGTTCTCGCCCTTGTACGCCGCCATCGACGCGATGTTGACGATCGCCCCGCCGCCCCGCGCGCGCATCGTCTCCCGGCAGGCCTTGGCGCAGTGGACCACGCCCAGCACGTTGACGTCGAGTAGCCGGCGCCAGTCCTCGACGGGAAGCTCGCTGACCGGGCGGACATAGCCGGTAAGATGGAGCCCGGCATTGTTGACAAGGACGTCGATGCCGCCCAGCCCCGCCCGCACCTCCGCGACCGCAGCCTCGACCGAAACCGGATCGGCGACGTCGCAGGCGATGCCGACGGCCTTCTCCGTCCCGCCGATCGCAGCCGCCGTCGACCGCGCCGCCGCGGCGTCGATGTCGGCGATCGCGACCGTCGCACCCGCCGTCGCCAGCGATCGCGCGATCGCTTCGCCGATGCCGGTGGCGGCGCCCGTCACCATCGCGACCTTACCCGTGAAATCGGCCATTCGGCCCTCCTCCTCGCTCTGCACGCCGGCTCGAATGGATGAGGGCGGCGGCGATCGGCCAAGTCGGCGCATCCTCCTTTCAGGGCATTCTCCCCATAGACGCGCCTCCGTGCGGCTTGCGGACGATGCTGCCGCTGCCGTATAAACTGACGAATAATCAGTTTGGAGGGGCGGTAGTGACTTACCCTGTTTGGTCGGCGGATGTTCGGGAGACGGTGACGGAGGTTCTGCGGCGCAGCGCCGAGCGCTATGCCGACAACGTCCTGCTCGACTTCACCGGCGACACCTACACCTATGGGGAAATGGACCGCCGTTCGACCCGGCTGGCCCATGGCCTGGCCGCGCGCGGGGTGAAGCGCGGCGATCGGGTGTGCAGCCTGCTCGATTCGAACGTCGATGCGATCACGCTGTGGCTCGCGGTCAACAAGCTCGGCGCGATCAATGTTCCGGTGAACACCGCCTACAAGGGGGAATTCCTGCGCCATCAGTTCGACGATGCCGGCGCCGAGCTGTTGATCGCGGAGGCCGATTACGCCCGGCGCGTGATCGAGATCGAGAAGGAGCTTCCCCGTGCGCAACGCCTGCTGGTGCGCAGCGGCGGCGAGCCGCTGCCCGCTTCGGACCGGCTCGCCGTCGAGCATCTGTCGGCCGCCTATGTCGAGGACGAGACGCCGATCCCCGACGACAACAAGCCCGGCGACCTGTGCATGCTGATCTTCACCGGCGGTACCACCGGGCCGTCGAAGGGCTGCATGATCTCGCACAACTATGCCTGCAACCTGGCGCGCCAGGTGCTCAAGCGCGAAAACAGGAACGAACGGACCGTCAACTGGACGCCGCTGCCCTTCTTCCACATGAACGCCGTCGCGGGATCGATCCTGTCGTGCATGATGGTGGGCGGCCGGGTCGCCGTCTTCCCGCGCTTCTCGGTCTCCAAATTCTGGGACGATATCGAGCGGTCTGGCGCCACCATCGTCAACCTGCTCGGATCGATGCTGACCTTCATCGCCAACGCCCCCGACACCGAGGCGTCGAAACGCTGCTTCGGACAGGTGCTCGCCGTGCGCGGTTCACCCTTCCCGCCCGATATCCAGCAGAAGTGGCGCGACCGGTTCGGCGTCACCTATACCGGATCGAACACCTACGGCCTGACCGAGGCCGCCCGCGTCACCAGCCTGCCCGATGGCGAGCCGGCTCCGCCGGGAAGCTCGGGCAAGCCCAATGAGGATTTCGACGTCCGTATCGTCGACGAGGACGATCAGGAGCTGCCCCCGGGGGAGGCCGGCGAGATCATCATCCGTCCCCGCCATCCCGACATCATGTTCAGCGGCTATTGGAACCGGCCGGAAGAGACGCTGAAGATCATGAAGAACATGTGGCTGCACAGCGGCGACATCGGCAGGATGGACGAGGAAGGCTTCTTCTACTTCGTCGACCGCAAGAAGGATTATCTCCGCCGCCGCGGCGAGAACATCTCGAGCTTCGAGCTGGAGAACACCTTCAAGAAGCATCCGCACGTCAAGGACGTCGCCGTCCATGCGGTCCTCGCCGAGACAGAAGACGAGGTGAAGGCGACGATCGTCCTGAAGGACGGTGCCATGATCACGCCCGAGGAGATGTGCAGCTGGTGCGTCGACCGCGTACCCTATTTCGCGGTGCCGCGCTTCTTCGAGTTCCGCGCCGACTTGCCGCGCAGCCCGGTGGGCCGCATCCTCAAATATCAGCTGCGCGACGAGGGCCGCACCGCCGGCACCTGGGACCGCGAGGAAGCCGGGTTTGAGCTCAGCAAGCGCTGAGCCCGACCGGCCGCCTGCCATGAGGAATCCCGACATGTCAGCCTGCATGTCGCGAAGGAGATTGCGATGATCGGCGCCCAGGACCAGAGCTATCCAGAGATCCGCGAGGCCGTTCGCCGCCTGTGCGCGGACTTCCCCGGCGACTATTGGCAGCGGCTCGACCGCGACCGCGCCTATCCCACCGAATTCGTTCGCGCGCTGACCGAGGCCGGCTTCCTGTCGGTGCTGATCCCGGAGGCCTATGGCGGCTCGGGCCTGGGCCTGCAGGCGGCGACCGCGGTGCTGGAGGAAATCCATCGGTCGGGCTGCAACGGCGGCGCCTGCCACGCCCAGATGTACACGATGGGTACCGTGCTGAAGCACGGCTCGCCTGTGCAGAAGCAGAAATATCTGCCCAAGGTCGCCTCGGGCGAGATCCGCCTCCAGGCGTTCGGCGTGACCGAGCCGACCGCGGGTACCGACACCACCCGCATCCGCACCTTCGCGAAGCGCGTCGGCGACACCTATGTCGTCAACGGCCAGAAGATATGGATCAGCAGGGCCGAGCATTCGGACCTGATGGTGCTGCTGTGCCGGACCACCCCGCGCGAAGAGTGCGCCAAGCCGTCCGACGGGATGAGCGTGCTGCTGGTCGACATGCGCGAGGCTGTGGGCAAGGGCCTGACGATCCGGCCGATCCGCACCATGCTCAACCATGCGACCACCGAGCTCTTCTTCGACGACCTGGAGGTGCCGGCCGAGAATCTCGTCGGCGAGGAGGGCAAGGGCTTCCGCTACATCCTGTCCGGCATGAACGCCGAACGCGTGCTGATCGCATCGGAATGCATCGGCGACGGCCGCTTCTTCATCGACCGCGCCGCAGCCTATGCGAAGGATCGCTCGGTGTTCGGCCGGCCGATCGCCGAGAACCAGGGTGTCCAGTTCCCGATCGCCCGCGCCCATGTCCAGCTTTCCGCTGCCGCCGAGATGGTGGACAAGGCGGCCCGCATGTTCGACGAGGGGCTTCCCTGCGGCACGGAGGCGAACATGGCGAAGATGCTGGCGTCCGAGGCGAGCTGGTATGCCGCCGACATGTGCGTCCAGACCCATGGCGGCTTCGGTTTCGCCGAGGAATATGACATCGAGCGCAAGTTCCGCGAGACCCGGCTCTACCAGGTCGCGCCGATCAGCACGAACCTGATCCTCAGCCATGTCGCGACCCATGTGCTGGGCCTCCCCAAGAGCTTCTGATGGACCCGCAGCGCTTTGTCGGACGGCGGGAGGTCCTGCACGACCTGGTCGATCCGGCCCGCATCGCACGGCTCGCCGCGACGCTCGATCACGCCTCGCCGCCATGGACGCCGGGCATCGCGCCGCCGCTGGCGCATTGGCTGTGCTTCCTGCCCGATGCGCCGCAGGGGGCGATCGGCCCCGACGGTCACCCGCGCCGCAGCGACAGCGGACTGCTGCCGAACGTCGACCTCCCCCGTCGGATGTGGGCTGGCAGCCGGATCGGATTCCATTCGGACATCCCGATCGGCGCGAGCATCACCCGCACATCCACCCTCATCGCGGCGACGCCCAAGACGGGACGGTCGGGCGCGATGCTGTTCGCGACGGTCAGGCACGAGATCGCCATCGACGGGGACGATGCCCCGGCGATCGTCGAGGAGCAGGACATCGTCTATCGGGAGGCGCCGCCGCCCGGCCCGTCGCAGGCGCGGCGCGCGGCCGATCCGGGCGAGGCCGACCCGGTGGTGCGAACCCTGATCCCCGACGCCGTACTGCTGTTCCGCTATTCGGCGCTCACCTTCAACGGCCACCGCATCCATTATGATCGCGACTATGCCCGCGACGAGGAGGGCTATCCCGGCCTCGTCGTACAGGGGCCGTTGCTGGCGACGCTGCTGATCGACCATCTGCTGCGGCAAAAGCCTGCGGGCCGGATCGTGCGCTATGGCTTCCGCGCGCAATCCCCGCTGTTCGACGGCGAGCCCCTGACCCTGGGCCTGAAGCGGGATGGCAACCAGACTGCCCTGCGCGCGATCGGGCCGGCGGGTATCGTCATGACCGCCGAAGCGGAGATCGCCGGCTGAGCCGGGGAAGTCCGCCGATCAGGAAGGCCCGCCATTCCTTCCGGGCGGGCGCCCCATCTTCACTGTCTATTGCGGCGGAAAAAGCCAGATCGACAGCAGAGCAATGGGGCATCAACACAACCCTGAATTCAGGTCAGAACTCGCTTTTGTAGCGGCATCCTGCAAATTTGCTCTCTAAATTTGGCCTGAGGAACAAATTTCGCGAAACAAAAACGATTATAAATCTTTATTGACTCGATTTTGCGCTTGCGGCAGACAGTCGCTCATGCGGCATGCGGCGCCCGGGGATCGTCTTCGGAGAAGCGTGCCCGGCATCCATTGGGAGGGCGGCACATGGACGCGAGCAAGCGCGGCTACGAAACCGGGCTGATCGCGTTGCTCTGCGCGGCGGTGGGGATCGTCAATATCGACATGTTCGGCATCAATTATCTGATGCCGGCGATCCGACCCGCCCTCCAGCTGACCAACGTGCAGGTCGGCGCGCTGATCTCCAGCTTCTGGGTGACCTATGCCGTCTCCTGCTATCTGACCGGCCAATGGATGGACCGGATCGGCCGGCGCAAGCGCATGCTGGTCCTGCTGCTCGTCCTGATCGGTGGTGGCTCGGTCCTGGCGGGCTTCACCCGGAGCTTCGTCGCACTGCTCGCCGTCCGTATGCTGATGGGACTGCTGGAAGGTCCGCTCCTGCCGCTGGTCCAATCGCTGGTCGCGATCGAATCCGCCCCCGAGCGCAAGGGCCTCAACATGGGCATCGTCCAGACGTTCGGCGCCAGCCTGCTCGGCTGGCTGGCCGCCCCCATCGTGCTGGCCTGGCTCGCGGCCCATCATGGCTGGCGGACCGGCTTCTTCCTCGTGATCGGTCCGGCGCTGCTCTGCGCCGCCGCGGGCGCCCTCTTCCTTCGGGAGCCCCCCGCCGCGGACGTGCCGGCGCAGGATCACGGTCCGGGCGGCGTGCGTGACCTGCTGGGAATCCGCAACATATGGCTGTGTGGCCTGCTTTCGGCGCTCGCCATGGCCTATCTCGCCGTAGGCGCTGCCTTCCTTCCGTTGTACGCCGTGCAGATCCGCCATATGGATGCCACGGCCATGGGCCTGCTGATGAGCGTGCTGGGCCTGTCCAGCCTGGTGCTGGGCATCGTCATTCCCGCCCTGTCGGACCGGTTCGGGCGAAAGCCCGTGGCGATCCTGGCCAACCTCGTCGGCATGCTCTGCCCGGCTGCGATGATCGGCTTCGACGGCGGCACGCCGCTGCTCGCCGCGCTGATGTTCGTGGGCTGGGCCTCGGCCGGAGCGAGCACCCTGTATTTCGCCACCATTCCCGCCGAGAGCGCACCGATGCGCCTGATATCGACGGCGATCGGGCTCAACATCGGCGCCGCGACATTGCTCGGCGGCGTCGTCGCACCGACCGCCGCCGGCTGGCTCGCGGACCGCCACGGCGTGGGCGCGGCCCTGGCTCTGGTGGCGGGTTGCGCCGGCGCAATGGCTCTCCTGACCTTCGCACTGAAGGAGACGGGGACGGCTCGTCATATCGGCGGGCCCCGGCTCGCGGCATCATGACGCCCGGCCGGCCCCCTTCCCCAGGATCGCGACGGCCGATGTTCGGTTTCCCTCCCTCGCTCGAGACCATGCACAACATCGCGGACTTCGAGGCCGCGGCGCGGCGCCGGCTTCCGCGCGGCCTGTTCGACTATATCGCGCGGGGCGCGGAAGATGATCGCACGCTGCGCGCCAACCGGCGCGGCTTCGAGGAGATAGGCCTGCGTCCGCGCATCCTGGCGGACGTCAGCCGTCGCCGGCTTGATGCCCGGATTCTCGGCCGCGATCATCGGTTGCCGCTCGGTATCGCCCCAACCGGCCCGCCCGGCTTCCTCTGGCACAAGGGAGAGCTGGCGTTGGCCCGCGCAGCCGCTGCCCTGGACGTTCCGCTGGTCCTGTCGTGCGCCGCCACCGTTCCGATGGAACGGGTGATCGAGGCCGGTCATGGCGCCAAATGGTTCCAGCTCTATATGAGCGGCGATCGGGCGCTGTCGCTGCGCCTGATCGAGAAGGCGCGCCGCACCGGCTTCGACGCGCTCGTGCTCACCGTCGATTCGATCGTCTCGCCGAACCGCGAGTTCGCCGCGAAATCGGGCTATACGGTGCCGCCGAAGGTCACCCCGCGCATCGCCCTGGAGGCGATCGCCAGCCCGCGCTGGCTGATCGGCACGATCGGTCGGTACATGCTGGACGGCGGGCTGCCGACGATGGTCGACTATCCCCTGCCGGATCCTGCCGACCCAATGAAGGGAGGCGTTCCGCTCAAGGACGACAGCATCAGCTGGGAGACCCTGGCGGAAATCCGAGCGCTGTGGCCCGGCAAGCTGATCGTGAAGGGCGTGCTCGATCCCCGCGATGCGGTCGCCTGCGCCGATGCGGGGGCCGACGCCATGATCGTGTCGAACCATGGCGGCCTGGTGCTCGACGGTGGACTGGCGACGATCGAGGCGCTGCCCGCCATCGCGGCCGCGGTCGGTCCGCGCCTGGAAATCTATCTCGACGGCGGTATCCGGCGCGGGTCGGACGTGATCAAGGCCCTCGCGCTCGGCGCCAAGGCGGTCTTCCTCGGCCGGGCGCTGCTCTTCGCGCTGGCGGCTTTCGGCGAGACCGGCGTGGTCCGCGCGCTCGAGCTGCTGGGAAAAGAGATCGACCGAACCCTGGCGAGCATGGGTTGCTCCAGTCTCGACGAACTCGACCGGAACCATGTCGTCCTGCCGGGCGAGCGCTACGCGGTCGCACCATTCGATCCGCGGGACGGATAGCCACTCCGCCATGGCGTAAATCCGCGCCGATAGAGGCATCATCGAAAGAGGAAAATCATCATGATCACGCTCTATGCGGCGGACAGCCCGAACGTCGTGAAGATCCATCTCGCGCTCGAGGAGATGGGACTTGCCTATCGCACGGTTCCGATCGACGTCATGGCAGGCGAGACCTTCGCGCCCGACTTCCTGCGCATCAATCCCAACGGCAAGGTTCCGGTGATCGTCGACGAGACGGGATCGACAGGGGGCCCGGTCACGATCTTCGAATCCGGCGCGATCCTGATCTACCTTGCCGAGAAGACGGGCATGTTCCTGCCGACCGATGCCGTCGAACGGTATCAGACGCTGCAATGGCTCATGGTGCAGATGAGCGGCCTCGGCCCGATCCTCGGGCAGTTCGTCCATTTCCGCCTCTTTGCGCCCGTACCGGACGATTACGCCCTTTCGCGCTACACCACCCTGACCCGGCGGGTCCTCGACGCCCTGGAAACCCGGCTCGGCGACGCGCCATGGCTGGGCGGGAGCGACTATAGCATCGCCGACATGGCGACCTTCCCCTGGATACGTCCTCTCGCCCGCCTGTTCGGGCCGGAGATCGACGACGACTATCCTCGGCTGACCCAATGGGTGGAGAGGATAGGGGCAAGACCCGCCACAGCGCGCGCTCTCGACGCCGTCGAGGCGGTCGGCCGCCTCACCACCCCACCCGGCGAGGCCTCCCCCGAAAATCGCGACAAGGTGTTCGGACGGGGTGCATATGCCCGGACGCCGGCCTGACCGCCGGCCGGCAGTGCCTTACCCGTTCGCTTCCTGCCACAGGCGAAAGGCTTCCAGGGAGGCTTCGCTGGCCGGGAACATGTCGAACAGGCTCGCACCACGATCGATCCGTTCCGCCGCATAATCCTCGTAGGACGCGGCGGCCACGGCTTCGCACGCCACCTCCGCCGCGATGTCGGCGGGTATCGCCACGACCCCGTCGGCATCACCCATGACGATGTCTCCAGGATAGATCGCGACGCCCGCGCAACCGATCGGGAGACCGACATCCACGGGGTGCAATGCCGCCGGCGACGCGCAGGGCGCGCTTTCGCGCTGATAGGCCGGCAGACCGGCTGCCGCAATTCCGGCGGTATCGCGGAAGCCGCCATCCGTGACCATGCCGGCGCATCCACGCACACGGAGCCGCCGCGCCATCAGATCGCCCGCCGACGCCGCGCGGGTCGACCCCGCGTCGATGACGAGGACGGCGCCGGGCGGACATTCCTCGACGGCGCGACGCTGGACATTGTCGGGCCGCGCCAGCCACGCCATCGTGTCGACATCCTCGCGCGCCGGAATGAACCGCAACGTGTAGGCGGGACCCGCCATCACGCCCCCGCCCGGCTCGATCGCCCGAACCCCCGACAGGCATTGATGGCGAAACCCCCGGCGCAGGAGGATGGCGCTGACCGTGGCGACGCTGGTCTCACGCAACATCTCCGCCACCCCTCCCGCAGGGTCCGTTTCGACCGTGGCGATGGGCTCCATCTACTGGCCCTTCAGGAAAAAATCTTCCTTCCTGCCGTTATCCTGCGCATCGATGTCGGACTGGCGGGTTTCTTCGGGCGGGAAGATCAGCTCGACCGAGACGCCGTTCGGGTCCTTCATGAAGAATTGCGTGTTCCCGAAGCCGGGCAGGACGACCACCTTGTACGCGATCCCGGCGGCATCCAGCCGGGCCCGGATCTGCTCCGCCCCGCTGCTCGAGAAACTCACATGATGGAAATAGCCCGACCGGGCGGGGGCCTGCCCCTCCTCCAGTAGCATGACATGGACGGTCGGCTTGCCGTTCTCGCAATAGAGCCACGCCCCCGGGAAAGGCAGTTCCGGCCGATAGCCCTCGGTCAGCCCGAGCAGGCCGCAATAGAACCGGCTGGTCGCTTCGAGATCGTTGGTCTCTATGGCGTAGTGATCGACATGATGCAGGCCCATGGCGGTTCCTCCAGGCGAAATGAATCAGCGGTTCGGCAGGCCGACGACGGCCTCGATCTCGACCAGTATCTCGGGCAGGGCGAGAGCCTTCACCCCGATGAGCGTGCTGGCCGGTCGGTGCGCGCCGAAATAGCGTTGCCGAACGGGATTGATCAGCGTGCGATGCTCGACGTCGATCAACAGCACGGTGACCTTCAGCACATCGGCAAATCCCGCTCCGGCCGCGGCGAGGATCGCCTCGAGCGACTGGAAGATGGCCTCGGTCTGCCGGACGACATCGCCCTCGCCGATGATCGCGCCGGTCGCGTCCAGGGCGACGACGCCGGAAACGAACAGCAGGTCGCCGAAACGCACCGCATCGGCATAATGGCTCAGGGCGGGCGCGGCGCCCGCCACGTTGATTTCCTCGCGTTGCTGCGCTGTCATTCTCGTCCTTCCTCTCAATGGTTTGGGGCTTGTTCGGGGACGAAGCGGTTCTCGATGAAGCCCAGCCGGTCGACCTCGCAGCGGACCACGTCGCCGGGCCTCAAATAGGTCGGCGGACTCATGCCCAGGCCGACTCCGGCGGGGGTGCCGGTGAAGATCAGGTCGCCGGGTTCCAGCGTCATGACCTGGCTGAGATAGGCGATCTGCTGCCAGATGCTGAAGCACATCCGGCCCGTATCGGCGGCCTGCCGCCGCTCGCCATTGACCGTGCAGCGGATGCCCAGTCCGTGCGGATCGCCCAGCTCGTCGGCGGTGGTGATCCAGGGGCCGAACGGCGCATGGGTGTCGAACGACTTGCCGAGCACCCATTGCGGCGTGCGCATCTGCCAGTCGCGCGCGGAAACATCGTTGCCGACGCAATAGCCGAAGACATGGGCGGGTGCGTCGCCCTCGCCGATATGGCGGCCCCGCTTGCCGATCACCGCCACCAGCTCCACCTCATAGTCGGTCTCCGCCGCCGCGCGGGGCAGCTGCACGTCGGCATAGGGACCATGGACGCTGTTGACCTGCTTCGAGAACCAGACCTGGTGGACCGGTGCGGCAAAATCGGTCTCGTTGATGTGATCGACATAGTTGAGGCCGATCGCGAGGATCTTGCCGGGTTTCGGCAGCGGCGCGAGCAGCGCCTCGCGCGCGTAGCTTCGCCAGTCGCCATCCGCGGCGGCGCCCACGGCATCGCGGAGCCGGGGAGCGAAACCGTCCCAGCCGTCGATCAGCGTGGCGACGTCGCCCGGCGCGCCGGGCAGGAGATCGGCCACGGGCAGATAGCCCCTTTCGGAGACGACGGCCGCCACCGGGCCGCCGATATTCAATGTCGCGAGCTTCATGCGATGCCTTCCATCGAAGCCTGTTCCGGACGCCGGCCGGCAGCGCAGCCGGCATCCACCTTCAAAATTTGTAGCCGAGCGTCAGGCCGTAGGTCCGCGGGTCCTCATAATAGGCCTGGACCGGCGACCCGAGCAGCGGCGAGCTCACATAGCTGTTGCCGACCACCGTCTTGTCGGTGAGATTCTTGACGAACAGCGAGCCCGACCAATGCTCGTCCCCCGACGTCCAGTTGAGGAACAGGTTGATCTTGCTGTTGGCCGCCTGGCTGACGATCGAACGGTTGAACGGCGTGAAGTAGACGCGGTCGCGCCACGCCAGTTCGCCGCGCAGGGTGAAATCGCCGACGGTGGTCGGCATGCTATATTGCGCCCCGACGAAGGCGGTGAAGTCAGGCGACTGGGACAGGCGATTGCCCGACAGATCGAAGGCCGGCAGACCCGTATCGGGATCGACGGTCGTGCCGTCACCGAAGGTGCGCGCGGGATCGCCGCTGACATAGTCGTCGAACCGCGCATGGAGCCAGGAGCCCGATGCGTTGATCTCGAAACCCGGGAAGGGGTTGGCGGTCAGCTCAGCCTCGAGGCCGTAGATCGTCGCCGTCGCCGCATTTTCGAGCGCCAGCACCTGTCCCGCGATCTTGCCGATCTGCAGGTCCTTATAGGTGTAATGGAAGCCCGCGAGGTTGATCCGGAGCCGGCGATCGAAAAGCGTCGACTTGATGCCGCCCTCGAACGCGTCGACCTTTTCGGGATCGACGGGGTTCTGGAACTGGCCGAGATTGTAGGTGCCGGCCTTGAAGCCTTTCGACCAGGACGCATAGAGCAACAGCTCGGGCGTGACCTGCCAGTCCAGGCCGAGGCGGGGGGTGAAGGAATCGAAGCTCGCCTTGTCCCGGCGGCTGGCGAGCGGCAATGGCACGGTGGGATCATAGGGTGTCGTGAAGTCGAAGAGGAACAGGTCCTCGTCGCGCTTTCTCTCATGGCTGTAGCGGGCACCGACGGTCAGGCGGACATCGTCGACGACCTCATAGCTCGACTGGCCGAACAGTGCATAGGCGTCGGTCTTGATCGTACCGCCGAAGAAGGCGCCCTGGACGTCGGTACCGGGAAACGGGAAGCCGACGAGGAAATTGTTGAAGGGGATGACCTGCGCGCCATAGTCCTTCTCGTGGAAATAATAGGCGCCGACCAGCCAGGTGAGTCGGCTCGTCTGACCCGACAGCTGCAATTCCTGGCTGATCTGCTCGTCGCGTTCGAGCTGGGTGATCGAGGCCAGGGGAGCGCTGGTGGAATCGAGATCGGTGAGGGTCGTGTAGCGCGTGTTGCGATAGGCGGTCAGCGACCGGAATTCGATGCCGCCGCCGAGATCGTAGCTGAGCTTGGCCAGCCCGCCCCAGAAGCGGGCGCGGTTGCTGGGCGAAACATCGGTGTCGATATCGCGCGGACCGGACGCGACGGTGCCTCCGTAGACCAGGCCGAAGGGCTGATAGGGAACGCCCGGCGCGGTCTCGCCGGCCGCGCCGGCATAATGATAGCTGCCCGAACTGTCGTTGCGGCGATAATAGTCGCCGGTGAGCTCCAGTTCGCCGCGATCGCCGAGATCGAACAACAGCTTGCCGCGCGCGGCGAAGCTCTTCAGGTCGTCGATCGGCTTGCCGGTGAAGAGGTTCCGGCCATAGCCGTCGCGGTGCTCGGCCTGGAAGGCGACGCGCGCCAGCACGCCTTCGCCGGCGATCGGGCCGCTCACCGCGCCCTCGGCCAGCGTCCGACCATAATTGCCTACGGTCCCGCGCAGATAGCCGGAAACCTCCCGCGTCGGCGCGCGGGTCGTCAGGTTGATCGAACCGCCGGTGGCGTTGCGCCCATAGAGGGTACCCTGCGGCCCGCGCAGCACCTCGACCTGCTCGATATCGTAGAAGCTGGCCAGCGCGGCGATCGACCGGGAGACGAAGACACCGTCCATGTGGAAGGCGATGCTGCCCTCCGCGCCCGGCGAGAGGTTTTCGAGGCCGATGCCGCGCAACGCGATCTTCGCCACGCCGAGCTGGGGCCCGAGATTGAGATTGGGAACCGAGGCGACCACCCCGGCAAGATCGGTGATGCCCGAGCGATCGAGCTGGGTCGAGGTCACCGCGGTGATCGCCAGCGGCACCTTCTGAAGCGGCTCCGCGCGCTTCTGGGCGGTGACGACGATGTCTCCATCGCCCTCCCCGCCGGTCTCGGCCGCGGCGGCCGGCGCCGCGAGAAGGGCGAGCAAGGCGCCCGATACCAGAAGTCCGGATTGGATATGCCGTTTCATAGAGGAGAGGTCCCTTTCTGTGCGATCGCCCTCCCTGAGCGATCGGCGATCGAGCCATCTTCCCGACGTGCGACCGGCCGGCTCGCGGCCGACCCGTCGGCCGGTCCGCAATGGCGATCGCACTGGATGATACTGTTCCCGTATGACGGCTCTGGCAGCATGATGGGGCGGCAGGGGCGGTAATTTCATTCACAAAATTAGCCGGATCACGCCGTCGGCGGGTTATGAAGCGACCGCGATCGGAACCCTGCGGGAAACAGCTTTACCCGGATCGCGTACCGGCCGCTGTGCCGGGGTCCGACGACGCTGGCGGCAAGGCCCCGGCAATCGGGCGCATCATCACCCGAGCACGGGAATCGCGGCGCGGAGGAACGGGTAAAATCCTTACCCGGGATGCGTCCATTCCTTGCCGATCATGACAGTCCGCACCGGATCGCGGCCCGATTAACGGAATGATCTGACCCGGCGATGCGCGATAGCAATGAGGGGCGGAAGATGGCGGGAAGCACGATCCCGCCCGCCCCGTTTTTTGGAGAGCGCATCCATGTGCCCATCGGCCGACATCCAGACACGCAGCGGGGAACGGTCCACGACCGCGCGGATCAACTATCTGGCGGAAACCGACATCCGTCCGGAGGTCTGGAACGAGGATTTCTCGCGCAATATCCTGCCGCTGGTCCCGGTCGATGTCCGGATCGCGGACGGAAGAACGCTCGCCGATCCGCCGAGGCTCGACAGGGAGGGCTTCGCGCTGCTGCCCCATGAGACGGCGGTCGCGGAACTGGCGAACAACGTCGAGGCGTCGGAACCCTATCGTCGCGCCCTGCAGGACATGCTTCTCGCGGTGACCGGTGCCGACCGGGTCGACATGGCGGCGAACAGCGTGGTGCGCCGGGCGAGGCCGCCGGGCGAGGCAGACCATGACAGCGGACTACCGGTCCCCTTCATCCATTGCGACTGTTCCGAGGCCGGGGTCTGGTACATGCTCGAATGGGCCTATCCCAAGGCCCCGGACCGCAAGATCGCACGGGTGGCGCTGTTCAACCTCTGGCGGCTGCTATCGCCGGGACCGACCGATCTTCCCCTCGCGGTCTGCGATGCCCGTAGCGTGGCGCCGGGCGACGTCGTCGCTGGAGATTCGCGCTTCCTGACCTCCGGCATATCGTTCGAAAGCGGCTTCGTCCGCGCCAACCCCGATCATCGTTGGGTCTATTTTCCGGACATGCGCACGGACGAGGTGCTGGTCTTCAAGCAATATGACAGCGACCGACGCTTCGCGCTGCAATGCCCGCACACCGCCTTTCACGACGCAAGCTGTCCGCCCGGCCCGGCGCCACGGGTGAGCATCGAATCCCGCGCGGCCTGTTACTGGTTCGCGGACTGATCCGCCCGCCCTCCTTCATGCACGCCCGCCGACGAGCGCGGCGCCTTCCGAGGAACGATGCACATGACCGACCCTTACCCACGACGCCGATCGGTGGAGGCAGACCTCAACTATATCGATGACCGGGACGGCGTGCGCCCGCAGGTCTATAACGAGGATTTCACCCGCAACGTCCTGCCGCTGCAGGCGGTCACGGTTCCGATCGAGGATGTCGGCGACCGGAACCCGCCGCCGCGCCTCGACGTCGAGGGTTTCGCGCTCGTCGCCCATCGCAGCGCAGTCGATGACCTCACCGGTCCCGCGCCGTCCTTCGAGGACTACCGGGCCGAGCTCAAGGCCTTGCTCGAGACGCTGATCGACGCCGACCATGTCGAGATGGCGAACGCCAGCCCGGTCCGCCGCAGCGTGCCGGCGCACGAGGCCGATCTCGACAACGGTTTCCCGGTGCCGATCGTCCATGGCGACATCACCGCCGCAGGCGTGCCCCATATGGTCGGCTGGGCTTATGGGCCGCCGCCGGCCCGGCCGGTGAAGCGGATGGCGCTGTTCAACTTCTGGCGTCTGCTCTCGACCGGCCCCACCGACACGCCACTGGCGGTCTGCGATGCCCGCACCTTCGAAAAGGCCGACGTGGTCGCCGGCGATTCCCATTTCCTGACCGACGGCTTCACCTTCGAGGCGGTCTTCGTCCGGCCCAATCCCGGGCATCGCTGGTGCTATTTTCCGCGGATGACGAGCGGCGAGGTGCTGATCTTCAAGCAATATGATTCCGATCCGGCCTTCCCGTCGCAGGTACCGCACAGCGCGTTCACCGACACCTCCTGCCCGCCCGGCGCGGAGCCGAGGATCAGCGTGGAATCGCGCGCGATCGCCTATTGGTTCGCCGACTGACGTGCGCCGTCCGCCCGTGCCCGGCCTCCATCCTTCCCTTCATCGATCGCGACGGGACATGCCGATCCGACGACAGAGCATCGAATATGATCATGCGGGGTGCCGGATGACCGGCTACCTGGCCGACGGGAGCGACGCGGCCGGCACCGCGCCCGGCGTGCTGCTGGCGCATGAGGCGCCGGGGATGTCGCCGCTGATGCGCCAGCGCGCGGACAGCCTCGCCGATCTCGGCTATGTCGCCTTCGCGCTCGATCTCCACGGCGCCGTCGACTTCGACCAGGCCGAGTCCCGGCGCCGCCATGCCGAGCTGATGAAAACGCCCTTCCTGATCCGCGACCGGGCGATGGCGGCGCTCGCCGTGCTCACCGACCAGCCGGGGATCGACCCCGGAAGGGTCGGCGCGGTGGGCTTCTGCCAGGGCGGGATCACGGTGATGGAGCTGGCGCGTGCCCGCGCGCCGATCCGCTGCGCGATCGGCTTCCATCCCGGCCTCAGGCGCCCCGCCGGGACACCTCCGGGGCCGATCGACGCGCGTGTCATGATGCTCGTCGGCGATGACGACCCGCTCGCCCCACCCGAGGATCGCGCCACCTTCGCGGCCGAGATGACAGCGGCCGGCGCGGCCTGGGAAATGCACCTGTTCGGCGGGGTGCAGCATGCCTTCACCAATCTGGGCATCGAACGGCTCGGCATGGCCGGCTTCCATTACGACGCGCGCGCGACCAGCCGCGGCTGGGCGATGATGCTGGACATGCTGGAGGAGACGCTGGCGCCCTGAAATCGCCGCGGCCACATGCCTCAGAGCACCGGGAGCGCGCTCGCCTCTTTCACCCGGGTCATCACGACGCCGGTGATGACCTCGCGTACGCCGGGCAGCTGGGTCAGCTTCTGATAGAAGAAACTCTCATATTGCGAGATGTCGGGCACGATCATCTTCAGGATGACGTCGGTCCTGCCGAGCAGGATCGAGCATTCGAGCACTTCGGGGAGCTTCTGGACCTCCTCCTTGAATGCCTTCATCTCCTCGGCATTATGGGTAGCGAGCTTGACCGTCGCGTACAGCATGACGTGCAGCCCTATGGCGTCGGGATCGACCAGCCAGATCTGCCGCTTGAGCACGCCGGCGTCGCGCAAGCGGCGTACCCTCCGCCAGCAAGGCGGCGGCGTCATGCCAAGCCGGTCGGCGAGTTCGCTGATCGACAGCGAACCGTCCTCCTGGAGTGCGCAGAGGATCGTCTTGTCGATGGCGTCGAGTGCGATCGCGGCGGGGCGTTCGGCGCGCGGCTGAAACTCCGCCACCTTGCGCAGGCTGGACATTGTCGACGCCAGACGGTTGGAAAGATGTTCGGCCATCGCGCATCCTCGTACCACAGGTCGCCCAACGGCACGGGCGCCGGCCACCCATGTGGCAGCCACGAGAGCCGATGGCAATAAAATGAATCATATTCTCTATTAATGATGGCTGACAACAGGCAGGCGCACGATCCCGACGCGCCCTTCATATCTAAGGGAACGACCGTGCCGACGGAGCCCCCCGGCAGCGCTAAATCGAGCCGTTCAAACCGAAATCTTGATCGGCTTTATGTGACCAACCTTGCCAACCCGTCCTCCCATGACTAGCAACGACGGGCATGTGCGCGGCAGCGCCGGCAACGACAGGGACAAGGGCGGACGCCATGGTGCAGGTAAAGAAGGAAGCGGTACGTCAGCGGATCATCGAGACCGCGGACCGACTGTTCCACCAGAAGGGCTTCATCGCCACGACGATCGGGCAGATCGCCAAGGACGCGCAGATGGCGGGCTCAGCGATCTACGTCTATTTCCCGTCGAAGCTGGACATCGCCCTGGCCATCTTCGAACCGCGCATCATCGCCGAGATGGACGTGACCGAAAAGGCGTCGATGCGGATCAAGGACAAGCGGGCGCGGCTCGCCTATATCCTCAAGCGCCTCTGGCACGACATTCCGCTGCAGAACAATAATTACTTCAACAACCTGATCCAGGCGCTGGTGATCTCCAGCAACGACGAGAACTACAAACCGACGATATTGCTGGAGATCAAGACGCGCATCGGCGCGATGATCGGCACCTGCCTGTCGCCCGAGCGCGCGGCGGCGTTCGACATCGATGCCTTCACCCAGCTCGCGGTGATGGCGTTCGACGGCTTCGTTATCAACGGCCACCTCAACCCCGCCGAAGTCGGCAGCGATCGCATCATCGACCTGACCTGTTCGATGATACTGGGCGGTGACGGTTGACCACCACCCCCGACCACAAGAGAATATAATTCGTTATTGACCCGCCCGATCTGGGAGGATAGGCAAATCGTCACGCTGACACGAAGGAGTCGAACGTGACGGAAGAGCTGAATCCAGCCGAGCTCCCTTTCCTATTCCGTGAAGAACTGCGGCTGTGCCGGGTGACGGAAGGCACGCAGATTGTGCTCGTCACCGATCTCAATACGCGTTTGGATTATATCCAGGCAGCCTTCGCCGCGGCCGATGACCTCGGCGCGCGCATCTTCGAGGTCAAGATCTCCAAGCCCTTCCACCCGGTCATGATCGCCAGCCAGGGCGGCGGCGACACGCTCGCTTCGCTGCCCGGCGCGATCCAGGCGATCAATTCGGCCGATCTGGTGCTCGTCTTCCACACCGCGCTCGGCTCCCCTTGGCTGCAGGAAGCGCGCAAGCGCGGTGTGCGTTTCCTCCTGATCCTCGACGGGCCCGACGAACTCAAGCGCCTGATGTCGCCCCCGGGCCTGAAGGAAGCGCTCATCTACGCGCGCGACCTCACCCGCAACACGCGGGAGATGCACGTCACCAGCGATGCCGGCACCGACTTCCGCGTCAGGCTCGGCGAACTCGATACGCTGTGCCAATATGGCTATGCGGATGAGCCCGGCGTGGTCGACACTTGGGGTGGCGCGCACTTCTCGACCTGGCCCGATCCGGACGGCAGCGAGGGCATCGTCGTGCTGAAGCCGGGCGATGCCTGGATCCTGCCCTATGTCCGCTATTTCGAAGGCGAGGTCCGCCTCACCGTCGAGAAGGGCTATATCCGCGACGTGGCGGGCAGCGGCTCGGACGCCAGGCTGATGCGGCAGTTCTTCAGGGCGCACCAGAAATCGCCCGACGACCTGCGCCCCTATGCGATCGCACATCTCGGCTGGGGCCTCAATCCGAACAGCTATCTCGACCAGATCGCGCTGCACGGCGCCACGACGACCAAGATCATCAGCCACACCCGCGCCTGGCCCGGCGTATTCCTGTTCTCGACGGGTCCCAACGACCAGGGCGGCGGCACCAACACGACGCCGGCGCATCTCGATCTTCCCATGTTCGACTGCTCGGTGGCCTATGACGGCAAGCTCGTCATCGACAAGGGCGAGGTCGTCGATCCCCGGATGATCGTCCAGCCGGCGGACGACCTCCGGATCGCGGCATGAGCCGGAGCGGTTCCTGGGGAGTGCCAGCCGGCCTCCCCGACCCTTCCGGCCCCTATTCGCTCGCATCGGCCACGCCCGAAGGACTGATCCACACCGCCGGCCTCGTCGCTCTGGACGCCGCCGGCACGGTGGTGGGGAAGGACGACGCCGCGGCGCAGACTCGCGAGATCTTCGCCCAGGCGCGCACGATCCTCTGCGCCGCCGGCGCGGCGCTCGCGGACGTCGTCTTCGCGCATGTCTTCGTGTCCGACATGCGGCACTATGAAGCAATCAACGCAGCCTATCGCGAGGCTTTCGCCGAGACCGGCCGCCCGCTCCCGCCGCGTTACTGCATCCGCGCCGATCTGGTGAAGGACTCCCTGCTCGTCGAGATCGCCTTCGTCGCCAGGAAGGGCGGCTGAACGATGCTGATCCAGGACTATCCCCCGCAGGAGCCGCCTACCGAGACCCTCCTCTTCCTGCACGGCCGGCTGATGGTGTTGGCCGAGGGGATCGAGGGCGAGGAGCATCGCCATGGCGACGATCCCAGCCAGTCGCTGATCGTCTATCCGGCCCCCGAGCCCGGTGGCCCGGTGCTCATCTTCATGCACGGCGGCGGCTGGACCAATGGCTACAAGGAGGAGATGGCCTTCCTCGCGCCCGTGCTGAACGCGGCCGGCTTCACTTTGGTCAGCAACAGCTACAGGCTCGCGCCGAGGCATGTCTTTCCGGCCAATGCCGACGATGCGGCCGAAGCGGTGGCACGGACATGGCGGCTCGCCGAACGATATGGCTATGACCGCGACGCGATCTTCATCGGCGGCCATTCGGCCGGCGGGCACCTGGCGGGCCTGTTGGCGGTGACCTCCGACTGGCAGGCGGCACGCGGCCTTCCCGGCGACGTGATCAAGGGCTGCCTGCCGATCTCGGGCACGTTCGATTTCACGCCGGGATGCGGCCTGTCGATGCGGCCGCGCTTTCTGGGGCCCGAGGGCCGATTCAACGAGGTGAAGGCGAGTCCGCTCTTCCGGCTCGGCGAAACCGCTCCGCCCTTCCTGATCGCCCATGGCACCGAGGACTTCCCGCACCTGATGGTACAGGCGAAGAAATTCGCCATGGTGCTGCGCGCGCGGGGATTGGCGGCGGAAACCGTCGAGGTCCCGGACGCGACCCACGGCACGGTGCTGCTGATGGCCGCGGAGACCGACAAGCCCTGGCTGCCGGCGGCGACGCACTGGATGCGTGCAGTGCTCGGCCGGCGCGCGTAAGCCACAACACCCACAGCTCCCTTTTCCAGGATCGAACCATGGCCACCATAGCGCTCGTCGACGCCAACACGATCATCGAAACCGCCTTCGCCCGGGCACAACAACTCGCGCTCAAGCCCCTGACCGTGGCGGTGCTCGACGCAGGCGGGCACCTGGTCGCGCTGCAACGGCAGGACGGTTCGTCCAACCTGCGGGCCGGGATCGCGATCGGCAAGGCCGGTGGTGCGCTCGCGCTGGGCGTATCGAGCCGCAAGATCGGCGAAATGGCGATCGAGCGCCCGACCTTCATCAATGCGCTCGTTCCGATCGCGCCATCCGGGATCGTTCCCTCGGCCGGCGGCGTCATCGTCGTCGATGGCGATGGCCGGACGATCGGCGCGGTGGGCGTGACCGGCGACATCGCGGACAATGACGAGCTCTGCGCGCTGGCCGGGATCGCCGCGGCCGGGCTGGCGGCGCAAGGCTGAGAGCCCGCGGCACCAGGCCGACGCCGGAAACGCCGACCATGCAGGCACATCGTATCCACGACATCGCCGACCTGCGCCGGCGGGCCGCCCGCAAGCTGCCGCGGCCGATCTTCGACTATATCGAGGGCGGCGCCGAGGACGAGCTGGCACTGCGCGATTCGCGCGCCGCCTTCGATCGCTATCGCTTCCTGCCTCGCATGCTGACCGACGTCTCCTCGCCCCATATCGAGACCGAGCTGTTCGGCCGGCGGCTGCCCTTGCCGCTGATGTTGTCCCCCACAGGCCTGACCCGGCTGTTCCACAAGCGCGCCGAGCTGGCGGTGGCCGAGGCCGTCCGCGATCTGGGGCTTCCCTATTGCCTGTCGACGATGGGCACGACGACGATGGAAGAGTTCGCCCAGGCCGTTCCCGGGCCGCGCCTGTTCCAGATCTACATCTTCCGCGACCGGGGACTGACCGAAGAGTTCCTCGACCGTGCCAAGGCGGCGGGCTATGACGGCCTGGTCCTGACCGTCGACACGGCGGTCGCCGGCCATCGCCAGCGCGACCTGGTCAATGGACTAAGCATCCCGCCGCGCCTGACCCTGCGCGGCTTCCTGGGCTTCGCCACACGGCCCGCCTGGTCGCTGCCCGCATTGCTCGGCCGCCCATTCGAGTTCGTCAACGTCGCCCATCGCGCGACCGGCGCGCAGGATGGCGACACATCGCTCCACGCCTATGTCGCGGACCAGTTCGACCGCAGCCTGACCTGGGCCGATGTCGAATGGCTCGCCGCACGCTGGAGCGGCCCGCTCGCCGTCAAGGGCATATTGGCGGCGGCGGATGCGCGGCGCGCGCTCGACGCCGGCGCCGACACGGTGATGCTGTCCAACCATGGCGGCCGGCAGCTGGAATCGGCAATGGCGCCGATCGACTGCGTCGCCCCGGTCGCCGACGCCGTGGGCGGGCGAATGAAGATCGTCTGCGACGGGGGCATCCGGCGCGGCCGCGACATCGTCAAGGCGCTGGCGCTGGGCGCGGACGCCTGCTCGATCGGCCGCGCCTATCTCTATGGGCTGGCGGCCGGCGGCGCGGACGGCGTCCGCCACGCCATCGAGCTGCTGCGCAGCGAATATGAGCGGACGCTGACCCTCGCCGGCATCGCCGACCGCGCCGCCCTAGGTCCGGAGCTGCTTCGCAGGGCGGGCGGCGCCTGACGACACCGCCCCGTCGGTCATGCCTTCGGGATGATCGGCAGCAGCAGATAGGAGGCATGGTCGCCGCCACTGTAAAGCGTCGTGACCCCGCCGAAGATGTCCGCCGGCCGGTCGGCGGGCTCATCGTGCAGCATCACCGAACTGCCCCGCTGGGAAACGCCGTAGATCTGCGGCATCGGCTCGGGCAAGCCATGGTCGAAATCATGACCGGAGACGGTCAGCTTCAGCCGATATCCTTCGGGAACGACGATGCAGGTCGGCCAGATCTCCACATCGAGTTCATAGATCGAGCCCGGTTCGAGCGGCTGGACTTCGTCATGGGTATGGAACGGCCGCCAGGGCAGACTGCGCGCGGGGTCGAGCTTCCGGTGAGAGGCACGCAGCCAGCCTTGGGTCAGGGGAACGTTGGGATCGACCGCGCCGACGAACAGGACCTCCTTGTCGTCGGGATCGAACAGCCGCAGCGTCAGCAGCAGATCGGCGTCGATGGTCGAGGAGGCGACGAACAGCTTCGCCGCGACCGGCCCGGTGATTTCGGTCTCTCGCGCGAAAGGCGCGGTAGCGAAGATCAGCTCGTCACTCGTCGCGCGGAACGACGCCTCGGCCGGCGCCCCGCCATTGTCGCTGGGGGCCAGCCCCTTGTCCGCCGCATCGAGATAGAAGCGCGTCCATTCGGTGCGGGCGAGCGGCCATTCCGCCTCCTTGCGCTTCCGATAGCCGTCGACGTGGCGGATCTGGAGCTGCAGGGGCGGCTCCCGATCCCAGCCATTGTCGATCCCCTTCAGGAAATGATCGAAGAAGCGCCGCTGCAGATCGACGCCATAATCGGTGTAGAACTCGGTCCAATGCTCCAGGCCGTGCATCTCGAGCCATTTCCGTTCCGACCCGGCCCGCACATAGCCGTCGACATTGCCGCGGAGATGAACGCCCATGCCGCCCCAATTGCCCATCGACAGCACCGGCACCTCGATGCGCGACAGGTCCGGGATGCGTGCCTCGAAATATTCGTCAATCAGCGGGTGGGCGAGCAACGTCGCCTTGATGTCGATGCGGTTGGCGGCGAGTTCGGCCTCGTCGAGCGTCTCGGGACCGCCGATCGGCGTGCCAGCGAAGCGGCTGATCCGGCCACGCTCCCCCAGCCCATATTGCACGTTGAGCACCTGGTTCGGATACCAGCGGATCATGAAGCTGCTGAGCATGCCGCCATGGCGGACCAGGTCGCGGTAGAAGTCCGTGAAACCTTCGAACGGGCAGATCGCCGCCAGGTGCGGCGGCCGCAGCGCGGCAACCTGCCACTGGTTGGCGGCATAATAGGAGATACCGAGCAGGCCGATCCTGCCGTTGCTCCATGGCTGCCCACCCGCCCATTCGATGCATTCGTAGAAATCCTGTGTCTCACGGGGCGAGAAGAAGTCGATGACGCCCGGAGAGCAGCCCGCGCCGCGCGAATCGACGCGTATGCAGATATAGCCGTTGGGCACCCAGCGCTCGGGGTCGGCGGTCTCGAAGTTGAAATAACGGGTCGAGCTCTCCCGGGCGACCTCCGGATGGTCGCGCAGCAGGCCCGCGAAGGCGCCGGGGAAACCATCCTCGAAATGAAGACCCTTGGCATAGGGGCCGTGCGTCATCAGGACCGGATGGCGCCCTTCCACGATCGGGCGATAGATGTCGGCCCGCAGGAAGCCGCCGTCCGACAGCGGGATCTCCACGTCCCAGTCGATCCGCATGCCGTCGACGATCTCGCTCTTGCGCAGCCTGACACTCATATCTTGCTCCTTTCGACGATTCTCGATCGCTTTTACTCAGCCGCCTCGCCGGCCGACGCCGGGCTCGGGACAGTCACGCTCCAAGGGCGATTTCCGCGCCGAGCTTCTCGGCGATCATCAGGGTCGGCAAATTGGTGTTCCCGCGGGGCACCGTCGGCATGATCGAGGCGTCGACCACCCTCAATCCGCCCACGCCCCGCACACGGCCGCCAGGATCGACCACTGCTCCCAAGTCATCCGCCGCCCCCATGCGACAGGTGCTGCTGTGATGGCCCGACGCGCCGACATATTCCCTCGCGATGGCCGCGAGTTCCGCGTCGGATGCGCTGGCGATCGCCGCGGCACGTGGACCGGCCGGCATTGCCCGTTCCAGCAACCCGCGGCTCGCGGGCAGCAGGTCGTAGAGGCCGGCCGCCAGGCTGCTCAACGCCAGGTTCATCGGGGTCGGCCGGTTGAGGCGACGCAGCCGCGCGGAGAATTTGACCGCGAAGAAATTGGCGCCGAGCGCCATGAACTCGGGCGATCGTGCGATCCCCGCCATGTCGCGCAGGCTCCGGATCGTCCTTTCGAGATCGAGCGGATGCGAGAGCAGGTTGAAATCGACCAGCGGTGCGGCGAGCGGATCCGGGGAGCGCAAATCGACCGTTCCACGCGACGCGGGCTTGAGCAGATAGCTTTGCAACGCACCGAGCGCGACGCCGAGCGGATGGTTCGCGGTGCGATTGAGGCACAATATGTAGAGGTCCGAAACCGGATTGCCCGATCCCGAGGAATAGCGGACGCAATTGTGGACCAGCGAGATCGCGCAATTCCGATCGCGCGCGCGGCGCGGCAGGAAGGAGGTGAGGAAGATCATCGGATGATTCTGCAGGTCGCGTCCGACGCCAGGGCTGTCCGCGATCAGCTCGATGCCCAGTTCCCGTAGCCGCGCGGCGGGGCCGATGCCCGATTTCATCAGCAGCGCTGGCGACAGCAGCGCGCCCGCCGACAGGATCACCTCCCGGCACGCCCGGAAACGCACGATCCCGCCGCGGTCGAGGCGCGCGTCCACGGCCACCGCACGCCCGGCCTCGACGACCACCCGCAACGCCGCCGCACGGGTGACGATCCTCAGATTGGCGCGGGCGCGCACCGGCGCGGTCAGATAGCAGATCGAACTCGACTGACGACGATCCGCGGTCTGCGCGAGCGGCAAGGGAAAGAGCCCGTCCCTGAAATCGCCGTTCATGTCGCCGATGAACGGAAGGCCCCGGCCGGCGGCATGGTCCGCCAATGCGCGCGACAGCGGCGGCCAGCTCGCGCGCGGGTTGCGCCGGATGGTCACCGGCCCGGCATCGCCGTGAAGATCATCGGCGAAATCGAGATCCCGCTCGACCTTGCGGAACCACGGCAACACCTCGTCCCACGACCAGCCATGCGCGCCCTGACGCGCCCATCCGTCATAATCGTCGGGCAGGCCCCGCAGCGACAGCATCCCCATCAGGGAGGAGCCGCCGCCGAGGATGCGCGCCTGATGGGCGGACCCGACGTCCCCTTCCGACCGAAGCTCGACGGCGGGAACCGCCCAGCGATAATTCGGATTGAGAGCCGAATCGGCGTGGATCGACAGGATGTCGGCCGGCTCGTTCCCAGGTTCCACATCGTCCCCGGCTTCGAGCAGGAGAACCCGGGCCGAGGGATTCTCGCTCAACCGCGCGGCCAGCACGCATCCCGCGGTGCCGCCGCCGACGACGACATAATCATGGACGCCGTCGTCGATGCGCCGCTGACCGTCCATCGCCTGCCCAACTCCCCGCATCGTCCCGCCCGGCTGGGTGGTGAAGCCGTCAACAAAAGCCTATAAAAGAATATAATTCACTATTGAGACTTGGCAAGCGTTCAAATGATGCGGCTGACCTCGTCGAAATCGAAGCGCGGCGCGCGCGGATGGACCGCTGCCGGATCGCCATAGCCGAGCGTGGTGATGAAATTGACGCGGACATTCCCTTCCGGAAAGAAGGCGGCGTTGACCCCCTCCTCGTCGAACCCCGACATCGGGTTGGTCGCGAGACCCAGGAGGCGCGCAGCGACGATCAGGTAACCCGCTTGCAGCGTCGAGTTGCGGAAGGCGGATTCGGCGATCAGCTTCCGGTCGTCTCCATACCAGCTGCGCGCGTCCACATGCGGGAACAGGCGCGGCAGATGGCGCAGGAAGTCCAGGTCCATGCCGAACACGCCGACGGCCGGCGCGCCACGGACCTTCTCCGCATTGCCGGGATAACAGAGATCGGCGAGCCGCCCTTTCGCCGTTTCCCCGATGCACCACACGACCCGAAGCGGCTGCTGGTTGGTCGAGGTCGGCCCCCATTTGTAGAGGTCGTAGAGCGCCCGCAGCACGTCCTCCGTCACCGCGCGATCGGTATAGCCGTTGGCCGTCCGCGCTTCGCGGAAAAGCCGATCCTTCACATCGTCCAGAGCCAGTTCGCTCATCGTCAGACCTCCACCGGTTAGGGATGACGCGAGCTAGGAACGTTGGTATTCTTTGGAAAGTAGGCACCTTTTGTATACCAGGATATTCGGTCATGGCGCGATCCGAGGCTTCTCCTGTCGAGCATCCCGGGGAAGCCTGTCCCCTGTCCGCCTTCGTCAACATCGTCGCCGGCAAATGGGCGATCCCGATCCTCTATCGGCTGATCGTCACCGACGGCCCGATCCGTTTCCGCGAGCTGCAGCGCGCCGCGCATCCGATCACCCAGAAGGAACTGACGAAGCAGCTACGCCTGCTGGAGGCGCGCGGCCTCGCGATCCGGACCGTCTATGCCGAAGTGCCGCCACGCGTCGAATATGAGGCGACGCCGGTCGCCCGCGAGCTGATCGGTGCGCTCGAAGGCCTTGCCGACTGGGTTCGCACCCATCGGGACAGCTTGGCGCCCGGACCCGCGCGGCTCACTTGAAACGGGCGCGGTCGTGCGGCTGCGCCAGCCATTCCTCATAGCCCTGCGGTCCGAGCGGGATGATGCCCGACGGATTCCATGATTGGGCATAATAGCCCCGCACGATGTGACGGACGTTCACCGTCTCGGCCACGCCGGGTTGCTGATAGATGTCGCGCAGATAACCCGACAGGTTGGGGAAGTCGGCGAGCCGCTGGCGATTGCAGCGGAACAGCGCGTGATAGACGGGATCGAAGCGCAGCAGGCTCGCGGCGAGCTTCCAGTCGCTTTCGGTGATCCGGTCGCCGTTGAGATAGCGGCTCGCACCCAGTAGCGCCTCGGCCCAGTCGAGCGTGTCGAAGATCGCCGAATAGCCCTCCTCATAGCCCTGCTGGGTCGCCGCCGCTCCGGCACGGTAGACCGCGTTGTTGAGGCCCGCATAGATACGGTCGTTCTTGGCGTCGATCTCGGCACGCAATTCGGCCGGATAATAGTCCTGCCGGGCGTCGGTGAAGGCGTCGAAGGCGCCGTTGAGCATACGGATGATCTCGGAGGATTCGTTGTTGACGATCCGCCGCGTCGCCTTGTCCCAGAGGACGGGAACGGACACCACGCCGCTATGGCCCGGATCGGCCGTCGTATAGGCCTGGTGAAGATGGGTGAAGCCTTCGGCCTCGTCGATCGTCGCACCCGGCACTTCCGTGCCGAAGCGCCAGCCCTCCGCCCGGCCGTCGGGAATCGCGATGGTCATCCCGATCACGCCGTGCAGGCGCTTGACGCTGCGATAGACGATCGTGCGCCACGCCCATGGGCATTGCAGCGACACATAGAGATGATAGCGGCCGGCCCCGGCCGGATAGGCTGACGTCCCATCGACGGTCACCGTATCGCGGAATAGCGTGGGCCGGCGGACGAATTCGCCCTTATCGAGCTCGATCGTCGAAAGGTCCGATACCCACTGACCGCGGATCAGCTGTCCCATGGCGCTCGCTCCACCCTCGTCATCGCTTCATCGCGCGCGGTCGTCGCGCGCCAGGTTCTGCGGAAACATGATCCGCCGCGTCTCATCGTCGATGTCCGTCTTGTAGGGATACAGCGTCTCCAACCGCCGCACCCGCGCCACCGCCGGCCGCGCCTCGACCTCGTCGAGCCAGCGGCGAATGTTCGGCGCCCGATCCCAGGCGTCCTCGCCCAGCAGATAGGGAAGCGACGGCGCCCAGCCCCACAACGACATGTCCAGCGCCGTATAGTCCGTCCCCAGCAGATACCGCCGATCGGCCAGCCGGGCCTCGACGATCGACCAATGGCGGTCGGCTTCGAAGGCATAACGGTTGGCGGCATAGGGCTGCGGTTCGGGCGCGTGATGGCGGAAGTGCACCGCCTGCCCCGAAAAGGGGGCGAGGCCGCTGGCGATGAACAGCATCCAGGACAGGAACTCGCCCCTGCGCACGACATCGTCACCGGGGCCGAACAATCCGGTCCTCTCGACCAGATGGAGCAGGATCGCGCTGCTGTCGAAGACGACCACGTCGCCATCGACCAGCACCGGCACCTTGGCGTTGGGATTGAGGGCCGTGAACGCCCGCGTCTGATGGGCGCCGCGCAGCAGGTCGACCGGAACGATCTCGTGCGCGACCCCGGCCTCTTCCAGAAAGAGGGCGACCTTGAGCGGATTGGGCCTCGGACAGAAATAGAGCTTCATCGTCCCTCCCCATCAGAGGCGGATGGAGGCGCCCGCACCGGCGCCTCCCCGACCACCTTCGCCATGGCGGGGCGACACGCCCCGGCCGGCTCAGAAATTGCCGGTCAGCGTCACCCCGAAGGTGCGTGGCGGCGAATAGAAGGTCTGGTTCACGGCCGTCGCGCCGACATTGGCGAAATAGGTCATGTACCGTTTGTTGGTCGCATTCTTGATGAAGAAGAAGGCGCTGTAGCGGCCATCCCCGTCGCGATAGCCGACCTGGCCGTTCACGACCGTATAGGCGCGCTGGATGTCTTCGCCATAGGCATCGACGGTCGTCTGCACCCGCTGCTTGCCGGTGAATTGCACCTCGGGCGCCAGGAAGACCTCGCCCGAGCCGACCGGATGGCGATATTCGGGGGCGAGGCGAAGCTGATATTTGGGCGCACGTCCCAGCGGTTTGCCGGAGAAGTCGCGGTTCGCATCGGGACGGAAGTCGAGATATTTGGTGTCGAGCAGCGTTCCCGAGAAGGTCAGGTCGAAATTCGCACCGAACCGTGCGAGGCCTTCCGCTTCGATACCATAGACCCGCGCCTTGCCCGCGTTGACCCGCGAGCAGCAGATGCCGCCGGGCGGGGTGATCGACAGCTGCTGGTCCTTGTAGACGGTGTAGAAGGCCGCGGTCGACAGGCGCAGATGATTGTCGAAGGCGCTGGCCTTGAGGCCGGCCTCGTAATTGTCGACATATTCGGGCGCCACCGGCCGGGCGATCTGGCTGGTGTTGGTGATGAAGCCGACATCATATTCGCCCGAGCGATAGCCGCGGTTGTAGGATGCGTAGATCAGGGTGCCTCGGGCCGGCGTGAAGTTGAGGCCGATCCGATAGCTCGGCTTGGTCCAGCTTGCCTTGCCCGACAGGTCATAGCTAGCCGGCACCGTGGGCACGAAATTGCCCGTGCCGATCTGGCGGATCTTCTTGCGGTCGTTGGTCAGGCGGATGCCCGCGAACAGGTCGAGCCGGTCGCTGAAGCGATAGGTGCCGTCGACGAAGCCGGCATAGCTGGTGCTGCGCTCGACGAAGGACTGGTCGAGCCGCGTCGTGATGCCCAGGCCGAGGAAATCCGCGAGCAACGCGCCGTCCTGCTTCTGACGGAAGAAGCTGGCGCCGATCATCCAGGTGAACGGCCCGTCATCGGGCGACGCCAGGCGCAGCTCCTGGCTGATCTGGTGCCCCTTCGACAGATGGTTGGTCTTGACGATGTCGAACGGGGATTCGTCGGCGTCGAAGCGATAGTCGCCCTTGGAATGCAGATAGCCGGAGACGCTGGTGAGGGTGAGATCGCCGAGCTCGACGTCGATGTTCAGCGTCGCACCATGGTTCCGGACCTTCGACGGCGTCGGCTGCGCCGCCACGATGTCGATGTCGGCCGGCGGGACATAGCCGGTCACCCGGTTCGATCCGTCCGGCCGCGGGGACCCGTCCACGTTGACCCCACCCGGATAATAAGCCACGCCGTTGGTCGTCGACCGGTCGAAGAACAGCTTCAGATAGGCGTCGACCCCGGCATCCTTGTAGCGCACGCCCAGACGCCCGGCCCAATCGTCGGCATCGTTCAGATGCTTGCCGGTCAGCGTGTTGAAGCTGTACCCGTCGCTGTAGCGGCGGACGCCCGACACGCGCACCGACAGCGCGTCGGTCAGAGCGGTCTGCGCGCCGAGCGACACGTCATAGGTGCCGTATCGCGCGACGGTCAGGGCACCATTGGCGGCGGTGGTACCGTCCGGACGCTTCGAAACGAAGTTGATCGCGCCGCCGGTGGAATTCTTGCCGTACAGCGTGCCCTGCGGTCCGCGCAGTACCTCGACCCGCTCGAGATCGAAGAGCTGGCCGAGCTTCGACGTCGACAGGTTCAGCACGACCTCGTCGAGATAGGTCGCCACGGTGGTCTCGACATTCTTGTCGAACGAGGCTGCGCCGACACCGCGCAGCGTGATCTCCGGAGCCGTGTTGCCATAGGAGGTGGTGACGTTGAGGCTCGGCGCGACCGAGGCGATATCCACGAGCGTGGAAATGCCCTTCTGCTGTAGCGCCTCGTTCGTCAGCGCCGTGGCCGCCACGGGGACGCTTTGCAGCGTCTGAGCGCGCTTCTGTGCGGTGACGACGATATCCCCCAGCCCGTTGCCGTCCGCCGACATGTCGGCCGTTGCCTGCACCTGAGCCGATGCGATACCGCCCTGCATCGCCAGGCAGATGCAGACCGCCACGCCACACAGCAGGAATTTGCGCCGCTCCGTCATATCTCGTCCCCTTTTCTCTCTCCAACGGGGTCCGGATATGCCCGGCTATCCCGTCTCCCTCTGACCGACGAGAGCAATAGTGAGAAATGCCAAAGCGCATGTCAATAGCGAATGATATTCTTTAAAAGAAAGAAAATCCAGCACCTATATCCAAAATTAATGTAAAATTATCAATATCTTAACATGAATATTCCAGTTTCCTAAAGGAATGATTGCTCGGCAATGCGATTTAAGCGCTCAGGCTTGAACGCCTAACCCGATGCGGCCGCCCATCGAATGATACAGGCTCCGACCGGACCGACCAGTGACAGGAAACCGATCGCTGACAACAGCCCCGCCCCGACCACCACACAGCCAAGCTTCAAGGCAAGTTGATCCGGGCCAAAGGGATAGGTGCTAAGCGCGCCGACCAGCAACGGCCCCGTACCTGCGCCGACGCCCACCGAATTGGCCTGCCTATACAGGCCGATCCCCGGAGGAGTGGCTCGGCTATGGCAGGCTGGAGCACGTCATTCTGATGACTGCGCATTTGCGGCAGGCGTACGAGGAAGGCCAGCCCATGCCGAACCAGATGGGGAGCGTCATCGCAAATACCCGCCTGAGCCGGGACTGCGCCCAGCCTCCCATGTTCCGCGTGATCAGGCCTGCACCTTCACGGCCGACCAGGCGAAGAGGCGCGGATCGGCGTCACGGTAGATGGCGGTGTAATCGAGCCGGTTGAGCAGCAGCCCGGCTGTGCGCATCACCTCGACGTCGACCTGGCCGAAGATCGCGGTGAAGCCCGGCTGCGGCGAGACGGTCCGGCCGACCAGCGTTACCTTCCGATAGCTGCGCTCGCCGCTGGTGATCTTGCGGATGAATTCGGCGCGATCCTCCACCATGCCGTTTGCATGGGTGTAATGGAGGTCGTCGGCGAGCACCGCGTTCAGCTCGGCGATGTCGCTCGCCGCCATCGCCCTGAAGCGGCGATCCTCCATGGCGAGCGCCTGCGCGGCGAAATCCTGTGACATTTTCTGGTCCTTCATGCTGCGGCGGGGCGGTGGCGCCGGAAGGGCGCGGTCTCGATCAGGAACAGCGCGATCAGCGCTGCAAGGACGGCGCAGGCCGCCTGGATCATCATCACCGCAACGAGGCCATGCCCGTCGCCGGCGAAGCCCGCGACCACCGGCATCACCGCGCCACCGATCACCTCACCCACGCCCATGACGAGCGCCATCGCAGTGGCGAGCTGGCCGGGCGAGGTGGATTCGGCGGGGATGGTCGCCATGAACAGCGGTAGCGTGCCGCTCGCCGTCCAGCCGAGAAAGAGCAGCGGCGCGAGGGCCCATGGGTCGAGCCCCGAAAAGGTCGTCGCCAGCGGCGGCACCACACCCAGGCTCGCGAACAGCACGATCGCGGGCTTGCGGCCGATCCGGTCGGAAAGACCCGGAACGAGGATGCTGCTCACGACGGCGAAGGCGCCGAGCACCGCCATCAGGCCGCCCATCGCCCCGGGTGCGAAGCCGTTCCCCTGGACGAACTGTACCGGCAGGAAAGCCCAGCCGAGGATCGTCCAGGCGAGCATGCAGCAGGAGATCAGCATGCACAGCAGCAAGTTGCGCGAGCGGAGGAGCGCACCCCAGTCACGCGGCGCCCCGGCATCGATCTCGATCGCTGCCCGACGTTCCGGCTCACGAACCAGCAGCAGGATCAGCACCGCCATGATCAGGCCCGGCAGCCCAGCGACGAAGAAGCCCGCGCGCCAGCCCGCCGTCTCGGCGATCGCGACGAGCAGCGGCGGCGCGATCATCACCCCGACGAGATTGCTCCCGAAATTGTTCATCAGCCCCATCAGCAGGCCGCGCCGTTCGGGCCGCGCCTCGTCCGCGACGATCGCCTGCGACAGCGGCAGGATCGGCCCTTCCGCCGCACCGAGCGCGAAGCGGATCAGCAACAACGACAGGAAGCCGGTCGCGAAACCCGAGGCAATCGACAACAGGCTGAACGCGATCGTCGCGATCAGGACGATCCGCTTGCGCCGTCCCGTCCGATCCGAGACCGAGGAGAAGATCATCCCCGACAGCGCCCAGCTGAGCGCGGTGGCGCCCGCGAGCAACCCGATCTGGCTCGTCGCCGGCTTCAGGTCGGGCGCCACGAACGGCATCATGTAATTGAGCGCGTTGCGGTCGAGGAATACGAGTCCGAAATTGAGACTCAGCAGGGCCGTCAGCACGAATTCGTCGTTGCGGCGCATATTCCCTCCCTCGTCGCGCCGCTCAGGCGTTCACGTAGATCGTCTTGGTTCGCGTGTAGAACTCATGGGCCGAGAAACCCTGTTCACGCGGGCCGAGGCTGCTCGCCTTGGTGCCGCCGAAGGGCACGTGATAATCGACCCCCGCGGTGGGCGCGTTGACCATCACCATCCCCGCCTGCGCGCTGGCCTTGAAGCGGCTCGCATGGGCCAGCGAGCTGGTGACAATGCCTGCGGACAGGCCGAACTCGCTGCCGTTCGCGACCGCGATCGCCGCGTCGAGATCGGGGACGCGCACAACGCTGGCCACCGGGCCGAAAATCTCCTCGCGGTTGACGCGCATCTCGGGGCTCGTCCCAGTGATCAGTGCGGGTGCCAGGAAATAGCCGTCGGTGGCGCGGCGCACACGCTCGCCGCCACAGGCGAGCCCGCCGCCCTGTTCGACTGCGATCGCCAGATAGGCTTCGATCGTGGCGCGTTGCTCTTCGCTGGCGACCGGGCCGATCTGCGTGTCGGGATCGAGCGCATGGCCGACGCGCAGCTTGGCCATCGCGGCGGTCAACGCCGCGACGAAGCGGTCATGGATGCCATCGGTGACGATCAGGCGGCTCGACGCGGTGCAGCGCTGGCCGCTGCCGAAGAAGGAGCCATCGAGCGCAACGGCCACTGCGCGGTCGAGATCGGCATCGTCGAGGACTACGAGCGGATTCTTGCCGCCCATCTCCAGCTGGATGCGCTTGCCATGTGCCGCGGCGGCGACCGCCAGCCGGCGCCCCACCCCGGTCGATCCGGTGAAGGACAGCCCGGCGACGCGCGCATCCTCGGCCATCCGCCCGGCGACCGCACCCGGCACGAAGACCAGGTTGAACAGGCCGGGCGGCAGGCCCGCCTCCTCCAGCACGTCGGCCAGGGCCGATGCGATCGCCGGGGTGATCCCCGCCGGCTTCAACACCACGGCATTGCCGAAGGCGAGCGCCGGAGCGGCCTTCCATGCCGGGATCGCGATCGGGAAATTCCAGGGCGTGATCAGGCCGACGATGCCCAGCGGCTCCTGCCGCGTCGCGACGTCGATTCCCGGCCGCACCGATGCCATGGCGCGGCCATGGAGACGCAGCGCCTCGCCACCGAAATAGCGCAATATACGCGCCGCGCGCATCACCTCGCTCTTGCCCTCGGCGAGGGTCTTGCCTTCCTCCCGCGACAGCAGCGTGCCGAGCTCGCCAGCGCGCTCCATCAGCAGCGCCGCGGCGCGATCGAGTATGTCGCCGCGCGCTTCCGGGGATCGCGCCGCCCAGTCGGGCTGCGCCGCCGCGGCGGCCGCGATCGCCCGGTCGAGCAGCGCCGCATCGCCCTCGGGCGTCGTCGCGACCAGATCGGACAGGTCCGACGGATTGCGGCTCTCGATCGCCGCGCCGCCACCGATCCGCTCACCGCCGACGCGGTGGGAAAGCACGATCGTCATTCGGGGTTGGGCACGACGGTGAAGTTCGAAAAACCGCCATGGCGGTTCTCGATGCCGGCGAGCACGTCGTTGATCTCTTCCAGCGGATAGGCGTGCTGGCGGAAGACGTTCATGTCGAGCGTGCCGGCGCGGATCATCTCGGCCATGTCCTGCCCCTCGGGGGTGGTGAACCACACCGAACCGTGGAAGCTCTGGTTCCAGTCCATCATCTTGTGGACGTTCATCGCCACCGGCTCGGCCACCGCGCCGACGTTCACCAGCTTGCCGGTGCGGCGGAGCGTGCGGAGGACGTCGCGCATCTGATCGGCGGTGCCGCCGGGCCCGACACAGTCGATCGCCAGGTCGACGCCTTCGCCGCCCGTCATTCCGATCGCCCAGTCGCGCACCGGACCGTCGAGGGTCGAGTGGGTGAAGATGCGCTGCGGCGCCAGCCGGCGCATCTCGTCGAGCAGTTCGCGATTGCGCGCGACCGCGAGGATGCGGGTCACACCCATCGCCAGCGCGCACAGCACGGTGGGCAGGCCCAGCGTGCCGGTCGCGCCATGGATCAGCGTGGTGACGTTGGGCCCCGCTCCGCCCTTCCGCAGCGCCGAATAGCCGGTGCCGGTGTAGCCGAGCCGTGCCGCCTGCTGGAAGCTGACATTGTCGGGCAGCACCACGCAGCCATTGGCCGGCGCCAGCATATATTCACAGAAGCCACCGAACGGATAGCGATCGAAGGTGGCCTGCGCAGTGGGCGAATAGCCGAAATAGCCCTGCAGGATCATCGAGCTGCACCCGGTCGGGTTGAGCGCGCGGCAGGCGCTGCACGTACCGCATTGGCGACCCGGATTGACGTAGACGCGGTCGCCGACCTTCAGGCCGGTGACATGCTTGCCGACCTCGACGATGACGCCGGCCGGATCGAGGCCGAAGGTCGCAGGCAGGCGCGGCAGCGGAAGCTGCGGGAACCAGGTCGACCAGTTCTTGAGGACGTTGCCGAGATTGGGGACGATCCCGCAGGCATGCACCTTCACGACGACGTCGAGCGCCTCGGGCCGGGGCGTATCGACTTCCTCGATCACCATCGGCGCGCCGACATCGTACATTCGCGCCGCGCGCATCTTCGACGGGACCATCTTCTCTCCTCCTGCCATCTTATCGGTTCGGGCCGAGCACGCCGCGCATCGACGCGACATAATCCTGGCGGTCCATGCTGCCGGGCAGCCGCTCGATCAGCGCCCGCGTCTCGGCCAGGATCTCCGCGTCGCTCTTGTTCAGGTCGAGCGGATCGGCGCAGGGCTGGGGCGTGTGGAAATCGGTATCGAGATAGATCTCGATGCGGTTCATCTCGGGATCGTAGAAATAGATCGACCAGGCATTGCCATGGTTCAGACCGATCATCTCGGTTGCGCCGTGCTTCGCCGCCAGCGCCTGCACGTCGCGCAGCTCGGCGAGCGAGGCGACCTTGAAGGACAGCTGCATCACCGTGCTCGGCGTGTCCGCCCGACGACCGGTCGACAGCACGACCTGATGGTGCTGATCGGCCGATCCGCTCATGAAGACGAGCTGGTTCTTGAACACCGCGCCGACGCCACGGTCGGTGACGACCAAGCCGAACACATCCGCGTAGAAGCGCTCCATCCGATCGATGTCGCAGACGAAGATGCCCAGATGGGCGAGCGCAGGCCTGATCGCCGACATTGATATCCTCTCTACAAATTCAATCGGTCGCCACGTCGCGGCCTTGAAAGGCGGCGGGGACCGCCACGCCGAGCCGCTCCGCCACGTCGTTCAGGCGCCGGATCGTACCGGCGGCGACGGGGATGCCGTGGACGGCCCGACCATCTTCGGTGCGATGGCCACGCTCGCCGGGCAGCAAAACCTCGTCGGTGCCCGGCGCCGGCTGCAGCCCATGGATCGCGTCCGCCAGTGCGCCGACCTGCTGCAGGAAAGCGGCGCGCGCACCGAAGGCGGCGGGATCGATCGCGAGCACCATCCCGTTGAAGCCGCCGCCCTGGTCACCCGACAGCGCGGGCGCGATGTTGGGATTGCCGGCCAGCAGGCTGCACAACACCTCGATCATCAGCGACAGGCCGCTACCCTTGGCGCCCGCCATCGGCAGCACCGCGGCGACCTTGTGCGGATCGGTGGTTTCGGCGCCGTCGGCGTCGATACCCCATCCGGTCGGGATCGCGCGCCCGGCATCCCTGGCCGCCATGATCTTGCCCAGTGCCACCGCGGCGGTCGACATGTCGAGGATGATCGGCCGCCCGCCCGCGGGCACGGGCACGCCGATCGCCAGCGGGTTGGTCGAGAGCGCTTCGCCCTTCGCGCCGAAATAGCTCATCAGCGGCTTCGACGCGGTCATGGCCAGGCCGACCAGTCCGCGTTCGGCAAGTTGCTGGACGAAATAGCCGATCGCGCCGGCGTGCGACGTGTCGCGCACGGCGCACCAGCCGATCCCGAAGCGCGCGGCGAGCGATGCGGCCTCCGCGACGGCGCGGTTCATCGCCGTGGCGCCGGGCGCCTTGCCGGCATCGAGCACGCAGACCGCTCCGGCGCGGCTGACCTCCCGAAAAGCGAAATCGGCGCGGACGAGCCCGGTCTCGAGCATCTCGACATAGCGCGGGATGCGCAGCACGCCGTGCGAGTCGATCCCACGCAGATTGGCCCAGACAAGCAGGTCAGCCATCTCGCCCGCCTCGGTCTCGCCGAAGCCCGCCCTGCCGAGCAACGCCACCGCATAGGCCCTCAGATCATGTGCCGCGATCGTCGCCATCCGTCACTTGCCCAATGGAGAAGGGAAGAATTTGTCGAGCCAGCCCTTCATCATTGCCCTGGTGCGCGGCGCATCGGCCGGCGCGAGCGGGAAATGCGCGGTCGTGTCGATCAGCATGAGTTCGGTCGGCTGTCCCGCCTTCTCGAACATGCGCACGGACTCGATCGTGGGCGTGATGATGTCGTTGGCGGTGTGGAACAGCAACAGCGGACGCGGCGCGATATTCCCCACCACATCGTCCGCACGGAAGTTCATCATCGACCAGGCGGTCTCGGTCGGGATCTCCATGATCGCCTTGGGCGACAGGTTCTTGCGCAGCGCCTCGGGGATGGGGACGGCGTCGAAGCGCGACATCCACAGGCTCTCGCCCGTCGCCTGCTTGTGCGCGCGACCGCGCTCCAGGATTCCGATGAACTTCTCCCACGATTCCCGGGTCGGATGCTGCCCCCGGAACTTGCGTTCGCCATCGCCCCAGCCGCACGACGACAGGCAGCAGGCGACGCGATCGTCGACGCCGGCAGTGTAGACCGACACCGCCGCACCGAAGCTGTGACCGGTGATGCCGATCCGTAGGGGATCGACTTCGGGTCGCTTGGCGAGCCAGGTCAACGCATTCTTCGCATCCGCCACCTGATCGAAACAGCGGACTTGGGCGCGCTCGCCCTCGCTCTCGCCACAGCTGCGGAAGTCGAAGCGCAGCGCGACATAGCCGAACTGCTCCATCATCTCGGCCTGGATCTGCGCGTGACTCTCGTCCTTGGACCCGACGAAGCCATGGCAAACGATGAACGCCGGCAGCGGCTCGCCCTTATGGCCGTCGGGAATGTGGATCACGCCGGACAGCTTAAGGCCGTCGGATTCGAAAGTGATGTTCTCCTGCAAGGTCGCTCTCCGCTCGGGGTGATGTGGGCAGGGGCCGATGGCGCGCGTCGGAGGACGCTCAACCGCTCGGCTGCTCGCCTCCCACGATATTGTGCAAGGTGCCGATGCCGGCGATCTCGACTTCGATCTCATCGCCGATCGACAGGAATTCGGGGGGCGTCCGCGAGGAACCGAATCCCGAGGGAGTTCCCGTCGCAATGACGTCGCCCGGCACCAGTTCGGTGAAGGTCGAGAAATAGGCGATCAGCCAGGCGATATCGAAGATCATCCGATCCATGCCGATCTGTTGCTTGATCTCGCCATTCACCCTGGTGCGCAGCGTGAGTGCCCCGGGATCGGGTACTTCGTCGGCCGTCACCAGCCACGGGCCGAAGCTGCCGCTGCGGTAGAAGTTCTTGCCTGGCGTGAACTGGCTCGAATGCTTCTGCCAGTCGCGGACACTACCGTCATTCAGGCAGCAATAGCCCGCGACATACTCCATCGCCGCATCGGCCGAAATCTTGCGTCCGCGCTTGCCGATGACGACCGCAAGCTCGCCCTCGAAATCATATTTCTCGCTGTGATCGGGCTTGATCAGCGGCCATTCGTGCCCGGTGAATGAATTGGCGAAACGCGTGAAGACCAGCGGATATTCGGGCTCGGGCTGCCCCTCGCGCGCCGGCTCGCGGAAATTGGTGGCGACGCAGATCACCTTGTCCGGATTAGGGATCGGCGGCAGCAGTCGCACCCGATCGAGCGGGATGTCGGCCTCGACCTCGACCGGAGGCCAGCCCGCGGCATGCGCGACCTCCAGGTAGGATTTCAGGTCTGGCGCCGCGCCGGGCAGCATGTCGAGCCGGGCGATACGGTCACCGATCAGCATGCCGTAAGCGTGCTCGCCACCGATTTCGCAACTCACCAGGCGCATGTCGCCCCACCCCCGTCAGCGAACGAAACGACATCCTCTCCGTTTCGAAATCGACAGTAGAGCATTTTTTCGAAAATTCAAATATTTTTTCGAAAATTTTCGATCCTTATGACTTCGTAAGCGTAGGAAATCTCATATATTTCAGTGTACCTCCAATATTTTTCGAAAATCTTTGAACTGGCGAAAATATCTACGACAGCCCGTTCGGGCTGGTCGGGATTCGCGGTACCGGAAGGGCGGCGCGTCAGGCCGCGGCCGTCATTCCCCGTCGGTGCGGCGGAAGACGTTGCGCAGCAAATTCTGAGCAACCTCGCGGATGTGGCGCTCGGTCAGCTCCATCGCGAGTTCCTTGTCGCCGCCGAGCACGGCCTCCATCATCACGCGATGCTCGTTCGACTTCTGCCGCGGCTGCTTGCGAACGAGCGCCGACATGCGCCGGTAGCGACGCGCGCGTTCAAACAGCAGGTGACGCAACTCAGCGAAGATCGGCGATCCGGCGGAGGCGACGAGCGCGTCGTGGAACTGCTTGTGCAGCAGATCCCAGTCCGGCGTGGTGCGCAATTCCTCGCCCATCGACTGTTCGAGACGGTCGAGCTTGTGGAAGGCGGCGATGATCCCGGCCTCCCAATCCGCATTGCCGTTTTCGAGCGAGCGACGAATGCATTCGCGTTCGAGCAACACGCGCGCATCGGTGATGTCGAGCAGGTCCTCCTCGGTGATCGGCGCGACGAAGAAGCCCCGCTGCCCCTCGGACACGACCAGCCCTTCCGCCGACAGGCGTGACAGCGCCTCGCGCAACGTGGAATAGCTGACGCCGTAGAGCGACCGCAGCGTTTCGAAGCGCAGTTTCTCGCCCGGTTTCAGCACGCAGCTGATGATGTCCTCACGCAGCCGGCGCAGCACGTCGGTACCCAGGGTCCCGCCCCAGAGCGTGTGGGATCGCAGCACTGTCGGACTGTCAACGGACATGCGAACCTCATTCTCCGTCGCGCGGGGCGACCAGTTCAGGCCGCTTTAGCAGCTTCTTCCCCCCGCACCATACGGCTAACCATGCGACGCGCCAGAACGATCGCCTTATCGGCCTTGAGGATCAGCGAAACGTCGTCGGCCAGCGAGCTGGCGCCGAACCGTTCGAGATTGGCCTGCTGCCGCTGCAGCGTATGCTCGTCCTCGGCGAAGGCGGCCTTGGTCATCACCTCCCACAGGTCGCGCACCTTGCCGTCCCCGCGATTGCGGTAGACAGACTGCGCCCAGAAATAGTGGCAGCTCCTCTCGGTCGCTGGCGTCAGGATGTTGGTGTTGAGCACGATCGCTCCGTCCCGTTCGCGATCGCCGCCCTCGGCCACCGCGCCATGGACCAGGATCATGACGCCCGGTGCCTGCCAGTAGGTTTCGAGATAATTGTCGAACAGCGGCACGCCCTCGTCGAGGATGTAGCCGTTGCGCAGCGGTGCCGACATGCTGTTCTTGAACCCGAAGAAATCGATCAGCTGTTGCTCGCCCGTCGCCTTCACGATGCGCGTCGAATCCAGCACGCCGGCATTGTCGAACGTCTTGGCGTGGACGAAGGCCGTGTGGGTCAGATCGAGCAGATTGTCGACGGCGAGCATGTAGTTCGCGTCGACATGGATGACGTGCGGCCCGGCCACACCCCAGAGGTCCGACGGATCGAGGCAACTGAAATCGAGGCCGGAGAGATAGCCCTCCCCCGTCTCGAACGCCGGCAGCGGCGTCGAGGCCGCCAGCGCCGCGTCGCCGGGCCAGACCCAGATCAGGCCATGGCTCTCGCGCGCCGGATAGGCAGTCACGCAGGCGTTGGCCGGTATTTCCGACTGGCTCGGAATCTCGCGGCAGCCGCCGTCGCCCGCGAACACCAGACCATGATAGGCGCAGCGCAGGCCATGCGCTTCGACGGTTCCTTCCGACAGCGGGTAGAGACGGTGCGGGCAACGATCGAGCAGGATGCTCATCGTGCCGTCGAGCGAGCGGAAGATCGCCATCGGCACGTCGCAGATCATGCGGGAGATCACCGCGCCGGGCGCGATCTCGTGGCTCATCGCAGCGACGTACCAGCAGTTCCTTGGAAACATGATCTCTCTCCGCCGTCCGGCCTCGTTCAATGAAGGCTGATTTCAAGATGGTCGAAGCCGCGCAGCACGGCATTGTCCGCGCGCCGGCCGTCGCCCGGTTCGATATGGTCGACGAGCTCGACCAGCGCCTCCAGCACCGCGCCGATCTCGAGCATCGCCAGGCTGCCGCCGATGCATCGATGGACCCCGCCGCCAAAGGCGAGATGGTCGCTCGCATCGCGCCGGATGTCGAAGCGCTCGGGATCGGCATAATGGCGCTCGTCGCGGTTGGCCGCGGGCAGCACCGTCATGATCCGCGCGCCGGCCGGAACCGCGACGCCGTCGATCACCAGGTCGCGCTTCGCCAGCCGCGAGAAGCCGAGCGCCGGACTTTCGTAGCGCAGGCTCTCGTTGATGCACCGCGCCTGCAGCGCCGGCGCCGCCTTCAAGGCGCGCCATTGATCGGGGTGCGTCGCGAGCAGCCACAGCAGATTGCCGACCGCGAATATCGTCGTGTCGAGCGACGGCGAGACATAGCCCTGGATGATCGACCGATATTCCTCCTCGGTCAGGGTCCCGTCCGCCACGCTGGCCCAGAGCTGCGCGGCCCATCCGTCGGGGCGGAGCTTGCCGATCAGGCCGGGGTCGGTGATGTAGTCGACCATCTCCTTCATCACCGGGAAGGCGCCGTCGCTGAGCGGGACGCCGGCGGGCGCCATTCCGTTGAACGCCGCCGCCGCCCAGTCGAGCATGCGTTCGCGCCCTTCCTCGGGCAGGCCGACGAGGTCCGAAACGACGCTGAGCGGCAGGAGCATGGCGAGCCGGCGCATCGCGTCGAACCGGCCGGCGCCCTTCAATGCCTTCACCCGTTCCATCGCCAGGCCGCGCATGTGCGGCCGGAGCTTGCGCAGCCTGGCGGGGCCGATCGGCATGCCGAGGATCCGGCGAAGGCGCTTATGCTCGGGCGGATCGCTGGCGAGCACCGTGCCGGCCATCAGCCGGTTCATCAGGTCGTTCATCGCGACGCCGCTGCCCGAGCTGAAATCGTTCCAGTTGATCAGCGCGTCGCGCAGGTCCCGATAGCGGCCCATCGCGTAGAGGCCGTGCCGCTCGATATGGCAGACCGGCCCCGCGTCGCGCAGGCGGCGATAGGCGGCATAGGGGGCGTCGCGGGTCTCCGCGTCAAACAGGTCGATGTCGAGCGAGGCCGCCTGCGCCGCCATGTTAGGCGCCTCCCGCGCCGACCAGGACGAAGAGCATCACCGCGTCGCGATCGCTGCGGTTGCGCCAGGCGTGGCGCGTCCCGCCCTGGACGACGATGTCGCCCTGGCCCAGCCGGGTCTCCGCCCCGTCGTCGAGCTCGAGCCAGATCTCGCCGTCGAGCACGACGTCGTAGTCGATCGAGCGCGTGGTGTGGAAACCGCTGCCGTCGGGTTCGAACGCGTCGATCAGGCCGGGCAGGTGCGTGGCCGCCTCCGCGCCATAGCCGGGCCCGTCGAAGCGCGGATCGGCGAAGATCGTGTCGGGCGGGAAACGGACCACCATCAGCCGGGTCTCGCCCGCTTCGGGCGATACCCGGATCCCCGGCTGCGGCTCGGCATCGCGCGTCACGGGCAGCGCGACGGGTGCGGCGGTGGCCCAGACCACCGACGTCAGGTGGCCCGGCCACCCTGTATATTCGTGCGCGTTGGCCGGCTCGCCATCGGCCAGGAAAACCGACTTGCCATCCACCACGCCGGTGATCACGCGACGCATATCAGCCTCTCCCGGGATCGGGAGAGGCGATGCCCTCCCCCGATCCTGTCGTTTAGAATTCGATGCCCAGCCGCGCGTACCATTCGCGCGGACGATTTGGCGAACCGTAGACCAGACCGCCGGCCTTCTGGGCAACGCCGTTCACGACATAGCGCTCGTTGCTCAAATTGGTCCCGCCGAGCGTCACCGACCAATTCCCGCCGCTCTGGAAGGTCAGGCTGGCGTTGAAGACGTCGGTCGTCGGGCGCTTGAGCAGGAAGGTCCGCTGGGCGTCGTTCCACATCGAGGAGGTGTGGGTATAGTCGCCCTGGAACACCAGCTTCGCATCGCCCGCGCCGACCGGCAGCGTGACGCGCGGCGAGAGGTTGAAGGTGAACTTCGGCACCTTCGGCAGCCGCGCGCCGACGCTCGTGCCGAGCTGGACGCTGTCGGGACCGGTCGGGCCGATCACCTCGGTCAGCTTGGCGTCGAGATAGCCGGCCGACATCGTCAGGCTCAGATATTCGTTGATCGACGCGGTCAGGTCGGCCTCGGCGCCCTTGATCGTGGCCTTGCCGGCATTCTCGATCAGCGGGTTGGTGCCGCGCTGGAAGAGGAGCTGGATATTGTCGTAGATCGTCCGGAACACCGCGGCGTTGAACCGCAGCCGCCGATCGAGCAGCGTCGACTTCAAGCCGAGTTCGAGCGTTTTCGCCTTCTCGTCGTCGAAGGTCGGCGCGGTCGCGGTGGGGTTCTGCAAGCGGGTGCTCCAGCCGCCGACCTTGTAGCCCATCGTGTAGGAACCATAGACCATCACATCGTCGTTCGGGTGGAGCTGCACGCCGAATTTCGGGGAGAAATTGTGGAATTTTCGGTCCGGCGTGTTGGGCGGATAGACCCGCAGCGGATCGTTCGGATCGGGGAAGCCGAGGATGCCGGGGCAGATCGCCACCGTCACCGGGCAGTTGAACAGATCATAGTTGAACCCGGCATAGTCGGTCTGCCGCGCGTCGAACGCCTTCTTCTCCGACGTGTAGCGTCCGCCCAGCGTGAATCCCAGCAGGTCGCTCACCCGCCAGTCGAGTTGGCCGAAGAAGGAGACGTTGCGGTTCTTGACGTCGATCGGCCCTTCGATCTGGAGGAGCCCGGTGCCGATCGTGACGAAGCCGTCCTCGCTCCCCTTCTCGCTGAAATAATAGGCGCCGAGCACATAGTTGAGCTTGCCGCCGAGCTTGTCGGTGTCGCCGACGAGCTGGAACTCCTGGCTGAACTGGTGCTGCTTGGCCGAGTTCGAGACATGGAGGAAGTTGATCGGCGAGTTGTCGCCGTCGAAGCCCGAAGCCCACTCCATCTCGCGATAGCCGGTGATCGACCGCAGCGTGATATCGGGCGACAGCGTCCAGTCGAGCGCGCCCGACAGGCCCCAGGTCTTGGACCGCGCGAAGCTGTTGCCGGTGGCGTAGCTGCGGTTCCAGTTCCTGCTGACCCAGCGGTCGTCATAGGGCAGCCGGTTGTTGCTCGGATCGGCATCGACGTTCGCGCCGCCCAGCGCCGGCAGGATTGTCGAGGGATCGAGCTCGGTTCCGCGCGGGCCGCAGATCGACTGCGCGTTGCGCCCCATGATCTGCGCCGGGGTCGAGTTGATGCAGAAATTATAGAGGCCGGCGAAGTTGTAGCCCGTCCCAGGGGTCAGCGCCGACCCCGGCACCAGCGGCGCGCCCGGCCCCGCCAGATCGCCCGGAAAATCGTCGAGCACGTCGAGGACGATGTTCGGGAGGCCGGAGGTGTTCTGCTTGTAATAGTCGCCGGTGACGGTGACCTTCAAACTGGGGGCGGCCTCCCATTTCAGCTTGCCCCGCAGCGACCAGTCGCCGACGCCGCCTTCGCGGTTGGAGCTGTCGTAGCCGACCTCGCGGTACAGCGTGTTCGGTTCCTGCACATAGGGCCCCGCCTGGGTGTAAGGCACACGCTTCACGAAGCCGTCGCGATGATTGCTGGCGAAGGTGATCGACGACTTCAGCGTCTCCGACAGCGGAATGTCGGCCGTGCCGGCGACGTCGAGGCGTTCGAACCGGCCGGTCGTCACCGATCCCTTGAAGCGGAACTCGTCGCCCGGCTCATGGGTGACGATGTTGATCGCGCCGCCGATCGTGTTGCGGCCGAATAGAGTACCCTGCGGCCCCTTCAGCACCTCGACCCGCTCGACATCCGGCAGGGCGACATTGGCGCCGACGGTGCGGGCGAGATAGATGCCGTCGAGGTAGACGCCGACGCCCGGATCGACGTTGACCGCGAAATCGTTCTGGCCGATGCCGCGGATCGTCGCGCCCAGCGCCGCGCCCGACCCGGCGAAGGGCGTGCCGGCATCGAGCACCACGCTCGGCGTGATCGAGCTGAGCTGGGACACGTCGGAAATGCCGCGCTGCTGGATCGCCTCGCCGCCGAACGCGGCAATGGCGATCGGCACGTCCTGGACATTCTCCGCGCGCTTCTGCGCGGTGACGACGATCTCGTCGAGCCCCGAGCCGCCACCCGTGGCATCGACCCCGACGGTCTGCGCGACCGCACCGGACGCGAAAATAGCTGCCGCGGAGCAAGCCAGCAGCAGACGAATTCTCCGATCGATCATATTCCTCTCCCCGTCTTCTTCTTACCCTCCTTCTACACATATTTTCGTCGATTCAAAATAATTTCGTAAATTCTTCCGGCTGGCTTGTCTTGGGCCCAAAAACGCCCCTTATGCCATTATCTCAGAGCCAAACCGTCAACAACAGGGCCAATGACTCCCTCAGACCCGAGCGATCTTTCGAAAATGTTTGTGCCGCTAATGACCGTGTATGCCCGACAGCCAAGATTAAGTTCGGGAGGCAGGCATCGCTCTACGCCCGCATCGCGAAGGGCTATCGCCCCGGCGGCCCGAACGTCGTTCGGGTCGGCGCGCCCGCCGGCGCGTGCGGCTCTGGGCCTACAAGATCCTGCATGCAGCCGGGATCGAGGCGGCAGAAGTCCATCAAAGCCTGCAACTCCTCAACAATGCCGTCACGCGCGGTCTGACGGTGGAATATATCCGCAATCCGAGTCCGGCATCGATCGATCAATAGCTATCTGGAAGAAGCAGATGCTCGACCTCATCTTTGGAGCTTGATGGGCCTGTCGCCCCCCAAGTGTAGCCATGGACTCATGCCGGTGCGCGACGGAACGAAGGTCATCTTCGTCGCGGAGAATGTTCTTCCGAGGATCAGCTCGGCGAAGCTATGGACCGAGCGGCGCAATGACCGCGCCCCGGAACTAGCCAAGCTCTGGTGAAGCGCGTCGCCTCGAGGACACTCGCCGGCTTGGCGGACGGTAGTGATGGTCGTCCTCATTCGGCGACGAAGCGTCGGCCCGCTTCGCACGCATCCGGGGAGAAACGGCGCCGGCCTGCACGGCTCAGATCAACCGATCACCGCATCGGAGCCCCGCGCGGGCCGCGCACGAGCCGGCCGGGCAGCTGTTCGGTCGGCTCACCGTCGCGCTGCGTGACAACGCCGTTGACGATGGTCGCGACATAGCCCTCGGCACGCTGGATGATGCGCTTACCGCCTGCGGGCAGGTCGCGGATCACGCTGGGGCTGTTCAGCCGCAACCGATCATAGTCGATCAGGTTGAGGTCGGCCTTGTAGCCCGGCGCGACCACGCCCCGGTCGAGCAGGCCGATCAGTTCGGCCGGGTCGCGGGTGAGGCCGCGCACCACCTCGGCGAGGCCCAGCCTGGGGCCGCGGGTGCGATCCCGGGTCCAGTGGGTGAGCATATAGGTCGGAATGCCCGCGTCGCAGATCATGCCGTAATGGGCACCACCGTCGCCCAGACCGAAGATCGTGTTGTCGTCGCGCAGCATATGGCGGACGACCTCCAGATCGCCATCCGAATAATTGGCGAAGGCGAGCATCATGATCGCGTGCCCGTCCTGTTCCAGAAGCGCGTCATAGACGACCTCCTCCGGCTTGCGGCCTTCGCGCGCGGCGCGGGCGACGATGCTGCTTTCCAGCGGCGGCTCATAGTTGGGCGGATCGCCGAGCGGGAACATCCGGTCGAAATGGGTGAGATAATCGAGCGTCGGGATCGCCTCCCCCGTGCGGCTCTCGCTGAGGATACAGGCGCGGACCTCCTGCTTCCGCATCTCGGCGACCCGCTGCTCGAGCGGCAGGTCGGCAATCTCGCGGTAACTTGGGTAGAGCGAGAAGGGATTATAGCTCAGCTCCAGCCCGAGCAGCAGCCCGGTCGGCCGCCCCAGCACCTGCGCCTTCATCGGCACGCCGCTACGCACGATCTCGTCGGCGGTGGACAACGCCCGCCGCCATGCCTCGGGCGCCTGCGGCAGCTGAACCAGGTTGAAGCTCGCCGGGCGGCCCGAGCCCTTTGCGACGCGGCCGATCATGCGGATGTCGGACTCCAGCGTGTCGGCATCCAGGAAGTCGAGCGCAACCTGGATGATCCCTGCCCCCGCGCGGGCCAGGCCCTGGGCGATCGCGTCCAGCTCGACTTCGGCCGCATCCTTGGTGGGTACGGCCATGCCGTCGCTGCTGCGATGAAACAGCGTCCGGGAGGTACCGACGCCAAGGGCGCCAGCGCGCACCGCCTCCTCGGTCAGCCGGGTCATCTGGGCAAGATCATCGGCAGTGGCCGCCTCCCCCCGCGCGCCCCGCTCGCCCATCACGAAGACGCGCAGGCAGCTGTGGGGCAGCTGTGCCGCCACATCGATGTCACGCGGACGCGAGGCAACGACGTCGAGATATTCGGGAAAGGTCTGCCAGTTCCATGGCAGGCCCTCGGCCATCACCAGCTCGGGGATGTCCTCGATCCCCTCCATGAGGTGGATCAGCGTGTCGCGATCCTCCGGGCGGCACGGCGCGAAACCGACCCCGCAATTGCCCATCAGCACGGTGGTGACACCATGGGCGGCCGAAGGCAGCGTACGGTTTTCCCAGGTCATCTGACCGTCGTAATGGGTATGGACATCGACGAAGCCGGGGGTGACGAGCAGCCCCGTCGCGTCGATCTCCTCGCGCCCGCGCGCCTCGACTTCCCCCAGCGCGACGATGCGGCCATCCCGAACCGCGAGGTCCGCGACGAACGGCTCGCCCCCATTGCCGTCGACGATGGTACCGCCGCGGATGACCAGATCGACTTCGCTCATTGCACAGATCCACTTTCAGACAGGGCGCCGCGCCGTTCGGCGCGACGGACGAGATAACCGGCGGAGAGCGCCGCCAGCAGGGCCATGACAGCCACGGAAAACATCGGTGCGCGGGTGCTGCCGCTTTCCTGTGCGATCCAGGGGATCAGATTCTGGCCGATGAAGGCGCCGACATTGGCGAACATGCCGCACGCCGCCAGCATCGCCGCCACCGCCCCGCTGCGCAGCATGCGGCCGGGAAAACTCCAGATGATCGGCTGAGCGACGAAGATCCCCATCGTGCAGAGGGTAAGCAGTGCCAACTGCAAGGGCGGCCAGGAGGCGAACGGCACCAGCACCGCCGATACCGCCGAGATGAACAGCGGGATCATGGCGTGCCAGAAGCGCTCCTGCCGCCGTTCGGCGCGGCGCGGCCACCAGACGAGACCAGCGACGACCGCGATCCACGGAATGCAGTTGAGCCATCCGTTGACGCTGTTCGACACGCCGAAATCGGCGATGATCGTCGGCAGCCAGTAGATGATGCCGATCGAGGCGATGCCGATCGCCAATACCGGCACGGCCATGAACAGGACCAGCGGGTGCGCGAGGCCGTCCATCACCCCGGGGTTGGTGCCGGGTTGGGCTGCCTTCTCGCGGTCCAGGCGCTCACGCAACCAGACACGCTCTTCCTCTGTGAAGAAACGGGCCTTGTCGGGGCCGGGCGGCATCAGCAGCGGGAAGGCCAGCGCGAGCAGGAGCGAGGGCAGGCCGGTGGCGATGAACACCCACTGCCAGCCTCTCAGGCCCATCACCATGTCGAGATCGAGCATCGCCCCGCACAGGGGGCCGACGATGATGTTGGCGGCAAGGCTGGCCCCCAGCAGAATGCCGTTCGCCTGCGCGCGGCGCTCATAAGGCAGCCATAGGGTGAGCAGATAGATCGACCCGGTATAGAAGCCGCCCTCCACCACGCCGAGCAGGAAGCGCAGCAGGTAGAAGATGGTCGGGCTGTCCGAAGCGGCCATGCCGATCGTGATCACGCCCCAGCCCAATGTCGCCGGTATGAAGAAGCGCACCGGTCCATAACGTGCGATCAGCAACGAATTGGGCAGCTGGAATAGGGTGTAGCTGAGGAAGAAGAGCGAGGCGCCCAGTCCATAGGCATATTCGGACAGGCCCAGATCGGACACCATTTGCAGCTTGGCGAAGGCGATATTCTGTCGGTCAAGCCAGGCGACCATGCACATGATAGCCAGGATCGGCATGACCCTGCGGCCGAATTTCGCCGTGATGGAAGCCTCGATCCGCCGATCATGATCATCCGGCTGCACCACGGGAGTCGCGCCATCGATCGTCGCGGTTCCCGCGGTCATGACGATGCTCCGATCGGGGTGCCATTGGGCATGCAACGCTCTCCATGGCCTTGTCTTTTCTTGCGGATGGAGGCCGTCCCTGTCCGCGCCCTGACCCTAGGAAGGGGGGATCGGCGGCGGCAACGATCGTGCGTCGCTTTCAGCTATCCGATCGTCGTTGGCGCCGGGGGGCCGTGCTATTCCGTCGGGGAGTGCCCCGCGACCGAGCGTCGCTTTCGGCTATCCGATCGTCGGAGCCGTTGACGATGCCCGGCCCAATCCACAATTTCGTGGCGAGAGGATGCCATCATGACCAGCAGGACCCACCGCGACATCTTCGCCAGCGAGATCGACTGGCTCCTGACCGAGGCCGGTGCGCGCACCTTCACCTTGTCTACCGACGAGGATAATCCCGCCGCGCCGCAAATGGTGCTTGCCCATTTTCCACCGGGTTTCTCCTACTCCGCGCATACCCACGGGTGCAATTATCTGGAATATGTCGTTGCCGGACAGATCACCGTCGGCAAGATAAGCTATGGCCCCGGCGACGTGCGGCAGGTGAAAGCCGGTGGAGGCTATGGCCCTCTCAAGGTCGGCCAGGAGGGCTGTCAGGTGGTGATCGTTTTCGAGCGCGGCGACACCGCCGATGTCGAGCTTCTTCCCAGACGCAAGCCCGTCGCCGCCTAACCCCCGGCGCGGGCCAGATCGGCCTTGAGCGTGCGGCATGCCGCGTGGTGATGCCATGCGCCCCAGAAGCCGGTCGCGGCCCCGAACACGAGCAACCATCGAAGCGACTGCCGGGGATCATCCAGTTCGGGCGCCACCACATCGGACAGCGAGCCGATCAACTGTGGCGCCAGCACCAGCAGCGCGACGTTCGAGGTGAACAGCATGATCGCTATTGTCTGGCCGCGCATGGCGGCGGGCACGAGGCTCTGGCACAAGGCCAGGGTCGGCCCCGTGCTGATGTAGGTGCAGGGTATGAACAGCCACAGCATCGCCGTCATCAGCGTGGACGACCCTGTCGCATAGCCGGTAACCGCCGCCGCCGACGTGATCACCGTGGCAATCGCGATGTACCATAGCTGCCACCGCACGTCGCGGCGGGCGATCACCGTCATCGCCCAGATGGTGAGGAGCAGTACCACCAGCCCGCCGACCCCGTTCATTGCCCCGACCAGCCCGCCGGCCTCGGCAACGCTCAGCCCGTGCGAGCGCATCAGAAAGGTCGGTGTCCAGAACACAAGTCCGCCGCCCGCGAAAACGACGATGGTGTGGCCGATCAGGAGATGCAGCAGTGATTTCTGGCTGGCGATGAAGCGCATCGTCTCGCGCAGCCCGACCCTGCCCGAAAGGCTGGCGACCGCCGCCGTCTCGCCCCGCGGCGGCTCGCGCAGGGTGAAGCGCACGAGCAGGGCAAGCGGCAAGCCGATCAGCCCGAACAGGATCAGCGGGCCGCGCCAGCCATGGATCGCCGCGAGCCAACCGGCCACCCCGGTGCCGATCGCCGCGCCGAGCGAGGTGCCCAACGCGAAGATCGACATGGCAATCGGCCGCTCCCGTGCCGGAAACATGTCGGCCAGCAGCGACTGCGAAGGCGGCGACCCGCCCGCTTCACCTATTCCCACCCCGATGCGGGCGATCAGCAGCGATATGAAATTGTGGCTCAGTCCACAGAAGAGCGTGAACAAGGACCATAGCCCCGCCGCCCATGCGAGCATGTTGCGCCGGTTGGTGCGATCGGCGAGCACGCCAAGCGGCAGACCGGCCGCAACGTAGAACAGGGCCAGGGAAGTGCCGGTCAGGAAGGCGACCCCACCGTCCGAAAGATTGAATTCGGCCTTGATCGGCTCGATCAGCGCCGACAGCACGAAGCGATCGGCGATGTTCAGCGTGTAAACGATAGTGACGAGCCCCAGCGTCCAGATCTGCGCCGCCCTCGCCGTGCCCCTCTCCTCCATCCCCACCTTCCCTAGTCCAGCCGATCGAGCAGTTGCGGCCCCGCCGAAGAGACGTCCTTGCAACCACTCAACACCATCGCGGCGCTCAACTCGGCCCGCATCTGAGCCAGCATGCGCGACACCCCCGCCTCACCGCCCGCCGCCAGCGCGAACGCCCAGGCGCGGCCGATCAGGCAGGCGCGTGCGCCCAGCGTCAGCATCCGCAATATGTCGAGGCCGGAACGGATGCCGCCGTCGACCAGGATCGGCAGCCGATCATCGACCGCCTCGGCGATGCGCGGCAGGCAGCGGGCGGTCGAGGCCACGCCATCCAGCTGGCGGCCGCCATGGTTGGAGACGATGATCGCGTCGGCGCCCGCGTCGACGGCGGCCCGAGCGTCATCGGGATCGAGAATACCCTTGACGACGATCTCGCCGGCCCAGTTCTTCCGCGTGAAGGCCATGTCGCGCCAGCAGACCGTGGGGTCGAAATTGTGTCGGATCCAGTCCCAGCTACGCGCGAAATCGGCGTTCCCGACAAAGAGGTCGGCCAGATTGCCGAAAGTATGCGGCCGGCCGCCGAGATAGACGCCAGCCATCCAGCGCGGATGAGTCAGCCCATCCAGCGCGCGGCCGATCCGCCCAGCGAAGCCCAGCGTCGACGACATGCCCGACCGCATGTCCCGGTAGCGCGGCGCCGGCGCGGGCAGATCGACGGTCAGCACCAGCTTGCGGCAACCCGCCTCCCACGCCTGCGCCAGCAACCGCTCCATGAAAGCCCGGTCACGCACCATGTAGAGCTGGAACCAGGGCGGCGCAGCGGCCGCCGCAACCTCGCGGGCCGGACAGATGCCGACAGTCGACAGCGTGAAGGGCAGCCCGGCCCTGGAGGCGGCCCGCGCGGCCTGGACCTCGCCCCGCCGCGCGGCCATGCCGGCAAAGCCGACCGGACCGAGCAGTAGCGGCATCGACAGCGTTTCGCCGAGCAGCGCGGTTTCGAGCCGCGGTTCGCCAAGCCCCGTCATCACCCGCTGTCGCAGCCGTACCGCCCGAAGATCTGCGATATTGGCCGCCAGCGTCACCTCATCGAAGGCGCCGCCATCGATATAATCGAACAGGAGCCGGGGCAGCCGCCGACCCGCCGCGCGCCGATAATCGTCCGCCGAGACCGTGCCGGCCAGGCTCACGCGCCCGCGCCCGCCCCGTCCCAGGCCAGAACGCGTTGCCGCTGGCGGCCGAGGCCCTCGATCTCCAGTTCCATCACGTCACCGGGCTTCAGATAGACCGGCGGCTTCTGGCCCATGCCGACCCCGGCCGGGGTACCGGTGGCGATGATATCCCCAGGCGCCAGGCTCATGAAGCGACTGATGTAGCTGATGAGAAAGGGGATGCGGAATATCATCGATCCGCTCGTCCCGTCCTGCGCACGCCACCCGTTGACGTCGAGCCTCATCGTCAGCGCATGGGGATCGGCGATCTCGTCGGCAGTGACCAGCCAGGGGCCGATGGGACCGAAACCGTCAGCGCTTTTGCCTTTCAGCCACTGGCCGGTTCCCTCGAGCTGGTAACAGCGCTCGGAGATATCGTTGACCATGCAATAGCCCGCGACGTGCGCCATTGCCTCGGCTTCCTCTATATATTTGCCGCCGAGGCCGATCACGACGCCCAGCTCGACTTCCCAGTCTCCCTTGGTTGCGCCGCGGGGCAGCCGGAGGTCGTCGTCAGGCCCGGCGATCGACGAGGTCGGCTTCATGAACAATATCGGTTCGGCTGGCGCCGTCATGCCCGCCTCCTCCGCATGGTCGGCATAGTTGAGCCCGACGCAGACCAGCTTGCCGACATCGGCCAGGCACGGCCCAAGCCGCTCGGACGACGTGACGATCGGCAACTCGCGCGGATCGATCGACTTCAGCCGGGAAAGCCGGTCCGGATCGAGATATTCGCGGCTGATATCGGGCAGATAGGACGCCAACGATCGAAGCCGCCCCTCAGCATCGATGCAACCGGGACGCTCGCGGCCGGGCGGGCCGAATCGTACGAACTTCATATGTGCGCTCCCCTTTCGATGGTTTTCATCCGGCCAGCCCAGCCTTGGCGCCGGCGATCATCGAGCGCAGCGCACCCTGGATCAGCCCGACGTCGTAGTTGCAGGATGTCAGCTGGAAGCCCTTGGCATTCCAATCGACGATCGTCGGGACGTCCATCGCCATGCAGGCCGCGAATTTCCCGTGGCGGTGGCAGGCGGCGAGGATATTGTCCACCGCCGCCAGGAAATCGGGATGCTCGAACTGACCGGGAATGCCCATCGACAGGGTCAGGTCGAATTGGCCGAGATGGAGTCCGTCGACCCCGTCAACCGCCGCGATCTCGTCGACCGCGGCAAGGCCCCTGGCGGTTTCGATCAGGGGCATGATGATAGTGCGTTCACGCGCGATCCGCATCTTCTCGGGGATCGGCCCGGGCGCATAATCGTCATGTGCGCCTCCGAACACCGCGCCACGCCGCCCTTCCGGCGGATAGCGGGTCCAGGAAATGATCTCCCGTATCTCCGCGACGCTCTCGCTCATCTGCAGCAGGAAGCCCATCGCCCCGAGGTCGAGCAGCCGGGAAACCGCCGAATAGCTCTTCTCGGGCGGGCGGACCATCGCGACGAGGTCGAGTCCACGGGTCAGCGCGAACTGGTCCTTCATCTGCATATAGTCGAAGCCCGAATGCTCCATGTCGTAGATGATGAACTCGGCACCCGCCGCCGCCATCGCCGCGGGCAGACCCGCCGACAGCAGCTCGAACATCATGGTGCCGTAGATATGCTCGCCGGCCGCCAGCCGCGCCTTCAGCGGATTTCCGCGCATCGTCTCTCCCTTCCTCTTGTCGGGATCACTATGCGCTGCGAACGGGAGGGCGCCAGAACAGCGCGTCCTATTCAGCTATCCCGTCGTCAGGCGGAGGCGTGCAACCGGCCGAGCGGCCGCCGGACACGGTGCCGGTTCCCGCGCGTCGCCGATATCGCAGGCCGATGATCGGCATTGATTTGCAGCACCGAAAGTATCTTCCGATAGAATAAATCGGGTCAGACCGGCATAATTTGCCTCTTTTCCAGCATTCCGGAGAGTTTTGTCGTGACGTTCCGACATAAGCCAGCAAACAAAGCACGGATATTCCGTTGCTAAGCTGGTATCCTGTCCGGATAGTGATCCTCGGACAGTGCGCGGAAGCCGCGTGGTGGGAGAGGGACAAGAGGCTCGACAATGACGGATAATCTTTCGAACCTCCTGTCGCTGGTGGCGGTGCAGGAAGCACGCTGGGCGGTGGCGCGGCTGGCGGTGGACGCCGGCTTCCAGTGCCCGGCAAGCAAACAGGTGCAATGCTTTCTCATGGTCGACGGTACCGCCTACCTTCATATCGGCGGATCATCAGGGAAAGCGTCGGCGGTGAGGCTGTCGGCCGGCGACATCGTACTGTCATTGGGCGGCGCTAACATCACCATCGCCGAGAACCCCAATTCGATGCGCATCACCGAAACCTTGCCTGACGGGCCCAGCCATGACCAGCTGCCATGGTTCCAGATCGGCAAGCAGGAGCCGCGGGCGCTAATGATCGTCGGCCGGTTCGAGATCGAACCGGTTCGCTGGGGCCCGATCAAGCGGGCCGTACCCGATGTCGTAATCACCCATAGCGGCACCGGTGAACCGCCTTATTGGGCCGGTCCGCTCGGCGGCGTGCGCCCGCTCCAGCTGGCGCTCAGCGGCGACGGGTCAGCCGCGCTCAGCCGCCGCCTGGCAGAGGTCTGCGTGATCCAGGTGATCCGCACCCATGAGATGACCGGCCGGTCCAATGTCCGCCAGGTGGAGGGCGCCGCCGTCGATCCGCGGATCACCGAGGCCGTGCAACTGATCAATGCCAAGCCGGCGACCAACTGGACGGTCGAGAGCCTTGCTCGCAAGGTCGGCATGTCGCGATCGGTCTTTTCCGAGGCATTCGACAAGTCGATCGGCGAGGCGCCGATCCGCTACCTCACCAGGGTCCGCATGGCGATCGCAGCGCAGATGCTGCGAAACCAGAGCGCGCCGTTGATCGAGATCGCCCATCAGGTCGGCTATTCCAGCGACATCTCGCTGATCCGCACCTTCAAGCGCTTTTTCGGGGTGACGCCGACCGAGTTCCGCAACCACCAGAGCGAGAGCGAGCCCCGCGAGATCGCCAACTTCCCGCTTACCCACCCGGCCTTCGTGTTCGACGGGCCCACCAGCCACCATTAATCGGCCGGCGGGGGAAATTCCCCGCCCGGGCATCCGGATCAGTCGGCCCGCGTGGCGGCGATAAAGTTGACCAGCGCCGACTGCATCAGCCCGACGTCGTAATTGCAGGAGATCATGCGGAAACCGCGCTTGCGCCAGTCGCGCGCGGTAACAGGATCGACTGCCAGGCAAGCCGCGAATTTGCCGTGCCGCTCGGCGGTCTGGGCGATCTTGTCGATCGCGTCTTGCAGAGCAGGATGGTCGACCTGGCCCGGGAGGTCCAGCGACAGCGACAGATCGAACTGGCCAAGATGGACGCCGTCGACACCGTCGACCGCCAGGATCTCGTCGATCGCCTCCAGCCCGCGTCTGGTCTCGATCATCGGCATGACGATCACCCGTTCGTTGGAGACACGGATCTTTTCGCGAAAGTCGCCGGGTGCGTAGTCGTCGTGCGACTGGCCGAAAGAGCAGCCGCGCACGCCATGCGGGGGATAGCGGGTCCAGGAGACGATCCTGGCGGCCTCTTCGGCGCTCTCCACCATCTGCAGCATCAGGCCGAGGACGCCGATGTCGAGCAGCCGGGTGACGGCTGAATAGCTCTTCTCGATCGGCCGGGCGAAGGGGACCAAGCCCAGCGACCGGCCATAGGAAACCTGCTGCTTGAGATCGGCGAAATCGAGCCCGGTATGCTCCATGTCGTAGATCGCGAACTCGGCACCGGCCGCATGGAGCGCGGCGGGCATGCCGGGGGCCGTGAACTCGCATACCATGGTGCCGTAGGCCGTCTCGCCAGTGGCGAGACGCTGCTTCAACGGGTTGCCTCTCATCGACATCTCCTTGGCGCGATGGCGGATGGGAAAGGTTCAGCGGGCCGGCTGGGCATCGCTATGCTGCGGATCGTTCAGCGCCGTCCGATCATTCGGCGGCGGCTTCGAAGCCCATCACGGCCTTGGTCTCGAGGAAGTCGTGGAAGGCATAGGCGCCCCATTCACGCCCGTTACCCGACTGCTTGTAGCCACCGAACGGCGCGGCAAAATCGAGGCCCGCCCCGTTGAGGAATACCTGCCCGGCCCGGAGCCGTTGCATCACGCGGCGCAGCTGCGCGGGCTCGGGACCGGACAGATAGGCCGCCAGCCCATAGGGCGTGTCATTGGCGATCGAGATCGCATCCTCCTCGTCCGCATAGCCGAGGATGGCAAGGACCGGCCCGAAAATCTCCTCGCGGGCGATCCGCATGTCGTTGGTGACATCGGCGAAGACCGTCGGGCGGACATAATAGCCCTTTTCGAGCCCTTCGGGCCGGCCTGTGCCGCCGGCGACAAGGGTTGCCCCCTCATCGATTCCCGCCTGAATCAGGTCCTGAATCTTGGTCCACTGGACCTGTGACACAACCGGCCCCATCCGCGCGTTGCTGTCGGGTGCGCCGACCGAATAGGCTTCGGCCGCCGCCCTGGCGGCGCTCTTCGCCTCGTCCATCCGCTTGGCCGGGACGAGCATGCGGGTCGGCGCGTTGCACGACTGGCCCGCATTGAGCATCATGTTCTCGACGCCTGCCGTGACGGCCGCGCCAATATCAATGCCGTCGAGCAGAATATTGGGGGACTTGCCACCCAGTTCCTGATGCACACGCTTGATCGTGGGCGCTGCGGCACGGGCCACCTCGATTCCGGCGCGGGTCGATCCGGTGAATGAGACCATATCGACGCCAGGATGTGCGCTCAGAGCGGCGCCGACACCCGGACCATCGCCATGGACCAGGTTGAACACGCCCGCCGGCACGCCCGCGGCATGCATCACCTCCGCGTAGATCTGGCCCGAGAACGGCGCGACCTCGGAGGGCTTAAGCACCATCGCGCAGCCGGTGGCGAGCGCAGGCGCGACTTTGCAGGAGATCTGGTTCAGCGGCCAGTTCCACGGTGTGATGAACGCGCAGACGCCGACCGGCTCCTTCACCACATGGCTCGACCCGATCGAATGGTCAAACTCGAAGGTCTCGAGCACCTTGCGGGCGTTCTCCAGGTGGATCAGGCCGAGCGAAACCTGCATTTGCTCGGCAAGCCAGGCGGGTGCACCCATCTCCTCGGTGATCGCCGCGGCAAGATCGGGCATGCGCTTCTTATATTCGGCAATGACCGCATCGAGGAGTTTCAGCCGATCCTCACGGCTCGTCTGCCCGAAGCTTTCAAAGGCACGTTGCGCTGCCTTCACCGCGCGATCCACGTCGGTTTCATTGCCCAGCGCGATACGGCCGGCGACCGCCTCCGTTGCAGGATTGATCACGTCGAGCCGGCGGTCGCTGGCCGGAGAGACCCAGGCGCCGTCGATATAGAACTGGACATAGTCGCGCATGTGTCTCTCCTTCGGAATTCAAAAGGGGAAATCCGCGACGATCCGCCGCGGGCTCCCCACCAGGTCAGAACTTGATGCGGGCTTCGGCACCGATCACGCGGCCTTCCGAAAGCCAGCCGACATTGCCACGCCGGCCCGGCGGCACCGGCGGCAGCAGTGCATTCGGGATCAGCACCACCAGCCCCGAAAAAGCGTGGTTGGTGAGGTTGCGGCCATAGGCGGTGAGCGTCAGCCGCTCATTCACATCCAGCGCGATGCTGGCATCCAGGCTCTGGAAGCTGTTCTGACGCGAGAGGTTGTCGTCGGTCGTGTACGAGGCATCGCGGAAAGCGAAGTCGACACGGTTGCGCAGGGTCATGCTGCCGATCGGGAGATTATATTGCGCGCCCATACCGTAGGTCCAGGGCGACAGGCGAACGAGCTTCAGATTATAGTCGGTCTGGTTGATCGTGCCGACCGGTTCGCCGGGTGCGTCGTAAGGGCTGAAGCGGATCGTATCGTACTGGCCCTTCTGATAGCCGAAATAGCCGTTCAGGCGCAGACGATCGGTAACGATGAACTGGCCCTCGAACTCGACGCCCTTGATGGTGGCATCGCCGATGTTGCGGGTGTCGTTGACCACGCCGGCCGCGCCGGGGGTGGTCGTGACGCGGATCATGTCGTCGACCTTGTTGATGAAACCGGCGAGGTTGACGCGCATGCGGCGGTTGAACAGGTCGCCCTTGAAGCCGAGCTCATAGGCTGTGGTCGCTTCCTGATCCCAGCGCAGCGCCTGGGCGGGCGCGGTCTGACGGCTGGTGAAGCCACCGGCACGATAACCGCGGCTCCACGAAGCATAGACCTGTGCCGCCTCGGCAATCTCATATTTGATGCCGATCTTCGGCGACCAGCTGTCCCATTTCCCGCGCAGATTGGGGAAAGCGTAGACGCACTGGCCGGTCAATGGATCGCACGTATCCGCTGCAGCCGTGAAAAGGCCGACGTCGGCATGCTTCTTGTCATAGGTGTAGCGCAGGCCCGCGGTGACCTGGAGCTTGTCGGTAACGTCCCAGTCACCCTGGACGAAGGCCGCGTAGGTCTTCGCTTTCTGACGCGCGCCGTAGCTGCGCGGCGCGAAATTGGCGACGGTGCGCAGACGCCGGGTCTCGAGCAACTCGATGTCGGACTCGAAATAATAGATGCCGGCCGTCAGATCGAGCGAGTCGAACAGACGGATGGCGTAGCGCCCTTCATGGCTGAACGACTTGGTGGGATTGGTATAGTTGATCTGATAGTCTTGGATCGGCGTACCGGCCGTGTCGTAGTCGGTCTTGATCTTGTTATCGCGATAGCCCGTCACCGTGGTGATGGTGCCTGCCCCGACCTGCCAGTTCACCTCGGCCGTGATCTGATCCCATTGCAGACGGGTGCCGCCCGCGTGATCCTGCGCGAAGTTGAAGGTGTGCCGGTCGTTGAAGGCATAGTTCTGAAGGGGCAGACCCTTCGTGGTCGACTTGCCGTGCTCGTAGCGCACGATGACGTTGATGTCGGGTGTGGGATCCCATTCAATCGTCGGGCGGATCAGCCAGGTTGTGCCGCGGCCGTAATCCGACCCGTCGAAATCATTTTTGAACCACCCATTGTCGTGATTGTAATAGCCGGCCAGGCGCACCTTGAGCGTATCGGTCAGCGGGCCCGAAATGGCGCCGCCGATCTTATACTCCAGACCGGTCTCCACCGACGCCTGGGCAAACCCTTCGAATTTGTCGGAGGGGCGGCGGCTGCGGACCAGCACCGCGCCGGCGGTCACGTTCTTGCCGAACAGCGTGCCCTGCGGACCGCGCAGCACCTCCACGCCATCGACGTCGAAGAAGTCAGTGATCACGCCGAGGACGCTCGGCATATACATGCCGTCGATGAACACGCCGACGGGGCTTTCCAGGGTCGGCAGCGTCGACCCCATCGACACGCCGCGAATGGTGAAGGCGGCGGTACCCTTGGCCGCGCCAACCTCGTCGAGCGACGCGTTCGGGATCGAGCCGGTCATCTGCGCCAGATTCTTGATCTGCGCATCCTCAATACGGGCGCCGGAGATCGCGGATATCGTCAGCGGCACGGACTGCAGCGCTTCCGCTCGAGCCTTTTTCCGAGCGGTGACGACGATATCCTCGAAACCGCCCGAGGTGATAGCGACGGCCTCTTCCTCGGGCGCGGTGGCGGTCTGGGCATAAGCGGGGCCACTCACGGCCAGCGCGAGCACCACGGACATAGCAAGACGACTGCTGTTCATCATCTATCCTCCCCAACGGACGGCCTGGAAAGCCGCCTTCTCCTAACCGGCTGAAAATATGATCAGCCTCGAATATTTTTTAAAATAACAAAGAACATTACTTACATAGTCGTAAAATAAATCGCCGACTTTCCGTGATTTCGGACGGACTCATTCTTATTTTCAACATAGGCTAAGGGATAATTTCGCAAATATCCACAACCAACAGTCTGGATCGACTATCCACTCGTCGCCTTTTCACCGGAATATTCGCTATTCCGGCAGAACCAGAAGGCCTAGTTCGTTCGCCATCGCGTCGACATTGATCGGAACCCACCAATCTTGCTTGAAGCCCGCAAAGTGCTGCTTGATGCAAACGATGATCGCCGACTTCTGCTTTTGATCGATCGTTCCGTCCCGAGCGCCCTCGTGCACGAAGTCGCGGAAGCGTTCGATATAGGCGACCTGATCGTCGAGCAGCCTGGTCGAGCCGGTGCCGCCATGGCCGGAGTAGAAACACCGTGCATCGACGTAGCGCCGTTTCACGTCCTCGAGCTGGTCGATCCATTCCTGGGAGCGCTGTTCGACGACCCAGGCGTGCACCCCGTCATATATGAGGTCGCCGGCGATCATGTCGCCGCTGCCCGGCACCCAGACCACGCACAGATCGGGCGCCTCCCCCGGGCCCAGCGAGTCTATGACGATGTCGGCGCCATCGACCGAGAGAACATGGCCACCCTCAACGATCCGGTTCGGATAGATCGTCTCTGCCGGATAATCCGATCCGTACATCGGCAACCATTTTTCGCGAATCCGATCGGCACATCCGCGCATTCCGTCGGCCACCGCCTGGGTCGCCATGATCGGCACATCACCGAAGCCCTCGGTCAGTATCTGCGTGCCGTTGAAATGATCCGGATGCGAATGCGAGATGATCACCCCGACCAGCGGCTTGCCGATCGCGTCGATAATCGCGCGAACCTGCCGCGCCGGCGTGGCGAGAAACTGGGTGTCCACCGCGACGATCGAGCGCTCGGTCTCGATCAGGAAGCTGTTTGTGTCCATCTCGCCCGGAGTCGAGGTGAACATATGGACCTTGGGGCGGGCCATGGCGCGGGCGCTCAGTGGAGGCTCGACGAGGTCTGGAGCGCGGGCGCAGGCTCGAACTTCGAGCGAAGCAGCTGGCCAGGCAGCCGTCCCTCAGGATCGACCACGTCCTCGCCATTCTGGCGGATCAGCGTACCGTTGACGATCACCGCCGCGACGCCGAGGCCATCCGAGACAAGCCGCTCACCGCCGCCAGGCAGGTCGAAGATGCGACGGAGAGGACCATCGCCGACCGTTTCCGGATCGAACACGACCACGTCGGCCGGGCGATCGACCATCAGCCGGCCGCGATCCGCCAGATTGTAGAGATCGGCGGGACGCGAGGTAAGGAGGCGGACCGCCTCCTCCAAGCTCAGGACCCGCTTCTCGCGCACCCAGCGACGCAGCACGAAGGTGGGAATGCAGGCGTCGCACAACTGGCTTGCATGGGCGCCTCCGTCGCCGAGGCTGATCAGCGTGTGCGGGCTGTGCAGCAGCGGCTCGACCCGGTCCTCGAGATGGTTGCCCAGCGGCATGCGGAAGCGAATCTCAAGGTTGCTTGCGATGGCGAGATCGAGCGCCACGTCGATCGGGTGAACGCCGCGCTCCTCGGCGACCTCGCCGAGGGTGCGGTTCTCCAGGGCGGGATCGTTGCCGCCGTCGCCGATCTCGGTCTTGGCAATCGCGCGGACGAAATTCTCGGTGCCTCCGTCGATCTCGGCGCGGAAAAGCTCACGGAAGGCCGGGTCAGCGTAAATCTCCAGCTTGCGCGCATCGTCGGCAACGCGGACTTCGCTGAACGCCTTCATCCCGGTGAACAGCATTGGCGCACTGAACTGATAGGCGAAGACCATCGGCTTGGGCGAGAATTGCGCCGCGATGCTCAACCCCCGCGAGGCGAGGTGCGCGGTCTGGGCGAGCTGCTCTTCGTGATCGGACTGGAACAGCACCTCGCTCGTGATCAGCGGCGCCCAGGAGATCGTCGCGTTGGTGCGCGAGCCGATCTCTTCCAGATCGACCAGGGTGATGCCCTCACCGATATTCGGCGCGAAGATCGCACCGGGGAAATCCGCCAGCACGTCCGCCAGCGCCCGGGTCTCCTCATAGGCGGCAAAGCGGCTGGCGACCGGCAGGCCCTTATAGCCGAAGTGGGCTCCGCCATAGGATGTCGAAAAGCCCACCGCGCCGGCACGCATCGCGCTGCGGATGATGTCCTGCATGCGGACGACCTCGTCGTCAGTGGCGTGACGCTGGATCGCTTCCTCACCCATCACGTAGAAGCGGGTGGCGAGATGGCCCACCAGCACGCCGGCATTGATGCCGAGACCGCGCTTCTCGAGCGCGTCGAGATATTCGGGAAAGCTCTCGAACGGCCATTCGCCGATACCCTGGCGCAGGCAGTCCGGGTCCATGCCCTCGACCCGCTCCAGCGACTGGACGATGATCTCGCGATCCGCTGGGCGGGTCGGCGCGATGCCGAAGCCGCAATTGCCCATCACCACCGTGGTGACACCGTGCCACGGCGAAACCGATAGCAGACGGTCCCAGAAGACCTGCGCGTCATAATGAGTGTGGACGTCGACGAAACCAGGCGCGACGACCTTGCCGGAAGCATCGATCGTCTGACGGGCCGGCTCGTCAACCTTGCCCAGCGCTACGACCCTGCCGTCCTTGATTGCGACGTCGCCGCGGTAACGCTCGCTGCCGGTGCCATCGATGATGTCACCGCCAATGATCTTTATGTCGAGCATGCACGTCCTCCCCTGTTCGGCCCGCCTTCCGACGGTCCGTGACAGAACATGGAATGGATATCGGGGGCCGGGCGGCGGGATGCAGCCCGGCGCCCTAATTCAGACCTTGAGCTTGTAGAGCTCAGCCGTGTTGTCGTGGAGGATGTCCTTCAGGATATCGAAGTCCATGTCCCGCGTCTTGTCCCAGAGCAGCTCCTGGCTCATCGGCCAGGTCGAGTCCGAATGGGGGAAGTCGTTCGCCCACAGCAGCCGCTTGGTGTTCACCTGATCAGTCAGCCGGAAGGCGACCCAGTCGTCCTGGAACGTCATATAGACATTCTCGCGGAAATATTCGCTCGGCAGCTTCGAGAGCTCCTTGCCCTTCATCCAGTGGCGATGCCGGTTATAGGCATGATCCATCCGATACATATAGTGCGGCGCCCACCCGGCGTCGGCCTCGACCGTGACCACCTTCAGCTCCGGATTGCGCTCGAAGACGCCCGCATAGATGAACATGCCGATGATGTCCTGACACGCCCGGATGATCGCCTGGAAGCCGTTGATCTTCGGCCCTCGCGATGCGCCGCGATTCAGCGCCTGATTGCTGTCCGTCTTCGACGTCAGCACGTGGAAGCTCAGCGGCAGATCCAGTTCCACCGCCGCGCGCCATACCGGCTCGTAGATCGGGCTGTCATAATCTTCCTGCGCGGGCACGCCCGGCATCATCACGCCGACGAAGCCGGCTTCCTTGATTCTGCGGAAATCCTCGATCAATTCCGTCGGCGACCGCGCCGCCGTCTGGCCGATGCCGAAGATCCGATCAGGCGCGCCCGACACATATTCCTGCAACCACTGGTTATAGGCCTGGAAACAGGCATGCTTATAGTCTGCGTCCGGATGATTGCAGATCATCATGCCCACCGTCGGATAGACGATCTCCGCCGCGACTCCGTCGCGGTCCTGGTCCATCAGGCGCTCCTTGGCGTTCCAGCCGCCACGGTGCAGGTCCTCGAACCGCGCGCCGTCCATCCGCATCGTCGTCGGGTCCTGGCCCGCCGCCGCGATCAGCGCCATGGGCACGATGTCCGGCAAGCCGTCGATGATATAGAGATCACCGCGTTCCTTGTCGTGCACCACATGCGGCGCACGGTCCCGGAACTTCGGATCGATACGGTCGATGTAGCAGCCGGGCGGCTCCGTCACATGCGAGTCCGCCGAAATCGGCTTCAACCGGGCTATCGCGCTGATGTCCGTGATCGCGTTCATGCTCTCTCCACTCCGGGAGGCCTTGGCCTCCTCCACTTCTCTGTCACGCTAACTATCCATCACACCACCCAACCACTCCACTACCCAACGTCCGTTTCCACTAGCCGACCGTCGCGTACCGCGAATTTTTCTCGGAAATCCGCGAAAAAATAAGGCCGCGACAATCCCTGTCGCGGCCTTCTGAAGACTGAAATCGGGACGAACGGTTCAGTGGAGACCGTACCACTCCTTGAAGCCCTGCGAGAGCAGCGCCGCCTCGACATCAGGCTTGAGCTTCAGGTCCCTGAGCGACTGAATCGCGTTGGGAAAGCCGTCGCCATGCGGATAGTCCGACGCGATCATCAGCTTGTTGGGTCCCAGATATTCGGCAAGGACCGAGATGGACCGTTCGACCGGTTCGAAGGACATGTAGCACTGCCGCTGGAAGATCTCGCTGGGCCTGGTCGTGAGGCCGGTGTCGTTCATGCCGACATCGTCGAAATGGCGATCCATCCGGTCGATATAGCCGGGCATCCAGGTCGCGCCGCTCTCGACGAAGGCGACCCGGAGCTTCGGGAATTTGTCGCAGATGCCGGCCATCACGAAGCTGGTCGCAGCGGCCATCATCTCCGCGGTGTGGACATAGCAATGTTCGACCGAGAAGCTGTGGCACTTGGGCGGCTTGCCGGGCCCGCCGGTGAAGTTGACGGTCTGCGCGTCGAACCGGTCCATGCCCAGATTGTCCGAACCGGCAAGGCCATGGACGGCGATCGGCAGGTCGAGGTCCTGGGCCAGCTCCCACAGCGGATAGAAATAGGGATCGTGCAGGCCGCGGCCGAGCACCGGATTGGGCCGCACGGTCGCGGCGTTGAGGCCAAGTTCCTTGGCGTTCCGCATTTCGCGCAAGCTGCCCTCCAGCGACAAGGTGGGCATCAGCGCCGCGCCGAACAGCCGATCGGGATAAGGCTTGCAGAAGTCGGCGACATAGCGGTTATAGGCATTTGCCACCGCTTCCTGCCGGTCGGGATCGATGATGCCGTGGATCGCGCCGAGCGCCATGGTCGGGAACAGCACGGTCGCATCGAAACCCTCGCGGTCCAGCCATTTGATCCGCTCGTGCGGATCGAAGCCGCCTTGCTCGCCGGCGTGATAGGATAGATCGGAGGCAACCTCGCCGGTGCGCGCGCCGAAAGTGACCGAGGTGTTGACCCCTGGCTTCAGCGGCCGCGCGAAATCCTTGATCATGATCCGGTCGTCGACACGGAAGTCGGCGCCGCCATCGGGACGCACGGTGATCTTCGGGCAGGTGTCACGATATTTGGGGTCGATGTAGTTTTCCCACAAATCCCCCGGCTCGGTCAGGTGGCCATCGGAGTCGATCGCCCTCAATTCCCTTGCCATATTGCTCTCCTATCTTGCGATTATCGTCGTCAACCGTGCGCGCTGCGCGCGATCGCGACAGTCTTGGGTCGGATATATTCCTCGATGCCGACCTTGCCGCCCTCGCGGCCATAGCCGCTGAGGCCAAGCCCCCCGAACGGAGTATCCGGTTCGACCAGCGCGGCGCCGTTGACGAACACGCCGCCCGCGCGCAGCTCCTCGGCGACGCGGTGGACGCGGTCGAGATCATGGCTGTGCACATAGGCCGCCAGGCCATATTCGGTCGCGTTGGCGATACCGATCGCCTCCGCTTCATCGCGGAACTTCAGGATCGAGAGCACCGGCCCGAACACCTCGCGCTGGGCGAGCTGGCTGCCCGGATCGACATCGGCGAATATCGTCGGCTCGACATAGGCGCCTCGGGCGAGGTCGCCGCCGGCGCGCTGACCACCGGTCACCAGCCGCCCGTCACTGTCACGAGCCGCCCGTTCGACGACGCCGAGAATCCGGTCGGCGGCGGCGACGTTGATCACCGGACCCATCACCATGGCGGGATCGAAGGGATCGCCCATCGCGATCCCGCGGGCCTTCTCCACGCAACGCCCGACCATGTCGTCGTAAACGTCCGCATGAACGAGCAGCCGGGTCGGCCAGGCGCAACCCTGCCCGCTGAGGATCGCGAGGCCCAGGGTGGTGGCATGGGTGGCCGTCGCGTCTAGGTCGGCATCGGGAAAGACGATGTTGGCGGACTTACCGCCCAGTTCGAGCAGGGCAGGCTTCAGGACTTCGGCACAGTTATGCAGGATCGCGCGTGCTGCGGTCGGACCGCCCGTGAAGCTGATCTTCTCCACCTTGGGATGGCGGACGAGCGCCTCGCCGGCTTCGACGGCACCCGGCAAGATATTGCAAACGCCATCGGGAATGCCCGCCTCGCGCACACATTGCGCGAACAGCTCCGCAGAGAAGGGCGTCAGTTCCGAAGGCTTCAGCACAACGGTGTTGCCCGCTGCCAGCGCGGGACCGGCCTTCATCGCCAGCGAGTTCATCGGCCCGTTCCAGGGGATGATCGCGCCGATCACGCCGAATGGCTCGGGCAGAGTATAGCTGAAGTCGCGGCCCTGCAGGAAGGTGCCCGTCACGCCACCTTCTAGCTTGTCCGCCCAACCAGCATAATAGGACAACCAGGCGCGCGCGCCGTTCGCCATCTGGGTTGCGACAGAGATAGGGGTGCCGTTTTCGAGCGCGACCAGCGCCCCGAATTCGTCGGCGCGGGCGAGGATGAGGTCACCAAGCCTCAACAGCATGTCGCGCCGTTCCGAGGGCTTTCGGCGGCGCCAGTCGTCGAAGGCGCGCGACGCGGACTCGACCGCCTCAGTGGTTTCCGAAACGCCGGCCAGCGGAATCTCGGCCTGCACTTCGCCATTATGAGGATTCACATGACGAAAGACCCCACCCGACCCGCTGTCGCGGGCCTCTGCGCCGATGTGCAACTTGACCGGCAACGGCTTGCGCGGATCGCTTCTCGCCATGATGTCTCTCCTGTCCCTGGGCATCATCCAGAGCGCCTAGCTGCGGTAATGGCCCGCCTTTGGGCGGGTCCGTGATCACCGGCTCCGGGACGTGCGTAGCCGCGCGCCGATGCCCGTGATCGCATTCACTTCTCCACCCCAAGGTGGCTTTCAGCCCCTCCGCTTCTCCGTAGCCTCATCTATCCATCACGGCATTCAGCGGCTCCACTACCCAACGTCCGTTTCCACTAGCCAAGCGTCGCTACGGCTTGCCCCCGCGATGACCGCTCTCGATCTGGTTCCGGCGCAAGAGAGCCCGGCGGAACGAAAAAGGGGAACTTCCTATCGCGTCCCGCGCGAGATAGGCGGTCGCTCCCCGCCTTCGGCTGCGACGTTACGACAATAGATTCCTGATTTCCCTGAGCAGGGCGCGCGCCGCAGGCGATTGCGAACCCCGCTTGCGGAAAATCACGCCGACCTGGCGTGTCCAGACACCCGTCGACAGGGGAACACGCACGAGCCGGCCGCTGTCGAGCTCGGCCTTGATCAGGCTTTCCGGCAGGAAGCTGAGGATATCATATTCCAGCAGCATCGACCTCGCGAAGCCCGCCGAGACATATTCGATAATGGCTCGGGGCGGATGCCGGCCAGCCGACAGGAACATCTTCTCGACATGCCGCCGCAGCAGATCGGGCCGTTTCGGCAGCATCCAACTGATATCCGCCAGTTGATCGAGGCTAACCTCGCTCTGGGCGATGATGGGATGCGAAGCGCGCGCCACGACGACCGCCTCGTCATTGGTGAGGCATTCCTGGCCGATATCCGGATCGACAGACGACGCATCGAGGGTCACCAGGGCAAAGTCGAGATCCCCGCGCAGGACCATAGGGATCAGGACATCGCTATAGCCTTCGAACACCGAGATCCGCAGGTTGGGCCGGTCGGCAAGCAACGCCGCGACCGCGCGGGGAACCAGGGAGGCGGCGAAGGTCGGGCCTGCTCCGACATGGACGTGGCCGGCCTCGGTGCCCTTCAGTTCCTGGATTTCGGTGACCGCCCGCTGGAGCTCGGTCATCACGACCCGTGCATGCTCGAACAGCGATGTGCCGAAGGTCGTTAGATCAAGGCCGCGCGGGTTGCGGTCGAACAGTTTCACCTCGAGCAGTTCTTCCAGCAGCCTGATGTTCTTGCTCAAGGCAGGCTCGGAAATGTTCAGCACCTTTGCCGCCCGCCCGAGCGAGCCATTCTCCACGACCGCCAGGAAGTGGCTGAGCTGGCGACTGCTTGGCAGAATCAAGAACCATCCTCCCCGTGGCGTTCATCCCTGCATACTACAAGGCGTCACGGGAAGGCGCGCGGATTTCCGGGGAGGTGCGCGCGGCCCGGCATCCTGGCGGGGAACCCGGCTGGACGGGGCTTGCCGGTCGTCCCTCCCTCAGCGGGCGAGCGAGAGGCAGATGTTGCCCATGATATCGCCGCGTTCGAGCGCATCGAATGCTTCCGCCGCCTCCTCATAGTCAAACAGCTTGCCAATCACCGGCACGATGCGGTGGCGTTCGATGAAGGTGAACATCTCCCTCGCTATCGCCGTGCTCCCCGCCGCGATGCCCTGCACGCGCAGCAGCCGCGTGAAGACCGTCCGGCTATTGAGCGTCAGGCTGTTGTTCGCCGCTCCTCCGACCAGGCTGATCACGGCTCCGGTCCGCGCTGCCTGCACCGCTTGGCGAAAGTCATGATCATCGCCATGATCGATGATCACATCGGCACCGCCCGCGAGGCGGCGGACTTCCGCCCCCCAATCAGGCGTGCGACCGCGGTCGATCAGATATCTGGCGCCGAGTTGCCGCATGGCGACAAGCTTTTCACCGCTTCTGGATACCACCGCAACGTCCGCGCCCGATGCCAGCGCGAACTGGGCCGCGAAGGTGGCCACGCCTCCCGTCCCTTCGACGACAAGAAGCTTGCCGGGACCGAGCGGCTCGACGCCCGCGGTAACGGCCGCCCACGCCGTCAAGCCGGCGCAGGGAAGCGACGCCGCCTGATAAGCGTCGAGATGGGCAGGCACACCCGTGATCACCGACGCGGCGGGGACGAGGCAATATTCCGCCGCGACCCCATCGGCAGGGCCACCGAAGGCCGGCCTCATCACCGTTTCAGGGGGGATCCCGTCCTTCCAGTCGGGAAGGAACAGGGAGATGACAGGACTGCCGATCTCAAGGCCAGCGACATCGCTCCCCACGGCCGCCACATGACCGGCCATATCCGAGCAGGGGATGATGGGGACCGCAGGCCGCCCCGGATGCTGCCGATTGAGGAAGGACAGGTCCCGCCGATTGAGCGAAACCGCGCTGACCTTGACGACCACTTCCCCTTTACCGGGAACGGGCATCGGCCTTTCAGTGAAGATCAGCCTGGGATCGCCAGGCGCGGTATTGACCAGAATGGCGCGGATCGTCATTTTGAGGTCCCTCCTCGTGCCACATCCTCAGTCACGTCCCCCAGGCGGGCCGTCGCGCTGATACGGTCCACGCCAACCAGATTTTCGGACGACATCGTCTCCTCCTCACGTCGATATGATCGCAGGGGTGCTAGGCCAGTCGAGGCACCGGCCAGCCTTCAAATCGGCGCCGCCGGCCTTGACCAGAGCTTAGGTCCGCGGCGCTTGTCGCAACGACCAGCGATGCGGCCAATATTCCCAGCACCCTCCCTCGGCTGCTAGCGCATCGGCGAAAACATCGTCGGCAGCAGAATGCGGGACTCCATGTCTACCAGCAGTGGACGGATGAGTGACGACACATCCTTGAACTCGTCGCTGCGCGACCGTTCCACGGCCTGTGCGCGTACCTGCGCCCTTTGCTCGAAGCTGTCATATTTATAGAGAGAGATGATCTGGTTCAGGCGACCGATCTCGGCCTGGAACTGGGCAACCATATGGGCCTTGATAGGCGCTACCATCGCATTGCCCCGCGCCTCCATGACGTCGAGATAGTTCGGCACGCACTGCGCCGCGATAGAATAGGTCCGCATCTCGTAGAACATCCCAACCTCCCCGCAACAGGATTGAGCCGGTGCATATTGCCTGCCGGCCGGCGGCCACCCATTGCTTTTAGTTCGCGGGCGGTTCCCAATCCGACATGGCGGACATCAGCGGGCGCAGCTGCTGGACGATCCGCGGCGTCTGCCGGTGCATGATGCCGATGGAACGGCGCCAGGGCAGCCCCGCGATCGGCAACACGCCCAGTTGCCCCGATGCGATCTCGAGCTCGACGAGGTCGCGCGGAAGGATCGAGATCGTATCCGACATCTGCAGGGTCGCGCGGATCAGTCCGATAGATTCGGTTTCGAGATCGGCGCGCGGCACGGGTATTCCGATCAATTGGAACACCGGCCCAAGCTGGCGCCAGAGTTCCGAATCCCGCGGCGGCAATATCCACGGACAGGAGGCAATGTCCGCACCGGCGACGGTGCCGCGACCGGCCAGAGGATGGGCGCTCCGTGCAAGCGCCACGAGTTGATCGCTGTACAGTGGCGATGCGACGAGGCCGGCCGGAATGGCGACATCGAGCGGCCCGATGATCGCATCGATCGCGCCATCGAGAATGAGCGGGAAGAGCGTCGCATAGGCTCCCTCCTGCACGATGAACCGAATATCATTCCCGGCCTCCTGCAGGCGCAGCAGGCTCCGGGGCAGCCGCCAGGCGGCGATGGTGGGGCCGGTGCCGATGCTCAGCAGCCTGCGCTCGTCGTGCACCATGGCACCAATTTCCCGTTCGGCCGCGGCCGCCTCGGCACGGATGGCCTTTGCACGATCGGCCAGGGCGGCCCCGGCCGTAGTGGTCTCGACACCCCAGGGATGACGCACAAGGAGTGCGGTCCCCGCCGCCGCCTCCAGTTCGCGAATGGTCCGGGACACTGCGGACTGGGCGACGTTGAGAAGCTGCGCGGCGCGCGAAATCCCCCGCGCCTCCACGACACAGAGGAAGGTCATCATGTGCGGCAGGCGCATCGGTCACCTTTCTAATTATCAGATGGCATCAAGCGATCATTATATTTGACCATATCTGCCAATTTATCATGTTTTCCGTGAGGAGAACGCAAATGATCCAGGACTCAGATATAATCGAACAATTCGATAGAGATGGAGCAGCCGTGCTGCGTCAGGCCGTGTCCGCCGACTGGGTGGAGAAGCTTCGCGCGGCCGCGGAGGAAGCCTTCGCCCATCCCAGCCAGTTCGGACGCTCGCATACGCCGGAGGGGGCCGCGGGCGGAGAGTTTCGGGTGGACCGCTTCATATGGCTGGACCACCCGGTCTTTCGGGACTTCGTGCTCGAGGGCGGGCTGGCCGCGCTCGCCGCGAAGGTGCTGGGGAGCGAAAGGATCAATTTTTTCTACGACCATCTTTTCGTCAAGGAACCGGGCAGCGTGGAAGCCACGCCGTGGCACAACGACCTTCCCTACTGGCCAATACGAGGATCGCAGATATGCTCCTTTTGGCTGGCATTGGATCAGGTGAGCGAGCGCAGCGGCGGACTTCGCTATGTGCGCGGCTCACATAAATGGAACACCCTGTTCCAGCCCGTGGCGGCCAGCGACAAGGACCGTCACGAATGGGAAGGTTCCACCTTCCAACCTCTTCCCGACATCGACGGCAACCCGGACGCCTATGAGCTGCTGTCCTGGGATCTGGAGCCCGGCGATATCCTGATCCACCACGGCCTCACCGTCCATGGAGCCTTCGGCAACAGCACCGTCGACCGTCGTCGGCGCGGACTGGCGACGCGGTGGACAGGCGACGACGTCATCTACGACCCCCGTCCCGGGACCATGGGCCTTCCTGTCGACCCCGGGCTGGTGGCGGGCCAGCCGCTGGATAGCGCATTATTCCCCCGGATGATCGGGCCGGCGCCGGTCGCGGGGTAAGACCGCACCATAAAGTTTGGTACCAGCGACGAAAATCTAATCCCCCATGACACCACGACCCGGCAAGTCTGCCCCGACCTGATGAGGAAGGACGAGACGTGGAGCCGGACCAGCATGTCCGTGAAATCGAGTTGTTGCGGACGGTAAGGAGCCTGTTCGCGCCCTGCCGTCGCAGCAACCGCTCATCGCGGACATGCCGCCGACCATGGTGATCACGGCCTTCTGGGGCCCGTGCAGTCCGGAACCCGGGACAGGGCCAGGACAGGGCACCGTTCATGACCTTGCGGACGTCCCGCCGGTCCGAACCGCGCTCAAGAAGGAGGCGATGAATTCTCATGTTGATCGAACAGCGAATCTACAATGTGAAGCCGGGGGCGTTGCCCAGGTTTCTCGACCTTGTCGAACGCGAGGAACTGCCGCTGCTTGGTGAGGCCGGAAAGCATATCAGCGGCTATTATTTCACCGAGATCGGTGAGCTCAATGCCGTCATCGGCCAATGGAAATGGGATTCTATGGACCAGCGCAAAGCGGTCCGCGATGCGATGATCGGCCGCTTCCTCGCGGCCGGTCTCGATAGCCGCCTGCTGGGCCTCACGGTCTCGCAAAGCAACCAGCTCTGGCAGGCCGCGCCCTTCTTCGACGCGGACAAAGGAAGATTGCGCTGATGCGCGCCGGGCCAGCTGGCTCGGTACGCTCTGCACTATCACCCTCCCACAACGAAACCGAGCAGAATCGATGACCGAAGCTTATCTGATAGCCACGAGCCCGAACGTGAAATCCCCCGAAATGACCAGCTACGCACAGGGTGCCGCACGCCTGCTCGCCCAGTTCGGGGCGGAGCGGCTGGGTGCGGGACCCATTGCTTGTCTGGAAGGCAAGGTGGACGGGGAAATAGGCATATTGCTGCGCTTTCCGTCGCGGGCGGTTCTCGACGCCTTTTGGTCGTCGGCGGAATATCAGAGCCTGAAGCGCCTGCGCGAAGGACTGGATTTCCGGATCTTCGTTCTGGACGGCATGGCCCAGGCACGCCCCCATCCTGAGCCGGCTCCGATCGCCGGATAACCCGGCCGGCACCAGATGCCGCAACATCCTCGGCGATCAGGCGGAAGCTCCAGATCGCCGAGGATGTTGCATGTCCGGATCATCAGCTTCGCAGCCCGCGGGCACTCCCACAATCGCAAGCCGACGCACGCCACCCCGGTGGCGTGCGTCGGCCGCGACCGTCAGAAGCGGATGCTGGCTTCCACGCCCAGCTCCCGACGTTCGCCCTGGAACTCGTTGCTGATGCCCAGTGAGCCGGCGCCGCCCGACAGGTCGACCGAGCGATAGACGGCATAATGCTTGTTGAAGATGTTCCGTCCATAGACGGCGAATTCCAGGCGATCGTTGATCTTCAGCGAACCGCGCGCGTTCACCAGCCCATATCCGGGCTCGAGGCTGGTCGGCGAGAAGATATTCTGCCTGGACTTGTAGGCATAGTCGATACGCACGGTTCCCTGGCCCAGGCCGGGCAGGTCACGGCTATATTGTCCGCCCATCGTCACCGTCCATTCGGGCGCGTAGGGCAACCGGCTCGATGTCGTCAGGCCGATGCCGGGCAGCAGGTTGCGGTAGCGCGAATGGGTATAGCCCACGCCCCCATTTACAAGCAGCCCCTCCGCCGGCTTTGCCGTCAGTTCGGCCTCGAAACCGTAGAGCCTCGCATCGCCGGCGTTGCGGTTGCTGAAGAAGCCGTTCTGCAGGGCCAGAATCTGGATGCTCCGATAACTGGTATGGAAAGCAGCGAGGTTAAAGCGCAGCCGCTGGTCGAACATGTCGACCTTGGACCCGGCTTCGATCACCTTCGCCTTTTCGGGATCGAAGGAGATGAGCTGGTTGGCCGCGCGCACGCGCGCATTGAAGCCGCCGCCGCGGAAGCCTTCCGAATAGGAGGCATAGAGCAGCCAGTCCTCCTGCGCCTTCCATTCGACTCCGATCTTCGGCGTCACCGCGTCCCAATGCCTTTTGGCGAGCGTATCGACGACGGTGGTGAACACGCCGCCGCGTTGATCCTGGTTGAACACGTCCATGGACTTGTCGTCGCGGGTCCAGCGCAGCCCCCCCGTCACGCTGAGTTGCTCGGTGATGTCGAAGCTCGCCTGGCCGAACACGGCATAGCTCTTGGTGTGCGGGGCAAAGTCCCGGAACCGGAAATAATTGGGCCCAGCGACGGCGAAGGTAAGCCGCTGCAGTTCGTGGATCTTCTCGTTGAAATAATAGCCGCCAACCAGCCAGGTAAGGCGATCGCCGAACGCCTTGCCGAAGGCCTGCAATTCCTGGCTCAGCTGCGACTGCCGTTTGCGCGTAATCAGATCGTACAGGTCGAAATCGGACCCGTCATTGTCCACCGGGGCATATTGGCGCAGCCGGCGATAGCCGCTGATGCCCTTCAACGTGAAGGCGCCGAGATCAAGCGCCACCGTCGTCGCAACGCCCCAGGTGTTCAGCCGCGCATCGTTGTCGACGATCGACGAATAGCAGAGGCTGCGGTTGGGAGAAACGCGGTTGTTGGCGCCGGCCGGCACCCCGGCGCTGGCGGGGTTGAACCCGGTGGTGAAGCTGCACTGTGCCGTACCCCGACGCCGGGTCGCATCGACGGTGGTGTCGATGGTGAGATTGGACGTAGGCGTGAAATGGAACGCCGCGCGTCCTGCGAGCACCCTAACATCGCCCGCCCGTCCGCCGGCCGGCCCGATATTGCGGAACGCGCCGTGGATATTCTTGGTGAGCAGGCTCACCTTCGAGGTTAGCAGGCCCGGTGCGATCGGCGCGTCGACGGACAGCGATCCATCGATCCGCGATCGTTCGCCGACCCGCAGCAAGGCGCGGCCGCCAAAGCTGTCGGCCGGCTTTCTGGTTGTGAGGCTCACGGCGCCGCCGATCGTATTCCTGCCGAACAAGGTCCCCTGCGGACCGCGCAGCACCTCCACCCGATCGAGATCGATCAAATCGAGCGCCGCACCCGCCGTTCGCCCCAGATAGACGCCGTCGACATAGACGCCGACACCCGGCTCGACGTTGGAAAACGCATCCTGCTGCCCGATGCCGCGGATGAAGTAGTTGCCGTCGTTGCTCGATACGGTGCCGGAGCTCGACGTCAGGTTCGGCGTGAACTGGGTGATGTCGATCAGGTTGGTCACGGCGCGATCGGCGAGCGCCTGGCCCGAGATGGCCGTGATCGAGATCGGCGTGTCCTGCAACCGCGTCTCGCGACGCTCGGCGGTGACGATGATATCCTCGATCTTCCCCGTGTTCGAGACTCCTCCCGCGTCCGCATCCTGCGCGAATGCGACGCCCGGCAGCAGCGTCAGGGCCGAAATGCCGATAAGCAGATTTTTGGTATTCATTGCTTTGCCTCCCTCTCGCGGAGGAGAGTGGCAGCGGTTGAGAGCGGCAAGTAGCGCGACTCCGTAGTAGAGTCCCAACTATTGTTCATGGGTTTCGTCGAACGGCCGTGCCGTTCCTACCCACAGGCATATCACGACCAGGAGCTGGAGGCCGGCGAGCACCAGCATGATCAGTCCTGCGGTGTAGCCCAGTGCTACGAGTTGCGCGCCGAGCAACGGTCCGCTCACCGCCCCGAGCCGCCCGGCGCCGGTCGCCCCGCCGACACCCGCGCCACGGATATCCGCCGGATAAAGCGCGGCGACGAGTCCCCCAAGCGCCATCTGTCCCCCCAGCGTGAGCAGGCCGAGAAAGAACAGGGCGATGAGCAGCGGCGCAACGGCACCGGTGCTGACTGCCGCGGCAACCGCCGCCACGGAGGATATTGCGAAGGTCGCTGTCACCACCTTCCTCGGCGAGGCGTGTCGCATCAGGGCGGCAAGGCCCAGGCCGCCGATGATCGCCCCGGCGTTCAGGGCGATCAGCGTCGCCATCGACGTCTTGAGCGGCAGGCCTGCGCCGGCAAGCAATGTGGGTAGCCAGAGCACCACGAAATAGGTCACCTGGTAGGCCAGCGCGATCCCCAGCCAAAGCGACAGGGTCGCAGAACCATGTCCGCGAGCGAACAACCGACGCATCGAAAGGCTCGTCGATGCGCCGCGGAGGGAAGCGGGCCGGAGCCGCTCCGCGGGCAGGCCAAATGCTATGATCGGCGCCAAGATGACGGGGAGACTGCCGAACAGCAGGAACATCCCGCGCCAGCCGACGCTGTCGGGCAGCAGCACGGCGATGACGGCCGCCAGCAGCGCGCCGAAGGGAACGCCGCTAAATACGATCGCTACGTTGACCGATCGCCTCGCCGGGCTCGACAGGTCCGCCGTCAGCGCCATCACGGTCGCCACCGCCGCCCCCATGCCGATCCCGGCCAGCAGCCGCATGGCCGCCATGAACGGAACCGAGCCGGCCACTGCGAGCAGCAGGGAAAACAGACCCAGCCAGAGCAACGAGAAGACGAGGACCGGCTTGCGCCCGATACGGTCGGACATGGGGGCGATGACCAGGCTGCCGAGCACCATGCCGAGCGGCGCCGCACCCAGCACGAAACCGAGCGCCAGCGGTGGCAATGCCCAATCCCGCACGACCAGCGGCGCCGCAAGGGCCATGGCCTGGGCATCGATCCCGTCGACGGTGGCTGCGAGCCCGCAAAGCGGAATAGCCAGACGGTCCCGCTTCATCGCAGGACAGCTGCACAATGAACGTCTTTCACGGCGATCCTTCCCATCGCGTTTACTCTGCACATGTGCGCGGCGCGCAGCCATGAATGATGGTGCCTTATCCTTTTCTTTACGGCATCGCCCCGGAAGTTTGGGGTAGGAGGCCATCACCATTCGCTATGCCTGGCGCCGATATCGATAGCGAGGAGGAGGACATGGCTGCCATCGATTTGCACATCCGGCAGATCACGCACTTCCTGGCAATCGTCGAGGAAGGCTCGTTCGGCAAGGCTGCCCAGCGCGTCCACCTGACGCAGCCGGCGCTCAGCAAGAGCATCCGGCAACTGGAGGAGCGGCTCCAGGCGCGCCTGATCGACCGGACTCCGCAAGGGGTCACGCCCACCGGTTTCGGCCTGGCCTTCATGGACCATGCGCGGGCCATACGGACCGAGATCTCCCATGCCGTGGCCCAGTTGCGCGAAATGCAGGGACTGCGCACGGGCAGCGTGTCCGTCGGGGTCGGTCCGAGCGTGGCAAGCGGGGTGCTCCCCTATGTGATGGCGCGCATCGTCAGCGCGCATCCGGAGATCACCGTCAATGTCACCGAAGGCCTGTCCGACATCTTGGCCAAGGGGCTGTTGTGCGGCGAGCTGGACTTCGTGATAGGCGCGCGGCTCGACTTCGAAAGCAGCGCCGAGATCAGCAACGAGCCGCTCTACGTGGATCGCTGCGGCATCGTCGCGCGCGCTGGCCATCCGATATTGAACGGCCCCATCCCTTCGATATCGGAGCTGGCGAAGCGATCCTGGATTCTCACCCGGAGACCGGAAACCCTGCGTACCAAGTTCGATGACATCTTCCGCCGGCACGAACTCGACCCGCCGTCGCCGAGCGCCCAGACCAATTCGATCTCCTTCATGCGCGACGCGATCGCGGAAACCGATCTGCTGAGCTTCCTGCCACAGATCATGGTGCTGCGCGAACGGATGGCGGGCCGGCTTACCATCCTCGAACACCCCGATTGCTACTGGGAACGCACGGTTTTCTTCTCGCACCGCAAACGCCGCACGCTCTCGCCGCTCAGCCGGCATTTCGCCAAGACGGTGCGTGCCGTCATCGCGGAACTGGGCATATGAACGGTGCCACAGTCCGGGTCCGGGTCCGTCCGGTCCGCCCCGCGATCAGGCAACCCGACATCAGAATGGAATGGTGAAGCGGACGAAGCCCCGTTCGGAATCGCAGTTGAGCAGGTCGACGCGCTTTTCGGCAATCTTCCATCCCTGATCCGTTCGGCGCAGACGGTGGCGGCAATGGCCCGCGGTGATGCGCTGCTGTTCAAGCCGGTAGTCGACCATCAGCAGTTGCGAGGCCGCGACGAGTTCCGTCGCATCGGCCGTCTCGATCCGAACGTTGGAAACGGCATGCATCGAACGCGGCGCCGGATGCATATTCTCGGTGCTCGGGTGGCGCAGCCGCATGATGCGGACCTGCAGCAAGGCCTTGTCCTCATAATGGATGGAGACGCTCTCCAGCGGCGATACCTGATCCCAGCTTGCGGGAACCCAATAGCGTCCATCCTCGGCGAAAAGGTCAAGCCAGCGCTCGAACTGCTGGCCATCGAGCAAGGCCGCCTCGTGGATCAGAAAAGCCTGGACCGCGGCAAGATCCTCGCCGCCACCCATCATCGGGGCGGGCATCGCCGTCACGTCGCTCATGCTGCGGCCACCATATAGTTCTTCCATGCGAGATGCTGATTTCGCATCACCAGTTCACTCGTCCCGACGGCCTGCAGGCCCGTGGGCGTCCTGACCTCCCGCCCGACTCCTCGCGTGAGGTCGAGCCAGTCCCGGTCGCCCGATGCGAGACCAGCCTGGATGCGTTCGAATACCTCGTGATCGTCGGTCGTGACGATGGACGCCGGAGAGTTCGCCGCGGTCAGGAACGCCACCGCCGCGTGCAGGGCCGCGGGCGGAGCGCCGCGCAGACCGAACACATAGCAATGCTGCTCGGTCCGGTCGGCCGCTGTCGGCTGGAGAACGCGTATCTGCTGCAGCCGTGGGTTGATGAACAGATTGGGATAGACAATCGTGTTGTGGCGATCGAAGGCCAGAATCTCTTCGGTTTTCTCGCGGCCATGTCTGGCGATCAGCGCCTGTTTATAGGCGAGCTGACCTTCGAACTGCATCTGGTCGTCGCTGCCGAACCGCGAATCGTCATCCGGCGCGGCGTCGCTCTCGTCCGCCTTTTGCAAGAAGCCCTTCATATAGCAGTGGCCATTGGCCAGCGCATATTGCCGGACCTCGTCCCACTCCTCGAACGCAAGCCCATTCGACCGGAAGATATCGACGGCGGTCGGCACCGGCTGATCGGGTTCGCTACCTTCCAGAAATTCCCTGGAGACCTGGACCGCATTGGAATGCAGGATCGGCGGATGGACCAGATCGATCGAATTCTCGATCTGGAATTTCCAGTTGGCATTGAACGTCTGGACGAGCTTGCCTTCGCTGATCTCCAGATCGCCGTCGGGCGCGCGATCGACGAAGTTGTCGAAGGCGGCGCGCACGTCATCGCCCAGGAAGTCGAAAAGGCTCTGCCCTTCGGCGGCGAGGCTTCCGAACAGGAAGCCCCGGTAGCCGTCCAGCCGCGCGATCGGCTCCAGCCCCAGATCGCCCATCCGGTCCTTGAAACCCTGTTCATAGCCCTGCCGGTGGGGAACGCCGATCAGGCGGCCGTCGGTGCCGAAGGTCCAGGCATGATAGGGACAGACGAAGCGGGGCGTGTTGCCCTTGCGATCCGCGCAAACCAGCGCGCCGCGGTGCGGGCAGCGATTATGGAAGGCCCTGACCGATCCATCCGAATGGCGGGTGACGATCACATTTTCTCTGCCCAGCAGGGTCACGAAGAAATCGCCGCGCTGCCTTACCTGGCTTTCATGCCCGAGATAGAGCCATGCCTTGCCGAATATCCGGTCCATCTCCAGTGCGAAGATCGCCGGATCGGTATAGACGCGGCGATGCACGCGTGACGGCTCGACCAGCTCCTGCACATTGATTTCACCCATGGGTCCGTTCCTCCACTGGCTGGAGGACTTTTCATAAGGGTCAGACGGGGCAGTGCTCCAAGGTGCGTCGGTCGCGCACCCATGTAATTATTTCATGACCATGACCACCGCTCCGGCCGTTAAGCCTCGTATGCTTTCCGGAGTGCTGAGCATGTCGACACATGTCTTCGAACGAACCCCGACGCGACCGTCGATTGCCTATGACCATCGCGATGGCGATGAAGCGATATTGTTCGTCCATGGACTGGGCGCAGACAGACGGACATGGCGCCGGCAGATGGCTGGCCTCTCGTCCGCCTGCCGACCGTGCGCGCTGGACCTGCGCGGTTATCTCGACAGCGAGGACGGGATTGGCCTGACCATGGACGATTTCGTGACCGACGTTCTGGCGGTGATGGACGCCCTAGGCGTGGAACGGGCCCATCTCGCTGGCCAGTCCATGGGGGGGCTAGTCTTGCAGCATTTGTGGATGCGGGCGCCGGAACGGGTCCGTAGCCTGACGCTCGTCACCACCACGCGCAGCTTGCGCGCCTCGATGACGGATCAGCAGCTCGACGATTTCATCTCGTCCAGGCGTGATCTGCTGGCGACGGGCATTTCGATGGCCGATCTGGCCCGGACGATGGCGGCCGCCGTCGTCGGCCCCGAAGCGGGCGACGACATATTCGCGGAGGTGCGGGACGGCTTTGCCGCGCTCAGGCCGCAATCCTATCTGGCCGCCATGGAGGTGGTGACCCGTTATTGCCCGATCGCCGATCTGGGCAGCATCGACGTGCCGGTACTGGTCGTCAGCGGCCGACATGACCTGCTGACGCCGCCGGCAGCCGGAAAGGCGCTGGCCGCGGCGATCCCCGATGCGCGATATGTCGAGCTGCCCGATGCCGGCCATATGCTGCATCTCGAACGGGCGAGCGCGTTCAACCGGCTGCTCGAGGATTTTCTCGAAGGAAGCGCATAGCGCCCCCGCAGGCCACGCGCCGGGGCGCGTGCTTCGGACACAGCGGTCCGATCGTCCCCGGCAAGCTGCAGTTCAGCCTTTCGGGCAGCTACAGCTATCACAAGCCCTATATCGAGAATATCGTTGCGACCGGCAATGATATCTTCAACGCCAATCGCGGCGGGTTGCGCGGCCAACTCTGCTGGGAGGTCAACGACGTCCTCGAAGTCACGACCAGGGCGGACTGGTCGCAGCAGAAGGAGCATACGCCGAGCTTCTTGGTGCTGCGCGCCGTTCAGCCCGGTCACCAATTCCATCCTGGGGGACTATTCCAAGGTTGACCTGAACATGCCCAACAACGACCATGTCAGGGTCTGGGCGCTTCCGAGGACATCGCACTTCCCCTGAGCGACGCGCTCACCCCTGCCACAGGTCATTGCGGCAAGCGCTGCAGGGGTGAAGTCCCGTATTCTCATCCGAATCTCGGCATGAAAGACGACGAAATCAGTTCACAAACTCGTTCACAAGAGAGGTCTAGATAGGCCTAAATGTGGCCAACCGACACGGTACGGAATTGGGCAAATCTCCGCGTCTCAAGGGCCACGAAACTGGCGAAAATGCGAGGTTTTTGCTGAGATTTGCGATGGTAGCGGAGGAGGGACTTGAACCCCCGACACGCGGATTATGATTCCGAATCCCCGGCCGAATAGCGCGGCGGAAAATCAGCGAAAAACCGCTGATTTCTTAACTTTACTGGATCAGCTGCCTCCAGTCAACGACACAGGATCCGACACAGATCAGGCCTTGAGACGTCCATCATAGAGCCATCGACGCACCTTCGTGGCACTGATGCGCGACGCCTCAGGATGATGGGGGTTGATCAGGACATTGGTTTCTTCGGGCACGATCACCGACGGCACGATCAGTAACAGCGAGCGGTTGCTGCGCGCCCAATCGCTGCCGTACTCGACGCTCGCACGACCCGCCGGCTCAGCATCCCAACCAACTTTGAGAGATGACGCGGTTTGCGTTTCGGCCACCGACCAGAGATCATCCGCGATCCTGACCTCGACGAGATAACGGTTGAGCGGCAGGCCGCCCCCGTTCAGGTGAACGATGGTCTCGAGGCAGGCGAGCGCACGAGTCAGCGACGTGTAGACCATTGGAATGCCAACGGTGTTCCAGCGCCCGCCGGTGATCTCGGCTCCCTTTCCAGAGAGATCGTCCGCCTCATAGTCTTTGGTGTCGGTCGCGATGCGCCAAAGCGATAGACTCACGCATAGGCTCCGCTCTGGATGCGACTGAGCGCCTGGGCGACGAGTGACTGCCCCTCGATCGTATCGAGCAGTTCGATCGGTTTCCTGCCGCCGAACGCGGAAAGTGGCTGCCTGAGCCATTGTGAGAGCCAGGCAGGCGCATCGAAGCCTTCCGGATCGCCAGACTCTTCGACCATCGCCTCAAGCTGGCCAACCAGCTTCGCGATGCCCAGCACTCGCTCGCTTTCCTCAGCCGAAAGAGCCTCGTCGCGCGCAGCTTTCCGGTTTACCGTCGAAGTCTTCAGATTGAGCATCTTCAACAGATAACCCTGCTCGAAGTGCAGATCGCTGATCAGCCGTTTGACCTTGGCCGCCGGAACGCCCTTCCGAATCAGGCGGATACGGTCGTCGGAGGACGCGCGAAATATCTCCCGATATTCGAACGGACTGGCACGCATTCCAAGCTTCTTGCTCGAAGGCTTGACTGCAACGTGGGACATATTTCGCTCCTTTGAGCATTCATATAGCCCAAATGAGCAAGTTCTTCAATAAGCGTAAGCGTCGGCCTGATGCATGACACTCCCTACCAGAGTGCGCGCGAGTCGAGCCACGCTCGGACCTCCTCAAGCTTGAAGCGAGGCTGCCGACTCTGCTTCGCTTCCCCCGTTCCAAAATCATATTCGGTCGGGAAACCATCGGGGCGCCGCTGCCGCAGCCGATCCAAGGATCGACGCGACATGCGGGCGAGTTCCGCGAACTCACTCACGGTGATGAAATCAGAGACAAATCGGCGCGGCGCGGACGACACGTCACCGTCGCTCCTTGCTGCCCCGCGAAAAGCTCCGGTCGCTGGCAAGAAAACCAACGAGCATCGCGGGGATCAGTTCGGCGATGGGCTCGCGCTCTCCGTATGCCGCCTCATAGGCGCTTGCATAGGCCTCGAGCACGGCTTTGAGTTCGGGTGAGATAGTGATGGTGAGCTTGACCGGTGTACGGTCCGGCAGCTTGGGAAGCTTGAGGTTGGCCATCATTACCTCCTCGCTGTTCGCCATGGCCGCGGGAATATGATGTCCTTGTGAACCACCACCCGAAGTGGCCAGCCGGGTCGAACCCGGATCGTCGGCTGAACGGCGAGATTCTTCATGACGATCTGATCGCCGGCGCGTGACGCACTTTGCTGGGTCGACTCGCGCAGCGCACGAACAAGATCGCTCTCATCGCCGAAGCTGAGTTCGGTGCCGACGCCGAGCAAGGTTGAGAGCGCCACTCCCTTCAGGAGCTGCCAACTGTGCAGGTCAACCTCATCGGCCAAGCCGACATAGCCGGCGGTATCGGTCGCCGGCACATTGTCGAGCCGGATCGAGGATCCGTCAGGCAGGATGATCCGCTGCCACACGACCAGGGCGCGCTTCTGCCCGAACGCCACCACCGAGTCATAGGCGCCGATCATCCGCGCTCCTTGCGGGATCAGGAGTATGCGCCCCGTCACCGTGTCATAGACATTCTCGGTCACCTGTGCGGTAACGAGTCCCGGCAGATCGGAGTTGAGCCCGGTGATCAGGCTCGCCGCGATCACCGTGCCCGCGCTCACCACATAAGGCGATGCTGACGGGGTCAGGGCGTGCGGATTGATGTCGCTGGTTTCGTCCTTTTGATTGAGGAAATCGGCCTTGTGCCGCTGGCTACCGGGATCACGATCGGGATCGAGCGCGAGACGCTCACCCGATGTGCCGGCAGTGGCTGGGATCGCCACGGCTGCTTCGCGGGCAGGCGCTGTCCTGCTGGCCCCCGCGATCTGCATCATCACGCCAGATTCGCGGGCGGCTTGGCGCTCGGCAATAATCCGCTGACGCTCGGCTTCGGCGGCTTGTACCGCCTGATCAGTCGTCGCTGACGGCATTGCCTCGCCCAACGACCGCTGATGCTCGAGGATCGGGCGCCCCAGATCGCCGGGAAGTGGCGGTCCTAGCTGTGGTACGTCACCATAGCTTTTGGGCGCATTGGCGATCGCTTCGGGTGGCGCCGACGAACGGCTCTCGGCACGATCGTCGCCCCCGGCAACGATGCGGACGTTCGCGGGCTTCAACGCCATCCAGACGACACCGGCGATCGCGACCGATCCGAGCCCGGTAATCGCGACGATCGCACCGCGCCTGAACTGCATGACGCGACCGGGACGGGCGCGCAGCGCGAACGTTTCGGGATCGAGCTTGTCCTGCACCGCGGCGCTGGCCGAACTCCGCGCATCGGTCATGACGCCCTCCCCTGCCGATGTCGCTCCCGCCGTTCGGGATCGATACGGGTGATGCGGACGATGGACTGCTTCTTGCCGCCGAGACGCAGTTCGGCCGCGCCGAACAGCCGGTCGACCACATAGAAGCGCCCTGACATCCGATAGTTGACCAGCTCGGCATCGCCCGTCGGCCCAAGCACGAACAGCGGCGGCGCCTCGCCTACGGCGATGTTCGGGCCGAACTCGATGAAGGTCTGCCGTCCATCGTCGAACGTGCGCAGCGGCCTCCACGTGGGATTGTCGCCGGTGATCACATAATTGAAATGAAGGCTCTCCACCGTCAACTCCGAGGCGATCGGCGTGGCGGCCCGCGCCTCTGCCTGCTGGCGGATCGCGATCAGATCATCCTGCGGATAGGTCCACGACAGCGACACCATTGCGGTGGCCGAGGTGCTCTCCAGGGCAAGGTGATAGGTCCGGCGATCGGTCGTGATGATCAGGTTGGTCGAAAGTCCGGCCGAGAATGGCTTCACGAGGATATGGGCGCGCTTCTCATCGCCATTACCGCTGGTCGTGTCGCCCACCGTCCAGCGCACCGTATCGCCGGCCGCGACCGAGACGATTGTTTCGCCGGGCTGCAAGGCGATGTCGCTCACGCGCTCCGGCGCGGCGAACAGCCGGTAGAGCACGCCGTCGCTGAACGGATAGACCTGCACGGCGTTCACGAAGGCATGGGCTTCCGGCTCCCGCGTCGCCGTTCGATTGGCGACGCGGACGCGCAGCTCGGCTGAGGATGGCGGGACCCCGCGATGCGGAACAGGCGGAGCCGCGATGGAGACCATGGTTGGCGGGACATCAGGTGCCGGTGCCGACATCACCGGCGCTGTGGGCGGAGATATCGCTGGGCCATTGCTCTGCGCGCCCTGTGAAGGGGTCTGGGTGAAGGCGGAAGTGGCGCCCGCGAATGCGGACATCATTGCAAATGTGTATTTCATGGACGAATCTCCAGTTGGAGCTGCGCGGGCTGGCCAAGATTGGGATCGAGCGGCGAGCCGAGCGGGATATTGGCGGGTTGAGCTGGCCCGCTCGGCGACGGCGCCGGCCGCGGCCGGTCGGCAGGCGCATCGAGCTCGCGGCTCCAGTCGAGCGCATCGACGTAGAGCCCGAGCGGGTTCCTCCTCAGTCTGTCGGCGTCCTTCGGCGGCTTCAGCTTGACGGTCAGGATCGCGGTCCAGCGAGAGCTTCCCGCCGCCGCCCCGCGCTCGAACCTGTTTTCCGTCCATTTGACCTGAAAGGAGGTGGGCGATGCGCGCACCACGCTCGTCACCTGTACCGAGACGGTCGTGTCGCCCACATCGGCGAAGGGATTGGCGGACCGTGCATAGTCGCTGAGGAAGATGCTCCCGCGTGGCGACGCGAAATCATAGGCTTCCAGCCAATTGGCGCGCATCAGCACCGGGTCGAGCGAGCGCGAGCGGATGTCGGTGATGAACCGGCCGAGGAACCACGCGATCTGCGGATCGGTGGGCCTAAAATCCTTTGTCGCCGGCGCGACCGCCAGTGCCTGGCCCAGGCTATCGACCTCGACCACATAGGGCACGACGCGGCTCTGCATCGATTGCCAGACCAACGCGCCGGAAAGTCCGGTGGTGAGGAACAGCCCGCCGAATGCCATCAGCCGCCAGTTCTTCGCCTGGACGCGAGCCGAACCGATCCGTTCGTCCCAAAGCTGACCGGCCCGCTGATAGGGCGTCTCGGGTTCGGGTGTTCGCCCATAGCGTTGGACGGCACGCTTGAATCGCATGGGATTAGTCCTTTTCCTTGATATCGGGCGTGGCGCTGGCGCCCCCACGCTCCCCCTGATGGAGCGCATGGATCGCCATCTGGCGATGGTGACGCGCGGTCTGCGTGGATTGGAGCTGCTGTGCCCAGACGGGCGCCTCGTCGGGTTCGGTGCCGCTTTCCGTGGAAGCGCCGACGGCCCCAGCCGGCGTGGTGCTGCCGGCCTGCCATGCCATCTGCTCGCCACGCTCGGCGGCGGCCTGGATGCCGCTCGTCATGCCGGCGGCCCGCTGTGCGGCAGCACCACGAACGGCGGTGGCGATGCCGCCGAGGCCCGCACCGACGGATGCCGAGCCGGACGTTTCCTGGCCCAGCTGCCATGCGGTCGATGCCGCCGATCCGATCGTCGTGCCAGCCCGGATCGCGCCGAGACCGGCGGCGGTCAGGCCGCGCGTAGCGGCCACGCCCGCACCGCCTGCAATGGCGAACCCGCCGGCGGCGAGCGCAGTGGTCGCGACTGCCGAGCCGGCGCCGAGCTGAGGGGCGCCAGCGACGAGCCCCGACGCGATCGAGGGGCCAAAGACGCCAAGCCCGAACAATGCGAGACTCGCGAGCACCAGGCTCATCGCCTGCGCGACGTCGGGTTCCTGGCCTTGCAAGGCGACGGAAAACTCGGCGAAGAAATTGGCGCCGATGCCGACGATGACGGCGAGCACCATGACCTTGATGCCGGAGGTCACGACCGAGCCCAGCACGCGTTCGGCGAGGAAACTGGTCCGGCCCCACAATGCGAAGGGCACGAGGATGAAACCGGCGAGGCTCGTCAACTTGAACTCGATTATGGTCACGAACATCTGCACGGCGAGAATGAAGAAGGCCGCGATGACGATCACCCAGGCGATCAGCAGCACGATGATCGTGAGGAAATTGTCGAAGAAAGTCGTGAAGCCGGTCAGCTTGGATATCTGCTGAAGCAGCGGCCAGGCCGCCGAGAAACCGGTGCCAGCGAGCCGTCCCGGCTTGAGAAGGTCGTCGGCCGACAGCGAGCCGCCGCCGACGGTGAGCCCTGCCTGCGCAAACGACTTGAAGATGATGTCGGCCAGTGTCGAGAAGCTGTTGAGGATCAGCGCGAACGCGCCGATGTAGAGGATCTTCTTGACGAAGCGCCCGAGAACATCGTCCTCGCCGCCCATCGCCCAGAACAGGCCGGCGAGCGTGATGTCGATCCCGATCAGCGTGGCGGTCAGGAAATGGACGTCACCACCCAGCAGGCCGAACCCCGCATCGATATAGCGGATGAATGCCTGGCAGAAACGATCGATGACGTTGAGGTTATCCACGAGCCTTGTTCCTGATCGGGCGTAGGGTGCCGCGGGGCCTCCGGGGGAGCGGGCAGAGACCCCGCGGGCTGCGGCCGCGGCTGGGGAGAAGGCGAGCCGCGGCCGGTCTCGCTATTGCGGGGTGTAAGCGTGGCCGGTGCCGAGGAACCGCTTGGTCGTTGCCTGCGCGTCGGTCTGAGCCTGTGTCCGCCGCGCGGCCTCCATCGTCTCGGCGCGATATTGCGCGGCCATCAGGTTCTGGATCTGGAACTGCTGCTTGGCGGTGAGAGCGAGAAGCTGGTTGGTGGCCTGCTGCGCCGCCAGCGCGCCCTCGGCCCCTTGGCTGCGCGTAGCCAGGACTTCCAGGGTGCGCGCGTCGGAGGCGACATTTGCGACCACCTGGGACTGCACACTCATCGTCTGTCGGTAGGCCGCCATCGCCATGTCGAGCCGGTTGCGGGCAGCCATCACCTGCGCGTCCGCTGTGAGCGCGGTGTCGAGATCGTTGGGATAAAGCTGGCGGAACTGCTGGTCGAGACCATTCAAGCGGAAGCTGATCCCCCGCGCCCGGCCCATCAGCATATCGATCTGCTGGATGGTCTGGCGCAACGCGTCGAGTTCGGGAAAGTCCACCCGGCCAAGATTCCTCGCCTGGTTGCGCAACATGTCGGCTTCGTTCTGCAGCGACTGGATCTGGTTGTTGATCTGGGCCAATGTGCGCGCGGCAGTCAGCAGGTTCTGCGCGTAGTTGCTCGCATCGAACACCGGGATCGCGGCGGCAGGCGATGCCCGCAATCCGACGATGCTCACGGCAGTTGCCGTGAGGAGACGGCAGACAGCAACAGACATAAGTCTGGTCTTCATGGGACAACTCCTTCGTCCAAGGCTTGGGAAGGGGGAAAGCGCGCGATGAGATCGGCGGCCCATTCGAGGCCGGCCGCGCGCAGAAACCGGGCGGCAAAGTCATCGGCACCATGTTCGGCGAGAATCGCATCGATACGCTGCTGGCTTGCCGGATCGGAAGCACCACACAGGGCGAGCGCGATCGGCCCGAGCCCCAGTTCAAACAAGCGGTTCCCGGCCGCCGATTGCAGATAATAATGCCGCTTGGGCGTGGCGCGGCTGATCAGCTCGATCTGCCGCGCATTGAGGCCGAAGCGCACATAGGCGGCCCGGCTCTGCGGCTCGATCGCCCGATCGTTCGGAAGGAATATCCGTTGCGGACAGCTCTCGATGATGGCGGGCGCTACGCCCGAGTCCGCGATATCCGCGAGGCTCTGCGTGGCGAACACGACAGCGACATTGCGTTTGCGCAGCACCTTCAGCCATTCGCGGATGCGGGCCGCAAACAATGGATGGTCGAGGAACACCCAGGCTTCATCGAGAATGAGCAGCGTCGGGCGGCCGGTGAAGCGTTCCTCGAGCCGGTGGAACAGATAGGTGAGCACGGGTGCCACCACGCCCGCCTGCCCCATCAACGCCTCGGTCTCGAAGCATTGCAGGTCGGCCATTGCGAGATCGTCTTCGGCGGCATCGAGCAGTCGGCCGAATGGTCCTTCCAGCGTATAGGGCGCGAGTGCCGATCGCAGCGGCGCCGATTGCAACAACAACGACAGACCGGTCAGTGTGCGCTCTTCGACCGGCGCGGTCGCGAGACTGGTGAGCGCCGACCAGACGGCTTCCTTGACGTCCGGCGTCACCAGCACCTTCTCATGGGCAAGCAGGGCGCCGATCCACTCGGCGGCCCACGCGCGCTCGTCGACGCGATCGATGTGCCGAAGCGGCTGAAAGGCGACCGCCCTGCCGCCCGTATGGGCGTGGCCGTCCTCTTCGCCGCCAAGCCCGAGCGCATGGTGCGCGCCGCCCATCGCCAGCACCGCGGCGCGAGCGGAAAAGCCCTTGTCGAAAATATAAACCTGGCTGGCCGGGTAACGTCTGAACTGAAGCGCCAGCAGCGCGAGCAGCACCGATTTGCCCGCTCCGGTCGGTCCCACGATGAGCGCATGGCCGACATCGCCGACATGGGTGCTGTATCGGAATGGCGTCGATCCGCTCGTTTCCGCATGGAAGAGCGGCGGACCGTCGAGATGGGCATTGCATGACGGTCCCGCCCACACGCTCGATAGCGGCATCAGATGCGCGAGATTGAGCGTGTGGACGAGCGGTTGACGGACGTTCGCATATGTCTGGCCGGGCAAGCTCGAAAGCCATGCCTCCACCGCGTTCACACCCTCGCGGATGCAGGTGAAGCCGAGCCCGTTGATAATCCGTTCGACCGCACGCACCTTGTCCTCGACGCGGCCGCGATCCTGATCCGATACGATGATCGTCGTGGTCAGATAGCCGAACGCGACATGATCCTGCCCGAGCGCCTGCAGCGCTAGATCGGCGTCCGCCATCTTGTTGTCGGCATCGCTGTCGAGAAGCTGGGTCGGCTGGTTGTAGATGACCTCGCGCAGCAGCGCGGTGATCGACTTCCTCTTGTTGAACCATTGGCGGCGCAATCGGGTCAGCGCCTTGGTCGCTTGCGTTCTGTCGAGCGCGATGAAGCGCGTGACCCAACGATAGCCGAAATCCTGATGATTGAGCGCGTCGAGGATTCCAGGATGACTGAGGTTCGGGAAACCGAGAATGGTGAGCGTGCGCAGATGCTCGCTCCCCAGCACCGGCTCGAGCCCGCCAGTCAGCGGCGTGTCGACCAGTAGGCCATCGAGATACATGGGCGTGTCCGGTACCGCGACGGCGTGCCGCCGCGTCGAGATGGTGCCGTGCAGGAAGGTCAGCGTTTCGGCATCGTCGAGCGCGCGGATCTCGGGCATGAAACCGGCGAACAGGTCGAGCGCGCGATCGGTCTCGGCGACGAACTGGCCGAGCGCTTGATGCCAGTCGCGGCCTTGTCGGCCGTCGCCGCGTTCGAGCAGCGCGCGCCCAGCCGTATCTTGCTGATCGGGTCTGGTCAGGAAGGTGAGCGTCAGATGATAGTGGCTCTCGAAATGCTGGCCCGCACTCTCGAACCCCGCGCCGCGCTCCTCGTCGACCAGCCAGGAGGCGGCGTCGGGGAAACGGCTCTTCGGATAGCCTTGGCTTCCGCGCCTTTCCGCCTCGATATGGAGTGCCCAGCCCGAACCGAAGCGCTTCAGGACATTGTTGGCCCGCGCGCAGGCCGAGACCAGTTCGGCTTCGGTCGCACTGTCGAGATCGGGACCGCGAAACCCGAATGTACGCTGGAAGCTGCCATCCTTGTTCAGCACCACACCGGGCGCGACCAGCGCCGCCCACGGCAGATGATCCGCAAGCCGGTCGGCGCGGCCGCGATATTCGCGCAGGGCTAACATGCGAGATGTCCCTTCTGCCGAAGATGCCGGACAAGCACGGGCGCGAAGTCGGGATCGCGCCTGGCTGCGAATACCGCGAGGCTATGGCCCAAGGCCCAGACCGCTATGCCGGCGATCCATTGCTGAAGGCCGAGACCGAGCGCGGCCGCGACCGTGCCGTTGACGATCGCGATCATGCGGGGCGCGCCAGCGAGCAGGATGGGTTCCACCAGCGAGCGGTGGATCGGCGCCTCGAAACCTTCGACATGATGTCCGCCACCGATCATGCGATCAGCGCCCCGCCCGCGAAACTGAAGAAACTGAGGAAGAAGGAGCTCGCCGCAAAGGCGATGCTGAGGCCGAAGATGATCTGGATGAGCCGCCGGAAACCGCCAGCGGTCTCCCCGAATGCGAGTGTCAGGCCGGTCGAGATGATGATGATCACCGCGATGATCTTGGCAACTGGTCCTTGTACCGATTCCAGCACCAGCTGAAACGGCTCCTCCCAGGGCATGCCCGATCCCGCCGCACGGGCGCGGCCGGCAAGCATGAAACCGAAACCGACCATGGCGCCGATCAGGAAGATCGACCGGCGCGAGAGGATATGGCCAAGCATCATGGCTGATCTCCTTCGAAAACAGGGCGTCCCGGGGCCAGCGGAAGAACCGCGTAACCACCATCGGGATCGAGGCCGGCGACGCGCATGACCGTGTCGACACGGCGTGCAAGACCTCGTCCGGAAATGAACACAATCATGTCGATCGCCTCGGCGATCAGCCGGCGCGGCACCGTGACGACGATTTCCTGGACGAGCTGCTCGAGCCGGTAGAGCGCGGCAGGCCCTGAGTTGGCATGGACCGTGGCGATGCCGCCGGGGTGGCCGGTGTTCCACGCCTTGAGCATGTCGAGGGCTTCCTTGCCCCGGACTTCGCCGACAATGATCCGGTCAGGCCGCAGCCGGAGCGTCGAACGGACAAGATCGGCCATGCTGACGCTGCCGGTCCGGGTGCGGAGCGCCACGACGTCGGGTGCTGCGCATTGCAGCTCGCGCGTGTCCTCGATCAGGATCACCCGCTCGTCCAGATGTGCCATTTCGACGAGCAGCGCATTGGCGAGCGTCGTCTTGCCCGAACTGGTGCCGCCCGCGATCAGGATGTTCTTGCGCTCGACCACCGCCAGACTGAGCAGCCGGGCGGTCTCGGCCGGCATGATGCCATCAGTCACATAGTCGAGCAGTGTATAGATCTTCGCCGCTGGTTTGCGGATCGAGAAGCACGGCGCGAGACTGACCGGCGGCAGGATGCCCTCGAACCTCTCTCCCGCCCCTTCGCCATGGGGCGGCAATTCGGCGGAGACGATCGGCGCGACGGCATGGACCTCGGTGCGGGCATGGCTGGCGACCAGTCGGATGATTCGCTCCACCTGCGCCGCTTCGAGGCGAATTTCGGTATCGACCCGCCCCTCGCCCAGAAGGTCGACGCGTAGCGCGCCGTCCGGGTTGACCATGATCTCGATGACGTTCGCGTCCGAAAGAGCCGCTGTAATCGCCGGCCCCATTGCGCTGCGCAGCATGGCGCGGCGGCGTTCCGCGGAGAGCGCCTGGCTCATGGCCGCGCCTCGGCACTGGCGTCCAGCGTGCGCTTGCCGCCGGCGATCTGGCGGCCGAGCTGGGTGATGAAGCGCTCGAACCGTTCATTGCCGATGGCGAGCGCCGCCGTATCGGCCTCGGGCAGCGGCGCGGTGACGGTGAGCTGGTAGCGAACGAACAGCGCCAACGCCTCGAACATGACCTCGATGTCTCGACGGCAGGCTCCGATCTCGCGCGATATCCGGTCGAGCCGGACCTTCAGCAAGTCGTCGATGTCCTTGCTCGCCCGACGGGCCAGCCAGGTGCCGAGTGCCTCGTTGACGATCCGCGACTTGTTGCCGCCCGGCCGGATCGCGAGTGCTTCAAGCGTGTCGCTCAGTTCGCGGTCGATATAGAGATTCTGTCGGATCTTCATGGCTCAGAACCCCGGCAGCAGGTCATGACCGCGACCTTGGTTCATGGCATCGGCACGGATCAGCGAGGTCCGCACACGGTCCATCACCCGCTGATCAGCGGAGGCGTCAGGCTCATCGCGATCGAGATCGAGCAGCTCGAGCTGCTTAGGGGCCTCGGCTTTCGTCGTCTTTTCTTCGAGACCGGGATGCCGCTGCTGCTGGAGGCCATCTTCGTCATCGATTGCGCCCGCTCCGTCCACGCCTGCGGCAAGCCGATCGTCTGGCGCGCGAACCATGCCGTTCCAGTCGTCGGGGCGGCCCTGCGGCCGGTCGGCATAGGCGCCGGATAGGAGCTGCGGCGGCGAAGCCAGCCGCTCGCGGAAATTGCGGTCCTCATAGTAGCGCAGCTTCTTCGCCCGGATCGGCGCCATGCCCGAGACGAGCACCAGCTCATCGGCTGGCGGAAGCTGCATGACCTCGCCCTGCGTCAGCAGCGGCCGCGCGGTCTCCTGGCGGCTGACCATGACGTGCGCCAACCAAGGCGCGAGCCGGTGGCCGGCATAGTTGCGCATCGCACGTTGCTCGGTGGCGATGCCGAGCGCGTCGGAGATACGCCGCGCCGTCCGCTCGTCGTTGGTCGCAAAGGCGACGCGGACGTGGCAGTTATCGAGGATCGAATTATGCTCGCCATAAGCCTTCTCGATCTGGTTGAGAGACTGCGCGATCAGGAAGGCGCGAACGCCATATCCGGCCATGAAGGCAAGGCTGGTCTCGAAGAAATCGAGCCGGCCCAATGCCGGGAACTCGTCCAGCATCATCAGCAGCTTATGCTTGCGGTCGCTGGCGGAGGCGGCGTCCAGCTTTTCGGTGAGGCGGCGACCGATCTGATTGAGCACCAGGCGCACGAGCGGCTTGGTGCGGCTGATGTCGGATGGTGGAATGACTAGATAAAGCGAGACCGGCCGCGGCGCCTCGACCAGATCGGCGATCCGCCAGTCACAGCGCGACGTGACGTCCGCGACGGTCGGGTCGCGATAGAGGCCGAGGAACGACATGGCCGTCGAAAGCACCCCCGAGCGCTCGTTGGGCGACTTGTTGAGGGCCTCGCGCGCGGCCGATGCCACGACAGGATGGACCATCGGCGCATCCTTCGTGCCGAGATGGTTGGTGGTCATCATCCGGCGCAGCGTCGCGGCGAACGGGCGCTGCGGATCCGAGAGGAAGGCGGCGACACGCGCGAGGGTCTTTTCCTCCTCGGCATAGAGAACATGGAGAATCGCGCCGACCAGCAGTGAGTGAGAGGTTTTCTCCCAATGGTTGCGGCGTTCGAGCGCGCCTTCGGGATCTACCAGGATGTCCGCGATGTTCTGGACGTCGCGAACCTCGTGCTCGCCCTTCCTGACCTCGAGTAGCGGATTATATTTGGCGGAGCGGGGATCCGTCGGATTGAACAACAGGACGTGGGAAAAGCGCGAGCGCCAGCCGGCGGTGAGCTGCCAGTTCTCGCCCTTGATGTCGTGGATGACCGCCGAGCCGATCCAGCTCAGCAGTGTCGGGACGACAAGGCCTACCCCCTTGCCCGAGCGGGTCGGGGCGAATGCCATGACATGCTCGGGGCCGTCATGGCGTAGATAGTTCCCGCGAAACCGACCGAGGAATATGCCCGCATCCTTGAGAAGGCCGGCATGTTCGATCTCACGGGTACTGGCCCAGCGCGCCGAACCATAGGTGATGACGTGGCGCGACTGTCGCGCACGCCACAGCGATCCGGCAATAGCCGCCCCGCACCCGATGAATCCACTGGCACCCGCTAATGCGCCCGCCCGGTCGAAGACGTGCGGCGCATAGGCGTCGTAGTGATACCACCAGGGAAAGATGGCCCACGGCCGATAGACCGGCGTGTGAAACAGCATGAACCAGGCCGATCCAAGCTGTGGCTGGTAGCCGAGCATCGCGGCCGCCCATTGGGTCGCGGCCCAGACGCCCGCGATGACGATCGCGAGCACCACGAGAATCTGGCCTATCAGCAGCTTGGTCGGGGTCACATTCTGGCTCCGGGAAGGACGGTTCGTCCTGACCGAATGAGAATCTCACTTTGAGTATTCAGGCGTTAGCGTTTGGCTGCCGACGGTAACCGCATTTCTGCCGACACGACGGCATTCAGACGCACATTCGGATGTGCGGCACTTGATTGACGAACACTCCTGAGTCGTTTTTTTGCGGTGTTTGGTGAGCTGTCAGAACTCGAAACGCATGATTCCGCTTAAGGCACTGCCCAAGACGTCGGACGATCCAGACCGCCGAGTTCTGACAACCAATGGGGTCAGAGCGGACTTCACCACTGGATCAGTGTATGACTGCTATCGGGCCGCGAGCAGCCAGTCCGGTTCAGAAAGAAAAATTTGGAAAGCTGACATTCGGACTAAGGTCTGTGGGGATTCATCGTGAGTTGATGACGGCGGCGGCGAGGTAGATCATAGCCTCGAAGCTGCGGTCTGTTTTGCAGGTGTGGACTGCCCGCGATGATTGGTCCGGTTGCATGATTAGCTGATCCGCATTTCCGATGCCAGCCTGGGCGGGAGGCGCAGCGCAGCGGAGCCGAGC
>NZ_FUYM01000013.1 GCF_900167915.1 Rhizorhabdus histidinilytica | reverse complement strand
TGCTCGGGATCGGCGTCGAAGGCCCGGAAGGCGGCGATCAGGTCGGCCAGCACCTGCGTGTTGAGCGCGTTCAGCGCCTGCGGGCGGTTCAGCCGGATGACCGTGACCGGCCCCTCGGTCTCTACGAGGATCGTTTCGTAAGCCATCGGCGCTGTCACCGCGGCGCCATGCGGATGGCGCCGTCGAGGCGGACATCCTCTCCATTGAAATAGGGGTTCTCGATCATCTCGATCGCGAGGCGCGCATATTCCTCGGGCCTGCCCAGCCGCTTCGGGAAGGGCACCGATGCGCCGAGCGCATCGACCACATGGGTGGGCTGGCCCATCAGCAGCGGCGTCTCGAAAATGCCGGGCAGGATCGTGTTCACCCGGATTCCGTCACCGGCCAGATCGCGCGCGACGGGCAAGGTGAGGCCGACGACGCCCGCCTTCGACGCCGAATAGGCGACCTGGCCGATCTGGCCGTCCTCGGCCGCCACGCTGGCGGTGTTGACGATCGCGCCGCGCTCGCCCGACTCCAGGGGATCGGCGGTAAGCATCCCGGCCGCCGACTTGGCGATGCAGCGGAACGTGCCCACCAGGTTGATCTGGATGATGCGATCGAAGACGTCGAGCGGATAATGGCGGATGGTGCCATCCTCCCGCGAGCGGCTCGCCGTCTTGATCGCGTTGCCGGTGCCGGCGCAGTTGACCAGGATCCTCTCCTGCCCCAGCGCCGCCCGCGCCTGCGCGAAGCCGGCGTCGACCGAGGCGTCAGAAGTCACATCGACGGCGCAGAACAGGCCGCCGATCTCGGCGGCGACCGCCTGGCCGAGCTCCTGCTGCAGGTCGAATATCGCCACTTTCACGCCGCGCGCGGCCAGCGCCCTGGCCGTCGCCGCGCCCAACCCGGAGGCGCCGCCCGTGACGACCGCCGTCAAACCCTTCACGTCCATGTCCATCTCCCGCGCCGAAGCCCTGTGGTCAGCGCGGCCATTAGCGGAGGCAGAGGGGCTTGTCAGCCGAAATTAATACAATCATATTCATCAAGCGCGCAGCAGCCGGTATTGTGCCTGGCCGGCGTGCGATCTATGGCGATGATAAGTCGTACGATTGAAACATATATTGAAACTCAGTGACGGGAGTCCCCTGATGCCGGAAGCCTATATCATCGACGCCGTTCGTACGCCGCGCGGCATCGGCAAGACCGGCAAGGGAGCGCTCGCCCATATGCATCCCCAGCATCTGGCGGCGAGCGTGCTGAAGGCGCTCCGGGAGCGCAACGGCTTCGACACCGCCGACGTCGACGACATCATCTGGTCGACCTCGATGCAGCGCGGCACGCAGGGCGGCGACCTCGGCCGGATGGCGGCGCTCGACGCGGGCTATGATGTCCGGGCCTCTGGGGTCACGCTCGACCGCTATTGCGGCGGCGGCATCACCGCAGTCGGCCTCGCCGCGGCGCAGATCATGGCGGGAATGGAGGATCTGGTGATCGCCGGCGGCAGCGAGATGATGTCGCTGACCGCCACCCTCTCGCAGCAGGAGGCTGCGGCGGGGCTGCCGGTCTACGGCATCGGATCGGGCAACGACCGGCTCCAGGCGGTCCATCCCCAGTCGCATCAGGGCGTCTGCGGCGACGCGATCGCTGCGCTGGAGGGGATCAGCCGCGAGGAGCTCGATGCGGCGGGGCTGGAGAGCCAGCGCCGCGCTGACCGCGCGATCCGCGAGGGCCGCTTCGCCAGGAGCATCGTCCCGGTCGTGGACGATGAGGGCAGGGTGCTGCTGGACGCCGACGAATATCCCCGGCCGCAGACCAGCGCCGAGGGGCTGGCCCAGCTCAAGCCCGCCTTCGAGGCGCTCGCCCGGATGCCGATCGACGAGGATGGCACGACCTATGCCGGGCTGATCAACCGCAAATTCCCCGATCTCGACATCCGTCCGGTACACCATGCCGGCAATTCGTCGGGCGTGGTCGATGGCGCGGCCGCGCTGCTGCTCGCGTCGAAGGACTATGCCGCCCGTCACGGGCTGAAGCCCCGCGCCCGCATCGTCGCCACCGCCAATATCGGTGATGATCCCACGCTGATGCTCAACGCGCCGGTGCCCGCGGCGCGCAAGGCGTTGAAGAAGGCCGGCCTGACCAAGGACGACATCGATCTCTGGGAGATCAACGAGGCCTTTGCCGTGGTTTCCGAGAAATTCCAGCGCGATCTCGATCTCGATCGCGACAAGGTCAACGTCAATGGCGGGTCGATCGCGCTCGGCCATCCGATCGGCGCCACCGGCGCGATCCTGATCGGCACCGTCCTCGACGAGCTCGAGCGGATCGGCGGGCGCTACGGGCTCGTCACCATGTGCGCGGCGGGGGGCATGGCGCCCGCGATCATCATCGAGCGGCTGTGATCGGGGCTCGGGTTTCGGGAGATCGGAGAGAGGCATGAAGAAGAAGGTGATCATCGAGGTGGCGCTGAACGAGACGGTCATGCGCTGCGAGAATCCCCATGTCCCGCTCACCCCGGAGGAGATCGCCGAGGACGCCTATCAATGCTATCGGGAGGGCGCGTCGATCATCCATTTCCACAACCGCGTGCCGGACAAGCCCGACGACGGCACCTATGATTCCAGCCTCGCCGGCAGCGCCGAGCATTATGCCGACACGATGCGGCTGATCCGCGCGAGGTGCGACGTCATTCCTTATCCGACCTATACCTATCCGGGCGCCGCCGGCCGCGAGGAGGCCGAGCGCGGCATGCATCCCCACGTCAAGGCGCTGCGCGCGATGCCCGACATCCGGCTGGAAACCTTCGTCCTCCATGTCGGGGCGACCAATATCGGGCGCTACGACTTCGAGGCGGGGCGCTTCGTCTACGATCGGGTCAGCTCGCACACCCATGAGCAGATGAGCCAGTTCCTCGCCTGGTGCCTGGAAAGCGGCCTGCAGCCCGGCTTCATCGTCCGCGAGCCCGGCCATGTCCGCCACCTGCTGATGTACCGCGAGATGGGGCTGCTCAAGGAGCCGATCATGGTTCACCTCAACATGTCGGATTCGGTGCCCTACGGTCCGATGCCCGACGCGGCCGGCGTCCAGTCGCTGCTCACCATGTTCCCGCCGCACGTCCGCTACGAATGGTTCCCGCACAATTACACGACCTTCGTGCACGATCCGGCCCATGGCGACACCCATCGCGAGCTCAACCTGCTGGCGGTGGCGATGGGCGGGCATATCCGCACCGGCCTGGGCGACAAGCCCGAATGGGACGGCGAGCAGCTCAGCAATGTCGAGATGGTGCGGCGCATGGCTGCGGTCGCCAGGGCGGTCGGCCGCGAGATCGCCACGCCCGACGAGGCGCGGGCGATGCTCGGCTATTCCCGGGCGCCGGCGCGGGACGCCGCGTGAGCGGGATCGCGCCGGACCTCGCCGCGATCGCCGACAAGATCGCGCTGGGCGAGCTGGTGGCGCGCTACGCCTGGCTGGTCGGGCAGGGACGCGGCGCCGAGGTGCCCGCGCTGTTCACCGCCGACGGCGCGTTCGAGGGGCGCAGCCAGGAGTTGCGGGGCCGGGAGGCGCTGGCGCGCTTCTATGCCCGCTCCGCGAGCGATTTTGGCGACGTGGTGCCTCTGGTGGGCAACATGATCTTCGAGGTGGCGGGCGACCGGGCGACCGGGGTCTCGACCCTGACCGGCCACAAGCGCGGCAGCGGCGTCCATGTGTTCAGCGGCGTCTATGAGGATGATTTCGCCCGCGTCGACGGCCGCTGGCTGTTCGATCGGCGGCGCTTCACCACCTATTTCGACCTTCTGGCGAGCGGCTGATCGGCGGGAATAATCGGTCTTGATTAAATTCCTGCTCGGTCGTTGCACGAAAATAAGCTAAAACAATCGTATCACGAGTCGAGTCGGGCATATTTTAATGGGAGACGATTGCATGGGCGTCGTCCAGGAAATCGGTGGAAGCCGGCTGTCGCTGATCCTGGCGGCGGAACGGCTGTTCGCCGATTTCGGCCTGGAAAGCGTCTCGCTGCGCCAGGTCCACGAGGCGGCGGGCCACCGCAACGCCTCGGCGGTCCATTATCATTTCGGATCGCGCGACGGCCTGGTCGAGGCGGTGTTCGAGCATCGGATGAGCCTGATCAACCGGCGCCGGCTGGCGATCATGGAGCGGCTGGGCGACGAGCATCGGCTCACCGAGGTGCGGGCGCTCGTCGGCGCCTGGGTCCACCCCTTCGCGGAAGAGCTCCAGCCGCGCGCCGAGGGGAATTACAGCCTGCGGTTCCTGGAGCGGCTGTTGCGCGACGAGCCGCTGTTCATCCAGCGCAACGCCCTCACGGAGGCCGGCGCGCTCTGGGTCACGGGCTGGAAGGTGGCCGACGCGCTGGAGGCGCTGCTCGCCTATCTGCCGGCCAGGATCGTGCGGATGCGGCTGAGGCTGCTGCGGCTGCAGATCGTATCCGGCCTCGCCGCGATCGAAGCGCGGGGCGACCGGGAAGAGACGGATTTCCACGTCGAAGGATTGATCGACTGCCTTGTGGGCGGGCTGACCGCGCCCGTTTCCCACGAGGCGCAGCAGGCGCTGCGCCGCCAGGCGGACTGAACCGAAGCCAAGCCCCGAGGGGCGGGAACCATGGATCGCGAAAGGAGAAGGACATGGAAGCGACTTTGACGAGGACGGGCGCGATTTCCGCCGACTCCCACGTGACGGAGCCGCCCAACCTGTTCATCGATCATCTGGAGCCGCGCTATCGCGACAGGGCGCCGCACATGATCCGCAAGGAAGGCAGCGGCGAGGTCTATGTGATCCCCGGCATGAAGACCGACGTGCCCTATGGCCGCATGGCGGCGGCCGGCAAGGATCCGAAATTCCTCGAGGACGCCAACATGCTGTTCAGCGAGATCCATCGCGGCGGCTGGGACGGCAAGGCGCGGCTGGCCGACCAGGATCGCGACGGCGTCGTGGCGGAGATCATCTTCCCCACCGTGGCGATGCTGCTCGCGAACCATCCGGACGCCGATTACAAGCGCGCCTGCTTCGACGCCTATAACCGCTGGATCCTCGAATTCCAGGAACCGGCGCCCGACCGGCTGATCTGCCTTCCCTGCACCTCGGTGATCTCGGTCGAGGAGACGATCAAGGAGGTGCGCCGCTTCAAGGACCAGGGCTTCCGCGGCGTGATCTTCCCCGGCATGCCGGGGACCGACGAGGACTATGATCATCCGAGCTTCGAGCCGCTGTGGAGCGCGATCGAGGAGCTCGACCTGCCGATCAACTTCCACGTCTTCGCGGGCGGCAAGGACAGCGAGGGGCTGCGCGCCGGCGGCGTCACCCGCGGCCCGGCGATGAACCGCTTCAATTCGGTGATCCGTGCCAACCAGGACCTGATCGGCATGTTCGTGCTGAGCGGCATCTTCGAACGACATCCCGGGCTGAAGCTGGTGGGCGTCGAGGGCGACGCCGGCTGGGCGCCCCATTTCGCCTATCGCATGGACCATGCCTGGGAGAAGCATCGCTACTGGCTGAAGGCCGGCGCGGACCTGAAGGAGAAGCCCAGCCATTATTTCAACGAGAATATCTACCTGACCTTCCAGGACGACTGGGTCGCCTTCAAGGTGGCGCATCTGATGAATCCGCGCCGCCTGTTGTGGGCCAACGACTTCCCGCACAGCGACGCCACCTGGCCGCACAGCCAGTCCCTGCTGGCCGAGCATGCCAGCCATCTCTCCGAGCAGGAGAGGAACTGGATCCTGCGCGACAACACGCGCGAGCTCTACAAGCTCGACGTCTGACCGACCCAGGCGGAGAAGCGCCATGACCCAGTCCGTTCCGGTCCGCGCGATGATGGGAAGCCGCCCGCGGCCGCGCTACTCCCGCTTGGCCGGCCCGAAGGCCGCGCATCTGGTGATCGATCTGCAGATCGGGTTCCTGGAGCCCGGATCGCCGTTCGAGGTCGCGGCGGCGCGGGCGATCGTCCCGGCGGTCAACCGCGTCTCGGCGGCGGTGCGCGCCGCCGGGGGGCTCAACCTCTTCCTGCGCTACACGATCGACCCCGATGAACCCCACCGCTGGACCTCCTACCAGGAGCTGATGCCCGCCGCGCAGCGGGCGCTGTCGGCCGAGGCGTTCCGGCGCGGGGCGTCCACCCATGCGCTCTGGCCGGAGCTCGATTTCGGCGCCGGCGATCTGGTCATGGACAAGACCCGGCTCAGCGCCTTCATTCCCGGCACCTGCGATGCGCCGGCGGCGCTCGAAGCGCGGGGCATCGACACGCTCATCATCTCGGGTTGCCTCACCGACGGCTGCTGCGAGTCCACCGCGCGCGACGCGGCGCAAATGAACTATCGCGTGTTCTTTCCCGAGGACGGCAATGCGACCTGGTCGGAGGAGGGGCACCGGGCCACGCTGCGGACGATGAGCCGCATGGCCTTCGCCGACGTCAGGCCGGCGGACGAGATATTGGCGCTGCTGACCTCCCTCAGAGCGACCGGCTGACGACTTCCTTCATGATCTCGTTGGTGCCGCCGAAGATGCGGGTCACGCGGGCGTCGCGCCACAGCCGGGCGATGAGATATTCGTTCATGTAGCCGGCGCCGCCATGGAGCTGCAGCGCCATGTCGGTGATGCGGTTCTGCATGTCGCTGTGCCATTGCTTGGCGGCCGACGCCTCGGCGGTGGTCAGCGCGCCGGCGATGTGGCGGCGGATCGCCCAGTCGAGATGCGCCCAGCCCACCTGCAACTGGCTCTTCATGTCGGCGAGGGTGAACTTGGTGTTCTGGAACTCGAAGATCGGCTGACCGAACGCCTTGCGGTCCTTGACGAAGGCCAGCGCCTCGTCGAACGCGCGCTGCGCGGCAGCCTGGGCGGAGGTGGCGATCGACAGCCGTTCCTGCGGCAACTGGTTCATCAGATAGGCGAAGCCCGATCCTTCCGCGCCGAGGCGGTTGGCGACCGGTACCTCGACGTCGTTGAAGAACAGTTCGGAGGTGTCGGCCGACCACAGGCCGATCTTGTCGAGATTGCGCCCGCGCGCGAAACCAGGCGTATCGGCGTCGACCAGGATCAGCGAGAGTCCCCGCGCGCCGAGCCCGGGATCGGTCTTCGCCGCGACGATCACCACGTCCGCGTTCTGGCCGTTGGTGACGTAGGTCTTGGCGCCGTTGATGACATAGCGGTCGCCCGATTTCCGCGCCGTCGTCCGGATCGCCTGCAGGTCCGAACCCGTCGCCGGCTCGGTCATCGCGATCGCGCTGATGCATTCGCCGCTGACCATCTTCGGCAGGTAGCGGAGTTTCTGCTCCTCCGATCCATAGGCCTGGACATATTCGGCGGTGATGTCGTTCTGGAGCGGGACCCCCACCGAGGAGCCCGCATAGGCCAGTTCCTCGTCGATCACGGCATTATAGCCGAAATCGAGGCCCAGCCCGCCATAGTCGGGCGAGACGTTGGGGCAGAGCATGCCGGCTTCGCCGCACGCCAGCCAGAACTGGCGGCTGACGATCCCTTCCTCCTCGAAGCGGTCGAGGTTGGGCAGCAACTCCCGCTCCAGCATCTTGCGGACGCTGTCGCGGAACAGCGCGTGGTCCTCGTTGAAGGCGAAGCGGGCGGACATGTCGAGCATCGGTTTCTCCAGCAGCGGACGGCCGCGCCGCCGCGAGGTCGGTCAGGCGGCCGGCGCGGCGGCGGCCTCGCGGAAACGGTCGCGGATCAGCCGCTTGAACAATTTGCCGGTCGGCTGGCGCGGCAGCTCGCGCATGAACTCGATCTGCTTGGGCATCTTCACCGGGCTCAGACCCTTGCGGAGGAACGCCTTGAGCTCGGCGGCCAGTGCGTCGCCGGCCTCGGACCAGTCGAGCGGCTGCACCACCGCGACCACCCGCTCGCCGAGATCGGGATCGGGCGCGCCGATCACCGCGGCATCGGCGACGCGCGGGTGGGTGACGAGCAGGTTCTCGATCTCCTGCGGGTAGATGTTGACCCCGCCCGAGATGATCATGAAGCTCTGCCGGTCGGTGAGGTAGAGATAGCCCTCCTCGTCGACCCAGCCGATATCGCCCACCGAGGTCCAGCCATGGCGGTTATAGGCCGCGGCGGTCTTCTCGGGATCGTTGTGATATTCGATCGGGTTGCCCTTCTCGAAATAGACCATCCCCTCGCGGCGCGGCGGCAGCGGATCGTCATTCTCGTCGCAGATGCGGATCTCGCCGATGATCGCGCGGCCGACCGTGCCCTTGTGGGCCAGCCATTCCTCCGCCGTGGCGGCGGTGAAGCCGTTCAGCTCGGTGCTCGAATAATATTCGTGGACGATCGGCCCCCACCAGTCGATCATCGCCTGCTTGATCTCGACCGGGCAGGGGGCCGCGGCGTGGAAGGTGCTGCGCAGCGACGAATGGTCGTAGCGCTTGCGGACGTCCTCGGGCAGCTTGAGCATCCGAACGAAATGGGTCGGCACCCACTGCGCATGGGTGACGCGGTACCGCTCGATCAGCCGCAGCGCCTCCTCCGGATCGAACTTCGTCATCACGATCACGGTGCCGCCGAGTTGGTTGACCGACATCGAATAGCGCAACGGCGCCGAATGATAGAGCGGCGCGGGGCAGAGGTAGATGCTGTCCGCGTCCATGCCGTAGAGGCTGCGCGCGAGGTTGGTCACCGGGGTCGGCTCGTCGATGCCGCCGACCGGACGGGGGCGCTTGATGCCCTTGGGGTGGCCGGTCGTGCCCGACGAGTAGAGCATGTCCTGGCCCGGCGCCTCGTCGGCGATCGGCGTGTCGGGCATCGCGTCGCGGACCCGTTCGAAGCTCCGCGCGAAGCCGACCTCGCCGTCGGTGGCGAACAGCGCCAGGTCGCCGAGGCCGTCGACCGCCTCGCGGACCGTGTCGGCAAGGGCGGCGGAGAATACCAGCGCCTTGGCGCCTGCATCCTCGAGCATGTAGCGAAGCTCGGGGGCGGTCAGCCGGACCGGCATGCAGACATAATGGAGCCCCGAGCGCTGCGCGGCCCACACCGTTTCCAGGAAGCGCGGCCCGTTGGTCAGGAACAGCGCGACCATGTCGCCGGTCCTGAGGCCCGCCTCTCGGAAGAGGTGGGCGCCCTGGTTGGAACGCCGGTCGAGCTGCCGATAGGTGACGATCTCGCCGGTCTCGGCGGTAATGAAGGCCGGCTTGTCCCCGTTCGCGACCGCGTGGATGCTCGGATGCATGGCTTACTCGCTGCTCTCTCTGGCGCGCGCGAGCCTGTCGCGCTGCCCTTTCGTCGCGACAATAAAACAAAGCCATGAATCCGCAAGCGAGAAAAAACAAATGTCTTAAATTAGGCTGCGGCGGTCCATCGGCCGCTGGCTCCGGCTGACTGGATCGCTTCCATCAGCCGCTGGTGGCGCGCGGCGAGGCCGAAATCGGCGACGGTGCGGGTGCCTTCGCGGATATCGCGGGCGAAGGCGGCATAGAGCCGCGCCAGATTGGCCGAGATCGGACCCAGCGCATCGCGCGGGTCCTCCGCCACGGCGATCGGCTCGAGCGTGCGGGTCGCGCCCCGGGCCCCCGACAGCGCCAGCGGCACCATCTGGATCACCCCGGCCGGGCCGGTCAGGCGCAGCTCGCCTTCGGTGCCGATCACTTCGATCATCAGGCCGGTCGAGCGCTGCAACCCGCCGCGGATATGGACCGAGAGCGGCGCGCCGCCCGCGAGCCGCGCGGTGATCGCGACCTGGTCGGGCGAGGTTGGCCGGAAGCTTTCGGCCGCGTTGATGACGTCGGCGGACGCGGCCGGCGCCTCGCCCGCCTCGGGAAAGGCCACCACCGCCTCGAACGTTCGATAGCGCGCCAGTTCCGCCGGCGGCAGTACCGCCACGCGCGACCGGCGGGTGGGAAGATAGGCGCTCACCGCCTCGATCTCGCCACAGGCGCGGACGACGGCATCGAGGAGATGCCCACCGGTGATCGTCAGCAGGGTCGCGCCGTTGGCGGCGTCGAACAGATAGGCGTTGCCAGCGTCGATCGCGCCGCCCCAGCCGAAGCCGGAGGCGACCACCGACACGCCGAGAATGTCGCCGACATAGCCGTCGCGGATCAGCGAGGCGAGCCGGTCGAGCGCGGGCGAGGCGCGCGACTGTAGGCCGATCATGCTGTGGCTGCCCGCCGCCTTCGCACGAGCGGCGAGGTCCTCGGCCTCGTCCAGGGTTCGGGCGAGCGGCCATTCGCAATAGACATGCTTGCCCGCGTCGAGCGCGGCCGAGACGATCTGATGATGGAGCGGCAGCTTGACCGAGACGGTGACGATGTCGACCGCTGGATCGCGGATCAGGTCGCGATAGTCGGCATAGCCCGGCACGCCGAATTTCTCCTCGGCCCGCTTCGCCGTCTCGGGGCGCGAAGTGCCCGCCGCCACCAGCCGGACGTCGGCATCCGCGCCGCCGTCGAGCAGCGCCGGCAGGTGCGAGCTGATCGCCCAGCCGCGATCGGGATTGGCGCCGATCAGCCCTACGCCCAATGGCTTCATGCCGGTTCCTTTCCATGATGGGGGGCGAGCGGCGCGTTCTGCTCCCCGGCGGTAACGAAAGCGCCGGTCGCCCGGTCCCAGCAGCCGATGACGCCGGCCTTGCGGATCTCGGTCTTGCGGACCTTGGAGGTCGCCGTCTTGGGCAGCTCGGCGAGCAGGTGGACGTAGCGCGGCACCATGAAACGCGGCATCGTGTCGTCGAGGAAATCGAGCAGCGCCGGCTCGGACAGGCTCTCTCCGGGCCGCAGCGTCACCGCGATCTTGATCTCGTCCTCGGCGAACTCGCTCGGCACGGCCACGGCGGCGCATTCGGCGACCGCCGGATGGGCGCAGACATGCAGCTCGACCTCCACCGAGGAGATGTTCTCGCCGCGGCGGCGGATCGCGTCGTCGAGCCGGTCGACGAAGAAGAAATTGCCATCCTCGTCGCGATACAGCGCATCGCCGGTGTGCAGCCAGCCGTTGCGCCACAGCGCCGCGGTCTCCTCGCCGCGGCCTAGATAGCCGATCGAGGTGGTCCAGGGTTGGTTCGGGCGGACGACGGCCTCGCCCACCTCCCCCGGTGGCAGCTCGATGTCGTTGGGGTCGAAGATACGGATGTCGTAGCCGTCGCGGGGCCGGCCGACGCTGTTCGACCGCGCGTCGGCGTTGAAGATGATCGCGCCGGATTCGGTCGAGCCATAGGCGGTGAGCAGCCGAACCCCGAAGCGTTCGCGCCAGGCGGCGAAGAAGCGTGGCAGCGGCAGGATGCAGATCTCGCGCAGCCCATGCTCGCGGTCGGAGGCGCGTTCGGGCTGGAGGTGGAGGAACTCGGCCATGGTGCCGACGAGCTGGCTGGTGCGGGCGTCGACCGCACGGGCCTGCTCCCAGTAGCGCGAGGCGCTGAAGCCATGCGCGACATGGGCCGTACCCTGGTGGATCAGTGCGTTGTAGATCCCGCCCCAGCGTCCGGCAGCGTGAAATTGCGGCAGCACCACGAAGCGGACTTCGCCGGGCAGCGTGGTGCCGAGCCCGTCCGAGGTCGCCTGTCCGAAGGCGTGGGCGTGTGGGCACAGCACCCCCTTGGAGCGCCCGGTCGTGCCCGAGGTGTAGGAGAAGCTGAACAGCTCCCAGGGCGCGACGGGCTCGGGCGATGCCGGTGGGGCGGCGGAAAGCTCGGCGAAATCGCTGACCTCCCAGAGCTGTGCGGCGCGACGGAGGCTGTCATCGTCGGTGTCGGCGCCGCGGCGGACGACGACGGCGCGGAGTGCGGGGATGTCCGCGGCGATCTCGACGAGCCGGGGGAGATATTGTTCCTCGACCACCGCCACCGTCGCCTTCGAATCGGCGATGATGTAGGCCAGCATCTGGCCGCGATAGGCGGTGTTGACCGATACCTCGATCCGGGCGCTCAAGCCGATGCCCATCCAGAGCAGGCCATTGTCGACATGGTTGTCTAGCATCAGCAGGATCGGCTGCTGACGACCGACGCCCAGTCGGCCCAGCCCGCCGGCGATCCGCAGGCCCTCGTCCCACAGCTCCATATAGGAAAGGGCGCGGTCGGGATCGCGGATGGCGATCTGCGACGGGCGCGCACGCAACGCAGTCTCCATCACCCGGACCAGATTGCGATCTTCCATCGCGATCCCGGAAATGTCCATTCGAAGACCCTCTCGATCGACGCCGATCTAGCCGCCGGCCTTGGCTGAAATCCGCGGCATTCGCCGACGGCGCAGCCCCGCACCTTGCAGCATGCCGGAGCGGCTTGCAAGGCGGGTGGCCGGCCGCTTCCTAGCGAATTGAAACAATCATTTCAATGTGCGCCTTTGTTGTGCGCCATATTAATGTGAATGAATGAAACACATATTGCCAAGCTGGAATGCGTCCGATAACAGTCGGCCGACGGGACCCGTCGACAGCGTCCGCGCCTGCGTTCTCCCAAAGAGTCATGGCGGCGGGCTTTCGGCACGGCCGGCATGGTGATTCTGGGGTAGTGGAGCGGAGCGAGATGGCGGCAATACAGCGGGGCGGCGCCTGCTCGGGTATCCGGGTGATCGAACTGGGCACGATGGTGACGGCGCCGCTGGCGGGTCAGTTGCTGGCCGATTTCGGGGCAGAGGTGATCAAGATCGAGCCGCCGCAGGGGGAGATCATGCGCGGGATTCCGCCGGTCTTCGAGGGGCGGTCGGCCGCCTTCGCCCAGTGGAACCGCAACAAGAAGTGCGTCGCGCTCGACCTCAAGAGCCCGGCGGGGCTCGCTGCCGCCCGCAAGCTGGTCGACGGCGCCGACGCGCTCGTCACCAATTTCCGGCCCGACGTGCTCGAGGCCTTCGGTCTCGACTATGATGCGGTCGCCGCGCGCAACCCCGACATCGTCTATGCGGGACTGACCGGCTTCGGGCCGGACGGCCCCTATGCCGAGTTGGCCTCCTACGACATGGTGATCCAGGGGCTGGTCGGGCTGATGCCGAACCAGGGCGGCGACGGTCCGCCGCAGCCGATCAAGTCGCCGGTCGCCGACAAGATATCCTCCTATTCGGCGGTGATGGCGATGCTCGCCGCGCTGCTCCACCGCAAGGCGGGCGGAGCGGGGCAGAAGATCGAGATCTCGATGATGGACGCCTATGCGAACTTCATCCTGCCCGAGCTCTTCTATACCCGCACCTTCCTCGATGCGCCGCCGCCGGTGCAATGGGTGAAGAGCATCTACAATCCGTTCGAGCTGTCCGACGGCTGGGTGATCGGCTTCGTGATGACCGACCGGCATTTCGAGGGCGCCTGCGACATTTTCGGGCTGGAGGCGATCCGGAAGGACCCGCGCTTCGCCGATCCCGGCGCACGAAACGTCTACCAGCCCGAACTGATGCAGGAGATCGCCCAGGCGTGCCGGCAGATGACCGTCGCAGCCTTCGTCGAGCTGGCGCGTGCCAACGATCTCCCCTTCGCGCCGGTCAACGACCTCGACCAGTTCATGCGCGACCCGCAGGCCGTGCACAACCAGACCTTCGTCGAGTTCGCCGACCCTGATCGGCCCGAGCTGGGCCGGCTGAAGCTGCTCAACAGCTTCGCGCGGATGAGCGCAACGCCGGTCGACGCGCGCGCCTTCGCGCCCGACGTCGGCGCGGACAACGCCGAGGTGCTGGCGGCGATCGGCCTGACTCCGGCCGAAATCGACGCGGCGACGCGGGGCAGGGCGGTGGCGGCTGAATAATGCAGATGTATAAAACAATGTTTGCATCCCTGGCGGTCGGCGCCTATAACGGGCGAGTATCGGGCAAGGACGCCGCGTCCGGCGTCGGAGGGTGAGATGGTGAGAGTGCGGTTCCAGCGTCCCGACGGCAGCGAAGCGGCCTGCGACGTCCCGGCCGGGCTGAGCCTGATGGAGGCGGCTCTCAACAATGGCGTCGACGAGATCATCGCCGACTGCGGCGGGGCGCTCTCCTGCGCGACCTGTCATGTCTATGTCGACGACGGCTGGATGGATCGGACGGGCGCGCCCTCGGAGATCGAGGAGGAGATGCTCGAATTCGCGGTGGATCGCCGGCCCAATTCGCGCCTGTCGTGCCAGATCAAGCTGGGCGAGGGATTGGACGGCCTGTCCGTCGCCCTGCCGCAGCGTCAGCAATAGCCGGAGGATCGAGAGGATCGGCCATGGCCACCGCATTTGAGAAGCATCCGACCGGCACCGGCTGGGTCGTCGAGGATCATGACAGTTTCCGGGTCGCGCGCACGACCTTCACCGACCAGGATGTGCTGGAGCGGGAGCGGGGGGGTATCTTCGATCGTTGCTGGCTCTACATCGGCCACGAGTCCGAGCTGCCCAATCCCAACGATTTCGTGCGGCGCTCGGTGGGTGGGCGCGACCTGATCTTCAACCGCGACCGCAAGGGCGACTACCACGCCTTCTTCAACAGCTGTCCGCATCGCGGCGCGGCGGTCGTGCGGGAGGACAAGGGATCGTCGATCTCGTTCAAATGCTTCTACCATGGCTGGTCGTTCAACAATAACGGGGCCTTCGCCACCCGCTTCGCTGCGGGCACCTATCCCGACGATTTCAACAAGGACGGCTGCGCCAATCTGGTCTCGGTGCCCAGGCTGGCCGGCTATGCCGGTTTCTGGTTCGTCAATTTCGACGCGAACGCCGAGAGCCTCGAGGATTATCTGGCCGGCGCGAAGGACTTCCTCCAGGTCGTCGCCGACCATGCCGCCGACGGCATGGAGATCGTCGGCGGCATCCAGGAATATAGCGTGCGCGCCAACTGGAAGCTGCTCGTCGAGAACAGCTTCGACGGCTACCACGCGCATGAGACCCATTCGACCTATCTCGAATATCTGGTCGACGCGATCGGCGGGCCGGCCGAGCTGTTCCCGTCGCGCGGCAACATCTCGCGCGCCTACGACCTGGGCAACGGCCATGCGGTGATCGAGGGCCCCGCCCCCTGGGGCCGCCCGGTCGCGCAGTGGATCCCGGCCTGGGGCGAGGACGGCCGCGAGGAGATCGCGGCGATCTATGCGGAGCTGGAGAAGCGGCTCGGCAAGGAGCGGGCCGAGCAGGTCGCCTATGGCAACCGCAACCTGCTGATCTTTCCCAACCTCGTGATCAACGACATCATGGCGATCACCGTCCGGACCTTCTATCCGGAGCAGCCGGACTATATGAACGTCAATAGCTGGGCGCTCGCGCCCAAGGGCGAGGCGCGTCATTTCCGCAAGCGCCGGCTCGACAATTTCCTCGAATTCCTCGGGCCGGGCGGCTTCGCGACGCCCGATGACGTCGAGGCGCTCGAATCCTGCCAGCGCTCCTACCGCAACCGCGCGGCGGCCGGCTGGAACGACATCTCCCGCGGGATGCTTCGGGACGAGCCGCTGGCGGACGACGAGGCGCAGATGCGCGCCTTCTGGCGCGAATGGGATCGCCGCGTGGCGAAGGCGGGGTGAGCGGCATGGCGACCATCGAACATGCCGGCGTATCGGCGGGCCGGCAGGGCGGGACGCCCACGCGATCGGAGATCGAGGACTTCCTCTATCTGGAGGCGCAGTTGCTCGACGAGTGGAAGCTCGACGAATGGCTGGCGCTGTTCGCCGAAGGCGCGACCTATGACGTGCCCACCACCCGGGCGGACGACGATGCGGACTCGGCCGACCAGCTTTTCCTGGTCGCCGACGATTATGCGCGGCTCCAGCATCGCGTGCGCCGGTTGAAGAAGCCGGGCGCCCATTCCGAATGGCCGCGGTCACGCACCGCGCACAGCATCTCCAACGTCCGCATCGTCGAGGCCGAGGGCGACGAGTTGCTAATCCGATCGGTGTTCGTGACCTACCGGGCCAAGAACGACGTGACCGACTGCTATTTCGGCCATCATTTCCACCGCATTCGCGTCCAGGCGGACGGGCTCAGGATCCTGTCGAAGCGCAGCATGCTCGACATGAGCAGCCTGCGTCCGCACGGGCGCGTCAGCATCATCGTCTGACCGGTTGGCGAGGGGATTTCCCATGTCGGTTTCGCACATCCGCTATCGGCGCCTCGGTTATCTGGCGCTCAACGTCAGCGATCTCGAACGGTCGCGCGCCTTCTACACCGACGTCGTCGGGCTGACCGACGACGGTGCGGGCAGCGCCGATCGCGTCTATCTGCGCTGCAGCGACAAGCATCACGACCTGTTGCTGGTGCGCGGCGACGTGCCCGGCGTGAAACGGGCCGCCTGGCAGATGGAGAGCCGCGACGCGCTGGAGTCGGCGCGGGCGCACTTCACCGAGATCGGGCTGGCGCTGCGCCCGGTCGACGCGGCGGAATGCCGCGACCTCGGCATCGAGGAGGCGTTCCGGATCGGCGAACCGACCACCGGCGTCGTCTTCGAATTCTATGCGACGATGGCCGAGCTGGCGCCGTTCGTGCCGACCCACACCGATATCCAGCGGCTCGGCCATATCGTGCTGAGCAGCACCGACCGGCCGGCCACCGAAGCCTTCCTGCGCGAGCATATGAACTTCCGCGTGTCGGATCGGGTCGAGAACATCGTCAGCTTCATGCGCTGCTTCCCCAATCCGCTGCACCATTCGCTGGGCGTCGGCGGAGGAACGCGCATCGGGCTCAACCATATCAACTTCATGGTCTCGAACATCGACGACATCGGCCGCGCCTATCACCGGGTGAAGGCGAACGGGGTGAAGATCGTCTATGGGCCGGGGCGGCACCCGCCGTCGGATTCGATCTTCCTCTACTTCCTCGATCCTGACGGGATGACCGTCGAATACAGCTTCGGCATGGAGGAGTTCCCCGAGGTCGGCGCGCGGGAGGCGCGGCTGCTGCCGGCCAAGCTCGAATCGCTCGATTCCTGGGCGGCGGTGCCCGATCCCGAATTCGGCAAGCATGGCGAGCTCGAGCGCCTGCCGGCGGAGAGCGCGGCGTGAGCGGGGAGGGGCCCGTCGTCCTGGTCACCGGCGCCGCCAGCGCGATCGGCCAGGCGATCGTGCGACGCTTCGCCGCGGCGGGAAGCCGGCTGGTGCTGGCCGACATCGACGCGGGCGCGCTGGCGACGGCGGCGGCGGCGATCGCGCCCGACGCGATCCTGACCAGCGGGGACCTGAGCGACGAGCAGGTCGCGGCCGATTTCGTCGGCGCGGCGCGCGACGCCCATGGCCGGGTGGACGTGCTGGTCAACAATGCGGGCGGCGGCATCATCATGCCCTTCGCCGATCATACCCCGGCTACGATGCGGACGACGATCGACCGCAACCTGTGGACCTGCCTGTGGTGCACGCGCGAGGCGCTGCCGCTGATGGTCGCCCAGAACTACGGGCGCATCGTCAACATGGGGGCGGATTCGGTCCGCAACGGCCTGTGGGCGCACGCCATGTACAATGCGGCCAAGGGCGGCATGCACGGCCTGACGACCGGACTGGCCCGCGAATTCGCCGACCGGGACATCACGATCAACACGGTCGCGCCCTGCATGATCCGCACGCCCCAGGTCGAGGCAGAGACCGCAAGGGGCAATCCGCTGATCGACAAATTCCTGTCGGTGATCCCGAAGGGCCGCTCCGGCGAGCCCGACGAGGTGGCGTCGATGGTCTTCTATCTCGCGTCGCCCGAGGCGTCCTTCGTCACCGGCCAGGTGATCAGCGTCAACGGCGGCAGCACGATGCTCTGATCCGGGAGGACAAGATGGCGGACGGTTTGGAAAAGCGCACGGTTCAGGTCAACGGCACGCCCATGGCCTATGTGGAGCAAGGCGAGGGCGAACCGCTGATCGCCATCCATGGCGGCGGGCCAGGCGCTTCGGGCATCAGCAACTACCGCCGCAACGTCGGTCCGCTGGCCGCGGGCGGGCGGCGCATCATCGTTCCTGATTTGCCTGGCTATGGCGACTCGCCGTCGCAGCCGACCGCCGAGGCCATCTATGACGGCTTCGCCGACAACATCCTCGGCCTGATGGACGCCCTGGCAATCGAGAAGGCGAGCTTCATCGGCAATTCGCTGGGCGGCGGCACCACCCTCAGCCTGGCGCTGCGCCATCCCCACCGCGTCAACCGGATGGTCCTGATGGGTCCGGGCGGCGGCTATTCGCTCAGCCCGCACCCGACCGAGGGGCTGTTGCGCATGCTCCATTTCTACGAAGGCGAGGGGCCGACCCGCGAGAAGCTCGACCGGGTGCTGGACCTGCTGGTGTTCGACCGCTCGATGATCACGCCCGATCTGGTCGAGGAACGTTACAAGGCTTGTGTCCGTCCCGACACCATGGCCAACCCGCCGCTGCGCGGCCGGGGCGCCAATCCCAGGGACGATCTGTGGCGCCAGCCGCTCAACGAGTTGCAGCACCGTACCTTGATCATCTGGGGCCGCGAGGACCGGGTGCTGTCGTTCGACAACGCGCTGGTGTTCCTGAAGTCGATCCCCAATGCCGAACTGCACGTCTTCCCCAAGACGGGCCATTGGGTGCAGTGGGAGCGCGCCGACCAGTTCAACGACATGGTCAACGACTTCCTCGACAGGGCATGAGCACGCCCGGCCTCATCGACATCCACAGCCACATGACCCCGCGCGCGCTGCCGGTCGATCCCGGCAGCTGTGCGCCCTGGCCGTGCATGCGCTGCCAAGGTGAGGCGCGGGCGACGTTGATGCTGGGCGACAAGCCGTTCCGCGAGCTCGACGACCGATCCTGGGACGTCGCCCGGCGGTGCGAGGACATGGACCGCGATGGGGTGGCGATCCAGCTGCTGTCGCCGATGCCCGAGCTGCTGTCCTACTGGCAGGACGCGGCGCATGCCGAATATCTGGCCGATCACGTCAACGCCGCGATCGCCGAGATGGTGGCGCGCCGGCCGGACCGCTTCCGCGGGCTCGCGATGGTGCCGATGCAGGAGCCCGAGCGGGCGGCGCGCTACATGCGCGACCTGAAGGCGCGTTTCGGCGTGGACGGGATCGAGATCGGCAGCAACGTCAACGGCGCGCTGCCCGGCGAGCAGCGCTTCGCGCCGGTCTTCGCCGCGGCCGAGGCGGGCGATCTCGCCGTCTTCGTCCATGCCCTGCATCCGGTCGCGACAGCCGCCGTGATGCGGCACGCGCCCTTCTTCACGCCCATGGTCGGCTTCCCCCTCGACGTCGCGATGGCCGGCGCCTCGCTGATCACCGAGGGCGTGCTGGAGCGCCACCCGCGCCTGCGGATCGCGCTCAGCCATGGCGGCGGGGCGATGGCGTCGCTGATCGGACGGCTCGACCAGGGTTGGCACATGGTGCCCGAGCTGCGCGATCGGCTGTCGACGGCGCCGAGCGCGCAGGCGCGGCGGCTGTTCTACGACAGCAATGTCTATGAGCCCGCCTTGCTGCGCCACGTTGCGCAGGACATGGCGCCCGGCCGGGTCTGCGCCGGCACCGACTATCCCTATCTGATCATGCAGGAGGATCCGGCGGCCTTCATCGCGTCCGCCGGCCTCAGCGTCGCGGAGGCGGACTCGGTCCGTCGCGGAGCCGCGACAACTTTCCTTGACATAGGGTGAAACAATTGCATCATACAAATTAAGAAATGCGTCGGGGCGCCAGGGGATCGCGAATCGATCCGGATGGCCGGACGCGCAAGCGGGAGGGATTGGTCTTGATTTCGTTCGAACTTACCGAAGAGCAGGAGATCGCTCGCTCCACCGTCAGGGAGTTCGCGGGCCAGGTCCTGCGCCCGCTCGCTCGCCAGGCCGACATAGACGGCCGGATCGACGACGACACCCTCGACCAGCTCTGGAGCCTCGGCATCGTCCAGTCGATGATCGAGCAGGACGGCGACGGGCCCGAGCAGAGCGCGATCCTGGGCGCCCTGCTGCTGGAGGAGCTGGGCTGGGCCGACGCGGCGTTCGGGGTGGCGCTGGCGAGCCCGCTCGGCTTCGTGCGTGCGGTCAAGGAGCAGGGCTCCGCCGCCCAGAAGGAGGCGCTGTTGCCCCAATTCGCGGGCGACCGCTACCAGGCTGCGGCGGTCGCGCTGGCCGAGCCGGGGCTGATCGCCAACGGCATCGATGCGCTGTCGACCAGGGCCGAGGCCGATCCGGCCGGCTATCGCCTGTCGGGCGCCAAGATCCAGGTGCCGCTGGGCGGGAAATGCAGCCATTTCCTGGTGATCGCCGAGCATGACGGGAAGCCCGACGCCTTCATCGTGCCGCGCGACGCGCCCGGGGTCACGGTCGACGACAGCGACCGGCAGCTCGGCCTTGCCGGTGTCGCCTCGGTCACGGTGCGCTTCGACGATGTCGTGCTGGGCCATGAGGCGCGACTGGGCGAGAATCGCGGTTGCGACGTCCAGCGGATTGTCGACGCCGCCCGCGTCGGCGCCTCCTCGATCCTCGTCGGCGTCTGCCGCGGCGTGTACGATCATTCGGTCGACTATACCAAGGAGCGCCACGTCCACGGATCGGCGCTCGCGCGCAAGCAGAGCGTGGCCTTCCGCCTGGTCGACATGTTCGTCGAGACCGAGGCGAGCCGCTGGATGTGCTGGCGCGCCGCGACCGAGATCGACAAGGGCGAGCCGGCCACCCGCAGCGCGTCGCTGGCGCAGAGCTACACCCGCCAGCAGGCGACCTGGATCACCGACGAGGGCGTGCAGCTGATGGGCGGCCACGGCTTCATGCGCGCCAATCCGGTCGAGCTCTGGTTCCGCAACGCGCGGACGCTGTCGATGCTCGAAGGCGTCGCCAGCGTCTGATCGTCACAGGCGGCGCGGATGCGCCGTGAGGAGGAACATATGGTTTATCTTGTCGGGGAACTGAGCGTCCGGGCGGGCGCGGAGGCCGATTTCGAGGCGGTGGTGGCCGAGCTGATGCGCGAGGTGCGCGCCAACGAGCCCGAAGCGCTGCTCTATCAGTTCGCCAAGGCGCGCGGGCGCGACGGCGTCTATTGCGTGGTGGAAAGCTACGCGTCGGAGGCGGCGCTGGAGATGCACATGGCCGCGCCGCATCTTCGTGCGGCGATGGAGAAGATCGCGCCGCTGCTCACGGCTCGGCCCCAGATCGAGAAATGCGACCCGGTCGGCGCGCTGTGACGGACGACGGCAGCCGGTTGGGAAAGGGCGCGCTCGCTTCGATCAGGGTGGTCGAGCTGGGGACGATGGTCGCTGCCCCGATCTGCGGGCAGCTGCTGGCCGACCTCGGTGCCGACGTCATCAAGATCGAGCCGCTCGGCGGCGAGGTGATGCGGGTGATCCCGCCGGTCTACAAGGGCGTTTCCGCCGCCTTCGCGCAATGGAACCGGAACAAGCGCAGCATCGCGCTGAACCTCAAGTCGGCCGAGGGCATGGCCGTGTTGCGCGGGCTGCTCGCCAGGGCCGACATATTCCTTCAGAACATGCGCGTCGGTGCGGTCGAGGCGATGGGGCTCGACCATGCGAGCCTGGCCGTCGACAATCCCGGCCTGATCTCGGTGCAGATCACGGGCTACGGCACCGACGGGCCTTATCGCGACCAGCCCGGCTACGACATGATGGTCCAGGGGCTGACCGGCTTCATGCCGATCCAGGGCACGCCCGAGAGGCCCAGGGCGATCCGCAGCGTCCAGGCCGACAAGGTGGCCGGCTATTCGGCGGCGCTGGCGGCGCTGGCGGCGGTGATCCACCGGCGCGCCGGCGGCGGCGGGCAGAAGATCGATGCGACCATCCTCGATTCCTACGCCAGCTTCATGCTTCCCGATCACATCTACACGCGCTCGTTCGTGGACGCTCCGCCCGAAGCGCCGTTCACCGCCGACATCTACAATCTGATCCACCTGCGCGACGGCAAGATCATCGGCTATCTGCTGACCCAGGACCAGTTCGAGGAAGCCTGCCGCGCTTTCGGCCGCGAGGACCTGATGCGCGACGAGCGCTACAGCACGCCGGGCGGCCGCAACGTCCACCAGCCCGAGCTGATCGGCGAGATCGCCGCAACCTGCCAGGGAAAGACGGTGGCGGAGGTGCTGGCAATCACGCGCGCCCACCGGCTCCCTTTCGCGCCCGTCAACGACATAGACGGTTATTTCGACGATCCGCAGGTGCGCCACAATGGCGGCTTCGTCGAGTTCGAGACCGAGGAGGTAGGGCCCGTGCGGCTGCTCAACGGCATCGCACGGCTGGCCGAGACGCCGATCAACGCCCGTTCGCTGGCACCGGCGCTCGGCGCGCACACCGACGCGATCCTGGCCGAGCTCGGCTATCCGGCCGGACGGATCGCGGAAATGCGCGGATCGCGCAGCGTCGGCTGATCCTGGGTGGCCCGGCGGCCATGCTCGATCGATTGGAATGGGAGCTGTCATCATGGCCACGACATTGCAGAAGCCAACCGCCCACGAGCTGCTGCCCGGCATCCGGGTCGTGGATGCCGATACGCATGTCAGCGAATGGTACGACCTCTGGACCTCGCGCGCGCCGGCGAAGTTCCGCGATCGCGTGCCGCAGGTCCGCGATGTCGACGGCCGTTGGGACTGGGTCATCGATGGCCAGACGCTCAACCGCGAAGGTGCCTCCAGCGCGATCCGGAAGGACGGGACGAAGACGGTCGGCATGGCCTTCCGCGACCTGCAGCTGGCGGACGTCCATCCCGGCGCCTATGACCTGAAATCGCGCATCGCCTTCATGGATCGGGAGGGGATCGCCGCGCAGATCGCCTATCCCAACCTGCTGGGCTTCGGCGGTCAGAAGTCGATGATGATCGACGAGGAACTGCGCAACGTCAGCATGACGATCTTCAACGACGCCATGGCGGAGATGCAGGCCGATTCCGGCAACCGCATCTATCCGATGACGATGGTGCCCTGGTGGGACGTCAAGCTGGCGGTCAAGGAAGCCGAGCGCTGCGCCGCGATGGGGCTCCGCGGCATCAACATGAACTCCGACCCGCATCTCCACGGGCTGCCCCATCTCGGCGATCCGCACTGGTATCCGCTGTGGGAGGCATGCAGCTCGCTCGGCCTGCCGGTCAATTTCCACATCGGCGCGTCGGACGAGTCGATGACCTGGTTCGGCGCCGGTTTGTGGCCGGGGCATCCCGACGAGGTCAAGCTGGCCTATGGATCGCTGATGCTGTTCGTCGGCAATATGCGGGTGATGGCGAACATCCTGCTCACCCGCGTGCTGGAACGCTTCCCGGCGCTCAAGATCGTTTCGGTGGAAAGCGGCGCCGGCTGGGTGCCCTTCTTCCTCGAGGCGCTGGAATATCAGATGCGCGAGGCGGCGATGGAATATCGGGATTCGCCGAAGGACGTCTTCCGGCGGCAGATCTACATCTGTTCCTGGTTCGAGCGCGACGACATCGTCCACACCGCGCGCAAGATCGGCATCGACAATCTGATGTTCGAGACCGATTTCCCGCATCCGACCTGCCTCTATCCCGACAGCTTCCACTATATGGAGGGTGCGATCGAGGCGATGACGGCGCAGGAGCGCGGCAAGATCTTCGGCGGCAACGCCCAGCGGGTCTATAATCTCGACCTGTCTAGAGCCCCGTTCTGACGCCGCTCTAGACGAAACGGCGGCGGCGCCGACCCGCCGCCGTTTCCGCGTCAGGCCCGCTCAGACGTCGACCAGTTCCAGCGTGCTGTTCTCGACGCCCTCGAGCCGGCCCAGCGCATAGTCGCCGGCGAGGGTGGTGCGCTGCAGCCAGCGGCTGCCGCTTTCCGGGGGCAGGCCCTCGGCGCCATGGAGCATGCGCCAATTGTCCCACAGCACGATATCGCCCGGGGTCCAGCGGTGGACGTGGATCTGGGGATGCGACAGCGTGTGCCGCACCAGCTCGCCCAGCAGCGCGTCGCCCTCGGCCTTGTCGAGGCCGAGCAGCTCGTCGGCGAACCAGGGCGAGAGGTTGAGCATCTTCCGCCCGGTCTCCTTCTGGGCATAGACGAGCGGGTGGATCGAGCGCGGATAGCTGTCCTCGCGCTGCTGGATGTCGCGGAACTTCTTGCCCATCCGGACCAGGCGAATGTCGTCGACGCTGTTCTTCATGGTCGAGATGTCCATGTAGAAGTCGTAGACCACCTCCAGGCCCTCTGCGCGCCGCTTCAACTCTTCGGGCAGCGTGTCATAGGCGGCGATCTTGTCGAGGAAGACGGTGCCGCCCATCTCCGGCGGGATCACGCGCGGCCGCAGCAGGCCGCCATGGTTGACCTTGTCGAAATAGACCAGGTCGAAATGGAGCGGCAGCCAGCCGCCGAGATCGACGCCGTTGACGCTGTAGACGTTGCCGTTCTCGCCGCCGGGTTCATATTGGACGTTGGTTATCTCGAGCCGGGACGGATCGGTGTTGCCTTGCTTGATCGGATGGAGCTGGAAGGGGCCGAAGACGCGGCTGAGTTCGAGGTGCAGCTCGTCGCTGTCCTCCATGCCGCGAAAGACGACAAGCCCGTGGCGTATCCACAGCCGGTTCAACTCCTCGCGGACGGCGGCGTCCGTCAGATGGGCCCGTTCGAGGCCGTGGATCTGGATGGCTTCGCCGGACGGCGTCAATGGTTCGGTGCGGAAAGGAAACATGGCTGGCTCCTGTTGTCGGCCGAGATTCGATCGTCACAATGTGCCGTAGCAATGCATTTGTTGCAAACAGATATGATCACACATGCCGATAGCCGCTCCGGGTGGCCCCCGCGAGGCCATCCTTTCACGCCGGAAATTTTGGCTGTATGCCCGGAAATAAAGGGAAAACCGATATAATTCAATTCTTCAAAATAACTGTATTGACGCGCTTGCGGGTGCGGCGTATCCCTTTGTGGCGTTCATGCACATAACAGATGAAAATCGGGAGGGGAGTCATGCGCAGCACATTGGCGATATTGGTCACCGGCTTCTGCGCCACGAGCGCGCATATGGCGCTGGCACAGACGGCAGCGCCCGTCGGCACCGCCGCAGCGTCCGAGGTCGCGGACGACATGTCCCAGGGGCTGGGTGACATCGTCGTCACCGCCCAGCGCCGCGAGCAGCGGTTGCAGGACGTCCCGGTGACGGTCAATGCCATTTCGGCCCAGGGCCTCGAGCGGCAGGGCATCACCAACACGGCCGATCTCAATGCCGTGGTTCCCGGCCTGAACATCGCCAAGTCGAGCACGGTCGTGCAGCCCTTCCTGCGCGGCGTCGGCACCGCGTCGCTGGTCCCCGGCAACGACCCGAGCGTGCCGCTCTACATCGACGGCGTCTATCATTCGGCGCCGGCCGCCCTGTTCTTCTCGTTCAACAACATCGAGCGGGTCGAGGTGCTCAAGGGGCCGCAGGGCACCCTGTTCGGCCGCAATGCCACCGGCGGCCTGATCCAGGTCATCACGAAGGATCCGACACAGGAGCTTTCGGGCAAATTCTCGCTCAGCTACGGCAATTACCGTGCGGTCAACGCCACCGGCTATATCAGCGGCGGCACCGACACGATCGCCGCCGACCTGGCCGTCGTCTACAACAACCAGTCGAAGGGCTGGGGCCGCAACACCTTCCGGGCGGGCGACGGCGGGCCGATCGTCGTCGGCGGAACCACCTTCACCGACCGCAAGGTCAAGCGGGCCGCGGGCTACACCGACGAGTTCGGCATCCACAGCAAGATCGTCATGACCCCCGGCGACCGGACGACGGTCAAGCTCAGCGGCATGTACATCGATGTCGACACCAACCAGAACCACTATCGCCACCCGCTGCCGGGGCGGCTGCTTCCGGGGCCGCCGGGGCAGAATCCCTACAGCTTCACGGGCGGCTTCTATGACTATGACTCGGATATCGAATGGTTCAATCGCAACCATCAGTATCTGTTCACCGCGGAGGCCCAGCACGAGGCCGACTTCGCGACCATCAAGTCGATATCCTCCTACCTGAAGGCAAAGGCCGAGATTTCGGTGCCGTCGGACGGCAGCCCGCTGATTTCGCGCGCCAGCAGCTTCGCACATCTGCGGTGGAAGACCTTCACGCAGGAACTGCAGATTCTGTCGAACAAGGATTGGGGCCCCTCCTGGCTCGAATGGATCGGCGGCCTCTATTATCTGAACAGCCGCGCCGGCTATGATCCGCAGGAAGTGACCTACGGCTATCGCTACGACGGCACCTTCAACCGCTATTCGTTCCAGACGTCGGACTCGCTGGCGGCCTATGGCCAGGCGACCGCGAGCCTTACGTCGACCACGCGGCTGACCCTGGGCCTGCGCTACAGCAAGGACCGGCTATCCGCGACGCAATATCAGCTCGGCACCTCCGCCGTCCTGGGCGGCGGCAACGCCAACGGCGCGGTCACGATCCTCGTGCCCAAGGTGCGGACGACGTTCGACAAGATCACCTGGCGCGTCGCGCTCGACCAGCGGCTGACGCCCGACGTGCTGCTCTATGCCAGCGCCAGCCGCGGCTACAAGACCGGCGCGTGGAACCATGGCGCGCTCTGCGCCACGGTGCCACCGGTGGGCGTCGCCTGCAGCAACCTGGTCTCGCCGACCCGGCCCGAGGTGCTCGACGCCTATGAGATCGGCCTGAAGTCCGACCTGTTCGACAAGCGCCTGCGGTTCAACATCTCGGGCTATTATTATGACTATTCGGACCTGCAGGTGCAGGCGGTCGTCGGCGTGCCACCGATCAGCGTGCTCAACAACGCGGCGTCGGCCCGGATGTACGGCATCGACGTCGAGACGGCCTTCCAGTTCAGCCGCTATCTGCGGATTTCCGCGAACGGCGCCTATCTCGACGCCAAGTACAAGAAATATCCGAACGCGGTCGGCTTCATTCCGCTGACGGCGGCGCCCTATGCCAATTCGCAGATATTGTTCGACGCCTCCGGCAACAGGCTGCCCCGCGCGCCGAAGTTCACCAGCACGGTCTCGGTCGACTGGACCATTCCGACCGGCGCCGGTGACGTGACGCTGACCGGAAGCTGGTATTACAACAATGGCTTCTACTGGGATCCCCAGGAGCGGCTGAAGGAGCGGGCCTACAGCCTCGTCAACGGGCAGATCGCGCTCAAGGCCACCGACAATCTCAGCCTGCGGATCTGGGGCCGGAACTTGCTCGACAAGAAATATTACAGCTACCAGACCGCGACCAGCGCCGGCGACCAGGGCGCCCCGGCGGCCCCCCGCACCTACGGTCTCGCGGTGGACTTCCAGTTCTGATGCGCTTCCAGGCCGGGCCTGATGGCCCGGCCGGGTTTCCCGCGAGAAAAGCAAAGGCCGGCTCCGCCGGCCTTTGTTCTGTCCGGCCACCGTCATGCCAGCCCCTCGACTGCCTGCAAGGCAGGCGCTCGGGATGGACTTCAGCCAAGGGCTGAAGGCTGGCATCCATGTCTGTGGTCTTCTCAGATGGCCTCTGGCCGATGGGAGACATGGACCCCAGCCTGCGCTGGGGTGACGCGTTTGTCTTACTCGGGCGGGTTCAGCGCCAGTTCGGCTTGCGTTTTTCCAGGAAGGCGGCGACGCCCTCGGCATAGTCGGGGATGGCGATCGCTTCCTCGACGATGCCGCGTTCCAGCGCGTCGAGGCGCGCATCGAGGTCGGCGCGGCCGAGCGCAGACAGCAGCAGGCGCCGTCCGATTCGAAGCGCCGGGCCGCTCTTGGCGGTGAGGGTTCGCAGATGGGCGCGCAGGTCGGCGTCGAAGCTGGCGCGCGGCAGGGTCCTGAGGGTCAGGCCGGTGCGTTCGGCTTCGGTTGCGTCGATCCATCGGCCCGAGAAAGCGAGATCGAGCAGCCTCGCCTGACCGACATGATGCGCCATCAGCAAGGCGGCGAGAACGCTGACCACGCCGATATCGATCTCGGGAAGCGCGAGCCGCGTGTCCTCGCAGGCGATCACCATGTCGCAGGCGAAGGCGAGTTCGTTGCCGCCGCCCGAGCAGATGCCGTTGATCGCCGCGATCCTCGGCTTGCCGTCGACGGCGGTGAGCGACCGCACCATGCGGAAGATCGCGCGGCTATGGTCGTGGACATGGGCGAGGTCGTGCTCGCCCACGTCGCTGCCCGCCGCGAAGGCGCGGTCGAGCGCGGAGGCGACGACGATGACCCGGACCGCGGGGTCGGCATCGAAGCGCGCGACCGCGTCGGCGATGTCGTCGGCCATCCGCGTGGAGATGATGTTGAGCGGCGGCCGCCGCAGCCGGATCCAGCCGACGCCGTCCTCGGCGTGGCTGTCGGTGCCCGGCTGTGGTGGCGTGCGGTCGGTCATCGGGATCGTCCGCCGTCAGCCCGGCGTGTTGATCCAGATGGTCTTGCTCTCGGTATAGGCGTCGACCGACTGCCGCCCCAGCTCGCGGCCGAGGCCCGATTGCTTGTAGCCGCCGAACGGCGCGATCGGGTCGATCATGAAATAGGTGTTGATCCAGACATTGCCGGCCTTGAGCGCGCGGGCGACGCGATGGGCGCGGGCGATGTCGCGGGTCCATACGCCGGAGGCCAGGCCGAAATCGGTGTCGTTGCCCTGGCGGAGCACGTCCGCCTCGTCCTCGAACGGGATCACCGCGACGACCGGGCCGAAAATCTCCTCGCGTGCGATGCGCATCTGGTTGTTCACGCCGGAGAAGATGGTCGGGCGGACATAATAGCCGCTGCCGGTGAAGCGATCGCCGCCGAGGCTGACCGTCGCGCCGTCGGCGCGGCCGATGTCGACATAGCCGTTCACACGGGTGAACTGGGCCTCGGAAACCAGCGGCCCCATCGTCGTTGCGGTGTCGAACGGATCGCCGACGCGATGCTGGGCGACCGCGGCCGACAGCTTCTCCAGGAACTCGTCATGGATGCCGCGCTGGACGAACAGCCGGCTGCCGGCGACGCAGACCTGGCCCGAATTGGTGCAGAAGGCGCGCATCGCTCCGGCCACCGCCAGATCGATGTCGGCGTCGTCGAACACGATGTTGGGCGACTTCCCGCCCAGCTCCAGCGTCACCCGCTTCAGGTCGCGGGCCGAGCTGGCGAGGATGTGCTTGCCCACCTCGGTCGAGCCGGTGAAGGCGATCTTGTTCACGCCCGGATGGTTGACCAGCGCCTCGCCGGCGACGCGGCCATAGCCGGTCAGGATATTGACGACGCCGTCGGGCACGCCCGCCTCCAGCAGCAGCTCGCCCAGGCGGATCGCGGTCAGCGGCGTCTGCTCGGCGGGCTTCAGGACGACGGTGTTGCCGCAGGCGATGGCGGGCGCGATCTTCCAGGCGGCCATCATCATCGGCCCGTTCCACGGGATGATCTGCCCGCACACGCCGACGGGTTCGCGGATCGTGTAGTTGAAGTACTGGTCCGACGAGGGATAGGTGTCGCCGTAGATCTTGGTGCACCAGCCCGCATAATATTCGAACACGGTCGACAGGCGCGACGCGAAGTTGCGCGTCACCGCGATCGGCAGGCCGTTGTCGAGCGTCTCGAGCTGGGCCATCTCCTCGATATGATCGTCGAGCACCCGGGCGATCCGCAGCAGCAGCTTGGTGCGATCGTGGGGCGGCATGCCGGACCAGGTGCGGCTCTCCAGCGCGCGCCGCGCCGCCGCCACGGCCTGGTCGACATCCTCGGGCGCGGCGGCGGATGCGCGGCCGATGACCTGCTCGGTCGCTGGATCGATCGTTTCGAAGGTCTCGCCGGTGCGCGACTCCACCCATTTGCCGTCGATCAACAGCTTCTTCGTGCCGGAGCCCAGGAAATCGGTGGTGGCCGCGGCCAGCGCGCCGCGGGTCAGGGTGGTGGTCGACATGCGTTTCTCCAATTGATGCGTTTGAATGATACGACATCATTAATTGGTTGCATAGAGCAATCGGCGCGTTTAGCTTCGGCATCGGATACGGAGATTCAGGGAGGGTGGCGTGCTCGACAGGGAGGGGGACAAGATGGCCGCGACGGCGCTGGCCCCCGTTTCCCGGCCGGCCCCGATCCCGGAGGCCGAGTATGCGGGCGGCTGGCGATTCGCCGATGTGCCGGCGCGCACCGTCATGGTCGACGGCGTCCCGATCAGCTACCGGCTGTGGGATGACGCGCCGGCCGGCGCGCCGGCGCTGCTGTTCCTGCACGGCTTCCGTGCCCATTCGCGCTGGTGGGACCATATCGTCCCCTTCTTCCGGGATCATTATCGCGTCGCGACGATGGATTTCAGCGGCCTCGGCGACAGCGGCTGGCGCGATCGTTATACGATGCGCGGCTTCGCCCGCGAGATATTGGCGGTGATCGCCGACGCCGGTCTGGCGCCGGTCACGATCGTCGCGCACAGCTTCGGCGGTTCGCCCGCCGCCTTCGCCAGCGTGCTCGATCCCGACGCGATCCGCCATGCCGTCATCATCGACACGCGGATGATCCTGGCCGGCGTGCCCGATCCGCAGCCGATCGAGCTGCAGGCGTTCAACGCCAGCAAGCGCATCTACAAGGACATGGACGAGGTGCGCGGCCGCTATCGGCTGATCCCCTCGTCGGGCGCGGTCGACGCAGGCATCCTCGACCATATCGTCCGCCATTCGGCGCGGGCGGATCGCGGCGGCTGGACCTGGAAGTTCGATCCGTCTTTCGATCCGCAGCTCACCGACGATCCCGATCGGCTGGTGCCGCCCGGCGTCTCCATGCCGATCGACTATATCTATGGCGATCGCAGCGGTGTGATCACGCCCGAACTGGCCGAACTGATCGTGTCGCTGCTGCCGAACTGTCGCGCGCCGATCGTCATTCCGCACAGCGATCATCACGTCCTGCTCGAGCAACCGGTCGCGCTGGTGGCGGTGGTGCGGACGTTGTTGATGCGGGGCCCTTTGGGGGCGGTCGGCGGTCTGCGCTGATCCAGCGGACCGGCGCCCATCGCGCCATTCAGGAAGGAGGAGGCGAATGTCCTACCAGGTGCATCAGGCCGCGCAGCGGCTGGAGACGATTCCGCCGCACGTGCCTGCGGACCGCGTCGTGGAGCTTGACTATTTCTCGCCGCCCGGCGTGACCGAGGATCCCCATCTGGCGTGGAAGCGCCTCCATGACGGGCCGGACATCGTCTACACGCCCTATTATGGCGGGCATTGGATCGTGACCCGCGCCGACGACATGTTCGCGGTGATGCAGGATTACGAGACCTTCTCGAACTGGGAGTTCACCGTGCCGAAGCGCGGGCCCGGCAATCCGGTGCTGATGCCCAACCAGCTCGATCCGCCCCGCCACGGGCCGATCCGCAGCGTGGTGCTGCGGCCGATGTCGCCCAAGGCGGTCGAGCCGATCGAACCGGTGATCCGCAAGATCATGGCCGATCGCATCGCCAGCATCGTCCCCAAGGGCGGTTGCGAGTTCGTCAGTGAGTTCGGCGGCGACATCCCGCCCGAGCTGTTCTTCGAGCATGCCCGCATCCCGAAGGACAAGCTGCCCGAGATGAAGCGCTTCGCCGATGCCGTCGCCCGCAGCGACAATGAGGAGGACCGGCGAGCAGCCCGGATCGGGGGCGCCAACTACATGATGGCGATCCTCGACGAGCGCCGCCAGGTCGAGGAGCTGGACGACGACGTGTTCAGCGTCATCGTCCGCGCCGAGCGCGAAGGCCGGATCACCCGGGAGGAGAGCACGTCGATCGCGCTCAACGTCTTCTTCGGCGGGCTGGAGACGGTTTCGTCGGCGCTCGCCTTCATAGTGCTGTTTCTCGCCCGCAACCCCGCGCATCGCCGGCAGCTGATCGAGGACGGCTCGCTGACGCAGGACGCGACCGAGGAATTCCTGCGCCGTTTCGGTATCCTGAACCTCGCCCGCATCGCCACCAAGCCCACCACCTTCAAGGGGCTGACGATCGAACAGGGCGAGCAGGTGCTGCTGCCGCTCCATCTGGCGGGGCTCGACGAGCGCAAATTCCCCAATCCGCTGGAGGTCGACTTCCACCGCAAGCGGGCGGGCCATTTCAATTTCGGCACCGGGCCGCATCGCTGCCTGGGATCGAACCTCGCCCGGCCGGAGATCCGCATTTTCATCGAGGAATGGCTGCGCCAGATTCCCGATTTCTCGGTGGACCCGGACGACAAGCCGGTGGGCGCCTCCGGGGTCGCGATGACGATGACGCGAGTGCCGCTGGTCTGGCCGTCGCGCTGACCGAAGGAGACGGGCTATGAAGGTGATTGTCGATCATGCGCGCTGCCAGGGGCACGCGCTCTGTATGCTCAAGGCGCCGCAGGTCTATCAGCTCAACGACGACGGCTACAACAGCATGCCGCCGACCGAGGTGCCGCCCGAGCTGGAGGAACAGGCGCGGCTGGGGGCGATCAACTGCCCCGAAGGCGCGATCCGCCTCGACAAGCGCGCCGCGGACTGACCACGGCAGAGGAGGGCTATTCGCCATGGCCAAGACCGCCGCGACGCGCTCCGTCGGCGCGCCGACACCGTTTCGCGTCGACATACCCGACGCCAGGCTGGCCGAGATCCGCGAGCGGGTCGCGCGCTACCGGCATTTCCCCGCGCCGATCGACGAGGGGGACGCGTGGCGCTACGGGATCAACAGCCGCTGGCTGAAGCGGCTGTGCGATCATTGGCTGGACGGGTTCGACTGGCGCGCGGCCGAGGCCGAACTCAACCGCTATCCGCAATATCGCGTCGAGATCGACGGCATCACCCTCCATTATGTCGAGATCCGCGGCGAGGGCGCGCGGCGGCGGCCGCTGCTGCTGCTCCACGGCTGGCCCGGCTCGCACTTCGAATTCTGGAAGATCGCGGAGCGGCTTGCCTTTCCCTCGCGCCACGGCGGAGCGGCCGAGGACGCCTTCGACCTCGTCATCCCCTCGCTGCCCGGCTACGGCTTCTCGGGTCCGGTACCGCGTCCGATCGGCATGCGCACGGCGGCGCGGCTGCTCGACGCGCTGATGGTCGAGGCGCTCGGCCATGCCCGCTACATGGTGCAGGGCGGGGACTGGGGCGCGGTGGTCGCGGCCTGGCTGGGGGCCGACCATCCGGCCTCCTGCGCCGCGGTGCACGTCAACCTGATCGGGCTCAGGCCGGCGCCGGGCGACGATGGGGCGGCCAATGAGGAGGAGCGGGCCGCCATCCACGCGATCATGGATCGCGAGCGGCCCGAACTCGCCTATGCGGTGCAGCAGTCGACCCGGCCCCAGACGCTGGCGATCGGGCTGATGGACTCGCCGGTCGGCACGGCGGCCTGGATCCTCGACAAATTCCACGACTGGTCGGAGCTGAACGGCGGCTCGATCGAGGACGTCTATACGCTCGACGAGCTGCTCACCAATGTGATGATCTACCTCGTCACCGACACGATCTGCACCTCGCTCTGGTCCTATCGCGGCATGGCGGAGGAGCGGGTGCCGTTCGACCAGGTCTATTGCGCCAGCCCCACCGCGATCGCCCATTATCCCTATGAACGGGTCGGCGGCACGCCGCCGCGGAGCTGGGTCGAGCGCTATTACAATGTGGTCCGCTGGACCGATCTCGACCGGGGCGGGCATTTCGCCGCGCTCGAACAGCCGGATTCGCTGCTGGAGGACGTGACGGCCTTCGCGCGCGACGCCTTCCCGGCCGGCGCCTGAACGACCGGCGCGCCATGGAGACGCGGACGGTCAGGGCCGGCGTGCTGGAGATCGCCTATGCCGAAGCCGGGCCGGCCGACGGCTGGCCGGTCGTACTGGTCCACGGCTTTCCCTATGACGCACTCTGCTATGCGCCAGCCGCCGAGATGCTGGCGCGCGCCGGTGCCCGTGTCGTCATGCCCTGGATGCGCGGCTATGGCGCCACCCGCTTCCTGTCCGACGCGACGCCGCGATCGGGCCAGCAGGGCGCGTTCGGCGCCGACCTGCTCGCGCTGCTCGATGCGCTGGGCATCGACAGGGCGATCCTCGGCGGTTTCGACTGGGGCGGCCGCGCCGCCTGCGTGGTCGCGGCGCTCTGGCCCGAACGGGTGGACGCGCTGGTGTCGGTGGCCGGCTACAATATCCTCGATCCGTCGCGCGCGGCCGCGCCGCTCGCGCCCGAGGTCGAGCATCGCCTCTGGTATGTCTGGTATCTCCATTCGGAGCGCGGGCGCGCCGGGCTGGCCACGCATCGCGAGGAGTTCTGCCGGTTGCTCTGGCGGCTCTGGTCGCCGCGCTGGGATTTCTCCGACGCCGACTTCGCACGGACGGCCCGCGCCTTCGCCAATCCCGACTTCGTCGACATCGTCGTCCACAGCTATCGCCATCGCCACGGTCTCGCCGACGGCGATCCCGCTTATGCCGGCATCGAGACGCGATTGGCGGCGCTGCCACCGATCACGGTGCCGACGATGGTTGTCGAAAGCGGCAGCGACGGGTTGATCCCGCCCGCTCATTTCGCGGACCTGCCGGCCCGTTTCACCGGAGGATTGAAGCGACGCATGCTCGTCCAGGCCGGTCATAATCCGCCGCAGGAGGACCCGCGGGCCTTCGCCGACGCCGTGCTCGCTGCCCGCGACATGGCTCGCTCGCAATCCGCGCCATCGGGAGGGGAAGGATGATCGAAGCCGACTATGTCATCGTCGGGGGCGGCAGCGCGGGCTGCGTCCTCGCCAATCGCCTGTCCGAGGACGCGAGGAACAAGGTCGTGCTGCTCGAAGCGGGCGGTGACGGCAAGGGCTTCTGGGTCGATATCCCGGTCGGCTCGGTCAAGCTGGTCGGCGACGAGCGGACCGACTGGATCCACAAGAGCGAGCCCGATCCGACGATCAACGGGCGCGAGATCATCTGGAACGCCGGGAAGATGCTGGGCGGCGGCGGCGGGGTGAACGGCCTCGTCTACATCCGCGGCCAGCGCGGAGACTATGACCTGTGGGAGGAGCTCGGCTGCGAAGGCTGGGGCTTTCGCGATGTGCTCCCCTATTTCATGCGGGGCGAACGCTGGGAAGGCGACGGCGATTTCCAATCGCACGGCCGCACCGGGACCCTGTCCGTGACCCACCAGCGGACGCGCGGGCCGATATTGTCCGCCTTTTTCGAAGCCGCGAACAATGCCGGCTTCCGCTATATCGAGGACCCGGCGGCAGGTGACATCGACGGCGTGTTCCACACGCTGACCAACCAGCAGGACGGGCGCCGCTGCAGTCCGGCCCGCGCCTTCCTGGAGCCGGTGCGCAGCCGGCCGAACCTGACGGTGATGACGCATATGCTCGTCGACCGCGTGCTGTTCGACGGGCGGCGCGCGACCGCGGTGGCCGCGCGCGGGCGGGACGGGCGGCTGATCGAGATCAAGGCGCGGCGCGAGGTGATCGTCAGTGGCGGGGCCACCCAGTCGCCCGCCATATTGATGCGGTCGGGCGTGGGCCCCGGCGACCATCTGCGCGAGCATGGCATCGCCGTGATCGCCGACCGCGCCGGTGTCGGACAGAACCTGATGGAGCATCCCGGCATCGGCCTGCGCTGGCTGATCGACCTGCCGTCGTTCAATGCCCAGCTCCGGTCGCGCTGGCGGCAGGCGCTGGCCTTGCTGCGCTATCTGGCCCGCCGCGACGGGCTGATGGCGCTGTCGATGACCCAGGCGATCGCTGGCGCGAAGACGCTGCCCGACCTCGCCGAACCCGACATATTGCTGTTCTTCTCGAGCTGGATCTTCGATCCGACCAAGCCGCCGCTGCGGCCCGGCAAGGCGGCGGTCTTCCCGCTGCTCAAGGAGCCGGCGGCGGGGATGCACAGCTTCGTCAACCGCCCCCACAGCCGTGGCGAGATCAGGCTGCGCAGCCGCGCGCCCGAGGACTCGCCGGTCATCCGTCCCAATCTGCTGGGCGACGAGCGCGACGTCGAGACGCTGGTGCGCGCGGGCAAGACGATCGAGCGGATCTTCGCGACGCCGGGCCTCGCCGAGCATGTCGTCGGCCGGCTCAGCCCCACGCTGGGCAGCGACGACGAGTGGCGCGACTTCGTCCGCTCCACCGCCGGCATCGGCTGGCATGCGAGCGGCACCTGCCGGATGGGCGGGGACGCGGATTCGGTGCTCGATCCTCGGCTCAGGGTGCGCGGGGTCGAGGGTTTGCGGGTCGTCGACGCCTCGGTCATGCCGACCCTGACCAGCGCTAATACAAATGCTCCAACGATGATGATCGGCGAGCGGGGCGCCGCTCTGATTCTCGAGGATGCCGCCGCCTGACAAGCTGATGGAACAGACCGGTTTTCAGGAATTCGCGGGTACCCGTTCGGCCGTCGTTGACGAACTAAAATAATTGTATTAGCGTCGTATCAACTGGAGAGTCGTGATGTCGCAGCAATCTTCCCCCGACCTGGTGATCCGCAACGGACTGGTGGCCGACGGCCTGGGGGCTCCGCTCCGGCGGGCCGACGTCGCGATCAGCGGCGACCGGATCGTCGCGGTCGGGGAGGTCGAGGCGCGCGGTGCCGAGGAGATCGACGCCGGCGGCGCGCTGGTTACGCCGGGCTTCGTCGACGTCCACACCCATTATGACGGCCAGGCGGTCTGGGCGCAGCGCTTCTCGCCGTCGTCGGCGCACGGCGTGACGACGGTGGTGATGGGCAATTGCGGCGTCGGCTTCGCGCCGTGCCGGCCTGAGGATCATAAGGTGCTGGTCAGCGTGATGGAGGGCGTCGAGGACGTTCCCGAGATCGTCATGACCACCGGGCTCGACTGGAGCTGGGAGACCTTTCCGCAATTCCTCGATACGCTGGAGCAGCGGCCGCACGACATCGATTTCGGCGTCTACCTGCCGCACTCGCCGCTGCGCGTCTATGTGATGGGCGACCGCGGCGTCCGGCGCGAGGAAGCGCAGGAGGCCGACCTCGAGCGGATGCGCGAGATCACGCGTGAGGCGATGCGGGCCGGCGCGCTCGGCTTCGCCACCTCCAGCGTGCCGGCGCACCGCACGGGGCAGGGGGAGTTCATCCCTTCGTTCCAGAGCGCCGAGGCCGAATATCTCGCCATCGCGGGGGCGATGACCGATACCGGGCGGGGCGTGTTCCAGATGGTGCTCGACCAGCGCAATCCCGCCGACGCGGATCGTTTCGTGCCGATGCTGGAGCGGATCAGCGACAAGACCGGCCGCACCGTCACCTTCACCCTCACCCAGATGATGGACGGCCCGCCCGACGCCTATCGCTCCGTGCTCGCGGCGGTGAGCGAGGCCAACCGAAAGGACGGCGTTGAGATCCGGCCGCAGGTCTTCCCACGGCCGATGGGCATGCTGCTCGGCATCGACCTTACGCTCAACCCGTTCAGCCTGTGCCCGAGCTATGAGCCGCTGCTGAAGATGTCGGTGGCCGATCGGGTGGCGGCGCTGCGCGATCCCGATTTGCGCGCGCGCCTGCTCGTCGAGCAGCCGGCCGATCCGAAGAACCCGCTGTTCGTGATCGCCCGCGACTGGAAGCGGCTCTATCCCTTCCGCACCCCGGCCGATTACGAGCCGCCCAAGAGCGCGAGCATCGCCGCGCTCGCCGAGCAGACCGGCGTCTCGCCGGAGGATATCGCCTATGACCTGCTGCTGGAGAATGACGGCGCGGGGATGATCCTCGCCGCGATCACCAACTATGCCGAGGCGACGCTCGACGCGGTGTTCGAGATGATCACCCATGAGGACACGGTCGTCGCGCTCGGCGATGGCGGCGCCCATTACGGGCTGATCTGCGACGCCAGTTTCCCGACCTTCATGCTGACCCACTGGGCGCGCGACCGCGGCAGCCAGAAGATCGAGCTGAGCGAGGCGGTCGAGGCACTGACCTCGCGGCCGGCGCGGCTGGTGGGGCTGGAGGATCGCGGCGTGATCGCGCCCGGCTACAAGGCCGACATCAACATCATCGACCTCGATCGCCTCCAGCTCCGCATGCCGCATATCGACCGCGACCTTCCGGGCGGCGGCCGTCGTCTGAACCAGGGCGCGGTCGGCTATCGGGCGACGCTGGTGTCGGGCAAGGTGATCCAGCGCGACGGCGTGCCGACCGACGCGCTGCCGGGCCGGCTGATCCGCGGGCCGCAGCCGCTGATGGCCTGACAGCGCGACGGATCCGACGAATCCCATGCGCCGGAAGAGTGGCGCGCGGCGCAGGCGCAGGATGCATGATATGGATGAAGCGCTACGCGAACTGGTCGACGAATCCCGGATACGGCGGCTGATCCTGACCTGGCTGGACGGCATCGACACCCGCGACCCGGAGAAGATCCGCGCCGCCTGGGCCGAGGAGATGGAGACCGAGTTCATCGGCTTCCCCGACATGGGCGACGGGCCGATCCGTCCCGGCCGGCACCGCACCGCCGATCGTGCCGACGGCCTGATCCGGATGATCAGCCAGTTCAGCATGACCCAGCATGTCAGCACCAACCATCTGGTGGCCGTCGACGGCGACCGCGCGACCGCCAGCGCCTATGTGCTGGCGACGCATCACATGGCGGTCGAGGCGCGCGAGCCCTGGTCGGTGATCGGCGCGCGCTATGACATCGACGCGGCCCGCACCGCCGGGGGCTGGCGGCTGACGAAGCTCAGATGGACCCGTCTGTGGACCTCCGGCAACGACGCTCTGTGGGCCGAGGCCGGGCGGCGGCTGGCGGCGGAGGCGGCGCGATGAGCGGGGCGGAGGCGATGCGCTACGCTCTGCTCGGCGATACCGGCCTGTTCGTGTCGCGGCTGTCGCTGGGCGCGCTGACCTTCGGCGCGCAGGACGGCGACGGGCTCTACCAGATGATCGGCAATCTCGATCAGGCGGCGGTCAATCGCATGGTCGCGCATGCGATCGACAAGGGCGTCAACCTGATCGACACCGCCAACGTCTATGCCGACGGGCGGTCGGAGATTGCGATCGGCCAGGCGCTCAGGGATCTTGGCATCCGCCGGTCGGACATGATCATCGCCACCAAATTCTTCAGCCGCACCGGCGCGGGGCCCAACGACATCGGCGGCAGCCGCGCCCATATCATGGCGTCGGTCGAGGCCAGCCTGAAGCGGCTCGGCACCGATCATATCGATCTCTACCAGATGCACGGGCAGGACCCGATCACGCCCGAGGAGGAGACGCTGCGTGCGCTCGACGATCTCGTCGCCCGGGGGCTGGTCCGCTATGTCGGCTGTTCGAACTGGCAGGCGTGGAAGCTGATGAAGGCGCTCGCCGTCTCGGACCGCCGCGGCCTGACGCGCTTCCAGTCGCTACAGGCCTATTATTCGATCGCCGGGCGCGACCTGGAGCGGGAGATCGCACCGCTGATCCAGGACCAGAAGATCGGGCTGATGGTCTGGGGCGCGCTCGCCTGGGGCCTGCTGTCGGGCAAATATCGGCGCGACGGCGGCGACGGGGGCGAGGGGCGGCGCGCGCAGCTCGACTATCCGCCGGTCGATCGCGAGCGCGCCTGGGCTTGCATCGACGCGATGCGCGCGATCGGCGATGCGCATGGCGTGTCGGTGGCGCGGGTCGCGATCGCCTGGCTGCTCAGCAAGCCCTATGTCAGCACGATCGTCGTCGGCGCGAAGAGACTCGAACAGCTCGACGACAATCTCGCCGCGATGGCGCTGGAGCTGGACGCCGACGAACTGGCCCGGCTGGACGCGGTCAGCGCGCTGCCGCCCGAATATCCGGGCTGGGCGGTCGACCTGATGAACAAGACCCGGCTTCCGCAGCCCGGGCAGGGACCCGGCGGGCTTGGCGATCGGCTGCGGCAGTCGGCGGCCGACAATGGCGGATCGGTGCCATGCTGAAACCATCCCTTCTCTCATTCGAATTGGAGACCTCATGCTCGACCTACTGATCAAGGGTGGAACGCTGGTTGACGGAACCGGTGCGCAGGCGCGGCTCGCCGATGTCGGCATCCAGGGCGACGAGATCGTCGAGATCGGCGCGATCGATACGCCGGCGAAGCGGGTGATCGACGCGCGCGGCCTGCTGGTGACGCCGGGCTGGGTCGACATCCACACCCATTATGACGGCCAGGTCACCTGGGATTCGCAGCTCGCCCCGTCCTTCTGGCACGGCGTCACCACCATCGTGATGGGCAACTGCGGCGTCGGCTTCGCGCCGGTCCGCCAGGACAAGCGCGAATGGTTGATCGGGGTGATGGAGGGGGTGGAGGACATTCCCGGCGCCGCCCTGTCGGAAGGCATCCAATGGGAATGGGAGAGCTTTCCCGAGTATCTCGACGCGCTCGATCGCCGTCCCTACGCGCTCAACATCGCGACGCAGATCCCGCATGCGGCGCTGCGGGCCTATGTGATGGGCGAGCGCGGCGCCGACAACAGCGAGGCCAGCGCGGAGGAGATCGCCCGGATGGCGGCTGCGGTGCGCGAGGGGATGGAGGCGGGCGCCTTCGGCTTCTCGACCACGCGCTCGATCATGCACCGCGCGATCGACGGCGCCCGCGTGCCCGGCGCGACCGCCGGCCTGCCCGAGCTGGAGGCGATCGCCCGTGCGATCGGCGACAGCGGGCGCGGCATCTTCGAGGTGGCGCCCAACGGCCTGAGCGGTGACGACCTGCTCGCCCCGCAGCAGGAAATCGCCTGGATGAAGGACATTTCCCAGCGGATCGGCATCCCGGTGACCTTCCTCTGCCTCCAGGTGTCCAATGCGCCCGACCTGTGGCGCGAGCTGCTCGCCGAATGCCGCGCGGCGCGAAAGACGGGGGCGGACGTCACGCCGCAGGTCTATTCGCGTGCGGTAGGGGCGATCCTGACCCTCGAGAACAAGATCAACCCCTTCTTCGAATCGCCGACGATGCGCAGCCTCGACGACCTGCCGTTCGAGGAGCGGGTGCGCCGGCTCAAGGCCGATCCCGCGCTGCGCGCGGCGATCGCGGCCGAGGGCGCGCAGGGCCAGACCCGCAAGGGCGACCAGTACAAGAAGCTGTTCGGCGACGCGTGGAAGGATATGTATCCGGTCACCACGCCGATCGACTATGAACCCGATCCCGCCAACTCGATCTCGGCCATCGCCCAGCGCGAGGGCCGCGATCCGCGTGCCGTGGCGCTCGACGCCTTGCTGGAGGACGACGGCCGCGGCGCGATCCTCCACCAGATGGCCGGCTATAATTACGGCGACCTCGAAGCCCAGCGCGAGATGCTGAGCGATCCGGACACGGTATTGGGCGGCGGCGACGGCGGCGCGCATGTCGCGGTGATCTGCGACGCGGGCGTGCCGACGTTCATGCTCACCCATTGGGCACGCGACCGGGAACGCGGGTCGAAGCTGCCGCTGGAGATGGTGGTCAAGAAGCAGACATCGGACACGGCGCGCACCTATGGGCTCACCGGACGAGGGCAGATCAGCGTCGGTTACAAGGCGGATATCAACCTGATCGACTTCGACAAGCTCGGCTTCCTCCAGCCGCACCTGACCAACGACCTGCCGACCGGCGCGCCGCGGCTGATGCAGAAGGCGACCGGCTATGTGGCCACGATCGTCAACGGCGTCGTGATCCAGGAGAATGGCGAGGACAGCGGCGCGCGGCCGGGCGGGTTGCTGCGCAGCGTCGCCGCTCGCCGGCCGGCGCCGGTGGCCGCCTGACCGCCATGGTGGACGGGGCCATGCCGAACTGGAGCGGGGATGGCGGGCAGGGCGCGCTGGCGGGCCTGCGGATCGTCGAGATCGCCTCGATCGGACCGGGCCCCTTCTGCGCGATGATGCTGGCCGATCATGGCGCCGAGGTGCTGCGCATCGAGCGGCCCGGCGACCCGCTGGGCGCGGCGGCGCCGCTCGGCGGCCGTGACGTGCTGCTGCGCTCGCGTCGGACCCATGTCATCGACCTCAAGGACCCGGCCGGCGTCGCGGCGGTGCGCGCGCTGGCGCGTGACGCCGACGGACTGATCGAGGGGTTCCGCCCCGGTGTGATGGAGCGGCTCGGGCTGGGCCCGGAGCTGCTGCTCGCGGACAATCCACGGCTCGTCTACGGCCGGATGACCGGCTGGGGCCAGACCGGACCGATGGCGCCGCGCGCCGGGCACGACATCAATTACATCGCGTTGGCGGGCAATCTTCACGGCTATGGCCGCGCCGGTGGGAAGCCGACCCCGCCGATCAACGCCGTGGCCGATTTCGGCGGCGGCGGCATGCTCATGGCATTTGGCATGCTCGCCGGGATCATGGCCGCCCGCCGCACCGGACGCGGGCAGGTGGTCGACTGCGCGATGGTGGATGGCGCGGGGCTGCTGGGAGCGATGACCTGGTCCTTCCTGGCGCAGGGCTCCTGGACCGACGAGCGTGGCGTCAACCTGCTCGATACCGGCGCGCCCTTCTACGACAGCTATGAGACCGCCGACGGCCGCCACGTCGCGATCGGCGCGCTCGAGCCGCAATTCTACGCGCTGCTGCTCGATCGGCTCGGCCTCGCCGACGATCCGCTGTTTGCGCGGCAGAACGACCGCGCCGCCTGGCCGGCGATGCGGGCCCGGCTGGAGACGCTGTTCCGATCCCGCAGCCGCGACGAATGGACGGCTGCCTTCGACGGCTGCGACGCCTGCTTCGCGCCGGTGCTATCGCTCGCCGAAGCGCCGCGCGATCCGCATAGCCTGGCCCGGTGCAGCTTCGTCACCGTCGACGGGCATATCCAGCCGGCCCCGGCGCCCCGCTTCAGCGTAACGCCCGCCCGCCCGCCGATGGCCGGCCAGGTGTCGCAATGAATAATGTATAGACATAAAACCATGGAGACGCCGTCATGACGCAGCTCGTCCATCGTCAGCCCAATATCGATTTCACCGGCGTGCCCGCGCGTTGGACGCGCAATATCGAGTTCGCGTCGCTGTTCACCGCCGGTTCGGCGGGCGCGCCGGCGGTGGAGCCTTATCTCAACCAGGTGATGGCGCAGGCCAAGCCGCTGCTGAAGCCGAAGGACCGGCACCTCGCACCCGAGATCGACCTGTTCATCAAGCAGGAGACGACCCACTACAAGGTGCACAACGCCTACAATGCCGAGCTCCGCAAGACCTACCCCTTCCTGAAGGAGGCCGAGGAGGCGAAGCGTGCCGATTATCGCGGCTTCCTGGCCAACAGGTCGCACAAGTTCAACTGTGCCTATGCCGCCGCGTTCGAGACGCTGGCGCTCAGCATGGCGCTGTTCCTGTTCGAGGAGGCGGACGACCTGATCGCCGATGCCGACCCCCGGACGATCGCGATGTGGCGCTGGCACCTCGGCGAGGAATATGAGCATCGCTCGGTCTGCCACGACGTCTATTGCGCCATCTACGGCGACTGGTTCTTCCGGGCGAAGATGGTGATCTTCACCTATCGCCACCTCGCCGCGCACAACAAGCGCATCATGGGCGCGCTGCTCCAGCAGGAACGGGCCGCGATGACGCCCGAGGAACTCGAACGCTCGCTGGCCCGCCAGCAGGATTTCATGAAGCGCTTCCGGGCCTTTCACCTGCGCCGGATCGTCCGGCTGCTGATGCCGGGCTATAATCCGGGAAAGGCGCGCGCGCCGCGCGGGCTGGAGGCTGCTCTCGGTCTATATGCGCCCGGCTGATTGCGGGCAGGTCAGTCCTCGCCAGGGTTGGCGTCGACCACCGGGGCGGTCAGGATGCCCACCGCTGTATCCACAAGATTGCCGAGATCGGCGCCCTGCGGAAGCTGCACCGAGCGGGGCTGCGCGTTGGAGGCGCGGCTCGCTTCGTAGAGCGCGAACACCGATGAGAGATAGCGGGTGAGCAGCAGCAGCCTCTGCCGCAGGATCGGCCGCGGCATGTCCTCCATCAGCGCGGCGATTCGGCCCAGAATCACGTCATAGGCGTTGAGCCGGTGCTCCTTGAGGATTTCGCGGACCAGATGGTAGCGGTGATGGGTGATCGCTTCGGAAAGCCGGGCGGTGGTCGGCTCGTCCTCCACGTCGCTCGTGTCCGACGAGGTCACCAGGATCCGGACATAGTCCCGGATATCCAACGGCCGGCCTTGACGGTCGAGCTCGGCGAGCTGGGCATTCCATCGGTCGTCCATCAGCCGGAACACGTCGACCGTCAGCTCGCGGATCAGCTCTTCCTTCGAACGGAAATAATAGTTGAGGGAGGCTCCGTTCTTCTCGCCCGCGACCGTCAGGATATCGCGGACGGTAGTGCCTTCGATCCCGCGTTCGGCGAACAGGCTCCGCGCGGCTGCCTTCAATCTGTCCCGGGTCGAAGGGGCGTCAGGGGCGCTCCCTCGTCTTTTCTGGCTGGCAAGCTGCATGGAGGATTCGACGCGCCTTTCTTGATGTCGTGCCCGACCTGAGGATGGGCGCCATATTAGCAGGCGTTTTTGAAACGTCCATCTTCAACACGCGGGGATCGCGCACCGATTCGAAAAATCCGATCAGCGCGGCGAGGTGCGTCGGCCACCGAAACCCCGATGGTGTAAGGGGTTCGGGTTGCTGCAAACAAATGTTTTACTTTTACCTCGGGATTTGTATCATGATCATCAAAGCAGTGCCGGCACAGGACCTCGGTTCGATCGGCGATGAGGCGATGGGAGAATCTCTATGATCGATTTCGAGCTTACCGACGGCGACAAGGAGGTCATCGCGCTCGCGCGCCGGCAGGCGATCGGTTTCCAGAAGCGCGCCAAGGGCATCGACCGGACGATGGAGTTCGACCGGCCCGACTTCGCCGAGCAATTTGCCTTTGAGGGGCAGGAGGACATCGTCCATGTCCGCGATTTCGCCCATCAGCGCGCCGACGACCTCAGCGGCCTGACGATCATCGAGCCGCTGATCTATCTTGAGGAGAGCTACGGCTTCAAGCCGCTCTACTGGCAGGGCGAGAATGCCGATGCGATGAACGTCTCGCTGTCGGGCAAGCTGATCGAGAAGGTCGGTACGCCCGAGCAGATCGCGGCCTTCCAGCCGCTCTACCTCGCCTGGGGCATGTCCGAACCCAATGGCGGCTCCGATCCCGCCTCGATGCGGACGGTCGCGACCTATGATGCCGCGACCGACGAATGGGTGATCAACGGCGAGAAGATATTCTCCTCCAACGCCACCCATGCCGACGGCATATTGGTGATGTGCCGCGCGGTCGGCCCCCAGGGCGACGAAGGCATCAGCCTCTTCGTCGTCACCAAGGGGATGCCGGGCTACGGCGTCGGCCCGCAGATGGACAAGCTGGGCCTCAGGAACTGGGATACGGTCGCGACCTTCTTCATGGATGTGCGGGTGCCGGCGCTCAACCGGCTGCAAGGCAATCTCAAGGACGCGCTGTCGATCTTCAACGGCACCCGCGCGCTGATCGCGGGGCAGGCGCTCGGTTATGCGCGCGTCGCGCTGGACCTGGTGCGCGAGAAATATGCGGAGGGCGGCAAGGCGCTCAACTATGCCGGCTCGCTGGCCTCGCGCTCGGCGGTCGAGGACCGCATCCTCGGCATGGAGGCGCTGTGGGACGCGACCTACCTGACCATGCTCCACGCCAAATGGCATGAGCAGGCGAAGGGCCCCGGTAAATTCTATCCGTCGCTCGCGAAGTGCAAGGCGGGGCTGATGGTCCGCAAGCTGATCGGCGACTGCATGGACATATTGGGTCCGGAGAGCGCTTCCGAGAAGCTGCCGGTCGAGCAGGCGCTTCGCGATGCGCGCATCCTCGACATCTATGAAGGCCCGAACGAGGCGCAACGCCTGCTGATGGCGCGGACGCTGCTGAACTATTCGGCCAAGGAACTGAACTGATCGGGGCGCGGGGCCGCCTTCGCGCGGCCCCGCCGTCAGACGGCGCGCGCCCGATCCTTCCAATAGGGCGCGCGCAGCGCCACCTTGTCGACCTTGCCGACGGCGTTGCGCGGAATGTCCGTGCGCAGCTCGACGCGCTTCGGCGCCTTGATGCTGCCGACCTTCGCCTTGCACCAGGCGATCAGCTCCGTCGCGCTGGGATCATGTCCGGGCTTGGGCTGGACCACCGCCAGCACCGCCTCGCCCCACAGCTCGTCGGGCACGCCGATCACGGCGCATTCCTCGACGTCGGGATGGCCCCAAAGCGCCTGTTCGACATCGGCCGGATAGACGTTGTAGCCGCCGGTGATGATGATGTCGCGCTTGCGCCCGACGATGTAGACATAGCCGTCCGCGTCCTTGAACCCGAGGTCGCCGGTCAGGTGCCAGCCGTTGCGGGAAACCTCCGCCGTCGCCTCGGGATTCTCATAATAGCCGGCCATCACCAGTCCGCCGCGCACCGCGAGCTCGCCGCGTTCGCCGGGCGGCAGGATCGTCCCGTCGTCGTCCAGCACCTCGACCCGGGTGAACATTGTCTCGCGCCCGCAGCTCGCGAGCCGGCCGGCCAGCGCCGGGTCGTCGATGACATGGTCGGCCGGGGGCAGGCATGTGCAGAAACTCGGTGCCTCCATCTGCCCCCAGAATTGCGCCATCACGGGGCCGAAAATGGCGATGCACTGGCGCAGCTTGTCGAGCGACATCGGCGCGGCGGTGTACATGAAGGCGCGCAGCGACGAGCCGTCGCGATCCTGCACGCCCGGATGTTCGAGCAGCTTGTAGATCGCGGTGGGCGGCAGGTAGAGATGGGTCGGCCTGTCGCGCTCGATCGCGTCGAGGATCGCGCCCGCGTCGAAGCCATCGTGCAGCAGGATGGTCGCCCCCTTCGCCATCAGCATCAGCCCGAAGGCCCCGGCAGCATGGGTTATCGGCGGGGCCGCGAGATAGCGGGCATGATCATCGACCGGCAGCGCGCTGTGGAAGCAAGCGGCCATCGTCGTCCAGGTGCGGCGACTGTGCATCACCCGCTTGGGCCGGCCGGTCGATCCGCCGGTCGGATAGATGGCGACGATATCGGCCGGGTCGCCGGCGATGTCGGGCATCGTCCGATCCGCCCCACGCGCCAGGAGCGCATTCAACGGCGTTCCGATATCGGCTTCGCCGTCGATGCAGATCGCCTCGCGCAGCGTCGGACAGTCGCGGAGCAGGGCGTCGACGCCCGTCGCCAGCTTCCGGCTGAACAGCAGGACCGAAACCCCCAGCTCCTCGATCGCGGCGCGATGCTCGTCGATCGGGAAGCTGGCGTTGAGCGGCACGAAGACGGCGTCGGCCTCATAGATCGCGAGCAGCGCGCAGAAGCCGGCGCTGCTGTTGGGGGTCAGCAGCGCGACCTTGGTTCCGGCCAGCGGTTCGCCCCGACCGAGGCCGCAGGCCATCCTGCCCACCCGCTCCGCCGCCTGCCCATAGCTCAGCCGCTCGCCCCCGTCGTCGAGGAAGGGCCGTTCGGGCCACAGGCGGGCCGCGTGACGGAACAATGCTTTGACGCCCACGGGTCATCCTTTCCAATTTTTGTATCATACAATTAAATCAATCCTTGGCAATGACCCTCCGCCGGGGTATCCCGGCCGCAGGCGACGGTTTTCCGCCGTATCGCCGGTTGGCCCGGGCGCCTTGCCGCCGCCGGGCGGGAGAGATCATGGACCTGCCGATCGGCCCCATCGACCATGTCGCCTATCCCGTCGCGGATCTTCCGGCGATGGTCGGCTTCCTGTCGCGGGTGCTCGGCGCACGCTGCACGCGCGAGCCCCATCGGATCGATGGCGAGGTGGCGGTCCAACAGGTCGAGGTGGGCGATGCGCTGCTCAGCCTCCATCGCCACGGAAACGGCCTCGACCTGGCGGCGCCGGCCGCGGCGCCCGGCTGCCTCGATATCTGCTTTCGATGGAATGCGCCGATCGGGACGGCGATCGCGCATCTCGCCGCGGTCGGCGTCGCCGTGATCGAAGGCCCGGTGCCGCGCCGCTCGGCGGCGGGCGAGCCCGGCCAGTCCGTCTATTTCCGCGATCCCGACGGCAATCTCGTCGAACTCATGTCGACGACATCGTGAGGGCGCGATCCGTTCAAGCCACGGCTCCGGCCGGAAGAGGATGTGAATAGCATGGGACATGAGCGAACCGTGGCGGCCCTGCCGCCTTCCCCGCAGCGGCTTGCGGTCGCGCCCGCGGTGGAGACGACGAGCCGCTATGGCTGGTATGTGCTCGGCATCCTGACCTTCGTGAACCTGATCTCGGCGACCGATCGCTTCCTGATGGGCGTGATCATGGTGCCACTAAAGACCGACCTCAACCTCAGCGACACCAGTCTCGGCCTGCTGCAGGGGCTGGCCTTCGCGCTGCTCTATTGTGCCGCCGGCATTCCGCTGGGCCGGATCGCGGACACCCGGTCGCGCCGTGCGATGCTGTCGATCGGCTGCGTCGCCTGGACCTTCGCGACAGGTGCCTGCGCCTTCGCGACCTCGTTCGAATCGCTGTTCGCGATGCGCCTGATCGTCGGCCTCGGCGAGGCGTCGATCATGCCCGCCGCGATCTCGCTGATCGGCGCCTATATCGTCAGGAACCGGCTGGGCACCGCGACGAGCATCTTCATGATGGGCGCGACCGGCGGCAAGGCTGTGGCCTTCATCGGCGGCGGCGCCCTGTTGTCGCTGCTCGCCGCGCAGGGCGGCCTGATGCTGCTGGGTGTCGAGTTCCGGCCGTGGCAGGTGCTGTTCCTGGCGGCGGCGCTGCCGGGTATTCCCGCGGCGCTGATCCTGCTCACCATCCGGGAGCCGGCGCGGACCAGCCCGCGGCTCGCGGTCGGCAAGGCGATGAGCGACCTGTGGGGGCATGTCGCACGGCATCGCGTTGGCGTGCTCAGCTTCGTCGTGGCCGGCACCTGTACGATCCTCAATGCTCACCTGTTCGCGGCCTGGGCGCCCAGCTTCTTCGTACGGCGTTATGATCTCGGTGTCGGCGAGGCGGCGATGATCGTCGGCGTCATCGTGGTCGCGATCGGCCCGCTTGGCGGCATCGCCGCAGGCGTGATCGCCGACAGGCTCCTCCAGCGCGGCGTCGAGACGGCGCCGCTGCGGGTGATGGTCTGTGCCTTCATGCTCGCCATTCCCGGCGCCCTGCTGATGGTGATCACCGACAGCCTGACGCTGGCGCTGGTCGGCTATGCGATGGCGCAGATCATGGTTCTGGCCGGGGGGCCGCAATCCTATTCGGGCATCCAGATGCTGACTCCGATGCGCCATCGCGGGATCATGTCCGCGACCTATCTGGCGCTCACCACGCTGGCCGCGATGGGGCTTGGTCCGACGACGATCGGGGTGTTCAGCGACCATGTCTGGACCAACCCGGCCACCGGCCTCGGCTATTCGATCCTGACAGTGCTGGTGATCTTCTCGGTCATCGGCCTGCTGGCGCTGATCGTCGCGAGCCGCAGCTTCTCGGCCGCGGTCCGTGCGGCGCAGGACGCGAATGCAACGGAAGGCGTCCGTTAGGCGTTCGGAATCCGATGCGGCGGATCACCGCTTCAGGTCACCGCCAGTCGCTTACGGAAACGCGCTTCGCGAAAACTTCCGGCGGCCATGATCGCTTCGAGCCGATCGATCGCATGCCAGATGTCGGCGAAGCTCGTGTACAGCGGCGCGAAGCCGAACCGGGCGATGTCTGGCATGCGGAAATCGCCGACCACGCCTTCCGCTATCAGGGCCTGGACGATCGCATAGGCTTCCGGATGGCGGAGAGAGACCTGGCTCCCGCGGGTGGGATGAGCCTCGGGCGTCACGATTTCCAGCCCATGGCGGGCGAGGCGCTCGCGCGCCAATTCGATGAAGAGATCGCCGAGCGCCAGCGATTTCCTCCGCACGTCCCGCATGTCGACGCCATCGAAGGCATCCAATGCCGCATCAAGCGCAGTCAGGCCGATGATGGGCGGAGTGCCGGCGAGATTGCGGACCACCCCCGTGGCGGGCCGATAATCGAGATCGAAGTCGAAAGGCCGGTCATGGCCCATCCAGCCCGAAAGCGCGGGTTTCAGGTCACCCTGGAGCCGACGGGCGACGAACATGAACGCCGGGGCGCCGGGCCCGCCGTTCAGATATTTGTAACCGCATCCCACCGCCATGTCGGCGCCCGCCGCATTGAGGTCGACGTCCATGGCGCCCGCGCTGTGGCACAGGTCCCATATGACCAACGCCCCGGCGGCATGCGCCCGGCTGGTCAGGGCGCGCATGTCGTGCCGGCGTCCGCTGCGATAGTCGACCTCGGTAAGCATCAGGATGGCGGTGTCGCCGTCGATCTCGTCTCCGACCTTGTCCGGGTCGACGATGCGCAGGACATGGCCTTCGCCGAGCAGGGCGGACACCCCCTGCGCGATATAGAGATCGTTCGGGAAGTTGCCGTTGTCGGACAGGATCGTGCGCCGTCCCGGGCGTAGCTTGAGCGCTGCCGAGAGCAATTTCATCAGGTTGACGGAGGTGCTGTCCGCGGCGACCACTTCTCCGGCATCCGCCCCTATCAGCCGGGCGATGCGATCGCCCACCCGCGCCGGCATGGAGATCCAATCGTGCCGGTTCCAGCTCTGGATGAGGTCGTGGCCCCATTGCCGGCTGATCACCTCGGCCACCCTCGCGGCGGCGTTGCACGGCAGCGCGCCCAGCGAATTCCCGTCGAGGTAGATCACGCCCTCGGGCAATGCGAAGGCCGCGCGCGTCCCCGCGAGCGGATCCGAACGATCCATCTCCAGCGCGCGGTTCAAATCCATCATTCTCGAATACCCCGTTTTCCCGGCCGTTCCAACGCAGCCTTGTCTCTTTCCGTATCAATTCGGAACATTTGTTTGTCAATGGGAACATTTTTGATAAAAGGGGTGCGCGGAGAGGCGTGGCTGACTCGCTGAACGACCTCGAGCCCAAGGGCCGAAATAAGGGGAATAGATATGAAAATGAGGGATTCCGGGTGGTTTTATCTGACCAGCGCGCTCGCGCTGGGAACGGCGTCGGCCGCCTCCGCGCAAATGTCCAGTGTTTCCGATGGGGAACGGATTGAGGATATCGTCGTCACCGCGCAGAAGCGCGAGCAGACGGTGCAGACCGTTCCGATCGCCATGTCCGCCGTCACCGCCAACGACCTCGAGCGCCGGTCGGCGACCAACATCACCGACATCGTGACCAAGGCGCCGGGCGTCGAGGTGACGACCAGCTCGCAGGGCGGCAGCAATGCCGGCTTCTTCATCCGCGGGATCGGGCAGTTCGATTTCATCGCCACGACCGATCCGGGGGTCGGCGTCTATCTCGACGGCGTCTACATCGCGCGAACCGCCGGCGGCGCGCTGGACCTGCTCGATATCGAGCGGGTCGAGGTGCTGCGCGGACCGCAAGGCACGCTGTTCGGCAAGAATGCGGTCGGCGGCGCGATCAGCGTCTACACGCTGGCGCCCGATGCCCGCGAGGCTTCGGGGAAGGTGGTCGCCCGGCTGGGCGAGAATTATCGGATGGACGTGGGGGGAATGGTCAACCTTCCCATCGTCACCGACCAGCTCGCGGTCCGTTTCAGTGCGCTGACCAAGAACCAGCGCGGCTATGGGCGCAGCCTGTTCGATAATCAGAAGACCAACGGCACCGATCAGCTGATCATGCGCGGAGCGCTGCGCTGGACGCCGTCGCCGGACTTCTACGCCGAGCTCGCGGGCGATTGGACGCATGTCGACGAACAGGAGAAGATGGCGATCGTGACCGCGATCAACGCGAACAGCTTCGTCACGATCCCGCAGAACGAGTTCGCCGTCGCCAATGGTCTCCAGCCCTATGACGACCGTTTCCTGTCCCCCGGCTCCTATCGGAATTTCGCCGGCTTCCATCCCGGCAACAAGGCCGATATCTGGGGAACGCGGCTGACCCTGTCGTGGGATATCGGCGGTGCCGAGATCAAGTCGATCACTGCCTATCGCGATCTCACCAGCGCGACCGGGCTCGATTTCGATGCGTCCCCCTATGCCTTGGGCGATCAGAAGGTCGACGACACCCAGAACCAGTTCTCGCAGGAGCTCGTCCTGACCGGCAAGGCGGTCGGCGACCGCCTGGATTATGCGATCGGCGGCTATTATCTGCGGGAGAAGGGATTCAGCGGCATCTATCTGCCGCTGTCCTATGCCGAGAATCCCGACGGCTTCGACACCTATACGACCAATGACTTCAAGAACCGGACGGCGGCCCTGTTCGCCCAGGGAACCTACAAGCTGACCGATGCCTTCTCGCTGACGGCCGGCGGGCGCTATTCCTACGAGAAGAAGATCGACACGATCGAGACCTACGCGAACAAATTCTTCGTCGATCTCGTGCCGCCGACCCGCCAATCGGACAGCTGGAAATTCTTCACCTGGCGCCTCGCCATGCAATATGAATTCTCGCGTGACCTGATGGCCTATGCCAGTGCCGCCACCGGCTTCAAGAGCGGCGGCTTCAATGGCCGGGCGCAGAGCGTCAACACCTTCCTGTCGTTCGACCAGGAAAAGGCGATCACCTATGAGGCGGGCGTGAAGAGCCGCCTGTTCGACCGACGCGTGCAGCTCAATGCGGCGCTCTTCCAGACCGATTACAAGAACATCCAGACCACGCTCAACCTGCCGGATCCGGTGACGGGCGTGACGATCAACGTCGTCGGCAATCCGGCCGATGCGCGCATCCGGGGCGCTGAGCTCGAAGGCCTGGCACTTGTCGGCGACGGCCTGACGCTGGACTTCAGCGCGACCTATCTGGACAACAAATATCGTAATATCGTCGCGGGCGCCGATATCGACGCCGCCGACAAGTTGCCGGACACTCCGAAATGGGCAGTCAACCTGGGCGGCGAGTATAGGTTCGGCGTGCCGCTGGGCGGCGAGGACACCATGGCCGCGATCCGCCTCGACTGGTCGTACAAGAGCAGCTTCTACTTCAACGCCCAGAACAGCGTCTACAATCTGCAGAAGGGCTATAGCCTGTTCAACGGCAGGATCGGCATCGGTTCGGAGGCCGACGGCTGGAACCTGGCCTTCTATGGCAAGAACCTGTTCGACAAGCACTATGCCACGCACAAGGAAGACCTGCTGGCGTTCGTCTATGCGATCGAACTGATCGCGCCGCCGCGGGAGCTCGGCATCGAGTTCACCAAGAGCTTCTGAGGCGCGGCGCGGAGCGGCGACATGGGCGGGAGGACGATCGGCGCGCGGGACTCGGGCGCGCCGGGCCTCGTCCTCCCGCCGGGACGCCCGGTCCGGGCTGGTCAGAGGTGCTGAAGATCGCGGATCATGTGCGTGGTCACGGCAAGGACGCGGGCCGGCCCTTCGCCGCTGGCGACGTAGGCGTGCCCCGCCGAGCTGTCGAGATACATGGAATCGCCCTCGTGCAGGACGGTGGGGCGATAGTCTTCGGTGAGGACGGTCACCTCGCCGCTGAGGACGAAGATGAATTCCTCGCCCTCATGATCGTCGAGCCCGCCGGCTTCCTCGAGGGTCCTGGCGGTGACCTCCATGATCCCGGGGCTCATCTTCTTGGCGGCGAGATCGGCGCAGAGCAGCTCGAACCGGTAGCGGGTCGTCGCTTCGTGGAGACCCTGGCCCTTCAGGGTCACGGCGCGGCGGCCGGCGCGGACATCGGCTTCGGGCTTGCTGAACAGCTGCGAGAGTTCGAGACCGAGGGCGGCCGCCAGCCGGACCAGATGCGGATAGGTCAGCGTCGTGAGATTGTTCTGCACCTTGGACAGGGTCGAAAGCGGGATGCCCGATATGGATGCCAGCTTGCGCAAGCTGAGCCCGCGTTCCGCCCGGATTTCGACGATCCGTTGGGCGAGGTCGCGACCAATGGCTTCATCGCTATCACGCAATGGAATGTTCCTTTTTCAATTCATTCGTTCCGAGTTGACAGCATCTGTTTACCCAGCGACCTAGCTAAGCACCAGTTGGAGAATAATGTCGATGTCGCGACGTGACAAAGGATTACGATGTCCATCGTAGCGGGCCGTTTCGCCGGCCGGGCCGTGATCGTGGTCGGGGGCGCATCGGGTATCGGTGCGGCGACGGTCAGCCGCTTGCGGGCCGAGGGAGCGCGGGTCTGGATCGCCGATCGGGTGGAGCCCGATGGAGGCGATACGCTTTTCATCCGCGGCGACATCACCAGCAGCGACGACGTCGATCGGGCGATCGAGACCGTGGAAGCGACGGCGCCCCTCGACGTCCTCGTCAACTGCGCGGGCCTGCCCGCGCCGGGAACGGCGGCCGAGACGGACGATCCGACCTGGCAACGGCTGATCGACGTCAATCTCTCCGGCGCCTTCCGCGCGACGCGTGCCGCGCTGCGCGTGATGCAGCCGCGCCGATCCGGTTCGATCGTCCATGTAGCATCCGACGCGGGGCTGGTGGGCATGGCCGGACAGGCGGCCTATTGCGCCGGCAAGGGCGGCCTCGTGCATTTCGTCCGGGCTGCCGCGCTGGATGCGGCGCCTCATGGCGTCCGCATCAATTGCGTCGCGCCCTGCTTCGTGGACACGCCGATGATGCGGGCGTGGATCGCGGGGCAGGCGGACCCGGTCGCCGCCCGTGCCGACATCGATGCGGAACAGCCGATCGGACGAGTCGGCCAACCGGAGGAGATCGCCGCCGCCATCGCTTTCCTGGCCTCACATGAGGCGAACTTCGTCACCGGCGTGGCCTTGCCCGTCGATGGCGGCGTGACCGCCCGATAGGAACGACATGACCATTGCGCAAAGACTCGCGGGCAGGATCGCGATCGTGACGGGAGCAGGGGCGGGCATCGGTCGCGCGATCGCCGTTCGCCTCTCGCAGGAAGGCGCTTTCGTCGCCTGTTGCGACATCGACGCCGCGGCGGCCGCCGAGACGGCGGCGATGCTGCCGGTGGCGGGAATCGGGATCGCCTGCGACGTGGCGAACGAGGCGTCGGTCGCGGCGGCCGTCGAGGCGGTGGCCGATCGCGCGGGGGGCATCGACCTGCTGGTCAACAATGCCGGGATCGCGGGGCCGCAGGAGCCCGCGCTCACGACGCCGCTCGACGGATGGCAGCGGACCCTGGCCGTCAACCTGACCGGCACCTTTCTGATGTCCCGGGCCTGCCTGCCGTCGCTGATCGAAAGGCGGGGCGCCATCGTCAACGTCGCGTCCGCGCTCGCGCTGGTCGGATGGACCGACGAATGCGCCTATGGGCCGAGCAAGGCCGGCGTCGTCCAGCTCACCAAGGGCATGGCGATGGATTATGCCGGGCGGATCCGGGTCAACTGCGTCTGCCCCGGGGCGGTGCGGACGCCGATGCTCGAAAGCACCTTGCCGGCCGATGCGGACGTCGAGGCGACCTTCGCCGAATATGGCAAGATCCATCCGCTGCACCAGCGGCTGGCCTGGCCGGAGGAGATCGCCGACGTCGTGCTGTTCCTCGGATCGGACGACGCATCATTGATCACGGGCGTGGCGCTGCTCGCCGACGCGGGATTCACGGCAGGATGACGAAGATGCATATTGCGGGCCTGGAGCAGGGCAGCGTCGACATCGGCGGCGGTACGCAGCTTTATTGGGAAGCGGTCGGCACCGGCCGCCCCATATTGTTCGTGCACGGCCTATGGGCGAGCAGCCGCTTCTTCCGCAGGCAGCTCGAGGCGGTGGGCCGGCACCATCGCGCCATCGCGTTGGACCTGCGCGGCCATGGCCGCTCGAGCATGACGCCGGGCGGGCACACCGTTCCGACGCTCGCCGCGGACCTGCGCGCCTTCATCCGGGCGCTCGGCCTGGAGCGGCCGATCCTGGTCGGATGGTCGATGGGCGCGCTGATCGCCTGGGAATACCATCTTCAATTCGGATCGGACGACATCGGCGGACTGGTCGTGATCGATCAGGCGCCGACGGACTTTCGCTATCCGGGATGCGAGGATGCTCTCGTCGGCATCGCCGAGATGCACGATTGGGCCGCGCAGGTGCTGACCAATCGCAACCAGTTCATGCGCGCCGTATTGCCGATGATGTTCCATCGCCAGCCCGACGACGAGGCGGCCGACTGGATGTCGAACGAGATGTGCTCGGCGCCCGAGGCGATCGCCGCCGCCATCTTCGTCGACCAGTGCCTGCGCGACTATCGCGGGATGATCGCGGACTATGACGTGCCCACCCTCGTCTGTTCCGGAGACTGCAGCGCGCAGCCGAGAAGCGGAGCCGAGTTCCTGCGGGACCGGCTGCCGCGAGGCGAACTGAGGCTGTTCGCGGATTGCGGGCATTGCCTGTTCTGGGAGGATGCCGACGGCTTCAACGAAGCGCTGCTGTCCTTCGTGGAGCGTCTCGCATGAGCAGCATCGCGGTGGCGCACGCTTCCGGGTCGACCGGCGGCAAGCCCCTGTTCGCCGCCGTCTATGCATCGGTGGTCAGCGAATATAGCCTGTTGGTGATGCCGTTCATCGTCGGGGCGATGATCGACAGCTATGGCGCGAGCGAGGCGCTGGCGGGGCGTATCGTCTCGCTGCAACTGTTCGGCATGGCGATCAGCGCGATCGCCACCTCGATGATGATGCGGCGCCTCGATCGCCTCCGCGCCATGGCGGTGATGACGATGGTGGTCGTCATCGCCAACGTGCTTTGCGCGATGATGGTGCCGTTGCCGGTCATGATCGCGGCGCGGTTCGCCACGGGCATCGGCGAAGGCGCGCTGATGGCGATATGCGGCGCGGTCGCCGCGGCGACGTCCGATCCCCGTCGCGTCTTCGCGATGATCGGTTTCGCCGTCGCGCTCGCGGCGTCGGCGGCGCTGGTCGCGACCCCCTGGCTGGTCGAGGTCGGCGGCCGCGCCGGCACCTTCTGGTTCCTTGCGGTCTTCGCCGCGCTTTCGCTTCCCTTCCTCGGCTGGCTCGCCCCGTTGCGTCGGGCCGCCACGGCCGATGCCCCGGGCAAATCCGCCGCGACGGCGCCGCCCGCCCTGTCGCTGAAGCCGATCCTCGCCCTTTTCGCCTTCGGCTTCTTCTGGGCGGGGGCGGCGGGATTGTGGGTCTATGCCGAGAGGATCGGCCTGTCGCACCGGTTGAGCCTGGCCGAAATCGGCTTCTACCTGGGGCTGGCGCAACTGGCCGGCATCCCGGCGCCCTTGTGCATCGGCTGGCTGGCACGCCGTCTTGCCCTACCGCCGATCTTCGTGTTCGCGCTCCTGTCCAGCATCGCGGCCGGGCTGGTGTTCGTGTTCGTGCCCAATGGCTGGTTCTATTGCCTGGGCGCCGCGCTGCTTTCCTTCCTGTCGATGTTCCTGACGCCGTGCTTCCGCACGGTCCTGGCGCTGCTCGATCGGAGCGGTACCGTCGTCGCGGCTTCGGTCGCCTTCTATACGATGGGCTATGGGGCCGCCCCGCTGCTCATCACCTTTTTCTTCGATCCGAAGTCGGGCTTCGCGGTGATAGCGCTGATCTGTTCGGCTCTCTTCATCCTGTCGCTCGCCTGCATACTCCCGCCGGCCGTCAGGATCGGCCGGTCGCAGGTGGATTGAGGACAGGAAATGGCCCGGAGATGGGCCGCGTGAAATCGATGCCGGTGCGAGGGAAAGGTTCTGATCATGCATGATATGTCCCATCCGACCCGTCGCCGCTTTGCCGAGCTGATCTTCGGTTCGGCGGCGGCGGTCGCCCTCCCGCGCATGGCCGGGGCCGCCATGGCCAAGGGCGCGCCGGCGAAGCGGCCGAGCGCCGTGACGATGCGGGGTCTCGTCCCCGCGGCGGATCTCGGTATCACGCTCACGCATGAGCATGTGCTCGGCGCCATTCCCAAGGAAGTGCCGCAGAATACCGGGCGCGATATCCCCTCGCCGGATGCGGGCCTGATCAATCCGGTCCAGCCCGACCCGAAGGATCTCTGGCGCTTCCGGAGATCGCCCGGCGCCTTCGGTAAGGTGCTCCGCGCGCCCATGTCGATCGATCAGACGATCTGGGAGCTCGAATGGTTCACCAAGGCCGGCGGCCGCACGATCGTGGATCAGAGCTCCCTCGGCATCCCGCGGGACGTTGAGGGGCTCCGCCAGATTTCCGAGCGGACCGGCATCAACTTCATCCTCGGGACCGGCTTCTATATCGATCCCATGGTGCCCGCATGGGTCCACAAGGCCAGCCTGAACGAGCTGACCGAATTCCTGGTCAAGGACATCCGCCAGGGCGTGGACGGCTACAGGAAGGGCGTGATCGGGGAGCTGGGGATCGAAGGCCCCACCGATCTCGAGCGCAATTATGTCGCCGCCGCGGGCCGCGCGCAGAAGCTCACCGGTGCACCGGTCTTCCTGCACGTGATGTCGGGTATCCTGCCCTCGTTCCGGGATTCGACCGAACAGCTGCTGAAGATCTTCACTGACAATGGCGGCGAGCTGACGAAGCTCGTGCTCGCCCATCAGGATGGCTCGGGCGACGATCCGGAATATCAGGAGCACCTGCTGCGCAGGGGCATCTACCTGTCCTATGACACCTTCGGATCGGAAGGTGTCTTCGTCTATCAGGGCCGCTATATCCAGCTGCCCCAGGATGCCCGGCGGATCGACGAACTGGCGAAGCTGATCGGTCGCGGCTGGGTTCGCCAGCTATTGGTGTCGCACGACATCCTGCCCAACAATTTCAAGCGGAGCTGGGGGGGCTGGGGGTGGGGGCACCTCTTCGACACGCTGAAGCCGCGGTTCCTGGCGGCGGGCATCACCGAAGCCGATTTCGACGTGCTGGTCCGCGAAAATCCGGCGCGGGTGCTGGCGTTCGAGAATGGCTGAACGACATGGAAGGGGGCGGGCCCCCTGACGGCGTTCGGGGCAGGTCCACGCGTGCGAACCTGCCCCGATATCCGCTGTCAATCGGCGCCGAATTTCACCTTCGCGGTAGCGCCGAACGTCCGGGGGTGGGGGCGGAGGCGAATGCCGGCCAGGCCGAAATTGTCGGCGGTGCCGGTGTAATAGTCTTCCTTGAACAGGTTGTTGACATATCCGCCGATCTCGAACCGGCCGAAGCGGACGCCGCCGAACAGGTTCACGACGGCATAGGCCTTGGGCTGATAGGGGAAGCTCGGAAGCGCGAGCGGAACCGCCGCGACGCCCTCCAGGTCTCCCGGTGCCGCCGAGCGGAAGTTGATCTCCGGATGCAGGTAGAGGCTGACGCCGTCGGCCAGTTCCGCGTCATAGTCGAGCGACGTGCTGATGGTGTAGCGCGGCGTCTTCGGCAGGCGATAGCCGGTCAGGTCGACCTGGTTGCCGCCCGCCAGAACCGCATCGGGGAAGCTCTTGAACTTGCTGTCGAGGTAGCCGAAGGCCGCGTTCCAGCGGAGGGTCGGCGAAAGCCGGGCGTGGACGTCGAATTCGAAGCCCTTGTTCGTCGCCCGCGCCGCATTCAGCGTCAGCTCGGTCGCGGAACTGATGTCGCCCGGAATGGCGAGAAAGTTCGTCTGGACCTGCAGGTCCTTCCACTTCAGGTAGAAGAAGGACAGGCCATATTGCAGGCTGTGATCGAGCAGATCGCCCTTGAGGCCGACCTCGTAGTTCCAGAGGGTCTCGGGCCTGAACGGCGAAGCGAAGCCCGAATTGATGTCGATGCCGCCGGCCTTGTATCCCTTTGACACCGAAGCGTAGACATTGTTGTCGCGGTTGAACTTGAAGCGAGCGAGCAGTCGCGGCGAAAAGTCCGAGAAGCTCTTGCTTCCCGCGATGTCGGGGACAGCCCCTTCGAACGCCACCACGCCGAAGTTGCGGTTCGATATCTTGTCGTGCGTGTAGCGGCCGCCGGCGACGAGATCGAATTGCGACGAGACGTGCCATGTCGCATCGGCAAAGGCCGCGATGCTTTCCGTCTTGAAGATCTTGTTGTTCTCGTTGATCCGGAACCCTGGCGGGATCGGCGGCAACAGGCCGATCACCGTGCCGTCGGGATAGGTGTAGCTGGTTTCCGTGCCGGCCCGGACGCTGTTGAACTGGCGGATGCGGTCATTGGCGTACAGTCCGCCCACCACCCATTCGATAGCGGTCGTTCCTTCCGATTGGACGCGCAGTTCCTGGCTGAACGACCGTCCGCTGTTGCGGTTGTGGCGATAGAGGGCGTCGGCCGAGATATTGTCCTGGTCGAACTGACGGGTGTTTCGGCTGTCGATATAGCCGGTGATCGAGTGGATCGAGAAATCGTCGCCCTTCCAGGCCAGCCGGTTGTTGATGATCGTCGCGCTGTTGTTGTTCCACTCCGGGGTGTTGTGACGGACATTGCGCTGATTGGCGGGGTAGAAGCCCTGGCCTTCGTCGATCGCCTGGAAATCCGGTCCGAATATGCTCTTGGTGTCGAGATCGAGCACGCCCGACGGCACCGTCGCATCCATGCCGTTGCGGTCGCGCGCATAGTCGACCGAGACGTCCCACGTCAGATTCTCGGTCGGGACGAAGCGCACGGCGCCGCGCAGGTGAAGATTCTTGTAGCCGCTGTTGGGCGTGCCGCGGGGATCGAGATTCCGGATGAGACCGTCGCTCTTCTCATAGGAGGCGAGGCCGCGGAAGAAGAGGTTGGAGGCGAGCGGCGTGTTGAAGATGCCGTAGATCTTCCGGGTGTCGAAGCGGCCATATTCGACCCCGCCCTCGGCATAGAGGGAGTCGGTCGGCTTCTTGGTGGTGATGTTGATCGCGCCACCCGAAGCGTTGCGGCCGAAATAGGTGCCCTGCGGACCGCGCAACACCTCGATCCGTTCGATGTCGAGGAGCTGCGGGTTGAGCGTGCCGTTGGCGGACGAGCCGGTGCTCAGTTCGTCGATATAATAGCCGATCGACTGTTGGGTCGACTGTTCGCCGAGATCGACGTTGCTGACGCCGCGGATCGCGATGTTGATCGAGCGATTGCCCTTCTCTCCGTCCTCGGTGAAGCTGATGTTCGGGGCCAGCGCCAGATAATCCTTGGCCTCCGTGATGTGGGCCTTTTCGATCATCGCCGCCGAGAAGGCCGACACGCTGATCGGAACGTCCAGCAGCCGCTGCTGGCGGCGCTGCGCCGTGACGACGATCTCCGCATCGGAAGTCCGCGCTGCCGCGTCGGCTTCGGCGGCGACGGGAGCGGCCATCTGCGCAAGAGCGCCGGTGGAGGGAAGAAGAGCCAGTGCGGTCGTGGCACTCAACATCAGCTTCGAGGAAAACATCATCGATCCTGCCCCTTTGCGTCCGGAAATTGCGTGCCTTCCGCCCCGGCCTGTCGTTCGCCGGAAGCCTTATGCTCGGTCATCGCAATTTCGTATTTCCGTCACGAAATATCAGTGTGGGGACCGACGGCGATCAACTGAGAGATAATGATCGCTGCGATTACCCTGCCTTATTCAAGCCGAAGCGTGTCCATCAAAGCGGCTAATCCCCGTTAGAAGTTTGATTCAATTGTGCGTTCCGTCGAACTGCCGGACTGTGCGGGATCACCACAGGGCAATCCAGGTAGGATCGACGATGACGATGACGGGCGCACAGGCGCTTCTCGGCCAGATATTGGCGAATGGAACCGATACGATTTTCGGGCTGCCCGGGGGACAGCTCGATCATTTCTTCGACGCCATGTACAATGCGGGCGACAAGCTCCGCCTGTTCGGCACCCGGCACGAGCAGGGGGCCGCTTATATGGCGTTCGGCTATGCGCGTTCCACCGGCAAGCCGGGTGTCTATACCGTGGTTCCGGGTCCTGGCGTGCTCAACACGACCGCCGCGCTCTGCTCGGCCTATGCGACGAACGCGCCCGTCCTCTGTCTGACCGGGCAGATCCCGAGCGTCGGTCTGGGCAAGGGCATCGGCTATCTGCACGAACTGCCCGATCAGCTCGCCACGATGCGCACGCTGACCAAATGGGCCGACCGGGCGATGACCCCAGGCGCGGCCCCGGCGCTGGTCAACGAAGCCTATCGGCAGATGGGCAGCGGCCGGCCGCGCCCGGTGAGCCTCGAAATGCCGATGGACGTCATGGGAGCTTCGGCCGACGTCGCCCTGCTGCCCAAGGCGGAGATCGATCGCGGGCCGGCGCTCGACGACGATGCCATCCTGCGCGCGGCCAAGCTGCTCAGCACGGCGCGCAACCCGTTGATCATCGCCGGCGGCGGCGCGATCGCGGCCGGCGAGGCGCTGCAGGAGCTGGCGGCGATGCTGCAGGCCCCGGTGGTCAGCTTCCGCAGCGGGCGGGGGGTCATCTCGGACCGTTCGCCGCTGTCGCAGATGTTCCCCGCTGGCTACGAGCTGTGGAAGCAGGCGGACGTCGTCATCGGTCTCGGCAGCCGCATGGAGCAGCAATATCTCTACTGGAAGGTGCCCGATCACATGAAGGTGATCCGCATCGACATCGACGAGGAGGAGATCGACCGGATCGCGGCGCCCGCCGTGGCGATCCACGCCGATGCCGCCGACGCGGTTCCGGCGCTGGTGGCCAAGCTGTCGGGCATGCTCGATCGCCGCGCCTCGCGCGAGGACGAGCTGCGCGACTTGGCCGCCCGCGTCCGCGGCGATATCGAGGACCGGGTCCAGCCGCAGGCCTCCTATCTCGCGGCGATTCGGGCGGCGCTGCCCGAGGACGGCTATTTCGTCGATGAGATCACGCAGGTGGGCTACACCTCCTGGTATGCCTTTCCGGTCTACGAGCCGCGCCACCTGATCACCTGCGGCTATCAGGGCACGCTGGGCTATGGCTATGCCACGGCCTTGGGCGTCAAGGCCGCGCATCCGGACAAGGCCGTGGTCAACATCGCCGGCGACGGCGGCTTCCTGTTCACCGCCAACGAGATGGCGACGGCCGCGCAACATGGCATCGCGCTGGTGACCGTGCTGTTCAACAACAACAAGTTCCAGAACGTGCAGCGCCAGCAGCGCGAATGGTTCGGCGGCCGCCTGATCGCCTCCGACCTGAAGAACCCCGACTTCGTGAAGTTCGCGGAAAGCTTCGGCATCCGCGCCGAACGGGTCTATGATCCCGAAAGCCTGCGGCGGGCGGTGTCCGCCGCGCTCGAACGCAACGAGCCGGCCCTGATCGAAGTACCCTGTGGCGATATGGCGTCGCCCTGGCCCTTCATCATCCGACCGCCGGCCTTCGAGACCCAGGGGGAGGAAGCGTGATCATGATCGACGATCGCACGGGCACGCGCAGGCCCGTGCCGCTGGCCTCGATCCGTTCGCTCGCGCCCTATCGCCAGGGCAAGGCGAAGCTCGACGACGTGGCCCAGCCGCTGAAGCTCTCGTCGAACGAGTCGATGATCGGCCCCAGCGAGAAGGCGATCGCGGCCTATCGGGATTGCGGGGCGCGGCTCGCCCTCTATCCCGACGGCTCGCAGGCGGCCTTGCGCACGGCGATCGGCCGCGTCCATGGACTCGATCCCGACCTGATCCTGTGCGGCAACGGTTCGGACGAGCTGATCCAGCTCGTCATCCGCTCCTATGCCGGGCAGGGCGACGACGTCGTGATCAGCCAGAACAGCTTCGCCATGGCCTTCGTCCACGCCATCGCCCAGGGCGCCAACGTCATCACCGCGCCCGAAGCCGAGATGCGTCCCGACGCCGACGCGATCCTGGCGGCGGTGTCGCCGCGGACCAAGGTCGTCATCCTCGCCAGCCCGAACAATCCGATCGGGCAATATATCCCCCGCGACGAGCTGCTCCGCCTGCACCGCAACCTGCCGTCCGATGTGGTGCTGCTGATCGACGGCGCCTATGCGGACTATGTCGACGAGCCCGATTTCGAGGCCGGCGACGGGCTCGTCCATCGCCAGGGGAACGTCGTCATGACGCGCACCTTCTCGAAGCTCTACGGTCTGGCCGGCCTGCGGATCGGCTGGATGTACGCGCCCGAGGAGGTCATCGATTCGGTGCAGCGGATCCGCACTCCTTTCAACGCCAACGCCGCGGCATTGGCGGCGGCCGAGGCGGCGGTGTGCGACACCGGCCATGCCGAGATGGTCCGCCGCGAGAACAAGGCGGAGCTGGCCCGGATCGCCGAACGGGTGGAGAAGGCCGGCATGCGCTTCATTCCGTCGGTCGCGAACTTCTACCTGCTTCGTTTCCCGAACGGCCTGACGCCGGATGCCGCGGCCCGCCATCTCGAAGCGCGGGGCATCATCCCCCGGCCGGTCAATGCGGGCGGACCAGCGGAGGTTCTCCGGATCACCGTGGGCCGCCCCGAGCAGAACGACCGCGTCATCGCGGCCCTGACGGAGTTCGTCGGGGCATGAGCACCGCCGGACCATCGGCTGCGACGCTGGATTTCCTGACCCGGCCGCGCCCTTATCTGGTCGGCGACCGGTGGGAAGAAGGGCGCACGGTTCCGGCGGATGTCCTTGATCCGTCGACGGGCCGGCCCTGCGGGATGGCGCATGTCGCCGATCCGGCCGCGGTCGATCGCGCGGCGGCGGCGGCGCGAGCGGCTTTCGACGATCGGCGCTGGCGCGGCAAGACCCCCGCCGAGCGTCAGCGCATCCTCTGGCGGATCGCCGACCTGATCGAACGGGATGCGCAGCTGCTGGCCGAGCTGGAGACGCTCAACGGCGGCAAACCCCTCGGCGCCGCGCTGCACGGAGAGGTCGCCGCGGCGGCGGAGACGTTCCGCTATTATGCCGGCTGGGTCACCAAGATCGATGGCGGCACCTTCGATCCGTCGGTGCCGGGCCAGAGCTTTCTCGGCTATGGCCGGCACGAACCGGTCGGGGTCGCGGCCCTCATCACGCCCTGGAACGGGCCGCTGGTGATCGCGGCGTGGAAGCTGGCGCCCGCGCTGGCCGCCGGCTGCTGCGCGATCCTCAAGCCGTCCGAATTGACTCCCTTCACGACCCTCCATCTCGCTGCGCTGGCGCTGGAGGCGGGGGTGCCGGAAGGCGTCGTGCAGGTGCTTCCCGGCATCGGGGCGACGGTCGGCGCCGCGCTCGCCCGCCATCCCGGCATCGACAAGATCTCCTTCACCGGGTCGACCGCGGTGGGGCGGCGGCTGATGGCCGATGCCAGCGGCGACCTCAAGCGGCTCTCGCTCGAACTGGGGGGCAAGTCGCCGGTGCTGATCTTCGCAGACGCCGACCTCGACCGTGCGGCGGAGGGCGCCGCCGATGCGATCTTCGGCAATGCCGGCCAGGTCTGCGTCGCCGGATCGCGCGTCTATGTCGAACGGTCGATCGAGGCCGCGCTGGTGGAGCGGCTGGCGGACATCGCCGGAAGGATGCGGATCGGTCCCGGCTTCGATCCGCTGACCCAGATGGGGCCGCTGATCAGCGACCGGCATCGGGCCGGTGTCGACGGCTTCGTCCGGCGCGCCCGGGAGGCCGGCGCCACCATCGTGACGGGCGGCGAGCCGATCGACGGCCCCGGCTTCTTCTACCCGCCGACGATCGTGACCGGGTGCCGCCAGGACAGCGAACTCGTACAGGGCGAAGTGTTCGGCCCGGTGCTGGCGGTCCAGTCCTTCGTCGACGAGGCGGAGGCCGTACGGCTGGCCAACGACAGCAGTTATGGGCTGGCGGCAAGCATCTGGACGCGGGACGTCGGCCGCGCCCATCGGGTCGCCGCGGACGTCCGCGCCGGCATCGTCTGGGTCAACAGCCATGGCATTCCGGAGCTGGCCATGCCGATCGGGGGAATGAAGCAGTCCGGCATCGGCCGCGAGCACGGATGGGCCGGGCTCGAAGCCTTCACCGAATTCAAGTCGGTGATGCTCCGTGCTGACTGACGAACAGTTCGGCCTCGTCTAGCAGCCAGTAGGCGAATGCCTTGATGTTCCCTTCGTCCGAAACGGCCTTTCGGCAGACGATGTAATAAGCGGAATCGAGCGCCAGCACCTCCGGAAAAGGGCGCACCAGCGCGCCCGACTCCAGGTCCTCGGCGACCAGCGGCCAGCGCCCCAGGGCGATCCCCTGGCCGTCGATGCAGGCCTGCTTCACCAGATGCGAATGGCTGAAGCCAAATCCGCGGTGGACGTTCATGCCGCGAACGCCGAAAAATTGCAGGAATTCGCTCCAGTCGATGCTGAACACGTCGTGGAGCAGCGGAAAGCGGGGGGCGTCCGCCAGGCTCCCAGGCGCGCCATGCCGCTCGATCAGTGCGGGGCTGCACACCGGCAGAACACTTTCGGTCAACAGGCGTTCTACCTGGAAATTGGGCCAGCTCCCATTGCCGAAGCGAATCTCGATATCGGCATCCCCGCTCGACAGGGCATCGTCCTCCTGCCGCTTGGCGATGAAGCGTACGTCGATCGTGGGGAAACGTTCCCGGAAACGGGCCAGCCGAGGAATGATCCAGGCCGAGGAGAAGGAATCGAACACGCCGACGGTGAGAGGCACGTTCTGGTCGCGGTCGAGCGCCCGGTCGGTAGCGTCGGCCATGATGTCGAGCGCCTGGCCGATGGGCGCGACGAGGCTCTCGCCCAGCTCGGTGAGCTTGATCGTGCGACTCAGCCGCTGGAACAGCGGGCCGCCCATCCACTCCTCGAGCGCCTTGATCTGGTGGCTCACAGCGGCCTGGGTGACGCAGAGTTCGTCGGCCGCGCGGGTAAAGCTCAGGTGCCGGGCGACGCATTCGAAGACGCGCAGACCCAGCAGGGGAGGAAGCTTACGGCTCACGACCGGGTCTCCGCTTCGAAGGCAAAGGATGAGACGAACTCATGGCTGCGATCAGTTCCTACCATTTGTGAGCGTGTCGGCGGCGCGGGATACATTTGGGTCGAACTGCCATGAAAAGGAGGTAGCGGTGAAGATTACAGGTGCCCGCGTCATTGTCACCTGTCCCGATCGTAACTTCGTGACGCTCAAGATTGAGACGGATGAAGGTTTGACCGGCATAGGGGACGCGACGCTGAATGGCCGTGAACTGGCCGTCGCGTCCTATCTGACCGACCACGTCATCCCATGCCTGATCGGACGCGATGCGCATCGGATCGAGGACATCTGGCATTATCTGTACCGGGGCGCCTATTGGCGCCGTGGGCCGGTGACCATGAGTGCGATCGCCGCCGTCGACACCGCCCTGTGGGACATCAAGGCCAAGGCCGCTGGCCTGCCGCTCTACCAGCTGCTCGGCGGCCGCAGCCGCGACGGCGTGATGGTCTATGGCCATGCCAATGGCCGCGATATCGAGGAGACCGCCGACGAGGTGGCCCGCTATGTCGAGATGGGCTACCGCGCGATCCGCGCGCAGAGCGGCGTTCCCGGCCTGGCTTCCACTTACGGCGTCTCGTCGGACAAGATGTATTATGAACCGGCCGACGCCGCGCTGCCGACCGAGAATGTCTGGTCGACCGAGAAATATCTCGACCATGTCCCGAAGCTGTTCGATCGGCTGCGCGATCGCTTCGGCTTTGACCATCACCTGCTCCACGACGTCCACCATCGGCTGACGCCGATCGAGGCCGGGCGGCTGGGCAAGTCGCTCGAGCCCTACCGGCTGTTCTGGATGGAGGACGCCACCCCGGCCGAGAACCAGGAGGCGTTCCGCCTGATCCGTCAGCACACCGTCACCCCGCTGGCCGTGGGCGAGGTGTTCAACACGATCTGGGACGCCAAGGACCTGATCCAGAACCAGCTGATCGACTATATCCGCGCCACCGTGGTCCATGCCGGCGGCATCAGCCATCTTCGCCGGATCGCCGACCTGGCGGCGCTCTATCAGGTCCGGACCGGCTGCCACGGCGCCACCGATCTTTCGCCCGTCTGCATGGGGGCCGCCCTCCATTTCGACATATGGGTCCCCAATTTCGGCGTGCAGGAATATATGCGCCATACCGAGGCCACCGATGCGGTGTTCCCGCACGCCTACAGCTTCGCGGCGGGTTATATGACGCCAGGCGACGTACCTGGCCACGGCGTCGAGATCGACGAGGCGCTGGCCGCGAAATATCCCTACAAGCCGTGCTCCCTGCCGGTGAACCGGCTGGAGGACGGCACGCTCTGGCACTGGTGACGAAAAAGGCGGCAGGGATCTCCGGATCCCTGCCGCATAGTATGACCGGTCCGCCCGGGCAGTGCCCGGCCCGCGCGTTCCGGCCTTTACCAGGGTTTGTTCAGCCCGATCCGCTGCCGGCGTTCGTCCCAGGCGCCCCCGGCCGACGCACCGGACGTCCTCTTGCCCGCGAACAGCATCGAGGCGAGAAAGCGCCAGGTGGCGCCGCTGAAGATCAGCAGGCCCAGGATCCGCCGCCCTTCGGCGGGATCGAGCCGAACCGTGGTGGCGATCGTGCTGGCCGCCCCGCTCTCGACGACCAGTTCGCCGGCTTCCACCCGAAGCTCGCCGACCTCGAAATCGATGTCGGCGAGCGAGCTGGTTACGCGCATCGCGGCCTCCTCAGCTCTTGCGCAGGGTGCCGCGTGCCTGGGCGGCACGGACGCGCTGCTCGTGAAGGTCCGCCATGTCGGCAACGCTCTTGCCGGCGGGCGGCGTGAACTGGCCGCGGCCGTAAAGGTCCGAGAAGACCTCGCGCACCGGGCCCATCTTATCCGCCAGCGTGCGCGGCGGCTTGCCCGACGGAAACTGGTTCGCCGGATAGATCGGCTTCTCGTAGATCTGCCGGAAACCCTCGGTTCGGACGTCGACCCAGGTATTGTGGTTGCAGCGCGACCGGTGCTCGCGAAGCGACTCGATGTCGATCGTCACGCCGAGCACCTGCTCCTGCGGATAGGGGGCGTGCCGCTGCACCATGCCGGTATAGTCGATCGCGAACGAACCGCCGGGGCAGAAGGCCTTGGGATAATAGGCATAGTCGACCGTGCCCCAGTTGGAGCCGAGGACATAGGCCATGTTGTCGTGCGCACGGGTGCGGCGGGTGAACATCCAGAAGTCCCAGGGCTGCGATACACCCTCGACCTCCTGCAGCGCGACCGGATGGCAGATCACCTCGGCGCCGTTATAGCCGAGCGCGCGCGACACCTCGGGCGTGCAGCCGTCATGGCAGGTCATCGTGCCGAGCTTGCCGATCTCGGTGTCGATCACCGGAAAGAGCGTCGAGATATCGCCGCCGAAAACCTCGCAATATTCGTCGAAGATATCGTGCGGCGACGTGCCCAGGCCGATCGAGGCGGGAATGTGCCATTTGTGGTAGCGCAGCACCACCTCGCCCGACGGCCCGATGATGAAGGCGGTATTGAACCAGCGGTCGGGGAACTCCTTGACCCGTTCGACCACGCCGCCGCCGGCGATGTAGAGATTATATTCCTTGGCGACCTCGCCCAGCCGCCGCATCTCCGGGCCGTCGAGCTCGATCGCCTTCTTCATGAAGCTGTCAATGCCATGCTCGCCCTTGCCGGGCGTGGTGACGCCCTGCATGAAATATTCGGGGAACACGACCAGCCTGGCCGGAAGCTCCCAGAAATAGCCGACGCCGAAATCGATCATGTTGATCGCACGATCCAGATTCTTGGCGATGCCCGCGCGATCCTCGGCGACCTCGACATGGGGCTGCATCACCAGGGCGGTGTATTTGTCGATCTTCTTCGCTGTCATATGCTGTCTCCGACGTTCGTCACCAGAAGTCGGCCGGGGTGATGCCCATGTCGTCGAGCATCACCCGGGCCGTGATCGTTCCCATGGCCGAGATGGCGCCGCCGGGATGGCAGTGCGGACCGGTCATGTAGAGGTCGCGGACAGGCGCGCGGTAATGCGCATATCCGGGGAAGGGGCGGAAGGAGCCGAGCTGCGCGGCGATCCGCTCGCCGCCGTTGGTGGTGCCTTCCACGAAGCTGAGATTGGCGGTCTCCAGCGTGCCGCGATGCTGGAGATATTTGCCCAGGATCACGTCGCCGGCGATGTTCGGCGCATATTGCTGCAGCTTGGGCAGCAGGGTTTTCGCATAATATTCCTCGGCAATGTCGTCCCAGGTCCGCCCGTCGGCAAGCCAGTTGGAGACATAGGTGTCGAAGATCAGCGTATGCTTGCCCTCGGGCGCGCGGGTCGGGTCGAGCTTCGTCCAGCAGGCCGACCAGAGAAACGGATCGCTCGGCGGTATGCCCATCGCGATCTCGGCATAGAAGCGGGTCATCTGCTCCATCGAATCGACGATCCGGTGGAAGGGGGCGGCGCTCATCGCCTCCCCGTTCAGGAAGCGCGGCTCCTCCGCGAGCGCGAGCTGCGCGCGGCAGATCGATATCTTGCCGAAGGAATAGCCCTTCACCATCGCCGCGAAATCGGGGGTCAGCCTGTCCTCGCCCAGCAGGCGCAGGAAGGTCTGCTTCGGATCGAGCGCCGACACCGTCGCGCGCCGGCCGCGCACCGTCCGCCCATCCTCAAGGCGGAGGCCGGCGGCGCGGCCGTTCTCGACGATGATCTCACTGACCGAGGCGTTGGTCAGCACCTTGCCGCCATGCGCCTCGACATAGCGCGCCATCGCCTTGGGCAGCTCCATGCTGCCGCCTTCCGGGATCGCCTGGCCATAATAATGGATCGCCGGGATCATGATGTAGAAGGACTGGCCGGCGCCCTCCTGGTCGGGGAGGATCTGCGGGGCCAACGCCCAGTTCAGCATCACCGCCTTGATGAAGTCGTTCTCGAAATTGGTCTCGACCCAGGCGCGGGCCGACATCGAGAATTCGCGCAGCCGGCGCAGCCCCACCTCGTTGGTCTCCAGCGCGCGGGGCAGGGCCGAAGGCGGTGCGGGCGGCGAGAAGAACGCCTTGACGAAGCCTTCGCGGATCTGTTCGAAATCCTCGTACACCCGGCGGTAGCGGGCGGCGTCCGCGCGCGAATAGGCGGCGATCGACTCGCAGGTCTTGTCGATGTCCTTGTGGATGACGATCCCCGGCCCGCCGTTGCGGTCGGGATGGCCGGTGATGTGATCCTTCGGCTCGATATATTTCAGGCCGTAGCGCTCGAGCTCCGGCTGGATCGCCTTGAAATCCTCGTTGCACTGGATCCAGACGTGCGACGAGCCGTAGAGGTCGTGCTTGAACCCGGGCAGCGTCACCTCCTCGGTGATGGCGCCGCCGCCGACATTGGCGTTACGCTCGACGACGCACACCGACAGGTTCCAGCGGGCAAGGGTGGCGGCGCAGGCGAGCGCGTTGACGCCTCCGCCGGCAATGACGACATCGAAGTCGGACATGCGATCTTCTCCGGTTCAGCTTGTCCCAACTGTACGGACCGGGAGCGCGCGGTAGAAATTAGGCTTATTGATCGCTTGGATTAGAGCGAATGCCGTTGCCCGATCCGGGCGGCCGTGCATGCTGCCGGTCGAACAAGCCCGCCCAGCATGGATGGAAAATGCCTCTCATCGATCCGGACGACAGTCTGAGCCTTTGCGCCGTGATGTTCGGGCTGACCGCCATGGGCTTCTGGCTCGACGGTACCGCGTTCGGCCGCCGCACGTCGGGCGCGCTGTGGATCATCGTCGGCGGCCTGCTCCTGTCCAACCTCGGCGTGGTGCCGTTCGAGGCACCGGTCTACGACTTCACGTTCAGCCATCTCGTGCCGATGGCGATCCCGCTGCTGCTGCTGCGCGCCGATCTGCGGCGCATCATCCGCGAGTCGGGCCGGGTGATGGCGGCCTTCCTGATTGCAAGCTTCGCGGTCGTGGTGGGCGCCGTCGTCGGCTTTCATCTGATCCCCATGGGACCGATCGGCGCCAAGGTGGCCGGCGTCTATACCGGCGGCTGGATCGGCGGCACCGTCAGCTTCGTCGCGGTCAGCCAGGCGGTCCACATGACGCCCGCCGAGTTCACGCTGGCGATGGGCGCGAGCAGCCCGGTCAGCATCGCCGCGCTGCTGCTGCTGATCACCTTGCCGTCGCTGGCGATCCTGCGCCGCTTCATCCCGACCAAGTTCGACGTCAACGAGGTCGACAGCACCGATCTGGTCATCGAGACCCAGCCGAAATCCTATCGCGCCGCCGAGCTGGCCGGCCTGATCACCCTCGGCTTCGCCATCTCGTCGATCGGATCGCTCTTCGCCAATGCAATGGGCTGGCACGACTACAAGATCGTCGTGATCTCCATTCTCAGCCTGATCGTCGCCAATCTCATTCCCGGCCAGATTCGCCGGCTTACCCTGGACTTCGATGTCGGCATGTTCGTGATGTACATGTTCTTCGCCTGCGTCGGCATGATCACCAATGCGAATATCTTCAACGGTGAGGCCTTGCTGCTGGTGCTCTACGCCACGTTGATGCTCGCCATCCATTTCGTGGTGCTGCTCGGTGCCGCGAAATTGCTCAGGATCGACCTGGCCGACGCGATCATCGGTTCGGCGGCCGCGGTGATGGGCCCGGCGCCGACCGCCGCGATCGCCTCGGCGCGCGGCTGGAACGAGCTGGTCACCCCGGGGATCATGTGCGCGATCTTCGGCAAGGCGATCGCCACCTTCATCGGCCTCGGCGTGGCGATGCTGCTGCGATGAGGGTGGTCGTCGTCACGGGCTGCTCGAGCGGCATCGGGCTCGAAACCGCGCTCGCCTTCGCCGCCGCGGGGGACAAGGTCGTCGCGACGGTGCGCGATCCGATGCGCGCCTCAACGCTGCGGGCCGAGGCTCAAGCGCGCGCGCTCGACGTCATGATCGAGCCGCTCGACGTCACCCAGGCCGCCACCTTCGCCGGTTTCGTCGATGGTGTGGTCGGCCGTCACGGCCGCATCGACGTCCTTGTCAACAATGCCGGCATGCTTCCCGCCGGGGCGTTCGAGGATATCGACGAGGCCGGGCTGAGGCTGGTGATGGAGACGAATTTCTTCGGCGCCGCGCTGCTGATGAAGGCGGTGCTGCCCGTGATGCGCCGGCAGGAGAGCGGAACGATCGTCAACATCAGCTCGCTGTCCGGGCTCGCCGCGCGGGCGGGTGATGCCGCCTACAGCGCGAGCAAATTCGCACTTGAAGGCCTGACCGAGGCAGTCAGCCAGGAAGTCGCGCGATGGAATGTTCGCGTCGCGCTCGTCGAACCGGGCAGTTGCGCGACCAATATGCTGGCGGGCCTCGCGGCCTGGCCCGTTGCCGAGGACTCAGCTTATCGGCCCTTGGTCGAGGCGCAGCGGGCGGCGGCGCTGAGCGGGGCCGACCGGCAGGCTTCTCCGCGGACGGTCGCCGATCTCATCGTGCGGATCGCAGCCTCGCGGACGGACCAATTGCGCTGGCCCGCTGATCCGCTCGCCAGCAGCGTGCTCGCCACGCTGTGGCGTGGTGACGACGGCGATCGACTGCGCTTCCTGCGCGAGGCCGCCGACGTCGACTGGTGGATTTCCGGCGAAGAGCGTCCGCCGAGGATGAGCAACGAGTCGGATGCCGAGGAACGACGATAGCGGCCCCGAGCGGGCGGCGGGACGGTGCGTGGTTTTTGGAGAGGTGCTGCTCCGGCTCTCCGCACCGGACCGGGGGCTCCTTCTCCAGCGGCCTGGTCTCGACAGCTGTTTCGGCGGAGCGGAGGCCAATGTCGCCGCGGGCCTGGCTTCGCTGGGGCGGCCGACGGCGATCGTTACCGCGCTACCCGGGAACAGGCTCGGCCAGGCTGCCCTCGCCGCGTTGCGGGGCATGGGGATCGACTGTTCGGGCGTACACCAAAGCCCGGGGAGAATGGGTCTCTATTTCCTGGACTCGGGGGCGGGGCTGCGGCCAGGCCGGGTCATCTATGACAGAGACGACAGCAGTTTCGCCCGAATGGACCCCGATCGGCTCGATTGGCCGATGCTGTTGCGAGGGGCAGGGCGCCTGCATCTCTCCGGCATCACCCCGGCTTTGGGAGATGGGCCGGCCATCGCCGCCCGGCGCGCCGCGGCGACGGCCGTGCAATTGGGTATCCCGGTCTCGTTCGACGTCAATTTTCGACCGAGCCTGTGGCGTACACCCGAGGCGGCCCCGCCCCTCCTGCGCGCCCTGACGAGCGAGGCCGACGTGCTGTTTGCCAATGGTCATGACATGGCGCTCCTCGCCGATGAGGCCTTTGACGGTCATCCGGAGGATGAGCAGCGGTTGCTGGCCAGCACTTTCGCCAAGTTTCCCAAGCTGAAGGTGATCGCATCGAGCCGGCGCGTCATGTCCGCCGCGGACCGGTTGTCGGTGTCGGTGAAGGTCGATGGTCGTGATGCGGTGGCGATCAGTCCCGAAAGGACGTTGTCGAACATCGTCGACCGGATCGGTACGGGTGACGCACTCGCGGCCGGGGTCCTCGCGGGTCTCGGTCCGTCCCATGACATCGCCCGCGCGGCGGATTGGGGGCTGGCACTCTTCTGCCTCAAGCACGGCATTCCAGGAGACGTCAGCTTCGCCGATATGTCCCACGTCGAAGCGTTTCTCGACGGAAGGCTGGACATCCAGCGTTGAACTGTCGGCCGGCCGTCAGGCGTCGATCGTCACCTCGGCGGTGAGCGGCCAGGCGGCGCAGAGCAGCGCGTGACCGTCGCCGACTGCCGCGGAGGTTCTGCCGCCGGTGATCGCGGTACGGCAACTGTGGCAGGCGCCGATCCGGCAATCGTGCGGGATGGCGACGCCCGCCGCCTCGGCGCAGTCGAGCAGGGTCGAGCCGTCCTCGGCCCGCCAGACCACCTCGATCCCCGACCGTGCGAACAGAAGGCGGGCCTGCTCGACCGCCGCTTCCTCGGGCGCGGCGGGCGTGGCGAAGACCTCATGGAAGATCCGGTCGGGATTGGCCCCTGCCGCCGTGAGGTCCCTGGTCATGTCCCGGCAGAAGGCAGCGGGTCCGCACATGTAGAGGTCGACTTCGTACCAGGGCAGGGCAATGCGCCCCTCTCCGAACGGCAGGTAATTGTCCTTCATCCACTCGCGCAGTCGCGCGGTGTCGATCCGGCCGCGATGATGATAGTCGCGGCCTTCCATGTCGCGTCCGGTGGGCCGGGTGAAGACGTGGCGGACATGCCAATGCGCCTCACCCTCGGCGAGGGCGTCGACTTCCGCGCGGAGCGCCTGGGCGGCACGATTGGCGGCCATGTAGAAGAAATGAAGCGGCGGTGCCTCCGCGCCGCGCGCCTTGTGCGCCTCCAGCATCGGCAGGAAGGGCGTGATGCCGATTCCAGCGGCGATCATCACGACCGGCCGGAAGCCCCCTGCGTCGAACAGGAAGCGGCCTGCCGGCGCGCGCAGGGCCAGCCGGTCGCCGACCGAGAGCCGGTCATGCAGCAAGGTCGAGCCGCGCCCGTCGGGTTCGCGCTTGACGGTGATGCGGTAGACGCCGCCGGGTTCGGTCCGTTTAGACAGGCTCCAGGCGCGCGCGAAGCTGCCTTCGCCATCCTCCAGCCGCACGGTCACGAACTGGCCGGGATCGGCCAGGGCGATCCCTTTCCCGTCGACGGGCAGCAGTTCGAAGGAGGAGATGTCGGCCGTTTCGCGGCGGACGGCGTCGATCGTGAAGTCGCGCCAGCCGGTCCAGGCGCCGCGCTCGAGCGCGGCCGCGCGCTCCGCCAGGTTCAGCTTGGATTGCAGGATCAGCCGGACGGTCAGGCTCAGTGCAGCACTGGCGAGGGCGCGGCGCAGCCCGTCGAGCGGCGGCGTGAAATTGCCCGAACAGTATAGCGCGATATCGGCCACCGTCGGATTGGCCTCGTCGCGGGCGACCAGGGACATCGTGTCGCCCGGCCGAACGCGCCCCGCCGACACCACGCCGAAATAGACGCCCGTATGCGCGGATACAGCGAACCGGCTCTGGAAGGTGCGCGGCTGGCCGAGCCGCCACGCCAGCTTGAAGCAGGGGACGCGCGGACCCGCCACGACGAGCCGTACCTCCGGTCCTATCGCGAAGACGTCGCCGAGCCGCAATTCCGTCTCGTCGAGCCGGTCGAAGGTCAGGTTCTCCCCGAATAGCCCATCGTCCCATTCGCCGCGGTCCTTGCCGAGATCGTCGGTCCAGAAGCGATAATGGTCGCGGCTGACCGCATAAATCGCATCGGGATGGATCGCCCGTTCGTCGCCGGCCGGGCCGCTGTCGGTGATCGTCCAGGGTTCGGCGACCGGAACCTTGAGGTGCGCGGTCGGCACCGGTTCGCCCGCCATCTCCACGACGCGGACCGTGCCGACGCAGAAGTTGAGCAGCCGCATGGTCCTCTCCATCCTATCGAAACGATAAAGGCAACAAGTTGTCTATATTGTCAAGCGCTGCCCGTTGGGCGGAAGAGTTGATCACCCCGCGCGGCGCAATTGGCGCTTGCCTAAACCGTGCCGGCCGGCAATCTCCTGCGGAAGATGGGTGAGAAGAGGATGCCGATGGCAAGGGCGACGGGCAGACGAACGGCGGCAAAGGCCGAGACAGCGGCAGGAACGGATGCGCTACCCAGCCACATGATGATAGCCAACAGCATCTACAGCGCGCGCCGCCGGCGCGGGTTGACGCTCGCCCAGCTCGCCAGCGCGACCGATCTGGACAAGGGCTATCTGTCGCGGGTCGAGCGCGGCCAGAAATCGCCATCGATCAGCACCCTGCTCAAGATCGCGGAAGCGCTCGACGTCCAGGTCGGCCAGCTGTTCGGCGAGAAGACGGGCGAGGATGCGATCCTGGTGGTCCGCCGTGACGAGCATATCGACATGAAGTCGGACGAGCAGCCCGGCATGGGCCTGCTCCAGGCGATCCTGCCGGCCAGCAACCGCCGCCGGCTGAGCCTGTTCATGATCGAACCCGGTCAGGAGGTGAACAGCCGCGCCGCCGATCATCCGGGCGACGAGACGGTCTATGTCCTGTCGGGCACGCTCGTCATCGATTTCCCCGACCGCAGCGTCGAGCTGCGCGAAGGCGACTGCGTCCATTTCGACGGCCATCTGCGGCACGACATCCGCCAGGTCGGCCGCGCCAAGGCCCGCGCGTTGGTGATCATCGCGCAGGACCTCTCGACCCGTGTCGCAGACTGACTTCAGCGGGGCGCCGTCGCCCGTCGCCGCGTGCCGGTCGTGGCGTTGCGCCTCGCCATGGCGACACGGATGCCGACCTCGTCCCGGTCGCGGTGGACGAGGCGGACGGCGGCCTTGCCGTCGCGCCGCTCGATCGCGTCGATCAGCTCGTCGTGCAGGATCTGGATGGCATGGGCCGAACTGGTCTTCACGATCGGGCCGGTCAGGGTGATGAGCGATTTGAGCGCCTGTTCCCAGCGGTGGCGCTGCGCCTGGTAGACCTCGACCGCGACGCTGCTGCCGGCGGCTTCGAGGATCGCGATGTGGAGGTCGGTATCCGCCGCGGCGACCCCGTCCATGTCGAGCAGGTCGACCTGCCGCTTGGTCTCGGCGAGCAGACGACGGATCGTCTTCATCTGCCGGCTGGTATGGCGCAGGGCGGCCTGCTCGGCGGCCGGCGCCTCGATCGTGTAGCGGAAATCGTAGATCGCCTCGACTTCGTCGAGGCTCATCTCGCTGGGGGCGGGCTCGAAGCGGCTGTTGTCGACGACATAGGACCCCGATCCGGTGCGCGTCTCGACCCGGTTCAGATGGCTCAGGACCCGCAGCGCCTCGCGGATCGTCGAGCGGCCGACGCCGAAGTCGGCGCCGAGCCGCGCTTCGGACGGCAGCCGGTCGCCGACCTTGAACACACCCTTGTCGATCGCATCCTGGATCGCGGTGATGACCTGGTCGACGAGATAATGGGGCTTTATCTGGCCCGCATAGGGATTCGGACGGCTTTCCTTGGTCATTCGAGTTCTGCGTCCCGGTCGCGATGGCGCTCCATAACAACAGTGCCTGTGCGAAGAAAGCCGGGAGGATGTTCATCGCCGTTCAGTAGAGCTCGTGCTCAAGGCCGTGATTGTAGAAGGCATCGAGCTGCTCGACCGACAATTCGGTGATCTTCGCCATATCCGACAGCACCTTGCCGACGGAGGGGAAATCCGATGTGTCGGCCCAGCCCTCCGGTTTCCACAGCCCGGACCGGCGGAACGCCTTGCCGCAATGGAAATAGGCTTCGCGAACCGTGACCTTGACGGCCGCCTTCGGCGTCTTGCCCTGCTCGACGAGCCGCTCGAGGACGGCGGGATCGCGGGTGACGATCGCCGGTCCGTTGATCCGCAGGAAGACGTCCAGCCGGGGCGCCATGAACAGCATGCCGATCCGGCCATTCTCGATGACGTTCGAGAAGGTCTCCATCTTGTTGTTGCCGGGCCAGTCGGCGAAGGCCAGCGTTTTGCGGTCGAGCGGCTTGACGAAGCCCGGTTCCCCGCCGCGCGGCGACGCGTCCAGCCCGGCCTCTGTCTCCGATGCGATGCAGACGATCGGCGCCAGCCGCATGTACCGAAGCATGTGGTCGTGCAGGAAATCGAGCTTCGACCGCAGGATCAGCGGGCTCGGCGCATCATAATGGGCGCGCAACTCCTCGATTGTCGAGATCTGGTAGGGGTCGGTGTCGGACATGGCGGGCCTCGTGGCTCAGGGGACGGTCAGTCGATGAACTCCGCCGACGGATGCGCGCGGGGCCAACGTCGGACCATGTCGAGATAGCGCGCGAGGGTGGCGTCGGCGCGGGTCAGCGACCCGACCTTGAAGTGGATCGTCAGGCCGATCGCCGAGTCCTCCATCGCGATCGCGGTCTCGAACTGGTGACACTGGTCCAGGAAGGCACGGACCTCGGCGTCATCGTCGGTCCGCTCGCCGGCGAAGACCGAGAACATCCGGCTCTGTCGCGGCGCGGGCAGGCCGAAGGCGGCGAGGAAGCCGAACCAGCGGCCATCGAGCGTGCCGGTCTGGAAGAAGATCGACGTTCCGATGATGCCGCCGCGCACGTTCATGTGGCGCCCGCCCCAAAGGCCATCGAGCTGGTAGAACATGCTGTGGTCGGTCCACTCGATGTTCGTGCCGATGCCGCCGGGCATCTCCGTGAATTTGTGGAGGAGCCGGATGTGCTGGATGTCCGGGGTCTGCGCGCAGATCATCCAGGGATCGATGGCCATCGGCACCGGGAATTCCTGCGTCTGGACGAGCAGATTCTCCTCGGGAAAGGGCCAGTCGGGGAGGTCGTAATGCGGTTCATCGCCGTTGAACGCCCAGATCAGGCCATGCTTCTCCAGCGTCGGGAAGGCGAACAGGCTGGCGCGGGCCGGGGCGGGATCGCCGCAGCCGGTCTTGCGGCAGCTTCCGGCACGGTCGAACTCCCACAGATGATAGGGGCATTGGACCTGGTTGCCGACGACCCGGCCGATCGAGAGATCGGCGCCCAGATGGGCGCAATAGGCGCTGGTCACCTGCGCGACGCCGTCCTCCCCGCGAAAGGCGATTACGCGGCCGCCGAGGAAGGGATAGCCCTTCACCTCGCCCGGCGCGATGTCGCTGCTCATGCAGATCGGGAACCAGGCCTGGGTGTAGAGGCCGTCGTCGCCTTCCAGCGGGACCTGCGGCCCCAGGGTGCGGCGGCGGGCGGCGGGATCGGCCGGCTTGACGAGGGTTGCCATGGATGAAGCCTTTCTAATGAGGAGCAGGTCAGGCCGGCAGCGCGGCGTCGACCTCGATTTCGACGAGCAGCTCGGGAAGCAGGAGGCGGCGCACCTCGACCGCCGTCGCGGCGGGGAAGGGGCCGTCGCCGTAGAAGGAGCGGCGCAGCGGCAGCGCCGCCGCCAGCGCATCCATGTCGGTGACGTAGATCGTTTCCCGGACGATTGCATCGAAGCCAAGGCCGAAATGGTCGAGCGTCGTGGCGATCGCGCCATAGACATGGCGGAGCTGAGCCTCGAAGTCGCCCGCATGCAACGGCATGAATCCTTCGCCCATGCTCGCGGTGCCGGCGATGCGCAGCATGTCGCCATGGCGGACGGCCTGCGCATAACCAAGCTGCCGCTGTGCATCCTGCCATTCCGGCATATAGAATCGATCGGTCATCTGCGCCTCCATTTGTCCGGCTGTCTGACAGATTCGATTGGCCCATGTCAACGAAGGACAGGGCGTGTCGTCATTTTTCCTGCCGCACGGACAAATTGTTGTCTTTTGCTGCGGCAGGGGCTTGCCAATCGGCGAATCTAGGATAATCTGTCTGACAGCCTGACAAAATATAAGCGGCGTCGGGTCAAAAGGGAGATGATATCATGAGACACGCATCGCATGTCCGGAAGTTCATGGCGGGAAGCGCGCTGATCGCGATGGCCTTTACCTGGAGCGTTCCGGCCCTCGCGGCGGCCGAGAGGGTGGCCCCGGCGGCGACGGAGGCCGGCGATGCCTCGGCCGAGATTCTGGTCACGGCCCGGCGGCGCAACGAGTCGGTCCAGTCAGTGCCGATCGCGATCACCGTGCTGACCGCCGAGGACATCGCCCGCTCGGGGGTCGAGGGGGTCGGCGACATCGCCAACCTCTCCCCCAATGTCAGTTTCGACAACGCGCTCAACCTGGGCACCAACTTCCTGACCATCCGTGGGCAGGGGCAGAGCCAATATTCCCCGCCGCCCGCCGCGATCGTCGTCGACGGGGTGCTCACCATCTCGCCGCTCCAGTTCAACGTCGACGAGTTCGGCCTGCAGCAGGTGGAGGTGCTCAAGGGGCCGCAAGGCGCCATATATGGCCGCAACGCCATCGCAGGCGCGATCAACATCAGCAGCCTCAAGCCCGGCGACGACTTCGATGCGCGGGTCATGGCCGGTTACGGCCGGGGCGAGGAGTGGAAGGCCAAGGCGATGGTCAGCGGACCCGTGGTGGCCGACCTCCTCTCGGTGCTGGGCGGCGTCTCCTTCACCGATCGCCGCGGCCAGGTCCGCAACGTCACGACCGGGGAATATTCGGACAAGATGAAGGACTTCACCGGCCGCCTGCGCGCGGTGGTGACGCCGGCCGAGGGGTTCGAGCTCGACCTGAAATATACCTATTCCGACGCCAAGGGCCGCGACCCGGCCTATGTCACCAGCCGCTCCGGCAATCCGCGGATCAGCTCCGATCCGTTCGATTCCAACCGGGTCGGCACTAATCCGCGCACGCTGCACGACCTGTCGGGGCGGGCGATCTACGACACGGGCTTCGGCACGCTGATCGCGACGCTCGCTTATGTCCATGTCCGTGAGGATATCACGGCCGACTTCGACTTCTCGGCGCTCGACATCTTCGCGGTGAAGCAGCGGCAGCAGGAAAGCGGCTTCTCGCAGGAGCTTCGGTTCGCCTCGCCGACCGGCGGCAGCCTGCGCTGGCTATTCGGCGGCTATCATGTCCGCTCGAAGCGGCGGCTGGGCGCCGACATCTTCGCCGATCCCTTCTTCCTGGGCGTCACCCCGGCGCCCACCCAGGCCGATTTCCTGATCGCGAGGAGCAACGACCTCAACCGCTACGAGACCTGGTCGGGCTTCGCCAACGTCGAATATGACCTGCTGCCGACGCTGGAGCTGGCGGTCGCGGCCCGTTACGACGACGACAGCCTGCAACAATTCCCCGGCACGGGCGGCAGCCAGAAGGCGAGCTTCGCCAAATGGCAGCCGAAGGGCACGCTCACTTTCAAGCCGGTGCCGGGCGTGATGGTCTATGGCTCGGTCGGCCGCGGCTTCCGCAGCGGCGACTTCAACGCCAGCGGGTCGAGCTTCGGCAACCCGGTCATCGCCGCCGAGGTCGCCACCAATTACGAGGTCGGGGCGAAGGCGCGCCTGCTCGACGGAACGGTGTCGATCGAGGGGGCGCTGTTCCGCACCGATCTGAAGAACGGGCAGTTCAAGATCTTCGACGGCGGCGGCGCGACCAATGTCGGCATCAACATCGACAAGACCCGGATCGAGGGCTTCGAGGTTGCCGGGGCGGTCCGCCTCGTCCGCGGTTTCACCTTCACCGGAAGCTTCGGCCACACCGATCCCAAGGTGGTGCGCTTCACCTTGCCGCCGGGTTATGGCGCCCCGGTCAACTATATCGGCAACCGGCCGCCGCGCATCTCGCGCTATACCGCCAATATCGGTTTCGACGCCGAGATACCCGTCGGCGACGGGCTCAACCTCTTCGTCCGGCCCGAATATCGTTTCACCAGCGGCTATTATTGGGACCTGGAGAACCGCTACCGTCGCCCCTCGATCGATCTCGTTGATCTGCGCGCGGGCATCGAGGGAGGGGAGGGGCGGTGGAGCGTGACAGGCTGGGTCCACAATGCGCTCAACCAGAAGGTCACCGCCGACTATCAACCCTTCACCAATTCGGGTCATCCGCTCGGCATCGACGCCTATTATCCGCCGGTCGGCTCCACCTACGGTATCGAGCTCAGCTATCGCTTCTAGGCGATGGGCCGGGAGGTCGCCCTCCCGGCCGCGCCGGCCGACCGACGAGGAGAGAGAGCATGTTCCTTCAGAATGCCTGGTATCCGGTCGCTTGGGGCGACGAGATCGCCGACGGCTTCCTCGCGCGGAAGGTGCTCGGCCGCGAGCTGGCGCTGTTCCGTGACGGGCAGGGGCAGCCGCGCGCGATCGCCAATCGCTGTCCGCATCGCTTCGCGCCGCTCAGCCTGGGCAAGCGGATCGGTGACGCCATCCAATGCCCCTATCACGGCCTGCATTTCGGCGCCGACGGCCGGTGCGTCCACAATCCGCACGGCGACGGCAGCGTGCCCGACGTGGCGACGCCTGCCTTTCCGGCGCGGGAGCGACACAAGCTCATCTGGGTCTGGATGGGCGAGGCGGCGTTGGCGACGGACGACATCGGCGACGGCGAATATGCCTATCTCGACGCCATCGACCTGTCCGTCCTGCCGCGCGGCTATATGCCGCTGGCCTGCGATTACCGGCTGGTGATCGACAATCTCATGGACCCGGCGCACACCGCCATCCTGCACGGCACCACCCTCGCCAGCGAAGCGCTGACCCGCGCTGTGCCGCGGGTCTGGCGCGACGGCGACGGCATCCGCGTGGAAAGCTGGGCACCGGCCGGGAAGCCGTCCTTCCTGTTCGGCGAGTTCCTGGGCAATCATGACGATCCGGTCGACCATTGGGCGGCGTCGCGCTGGCAGATGGCGGGGCTGCTCAGCGTCGAGGCCGGGGTGACCGCCGTCGGCGGCAGGCGGGAGGATGGCCTGACGACGCGCGTCGCCCATCTCGTCACCCCCGAAACCGAGACGACCGCCCATTATTTCTGGGCCGCGGCCCGCAACTTCCGCGCCGACGACGCCGAGCTGTCGGACCAGATCCAGGCCGGGATCACCGCGATCTTCGACGGCGAGGACCGGTGGATGCTGGAGGCGATCGAGCGATCGATGGACGGAGAGGATTTCTGGGCGCTGCGGCCGGCCATCCTGCCGTTCGATCGCGGCGCGGTGATGGTGCGCCGGGCGCTGGAAAGCGCGATCAAGGCCGAGACGGCACCGAAGCCGGTCACGGCCGTGGCCGGCTAGACCTCGTCGGGCAGCGCCACGACGGCGTCGATCTCGATCAGCCATTCGGGCAGGCCAAGCGCGGCGACCCCCAGCAACATGCTGGCGGTGATCGGCCATTCGTCGCCGAATATCTCGCGTCCGGACTCGAAGATCGGTCCGATCAGTTCGGCCCTGTAATCGACGACGTTGATCGTCATGCGGACGATATCGGCGGGCGTCGCGCCGACCGCGGCGACGGCGGCGCGGATGTTGGCGAAACATTGCCGAGCCTGGGCGCGATGGTCGCCCGCGTCGACGAGGCGGCCCTCGGGATCGAGCGCCACCTGCCCCGCGACGAATGCCAGCCGCCCGGCGGACGCGACCACGATCTGGGCATAGAGGTCCATGACCGGGGGAGCCAAGGTGGGCGGGTCGATCCGGCGCACGCGGCGGTCGCGGCCGATGGTCATGCCCGCCCCGCCACGATGGCGGCGATCCGGTCGGCGACCGCTTCCGCATGGGTGACGATCGCCATGTGGCCGGCATCGATCGCGCTGGTCCGCCAGCCGGCCTCCGCGGCGAGGCGGGCGGTTTCCTCGAAGAAGGGGAAGCCGGTGAAGCGGACATAATGGCGTTCGCAGGCGGCCGGCTCCTGGCCCGGACGACGCGCCTCGCGGTTGACGCATGCGGGCGTCGGCCGCAGCCTCGCCATCAGCCGGGCGGTATCCGCCGTGTCGGGCAGGCCGAGAAAGGCGCTGTCGGGTGGCTGGACGAGGTCGGGCGCATCGGCGCTGATGAGCGCCGCGAACAGCGGTTCGAGTTCCGGATGCCGTCCGAACACCGACTGACCCGGGGCGAGGGTGAAGCCGTCGAGCGCGATCTGCAGGCGGACGAGGTCGGGCCGCAGCGCCGCGACCTCGGCGGCGACGGCGCTGCCATAGCTGTGCCCGACGATGACGACGTCGTCGCCGTCCAGGAAATGCAGATGCTCGACGACGTCGGCGACATGCGCCTGGAGGCCGGTCGCGGGGCCGCCAAGATGAGCGCGATCGCCGAGACCGGTCAATGTCGGCGCGGAGGAGGCCAGGCCCTTGCGGGCGAGCGCATCGCGGACCGGGCGCCAGCACCAGCCGCCGAGCCAGGATCCGTGGATGAGAAGGATGGTCGGGATTCGCGCTGCCAAGCTCTGTCCTCCCCGAGGATGTATCAATCGGATGTCTGGTGGGCATTTCACAAGCGGGCGATCAGCCCGCCCGGTGGGCCAGCCCATTCCTCGTCGATTCTTCGATCATAGCGGTCAGCAGTGGTTTTCACAATGAAATCTGTCAGGCAGCAAGGCAGATTTATTTGCTCATCAGGCAATGGTTGCCGATGACGTTCCAAGACCATCGGCCGGCGGACGGTCCGCCGGCCAATTCCGTTCAGCGCGCGCAGCCTCGCTGGCGATAGGCGCGCGGCGAGCAACCATAGGCGCGACGGAAGCTCTCGCTGAAGTGGGAGAGATTGTTGAAGCCCCAGGCGAAGGCGATCTCGCCGATCGTCCGGTGCGCCAGGGTCGGCGAGAGCAGGTCGAGCCGGCAGCGTTCGAGCCGCCGGCGCAGGATCACCCGCGAGACGGTCTCGCCCTCCGCTTCGAACAGCCGGGTGAGCTGCCGCGCGGACATGCCACAGGCGGCCGCCACCGTCGCGGTGCCCAGTGAGGGCTCCTTGATGTGGGTTTCGATGAAGCGGTTCGCCCGCGCATAGCCCATGTGCGAGGGCGTGCTCGCCCGCGACGACAGCGTGCTCGACGCCGCGGCGAGCAGCGGCAGGATGCTGCCCAATGCGATCTCGCGTTCCGCATCGCTGATCATCGGCGCGACGTCGGCGAGGCTGATCAGCGAAGCCACCGCGACCCGCGCCATGCCATCGCGTGCCAGCGGGATGCCGCACATCCGTTCGGACGGGGTGAGGTGGCGCAGGATGAGCGGCCGGGGCGCGCGCAACGTCAGCAAGGCGGCGCGCGATCCGAGCTCCAGGCTGTAGGGCAGGGCGGTGTCCTGCATGAAGATGTCGCCCGCGCGCAGCTCGGAATGGTTGCCGCACTGGGTGGTGCGGCCATGGCCGGACAGCAGCACGTTGATCAGGAAGCCCGGCTCCGTGTCGTCGGCGATGCGGCGTTCGGACCGGTAGGCGGTCAATGCGGTCGCCTCGACATGGGCGAGCGTGGCGTCGCCCATCGGCATCATCATGAACCGGCCGTCGAAGCTGGCCGATTTTTCGGGAACGACCTCGATGCCGATCAGCTTGCGGCAGACGACCTCGTGCCAATGATCGAGGCCGTGGCTTTCGATCGTGCTTGCGACAGTCGGCGCGGCATGGCTCATCGACGGTTCCCCCTGCGAACGTGCCTCCCCGTCTCGCCGGCGGCCGTTCGGAGTGGCCGTTCCTGGCCCGGCGGCGCGGTGGCCATATGGGCAACAACTTGTCTCATGATCTCCGCGGGCGATCAAGGCGTGAATATGCTTTGCGGCAGCAGCGCCGACACGAGCGCGTGCGGCGTGTTGACGATCGAGCTGATCCGCAGATCACCCGCCACGCTGAACAGGCAATAGGCCTGTTCGGGGGTCAGGCCGCGTTCGATCACCAGCGCATCGACCATGGCTGCGGCGGCATTGCGCGCCGCCAGCGTCGCATCGATCGGGCCGACTGCGCCGGCGGGGTCGATCGGCAGCCCGGTCGTCGCGAACCAGCCGGCGGCCCCGATGCCGGGCGTCTCTGACGCCGCACAGCGGTAGCTAGGGCTCTGCTGGCGGCGGCGGGCGGCTTCGCCCTTGATCAGGCCGAAGCGGGCGGTGATCGTCGCCGAGGTCTCGATCGCGGTGCCGCAGCTCTCGCCGTCCCCCTGCGCGAAATGGGCGTCGCCGACCGAGAAGAGGGCGCCGGGCACCTCGACCGGAAGATAGAGGGTCGATCCCGCGACCAACTGCCGCACGTCCATATTGCCGCCCGTCTCATGCGCGGCGACGGTCCGCCACGCCTCGCCCGCGATCGCGGGATCGGGCGGGACGGCGAAGTTCGTCTCGGGCGGCAGCACCAGCGCCCGGCCGGCGATATCGGCCTCCCGGCGGTTCACCGCGCGTAGCCGCGCCAGACTGGGGGCGAGCCCCATCACCCCCATGAAGGGTGCCGCGGGGATGCGGATGCCGGGCAGATCGTCGCAGGTCGCATGGTCGGGTCCCAGCTCCCAATGGAGCAGGAAGGGGCCGGGATAGCGGTCCTGCAACAGGCCGAGGCCGGGGAAGAGCGCGGTGAAGCCGTAATCGGGGGTGGCGATCTCCAGGATATCGACAACGAGCAGGTCGCCGGGCTCGGCCCCCTCGACGAAGACGGGACCGGTCAGCACATGCGCGCGGTCCAGCACGACGTCGACCATCTCGCCGGCCTTCATGCCGGGGCGGATCTGGCCATCGAGGGAGTCGCGCGTCTCGATCTCGACCGTGTCGCCCGGGGCGATGCGCAGCGCCGGCTCGATCAGCGGATGCCAGCGATTATGGGAGCATCCGGGCTTGTCGCAGATGCTGTGCCCATGATCGACGGAAATATGGTGATGCGGCATGTGATCGTCTCCCGGCCCGGTTGGATGGGGCGATCTCTACGCGTCCTCGGCGGCTTGGCACCCCGCAACCGCACCGGCGGCGGACTGGCGAAAGTTTTTTGTCCGCTGCGCCAAAACATGGGCCGGCAAAAGCGCATAGGCTTGTCCCGATAAGCCGAAAAAGGGGGCCGACCATGTTTCTTCCTTCCGCCGTTTCGAACCGTCCGCTGCTGCTGGGGGCCGCCTGCGCGGCGTTGCTGGCGGCGCCCGTCCACGCGCAGGACGGGCCCGCCGCCCCCGATGCGGTGGAGGGCATCGCCGAGATCACGGTGACCGCGCAGCGTCGCGCCACCAATTTGCAGGAGACGCCGATCTCGATCTCCGCGCTGACCGGCGACGCGCTCGATCAGCGCGGCATGGCGGACGTCGCCGCGATCGGCGGCGCCACGCCCAATCTGTCGACCACCAGCGGCGGCGCGGGATCGGGCGGTACCAGCAACATCCAGCTCTATATCCGCGGCATCGGCCAGTTCGACTTCCTCGCCGCGTCCGACCCCGGCGTCGGCGTGTATATCGACGGCGTCTATTATGCCCGCGCGCTGGGCGGCGTGTTCGACCTGCTCGACATCGAACGTGTCGAGATCCTGCGCGGCCCGCAGGGGACCTTGTTCGGCAAGAACGCCCTCGGCGGCGCGCTCCAGTTCATCACCGCCAAGCCCGGCAACGATTTCGGCGGGACGATCGAGGGCACGTTCGGCCGCTATGATCGGATCAACCTGCGGGGCGCGGTCAACCTGCCGATCGCCGAGGACAAGGCTGCCGCGCGCATCGCCTTCTCCTCGAAGAACGCCGATGCCTATGGCCGCCGGCTCGACCTCGCCACCGGCCGGTCGATCGGCCGCCGGCCCGGCGACCAGGACAGCTTCACCGTCCGCGGTTCGCTCGACCTCAAGCCAAGCGATCGGATCGACATCCTGCTGAGCTACGACAAGACCCGCGAGCGGCAGGAATCGCCGCCGATCGTCAACGCCTTCATCGACACCGTCAACAGCGCCGCGCCGTTGTGGAACGCGCTGGTCGGCGGCCCGGCGGGGACGCCGTGGGACCAGCGCTACCTGTCGCCCGATCCCGACACCAGCTACGGCACCGGGTTGACCGACAATCGGCTCGACGCGTGGGGGGCGTCGGCGATCGTCTCGGTCGACCTCGGGCCGGTCGAGTTCAAGTCGATCACGGCTTATCGCAAGATCTTCTCGCTGTTCGGCGTCGACCAGGACGGATCGCCGCTCGACTATGCCTCGACCCGCAACCGCGACCATCAACGCCAGTTCAGCGAGGAGGCGCAGCTCTCCGGTACCGGCTTCGACAAGCGGCTGAAATGGGTGGTGGGCGGCTTCTACTTCAAGGAACGGACCAACGACTTCAACCAGGCGCGGCTGCTGACCGGCCTTTATCCGGCGTTGCAGGCGCTGCCGGGGCCGCTCGACGGCTCCCCGCTGTCGGCGCCGACGGCGCCAGGCGGCTTCGGCAATCCGCTCAACCTGGGGCTCGACCTCAACCTCGATCTCGACACCACCTATCGCACGACCAGCTACGCGGCGTTCGGTCAGGCGACATTCGACGTCACCGACCGGCTCGCCCTGACGCTGGGTGCGCGCTACACCGACGAGACCAAGCGGTCCGAGCTGAGCGTGCTGCGCGTCCAGTCGAACAGCTACGTGATCGCGCCGGGATCGAAGGTGAAGGAATCCTATTCGGATTTCTCGCCGCGCGCGAGCATCGACTATAAGGTCACCGACGACCTCTTCACCTATTTCGTCTATTCGGAAGGCTTCCGCGCCGGAGGCTTCGACGGCCGGCCGACGTCGGAGGCGGAGGGGCTCCACAGTTTCAAGCCCGAACAGCTCACCTCCTATGAGCTGGGCTTCAAGACGACCCTGTTCGACCGGCGTCTGCGCTTCAACGCCGACGTCTATTATGGCGACTACAAGGATATCCAGCTCCGCACCAACACCGTGTCCAACGGCATTCTCGTCGTCGCGACGGAGAATGCCGGCAAGGCACGCATCCGGGGCTTCGAAGCCGAGCTGACCGCCCGGCCGGTGCCCGAGCTGGAACTGACCGCGTCGGTCGGCCACACCGATTTCGACTATCGCAAGCTCGGCAACGTGCCGGGCCTCACCTTCACGTCCAAGCCGCTCAAGACGCCCGAGTGGACGACCTACGCCAGCGGCCAGTACAGCCTGCCGACCGGTTTCGGCCAGCTCGTCTTCTTCGGCGACTGGAGTTATCGGACCCGCACCTACAATGACGCGGTCAACACGCCGGTCCTGTCGCAGGGCGCCTACAGCCTGTTCAACGCGCGGCTGACCGCCGACTTCGGGAAATGGAGCCTTGCGGGCTTCGTCAACAACATCGCCGACAAGCGGGTGATCACCGACGGCTTTACCGTCGAGGCGCTCGGCTTCTACAACACCAGCTACAACCGGCCGCGCGAATGGGGGATCACCGCGCGCTACCGCTTCTAGCTTCCCAGGGGAAGGCCATGGCCGTCGATCCGCAGATCCAGCCGTTGCTCGACCGGGCCAATGCCGCCGGGCCGCCCGATTTCGGACGGCTCACCGCCGCGGACATGCGGGCCGGCATCAACGCGATGCTGGCCTCCTTCAACGCCGGGCGGCCGCCCGTCGAGGGTGTGGAGACACGGGATATGGAGCTTCGTGCCGCGCCTCCGCTGGCCGGCCGCATCTATCGCCCGGCGGCTGGAGAGCGGCCATCGGCAGCGCTGGTATTCTTCCATGGCGGCGGCTGGGTGGTCGGAGACATCGAAAGCCATGACGTCTTCTGCCGGCGCATTGCCACGCTGGTGGGCTGCGCGGTGGTCTCGGTCGATTATCGGCTGGCCCCCGAAAACCCCTTTCCGGCTGCGCCCGAGGATGCCGTCGCCGCTCTCGAAGCGGTGCGGGCGCGGGCGGAGGAACTGGGCCTCGATCCACGCAGGCTCGCGGTCGGGGGCGATTCCGCGGGCGGGGCGCTGGCGGCCGTCGCGGCCCAGGCGGCAGCGAAGGCGGGGGTCGGGCTGGCCGGGCAGCTGCTGATCTGCCCGGCGACCGACCTCGCCAGCCCGCCGCCGCCGGGGGGATCGCGCGAGCGGTTGGGGAGCGGCTATCTCCTGACCGATGCCGAGATACGCTGGTATGCCGATCAATATCTACCGGCCGGCATCGACCGCACCGATCCGCGGGCCTCGCCGATGTTCGGGAACCTTGCGGGGCTCGCGCCCGCGATCGTCGCCACCGCCGGCTATGATCCGGTGAGGGACGACGGGATCGGCTATGCCGAGGCGCTGGCCCACGCCGGAACGCCGGTCGAGCATCTGCATTTCCCGACGCTGGTCCATGGCTTCAACCTGCTCGATGCGATCAGCGTCGAGGCCGACCGTGCGGTGCGGGCGATGGCCGGCGCATTGGGCCGGCTCGTCGCATGAGGGCCGCTCGTCAGCCCAGCACCTCCGGATGGCGGCGCAGCGTCTGGCGGCACCAATAGTCGAACGTCGCCTGGATGAATTTCGGCTTGGTCATGAAGCGCTTGGCGTCCGCGGCGAGATCGTCCGCCACCGCTATGGGCCGATAGCCGGCACCCCGGCAGAGAAGCTGCAGGCGTGCGGCGTGCTCCATCGACGCGAGCAGGAAGGTGGCCTGTTCCACCGTCCCGCCGGCGGCGAGGGCGCCATGGTTGACGAGCAGGATCGCGTTCCTGTCGCCGAGCGCGGTCGAGATGATCTCGCCCTCCTCATTGGCGAGCGGAACGCCGGGCCAGCGGTCGAGATAGGCGATCTCGTCGTGCAGCATCGCCATGTCCATATGGCTGATCACCAGCCGTTCGCCGGCCATCGCGATCGCCGAGGCGTGGGGGGGATGGGTGTGGACGATTGCGCGCAGATCGGGCCGCGCGGCGTAGATCCAGCTGTGGAAGCGGGCACCGGGATTGGCCATGCCCTCCCCCTCGAGCACTTCGAGATTGGCGTTGACGCGGACCAGGTTGCCGGCGGTCGTGTCGGCGAAGCCGTGCGCGAAGCCGGTGGTCCAGAAGCTGCCGTCGTCGTTGCGGACGCTGATCTGGCCGGCCAGCGACATGGCATGCCCTTCATCGGCCAGGAAACGGCAGGCGAGGGCGATCTTCTCCTTCAGGGTGAACCCGCCCGCGACGATCTGGCGTTCCATGTCGCCATAGGTGCGTGCGACCACCGTCGCACTGTCCTCTCGAAGACCTTCATACCCGATCGTCATCCAGAAACTCCTTAGACATCTTGTTGTCCAAAGGACATTTAATGGATTTGGTCGGAGAGAGCGAGCGAAATATGCACGTGCGACGTGTCCACGCGCCGTGGTCCGAGTGGCAACCGGTGGGGATGGATGTGCCTGGCGACCGACGCGAACAAGGTCGATGGCCGATCGTTCCTGTAGATGGCGGCGGCGGCGCGCTCGAACGTTCCCAGTTGCGCGATCAGATGGGAAATATCGGGCCTGACCGAGCTAAATGACGGCGTGTAACTAACCAACACCTTCTGATCACCACGAAATCGCGCGATGGAGCTGATCGCCACGGCGGGAGGTGGCCGCAAAGCCGTCTCAGTCGGTGGCCGGGGCACCGGCTTCGGCGCGGACATTCAGTCAGAAGCAGGGAATGACGGGTCGAGTTACCGGAATATAGGGGCCGGACCGGTGCTGCCGCGCACGACCAGTTCATGATCGAGCGTTACTATCCGGGTTTCCGTGGCGGTGCCATCGATGATGGCGAGCAATAGCCTGACCGCGGTCTTGCCGATCAGCTCCATCGGCTGCCGCACCGTCGTCAGCGGCGGATCTAGATAGCGGGCGTAGCGGATGTCGTCGAAGCCGACGATCGACAGGTCGCGCGGGCATTGGAGGTCATAAGCGCGGCACGCGGCAAGCGCCCCCACCGCCATCTCGTCGCTGAAGCAGAAGATCGCGGTCGGACGCGCGGGCAGGGCGAGAAGGCGCTCGGTCTCGCGCTGCCCCGCCTCGATCGTATAATCCGCATGGCGGATCAGCAGCTCGGTCTCGCGCCCCGGAGTCTCGGCGGCGCGCTGCACGCCGGTCAGCCGGTCGCTGGTGATGTTGCTTTCGACGGGCCCCGTGACGATGCCTATCCGCCGATGGCCCATCGACTGGAGCAGCGCCATCGCCTCCTGCGCCGCGCGGACATTATCGATATGCACGCCGGAAACGCCAAAGGCCGGTGAGAAGTCGCAGCTATTGACGATCGGCGCCCGGGGTCCCTTGTCCTTGACCGCGTTGACCAGCGTCACCGGCATGCGGTGGCCGAGGAAGATCACCCCGTCCACCTCCTTGCGCTGGAGCATGTCGGCGAACTGGGCCTCCCGGTTCGCGTCATCGCGCGTGTCGCCGAGCAGCACCGAATAGCCGGCCTGTTCCGCCATGTCCTCGGCCCGGCGCAGAACCTCCGAGAAGAAGGGGTTCGATACGTCGGGCACCATCATGACGATCTTCGAGGTGCGCAGCATCCGCAGGCTCTTCGCCGCGAAATTGGGGGCGTAGCCGAGTTCCTCGATCGCGGCCTGCACCTTGGCCCGCGTTTCCGGGACGACGATGTCGGGATTGCTCAGCGCGCGCGACACGGTTGCCGTCGAAACGCCCGCGCGGGCCGCAACCATCTTGATCGTACTCATTGCCCCTCCAGCCGACCCGGACATCGCATGTAATGGATCCCACATGCGGATCAAAGCGGCATTGAAGGGCAGTGGCCACCGAATCCGTGAGAAAGTCAACGCTTGGAGAAGTAGGCTTGACGGAAGCGATGGCATGCGCAATTCGTTCTGTAAAGCATTACATAAATATGGGAGTCGTCGAATGGAGGGGACGGAGTCGAGAGGGCGTTTGTTCGCCGGTAGCTGTGCCGCCGTGACGGCCCTGGCGTTCAGTTTTGCCGCGATGAGCGGCGTGATGTACGACCTCAAGGGAGAGTTCCTGCTCGACAATGCCCAGGTCGGCCTGATCGGCGGCGCCGCGCTGTGGGGCATGGCGATCTCCCAGATCGGCTTCTCCTCGCTGTGCGACGTGTTCGGCATGCGGAACCTGATGCGGCTGGCCTGCCTCGGCCATGTCGGCGGCGTGCTGCTGTTCGTCACCGCGGGGAGTTTCGCAGGGCTCTTCGCCGGCGCCCTGGTGCTGGCCGTCGCCAACGGCATGGTCGAGGCGGTGTGCAATCCGCTGGTCGCCACGCTGTATCGTGACCGCAAGGCGGCGATGCTCAACCGCCTCCATCTCTGGTTTCCGGGAGGCATCGTGATCGGCGGGCTCGCCATCTGGGGCCTGGATCTGCTCTCGGTCGACTGGCGGGTGAAGCTGATCGCGGTGATCGTGCCGACGCTTGTCTATGCGGCGCTTCTCTGGCGCGCCCATTTCCCGCCGACCGAGGCGGCCGAGCATGGAGCGCCGCTGGCCGATGCGTTCAAGGCCGTCGCATCGACGCCGATCCTCTGGTTGTTCCTCATCCTGATGATGATGACGATGAGCCTGGAATTGGGGCCGAATCGCTGGATCCCCGCCGTGCTGGAGGCCGGGGGCCTGCCGGGCATCCTCGTTCTCGTGCTGATCAACGGGGTGATGGCGCTCACCCGTGCCAATGCCCATGCGATCCTGGATCGCGTCTCGCCGCCGGTGCTGCTGACGGGGTGCGTCGCGGTCGCCGGGGTCGGCCTGCTGGGGCTGAGCTTCGCACAGGGGCTGGTTCAGACCGTCGTCGCCGCCCTGGTTTTCGCCATCGGCATCTCCGTCGTCTGGCCGACGATGATGGGCTTCGTCGCGGAGCGGGCGCCGCGCACCGGGGCCCTGGGGCTCGGCCTGATGGCGGCGGTCGGGTCGCTTGCCGTCGGGGTCGTGACGACCCCGCTGCTCGGCCGGGTCGCGGACTCGCATCTGCTCGACGCCATCCCTCCGGCTGCCGTCCGCGCCGTCGCCGCCGATGCGCAAGGGCAGGCCGGTCCGCTCAAGGGCGCCGCCCGTGCGATCGTGGAAGGGCGCGCATCGCCCGAGGCGACACGCGACTTCCTGCGCCGCGCCACGGCGGGTGAGGCAGGGCCGGGCATCGCCGCGACCGCCGGGCCGCTGCTCCATGCCGGCGAGAACCGCTCGGGCCTGCTGTCCTTCCGCTATCTGGTGCCGTTCGCCGCGCTGGTCTGCCTGCTGCTCGGGGCGGTCGCACTGAACGACCGGCGGAACGGCGGCTATGCCGTCCAGGCGGCGCGCGCGCGGCTCGACGGGAACGTCTCGGCCTGAGGTTTTTTCGCCTGGCCGCCCGGGCGTGGTCGGGTGGCGAGCCAGGTGGGATCAGAGGCCGAGTATCCGGCGATTGCGCTGATCGTCCCGCACGCCGCCGCCGACGAAATCGTCGAAGCTATGCCCGGTGACGGGAATGATGTGGCGCTTGACGAAGGCCGCGCCCTCGCGCGCGCCGACCGCCGAATCCTTGAGGGCGCATTCCCATTCGACCACGGCCCAGCCGGCAAAGTCATATTGGGCGAGCTTGGAGAATATCGCGCCGAAATCGATCTGCCCGTCGCCCAGCGACCGGAAGCGGCCCGCGCGATCGGTCCAGCCCTGATAGCCCCCATAGACTCCGTTGCGCCCATCGGGCCGGAACTCGGCATCCTTCACGTGCATCATCCTGATGCGGTCATGATAGAGGTCGAGAAAGGCGAGATAGTCGAGCTGCTGCAACAGCAGGTGGCTCGGATCGTAGAGAATCGACGCGCGGCGATGATGGCCCACCGCATCGAGGAAGCGCTCGAAGCTCGCCCCGTCGTGCAGGTCTTCGCCGGGATGGATTTCGTAACAGAGATCGACGCCCGCATCCTCATAGGCATCGAGGATGGGCGTCCAGCGGCGGGCGAGCTCGGCGAACCCCTCTTCGACCAGTCCCGCCGGCCGTTGTGGCCAGGGATAGACCATGGGCCACAGCAAGGCGCCCGAGAATGTCGCCGATGCGTCGAGGCCAAGGCGCCGGCTGGCACGGGCGGCGAGCAGCAACTGGTCGGTCGCCCATTCCAGCCGCTCGCTATCCGATGCCTTGCGCAGCGGTTCGGGGAGGAATGTCTCGAACAAGGGACGGATCGCCGGATGAACGGCGATCATCTGGCCCTGGATGTGGGTCGAAAGCTCGGTGACGACCAGGCCGTGATCCGCCAGCAGGCCCTTGAGGTCGTCGCAATAGGCATCGCTTTCCGCCGCCAGCGCCAGATCCATGCAGCGCGGGTCGTTGGAGGGAAGCTGGACGCCAACGTAGCCGCAGTCGGCTACCCAGGGTGCGATCGCCTCGAGCCGGTCGAACGGCGCGGCATCGCCCATGAACTGGGCCAGAAAGAGGGCGGGGCCTTTGATGGTGCGCATGTCCGACTCCAGGGGGATCAGCTTTTCACCGCGACCCAGCCGCGGGTTCGGCTGCTTTCGAGAACGGCCTCGATGAAGGCGAGGCTGCTCAGGCCGCGATCGATGCCGGGGAGGGGGAGGGGGCATTCGCCAAGGCCCCGAAGTCTCCACGCAAAGGCACGATACAGGTTTGCCAGGGCTTCGATATAGCCTTCGGGATGGCCGCCCGGCAGCCGCAGCGCCGCGCGCGCGGCCGGGTCGATCATCATCGCCGGATTGGCCGACACGATCGTCGCGCGTCCCGCCGCGTCGGTGAAGACGATCTGGGTCGGCTGCTCCTGTGCCCAGCGCAGGGATCCCTTCGAACCGAACAGCGTCACCTCGAACCGATTCTGCTCGCCCGCGCAGACCTGGCTGGCGACGAGCGTGCCGCGCGCGCCGCCCGTCATCCGCAACAGCAGGCCGCCGTCATCGTCGAGCCGCCGGCCCGGTACGGCGACCTGGATGTCGGCCATCACCTCGGCAATCGGCTCGCCCGACAGGAACTCGATCATGGTCTGGGCATGTACGCCGATGTCGCCGAAGCAGCCGCTGCTTCCCGAACGGGCGGGGTCCGTGCGCCACGCCGCCTGGGCATTGCCGTGCTGCTCCGCGCGTTCGGCAAGCCATCCCTGGGTATAGCTGGCGGAGACGCGCCGCAAATCCCCGATGGTCCCGGCCGCGACCAGCGCGCGCGCCTCATGGACCATCGGATAGCCCTGATAGGTATAGGCCATCGCGACTCGGCCCGGCTGCGACGTGGCCAGTTCGACGACCTCGCGGGCTTCGGCGATATCGCGCGCGAGCGGCTTCTCGCAGAACAGCGCGAAGCCGCGTTTCAGGGCCGCTGCCGCGACCTCCGCATGGACGTGGTTGGGCGCGACGATGCTGACCAGCTCCGCCCGCTCATCCTCGGGCAATGCGGCTTCGCGATCGAGCAGCGCGATCGCATCGGTCGAGCTGCGCGCCGCCGGGATTCCCGCTTCCTCGGCGGCGAGCCTGTTTCGCGCCTCGTCCGGGCTGAAAGCTCCCGCGACCAGCCGTACGAGGCCGTCCAGAGACGCCGCGCGCCGGTGGACCGGCCCCATGAACGAGCCCGGACCGCCTCCAATCATGGCCATTCGTACCGGATTCATGGCTAACCCCTTTCCTGAGCTTCCCTCTACGAGGCTATGTAAACAATTACAATAGTTGCGATAGGAAAGGCTTTGTGTCGTCGAATTAGCTGGCGGATATTGTCAGAAAATCGCGATAAATAGGGGATGCTTGACAGAAAGCTTACGTGGACGCATCATGAAATCGGTTTCATAAAGATCGTCAGGGGTGCGATCCGGCCGCTTCGGCCCGCATGCTTGCCGCCCATGTCGGATAAACAGGAACGCGGATGGCAGAGGATCCCTTTTTCCCTTCGTTCGAGAGCCTGATGTGCGTGCCGCTGGGCCGCCGCGGTTTCATGGGCGCCGCCGGTGTACTGCTGGGTGCCGTCTGGACGTCCGGGCTGCTTGCCGGCCCGGTCGCTGCCGATGCGGGGGCGTCGCCGCTGGTTCGGCGGCTGGGCGAGATCGTGATCCCCGCCACCGAAACCCCCGGGGCAGGGACCGCGGAGGTTTTCGCCTTCGTGTCGCGCGCCGTGGAGAAGGGCTTGTTCGACGTGCCGGCCGATCTGTTCGCGCGTCTGCAAGCCGAGTTGGATGCGCGCGCGGGCGGCGATTTCCTGCGTCTTCCGGCGGCTCGGCAGGAGGCGTTGGTCGCCGCGCTCGATGCCGAAAGCTATCGGCCGGGCACCGCGGGGGAAAGCCCGTGGTGCATGACCAAGACGTTGCTTCTCGTGGGCTATTATACCGGCGAGGCCGGCGGATCGGAGGAGCTGGACTATCAGCTCGTACCCGGCCGCTACGACGCCAATATCCCGACCGGCAAACAGTATCGGGCGCTTTCCAATGACTGGACCGGCCTGTCGATCAGGAAGGAAGTGGTTCCGTCATGAGCACGCAGTTCGACGCGATCGTCGTCGGTTCCGGGATCAGCGGGGGATGGGCCGCGAAGGAGCTCACGGAGCGTGGCCTGACCGTCCTGCTGATCGAGCGGGGCCCGATGGTGGAGCATCAGGTCGACTATAAGACGGAGATGCTGGCGCCGTGGGAGCTGCAATATCGCGGCCAGGGCGATGCCCAGTTGTTCGCGCGCGACTATGCGATCCAGAGCAAGGGCATGTCCTTCAATGAATGGACCTATCACCATTTCGTCAATGACCGGGAAAATCCCTATCAGACGACGGCGGAGAATCCGTTCCAATGGCGGCGAGGCTACCAGCTCGGCGGCAAGTCGCTGCTGTGGGGGCGGCAATGCTATCGGTGGAGTGATCTCGATTTCGGCGCCAACGCGGCGGATGGCCACGGCTGCGACTGGCCGATCCGCTATGCGGATGTGAGTCCCTGGTACGACCATGTCGAACAGTTCATCGGCGTTTCGGGGTCGAGGGAGGGGCTGCCGCAGCTTCCCGACGGGCAGTTCCAAAGGCCGATGGCGATGAATGCGGTCGAGCTGGCATTGAAGGCCAGGCTCCAGACGGCCTATCCGGACCGCAAGCTGGTGATCGGCCGCAGCGCCAACATGACCGAGGAGAAGGAAGGGCGGTCGTCCTGCCAGTATCGCAACATATGCGCGCGAGGCTGTTCGTTCGGCGCCTATTTCAGCACGCAGAGCTCGACCTTGCCGGCGGCGCGGGCGACCGGCCGGCTCACCCTGATCACGGACAGCCTCGTCGATTCGCTCGACTATGATCCGAAGACCCGGCGCGTCTCCGGCGTGAGGGTGCTCAACACCGCGTCGCGGGAGCGGAAGACCTATACCGCGAAGGTCGTGTTCCTCTGCGCGGGACGATCAACAGCGTGAGCGTGCTGCTGCGCTCGGCGAGCGCCGATCAGCCCAACGGGCTCGCCAACGGTAGCGGAGCTCTGGGACGCTATTTCATGGATCACGCCCTGGCGATGTCGGTCGTCGCCGAAGTGCCCGGCTTTCTCGACCATGGCTATTTCGGCAATCGGCCGAACGGCATCATCGTTCCGCGCTACTACAACCTCGACAATCGGCAGCGTGATCCGGCGCGTGGTTATTCCTATCAGGGCGGCGCCTACCGTCGTGGCTGGGCGCGGGGGGCCAATCGGGCCGGGGTGGGCAGGGCGTTCAAGCAGGAGCTGCACGCGCCGGGCGAATGGAATTTCCTGCTCGGCGCCTTTGCCGAATGCCTTCCCCGCGCGGACAATCGTATCTCGCTGGATCCGACGATGACCGATCCGTTCGGCATCCGTCAGACGCGCATCGACTTCGCCTATGGCGACAATGAGCGGCGGCTGCTGGCGAAGGCGGGGCAGGAGGCCAAGGAGATGGTGGCGCTGCTCGGCGCGAAGCTGGTCAGCTATTCGGAGGACCCGGGGCCTGGCGGCACCGCCGTGCATGAAATGGGCGGCGCCCGTATGGGGAAGGATCCGGCATCGTCGGTGCTCAATGCGCATAATCAGGCGCACGACGTCGCCAATCTATTCGTTACCGACGGTGCCGCCATGGCGTCGTCGGCCTGCCAGAATCCGTCGCTCACCTACATGGCGTTGACGGCACGCGCGGCGGCTCATGCCGCCGAGCGGGTCCGGCAAAACACAATATAGGCGCTTCATGGAAAATGGGGCTTCCATTCTGCGGTAAAATGGGAGATGTAATCGTTACCATTGCCGCGTTGATTAGCTGACATTGGCAGATGGACGAGAAAATATCGCTCGGTTCCGGGCTAAAAATGTAATCGATACCATGTGTAGGGAGGAGGCGCGGGGCATGAACGGGACGCGAATCTCAGTCGAACGGATGAGTCGGAGAGCCCGTCGCGGACGGGGCCTGCCGGTATCGGACGGATTTCGATCGGCCCGCCATGGCGCTTCCCATCGATTTGATTTTATCAGGGTTGGAAAGGGGAACCTTATGAAGAGCTTCAAGTCGTTCGACGGCAAGCGCGGGCTGCTCGCCGGCGCCGCGATGGTGATGGCTGTGGTGATGCCGGGGGCTGCCATGGCCCAGGAGGCTGCCGCCGTCGACGAGGGCGGCATCGGCGAGATCGTCGTGACCGCCGAAAAGCGCGAGACGACCGTCCAGAAGACGCCGATCGCCGTATCCGTCCTGGATGCGGACGCGATCCGGCGGAACGGGGTCAACAGCCTGGTCGATCTGTCGTCGCTGACGCCGAGCCTCAACTTCGCGCAGAATTCGGTCAACACGATCATCACGATCCGCGGCGTTTCGAGCCGCGACACCACCGAGATTGGCGACCCCGCGGTTTCGATCGCCACGGACGGTTTCTATTATCAGCGTCCATTCGGTTTCAACGACACGCTCTACGACCTCGAGCGCGTGGAGGTACTGCGCGGTCCGCAGGGCACCTTGTACGGCCGCAATGCGACGGGCGGCGCGATCAACTTCATCACGGCGAAGCCGGGCAAGGAATTCGGCGGGTTCGCCACGGTCGGCGTCGGCGATTACAACCTGATCACCGCCGAGGCTGCGGTCAACATCCCGCTGGCCGACAACCTCCAGACCCGCACGTCGGTCTATATGCAGAAGCGCGACGGCTATCGGAAGAACAACTATGCGGGCAAGGACGGCGACGACGCCGACGCCGTGTCCGCGCGCTTCCAGGTCAAATTCGACCCCACCGAGCGTCTGTCCTTCCTGCTTTCCGCGCAGACCACCAGCATCGACGGCGTCGGCCCGACCTTCTACGGCGTGCTGTTCAACGGCCCGGTCAACAACAATGTCCGCCCCGCCATCGACCGCGACGGATCGGTTCTCGGCTCGCCGCGGCAAAGCATCAACGGCACCAACAAGTCGATCCAGCTCACCGCGACCTATGATTTCGGGATCGCCACGCTCACCTATCTCGGCGGTTTCCGGAACCAGAAATATCGCCAGGTCCGCGATCTCGACGGTGTCGTGAAGTCGGATGCCTATTTCCTGCCGAGCGAGGATGCCCGCGACTGGCAGCATGAGGCGCGGCTGACCTCGAACGGCGACGGCCCGTTCAAGTGGCAGGCCGGCGTCTTCTATTTCCACGAGAAGAACAACACCAACACCGACTTCTCCAGCTTCACCAACCCCATCGCTCCGGGCCAGCCGGTGGCGCGTTTCTCCTTCCGCTATCCGAGCGTGATCGCGCGGTCGAAGGCGGTCTTCGGGCAGGCCTCCTATGAGGTCGTCCCCGGCCTGTCGCTGGAGGCGGGCATCCGCTACTCGAAGGACTACAAGGCGCGTCGCGGCTATTCCAACACCACCGGCACTTCCTATACCGGCGTCGGCAACGTGCCGACCGACGTGAACGCGAGCAGCAGCAAGACCACGACCCATTTCGCGGTGAACTGGCAGTTCACCCCGCGCAACCTGCTCTATGTGAAGCGCGATACCGGCTACAAGGCGGGCGGCTTCAGCGACGTCCAGAATATCGGCAACGTGCCCTACGGCCCGGAGAACATCACCTCCTACGAGATCGGTTCGAAGAACCGTTTCCTCGACAACCGGTTGCAGCTCAACGTCTCGGCCTATCGCTACAACTACAAGGATCAGCAGATCAGCCAGTTCAACAATGGCTTCACCGCCATTTTCAACGCCGGCAAGTCGCGGATCAAGGGTGTCGAGGTCGAGGCGGTGGCGCAACCGGTGCCGGCGCTGCGATTCGACGGATCGATCGCCTATCTGGACGCGAAGTTCATCGATTTCCGGGTCGGCAACGTCCAATATGCCGGCAACAAGCCGCCAAGCTCGCCCAAATGGCAGCTCGGCGCCGGCTTCCAATATGAGCTCGCTCTGGGCGAGGGCACGCTGACGCCGCGCATCCAGACCCACTATGAGAGCGAGTCCTATCTTGCCTTCACCAATTTCGAGCGCGAGCGGAACCGCAAATTCTCGCGCACCGACCTGATGCTGACCTACAATGCCTCGGACAATCGCTGGAGCCTGCAAGGCTATGTCCGCAACCTCGAGAACAAGATCGTGATCACCGCGGCGTCGGCGAGCGGCCTGTTCGGAGCCTATACCTATCAATTGGCTCCGCCGCGGACCTACGGCGCACGGCTCACCTACAACTTCTGATGGGTCTCCTGTCGCTTTCGCGAAAGTGGCGGCGAGGTAGCCGGGCGGCCAGGGCATCATGTGCCCTGGCCGCCCTGGCCGCGCTGGGGAATGCCGCGCCGGAGGCTTCCGGATGGCGGCCGCTGTTCAACGGCCACGATCTCGACGGCTGGGTCGCCAAGATCAACCATCATCCATTGGGCGATAACGCCCATGGCACTTTCGTGGCGAGCAACGGAGTCCTCCACGTCCGCTATGACGGCTACCGCAGCTTCTTCGACGAGTTCGCGCATCTCATCTATCGGCAGCCTTTCTCGAGCTATCGGCTGCGCTTCGACTATCGCTTCGTCGGCGTCGATACGCCGGGCGGTCCGCCATGGAGCAAGCGCAACAGCGGCGTGATGATCTATGGTCAGGCGCCGGAGACGATCGGCCGCGACCAGCCCTTTCCCATTTCGATCGAGATCCAGTTGCTCAACGGCGAGGGAGCCGACCAGCGCACGACGGGCAATATCTGCACGCCGGGCACCAATGTGGCGGTGGGCGGCCAGCGCGTGACCAGCCATTGTGTCCTCTCCGTCTCGCGTCCCTATGCGGGCGAGGGCTGGGTCCATGTCGAGATCGAGGTGCGATCCGGCGGCCCTACGATCGTCGAGGTCGACGGTGTCGAGGTGATCCGTTTCGACAAGCCGGAGCTGGATCCCACGGACCTCACCGCCATGCCGCTCTATCTCGCGGGCGGCGCCCGCTCGGTCGGGTTGACCTCAGGCTATATCTCGCTCCAGGGCGAGGGGCATCCGATCGATTTCCGTCGTATCGAGATATTGGAACTGGCTGGCGACGCGCCCTGACGGGTGGAGATCCCGTTCATTCGATCGCTTCGGAATCATAGACGACGACACGCGCCCAGAGCGGCGAGCATTGGTCGACGAAGCGCAGGTGGATCGGATCGACCTGATAGGCATCCTGATCGGCCTTGCTGTCGAACGTCAGCATCCACGACACCGCATAGGAACGGTCGATCACCTCGCGGTCGGTCGCCGCTGGGATGCCGATATGGTGGGATCGGATCGTCTTGACCGCCGCCAGCTTCCTGAGGCCGTCGATCAGGCGTGCCCTGTCGCTGGCGTCGTCCGGTTGCTTGAGCCAGAAATAGACATGATGGACGAATTTCTGGGGAAGCTCGGCCGAACGGGCGGGCGTGGCCATCAGGCTGGCAGCGGCCAGGCCGACGACGATCGCGCCGATGATCCTTCCATGGGCTCTTTCCTTCACCGGCCTATCTCCATGATGTAACCGATTACTATCGTTGGCTTGCAGATCGCGAATGTCAATGAGCCGAGAATTGTGATGACTTTAAAATATCGAGAGATATTGACATTCTCGCCAAGCCAATAGACGTTGATAACGATTACATATGCCAATGGGAATATGGCATGGACAGACGCATCGGGCGTGCGGCAGAACAGCGGCGCCTGATGGTCGGACGGGTTTTAGGGAGCCGAACGATGATGATGGACAGAAGGCACTTCCTCTCCAACGCCGGCGCGGCAGCCCTGCTGCTTGGTACTGCGCCATCGCTCGCCCGCGATCGGGCAAGGCATTTCGGCGTCCAGCTCTTCTCGATTCCCAAGATGCTGGAGCAGGACTTTGCCAAGGCCATCGGTTTCCTCGCCAAGCTCGGCTATCGGGAGGTCGAGACCTACGGCCCCTATACGTTCAGCGATCCCACGCAGATCGCGCATTGGAAGCGCATCACGCCCGACCTCGGCTTCTCGGGCAGCGGTTTCTTCGGCAAGACGCTGGCCGAGGCGCGCACGATCCTGAAGGCCAACGGTATTTCCGTCCCGTCGATGCACACCGACCTGCTGACGCTGCAAGGCCGGATGGGGCCATTGGCGGAGGCCGCCCATCAACTGGGCGCCACTTATGTCACCCTCCCGTCGATCCCGGCCGATCATCGCCAGACGCTCGACGATTACAGGCGTACCGCCGATATCTTCAACCAGGTCGGGGCGAATGCCATCAAGCATGGCGTGAAATTCGCCTATCACAATCATGGCTATGGCCTGAAGCCGATCGACGGCCAGGTGCCGCTCGAACTCCTGTTGAAGGCCACCGATCCGGCCAGGGTCTTTCTGGAGCTGGATCTGTACTGGACCGTTGCCGGCGGCGCGGATCCGATCGATCTGCTGACGCGCCACAGCGGCCGCTATAAGATGATCCACCTGAAGGACATGAAGGAAATCCACCATTTCGAAGGTGACGGCGGTACGCCGGATCAATGGATCAAGCTGTTCCCCTATATGACCTATCTGGGCGATGGCGCGATCGACCTGCCGGCGGTCCTCGCCATGGCCGAGAAGTCCGGGGTCGAGCATTATTTTGTCGAGCAGGATACCGTCGCCGATCCTGAGACGGCGCTCAGGAACAGCGCCAGCTATCTGCTGAAGCAAGGCTTCAAATGATCGAGGCGGATCGGCCGGGCGCTTCAGGGAAGCTTCTGGCCGATCGCCGCTTCCAGCAGGCGGTACCAGTCGTTTCGGGTCCATAGGACCTTCCTGGCATCGGCGGCCCGTCTTATCCGCTCCGGCGACTGCGAACCCACGATCGGGATCACTCCGGCCGAATGTGCCATCACCCAGGACAGGGCAATCGCGGCCGAGTCGACATTCTGCTGCTCGGCCAGTGCATGCAGGGTCTCCCCCAGCCGATCGGTGCAACGCGTCAGCCGTCCGCCCCCGAGAGGGGACCAGGCGAGTACGGTCGTCCCGTGCGTCATCGCATCGTCGAGCGTGCCGTCGTGGAGGGGCTGGGGATGCCACAGGGAGAATTCGGGTTGCGTCGTCAGGATCGGCGTCCTGGCGAAGCTCCGTAGGGCTGCGAGCTCCGACGGCGCATAGTTGGACACGCCGACGGCCCCGACCTTCCCGCTGTCCACCATCATGTCCAGCGTCGACGCCAGTTCGTCGGGTGGGGTGAGCCAGTCCCGGCGATGGATCTGATACAGGTCGATCCGTTCGACGCGCAGGCGCCGCAGCGAAGCTTCCACGGCATCCAGCAGATAGTTTCGCGAACTGTCATAGGGGAAGCCGGGGCGGATGCCGCCCTTGGTCGCCAGGCATATCTGATCGCGCAGGCCCGGACGGTCGCGCAGCATCCGGCCCAGAAGCTCTTCGGCGGCGCCGAAGCCCTTGGTATCCGCCCCATAGATGTCGGCGGTGTCGAACAAGGTGAAGCCGGATTCGATCGCGGCATCGATGCGTTCGAGCGGATGGCTGCCGTCCTCGCACAGCCGCCAGCTTCCCCAGCCCATGTCCGAAGCCAGAGGGTGGAATGTCATCGTGCCCCTCGATAGCTGGTAAGCTTCGCGGCTGCCCTGGCGCGGCGTGTGATCTCTGCGGTGTCGGGCTTGCCGGGCGGGACGATCCAGCTGCCGCCGACGCACAGCACCGCGTC
>NZ_FUYM01000057.1 GCF_900167915.1 Rhizorhabdus histidinilytica | reverse complement strand
CAGGTCGTCGAACAGCGGCTTCAGCATCAGCTGCCGGCCTTCGAACCGCCGTTCGGGCGACTTGCCCCTGAGCGTTGCCTCGATCTTGTAGATCGCCGAGAAGCGGCGCAGTACTTCGGCCGCAACGGGCTCCTTCTCGCGAAAATCGTAGAATTTGCGCCGCGCGTGAAGCAGGCAGAATGCGAGGGTGGCACCGTTGCGACGCTTGATCTCGTTGTAGCCGGCATAGCCGTCCACCTGCAGCACCCCGGCGAAGTCGCCGAGATGGTCGATCGGATGCTCGCCGCCGCGGCCGGTGGCGTACATGTAGACGACGGCGGGTGGCGCAGTGCCGCCCCAAGGCCGATCATCGCGGGCATAGGCCCACAGCTGGCCGGTCTTGGTCTTGCCGGTCCCGGGAGCCAGCACGGGCATGCGCGTCTCGTCGGCGAACAGCTTCACCGAACTCCTGAGTTCGGCGAGCAGATGCGCGCGCAGTGGAGTCAGCCACCATCCGACGCGCCCGACCCAGTCGGCGAGCGTTGCCCGGTCGAGATCGATCCCCTGGCGGGCGTAGATCTGGGCTTGCCGGTAAAGCGGAAGGTGATCGGCGTAGCGCGCGACGATGACCTGGGCGACGAGCGCGTCGGTGGGCAGGCCCTGATCGACGATGAAGCTTGGCGCCGGCGCCTGGGTGACGCCGCCCTCGTCGCAGCCGCGGCAGCCATAGCGCGGACGGCGGGTGACCAACACGCGGAAGATGGTGGGCACGACGTCGAGGCGCTCGGTGACGTCCTCGCCGATGACATGAAGATCGCCGCCGCAGCAGGCACACTGCTTGTCTTCGATGTCGACGACCTGCTCGATACGCTCGAGATGGGCGGGCAGCGCTCCACGGTTGTTGCGGCGGCGGCGCTTTGTCTCGCTGGTCGCGTCAGCCTGGTCGATCAGCGCCTCGAGCCCGGCCTCGGCGCGCGACAAGGCAGCTTCGAGCTCTTCGAGCACGAGCTGGTACTGGTCGGGATCGAGCCGCTCGGCGCTCTGGCCGAAACGGTGGCGCTTTAACTGGTCGAGAATGTCGTTGAGGCGTATCCGTCATCCCAGACCCACGTGGCGGAACCGTGTCGGTCAAGCGTCTTAGGAGGGGGCGTTGCGCCCGGCGATCTTGGGGAAGTGCCAGGGC
>NZ_FUYM01000019.1 GCF_900167915.1 Rhizorhabdus histidinilytica | reverse complement strand
GGCAAGATCATGCGCCGCATCCTCCGCAAGATCGCCGAGGGCGACGTCTCCTCATTGGGCGACACCTCGACCCTCGCCGATCCGGCGGTGGTGGAACATCTCGTCGGCAACCGGATTAGCGCCGAGCGACCAAAGGTATAATGGAGCTGCTCCGCTCTCTCTTCCTAAACGATCGAAAGACAAGGGAAGAGGGAGCGGACATGGGGGGCAGGCAGCGGCTGATCGCCGGTATCGCCGTCATTCTGGCGCCGATGCCGGCCATGGCCGCCGAAGAGACCGAAGCTTCGGCTCCGATCGTCGTCACCGCGCCGGGCGGCGCGATCGATCTCGACGATGCGATAAGCCTGACGGGCGATGATATCGCGCGCGCCGGCCGGCCAGACCTGATCGGCGCGTTGACCCGGCAGATTGCGGGGATCAGCTTGCAGGACGCGCAGAACAACCCCTGGCAACCCAACCTCGTCTATCGCGGCTTCACCGCCTCGCCCCTGCAGGGTCAGGCGCAGGGCCTCGCCGTCTATCTCGACGGCGCACGCTTCAACCAGCCATTCGGAGACACCGTCCAGTTCGATCTGATCCCCGAGGCGGCGATCCGGCGGCTGTCGGTGCTCGATACCAGCCCGGTCTACGGCCTCAACGCGCTGGGCGGCGCGATCCTTCTCGACACCAAGACAGGTGCCAGCGATCCGGGGCTGGAGGCGAGCGCCACCGGCGGGCGCTTCGGCTATAGCGAGACGAGCCTGTCGGGCGGTCTGCAACGCGGCGCGTTCAGCGCCTTCGGCGCCTTCCAGCACAGCCGCGAGCATGGCTGGCGCGACCACAGCCCGTCGCGCCTGTACAACGGCTATGCCGACCTGGGTTTCGACATCGAGGGTGGCGGCATGCACCTGAAGCTGGTCGGCGCGGACACCGACCTGACCGGCAACGGCGTCGCCCCGGTCGAGCTGCTCGCCGCCGACCGGCGCGCGGTGTTCACCTGGCCCGACAACAGCCGCAGCCGCTATGGCCGGATCAGCCTCCATCCCTGGGTCGCGCTGTCAGAGCGAACCCGGCTCGAAGGCACGCTCTACGCGCAGCGGCTGACCCTGCGCACCGTCAACGGCGACGCCGCCGACATCGAAGGCTGCGAGGATGACGACGATGCCGGCCTCGTCTGCCTGGAGGCGGTCGGCGGCGACGAGGAGGAGGCGCAGGCGCGGCTGATCGGGGCCGACGGCCTGCCCGTCGCCGATCTGCTCGGCGGCGAGGGCTATGGCGTGCTCAACCGCGGGCGCACCCGCACCGACGCAATGGGCGCGCTGTTCCAGATCATCGACGAGCGGCCGCTGGGCGCGGGCGACAATCACTTCGCGCTGGGGCTGAGTTACGACACCAGTCGCACCCGCTTCACCACCTCGACCGAGCTGGGCGAACTGACCGACGAGCGCAGCGTCGACGGGCTGGGCACGATCATCGTCCAGCCCGACGGGGCGATCGCTCCGATCGGGCTGGTTGCCCATGCCGATTATTGGGGCGTCTTCGTGCAGGACCGGCTGCCGATCCTGCCGGGCCTCTCGGCCGAGATCGGGCTGCGCTACAATCATGCGCGCATCCGGCTGGTCGACCGGATCGGCACCGCGCTCAACGGCCGCCACGATTTCGACCGGGTCAATCCGGGGATCGAGCTCGACTATCGGGTGGGGCCCGGCCTGACGCTGCGCGCCGGTTATGCCGAGAGCAATCGCGCGCCGACCCCGGCCGAGCTGTCCTGCGCCGATCCCGCCGCGCCGTGCAGCCTGACCAACTTCTTCGTCGCCGATCCGCCGCTCAGGCAGGTCGTCGCGCGCAATTGGGAGGCTGGCGCGAGCGGCAGCGGCGAGCCGGGCGGCGTCCATCTCGAATGGCTGCTGTCGGCTTATCGCGCGACCAACCGGAACGACATCCAATATATCGCCTCCGCGATCCGCGGGCGCGCCTATTTCCAGAATGTCGGCAGCACCCGCCGCCAAGGGATCGAGGCGAGGCTGAAGGCCCGGCGCGGCGGCCTGGCCGCGACGCTCGGCTATGCCTTCACTGACGCGCGCTACCGGACCCCGCTGACCCTCTCCAGCCCCGCCAACCCGGCGACCGGGGCGGACGGCACGATCGCGGTCGCGCGCGGCGACCGGCTGCCCGGCATCCCCCGCCACAGCGCGACGCTGGCGATCGACTATGCCGGGCGCGGCTGGTCGGTGGGCGGCGACATGATCGTCCGCTCGGGACAATATCTGGTCGGCGATGAAGGCAACGACAATCCGCGCCTGGGTGGCTACGCGGTCTTCAACCTGCGCGGCAGCGTCGACCTGATCCGTGGCGTCACCCTGTTCGCCGAGCTGCGCAACCTGTTCGACCGGCGATACGCCACCTTCGGCACCTTCAGCGAGGTCAGCGAGATCGAGCTGGACGAGGCGCCCGGCGCGTCGAACCCGCGCGCTTATGGGCCGGGCGCGCCGCGCCGCTGGTATGCGGGGATGCGGGTGCGGTTGTAGAGGCGGGCCGAAGCCCGCCTCTACAACGAGTCAGAAGTCTGCGACGGTGATCGAATCGGCGCTCACGCCGCTCAGCAGGATCGCCGAGTTGGCATTGCTCCCTTCATCGTCGGAGAAGAAGAGATAGGTGTCGCTGCCGACGGCGACCGACGCCACCTCGCCATTGCCCGCATGGCCGTCGAACAATTGCTGGGCGAAGAGCGAGGCCGCCGCATAGTCGGATTGCGCCGCGCCGGTCAGGATCGCGGTCGGCGTATAGCCGATCTGGATATGATCGACGCCCTCTTCGAAGTCGGAGATTGTGTCGAACTGCCCCGTGCCCGACAGCGACGATCCCCGTTCGAAGACGAAATAGTCGGCGTCCGCGCCGCCCGACAGCGTATCGCTGCCCAGATCGCCGCGGATGACGTCGTTGCCTTCGCCGCCGGAGATGGAATCATTGCCCTGGCCGCCGCGCAGCACATCGTTGCCGGTGCCTCCGTCGATGCTGTCGTTGCCGCGATTGCCATTGACGGTGTCGTTGCCTTCGCCGCCGATGATCGTGTCGTTGTCGGCGCCGCCGTTGATACGATCAGATCCGGTGCCGCCGTCGATCAGGTCGTCGCCCCGATTGCCCTGGAGATAGTCGTTTCCTTCGTCACCAAAGAGGTCGTCCGCGCCGTCGTCCCCACCGGAACCGGAGAAGCCGAAGACATGGTCGTTGCCGCTGCCACCATGGAGCGTATCGGCACCGCCGCCGCCGAAGACATTGTCGTTGCCCGCACCGCCGTCGAGCACGTCATCGAACGCGGTGCCCCGCATATTGTCATGGCCCGAGAAGAGCTGAGCCAGCGCTTCTTCCCCATGACCCGACGTCGCGTCGGCATAGAGTTGGGCGGCATCGCTCTGAAGGCCGTTGATGCTGAGGTTCAAGTCTCCGTTGATGCTGTAGTCGATATCGCGCACGGTGCCCGCCGTCGGCGCGCCCGAGCCGTTATAGGTGAAGCCGTTTCCGTCGAAATCGGTGACCACGCCGCCCGAGCCGGTCACGCTGAACGAGGTGCCGTCCGCATCGTGGAAACTGCCGGAGAAGAGATCGGCCAGGCTAAGCTGGTCCATCCGGATCGCGGCATCCGTGCCGCCTTTGAGCTGTACCATTTCTGGTATCCTTTCTGCATCGCGATCCCCTATCGCGCGCACAAACGCCGAAAGCCGTGCCGAGTTGCACTGTTCCGGCAAAAGACCGCGATCGGTCGTTTCGCAGGCCCCCCCGCCTCAGTCGGCGGGCTCGTCGATCCGCGGCAGCAGCCTGGCCTCGATTCCCGGATAGAGGTGCGAGACGCTTCGCTGCAGCTCGTAGCGCGCTGCCGCCATCGTCGCGAAGCGGTCGGGGATGGGGAGGTCGCCGGCCTCGACCATGTCGAGGCCCGATCGGACCGCCTCTGTCAGCGTCGCCTCCAGCCAGTCAAGCCAGTCGCGGGTCTGGGCGATCGCCTCCCGGCCGGATGGATCGAATGGACCATGGCCGGGGATCGTCGCCTTGTGGTCGAGCGCCGCGAGCCGGTCGAGGCTGGCTCGCCAGGCGGAAAGGTCGGCGGTCGGGGTGCTCGGCGCGCGGTCGTGGAAAAGCAGGTCGCCGCCAACCAGCAGGCCGGTGCGCTCGTCGACCAGGGCGAGGTCGGCTGCGCTGTGCCCCGACAGCGCGATCAGTCGCAGGCGCCGCCCGCCGAAATCCTCCACATCGCTGATGATCGGCTGGCCGGGCAGGACCAGTTCGGTTCCGCGCATCCAGTCGTTGAGCATCCGGTACATCGCATCGGAAAAGCCCCGCCCGTCGCGACGCATGTCGTCGATCGTGCCGGGCAGCGCCGCGACGATCGCGGGATCGAAGGCGGCGATGCCCATGCCATGGTCGGGGTGGAGATGGGTGACGTAGACCCGTGCGACAGGCTTGCCGGTCAGCTTCTCCGCCACCATCCGGAGCGCGCGGCCATAGCGCAGCGAGGGGCCGGAATCGCACAGCACCGTGCCGGCGGGCGTATCGATGATGGCGATATTGGCGATCGCGCCGCCATTACCGGGCTCGATCGGTGCGTCGGCGCCATGGATCATCCAGATGCCGTCGGCGACCGCGACCGGATCGATCCGATAGTCAGGCGGTGCGGCGATCGCCGGGAGGGCGAAGCAGGCCGCGAAACCGCCGAGCAGGGTGCGCCGGTCGATCCTCATCGCGCGGGCGCCGACTGTTTCGCCACCGTCACCGCGGCGCGATAGTCGCGGCCGTTGGTGTCGCGCGCCTCGATACGCAACGGCTCGCCCGCGCCCGCCTTGGGCAGCAGCGTGATCGCCGGATCCTCGGCCACCGACGCCCAGATCTCCATGCTGCCCAGCACGCGCCCGCCGCCGCTCTTCACCGTCAGCGCCTCGAGATGATAGGTCGGGATGTTGTCGACCAGGCCGGTGTCCATCGGATGGCGGAAGGTGACGCGCAGCCGGCTCGCGCCGGGGCCGGTCGGCCAGGCCTCGCCGCGCATCTCGCCGAGATGCTGGGCCCAGTCGCCCTTGACCCGGCTGACCGGCGGGGCCGAGCAGCCGCCGCCCGCCGCGTCGATCCAGCGGCCCGACACCAGCCATTGCCCGTCGGCGAGCTGCACCGCCGCGCGCACCGGCGTCCGCTGGTCGAGCTTGATCCGCGTCGCGAGATAGGGCTCGGCCGCCTGCGGGCGATAGTCGATCGCGACCGGGATCGGGTTGAGATCGGCGAACAGGATGATCCGGACCACGCCGCCGATGCCCCGCGCGTCGACCGCGACCGGGAAGACTCGCTGGTTCTCCGCGATCGCGGGGAAGGCGACGCGGACGCGCGGATCGAAGCGGACCGGATCGTCGCCGAACAAGGTGCGGGCATGCGCCTGCCACATCGGCGAGCCGAGCGGATCGGTCGGATAGGCCCGTGCCGAGGCGGGCAGACCGCTCGTCGCCAGCAACAGCGCCAGGCCGGCGCGGATCATCAGCTTCACGCTCATCCTCTCCCTTGGTGCAATGGTAGCGGGAGCGAGGACGGGCTACCATTGGACCTTCAGACGAGATCGGACGCGACCATGGCAGGCAGGGGGATGATCGGGGTGTTGCTGGCAGGCCTGCTGGCCGGGGCGCCGCCGGTCATGGCGCAGGACGCGTTGTTCGACGCCGCCGGCTATCGCATCGCCCATTATCGCGCGCCGGTCGATCGTCCGCCCGCAGGCACTCCCCGCATCGCCCCGCCGGCCGCGGCGCGGCTCCGCCCGGATGTCGACGCGCTGTTCGTCGACGTGACCCCGGCCCAAGGGGCGGTGCGCGACGCGGGCGGGCAGTGGCGCCTGGCGCAGCCGCACGACAGCATCCCCGGCGCGCACTGGTATCCCGAGGCCGGGCGCGGCGTACTGGCGCCGGGGATCGGCGACTGGTTCGAACGGGGGATGGCCCGGCTGACGGCGAAGCGGCGCGACCGGATGATCGTCGTCTTCTGCCTGGCCGATTGCTGGATGAGCTGGAACGCGGCGAAACGGCTGCGGACGCTGGGCTATAGCAACATCTGGTGGCTGGCGGAGGGGAGCGACGGCTGGCGCGACCTCGATCTCCCGCTCGCGCCCGCCCGGCCCGAACCCTGACGCAGGACCTGGTAGGACCAAAGGTCAATTTTGCGCGGCGGACAGGGCGCTATGACGGCAGGCGAACAGAGAGGAGTTCGCATGGTCCGCTTCGCCCCCATCTCGATCGCCGCGATCGCCCTGCTGGCCGCGCCGCCGCCGGCTTATGCCAAGGACATCGTCGTCCACATGAAGAATATGGGCAAGGACGGCGCGATGGTGTTCGAACCCGCCTTCGTCAAGGCGAAGGTCGGCGACCGGATCGTCTTCAAGCCCACCGATCCCAGCCATAATGCCGAGACGCTGCCGGCGATGCTCCCCACGGGCGCGGCCCCGATGAAGGGCGCGTTGAACAAGGAGGTCGCGATGACGGTGAGCGCGCCCGGCCTCTACGGCATCAAGTGCATGCCGCATTATTCGATGGGCATGGTCGCGCTGGTCCAGGTCGGCCAGCCCGCCGCCGCCGACGTCGCGGCGGCGAAGGCGGTCAAGCTGCCGCCGTTGGCCGCCAAGCGGATGACGGCGCTGCTGGCCAAGGTCCGCTGAGGCGGCGGCGCGTCACCGCGCCTTGCGCAGCAGGAAGATCAACGCGACGAGCAGCAGCCACGGCACGCCGATCGCGACCGATATCCGCCATATTCCGCCGCTGAACAGCATCGCCGCGACGATCGCCAGCAGCCCGGCGAGGCCGATGCATTGCGGTATTGGGAAGAAAGGCGCGCGATAGGCCAGCCCCTCCGTCCCGACGCGGCGGCGGAAGCGGAAATGGGTCACCAGGATGAGCATCCAGGTGAACAGCCCGCCGAACAGCGCGATGCCGAGCATATATTCGAAGGCGCGCGGGCTGAGCAGCGCGACGGCGGCGGCGATGAGGATGCCGAGCCCGGATGCGAGCGCGGCGCGGGCGGGCACCGCCGCTCCGTTCAGCACGCCGAACGACGCGGGCGCATCGCCGGCGCGGGCCAGCGAGAACAGCATGCGGCTGGCCATGTAGAGGCTGCTGTTCATCGCCGACAGGGCGGCGCACAGCACGACGAAGTTCATCACGCTCGCCGCCCCGACGATGCCGAAGCCGGCGAACACCTTGACGAACGGGCTCTGGTCGACGACCGCCGCGCCGCTGCTCGACCAGGGCACGATGGCGAGGATGATCGCGATCGACAGCAGGTAGAACAGGCACAGCCGGACGAGCAGGGTGCGCATCGCGCGCGGCACCGCCGTGCCGGGATCATCGGCCTCGCCGGCGGCGACGGCGATCATCTCGATCCCGAAGAAGGAGAAGATCGCGATCATCGCGCCCATCCACACGCCCTTCAGGCCGAACGGCAGCGGGCCGCCGTCGACCATATAGTTGGACAGGCCGATCGCCGGCGTGCCGACGCCCAGCACCATGCCGAGGCCGAGCAGGATGAAGGCGAGGATCGCCGCCACCTTGATCGCCGACAGCCAGTATTCGACCGTGCCGAAGCTGCCCACCGCGCGCATGTTGACGAACAGGATGCCGCCGCCGGACAGCAGGATCGACAGCCACACCGGCAATGCCGGCACCCAGAAGCTGAGATAATGGCCGACCGCGACCGCTTCGCTGCCGATCAGGATCACCATCTCCGCCCAATAGGTCCAGCGCGCGATCCAGCCGGCGAGGGGCGAGATGTAGAGTTCGGCATGGGTGCCGAACGATCCCGCCGTCGGGTTGAGCACCGCCATCTCGGCCAGGCTGAACATCACCGCGAGCGAGATCACCGCCGCCAGCAAATAGCTCAGCAACACGCCCGGCCCGGCATAGCCGATCGCCAGCCCGCTGCCCATGAACAGCCCGGTGCCGATCGCGCCGCCGATGCCGATCATGGTGAGCTGGCGCCGGGTCAGGCCGCGTTCGAGGCCTTCCTCGCGCCGCCGAGCGCCGTTCGGCGATGATATGTCCACCCTTGTCCCTTTCGTCCCGGTCTCGACCGATCGGCCTCGTGATCGACCGGCCGATCGCCGGATTGATGTGCTGGACGCCCGGTAGCAGCGTCGGGTCATAGCGCAACATGTTGTCGTGCCAGGCGACGTGGCGGCGGTATTTTCAAGGCTCGCAAGGATATGCGCCCGGCGTTTTCAGCCGGCGGACCATTCCCCCACCTGCGATCCGGTCGGCGCTGTCAGGAATCCGAGCTGGGCCGCCCGGAACACCGCCTGGGTGCGGTTGACCGCACCGAGCTTCAGCGATGCGTTCTGGAGGTGGAAGCGAATGGTGGGGCGGGCGCGGCCCATGATGATCGCCACCTCGTCGTCGGTCTTGCCGCGCGATATCCAGCGCAGGCAGGCGACTTCGAGCTGGGTCAGGGCGACGGGATCGGGCAGCCACTTCTTCGCGGTGAGCGCGAGCCTGGCATAATCCCCGATGAAGAAATGGCTCATCAGGTAGAGCGCCGGCCCATGGAGGCGCAATTCCTCCGACAGGTCGGCGCGGCGGTCGTCGATGCGGGAGAAGGCGGCCAGGCCGATCCTGCTGAACGGCAGGTGCACCGGGACGACGATGCTCGCGGCGTGGGAGATGGTCTTCCCGAAATAGGAGAAGTCGAAGCCTTCGAGGATGCGGCGGCCCGCCAGGTCCCAGGCGCCGTCGCGATTGGCCCAGAAGGGCTGGCTTTCGATCCGGCATGCTTCCGCGAGCGGCGTGCGGAGCGCGAAGCGGGGGTCGGCCCACCAGCAATCGGCTTCCTCGCTCCATCCGAACACGGTGGTGGCGAGCAACTCGCCCTCGGCATCGCGCATCGGCAGGCGCGCCGCGATATTGTCGGTGGCGGCGATCCTCAGCCCGACGAGTTCGCGGACCTTATCCCGAAAGTGGATCGCCGCCGGACGGATGTCCTCGACCGACGCTATCCGGACCTTCGGGATATCGATTTCCATCGGCCGTGGATAAAGCATCGCCACGGCCGTTACCATGGCCCTCCCACCCTGGCAGCTATCAGATTCAACCATCGGCGATGACGCCGGCGGGCCATAGGGTGGTGCGCAGCTTCCGGGCATCCACCAGCAAGGAAACCGATTGTGCCGGTCCTCGATCTTCAGCCGCCGGGCTTCATGGACAGCGACGAGCTGCGGCTTTTCGCCGAGTCCGCCCGGCGTTTCCTGGCGGACCATGCCGACACCGCCGAGACGCGGCGGTGGCGCGATCAGGGGCACGTCTCCCCGGAGGCATGGAGGAAGGCGGGGGAGGCGGGGCTCCTCGGCCTGTCGATCCCGGCCGAATATGGCGGCGCCGGCGCCGATTTCCGCTTCGAGGTCGTGTTGATGGAGCAGCTCGGGCTCCAGCATGCCCTGAACTTCGCGATCCCGCTGCACAATGCGGTGGTGGCGCCCTACATCGTCAGCTTCGGTACCGAGGCGCAGAAGCGGCGCTGGCTTCCGCGTGCGGCCTCCGGCGAAGCCATCCTGGCGATCGCGATGACCGAGCCCGGCGCCGGATCGGACCTGCAGGCGATGAAGACTACCGCGGTGCGCCGCGGCGACGATTATGTGCTGAACGGGCAGAAAACCTTCATCTCCAACGGGGCGCACGCCTCGCTGATCATCGTTGCGGCGAAGACCGACAGGGATGCCGGCGGGCGGGGCATATCGCTGTTCCTGGTCGACACCCGCGATCGTCCGGGCTTCTCGCGCGGCCGCCTGCTCGACAAGCTCGGCCAGGAGGGGCGCGACACCGCCGAACTGTTCTTCGAGGACATGGTCGTGCCCGAGGATTGCCTGCTCGGCGGCATCGAAGGGCGCGGCTTCGCGATGATGATGGAGAAGCTGCCCCAGGAAAGATTGGTGATCGCCTGGCAGGCCATGGCGATGATGGAATGCGCGCTGGAAATGACCGTCGCCTATGTCCGCGAACGTCAGGCCTTCGGCCGCGCGGTGATCGATTTCCAGAACAGCCAGTTCAAGCTGGCAGAGGCGAAGACATCGGCCACCGTCGCCAAGGTGTTCCTCCACCATTGCACCGAGCGGCTGATCGAAGGCGGGCTCGATCCGGCGACGGCCTCGATGGCGAAATATTGGACGACCGAAGCCCAGGCCCGGCTGATCGACGAATGCCTGCAACTGTTCGGCGGCTATGGCTACATGCTCGAATATCCGATCGCCGAAATGTACAAGGATGCCCGCGGCTATCGCATCTACGGCGGCACCAGCGAAATCATGAAACTGCTGATCGCGCGGACCTTGGTCTGACGCGGGTGGCCGATCGCTTTCAAGGAGAGACCATGGACGTCGAAACCCGGATCGAGGGCGCGGTGGCCGTCATCACGATCAACCGCCCCGACAAGCGCAACGCGATCAACGGAGCCGTCGCCGACGGCATGGAAGCGGCGCTGGCGCGGCTGGAGGAGGACGATCGGCTGCGGGTCGGCGTCATCACCGGCGCGGGCAAGGATTTCTGTGCCGGCATGGACCTGAAGGCCTATCTCAATGGCGAGAAAGTCCGTTCGGCCCATGCGGGCTTCGCCGGGATCACGCAGAACCGCTGCACCAAGCCGCTGATCGCCGCCGTCGAGGGCCATGCGCTGGCCGGCGGGCTGGAGGTCGCGCTGGCCTGCGATTTCATCATTGCCGCGGAGACCGCCCGGATCGGCCTGCCCGAGGTCAAGCGCGGGCTCGTCGCCATGGCCGGCGGGCTGCTGCGGCTGCCGCGGCAACTGCCGGCGCGGATCGCGGCCGAGATGGCCTTGAGTGGCGATATCTACCCGATCACCGACTTCGCCCACTATGGCCTGGTCAACCGCATCGTCGCCGAGGGCGAAGCGCTGGCGGCGGCGATCGCCTTCGCCGGCAAGTTCGTCATGAACGCGCCCCTGGCGATCGCCGCCAGCAAGCGCCTGCTGCGCGACGGACGACACTGGGACGAACAGGACATGTTCGCTCGCCAGGACAGCATCACACGCCCGATCTACCTGTCCGAGGACGCCCGCGAGGGTGCCGCGGCCTATGTCGAGAAGCGCGTGCCCAACTGGAAGGGACGCTAAGCGATGAACAACCATCCCGTCATTGTCGATATCGTTCGGACGCCGATGGGGCGCGGCAAGGCCGGCGGCCAGCTCACCGATATCCACCCCGTCGACATGCTCTCGCAGACGCTGGCGGCGCTGGTGTCGCGCAACGATCTCGATCCGGGGCTGGTCGACGACGTGATCGTCGGCTGCGTGACCCAGGCCGCCGAGCAATCCTTCACCCCCGGCCGGATCGCCTGGCTCGCTGCCGGTTTCCCGCAGCACGTGCCGTCGACCACCGTCGAGCGGAAATGCGGATCGAGCCAGCAGGCGCTGCAATTCGCCGCGCAGGCGATCGCCGTGGGGGACTGCGACATCGTCGTCGCCGCCGGGGTGGAATCGATGAGCCGCGCGCCCATGGGGTCGGCACGGATGGGGAAGGACCCCTTCGGTCCTGCCTTCGCCGCGCGCTTTCCCGACGGGCTGGTCCCGCAGGGCATCGCCGCCGAGCTGATCGCCGCGCGATGGGGCATCGGCCGCGAGGAGATGGACATATATTCGGCGGAATCGCACCGCCGGGCCGCGGCGGTCCACGAGGCCGGAGGGTTTGACGACGAGATCATTCCCGTGCGGGTGGGCGACAGGATCGTCGGCGCCGACGAGACTATCCGTCCCGGCACCGACCCGGCGGCGCTCGCCGGCCTCAAGCCCGCGTTCCAGCATCCCGATTATGAACGGCGTTTTCCCGAGATTTCGTGGCGGATAACGGCGGGTAATTCGTCGCAGATCAGCGACGGCGCGGCAGCGGCGCTGCTGATGAGCGAGCGGTCGGCGGTGCGGCTGGGGCTACGCCCGCGCGCGCGCTTCGTCGCCCATCATGTATGCGGCGACGACCCGCTGCTGATGCTGACCGCGCCGATCCCGGCCACCCGCCGGGTGCTCGCCAAGGCGGGCCTGTCGATCGGCGACATCGATCATGTCGAGGTCAACGAAGCGTTCGCGAGCGTGCCGCTTGCCTGGCGCCGCGATCTCGACGCGGATCCCGCCAGGCTCAACCCCCGCGGCGGCGCGATCGCACTGGGACATCCGCTCGGCGCGTCGGGGATCCGGCTGATGGCGACGATGCTCAACGGGCTCGAGCAGAGCGGCGGCCGCTACGGACTGGAAACGATGTGCGAGGCCGGCGGCATGGCCAACGCGACGATCATCGAGCGCTGCTGACAGGGACAGGGGAGGAAGGACATGGAAATCGCGGGGAAGGTGGCGCTCGTCACGGGCGGGGCATCGGGGCTGGGGCGCGCCTGCGTCGAGCGTCTGGCGGCGGCCGGCGCGCGCGTGGTGATCGCCGACCTGCCGTCGTCCGCCGGCGAGGCGGTGGCGGGAGAGATCGGCCCGGCCGTTCGTTTCGTCGCGGCCGACGTGACCTCCGAGGAGGAGATGCGCGGCGCGCTCGACGCGGCCGACGCGCTCGGTCCGCTGCGCATGACGGTCCATTGCGCCGCGCGCGGAGGATCATTGCGTGTGCTTGACAAGCAGGGTGTGCCGGGGACGCTCGACATCTATGAGGCTGTCGTCAGGACCAATCTGATCGGCACGTTCAACGTGCTGCGGCTCGCCGCCGAACGGATGGCGCGCCTGGAGCCCGAGGCGGGCGAGCGCGGCGCGGTGGTGCTGACCGCCTCGGTCGCCGCCTATGAAGGGCAGGTCGGCCAGATACCCTATGCGTCGGCCAAGGCGGGCGTGGTCGGCATGACGATCGTCGCGGCGCGCGACCTCGCCAGCCGCCTTATCCGCGTCTGCACGATCGCGCCGGGCCTGTTCGATACGCCGCTGCTGGCGCGGGTGTCGGAGGAGGTCCGCGCCGGCCTCGCGCGGTCGGTCCCGAACCCGGCCCGGCTGGGCACTCCGGCCGAATTCGCGGCGCTGGCGCAGCACATCCTTGAAAACCCGATGCTCAACGGCGAGACGATCCGGCTGGACGGCGCGCTACGGATGAGCCCGCGCTAGGCCCGTCCGCCTGTCGCGCGATGGGCGGATTTTGTCGCTGCATATCAAGAAGAATTGGGAGGGTTCGATCTAGTCTCCGGGGAGAAGATCGGAATGGGCCCGCACCTGCCGGGGCCTGACGGGAGCCCTGAAGACAATGCCGAACGACCGTTATTCGCCCGATGACGTCCGCGACGATTTCGTGCCGAAGCAGGTCTATTACGCGCAGGATTTCGCCGAGCTGGAGGCGGAGAAGCTATGGCCGTTCGTCTGGCAGGTGGCGTGCCGGGCCGAAGAGGTTCCCAATGTCGGCGACTATGTCACCTATGACATCGTCGATGACTCGATCGTCGTGATCCGTGCCAGCGAGACCGAGATCAGGGCCTATCACAATGTCTGCCCGCATCGCGCGCGCAGGCTGACCGCCGGCGCGGGGAGCCACAAGCAGTTCGTCTGCCCCTTCCACGGCTGGCGCTTCGGGCTGGACGGCCGCAACATCAAGGTGGTCGACAAGGGCGATTGGGATGGCTGTCTCCACCCCGACGACATCAGCCTGTCCGAGGTCCGATGCGACCAGTGGGGCGGCTTCGTCTTCATCAACATGGATCCCAAGGCGGAGCCGCTGCGCGACTTCCTCGATCCGGTGCCGGACTATTGCGACAAGTTCGAGTTCGAGAAGCTGCGTTTCCAGTGGTACAAGACGGTGATCATGCCGTCGAACTGGAAGACGGTGCTCGGCTTCTTCAACGAATTCTACCATGTCCAGCAGGCGCATCCGCAGCTTCTGGAATTCACCGACGACTATTCGAACAGCGGCGAGTTCGGCCGCCATTCGCAGACCTGGTTCCATTCGGAAGGGGCGCTGCCTTTCCGGCGTTCGCCGCGCCTGCCGCCTCGGCCGGAGCCGCCGATGAAGGATCATATCGTCCGGTTCGCGGAGCAGTACAGCACCGACCTGCGCACGATGCTGACGCCGCGCAACTATGCAGCGGCGATGCGCGTGCGCGACGAGGTGGCGCCCGAGACCGGCCCGATCGAGACCCTCGCCAAATGGATGGAGTTCCAGATGGAGGCCGCGGCGGCCGATGGCGCCGGCTGGCCGTCCGAGCTGACTCCCGAATATGTCGAGCGGTCGGGTCTCGATTGGCATGTATTCCCCAACACCATCTTCCTGCACGGCTTCGTCGACGGCGTGCTGTGGTATCGGGTGCGCCCCAACGGGCGCGACCCGGAGAGCTGCATCTTCGATATCTGGTCGCTGGTCCGCTATGGTCCGGGACAGGAGCCGCCGCTCGAACGCGAATTCTACGAGGATTGGCGCGACGGCGAATGGGGCCTGATCTTCCGGCAGGATTTCGAGAATATCCCCGAGGTCCAGAAGGGCTTCAAGTCGCGCGGCTTCAAGGGCGAACGCACCAATCCGGTGCAGGAGCGCGCGATATCAAGCTTCCACCGGGTGCTGCGCCGCTTCCTTGAAGACCCCTATGACAAGCCGCGCGTGACCCGCCAGCGATGAGCAGCATGATGTACAGCCAGTATCGACATATCCGTTTCGACCGCCGTGGCCGGATACTCACGGTGACGATGGACAATCCGCCGCTCAACACGGTCAGCCGGGCGCTTCACGACGAGCTGTCCACCGTCTTCGCCGACGTTGCCCGCGACGACGAAGCCGACGTCGTGGTCCTGACCGGCGCGGGCGGCGCCTTCTCCGCCGGTGTCGACCTGCCCAAATTGCTCGAGGCGACCGACGACAAGGCGATGCGAACCGCGCTGCTGTCGCGCGCGCCGCATATCGTTCATTCGTTGCTCGGGCTGCACAAGCCCGTCATCGCGCGGGTGAACGGCCATGCGATGGGGCTGGGGGCGACGCTGGCGTTGCTCTGCGACGTCGTCATCGCGGCCGATACCGCCAGGATCGCGGACTCGCACGTGGCGGTCGGGCTGGCGGCGGGGGACGGCGGGGCGTTGATCTGGCCGCACCTGATCGGCTTCGCCCGCGCGCGCCATTACCTGCTGACCGGCGATCCGATCAGCGCGGGCGAGGCGGAGGCGATCGGACTGATCTACAAGGCGGTGCCGGCCGAACGCCTCGACGAGACCGTCGATGCCTATGCGGATCGGCTCGCGAACGGTGCGGCGATGGCGATCCAAGCGACCAAGCAGTCGATCAACATGGAGCTTTGCCGCCAGGCGATCGCCAGCGCGGAAGCACAGATCGGGCTGGAGGGCTATACGATGGCCTCGGACGATCATCGCGAGGCGATCATCGCCTTCATCGAGAAGCGGAAACCGGTCTTCACGGGGCGCTGAGCAGGGGCCCGCCGTCAGGTCGAAAGGGCCATGTAGCGGGCGAGGTGATGCTCCACGTCGCCGAAGCTGCGTTCCGAAACCATCATCCGGCGCAGATAATGGCCGACTTGGTATTCGGTGGTCATGCCGATGCCGCCGTGCAGGTGCACGGCCGTCCCCGCGATCCGCTTGGCGGCGCCGAAGGTCTTGACCCAGCAGCTCGATATCGCCCGCCGCCGTGCGACGCCGTCGCCGTCGTGGACAGCGGCGACGGCCTGATAGAGGCTGGAGCGGATGCTGTCGGTATCGATGAATATCTCGACCAGGCTGTGCTGCAGCGCCTGGAAGCTGGCGAGAGGCTGGCCGAACTGGCTGCGCGTGGACAGATAATCGGAGGTCATCGCGATCGCCCTTTCGAGTCCACCCAGCGCATCCGCGCAAAGCGCCAGCCGCGCGTCGTCGAGCGCGTCATCGATCGCCTCGATGTCGATCCGGCCCAGAAGGCTCTCCGATCCGATGATGAAGGCGTCGAAAGCGACATCGGCGACGGCGCCGTCGTCGATGGTCGCGTAGCGGGAGACGGTCGTCCCGGTCGCCGCCGGGTCGACCAGGAACAGCCCGATCGTGCCGTCGTCGAGCGTGGCGGACAGCAGCAGCCGATCGGCGTCGCCGCCCCCCGGAACCAGGATCTTCGCGCCCGACAGCCGGAAGCCGCCGCCGTCACCGGTCGCCCGCATCGAGGGCGACAGGGCATAGCGCCGTCCAGGCTCGTACAGCGCGGGCGCGACGCGTATCGACCCGTCGGCCATCGCCGCGAGCAGCTCCCTCCGCGCGTCCCCGTCCGCGGTGCGGTCGATCAGGCGCATCGCGACGATCGCCGAGCCGGCATAGGGCTCATGCGCCAGCGCGCGACCCATTTCCTCGGCGAGGATCAGGATATCCTCGATATCGCCGCCGATCCCGCCGGCATCCTCGGGCGCGACGAGGGCGAGCCAGCCGAGATCGGCATAGCTCCCCCATGCCGACGCATGGCGATCGCCTTCCCGGTCGGCGAAGAAACGGCGCGCGCTGTCGCGCAGCATCTCCTGTTCATTGCTCGCCGTGAAATCCATATCGTCCGCCTTTCGCGCCGCGCCGTCCGCCTCAGCGGAACAGGGTGTTCCAAATGATGTTGCGCTGTATCTCGTCGGTCCCGCCGAAGATCGTCGCCGCCCACCAGTAGAGATATTGGGTGCTGCGCCCCGGCGCCGAGGCTGGCGCACCTGCGGGTAAGGGCAGGCTGTCGTCGGGCCGGAAGCGCGGAATCACCTGCGGGCCGAGGATCGCCGTTTCGAGATCGGCGGCGCGCAGCAGATATTCCGCGCCCCGGATCGCGATCGCCGAGGCGGCCGCGTTCAGCCGAGGGCCTTCCTCGCCCGCCAGGACGCGCAGCACCGACCATTGCAGCGCCTCGACGTCGATCGCCAGCAGGGCGTGGCGGCGGCGATATTCGGCCGCCTCGACCGGGCCAAGACCACGGGTGCATTCGTCGTCGATCAGGCCGGGGATGCGGGCGAGATAGCGGCACAACATCCCCACATAGGCATTGTGGGTCCGCTCATGGCCCAGCAGAAACTTGGCCTGGGTCCATCCTTCGTTCGGCTTGCCGATCAGATGGCCGGCGGGAACGCGGACATCCTCCAGGAACACCTCGTTGACATGGGCGTCGCCGTCGATCGTGCCGATCGGCCGGACGGTGACGCCGGGCGCGTCCATCGGCACGATGATCATCGACAGCCCGGCCTGGGGCTTTGCGTCGGGATCGGTGCGCGCGAGGCAGATCATATAGTCGGCCATGTGCGCGTCGGTCGTCCAGATCTTCTGCCCGTTGATCACATAGTCGTCGCCGTCGCGGACCGCGCGGGTGCGCAGGCTGGCGAGGTCGGAGCCGGCCTGCGGCTCCGAAAAGCCCTGGCAGAACCAGCAGTCACCGCTCAGCATCGGGGCCAGGAATCGTTCCTGCAATGCGGGCGACCCGAAGCGGCATATCACCGGACCGACCATCGACATCGCGATCAGGCTATATTCGGGGGCATTGGCCAGCCCGCATTCGAGCTCGAAGATATAGCGCTGGATCGGCGACCATCCGGTGCCGCCATATTCGCGAGGCCAACTCGGCGCCGCCCAGCCGCGCGCATGGAGCTTGCGCTGCCAGGGATCGACCGTGGCCCGGCCATTATGGAACCCCATCGCCTCTCGCCGCGCCAGGTCGGCGGGAAGCTCGGCGGCGATGAAGGCCCTGACCTCCTGCCGGAAGGCCTTGTCCTCATCCGAAAATGCAAGCTTCATCGCACCTTGTCCTTTTCGAGCGTCTCCCGCGCGGCGATCGACCGAAGCTGATCCTTGCGGACCTTGCCCGATGCGGTCTTGGGCAGCTCGGCGACGATCATCAGATGCTCGGGCGTTTTCTGCCGGGCGAGGCCGGCGTTGTGGACCTGGGCGGCGACGTCGGACATGTCGACATCGGCGCCGGGAGCCGGGACGATGAAGGCGCAGATCGCCTCGCCGGTCCGCCGGCTCGGCATCGAGACGACCGCCACCTCCTCGATCAGCGGCGACTGGAACAGGACGTCCTCGATCTCGCGCGCGCTGATATTCTCGCCGGCGCGGATGATCAGGTCCTTCTTGCGGCCGGTGCAGACGATATGATCGCCGTCGACCAGCCGGCCGAGATCGCCCATCCGGAAGAAACCGTCCTCGTCATAGGCGTCGGCATTGTCCTCGACGCGGGCATAGCCGAGCGCCATGCTCGGTTCGCGTGCCAGGATCTCGCCCTCGGTGCCGGGCGGGAGGGGTGCGCCGGTCGCCACGTCGACGATCCTGACCTCGCAACGGTGCAGTCGGCCGTCGGTCTGCGCCGCCAGCGGCAGATCGTCGCGCGACGCGGGGCCGACCGTCATGGTGGGCACCTCGGTCGCGCCGAAGGTGCGATAGGGGATGCAGTTGGGGAACTGCTCGGCAGCGTCGACGATGAGCTGCGCAGGCACCGATGCGCCGCCGCACATGAAATAGCGGAGTGAGGTGAGCGGCTCTCCCCGTGCGCGCGCCACTGCAAGGAAATCCTGGAGGAAGGGCGTGGCGCCGAGCATGAAGCTGCACGCGTGGCGCCGCACGAGGTCGAACGCCCGTTCGGGTTCCCAGATGTCGACCATCACCGCGGGCACATTGCATATCCAGGGCGCGTTGAGCGCCCACAGGAAGCCGCTGACATGCGTGACGGGGGAGGGGGAGAAAGTGACGTCGTCGGGCCCCAGCGCCATCGCGGCCGCCATCTTCACCGAATCCGCGCCGATGCTGTTGTGCGAATGCAGCACCCCCTTGGGCCGGCCGGTGGTGCCCGATGTGTACATCAGCATCTTCACGGCATCGGGATCGACCGCCAGCGGCGTCGCGAGCGGCGCGGAATCGAGCAGGTCGTCGAAGCTTTCGAGCCCGTCGATCCGGTCACGCACCACGATCACCCGTATCGGTTCGGCCAGATCGGGCGCGATCCGGGCCATCATCGCGGCATAATCGAAACCACGAAACGAGCGGGGCACGAACATGAGCCGGCTGCGCGCCTCGTTGAGCATGTAGGTCACTTCGGCGTCGCGGTTGATCGGCACGATCGGGTTGATCACCACGCCCGTCATCGCCGCGGCCAGATTGATGACCGCGCACTCCCACCAGTTCGGCAATTGGAAGGAGATCACCTGCCCTGGGCGCAAGCCGATCGCGACGAAATAGCCGGCCAGGCGTTGCGCACAGCCGTGGAGCGTCTCGCAGCTCAACGCTAGGTCGCCGTCGACCAGCAGTATCCTGTCGGGCGACGTCCGGGCCAAGTCGCGAGCGAATTCTGCGACGGTGCGATTGGTCCAGTCGCCGCTTGCCACCGCGCGTTTGGCGCGATCGTCATCCCAGCGGAACCGCCAGCCGCCGACATCGCGCCGTTCGCTGATCGCGTGCGCCATCTCAGAGCGTCTCCGTCAGGCGGCGCGTGGCGCTACGGTCGATCTCGGCGCGGCCCTCGGCGACGAAGGCCCGGCGCTGCGCGACGATAGGGAGGTCGGCGAGGGCGGCGACCACGCGGGCCGACATCGGCGCCTCGGCCGGCGAAGGGCGGTAGAAGGACAATTCCCCGTCGCCCGACCAGGCACGGTCATAATGCCAGCGCATGACGTTCACCAGCGGATGATCGACATCGGGTTCCGGCCCATCGCCGGGGATCAGCTTCCAGCCATAGGTCCGCACTTCGGACGCGGTCCGGTTGATCTTATCGAGTGCTTCGGTCGACAACGGGCGCAGCCCGATCACCCGGCCTTCGATCAGTCCGGCCTCATATTCGCGAGCCGCGAAGCCGCGTCCGTCGGGCGCATGGTCGATAGCGTCCATCGTCGCCGGGAGCTTGGCGAAGCCCATATATTCACGCCCGGCGATCAGCGCGGCGGGCTCGGTCACCCACATCACCGGCGCGAACCCTGCCGGACGCGGGTCCGCCGGATGCAGCGCGCCGACCGTCACGACGATCTCGCCATAGCCGCGTCCGCCGAGGTAATCGACCTCCCGATAATCGATGCGCGAGATCGTCACGATCGGTGGATCGGCGGGCGTGAAGAAGCGGGGCATGAGCCGCGCCGCGGCCTGCGTCGTCGTCTCGAAGCTGATGGAAACGACTTCGGCGAAAGGCACGATGGTCCGATCAGGCATAAGACTCGGGCCGAATAGAGCGGGCATGTCAAATCGTCGGGATGCCATGAAATCGCTCCTGCCCCTCTCGAATATTGTCGGCGACCGAGCATAGAGCCGCAACTGATGCTCTTCTTGGCAGGTCGCGACATTGAACTGACATCAAGCGACCCGGCCGTAAGGATGTCCGTCTTTGTGAAGCGGCCACATTACTGCCACATCATCCTATTTGCTCTGTCGGGCAATATCTTGATTTTAGACGACAAAGAGCAGATGATTCGCGGCATAGATCGCGCGGAAGGCCGGCACGGACCGAGCCTCGACCGACGCGGCGGACGCCGGACACCGGCGCGAAGGAGGAGAGTAATGGCCGATACCGCGATGATGGTCGAAGGCGATATCGACGAGGCCAATGCGAGGGTCTCCCTCGTCCGCGCCGACATATTGAGGCTTTATCCCGAGGTCGTCCGTCGGCTGGGCGGGGACCCCGACGCATTGCTCGCCCGGGAGTCGATCTCCGCCAGCATATTCGAGCAGAAGGGTGCGATGATCTCCTACCGCCGCGCCATCCGGCTGCTGCACCATACGGCGATCGAGCTCAATTGTCCCGATTTCGGCATGATCTTCGCTTCCTTCCAGGGGGGTACGGCGGTGCTGGGTCCGCTCGAAGTGGCGATGTCCAACGCACCGACGCTCGGCGATGCCTATCGCTATTGCGCGGAGCATCTGCGGACCTACAGCCCGGCGAGCGAGCTTTCGCTGGAGAATGAGCGCGGCAGCGGGCGGCCTTATATCCGCTGGGCGATCCGGCTCGACCGGCTGCCGCACCAGGAACAGGCGATCGAGCAGGGCATGGCGCTGATGCATCATGCCATCGGCGCGCTGTCGGGCGGCACCGTCCGCACGCGCGAGGTGTGGTTCGCGCACGACCATATCTCCGCACCGTCCCGCTACAGCCATTATTTCGGTGCGCGGGTCGAGATGAACGCGCCCTTCAACGCGATCTTCCTCAACCGGGCCGACCTCGCGGCGCCGATCGCCAACCGCAACCAGCAACTCTACGACATGGCCACCGCGTTCATCGACACGCAATTCCCGAGCTCGGCCAAGCCGCTGTCGGCGCGGGTGCGCTCGGTGGCGGCGCAACTGCTCTCGCAGGGCGGCTGCCTGCATATCGACGTGGCGGCGGCGCTGGGCATGCATCCGCGCACGATGCAGCGCCGGTTGAGCGAGGAGGGCGTGAGCTTCGAGGAGATCAAGGACGAGGTCCGCCGCGACGCCGCCATCCGCTATCTCGGCCAGCGCACCATCCCGCTGACTCGGGTGGCGGCGATGCTCGGCTACAGCGAGCCTTCGGTGCTTACCCGTAGCTGCCACCGTTGGTTCGGCAGCAGCCCGCGCAAATTCCGCAAGGCGATGGCGTCGGGAGTCTCGGGCTGATGCAAATCTAGCCCGAGATCACCCGCTTGCCGTGGTCGACGGCCTTGCCGAGGCCACGCGCCATCGTCTCGCCGACCTCACGGGTGAAGTGCGACAGCTCGTGCGCGGTGAAATGCGCTTCCAGCGCGGCGCGGAAGCCCGCCAGATCCTGGCCGTTGTTCAGCGATCGCTTGGTCAGCCGGATGCCGAAGGGCGGCGCCTCGGCGATGCGCAGCGCGAGCGCCATGGTCGCTTCGTCGAGTTCGGCGCGCGGCACCAGCCGGTTTACCAGGCCGATCTCGCGCGCTTCGGCGGCGGTCATCCGCTCGCCCGTGAACAGCATCTCCTTCGCACGGCGCAGGCCCATGACCCAGGGATGGACGAGCACCTCCACCGCGGCCGCTCCCATGCTGTGCACCACCGGATCGGCGAAATAGGCGTCCTCGGCGGCGACGATCAGGTCGCACATGTTCGCCATCATGAAAGCGCCCGCCACGCAGGCCCCCTGGATGCGCGCGATGGTAGGCTTGGGACAGTCCCATATCCGCAGGCAGAGCCCGTAATAATGCCGCTCCTCATAGGCCCAGCGCTCCTCGACGGAGAAGTTGGAGCGCTTCATCTCGCCTTCCTTGAGGTCGTGCCCGGCGGAGAAATGGTCACCCGCCCCGCCGATGACGATCACGCGCACGTCGGCATCGCGCGTCGCCTCGCCAAGGGCGTGCTCGATCTCGGTCAGCATCCGCTGGTCCTGCGCGTTGCGCTTGTCGGGCCGGTTCTGGACGATGACGGCTACCGCACCGGACCTTTCATAGCTGATCGCTTCATAGTCCATCGGTATATGCTCCATCATGTCCGGTCGAAGGCGATCTCGAGCCGGTTGGGTCCATAAGCGAAGAAATGCGCCTGCCATTCGACGCCTGCTTCTCCACGCGCCAGACGCAGGTTGCGCATGCGCTCCAGCAGGCGGCCGATGGTGATCCGCATCTCGCCCCGCGCCAGCAGGTTGCCGACGCAATAATGCGGGCCGACACCGAAGGCAAAGTGGCGTCGCGCATTGGAACGGCGGATATCGAAGGTGCCGGGATCGGTAAAGACCTCCGGATCGTGATTGCCGGCGCCGAAGCGCAGCACGATGATCGAACCTTCGGGGATCGGCACGCCGCCGATCTCGGTGTCGCGGGTCGCGCGGCGCCACAGCCCCTGGACCGGCGCATCGATCCGCAACACCTCCTCGACGAAATTGGCGATCAGCGAAGGGTCGGAGCGCAGTTCGTCCTCGAGGCCGGGGGTGGTGGCGATCCTGTGCAGCGCGCTTGCGATCGCGCCGACCGTGGTGTCGCTGCCGGCAGGCAGCATCTGCTCGACAATCTGGATGATCTCCTCGATCGACAGCCGCTGGCCGTCGACATCGGCATGGACGAGATCGTTGAGGATGCACGGGCGCGGCGTCCGGCGATATTCCTCGATCCGTTCGACGAGGAATTGCTGCAGTTCGCAGATCGTGTTGGTGATCTCGACCTGGCGCTCCTCGTCATTGCTGGGATCGCTCTCCTGGACGATCGCATCGGCCCAGCGCTTGAAATCGGCATAGCGCTCGCGCGGCAGGCCGATCTGGTCCGACAGCACGTGGTTGGGGATCTTGACCGCCAGGTCATAATAGAATTCGGCCTGGCCGCGATCGATGATCTGGTCGACCATCTCGTCGACCACGCCCGCCAGATATTCCTCCATCCGCTTGACGGTCGACAGGGTGAAGACCTTGTCGACCAGCGAGCGGTGGAAGCTGTGGATGGGCGGATCGGCGACGACGAGCGCGGTGACGGGCATATAGCCCTTCTCCCGGTAGATCGCATCGATCCGCTCCTGATAGGGGGCGGTCTTGACGAGGAGCTGGCCGGTCACGCTCGAAAAGGTCTTCGGGTCGCTCGCGGCCTTGCGAATGTCCTCATAGCCGGTGACGATGTAGAAGCCGTTCGACTTGTCGTAATAGACCGGCCCCTGTTCCCGGATTTCCCGATAGGCCGCGAAGGGGCAACGCTGGATGTCCGGATCGTTGAAACTGATCTCCCGCTTCACGCTGCTGCCTTCGTCCATGAGTTGCCCCGCGGCTCAGAAATCATAGCCGACCGTGATACCGAATTCGCGCGGCTCCTCATAGGAAGCGCGGGCAGCACCGGCCGAGATGGTGGTCGAGCTGAACGACTTGCTGTTGGTCAGGTTGTGCGCCCACACCGAGTAGCGCAGCCCGCCGCCGTTCGGCTTGTAGGCGATCTCGGCTGCGACCTTGGCATAGGAATGCTGCACGAGCAGGTTGAAGGCGTCATAGGGCATGAAGCTGCTCGAATAATGGATGCTGGGCGTGATGCTCAGCTCGCCATCGCCCATCCGGGTGGCGTAGGTCAGGCTGCCGACCGCGCTCAGCTTCGGCGCGCGCACCAGCCGATGCCCGCTGACGTCCGCGACCACGGGCGGCAGGCCGCCGGCGGTGATCACCGGCTGATAGCCCGCCGCGTTCGGGAAGCGGCGGAAGTCCGCCTTCGGCATCCATGACGCGCCGCCCGCCAGGGTCAGCTCGGGCGTGATCCGGAAGGTGCCATCGAACTCGAAGCCGTAGATCCGCGCCGACGCGGCGTTGGTCGGGATGATGGTCGTTCCGGTGAACGACTGGATCTGCAAGTCCTTATAATCGTAGAGATAGGCCGCCAGGTTCAGCGAATAGCCGGGCCGCGCGGTCTTGTAGCCGACTTCATAGGCGGTGATCTTCTCCGGGTTCACCGGCGCGCCGGGGGTCAGGATCGGCAGGATGCCGCTCTTGAAGCCCTTGCTGAAGGTCGCGTATACATTGCTGCTCCGGTCGATCGCGTAGCGCAGGCCGACGCGCGGCGTGAAGCTGTCCCAGCTCGGATTGGCGAAGTTGGTGAAGGGCGCGCCGAAGAAGGTGATGTAGCCCTTCTTCTTCTCATAGCTGTAGCGCAGGCCCGCCGTCAGCGTGAGCTGATCGGTCAGGTTGTAGTCGGCCTGCGCGAAGATGCCGTAGGCGCGCGTCTTTACTCGGGTGGTGGCGATCAGTAGCGGACCGTAGACCACGCCGGGAGCACCGGGCTGGGCGCCGCCGCTGAAGTCGCTGATGACGCCCGAAAGATCGCCGTTGCTGTGGAAATAATTACCGCCCGCGACGAACTTCAGCCGTCCGATCTGTTCCGACGTGAACAGGAAATCCTGCAGGAAATTATTGTTCGGCTGGGTATCCTCGAAAGCGATGCAGGCGAAGGTGGTCGGTGCGGCCGCGAGGCACTGGGGCGAATAGGACGCATCGACGTCGACCTGCTCGCGGTGGCGGCTGCGGGTGTAGCTGGTAGTCGAGGTCAGCGTGCCGGCGCCGGTGTCGATATCGATCTTGGCCGCACCGCCGTAATTCTTGATCTCGGTCAGCGGATCGGGCGCGTCATAGGCATATTGGAAGGGCCGCCGGCCGTAGACCGCATCGGGATAGAAGGCGCCCGCGGTCAGCCCGTCGACCGGAAGGCCGGCGCTGCCATGGTCGGTCTTGCGGTGCATGTAATAGCCGGTGAGCAGGATCGAGACGCCGTCGCTCGGCGTGAACAGCAGCTTGCCGCGCAGCGAGAGCGACTTGAGCCAGTCCATCCGATCCGAGCCATAGGCCTTCTGGATCGGCGCCGGCAGCAGCTTCTGGACGATGTTGGTCGAATAGCCGTCGACGTTGCGATAGCCGAAGGAGAGGCTCGCCGCGACCTTGTCGGGAACGATCGGCCCGCTCAGGAAGCCCTTGAGGCCGAGGTCGTAGGACGAGCGGCTGGGCCCCGATCCGTCATAATAGCCTGCGGTCGCGCTGATGCTGCCGGTGGTGGTGAAGCTGGGCGCCCGCGTGAAGATCTGGATCGCGCCGCCGGTCGAGTTGCGGCCGAACAGCGTGCCTTGCGGACCCTTGGCGACCTCGACCCGCTCGACGTCGGGCAGGTCGATCGAGGCGCCCGCCTGGGTGCCTTCGTAGACGCCGTCGATATAGAGGGAGATCGGGTTGTCCGATCCTGGCCCGGTGACCAGCGTCGTCACGCCGCGCAGCGCGGGCTGGACGAAATTGCCCTGCGCCTGGAAGGTCAGGCCGGGGGTGACGGTGGCCAGGTCGCGCAGATTGTCCACGCCGGCCCGCTCGAGCTGCGCGCCCGTCTGCACGGTCACGGAGATCGGCACGTCCTGCAGTCGCTCCGACCGGCGCTGCGCCTGCACGATGATCTCGCTGCCGTCATAGGAGCCGTCCGGGCCGCGCGAGGCCGGGGCGTCCGCGCCCTGCGCCCAAACCGATGCCGAAGACGACAGCAGGACCAGGGCGACGCTTCCGAGTCTGAGATGCATTTCTTCCTCCCCTATGCGGCTTATTATGCTGGCCTTTTCCATAGGCCGCACGATGGTCGGACAATGAGGTTCGGGCACGGCGCGCGTCTTTATCTTTGACGACAAAATCCCGATTGCAGGCGGTCAATCACCCGGCGACGGCCGGCACGGTCAGTGCCCCGGAAGGCGCGGATGGCTCTTGTCGTTCCAAGCACATAAATTGTCGCGGCCTATCAAGATGCAGAAGCCGCACCGACCCTAACATCCGTCGACCAGAGAGGTGAACCCCATGCAGGATGCGCTGTCCGACCTTCTACACCACCACAAGATCCGCCTGGTGCTCGAACGTTACTGCCGCGGAATAGACCGGCTCGATGCCGATATCCTCAACAGTGTCTATTGGGACGACGCGATCGATAATCACGGCATCTATGTAGGTCCGGCGCGGGGTTTCGCCGACTTCATCATTCCCAACCTGCGCGAGCGCTGGACGTCGACGATGCACACGATCGGGCAGTCCAACATCGTCGTGGAGGGCGACCGGGCGGCGGCGGAGACCGTCTTCCTTGCCCATCATATCCGCCCCGATGGGGATGGCATCGCCGACGACGTCGCTGGCGGGCGCTATTCGGACATCCTCGAATGCCGTGGCGGCGAGTGGCGGCTGCTCGATCGGACGGTGGTGATGGACTGGGTCTACACCCATGCCGGCCTGGCCAGCGGGGGGATCGATCCCACCGTGTTCGTCGTGGGCGAACGGGGCGGCGGCGACTTTGGCTATCGCGCCTACGAGAAGATCAGGGAAAGGAAAGCCGAGCGATGACGAAGCGACCGGATGCGGCCACGCAGCTCGCCATCTACCGCCGGATGGCGCTTATCAAGGCGAATGACGAGCGATCGCGCAAGGTGATCATGACCGGCAGGCTGGTCATGCCCTATTATTCGCCGCGCGGCCAGGAGGTGATCCCCAGCGCCGTTTCCGCCAATCTGGACGACAGCGACTATATCTGCACCATCTATCGTGGCACCCACGACATGCTGGCGAAAGGCGTGCCGCTCAAGGACCTCTGGGCCGAGCTTGCCGGCCGCGTCACCGGCACGTGCAAGGGCAAGGGCGGCCCGATGCACATCACCCACCCGAAGTCGGGAGTGATGGTGACGACCGGTATCGTCGGCAGCTCGATGCCGATCGCCAATGGCCTGGCCTGGTCTTCGCAGCTCAAGGGCGACGGTCGCGTCACCGTCGCCTATTTCGGCGACGGCGCATCGAATATCGGCGCCTTCCATGAGGCGCTGAACATGGCTTCGGTGTGGAAGCTTCCCGTCGTCTTCGTCTGCCAGAACAATGAGTGGGGCGAGCATACCGCCTATCGCAAGGCGACCGCCGCGGCGCGTATCGCCGATCGCGCCGCCGCCTATGCGATGCCGGGCGTCCGCGTCGACGGCAACGACGTGTTCGAAACCTATGCCGCCGCGCGAGAGGCCGTCGATCGCGCCCGCGCCGGCGGCGGACCGACGCTGATCGAGGCGATGACCTATCGCTTCCATGGCCACATCTTTGGCGATGCCGACGCCTATATGGATCCGGCGCGCAAGGCGGCGGCGATCGCCGCCGACCCCGTTCCGCGCTTCCGCGCCCATCTGATCGCCGAGGGACATGCGAGCGAGGAGGAACTGGCGGCGATGGAGGCGCGGATCGAAGCCGAGATCGACGAAGCGGTCGAGCATGCTTTGGCGAGCGATTTCCCCGACGTAGCCGAGCTGCGCCGGGACGTATTCGCGATGGAGATCGCATGATGGCCCAGATCACGATCCTGGAAGGCATCAACCGCGCATTGGCCGATGCGATGGCGGCGGACGAGACCGTGCTGTGCTTCGGCGAGGATGTCGCCGACCCCGAGGATGGCGGCGTCCTGGGCGTCACCAAGGGTCTGTCGAGCCGCTTCGGCGAGCACCGCGTGCGCTCGACCCCGATCGCCGAGCAGGCGATTATCGGCGCCGCGATCGGCGTGTCGCTCGGCGGGTTCAAGCCGGTGGCCGAGATCATGCTGATGAACTTCACCACCGTGGCGATGGACATGATCGTCAACCACGCCGCCAAGCTGCGCTTCATGTCGGGCGGCCAGACCAACGTTCCGATCGTCATCCGCACCATGACCGGAAGCGGCTTCGCCAATGGCGGGCAGCACAGCGACTATCTGGAAGCCTGGTTCGCCCATACGGCGGGCCTCAAGGTGGTCGCGCCGTCCAACCCCGCCGATGCCTACGGCTTGCTGCTGAGCGCGATCGACGATCCCGATCCGGTGCTGTTCATCGAGAACCTGCCCACCTATTTCACCAAGGGCGAGGCGCCGGCCGCCGGGCATCGCGTGCCGATCGGCAAGGCGAGCGTGCTGGCCGAAGGCGCGGACCTGACCATCATCGCCTATGCGCGCATGGTGCAGGAAGCGAAGGCCGCGACAGAGGCGCTGGCGGGGCAGGGGATCGGCGTGGAACTGATCGACCTGCGCAGCATCGCGCCCTGGGACCGCGAAACCGTGCTGGCGTCGGTCGCCAGGACCGGTCGGGCGATAATCGTGCACGAGGCGGTGACGCCGTTCGGTGTCGGCGCGGAGATCAGCGCGGTCATCAACGAGAGCCTGTTCGGTGCGTTGAAGGCGCCGGTGAAGCGGCTCGGCGCTGCCTTTTGCCCGGTGCCTTTCTCACGGCCGCTGGAGAGCGCCTTCGCGCCGACCGCGGCGACCATCGAGGCCGCGGCCAAGGCGCTGCTCGCGTGACATATCCCGGAAAGGAATCCCATGGCCGTTGAGGTTCTGCTGCCCAAGATCGGTTTCTCGATGAACGAGGGCGTGCTCGCCGAATGGCTCGTCCAAGATGGCGGACAGGCGGTCGAAGGCAGTCCGCTATACGCGCTGGAGAGCGAGAAATCGACGCAGGAGGTCGAAAGCCCCGCGACCGGGACGCTGCGCATCCGTGCGGCGGTCGGCGAGACCTATCAGGTCGGCGCCATCCTCGCGGTGATCGAATAGCATGGGCGGCCGGCTGACCGGAAAGGTCGCGCTGATCTCCGGCGCCGCGAGCGGGCTCGGCGCGGCGGAAGCCGCCCTGTTCGCGCGGGAGGGGGCCCGGGTCGTGATCGGCGACGTGCAGGCGGAGCAGGGGCAGGCGGTTGCCGATGCGATCGTGCGCGGCGGCGGACAGGCGGCCTTCATCACGCTCGACGTCACCGAAGCCGCGAGCTGGCAGGCGGCGGTGCGGTTCGCCCTGTCGCGGTTCGGCGCGCTGACGACGCTGGTCAACAATGCCGGCATCTTCCGGATGGGCGGTGTGATGACCACGACGCAGCAGAGCTGGTCCGACGTGATCGCCGTCAACCAGACCGGGCCGCTGCTCGGCATGCAGGCCGCAGCACCGGCGCTGCTTGCCGCGAAGGGGGCGGCGATCGTCAACATCTCGTCGATCTATGCCGTCACGCCCAGTCCCGACGCGATGGCCTATCACGCGTCGAAAAGCGCATTGCTGATGATGAGCCGCGCCGCCGCGCTCGAGTTCGCGCGCCAGGGCATCCGGGTGAACACGATCCTGCCCGGCCGCATCGACACGCCGATCTCCGGTGACATCGCCCCCGATCAGCTTGCCGCCGTCAACCGGCGGATTCCGATGGGATGGACCGGCGATCCGATCGATATCGCGCAAGGCGCGCTCTATCTGGCATCCGACGATGCGCGCTATGTCACCGGCGCCGAGCTGATCATCGATGGCGGCTGGTACGCCAGCGCCGGATCGCTGATTGATCCGCCCGAGCCGGCTATGGCAGGATCGGCCGATGGAGATTGAAGGCCTTGCCGCGATCGTGACCGGAGGCGGATCGGGCCTCGGCGCGGCCACCGTCCGGCGGTTCGCGCGGCGCGGCGCGAAGGTGACGATCGTCGATCGCGATCCCGTGGCGGGGCAACGGCTCGCGGAGGAGACCGGCGGCATCTTCGTCCAGGCGGACGTGTGCGACGAAGGAGAGGTCGGGGCCGCGATCATGGCCGGGGAAGCGGCGCATGGCGTCGCGCGCATCCTCGTCAATTGCGCGGGCGTCTCCGAATTGTGGCCCACCGTCGGTGAGGACGGCCAGCCCCATTCGCTCGCCGCCTTCCGCCGGGTGATCGACATCAACCTGGTCGGCACGTTCAACGCATTGTCGCAGTTCGCGGCGCGGCTGTGCACGGTAGGCCCGATTGGCGAGGAACGCGGCGTGATCGTCAACACCTCCTCGATCGCCGCCTTCGAGGGCATCGCCGGCCAGGCGGCCTATAGCGCCTCGAAGAACGCCATCGTCGGCATGACCCCGCCGATCGCGCGCGATCTCGCCTCCCGCCATATCCGCGTCATGGCGATCGCCCCGGGGACCTTCCTCAGCCCGATGGTCGAGGCGTTGCCGCAGGACTATAAGGATGCGCTCGCCGCGATGGTGCCGCATCCGAGCCGGCTCGGCGCTCCCGACGAATTCGCGGCGTTCGTCGAACGGGTGGTGGCGACGCCGATGCTCAACGGCACGGTGATCAGACTCGACGGCGCTGCCCGGTTGGGTTGAGGTTGGGCGGCCGGAGGCCGGCCGCCCCGCCTTCTTCGTTCAAACGGGCTTGGCGCCGGGCGTCCCGCATTTGACGAACTTGCCCCGGCTATCCTTGCAGCGCGTCGGCTGTGCCTTCTTTTCGGGGCATTTCACGAACTTGCCCTTGGCATCCTTACAAGGGGCGGCGACCGAGGGCGCCGCGGCCGTGAACATCAACGCGGTAGCAACAGCGATACAAAGAGCCTTCATCGTCCTTCTCCTGATGGATCGGCGACCGGAGACTGCGCCTGGAAGGATCGCGGGGGAAGTGAAGGATTGTTAACTGGCGGCGGTGGAGCGGCGGCTTTATATTGGCCGGCCCGCCTCGAACGCGGCCTTGGCGAGCAACCGCTGATGGACGCGTCTCCGCCGCTCGTCGTGGTACAAATCCCGCTGCTCCGGTCAACGCGCGAGGCGGACCGAGTAGGAAAGCGAAGCCGTACCGTTTTCGGGCACCGTGACGGGCAGCACCCATCCGCCGCGCCCGCGCTCGATGCCCGGCGGTCGTTCCGCGAGATCAAGCGGCACGATGATCTCCGCCTGCACCGGCACCGGCCGGGCATTGGTGATATCGATCCGCCAGTCCTGCCGCCGGCGCGTTTCGCGAACCTGGGCCAGCCGCCACTGGACGTCGGGGCTTTGACCGATCGGCAGCTCGACCCGCTCGTCCACGGCAAGATCGCCGAGATCGGCGTTGCCGACCAGCAACGCATTGCCCTCGACTTCCTCGAAGATCGCAACCGTGCCTGCCGGCAGCGGCACGCCGAGGCCCCTGTCCTTGCTGTTCTTGCCCCGCAGAAGGAATGGCATCGACCGATAGTCCGGCGATCCGGCGGCGGCATTGGCCGAATAGACGCGGTCGAATTCGGCACCGGGCCGGTCGATCATCGCCACCTGCTTCTGCCCTTGCGCGGATATCGTCACCCGCTCGGGCACGCGGTACAGCTTGAGGTCGCCCAGCTCCTCCTGCTGCGCAGCCATCGCGACGGGCGCGGGCGGCGGGGGAGGAGCGGGCATCGCCATTTCGAGGGCCACGCGTCCACGCCGCTGCGCCGTCACGACGATGTTCTCGCCGCCCTCGTACAGCATCGCATCCCCATCATTTTCCGGCCAGGGCAGGCGCGTGAATAGGTGCCGGGGATGGGTGCTGGTGCCGTCCATGGGCCAGCATGTGAGATGGAGCGCGGGATCGGGCTGTCGGAGCGGAGGCGCGTTGCGTTCCTTGCGCGGTTGTCCCGCCACAACTTGCAGGCGCGCGTCGTGGAAGCTCTGCGTCCCGCCGTTGGCGACGGTCAGCCAGGCGAACAGGCCGAGCTTGCCCGTATCCTTGTCCATCCTCGCGACATAGCTCGCCGACCAGTCGAAGCCCTGCGCCATGTAGGTAAGCTGGACGGTTGCGGTCACCGCCCGGTCGCTGCTGGCGAGCACCGACAATGTCGGGCTCGACGACAGGTCGGCAGGAATGCCGGGGTAGAGCATCCGCTCGGGCAGGCCGGAACAGCCCAGCGCCTCATAGCCCGCCGCCGTCTGGACGATGACGCCGCCATTGGGGCCGGCCTGGATGATCGCGTCCTGCTCGATCACCTTCCCGGTCCGTCGATCGGTACGCCGGAGCGTGACGCGGCGCTTGAGGAAGGCGTCGACCAGGCCGGCCGGCGAGATCAGCCGCGCATCGCGATTCTTCTCACGTACGCCTTTGGGCAGGCCGGTGACGATCGCGGTTTCGGGCAGCAGCCCTTCGGCCACGCCCTCGAAGCGGACGAGGTTGTCGCCGGCAGGGATGGTGATCGTCCGCGTCTCGCTGATCAGCGCATAACCCTGTGGCCAGTTGCGATCGAGCGCGCCGCTGCCGCGATGGGGAGCGCGATAGATCGTCACCGACACGTCTGAAACGTCGCGCGAGACGACGGTCTCCGCGGAAGCGGCGACCGACCAGCCGAACAGGAGCAGCAAAGGTGCGATCACACGCACCCTTCTCAATACCGCGTGTCGAACGTCGCGGTCAGTTCGGCCGTGCCGTTGGCAGGCACCGGTACCTTCCATTCCATCCGGTCGGCCGAGACGCGATGGCCCTCGATGCTCTGCGCGACAAGGCGGACATCGCCCCACAGGCCGTCTTGCGCCACATCGACCGCCACCGGTTCGGGCCGGGCGTTGGTGACGGTGTAGCGCATCGCCGTCTGCCAGCGGCGATCGGAGAGCCGCTTGCGTTCCACCACGACCGTCCTGACCTTCACATCGAAGGCATCGCCGGTGGAGATGGCGAGCGACGAGCCCATCGGGGTATGGTCGATCCGGCTTTCGCCGATGAACTGCGGGTCGCCGCGCGCGTCGCGCATATAGACGCGGATGGTGCCGGCCGGGAGTTGGTCGCCCAGCCCGCCCTGCTTGCCGGTGGAGAATTTGATGACGCTGGCGGCGCTGCGCGGATCGTCATTGTTGGCGAGCCAGCCATTGACGAACTCATAGGTCTTGCGCGCCGGCGCGCCCTTCACGTCGAGGAAGCTCACCTGCTTCTGTTGGGCGTTGGCGATCGTCGTGCGTTCGGACAACGGATAGAGATAATAATCGCCCAGCCGCTCGCGCGGACCGCTTTCGGTGCCCGCCTGGTCGAGCCGTCCCTGGAGCGCGCGAAAGCGGTTCTGCCCGCCGCCGACATTGCCCGCGACCAGCAGCGTCCGGGCATTGGCATAGCTGGTGCCGGTATTGTTGGTCAGCGTGACCCAGCCCTGCATGTCGGCGGCGGCGGTCTTCTCGTCGAACAGCATCACATAGTCGCTGGTCCAGCCGAGACCGGGCGTCAGATAGGACAGACGGGTCGGGATCGCTCCGGCCTTCGCGGCGTCGATCGTCACCGAGAGGGTGGGGCGGGCGCGCAGATTCTCGGGCACCTTGTCGAAGACCACGCGCACCGGCAGGCCGTCATCGCGCAGCACCTCGATATGGTTGCCGATCTGGAGGACGATACCGCCATTGGCCGCCAGCACCTTCGCCTGTTCGCGCGTCTCGGCGCCCGTCGCGGGGTTGGTGCGGACGATGGTGATCGTCTGGCCGACCGCTTTCTCCATCAGCTTGTCGGGCGAGAGCAGGTCATAATCGAAATTCTGCTCGACGATGGCGAGGCCGCTGCCGGCGAGGCTCGCGGTCTCGGGCCGGATCTGGGCCGAGACATCGGAAAATTCCTGCCGGCTGCGTCCCGCCGGAACGGTCAATGTGCGCCCGTCCTGCACGAGAGCGATATTATTGTTGTAGATCGTGACCGCCACATCGCCCTGAGCGCTCTGCGCCAAGGCGAGGCCGCTCGAGAGAAGCAAAGGCAGTGTCGCCAACAGGCTGCGCATCGATATCCCCTGATTTTGGCAGATAGTGGCCTATGCCGTTGCGCTTGAAAAGGCCCGGAAATCTTTGCCGTCCGGCAGCCTCTGACCGGCGCGAAGCCAAACCGATGGAGCGGTCGTAGCGACTTTGCGACGGGAAGTGGGCGTGCAGCGGGGATCGCTGTCGTGCACATGACATCCCGGCCACCTGGCGTGTCCCCACGTCGAGCCGCGGCCGACGGAGCCTATTCATCCCATGCGCCGCCGAAGCGGGTGATCGTCTCGGGGATTTCCGGAATGAGTGGTGCCCAGGAGAGGACTCGAACCTCCACGGCCTTGCGGCCACTGGCACCTGAAGCCAGCGCGTCTACCAATTCCACCACCTGGGCATCCGGGGTGAGGCCGGGCGGATAGCGGCGCTCCTTGTGCCTTGTCAACAGCTTCCGTGCAGGGCAATGCGAGTTCATCTGAACATCAAGGGATTCTGAGGATGAGCCGTCTTGTCACGCTGTTCGGCGGGGGTGGGTTTTTGGGCCGCTATGTCGCGCAGGAGCTGCTCAAGGCGGGCGCCCGCGTCCGTGTCGCGGAGCGCGATCCGTCGGACGCCTGGTTCCTGAAACCCCTGGGTAGCCTGGGGCAGACGCAGTTCGTTCCCGCGTCCGTCACCAAGCCGGCCACCGTCGCCGCCGCGGTCGCGGGGGCCGATTCGGTGATCAACCTGGTCGGCATCCTCAAGGGCGACTTCGATTCGGTCCATCGCAAGGGGGCTGCCCATGTCGCCGCCGCGGCGAAGGCGGCGGGCGCCGAATCGCTCGTCCATGTCTCGGCGATCGGCGCCGATCCCGAATCGCCCTCGGCTTATGGTCGCAGCAAGGGGCAGGGCGAGGCCGCCGTGCGCACCGCCTTCCCCGACGCCACCATCATCCGTCCCTCGATCGTCTTCGGAGCAGAGGACGGCTTCCTCAATCGCTTCGCGGCGATGCAGTCGGCGCCGTTCGTGCCGGTGCTGCGCGGCGCGGTGAAGTTTCAGCCGGTCTGGGTCGCCGACGTGGCCCGGGCGATCGCCGCCGCGGCGCTCGATCCCGGCGCCCATGCCGGCAAGACCTATGAGCTCGGCGGGCCAGAGGTCGTGACGATGGCCGAGCTCAACGCCTGGCTCGCCCGCGCGACCGGCCACAGGCCCACGTTCGTGCCGGTGCCCGATTCGATCGGCGGCATCCTCGCCTCCGTCGCGGGCATCCTGCCTGGCGCGCCGATCACGCGCGACCAGTGGCGGATGCTGCAGGTCGACAATGTCGTGGCGCCGGGCGCCAAGGGGTTCGAGGCCTTCGGCATCAAGCCGGCGCCGATGGAGGCGGTCGCGCCCGCCTGGCTCGTTCGCTACCGGCCGCACGGCCGCTTCGCCTCTCAGACCAAGCCCGCGGCCTGACACCCGCTCCATGGAGATGTCGCTGCTGTCGATCGTCCTCCTCGGCATCGTCGAGGGGTTGACCGAATTCCTGCCCGTTTCTTCGACCGGGCACCTGATCCTCGCCGGGGAGGTCATGAAGGTGCCGCAAGGCACCGAGACCTTCGACATCGTCATCCAGCTCGGTGCGATCCTCGCGGTCGTCGTGCTCTATCGCGAGCGCTTCGGCGCGGTGCTGGCCGGGCTCGGCCGACGCGATCCGGCGGCGATCCGCTTCACCCGCAACGTGCTGGTCGGCTTCCTGCCGTCGGCGGTGATCGGCGCGGTCGCCTATGGCGCGATCAAGGCGATGCTCAACACCCCGATCATCGTCGCGGTCGCGCTGATCCTCGGCGGCATCGCAATCCTGGTGATCGAGCGGCTCGTCCGCAACCCGACCTGCGACAGCGTCGAGGGCATGTCGCTCAGGACCTCCTTCGGCGTCGGACTGATCCAGTGCCTGTCGATGATCCCGGGTGTCAGCCGTTCGGGCGCCACCATCATGGGCGCGCTGACCCTGGGGGTCGAGCGGCGCACGGCGGCCGAATACAGCTTCTTCCTCGCCATCCCGACGATGCTGGGGGCCACGACGCTGGCGCTGTGGAAGGCGCGGCACGAGCTGGGCGATGCCCAGACCACCGCGATCGCGATCGGCTTCGTCGTTTCCTTCATCGTGGCGATGCTGGTGATCCGTTGGTTCCTCGGCGTCGTGACCAAGCATGGCTTCGCGCCGTTCGCCTGGTATCGAATCATCGCCGGCTCGGCCGCGCTGATCTGGCTCCTGGCCAAATAGTACCGTATCGGACCTATGTGGAAGGATTTCTGCTTATCTGTTCATATTCCGCGATGGTTTCCACAGATAATAGGTAAGCAGAACTAACCTATTGTGCGGAATGCGCGTGACTCCGGACCGCGATTGTGAGAATGCGCCTCCGAACGTGGAGGGCATTTGCCATGGCGAACGAGCCGATGCTGAAATTCGTGGGCGTGGGACAAGCGTTCCCGTCCAAGCGCGGGGCCGATGCGCGCATCGCTGATTTCGGAGAGATCGCGGCGCGCTATTCGGATGACAAAGCGGGCGAGCAGGCGTCGCGCTGCTCGCAATGCGGCGTCCCCTATTGCTCGACGCATTGCCCGCTGCACAACCATATCCCCGACTGGCTGCGCCTGACCACCGAGGGGCGGCTGCGCGAAGCCTATGAGCTCTCGAACGCGACCTCGACCATGCCCGAGATCTGCGGCCGCATCTGCCCGCAGGATCGGCTGTGCGAGGGCAATTGCGTGATCGAATTCTCAGGCCATGGCGCGGTGACGATCGGTTCGGTCGAAAAATACATCACCGACACTGCCTGGGAGCGCGGTTGGGTCGAACCGGTACAGGTCGGCCCCGCCAGGGGCCAGTCGGTCGGCGTGATCGGCGCGGGGCCCGCCGGCCTCACCGTCGCCGAACTGATGCGCGCGCGCGGCTACGACGTCCATGTCTACGACCGGCACGATCGCGCCGGCGGCCTGCTGACCTATGGCATCCCCGGCTTCAAGCTCGAGAAGCCCGTCGTCCAGCGCCGGGTGCAGCGGCTGATCGATGCCGGCATCGTCTTCCACCAGGATTTCGAGGTCGGCCGCGATGCCTCGCTCGACGATCTGCGCGACCGCCACGACGCGATCCTGATCGCGACGGGGGTCTACAAGCCGCGCGCGATCAAGGCGCCCGGCGTCGGGACCCCCGGCATCGTCGAGGCGCTCGACTATCTCACCGCGTCGAACCGCAAGGGGTTCGGCGATGCAGTGCCGGCGTTCGACGAGGGGCTGCTCGATGCGAAGGGCAAGCATGTCGTCGTGATCGGCGGCGGCGACACGGCGATGGACTGCGTCCGCACCGCGGTCCGCCAGGGCGCGGCCTCGGTGAAGTGCCTCTATCGCCGCGACCGGGCGAACATGCCGGGCTCGCAGCGCGAGACGAAGAATGCCGAGGAGGAAGGCGTCGAGTTCGTCTGGCTGTCGGCGCCCGAGGCGTTCGACGGCGGCGAGACGGTCAGCGGGGTCCGTGCGATCCGGATGCGGCTCGGCGAGCCCGACATGTCGGGCCGGCGCACTCCCGAACCCGATCCGGGCAGCGAGTTCCGGATCGAGGCCGATCTGGTGATCAAGGCGCTCGGCTTCGATCCCGAGGACCTGCCCGGCATGTTCGGGGCACCCGAGCTGTCGGTGACCCGCTGGGGCACGCTCCGTGTCGACCATAAGACGATGCAGACCTCGATCGAGGGCGTGTTCGCTGCCGGCGACATCGTTCGCGGCGCCAGCCTGGTGGTGTGGGCGATCCGCGACGGCCGCGACGTCGCCGTGCGGATGCACGCCTATCTGAAGGCGAAGGCGGAACGGGGCGAGCTGGCGGCCGGAAAGGTGGCGGCATGATGCGCGTTGTCCTGACGGCGGCCGCGATCGCGCTGGCGTCGCCGGCAATGGCCGAGACCGCACCCGACGCCGCGACGCTGGCCGCCGCACGCGAGCTGATGCAGGTCACCGACGTGCAGGGGCAGATGCGCGCGCTCGGCCCCCGCATGGCGGAGAGCATGGGCCAGCAGATGCGGCAGATGTTCAAGGACGATACGATGCCCGAGGGACTTCGTACCGAGCTGACCGCAGCGATGCAGGCCTATGTCGGTTCGATGGACAGCTATTTTACCCCGGCCTTCATCGATCAGCTCGCGACGATCTATGCCCGCCACTTCACCGTCGACGAGCTGCGCCGCGTCACCGCCTTCATGAAGGAGCCGGTGATGGTCAAGTTCCGCGCGGAAACCCCGGCGATGATCGCCGAGATGCTGCCGCTGACCTTCGAGGCGATGAAGCCTGGCCAGCAGCAGTTCATTGCCAAGATCAAGCAGATCGTCGCCGACTGGATCGCGCGGCACCCCGAAGACAAGGCGAAGCTGCGTTCGCCCACGGCCAGCTAGGATTGCACGATGTCCTACGAGCATCTTACCCCCGAACATGAGCGCCTTGCCCGCGAGGGCATGTACCGCCCCGAATATGAAGGCGATGCCTGCGGCGTCGGCCTGGTCGCGGCGACTGACGGCAAGCCGTCGCGCCGGGTCGTCGCTGCCGCGATCGACGCGCTGAAGGCGGTGTGGCACCGCGGCGCGGTCGATGCCGACGGCAAGACCGGCGACGGCGCCGGCATCCATGTTGACCTGCCGATCCGCTTCTTCGACGACGCGATCGAGCATGCCGGCCACAAGCCGCGCCCGAACCGCCTGGCGGTCGGCATGGTGTTCCTGCCGCGCACCGACCTCGGCGCGCAGGAGACCTGCCGCACCATCGTCGAGAGCGAGATCATCGATTTCGGATACACCATCTATGGCTGGCGCCAGGTGCCGGTCGACGTGTCGGTGATCGGCGAGAAGGCGCTGCAGACCCGCCCCGAGATCGAGCAGATCATGATCGCCGGGCCAATGCCCGACGAGATGAGCCTCGAGGAGTTCGAGAAGAACCTCTACCTGATCCGCCGCCGCATCGAGCGCAAGGTGATCGAGGCGCAGATCCAGGGCTTCTACATCTGCTCGCTGTCGGCGCGCTCGATCGTCTACAAGGGGCTGTTCCTTGCCGAGGAGCTGTCGGTCTTCTATCCCGACCTGAAGGACGAGCGCTTTGTCAGCCGGGTGGCGATCTTCCACCAGCGCTATTCGACCAACACCTTTCCGCAATGGTGGCTGGCGCAGCCGTTCCGCGCCCTCGCGCACAATGGCGAGATCAACACGATCCGCGGCAACAAGAACTGGATGAAGAGCCACGAGATCAAGATGGCCAGCCTCGCCTTCGGCGAGCATTCGGATGAGATCAAGCCGCTGATCCCGGCGGGGGCTTCGGACACGGCCGCGCTCGATGCGGTGTTCGAGACGATCTGCCGCTCCGGTCGTGACGCGCCGACCGCGAAGCTGATGCTGGTGCCCGAAGCGTGGCAGCACAGCGCCGACGTGCCCGAGGCGCGCCGCGCGATGTACAGCTATATCGGATCGGTGATGGAGCCGTGGGACGGCCCCGCCGCGCTGGCGATGACCGACGGCCGCTGGGCGGTGGCCGGCGTCGACCGCAACGCGCTGCGGCCGCTGCGCACCACGCGGACCGCCGACAATCTGCTGATCGTCGGGTCGGAGACCGGAATGGTCGTCGTCCCCGAAAGCACGATCATCGCCAAGGGCCGGATGGGGCCGGGGCAGATGATCGCGATCGACCTCGACGAGGGCCGGATCTACGGCGACGCCGAGATCAAGGACAAGATCGCGGCCGAGAAGCCTTATGGCGAGTGGGTCAAGAACTTCCGGACGCCGGCCGATCTGCCCCGTCCGGCGGAGGACATGATCCCGCGCTGGCCGCGCGCCGAGCTGTTGCGCCGTCAGGTCGCGGCGGGCCAGACGCTCGAGGACATGGAACTGATCCTCAGCCCGCAGGTCGAGGACGCCAAGGAGGCGGTCGGCTCGATGGGCGACGACACGCCGCTCGCGGTCATCTCCGACAATGGCCGGCTGATCAGCCACTTCTTCCGCCAGAATTTCAGCCAGGTCACCAACCCGCCGATCGACAGCCTGCGCGAGACGCAGGTGATGAGCCTCAAGACGCGCTTCGGCAACCTCGCCAACATCCTCGACAATGAAGGGCAGCAGGCCGACGTGCTGGTGCTCGAGAGCCCTGTGCTCCATTGCCGCGACTGGCATATGCTGAAGGACCATTTCGGCGCCCAGGCGGCCGAGATCGACTGCACCTTCGACGTCCATGGCGGGCCCGACGCGCTGCGCCAGGCGATCGCCCGCGTCCGCGCCGAGGCGGAGACCGCGGTGCGTGAGGGCAAGGCCGAGCTGTTCCTGACCGACGAGCATGTCGGGCCCGACCGGGTCGGCATTGCGATGATCCTGGCGGCGGCGGCGGTCCACACCCACCTCGTCCGCAAGGGGCTGCGCTCCTATGCGTCGGTCAACGTCCGTTCGTCCGAATGCCTCGACACCCATTATTATGCGGTGCTGGTCGGCGTCGGCGCGACGACGGTGAACGCCTATCTGGCGGAGGCCGCGATCGCCGACCGTCATGCGCGCGGCCTGTTCGGCGAGCGCAGCCTCGACGAATGCCTGAAGCGGCACCGCAAGGCGATCGACGACGGCCTGCTCAAGATCATGTCGAAGATGGGGATCGCGGTGATCTCCAGCTATCGCGGCGGCTATAATTTCGAGGCGGTCGGCCTCAGTCGCGCGCTGGTCAACGACTTCTTCCCCGGCATGCCGGCGAAGATCTCGGGCGAGGGCTTCAACTCGCTCCAGTTCAACCTGATCGAGCGGCACGAGGCGGCGTTCGACGACGTCGTCGTGTCGCTGCCGGTCGGCGGTTTCTATAAGCAGCGGGCGGGCGGGGAGGCGCATGCCTATTCCGCGCAGCTCATGCACCTGCTGCAGACCTCGGTCGCGACCGACAGCTATTCGACCTACCTGCAATTCTCGCGCGGGGTGCGCGATCTGCCGCCGGTCTATCTGCGCGACCTGCTCGAGTTCAATTGGGCGCGCGAAGGGATTCCGATCGACTCGGTCGAGCCGATCACCGAGATCCGCAAGCGCTTCGTGACGCCGGGCATGTCGCTCGGCGCGCTCAGCCCCGAGGCGCACGAGACGCTGGCGATCGCGATGAACCGGATCGGCGCCAAGGCGGTGTCGGGCGAGGGCGGCGAGGACAAGAGCCGCTACACCCCCTATGCCAATGGCGACAACGCCAATTCGGTGATCAAGCAGGTCGCTTCGGGCCGCTTCGGCGTCACCGCCGAATATCTCGGCGCCGCCGAGGAGCTGGAGATCAAGGTCGCGCAGGGCGCCAAGCCCGGCGAAGGCGGCCAGCTTCCCGGCTTCAAGGTGACCGAGATGATCGCGCGGCTGCGCCATTCGACGCCGGGCGTGACGCTGATCTCGCCGCCGCCGCACCACGATATCTATTCGATCGAGGATCTGGCGCAGCTCATCTACGACCTGAAGCAGATCAACCCGAGCGCGCGGGTGTGCGTGAAGCTGGTCAGCTCGGCCGGCATCGGCACGGTCGCGGCGGGCGTGGCCAAGGCGCATGCCGATGTCATCCTGGTCGCCGGCCATGTCGGCGGCACCGGCGCATCGCCGCAGACGTCGGTGAAATATGCCGGCACGCCGTGGGAGATGGGGCTGAGCGAGACCAACCAGGTGCTGACGCTCAACGGCCTGCGCCACCGGGTCAAGCTGCGCACCGACGGCGGCCTCAAGACGGGGCGTGACATCGTCATCGCCGCGATCCTGGGCGCGGAGGAATTCGGCATCGGCACGCTGTCGCTCGTGGCGATGGGCTGCATCATGGTGCGCCAGTGCCATTCGAACACCTGCCCGGTCGGCGTCTGCACCCAGGACGAGGCGCTCCGGAAGAAGTTCGTCGGCACGCCAGAGAAGGTGATCAACCTGATGACCTTCATCGCCGAGGAGGTGCGCGAGATCCTCGCCAAGCTCGGCGTCCGCTCGCTCGACGAGATCATCGGCCGCACCGAGCTGCTCCGCCAGGTCAGCCGCGGCGCCGAGCATCTCGACGATCTCGACCTCAATCCGGTGCTGGCCAAGGTCGACGCGCCTGCGGAGAAGCGCCGCTTCAACATCCCGACCTTCCGCAACGAAGTGCCCGACAGCCTCGACGCGCAGATGATCGAGGATGCCAAGGCGGTGTTCGAGCGGCGCGAGAAGATGCAGCTCACCTATACGGTGCGCAACACGCACCGTGCGGTCGGCACGCGTTTCTCGGCGGAGATCACCAGGCGCTTCGGCATGTCTTCGCTTGCCGATGGCCATGTCCATATCCGCTTGCGCGGCTCGGCGGGCCAGTCGCTTGGCGCCTTTGCGGTCAAGGGTATCACGCTGGAGGTGTTCGGCGACGCCAACGACTATGTCGGCAAGGGGCTGTCGGGCGCGATCATCGCGGTCCGCCCGATGGTGTCCTCGCCGCTGGAGACGCGGTCGAACACGATCATCGGCAACACCGTCCTCTACGGCGCCACGGCGGGCAAGCTGTTCGCGGCAGGGCAGGCGGGCGAGCGCTTCGCGGTCCGCAACTCGGGCGCGACCGTGGTGGTCGAGGGCTGCGGTGCCAATGGCTGCGAATATATGACCGGCGGCATTGCCGTGATCCTCGGCCGGGTCGGCGCCAATTTCGGTGCGGGCATGACCGGCGGCATGGCCTTCGTCCTCGACGAGCATGGCGATTTCGAGCGTAACGCCAATCCGGACAGCATCATCTGGCAGCGGCTCGGCTCGGTCCGCTGGGAAATGCGCTGCAAGGCGCTGATCGCCGAGCATGCCGAGCGGACCGACAGCAAATGGGCGCATAGCGTCCTTGACGACTGGGACCGCTGGCGCGACCGCATCTGGCAGGTCTGTCCGAAGGAGATGGTCGACCGGCTCGACTATCCGCTCAACGACAGCGAGGCGGAGGTCGCCGCCGCCGAATAGGCGTCGCACCGCTCGTCGGATCGAAAAGGGACCCGGAAGCCTCACCGCTTTCGGGTCCTTCGCTTTTCACGGAGCGGCGGTGCGGATTTCTTCATCCCTGTGAGCGCCGTCACTCCGTCGAAACGTCAAAAATCGTAAACGCTGTGTTGCCATATGGGGTGTACCGATCGGTACGTGGGCTCCCTATATGAGTGGGCAACAGGGATCGCGGCGGTCGCGATCGGTACGATGGACATAGTCGATGGCGTTTCTGCAACCCGATCTGCCGCCTTCCAGCGCCTCCGCGAAGGCTGTCGCGCTTGCTCCGGCGGTGCGCGGCGTCCTCCGCCGCCCGGCCCGCCCGCAACGATCCGTGCTGCGTTTCGCGGCAGTGCTGCTGGCCATCCTGTTCTTCGTGGTCCCTGGCTATCTGGCCGCGCGGGCGACCGAATCGCTGGCGATCGGTATTCTTGCCGCGGACCTTGCCTTCCTCGTCGTGATCGCGGGCTGGTCCGCCGTCGCTGGCGGGGATCGCCACCGCTGACCAGATCGGCGGATTCGGAGCAACCACGAGGCTGCCCGCGCGTATAGGCGCGCATGGCTCATGCCCGCTTGGCCTTTCGCGCCTTCCTCCTCGTCCTGGCGACGGCGCTGGTGCTGGCGCTCTACCACTGGGGTAAGGGCCATCCCCAGGACTTGCCTTGGACGCCGCTCTCGCTGGCCGATCCCGTGGGGCGGTTCACCAACTTCAAGATCGCCCGCGTGCGCGAGGATTTCCCAGCTTGCCGCCGCCTGCTCGACGACGCGGCGGAAGCCTATCGGGTCCTGCCGCCGGTGCGGGGAAAGGCCACCTGCGGATATGCGGACGGCGTCGCGCTCGTTCCGTCCGACGGTTTCTCCTATGCGCCGCGCGCGGAGATTTCCTGTCCGGTCGCGGTCGGCCTGTTCCTGTGGGAGAAACAGGTGCTCCAGCCCGCCGCCCGTCGTCACTTCGGCCGCCCGGTGGTCCGCGTCGACAGTTTCGGCAGCTATGCCTGCCGACCGATCCGGGGCGGGCGGGAAGGGCGATGGAGCGAGCATGCCCGTGCCAATGCGATCGATATCGCTGGGTTTCGCCTGGCCGGCGGGCAACGGATCAGCATAGCCGGCGACTGGGCGCGAGAGGGCCGGGAGGCGGCTTTCCTGCGTGAGGTCCGTAACGGGGCATGCTCCATGTTCTCGACGGTTCTCTCGCCTGATTACAACGGCTTGCACCGGGATCATCTGCATCTGGACCAGGCGCCGCGGGGCGGATGGTCCTTCTGCCGGTGACGCTTCTACCTGCCGTCCGGCGTCCGTTCGCCGGCACTCGCTTCGCCATTGGCGGTAGCGCTCCCGGCGGTGCCGGCGCCAGGGGCGATGCGGCGCGATTTGCGGGTTGCGCTTTTCAGGCTGCTGCCCGGTTCGAGCGCCGCCGGGTCGGCGGTGGAAGCCCGGACGTTCGCGTCGGCATCGAGCGAGACGCCCGCGCCCGGGCCGGCGGCGGTGCCGGCCGCCACGCCGACCGATCCGACGGTCTGCGCCGATGCGGCCGCCCCGATAAGGGCAAGGGCCGCCGTGGCTCCTCGCAGGATGATGGTCTTCATGTCCTTCTCCTTCTGGCCCGGCCGGGCGGGCGCGTCGGTGTCAGGCGGCGACCATGTCGGCTTCATGCGGGTAGACGCCCGCCAGAACCTGGTCGAAATGCTCGCGGATTCGTTCGTTGCAGTCGCAGGCGATGGCGTGGAGCTGCTCGACGTCCATGATCACGATCCGCCGCCGCCGTGAGCTGAGGATGCCCTTGAGGCCCAGCTGGCGCAGCGAGCGGTTGATGAAGCTGCGTCCGACGCCGAGCATCTCGCCGAGCTGCTCCTGAGTGATGGCGATCTCGTCGCGGCAGATGCGGTCGCGCGTGGCGAGCAGCCAGCGCGACAGGCGCTGGGCGATGGTGTGCGACGCGTTGCAGGCTGCCGACTGGAAAAGCTGTGCGACGAGGCAGTCGGCATAGCGCGACATCCAATGGGCGATGCTTGGCGACTGTTGCCTCGCCTGGGCGAGCGCCGAGAGCGGCAGGCGCAGGAAACGGCCGCCGAACTGGACGTGGGCGCGGGCATAGGCGGGCAGCCGCCCCGACGACACCAGCCCGCAGACCGCGCCCTCGCGACCGATCAGTGCCGCGTCGACGAGATGGTTGGCATCGGCGGCGACCACGAAGGATGCGGCGGCATCGCCGAGCGGGAACCAGGAATAGCGCACGTCGGCGCCGGCCTCCTGCAGGATCTTGCCCGGTGCGAATTCGTGAAGGGTGAAAGATGGTATCAGCAGGTCCAGGTCGTCGGGCTTGAGAGCGCCGAGCAAGCGGTTCTGCAGGACGGTTTCGCGTTCGATCATACTCAACTCCACTGGTTGGTATGAAACGTTGCACCTCCGTGCTTGTTCACTTTGTAACAGAAGAGATGGCGAAAAAAATTGGCATCCGAAACGAAAATCGCGCTTTTATCGGGGCTTAAGCTCGACCTCCGAGAGCTGGTGAAAGGCCGGTGTCCGTCGTCGTTCAGCCCGGTTCGCCGAGCAGGCGGCTCCGCTGCCGCAGCATCAGGGCCGATAGCCATTCGACAAAAAGCGCGGTGCGGGGCAGGTGGCGGCTGTCCTGATGGGTCACAAGCCAGAACGACCGCGTGATCGCGACCTCGGGGAGCAGCCGGACCAGCGCATCGTCCCGGTCGCCGATAAAGCAGGGCAGCACCCCGATGCCCGCGCCGGCCGCGACCATCCGATATTGGGCGTTGATCGACGAGGAGCGCAACCGCGCCTCGACCGAGGGGTCGAGCTCGTCGAGATAGTTGAGCTCGGGCGAATAGAGCAGGTCGGGGACATAGCCGATCATCCGGTGCGCGGGCAGGTCGCCTCGCGCCGCGATCGGCGGGTGCCGGTCGAGATAGGTGCGGGCCGCATAGAGGCACAGCCGATAGTCGGACAGCTTCTTGGTGATCAGCGGCCCGCGCTGGGGCCGGGCGAGCAGGATCGCGACGTCGGCCTCGCGCCGCGACGGATCGAGGAAGCCGCTGTTGGCGGCAAGGTCGATCGAGAGATGCGGATGGGCGGCGGCGAACTCGCCCAGGTGATGCGCCACCATCCAGGTGCCGAACCCCTCCGAGGCGCTGACCCGCAAATGGCCGCGTACGTCCTCGCCGTCGGCCTGATCGCCGCCACCGGCGATCGCGTCGGCCTCGCGCTCGATCGTCTCGACCCGGGCGAGCAGGCGGCGGCCCGCTTCGGTCAGCACATGACCGTCGCGACCCTGTACGAACAGGGTCTGTCCGCCCAGGCTGCGTTCGAGCCGGCGGATGCGTCGGCCGACCGTCGTGGCGTCGACGTCGAGCTGCCGCGCAGCGGTGGTCAAAAGGCCGGTGCGCGCCAGCGACAGGAAAAATTGTAGGTCGTCCCAGTGCATCACCTGCATTATTGCAGCCCTGGGCTGCATGGCAAGGCCTTGCCAGCCGGGCGGCGCGGGTCGATGGACGGCGCCACACGCAGGAGAGCAAATCATGGCCACCCAGGTGCGGGAAATTTCCCATTTCTTCGCGGACGGCTCCACCAGCCCCGCCACCCGTTTCAGCGACGTGTTCGACCCCAATAACGGCATCGTCCAGGCACGCGTCGCGCTCGGCGCCCAGTCTGACCTCGACAAGGCGGTTGCGCTCGCCAATGCGGCTCAGCCGGGCTGGGCCACGACCAACCCGCAACGCCGCGCGCGGGTGATGTTCCGCTTCAAGGAACTGGTCGAGAAGAACATGGAGGAGCTGGCGCACCTCCTCTCCTCCGAACATGGCAAGGTGATCGCCGACGCTCGCGGCGACATCCAGCGCGGGCTGGAGGTGATCGAGTTCGCCTGCGGCATCCCGCACGTCCTGAAGGGCGAGTTCACGATCGGCGCCGGCCCCGGCATCGACGTCTATTCGATGCGCCAGCCGCTCGGCATCGTCGCAGGAATCACCCCGTTCAACTTCCCGGCGATGATCCCGATGTGGATGTTCGGCGTCGCCATCGCGGTCGGCAACGCCTTCATCCTCAAGCCATCCGAGCGCGATCCATCGGTGCCCGTCCGTCTTGCCGAGCTGATGAAGGAGGCGGGCCTTCCCGACGGCATCCTGCAGGTCGTCCAGGGTGACAAGGTGATGGTCGACGCGATCCTCGACCATCCCGAGATCAAGGCGGTCAGCTTCGTCGGCTCGTCCGACATCGCCCATTATGTCTATCAGCGCGGCGTCGCTGCCGGCAAGCGCGTCCAGGCGATGGGCGGTGCCAAGAACCATGGCATCGTCATGCCCGACGCCGACATGGACCAGGTCGTCAACGACCTGGCCGGTGCGGCCTTCGGTTCGGCGGGCGAGCGCTGCATGGCACTGCCGGTCGTCGTCCCGGTCGGCCAGGACACCGCCGATCGACTGCGCGAGAAGCTCATCCCGGCGATCGAGGCTCTGCGCGTCGGCGTGTCGACCGACAAGGAGGCGCATTACGGCCCGGTCGTCACCGCCGCGCACAAGGCGAAGATCGAGAGCTACATCCAGATGGGCGTCGACGAGGGCGCCGAGCTGGTCGTCGACGGCCGCGGCTTCACGCTGCAGGGGCATGAGAAGGGCTTCTTCGTCGGCCCGACGCTGTTCGACCACGTCAAGCCGACGATGCGAAGCTACCAGGAGGAGATCTTCGGCCCGGTGCTGCAGATCGTCCGCGCCGCCAATTTCGAGGAGGCGCTGGCGCTGCCGAGCCAGCACCAGTACGGCAATGGCGTCGCGATCTTCACCCGCAACGGCCATGCGGCGCGCGAGTTCGCGGCCCGCGTCAACGTCGGCATGGTCGGCATCAACGTGCCGATCCCGGTGCCGGTCGCCTATCACACCTTCGGCGGATGGAAGCGCTCGGGCTTCGGCGACACCAACCAGCACGGCATGGAAGGCGTGAAGTTCTTCACCAAGGTGAAGACCGTGACCCAGCGCTGGCCCGACGGCGGCGCCTCGGGCGACAGCGCCTTCGTCATCCCGACCATGGGCTAGGTTGATATTCCTCCCCGGCCCGGGGAGGGGGACCATGGATTGCATGGTGGAGGGGAGGCGCGTAGCGCCGTTGCACGTCGCCCCCTCCACCGCCTCCGGCGGTCCCCCTCCCCGTGCCGGGGAGGAATGATAAGGACCGGACATGACCGATCAGTTCGAACTGACCGAGGATCAGCGCGCCATCCAGGAGATGGCGCAGAAATTCACCGCCGACGCGATCACCCCGCATGCGGCGGAGTGGGACGAGAAGCACATCTTCCCGCGCGAGACGATACAAGCCGCCGCGGCGCTGGGCTTCGGCGGCATCTACGTCTCGGAGGAAGCGGGCGGGATCGGCCTCGGCCGGCTCGAGGCCGCACTGATCATGGAAGCCATGGCCTATGGCTGTCCCTCGACCTCGGCGTTCATCTCGATCCACAACATGGCCGCCTGGATGATCGACCGCTTCGGTTCGGACGATCTCAAGGGCCGCTACCTGCCCGACATGATCGCCTGCCAGCGGATGGGCTCCTATTGCCTGACCGAGCCGGGCTCGGGCTCCGACGCCGCGGCGCTCAAGACCCGGGCGGTGCGGGACGGCGATCATTATGTCGTCAGCGGCTCCAAGGCCTTCATCTCGGGCGGCGGCGAGAATGAGGTCTATGTCGTCATGGTCCGCACCGGCGAGGACGGCCCCAAGGGCATTTCCTGCCTGGTCATCGACAAGGACATGCCGGGCGTCAGCTTCGGCGCGCAGGAGAAGAAGCTGGGCTGGCATTCGCAGCCGACCGCCCAGGTCAATTTCGACGCCGTGCGGGTCCCCGTCGCCAACCGCGTCGGCGGCGAGGGGGAGGGGTTCCGCATCGCGATGATGGGGCTCGACGGCGGCCGCCTCAACATCGGCGCCTGCTCGCTCGGCGGGGCCCAGCGTTGCCTCGACGAGGCGGTCTCCTACACCAAGGAGCGCAAGCAGTTCGGCCAGCCGATCGCCGACTTCCAGTCGATACAGTTCACCCTGGCCGACATGGAGACCGAGCTGCAGGCCGCCCGCATGCTGCTCTATGCGGCCGCCGCCAAGGTGACCGCCAACGCTCCCGACAAGACCCGCTTCGCGGCGATGGCCAAGCGTTTCGCGACCGACACGGGATCGGCCGTGGTCGATCGCGCGCTTCAGCTTCACGGCGGCTACGGTTATCTGCAGGATTATCCGATCGAGCGTTTCTGGCGCGACCTGCGCGTCCACCGGATCCTCGAAGGAACCAACGAGATCATGCGGATGATCACCAGCCGGGAGCTGCTGCGCCAATGACCGATCCTGTGAATGATGAAGTCCTGATCTTCGTGGAGGGGCGGACCGGCCGCATCCGCCTCAACCGGCCCAAGGCGATCCACGCGCTGACCCACCCGATCTGCACCGCGATGATCCGCGCACTCACCGCCTGGGCGAGCGACGATGGGGTCGATCTGGTGATGATCGATCATGCCGAGGGGCGCGGCTTCTGCGCTGGCGGCGACATCCGCCACATCGCCGACAGCGCGAAAGGCGACGGTTCGGAAGGGCGTGCCTTCTTCCATGAGGAATATCGCCTCAACCACCTGCTGTTCACCTATGCCAAGCCGACCATCGCCTTCATGGACGGCATCACCATGGGTGGCGGCGTCGGCATCTCGCAGCCCTGTTCGATCCGCGTCGTCACCGAACGGACGATGTACGCGATGCCGGAGACGGGCATCGGCCTGTTCACCGACGTCGGCGGCGGGCGCTACCTGTCGCGGATGCCCGGGCGGATGGGCCAATATGTCGGGTTGACCGGTGCCCGGCTCAACGGCGCCGAATGCCTCGCGCTGGCGCTGGGCACCCATTATGTCGAAAGCGACGGGATCGAGGCGCTGAAGGCCGCGATCCTGGGCAATCCGGGGGCGATCGACGCGGCGTTGCGCAGCGCTGTGTCGGCGGTGCCGCCCGCGCCGATCCTCGACCGGCAGGCCGACATCGACCGGCTATTTGCGTCGGACCGCTATGAGGACATCGTCGCCGCGCTCGCGGCCGACGGCGGCGACTGGGCGCTCGCGACGCTGAAGACGCTTGAGACCAAGTCGCCCCAGGCGTGCAAGGTCGTGCTCCGCCTGCTCGCCGAATCCGCCAGGATCGACGATTTCGCCGAAGAGATGGCGATGGAATATGCGGTCGTCGTCCGCGTCATCCAACGGCCCGACATCATCGAGGGGGTTCGCGCCCTGATCGTCGACAAGGACAATGCGCCGCGCTGGAACCCGCCGACCGCGGCGGGGGTCAGCGATGCCGACATCGACGCCATCTTCGCGCCGCTCCCGCCGTCCGAGGCGTGGACGCCTCTGCCCAATGCCTGAAAGGTCCGCCGATGTCCTATGAAACGATCCTCGTCGAAACCCAGGGGCCGGTCACGGTCATTCGGCTGAACCGCCCGCAGGCGCTGAACGCGCTCAACACGCAGGTGCTGGCCGACCTGATCGCCGCCTTCCGGGCCTTCGACGCCGATCCCGAGCA
>NZ_FUYM01000015.1 GCF_900167915.1 Rhizorhabdus histidinilytica | reverse complement strand
GCTACGCGCTACGAGAAAACTGCCTGCAGTTACACCGCCAACTGGCACCTCGTCGCGACAATCCTCGCCGCGAAGTGAATGTCCACAGGCCTTAGGATAAACGTCCTAATTAAGTAATTTTTTTACAAGGATCATCCTCGAAATTATCGAATCCTGAGCCATCTTCGCAAGGATTTTCTCGGCGCCTTCTGCCAATCTCCCTGCACAACGACTGCGAGGAGAGTCCGCGCCCATGTCCAATCTGCCGAGCCTGCGGCTCCATATCCCGGTTCCGCCTGCGCGGCCCGGCGACGCGCCCTCTTTCGATCATCTGCGCCTGTCCGAGGCGGGGGCCGTCCGCCGGCCCGACAGCGCGGCCCCCGAGGCGGAGATGCGCGACCTGCCCTATGACCTGATCCGCGTGCTCGACGGCGAAGGTCGCGCGGTCGGCCCCTGGGATCCGAAGCTGTCGCCCGACATGCTGCGGCGCGGGCTGCGCGCGATGCTGGCGACCCGGCTGTTCGACGACCGGATGTTCCGCCTCCACCGCCAGGGCAAAACCAGCTTCTACATGAAGTCGCTGGGCGAGGAGGCGATCGGCGTCGCCCAGTCGCTGGCGCTGGGCGAGCGCGACATGTCCTTCCCGACCTATCGGATGCTGGGCTGGCTGATGGCGCGGGACTATCCGCTGATCCACCTCGTCAACGAGATTTTCTCGAACGCGGAGGATCCGCTCAAGGGCAAGCAGTTGCCGATCCTCTATTCGGCGCGCGATTACGGCTTCTACTCCTTGTCGGGCAATGTCGGCAGCCGCTTCGGTCATGCCGTCGGCTGGGCGATGGCGTCGGCCTACAAGGGCGATGACGGCATCGCGATCGGCTATATCGGCGAGGGCACCACCGCCGAGGGCGACTTCCACGAGGCGCTGACCTTCGCCTCGGTCTACCGGGCGCCGGTCATCCTGTGCGTCACCAACAACCAATATGCGATCTCGTCCTTCTCGGGCATCGCGGGCGCCGAGGCGACGACCTTCGCGGCGAAGGCGATCGCCTATGGCTTGCCGGGCCTGCGCGTCGACGGCAACGACTTCCTCGCGGTCTGGGCGGCGACGATATGGGCGGCGGAGCGGGCGCGCACCAACCATGGCGCGACCCTGATCGAGCTGTTCACCTATCGCGCCGCCGGCCATTCGACCAGCGACGACCCCACCAAGTACCGCCCCGCCGACGAGGCCGAGCATTGGCCGCTCGGCGATCCCGTCGACCGGCTCAGGCAGCACCTGATCGCGCTCGGCGAATGGGACGAGGAGCGGCACGCGGCGCTGGTCGCGGAGCTGACCGAGACGATCCGCGCCGCCGTCAAGCAGGGCGAGGCGGTCGGCACGCTCGGCCAGTCCAAGCCTAGCGTCCGCGAAATGTTCGAGGGCGTGTTCAAGGAACCCGACTGGCGCCTGATCGAGCAGCGCCGCGAGCTGGGAGTCTGATCCGATGGCGCAGATGAATATGATCCAGGCGCTCAACTCGGCGCTCGACGTGATGTTGGCTAACGATCCCAACGTGTTGATATTCGGGGAGGATGTCGGTTATTTCGGCGGTGTCTTCCGGGTCACCGACGGGCTTCAGAAGAAGCACGGGCTGACCCGCTGCTTCGACGCACCGATCTCCGAAGGCGGGATCATCGCCACCGCGATCGGCATGGGCGCCTATGGGCTCCGGCCGGTGCCCGAGATCCAGTTCGCCGACTATATCCTGCCCGCCTACGATCAGCTCGTGTCGGAAGCGGCCCGGCTGCGCTATCGGTCGGGCGGCGAGTTCTCGGCGCCGATCACGGTGCGGTCGCCTTATGGCGGCGGCATCTTCGGAGGGCAGACCCACAGCCAAAGCCCCGAGGCGGTGTTCGCGCACATCACCGGGCTGAAGACGGTGATCCCGTCCAATCCCTATGACGCCAAAGGCCTGCTGATCGCGTCGATCGAATGCGACGACCCGGTGATCTTCCTGGAACCGAAGCGCCTCTACAACGGCCCGTTCGACGGCCGCCACGACCGGCAGCTCCGGACCTGGGCCGGCCATGCAGCAGGCGAGGTGCCCGAGGGGCATTACACCGTGCCGCTCGGCAAGGCGGCGACAGTGCGCGAAGGCAAGGACGTCACCGTCATCGCCTATGGCACGATGGTCCATGTCGCCCTGGGCGCGATCGAGGAGAGCGGGATCGACGCCGAGCTGATCGACCTGCGCTCGATCGTCCCGCTCGACATCGATGCGATCGTCGCCTCGGTCGAACGCACCGGGCGCTGCGTGATCGTTCATGAGGCGTCGCGCTTCGGCGGCTTCGGCGGCGAGCTGTCGGCGCTGGTGCAGGAGCGCTGCTTCTACCGCCTCAAGAGTCCGATCGAACGGGTCGCGGGCTGGGACACGCCCTATCCGCACGCGTTCGAATGGGATTATTTCGTCGGCCCCGCCCGGATCGCGGCCGCCCTCAACCGCGCGATGGAGGCCTGATCATGGGGCGCTACCTGTTCCGCATGCCCGACGTCGGCGAAGGCGTCGCCGAGGCGGAGATCGTCGCCTGGCACGTCAAGCCGGGCGACAGCGTCGCCGAGGACCAGAGCTTGGTCGACGTGATGACCGACAAGGCGACCGTCGACATGACCTCGCCCGTGTCGGGCACGGTCGTCGCGCTGCACGGCGAGATCGGCGAACTGCGCGCGGTCGGATCGACGCTGGTCGAGCTGGAGATCGAGGGCGATGGCAATGGGGCCGACGCACCGGCCGTCGTCGTGGAGGCGACGCCTCCGGTCGTCGAGGCTGCGCCGCCACCGCCCGCCGCCGCCACTCCCAGGGCCGCGCAAGCGCCGTCGTCACAACCGGCCTTCGCGACGCGGACACCCGGGCAGGAACCGCTCGCAGCCCCCGCGACGCGGCGGCGCGCGCATGAGCTGGGCATCGCTCTGCAATATGTGCCGGGCACCGGCCCGGGCGGGCGCATCACTCCCGAGGATCTCGATCGCTATGTCGAGACGGGCGGCGCGCTCGCGGCGGGCGGGGCTGGGCATCTGACACCGCGCACCGGCGGCAGCGACGTCCGCATCGTCGGCATGCGCCGCAAGATCGCCGAGAAGATGCAGGAGGCGAAGCGCCGCATTCCCCACATCACCTATGTCGAGGAATGCGACCTGACCGAGCTGGAGGCGCTGCGCGCCGACCTCAACGCGCACCGCGATGAGGGGCGACCCAAGCTCACCCTGCTGCCCTTCTTCGTCCGGGCGCTGGCCCGCGTCCTGCCGCGCTTCCCGCAGGTCAACGCCCGCTATGACGACGATGCGGGCGTGCTCCACCAGTCTGATGCGATCCACCTGGGCATCGCCACCCAGACCCCGGCGGGCCTGCTCGTCCCCGTCGTCCGCCATGCCGAGGCGCTCGACGTCTGGGCCTGCGCGGAGGAAATCGCCCGGCTCAGCAAGGCCGCGCGCGACGGCAGCGCGACCCGCGAGGAGATGTCGGGCGCGACCATCACCATCACCTCGCTCGGCACGCTCGGCGGCGTCACATCGACCCCGATCGTCAACCATCCCGAGGTCGCGATCATCGGCCCCAACAAGCTGGTCGAGCGGCCGACCGTGCAGGGCAGCTTCGTCACGGTGCGCAAGATGATGAACCTATCGTCGTCCTTCGATCACCGCATCGTCGACGGCTACGACGCCGCACTGTTCGTCCAGCAGCTCAAGCGCCTGCTCGAGCATCCTGCCCTCATCTTCATGGACTGACCGATGACCGAAATAGTGAAGACCAAGGTGCTGGTGCTGGGCGGCGGACCCGGCGGCTATGTCGCGGCGATCCGCGCCGGACAGCTCGGCCTCGATACCGTGCTGGTGGAGGCCGATCGGCTCGGCGGCACCTGCCTGGTTCGCGGCTGCATCCCGTCCAAGGCGCTGATCCACGCCGCCGGCCATTATGCGACGATGGCCGAGGCAGCCACCGCGCCCCGGCTGGGGATCAGCCTTGCCGCCCCGCCGAGCCTCGACTTCGCGGCGACGATCGGCTGGAAGGACGGCGTTGTCGACCGGCTCAACGGCGGTGTCGCGGCGCTGCTCAAGCGGGCGAAGGTGCGGGTGATCGCGGGCCATGGCCGCTTCTCCGACGCCAAGACCTGCCATGTCGCCACTGCCGAGGGCGGCGAGGTGACCGTGCAGGCCGAGCATGTCGTCCTGGCGACCGGATCGGAGCCGATCGAGCTGCCCTTCCTGCCGTTCGGCGGCAAGGTGATCTCCTCGACCGAGGCGCTGTCGCTGGCGGAGGTACCGAAGCGGCTGGCGATCGTCGGCGCGGGCTATATCGGCCTCGAGCTCGGCATCGCCTATCGCAAGCTCGGTGCCGAGGTGACCGTCGTCGAGGCGGCCGACCGCATCCTGCCGCTCTACGATGCGAAACTGGTCGAGCCGGTGCGACGGTGGCTCGCGAAGCACGGGGTCGCGCTGCACCTCTCCGCCAGGGCGACCGGGCAGGGCAGGGACGGGCTGCTCGTCGAGACCGCAGAGGGCGAGGCGATCGAGCTGCCGGCCGACAAGATCCTCGTCACCGTCGGCAGGCGCCCGGTGACGAGGGGCTGGGGGCTGGAGGAGATGGCGGTCGCGATGGACGGCCCGTTCGTCGCGGTCGACGATCGCTGCGCCACCGCCACCCGCAACGTCTGGGCGATCGGCGATCTGGTCGGCGAGCCGATGCTGGCGCACAAGGCGTCGGCGCAGGGCGCGATGGTGGCGGAGATCATCGCCGGCCGGAAACGCCGTTTCGATCCGCGCGCCGTCCCGGCGGTCTGCTTCACCGAGCCCGAGATCGTCAGTGTCGGGCTGGGCCCTGATGCGCCGGGCACGATCACCGGCGTATTCCCCTTCGCCGCCAACGGCCGCGCCCTGTCGATGGAGGCCGGCGACGAGGGCGGTTTCGTCCGCGTCGTCGCGCTGGAGGCCGGGCATCGCATAGTCGGGGTGCAGGCGGTCGGGCTCCACGTCTCCGAGCTGTCGGCGACCTTCGCCCAGGCGATCGAGACGGGGGCGGTGCTGGAGGATATCGAAGGCATCATTCACGCCCACCCGACCCTCGGCGAGGCCTTCCACGAGGCGGCGCTCAAGGCTATGGGGCACGCCATCCATGGCTGACCGGCCGTAAGGGCCGGTTCGGCCGCTTATTTTTCTGGCGTCGGCGAGCGAACCGGCGCTTAGAGCAGGACAGAATATCGCAGGAGCAGTTGCCGATGACGTCCCAGTTCACCATCCTGCCCAACGCGGCGCCGACCTCGGCCGAAGACCGCGCCAAGCTGCTGGAAAATCCCGGCTTCGGCCGCGTCTTCACTGACCATATGGTCGTCGTCCGCTATGTCGAGGGCAAGGGCTGGCACGATGCCGAGGTGAAGGCGCGCGGGCCGCTGCAGATCGATCCGGCATCGGCGGTGCTCCATTATGCGCAGGAGATTTTCGAGGGGATGAAGGCCTATCGCCTGGGCGACGGCCTGGCGTTGTTCCGCCCCGAGGCGAATGCTGCCCGCTTCAACCTGTCGGCGCGGCGCATGGCGATGCCCGACGTGCCTGAGGATCTGTTCATCGAGGCGGTCGAGCAGCTCGTCCGCATCGACCGCGACTGGGTGCCCGGTGGCGGCGGCAGCCTCTATCTGCGCCCGTTCATGTTCGCGAACGAGGTGTTCCTGGGCGTCAAGCCGTCGTCCGAATATCTGTTCATGGTGATCGCCTCGTCGGTCGGCGCCTATTTCAAGGGCGGCAAGGATTCGGTCACCGTCTGGGTCTCGACCGACTATACCCGCGCCGCGCCGGGCGGCACCGGCAGCGCCAAGTGCGGCGGCAACTATGCCGCCAGCCTCCTCGCCCAGAAGCAGGCGATCGAGCAGGGCTGCGACCAGGTCGTCTTCCTCGACGCCGCCGAGCGCAAGTGGATCGAGGAACTGGGCGGCATGAACGTCTTCTTCGTGATGGACGACGGATCGATGGTGACGCCGCCGCTGCAGGGCACGATCCTGCCCGGCATCACCCGGGACTCGATCATCCGCCTGGCGCGCGACGAGGGCATCACGGTCCGCGAGGAGCCCTATTCCTACGAGCAGTGGAAGGCCGACGCCCGCTCGGGCAAGCTGGTCGAGACCTTCGCCTGCGGTACCGCCGCGGTCGTCACCGCGATCGGCACGGTCAAGGGCGAGGACGGCGAGTTCACCATCGGCGCCGGCGGCACCGGCCAGACCACCGCGCGACTGCGCGACAAGCTGACCGGCATCCAGCGCGGCACCGTCGCCGATCCCTATGGCTGGGTGCGCCGGGTCGGTTGAGTGGATCGAGGGGGAGGCGCCAGGGCGCGGACTCCCCTTTTCCTCCCAACGTCGTGCCGGCGGAGGCCGGCACTCCGGAGAGGGGAGAGGTCAGGCGCGTTCCGCTAAACCTTCCCTCCCGCCGCGACCGCGATGGCTTCAAGGATCGTCTCCCGGTCTCCGATATGGTTGATCAGCGTCAGGATCAGCCGTGCATTCACCCGCTGGCTGTCGGCCGCATCGCGCCCTTCGTGGAGCGCGATCAGCTTCTCGTAGATGCCGTCGGGATCGACGAGGTTGGGGGTGAGGATCAGGCTCATCGCGGGTCGCCTCCCTGTGCCCGGGCGAGTGCGCGGGCGATCTTGGCGGCGTCGGGCCTGCGCCAGCGCGCCGCGACATAATGGTCGGGGCGGATCAGATAGGCACCGCCCGCCTCCAGCCCGTAGCGGGCCAGTGCTATCGCGCTGTCGATCGCGATCGTGTCGAGCCCCTCGGGCGCCGTAGCGCCGCCGCCCGCCTGGAGCAGCACGAAGCGGTCGCCGAGTTCGCCGAGCAGCCAGCCCTCGCCGAGCGGGGCGTCGAGCGCGGGCGATCCGGGAGCGACGCCGCCGGTCCAGTCGTCCTCATCGGGCGTGCTGAGCGCGCTGTCGGGATAGCTGATCGCGGTCGACAGCCGTCCCGAATTGACGATCGGCCGGGCGAAGGCATGCTCCGCCGCGAGCCCCAGCACGGCGTCGCGGAACGCTTCGCTCACCTCGCTCTTCGGTGTCAGGAAGTCGGTAGAACGCGTTGAGTTCAGGATATTTTCGTCGGCCGTGACGATCGCCTCGTCATTATAGCTTTCGAGCAGGTCGGGGCTCGCGCCGCCGAGCACCAGGTCGAGCTTCCAGCCGAGATTGTCGACGTCGGCGAAGCCGCCGTTGCAGCCGCGCGCCCCGAACGGCGACACCAGATGCGCGCTGTCCCCGGCGAAGATCACCCGGCCATGGACGAAGCGCGCCATGCGGCGGCACTGGAAGGTGTAGACGCTGTACCATTCCTTCTCGAACGCCACGTCGGGGCCCAGCATCGCGCGGATATAGCGTTCGACATTGGCGTCCTTGAGGCATTCCTCGCGGTCGATGTTCCAGCCGAGCTGGAAGTCGAGCCGCCAGACGTCGTCGGGCTGGCGGTGGAACAGCGCCGACTTGCCCGGATTGAACGGGGGATCGAACCAGAACCAGCGTTCGGCCGGGCGATCCTCCTTGATGCGGATGTCGGCGATCAGGAAATTGTCCTCGAAGATGCGCCCTTCGAAATCGAGGCCCAGCATCGTCCGGATCGGCGAGCGGTTGCCGTCGCAGGCGATCAGCCAGCCGGCCTCGATCGCATAGCTTCCCGCGGCCGTGCCGACCTCGATCGAGACGCCGCCGTCATGGGCCGCGACGCCGCGCACCTCGTGCCCCCAGCGGATCTCGACCCCGGGCAGCTCGGCGAGCGCGTCGACGAGATATTCCTCCACATAATATTGCTGGAGGTTGATGAAGGCGGGGCGGCGCTGGTCCTTCACCGGCAGCAGGTCGAACTGGTAGACCGGATCGGGCCGGTCCTTCCAGAACACCTTGCCGACGTTCCAGGTCACGCCCTTGTCGACCATGCGCTGGCCGACGCCGAGCCGGTCCATGATGTCGAGCGAACGCTTCGAGAAGCAGATCGCCTTGGAGCCGCCGGCGATATAGTCGAGCCGGGTCAGCACGACGACGCGGTGCCCGCGCCGGCCGAGGTCGAGCGCCATGGCGAGCCCGACCGGGCCGGCCCCCGCGATGACGACCGGCACCTCATCGGCCGTCGCGGCGGGCCGCGGCGACGGCCCGATGCTGCGCCAGACATGCCCGTAACGGACGTCGGTCATGGCGGTTTATCCCTGCAGCAGGTCCCACACCTGACGGTCGCGTTCCATCGTCCAGATGCGCGGCCAGTCGATGCCGTCGAACTCGTCCCACAGGCGCTGCACGTCGAACGGCAGGCAATGCTCGAAGATCGGCCAACGGCCGAATTTCGGGCCGAGCGCGGCGTGGGTCGCCTCAAACGCTTCCTTGAGGGTGCCGCCGCGCTTGTGGACCGCGCCGGTCTGCTCGATCATGACCTTCAGGAATTCGCGGGTCTGCTCGATCGCGGCGTCGGTTGCCGCGACGCCCTTGGCAACCGCGCCGCGGCCGCCGATCAGGTTCTCGGAGCGATAGGCCTTGACCTTGTCGAGCGTGCCCGACGACCAGTCGAAGTGGAAGGCATCGCCGGTGTAGAGCGCCGCCTCGGCCTCGACCAGGTCGCCCGCGAACAGCGTCCGGCTCTTCTCGTGCCAGGCGACGATGTCGCCGGCGGTGTGGCCGCGCCCGCAGAATTGCAGATCGATCCGGCCGCGATCGCCGCCGAGCTCGATCGAGAAATTGTCCTCGAAGGTCTGGGTTGGCCAGGTCAGGCCGGGGATCTCCTCGGGCTGCTTGAACAGGCGCGGCATGCGGCCATATTCGCTGTCCCAATCCTGCTTGCCGCGCTCCTCGATCAGCTTGCGGGTCGTCTCGCTGGTGATGATGTGCTCGGCGCCGAACGCGCTCGCGCCCAGCACGCGGACCGCATGATAATGGGTCAGCACCAGATATTTGATCGGCTTGTCGGTATGCTCGCGCAGCTTGGCCAGCCAGTCGCGCGCGGCGGCCGGCGTTGCGCGCGCCTCGAAGCAGACCAGGAAGTCCTCGCCCTCGATCGCGCCGACATTGGGGTCGCCCTCGGCGGTCAGCGCGTAGACGCCGTCGGCGAGGATTTCGAGGGTCTCTTTCTTCTCGGCAAGGTCGGCCGAGGATGCGAAGGGCTTGGCCATGTCCATCTCCTCTCAGGGCCCGCGTCGGCGGGCGATCTCTCGGCATCGGCTATAGCGCGCGCCGGATCGGCTCTTGTCCATAGAGCTATGGACAGGACTCGCGCGGGCGCGGCGCGGCTGTTATGAAAGGCGGTGATGGCGTGGAGCGGATTGCCCGAACCGGTGGACCCCAATGTCGGCGCGGCGCTGATCGAGGCGGCGGGCCGCGAGACGTTCGGCGACGTGCTGCTGGCGGCGGCGCAGCGCTACGACTTCGTCGAGGAGGTGTTCGCCTATCGGCTCGGCGCCGACGGCAAGCCGCGGGTCGTCGCCTCGTCGAGCGGGCTCGATCGATCGGACGAGCGGGCGGAGATCTTCGCCCGCCGCTTCTACCGCGACGATCCGGCGCGCAGCATCTGGGCGGAGACCCCGGTCGGCGCGGTGTTCGCGCGGCGGGTCCATGCCAGCCAGATATTGCTGCACGACTATCGCGCGATCTGCTTCGACAAGCCGGCCTTTGCCGACAAGCTCTGCTTCGGCTGGCGCGGCAATGAGGAGAGCCTGTTCCTCAGCATGTACCGGCGCGGCGCCGCCGAATGGCAGGGCGCGGCGCGGCTGGCGGCGCTCGCCAGCGTGGCGCTGTCGGCGATCGCGCAGAAGCCGCACCGGCCCGAGGCAAGCCTTGCCGAGCGGCTCGAACGGCGACTCGCGCGGGCCTATCCCGACCTGCGCGGGCGCGAGCTGCAGGTCTGCGCCCGTACCCTGGCGGGGGGCAGCGCCGACGAGATCGCGGCCGAGCTGGGGATCGGCCGGGCGACGGTGCTGACCTATCGCCAGCGTGCCTATCAGCGTTACGGATTCTCGGCGGTCAGCGAATTCCTGCCGGCGATCATCGACTGATCAGTTGGGTTCGTCGTCGGCATCCGCATCGGCGTGGGCGAGCAGCGCCTTGACCGAATAGAGCATGGCCAGTTCGCGGTGAGCGGCGACCGCCTGCGGCGCCGTGGCGGCTTCGGACCGCTCCACTTCCTGTCGGGCGCGCAGCAGGAAGTAGGAGGATTCCTCCCCGATTTCCTGTGGAATTTTTTCGGAGATATCTCTTTGTTTTACCAGCATTATCTTGTTCGCTTACGACGTTCGGGGGCGAGGCGGACGATAGAGAATTCCGTTGACTGATCGATGAACGGCCCGAACAAGGCCGCCCGGCTTGCGACCGGGCGAGCCGCATTTGCGAGCAACGGGGAAACGGAGGAAAAACCGATGAACGACGACCGGGCGCGCAACCGGGAAGAGGAACGGGGCCGCCGGGCAGCCGAGCGCGCCGAAGCCGCGCAGGCGCGCAGCGACCGCCGCGCCGCCGAACGCGACGAGGCCGCCCGGCTGCGCGAAGCGGCGCGCCAGGCCCGCCATGCCGAGGACGAGCAACGCCGCGCCGCGCTGGCCGAGGCGCGCGAGGATCGCCCGAAGCGCCGCGCCTCGGGATCGCTCGCGCGGACCGGCGAGGAAAAGGTGGTGCGCGACACCCGTAATTACCGCACCAATGTCGACATCAGCCGGATGCGCCAGCTCGCCATGCGCGGGGCGACGGTCGAGGGGCTCGCCAAGGTGTTCGGCGTCTCGATCGAGACGGTCGAGAAGGCGATCGAAGGCGTCGGGGTGATGAAGCTCTGATGCGGGAGGAGAATGCCGGCCGCGCGATCGGTCTGGATTTCGGCACGACCAATACCGTCGCCGCGGTTGCGCGGGACGACGGGATGGCGGAACTGGTGACGTTCGCGGGCGAGCAGGCGACCGGGTCGGTGTTCCGCTCGGCGCTCTGCTTCTGGCAGGACGAGGCCGAACGCGGCGGGCTGGGACATGAGGCGGGGCCCTGGGCGATCGCCGATTATCTCGATTATCCGCAGGGCAGCCGCTTCATCCAGTCGTTCAAGTCGGTCGCCGCCAGCCCGTTGTTCGAACAGGCCTCGGTGTTCCACAAGCGTTTCCGGTTCGAGGAACTGGGCCAGATCTTCCTTGGGCACTTGGCCGCGCATGCGGGTGGGGCGCTCGACACGGTGGGTGCGCGGATCGTGGTCGGACGGCCGGTCGATTATGCCGGCGCGCGCGCCGATCCGGCGCTGGCGCGCGAGCGCTACGACCGGATGTTCGCGGGCTTCGGCGCCGAGGTCCATTATGTCTACGAACCGCTCGGCGCGGCGTTCAGCTTCGCGGCGCGGCTGACCGAGCCGACCACCGTGCTGGTCGCAGATTTCGGCGGCGGCACCAGCGACTTCTCGATCGTCCGGGTCGCCGGGCCCGAGGCGCGCCCCCGCTGCGTGCCGCTAAGCTCGACCGGCGTCGGCATCGCCGGGGACCGTTTCGATTCCCGGATCGTCGAGCGACTGGTGTTGCCGCTGCTCGGCAAGGGCGGCTCCTATCGATCCTTTGACAAGATTCTCGAAATTCCAGCTGGTTATTTCTCAGACTTCTCGGATTGGTCGAAGCTGGCGTTGATGCGCAACCGCCGCACGCTCGACGAACTCGGCAAGCTGCGGCGCAGCGCGGTCGAGCCGGCGGCTATCGACCGTATGATAGCGATCATCGAGAATGAGCTGGGCTATGCGCTCTACGACGCGGTCGGCCAGCTCAAGCGCGCGCTGTCGACCGAGGAGCATGCCGGCTTCCGCTTCACCGGCGGCGGGCTGGATATCGAGGGCGAGGTCAGCCGCGCCGATTTCGAGAGCTGGATCGCGCCTGACATCGCCCGCATCGAGACCGCCATCGACGCGGCCTTGCTCCGGGCCGGGGTCGCGCCGGAGGCGATCGATCGCGTCTTCCTGACCGGGGGCTCGTCGCTGATCCCGGCGATCCGCCGCTCGTTCGAGCGCCGTTTCGGCGAGCAACGGATCGGCGCGGGCGGCGAGCTGACCTCGATCGCGCACGGCCTCGCGCTGATCGGCCAGGCGGAGAATATCGCCGACTGGGCGGCCTGAACGCGGTCAGCCGCCCAGCACCCGCACCGGGTCGCTGCCGTCCCAATTCTCGGCGGCGGTCTTCATCATCGTGAAGAAGGCCTCGGTCTTGTCGGTCATCTCGATCAGCTCGATCATGCCGGGCAGCGCATCGCTGGTGTCCATATAGGCGGCGCGGGCACCGACCCCGGCGACGCCGTACAGCGCCATCTCATGCCCCAGCGCCTTGTAATGCGCGACGTCGGCATCGAAGTCGCGGCAGGACACGCCGAAATGGTGGAAGCCCCAGCCGCGCTTCGCTTGCACCTCGGTATAGACCGAGGGCGTCTGCCAATTGTTCTGCTGGATCAGCTCGACGCACATCGAGCCCGAATAGGTGAGGGCGAGGCTGACGTCGAACTCCGATGGCTGGCCGCGATACTGCGCCTCGAACAGCGGGAAGTGGTCGATGACGAACCAGGGGCCGGTCTTGAGCCGCGCGCGATACTGCTCGATCGCCTGGCGAATATCCGGGACGATATAGGCCATCTGCATGATGCCGCCCATCGGCTGGCCGAAGTCGAGGATCTGATCCATGGGATTCCCTAGTTGGTGAGGCTCATGCCGCCGTCGACCACCAGCGAGGTGCCGGTGACGAAGCGGGCTTCGTCGGACATCAGGAAGAGCACGCCGTTGGCGATGTCGACGGCCTCCTGCCATTTCTTCATCGGCACCTTGGACAGGAAGGCCTGCGCCGCCTGCTCCGCGTCGAGGCCGTGCTCGGCCGCGGTGCGCGCGATCAGCTCGTCGTGCATCGGCGTGCGGACCTGGCCGGGATGGACGCTGTTGCAGCGGATCGCATGACCCTGCTCGCAGCAATGGAGCGCAACCGATCGGGTGAACTGCATCACCGCCGCCTTGGACGCGCCATAGGCGGACAGGAAGGGTGTCGGTACCAGCGCCCCGATCGACGACATGTTGACGATCGCGCCGCCGCCGGCGGCCGCGATGGCCGGAATGGCGTGCTTGCAGCCAAGAAACACCCCTTCGACATTGACCGTGTAGATGCGACGCCAGTCTTCCGCCAGCGCGCCTTCCGGGTCGGGAGGGCCCTTGCCGTCCGCGATCCCGGCGTTGTTGACGAGGCCGTCGAGCCGGCCATGCGTCCCGACGACCTCGGCTATCAGCGCCTGCCATTGGCCCTCGTCGGTCACGTCCTGGCGGACCACGCCGTCGCCGCCCATTATGTCGGTGCGGACGACGGTGGCGCCTTCCTCGGCCAGCCGCGCCGCGATCGCCGCGCCCAGGCCGGCGGCCGCGCCGGTGACGATGATGACCTTGCCCGAAACCCGTCCGCTCATGTTCAACCTTTCGAATGCGCGCTGGTGGGGCCCGCAAGCTGCGCCCCGTCGATCACCAGCGCATGTCCGCTCATCATCGCAGCTTCGTCCGAAGCCGCGAAGAGGATGGCGTTGGCGATGTCCTGCGGCGTCGCGATCCGGCCGATCGGCACCAGCCGCGCCATGCCGTCGATCATCGCCTGCCGGCTGCCGATCGCATCGGCGACCGGATTGAGCATCTCGCTGTCGACATAGGTGGGATGGACCGAGACGCAGCGGATCGGCAGGCCGCGCTCGGCGCAGAAGAGCGCGACCGACTTGCTGAGCGTGGTGACGCCGCCCTTCGACCCGCAATAGCCCGCGACGTCGGAGATGCCGACCAGCCCGGCGAGCGAGGAGACGTTGACGATCGCGCCGCTGCCGCCGCTGGCGGTGATCGCGCGGATCGCCGCCTGGCAGCCGAGCATGACGCCGGTCAGGTTGACCGCGATCATCTTGTTCCACTGGTCGATCGTCAGGTCGAGGATCGTGCCCGGAAAGCCGATGCCGGCGATATTGGCGAGGATGTCGAGCCGCCCGAAGCGATCGACCGTGCGTCGCGTGGCGTCGGCCCAGGCGGCCTCGTCGGCGACGTCGAAGGCGATCGCCATCGCCTGCTCGCCGATCTGGGCGGCGGTCCGCGCGGCGCCGTCCGCGTCGATGTCGGCGATGGCGACGCGGGCGCCTTCGCGGGCGAAGGTCAGCGCCGTCGCCCGGCCGATGCCCGACGCGCCGCCGGTGACGATCGCGATCTTGTCCTTCAGCCGCACGGCCCCGCTTCCTCCCGCTTCGTTGATCTGCGTCGAGGCTAGGCAGCGGGCGGGGAGGGGCAAATAGCGGGAACCACTCAGGCCGGCGACGGCGGCGGGCGTAGGTGTTCCCCGTCATTTCCCACGCCGGACGATCTGGTCACTGTGGTTCGACAACAGCCATTAGGAGACGTGACCATGGTGCTGCTCACCAAGGGCAACAGCCCCGATATCGCCCAGACCAAGCTTCACCGCCCGGCCTTCCATGACGTCGGCAAGCTGCCCTGGCTCGACTGGGTGATGCCGGAGACCTGGTTCAAGCTGCTCAACGTCAATGCGCTGACAGGCGGCTTCACCCTGCTGCTGAAGGTCGGCCCCAGCAACGAGGCGCCCGTCCACGGCCATATCGGCGGGGTCGAGGGCATCCTGCTCGAAGGCGGCTTCGGCTATGGCGACGATCGCGGCCGGGCCGGCTGGTACGTCCGCGAGGCGGGCGGGATCAACCACATCCCCGATACCGACCCGGACGGAATGGTGATGTTCGCCACCGTCAACGGGCCACTGGTCGGCTACAATGCCGACGGCAGCGTCGCGGCGATCGTCGACGCCAAGCTGATGTACGAGATGGCGGTGGCCGGCAACGCCGCCGACCATATCGACAAGCCCGCCGACTGGTGATCGGCGGGATGCGCGAGCCCTTTCCGTCATGATCGGACTGATGCAGGATCGGCCGTTGCTGATCAGCGGCCTGCTGGCCCATGCGACGGCGGCGCATCCGCGGCGGGCGATCCTGTCGCGGGTCATCGACGAGCCGCTGTGGCGCTACGACTATCATGGGCTGGCGGCGCGGACGGCGCAGGCGGCGCACATGCTGCGGCGCTTCGGCATCGGTCCGGGCGACCGGATCAGCTCGCTCGGCTGGAACGGCCATCGGCACATGGAGCTGATGTTCGCGGCGCCGGGGATCGGCGCGGTGCTGCACACCGCCAATCCGCGCCTGACCGACGAGCAGATCGCCTATACGATCGACCATGCCGGCAGCTCGATGCTGTTCTACGAACGCAGCTTCGCCGAACTGATCGAGCGGCTCGCGCCGCTGCTGCCCGGCATCCGCCATTATGTGATGTTCAGCGACACAGAACGCACCGTCGCGGGATCGGTCGCCGCCGGGAGCTGGGAAGTGCTGCTGGCGCGCGAGGCCCCCTCGTTCGACTGGCCGCTGTTCGACGAGAAGGCGGCGGCGTTCCTCTGCTACACCTCGGGCACCACCGGGCATCCCAAGGGCGTGCTCTACTCGCACCGCTCAACCGTGCTGCACGCGATGGCGGCGAGCCTCGGCTCGGCGTTCGGGCTCGGGGCGTTCGATTGCATCATGCCGTGCAGCAGCTTCTACCATGCGACGGGATGGGGTCTGCCTTTCGCGGGGGCGCTCAATGGCTGTGCCTTCGCGCTGCCGGGCGACCGGATGGACGCGGCCAGCCTGCACGAGCTGGTCGAAATGGCCGGCGTCACCTTCACCTGTGGCGTGCCGACGATCTGGACGATGTATCTCGATCATCTCCAGCGCAGCGGGGCTGGGACGGGGACGCTCGACCGTATCGTCATCGGCGGATCGGCAGTGCCGCGCGCGATGGCGGAACGCTTCGCGCGCGACCATGGCGTCCGGGTGCTCCAGCTCTGGGGCATGACTGAGCTCAACCCGGTCGGCGTGGTGGCGACATCGACCCCGGCGCTCGCCGAGCGGGGCCCAGATCATGTCGACGACGTCATCTGGACGCGTCAGGGCCGGATGCAGTTCGGCGTCGAGCTGAAGATCGCCGGCGAGGACGGTGAGCCGCTGCCGCATGACGGCGAGAGCGCGGGCGCGCTCAAGGTGCGCGGTCCCTGGACGATCCGCCGCTATTTCCGGGCCGAGGAGGACGCCGCCGATGCCGATGGCTGGTTCGACACGGGTGACATCGCCACGATCGACGGTGACGGTTTCCTGCGCCTCACCGACCGTGCCAAGGACGTGATCAAATCGGGCGGCGAGTGGATCAGTTCGATCGACATCGAGAATATCGTCGTCGGCCTGCCCGGCGTGCGGATCGCTGCCGTGGTCGGCGTCCATCACCCGAAATGGGAGGAGCGCCCTATCCTGGTGATCGAGGTGCACGAAGGCGCTATGGTGACGGCCGAGATGGTCCGCACCTTCCTGATGCCGCGGATCGCTCGCTGGTGGATGCCGGACCGCATCCTGTTCGAGGCGGTGCCGCTCACCGCGACCGGCAAGATCGACAAGAAGGCGCTGCGCGCCCGCCATGCCGACTGTCTGGCGGCCGAACCGGCGGCCTGATCAGAGCGGCTTTTCCAAATCATTGATCGGGATCGCCTTATCCGCTCACCCTGAGGAGGGCTGAGCGAAGCCGAAGCCCGTCTCGAAGGGCCTTCGAGACGCCACTTCGCCAAGCTCAGTGGCTCCTCAGGCTGAGCGGGCCATGTTTAAGGCGCGACGCTCATTGCTTTAGTGAATCTGGAGCAGCCGCGACAGCAATTGCGTCCGGCTGCCGACGCCGACCTTGCGGTAGATCGAGCGCAGATGGTTCTCGCCGGTGCGCAGCGAGATGCCCAGCTCCCGGCTGAGCGAGGCGTTGCACTTGCCCGCGGCGATCCGCGACACGACCTCGGCCTCGCGCTCGGTCAGCCCGAATTTGCGGCAGGCGTCGTCGATCGCGTGCAGCTTGCCCGATCCGTTGGTGACGACCAGGTGGAACAGCCGCCCGTCGGTGGACCGGAAGTTGCGAATCTCGACCTCGACCGGCTTGGGCGCGTCGGTGCGGAAGGTGACGGAGCCGCCCTTGCTCCGATCGCAGCCCAGCAGCCTTTGCTTGATCTCGCCCAGCAGCGACGATCCGCGGACGTCCGGCCCGCCGACGCCGAGGTCCTCCATGCCGCGCGCATTGGCGTTGCGGATCACCAGGTCCTCGTCGAAGATCAGGAAGCCGAAATCGTTGCCGGCTTCCTTCGCCGCCATCGCGATCGTCTCGGACAGGGTGATCGCCTCCTTGGCTGCGAGCACGTAGAGCACCGAACGGAGCGCCGGGCCGAGCCGCTCGAACCAGCCGATCTGCTCGGCCGAGAAGGCGGGATCGTCCAGCCGGCGGTGGAAGCCGACGCAAGCGAGCTGGGTTTCGAAGGCGGTGTTCATCGGCAGGACGAAGGCGACGACATGGCCGACGTCGAAGGGCTGCAGGAAACTGCTGCCATAATAGCTGTTCTGCTCCAGGATGCGCTTGAACGATCCAGTCAGCATGTTGGGCAACGGACGGCGCGGGTCCTCCAGCCAGTCCATCGCCGGGCGCATGACGGGATCGAGCCGGTGGAACTCGTCGAGATAGACGCCGACCGATCCCGGCTTGTGGCCGACATAGCTGTGTGCCCCGAAATGGCGGTCGCCGAGCGGGGAGGCGAACATCTGGATGAAGACGGCGCTGGTCGCGCCGAGCGCGTCGACGAGCGGCTCGAGGATATGGCCGCCGACGCCGTCGAGCTCCTCGCAGGACAATATCTTTTCATAGAGACTGGCCGACGGGGCGGAGGTGAAACTCTGCTTCCACATGATCGTCTCGTTCCTTCTCCCTGGCCGGTGGCCGTCTTGTGCGGCCTGCGGCGGCGAACCGCCTCGAACTACCGAGGCTTTCTACGCCGCCACGGGCTTTGCGTCCACGTCGTTGCGCCTTCATGGGGTGAGTATTTCCCGTCATAGGCAGCGCACCCGCCCCGATGCAGATAGGCTCCGTTCCAAAAGGGTGCCGGCCTGCCGTCGTGGTCCGGCTTATCGGGGAGAGGCAAGAGTGTTCACAAACAGCATCGGGGCGTTCCGTTCGGCGGCCTGCGGCTTCGCGCTGGCCGTCGCGAGTCTGTCCATGCCCGCTTTCGCGCAGGAAAAGGCGGCGTCGGCCGCCGAGGACGCGGTCGACGAGATCGTCGTGACCGCGACCCGCCGCGCGGCGAACGTGCAGGATATCGGTATTGCTGTGACGGCGCTGGGGGGCGACCGTCTGACCGAACTGGGCCTGCGCAACTCGACCGACCTGGCGGCGATGACGCCGGGCCTGCAGTTCACCGCGCCGGGCGGTCCGCCGGTCGCCGGCCTGATCTCGGTCCGCGGCGTCTCGCAGAACGACTTTGCCGGTCATATCGAGCCCGCCAACGCCTTCTATGTCGACGAGGTCTACCAGCCCTCCAACGCGACCAGCGTGCAGGAACTGTTCGACGTCAGCCGGGTCGAGGTGCTGAAAGGTCCACAGGGTACGCTGTTCGGCCGCAACGCGACCGGCGGCCTGATTCACGTCATCACCAACCAGCCGACCGACGAGCTCAATGGCTTCGTCGACGCGACCTATGGCAGCTACGATCAGTTCCGCGTCGAGGCGGCGGTCGGCGGGCCACTGGGCGAGGGCATCTCGGCGCGCGTCGCGGTGCTCAAGAACAAGGCCGACGGCTATATCAAGAACGATATCGGACCGGACATCCTGGCCAACGACACGCTGGCGGCACGCGGGCAGGTGAAGATCGAACCGAATGACCGGCTGACCGTCAACCTGTTCGCGGACTGGTACAAGATCCGGCCGGTCGCGACCGGCGGCGCGATGATCACCGGCGCCGCACAGGACGCGGACGGACTGGGCGTGCTGTTGCCGCCAGGCTCGCCGACCGGCTTCGGCTATGTCGATGCCGATGGCGACCCCTATACCGGCTCGTTCAACTTCCCGGGCCGCTTCACCCGAGAGACATGGACGGTTGGCGGCAAGATCAACCTCGATCTTGGCGGAGGCTATTCGCTGGCGACGGTCACCAGCTATCAGAACCTCGACAGCGAATATGCGGCCGACAACGATTTCTCGCCGGTCGACATCGGCATCTTCGGGCAGAACGCCAAGGCCAAGCATTTCACCCAGGAAATCCGCCTGATCGAGGATGAGGGCGCGTTCCGCTGGACCGCGGGCCTCTATTATCTGAACATCAAGGGCGACTATTTCCAGGGGTTCAACCTTCCGGTCTTCGGTACCTATCCGCGCGCCAACTACAGCGTCGACACCCAGTCCTATTCGGGTTTCGGGCAGGCGGAATATGACCTGACCGATCAGCTCAAGCTGACCGCCGGCATCCGCGTCACCCGCGACGAGAAGGACTATTATTATTCGGAAGTCTGCACCGGTCCGCTGTGCCCGGTCTTCATCGCGCCTGGATCGCTCGCCTCGGCCGGCGTCACCACCGACAAGCATGGCGAGACCGGCTTCTCGGGCCGCCTCGCGCTCGACTACAAGCCCAACAGCGACACGCTGCTCTATGCCAGCATCAATCGCGGCTACAAGGCGTTCAACTACAATGCCGGCTTCGTCGGGCAGGCGCCGCTCTCCGGCTTCCGTTTCAAGGGCGAGGACCTGATGGCCTATGAGGTCGGCGGCAAGTTCGAGTTCCTCGACCGCCGCCTGCGCTTCAACGGCGCCGCCTATTATTACGATTATTCGGACTACCAGGCGTTCGACCAGCGCGGCTTCAACTTCACCCTCTTCAACACCAGCGCGACGATCTACGGCGCCGACTTCGAGCTGTCGGCCCGGCCCGGGATGGGGTTCCAGTTCGACGCCGGCCTGGCGTTGCTCCACACCAATGTGAAGGGCATCCCGATCGGCACCCGCTTGCTCGACCGCAAGGCGCCGCAGTCGCCCGACTATACGATCAACCTGGCAGCGACGAAGCGCTTCGACCTCGGCTTCGGCCAGCTGAGCGGGACGATGAACGCGATCTACACCGACGACTTCTACGCCCAGCTCACCAATGCGCAGGCGACCCTGATCAAGGGAAGCTGGCTCGCCAATGCGCGGGTGTCGCTGAAGCTGGCCGACAGTGGCTTCGAGCTGGCGGGCTTCGTCAACAACCTGTTCGACAAGGCGCGCAAGACCTTCGCCTTCGACGTCTCGGCCCCGCCGCTGGGCGGTTCCTACGGCACCTATGCCACCCCGCGCTGGTTCGGCTTGCAGGCGCGGTATAGTTTCTGATGGGTTCTCCCTCCTTCCTCGTCATGCCTGCGCAGGCAGGCATCCATGTCTGTATCCTTCTCAGGTGCCATCTGGCTGATGAGAGACATGGACCCCTGCCTTCGCAGGGGTGACGGAGAAGGGGGCCCCCAAGCCGTTCGTGTCGAGCACAGTCGAGACACGTTCGCGGGCGCGTCGCTTGCCAACGTCCCTCGATGTCGCTCGGGACGAACGGGGAGGGGAAGTCACACCGCGATCGCGGTGGTCGACTTGATGCGCTTGAGCGCGAAGTGCGACGCTGAATGCGCCACCGCCGGCTGGGCGAGCAGGCGGCGCATCAGGAAATCCTCATATTCCGCCATGTCGCTGACGGTGACGCGAATCTGATAGTCCCACTCTCCGGACATGGAGAGGCATTCCATCACCTCCTCGCGACCGACGATGAAGGATTCGAAGGCTGACCGGCTCTCGACGTCGTGGGCCTTCATCCGCACCTGGCAGACCACGTCGAGTGTCTTGCCCACCGCCTGCGGATTGAGCAGCCGGACGGTCGGGCCGAGCACGCCGGCCTCCTCCAGCGCCTTCAGCCGACGCCAGCAGGAAGCGGGAGAGGAGCCTACCTCTTCGGCCAGCGCGGCCTGGCTGATGTCGGCGCGGCGCTGCAGCACGCGAAGCAGCTTGCGGTCGATCGAATCGAGCTGAACTTTTTCCATCATAGAATCCGGTAATGTGAAACGCTGATTTCATATCTGGCGTTTCCATGCCTAAGTTTGAACGACATCTTTCGGCTGCATGCGATAAAAAATCCACAGGAAATGCATATCCGAAGGAGCGGCCGACGATGATCACCCTCGACGAGACGACCGTAGCGCCGCCGCGCGCGCTGCTCGGCCGGCTCGAGCTTCAGCCTTCGGACTCGCTGCTGGCGCTGATCGGCATGTATGCGGCCGATCCGCGCGCGAACAAGATCGACCTCGGCGTCGGCGTCTACAAGGACGAGGCGGGGCATACCCCGGTGTTCACGGCGGTGAAGGCGGCCGAGGCGAAGCTGCTCGCCGAGCAGCCGACCAAGGCTTATGTCGGGCCCGAAGGCGATATCGGATTCTTCGAGGGGCTGGCGCCGATCCTGTTCGGCGAGGCTGCGCCTCGTGCGCGCCTCGCCGGGCTCCAGACCCCCGGCGGCACCGGCGCGCTACGGCTGGGCGCCGAGCTGATCGCCCGCAACAATCCCGACGCCATGATCCATGTCGGCGGTCCGACCTGGCCGAACCATGCGCCGATCTTCGCGGCGACGCGTCTCTCGCTCCGCCAGCACCGCCATATCGACCTGGTGACTCAGGAGCTGTGCTTCGACGACGTGCTCTCCGCGCTGCAGGCGGCGGTGCCGGGCGACGCCGTGCTGCTCCACGGCTGCTGCCACAACCCGACCGGCGCCGATTTCACGATCGACCAGTGGGAGGCGCTCGGCGCGCTGATGGCGAAGCGCGGCCTGCTGCCCTTCATCGACCTTGCCTATCAGGGGCTGGGCGCCTCGATGGACGAGGATGCCGCCGGCGTCCGCATCGTCGCGCGCCACTGCCCGGAGCTGCTGGTCGCCTATAGCTGCGACAAGAATTTCGGCCTCTATCGCGAGCGGGTCGGCGCGCTGTTCGTGCTCGCCGCCGAGCCGGAGGCTGCCGCCGTCGTCCAGTCGAACCTGCTGAGCCTCGCCCGCGCCAACTGGTCGATGCCACCGGATCATGGCGCGGCGGTCGTGCGTTTGATTCTCGAAAGCGTCGAGTTGCGCGCGCAGTGGCTGGCCGAGCTGGACGAGGTCCGTACCCGCATCGCCGCGATGCGCACCGGGCTCGCCGCGCTCGATCCGGCACTGGCCTTCATCGGGCGGCAGAAGGGGATGTTCTCGACCCTGCCGCTCTCGCCCGACCAGGTGAAGGCGATGCGCGAGCAGCACGCCATCTACATGGCCGGGTCCGGCCGCATCAACATCGCGGGCCTCACCCCCGCCAAGCTCGCCCCGCTCGCCGCCGCCTTCGCGGCGGTCCGCTGACCGAAGACGGAGTTTCCCCATGGCCACCGCCGCGCTCAAGCAGCCGCTCCGCAACGCCCCCGACGACACCGTCGACTGGAAGCGTGTCGCCTATCTCGTCCACCTGTCGCGCGCGCTCGACAAGATGGAGGAGACCCGCCTCGTCCCCGAGAAGGAGGTGCTCTACCAATTCTCGGCGCGCGGCCACGACATGGGGCAGATCCTGCTCGGCTGCCGGCTCGACAATCCGCAGGATGCGAGCTGCGGCTATTATCGCTCGCGGCCGCTGCTGCTTGCGCTCGGCGTCGACGTGGCCGACGCGCTCGGCTCGGCGATGGGTCGCGCGGGCGGCTATTCGGACGGCCGCGACATCGGCGTCGTGTTCAACTTCCCCAACCCCGACGGCGCCTCGGCCCTGCCGATGTGCGGCGGCGTCGGCGCGCAGTATACGCCGACCGCCGGCTGGGCGCAGGCGATCGAATATTATCGTACCGTGGTGAAGGACCCCGCCTATGACAAGGCGCTGGCAGTCGTGCTCGGCGGCGACGGGTCGGTCGCGTCGAACGGCTTCTGGGCGGCGCTGACGATCGCGACGACGCAGAGGCTGCCGATGCTCTTCTACATCGAGGATAACGGCTTCGGCATCTCGGTACCCTCGACCTTCCAGACGCCGGGCGGCAACATCGCCGCCAATCTGGGAAGCTGGCAGGGGCTGGAGATATTCTCGGGCGACGGCACCGATCCGGCCGAGGCCGCGCGCCTCGTCGACGCGGCCACGTCCTATGTTCGCGACCAGCGCGCGCCCGCGCTGCTGCGGCTGACCGTGCCGCGCCTCCAGGGCCACAGCTTCCAGGACACCCAGACCTACAAGTCATCCAACGTCGTCGAGGCTGAGTGGGCGCGCGATCCGCTGCCCAAGCTCAAGTCCTACCTCGTCCCCGCCGTGCTGGGCGAGGCCGAATGGGACAAGCTGCAGGGCGAGGCGCAGGCCGCCGCCGAGGCCGCCTGCGAGGAGGCGCGGGCGCGCCCGGTTTCGCAGCCCGAAAGCGTGATGAAGAACGTCTTCTTCGAAGGCGAGATGCAGGCCGAGGGCGGCATGGCGGTCCACGGCTATGTCGCGCCCGCCGCGACCGAGGAGCCGAAGCCCGAAGGGCAGCGGATCAACATGGTGACCGCGATCCGCCGCACTCTCGACCATGAGCTGTCGATCAACGACAAGGTCGTTCTGTTCGGCGAGGATATCGGACCGAAGGGCGGCGTCCACGCGGTGACGCTCGGCCTCCAGGAGAAATACGGCACCGCGCGGGTGTTCGACACCTCGCTGTCGGAGGAGGGCATCATCGGCCGTGCCGTCGGCATGGCGCTCGCGGGGCTGGTGCCGGTACCGGAAATCCAGTTCCGCAAATATGCCGAGCCCGCGACCGAGCAGATCAACGACTGCGGCACGATGCGCTGGCGTACCAACAACCGCTTCGCGGCGCCGATGGTGGTCCGCATCCCGGGCGGTTTCTTCAAGTGCGGCGATCCCTGGCACAGCCAGACCAACGAGGTCGCCTTCGTCCACAATCCGGGCTGGAAGGTCGCGGTGCCGTCCAACGCCGAGGACGCGGTCGGCCTGCTGCGCGCGTCGCTGCGCGGCAACGATCCGGTGATCTTCTTCGAGCATCGCAACCTGCTCGACCTCGCCTGGGCACGGCGGCCCTATCCGGGCGACGATTTCGTGCTGCCGTTCGGCAAGGCGAAATTCACCAGGAGTGGCAGCGACATCACCATCGTCACCTGGGGGGCGATGGTGCCGCGTTGCGAGGATGCGGCCGCGCATGTCTCGGCCGACGTCATCGACCTGCGCACGCTGATGCCATGGGATCGCGAGGCGGTGCTGGAATCGGTGCGCCGCACCCGCCGCTGCCTGATCGTGCACGAGGACCTCCAGACCGCCGGCTTCGGTGCGGAGATCGCGGCGGTGGTCGCCGACCAGGCGTTCATGGACCTCGATGCGCCGGTGGCGCGGGTGACGATGCCCGATATCCCCAGCCCGCATAATCCGTTGCTGCTCGATTGGGCGGTGCCGTCGGTCGAGCGCATCCGCGCGAAGATCGACGAACTGATCGCGTTCTGATCCGGGGGCAGAGATGGGATATATCGATATTTTCGTGCCCGCCGAGCAGGAGGGCACCAAGGCGATCGTGCGGAGCTGGCTCCGCAATGTCGGCGACCGGGTCGAGGAGAATGATCCGCTGGTCGAGCTGGAGACCGACAAGGTCACCCAGGAAGTGCCCGCGCCGGCCGCGGGAGTGATCGCCGAGATCCTGTTGGCATCCGACGCGGAGGCCGAGCCTGGCGCTTTGCTCGGTCGCCTGAAGGTCGGTGACGAGGCGGCATCGGGCGCGACGCCCCCGGCCGCTTCCGGGGATGCCGGAGCCGAGCCTGGGGAGGCGGGGTTCGCCCCGGCTCCGGCATCTTCCCCGGCTCCGGCCGCCTCGGGCGACAGGAGCATGGCGCTGGCGCTGTCCCCGGCGGTGCGCCGCGCGGTGCGCGCTCACGACATCGATCCGGCGACGATCACCGGCACGGGCAAGGCGGGGCGGATTACCCGCGCCGACGTCGACAAGGCGGTCGCCGACCGCGCCGCCGCCCCGGCTCCCAAGCCCGCGCCGGCTTCGGCTCCGGTTGCAGCGCGCGAGGAGGCTCCCGCATCGGCGGGCGGCGTGCGATCGATCCCGCACGACCGGATGCGCCTGGCGATCGCCCAGAACATGCTCAACAGCGTGACGGTTGCGCCACATGTGACCGCGATGTTCGAATGCGACTTCACCGCGATCATGGCACATCGCCGCAAGCACAAGGCCGCCTTCGCGGCGGAAGGCGCGAACCTGACCTTCACCGCCTATTTCATCGCGGCCTGCGTCGCGGCGATGAAGACGGCGCCGGCGATCAACAGCCGCTGGTACGACGACAGGCTCGACATCTTCGACGACGTCAACATCGGCATCGGCACGGCGCTGGGCGACAAGGGGCTGGTCGTACCGGTCGTTTCCCGGTGCCAGGAGCTGTCGCTGCTCGGCATCGCCAAGCGGCTGACCGAGATGGTCGAGCGCGCCCGCGCCAACAAGCTGACCCCGGCCGACATGCGCGGCGGCACCTTCACCATCTCCAACCATGGCGTGTCGGGATCGCTGTTCGCCTCGCCGATCATCATCAACCAGCCGCAATCGGCGATCCTCGGCATCGGCAAGACCGAGAAGCGGGTGGTGGTGCGCGAGGTCGACGGCGTCGACACGATCCAGATCCGTCCGCTCGCCTATGTCTCGCTGACGATCGACCATCGCGTGGTCGACGGGCATCAGACCAACGGCTGGCTCTCGACCTTCGTCGAGACGCTTGAAAACTGGCCGCTGTGAGGAAGGGCCGATAGCGATCGCCGCCCCCGCTGGATCAGCGCGGTTGACGTGCCGCCAACACCCGTTAGTCCGTTCTTTCGCATTGGAAATGGCAACGGGGCGATAATGGCGCGGACGCAGGCGGCCGATTATGAGGAACGACGCGAGGCGATCGTCGAGAAGGCGGCCGAGCTGTTCGCCGAGCGCGGCTTCCTGGGCGCGTCGGTGTCGGACATCGCCAAGGCCTGCAAGACCTCCAAGTCATTGCTCTATCATTATTATCCGTCGAAGGAGGACGTGCTCTACGCGGTCATGGCCTCGCATATCGACGGGCTGGTCGATAGCGTCGAGACCGCGATGGCCGAGCCTGGCGCGGCGCGAGACCGGCTGCGCCGGCTGCTGCGGCTGTTCATGGCCGACTATGTCGGGGCGGCCTCGCGGCAGAAGGTGCTGCTCAACGAGCTCGACAACCTGCCGCAGGACCGGCGCGCGGCGATCATCGCCAAGCAACGCCGCATCGTCGACACGGTGCAGGCGCTGCTGGTCGAGATCGATCCCGCGCTCGCCAAGGACAAGGGCGAGGCGCGGGCGCGGACCATGCTGCTGTTCGGCATGATCAACTGGACCGGCAACTGGTACGACCCCGCCGGCCCGCTCAAGCCCGAGGCGATCGCCGATCGTGCGTTCGACCTGATCGCGGGCTGATCGCCGAAAGCGGTACGCCGGTCTTTCTCCCGGACGGATCGCCGGCCGCCAGGCGCCCGTCCCTATTGGCTTTCGATCCCGGAACGATCAGTTTTCCGCCATGCGGAAGCTGCTGGGTCTCCAATATCTGCGTGGCCTCGCGGCGGTGGCGGTGGTGCTGTTCCACGCCGCGGGACGCTCCGGGCTGAACTTCCATGCCGGGGAGGCTGGGGTCGACCTGTTCTTCCTGCTCAGCGGTTTCCTGATGGTCGCGATCAGCGGGCCTGACACGCGGCCGCTCGCCTTCCTCGCCGACCGGGTCCGCCGGATCGTCCCCATCTACTGGATCGCGACCAGCGTCATGCTCGCCGCGGCGCTGGTCGGGGCCTTCCCCAAGGTCCGGCTGGAGGCGGACCATGTCCTCGCCTCCTATCTGTTCGTGCCCTGGACCTCGCCCAGCAACGGCAATGTCTGGCCGCTGCTCGTGCCGGGCTGGACGCTCAACTTCGAAATGGCCTTCTACCTGCTGTTCGCGGCGTTGCTGCCGCTCGGCCGGCAGGTACGGCAGGTCGCCGCGCTGACGCTGCTGTTCGCCGGGCTGGTGACGCTGCGGCCGCTGCTCGATCCGACCAATGTGCTCGCCACCTTCTATACCGATCCAATCCTGCTCGAGTTCGCCGGCGGCTGCTGGCTCGGCATCCTGTGGAAACGGCCCGGCGACTGGCCGCGCTGGCTGGGCTGGGGCAGCGCGCTGGTGGCGCTGGCGGCGGTCGGCTGGGTGGCGTTCCACGCGCCGCAACTCCCGCGCGCGATCGGCTTCGGCATCCCCGCCGCACTGTTGCTGGCGAGCATATTGGCGCTCGAACGGCGCGCGGCGATCGGCGAGTGGCGGCTGCCGCTGTTCATCGGCGACGCCAGCTACTCGATCTATATATGGCACACGCTCGCCATCTCCGTGGCGGTCCGGATCGGCTGGCGGCTCGACCTTCCGCAGGCGCCGACGATCGCGCTCGGCATCGCTGGCGGGATCGCCGCCGGCCTGGCCGGCTATCTGCTGATCGAACGGCCGATCCTCGCCTGGTTCCGCGAGCGGCGCTACGTCCGTGGCGTGCCGGTTCCCGCGGGCCCCTGAAGGGCGGCTATCTGCCCTGCCAGTTCGGCGCGCGCTTCTCGCGGAAGGCGGCGATGCCCTCGGCCTTGTCGGCGGTGCCGAGCAGCTCGATGAAGCGGACCCGCTCGCTGCGCAGATGCGCGGCCTCGTCGAGATGCTCGGCGTCGCGGATGCTCGCCTTAGCGGCGCGCAGCGCGAGCGGCGCGCGCATCGCCAGCTTGGCCGCCAGCGCCAGCGCGTCGTCGAGCGCCTGTCCCTGTTCGGTGAGGCGGGCGATCAGGCCGATCGCATGCGCCTCCTCCGCGCCGATCGGCTCGCCGGTCAGCACCATGTGCATCGCCCGCGCGTGGCCGATGCGGCGGGGCAGGGTGGCGGTGCCGCCCGCACCCGGAATGATGCCCAGATTGGTCTCGGGCTGGCCGATCTTCGCGCCCTTCGCCGCGATGACGATATCGGCACACATCATCAGCTCGGCCCCCGCGCCGAGGCACCAGCCCTCGACCGCAGCGATCAATGGCTTGGAGAAGGCGCGGATCGCCGCCCAGGCGAGATAGCGCGGCGTCTCGATCGGATCGTCGGCGCCGCTCGCTGCGAGCTCGCCGATGTCGGCGCCGGCCGCGAACAGCGTGTCGCTGCCGGTGATCACCACGACACGCACGCCATCGTCGCCTTCGGCCGTCTCGATCGCGTCGGCGACCGCGCGCAGCAGCGGCGTCGCCAGCGCGTTGCGCCGCTCGGGGCGGTTGAGACGAAGCAGCAGGACGCCCTCGGCGGGGCGCTCGACGAGCAGGTCCTGCGGATCAGGCATCGAAGTTGAGTTCGACGTCGTCGGTCAGCGGCACCGCCTGGCAGGTCAGCACATAGCCGGCGGCGACCTCCTCGGGCGCGAGGCCGTAATTCTGCTTCATCGTCACCTCGCCCGACACCACCTTGGCGCGGCAGGTGGCGCAGACGCCGGCCTTGCAGGCGAAGGGGGCGGGCATGCCGGCGGCGCGGGCATTCTCCAGGATCGAGCCCTTCTCGGCGTCGAAGGTGACGGTGCGGCGGCGGCCGTCGAGGGTCAGCTTGACCTTCAGGCCTTCCGCCTTGCGTTCCAACTCGCGCGCGGCGGCGAGCTGCGCGCCGGTCATCTCGCCGACGGTGAAACGCTCGATCAGGATGCGCTCGCCGGGCACGCCGGCGGTCTTCAGCCCGGCCTCGACCGCGTCCATCATCGGCCCCGGGCCGCAGATGAACGCCGCGTCGATGCCCGCCGGATCGATCAGCGGGCCGAAGATCTCGGCGGTCTTGGCGGTGTCGAGCCGGCCGTTGAACAGGGTGATGTCGTCTTCTTCGTCCTCGAGGAAATGATAGACCTCTAGGCGGTCGAGAAAGCGGTTCTTCATCGCCGCGATCTCCTCGAGGAACATGATGCTGCTGCTCGCCCGGTTGCCGTAGAACAGGACGAAGCGGCTCTTCGGTTCCTCGCGCAGCGCGGTCTTGAGCAGCGACAGGATCGGCGTGATCCCCGATCCGCCCGCGAAACCGGCATAGACGGCGGAACGATCGGGATCGAAGGTCCAGGTGAAGCTGCCGTGCGGGGGCATCACCTCGATCGTCTGGCCGGCGGACAGCGTCCGGTTGGCCCAGGTCGAGAAGAGGCCGCCGTTGATCTGCTTGATCGCGACCCGCAGCTCGCCCTCATGCGGCGCGGCGCAGATCGAATAGTTGCGGCGGACGTCCTCGCCCTCGATCTCGGTGCGCAGGGTCAGGTGCTGGCCGGGGGTGAACCGGAACGCATCGCGCAGCTCGTCGGGCACGGTGAAGCGCAGCGACACCGCGTCGTCGATCTCGCGCCGCACCTCGGCGATCTGGAGGTCGTGAAAGCCGCTGGACATGATCTACTTCCTTTTCCCCCGGGCCGGGCCGCGCATCCCGTGCCGGCCTCGTCCCATGATCATCAATGGCATTTGAACCGGTCGAACGGCTCGTGGCAGTCGGCGCATTTCCAGAGCGCCTTGCAGGGCGTCGAGCCGAAGCGGCTGACCTCCTGCGTGTGGGTCGATCCGCAGCGCGGGCATTCGACGATGTCGGCGCCGCGCAGCGACCTCGCCTCGGCCCCCTTGGGCGGCGGGGCGATGCCATAGGCGCGCAGCTTTTCGCGCCCCGCGTCGCTGATCATGTCGGTGCTCCACGGCGGCGACAGCACCGTGCGGATCGCGACGTCCTCCAGCCCTGCTTCGTCGAGCGCGACGCGGATCGCCATCTCGATCGCGATCGTCGCCGGGCAGCCGGTATAGGTCGGCGTGATGATCACGCTCGGTCCCTCCGGGTCGACGCCGCGCACGATGCCGAGCTCGACGACCGATACGGCCGGAATCTCGGGATCGGGCACCTCGGCGAGAACCGTCTCGATCCGGTCCCGCAGCGCTTTTTCCGACAGGGCGGCTCCGGCGGCCATGCTGCTTACCAGGCGGCTTCCGGATGGGCGCGCGGGAGCTGCTGCATCACGCCCAGCAGGTGAGACAGATGCTCGGTGTGCCGGCCTTCGCGGCCCGCGCCGACCTGCCAGACGGGCTGTGCGGCGGGCAGCGTGGCCTCGGCCAGGACCTCAGCGACGCGGGCGTCGAACGCCGGGCGGAGCGCCGCCCGGTCGACCAGTACGCCCTGGTCGATCAGCGCGCGCTGGTTCGCGTCCACCGCGAACATGTCGTCGATGAAGCGCCAGAACCAGTCGAAGCCATCGACCATGCGCTGGTGGCTCTCCTCGGTCCCGTCGCCCAGGCGGATCACCCAGTCGGCCGAGATGTCGGCATGGTAGCGCACTTCCTTGACCGCCTTGGCGGCGATCTCGGCGATGCGCGGGTCGGTCGATCCGACCAGGCCCTCGAACAGCGCGAGCTGATAGGTCGAGAACAGGAACTGGCGGGCCATGGTCTGGCCGAAGTCGCCGTTCGGCTGCTCGACCAGCAGGCAGTTGCGGAACTGCTCGGCGTCGCGGTGGAAGGCGAGGCGGTCGGCGTCGCGGCCCTTGCCCTCGACCTCCCCGGCATAGCCGAGGAACAGCGTCGCCTGGCCCATCAGGTCGAGGCCCAGGTTTGACAGGCTCAGGTCGACCTCGACGCTCGGCGCCTGGCCGCACCACTCACAGAGGCGCTGCGCCAGGATCAGGCTGTCGTCGCCCAGTTCGAGCAGGCTGCGGAAGAGAATGTCGCTCATCGCGCCCTCACATGTGCTTCACGGCGTCGGGCAACTCGTAGAAGGTCGGATGCCGGTAGATCTTGCTCTGTGCCGGCTCGAACAACTCGCCCGACTGGTCCGGGTCCGACGCGGCGATGTCGGTCGACTTGACGACCCACAGGCTCACGCCTTCCATGCGGCGGGTATAGGTGTCGCGCGCGTGGCGCAGCGCCATCTCCGCATCCGGCGCATGCACCGAACCGACATGACGATGGTCGAGCCCGCCGCGGGCGCGGACGAACACTTCCCAGAGCGGCCAATCCTTGCTCATCTCTTTCTTTCCTTCTCTCAGGCGGCCGCGGCGGCCGAACGGGCGGCGCGCTTCGCCTCATGGGCATCGGCGGCGGCGCGGACCCAGGCACCGTCGTTCCAGGCGGCGCGGCGTGCCTTCATGCGCTCCTTGGCGGTCGGGCCCTCGCCGCGCACCACGGCGTAGAACTCGTCCCATTCGATCTCGCCGAAATCATAATGGCCGCGCTCCTCGTTCCACTTCAGGGCGGGATCGGGGATGGTGAGGCCGAGCAGTTCGGCCTGCGGCACGGTCGCGTCGACGAACTTCTGGCGCAGCTCGTCGTTGGTCTCGCGCTTGATCCGCCAGCGGATCGACTGCGCCGTGTTCGGCGAATTGTCGTCCGACGGGCCGAACATCATCAGCGACGGCCACCACCAGCGGTTGAGCGCGTCCTGCGCCATCGCCTTCTGTGCGGGCGAGCCGTTGGCCATTGCCAGCATGATGTCGAAGCCCTGCCGCTGGTGGAAGCTCTCCTCCTTGCAGACGCGGACCATCGCGCGGGCATAGGGGCCGTAGCTGGTGCGCTGCAGCGGCACCTGGTTCATGATCGCGGCGCCGTCGACCAGCCAGCCGATCGCGCCGATATCCGCCCAGTTGAGCGTCGGATAGTTGAAGATGGTCGAATATTTGGCGCGGCCGCTGTGCAGCGCGTCGATCATCTGCTCGCGGCTCGTGCCCAGCGTCTCCGCCGCGCAATAGAGGTAGAGGCCGTGGCCGCCCTCGTCCTGGATCTTGGCGAGCAGGATCGCCTTGCGCTTCAGGCTCGGCGCGCGGGTCAGCCAATTGCCTTCGGGCAGCATGCCAACGATCTCGCTGTGCGCGTGCTGGGAGATCTGGCGGGTGAGGGTGCGGCGGTAGGCCTCGGGCATCCAGTCCTTCGGCTCGATGAACTCATCCGCCGCGACGCGGGCCTCGAAGGCCGCGATCAGCGCAGGGTCCTCGCCGCCGATCGGCGTGGGGGCGGTGGCCGTCTTGTCGAGTTCCGTCGTGTACATGCGCGAATCTCCTTATGACCTGCACTATATAATTAACCGAACGATCGGTCAATCAATTAGCGAGAGGCGGGAGCCCGGCCACCAAACCGGGCTCCGTCAGGGCCTCACACCCGTTCGATCGCCAGCGCGATGCCCTGGCCGACGCCAATGCACATGGTGCAGAGTGCCTTGCTGGCGCCGCTGCGAACCAGCTCCTCGGTCGCGGTCAGCACCAGCCGCGCGCCCGACATGCCGAGCGGGTGGCCGAGCGCGATCGCGCCGCCATTCGGGTTCACATGCGCCGCGTCGTCCGGCAGGCCGAGCTGGCGGAGCACGGCGAGGCCCTGGCTCGCGAACGCCTCGTTGAGCTCGACCACGTCGATCGCGCCGATGCCGATGCCGAGCCGTTCGAGCAGCTTCTTGCTGGCCGGGGCCGGACCGATGCCCATGATGCGCGGCGGCACGCCGGCCACCGCACCGCCCAGCACCTTCGCGCGCGGGGTCAGGCCATAGGCCTCGACCGCCGCCTTGCTGGCGACGATGATCGCGGCGGCACCGTCGTTGACGCCGCTGGCGTTGCCGGCGGTGATCGTGCCGTCGGCGCGGACGATCGGCTTGAGCTTGCCGAGCGCTTCCATCGAGGTCTCGCGCGGATGCTCGTCGCGGTCGACGACGACGGGATCGCCCTTGCGCTGCGGGATGGTCACGGGGACGATCTCGGCGGCGAGGCGGCCATTGGCCTGCGCCGCGGCGGCGCGGCGCTGGCTCTCGACCGCGAAGCGGTCCTGGTCCTCACGGCTGACCTGGAAGTCCTGCGCAACGTTCTCGGCGGTTTCGGGCATCGAATCGATGCCGAACTGCTCCTTCATCAGCTTGTTGACGAAGCGCCAGCCGATCGTGGTGTCGTAGACCGCGTTGCTGCGCGAGAAGGCGCTATCCGCCTTCGGCATGACGAACGGCGCGCGCGACATGCTCTCGACGCCACCGGCGACGATCAGGTCGGCCTCGCCGGCCTTGATCGCGCGGGCCGCATAGGCGACCGCGTCCATGCCCGATCCGCACAGGCGGTTGATCGTCGTGCCTGGCGCGTCCTCGCCCAGGCCGGACAGCAGCGCCGCCATGCGCGCGACGTTGCGGTTGTCCTCGCCCGCCTGGTTCGCGCAGCCGAACAATATGTCGTCGATATGACCGACGATCCCCGGGTTGCGCTCGCGCAGCACCCGCATCGGGATCGCGGCGAGGTCGTCGGCGCGAACCGCCGCGAGGCTGCCGCCATAACGGCCGATCGGGGTACGTGCCGCGTCGCAGATATAGGCGTCAGCCATGGGAGTCTCCTTGGTGTTCGTCATCGATGACCTGGCCGCCGATCGCTCGGCTATGGCCCTGGAATTGCGCGATGGCACGGCCGTCGCGGGTGCGGATCGCGACGCTGTAGGCGCCGCTGCGGCCGGCTACGGCCTGTTCGGTCGCCTCGGCGATCAGCTCCTCGCCCGGATGGGCGGGGGCCAGGAAAAGGATCGACGCGCCCTGCGCGACGGTCGAGACGTTGCGGCTGTTGCAGGCATAGGCGAAGGCGGTGTCGGCCAGCGCGAAGATCATGCCGCCATGGATCGATCCATGGCCGTTGGTCATGTCCGGCCGGATCGTCATCGCGAGGCGCGCATAGCCGACCCGCGCCTCTTCCAGCACGATGCCCCAGACCGGGGCGGTGCCCTCCAGCTCCAGCAGGCGCTCGGCGACGCGGCGGGCGAGGATATCGTCGGTCATGCGGGCTCCGGGACGGCGATCGAGGGGGAGGGGGCATAGATCGGATCGCCAGTGGCGGCGGCGATGGTGGCAAGCACGGCGGCGAGCCTGGCGGTGCCGAAGCGCTCGGCCCATTCGATCGGGCCCTGTGGATGGTTGGCGCCGTAGCGCATCGCTGTGTCGATCCCCGCCGCATCGGCGACGTCGTCGTCGAGCGCGTCGAAGCCCGCATTGGCGAGCTGGGCGAGCGTCCGCAGCACGATCTGGCCGGGCCGGTCGGGCAGCGCCAGCACCCGCTTGTCGATCAGTCCGGCGAAGCCGGCGGCCAGCGTCAGCGCCGCCGCGTCGCGCGCGGTGACGATCAGGGTCGGCGTAGCGGCATAGTCGCGCGCCGCATCGAGCAGCATGTCGACATCGGCGCGGTCGGCGAGGCGGCGGCCGTCGCCCGTCGCCAGCAGCCGCCCGTCGATCCGCAGCAGGCCGGGGGCGAGGTCGGCGCTGCGCGCGACGGCGGCGCCGGCCGCCTCGGCCAGCGCGACGAGCGCTTCGAGATCGCCCGCGTCCGTGCCGGCCTCGATGCGGCGCGGTGCGGCGGCGGGGGCGGCGAAGGGCGGGGCGGGGAGCTCGGCGCCGTAATCGTAGACGCCGCGCCCGGTCTTGCGGCCGAGCTGCCCGGCGTCGTGGAGCGCCTGCTGGCTCGGCTGCGGGCGGAAGCGGGTCTTGCCGGCATAGCCGTCGAACACCTGGCAGGCGACGGTGTAGTTGACGTCGTGGCCGATCAGGTCGGCGAGGGTCAGCGGCCCCATGCGAAAGCCGCCCGCGCTTTCCAGCGCCTGGTCGATCGTCGCCGGATCGATGCCCTCGCCGAGCGCGGCGAAGCCCTCGGCATAATAAGGCCGGGCAACCCGATTGACGATGAAGCCGGGCACGTCGCGGACGCGGACGGGCAGTTTCCTCCACGCGCGCATCAGCGCTTCGAGGTCGTCGATCACCGCCGGCGCGGTGCGGGACGAGGGGATCAGCTCGACCAGCTTCATCGCCGGAACCGGATTGAAGAAATGGAGGCCCGCGAAACGCTCGGCCCCCGGCACCGCAGCTGCCATCGCCTCGATCGACAGCGAGGATGTGTTGCTGGCGAGGATCGCGCCGGGCGCGACATGGCGGGCGAGCGCCTCGAACAGGCCGATCTTGACGTCCATCCGCTCGACAATCGCCTCGATCGCGAGCGCGGCGGGGGCGGCGTCGCCGACGTCGGTGCTCCAGCCGATCCGCCCGGCGATCGCGGCGGCGCCGGCCTCGTCGACGGTGCCGCGCTTGACCAGCGAGGCGAGCGACTTCGCGACGCTCTGCCGCCCGCGGTCGAGCGCCGCGTCCTGGGTGTCGATCACCCGCACCGCATGGCCGGCCTGCGCCGCGACCAGCGCGATCCCCGCGCCCATCGTGCCCGCGCCTACCACTGCGATGATGCCGTCCGTTCCGATCCTCATGGTCTCTCTCTAACCGTCAGATCATGTATATCTAGCCCGCAAAATAGCGCTTGCCAATAATTGTCTGACCGGGCAGTCTATTAAAAGGAAGTCGAGGATCGCCTATGGCCTATGAAACGATTGAGCTCGCCGTCGAGGACGGCGTCGCCCGCCTGACGCTGAATCGCCCCGATCGGCTGAACAGCTTCACCGTGAAGATGCACGAGGAGGTCGCCTCGGCGCTCGACACGATCGAAGGCGACGCGGCGATTCGCGCGATGCTGCTCACCGGGGCGGGCCGCGGCTTCTGTGCCGGGCAGGACCTCGGTGACCGCGCGGTGGCGCCGGGCGGTGAGGCGGTCGACCTCGGCGCCTCGGTCGAGAAATATTATGCGCCGCTGGTCACTCGCCTCGCGACGATGGACAAGCCGGTGATCTGCGCGGTCAACGGCGTCGCGGCGGGCGCGGGCGCCAACATCGCCTTCGCCTGCGACATCGTGTTCGCTGCGCGCAGCGCCAAGTTCATTCAGTCCTTCGCCAATATCGGCCTGATCCCCGACTCGGGTGGCACCTGGGTGCTGCCGCGCCTGGTCGGCCAGGCGCGCGCGCTGGGCCTCGCCATGACCGGCGATCCGCTGCCGGCCGAGACGGCCGAGCAATGGGGACTGATCTGGAAGTGCGTCGACGACGCGGTGCTGGCCGAGGAGAGCATGAAGCTCGCCCGCAAATTCGCCAGCGGCCCGACGCGCGGCCTCGCCGCGACCAAGCATCTGATCCGCGGCTCGATGATCAAGACCCTCGAAGAGGAGCTCGCCATCGAGGGCCGGTGGATGCGCGAGCTGGGCTATAGCGACGATTATCGCGAGGGCGTGAGTGCCTTCACCGAGAAGCGGGCCCCCAAATTCACCGGGCGCTGACGCCCGTTCCCAGATCGAGGAAGCCATGACCAAGACGCTCAACAACTATGCCGCCGACCAGTGGGTGGCGAGCACCACCGAGAAGCTGCCGGTGCTGTCGGCGATCGACGGTTCGCCGGTCGCCCAGGCGGGTAGTGCGGGGCTCGATTTCGCGGGCATGCTGCGCCATGCGCGTGATGTCGGCGGTCCGGCGCTGCGGCAGATGACCTTCCACGCACGCGCCCGCATGCTCAAGGCGCTGGCGCAGGCGATCATGGCCCGCAAGGAGGAGCTCTACGCGCTTTCCGCCTCGACCGGCGCGACCCGCGTCGACAGCTGGATCGACATCGAGGGCGGCGCCGGCACGCTGTTCACCATGTCCTCGCGCGGCCGCCGCGAGCTGCCCGACGACGTCGTCCTGACCGACGGCGACCTCGAGCCGATCGGCAAGAACGGCACCTTCGTCGGCCAGCACGTCTACACCTCGCTGCAGGGCGTCGCGGTCCACATCAACGCCTTCAACTTCCCGGTCTGGGGCATGCTCGAGAAGCTCGGGCCGACGCTGCTCGCGGGCGTGCCGGCGATCGTCAAGCCGGGCACCGCGACCTGCCACGTCACTGAGCATGCCGTCCGCATCATGATCGAGGCGGACGTGCTGCCGGCCGGCGCGCTGCAGCTCATCGTCGGCGGCGTCGGCGACCTGCTCGACCATCTGACCTGCCAGGACGTCGTCTCCTTCACCGGATCGGCGGCGACCGCGATGAAGCTGCAGTCGCACCCCGTCATCGCGCGGGAATCGGTGCGCTTCGTGGCCGAGCGGGATTCGCTCAACGCCTCGATCCTGGGCCCCGACGCCGCGCCGGGAACCCCCGAGTTCGACCTGTTCGTCAAGGAGGTCGCACGCGAGATGACGGTGAAGGCGGGGCAGAAGTGCACCGCGATCCGCCGCGCCTTCGTCCCCGCCCAGTGGCTCGACGCCGCCGAGGAAGCATTGAAGGCCCGGCTCGGCAAGGTCGTGGTCGGCGATCCGGCGCAGGAGGGGGTCACCATGGGCCCGCTCGCCGGCATCACCCAGCTCAACGACGTTCGTGCGAAGGCAAGGGAGCTGGCCACCGAGGCGAAGCTCGTCTTCGGCGATATCGACACGGTCGAAGTCCAGGGCGCCGAGGCGGGCAAGGGCGCCTTCGTCTCGCCGCTGCTGTTCCGCCGCGACGATCCCTGGACGGCGAAGCTGGTCCACGACGTCGAGGCGTTCGGCCCGGTCTCGACGCTGATGCCGTACAAGGATTTCGACGACGCGATCGCGCTGGCCAATCGCGGCCTCGGCTCGCTCGCGGTGTCGCTGTTCACCTATGATCCGCAGGTCGCGCGCCAGTTCGTGATCGGCGCCGCCGCCTATCATGGCCGCATCGTCATCCTGGACCGCGACAGCGCCAAGGAATCGACCGGCCACGGTTCGCCGCTGCCGATGCTGATCCATGGCGGCCCCGGCCGCGCCGGCGGCGGCGAGGAGATGGGCGGCGTCCGTGGCGTGAAGCATTATATGCAGCGCAGCGCGCTCCAGGGTCATCCGCGCAGCCTGAGCATCGTCGCGGGCCGCTGGCTGGCCGGCGCGCCGCAGCCGGAGGGCGAGGTCCACCCGTTCCGCCAGCGCTTCGGCGAGCTGCAGATCGGCTATACGCTGCGCACCGCGCCGCGCACCATCACGCTCGACGATATCGAGCACTTCGCTCATTTCACCGGCGACACCTTCTACGCCCACATGGATGAGGAGGCGGCCGCGGCCAATCCTTTCTTCCCGGGCCGGGTGGCGCACGGCTATCTGATCCTGTCGTTCGCGGCCGGCCTGTTCGTCGATCCGGCGCCGGGCCCCGTGCTCGCCAATTACGGCCTGGAAGGGCTGCGCTTCGTCAAGCCGGTGTCGCCTGGCGAGGCGATCAAGGTCGCGCTGACCGTCAAGAGCAAGACCCAGCGCAACGAGGAATATGGCGAGGTCCGCTGGGCGGTCTCGGTCACCGACTCCGCCGATGAGCTGGTCGCGACCTACGACCTGCTGACGATGAACGCGATCTGAGGCTTTAAGGCATCGGACGTTTAGTTTGGTGCACCTATTTCCGCACATCCTGAGAGTCTGGCTCAAAGGTCCCCGCTCGCCCTGAGGAAGCATTGAGCGTAGTCGAAATGGCTCCTCAGGATGAGCGGGTCAGATAATTAGCTCGCAGCTCCAAATGCCGTCATGCTGAGCATGTTTCAGCATGACCGTTTCGTTTGCGTAGCGGGCATCACTCCCCCGACGCCTTCAGATTCTCCGCGACCCGCTGGAGCAGGCCAGTGAGCTGCTCCAGCTCGGCGTCGGTCATCCCGGCGAAGGCCTGGCCGTAGATCGAATCGGCGCGCGCCCAGGCCTCGTTGCCGGCGAGCTCGCCCGCGTCGGTCAGCACCACCTCCATCACATGCTCGCGGCCCGGACGGGGGCGACGGCGGACGAGACCGTCGGCTTCCATCCGTTGGATGATCCGCGTCATCGTCGGCAGCTTCTCGCTCGAATGCGCGGCGATCTCGCTGACGCTCGCGACCCGGTCCTGGTGGAGCGTCATCAGCACCCGCCAGCGCGGCATGTCGAGCGCGGTGTCGCGCAGCATCTCCTCCATCCGGCCGCGATAGCGCCCGCTCGCCCGGGCGATCCAGTAGAAGGGCCAGCTCCGATAGTTGAACCGCTCGTTGCGGGCTGGGGCCTTCTTGTCATGCTTCGCGGTCATTCGCTTCTCCGTTCGCCGTTCCTCTCTACCCGGCCGGCGCGGCGGCGACAATCTGGTTGAATATTCAACGCGGCATGCTATGGATAGGTTGAATATTCAAGTTGAGGGGCTGAGGGTGACGTCGGACAACATCTTCGTCGAACGATTCGAGCTTGGCGGCACCGGTCCGACGGTGGCGGTCAAGGATTGCATCGACATCGCCGGCAAGCGCACCAGCGTCGGCAGCGAGGCGCTGTCCGAAGCGCCGCCGGCGGCCGCGCACGCAGCGGTGGTCGCCGCGCTGATCGCGGGCGGCGCGCGCATCGTCGGCAAGACCAACATGCACGAGTTCGCCTATGGCGTGACCGGCGTGAACCGCTGGCTCGGCACCCCGATCAATCCCAATTTTCCCAAGCTGATCCCCGGCGGCTCGTCGAGCGGATCGGCGGCGGCGGTCGCGGCGGGGCTCGCCGAGATCGCGATCGGCACCGACACCGGCGGCTCGATCCGCATGCCCGCCACCTGCTGCGGCGTGTTCGGGCTGAAGCCCAGCTTCGGCCGGGTCAGCCGCGAGGGCTGCATTCCGGCCGATTCGAGCCTGGACTGCGTCGGCCCCTTCGCGCGTGACGTGGCGGGGATCGAGACGGCGATGGCGCTGATCGACCCGACCTTCGTCCCCGCCGGCCGTCCGGCGTCGGTGCGGATCGGCTGGGTGGAAAGCTCGGCCGACGCCGAGATCGCCGAGGCCGTCCTCGCCGAGCTGCGGCGCAGCGGGGCGGAGATCGTTCCTGTCGACCTGCCGGGCCTCGACCAGGCGTTCGAGGCGGGCATCACGATCATGGCGGCCGAGGCCTGGTCGACCTTCGGCGACCTCGTCGAGGATCCCCGAATCGGCGCCGACGTCCGTGCCCGGCTGCTCGGTGCAAGCAAGGTCTCGGCCGCCCAACTGGCCGAGGCCGAGAAGATGCGCACCCGCTTCATCGCGGCGGTTGATCAGGCACTGGCTGGGGTCGACGCGCTGGCGTTGCCGGCCCTGCCGGCGCTGCCGCCCGCGCTCGACGACCTCGGCGATGCTGCGCGGATGCTGCGCCTGACCTCGCTGATCCGGCCGTTCAACGTCTCGGGCCATCCGGCGCTGGCGATCCCGCTCGCCGGGCGACCGGTCGCGATCCAGCTCGTCGGCCGCCGCAACGACGACGAGACGCTCTGCGCAGTCGGCGCGCGCGTCGAGCAAGGCCTCGCGGCATGACGATCGAACAGGAGATCGCCGCGCTCCGCGCCGAGCTGGCCGACCTGCGCGCCGAGCGCGAGGTGCGCGCCGTCGTGATGCGCTATTTCCGGCTCTGCGACACGCTGGGTCCCGACACGCCGCTCGACGAGCTCGGCCTGTGCTTCACCCGCGACGCGCTGTGGGAAGGGCGGGGCCGCTACCGCAAGGCGTTCGGCCGTCACGAGGGCCGCGACGCGATCGTCGCAATGCTCGGCAGCTATGCCGTGCCGGTCGCGCATTTCGCGATGAACGCGCATTTCCTGTCGACCGAGACGATCACGATCGAGGGGCCCGCAGCGGCGGTCGGCCAATGGTCGATGCTGCAGACCTCGACCTATCGCGACGGCCGGTCGGACCTCCGCTCGGCCGCGCTGACGATCCGCTGCGCGGTCGAGGACGGCGCCTGGCGGATATCCCATTTCGTCACCGAGAATCTTTTCGCCCGCGATGTCGACCATTGGTCCGACGCCGCACCCATCTCCGTCCCTGACGTTGCGTCAAAGGAGCCATCATGAGCACAGACTTCGCCACCCTGGTGCGGGACGATCGTGTCCTGACGCCGATGTATACCGACGAGGCCATCTTCGAGGAGGAGATGGACCGGATCTTCAAGAGCACCTGGGTCTGGGTCGCGCACGCCAGCGACGTGCCCGCCGGCAACACCTTCAAGACCTCCTGGGTCGGCCGCGAGCCGGTGATCGTGACCCGCGACAAGCAGGGCAAGATCCACACCCTGCTCAACCGCTGCCGCCACCGCGCCGCCAGCGTGTGCGAGAAGCGCAAGGGCAAGGCCAGCGTCTTCGTCTGCCCCTATCATGGCTGGAGCTACGACGTCGACGGCACGCTCCGCAAGGTGCCGCACATCAACGGCTATGGCGAGGGTCTCGACACCGCCGACTATAGCCTCGTGTCGCTGCGCACCGAAGAATATAACGGGATGATCTTCGCCACCTTCAAGGACGACATCCAGCCGCTGGTCGACTTCCTCGGCCCGGCGAAGAAGTGGATCGACCTGTTCATGAAACAGGGCGGCGGCTACGGCGTGAAGACGCTGGGCGAGCATCGCTTCCGCTTCCCGGGCAACTGGAAGATCCAGCTCGAGAACACCACCGACGCCTATCACTTCCCGATCGTCCACAAGACCTTCCTCGACTCGCTCGACCCGGAGGCGGAGAACGTCTTCCAGGTGCTGGCGCATGGCGGCTGGGTCGAGGACCTGGGCAACGGCCACAGCGTGATGGTCATGATCCCCGACCTGATCGACCTCGAGGAGAATCTCGACGCGCCGATCCCGCAGCGCTTCGAGGAGCTGGCGAAGGAGCTGGCGGCCGAGGGTATGCCCGACGAGCAGGTGCGCCGCGTCGTCCGCGCCGTCGGCGGTTCGGGCTTCAACCTGAACCTGTTCCCCAACGTCGCCTGCTCGATGGCCTTCTTCCGCGTGCTGCGCCCGATCGAGGTCAACGAGACCGAGATCATGCACGTTGCGATCGGCATGGACGGCGGTCCGGATGCGGCGAACCGCATGCGGCTGCGCCTGCACGAGCATTTCCAGGGCCCGATGGGCTTCGGCACCCCCGACGATGCCGAGGGCTGGGAGCGTGTCCAGCGCGGCGCGCGCGCGGGCCAGGACCTGTGGATCATGGTCAATCGCGGTGTCGACGCGCCGGAGGGCGTCGCCGCGCCGGGGCATAATGCCGGTGACGTCAGCGCCGAGACCGGCATGCGCGCCGCCTATCAGATGTGGAAAAGGATGATGACCGCGTGAGCACGATCGCTGAACCCCTGAACCGTTCCGAGGCGGCGGCCGCGCCGTCGCTGCAGGACGCGATCCAGTTCGTCTGGGCCGAGGCCGACATGCTCGACCGGCTCGACTACAAGGCATGGCTGCCGCTCTGGACCGAGAATGGCCGCTACATCGTTCCGACCGAGCGCGACGTCAGCGACTATGATGACCGGCTCAACATCGTCAACGACGATGCCGAGATGCGTCAGGCGCGCGTCAAGCGGCTGCTGTCGGGTTTCTCGATGTCGTCGGCACCGCCGGCGCGCACGGTCCGCACCGTCTCGCGCTTCGTGCCGGTCGCGGTCGAGGACGGCGCGATCACGCTGCGCGCGGCGATGATCATGGTCGAGTATAAATATGAGCGGATGCGCACCATGGCGGCCGACGTCGTCTATCGCATCGTCTCGACCGCCGACGGGCTGAAGCTCGACCGGAAGATCGTCACGCTGGTAAATTGCGACGATTACCAGCATGGTATCGGCTATCTTCTGTAACCCTTGAACGCTTCGGGCCGGCCGGTCCGAAGCGTCTCACCATTCAGGCGAGGTCGATGAGCATCGAACGACAAGCGGCGCGTTTCGTCGAGGCCCGCAGGGCCGCCAGCGGTTTTTCCGATTATCCCGGCGCGCTGCCGGCCGATCTCGACCAGGCCTATGCCGTTCAGCTCGCGGAGATCGGGCAATGGCCCGATCGGATCGCCGGCTGGAAGGTCGGCCGGATCGCCCCGCCGCTGGTCGAGACGCTTGGCGAGGACCGCTTCGTCGGCCCGATGTTCGCCGCCACCATCCTGAGCGCCGGTGCGACCAACGACTTCGCCGCGATCGAGAACGGCTTCTCGGCGTTCGAGGCCGAGCTGGTGATCGTCGCCTCGGGCGATGCGCCGGCCGGCAAGACCGACTGGACCGCCGATGAGGCGGCCGATCTGGCGGGCGCGATGCACATCGCGGTCGAAGTGGCTGGCGGCCCGTTCGCGGCGGCCAACGACCTTGGCCCGCTCACCACGATCGCCAGCTTCGGCGGCAATAACGGCCTGGTCCTCGGGGCTGAGATCGCCAACTGGCGCGCGCTGTCGTTCGATGCGATCCGCTGTATCACCACGATCGATGGCACGGTGGCGGGACAGGCGCCGGCCAGTGCGATCCCCGGCACCCCGATCGCGGCGTTCGCCTTCGCGCTCGCCCGCACGGCACGCATGGGCCGGCCGATCCGCAAGGGCGACCTGATCTCGACCGGCGCGATCACCGGCGTCCACGCCGTCCGGATCGGCCAGCGCTGCACCGCCGACTTCGGCGACTTCGGCGCGATCGCCTGCACCGTGGTCAAGGCGGCTCACCAGGGCTGACGCCCAACCCGTCATGCTGAACGTGATTTAGCATCCGGAGCATCGAGCATTATATCTGATCCGCTCGTCCTGAGCAGGGCCTGAGCTTGGCGAAGGCCCAGTCGAAGGATTTTTGAGCCTCGCATAGCCCTTCGAGATGGCATTTCGACTGCGCTCAATGCCTCCTCAGGGTGAGCGGAAGTGGTTGCATCGGATACAACGCTCGATGCTTAGAGACGCAACGCCGCGCTTCCTGTTCCAACGCTGCGTTTCTGAATCCCGGATCAGGTCCGGGATGACGATCAGGCCGTGATCACCACTCGCTGAGATTGTTGAAGATCGATTCCATCAGCCGGTTGAGGCGTTGCTTGTCGTCGGCCGCGATGGTGCGGAACGCCTGGACGTAGAGCTTGTTGGCGATCGTCCAGGCCTCCTGCCGCGCGGCGAGGCCGCGTTCGGTCAGCGACACTTCGGTCACCCGACCGTCCGACGCTCGCGCTTCGCAGGTGACGAGGCCGTCGGCCTGCATCCGCTGCACGATCTTGGTCATGGTCGGCAGCTTGACGATCGCCAGCTCGGCGATCTCGCTCACGCTCGTCGCCTGACCATCCTTGAGGCACATCAGCACCCGCCAGCGCGACACGTCGAGCTCGACCCGCTTGAGCGCCGTCTCGAGCCGCTGAAGGTAGCGGCCGACCGCCTGCGTCATCCAGAAGAACGGCCAGTCATGCGGGTCGAACCCCGTCGCGTCGGGGGGAGGGCTGTCACGCAGGGCGTTGTCCATCATGCTCGTCGCTCTCTCCCCCTTTTGCCGACGGCGCAAGCCCGTTTTCATCGTCGCCGGCCTCCCGGATCAGCGCATGAAGAGGCCGCCGTTGATGTCCCAGGTGGCACCGGTCACGAAACCGGCGTCGCGGGCGCACAGGCGCGCGACGATGTCGGCGATGAACGCCGGCGTGCCGAGCTGGCGAACCGGGATATTCTCCAGGAAGCGAGGCATTGCCTCTTCGGAGATGGTGCGGTGAACCATCGGCGAATCGAGCGGCCCCGGCGCGATCGCGTTGGCGGTGACGCCGAAGGCGGCCAGATCGCGCGCGAACACCTTGGTGAGCGTCAGGATCGCGCCTTTGGACGCGGCATAATGCGCGCCTGTCGCCGTCCCGCCATTCTGCCCCGCGAGCGAGGCGAGGTTGACGATGCGGCCATAGCCCTGCGCCTTGAACACACGGCCGAACACCTGCGACCCGACGAAGGTGCCGCGCGCGTTGACCGCCATCACCGCGTCGAACTCGTCGGGGGTGATGTCGAGTACCGGCTTGGCGGCGGTGGCGGCGGCGTTGTTGACCAGCCCTTCGACCGATCCCCAGCGCGCCACCAGCGTGTCGCGCGCAGCCTCGAACGAGGACTGCTCGCGCACGTCGAGGGCGATACCGATGGCGGTCGCCCCACTCGGGTCGAGCTCGGCGGCCAGCGCCGCGGCGGCGGCGGCGTCGAGATCGCCGATGCCCACGCGGAAGCCGCGCTCATGCATTCCGCGTGCGATCGCCGCGCCCAGGCCGCTCGCGCCGCCGGTGACGAGGACGACGTCGCCGCCGCTGCCCTGCGTCATGCCGGGATCACCAGCTCACGGCCGATCCGCGCCTCGACCCGCATATATTTCCACAGGCGATACTCGCCGACCTCGATGGTGCGGAACAGGTTGCAGGCCGCGACGGCGGTCTCGCGATCGGGAACCTCGGCGAGGATGTAGAAGGTCCAGGGCCAGCCGGTCGGCGAGGTACCGACCATCGTCTGGTCGTCGTCGATAGTGCCCAGGATCTCGACGCCCGGCAGGTCGCGGATGCCCTTCAGCATCTCGCCGGTCGCCGCCCACACCTTGCCGATGTCGCCGGCGGGAAGATCGAAGAAATTCTGCAGCACGGCGCCGCAGAAGAGGACGCGAAGGCGCTGTTTCTCGGTGGTCATGAGGGTCGTCCTTTCCAGTTCAGGGATATCCGGGAGGGGATTCGAGGCCCAGCAGCACCTTGCCGGCATTCTGCCAGGTGGTGTCGGCCAGGAAGGCGTGTTGCGGGATGACCTGCGCATCCTGCATCAGTTGCGCGATCCAGTGATTGGCGAAGACGCCGGTCGTGCCGGCCATGCGGTAGATGTCGAGGGTGATGTCGGCGCCGACGCGCGCGGCGTTGGTCGAGGCGAGGCGGAGCAGGGCGCGGGTCTCGATACTCAGCTCGTCGCCCGCGACCAGCGTCGCATAGGCTTCCTCGGTGATCTCGTAGAAGAAGGCGCGAGCCGAGCGCAGCGCCGCCTCCGCCTTGGCGATATCGGTCTGCACATAGGGGCGGTCGGCCAGGGTGGGCTGGCCGGTGATCGAGGTCCGCCCGCCGGCGAGGGCGGTCATCTGGTCCAGTGCGCTGCGTGCGATGCCGAGCCCGACCACCGCCAGCACCTGCGCCGCGAGCGGCATCGACGGATAGCGGTAGAGCGGGGTGTCGAGGCTCGACTTGCCGCCGCGCACGAAGGTCCACGCCTCGGGCACGACGACCTTGTCGAGCACCATGTCGTGACTGCCGGTGCCGCGCATGCCGATGACGTCCCAGTTGGGGACGATCTGGACGTTCTTGGCCGGGGTCACCGCGATCAGCGGCAGGCCGCCGGTGGGGCCGCCGCCCTCGACCTTGATGCCGACGCCGATGACCTCCGCACCGGTGCAGCCGCTGCCCCAGCTCCAGCGGCCCGACACTTCGAGCCCGCCTTCGACCGGCACCGCCTTCTGCGGCGGGAAGATGCCGCCGGCGAAGACCACGTCGGGACCGTTGGCATACATCGCCTCGAGCGTTTCGATCGGCAGCGCCGACAGATAGACCGCCGAGAAGCCGAAGCTGGCGACCCAGCCGGTCGAGCCGTCGGCCTGCGAGATCGTCTCGATCAGGCGCAGGAATTCGGCAGGGGACTTTTCGTCGCCGCCAAAGCGCTTGGCGACCATCGCACGATAGACCCCGGCCGCCTTCATCATCTCGACGACGTCGGCGCTGATCTGCTGGTTGGCGTTGAACTCGTCGCGCCGCGCGCGCGCCGCCGACAGCAGCGTTTCCAGCGCGGCCGTCCGGTCGCTCGGTTCGGGCTTCACTTGCTCCTTGGCGTCCATGCCGCGTGCTCCTGGCTGGTGGGATTGTCCTTCCCGCCAATGCTAAACATATCACTTGAAAAGGCAACTAATTTATGGCGTCCCCCGGAAGGGGAAAATGCCGCTTCCCGCTCAGGCCGCGGCATGGGCGGGCCGATCCGCGAGCGTGCGCGCATAGGGCCGGCATCCCCGCGCCAGCAGCCCCGCCGCGGCGATCGAGGCGCCGGCGACGACGATGCCCAGCGAACTGCCGACCGCCGCCGGGCCGCTGAACACATGGTCGTTGAGCAGGCCGACGAACAGCGATCCGAGCGTCAGGCCGATCAGCGAATTGCTGCACAGGAAGATCGCCGCGACGCGCGACCGCATCGCGGCCGGCGCGACGATCTGCATGACGGCGGTCGAGGGCGGCATCGGGAAGGAGGCGAAGAACAGCGCGACCGCGAGCAATGCCATGCCCGTTCCGAAATTCGGCGCGAAGGGCAGGGCGGCGGCAGGCAGCATGGTGCCCAGCGCGCCGATGATACCCGTACGGAACGGCGAGTCGGCGACACCGCCACTTCCGAGCCGATCCATGATCCAGCCGCTGGCGAGGACGCCGCCACCGCCGGCGACGATACTGACGATGCCGAGCCAAAGCCCCGCGGTGGCGGGATCGAGCCCATGGACACGCATCAGATAGGCCGGTGACCAGCCGAGCAGCGAGAAGAGCGCCATCGCCGCGAAGGTGTAGCCCAGAATGTGCGGCACGAAGATCGCTCGCTCGCGTGCAAGGAAGGCGATCACCGCAGTGAACGAGGGGTGGTCGGTTGTGCCGGTGCGGGCGGCGGGCGGCAGCGGTTCGCGCACCGTCAGGAAGATGATGGCGGCGAGCAGCAGGCCCGGCGCGCCGACGATCAGGAAGACCAGTTGCCACGGCCGGAAGGCGACCCCGGCGAAAGTGATGCTGTCGGTTCCACTGACCATCGCGATCACCGCACTGCCTGCGAGGAAGGCGATGCCCGAACCGAGGAAGGAACCCAGCGAATAGACGGCGACAGCGCGGCCCAGCTTCTCGCGCGGGAAGAGGTTGCTGATCAGCGAATAGGTGGCGGGGGAGAGCGCCGCTTCGCCGGCGCCGACGCAGATCCGCGCGAGGAACAGCGACAGGAAGCTGCGCGCCAGCCCGCAGGCCATCGTCGCCGCGCTCCAGAAGGCGACGCCGATGGCGATGATGAGCGGGCGCGAGGCGCGGTCCGACAGGCTGGCGACCGGAATGCCCATCGTCGCGTAGAACAGCGAGAAGGCGAGGCCGTGGAGCAGGCCGAACTGGGTATCGGTGATGCCGAGGTCTGCCTGGATCGGGGCGATCAGCAGGGCGAGGATCTGCCGGTCGATGAACGAGAAGATATAGGCCGTCATGCACAGGATGACGACATACCATCCCCGTCGTTCGTCTGGTTGCATCCCTGGCTCCTCGCTGCCCGCCGTTCGACTCCGCGGGTGGGTGGATTATATGTCACGTGAAATGGCAATAAAGATAGGCCATCCGTGCGGTGATGAGGGCCCCTCCCGCCATCGCCTGTCAATCCTCGCCGGAAAGGGCGCCGCGACATTGCTGCAGATTGCGGATCATCCCTGCCGATAGCGTATAGTGGTGCCGGCCGCGTCCGGCACAATGCTGGCAGATTTCGATCCAATGGGAGAATTCGGGAATGCGTGTCGCGGTATTGGGCGGGGGACATGGCTGCTACGCGGCGGCGGTTGAGCTGAGCGAGAAGGGGCACGAAGTCTGGTTCTGGCGCCGCGGCGCCGAGGCGTTCGCGCCGGTGCTGGAGAGGCGCAGCATCCGCATCCGGGACTCCAGGGGCGACCGCGAGGTCGCGATCGCGCACCCGACGCTGTCGCTGGAGGAGGCGATCGGCTCGGCCGAGGTCGTCGTGATCCCGCTGCCGGCCGACACCCATGAGGACCTGGCTGCTGCCTGCGCCCCCCATTGGCGCGACGGACAAGTCGCGTTTCTGCCGCCGGGCACGCTCGGCTCGATCCTGTTCGCGCAGGCGGCGCGCGCCGCCGGTAACAGCGCCGACGTCAGTTTTGCGGAGACAGGCACCTTGCCCTATCTGGTGCGCAAGCATGGCCCGGCCGAGATCGTCGTCAGCGCCTATGCCACCCGGCTGCCGACCGGCGTATTCCCGGCGCGCAACGCCGGCCATGCCTTCGGGCTGCTCGAACAGGTCTATCCGGCGATCGAGCGGATCGAGGACGGACTGTCGGGCGGGCTGATGAACGCCGGACCGATCATCCATCCGCCGCTGATCCTGATGAACGCCGGGCCGCTCGAATATTTCCCGGCCTGGGACATCCACAACGAAGGCACCCAGCCGTCGATCCGCGCGGTCACCACCGCGCTCGACAATGAACGGATCGCGCTGCGCGAGGCGCTCGGCTATCGCGCGCCGCACTTCCCGCTTGCCGATCATTACACGCTCGATGGCGACGAGTGGATGTACGGCAACGCCGCGCACGAGAAGCTCACCGACAGTGGCGACTGGCGCGAGAAGATCGATCTCAAGACCCATCGCTACATGCGCGAGGACACCGCGCTCGGCCTGTCGATGCTGGTGTCGATCGGCCGCTGGCTGGGCGTCGAGACCCCGGTCGCGTCCGGCCTGCTCGCCATGGCGTCGGCGATCACCGGCGAGGATCTCTATGCCGCCGGCCGCACGCTCGAAAGCCTCGGGCTCGACACGCTCGATCGCAACGCGATGAAGGACTTCCTGCATGATGGCATCTGAGGCGCTCCGGATCGGCGCGGTCGGCGCCGGGCGGATGGGGCGCGGCATCGCCGTCGCCTTCGCCCTGGCCGGCCACGCGGTCGTCCTGATCGACGTCAAGCCACGTGACGCCGAAGCCGCCGGACGGCTCGCGGCGGAGGCGATGCACGAAATCGGACAGGATTTCGCTTTCCTGAAGTCGGTCGGCGCGATGGACGATCGGGCGGTCGCCGCCGCGCTCGACCGTGTGAGCTTCGCCGGCCGCGAAGCCGCGCCGGCGGCGATCGCGGCGTGCGACCTGCTGTTCGAAGGGGTTCCCGAGACGGTCGACGCCAAGCGCCTATGCTTCGCCTTCGTCGGCGAGCATGCCCGCGACGACGCGATCATCGCCTCGACCACCTCGACGATCGACGCCGACACGCTCGCGCCGCTGGTGAAGGGGCCGCAGCGCTTCCTCAACGCGCACTGGCTCAACCCCGCCTATCTGATGCCGCTCGTCGAGGTGTCGCCCTCGGCCGACACCGCGCCTGAGGTGCTGGCGCGGCTCCGGGAGATCCTGACCGCGATCGGCAAGGTACCGGTCACCTGCCGCACCTCGCCAGGCTATATCGTGCCGCGCATCCAGGCGCTGGCGATGAACGAGGCCGCGCGGATGGCGGAGGAGGGCGTCGCCTCGCCCGAGGACATCGACACCGCGATCCGGGTCGGCTTCGGGCTGCGCTTCGCGGTGCTCGGTCTGCTCGAATTCATCGACTGGGGCGGGGGCGATATCCTCCACCACGCCAGCGCCTTCCTGTCGGAGGCAGTCGACGCTGGGCGCTTCGCTGCTCCCGCGATCATCGGCGAGAACATGGCGCAGGCGCGGCGGGGCTTGCGCGACGGGGCGGGTTTCTACGACTATGATGGCGTCGACGTCGGCGCCTATCGCAGCGGGAGGCTCGCCGATTTCGTCGCGCTGCTGCGCCAGCGCGACCTGATGCCGAAATTCGCCGATAGCGGGGAGCGATGATCGTCGACGCGCTCGCCGCCATCGTCGGCGCCGGCAACGCCTTCGGGCCCGATGCGGTCGAGCCGCGCTATCTCGACGACGAGACCGGCGGCGAGGCGGGGCGGCCCGTCGGGCTGGTCCGCCCCGGCAATGTCGATCAGGTCGCGGCGGTGCTGCGCTACTGCCATGCCGCTGGCCAGCCGGTCGTCGTCCAGGGCGGCCGCACCGGCATGACGCGCGGCGGCCTGCCGCGCGACGGCGAGCTGATCCTGTCGCTCGAACGCATGGCCGCGATCGAGGCGATCGACACCGATGCCGGGTTGATGACGGTCGGCGCGGGTTGCGTGCTGGAGGTCGCGCAGCAGGCGGCGGCCGATGCGGGGTGGCGGCTGGCGGTCGACATCGGCGCGCGCGGAAGCTGCACGGTCGGCGGGATGATCGCGACCAATGCCGGCGGCACGCAGGTGCTGCGCTACGGCATGATGCGCGAGCAGGTGCTGGGGCTGGAGGCGGTGCTCGCCGACGGCACGATCATCTCGTCGCTCGGCGCGATGCTGAAGAACAACACCGGCTATGACCTGAAGCAATTCTTCATCGGATCGGAAGGGACGCTGGGGATCGTCACCCGCGCGGTGCTGCGGCTGCGCCCGCCCGCGATCGGGCGGCAGACCGCGCTGTGCGCCGTTGCCGATTATGCGGCGGCCGTACGGCTGCTGGCGCGGCTCGAACGGGCGATGCCGGGGCAACTCTCGGCCTATGAGCTGATGTGGAGCGATTTCTTCGGCGCCGCCTGCGTCGCCAGCGGCCAGGGTTATCCGTTCGACGCGGCGCACGAACTGGTCGTCCTCGTCGAGACCGAGAGCGGCGACGACGAGGCGCTGCCGGTGGCACTGGAGGAGAGCTTCGCCGACGGTACGGTGCGCGACGCGCTGGTCGCCCGGTCGGAGCGCGACCATCAGCGCTTCTGGCGCTTCCGCGACGCGGTCGGCGAACTGGTCGGGGCGATGGCGATCGTCGAGCCCTTCGACGTCAGCGCACCGATCGGCGCGATTGGCGGCCTCGTCACCGAGCTGCGCGCGCGGCTGGCCAGGGAGGTGCCGGGCAGCCGGCCGATCTGCTTCGGCCATATCGCCGACGGCAACCTTCACCTCGCGCTCGAACTGGCCGAGGAGGCGCAGCGGCCGGTGGCGGAGGCGATCGTCTACGACGCGGTGCGCGCGGCCGGTGGGTCGGTGTCGGCCGAACACGGCATCGGCATCCTGAAGCGCGCCTGGCTCGGCCACAGCCGCAGCGTCGCGGAGATCGCGATGATGCGGACGATCAGAGCGGCGCTCGACCCCAAGGGGATATTGAACCGGGGGCGGGTGTTCTAACCGGCAAATCCTCCCCATCGCAGATGGGGAGGGGGACCGCCGTAGGCGGTGGAGGGGTGCGACAGCGAAGCTGGCGCTGCGCGCCAACCCCCTCCACCATGCTACGCATGGTCCCCCTCCCCATGCTGCGCATAGGGAGGAATTAGATCAGCACGGCCTTCTGCTGCGCAGCGTCTCCGACGGGCGGGAGCCATATTGGTGCCGGTAATATTGCGCGTAGCGGCCGAAATTGACGATGCCGCATTCGAGCATCAGCTCGGTCACGCTCGCCTCGGGACTGGCGTCCATCAGCGCGCTGTGGAGCTTCTCCAGCCGGTGCCGGCGGACATATTCGACCGGCGTCAGCCCCAGGAACTGGCGAAAGCCGTTCTGCAGGCTGCGGACGCTCACTCCCACCTGGTTGGCGAGATCGGTGACCGAGATGCTGTCGTCGAACGAGGCGTGGATGATGTCGCGGGCGCGGCGGACGTGCCAGGGAGAGATATCGTTGCCGTAAAGCGCGATCTGGTCCGAATAGCTGTTGCAATAGTTGCTCAGCAGCAGTTCGATCATCAGCATGGAATATTGACGCTGCGTCCGGTTGTTCGACATCAGCATCGGACCGTGCGTCGTCTGGTCGATCAGATGGTTGAGCAGGTTTCGCCATACGACCGGCAGCTCGCGTCCGCATTCGCGGCCCGGATAGAATACCAGCGGCCGGTTCGCCGGGATGTTCATGACCCGCGTCAGATACTCCTCGAAGGCCGACCGGGCGATCCGCACGGTCAGGTGCCGGCAGGCCGGCGTCATGTGAATGCGGATCGGCGCGCCGGGCGAGCTGATATGCAGGTTGTCGGGGCGGATCGACCCTTCCGATCCGCCGGCCCAGACCTCGCTCGTCCCCTCGATCGATGCATGGACCAGGAAATGCGCGTCGAGTTCGCCGGGGTCGATCCAGACGTCGGTGCCGTACTGGATGTCGACGATCTGGGTCGGCGCAACTCCGATGCAGCTCAGCTTCGCCGACATGCGCGACGGATCGCCCATGTCCATCCGGTGCGGGGCCAGCGTCTTGCCGACATAGTCGATGATCTCGCCCGGATCGTTCGACTGGAAATCACGCGTCGCCGTATGAGGGTCGTCTCGTGCCAGGGTCAGCATATCGCACCTCCTCCCACCGTACGGGCAGTGGCCGGCTCAGGCCGGTTCTGAGGCTAGGCCGGCCGGGACGGAAAGGACAATCCAAATTAGTTGAAATGTCAAGCGGTGGCCCCGGCCCCCTTTTGTTAGGGTGCGAGATGCGGATGGCTGCTTCGCATTGCGGATAGCGGCTCGTCCGCCTCGACGCTTAGCTGCGGCATCTTTTTGCAAGGCTTGAGGAGTGGAAATGTCGGACGTCATCGACCAGAAGGGCAAGCTCGGGGCGGGCGCCCGCGCCTTCGTTTCGGCGCCGGGACAGATGCTGATCGACGGCCAGTGGGTCGGGTCCGAGTCGGGCCGTACGATCACCGTCACCGATCCTGCGACCGGCCTTCCCGTCACCACTGTCCCCGCCGGCACCGCGGGTGACGTCGATCGCGCCGTCAAGGCCGCGCGCCGGGCGTTCGAGGGCAGCTGGGCGGCGTTCCGCCCGGTCCAGCGCGAGCGGCTGCTGCTCAAGCTCGCCGATCTGCTGGAACAGCATGCCGACGAGTTCGCCGAGCTGGAGACGATCGACAACGGCAAGCTGCTGATGATGGCGCGCCATGGCGACCTCAACATCGCGATCGACTCGCTGCGCTACATGGCGGGCTGGGCGACGAAGATCGAGGGTACCACGATCAACCCGTCCTTCGCCTATATCCCCGACATGCAGTTCACGTCGCAGACGCTGCGCGAGCCGGTCGGCGTGGTCGGACAGATCATCCCGTGGAACTTCCCGCTGGTGATGGCGGTGTGGAAGATCGCCCCGGCGATCGCGGCGGGCTGCACCGTCGTGCTCAAGCCGGCCGAGGACACCCCGCTGACCGCGCTGCGCCTCGGCCAGCTGATCTGCGAGGCGGGCTTCCCCGATGGCGTCGTGAACATCGTCACCGGCGATGCCGAGCCGGGCGCGGCGCTCGTCGATCATCCCGATGTCGACAAGATCGCCTTCACCGGATCGACCGAGGTCGGCCAGATCATCCAGCGCCGCGCGGCCGACTCGATGAAGCGCATCTCGCTCGAACTGGGCGGCAAGTCGCCGGTCGTGATCCTCAAGGACGCCGATATCGGCATGGCCGTCCAGGGCGCCGCGCAGGCGGTGTTCTTCAACCATGGCCAGGTCTGCACTGCCGGTTCGCGCCTGTTCGTCGAGCGCCCGATCTACGATGCGGTGATGGAGGGCCTCGCGCAGGTCGCCGAAGGCTTCACCCTCGGATCGGGTTTCGATCCGTCGTCGCAGATGGGTCCGCTGGTCTCGGCCAAGCAGCGTGAGCGGGTCCAGGGCTTCCTCGACCTCGGCCAGGAACAGGGCGGTCGTCTGATCGCGGGCGGCAAGGCGGTCGACGGCGCGGGCTTCTTCTTCCGTCCGGCGGTGTTCGCCGACGTCCGCCCCGACATGACGATCTACCGCGAGGAGATTTTCGGCCCGGTGCTCGCCGCGACGCCGTTCGACGACCTCGAGGCCGCGACCGCGATGGCGAACGATAGCAGCTACGGCCTCGGCGCCAGCGTCTGGACCAACAACCTCTCGCTCGCCAACCGCATGGTCCGCAAGCTCAAGGCCGGAACCGTCTGGGTGAACTGCCACAACCTTCTCGATCCGGCGGTGCCGTTCGGCGGCTACAAGATGTCGGGCTATGGCCGCGAGCTTGGCCATGTCGCGCGCGACCTCTACACCGAGAGCAAGTCGGTCACCATCGCACTGGGGTAAGAGCCATCGTCGACCAAGCGACACTCGAACGTCTGATCGACCGGGCGACGGCGCTCAACGCCCTCGCCGCGGTCGATCGCGACGCCATCGCGGCCAGGGGCGCGCTTCCGGAAGGGAGCGCGCCCCTGGTGCTCGTGAAGGACAATATCGCCGTCGCCGGTCTGCAATGGACGGCCGGTTCGCCGGGTTTCGCCGACGTCCGCGCGGATCGCGACGCGACCGCCGTGCGGCTGCTGCGCGAGAGGGGGGCGGTCCTGCCGATCAAGACGACGCTCCACGAGCTCGCCTTCGGCGTCACCGGCGCCAATGGCTGGACCGGTGCGATCGCCAATCCGCACGATCCGGCGCGCGCGGCGGGCGGATCGAGCGGCGGGTCGGCCGCGGCGCTGGCGGTCGGCCTCGGCGATCTCTCGCTGGTCACCGACACCGGCGGCTCGGCGCGGATTCCGGCAAGCTTCTGCGGCGTGATCGGCTTCCGCCCTTCGATGGGCCGCTATCCCTCGGACGGGCTGATCGGCCTGTCGCCAAGCCGCGACACGATCGGCCTGATGGCGCGCGAGCTGCGCTGGATAGTATGGGCCGACGCGATGCTCGCGGGCGGAATCCCCGCCGATGCGGCGGTCGGCCGGCGCACCATCGGCATCGCCTCGGACGACGACCTGGGCGAGCTGGAGCCGGCTGTCGCCGATGCCTATGGCGCGATGATGGCGCGGATCGAGGCGGCCGGGCATCGCGTCGTCACCGTCGACCTCGCGCAGGTCAACGCGCTCGACGAGGCTTGCGGCTTCCCGATCGCGCTCTACCAGACGCACGAGACGCTGCGCGCGATCGCGCCCGATCTCGCCGGTCGCTCGTTCGAGGAGCTGGTCGCGGCGGTCGCCAGCCCCGACGTCGCGCATCTGCTCGGGCTCGCGTCGGACGGCGCGACCGTCACTGCCGCGCATTATGCGCAGGCGATCGGCCATGACTGGCCGGCACTGCGCGCCGCCTATGCCGCGATCTTCGCCGGCGGCGTCGATCATATCCTGCTGCCGACCGCGCCGCTGGTCGCGCCGGCGATCGATACCGGGCCCGAGCTGTCGCTCAACGGCCGGCCGGCGCCGACCTTCCCGACCATCACCCGCTTCACCCGGCCCGACAGCATGGCCGGCCTGCCGTCGATCAGCCTGCCGTCGGGCACGGACGGGCAGGGGATGCCGATCGGCATGATGCTGACCGGCGCGCGCCACGCCGATGCGGCACTGCTCGCCTTCGCCCGGTCGTTGTTGGTGGGCTGATTCCCGTCCCCCAGACAGGTCATCCCGGCGGAGGCCGGGATCTTGGGAGATAGGGAGGTCAGGTCGAGGCAGGAGACGCCCGGGATGCCGGCCTCGCCGGCATGACGTCGGATGAAACCGTCATCGGCGGAAATGTCACACCCTCCGGTCATCCATTTCTCGCCAACCGTTTCGTACCAATGACGCACATCGGCTGCGGATACTGGATAGTCGGCGGCCGCCCGAATTGAGACCTTCCCCATCGTAGCCCGGCATAGACCGGCGCGAGTTCGCAGGGCCCGTCAATTGCGAAAGGGGAATGTCATGATTTCTACAGCTTGGATCAAGCGCCGCCTCCTGTCCTCGGCGATGATCGCCGCCGCGCTGTGCGGCGTCAGCCAGGAGGCGCTCGCGCAGGGTGCCTCGACCGAGGGCGAGAATGAGCTGGAGGTGATCACCGTCACCGCCCGCCGCCAGACCGAGAACCTGCAGAGCACGCCGATCTCGATCACCGCCTTCTCGGGCGACCGGCTCGAGGCCCAGGGCATCACCCAGGTCAACCGCATCCAGGACTTCACCCCGAACCTGACCTTCGCCAACATCCCGTCGAACAGCGGCATCGCGTCGAACGCGGCCGTCTACATCCGCGGCATCGGCCAGAACGACTTCGCGCCGACCGTCGAACCGGGCGTCGGCATCTATATCGACGGCGTCTATCTCGGCCGCACCGCCGGCGGCGTGTTCGACCTGATCGACGTCAACTCGGTCGAGGTGTTGCGCGGCCCGCAGGGCACGCTGTTCGGCCGCAACACGATCGGCGGTGCGATCAACCTGACCACGGTCCAGCCGAGCGACGAGTTCAAGCTGAAGGCCGACATCAAATATGGCACCGACGACCGGATCAACGTCCGCGGCATGGTCAGCGGCCCGATCGCGGAGGGCATCTACGCGAAGGTCAGCGGCGGCCTCTTCTCGCAGGACGGCTATGTCAACGCGCCGGGGCTCGGCAAGAAGCTGGGCAACCAGGATACCAAGATGATCCGCGGCGCGCTGCGCATCGCGCCGATCGACAGCCGGTTCGAGGCGACGATCGCCGGCGACTATACCCGCGACAAGAGCAACGGCGCCCCGGTCACCATCTCGGGCATCGATCCGACCGCGACCGGCAGCTTCGTGACGCTGCAGAACTTCATCGCGAGCGGTTTCGGCAATCCGGCCGACTGCCTGACCGCGGCGGCGGTCGGGAACACGCAATGCTACAACCAGCGCCTCTATTCGAAGGACAGCAACTATTCGACGGGGCGGACCTTCTCGGACCTCGAGCTGTGGTCGGCGTCGCTCACCGCGTCCTACGACCTGACCGACGAGATGCAGATCAAGTCGATCACCGCGATCCGCCGCATCAACGGCACCTTCGCGCAGGACCGCGACGGATCGAACCTGCCGATCAACCATGTCTATGACGACTTCACCCAGAAGCAGTTCAGCCAGGAATTCCAGTTCACCGGCAAGGCGCTCGACGACCGGCTCAACTGGGTCACCGGCCTCTACTTCTTCAAGGAGAAGGGCAAGGACCTCAACTCGATCGACTTCCTCGTCGTGTCGGCGGAATCGGGCGGCTACTACGACTACAAGAACTGGGCGGCCTTCGCGCAGCTCGGCTACAAGCTCACCGACAAGCTGACCCTGACCGGCGGCCTGCGCTACACGCAGGACCGCAAGGACTATCTGCCCGACCAGTTCGTGAAGTCGACGCTGGCGCCGTTCCTGGTGATCCCGCCGGGCACCCGCATCGTGCCGCTCCAGACGGTCAAGGCCGACGTCAACAAATGGACGCCGATGGTCAACCTGTCCTACCAGGCGACCCGCGACTTCATGCTCTATGCGACCTATTCGCAGGGCTTCAAGAGCGGCGGCTACACCCAGCGCATCTTCCCGCCCGAGCCGAGCCTGCCGAGCTTCAAGCCCGAGACGGTCGACTCCTACGAAGCCGGCTTCAAGCTGATGGCGCTCGACAATCGCCTGCGCCTGAATGGTGCCGCCTTCTACACCGATTACAAGGACATGCAGCTTCTGGTGGCGGACGCGACGCGGGTCGGGCCGTTCATCACCAATGCCGGCAAGGCGCGCATCCAGGGCTTCGAGCTGGAGACCAACTTCGCGCCGGGCGACGGCTGGCGGCTGAACGCGGCGGTCGGCCTGACCGACGCCAAGTTCAAGCAGCTCGACGCCGGCGTCCAGGGGCTGACCCTCGACTCCAAGTTCGTCTACGTCTCGAAATGGACGGTCAGCGCGTCGGGCGAGAAGGAGATCGGCCTGGGCGACAACGGCTCGCTCACGCCGCATGTCGACTGGTCGTACCGGTCGGGCTTCTTCACCAACGCCAACGGCATCAACAACCCCGAACTCTACCAGCCGGGCTACAGCGTCTTCAACGGCAACGTCCGCTGGCAGAGCGACAGCAAGACCTTCTCGCTGACCTTCGGCGTCGACAACATCGCCGACAAGAAGTTCCGCACGTTCGGCGATTACCAGCCGTCCTTCGGCTTCTTCATGCAGGCCTATGATCGCGGCCGGCAATATTATGTGAAGGCCGGCTTCTCCCTCTGATCGACCGGGAACTGACGATGACCAGCGTTTCCATGACGCGGCGGGGGGCGGTGCGCAGCATCGCCCTTGCGGCCACCATCCCGTTCGCCTGCGGCAGGGCGATCGGGGCCACCGTGGCGGCGGTCGACAGGGGCGCGGCTGCCACCGCCGCGCTGCTGCGGGTCGCCTTTCCGCATGGCCGGCTGACGCCGGACTTCTACCGGGGCGTCGCGGAAACCTATCTCAAGGAGGTCGCGGCGAAGCCCGCCGCGATCGCCGAGCACGACCGGGGCCTGGCGCTGCTCGACGGCAGCCACATCGCCCCCTTCGCCGACCTGCCGGCGGTGATCCAGAAGGGCCTGGTCGAGAAGATCGACCAGGAACCCTTCTTCAAGGCGATCCTCTGGCGCGGCGCGGAGCTGATCTACCGCGACCGATCGGTCTGGAAGATGGTCGGCTATGAGGGCTCGTCGCTCGAATATGGCGGCTATCACGATCGCGGCTTCGACGACATCGATTGGCTGCCCAGGGCGGGGGCGCGGGCATGACCGCGCGCTTCAACCTGAACGACTCCTCGGTCTTCGTCGTCATCGGATCGGGCGCCGGCGGCGGCACGCTGTCGAACGAGCTGGCGCAGAAGGGCCACAAGGTCGTCTGCCTGGAGGCGGGCCCGCGCCTGTCGCTGACCGACGTGGTCAACGACGAGGCTGTGATGTTCGAGAAGCTCACCTGGCTCGACCGCCGCATGGCGACCGGCAAGCCCGATCCCAATTTCCCGGTCTGGAACTGCAAGACGGTGGGCGGCACCACCATGCACTGGACCGGCGCCTGCCCGCGCATCGAGCCTTATGAAATGCGGGCGCTGTCGACCTACGGCCCGCTGCCGGACACGACGCTGGTCGACTGGCCGGTGACGCCGGAAGAGATCGCGCCCTGGTACGACAAGGCCGAGGTCCGCATGGGCGTGACCGGCAAGCACGGGCTGCCCTTCCTGCCGGCGGGCAACAACACCAAGGTGCTCGAGGCGGGCGCGCGGATGTGCGGCTATACCGACATCGACACGCACAACATGGCGATCAACTCGGTCCCGCGCGACGACCGGCCGCCGTGCCAGCAGCTCGGCTTCTGCACCTCGGGCTGCGCGGTCGGCGCCAAATGGTCGACCCTCTATACCGAGATCCCGAAGGCCGAGGCGACCGGCCGGTTCGAGCTGCGCCCGGAATCTATGGTCACCGGGGTCAACCTCGGCGCCGACGGCCGGGTCGAGAGCGTCACCTATCTGAGCAAGGGCCGGAGCGTCACCCAGAAGTGCCGCGCCGTCTCGGTCGCCGGCAACGTCGTCGAGACGACCCGCCTGCTGCTCAACAACCGCAGCGAGCGCTTCCCCAACGGCCTCGCCAACAGCAGCGGCCTCGTCGGCCGCAACTATATGCGCCACTTCACCATCCAGGTGATGGGGGTGATGCCGGGCAAGGTGAACTTCCACCGCCAGACCCACCTCGCCGGCGTCGTCCGCGACGAACGGATCCACAAGCCCGAGCGGGGTTTCGTGGGCGGCTTCCTGATCAGCACCGTTCCCTTCACGCCGGAGATACTGGCGAAGAACATGATGATCGGCGGCTGGGGCGAGGACCTGACCTCGGTGCTCGACAAATATGACCATCTCGCCGGCCTGCTGCTGACCGGCGAGGACCCGCCGCAGCTCTCGAACGGCATCACCCTCCATCCGACCGAGCGCGACGGCTACGGCCTGCCGGTGCCGGTGGTCCATTATGAGGACCACCCCAACACGATCGCGATGAAGACCTATGCGTGGAAGGTCGGCCGCAGGATCTACGAGGCGCTGGGCGCCGAGAAGATCGTCGAGATGGGCGACTTCATCCCCGCCACCCACAATATGGGCACGGCACGGATGGGCACCGATGCCAAGGCCAGCGTCTGCACCCCCTATGGCCGCACCCACGACGTCGCGAATCTGTTCGTCTCGGACGGCAGCCTGTTCCCGACCGCGGCGGGCTGCAACCCGACGCTGACGATCGTCGCGCTCGCCCTGCGCCAGGCCGAGCATATCGACGGCGAGATACGGGCGGGCCGGCTCTGATCGCTCAGGCGGCGGCCGGGACCGCCCCGGCCGCCGGCCTGCGATGCGCGGCGACGCACGACAGCACGCTCAGCACCACCAGCGCGAAGGCGGCGCTTTCGAGCAGGGTCGGCAGGCGGCGTTCCCACAGGAAGCCGTAGACCAGCGCGAACAGCGTCTCGAACAGGATCATCTGGCCGACCAGCGCCAGCGGCAGCAGCCGGCTCATCCGGTTCCAGAAGGCGTTGCCGACGATCGACGCCAGCACCGCGACGCCGACCGACACACCCGCGAATTGCGCCCAGGCGAGGCCGTCGTGGCGTGCCGAGCCGATCAGCAGCGCGAGCGGGATCAGCACGACGCTCTGCGCCCCGGTGACGATCCCGGTCAGCAGATTCCAGTCGTGGACCGAGACGGTGTGGAGGCGGCCGAGCATATGGCTGTTGCCGACCGCGTAGGCCGTCCACGAGGCCAGCGCGCCGACCGCGCAGAGCAGGCCGGTCACCTGCGCCGCGACCGATCCCGACGCCGGCATGGCCACCGCCTGCCAGCCGATGCAGACCGCGCCCGCCGCGCACAGCAGCAATGAGGGCGCGAGCCGCGATAGCGGCACCGCGTCGCGGTGACGGCTGCCGATGATCGTCACCGCGACCGGCAGGAAGCCGATGACGAGCGAGGTCATCGCGATGCCGCCGGTCTGCACCGCGCTCGACAGCAGGATATAGTAGAGCGTGTTGCCGGCCAGCGCGAGCCAGGCCAGCGCCAGCCATTCGCGGCGGCCGATCCCGGCGACGGCGGCGCGCCAGCGCGGCGCGATCAGCACCGCCGAGATCGCGCCATAGGCGAGATAGCGGCCGATGGTGAGCTGGAGCGGGCTGAACGCGCCCGCCAGCTCGGGCGCCAGGAACACCAGCCCCCACAAGGCGCCGGCCGCCATGCCGCAGGCGACGCCGGCGAGGGTCGGGTTGGTCTGGGCTATCCGGTTCACGGCAATTTCGGTCCACAGGCAGGCGGGAAGGGCGGGCGAGTTATATCATCGAAGAGGTGATAAATTTGCTCTTGATTGGCCTATCGAATGCAACAATTACTCGCTGCATGGCCGGCAGATCATTTCGCCAGCGCGCGTGCTCGACGCCTTCGACCTGGCGATCCTCCGTATCGTCCAGCGCGACAACAAGCTGCCGCAGCGGACGATCGCCGAGGCGGTCAACCTCTCGACCGCGGCGGTGCAGCGGCGCATCGCGGCGATGGAGGCGGCCGGGGTCATCACCCGCAACGTCGCGATCGTCGATCCCGATGCTGTCCGGCTGGCGATCACCGCGATCGTCGAGGTCCACCTCCGCGACGAGCGGGCCGCGACCGTCGACGAGGCCAAGGCGCTGTTCCGCGCCGAGCCCGAGGTCCAGCAATGCTATTATACGACCGGGGGCACGAGCTTCGTGCTGATCATCGTCACCCCCGACATGCGCGCCTATGATGCGCTGACGCGCCGCCTCTTCTCCGAGAACGACTGCGTCGAACGCTTCCGCACCCTGGTCGCGCTCGACAGGGTCAAGGCCGACACGGCGATCGTCATCCCTTAGGTCCTATCTTACCGCTCCTCCCGAGAGTCTGACCGGAAAGTGCCTTACCGCTCATCCTGAGGAGGGACTGAGCTTTGGCGAAGGCCCATATCGAAGGATATTTCCAGCCTCGAACGCCCCTTCGAGACAGCATTTCGACTACGCTCAATGCTTCCTCAGGGCGAGCGGGGACTTTTGAGTCAGCCTTTGAGGAGAAGGTGCGTCTAAGCGGCGGGCCCCACGCATTCGGTGGCAAAAAGCGGCTCTGCCTTGCAGGGGGCGTCTTGGTGCATCGACAGGACCCCGGCACCATCGGCCCCATAAGAAATCCAGATGTCAGGGGTATGACGATGAAAAGGGGAATTGGGATTCTCATGGCTTCGGCCGCCACCGTGGCCGTCTTCACGCCGGGCGCCGGCCATGCGCAGGACGCGGCGGGCCCGGTGGTCGCCAGCGGCCTCGAGGAGATCACCGTCACCGCCCGCCGGCGCGAGGAGAATATCCAGTCGGCGCCGCTCTCGGTCTCCGCGTTCAGCAGCGCCGCGCTCGAGGAACGCAACGTCCAGAGCTCGTCCGACATCACCAGCTTCGTGCCGAACGTGCAGTTCGACAGCGCGGCGAGCGAAGCCGGCGGCGGCGCATCGAGCCAGATATCGATCCGCGGCATCGGCCAGACCGACTATGTGCTGACGGTCGAGCCGGCGGTCGGCGTCTATCTGGACGGCGTCTATATCGGCAAGTCGATGGGTTCGCTGCTGGATGCCGTCGACATCGACCGGCTGGAGGTGCTGCGCGGACCGCAGGGGACGCTGTTCGGTAAGAACACGATCGGCGGCGCGATCCAGCTCATCTCGAAGCGGCCGACCGACACGCTCGAAGGCTATGGCGAACTGACCAGCGGCAGCTACAGCCGCTTCGATGCGAAGGGCGCGATCTCGGGCCCGCTCAGCGACACCGTCCGCGCGCGCCTGTCGGGCGCCTATCAGAGCCGCCACGGCTTCGTGAGGCGCGTCACCGAGACCGGCCAGGACACCGGCGACCGCCAGGGCAATGTCGACCGGCTGAGCGGCCGCCTCGCGGTCGAGGCCGACCTGACCTCCAACCTGACCGCGACGCTGACCTTCGACGGCACCCGCATCCGCGAGCAGTCGCCGGGCCAGATACTGGTCAAGGCTGACGAGGGCGCGGCCTTCTCGGGCGCCTATAATGCCGGCGTGCCGGGCGGTGTCTGCCTGCCGGGCGCGGGGGCGGCGCGCTTCGCCAATCCCTATTGCTACAACAGCCAGTGGGTCCGCCCGCTCAAGTCGCTGGAGACCACCAACAGCGGCCCCAACTATGCCGACACCGACGTCTATGGCGCGGGGCTGAACCTCGAATGGAAGGTCGGCGGCGCGACGCTCAAGTCGATCACCGCCTGGCGCAAGGTGAAGGTCGACATCGCGCAGGACATCACCGCCTCGCCGCACTATCTCAACTTCATCGAGCAGCATATCAAGACCGAGCAGTTCAGCCAGGAGTTCCAGCTCCTGGGTGATCTCGCCGACGATAAGCTGCACTATGTGCTCGGCCTCTATTACCTGCACGAGAGCGGCACCCAGCTCTTCCCGGTGCAGCTCACGCTCGTCCAGTTCCTGTCGGGCGGCAAGATCAAGAACGACAGCTATGCCGGCTTCGGCCAGGTCACCTACGACCTGACCGACCAGTTCTCGATCACCGGCGGCCTGCGCTATTCGGACGAGACGCGGCGCTTCAACCCGGGTGTGCAGGTCCTCCAGGGCTATGCCGCGCAGACCGACGTGCCGGGCTTCGTCAACCTGTTCGCGGGTGCGGTCGGCCCGGCCGGCACGCGGCTGTTCCCGGCCGGCTGGTATTCACGCGGGTCGAAGTCGACGACGCCGATGATCTCGGCCAACTACAAGTTCAACCGCGACGTCATGGCCTATGCGAGCTTCTCGAAGGGCTTCAAGGGCGGCGGTTTCACGATGCGCTACTTCCCGCCGGTCATCCCGGCGCCGGGCACCGACCCGAACGACATCGTCTCCTATGCCGGCCCGGAAAAGGCGACCTCCTATGAGGTGGGTCTGAAGACCGAGCTGTTCGACCGCCGCCTGCGCTTCAACGTCGCGGCCTTCTACACCGACTATAAGGACATCCAGGTCACCTACAATATCGACCCGGACGGCCCCGGCCCGATCGGCAATTTCGTGCCGGTGCTCGCCAACGCCGCCTCGGCGAAGATCAAGGGTGTCGAGGTCGAGGCGTCGGCCCGGCTCGCCGACTGGCTGCGGCTCGACGGCAGCCTCGGCTATACCGATGCCGACTATAAGGGCTTCTCGCCCCAGGCGCTGGCCAACTATCCGACGGCGGGCAGTTTCCGGGTGCCGAACACGCCCAAATGGACGGCGAACATCGGCGGCACCGCGACGCTGTTCGACAGCGACGACAAGGGCAGCGCGCTGATCCGCGTCGACTATGCGTACCGCAGCAGCCAGTTCAAGGAGTTCAGCAACGATCCGACGCTGTTCCAGAAGGGCTTCGGGCTGCTCAACGCCAGCCTGACCTACAAGCTGCCCGGCGACCATATCGAGCTGTCGGCCGGCGCCACCAACATCACCGACAAGACCTATATCGTCAGCGGCGTCTCCAACACCGGCATCGGCTATACCCAGGCGACCGTCTCGCGGCCGCGCGAGTGGTTCGTCCGCGCTCGCTACCGGCTCTGACGGGCGCGGCCCGCAGCTTCACCAACACCAGACACAGGATGGTCATGTCGACACGTTTCAGCATCATGGTCACCGGGGCGCTGCCGATGAAGGACTATGTCCCGCTCGCGCAGCAGGTGGAGGCCTATGGCTTCGACCAGATGCACATCGCCGACGACCTCGTCTTCCGTCCGGCCTGGCCGATCCTGACGATGATCGCGATGAACACCGGCCGTCTCCAGCTCGGCCCGTTCATCGTGACGCCGCAGGTCGCCAATCCGGTCTACCACGCCGCCAACCTCGCCGCGCTCGACGAGCTGAGCGGCGGGCGGATGGTGTGCGGCGTGGGGCGGGGGGGCTTCAACCCGCTGCTCGGCATCACTAACCCGGTCAAGCCGGTGAAGATGCTCAAGGAGGCGTGGCTGCTGATGACCCGGATGCTCCAGGGCGACCGGGAACCGTTCGACGGCGAGTTCTTCAAGGCGACCGCCGATCTCTACTTCCAGTTCGACGTCGCCCGGCCGATCCCGCTGTTCATCGGCACCTGGGGGCCGCAGATGGCGAAGATGGCGGGCTCGATCGCGCCCGGCATCAAGATCGACTGCACCGCCAGCCCCGATCATATCGCCGAGCTGCGTCGCCAGTTCATCGCCGGTGCCGAGGCGGCCGGGCGCGACACGGGGAATATCGAGATCATCGCCGGCCCGCTTGCCTCTATCGACGAGGATCGCGCGGCGGCCGAGGACAATATCCGCGGCATGCTCGCGCTGCTCCAGCCCTTCCTCGCGCCCATGACCTTCGCGGCGGGAATCAGCCAGGAGGAGATCGATGCCTCCTACAACGCCTTCACCGCGGGCGAGGTCGAGAAGGCGAAGGCGCTCGTCACCGACAAGGCGGTCAAGGCGTTCAGCCTGACCGGCACGCCCGGCGACGTGATCGGCCAGATCGAGGCGATGATCGCGGGCGGGGCCGACCATATCGCCTTCGGACCGCCGCTCGGTCCCGATCCGGCCGCATCGCTGCGCCTGATCGGCGAGAAGATCCTGCCGCATTTCCGCAAGCGGCAAGGCCGCTGACGCGCCATCGGGAGTAGACGCATGCTGACCGAAGCCATTTTCGACGATCTGGAACAGGCCTGGAGCGACAAGGACATCGACCGGCTGGTGTCGCTGTTCACGCCCGACTGCCTCTATGAGGACCTGGCGCTGGGCGCCCGCCACGAGGGCCATGCCGGGGTGCGCGAGTTCGCCGAGGGCGTGTTCGCGACGATGCCCGATTTCACCCTGCGCTTCCCGGTGCGGCTGGTGACTCCCGAACGCGGATCGAGCCATTGGACGATCAGCGCGCATTGGAACGGCCCGTTCGAAGGTATCGACCGGACCGGGCATCCGATCGAGTTTCATGGCCTGTCCTCCTATGTCTTCCGCGACGGCCGCATCGCCCACAATATCGACTGCTGGGACTATGTGGCGATGATCAAGGCGTTCGGGGTGCTGCCGCTCGATTTGGCCGCGCTGCCGACCGCCAAGTAGAATATTGCGCGTTCCGGCTGGACTCGCATGACGATTGGGATGATCTTCGAACGACGGAGGACGCCGAAGGCACCTTGCAGGCCCCAACGGGGGCGGTCAGCGCGACGGGAGCACGCCATGCTTGGATTTGGACCGGTCTTGCGGGAAATGGCCGTCGACCAGCGCTTCCTGGCGAACGGGGCCGCTCCGGCGTTTGAGAGCGTCCACCGGCACAGCTTCGCCAGCTTGCGCCCGGCCGACGCGCTGGACAGCGTCACCCGCGTATTCTTTCCACACGAGGTCGTCGTCCGCAGCAGCGACAAGCATCTCGACTTCAACCATTGCTCGGCCTCGTTCGGCGACATCAGCCTGAACCAGATCGCCTATGGTGCCGATGTCGACGTGCTGATCACCGAATTGCAACGGACCCATTTCGTCTTTGTGGTGGCGTTGAGCGGCGAGGCGGTGGTCGAGTTCAACCAGCAAAGCTGGTCGTTCAGGAGCGGCGACTGCGTGCTCCTGTCGCCCAACGTCCGCTACAGCTTTCAGATGGGGCAGGATCATACCCACCTGGCGATCGGCATCCCGTGCAACCGTCTGATCGGCAGCGGCCGTCCCTATGAAGCGGTCCACAATGTGGTGGAACGAGCGGCGGATGCCCCCAATGGCGGCGCCGCCAGCCTGCTGGGCTTCATCGAATATCTCTGCACCGAACTGCATCGCGGATCGCCGATCTTCGGATTGCAGGAGGTTGTCGCCGCCAACGAGAACAGCTTCCTGGCGATGATGCGGGCTGCCCTGTTCGATCGCGAGGCGCCGGTGCGCCAGGCGGCGGTGCTGCCGGTCTTCGTCCGGCGCGCCGAGCAGTTCATCGCCCAGCACCTCAAGGACGACATCCGGCTCAGCGACATCGTCGAGGCGGCGGGCGTCCCGGCGCGGACCCTTTATCATGGGTTCGAACGCTTCATGGGGCACAGCCCGATGCGCTGGTTGCGGCTGCGGCGGCTGGAAAGCGCGCGCGCAGACATCATCGCCAGCGACGGCGAGATCTCGGTGACTGCGCTCGCCAACCAATATTGGATCGGCCATGGCGGCCGCTTCGCCAACATGTATCGCGAAATCTATGGCGAGCCGCCTTCGGCGACGCTCGGCCGCGCGCGGGCGACGGCGTTGCGCGCGATGGTCGGGGCCAAGGTTGCGCAACGCGTACAATGACGACGCCGATGACCTAGTCGGCATTCGCCTCGCGATCGATAAGGGCGGGATGTCCTTTGTCCGATCCAGGCTATCAGGAGCGAGAAGCGTGAAATTCAAGGCGGTTTCAGCGGCCATGCTGGTGGTCGCGCTGGCGTCGTGCGCCCCGCGGAAAGCGGCCAATGTCGATTGGGCGCTCCATGGCCACGACGCGGGCGAAAAGCGGTTCAGCGAGCTCGGCGAGATCACGCCGGCCAATGTCGGCCAGCTGGGTGTCGCCTGGTATGCCGATTTCGACGCACGCTCGCTGCGTGGGGTCGAGGGGACACCGCTGGTCGTCGACGGGGTGATGTACGCCTCGGGGCCCTGGAGCAAGGTGATCGCGCTCGACGCGCAGAGCGGCAAGAAGCTGTGGGAATATGATCCGCAGTTCGACGGCGCGATCGCGCGGCGCGCCTGCTGCGACGTGGTCAATCGCGGCGTCGCCTATGCCGACGGCAAGGTGTTCGTAGGTGTCCTGGACGGCCGGTTGGTCGCGCTCGATGCGAAGACCGGCAAGCCGGTCTGGACGGTGCAGACCACCGACACGACCAAGTCCTACACGGTCACCGGCGCGCCGCGCATCGTCAAGGACAAGGTGGTGATCGGCAATGGAGGCGCCGAATATGGCGTGCGCGGCTATGTCACCGCCTATGACGTCGCGACCGGCAAGCAGGCGTGGCGCTTCTACACCATCCCCGGCGATCCCAGGAAGGGCTTCGAGAACGACGCCATGGCGATGGCGGCGAAAAGCTGGAGCGGGGAGTGGTGGAAATATGGCGGCGGCGGGACCGCCTGGGATTCGATGGTCTATGATCCCGAGCTCGACCTGCTCTACATAGGCGTCGGCAATGGGGGCCCCTGGGATCGCGCCGTGCGTAGCGCCGGCAAGGGCGACAACCTGTTCCTGTCGTCGATCGTCGCGGTGCGCCCCTCGACCGGCGAATATGTCTGGCACTTCCAGGAGGTGCCCGGCGACGAATGGGACTATACCGCCACCCAGCACATGATCCTCGCCGACCTCGAGATCGACGGCAAGCCGCGCAAGGTGCTGATGCAGGCGCCGAAGAACGGCTTCTTCTACGTGCTCGACCGCACCAACGGCGCCTTCATCTCGGGCACACCCTATGTTCCGGTCACCTGGGCGAAGGGCCTCGATCCCAAGACCGGCCGTCCGGACATCGTGCCCGAGGCGCGTTACAGCGGCACCGGCAAGCCCTTCCTCGGCATGCCGTCGCCGGCGGGCGGTCATGGTTGGCAGCCGATGAGCTACAACCCCAAGACCGGTCTCGTCTATCTGCCGACGGCGGAGATTCCCTACGGCTATATCTCCGGCAAGACGGAGGACTTCCGCTTCGATCCGCGCGGCTGGAACACCGGGCAGGACCCGGGCAAGACCGCGATGCCCGAGGATCCGGCGATCCGGCGGCAGATTCGCGGGATGATGGGCGGTGCGCTGGTTGCCTGGGATCCGAAGGCGCGCAAGCGGGTCTGGTCGGTGCCGATGCCGATGCCGTGGAACGGCGGCGTGCTGTCGACCGCGTCGGGCCTGGTCTTCCAGGGCAATGGCACCGGCGATTTCGCCGCCTATGACGCGACCAGCGGCAAGAAGCTCTGGGCGATGCCGATGGGATCGGGGATCGTCGCGCCGCCGATCACCTATTCGGTCGCGGGCGTCCAATATGTCTCGGTCGCGGTCGGCTGGGGCGGCATCCTGCCGCTCAACATGGGTGAGGCGCTCCAGGCCTCGGTGAAGCCCAAGGTCAACCGCGTGGTGACCTTCCGTCTTGGCGGCAAGGCGCCGCTGCCGCTACCGCCCAGGGAGGCCGAGGCGCCGCTCGCCCCGCCGCCCTCGACCGCGTCCGCCGCGACGATAGAGCAGGGGCGGGTGCTCTACCATGTCCGTTGCTGGATGTGTCATGGCGACACCGTCGTGAACCATGGCGGGGTTCCGGACCTGCGCCGCTCGATGGTGATCGCGGACGCCGCGGCCTTCCGCGGCTTCGTCCTCGAAGGGGCGGCCGAGCCGCTTGGCATGCCCAGTTTCTCGAAGGACCTGAAGCCCGACGAGGTCGAGGCGATCCGCGCCTATGTCATCAAGCGCGCCAACGACCTGAAAGCCGATCCCAAGATGCCGTGAGAGTGGCAGGCGACCGGGGCTCAGCCCCGGTCGCGTTCGGGATCGGGGAGGAATATGGCGAGCAGGCCGATCACCGGCAGGAAGGCGCAGATCGCATAGACCATGTCGATCCCCGACAGGTCGGCGACCTCGCCGAGTATCGCCGCGCCCAGGCCGGCCATGCCGAAGGAGAAGCCGAAGAACAGGCCGGAGATCATCCCCGGCTTGCCCGGCACCAGTTCCTGCGCGAAGACCACGATCGCCGGGAAGGCCGAGGCGAGGATCAGGCCGATGATCACGGTCAGCGGCCCGGTCCAGAACAGGCTGGCATGCGGTAGCAGCAGCGTGAAGGGCAGCGCGCCGAGGATCGAGAACCAGATCACATATTTGCGCCCGAACCGGTCGCCGAGCGGACCGCCGGCGATGGTCCCCACCGCGACCGCGCCGAGGAAGACGAACAGGTGAATCTGCGCGACCTCGACGCTGACGCCGAAGCGGTGGATCAGGTAGAAGGTGAAATAGCTGGTGATGCTCGCCAGGTAGAAATATTTCGAGAAGATCAGCGCGAGCAGGATGGCGATGCCGGTCAGCGCCTTGCCGCGCGGCAGCGGCGCGGCGGACTGCCGGCCGGCATGGCCGCGCGACAGGCGGGCGAGGCCGTGATGGCGATACCATTGGCTGACGTTCCACAGGATCGCGCAGGACAGCAGCGCCAGCATCGCGAAGAAGGCGAGGCTCGACTGGCCCCAGCGCACCACCACGATCGCCGCCGCGAGCGGGCCGAGCGCCGATCCGGCATTGCCGCCGACCTGGAACATCGACTGGGCGAGGCCGGGGCGGGGGCCCGCCGCCATCCGCGCGACGCGTGAGGATTCGGGGTGGAACACCGACGACCCCATCCCCAGCAGTGCTGCGCCGACCAGCAGCAGCCAGTAGCTGTGCGCGACCGACAGCAGCAGCAGGCCGGCCAGCGAGAACAGCGTGCCGCCGGGCAGGGCGAGCGGTGTCGGCCGCTTGTCGGCATAGAGCCCGATCATCGGCTGCAGGATCGACGCCGTCATCTGATAGACCAGCGTCACCAGCCCGACCTGGCTGAACGACAGGCCGAGCTCCGCCTTCAGATTGGGATAGATCGACGGCAGCAGCGACTGCATCATGTCGTTGAGCAGATGGCACAGGCTGATCGCGGCGATGATGCCGAACACGGTGCCGTCGGTCTCGACACGGGGCGGGGCGGCTTTGGTGGCGTTCATGGTCCTGACTCGTCGGCCGAAGGGTTCCGGTCGCCATAAGGTCTCCCTTCCTGGCCCGCATTCCTATATGGGTCTTTCACTTTCGCGAGTGGGACAATCCGGTGCCGTGGTCCGATCCAGCCCTTGTCGAGGATGTCGACCGTCCGATCGTGGCGGTCGGCAACGAATATCCGCCGGCTTTCGAGCTGGACTGGCATCGCCACCGGCGCGGCCAGCTCATTTATGCCGCACGCGGGGTGGTGGTGGTCAGCACCGCGCAGGGCGTCTGGGTGGCACCGCCCGAGCGCGCGGTGTGGACGCCCGGTGGTGTCAGCCATGCGGTGCGGATGGTCGGCGCGGTCAGCACCCGGGGCGTGCTGATCGAGCCCGGCGTCCATGGATCGCTGGGCGATGCCAACAAGGTGATCCAGGTTTCCCCGCTGCTGCGCAGCCTGCTCGCGGCGGCTTGCGAGATCGAGCCCGAATATGACGTCGCCGGGCGCGACGGGATGGTGATGGCGCTGCTGCTCGCCGAACTCGCCCGCGCGCCCAGCGTGTCGCTCGCCGTACCCTTCCCGAAGAAGGCCGAGATCGCGCGCAAGTGCCAGATGTTCCTCGACGCGCCGAGCCCGCACGACACGATCGACATGTGGAGCGCCGACCTCGGCATGGGGCGGCGCGCCTTCACGCGCCTCTTTCGGCAGCAGACGGGTCTCAGCTTCGGCGCCTGGCGGCAGCAGGCCTGCCTGCTGATCGCGCTGCCCCGGCTTGCGGCCGGGGAAGCGGTGACGACGATCGCGCTCGACCTCGGCTATGAGAGCCCGGCCGCCTTCACGACGATGTTCAAGCGGCTCGCCGGGGTCGCGCCCAGCCATTACCAGTCGGCCGGGCGGGCGATGGTCGACTGAGGTGAATAGGTCGGATCATGATCCGCTCATCCTGAGGAGGGACTGAACGAAGGTGAAGGCCCATCTCGAAGGATCCTTCGAGATGCCACTTCGCCAAGCTCAGTGCCTCCTCAGGATGAGCGGATGGGGCTATTTCATGCTATTTTATAGCGCCTTGCCGCTGGCCGGATCGATCAGGGTGCCGGTGATGCGGATGCCGGCGCCGTCGACCTGGTAGGTCTTGTTGAGGAAGATCAGGATCGAGGTCAGCGCCTCGGCCGCCGCCGAATTGGCGAGCGCGCCGCCATGGATGCCGCGCAGGCCGATCGCGTCGGCCAGCGCCACCACCTGCTCGCGCGCGGCCTTGTCGTCGCCGAACACCAACACGTCGCAGCCGATATCCTCGTCGGTCGCCAGCTTGTGCGCGGCGACGTTGTGGAAGCCCGAGACGACGGTGACGCCCTCGCCGAGCAGCTGCGCCGCGCGCACGGCGGCGCTGCCTTCGGCGGGAAGCGACACGCGCATCACCTTGGGCGGGACGAGCGGCACCGTCGTGTCGACGACGATCTTGCCCGCGACATGCGGCGCGATCTCGGCGAGCGCGCCCTCCTGCGCGGCGAAGGGGACCGCGACGATCACCAGGTCCGCGCCCGCCGCCGCCTCGCCATAGCCCGCCGCCGCGATGCCGTGGCCGAGCTCTTCGGCGGCCGCGCGGGCGCGATCGGGATCGCGTGAGCCGAGCGTCACCGCGGCCCCGGCGCGCGCCAGGCGCCGGGCGAGCGCCGCGCCGAGCTTGCCGGTGCCGCCGATCACGGCGATTTTCTGGGTGATGGTCATGCGAGAGGCTCCAGGAGGGGGGCCGGCCGCGGATCGACCGGCTGGTAAAGCGTCGTGCGCTGATAGGCGGCGCGGCCGGCACTGGCGGCGAGCGCGATCATCTGCGCGCGATCGAAGCATTGGCCGTTCCGCCCGCCCGCCGATCGGGTGATCGATTCGTCCATCAGCACGCCGCCCAGGTCGTTGGCGCCCGCGTTGAGGATGGCGCGCGCGCCGTCGGGGCCCATCTTCACCCAGCTCGTCTGGATGTTGGCGATCACCGGGTGAAGCACGATCCGCGCGACCGCGTGCATCAGCACGGCCTCGCGATAGCTGGGGCCCGAGCGCGCCTGGCCCTTGCGCCACAGCGGCGCTTCCATATGGACGAAGGGCAGGGGGACGAACTCGGTGAAGCCGCCGGTCTCGGTCTGCAGCGCGCGGACCCTGAGCAGGTGGCGGGCCCAATGCTCATAGCCGTCGACATGGCCGAACATGATCGTCGCGGTGCTGCGCAGCCCGACGCCGTGCGCGACCCGCATCACCTCGATCCATTCGTCGGCGCTCAGCTTGTCGGGGCAGAGGATCGCGCGGACCTCGGGGTCGAGGATCTCGGCGGCGGTGCCGGGAAGGGTCGAGAGGCCCGCCGCCTTCAGCCGCGCCAGATAATCCTCGAGCGGAAGCCCCAGCGTCTGCGCACCGTGGCTGATCTCGAGCGGCGAGAAGGCATGGATGTGGATCGACGGCGCGGCGCCGCGGACGGCGGCGACGATATCGAGATAGGTATTGCCGTCGAAGCTCGGATGGATGCCGCCCTGCAGGCACACTTCGGTCGCGCCGCGCTCGGCCGCCTCGGCGGCGCGGCGGCCGACCTCATCGAGGTCCAGCCGATAGGCGGGGCCGCGCTCGGCCTTGGTCGATCCCTTGGAAAAGGCGCAGAAGCCGCATTTGTATAGACATATGTTGGTGTAGTTGATGTTGCGGTTGACGACATAGCTGACGCGGTCGCCATTGACCTGTCGCCGCAGTTCGTCGGCGGTGCGCGCGATCGCGGCGAGATCGCCGCCCTCGGCCCGGAACAGCGTGACCACATCGCTTTCGTCCAGCGTTGCGCCCGATCCCGCCTTAGCGAGGATCGCGGCGATCCCGGCGGTCGCCTTTCCGGCGTCGAGCCCGATCGCAGGCACCGCCCCGCCTTCGCCCGCTGCCCAGTCGTCGGTCTTGGGCAGGCCGCGTCCGTCGACGAGGCGGCGGATACGGGGAGCGAGCGCCGGATCGACCCAGCGATCGACCGCGCGGGCATGAGCCGGACCGATGGCGAGCCGCTGGAGCAGGGTACGCCCCGCTTCGGCGGTCGCCTCCGCGAGCACTTCCAAATGCGGCCAGGGGGCCTCGGGGTTCACATGGTCGGGGGTGACCGGTGACACGCCGCCCCAGTCGTTGACCCCGGCGCGCAGCAACGCGGTCAGCTCGGCGCGGTCATGGAGGTTGGGTGGCGCCTGGATCGTCATGTCGGGGCCGAGCACCAGCCGGGCGGCCGCGATCGTCCAGAGATGCTCGTCGAGCGAGGGCTCGGCATGATCGGCCATGCGCGTGTCGGGCTTGGCGCGGAAGTTCTGGACGATGACTTCCTGGATATGGCCGTATCGCGCGTGCAGGTCGCGGATGGCGACAAGCGCCTCGATCCGCTCGGCGCGGGTCTCGCCGATGCCGATCAGCAGGCCGGTGGTGAAGGGCACGCCGGCGCGCCCGGCCGCCTCGATCGTCGCGATGCGCGCGGCGGGGCGCTTGTCGGGCGATCCGAAATGCGGTCCGCCCGGCTCGCATAGCCGATCCGACGCGCTTTCGAGCATGATCCCCATCGAGGCCGACACCGGGCGCAGTGCGGCATAGTCGTCGGCGTCCATCAGCCCGGGATTGAGGTGCGGCAGCAGGCCCGTCTCGTCGAGCACCGCCCGCGCCATGTCGCGCAGATAGGCGAGGGTGCTGGCATGGCCACTCGCCGCCAGCGCCTCGCGCGCCGCGGCATAGCGGTCCTCGGGCCGGTCGCCGAGGGTGAACAGCGCCTCGCGGCACCCGGCGGCCTCACCGGCGCGGGCGATCGCCAGCACTTCGTCGCGGCTCAGATAGGCGGGGCCGGCCTGGCGCGGCGTCGTGGCGAAGGTGCAATAATGGCAGACGTCGCGGCACAGTCGGGTGAGCGGGATGAACACCTTGCGCGAATAGGTGACGATCGGCCCGTGCACGGCGAGGGTCATCGCCTCGCTCTCCTCGATCATCCGGGGGAGGCCCATCGCGTCGAGCCGCGTCATGATGGCGTCGACGCCCCGTCGATCGAAATCATGTCCGGTCGCCATCGATCAATCCCCTCGCACCGTTCCTTGCCTGCGTTGCCGGCACTTAGCCCGTCCGGGGACGCCGTCGGCAAGCCATTTATGGTAATGAGCAGTCCATAATGGCCACAGAATGCTCCCTGATACCGCCATTCGGGGGCTGTTACAGGGCGATCGCTTGGGAATTGAAGAAAAAAACTATAGCCGTTTGCGGAATTCGCGTGGGCACATGCGGTAGAGTCGCCGAAAACGGGCGGCGAAATAGGATGGGTCCTCGAATCCGCAATTGACGGAAATCTCACCTATCGATTGCTTGGTATGCATCAGCAGGTTGCATGCGCGGACCATGCGCCGCTCGATCAGATAGGCGTGCGGGGTCATGCCGACACTGTCCTTGAACAGGCGGATGAAGTGGAAGCGGCTGACGCCTGCCTCGCGCGCCAGCATGTCGAGCGAGATGTCCTCGGCGATATGCGCCTCGACATAGTCCTTCACCCGTTGCAGCACCGGGCTCGACAACACCGATCGTGCCGCCGGCCGGACCACGATCGCGCCGTTTTCCGAGCAGAGCAGGCTCGAGATCAGATGGCTGGTGATCGTCTCCATCAGGAAGGCGGAGATCGGGCGCGGCGACAGGATCGTCGACAATATCGACTGCATCAGCAGCAATATGCTCGGGTCGTCGAAGACCAGCTTCGCCTGCAGGTTGACGCGCGCGGGATCGCCCTTGAAATGCTCGGCCCAGGCCGCCTGCATCAGCTCATAGGGCAGATAGACGTCGAAGATGTCGAGAGGCTCGCCGGTCCAGCGCCAATCGCAACGCAGGAAGGCGGGGGTGAGGGTGAGCGACGCCTGCAACAGCTCCGCCCGTTCCCATTGTCCTTCGACCGCGCGGTCGACGACTCCGTTCGGGTTGATCGAAAGGCTGATCACCGGATCGTTCGACTGATCCTTGATCGTCGCGGTCTCGCGGTCGAGCCGGTGGATGAAATAGCTGACCGACCGCCGCGACTCGCTATAGCAGCGCCGCAGGCATTCAACCCCCGCGGGCAGGTCCCCATACCAGTCGAAGCCCGCCTTTGCCGACATGACGCGATCGCTCCTCACGCTCGGACCGGCCGCAGATTGTGTGACTTTTCAATGAAAAGCAATTTGTTCCGGTTCGGCGGCCGGTCACGTCCGGCCGCCGAACCGGGCTGCGTCACGGACGCTGGTAGGCGGTCTTGCCGTCGATGATCACGTCGGTGACGACGACGTTGTGGACATCGGTCGCCGGGATCTTGAAGGGATTGCGATCGAGCACGATCAGATCGGCGATCTTGCCCGGTTCGATCGTCCCCAGCTTGTCGGCCATGCCGAGCTGCCTCGCGGCGTTGATCGTGAAGAGGTCGATCGCCTCCTTGAGCGTGATCGCCTCGGCCGGGCCGTATACCTCGCCCGGGCGCTGATTGTCGGGCGCGCGGCGCGTCACCAGCGTCTCGATGCCGATCCAGGGATTGGCCGAGGGAACCACCGACCAGTCGGATCCGGCGATCACCAAGGCGCCTGAATCGATGCCTTCGCGCACCGGCCAGACGCGCTTGATGCGTTCTTCCCCGATGGCCTTGATGATGTCGTCGTTGATCGGTGACGGGAACCAGAGATAGGGCGAGAATTCGAGCGTCGCCCGAATGGCCTTGGCGCGCGCCAGGTCGGCCGGGTTGACGAAGGTCAGGTGGCCGACCTCATGCATCGGGCCGTCCGGGCCATTGGCCTTGCGCGCCGCCGCGATGGCGTCGAGCGCGGTGCGCGAGGCCTGGTCGCCGGCCGCGTGGAACTTGACCGTGATCCCCATCTTGTCGAGGCGGGTCAGCAGCGGATCGAGCGTCGCCGGCCCGACGAGCAGCATCCCGCGCGCCGGCTCGTGGAGATGGCCGTCCGCGCCGGGCTCGTAGGGATCGATCATCGCCGCCGTGTGGCTCTCGGTCGGGACGCCGTCCTCGTACATCTTGACGCAGTCGGTGCGGAAGCGCGCGCGCTCATAGCTGCGACGGTTGAGGAGCAGGTCCTCGAACTCCTTGTCGCCGCTATAGTGGATGCACCCGACCACGCGCTGCTTCAGCAGACCCCGGTCGGCGAGGGCGGCATAGGTTTCCAGGCCGGCGCGCGGCACACGGGCATCGACCAGTCCGGTTATGCCGTGCGACAACATGGTGTCGAGCGCGGCGTCGAGCGCCTTGACGTTCTTTTCGAGCGAAGGAGCGGGGATCGCTCGCCTTACCCGGTCGCGTCCGCTCTCGCGGAGCAGGCCGGTGGCCTCGCCGCGTGCGTCGCGCTCGATGATGCCGCCTTCCGGATCGGGCGTGTCGCGGGTGATGCCGGCGAGCTTGAGCGCCAGGCTGTTGGTCCACATGCTGTGTCCGCTGATGTCGGTCAGCGCCACCGGATTGTTCGGGGCGATCCGGTCCAGCATCTCGCGGGTCGGCGGGGTGTCGCCGAAGGAGACGGCTTGCCAGCGGCCGCCGGTGATCCATTCGCCGGGCTTCGCCGCCTTCACGCAGGCCGCGACGGCGTCGAGGATATGTTGGGGCGCCGCGCCATATTCGAAGCGGCATTCGAACATCGCCAGCCCCGCCCCGAGCGGATGAACATGCATGTCGTAAAGGCCGGGCAGCACGGTCTTGCCGCCGAGGTCGATCATCTTCGTGGAGGGCGCGCGATAGGCGCCGAGTGCGGCCGCATCGCCGACCGCCAGGATTGCGCCGTCCTTGACGGCGACGCCGGCAGCCCAGCCCTGCGGCGTATAGACCTCGCCATTGGTCAGGATCAGGTCTGCGGTGCGATCCGCTGCCTGAAGCGCCGATGCTGAGAGGAGGGCGGCCATGATCAGGGTCGCCTTATATCGTGCCTTGTTCATCGCCGTCCTCCTCCGGATCGGATCATGGGTTGAGGGAAGGATGCCGTGGCGGCGTCCTTCCCCTGCCGCTTTCGATCAGAAGCGGTAGCCGATCGTCGCGCCGAAGGTGCGCGGCCGCACCACATAGGAGCGATAGACCGCGCCCCGGTTGTTGTCGCGGGCGCGGTAGCCCTGCCAGACAGCCTGATCGAGCAGGTTGTTGACGAACAGCGACATGTCGATGCCGTCGATCCGGTGGCCGATGCGCATCGACAGCGCCTTGAGCGCCGGCGCGGTGCTCAGCGTCGGGTCCGAGCCGCCGTTGCGCGGATCGATCCCCGGGATCAGGTCCGACTGGTGCGAGCGATAGTCGAAGTCGGCGCGGATGTACGAGTCATGATGGTCGCGCAGCGACAGCTCATACTGGCCGTGTAGCGACACCGTCCACGGCGGCGACACCACATGGTTGCCCTTGGTCACCAGCGGCACCGTGGCGAGCGGGCCGCCGAACACGGTGTCGAGGAACTTGGCGTCGGTGTAGCCGATCTCCGCCTGCAGGGTGAAATCGTCGGTCAGGCGATAGTCGAGCTGAAGGTCGAGGCCGCGGCTGCGCGCCGAACCCAGGTTGGAGGTGAACTGGAAGCCGCAAGCGCCGAGGCCGACGACCTGCTGGATGTTCTTCCAGTCGATCTGGTAGACGCTGCCCTGCGCGCTGAAGCGGCTGGTGCGGGTCTTCAGGCCGAGCTCGTAGCTCCACACCGAGTCCGAATTATAGGTCTGCGGACGGCCGTTCGGATAGCCGAGCGCGTTGAGGTTGCTCGCCTGACAGGGGACGCCGACCTGCGGGTTGTAGCCGCCCGGACGGAAGCCCTTCGAGGCCGAGGCGTAGACCAGCGTGCTCGGCGTCACCTGGAACTCGGCGCCGAACTTCGGCGTGAACGGCTTCTCCTTCTGGCGGCCGACGTCGGTCACCGACGGGCCGACGACGGGGCCCTGCGCGAAGGAGTTGATGGTGAACTTGGTCTGGCCGTAGCGCAGGCCGACGGTCAGCGTCAGCCGGTCGACCGGCTTGAAGTTGACCTGGCCGAAAGCCGCGATCTGCTCGTCCTTCGAACTGGTCGACTGGTCGTAGATCAGCCGGCCGTTGACCAGCGGCGGGAATACCGCCTGCAGCGCGGGCGCATATTGGAAGATGAACGGATCGTCGACCTGCTGGATCGAGGTCTGCTTGGCCTTCTGGTAGAAGCCGCCGACCTGCCAGGTGAGCATCGCGTCGCGGTCCGTGGAGGCGAGGCGAAGTTCGCCCGTCGTCACCTTCTGGGTGTTCTCGAACGCGCTGAACGCCCGCTGGTTGGCGAAGAGCGGCAGGGTGATGCCGGTGAACAGGCTCTGGTCGAACGTGGTGTAGTCCGACTGGAAGTTCTGCTTGCGGTCGAAATAGGAGGCGATCGCGGTCAGGTCGACCGGGCCGAACGCATATTGGATGTTGAGCGTCGGCAGGTAGAAGCGGTCGCGGCCCGATTCCGGCACTCGGTTGCCGTTGAGGAACTCGCCCTTGTCATAGTTGGAGAACTGCGCATCCGGCGTGGCCAGCGAGGTGCGGACATTGTCCCAGCTATCGGTGCTGTCGTTGTTATAGACCTTCTGATAGGCGATCGACGGCGTGATCTTCAGCTCGGGCGTCGGCTCCCAGACGAAGGCGATGCGGCCGACATAGCTGTTCTGATAGTTGGCGTCGTCGGTGACCACGCCCTTGTCTTCGAAGCGGACCCGGTCGATCCAGCCGCCGTCGCGGCGATAATAGCCGCTGACGCGAACGCCGAGCTTGTCCTGGATCAGCGG
>NZ_FUYM01000030.1 GCF_900167915.1 Rhizorhabdus histidinilytica | reverse complement strand
ATCAGGGATGAGGGCGGAAGCGCCGATTTCGTGCAGCTCGATGTATCGAAACTGGAAAGCTGGAAAGACGCGGTAAGTGCGGCCGTTCAGACTTTCGGCGGCCTGACGTCACTGTCGAACACTGCTGGCATCATCCATATGCAGGCGTTGAAGAAGAAACGATGGATGGCTGGAACCGGATCATCTCGGTTAACCAGACCGGTGTTCTTCTGGGCATGCAGGCGGCTCTTCCCGAGTTGGTGAAAAGCGGAAACGGCGCCATCGTCAACGTCAGTTCCCTGATCGCCCTGATCGCGGCACCAGGTTCGATCAGCTATGGCGCCACAAAAAGCGCTGTCCGGATGATGTCCCGCATCGCCGCGATGGAATATGTAAAAAAGGGCGTTCGGGTAAACACCATTGTGCCGGGCCCCATGCGCACGCCGATCACCGCGGATGTCCCGCCCGATATCCTTGAGGCCCAGATCGCCAAAATTCCGATGGGATCCCTGGGCGACCCCGAAGATATCGCCTATGCAGCAGTCTATCTGCTTTCAAATGAATCCAAATATGTCACGGGCGCCGAACTTGTCGTCGACGGCGGTTGGTCCGTCAGTGCCTGACCAATAAAAACGCCGCTCGGATGCGGCAGCGATTTCGCAGATCAAGCTCCCCCCTTGGGCACTCTTCTCGCCCTTGGAAAACTGGCCCGGCAATGCTTGATGCAATGCCGGGCCTTCCTTTTATTCAGGCATGATGGGATTGACGGGCAAATCCGCGCCCTGACGGGTTGCGGGATCGCTCTCCGCGTAAACAGGATAGTCGGTGTATCCGTCTGAAAATCCGTATCTACCGCCAGACCGAGCAGGACTTTGACCGGATCGAGATCGAGGGCGCGACCTTTGAAACAATCGTTAACCGGGCAGCGGTCGAGGGGCTTCAATGCAGCGGTTATAACAGCAATCCGAGCCAGCGGCTTGAGTTGCAGGGCGCACCGAAATTCAAGGGCGTTTGCGGTCCTATGTGGGATGGCGATGCGATCCGCTACGAGTGCAGCGCCACCTATGCGGAGTTGAGCGCATGAGCGCCGCCGCCGCGATCCGCACCGCGCAGGCCGACGAGCTGGGCGACCAGATCATTGCCGCAGGCTTCGCGCCGAACGGCTTTCTGCTGGACATTAACGGGGCGCTTGATGTGCCCCGCGACTTTCCCCTTTCTGCGCCGTGGAATCTGCCGTCGCGCCTGTTCCAATTCCCCATCGAGGTTATCCGCGCAGAGCAGGACGAACCGCGCAAGATCGGTCTTCGCCATCCTTTGCTTGCCGCCCATCCTTTTGTGCAGCACGTCGAGCGCGCGCTAGGGATCGAGATCGCTCGCGATGGCGTGACGAACCGCCACGGCTACAGCAATCGCGCTCATTCGCTCTGGCATCATGCGGTGGACCTTATCAGCGCCGGGAAATGGCGGGAATTGCTGGAAACGCAGGAGTTCACCGAACCGCGCAACATCTTCAATGCCGTGGTCTATGGCCTGACCTACTCGCACCATGAGGACAAGAAGGCGAGCGGCCACATCAGCACGGGGGAGGCTCGCCAGATCATGCGGGAAATGGGAGCGACCGAGCCGACCGATCGCGCCGCCATGCTTCGCAGCTTTTCCGCGCCGTCCCCGTGCCAGCAGGATCGCGGGGCCGAGCATTGGCCGATCAATCTTCACGGCCCATGCGCCGAGGATAAGGCATGGTCCTTCATCATCGGGATTGAGGACGGTTGGTTCTCCTATGACCGTTCGGGTTTCCTGCAATGGTCCCCCAAGGGCCGCGACCGCTATGCCGCAGGCGATAGTGACAGCTACACCGAGGCGAGCGGCCAGACCGCTTTCGCCTTTTGACGGGATCGAGCATGGCACGTCATTGCATCCGAGAACCCCGCTACATTCCCCCGGTGCAACGCATCGGGGAACAACCCGACCTGTTCGGCGGCCCGACCCTTTCCCACGTTGCCGAGCGTAAGGGGCCGCCGAAAGGATGGCAGCGCCAGTTGCAGAAATGGGGCCGCTGCACCGTCATTGCTGATCTTGAGGCCGCACCTTTGCCCGCAATTGAACCGGCCCCGCCCCCGCCTCCGATTTTCCTTGTCGCTTGCGTAGCGGCGAAACTGGACCGTCCCGCCCCGGCGCGCGATCTTTACATATCGCCATGGTTTCAGAAGGCACGCGCCTATGTCGAAAGGCAGGGAGGGCCATGGTTCATCCTGTCCGCAAAGCATGGCCTGATCGCGCCGGAAACCGTGATCGCGCCTTATGACGAGACGCTATGCGCGATGAAGGCAAGCGCGCGCCGCCTTTGGGGCGCGCGCGTGATCGAGGCGATGGCCGACCAGATCGACGCCGCCGCGCCGCTGATCGTTCTCGCAGGCCGACACTATCGCGACCCTTTGTGGCCGCAAATCGAGCGGCGCGCGTCCGCGCCGATGGAGGGGCTTGGGATCGGCCAGCAACTCGCTTGGCTCGCTCAAGAATGGTGACGGAGTGCAGCTTGCCGTCAGGCGGTTTGACACCTTAAATCAGCCTGTGATTATGAACGCCCCCTCAGAACCCTTGTGGACGCAAGGTCAGGCCATTGCCTATGAGGCAGCGCTTGAGGCGATCAATGACGTGATCGCCGGTTACAGCGAACAAATCGCACTAGAACAGGACCGTCAGAAGCCAGATGCAGCGCGTATCTCGTGGCTTGAAATGCGGACGGATCATGCGTCCGCAACCAGTCATGCCCTTACCGTCACCGATGATGAGAATGTCCGGCAAGCACTGCTGGAATACAGCGCCATGGTGCGGGCGAGGGAAGCCCCAAGGTAGCGGTCTGCCCTTCGGGCAGGCGTTGATTTGTTAAATCCCCCCGTCAGTGTCTTCCTAGCATGAGGGACGCACCAGGCCGCATCAAGGATCGGCGGTCCCCCCAATTTGCTGCGCAAATCGGCTCCCCCACCGCCCGCTAGCGCGGCCGCTTCGCGGTCCCTGACCCGACCCGGCGCGACCCTCTCCTTGGCCTTGCCAATTCCGGCAACAAGGAGGTTGTTATGTCTCATCGTCTGTTCGCTCAGCTGGCTTTCGAGCGCGCGCTTGGAAATGCAGCGATCGACGCCTTGAGGAATGCGGTCAACGACAAGGACCATTTCGATGCGGAGAGCATGTGGCCGAAAGACCCGATGTTCATCGGCAAGACGAGCGCCGACATCGAGGCTGTTTCGGCCGAGCTGGCGCAGATCATTGCGGATCGCATCAAGGATGTGCTGGACGGTCCCGGCATCCGCAACATCGAGCGCGGCGAGTGCTTTGATCCGCAGCTTGTCGCCTTGGTCCTAGAGGCCAAAGCAAAGCGCGGCCAATCCGGCTGACGCCGGAGGGGCGGGTCTGGCCCGCCCCTTTTCGCCCGTTGACCGAAACCGATGATCTCGGTGCCCCATCCAGTGCGGGCCTAGAGCTTATCGTTTAACGCTGGCTGCATTTTAGGTCGATCGCGCCCATTGTGAGCTGCGAAGGCGAACCGCCTTCGCGCGCCACTTCCTCATCAATGCAACGTTGCCTTGGGCTGCGCGTGTCCTTGGGCTGTTCTTCCACAACGTAAACGGTGCGGCCATCGGGCGTGACTACGGTTCGCACCGGGGGTCTGTTCGTGCGATTAGCCCCCGGCTGCGCCGGCACGACATACACGGTGCGGCCATCTGGCATAGTGACGACGCGCGGGTGTTCTCTGGCAGACTGCGCGGCAACCGGCGCTGCGATCGAGAGCAACGCGCATATCTTCAATGAATTTGCCGCTACGCCCATACGCCTTCCTCACCAACCATCAGGATATGAGCCTGCGCGCCAACGACCGCAAGCAAGCGATCACAATAAGTTGATTGGCGTCGGCCCGCCCGTTCGCGTTACTTTTCAGGGCGGGAAATGATCCCGCTAACGGGAGCCGGATAACCGCGAGGACCGGCCCCACAACCTGAAAAGGAGAGAGCCATGAAAATGGCTGTTCGCGCCATGCTTGGCGCATTGGCGACGCTTGCCCTGGCAAGCCCATCGTTCGCAGCGACCGTTGCACCAACGAGCTACCCGTTCACCCTCAAGGGAGGTGGCAACGTGGTTCAGGGCAGTAATATTTGGGCTTGCGGTTGGACTTGGCAGGCGCAAACCACCTCATCCACGGGCGGAACAATTTCCGGCGGTGTCGGAGATACCAATCCGAATTGCGGCCAGCTTTCGGTGCCCGCCACCACTTGGTCAGCTACGTCAGCTACGACCGGGGTTCTGCATGGATTCAGTATTATTGGCGGCAACCTCAATAGTTGCAGCACGTCGCAGGACGTGCCCTTCACCATTATGAAGAGCGGAAACAACGCAACGTCGTTCTTTTTCAATTCGGTGAATTTCGGGCCTAGCTGCAACTACAATGCTAACCTCAACACTGGCGCAGCATTGACCGTAACTCCGTAGCCGCCTGCACGGGCCGGGGCATCGAACCCCGGCCCGTGCAATCTCTTCTCTCTGTGTGTCGTGGCATTTTGGCATGGGTGCGCGCCAACTTTCAAGGATCGGCGGTCCCCCCAATTTGCTGCGCAAATCGGCTCCCCCACCGCCCGCTGACGCGGCCGCTTCGCGGTCCCTGACAGCCGGCGCCGGTGCCCATGCCGGGTATCTCCCGTCACCAACGAGAAGGAGAACCGGATGCACATCAAATTGTTTAGAGCGCTGAAAGCGGCTAATCTCTCCGACGACGCCGCAGCGGAAGTAGTAGAGGCTATTGAGGAGTATATCGCCGTGAAGGTTCAGGAGGCGAACAAGGGAATCGAAAGCAAGCTGACGGCGCAAACCTGGGTCATCGGCAGCGTCGGTTTCGTCCTCGCAGTCATCGGCCTCGCGCCCGCTTTCATCAAACTGTTCCAGTAAGACAAAGGGAGGCTTCGGCCTCCCTTTTTTTGCCGAACCGCCCGATTGCCAGGAGATGCCATTTGACCGACTTCGCACAAGCACGGCTCGATATGTTCGAGAGCGGTTTGTTCAGCCAGGGGGATGCGTTCTGGCGCTGGATAGCGACCGACGAGGCACGGCCCGATCTGGCCGCGTTTGCCGCCGATCGCGCGCCTCCCCGTGAGGGCGAGTTTTTCGCGGTCGATCTTGCCGCAGAGGATCTACTTGATCCCGATCATCTGGCCGAGCTGGCCCAGCACATCGAGGCGGCGCACGGCTAGCGCCATGCGCGGGGTTTATCCGCGAGCGGCTTTGCGCTGTTGCTCCGCCACGTCGCGGATCATAGCTGCCCAGCATCCCAAGATCATGCCCTCTTCGTTATCGACTTCGCTTGTCGCTACCGCATAGATACCCAACAAGTTTGCGACCTCGCCCATCTCGACAATGCCTTGGCGCGCAAGCAGCGTGGCAAACATCGAGAGTGCTCCCCCCATTGCCCGCACCAACGGCGCATCTTGTGGCAGGCGGTCAAATTCGCGGGGCGGGTTACTGGACATAGATCGTTCCAATCAAATAAAGCGACTGCCTTTCAGGACTTATCGTCGGAAGTGCTATCCGCTGCCAATAATTCGACAACCGATAATCTGAAAACATCGGCAAGGCTCTCCAAGGTAGCAAGCGTTGGATTGCCTTGTCCGCGAACCATGTATGAAATATGCGACGCCGCAACGCCCGAGCGTTCGGACAACTCCCCTTGAGTTATGCCTAGTTTCTTTAGTTCGCGAGCGATGTTGGCCCCGAGCTGGGTCATCAACGGCGATGTTCGTTTCAGGTGTAGGGTTGGCATCGCGCTCGTTTCCTTTTCGCTAGGCGCAGAATGTCGGTTCCACCGGCATGGCGCAATAGGGTTGCTCAAACGGCTTTCTGCGCCATGGCTTTCGCGCCTAGCGCAGATGGTATAGATTGTGCGCCATATTAGCACGAGCAAGGTTCAAACCCGGCATGAACGGTCAGGACGACGCGATGAAATCGGCCATGGAGCTGTTTGCAGCCCGGCTTGCAAAGCGCGATGTGGCGAGGTCGATCACCGACCATCGAACCGTCGAGCGGTTGATTGCGATGCTGGAACCGCATGAGCAACAGGTTGTCCGCTTGCGGATCGGGCTTGGCCCCTCTCCCGCGCTCACTCTTGCCGCGACTGCAAAGATCGTCGGCGTGTCGCCAAGCCGCATCGGCCAAATCGAGGACAAGGCATTCCGAAGGATAAGATGGGTCTGCAACAACATAGACATTCACGATCGTTCGGCGCTGGATGCTTTGATCGCGCGCAGGCGTGATGAAGCGGCTGAGGCCGAGCGAATCAGGAAACGCGATGCCTTGCAAAAGGCGCTAGATCAGGAGCGGAAGCGCAAGGCCAAGCAAGACCGGGATGAGGTCAGGCGAGCGAAGGCGCGCGATTCCGCTTGGAACCGCAAACTACGCGTGGCGCAGGCTGAGCTTGATCGGATGAAATCCGACGCTCAGTTTTTTGCCGAACAGATCGCTCAAATCGAGCAGCGCGCTAATTGGCTGAGGGCAATTTTGCCGCGCGACCGCCAATTGGCGGCGCTGCGCGAACAGGCCGATGAAATCCGCGATGCAATCGCGAGCGCAGAAGCCAGCATATCCAACATGCTGGCTTCTCCCCCGGATGGTCCCCAGCTAGGCAAGGAAGCTTCAACAAACGATGGCCACTGATATTGAGCCGTCCCCTGCCCTCGCGCCGCAGATCGCCCGCGTTTATTTGCGCGTCAGCACCGATGCGCAGGACTTACGCCGGCAGGATGCCATCGTGGCCGAGGCGAAGGCAGCGGGCTATTATGTCGCGGCAGTCTATCGGGAGAAGGCATCGGGTGCCCGTGCCGACCGCCCCGAGTTGCTGCGCATGATTGCCGATCTTCAACCCGGTGAAGTGGTGATTGCCGAGAAGATCGACCGGATTAGTCGTCTTCCCTTGGCCGAGGCCGAGCAGCTGGTTGAGACAATTCGTGCGCGAGGCGCGCGACTTGCCATCCCCGGCGTCGTGGACCTGTCCGACCTCGCGGCCGACGCCGAGGGCATCGCCCGCATCGTGCTCGAATCTGTTCAGGCGATGCTCTTGAAGATCGCCCTGCAGATGGCCCACGACGATTACACCGATCGCCGCGAGCGACAGCGCCAAGGTATCGCCTTGGCAAAGGCCGCAGGGCGCAGCGGAGGGCGCAAAGGCGATCGGGCAACGCACGCCCGCATTGTGGCATTGCGCGAAGCGGGAAAGAGCATCGCCAAAACCGCAGAGCTGGCCGATTGCGACCGCAGCACCGTCAAGCGGGTGTGGGCGGCCCATCGTGCCGCCCAGGTGCAAGAACCCAGCCCTCAACGAAATCACCATGAGCGGAATCGCTGATCGCCCTTTCTGTTCGGCTTCAAGCCGGTGGCAGCTGCCACCGGCAGTCCCCTGCCCGCGTCATCGGACTACCAGGCAGGGAAAGAGCGGCGGAACCGCGACAGGGTTTTCCAATCGCCGCCGCGCCGATCGAGCGCAGCGATCTATGGGAGCCAATGGCCGGTGGCAGCTGCCACCGCCGCCAGTCCAAATTGCTGCATCTACTCGCGCCGTTTCCTTTGGGCGTTGCTGTCTGACGGATACGAACTCCGCATCGCCACTAATGCGGGCAAGCAGAAAACCGGCCTTCGGCCTTGGGTTTCCGCAAGCGGACCCTCCCATTTTCAGCTTGCCCGCGTGGCTCAGCTCCGCCGCAAAAAATCCGTCAGCAACGCTTATCCAAAGGAGACTACCATGCAGAACATCGCTGAATTTCGGATCATCGGCCGCGTTGGCAGTGTCGATACGACCGATAAAGTCACCCATGTTTCCGTCGCCGCGAACTACAACCGCAAGGACGGCGATGAATGGAAGACCGATACGCACTGGAATCGCGTGACGTTCTTCCGCCAGCTGGCAGAGCGCGCCGCTGACTTGGGCAAGGGCGACCTGGTTCACATCACCGGACGGGTCCGCCAGAACAGCTACGAGAGCAATGGCGAAACCCGCTACTCGGTGGACCTGATTGCTGAGGGGCTGGGTATCTTGGTTCGGGGCGGGGCTGACTAAGCCCCCTCCCCTTTCTCCTAAAACGGGCGGCCTGGTGGCCGCCCTTTTTTGTGGACAATGCCTTTCATAGACCCTAACAAGAATAGGGTCTAACTATGCGAGGCATCTGTGGCGGCCAAACTGTTCAATCGTGTAGCGAGCTTGCGCGTCGCTTCCGGACTTACGCAATCCGAGCTGGCAGCAAGGATTCAAGTCTCACCTGAAACAGTCGCGGCCATCGAGAACGGCAGGCAGGACGCCACTTTGCTGACGGCGCTCCGTATGTCGCGTGCCCTGCGAACCGAGGTGCCGAACATCTTCAGGGAGCAGCCTTTCCCTAAGTTGATCGGCTCCGAGCGAGGCGAGAGCCGAACAGCTTAGGAGGCCGCTATGCGCCGTGAGATTGCCAGCAAACTTCGGCGCGCAGCCAGCGTGCTACGGACCGTCATGATTTGGGCATCGCTTGCCCTGTGGCTTGCGATCGCGGCAATTGCGCTGATCGTCGTCCTTGCAGTCGGTCTCGCGGCCTATTTCGCTTTTGGCTGGCTTGGAGTGGGAGCCGTCGCCGTCTTCGTGATGATCGTTCTCTTCGGCAAAGACCCACCAACCGAACAGACCGGCCCGCGCCGCAAGCGCAAGGGCCTCAACCTGAATGACGATCCGAACCCTTGGTATATGCAGTCGCAGTATCGCTTCGGATCGGGAAACAGCGCCGCCCACAACCGCTGGCACAAGTAGCCCGTGGCGCAGCCATTGAAGGGATTCTCAATGCGAACAATCGTAGTGACCAATGAGCGCGGCGGCATCGGCAAGACCACGCTTACCTGTCATATCGCGTGGCATCTGGCCGAGCAGGGCAAGCGTGTCGTGGTCCTGGACCTGGACAAGCAATGCCACAGTGCCGGGATGCTGAAAGCGGAGTTCGAGCAGATCGGCCCGGTTCAGTCGATTCTTGACTTCGAACCGAACGAAGAACCTCCGGCGCTGGCCTGTTTCAAGAACACACGGCAGATCGTCGAGTTGACGACTGACAGCCCGCAGCAAGGCCAGCACATCGGCGCTTATGTCCGCGCCATTCGTGCCGGCCTTGCCAAGCACTACGACTACTGCGTGATCGACACTGCGCCCGCGTGGGATGGCCGGAACCTCATGGCCCTGATTGCGTCCGATTATGTCGCGGTCCCACTGGACCCCGACAAAACCGCGCGTCAGTCGCTCAACGAAATCTCGCAAAGCATCAGCCTTGCAAACAAGGTGCGCGGGGAGGGGAACGCGACCCGGTTCGGGATCGTGTTCAACCGCGTTCAGACAACGAGCGAAGTTTCAAAAATGCTGATGGACCGCATTGGGCAGGCGCTTCCTGCCAATGTGGTGCCGCACACCATTCCGCACCGCGAGCACATGCGCGAGGCGGCGCTACTCGAAATTCCCGTTTGGCGCTTGGCAAAGGACACGCGGCGTAGCGCGCCGATCGTGCGCGAAGTCGTCTCCTACATTGTCGATCAAGCTGAGAGGGAAGCCGCATGAGCAAGGCAGCTGTCAAACCGGCGAAGAAGAGCTTTGCCGACTTCGATATGGACGCGATGGACTTTTCGGCCGTCCCCGCGAATACCGAGTTCAAGGCAGCTGGACGGTTTCAGCGCCTTCCGCTCGATGACATTGATCCAGACCCCACGCAGGTTCGCCGGGAGTTCGACCAGGCCGAGATTGATGCACTGGCCGCGACCATCAAGGACCGCGGCTTGCTGCAACCCATCGTTGTCGCGCCAACGTCGAACGGCCGCTACATCATCCGCTACGGCGAGCGGCGCTACCGCGCGTGCCGCCAGCTTGGTTTCGATCAGATCGACACCGTTCTGGATCAGGCGGACGCCGAACGCGATATTGGCCTCGACCAGTTTCTTGAGAACGAGCAACGCCAGGCCCTGAGTCTGGCCGAGCGCGTCAGTTTTATCGCGAGCCGCGTCAGTGACACGCTCTCGACAAAGGATCTAGCCGTGCGCATCGCCAAGCCGCATTCGGAAGTGAAGCGGCTCTACTCGCTGCGCACCTTGCCCGAGGACATTCTCGCCGCGTTGAAGAATTGTTCTCCGCGTGCCGCCGTCGCGATCAAACACGCGATCGAGCTGGACGAGCAGGCCACGCGCAATTTCGTGGTCGCAAACGAAAATCCAACAGCCGCCGCCTGTGAGCAGTTCCTTGCTACGCTCCAAGGCATTCCCGAGGAAGAGAGTGCGCAGGCCGGTGCCGCTAAAGCGATTGACGATCCAGCGCCGCCCCAAGGTTCGCGCGCGCCGGTGGCAGTTGCCACCAGTGCGACGGATGAACGTCAGGAGCGGCCCGAACCGGATGCCCGCGACGACGAGCGGGAAGGGGAGGGCGCAACGCTTGCCGATCCTTCCGATCACAAGCCGCGCACCCCCCGTCAGCCGAAAGAGGCCACCGACGCACCGGCCATCATCATTCAGGGCCGTCGCGGGATTGTTCTAGGCGGCCAGGTCACGGTTCGGTTCGACGGCGAGGCCGCGCCCCAAACCTTCGACTTCTGATAGCTTTTACCGTCCACGTTCACTCAGCATCGAGGCGATGTGGAATTTAGAGCGGTGGCAGTTGCCACCGCTTTTTCTGATAGCTTTTACCGTCCACGTTCACTCAGCATCGAGGCGATGTGGAATTTAGAGCGGTGGCAGTTGCCACCGCTTTTTGTTTGTGGGGTAGGTATCTACTGTATGGCAGGATAAGCCTTGCGGCGGCTAATGTTAACCGTTACGCTCAATCCCATTGGATCGCGCTTCACGGTTGGGAGATACCTACCCCCACATGGAAAAGACGCTGGGCTTCAAGATCGAGGCGACCAAACTCGCAAAGATCGACGCGCTCGCGCAGACAAGGGGAGGGCGCGGCCCCTTCATGCGTCAGCTGGTTGACGCCGTGCTCCGGCAGTCCGGGGCGGCCAGCGAGGCCGCGCCTGTTGCCGACCGCGAGGCCGCTGGCGAGCATCGCCTTTATCTTCGTCCGACCGAAACCGAACTGGCCGTGATCCGCCATCGCGCAAAAGAGCGCCGCATGACCCCGGCGACCTGGGCCATGGCTCTTGTGCGGCGACACATCGGCATCGCCGCGCCTGTCGATCGCGAATTGCGCGAGGAGCTGTTGAATTGCCGTCAGGCGTTGCAGCGCATTGGGCGCAACGTGAATCAGATCGCCCGAGCCGCGAACAAGATGGCGCTGGCGGACAATGCAGCGGAGATCGCCGGCGAGCTGCAAAAGGTCAACGATCTGCGCGCGGCGATCGGCGCGGCCGTCGAAGGTATCGGCGCTGCTACGAAAGCTGACCTGTCCTATTGGGAGGTTTCCAGTGAGCGACTTTGACAGCAGCTTTGAGGCGGGACAGCTCGCCGCGCTGTTCAAACCAAAGCTGACCAGCGACCCGAATAGGCGCGGGGCTGACATGTTGCTGCGCTCGCTGAGTTCTAGGCGGGCAGGCCAGGGCGGGAGCACCCGGGCGCGGCTTGCCCGCGTTGTCAGCCGTGCTCCGGAGGTCATGGTCAAGGTTACGGGCAGGCCGAAGGGCAAGAACCATGCGGCTGCGCATTTCGACTATATCGGTCGAAAAGGCGATGTGCCGCTTGAAACGCGTGATGGCGACATTCTGACTGACAAGGAAGATCGGGCGGAGCTGGCGCGCGATTGGGGCGATCCTGTCTATTGGCGCGACAATTCTACCGTAGCCGCCGTGAGCATGGTTTTTTCGATGCCGTCAGGGACAGACCCCGACAAGGTTCTTTCAGCGGTGCGCGAGGTCGCGCGGAGCGAGATCGGGCATGAGTGGGATTACGTCCTGGCGCTGCATACGGACACACCGCGGCCCCACGTTCATGTGACGGTTGCGGCGCGCGGTGATACGGGAAGACGCTTCAACCCGCGACCTCAAACGCTGCATCATTACCGAGAGCGCTTTGCCGAGGAATTGCGGGCGAGGGGGGTTACAGCGGAGGCAACGCCTCGCGCAGCGCGTGGTGTCGGCCGAGCCGGTCAAAGCATGGCCCTGAACCGGATGCGGCAGCGCTACATGGCCGGCACCGCACCTGCGCCGTTTGCCAATCAGAAAATCACTTCCGCCGCACGCGACCAGCTGGCGGGGCGGTCTACCGCTCCGGATTTCGTGGTGCGCGGGCGGCAGGCATGGAATGAGACGCATCGCCGCTATCTAGCCGCCGCCAAGCGGCTTGAGGCAAGCAGCGATCCAGCTGATCGCCAGCTTGCCGACCAGGTGCGGGAGTTTGTGGGGGCAGGGCGAACGCCTACAATCCATGAGCGATCGGTTGCCGCGATCGAGCGGAAGCGGCAGAACGAACGATCTAGGGACCGCGATCGTTCGCGTGAAGGGCCAGAACGCTAGCTACTTGCCGTGCTTGGTCCAACCAACGCTGTTTGCACGTTCCAAGGCCATCAAGGCGTCTGATACCGCCTTCTGCGCGACTAGAAGATATCCTTCGGCAATGCTGGGCCATGTTAGCTCATCGAACGGATTTGTGACGTTGCCGTTGAAATAATCGAGAGCTTCATGGGCGCGTGCAGCCGCCTCGATTACCTTGGCGGTATGTTTCTTTGCCCTGTCAGATTTCTTCATCGTGCCTCATGAGGCCATAGCCCATCAAGAGATCGAGGGCATAGCGTGAAAGGTACGCCAGACGATGGAGTGGATGGCTCCCGCTCACCGGCTGAGGCAGACTGCCTCGGCTGAAGAGCGAGGAGACGGACGATGAGTGAGATTGTCACGATTGGG
>NZ_FUYM01000008.1 GCF_900167915.1 Rhizorhabdus histidinilytica | reverse complement strand
CCGCCGCTCGCCGCCATCGCCAACAAGGAGGCCGTCAACGCCGCCTTCGAGACCGGCCTCCACCACGGCCTGCTGTTCGAGCGCCGCACCTTCAACGGCCTGTGCGCCACCGACGACAAGGCCGAGGGCATGACCGCCTTCGTCGAAAAGCGCCCCGGCCTCTGGAAAGGAAAGTAAGCATCATGGCGACGATCGGTTTCATCGGACTCGGCAATATGGGCGGCGGCATGGCCGCCAATCTCGCGAAGAAGGGCCATGACGTGCGCGCCTTCGACCTGTCGAAGGAGGCGGTCGACCGCGCCGTGGCGGCGGGCTGCGTCGCCGCCGGATCGGCTTCCGAGGCGGTCAAGGACGCCGAATATGTCGTCACCATGCTGCCGGCGGGCCAGCATGTCCGTGCCGTCTACGAGAATGACGTGTTCGGATCGGCGCCGGCCTCGGCGCTGCTGATGGATTGCTCGACGATCGACGTCGCCTCGGCGCGCGCCGTCAACGCGGCGGCGGCGGCCCAGGGGCTGGCGATGGTCGATGCCCCCGTCTCGGGCGGCATCGCCGCCGCCAATGGCGGCACGCTGACCTTCATGGTCGGCGGCAGCGCCGAGCATTTCGCCCGCGCCGAGCCGGTGCTCGCGCTGATGGGCAAAGCGGTGATCCATGCCGGCGGCGCCGGTTCGGGCCAGGCGGCGAAGATCGTCAACAACATGATCCTCGGCGCGACGATGGTCGCGACCTGCGAGGCCTTCGCGCTGGCCAGCAAGCTCGGCCTCGACCTCCAGACCTTCTATGACATCTCGTCCAAGGCTAGCGGGCAGAGCTGGTCGATGACCAGCTATTGCCCGGTCCCCGGCGTCGGTCCGCAGAGCCCGGCCGACAACGACTATCAGGGCGGCTTCGCGGCGGGCCTGATGCTCAAGGACCTCAAGCTCGCGGTCGAGGCGGCGCAGGGCGTCGGCGCCAGCGTGCCGATGGGCGGCCATGCCGAGAGCCTCTATCAGGCGTTCGCCAACCTCGGCGGCGCGGGCAAGGACTTCTCGGCGATCATCAAGCTGCTCGACGGCAGCTACCGGGCCTGAGTTCCGATTCCCCCTCCCTTCCGGGGAGGGGAAAACTCAAGCCGCGACGTCGTTGAACTGGAGCCGCGCCAGCCGCGCGTAGAGGCCGCCCTGCGCGCTCAGAGTCGCGTGGTCGCCCTGCTCGACGATCCGGCCCTGGTCCATCACGAGAATCCGGTCGGCGGCCCGCACCGTCGCCAGCCGGTGGGCGATGACGATCGTCGTCCGCTCCTTCATCAGCCGATCGAGCGCGTCCTGTACCAGCCGTTCGGATTCGGCGTCGAGCGCCGAGGTAGCCTCGTCGAGCAGCAGCAGCGGCGCATCGCGCAGGATCGCGCGGGCGATGGCGATGCGCTGGCGCTGGCCACCCGACAGGCGCGCGCCCGCCTCGCCGAGGAAGCTGTCGAGCCCGTCAGGAAGCGCGCGCAGGAAGGAGGCGGCGTTGGCAGCTTCCGCGGCGGCCCAGATCGTATCGTCGTCGGCATCCCAGCGGCCATAGCGGAGATTGTCGCGCGCCGAGGCGCCGAACAACACCGTTTCCTGGGGCACCACCGCGATCCGGGCGCGGATGTCGGCCGGGTCGGCATCGGGCAGGGCGATCCCGTCGAGCCGGATCGTGCCGCTCTCGGGATCGTAGAAGCGCTGCGCCAGTTGCAGGATCGTCGACTTGCCGGCCCCCGACGGGCCGACCACGGCGACCATCTCGCCAGGCTCCACGGTGAAGCTGACATCGTCGAGCGCGAGCACCTCCGGCCGGGTCGGATAGCGGAAGCCGACATGCTCGAATGCCAGCTGGCCGCGTGGAGGCTGGGGCAGGGCGATCGGGTGCGCCGGTGCCTTGATCTCGGCCTCGGCGGTCAGCAGCTCGGAGAGCCGCGCCGCGGCGCCGGCCGCGCGGACGATGTCGCCATAGACCTCCGCCAGGGCACCGAACGCACCGGCGACGAGGCCGCCGGTCAGGATGAAGGCGGCGATCGAGCCGCCCGACAGCCGGCCGTTCGCAACGTCGATCGCGCCCTGCCACATCACCATCGTGATCGATCCGAAGATCAGCCCGATGATGATCGCGGTCATCACGGCGCGAGTGCGGATGCGCCGGCGCGCGGTGTCGAAGCTGCTGCCGACCACCGCGCCGAAGCGCTCGGCCTCGCGGGCTTCCTGGTTGAAGCCCTGGACAATCTTCATCGCGCGCAGCGTCTCGGAGACGGTGGCGCCGACGTCGGCGATCCGGTCCTGCGTGCTGCGTGACAGGTTGCGCAGCCGTCGGCCCATCAGGATCACGGGCAGCATCACCACGGGAATTCCCAGCAGCAGCATCGCCGCCAGCTTGGGCGCGATCGCGAACAGGTAGATGATCCCGCCGATCGCCAGCACGATGTTGCGGAGCGCGACCGACACGGTCGTGCCCACTACCTGCTCGATGATCGCGGTGTCGGCGGTCAGCCGCGATGCGATCTCGGACGGCCGGTTCTCCTCGAAGAAGCGCGGCGCGAGGCGGAGCAGGTTGGCCTGCACCGCGATCCTTATGTCGGCGACGACGCGCTCGCCCATCCACGACACGAAATAGAAGCGGGTGGCGGTCGCCAGCGACAGCACCAGGACGATCAGCAGCAGGTATTGGAAATAGGGGCCGACGTCGCCGCCCGAGGCGATGAAGCCCTTGTCGATCACCAACCGGAAGCCGCCCGGGATCGCCAGCGTCGCCCCGGCGGCGACGACCAGCGCCGCGAGCGCCGAGGCGATCCTTCCCGGGTAGCGGCGCGCGAAGCGCCATATCATCGTCAACTCGCCGAGCTTGCGCTCGGACGCCTCGGGATTCGGGTCGCGCCGTGCCATGACGCGCGCCCTAGCAATTTGCCCCGCGCATCTCAATTGCGCTGGCGACCGCAAGCTTATGGCAATATGCTTCGGCTATCCTTACATTCGTAACGGCATCCCACCGGAGAATTGCATGCTGTACGACGCCTATGAGTTTCAGCGCACGATGCTGTCGGCGGCCAGCGCTTGGGCCAATCTGGGGGCCCAATGGCTCCAGAACCCGCTGAATCCGATGTCCTACAGCAATATGGCGCCAATGATGGCATCGGGGCTCGACGTGTTCGCCCATGCCTCGGCTTCGCGCGGCAAGCCCGATTTCGGTTTCACCCAGGTCGAGGTCGACGGCCGCAAGGTCGCCGTCACCGAGGAGATCATCCTCCGCAAGCCGTTCGGCCAGCTCAAGCGATTCCGTCGTCGCGGCATCACCGGGCAGCCCAAGCTGCTCGTCGTCGCGCCGATGTCGGGCCACTATGCGACCCTGTTGCGCGGTACGGTCGAGCGGCTGATGCCGCGCCACGACGTCTATATCACCGACTGGCGCGACGCGCGGCTCGTCCCGCTCGAGGAGGGGCGCTTCGATCTCGACGATTATATCGACTATCTGGTCGAGTTCCTCGAGACGCTCGGGCCCGGCACGCACATGCTGGCGGTGTGCCAGCCCTCGGTTCCGGCCTATGCCGCCGCGGCGCTGATGGCGGCGGACAATCATCCCTGTCGCCCGAAGACGCTCACCATGATGGGCGGTCCGGTCGACACGCGTGAGGCGCCGACCGCGGTCAACACCGTCGCCACCCAGCGCCCGCTCGCCTGGTTCGAGCAGAACGTCATCCACACCGTGCCTGTCTATTATCCGGGTAGCGGCCGCCGGGTCTATCCGGGCTTCCTCCAGCTCACCGGCTTCATGGCGATGAACCTCGGTAACCATCTCGTCAGCCATTGGAGCATGTTCAAGCATCTCGTCGAAGGCGACGAGGAGAGCGCCGACGCCACCAAGGCCTTTTACGACGAGTATCGCTCGGTCTGCGACATGACCTCGGAATTCTACCTCCAGACGATCGACCAGGTTTTCCAGCGCCATCTGCTGCCCAGGGGCGAGTTCCTGCATCGCGGGCGGCCGGTCGATCCGGGAGCGATCAAGGACATCGGCCTGCTCGCGATCGAGGGCGAGCGCGACGATATCTCGGGTATCGGCCAGACCAAGGCGGCGCTGACGCTCGCCACGGCGTTGCCCGCGAAGAAGAAGAAATATCTGCTCGCCGAACGGGTCGGCCATTACGGCATCTTCAACGGCCGGCGCTGGCGCGAGAAGATCGCCCCGGTCGTGGACGACTGGATAGCGGCGCATGACGGGTAGGAGCATCCGTCTCCTTCCCGCCCTCGCGCTGGCACTCGCCGTCGCGCACCCGCTCCGCGCGCAGGATCTTCCGGACGATGCCGTCCGTCAGGATGCCGTCGGCCGGGCCCAGCAGGCGGCCGCAGAAGACGATTGCGGCGGCGTGCTCGGCGCACTCGACCCGCTTGTTCCCGGTCTCGCCAAGGGCGACCAGCGCATCCTCGTTCAGCGCCTGCGGCTGATCTGCCTCGGTCGCGAGGGGCGGTTCGAGGAGCTTGCTGCGGTCCAGCGCGAGCTCGCCCTGGCGATCCCCCGGGACGGTACGGTCCGAGCGTTCGGGGTGATCATCGCGCTGGGCGAGGAGCGTTTTGCCGACGCCGCCGACCAGCTCGCGACATTGGCTGCATCCTCGCCATCATCGCTCAACATCCTGACTGGCGCGGCGGTCCGCGAAATCTCGATGCGGCTCCAGCAGAGCAATGCGCTCGCGGCTCGCAACCGGATGATGATCGCACTCGCCCGCGCCGATTGGGAACCGTCCGACATTCCCGAACTGCGAACCGGCTTCGCGGAAGGGGCGATCAGCGCGTTGCTCGACGAAGGGCAGCCCGACGAGGCCGAAGGCCTGCTCGAACGGATCGAGCAGCCCGAGCTGCTGAGCTCGATGCTGGTCGACCGCCATTACGCCCCGATCTGGCGCGCGGTCGAATCGCGGCTCGGGCCGGCCGGCGGCCTCTCGGTCGACAATTTCGCGCGCGACAAGCTCGGCACCTATGCCGACATGCCGACGTCCGACACGGCGTTGCGCGACGCGGCGAATGCGATGCTGCTGCTCGGCCGCTATCCCGACCTGGTCGACATGACCGACGACGTCGCCGTCAGGGAGGGGATGAGCCGCGACGAGGTGCAGACCGTGCTGATGCGGGCCCGCGCGCTCGCCGTGCTCGGCCGCAATGCCGAGGCCGATCGTGTGATGGCGCCGTTCATGGCGCTCGATCCGGCGAAGTCGCCTGAGATCGTCACCGCGCTGATCACCTATCCCGAGTTCCTCGACGAGACCGGCCAGTCGGCCCGCGCGCTGGAGACCGCGCGCGCGGTGCGCGAGCGCGGCGCCGGCGTGATCAACGGCTTCGGCATGCGCTGGGTCGACCGGACAGAGATTTGCGCACTGAGTGCACTCGGCCGTACCACCGAGGCGGGCGCGGCGATCGACCGGCTGAAGCCGCGCTTCGGCGAGAACCACGCGGCGCTGATCGAGTCACTGCTCTGCGCGAAGCGCGACGGCGAGGCGAGCGAGTTCGCGCTCAAGGCCTTTGCCGACAAGGAGGCCGGGACCGAGCTGATCTACCAGTTCCAGCCCGAAGGCTCGATCTGGGGCGCGGGCCCGTCGCGGCTGCGCGACCTGTGGACCGCCTTCCTCGCCAAACCGGCGATCAAGGCCGCATTCGAGAAGCGCGGGCGGATATTGCCGCGCGCCTATTGGCCCGGCAGCAAGCCGCGCGAGATACCGCGCCGCCCGGCCGCGGGGGAAAACCTCACCTGATGCCGACGATTGGGGGGCGGCGGCTCGTCGCGCGGATCGAGACCTGGCCAGTGGCCGGCAGCTTCGTGATCGCGCGCGGCGCGAAGACGCAGGTTGACGTGGTCGTCGTCGAGATATCCGAAGCCGGCCATCGCGGGCGAGGCGAGGCCACCGCGATCTATTATCATGGCGAGAGCGCCGAGAGCGTGCTTGCGCAGGCCGAGACGATGGCGGACGCGATCGCCGGGGGCATCGGCCGTGAGGATCTGCTGCGCGCGATGCCGCGCGGGGCCGCGCGCAACGCGATCGATGCCGCGCTATGGGATATCGACGCGAAGCGGACCAGCCGCCCCGCCTGGTCACTGGCGGGTCTGGCGGAGCCGATGCCGGTGCAATCGGCCTTCACCATCTCGCTCGGCGAGCCCGAGCGGATGGAAGCGGACGCGCGCGCGGCCGCATCGGTCTATCCGCTGCTCAAGCTCAAGCTGGCCGGGGAGGGCGACATCGACCGCGTCGCTGCGGTCCGTCGGGGCGCTCCAGAGGCGCGGCTGATCGTCGATGCCAACGAAGGCTGGACGGGGCGCGACGTGGTCGCCGAGGCGGCGGCGCTGCTGCCCTATGGTGTCGAGCTGATCGAGCAGCCGGTCCGGGTCGGCGAGGACCATCTTCTCGACGGCCTGCGCTCGCCGATCCCGCTCTGCGCCGACGAAAGCTGCCAGGACCGCGCCGATCTCGCGCGCTGCGTCGGACGCTACCAGGCGATCAACATCAAGCTCGACAAGGCGGGCGGGCTGACCGAGGCGCTCGCGCTGGCCGTCGAGGCGCGGTCGCTGGGGCTGGAGCTGATGGTCGGCTGCATGCTGTCGACCTCGCTCGGCATCGCGCCGGCGATCCTCGCCGCGCAGCAGGCCCGCTGGGTCGACATCGACGGCCCGCTGCTCCTCGCCGCCGATCGCGACGATCCGGTCCGCTTCGATCGCGGAGTGGCCTATCCGGCCCGGCCCAGCCTTTGGGGTTGAGCTGAACCCGGTTTAGCGCGTCGCAGCCACCGGAACCCCGAACAGGTCGTGCTCGTCGGCATCCTCGATCTCGACCGCGACGATATCGCCCGGTTCGAGCCCGCCCGCATCCCGCAGGTGGACCTCGCCGTCGATCTCGGGCGCGTCGGCCTGCGAGCGGCCGGTGGCGCCGCCTTCATCGTCGACCGCGTCGATGATCACGTCCAGCGTCCGGCCGACCTTGGCGGCGAGCTTGGCGGCGGAGATCGCCGCGGTCTTCGCCATGATCCGGGCGTAGCGCTCTTCCTTGACCTCCTCGGGCACTGCGCCGGGCAGGTCGTTGGCGGCGGCACCGGCCACGGGCTCGAAGCGGAAGGCGCCGACCCGGTCGAGCTGCGCCTCGTCGAGCCAGTCGAGCAGATATTGGAAATCCTCCTCGGTCTCGCCGGGGAAGCCGACCACGAAGGTCGACCGGATCGCGATGTCGGGGCAGATCGCGCGCCAGCCGGCGATCCGTTCGAGCACCTTCGCGTCGTTCGCGGGCCGCTTCATCGCCTTCAGCACCGGGGGGCTGGCGTGCTGGAACGGGATGTCGAGATAGGGGGTGATCAGCCCCTCCGCCATCAGCGGGATGACATGGTCGACATGCGGATAGGGGTAGACATAATGGAGCCGCACCCAGGCGCCGAGCTTGCCCAGCTCGCGCGCGAGATCGGTCATGTGCGCGCGGACCTCGCCGCCGCCCTTCAGCGGGAAGGCCTTGTGCCGGAGGTCGAGGCCATAGGCCGAGGTGTCCTGGCTGATCACGAGCAACTCGCGCGTGCCCGCCGCGACCAGCTTCTCCGCCTCGCGCAGGATCGCGTCGGGCCGGCGGCTGACCAGATCGCCGCGGATCGACGGGATGATGCAGAAGCTGCAGCGATGGTTGCAGCCTTCGGAGATCTTCAAATAGCTGTAGTGGCGCGGCGTGAGCTTGAGCCCCGCCTCGGGCACGAGGTCGACATAGGGCGAGGGCGGGACCGGCGCCGCGTCGTGGACCGCCCCCACGACCTCCTCATATTGGTGGGCGCCGGTGATCGCGAGCACCTTGGGAAAGCGCGCGCGGATCGCCTCTGCCTCGTCGCCCATGCAGCCGGTGACGATGACGCGGCCATTCTCGGCGATCGCCTCGCCGATCGCCTCCAGGCTCTCCTCCTTGGCGCTGTCGAGAAAGCCGCAGGTGTTGACGAGGACGACGTCGGCGCCGGCATAGTCGGGCGACAGGCCGTAGCCGTCCGATCGCAGCTTGGTCAGGATGCGTTCGCTGTCGACCAGGTTCTTGGGACAGCCAAGCGAAACCATGCCGATCTTCGGCGGGGAGGGGAGTTCGATTGCCATGGGTGGCGCGCACATAGTGGCTTTTTCGGAAAATTGCGAGGCTCGGCTTTAGGATGCCGTCCTGAGGGGGCAGTTTTTATCTGGCGCTCCCGTGTCCGCTCATCCTGAGGAGCCATTGAGCGAAAGCGAAATGGCGTCTCGAAGGACCTTCGAGACGGGCCTTCGCCAAGGCTCAGTCCCTCCTCAGGATGAGCGGAGCCTATAGGCAATCGATGCTGAAACCACCATGAATGATGTTCTATACATCAATTCTGCTATATGATATGGAAGAGTTCAGAGAGGTGGAGCGATGATCACCGCTGCGCAGATGCGGGCCGCCAGGGCCCTTTTGGGAATCGACCAGCGCCAGCTCGCCGAAATGTCCGGCGTGTCGTTGCCGACCATCCAGCGGATGGAGGCGAGCGAGGGAACGGTCCGGGGCGTGATCGACACGCTGACCAAGATCGTCGAGGCGTTCGACGCCGCCGGGGTCGAGCTGATCGGCAACAACGCGCCGAGCGTCGGGCAGGGGCGCGGCGTGCGGTTGAAGCAGGCCGCCGGGCCGGTGGGCGCCGGATCATGACCGTGCGGGCCCGCCAACCCGGCTTCGTCGAGCTGTTCACCCCCAAGCTCGTCACTATCCTGCGCGACCGCTACGGCCTCGCCGATCTCAGGGCCGACGCGCTGGCGGGCTTCACCGTCGCGATCGTCGCGCTGCCGCTGTCGATGGCGATCGCGATCGCCTCGGGCGTCACGCCCGATCGCGGGCTCTACACGGCGATCGTCGGCGGCTTCATCGTCTCGGCGCTGGGCGGAAGCCGCTTCCAGATCGGCGGGCCGGCGGGCGCCTTCATCGTCCTGGTGGCCGCGACGGTGGCGCGGCACGGCGTCGACGGGCTGATCCTCGCGACGTTCCTGGCCGGGCTGATGCTGGTCGCCATCGGTTTCCTGCGGCTCGGCACCTTCATCAAATATATCCCCTATCCGGTGACCGTCGGTTTCACCTCGGGCATTGCCGTCGTGATCTTCGCAAGTCAGCTCAAGGAGTTGATGGGCCTCACCCTGGCTGGGCCCGAGCCCGCCGCGATCCTGCCAAAGCTCGCGGCCCTGCGTCTGGCGTTGCCGACCCTCAACGGCGCGGCGGTGGCGGTCGCGCTGCTCTCGCTCGCGATCATCGTCGCGGTTCGGCGGTTCCGGCCGCAATGGCCGGCCTTCATCATCGCGATCGCCGTCGCCAGCGTCCTCGGGGCGCTGCTCGCGCTGCCGGTCGAGACGATCGGGACGCGCTTCGGCGGAATTCCCCGGTCGCTGCCTGTGCCGCACCTGCCCGATCTCTCCCCCGACCGGATCGTCGCGCTGCTGCCGGCGGCGCTGTCCTTCGCGTTGCTCGGCAGCATCGAGAGCCTGTTGTCGGCGGTGGTCGCCGACAGCATGACCGGCCGCCGCCACCGCTCCAATGCCGAACTGGTTGCGCAGGGTTTCGCCAATGTCGGCTCGTCGCTGTTCGGCGGCATCTGCGTCACCGGCACGATCGCCCGCACCGCGACCAATGTGCGGGCCGGCGCGCGCGGACCGGTCGCCGGCATGCTCCATTCGCTGTTCCTGCTGCTGATGATGCTCGTGGCCGCGCCGCTCGCCAGCTTCATTCCGCTTGCAGCGCTGGCCGCCGTGCTCGCCATGGTCTGCTGGAACATGGCCGAGAAACATGAGTTCGCGACGCTGCTGCGGGCCTCGCGCGGCGATGCGGTGGTGCTGGTGGCGACCTTCCTGTTCGTCGTCTTCCGTGATCTCACCACCGGTATCCTGGTCGGCTTCGGGCTCGGCGCGCTGCTGTTCCTCCACCGTATGGCGCAGGCGGTCGAGGTCGAGAGCGGCCGCCCGGTCGTGGCGGCCGACGTTGCCGACGACGGGACCTCCGACGGCGATCGCACCCGCTACGACGCCGCGCTCTCGGCCGATCCGTCGATCATGGTCTGCCAGATATCGGGCGCCTTCTTCTTCGGTGCGGCGGCGACGGTGGGGGCCGCGCTCGACGGCGTCGGCGGTGGCCAGCCACGGGCTTATGTCGTCGACTTCTCCGACGTGCCACTGCTCGATTCTACCGCTGCGGCGACGATCGCCGGGCTCGCACGCAAGGCGGGGCGGCAGGGAGCGACGCTCTACCTGACCGGAACGCGCCCGACGATCCGGCGCGTGCTGTTCGCGCACGGCGTCCGTCCGCCCCATGCACGCTTCAAGGCGACGATCGAAGCCGCGGTCGCCGCGGCGCGCCGAACGATGCCGGGGGACGTCAGCTCCGCGACGGCAGGTAGGTCAGCGGATTGACCGGCTTCAGCCCGTTGCGGATCTCGAAATGGAGCTGCGGTTCGGGCGTGTAGGGGCTCGATCCGCTCTTCGCGATCGTCTGGCCCTTCACCACCTTCTGACCGCGCGTCACGGTGATGCTGTCGGCATAGCCATAGGCGCTGATCCAGCCGTCGCCGTGGCGAAGCAGGACCAGTGTGCCATAAGCGGGAATGTCCTGGCCGACATAGGCGACCACGCCGTCGGCGGCTGCGGCGATCGGCGTGCCGCGCGGCGTGCCGATGTTGATCCCCTGGTTGATCTGCCCGCTCGAATAGCGGCCGAAGCCGCGCAGCACCGGCCCGCGCACCGGCCAGGCGAAACGCCCGTCGAAGCGTGACGGCTCGGCGACCGCGACGGTGGGGGCGACCGGCTTTGCAGCGGTCGGGACCGGCGGCGCCGGCTGCTCGCTGGTGGCGAGCGCGGGCTCGGAGCCCGAGATCAGGTCCTCGATGTCGACCCGGAAGGCGGCTGCCCGCTCGTCGGCCGACATGCCCGCGACCTCGCGCTGGCTGGGCAGCAGCAGCCGTTGGCCGTCGCGCAGGATATAGGGCTCTTCCAGGTCGTTGATCTCGGCGATCCGCTTCCATTCGACGCCATAGGCACGGGCGATGGCGATGCCGGTCTCACCCTTGCCGACCTTGTGATAGCGGCCGCCGGGGATCTTGAGCTTCTGGCCGACCAGGATCTTGAACGGCGGTTCGATCCGGTTGATCCGGGCAATCGCTTCCGACGCGGCGCCGGTCTTGTCGGAAATGCCGCGCAGCGTGTCGCCGGGCTTCACGACATAGGTCTGGGCGGAGACCTCGACCGCCGACGGCGTCACCGTGCGGATCTGCCAGGCGGGCGGAGGCGGAGGCGACGCCGCTTCGGACACGGCCGGCGGAGGTGGGGGGGGAGGAGCCTGGGGTTGCGGAGCCGGGACAGGCGCCGGAGTCGGCGTCGCGGCTCGCTTCGTAACGCGCGGCGGCTTGGTTTTGGGCGGTGTCGCGCTCGGCGCGGGCGCCGGCCGCTGGGTCGACGCGGGACGTTCCGGCGCCGGAATGCACGCGGTGGCCAGCAGCATGACCAGAAGGGCGGGCGTCGAGCGTCGGATCAGCGGAGCCATGCCGCCCTGTTAGCAGCCTTGGCCGACGATGCCACCCCGCTCGCTTCGATCAGCGGTACAACGTCGTCGTCGCGGCCAGCGCGGCGTGGTTGGTCATGTCGCAATGGAGCGGGGTCACCGTCACCCAGCCGTCGGCCGCCGCTTCCAGGTCGGTGCTGTGCGCCGGAGTGTGGGGCATGCCGGCGAGCTTGATCCAATAATAGTCGAAGCCGCGCGGGTCGGTGCGCTGGAGGATCTCGGTCTGACCATAGTCGCGCAGCCCCTGGGGGACGACGCGGATGCCGAGCACCTCGTCGGGCTCGCGCGCCGGGAAGTTGATGTTGTACAGGCTGCGCGGCGCCCAGGACGCGTCGAGCAGCGGGCGCAGCACCTTCTCGCCCCACGCTTCGGCTGCCGCGAAGCTGACGTTCGGGCCGGCGCCCTCGCGGGCATAGACCTGGCTCAGCGCGATCGACGGGATGCCGGCGAGCGCGCCTTCCATCGCCGCCGAGACGGTGCCCGAATAGCTGACGTCCTCGCCCAGGTTGGCGCCGCGGTTGACGCCCGACAGGATCAGCTCGGGCGGCGCGTCCTTCATGATCCGCGCCAGCGCCATCATCACCGCGTCGGTCGGCGTACCTGCGACCGCGAAGCGTTTCTCGCCGAGCTGGCGCAGGCGGAGCGGGCGGGTCAGGGTCAGTGACCGTCCGGCACCCGAGCGCTCGCTCGTCGGCGCAACGATGGTGATGTCGTCGGACAAGGTGCGGGCGATGCGTTCGAGCACGGTCATGCCCGGCGCATGGATGCCGTCGTCGTTGGTGAGGAGGATCCTCATGCCGGGCGCAGTTCGGTGATCCCGCCCATATAGGGAAGTAGCGCCTCCGGGATTTTCACCGAACCGTCCGCCTGCTGGTAATTCTCCAGCACCGCGACGAGGGTGCGGCCGACCGCGAGGCCCGAGCCGTTGAGAGTGTGGACGAAGCGGGTGCCCTTGCTCTCGCCGGCCGGACGATAGCGCGCGTTCATCCGGCGCGCCTGGAAGTCGCCGCAGTTGGAGACACTGCTGATCTCGCGATAGCAGCCCTGGCCCGGCAGCCAGACCTCCAGGTCGAAGGTCTTGCGCGCGGTGAAGCCCATGTCGCCGGTGCAGAGCAGGACGCGGCGATAGGGCAGGCCGAGCGCCTCGAGGATCGCCTCGGCCGCCTTGGTCATCGCCTCGTGGACGGCATCGGACTGTTCCGGGGTGGTGATCGCGACCAGCTCGACCTTCTCGAATTGGTGCTGGCGGATCAGCCCGCGCGTGTCCCGGCCCGCGGCACCCGCCTCGGAGCGGAAGCAGGGGGTGAGGGCGGTCAGCTTCATCGGCAGCTCGGCCTCGGCCACTATCTGCTCGCGGACCATGTTGGTCAGGCTGACCTCGGCGGTCGGGATCAGCCAGCGGCCATCGGTGGTGCGGAACAGGTCCTCGGCGAATTTGGGGAGCTGGCCGGTGCCGAACACCGCCTCGTCGCGGACCAGCAGCGGCGGAATCACCTCGGTGAAGCCGGCCGCGGTCTGCCGGTCGAGCATGAACGCGCCGAGCGCGCGCTGCAGCCGGGCGATGCCGCCCTTGAGCACCGCGAAGCGCGCGCCCGAGATCGCGGCGGCGGCCTCGAAGTCGAGACCGAGCGGGCCCGCGAAATCGGCATGTTCGCGCGCCTCGAAGGCGAAGGCGGGCGGGGTACCCCAGCGGTGCTGCTCGGCATTTTCCTGCTCGTCGGCGCCGTCGGGCACGTCCGCGGCGGGCAGGTTCGGGAGCGCGGCGAGCGCGGCGTCGAGCGCCGCCTCGACCTCGGCGCCCTCGGCCTCCAGCGCGGGCATGCGCTCCTTCAGCGCCGCGACCTCGGCCATCAGGGCGGATGCGGTCGTCTCGTCCTTCTGCGCCTTGGCCTGGCCGATCGCCTTCGACGCCTCGTTGCGGCGGGTCTGCGCGGCCTGCAATTCGGTCGCGATCGCGCGGCGACGCTCGTCGAGCGCGAGCAGCCGGGCCGATGCCGACTCGACTCCCCGGCGGGCGATGGCGGCATCGAAGGCGGCGGGATCTTCTCGGATCAGGCGGATGTCGTGCATGGCCCGCCTATGGCGCCGAAGCCCGTCACGTGCAACCGCCCGCGCGCGGCGAGTTCGGGTGGAGAAGCATAAGGGATATGAGGTCATTTCGCCCCGTCAGAGGGTCGACTGACCGAAAAAGGGTGGAACAGGCGGCTCCATCCAGGCGTCAATAGGTGGAATCCCCTTACCCATAGCGAGGAGTATGGATGTGACTTTGCGAGCTGCCTTTCTTGCCACTGCCCTGATGACGATCGCCGCAGGCCCGGCCGTTGCCCAGGAGGCCGCCCCAGCCGCCGCCGCGAAGGTCAACGTGACACAGGGCGCCAGCGTTTCGGACGCGAAGGGCGGGGCCGTCGGCACCATCGCATCGGTGAATGGCGACGTCGCGGTCATCGACACCGGCGCTGTCAAGGCTAGCGTGCCGACCTCGGCCTTTGCTCAGAGCGACAAGGGCCTGCTGATCGGCATGACCAAGGCCGAGTTGGAAGCGGCCGCGAAGGGCGCCTCGCAGCAGCAGCAGGAACAGTTCCTGGCGTCGCTGGCGCCGGGCGTCGCCGTCACCGACCAGAGCGGTGGCGCGGTCGGCACGATCGAGGCTATCGAGGGCGACATGGTGACGATCGCCACGCCGAACGCCAAGGCCAAGCTGCCCAAGAATGCGATCGCGCAGGGGCCGAACGGGCCGGTGATCGGAATGACCCAGGCGCAGCTCGAAGCCGCGGTCAAGTCGACCACGCCGCCGGCCGGTTGAGCCCACCGCACGGATAATCCCCAAAAATCTGCGCCCGCGCACAGCCTGTCGGCTTGTGTGCGGGCGTTGTGCTGTCTATAGGCGCGGCGGGCCGTCCATGGCGTCAGGTCAATTGGCCGACAAAGGGTGGACGGACGAAAGCGGAGAGTCGAATGGCATCGTCGCTGAGTGGGCGTATGGATGGTCGGGAACCGGTGAACGTGTCTACGGTAGAACTGGACGACGGATACAGGCCTTCGCCTGACGAGCCTTTCATGAATGATCGGCAGCTCGCCTATTTCAAGGCGAAGCTCCTTCTCTGGAAGGACTCCATCCTCAAGGAATCGGCGGGAACGCTGCAGCAGCTCCAGATCGATTCGCTACGCGAGCCCGACCTAACCGACCGCGCGTCGAGCGAGACCGACTGGTCGATCGAGCTCCGGACCCGCGATCGCCAGCGCAAGCTGATCTCCAAGATCGACGCGGCGCTGCGCCGGATCGAGGAAGGCGAATATGGCTATTGCGAGGTGACTGGCGAGCCGATCTCGCTCGGCCGCCTCGAAGCCCGACCGATCGCGACAATGACGGTCGAGGCCCAGGAGCGCCACGAACGCAACGAAAAGGTCAGCCGGGAAGAATAGAGCCCGGTTTTTTTGTTTGGCCTCAAGCGCCGGCGGTCGCATCCGCGACCTTGGCTATCCGCATAAGCTCGGGCGGCCGTTCGGCCTTGCAGGACGCTTCGCGTCCCGTTCCATCGGCATCAGTTCTGCGTCGGAGCCTGCTAAGGCTCCGCAAGCGCGAATGCGCGCCCGAGCTTATGCGAGGAAGCCAAGCCGGGCGGAGGCCCGGCGCCCGGCGAGGGCCAGAATCAAACTACGCGATGATGTCGGGGATCAGCAGGTCCTCGAGCTGGGATATCTCGTCCTTGATCCGCAGCTTGCGCTTCTTGATTCGGGCGATCTGGAGCTGGTCGACAGCGGGGGCCGTCTGCAGCGCCTCGATCGCTGCTTCCAGATCGCCATGCTCCTGGCGGAGAACCTGGATACGTCGCGTAATGACCTCGCTGTCCAACCGACTCGCTCCAAGCCCTGCAATGCTGCGGCGATTCTAGCGGCAGAGACTGCTTCCGCTCAACCCCGTCGACCCTGCGGGCAAGGGGGACGAAGAGCTGTTTCCCGCGGGTAACGGCCAATCGTGCCCGGCATCGGTCCAAGCTTTTTTTTGGGCGAGACAGACGGGGCGAATCATGATCTATTGATCGGCCCAGTCGGAGTGAAAGGAGACAGTCTAGATGTCGACTACCCATTCGTCCGCAATGCTCGCCAAGCATGCCGGGATCGAAGCCCGGATCGCCGTGGAGAGCCGCAGGCCGGCACCGGACACGGTGCTGATCAGCGAACTGAAGAAGCAGAAGCTTCGAATTAAAGAGGCGCTTGCCCGCCTTTGACGCCACGCAGGGGATTGAGGATCAATCGATCCTCAATCCAGGCCTGCGGACCCTTCCCATATCGATGACCTTACGAAGATGATCGTCCGACCCGGCGGTCACGGGTAGCCGTGCCCGCTTCGGGTCGATCGTCTCGCCGAAGGTGATGCCCATCCGCCCGCCGCGGACCCAGACGATCTCGCCCTGGATCAGGCCGATGCCGCGCAGGCCGATCTCGACATGCGCGCCGACGTCATATTCGACCTCGGAATCGGCCATCAGGCCGGTCGAGGACAAGTTGCGGATGCGGATCGGCTGTGTTTCGCGGGCATAGTCGCCCGCGGCCTTGACGGTGCCCATCAGCAGCAGGCTGTCGCGCTTGCGCAGGCGATTGCCCGGCTGTGGCGGCGCCTCTCCGGCGATGTCTGCCATGCTCGTCCCCCGTTGGAATCCAGCGGGACGATTAGCCTTTCGGCGGTTTATGGGGAGTTAAGGCCGAATGTAAAAAGGCGGCGGCCCGCCTCGTCCCATGTCGGGAAAGGCGGGCGCGACCGGTCGGATCAGCGTTCGATGCACATGGCGATGCCCATGCCGCCGCCGATGCACAGGGTGACGAGGCCCTTCTTCGCATCGCGCTTCGCCATTTCATAGATCAGCGTGGTTAGCACCCGCGCGCCCGAAGCGCCGATCGGGTGGCCGATCGCGATCGCGCCACCGTTGACGTTGACGATGTCGGCATTCCAGCCGAGTTCCTTGCCGACCGCCAGCGCCTGTGCGGCGAACGCTTCATTGGCCTCGATCAGGTCGAGGTCGGCTATCGTCCAGCCGGCTTTCTCGAGCGCGAGATTCGACGCCGGCGCCGGCCCGATCCCCATGATGGACGGGTCCACGCCGCAGGTCGCCCAGCTCGCGATCCGGCCGAGCACGGGGGCGCCGCGCCTGGCGGCATCGTCCGCCGACATCAGCACCAGCGCGGCGGCGCCGTCGTTGATGCCGCTGGCGTTGGCGGCGGTGACGGTGCCGTCCTTCTTGAAGGCCGGCTTGAGTGCGGACATCGCCTCGATCGTCGCGCCGGCGCGGATATATTCGTCGCGCGCCACGACGGTGTCGCCCTTGCGGCCCTTGACCGTGACGGCGACGATCTCGTCGTCGAAGCGGCCGGCAGCCTGCGCGGCTTCGGCCTTGTTCTGGCTGGCGACGGCAAAAGCGTCCTGATCGCCGCGGCCGATCTGGTATTTTTCCGCCAGGTTCTCGGCGGTGATGCCCATATGATAGGCATTGAAAGCGTCGGTCAGGCCGTCGCTGATCATCGTGTCGACGAGCGAGGCGTTGCCCATCTTGAAGCCGCCACGCAGATTCTGCGCGTGCATCGACAGCGACATGCTCTCCTGCCCGCCGGCGACCACGACCCGCGCGTCGCCGCAGCGGATCGACTGGGCGGCGAGGGCGACGGCGCGCAGGCCCGAACCGCAGACCTGATTGACGCCGAACGCGGTCGCCTCCTTGGGGATGCCGGCGTTGATCGCCGCCTGACGCGCCGGGTTCTGACCCTGGCCGGCGGTCAGCACCTGACCGAGCACGGCTTCCTGCACCTCGGCCGCCTCGACGCCAGCCTGGGCGAGCGCGGCTTCGATCGCCACGCGGCCCAGCTCATGCGCCGGGGTGGTCGCGAACGAGCCCAGGAAGCTGCCGACGGGCGTGCGCTTGGCGCCGGTGATCACGATGTCAGTCATAGTCGCTCCTGCCTTTGTTTCGCGTGTGCGAACGGCTTATGGGGCCGATTTCATCGACTCACGCGCTGGTTTTCCGCGTCGGCCTATCAGCTATTCCGCAGATGCGAAAGCCATGTGGAGAGATGGTTCCACAGCGATCCGGGCGCGCGTCGCCCAACCACCATACCGACATGCCCTTCGTCCAGCGCGATCCGTTCGCCGCCCGGCCACGCACTGGCGGCGGGGGTGATGCGGTCGGTCGTCGACAGGATGTTGAGTATCGGAATGCCGAGGACGGCTGGATCGACGGTACGCCCGCCGACGGTCCACCGGCCGGCACCGCTGACATTCCCCGCCATCAGATCCTCCATCAGCTCGCGGCCGGCGGCGAAGGGGAGGGGCGGGCCGTCATTCGCCCAATCCTCGACCGCGACATAGTTCTGACCCTCGGCGCCGGCGGCGTCCTTGGCGGCGAATTGTTCGAATTTGGCGATCGTGCGGGAAGGATCGATCCGCCAGAAGATCTGCTGCAGCACCTCGGCGGGCAACAGGCCGAAACGGCTCGCCACCGGTTCCGCGCTGCGCCATAGCTCCAGCAGGTCGTTTCGCGTCTGCGAAGAAAATCCGCCGAAATCCCATGGTGCGGCGATCAGCGCGAGCGCCTTGGGTGGGCGCAGCATAGCCGCCGCGATGCTCATCGTCCCGCCCAGGCAATAGCCGGCCAGTGCGGCGTCGGGGCCGAGCAGTTCGAGTGCCGGCAGGATATAGCGTTCGACATGGCCGCCGATGTCGATGTCGGCCTCGTCGGCGCCGGGGCTGCCCCAATCGAGCAGCACCGGGTCGAGCCCACGCGCGGCGAGACCGCGCATCATCGAATTTTGGTCGCTGAGATCAAGGATTTCGGAGCCGTTGATGAGCGAAGGCACGAACAGCACCGGCGGCCCGCCCGCACCATGGCCACGCAACGTGACCCGGCCGATCCGGCCGACGACCGGCGCCTGGGGCGGGCGCGGGGGGCGGGGGGCGTTCTGGTAGGCGCGCAGCCCGGCCAGCGCGGCCTGCATCCGCGCGGGATTTTCCGCGGTTTCGTTGCGCAGCATGTCCAGGAACAGCGGCAAGGGCCGCGGCCTGTGTTGCGGCGCGGAAAGTTTTGATGCTATGTCAGACATCGGCATTGGTCGGCAGGTGGGGAATCATGGCGAAATCATCGGACGGCTCGGGTACGGTCATCATCAAGAAATACGCCAATCGCCGGCTGTATAACACCGAAACATCGAGCTACATCACCCTCGACCATCTCGCCGCCATGACCCGCGAGGGGCGCGATTTCAAGGTCATCGACGCCAAGACCGAAGAGGACATCACCCACAACGTCCTCACCCAGATCATCATGGAGGAGGAGAACCGCGGCCAGACGATGCTGCCGGTGAGCTTCCTGCGCCAGCTCATCTCGCTCTACGGCGATTCGATGCAGTCGATGGTGCCGCAATATCTCGAAGCGTCGATGGATGCATTCCGCCGCAACCAGACACAGTTCCGTCAGGCTATGGAAGGCGCATTCGCCGGCGGTCCCTTCGCCGAGATCGCCAAGCGCAACATGGACATGTTCGAGGCCGCCGCGAGCGCGTTCAAGCCGCAGCGCGCCGAGACCCCTGCCAAGGAAGCCCCCGCGGCGACGGCCGCCGAAACCCCGCCGCGCAGCGAGGTCGAGGCTCTCAAGGCCCAGCTTGCCGCGATGCAGGAGCAGATCAACAAGCTCAAGTGACGGCGGCGGCATAAGCCGGCCGCCGTCATCCTGAACTTGTTTCAGGATCGACCCATCCTCCGCACCGCCCGCTTGTGGGGCGGTGGATGCTGAAACAGGTTCAGCATGAGGATAGGGGAGTGAGCCTGGTTAGATATGACCCGCTCCTCCTGAGGAGCCACTGAGCTTGGCGAAGTGGCGTCTCGAAAGTGATCAGGCCGTCATGTCCCCCGGACATGACTGAAGACTGCCGGGGGCAGTCTTCACCCGATCACTCCTTCGAGACGGGCTTCGACTTCGCTCAGCCCTCCTCAGGGTGAGCGGATAAGGTTTAACGCGCGATGCTCCAGCTTGCCCTACGGCTTGACGAATTTCAGCGTCAGCCGGTCGCTCTCGCCGATCGCTGCATATTTCGCCTTGTCGGTATCGCCGAGCTTGTAGGTCGGCGGCAGTGTCCAGACGCCTTCCGGATGGTCGTGCGTGTCCTTCGGATTGGCATTGATCTCCGACTCGCCGGCCAGCTTGAAGCCCGCCGCGGTCGCGAGGCGGATGATCGTCGAGCGCTTGATGTAGCCGCTCTTCTTCTCGAGCGCGGTGTCCTTGTCCTCGGGCAGGCGATGGTCGACGACGCCGAGAATCCCGCCCGGCTTCAGCGCGGCATAGAAGTCGGCGAAGGCCTTCGCGGCGACCGCGTCGCCGGCCATGATCAGGTTGTGGACGTTGCGGAAGGTGAGCACGCGGTCGGCGCTGCCGGGCGCGATCGTCGACGGCGCCGTCGGGCTGAACGCCGCGATCGTCACCGGGCCGAACCGGTCCTTGTTGCGGTCGAGCATCGCGGTGGTGTTCGCCACCCCGCGCTCGGGGGCCAGTGCGACATAGCTGCCGTTACCCTTGAGCAAAGGCGCCAGGATTTCGGTATACCAGCCGCCTCCGGGGTAGAATTCGACGACCGTCTGGCCGGGATGAACGTCGAAGAAGGCGAGCGTCTCGGCCGGATGGCGATATTGGTCGCGGGCGCGGTTCGCCTCGCTGCGCCCGGTATCCGCGATCGCCTTGGCGATGGCAGGGTCGGCCTTGATCGAAGTGGCCGAGGCCGACGCGGCGGGAGCGATGGCGGCGGGCGCAATCAGGGCGATGGCGAGGGCGGTATAAAGCGGGTAACGCACCGATGGTCTCCCGATATGGAACATCGGCGCAATGAAGACGGAGCGGCGCAAAGGTGCAATCGGATTATGCTTGGCCGACCCTTCTCTTCGTCGCGCTGGCGGTGCTGTCCGTCGCGGCCGATTGGCGCCGCCACCGCCGGCGCGAAGCTGACCGCGCGGCGGGACGCACCGGATGGGTGCCCTGGCCGCTGGTCACGGTGCTGGCGCTGATCATGGCGTCGCTGTTCGCGGCATGGTGGATCGGCGATACATAGAACCGTTGTTCGACACCGGGCTTTTTATCTGAACCGTTCGTCCCGAGGAGGGGCTGATCACTTTCGAGATGCCATTTCGCCTTCGCTCAATGGCTCCTCAGGATGAGCGGAGATAGAGGCGTCGGACGAAAGGTGCGATGTCCTAGAGGCAGGCTTCGAGCAGCGGCTGATCGAAGCCGAACTGGCGTGCCTTCTCGATCGTGTAGGGGCGCAGGCCCGACGTTGCGAACTCGCCGACGATCCGGCCTTCCGCATCCTCGGCATGATATTCGAACTTGAACAGCTCCTGGGTGATGATCACCGGTCCTTCCATGCCCAGCACCTCGGTGATGCTGGTGACGCGGCGCGATCCGTCGCGCAGACGCTTGACCTGGACGATCAGGTCGACCGAGTCGGCGATCTGCTTCGAGATCGCCTCCTTGGGCACCTTGATGTCGGACATCATCACCATGTTCTCCATGCGCGCCAGCGCCTCGCGCGGGCTGTTGGAGTGGAGGGTGCACATCGATCCGTCATGGCCGGTGTTCATCGCGGCCAGCATGTCGAAGCATTCCGGCCCGCGAATCTCGCCCAGGATGATGCGGTCGGGGCGCATGCGCAGCGCGTTGACGACGAGGTCGCGGATCGTGATCGCACCCTGACCCTCCAGATTGGCGGGCCGCGTTTCGAGCGGCAGCCAGTGCGGCTGCTGCAGCCGGAGCTCGGCCGCGTCCTCGATGGTGACGACGCGCTCGCCCGGGTCGATCATCTTCGACAGTGCGTTGAGCATAGTCGTCTTGCCCGACCCGGTGCCGCCCGAGATGACGATGTTGAAACGGCTCGCCCCGGCGATCTTGAGCATCGTCGCCATCTGCTCGCTCATCGATCCGCTGCGCGCCATCATGTCGAGGGTAATCGGCTTCGACGAGAATTTGCGGATCGAGATCGCCGTGCCACGCAACGACAGCGGCGGGACGATGACGTTGACGCGGCTGCCGTCGGCAAGGCGCGCGTCGGCCAGCGGCGTCGTCTGGTCGACCCGGCGGCCGACCTTGGAGACGATGCGCTGGGCGATCTGGAACAGATGCTCCTCATCGCGGAAAGTGACCTTGGCGAGCTCGAGCTTGCCCTTGCGCTCGACATAGGTCTGCTCGGGGCCGTTGACCATGATGTCGGTGATCAGCGGGTCGCTCAGCAGCTCCTCGAGTGGGCCGAGGCCGAGCAACTCGTCGATCAGCACCTTCTCAAGCGCGAATTGCTCGCGGCGGTTGAGGGTGATGCGCAATTCGGCGAGCACCTCGCCGATGATCGGCCGGAATTCCTCGGCCAGCTCGTCCTTGCTCAGCGAGGCGGCGGCCTCGGGATCGACTCGTTCGAGCAGGCGGGGAAGCACTTGCTCCTTGATCTTGTGGATCGATGCCTCGAACCCTTCGATCCGTGCGCGGCCGGCGTCGCCCGACGCAGCCTCGCGGATCGCGAGCCGCGCCATCGCGTCGGCATGCTTGGGAAGGGCGACGTCCTCCTCGCTCACCGCGATCGGATCGTCGAAGCTCGGCAGGCCGGCGAAGGGATCGGTGCCCGCGCCGGGAAAGGCAGCGCTGTCGATCGATGGGAATTGCAACCCGCCGGTCAGTGGTCCGGGCGCGCTGTCGACGTGCATCGGGCGGGCCACGCCGAAGGCGGGCTTGGCCCCGTGCGTCATCGCTCCACGCTTGCCGAAAGCACTCATTCGATCAGTCCCCGACGGCCCAGTTCCGGCCGAACGGTCATTGGGTAGCGGCAAACCCCTCAAAATCGGTTAATCCGGCGTTGGCCATCGCGCCCGGTCGTTCCGATCAGATGAAATCTGCGACTCCGATCATGGTCGGATCGGTCAGGCCAGCGAGCTTGACCGCCTCGATCGGCGACGAGCTGCCCGGATCGTAGAAGAGATAGAGATCGCCGCCCACCTTGAGCACTGCGACGTCGGTGAACCCTGCGGTGCCGTCGAGCCGTCCCTGCGCCACGGCGGCGGCTTGCGCCAGCGTATCGAACGCACCAGGCTCATAGGCGACGCTGCCGGGTACGCCCAAACCGAGGCGGATATGGTCTACGCCGTCGGTGAAGTCGGTGATCATGTCGGTCATATAGGCGAGCGCGCCGCCCGTGGCGAAGGTCGCCTCGCCGGTGGAGAAGACGAAGACATCGGCGTCGCCGCCGCCGACCAGGACGTCGATGCCGGTTCCGCCGGCCAGCGTGTCTGCGCCGAGGTCGCCCATCAGCACGTCGTTGCCGGTGCCGCCCTGGATGCTGTCGCCGCCCTGGCCGCCGCGCAGCGAATCATTGCCCTCGCCGCCGTCGATCGTGTCGCTGCCCAGATTGCCGTTGACGCTGTCATTGCCGCTGTTGCCGACGATGCTGTCATTGCCCTGACCACCCTGGATCCGATCCGACCCGATGCCGCCGTCGAGCCGATCGTCGCCGGCATTGCCCTGGAGATAGTCGTTGCCCGCGCCGCCGGTGATCGTGTCCGAACCGTCGCCCTGCACCGCCACGGAGGCCGCACCGTAGAGATGATCGTTGCCGCTGCCGCCGGTGATCGAATCGTTGCCGGCGCCGGCCATGATCACGTCGCTGTTGTCGTTGCCGACGATCGTGTCGTTGCCGGGGCCGGTGATCGCGCTGTCGATGCGGGTGCCGTACGCGATCGCGATGTCGTTCTTCAGGCCGGTGACGCTGCTGAACGCGCCGTCGTGCAGGTCGATCGTCGAGGGGGTGGTGAAACCCGACACGTCGAGCGTGTTGCCGACGCCCTTGTTCCACAGCGTGACGATCGGCCGGCTGTTCTGGGTGAAGTCGAAATATCTGGCGATCGGGCCGGTGATATTGCTGTTGAACCCATAGACCTGCCCGCCTGACAGCGGCGTGTCGATCGCGACGCCATAAATCCGCTGGATCGCGACGATGTCGAGCGGCATCGGGGTGACCGGCGTGTTCGCGTAGAGCAGCCCATCGCTGGCGCGCGATGTCCCCCAGGAAAAGCCGCTCGCGGGATCGTTGTAGGACATCAGCGTCCAGGGGAGCGAGTCGAAGCTGGTATAGCGCGGCGAACCGAAGTCGAGGCTTTCGTCATAGGCGCCGCCATGGCCGAGGCCGAGAACATGGCCCCATTCGTGGATCAGCGTCGTATAGGGGTAGCCGCCATATTCGCTGAACGTCGAGCCGAGCGGGCCGAAACCCGCTGCACTGGTGTCGATCTCGATCCGGCCGCGCGTCGCGCTGCCGATATTCGCCGTTCCCGTCATGCCGTCGCTGAGGTTTCGTCCGCCCGAAGCGCTGCCGTCGGTCCCGCGCTGGAGCGTCACCATGGCGCTGCCGGAGTTGTTCTCGACGAACTTGACGTTGGCCACCGCTGACCAGAGCGCGGCAGTCGATGCGAAAGCCGATCGTTCGGCCTCGTTCCAGTTCGACGCGATATCGAAGGCATAGCTGATCGTGGCGCCCGTGCCGATCGTCGCGGTTCCGAACTTGGCGGTATGGTTGTTCGCCGGATCATAGGTGGCGGGGTTGTCGGAGTTCCAGGTCCAATAGCTCTCGCTCGCCAGCAAGCCGCTCGAGTTGATCCCCGAGAGGAAGGTGACTTCGGTCTGCTGAAGCGAACTGATCGATGCCATGCGCTGACGATTCCTGTGATGCCTTGCCCGACCTTATAACAGGAAAGCGGGGCTTTCAGTTTGAATTGAAACGGGTTTGGAGATTCTTACCGAAGTTGCCGACTATCATAATATGCAACTTTAAGGTTGCGTATCTCGGTTCGGAAGGCATTATACGGGCAACCAGGAGGTTGCTTATCATGACAGATCGTATCGAACGCACCATCGATCTTCGCGCGCCCATGGACAGAGTGTGGCGCGCTCTCACCGACTATCGCGAATTCGGGCAGTGGTTCCGCGTCGCGGTCGACCGGCCCTTCGTCGTCGGCGAGCCGGCGACCGGGCGGATCACCCATGAGGGCTTTGAGCATGTCCGCTGGAACGTCCGCATCGTCGCGATGGAGGAACCGCGCCGCTTCGCCTTCACCTGGCATCCCTATGCGATCGATCCGGCGGTCGACTATTCGCAGGAAGAGCCGACGCTGGTCGAATTCCGGCTTGAACCGGCGGGGACGGGGACGCGGCTGACCGTCACCGAATCAGGTTTCGACCGTATTCCCGCGCACCGTCGTGACGAGGCGATCCGGATGAACAGCGGGGGATGGAGCGCGCAGGTCGAAAATATCCGCGCCCATGTCGACGCTGATGTCGACGGCTGAGGCTGCCCGCGCGATCGACCCGGCGCCAATCTTCGCAGCGCTGGGGGATCGTACCCGACTGTCGCTGCTGATGCGGCTCAGCGATGGGCGCACCCGATCGATCACCATGCTCGCCGGCGATACCGACCTGACCCGTCAGGCGGTGACCAAGCATCTCCGGGTGCTGCAGGACGTCGGGCTGGTCGAAAGCGTGCGCCATGGGAGGGAGAGCCGCTTCACCTGCCGACCTGAACCGCTCGACGTTGCGCGCGCCTATCTCGACGGAGTGGCGGCGCAGTGGGACGACGCGCTGCTTCGCCTCAAGGCGTTCGTCGAGGAGTAGGACGGATCGCCGCCGCCATTGACGCCTCGAAAGAAAAGGCCCGGTCGCATCGCTGCGCCGGGCCTTCCATGTTTCTTGCCGCGAGGGCAGGGATCAGGCTTCGGTGGCCTGTTCCGCCAGCACCGTCAGACCCTTTTCGTTGACCTCGGCGAAGCCGCCTTCGACATGGATGCGCGCGGCCACCGTGTTCGGGCCCGAATAGATCGCCAGCTCGCCCGAGCGGACCGTCGACATGAAGGGCGCATGGCCCGCGAGCACGCCGAAGTCGCCCTCGGAGCCGGGCACCACCACCATATAGACCTCCTCCGAGCGGAGGAGCTTTTCGGGGGTGACGAGTTCGAAATGCAGATCAGCCATGTTCAGTCCTGTTTCCGGTCACGGAGGGCAAGATCGAACGCCATGGTGGCTTTCTCGAACTTGTCCCGGCAACCCGGGTTGCAGAAGCCGACGACCGCGCCCTTGTAGACGGTCAGCGCGTCTGCCGAGATCGGATCACCCGACCAGGGGCAGGTCTCGTTGACCGCATCCTCGATGCGCGGCCCGTCCGCCATCAGGCCGCTTCGGCGGCCAGCTTCTTGGCCTTCTCGACCGCCTCGTCGATGCCGCCGACCATGTAGAAGGCGGCTTCGGGCAGGTGGTCATATTCGCCGTCGACGACAGCCTTGAACGACTTAACCGTATCCTCGATCGACACGAACTTGCCGGGGATGCCGGTGAAGACCTCGGCGACGTGGAACGGCTGCGACAGGAAGCGCTGGATCTTGCGGGCGCGCTGGACGGTCAGCTTGTCCTCTTCCGAGAGCTCGTCCATGCCGAGGATCGCGATGATGTCCTGCAGCGACTTGTATTTCTGCAGCGTCTCCTGGACGGCGCGGGCGGTCTCGTAATGCTCCTGGCCGACGACGCGCGGCTCGAGGACGCGGCTGGTCGAGTCGAGCGGGTCCACCGCCGGATAGATGCCGAGCTCCGAGATGGCGCGCGACAGCACGGTCGTCGCGTCGAGGTGGGCGAACGAGGTCGCCGGCGCCGGGTCGGTAAGGTCGTCCGCGGGGACGTAGATCGCCTGCACCGAGGTGATCGAGCCCTTGTTGGTCGAGGTGATGCGCTCCTGCAGGGCGCCCATGTCGGTCGACAGGGTCGGCTGATAGCCCACCGCCGAGGGGATGCGGCCGAGCAGCGCCGACACTTCCGAACCCGCCTGGGTGAAGCGGAAGATGTTGTCGACGAAGAAGAGCACGTCCTGGCCCTCCTGATCGCGGAAATATTCGGCGATCGTCAGGCCCGAGAGCGCGACGCGGGCGCGGGCCCCCGGCGGCTCGTTCATCTGGCCGAACACCAGCGCCACCTTCGAGCCGTCCGGCGTCGGGTTGCCGTCGGCGTCCTTGGCGATGACGCCCGCATCGAGGAACTCGTGGTAGAGGTCGTTGCCCTCACGGGTGCGCTCGCCGACGCCCGCGAACACCGAGGTGCCGCCATGGCCCTTCGCGATGTTGTTGATCAGCTCCTGGATGAGCACGGTCTTGCCCACGCCGGCGCCGCCGAACAGGCCGATCTTGCCGCCCTTGGCGTAGGGGGCGAGGAGGTCGATGACCTTGATGCCGGTGACCAGGATCGAGGTCTCGGTCGACTGGTCGACGAACAGCGGGGCCTCGGCATGGATCGGGGCGCTCAGGTCGGTGTCGACCGGGCCGCGCTCGTCGATCGGCTCGCCGACGACGTTGAGGATGCGGCCGAGCGTGCGCGGGCCGACCGGAACGCGGATCTGCGAGCCGGTGTCGACGACTTCCTGGCCGCGGGTCAGGCCGTCGGTCGCGTCCATCGCGATCGTGCGGACGGTGTTCTCGCCGAGGTGCTGGGCGACTTCGAGGACCAGGCGGTTGTCGCCGTTCTTGGTCTCGAGCGCGTTCAGGATCGCGGGCAAGGCGTTCTCGAAGGTCACGTCGACGACGGCGCCGATGACCTGGCTGATGCGCCCGACATTGTTGGTGGTGGTCTTAGCCATGGTCTGCTTCCTTGCTGGCCTGGTTCGTTAGAGCGCTTCGGCGCCCGAGATGATTTCGACGAGTTCGGTGGTGATCGCGGCCTGACGGGTCCGGTTGTACTGGATGGTCAGGCGGTTGATCATGTCGCCGGCATTGCGGGTCGCATTGTCCATCGCGGTCATGCGGCTGCCCTGCTCGGAGGCGGCATTCTCCAGCATCGCCCGGAACAGCTGGATCGCGACGTTGCGCGGCAGCAGCTCGGTCAGGATCGCTTCCTCGTCCGGTTCATATTCCACGGCGGCCGATGCACCCGAGGCGGCGGCGTCGTCGCCGGCGGTCAGCGGGACCGGGATGATCTGCAGCTCGGTCGGCTCCTGCACCAGCGCCGACTGGAACTTGGCGAAGAACAGGTGGGCGACGTCGAACTCGCCGGCGGCATAGCGGCCGATCAGGTCCTCAGCCACTTCGTGCGCGTCGCTGAAGGCGACGTTCTTGATGTGGCTCTGGTCGACCTGATGGACGATCTTGCCCGGATAGAGACGGGCGATGACGGCGCGGCCCTTCTTGCCGATCAGGTAGAACTTCACCGTCTTGCCCTCGGCGATGAGGGCGTCGGCGGTCTTGCGCGCGGCGCGGACGATGTTGGTGTTGAACGCGCCCGCCAGGCCGCGTTCCGAGGTAGCGACGACGAGCAGGTGGACCTGATCGCTGCCGGTGCCGGCGAGCAGCTTCGGGCTCTGCGGGCCGATCGTCACCTTCGACGCGAGGCTGGCCATCACGGCATTGAGCCGCTCGGCATAGGGGCGCCCGGCTTCCGCCGCCTGCTGCGCGCGGCGCAGCTTGGCGGCGGCGACCATCTTCATCGCCTTGGTGATCTTCTGGGTCGACTTCACCGAGGTGATGCGGACCTTCAGGCTCTTCAGACTGGGCATCTACTGTCCGTCTTTCTTCCCTTTACGTCATCCCGGCGAAAGCCGGGATCTCAGTGAGATTCCAGCTTTCGCTGGAATGACGGATAGTTACGCGAAGGTCTTCACAAAACCGTCGAGCGCGGCCTTGAGCTTGCCCTTGGTGTCGTCCGACAGGTCCTTGGTGTCGCGGATGTCGCCCAGGATGTCGGCATGCTTCGAACGAAGCTCCGACAGCAGGGCGGCTTCGAAGCGGACGACCGAGGCAACCGGGATGCCGTCGAGATAGCCGTTCACGCCGGCGAAGATCGACGCAACCTGCTCCTCGAAAGGCAGCGGGTTGAACTGCGGCTGCTTGAGCAGCTCGGTCAGGCGCGCGCCGCGGTTGAGCAGCTTCTGGGTCGAGGCGTCGAGGTCCGAGCCGAACTGCGCGAAGGCGGCCATTTCGCGATACTGGGCGAGCTCCAGCTTGATCGAGCCGGCGACCTTCTTCATCGCCTTGGTCTGCGCGGCCGAGCCGACGCGCGACACCGACAGGCCGACGTTGATGGCCGGACGGATGCCCTGGTAGAACAGGTCGGTCTCGAGGAAGATCTGGCCGTCGGTGATCGAGATCACGTTGGTCGGAATGTAGGCCGACACGTCGCCCGCCTGGGTCTCGATGATCGGCAGCGCGGTGAGCGAGCCGTTGCCGTTGGCGTCGTTCATCTTCGCGGCGCGCTCGAGCAGGCGGCTGTGGAGATAGAAGACGTCGCCCGGATAGGCTTCGCGGCCCGGCGGACGGCGCAGCAGCAGCGACATTTGGCGATAGGCGACGGCCTGCTTCGAAAGATCGTCATAGACGATCACGGCATGCATGCCGTTGTCGCGGAAATATTCGCCCATCGCGCAGCCGGTGTAGGGCGCGAGGAACTGGAGCGGAGCGGGGTCCGACGCGGTCGCGGCGACCACGATCGAATATTCCATCGCACCATTTTCTTCGAGGGTGCGGACGAGCTGCGCGACGGTCGAGCGCTTCTGGCCGACCGCGACATAGACGCAGTAGAGCTTCTTCGACTCGTCGCTGCCGGCGTTGATCGACTTCTGGTTGATGAAGGTGTCGATCGCGACGGCCGACTTGCCGGTCTGGCGGTCGCCGATGATCAGCTCGCGCTGGCCGCGGCCGACGGGAACGAGCGCGTCGAGCGCCTTGAGGCCGGTCTGCACCGGCTCGTGCACCGACTTCCTCGGGATGATGCCGGGGGCCTTGACCTCGACGCGGCTGCGCTGCGCGGCGTCGATCGGGCCCTTGCCGTCGATCGGGTTGCCGAGCGCGTCGACGACGCGGCCGAGCAGGCCCTTGCCGACCGGCACGTCGACGATGGTGCCGGTACGCTTGACGGTGTCGCCTTCCTTGATCTGGCTGTCGGTGCCGAAGATCACGACGCCGACATTGTCGGCCTCCAGGTTGAGGGCCATGCCCTTGATGCCGTTGGCGAACTCGACCATCTCGCCGGCCTGGACGTTGTCGAGGCCGTGGATGCGGGCGATGCCGTCACCGACCGACAGCACCTGGCCGACTTCGGAGACCTGCGCTTCGCTGCCGAAGCTGGCGATCTGGTCGCGGATGACCTTGGAGATTTCTGCGGCGCGGATATCCATGTTCAGCCTTTCATCGCAATCGCGAGGGAGTTCAGTTTGGAGCGGATCGAGCCGTCGATCTGGCGCGAGCCGATCTTGACGATCAGGCCGCCGAGAATGGACGGATCGACAGTGAGGTCGACCGCGACGTCGCGGGCGAGCTGGGTCTTGAGCTTGGCTTTCAGCGCCTTGACCTGGGTGGCGGTCAGCGGATGAGCCGAGGTGACTTCGGCGGTGGTCTCGCCGCGATGCCGGGCCGCGAGCAGCCCAAAGGAGCGGATCACCGCGCCGAGCTGGCCGAGCCGGCGATTCTGCGCGAGGACGCCGAGGAACTTGGTGGTGAGGGGATCGACGCCGAGGCTTGCTGCCGTCGCGGCCACCGCCTTCATCGCCTCGTCGCGCGAAACGAGTGGGCTCGTCGTCAGGCGACGGAAGTCGTCCGATTCGGTCAGCGCGGCCTTGAGCGACTGAAGGCTCGCGGAGACCGCGTCGATCGCCTTTTCGTCCCGTGCGAGACCGAATAGCGCGGTCGCATAACGTCCGCTGAGGCTAGCCTGAATACCGCCGGAATTCTCCACGCGCTTTCATTCCCCCAAAAAAGGTTGGGCCATGCGCAAAAAAGGGCCGCCGGGAAGGCGTCCCTGCATGGTTCGCGGGCCGGTTAGCAGGGGTGCCCCCCTTATGCAAGGCACCTGAGGTACAAGTTACGGTGAAGTTCGGTCGGGGGTGTCGAAGTTCGGTTCCAGCCCCGTTCGTCATGCCTGTGAAGGCAGGCATCCATGTCTGTTTACTCCTCGCTGGCCATCTGGCTGGTGAGAGACATGGACCCCTGCCTGCGCAGGGGTGACCGCTTTCGGGAATCGGGGGCGGGTCCCAAGAATCAGAAAGCCGGACCTTGTCGGCCCGGCTTTCCTCTACCAGTCGCGGTTTACGCGGCGGCCTTGCTGGGTTCCGCGTCGATCACCGCTTTCGGTTCGACCCCGTCGATGGCGATGCGGCGGGGCTTCTTGTGCTCGGGGATCTCACGCACCAGCTCGACGTTGAGCAGGCCGTTCTCATAGCCCGCGCTCGTCACCTTGATGGTGTCGGCGAGCTGGAAGCGGCGCTCGAACGCCCGCTTGGCGATGCCGCGGTGCAGATATTCGCGCTTCTCGGTATCGGCGGCCTCGGCGGCGCGGCCGATGATGATCAGCACATTGTCCTGCACGGTGACGTCGATCTCATCGCGGGTGAAGCCGGCGAGCGCCATCTGGATGCGATAGGCGCCGTCGCCCGTCTTCTCGATGTTGTATGGCGGGTAGGTGTCGCCGTCGCCGCGGGCGAAGTCGACGAGACGGTTGAGATTCTCGAAGCCGATCGAGGACCGGAGGAGGGGGGCGAAATCAAGACTACGCATAGGGTCTGTTTCCTCATCAAGCGATGTTGACCATAGTGGTCCGCGGATCATCCGCCGGACCATGCCGCACCGCCCCTTCAGGCGACGGCCGGCGGGATCGAGATAGGTAGGGCGTTCCCGGCTTCAAGGGCGCGGTTTTTTGATCGGCCTCATGCGCCTTCGCGGCGCGGGCTTCGTTGACTGGAGCGTCGAGCCCGCCTAACCGGGGCCGATGGTTGCCTATCTCGAATTCGAAAAGCCCATTGCCGAGCTGCAGGCGCGCATCGCCGAACTCCGTTCGACCGCCGACGCCGGTTCGCTCGACATCGAGAGCGAAGTCTCCAAGCTCGAAGCCAAGTCCGACAAGCTGCTGCGCGATACCTATGCGAAGCTGACGCCGTGGCAGAAGACGCAGGTCGCGCGGCATCCCGAGCGTCCGCACTTCAAGGATTACGTCGCCGGTTTCATCAGCGATTTCATGCCGCTGGCGGGGGATCGCGCCTTCGCGGACGACCAGGCGATCATCGGCGGCCTCGGCCGCCTGGGCGATCGCAAGGTGATGGTGATCGGCCATGAGAAGGGCGACGACACCGCTTCGCGCATCCGCCACAATTTCGGCATGGCCAAGCCCGAGGGCTACCGCAAGGCGATCCGGCTGATGGAACTGGCCGACCGCTTCGGCCTGCCGGTGGTCAGCCTCGTCGACACCTCCGGCGCCTTCCCCGGCATCCAGGCCGAGGAACGCGGCCAGGCCGAGGCGATCGCGCGCTCGACCGAAGCGTGCCTCGCGCTCGGTGTTCCGATGGTTGCGGCGGTCGTCGGCGAGGGCGGTTCGGGTGGAGCGATCGCGGTTGCTGCGGCGAACAGCGTGCTGATGTTCGAACATGCCGTCTATTCGGTGATCTCGCCCGAGGGCTGCGCCTCGATCCTGTGGCGCACCGGTGACAAGGCGGCCGAGGCGGCCGAGGCGATGAAGGTCACCGCCGCCGATCTCCAGAAGCTCGGCGTGGTCGACCGCGTCGTGGCGGAGCCGGTCGGCGGCGCACATCGCGATCCCGCCGCGGCGATCGCCGCGCTGGGCGCCGCGATCGGGGAGGAACTCGACAAGCTCGCCGCCAAGAAGCCGACGACCCTGCGCGCCGCGCGCCGCGACAAGTTCCTCGCCATCGGTTGACCGGGCTCGTAGCCGTCGTGCCGGCAGAGCCGTATCTCGGGCCGGCCTAAGCCGGCATGACGGAGAGGAAAAAAGCCAGGACGGAAAAGTCGTAACGGAACCGTTCAGCGGTTATCTGCTTTCTGCGTTGGTTGCGTGGGAGGATCGCATGAAGACTTTTCTGCTCTGGACCAGTCTGTCGCTCGTCGCCGTTCCCGGCATTGCTCTGGCGCAGGTCCAGTCGATTTCGGCCAGCGACAAGCGCACCGGCGCGGAGGCGCATCCGCAGCTCGTCCAGCAGTTCGGCGGGGCGATGAAGGGGCCGGCCGCCGACTATGTCACGCGGGTCGGCCGCAAGATCGCGGTCCAGTCGGGCCTGTCCAACTCCGAACGCGACTTCACCGTCACGCTGCTCGATTCGCCGGTGAACAACGCCTTCGCGATCCCCGGCGGTTATGTCTATGTGACCCGCGGTCTGCTCGCGATCATGAACGACGAGGCGGAACTCGCCTCGGTGCTGGGGCATGAGGTCGGCCACGTCGCCGCGCGCCATTCGGCCAAGCGCCAGCAGACCGCGACGATCACCTCGGTGCTCGCCGGTATCGTCGGCGCGGTGGCCGGCGATTCGGGGGTGGGCAGCCTGATCGGCCGCGGGGCCGGCGTTGGCGCCGACCTGATCACCAAGGGCTTCTCACGCACCCAGGAATATCAGGCTGACGATCTCGGCGTCCGTTACCTGGCCAATGCCGGCTATGATCCGCTCGCCTCGTCGGACATGCTCGGCGTGCTGGGCGCACAGCAGGATCTGGAGGCGCGGATCAGCGGGAAGGCGAATTCGCTGCCGACCTGGGCCAGCACCCATCCCAACTCGGCCGACCGGGTGAAGCGCGCACGCGGCAAGGCCCAGGAGACCGGCAAGGCAGGGCGGGGAATCCGCAACAACGATGCGCTGCTCAACGCAGTCGACGGACTGCTGTGGGGCGACGATCCGGCCAAGGGCTTCCTCGACGGGCAGGAGTTCAAGCTGCCGACCCAGCGGCTCGCCTTCACCGTGCCGCGCGGCTATGCGGTCAACAATACCGACGCCGCCGTGACGATCAGCGGCAATGGCGGCCAGGCGAGCTTCTCGGGCGGCGGTGTCGGCTCGGGCGGGCTCGACGGCTATATCGGCCAGGTCTTTTCAAAGCTCAGCAGCAGCATCCGCTACGGCCAGATCCAGGGTGGCCGGGGCAGCGGCATCGACTTCCGCTATGCCTTCGGCCAGGGAAACAGCAATGCCGGGCCGCTCGACGTCGGCGTGTTCGCCTATCGTCCGGACAATGGCGCGACCGCCTATCATTTCGTGACGCTCACCCGGTCCGGACAGGGGATCGGCCCGTTCGAATCGCTGGTCGAGAGCATGCGCCGCATGTCGGCGGCCGAGGCGCAGGGCGTGCGCCCGCTGCGGGTCAAGGTGCTGAAGGTCAAGGCGGGCGAGACCCCCGACACCTTCGCGCGGATGATGGCCTTCCCGGACGCGCCGCTCGACCGCTTCCTGGTGCTCAACGGCCTGGAACGCGGCGACACGTTGCGCGTGGGCGAGCGGGTCAAGGTGATCGTGCGGAATTGAGCTGCGGCCGGGCGGATGCCCGCCGCCTGGCGTTTGGGGGCATCAAACACATACAGAAAGGGCGGCGGGTTGTCCCGCCGCCCTCTCGAAGCCAGCCTAAGCCGTAAGGCTAGCGGCCTCAGCTCGCCTTCATGTTGTTGGAGACGTTATTGAACGTCTTCTGGAGCTGGTTGCCGAGGCTCGTCATCGCGGTGATCGCGGCGACGGCGATGAGGGCGGCGATCAGACCATATTCGATCGCGGTGGCGCCCTTGTTGTTCTTCAGCAGCTTAGCAACGAACTTCATGTCTCTAACTCCCGCTTCCCGATTCGGGTGGTGTGTCCGGCCCGGCTGGCCTCCAACCATTGGCCAACGCTGGCACCCTAGCGAGGGAGTTCCTTTTATTTCGTTAATGGGGGCTCAGATCGAGGTGACCCGTTCGGCGATGTTGTTCCAGCGGCCCTGGACCGAACTGCCCAGGCTCGCGACCGCGCCCATGATCGCCATGAAGATCAGCGAGAGGATCAGGCCATATTCGACAGCGGTGGCGCCACGGCAATCGCCGGCAAGGGCGCGGAACGGCACGCGGCGGCGATCCTTCTCCATGCGGAATTTCCCTCGAGCGACCGGCGTGCCAAATCGCTTTGATCTGCAGACGCTTATTTCGTAGGCGTCCCCGATTAAGAAACCCCTAAAGGTCTCATACCAATGGATAAGGGAAAGCCCCTAATCGTCGTCGCGGCGGCGCTGATCGACGGCGCCGGACGGCTGCTCGTCCAGCAACGGCCTGCGGACAAGGCGATGGCGGGGCTATGGGAATTCCCTGGCGGCAAGGTCGAAGCAGGCGAGACCCCCGAGGGGGCGTTGATCCGCGAGCTGCGCGAGGAGCTTGGCATCGACGTCGAGAAGGCCTGTCTGGCCCCCGCCTGTTTCGCGAGCGAGCCCCTGGGTGAGCGGCACATGATCCTGCTGGTCTATATCTGTCGCAAATGGCGCGGCATTCCGCAGGCGATCGAGGCACCGGCGCTCCGCTGGGTCCGCCCGATCGAACTGCACAACCTGCCGATGCCGCCCGCCGACAAGCCGCTGATCGGGCTGCTCGACGCGCTGGTCTGACCAGAAAAGGCTATCGAGCCCCGTCCGGGAGCGAAGCGGGCGTTTCGCCGGGATTGCGCAGGCCCATGTAGAGGCCCTTGATCCGACCGGCCGAGATGTCGGTCAGCAGGTCGAGCACCGGGGTCGGGTCGACGCCGGGGCCGAGCGGGAAGGCCAGCATCGATCCGCAGGGAAGCAGGATGAGCCCGGCCTTGCCGAAACGGTCGCGCAGCATGTCGAGCGGAGCCGGCTCGCCCGAAAATATGATTGCGTCGTTGAGGTCCACCCCGGCGCATTGCCGGGCGGCGCCCGCCGTCATGATCTGCGGGCGGGGGCCGTCGGGCCGTCCCGCGCCATAGACCGCCTCGAGCCGTTGCAGCGTGGCGAGCGCCTCGGCATGTACGACGCGGGCGCTGTCGTCCTGCACCGCCGCGGTGCCCTCGACCGCCTGCCGGAGCATTGCGGCGGCGGCTTCGATCTTCGCCGGGTCGCCCTGGCTGCGCGAGGGCAGGGCGGCGAGCTCGGCCATCGGGATCAGCGTGCCCAGCGTCACCGGCGATGTCGCGCCGAGCCGTTCGAAACGGATACGATAGGCTTGTTGATAGGCACTGTCGGTCCACGGGGCCGGATCGTCGGGATGGAGCAACCGCTCGACCTCGGCGCGGCGGATCAGCGCGGTCGCGACCTCGGGGTCGCCGGCGCCCAGCACCAGCCGATAGGCGTTCACCACGCGGTCCAGATAGTCGAGCACCAGCGCCGAGGTCGGGTCGTCGAGCTTCGGCGCGTTGAGGAATAGCTGCGTGGCGAAGGCGGCGAGCAGGTCGGCGCGGACGCGCGGGCTGCGCTCGGCCGCCATATCGCGCGACAGCAGGCGCTCGGCCTCGTCGAGGCGTCCCTTGCGGATCATCGCGATCTCGCGATCCAGCCGCGACGCGGCGTCGAACGGAGCGTCCGTCACGGTCGGCGCCTCCTCCGCCGCGCTGGCGAAGGGCGACGCCAGGCACAGCGCAGCCGCGCCGAACAGGATTTTGCGGGATGTCAGGGGCTCCGCCATTGCGCGGACAATGGCGGAGCCCCCGGTTGGCTGTCCAGCCTCGATCGATCGGCCGACGGCCGGTCGTTATTCGGGCTTCTCGAAGGCGACCGAGATCTGCAGCGGAACCGCGTCGGGTACCAGCGGGATGCCATAGCTGACGCCGAAGTCGCTGCGCTTGACGGTGGTGGTCGCGTCGAAGCCGATGGTGCGCTTGCCCATCATCGTCCCGGCGCCGATGAAGACGGTGTCGAGCACGACCGGCTTGGTCACGCCCTTGATCGTCAGGTTGCCGGTGATCTTCGCGGTCTTGGGGCCGGTGACGCGAACCGACGTCGATTCGAAATGGGCGGTCGGATATTTGGCGGCATCGAAGAAGTCGGCGGCTTTCAGATGCTCGTCCAGCTTCTCGACGGTGGTGGTGATGCCGCTCATCGGGATATCGATCGACACCTTCGCCTTGGCCGGCGCCTTGGGATCGATCGTCATCGATCCGGTCGGTGATCCGAAGAAGCCACGATAGGTGCTGAAGCCCAGATGGTTGACGGTGAAGGTCACCTGGCTGTGGCCCGGATCGACCGCATAGGTCCCGGCGGTCACGCGGCGGACGTCGGACGCGCCCGGCGGCGTCTTCGGCACCTGGGCGACGACGGGCAGCGCGACCAGCGAAAGGCCCAGCAGCAGGGCGGCGGCGGAACGGTACATGATCGTCTCCCATATGAGAAAGGGCGGCAGACTACCGCCTGCCGCCCTTTCGACAACCATCTATTCCGAAACCCTGCGTTCGGGTTCGGACGCGATCGGATCAGTTCTTGGCCTTGTCGACCAGCTGGTTCTTGCTGATCCAGGGCATCATCGCGCGCAGCTCGGCGCCGACCTTCTCGATCGGATGCTCGGCGACGAGCTTGCGGCTTGCCTTCAGCTCGGGCTGGCCGGCGCGGTTGTCGAGGACGAAGCGCTTGACGAACTTGCCCTTCTGGATGTCGTCGAGCACGCGCTTCATCTCGGCCTTGGTCTCCGCCGTGATGACGCGCGGGCCGGTGTGGATGTCGCCATATTCGGCGGTATTCGAGATCGAGTAGCGCATGTTGGCGATGCCGCCCTCATACATCAGGTCGACGATCAGCTTCACCTCGTGGAGGCACTCGAAATAGGCCATCTCGGGGGCGTAGCCCGCCTCGACCAGCGTCTCGAAGCCGGCCATGATCAGGTGGCTGAGGCCGCCGCACAGCACCGCCTGCTCGCCGAACAGGTCGGTCTCGCACTCTTCCTTGAAGGTCGTCTCGATCACGCCCGAACGGCCGCCGCCGATCGCCGAGGCATAGGACAGCGCGACGTCGTGCGCGTTGCCGCTGGCGTCCTGCGCGATCGCGATCAGGCACGGCACGCCGCCGCCGCGCTGATATTCGGAACGGACGGTGTGGCCGGGGCCCTTCGGCGCGATCATGAACACGTCGATGTCGGCGCGCGGCTCGATCAGGCCGAAATGGACGTTGAGGCCGTGGGCGAAGGCGAGCGCCGCGCCGGGCTTCAGATTGTCGCGCAGATCGTCATTGTAGATCGCGGCCTGGTGCTCGTCGGGCGCCAGGATCATGACGATGTCGGCCCATTTGGCGGCATCGGCGTTCGACAGCACCTTGAAGCCGGCGCCTTCGGCCTTCTTCGCGGTGGCCGAACCGGGACGCAGCGCGATCGCGACCTCGGCGACGCCCGAGTCCCGCAGGTTCTGGGCATGGGCATGTCCCTGGCTGCCATAGCCGACGATCGCCACCTTCTTGGTCTTGATGAGGCCGATATCGGCATCACGATCATAATAGACGCGCATATTGTTGCTTCCCTCTGGCGCGGCCGGACATCCGGTTGCGGAGACCGCCGCCTGGTTGAAATGGAATGGTGGCCCCGTAACGGGCGGAGGCCCGTCCGTCGAGCCTGGTTTATCGCCTCGCCCCTAAAGCGCCTCTTTGCCCCGGCCGATCGCGGCGACGCCGGTGCGGGCCACTTCGATGAGCCCGACCTCGCGCATCAGCTCGAGGAACTTGTCGATCTTCTCGGTGCCTCCGGTCACCTCGAAGATGAAGCTGGAGATGGTGGCGTCGACCACGCGGGCGCGATAGACCTCGGCCAGACGCAGCGCCTCGATGCGATGATCACCGGTACCGACGACCTTCACGAGCGCCAGCTCGCGCTCGACGTGCGGCGCCAGCGCGGTGAGGTCGGTCACCTTGTGGACAGGCACCATCCGGTCGAGCTGCGCCACCACCTGCTCGATCACCTGGGGTGTGCCGGTGGTGACGATGGTGATCCGGCTGATCTTCTCGTCCTCGGTGACGTCGGCCACCGTCAGGCTGTCGATGTTGTAGCCGCGCGCGGAGAACAGTCCCGCGATGCGGGCGAGGATGCCCGATTCATTGTCCACGGTCACGGACAGCGTGTGCCGCTCGGTGGCTTCCTGCTTGATGTGCATGATGTCTTTCTCTGTCGGTCGAAGGGGGTGGGGAGGGGGATCAGACGAGCGCCTTGGCCTCGTCGTCCATCTCGCCGACCACCTCGTCGGCTTCGAGGATCATGTCGGTGTGCGCGGCACCGCTCGGGATCATCGGGAAGCAGTTGGCCAGCTTCGCCACCCGGCAGTCGACGATCACCGGCCCGTCATGTTCGAGCATCGCGGCGATGCCGGCCTCCAGCTCTTCGGGCTTCTCGATCAGCACGCCCTTCCAGCCATAGGCCTCGGCGAGCTTCACGAAATCGGGCAGCGCGTCGCTGTAGCTCTGCGAATAGCGGCCCGCATAGGTCAGGTCCTGCCACTGGCGGACCATGCCCATATATTCGTTGTTGAGGATGAACACCTTGACCGGCAGCCGATATTGCGTCGCCGTGCCCAGTTCCTGGATGTTCATCTGGATCGAGGCTTCGCCCGCGATGTCGATCACCAGCGCGTTGGGATTGCCCAACTGCGCGCCGATCGCCGCCGGCAGACCGTAGCCCATCGTGCCGAGCCCGCCCGAGGTGAGCCATTTGTTCGGCCCCTCAAAGTCGAAATGCTGGGCCGCCCACATCTGGTGCTGGCCGACCTCGGTGGTGATGATCGGCTTGAGCGCATGGGTCGCCTCCCACAGCTTGCGGATTGCGAGCTGCGGCATGATCTCCTTGGTCGAGGCCGGGAATTTCAGGCTCTTGCGCGCGCGCCAGCCATCGATCTGCTCGAACCACGGGGCCAGGTTACGGGCCTGGTGCTGGCCTGCCTTCCAGATCTTGACCATGTCCTCCATCGCCCGGCCGACATCGCCGACGATGCCGATGTCGGCGCGCACGATCTTGTTGATCGACGAGCGGTCGATATCGACGTGGATCTTCTTGGAATGCGGCGCGAAGGCGTCGAGCCGGCCGGTCACCCGATCGTCGAAACGCGCTCCGAGGCAGACGATCAGGTCGGCCTTGTTCATCGCCATATTGGCTTCGTAGGTGCCGTGCATGCCCAGCATGCCGAGCCACTGGCCGCTCGAGGCGGGGAAGGCGCCCAGGCCCATCAGGGTCGATGTCACCGGCGCGCCGGTGACGCGCGCCAGCTCGCGCAGCACCTGGCTGGCGAGCGGGCCCGAATTGATGACGCCGCCGCCGGTGTAGAGGATCGGCCGCTCGGCCGCGGCGATCATCGCCACCGCCTCCTCGATCAGGGCGGGATCGGCCTTCACTTGCGGACGATAGCCCTTGTGCGGCAGCGCCTGCACGCTGGGCTTGCGATAGAGGGCGCTCGCCACCTGCACATCCTTGGGCAGGTCGACCACCACCGGTCCCGGCCGGCCCGAGGTAGCGATGTGGAACGCCTCATGGATCACGTCGCCGAGCTGGGCAGGGTCCTTCACCAGATAATTATGCTTGGTGCAGTGGCGGGTAATTCCGACCGTATCGCATTCCTGGAAGGCATCGCTGCCGATCAGCGGGGTGCCGACCTGGCCGGTCAGCACCACCAGGGGGATCGAATCCAGCAGCGCGTCGGCGATGCCGGTCACTGCGTTGGTCGCGCCGGGGCCTGATGTCACCAGCACCACGCCGGGCTTGCCGGTCGAGCGGGCATAGCCCTCCGCCGCATGCACGGCGCCGGCCTCGTGCCGCACCAGGATATGGCGGATGCGGTTCTGCTTGAACAGCGCGTCATAGATCGGAAGCACCGCACCGCCAGGGTAGCCGAAGACGACCTCGACGCCGAGGTCGTTCAGCGCCTGGATCAGTATGTCGGCCCCCGTCATCTCGGCAGTCATGGTCTCTTCCTCTTGTGCGCCGCAGCGCATTGAAACGAGCCGCGGGACCTATCGGTAATAAACTACTCTGTCAACGCATCATCGCGTAATTTAATTGCAATCTTATCGATTTCATTGTCATTCAGTTGCGCATCGATGCGCTGCCACGCGGCGGGCGGCTGATGGCGGAACCAGGTATATTGCCGCTTGGCATATTGCCGCGTCGCGGCCTGGGCCTTTGCCACCATCGTCGCACGGTCGATCAGCCCGTCCTGCCAGGCACCGATCTCGCGCACGCCGATAGCCTGCATGGCCGGAAGCATCGGATCAAGCCCGCGCGCGCGCAACTTCGTTACCTCCTCGACCGCGCCCTGACCAAGCATAGCCTCGAACCGGGCATCGCAGCGCGCCCGCAGCCAATCGCGCGGCGGCAGCAATATCGCGGCGGCCACGGCGATCTGGCCGCCGATCCCGCCGCTGAGTTCCGCCTGCCATTGCGACAGCGAGCGACCGGTCGAGCGGATCACCTCCAGCGCGCGGGCGATACGGGTGGCGTCCTGCGGGCGAAGATGCCCCATCGCCGGGTCCTCGGCGGCGAGTGCGGCATGGGCCGCCTCGACCGGCAGCGCCCGCACCTCGGCGCGGACCGCCGGATCGATCTCGGGCACCGGCGCGATGCCGAAGATCAGGGTGCGCAGATAGAGGCCGGTGCCGCCCACCAGGATCGGCAGCTTGCCCTCCTCGCGCGCCGCGGCGATCGCTCCCTTTGCGTCGGCGGCCCAGTCGGCGGCGCTGCAGGGCTCGGCGGCGTCGCGATAGCCGAACAGCCGGTGCGGCGCGCGCGCCTCCTCGGCCGGATCGGGGCGGGCGCTCAACACCCGCAGGTCGGCATAGACCTGGCTCGCGTCGGCGTTGATCACGACCCCGTCGGTGATTTCCGCGAGACGGATCGCCAATGCGGACTTGCCGCTGGCGGTCGGCCCCGCAATAAGCGCGACCGGATTCTTCGGGGAGACGCTCTTGTTCATCGCCACGCTGATAGCATCGGACCGGATCGAAGCGGGGGATATTTCGACCGCGGCCGATCGCCTCGCCGCCGCCGGCCTGCGCGCCGGGGATCCGGCGTGGATCGAGCCGGGGATCGCCTGCGACCTCGGCTTCGACGGTGATCCGGCGGCGGCGCGCGCGGCGCTGGAGGGCGCCTTTGCGGGTGTCGACGTCGTCGTCCAGGCGGCGACCGGGCGGCGGCGGCGGATGCTCGTCGCCGACATGGACTCGACGATGATCACGATCGAATGCATCGATGAACTCGCCGACTATGCCGGCATCAAGCCCCAGATCGCCGACATCACCGAACGGGCCATGCGCGGCGAGCTCGACTTCGAGGGGGCGCTCGACGCGCGGGTGGCGCTGCTCGCGGGGCTCGACGCCGCGGTGATCGACCGCTGCCATGCCGAGCGGGTGGTGATCATGGCCGGCGCGCGCGAACTGGTGCGGACGATGCGCGCGAACGGCGCCGACTGCTACCTCGTCTCGGGCGGCTTCACGCTGTTCGCCGACCGGGTCGCCGCCGAGATCGGCTTCACCCGCGCGCTGTCGAACGTGCTGGAGTTCGCCGACGGCAAGCTGTCGGGCACCGTCGCCCGGCCGATCGTCGGCGCCGAGACCAAGCGCCGGACCCTGCTCGACGAGGCGGCCGCGCACGGCCTGTTGCCCGACCAGTGCCTCGCGGTCGGCGACGGCGCCAACGACATTCCGATGATCCAGGCGGCCGGGCTCGGCGTCGCCTATCACGCGAAGCCCAAGACCGCCGCTGCGGCGGGTGCACGGATCGATCATGGCGACCTGACCGCGCTGCTCTATGCGCAGGGCTATGCGCGCAAGGATTGGGTGATCTGAGGCTAGAGTATCGTGCTTCTCATTTGACGCACCTTCTCTCCCGCACATCCTGAGGAATCATTGAGCGAAGGCGAAATGGTGTCTCGAAGGATCCTTCGAGACGGGCCTTCGCCAAAGCTCAGTCCCTCCTCAGGATGAGCGGGTCAGATAAAAAGCTCGATGCTCTCTAGCCGCCGCTGGTCATGTCGGCGGTGATCGCCGCCAGCGCATAGGCGACGGCGGCTTCGCTGCGGTCGAAGGCGATCCGCAGGCTGCCTTCGCCGATCTCGCTGATCCGGGCGCGGATCGATCCCGCCTCGGGATGGCGCAGCTCGACCGTCGATCCGAGGGGGAGCGATGTTCCGATGTCGAGGCGCGCCCCGCCGGCGTCGATCTGGCGCAGCGCCACCGGCAGGGGGATGCCGTCGATGATCAGCTGGCAGACGCGACGGCGCCGCCAGGGGCTTGCCATCGCCGCAACCCGATCGAAATCACGCCAGTGCCGCATGCACGCTTCCGCTACCTTCACGTCCGGCGTTTGTCGCCCGAATCCATCAAGATAGCGTTAACGACGATCGCCGGATCAGGGCGCGACCGCGAAGCAGGTGGTCCCGGTCGCCTTGACCGCCGCACAGGCCTGGTTCGCCGCCGCGCGCGAGGCGAGCGGGCCGGCCTGGAGACGGGTCAGCGCGCCGACCGCCGAGAAGCTCGGCGTCAGCGCCTTGAGGCCGGCGCGCGCCGACAGGCTGGTCCAGGCGTTGCGCGCGGCGTCGGCGCTCGAGAAGGCGCCGAGCTGGATCTTCCAGCCGCCGCTCGGCGACGCGACGATCGCGGGCGCCGGGGCAGGGGCGGAGACAGGCGCCGCGCTTCTTGGCGCGGCTGGCTTGGGCGCGGGCGACGGCGATGCGGCCGGCGTGGTGGTCGGCGCCCGCCACGGGGTGCCGCCGGCCTGGGCCACGATCGTGGGCGCTGCCGTCGGCGCCGGGGCGGGGGCCATCGCCGGCGTCGACGTCGTCGAGGGTGGCACGCTTGTCTGGCCGACCGGCGGCGTCACCGAATTGCGCATGGTCAGCGGCATGCCCGGCGTGGCGACATCGTTGCTGCGAAGCTGCGCGGTCCGCTCCATCTCGCGGGCGAGCGCGAGGCCGGCTTCGCGCTGCTCCTGCGGAATGATCTGGTCCATCTGCTGCAGACTGGTGGTCGCCGCGCCGATGTTCGCCGCCTTGGCGCGGGTCATCAGCGCATAGGCGCGAGGCCAGTCGCGGGGCAGCAGGTCGCCGTTGAAATAGGCGGTGCCGACGACATATTGCGCGCGCGCCTCGCCCTGGTCGGCGGCCTTTTTCAGCCAGGTCATCGCCTCGGGGCGCTGCCCGTTCTGAAACAGCAGCAGGCCGAGGGTCGCCTGTGCCTGCTCATGACCCGAGGCGGCCGCCTTGCGATACCAGTCGAGCGCCGTCGCCGGCTCCATCGGCACGCCCCGGCCGAGCTTGTAGGCCTGTCCGAGGTTGAACTGGGCGTCGGGATCGCCGGCCGCGGCGGGGCCGCGCCATTCGGCGATCGCCGTGGAGTAATCGCCCTTCGCCCAAGCCTCGACGCCCTCCTTGACGCCCGCGATCGCCGGTACGGCAAGAGCCGTCGCCGCCAGCGCACAGCCCAGGACAAAGCTTCTCATACTCGACCGCCCCCGATGTTTCGGCATGGTTTCGCGCGGGGTGATAGCGCGTTCGACGCGACTGGCGATAGCCCCAACGCGCTCCTCGCCGATCATCGTTAACCGAAGCTTAGCATCGGGAGGTGCACCCTGGCGGCGATGATCCCGATCGGAGCGAGGACGGGGAGCCCGCGATGAGGATGAACTGGACCGGCCTCACGGCCGCCGCACTCGGCCTCGCGCTGTTTTCCGAGGCAAGTGCCGCGACGCACAAGCGGACCGACCGGCTGATCGCCGGCGCGCGCGAAGCGATGGCGCGCGGCGTTCCCGCCGCCGCCGTCCGCCAGGCCGAGGCCGCCGTGCGCGAAGCCCCGCGCGATCCGCAGGCGCGGGCCACGCTGGGCCGGGCCTATCTTGCCGTCGGGCGCTTCCGTTCGGCCGAGACGGCGTTCGGCGATGCATTGGCGCTCGATCCCAACCAGGCGCGGGTCGCGATCAACCGCGCACTCGCGCAGATCGCGATGGGCCGGGCGGATGAGGCCATGGCCCTGCTCGACAGCTTGCGTGGCGGCGGCAACGACAGCGACGTCGGACTGGCGCTGGCGCTGCTCGGCCGGTCCGACGAGGCCCGACCGCTGCTGATCGCGGCGGCACGTGCGCCCGGCGCCGATGCCAGGGTCCGTCAAAATCTCGCTTTCGCTTACGCCCTCGAAGGGCGCTGGAACGATGCCGCGGCGATCGCCGCGCAGGACGTCCCGGCCGATCTCGTCGCCGAACGGCTCCGCCGCTGGGCGATGGTCGGGCAGCTGCGTGCCAATCCGGCAATGCAGGTCGGCGCGATGCTCGGCGTCCTGCCGTCGCCGGACGCCGGCCAGCCCGAGGCGCTCGCCCTGGTCGTCGAACCGGTCCCAGCCTCCGCGCCGGTGCTGCTCTCCCATGTTCCGACGCCGCCCGCGCCGCCACCGCCCTTGATCACGCCGCCACCTGTCGAGCCGAGCGAGCCGGTCGTGACCGCCTTCGCCGGTCCGCCGCGGATGCGCGCGACCCGGCCGGTCCTGCTGGCGGCGCATGTCGTGCCGGTGCGGCCCGCGCTCGCATGGGCGGTCCAGGTCGGCGCCTATTCGACCGTGGAGCGCACCGAGATCGCCTGGGCCGCGCTCGGGCGGCGGGCGACCTTCCTCGCTGATCACATGCCGACCGGTTCGGCTTTCCGCAGGCGCGGCGTCCTGCTTCATCGCCTGTCGATCGGAGGGCTGGCGAGCCGGGCGGATGCATCGACTCTCTGCCGGCGGATACGGTCGACCGGTGCGCAATGCTTCGTCCGTTTGGACGGTGGCGACCGGCCGATGCAGTGGGCGTTGCGTGCAAAGGCGGCCGAACCGGCCTGAACTCAGCGGAGCAGTACGCCGCCCTTGATCGTCTGGATCACCTTGCCCTGGACGGGCAGGCCGTCGAACGGCGTGTTACCTGCGCGCGACGCCATGTGATCCGAATCGATCCGCCAGGGCATATCCGGATCGAACAGCACCAGGTCTGCCTCCGCCCCGGTCGCCAGCGATCCGCCGGGCAGGCCGAGCAGCCTGGCGGGTGCTGTCGACAGCAGCTCGATCAGCCGGGGCAGGGTGACCACCCCGTCACGGACCAGCGCCAGCGACAGCGTCAGCAGCGTCTCGGCACCGGCCATGCCGGGCTCGGCATCGGCGAAGGGCAGGCGCTTGGCCTCGGGCCCCTGCGGATCATGGCTGGAGCAGATCAGGTCGATCGTGCCGTCGGCCAGCGCCGCGAGCGCCGCCTGCCGATCGTCCTCGCTGCGAAGCGGCGGAGAGAGGCGGGCGAAAGTGCGGAAGCCGCCGACCGCGATGTCGGACAGCAACAGGTGTGCCGGACTGATGCCGCAGCTGATCGGCAGGCCGCGCCGCTTGGCGTCGCGAACCAGGTCGAAGGCGCGCGCAGTCGAGAGCTGGCGGAAATGGAGGCGGGCGCCGGTCTGCTCGGCCAGCATCAGGTCGCGCGCGACCGCCATGGCCTCGGCGATCGCCGGAGCTGCGGGCAGGCCCATGCGGGTCGCATATTCGCCCTCGGTCGCGACCGCGCCCGCCGTGATGCCGCCGTCCTCGGCATGGCTGACGACGGTCAGGCCGAGTGAGCGGGCATAGGACAGCACGCGCAGCATCACGCCCGAATCGGCGATCCAGCCACGTCCGGTCGCGACCGCGCAGGCGCCGCCCGCCTTCATCAGGCCGATCTCGGCAAGCTCCTTGCCCTCGAGGCCCTTGGTCGCGGCCGCGAGTGGGTGGACCCAGACGTCGGGCTTGCCGGCGGCCGCGGCGCGCTGGACGAGCGCGGCATGGTCGAGCGGCGGCGACTGGTCGGGCATCAGCACCGCGCGGGTGATGCCGCCGGCGGTGAAAGCCGGCATGTCTATCGCGAAGATGCCGAGATCCACCAGGCCGGGGGCCACGTGAGTACCGCCCGCGTCGATCGTCTCGGCGTCCGCCGGCAGGTCGAACGATCCGGTCGCGGCGATCCGCCGGTCGCGGACCAAAAGGTTGCCGCGCGTGATCGTTCCGGCGGCGGGATCGACCAGCCGCGCGTCGAGGATGGCGAGGGTGCCGGTCATGCCCAGCCCTCCACGCCGCGCCGTCCGCGCGTCAGCACGTCGAGGCAGGCCATGCGCACCGCGACGCCCATCTCGACCTGTTCGGTGATTGCCGATCGGCTCGGATGGTCGGCGACGCTGCTGGTGATCTCTACCCCCCGGTTCATCGGCCCGGGATGCATGACCAGCGCGTCGGGCGCGGCGCGTTCGAGCCGTTCGGGGGTGAGGCCATAGAGCGCGTGGAACTCGCGCGGGGAGGGGAGATAGGCCCCGTCCATCCGTTCGTTCTGGAGCCGGAGCATCATCACCACGTCGGCACCGTCGAGCCCCGCATCGAAATCATGGAAGGGGACCGCGCCCATCCGCTCGATCGCGGCGGGCATCAAGGTCGGCGGCGCGACGACGCGGACCTCTGCGCCGAGCGTGGTCAGCGCCAGGATGTTCGACCGTGCCACCCGGCTGTGCAGGATGTCGCCGCAGATCGCGACGACCAGCCCGGCGATCCGGCCCTTGCGGCGGCGGATCGTCAGCGCGTCGAGCAGCGCCTGGGTTGGGTGCTCGTGCCGTCCGTCGCCGGCGTTGAGCACCGGGCAGTCGACCTTGTCGGCGATCAGCTGCACCGCGCCCGACGACTGGTGGCGGATCACGATCATGTCGGCGCGCATCGCGTTGAGCGTCATCGCCGTGTCGATCAGCGTCTCGCCCTTCTTCACGCTCGACGCGCCGACCTGCATGTTGACCACGTCGGCGCCGAGGCGCTTGCCGGCGATCTCGAACGACAGGAGCGTCCGGGTCGAGTTTTCGAAGAAGGCGTTGATCAGCGTCAGGCCGGCCAGGCGATCGTCATGCTTGCTGGTCGCGCGGTTGAGCGCGATCCACTGCTCGGCTTCGTCGAGCAGGAACAGGATCTCGTGCGGCTGAAGCCCGTAGATGCCGGTGAGATGGCGGTGCGGGAAGGATGCGGACATTAAAGCCGCGCCATAGGCCAGCGCGGGGCGAAGCTCAAGCGGGGTTCGTCAGATCATCGCGTCGATCGCGCCTTGCAGGATGTAGGCGGCGGCAAGCTTGTCGACCAGCTCGGCGCGGCGGGCGCGGCTCGCGTCGGCGTCGAGCAGGGTGCGGGTCACCGCCTGGGTCGACCAGCGCTCGTCCCACAGCAGGATCGGCAGGCCGAACGGCTCGACGTTGCGGGCGAAGGCACGGACCGACTGGGTGCGGGGCGAATCGCTGCCGTCGAGGTTGAGCGGCAGGCCGATCACCAGCCCCTTCACCAGTTGCGCCGCGACCAGCGCGCGCAGCTTGGCGGCGTCGACGCTGAACTTGGCGCGCATGATCGTCTCGGCCGGGCTGGCGATCGTCCAGCCGGCGTCGCACAGCGCCACCCCGATCGTCCGGGTGCCGACGTCGAGGCCTGCCAGTCGGCCGCGACCGGGCAGCGCGTCACGGAAGTCGAGGGTGGAGGTGCAGATCACCGCTTCAGGAAAGTCCCGGCGCGCGCCGCCGCATCGGCGCGGATATTGGCCCAGAACAGCGCATAGTCGAACACATGGTAGTTGTTGCCCGGCATCACGAAGCGGTCGAACCCCTTGGGCGGCCCCCCGATCAGCAGCAGGCCCGACGGATCGCAGCGCGCCGAGATCACGCCCGGCTTCAGTTCGGCATCCATGAAGTCGGCGCCGGGCGCCAGCGATCCGAGATTGGCGGCGGGGAGCGCGGCGGTGCCGGGCGCGCCGGTCAGCGGGTTGATGCAAAGCATCGGCGTGCCCTTGCGCGGCGCGCCGGTGAAACCGGGCGTCGCCTCGTAGATCTCGCGGATCATGTGCGGATCGGCGGGCTCGGCGAAGCTCTGCCACGACAGAAGGCAATTGGCCTGGCCCGGCGTCGCGCAGGCGGGCAGGCCGAGGGCGGGCACGTCCACCGTGGTCGAGATCGGCCAGCCGACCAGATAGGCGGCGACGATCCGTTTGGCGACGGGCTTGCCCGCCACCCGCTCGCGCATCAGCCGCATCAGGTGGACGGTGCCCTGGCTGTGCCCGGCCAGGATGATCGGCCGCGACGTCGGGATCTGCGCCAGGAAGGCGTCGAAGGCGCGCGCCACGTCGCCATAGGCGAGGTCGAGCGCCTTGGCCGAATCCGGCGCGCTACTGAGGAAGGCCCCGAGCGCGGCGGAGCGGTAGCGCGGCGCCCAGACGGCGCCGGCCTGGCTGAACGCGCTCGCCTCGCTCCAGCCGAACACGGTCAGCCATTTGCGCGATTCGCGATCGTCGAGCGCGCCGTTCCAGCTCGCCTTGCCATAATAGGTGGTCGGCGCGACGTAGAAGACCGCGACCTCGGGCTTGCCGCCGGTGCGCGCCACGCCCTTGGGCAGCCAGCGCGACGGATCGTCGGGCAGGTCGGGCCGCGCCAGCCATGTCGCCGGCCGCGCATAATCGGGCGCCGGTCCCGCCGCATCGGCGTCGAAGCGGACGCCCGGCACGAAGGCGAAGCGCATGAGCTGGTCCTGGAACAGGGTCCAGCCGATCCCGGCAGCCAAGGTCAGCACGATCAACCCCGCGATGATGTAGAGGAAACGGCGAGCGAGCAACGGCGGGCTCCGATGGTGCAGTGCAACATGAACGATGCGGTCGCGCAAGTGCGTAGCGGGCAATCGTGCTTGCGTCCAATGGACAAGTGCTTCCCATCCGTCATGCCAGCGAAGGCTGGCATCCATGTCTGTCTCCTTCTCAGATGCCATCTGGCTGATGACAGACATGGACCCCAGCCTTCGCTGGGGTGACGCTGAAAGGCTTCACATAAGCCCAACCCGCCCTTGCCGCCGCGTCGCCCCGATGGTAGCGGCGCGGCCATGTCAGTCGATGCCGCAACCGTCCGCAAGATCGCGAGCCTCGCGCGCATTGCCGTCACCGACGGCGATGTCGAGGCGATGGTCCCCGAACTCAACAACATCCTGGGCTGGATCGAGCAGCTCGGCGAGGTCGATACCGATGGTGTCGCGCCGCTCGCCGCCGTGATCCCGAACCACCAGCGCCTGCGCGAGGACGTCGTCACCGACGGCAATATCCGCGACAAGGTGCTGGCCAATGCGCCGCAGGCCGAGCACGGCTTCTTCGCGGTGCCGAAGGTGATCGAATAATGACGGCCATCACCGACCTGGGCATTGCGGGCCTCCGCGACGGCTTCCGCGCGGGCGACTTCTCGGCGCGGGAGATCGCCGATGCCTTCAACGGCGCCGTCGCCGGTGCCAAGGCACTCAACGCCTTCATCATCGAGACCCCCGATCATGCGATCGCGGCGGCCGAGGCGGCCGACCGCGCGCGCGCGGCGGGCGAGCTGCTGCCGCTGTCGGGCGTCCCGCTCGGCATCAAGGACCTGTTCTGTACCGCCGGCTACCAGACCACGGCGGCGAGCCGCATGCTGGGCGGCTTCACGCCGACCTATGAGTCGACTGTGACCGCCAAGCTGTTCGCGGCGGGCGCAGGCATGCTCGGCAAGCTCAACCTCGACCAGTTCGCGATGGGCTCCTCGAACGAGACCAGCGCCTTCGGCAATGTCGTCTCGCCCTGGCGCCGCAACGACGGCGGCAATGCTGCACTGGCGCCAGGCGGCTCGTCGGGCGGCTCCTCGTCGGCGATCGCGGCGCGGATCGTGCCGGCGGCGACGGGGACGGACACCGGCGGCTCGATCCGCCAGCCGGCGGCGTTCACCGGCATCGCCGGGATCAAGCCCACCTATGGCCGCTGTTCGCGTTTCGGCATCGTGGCGTTCGCCTCGTCGCTGGATCAGGCCGGCGCGATGGCGCAGGACGTCCGCGACAGTGCGATCCTGCTCGAGGCGATGTCGGGCTTCGACCCGAAGGACTCGACCTCGCTCGACGTTGCGGTGCCGCAGTGGGAAGCGAATTTATCGAGCGATCTCAAAGGCAAGAAGGTCGGTATTCCCAAGGAATATCGAGTCGACAACATGCCCCCGGAGATCGACGCGCTGTGGAAGCAGGGCATCGAGTGGCTGCGCGACGCGGGCGCCGAGATCGTGGACGTGTCGCTGCCGCATACCCGATATGCGCTGCCGACCTACTATATCATCGCCCCCGCCGAAGCCTCGTCGAACCTCGCCCGTTATGACGGCGTGCGCTACGGCCTGCGCGACCTGCCCGAGGGCGCCAACCTTCAGGAGATGTACGCCGCGACCCGCGCCGCCGGCTTCGGGCCCGAGGTCAAGCGCCGCATCCTGATCGGCACCTATGTGCTGTCGGCGGGCTTCTACGACGCCTATTACACCAAGGCGCAGAAGGTCCGCGCGCTGATCGCCCGCGACTTCGAGGAGGCGTTCCGGCAGGTCGACGTGCTGCTGACGCCGACCGCGCCGTCCGCCGCCTTCGCGCTAGGCGAGAAGAGCGCCGACCCGCTGGAGATGTACCTCAACGACGTTTTCACCGTCCCGGCCAGCCTCGCGGGCGTCCCCGCCATGTCGGTGCCCGCCGGCCTCGACGGGCAGGGCCTGCCGCTGGGCCTCCAGATCATCGGCCGCCCGCTCGACGAGCAGGGTGTCCTCAATGCCGGCCTCGCGATCGAGCAGCGTGCCGGCTTCACCGCCAAGCCGCAGAACTGGTGGGCGAAATGAGCAGCTATCGTATCCAGGGCGCCACCGGCGAATGGGAGGTCGTGATCGGCCTCGAAGTCCATGCGCAGGTTGTTTCCAACGCCAAGCTCTTCTCGGGCGCCTCGGCGGCGTTCGGGGCCCAGCCGAACCAGAGCGTGTCGCTGGTCGACGCGGCGATGCCGGGCATGCTGCCGGTGCCGAACGAGGAGTGCATCCGCCAGGCGGTCAAGACCGGAATGGCGCTGGGCGCGGAGATCAACCGCTGGTCGCGGTTCGACCGGAAGAACTACTTCTACGCCGATCTGCCGCAGGGCTATCAGATCTCGCAGCTCTACCACCCGCTGGTGGGCGAGGGCACGATCACGATCGACGCCGACGAGAAGGCCGGTATCGCCGAGGCTAGGACGATCGGCGTCGAGCGGCTCCATGTCGAGCAGGACGCGGGCAAGCTGATGCACGACCAGCATCCGACCCGCTCCTATGTAGACCTTAATCGATCGGGCGTCGCGCTGATGGAGATCGTTTCGAAGCCCGATATGCGTTCTCCTTCCGAAGCAGGAGCTTATCTCCGGAAGCTGCGATCGATCCTCCGCTATGTCGGCTCCTGCGATGGCAATATGGAGGAGGGCTCGATGCGCGCCGACGTCAACGTCTCGGTGCGCAAGCCCGGCGATCCGTTCGGCACCCGCACCGAGACCAAGAACGTCAATTCGATCCGTTTCGTGATGGCCGCGATCGAGAGCGAGGCGAACCGTCAGGTCGACGTAATCGAGGGCGGCGGCACGATCGTCCAGGAGACGCGGCTCTACGATCCGGACCGGAACGAGACGCGGTCGATGCGTTCCAAGGAGGACGCGCACGACTATCGCTACTTCCCCGATCCCGACCTGCTGCCGCTCGAGCTGAGTGAGGAATTCGTCGCGCAGTGCCGGGCCGAGCTGCCCGAGCTGCCGGATGCCAAGCGCGCCCGCTACGAAGGCGAGCTGGGGCTTCCCGCCTATAATGCCGCGGTGCTGACCTCCGATGTCGAAACGGCGCGCTGGTTCGAGGCGCTGCTCGACGCGACCGGCAAGCCCGGTGCCGAGGTGGCGCGCGCCGCATCCAACTGGCTGATCTCCGACCTGTTCGGCGCGCTCAACCGGCTCGGCAAGGCGATCGACGAGAGCCCGGTCAGCCCGAAGCAGGGCGCCGAGCTGCTCGCACTGGTCGCCGACGGCACGCTGTCGGGCACGCTCGCCAAGCAGGTGTTTGAGATCATGCTGGAGACCGGCGACGATCCTGCGAAGATCGTCGAGGAACGCGGCCTCAAGCAGACCAGCGACACCGGTGCGATCGAGGCGGTGATCGCCGAGGTGATGGCCGCCAACGCCGACAAGGTTGCCGAATATCGCGGCGGCAAGGACAAGCTGTTCGGCTTCTTCGTCGGCCAGACGATGAAGGCGATGGGCGGCAAGGCCAACCCCGGCGTCGTCAACGAACTGCTCAAGAAGGCGCTGGGCTGATCCTCCTGATCGTCAGGCCAGCCCCTCGACTGGCTGCAAGACAGGCGCTCGGGATAAACTTCAGCCAGAGGCTGAAGGCTGGCATCCATGTCTGTTGCCTTCTCGGATGCCATCTGGCTGATGAGAGACATGGCCCCCTGCCTTCGCAGGGGTGACGCCAACGAGGGGGAGCGGGCCATGATCTACGGCGATCCCGGCAGCATCGTTCCGCTCAACCTGCCGGCGGGCGATGGCGATTACCGTTTCTCGATCCCGCCGGGCCTGACGCTCGCGCGGCGGGTGGAGACGGTCGAGTATCAGCCGGCCGGCGCGGTCTGGCGCTTCCCGTCGGGAGCAAGCGTCGCGATGAGCGAGGGCGACGGGCTGGCCGGCCGGATCAGCCTCGCCGTCACCGGGCCCGGCAAGCCGACCGCGAAGGGCATGCTGCTCGACAGGAGCAGCTACCTCCAGTCCCAGGCGCTCGGCATCGATTTCGGCACCAGCGCCGATCCGCTGCGCACCCAGGCGCCCCGGCGGCTGCGCTGCTCGTTCCGGGGGATCGTGCCGCCGCGTGCGGACGGGGCGCTGCTCTTCTACCTTACCGGCTGGACGGTCGGCACGATCGCGCTGATGACCCGCTATGGCAGCAACCGGCTCGAATGCGTGATCGGCCGGGGCGACCGCACCCAGGCCGGGTTCGTCAGCACGGTCGACCGCACCCCCGGCGTGGAGCAACTGCTGGAGGTCGAATGGCGCGACGATCCGGCCGGGGCAGGGGGCTCGCTCGCCTTCCTGATCGACGGCAAGCCGGCGGGCGGGCCGTTGCGGACGCCGTTCAAGCCCCGGATCACGGCTGAGATGGGCTTCTCGGTCAACGCCGCGCTCGGCAATCTGCGCCAGGCGATCGACGGCCTGCTCGTCCGCGAGGTCGCGATCGGCTTCGACCGGCCGGTGGTGAAGGAGACCTATCCGCCGATCGCGGACGCCGTGGTCGCGGGCGCGGACCTGCCCCGCCTCGTCGTCGATGCGCGCGAGGTAACGGTGTCGCAGCCGGCGCGGACGCTGGCCTGGCGCGGCCCGGACGGATCGGTCGGTACGCTCGACGTCGCCATCGGCCCGCTCGACGCGCCGCCGGGCCAGCCGTGGAAGGCGGTGCTGGTCGACTGGTCGAGCGGGGTGGGCGTACCGCACCCGAACGAACTGGTGATGACCCGGCCGGCGGTGCAGAATTGCCGTTTCGAGGATGCCTGGCTGGGCGCCGCGCAGCCCGCCTGGATCGAATGCCTGCCGCGCGGGCCGGTGCCGGTGATCGACGGCATCGCCTATCGCTGCGAGGCGATCCGCGCGGGCGACTATGTCCAGTTCCAGTTCGGCTATGACTGGGACGCGAGCGTGATGCCGGACAACCCGTTCGGCGATCCGAGCGGCCGGAACGCTTATATGGTCCCGCACAAATGGCTCATCTACGACCGCGAGGATCGGCTGCTCGCGACCGTCGAGCGGCCCGACGGCGGCCCGCTCAACGGCGCCGACGTCCCGGCCCATTTCCAGGGCCCTTTCGACGGGCGCGGCTGCGCGGTCACAAGCCGCGAGCATCGCTGGTATCCGCACGGAACGGTCCGCTCAGGGATCATCTGGCGCAATCGCGACCCCGGCAGCCACGATCAGGCCGGCATCCGCCGCGCGGTGCCGCTGTTCGACCTTAGCGTGCCGTTCGGTTGCCATCTCGACTATTCGGTCAACGGCTACGACCTGCGCGTTTTCGGCGGCGGCGCGGGCAATGAGGGGCAGGCCAACGGCTTCGGCAATGTCCGCGTCATGCCGTGGAAGCAAAGCGACTATCGAACGATGGTCGACCGGGCGGGGCGCACCCGCGATCCCTATGGCGCGCTGCTCTATTCGGCCAATGCGATGGCGGCCAATGCGGCGCTGTGGCTCGAATATACGCCGTTCAACGTCCAGGGACGGTCGCCGATCACCGGATCGGGCGGCATGCGCGACGACCGGCAGATCATCCCCGAACCGGTCGTCTGGCACATGAACCTGCCCGACGGCGCGCGGCCGCACGACGGCACGCCCTGGCGCGCGATCGCGCTCGATTATCTGACCGGCTATGTCTCCGATCCGGTCCACGCCTTCGAGAAGGGGCGCAACCGGCCGGTCTTCAAGGGCGCGCCGCACCGGCCGGTCGCGGCGCGCAACCATTATTACGGCCCCGGCAACATGGCGCTGCCACCGGCGCAGGCCTGGTACCAGCAGGGCGGGCGGGTCTATGCCTGGGTGCGCGGCACCAATCCGCTGCGGGTCGCGGTGCCCTATGCCGGCGATGCGCCGGAGCGGCCCTATTTCGGCACCTTCCAGATCGACAAGCTCCACGGGCACCAGTTTCCGGGCTGGGGCAGCCTGCTGTTCCGCACGCCCGAATTCGCCTTTCTGGGCCATCGCTTCTGGGACCAGAACCGGCTCTATTCGAACGACATCATCGGCGACGCCGCGCTCGACCTCTGGGCCGCGCGCGACGGAGCCTGGGCCTTCCTCCACGCGGCGCTCGCCTGGAAGACGGCGAGCGCGACGTCGCAGCGGCTCTACAGCCGGCGCGAGGTGCTCGACTTCGCCGTCTTCGACTTCGAGCTGTTCCACGACCGGCACTATGCCGCGACGCCCGGCTTCCTGGACCCGCCCGACAACCTGATGCCAGACGGCCGGCTCGACCTCACCCGCGCCGTCTATGCGGCCGCGCGCCATTTCGGGGTGGTCGCCAAGGGCGGGCAGGGGGTTTATCAGCACGAATTCAGCATCGGCTATTGGCTGAGCGCGCTCGCCACCGGAGAAAAGCTCGGTTTCAATGCGGCCCTGCGCTCCGCATCGGCCAAGGCGGGAGCGGTGCTCGACTGGCTGATCGCGATGCATCGCAAGCGGATCGTCGGCCGGATCGTCGAGGGCGCGAACCTGCCGCCGCTCGACCATGTTCCCTATATGCAGGGCATCTGGGCGCCCGATCATATTGCCGCGGCCGGCGGCGAGGTCGCTCGCCTGCCGCACGGCTATGCCGAGCTCGAACGATGGTGGGGACAAGCGCCGGGCTGGGATCGGTTCGACGACCATGGCCGTTCGGTGAGCCGTGACGGCCAGGCGATGGACCAGCTCATTGCCGGGCCTTCGCTGCTCCGCTACCTGCTCGGCCAGTCCGGCGAGGATCTCGTCGCCGCGCAGGCGATCGCCAATCGCTGGCGCGAGCAGAAGAAGGGCGAGGAGCTGGCAAAGGGCGAGCGCGCCGGGGAGGGCTGGTTCGTCTATCTCCAGGCATCGAACAATCCGGCGCGGCCGGTCCAGAGCTAGGTCGAAACGCGCGGGTTGTACTGGCCCGCCATGTTGCTATAGAGCGCGCCGACCGGCGGTCCTTATTTGCGGGCGTGGCGGAACTGGTAGACGCGCTGGATTTAGGTTCCAGTATCGCAAGATGTGGGGGTTCGAGTCCCTTCGCCCGCACCAGCTTCGCCATCCAGCAGCGCGAAGCGGGACCGACACAGATTTTCTCGAGATAGAGGTTGGATGCGACCCATGCAGACTGTCGAAACGCTCAATGAGGGCCTCAAGCGCGCCTACACGGTGACGATCCCCGCCAATGACGTCGCCCAGCGCGTCGAGGCCGAGATCAAGTCGATCGCGCCGCAGGTCCGCATGCCCGGCTTCCGCCCCGGCAAGGTGCCCGCCAACCTGATCAAGAAGATGCACGGTCCGGCGATCGAGCAGGACGTGCTCAACAAGACCGTGCAGGACGGCGTCCAGCAGCTCCTCGCCGAGCAGAAGCTGCGCCCGGCGATGCAGCCCTCGGTCGAGCTGGTCGGCGGCGACTATGAGCCCGGCAAGGACGTTGCGCTCAAGGTCGAACTCGAAGTGCTCCCCGACGTGCCGCCGCCCGCGATCGACGGCCTCAAGCTGGAGCGCCTGACGGTCGAGGCCCCGACCGACGAGATCGACGCGCAGATCAAGCGCATCGCCGATCAGCAGAAGCGCTATGACGATGCCAAGGACGGCCATCCGGCCGTCGAGGGCGACCTCGTCGTGCTCGATTTCGCCGGCAGCGTCGACGGCGTCGCCTTCGAGGGCGGCACCGGCACCGGCATGTCGGTCGAGCTCGGCTCGGGCCGCCTGATCCCCGGCTTCGAGGATCAGCTTGAAGGCATCAAGAAGGGCGAATCGCGCACCCTCAACGTCACCTTCCCCAAGGATTATGGCGAGAAGTCGCTGGCCGGTAAGGCCGCTGTCTTCGAGGTCACCGCCACCGACGTCCGCGTACCGGGCGAGACCAAGGTCGACGATGAATTCGCGCAGTCGCTGGGCCTGCAGGGCCTCGACCAGCTCCGCGAGCTGATCAAGGGCCAGGTCGAGCAGGAGCTGAACGGTCTGACCCGCACCCATATGAAGCGCAAGCTGCTCGACCAGCTCGCCGCCGGCCATGACTTCCCGGTCCCGCCGTCGATGGTCGAGGCCGAGTTCGGCCAGATCTGGGCGCAGCTCGAGCATGAGGCGAGCCACGAGGAGGACCCCGAGGCCGCCCGCGCCGAGATGGAGAAGGACCGCGACGATTATCGCGCGATCGCCGAGCGCCGCGTCCGCCTCGGCCTGCTGCTGTCCGAGATTGGCCAGCAGAACGGCGTCGAGGTGACCGCGCAGGAGATGCAGCGCCTCGTCCAGCAGGCAGCGATGCAGTATCAGCCCGCCGACCGCGACCGCTTCGTCCAGTACCTCCAGCAGGATCCGATGGCCGCCGCGCAGCTCCGCGCGCCGCTCTATGAGGACAAGGTCGTCGACTTCCTGTTCGAGAAGGCGGAGATCAGCGACCGCACCGTGACCCGCGACGAGCTGGAAGCCGCGATCGAGGCCGACGACGACACGATCGGCAAGGGCCATGTCCATGGTCCGGGCTGCGGCCATGACCACCATGATCACGACCACGACCATGATCATGCCGCCCCGGCCAAGAAGCCGGCGGCGAAGAAGGCCGCCGCGAAGCCGGCCGCCGAGGAGGCTCCCGCCGCCGAGGAGAAGCCTGCTGCCAAGAAGAAGGCCGCGGTGAAGACCGAGGAGGCCGCCGAGGCTGCTCCGGCGCCGAAGAAGGCTCCGGCCAAGAAGGCTGCCGCCGCCAAGGCCGAGGACGCCCCGGCCGCCGCGCCTAAGAAGGCTCCGGCCAAGAAGAAGGCCGCTGCCGAGTAATCGGGCGATCTTCGATCCATTCGGAAGGGCCGTCGGAGCGATCCGGCGGCCCTTCGGTTTCCGCCGCTCTCCTTCGTCATGCCGGCGGAGGCCGGCATCTCAGGCGGCTCCTGCCTCTACCGCATCTCCCCGTCCCCACGTCATGCCGGCCTCCGCCTGACAGGGAATGCCAGCGCACACCCTCTTGAAACCCCCGCGGCAAAGGCCGATGTAGGCTGGGCAAGGCAAAGCAAAGGACCAGACCTTCCCATGCAGAATCCCTTCGAAACCGGTGAGTTCCTGAACCCGGAAACCGGCGCCCTGGTCCCCGTCGTGATCGAGCAGTCGAACCGCGGCGAGCGCAGCTTCGACATTTATTCGCGCCTCCTGCGCGAGCGGATCATCTTCGTGACCGGCCAGGTCGAGGACCATATGGCGTCGCTCATCACCGCCCAGTTGCTGTTCCTCGAATCGGAGAATCCGAAGAAGGACATCTTCATGTACATCAACTCGCCGGGCGGCGTGGTGACGGCCGGCCTCGCGATCCACGATACGATGCAGTACATCCGCCCGCGCGTCGGTACGGTCTGTATCGGCCAGGCGGCCTCGATGGGCAGCTTCCTGCTCGCGGCCGGCGAACCGGGCATGCGCGTAGCGCTCACCAACAGCCGGATCATGGTCCATCAGCCGTCGGGCGGCGCCCAGGGCATGGCGGCTGATATCGAGATACAGGCACGCGAGATCCTGCGCATGCGTCATCGGCTCAACGCGCTCTATGCGAAGTACACCAAGCAGCCGATAGAGGCGATCGAGGCGGCGATGGACCGCGACAAGTTCCTCGAGGCCGACGAGGCCAAGGCTTTCGGCCTGATCGACGAGGTGTTCGACAAGCGTCCGACCCCCGCCGACGAGGCGATCGCCGCCTGATCGGCCGGCATCGGATCATGCGCATGACCGGGACGCGCTCTTCCCCGACGGGGAGGGGCGCGTCCTGCGCGTCGCGGCCCGCCGAGTCGTTCAGGTTTCCGCAGCATGGGCGCACGGCCGCCGATCCGGCCATGGCGCGTGGATGCGGTCAGGTTGCACCCGGAAAACGGCTTCCCATATCCGTGGGAACCACCTCCTTCTTCATCGCTTCTCAAGATGGTTGTGAGAAGGGGGAGGACATGTTTAGGATGCGTTCGATCCCTAGTGGAGTCAGGATCTAGTTTATGACGAAGTTGACCGGCGGCGACTCGAAGAGCACGCTTTACTGCTCCTTCTGCGGCAAGTCGCAGCACGAGGTCCGCAAGCTGATCGCTGGCCCGACCGTGTTCATCTGCGACGAGTGCGTCGAGCTCTGCAACGATATCATCCGTGAGGAGACGAAGGGCGCGCTCGTCAGCAAGAAGGACGGCGGGGTCCCGACCCCCCACGAAATCTGCGAGCATCTCGACCAATATGTGATCGGCCAGGCGAAGGCCAAGCGCGTCCTTTCGGTCGCGGTGCACAACCATTACAAGCGGCTCAACCACGGTGCCAAGGGTGCCGACGTCGAGCTGGCGAAGTCCAACATCCTGCTTGTCGGCCCGACCGGATCGGGCAAGACGCTGCTCGCCCAGACGATGGCGCGGCTGCTCGACGTGCCGTTCACCATGGCCGACGCCACCACGCTGACCGAGGCAGGCTATGTCGGCGAGGATGTCGAGAACATCATCCTCAAGCTGCTCCAGGCCTCCGACTATAATGTCGAGCGGGCGCAGCGCGGCATCGTCTACATCGACGAGATCGACAAGATCAGCCGCAAGGCCGACAATCCCTCGATCACCCGCGACGTATCGGGCGAGGGCGTCCAGCAGGCGCTGCTCAAGCTGATGGAGGGCACCACCGCGAGCGTGCCCCCGCAGGGCGGCCGCAAGCATCCGCAGCAGGAGTTTCTGCAGGTCGACACGACCAACATCCTGTTCATCTGCGGCGGCGCCTTCGCAGGCTTGGAGAAGATCATCGGCGATCGTCTCCAGGGCAAGTCGATCGGCTTCGGCGCCTATGTCGCCGCGCCCGAGGAACGCCGCACCGGCGAAACCCTTCAGCAGTGCGAGCCGGAGGATCTGCTCAAGTTCGGCCTGATCCCCGAATTCGTTGGCCGCCTGCCGGTGATCGCGACGCTGATGGACCTCGACGAGGCCGCACTGGTCGAGATCCTGACCGCGCCGAAGAACGCGCTGGTCAAGCAGTATCAGAAGCTGTTCGACATGGAGGGCGTCAAGCTCGGCTTCACCGACGATGCGCTGGTCGCGATCGCCCGCAAGGCGATCACCCGCAAGACCGGCGCACGCGGCCTGCGGTCGATCCTCGAAGGGCTGCTGCTCGACACGATGTTCGACCTGCCGTCCATGGACGGCGTAGACGAGATCATGGTCGACAAGGACGTGGTCGAGGGCCGCAAGGACCCGGTCCGCGTCTTCACCAAGAAGAACAAGGAAAAGGCCGGCGACGCCGCCTGATCCGATAGGATATCCCGAATGAAGAAGGGCCGCCGGAGCGATCCGGCGGCCCTTTTGTCTTGACGTCATCCCGGCTGAGGCCGGAGTCTCAGGAGGTGAGCGGGCAAACCTCTCCCGAAATCCCGGCCTCCGCCGGGCTGACGGAAGAAGGATAGGGCGGCAGGGGGATGCTCAGCGCTCCACGCCCAGCGTCTTCGCGGCCTCGTCGAAGCGGGCGATCTGGCCCGCATCGTCCTTGAACACCGCCTTCGCCCTGGCGAGCGCTTCCCTGGCGCCGGTGGGATCGTTGAGCATCATCCGCGAGCGCATCAGCATGATCCAGCGATCGGCGTCGCGCGGGTTCTGTTCCAGCCGGGCGGCGAGACGGGCAACCATCGAACGCGCGAGCTCGTCCTGCTGCGACGGCGTCATGGCGGTCGCAGCCTTCAGGTCGGCGGCGCTCGGGCCGGGGATGCCGGCGGTCGCGACGCTGTCGCCGCCGGTCGTCGGCGCGGCCGAGGCCGCCTGCTGGGGCGCGGAAGGCGGCGGCACGCGGCCGGCCACGTCGATCTTGTGCTCGGCAGAGACCTTGGCGATCAGGTCGCGGACCGGGCCTTCCCAGGGCGCGCCGGCGGGGCTGTCCTTCAGAATGGCGATCCAGTCGTCGATCGCGCCCTTGTGATCGCCGTCCTGATCCTTCTTCACCGCCAGGAAATAACGGGCGCGATGATCGGTCGGGTCGATCGACAGCGCCTTGCGGAACGAGGCCTCCGCCGCCGGGGTGACCCCGCCGGGGCCCGAGAGGAGCTGGACTTCGCCGAGCGCCGACCACATCTCCGCGTTGGACGGATCGAGCTTGGTCGCCTTGGCATAGGCCTGGGTGGCGTCGGCATAGCGGCCGAGATTGTAATAGGACCAGCCGAGCGTCGCCCAGCCCTTGAAGTCGTCCGGATTGTCTTGGAGCCGCTTTTCGAGCCCGGCGACCATCGATCCGACATCTCCGACCGGGCCGGCACCCTCGCCGCCGGACGCGGCTGTTTCCTCGATTCCCGACCGCGACCGCGTGACCGCCAGGACGACCGCCGCCAGGGCGATCAGCGCGGCGAGGATCAGCGCGATCCGCGCGAAGGGCAGCGAGAGACCTTTGTTCGCGGTGGTGTCCTTCGTCACATTTCTCTCCGCAATTGAGCGTAGTGGCCTTTGATAACCAAATGTAACGAAAGTCTAGCGGAACGCGTCGAAGCTGATAGAGTAGGGACGGGGCAGACACTAAATTCACGCGTCGTCGCAGGGGCATGCGCGAAATTTGGGGTCTAATGACGGCCGCTTGCTCGGCGGCGGTGAAACGGGGCAGGGGGAATCAGTGGCGGATACCTACCGTATTGCCATCGTTGGCTCGGGGCCGGCGGGGATGAGCGCTGCGGCTCACGCGGCCAAGCTCGGCATTTCGCACGTCCTGCTCGAAAAGACCGACCATCTTTCCGATACGATCTTCAAATATCAGAAGGGCAAGCACGTCATGGCGACGCCGAGCCAGCTCGTGCTGCGCTCGGACGTCGATTTCGATGCGGGGAAGCGCGAGAAGATCCTCGGCATCTGGGACGAGCAGACCGCCGCCCACAAGGTGAACGTTCGCTTCAACAGCGAGGTGAAGGCGATCACGGGGCAGAAGGGCGCCTTCGTCCTTACCCTGACCGACAAGACCGAGATCCGGGCCGAGACGATCATCCTGGCGATCGGTACGCAGGGCAACCCGAACCTGCTGCGCGCGCCGGGCATCGAGACCAGCGGCATCCACGTCCAGTATCAGCTCGACGATCCCGGCGAATATGTCGACGAGCATATCACCGTGGTCGGCTCGGGCGACGCCGGCATCGAGAATGCGCTGGGCCTGGCGCAGGACGTCGCGCAGGGGAACATCGTCACCATCCTCAACCGCGGCGCCGATTTCAGCCGTGCCAAGGGCGCCAACGTCAAGCTGCTGATGCAGGCGCGCGACGAGGGGCGGATCAACGTGATGACCGACACCTCGCCGAATCGGCTCGAGGCAGGGCATCTGGTCCTCGATACCCGCGACGGTGAAGCGCGCATCCGCTGCGACCGCGTGATCGCGCGCATGGGCTCGGCCGCGCCGCGCAAGTTCATCGAGGAATGCGGGATCGAATTCACCAGCCCGGACCGCGAGGCCTTCCCGACGCTGTCGCCGCAGTTCGAGACCACCAACGCGGGCATCTACGTGATCGGCGCTCTGGCCGGCTATCCGCTGATCAAGCATTGCATGAACCAGGGCTATGACGTCGTCGAGTTCATCAACGGCAACACCGCCCTGAAGCCGGCCGACGAGCCGATCCTCGAAGGCAAGTTCGTCAACCTGCCGGTGAAGAAGTCAGTCGACGAGTGGCTGGAGTTCATCCGCACCAACGTCCAGATCCTCAACGATCTGTCGCCGCTGCAGATGCGCGAGTTCATGCTCGACTCCGAGGTCCGCTACTACGGCAAGAACGACATCATCTTCGAGAAGAATGCGCCGGGATCGTCGCTGTTCTGCATCGCCCAGGGGTCGGTGGATATTCCGCTGCCCGATGGGCGGTCGACAGGGATCGTCATCCCCGAAGGTTCGATCTTCGGCGAGGTTGGCCTCGTTTCGGGCCGCCGCCGCGGCTCGACGATCCGCTCGATAGCCGAAACGATCGTGGTCGAGATTCCCCGCAACGCGATCCTCAAGCTGATGGCGTCGGTGCCGGGCGTGAAGCGCGCCGTCACCCGCATCTCGACCGAACGCCAGCTCCTTCAGATGTGGCAGTCGGGCCTTCAGCCCGCCGACCTCGCCGAGGTACTGGAAACCGCCGAGATCAAGGGCGTCCGCGCCGGCGAGGCGATCTTCCGCGAGGGCGAGGAAGGCAATGACGTCTATGTGATCCGTTCGGGGTCGGTGGTCGTCGAGAAGTCGATCGGCGGCAAGCCGGTGTTCCTCTCCTATGTCCCCGCCGGCAATTATGTCGGCGAGCTCGAGCTGTTCGACAACGGCATCCGCAAGCAGACCGTCCGCGCCGCGGTCAAGTCGGAAGTGATCAAGCTCGGCGGCGAGGCGTTTCGACGGCTGCTCGAGGCCAAGCCCGAATTTTTTGCCAGGGCGAAGGTGGCGATCGGCGAGCGCGAGGACCTCGCCTCGTTCATCGAGGCGAAGAAGGACAGCTTCGCCACCGTCGTCGACATGTACAGTTCGGTCGCCAATTTCCTCGTCGACAACGGTGTCGGCGAGGCGACCGACGTGCTGCTGATCGACGAGAATCTCTGCGTCGGTTGCGACAATTGCGAGAAGGCCTGCGCCGACAGCCATGAAGGCATTTCACGGCTCGACCGCGAGGCGGGCCGCACCTTCGCGCATCTCCACGTGCCGACGAGCTGCCGGCATTGCGAGCATCCGCACTGCATGGCCGACTGCCCGCCGACCGCGATCCACCGCGGCCAGGACGGCGAGGTCTACATCGATGACACCTGCATCGGCTGTGGCAACTGCCAGCGGAACTGCCCCTATGGCGTGATCCGCATGGAGAAGGAGCCGCCGCGGAAGCCTTCCCTGTGGAAATGGTTCCTGTTCGGGCAGGGACCGGGACCGGGGGAGCCCAGCCATGACTGGGCTTATGCCAATGCGACGCCCGGTGTCGAAAAGGCGAAACGCGCGGTCAAGTGCGACATGTGCTCGGGTATCGAGGGCGGCCCGAGCTGCGTCCGCGCCTGTCCGACGGGGGCGGCGATCCGCGTCGCGCCCGAGGAATTCCTGACGGTCGCCCGGCTGCAACGGGACGACGCCTGATGGCCAGCAAATCGCTACGGCAGGCGACCACGGGTCGCGAGCGCGCCTCCGAGCATGAGGGGTTCCTGCGCTACCAGAGCTATAAATGGCTCAAGATCGCGCTGGGGATCAGCGCGGTGGCGCTGCTGATCTACGCCTTCAACGACGTCCAGCCGAAGCCCAATGGCGGGAGCATCTACGGCTATACCACCGGTACGATCGGTGTCCTCCTGATCCTGTGGCTGACGATGCTCGGCGTCCGCAAGCGCGCGATCACGCCGGGGCGCTGGTCGCTGAAGAGCTGGACCTCGGCCCATGTCTATCTGGGCCTGTCGCTGATCGTCATCGCGACGCTGCACACCGGCTTCGACTTCGGGTGGAATGTCCATACGCTCGCCTATGCGCTGATGATGATCGTCATCGCCTCGGGCGTGTTCGGTATCGCCACCTACGCGATGCTGCCCCAGGCGCTGTCGGCCAACCGGGGCGAGACGACCCAGGTCCAGATGCTCGACAATCTGCGGATGATCGACCGCCAGCTCAACGAGGCGGCGCAGCCGCTCGACGCCGAGGGGGCGGCGATCGTCCGGATGGCGCTCGACGACGATCCGTTCGGCGGCGGCCTGATCGCACGGCTGACCGGCCACTACCGCAAGTGCGGGACGCGCGCGGCGCTGGCCGCGGTGCGCGCGCATCCGGGGCGCAAGGAGGCCGCGGCCGATCCCTACGACCATGTCGAGGTGCTGCTGGAACGCAAGCGATCGTCGCTGTCGCGCATCCGCAAGCATCTGCGGCTGAAGGCGCTGCTGGAGGTATGGCTCTATCTCCATATCCCGCTGACCTTCGCGCTGATCGCGGCGCTGTTCGTCCACATCGTCTCCGTCTTCTATTATTGGTGAGAACGCGCAGATGAGCTTCATCGTTCGCACGGTAGCGCGCACCGCCGACGGGCGGGACATCGTTCGCCCCAAGAGCTTCGACAAGGCCGAGCTGAGCATCGGCCGCAGCCCGTCGAGCGACATCCACCTGCCCGACCTGGCGGTGGCGCTGAACCATGCGGTGATCCGCACCGCCGCGGGCGGCGCCGTCGAGATCGTCGCGACCGCCGGCATGCCCTTCCTCGTCGACGGCAAGTCGACCGAGCATGAGCGCTTCTCTGCTTCGCCGGGCGCCAATATCCGCATCGGCAGCCACTCGCTTTCGGTCGAGCCGGGCGAGGGCGACGAGAAGGGCGCAGTCGTCATCACCGTCGAGCGCGTCGGCGCCATCTCCAACGCGTCCGAGGAGAAGGAAGAGGCGCGGGTCTTCTCGCTGGCCTCGGTGCTGCCGAGCCGGCGCATCATGGCCTGGGCCGGGGTGCTGCTGGTGCTCGCGATCTTCCTTGCCTGGCCGCTGGTGTCGATCCACACCCAGCCGACCGACAATAGCCGCAAGGTCGCGTTCCATGCCGATGAGCTGTGGACGTCGGGCAAGCTGTCGCAGGTCCATCGCAGCCTCGAGAATAATTGCCAGGCCTGCCATGTGAAGGCCGGCGAATCGGTGCGCGACACGGCCTGCGTCGCCTGTCACACCAAGGTCCACGACCATGCCGACAAGGCCAAGCTGCTCGAGGCCAAGGGCTCGCCCGGCATCGTCGACGGCACCAAGCAGTTCGTCGGCGGTATATTCGGCATCCAGCCCGGCCGCTGCGTCGAGTGCCATACCGAGCATCAGGGCCAGACGGCGATGCCGGTGACCGACGAGCGTTTCTGCACCAATTGCCATGAGGACATGAGCAAGCGGATCGATACCGCGCTCAAGGACGCCGCCGATTTCGGCGAGCATCATCCGCAGTTCGAGCCGACGATCCGCTTTGCCGGGCCGAACGGCGTGCCGTCCTTCCGCCGCGTCTCGCTCGATGCGAACCCGAAGGAGGACAACGGCCTGAAATTCCCGCACGATCTTCACCTGTCGACCACCAACGGCGTGGCTCAGATGGCGAAGACGCTGGGCAAGGCCGAAGGCTATGGCGCGCCGCTCGACTGCGCCAACTGCCACACCCGTGACGCGACCGGATCGAGCTTCGTCGCGGTGAAGATGGAGCCGGCCTGCGGCGCCTGCCATTCGCTCGCCTTCGATCAGGTCGGCGGCACGATCCGCACCCTGCGGCATGGCGATCCGGCTCAGGTCGTCGCCGACATCCGTGCCTTCTATCGCGCCGGTGCCCCGCGCAATCCCGCGCTGCAAGGCATGGATCGCCGCCGTCCGGGCGACTTCGCCAGCGCCGCGCAGCGCGCCAGCTTCGCACAGACGAGCGCGATGCACATCGGCAATGCCGACCAGGCGATCCGCGCGGTCTTCTCGAAGGGCGGGGCCTGTTTCGATTGCCATACCGTGCGTGCGACCGGAAATCCGACGACGCCTTTCGCGGTCACCCCGGTTGCACTCAGCCGACGCTACATGATGAAGGGCTGGTTCGACCATGCCGCCCACGACACCGAGAGCTGCGCGAGCTGCCATGCGGTGAAGGGCTCCAAGCTGGCGTCGGACGTGAACCTGCCGAAGCTGGCCAAATGTCAGGAATGTCATGGCGGCCAGGACGCGCACAAGGAAGTGCCGTCGGCCTGCGCGATGTGCCACGATTATCACCGGAACGACTTCGCTCCGCTGATGGTCCGCGACAACCGCGCTCGCGGCAAGGCGGTCGAACATATCCGGGAGAAGGCGCTGAAGCAGGCAGGTACCGGTATTTAAGCCCCGGTTTACCGCTTTTTACGATCCGTTGTGTAGGAAATCACAGCAGTCGGTGCCAGCAGGTGGTCTGATGATGGACCGTTGGGGGGCCGGGGGTGTTCTTACCGGCGGAGCGCAAGGGACCAAGTCATGCTGATCGCGCAACTGACCGACCTGCATATCGGCTTCGATCTCGAGAATCCCGACGAGCTCAACTTTCATCGGGTCGCGGCGGCGATCGACTATGTGAAGGGCCTGTCGGTCGTACCCGACCGGCTGTTCCTGACCGGCGACCTCACCGACCATGGCGACGTGGCAAGCTACGAACGGCTCAAGGGCCTGGTCGACGGCTGCGGTTTTCCGGTCCACCTGTGCGTCGGCAACCATGACGACCGCGCCGCGATGAAGCAGGTCTTTCCCGACCTGCCGGTCGAGGACGGCTTCGTCCAATATGTGATCGACGAGCCCGAGGTGCGGATCATCGTCCTCGACACGCTCGACCCCGGCCATCATGGCGGTGCTTTCGGCCATCGCCGCGCGGGCTGGCTCAAGGCACGCCTTGCGGAGGTGCCGGGCAAGCCGGTGCTGATCGTTCTCCATCATCCGCCGATCGAGACCGGTATCCCCTGGATGACCGCGCACCAGACCGAACCCTGGGTGGTGATGCTCGACAAGGCGATCGGCGACCGGCCCGACGTGACGATGATCTCGGGCCACATCCACCGCTCGATCACCACCCGCTGGCATGGTCGTATGCTGGCGGTAGCGCCGTCGACCGCGCCGCAGGTCGCGCTGGAGATGGCGCCGATCGACCCCCAGCGTCCCGACGAGCGGCCGATGATCGTCGCCGAACAGCCCGGCGTCGCGCTCCACCTGTGGACCGGCGAGGGCTTCGTCACCCACCATGCCCAGGTCGGCGCGCCCGACGTGCTTGCGCGCTATGACCGCCGGCTCCAGCCGCTGGTCCAGGCGCTGGCCGAGGAGCATGACACGGTCCGGCCGGGCGCCGCCGCCGCCTGAACGCGGGCCGGGGATTGCCAAGCGGCATTCCCGCGCCTAGGGAGAATACAGCATCAAGAGTTGGGCCGGCGCCCAACGCCAACCTGCCGATCCGGGCAAGGTGGCGCTCCCGCCAGGGAGGATGTGGCCGATCCGGCAACCAAGCGGACCAAGCCCATCGCGTCGACCCGTCCGACAAGGAACGACGTGACGTGCCGATCAAGATTCCCGACGACCTTCCTGCCCGGCCCATCCTCGAACAGGAGGGCGTCGTCGTGATGCGCCGTACCGATGCCGTGCGGCAGGATATCAGGCCGCTGCGGATCGGCCTGCTCAACCTGATGCCGAACAAGATCAGCACCGAAACGCAGATCGCCCGGCTGCTCGGCGCGACGCCGTTGCAGGTCGAACTCACGCTGGTGCGGATGACCGACCATGTCGCGCGCCATACCTCCGCCGACCATATGGCGGCCTTCTACCGCCCCTGGGCCGAAGTGCACGACGAACGGTTCGACGGCTTCGTCATCACCGGCGCCCCGGTCGAGCATCTGCCGTTCGAGGAGGTCGGCTATTGGCCGGAGCTGTGCCGTGTGCTCGACTGGACCCAGACCCATGTCCACAGCAGCTTCACCATCTGCTGGGCGGCGCAGGCGGCGCTCTATCATTTCCACGGCGTGCCCAAGCATCTGCTGCCCGGCAAGGCGTTCGGTCTGTTCCGTCATCGCAACTTGGCGCCGGCGTCGCCCTATTTGCGCGGCTTCTCCGACGATCCTTGTATCCCGGTCTCGCGCTGGGCCGAGGTCCGGCAGTCGGACATCCCGGACGACAGCGGCCTTAAGACGCTGCTCGACAGTGCCGAGACAGGGCCGTGCCTGCTCGACGATCCGGCGCACCGGTCGCTCCACATGTTCAACCATATCGAATATGACACGCGGACCCTTGCCGACGAATTTCTCCGCGACGGGAAGGGACCGCTGCCGGTGGGCTATTTCCCCGGCGACGATCCGGCCCGGCCGCCCGAGAATCGCTGGCGCGGCCATGCCCATCTGCTGTTCGGCAACTGGATCAACGAGATCTACCGGACGACTCCGTTCGACATCGCCGCGATCGGCGGCGGCCGGCCCGCCGCGAACGATTCGGGGCCGGCCGAGGCTGTCGCGGGGTGAAGGCTTCGATCGTCACCTCGGTGAAAGAAGGCTCACCTCTTCCGGACGAACTCCGCGCGCAGCACCAAGCCCTTTATGCCTTCGAAACGGCAATCGATCTCCTGTTCGTCGCCGGTCAGGCGGATCGACTTGATCACGGTGCCACGCTTGAGGGTTTGGCTGGTGCCCTTGACCTTCAGGTCCTTGATCAGCGTCACGCTGTCGCCATCGGCGAGGAGGTTGCCGACCGAGTCGCGGACCTCGACCGCGTGGGTCGCGGCGCCCGCGGCGGCCCCGGCTTCGGCGGCGCTGATCCATTCGCCGGTGGATTCATCATAGATATAATCGTCGTCGCCCATCAGCCCGTCCTCGGTTGCAGCAAGCCCGCTCGCTACAGGGTTCGGCCGCCTTTATCCAGCATGCGCAGGGAGCCGGAAATCAGCCGCAAGAGGCCGCGCCGACGTTTACATTCCAACGCGGCATGCGTTAGGCGGACGCGAAACAGGAAGGACGGGATGCGGAATGTCGATACTCGGTGACGATGACGAAGCGCTGCACGGGACGCCCAAGGGGAAGATCGTGGTGCCGGAAGACGTTCAGGAGGCGATCCGTACCCTGATCCGCTGGTCGGGCGACAATCCCGATCGGGAAGGCCTGCTCGACACGCCGTCGCGCGTCGGCCGCGCCTGGAAGGAATATTGCCAGGGTTATGACGAGGACCCCTCGGTCCATCTCAGCCGGACCTTCGAGGAGGTCGGCGGCTATGACGAGATCGTCCTGCTGCGCGACATCCCGTTCCAGTCGCATTGCGAGCATCATATGGCGCCGATCATCGGCCATGCGCACATCGCCTATCTGCCGCACAGCCGCGTGGTCGGCATATCCAAGCTCGCACGGGTGCTGCACGGCTTCGCCCGCCGGCTGCAGATCCAGGAGCGGCTGACCGCCGAAATCGCCGATTGCATCTGGACGAACCTGGAGCCGCTGGGCGTTGCCGTGGTCATCCACGCGACCCATGCCTGCATGACGGCGCGCGGCGTCCGCACCCCCGGTGTCGGGATGACGACCAGCCGCATGATGGGCGTCTTCCGCGACGACGATCGAAGCCGTAAGGAAGTACTGAGCCTGATGGGGCTCGGCTGAGAGAGCAGGGGAAGGGTGGTCCGATGATGCGTGGCACGATGTTGGTCGCTTTGTTCCTTGCCGCGCCGGCCGCCGCGATGGCCGCGCCGACCCCGGCCAAGCCGGCACCCGCCGCTGCCGCTGCCGCTGCCGCGGCCGGCGGCCTGTCGCCCGAAGGGCGCGCGATCGCCGCACGGGTGCTGTCGCCCGATCCGCGCCTGAAGGAAATCCAGGCCGAGATCATGACGATCCGTCAGCAGAAGGCGCAGATCATCGCCGGGACCACGGTCGACGTCGAAACGCTCGAGCCGCTGCTGCGGCGCGAGGAGGCGTTGATGAGCGAGTTGCGGACCCGGCAGAACGATCGGCTGCTGGCGCTGCTCCGCGCCTTGCCCGATGCCGATCGCATCGCGGTTCTCCACCGCGCCGCCTATCCGCCGCGACTGGACGGAGCGAAGGGCGCGGCACCGGCGACGCCCGACCGCTGATCGCAGCACCGCAGGCCGTCCGGCGCCGCCAGGAATTTGTCGACGCCCCTGCAACAATGCTTCTTCCGCTGCCGTAAGCCTCCATATAAGCGGCATTATATCGGCCGGTTGGGGAACAGGACGGACAAGACCAGATGAACGCGCAGCCGCCCGTGCGGGGACAGCACCTCCTTCTTGCCGATCGTCGTTTCGCTACGGGATCGAGCTGGATCGCGCGATTGCTCGCGCCGGGCTTCCAGCGGCTACTCGATCGGATCGATCTGGGCCTTGAGGAAGGGGCGATCGAGGCGACGCTGCCCGACGGCAGCTTCCGGGTGCTGGGCGGGCGTGGGCCAGGGCCTGTCGCTATCGTTGAGCTGCGCAACTGGAACCCGCTGATCAGGCTCGTCACCGCCGGTTCTGTTGGTTGGTATCGCAGCTGGGCCGAGGGTGAATGGACCAGCCCCGATCCGGTCCCGATCTTCGACCTGTTCATGCGCAATCGCCATCCGCTCGGCGAGCTCGGCCGCGCGCAGGGGCCGCTGCGCTTCTTCAACCTGATCTGGCACGCCTTCCGCCGGAACAGCCGCACCAACGCCCGGCGCAACATCGCCTTCCATTATGACCTCGGCAACGACTTCTACGAGCTATGGCTCGACCGGACGATGAGCTATTCGTCGGCTTTGTTCGCTGAACCGATCGACGCCGCCGAGCCGCTCGAACGGGCGCAGCATCGCAAGATCACCGCGTTGCTCGACCGGCTCGACCTCAAGCCCGGCGCGAAGCTGCTCGAGATCGGCTGCGGATGGGGTGGGCTCGCCGAGGTCGCCGCCGCCGATTATGGCGCCGACGTCACCGGCATCACCCTGTCGGTCGAGCAGAAGGCCTATGCCGATGCGCGGCTCGCAGCCGCCGGACTGTCCGGGCGCGCCCGCTTCGAGATTCGCGACTATCGCGACGTTCCCGAGCAATATGATGCGGTCGCCAGCGTCGAGATGGTCGAGGCGGTCGGCGAGAAATATTGGCCGACCTATATGGAGGCGATCGCCCGCGCGCTGAAGCCGGGCGGCCGCGCGGCGATCCAGTATATCGAGATCGACGACGACATCTTCGAGAGCTATCGGACCGACGCCGACTTCATCCAGACCTATATCTTCCCCGGCGGCATGCTGATCTCCGAGAGCCGCTTCCGCGCGGCGGCTGAGAGGGCCGGGCTGCGCTGGGAGGCATCGAGCCGCCATCGCTTCGGGCTGCATTATTCGGAGACGCTGCGGCGCTGGCGCGAGAATTTCGACCGCGCGATCGCGGAGGGACGGCTCCCTGCCGGTTTCGACGAGGCCTTCGTCAAGCTCTGGCGCTTCTACCTGATGTATTGCGAGGGCGGCTTTGCCGGCGGCGGCATCGACGTGGCGCAGGTGACGCTGGTGAAGGCCTAGAGCGTCGTGCGTTTAATTTGGCGCACCACGTCCGCTCATCCTGAGTAGGGACTGAGCCTTGGCGAAGGCCCGTATCGAAGGATATTCGAGCCTTGAACACCCCTTCGAGACGGCATTTCGACTGCGCTCAATGCTTCCTCAGGGTGAGCGGGTCAGATAAACCGCGCGATGGTCGAAGCCGAGCCGGCGTCATCCTGGACTCGTTCAGGATCCAACCGTCATCCTCCGCGGGATGATGGCAGCGAACCTCAGCCCTCGATCGTCGTCCGCAGGCCGGTCTCGAAGCCCTGCTCTATCAGCTTGGCGAGTGCTGCGCCGACGACGGCCGGGCTCTTGAGCGTCGCCTGATCCTCGCCTGGATAGGCCTTCTGCCGCATCGCGGTCGCGGTGGCGCCTGGATTGACCACGGCGACCCGGATCGCGCTGATCTTGCCCACTTCCTCGGCATAGGCGAGCAGCAGCGTCTCGAGCGCGGCCTTGGACGCGCCATAGGCGCCCCAATAAGCGCGCGGCGCCTGGGCGACGGTGCTGGTCAGCCCGATCACCCGGCCCGCCGTGCTCGCCCGCAGCAGCGGATCGAAGGCGGCGATCAGCTGCTGCTGCGCCATGATGTTGAGCGTCAGCAGCCGGGCGAATTCCTTGGCGTCGATCGCCGGCACCGGCGCCAGCGTGCCGAGCATCGCCGCGTTGAGGACGAGGATGTCCAGTGCCTGCCAGCGCCCGCCAATCGCCTCGGCCAGTCGGGCGATGCTGTCGTTCTCGGCCAGGTCGAGCGGGGCGATAGTGGCGCTGCCGCCGGCCGCGTGGATCCGCTCCTCGACCTCCTCCAGCCCGCCGGCCGTGCGCGCGGTCAGGATGACGTGCGCGCCGGCGGCGCCCAGCGCCTCGGCGGTCGCGGCGCCGATGCCGCGCGATGCGCCGGTGACGAGCGCGAGCTTGCCGGAAAATGGCTTGTCCATGGTTCGGTCCCGGTGGAGAGGATCAGGCGACGACGCGCTCGCCGTGCAGGGCGAGCTGGTCGGTCGGGGTCAGTTCCTCATGGTCGGTGAGGTGGGTCGGATAGTCGCCGGTGAAGCAGGCGTCACAGAAGGTCGGCGCGCGATCGACCCGGCCTTCGTCACCGAGCGCCTTGTACAGGCCGTCGATCGACAGGAAGGCGAGGCTGTCCGCGCCAATATAGGCGGCCATCTCGGCGACGTTCATCTGCGCGGCGAGCAGCTTGGCGCGTTCGGGCGTGTCGACGCCGTAGAAGCAGCTGTGCCGGGTCGGCGGGCTGGCGATGCGAAGGTGCACCTCGCGCGCGCCGGCGTCGCGGAGCATCTGGAGGATCTTCACGCTGGTGGTGCCGCGAACGATCGAGTCGTCGATCAGCACGAGCCGCTGACCGTCGATCAGCGCGCGGTTGGCGTTGTGCTTGAGCTTGACGCCCAGGTGGCGGACCTGGTCGCCGGGCTGGATGAAGGTGCGGCCGACATAGTGCGAACGGATGATGCCGAGCTCGAACGGAATGCCCGATTGCTGGGCATAGCCGATCGCGGCGGGCGTGCCCGAGTCGGGGACGGGAATCACCAGATCGGCCTCGACCCCATTCTCGATCGCGAGCTGGGCGCCGATCCGCTTGCGCACCGAATAGACCGACGAGCCATCGACGATCGAATCGGGGCGCGAGAAATAGACATGCTCGAAGATGCAGGGCCGCGCGCGAACCTCGGCGAACGGCCGGATCGAGCGGAGTCCGCCTTCCGACACGATTACCAGCTCGCCCGGCTCGACCTGGCGGATGAAGGTGGCGCCGACCACGTCGAGCGCGACCGTCTCCGACGCGAAGATATAGGCGTCGCCGACCCGGCCGAGCACCAGCGGACGGATGCCGAGCGGATCGCGGCAGGCGATCATGCCCTCCGGCGTCATGCAGATCAGCGAATAGGCGCCCTCGACCTGCTTGAGCGCGTCGATGAAGCGATCGAGCAGCGTCCGGTATTTCGACATGGCGACGAGATGGATGATCGTCTCGGTGTCGCTGGTCGACTGGAAGATCGATCCGCCCCGGACCAGTTCCCGACGGAGCTTCATCGCGTTCGAGATATTGCCGTTGTGCGCGATAGCGAAGCCACCCGACGACAGCTCGGCGAACAGCGGCTGCACGTTGCGCAGCGCAGTCTCGCCCGTTGTCGAGTAGCGGACATGACCGCAGGCGACCGTGCCCGGCAGGCCGCGGATCACCTCGTCCTTATCGAAATTGCCGGCGACATGGCCCATCGCCCTGTGGGTGTGGAAGGCATGGCCATCCCAGCTCGTGATCCCGGCCGCCTCCTGGCCCCGATGCTGCAGCGCGTGCAGGCCCAGGGCTACCATGGCGGCGGCGGTTTCAGCGCCCCAAATCCCGAAAACGCCGCACTCTTCGCGCAGCTTGTCGTCATCAAACGGATGCGTGGTGAGCATCGCGAATCCCATCGCGGTGGTCGATATGGGCCGCATATAGTGACGGTGTCGGCGTTTGTCGCCCCACTGTCACAATAAATCTGTGGGCGGACGGTTTTTCGCCTCGGTCTTGCCTGCGGCGCGGCTTTGGCGCATCGCTCCCGCCCATGGATCAGGATCGTGAACAGGGCAGCGCGCTGAACCCGCGCTACGACGCCGCCGGCCTCGTCACCGCGGTGGTGACCGACCATCGTTCGGGCGAGGTGCTGATGCTCGCGCATATGAACGCCGAGGCGCTGGCCGCGACCCTGGATAGCGGGGAGGCGACCTTCTTCTCGCGCTCGCGCGGGCGGTTGTGGAAGAAGGGAGAGAGCAGCGGCAACGTCATGCGGGTCGTCGAGGCGCGGATCGATTGTGACCAGGACGCAGTCTGGCTGCGCTGCGAACCGGCGGGGCCCGCGTGCCATACTGGCGAACGGAGCTGCTTCTATCGCCGCATCGATCGTGACGGTACCCGCCTGGTGCGCACCGCCTAGACTAAGGTCTAATTCTTAGACTAAAGTGGTAAGCATCTGAAATTGCTCAATTGATGTGCCGGTCACGCTTGCCGTAGGGGCAGGGACAGTCCTTTCAGGGGTGGTTCCGTGGCCAGTGATTGCGCTCCCATCATCGACATAGCACCGACCGATGCCCAGAGCTTCGGCATCGCCGAGCTTTCAAGGGAATTCGGGATCACGCCCCGCGCCCTGCGCTTCTACGAGGAGGAAGGGCTGATCGCCCCGGCACGCGACGGCGCGACGCGGATCTATTCGCGGCGGGACCGGTTTCGCGTCGCGTGGATATTGCAAGGCAAGGCGATGGGCTTCGGTCTCGACGAGATCGCCGAGCTCCTCAATCTCTACGACGTCGGCGACGGTGGGGCGACCCAGCGCACCGTCACCGCGCTGCGTTGCCGCGCCAAGGCCGACCATCTGCGGCGGCGGATGGCCGAGCTGGAGACGATGATCGACCATCTCGGCCACTTCGCCGACCGGCTCGAAGCCGGCGAGGCGTGAGGCGGACGACGGGTTAACCCACTTTTGATTTCGTGGCGGCGGGCGGCTGTGTCATCACCTACGCATGGGTGAAGGACCGAAAGAGATTCGCCTGCGCGGGCGCCTGGTCAACGGCCTCTATACCGAAGCGATGCTGCTCGCCGACGAGGCGCGCGGCTATTTCGAGCATCAGGGGCGCGACGACCGCGATGCGCTCGATCCGCTCGCCCGCGTCACGCTGAGCTGCGAATCGCTCAAGGTCACGAGCCGGCTGATGCACGTCCTTGCCTGGCTGCTGACCGAGCGGGCGATCGAGCTGGGCCAGATGAGCGACGAGGAGGCCGCGGCGGCCGCCCGACGCCTCGGCGATGCGACGCCCAGCGACGCGGCTTCGATCGCCGGCCTGCCGCCCGCCGCGATCGCGCTGATTGACGCCAGCCAGGACCTCTACGCCCGCGTCCGGCGGCTCGAGGTCGAGCCGCCCGCCGACATCTCGCCGGCCGCCAGCCCGGCGCTCAGCCTGCTCGATCGGCTCGAAAAGGCCTTCTGATCGCCGGCCGGCGTCTCAGCGCGACGGCTTCCAGGTCAGCACCCGCCAGAGGTAGAAGGCGGCGAGCACGACGAGCAGCAGGGTCGAGGCGATGCCGAGCCAGGCTTCCATCGCGGCGAAGCGGGTACCGAGGATCCAGCCGCCGACCGCCAGCATCGTCGACCAGCCGAACGTGCCGACCGACGACCACAGCACGAACGGCACGAAGCGCATCCGCATCAACCCCGCCGGCACCGAGATCAGCGAACGCGCGGTCGGTAGCATCCGGCCGAGGCAGACGAACAGATAGCCGTGACGCATGAACCAGCGCTCGCCGCGGTCGACCTCGGCCCAATCCATCGTCAGCCAGCGGCCATGGCGCTCGACCAGCGGCCGGAGGCGATCGAGCCCCAGCCGGCGGGCAGCGAGATACCAGGCGATGTTGCCGAGCATCGCACCCGCCGATCCCGCCGCGATCGCCACCGGCAGCAGCATGCTACCCTTGGCCGCCTGCAGCCCGGCCATCGACATGATCACCTCGGACGGGATCGGCGGAAATATCGTCTCGCCGAACATCAGCAGGAACAGGCCCAGATAGCCGCCATCGGCGATCAGTTGCTGTACCCAGTCCGTCATATGCGATCCCGCTGCCGCGGCCGGGCCGTCAGCGGGCCTTGGCCTCGATGGCGTCCCAAATCATCGCGGGCGTGTCGGTTCCGTTGAAATTGTCGATCGCGACGATGCCGGTCGGCGAAGTGACGTTGATTTCGGTGAGGTGCCCGGCAATGACGTCGATGCCGACGAACAGCAGCCCGCGCGCGGCGAGGTCCGGGCCCAGCTTGTCACAGATCTCCACCTCGCGCGGCGACAGCTCGGTCGCGTCGGCACGGCCGCCCGCCGCAAGGTTCGATCGAATCTCACCTTCCTTCGGCAAGCGATTGATAGCACCCGCGACTTTCCCGTCGATCAGCACGATCCGCTTGTCGCCCTTCGACACATCGGGAAGGAAGGCCTGGACCATGAAGGGCTCGCGCCAGACCTGGCCGAACAGCTCGGTGAGGGCGGCGAGATTGGCGTCGTTGCGGCCGACGTGGAAAACCGCCGACCCGGCATTGCCATAGAGCGGCTTCACCACAACCTCGCCATGCTCGGCATGGAAGGCGCGGGCGTCGTCGAGCCGCCGGGTGATCATCGTCGGCGGCATGAACTCGGCATAGTCGAGCACGAACAGCTTCTCGGGCGCGTTGCGGACGGAGGCCGGGTCGTTGACCACCAGCGTCGCGTGCTGGACGCGCTCGAGCAGGTGGGTCGCGGTGATATAGGCGAGGTCGAAGGGCGGGTCCTGCCGCATCAGCACGACGTCGACATCGTCGGCGAGGTCGAGCGCGACCGGATCACCCACCGCGAAATGATCGCCCGCCACGCGTTGCAGCTTCCGGATCGGCCGCGCCGGCGCGGTCACCCGCCCATTGCGATAGCAGAGGTCGCCGGCCTGATAGTGCCAAAGGCTATGCCCGCGCCGGAGCGCGCTCAGCATGATCGCGAAGGTCGAATCGCCCGCGATGTTGATCGTCTCCAGCGGGTCCATCTGGACGGCGACTCTCAAGGACATGGGCAGGCTCCGATGGTTTCGGGGGCCTAACTAGGGTGCGGCGGCCGGTGCTGCAATGGCCGTGGGGAATAAGCCCTTCCCTTGAAGGGGAGGGAAGTCATTGGGCGTGCCACACATTCGACAGGTGCACCGGCCGCCGCCACGGACGGACCAGGATCACGTCGATCCGGACATTCTCGACGCCCGCGCCATAGCGCGGCAGCAGCGCCTCGGCCGCGGCGACGACGCGGCGCAGCCGATATTCGTCGATCGCGGTGGCGAGCGCCGCGGCATCGCCGCGCGTCTTGACCTCGACGAAGGCGAGCGTCCTTCCGCGTCGGGCGATCAGGTCGACCTCGCCGCGCCCGGTCTTCACGCGTTGGCCGACGATCCGCCAGCCGTGCAGGCGCAGCCACCAGGCGGCGATATGTTCGCCGGTGCGGCCCTGCTGCTCGGCGACGGCTCGCCGGTTCAATCGCCGTCCTTGATCGCCATTGCCCGCGCATAGAGCTCGCGGCGGTTGAGGCCGGTGGCGCGGGCGACCTCGCCGGCCGCCTTGGCGGCGGGAAGCTGGGCGAGCGCGGCGCGGAGCAGCGCGTCGGCATCCTCGGGCGAGGCGGTGGCGCGCGGGCCGGGCGGGCCGACGACGACGACGATCTCCCCCTTGGGGCCGCCCTCGCGATAGCGTTCGGCAAGGTCGGAAAGCGGACCGAGCACGCTTTCCTCGAAGGTCTTGCTGATCTCGCGCACCACCGCTGCCTCACGATCGCCGAGGCCGTCGGCAAGCGCGCGAAGCGTCGCGCCGAGACGCGGACCGGCTTCGTAGAGGATCAGGGTCGCGCGGACCTCCGCCACCTCGGCGATCGCCTCGGCGCGTGCCTTGTCCTTGGCGGGGAGGAAGCCGAGGAAGAAGAAGCGGTCGGTGGGCAGCCCCGCCAGCGTCAGCGCCGCGATCGCCGCGCAGGGGCCGGGCAGGGTGGTGACGGCGATACCGGCGGCGCGCGCGTCACGCACCAGCTTGTAGCCGGGATCGGAGATCAGCGGCGTCCCCGCATCGGAGACCAGCGCCACGGCCTGGGTCGCCATCCGGGCGATCAGGCCGGGCCGTACCTTGTCCGCATTATGGTCATGATAGGGTGTCATCGGCCGCTTCACCCCCAGTCGCTGGAGCAGCTTGGCGGTGACGCGGCTGTCCTCGACCGCGATCGTTTCGGCCCGCGTCAGGACCGATGCGGCGCGCGGGGACAAATCACCCAAGTTGCCGATCGGCGTGGCCACGATATACAGGCCGGGGGGGAGGGGTGCTTCCGATGCCTGCGCATCGGTCGGCCCCGGTTCGGTAATTTGGTTCATAAGGCAGAACAGATGGCAGAGGCCCCCACGTACAGGCAACCGCTTCCTTCGATGCTCCGTTGGTCGTTGCTCGGCTTCACCGCCCTGCTGGCGAGCTGTGCGGGTATGGTGCCGAAGGGGCGCCCGAAACCCGCGACGCCCCCTCCGCCGGCCGAGGCGCCCGTCCAGGACGGTCTGCTCGGCGACAAGGCGCGGCATCGGATTGCGCTGCTGGTCCCGCTGTCGGGCCCCAATGCCGCCGTCGGCCAGTCGATCGCCAACGCCGCGGCGATGGCGCTGATCGACACCGGCAACAAATCGGTCCGGATGACCACCTACGACACCGCCGCCGGAGCCGCCGGTGCGGCCAGCCGCGCGGTCGCGGATGGCAACCGGCTGTTCCTGGGGCCGCTGCTGTCGGAAGATGCGGCGGCCGTGGCGCCTGCCGCGCGCAAGGCGGGAATCCCGGTGGTTTCCTATTCGAACGACGCGGCAGTGGCCGGCAACGGCGTGTTCGTGATGGGCTTCTCGCCGACCCAGTCGATCGACCGCGTCGTGCATTTCGCCAGGAGCAAGGGCATCAAGCGCTTCGCGGCGCTGGTGCCGGTCGGCGTCTACGGCCGCAACGCATCGACCGCCGTGATCCGATCGGTCGAGAGCGCCGACGCCAATCTCGTCGCGATGAAGAGCTATGAGCGCAACAGCAAGTCGCTCCAGAAGGCGATAGCCGATCTCGGCCGCAGCCAGGCCTATGAAGGCGTGCTGATCGCCGACAATGCCCGCCTCGCGATCAGCGCGGTGCCGCTGATCCGCAAGATCTCCAGCCAGCAGGCGCGCGTGCTGGGCACCGAGCTATGGGCGGCCGAGCCCTCGGCGCTGACCGCCCCGGCGCTCAACGGCGCCTGGTATGCCAGCGTGTCCGACAGCCGCTATCGCCAGCTCGCCGCCTCCTATCGGCGGCAGTTCGGCAAGGCGCCGTTCCGGCTCGCCAGCCTCGGCTATGATTCGATGCTGCTGGTGGTGAAGATCGCGCGTGACTGGAAGGTGGGCGAGCGTTTCCCCGCCGACCGGCTGCGCGACGAAGATGGCTTCGTCGGCGTCGATGGTGCGTTCCGCTTCGGCCCGACCGGGGTGGCGCAGCGCGCGCTGGAAGTCGGGGAGGCCACGCCGAGCGGCGTCAAGACCGTCTCGCCCGCGCCGACCAGCTTCAAGGAATGATTTGCTGCAACTGCGAAGGAAATGCGGAAGGGTAAATCGTGGCGGTGCCGGCCCTAGAGCCTGATCGTCTGAGGTGGAAGCGCTCCGCGCTTCCGCCGATGGCGTGAATCAGGCTCTATTTAAATAGTTGAGACCTTGATTCACGTTTCAGGCTGATTCAGCCTGAAACGATCAAGGTCTAAGGGACGGACACCGCCGCGAATTGGGTCAGAGGGCGACCACGACCCCAATGGCCAGCGCCTGAGCCGCAATCGCGATGATCGCCGAGGCCGCGCTTTCGAAGTACCGCATGTCTGTCTTCCTGCTTTGCTTTTATATCGCATCTGCGATTGTGCGATGCAGCGTGATCTAGGTACGACGAGCCGAGATGGCAATTTCCAAAGCTGACGCAACGATTGCATAAACTGCAATCGTTGCGTTGCGTTTAACGGAATGGGTAAGTTAGGCTGCCACGATCTCGGCAAGGATCGCATCGAGCAGCAGCATGCCGGCGTCGGTGACGGTCAGCCGCTCGCCGTCCCGGGCAAGCAGTCCCTGCCGCGCCAGCCGATCGACGGCGGCCGCATCGACGAGTTGTCCGACCGACAGGCCGCTCATCGCGGCGATCCGGGCAAGATCGACGCCTTCGGCCAGCCGCAACCCCATCAGCAACGCTTCCTGCGCCCGGGCTTCGGGCGGAAGGTCGTCCTCGCGCTCGATGCCATGGCCGTTGGCCTCGACCCGCGCGATCCAGTTCTCGGGCTTGCGGCGGCGCACCGTGGCGCGACCGTCGCGGCGGCCATGCGCACCGGGGCCGATCCCGGCATAGTTGCCGTAGCGCCAATAGGTCAGGTTGTGGCGGCTCTCCGCGCCGGGCCGGGCGTGGTTCGAGATTTCATAGGCAGGCAACCCCGCTGCCGCGGTGGCCGCGCGGGTCTGCTCGAACAACTCGGCCCCGGCGTCGGGATCGAGCGGGACGAACTCGCCCTTGGCGACGCGGGTCGCGAACTGGGTGCCGGGCTCGATGGTGAGCTGGTAGAGCGAGAGATGCTCGGTACCGAACGACAGCGCGCGGCGGAGCTCGGCGTCCCATGCCTCAGGCGTCTGGCCGGGCCGGGCGTAGATCAGGTCGAAGCTGACGCGCCCGAAATGGTTCTGGGCGGTGTCGAGCGCGGCCAGCCCCTCCGCCACGCCATGGGCGCGGCCGAGCCAGCCGAGCACCTGGTCGTCGAGCGCCTGGAGCCCTAGCGAGACACGGTTGATCCCGGCATGGGCAAGATCGGCGAAGCGCGCGGCCTCGACCGAGGAGGGATTGGCCTCCAGCGTGATCTCGATGTCGTCGGCGGCGGGCCAGTGGCGGGTCGCGGCGTCGATCAGCGCGGCGACCGTCGCGGGCGGCATCAGCGACGGGGTGCCGCCGCCGAAGAAGATCGAACCGAGCCGGCGGCCAGGCAGCACGGCGGCCTCATGCGCCAGATCGCGCAGCAGCGCGTCGCGCCACGCCTGCTGATCGACGCTATCCCTGACATGGCTGTTGAAGTCGCAATAGGGGCACTTCGACACGCAGAAGGGCCAATGGACGTAGAGGGCAAGCTCCCCCTCCCTTTCAAGGGAGGGGAGTGATCCGGCAGCCGGGGCCGGAATTGCCCCCGGCAATTCCTTAGCCATGCCGGGGGCATGGCTAACCCCGGTTGCTGGATCACTGGGGTGGGTGGCGAGCGGTAGCGAGCCTTCCATCGTTCCGTCGAACTCCGCCAAGGGGCGTCGAGCCCCTCGGCTCCGTTACCCACCCCTAACCCCTCCCTTGCAGGGAGGGGTATCTTCCAGCCTAGAACAGCGCCGCGACGAGCTTGGCGAAGGCGTCGGCGCGGTGGCTCATCGCGTGCTTGGCCTCGGGCTCCATCTCGCCGAAGCTGATGGCATGGCCGAGCGGCTGAAAGATCGGGTCGTAGCCGAAACCCCTGTCGCCGCGCGGCGGCCAGGTGATCAGCCCGTCGACCCGGCCCTCGAAGGTTTCGACATGACCATCGGGCCAGGCGAGCGACAGCGCACAGATGAAATGCGCGTCGTGGCCTGCCTCGTCGCCGGCCTCCTGCATCCGGGCATGGACGCGGCGCATCCCCTCGGCGAAGTCGCGACTGCCGTCGTCGAGCTCGGCCCAGCGCGCCGAGAAGATGCCCGGCTCGCCGCCCAGCGCCTCGACACACAGGCCACTGTCGTCGGCAAGCGCGGGCAGGCCGGTCAGGTCGGCGGAGAAGCGCGCCTTCAGCTCGGCATTGGCTACGAAGCTAGTGCCGGTCTCCTCCGGTTCGGGAACGCCGAGCGCTCCGGCCGACACCGTCTCGATCCCATAGGGAGCGAGCAGCTCGGCGATCTCGCGCAGCTTGCCCTTGTTGTGGCTGGCGATGACCAGCTTGCCGGGAGCGAGCTTGCGGTGGAGGAGGCCGTCGTCGCTCACCGCCCGGTCGCCTTGCGTTGCGCGGCGAAAATCTCGCCGCAGCCGATGCGGGCGAGGCGGAGCAGTCTCAACAGGGCTTCCTCGTCATAGGTCGCTCCTTCCGCGGTCGCCTGCGCCTCGGCGATGTTGCCATTGTCGAGCAGCACGAAATTGGCGTCGGCATGGGCGTTTGAATCCTCGATATAATCGAGGTCGAGCACAGGGGTTCCCTCATGGATGCCGCAGGAGACCGCCGCGACCTGCGCGGTGATCGGGTCTTCGGCGATCGCGCCCGAGGCGAGCAGCTTGTCGACGGCGAGGCGCAACGCCACCCAGCCACCCGAGATCGACGCGGTGCGGGTGCCGCCATCGGCCTGGAGCACGTCGCAGTCGATCACGATCTGGCGTTCGCCGAGCTTCGCCATGTCGACCACCGCGCGCAGCGATCGGCCGATCAGGCGCTGGATCTCCTGGGTGCGGCCCGACTGCTTGCCCTTGGCCGCCTCACGGCTGCCGCGCGTATGGGTGGCGCGGGGCAGCATGCCATATTCGGCGGTGACCCAACCCTGGCCCTTGCCGCGCAGGAAGGGGGGAACCTTCTCCTCGATCGAGGCGGTGACGAGGACGCGGGTGTCGCCGAAGCTGATCAGCACGGAGCCTTCGGCGTGGACGGTGAAACCGGTTTCGATGCTGATCGCCCGCATCTGATCGGGGGCGCGGCCGGATGGGCGCATGAACGTTCCTTCTTTGCTGTACGCCGGGCTCCTTAGGCGTGGGCGAAGGAAGTTGGAAGCCTGTTGAGCGGGGCGATCGGCTTCACTATCTCTATGGGCGTGAACAGCCAGCCCATGTCCGAAATGTCGACCCGAGCCCGCGAGGTGTTTCGCGTCGTCGTCGAAAGCTATCTCGGATCGGGTCAGCCGGTCGGATCGCGGACCATTTCCAAGCTGGCGGGCCTGAACCTGTCGCCGGCCTCGATCCGCAACGTCATGCAGGATCTGGAGGAACTGGGGCTGCTCGAGGCGCCGCACACCTCGGCCGGGCGGATGCCGACCCAGTCGGGGCTGCGCCTGTTCGTCGACGGCATGATGCAGACCGCCGAGCCGTCGATCGAGGAGCGTGCCGCGATCGAGGCGCGCGCGGCGCGCGGCAGCCCGGTAGAGGAAGCGCTCGCCCAGACCAGCGCGGTGCTGTCGGGCCTGTCGGCCTGCGCGGGCATCGTCCTGGTCCCGCCGCACGAGATGGTGCTGCGCCAGTTCAGCTTCGTGCCGCTGTCGCGCCAGCAGGCGGTGGCGGTGCTGGTCGGCCATGACGGCAGCGTCGAGAACCGGGTCGTCGACCTGCCGCCAGGCCTGCCGCCATCGGCGCTGGTCGAGGCGGGCAATTTCATCAGCGATCGGCTCGGCGGGCTGACCTTGGCCGAGGCGCGCGCGCGGATCGAGGCGGAACTGGGGCGCGAGCGCGCGGCGCTCGACGCGGCTGCGGCGTCGCTGGTCCAGCAAGGGCTGGCGGTCTGGTCGGAGGACGGCAGCGCCCGGCCAGTGCTGATCGTGCGCGGCCAGGCCAACCTGATCGATCCTTCGGCGGCGGCGGACCTGGAGCGGGTACGCCAGCTCCTCGATGAGATCGAGGGTAAGGAGGAGATCGCCCGCCTGCTCGACAGCGCGCGCAGCGGGCAGGGGATGAAGATCTTCATCGGATCGGAGAACAAGCTGTTCTCGCTGTCCGGATCGTCGGTGATCGCGGCGCCCTATCGCGGCGGCGACGGCCGCGTCGTCGGGGTGGTCGGGGTGATCGGGCCGACCCGGCTCAACTATGCGCGGATCGTGCCGATGGTCGATTTCACCGCGCAGGCGCTGACCCGGATGATGGCCTGAGAGTCTGACTCAAAAGTCCCCGCTCGCCCTGAGGAAGCATTGAGCGTAGTCGAAATGCTGTCTCGAAGGGGCGTTCGAGACTGGAAATATCCTTCGATATGGGCCTTCACCTTCGTTCAGTCCCTCCTCAGGATGAGCGGTAAGGCACTTTCCGGTCAGCCTCTGAGGTATTTTGGGGGAGCGGGCTGGTGCCGCCTCGGAAACGCGCTTTTCGCGCATTTCCAAACGCATCTAGCTCAGCGGTCGTTCTGATGCGTGCTGCGTGATACCAGGCCCATGATCACGGATTCGGGCAGGGCTTCCTCGAACTGGATGCCGAAGCGGTTGCCCTCGACCCAGCGGACGACGCCGGGTACCTCGAAATTCTGGCGCTCGAGCAGCAGCCGGCAGCCGACCGGGAGCGGCGGCGAGGCGCTGACCATCGCGCCGCCCTGCGACAGGTCGAGCAGCACGCCGTTGCATTCGCCATGGACCGAATAGAGCGTCGCGGCGAGCATGATGCGATGGCGCCCGTGGCGGCGCGCGTCGCTTTCCTCCTGTTCACTGGCAACCGCCATCGCGTTCCGATTCCCCTGCTTCCTTTCGATCGGCAATCCGCATCATCGCCGATCGTCCCTAATGATTTCCTAAAGGGGCTCGTTGACGGGAGATTACCGCTCTTCGCCCTGATCGTGCTAGCGTGCGCGCCATGACCGAACAGGGACAGCAGGACGGCGCGGCGCCGCGCGGCGGGGACCTCGTTCGCCGTCACCGGACGTCGACCCGGCTGTGGCACTGGATCAACGCCTTCACGATCTTCACGATGCTGATGAGCGGGCTGATGATCTTCAACGCACATCCGCGCCTCTATTGGGGCCAATATGGCGCCAACACCGACCGCGCCTGGCTGCAGATCGGATCGGCGGGCGGGCGCGGCGTGCTGATCGTCGGCGGCGAAGCCTATGACACGACCGGGGTGCTGGGCGTCTGGGAGGACCGCGACGGGATCGAGCGGCGGCGCGCCTTCCCCTGGTGGGCGACGATCCCGTCGAACTACAGCCTCGCCGATGCCCGCATCTGGCACTTCTTCTTCGCCTGGGTGCTGGTGCTGTCGGCGGCGACCTATCTGGTCGCCAGCCTGGTCAACCGCCACCTGCAACGCGACCTGCTGCCCCGCGCGGCGGAACTGCACCCCAGCCATGTCTGGCACGACATCCGCGATCATCTGAGGCTGCGCTTCCCGCGCGGCGCGGCGGCGGCGCGCTACGGCATCCTCCAGAAGCTCGCCTATGTCGGGGTGATCCTGGGGCTGATCCCGCTGCTGATCCTGACCGGGCTGACTATGTCGCCGGGCGTCAACGCGGCCTGGCCCTGGCTGGTCGACCTGTTCGGGGGGCGGCAGTCGGCGCGGTCGATCCATTTCCTCTGCGCCGCGGCGATGCTGCTGTTCATCCTCGTCCATCTGCTGATGGTGCTGCTGTCCGGGCCGCTCAACCAGCTCCGCGCCATGATCACCGGCGCCTATCGGTTGCCGAGGGAGAAGGAACGATGATCTCGCGCCGCAAGCTGATCGGTTCGCTGGCGGCCGGGGCGGGTGGGCTGATCCTGTCCGGCTGCAACCGGATCAACGCCGATCCGCGGGTCCGTTCGATGCTGCAGAGTGCCGAGGGGCTGACGATGCGCGCGCAGCGGCTGATCACCGATCGCACCGCGCTGGCGCGTGAGTTCGACGCGGCCGACCTGTCGCCGCTGTTCCGTTCCAACGGCACCCGCAAGCCCGCCGGCACCGCTTATGAGACCCACCTGCGCGCGGGGTTCGCCGACTGGCGGCTCGTCGTCGACGGGTTGGTCGCACGGCCGCTGTCGCTGTCGCTGGGGCAGATCCGATCGCTGCCCCGCCGCACCCAGATCACGCGCCACGACTGCGTGGAGGGCTGGAGCGCGATCGGCCAGTGGACCGGGGCGCCGCTCAAGCTGCTGCTCGACATGGCCGGACTGCGCTCCTCGGCGCGCTACCTGATCTTCCATTGCGCCGATCGCTACGCGCAGGGCGACTATTATGAGAGCATCGACCTGATCGACGCCTTCCATCCCCAGACGATCCTCGCCTGGGGGCTCAACGGCCAGCCGCTGCCGGTCGGCAACGGCGCCCCGCTGCGGCTGCGGGTCGAACGGCAGCTCGGCTACAAGCATGCCAAATATGTCCAGCGGATCGAGGCGGTCGAAAGCCTCTCCGCCCATGGCCGCGGCAAGGGCGGCTATTGGGAGGACTATTATGACTACGCCTGGTATGCGGGGATTTGATATCCGGCGTCATCCCGGCCAAAGCCGGGATATCCCTTCTCTTCGTCGTGCTGCCGGAACGAAGGCAGTGAGATCCTGACTTTCGTCAGGATGACGAGAGGTTCAGGCTTCTACCTTCGCCGCAACCGCGTCCCGTCTGGCGCGCTGTCTGGCCGGCCGGCTCTCGATCCAGGTGAACAACCCGACTCCGCCGACCACCAGCAGCGTGCCCGCCGCTTCGCCTATGCCGAACGGCTCGCCCAGCACGACGATGGCTAGGGCGATCGTCACCACCGGGCTGATCGTCGAGATGATCGCTGTGCCCTGGGCACCGATCCGGGCGGTGCCGGCCGACATCATGAAGGTCGGCACGATCGTCGAGAAGACTGCCAGCCCGATCATCAGCGCCCAGGCGCGCGGTGGCCCAGGGGGCAGGGCGATGCCATGGGTCAGCGCGAAATGGGCGATCACCGACAGGCTGGCCGCGCTCATCGCGATCGCTGTGAACAGGGCAGGGCCGCAGCGCAGGATCAGCTCGCGCGCGAAGAGCTGGTAGAGCGCGAAGGTGCCGGCGGCGGCGAGGATCATGCCCGCGCCGCCGATCATCGACGGGGTCAGCCGCGCCGGGTCCGATCCGAACATGACGAGCAGCCCGGCATAGCTGAGCCCCGCCCCGGCGAGCGCGTGGAAGCGCAGCCGGTGGCCGAAGATCAGCCGCCCGAACAGGATGACGAGGAAGGGATAGGTGAACAGGATCAGCCGCTCGGCCTGCGCCTCGACCGATTGCAGCCCGGCGAAGTCGAGCCATGACGAGACATGATAGCCCAATATGCCGACCAGCGCGGCAAAGCCGACGCTGCGCGCGTCGGGGCGCTGCGCCGCCGGCCGTCGCCGCCATTCGAGCAGGCCGACGCCGAAGAAGACCGGCAGCGACAGCAGCATCCGCACCGCGAGCAGCGCGGTGGAGTCGATCTGATAGACGTAGATCAGCTTGATCAGCACGCCCTTGATCGCGAACAGCATCGAGCCGACCGCGGACAGGAGGAAGCCGATCAGCCGCCAGCGGGCGGTGTGAGCGGTGGCTTGCGACATTGAGGCGACCCGATCGTCAGGCAGGTCCGTTCGTCCCGAGCCCCTCGACTGCCTGCAAGGCAGGCGCTCGGGAGGAACTTCAGTCACAGGCTGAAGTCGAGGGACGCTGGCTCCCGGAGCCTGTCTCGACTTCGCTCGACACGAACGGAATGGTTTCAGCTTTCCCTCCCGAAGAGAAGGGAAGGGGCGTCGTCAGCTCGCCTGGGCGTCGACCGGTGCGCGGCCGCGCTTGACCATCATCTTGTTGAGTGCGTTCACATAGGCGCGGACCGAAGCGACCATCGTGTCCTGGTGCGCGCCGCGGCCCCGCGTGGTGCGACCATTCTCCGAGAGGAGCACCGACACCTCGGCCTGCGCGTCGGTGCCGCCGGTGACGGCATGGACCTCGTAGCGTTCGAGCACCGAGCTGTCGTGCGGCACGATCATGCGGATCGCGTTGAACAGCGCGTCGACCGGACCATTGCCGCGCGCGGTGACGGTCTTCTCCTCGCCGTCGACCTCGAGCGTCAGGATCGCGCGCTGCGGCCCGTTCGAACCGCAATAGACCTCGACCTCCTTGACCTGGATCGCATCGTGGCCACGCAGCACCTCGTCGTCGACCAGCGCGACGATATCTTCGTCATAGACGGCCTTCTTGGCGTCGGCGAGCGCCTTGAAGCGGCCGAACGCGTCCTGGAAGGCGTTGTCGCCCAGCGTGTAGCCAAGCTCCTCCAGCTTCTGGCGGAAGGCGGCGCGGCCCGAATGCTTGCCCATCACCAGGCTGCTATGGGTCAGGCCGACGCTGTCCGGGGTCATGATCTCGTAGGTCGAGCTGTCCTTGATCATGCCGTCCTGATGGATGCCGCTCTCATGCGCGAAGGCGTTGGCGCCGACGATCGCCTTGTTGGGCTGCACCTGGAAGCCGGTGATTCCCGAGATCAGGCGCGAGGCGCGGGTGATCTCGGTCGAGACGATGTTGGTCGCATAGGGCATCACGTCCTGGCGGACCTTCAGCGCCATCGCGATCTCCTCGACCGCGGCGTTGCCGGCGCGCTCGCCGATACCGTTGATGGTCGACTCGACCTGGCCCGCGCCGTTCATGATCGCTGCCAGCGTGTTGGCGACGGCTAGGCCCAGGTCGTTGTGGCAATGGGTCGAGAAGACCGCGAGGTCGGCGTTGGGCACCCGCTCGATCATGTCGCGGAACATCGCGCCATAGGTCTGCGGGGTCGCATAGCCGACCGTGTCGGGCAGGTTGATCGTCCGCGCGCCCGCCGCGATCGCGGTTTCGATCGCTCGCGCCAGGAAGTCCGGCTCGGTCCGGGTCGCGTCCTCGGCCGACCATTCGACGTCGGGGCAGATGTTGCGGGCGTGGCGCACCGTGCGGTCGATCGCCTCCAGCACCTCGTCGGGGCTCTTGTTGAGCTTCACCCGCATATGCAGCGGCGACGTTGCGATGAAGGTGTGGATGCGCGGCGCGACAGCGTGCTGGACGGCCTCCCACGCGCGGTCGATGTCGGCGGCGGCGGCGCGCGCCAGGCTGGCTACGGTCGCCTTCTTGCACTGGCGGGCGACCTCGGACACCGCTTCGAAATCGCCCGGGGAGGCGATGGCGAAACCCGCCTCGATGATGTCGACGCCCAACGCCTCGAGCTGGGCCGCCACCTGCAGCTTCTCCTCGAGGTTCATCGAGCAGCCCGGCGATTGCTCGCCGTCGCGCAAGGTGGTGTCGAAAATCCTGATGGTCTTGGTCACGGGGCCTGCTCCTGCTGCAGGGTGGTCATTCGGGGTTTCTGTCGGGACCCTTAGACGCCGTGGCTTGCCGGGCCTGTTTCGACCCCAAGCGAAATCGCGCGCCTAAGGGCGCGTAAGTCGAAGCAGGAGAAGGGCGAACGGCCGCGTCATTACGAGGCGGTCCTTACACATAAGCGGTCGGGTAAGTCCATAGCGCAATCGCCTTTTCGACAATCACGTCATCCCGGCGAAAGCCGGGATCTCCCTTTTCTTCCAGCGTCGCTCCCGCTCCAACGTCGAGAAGGCAGGGAGATTCCAGCTTTTGCTGGAATGACGGTGGGGCTCGGGAGAATCACCCTTTCGGCCGCAGCGCCTCGATCATCGACGCCGTCGCGCTGCCGCGCTTCGCGGGCTTGGGCTGGTCGGGGCTGGGCGACCAGCCCGACAGATAGACGAGGTCGAAGCTCTCGCGCAGCCGGCCGTCGGGCCCGGCCTCCGCCTGGAAGCGACCGAACAACTCGGCCAGCCAGGCGCGGCCGGGTGCGGTGCGGGCGCGCTGGGCGAGGATGTTGGTCGCCGCCATGCCGCGCAGGTCGTGGATCAGCCGGATCGGATCGCCATAGCCGACGTCGAGCCGCTCGCCGTCCGCCACCTGCAAGGCGAAGCCCGCGCGCGACAACAGGTCGCCCGCCGCGCGCACGTCGACCTGCGGATGGATGCGCGCCGCCGCGCCGCCATGCGTCGCGCTGTCGGCGGCCAGCGTGGCGCGCTTGAGCCAGGCGAGGCTGCCCGCGCCGGCGAAGGCGCCGAGGAACAGCCCGTCGGGGCGCAGCACCCGGCGGATCAGCGTCAGCGCGCCCGGCAGGTCGTTGACCGTGTCGAGCGTGCCGACCGCGACGACGAGATCGAAGCTGGCGTCGGCGAAGGGCAGGCGATCCTCGTCGCACTGCACCCCGCCCGCGGCGCGCGCGAAGGCGAAGCCGGGATCGGCATTGACGATGCGTCGCCCCAGCGCGGCGAAGCGCCGGGCGATCCGTCCGTCATGGCAGCCGAGCACCAGCACCCGGCCGAAGTCGCGCGTCACCATCGCAAGCCGCTCGGCGAGTTCGTCGGCCATATGATCGACCAGGAAGGCGTGATCGGCGAAACGCGCGGCGGCCCGGTCGCGGCGGAGGCGGCGGAGCGAACGGTCGAAAATCGCGGGCTGGTCCATCGCGCGCGCTTGTGCCGCCGCCGTGCTTGCATGACAAGACGGCATTGGGAGCGTCATGGGGGGGCGTCATGGGGCTGATCGGGGGATTGCGGGGAATCGCCGGCGCGGGGCTGCGCTTCGCCCTGCCGCCACGCTGTCCTGGCTGCGGTGTGATCACGCCGGACATGCATCAGTTCTGCCTCGATTGCTGGTCGGCTCTCGATTTCCTGGGCGATCCGCAATGCGCGCGCTGCGGCGCGCCGTTCGAGGTCGATCCAGGGCCCGGTGCTTTGTGCGGCGCGTGTCATGCCGATCCACCCGCGTTCGATTCGATGCGCGCCGCCGTCGCTTATGGGCCGATCGCCCGCGCGCTCGCGCTCAAGCTCAAATATGGCCGCCGGCCCGGCATCGCCCGCACCATGGCTGCGCAGTTGCGCCGGCACCTGCCCGAGGGGGAGGCGCTGGTCGTGCCGGTCCCGCTTCACCGCTGGCGGATCTGGGTGCGAGGCTATAACCAGTCGGCACTGATGGCACGGGCGGTCGCGCGCGATACCGGCCATGTCCTCGCACTTGACGCGCTGGTCCGCACCAAGGCGACGCCGTCCTTGCGCGGCCTGGGCCCCGACCAGCGAGCGAAGGCGGTGCGCGGCGCCTTCGCGGTACGCGACCGGGCGGCGGTCAAGGGGCGGGCGGTGCTGCTGGTCGACGACGTCTATACGACGGGCGCGACCGCAGATGCTTGCGCGCGAATGCTCCGGCGGGCCGGCGCGAGCCGGGTCGACCTTATCTGTTGGGCGCGCGTGGTGCGAGACGAGGATGTCGCGCGTTGACTTTCGCGCCCGCCGACAACATTTCGGGCTGGAACAAGGAAATGGATCGCATGCCCAAGGTCGAAATCTACACCAAGGCTTTCTGTCCCTATTGTTCGCGCGCCAAGGCGTTGCTCGAGACGAAGGGCATCGACTTCGAGGAATATGACATCAGCATGGGCGGCCCGAAGCGCGCCGAGATGATCGAGCGCGCCCAGGGCGGATCGACTGTGCCACAGATATTCATCGACGACCGCCACATCGGTGGCTGCGACGACATGTTCGCGCTCGATCGCCAGGGCAAGCTCGACCCGCTGCTGGCGGCCTGAGCGATGCGCGTCGCCCTCCTCCAGAGCCGGACCGGGATCGATCCCGCCGCCAATGCCGCGATTCTGACCGACGCGGTCGCGCAGGCGAAGGCCGGCGGGGCCGACATGCTGTTCACGCCGGAAATGTCGGGCTTGCTCGACCAGGACCGTGCCCGAGCCGCGGCGCACCTGTGCGACGAGGCCGGCGACCCGGTGCTGGCGGCGGTGCGCGCCGCGGCGGCGGAGCGGGGCGTCTGGGTCGATCTCGGCTCGCTGGCGCTGACCGGCGGCGACGACGGACGGCTCGTCAACCGTGGCTTCGTCATCGACGACAAGGGCGCGATCCGCGCCCGCTACGACAAGATCCACCTGTTCGACGTCGATCTCCCGACCGGCGAGAGCTGGCGCGAATCCAAGGCTTATGCGCCCGGCGAGCGCAGCGTGATCGCGACGACGCCCTGGGCCAGGATCGGCCTGTCGATCTGCTACGACATGCGCTTCCCCGATCTCTATCGCGCGCTCAGCAATGCGGGGGCCGAGATATTGTCGGTGCCCGCCGCCTTCACCGTGCCGACCGGCCGGGCGCATTGGCATGTGCTGCTGCGTGCCCGCGCGATCGAGGCGGGGGCGTTCGTCGTCGCCGCGGCGCAATGCGGCGAGCATGAGGACGGCCGCGCCACCTATGGCCATTCGCTGGTGGTCGATCCCTGGGGCGAGGTGCTGCTCGACATGGGCGAGGGGCAGGGCGTCGGCTTCGCCGATCTCGACATGGCTCGGCTCGCCGACATCCGCCTGCGGGTGCCCGCGCTCAAGAACCGCCGCACGATCGGTGCGGTCGAGGTCAGCGCATGATCGTCTTCGATCTCGCTTGCAACAATGCCGGCCATGTCTTTGAAACCTGGTTTGGATCGTCCGCAGACTATGAGGATCAGAAGGCGCGCGGGCTGGTCATGTGCCCCTATTGCGGATCGACCGACGTCGACAAGGCGGTGATGGCCCCGAACGTCGCGCCCAAGGGCAACCAACGCAGCGAGCCGTCCGCCGGCGCGCCGATCCCGGCCGCCGCCAACATTCCGTCGCCCGAGGAGTTCAAGGCGATGGTGAGCAAGCTCGCCGAGGTCCAGGCGAAGATGCTCGAAGGTTCCGACTATGTCGGCAACCGCTTTGCCGACGAGGCGCGCTCGATGCATCTGGGTGAGCAGGAGAGCCGCCCGATCCATGGCCAGACCAGCCCCCAGGAGGCCAAGGCGCTGATCGACGAGGGCGTGCCCGTCGCGCCGCTGCTGCTGCCGGTGCGTCCGCCGAAAAGCGAGAACTAGATTAACTGACGCAACTGGTTCCGCACATCCTGAGGAGCCGTTGAGCGAAGGCGAAATGGCGTCTCGAAGGCGTGCTCCTTCGAGACGGGCCTTCGCCGATGCTCAGTCCCTCCGCAGGATGTGCGGGTCGGATAAAGCGCTCGATGCTTCAAAGAGCTTATTCGGCGATCCGCGTCCAGCTCTGCGACTTGCAGCCGATCCGTCCGACCAGGCAGCCGCTGCCCTTCAGGTGGGTGGGGTCGATGACCTCGATTGTCCCCGAGAAGGTCTTGCCGATATCGGGGACGAACACCTTGCCGCGCCACAGGCCGGGTTTCTGCAGCCGGAAATCCTTGAACAACGTTGCGCCGACCAGGTTCGGCGTCCCGCCGCGCGCGGCATCGGCCCGGGCCTTGTCGTTCGCCCAGACCACGACGCCGCACATGCGTTGGCCGCAGGGTTCGGCGCGGACATGGACGCTGTTCTGAGGATTGCGCCAGACACCGAACGACTGATCCGCACGGGCAGCGCCAGCGGCGACCGGGACGAGGGCAAAGGCAAGGACGGCAAGGCCCGAGATCATCTTCATCCGACCATCTCCTCGCGGCAAGGCTATGGAGTCGGCGGCGCTCACGCAAGCCGTTCGGCTATCGCAGCCGTTCCGCCAGGAAATCGACGAAGACCCGCACCCGCGCCGGGGTGTTGGCGCCGCCGACGAACACCGCGTGGATCGCCTCGACGTCGCCCGGATTATAATCCTCCAGGATCGGCACCAATTGCCCGGCGGCGATCCGCTCGACCACGCTGAAGGCGCCGACCCGGGTGATGCCGACGCCGGCCGTAGCGAGCTGTGCGAGCGTCTCGCCGTTGTTCGCCTCGATGCTGCCCCGGACGGCCAGGGCATAGTCGCGTTCGTCCTTGCGGAACGGCCAGACCGGCTCGACCCGGCGGAAGTTGAAGTTCAGGCAGATATGGTCGTGCAGGTCCTCGGGAGCCGACGGCGTGCCGTGGCGGGCCAGATAGTCGGGCGAGGCGACGATCACCCGCCGGGTCTCGCCCAGCTTGCGCGCGGTCAGCGCGCTGTCGGCGAGCGGGCCGAAGCGGATCGCGACATCGGCTTGCCCGCCGGCGACGTCAACGACCGTGTCGGTCAGGCTGATGTCGACCAGAATATGCGGGTGAAGGCGGACGAAGTCGCCGAGTAGCGGAACGACGCATTGCCGCCCATGGGCCAGTGACGCGCTGACTCTTAGCCGTCCGCGCGGTGCGCCCTGGTCGGCGATCGCCTGCTCGGCATCGTCGAGGTCGGCGAGGATGCGGCGGGCGGCGCCGAGATAGGCCTGCCCTTCCAGGGTAAGCGTCAACGCGCGGGTGCTTCGGAGCAGCAGGCGGACGCCCAGCCGCGCCTCGATCCGGTCGATCGCCCGGCTGACCGCCGACGGAGTCAGGCCCAGCTTTCGCCCGGCCGCCGAGAAACTGCCTTCAGCCGCTACCGCCGCGAACAGTTCGAGAGCGCGGGCGCGATCGGTGTCGGCGGTTATCTTTGCATCCATATCAAAAATCCTTCGCTTTCGGACGATCTACCCGCGCGGGTTTCCGTCGTCCATCTGTGCCGTCGCATAGCAACCGGATGTCGCCGGTCCGATTGAGGAGCTTGCCCGATGAAGTTCAATCCGCCCTTGCTCGCCCTGGCGGCGGGTGCCTTCGGCATCGGCGTGACCGAATTCGCGCCGATGGGGCTGCTGCCGGTCATCGCCCGCGACCTGCACGTGTCGATCCCCGCCGCCGGCCTGCTGATCAGCGCCTATGCGCTGGGGGTGATGCTCGGCGCGCCGCTGATGACGCTCACCACCGGCCGGGTGCCGCGCCGGACGCTGCTGATCCTGCTGGCGGGCATCTTCACCGTCGGCAACCTGCTGGCGGCGGTGTCGGGCGGCTATGGCATGCTGCTCGTTGCGCGGCTGATCACCTCGCTCAACCATGGCGCCTTCTTCGGCGTCGGATCGATCGTCGCCGCCGGCCTGGTGCCGCCCGCGCGGAGGGCCGGGGCGGTCGCGGCGATGTTCATGGGGCTGACGATCGCCAATGTCGTCGGCGTGCCGCTGGCGACCTGGGCGGGCGACCAACTCGGCTGGCGCGCCTCCTTCTGGGGGATCGCCGGGCTCGGCCTGCTGACCATGGCGGCGCTGCGGCTGACCCTGCCAGCGCTGCCCGCGCCAAGCGGCGGCGACGCGCTCGCCGAGCTGCGCGTGCTGCGGCGGAGCCAGGTGCTCGCGGCGCTCGGGCTGACCGTGATCGGATCGAGCGCGATGTTCACCGTCTTCACCTATATCGCCCCGATACTGCGCGAGCAGACCCACGCCTCGCTCGGCTTCGTCACAGCGATGCTCGTCACCTACGGGCTGGGGATGACCGTCGGCAACTGGCTGGGCGGCCGCTTCGCCGACCGTTCGGTCGACCGGACGCTGATCGTCACCCTGGCTTCGCTCGCCGCCGTGCTGGTCGCGCTGGCGCTGCTGATGCCCTTCGCCGCGCCGACCGCGATCCTCGTCTTCCTGTGGGGCGTGGCGAGCTTCGCGCTGGTGCCGCCGCTGCAGGTGCGGGTGATGTCGGCCGCCGCCGAGGCGCCGAACCTCGCTTCCTCGGTCAACATCGGCGCCTTCAATCTGGGCAACGCGATCGGCGCGGCGCTGGGCGGCGCGGTGATCGCGGGCGGATTCGGCTATCCGGTGGTGGCGCTGGCGGGGGCGGCGACCTCGGCGCTGGGCCTGCTCGCGATCCTGCTGGGGCGGTCGTCGGGCGAGGGCGTCCCGGCGCTGGCCGGGGCTAGCGCGCCTGGAACCAGTCGCGCGTGAAATCGTCGGTCGGGTGCATCGCTTCGACCCGGACCTCCTGAACCGTCAGGTCCCAGGCGGTGCCGAACTGGGCGATGGTCGACAGGAAGCTGAGCTGGCCTTCCGGCAGCGCGAACACCGTCCGCAGCATCGGCAGCGGCGCGTCGCTCAGGTCCAGCCGCCGCCAGTGGGTCGGTATGTCGGGATAGGCGAGGACCTCGTCGAGCAGTGCCCGGCCTTCGGCATCGAAGGGGGAGCGCATCACGTCGTAGCGGAAGTGGCGCAGCAGGTCGCCGGCCACCTCCTCCCAGTTGACCACGAAGGGGCGAAGGTCCGTCGGATCGAAGAGCTGGCGCAGGACATTGTCGTGGGCCAGGCCTTCGGGGCGGAGCGCCTGCATCAGCGTCGCCATGCCGGCATTGGCCATGACGATGTTCCAGTGCCGGTCGGCGACGAAGGCGGGATAGGGAAGCTGCTGACCCAGCGTCGCCTCGATCGCCTCGCGGATGATCGTGAGTTCGGGCGCGTCGAGCGGCGTCTCGCGGTAGCGCGGGGCGTAGCCGGCGGCGAGGTGGAGCCCGTTGCGCTCGCGCAGGGACAGCTCGAGCTCCTCGCCGATCCGCTCGATGATCTCGCGGCTCGGCTGCGACTTGCCGGTCTCGACGAAGCTGAGATGGCGTGGCGATATCTCGCATCGCAACGCCAGCTCGAGCTGGCTGACGCCGCGCGCGCCGCGCAGTTCGCGCAGCACGTCGCCGAGCGGGGCGGTGAACAGCGAACGACGATGAACGGTCATGAAGAGCTGGTAGCAGGACCGCTGCATGGCGGCCATGACCTCCGAGGTAGTAGCCTTCGGTCGAGGGTGGCCATATTGCCTTTCCATCGCACCATCGAGGCCGGGAGCCGCACATGACCATCGCCGATCGATTCGCCCGATTTTCGAAGCTGCACGTCGCGGGCGATCCGCTCCGCCTCGTCAACGTCTGGGACGCCGGCAGCGCGCGTGCCGTTGCCGATGCCGGCGCGCCGGCGCTGGCGACAAGCAGCTGGGCGGTCGCCGCGGCCGCCGGCTATCCCGACGGCGAGGAACTGCCGTTCGATGCGCTGCTCGCCACCGCCACCGCCATCCTGGGGGTGACCGACCTGCCGGTCAGCGTCGACTTCGAAGGCGGCTATGCCGATGCGCCCGACGATGTTCAGGGCCATGCGCGGACGCTGCTCGAGCTCGGCGTGGTCGGCTGCAATTTCGAGGACCGCAAGGTCCGGGGCGAGGGACTCCACGGCGTCGAGGATCAGGCTGTGCGGCTGCGCGCGATCGTCGCGGCGGCGGCGGGACTCGACCGTCCGGTCTTTATCAACGCCCGCACCGACCTGTTCCTCGGCACCGATCCGGCCACCCATGAAGGCCGGGTCGACGAGGCGCTGGTCCGGGCGGAGGCCTATGCCGCGGCGGGGGCGGGGAGCTTCTTCGTCCCCGGCCTCGGCGATCCGGCATTGATTGCGCGCATCTGCGAAGCGAGCCCTCTGCCGGTCAACGTGATGGTGCTCGACCCGACCGCCGATCTCGCCGCGCTCGCCAGGCTCGGCGTCGCGCGGATCAGCTTCGGCCCGGCGCCCTATGTCGCGGCGATGCAGTCGCTCACCGCGCTGGCCGGGCAGCTATTGGGCAGCTAGGGCCGTCGGCGGGCTTATCGCGCGATCGCCGCCGCCTCTCTGGACATCGGCGCGCGGCACGATAAGAGATGCGCCGTCCGCCGACGTGCCCCGGTAGCTCAGCAGGACAGAGCAACGGTTTCCTAAACCGCAGGTCGGGAGTTCGAGTCTCTCCCGGGGCACCATCGCCGAATTCCCTTACAGCCCTATGAGCTTGAGCATCGCGTCGGCGGTGCCTTCGAGTCCGTGGCGGGCTTCGCCCCGTCCTCGTCCGGCCATTGGCGCCTCCTCGACGATCAGCAGGCCGTCGCCGGCTTCGACCCGGTCCTTGAAAAGCTGCTCGCGGCCGAGAAAATAAGGCCAGAATGTCTCGGTCCGCGTCACCGAATAAGCGAGGTCGGCCGAGAAGCCGACGAGCTGGGCCTGTCCGAAGACGCGCCCATGCTCGGCGCGCTCGACCCGGACGCCGCGCCCGCCCTTGATCGCCAGCCGCGCCGGGCCGTGAAAGACGAGATAGCGAAGCTGCAGCGTCAGCCAGGCGTTGAGCGAGAAGAGCCGCCAATGGCTGCTGATCCGCAAGGGACGGCCGATCGGTTGTACCACCGCCGCCAGCGCACGGGGCTGGAGCACGCAGGCGGCGCCCTCGGGCAGCGACAGGATCACCGTCTCGGCGAAGGGATCGCGCACCGCCGATATCGTCGTCGTCTCGCCGTCGCCTCGGATCCGGGTCAGGAAGGCGAGGCCGCTGACCAGGCTCGACAGCGGGTGGCGATAGTCGAGCAGCCAGCGGGTCGCCTTGGCGCCGCCATGCGACGTCGATTGCAGATAGTCCTGCCGTACCAGCAATTCCTCGCCCTGGTCGAGGCGGACCGCGACCGAGGTGGTCGACGGGCCGGGCAGGGGGATTGCCGTTCCTCCACCGCCCGGCACGCGAAGCCGGATCGCGGCGCGGCGCATCGCCATCGGCGCGAGCAGGAAGAAGAAGGCGAGCCGGATCGCATAGGGCGTCAGCAGGATCGCCAGCAGCGCCCAGGCCGCGGCGACCAGGATCGGCCGCAGCCCCAGGCGATCGGCCCAGAGCCGCGCGCGCTCCGACCAGTTCCCCGCCCATTCGGTCCGCGCGCGGTCGACGTCTGCCGCGAGCCGCTGTTGCCAGGCGTCGAGACGGGCGCCGGCCTCCGCCTCGGACTCCGCCAGCAGGGTTGCTGCGCGGGTGCGGCCGAGGGCGGCTTCGCGGCTCGTCGCAGCGAGCAGGTTGTGCCGGCCGACCTGCCGACGGGCTTCGGCACAGGCGGTCGTCATCCGCGCGGCGAGAGCGCGATGCTCGTCATTGTCGAGCCAGGATCGCACCCGCCACCGCCAGCGCCGCTCGAAGGCGGTGAGTTCACCGCGCGCACCGTCGCAGCCGCGGATCGCCGCCTCTGCCACGGCGCGCTGGGCCTGAAGGTCGGTGGCGGCGGCGATGCTCGCCCGGTTGGCGATGGCGAGCGAACGCGCCGCCCGCAACGCGCCGATCTCGCGATCGAGCATCAGCACGCGCAACTCGCGCCGCTTCGCCGCAAGCAGGGCGTCGCGGCCCTGTAGGGCGAGGACGAAGGTCGACGGCGTGCCGCGTCGCGCCTGTTCCAGCGAGGCCTTCTCGCGTTCGGCCGTCGCGATGCGGGCGTCGATCGCCGCCACGCCCTGTCGCCGCGTTTCGGCCACCGATGTCCCGATCGCGTCCCGCGCCGACGCGATCTCGCGATCGAGCTGGCGGCGCGAAAGGTCGAGCGCCTCGTAGCGCTGCTGCGCCTGCCGGTCGCCTTCGATCTCGCGCTTGATCCAGGGCAGCGCGAAAGTCGCGAAACCGATCGCGCAGACCAGCAGGACATAGAGCAGCAACCGCCGCCCCAGCCAGCCGAACGCCCGCCCGATGATGCTCAACGCCATGGCCCTTCATAGCCATGGGTTTGTCGTTCTAGGAAGAAGATCGACTAATGCCGTTGACCCGGGCGCGGTGACTGTGGCATCCGGCCCGCAGATCAAGGGGGTGTTTATTCACAAGTCTCTTGATCTCGCGATGGCTCGCAGCCTTGCGGGTGTAGCTCAATGGTAGAGCAGAAGCTTCCCAAGCTTACGACGAGGGTTCGATTCCCTTCACCCGCTCCATCGCCCCTTGGATCACTTCTTGCTTCGCGCGTGGCCTCAATCTGCTAATGGGGCGCCATGAACCAGCCCCCATCGTTCGGCGAGCGTGATCTGCGTTCGGCGCTGCTGCGCGGCCTGCGCGGCGAATGTCCGGCCTGCGGCGACGCCAAGCTGTTCGGCCGCTTCCTCAAGCCCGTCCCGCATTGCCCGTCCTGCGGGCAGGACTGGACGGTGCACAGCGCCGACGACATGCCTGCTTATCTGGTGGTGCTGATCCTCGGCCATGTGCTCGTACCGATCCTGGTTGCGGTCAACATGCGCTTCGACCTGCCGATGTGGCTCGACATGGCGCTGTGGCCCGGGCTGGCGCTGATCCTGGCGCTGCTGATGATCCAGCCAGCCAAGGGTATGGTGATCGGTTTCCAATGGGCCAGACGCATGCACGGCTTCGCAGGAGGGCGCTGACCGGGCATAAGGGGCGAAGGGCATAGGGGGGAGCATCATGAGGACGATCCTGCTGTTTCTGCTGGTGATCGTGGCGGCCGTCGTCGCGATACCGTTCATTCCGCTCAAGACCGCGATCGACCTGATGCAGCTCGACCGCGTGGGTTTCGAGGCCGCGCAGGTCGAGGGCAATCTGTGGGAGGGGCAGCTCTACGATGCCCGCCTCGCCAAGATCGAGCTCGGCGACGTGACGAGTCGGATGTCGCTGGAGGACGCCGCCAAGGGCCGCATCCGCCTCAACATCGAAGGCACGGACGAGGTTTCCCGGCTCAAGGGCGTGTTCAGCTACGGCCTCGGCGGCGCGGGGATCGACGATTTCACCGTCGGCATGCCGGTGGTCGCGGGTCCGCAGCCGATCGGCAACGTCACCCTGATCGTCGACGCGCTGAAGGCGCGCTTCCCCGGCGGCGACTGCGAGGGCGGCAGCGGCCAGGTCCGCGCCTATCTGTCCGGCGCGCTGCCGATGGTCGGCCTGCCGGGCGAGATGAGCGGCCCGGCGCTGTGCCGCGACGGCAAGCTCACCTTCGACATGGCGAGCCCGAGCGGGCGCGAGCAGGAACAGGTGACGGTCCTGTCGCCGACCAAGTTCAAGGTCCGCCTGTTCATCAAGCCGACCGCATCGCGGGTCGAGCAGATATTGCAGTCGCACGGCTTCCAGCGCGCCGACGACGGCTATGCCTATGAGGAGGAACGCTCGATCTGACGGCGCTTCCCGCGCGCCGCGGATCGGGCCATAAGCCCGGCATGACATCGATCGGCCGCCTGATTCCCCTGTTCCTCGCCCTGCTGCTGGCCGTGGCGGGGGCCGGCGCCGCCACGGCAGCGCACATCAAGGCGGTGCTGGAGGCGGAGACGCTGCGCCCGGCGGCGGGCAGCCGGATCACCCTGGCGCTCAGCATGACGCCCGAGCGCGACTGGCACGGCTATTGGCTGAACCCCGGCGACGCGGGAGCGCCCGCCGATATCGCCTGGACCCTGCCGCGCGGGGTGACGGTCGGCCCGCTGCGCTATCCGGTGCCGCAGCGGCTGATCGTCCAGGGCTTGATGAACTATGTCTATGAGCGGCCCTATGCGCTGCTGATGACGCTGAACGTGCCGAAGGGGCTGGCGCCCGGCACGCCGCTGCGCATTGCCGGCAAGGCCCGCTGGCTTGCCTGTTCGCCGACGATCTGCGTGCCCGAGCAGGGGCCGGTCGCGATCGACCTGACGGTCGGCGACGGCGCGGTAACGGCGGCGTCGCGCGCGCGCTTCGACACATGGCGGGCGAAGCTGCCGATGCCCCTGGGACAGGCGGCGAGCTTCGAGGCGAAGGCCGGCAAGTTGCGCCTCGCCATTCCCTTTCCCAAGGGCCGCCCGGTCACGGCGCCCTATTTCTACCCCGCCACCGATGGGGTTGCGGACTATGCCGCACCGCAGATGATAAGCCGTCGCGGCGACCGCCTGATCGTCGAGATCAAGGCAGCGCGGAACCCGCAGCCGGTGCAGGCGATCGAGGGGCTGATCGCGATCGGGCCCGATCGAGGCTTGACCGTGACCGCCCGGCCCGGCCCGGTGCCCGCGGCCGGCGTGCCGATCGCCGGTGCGGGCGACGAGGCCGGAGCGGACGGCTGGCGCACCTTCCTGCTCGCGCTCGGTGGCGCGCTGTTCGGCGGGGTGCTGCTCAACGCCATGCCCTGCGTATTCCCGATCCTCAGCCTCAAGGCGCTGAGCCTTGCACGCAGCGGTGAGACCGATCGCCATGCGCGGGTAGAGGCACTCGCCTATACCGGCGGGATCGTGCTGAGCTGCGTCGCTCTTGGGCTGCTGCTGCTCGGTCTGCGGGCGGGCGGGGCGGCGGCGGGCTGGGGTTTCCAGTTGCAGGACCCGAGGATGGTGTTCGTCCTGCTGCTGCTCGTCACCGCGATCAGCCTCAACCTCGCCGGCCTGTTCGAGCTGCGCGCCGTCGGCATCGGCGAGGCGATGACCAAGGGACGCGGCGCGCTCCCGGCCTTTTGGACCGGCGTGCTCGCGGCGTTGGTGGCGACGCCGTGCAGCGGTCCCTTCATGGCCGGCGCGGTCGGCGCCGCGCTGCTGCTGCCGCCGGCCGCTGCGCTGGCGGTGTTCGCCGGCCTCGGCCTCGGCCTGGCGTTGCCCTTCCTGCTGGTCGGTTTCGTGCCGGCGCTGCGCCGCCTGTTGCCGAAGCCCGGCGCCTGGATGGACCGGCTGCGCCGCATCCTGTCGGTGCCGATGTTCCTGACCGCGCTCGGCCTCGCCTGGGTGCTGGGACAGCAGGCCGGGGTCGATCGCCTCGTGCAGGGGATCGGCGCGGCGTTGCTGCTCGGCCTCGCCCTCTGGTGGGTCGGTGCGCGGCAGGCGCAGGGCAAGCGGCATAGCTGGATCCCGGTCGCGCCGGTGCTGGCTGCCGCGCTGGCGCTGCTGCTCGTCACGCCGTCGGGCGGCAGCCCGGCTGCCGCGGCAGCGACCGGTGCCGAAGGTGCGGAACCGTTCAGCGAGGCGCGCCTAGCCGCGCTCCAGGCGCAGAAGAAGCCGGTATTCCTCTATTTCACCGCCGACTGGTGCCTGACCTGCAAGGTCAACGAGAAGGCGGCGATCGAACGTCCCGCGGTGCGTGAGGCGTTCGAACGGGCCGGCGTTGTGGTGATGGTCGGCGACTGGACCAACGGCGATCCCGCGATCGGCCGTTTCCTCGAGGCGCAGGGCCGTTCGGGCGTGCCGCTCTACCTGTTCTACGACAGGGATGGGCGGCAGGAGACGCTGCCCCAGCTCCTCACCCCGGCGACGCTCACCGCGCTCGCGGCCTGACCTTTCCCGCGCCTGCGCCGTGGCGGTCGAATCCCCCTGCAACAAGGTCTGCGAGATCGATCCGGCCAGCGGCTATTGCCGAGGGTGCCTGCGTACGATCGAGGAGATCGTCGCCTGGCCGACCGCCGACGATGCGTGGAAATGCGCGGTGATCGAGCGTCTGAAGGAACGGACCGTCAGGAGAGGTTGATCGCCGGCTTGCCGCGTTCGACGCTGGCGGTGGCGAGCGTCGCGATCGATCCGCCGGGCGCCGTCACTTGGTCGACGCCGCGGAAGCGGGTCTGCCACAGGTCGCGCGTCACCTCGCAGACCGCATAGCCGCGCTTGTCGCTCAGATATTGCAGCGCGGGGTTGTGGGCGCGCAACTGTGCCTGCACCTCGGGCTTGACCCATCCGTCGCCGCCCGAGGTGATCGAGGTGACGACGAACTCGGGCGCGGCGACCTCGCCCTTGCCGCCCTGGCGGCGCAGCTCGCCCGCGAAATTCTGATGCTCGTCGCCGGTCATCACGATGACGTCGCCGCGCTCGGCAAAGCTCGCCGCCATGCGTTCGCGCGCGGCGTCATAACCTCCCCAACTGTCGAGGTTGCGGATCTCGCCGCCACCGGGCAGGCTCTGCCGGTCGAGCGGCATCATCATGACCTGCTGGGCGACGAGGTTCCAGCGGCTGCCACCGTCGCGCAGGCCGCGATCCAGCCATTGCTCCTGCGCGCTGCCGAGCACCGTCTGCTTCGGATCGGCGACGGTCGGGCAGGGCGGTTCGAACCCACCCTTGCACGGCTGCACGCTGCGATATTGGCGCGTGTCGAGGAAATGGGCGGTCATGAGGTCGCCGATCCGGCTGCGACGGTAGAGCTGCATCGCGCCGCCGCTCGGCATCGAGGCTTTGCGCAGCGGCATATGCTCGTAATAGGCCTGCATCGCCGCCGCGCGACGGAACGCGAACAGGGCCGGATCATGCTGGTAGGGCGTTGCGTTCGCGGACCAGTTGTCGGCCACCTCATGGTCGTCGAAAGTGGTGAACCAGGGCGCGGCCAGATGTGCGGCCTGCAGGTCGGGGTCCATCTTGTACTGGGCATAGCGGCGCCGATAGTCGCCGATCGTGTAGCAGTCGGTGCCGACATGGTCGCGGACATGGGCGCGCGGGCTGCCGTCGCGTTCGTAGTTCACCTGCCGCGGGCGGTCTTCGTAGATATAGTCGCCGAAATGCCAGACGAAGGCGATGTCCTCGCGCGCCAGATGGGCATAGGCGGTGAACAGCCCATCCTCATAATTCTGGCACCCGGCCACGCCGAAGCGCAACCGGTCGAGCGGGGCGCCGGGGGCGGGCAGGGTGTGGCCGCGCCCGAGCTGCGTCTTGTCGCGTCCGATGGCGAAACGATACCAATAAGGGCGGTCGGGCTGCAGGCCGGCGAGCTCGACATGGACCGAATGGCCGAGCTCGGGCCAGGCGGTCGCGCTGCCCTTCTGCGCGATGCGCCTCATCGCCTCGTCCTCATAGACGAACCAGTCGACCTCGACCGGGCCCATCGGCATGCCGCCATGCTCCTCGACCGGATCGGGACAGAGGCGGGTCCAGATGACGAAGCCGTCATGGCTCGGATCGCCCGAGGCGATGCCGAGCCGGAACGGGAAGGCGGTGAAGAGCTGCTGGGCACGGAGGATCGCGGGGGCGGCGATCAGGCCGGTGCCGACCCCCGCGAGAATCTGACGGCGTGAAAACATGAACGTCCCCTGCAACCCAAGCGTTGCAGGCTTATGACGCGGTGCGGCATTCCCGCAAGCCGGTCATCAGAATCCTACCCGCGCGGTGATGCGGAAGTCGCGGCCGGCGAGGGGGGCGAAGTCCTTGAGATAGCTCGCATGGCGCCGTGCGTTCACGTCGAAGATATTGTGCGCCGCCAGCACGATGCTGGTTTCCGGCCGGTCGACGAAGGGACGGAAGGTCAGCGAGGCGTTGACCAGCGTATAGCCGGCGGTCGGCGTCTCGAAGCTGGCGAGGCGCTGGGCCTTGTCGGTCCATTCGACCTCGACCCGGCCGTCGACCTTGGTGCTTTCGGCGCTCAGGCCGCCCAGCAGGCGCAGCGGGGGGATGCGCGGCGCCGGGCCGAAGCCGATGATCTTCGCATGGACGAAATCGCCCAGCGCGTCGGCCTTGATCGCGAAGTCGCCAAGCTGGGCGAGATCGGCGGTCGCCTCCAGCTCCGCGCCGTAGAAGCGCGCCTTGGCCTGGGCGTAGCGGAATACGGGCAGGCCGTCCTCCAGCGTGCCGTCGGGGCTGTCGTAGATGAAGTTGTCGAACCAGTTGTGATAGATAGACGCGTGGATGGTGAAGCCCGGCCCCTTGCCGTGCAGCACGCCTTCGAGGCCCCAGCTCCGTTCGGTCTTGAAATCGGGATTGCCGATCTCGAACGCCTCGGTGCCCGCGTGCGGGCCGTTGGCGAACAGCTCCTCGGCGGCCGGCGCGCGCTCGGTGCGCGACAGGTTGATGCCGAGGCGCCAGTCATCGGTCACCCGGTAGGAGGCGCCGAGCGAGCCTGACAGCGTGTCGAAGTTGCGGCCGCCCTTGGGGAATTGCGGCTGGTCCTCGAACGGATTGGCCGACAGCCAGCTCTTCTCGTAGCGCAGCCCGCCCTCGAGCTTCACCACGCCATAGTCGAGCTGCTGCAGGGTGAAGAGACCAATCTGCTGGGTCTGGTTGCGCGGCAGGAAGGCTTCGTCGCCGACGACATTGAAGTCGCGGATGAAGAATTGCGCGCCGGTCGCGCCATGCCAAACGCCATGGTCGGCCTGGACCAGCTCGACCCGGCCTTCGAAGCCGTTGTTGTAGAAGGCGGTTCCGACCGAGCCGTCCTCCTCCAGCTCGAAGTGGCGATATTTGGCGTAGGCGAGCCGGGCGCGGACCGTCTGGATCACCGATCCGCCGGCCGCGATCTCGGCGCGCGCGTCGAACCGGTTCTGGACGAGGTCTATGCGGGGCGCCTCCTGCTCCTCGCCCGGCTCGGTCGCGAAACGGATCGGCACGCCGTAGCGGCTGTCATAATGGCTGTAGGAGATGCCGTAATGGCTGTCCCCGTCGATATAGGACAGGCCGCCGCCGGCGACCCAGGTCTCCGACTGGCTGTTGGGCAGCTTGCCCTTGACCGCGGCGTTGGCGGCGAAATCGATCTCATCGCCCGGATCGGCGGGAAGCTGTGCGGAGGAGAGCGCCCGGGCGCGGGCGGCGGGGCTCAGCGCATAGCCGCCGATCCGCAGGTTGCCGGTCTTCTGGTAGCTGCCGTCGAGATGCGCGACGAAGCCGCCGCCGATCGGCGCGTCGAGCGCGGCGCCGCCCGACCGCTCGTTGGCGGCGCTGCCATAGGTCAGGATCGCGTCGACATGGATGGGCTCGTCGGGAATGGCGCGTGGGATGCGCTTGTCGATCACGTTGACGACGCCGCCGATCGCGGCCGATCCGTAGAGCAGCGCCTCCGGCCCGCGCAGCACCTCGATCCGCTCGGCGAGCAGCGGGTTGATTGCGACGGCATGGTCCACGCTGGTGTTCGATACGTCGACCGAGCCGATGCCGTCGGTCAACACCCGGACCCGCTCGCCCTGCAGGCCGCGCAGGATCGGGCGCGAGGCGTTGGGGCCGAAGGAGGTGGCCGACACGCCCGGCGTATGCTCGATCGTCTCGCCGATCGTCGGGCGCAGCGCGGTGGTCAGTTGCGCGCCGGTGAGCACCGAGGTGCCCGCGAGCACGTCCATCCGGTCGCGCTGGATCGGCGCTGTGACGATGATGTCGGTGGACTCGGGGCGGTGGAAGTCGGTGTCCCGTTCGTCGGCGAAGGCCGGCGAGGCCACTAGCGCGAGCATGGAGATGGAGAAGGACAACCGACCCTTGAATGACATGATATACTATCCCTTACCTTGTGCGGCAGGGATTAGCGGCGATGTAATGTTATATCAAGAGGGTTGTTTTGCGATGACAAATCCTCCCTGAGCTTGCTCGGGGAGGGGACCGCCCGAAGGGTGGTGGAGGGGCGGGGGCGTAGACCCCTCCACCGCCTGCGGCGGCCGCCCTCCCCATCTGCGATGGGAGGAATGAGTTCAGGTGATCACATCCGGCGCGGTCCGCCCGGTGTGGCGGGCGATGCCGGCAATCGTCTCGGCGGCGACGATCAGGTCGGCGATGGCATCGCCGGTCGCGCGGCCGAGATTGCCGCCGACGGGTTCGTAGCGCTCGATATAGACCCGGATCGTCGCTCCCGAGGTGCCGGTTCCCGACAGGCGGAAGACGATGCGCGATCCGCCTTCGAACAGGATGCGGATACCCTGGCCGTGGCTTTGCGTGCCGTCGATCGGATCATGATAGGCGAAGTCGTCGGCGGCCTCGATCCTGAGCGCGCCGATCGTCGTGCCGGGCAGGCCGGCGAGACGGCCGCGCAGGTCGGCGATCAGCGCGTCGCCGGCGGCCGTGTCGACGCCCTCATAATCGTGGCGGGCATAATAGTTGCGTCCGAAGCGTGCCCAATGCTCCGTGGCGATCGCCTGGACGCTCTGGCGCCGGGCCGCGAGGATGTTGAGCCAGAGCAGCACCGCCCAAAGCCCGTCCTTCTCGCGGACATGATCCGATCCGGTGCCGGCGCTTTCCTCGCCACAGATCGTCGCCTGGCCGGCATCGAGCAGGTTCCCGAAGAATTTCCAGCCGGTCGGCGTCTCGAACAGCGGGATGCCCAGCGCCTCCGCAACGCGGTCGGCGGCGGCGCTGGTCGGCATCGACCGCGCGATCCCGGCAAGGCCGCGGGCGTAGCCGGGAGCGAGATGGGCGTTGGCCGCCAGCATCGCGAGGGAATCCGACGGCGTGACGAAGATGCCCTTGCCGATGATCAGGTTGCGGTCGCCGTCGCCGTCCGAGGCGGCGCCGAAATCGGGGGCATCGGAGCCCATCATCTCGTCGTAGAGCGCCCGCGCATGGACCAGGTTGGGATCGGGATGATGTCCGCCGAAATCGGGCAGGGGCGTGCCGTTGCGCACCGTCCCTTTCGGCGCGCCGAGCCGATGTTCGAGGATTTCGATCGCATAGGGACCGGTCACCGCGCTCATCGCGTCGAAGGCGATGCGGAAGCCCGATCCGATCAGCTCGCGGATCGCGGGGAAGTCGAACAGTTGCTCCATCAGCGTGGCATAGTCGGCCACCGGATCGATGACCCGGACGACCGCGTCGCCGACCCGCGTCTCGCCGTCGCGGTCGAGGTCCACGTCGGGCGCGTCGAAAATTCGGTAGCGATCGATCGTCTTGCTGCGGGCGAAGATCGCGTCGGTGATCCGTTCGGGCGCGGGACCGCCATTGGCGATATTGTACTTGATCCCGAAATCCTCGGTCGGGCCGCCGGGATTGTGGCTGGCCGACAGGATGATGCCGCCGAACGCACCATGGAGGCGGATGAGATGGCTGGCGGCCGGGGTCGACAGGATGCCGCCGCGGCCGACCAGGATCGTACCGAAGCCGTTGGCCGCGGCCATGCGGATCGCGGTCTGGATCACCGCGCGGTTGTGGTAGCGGCCGTCGCCGCCGATCACCAGCGCCCGGCCGGCGAATCCTTCGAGCGAGTCGAGGATCGACTGGATGAAATTCTCAGCATAGCCGGGTTGCTGGAAGACGGGGACCTTCTTGCGAAGCCCCGAAGTGCCGGGCTTCTGGTCGGGGAAGGGTGTGGTGGCGACCTCGCGGATCGTCATGCGGTGGAGCTCCCTGCGATGGCCGCCCTCCCATGCCCTGTCGTCGCCGGCTCTGCCAGAGGCGGGCGACCAGTGGAGCGATATGGCGCGACTGGCTGCGAAACGGCTTTCATTTGCGCTTTGGGCCCGATCGAGGCAGTCTGCTGACAGCGATGTTCGCGGCGGTGGCCGCGTGAAGGAATGCCGGACGATGACCTTGCGTGTCGTGAAGGAAGTGGGGTCGGTGATCGATCCCGATGCGAATTTCGGCCTGCCGGGCTGGATCTACCATGATCCGGAGGTGTTCGCGCTGGAGCAGGAGCGGATCTTCCGCCGGTCGTGGCAGCTCGTTTGCCATCTCAACGACATTCCGGCCAAGGGTGACTGGCAGTCGCTGGAGATCGGCCAGGAGGCTATCATCGTCGTGCGCGGTGAGGATGGCCAGGTGCGGGCGCTGTCGAATGTCTGTCGCCACCGCGCCGCGCGGCTGGTCGACGGCGCCGAAGGCTGCGCCAGGAAGCTGATCTGTCCTTATCATGCCTGGACCTATGAGCTGGACGGCCGGCTGTCTGGCGTGCCGGGCAAGCGGGACTACCCCGCCTTCGACATGGCCGATTACGGCCTCCACGGCTTCCCGGTCGAGGTGTGGCGCGGCTTCATCTTCGTCAACATCGAAGGCGAGGGGCCTTCGGTCGCGGAGATGATGGCTCCTTATGAGGAGGAGGTCGCGCCCTATCGCTTCGAGGAGATGAAGGCGCTCGGCCGCGTCGTGATGCGTCCGCGCACCGTCAACTGGAAGAACATCGCCGACAATTATTCGGACGGCCTGCACATTCCGGTCGCGCATCCGGGGCTCAAGCGGCTGTTCGGTCCCGGCTACGGAATCGAGGCGGAGGCCTGGGCCGACAAGATGTGGGGGCCGCTGCTCGAAGGCGTGCCGGGCAGTTCGTCCGAGGCGCTGTACCGCAAATATCTGCCGCACGTGGCGCATCTGCCCGCCGATCGGCAGCGGCTGTGGATCTATTTCAAGCTGTGGCCGAACACGGCGTTCGACATCTACCCGGACCAGATCGACTTCATGCAGTTCATCCCCGTCTCGCCGACCGAGACGATGATCCGGGAGATCGCCTACGTCCTGCCCGACGAGCGGCGCGAGATGAAGGCCGCGCGCTACCTCAACTGGCGGATCAACCGCATGGTCAATGCCGAGGACACCAAGCTGGTCGCGCGGGTGCAGGACGGCATGGCGACGCGGAGCTACACGCAGGGCCCGCTCGGCACCGGCGAGGTCTGCCTCAGGAGCTTCGCCCGCAAGATGCGCACGCTGATCCCGGAGACGCGGCTGCCGACCCGGCCGCCGACGGGCTGGAGCGCCAAGAGCGTCGCGGGGCGCCTCGCATGACGACACGACAGGACGCCGTCATCATCGGCGGCGGGCATAACGGCCTCGTCTGCGCCTTCTACCTGGCGGTGCGCGGGCTCAAGGTCCGTGTGCTCGAACGGCGCAAGGTCGTCGGCGGCGCGGCGGTGACCGAGGAATTCCACCCCGGTTTCCGCAATTCGGTGGCGAGCTACACGGTCAGCCTGCTCCAGCCGCGCGTGATCGCCGACATGAAGCTGCACGAGCGCGGCCTCAGGATCGTCGAGCGGCCGATCTCCAACTTCCTGCCGCTCCAGGATGGCGGCTACCTCAAGCTCGGCGGCGGGCTGGAACGGACCCAGGCGGAGTTCCGGCGCTTCTCGGCCCGCGATGCCGAGACGCTGCCTGCCTATTACGATGCGCTCGACGGCGTCGCCGACGTTCTGCGTGACCTGGCGCTCAGGATACCGCCCAATGCGGGCGGCGGCATTGCCGAGCTGTTCAAGGCCGCGTCGCAGGGGCGCAAGATCGCGATGGCGGGGCTGCCGGCGCAGCGGGACATGCTCGACCTGTTCGTCAAGAGTGCGCGGACCTTCCTCGACGGCTGGTTCGAGCATGACGCGATCAAGGCCGCCTTCGGCTTCGACGCGGTCGTCGGCAACTATGCCAGCCCCGACACGCCGGGCTCGGCCTATGTCCTGCTCCACCATGTCTTCGGCGAGGTGAACGGCAAGAAGGGCGCCTGGGGCCACGCGATCGGCGGAATGGGCGCGATCACCCAGGCGATGAAGGCGGCCTGCGAGGACTATGGCGTCGTCATCGAAACCGATACGGCGGTCGAGAAGGTGCTGGTCGACAACGGCCGCGCGGTCGGCGTCCGCACCGAGGACGGTGTCGAGCACATGGCCCGCGCGGTGGCGTCGAACGTCGGGCCGGGACTGCTCTATCGCAAGCTGGTCGACCAGGCCGACCTCGACGCCGACTTCAAGCGGCGGATGAAGGGCTTCAAGGCCGGCTCGGGCACCTTCCGGATGAACGTCGCCCTGTCCGAACTGCCCAGCTTCTCGGCGCTGCCGGGGGAGGGCGAGCATCACCGCAGCGGCATCATCATCGCGCCGACGCTCGACTATATGGACCGCGCCTTCACCGATGCGCGAACGCATGGCTGGTCGAAGCAGCCGATCGTCGAGATGCTGATCCCCTCGACCGTTGACGACAGTCTCGCTCCCACGGGCCAGCATGTCGCCAGCCTGTTCTGCCAGCAATTCGCGCCCGAACTTCCCGATGGCCGGAGCTGGGACGACGAGCGCGAGGCGGCGGCCGACCACATCATCGCCACCGTCGACGCGCATGCGCCCGGCTTCGCCCGATCGGTGCTGGGGCGGCAGATATTGTCACCGCTCGACCTCGAACGGACCTTCGGGCTCGTCGGCGGCGACATCATGCACGGCCACATGTCGCTCGACCAACTCTGGTCGGCGCGGCCGATCCTCGGCCATGGCGACTATCGCGCGCCGGTGAAGGGACTCTACATGTGTGGCGCGGGCAGCCATCCGGGTGGCGGCGTCACCGGCGCCCCCGGCCACAATGCCGCCCAGGCGATCCTCGCCGATCGCGGTCTGGGGCGTTTCTTCGGTTAGAGCATCATATGTTTAATTTGACGCACCTGAGTCCGCTCATCCTGAGGAGGGACTGAGCCTGGCGAACCGGCTCCTCAGGATGAGCGGGTCAGATAAAAAGCTCGATGCCCTAGATCCCGAATCCCACATCCCGGCGGGAGGCCGGGATGAGGTCAGGTCGAGGGAGCCGTCGCCAGCTTCCGGCCGCGCATGATCCACCACACTGGCACACCGGCCAGGATCAGCACCGCGCCCCACAGATTGGCCTCTGGTCCGGCGCCGTAGAGCGCCCAGAGCGCGTAGATCGCCGCCGCGACCGCGATCCAGGGCCGGACGGCGCGGAGCTTGATCGCCGCGGCGGCGACCGCGACGTACATGACCAGCGAGGCGGTGGTCGCCAGCACCGCGACGAAGGTGAACAGGCTGACGGTGGTGCGGCTCGCGTTGAGCAGCAGCAGCACGGTGACCAGGCTGCTCGACAGCAGGTGCGCGCGCACGGGGACACCCTTCGCGTTGAGCTTGCCCAGTACGGCGGGAAAGACGCCGCCGGCGGCCATCGCGGCGGGCATCTCGCCCTGGAGCAGCACCCAGCCGTTGAGCGCGCCGATCGCGCTGATCATCGCGAAGGCGGCGACGACATGGGCGGCGTCGGGCCCCCAGTAACGGCCGATCACCTCGGCGAAGGGCGCAGCCGAATGGGCGGCGACCTCGGGGGCGAGCAGCAGCACGACGGCGCTGCAGGCGAGCAGGTAGATCAGCCCGGTCAGTGCGGTGCCGCCGAGCGTGGCGCGGGGGATGGTCTTTTCCGGCCGATGGACCTTGCCGGCCGGGACCGTCGCGGATTCGAGGCCGAGAAAGGCCCAGAGGGTGAGGGTGCCGGCCGTGGTGATCGCGGCCAGCCCTATTTCGGGCTTGTGCGGATCGGGGAAGGCGAGGTCGCCGTGCGGCGCCGCCATCGCCGCGATCATCACCACCGCGGCGAGCGGGATGACCTTCAGCACCGTGGCGATCAGCTGGACCCAGCCGGCGTTACGGGTGCCGCTGATGTTGATCGCGGTCATCGTCCAGACCAGCGCGATCGTCGCGGCGGTGGACAGCCGCGCGTCGGTCGCGAAGACCGGGACGAAAGCCGAGAGATAGCTGACCGCCGCCACCGCGATCGCGCCGTTGCCGACGAACAGCGATATCCAATAGGCCCAGGCGACATAGAAGGCGAGGTCGCGGCCGAACGCCTCGCGCACATAGACATAGGGGCCCCCGGTCTTCGGGTGCGCGCGGCACAGCCCGGCGAACACGGCGGCGATGGCGAGGCTGCCGGCGATCGTGATCCCCCAGGCGGGGATGACGTTCCAGCCATAGGGCGCGAGGCTGGCCGGCAGCATGTAGACGCCCGAGCCGATCATGTTGCCGACGACCAGCGCCGTTGCCATGACCAGCCCGAGCGGTCGGGCGGCGGCGGTCGTGCCGCCGCCCTGTTTCGGGTCGTCGCTCAATATTTCCAGCCGATCCGCATGCCGATCGTCTGCGGCGTGTTGGGGAAGACATAGGGCCGGTCGAAGCACTGGCCGCAGGTGACGAGCCGGGTCTTCTGCGCCCGCTTGTCGAACGCGTTCTCGATATAGGCCTCCCAGGTCCAGCGGCCGAATTTGGCGCCGGCCGAGAAGTCGAAGATCGCGTAGGAGCGCAGCTTGCCGGTCAGCGCCGCCGGATTGACCGGGTTGCCGTTCGGATCGAAGATCAACGTCCGGATGTCCGACGAGGCCGAGCTGGCATAGGTCATCGTGCCCTGGACATAGGGCTGGTAGTTGCCGCCCATGTCGAAATCGTAGCGCGCCGTTCCGCCATAGCGCCATTTCGAGGTGATCGGCAGGCGCGTGCCCTTCGGCGCGGAGATGAAGTTGCCCGCGCCAGTGCAGCTATAGGTCGGATCGTCGATCCCGCACAGGTTCTGCCGCGTCTTGGCGTCGGTATAGGCGCCGCTGCCGATCAGCGTCAGCCCCTCGATCGGGCGGAAGGTGAAGTCCAGTTCGATACCCTTGCTGCGTGCGTTCGGTCCGTTGTGGATCTCCGTAAAGCTGTTCGCGCCGAGGAAGGAGAATTGGAACTTCTTCCATTCCTCCCAGAACAGAGCGCCGTTGATCCGCAGCTTACCGTCGAGCCAGGTCGTCTTCCAGCCCAGTTCATAGTTGGTCAGATAGTCGGGCCGATAGGGCGGGATGGTGCCGCGGCGGTTGATGCCGCCCGGCCGGAAGCCGCGCGACCAGGTGGCGTAGACCATCAGGTCGTCGGTCGGCTTCCAGGTCAGGTTGAGGCGATGGGTGGTGCCGTTGCCCTTCACTCGCTTCGGCACCACGTCATTGCCGGACACGACGCCGAGATTGTTGCAGGGCGCGCCCGGCAGCAGCGTGCCGAGATAGTTCCCGTTCGCGTCCTTGAAGCAGGCCGCGACGCCGGTGCGGCTCGAATAGCCGTCGCCGAAGCCGAAGAAGCCGACCAGCGAGTTGTTGTACTTGAACGCGCGCAGGCCGCCGGTGAGGGTCAGCTGGTCGGGGATGATGTCGAACGACGCCTCGCCGAAGGCGGCATAGTCCTTGTCGACGCGGAACTGCTTGGTCAGCCAGATCGTGCCCGGCCGCCCGTTCACCGAGGTGGCATCGGCGAGCCCGAAGATCTGATAGTCCTGAAGGATGTCGTGGGTCTGGCGCTGGTAGAACAGGCCGGCGAGCACGCGAAAGCGCTTGTCGGACGGCGAGGAGATGCGGAGCTCCTGGCTGTTCTTGGTGAAATGGTCGCGGCCGGCGATGTGCTGGCTGGGATCGATGTAATTGCCCGCATTGTCGGTGAAGTAGCCCGAGAAGCCGCCCGCGTAGAGATTGTCGTAGGTGACGGCATAGTCGGTATAGTCGCTGACCGCATCGATATGGCGGTCGAGATAGGCGCCGGCATAGGTGATGTCGAAGTCGGCGATCTTGCCCTGGACGGTCAGCGCCGCCTGCCAGTAGCGGTCGTGGAAGCGCTCGCGGCCGAAATGCTGGACCTGGAGGTCGCCGACGCTCGGATCATAGCCGAAGAAGCCGTTGTTGACCTGGTCCTGGTAGAAGATCGTCGGCGTGACGGTCCAGTTGTCGTCGAGCTCGATGCCGAGCGCGGCGCGGCCGCCGACCACGGTCGAGCGGTTATAGTTCTTCTTGACGTCGGCGGCGTTGTTGATGGTGACGCCGGTGCCGAAGGTCCGCGTCGCCGGGACATTGTCGATGAAGCCGGCGTCGCGCTGGTACCAGCCGACGACGCGCAGCGCAGCCCAGTCGGACAGCGGTTGGTTGACGAAGCCCTCAAGCTTGCCGCCCACCGCGCCATGGCTGACCTTGTTGATATCGGCGTCGAAGCCGGCGGCGAAACCGCTCGGGTCGGGCTTGTTGGTGATGATGCGGATCGTACCGGCCTGCGAGGAGGCGCCATAGAGCGTGCCCTGCGGCCCCGACAGCGCCTCGATGCGGGCGATGTCGTAGATGTGGATGTCGAGCGCGCCGTCGATCGTCGTGATCGGCTGCTCGTCGAGATAGATGCCGACCGAGGGCAGCGAGCCCGAATGGTTGCCGTCGCCGCCGCTGGTCACGCCGCGGAAATAGACCTTGGCATTGCCGGGCTGGCCGGATTGGAAGGAGAGACTGGGAAGAAGCTTGGTGTAGTCATTGAAATTGCTAACATTATATTGTTCGAGCTTGGCGGTGCCCAGCGCCTGCATCGGGATCGGCACCTTCTGCATATTCTCTTCGCGCTTCTGCGCGGTGACGATGATCTCGTCCCGATAATTGGCGTCCGAGTCCGTGGCTCCTTGGGCCAGTACCGGCGTCATCGCCGTGCCCGCCATGATCAGCGCGACCGCGCCGCTCAGCTTCGTCATTCGAGTTCGCATGTCACTTCCCCTTATGTGTGTTCGTCGTCAGGCGTCCTCTGTGCTCTTCATGCTCGAATAATCGGAAAGCGCGCTGCCGAGCGCGTCGACCAGCGGCGAGAGCCGGTGCTCGAAGCGTTGCCAATGGTCGACGGCGTCGCGGAAGATCGGGCGGCGGACCTGTTCCGAACTCGGCGTCCGCACCGCCCGCTCGGTCGCGTGGAAGGCCAGGCAGGCCGGATCGAAGGCGAGTCCGGCTGCGGCGAGCAGGGCGCGAATGCCGCCCTCCGGATCGTCGACCATCGCTTCGTAGAAGACGCGGTGGACGATGCCCGGCTGCGCCGCGTCGAACGCGGCCATCGCGCGGACATAGTCGGCATAATAGCCGCCGAGGTCGGCGAGGTCGTAGCTATAGGCCTGTCCGCGCGCGAAATTCTGTTTGAACACTGACCAGCAGCAACCGATCGGATGCCGCCGCGCATCGATGATGGTCGCGTTGGGGAGGATCAGCCGGATCAGCCCGACATGCGCCCAGTTGTTGGGCATCTTGTCGATGAAGCGCGGCCGGCCGCTGTGGCGATGGACGCGGGTGCGCGCGAGATAATCCTCGCCCAGCGCGCGGACCTCTGCGGCCGAAAGGTCGGCCAGGATCTCGGGATAGGGCGAGCGCTGGTCGCGCCGGCTATGGCCGCTCAGCCGCCGGGCGATCTGGCCGATGTCGTGCAGCTCGCCGGTGCCCTCGACCTGTGGATGGCTCGACAATATCTGCTCGATCAGGGTCGATCCCGATCGCGGCATGCCGAGCACGAAGATCGGATCGTGATCGGGGCAGCCCCATCCCGCGCGCTCGGCAAAGAAGGCCGCGTCAAAGAAGGCCGCCGACCGGTCGACATGCTCGACATTGTCGGCGGCATGATAGGGGACCATGCGGCGCCGTATCGCATTGGCCTCGGCATAGCGGTCGAACGCCTCGTCGTCCTCGTCACGATCTTCGCGTGCCTTGCCGAGTGCGAAGCCGATCTGGGCGCGATCGTCGATCGACAGATGGTCGCCGGCGCGCACCCGTTCCATCGTCGCGACATCGGCGTCTGTGAAGCGGAAGGTCTTGAGGTTGGCGAGACTCCACCAGGCTTCGCCGGTCTCGGGCCGCAGCTCGACCGCGCGGCGGTAGGCGGCGATTGCTTCGGTGGTCCGGCCGATCGTCTTGAGGCCGTGGCCATAACTCATCCACAGCCAGGGATGACCGTCCTGCTCGGCGATCAGTTCCTCGTAGAGGGCGATCGACGCCTCATGCTCGCCGATCTGGCCGAGCGCGGCGGCCTTGAGGTTGCGCGCGGCCCGGTCGGCGGGGTTGCGGTCGAGCAGCCGTTCGATCTCGACCAGCGCGTCGACGTGGCGGGTCTGCCGGACGAGCACCAGCGCGAGATTGTGGCGCGCGCCATCGAACTCCGGTGCCAGTTCGAGCGCGCGGCGAAGCAGCGACTCGGCATCGCGATAGCGTCCGATCCTGCCGGCGACCTCGGCGAGCATGCGGATCGCGGCGATGTCGAACGGGTCGTCGCGCAAGGCCTGGCGGAGCAGCGCCTCGGCCTCCGATATCCGGCCGGTGACGAGGGCGTGGCCGGCGCGGGTGAGGCGGGGATCGTTGGCAGCGTCGGCCAGCGCGCGGGCCGTCTCGGCTTCCGTGGCAAGCTGTCCGGGCAGCAGGTCATAGGCATGGCCCATCGCCGTGTGGAGGATGTCCGTCGGTGCGTGTCCGCCTGAGCCCACTACCCGCCTCGGTGCACGATGTCGGGCAAGAAGAAACCTTGGACCGATATGTGTCAACAGGGATGTCAACAGTTGCGCCCGGCGGCTTGTCACGGCACGGTAACGTTGTCGAAAAGCCACAGTCAGGAGAGTGGGATGCGTGGGGCATGGGTTGCAGGGGCGGCGATGCTGCTGATCGGCGCGGCGCAGGCGCAGGCGCAGGAGCGGACCGTCGCGATCAAGGCGGGCCGCCTGATCGACACGGCGCGCGGGGTCGTGCTGACCGACCAGATCATCATCGTCACCGGCGACCGGATCGCGAGCGTCGGCCCGGCGTCCGCCACGGCGGTGCCAGCAGGTGCGGCACTGATCGACCTGTCGGGCAAGACGGTGCTGCCGGGCCTGATCGATACCCATACCCACATCACCGGCGACCCGACCGTCAGCCCCTATGAATCCTACCATTTGTCGGTGCCGCGCCAGGCGGTGACGGGCGTCGCCAATGCGCGCCGTACCCTGTTGGCCGGTTTCACCACGATTCGCGATGTCGGCTCGTCGGGCTATGCCGACGTGGCGTTGAAGGACGGGATCAACGCCGGCGAGATCGCCGGGCCGCACATCTTCGCCTCGGGGCCGGCGCTGGGCATCACCGGCGGCCATTGCGACGACAACCATCTCGCGCCTGAATATCGTCATGAGGGCGAGGGTGTGGCGAACGGCACCGACGCGGTCCGCGCGGCCGTCCGCCGCAACATCAAATATGGCGCCGACCACATCAAATATTGCGGTACCGGCGGCGTATTCTCGCGCGGGGACAAGCCCGGCGCGCAGCAATATACCCAGGAGGAGGCGAACGCGATCGTCGCCGAGGCGCACCTCCACGATCGCCCCGTCGCGGTGCATGCGCACGGCGCCGACGGGATCAAGGTGGCGATTCGCGCCGGCGCCGATTCGGTCGAGCATGCCAGCCTGATCGACGAGGAGGGGCTGCGCATGGCCAAGGCGGCAGGCACCGTCCTGTCGATGGACATCTACAACACCGACTATACCCAGGCGGAGGGCAAGAAGAACGGGGTGCCCGAGGAATCGCTGCAGAAGGACCGCGACGTCGGCGACATCCAGCGCGAGAATTTCCGCAAGGCGGTGAAGATGGGCATCAAGCTCAGCTTCGGCACCGACGGCGGCGTCTATCCCAATGGTGACAATGCGAAGCAGTTCGCGATCATGGTCCGCTACGGCATGACGCCGATGCAGGCGATCCAGGCCGCGACCGTCACCGGCGCCGGCCTGATCCGCCATCCCAAGGACCTGGGGCAGGTGGCGCCGGGCTTCTATGCCGACATCGTCGCGGTCGACGGCGATCCACTCGCCGATATCCGGTCGCTCGAAAAGCCGGCCTTCGTCATGAAGCAGGGCGCGGTCTACCGCGCCGATGCGCAGCAATGCGCCGCGGCGCCGTCGATGTGGGGATGCGCAGATCCGGCTCGGTGAAAAATAATTGTTGCGGCGCACCCTGAAACGGCCGGTTCGCGGCCGTCACGGAGGATAATGAAACGAAAGTGACGCTTATGCGTCGCTTTGCTGTCATCAGCCGCTGTCAGTCGGCCCCCCGAACACTGCAGGGAGGCAGATATGACATTTTCCGGTGCGAGCCGTGCCGCCATCGCGCTTGGGCTCCTTTTCTCCACGTCGGCGATGGCCGGCACGATCGTTGGCACCGTGTCCGACGCGTCGGGCACCCGCGCGCTGGAAAGCGCCGAGGTCCGCATCGTCGAGCTCGGCCGCACGGTCGAGGCGTCGCGCGACGGCCGCTATCGTTTCCCCGACGTGCCCGCCGGGACCTACACGGTCGAGGCGCGCTACATCGGCGCCGACACGATACGGACCACCGTCAAGGTGGCCGAGAGCGGCGACAGCTATGCCGACATCGCGATGGGCGGCAGCGAGAGCAGCTCGATCATCGTCATCGGTCAGGTCGCGAACCAGGCGAGCACGCTGTCGCGCCAGCGCGCCGCCGACGGCGTCGAGAGCGTCCTGACCCGCGACGCGATCGGCCAGTTCCCCGACCAGAACGTCGCCGAATCGCTCCGCCGCCTGCCGGGCATCAACATCCTCAACGACCAGGGCGAGGGCCGGTTCGTCTCGATCCGCGGCCTCGATCCCGAGCTCAACGCCTCGACCGTCAACGGCGTTCGCCTGCCGGCGCCCGAATCCGACGTCCGTTCGGTCGCGCTCGACGTGATCTCGAGCGACATCATCGAATCGATCGAGGTCCGCAAGTCGCTGACCCCCGACATGGACGCCGACACGATCGGCGGTTCGATCGACATCAAGACGACCAGCGCGTTCGACCGCAAGAAGGACCTGTTCAAGGTCTCGGCCGAGGGCAGCTACAACGACCTGACCGACAAGCTGTCGCCCAAGGGCAGCTTCGACTTCTCGACCAAGCTCACCGATGCGGTCGGCGTGTCGGGCGGTCTGTCCTATTATCGGCGCCGTTTCGCGACCGACAATATGGAGATGGACGGCTGGGACATCGACGACGCCGGCAACGCCTATGCCGACACGGTCGAGTATCGCGACTATGACGTGACCCGCAAGCGGCTCAGCGCCTCGCTGTCGTTCGACTTCAAGGTGGGCGAGAGCACCAAGCTCTACGCGCGCGGCCTCTACAGCCAGTTCGACGACCAGGAATATCGCCGCCGCCTGACCTTCGAGATGGACGAGGCGCCGACCAGCAGCACCGCCAACACCGCCAGCTTCGCGTCCGACGACGGTGAGATCAGCGTCCAGCGCGACCTGAAGGACCGCTTCGAATCTCAAAAGATCCGCTCGCTGGTCGTCGGTGGCGAGACCGAGACCGGTCCCTGGAAGGCGACCTATTCGGCGAGCTGGGCCAAGTCGTCCGAGCGCGAGAACGGCTCGATCGATCCGGTCAATTTCGAGCGCAAGTTCGAGGATCCGGGCGAGTTCGGCGTGACCTTCGACTATAGCCGTCCGAAGCTCACCAGCTATGCCGTCACCGCCGGCCAGGCGCTGTTCCTAGACCCCTCCGAATATGAGTTCGACAAGGTCGAGCGCACCACGCTGAGCGATGCCCGGGACGAGGAGTTCGCGATCAAGGCCGACATCTCGCGCGAGTTCGTGATGGATGGCGGCGTCTTCACCGTCCAGGCGGGCGCCAAGCAGCGCTGGCGCAAGAAGACCTACAATGCGCAGTTCGACATCTATAAGGGCTATGATGGCGACCTGACCCTGGCCGATTTCCTCGGCAAGCAGGATTACGGCCTGGCGTCCATCGATCCGGTGCTGGCGAAGAAGTCGTTCCGTCCATTCTTCCGGACCAGCATGGCCGACTTCGAGCTCGACCAATTCGACACCGACCAGGCGTCGAACGAGTCCGACTTCCGCGTCGATGAGGATATCAGCGCCGGCTACCTGCTCGGCCGCTGGGACAGCGACAAGGTACGCATCATCGGCGGCGTCCGTGTCGAGCACACCCGCAACAAGATCCGCGGCAACCAGGTCGAGCTGGTGGAGGAAGGCGACGAGCATGACGGCGTCGAGGTCGACGAGGACACCGTCTTCGTGACCCCGCAGAGCTTCAGGCGCAGCTACACCGACTGGCTGCCGAGCTTCACCGTCCGCTACGAGCCGGTCCGCAACCTCGTGCTCCGCGCTGCCGGCTACAAGAGCCTGGTGCGCCCGAAGCTGTCGAACCTCGCGCCGCGCGCGGTGATCGAGGACAATGAGGGCGAGTTCGGCAACCCGGCGCTGAAGCCGTACAAGGCATGGAACGCCGACCTGGCCGTCGAATATTATTTCGGCCGGAACGCCGCGATCTCGGCCGGCCTGTTCTACAAGGACATCAAGAACTATGTCGTCGAGGTCACCAACCAGGACGTCACCTATAACGGCGTCATCCTCGACGAGGCGACGACCTACGCCAACGGCCCCAAGGCCAAGGTGAAGGGCTTCGAGTTCAGCTACAGCCAGGTCTATGACTTCCTGCCGGCGCCGTTCGACGGTCTGCTGACCCAGGTCAACTACACCTATACCGACGCCAAGGGCCGGGTGTTCACCGACGGCGACGTCACCGATCCGCGCCGCATCCCGCTGCCGGCTTCGTCGAAGCACACGCTCAACCTGGTGCTCGGCTATGAGAAGGGGCCGCTCAGCCTGCGCGCCGCCGGCACCTTCCGCGACAAATATCTGGACGAACTGGGCGGCGACCCGACCGAGGACCGCTACGTCTCCAGCCACTTCCAGCTCGACCTGAGCGGCAAGTACCGGATCACCGACAATATCCGCGTCTTCGCCGAATGGGTGAACGTGACCGATCGTCCCTATTTCGCCTATCAGAACCTCGACGGCCGCCGGCGCCTGCTCCAATATGAGGAGTATAGCTGGACCGCGAAGTTCGGCGTGACGGCGAACTTCTGATGCGGCGGGTCCTGGCGATCGCGGCCTGTGCCTCCCTTGGCGCCTGTGCCGCGAAGGAGATGCCGGTCGAGCAGCGGATCGCGCTGGCCTCGCCGGCGGCGACGGTGACGGCGCGGGGCGAGACCGCGCCCGTCGGCACCGCCAATTCCGACGCCGCCGACGATCCCGCGATCTGGCGCAACCCCGCTGATCCGGCCGCGAGCCTGATCGTCGGCACCGACAAGAAGGCGGGGCTCTATGTCTACGGCCTCGACGGCAAGGTGCGCGACTTCCTCGATGCGGGCCGGGTCAACAATGTCGACCTGAAGGACGGGGTCGCGATCAATGGCGGGACGGGCGTGCTCGTCGTCGCCAGCGACCGCAACGATATCGCCCAGGCGAAGCTGGCGCTGTTCCGGCTCGACACCGGGACCGCCAGGCTGAGCGCGCTCGGCACGGTGCCGGCGGGGGCGGGGGAGGCCTATGGCGTCTGCCTCTATCGCGACGCGGCTGGCCTTTACGCCTTCATCGTCCTCAAGGACGGCACGATCAACCAGGTCGCGCTCGACGCGAGCGGGGCGACGCCGGCCGGCCGGATCGTCCGTACGATGAAGCTCGGCACCCAGTCGGAAGGCTGCGCCGCCGACGATCGCACCGGCATGCTATATGTCGCGGAGGAGGATGTCGGCCTCTGGAAGTTCGACGCGAAGGCCAGCGGCAGCGTCGGCCCGGTCAGGATCGCGGCGGCCGACGGCAAGAACATCGTCGCCGATGCCGAGGGCGTCGCCATCGCCATGGTCGGGGAGAAGGACGGCTATGTCCTCGTCTCCAGCCAGGGCGACAACGCCTATGCCGCCTACCGGATCGCCGACGACGGCTATGTCGGCCGCTTTCGCATCGCGGCGGGAACGGTCGGCGGGGCGGAGGAGACCGACGGCATCGAGGTGATGACCGGCGACTTCGGTCCCGGCTTTCCCGGCGGCCTGTTCGTCGCGCAGGACGGCCATAACGGCGCGGGCGCCCAGAATTTCAAGCTGGTCGCCTGGGACGACATCGCCAGGGCGCTGGGGTTGCCGCGATAATCATCGTCGTCCCGGCGGAGGCCGGGACCTCAGAGTCTGATGCAAAAGTCCCCGCTCGCCCTGAGGAAGCATTGAGCGTAGTCGAAATGCTGTCTCGAAGGGGCGTTCGAGGCTGGAAATATCCTTCGATATGGCCTTCGCCAAAGCTCAGTCCCTCCTCAGGATGAAGCGGTAAGGCACTTTCCGGTCAGCCTCTCAGGAGAGGCAGGTATCGCCCATCTCCTGAGACTCCAGCCTCCGCCGGAACGACGCGAGGGTCAAAGGCTTCCTCGTTCCGCCAGCCGGAGCATGACGAGGGTCGAGAGCTGGGCCCGTTCGGGCAGGCTCTCGACGATCAGATACTCGTCGGGAGAATGGATCGCGCCGCCGCGCGCGCCCATCGTGTCGACGACGGGCACGCCGCAGGCGGCGATGTTGTTGCCGTCGCAAACGCCGCCGCTCGCCTTGTGGGTGATCGGGCGGCCGAGCAGCGCGGCGCTCTCCTCGACCAGCGCGAACAGCCGCGCGGCCTTTTCGTCGATCGGCTTGGGCGGACGACCGAACCCGCCATGGACGTGGATCGCGACGTCATGCTCGGCCGCGATCGCCTTCACCAGATCATCGATCAGCCTTCGCGCGACGGCTTCGTCCTCGGGCAAGGCCGGGCGCAGGTTGACGCGCAGGATCGCGCGGTCGGGCACGACGTTGTTCGGGCCGCCACCGTCGATCCGGGCGGGATTGATCGCGAGGCCGGCGCGCCGCGCGCGAGACAGGCGCAGCGCCAGGTCGGACGCGGCGACGATCGCGTTGCGGCCGTCCTCCGGGTTGCGGCCGGCATGCGCCGAGCGGCCGGTGACGATGATCGAGAAATTGCCGCTGCCGGGGCGCGCGCCGGCGAGCGTGCCGTCAGGCAGCGAGGAGGGCTCGTAGGTGAGTGCGGCGAGCTTGCCGCGCGCCGCCTCGGCGATCAGCGCGGCGGAGCCGGGCGAGGCGATCTCCTCGTCCGAGTTGATCACCACCTCATAGCCGATGCGGGCGCCGAGCGGCGAGGCTTCGAGCGCGGCCAGCGCCGCGAGCATCAGCGCGATCCCGCCCTTCATGTCGGCCACGCCGGGTCCGTTGAGCACCGCGCCGCCGTCGATGTCGGTCAGCGTCTGGAACGGATGGTCTGGCGGGTAGACCGTGTCCATATGGCCGGTGAGCAGCAGTTGCACCGGCGCGTCGGGCCGGACGCGGACATGGAGGTTGCGGCCATAGTCGAGCGGCTGGACGTTGCCCGCCGCGTCGACCGCCTCGCCGGGCGCCGCGTCGCGCAGCACCACCTCGCCGGGTAGCGCCGCGAAGGCGTCGGCCAGCAGGCCCGCCATCACCGCCAGCCCGTCGAGGTTGCGGGAGCCGCTGTTGACCAGGCTCCATTGCCGCACCTGCGCCAGCATCGGGGCGGCCGCGGCCGCATCGAGGGCGGGATAGTGGATGTCGATCGAGGTGCTCATCTCCTTACGCCGTTCGTGTCGAGCGAAGTCGAGACACGTCCCTCCTGCCAACGTCCCTCGACTTCGCTCGACACGAACGGGTTGGAGAGGGGCGTCACAACAGCCGTCCGCCCAGTTCGCCGGTCAGATCGGCGATCGTGTCGGCTTCGAAGCTGGCGACCGGATAGGCGCAATAGTCGGCGGCATAATAGGCGCTCGGCCGGTGGTTGCCCGACTGGCCGAGTCCGCCGAACGGCATGTTGGCGGCGGCGCCGGTGGTCGGCCGGTTCCAGTTGACCACCCCCGCGCGCGCGCGGGCAAGGAAGCGCCGCCACAGCTCCGGATCGTCGGCGAGCAGGCCCGCCGACAGTCCGAAGCTGGTGTCGTTGGCGGCGGCGATCGCGGCGTCGAAATCGGAGACGCGGATCACCTGCAGCACCGGCGCGAAGATCTCGGCATCGGGCACGTCGAGCCCGGTCACGTCGTACATGCCCGGCGTCACGAAGGCTTCGCTGCGTTCGAGCCGCTCGAAGGGCAGCAGCGTCCGCGCGCCCTTCGCCTTGAGCCCGGCCACCGCATCGATCGCGCCCTGCGCGGCGCGGGCCGAGATCAGCGGGCCCATATAGGGTTCCTCGGCGTCGTCCCAGGCGCCGATGCGCAGCCGGGCGGCGAGGGTGTGGACCGCCTCGATCGTCGCGTCGCCCTCGCTGCCCTCGGGCAGGATCAGGCGGCGCGCGCAGGAGCAGCGCTGGCCGGTGGTGATGAAGGCCGACTGGACGATCGCCGCCGCCGAGGTCTCGGCATCGCCCCAGGCGATCAGCGGGTTGTTGCCGCCAAGTTCGAGCGCGAGGATGACGTGCGGCCGGTCGATCATCGCCCGGCGGAAATGCGCGCCGGTGCTGGCCGCCCCGGTGAACAGCAGTCCGTCGATGTCGGCGCCGATCAGCGCCGCGCCCTGGTCGCGGCCACCCTGGACAAGCTGGAACACCGCCTCCGGCACGCCGGCGTCGTGCAGCGCCCGCGTCATGTTCTCGCCGGTCAGCGGCGCTTCCTCGGACGGCTTGAACAACACGGTGTTGCCGGCGAGCAGCGCCGGGACGATATGGCCGTTGGGCAGATGGCCGGGGAAATTATAGGGGCCCAGCACCGCCATCACGCCGTGCGGCTTGTGGCGCAGCACCGCACGGCCGAAGGCGGTGTCGGCCCGGCGCGATCCCGCGCGCTCGGCCTGCGCCGCGATCGACACGGCGACCTTGTTGATCATCGAGCCGAGCTCGGCCCGCGTCTCCCACAGCGGCTTGCCGGTTTCGCGCGCCATGTCGCGGGCGATGTCGTCGGTCCGTTCCTTGAGCAGGGCGGCGTAGCGCTCGACGATCGCCACCCTCTCCTCGACGGGGCGATCGGCCCAGCCGGCCAGAGCGGCACGGGCGCGCTCGACCATCGCCGGAATCGCCGTGACGGCGATCTCTTCACCTTCCCAGACCGTCTGTCCCGTCGCCGGGTCGATCGAGCGCATCATTGCCTTACCCTCACCATCTCGCCCGATTTGAGCCGTAGCGCGTCGATCGCCTCGCCATCGAGCACCGCGATGCCCTCCTCGATCCGCACCTTCGTCCGGATCGCGCGGAAGCCGCCGATCGAGGCGGTCGAGACGAGCCGTTCGGGCGCATCGGCCGGATCGCCCTTCATCGCCGCCAGCACCTCGGTCCGCTCGATCGTCCGGATGCTGTCGCGCGGCACCGAATAAGTGGGGCCGCCGTCGAAGATGTCCACCAGCCCCGATCCGCGGAAACCCTCATGCTCCAGCATCGCGCGCGCTGCCTCGCCCTCGACATGGACGCGGCCGATCGCCTCCTGCGCGGCGGTGTCGATCAGCTCGACATAGATGGGATGGCGCGGGGCGAGATCGAGGATGAACTGGCCGTCGGTCGACATCACCATATGGTCGGCCTCGTCGAACGGCAGACGGAAGAATTTGCTCGCGACGCCGTCCCAGAAGGGGCAGGTGCCGTCCGGCGCGAAATAGCCGCGCAGCTCGGCCATCACCGTTTCGGAGAAGCGCTGGCGCTCCGTCCCGATCAACATGTAGCGCGACCGCGCCAGCAGGCTGCCGGCGCCCCCCGAGCGCCGCTCGGGCCGCAGGTAGAGCGATCCCACCTCGGTCCAGCCCGCGCATTCGTTGACCAGCACCAGCGCCTTATGGTCGAAACGTGTGTTGATCGCCGAGGAGAATTGGGCGAGCGTCATCACCCGAAACGAGAAATGCGGCCGCGCGACGCCGACCGCGGCCCGGACGCCGCCGAGGCCCTCGATACGTCCGGTCTCGCTGTCCTCGAGCATCAGCGTGTACCAGGCCTCGCGCGGGGCGATGGCGCCGCCGAAGCTCGCTTCGGACAGGGTCAGGCGGTTGAGCAGGGTCGCCTCGTCCTCGGGCAGGCTGGTGAAGCCGCGCCCCGACAGGACGGCAAGCTCCATCAGCGAAGCGAGATCGGAGGGACCGGCGGGACGGACGATCAGCATCGGCGGGTCCGCGCGATGGTCTTGAGACGGGATGTCATCTTCATCTTGTGCGCCATAAGCGGTTCGAGTTCAAACCCGTGCGAGCAGCGCGTCGAGCGCGTCGTGCGCAGCGCCCGCCGCCGCCCACAGCGCGGGATCGGCCAGCTCGGCCGCGTCGATCCGTTCAGGCCAGTGCCGCTCGACCAGCGCGCACAATTCCTCCCACCGCCGCTCGTCGAGCAGGAAGCGCGGATCGATCGCCCGCCGCGCTTCCTCGGAGACCGGCACGCGCAACCGCAGGCAGGCAGGGCCGCCGCCGTTGCGCATGCTTTCGCGCACGTCGACGACGATCGCTTCGTTGATCGGGTTGTTGCCGGCCAGGATGGTCTCGACCGCCGCCCAGACGCGTGGATTCTCGCGCGCCTCGCTCGGCAGGACGAGCGCCATGCCGCCCTCCGGCAGGGTCAGCAGCTGCGAGTTGAACAGATAGGAGCTGATCGCGTCATCGAGACCGATGCTGTCGACCTCGACGGCGACGAAGTCTGGCACGGCGCGTGCGGCGGCGGTGAACAGGCCTTCGCGATCCTCGAACGCGGCGGCATGGGCGAGCAGGACATGCTCGTTGGCGACGGCGACCACGTCATTGTGGAAGGCACCGGCCTCGATCGCGGCCTGAGACTGCAGCGTGTGGAAGCCCTCGGCGCCGGCGAGCCGGGCGACCGCCTCGCCTGCACGCTTCGCCTGCCGCTCGGGGAAGCGGCTGCCCCGCGCGGCGCCATGGACAAAGACGTTGAGACCGCGTTCACCATGGCGCGGGGTGATGCGCATATGGTTGGCGGCGCCCTCATCGCTGAAATGCTGCGTGCCGGGCAAGGCGGAATGGACGGCGAAATGGCGCTGGTCGGCGAAGATGGTGCGCAGCCTCGCGAAAGTATCGGGCGCCTCGAAGCTCCGGTGCAGCATCGTCGCGAGATTGGCGGTGATGAGGTGAACGCGGCCGTCATCGCTGTCGGGACCCGCGATCACCGTCGCGGCATTGGCCGCCCACATGGCCGAGGCGGAGCAGGCGTTGTTGAAGAGAACCGGGTCCTCCGCGGCGGCGAGGGCAAGCACCGAGCGGTCGTCGCCGCCGAAACCGAGCGCGCGCAGCGCAGCGACGGCGGGCCGGCGCGGCGGCGGGATGAAGCCCTGGACCAGGCCGCGATCCATCAGCCGCTTCATCTTGGCGAGGCCCTGGAGCGCGGCGGCGCGGGGCTGTGAGATCGCGCCGGCATTGGTGGCACTGGCGATGTTGCCGGGGGAGAGCCCGGCGTAATTGTGCATCGGGCCGATCAGGCCGTCGAAATTGATTTCGGTAGCAGTCATATCGCCAGATAGCCGATCGGATCGCCTTCGGACAGGCCCAGCAGCGCGGCGCTGGCCGGGTCGATCACCGCCTGTCCGCCGGCCGCCTCGATCGACCCGGGAACGCAGCGGAAATCGGCGCCCTTGCCATGGACGATCAGGTGGTCGCGGAGTGCATCGCCATCATAGCTGCCCGCATAGGTCGCATGGTGCAGGTTCCGGATCGCCTTGAGGTCGTCGATCATCGCGATCATCGTCGGACCGGCGTCGAAGATGTCGACATAACCGTCGTCACGGAACCCTTCCTCTAGCAGCAGGGCGAGGGCGCCGCGGCCGTCGTCATGGACGCGGCCGATCGCCTGCTGGGCCTCGTCCGACAGCATGTTGACGTAGATCGGCGCGCGCGGGCCGAGATCGGCAATGAACTGGTTGCCGGTGGTCGCGTTGATGTGATCGGCCTCCGCGAAGCTCATCGCGTAGAAGCGCCCGCCGACCGCGTCCCAGAAGGGCGAGCGGCCCCGATCGAGCCAACCGCGCAGATCGGCGATCACCCGCTTGCCGAAATCGGCGCGGTGGCAGCCGATGAACAGGTAGCGGCTGCGCGCGATCATCCGGCCATAGCCGCCGCGCCGCAGAGTCGGATCGATGATCAGGCCGCCGACCTCGGCGCAATCCTCCAGGTCGTTGGTCAATGTCAGGACCGGGAAGCGCACCATGCGGCCGTCGATGCTCGACCGCTGCGTCGTGTAGCTGATCCGGTAGCTGTAGAAAGGCCAGTCGACACCGATGCGGGGAAAGACCATGCCGCAGCCGCGCACCCGACCGTCGACCTCGAGCCCGAGGATGATCGCACCGCCCAGCTTTTCGCCCGCCAGCAGCGCATCGCTGCGCTCGATCCTTTCGCGCAGCACGCCGCGATCGGCGGGCAGATTGGTGAAGCCGGGCCCACCGCCTCGGGCGAGGGCGAGCAACGCGTCGAGATCGTCGAGGCGGACCGGACGAATCCGGATGGAGTCGGGTTCGGACATGCAACGATGTTCCACCTTCGCTGCCCGCTTTCAAGGGCCGGCGGACGGGTACGCCGCCGAGGGTTGAACCGGCGCCGAAAGCATAGGAAGGGAAGGGGATGGCGCTGCCCGACCTCATGATGGTTCGAACCGTCCTTCCCTGGCTCGATATCGCCGGGATCGCGATCTTCGCGATCAGCGGTGCGCTCGCGGCGGCGCGGCGCGAGCAGACGATCGTCACCTTCACCTTCTTCGCCGCGGTCACCGGCACCGGCGGCGGCACGGTGCGCGACCTGCTGATTGGTGCACCCGTCTTCTGGATTCACGACAATCGCGCGCTCGCGGTCTGCCTGTTCGCGGCGCTCGCGGTGTGGATGACGCCGCGCCGGATCTGGCCGGTCAAGGCGCTCGAATGGTTCGACGGCGTCGGGCTCGCCGCCTATGCGGTGTTCGGATCGTGGAAGGCGCTGGCCTATGGCGTGCCGCCGCTCGGCGCCGCTGCCATGGGGGTATTCACCGCCTGCCTGGGCGGGATCATCCGCGATGTGCTGGCGGGCGAACCCTCGATCCTGCTGCGGCCCGAGCTCTACGTCACCGCGGCGGCGCTGTCCGCCGGGCTGTTCGTCGTTCTGACTTTGCTGGGGACGCCGCTGCTGGCGGCGGCGGGCCTCGCGGCGTTGGCCGGCTTCGCGCTGCGGGCGCTGGCCATCCATCGCGGTATCGCCCTGCCGAGCTATCGCGACTGATCGTCGTACCGGCCTCTGCCGTTCACCCTCGCGTCATCTTCATTCCCTGCGGGTAAGGAACCGTGGCCGTCACGGTGCGTAGACTCGTGAACAGTAGGTGGAGAGTGAGTTGTGATGCGTGGAGGGATTTTCGCGGCTTCGGCCGTGGCGCTGCTGTTGGTGGGCTGTGGTCCGAAGCAGCTCGCCTTGCCGGACGATCCGATCGACAAGGCGGCGACATGTGCCGTCGTCAGCGCGGCATCGGCGCGCGCCGACGCACCCGACGTGAAGGGCGATCTCGGATTCGATGCGCAGACCCGCATCCTCCATTATGCGATGCTCGCCGCGTCCGCGGAAGGCCATTTTTCCGCCAAGAAGGCGTCCGAGGTGGTCGGCCGCATGGGCGAGGTCGAGAAGGCCGTGACCGACGGCAAGTGGCAGGCGCTGGTGACACCGTGCGATCAAGCCTATCCGGAGGTGAAGAAGACCACCGGCATCGAGCTGCCCAAAGGCAAGTTCGATGCCGAGCTGGGCTGCTATTCGCTCGGCGATTTCCTGGTCAAGACGGTGACCACCAGCGATCCGAAGGCGCAGGAGCAGCTGTCCGACCTGACCAGGATGCGTCGCGAGCTCGACAGCACGGTCGGCCGCCAGCTCAAGGCGCGCGGCGCCTCGGACTATGAACGGACGCTGGAGCTGAAGCAGGCTGCGCTTGGCGAGATGACCAGGCTCGGCGCACCGGCCGAGACGGTCCGCATGTGCAGTAGCCGCTTCGCCTGAACCCCGGCTCAGCCGAGGAACGGGCGGGGCTCGGGCGGCGGGACGGGATGCCCGCCCAGGTCGAGCTGGTAGATGCCGACATCATGCCAGCTATCCTGCTTGAACCCGATCCTGGCGAGCACGCCAGCGCGCTTGAAGCCGAAGCTTTCGTGCAGGCGCACGCTGGCGGGATTGGGGAGGGTGATCTTGCCGATCACCGTCCGGAAGCCCTGCTCGCGCAGGCGGGCGATCAGGGCCTCGTAGAGCGCGGCGCCGATCCCGCGGCGATGGCTGTCGGGGGCGACATAGACCGTCGCCTCGACCGCCCAGCGATAGGCGGCGCGCTCATAGACCCGGGTCGCATAGGCATAGCCGACGATGCCCGCCATCTGCTCCGCGACGAGATAGGGATGATGCGGCAGGATATCGGCGATGCGCCGCGCCATCTCCACCACCGATGGTGGATCGATCTCGAAGGTGATCGGCCCGGTCAGGACATAATGGGCGTAGATCGCGGCGATCGCCTCCGCGTCGGCGGGAAGCGCCGCGCGGATCCTCAGCGGACCGCCCATGCGATCAGGCTGCGCGCGGCGCGGATGTCGGCCGGACGGGGCGGTGTCGCGGCAGTAGCGCATTCGAGGCAGCGGACCTGGATCGCCGGTCCGGCCAGCACGCGCTGGGCGTTGGCGAGCGCGGCGACCAGCGCCTGGTCCGGGCCGTTGGCGACGACGCCCCAGAAGGTGCGGCCATGGACCTCGCTATTCTCCTCGTCGGGATCGAGCAGCGAGCGGATCATCTCCTTCCACGGATTCAGCGGCTTCTCGATATAGAGCGGGCGGACCTTGGCGGGGTCGAGCTTGGCCAGCTTCGCGGCTTCGGCGATGGCGTCGTCGACCGATCCGAAGCCGTCGACCAGCCCGATCTGGCGGGCCGTGGCGCCGGCCCAGACGCGGCCCTCGGCGATCTCGCGGACGCGCTCGATCGGCAGCTTGCGTGACTGGGCGACCAGCCCGGTGAAGCGCCGGTACACATCCTCGATCGAGCCCTGCATCATCGCGTCGAACTGCGGCGACGTGCCGCGGAAGACGTCGGGCTCGCCCGACAGCGGCGTCGTCTTCACGCCGTCCGCCGACAGGCCGAGCTTGGCGAGCGATCCCTGGAAGGTCGGCAGGATGCCGAACACGCCGATCGATCCGGTGATCGTCGCCGGATCGGCGATGATCCGGTCCGCGGGCGTCGAGATCCAGTAGCCGCCGCTGGCGGCGAGGCCGCCCATCGAGACGACGACGGGCAGGCCGAGTCCCTTGGCCTGGAGGATCGCCGAACGGATCGTCTCCGCGCCCGTGACCGATCCGCCGGGGGAGTCGATCCGGACGACCAGCGCCTTGATCCGCTTGCGGCCCAGCTCGTCGAGCAGCAGGTCCGATATGGTGGTGCCGCCGGCCGCTCCCGGCGGGGCGTCGCCGTCGACGATATCGCCCGCGACGGTCAGCACGCCGATCGGCGTTCCGCCCGATTTTTCGGGATGCGCGCTCGCCCAGCGATCAAGCGGGATCGCCTTGAAGCCGTTGAGGCTGGAGCCGCCGGCTGAACCGGCGATCGCCGCGACCCGCGAGTCGAAGGCGTTGCGGTCGCCGAGCCGGTCGACGAGGCCCGCTTCGAGAGCCGCCTGCGACATCCGGCCTCCCGCCTCGCCGATGATCGCGGTCGGCCGGGCGACATAGGCGGCGAGCTTCGCCTTTGGCCGGGCCTTGCCGACCTCGGCCGTCCAGGTCGACCACAGCGCATTGGCGAGCGCCTGGTTGGCCTCGCGCGCCTCGGGCGACTGGTCGGACCGCATATAGGGCTCGACCGCCGACTTGAACGCGCCGACCCGATAGATCTTCGCCGTGATGCCGAGGCGGTCCATCAGCCCCTTGTAATAGAGGCGCGATCCGCCCGGCCCGGTGAGGATGACGCCGCCGAGCGGGTTGAGCCAGACCTCGGTGGCGTGGGAGGCGAGCTGGTAGCCGTCGTCGCCATAGCCGGTCGCATAAGCAAGGATCGGCTTGCCCGCCGCACGCACCTTGTCGAGCGCGCGGCCGGCCGCGGCGATCGTCGCCTGCTCGCCGCCGACGAAGCCGTCGAGATCGAGCACGATCGCCTTGATGCCGTTGGAGGCGGCTGCGGCCTGCAACGACCGTTCGAGATCGCGCAGCCGCGTTTCGCGCGCGATGCCGCCATTGCCGGCCAGAAGCGTCAGCGGATCGGTCTCGGCCGGCTGCTCGACCAACGTGCCGTCCAGATCGATCACCAAAGCGCCGGACGTGGGCAGCGCGCTGTTGGGCTTGAACGACAGGGCCAGGAACAGCGTCCCGAAGAAGATCAGCATCGCGATCAGGACGAGCCCGTCCTTGATCCCGACGAGCAGTTTCCAGAGCCCCCGAACCAGCTTCATAAAATGATCACATCCAGCCTGTGTGGCCCACAAATAGGTGCGCTGCGGCCCGCCGTCCACTGGCGGCCGGACGATCAGGCCTGATATTGTTCCTGTGACAGGCTGACGTCGACGCCGATCGCCAGCACCTCGTGCCCGCCGCCGACACGCGCGCCCGAGATCGGCGCGGCGTCGCGGAAATCGAGGCCCTGGGCGACGCGGACATAATGGTCGTTCGGACACATGTCGTTAGCAGGATCGAAGCCGATCCAGCCATATTCGGGCACATCGATCTCGGCCCAGAAATGCGGCGCCTCGCGATGGCCGCAATCGGGGTCCTCACGATAGATATAGCCGGTCACGAAGCGAGCGGGAAAGCCGTCGGCACGCGCCGCCGCGATCAGCACATGGGCCATGTCCATGCTGCAGCCCGATCGCGCCTCCAACACCTCGCCGACCGAACGGACGTCGGTACTGCGATGCTCCTTGCAGGGAAACAGCCGACAAACCGCGCTGTTGAGGCCATGAATGCGGCTGAGCGCGTCGCCCTTCGCCCCTTCATGGTCGCGAAGCAGGTCGAGCAGCGCTTCGCACGGGCCGGTCAGCTCGGTGGCGCGCCTATAGACGGCGGGGGGCAGGGGATCGATCGCGCCCGAGACGGCGCCCGCCCGATCCTCGGTCAGCACCTCGCCCGTCACCCTGAGGCCGATCCGCTCGACCGGCCCGGCCAGGTAGAGCATCGAGACGATGTTGCCGAAACCATCGGTCGACTGCTTCAACCGCGCATCGCAGTCAACGTCGATCCGCCAGTCGACGATGTTCTGGCCGATATGGCTCGACGGCGTCATCCGCAGCAGCTGGACCACCCGCGCCTGCGGCTCGGTATAGTGATATTCGGTCTCGTGCTGGATCAGGAGCCGCATCTCATCCGAACCGGAATTGCTGGCCTATGGCCTGGTGGATACGAGTATTCTCATAGATGAAGCCGGTCAGCCATTCGTGCAAACCCTGAGCGAAAATGGCATCGATCGTCGTCCGCTCGAGCGCGTTGTGGCGCAGGCGGGACAATCGGTCCGCCTCGCCCTGCAGGCCGGTGCGCTTGCCGATCGCATTGAGGTGCATGATCACCTCTTCCGACGAGGCGATCAGCGAGCGCGGCAGTTCGGGCTTCAGGCACAGCAGTTCGGCGACAAGCCACGGCTTGAGCCCCTCGCTGTAGAGCCAGCGATAGGCGGTGTTGGCCGAAACGGTATGGAGGATCGTCGTCCACTGGTCGCGGTCGATCAGGCCACCGACTTTCTCGCCCTCCGGCAGCAGCAGGTGATATTTGACGTCGATCAGTCGCGCGGTGTTGTCGGCGCGCTCCATCGCCGCGCCGAGGCCGAGGAAGCTGTATGCCTCGTTGCGCAGCATCCGGTGCAGCGCCCCTTCGAAGCCGCGAGTCTCGGCGCGGATCTGCTCCACCAGGCTAAGCGTGGTCTGGCTTCCCCCGGTCGATGCGCGGCCGCGAAGCCCTAGCCAGGCGCGGTTGATCGCCTCCCAGGCGTCGCGGCTGAGTGCGGTGCGTACCGACTTGGCGTTGCTGCGCGCCGCGTCGAGGCACGAGCGTATCGAATTGGGGTTGGCAGCGGCCAGAGTCAGGTAGCGGCTGATCGCCAGCGGTGAGCGCGTCTCGCCGGTCAGGCCGAAGTCGTAGTCGGCCGCGGCGACGAGCAGCGCGCTGTCCCATGCGCCCTGGCCGGCGGGGCGGGCGGAGAGCGCGTCGAGCCGGATCGTCGCCTCGATCAAGCGGGCGGTGAACTCGGCCCGTTCGACATAGCGGCCGATCCAGTAGAGCGAGTTGGCGGTGCGCGACAGCATCAGGCGCGCTCCTCCTGCCCGGTGAGGATCAGGCTGTCCTTGGTGCCGCCGCCCTGGCTCGAATTGACCACGAGCGATCCTTCGCGCAGCGCGACGCGAGTGAGCCCGCCCGGGGTGATCGTCACGCCCTTGCCGCCCGACAGGACGAACGGCCGGAAATCGACGTGGCGTGGTGCTATGCCCTTCTCGGTCAGGGTGGGCACCGTCGACAAGGCGAGGGTTGGCTGGGCGATGTAGCGGTGGGGCTCGGCGATCAAGGCGGCACGGAACTCCTCGATCTGCGCCCTCGTCGCGGTCGGGCCGACGAGCATGCCATAACCGCCCGATCCGTCGACCAGCTTGACCACGAGCTTGTCGAGATTGTCGAGCGTGTAGCGCAACGCCTGCGGCTCGCGGCAGCGATAGGTCTCGACATTGGGGAGCTTCGCGTCGCCGCCCGAATAATATTTCACGATCTCGGGCATGTAGCTGTAGATCGCCTTGTCGTCGGCGATACCGGTGCCCGGCGCATTCACCAGCGCGACGTTGCCGGCCATGTAGGCGGCGACGATGCCGGGAACGCCGAGCAGCGAATCCGGGCGGAACACCAGCGGATCGAGATAGTCGTCGTCGATCCGGCGATAGATCACGTCGACCTGGACGCGTCCCTCGATCGTCCGCATCCAGACCTTGTCGTCGTCGACTTCGAGGTCGGCGGCCTCGACCAGTTCGATCCCCATCGAATCGGCCAGGAAGCTGTGCTCGTAGAAGGCCGAGTTGAAGTGGCCGGGGGTGAGCAGAACGCAGGTCGCATCGGCGCCCCGGCCGCGCGGTGACACCGACTGGAGCGTCTCCAGCAGCGCGTCCGGATAGGAATCGATCGGAGCGACATCGAACTGCTCGAACAGCTCAGGGCACAGCCGCAGCATCGCTTCGCGATTCTCGAGCATGTAGGAGACGCCCGACGGCGTACGGGCATTGTCCTCCAATACCCAGAATTCGTCGGGTCCGGTGCGCACCAGGTCGATGCCGCAGATATGGGCGAACACTCCGTGCGGCGGCTTCGCCCCCGCGAGCACCGGTCGGAACTGCGGATTGGCGAGGACCAGCTCCTCGGGAAGGACGCCGTCGGCGAGGATGCGGCGCGGGCCGTAGATGTCGGCGAGGAAGGCGTTGATCGCCTCGACCCGCTGCACGAGACCCTCGGAAAGGCTGGCCCATTCGCGCGCGGTGAAGATGCGGGGAACGATGTCGAACGGGATGATCCGCTCGGCCGACTCCTCCTCGCCATAGACGGCGAAGGTGATGCCCAATTGTCGGAAGGCGGCCTCTGCGGCCTTCTGCCGCCGATCGAGCTCGGCGGGCGGGGTGGTTTCCATCCAGTCGAGAAGCTGCGCGAACTCGGGCCGTCCAACCGGGTCGCCCGGCTTGCCTCGGATCTCGTCGAAAGCGTCTGCCCCTGCCATAGCGCTCCGTCTGTCCTGATCGACATGCCGATGGTGCAACGCTTCGCTGCGCTGCACAAGGGGCTTTGCGAAGGGAAGGGCGATATGCTGCCGGACGGCTCCCCGTGCTGAACTTAACGCGGCGGGCCGGTCGGCGTTCCGTCGTAACGCAGGTCGTTGTTTTATCGAAATTATTCGTCATGCCGATGGAGGCCGTCCCGCCGGCATGACATATTGTTTCAGCCCGGCTTCACCTTGCCGAGATAGGAGGACAGGCGGTTCTTCGTCGCGCTTCGCGCGCGGGAGGGATTGAGCAGGTCGTAGACGACGGCGTTCTCGAGCACCTTCTGCACATAGCCGCGCGTCTCGGCGAAGGGGATCGCCTCGATCCAGTCGACGACGTCGACACCCGGCATTCGGGGATCGCCATTGGCCTTGATGAACTTGTTCACATTGCCGGGGCCGGCATTGTAGCTGGCGACGGCGAGGACGTAGTTGCCGCCATAATAGGTCAGCATCCGGTCGAAGAAGGCCGATCCGAGCATGACGTTGTAGTCGATATCGGCGAGCCGGGCCGGGTCGTAGGCGAGACCGAGCTTGCCCGCCTGCTCGCGCGCCGTCGCCGGCATGAGCTGCATCAGTCCGCGGGCGCCGGTGCGGCTCGTCGCCTGGCGGTCGAACTGGCTCTCCTGGCGGCTGATCGCGTGGATCAGCGTCCAATGGCCGTTCATCGCCGGCGGCACCGGCACCTCGGGAAAACCGATCCGCAGCGGATCGGGCGTGCCGCTGGTTCGCGCGGCCCGCGAGACCATTACGCCGAGGTCGGGGCGGTTCATCGACTTGGCGAGTTCCCCGGCGAGGATGTGGTCGCTGTCGGTCTTCGCATTGGCGGCGATCAGACGGATGAAGGCGGTCTGGTCTTGCCATTGACCGGATTGGCCGAGCAGGCGGGCGGCGCGGACCACCTCGCTCGCTTCGAACGAGGCGCGTTCGGTGGGCGGGACCAGATTGCGCGGCGGCTCGGGCGGGATGACGAGATCGCGGCCCAGCCGTTCGGCGGCGAGCTGGCCATAGAACTGGTCGATATGGACGGCCGCCTGGTTCAGGTAGCTCTTCGCCCAGTCGGGCTTGTTGCCGCGCTCGGCGGCCCGCCCCGCCCAGTACCAGCCCTTGGTCTGCGTTCCCGGCGTCTGCGCGGCGCGCGAATAGCGGTCGAACATCGTCACCGCGTCGTCGTAACGGCCCAGCTTCTGGAGGGCGGCGGTGCCCGCCAGCCACATCAGGCTGGTATAGTCGTCGCGCTCGGCGAACGGGCGGTCGCGGATGCGCGTTCCGGGCGGAAAGGCCTGCTCCGCATGTTTCGCGATCGCCAGCGCCAGATCATATTGCTTGTCGGCATTGGCGGCGCGGGCGAAGCTCAGCAGCTCGTCGAGGAAGGCCGCGGTGTCGAATGGCGGGCCGGAGAGGTCGCGCGACTGGCCGAGCCAGATTCGAGCGCCCATGCTGTCGCCGCGATCGCGTAGATAACGGGCGCGCTCGATCATATAGCCCGGGTCATGGTTGACCGCATCGCCCGCCGCCGCGATCCGCGCGTCGACATCGGAATCGTTTCGCAGCAGGGCGAGCCGCGCCGCGTAAAGCGCCCGCCTGGCCGGCGAGACGTTGACGAGCTGGCGACCGGCCGCGGTCGTCGACCGGTCGAGCAGCAGCCGTTCCATCCGCCGATCGTGGTCGGCGAGGGTCATGCTAGAGCCGAAGCGGGCGAGGAGGCGTGCCTCGTCGTCCTGGCTCAGGCCCTTGGTCGTCCAGGCGGCGGCGGCGTTGCTGCGTGCCTCGGCCATGCGGCCGGTGGCGGCGAGCGCCTCGGCATAGCGGGTCTGGCCGGCGGCGGTCAGCGGTGGGAATCGGGTGAAGAAGGTGACGACGAGCCCGCGGTCATAGTTGTTGGGATCTATCCGCCGCTCCGCCGCGCGGCGCATGGCGCTCTCGCCCGGCCAGCCGGGATGCGCGATCAGGAAGGCCGCATAGTCCTGGAACGGGAGCGAATCGCTCTGCTGCAGCCGCCGCCATTCGCCGATGACACCTTGCAGCACGTCGCTGCGCCAGGCCGGGGCGCCGGGCGCGGGCGACTGGACAGCCGGCGTCGGGGCGGGCTCGGGCGCGACGGTCGCGGCGATCGCCGCGGTCGAGGCGAGAAGGGCGAGACCGGTAAAAAGACGGCGGGAGCGGCTGGACAGGTAAGGGTAGCCGAACCTATTGGGCGCATTCGTTTCTCGGACGAGCTTCATTGCGCCATTATGGCGCGGCCGACGCCCGAGGTGAAGGGAGAGCGTGATGTTCAGTGGGTCGATACCTGCCCTGGTGACGCCGTTTCGCAACGGGGCGTTCGACGAAAAACTGTTCCGCGGCTTTGTCGACTGGCAAATCGCGGAAGGATCGAGCGCGCTCGTGCCCTGTGGCACCACGGGCGAAAGCGCGACCATGTCGATCGAGGAGCACAACCATGTCGTGCGCGTCTGCATCGAGCAGGCGAAGGGCCGAGTGCCGGTGATCGCCGGCTGCGGCTCGAACGACACTGCGGTCGCGCTCGAGCATATGAAGGCGGCGCAGACGGCGGGGGCCGATGCGGCGCTGGTCGTGTTGCCTTACTACAACCGCCCGAACCAGGACGGGCTGATCGCCCATTTTCGTCACCTGGCCGACAATTGCAGCCTGCCTATCATCGTCTACAACGTGCCGGCGCGCACCGTGACCGACATCCTGCCCGAAACGCTGGGCAAGCTGGCCGGGATCAAGACGATCGTCGGAGTCAAGGACGCGAGCGGCAAGGTCGAGCGCGTCTCGGCGCAGCGGCTCCATTGCGGCCCCGACTTCTGCCAGCTCTCGGGCAATGACGACATGGCGCTCGGCTTCATGGCGATGGGCGGGGTCGGCTGTATCTCGGTCACCGCCAATGTCGCCCCCGGCCTGTGCGCGCAGTTCCAGAAGGCCTGCGCCGATGGCCGCTGGGCGGATGCTCTAGCGCTGCAGGACAGGCTGTTTCCGCTCCATGCCGCGCTGTTCAGCGACGCTTCACCGGGCCCGGTCAAATATGCCCTGACCCGCACCTACCGGGATTTCCCGGCGGACCTGCGGTTGCCGATGACCTGGCCTTCGGAAGCGAGCCGAAGCGCGGTCGACGCGGCGCTGGCGCACGCCGGCATCGCCTGAATCTCCGACCGTCTCCCTTTGCCGGGAGACGAAATCGATCCTTTTGCGTTAAGTTGAGTCCATGGCCCGCCCGCGTCCCGCAGAGTTCGAGAAGAAGAAGGTGGTCGCCGAGAACCGGCGGGCGCGCTTCGATTATTTCCTCGAGCAGTTCTTCGAGGCCGGCATCGCCCTGACCGGTACCGAGGTGAAGTCGCTGCGTTTCGGCGAGGGGTCGATCGCCGAAAGCTATGCCGAGGTGAAGGACGATCAGGTTTGGCTGGTCAATTCGAACGTGCCCGAGTTCAGCCATGGCAACCGCTTCAACCATGAGCCGAAACGGCCTCGCAAGCTGCTGCTCCATGCGCGCGAGATCGACAAGATGCGCAACGCCGTCTCCCGCGAGGGGATGACGTTGATCCCGCTGTCGATCTATTTCAACGGGCGCGGCCGGGCGAAGGTCGAGCTGGCGCTGGCCAAGGGCAAGAAGCTGCACGACAAGCGCGATACCGAGAAGGAACGCGACTGGAAGCGCGAGCAGCAGCGGCTGCTGCGCGATCGCGGCTGAGCCCGGCGCGGATGTTCGACAGCATCGGCAGATGGTGGCGCAAGAATGCCCCGACCCGCGAATCGCTGGAGGAGGTGCGCTGGCTGCGGCCTTTCGCCCATCGCGTGCTGGAGCCGGCGCTGTGGCGCTTTACCCGGCGTTCCGTCCCGCGCGGCGTCGCCCTGGGCCTGATCGTCGGCATCTTCCTCATGATTCCCGGCCTGCAGATCATCGGCGCCGCGCTACTCGCGCTGCCGTGCCGGGCCAATGTGCCGATCGCAGTGGCGATGACCTTCCTAAGCAACCCCGCGACGACCCCGTTCATTCTCTATCTCTCGATCATCGTCGGCAATCGCTTCATCCATTCGGCAGTCGACGTCGGCACCGTGATGACGATGATCAATCAGGGCGCGACCCTGGCCGAATGGGCTGCGTGGCTCGCCTCCGCTGCGGCGCCGGCGCTGGTCGTAGGGCTGTTCGTCATATCGGTAATCACCGCAGTGGTCGGCTATCTGCTGTCGGGCTGCATCTGGCGGGCCTGGGTTTCCCACAAATGGAACCTGCGAGAGCGGCATCGCGCGGAGCGTGCGGGGGAAGAGCGGGGTTGATCCTGACAAGGCCGATGGTAAGCCGGCCGTCATAGTCAGATCATACACCGAGGTTCCCATGAAGACTTTCCTAATCGCTCTCGCGGCGAGCAGCATGCTCGTGCCCGTGGGCACGCCGAGCGCCGGCGATGCCGCGCGCGCCGCGCCGGCGAAGGCTGCGGCCAAGCCGACCTATGGCGATTTCGGCTTCGACCTCGCGGGCATGGACCGCAACGTCCACCCCGGCGACGATTTCTACGCCTATGCCAATGGCAACTGGGCGAAGAACACGCCGATCCCCGCCGATCGGTCGAACTTCGGCATGTTCACCGTGCTCGACGAGCTGTCGATGGCGCGCAGCCACGACATTCTCGAACGGATCGCCAAGACGCCCGGCACCCGGATCGGCGACTTCTACGCCAGCTTCATGGACGAGGCGGCGGTCGACGCCGCCGGCATCGCTCCGCTCCGGCCGTTGCTCGATGCCGTCAAGGCGCTCGATGGGCGTCCCGCTGTCGCGGCGAAGATGGGCGAGTATCTGCGGCTCGGCATCCGGACGCCGTTCCGTTCCTTCGTCGACCAGGACGACAAGAATCCCGAGAGCTATATCGCGATCCTGCGGCAGGGCGGGCTCGGGCTGCCCGACCGCGATTATTACCTGAAATCCGATGCCGAGATGGCGAAGACCCGTACCGCCTACCAGGCTTATGTCGCGCAGCTCCTGACCCTGGCGGGCGAGCCGCGCGCCGACGAGCGGGCGGCGGCGATCCTCGCCTTCGAAACCGAACTGGCCAAGGTCCAGTGGACCCGCGTCGATTCGCGCGACAGCACCAAGACCTATAACAAATGGGGGCGCGGCGATTTCGCGAAGAACGCGCCCGGTTTCGACTGGGACGCCTATCTGAAGGCGGCGGGTCTCGACGGCCAGACCGATTATCTGGTCGGCCAGCCCAGCGCCTTCGCCGGCATGGCCAAGGCGATCGCGGCGGCGCCGGTCGAGGTGCTCAAGGACTATCTGCTGCTGGCGGCGATCAACGCCGAGGCGCCCTATCTGTCGAAGCCGTTCGTCGAGGCGGAGTTCGCGTTCAACCAGACGGTGCTGTCGGGGACGCCGCAGAATGCCGAGCGCTGGAAGCGCGGCGTCACCCTGATCAAGGAGCAGGTCGGCGAGGATCTTGGCCAGGAATATGTGAAGCTCTATTTCACCCCCGAGACCAAGGCCGCGGCCGACGAACTGGTCCGCAACGTGATCGCGGCGATGGGGCGGCGGATCGACGGGTTGAGCTGGATGGCGCCCGGGACCAAGGTGAAGGCGCGGGCAAAGCTGGCGGCCTTCACCCCGAAGATCGGCTATCCGAGCAAGTGGCGCGACTATTCGGCGCTGGAGATCCGGCGCGGCGATCTGCTGGGCAACGTGCTGCGGGCCAACGCCTTCGAATGGCAGCGCAACCTGAACAAGCTAGGCAAGCCGATCGACCGCACCGAATGGGGAATGACCCCGATGGAGATCAACGCCTACGCCAATTTCAGCATGAACGAGATCGTCTTCCCGGCGGCGATCCTGCAGCCGCCCTTCTTCGATCCGCATGCCGACCCGGCGATCAACTATGGCGGGATCGGCGCGGTGATCGGGCACGAGATCAGCCATCATTTCGACGACCAGGGCGCCAAGTACGACATGCACGGCCGGCTGTCAGACTGGTGGACCGCCGACGACGTCAAGCGCTTCGGCGTGCTGACCGGCCGGATCGTCAGGCAATATGACGCCTATGAGCCGCTGCCCGGGCTGCACATCCAGGGCGCACTGACCCAGGGCGAGAACATCGCCGACCTCGCCGGACTGACCGTGGCCTATGAGGCCTATCAGATGGCGCTGAAGGGGCGGAAGGCGCCGGTGATCGACGGCTTCACCAGCGACCAGCGCTTCTATCTGGGCTGGGCGCAGGTGTGGCGCCGCAACTATCGCGAGGCCAATCTGCGGCAGCGGTTGCTGACCGATCCGCACTCGCCTTCGATCCAGCGCACCTGGGTCGTGCGCAACCTCGATCCCTTCTACGAGGCCTATGATGTGAAGGCCGGTGAGAAGATGTACCTCGCACCGGCGGATCGCCTGCACATCTGGTAGGGCGTCCCGCTTGACGAAAGCACGGGCGGCGGAGATCAAGCGCGGATGGCCACGCTGTTTTCCGCCGCCCCGATCTCCGCGAGCTCGGGCCGCTTCGCGCTCAACCTGCTGCTCGCGGTGCTCGCCTTCATCGCCTCGATCGGGATGACGGGGATGATCTGGGGCGCGACCGACAACCTGCTGGTCGCCGGCCTGTTCATGCTCGCCTTCTGCCTGGGGATCGGCATGATCCTGCTGGTGGCGATGCTCCGCGCGCGAATCCACAGCCGGCCCGAACGGCTGCTCGACACGGAATTGCTGCTGGGTACGATCGAGGATTCGGCGTCCGGGGTGGCGATCACCGGGCCGGGCGGCGAGTTGCTCTGCGCCAACCGCCAATATGAGACCTGGTTCGGCGGGCTGCCGACGCCGCCCGGCCTGCCGCTGGACGCGGCCGCGAGGATGCAGCTTTCCTCGGCGGCGCTGGCGGCGCGGCGCGACGGTCTCGCCCAGCTCGCCCGGCTGTCCACCGACCGCGGCCTGATCGATGTCGTCGTGCGACGTGCCGGCAATGGCGACGATCACCTCGTCTGGCGCTTCCACCGGTCGAGCGAGTTCGACGGGCTGGGCGACGTCATGCGGATGCTGGGCAGTGAAATCGGCCGGCGGATCGGCAGCGCCGGGGTGATGGCCGCGCTGGTCGACGGCAACGGCATCGGCCTGGTCGCCAACCGGGTATTCCTGCAACGCGCGCTGGGTTCGGCCGATGCGCCGAGCGCGGGCTGGGCCTTCGCCGAACTGCTGCGCAGCGACGGCGACATGATCCGGCTTGCCGCCGATCCCGCCACGGCCGATCCGGTCCGCCTGATCCAGATACCGCTCGACAATCAGGGCGGGGCCGACGCCACGTTGTTCCTGCTGCTCGACGAGCCGACCGGCCATGGCGCCGAGGCGCGGGCGGTGGCGACCGGCGATCTCCACGCGCTGCTCGGCATGCTGCCGATCGGCCTGGCCGTGGCCGAGCGCGACGGCCGCGTCCTGTTCATGAACAGCTCGTTCCGCCGCGCCGCCGGGCTGGGGCCGGAGGCGACGATCGTCTATCCCAGCGACCTCGTCGTCGAGGAGGACAAGGCTGCCGTATCCGATGCGGTGCGGCGCTTCTCCGCTGGGCGCGGATCGGCGAGCGACCTGTCGGTGCGGCTCAAGGAACGGCCCGAGGAAAACGTCTCGCTGACCATCGCCGCGGCCAAGGGGCTCGGCAAGGCGTCGGTGCTGCTCAGCCTCAAGGACAACAGCGAGGAGTCGCGGCTCAAGCGGCAGGTCGCCCAGGCGATGAAGATGCAGGCGGTCGGGCAGCTCGCCGGTGGCGTCGCCCACGACTTCAACAATATCCTGACCGCGATCATCGGCCATTGCGACCTGATGACGATGCGCCACATCCCTGGCGACAGCGACTATGACGACATTCAGCAGATCAAGCATAATTCGAATCGCGCGGCAGCGCTGACCCGCCAGCTGCTCGCCTTCTCGCGGCAGCAGACGCTGCGTCCGCAGATCCTGCAGATTCCCGACGTCATCTCGGAGATTTCGAACCTGCTCAACCGGCTGCTGGGCGAAACCGTCCGGCTCGAGGTCAGCCATGGCCGCAACCTGGGCACCGTCCGCGCCGATCCGGGGCAACTCGAGCAAGTGATCGTCAACCTTGCGGTCAACGCCCGCGATGCGATGCCCGACGGTGGCACGCTGACGATCCAGACCTATGCCGTGTCGCAGGCCGACGTCCGCCGGCTCGGCATCGAGATCATGCCGGTGACCGAATATACCGCGATGAAGGTGACCGACACCGGCAGCGGCATCTCCGCCGAGAACCTCAACAAGATCTTCGAGCCCTTCTTCACCACCAAGGAGGTGGGCAAGGGGACCGGCCTCGGTCTGTCGACCGTGTACGGCATCGTCAAGCAGACCGGCGGCTTCATCTTTGCCGAGAGCGAGGTGGGGGTGGGGACGAGCTTCGTCATCTACCTGCCCGTCCACGAGGCGCCCGCCACAGCCGCTGCCGCCCGGGCGCCGGCCAAGGAGGCGAGTACCGAGCTGTGGGGCACCGGTACCATCCTGCTGGTCGAGGACGAGGCGATGGTGCGCGCCGTCGCCGAACGGGCGCTGGCGCGGCAAGGCTACAAGATACTCACCGCCACCAATGGCGAGGAGGGGCTGGAGATGCTGGAAAGCGCCGAGGAGCCGATCGACCTCGTCATCTCCGACGTGGTGATGCCGACGATGGACGGCCCCTCCATGGCCCGCGCCGCGCGCGAGAAGCGGCCCGACCTGCCGATCATCTTCATGTCGGGCTATGCAGAGGAACAGCTCCGCCGCTCGATCGACCTCGATAATATCGGTTTCCTGCCCAAGCCCTTCTCGGTCCAGCAGATCGGCCAGGCCGCGCGGGAGGCGCTTGCCGACCATGCGCGCGGCGAGGCGGTGGCGGAATAATCGCCGAACATCCTCTCGATTTCGTCATGCCGGCGGAGGCCGGCATCTCGGGGATGACAGAAAGTTAAGTTCTCCTCTTGTTCCAATGGAACATTCGGGGTACATGCGTTTCCGGTTTGAGGTTTCGGGCCACCCGATCTACGAGGGAGTGACGCACATGTCGGCACAGTTGAAGCTCATCGGATCCGAAAGGGAAGCAGCGAATATGGACAGGCAGAAGGCCCTTGAAGCCGCATTGGCGCAAATCGATCGCGCCTTCGGCAAGGGCTCGGCGATGAAGCTCGGCAGCCGTGAGACGATGCAGGTCGAGGCGATCTCGACCGGGTCGCTCGGGCTCGACATCGCTCTCGGCATCGGCGGCCTGCCCAAGGGCCGCATCGTCGAGGTGTTCGGGCCGGAAAGCTCGGGCAAGACCACGCTGGCGCTCCACGCGATCGCCGAGGCGCAGAAGGCGGGCGGCACCGCGGCCTTTGTCGATGCCGAGCATGCGCTCGACCCGGTCTATGCCAAGAAGCTCGGCGTCGACATCGATGAATTGATCGTCTCGCAGCCCGACACCGGCGAGCAGGCGCTGGAGATCGCCGATACGCTGGTCCGTTCGAACGCGATCGACGTGCTGGTGATCGACTCGGTCGCGGCGCTGGTTCCTCGCGCCGAGATCGAGGGTGAGATGGGCGACAGCCATGTCGGCCTCCAGGCCCGGCTGATGAGCCAGGCGCTGCGCAAGATCACCGGCTCGATCAGCCGGTCGAAGTGCCTTGTCATCTTCATCAACCAGATCCGCATGAAGATCGGCGTGATGTACGGCTCGCCGGAGACGACGACCGGCGGCAACGCGCTGAAATTCTACGCGTCGGTCCGACTCGACATTCGTCGCACCGGCGCGATCAAGGACCGCGACGAGGTGGTCGGCAACGCCACCCGTGTGAAGGTCGTCAAGAACAAGGTCGCGCCGCCGTTCAAGCAGGTCGAGTTCGACATCATGTATGGCGAAGGCGTGTCGAAGGTCGGCGAGCTGCTCGACCTCGGCGTCAAGGCCGGGCTGGTCGAGAAGTCGGGCGCCTGGTTCAGCTATGATTCGATCCGCATCGGCCAGGGCCGCGAGAATTCGAAGGTCTATCTGCGCGAGAATCCCGAGGTCGCCGCCAAGCTCGAAGCCGCGATCCGTGGCAATGCCGACGGCGTCGGCGAGGCGCTGATGGCGGGTCCGTCCGAGGAGGACGACATCTGAGGCAAGGGAGAGGCGGAGAGCCTTCCCCATCCGCACCATCCTCTCGTCATTCCAGCGAAAGCTGGAATCTCCCTTTCCTTCGTGCCGCAGGCGGTGACGATGGAACAGGCATGGAGATCCCGGCTTTCGCCGGGATGACGAATATCGGGAAACGAGGACCATGACCGCGCGTCTCAACTATGTCGAGCTTCCGGTCGGCGACACGGCCGCGTCGAAGGCCTTCTTCGAAAAGGCGTTCGGTTGGTCGCTGACCGCCTTCGGCCCCGACTATGCTGCTACGACCGGGCAGGCCGGCAGCGACATCGGGCTCAATGGCGACGCGGGCGACGCCACGGCCGCGCCGCTCGCGGTGATCGAGACAGATGATCTCGAAGCCGCGCTGGCCTCGGTCGAGGCGGCGGGCGGGGTGGTCAGCCGCCCGATCTTCGCCTTCCCAGGTGGCCGCCGCTTCCACTTCCGCGAGCCTTCGGGTAACGAACTCGCCGTCTATGTGAACGAGCCGGGCTGATCGGCGAGCCGGGCCGTCTCGCGGGAGGCTGCCCATGGTGATGATCGTCCATCATCTCGAAAATTCGCGGTCGCAGCGTGTCCTCTGGATGCTCGAGGAACTGGGCCTTCCCTATGAGGTCCGCCGCTACGAACGCGATCCCAGGACGATGCTCGCGCCTCCTGCGCTCAAGCAAGTCCATCCGCTCGGCAAGTCGCCCGTCGTCGAACATGACGGGCGCATCGTCGCCGAGACCGCGACGATCCTCGAATATCTGGTGGCGCTCTCGGGCGGCGGGCTCGGCCCACCCGAAGACCCCGATGGGGCGCTGCGCTGGCGCTACTTCCTCGATTATGCCGAAGGTTCGCTGATGCCGCCATTGTTGCTGTCGCTGGTGATCGGCAAGATGGGGCCCCTCGGATGGCCCGCGAGGGGCTTCGTCACCCGCATGGCTATGACCCATATAGACTATGTCGAGGGCGAATTGAGCCGGCGTCCCTGGTTCGCCGGCGCCGAGTTCAGCGCCGCCGACGTCATGATGAGCTTCCCGCTCGAAGCCGGCCGCCAGCGCCTCAAGCTCGACGGCCGCCGCCCGTCGATCCTCGCCTGGCTCGGCCGTATCCATGCCCGTCCCGCCTACCAGAGGGCTTTGGAGAAGGGCGGGCCCTACGCCTATGCCTGACCTCGCGTTCAGCGCGTTTTCGCGGGCTTCGGTCCGATCTTTTCCAGATAGGCGATGAAGCGCTTGATGTCGGCCGGTTCCCATGGATCGGACGGCATGTCCGGATGGCCGACGACGATCCCTTCGGCGAGCGCTTCATCGAGCGTCTCGACCGGATAGCGATAGGCGAGCGAGCGGAAGGGCGGTGCCGCGGCGAGCGGGCTCGCTCCGGTCATTTCAGTGGCGTGGCAGGCGCCGCACCGTTTCACCGCCAGCGCGTGCCCCTCGCGCGCGAGCCGGTCGGACCGAGCCGTTGCGGCCTGCGCCGCGAAGAGGCAGAACAGGCCGAGCAGGACGGCCGCGGATCGTCGGGATGAGCGAGACATCATGAGGGCATATGCTCCGATGACATCGCTTTCGGCCATACGCATTAGGACGTAGCAGTGACGATCTGCCATGCTCTCCGCCGAACCGCTTGAGAAGCGGCCTGCTCTCGCCTAAGTCGCACCCATGACATCGACCAACGACATTCGCCGCTCGTTCCTCGACCATTTCGCGAAGGAAGGGCATGAACTGGTGCCGTCGGCGCCGCTGGTGCCGCACAACGATCCCACGCTGATGTTCGTCAACGCGGGCATGGTGCCGTTCAAGAATGTCTTTACCGGCCTTGAAAAACGGCCCTATTCGACCGCGACCTCCTCGCAGAAATGCGTGCGCGCCGGCGGCAAGCACAATGATCTCGACAATGTCGGCTACACCGCGCGCCACCACACCTTCTTCGAGATGCTCGGCAACTTCTCGTTCGGCGACTATTTCAAGGAACGCGCGATCAGCCTGGCGTGGAGCCTGATCACCGGCACCTGGGGCATCCCGGCCGAGCGGCTGACCGTCACGGTCTTCCACACCGACGACGAGGCGTTCGACCTGTGGAAGAAGATCGGCATGCCCGAGAGCCGGATCATCCGCATTCCGACCTCGGACAATTTCTGGTCGATGGGTGACACCGGCCCCTGCGGCCCCTGTTCGGAGATCTTCTACGATCATGGTGCGCACATCCCCGGAGGCCCCCCGGGCAGCCCCGACGAGGACGGTGACCGGTTCGTCGAGATCTGGAACCTTGTATTCATGCAATATGAGCAGGTCGACAAGGAAACCCGGATCGACCTGCCGAGGCCGTCGATCGACACCGGCATGGGACTGGAGCGCATCGCCGCGGTGCTGCAAGGCGTCCACGACAATTACGACACCGACACTTTCAAGGCGCTGATCGCCGCCTCGGGCGAGCTCACCCGGACCGCGACCAATGGCGATTTCAAGGCATCGCATCGCGTCATCGCCGATCACCTGCGCGCCTCGGGCTTCCTGGTCGCGGACGGCGTGCTGCCGGCCAATGAAGGGCGTGGTTATGTCCTGCGCCGGATCATGCGCCGCGCGATGCGTCACGCGCACCTGCTCGGCGCGGCCGAGCCGCTGATGTACCGCCTGGTGCCGAGCCTCGTCGCCGAGATGGGCGCCGCCTATCCCGAGCTGGTCCGCGCACAGCCGCTGATCGAGGAGACGCTGAAGCTCGAGGAGACCCGCTTCCGCCAGACGCTCGCCAACGGCCTGCGCCTGCTCGACGAGGCGACCGGCGGCATGAAGCCGGGCGACGTGCTGCCCGGCGCGGTCGCGTTCAAGCTCTACGACACCTTCGGCTTCCCCTATGACCTGACCGAGGACGCGCTGCGCGCGCAGGACCTGGGCGTCGACCGGAGCGGCTTCGACGCCGCCATGGCCGAGCAGAAGGCCGCCGCGCGCGCTGCCTGGAAGGGATCGGGCGAGAAGGCGTCGGACGAGGTCTGGTTCGACATCGCCGAGGAGTTCGGCGGCACCGAGTTCACCGGCTATGTCAGCGAGGAAGGCGATGGCCAGCTCCTCGCCATCGTCAAGGACGGCCAGCGCGTTGCCGAAGCCAAGGCGGGCGACGAGGTGGTGCTGGTCACCAACCAGACGCCCTTCTACGGCGAGAGCGGCGGCCAGATGGGCGACGCCGGCCGGATCACTGGCGACAACGGCCTGGAGATAGCGGTCGAGGATACCGCCAAGCCGCTCGGTCGTCTGCACGCGCACCGTGGCAAGGTGGTGAGCGGGTCGGTCCGGACCGGCGACGCGCTCCACCTGATCGTCGACGGCGATCGCCGCACCCGCATCCGCGCCAACCATTCGGCGACCCACCTGCTCCACGCGGCGCTGCGCAACCGGCTCGGCAGCCATGTGACGCAGAAGGGCAGCCTCGTCGCGGCCGATCGCTTCCGCTTCGACTTCTCGCACCCCAAGGCGCTGACGCCCGAGGACATCGCCGCGATCGAGGCCGAGGTGAACCGGCACATCCGCGAGAATGATGAGGTCACCACCCGGCTGATGACCCCGGACGCCGCGATCGAGGCCGGCGCGATGGCGCTGTTCGGCGAGAAATATGGCGACGAGGTCCGCGTCCTCTCGATGGGCAGGGCCGATCGCGACCTCGGCGCGAAGAGCTATTCGGTCGAGCTGTGCGGCGGCACCCATGTCTCCGCGCTCGGCGACATCGCGCTGTTCAAGATCATCTCCGAAAGCGCGGTGTCGAGCGGCGTCCGCCGTATCGAGGCGCTGACCGGCGAGGCCGCACGCCTGTGGCTGATCCAGCGCGACGAGAAGCTCAAGGAAGCCGCTGCCGCGCTCAAGACCGCTCCCGACGACGTGCCCGCGCGCATCGCTGCGCTGGTCGAGGAGCGCCGCAAGCTCGAACGCGAGCTGGCCGAGGCGAAGAAGGCGCTGGCGCTGGGCGGCGGTTCGAAGGCCGAGGCGGCCGGCCCCGAGGACGTGGCGGGCGTGAAATTCCTGCCGCAGGTCGTCGAGGGGCTTGACCCCAAGGGGCTGCGTGGACTGGTCGACGAGGCCAAGGCGACGCTCGGCTCGGGCGTGTCGGTAATCGTCGCGGTCAACGACGGTCGGGCGAGCGTTGCGGCGGGCGTCACCGGCGACCTGACCGACCGGATCAGCGCGGTCGACCTCGTCAAGGCCGCGGTGACGGCATTGGGCGGGCAGGGCGGCGGCGGCCGGCCCGACATGGCGCAGGGCGGCGGCCCGGACGGCGACAGGGCCGCCGATGCGGTGGCAGCGGTCCGCGACGTGCTGGCGAAGGTTCCTGCCTAGAGCCGGTTTCAGATTGATGGGAACGGTTCAATCTTACTGAAACTCGCTTAGATGGCTTCGGCCAGCGCCGCGCGGACGTTGGCGATCAGCATGTCGTGGTTCCGCTCGGCGATGGCGCGGGCGGCTTCGTCCTCCATGTCGACCGGCACGAAGCTGGTCCGCAGATAGAGGATCGATGCCGCCGGCCCGGCGGGGATGACGCGGGCATGGCCGCTGTGGCAGGCGAAGGGCACAACGTCGCCGGTATCGACGATGCTCAGCCGCATCTCGCGCGCGACCGGATCACACAGGTCGAGCCGTTCCCTGACGACGATCTCGGGCGGATGGCCTTCGAGACGCATGTGGCGGATCATGCCCACGCCGTCGCCTTCGAACTCGATCGATGCGACGATGCCGCGCTCGAGCCGGCATTGCCCTTCGCGGCTCGACAGCAGGTGCCACAGCGGGTCGGCCGGGGCGGCGATGCGAGTGGCCTTCTCGACAGTGATCATGCGGCTCCCATCCTCATGAAATGCCGAGCTGGCCGGCCAGGATGCGGTCGAGCGTCCGGTCGGGCAGCAGGCGCGGCAGCGTCCAGTGGGTCAGCCACCCGCGCATCAGCGCATAGCGTGGGCGCGGGTTGCGGACGGTGAGAACGTGGTGGACGAGCGCCGCGAAGCGCTCGGGCGGCAGCGCCGCCTCGCCCGCGGCGGCGAAGGCGGTCTTGAACCGTGCGAACAGTCCGCCGAAGTCTCCGTCCTGGAAGCGTTGGTCCTCCGGTCGGTCGATCTTGTCCCAGATCGGCGTCCGCACTGCGCCGGGCTGGATGACGATGGTCCGGATCCCGTAGATCGCCAGCTCGCGCCGCATCGCGTCGGACAGCGCCTCCAGCCCATGTTTCGACGCGGAATAGCCGCTGGTGAAGGGCAGGGTGATCCGCCCGCTGACCGAGGAGATGGTGACGATCCGCCCCGGCGCACCGCTTCGCGCGCGATCGCTGCCGAGCAGCGGCAGGAAGGCCTGGACGACGCGCAGCGTACCGGTCAGGTTGACGTCGATCTGCGCTTGCCAGTCCTCGATCGGCTGTTGTGCGAGCGGTCCGAAATGGGCGAGCCCGGCATTGTTGACGAGCCCCGCCAGGCGGTCCGCGCCCAGCGCCGCCGCGACCTGCTCGGCCGCCCGGGCGATCGCCGGGCCGTCGCGCAGGTCGAAGCGGAGCGGAACGAGGTCCGGACCGAGCTCGGCGCTGAGCGCCTCTGCCTGCGCTTCGGTGCGGACCGAGCCGAACACCTGCCAGCCGCGTTCGACCAGCAGGGCGGCCGTCGCGCGACCGATGCCGCTCGACGCCCCCGTGACGACGGCCGCCCGCATCGGCCTAGAAGTTGAACCGGCCGGTCAGGCCGTAGCGCCGTCCCCAGCTCCTCTGGTTGTAATCGCCGAGCGGGGCGCCGCTGAAGCGCTGCGCGACGACGTCGACCAGATATTCCTTGTCGAACAGGTTCTCGACATAGGCGGTCAGCGTCACCGGGCCGGTGCGCAGCGACAGTCGGGCATTGACCAGGTTGACGAAATTCAGCCGGTCGCGATTGTCGACTTCCCAATAATAATGACCGCCCTTGCCGTTCGCCTCGATGCGTGGAGTGAGATCGGTGTCGGCGCCGAGCGGGATGCGGTATTGCATCGCCGCCGAATAGGACCAGCGCGGCACCTGCGGCAGATCGTTGCCGGTGAAGTCTCCGGCCGCCGGCAGCCCGGCGAACACCGTCGTGTCGTAGCGGGTGACCTTGGTGTCGAGGAAACCGCCCGACAGCGAGATGTCGAGGCCATCCGCCGGGCGCGCCGTCATCTCCATCTCGGCACCGAAGATGCGCGATCGCGGGATCGGGTTGGTGATGATCTGCGATCCGGTGAGCTGGTCGAACAGGTAGATCTGCCGGTCCTTGACCCGGGTATAGAACAGCGCACCGTTGAGGGTCAGCTTGCGGTCGAGCCAGGTCGACTTGAAGCCGGTCTCGAAGCTCCAATTCTCCTCGGCCTTGTAGACGCGGGTGATGCGGGCGTTGGGGTTGAAGCCGCCGCTGCGGAAGCCCTTGCCGGCCGAGGCGTAGAGATTGGCGTCGGGCGTCAGCTTGTAGGTGATGGCGAGCTTGGGCTGGAACGCCTTGAACGTCTTGTCGTAGCGGGGCAGGCCGGGTAGCGCCCGGTCGGTCTGCTTGCGCTCATCGATGTCGTAGCGCAGCCCCAGCGACAGATCGAGCGCATCGGTCGCGCCATAATTGGCCTGCCCGAAGAAGGCGTAGGCGAAATTGTCATCGGTCGATCGGGTGGCGGTGAAGATGGTCGGCGCCGGGATGGGGAAGGGGAACAGCACCCCGCCGGCCCCCGGCCGCACGAACAGCACGCTGTCCAGCTTCTGGTCGGTCTTGATCAGATAGGCGCCCGCCATCCAGTTGAACCGGCCCGGATCGGACGTCAGCCGCAGTTCCTGGCTCCACGCGTTCGATTTGAATCCTTGCGTGCCCGACAGAAAGTCGAAGGGCAGGAAGTCGAAATCCTCGTTCAGGAAGAATTTGGTCCGCGTATAGGCGCTGACCGAAGTCAGCGTGGCGCCCGGGAATTCATAGTCGATCTTGACCGAGGCATCGTGGAGATAGCGGTCGACCTTGCCCGGTATGTCGGCTGTGATCGGCAGCAGGTCGGTCCGTCGCGAGCCTGGCGGCACGAAGGAATACCACGCGGCGCCGCTGTGGTTCTCGGTCCGCGAGCCGCGGATGTCGATCGTCAGCGCCTCGGTGGGATGGGCGATCAGGTTGCCGCGGAAGCTGTATGACTTGTCGTCGTTGATGTCGCGGCCGACGGTGACGTTCCTGATGTCGCCGTCGAAGTCGCGCACCGCCCCGGAAAAGCGGAACAGCAACTTGTCCTCGACGATCGGGCCGCTGATCGCGGCGCGAGCGCGCAGGTCCAGCCCAGTGCCAACCGTGCCCTCCACCATCCCTTCCAGCGCGTTGGTGGGCTGGCGGGTGACGATGTTGAGCGCGCCGGCGATCGCGTTGCGGCCATAGACAGCCCCCTGTGGGCCCTTCAGCACCTCGATCCGCTCAATGTCGAACAGGTCCTGGGTGAACTGGTTGACGTTGTTGAGCTGGACGCCGTCGATCACCACCGCGATCGGCGGCTCCCCGTTGCGGACCTGGCCGACGCCGCGGATGTTGATCAGGACGATGCCCGGCTGCTCGGCCGACGAGATGCTGAAGTTGGGAACATTGAGCGCGACGTCGCGGATATTGTCGATCGCCGCCGCCTCGATCGTCGCCGAGGTGAAGGCGGTGATCGCCTCGGGAACGTCCTGAAGTCGTTCCTCGCGCTTGCGGCCGGTGACGACGATCTGGTCGGGCGCCTCATCCGCTCCGACCGCCGGCCCGCCCGTTCCCGGCTGCTGCGCCATGGCGATCGTTGCGAAGGAAAATAGAGCGGTTCCAATGGCCCATCGGCCGATCCTGAGTTTCCCTGTCATGATGTTCTCCACGTCCCCTTTGTGGCGGTCGCTGCCGCCGTTCCTCGCTCAGATGAAATCGCGTGACGGGTGGGCGCGCGGATAGGCGCGCATATAGTCGAAGAAGCGGGCGAGCGTCTTGTCGCTCCTGGTCAGCGTGCCCGGCCGGAACTTGATCGACGACATGACCATCAGATCCTCCGACACGACGCCGCGTTCGAGCGCCTCGACGAAATCCAGGAAGCGTTCGACCTCCTCGGGCGTGCCCATGTCGCGACGGGCGGCCAGGACCATGTAGTTCTGGGAGAAGCCGGCCTGGGGCATCCCCATCGGGTTGAGGAAGCCGAACCAGCGGCCGGCATAGTCGGTGCTCTGATAGTAGAGCGACGTGCCGTAGATGCCGACGACATTGTCGACCGGCGATCCGTCGGTGTGGATGCCCGAGAAGCTGTAGAGCATCGAATGATCGGTCCAGGCGATGTCCTCTGGGTCGTCCTGGGTGAACGTGATGTTGTGGAGCGCCTTGATGTGCTGCATGTCGGGCGTGTTGGCGCACTGGATCCACGGATCGACTCCGTTCGGCTCGCCGTTGACGACCGTCCGGATGACCAGTTCCTCCTCGGGATGGGGGAAGTCGGGCAGGTCGTAATGCGGCTCGTCGCCGTTGAACGCCCAGATAATGCCGTATCGCTCCTGGCTGACGAATTTGTAGAGGCGGGCGGACGGCGGCGGCGGATCGCCGATCTTGGTGGCGATGCAGCGCCCCTGGCCGTCATAGCTCCAGTGGTGGAAGGCGCAGCGGACCGTATTGCCGATGACGTCGCCCGATCGCAGGTCGGCGCCCAGATGCGGGCAGAAGGCGCTGGCGACGTTGGCGACCCCATCCTCGCCCCGGAATACGATGATGCGGCCGTCGAGGAAGCCATAGCCCTTGACCGTGCCGACCGGCACGTCGGTCGACAGGCAGATCGGAAACCAGGATTGGGTGAACAGGCCGTCCTCGCCTTCGAGCAGGATCTTCTCGCCCTGCACGCGGCTCGTCGGATTGCCTGCGGCGGGACGGTTCATGATGCTTGTCGACACGATCGGCTCCTCTGACGCGGATGAAGGAGGGAGGCGCTCGGGGCGACGAAGGGGTATGCCGCTGATGTCATCCCACGCTCCCAATGGATGATGCGTCGCCATGAGAGGGGGAACGGGGGATGGAGACAAGCGTCGCGCTGGCTACGCCGTGCTGCCGAAAGTATGTGCGGGGTCGAGCGGTCGGAAGCTTCTGGCCGTTCGGATAGGTAGGGTGACGGAAGAGCGGGAGCCTAGCCCTGCTCAGTAGAGCAGGCCCTGCTGCTGGGCGACGGCGATCGCCTTGACCCGGTTGTGGGCGCCGAGCTTCCGGTAGATGCGCTGGAGGTGGAATTTCACCGTCGCCTCGGAGACGTTCAGGCGCTCTGCGGTCGACTTGTTCGATTCGCCCTGGGCGAGGCTGAGCAATATCTCGCGCTCGCGGGCACTGAGATAGGAGCCGCCGGCATCGCGGTCGATGACATGCTGGTAGCTCTGACCGAGCCGCTCCGACAGTTCGGCGAGGAAGCGGCTCGCCTCGGGGCCGAGGGCGTGGCGCTGTGAATGATGGGCGACCAGCGAGCAGAGCCGCGCCATCAGTTCACCCTCCTCGATGAAGGCCTGCATCGACGGCTGCTGTGCCGACTGGAGCAGCTCGACCAGCGTCGCGATCGCGCGCTGCGGGCTGCCCGAACCGGCGAGCAGCAGCGCCCGCAACAGGCCGATCTTGGCGACGAGGCGCCCGATCCCACGGCGCTCGCATTCGCCTTCCAGCGTGTCGAGCAGCACGGTCGCCCGGCGGAACTGACGCGAATGGATCAGCAGCCGGGCATTGGCGATGCCGAGCGCAAGCCGCTCGCGCCAGCGCGCGTCGTCCTCGCCATTGCCCGGCACCCGGATCGCGCGCAGCGCGTTGCCTGCCTGGTTGCGATGCCCGGCGAGCGACAGCAGCTCGGCCCGGAGGATCTGCATCACCAGCGAGAGGCGCGGAAGGCCGATGCGCAACGCCGCCTCGTCGCCCCGCCGGGTGACCGCGAGCGCGGTTTCGAGGCCACTGCCGCGGAAGGCGTGCAGCGCGGCGGTGCGATAGCCGCTGACGAACAGGTCGAGCCATCCATCGTTGTTCTCGGCGCTTTGCAGCGCGGGCAGCAGGTCGATGCCGAGATCGGCCTGGCCCTGATCGAACAGCAGCTCGGCGCGCAACAGCCGGCAGAGCGTCGCCATCGCCGGCTCTTCGGGGAAATGCTGGACGGCGATCGATTCCGCACTGTCGATGTGGCTGGCGACCTGGTCATAATGCCCCTGCCAGCTCCGCGTCGATGCGAGGTGGAGGTGGACGAAGAACTGACCGTAGCGTGAATCCGACCGGGCATAATAATGCTCGGCGGCGATCCCGGCTGCTGCGGCGTTGGCAAAATTACCGAGGCTCAGATGGACGCGGCAGATCAGGTTCTGGACCCAGCCCTGATGGATCACGTCGTCATGCGGCAGCGTCGCCGCGACCTCCGACAGCCGGTCGGCCAGCCCCGGCGCGAGCGGCTGATCGGCATGGCAGGCGAGCATGATGTCGAGCAGGTCGAGATCGCCAAGTGCGGCAGGACGCACGGCATGGCTGCCGGTTTTCTCCCGCAGGCGGTGGACCAGGCGCCGGGCGTCGGACACGCGGCCTTCCTTCGACAGGATCAGCGCCTCTGAAATGCCGAGCGAGGGTTCATGGTCGAGATAATGGCGCGGGAAAGCGGCCAGCACCGAGCGGAGCGTGCGCAGCCCGTAGCGCATCGAGAGATTGGCGGGACCGAAGCGCCGGACGAGCTGGACGCATTCGTCATAGTCCTGGGCGAGGCAGGCGTGCAGCACCGCCTCGTCGATCGCGTCATGCTCGATCATCCACGCCTCGATCGCGCGGTGGACGCTGCGGATGTCCGAGCCGATCCGCGCCTGGAAGCGCCGCATGAGCGTCGCGCGGAGCATCGGATTGACATGATACCAGAGGCCGTTGAGCCGCCGCGCCTGGAGCAGGCCGGCTGCGCGGCCGAGCCGCTCGACCGATTGCTCGACGGCCGCTTCGGGCGCGAGCAGCCGCGCCAGATCGAGCGTGAAGCGCGACACCACCGCCGTCCGCTCGAGGAAGTCGGCGTCCTCGGGCAGCAGCGGGGCGAGGATCTGTTCGTCGAGGAAGTCGGCGATGAGATCGGCCGATACCGACCCGACCTCTCCCGCCAGCGACGGCGGATCGCCGGCGCCGAGGCCGTCGCGGACGAATTTGAGCAGGATCGGCCAGCCCTCGCAACGATCGACCAGCCGCATGACGTCGGCATCCTCGCTGGCGCCGAGGAAGGCGAGCGCCTCGGCGCGGGAGAAGCCGAGCTGGTCGGGGCCGATCACAGCGACCCGGTCCTGCGCCCGCAGCTTCGCCAGTCCGGGCAGGTTGCCTTCGCGTGAGGCGATCACGAAACGCAGGCCGGGGGCGAACAGGATCAGGTCGGACAGGGCCGGGGGCAGGGTGTCGCCCGCCTCGTCGATACCGTCGAGGAACAACATGGACAGACGGTCGTCGTCGGCCTCGCCGTCCACCGCCTCGGCCACGCCCGCCGCGTCGGGCTGGGCGGGATCGACACCCAGCGCATGGGCGACGCGCCGGAAGAAGCGGCTCAGATCGGCGTCGCGCTTGTCGAGCAGCAGCGCGGCGCAGCGCTCGCCGCCCGCCTCGACCGCCGCGCGCAGCCGGTCGAGGGCGACGCTCTTGCCATGGCCGGCCGGCGCCCGCAGCAGCGTGACATGGTGGCGGGCGATCCGGGGCGCCAGATCGTCGATGCGTCGGGACCAGCCGTCCCCGGCGTTGATTGTCATGGTCCCGGCCTCGCCTGTCGCGATGGAGAGCTTAACCGCTCGCGACCGAACGGAAAGCCTCTATCGCATCCGTACCCCGTTCGACCGATCAGACCAGCTCGGCCGGCAGCGGCTTGTCCTCGCCCTCGCTGTCCCAGCCCATCGCCGCGATCTGCCAGTCGCCGTCGTTGCGGACCAGCAGGAAACCGTTCGCGCCCCGGCCGACCGGACCGCCGTCGATCTGCGCCCGATAGCTGCCGATCGCCACGGCGAGGTTGCCGAACACCTTGACGATCGTCTTGTTGGCACGCTCGTCGAAGGTCTTCATCGCGCCGCTCTCATATTGCCCGCGCATCCGGCCGACGAAGGTCTCGATGTCGGTCGGGCTGAGCGGGCGGGCCGACGGGGCGAGCAGCGCGTCCTTGCGCACGGCGGCGGCGAAGGCGGTGAAATCGGGCGCCTTGTCGGCGGACCAGCTGATCGCCTCGAACATCTGCTCGACGATCTCGCGGATACGCGCCTCGTCCTTCGCATAATCGGCCATGGGAATATTCCTTTCGTTCAGCTTGGGAGAAGGCTTTCCGGGCGGATAGGCAGCCGGTTGACGGCGTCGCCGGCCGTATCGCCCAGCGCGTCGCGGATGGCGTTGGCGATCGCGGCCGGGATCGGGATCGCGCCGCTTTCGCCGACGCCCTTCGCGCCGTTGGGGAAGAAGGGGGACGGGGTTTCGAGATGGACCAGCGCGATCGGCGGGACATCGGCCGCGAAGGGTAGGGGATAGTCGCGCATGCAGCGGGTGACGGGCCGTCCCGCCGCGTCATGGTCGAGCCCTTCGTAGAGCGTGGCGCCGATCCCCTGCACGATCCCGCCGATCACCTGCGCCTCGACCAGCGCCGGGTTGATCTGCCGCCCGCAATCATGGCCGAACAGGATGTCGCGCACGTTGACCAGCCCGGTCTCCCGGTCGACCTCGACCTCGGCCAGCGCGACACCGTAGGTGATGGCGAGCGTCGCGGGATCGAAGCTGGCGCGGGCGTCGAGCCCGGGGTCCATTCCGGCGGGAAGGTCATGGGCGAGATAGGCGGCGCGTGCGGCCCGGGCGATCGATACGCGCCGCGCGGCGTCGTCCCGCACCTGCACGCCACCCTGGCTGAGTTCGACATCGTCGGGCGCCGCGCCGAGGAGATGCGCGCCGATCGCGCAGAGCTTCTCGCGGAGGCGGCTGGCGGCGAGCATCACCGCCGATCCGCCGATGCCTGTCCCCCGGCTGCCGCCGCTGCCATAGGCGGTATAGGGGCAGGCCTGGGTGTCGCCATGGACGACGGTGACGTCCTCGTCGGGCATCGTCAGTTCGGCGGCGCAGATCTGTTGCAGCACCCGTTCGACGCCCTGGCCCATCGGCGTCTGGCCGGTGAAGACGACGACCTGCCCGCTCGGCTCCATGCGGATCGTGGCAATGTCGAAGCCGCCCGAGGCGATGCCGATCATGCCGCACAGCGCGGACGGGCCGAGATTGGTCGGCTCGACATAGAAGGCGAGGCCGATCCCGACGGCGCGTCCCTCGGCCCGTTCGGCGCGCGCCCGACCGACCCGCGCGCGATAGTCGAAGGCGTCGAGCGCGAGATCGAGCATCTCCTCGTAGCGGCCGCTGTCGAGCAGCAGCAGCCCCGTCGCGGACGGCGCGGGCATCGCCTCGGGGGGCACGAGGTTGCGGCGGCGCAGTTCGGCCGGGTCGATGCCGATCCGCCGCGCGGCATCGTCGAGCGCGCGTTCGAGCGCGAAATTGACCTCGGGCGTGCCATAACCGCGATAGGCGCCGGTCGGCGTCTTGTTGGTGACGACGACCCGCGTCGCAACATGGACGTCGGCGATGCGATAGGCACCCGTCACCATCATCGCTCCGGCCCAGGCGGCCCCGACCGAGGCGGCATAGGGCTCGGCTCCCTTGTCGAGGGTGATCAGCGCCTTGAGGCCGAGGATGAGGCCATCCTCCGACAAGGCCAGCTCGATATCGACGATCTCGTCGCGGCCGGGAGCGCAGGCGACGAACGCCTCGGCCCGGCTCTCGATCCAGCGCACCGGCGCGCGCAGCCACAACGCGAGATATGCGAGCAATATCTCCTCGCCATAGGGGCAGGACTTCGATCCGAACGCCCCGCCGACGTCGGGCACGATCACCCGGATGCGGTGCTCGGCGACGCCCAGGCACCAGGCGATCGCCTCGCGCAGCTGGTGCGGCCCCTGGGTCGAGCTGTGGATGGTGACGCCGTCCTGTGCCGGATCATAAGCGGCGAGCACGCCGCGCGTCTCCAGCGAATGGGCCGAGACCCGGCCCGACACATAGCGGCCCGAGACATGGACCGGCGCGTCGGCGAAGGCGGCATCGGGTTCGCCGCCGCTCCATTCGGCCGAGGCGACGACATTGTCGGGCCAGTCGTCGTAGAGGCGAGGCGCATCGGCGGCCAGCGCCTGGTCGATCGAGGCGACGACCGGACGCGGGGCATAGGCGATCCGCACCAGCGCGGCGGCGTGGCGGGCGATCGCCTCGCTCTCGGCGACGACGATCGCGACCGGCTCGCCGACATAGCGGACACGGCCGTGCGCCAACGCGCGCAGCCCCGAGCGGCGCTGGCCGGGGACGTCCCAGATGATCGGGGGCGGTTGGATCGCCGCGAGGATGTCGCCGCCGTCGAGCACCAGCCGCACCCCGGCGACGGCTCGGGCCGCACTGGCGTCGACGCTGATGTCGGCATGCGCCTCGGTACTGCGCACCACCACTGCGTGGAGCATGCCGGGCATCGACAGGTCGGCGACATAGCGACCGCGCCCTTCGAGGAAGCGCCGCGCCGAAGGGCGGGCGTGACCGGGCATCGCCGCGCTCATCGGTCGCGCCCCAGCAGGTCGCGGACGGCCGCGACGATCGGCAGATAGCCGGTGCAGCGGCAGGCGACCGACGATATCCGCGCCTCGACCTCGGCGTCGCCGAGCCTCTCGCGCGCATCGTCGCGCAGCATCGCGGCGACGGTGGTGACGAAGCCCGGCGTACAGAAGCCGCATTGCAGCGCATTGTGCCGCAGGAAGGCGTCGGCGATCGTTTCGAACGTCTCGCCGGCGGCGACGCCCTCGACCGTCTCGATCGCCACACCGTCGCATTGGCCGGCCAGCGTCAGGCAGGCGCGCGCGGCGCTGCCGTCGAGCAGCACGGTGCAAGAGCCGCACACGCCTTCGTCGCAGGCGACATGCGTTCCGGTCAGGCCCAGCGTTTCACGAAGCAGCGCGGACAGCCGGGTCGTGGCGGCGGCCTCGATCGCGGTGTCGCGGCCGTTGAGGGTGCAGTTGATCAGCATGCCGCATTCTCCGCCGTCGCGATCGCCCGGCGGGCGGCGGCGAGCGCCCAGGCTCGTGTCGACGGTCCATCGAAGGCGGACGACCGCGCCACGAGTGCGTCGAGCAGCGCGGGGCCGTCGGTAGCCTCGATCCGGAAGGGTTGGCAGGTTCCGCCGCTGACCGTCAGCCGGGCGCGCCCGGCGCCGAGCCGCGCCAGCGCCATCGCCAGCGACCGGCCGCCCGATCGCCGCCGCAATATCTCGGCAAAGCCGGAGCGCTCGTGCGCGGCGGGGAGGGGGAGGCGGATGGCGCGGATGAACGGCGGCGCGTCGGCGCAGCCCGCGATCAACTGGTCCACCGGGCACAGCTCACCCCCGGCGAGGATGATCCCGGCGTCATGGGCGAGCAGGAAGGTCGATATCTCCGAGGCGGGATCGGCCAGGGCGAGACTGCCGCCCAGCGTCGCGCGGTTGCGGACCGCACTGTTGGCGACATGGCCGAGGCAGGGTGCGGCCACGGGGAAGGCCCGGGCGAGTTCGGCCCGCGCCGCGGCGATCGTCACCATTGCGCCGATCTCGACATGGTCGGCGCGCCACTCGATCCGGCCGAGCTCGGCGATGCGGCGCAGGTCGATCAGCGCGGCGGGCGTGCCGCCCGGCCGGTACAGTTCAGGGATCAACGTCTGGCCACCCGCGAGCAGCCGGGCGCGGCCGTCATGGCGGGCGAGCAGGTCGCCGGCCTCGGCGATCGTCGCGGGCAGGAAATAGTCCGGCACGGCAGGGACGGGAACCGGATCATCCATCGTCGCGCGCCCTCCCTGCCATTCACGCCACGGCGGTTTCCGCCATGCGCTTCATGGTCGTCATCCCCGGCCGCCAGTCAAATCGTTCTTCGGGATCTGGAGACGACCGAAAGGATGGGGCGATCGGCCCGCCCGTCCTGGCTTAGCCGAACGGCTAGGTCCACCTGCGCTATTGCAAGCCGGTGAGGGTGCGTCCGGTTTCGATGTGGGCGGCGAAGCCGGCGATGTCGATATTGGCCCCGCAGACGATCACGCCGACCTGCTGCCCGTATAGCCGCTCGGCGAGCGGGCCCAGCATCGCGGCGGTCGCGGCGGCGGCGGCCGGTTCGACCGCGAGCTTCGCTTCACGAAACAGCAGGTTCATGCCTGCGCGGAGCTGGTCGTCGGAGACCAGCACGATCTCGTCGACCGACCGGCGGCACAGGTCGAAGCTGTAGGGCAGCGAATAGGGCGGGGCGAGGCTGTCGGCGATCGTCGCGATCCGCGCATTGGCGACCGGCTCGCCCTCCTCGAAGCTCCGCCGCATATTGTCGGCACCCTCGGGCTCGACGCCGTAGACCGTGCAGCCGGGGGACAGCAGCTTGATCGCGGTGGCAAGGCCGGCGATCAGTCCGCCGCCGCCGATCGGGCAGATCACCGCGTCGAGCGGCCCCGCCTGCTCGACCCATTCGAGCCCGATCGTCGCGGTGCCGAGCGCGGTCAGCGGCCCTTCGAACGGATGGATGAAGCTGCGCCCTTCCTCCGCCTCGATCTGGCGAGCGCGTTCGAAGGCCGATGCGCCGTCGGGGGCGATCTCGACCTCCGCGCCGAGCTTGCGGCAGCGCTCGACCCGAGCCGGATTGGCACTGGCGAGCATCACCACCTTGGCCGACAGGCCGAGCGAGCGGGCGGCATAGGCGGTGGCGATCGCATGATTGCCCGCGCTGACCGCGGTGACGCCCCGCGCGCGCTGTTCGGGCGACAGGCCGAGCATCACGTTGAGCGCGCCACGCGCCTTGAAGGTGCCGGTGCGCTGGAACAGTTCGAGCTTCAGGTTGACGCGAGAATCCGGCCCCAGCCGCTCGACGATCTCGTCGCATTGCCAATCGAGGGTCGGGGTGGTCACGACGCGCGTGCCAAGCGCCTCGCGCGTTGCGCGAATCGCTTCGATCGAAAGGGATGGGCTGGTCATCCGTCCATTGTGCAGCATTTCGCGCGCACGCGAGCAAGACGATCGGATGGGCATGGCCGGATTCCGGTCGAAGCCTATCCGATCGGATGGGCCCAGCGCCGATCTCCCGCGCCGTCCGCTCAGATCACCATCAGGTCGCGCCCGACGACGATCTCGCCGCGATAATATTTCTGGACGCCGACGATCCACTCCTCGTCCGTCACCCCGACCGCCGGGACGAGATGGGTCAGGACGACCTTCCCGACATTGGCCTTCGCGGCCAGTTGCCCGATCTGCTCGGTGGTGGTGTGGCTCTTGCGCAGATGGTCGCGCAACGTCGGCGCGTTGGCCGTGCTGATCCGGTCGAGGAAGGGTTCGTACAACGCCTCGTGGATCAGGACGTCGGCGTCGCGAGCCAGCTCCGCCAGCGCCTCGCTATAGGTGGTGTCGCCCGAGATGACGATCGACCGGTCCGCCGTGTCGAAGCGATAGGCGAAGGCCGGGCGGACCGTATAATGGTCGACCAGCGCGCTGCGCACCGTCACGCTGTCGTCGCGGTACACCAGCCCGCCCGTGTCGCGTTCGCGGACGGTGATCAGCTTTTCCAGCGGCGGCCGGCCTTCCTCGCGCATCCGCGCCGCCATGTCGTAGGCGGATACGCCAAGCCCGTTCTTCACGATCTCCGCGATCGGCGGCGGCCCATGCACGGCGACCGGCGTGGCGAGCCCGGCCGCCCAGGCCAGGACGAGCAACGTCGCGACGTCGATCACATGGTCGGAATGGTTGTGGGTGATGTAGACCTGGTTCAGCAGGGGCAGGGCGATCCCCGCCTTCGCGAGCTGGTGGGCGACGCCGTTGCCGCAGTCGACGAGGTGCAGCCTGCCGTCGATCACCAGCGCGGTCGACGGAGCGGCGCGCTCCGGGATCGGGCTCGGCCCGCCCTTGGTGCCGAGCAGCACCGCATGGGTGCCCTTCTGCGGCAATGCCCAGCCCGGCAGGGCGAGGGCGCCCAGCGCCGCGGCCATTCCCGAGACGACGGTTCGACGTCCTACCAGCAATCCATCCTCCCACATATCCCTGACCCGGCCGCTAGATCAGCGCGGCCGCCTGCCTGGCCCCGCGCCGGGCCTCGAGCATGGCATGGGCCATGTTCATGTTTCCCTGAAGCTCCGAATGGGCGAAGCGGATGCGTCCATAGCTGCGGCGGATCGTCTCGTGCGGGGCCTCCTTGCCGTCCTTGCCGAAGAAGAAGCCCGGCGACGGCGCAAAATAGGCATGTCCCCAGCGGTTGAGGACGATGCCGGCGATGTCGCGCCGGGCGTCGAAGCCATGGCTGCCGAACATCGCCGTCAGTTGCTCCCGGATCTGCCGCTCGAACGTCGCATAGGAGGTGTCGAGCAGATATTGGCGGGCCACCGCGCCCTGCGCTGCCATGTCCTCGCCGGGGCGAAGGATGGGGATATAGAGCGTCAGCATGATCGGCGAGTCGGGTGTCAGCGGCCGGGCATTGCCGGTCAGGTCGACGTCGCGGCGAATGCAGGCCTCCCAGCCGAGCCCGTCGAACCATCGCGCCGCGATGATCCCCAGCCGGTCGAAGAAGCGCCAGTGGCGTAGCCCGATATTCGCCGTCATGACCGGACCGTAGTTGAAGCCGGAATAGGCCTCCGCGATGTCCGAGGGGAGATCGCGGACGATCCGGCGCGCGACCCAGCCGCCCGCGCCGACCACCACCGCCTTGGCGGCGACGCGGTGCAGGCGTCCATTCCGGGCATAGGTGACGAAGACCCGTTCGGCCTTGTCCGGCGGCCCGTCATGCTCGACCCGGACCACGGTGCTCGACAGCCGGAGGCGGACCGCCTGTCCGGGCCGGTCGAACGCCGCCGGATTGAACGGCGCGGTCGCATTGGCGAGCAGCCCGCCGTCGCCCTGGATTGCGTCGGAGATCATCCGCTTCAGCATGGTGCGGAGGATCGTGGCATTGCCCCCGGGGAAGGACACCGCCTTGAGGTTGCTGAAGCGGCTGCTGGCACCGCTCGGGATCGTTCCTGGAAGGGTGAGCCGCCGCGCGGCATAGGCGGAGATCGCGTCGCTGCAGACGCCGTAATTGCCGACCCCGATCAGCGGGTCGACATAGCTCGATATCTCCGGGCCATAGCCGAGCCGGTCGAGCAGTTCCCTATAGCTCATCGAGTCGAGGAAGCGGTCGAAACCGTCCCCCGCGCCGGGAAGCGCCGATCCGTCCCGTCGGTTGTTGAAAAAATCGTCCACGTCGCGACGGATATTCTCTGGCCAGGGCGTCGACCGGAACGCGTCCTTCCACGGGTTGGTGCGCCAGCCATCGGCGCCGAAATAATAGCCGACGTCGAATTCGCGCTCGATCACCATCGGGTCATAATGGCTGTTGGGGATGTGGTATTTTTCCGCGCCGCCGGCCAGCGGCACCAGCGGAAAATCGGTCGGCATCCCGATCTCGTGCCAATAGTCGCGGAACACCTCGTAGCGCTCGCCATAAGGCTGGACGGGCACGAGGCTCTCGTTCGATCCCTGCGGCCCGGCCAGCCGGATGCCGTCGACGTCCAGGTCGTTCTGCTTGGCTTCGCCGCCGATGACCGGATGGTTCTCAAGCAGCAGGCAACTCTGCCCCGGCTTCGCCTGGCGGGAGAATTCATAGGCCGCGGTGACGCCCGAAAAGCCTCCGCCGATGACGACGACGTCCCAGCTCTCCTCGACCGGCGAGGTTGCGATCGCTTCATAGGCGCCGTCGCGGATCAGGTGCGCGGCGTCGCGCACCTGCTCGGTATTGCCGTTCGACACGCTATAGTCGCCGACGCCGCCATAGCCCGTCCAGGCCGAGCCCGAGGGGGCGAAGGGCCCCGCCGCCGCGGCCCCCGCCGGTCCCGACGCGGTCAGCAGCGCGCCGGCGCCGACGAGCGCGCCGTTGACGAAGTCCCGCCGCGTGATCGCGGCGTCCATGCCGAGATCGAGACGGCTGTCGCTGGGATCGCGCGTCATGCGTCCCTCCGGCTCAGAAGGCCGTCGCCAGCGTCATGCCGACGGTCCGCGGACGGATGTAGTTGACGCCGTAGAAGCTCGTCGCGGTGGGCGCGCGGCTGTTGGTCGAGACGCCGACCACGCCGCGCGCGTCGGTCAGGTTGGTGACATAGAAGGACAGCGTCCATGGCTCCATCCGCAACCCGGCGCGCAGGTCGACCGAGACATAGTCTGGATAGACGATTCGCGGGCTGGTCGGCCGCGACACGAACTCACCCGGTCGCTTGCCGACATAGGTGAGGCCGGCGCCCCAGAAACCGTCCCATCGATCGGTGATGCCGAAATCCTGATCGATGCTGGTGCTGGCGGTGAACTTGCTGCTGAACGGCAGCCGGTCCCCGGCGAAGGCGCGGGCGCTGCCGGCCGGCATGTCGGCCTTGAGCTCCGCCTTGTTGTAGGAGGCGTTGAAACCGATCTCCAGGCCGCCGCCGGGCGCCACGGTCAGGCTGGCCTCGACGCCCTCGCTCTTCGCGCTCGGGCCGTTGGTGAAATAATAATAGCCGGTCGTCGGGCTGGTCAGCGCGAGCTGGATGTTCTTCCAGTCGATATGATAGGCCGACAGGTCGAAGGTCAGGGCGCCGTCGGCGGCGTTGCCCTTCAGGCCGATCTCGTAGTTCGTCGTGGTGTCGGGGCCATATTCGGTGGGAACGCCCGCCGCTGCCGCGTCCGCCGTCGTCAGCGGATTGGGACCGCCGACGCGATAGCCGGTGGCGACACGGGCATAGACCATCGCGTCCTCGGAAATGCGGAAGCGCGGCGTCACATGATAGGTGAACTTGTGGTCGCGCGAGGTCTGGGCGCGCCTATAGTTGCCGCCCAGCCGGCCGACGCCCTCTTCCTCATAATCCTGCTTGTTGCCGCTGTAGCGGCTGCCGGCCTGGATATCGAAACGCTCGCCCAGATGCAGCGTGACCGAGGCGAAGCCGGCCAGCTCGCGGAACTTGGTCGGGAATTCGGTGCGCTGGAGCGAGTTGGCGACGGCGCCGATCGCGTCGAGCGCCTGGATCCGCTGGAGCGCGCTGGTCGTCTCGTGCGTGTAGAAGGCGCCGACCACCCAATCGAGGATATTCTCGCCGCTCGAGGCGAGCCGGACCTCCTGGCTGAACTTCTTCGTCCTGAAATCATTCGCCAGCGCGGCGCCGGGCACGCCGAAGAAGCGATTCGCGAGATCGCCGAAGCGATAGGTCGATTCGATCGACGCGCTATAGTCGCTGATGCCGTAGCCGGTGACCGAGGTGAGATCGACCGATCCGAGGTCATAGCCGATCGTCGCGTAGAACAGCCGCGACTTGATGTCGTAATGGTCAACGCCGGGCAGGCGCGCCTGGCGCAGCGAACCGAGCACGGGCCGGAGCGAGGCGTCGGTATCGACCTCCGACGACCCGTTCGAGGTCACGTTCTGGAGGAGGGCGGACAGCTTGACCGACAGGGGCTCGGCCGGTCGCCACAGCGCCGCGACATGGCCGCCATAGCTTTCGATGCGGTTCACGTTCGATCGGCCGGTCAGCACATTGTCGACATAGCCGCCGTCGCGCCGAAAGAAGCCGCTGGCCCGCAGCGCGAGCTTGTCGGTCAGCGGAATGTTGGCAGCGCCGCGCGCGGAGAAGCCCATCGCACCGCCGCTGACGTCGCTGGCGCCGACCTCCCCCCGCCAGCTCGTCTCGGTCATCGACGGTTCGCGGGTGACGAATTTGAGGAGGCCGCCAATGCTGCTGGCACCGTAGAGCGTTCCCTGCGGGCCGCGCAGCACCTCGATCCGCGCCAGGCTGCCTGGGTCGAGATCGGGCATCAGGCGGGATGCATAGGCGAGCGCGTTGCTGCCGCCGAACGGGACGTCGTCGATGACGATGCCGACCGCCGGGTTCGTCGTCTGGCCGGTGGTGATGCCGCGGATCGCAAGGTTGGTCTGCCCATTGCCCTGGGCGCTGATGTTGAGCCCCGGCACATTCGCGAAATAATCCTGGATACGGGTCTGGTTGCGGTCGAGCAGGCTTTCCGAGGAGATCGCCGAAACCGATAGCGGAACGTCCTGGAGGCGCTCCTCGCGCTTCTGGGCGGTGACGATGATCATGTCCTCGTCGGCGCCGTCGCCGGCGGACGCCGCGCCGGCCGCTGAGACGCCGGATGCGCCGAAAGCCAGCGCCGATGCCGCGGTGGCGATATGGGCGAACCGTCGGAAGCTGTGAGCCATTGTTACCCCCTTCATTAATGCCTACAGCATCTTCCCGTGAAGGCGACCGTGCCGCCCAAGCTGTTTCGGCCGCCAGCTCATCCGGGCATTTTCGGCGGATCACAAGATTGAGGCAGCACGAATGATGGAATCAGCACGAGGAAATATGCGTGCCGATCGATTCCCGGTGGCGACGACGATCACCGCCGACCGCGCCCATATCGATGCCGAGATCGCACATCTCTCCGCGCTTAGCCCCGCGCTATCCGGCGGCATCGACGCTCTGCAGGTCGATCACCGGCCGATTGCCGATGACGATCGCATTCCCAACATCCTCAGGGACGGAACGGAGGAATATCTGGCGCTGCTGCCGGGGATGCTCGTACAGATCGTACAGGGGACGGTGGCCCGCGACTGGCTGATCACCGCGAAGGCCTCCGAGGATTGCGTCCGGCTGCGCATCCCATTCGACGGACAAGCGACCTTCAGCTCGCCGCAGGACGACATCCACGACGGGCAGCGCTTCTGCACCTTCATCGTCCAGTCCGCCGGCACCGGCCTGACGGGCACCTATCGGCGGGGAACGCGCTATCGCTTCTGCTCGCTCGAAATCTCGCGCGACTATCTGGAAGGCGGACTGGGTTTCAGCCTGTCGGACCTGCCGCCGATGCTGAGCCGCCTCTGGCGGAACCGCGAGGTGTCGTTCGGCCATATCCCGCTCGACCGCAGGACGAGGCTCCTGGCCGAACGGCTGTTCAATCTCGATCGGCGCGCGGCCTGGCGTCCGGTGCAGGCGCACATGATCGGGCTGGAGTTGCTGAAGGAACTGTTCGACGCCTGGACCGCGACGGCGCAGGCCGCGACCGGCGTGCAGAGGCTGACGCCCGAAGAGCATGATGTCCTCCTGCGGCTGGGCCGTGAGGTCGAGCGCCGTTGTCCCGCGCCGATCGCGCTGTCGGAGGCCGTGTCGTTCACCGGCATCAACCGCAACAAGCTGCAGTTCATGTTCAAGCGGATGTTCGGCATGTCGCTGCAGCAATATTGCACGGAATTGCGGATGCGGCGCGCGCTCGATCTGCTGAACGACGCAGGGTTGAGCATCGCGGACGTCGCCGAGCGGCTGGGCTTCAGCGAGGCCACCAATTTCACCGCCGCCTTCAAGAAGCATTTCTCGGTGCCGCCATCGGCGATGCGCCAAGGCGGATGACCGCGCCGCCCGGCGACCAGACCGCTTAGGCTTGCTTTCGAGATGAGGGGGAGGGGAATGGTGGACGCACTAGGGCTCGAACCTAGGACCCGCTGATTAAGAGTCAGCTGCTCTACCAACTGAGCTATGCGTCCACTTTCCGGCGGATGGGAGATGGTAGCTCCCGTCGTGGAGGCGCGCCCTTAGCATCGGCTCGCGCGAAATGTAAACCGCTTTGAGGGAAAAAATTTAGCCTTCCCCCAAAAAAGATCGGCGGACGCTATGGGCGCTGGGCCGAACGATCGATCGCCATCAGCATGCCGATGCAGATCAGCACCGTCATCATCGCCGATCCGCCGAAGGAGACGAGGGGCAGGGGGATGCCGACGACGGGCGCCAGGCCCATGACCATGGCCAGGTTGATCGCGACGTAGAAGAAGATCGTCGTCGCCAGCCCGGCCGCCGTCAGCCGCGCGAAACGGCCTTTGGCACGGCCGGCGACGCGCATGCCCCAGCGGATCACCAGGAGGAAGGCGAGGATCAACGCGACTCCGCCGACCAGGCCCCATTCCTCCGCCATGGTCGCGAAGACGAAGTCGGTGTGCCGTTCGGGCAGATAGTCGAGATGGCTCTGGGTGCCGGCGAGGAAGCCCTTGCCGAACAGGCCGCCCGATCCGATCGCGATCTTCGATTGGATGATGTGGTAGCCGGTGCCGAGCGGATCGCTTTCGGGATTGAGGAATATCTCGATCCGGTCGCGCTGGTAATCGTGCATGAACGACAGCGCGATCGGGAAGGCCGCTGCCAGCGCTAGCGCAGCGCCGCCGAACAGGCGCAGCGGCACTCCGGCGAGGAAGGCGACGGTGACGCCGCCGCCGCAGATCATCAGCGCGGTGCCGAGATCGGGCTGGACCAGCACCAGCGCGGCTGGCACGCCGATCAGCAGGGCGGGGGGCCATATCGCGCTGAACCGGCGAATCTCGCCCGCCGGCAGCATGTCGTAGAAGCGCGCCACCGCGAGCACGATCACCGGCTTCATCAGCTCCGAGGGCTGGACCCGGATGAAGCCGAGGTCGAGCCAGCGCCGGCTGCCGCCGCCGACGAAGCCGAACAGTTCGACCAGCAGCAGCAGGAAGACGATGATCCCATAGGTCGGCATCGCCGCCCGCTTCAGCCGCTCCTCGCCTGCCCAGGAGATGAGGATGGCGAGGCCGACGAACATCGCGAAGCGGATGCCCTGCGACATCGCCCAGGGCCGCATGTTGCCGCCTGCCGCCGAATAAAGCACGACCAGGCCGAAGCCACCGATGGTGACGACCAACGCCAGCAGGCGCCAGGGGATGTGGCGCAGCGGGGTCGGGACGATCGAATCGCGGTTCATTCGGGATCTGCCTCCCCGGTGGGCGGCGGGGGCGGCGAGCCCTCGGCGGTCGGGGGCGTGGCGGCCGGCTTGGGATCGTTGCGGTGCGCCCAGATCGCGGCCTTGCGCGCCATGCGCTGCTCGATCGTACCGCCCCAGCCCTGTTCGAGCGTGGCGAGCCGGTCTTCGGCGCGCTTGCGGTCATAGAGATAGGTGATCAGATCACGCGCGATCGGCGCGCCAGCGGCGCCGTGCAGGCCATGCTCGATCACCACCGACACCGCGTAGCGCGGGTCCTGGACCGGCGCGAAGCCGACGAACAGGCCGTGATCGCGATACTTCCACGGCATTCCCTCGGTCCCGGTCAGGCCCGCCCGGCGCATCGCCATGGTGATGCGGCGGACCTGCGCCGTGCCGGTCTTGCCCGCCAGCAGCAGGTCGCCGATGTTGAGCTGACCCGATCGTCCGGTTCCGAACGGGCCGTTGATCACGCCGCTCATCGCCTGACGGACTATGTCGAGATGCTCGGGCGCGATGTCGAGCGGACCGCCCTGCGGCGGGTAGCGCTTGTTGACGATCAGCCGAGGGGCGAGGGCGGTGCCGCTCGCGATCCGCGCGGCCATCACCGCGAGCTGGAGCGGGTTGCTGAGCATGTAGCCCTGGCCGATCGTCGCATTGAGCGTGTCGGCTGTGGTCCATCGCGCACCCTTGTAGCGGCGCGCCTTCCACGCCGTGTCGGGCACGGTGCCGTAGCGCTGTGACGGCATCGGCAGGTCGAATTCCTGACCCATCCCCAGCATCCGGGCGGTTGCCGCGATCCGGTCGATCCCGACCAGTCGCGCCATGGTGTAGAAATAGATGTCGCAGCTCGACGCGATCGCCCGGTGCATGTCGACGCTGCCGTGGCCGCCATGCCGCCAGCAGTGGAAATAGCTGTTGCCGAGCCGGTAGCGGCCCGTGCAAACGACGGTCTGACTGGGATCGACCCCGGCCTCGAGCAGCGCCAGCGCGACCATCGGCTTGACGGTCGACCCCGGCGGGTAGAGTCCCTGCATCACCTTGTTGGTGAGTGGCAGATGGTCGTCGCCCGACAGGAAGTCCCATTCGGCATGGCTGATGCCGTCCGAGAAGCTGTTGGGATCATAAGCGGGCATCGACGCCATGGCGAGGATGCCGCCGGTCTTGGTGTCGATCACCACCGCCGACGCGCTCTCGGGCCCGAGCCGGGCCGCCGCGTAGCGTTGCAGACCCGCATCGATGGTGAGCTGGAGCGCATTGCCGACCACTTCGGGGCGGGTGGTCAGCTCACGCACCACCTTGCCATGGGCCGTGACCTCGCTTCGCTTGGCTCCCGGCTTGCCGCGGAGCCATTTTTCCATCGTTTTCTCAAGACCTTCCTTGCCGATCTTGAAGCCAGGCGTGATCAGCAGCGGGTCACGGCTCTTCTCATAGTCGGCGGCCGAGGCAGGGCCGACATAGCCGACCAGATGCGCGACCGCCGGACCGGCCGGATAATAGCGGCCATAGCCGCTCGACGGAGCGACCCCCGGCAGCGACGGCTGATGGACGCTAACCGCGGCGAAATGCTCGTAGTCGATATTCTCGACCACCGGGACGGGGCGGAAGCCGTGCGCCTCGGCGAGGTCGGAACGGATGCGGTCGAGATCGTCGGCTGTCAGCGCCAGGAGCCGGCTCAGCTGGCCGAGCACGGCATCGACGTTCCTGAGCTGGTTGGGGATGATGTCGACGCGGAAGGTCGTGCGGTTGATCGCGATCGGCTTGCCGGCGCGATCGATGATCCAGCCGCGCCGCGGCGGGACGAGGGTGAGCTGGACCCGGTTGCTCTCCGAAAGAGAGGTGTAGCGTTCGTTCTGCGCGATCGACAGCCACGCCATGCGCCCCGCCAGGACCACGCCGACCCCCGCCTGCGCGGCGCCCAGGACGAAGGCGCGTCGGGTGAAGGTGAAGGCCTGGGTCTGCTCGGTGATGATGCGGTTGCGCTTCATCGCTTGAGCCGCCAATTGTCAAGCGCCGCGGTGATCCGCAGGATCGCCGGGAACAGCAGGATGGCGCCGATCGTCTGGGGAAGGACGGTCAGCACCGAGGTGTGGCTGCCGCCCGGCTGCGACAGCGCCCATGAGCCGATGCCGATCGTGACGATGCCCAGCGAGGCGACCCCCCATTCGATCCAGCTGTCGCGCCATCGCAGCGCCTGGTCGACCCATTCGAGCGAGAGGAAGGCGATGGTCCACAGGATCATCGCGGTGCCAAGATAATGGCCGCTGATCAGATCGTCGGCCAACCCGAGCGGAAGCGCCACCCAGACCGGCCAGATCTCGGGACGCAGCAGCCGCCAGGCAAGCAGCATCATCAGCCCGAAGGGCGGCACGATCGGCTCGGTCGCGACGATGGGCAGCAGCGCCGTCGCCGATCCCGCCAGCGTCGACAGGATGGGAACGATCGTCACGCGGAGCGGCGCGCGCTCCAGGAAAGGATTGCCTTCGGGGGCTATCATGGCTTGGGCTGGGCCGGCGGATCGACCACCGGTGCCTGGAAGATCGGGTAGACCGCCGCGAAATCCGCGCGGCCGGGGTCGGCGAGCGGCCGGGCGATGGCGCGGTCGCCGTTGACCGCGACGACCACGGCGACCGGCACATTGGGTGAATAGACGCCGCCGGTACCGGAGGTGACGGCCAGGTCGCCGCGCCGGAACGGCCGGCCGCCGGCGATCAGCGCGCGGACCTCCATCGTTCCATCGCCCTGGCCGGTGGCCAGCGCTGCCTGGCCGCTGCGGATGATCTTGATCGGGACGGTCGTTTCGCCGTCGGTCAGCAGCAGCACGCGGGAGGCGAAGATGCCGCTCTCGTAGACGCGGCCGACTAGCCCTTCGGGCGAACGCACCGTCATCCCCGGCCGTATGCCTTCGGCGGTTCCCGCCGCGAGCGTCGCGAAGCGCCGCTGGCCGGTCGGGGTCGATCCGATCAGTCGCGCCGAGAGGATCGGGGCGGGAAGGTGCTCGGTCAGCCGGGCGAGCTTCTTGAGCCGGCCGTTTTCGGCGGCGATCGCCTTGGCCGCGATCACGCGCCGCCGTTCGCGCGCCAGTTCCTCCTTGAGCGCGCGATTCTGGTTCGCGGCATCGAAATAGGCGGCGATCCCGTCGCCGAGGTCATGCGCGGCATCGACCCCGACCCGGCCGGCGCCGGTGAAGATCGCCCCGGCATCGACGACGACCCCGCGCAGCGTTCCGAAGGCACGCGGATCGAGCCGCGCGACGAGCAGCAGCGCGGCTCCGATCAGGATTCCGACGATCGCAACGACATAGCCCGCGAACAGGCCATATTGGACCCGGCGGGAGAATCCTCGACGCCTGTGCCGGGGCGCCGCCATCGGCCAGCGGCGCGGATCAGGCCGTCTGGAGCACGCCGCGGAAGACCGAGTCCTCCAGCGCGCGTCCGGTGCCCAGGGCGACGCAGGTCAACGGGTCGTCGGCGATCGAGACCGGCAGCCCGGTGGCTTCGCGCAACACCTCGTCGATACCCTGCAGCAGCGCGCCGCCGCCGGTCAGGACGATGCCTTGATCGACGATGTCCGCCGCCAGCTCGGGTGCGGTGTTCTCCAGAGCGATGCGGACACCCTCGACGATCGCCGAAACCGGCTCGGTCAGCGCCTCGGCGATTTGCGCCTGGGTGATGGTGATCTCCTTCGGCACGCCGTTGACGAGATCGCGGCCCTTGATGTGGATCGTCTCGCCCTTGCCGTCGGCCGGCATCTTGGCGACGCCCACCTCCTGCTTGATCCGTTCGGCGGTGGCCTCACCGATCAGCAGGTTGTGATTGCGGCGGACATAGGAGCTGATCGCCTCGTCCATCTTGTCGCCGCCGACGCGGACCGAGGTGGTGTAGGCGAGGCCGCGCAGCGAGAGGACGGCGACCTCGGTGGTGCCGCCGCCGATGTCGACGACCATAGACCCGATCGGCTCGGTCACCGGCATCCCCGCGCCGATCGCCGCCGCCATCGGCTCCTCGATCAGCCACACCTGGCTCGCGCCGGCGTTGGAAGCGGCGTCGCGGATCGCGCGGCGCTCGACCGAGGTCGAGCCGGACGGCACGCAGATCACGATTTCCGGCCAGCGCATGAAGTTGCGGCGTCCATGCACCTTCTGGATGAAGTGCTTGATCATCTGCTCGGCGACGTCGATGTCGGCGATCACGCCGTCGCGCAACGGGCGGATCGCGTCGATCGACCCGGGCGTCTTGCCCATCATCAGCTTCGCGTCGTCGCCGACCGCGCGCACCCGCTTGACCCCGTTGATCGTCTCGATCGCCACCACCGACGGCTCGTTGAGCACGATCCCGCGCCCGCGCACGTAGACGACGGTGTTCGCGGTGCCGAGGTCGATCGCCATATCGTGCGACATGAACTTGAAGTAACGCTGGAGGAACATGCTCTGGTCCGTTCTCTAGCCCGCCCGGGACGGATTTTGCGTGTCGGTTGCACCACCCGATCGGCGAGGAAAATCCGGCGTCTATCAAGGGATGCGGAACGCCGCCGCTTGGGCTAGGACAATGTCCATGTCAATACGCCGCCTGCCTGAGCATCTGGTGAATCGCATCGCCGCCGGTGAAGTGGTCGAAAGACCGGCCAGCGCGCTCAAGGAGCTGGTCGAGAATTCGATCGACGCAGGAGCGAAAAGGATTTCGGTAAGCCTTTCAGAAGGAGGGCTTTCCTCGATCGACGTCGTCGATGACGGCTGCGGCATGGCGCCCGGGGAGATCGCGCTGGCGCTGGAGCGCCATGCCACTTCGAAACTGCCCGACGACGCGATCGAGGCGGTTACCACGCTCGGCTTCCGGGGGGAGGCGCTGCCCTCGATCGGCAGCGTCGCCGACCTCACCATCGAGAGCCGGGTGCGCGGCGCGGACGGGTGGCACCGCCGGGTGGACCATGGCGATCTGGTGGGGGAGGGGCCGGCAGCGCTGCCGCCCGGCACCCGCATTCGCGTGTCGAACCTGTTCGCCAAGGTGCCCGCACGGCGCAAATTCCTGCGCTCGGCCCGCGCCGAATATGCGGCCTGCGTCGACGTCATCAAGCGGCTCGCCATGGCGCGGCCCGATATCGGTTTCACGCTGGAGCATGAGGGGCGGCGGGTGATCCTGGTCGCGCCCGACGAGCAGCGGGTCGACCGGGTCGCAGCGCTCACCGACCGCGATCTGGCCGACAACAGCGTCGCGGTGGACTTCCGGCGCGAGGCGGTGTCGCTGACCGGCGTCGCCGGGCTGCCGACCTTCAACCGCGGCGTCGCCGACCATCAGTTCCTGTTCGTCAACGGCCGGCCGGTGAAGGACCGGCTGCTGATCGGCGCGGTGCGGGGCGCCTATCAGGACATGCTCGCGCGCGACCGGCATCCGGTGATCGCGCTGTTCGTCGATCTTCCCGGCGACCAGGTCGACGTCAACGTCCATCCCGCCAAGACCGAGGTGCGCTTCCGTGATCCCGGGCTGGTGCGTGGCATGATCGTAGGCGGCCTGCGCGCCGCGCTGGACGAGGCGGGGCATCGCAGCGTCCAGCGGCCGTCGGTCGCGGCGCTCGGCAACTGGCAAGCCGGGGGCCTGCCGCCGCCTTCGGCTGCGGCGCCGGCGATCCCCAACGGCTTCGCCTTCAGCGCCGCCGCCGAGCGAAGCGGGCAGGGCAGCGTCTGGGATCGGGTGGCCGACTTCGCCCCGGCGCCGATGGCGCGGGCGGAGCCGGCCTATAGTCCACCACCGCAGCAAACGAGCTATCCGATGGGCGTCGCGCGCGGCCAGGTCGCCGCCACCTATATCGTCGCCGAGGCCGAGGACGGGCTGGTGATCGTCGACCAGCACGCCGCGCACGAGCGGCTCGTCCTCGAACGGATGCGGCGGGCGATGGCCGATGGCGGTGTCGCGCGGCAGGCGCTGCTGCTGCCCGAGGTCGTCGAGCTCGACGAGGTCGGCTGCGACAGGCTCGAGACGCGGATCGACGAGTTGGCCGAGATGGGGCTCGAGCTCGAACGCTTCGGGCCCAAGGCGATGCTGGTACGGGCGACGCCGGCCTTGCTGGGGCAGGGGGACGTCCATGGCCTGATCGTCGACCTGGCCGACGAGCTCGCGGCCTATGATGAGGCGCTGTCGCTCAAGGAGAAGCTCGACCATGTCGCCGCGACCATGGCCTGCCACGGATCGGTGCGCGCGGGCCGGACGCTGTCGGTCGCCGAGATGAACGCGCTGCTCCGGGAGATGGAGGTGACGCCGCATTCGGGTCAGTGCAACCACGGCCGGCCGACCTGGATCAAGCTCGGCCATGGCGACATAGAGAAGCTGTTCGGACGCAAGTGACCAGTCACTCGTCGCGGCCGTAGACGTCCTTCAGGAAACCGATGCCGCGTTCGGTCGGCGTCGCGGTGATGTAGGTCAGATAGACCGGGATCGGCGTCGGCAGCGCCACGTCGCGCTCGGGCTGCTTGGACGCGGCGGGAAGGGGGCGCCCGAACATCAGACGGTATAGACCCGGCGCATCCTGGAGACGGATGCAGCCATTGCTGAGATGCCGGTCCGGCTTGGACAGCAGGCCCTTGTCGGGCGTGTCGTGGAGATAGATCCCGAGATCGTTGGGGAACATGAACTTGACCCGTCCCATCGCATTGGCGCCGCCCGGAAGCTGGCGCATCCGCACGAGCTTGCGGCCCGCGGCGACCGCCGGCCAGTCGACCTCGTCCGCGGTGAGGCGACGCGGTGAGGCGCTCCAGTCGGACAGCACCTCCATCCGCAGCGAGGCGGGGGTCGCGCCGGCGACGATCTTTGGGGCGAGCTTGCGCTGGATCAGATAATCGGGAACGTTCCAATAGGGGTTGAGGATCGCATAGCGGACCATGCCGGCCAGCATCGGCGTCTCGGTCTCGGGAGCGCCGACGACGACGCGCATCATTGCGCGCTGCTTGCCGCCCTCATAATACCAGAGCCGTGCCGAGGCCGCGTCGACAACGACATGGCGGGTCCATGGGCCGGGCAGCAGCCGGGCGCGATCGAGGTTGAGACGCAGGCGCTCGACGATCTCGCGCGGGCTCCTGCGTTCGATCGCCCGGGCGAGCAGGGCGCGCAGCCGGGCATAATGCGGGCTCATCCAGCCCATCGTCGCCATATAGGTGCCGAGCGACGGCTGCAATGCGGCGCCCCTGAGCGCGGTACGCGCTGCGACGGGGCGCGGCTTGAGCTCGGGATCGAGATATTTGATGCGGACACGGCGTGGCTTGCGGATGTCGGCGACATAGTCAGCGAAGGCCGCCGACAGCGCCAGCTCGGCCTCGGCGATCGCCTGCGGATTGGCCGAGCGTCCCTTGGCGACAAGGGCGCGGAGCCGGTCGATGCGATAGGAGGACGGATCGAGGCCGTCGAGATCGGCGGTCTTGAGCATGGCGATCAGCTTGTCGGCCTCCGGGCCGATGCGACCGCTCGATGCCCAGAGCGGCCAGAAGCCGCGCGTCGCGTAGAAGCTGGCGATCTGCCCGCGACCCTGGTCACGGATGGCGAGCGCGATCCCCCGTTGCTCGGCGCGAGGAGCGGCGACGGGCTTGGCTTTGGCTGCGGTCTTGGAGGCGGCCTTTGAAGCAGCTTTGGACGGGGCGGCTTCGGCGGAGATGGGCGTGCAGGCGAGCCCGGCCAGCAGGAACAGGGCAAGCCGGGGAATGCGGACGTGCCGCATTCCCCTGAAGTGGGCGATCAGCCCCGTTCCCCGCGGCGTGTCGGCGGCGGAGGCGGCGGCGGCGGAGCCGGCGGCAGGTTCGGATGATAGATGCCGTCGGCCGAATAATAGCCGTCGACGATTCCGTCGCCGTCGCGATCAGCCGCGACGCTGCCCGGAACAGCGCCGGGCGGGGGTGGCGGCGGCGCGGCGGTCGCGACCTCCTCGGTCTTGGTGCTGGCGCAGGCGCCGAGCATCAGCGCCGTGGCCATCGACATGGCGATCAATCTTATCTTCATTGGGCAACCTCCCATAGGCTGGCGCCGCGGACTGGCGGGCGACGGTCCAGCCGGACCGCGCGGGCAAGCTGGCTGCCCGCTCGATGGCTGGAAGATGAACGGCAACGCTCGACGGCGGTGACCGGTTGCGCTGGTGCGCCGATCGGCATGCTTGTGTGATCCGGAATACATTCGGGACGGAGCCGAAAGGAAAGGGTGAATTGCAGCCGGCTTCGCGTCAGCGCAGCCGGGCTCGATTCCTTCAAAAGGGGCCCCGATGTCCCGGCGCTTCGGCAAGATACACCGAACGCCGGTCCGATCCCGACGTGCCGCTCCCGCCCGATCGGCGCGGCCTGACCGGTGAACCTCGCCTAGCGCGCGTCGACCAGGATCAGGTCGGCTGCCTTCTCGGCGATCATGACGGTGGCGGCATGGGTGTTGCCCGAGACGATGTTGGGCATCACCGAGGCGTCGACGACGCGCAGCCGTTCGATGCCGTTGACCCGGAGGGTAGGGGAGACCACCGCGTCCGCGCCCGGCCCCATCGCGCAGGTGCAGCTCTGGTGATAGCCGGTCGATCCACTCGCCCGCGCGAAGGCGAGCAGCGCCTCGTCGCTCTGGACCTCCGCCCCGGGGGTCAGTTCATGGTCGAAATAGGGCGCGAGTGCCGGGCTGTGCATGATCCGTCGCGCCCAACGCAGCGAGGCGATCTGCGCACGCCGATCGGCCTCGTCCGCCAGGTAGTTGGGCTTGATCGACGGGTGATCGCGATAGTCGGGCGACGTGATGTGGATCGAGCCGTGCGAGCGCGGGCGCATCACATAGCCGCCGACGGTCATTCCCGGCGCGCGCTCCATCGACATCGTGCCATGCTTGGCGAGCCCTTCGAAATCCACCGTCGCCGGGCTGGCGAAGAACTGGATGTCGGGAAGGTCGAGCGCCGGATCGGACTTGAGGAACGCGGTCAGGTTCGACCCGCCCAGCGCGAGCAGGCCGCTGCGGGTGAACGCGTAGCGGAGGAGTTGCCCCATCAGCCGGACGCCGCGCGACAGCTCGTTGAAGCCGGCCGATCCGGGCTTCATCCGGGCGCGCACCATCGCCGCATAATGATCCTGGAGATTCTCGCCGACGCGGGGCCGATCGACCAGCACGTCGATGCCCAGCGCGCGCAGCCGCTCGCCGTCGCCGATACCCGAGAGTTCGAGCAGCTGGGGCGAATTGATCGCGCCGCCTGACAGGATCACCTCGCGCCGGGCGCGGACCTGCTTGCGGACGCCGCCTTGCACATATTCGACGCCGATCGCCTTCCTGCCCTCGAACAACAGGCGGGTGGCATGGGCGCGGAGCTGCACGGTCAGGTTGGGGCGCTTCATCGCCGGGTGAAGATAGGCGACCGCCGCCGACACGCGCACGCCGTTGCGGGCGTTGAGCCGGACGCGGGCGACGCCCTCGCGCGTGGTGCCGTTGAGATCGGTGCTGACCGGTGCCCCGGCCTCCTCGAAGGCGCGGGTCATCACGTCGAGCATGGCGTGCTTGATCGGCACGTCGCTGACATGGAGCGGACCCGGCTGCGCCTCGCTGATCTGCCCTTCGCCATGCTGGTGCTCGATCCGCCGGAAATAGGGCTCGACATCGTCCCAGGACCAGCCATCGCAGCCGAGTTGCCGCCAGCCCTGATAATCCTCGGGCAGGCCACGCACCCAGAGCATGCCGTTGATCGATGAGGAGCCGCCCAGCACCTTGCCGCGCGGGAAGCTGTGCTGCCGCCCCTCGGTGCCTGGGTCCGGATCGGTCATGTAGTTCCAGTTGACCTTCGGGTCCTTCAGCATCCGGGTGAAGCCGGCGGGCATGTGGATGTTGATGTTCGCGATCGCCTGGGCCGGATCGGAGAGGTTGCGCGTCGGCCGATCGTCGGCGCCGGCTTCGAGGACGACGACCTTGTGGCGGCCGTCGGCGCTGAGCCGGTTGGCGAGGACGCAGCCCGCCGATCCCGCGCCGATGATCACATAGTCGGCCTCGGCGCCGTTCTCGATGCGCCCATCCGCTCCGCCTGCCATCTCTTCTTCTCCCGTGTCGGTCGAGCGATGTGCCGTGCGATCCGGGGCGGGCTCAAGCAGATTGCGCGCGAAGCTGCGGAGATCATCAATATGATGGATGCCGGGCGGCCATCTGTATCTTGGTCGATCGGGCGCTATGTCGATCGGCACATGCTAGGGAAGAGGACGGGATGACGGCGCTTTTTTCGCTGGAAGGGCGGACCGCGATGGTGACGGGCGCGTCGCGCGGGCTGGGGCGCGCCATCGCCCTGGGGCTTGCCGACGCTGGTGCCTCGCTGATCCTGGCGGCGCGCGACGCGGCGAAGCTGGGCGAGGTGGCCGACGAGGTCCGCGCCAGGGGGCGCGATGCCCGGATCGTCACCTTCGACCTTGCCGACATGGCTTCGGTCGAAGCGGCGGCCCGCCGCCTGGTCGACGAAGGCGCGCCGATCGATATCCTCGTCAACAATGGCGGCATCGCCGAATGGGGTCCGCTGCACGGATCGAGCCTCGATCACTGGGAGCGGACCTTCGACGTCAACGTCTCGGCCATCTACCTGCTGTGCCGCGAGCTTTCGAAGCCGATGGCCGAGCGCGGATGGGGGCGGATCATCAACTTCGCCTCTTACGTCGCCGGGACCGGCCGGCCCAATCTGTCGGCCTATGTCGCCAGCAAGCATGCGGTGCTGGGCCTGACCCGCGCCGTCGCCGCCGATCTCGCCCCGCATGGCGTCACCTGCAACGCCATCGCGCCGGGCATCTTCCTGACCGACATGGCCGCGCCCACCGCCGGCCATCCGCAGCGCGCCAAGATCTTCCGCGACGCGATCGCGATCGGGCGGTTCGGCGACCCGGCCGAGATCGTCGGCCCGGTCCAGTTCCTCGCCTCGGAAGCCTCGCGCTACGTGACCGGCCACATGCTGCCGGTCGACGGCGGTATCGCCAACATATTGTCGCTGCCCGTGGTCGTCGAAGGCGGATCGCTGGACTGAGCAAGGCGATGGAGCGCGATCCGAACAAGCTGTCGCGGCGCGAGGCGATCGCCGCCGGCATCACCGGCTCGGCGGCGGTCGGCGCCGGCCTGGCCGCCGCGCCGGCGCAGGCCGGGGAAGCCGCCGGGTTCAAGGGCCGCATCGCACCGGTGATGAGCGCGTCGACCCCGGATATCCGGCAGGAGGCCGTGCCGGCGGCGGGTAGCCCCAACGTTCTGCTGGTCATTCTCGACGATGTCGGTTTCGCCGACCTCGGCTGCTATGGCGGCGAGATCCCGACGCCAAACATCGATCGCCTGGCCGCATCGGGGCTGCGCTACACCAATTTCCGCACCACCGGCGTCTGTTCGGCGACCCGCGCCAGCGTGATGACCGGCCTCAACCCGCACAGCGCCGGGATCGGTTGGCTGACCTTCTCCGATTCAGGCTATCCCGGCTATCGCGGCGACCTGGCCGAAAATGCCGCGACCATGGCCGAGCGGTTCAGCGACGCCGGATACTGCGCCTATCATGTCGGCAAATGGCATGTGAACCTGGCCGACACCACCAACGCCGCCGGCCCGACCCGCAACTGGCCCAGCCAGCGCGGCTATGCGCGGAGCTACTGGTTCCAGGGCCATTCGACCGACTATTTCGCGCCCGCCCAGCTCTATGCCGGCAACGAGCGGATCACCCCGCCGGTCGACGGCTATTATGCGACCGACGATTTCACCGACAGGGCACTGGCCTTCCTGCGCGATCATCGCGCGCAGCGGGGCGACCGGCCCTTCCTGATGACGCTGGCGCATCCCGGCGCCCATTCGCCGCTCCAGGCGCGGCGCGAGGACATCGCGCGCTTCAAGGGCGCCTATGACGCGGGCTGGGACGTGCTGCGCGCCGCGCGGCTCGATCGCCAGAAGGCGATGGGGTTGGTCCCGGCCAACGCAGCCCTGCCGCCCGCCAATCCCGGCGTGCCGCGCTGGGACACGCTCGACCCGGCCCAGCGCCGGGTGCAGGCGCGCTACATGGAGGTCTATGCGGCGATGATCGCGCGGATCGACGAGGGGGTAGGGCGCATCCTCGACGCGCTCGAAGCCTTGGGCGATCGCGACAATACGATCATCGCGCTGATGTCCGACAATGGCGGGTCGCCCGACGGGCGCGGCGGCACGCCGAACCTGCTGGCGATGGTCAATGGCGGCGTCACCCCGGCCGAGACGGCGGAGCGGATCGACGCGATCGGCGGGCCGGACAGCTATCCGATGTATTCGCTGGGCTGGGCATCGGTGTCGAACACGCCGTTCCGGCTCTACAAGCACGACACCCATCTCGGCGGGGTCGCCGATCCGCTGATCCTGAGCTGGCCTCGGACGATCCCGGCGCGGGGCGAGCTGCGCGGCCAGTTCCTGCACGCGGTCGACTTGCTGCCGACCCTGCTCGACGCGGCGGGTATCCCCGCCCGATCCGATCGTCCCGGCGCGAAGCCGATCGAGGGCCGCTCGGCCCGATCGAGCTTCGCCGACCGCGACGCACCCGATCCGCGCGACCGCCAGTATTTCGAGATGGGCGGGCTCCGGGCGATGCGGCTCGGCCGGTGGCGGATCGTGTCCAAGGGGCGGTTCGGTCTGCCCGGTGACGCATGGGAGCTGTACGACACCGCGACCGATCCCAACGAGACCCGCGACCTCGCCGCCGAGCGGCCCGACATCGTCGAGCGGCTCGACCGCGCCTGGACGAAGGAGGCGCAGGCGCACCAGGTCTTCCCGATCGACGATCGCTCGCTGCTCGAGCGATCCTTCGCCGAACTGTTCCGGGGTGGCGGCAAGGATCGCTGGTCGATCATCCCGCCGATCGACCTGATCCCCGAGGAATCCTCGCCCAAGCTGCTCGGCCGCGATTTCGAGATCGAGCTGACGCTGGCCGATGCCGGCCGGCAAGGCGTACTGTTCGCGCATGGCAACCAGTTCCTCGGCGCCGTCGCCTTCGTCCGCGAGGGGCGGGTCTGGTTCGAGTTCCGCTGCGATCCCCATCTGATCGCGCTCGACGCGCCCTGGCCTTCGACGGTGCGCAATGTGCGCTTCGTCCAGCGGCTGTCGGCGCGCCCGCGCGTCGGGCGGCTGTCGATCGTCATCGACGGACGCGAGGCGGCGGCGCTCGACAGCGACCGGCTGCTGCTCGGCACGCCGATGCAGGGTCTTCAGATCGGCCGCAACGAGTCGGTGCGCGCCAGCCCGCGCTACGCCGCGCCCTTCGCCTTCGATGGGCGGATCGAGCGGGTCGAGATCCGGACCGACAACAAACCCTATGACGCCGGCGAGATCGCCGCCGCGAGCCGCGCCTATGCCGCGCCAGCCAGGAAGGACTAGCCGATGACCGACACGCTGCTGAACCTCTCCAACCCCGAGAAGCTCTTCATCGGCGGCGACTGGGCCGCTTCGTCCGACGACGGCGGGATCGAGATCGTCTCGCCCTCGACCGAGGAGGTCGTCGGCCGGGTCGGCAAGGCGAGCAAGGCGGACATGGACCGCGTCGTCGCGGTCGCGCGCCACGCCTTCGATCATGGCCCCTGGCCGCGCACGACCGGCGCGGAGCGCGCGGTGGTGCTGCGCCGGATCGCCGGGGAGATGGGCAAGCGCGCCGACGATTTCGCGCGCGCCTGGTCGCTGCAGGTCGGCATGCCTTATGCGCAGTCGTCGATGACCGCGCCCTATATGGCCGCCTATCTCACCTATTTCGCGGACCTGGCCGAAAAGGGGTTCGAGGAGGTGCGTCAGCCGATGATGGGCGGCCACTGCATCGTCGTCCACGAGCCGGTCGGCGTCGTCGCGGCGGTGGTGCCGTGGAACGCGCCGCTGGCGACGCTGCTGCTCAAGGTCGCCCCGGCGCTGGCGGCGGGCTGCGCCGTCATCGCCAAGCCCTCGCCCGAGACCCCGCTGGAGGCGCTGATCCTCGCCGAGTGCATCGCCGCCGCCGGGGTGCCCGAGGGGGTCTTCTCGGTGGTCACCGCCGACCGCGAGGTTTCCGATCATCTGATCCGCAACCCCGGCATCGACAAGGTCAGCTTCACCGGCTCGACCGCCGCCGGGTTGCACATCGCATCGGTCTGCGGCAGCCGCATGGCCCGCGTCACCACCGAACTGGGCGGCAAGTCCGCCGCGATCCTGCTCGACGATGCGAAGATCGCGACCGTGGTTGCCGGGATCATGCCCAACCTGGTCGGCCTGTGCGGCCAGCAATGCGCCGCGTTCAGCCGCATCCTCGTCCCCGCCGCGCGCAAGGCCGAGATTGTGGAGGCGATGGCCGCCGCGATGCAGGCGGTGACGGTCGGCGATCCGTTCGACCAGGCGACTCAGATGGGTCCGCTCGTCACCCGCAACCAGCATGGCCGGGTGTTCGGCTATATCGAGAAGGGCAAGGCCGAGGGCGCCCGCCTCGTCACCGGGGGCGGCCGGCCGGCGCATCTGCCGAAGGGCTGGTTCGTCGAGCCGACCCTGTTCGCCGACGCGAGCAACGACATGGCGATCGCGCGCGAGGAGATTTTCGGGCCGGTCGGCACGATCATCGCCTATGACGACGAGGAGCAGGCGATCGCGATCGCCAACGACAGCAATTACGGCCTTTCGGGCGGCGTCTTCACCGAAAGCCCCGACCGCGCCTATGCCGTCGCGCGGCGTATCCGCACCGGCAATTTCGGGCATAATGGGCGGGTGATCGACTTCACCATGCCCTATGGCGGCTTCAAGCAGTCGGGGATCGGCCGCGAAGGCGGGGTCGAGGGGTTGCACGCGTTCACCGAGATCAAGGCGGTATTCATGCCCGAACTTCCGACGCATCTGCGGTCATGAGCGCCGCGCCCGCGCCGGCACAGGCGCACGACGACTGGCCCGACAATTACCGCGCCCCCGCCGCATGGTGGGCGGTGGCAGTGACGATGATCTTCCAGATCGTGTCGATGATAGACCGGCAGGTCGTGTCGGTGCTGATCCCGGAGATGCGCGCCGACCTCGGCCTCAACGACTTCCAGATCAGCATGGTGCAGGGCATGGCCTTCGCGCTGTTCTACGGCGCGATGGGGCTGATCATCGGCGCGCTGGTCGATCGCCATTCGCGGCAGAAGATCATGTTCACCGGCATCGTGCTCTGGTCGATCGCGGCGGCGGCCACCGGTTTCGCACGCAACTATGTGCAGCTGTTCGTCGCCCGGCTGTTCGTTGGCTTCGGCGAAGGGGCGATCTCGCCCGCGGCGCAGTCGCTGCTGTCGGGCATCTTCCCGCGCGGCAAGCTGGCGACGCCGATGTCCTGCTTCACCGCCGCCGGCGTGATCGGCATCTCGCTCTCCTATGCGCTCGGCGGCCTCCTGCTCGATCGTTTCACAGTCGCCCCGCTCGGCGGCGTGCTGGAGGGGATGGCGCCGTGGCGGCAGGTGCTGGTGGTGACCGGCGCGCCGGGCGTCGCGGTCGCGCTGCTCGCCTTCACGCTGCGTGAGCCGAAGCGCGCCGGAACGCCGCCTCCCCAGCGGCACGAGGCGAGCTGGGGCAGTTTCTTCGGCTATATCCGCGCCAATGCACGGCTCATGCTCGGCGTCATCCTGGGCAGCGCGCTGGTTGCGATGATGACCCAGGCGGCGATGTCCTGGACCCCGACCTATGCCCGGCGCGTGCTGGGCGTCAGCGCCGGTGAGGTCGGCACGATCATGTCGCTGGCCGTGGGACTGGGTGGGGTGATCGGCGGGATCGCACTGGGCCTGGTCATCGACCACTGGTTCCGGCGTGGCGTGCACGACATCGCGTTGCGGTTGCTGGCGATCGCGGCGCTGACGGTGCCGCCGCTGATCGCGCTCTGCTTCCTGGCCGACGACGCGACCATCCTGTTCGGTGGCATCACCCTGATGATGCTGACGATGGGTGCGATCTTCGGCCCGACGCTGGCGGCGGTGCAGATGATCGCGCCGCCGGCGATGCGCGGCCGCTTCGGCGCGCTCGTCGTGCTGGCTTCCAACCTGTTCGGCTTCGCCTTCGGTCCGATGCTGGTCGGGGCGATCACCGACTACGGCTTCGGCGATCCCAACAAGATCGGCGTCAGCGTCGCGATCGTTCTGGTCCTGGTCTGCCCCTTCGCGGCCTGGCTGATCTGGAACGCGCGGGGCGATTTCGTCCGCCGGCTCGCCGCGGTTCCGGCCCATTCCCCTTCGAACGAGGTATGCTCGTGAGCATCACGATACCCGCGCTTCTGCGCGACGCCGCCGCCCGCTACAGGGATCGCGCGGCGCTGCATTCCGCCACCGATGGCCCGACCAGCTATCGCGAGCTCGACCGGCGCGCCGACGAGGTCGCCAAGGCGATGATCGCCGACGGCGCCAGGCCCGGCGACCGGGCGGGAATCTGGGCTCCCAATATGTGGGAATGGGTGGTGGCGACGGTCGGCATCCAGCGCGCCGGCGGGACGATGGTCCCGCTCAACACCCGGCTCAAGGGCGGCGAGGTCGCCGATATCGTCCGGCGCGGCAGCATCGCCCGCCTGTTCGTGATCGGCGATTTCCTCGGCCGCCATTATCCCGAGATGCTGCGCAGCGAGGCGATGCCGGACCTGCGCCGCACCATCGTGCTGCGCGGCATCCCCGACAAGCTGGCGGCGGGCGAGGAAAGCTGGGACGATTTCATCGCGCGCGGTCGATCGACCAGCGACGCGGCCCTTGCCGAGCGCGAGGCGGGCGTGACGCCCGACAGCATCGCCGACATCATGTTCACCTCGGGCACCACGGGTGCGCCCAAGGGGGCTATCTTCGATCATCGCCGCTCGCTGGGCGGCGGCCGTGCCTGGGCAAACATCTCGCGCCAGACCGCCGACGATCGCTACTGCGTCTTCGGCCCCTTCTCGCACAACGCCTCCTACAAGGCGGGCTGGGTGGCCGGGCTGATGACCGGGAGCACCGTCTACTGGCCTGAGGCCTATGACGCGGTGTCGATCCTCGACCTCATCGCGGGCAATCGCATCTCCGTGATGCCGGCGCCGCCCACCGTGTTCCAGGAGATGCTCGCGCATCCCAACTGGCGCGACTGGGACATCTCCAGCTACCGCTTCCTGTCGACCGGAGCCACTGTCGTCCCGATCGAGCTGATGAAGCGGCTACAGGCCGAAACGACGATCGCGGAGATCACCACCGGCTACGGCATGACCGAATGCGCCGGTTCGGCCACCCATACCCGGCCCGGCGATCCGGTCGAGCGGGTCGCCTACACCGTCGGCACTGCGATCGAGGGAACCGAGATCAAGCTGGTCGGCCCCGACGGCCGCCCGGTTCCGACCGGCGAGCCGGGCGAGGTGCTGATCCGCGACGACAAGCTGCTGATCGAATATCTCGACAATCCGGAGGCGACCCGCGCGACGCTCGACGCCGAGGGCTGGCTCCATTCGGGCGATGTCGGCACGCTTGATGCGGAGGGCTATCTGAAGCTCACCGACCGGTTGAAGGACATGTATATCGTCGGTGGCTTCAACGTCTATCCGGCGGAGATCGAGAAGCAGATGTCGGGCCTGCCCGGTATCCACCAGTCGGCGATCATCGGCGTGCCCGATCAGCGCCTGGGCGAAGTGGGGCACGCCTTCATCGTCCGCTCGGCCGGCTCAACCATCACCGCCGAGGAAGTGATAGGCTGGAGCAAGGCGAACCTCGCCAACTACAAGGTTCCGCGCGGCGTCACCTTCGTCGATGCGTTGCCGATGAACGCCACCGGCAAGGTGATCAAGTTCGCGCTGCGCGAGATGGTGAAGTAGCGATGACGACCGATGCGCTGCTGAGCGCGGAGGTCGGAGAGGGCGTCCTGCTGCTGACGCTGAACCGCCCCGCCCAGCGCAATGCAATCGACCTGGAACTATGCGATCGGCTGTCGGCCGCGCTGGCGGACTTTCGCGACGATCGGCGCTGGCGCGTGGCGATCCTCACCGGCGCGGCGCCGGCCTTCTGTGCCGGGCTCGACCTGAAGAGCTTCGCGGCGCCCGGCGCGCCCCGCCACCGCGTGACCGAGCTGATCCATATGGTGCCCGGCCTCGGCAAGCCGGTGATCGCGGCGGTCAATGGCGCCGCCTATACGGGTGGGCTCGAACTGGCGTTGGCCTGCGACTTCATCCTCGCTGCTGAGGAGGCGCGCTTCGCCGACACCCATGCGAAGATCGGCGCGCTGTCGGGCAGCGGGATGGGATCGAGGCTGCCCTATGCGGTGGGTCCGCGCTTCGCCAAGCAGATGATGCTCGCCTGCGAGCCGATCGATGCCGCCACCGCGCTGCGGGTCGGGTTGGTCAACGAGCTGCTGCCCGCGGATCGGCTGCTGCCGCGCGCGATCGCGCTGGCGGGGGCGATCGCGGGCCATGATCCCGCGCTGATCCGGATCGCCAGGGACGTGGTCGACCGCGGCAGCGCGGCGACGCTGGCGGAGGCGATCGCGATCGAATCCGAGGCGCTGGCGACACGCAAGGCGGAAGGGGCGATGCGCTGGGAGGCGAAGCCGGCCTGAGGCCGGCCCCGTCGGACATTCCGCGTCAGATTCCCCAGACCGCCGCCGCGTTGTCGCCGACGATCTTGCGCGCCTTCGCCTCGCCGACCTTGTCGAAGATGCCCTTCACGACCGTTTCGCTATTGCCGACGATGCTCTCCGGGTGCGGATAGTCGACCGACCACATGATGCGGTCCGCGCCGATCCGGTCGATATTCTCGATCGCGACGTCGTCCTGCATGAAGGTCGCGTAGCAGTTGTTGTGCCAATACCAGCTCGGCGCATGCGCGATCCTGGGGCGAAGCTCGGTCGCATAGTCGCGCGCGATCTTGTCGGCATTCTCCAGGGTCGCCGGCACCCAGCCCGCGCCGCCTTCGGTGAAGATCAGCTTCAGGCCGGGGAAGCGATCGAAGATGCCCGAGAACACGAACTGGCCGAACATGCCGGTGAACGGCATCAGGTTGGCGTTGAGGTTGGCGCCCAACGATCCGCGCCCCGAATATTGGATATAGGCTCCGATGTGGATCGACAGCGGCAACCCGCTATCCTCGATCGCGCGCCACATCGGGTCCATCGCCAGGCTGTTGTAGCGGATGCCCCGCGGGTTGAGCGGGATCTCGATCGCCTTGAAGCCGAGCTGCTTGAGCTTCTGCAGATAGTCGGCGGTCGCCTCCGGATTGAAGAAGGTCGGCAGGTAGGCGACCGGATAGAGCCGGTTCGGCGCGGCCTGCTTCCACTCGGCCAGCCATTCGTTGAACACGTCCATGCAGCGGACGAAGAAGTCGCGGTCGGCCATGCGGATCAGGCCCGCGGCGCGGCCATGGTAGACGATCGAGGCGTCGACCCCCTCGGCGTCCATGTCGGCGAGGCGCTTCGACACGTCCCAGAAGCCTTCGCGGCCCTCGGGGAAGTCGGAGGGCAGGCCGGGGACGTCATAGGATTCGCCGTCGACCGTCATGTGGAAGCCGGTCTCGTCCTTCCAATATTTCGGCGCGCGGTCCTTGTCTGCGCCCTTCAGCCGCTCCTCCCACAGATGGGGCTCCTCGATGACATGATCGTCGCTCGAGATCAGCCGGACCCCCTCGGGCCGCTGCCAGTTGGCGGCGGGGATGATCCGGTCCTTCGGCCAGGGAGTGGGAGTGATGTCGTTCATCTTTGCCCTTGTCGTTCAAACCTGTTGGCCGACGCCGACCTGGGAGCCGGTTCGCCGGGCCGGGTCCGACCCTCGAACCCGTCACTGTCGAGCCGACATTAGGGATCGGCGCGGCGGCGCGGCAATGCGCAACGGCTGTTTTCGGGGCTTCGGCGCCTACAATTCAGAACTCTGATGCTTTGTTCGGGGCGCTGGCTATTCCACGCCGGACGCGAGGGGATGGCGATTAGCAGGCGCAACGCCGCCTGGTCCGCATCCGGGCCGAAGCCGGCTCCTGAGCGGAGTATCCATTTTGAGCTTGGTGAAGCGCTATGCGCCGAAAGGCGCTGGTGACCCCTACGGGACTCGAACCCGTGTTTTCGCCGTGAGAGGGCGACGTCCTAGACCGCTAGACGAAGGGGCCGTCCTGTGCGGAGCGGCGTCCTTATGGGGCGGGGGAAAGCAAGTCAAGGGCTGTTGCGCGCCAGGGCGTTCGCCATTTGCGCCGACCGCCCGTCGCACCGGGAAACTACGCAGTAGCCACGGGTGCGCGGGTCGCTAGATTCGGTCCATGCAGGCAGAACTGACGTCACCGGACAAGGCCGACGACCTCATCGCGCTTCACGGCGTCGATGCGATCGCGGTGCTCGTCGACCGGATCGCCGACGCGGTCCGGCATTGTGACGACCAGGCCGTCGACAGCCTCGATCGTCTGCTCCAGATCGTCGAACAGCGCTTCGAGGAGCCCTGGCGGGCGATGCGCTCGATCGGTAATTGAGCGACGAAAGAAAAGCGCCACCGGGCCGAGGTCCGATGGCGCCTTTGTTGTTCGGAGCTGCGTCGGCGCCGATCAGGCGGCGGCCCGGTCGCGCTCCTTCATCTCCTGATTGAGCATCTCGGCGAGCAGGAAGGCCAGCTCGAGGCTCTGGCCCGCATTGAGGCGCGGGTCGCAATGGGTGTGATAGCGATCGGCGAGATTCTCGTCGGTCACCGCCATCGCGCCGCCGGTGCATTCGGTGACGTTCTGGCCGGTCATCTCGGCATGGATGCCGCCGCCATGGGTGCCCTCGGCGCGGTGGACGGCGAAGAAGCCACGCACCTCGGCGAGGATGCGGTCGAACGGCCGGGTCTTGTAGCCATTGGCCGCCTTGACGACGTTGCCGTGCATCGGATCGCACGACCAGACGACCGGGCGCCCCTCGCGCTTCACCGCGCGGACCAGCGCCGGCAGATGCTTCTCGATCTTGTCGTGGCCATAGCGGGTGATCAGCGTGATCCGGCCGGGCTGGCGCTGCGGGTCGAGCGTGTCGAGCAGGCGCAGCAGCGCATCCGGCTCCAGGCTCGGCCCGCATTTCAGGCCGATCGGGTTGCCGACGCCGCGCAGATATTCGACATGCGCCGACCCTTCGAAGCGGGTGCGGTCGCCGATCCACAGGAAATGCGCCGAGGTATCGAAATACTGCCCGGTGTTGAGGCTGTCCTCGCGCGTCATCGCCTGCTCATAGGGCAGCAGCAGCGCCTCATGGCTGGTGTAGAACTGCGTTCCCTTGAGCTGGGGCACGGTCTCCGGGTTGATCCCGCACGCCGCCATGAAGTCGAGCGCGTCGCCGATTCGGGCGGCGACCTCGCCATATTGCGCGGCCCAGGGGCTGCGGCCCATGAAATCGAGCGTCCAGGCATGGACCTGGTGGAGGTTGGCATAGCCGCCCTGCGCGAAGGCGCGCAGCAGGTTCAGCGTCGCCGCCGACTGGCTGTAGGCGCGGACCATCCGGCGCGGATCGGGGATGCGCGATTCCTCGGTGAAGCCGATGTCGTTGATGATGTCGCCGCGATAGCTGGGCAGGGTGACGCCGCCGATCTCCTCGGTCGGGGCCGAGCGCGGCTTGGCGAACTGGCCTGCCATGCGGCCGACCTTCACCACCGGCAGCTTCGACGCGAAGGTCAGCACCACCGCCATCTGCAGCAGCACGCGGAAGGTGTCGCGGATGTTGTTCGGATGGAACTCGGCAAAGCTCTCGGCGCAGTCGCCGCCCTGGAGCAGGAAAGCCTTGCCCGCCGCGACCTGCGCGAGCGACGCGGTCAGCTCGCGCGCCTCGCCGGCAAAGACCAGCGGCGGAAAGCTCGACAGTTCCTTCTCGGCCGCCGCCAGGGCCGCCGCATCCGGATAGTCCGGCATCTGCACCGCTTGATGTTGACGCCAGCTCGCGGGCGTCCAGTTCGTCGCCATGTCCAGTCCCATTGTTTATTCGGGGGCTTCCCATGCGCGCGGGGGGCAGGAAAGGCAAGGGGAGGGTGGCTTTGGGCGAAGCAAGCTGCGGTTTGTGGCCCTGCTTCAGGCCGGTCGGGTCACCTTCCAGTACCGGTAGGCGTTGGCGAACAGCCCAAGCAGGATCACGCTCGCCAGGCACAGCGCGATATAGGCGTCGTGGTTCGGCCAGACCTCGATCCACAGGAAGCCGGCGGCATAGCTGAGCGCGACCGAGACGACGAAGGTCTGGAGTGAATTGGAGCCGATCACCGCGCATTGCCGCATCGGCCACAGCTGCTGCAGGCGCGGCCACATCCACAATATGCTCATGATCAGCCAGCAGACCGACAGCGCGTGGGCGACGCGGACCGGGCCGATGCGGATCTTGCTCTGGTAGAGCACCTCGAACGAGAACCAGCTCTGCGCCAGGAACAGGATGGTGAGGCCGGCGAACAGCAGCACCGGCGGCACCAGCCAGTGCCAGTTGCCCTCGGCGCGCCGTTCGAGCCGCGCGAGCAGCCGGTAGCGCCCCGCCGCCATCGCGCCGAAGAAGACGAGCTGCCACGACGCCGGGTTGAAGTTCCAGCGCCAGTCGCCGACCGGCGATCCGCCGATGACGTTGAACCAGGCATGCTCATGGGCGAACCAGTAGAGCCCGGCCGAAACCAGCAGCGCGACGATCGGCTGCCATCGCAGCAGCAGCGCGAACAGCGGCGCGGTGCCGAGCAGCACCATGTAGGTGACGAGGATCTCCAGGCAGTAGGGCTGGATGTAGAGGATCAGGAAATCGACGATGGTCGATGGGCCGCCCTTGATGAAATAGCTGTAGAAGCTGAGCCGGGCGAGGTCGGGCGAGTTCAGCGCGAGCGGGATCAGGACCAGGAACAGCCCGAGATTGTAGACGTAGAGCTTGCCGGTCCGCCGCCACAGCTTGTCGGTGAAGGTGGCGATGGCGGGATCGCGATCGGCCCGGAAATAGACCGCGCCGACCAGATAGCCCGACAGCAGGAAGAAGACCTCGGCGGCGCTGGAGAAGCCCCACAGGGTGAGCGTCGGGAACTGCATGCCGACCATGTGCATCCGGTCAGTGAAGCCGGTGATGTGGTTGATCGTGATCGTGATCAGGGCCAGGCCGCGCAATATGTCGATGCTGGCGTCACGCCGGGTCGGGCGCGGTCCGCCGCCAGGGCTGGTATCGGAGGAGGTCACTCGCGGGCCCTTACCGCAGGGAGGGAAAAATACAACGCCGGGCAAGACAAATTTGGCCCGGCCCAAGCGCGCCGTTCATTGATCATGAAGAGGGGTGGGCCCATATAGGGGCCAGGACGTGCCCCCGCGGTGCTCCGATCGGAGAATAGATGACTGAGACCCTTCCCGTATTGCCGTTGCGCGATATCGTCGTTTTCCCGCACATGATCGTGCCCCTGTTCGTCGGACGCGAGAAATCGGTCGCCGCGCTGGAAAGCGCGATGGCGGCGGACAAGTCGATCTTCCTCGTCGCCCAGCTCGATCCGGCCGAGGACGATCCCGATCGCGACGCGCTCTATGATCTCGGCGTCGTCGCGACGGTGCTCCAGCTTCTCAAGCTGCCCGACGGCACGGTCCGCGTGCTCGTCGAGGGCAAGCAGCGCGCCCGGCTCGAGGCGCTGACCGGCGAAGACGCCCACCTGACCGCCGAGGTCGAGCTGATCGAGGAGACGGAGGCCGAGGGGACCGAGGTCTCCGCGCTGATGCGTTCGGTGGTCGACCAGTTCGAGAATTATGCGCGGCTCAACAAGAAGCTGCCCGCCGAGACCTCGGTCCAGCTGGGCCAGATCGAGGAGGCCGCGAAGCTGGCCGACGCGGTCGCCGCCAACATCTCGATCAAGGTTTCCGACAAGCAGGCGCTGCTGGTCGAGCTCGACCCCGCCAAGCGGCTCGAAATGGCGTTCGCGCTGATGGAAGGCGAACTCGGCGTCCTTCAGGTCGAGAAGAAGATCCGCAGCCGCGTCAAGCGCCAGATGGAGAAGACGCAGCGCGAATATTATCTGAACGAGCAGCTCAAGGCGATCCAACGCGAGCTGGGCAATGGCGAGGGCGAGGACGGTGGCGACGAGCTCAGCGAGCTCGCCGCGAAGATCGCCAAGCTCAAGCTGTCGAAGGAAGCGCGCGGCAAGGCCAATGCGGAGCTCAAGAAGCTGCGCACCATGGCGCCGATGTCGGCCGAGGCGACCGTCGTCCGCAACTATCTCGACGTGCTGCTCGGCCTGCCCTGGGGCAAGAAGTCGAAGCTCAAAAAAGACATCGCCGCCGCTCAGGCGGTGCTCGATGCCGATCATCACGGGCTGGAGAAGGTCAAGGACCGGATCGTCGAATATCTCGCGGTCCAGGCGCGCACCAACAAGCTCAAGGGGCCGATCCTGTGCCTGGTCGGCCCGCCCGGCGTCGGCAAGACCTCGCTCGGCCGCTCGATCGCCAAGGCGACGGGGCGCGAGTTCGTGCGCCAGTCGCTGGGCGGCGTGCGTGACGAGGCCGAGATCCGCGGCCACCGGCGTACCTATATCGGCTCGCTGCCCGGCAAGATCGTCACCAACCTGAAGAAGGCGGGGGCATCGAACCCGCTGTTCCTGCTCGACGAGATCGACAAGCTCGGCCAGGACTTCCGCGGCGATCCCGCCTCGGCGCTGCTCGAGGTGCTCGATCCCGAACAGAACAGCAAGTTCCAGGACCATTATCTGGAGATCGACGTCGATCTGTCGGACGTGATGTTCGTATGCACCGCGAACAGCCTGAACCTGCCGCAGCCGCTGCTCGACCGCATGGAGATCATCCGTCTCGAAGGCTATACCGAGGACGAGAAGGTCGAGATCGCCAAGGAGCACCTGCTCGACAAGCAGGTCGAGGCGCATGGCCTGAAGGCCGGCGAGTTCGAGCTGACCGACGCGGGGCTGCGCGACCTGATCCGCTACTATACCCGCGAGGCGGGCGTCCGCACGCTCGAGCGCGAGATCGCCAAGCTCGCGCGCAAGAGCCTGCGCCGCATCCTCGAGGGCAAGGACGAGAAGGTCGTCATCACCCCGGACAACCTGTCCGACTTCGCCGGCGTGCGGAAATACCGCTTCGGCATCGGCGAGGAGGAGGACCAGGTCGGCGCCGTCACCGGCCTCGCCTGGACAGAGGTCGGCGGCGAGCTGCTGACCATCGAGGCTGTCACCGTGCCCGGCAAGGGCGGGATCAGCACGACCGGCAAGCTCGGCGACGTGATGAAGGAGAGCGTCCAGGCGGCGTTCAGCTTCGTCAAGGCGCGGGCGCCGGCCTATGGCATCAAGCCGAGCCTGATCGCCCGCAAGGACATCCACATCCACCTGCCCGAGGGCGCTGTTCCGAAGGACGGCCCATCGGCGGGCATCGGCATCACCACCGCGATCGTCTCGACGCTGACCGGCATCCCGGTCCGCAAGGAAGTGGCGATGACCGGCGAGGTGACACTGCGCGGTCGCGTCCTGCCGATCGGCGGCCTCAAGGAGAAGCTGCTCGCGGCGCTGCGCGGCGGCATCACCACGGTGCTGATCCCCAAGGAGAACGAGAAGGACCTGGTCGAGATCCCGGCCAATATCCGCGAGGGGCTTAAGATCATCCCCGTCAGCCATGTCGACGAGGTGCTGGGCCTGGCGCTGGCCGGCCACCTCACCGCGATTGACTGGACCGAGGCGGACGAGCTGGCCTTGACGCTGAAGGGCGCGACCAGCCCCGACGGCGGCGAGGTGGCCGTCCGGCACTGAACGGGAAGGGGGACGCGCCGTTGCCAGGCCGTCCCCTTTTTTAGGACATCGTGTGTCACCTTGGCGCACCCCCGCTCATCCTGAGTAGGGACTGAGCCTGGCGAAGGCTCGTATCGAAGGATATCCGGACGTCGACCGGCCCTTCGAGACAGCATTTCGACTACGCTCAATGCTTTCTCAGGGTGAGCGGGTCAGATAAAAGCCCGATGCCCTCGGCCTGAACTGAATGTCGATCCGTCCTAGAGCCGGCCCTCGGCGCGGAAGCTGTAATAGCCCTGTCGTGCCACGATGATGTGGTCGAGCAGTGCGATCTCGAACAGCCGCGCGGCCTGGAACAGGTCGCGGGTGAGCGCGACGTCGCTGGCGCTCGGCGTCGGATCGCCCGACGGGTGGTTGTGCGCGAGCAGCAGGCCGGTCGCCGATATGTCGAGCGCGCGGCGGATGATCTCGCGCGGCGATATGTCGACCCGATTGACCGACCCCCGGGCGACGATCTCGTCGCGCAGCAGCTCGTTCTTGGTGTTGAGATAGAGGACGCGGGCCTGCTCGGCCGGCTGATGGGCCATGCGCGCGACGAGATAGTCGAGCACGGCCCGGTCGTCGGCCAGGATCGGCCGCCAGCTGATCCGCTGTTCGAGCGAATGCAGGAACAACTCGCGCGACGCCATCAAAATGTCGACGATCGCCCGATCCTGGGGCAGCGCGCGTTCGAGACGGGCGGGGCCGGCGAAGAGCAGGGTGGAGGCGTCGGTGAATTCGACGATCAGTCGGTCGACGATCGCGGAGGCCCCGATCGGCTTCATCGCCTGGATCAGCCGGAGAACGAGCCGCCAGCCTTCCTGCTGCGATGATGGGAGTGGACCGCGAAGCCCAGCACGATCAGCATGGGATAGATCCACACCGCAACTGCATTGCCATAGGCCCATGGCAGCACATGCGGGACATAGGGCGCCAGGTGCGACAAGATGGTCAGGCCCTGCATTGCGGTAAGCCATAGCGGCCAGAATTTTTCCGATTTCAGGGAGATGCCGACCAGCACGAAGAGCAGAACGGTGTCGACGGCCATCACCGGCAGTTCAACGAACTGATAACGGATAGCCAAGGGGCTGAGCACCAGAACCGTCACATAGGTTGCGATCAGGATTCCCCCGGCGGTCACGCGTTCCGCCCATCCGCCCCGGAAGAAGGCGTACAGGCACACGGCCCACATCAACGCGCCATAGAGGAGTTGCCGGATCACCCCCGATCAATCGATCTCCGACGATCTCTCGTCAAGGGTGATCCGGACGGATTTACGCTACGCGGCGCGGAAGCGACTCGCCGTTGTCGATCGGCAGCTTGGGGATCGTACCTTTATCGCCGGTCGAGACGACGGGCAGGTTGAACTTGCGCTGGACCACCGCGAGCTCGCGGTGGCCTTCTACGACCTGTCCGCGCGCTTCGATGATCGTGGAGAGCGAGTTGAAAAAGTGCGTGAACGCGCCCTGCGCGACCTCCAGCGCGAAATTGCCGTCGAGCCGTGCCTGCGGAAGCTCGGCCGCCAGCAGGGCACCCTGTTTCGCGGCGATGTCGAGAGCGCGCTCATATTGCTCGAGGGCGGCATAGACGCGCAGCGTTGCGTCATCACGGTTCTTGGACATAGCTCTCCCCTTGCGCCGGAACGGGCGCCTCGGAACGGTTGCAGGAAGTCCCTAGTGCTTGAGCGCCAGGGCGATGTTCGTCAGAGCGGCGAAGCCAGACAGCAGCGCGCCGGCCCCCAGTCCCATTCCAAAGATCAGTATGGCGATCCAGAACAGGCGCTGGGCGATCGACAGGTCATTGCGTGGCTTCCCCCTGGTCGGCACCGGCAAGGGGAAATCGACGAAGCTCGCTTCGCGGTAGGTCCTGTAGGGGACCTGATCTTCTCGAAGGGCGCTCGTCATTTCCCTCTGCCCGTCACCGATGTCCGACGACGAGGCCATGATGGAACTTTCGGCCGGGGAAACAACGGGGTGCGGTTGACTAGTCAATCGCTGACTAGGCTCGTCGCCCTCGTACGAGGCCAGCATCAGCGCGGCTTCGAGGCGGTTCGAGACGCCCAGCGTCTGAATCGCGCTGCGGAAATGATTGTCCACGGTCATCGGCGAGATGCCGAGCTCGCGACCGATTTCCTTCGACTGCTTGTGATGAAGCACGAGGCGCAGGCAGTCGCGCTGCCTGGCAGTCAGTTTGCTGATGGCCTCGATGCTCATGGGGGAAAAATACCGCATCGGCGCTTCAAGTCGATGCGAAACTTGCCGGAAGCGCCGCAAGTGCCTGATCCGGAACGAGACAAACAGCGGGAAAGGACATTTGGAGCAACGGCCGGACGCCGTTCAGGCATCCGGATAGCGAATCGAGAGAATCTCCTGTTCGCGGTCGCCTCCCGGCAGGGTGACGCGGCGGACGTCGCCGACCGCCGCGCCACGCAACGCGCGGGCGAGGGGCGAGAGCCAGCTGATCCGGCCGCTGCCGGCATCGGCCTCGTCGGCGCCGACCAGCGTCACCGTCCGCTCGACGTCGTCTTCGTCAACGACGGTGACGGTGGCGCCGAAGAAGACCTTGCCGCGATCGGCTTGCCGGGCGGGATCGACGACCTTGGCCGCCTTCATCCGCCGCGAGAGATGGGCGAGCTCGCGGTCGATCTCGCGCAGCTTCTTGCGGCCGTAGATATAGTCGCCATTCTCCGACCGGTCGCCATTGCCGGCGGCCCAGCTGATCACCTCGACCAGCGCCGGGCGTTCGATGCCGAACAGATGGTCGTAACGCGCCCGCATCGCGGCGAAGCCCGCCGGGGTGATGTAGTTGGGCGGCGGCTCCCCGCTCATCGCGCCCGCCGCTGGTTGAGCACCTCATAGGCCATCACCGCCGTCGCGACCGCGGCGTTGAGGCTGTCGGCCTTGCCCAGCATCGGCATCTTCACCAGCAGATCGCACTGCTCCTCATAGTCGGACGGCAGGCCTTGTGCCTCGTTGCCGACCAGGATGAAGGTCGGCGCGGCATAGCGCGGCGCCTGATAGTCCTGGGTCGCCTTCAGGCTGGTGCCGACGAGCTGCCCGGGCCCGGCGCGCAGCCAGGTAAGAAAATCGGGCCATCGCGCCGCCGCGATCCGCTGGGTGAACAGCGCCCCCATCGTCGCCCGCACCGCTTCCACCGAGAAGGGATCGACGCAATCGTCGATGAGGATCAGCCCTCCCGCGCCGACCGCGTCGCCGGTACGCAGGATCGTGCCGAGATTGCCGGGATCGCGCAGCGACTGGGCGACGATCCAGATGCCCGCCGTGGAACGGTCGATGCGGTCGAGCGCGGTGTCGAATTCGCGATAGACGCCGATCACCGTCTGGGGATTGTCCTTGCCCGACAGCTTGGACAGGATGTCGCGGTCGGTCTCGATCGCCTCTCCACCCTTGGCCTCGACCGCCTCGATCAGCGCCTGGGCGAGCGGATGTCGGGCGCCATCCTTCGCGAAGAAGACATATTCGGGCAGGATGCCGGCCTCGGACGCCTCGGTCAGGATCCGCAGTCCCTCGGCAAGGAACAGCCCTTCCTCGCGCCGGTGCCGTTTCTCGCGGAGCGACCGGACGCGCTTGATCAGCGGGTTGGAAAAGGCGGTGATCTGGCGGGGCAGGGTGATGGACCTCGACTGGACGCCGTTCGTCCCGAGCGAAGTCGAGGGACGTGGACTAGGCGAAACGTGTCTCGACTTCGCTCGACACGAACGGTTTCACTTCACTCCTCGCCGAACTTGCCTTCGATCAGTTCCACCAGCGCGGCGAGCGCTTTCTCGGCGCCGTCGCCGGTGGCGGAGATGACGACGCTGTCGCCTTTGGCGGCGCCCAGCATCATCAGGCCCATGATCGAGGTGCCGGCGACCTTCGACCCGTCCTTCTCGACCTCGACATCGGCGCTGTGCGCGCTGGCGAGAGTGACGAATTTGGCGCTGGCCCGGGCGTGAAGCCCCCTTATGTTCGTGATCTGCACTTCGCGCCGGAATTGCGTCATGCGGCAGCTTCCCCCAGAACCTCGGATGCGACCGAGATATATTTGCGGCCGGCATCGCGCGCGGCAGCGACGGCGGCCTTGATCTTCATCATCTTGCGGGCACCTTCGAGGCGGATCAGCATCGGCAGGTTGATGCCGGCGATCACCTCGACCCGGCCCGGTTCCATCAGCGAGATGGCCAGATTCGATGGCGTGCCGCCGAACAGGTCGGTCAGCAGGATCACCCCCGATCCGTCGTCGACGGCCTTCACCGCGCGGGCGATGTCGGCCCGGCGGCTTTCCATATCGTCGTCCGGACCGATGCAGATCGCCTCGATCGCGGTCTGTGGACCCACGACATGTTCCATCGCGGTCACAAACTCGGCCGCAAGGCGGCCATGGGTAACGAGCACCAATCCGATCATCTGACTAAAAACCCAATGGTCATGATCCCACGCCTGGCACGGTGCTCTCCTCAGCGTTCGACTTCTGCCGAGTCAAATCGCGGTGGCGGACCGTGGGCGAAAATCCCTCCTGGCGCAACCGGCTTGCGAGGGTTTCGGCGAAATGCACGGACCTATGCTTCCCCCCCGTGCAGCCTATGGCGATCGTCACATAGCTTTTGCCCTCCATCTCATAGCGCGGCAGCAACAACAGGATGAGCTCCTCGATCCGCCGGCGCGCCTCGGGATAGATCGGGTCGCCGGCAATATAGGCGCCGACGTCGGGATCGAGGCCGCTATGGGGCCTCAGTTCGGGCACCCAGTGCGGATTGCGCAGGAAGCGCATGTCGAACATCAGGTCGGCGTCGCGCGGCACCCCGCGCGAGAAGGCAAAGGACATGACGGTCAGCGTCGTCCCCGTGCCCGCCGAATCGCCAAACCGGCGGCGCAGCAGTGCCTGCAGATCGTTGGTCGAGCTGTCCGTGGTGTCGATCAGTTCGTCGGCCGCCTCGCGCAACGGGGCCAGCAGCTCGCGCTCATAGGTGATGCCGTCCTCGACCTGGCGGTCCTGCGCCAGCGGATGACGCGCGCGCGTCTCCGAATAGCGGCGGCTCAACTCGGTATTGGAACAGTCGAAGAACAGGATCGATGCGTCGCGCCCGCTGTCGCGCAGCGACCGCACCCGCCGAACGACTCCGCGGCTGTCGAAATCGCGGGTGCGACTGTCGATGCCGAGCGCGAGCGGACGGCCTTCGTCGATGCTCCCCTCGGCCGGGCTGGCGGCGAGCAGCCGTTCGAGCAGCGACACGGGCAGGTTGTCGACAGTCTCCCAGCCCATGTCCTCGAGCGCGGTCAGCGCGGTCTTCTTGCCGGAACCGGACATGCCGGTGACGAACAGGATACGGCGTGGCTCTCCAGCCTTGGTCATTGCGGGCCTCCCAGCCCATGACGGCGCAGCGCCAGCTCCACCTTGACCGGTGCCGATGCCTCGAAAGCGGCAAGGCCGATCGTGGGGATGGCAACGCCTTCGAACAGCGTCGTCGGCAGCGGCTCGGCAGGCATGCGCTCGACCGCCCGGTCGAGATCGACGAGCAGGGCGACCGTCCCCTCGACGGCGCTCGCCAGCTCGACGATGCCGACGCCTCGCACCTCGATCCGGCCGGCGATCTGCGGTGGCGCGCTGGCGATCAGCCGTCCGTCCCGGCCGTCGACGCGGGTATAGTCGTCGGCAACGAGCAGCGCGCCGCGATCGATCAGCCGCAGCGCCAGGTCCGACTTGCCGCTGCCCGAACGGCCGGAAATCAGCACCACCCGGCCGTCGATCAGGACGCTGCTCGCATGAATCGGGCCCGCGAGGGGGACGGAATCGCTCATGGCCTAGCGGCTCCAGGCCGGCAGGCGGATGACGAACCTCGCGCCGTTCGGCGCATTGTCCCGGTCGGTCGCGACGATCGAACCATTATGACCCTCGACGATAGCCTTCGCGATGGCGAGGCCAAGCCCGCTGTGCCGGCCGAATTCCTCGCCTTCGGGGCGGTCGCTGTGGAACCGGTTGAAGATCGCCTCGCGCGCGTCGGGCGGCACGCCGGGTCCCTCATCTTCCACCCTGATCACGACATCATCGCCATCGCGGGTGGCTGCAACCTGAACGAGCCCGCCGGCCGGGGAGAAGGAAACCGCATTCTCGACCAGGTTCTCGATCACACGGGTGAGCCGCGATCCGTCGCCGAACACCACCGCTGTGCCGCGATGCGGGCGGGCAAAGGCCACGCGGACGTCGCCGTTGCGGCCGCGCTCTTCACGGGTGGTCAGCAGCCCCTCGATCATCGTGCCGAGATCGACCGATTCGAAGCGCGCGCGCGCCAGCTCGGCATCGACCCGCGATGCCTCGGCAATATCGGTGATCAGCCGGTCGAGCCGGCCGACATCGTCGCGGATCACGTCGATCAGCTGTTTCTGGAGAGCCGGATCCTTGACGATGCCGAGGCTGTCGACTGCGGAACGCAGCGAGGCGAGGGGGTTCTTGAGCTCGTGCGTCACGTCGGCGGCGAAAGCCTCGGTGGCATCGATCCGCTGGCGGATCGCCATGCTCATGTCGGACAGCGCGCGGGCGAGGGTACCGATCTCGTCGCGCCGCTCGGGCAGGCGCGGCACCTGCACCTCGCGCGCCCGGCCAAGGCGGACGCGGTGCGCCGCGAGCGCCAGACGGCGCAGTGGGCGGACGATGGTACGCGCCAGGAACAGCGACAGGCTGACCGAGACGAGCACGACGATCAGCAGCACGACGCCGAGGCGCAGCCGCTCGGCGCGGACGATGCGGGTGATGTCGCGCTGGTTCTCTGTCGACAGGATCACCGCGCCGCTGCCGTCGGGACGGCGGACGTCGATCGCCGCCAGGATCATCGGCGTCCGGTCCGGCGCCCGCTCGACCGAGGTGGCGATGTTGCGGTCGCGCGTCGCGCGCAGGGCGATCGGCCAGGCGGCGAGCGTGTCGTGGTCCGGCTCATGGAAATGCTCGGGATGGTCGGCGTCGACGATGATGTCGATCGACCGGTCGAGGAAACGGGCGACCCGCTTCTGCCATTCCTCCTGCGCCGGATCGCGAAGCTGGTAGGTCGGGCCGGAGACCGACCAGCTGTCGAAGCTCCGCGGAACCTCGGCGGCGCGCGCGGTGGGCGATGGGTAGGCATAGACCCGCAGCCGCGTATCGGTCAGCAGGCCGAATTTGGAGAGGAGCTGCGGCCGTCCAGCAGGCGGCGTCACGGCATAGGCCTCCGCGATCAGCCGGACCTGTGTGGCGGTCTCCTCGAGCCGGGCGTCGATCAGCTGGGCGCGGTAGCTGTCCAGATAGAAGAAGCCGCCAGCCAGCATCGCCAGCGCGAAGATGTTGACGGCGAGGATACGGGTGGTGAGGGAGGTGCGCGCCGCCGCCTCGGGCGTGCCCAGCGCGCTGCTACTCTTCGCCAAAGCGATAGCCCACGCCGTAGAGCGTCTCGATGGCCCTGAATTCAGGGTCGACCTGCCGGAATTTGCGGCGCAGGCGCTTGATGTGGCTGTCGATCGTGCGGTCGTCGACATAGACGTCGTCCTGATAGGCCGTGTCCATCAGCTGATCGCGCGACTTCACGAAGCCGGGCCGCTGGGCCAGCGCCTCGAGGATCAGGAATTCGGTGACGGTGAGGGTCACGTCCTTGCCGCCCCATTGCACGCGGTGCCGGGCGGGGTCCATCTCCAGTCGGCCGCGCACGATCTTCTCGACCGGGGTGGCGTCGGCCTGGTCCTCGGGCGTCGCGCGAACCTCGGTCCGGCGCAGGATCGCGCGGATGCGGGCGATCAGCAGCCGTTGCGAGAAGGGCTTGGTGATATAGTCGTCGGCGCCCATGGCGAGGCCCAGCGCCTCGTCCAACTCGTCGTCCTTGGAGGTCAGGAATATCGTCGGGATGCTGCTCTTCTCGCGCAGCCGCCGCAGCAGTTCCATGCCGTCCATGCGCGGCATCTTGATGTCGAGCACGGCAAGGTCGGGCGGATTGTCGAGCAGCGCCTTCAGCGCCGATTCGCCGTCCGAATAGACCCGGACCGTGAACCCTTCGGATTGCAGCGCGATCGAGACGGAGGTCAGGATGTTGCGATCGTCGTCGACCAGGGCGATCGTGGGTGTCATTGGGACCGGTGGCCTCCCCGAAATGATGCTGGCCGACACGCCATGGCCCGGAAAATGCCCGCTCTGCCTAGCGCAGCCCTCATGGACGTTCAACCATGCTGCGCACCCTTTACGATCCGGGGCTTTGAAACTATGCGCGATGGGAAAGATACAAAGGTGCGGAGGATGCCGAACGATGGATTCGCGGCATCGCCACGTGCCTAGACGTTAGGAGGGCGACCCCACAACGGTAGCCTCACCCGTATAGGAGACAAAAGTGCCCCAGCTCATCCCCGCCTTTGGCCTCGACAAACAGGGAATCGATGTCGCCGCCCAGCTCCACTGGAACCTGGGAACCGCGCCCCTCGTCGAGCATGCGGTCCAGCGGGGCGAAGGACTGCTCGCCAAGGACGGGCCCTTCGTCGTCAAGACCGGTGCGCACACCGGCCGTTCCGCCAACGACAAGTTCATCGTCCGCGATGCCGAGACCGAGGACAGCGTATGGTGGGGCAAGACCAACAAGGGGATGACGCCCGAGCATTTCGCTGCGCTGAAGGCTGACTTCCTGGCCCATCTCAAGACGCGTGAGACGCTGTTCGTGCAGGATCTCTACGGCGGTTCGCAGGCGGCGCACCGCGTCAACGTCCGCGTCATCAACGAGCTGGCCTGGCACAATCTTTTCATCCGCACCCTGCTGGTGCGCCCGGAGGCGGCCGAGCTCACCAGCTTCGTGCCCGAGTTCACGATCATCGACCTGCCGAGCTTCGCCGCGGACCCCGAGCGGCACGGTTGCCGCAGCCAGACGGTGATCGCCGTCAACCTGACGGAGAAACTGATCCTGATCGGCGGCACGGCTTATGCCGGCGAGATGAAGAAATCGGTGTTCGGCATCCTCAACTACAAGCTGCCCGTCGCCGGCGTCATGCCGATGCACTGCTCGGCCAATATCGGTCCGAAGGGCGACACCGCGATCTTCTTCGGCCTGTCGGGCACCGGCAAGACGACACTGTCGGCCGACGCCAGCCGCACGCTGATCGGCGACGACGAGCATGGCTGGTCGGATGAGGCCGTGTTCAACTTCGAAGGCGGCTGCTACGCCAAGATGATCCGCCTGTCGGCCGAGGCCGAGCCGGAGATCTACGCGACCACCAAGCGTTTCGGCACGGTGCTCGAGAATGTCGTGATCGATCCCGATACGCGCGAGATCGACCTCGACGACGACAGCCTGGCCGAGAACAGCCGCGGTTCCTATCCGATCGATTTCATCCCGAACGCGTCGAAGGAGAATCTCGGTCCGGTCCCGAAGAACCTCATCTTCCTGACCGCCGATGCCTATGGCGTTCTTCCGCCGATCGCGAAGCTGACCCCGGAACAGGCGATGTACCATTTCCTGTCGGGCTACACCGCGCGCGTCGCCGGCACCGAGATCGGCGTCACCGAGCCGTCGGCGACCTTCTCGACCTGCTTCGGCGCGCCGTTCATGCCGCGCCATCCGTCTGTCTACGGCAACCTGCTCAAGGAGCGGATCGCCAAGGGCGGCGTCGATTGCTGGCTGGTCAACACGGGCTGGACCGGCGGCCAGTACGGCGTCGGCCATCGCATGCCGATCAAGGTCACCCGCGCGTTGCTCAACGCCGCGCTGGACGGCAGCCTGAACAATGCCGAGTTCCGGATCGATCCCAATTTCGGCTTCAAGGTCCCGGTCGCGGTGCCGGGCGTCGAGAGCAAGATCCTCAACCCGCGCGAGACCTGGCCTGACGGCGCCGGCTATGACGCGACCGCCAAGAAGCTGGTCGACCAGTTCATCGAGAATTTCGCGCAATTCGCGGATCATGTGGACGAGGGCGTCCGTCAGGCGGCTCCGAAGGCGGCCTGACGAAACTCCATAAGGGCCGACACGGCCTTCAGGAGGGCGCCCCGGCTTCGGCGGGGGCGCCCTCCTTCCGTTCAGAGGGAATGATCATGGCGATCGGGGAAGGTCCGCGCCTGTTCGCGGACGACGAGAGTATCCGTCATGTCGGGCGGGGCCTGCTCGACCGCAGCCTTCCCAAGGCGGCGTGGACCCATGAGGCGCATCTGGCCGCCTGCCTGTGGATCGTCGTCGAGCGGTCCGACATCGATCCGGCGCGCGACATGCGCGCGATCATCAGCGCCTATAATGTCGCGGTCGGCGGCGTGAACGACGATCGGCAGGGCTATCACGACACCATCACCCACTGCTTCATCGCCGGCGTCCGTGGCTGGCTGGCGCGGACCGGGGCGGGGACTCTGGTCGACCGGGTCAACGGCCTGCTCGAAGCGCCCGAGGGGCAGCGCGACTGGCCGCTGCGCTTCTATAGCCGGGACCGGCTGTTCTCGGTCGCTGCGCGGCGCGCGCTGGTGGCGCCGGATCTCGCATCTTTTCCCGGCGGCGATACCGAAAATTAAGGGGCGGCCGATAAGCCCGTCGGACGATCCGCAGAGTGGGTGTCCGATGTACGAAGGAAAGCCGCCATCCTCCACCGGCCGCAAGGGCTGGAGCTTCGATGCGCTGTTCGGCCGCTCGGCCGTAGACGATCCCGCCGCCGTTCCGGCCGCGCAGGTGCCCGTCCCGGCTGTCCCGGACGAAGCCGCGCCGTCCGATCTTTTCGGGCGGATCGGTGGCTTCCTGCGCACCCACCGGCTCGACCCGAGCCCGGGCAATTACGACCTGGCCTATCAATATCTCGGTGGCCATGACCCGGCGCTGGTCGCCTCGGTCGACGCGGCGATCGCGCGCGACGGCCTGCTGCGCCACGATGTCGCCGCGGAAATCGCCGAGGCTGCGTCGAGCCGGGTCTCGTCAGACCTGCTGGGCAAGCTGATCGAACAGGCGCATCGCAGCGTCACCCTGGCGGCCGCGCTGGTCGGGCAGTCGCGCACCGATGCCAGCGCCTATGGCAGCGCGCTCGACCGGGGATCGGCCGCGCTCGAAGCCGGCGGCGAGCCGGCGGGCCGCGCGCTCGAACTGATGGCAGAGCTGACCCGCACGATGATCGACAAGACCAACGACGCCGAGCGCCGGCTGGTCGAAATGGGCAGCCAGATGAGCAGCCTGCAGGGCGAGCTCGCCGAGGCGCAGGCCGTGGCCGAGAGCGACCCGTTGACCGGCCTCGCCAACCGCCGCGCCTTCCAGTCGCGTCTCGCACGGGCGATGGCGCAGGCGGCGGCGGAGGGCACGCCGCTGTCGGTCGCCTTCTGCGACATCGACCATTTCAAGTCGATCAATGATAACCACGGCCACGACACCGGCGACCGGATCCTGAAGATGGTGGCCGAGGCCCTGGTCGAGGGCGTCGGCGAGGACGCGTTCGTCGGGCGTTTCGGCGGCGAGGAATTCCTCATCCTGTTCGACGGTATCATGGCGCGGCGCGCGGCGATGCGGGTCGACGAGGTGCGCGACGAGCTGTCGGGCCGCCATCTCGTCTCCAAGACCACCGGAGAGCCGCTCGGCACCGTCACCTTCTCGGCCGGCGTCGCCCAGCTCCTGGCGGGCGAGGACGACGGCGCGATGCTGCGTCGGGCCGACGAGGCGCTCTACGCGGCGAAGAATGGCGGCCGCAACCGGGTGGTCATCCACGGCGAGGAATAAGGCCGGCGCGGCGATCGCTGCGGAAATCCGACAAGCGGACTAGCGATCCGCCGCCCATCGACATATATGGCCTCGAATCCTTCAACACCTCGCGGGGATTCGACCTCATGGACATCAGCCTCGGCCTTACTTTCGACGACGTGCTTCTCAGGCCCGGAGAGTCGGACGTACTGCCGAGCCAGGCGAACACCGCCACCCAGGTGACCAAGGCGATCACGCTGAACATCCCGATCCTGTCGTCGGCGATGGACACCGTGACCGAAGCCGACATGGCGATCGTCATGGCGCAGCTCGGCGGGCTCGGCGTGCTCCACCGCAACCTCACCGTCGAGGAACAGGCCGCCGCCGTCCGTGCGGTCAAGCGGTTCGAATCGGGCATGGTCGTCAACCCGATCACCATGCAGCCACACCAGACGCTGGCCGATGCGCACGAATTGATGGCGCGCAACAAGATCTCGGGAATCCCCGTCGTCGAAGCCGACGGCAAGCTGGTCGGCATCCTCACCAACCGCGATGTCCGCTTCGCCGAGAATCCCAACCAGCCGGTGTCGGAGCTGATGACCAGCCAGAACCTGGCCGTCGTCCGCAGCGGCGTCAGCCAGGAGGAGGCGCGCCGCACGCTTCACCAGCGCCGGATCGAGAAGCTTCTGGTCGTCGACGATGCCTATCGTTGCGTCGGGCTGATCACCGTCAAGGACATGGAGAAGGCGGTCAACTATCCCTCGGCCACCAAGGACCCGAGCGGCCGGCTGCGCGTTGCCGCGGCGACGACGGTCGGCGACAAGGGCTATGAGCGGACCGAGGCGCTGGTCGACGCTGAGTGCGACCTGATCGTCATCGACACCGCGCACGGCCATAACCGCGACGTTGCCCGCGCCGTCGAGCGGGTGAAGCGGCTGTCCAACTCGGTTCAGGTCGTCGCCGGCAACGTCGCCACCGCCGAAGCCGCCCGCGCGTTGATCGACGCGGGCGCGGACGGGGTCAAGGTTGGCATCGGCCCGGGCTCGATCTGCACCACCCGCATCGTCGCGGGCGTCGGCGTGCCGCAGCTCACCGCGGTGATGGAAGCGGCCGCCGAGGCCGCCAAGTCGGGCGTGCCGGTGATCGCCGACGGCGGCCTGCGCACCTCGGGCGACCTCGCCAAGGCACTCGCCGCGGGCGCGAGCACGGTGATGGTCGGATCGCTGCTGGCGGGCACCGAGGAAGCGCCGGGCGAGACCTTCATCTACCAGGGCCGCGCCTATAAGTCCTATCGCGGCATGGGCTCCGTCGGCGCTATGGCGCGTGGCTCGGCCGACCGCTATTTCCAGCAGGATATCAAGGACCAGATGAAGCTGGTGCCCGAGGGCATCGAGGGCCAGGTCCCCTACAAGGGCACCGCGCGCGACGTGATTCACCAGCTCGTCGGCGGCGTGAAGGCGGCGATGGGATATACCGGCGCCCGGACCATCCCCGAGCTCCAGAAGCGCGCCCGCTTCGTCCGCATCACCAATGCGGGCCTCAAGGAAAGCCACGTCCATGACGTGTCGATCACCCGCGAGGCGCCCAATTATCCGACCCGCTAGGTCGCGATGACGCCGGGCGCGCGCGCGCAGGCGGCGATCGAGCTGCTCGACGAGATCGTCCGCGCGGCCCGTGAGGGCGGGGCGGCGGCCGATACGCTGATCGCGCGCTATTTCAAGACGCGACGCTATGCCGGATCGAAGGATCGCCGGGCAATCCGCGAGCTGATCTACCGCGCCATCCGCCGGGCCGGCGAGGTGCCGGCGAGCGGACGCGCCGCGCTGGTCGGCCTTGCCCGCGAGGACGCCGTGCTGGCGGCGGCGTTCGACGGAGCGCCACACACCCCGGCGCCGATCGCCGCGGACGAGGAGGGCAGCCCGGCCGGTGTGCTGCCGCGCTGGCTCGCCGACCGGATCGATCCTTCCGAACATGCCGCGCTGCTCGAACGCGCGCCGCTCGACCTGAGGGTCAACCGCCGGCGCGCGGACCGCGACGCGGTCGCCGCGCTGCTGCCCGGCGCGGAGCCGACCCCGTTCGCGCCGCACGGCCTGCGCCTGCCCGAGGGCACGCCGATCGAGGCGAGCACGCCCTGGGTCGAGGGCTTGATCGAGATCCAGGACGAAGGCAGCCAACTCATCGCGCTCGCCGGGAAGGCGACCGGTGGGATGACCGCGCTCGATCTCTGCGCAGGGGCGGGGGGCAAGACGCTGGCGCTGGCCGACGATATGGGCAACGGCGGGCGGCTGATCGCGAGCGACACCAACCGCGCCCGGCTCGACCGCCTCGCGCCGCGCGCCCAGCGCTCGGGCTTCGCCGGCATCGAGACGCGGCTGCTCGATCCCGGCCGGGAAATGGCCGCGCTCGGCGATCTCCGCGATGGTTGCGACCTGGTGCTGGTCGACGCCCCCTGCTCGGGTACGGGTACCTGGCGGCGCAACCCCGAGGCGCGCTGGCGACTGAGCCCCGATCGCCTCGCGAAGCTGGTCGAGACGCAGGCGCGGCTGCTCGATCTCGCGGCCGATCTGGTCCGGCCTGGCGGCGCGCTGGTCTATGCCGTCTGCTCGCTGCTCGACGAGGAGGGCGCGGGGCAGCTCCGGGCCTTCCTCGGCCGGCAATCCTCGTTCGCGGCCGCTCAGCTCCCGTTCAGCGCCGGGCGCTATCAGGATGGCGGAACGCTGCTCAGCCCCGGGCATGACGGCACCGACGGCTTTTTCGTCGCCAGGCTGGTGCGTGCATGATAGAAGGCCGATCAGCGCCGCTAGTGGAGATTTTGATGCGTTTTTCGCCGGTTGCGATTGCCCTGTCCCTGACCCTCGCGGCGGTTTCGAGCGGGGTGAACGGCCAGAAGGCCGACGACCAGATCAATCCGAAGTCGCTCGCGCTGCTGACCGAAGGCCAGGCGGCGCTGAAGGCGGGTAACCTCCAGGGCGCCAACGACGCGCTGGAGACGGCGTTGGCGATCGACCCGCGCAACCGCGCGGCCTTCGTCGCGCTTGGCCGGGTCGCGCAGGCGCAGCAGCTGCCGGGCAAGGCGATCCGCATGTATTTCGAGGCGCTCGCGCTCGAACCCAACGATGTGACAGCGCTGTCGGCGCAGGGCGAGGCGATGGTGCAGAAGGGCGCGGTGGAGCGCGCCCGGGCCAACCTCGCGCGGGTCAAGGCGCTGTGCAAGAGCGAGTGCGCCCCCGCGACCGAACTGGCCGCCGCGATCGCCAAGGGGCCGCCGGCCGCCGCCGTCGCCGCCGCGCAGCCCAATGACAAGGTCCCGCCCAAGGGCGAGGAAAAGAGCGTCGTCAGCGACAAATGAGTTTCGCGGTCAGGCGTCGGCGGGAGTGATCCCGTCGGGCGTCATGCGAAGGACGACGCCTTCCGACGCCTGATCCGGCTTCGCGCCCATGGCTTCGGAGAAATAGCGCGCGGGCGTGGTGCCCAGCAGGCGCCGGAACATCGCGATGAAGGCGCTGACGCTTTCATAGCCGAGATCATGGGCGATCGTGGCGACAGACCGGCCCATGGCGAGGTGCTGCAGGGTCAGCCCGATATGGAGTTGCTGTCGCCAGCGGACGAACGACATGCCCGTTTCGCTGCGGAGCAACCGGGACAAGGTGCGGCTGCTCGCACCGACCCGGCTGCCCCATTCCTCCAGGCTGAGCCGCAGCGACGGCTGCTCGCGCACCGCCTCGGTCAGGCGGCGTAGCCGCCGGTCGGCGGGGAAGGGCAGGTGGAGCGGCTCGACCGGAGCCGCCTGCAATTCGTCCAGAAGCACAGCGGCCAGCCTGGCTTCGCGCGAATCCCCCTCGGGATAGAGCTGCGGGCTGCGGATGAAACGCAGGATGAGTTCGCGGAGCAGCGGCTGCACGAAGACGATGCAGCATGCGCCGGGCATGCGCTCGGCGAGATCCGCGACGACATAGAGCGCGCCGGCTTCGAAATGGCCGCTGGCGTCCGCCATATGCTCGACGCCTTTGGGCAGCCAGAAGGCGCAGCGGGGTGGCACCGTCCAGATGCCGGTCGCGGCCTGGACGGTGATGACGCCGCTGATCACATAGAGCAGCTCCGCCTTGTCATGCCGATGCAGCAATCCTTCGGCCGTCGGCGTGCCCCGGATGGTCAGGCCGACCAGCGGCCGCGGGACCAGGTCGGGATCCTCGGTCCCGGCGGGCAGGCGCTCGGTCATCGCGTCCCTGCCATGGCGATGCGTCAGTCCGCCTCGACCAGCACACGGCACGGCAACCCGGTCAGGTCGACCCGGTTGAGTGGCGCTGTATAGACGGTAAAAGGCTGAGGGATATCAAGAAGTTTATCGACGTTATTGAGATTCTCAATGATGAAGACGCCATGGTCGGCGCAATATTGATCGACCGCTGGATGCTTCTTGGGCGGCTGTGCGCCCGCCGCGTCGACGCCGATCAGCGATACGCCGGCCTCGACCAGATGACGGACGAGCTCGTCCGAGAGCTCGGCGCTCTTGTGGATATATTCGTCGACGATGTCGTAGCCCAGCTGCCCGACCCAGCCCGAATGGAAGATCACGAAATCATCCTTCTCGATCCGGATGTCGCCGAGGTCGGCGACCTCGATTTCCCGGTCGCGGATGTGCGAGATGTCGATCACCTTGCCGCGGGTCTTGAACTTCTCCAGCGGAAAGCTCTTGTCCATCACGTCGAAATGCGTGCCGGCATGGCCGGCGTCAATGATCTTGCGGACGAATTCCTCGCCCCCGGTGATCTGGTCGGTCGAGATCGGCAGTGAAAGATCGATGAGCATCGTCGGTTTCTCCATGATCGGCCCTGTGGGGATATCCCGATCATAGCCGCCCCATGTGCGGGCGGCATGGAGCGACCCGGCCAACCAATGTCGCGATCGCGCCATAAACGGCCGGTTGGGGTCAGGCCTCCAATGTCCGTGCCAGCGCGACGAACTCGTCGACCGTCACCGTCTCGGCGCGCCGTTCGGGGTCGATGCCGACCGTCGTCAGCGCCTCGACCGCGCCCTTCACGCCCTTGAGGCTCTGGCGCAGCATCTTGCGGCGCTGGCCGAAGGCGGCGGCGGTCAGCGTCTCGATCGCCGTCATGCTCGCCCCTTCGGGCTGCGCGGCGGGGACGACATGGACGATCGCCGACATCACCTTGGGCGGCGGCACGAAGGCCGAGCGGTGGACGTTCATCGCGATCGCGGGGGTCGCGCGCCACTGCGCCAGCACGGCGAGGCGGCCATAGGCCGCGCTGCCCGGCTTCGCCACGATACGCTCGGCCACCTCCTTCTGGAACATCAGCGTCAGCGAGCGCCACCAGGGCGGCCAGGCGTCGAGCGTCATCCAGCGAACGAACAGCGCGGTGCCGACATTATAGGGCAGGTTGGAAGCGATGTGTGCGCCGTCGCCGGCCTCCGCCCGCTCGTCGATCTTCATTGCGTCGGCGGAAATCACCCGCAACCGCCCGCCCGAAGCCTGGTTGAGCTCTTCGAGCGCGGCGAGGCAGCGGTCGTCGCGTTCGACCGCGACGACCGAAGCGCCGGTGCCGAGCAGCGCTCGGGTCAGCCCGCCGGGCCCGGGGCCGACCTCATAGACCGTCTGGCCGTCGAGATCGCCGGGAACGCGCGCTATCCGGTCGAGCAACTGCCCGTCGAGCAGGAAATTCTGCCCGAGCGCCTTGTTCGCGCTGAGCCCGTGGCGCGCGATCACCTCGCGCAACGGCGGAAGGTCCGGCAGTGCGCGGCTCATGCGTGGACGAGGCGGTTCCGGGCGGCTTCCGCGGCCAGCGCGATCGCCGCGATCATCGCGCCCGGATGCGCCTTGTTCTCGCCAGCAATGGCGAAGGCGGTGCCGTGGTCGGGCGCGGTCCGCACGATCGGCAGGCCGAGCGTCATGTTGACGCCCTCGTCGAAATGCAAGGTCTTGAGCGGGATCAGCGCCTGGTCATGATAGAGGCACAGCGCGCAATCATATTGGGCGCGGGCGCGGGTGTGGAACATGGTGTCGGCGGCGAGCGGCCCGACGATGTCGATCCCCTCGGCGCGAAGCTGCTCGACGGCGGGAATGATCAGGTCGATCTCCTCTCGCCCGATCGCGCCCTGTTCCCCGGCATGCGGATTGAACCCCGCTATGGCGAGGCGCGGGCGCTCGATCCCGAAATTGCGGCTGAGCCCACGGTCGGTGGCGCGCGCCTTGGCGACGATCAGGTCGACCGTCACATGGTCGGCCACCTCGCGCAGCGGCATATGGGTGGTGATCGGGACGGCGCGCAGGCTCGGCCCCGCCAGCATCATCACCGTGTTGGCCGATGCCACGCCGCAGCGTTCGGCGACGAACTCGGTCTGGCCGGGATGAGCGAAGCCGATCGCGTAGAGCTGCGCCTTGGCCACCGGTGCGGTGACGAGCCCCCCGACCATCGTCGAACGCGCGAGTCCGGCCGCCAGTTCGAGCGAGTCGAGCGCGCAGCGGGCGCCGGCCAGGTCGGGCTGGCCCGGAATGATCGGCCCGGTGTCCGAAATCTGGATCAGCGGCAGCGCGTCGGCGAAATGGGCGGCGGCTTCGTCGGGGCTGGCGATCTGCCGGATCGGCCCCTGCCATACGGCTTCGATCGAGCGCCGGTCGCCGACCGCGAAGAACGGGGCCAGACGCTGCGCTTCGCGGGCATCCCAGGCCTTGGCGACGATCTCGGGACCGATCCCGGCGGGATCGCCCAGCGCGACGGCGAGAGGCCCTATCTCCATCGCCTCATCGATATTCGATGACGGCGTCGCGCCGCAGGTCGCGCAGATAGCGCTGGGCGCGGCGATTGACGCGCTCCTGCTCGATCTGCGACTGAATCTGCTCGAACGACGGACCCGACGAGGGCGTCGGATCGTCGCGGCCGCACAGGATCAGCGCGCGGATGCCGTCGCGCAGCGAGCCGAACGGCGGGGTCGACTGGCCGATCTGCAGGTTGAGCATCACTTCCTGGAGCTGCGGCGGCAGGTCGCGGATCTTCATCTGGTCGTTGTTGACGACCTCCGCGCCGATATTGGCGGCGACCTCGTTGGCGTTGCCGCAGCCCTTGATCTGCTCGAGCGCCTTGGCGAACGCCTCGACCTTCGGGGTCGCCTGCGCCTGGGTGATGCCCGGCGGGAAGTTGACAGTGAGCTGCTTGAGGAGGAGCTGCGCGTCGCGCGGATCGGCGCCGAGCACCTGGCGCTTGTCGCTCAGCAATAGGATCGAATAGCCGCCGGGGATGGCGATGGGCTGGCTGATCTGGCCGGGCTGGAGCTGGTTGACGACCGAGGCGAGCTGGTCGGGAAGCTGCTCGGCGCGGACCCAGCCGAGATCGCCGCCGACTGCCGCGGTCGAGGCTTCGGAGAACTGCCGCGCATAGGCCGCGAAGGAGGCGCCACGGCGGACCTGGTCGATGATCCGCTCCGCATTGGCGCTGGCTTCGTTCATCGTCTCGGGCGTTGCCGACAGGAATATCTCGCCGACATGATATTCGTTGGCGCCCTTCGACGCCTTGAGGCGGGCGATGATCGCGTTGACTTCCTCGTCGCTGACCGCGACGAAGGGCTCGACCTTGCGGCTGAGCACGCGCCGCCAGGCGGCCTCGCCCTCGATCTGCCGCTTGATCGACGCCTGGGACGATCCCTTCTCGCGAAGGAACTCGGCGAACTCCTTGGGCGACTTGCGGAAATTGGCGGCGACCCGGTCATAGGTCTGCTGCACCTCCTCGGGCGATACCTCGACCTTCTGGGCGGTTGCCTCCTGGATCTGCAGCGTCTCGTCGATCAGGTTGCGCAGCACCTGCAGGCGCAGGCGCTCGCGTTCCTCGTCGGGGATGTTGCCGCCGTTCGCCGCGATCACCAGCGCCAGCCGCTGCTCGACGTCGGTCTGGGTGATGATCGTGCCGTTGACGATCGCCGTCGCGGTGCGGATGTTCGGGTCCCTGTTGCCGAAGACGGTGATGTCCTTCGGGATATTGAGGCCGCCGACGTCCTCGTCGTCCATCATCGTCTGGGCGATGATCGGCGTCGCCAGGGCGATCGCCCCGACCGCCGCCGCCGTCATCCAAAAGCCGCCCCGCCTCAGCATCAGTCCACGCACCTAGTCACATCCTCAATCTGGCCAGACGGGCTGTCCCCTGGCATGCGCCCGCTGAATGCAGGCTTAGCGGCCCAAATTCTTGAGCGCCAGTCGCAACAGGAAGGTATTTCCGCGCCGGGCATCGCCGATCGCGTCATATTCGCGCCGCCAGGTGACGCCAAGCTCGATGCAATCGTCATCGTAGAGGATACCCAGACGATGCCGAATCGGCTGATATCCGTCGGATAGCGTCAGCGGATCCTCGCGCCGGCCGGTCAGGTCGATCACGGTCGAGCCGAACACCGACCAGTAGCGCGCGATCTGGATGCGGGCGCCGAGGCGAACCTCCTCGCGGTCGCGCAGGTCCTCGATCGTCGCGGCGATATCGCGGTTGAGCTTGAGATAGCCGATCGTCGCATAGGTCCGCTGGGTGCCGATCGTCGCGTCGATCTCGTTGCGGCGGACCGCGAAATTGTCCTTGTCGAGGCGGAAGCGGTGGGTGAGCTCGAGGAAACGGCCATATTTGACGGTGGTGCGGCCGACGATGTCCGACAGCCGGTCCGACAGGCCGGTGCCGACCGGCAGCAGCGTCGACTTGTTCGACAGGCGGTAGCTCTGTCCGATCACCGTGTTGAACGAGATGCCCGGCAGGTCTACCGCCCATTCGGCGCCATAGGTGATGCGGCTGCCGTCTTCCCAGCGGTCGTAGCCCGAGAAGCGGTTGAGCGCGAACAGGTTCGAATCCTCGAGGTCGATCGCGCGGGCATCCTCGTTCGGGATGCTCAGGTTACGGGTCTTCGGGCTGGCGACGATCTGGACGCGCGGGGTGATCCGCTGCGATCCGCCCAGGAATGCGCCGACGAAGGGCCAGCGCATGTCGGCCGCCACCGCCGCGATGCCGCGCGTCGTCCAGCCCGGATCGCCGCGATAGACGATCGTCGAGGTCCGTCCGACCTGGTCGGTATGGTAGATGTCGCCGCGGCCATAGGCGGTCAGGGTGAATTCCTGGCCGAGCGGGGTGTAGCGGCGCATGTCCCACTGCACGGCGGCGAAGGCGCGCTGCGTGTCCTGGCCGTCGGTGCGGAGCAGCGCGAGGCTGTTCGCCTGTATGTTGAGCGTGCCGCCCACCCAGGGATCGGCCATGCGCAGGCGATAGTCGATCGCGGGCAGGGCGATAGGCTGTTGGCCCTGCTTGTCGTTGGTGCGGAGCGTCTGCACCGCCCAGCCCTTGATCGACAGATAGCTGTTCGGGGTGATCCGCTCCGCCTGGATCTGGTTGCGAAGGCGATCGTCGCGCGAGATGTCGTAGCGGCGCAGGAAGGTGCGGTCGCTGGTCCCGCGGATCGAGCCTGACAGCGTCCAATAGGGATCGAGCTGGAAACGGCCATTGGCGTCGATATAGCCGCGAATGTCCTTGTTGCCGTTCGGCACGGGCGTGGTGCCGGTCGTCGCCGCGAAGCGCGAGCTGTAGGTCAGCATGCCCGCGGCCTGCCAGGCGCCGTTGTCGGTCAGCGCGCGATACTGCGCCTCGATCGCCGGCAGCACCTTGGTGTAGACGTGTGGGGTGATCGTCAGGTCGCGATTGGGCGCGAGCTGGAAATAATAAGGCAGGCCGAGCTCGGCGCCGTTTACCCGGCTGTACTTGACGTCGGGCAGCAGCAGGCCCGATCCGCCGCCGCCGCTGCCGTCGGGATGCGACAGGCCGGGCAGCCACAGGATCGGCGCACCGAGGAAGCTGATCCGTGCCCCGTCATAGCTGATCCGGTGCTTGTTCGGATCATGGACCACGCGCACCGCGCTGATCTTCCAGATCGGCTCCTTGGGGCAGCCCTTGCTGTCGAGCACCGCGCAGGGCGTGTAGACCGCCTTGTCGAGGGTCGTGACCTCGTTGCGGCGCACGCCGTGGACCGCCGCAAGGCGACCGCCGTCGTTGAGGACGAGCAGCAGATTCTCGATCACGCCGTCGCGCAGCGAATCGGTCAGCTCGACCGAGTCGCCGTAGAGCGTGTCATTGCTCGAATTGACCACGGCGACATTGCCTTCGGCGCGGACGACGCCGGTCTTCTGGTTCCACTGGACCTTGTCGGCGCGCAGCCGATCACCCTGCCGCATCATGCGGACATTGCCGGTCGCCGTGACGATCTCGGCATTGTCGTCGTAGGTCAGCGTATCGGCGGCGAAGGTGACTTCCTGCTCGTTAGCCGGGGTCGGCGCGTCTCCCTGGAGCGGTGGGCCGGCGGCGGGCGTCATGATGTTCTGCGCGCGAAGCGGGGTGGCCGCGAACGGCAGGGGCAGGGTGGTCGCCAGCAGGAACAGGATCGGCTTCTTCACGCTACCCCTTATGACGCGCGGACGGATCGCCCGAAATATGCGTTCGCGCCGCCTATCGCACCCGACGCCCGGCTGCAATCCTCTGGCGAACCCCCGTTGCGACGCACGGGGGCTGGCCCTAGATGAGGGCAACACAAAAAAGGAAGCTTTCCCCGATGCGCATCAGCTTTGTCGACAGTCGGCCGGCCCGGCCTCACGCCCTTGCGATCGCGGTCGCGCCCGCCACGATCGGCGGCGCCGGCCTCGCCGCGCTGCCCGAAGCGGTCCAGCCGCTGGCGCGCGCCGCGGCCCAGGCCAACCGGTTCGACGGCGAGAGCGGTGCGGTCGTCGAGTTCTTCGGCGAGACCGATGCGGCGCATCGCCGCCTGCTGCTCGTCGGCGTCGGGTCGAAGAATGATTTCGAGCGGGCCGGCGCGGCGCTGGTGGCCAAGCTGCTGACCTCGGGCGAGACCGCGCTGGTGGTCGACCTCTCGGCGGTCGCGGGCGACAAGCCGGCCGATGCGGCAGCCGCGCTTGCCTTCGGCGCGGTGCTGCGCGCCTGGCGCCACGACGCCTATCGCACCAAGCTCGACGCCAAGCAGCGCCCGTCGCTGGAGGAGATCGTCATCGTCGGCGGCGGCACTGGCGCGGCAGACGCCTGGAAAGACCGCGAGGCGGTCGCCGAAGGCGTGATGTTCGCCCGCACGCTGGTCGCCGAGCCCGCGAACATCGTCTATCCGGAGAGCTTCGTCGAACGCTGCCGCACGCTCGCCGACCTCGGCGTCAAGATCGAGGTCCTCGACCGCGACGCGATGGCAAAGCTTGGCATGGGTGCGCTGCTGGGCGTCGCACAGGGCTCGGTGCGCCAGCCCCAGTTGCTGGTCATGACCTGGGACGGCACCGGCGGCGCCGAGCCGCCGGTCGCCTTCGTCGGCAAGGGCGTGACCTTCGACACCGGCGGCATCTCCCTCAAGCCGCCGGCCGGCATGGAGGACATGAAGTGGGACATGGGCGGCGCGGGCGCCGTCGCGGGAGCGATGAAGGCGCTGGCGCTGCGCAAGGCGAAGGCGCACGTCATCGGCGTCTGCGGCCTGGTGGAGAATATGCCCGACGGCAATGCCCAGCGCCCCGGCGACGTCGTGACCTCCATGTCGGGCCAGACGATCGAGGTGATCAACACCGATGCCGAAGGGCGGCTCGTCCTCTGCGACGCTCTGACCTGGGTGCAGAAGACCCGCAATCCGAAGACGATCGTCGACCTCGCCACCCTGACCGGCGCGATGATCATCTCGCTCGGCCACGAATATGGCGGGATGTTCGCCAACGACGACTCGCTGGCCGACCAGCTTTCCGCCGCCGGCAGCGCAGTGGGCGACAAGCTGTGGCGGATGCCGCTCGGCGACGCCTTCGACAAGCTGATCGATTCGCCGATCGCCGACATGAAGAATGTCGGCCCGCGCGAGGGCGGCTCGATCACCGCCGCGCAGTTCCTCAAGCGCTTCGTCGATGACGGCGTCCGCTGGGCGCATCTCGACATCGCCGGGATGGTCTGGGCCTCGAAGCCCGGCGCGACATGGGACAAGGGTGCGACCGGTTACGGCGTGCGCCTGCTCGACCGCTTCGTCGCCGACAATTTCGAGAAATAGGTCAGCGACGGTGCCAAGCGGCCAGGTCGGCGGGCGTATCGATGTCATCCGCCAGGCCTGGCCGTTCGACGACCACCGCCTCCAGCTTCGCCGCCGCCGCCGCGGCGAGATGCGCGGTAAGGCTGTCCATCCCATAGCGGAACGGTATCGCCCCGGCCGGGCGCATCCGGAGCGCGTTGGTGCCGGTCCGCAGCCGATCGGTGGCGATCGCGATCGGCGCCGGCGCGTCGAGCAACGCTCGCACGTCGTCCATGGTCAGCGCGGGCAGGTCGCTGCTCAGCGACAGCAGCGATCCGGCGTCGCGCCCGATGGCGAAACGCGCACCCTGTTCGAGCGCCGCGTTGAGATCGTCGCCACTCTCCTCCAGCGCATGGCCACCAAGCGCCGCCACCTCCCCGCGCAGCGCGGCCGACCGGCTGACCAGGATGATCCTTTCGGGAGGAAAAAGCTCCCTTCCGATCTTCAGGACATGCCGGAACATATTGTAATTGAGTGCCGATCTCTGGTCAGCATCGATTGTCGTGGCGAGCCGACTCTTGCCTTCCTCGGGCGGCCGGACAGCCAAGAGAAGATGGCCGTCCATCTCAGCGCAGGCGCTGCGCGAAGGCGATCGTCTCGGCGGCGAGGCGGCGCTGGTCGTCGAGGTCGCGCATCAGCGTGGCGGTGACGTGCAGGGCGGTATTCCCGGCGTCGGCCGCCGCATCGACGTGATCGATGACGATGCCGTCGAGCAGCCCGTCATAATAGGCCGCGAGCCCCGGGGGGGTGGTGGCGAGGCCGATCTCGCCCATGATCTTGGCGGCGGGCCCCTTCACTGCCTGGCCGCCGATGAAGGGCGACACGGCGACGATCGGGACGCCCCGCGCCGCCAGCGCCGTCCGGACGCCGGGCAAGGCGAGGATGGGCGTGATGCTGAGCACCGGGTTGGACGGGCAGAGGATCACCGCTTCCAGCGCCGGATCGGCGATCGCGTCGAGCAGGCCGGTCGAGGGTCGGGCCGTCTCGATCCCGTCGAAGCTGATCGCCCGGAAGCGAGGCTCCGCGCGGCGGCGGACGAAATAATGCTGGAAGGGCAGTTCGCCCTCGTCGGTGTCGATCATCGTCCGGACCCGATCGTCGCTCATCGGCACGATGCGGTGGGCGATGCCCATCCGTCCGGCGAGCAGGGCGGTGATCTCCGACAGCGCAAGCCGCCCGATCATGCCGGTGCGCAGCACATGGGTGGCGAGGTCGCGGTCGCCGAGGTTGAACCAGCTTTCGCCGCCGAGCTTGCCGAGCGCATCCATGAACGCCCAGCTCTCGCCCGCCAGTCCCCAGCCCTGGGCGGCGTTGTTGATCCCCGCCAGCGTGTAGCAGACCGTATCGATGTCGGGGCAGACGAGCAGGCCGAGATGCTCGAAATCGTCGCCGGTGTTGACCGCGATCGTCAGATCATCGGGCGGCAGGATCGCCGCCAGCCCACGCGCGAGCCGCGCCCCTCCGACGCCACCGGCCAGCGCCAGGATCATGCGAACAGGTCCATGTGGCGCGGACGGATCAGGTCGGCGGCGCTGCCGTCGCGGCGATCATGCTCGACCCCGCGCACGATGACGATCGGGCGGCCCTCGTCGGCCTGGCCCATGACGAGCGAGGCGGCGGCGGCGACCTCGTCGGCGAGGCCGAGCTCGCTGGTCTCCAGCCGCCGGCCGTGCAGGTCCTCGCGCCCGCGCAGGTCGAGCAGCGCGGGCATGCCGGCGACGCCGATCGCGGTGCCGGTGGTGCCGGTGCGCCAGGCACGGCCGAGGCTGTCGATGATCAGCACCGCGACATCGACGCCGCAGCGCTCTGCGAGGGCGGCGCGCAGTGTGCGGGCGCTGGCGTCGGGATCGACGGGGAGGAGCAGGGCGCGGGGCTGGCCGTCATGGTCGATGTTCGACTGGTCTATCCCGGCATTGGCGAGGACAAGGCCCAGCCGGTGGCGGACGATCAGCACGCCCTTGCGAACGCGCATCACCTCCTGCGCCTCGGACAGGATCAGCTCGACGAGGCGCGGGTCCTTGTCGACCTGCCGGGCGATGTCGATCGCCTGGGCCGAGGCGGTGACGCCGGCCAGCTCGACCAGCCGCCCCTCCGCCTTGGAGACGATCTTCTGGGCGAGGACGACGATGTCGCCGTCGACGAGCGACCGGCCGCTCGTTTCCAGCGCGGAAGTCACGACCGCGGCGAGATCGACGCCGCCTTCGATCAGCGGCACGCCCGCCAGCGGGAAGAGCGACAGGGAGGTTTCGGTGACCATGGGCGGGGCTTAGGTCGGGGCGGCGACAGGCGCAATCGCGATGGCGCGCCACATTGGGAAATATACGAATCGACACGTTTTTTCCTGCACTGCGGCAAAATGCTGGTATAGCCGCGCCGCGGCCGGAAACCGCCGGACCGCTTCGACTCGGGGGCGTTCCGTTGCCGGTCCGCCTCGGCCTAGAGGGGAGCATCGCACCGATGCTGGACGCCTTCGATCCCGTGGTGCTGGCGCGCATCCAGTTCGCCTTCACCGTCAGTTTCCATTTCATCTTTCCGTCCTTCTCGATCGGGCTGGCCAGCTATCTGATGGTGCTGGAGGCGCTGTGGCTGAAGACGGGCAACGCGATCTACGCCAATCTCTACCGCTACTGGCTGAAGATCTTCGCGATCGCCTTCGCCATGGGGGTCGTGTCGGGGATCGTCATGTCTTACCAGTTCGGTACGAACTGGTCGGTGTTCAGCGACAAGGCGGGGGCGGTGATCGGTCCGCTGATGGCCTATGAGGTGCTGACCGCCTTCTTTCTGGAGGCGGGGTTCCTCGGCGTCATGCTGTTCGGGATCAACAAGGTGGGGAAGGGGCTGCACTTCGCCGCGACCTGCGCGGTCGCGATCGGCACCTTCATATCGGCCTTCTGGATATTGTCGGCGAACAGCTGGATGCAGACCCCGGTCGGCTACGAGATCGCGGCGAACGGACAGTTCGTGCCGGGGCCGAGCTGGGCGGCGATCATCTTCAACCCTAGCTTCCCCTATCGCCTCGTCCACACCGTCATCGCCGCCTATCTGACGACGGCGTTGGTGGTCGGCGGCGTCGGTGCCTGGCATCTCCTGCGCGACAGCGCCAATCGCGGCGCGCGAACGATGTTCTCGATGGCGATGTGGATGGCGGCGCTGGTGGCGCCGATCCAGATCCTGGCCGGCGACATGCACGGGCTCAACACGCTTGAGCATCAGCCGGCCAAGGTGATGGCGATGGAAGGCCATTATCAAAGCCATCCGCACGGTGCGCCGCTGATCCTGTTCGGCATTCCGAACAGCGCGGAGCAGCGGGTCGATATGGCGGTCGAGCTTCCCAAGATGTCCTCGCTGATCCTCAAGCACGATCCCGACGCGCCGCTCGCCGGGCTCGACACCGTGCCCGCGGACGAGCATCCGCCGGTTGGTATCGTCTTCTGGTCGTTTCGGATCATGGTCGGGATCGGTTTTGCGATCTTCGCTCTCGGCCTGCTCAGCCTGGTCGCGCGGGTCCGGGGGCGGCTCTATGACTGGCCGCTGCTCCACCGCCTCGCCATCCTGCTTGGCCCGGCCGGCTTCGTAGCGGTGATCGCGGGCTGGGTCACGACCGAGGTCGGCCGCCAGCCCTATGTCGTCTATGGGTTGCTGCGCACCGTCGATGCCGCCTCGCCACTGGCGGCGCCGGCGGTAGGCGCGTCGCTGCTCGCCTTCATCATCGTCTATTTCGCCGTGTTCGGGGTGGGCGTCTGGTACATCCTCAAGCTGATGGCGAAGCCGCCCCAGCGCGGTGAGAGCGCCGAGCCGGCCGCGGGGCCGATCCGCAGCGCCGGCATCACCCCCGCGCCGGCCGTCGAAGGAGAAAGACCATGATCGGCTTCGACCTCACCCTCGCCTGGGCGGCGATCATCGCCTTCGCGGTGGCCGCCTATGTCGTGATGGACGGCTTCGACCTGGGCATCGGCATCCTCTTCCCCGGCTTTCGGGTCGGTGGCGAACGCGACATGGCGATGAACAGCATCGCCCCGGTCTGGGATGGCAACGAGACCTGGCTGGTGCTGGGCGGGGGAGGGCTGATGGCGGCCTTTCCGCTCGCTTATGCGATCATCCTGCCGGCGCTCTACGCCCCCCTGACGGCGATGCTGCTCGGCCTCGTCTTCCGCGGCGTCGCCTTCGAATTCCGCTGGCGCGATCCCGGGCATCGTGCCTTTTGGGATGCGGCCTTCTGCGGCGGATCACTGGTCGCGACGCTGGCGCAGGGCATCACCCTCGGCGCGCTGCTGCAGGGCATCGAGGTCGGCGGGCGGGCCTATGCCGGCGGTTGGTGGGACTGGCTGACGCCTTTCTCGCTGCTGACCGGGGTGAGCCTCGCGATCGGCTATGCACTGCTCGGCGCAGGCTGGCTGATCTGGAAGACCGAGGGTGCGCTTCAGGCCGACGCGCGCCGCTTCGCCCGACCTCTATGCCTGGCGCTGCTCGTCGCGATCGCCGCTGTGAGTGCCTATACGCCCTTCCTGGAAGGTAAATATCATGAGCGCTGGTTCGGCTATCCGGGCCTGTTCGTGACGATTCCGGTGCCGCTGCTCGTCGCCGTCGGCGCGCTGCTGCTGTGGCGGTCGATCGGGGGACGGCGCGACGGCATGCCCTTCCTGCTGACCCTCGGCCTGTTCGGCCTGTCGATGCTGGGGCTCGCCATTTCGATCTATCCCGACGTGGTTCCGGGCCGGGTGACGATCTGGGAGGCGGCAGCGCCCGAGCGGAGCCAGCTCTTCATGCTGGTGGGAGCCGTGGTGCTGGTGCCGATCATTCTTGGCTACACCAGCTGGGCCTATTGGGTGTTCCGCGGCAAGGTCGATGAAGCCGGCTACCACTGAACCCGGCCCGCTCTGGCGGCGGCTCGCCTGGTTCGTCGGCATCTGGGCGGCGAGCGTCGCCGTGCTCGGCCTCGTCGCCTGGGCCATCCGGCGAATGATCAACGGCTGATCCGTTCGCCCCGCCACCGCCTTGAAACCGCCCGCATGACGACTGACGGGTTGCGAAACATGCAACGATTGCTCCAAAGGCATGTGCGAAACGTGCTCCATGGAGGTGTTGTTGAGCAATATTGATGAGAAGTTGCAGCCCGTTCTTGATGAAGTATTGCGTCGAAACGCCGGAGAAGCCGAATTCCACCAGGCTGTGCGCGAAGTGCTGGAAAGCCTGGGCCGCGTGGTCGCCAAGCATCCCGATTATGCCGAACAGGCGCTGATCGAGCGCATCTGCGAACCCGAGCGGCAGATCATTTTCCGCGTGCCGTGGGTCGACGATTCGGGTCAGGTCCAGATCAACCGCGGCTTTCGCGTACAGTTCAACTCGGCGCTCGGCCCCTATAAGGGCGGCATCCGCTTCCATCCCTCCGTGAACCTCGGCATCGTCAAGTTCCTGGGCTTCGAGCAGATCTTCAAGAATGCGCTGACCGGCATGCCGATCGGCGGCGGCAAGGGCGGTTCGGATTTCAACCCGCGCGGCCGCTCCGACGGGGAGGTGATGCGCTTCTGCCAGGCGTTCATGACCGAGCTTCAGCGCCACCTGGGCGAATATACCGACGTGCCGGCGGGCGACATCGGCGTCGGCGGGCGCGAGATCGGCTACATGTTCGGCCAGTTCAAGCGGCTCAACAACCGCTATGAGGCAGGCGTGCTGACCGGCAAGGGCCTGGTCTATGGCGGCTCCCGCGCGCGGACCGAGGCGACCGGCTACGGCCTCGTCTATTTCGTGCAGCGAATGCTGGCCACGAAGGACCAAGCGTTCGACGGCAAGCGCGTCGTCGTGTCGGGTTCGGGCAATGTCGCGATCTACGCTATCGAGAAGGTGCGCCAGTTCGGCGGCAAGGTCGTCGCCTGCTCCGATTCGAACGGCTATGTCCTCGACGAGGATGGCATCGACCTCGATCTGCTCAAGGAGATCAAGGAAGTACGCCGTGAGCGGCTGTCCGAATATGCACGCGCTGCGGGCGCCAGGGCGCATTATATCGAGAACGGCTCGATCTGGGACGTCCCGTGCGACATCGCGCTGCCCTGCGCGACCCAGAATGAACTGACCGCCAAGGATGCGAACACCCTGATCAGGAACGGTGTGATCGCGGTGGGTGAGGGCGCCAACATGCCGTCGACCCCGGAGGCCGTGGACCTGTTCCAGCGCGCCGGCGTGCCGTTCGCGCCGGGCAAGGCTGCCAATGCCGGCGGCGTCGCCACCTCCGCGCTGGAGATGCAGCAGAACGCCTCGCGCGACAGCTGGTCGTTCGAGCAGACCGAGGAGCGGCTCGCGCAGATCATGCGCAACATCCACGACAATTGCGCCGAGACGGCCGAGGAATATGCGGCGCCCGGCGATTACGTGCTTGGCGCCAACATCGCCGGTTTCGTCCGCGTCGCCGAGGCGATGCGCTCGCTCGGCGTGATCTGATCGTCGCCGAAGGGGCTGCGCGCGGCTCGGCGCGGTCCCTTCGGACGCCGGCCCTATCGGCCGGCGGCGGGGAGGGTGGGCATCTGCCCGTCATGATCCTCGGGCGCATCGATCGTCCGCATCCATTTGACCGACGCCACATGCCATTGCGGGTTGTTCTTGCGCAGCAGCGCGAACAGGCCGGGCAGATGCATCGCGCCATAGGTGAGGTAGACGCGCGGCCTGGGCTCGGCGATCAGCCGGGCCGCGAGTTGGCGGTTGCGGAAGTCGATCAGCACCCGGTCGAGCGGATCGCCCGAGGGCGGACCGTTAGCCCGCGTCAGCGACAGCGTCATGAAGCCGCGGCACAGGATGCCGGCAATGGCGCGCTGCCCCTCCGTTCCCTGCCGGAGGAAACGGATCGCGGCTTCCATCCGGTCGGGCGAGGCCGCGTCGCTCTTCGACCTTGCGGCCATCGCCTTGGAGAAGCCCGGATCGGTCGCCATCAGCCGGTCATATTCCCGCTTCAGGTCGAATGTGCTGACGTCCGCGACGATGTGCGAGGCGGGATGGACCTGCGCATCGCGGCCGAGAAGCTGGAAATAATCGTTCTGGAACTGGAGGCCGCACAGGTCGCCCAGCGCGCGATAGGTCTCGCTGAGATCGCGGCCGCCGGTCACCGTCCGGTCGAGCCAGGCGTCGGCTTCGGGCGTCGCGGGCCGGACGCCCTCATAATAGAGGACATAGCCCCGCGAGAGTGCATCTTCGAGGTCGTAGACCACCGACTTGTAGAAGCGCTCGATCCCGACATGCTGCATACCTTGGAAGACGATCGTCTTGTGGCCGTTGGTGAGCGTGACCTGTGGCACCAGGGCGGGACGCATCTGCGTGACGGCGGCGAGATAGTAGATCGGCGCGGCGAGCAGGATCGACAGGACGAAGAACAGCGCCACCGCCCACCCGATCCAGCTTTGTAGCAAGGTCCGGCGCGGTCGGAGCAGCTTCCGGAAGAGCCAGGCCAGCGGCAACGCGATCAGTGCGGCCAGCAGCGCGACCACCGGCAGCGCCCAGCCCGTCGCCTGGACGAGGATCGGCAGCGCGAGGAGGAAGCCGAGCCCGGCCACGAACCAGAGGATCGCGCCCAGTCGGATGCCCCAGCGGCGGGAGGAGGAAATGTCGCGCGTCATGGTGCCCCAACGATCAGGATGCTGGCGATGCCGTTGAAGATCGCCGCGGCCAGCCAGGTGCCCAGCACCGAACGAATGGCGGCGGACCGCGTCATATGGCTGTGGCGGCGCAACCAGATGGTTTCGATGCGCAGATACCAGGCGACGCCGAGCAGGGCGACCGCGAAGCCGCTCAGGACGACCGCCGGGTGCTGCGCGCGCACGAGGATCGCGGCGATGCCTAGGATGAGGGCGGCAGGGCCGGCGATGTAGCATTGCGCGAAAAAGGGTTGGCGGAGGGTCTCGCGGTCGAGCGGCAGGCCCTGCGCCTTCAGCCGGCGCGCCGCGAACATCAGCGGATAGATGGAGAAGAGGACGAAGCGCAACAGCAGGAGGTTCTGGTCCGACGTCATGAACTGCTGGCCGATCGGACTGGTGGCCTTGGGCAAGCTGCTATGCGAACCGATCTCGATCAGGTGCGACAGCAATATGGTGAGCAGCAGGAACAGCGGCGGGCTGAGCATGTCCGTGAACTGGTCCTCGGCGGGGTCCCTCAATTCCCTTTCGGAATAAAGCAGCATCTCCATCGGATGCCGGACCGACCGCCACAGCGTGCGCGGATAGAAGATCAGCCAGCTCATCACTTCATAGAGCAGTTCCTCGATCGACTGGAAAAGGCGCAGGAAATCCACGTCTTCCGCCTCGCGCCAGGCGTCAGCGGCAGGCCGATGGCTTGATCGCGGCGATGTAGCGGATGCGCCCGTCCTTGACGGCAACCTGCACGCACTGGCCGGTTCGCTCGTTCGACCGGATCGTATAGGCGGAATCGCCGGCCTGATAGGCGTTCACGGTCCGGAAGCCGCGCTTCTGGAGCTCGACGTCTGCGCTCGCCGCCCGCTGGGTGACGAGGTCGTTGACGTTGACCGAGGCGCGATAGCCGCCGGCATCGTCGGCATGGCCGTCGCGATGCCGGGTTTCGTTGCCGCGCTGGGCGACGCCCTTGGAATAGCCGTCCGAATAGGCATCGGCCCGATCGTAATTATGGTAGGATTGCGCATAGAGGCCGTCGCGATAGCCGCGCTCGAATTGCGAATCCGCGGCCTCGTCGTCGAGATGCTTCCCATTGTCGTGATTGTGCGAGCTGTGCGCGAGCGCCGCCACCCCGACGAGGGCAACGCCGATGGCCGCTGCCGCCGCCGCGCCGGAGCCGTCTTTCCCGTCCGCCTTCGCGCTGCCCTGGTTGCAGTCGGCCGCCGGCGTCGTCGTGATGGCATCGAACCGCCCGTCGAAAACGGCCACCGACACGCAGGCGCGGTGCTTCGGCTGCCACCAGTAGCTCCACGCCCGATCGTCGCCCTTCTGGGTCTTGATATGGACATAGCCCCGTTCTTCTAGCTGCGTCTCGCCGCCGGCCGCGCGGGCACCGACCAGGTCACCCAGGTCGCGCGGCGCCTGCGCTGACGCGATAGAGGACAACAGGAGCGGTCCGCAGGCGGCGATGATGCTCAGATGGCGGATCGTCACGGGCATCCCCTCGCAATTCGTTACGACTGTCCAACCAGAATGTGTGGCGACCCTGTTCGGGGCAAGCGCTTTTTTTGGGCGGAACCGGGGCCGCAACTTCACGAATGATCGAATGGCGGTGCCAGTCAGGTGTTCGGGATTTCGAACCGAAGTGGCGCGCCCAGATGATGAAGATGAGAACTGGTCGATAATCGCTCTTTGAGGTGCCGGTGCCCCCATTTTCAACTCTTCGCGAGTCAAGCGGAACGCCATGATGGTATGTTTCCGACGGCGTGGCGCTGCATCGCGCATTCGCGGCCCAGAAAGTCGAGCAGCGCACGAATGGAGGGCAGCAGGCCTCGCCGCGAAGGAAACACCGCATGGACAATGCCGGCACGAGGCCGCCAGGCCGGCAGCACATGGACAAGCCGTCCGGCCTCTATGTCTCCCCAGATCATCATCGTAGGAAGCTGAACGACACCCACCCCAGCCATCGCTGCTTCGCGCAATGCCGCCATGTCATCGGTAACGAGACGCGGCCGGTGTGGAATGACCGCCTCTTGACCGTCGTCATGATCGAGCCGCCAACAATGCTCGCGATGCGGGGGAGCGAGATCGAGGCTGGGCAGCCCGGCAAGATCGCCTGGCGATGACAGCGCTGCCGTAACCAGCGTCGGGCTAGCGACCAGACACTGCGTGCTTTCATCAAGGCGGCGCATGACGAGATCGGTCGGCTCCAGGGGCGGGAAGCGAACACGGATCGCAATATCGAAGCCCTCGGTGATCACGTCGACGCGTCGGTTGGTGCTTTCCAGATGCACCTCGACGGCGGGGTTCTCGAGCATGAACCGGGCGATCAGCGCGCCGAACTGGAAGTTGGCGAGCGCAACCGGGCAGCTTACCCGGATGACGCCGCGCGGTTCGGCGCGGACCTGCGCGATCACCTGTTCGGCGGCCTCGGCCTCGACCAGCATGGCGACACAGCGATCATGGAACTCGCGGCCAATCTCGGTGACGGAGAAATGGCGCGAAGAGCGGTTGAGCAAGCGCACGCCCAGGCGCTCCTCCAGCAGCAGGATGCGGCGGCTGAGTTTGGATTTCTGAATGCCGAGCGCGCGTCCGGCGGCCGCGAAGCCGCCGTGATCGACCGTCTGGACGAAGTAATAAAGGTCGTTGAGGTCCTGCATCGTCCTATTTTTAGGACGCAGCGACGGGATTTACAATCTTCCGGCCCCGACGTCGCAGATCTATTTTCGGCGCAATAGCGAGGAAGCCAAGGAGCGCCTCGCGCCGGAGACAAACCATGACCAAACAAATCCTCGGGCGTTACGGCAACAATCGCGGCCATTGGGTGGGCGACGGCTTCCCCGTTCGTTCGCTCTTTTCCTACAATTCGCTGGGCGCACACGTCAGCCCGTTTCTGCTGCTCGACTATGCGGGGCCGCATTATTTCGAGCCGACCACGGATCGACGCGGCGTCGGCCAGCACCCGCATCGCGGCTTCGAGACCGTCACCATCGTATATGACGGCGAGGTCGAGCATCGGGATTCCTCCGGCAATGGCGGCGTCATTGGCCCGGGCGACGTGCAGTGGATGACGGCGGCTGGCGGGATCATCCATGAGGAATATCATTCACCGGCATTTGCGAAGACCGGCGGGCCGTTCCGCATGATCCAGCTCTGGGTCAACCTGCCGGCCAAGGACAAGATGGCCCCGACCGGCTACCAAGGCATCGGCGCCGTCGACATCCCCTCGGTCGATCTGCCCGAAGGCGCCGGCAAGGCCCGGATCATCGCCGGCCAGTTCGGCGGTGTAACGGGACCGGCGCGGACGTTCACGCCGATCAACGTCTGGGACGTGGCCCTCAGCCGCGACGCCGATGTCACACTCGACCTGCCCGAAGGTCATACCGCCATGGTGGTCGTGCTGACCGGCCATGTCACCGTCAACGGCGCGCAGGGCGCGGGCGAGGCGGAGATGATCCTGCTCGACCGCAAAGGCAGCGACGTCAGCGTCCATGCCGATGGCGATGCGAAGCTGCTGGTCCTGACCGGCGAGCCGATCGACGAACCGATCGTCGGCCACGGCCCGTTCGTGATGAACAACGAGGCGGAGATCCGCCAGGCCATCGACGACTATAACAGCGGCCGGTTCGCCAGGATCGCTGCCTGAACGGATGGCCCCGCCGCCTCATGCGGTCGGTCCATCTTCATGCAATTGGGGCGGCATTGCTCGCTTCCGTCCCTCACCGCCAGGCCTGCACCCGCGCGGCGCCACGGCGAGCGCCTGAAAAGCAAGGAAGGAATGATCCATGTCCAGCGAACCGATCCGCGATCCCAAGGCCGATCATCTGCTCACTCCGCAGAACGCAGCCTTCATCATCATCGACTATCAGCCTGTCCAGGTGAACTCGATCGCCTCGATGGACCGCCAGCTCCTGGTCAACAACATCGTCGGCTGTGCGAAGGCGGCGGTGGCTTACGGGCTGCCGGTGATCCACTCGACGGTGAACGTCGAGACCGGACTCAATAGGCCACCCGTGCCCCAGGTGCGCAAGGCGCTTGAAGGCTATCCGACCTACGATCGCACGACGATCAACTCGTGGGAAGATGTCGAGTTTAAAAAGGCGGTGGAGGAGACCGGCCGCAAGAAGCTTATCATGACCGCGCTGTGGACCGAGGCGTGCCTGACCTTCCCGGCGCTCGACGCGCTCGCCGAAGGCTATGAGGTCTATGTGCCCGTCGATGCCGTCGGCGGCACGTCGGTCGTCGCGCACGAGGCAGCGTTGCGCCGGATCGAGCAGGCCGGTGGCAAGATGATCTCTGTGCCACAATTGTTCTGCGAACTGCAACGCGACTGGAAGCGTGCCGAGACAGTGCCCGCCTTCATGAACCTGTTCATCGAGACCGGCGGCACTGCCGGGCTCCAGTTCGCCGCCGATAAGGCGGAATGACCGGATATATCCCGCCGCCGCGACCATCGCCCGGCGGCGGGATGCCGGAGATTGACCATGCCCATCCCGGCTGAGTTCTCTCTTTTGTTCGGGAATGGTCGCAAGCGGAAACGCCGGATTTCGTGCTCCCGGTGGCTATGGCGCGCCCGGCAGGATTCGAACCTGCGACCCCAAGCTTAGAAGGCTCGTGCTCTATCCAACTGAGCTACGGGCGCGCGTCGGGCCGGCAGATAGCGTGGATTGCGCTCGGATGGAACGACGTTAGTGTGACCTTATGAACGATAGCAGCGCCGCGCCTGTCGCCTCCGACGCCGAAGCCATCCGGGGCCGGCATTTCCGCTATTTCGATTTCGTCATGGCGGCGTTCGTCACCATCCTGCTGCTGTCCAACGTGCTGGGTGCGGGCAAGGTGGCGGTGGTCCATATCCCCGGTATCGGTCCATGGCCGTTCGGCGCGGGCATCCTGTTCTTCCCGGTCGGCTATGTGATCGGCGACATCATGACCGAGGTCTACGGCTATGGCCGTGCCCGCCGCTGCATCTGGGCGGGTACGGCGGCGCTGCTGTTCATGGTGGTGATGAGCCTCGTCGTCGTGGCGCTGCCGCCCGACAAGAACTGGACCGGGCAAGCGGCCTATGAACAGGTGTTTGGGCAGGTACCGCGCATCGTCATCGCCTCGATCACCGCCTTCTGGGCGGGCGAGTTCGTCAACAGCTACGTCCTCGCCAAGATGAAGCTGTGGACCGGCGGCAAGCATCTGTGGACCCGCACGATCGGATCGACCGTCGCTGGGCAGGGGGTGGACAGCCTGATCTTCTATCCGCTCGCCTTCCTCGGCGCGGAAGGATGGACGAGCAACCTGGTGTTCAAGGTGCTCGTCACCCAGTGGGTCCTCAAGGTGAGCTGGGAGGTTATCCTGACCCCGGCCACCTATGTCGTGGTCAACTTCCTCAAGAAGCGCGAGGGCATCGACGTCTTCGACGAGGGCACCGACTTCACCCCGTTCAGAACACGGGTATAGGCGATCAGGCCGTGCGCGGTCCGAGCAGGATGATCGCGCTTCCCGCGACGGACAGCAGCGCGCCGATCAGGTCCCAGCGGTCGGGCCGGCCGCCCTCGACTGCCCACATCCAGCCGAGCGACGCGCAGATGTAGATGCCGCCATAAGCTGCGAAGGCGCGACCTGCTGCGGCGCTGTCGACACGGGTGAGGAGCCAGGCGAACAGGATCAGCAGCCCGATGCCGCCGGCCGCCCAGAAGGGCGACCTGCCGAGCCGCAGCCAGGCCCAGAAGGCGAAGCAGCCGCCGATCTCGCACAGCGCCGCCGCAATGAAGATGAAAAGGCCGGTGGCCTGCATCAGGCGACAGGCGGAGGCTGGCTTTCGAGGCTGGGTATCTCGGTCGAGATGCAGGCCCAGTCGGGCGCCTGCGAGGTCCAGATCGTCGCCTGCGGACCCATCAGGTTGGGATCGTCGAGTGTGCCGATCCGCAGGAAGATCAAGTGCGGTCGGCTCAGCGCTTCGCTGGTCAGCGGCGTGCCACAGGTGGGGCAGAAGCCGCGCCGCATCGCATTGCCGCTGTCGGCGACGGTCTCGTGATAGCGGATCTCGCCGGTCCAGCTCACCTTGTCGGCCGGGAAGCAGATGTTCGCCGTCGCGGTGCCGCCGCCGAGATACTGGCACAACCGGCACCAGCAGGTGCGCGCCGCCATCGGCTCGGCGTCGATGGTGAAGCGCACCGCGCCGCAGAGACAGCCGGCGCCGTGCGGCGCGGTCACGCCACCGTCTCCAGCAGGCCTTCGAACAGGCGACGGCCGTCGTCATTGCCGTGCGCGGCCTCGATCACCCGCTCGGGGTGCGGCATCATGCCCAGCACGTTGCCCGCATCGTTGAGGATGCCCGCGATGCCGCGTGCCGATCCGTTGACCGCCTCGGCATAGCGGAAGGCAACCCGGCCCTCGCCTTCGATCCGGTCGAGCGTCTCGCGGTCGGCGGTGAAATTGCCGTCATGGTGCGCGACCGGGAAATGGACCTTCTCGCCCTTGTCGTAGCGCGCGGTGAAGGTCGACTGGCTGTTCTCGACGGTCAGCGCGACCTCACGGCAGACGAAGTCCAGCCCTTCGTTGCGCATCAGCGCGCCGGGCAGCAGCCCGGCCTCGGTCAGGATCTGGAAGCCGTTGCAGATGCCGAGCACCGGAACGCCACGGCCGGCGGCCTCGACGATCGCGCGCATGATCGGCGACCGCGCCGCCATCGCGCCCGAACGCAGATAGTCGCCATAGGAGAAGCCGCCGGGCACCGCGATCAGGCCGATGCCGTCGGGCAGCGCCGTTTCCTGGTGCCAGAGCATGTCCGGCGCCTTGCCCGTGACGTCGCGGATCGCGACGGCAAGGTCGCGATCGCAATTGGAGCCGGGAAAGACGATGACCGCGCTCTTCATGATATGCCTCCGATCAGGCCCGTTCGATCCGGAAATTCTCGATGACGGTGTTGGCGAGCAGCTTCTTGCACATCGCCTCGATCTCGGCGTCGCTGACGCCGTCGTCATGGTCGAGCTCGATCAGCTTGCCGGCACGGACGTCGTTGACACCCGAGAAACCGAGCGAGCCGAGCGCATGGTGGATCGCCTTGCCCTGGGGATCGAGCACGCCGCCCTTCAGGGTGACATAGACGCGGGTCTTCATCGCGGCCTCATGTGTTGGAAATTCATGATGCCCTATGGCGACGAAGGCCGTCAGGGGCAAGGGGCCGGGATCAATATTCCAGCATTTCCACGAGCGCGGGGGTGAGCCATTCGCGATCGCCGACAATTCGCGCGGCAATGCCCTCGCGTCGGGCAAGTTCGAGGCCGGCTTCGGGCCCCGCCACCGTCAGCGCCGTCGCCCAGGCGTCGGCGAGCATGGCGCTCCGGTGGATCACACTGACCGAGCGGACGCCGTTTTCGATGGATCGGCCGGTGCGTGGATCGATGCTGTGCGCGCCGCGTCGATAATCGCCCGAGGTAGCGACGGCGATGCCGTGAAGCGCGATGCGCAGCGGCGGCAGAGGGATGCCGGGCGGGTTTTCGAGATCGACCCACCAGGGATCGCCGTCCGGGCGGACGCCGCGCCCGACCAGTTCGCCGCCGATCTCGACCAGCGCATGGGCGATGCCGAGCGCGCCGAGCGTGTCGGCGACCGCGTCCACGGCATGGCCCTTGGCGATGCCCGACAGGTCGAGGGCGAGGCCGCCGGGCTGGAGGAGCCGGCCGTCGCCGAAGCGCAGATGCCGCCATCCCGCCTTGATCCGGGCGCGCGTGAGCGATGCCTGGTCATCGCTGCGCAGGGCGGGATCGGGGCCGAAGCCGGCGAGGTCGACGAGGCGGCCGATCGTCGGATCGAAGGCGCCGCCGCTGCGCGCCGCGACGTCGAGCGCAGTCGAAACCACCGTCGCGAAATCGTCGGGAAGCGTATGCCAGGTACCGGCTTCGGCCCGGTTATAGCCGGAGATCAGCGAATCCGCCTGCCAATGACTCATCTCGACGATGATGGTCTCGAGCCGGGCGAGGATTTCCGTCTCGACCCTGGTGGGATCGCAGCCGGCCGGCGCGGCGAAGCGCGCCGACCAGCTCGTTCCCATCGTCTCGCCGCCGAGCTCGACCAGCGGCCGAGCCGGATCGCGATCGGCGAAAGCCGCGATCGCGATCTCTCTGGGCAGGGCGATGCGGGGGGCGTTCAGGGGAGCAGCACCTCGACGGTCGTCACATAGTTCATCCGGCGCTGGGTCGCGCGCGGCGCCGAGGGCTTGTCGTCGGTCAGCGAGGCATTGATCCAGTACATGCCCGGTGTCGGCCAGTCGATCCTGGCGACACCGTCGGCGCCGGTCGTGAATTCGCGTGCGCCGTCGTCGTTGCGATAGCGCTTGCCGCCGGGGACCACCGTAACCTTCAGGCCATTGGCGGGCTTGCCGTCGACGAGGAAGCGGAAGCTGGCGGGCTCGCCCGCGACCAGCTCGTCGGGATGAGTCACCGGCTGGAATTCGATCCCCTTGCCGGTCGGCGTGAATACCGTGGTGCTCGGTGCATCGGCGGTGATGTAGAGTTCGTTGCGGCCGATCATCTCGGTCAGCTTGACGTCGGTGGCGTCGGCGGGGATGTCCGCGACCGACAGCGGCGGGGTTCCGGCGCCCGGACGACCGCCGACCCGGCGTTCCTCGCCATTGACCTTGAAGCTGCCCATCACGGCGCTGGTGAAGGTGCCGATCTTCCATGTGCCGGGCTTGTCGAGCTTCACGTCGAAGGTCGAACGGTAGCGGCCGGTCGATCCGTTGGCGATCGCGCCTTCGCTGCCGTCGGGCGCCCAGACCTTCACACCGTCGAGCCGCATCGGCTGATGATCGGCGAAGAACAGGTCGTTCGAGGCGGCGGCATCGACCGTCACCCAGCTGTTGGTGCCGGAAAAGACCGTCGCGTTGGGCACCATCCACTGGCGGTGCGCCGAGGCGGCGGCGGGAAGGGCGATGATCGCGGCGGCGGCGATCAGGCGGACGGGGAGGCGCTTCATCGGCGGTCCTTTCAGCGGGCGGAGAGGGTGACGGCGCCGAGCTCGGTCTTGCCGGCCGCCTTGGCGGGCCTGGCCGGGACGCTGATCGGTAGGGTGACATATTCCCGGCCGCCGGTCTCGCGAGCGGCCTCGACCGCCAGCACATAGTTGCCGGGCTTCAGGTCGGCGGGCAGCGGGATCGCGTGGGTACCGGGCGCGCGGGTGGCACCGCTGATGCCGTCGGCGGGCATCTTCGCGCTCTTGCCGCCCTTGCGCCACCAGGCGCGCAGGTCGGACAGCCATTTGGTGCCGGGCTCGTTGCCGCCCTTCTTGACGTCGTACCACACCGCCAGGGTGCGCGCCGCGCCGCCGCCGGTCGGTTCCAGCCACACCGCGACATAGGGGCGGTGATATTCGGCGACCTTGAGCTGCGGGATGGTCACGTTGATCGTCCCCGCCGCCGAGGCGGGGGCGGCGATCATTCCGCCGATGAGCAGGAAGGGCGTAGTGCGCATGGCGATCTCTCTCAATGGACGAAGAGGACGACGATCAGGACCGGTACCACCAGGCCCAGTCCGACGAGCGGCCAGGTCAGGGGGCGCGGCTTGGAATGCATGTAGAGCAGGAACAGGCCGGTCAGCGTGAACAGGATGCAGGCCGCCGCGAAGATGTCGATGAACCAGCTCCAGCCCTCGCCGGCATTGCGTCCCTTGTGGAGATCGTTGAGGTAGCTGATCCAGCCGCGATCGGTGATCTCGGCGGTCACCGCGCCGCTCGCGCGGTCGATGCTGATCCAGGCATCGCCGCCAGGACGGGGCAGGGCGACATAGACCTCGTCATCGGACCATTCGCCTGGCTTGCCACCGGCGTTGAGCGCAAGCCTGGCATCGAGCTCGGCGACGATGGCCGGGGGCAGCGGCGCGCTGTCGGACGCGGGCTTGGCGAGTTGGGCGAGCATCGGCGCCGGCAGCTTCGCCGACAGGTTCTGGACCTGAGGCGAAGCGCCGATCGTCGCGGCATGGTTCAGGGTGATGCCCGTCGCCGCGAACAGCAGCATGCCGATCAGCGAGATGGCGGCACTCATCCAGTGCCAGTTGTGGAGCTGCTTCAGCCACCAGCCGCGCGAGCGATACCAGGGCTTGTGCTGCGGCTTGCGTTTCGCCGGAGGGGCGGGGATGACGGGCGTCTCGTTCACGTCCTGCCGCGTAGCGCGAACGATTTACCCTCGCAATAGCTAATGCGAACTGTTCGCAATAATTCAGCGATGAAATATTTGAAGCGGAGTCCCGTTGCCCTCATTTTCGGGCCATCCTGGCGAAAGCCGGGATCTCACTTCTCTTCGCCGAAGCACGAAAAAGGCAGGGAGATCCCGGCTTTCGCCAGGATGACGAAAGGCAATCGAGCCCTATTGGTCCAGGAAGCTCCGCATCTTGCGGCTGCGGCTCGGATGCTTGAGCTTGCGGAGCGCCTTCGCCTCGATCTGGCGGATGCGCTCGCGCGTCACCGAGAATTGCTGGCCGACCTCCTCCAGCGTGTGATCGGTGTTCATGCCGATGCCGAAGCGCATGCGCAGGACGCGCTCCTCGCGTGGGGTGAGGCTGGCGAGGACGCGGGTGACGGTTTCCTTCAGGTTGGACTGGATCGCGGCATCGACCGGGATGATCGCGTTCTTGTCCTCGATGAAGTCGCCCAGATGGCTGTCCTCCTCGTCACCAATCGGCGTTTCGAGGCTGATCGGCTCCTTGGCGATCTTCATCACCTTGCGGACCTTCTCGAGCGGCATGGACAGCCGCTCGGCCAGTTCCTCGGGAGTCGGCTCGCGGCCGATCTCGTGCAGGATCTGGCGGCTCGTGCGGACCAGCTTGTTGATCGTCTCGATCATGTGGACGGGGATGCGGATCGTCCGCGCCTGGTCGGCGATCGAGCGGGTGATCGCCTGCCGGATCCACCAGGTCGCATATGTGCTGAACTTGTAGCCGCGGCGATATTCGAACTTATCGACGGCCTTCATCAGGCCGATATTGCCCTCCTGGATCAGGTCCAGGAACTGCAGGCCGCGGTTGGTGTATTTCTTGGCGATCGAGATGACGAGGCGGAGATTGGCCTCGACCATCTCCTTCTTCGCGATGCGCGCCTCGCGCTCGCCCTTCTGCACCATGTTGACGATGCGGCGGAACTCGCTGAGCGCCATGCCGGTCGCCTGGGCGATCTCGCCGATCTCGTTGCGGATGCGATCGACGGCGTCGGCCTCGTTGGCCGCGAAATTCGCCCACTTCTTGTCGATCCGACCGACCCGGTCGAGCCAGCCGTCCTCCATCTCGTGGTTGACATAGGCTTCGAGGAAGTCGCGGCGCGGCACCTTGTGGCGCTCGGCCAGGCGCAGCATCTGCCCGCCCAGCGTGGTCAGCCGGCGGTTGAACGAATAGAGCTGGTCGACGAGATATTCGATCTTCGCGCCGTGGAACTGGACGCTCTCGACCTCGGCCGTGAGCTGCTCGCGCAGGCCCTGGTAGCGCTCCTCCTCGGCGGCCGGGAAGTCGTCGCCGACGCCGAGCGCGGCGACGCGCGCGGACTGGACCTGCGAGAAGGTCTTGTAGAGATCGGTGATCGCCGCGAACCGCTCGAGCGCCATTGGCTTGAGCTGCTCTTCCATCTGGGCGAGGCTGAGGGTGTTATCCTCGTCATCGTCTTCCTGCGGGCGCGGGGCGCGCCGCTCGGTCATCGAGTCCTCGTCCTCGTCGGCGGAGGCCTCCTCCTCGGGCTCATCCTCCTCCTTGAAGGTCGGACCCGCCGTCTCGGCCGAGATTTCGCCGTCGGCGTCCTCGTTCTCGACCTGCTCGGCGGTCGGACCCTTCGAGAGCATCGCGTCGAGATCGAGGATCTCGCGCAGCTGCATCGTGCCCTCATTGAGAGCGTTCGACCATTCGATGATCGCGTTGAAGGTGATCGGGCTCTCGCAGAGGCCCAGGATCATCGTGTCGCGGCCTGCCTCGATGCGCTTCGCGATCGCGATCTCGCCCTCGCGGCTGAGCAGCTCGACGGCGCCCATCTCGCGCAGGTACATGCGCACGGGATCGTCGGTGCGATCGACCGTTTCCTTCTTGGCCGTGGTGGTGAGGGCAGGGCCGGTATCGCCTTCCTCGGAGCCGGCGACCTCGTCGATGCCGTCCTCCTCGGGCTGCTCGTCCTCGCCCGCATCTTCGTTCTCGACGATGTTCACGCCCATCTCGTTGAGCGCGGACATCACGTCCTCGAGCTGGTCGGAGGTCATCTGATCCTGCGGCAGCGCCTCGTTGAGCTGCTCATAGGTGATGTAGCCCTTGCGCTTCGCGCGGGCGATCAGCTTCTTGAGCGATCCTTCGTTGAGATCGATGAGCGGGGCGTCACCGTCGATCCGATCGCCACCCTCGCTCCCGTTCGTCTTCGCCATCTAAGACCAGCCCTCAATGTATGTTCGGCCGGAAACGCCGGCCTCAAACAGTTTAAGCGCCCCCGCCGTCCTCGCCCAGGGCGAGGTCGGTGAGCGCGCGATCCGCCGCCTCGCGGGCCGCGAGCAGCCTGCGCTGCTCCTCTAGCCCGGCATCGTCGGCCGCCATGCCCAACCGCTCGGTGGCCTCCCTCAGCGCCGCGTCCAGAAGGGGTCGCGCCGCCATGGCCTCGATCGCCGCCGAGAGATCGCGCATAGCACGGTCAGGATCGGCATTGCCGCGCAAGAAGGAAAAGGCAAGAGCGTTCGTAGCCTTGAGCTCCTCGACCACAGCCCCAAGACCCGCCTCGGCCAATATGGTTTCGAGGCTTTCCTTTTCAAGCGGGAGCCCCGAAAATCCAGCTTCGAAGGCTTCCGCACGCAGCCTGTCGAGCCGCTCGTCGTCAAGCTGGAGTTGCCCGATCGCCTCCATGTGCGACGAGAAAAGCGCCGGGAAGCGGAGCAGGCCGGCCATCACCGCGCGGGTCACCATCGGGTTGACCCCGCTCCTGTTCACCGCATGGGCGGCCCGCGACGGCGGCAGCGGTTCGGGTTTCCAGGGCTGGCCGGGGCGGCGCTGCCGCCGGGGCTGGAAGCTTCGTTCGAACGGGCGGCGCTGGGCGCTGCCGAACAGTTCGTCGAAGCGGCGGCGGAACTCGGCCTGGTAGAGTTCGCGCACGTCGCGGTCCTGGATCGATCCGGCGAGGTCGCCGAGCCGCTTGCGCAGGCCGGCGCGGGCTTCGGGTGTCGACAGCGGCTGCGCCTCATATTCAGCGCGCCACAGCAACTCGTCGAGGCTGATCGCCTCGCCCAGCACCTGCTCGACCGCGCGGACGCCGCCCGACTTGACGAGGTCGTCGGGGTCCTGCCCGCCGGGCAGCAGGGCGAAGCGCAGCGTCCGCCCCGGCGCGATCATCGGCAGCGCGCGCTGGGCGGCGCGGACCGCGGCCTTCTGCCCAGCCTTGTCGCCGTCGAAGCAGAGGAGCGGTATCTCGGACATCCGCCACATCCGTTCGAGCTGAGCTTCGGTCAGCGCGGTGCCGTTGGCGGCGACGGCTTCGTCGATCCCCGCCTTGGCCAGCGCGATCACGTCCATATAGCCTTCGACCGCGATCACGCGGTTGGCCTTGCGCGATGCGGCGCTGGCGCGCTCGATGTTGAACAGGGTCCGGCCCTTGTCGAACAGCGGCGTGTCGGGCGAGTTCAGATATTTGGGCTCGCCCTTGTCGAGGATGCGCCCGCCGAAGGCGATGACGCGCCCGCGCTGGTCCTGGATCGGGATCATCACGCGGCCCCGGAACCGGTCATAGGGTTCCTTGTCCTCGACCTGGATCAGCAACCCGGTCTCGATCAGCTTGGCGTCGCCGAAGCTCTTCAGCGCGGTGCGGAGCTTGCCGCGCGAATCGGGGGCGAAGCCGATGCCGAATTTCTTCACCAGTCGTTCGTCGATTCCGCGCCGCTGGAGATAGGCGCGGGCCTCGGCACCGGCGATCCCGCCCAACTGTTCCTGGAACCAGCTCGCCGCGGCCGCCATAACATCATGGAGCCCCGCCTGCATCTCGTTGCGCTGCGCTGCCCGCGGATCGGGGGCGGGGACCTCCATTCCGGCGCCCTGCGCGAGCTCCTTGACCGCATCGATGAAGGTCAGGCCCTTCGCCTCGGTCAGGAAACGGATCGCGTCGCCATGCGCGCCGCAGCCGAAGCAATGGTAGAAGCCCTTGTCGTCGTTGACGTAGAAGCTCGGCGACTTCTCGTTGTGGAACGGACAGCACGCCTTGAACTCGCGTCCGGCCTTCACGAGCTTCACCGACCGCCCGATCAGGGTGGAGAGCGTGACCCGGGCGCGGAGCTCGTCGAGGAATTGGGGGGAGAGGGACATCTACTCCCCCTCCCTGCCAAGGGAGGGGGCCGGGGGGCGGGTCACGCCGCCCGACAGCTCGACCTTCGAAGGCCGCCCCGCCGCTGCCGCCGCGATAACCGTCAATACGCCTTCGATGTTCGCGCCGATCTCGGCATTGGTGAAGCGCAGCACCCGATATCCCATCTGTCCGAGCGCATGGTCCCGGTCCGCATCGCGCACTCGATCATGGGTATCGCCGTCCACCTCGATCACAAGGCGCAGATTGCGGCAGACGAAATCGCAGATAAAGCCGTGCAGGACGATCTGCCGCGAAAATTTGAGTCCTTCTAGCCGCGCGCCGCGAAGCTGCTGCCAGAGCCGATCCTCGAAGGGCGTGGGTGCTGCCCGCATGGTGCGGGCATGGGTGGCCAATCGGGGATCGATTCTTCGCGGCATGACCCACCCCCAACCCCCTCCCTTGGCAGGGAGGGGGCTTTTTAACCTTACCCCAGCCGCGCCTTCACCAGGGCGCTGGCCTTGGCCATGTCCATCTGGCCGGCGAAGCGTTCCTTGAGCGCCGCCATCACGCGGCCCATGTCCTTGACCGAGGACGCGCCGAGTTCGGTCGCAAGGGCGTCGATCGCGGCGCGGGCCTCGTCCTCGCTCATCTGTTGCGGCAGGAAGCGCTCGATCACCGCGACCTCGGCCGCCTCGGCGGCGGCGAGCTCGGGGCGGTTGCCCTTCTCGTACATCTCGATCGATTCGCGGCGCTGCTTGATCATCTTCTGCAGCACCTCGGTGACGAGCAGGTCGTCGTCGGGCTGCTGGGCGGCGGTCCGCAGTTCGATGTCGCGGTTCTTGATCGCCGACTGGATCAGGCGGATCGCCGCCGTGGTGGTGGCGTCGCGCGCCTTCATCGCGGCGACGAGCGCCGTCTTGATGTCGTCTCGAATCATGGGAACCACCGGTCTGTTCGGGAAAGGAGGATGCGTAGCACAGAGATTCCTGATTTAATAGAATTGACCCGCCGAGGAGGGGCCCCTAGGTACGCCGCCGTTTGCCCACCGACCCATAGCCGAGGAGAGCCCTAGTGGCCGAAACCGATCACGCGCGTCTGACACCCCCCGAGGGCGCAACGGGCGTTTTGGTTCTCGGCGACGGGACGCTGATCTGGGGCAGGGGATTCGGCGCCGAAGGCGACGCCGTCGGCGAGGTCTGCTTCAACACGGCGATGACAGGCTATCAGGAGGTGATGACCGATCCCTCCTATGCCGGGCAGATCATCACCTTCACCTTCCCGCACATCGGCAATGTCGGCACCAATGCCGAGGATATCGAGGCGACCAACCCCCACGCGCTCGGCATGGTCGTGCGCGAGGACGTCACCGACCCCGCCAATTTCCGCAGCAGCCAGCATCTCGACGCCTGGCTGAAGGCCAATGGCCGGATCGGTGTCTCGGGCGTCGACACCCGCGCGCTCACCCGCGCGATCCGCGTCAACGGCGCGCCGAACGGCGTCATCGCGCATAATGCCCAGGGTCGCTTCGATATCGAAGCGCTGCGCCGCAAGGCGCGCGAATGGCCGGGGCTGGAGGGCATGGACCTCGCCAAGGAGGTCAGCGCCACCCAGACCTACAAGTGGAACGACGGCCTGTGGACGCTGGGCGAGGGCTATGACCTCGACGCCGCGCCCGCCGACGCGCCGCACGTCGTCGCGATCGACTATGGGCTGAAGCGCAACATCCTGCGCAACCTGGTCGCCGCCGGCGCGCGGGTGACGGTCGTCCCCGCCACCGCCAGCTTCGAAGAGGTGATGGCGCACAAGCCCGATGGCGTATTCCTGTCGAACGGACCGGGCGACCCCGCCGCGACCGGCGAATATGCGGTGCCGGTGATCCGCAAGCTGCTTGAGGTCGGCACGCCGCTGTTCGGCATCTGCCTCGGCCATCAGATGCTCGGCCTCGCGGTCGGCGCAAAGACCTACAAGATGCACCAGGGCCATCGTGGCGCGAACCATCCGGTCAAGCGCACCGATGACGGCCGGGTCGAGATCACCAGCATGAACCACGGCTTCGCGGTCGACACCGACAGCCTGCCGGCCAATGCCGAGGCCACCCATATCTCGCTGTTCGACGGTTCGCTGGCGGGCCTCCGCCTGACCGACAAGCCGGCGTTCAGCGTCCAGTACCACCCCGAAGCCAGCCCCGGACCGCAGGACAGCCATTATCTGTTCGAGCAGTTCGTCGCCCAGCTGAAGGCGAAGGCGTGACCAAGGGCGCCGTCGATCCCCAGCGGCTCGAGGAGGAATGGCGGGCCGATATGGAGGTCCTCGCCGATCTCGCCGAACATGGCGATCGGGCAGAGATAGAGCGCCCCGTCGACGTCAGCTTCCGGGGCAGCCCCGAGGCGCTGGTGCGCCTGACCGAGGCGGCTGAGGGGCTGGGCTTCGACTATCTCGACATGGAGACCTCGCCCGACGGCGATCCCTGTCTCTTTCTGGTGCGCGACCAGCGTGCCGACGTGGAATCAATCAAGGCCCTTACCGCCACCTGCCTGCAGATCGAGGTCGATTTCGGCGTCGAATATGATGGCTGGGGCTGTGCCGCCCAGGATGGAACAAGCGAATAATGCCCAAGCGCACTGACATCTCCTCCATCCTCATTATCGGCGCGGGTCCGATCGTCATCGGTCAGGCCTGCGAGTTCGACTATTCGGGGACGCAGGCCTGCAAGGCACTGCGCGAGGAAGGCTATCGCATCATCCTCGTCAACTCGAACCCCGCCACCATCATGACCGATCCGGAGATGGCCGACGCGACCTATGTCGAGCCGATCACGCCCGAGATCGTCGCCAAGATCATCGAGAAGGAGCGGCCCGACGCCGTCCTGCCGACAATGGGCGGGCAGACCGCGCTGAACACCGCCCTGGCGCTGTTCAACGACGGCACGCTGGAGAAATATGGCTGCCAGATGATCGGCGCCGATGCCGAGGCGATCGACAAGGCCGAGGACCGGCTGAAGTTCCGCCAGGCGATGGACAAGATCGGCCTGGAAAGCCCGCGCTCCGATGTCGCCCACACGCTCGACGAGGCGCTGCGCGTGCTCGACTATGTCGGCCTGCCGGCGATCATCCGTCCCAGCTTCACCATGGGCGGCACCGGCGGCGGCATCGCCTACAACAAGGACGAGTTCGTCAAGATCGTCACCGGCGGCCTCGACGCGTCGCCGACCACCGAGGTGCTGATCGAGGAATCGGTGCTCGGCTGGAAGGAATATGAGATGGAGGTCGTGCGCGATCGCGCCGACAACTGCATCATCATCTGCTCGATCGAGAATGTCGATCCGATGGGCGTCCACACGGGCGATTCCATCACCGTCGCGCCGGCGCTGACGCTGACCGACAAGGAATATCAGATCATGCGCAACGCCTCGATCGCGGTGCTGCGCGAGATCGGCGTCGAGACCGGCGGGTCGAACGTCCAGTTCGCGGTCAACCCGGCCGACGGCCGCCTGGTCGTGATCGAGATGAACCCGCGCGTGTCGCGCTCCTCGGCGCTGGCGTCGAAGGCGACCGGCTTCCCGATCGCCAAGGTCGCCGCCAAGCTGGCGGTCGGCTACACGCTCGACGAGATCATGAACGACATCACCGGCGCGACGCCTGCCTCGTTCGAGCCGACGATCGACTATGTCGTCACCAAGATCCCGCGGTTCGCCTTCGAGAAATTCAAGGGCTCCGAGCCGCTGCTGTCGACCGCGATGAAGTCTGTCGGCGAGACGATGGCGATCGGCCGCAACATCCACGAATCGATGCAGAAGGCGCTGCGCGGCCTGGAGACCGGGCTCGCCGGCTTCAACGTCGTCGAGGGCCTGAAGGGCGCGCCCCGCTCGGTGATCGAGGAGGAGCTGGCCCGGCCGACCCCGGACCGGCTGCTCGTCGCGGCGCAGGCGTTGCGCGAAGGCCTCTCGGTCGACGACATCCACCGCATCGCCAAGTACGAGCCCTGGTTCCTCGAACGCCTCGCCGAGATCGTCGCGGCCGAGGAGGAGGTGTGCCGCGAGGGCCTGCCGCAGGACGCGGCGGGCATGCGCCGGCTGAAGGCGATGGGCTTCTCCGACAAGCGGCTCGCCTGGCTGGCGCTGCAATCGGCCAATCTGGCGGGCATGGCACGCGAGCAGGCGCGCGGCTCGGGCATCGTCCATGACGCGGCCAGGGCGATGACCGGCGGCATCACCGAGAAGGAGGTGCGGGCGCACCGCCACAAGCTGGGCGTCCGCCCGGTGTTCAAGCGGATCGACACCTGCGCGGCCGAGTTCGAGGCGAAGACGCCCTATATGTACTCGACCTACGAGGCGCCGAGCTTCGGCGAGCCCGAGTGCGAGAGCAATCCGAGCGATCGCGAGAAGATCGTCATCCTCGGCGGCGGCCCGAACCGGATCGGTCAGGGGATCGAGTTCGACTATTGCTGCTGCCACGCCTGCTTTGCGCTGGCCGATGCGGGCTATGAGACGATCATGGTCAACTGCAACCCGGAAACGGTGTCGACCGACTATGACACGTCGGACCGCCTCTATTTCGAGCCGCTGACCGCCGAGGACGTGCTGGAGATCCTGCATGTCGAGCAGTCGAAGGGTACGCTCAAGGGTGTGATCGTCCAGTTCGGCGGGCAGACCCCGCTCAAGCTGGCGCAGGAGCTGGAGGATGCGGGCATCCCGATCCTCGGCACCAGCCCGGACGCGATCGACCTGGCCGAGGACCGCGAGCGCTTCGCCGCGCTGGTCGGCGAGCTCGGCTTGAGCCAGCCGCGCAACGGCATCGCCCGCAGCCGCGAAGAGGCGCTGATCGTCGCCGAGCGGGTCGGCTATCCGGTGCTGATGCGGCCTTCTTACGTGCTCGGCGGCCGCGCGATGGAGATCGTCGAGGATCCGTCGCAGCTCGATCAGTATATTAGTACTGCGGTCCAAGTATCTGGCGATTCACCAGTTTTGATCGATCAGTACCTGCGCGATGCGATCGAGGTCGACGTCGACGCGATCTGCGACGGCGACGATGTCGTGGTCGCGGGCGTGCTTCAGCATATCGAGGAGGCAGGCGTCCATTCGGGCGACAGCGCCTGCACCTTGCCGCCTTACAGCCTGCCCAAGGAGATCATCGCCGAGATCGAGCGTCAGACCGATGCGCTGGCCCGCGCGCTCAAGGTGCGTGGCCTGATGAACGTCCAGTACGCGGTAAAGGACGGCGAGGTCTACCTGATCGAGGTCAATCCGCGCGCCAGCCGCACCGTACCGTTCGTGGCCAAGGCGATCGGCCAGCCGATCGCCAAGATCGCGGCGCGGGTGATGGCAGGCGAGCGTCTCAAGGCGCTGCCGCGTATCCGTCTCGACGTCGATTATATCGCGGTCAAGGAAGCCGTATTCCCGTTCGCGCGTTTCCCCGGGGTCGACCCGGTGCTGAGCCCGGAGATGAAATCTACCGGTGAAGTCATGGGAATCGATAGCGATTTTGCCACAGCCTTCTCCAAGGCACAGCTCGGTGCGGGCACCAGGCTGCCGCTCGGCGGCACCGCCTTCGTCTCGGTCAAGGACGGCGACAAGGGGCATATCCTGCCCGCCGTGCGGCAGCTCATCGCGATGGACTTCACCATTCTCGCGACCAGCGGCACCGCGGCCTTCCTGCGCGAGCAGGGGCTGGAGGTCGAAACCGTGCTCAAGAAGCGGGAGGGGCGGCCGAACATCGTCGACCGGATCGTCGACGGCGACGTCGATCTGATCTTCAACACGACCGAGGGCTGGCAGTCGCTGCTGGACTCGAAGGCGATCCGAACCTCGGCGCTTTACGGCCGCGTTCCCTATTTCACCACGGCGGCGGCGAGCGTCGCGGCGGCGCAGGCGATCGGGGCATTGCGGGAGCGGAAGCTTGAAGTGCGCGCGCTTCAATCCTATTATTCTCATTCGCACGCCTGATCCCCACATTGCAGGAGTTCAGGGCGGGCGGCCCGGCCGGGGTCGTCCGGGGACGTTGGTTTTGACGAAGGGGTTGTTGGACGATGGCGAGCATTGAGAAGCTGCCGATGCTGGCGGAAGGGCAGAAGATGCTCACCGAGGAGCTCGCCCGTCTCAAAGCCGAACGGCCGCTGATCATCGATGCGATCGAGGAAGCTCGGGCGCATGGCGATCTTTCGGAAAACGCCGAATATCATGCCGCCAAGGAGCGCCAGGGTCAGATCGAGGCGTCGATCGCCGACATCGAGGACCGGCTGAGCCGTGCCCAGGTGATCGATCCCAGCATGTTGTCGGGCGACAAGATCGTGTTCGGCGCGACCGTCACGCTGCTCGATGACGACGACAAGCCGGTCAAGTACCAGATCGTCGGCCAGACCGAGGCGGATGCCAAGACCGGCAAGATCTCCTACAATTCGCCGCTTGGCCGCGCGCTGATCGGCAAGAAGGTCGACGACGAGGTCGAGGTCACGGTGCCGTCGGGCGACCGCTTCTACCTCGTCTCCAAGATCGAGTTCATCTGAACGCTTCCGGGGCGCCGATGCGGTTGCCGCCCAGCCGCTGCACCAATGCGATCGCCATCGGTACGACGGCGATCTACTTGCTTCTTGTCCTGCTCGGGTGGAGCGACGCGGCCGACATTGCCGGCGGCTTCGTTCCGGCCCGCCTGGCCGGCATGGAGATTCCGGGGGCGCTGCCCGCCTGGATCACGCCGCTGACCGCGACTTTGCTCCACGGGGGGATGCTGCACCTCGGCTTCAACATGCTGATGCTGGTCTTCTGCGGCCGCATGGTCGAGGCGGTGATCGGGCCGGCGGCGCTCGCGATCCTCTATGTCGTCGGCGCCTATGCCGCCGCGGGCATGCAGTTCCTGGTCAATCCGGCCGACGGCACCCCGATGATCGGCGCGAGCGGCGCGATCTCCGCGCTGTTCGCAGGCTATGCGTTGCTGTTCGGCCGCCCGCGCGGCTTCGCCAGCCATCCGACGCTGGGCGTCGCGATCAACATAGTCTGGCTGGCGGCGGCCTGGATCGGCGTCCAGTTCCTGATGGGCTTCGCCTTCGCCGACTATGGGATGGCGATCGCCACCGGAGCCCATGTCGGCGGCTTCCTCGCCGGGCTGCTGCTGATCCGGCCGCTGCTGGCCTGGCGGCGGCGATCGCTCCGCTAGAAATCCGTCATGCCGGCGGAGGCCGGCATCTCAGGCGTCTCCTGCCGCGACCATATCTCTCTTCCTCCCGAGATGCCGGCCTTCGCCGGCATGACGTCTTTGGAAGTGGATGGCTTGTCGATCAGCCCAGTTCGGGTTCGAGCAGCTTGTGGAGGTGGACGACGACGTACTTCATCTCGGCATCGTCGACCGTCCGCTGCGCCGCGCCGCGCCACGCCTTCTCGGCGCTCTTGTAATCTTCATAGAAACCGACGACGTCGATCTGGCTGAGGTCCTCGAAATCGAGGCCCTGCGGATCCTTGACGCGACCGCCGAACACCAGGTGGATCTTGCTCATGCGAATACTCCGTTGATCGTCCTGCCGGACGAAACCTGGCACCATCTCCTGACGAAGAAGGGCGGTTCAGGATAGTCCCGAACCGCCTCCCGTTCCTTCACTATTTTCGTGACGGCCGCCCGGCCGCCGGAAAGATCAGCCGCGCGCTTTCATCATTGCGATCAGGCCGTCAATGCCTTTTCGCTGGATGATCGCGTCGAAATCCTGTCCTTGGGTGACTGCCAGATTGATGTTGGCGACGGTCAGGTTGGTCACCTTGAACGCGCCGCCGACCTTGGCGACCGACCAGACGGCGCTGATCGGCTGCGCCCCGGGCTTCTGCACCCGGGTCACCACATTGAAGCCGCTACCCGCCGGAGCGGTGCGGATCACCTTCATCGACGCGTTCGCATAATCGTAGAGATTGTCCGAATAGGTGCCGATGATGAAGTTCGGGATGGCAGCCTTGTAGGCGGCCTTCTGCTGCGGGGTGATCTGATTGTTCCAGCGGCGGATCAGCCGATCGCCGATCGCGTCGATCGCGAAATGCTGCGACAGCAGCTCGCGGAACTTGGACCGGACCGCGGTCTTGTTGCCGGTCTTGAGCACGGCGAACGCCTCGGTGCCCAGCGACGAGATGAAAGTCCCGGCATCCTGATTGGCGACGACCGCGGCCTGGGCCGATGCGGCGGGGACCACGGCGATCGCGCCGGCCAGCATCAGGGCGGCAGTGAGCTTGGTGAACCTGTTCATTATCCTGTTCTTCTCCATCGGCGCGCACGACGGCGCGCGCCCTTCAATCGATCTCGTCCGTCGATTAGCGGCCGGGCGATGAACCCCGATTGAACCGTGACGCCCCGGAAACGCTCAGGAGCGGACCGCGTCCACCGCGGCGTTGCCGGCGCTCTCGGCGACCTTGGCGAGCGAGTCGATCAGCTTGCCGACCTGCTTGCCGGCCGCATCGGTGCTGATGCCGAGCTCGTCGAGCTTCGCCTGTCCGGCGTCGCGCGCGGCGCTGACGGCTTCCTTGGCGCGGTCGTTGATCGCGCCGCCGATCGAGCCGAGCAGTTCCTCCTCCTGCCGGGTGCGGGGCAGGAGCGTGCCGATCGCCGCCCCGACCGCCAGACCGCCGAGCAGCGCCGCCACCGGAAAGCTTTCGACCCCCTCGGCTGCCTTGCGTCCCGCGGTGCGCGCGGCCTCGCCGCCCGTCCTGATCTTCTCGCCGGCATAATCGCCCACGCGGGCCGCGCGCTGCTTGATGCCGGCTCCGGCCGCCTCGGCCTTGCTCTTGATGGTCATGCGCTCGTCTCCTCATCGTCGCGGGCCGACGGCGATCGCCGCCGGTCGCTGCTGAAACTCGTCGGCCCGCGCCGGGTTGCACGGGCGATGCCGCGGGCGATCCGGTGGAGCGGCGGACGCAGCACCAGCATCAACAGCGCGGCGGCGGCCAGCGCGGCACGGCCGGGTCGACGCCGGATCGCGTCGATCGCCTTATGGCTCATTTCCTGGGCCTGATCGACGACGATCTCGGCCAGGTCGGCGACCAGCGCCTGTGGATGGAGCCGCGCCTGCGCCTCGCCGACGGTCTCGACGAGCTGGTTGCGGGCATCTTGCGACCGTCGCCGGACGCGTTCGAACAGCTCGTCGATCGGGCTGGGATGCACCGGATCGGCATGGTCAGCATCATCATCGTCGTCGGCATCCTCGACCACCAGCATCAGCTTGCGGACGCCGATGCGGATCAGCAGCACCGCCAGGCCGATGCCGAGCAGGACCGAGACCGCCGCCCCGCCGAGCCGGCCGATCCACGGCGCCAGGACGAAGGACAGAGTGACGAGGAAGGTCACCGCCGCGGCCTGGCCCATGATCGCGCCGATCAGGCAGAGCAACGCGCCCGTGCGCGCCCGGCCGATACGGCGATAGAAATCGGTCCGGAACAGGGCGAGCTCGGCCTTGGCGAGGGCGCGGCCGTCCTCGATCAGCCGCGCCATCAGCGCGCCGAGCGTCTCCTGTTCGTCTGGGCGCCCCGCCGTCAAGGATCAGGCTGCGGGCGGCGTGTCGTCGGACGTCGCCGGGGTTTCGGCGATCGGCGTATCGGCAAGCGGAGCCTTGGGCGCCTTCGGCTTCGCCGCCGCCCGGGGCTTCGCGGTTGCCTTCGCCACAGGCTTGGCCGCTGGGCGAGGGGCGCTCTTGCGGGCCGCTGGCTTGGGCGCGGCAGCGGGATCCGCATCGGCATCCGCCGCTGCCTCCTTGGGAGTCAGCCCCGACTTCACGACCCGCGCCAGCAGGAAGCCCACGGCGGCGGCCGCCGCGATCGCCACGGCCGGCGAGGAGCGGACGACGTTGCGGGCATCGTCGATCAGCTCGTCGGCATCCTTGTCGCGCAGCGTTGTGGCGAACCCGCTCACCGCGTCGGCCGCCTGCTGGATATAGCCGCCATATTGATCGCCCAGCTTCTCGCTGACCTGCGAGGCGGCGTCGCCGACCAGGCTGGCGACGTTGTCGAGCGCCTCAACGGCGCGATCCTTGCCCTGCGAGGCATAGTCCCGGGCGCGCGCTTCCGCCTGACCGGTGAAGCCGGCCGCGGTATCGTTGAACGCTTTGCGGGCGCTGTCGAACGCACTGCCGGCGCGCGGGCCGCCGTCCTGATTTTGGGTCGCCATGTCGATCGTCTCCATCAAAAGAGGCCAGCTCATCAACCAAATGGGGCGGATAGCGTTCCCGTGTGGATGGCTCCCGCGTTGCGGTGCGATTTTCTGACGTTCTGACATGCCATATCGAGTGCAGTCGCGTGTCCGGCCTTTATGTGCAGCCTTT
>NZ_FUYM01000020.1 GCF_900167915.1 Rhizorhabdus histidinilytica | reverse complement strand
CTGGGCAAGAACGCGAACTGCCAGACGTTGGTGTCGATGACGCTGGCTTCGGGGGAAGTTCCGCTCATGCTGGGCCTGCGACTGTTCCTCCCGGAAAGCTGGACCAGCGATACGCCCCGCATGGCAAGGGCGGGCGTGCCCGAAGCGTTCCAAGCCTATCGCACAAAGCCTGACATCGCCATTGAGGAGATCGACCGCGTCCTAGCTGCCGGTGTGCGCTTTGGCTGCGTCCTCGCGGATGCCGGTTACGGCCTGTCAGCGCCCTTCCGGCAGGCGCTCAGCGATCGAGGATTGTGCTGGGCTGTCGGCGTCCCCCGCCATCAGAAGGTCTATCCCGCAGACGTGCAACTGATCTTCCCGGTGGCGGGGCGTGGACGACCGCGGGTTCGGCATGTGCCCGACGCCAAATCCCGGGCCGCCCATGCCATGATCGAAGAGGCAAGGTGGCGGCAGGTCAGTTGGCGTCGAGGAACAAAGGGTCGCTTGACGGCCCGTTTCGCGGTCATGCGCGTGCGGATCGCCGATGGCCCACCACAGCGGATCGGCGCCGCAGGCGCACAGCATATGCCGGGCGAAGAGGCCTGGCTGGTGGGCGAGCATCGCTCCAGTGGCGAGCGGAAATACTATCTCTCGAACCTTCCTGCCGACACGCCGATCAAGGACGTCGCCGGCGCCATCAAGGCGCGCTGGATCTGCGAGCAGGCGCATCAGCAACTCAAGGAGGAACTCGGTCTCGACCATTTCGAAGGCCGCTCGTGGACCGGGCTGCATCGCCATGCGCTTATGACAATGATCGCCTATGCCTTCCTTCAAACACGAAGGCTCGCTCAGGCGGGGCGGAAAAAAAAGAGTCTCCGGTCCGCCTCCTCAGCCGAGCCTCCCCGCTGTCCGTCAGGCCATCCTTGATCGCTTGTTACGCCCGCCGTCACGCCACTGTCCGCATTGCGGAACGGCGCTATCAACGCTGCATTCCATACTTCTGCCAAAGTAGTGCTAGGTTCTTCGAGCCGATCTTTGTTGCGATCGGCGAAGTGAATTTCGAGTGACTCGACCGCTATCATAAATTGAAGCGGTGATCTGAAGCCGGAAGTCAACGGCGGGTTTTGAACGCGGTGGCGGAAACCATCACAGCCAGCATGCGGCATGGTTCATTCCGGCGGTTGCTCCAGGCGTGACTGGTCCCGCGTTGAACGAGCGTATCACCAGCTTTGAGGCAGACTTCTTCCTCGTCCAGCATCGCGTAGATTTCGCCGGAAATGATATAGACGACATCGATGCTCGCCGTGCGATGGTTTGTCGCCGCCTTGGCGATGGCTGGATCGGAGACGCCGAATAGCTCCTTGTCCGGCGGCCATTCGAGCATTTGAACGACTGTGCCGCCCGGCGGTGGGCCGAAGCTGAGCGGCATGCTGCAGCTGTCGGGGCCTGTGGGATCACATTCGGGATTTGCAAACGTCTTCCATAAATCTGTCACGGCGACGCCTAGGGCGCCAGCAACGCCCATCTGGAACGGGCACTCGGCTTCGTCGATGACCACGACGGATTTGCCGTCCCGTTCGCCGACCACCACGCGACGCCATCGCGCCGCCTGCTCGGGCACGGTATCGATGAATTCGGGTCGAAAGCTGCTCATCCGGTATCCTCTTTTGCGCGACGATATCGTGCTTTTCTTCAGAGCCGTGTCCCCACCAAAGGGGCATTCAAGCATGGCCCGTCCACGGCAATGATAATCGTTCTGCCGATCGCATTGGCGGGAATTCATCTCTTTGGAGAAAATGATGGACGCGCATATCGTCGGGTGGGGGCACACGCGCTTTGGAAAACTCGGAGACCTCGATCTCGAAGCCCTGATCCGCGAAGCCGCGGTCGACGCCATGGTGAATGCCGGCGTGACCGGCGACGATATCGATGGAGTCTGGCTCGGCAACTTCAATTCGGGCCTCGTGCCCGACGGCTTCTGCTCGTCGATGATCCTCCATGCCGATCCCGGCCTGCGGTTCAAGCCCGCGATACGCTGCGAAAATGCCTGCGCGTCGGGCAGCGCCGCGATCTACTCGGCGCTCGACGCGATCAACAGCGGGCGGTGCCGCATCGCGTTGGTCGTCGGCGCCGAGAAGATGACGGCGCTCGACACCGCCGGGGTGACCAGCGCGCTCGGCGGCGCAAGCTACCAGGCCGAAGAACAGGGCATGTCCTTCCCGCAGATCTTCGCGCGCTTCGCGCAGGCTTATGACGCCGCCTATGGCGATCCGGCTGAGGCGCTCGCGCACATCGCGGTCAAGAACCACGATAATGCGATGCGCAATCCTCTGGCGCATATGCACAAGCCGGTCGACTTCGACTTCTGCATGACGGTATCGGAGCGCAACCCGATGATCGCCGCGCCGCTGAAGCTCAGCGATTGCTCGTTGATCTCGGACGGCGCTGCCGCCTTGGTAATCGCGCACCGTTCGGTTCTCGATCGGTTCAGCCGCGCCGTCGGCTTCCGCGCGGCCGAGATGGTCAGCGACTATCTGCCGCTGTCGGCCAAGCGTCTCGAGCATTTCGAGGGCCCCAGCCGGGCGATCCAGCAGGCCTATAAGACGGCGGGCATCACAGTCGACGATCTCGACCTGGCGGAAGTCCACGATTGCTTCACGATTGCCGAACTGCTGTCGGTCGAGGCGTTGGGTCTGGCGGAGCCGGGGCAGGGGACCGCGGTCGTCCGCGAAGGCCAGACCACGCGGCAGGGGCGGTTGCCGATCAATTTGTCGGGCGGACTCAAGGCCAAGGGTCATCCGGTCGGTGCCACCGGGGTCTCGATGCACGTGATGGTCGCGCGCCAGTTGCTGGGCGAGACCGGGGACATGCAGCTCGACGAAGCGCCCGAGCTCGGCCTCTGCCTCAATCTCGGCGGCGGTGCGGTCAACAGCGCCGTCTCGATCCTCGAACCCGTCAAAGCATGAGGTTGTCATGAATCGAATTTTTGCAAGCGCCGAGGAAGCCCTGGACGGGCTCCTGCACGACGGCATGATGCTCAGCGTCGGCGGCTTCGGCCTCTGCGGTATTCCCGAGCGGCTGATCGACGCGGTGCTCGCCTCCGGCGTAACGCAGCTGACCTGCGTGTCCAACAACGCCGGGATCGACGGTGTCGGGCTCGGCAAGCTGCTCCGCAGCGGCCAGGTCCGCAAGATGATTTCCTCCTATGTCGGGGAGAACAAGGAGTTCGCCCGGCAATATCTCGACGGTTCGCTGGAGGTCGAGTTCTGTCCGCAGGGTACCCTCGCCGAGCGGTGCCGTGCGGGTGGCGCCGGCATTCCCGCCTTCTTCACGCGCACCGGGGTGGGCACGCTGGTCGCGGACGGCAAGGAGCATCGCGAGTTCGATGGCGACGTCTTCATCATGGAGCGCGGCATCCGCGCCGACCTGGCGCTCATCAAGGGCTGGAAGGCCGACGAAGCCGGCAATCTGATCTTCCGGAAGACCGCGCGCAACTTCAACCAGGTGATGGCGACGGCAGCGCCCTTGTGTGTCGCTGAGGTCGAGGAAATCGTGCCGGTCGGCACGCTCGATCCCGACGCGATCCATCTGCCCGGAATCTACGTCAAGCGCCTCATCTGCGGCGCGCCCTATGACAAGAAAATCGAATTCAGGACCGTTAGGACGGTGGAGGCCTGACCATGGCATGGACACGAAATGATATCGCAGCGCGGGCCGCGCGCGAACTGCGCGACGGCTTCTATGTCAATCTCGGCATCGGCATCCCGACACTGGTCGCGAACAATATCCCCGACGGGATGACGGTGACGCTTCAGTCCGAAAACGGGATGCTCGGCATCGGGCCGTTCCCGCTGGAGGGCGAGGAGGATGCCGATCTCATCAACGCCGGCAAGCAGACCATCTCGGAACTGCCGTCCACCGTCTATTTCGGCTCCGCCGAGAGTTTTGCGATGATCCGCGGCGGCCATATCGACCTGACCATCCTGGGCGCAATGGAGGTCTCCGAAGGCGGTGACATCGCCAACTGGATGATCCCCGGCAAGATGATCAAGGGCATGGGCGGCGCCATGGACCTGGTCGCCGGGGTGAAGCGCGTGATCGTTGCCATGGATCATTGCAGCAAGGACGGCGAATCCAAGTTCGTGCAGAGTTGTAGCCTGCCGCTGACCGGCAAGGGCGTGGTCGATATGATCATCACCGATCTCGGCGTATTCGAGCGCCCCGATCATGCCAGCGATTTCCGGCTGGTCGAACTGGCGCCCGGCGTGACCCTCGACGAGATCGCCGCAAAGACCGGCGCGCGCTACGCCGTCTGATCGCAAGCGCACCGTCCGCATGGCGCGGGCGGTGTGCTATTTGCGCAAGGATTTCCGGTTCTCGCTGCGCACATATTGCCGGATCGATTCGAGTTCGCGATCGCTGAGCTCCGCGAATTGCGGCATGCCGTTCGGGACGAGCGCGCCGCCATGGACGATCGCGGCGAAAGCATCCTTGTCGCGTACGATCGGCGATCGGCGCAGATCGGGCGCCAGGCCAGCGGCGACCGCGAACACGCCGTGGCAATAGGTGCAGCGCGCACCGTAAACCGCTTGCCCTTCGGCGACGAGCGCGGCGTCTGGTGCGAAATCGGTGTCGGGCTCGACCGGAGCGGCGGTGGGCGATGCCGGCGGTAAACTTGCCTTTCCGTCGAGCGCGAAGGTCAGGATGCGCCGCTTCTGGCTGCGATAATCCCAGCCATATCTATTGGCTATCTCGCCCAGGATCGCCCCCGCGCCGCCGAAGCCGGTAAGCACCGTCACATATTGGCGGCCGCGCGCCCGATAGGTGATCGGCGGCGCAAGCACGCCGACCTGCGCGTCGAACCGCCAGAGCTTCTTGCCGCTGTCGGATGCGAAAGCATTGAAGCTGCCGTCGGCGTGGCCCTGGAAGACAAGATTGCCCGCGGTCGCCATGGTGCCGCCGTTCCAGAAGCCGGGGGTCGGGACGCTCCAAAGCGGCTTTTGCCGGCGCACGTCCCAGGCGAGCAACGCGCTGGTCCCCGCGCCCGGAAGAGGCGTGATCATGTCCGCGTGGTTCGCGCCGTCTATGAAGTTGCCGCTCGGACGCCGCCACTTGCCGGTATCGATACCCTTGTCGTCATAGATGGTGGCCATCTCGATCTTCGGAATATAGGCGATGCCCGTGCGGGGATCGAACGACATCGGCAGCCAGTTATGCGCACCTGCCGTCCCGGGCCACATCACCGATTTCTGGCTGTCTGCATAGCGGATGCCGGGCATCTCCACGGGACGACCGGTGGCGAGGTCGATCTTGGACGCCCAACTGACCTTGGCGATCGGCTCGGCCGAGATCAGTTTCCCGGTGATGCGGTCGATGACGTAGAAGAAGCCGTTTTTCGGCGCCGTCATCAGCACTTGGCGGCGCTGGCCGGAGATATCGAGGTCGGCAAGCTCCATGTCCATGGCGGCGTTATAGTCCCAGCTCTCGCCGGGATTGATCTGATAGTGCCACTTATACCGGCCGGTCTTCGCATCGAGCGCGACGATCGAGCAGAGGAATAAGTTGTCGCCCTCGCCCTGGCTGCGAACGCGGTGGTTCCAGGGCGAACCATTGCCGGTGCCGATATAGACGGTGTCGGTTCGCGCGTCATAGGTCATCGCGTTCCAGACCGTGCCGCCGCCGCCGAACTTCCACCATTGGCCAGACCAGGTCTTGGCTGCCATCTCCATGGCGTCGTTCTCGAAACCGTCCGCCGGATTGCCCGGCACGGTGTAGAAGCGCCACAATTGCTTGCCGGTTTCGGCGTCATAGGTGGTGACATAGCCACGCGTATCGCCGGCATCGGCGCCGCCATGACCGATGATGACCTTGCCATCGAAGACGCGTGGCGCGCCCGATATGAAACGCAGATCGTCCTTCGATACGGTGAGTTGCGACCAGATCTCGCGTCCCGTCCTGGCGTCGATGGCGATCAGCCGGCCATCCTGGGTGCCGACATAGAGCTTTCCATTCCACCAGGCGAGACCGCGGCTGCCCCAGCCCTGGCGCAGCTTCATCCCCGACGCTTCCGGGGCCTTTGGATCGAACTCCCACAACCGGCGGCCCGAGCCCGCGTCCCAGGCGCGAACGACGCTGTGCCCGGTTGCGGTGTAGAGCACGCCGTCGATTGCGAGCGGCGCGCTGATCGATGCTTCAGGCGGCAGATCGACATACCAGGCAAGATGGAGCCGCCCGATCGTCTTGTCATTGATATCGGCCAGCGGACTGAAATGCTGCTCGCCGAACGTACGTCCGAAGGCCGCCCAGTTTCGGCCGTCCGACTGATCGACCAGGGCCGATACGCCCGACGGAGGCGATGCTCCGCCGGCGAGCAGCGTCATTGCCGGAACGGTGGCGAATGTGACGAAGCCGATGAGGATGCGCGTGCGTTTTGACATTGGCATTTTGATCCTCCCGTTCCGCGTCTTTGCACGGCTGTCATGCGATATTGCGATCACTCAATCCAATGGGGCGGGTCGCGCCTCAACCAGTTGTACCGACTGGATGAAATCGCGTTCGCGGGTGACCTTGCCGTCCCAGGTGCGTGTAAAGTCGGCGATCATTTCGGCAAAAGCCTCGGTGCTCGTCATGGCCTTCAGCGCTTCGACCGTATCGAACTCGTAAAATGCGTAATGAACCGATGCGTCGATCTCGCTCCAGGAGCGCCAGCAGCGCGATGGGGAGAAGACGCGGATCGCCTCTGCCATATGGTCCTCGCCGTACCAGCGATCGAACGCGGCGCGATGCTGCACGTCGGGCACGATCGAACGAACAAGCAAATGAGCGGGCATGGCAATTCTGCATCCTCCATTTTGCCCGAGATAGTTAGCGAGCGCGATCACGGATCATGTCCCTACCGAATGGGACGCGGGACATTGTTGGGCCTACCGCGCCGTGCCGAAATAATCTCAAAATCGTCGGTCGGCGCCTCGGCGCGCGTCGCAATTCGCAATGTCCCTTATAAATGGGACATCTCCAGCATCGACATCTTCCTAGCATTGCAGCGTTGGAGTTAGCGCGGCATTCGGTTGTTCCTCCATCCGACGCCGAGGGGCGGCGTCTGGTTTCATGATAATCGTAGAATGTGGGAGAGAAGAAATGGCCTACGGGTTTGTCGGTAAGCGGCACGCACACCGGGCTCTTGCCCTGACGATCGGCGGATCCCTTCTCGCGCTTGTCTGGGCATCGGCCGTCAGTGCGCAGTCGACTCCGGCCGAGGAGTCGGCCGATGCCGATATCGTCGTCACCGCCAACAAGCGCGAGCAGAAGCTTACCGACGTGGGTCTCGCCGTGGCCGTGCTCGGCGGCGATGCGCTGAAGACGCAAAAGATTTCCTCGCTGGCCGACATCGCGCAGACGGTTCCGGGCCTGTCCTTCACGCCCACCGCGAACGAGACTCCGGTGTTCACGCTGCGCGGCGTCGGCTTCTACGAGACCTCGCTCGGCGCCTATCCGACGGTTCCCGTCTATATCGACGAATTCCCGCTCTCCTTCCCGGCGACCACCAGCCATTCCGCTTTCGATCTCGAGCGGATCGAAGTGCTCAAGGGCCCGCAGGGCACGCTGTTCGGCCAGAATGCGACCGGAGGCGCGATCAACTATATCGCCGCCAAGCCGACCAAGAATCTCTCGGCCGGCCTCAGCCTTTCCTATGGCCGCTTCAATGCGATCGACGCTGAGGGCTATGTGAGTGGCCCGTTAAGCGACAAGGTCGGCGTGCGCGTCTCCAGCCGCTATGAGCGCGCCGACGGATGGCAGGTCAGCAACACCCGGCCGGGTGACCGCAACGGCAAGAAGGAGGTCATCGCGGGACGCGTGCTGCTCGACTTCGAGCCGGTCGAAAGGCTCCGCTTCAACCTCAACCTCAATGGCTGGCATGAAAAAGGCGAGACCCAGTCGCCGCAATATGTTGCGACTCTGCCTCAGCAAGCAGTGCTCGATCCCGACGTTGCCGGGGCGAGCTTCTCCCCCCGCAAGCCGCGTGCCTCGGACTGGACGCCGGGCCTGCCGTACAAGAATAACGACATGTTCCAAGCCGCGCTCCGCGGCGATCTCGATGTCACCGACTCGATCACTCTGACCTCGCTGACCTCCTATGTCGACTTCAAGCAGAAGCAGCGCAACGAGGGCGACGGCCTGCCGGCAGTATCGCTGGATCTCACCATCAACCGCGGTACGATCAAGAGCTTCGCTCAGGAACTCCGCCTCGCCAACAGCGATTCTTCGGGGACGCGCTGGGTCGTTGGATCGAACTTCGAGCGCAGCAAGGTTTTCCAGGAAGTGCAGGCTAGCTGTCCTGACTCGTCGACTGCGGCGATCTTCTTCCCGACCTGCGAGCCGAATTATACGGCGAAGCAGAAGATGACCAACTACGCCTTCTTCGCCAATATCGAGCATGACATCGCCGACACCGTCACGTTGAAAGCCGGTACGCGCTATACCAACTCGAAGCGTGATGCTGACCTCTGCACCCGCGATATCGCGGCAACTCCCGACGTTGGCGATTTCTTTTATAACCTCCTGCTCGGCGGGGCGTTCGGTCCCTATGTTCAGGGCGCCTGCTATGTGATCAATGATCAAGGCACCACGATCAACGGCGTGTCGCCGGGTGCTCCGGGCCGGTTCAAGTCGACCCTCAAGGAAGACAACCTGTCCTGGCGCGTCGGTGTCGACTGGAAGCCGCAACCCGGCCTGCTGATATACGGCAACGTTGCCAAGGGCTACAAGGCAGGCAGCTTTCCGGCGGTTTCGGCCTCCGCCTTCACCCAGTTCCTGCCGGTCAAGCAGGAGTCGGTGCTCGCCTTCGAAACCGGCATCAAGACGTCGCTGTTCGATCGCCTGATCAACATCACCGCGGCCGGTTATTATTACGACTATAAGGCGAAGCAGCTTCGGTCGAAGACCCTGGCGCTGCCGTTCGGCATCCTCGACATCCTCCAGAACATCCCCAAGTCCGACATCAAGGGCTTCGAATTGGAGGTCGGGACGCGGTCGCTGGGCGGCCTGACGATGTCGGGATCGTTCGTCTACACCGATGCGCAGATCAAGAAGTTCTCCGGCATCAACGCGGCCGGCGTCGCGGCGGTGTTCGACGGCACCCGCGTTCCCTTCACGCCGAAATATCAGGTCTCGCTGAACGGCGACTACCGGATCCCGGTGAACGAGTCGTTCGATGCCTTCTTGGGCGGTACTATGACCTACCGGTCGGGCACCGTCGCCGTTGTCGGCGGCGACTTCGCCCCGCCGACGACGGCATCCGCTGTCGGCAACCCACTGCTCATTGATCCCTACACGATCGTCGACCTGCGTGCCGGCATCGCGGCGCCCGACAACAAGTGGCGTTTGCAGCTGTACGGCAAGAACGTCTTTAACAAATATTACTGGACCAACGTCGTCGCGGCTTTCGACACGATCGGTCGCTATGCGGGCATGCCCGCCACCTACGGGGCGTCGTTCAGCATCCGCTACTGATCGAGCCTGACAGGCCGGTGCGACGGCGCCGGCCTGTCGATTTTCGCGGAACCAAAGGAGCAGCCATGACCAGCCAGACGAAACAGCACAGCGAGGTTCCATTCGGACATCAGGATCGGCTGTTCATCGGCGGGAATTGGATTAAGCCTTCGTCGGACAGCAAGTTTGACGTGATCGCGCCCGCGACCGAGGAAATCTACGTCAGCGTCGCCGAAGCCTTCGAGCCGGACGTCGACCGCGCCGTCGCCGCCGCGCGCGAGGCCTTCGATCGTGGTCCCTGGCCGCGGATGAGCCATGCGGAACGTGCGGGTTATCTCCGCGCGCTCGCCAAGGGCCTCAACGATCGGGCCGAGGACGTCGCGCTGACCTGGCCCAATGAAATGGGCATCCTGCATTCGACCGCCCAGATGTTCTCCGGGGCGATGGGCGGGATTTTCGAATATTACGCCGGCCTCGCCGACACCTTCCAGTTCGAGGAACGCCACCATCCCTATGGCGGCGGACAGGTCGGCCTGTTGGTGCGCGAACCGGTGGGCGTGGTCGCGGCGATCATCCCCTGGAACGCCCCGATCAACTTGCTGTCCAACAAGCTCGCGCCGGCGCTGCTCGCGGGCTGCACCGTGATCGTCAAGGCGTCTCCCGAAGCGCCGTCGTCGGCCTATATCGTCGCGGAAATCGCGCAGGCCATCGGCATCCCGCCGGGCGTCATCAACGTCATCACCGCCGAGCGCGCCGCCTCCGAGATGCTGGTGCGGCATCCTGGCGTCGACAAGGTTGCCTTCACCGGATCGACCGCCGCGGGCCGCAAGATCGCGGCGATCTGCGGCGATCGCATCGCGCGCTACACGCTCGAGCTCGGCGGCAAATCGGCGGCCGTCATCCTCGACGACTTCGATCTGGAAACCGCGGCGACCTCGCTGGCCGGATCGACCTGCCTGATGTCCGGTCAGGTCTGCTCTTCACTGACCCGGATCATCGTCAGCCGGCATCGGCATGATGCGCTGGTCGATGCGTTGAGTGCGAAGTTCGGCGCGATCAAGGTCGGCGATCCGTTCGATCCCGCAACCGAGATTGGGCCGATCGCCATGCGGCGCCAGCGCGATCGGATCGAGCAGCTGATCGCCAAGGGCGAGAGCGAGGGCGCGACCCTCGCCGTCGGCGGACGCCGGCCCGCGCATCTCAATCGCGGCTTCTACATCGAGCCGACCGTCTTCGGTAACGTCCACAATGATTCGACGCTGGCGCGCGAGGAGCTTTTCGGCCCGGTCGTCAGCGTGATCCCCGCGGACAATGAAGAACAGGCGATCGATATCGCCAACGATACGATCTACGGCCTGAACAACTCGGTGTTCACCAACGACGTCCAGCGCGCCTATGAGGTCGCGCGCAGCCTGCGCTCGGGAACGGTCGGCCATAACGCCTTCCGCACCGACTTCAGCATCGCCTTCGGCGGCTTCAAGCAGTCGGGCATCGGCCGCGAAGGCGGCGTCGAAGGCCTGCATCCTTATCTCGAGACCAAAACCGTCGTTCTTGAAGGGACGCCGGATCACCTGGCGGACTGAACGGCGCCAGCGGATCGTGGCGCCGCCGGACTTTCCGGCGGCGTGCAATCCCGATTGTCGATCGCAGAAGGCATGGAGAGCCAGGATGATCACCATGATCGTGTTCGTCACGCGCAAGACCGATCTGTCTTATGACGAGTTCAGCGACTATTGGCTGAACCGCCACGCGCCGCTGGTCAAAAGCGTTCCTGAGTTTATGAGGCATGTGCGCAAATATGTGCAGCATCATCGCGCGCCCGGCGGCGAGGCCGTAGCACCCTTCGGCGACTCTCCCGACTATGACGGCGTCGGAGAAATCTGGTTCGACAGCCGCGAGGCGATGAAGGCTGCGTTCGAGGAGCCGCGCTATCTGGAGGTAATCCGGCCCGACGAGAAGAAATTCTTCGATGCGTCGCGCTGTCTGTCGTTTATCGGCGATGAGCATATCATGACCGATACGCTCATCCCGACATCGTCCTGATCGATCAGCTAGCGGCCGATCCGCGCATCGCCTCGCGTCCGGCGACACGGCCGAAGAAGGAGCCCGGCCCGAGGCTCATGCCGCTCGCATAGCTCTTGCCGTCCGGCGACAGATGCGCGGTGCAGGCGCCCGCAGCATAGAGACCCGCCACGACGCCGCCATCGGCGCGACGCACGCGCGCATCGGGTCCGATCCGCAGGCCCCCGAGGGTGATATAATAATAGGTCGATCGGTTGAACGAGATGTCGAACGCCGCCCATGGGCCGTCGGTCAGCGGCTTGAGCCAGTCGGTGTGCTTCTCGAACAGCGGATCGCGGCCTTGCGCGGCCTGTTGGTTGTAGACCGCCAGCGTGTCGGCCAGAGACCCGGGCGGCAGCTCCAGCCCGCTCTCCATCGCCTCGATCGATTCATAGCCGTCGACGAGCGAGTGGTTCGCGCCGATGATCTCGGGATAGGCGAAAATTTCGGAATCGACGATCAGGAACGCGCGCTGGTCGGGCTGTTCCATAATGAAGGAGGCCGTCCTGCCGTGATAGGCGTCTTCCGCCACGAAGCGCTTGCCAAGGCGGTTGACGATAATGCCCTTCACCAGCTGCGGAGGCGGATAGATGGAGGCGGTCGCGATCAGCCCATCCATGCCCCGGACGTCTCCGCCGGCGGCGACCGCCATGGTGATGCCCGAGCCGTCGGTGTGGGGGATGCCCATCGGCTCGGCCGTGTCCGGCAGTCCGGGGAAATAGCGCGCGAGCATCTGCTCGTTGCGACCGAAGCCGCCGGTGGCGACGATCACGCCACGGCGGGCGCGATAATGGCGTTCCTGGCCGAACTGACGCACCGTCACGCCGCACACGCGGCCTTCCCCGTCGACGATCAGCGATTGCGCGATCGAATCGAAACTGGCGCGCACCCCGGCCTCGTCGCAGCGCGCCAGCAGCGCGAACATCGCGGCAGCGCCCGACGTATCGCCTTCCATCGCCACCTGATGGCCGCGTGGCGCCGGTGTTGCGGCATCGCGGAAGGGCCAGACCTTCTCGTTGCCCGACCACATCAGGCCATGGGTCGTCATCAGGAACACCGTCTTTTCGGGATAATAGCTGCGCTCGAACGGTATGCCCTGCGCCTCCAGCCACCGGAAATGCTCGACATTGCCGTCGCAATAGGGGCGGATCAGCTCGGCCTGATCGGGTCCCATGCTGGCGATCATCGAGCGGTACATATTGTCGGGCGTGTCGTCATAGCCCGCCGCCTTCTGCACTTCGGTGCCGGCGCCGATATAGAAGATGCCAGACGACAACGCGCTGGCGCCGCCGCCGCCGCTCGCCCGCTCGACCACCAGCACGTCCCCGCCGGCGCCACGTGCTTCCAGCGCGGCGCAGGCACCCGCGATACCGTAGCCGAGGATGACGACATCGGCTTCGTCGTCGAACTGGCCGATCTGGTTCAGTGGCAAAGGTGTGTTCATGATCTCGATCCCGGAATGCGAAGGGAAGGGTTAGGCGCCGAAGATCTCAAGCATATGCGCCGTATCGCTATACTCTTTGACCGAGCGAACGAGGCCGTCGCGGATCACGAGCAGAGTATTGTACTGGTTGGCGTAGCGGCGGCCATTGTGCAGAGTCATGCCGGCTTCGGCCTCCAGAGCAACGCGGTCGTCCTGGGCGGTCATCGAAGTGATGCGCATGACGAGCCGGTCGTCCGATATTGTCTTGAGCGCTTCGAACAGGGCGACCATCTCGGGCTTGGTCTTGGTGCCGGAGAAGGGCGTCGAGCCCGACACCCAGAAGGTCCCATCTTCCGCCAGCAGGTCGAAATGGCCCTCGTGCATCGTCTCGATGAACCGGCGCGCGATGCTGCTATTTTCTTCGATCGACATGACGACAGTCTTTCATGCTGGGGGAGTGGTGTGCTCAGACGGAGACCGAAGCGCGTTGCTCCTCGATCCGGCCCAATTCGGCGATCGCGGTGGCCAGCGGTAGCCCGAAATCCGGATCGTCGCCTTGGGCGATCCGGGCAAGCTGGAGGTAGAGCCAGCAAAGCTGGGCAACCGAGACGGCGTAGGCGAATGCGCTGTCGTCGAGATCGGCCGGCAAAGTCCCGCGATCGAGGATAAGATCTTCTTGCAGCGTTGGCGCGCTCGTCGCTCGCCCGTCGAGCAGCTTGGCGCAGATCTCGGGATCGACGCAAAGCGGGCGCGCCATGCCGATCATGTCGACCCGATCCTCGACGAGCATTGCGGTCATGTCGGCGGCGTGTCGGAAGCCGCCGGTTATCATCAGCGGCATGCCTGCCACCGGCCGGATACGTTCCGCATAGCCCGCAAAATAGGCTTCACGCTTCACCGTGCTGTGTGCCTTGGGCGCGGCAGGTTCATCGGAAGCGGACCCCATCATCGCGAGGCTGGAGATGTTGCCGCCCGAAATCTCAAGCAGATCGATCCCGCTGCCGTTCAGCATGCCGACGACCGCGACGCTGTCCTCGATGTCGAAACCGCCACGCTGGAAGTCAGCGGAGTTGAGCTTCACCGAGATCGGATAATCGCTGCCGACCGCTGCGCGGATCGCCTTGACCGATTCGAGCAGGAGTCGCGCGCGGTTTTCGAGCGATCCGCCCCAGGCGTCGTTGCGATGATTGGCGAGCGGGCTGAGAAATTGCGAGATCAGGAAGCCGTGTGCGCCGTGCAATTGGACGCCGGTGAAGCCCGCTTCGCGCGAGATCGCGGCGGTGCGCGCGAAGCGCGTAATAACGTCGGTGATATCGTCCTCCGACATCGCGCGAGGCATGCCGAATTCGCGCGGTGGCAGTCCGGCGGTCGAAGCCGACGGCGCGAAAGGGTGCGGATTGAACCTGATGGGAGTCTGCCGACCGGGGTGGTTGATCTGCATCCAGAAATGATTGTCCGCGGCCTGGCCGGCCGCTGCCCATCTCCTTAGCGCGGGCAGATCGTCCGGCGTCTCCAGCACGACATTGCCGAACCGCTCCATGTGCGCGCCATCGACCATGACGTCGCCGGTGACGAGGAGGCCGGCGCCGCCGTGCGACCAGCGGCGATAGAGCCGGCACAGCGCATCCGAGACGCGGTATTCGTTGTCCGCTAGCCCCTCCTGCGTCGCCGATTTCGCCAGGCGGTTCCGAAGGATGGCGCCGCAGGGTAGGGCGAGAGACTTCCCCAGTTCCTTGGACATGCGCGCTCTCCGGGGGGCTGCGATGGCCCATCTGCGTTCGAACCGCCAGGATGCGCGTTGGTGCGATGCTGAGTATGTCCCGCTCGGGAGGGACGAGCGAAGGGGTGACGCGCTAACGGCCCACCGACTTGTGTATTCCGGCCGCTTCGGCGCGAAGGACCGCACCCTCGATCCGTTCGGGTGCATATGCGTAGCAAGCGCCGAGGAGCAGCCGGTTTTCCACGATCGGCTGGCCGACGCTGGCGGCCGGCGAATAGGGGCGGATGGTCGCGATGAAACAAGTCTTGCCGAGGACGGACGCGGCTTCCAGCGCGTCGCTGTCGAAGGTTTCGGCCGACCAGTGCCCGAATCCCTTAAGCATGGGCCGCCCGGCTAGTGCCGCGGGCGCGACGATGACGTCGCCGTCGATCCGCCAGCGATGGACCAGATGGCCGTCACAGCGCGCTTCGATCCAGATCGGGCCGTCGGCGGCGTCGGGCACCACCGCCTCATAGATCCTCCTTTGCTCGGTCCGACGTGCATGGCGCATCGCAAGAAGGGCGCTATCGAACAGATGGGTGCAGTTCCGGCGCAACCTTGCGGGATCGTAGAAGCCGGTCGTGGCAATATCGAGCGGTAGCCCGACCACCTCCTGCAGCGCGTCGGGTGCGCCCGGGCAGGCCGTGGTCGGATAGCGAATCATTTCGCCTTTAACCGAGGTGACGACCGATCCGTCATGATCGATCGTGCAGCGCATCTCGTGGTAATTGTCCACGAGGTAGGCGTCAACCCGGCTTGGTCCGCGCTTTGCCAGGCTGATCGTCCGCCGTGCCTCTCCCTTTCCGTAGTCGGGATTGGGGACGAACGGCATGCTGGGGCCGGACAAGCGCATGCCGTGCTAGGCCGCGATCGCCCGGCCCATCGCCTTGCGGACGATGATGTCAGACGCCTTTTCCGCGATCATCATCACAGCGGCATTGGTATTGCCGCTCACGATGGTCGGCATGACCGACGCATCGACGATGCGCAGATTGTCTATGCCGTGAACCCGGAGCTGCGGATCGACGACCGCCATTGGATCGGTGCCGATCCGGCAGGTTCCTACCGGGTGATAGATGCTGTTCGCGGTGCTGCGGATATAGTCGTCGAGGTCGGCATCCGACTGAACGTTGGTGCCCGGCGCATATTCGACGCCGCGGAACTCGTCGAACGCCGGCTGGGCGATCAGTTCGCGTGCGATCCGCAGCGATGCGCGCGCCGTCCGCATGTCCTCGGGATCGCTGAAATAGCGCGGATCGATCAGCGGCGCCTGCAGCGGATCGCTCGACGCGATGACGACGTTGCCGCGGCTCTGCGGGCGGGACACATTGGCCGACGCCATGAAGCCCTCGCGCTGGATGATCTTCCGACCATGGTCCTCGTAGAGCAGGTTGAGGAAGTGGTACTGGATGTCGGGATATTCGAGACCCGCGCGGGTCTTCACGAAGGCCAGCACCTCCAGCCCGTTGGAGAGCGTCGGCCCCGACTTGAACAGCGCATATTGAGCGAGCGAGATCGCCGCCTTGAGCGGCCGGGTATAGGCCAGCGCCGAATAGGGCTTGGTCATCTCCTGCTTGACCATCTGGCAGATATGGTCCTGTAGGTTCTCGCCGACGCCCGCCAGCTCCTGCACGACCGCAATGCCGTGCCTGCGCAGGAGCTCGGCCGGGCCTACGCCCGACAGCTGGAGCAGCTGCGGCGAATTGACGGTGCCGCCGGCGAGGATCACCTCGCCATCGGTCTCGATGGTGCGGCGCTTGCCGTTGCTGGCATATTCGACCCCGATCGCGCGGCTGTTGCGGAACAGGATTCGGGTGGCCTGCGCTTGGCTGATCACGCGCAGGTTGGGGCGTCCGATCGCTTCGGCCAGATAGGTGGCCGACGTGCTCTGGCGGCGGGTGCCCGAGAAATTGGCGTCGGCGCGGCCGAAGCCTTCCTGCGTGCTGCCGTTGAGATCGGGGTTGATCGGATAACCGGCCTGCTCGGCGGCCTTGAACCAAGCCTGGCCCATCGGGGTCATCTGTTCGGCGGGCGGAGCAACGGTAATGCCGATCGGGCCTGAGCCACCGCGCAGATCGGTGTCGCCGCCGGGATGGCGTTCGAACTTGCGGAAATAGGGCAGGCAATCCTCGTAGGACCAACCGGTCGCCCCGGATTGCGCCCATCCGTCAAAGTCGCCGGCATTGCCGCGCACGATCACTTGCCCGTTGATCGAGCTCGATCCGCCCAGCACCTTGCCGCGTGGAAAGTGCATGGTCCGGCCGTTGAGACCGGGCTGGGGAACGCATTCATAGCCCCAGTCGCCCATGCCGGTCTTCATGAGGCCGAGGAAGCCGGCCGGCATGCGGTAAAAGATATGCCGGTCCGATCCGCCTGCTTCGAGCAGGGTGACCTGCGCGGACGGATCCGCGCTAAGCCGGTTGGCCAGGATACATCCGGCCGATCCGGCGCCTACGATGATATAGTCGGTCATGCTGCGGGCCTTTCACGTAAGGGAGCCGCCGCGCCTGCTGCGGCGTCGACGGGGTGCTGGGCGGCGATGTGGCGCGCCGCAAGATAGGCGAAAGTCATGGTCGGGCCGAGGCTGGCGCCACCGCCCGGATAGGCGCCGCGAAACGCCGGGTTGGCATCGACGCCGACGGCGTAAAGCCCGTCGATGACCGAACCGTCCTGTCGGATGACCTGCGCCCGGGCATCGGTTTCGAGGCCGTTGAGGCTGCTCAATTCACCGGGCCGCAATTCGATCGCGTAGAACGGACCGTCTCGCAAAGGCCCGAGGGACGGGTTCGGCTTATTGGCGGGATCGCCTTGGACCGACGAATATACATCCTCGCCGCGATGGAAATCGGCATCGACGCCGCTGTCGGCATAGTGGTTGAAGGTCCCGACGGTCGCGGTCAGCGTCGCGGCCGGAAGGCCGAGCACATCCGCCAATGCCGTGATCGTGTCGGCTTTCTTCAGATAGCCGTTGGCGAGATAGCGACCGATGGGAAGGGGCGCAGCCTTCGCTAGGCCCATCGAATGTTTACGGATCGCGGCATGGGTGCCGATAAGCCAGGCGCGCTCGATACCGCGCGCATGCATTGCCTTGCAGAACGCCTGGTAGGAGGCACCCTCGTTGACGAAGCGCTTGCCTGTACCGTCGACCACGATGAAGCCGGGGCGATGACGATCGAGCATGATATGCGAGAAGATGACCCGCCGGCCGTCTGCGTCCAGCATCGACGACATCGGCGCCCATATGCCATTGTCGATATTCTCGCGGATGAAGACGCCGCCTTCCCGCTCGCCGAGCCGGATGCCGTCGCCGCAATTGCCCGTCGGCTGAAGCGACCAGCCGGCATCGGCCATCGGCATATTTTCCCGGCGCATGTGCTGGTTCGCGCCATAGCCGCCGCTGGCCAGGATGACGGCACGCCGGGCCCGGACTTCGATCGTCTCGCCGCCCCTTGTCAACCGGACGCCGGCGATCCGGCCGCTCTCGTTGATCAGTCCGGCAACGCCGGTTTCGCGCCACAGTTCGACGCCAGCGCGGCGTGCCGATAGCAGCAGGCGCGCGACGAGCGCATTGCCGTTCACCAACCGCGTCGCGCGCCCATACCGGATCCGATCCCACGCGTAGCGAAGGAATTTGCCAGCGGAATAGAAGAAGGATTTCGGCGATCGCAGTACCGCCATGAAGTGACCGGCATCCTCGAAGCCGATCTGCATCCCCCCGAAGACGCCAAGCTGGTCGAGCGCGGGCCGGAGATGCTCGAAGTCGGGCCCGAGCGCCTTGCCGTCGAAACTCTGCGTCAGCAGCGTCCGTCCAGTCGACGCGCCGGGCAGGGCGGCCTCGTAATCGGGGATCAGCCCGCCCATGAAACGCACCTCGGTGCGGTCTTCCAAATATCGGACCATTTCTGGCCCGGCTCTCACAAACGCCTCGGCCTTGGGCTGATCGAAATAATTCCCGGTGATGGCGCTGAGATAGCGGATCGCGTCCTCGCGGCTGTCGGACAGGCCCAGCCCGGCCATATGGTCGTTGCCAGGAATCCACAGGCCGCCACCGGAGATCGCCGAAGTACCGCCGAAATATTCGGTTTTTTCGGCCACCAGCGTAGCGAGGCCCTGCTGCGCGGCGACGATAGCGGCCGTCAGCCCGCCCGCGCCGGAGCCGACGACAACGACATCATAGTCCCTGACAGGGATAGCTTCCGCCACTCTCCGCAACCTCGCCTTTTCAATTATATGCAGCAGTAGAACCGCAACCATTTTTCAGGCAGCATTTATGTCCCCGGTCCAGGGGACCAAGGCCGGGGTTAGCCTCCGGTATGTACCGGCTCCTCATCCTTATCGCGCGGCCTTGGCGAATATATGTCGATACCTGAAAGTCAGTTATTTTGCGCCACGCTTGACGGGCTCCGGGTGATGGAAATCGGCCATTTCGTTGCAGCGCCCTTCTGTACCCGGATTTTGGGCGATTTAGGCGCAGACATCATCAAGATCGAGCCGCTGGCCGGAGATCCGGTACGGCAATGGGGGGAGCAGATCGATGGCCGGTCGCTGTGGTGGTCGATTCATGGCCGCAACAAGCGTAGCCTGGCGCTCGATCTCAAGGCGAAGGAAGCGCGCGACATCGTGTTGCGCCTGATTGCGCAGTGCGACGTCCTGGTCGAGAACTTCCGCCCGGGCCAGCTTGAAAAAATGGGCCTGGGCGATGCCGTACTGCGCGAAGCAAAACCGGATCTCGTCATCGCCCACGTCTCGGGTTACGGCCAGACCGGCCCCTGGAAGGACAAGGCAGCTTTCGGCGTGATCGGCGAGGCGATCGGCGGCCTGCGCCACCTCACCAATCATCCGCCGGGCACCTATGATCTGCCGCCCGTCCGGGTTGGCGTCAGCATCGGGGATTCGATCGCCGGGCTCTATGCAGCCTTCGGCATCATGAGCGCTTTGTGGCAGCGCGACCGTGTGGCGGGCGACCGCAAGGGGCGGAGCATAGATGTCGCGCTGACCGAGAGCGTCTTCAGCATGATGGAGGCGATGCTCCCTGAATACGGCAAGCTCGGCAAGATCAAGCAGCCCACCGGGGGCGGGATTGCCACCGCGGCCCCCTCGAATGCCTATCCCACCGCCGATGGCGGTTTCATGCTGATCGCGGCCAATTCCGAGCCGTTGTTCGCCAGGCTGGCCGAATTGCTCGGCCAGCCTGAACTCGCCCGCGATCCCAAATATATCGGCAACCGGCAGCGGGTCGCCAACAGCGCCGAGCTCGACGAGCTGATCGCTCGCTGGACGCGGCAATATAGCGCGGCAGAGTTGCAGGAGAAGCTGGAGCAGGCGGACATTCCGAGCTCCAAGGCCTATACTGCCGCCGATGCTGCCGACGACGCGCAATATCGTTTTCGCGGCATGGTCCGTGAGGTCGAGGATCCGGCCTTGGGGACCGTGCTGCATACCGGTGTTGTACCGCATATGCCCGAGGCGCCAGGCACAATCCGTTGGACCGGGCCGGACATCGGCCAGCATAGCGAGGAGCTTCTGGCCATGGCCGGCTTCGCTCCCGAGGACATTGCAGCCTTGAAGCAACATGGAGTGGTAAAGTGAGCGAACGGCGCCGCGCATCGATCGTGGAGGTCGGGCCGCGCGACGGCTTCCAGCCGATCGGGCCCGACATCCCGACCGCCACCAAGATCGCCTTCGTCGAGCGACTCTACGCCGCCGGGCTGCGACGGATGGAAGTCACCGCGTTCGTCAGCGATATCGCCGTCCCGCAGCTTGCCGACGCCGGCACCGTGCTCGCGGCCGCGCAGGCTCTGCCGGGCATGGATGCGCAGGTGCTGGTGCCCAATCTGAAGCATGCCGAACGCGCGCTCGCGGCTGGCGCGCGCCATCTGGCGTTCGTGCTGTCGGTGTCGGAAAAGCATAATTTCAACAATGTGCGCCGGACGCCGATGGAGTCAGTCGCGGAATATGGCCGTATCATATCGTCGCTGCCCACCGGCACGAAGATACGCCTCAACCTTGCCACGGCATTCGATTGCCCGTTCGATGGTCCGGTAGATTCCGCGGCGACCTTCGCGCTGCTCGACGCGCTGGTCGACATCAAGCCCGACGCCGAGATCTGCCCCTGCGACACGACTGGCCGGGTGACGCCCGACCGGGTGTTCGCGCTTCTGCAGACCGCGCAGCAGCGCTATCCGCAGACCGGCGCATGGGCCTATCACGGGCACGATACCTATGGCCTGGGTCTTGCCAACGTAATGGCGGCCTGGCAGGCTGGCGTCGCCACGATCGATGCCTCCTTCGCGGGCCTGGGCGGCTGCCCGTTCGCGCCCGGCGCGACCGGCAACGTTTCGACCGAGGACGTGGTCTGGATGTTCGAGGCGATGGGGATCTCCACCGGCGTCGATGTCGATGCGCTGATCCCGATCGCGCGCGACGGTGCGGCTTTGCCGGGTGCATTGTCGGGTGGGCGCGTTCGCGATGCGATCACGGCAGCCGAGCAGCGGGCCGGTCACTGCTGATGGCCGATGCGCCGCGCACCATCTTCCAGAAGATCTGGGACGCCCATGTCGTCGCTACGCTCGCCGGCGGCAACGCGCTGCTCTATATCGATCGGCACCTGCTGAACGAGGTCACGAGCCCGCAGGCATTCGAAGGGTTGCGCCTTGCCGGGCGACGTGTCCACCGTCCGGGCGGCACGATCGCGGTCGCCGATCACAATGTGCCGACCGAAAACAGACACCTGCCGATCGCCGATGCCGACAGCCGCATCCAGGTTGAGACCCTGGAGCGTAACGTCGCGGAATTCGGCATACCCTATGTGCCGCTGCGAGGCCGTGCGCAGGGCATCGTCCATGTCATCGGACCCGATCTGGGGTTAACCCTTCCCGGCCTGACGATCGTCTGCGGCGATAGCCATACCTCGACCCATGGCGCGTTCGGCGCGCTGGCCTTCGGGATCGGTACGTCGGAGGTCGAGCATGTGCTGGCGACTCAGACGCTGATCCAGAAGCAGGCGCGGAACATGCTGGTGCGCGTCAATGGCAGGTTGCCCGCCGGAATAACCGCCAAGGATCTGATCCTTGCAATCATCGGCCGGATCGGGACTGCGGGCGCGACCGGATATGTCATCGAATATGCCGGCGAGGGTATTGAGGCGCTCGACATGGCCGGGCGCATGACGGTGTGTAATATGTCGATCGAGGCGGGCGCGCGCGCCGGACTGATAGCGCCGGACGACACCACGTTCGCCTACCTGCAGGGGCGCCCGCTGGTTCCCGCTGGAGAGGCGTTCGAGACCGCGAAGGCGAGCTGGCGCGCATTGCGGTCCGATCCGGGCGCCAGCTACGACAAGGTCATCGATATCGATGCGACCGGGATCGCGCCGATGGTAACCTGGGGCACAAACCCCGAAGCGGTCGTGACCATCGCCGATCGGGTGCCCGATCCCGAAGCGATGCCGGATTCCGCCGCGGCGGGCCAGGCGCGCCAGATGTTGAAATACATGGCGCTGGAACCCGGAACCCCCCTCGCGGGTCTGCCGATCGATGTGGTGTTCATCGGCAGCTGCACCAACAGCCGCATCGAGGATCTCCGCGCGGCGGCGGCGACCATAGGCGATGGGCATGTGGCAAGCGGTGTGCGCGCGCTGGTCGTGCCGGGCTCGGGCGCGATCAAGGCGCAGGCGGAAGCCGAAGGATTGGACCTGATATTCAAGGCGGCCGGCTTCGAATGGCGGGACGCCGGTTGCTCGATGTGCTTGGGGATGAACCCCGATCGGCTGAAGCCGGGCGAACGCTGCGCCTCCACCTCGAACCGTAATTTCGAGAGCCGGCAGGGGCCGGGCGGTCGGACGCATCTTATGTCGCCGGCAATGGCCGCCGCCGCCGCCGTGGCCGGGCACATCGTCGATGTCAGGCGTTTCGGCTGATGGCCGGCTTCACATCGATAACTGCGCCGGCCGCGCCGCTGCCGCTGGCGAATGTCGACACTGACAAAATTCTGGCGGGCGAGCATCTCAAGACGATCAGCCGCAGCGGTCTTGGAGCGAAGCTGTTCTCCGGATTGCGCTATGACGAGCAGGGGGCCGAGCGGCCGGACTTCATTCTCAATCGCGACCCGTGGCGCCGCGCCGGCATCCTCATCGCGCTCGACAATTTCGGCAGCGGCTCCAGCCGGGAGCATGCGCCATGGGCGTTGCGCGATTTCGGCATCACCTGCGTGATCGCGCCGAGCTTCGCCGATATCTTCCACAATAATTGCTTCAAGAATTTCATCCTGCCGATCGTGCTAGACCGCGCGCTCGTCGATCAACTGCTCGACGATGCGGCTGACCCGTCGCGGTGCCGGATGCGGGTCGACCTGCCGACGCAGACCATCGCTCGCGCGAATGGCGAGATCGTCGATTTCGAGATCGACGCCCAGCAGAAGGATGCATTGCTTAACGGCATTGACGAGATCGGCGGCAGCCTCGCCTTCCTCCCGCAGATCGAGCGTTGGGAACGGGCAAGCCAGCTCATAGCGCCAGATATCCCGCTCGATGTTCCGTCTTCCTAGGCGGGGTTCGGCCGCACCGTCCCAGCCGGTGGGGACAGGCAACCACCTTCGCCTTCCCGAAAAGGCTGCTGACGCGCCACCCGGCGCACCGTTTCGAAGCACATGAAAGGCCGAGTCTCGCCATGCAATATGATCCGGATCTCGACTTCGAATGGGTGCATATCGGCTATCGCGAGACGACTAAATTCGTCGAGACCTATGGCTTTTCGGGAAATCAGGGCGTCATCAATCTCGAGGGCGTACTGATCCGTCCGCGGGGCCGGCCGTCCAAGACGCTGCTGGTGTTCATGCACCCGGCGTCGACCTTGCAGCTGCTGCCCGTGCCGCGCGAAGCGGCGCGATTGGGCGCGCATGTGCTGTGCGCCGGCAGCCGCTACGCCCGCAACGACACCGCCGGGATCCTGGAAAATGTCCTGCTGGATCTCGGCGCCTATATCCGCCACGCCAAGGAGATCTGGGGATATGAGAAGATCGTCCTCGTCGGCTGGTCGGGCGGCGGCTCGCTCTCGTTGTTCTACCAATCGCAGGCCGAACGGCCGACCATCACGCAGACCCCCGCGGGCGACCCGGTCGACATCGTAGGAGCCGGGCTGATCCCGGCGGATGCGGTGATCTTCCAGGCGGCGCATATTTCGCGCGCGCAGCTGTTGCTCGACATCATCGATCCCTCGGTGCGCGACGAGCTCAATCCCGACGATCGCGATCCTGAACTCGACATCTACGACCCTGCAAATCCCAATAAGCCGCCATATTCGGCGGAGTTCATCACGCGCTATCGTGCGGCCCAACTGGCGCGGATGCGCAAGATCACCGCGACCGCGAAGGAGACTCTGGCCATGCTGCGAGCAAAGGGCACGGGCGAGGTGGAGCGCGGCTTCATTACGCACCGCACGCTCGCCGATCCGCGCTTCCTGGACGGCGCGCTGGATCCCAACGATCGCAAAATCGGTTGGTGCTATCTCGGCAATCCCGAAACCGTGAACAGCGGTCCGGTCGGGCTTGGGCGCTTTTCGACGCTGCGCGCCTGGCTGTCACAATGGTCGGTCGAGGACAGCAATGCCGACGGCATCAAATGCGCTGCGCGGATCAGTGTCCCGCTGCTCGCGATCGAGAATACAGCCGACGACGCGGTACCCCAACCCCATGCCCGCCGGATCTTCGACGCGGCGGCCAGCGCTGACAAGACTTTCAAGATCATGAAGGGCGCCACCCATTATTATGCCGGGCAGCCCGAGCATCTGCGTGAGGTGAGTGCGCTCACCCAGGCATGGCTGGTCGAGCGCGGCCTGATCGAGGTGTGAACGGGAAGCCCGGTTCATGATCCGGATGGCCGAGCCCGATTACCAGCTGACCTGCAGTCGGCGCAGCCCGCGGAACGAGGTGTTGGGGAGATAGTCGGGCTGCTGTCCGGGCACCAGCTTGATGCCGGGAAGCCGCTCGGCAAGCTGCCGGATCATCGTCTCGATCTCGATGCGCGCCAGCGTCGCGCCGAGGCAGAAATGCGCGCCGATTCCGAAACTGGTGTGCTGCCCTGCGTTGCCGCGTTCGGGATTGAACAGCTCCGGCTCCTCGAACCGCTCCGGGTCTCGGTTGGCTGCAGCAAAGTGCAGCAAAAGGCGGCTGCCAGCGGGGATCTCCACGCCATCGAGGACAGCGTCTTCCTTGACGAGTCGTCGCCAGGCCTGCACCGGCGGATCGAACCGCAGCCCTTCCTCGACCAGCTTGGAGATGTTGATCGAGCCGTCGACGACGCCCGCCCAGATCTCCGGCCGGGACAGCACTGCCGACAGGATGTTCGCCGACGCGCTCGATGTCGTCTCATGGCCAGCGAACAGCAGGTTGAAGGTGACGGCAATGATATCGCGGATCGTCGCCTGCGAATCATCGCCGGCACGCTGCCGGATCACGTCGCTGGGATAGTCGTCGCCGGGATTTTCCAGCCGCGAATGCACCAGCTTGGTGGTATATCGGAAGAAGGCGAGCGCGCCGCTGGTCAGGCGGATCTGCTCTTCCTCGGTCGGACGGCCCCACAGCAGGACCACGCGGCTGTCGGCATATTCCTTCACTTGGGGCACGTCCTCGTCCGGAATGCCCAGCAGGCGGAACAGCACCAGCGCGGGGACGTCCCAGGTCAGCCCCATCGCGAGATCGGCCGGCGAACCGGTTTCGATCATCCGGTCAATCTGCGCCGACACCGTCTTCTCGATGAACGGGCGAAGGCTGGCGAGGCGCTGCGGCTTGAGCGGCTCGCCGAAGAACTTGCGGCAATGCGGATGGCTCGGGCTGTCGTTGTTCACCAGCAAGCCCGGAACGTCGAATTCCGAATTGACGATGATGTCACGTGCGTGCGGGCATAAGGGCGTCAGCGGGTCCGATACGATGCGCGGCGAGAACCGGTCGGTATCGCGCAGCACGGCCCGCACCGTCGCATAGCGGGTCACTATCCAGCTATCGAGGACGGGCGAGTAGAAGATCGGCTCGGACCGTTGAAACTCCGCCAGTGTCGGATAGGGATCGACCACGAAATCGGGGTGGAAGGGATCGAACCGCCGGCCGGCTTCGGTAACCTCGGGCGGGGGAGAACCGACCTGTTCGGATGCTAGAAGACGCATGGCGATCCTTCCTTGTCTCGCACGCTGTGCGCAAGCCTTGTCTCCTCAGCCTTAGAGACACCACGTCCAATGTCGGTCCCAACGAGCGGGGACATCGGCTCCGCGCGGCCGGCGTCCCCCGGTGGAGGGACGAGGCGGGGGAGTGAGCCCGCTATCGCGGAAGCATAGATAACGCTCGGGAGAGCTCAATGCTTCATGTTCGGACGATGCGATTGGGCGAAGGCGCGGTTCTCGCTCTCGCCATGCTGGCCAGTCTGGGTGCGACACAGGCCACCCCCGTCGGAGATGCCAACTGGGCCGGCACTGGCGGTCCAGCCGGGGAAACCCATTTCAGCCAGCTCTCCGCGATCAACAGCGGAAATGTCGCGAAGCTCGGGCTGGCCTGGTCGCTCGACCTGCCGGGCGAGCATTCGCTCGAAGCTGTGCCGCTGGCGGTTGACGGCGTCCTCTATTTCACGGGACAGATGTCGGCGGTCTATGCGGTCGATGCCGTCTCGGGCAAGCTGCTGTGGCACTACGATCCCGAGACCTATCTGCGGCGGCCGCTGCACCAACGCTATGTCATGCCGGTCAACCGCGGTGTCGCTTATTGGAACGGCAAGGTCTTCGTCGGCACCTTAGACGGGCGGCTGATCGCCCTCGATGCGCGGACGGGCAAGCCCGCCTGGAGCGTCCAGACCTTGGCCGAGGATTCGCGCCAGACGATCACCGGCGCACCGCGCGTGTTCAACGACAAGGTCGTGATTGGCAATGGCGGTGGCGATTTCGGCGCGCGCGGCTATGTCACCGCTTATGATACTGAGACGGGTCACGAGGTCTGGCGCTTCTACACGGTGCCAGGAAACCCGGCCGATGGTTTCGAGCAGCCGGCGATGAAGATGGCCGCCGACACCTGGCGTGGCCAATGGTGGAAGACCGGCACCGGTGGAACCGTCTGGGATAGCATGACCTACGATCCCGAGCTCAACCGCCTGTATATCGGGACCGGCAATTCGGGACCCTATAACCCGCGGGTGCGGACTGAGGGCGTCGGCGACAATCTGTTCCTGGCCTCGATCGTCGCGCTCGACGCCGATACCGGCCGCTATATCTGGCACTATCAGGTCAATCCGCAGGAAGCCTGGGATTACAAGGCCACCGCAAACATCTCGCTCGCCGATATGGAGATCGGTGGACAGCAGCATAAGGTGTTGATGCAGGCGCCGACCAACGGCTTCTTCTATGTGGTCGACCGCGAGAACGGAAAGCTGCTGGGTGCCGAGAAATATGGCAAGGTGACCTGGGCCAAGGGCGTCGACCTAAAGACGGGACGGCCGATCGAGGAGCCCGGCATCCGGTACGAAAAAGGGCCGGTGACCTTCTGGCCGAGCCCTTATGGCGCGCACAATTGGCAGCCCATGGCATTCAGTCCGCGCACTGGTCTTGCCTATATTCCCTATATGCAACTCGCCGCCCGCTATTCGGAGGACGCCGAATATATGGCGCGCCTGAAAAAAGGCGGGGCACGGGAGACGGCCTTCGGGGGCGGCGCCCAGTTCGAGACACTCGTCGTCGATGGCGACGACGGCAAAGGGGCGCTGGTCGCTTGGGATCCCGTCGCTCAGAAGATTCGCTGGAAGGTGGCCTATCCCTCAATGTGGAATGGCGGCGTGCTAGCAACCGCGGGTGGCCTCGTCTTCCAAGGCGATGCGGATGGGATTTTTCATGGCTATGACGCGTCGACCGGTGCCGAGGCGTGGCACTACGATGCCAAGCTCGGCATCATCGCCGCCCCGATCACCTATACGGTGCGCGGCGTGCAATTCGTCTCGATCCTAGTAGGCTATGGCGGCGCCGCCGGCTTGAACAGCAAGTTCGTCAATCGCGGGTGGAAATATGGACAGCAGCCGCGCCGCTTGCTGACCTTCAAGCTCGGCGGCAAGGCCAGGCTGCCCGGGACGGCTCCCCGGGACCTCAAGGTCGCCGCGCTTGACGATCCGGCGCTGAAGCTCAATGAAGCGGAGGTTGCCGAGGGCGCGGCGCTCTACGGTTCGAACTGCGCCATGTGCCACGGCATGGCCTTGCAGAGTTCCGGTGCGCCGGCGCCCGATCTTCGCGAATCGGCGATCGCACTGAAGCGCGAAGACCTGGCGGTGTTCTTACCATCGGGCGCGGCTTCGCCGAGCGGCATGCCGCGCTTTGAAGAATTTTCGCCAGAGCAGATACGCGGGCTGCACATGTATATCCGGGCTGGTGCTCGCGAGGCACTTGGACTGCGCAAGCCGACCGAGAAGCTGCAGGGCGCGGGACGGTTTTGATCCGGCATGCTAGGACCGGGCATAAAGAGTAAGGACCGGATAATATGGGGTTGAAACAGTTGGAGGTTGTCCGCCGCGCGCCTCTCATCCTGGCGGCGGGCGTAGGCCTCGCGTGCAGCGCCATGGCGCTGCCCTTCTACGCCGTAGGTTCGCTCACCAAGCCGCTGACCGAAGTCAACGGCTGGAGCCGTTCCGATGTACAGACAGCGATCCTGCTGAGCGTCGGAATTGGTGCCGCGGTTGCGCCCCTGGTCGGCCGGCTCGTCGAACGCTACGGGCCGCGCCGGATCGCGATCGGCGGGCTGATCGGTGTGTCCGCCTCCTTCCTGGTTGCGGCGGCTGCCGGATCGTCGATACTGATCTTCCACGCCGCTTTCGTCATGATGGCGATCCTCGGCGCTGGATCGAGTCCGGTCAGTTGGACGCGCGGCATCGCCACAAGCTTCCAGCGCGAACTCGGACTTGCGCTGGGCCTTACGCTTACCGGCACCGGCATCTGCGCGATCCTCGCGCCGCAGTTCACCACGTGGATGATCGCCCGCTTCGGCGTCCAGGCAGCTATTGCCGGGCTCGGCCTCATCCCTTTGATTATCGCGCTGCCGCTTGTCTTGCTGTTCTTCCATCCGGTCCAGCCGGGTGCGGAGCGACCGGACGAGCCGATCGTTGTGCGGAGCGGCCTGAGCTTGGCCGAAGCACGGGGCACTTATCGCTTCTGGGCGTTATTCACCTCGGTCGCTTGCATCTATCTGGCCCAGGCAGGCATTATCACCAACCTCATTCCCGCGATTGGCGATCGCGGTTTCTCGCCACAGGATGCCGCCAACTTCCAGGGCGTGCTGGGCATTTCGATCATCGTCGGGCGGATCGGCATTGGCCTGCTGCTCGACAGGATCTGGGCGCCGGCAGTCGCCGCCGTAGTGACGTCGCTGCCGGTTGTCGCCTGCCTGATGATTCCCGGAAGCACTGGCTATCTGCCGATCCTGCTGTCAACCATCCTGCTGGGCCTCGCAACCGGTGCCGAGCTCGATTTCCTGGCGTTCCTGACCGCCCGCTATTTCGGATCACGCGACTATGCGACGATCTATGCGGTTATATACGCAGCACTGGCGATCGCCGGCGGAATCGCTCCCCTCGCCTTCGCGAAATTCTACGATCATTTCGGGAGCTATACGCCCGCATTCCACGTGGCCGCAGGGCTATATGCCGTGGGTTCGCTGCTGGTGCTGACCTTGGGCCGCTATCCCAAGGGATTCGCCCACGCGACCGACTGACGCGCGGGTCACCGGATCAGGCTTGCCGCTGGCTCCGGATGAACTCCACCAGCGCGGTTCCGACATCCCGGCCTTCGGCTTCCGCGCTCTTCTTGGTATCGCACCACATCTTCAGGTCGTTTTCGGCCCGCTTGGCATGCTGGTTCCACTCGAGATCGAGCGGCGTCGTGATTTCGAGCCGGATCTCGTTGGGGTCGTGAAAATAGATGCTGTAGATCAGGCCGTCATGATCGGTCGGGCCGACGATATCGACACCGTTGGAACGAAGCCAGGCCGCCCAGCGATCGACCTCTTCACGGTCTTTCGCCTGAAGCGCGATATGGTCGAAGATGTCATAGGCCGGATGCGCGACTTCGGAGCGAGGGGGCAGGCCTGGCGCCTCGAAGAAGGCCAGGGTCGAGCCGTCCTGCATCTTGAAGAAGATATGGAAATAAGGGAACTGATCCCCGGTCGACGGAACGCTGTCGTCGTAGACGGTGCTCGCCAGATCCATGCCCATGATCCGCGTATAGAAATCCGCGGTCTTTTCGACATCGTGTGTTACCCATGCCGCATGATTGAGCATCAGGGGCGTCAATTTCGTGTCGGCAAACTCGGACATTTACAACTCCGGAGATTCAGATTCTCGATCTAGATCGCGGTGTAGGCGCGGCAGCCGGTCGTTAATGTCCCCGAACAACGGGACTTCGATATTTACCGTTCGAACCGGTTCGAAATCTGGAGGCGGTCAGCTATTCAACGTCTCGGGCACCTGCTCGAGATACCAGAGCAGCAGTTCGCGCTGGCTGCCGATCCCGAGATGCTGGTAAGCGCGCTTGCGGTAGGTCATCACGCTTTCCTTGCCGATCCCGAGATCGAGCGCGATGCCGCAGGACGAATAGCCGTACAGGATGCGCGCACAGACCTCGCCTTCGCGGCGCGACAGGCTCTTGGTGCTGAGAATGCGCTCCTGGATCTGGACGAGCGACGTCAGCGCCGAAGACGAGGTCGGCTTCGACAGGAAGAGATTCTGATGCCGCGCCGCCAGCGAGATGAGGACGTCGGCGGCTTCGCGCAGGCGGCCCAACTGGGCCTCGGTCGCTTCGTGGCGCTGCGACGTGCGCAATATGCGGATGCAGTAAGGCGAGCCGAGCTTGCTGCCGAGAACCATGATGCCCTGGTGCTGGACGGCCGGCAGGATGCTGCAATCGAGCGCGCTCGAAAGCCGGTAGGTGTCGACTCGCGATCCGGACGTCCCGAGCTGACGAAAGCGGCGCTTGACCTCATAGGAGCTCAAATAGGCTTCGGGAATCGTGGCGATGCCCGCCGAGCCGACTTCGACCAGATCATAATTGCTGAGCTGATAGATGGTGCAGTGATCGGCGCCCACGACGCGATCGAGAAAAGCGAGCATCTGATTGCCGAATTCTTCGAGGCCTATGACTTCGACGAGATCGGACAGGCCGGGCATCCATGCCTCCGCATAATCGTCAGCCTCCGCAGCCCTGTAAGCCAGCACGGTAGCCATTCCACACCCTCCTCGCTTGTTGTCTTGTTAGTCGGCAATATGATTACAAAACGTATCTATTGCAATATGTAATTAATTTGTCGGGACGGTTGCGAGATGTGCGAAGCCTGATACGCTAAGGGGATCGGTGCGCTTCTGCGCATCACGACTCTTGCGTTGCGACTGAGACAAAGGGCGGGTGAATCACCTGTGGAGCGAGCTAATTCTTCGATGAGCCGACTGGGCGCCAAGGAAAGCGACGACGCGCCGCACGATCCGCGCCCGCCAGCGTGCTTCGCGCCAGAGCATTCGCTGCCGCACGCGTTCAGCGTCGTGGCGAACCGGATCAGCCGCATGCTCGAGCGCATGTATGGCGAACTGTTCGGCCTGTCGGTCGCTGACTGGCGAATCGTCGCGATCCTCGGAACCCATTATCCGCTGTCGGCCAAGGCGCTGGCGGAGCTGACCGCGATGGATCAGGTCAGCGTCAGTCGCGCGATCGATCAGCTGAGCAACAAGAAGCTCGTCCTCCGGCGGATCGACACCGCGGACCGCCGACGCGTGGCGCTCAGCCTCAGCAAGCGCGGACATGATATCTATAATCAGGTCGTGCCGCTGCTATATGCGAGCGAGCGGATGCTGTTGTCGGAGCTTTCGCCCGAGGACGGCGCGGCTTTGCGCAGGATCATGGACCTGCTCGTGGACCGATCGAACGAGCTGTTCGGATCCGACAAGGACTGGCGCTCGATCGCCGACGAGGCGTAACCTTCAGGCGGGTCCCGCCTTCAGGGGACATTGGCAGCCGTCGACATCTCTAGAACGGCACGTGCGTCCAAAGTGATGCGCAATGGGAGCGGATGATGCCGGATTGGGACGATAGCTACGACATCGTCTGCGTCGGATCGGGCGCTGGGGGACTTGCCGCAGCGGTGGTCGCCGCGGAGCGTGGCGCGCGCGTCCTGGTTGTTGAAAAGGACGACAAGCTCGGCGGCGTCACGGCGCTCACCGGGGGCCAGATCTGGGTCGCGCCCAATCCGCTTCAGCCGCAGGGCGACGCCGCCGATTCGGTCGCGGACGCCCTGGCCTATATGGATTTTCTTTCAGCGGGGATGGGCAGCGTCGAGAATCGCCGCGCCTATGTCGAGCGCGGCAGCGAGGCGATCGCGTATCTGATCGGTCTCGGTCTCGGGCTGAGCCCGATCGACGGCTTCGCCGATTATTATTTCCCCGACGCGCCCGGCTCGAAAGCCGATGGGCGATATCTCGAACCCTTGCCGTTCCCGGCGACGCTGCTCGGGGCCTGGGCCGAGCGGACGACGGTCGGCCAGGGCACGATGACGACCCAGCATGGCGGCAGCCTGCTGACCAATGCCGAATTGACCCGCGCGGCGGTCGATCCCGACGGGATCGCGCGTCGGAAAGCGGACAGGGCCGGGCGTGGCGAACGGTGCATGGGATCGGGGCTGATCGCCAATCTCGTCCACATGGCGGCCGAACGCGGCGTCGATATGTGGACCGCCTCGCCCGCGCTGCGCCTGATCGGCGAAGATCGGGTCGAGGGCCTGATCGTCGGCGGCCCCGATCGCGAGCGGCGGGTTCGCGCCGACGCCGTGATCCTCGCGACCGGGGCCTATGACTGGTCGCCCGAACTCGTCGAGGCGCACGAGTTCATCAGGGACATGTACAGCCTCACCCCGCCCACGATTACCGGCGATCATTTCCGGCTGGCGTCGCAGTTTCGCGCCAAGACCGCGACGACCTTGCCGCAGGGCTGCTCGCGGCATGTCGGTATCCACATTCCCGGGGAAAGCTGGGGCGGTCGTCCGCTGTACCGCATGATGATCATGGGGCTGCCGCATTGCGTTATGGTCAATGCCGAGGGGCGGCGTTTCGGCGACGAGTCCTTTTTCCACACCTACAGCAGCACCGCCTATGCGTTCGACGGCCATCGTCAGCGCTTTCCGAACTGGCCAGCCTGGTTCGTCTTCGACCAGACCTACAAGAGCAAATATTCGATCGGCACCATCGCACCCGAGGATCCGCTGCCCGAGGGCATGGCAATGGTCGCCGATTCGATCGAGGAACTGGCTGCGCTGGCCGGCATCGATGCCGCGGGATTGGCGGCGACGATCGGGCGTTTCAACGCGAATGCGGCCGAGGGCGTCGATCCGGACTTCGCGCGAGGATCGAAACCGTGGAGCAACGGATGGGGCGACAGCCGGTTGCCCAATCCCAATCTGGGGCCGCTCACGGCGCCGCCTTACTACGCTATCCGGCTCGGTCGGGTTGGAACGGGGCTGGCGTCGGCGGGGTTGAAGACCGGCGCGGCGGGACAGGTGATCGACATGGCCGATCGAGCCGTTCCGGGGCTCTACGCGATCGGTAACGCCGCCGCGCGGATCGAGATGGGTTGCGGCTATAACAGCGGCATGGCGATCGGCCGAAGCCTGGTCTTCGGCTATCTCGCCGCCCGCGACGCGGTGTCGATCAGGTTCGTCGAAGCCCGCCGGGAACCTGTCCCCATGGCGCGGGACATACGGGTATAGCATGCTCAATATGGGTGAGGCCCATGCCGATAGAAAGCGATCCGACAGGCTGTGACGAACGATAAATCCCGCTGGAAGGGCAAGGTTGCGATGGTGACGGGGGCCACGACCGGTATCGGCGAGGCCGTCGCCTATCAGGTCGCCGAGATGGGTCTGTCGGTCGTTCTGGTTGGCCGCCGCGCGGACCGACTCGAAGCCGTCGCCGAGAATGTCCGCGCGCGCGGGGGCAAGGCCACGCCGATCAACTGCGACATCGGCGATCCCGCTGCGATCTCGGCTCTGTTCGACGAAGTGCGAAACCGCGTAGGCGGCCTGGACGTGCTGATAAACAACGCCGGGGTCGGCTATCAGAGCGCGATTGGGACGTTCGACACCACCGAGCTGCGACAGGTGCTCGACATCAACGTGCTGGGTACCGCGCTGTGCATTCGCGAGGCGTTGCCATTTTTCGACAATCGGCTGGATACGGCGATCGTCACCATCTCGTCGATGGCCGCGCACCGCATACCGGCCGGCGGTTATGGCATGTACGCCGCGTCCAAGCATGCGGTTCGCGCGATCATGGAAGCGCTGCGCCTCGAACTTGCGGAAATCCGCAGCCCAACAAAGGTGGCCAACATATCGCCAGGCACCGTCGCCACCGAATTCCACAAATTGTTCGTCCGTACGGGCGAAGATCCGACCGAAGCGCTGCCGTTCCAGCGGCTGACCCCCGATGATGTCGCCGATGCGGTGGCCTATCTTCTGTCAACGCCGAGCCACGTCCAGATCAACGAGATGTTGATCAGGCCGACCGGTCAAATTGGTTGAGAATGACGATGCAATATACCGTGGCGGATGTCGTCCGCGTCCGCGCCGCCGAGGATCCTCAGCGGCTGGCCGTGTCGTCGGAGGACAAGGCGCTCGACTGGACCGAGCTGTATCGCAATGCACGCCGCGTGGCCGACGGGCTGCAGCGCAGCGGGATCCGGCCCCAGGAGCGGGTATCCTTCATCGATCGCAACTGCATCGAATATTTCGAGTTCATTTTCGGCTGCGCGCTGCTGAACGTCATTCCCGTGCCAATCAACTGGCGCCTGTCGGCCGCCGAAATCCTGGAAACGCTGCGCGACGCTGGTTCGCGGTTGCTGATCGTGGGCGAGGAGTTCCACCCGACGATCGCCTCGATCGAGGCGGACCTTCCTGCAGTCGAGATGATCGCCATCGGCGACCATGGGCGGTGGCGGGGCTATCTCGACTGGTGCGGCACAGGTGATCCGGCCGATCCGATGGTCCATCCTAAGCCTGACGATGTTGCTATCCATTTCTATTCCAGCGGCACCACCGGCCGGCCCAAGGGCATTTTGTGGAGTGCGGCCAACGCCGAATTCCTGCTGCGCGACACCAGCCGCTATTATGGGATCGTTCGCGACGATGTGAGCCTGCTCACGATGCCGCTGTTCCACAGCGGCGGCACGGGCTGGTCGCTCTGCGGCATGATTAACGGCTGTAAGTCGGTCACGGTGCGGCAGTTCGAGGCACGGTCGGTGCTCGACACGATCGCGCGCGAGGGGGTGACGGTCAGCATGTTCGTGCCGGCGATGCTGGCGGCAATCTGCGCGGTGCCTGGCGCGCGAGACAAGACGGCCAGCGTCCGCCAGATCAACTATACCGGCTCGCCGATCACCGAGAAGAATCTGCTGGACTCGATGGCGGTATTCGATGCGGCCTTCATCCAGAATTACGGCCTGGCCGAGACGACCGGCGGCTTTGCTCAGCTCGATCCCGAGGACCACGACCCCAATGGTCCGCGCGCGGCGCTGCTGCGCTCGGTGGGCAAGGCCTATCCCGGCATCGAGCTCAAGGTGGTCGATCCGGAAACCGGCGAGGAGCAGGCGCCCGGCGCGTTCGGTGAACTCTGGACCCGATCGGGCCAGAATATGCTCGGCTATTACAATATGCCCGAGGCAACCGCGCGGACGATCACCGCGGACGGCTGGCTGAAAACCGGCGACGGCGGGTATATCGATGCCGAGGGCTATATCTTCCTCACCGACCGGCTCAAGGACGTGATCATCTCGGGCGGGGAGAATGTCTATCCGACCGAGGTGGAGAATGTCCTCGCATCGCATCCCGCCGTGGCCGAAGTCGCGGTGATCGGCGTGCCGAGCGAGCGCTGGGGCGAGACGGTCAAGGCGATCGTCGCGTTGAAGCCGGGCCAGCAGGCGACCGCCGAGGAACTGATTGGATACTCGGCGACGCTGCTGGCGGGTTACAAGCGGCCGACCTCGGTCGACTTTCTGCCGGCACTGCCACGCAATCCGACCGGCAAGCTGCTAAAGGCGGTCCTGCGTGAGCCCTATTGGCAGGCCATGCAGCGGAGGATTGCGTGACCATCGAATCGGCCTGCGAGGATATTCTCGTCCGGACGGACGGCCCGATCGTCACTATAGCGTTCAATCGGCCCGACAAGCTCAATGCGCTTACCGCCGAGATGTCGCGCGAATTCCTGCGGCTGTTGCGCGCGCTTTCCGATGATGCCGACAGCCGCGTCGCGATATTGGCCGGGCAAGGCCGGGCCTTCTGCGTCGGCGGCGACTTGTCCCTTGAGGAATCCTTCACCGCGCTGACCTTCCAACGTGAACTCGAACTGTTCGCGGAAACCGTCCTCGCCATCCTGTCCTGCCCCAAGCCCATCATCTGCCGGCTGCATGGCGACGCGGTGGGCTGGGGCGCCACCATCGCCTTATATTGCGACATGGTGATCGCCAGCGAACCGGCGCGGATCGGCGATCCACATGTCACTGTGGGGCTGTCGACCGGCGATGGCGCGTCGGTGATCTGGCCGCAACTGGCGGGCTATGCCCGTGCAAAGCAGTTCCTGCTTAGCGGCGAATTGATGGGAGCGGTCCAGGCCGAACGCTACGGGCTGGTCAACGAAGTTGTCGCCGCTGCCACGCTCGACGAGCGGATCGGCCAGCTCGCGGGGAAGATCGCGTCCAAGCCGCAGCTTGCGGTCGCGATGACCAAAGCCTCGGTCAACATAGCGCTGAAGAAGCTCGTCCAGTCGAGCATGGACACCTATATCGCCTATGAACTCGCGACGCAGCAGCACCCGGATCATCTGAAAGCGGTCGACGCGTTCCTGAACAGCCGCAGAAAATAAACGACGTGCACGCCAGATTCACGGGAGAGACATGAAGATGGACGGCAGCAAATCGGCGGATGGCATCTGGTCGGAGCAGCATGGCGGCGGCGACGCGGTGTTGCTGCTCGTCCACGGGCTTGGCGCCAATGGTGCCGTCTGGGATCCATTGCTCGAACTGGCCATCCAAAGCTGGCCCGGCAAGATCGTCGTTCCCGACCTGCGCGGACATGGGCGCTCCGATCATCGCGACAATTATTCGTTCGGCACAATGGCGGCGGATCTTGCAGGACTGATCGCGCCCGGCGCGCGGGTCAGCATCATCGGCCATTCGCTTGGGGGGCTGCTAGGCGCGTTTCTCGGCTCCGGATGGTTTGGCGTAGAGGTCGATGACGTGCTCGCCTTGTCAGTCAAGATGAAGTGGAGCCCCGAGGAGATCGAAAAGGGTCGGGCCGTGGCGCGCAATCCGGTCAAGTGGCTGCCCAGCCGCGATGAGGCGCTCGGTCGCTACCTGCGCGTATCGGGGCTTGACGCCTCCGCCGCGAGGATACGTCGGTCGGCCGACGCCGGGATCGTCGAGCGGGACGGCAGTTACCGTCTAGCGATGGACGGCAGGGTCTTCGGGACGGCATCGCTCGGCGTCAGGACGATCGTCGATGCCGCGCGCTGCCCAGTGGCTTTCGCGACCGGAGAAGCCGATCCTCTGGCCCCATCAGCGGATTTCGCGGAGCTCGGCGTGCCAGTGACGATTATCGGCGGCGCCGGTCATCAGGTTCCCGTCGAAGCGCCAGCAGATGTCTGGCGCCTCTTCTCCGACGCGCATCGCTCGGCGGCGAAGCCGTCGGCCTGACATGGGCGCGCCGACCCTAATCGACTGCGACGTTGCGGTCGTCGGATCCGGTGCGGCGGGCATGGCGGCGGCGATCGTGGCGGCCTCGAAGGGCCTTCGGGTCATATTGGTCGAAAAGGCGCCTCTGCTCGGCGGAACGACGGCCCTCTCTGGCGGCGGAATATGGGTTCCCGCAAACAGCTTGATGCGGGCGGCGGGTTTCGACGATTCCGTCGACAGCGCCATGGCTTATCTGTGCGCCATCATCGGTCCGCAGTGCGATCGGGCCGCGATCGCCAACTTCCTGGCGCATGCACCCGAAGCGATCGATTATCTCCGCGACCATTCGGACCTGGCCTTTTCGACCCGCACCTTCTCGCCCGATTATTATTCGGAAGAACCCGAAGCCACGCGCAGCAGCCGTGCGCTCGACACCGTAGAATATGACGGGCGCCTGCTCGGCGAAGACCTTGCCTTGATCCGCCCGCCGCGGCCAGAGTCCCTCCTGTTTGGCGGAATGGCGGTCAGCGGCGCCGACGTCGCACAATTGCGCAATAGTTTTCGGTCGCCGACCGACTTCCTCCTTACCGCGGGCAAGCTGCTCGCTTATGGTGTCCGGCGGCTGCGCTACGGCCGCGATACGAGACTGGTGCTGGGCCAGGCCATGATCGGCCGGATGCTGAAATCACTCCGCACCCTGGGCGTGCGGATCATCGTCGACGCGCCCGCAGAGCGACTGATCGAAGAGGCGGAGAGCATTCGCGGCGTGGAGATCCGTCGCGGAGGGAAATCGGTGCGGATTGCGGCAACTCGGGGCATCGTCCTGGCGGCTGGCGGTTTTGGGCATGATCGCGACATGATCAACACATGGATTCCCTCCCCGGAGCACCATCTTGCAGTGGGCGTGCCCGAGACGACCGGGGACGGCATACGACTGGGCTTGTCCGTCCGTGGGTTGCTGTCGAGGACCGATGGCCGGGACAGCGCCTATTGGTCGCCGGTATCGCGGTGGACGAAAGCCGATGGGTCGCAACGAACCTTCCCCCATCTGGTCAGCGACCGGGCCAAGCCGGGCGTAATCGCCGTCGATCAGCAAGGCAATCGCTTTGTCGATGAAGCCACAACCTATCATGATTTCGTCCGCGCAATGCACGATCCCGCTCGGCAATCGGTGCGCAATCCATGTTGGCTGATCTGTGACGCCACCGCGCTCAGGGCCTATGGTCTCGGCCATGCCCGCCCTTGGCCCTTTCCCAAGCACCGGTTGCTTGCCGACGGCTATCTGATCCGCAGCCGATCGATCGAGGCGCTGGCGATGCGGCTGGCGATCGAACCGGCGGCACTGCGAACGACCGTCGAGCGCTATAATGCGGATGCCGCGCGAGGAGTGGATCGGGAACAGGGCAAGGGAGCGACGGTCTATGATCGCTCCATGGGTGATCCGCTTCGGCAACCAAATCCCTGCCTTGCACCCGTGTCGAAGCCCCCTTTCTATGCGGTGCAAATCTTCGCGGGCAGCCTCGGCACCAGTCGCGGCCTGCGGACCGACGCACATGCGCGCGTGATCGATCGCGACGGCCGACCGGTTGCCGGACTCTACGCAGTAGGCAACGACGCCGACGCGGTTTTTCAGGGAGCCTATCCGGGACCGGGCGCGTCACTCGGACCCGCGCTCACCAGCAGTTATCTGGCCGCCTGCGACCTGGCTGGAAAATGCCCCGGATCAAAGGAGGTTTAAGTAGAAGTGTCCCTGAGAATGGGGACTTTGCCAACGGCCCGGCGATGCTATCGCAGCCGGCATAGTCGCTTCGGCAAGAGCGGAATTTACGGCTTTTAGGCGGCTACAATAATGTGGCGGCTGACGTGCATTTGACTGGGAGATGGTCATGAACTCTTACACTGCAGGCGCCGTTCCGGCTGGCGACATCCCGGACAATGTCCCCATCGATCGTGTCTTTGACGTCGACTGCTTCAACTTGGCGGGCATCGAAGAAGGTTATCAGGAAGCTTGCAAGCGCTTGCAGGCACCCGGCATGCCCAACATGATCTGGACGCCGCGCAACGGCGGTCACTGGATCGTAACGCGCGGTAAGCTGGTCCGCGATGTGCTGAACAGCCCCGACCGCTTTTCCTCGCAGGTCATCGTGCTGCCGAAGGAAGCCGGCGAGAAATACGATCTCCTGCCCACCCGCCTCGATCCGCCGCAGCACGGCGGACATCGCGCGGTGATCAACAAGACGCTGAACCCGCGCGAGATGCGCCGCATCGAATCTTCGGTCCGCCAGATCGCCATCGACCTGATAGAGCCACTCGTCGCCAAGGGCCGGTGCGACTTCTCGCTCGATTTCGCGCAGCAATTCCCCATCCGCGTCTTTATGAAGATGGTCGACCTGCCGATGACCGACGCGCCGCTGCTCAAGCATTATGCGACGCAGATTCTGCGGCCCGATGGCGCGAACAGCGCCGAAATGGCCATCTCTGTCGAAAACGCGGTCCAAGGCTTCTATGCTTATCTTGAGCCGGTCATCAACGAGCGCCGGGGCAATGACGGCACCGATATGGTCTCTATCGTTATTAACAGCGAGATCGATGGCGCGCCGATCTCACAGGCCGATGCGCTGAGCCTGATTGCCAACCTGCTGCTCGCCGGCCTCGATACGGTCGTCAGCTTCCTGAGCTTCATGATGCTGTTCCTGGGCCGCAACCCCGAACATCTCAAGCAGCTGGCCGACAATCCCGCGTCGATTCCGCAAAGCGTAGAAGAGCTGCTCCGTCGATTCCCGATCGTGTCGGACGCCCGAATGGTGACGGACGATTTCGAATATGACGGCGTGATGCTCAAGCGTGGGGACATGGTTCAGGTGCCCACAGCGCTTGCCGGCCTCGACGAGGAGATGAACGAAGATCCCTGGAAAGTGATCTTCAATCGCAAAAAGCTCGAGCATTCGACGTTCGGGGGCGGCCCTCACCGCTGTGCCGGCCTGCATCTGGCGCGGATGGAAATCACGATCACGCTGCAGGAATGGCTCGCGCGGATCCCGAGCTTTCGGGTCACCAAGGATGCCAACCCGATTTTCTCATCGGGCATGGTTGCGATGGTAGAGAACGTGCCTCTGGAGTGGGACGTCGCCTGATCGGCCGATAGGACCGCAACATCCTTCTGTTTCTCCGCCCGTCCGTTCTGTGGACGGGCAGATAACCTCTTTTGCTGATCGGGTGACCTCTTCCCGATCTAACGCCAGGAAATTCATCGCATGATCAAGCTCCATATCGTCACGACGGACGGGGACGACCTTTACGCCGAAGCGGACGAGAGCCAGTCCGTGATGGAAATCCTTCGCGACAAGAATATCGAGGAAATCCGGGCGCTGTGCGGCGGGCAGCTGTCGTGCGCGACCTGCCACGTCTATGTCGATCCCGCTTATGCGGACCGCCTGCCGCCGATGCTGGCCGAGGAGGACGACCTGCTCGATAGTTCGGATCACCGCACCCCGGAATCGCGGCTTTCGTGCCAGATCTTCTGCGTCGATGCGCTCGACGGCATCAAGGTCACCGTGGCCCCCTCTGACTGAATGGACGCGCGGTGATCGATCTTCATTATGTTCGCACCTCCAACGGGCTGAAGATCGCGATCATGCTCGAAGAGATCGAGCTCGATTATCGAATCATCGAATATGACATCTTCGCGGGCGATCATCTGAAGCCTCAGTTCAAGGCGATCAATCCCAACCACAAGCTCCCCGCGATCGTCGATCACGCGCCTGAAGACGGCGAAGGCGCGATGCCGATCTTCGAGACGGGCGCGATCCTGCTCTATCTGGCCGAGAAGTCGGGCCGGCTGATCCCGTCGGCGCCGCGTCGGCGCATGGAGGCGCTGCAATGGCTCGCCTGGCAGATTTCGGGTCTCGGACCGATGCTCGGCCAGGGCTATCATTTCGCGCGCTATGCGCCCGAGGGGCAGGATTACGGAATCGCCCGCTACACCCGCGAGGCAAGGCGCCTATTGGGTGTCCTGAACTACCGGCTATCGGACCAGCCCTTCCTCGCCGGCGAATATTCCATCGCCGACATCGCCTGCTGGCCCTGGCTTCAGAATGTCGGCAATCTCGACATCGACCGGGCCGAATTTCCGGCCATCCAGCGCTGGTGGGACGGCATCGCCGCACGTCCGGCGGTGCAGCGTGTCGTACGCTCGTCGACCACCGAAGTACCCACCGCCTATGTCCAGCGGCGGATGTCGCTTACGCCGGCGCAGTGGTCGAACCTGTTCGGCGACAAGTTGCTGGACGCCGTCGCGTCGCCGGATCCGTAGAAGTTCCGGAAGCGACCGTCCCCGGCGTCGAAGCGCCGCGAATCCTGCGCGCGCCGGCCCGAAACCCGAACCAAAAGTAAATCACCCCCACTGCGAATTCCTGGTCCCCGTCGGCGGGGAGTGCGGCGTGGGGACCCGTCCTTAAAGCTCTGCCGATCGCTCCGAACTTCGGTCCGACCGACCCATGCCGGAGCGAAATAACGACAAGCAGGAGGAAGAGGATGGGCAATTCGCGGGGCGCTGTAAGGCGTGCGTCGTCAGGGAAGATAGTCGGCCGCGCCGGCTCGATGGTAGCGCTGCTGTTGGCATCGTCGGCCTTGGCGCAGACGTCTTCCGCGGGAGACGCGAGCGGGTCGGCCGCCAGCGATGGCGACATCGTCGTCACGGCGAACAAGCGCGAACAGAAATTGAACGATGTCGGCCTGGCGGTCGCGGTGGTCGGCGGGCAGGCCCTGCGGAACCAGCGCATATCGTCGCTGGCCGATATCGCCCAGTCGGTTCCGGGCCTGTCGTTCACGCCGACCCCCAACAGCACCCCAGTCTATACGTTGCGGGGCATCGGCTTCTACGAGACGTCGCTCGGCGCCTATCCAACGGTGCCGGTCTATATTGACGAATTTCCGCTGTCCTTCCCGGGGACGACCAGCCATTCGGCGTTCGATCTCGAGCAGGTCGAGGTGCTGAAAGGGCCGCAAGGCACGCTGTTCGGCCAGAACGCCACTGGTGGCGCGATCAACTATATCGCGGCCAAGCCTACGAGCACGTTCAAGGCCGGCGTCGATGTCGGCTATGGACGCTTCAATGCGGTCGAGGCCGAGGGCTTCGTCAGCGGCCCGCTGGCCCAGAATCTGACGGCGCGTTTTGCGGGGCGCTACGAGCGCGCCGACGGTTGGCAGACGAGCAATTCCCGTCCGGGCGACCATAATGGCAAGAAGGAGGTGTTCGCCGGCCGGATGCTGTTCGATCTCCAGCCCGCCGATGGGCTTCGATTCCAGCTCAATCTCAATGGCTGGAAGGAGAAGGGTGAAACCCAGGCGCCGCAATATGTCGCGCTGATCGCGCAGCATGCGCCATCGCCGCCGGTCGATGCTTCGCCCTTTTCCCCGCTCAAGCCGCGCGCGGCGGACTGGACTCCGGGCACGCCCTACAAGAACAACCACATGGTCCAGGCCGCCTTGCGGACCGATGTCGGCATCACCGACGAGGTCACGCTGACGTCGCTGACATCCTATGTGCATTTCAAGCAGAATCAGGGCGACGACGGAGAAGGCTTGCCCGCCATCTCGCTGGATCTGACGCCGTCGACCGGCAAGATCGACAGCTTCGCCCAGGAGCTCCGCCTGTCGAACGGCGGCGATCATCCGCTCCGCTGGGTTGCCGGCGCCAATTATGAGAAGAGCAAGGTCTATCAGGACATTTTCGTTCGCACGCAGGACTCGTCGACCGGCTATCTGTTCGGCGGCATCGGCTATCCGAATTTCGCGACTCTCGATTATTACAGCGACCAGAAGATGGAGAATTACGCCTTCTTCGGGAATGTCGAATATGATCTGGTCGATCATGTCACGCTGAAAGGGGGGATCCGCTACACCCAGTCGAACCGTGACGCCCGCCTGTGCAGCCGCGACGCGACCGGCATTCCCGACGGTATCGGCGATTTCTTCTATGAGGTCGTCTATGGCGGCGCGTTTGGCGCCTATCCGTCCGGCCAATGCTATGTGAACAACGATCAGGGTGTCACCATCAATGGCGTCGCCCCCGGAACGCCCGGCGAATATGCTGGGAAGCTGCACCAGAACAACATTTCGTGGCGCGTGGGCGCGGACTGGAAACCGCAGCCCGAACTGCTGCTCTACGCAAATGTTGCCAGGGGCTATAAGGCGGGCAGCTTCCCGGCGGTCTCAGCTTCGGCTTTCACCCAGTTCCTGCCCGTCCGGCAGGAGTCGGTCCTCACCTACGAGGCCGGCTTCAAGGTCGATTTGTTCGATCGCAAGGCCCATCTCAACGGCGCGGCCTTCTATTACGACTATAAGGACAAGCAGCTCCGTTCGAAGCTCAACGCGCCGCCATTCGGCATTCTCGACGTTCTGCAGAATATCCCCAAGTCGACCGTCAAAGGCTTCGAGCTGGATGCTTCGGCGACACCGCTCACCGGGCTGAATATCTCGGCGGCGTTCACCTATATCGACGCGAAGATCGATCGCTTCGTGGGCATCAACGCCGCAGGTGTGGGCGCCGATTTCGCCGGCGCGCGCGTTCCGTACACGCCGAAATACCAGATCGCCTATAATGGCGATTACACGCTGCCGGTCTCCGAGAGGCTGAACGCCTTCGTGGGTACGACCGTCACCTATCGGTCGGGAACGGTCGCCGTGATCGGCGGCGACATTCCGCCGCCGGTCACGCGATCGGCATTGGCCAATCCGCTGCTGATCCACGGCTATGCGCTGGTCGATCTGCGCGCGGGCGTCGCATCGGCCGACGGCCAGTGGCGCTTCATGGTCTTCGGCAAGAATGTCCTCAACCAATATTATTGGAGCAATGTCGTGGCGTCGTTCGACACGATCGGCCGCTATGCCGGCCGGCCGGCAACCTACGGCGCGTCGGTCAGCGTTCGATATTGATGAACTTGCCGGCCGCCCTCTCCCCGGGCGGCCGGCGAGCCTCCTGACACCGGTCCCAACCAAGCAAGGATGAACCATGGCACGGGTAAAGATGTTTGCCGCGATCCCCCGTAAACTCGGCGTGTCGACGGACTATTTTCACGATCACTGGCGGCATCCGCACGGCACGATGGGGCGGCTGGTGCCGACGCTGCGGCGGTATATCCAGAGCCACAGGATCCATTCGGATTTTCTCGACGATAGCCAGGCCAGCTTCGACGGCTGCGCCGAAGTCTGGTTCGACAATGCCCAGGACGCCCTCAATTTCGCCGACGAGCCTTACTATGTGGCCAACATCAAGCCCGACGAACTGTTGTTCATCGATATGCCGCGGTTGGAATATGTCTTCACGCAGGAAGAGATGCTGTCGACCGGCGATCGCAACGCCGAATTGCTCGGTAGCATGGATGGCGCCTGGTGCGCCGATGATCGCGCGCTCAGCGTCAAATTGATCCAGCTCATCGGGGCAGGGGTCGAACAACCCTGGCGGCCCGAGGATTACGAGCTGGGACGCCGCATCGGTGCCTTGCGCCAGGTTCAGTGTCGGCCGATCGCGTCGCTTCATCCCGACGGCGCATTCGTCTCCGGGGTGCGCGAGCTCTGGTGGCCCACGCTGTCGGATATGCGGAGCGGCATAGAAGCCGATCGCGCCGCTTGGAATGCGTTGGTGGACCGCGAGGGATCGACCGCCCTCGTCGCGACAGCCGAGCGATTCATCTGACGCGACGCCGTGAAGGCCGGGGCAGTGGCATGCGCCGCCCCGACCTCCGGTTTCGGTCGATCAAATGGCCAGCATTCCACCGTCTACCGGCAGGCCCGCACCCGTGATGAAGCTGGCCTCGTCGGACAGAAGGAAGCAGGCGGCCGACGCCTGTTCCTCGGGCTGGGACATCCGCTTCATCGGGCAGGCGGCGTACAGCGCCTCTTCGAGATTGGGATCGCCGTTGAGCGCGGTCTGCAGCATCGGCGTGTCGATCAGGCCCGGCAAAACCGCGTTCACACGAATGCCCTTGGTGCCGTAGTCGAGCGCCGCGCCGCGCACGAGGCCCATGACGCCGGCTTTGCTCGCACTATATTCCGCGCTGTTGGCGACCGCGACCGACGACAGCGTCGAGGCGATGTTGACGATGGCGCCGCCCCCGGTCTGCAGCATCGCGAGAATTTCATATTTGTTGCAGAAGAACAGGCCCCGCAGGTTCACGCCGTGGCAGAAATCCCATTCCTCGGTCGACAGTTCGTGGGTGGCCTTGCCGCGCTGGGGCGTGCCGGCCGCGTTGACCGCGCCATCGAGCCGCCCATAGCTGTTCACCGCGCTGTCGACCATCGCCTTGACCTCGTTCTCCAGCGACAGGTCGGTGCGAATGGCGTGCGCCACGCCGCCCGCCTTGGTGATCATCTCGACCGCCTCCCGCGCGGTGTCCTCCGAACGATCGGCGATGGTAACCTTGCAGCCGAACTCCGCCAGCCGGCGCGCCGTCGCCCTGCCGACGCCGCTGCCGCCGCCGGTCACGATATAGGATTTGCCACTCAGTCCACGCATCATCTTCTCCTTGAAATCCCTGGTGCCGATCGGTCCCGCCGGGGCCTGGATGGCGCGCGGCCCTCGGTCCGTTAGGCCTTGTCGTATCGCTTTCGCTGCCCACGGATGAGCCTGAGCAGCGCCTCGCCGACATCGGCATTATTCGCCGCAGCTTCGTTCTTGGTGGAGATCCACGCGCGAAGATCGGCCAGGCCCTGTTCGGTATGCCGGTTCCAGTCGGCATCGAGCGGCGTGGTGATCTCCATCCGGATACCGTTGGGATCGAAGAAATAGATGCTATATATCAATCCCTTGTGGTCGACCGGCCCAACGATATCAATCCCGTTCTCCTTCAGCCACTCGGCCCACTGATCGACTTCGTCACGGTCCTTCGCTTCGAGCGCTATATGGTCGAAAACGGTGTAGGCGGCGTGGCTGGCCTCGGGCCGCTCGGGCAAGCCGATGCATTCGAAAAAGGCGATGGTCGATCCGTCCTGCATCCGGAAGAAGATGTGGAAATAGGGAAAATCGTCGCCGGTCGACGGCACCCGGTCGTCATAGACCGTGCTGGCCAATTCCATGCCCATGATGCGCATGAAGAAGTCGGCTGTCGCCTCCACGTCGTGGGTGACCCAGGCCGCGTGGTTGAGCATCACCGGCGTCAGCTTCGCGCTTCTCTTGGCCGCAGCCGCGGTTTTGCCCTCGGTCGGCGTGGTCGATATCATAGGAAAGCTCCCAAATTCTCAGCATGCAGGATATGCGGGCAGGTTACCGCGATCGAATGCGAATGACCTGTCCCTATGACCGGGGACTGGCGGTTACGGATTTCGTCGCGCACGGGCGCGCAGAGCCGCCACGGTGCGCGGGACGGCCGATCACGTACGCTTTTGACAGACGTCTGGTTCGGTGGTGCGCTCTAGGCCGCGGATATCTTTTTGCGCGCGACCCGGCTTTCGACGAAATCCTTGAGCGCCGCCTTGTGGTCGTCGCTCTTTTGCGTCACGACCTCGAGCGCGATGCAGGTGTCCATCATCTGCTGCACCAGGTTCTTCAGCGGTATGTTGATCGAAGCCTTGGTGTTGCGGATCGCCTGGGCCGGCATCGCCGCGATGGTGCGCGCGATCTCGGTGACGCGGGCGGCGAGTTCCGCCGGGGGAACCGCCTCGCCGACGAGGCCGAACTCGCTTGCCTGGCGGCCATTGATCGGCTGGCCGGTCATCAGCATCTGCCGCGCGCGTGGATAGCCGATCAGCTGCGGAAAGATGATCGCCGCGCCGTCGCCGGTCGACAGGCCCAGATGGACATGCGGATCGCTGATGGTCGCGGTCTCGCTGGCGATGATGATGTCCGAGAACAGTGCGAAGGTTGCGCCCCAGCCTACCGCCGCACCGTTCAACTGGCAGACGATCGGCTTGGCGTTGTTGAGCATCGCGAAAATGATTTCGGTGTGTACGCGCATTTCGCGTTCGAACTGGTCGCCGACGAACTCGTCATGTTCGAACAGGTCGCCGCCGGCGCAGAAGGCCCGGCCTTCGCCGGTCAGGACGACGACCTTGATCTCTTCGTCGCTGTCCACGGTGCGCAGCATGTCGAGCACTTCTGCATTCATGCGGTGCGTCGTGGAGTTGAGTTGCGCGGGTCGATTGAGCGAGACGCGAAGGATGGCGCCGTCCTTCGCGACCTTTACCTCGGCATAATCATAGGCGTTCTTCATGCATAATCTCCAGAGCCGCCGGTAATCGCGCCGATCCGGCCGGACACCGGTCGGTGAGTCGTCAGCGGCTACGTTCGTCGCGCCGACGGGCGGT
>NZ_FUYM01000053.1 GCF_900167915.1 Rhizorhabdus histidinilytica | reverse complement strand
GTCAGTCATGCCATGTGACGCCGTCGCGTTCGGTGAGGGCGATGGCGGCGGAGGGCCCCCAGGTGCCGGCCATATAGGCCTTGGGCTTCATCGCGTTGGCGGCCCAGCCGTCGCGGATCGCATCGACCCACTCCCATTGCGCCTCCACCTCGTCGCGCCGCACGAACAGCGTCTGGTCTCCCTCGACCAGATCGAGCAGCAGCCGCTCATAGGCGATCCGCCGCCGGCTGTCGGCGAAGGCGTTCGGCATCGATATGTCGAGCGGCACCTCCCTCAGCCGGATCCCGTCGCGGTCGAGCCCCGGCTCCTTCGCCATCAGCAGCAGTCGGACATTCTCGTCGGGCTGCAAACGGATGATCAGCTTGTTGGGTTGCAGCACCGCGCCCCGCCCGTCGAAGATCGAGTGCGGCACCCCCTTGAACTGGATGAAGATCTCCGACTGCCGGCTCGGCAGCCGCTTGCCGGTGCGCAGGTAGAAGGGAACCCCCTTCCACCGCCAATTGTCGATGTTCGCCTTCAGAGCGACGAAGGTCTCGGTATCCGACGGCTTGCCCAGCTCGTCGACATAGCCCGGCACCGGCCCGCCCGCGACCGCGCCGGGGCCATATTGCCCGATCACACTGTGGCTCGCCGCCATCGCCCGGTCGATCGGACGCAGCGAGCGGAACACCTTCACCTTCTCGTCGCGCACCGCGGCCGCATCGAACCGGGCCGGCGGCTCCATCGCCACCAGCGCGAGCAGCTGGAGCATGTGGTTCTGCACCATGTCCCTGAGCGCGCCGGCGCCGTCGTAGAAGCCGACCCGGCCCTCCAGCCCCACCGTCTCCGACACGGTGATCTGGACATGGTCGATCCCGCCCTCGCGCCACAGCGGTTCGAACAGCCCGTTGGCGAAGCGCAGCGCCAGCAGGTTCTGGACCGTCTCCTTGCCGAGATAATGGTCGATCCGGAAGATGCGGTCCTCCGGGAAGACCGATCCGACCGCGTCGTTGATCTCGCGGCTCGACGCCATGTCGTAGCCGAGCGGCTTCTCCAGCCCGATCCGCACCCCTTCGCCCGCAAGGCCCGCCTTGGCGAGACCGTCGATCGTCGCGCCGAACAGCGACGGCGCGGTCGACAGGAAGATCGACAGGCCCCGGTCGGTCGCGCCGACCTTCTCCGCCAGCGCCGCGAAATCCCCCTCCCTCGATGCGTCGACCGGGACATAGCCGATCCGCGCGAGGAAACCGCCGAGCGCCGCCTCGTCGAGCCGCTCGCTCGGCACGAAACGGCGCAGCGCCTGCTCGGCGAAGGCGCGAAAGGCAGCGTCGTCATGCCCGCTGCGCGCCGTCCCCACGATCGCAAGACCCGACGGCAGCAGCCCGTCCGCCGCCAGCCCGTACAGCGACGGCAGCAGCATCCGCTGCGACAGGTCCCCGGTCGCGCCGAACAACAGCAGCTTCTCGCTCGGTGCCGTCAC
>NZ_FUYM01000038.1 GCF_900167915.1 Rhizorhabdus histidinilytica | reverse complement strand
AAAGGCTGCACATAAAGGCCGGACACGCGACTGCACTCGATATGGCATGTCAGAACGTCAGAAAATCGCACCGCAACGCGGGAGCCATCCACACGTGCACGCTAAGGGCGAACAAATCCGGTACAATGCCAGCGGAAGCTACCTGTAGGTACTCAACGGCGTGTTCAACCTATCCTTTGAGCATGTGTCGATCATTGCGGGCGCCGATATGGGAGGGCCGCAAGCCGGCTCATCAACGATCGAGGTAGAGCCCTGCTGGCCAAGTATGTGAGCCGGTTGCCCATCCCCGGTATGGCGAAGGATCGCCGATGAACCAGAGCATCGACGGCAAGGGTCGCGCAGCGATCAACGTCCATCAAGCCAAACTTCCCCCACTTCAAATCGCTGAGGGCAGCCATATCGGTGTCAATGCCACCGGGTGCAAAAGACCCAACGCTCACACCCGTCCCGGCAAGCTCGACGGAAAGTGCCCGCATGAGGGTACTCACATAGGCTTTCGACGCGCCGTAGACCGCTTGGAAGGGTACGGATGTTTCGCCCGCCAGGCTCGACACTGCGATTATTGAGGATTCAAACGGCTGCTGCCGGAAGATCGCAATCAGGCGGGCCAGCAAATCCGTGAAGCCGGCTACGTTTGTTCCAATCACCTCGGCATAGGCGTCGGCACGGCTAGCATCAAACGGACCGGCGCTCGTCAGCCCGGCAGCCAAGAAAGCCGCATTGACTTTCAATTCTATAACCTTGGCCGCGATCTTCTCCCTGCCCTCAATTTCACGTTGATCGGCCACTATGATCTCGCACGGGACATTAAACCGCTCGTCAATTTCAGATTGTAGCTCCCGCAAGTTGTCGAGCCTTCGCCCAACAATCAGGGGCTTGGCCTGGTACGATGCCGCCAAACGGAGGGCTGACGCCCTGCCCAAACCGGTTGAGGCCCCTGTAACCAGCACCCACGAGTTCTGGATCGGCAGCGGTTTCATGCGCTTTCCAGAGCCTTGTACAGGGCGGTTTTCCCGATCTTGAGCCGAGCCGCCGCCTCACGAACAGTTAGGCCCGCTGCGATGTACGTCCGCGCCTTGCGCAGCTTGTCGGGAGTGACGACAGGGCGGCGGCCGCCCTGACTACCGCGCTCGCGCGCGGCTCGCAGGCCAGCATGGGTGCGTTCCCGGATCAGATCGCGCTCGAATTGGGCCAGCGAGCCGAAGATGTTGAACACCAGCATGCCGCCCGAAGTGGTGGTGTCGATATTCTCGGTGAGTGAGCGGAACCCGATGCCGCGCGCCGCAAGCTCGCCGACCTTCTCGATCAGGTGGCTCATCGAGCGGCCGAGGCGGTCGAGTTTCCAGACCACCAGCGTGTCGCCGGGGCGCAAATAGGCGAGCGCTTCGGTTAGGCCAGGCCGATCGGCTTTTGCCCCGGATGCGTGATCGTCGAATATACGGTCGCACCCGGCAGTGTTCAGCGCGTCAAGCTGGAGCGACAGCTTCTGGTCTGCGGTCGAGACGCGCGCATAGCCGATCAGCGCCACATGATGCCCGATCCTGTCCGTTTTCCCGTCATTATGCGATCTTGTCCGAATCGCCGTTACAGGTCCAGAGTTAACGGACATATTCCTGTTGGCCGCCAGAGGACCGTCTGACGGACAGGCACAGAGAAGGAGATGATGTTGGCGAGGCGGCGACTGGTGAGCCCGGAAATCTGGGCGGGGCATTATGACGCGCCGCTCGATGAGCGCGAGATTGCACGTCACTATACGCTGACCAGCGACGATCTGGAATTTGTCGGCCGCCGTCGCGGCGATGCCACCCGGCTCGGTTTCGCGATGCTCCTGCTCACCATGAGATGGCCTGGCCGTGCGCTGGAAGCGGGCGAAGTCCCGCCCGCACCCGTGCTCGCTTATGTGGCCCGCCAACTTGGTGTCGCGCCCGAAGCCTTTGCGGCCTATGCTCATCGGGACCAGACCCGTCGCGAGTATCTCGTTGAAATCCGACGATCGCACGGGTTCAGGATCTTCGACCGCGACGCCTTCCGTGAAGTTGTCGCCTTCTCGATCCCGATCGCGCAGACCATCATCCATCCCGGCCAGATGGCAGGGGTCATCGTCGATGAACTCCGCCGTCGGCAGATCCTCCTGCCTTCTTCGTCGATTCTCGAAGCGGTACTGCGACGGGCTCGCCAGCAAGCTGAACAGCTTACCTATGAAGTGCTCACAAATGGCCTGCTGCCCGACACACTACAGGGCCTGGACGATTTGCTGGCGCGACGGTCGGGGCAGGCCACCACATGGCTATCCTGGCTACGCAATGCGCCACAGTCGCCGGCAGCGCGCAACATCCTGCGCCTGATCGAACGGCTCGCCTATGTCCGCGCACTGGGCCTCGATCGCGGTCGGGCCGACATGATCCCGGCTTCGACTTTTGACAGGCTGGCGGACGAGGGCAGCCGCATCACGCCCCAGCATTTTGGCGAACTCAATGCCCTGCGCCGACATGCGACGCTGGCGGCAACCGGCATCCGCCTTGAGGAAAGCCTGACCGACGCGGCCCTGACGATGTTCGACAAGCTGTTGGGCAGCATGGTGCGCCGCGCCGAAAACCGGACCCGCGACAAAGCCCTCAAGACGGTGCGCGAGCTGCAGGGCCATCTCCGGACGCTCACAGGGTCTTGCCGTATCCTCATCGACGCGCATACCAACGGCGTGGACTCGCTGGCGCAGATCGAGGCGCTGGACTGGCAGCGCTTCGCCATGGCGGTCGAGCAAGCCGAAGTGCTCGGGCGACCGGAAACCGTCGATCGCACCGCTGAATTGATTGATCGGCATCGCACGGTAAAGCTCTTTGCCGGCCCCCTTCTCAACACCTTTGAATTTCGCGGCGCCGGCGCGGTGCAGGGACTCCTGTCGGCGCTGGCCATTATCGCGGAGCTATACCGGACCGGCAAACGGCGCTTGCCTGATCGCGTGCCGCTGCGCTTTGTACCATCAGCATGGCGGCCGTTCGTCCTGCGGGATGGCATCATCGACCGTGCCGCATATGAACTATGCGCCTTGTCCCAGCTACGCGAGCGGCTGCGAGCGGGAGACATATGGGTCGCGGGAAGCCGCCAGTTTCGTGATTTCGACAGCTACCTCATACCACCGGCCACCTACGCGGCGCTTCGCGAGAAGGGGCCGCTGCCGCTCGCCATCGAAACGGACTTTGAGCGCCATATCGAGGAAAGGCGCACCAGGCTCGATACGGCGATCGAACAGGTAACGGTCCTCGCGCGACAGGGCGAACTGCCCCAGGTCAGACTTGACGAAAACGGCCTCATCATCTCGCCGCTGAAGGCGGCAACGCCGCCCGCCACCGAGATGGCCCGTCGCGCCGCCTATGATCGGCTGCCGCGCGTGAAGATCACCGATCTCCTGCTTGAGGTCGATGCCTGGACCGGGTTCAGCGAATGTTTCATCCATCGGCGTTCGGGCCGGCAGGTCGACGATCGCAATGCTTTGCTCACCGTCATCCTTGCCGATGGCATCAATCTCGGCCTCACGCGCATGGCGGAAACCTGTCGGGGCGCAAGTTTGCGCCAGCTCGCCCATCTTCACGACTGGCACATCAGCGAGGCCGCCTATGGTGAAGCGCTGGGAAGACTGATCGACGCCCATCGCACCATGCCGCTCGCCGCGCTGTGGGGAGACGGCACCACCTCGTCGAGCGACGGACAACAATTTCATGCCGGGGGTCGTGGGGCCGCGATCGGCGACATCAACGCGCGCAGCGGCAACGAACCGGGCGTCGCCTTCTACACCCATGTCTCGGATCGATATGATCCCTTTGCGAGCCGGGTGATTGCGGCGACTGCCGGCGAAGCGCCCTATGTGCTGGATGGCTTGCTGTATCACCAGACGGGCCTGACGATCGAGGAGCACTACACCGATACGGGTGGAGCATCGGACCATGTGTTCGGCCTCATGCCCTTCTTCGGCTACCGCTTCGCCCCGCGCCTGCGCGACATCAAGGAGCGTCGCTTGCACCTCCTGCCTGGCCAGGAATCTGGCCCCTTGCTCGGCGGCATGACGGCCGAGCCGATCGCATTGGGTCATGTCGCCGCGCATTGGGACGAACTGCTGCGGTTCGCCACATCGATCCGTACCGGCACCGTCACCGCTTCGGCGATGCTGCGCCGCCTGTCCGCCTATCCGCGACAGAATGGACTGGCCCTCGCGCTGCGCGAGCTTGGCCGCCTCGAACGCTCGATCTTCATGCTCGACTGGCTGCGCGACATCGATCTGCGCCGGCGCACCCAGGCGGGCCTCAACAAGGGTGAAGCCCGCAACGCGCTCGCTCGCGCGCTCTTCTTCAACCAGCTCGGCGAACTGCGCGATCGGCGGTTCGAGAACCAGACCTATCGCGCATCCGGCCTCAACCTGCTCGTCGCCGCCATCATCCTGTGGAACACCCGCTATCTCGAAATGGCGTTGGCTGACATCGCAACGCCCGACGAGATTGCACGCCACATCGCGCCATTGGGCTGGGAGCATATCTCGCTGACCGGCGACTATAGCTGGAATGTCGAAGATCGGCCTGATCCGGATGCCCTGCGCCCCCTGCGCGCCGTCAGTTCCCTGCTCGCCGCGTGATGTTCGCCCTCCGTTCTCCCTTAGCGTGCACGTGTGGATGGCTCCCGCGTTGCGGTGCGATTTTCTGACGTTCTGACATGCCATATCGAGTGCAGTCGCGTGTCCGGCCTTTATGTGCAGCCTTT
>NZ_FUYM01000014.1 GCF_900167915.1 Rhizorhabdus histidinilytica | reverse complement strand
CACCACAAATCGCTGCTCGTCCATTCAGAACTCCCCTTGGGAATCCTGAATCAGAAATCAGGCAGCGTGGGAATCCTGAATGTCCACAGGCCTTAATCTGGAGAAAGTGCCGATGGACGAGATGGACGGCCGGATCCTCCGCACGATCCAGAAGCATCCCGAACTGGCGGTGGCGGAGCTGGCCGAGCGCGTCGGGCTGTCGCACACACCCTGCTGGCGGCGGCTCAAGCGGCTCCAGGCGAGCGGGGTGATCGAGCGGAACGCGGTGATCCTCAATCCCAAGCGGCTCGGCTTGGAGGCAGTGGTGTTCGCCAGCATCCGGCTGAAGCAGCATGACGAGGAGACGCTGGACGCGTTCGAGACCGCGATCCGCAACCTCCCGCAGATCGTCGAATGCTTCTCGATGAGCGGCGACAGCGACTATCAGCTCCGCATCGTCGTCGCGAACATCGAGGCCTATCACGATTTCCTGAAGAAGATCGTGCTCCACCTGCCCGGCGTCGCCTCGGTCAACTCGCACTTCGCTCTTAATACGGTCAAGCTGACCACCGACCTGCCGATCTGACCACTCCGCTCAGGGCGCCGAGCGATATTCGGTCGCTTCGGCCAACAGGATGAGGAAGCTATCCTCGGGATCGCTCCATTGTGCGCAGGGGCTCCAGCCGCTCGCCTGCAGCATCAGCCGCGCCTGGTCCGGGGTATATTTGTGGCTGTTCTCGGTATGGATCGTCTCGCCCCGTCGCATCGTCACCGGGTGGCCGGAAACCTCGAAGGCGATATCCTCGATCGCCTCGAGATGCATTTCGATGCGGTTCCAGTCGGCGTTCCAGCGCGCGACGTGGCGGAAGCTGTCGACGGGAATGGTGCCGTCCAGCTCGCGATTGATCCGTATCAGCAGGTTGCGGTTGAAGCGCGCCGTCACCCCTTCGGCGTCGTCATAGGCCGCGATGAGCCGGCCGATATCCTTGATCCGGTCGACGCCGATAAGGAGGTGCGAGCGGTCCCCGAGCGTCGCCCGCATCGATCGAAGCAGATCGATCGCGGTGCGCGGCACCATGTTGCCGATCGTCGATCCGGGGAAGAAGCCGAGCATGGCGAGACCGGCGACGGAGGCCGGCAACGCCACCGGCTTCATGAAGTCGGCCTCGATCGGGATCACCGGCAGGTCGGGGAATTTCGCGGCCAGCTCGGCGCTCGACTGGCGCAGGAAATCGCCCGAGATATCGATCGGCACATAGGCGGCGGCGTCCATCCGCCCAAGCAGCAGCGGCGTCTTGACGGAGCTGCCCGATCCGAACTCGACCACCGCCCGTCCCCGCCCGACCAGTGCCGCCACCTCGGCCGCGTGCGCCTTGAGCAGGGCCGTCTCGGTGCGGGTCGGATAATATTCGGGCAGGGTCGTGATCCGTTCGAACAGTTCCGATCCGACGCGGTCGTAGAACCAGCGCGCCGGAACCGCCTTCTGCCGCTGGGCGAGCCCGCTCAGCACGTCGGCGCGGAAGGCGAGGTCGACGCCCTCGTCGTCCTGATCGACCAGCTTGATGTCGGCATGAACGCCCATGTCACAGATCCTTTGCCAGGCGCAGGCCGGTGAACTGCCAGCGCTGCTGCGGGTAGAAGAAATTGCGGTAGGAAGCGCGGACATGGCCGCGCGGCGTGGCGCAGCTTCCGCCCTTGAGGACGAACTGCCCGCTCATGAACTTGCCATTATATTCGCCGACCGCGCCCGGCGCGGCGCGGAAGCGCGGATAGGGACGATAGGCGGAGCCCGTCCATTGCCAGACATTGCCGAACAGCGGCGGCGATTCCTCCCCGAGCGCCTCGACCTGGGGCGCGACCGGGCCTGCCGCATCGAGCTGGACGCCGCCCGCAGGGTCCTGCACCCGTGCGACGGCCTCCCATTCCTGCTCAGTCGGCAGCCGCGCGCCGGCCCAGCTCGCGAAGGCGTCAGCCTCGTAGAAGCTGATATGTGCCACCGGCGCGGCGATGTCGAGCGGTTGCCAGCCGGATAGCGAGAACTGTTCCCAGCCGCCGCGATCGGCGCGGCGCCAGTGGAGCGGGCTCGCCACCCCTTCCCGCTGCACCCAGGCCCAGCCGTCCGACAGCCAGAGGCCGGCGGTCGCATAGCCGCCCTCGGCGATGAAGCGCAGCCAGTCGCCGTTGGTGACGAGCCGGTCGGCCAGGGCGAAGGGCGGCAGGTGGACCTTGTGGACGGGGCGCTCATTGTCGAAGGCGAAACCTTCGCCCCGGTCGCCGATCTCGACCAGCCCCGACGGCCCTTCCCGCCAGCGCACCGGCGTCGGTTCGTCCGCGCAGCTGCGCAGGGTGGGTGCGGCAGGCCAGACGGCGGGGCCAAGCGGGTTGCAGGCGAAGAGATGCTTGAGGTCGGTCAGCAGCAATTCCTGATGCTGCTGCTCATGGTTGAGGCCGAGCTCGATCAGCTCGCCGCAGCGCTCGGCCAGCATCGGCATCGCATCGAGCATCGCCGCGTCGACGGCGGCGCGATAGGCGAGCACCTCGTCGAGCGACGGCCGGGTGAGCAGCCCGCGCTGCGGCCGGGCGTGGCGCGGGCCTTCCGCCTCATAATAGCTGTTGAACAGATAGGGCCAGCGATCGTCGAACAGGCGATAGCCGGGCAGATGGTCGCGCAACACGAAGGTCTCGAAGAACCAGCTGACATGCGCCAGATGCCATTTGGCCGGCGACGCGTCGGGCATCGACTGCGCGGTCGCGTCGGCGTCGGACAGAGGCGCGGCGAGCGCCTCGCTCAATGCCCGTATCCGCGCATAGTGTTGCGCCAGCGCTTCCGGAGACGGTCCGGTCCGTTGCCGGATCGGGTCGGTGATGGTGGCCAAGCCGGAGCCCCTCCCTCTTCGAACGGGCCGCCGGGAAAGCGGGCCCGCCTATGAGAATCGCTCATAGAACTCGTGAGGGACGATTAAGTTACCGAGCCCCGGCCACTTTCCCGTCGAGCAGCCAGCGCGCTGCCTGCGCCGGGCTGCGCTTGGCGACGTCACGGTCGACCATCCAGTTGGCCGTCCGCATCCGGTCGATATCGATCGCGCCGACCAGCGGACGCAGCGCCGCCACCAGCCCGGCATCGGCGGCGGCGCGGCGCGAAAGCAGCAGCACCGCATCGTAATGCGGCAGCGCCGCGCGCGGATCGGCGATCGTCACCAGGTCCATCGCCGCGATCCGTCCGTCCGACGAGAAGGCCGAGATCACGTCGGCCGATCCGTCCGCGAGCGCCCGGTACATGAACGTCGGGCTGTAGGAGCGCTGGTCGGCAAAGACCGGATGGTAGCGCGCCTGGACCGCCCGCCATTCGGGACGACTGAGGAATTCGAGGTCGCTCGCCAGCCGCAGCCGGGGCGCCGCGCGAGCAAGGTCGTCGAGCGTCGCGATGCCGAGCGCCTGCGCGCGACCGCGCTTCATCGCAAATGTATAGGCATTTTCGAAACCGAGCGCGCCGAGCAGCCGGACGCCGTCGCGCGCCGCCAGATCGCGCCCGAGCCGGCGCAGCATGACGTCGGCGGGCGGCGTGTCGGTGCGGCCGAGGACGTTGCTCCAGAGCGTGCCCGAATAGTCGACATAGACGGCGATGTCCCCCGCCGCGAGCGCGCGATAGGCGATCGCCGAGCCGAGATTGTCGCGCCGCGCGGTGCGATAGCCCGATGCCCGGAGCCGCTGCTCGATCGCCTCGGCGAGGATATATTGCTCCGAGAAATTCTTGGCGCCGATCACGATCACGCTGCCGGTCCGCGCGGCCTCGCCCCGCGGCAGGGGCGCGAAGGCCGCCGCGACAGCGAGCAGGAGCACGGCGAGGCCGGCGGCGAGGCGCGGGCGCGACCCGGCCTTGAGACCGCTCTCGACGATCGCGAGGATGGCGTCGACCAGCAGCGCCAGCGCCGCCGCCGCGAAGCAGCCGATCAGCACCCGCTGCCAATCCTCGGTCTGCAACCCCGAGAAGATCAGGTCGCCGAGGCTCGGCTGGCCGATCGTCGTCGCCAGCGTCGCCGTGCCGATCGTCCAGACCGCGGCGGTGCGGATGCCGGCGAGGATCACCGGCGCACCGAGCGGCAACTCGACCAGCCACAGCTTCTGACGGCGGGTCATGCCGACGCCGTCGGCCGCCTCCCTCAGGGCCGGGTCGATGGCGTCGATCGCTGCCACGCCGTTGCGCAGGATCGGCAGCAGCGCATAGACGCACAGCGCGAGCAGCGCGGGCAGGAAGCCGAGCGCCGGGATCGCCAGCCCGCTCGCCCGCCCGAGGACGAGCAGCAGCGGATAGAAGAGCGCGAGCAGCGCTAGGCCAGGAATGGTCTGCATCAGCCCGACCACGGCGAGCAGTGGCCCCCTCATCCGCCGGCCGTGCGCCGCCGCGATGGCGAGCGGCACGCCCGCCAGGACGGCGAGGATGACGGCGCAGCCGCTGAGCAGCAGATGGGCCTGGGCGAGCCCCGCCAGCTCGGCCCAGCCGGTGCTGCCCCCGATCACCGGCCGGCCGCCAGCGCGTCGAGGCGGGCTGCGGATCGCCGCGCCACGGCGATCATCGCCTCGATGCGGGGGTCGCCGGCGCCATGGATCAACGCACGCGGCGGCTGGTCGGCCAATATCCGCCCTTCCCCGATCACGATCACCCGGTCGGCGAGCAACAGCGCCTCGGCCATGTCGTGGGTGACGATCAGGCTGGTCAGGCCCATCACGTCGTGCAGCGCCCGATAGGCCGCGCCGAGCTCGTCGCGCGTCACCGGGTCGAGCGCACCGAACGGTTCGTCCATCAGCATGATCGCCGGACGGGCGGCGAGCGCGCGGGCGAAGCCGACCCTCTGGGCCTGCCCGCCGGAGAGTTGCGCCGGGTGCCGCGCCGCGAGGTCGGCGGGCAACGCCACCAGGTCGAGCAGCTCCGCGACCCGTGCTGCCCGTTCCTCGCGCGGCATACCCTGCAACCGCGGCACCAGCGCGACATTCTCGGCCACGCTCATGTGGGGGAACAGACCGATCCCCTGGAAGACATAGCCGATCCGGCGGCGCAGTTCCGCGACCGGCTGCGCGGCGATGTCGCGACCCTCGATCGCGATCGCGCCCGTGTCGATCTCGACCAGCCGGTTGATCGTCTTGAGCAGCGTCGTCTTGCCTGCGCCCGACGCGCCGACCAGCGCGACGAAGCTGCCGCGCTCGATCGTCAGCGACACGTCGTCGAGGACGCGGCGCCCGGCGTAATGCTTGCCGACATGGTCGAAGCTGATCATCGCCCTCCGCCCGTTTCCGCTCAGAACCCATCATCCGCCGGGGCGTTGTCGCTGTCGACCCGCGAAATCATGCTGACAGGAGAGACGATCATGCCGCTCAAGGCCATAGCCCTCAACTGCACCCTCAAGGCCGACCCGGGCGAAAGCTCGTCGACCGACGCGATGATCGCGGTGCTGGCCAAGGCGTTCCGGGAGAAAGGCGTCGAGATCAGCGAGACGGTCCGGGTCGCCACGCTGGACATCCGCCCCGGCGTGACCTCCGACGAAGGCGACGGCGACGAATGGCCAAGCCTGCGCGCCAGGATCCTCGCCCACGACATATTGATTTTCGGCGGCCCGATCTGGATGGGGCAGATCGGCAGCGTGGCGAAGCGCGTGCTCGAACGGATGGACGCCTTTCTGGGCGAGACCGACGAGCAGGGCCGCATGCCCAGCTACGGCAAGGTCGCCGTCGCCGCGATCGTCGGCAACGAGGACGGCGCCCATTTCTCATCGGCCCAGCTTTTCCAGGCGCTCAACGACGTCGGCTGGACGATCCCGGCGGTCGCCGCCTGCTACTGGGTGGGCGAGGCGATGGGATCGGTCGACTTCCAGGACCTGAAGGAAACGCCGGAGATGGTCACGAAGACCGCCAAAATGGTCGCGGGCAACGCCGTCCACCTCGCCGGGCTGCTGGCGGAGAAGCCCTATCCGGGCTAGGCTGGACCATATTCAGGCTCCAGCAAGGCCCGCGCCGCCATGATGGCCGCAAACGACGACGAAAGGAGAGAGGCGATCCGGTGACGGTGCGTCGAAGCAAGGTCCATATCCGTCCGATCCCGCTGGCGCTGCTCGCCGCCGCCCTGCTCACGACCGGCTGTCAGCGCTCCGAAGCACTCGGCCCCGAGGCGCAGGCGCCCGCACCCGCTCGAATAGACGCCCTCGCCGCACCAACACCCGCTTTCCCTCACGAACCGGTGGTGGTGACGCTCGCCCCGCCGGTGCCCAGTGCCGCGCTAGTCCTCGACGCCGCGATCGATCGGCTCGGCCACCGCTTCCCGGGCGATGTCGGCATCGCCGTCCGCGACGTCCAGACCGGGTGGACCTCGCACCATCGTGGGCTGGACTATTTCCCACAGCAGAGCGTCTCCAAATTATGGGTGTCGCTGACGGCGCTCGACCAGGTCGATAGCGGCCGGCTCGATCTGTCGCGGGCGCTGACGGTGACGGCCAGGGACCTCACCCTGTTCCACCAGCCGATCCGCGCGCTGGCGCTGCGACCCGGCGGCTTCCACACGACCGGCGACGACCTGATGGTCCGGGCGCTGACCCAGAGCGACAACAGCGCCAACGACCGGCTGCTGCACCAGGTCGGCGGCCCCGACGCCGTGCGCGCGACGCTGCGCGGCAAGGCGATCGCGGGTATCCGCTTCGGCCCGGGCGAGCCTCGCCTCCAGGCGACCATCGCCGGCCTCGACTGGCAGCCCGACTGGGCTGGCGGGACCGGCTTCTACACGGCGCGCGATGCGCTGCCCGCCGAGACCCGCCGCGCCGCGTTCGACGAATATCTCGCCAATCCGGTCGACGGGGCGACGCCGATCGCGATGGTCGACACGCTCGCCCGGCTGCGGCGCGGCGACCTGCTGTCGCCGGCATCGACCGCGAAGATGACCGCGATCATGGAGGAAACACGCACCGGCGCGCTGCGCCTCAAGGCGGGACTGAAACCGGGCTGGCGGCTGGCGCACAAGACCGGCACGGGCCAGGTCTATCAGGGCGAGCAGGCCGGCTATAACGATGTCGGCATCCTCACCTCGCCCGAGGGCCGCAGCTATGCGGTGGCGGTGATGATCGGGCGGACAAACCGCCCGCTGGCCGAGCGCATGAAGCTCATGCGGTCGGTCGTCGCCGCGACGATTGCCTATGACGCGGCGCTCGCCGCCCAGCGTGCCGCGGCGCCGCCCGTCAAAACGGACGCTTCAGGCCCCGGCGCGGCGCCCGAGATGCTACGCTGAAGTCGGCTTTCAGCGCTCCTTCGGCGGCACCGGCCGTCCGATAGGCGCCGATCCGCCGCCGCCCTGCGGATCGGAATCGAAATCCTCATCGCCCCCGCCACCGCCGGCCGAGGCGCCGCTGCCGACGACCACACCGCTGCCTTCCTGCGGCGCACGGCGGCCGCGATTGGCCTCGGCCGACAGGCCCGTCCGGTTGATCGGCGGGCCGGCCTCCGGCGCGCGCGAGGCATCCTCGCCATTATAGCTCCTGTCGGGTGCATCCTTGCCGGCGGGCATTACCATTCTCCCATGCTGCGACGATCGTCGCCCGGCAAAGGTCGGTGATCGCCATTGGTTCCAACGCGGGTGAGGAACGCAACGGTGCGACGGTACGATCGCGCGCCGCGAGGCCGGACGGCCCTCTTATCCCTAACCGATTATTAGCCATTCCCATTTACCAGTTCCGCGTTGGACAGCGGGGAAGGTAAGGGCATGGCCGACGAGACCGGTGCGAACGGCGCTATCCCGGGCGGAGCCGTGCTCCCGCCGATGGGGTTCGGCTGGCTCGACGAGGAGCTGCCCGCCGGGCCATGGTCGAGCGCGCTGCGCGGCTCGCTGTGCGATGCGATGAAGACCCTCGGCTGGGCGGCGGTCCATGCGGGCGAGTTCGCCCCGCTCGAGCACCTCTACCGCGATTTCGCCACGATCTTCCCCCGGCTGCTGGTCGACCGCGACGATATCGACCGCGCCGCCGATCTCTACACGTTGCTCCACATCATGCTCTGGCGTCGCACCCAGCTCCTGTCCGAACTGACCGTGTTCAACGCCGACGTGGTACGGCCCTTCGCCGATTATCTCGGGCGGCATTTCCCTCCGCTGGCGCCGCACGCATCCGACCGGCGGGTGCCCCGCATCGCCTATCTGTCGGAGACGAGCGACCTGTTCGGCGCGAACGCGGTCGCGCGCATCACCGTCTCGCTGATGCTCGGTCAGCACGAGCTGCGCGCCGAGGCCGACCGGCCGATCCTCTACTGCATCAACAGCCCAGCCACCGAGCTGTGGGCGTTCGCCGAGGCGTTCGGCCTGCAGATCCGAGACATGGCGCGCGAAACCCCGTCGCGGACGATGGAGGCGATCATCGCCCAGCTCGCGGCGGACGAGATCGACGTGCTGATCGCCGACAGCAACTGCGCGGTCGCGACGATGGTGCTGCAACGGCGACCCGTGCCGGTCCAGGCGTTCCACGAGAATGGTTTCGCGACCTGGGCGATCCCCGAGCTCGATCTCGCCCTGATGGGCATCACCCGGCCGTCGCCCGCGCTGTTCGCGCCGGGGGTCGAGATGGTGCGGACCCCGCGCAACACCGCCTTCGTCTTCCAGAGGATCGAGCGGCCGGAGGCGAGCATCGCGGCGGTGCGCGGCGTGCTCTGCGCGGAATCGGGGGTGACGACGCCCAGCGTGGTCTACGGCGTCTACGGCCGCATGGCGAAGATCACCGCCGATTACATGGCGCAGGTCGAGGCGATATTGCTGCGCGATCCGCGGGCGATCTTCTTCGCCGGCGGCACCGGCCGCATCTCCCCGATCATGGACCGCAAGCGGGCCTCGCCGGCAGGTAGGCGCATGGTGATCTACAATGAATTCATCGACGGCCATGTCATCGGCGAGTGCATCGACATATTCCTCGACAGCTTCCCCTTTCCGGGCGGCATGTCGTGCATCGAGGTGCAGGCGCGCGGCGTGCCAGTGGTCTGGATGGCGCCGCCGCCGGACGGCGAGCAGATGATCATCGGCGACCAGCGCGATCCGAAGCTGAAGGCGCGCGACGCCGATCATTATGTCGAGCTCGCCTTGCAGGCGGCGGACCCGGCGGCCTGGACCGCGTTCGGCGAGACCGCGATCGGCATCGCCCGGCGCTTCGGCGACATGCGCGAGCAGGCCGAACTGGTCGAGGCGCATATCGCCGCCGCCTGGGCACGGGCGCGAGCGCGGCGGAACCGGAGGATGGCGGCATGACCCGGCTTCCCATCGCACGGCCGCGCATGCCAGCCGCGAAGGTGCTGCTCCCCTATCTCCAACGGATCGACGCCCAGCGCTGCTACACCAATTTCGGACCGCTGGTGGCGGAGCTGGAGGCGCGGCTGGCGGATCGCCTCGGCCTCGATCCCACCTGCGTCGCCACCGTCTCCAACGCCACCGCCGGGCTGTCGCTGGCGCTGCGGTCGGTCGCTGGGGAGCGGCGCGGCGTCTGCCTGATCCCGTCCTGGACCTTCGTCGCGACCGCGCACGCGGTCGCGGCGGCGGGCTTGGCGCCTTTCCTCGTCGATGTCGACGAGGCGAGCTGGGCGCTGACCCCGGCGATCGCGCTCGACGCGGTGGCGCGGATCGACGGGCCGGTCGCCGCGATCATGCCGGTGGCACCGTTCGGCGCGCCGCTCGACATCGCCGGCTGGGACCGTTTCACTGTGCTGACCGGGATTCCAGTGGTGATCGACGCCGCCGCCGGCCATGACGGGCTGCGCGCCGGCGACACGCCCTGCGTGGTCAGCCTCCACGCCACCAAGATCCTCGGCGCGGGCGAAGGCGGCTATGTCGCCTGTCGGCGCCCCGAACTGGCGATCGAGATCAGGAAGCGCAGCAATTTCGGCTTCTATGGCGCGCGCGACGCCGAGGTCGCCGCCTGCAACGCCAAGATGAGCGAATATCATGCCGCGGTCGCCCTCGCGTCGATGGACGCCTATGCCGCCGACATCGGCGGCTTTCGGGCGGTGGCGACCGGCTATCGCGATCGCCTCGCCGGGAGGACGGATATCGGATGGCAGCCGGGCTACGGCACCGAATGGTGCGGCAGCACCTGTGTCGCGCGGTTCGCCGGGGAGGACCGCGACCGGATCGCCGCGCGGCTGGACGCGGCGGGGATCGACAGCCGCGCCTGGTGGGGCGGCGGGGTCCATCACCAGACCGCCTTCGCCGAGCTTCCCCGCCTGCCGCTGCCCGTAACCGAGCGGCTGGCGCGCGAGACGATCGGCCTGCCCTGTTTCGTCGACATGGCCGAGGAGGAGGTCGCCCGCGTCTGCGACACCCTGAACAGCATGGCGCGTGTTCCGCTCCGCAGGGCGGCGTAGCGGACGCACCATGGCCGGGAGTACCCATCGCAACGCCGCATTCCTGTCGCCCGACGAGCTGGCGGAGCTCGATTTCGCCCATCTGGGCAAGGACGTCCTGATTCATTCGACCTGCGTGCTGGTCAACTGCCAGCGCATTTCGATCGGCGACGGCGTGCGGATCGATCCCTTCTGCGTGCTGTCGCCGGGCAGCAGCCTGGAGATCGGCGACCATGTCCACATCGCCGCGCAGTGCGTGCTGATGGGGTCCGCCGCGATCACGCTGGGCGATTTCGCAGGGCTGTCGCACGGCGTGAAGATACTCTCCGCTTCCGACGATTTCGTCGGCGGATCGCTGATCGGTCCGACCGTCCCCGACGCCTTCCGCACGGTCGACGCACGGCCGGTGCGACTGGCGCGTCACGCCGTGGTCGGCGCGGGCGGGCTGGTGCTGCCGGGATCGACGCTGGAGGAAGGCGCGACGGTCGGCTCGCTCTCGCTGGTCAAGGGCACCCTCGCGGCCTGGACCGTCAACGCCGGCACCCCCGCCCGCAAGGTCCGTGACCGCGATCGCGACGGCGTGCTCGACGCCGAGCGGCGATTTCTCGCGTCCCGCGCCTCCTGAGTGTCTGACCGGAAAGTGTCTTACCGCTCATCCTGAGGTGGGACTGAGCCTTGGCCAAGGCCCGTATCGAAGGATATTCGAACCTCGAACGCCCCTTCGAGACAGCATTTCGACGACGCTCAATGCTTCCTCAGGGTGAGCGGAAGAAGGAGCGTCAAAATGAAACGCACGATGCCCTGATGGCCGCACCCCGCATTCGAGGCTTGACCGCCCGCGTCCGCGCGACCGATCATGCCGGTACCCGAACGGGCGGCGTTCGGGGCGGATAGGGACCGGTCTTCATGGCGATGCCGATGCGCGACGGACGATCGTGACGACCGGCGGGACGCCCGGCGAACGCCGCTATCGCGCGTTCATCAGCTATAGCCACAGCGACGAGGCGACGGCGCGGCGGCTGCACCGCTGGCTCGAATCCTATCGCATCCCCCGGCGGCTCGTCGGACAGGGCACGGCGCTGGGCGACGTGCCCCGGCGGCTGGTGCCGATCTTTCGCGATCGGCTCGAATTCCCGGCGGCCTCCAGCCTCAACGCGGCGATCGAGGAGGCGCTCGCCATGTCCGACGCGCTGCTGGTGCTCTGCTCGCCGGCATCGCGCGCTTCGCTGTGGGTCAATGCCGAGATCAGGCTGTTCCGGCGGCTGCATCCCGATCGCCCGATCATCGCCGCGCTGCTGTCGGGCGAACCGGCCGAAGCCTTTCCGGAGGCGCTGCTGGAACCCGACGCGGCGGGCGTCGCCGACGAGCCGGTCGCCGCCGATTTCCGCCGGAGCCATGACGGCGCGAAGCTCGCGCGCCTCAAGATCGTCGCCGGCCTGACCGGCCTCGCGCTCGACGAACTGATCCAGCGTGAAGCACAAAGGCAGCTTCGACGTGTGATCGCCGTCACGGTCGCCTCGCTGGCTTTCGCCCTAATCATGGCGATGCTGCTTATCTTCGCGATCCTCGCGCGAAGGGAGGCCGAACATCAGCGCCGGCAAGCGGAAGGCCTGATCGAATTTATGCTCACCGACCTCAGGACCAGATTGCAGGGGGTAGGCAGGCTGGAGATCCTCCAATCGGTGAATGCGCGCGCCCTCGCTTATTATGGCGAGCAATCGGACCTGGACCGGCTGCCCACCGAATCGCTCGAACGGCGGGCACGGGTGCTGCACGCGATGGGCGAGGACGACCATAAGCGCGGCGACTATGCCGCCGCCCTCGCAACCTTCCGCGAGGCGCACCGCGTGACGGCGACGCTGCTCGCGGCGAAGCCCGACGATCCGCTGCGCATCTTCGCCCACGCCCAGAGCGAGTTCTGGCTGGGCTATGTCGACTTCGTCCGCTCCCGCTACGCCCGGGCGCTGCCGCGCTTCGTCGCCTATCGCGACCTTGCCCGCCGGCTGGTCGCGATCAGCCCGGACGACCTGAAATATCGCCGCGAGCTCGGTTATGCGGAGGGCAATCTCTGCACGATCGCGGTCGCGCGCAAAGGCCCGCCCGCTGATCTCGATGCCTGCGCCGCCGCGCTGGCGACGATGGAGCATATCGCGCGGGCATCGCCCGGCGACCCCGGCATCCAGAGCGACCTCGCCAACCGCCACGCCTGGATGGCCGACGCGCTGCGCCTGGCGGGCCATGACAAGGAGGCGATGGCTCATCGCGACAAGCAGCGGGCGATCATCGACCGGCTCCTTGCCGCCGATCCCAAGAATGCCAGCTATCGCCAGGACTGGATATTATCCCGCTACTCGACCTCGGAACTGCTCCGCGCGCTCGGCAAGCCGGCCGAAGCGGACGCGATGATCGCAGAGTCCCGGCGGGTGATCGACGGGCTGATCGCCTCCGATCCCGAGAATGAGGACTGGCGCGTCTGGCGCGAGAAGCTCAACCAACCCGATCCCGAATAGGAGATATCCGTCATGCGCACCTGCCGCCCCACCTATATCCAGCAACCGCTAGGCCGGCTGGCGCCGCACGGTATCAAGCCGGCCAAGATCATCCGCTTCCACGTCCTGATGGGCGTCGAGGACGGACGCATCGCGCTGCGCTATCATCAGGAAAAGACCGACGGGAGCGACCCGACCGAGCTGGAATATATCGCGATCGAGGAGGATGCGACCGTCGAGATCCACCTCCATGGCGACCAGATCTTCTTCTCGAAGGAGCTCGACGCGATCACGACCAAGGAGGAGCTGGGCGGCTTCTACGGCGGCCTCGAATATGACGGCTATGACGAGAAGCTCGACCACTATCGCGTCGCCCGTTTCGTGGCGAAGCACAACAAGGGCGGCAAGTACGATACCACCCACCCCTTCAACATCAACGTCGACTTCCTGCAGCGACATTGCGACGGCAAGCCGAAATGGATCGTCCTGACGATCGATCCCGACATCAAGAACCCGCCTCCGATGCGCACCTGACCGACAAGCGACGAACGGCTATCGACCGGAGATGACGACGTGACTCTCTCGAGCCTCGCACTGATCAGACAGACGGCCCGCGCCGGAGACACGCTTCGCGCATGGCACATGTTCGAAGCGGCCGGCCTGCTCGATTCGACGCAGGACGATGCGCTGAGCCTGCGGGGCCGCCTGCTCAAGGACCGCGCGCTCAAGAGCGCCGGCGCAGAACGCTCCGCGCTGTTCGACCAGGCGGAGGCGGCATATCTCGCCGCCGCCGGCGACCGGCGCGCGACCTATCCGCTGATCAACGCCGCGACGATCGCCTTCCTCAACGGCAAGCCGGACCGGGCCCGCGAGCTGGCGGAGCGGACGATCGCGCTGCTCGACAGCGGCGACCATGAGCCGGAGACGAGCTATTGGCTGGGCGCGACGCGAGCCGAGGCCGAGCTGCTGCTAGGACGAGTCTCCGCCGGCAAGGCCGCGCTCGAACAAGCGGTCGCAGGCACGCCGGCTGCGTGGGAGGATCATGCGGCGACGCTTCGGCAACTCCGTTTCGTACTCGATCGCATGGGCGAGCCGACCGACATCCTCGATCATCTCCGTCCCCCCGCCGGCCTGCATTTCAGCGGCCTGATCGGCCTGCCCGCCGAGGACGAGGAAATCCGGGCGGCGATCGGCGCGGCTCTCGACCAGATCCAGCCCGGCTTCGTGTTCGGCGCGCTCGCAGCCGGAGCCGACATCGTCATCGCTGAGCTGGCGGTGGCGCGCGGCGCGCAGCTCCACGTCGTGCTCCCTACCCCGATCGAGCTGTTCCGGGAGGAATCGGTCGCAGCGTTCGGCGCGCATTGGGTGGAGCGCTTCGACCGTCTGATCGAGACAGCCGAGGCGATCGAGACGCTGCCCGACACCGGCCCGCTGTCCGAAGCGGCGATCGTGCTGGGTGAGGAAATATCGATGGGCCTCGCCTTGCGCCGCGCGCGATCCCTGGCGAGCGAAGCGGTGGCGCTGCGCGTGCGGCGGTCGACCGATCCGGCCTCGGTCTCCGAACGGGTATGGCGCGATCGTGGCCTTGCCCATCACGACATCGTCGTCCCCCGCTCCGAGGCGCGACGCGACCACCCGCTCGCCGAACGAAGCCGGTGCGCCATCCTCGCGCTTGCCGCCCCCTTTCCCGCCGGCCTGCCGCTGCCGCCGGGCTGTACCCCGCGCACCGTGGCCGGGCAGATGATCCTCTGCGTCGATACGCTTGCCGCGGCGGTGGAACTGGCGCTGGACATATTGCGCGCCAGCCCCGGCAACCGGATCGGCCTGGACTATCGCGTCGCCGGCCCTGGCGCCGACATCCCCGCGGATGCGGCCGAGCTGGCGATGCTGCTCGCCCGCGCCGCGCCGCCGTCGAGCGTCTTCGCCGCCTGTCCCGGCGCGCTCGCGATCGAGCTGCACGCGCCCGATCGCATCTTCGAATCGGCGGGCGAGATCGTCACGCCGCTCGGCGACATTCCGGTCAGCATGTTCCCCTTGGCGGCGGCTGGCTGAGGGGTTTCGGAGCCCTGCCAGCCATCTCCCTCACGGTCATTCCCGCGCAGGCGGGAATCCATATTCTCTGAAGTTCGAACCTCTTGCGGTTCGGAGGTTATGGATTCCCGCCTTCGCGGGAATGACGAAAAGTGGGCTCGTCAGTAGATCAGTTCCTGCAGCATGCGCGGAGCGAGGATGGTCAGTTCCTCGTCGGTGCGGCGCACGATGCCGCGCCGGATCAGCGCGGCGAGCGCCCGCGACGCCGTCTCGCGCGTGGTATTGGCGCTCAGGGCGAGCGTCGTGACGATCGGCGGCGGGGCGATGCGGTTGGCGTCGCCGGCGAGCTGCGCCAGCTGGGCATAGACGCGGCCGGCGGCGCTGTAGGTGGTTCGCGCCACCATCCGGTCGAGCGCCATGTCGAGCTGCCGGGCGAGCAATATCGCCATCGCCGATCCTATCTGGGCATGTTCCGCGGCGAGCGCGGCGAGCGTCCGCGCCTCGGCGCGGAGCAGGTGGGAGGCGGTGAGCGCCAATATCTCGGCGCGGTGGATCGTCGGCTCGGGATAGGCGCCGAACAGCTCGCCGGGGCCGTGCTGCGCCAGTTGCTGGCGCTGCCCGTCCACCCCGAAGGTGTGGACGCGGACCGAGCCGTCGATGATGAACCAGCAATGCGCCGACCGGTCCCCCTGGGCGGCGATCACCTGCTTGGCGGGTACATGCTGATAGGTCAGCGCGGCGTCGAGCCGCTGCGCCGTCTGTTCATCGCATCGGAGGATCGCCTGAACAGCGACAATTCGCTCATCGACTTCCAACGGCAACGTCCCCTGCATCGATGGCCATCGGCGCTGTCCCCCGCATAACCCAATTTCGCGGCGGCGATAATGTGGATTAGACCTCTTTCACCGCGGATGGCCATCAAAATGGCGCTGCCCGGCGCGTCTTGGCGGTCGCGCCGGGCAGTCCGCCGTCAGGCCATGGCAGGCGCGAGCGCCCTCGGCCTGCCTTTCGTGCGGCTGCGGGTCGCGCTGACCGAGATCATCGGCGCCTGGTTGCCGTCGCCGTCCTCGGTGGAGACCGTGTAATTGTCCCAACCGGTCTCGCTGGTCGTCGTTCCCACGCGATAATAGATCGTCCCCGCGGGGGCGAGCCGGCTCCACACCGCGTCGGGCATGTCCCATTGGTCGCCGGTCAGCAGGTCGCTGTCCTGCCAGGTCGCGTAGAAATTGTCGTCGGTGCGGCCGCTGTCGTCAGCGAACAGCGCCCCGTCGGTCGCCACCTCGACGACGGCATAGGGCGCACCGGCGCGGTCGATGGTGAAACTGGGCGCGGGATCGTCCGCCGCCATGCTGTCGGGACCGCTGATCGACGGCAGGCCGCTCGCCGCACCGTCGTCGACCGGCTGTTCCTCCTCGCCCGACACGGCGTCGCCGCTCAGCGAGATCGACGGCGCCAGGTCATATTGCTGGTCGGACGTCGAGACCATGTAGTTGCCCCAGCCGGTCGACGCCTCGGTCGAGCCGATCCGGTAATAGAGCGTGTCGGCGTGCTTCAGCCGGTCCCACACCGCCTGCGGCAGGCTGTATTCGGTGCCGCTATGATGGGCGGAGTCGCTCCACGAGCCGTAGAAATTGTCGTCGGTCCGCTCGCCGTCGCCGACATTTCCGGTGTCGAACAGCCGCGCCTCGCTGGTGATCTCGAAGATGAAATAGGGATTGGGACCGCCATTGACGCGGAAGGTCGGCGGCGCGTCCGAACGGTCCATCGTCTCGGGGCCCGTCACCCACAGCGACGAGGCGACCGGCTCGTTGGTGGCATCGGTCGTCAGCGTGAAGGGGCGCTGCGCCTCGAAGGTCGGATTGGACGCCCCGGTGGTGAAGTAATTGGGCGACTGGGTCGACGGCATCTGATCGAGGATCGCCTTGTGGAAGGCGCGATAGTCGCCGGTGAAGCCGCCGTCGTTCCAGACCTTGAGCAGCGTCTCGGTGAACAGGCCGTTGCCGTCTCCATCCGCCGACAGCTGGTTGTCCTGGCAACCGGAGATCAGGATCACAGACGCCTGGATGTCGCCGTCGATGTCGCGGCCGATCAGCCGCTGGAGGGTGCCGTAGAGACCGCCATTCTTCTCGATGCTGCGGCGCCGGGCCGATGGATCGAGCCAGCGGAACGTCACCTCTCCCGGTGCGGCGGGCGGGATGCGCTGGGCGTCGGCGGCAACCGCCGCGATCGGAGCGGGCCGGACGGTGCCGACCGCCGGCGGTGGGGTCCCGCCGCTGCGCATGGCCAACGCGCGCGTCGTCACCTTGGGCGGCTTGATCGACGCCGGGCTGAACATATCCCGCAGCTGCGGCGAGGCGGCGAGCTTGCGCTCCTTGATCAGCTTCGCGACGGTACCGCTGTGGCAGCTGTCGGACAGCATCAGGATCCGCACCCCGGCCTCGAACTGCGACCAGAGCTGGTTGAGCTCGTCGTCGATCAACATCCGGTCATAGAGGCACCAGGTCTCGTCGAGGCCGTCGGCTTCATCGCCATCGGCATCGTCCACCTGGCTGCCATGGCCGGAATAGGTCAGGAACAGCATGTCGCCCGACCGCAGCGTGTTGGCCGCGTCGGAGATCGCCTCGATCACCGCATCGGCGGTCGCCTCCTCGTCGACCAGCCGCCGGGTCTGGAAACCCTGGCCCGCGGCGAGGCTCTGCATCGAATCGGCGTCGTTGATGCAACCGGCGAGCACGGTCTGCTCTCCGTAAGACGATACATCGAGGTTATTGAGCCCGATGTGGATAGACATTCCCATAGCCATCATCATTCTCCTCAGAAATGCCGGACCATTCCGGCGGTCACGCAATGAGTTCCCACGAAAGGCTGATGACGTTGCCGTCGTCGGCCAGGTGCCATTCGAGCCAGGCGGTCGTCGCGACGGTGCCGTCGGCGAAGCTCTTGGTGACGGCGAACTCGACGACCGGCTTCGCCAGGTAGCGGGTGAGCGGCAGCACGAAGTCGAGCGAGGAGACCGGCTGCGTCTCCTCCAGCGCAAGCCGCTGGCTGCCTTCGACGTCGCGGATGCGGACCTCGGCGGAGAGCGCCGCGAGCCCGTGATTGGCGTAGTTGACCAGATTGACGAAGGCGACGTTGGTGTGGACGTCCTCGACGAAGCTGCGGATCTCGGTCAGCGTCGCCGCGCCGTCGTCTGCCGGCGCGCACAGCACGGTCAGCGCCCCGGCGGGCGGATCGGCGGCGACCTCGATCGACGCACCGGGTTCGATGCGGCGGTCGACGGCGATCGTCACCGGCTCGCCATCAAGCGGCTCGACGACGATCTCACCGACGTCGATGGGTCGCTCGATCGGGTTGGCGAGCCGGATGGTCCCTCCCCCCCGCTCGACGAGCACGGGGCCGCCAGGCACCGGCCCGACGATCCGGCTGAGGTCGATGCCGAGGTCGCAGGCGATCACAGTTCCGTCGGGCAAGGTGAAGTCGACCGCGCCCGCCAGCCCGCTCGTCTCGAGCATCGAGACGAGCAGCGGAGTCGTGTCGAGCGGGCATTCGGCGGTGACCTGGATGCAGGCGCCGAGCTTGACCGCCGTGACGGTGAGGCCGGACAAGGCCGGTACCGTCCAGCGGAAACCGATCTGCGCCTCGACATCGTCGAGCGACAGGAGCAGCGGCGTCGCGGCCAGCCCGGCCAGTCCGCGCCGGATCGCCAGATAACGGGCCGGATCGATGTCTGGAACCAGCGAGGCGAGCAACGCGCAACGATTGTTCGCCGGATCGTCGGCATCGACGCTCGAATAGAGGAAGATTGCGGGCCGATAGGCGCGTTCGGCCGGGGCCTGCAGGTCGAACCGGCCGATCGACCAGCGCGCCGGCACGACCAGGAAGCGGCCGGGTTGCTGCAGCGAGCGCCAGACGCTGGCGGTCGCGTCGCTGAGATCGTCGAGGCGCTCGAACTGGCGATACACGGTCTGGCCGAGGCGGAAGGCGTCCTGGCAGCCGATCGCGACGATCTCGCCATCCCGATCCTCGCGGTAGAAGGCGCCGAAATCCCTGCAGGGGAGGACTGCGGGCAGCGCCTGCGCCCGCGCGATGCTCCGAATGCCATAGCGGCGCCTGCGCAGCAGCTCGGCGATCGTCGCGGCCTGGAGCAGGTTGGGTTTGACCGCCAGCGTCGCCACCGCGGCGGGACGCGGACGCGCGACCATCGCCGCCCTCGATCGCCCGGCGGGCTCCCGGCTGAACTTCACCGAGGCCGCGCCGTCGGACCAGCTCAGCATGTCGGTGTCGAGATATCCGGCGCCGAGCGACCGCGCACGCCGGCCGGTACCAAGCGCGACCAGCGCCGCCTTGCGATCGAACAGGAGCTGCAGATTGCCCTCGTCGATCGGCACATAGCCGCGGAAGCTGTAGGCGACCGACAATTCGGGCGCCCGGCTCTGGAAATCGGGATAGGCGAGGCTGCCATATGCAAGCCGCACCCAGTCGTCGATCAGCGCGACCTCGGCGTGGACCGCATCCCCCTCCTCGTGCAGCTCGGCGGGAAAGGCCTGGGTACGCGTGGCGCCTGCCTCATCACGGAAAGGGACAAGGAGCTGCACCGAGAGGTTGCCCGTCGGGACCGGCGCGGCGGCGGGCTGGCCCGCCGCGTTCCACGCGGCCAGAGTCTCGGCGCTCATCCCCCGGTCGAGCCGGAAATGCAGGGTGCCGCTCAGGCCCGCCGTGCCGTCGGTGCGATGCCCCTCGGCATGGAACAGCATCCCGAACGCCGCGCCGTCCGGATCGTCGGTCGCGGCCGGGGCCGCCAGGGTGAAAGCCGGCGCGTACCAGAAGCGGTTCGGATCGACCTTGTCGCGCCACAGCGGCGCGGTCTTGGTATCGACCTCCGGCAGCGCCTCCTCGGTGGCGGCGGCCTGCACCGGCATGATCTGGAGATCGGCGATCGCGGCGAAAGACGGCTTGAGCGGCGTCGCCGGCTGGACGTTCGCGGTCGCGATCAGCGCATGGGCGTCGACACGGGCGGTGACGGGCTGGGCGGCGGCCTGGAGCTGGACCATGTTGGTCCGGTCGAACCGGGCGAGCTTGATCATCGGCGACGCGTCGCGCGACCGGGGCTGCGCGACGAGGCGCGGCACCGGCCCGAAGCCGCCATTCCCGTCGGGCGCGACGATCCGGACATAGCGGTCGAGATCGTCCGCCCGGGCGATCGGCGCCAGCAGCGTCTCGAGCGGCCGCGCATAGCTGCGCCGTTCGGTCGTGGCGCCGCCGGGCCGGTCGATCCGGCCGGACAGCGTCATTGGATTGGGCGTGACCGGCAGCACCCGCCAGCGCCGCCCGGCCTCCGTGGTGACGGGGCGCAGGATCGGCCGCGCCATCGCCAGGAAGCCGTCGACCAGCGTCTCGCGATCAGGCGTTCCGGCGGGTGATACCGACAGGCGGCCGGCGTCGAGCATCGCCGCCGCGATCCCGCCGATCATGGCGCGATCGAGCAGCCCGGCCGGATCGAGTGCCGCCGCCACATCGGCGAGCCGCGCCCGGACGATCAGCGGCTCGGACACCGCCCCGCGCCGTTCGACGTCGCATGCGAGAGCCATGCCGCTCGCCTCGCCGCGCAGCGCCGCGAGCAGCCGAAGCGCCGCGTCCCGCTGCACGGTCAACGAGAAGGCCGCCGTCGGCCGCTCGCCCATCGCGTCGACCTGTTGCAGGGCGGTGTCGCCGTCGCGCAGGACGAAGCGGGCGGAGCGGGCGAAGGCCGGCCCATCGACCTGCCCGGTGAAGCCGAGCATCGCGTGCGAGACATAGGGCTCGATCGACCCGCCGCTGGCTGGCGGGCGGCGATCGAGCACGATCGTGATCGCCGCCTTCGCCCGGCCCTCCGGGTCGAGGGCCAGAACCAGCCCCCGATCCGGGTCGGGCGGGGGAGGTGCGGGGGACGCCAGTTCCGGCTGGCCGGGGCCCGGAGCCCCCCGCTTCTCGTTCGGACCGGACATGATCCCGTCCTCTCGCTCGGCCGGCCGTCAGGCCGCGCCGTTCAGGTGGAGCGCCCGCGCCTGGGCGGCGGCTTCGCTCTCGCTCGGCACCGGGCTGAACATCTCCTCGGAGGCCTTGCGCCGCCGCTTCGATGCCGTGCGCTCGCGCGCTTCCCGCGCCGCCAGCTCGCGCTCGCGGTCCTGTCCGGCGACCTTGCCCGGAGGCATCGCCCCCTTGCCGCGCGCGGCCTTCGCAGGCCCCAGATCATAGCCGGCGACCGTGCGAGGCTTGGCCGTCACGCTGCGCGACGGAGGCGCCGAGGGGGGCGCCGGCGGGTGGGCGCCATTGCCCGATGCGGGCGGACGGCTCCCCTGCCCCGATGCCGGCGGCGCGAGGACGGCTGGCGCGACAGGCTTGGTCTTCGATCCCACCATCGGGATCTTGAGTTCGCGGGTGACGACGCCCGCATCCTGCGGGGTCGGCACGGTCAGCATGATCGGACCGTTGCCGCTCGCCTCCTGCCAGGGGCCAATCCATTCCTGCCCCTTGGTGAAGATGCTGCCCTTGACGAGCACCCGCACCTGATATTTGAACTTGGGCAGGTAATCGGGATCACCGGTATAGACCATCCAGTAGCGCGGCTCGGCCTGGTCGCCGAAGCGCCACGAGAAGGTGACGGGGACGCGATCCTTGCCGTCCTCGGTCTTGCCCTCGGCCTGGAAGGTCACCTCGACGATCTGCTTGTCGTTCTCCAGGTCGACGCCCAGGAAGATCGGCCCGCAATTGATCCCGCCGACATTGTCGACGCGGATCTCGTTGTTGACGAGGTTGAGCGGCACGCCGGCGTCGCCCGGATCGAGATCCACGACATTCTTCTCGATCGACACGCGGACATACGGATTCTCGGTCTCGTTCGGCGGCTCGCCGAAGTGGACCTGGCGCTTGATGAAGGTCTTGTCGGGTTCCCAGCCGGCGGGCGGATTCTCGACCTCGTCCTTGCGCTTCATCGTCATCTTGACGCGCCAGTTCTCGTCAGGCTTGTCGCTCGCCTGGAACATGTGGCCGGTCCACTGGAGATTGCCCTCGGTATCGGGATAGCCGACCTGCGCGGACAGGAAGGCGACCGGCTGGCCGACCCACTTCTTGGCGGGATCGGGCCAGTTGACGACCGGCTTGAAGACGCGCGTGACCGAGCGGTTCCAGTCGTCGAGGAAGATCTTCTGGAAATATTTCTTCTCGGCGTCGGGATTGGCCTTGATCTCGTCGTACAGCCCTTCGAGCTGGCCGCTGATCGGGTTGGGCTGCAGATAGGCCATCTGCCGCTTCTCGTGGAACTCGAGCTTCAGATCGACGCGGTCGCGCCGCAGCTTGACCGCGCCGCCGCCGCCCAGGCCGAGGAAGCCGCCACTCGCTTCGGCTGCCTTCTCGTCATAGGGCGCCGGCTCGAAGATGACCTTGTTCGCCTGGTCGAGGAATTTCTGGAAGACGAGATCCGAGCGCTTCTCCATCATCTCCTGAATCTTCTCGGCATTGGGCAGGGTCGAGTCGACGAGGATCTCGCTCTCGATCGTGCCGTTCTGGCGCATCGAGTTGAACTCGGCCTTGATGTCCGCCGACCAGAACCAGCCGCCGGCATGCGCCGCCGCCGAGAAATGATCCTGGATGCGGCTCCAGTCGCCGCGGATACGAATCTCGCAGATCGGGCTCCAGACCTTGAGCTGGAGGATCTGCCAGACGGTGATCGCCGACTGGCCGCCGTGGAAGGTGCTGTACACCATCGCCGCCGGATAGCTGCCGAGCAGGCCGGAAAAGGCGTTCTCGGCAAAGGGCGTGACCGAACCGGGGCCGCTGCCTGCCAGATTGGCGTACCAGGCGTCGAGGTTCGACGCGCGCATCGCGCGGTCGAGGGTCATGGTGCGCGGCAGCTCGGTGAGCAGCGGCGGACGGGTCAGCCCGCGCAGCTCGGGCGCGGCGATCAGCGAACGGCTCGGCGGACCGCCCGGCCCTGCCGGAGCGGGGCCCGCCGGTGCCGGGCTCGGCGCGGCACCACCGCCTGAGGCGACCGACGGCATCGAGCCGTCGGCGTTCGGCGACAGGCTGGTGATCGACATGGTGTTCGACACGATCGGCGCGGGACGGATCATCGGCGTCGCGGGCGAGCGCCAGCCCCAATAATAATCGTCGCTGCCGCGGAAGCGGTCGACCAGCTCGTCGCCGGCCTGCTTCAGCACCTCGGGCGGCGGCGAGCTGGTGGTCGAGAAGCCGCACAGCGCGCCGGCCACTTCCTGCGTCCCTTCGACGCCGACATTGCTGTCCTCGCTCTGGACGCCGACGAACTGGAGGAACGAGAATTTATAGTCGCCATTGTCCTTCCGCGCGAGGCGGACGCTGTTCGGCAGCCAGTGATAGACCGGCGGCTTGCCCTCGCGCTGGAGCGCGTCGTTGTTGGCGTCGGGAAGGAACAGCAGGGGATAGCCGTCCTTGGTGACGGTCTGGAAACCCGCGGCGAAAATCGGTCCGATTGCTTCAGTCACGATAACCTCCTTCGTCAGAAACAATGGCCCCCCATTGCAGTCCTTCGAAGAATATCGTTCGAAACAGCCGCTACCGCGGACGACGAAGGCCCGCCTGTCGAGCAAGGCGCCCGACAATTGAAATGATGAACGGCCCTGTGACGATCTTCTCAGCCTGTCAGATAATCGGCGAGTCCGGCGATTACGCGTGACGGCGATCACTCCATAGGAAGTTCGCGAAACATTTTGGGCAAGCGCCTTCCAGCCGCGTGATGCGGCTCACGCGCATTCCGGCGGTCTCAGGCCTACACCGGTACCGAACTAAGGAGATCAGGAATGCGTCACCACCGTGGTTGTCATTGCGAGCAATGCTGGCCGCCGTCGACATCGGACCTGGCCCTGATCGGCATCCTGCTGCTGGTCGGGCTGGGCCTGATCCTGATGTCGGGATCGAAGCTGCTCATCCTGTCGACGCTCGCCGTTCTCGCAGTAGCGACGACACTGAAATTCCTGCGCGTGCGGCAGCGGACCCGTCAGCCCAAGCCGGGCGAGGGCATGGGGCGCGGCGTCAAGTCGCTTTGATCCGGATCGCTCAGCGGCGCGACGGGCGCGGGCGCAGCGCGTCGCGCATAGCGAAGCTCGAATTGATCCGGGCGACACCGGGAAGGCGCGACAGGAGGCCGTGTATCTCCTCATAGCCCGCCGCCCCCTCGGTCTCGACGCGGAGCCAATAGTCGGCGCCGCCCGTCATCAGGAAGCATTCGCGGATACCCGGCACCTCGCGGACGGCATGTTCGAAGCGGGAGAGATAATCTTCGGTCTGGCGATCGAGCGTGACCTGGATCAGGAAATTGGCGAGCCCGTCCCCGCCCTCGGCGGCCCCGACCAACACGGTATAGCCGCGGATCGCACCACTCTGTTCGAGCAACTTGATCCGCCGATGGCAAGCCGACGGCGACAGCCCGACCGCCTCGGCGATCTGCGCGTTGGGCCGGCGCGCGTCCTGCTTCAGCAGGCGAATTATCTCACGATCGATGCCGTCCATCAGATTCCCCGATCTTCGACACTATTCGAAGATATATTCAAATTTAAATCAAAAAACGAACAATCAATCAATATCGGAGAAATATTCCGACGATCATGCGGCTACACTTCCTCTCGACACAGGGAGAGGCCATGACCGCCAACGATGCAGCCGCCGGTGCGATCCTTCGGATCGACCTCGACGCGATCATCGACAATTACCGCCTGATCCAGCGGCGAGCAGCGCCCGCCGAGGTCGCCGCCGTGGTCAAGGCCGATGCCTATGGCCTGGGCGCGGCGCGGGTCGCAGCGGCGTTGCGCGATGTCGGCTGCCGGCGGTTCTTCGTCGCCCATCTGGTCGAGGCGGCTCGGTTGCGCGAAGCGATCGGCGACGGCATCGAGATCGGCGTCCTCAACGGCCTCCAGCCCGGCGCCGAGGCGGCCTGCGCCGAATTGGGCGCGGTGCCGGTGCTCAACGCGCTCGACCAGATCGATCGCTGGGCCGCGCTGGCGCGCACGTCCGGCACTCGCCTGCCGTGCATGATCCAGTTCGATACCGGCATGTCGCGGCTCGGTCTCTCGCCCGACGAGGTCCGGGCGCTGATCGACCAGCCCGAGCGGCTGGACGAGCTCGACATCCGCTTGGCGATGAGCCACCTCGCCTGCGCCGACGAGCCGGAACGAGCCTCCAACGAGGATCAGGCCAGGGCGTTCGATGCCTTCTGCGCGCGGTTTCCCGGCATTCCCCGGTCGCTCGACAATAGCGGCGGCGCGCTGCTGCCGCGCGCCCATCATTATGACGTCGTCCGGGCGGGCATCGCGATCTACGGCGGCGCGCCGCAGACCGGTCCGAACCCGATGCGCGCGGTCGTCACGCTCGACGCCCGCGTCATCCAGCTCCGCACGGTCGAGCCGGGAACGGCGGTCGGCTATGGCCTGACGCATCGGTTCGACCGGCCGGCGCGCCTCGCCACGTTGTCGGTCGGCTATGCCGACGGCTGGCCGCGTTCGCTCGGCAACCGCGGCGCCGCCTATGTCGGAGGCCATCGCGCGCCGATCGTCGGCCGGATCTCGATGGACAGCCTGACGATCGATGTGTCCGACGTACCGGAGAATCTCCTCTTCCCCGGCAGCCTGGTCGAGCTGCTCGGCCCGCACCAGTCGATCGACGACGTCGCGCGCGACGCCGGCACCATTTCCTACGAGATACTTACCCAGCTCGGCCATCGCTATGCGCGGAGCTACCTCCCTTCCCTCTCCCTCCATCAGCAGAAGGCGGCACAGCCATGAAGGTCGTGATCCTCGGCGCCGGGGTGATCGGCGTCACCTCGGCATGGTATCTGGCCCGCGCGGGGCACGAGGTCATCGTCGTCGACCGGCAGGACGGCCCGGCGCTCGAAACCAGCTTCGCCAATGCGGGTGAGATATCGCCCGGCTATGCGTCGCCATGGGCCGCGCCGGGGATTCCGGCCAAGGCGCTGCGCTGGCTGTTCATGCGGCACGCGCCGCTGATCGTGCGTCCGGGCTTCGATCCGGCGATGGTTCGCTGGCTCGTCGCGATGCTCGGCAACTGCACCGCCAGCGCCTATCGCGTGAACAAGGGCCGCATGGTCAGGCTCGCCGAGTTCAGCCGCGACCGGCTGATCGAGCTGCGCCAGGAGACCGGCATCCGCTATGACGAGCGCAGCCAGGGGACGCTCCAGCTGTTCCGGCGGGAGAAGGACCTCGCCGGCGTCGCCAAGGACATCGAGGTGCTGAAGGCCGACGGCGTTCCCTTCGAGCTGCTCGACGCGGCGGGCTGCATCGCGGCGGAGCCGGGCCTCGCCAACAGCGCCTCGCCGATCGCGGGCGGGCTGCGGCTGCCGAACGACGAGACCGGCGATTGCTTCAAGTTCACCAATGCGCTCGCCGAACTGGCCAGGGCCGAGGGCGTCCGCTTCGTCCTCGGGCGGCGGATCGACGCGATCGTGGCGTCGGGAAACCGGATCGCCCATATCCGCACCGATCAGGGCGACATCGGCGGCGACGCCTACCTGGTCGCGCTGGGGAGCCATTCGCCGCTGCTGCTGGCGCCGCTCGGAATCCGGCTGCCGGTCTATCCGGTCAAGGGCTATTCGATCACCGTGCCGATCGTCGATCCGGCCCGGGCGCCGGTGTCGACCCTGCTCGACGAGAGCTTCAAGGTCGCGATCACCCGGCTGGGAGACCGTATCCGGGTGGGCGGCATGGCCGAGATCTCGGGCTATTCGAACGACCTGCCGCCTGCGCGGCGCGCCACGCTCGACCATTGCGTGGGATCGCTCTTTCCCGATGCCGGCGACTTGTCGCAGGCGAGCTTCTGGACGGGTCTGCGGCCGATGACGCCGGACGGCACCCCGGTCATCGGTGCGACCGGCTATCGCAACCTCTTCCTCAACACAGGCCATGGCACATTGGGCTGGACGATGGCATGCGGCTCCGGCCACGTCATCGCCGACATCATCGGCGGCAAGCGGCCGGCGATCGAGACCGCCGATCTCGCGATCGACCGCTACCGATCATAGGATCAATGAAGGAGAAACGAGAATGACCATCGAACGCATCGACCAGGGCCCGCGGATGAGCCAGGCGGTGATCCACGGCGACACCGTCTACCTCGCCGGCCAGGTCGGCGCGCCCGGCGCGAGCGTGACCGAGCAGACCAAGGCGGTGCTGGCCTCGGTCGAGAGCCTGCTCGAACGCACCGGGAGCAGCAAGAATCACCTGCTGTCGGCGACGATCTGGCTGGCCGACATGGCCGACTTCGCCGAGATGAACGCCGTCTGGGACGCCTGGATCGCCGGCTTCCCGGCCCCTGCCCGCGCAACCGGCGAGGCCAAGCTCGCGACGCCCGAGCACAAGGTCGAGATCATCATCATCGCCGCCAAGGCCTGAACCGATCGAAGCCTTGCGGGAATATCAGCCGACCGTCCGCTCGACGGTCGGATCATGGCCCCGCAAGGCTATCGACATCAGGCGTCCCTGGCCATGCCCGGCTCGGCCATCGAGCGATGCATCTCGGCCAGGGCGGAGGCCGGGGTGACGTTGGCCAGGGTCTTCTGGATCTTGTTCTTCCAGCCCGACACGATGTGGGCCTCCCCCTTCATCATCGCATCCCAGCCATCGCGCGCAACCTTGGCGGGATCGTCCTTGTCCTGCTGTCCGACCTTGGTGTCCATCAGCTCAGCCCGTTCGAAGAACTCGGTCTCGGTCGGACCCGGCATCAGCGTGGTGAGACTGACGCCCTTGCAGTGCTTGATCTCGTTACGCAGCGCATCGGTGAAATTGTCGATGAAGGCCTTGGTGCCGTTGTACACCGCGTTGAAGCTGCCCGGCATGTAGCCGGCGATCGACCCCGTCACGAGGATTCGGCCCGCGTCGCGCGCAACCATGGCGGACAGCACCTTCTGGAGCAGATAGACGGTGCCGGTGATGTTGGTGTCGACCACGCGCCGCCAGTCGTCCAGCCGCTGATCGACGAAGGCATGGCCCAGGCCCCGCCCGGCATTGGCGCAGAGGATGTCGACCTGACGCCCGTCTGCCGCCTGGAGCAGCCTGTCGACGCCCTCGATCGTCGCGAGGTCTGTCTGGACCGAGGTCACATCGACGCCCTGGCGGCGGAAAGCGGCGGCGGCGGCTTCGATCTGCGGCTCGTCGGCGGCCACCAGCAGGTCATGGCCCTGCGCCGCAGCGATCAGGGCGAGTTCGAAGCCGATCCCGCTCGAGGCGCCTGTGACGATCGCGAAACTGCCTGCCATCTCGTCTCTCCTCAATGCATGCCGGGCTTGAGCACGACCTTGGTCACCTCGTCCTGATCGTCATGGAACATCCGGTAGCCGTCGGGCGCCCGTTCCAGCGGCAGCCTATGGCTGATCAGGAAGGTCGTATCGATCTTGCCCTCCATCACGGCGCTGAGCAGCCCGGGCATATAATGCTGCACATGGGTCTGTCCGGTCTTGAGGGTCAGGCCCTTCTCCATCAGCGCGCCGAGCGGGAATTTGTCGACCATGCCGCCATAGACCGCCGGCATCGAGACGCGGCCGCCCTTGCGGCAGGCGACAATCGCCTGGCGGATGGCATGGGTGCGATCGGTGCCGAGGAAGGTCGACGCCTTGATCTGGTCGATCACATTGTCGACGAAGAAGCCGTGCGCTTCCAGACCGACCGCGTCGATCACCGCGTCGGGACCGATCCCGCCTGTCATCTCCATCAGAGCCTCATAGGTTCTGGTCTCCTCGAAATTGATCGTCTCGGCGCCGAACCGCCGCGCCAGCTCCAGCCGGCGGGGAAAATGGTCGATCGCGATCACCCGTTCTGCCCCCATCAGCATCGCCGACTGGACCGCGAACAGACCGACCGGGCCGCAGCCCCATATCGCCACCGTGTCACCGGGTTCGATCTGCGCGTTCTCCGCCGCCATCCAGCCGGTCGGCAGGATATCGGACAGGAACAGCACCTCGTCGTCGTCGATCCCGTCGGGGACGACGATCGGGCCGACGTCGGAGAAGGGCACGCGGACATATTCGGCCTGCCCGCCCGCATAGCCGCCGGTCATGTGGCTGTAGCCGAACAGGCCCGACATCGGCTGTCCGTACAGCTCCATCGCGATGTCCTGGTTGTCGGCCGGGTTGCCGTTGTCGCAGGCCGAATATTGGTGCTTCGAGCAATGGAAGCAGCCGCCGCAGGCGATGGTGAAGGGCACGACGACACGCTGCCCCTTTTCCAAAGTCGAGCCGGAACCGGTCTCGACCACTTCGCCCATGAACTCATGGCCGAGGATGTCACCCTTCCGCATCGTCGGGATATAACCGTCATAGAGGTGAAGGTCGGACCCGCAGATCGCGGTGGAGGTGACCCGAATGATCGCATCGCGCGGGTTGAGGATTTCGGGATCGTCGACGGTCTCGACGCGGACATCATGCTTGCCGTGCCAGGTCAGCGCGCGCATCAGGCCTCCTCCTCGAACTGCTTGCGGGTGCGGGCGGCGGTCGCGATCTCGCCGGTTTCCATGAGCTGCTTGAAACGGCGAAGGTCGCGACGCGCCTGAATGGCGGGTTCCCTCTGGAAAATCTTGGCGATCAGCTTTCCGACCGCCCCGGCGGGAGGGTCGTAGACGATCGTTGCCGTGACCTGGGTGCCGCGCCCACCGGGCGCATCGCGGAAATCGATGCGCCCGCTGTTGGGCACGTCGGCCCCTTCGGTCGATGCCCAGGCGATCGTCTCGCCCTCACGCTCCTCCGTGATGACCGAGTCCCATTCGACGGTGCGGCCGGCCGGCGCCTTCACCACCCAGTGCGAGCGCTTCTCGTCGATCCTGTCGACCCGTTCGACATTGTCCATGAAGGTCGGCAGCGTCGCGAAGTCGCGCCAATAGGCATAGACCTCTGCCCGCGGCCGGTTGATCGTCACGGTCCGCCCGGTCAGTGAATCGCCTTTGGGTTCGACCGCGCCTCCCGCGACCTCGTCCAAGGCATCGTCGCGCTGCTTCGAGGTCGCGGGAGGCGCGTCGTCTCCCCTGTCCTGACGATGATGGTCGTTCACGGCATCCTCCAGTCCGGCTAACCGACGCTGAACCCGGAACCGGACGAGGCGTTCCGGTCGTTGCGAGGATGAAGTCCTTTAATATTAATATCTTGACCTATGTTAACAAGCCCTTCGACGATGTCCGGGCAACCTTTCTCGGACCGTCTCGAAACCACACCGGGCCGTCACCACCAGGCCGATATGAATGCAGCGAAGCGATGGCAGTCCCGGTTGTCGAGGCTCCGCACAAAAGGAGCAGACTCATGGCCAGCGACGACGATGTTTCGACCCTCAACACCCTGATCAAGACGACCATCGACAGCATTCGCGGCTTCGAGGATGCCATCGAGGACGACGAGAGCGGCAAGTTCGCCGACATCTTCCGCGACTTCGCCAGCGATCGCCGACGGGTCGTGTCGCTGCTGCAGGATGAGGTTCGCCGCCGGGGTGGCACGCCGGAGGACGAAGGCAGCTTCGCCGCCGCCGCGCATCGGACCTTCATGGACCTGCGACAGGTGTTCACCACCCAGAACGACCGCGCGGTCATCGAGGAGGTCGAACGAGGCGAGGACTATCTCAAGGAAAAATACGAAACCGCACTGGCCGATACGGACCTGTCGCCCGACAGCAGATCGGTGATCCAGCAGGCCTATCAGTCGGTTCGCGAGGGCCATGACCGGGCCAGCGCCCTGAAGCACAGCTACGCCGCCGATTGACAGATCGTCCGGGCAGGCCCCGTTCGCCGGGGCCTGCCGTCAGGCGAGACAGGACGCGGGAAGCCTTATGCTGCAGACCAGGCCCTTTTCCGACAGGTCGATCTGCGTCGATCCCGCCAGCTCATAGGCGACCGCCTCTTCGAGCACCTGCGAGCCGAAGCCCCGTTTCGGCTGGCGGGACAGGGCGCCGGGCGCAACCCTGTTTTCGGCCCATTGGATCCACAGATCGGACGCCGGTCCCTCGGCCTGGCGCCGCCAGGTTATGTGCAACTGACCTTCGGCCGCCAACGCGCCGAAGGTCAGCGAGTTGACGACGAGTTCGTGGAAAGCGAGGCCGAGGAGCCCCGCCGGCTTGTCGCGGAGACGAATTGCCTCCCCTTCGATCGTCGCCTGTCCGTCGAGCCGCACGCCGAAGCTGACCAGTTCGTCGGCGACGAGCGATCCCAGGTCCACGCCGCGTCCCGGATGGCGCGAGATCGCCGATTGGACGCGTGCGAAGGCGCCGATCCGCCCGTCCATATATTGCCGATATTCCTCGATCGATCGAGCGCTTGCCACCGATCGTCGGGCGATCGAACGCACCACCGACAGGATGTTTCGCATCGAGTGCCGCGCCTCCTGGCGAACCTCCTGAAGATCCTGCTCGAGGCGGCGTATACGTTCGGAATCCTCGGCATGCCGGGTTTCGGCGCTGCGCAACGCCTCACGCAGCGCGGCAATCTCGGTGTTGCTGTCCGTCATCCGCTCTCGGCCACCTGCCTCGCCCCCATAGTGGCGCTGGAGGAAGCGGCCGCCAAGCGAAGATGCAGATAAGTGGGAGAAAAAAGAACCGCCTGCTGGAGGGCGGCGATATCGGGAATGTCGAGCACGCGCTCCTTGAGGATGATCAGCCCCTCGGACCGCATCTCCTGCAGCGTCCGGTTGACGTGGACGGGCGTGAGCCCCGTCGCCTCCGCCATCTCGATCTGGGTTATCGGCAGATCGTAGCGCCTCCCCTGGGTCAGACCGACCGCGCGCAGGCGGAAGAACAGTTCGCAGAAGAGATTGCCGATCCGTTCGAATGCGCTGCGGGACAGGTTGAGCGTCCATTCCCGCTGGATCGAGAGCGATGTCAGCATATGCCACCAGAAGGCCTGCGCCAGGCGCGGCCGGTCAGCCATCAGCTGCGCGACGCGATCATGCTGTATCTCGACATATTGGACCGGCGTGAGCGCGCCGATGCTGTGGTCCAGCTCGGAAAGGACATAGTTGTTGAGGTCGCACAGGTCGCCGGGAAGCAGGAAGGCCAGGATTTGCCGGCGTCCATCCTCCAGCGTTCGGTACCGGCAGGCCCATCCCGACAGGAAGAGACGCAGGACATGAGTAGGTTCGCCCTCACGGACGATATCGGTCCGCGCTGCGCTCCGCCGGACGCGTTCGCTGGTCAGCCGCGCCAGCAGCGCATGCTCGTCCGGATCGAGCGATACGAAATTGTCCAGTCGCTTTGCCAAAATGCCGTCGATCGCCATGAGGATGAAAACCTAAGCCAATGCCGGGCGGCGCATATATACATGGGTTATTCCACGGGTCGCCACTCCAGCTGTCGACGGCTGGAAACGATTCGTCTTGATCGGAAGAGTTTCTGGGAGTGATCCGGCTACAGCTGCTCATTCGGCTCGAACCGATCTTCCTTGGGCAGAGCGCTGTCTCCGCTCGGCACGGGGCGTTTCCTGCCTGGCTCGGGCCTACCATCGAGGCGCACGGGTTCGTCGTCGCGATGGTGCGGCCGCCCGGGAACGAGCCCCGGCTTCTGCGCGCGCATGCGGGGATCGTCCTCGCTCATGGCCTCCCTCCCCCGTTCGACCGCTGGGGCGAGCCAGGGGTCGGGGGCGGCACGTCGTCACCACCTTCGGCCGGGGCCTGCCCCGCCGGATCGCTGGGGATATCCGTCGGACGACTGTCGCGACGATCGGCCTGGGGATAGTCGTCGGGCTCGACCATTCCGACCGTGCCGCGATCTTCGACATCCTCCTGAGGCTGTCCTCCCCGCGTCCGCGGATCGGGCCCATCGAAGTCCGGCCGGGCGTCGCCCGCCGGTCCGCGGCGCGGCATCTCCTCGGTCCGCCGCGCGTCGGGGCCGTTCCCGTCCGCGCCGGTGCCGCCGTTGCTGGTCTGGCTCATCGCATCCTCTCCGTGAAGCCACATGCTTGATGGGCGACGAACGAGCGGAAGTGGGGAGCCGTTCCGCCAGGCGGGCCCCACCCTCCCAAAAATATAAATTAGATCAGTATCTTAACATATATCAGTAAATGCACCGCAGAGGATCGGCAACCCGGCGGCGAAACGACGGGAACGCGGCATGGGTGCACTGGTTGTGGCAGCTTTGAAAGGAGGCCGTCATGACGCAGTCCCGTCCGAACATCTCGACCGAGCATCAACCCAAGGGTTCGGGCCGCCATCCGAGCGACACGCTCGACCGGCCGGTCGACACGCTCGACGTCACCCAAGGCCGCGGCGGCCGGCAGGAGCCTGGGCCGCACAAGCTCGACAGCGCCACCGCCAGGATCGACGACAAGGGCCGCCCCCACCCCGATGCCGACGCCGACATCTGATCGAGTCCCAGTGATGAGCCGCTACCATGTCGACCGCCTGATCCTGCGACCGGACGATATCGATCCGGCGCGATCGCCGCTGGCCGGGCATCTGGATGCCGAGACCTACATATTGGGTGCGTTCAATCCGGGCCTGACGCGCCTTCCCAACGGCAATCTGCTGGCGATGGTCCGGATCGCCGAAGCGCTGCGCGATCCCATCCGCGACGGCAAGGTGCATGCGATCCGCTGGGAAGCGGACGACCTGCCGGCCGGCAAGGTCGCACCGCGCGGCGGGGGGCGCTACCGGCTCGACGCCTGGCCGCTCGATCTCGTCGACACGGCGGACCCCCGCAAATTCCTGCTACGCGGCGGCGGCTGGCGAATCATGGCGCTGACCTCGTTGTCGTGGCTGCTGCCGGTCGAGCTGTCTCCCGACGCCCTTGAGGTGGTGGCGATGCATTATGATCGTGCGATCGCGCCGCAGGGGAGCTTCCAATGCTATGGGGTGGAGGACGCCCGCATCAGCCGTGTCTCCGGCAAATGGCTCATGACGACCTGCTCGGTGAGTCCCGAGCGTCATTCGACCACGCTCTATACGTCCGACAACGGCCTGGACTGGAGCTTCGCCGACATCGTCCTCGATCACCAGAACAAGGACATGCTGATCTTCGAAGGCCTGATCGACGGGCATTACTGGGCGCAGACCCGCCCCCTGGGCGACCTGTACTTCGCCTATCCGCCAGGCAGCGAATGGCGTGCCGGCCCGTCGATAAACCTGGCGACCTCCCCCGATGCGCGCCATTGGAAGCCGTACCCGGCGCCCGGTCTCCGCCCGCATGCGGCGACCATCGCCACCGCCCGCATGGGCGGCGGGACGCCGCCGATCCTCACCGACGCGGGATGGCTGACGCTGTGGCATGGGGTCGAGCCCAAGGAGATCGTCGGCATCTACCGGACCTATTGGTCGCTGCTCGATCGGCGCGACCCTTCCCGGGTGCTCCACACCGAGCATGCTCCCCTCCTCGAAGCCGATGCCGAGCTCACCCGGCCGATCGAGCACCAGCTCTACGTCCGCGACGTGGTGTTCACGACCGGCATCGCCGACGGAGACGAGCAGGCGAGCGCCCCCGGCCATTACATCGTTGCCTCGGGCGAGGCCGACCTCGCCTGTCGGATAACGCACATCCCCAAGGCCCACTTCCGGGACGTCTCCGCCTCCAGCCCATAATCCCTGCCAGTACCAGACGCCGCAAAGCTTCGAACCGGGCCATTCTCGCGCCGTGTCGAGGATCCGATCCCCGAACACGAACGTTGTCGATTGTTCGTGGGGTGGCGTCGCGACTTGTCCCTTGGAAGGACGTGCCCATGCCCCCGCCATCGCTGCGCGATTGCGCCATATTGGTCGCCGAAGACGAGTATTTCCTTGCCGAGGACCTCCGCTCGGAACTTGTCGACGCGGGGGCGATCATCGTCGGCCCCGTCGCCTCGCTCGCCGCAGGCTTCGCCGCGAGCGAGGGGGCAGGACGGATCGACGGCGCACTGCTGGACGTCGACCTGAACGGTGAAGCGGTGTTCCCGCTGGCCGACGCACTGGAGGGACGCCAGGTGCCGTTCCTGTTCACCACCGGTTATGATGCGACGGCGATACCCGGCCGCTTCGATCATGTCGTCCGCTGCGAAAAACCGTTCGACGTGGACGGCGTAATCCGGGCACTGAGCCGCGCGATCTTCTTTGAGTAACCTATGTTAAGATATTGAAAAATATCTTCTAATTTTTCTTAAGCCAATGAACTTCCCCCGAGCTTCGTCGTTCGTGCCGCATCTTTGGAGGATGCGTCATGGCGACCCTGACAGGCTTTGAGATCGTACGTCGCGGCCACGACTATCTGATCCATTTCAACATCGACGACGGCCAGACGGTCGAGATCAAATCGACCTTCGAGCAGCTCGACCTGATCGCCGAGGAGATCGACCGCCAGCTCGATCGCGACGAGGAGACCGCGCTCGCCGCCGGGGACGACACGCCGTGATCCCGCGCCGCTACGTGATCGGATGCGCCGTCCTGCTGCTGGCGGCTTGCGGGCACTCCGCCGCGGACAACGCCGCCGACCAGCTCGAAAATGCGGCCGAGCAGAGCGATCCCGCCGCCGCTTCGGTGCTCGACAACGCCGCGGAGTCGATCCGCGATCGTGAGCCGGTATCGGCGGGTGCCGAAGCCCAGAACGCGCTTCAGGCGGCGGGCAACGCGCAGGCGCAGACGCCGACCGGCAACCAACAGGCAAGGCCCCGCCAGCACCCATGATCGACGATCCCGCACCCTTCCCCACCCTGCGGCGGGCCGCCCGGCGGTCCGCCGATTTTTTGGCGCCCGACGAACGAATCGGAGAGACAGGATGAAGGCCGACGCACCGGGCAGCGCGGTCGAGGCGCGGCGGCTGGAACCGGGCGCGAGCCCCTATCTGCTGACGCTTCGAAAGGAACTGGCCGAACGATCGCTCCGACGTCTCGCCGTCTTTCAACTCGGCGATCTCGACGTAGAAGTCGCGCAAGGCACGGATTCGGTCTGGGCGTTGATCCGCCGCCCCGATCGTGGCGGCGTCGCACTCAGGGCCGCCTATGCGCCGCAGGGAACCGCCCGTGCCCTCAGGCCCGGCAAGGACGAGGCCGCGCGGATCGAGGTGCGCAGCCCCATCGGCGTCCACGCGATCAGCTTCCGGATCGGCGATACCGACCTGCACCGGCTTCGCGTGACGGTGGACCTGACCCCGTCCGCTCCCCTCCTTGTCCCCTTCCTGCCGCGCGACCTCTATCCGCTCGACGACAAGGACGATCCGGCCGGTGCGAAGGGACATGTCGAAGCCGCGCAACGCGGCCTCAACACGGGCCTGCTTTACCTGGTCATGGACGAGCCGGGCTTCGGCAACCTGCTCTACTTCCAGAACCTGACCGCGATGAACCGCTATTATGCCGCGACGCATACCGCGCCCGACGGCGCCGTGGGCGGCGAATGGCCCGAACTCGGCTATCTGCCGCCATCACCGCCGCAAAGCGGCACGCCGCCGGTCAACCCGTTGCCCGCCGGCGAGACGGTTACCATCTCGGACGCGATCCTGATCGTCCGCGACTGTCCCGCCAAGAATGAGCGGGACATCGCCCGGCTGTTCCTGCAGCAGCTCAGTTCAGCCTATGCGCTGATCGACAAGCCGGAGACCGAGTTCCGCGACTGGGCCGGCCGCGCGGAACGTACCCTCGTTGACCTGATGAACTCGCCCAAGGCGACCGTCCGCCATTATGGGCATCTCTATGTCCATCCCTACACCGATAGCGAATATCCGGACATCATGGTGCAGCTGGCGCTGATCGCGGCGCTGCACGACTATGCGAAATGGCTCGGCAAGCCGGTCGCGATGGAGACCGAGCTCAAGAAGGGGCTGGGCCGGTTCCACGACGCCAAGCTGGGAACGCTGCGCCGCTACCTGCCCAACGTCGGCAAGGACAAGGACCCCGATGCGGTCGACAGTTGGTATCTCTATCACCCGCTGCTCAACCTCGGCCGGCTGGCGCTGGACGGCGACGCCGAGGCCCGCAGCCTGCTGCTGGGGTCGATCGACTATGCGATCAAGGCGGCGCGGCATTTCGACTATCGCTGGCCGATCCAGTTCAAGATCGACGACTTCTCGATCATCACCGCGACCGCCAACGACGATCGAGGTCAGACCGACGTCGGCGGCCTCTATGCCTATGTGATGCTCCAATGCTTCGAGCTGACCGACGACAAGCGCTACCTCGACGAAGCGCGCGCGGCGATCGAGGTCGCGAAGGGCATGCGCTTCAACCTCAACTACCAGGCCAACCTCACCGCCTGGGGAGCCGCCGCCTGCCTCAGACTGTGGCGGATCACCGCCGCGAGCGAGCATCTGGAACAGAGCTACGTCTATCTCGCCAGCTTCTTCCACAATTGCGAGATCTGGAAATCGGAGATCGGCGCGGCGCGGCACTATTCCAACTTCCTTGGCGCCACCTGCCTGCAGGACGCGCCGTACATGGCCATGTACGAATGCTATGACAGCTTCTCGGCGTTCGAACGCTATCTGCGCGATGGCGGCCCCGACATCGAGCCCGCGGTGCGGACGCTGGTCAGCGAATATTGCCGCTATGCGCTGGACCGCGCCTGGTATTATTATCCCGACGCGCTGCCGCGGAAGATCCTGGCGGCGCAAATCCGCAACGGCCATATCGACCGGTCGCTATCCTTCCCGCTCGAGGACCTCTACCCCGACGGCCAGCCGGCCGGCCAGGTGGGACAGGAAGTCTATGGCGCGGGTGCGGCCTTCACGTTCGCCACCCGATCGCAATATTGGGTTGAGGGCGCGCCGTTCCGCCTCTTCTGCGATCATTTCATCCGCCAGATGGAGCGCACCGCCGAGCATGTCCTGTCGATCCAGGTGGAAGGCGCGGACGGCTATGAGGTCGACCTGTCGATCCTGCGCCTTCCCCGCCGCCGCATGCCGGCCGTCAAGCTCTCCTCGATCGACGGCGACGAGGTCCGGCCCATCGGCCGGTCAGATCGGCGGATCGACTATCGGGTCCCCGCGCGCGGCCAGTTCGTGCTGCGGTGGAAGCCAGCCAAGGGCCGCGGATCGTAAGGCGCGCTGCCGAGAAGGAACCAGACCGAAAGGGCCCGCATGCTGCGTCGCTCCTCTCCGGCTTCCGGAAACACGGATGCGCCGGCCGGCCGTCGGGAAGGGTTCGGCCGGGCGCTCGGCCTCGGCCTGATCACCGGGGCCGCCGACGACGATCCGTCGGCGATCGGCACCTATGCGAGCGCCGGCGCCAAGATCGGCAACCCGATCTTGTGGATGGCGCCGGCGACCATGCCGATGATGTTCGCCGTGGTCTATCTGACCGCGAAGCTGTCGATGGTCTCCGGACGCGGCCTGTTCGACGCGATCCGTCACTTCTATCCCCGCTGGCTCCTCTACCCTCTCCTCAGCGGAGCGCTGATCGCCAATACGGTAGAGGCCGGCGCCGACCTCGGCGGCATGGCGGCCGCGTTGGGCATCTATCTTCCGTTCGATCCCCGCTGGCTCGTTCCGCCGATCGCCGCCGTCATCCTGGCGCTCCAGATCCTCGGTTCCTACGTCGCGATCCGCAACGTCTTCCGCTGGCTGGCGCTCGCGCTGCTCGCCTATGTCGGCGCCGCGATCCTGGCGCGGCCCGACTGGCCCGAGGTGCTCCGGGCCACCGTCGTGCCGACCATCCGCCTCGACCGGGAGTTCATAACGCTGGTCGTCGCGATCATCGGTACGACCTTGTCGGCCTATCTCTACAGTTGGCAGTCGAACGAGGAGGTGGAGGAGGAGATCGCGCTGGGCCGTACCACGGTTCAACAGCGCAAGGGGGCGAGCCGTGCCGAACTCCACGAAAGCCGGCGCGACATCTGGATCGGCATGATCTTCTCCAACATCGTTATGTACTTCATCATCCTGTCGACCGCCGCGACGCTGCACCAGGCGGGACAGACCGAGATCGCGAGCGCGGCCGATGCCGCCGATGCGCTGCGGCCGCTGGCGGGCGACGCCGCCGGCGCGCTGTTCGTGCTGGGGGTCGTGGGGGTGGGCTTTCTGGCGGTGCCGGTGATGACCACGGGTGCCGCCTATGACGTCGCCCAGACGCTCGGCTGGAAAGCGAGCCTCCATGCCCGGCCGCGCGAGGCGAAGGGCTTCTACGGCCTGATCATCCTGTTCACAGCGCTCGGCGTCGGCGTCAACTTCCTCGGCTTCGATCCGATGGACGCGCTCGTGTGGGCCGGCGTGGTGCAGGGCTTCACGACACCGGCGCTGCTGGCCCTGATCCTGCTGATGACCAACAGCAGGCGGATCATGGGAGAACGGATCAACGGGATCGCACTCAACCTGCTCGGGGGGCTGACCCTGCTCGTATCGACCGGCGCCGGTCTTACGCTGCTGTATCTATGGCTGATCTGATGGATGGCGCTGCGGCTTCGTAGATGCGATCCATCAGCAGCGCGACGTCGGCATGGCGATCGGCCTCGGCGTCGTAGCCTCGCCGGGCCAGCCCCTTCATCCAGGCGACCGCCGCGCGGCCGCCCCAGTCGTCGGGCGGCGCGGCGAGCGGCTCGACCGCGGTACCGCGAAAGCGGCTGGCGGCGAAGTCGTGGAAGGAGCCGTCCACATTGCGCATCGCCGCACCGCCACCGGTCCCGTAGAATTCCGCGGCGATCACCGCATCCTGCCCTGCCGGAAGGCGCCACGAACAGGCGAGCCGAACGACCGCGCCGCCAGCCAGAACCAGCTCGGCTAGCGCATAATCCTCCACCCCGGACGATCGGTCGGGCAAGGGCCGGCCTGCCGCCATTACATGCCCCGACACCGATCGAACGGCGGGGAAGTCGAGCGCCCACAGCGCCAGGTCGAGGAGATGGACGCCGAGGTCCATCAGACAGCCCCCGCCCGACTGCGCCGGATCGTAGAACCACGGCTTGTCGGGCCCATAGGCATTGTGGAAGACGAGATCGACGCCGTAGACCGAGCCTAGCTCACCGGCGTCGAGCAACGCCTTGATCGCCTGCATGGCCGCTGTGAAGCGATAGGACAGATCGACACCGATGCACCGGTCCGCCCGCCGCGCGGCGGCCAGCACCGCCTCCACCTCCCGGGCATCCCGACCGAGCGGTTTCTGGCAGAACACCGGCACACCCCGATCCAGTGCCGCGATCGCCTGCCGCGCGTGCAGCGCGCTCGGCGTTGCGATCACCACCCCGTCGGGCTGCCGATCGAGCAGGGCATCGAGATCGCCGCAGGGCACGGCATCGGGGGCCAGCCGCAGCGCCCCAGCGAGATTGTCGGGCGATGGATCGGCTATCGCGATCGCCTCTGCCCCGGCCGCGAGCAGCTTCTCCATCCGGTGCCGTCCGATCCATCCGACGCCCAGGAAGGCGAGCCTGACGGCGCGGCTCATGCGAGCCGCACCCAGGCCTTGAGGAAGCCGTCGGGCCGATCGCGGGTCGCATCGAGCGCGTCGCCCAACTCGTCGAGGCCATAGCTGTGGGTGTAGAGCGGCGAAGGATCGAGCCGTCCGTCTGCGACGGCATCGACCGCGTCACGGATGCCCGCCGCATAGACGGCCGGATCGCGCTCATGCGCGTTGATCACGTCGATCCCGCGCCAGTTCCAGAGCCACATGTTCACCTGCCGTGGCCCATCCTGATGGTAGCCAGCGACCACGAGCCTGCCCCGCTCGCCGGTCAGCTCCGCCGACAGGTCGAGCGCCTCCTGCTTGCCCACCGCCTCGATCACCCGCGCGCAGAGCCGATCCCCGGTCCGTTCGGCGACGCGCGCGACGACGGCGGCGCGGTCGTCGAGGACGATCGTCTCGGCCGCCCCGAAGCGCCGCGCGACCTCCAGCGAAAAGGGCCGGCGCGAGATGGCGATGACACGCGCACCCGCATCGGTGGCGAGCCGCGTCAGGATCGCACCGAGGAAACCGATGCCGACAATCGCGACATCCTGCCCGGCCCGGATATCGGCACGGCGGAAGATGTTCATCGCACAGCCGAGCGGCTCGCCCGGAAACGGCCGGCCGGCGAGCGACGACGGCAGCGGGACGCAGGCCGCCTCGTCGGCGATGTCGAACTCGGCATAGCTTCGATAGGAGAGGGCCGCGACGCGCTGGCCGACGAGCAGGCTCGACACCCCCTCCCCCAGCGCATCGACGGTCCCCCAGCCCTCATGGCCGAGCGCGCCGGGTTCGGTCGGGAACGCCATCCATTCGGGGCCGGCCCAGGGACCGAGATTGGAGGCGCAGACCCCGCAACCTTCGAGCCGGATGCGGACCTGTCCGGGGCCCGGATCGGGGATGGCAACCCGATCGATCCGGGTCTTTCCGGGGCCGGTCAGGACGACTGCCGCCATGCTGGTTCGCTTCATCCTATCCTCGCTCGGCATCGGGAGCCGGCCGACCGGCGGAGCGTTTCCGCCGGGTCCAGCAAATGGGAGACATGTCATGGCGACGAACCGGAAGACGGGCGCGAAGACGGACGGGCTGCATCGCGCGGTGCAGCCGTCGGCGGAGTTGGGAGCGATCGTCGGCGACAAGCCGACGACGCGCGCGGATGTGGTCAGCCGGATATGGAGCTACATCAAGAAGAACGACCTTCAGGACGCGAAGGATCGCCGCACGATCAAGGCCGACGACAAGCTGTCGAAGATCTTCGGCAAGAAGGAAGCCTCGATGTTCGAGATGAACAAGCATCTGGCGCGCCACCTCAAGCCTGCGGGCTGACGGCATCGCCGCCGACGAAGCGGCCCAGCGCGGCATGGGCCGCTTCGTCGGACATCTGCAACGGCGGATGCTTGCAGAAGAAGGCCGAGGCGGAGTCGATCGGCCCGCCGATCCCGCGATCGAGGGCCAGCTTCGCGCAGCGGATCATGTCGATCGCCACACCGGCGGAATTGGGGCTGTCCTCCACCGAGAGACGCATCTCCAGGTTCATCGGCACGCCCCCGAACAATTGCCCTTCCATCCGCAGGAAGCAGACCTTGTTGTCGTTCTGCCAGGCGACATAGTCCGACGGCCCGACATGGATATCCTCGTCGGCGAGCCGCTGCTCGGCCACGGCCTGGACCGCTTCCGTCTTCGATATCTTCTTCGAGGTGAGCCGCTGCCGGTTAGACATGTTGAGGAAGTCGGTGTTGCCGCCGGTGTTGAGCTGGTAGGTGCGGTCGAGCTTCACCCCGCGCCGTGCGAACAGGTCGGTGAGCACGCGGTGGACGATGGTCGCGCCCATCTGCGCCTTGATGTCGTCGCCGATGACCGGCACGCCCGCCGCAGCGAAGCGCCGGGCCCAGGCGGGCTCGCTGGCGATGAACACGGGGATGGCGTTGACGAAGGCGACCCCGGCCTCCAGCGCGCATTCGACGTAGAACTCGGTCGCGGCCTGCGATCCGACCGGCAGATAGTTGATCAGGACGTCGGTCCCGGTCTCGCGCAGCCGCCGAACGACCGTGCCCTTGTCGGGCTGCGCCGCATCCGCGGGCAGGAAGGTGCGGTCGACGGGCTGGTCGCCCATATGCTCGGCGACTCCGTCGAGGACCGCTCCCATCTCGACCACGGCGCCCGTCGGCTCGAGATCGGCGAAGAAGATGGTCGTGCAATTGGGCCGGGCGAAGATCGCATCGGCGACGTCGCGCCCGACCTTGCGCGCGTCGATGTCCCAGGCTGCGACGATCCGGATGTCGGAGGGCCGATAGCCGCCGATGTCCCATTGGCGCAGGCCGGCGGGGTCGTTGCGGCCATCGGCATAATAGCCGAGCCCCTGCACGAGCGAGCTGGCGCAGTTGCCGACGCCGACGATGGCCAGGTTGATGGGCTGCGATGGGGGTGCGAGCATCGATCCTCTCCTAGGCGCCCATGGCGCGGGGCAGAGCCGGCCGGGCCGGCGCATAACGGTCGATCATCTCGGCGCAGAAGTCGGCGAAGGCGGTCGGATCGGCCGGCGCGCTGGTATGGTGCGGAACCATGCCGAGATGTTCGGGGGTGAAGCAGAAGGTGACGGTGACGTCGAACTCGGCGAGCGCTTCCATCTGCCGGTCGAACCAGTCGAGCGCGCCCGGCCGGAAATAATCGGCCCAGGACAGGCCGGTCCGCAATTGCCGGACGCCGAGGCTGCGCATCCAGCGCACCGCCTCGTCCAGACGGTGGTCCTCGAAATGGAACCACTGCATCAGGCCCATGCGGGAGGCGACCCGCGCATAATCCTCCAACGCGGGCTTCGGGCTGCCGTCCTCGCGAATGAGGCCCATGTAGAAGTGGCGATAATAGCTCGATCCCTCGGCCTCGCGGTGGCGCGTCGTCGCTCCCCAGCTCTGCGGAAGATCGAACAGGCTGTACCAGAAGATGCGCGGCACCCGGTCGATCAGCAGCTCGGCAGTGCGGTTGAGGCCGAAGACCTGCACCTCCTCCGCGCCGAACGAGCCGACACCGACCTCGGTCACCCACACCGGCTTGTCGGTCACCGCCTCGATCTCGGCGATCTTGTCGGGCCAGGCGTGGATCGGCCACAGATTCCAGTCGAGCGGGAAGCCGTGCACCGCGACGACCTCGACATGGTCGAGCGCCCCGTGCGCTTCGACCTGCCTCAGCCAGAAGGGGTCGATCGGAGACATGCCGCCCAGCACGCGCGGCAGTCCGGGATTGACCGCGGCGATCGCGCTTCCCGCCAGCCGGACGCATTCGCCGTAGCGGGCCCAGTCGGGGTCGATCTCCAGATCCCAGTGCGACTTGTTGTTGGGCTCGTTCCAGATCATCGCGGCTTCGATCATGTGTCGGCCTTTCGTGCAGGATAGACCGCGCCGAGCCCCGGGCCCCAGCCCTGATAGGGAATGTCGGCGACGCGGCAGAGATAGACCTCGTCGACGGGACCGGCCTCGATAGCGAACCCCGCACTGCGCAGCATCGCCTCGGTCGCAGCGCGGTTGGGTATCCACCAGTTGGTCCAGTCATGGGCGAACTGGTGCTCGACGAAGTGCAGCTTCGGATAGCCGGGCCGGCCGAAGTCGTCGGGATCGTCGAATTCATAGTCCGGCTTCACCGGCGCGACGCGGCGCGAGCCGCGCGTCAGCGACTGGAACAGCAGGAGATCGCCGGCGACGTGCTCGCGGATCAGGTCGAGCGCGAGCAGCGGATGGCGCAGATGATAGAAGACACCCATGAAGATGACGAGGTCGAAGCGCCGGCCGAGCAAGGCGACATCGTAGACAGACAGCCGGCGGAACTCGACGTCGGCATAGCCCAGCGCTTCCGCGACGAACCGCGCCTGGGCAAGATAATGGTCGTCGGAATCGACGCCGAGCACATAGTCCGCGCCACGCCGCTTCATCTCCATCGAGTAGAAGCCGGCATTGCACCCGATGTCGAGCACCGACATGCCGCGCAGGTCCTTTGGCAGCGCCCTGGCGAAGCGCCGGAATTTCGCGCCCGGATAGTCGCCCAGGAAATGGTCAGGCGCGGTCCAGACCCCGTGGATGTCGATGTTATGGAACCAGGGGCCGAGCGCCTCGATATCGGCACGCAGCTCCCGCGGAGACGGCAGACGGTTCATCGCGGCACCTCGTTGAGCTGAAGGACCCGCGCACATCGGTCGTCGAGGAACAGGCTGCTGAGCGATCCGGGTTCGATCTCGAACTCGAGCATCCGGTCGAAGCCCAGTCCCGCATAGAAGGCGACCGCGCCGCGGATGATGTCGCAATGGCTGACGCACAGCACGTGGCTGCATCCCTTCGCCGCCAGCCGGTCGAGATGCCGGACAATCCGACCGGTCGCGGCGGCCATCGTCTCGCCACCCGGCGGACGAGCCAGCGCACGCCGGCTGTTCCACCGGCGCCAGCGCCGGTCGGCATCGAGCGCGGCGAAGGAACGGCCCGTCCAGGCGCCGAAGTCGATCTCGTCGAGATCGTCGACGACGATCGGCTCCAGCCCGAAGGCCTTCGCCACTATCTCCGCTGTCTGACGCGCACGCGGACGCGGGCTGCTATGGATCGCGGTCAGGCCCAGCGAAGCGCAATGGGCGGCCAGCCTCGCCGCCTGGTCCAGACCCGCAGACGACAGGCCGATGCCGGACCGGCCCGAAAGAATCCGACCGACTTCGTCATGGGTGCCATGCCGGGCGAGGAAGATGGTCGCGCTCATGAGGATTGTGACGGCAGCATCAACATAGAAGCTGCAAAAGCACGAAACAGCGACTTGGTTCAGCTATTTTGAAATATATCCGATGAATGGAACATGAATGAAGCCAAGCCGAAAATACTCTTCGGAACTAGATGATGAAGAAGCTCGTCTTAATAGGCCTTATATTTGAAGGAAGGCGAGCCAAAAACATTAATCCATGTTAAAATCATTTCAAATAGCAAATATGATCTAACATAGATCAAGTAATTAACATAGATTGATGGCCCGCCCTCGGTGCGATGGAGCGAGGGAGATTCGCGTGGAAAATATTCTGATCACCGGCGGGGCCGGCTTCATCGGACGCGCCGTCGCGGCGGAGCTGCTCGACCGCGGGCATCGCGTCCGCATCCTCGACAGCCTCATCGAGCAGGTGCACGGCGCCGATGCCGTCCCGCCCACGACGGGCGTCGAATTCCTCCGTGGCGATGTCCGTGACGGGGACGCCGTGTCGCGCGCGCTGCGTGGCGTCGACAGCGTCATCCATCTCGCGGCCGAGGTCGGCGTCGGCCAATCGATGTACGAAGTGGAGCGCTATACCTCCGCCAACGACGTCGGCACCGCCGTACTGTTCGAGCGGCTGATCGACCAGCCGGTCCGCCGGGTCGTCACCGCCTCCTCCATGAGCATTTATGGCGAAGGCCTCTATCGCGACGTGGAGGGGAATGCCGTGGAGGACGCCGAGCGCCGGACGCTCCACGACGGCCAGGTCTGCTGGGACCCGCTCGATGCCGACGGACGCCCGCTGGCACCGATCGCGACCCCCGAATGGAAGCGGCCGAGCCTCGCTTCGATCTACGCGCTCAACAAATATGTCCAGGAGCGCACCACCCACATCATGAGCCGTCCCTATGGAATCGAGGGGGTCTGCCTGCGCCTGTTCAACGTCTATGGTCCGGGCCAGGCGCTTTCCAATCCCTATACCGGCGTACTCGCGATCTTCGCGTCCCGTCTGCTCAACGGCCAGCAGCCGCTGATCTTCGAGGATGGCGAGCAACGCCGCGACTTCGTCCATGTCGACGACGTGGCCCGCGCCTTCGCCGACGCGCTGTTCCTGCCCCAGGCTGCCGGCGGAACCTTCAACATCGGCTCCGGCCAGGACCGCTCCGTGACAGAGGTCGCCGTCGAACTGGCCCGCGCCATGGGCAAGAACCAGATCGAGCCGCAGATATTGGGCAAGGCGCGGATCGGCGACATCCGCCATTGCTTCTGCGACACACGGCTGGCGGACGAGAGGCTCGGCTTCCAGGCCAGTCGCGACTTCGGCGAGGGGCTGGCCGAGCTCGCGCAATGGGTCGCCGAACGAACCGCCGTCGACCGGGTCGACCATGCGCGCGCCGAACTCGAAGCGCGGGGGCTGGTGGCATGATCGATTCCCGCCCCGTCCTGATCACCGGCGGCGCCGGCTTCATCGGCTCGAACATTGCCGACAGGTTGGCCCGCGAAGGCCATGACATCGCCATCTATGATGCCCTGACCCGCCCCGGCGTCGATCGTAACCTCGACTGGCTGCAACGTCGCCACCCCGGACGCATCTACGCGATCGTCGCCGACATCCGCGAGGAGGATCGCCTCCGGATGGCCGTCGCAGAAAGCAAGGCTGTGTTCCACATGGCGGCGCAGGTCGCGGTCACCACCAGCATCGAGGATCCACGCTCCGACTTCGAGACCAACGTGCTGGGCACGATCGAGCTGCTCGAAGCGCTGCGGTGCGAGGCTCCCGCCACGCCGCTCGTCTTCGCCTCGACCAACAAGGTCTATGGCGGGCTGGGCGATATCGAGCTCGTCCTGAAGGAGGAGGGCTATCGCCCCGCCGACGAGTTCGTCGCGCGCAACGGCGTGAGCGAGGAACGGCCACTCGACTTCCACACCCCCTATGGCTGCTCCAAGGGCGCGGCCGACCAATATGTGCTCGATTACGCCCGCAGCTTCGGCCTGCGTACCGCCGTGTTGCGGATGAGCTGCATCTACGGGCAACGGCAGATGGGCACCGAGGACCAGGGCTGGGTCGCCCATTTCCTGATCCGCGCGCTCGAAGGAAAGCCGATCACCATCTTCGGCGATGGGCATCAGGTCCGCGACATCCTGGACGTCTCGGACGCGGTCGAGGCCTATCTCGCCGCCTGGCACCGGATGGACGAGGTGCGGGGACGGGCGTTCAATCTCGGCGGCGGCCCGTCCAATGCAGTGAGTCTCAACGGCCTCGTCGCGCATATCGAGCGTCTGCTGGACCGTCGGGTCGCAATCGAGTTCGCCGACTGGCGGGCAGGCGACCAGCGCTATTTCGTCGCCGACACGTTGCGCGCCGACGGCGAACTCGGCCTGCCGCCCAAGCGCGATTGGCGCGAAGGCGTCGAGCGGCTGGCGCGGTGGCTGGCCGAGGAGCGCGCCGTCGCCTGGCCACGCACGCTGATGGCCGCGTCATGACCGCGGCGCCCCGGATCATGATGAGCTGCGACGCGATCGGCGGCGTTTGGCAATATTCGCTTGATCTCTGCCGCACGCTCACCGCGCAAGGATCGGTCATCGCCCTGGCGGTGCTCGGCCCTCCGCCCGGTCCGCGCCAGCGCGCGCAGGCCGAGGCGATCGATGGTCTCAGCCTGTTCGAGACCGGACATGACCTCGACTGGACCGCCGCCGATCCGCGACGGATCGAGGAAGCTGGGGAGCATCTGGCCCTGCTGGCGGCAGCCCACGACGCAGATATCGTCCACCTCAACAGCCCCGCGCTGGCCGCCGCGGCCGATTTCCCGGCGCCGGTCGTGACGGTGGCCCATAGCTGCGTCGGCACCTGGTGGGATGCGGTCCGCGGCGGCCCCCTGCCCGCCGATCTCGCCTGGCGGGACGAGCTCCATCGCGCCGGACTGGACAGGGCGGATCTGGCGATCGCGCCGAGCCGGAGCTTCGCCGCCGCGACAGCCGCGCACCATCGCCTCGCCCGCATGCCGCTGGCGATCCACAACGGACGGGTCGCCAGCGGCGCTTCCTCTCGGGCGATGCACGACTTCGCCTTCACGGCCGGCCGGCTGTGGGACGATGCCAAGAACCTGGCGACCCTCGACCGCGCCGCCGCCCGGCTCAGCGTACCGTTCCGCGCCGCCGGCCCCTGTGACGGCCCCAATGGCGAGCATATCGACTTCGCCGCCATCGCACCACTCGGCCACCTCGACGACGAGGCGGTGGCGGACCGGCTGGCGAGCCGCCCGGTCTTTGTTTCAGCCTCGCTCTACGAGCCTTTCGGCCTCGCGGTTCTCGAGGCCGCGATGGCCGGTTGCCCGTTGGTCCTGTCCGACATCCCGACCTTTCGCGAGCTGTGGGCCGATGTCGCCGTCTTCGTCGATCCGCGCGACGATTTCGGCTTCGCCGAGGCGATCGACCGGCTGATCGGCGACGCCCGGATTCGGATCGAACGTGGCGACGCCGCGCGCATCCGGGCGCGCCGCTATTGCCCCGTGGCGACGGGCACGGCGACCATGGCCGCCTATCGCCGCCTGCTCGACGGCAACACCCTTCCGGCACGAGCGAGGGCGCTGGCATGAAGATCGCCTATTTCACCCATTCACTGCTGTCCTGCTGGAACCATGGCAATGCCCATTTCCTGCGCGGCGTGCTGTCGGAGCTCCAGCGGCGCGGCCATGAGACGCTGGCGCTCGAAGCCCGCGACAATTGGAGCCTGAGCAATCTGGTCGCCGACCATGGCGTGGCGGGGCTCGACGCCATGACCGAAGCCTATCCCGAGCTCAGGACCCGCTGCTACGGCCCCGGAACCCGCGCCGCCGACCTGACCGATGGCGCCGACCTGGTGATCGTCCATGAATGGAACGATCCCGGCCTGGTCGCCGACATCGGCCGGCTGCGCAAGCGCGGCGCAGCCTTCACCCTGCTGTTCCACGACACCCATCACCGTGCGGTCAGCGACCCCAAGGCGATCCGCGCCTTCGACCTGTCCGGCTATGACGGGGTGCTCGCCTTCGGCGAGGCGCTGTCGGAGGTCTATCGCCGCTGGGGCTGGGGCGATCGGGTGTGGACGTGGCACGAGGCCGCCGATACGCGCATCTTCCACCCACCGGCTAAAGGCGAGACCGATCGCGACGGGCTGGTCTGGATCGGGAACTGGGGCGACGGCGAGCGCACCGCGGAGCTGGAGACCTATCTCTTCCGCCCGGCCCGCGAAGCGGGCCTGCCGCTCGACCTCTACGGCGTGCGCTATCCCGATCGGGCGCTCGACATGCTACGCCGCTACGGCGTCCGCTATCATGGCTGGGCGCCCAATGCGAAGGTGCCCGCGATCTTCGCCGGTGCGCTTGCGACCGTCCATGTCCCGCGCCACTATTATGCGACGCGGCTGCCCGGCATCCCGACGATCCGGATGTTCGAGGCGCTCGCCTGCGGAATCCCGCTCGCCTCGGCGCCCTGGACCGACAGCGAAGGCCTGTTCCGCACCGGCACAGACTATCTCGCGGCGCGCAGCGGTACGGAGATGAGCCGCCATCTGCGCGACATCGCGCACGATTCCGGGCTGCGCGCCAGTCTCGCCGCCCATGGGCTGGAGACGATCCGGTCCCGCCATAGCTGCGCCCATCGCGTCGGCCAGCTGCTCGACATCGTCGACGGCATCGCCGCGCCCCTGCCCGCACGGAGCATCGCATGAAGATCGCCTTCTACGGATCCAGCCTCCTCTCTTCCTATTGGAACGGCGCCGCCACCTATTATCGCGGAATATTGGGCGAATTGGCGAAGCGCGGGCACGCGATCAGCTTCTACGAGCCCGACGCCTTCGACCGGCAGCAGCATCGTGACATCGATCCGCCCGAATGGGTTCGTTCGATCGTCTATCCCGCCACCACAGAAGGTCTGCGGTCGGTGCTGGCCGAGGCGGCGGATGCCGACATCGTCGTCAAGGCCAGCGGCGTCGGCGTGTTCGACCGCGAGTTGCTCGAAGGCATCGTCGAACGGTCCCGCCCCCACGCGCTGAAGATATTCTGGGACGTCGACGCCGCCGCTACGCTGGACGAGATGAGCGGACAGCCGGACCATCCCGTGCGCCGCGCGGTCTGCGAGCTCGACCTCGTCCTGACCTATGGCGGTGGCCCGCCCGTGATCGAAGCCTATCGCCGTTGGGGCGCGCGGCGCTGCGTTCCGGTCTACAACGCGCTCGATCCCGAGACCCATCATCCGGTTCCCGCCGATCCTCGTTTCCGCGCCGATCTCGCCTTCCTCGGCAACCGCCTGCCCGATCGCGAGGAGCGTGTCGCCGAGTTCCTGTTCGAACCGGCCCGATCGCTACCGGATCGCCACTTCCTGATCGGCGGCAACGGCTGGGCAGACGCGGCGATGCCTGCCAATGTCGTCCCCGTCGGCCATGTCTACACGGCCGATCACAACGCCTTCAACTCGTCGCCCCTGGCGGTGCTCAACATCGCACGATCGAGCATGGCGCAGGTCGGCTATTCCCCTGCCACACGCGTGTTCGAGGCGGCCGGCGCCGCGGCCTGCCTGATCACCGACGCCTGGGAAGGGATCGAGCTGTTCCTGAAGCCGGGCGAGGAAGTGCTGGTCGCGCGCGACGGACGGGACGTGGCCGAGCTGCTGGCGACGCTGACCCCGGAGCAGGCGATCGAGATCGGCGCGGCCGCCCTCCGGCGGGTCCGGTCGGAGCACAGCTATGCACTGCGCGCCGTGGCGGTTGATCGCCTGTTCCGCGAGCTGGCCGAGCAGGTCGAGGTGGCGGCATGAAGCTCGTCGTCCTCGGCCTCACCCTGTCCTCCTCCTGGGGCAACGGCCATGCCACCACCTATCGCGCGCTGCTCGACGCCTTCGCGGCACGCGGCCATGATATCCTGTTCCTCGAACGCGACATGCCCTGGTATGCCGAGCAGCGCGATCTCGTCGATCCGACCTATTGCCGTCTCGCCTTCTATCGCGACACGGCCGAGCTCCGCAGATGGTCACGCGCGATCTCTGCAGCCGACGCCGTCATCGTCGGCTCCTATGTGCCCGACGGCATCCAGGTGGGCCGCTACGTCCAGGACGTCGCCGAAGGGGTGACCGCCTTCTATGACATTGACACCCCTGTGACGCTGGCGCGGCTGGAGCGCGACGACTGCAGCTATCTCTCCGCCGATCTGGTTGCGGGCTACGACGTCTACCTGTCCTTCACCGGCGGACCGATGCTGCGGCAGATCGAGCTTCGCTACGGCTCGCCGGCGACGCGGGCGCTCTACTGCTCGGTCGATCCGGACGCCTATCCGGTGCTCGATCTGCCGAAGCGCTGGGACCTCACCTATCTTGGCACCTACAGTCCCGATCGCCAGCCGATGCTCGAAAGGCTGCTGGTCGAACCAGCGCGACAACGCCCCGACCTGCGCTTCGCGGTGGCGGGCCCGCAATATCCGCCCGACATCGCCTGGCCGGCCAATGTCGAGCGGATCGACCATCTGCCGCCGGCCGAGCATGCGGCCTTCTACAATAGCTCGCGCTACACGCTGAACGTTACGCGTGCGGACATGGTCGCCGCCGGCTGGTCTCCCTCGGTACGGCTGTTCGAGGCCGCTGCGACCGCTACCCCGATCATTTCCGATGTCTGGCCCGGGATCGGCACGCTGCTGGAGCCCGACCGGGAGATCATCCTGGCCGAGCATGGCGACCGCGTCCTCCGCATTCTCGACCAGGATCGCCGGGAGATCGGCCGGGCGGCCCGCGAGCGCGTCCTTCATTCCCACAGCGCCGTGCACCGCGCGGCCGAGCTCGAGCGACATCTCGCGGAAGCGGCGAGACCGGTCAGGGCGGTTCCCCACATCCTGCCCGACGATTCCGAAAAGACCACCGACGCGAAGAGGACCATGGCATGAGCAAACGTTCCGATCAGATCACCCTGGTGGCCGGCGGGGCGGGCTTCATCGGCTCGCACCTTTGCAGAGCGCTGCTCGATCGTGGGGAGACCGTGCTGTGCCTCGACAACCTCCAGACCGCGCGACCGAGCAACCTCCGCCTCCTGGAACGGGACGAGCGTTTCGAGTTCATCGAGGCCGACATCGTCAATCCGCTGCCGCTCGACGTGCTTGAACGCACCTGGAGCATCGGCCGCGTCTACAACCTCGCCTGCGCCGCCTCGCCGCCGCAATATCAGGCCAATCCCGAGCATACGATGCTGACCAACGTCGTCGGAACCGATCATCTGCTACGGCTCGCCGAACGTGCCGACGCCCGCTTCCTGCTGACCTCGACCAGCGAGGTCTATGGCGATCCCGAGGCGCATCCGCAGCATGAGGATTATCGCGGCTGGGTGAACTGCACCGGCCCGCGCGCCTGCTATGACGAAGGCAAGCGCGCGGCCGAGGCCATGGCGTTCGACTTCGCCCGGATGGAGCGGACCGACGTCCGCGTCGCCCGGATCTTCAACACCTATGGTCCGCAGATGCACCCCGACGACGGCCGAGTGGTGTCGAACCTGATCTGCCAGGCGTTGTCGGGCAACGACATCACCATCTATGGCGACGGCACCCAGACCCGCAGCTTCTGTTATGTCTCCGACATGGTGGAGGGGCTGATCGCGCTGATGGAGAGCGAACAGGTCCAGGCCGAGCCGATCAACCTCGGCAATCCCAACGAGATCAGCGTCAACGAATTGCTGACGCATATCCTGGCGCTGACCGGCAGCGACGCCGACGTCGTCCATCGGTCGTTGCCGGTCGACGATCCGCGCCGGCGGCGCCCCGACATCAGCCGCGCGCAACGCCTGCTGGGCTGGCAACCGCGGGTATCGCTGGAGGAAGGCTTGGCGGCGACCTGCGCCTGGTTCGCCGGTGAGATCGACGGCGGGCGGGTTCCCCGCCCCACCGCACCGGATCGGGTCCGGGCATCGGTCGCCTGACGGCGACCGCGGCCCGGCCGTCCCGGCTCAGGGATGGTCGAGCCGGGTTTCCACCCGCATCATCGACACCGCCGTCCGCCGCGGCTGCCGCAGCATGAAGTGCGCCGCCACCGCGATGTCCTCGGCCCGCAGCATCTTGTGTTGGCCAATCAGCTCGACCTGCTTTTCCGGTGGATAATCGGGATATTGGAAGTCGGCGCCGGTGAAGCCCGGCTCGATCAGCCCGACCTTGATGTCCTTTTCCGCCAGTTCCTTGCGCAGCGCCTCCGCAAAACCCTGAATCCCCGCCTTGGCCGCCACATAGACCGACGATCCGGCCGATCGTGAATTGGCCGACATCGATCCGATGAGGATCACGTCGGCCCCCGCCTGCATCCGGCGCACCGCCTCCCGCGTGCAGGACAGATAGGCGGTCAGGTCGGTCGCGGTCTGATAATAGAGGTCGTCCTCGGACGTGTCGGCCAGCGCCTCGGCGGGGATCGCGGCGTTGATCACGGCAAGGTCGAGACCGCCGAGATAGGCGTCGGCCGCCTTGAAGAAACGATCGACATCGTCGCGCCGCGACAGATCGACCGTGACGCCGTCGCCTTCCCCCACCTCGCGGATTCGCTCGAGCGCGTCATCGAGATGCTCGGACGTGCGGCCGCAGACGAAGACGCGGACCCCTTCGCTCGCCAGCAGCACAGCGATCGCGCGGCCGATGCCGGTGGTGCCGCCGGTGATGGCCGCCCTGCGTCCCCGTAATGAGGGCTGTTCGGTGTGCGCGTCGGAAAGTCGGGACCGTTCGGACATGACGAGGGGTTCCTCTCGATGGGGCGGCGATCGCGAGCACCTCGACGGCGCGCATATGGGACCCGATGTTCGGGGCTAACCGGCCCAAACGATCACGGTCCGGCGCCTGCGGCACTGCGCGCATTCGCAGCACCGTCGCGAGCAACTCGATCAAGACGTAAAACCCGGCCGCCGCCGACACGTTCCGCGCACTGCTGCACTGATCGACATGTTGGCTGGGGCGGCAGGATTCGAACCTGCGAATGGCGGCACCAAAAGCCGCTGCCTTACCACTTGGCGACGCCCCAGCATGGTCGGCGAGGCGCCCTTATAGGCATCGATGCGGCAATGGGAAGCCTCGAAGATCGGTTTTCCTGCCGCCGCCAACACCTTAAGGATGGCGCATGGCGATTCTCATCACAGGCGCCGCCGGCTTCATCGGCATGCATTGTTCGCTACGCCTGCTCGCCCGTGGAGAAAGCGTCGTCGGAATCGACAACCTCAACGATTATTATTCGGTCCAGCTCAAGCGTGACCGCGTCGCCAAGGCCGCTGCGGAGGGCGGCGGCCGCTACAGCTTCATCCCGTGCGACTTCGCCGATCATGCCGCGCTCGACGCGGCGCTCGAAGGGTTGGAGATCGACCGGATCGTCCATCTCGGCGCGCAGGCCGGCGTCCGCTATTCGCTCGAGAATCCGCGCGCCTATGCGCAAAGCAACCTCGTGGGCCACCTCAACATCCTCGAACTGGCGCGCGAACGCCGGGCCGGGCATCTCGTCTACGCCTCCTCCTCCTCGGTCTATGGCGGCAATGAGACGCTGCCCTTCCGGGTCGAGGACCGGGTCGATCACCCGCTGTCGCTCTACGCCGCCACCAAGAAGGCAGACGAGTTGATGAGCGAGACCTATGCCAATCTCTATCGACTGCCGCAGACCGGCCTGCGCTTCTTCACCGTCTATGGCCCCTGGGGCCGGCCCGACATGGCGCTATGGCTGTTCACCGACGCGATCCTGCGGGGACGGCCGATCTCGGTGTTCAACGGCGGCGAGATGCGGCGCGACTTCACCTATATCGACGACATCGTCACCGGCGTCATCGCGGCCGTCGACAATCCGCCGGCCGACGACGGGCAGGCCAAGGCGGGCGGGAGCGTCTCGCCTCACGCCATCTACAATATCGGTAATCACCGATCGGAGGAGCTGACCCGGCTGATCGACCTGATCGAGGCCGCATGCGGCCGGCCGGCGATCCGCGAGATGAAACCGATGCAGCCCGGCGACGTGCGCGAGACCTTCGCCGATATCGGCGCGATCGAGCGCGACCTGAGCTTCCGACCGACGACCGACATCAGCGAGGGCGTCCCCCGCTTCGTCGACTGGTTCCGCGACTATCATGGGGTATGAACCGATGCGCCGCTCGCTTCTGATTGCCGCGCTGCTGATCACGCTATCCGGCTGCGGGAAGGAGAAGCCTCCCGTGGTCGAGGAGGACGGCGGCGGCCCTCAGATCGCTACGAGCATCGACGACGTCGCCCTACCCGTCGACCGGTCCGACCAGATCACCGCGATCGATGCGACGACCGGCGACGCGGCCGGCATGCCCAAGGACGGCGGCGCCGTGGTCCATGCACCGAAACCGGAGGCACGTCCGGCGGTTGAACCGGGCAAGGAAGCCGCGGCCGTTCCGGTCGCGGCGCCGACCGTCGCGGTCCCGCCGCCGGTGGTTACCCCTCCCCCACCGCCGGCCCCGCTCCCGGCCGGACAATAGGATGAAAGGGCCGACAGCATGCACGATGAGGATCTGAAGGCCCGCGCGATCGCGCTCTACGACCGCTTCACCCATGGCGCGCAGGATCGCCGCGCCTTCATGGCCGACATGACCCGCCTCGCGGGCAGTGCGGCGGCCGCACAGATGCTGGCGGCGACGATCGCCGCCGATCCCGCCGCCGCCGCGATCGTCGCCGAGGACGACAAGCGGCTGACGGCGCGGATGGTGCATTGGCCGGGCGCCAATGGCCATCAGTTGTTCGGTTATATGGCGATCCCGAAGAAGCATGCGAAGAAGCCCCCCGCCGTCCTCGTCGTCCACGAGAATCGCGGGTTGCAGCCCTATACGCGCGACGTCGCCCGGCGGCTGGCGGTTGCCGGCTTCGTCGGCGTCGCGCTCGATTTCCTGTCGCCGCAGGGCGGCACGCCGGCCGACGAGGACAAGGCGCGCGCGATGATCGCCGCGCTCGACCTTCCCGCCGCCACCGCCGACGGCGTCGCCACGATCGACTGGCTCGCCGCGCACAAGCTGCTGAGCGGCAAGGTCGGGGTGGTCGGCTTCTGCTGGGGCGGCGCGATGGCCGATCGGCTGGCGGTCACCGCAGGGACTGCGCTGAAAGCGGCCGTCGCCTTCTACGGCCCGCCTCCGCCGCCCGCCGACGCGGCAAAGGTCAAGGCTGCGGTCATGCTCCATTATGCGGGCAGCGACGACCGGGTGAACGCGGGTGCCGGGCCCTGGGTCCAGGCGCTGCAGGCGGCGCATGTCGACGTCCGCCGCTTCGACTATCCGGGCACCCAGCACGCCTTCCACAACGACACGTCGGCGGCACGCTACAATGAAGCGGCCGCGACCCTCGGCTGGGACCGGACCCTCACCTTCCTGCGGGAGAAGCTGGCATGAACGACGAACTGGTCCTCTACGGCAATCCGCGCTCGCGCGCGCAGATGGTCCATTTCCTGCTCGAGGAGCTCGGCATCCCCTACCGGCTGGTGGTCATCGACTTCGAGAAGGGCGAGAGCCGGCAGGCCGACTATCTGGCGATCAATCCGATGGGCAAGGTGCCCGCGATCGTCCATCGCGGCGTGACGGTGACCGAGACGGGCGCGATCATCGCCTATCTGGCCGACGCCTTTCCGGAAAAGGGGCTGGCGCCCGCCATCGGCGATCCGCAGCGCGGCACCTGGCTACGCTGGATGTTCTTCGGCGCGGGCGTGATCGAGCCGGCGATCCTCGACACGATGCTCAAGCGGCCCGATGCACCGCGGACGACCGCCGGCTATGGCAGCTATGCCGACGTGCTCGACACGCTCGACACGATGCTAGACCCCGGCCCGTGGATATTGGGCGAGCGGTTCAGCGCCGCCGACGTCTATGTCGGCGCGGAACTCGTCTGGGCGGCGATGTTCGGGGTGCCCGATATCGCCGATCACCCCCGCATCGCCGCCTATATCGAGCGGATCAGGGATCGACCCGCCTTTCGGATGACGGCGGGCGTCTGAACCTCCAGGCGAGCAACAGGATGCGCGGGCCTTCGACCAGATAGCGGCGCCATAGCCGGGCCGGATCGGACAGCAGCCGATGGAGCCATTCAAGCGCCAGCCGCTGCATCCAGCGCGGCGCGCGCTTCTCGCGCCCCGCCAGGAAGTCGATCGATGCCCCGATACAGAGCGCGGTGCCGCGCGCATCAGGGTGGTCGAGCGCCTCGGCGGCGATCAGTTCCTGCTGCGGCGATCCGGTCGCGAGCAGGATGAAGCGTGCGCCGCTGCCAATGGCGAAGCGGACGGCGGCGGTGCGGGCGGCGGGGTCGTCGCGCAGCCCCATCGGCGGGACGTGCTGGACGAAGACGATATCGGGACGAAGGCGCGACAGGACCGTCGGATCGCCCTCCCGCCCGCCGATCAGCGCGATCCGATCCCCCGGGGCGGCCACGTCCAGCAACAGCCGGGCGGTCAGGTCGCTGCCGGGCACCACCGGCAAGCGGATACCGCGAAGCGAGGCGAGCAGCGCCAGGATACGGCTGTCGCATAGCGACCAGCCGGCCCGCCGATAGGCGCGCCATTCCTCCGCATTGTCGGACAGCCGCGACAGCCGCACGACGTGATCGACATTGGGGGTGACGAGATAGGCGAAAGGCGCGTCCGCCGTCCGCGCCCGCAGCCGATCGACCACCGCATCCTCGTCGAGCTGGTCGAAGCGCAGGCCGAGATAGTCCATCCGTCCCCCCATCGCCGGACCATAGCGCGGAGCGGGCAAAGAAAAAGGCCCGGTGTCGCCACCGGGCCTTTCATCATTCGACCTGCGTCGGGATCAGCGGCGATCGCCCATGAACTGCAGCAGGAAGGTGAACATGTTGATGAAGTCGAGGTAGAGGGTGAGCGCACCCATCACCACCGACTTGCCGGCGAAATCGGTGCCGGCGACGTAGAAGTACATGCTCTTGATCTTCTGCGTGTCATAGGCGGTCAGGCCCGCGAACAGCAGCACGCCGATGGCGCTGATCGCCAGGTTCAGCGCCGGCGACTTGAAGAAGATGTTGAGCAGCGAAGCGACCAGCAGGCCGACGACGCCCATGATCAGGAAGGTGCCGAAGCCCGACAGGTCCTTCTTGGTGGTGTAGCCCCACAGGCTGAGCGCGGCGAAGGCGGTCGCGGTCGCGAAGAAGGTGATCGCGATCGACGAGCCGGTATAGGCCAGGAACAGCGACGACATCGACAGGCCCATCACACCCGCGAAGGCCCAGAACAGGCCCTGCGCCGCCGTGGTCGACAGCTTGTTGATGCCGAAGCTCAGCACCATGACGAAGGCGAGCGGCGCCAGGACGATCAGCCAGCGAAGCGGTGTGACGAAGAGCTGCGCGGCCAGGCCGGATTCGGCGAAGAGCAGCGCGACGATACCCGTCAGCAGGACGCCCGACGCCATGTAATTGTAGACCGAGAGCATGTAGGACCGCAGACCGGCGTCAAAGGCTGCGTCAGCCACACCCGCTCGTGTCGCGGCGGGCGCGGCATTTACTCGGGGGTCGGACCAGTTTGCCATGGTATAAACACTCTCCAATGATGCGGCGAAATGCCGCGCTGTCCGCAATATCGGCGGAACGACTTGGTTTTTCAAGCATATCGCGCCTGAAAGGCGCCTGAACAGGCTTGCGTTACCGTCACATGGCGCGACAATCGGGGGCATGCACCGCCTGTTCATAGCCTTGCGTCCGCCGCTTCCGATGCGTGAGGCATTGCTCGCCGCGATGGGCGACATTCCCGGCGCTCGGTGGCAGGACGACGCCCAGCTCCACCTCACCCTCCGTTTCGTCGGCGAGGTCGATCGCCATGTCGCCGAGGACGTCGCCGCGGCGCTGGGTGCGGTGTCCCATCCGGCCTTCACGCTGCGGCTCGACGGAGTCGGCTGCTTCGACCGTCGCGGCCGGATCGACAATATCTGGGCGGGCGTGACGCCGCATCCTCCGGTGAAGTCGCTCCATGGGGCGGTGACAGCGGCGTTGGTGCGGGCGGGGATCCCACCCGAGGAACGGGCGTTCGTGCCGCATATCACCCTGGCCCGCTTCGCACGCGGGCAGGCGCCGTCGGGAAGGCTACCGATGGACAGCCTCTGGCCCGACCCGGTGGAGGGGCAATTCGACCATTTCCTGCTCTACGAGAGCCACCTTGGCGCATCGGGCGCCAGCTATTCGGCGATCGCGCGCTACCGGCTCGGTTGACCCGCGAGTTCGGCAAGCAGGCCGCCGACGCCGGCGCAGATGTCGCGCCAGGCCTGCTCGAAGCCCTCGTCCTCCCCGAAATAGGGATCGGCGACGTCCTCGCCCTCACGGCCCGCGACGTGATCGAGCAGCAGCGACAACTGCGCTCGTCCGTCTTCGGGCGCGATCGCGCGCAGCGTATCGAGGTTGCTGCGGTCGAGCGCAACCAGCCGGTCGAAGGCGCGGAAGTCGTCGGCGCCGACCTGGCGCGCGCGCAGCCCGGCGATGTCGAGGCCATGGCGGTACGCGGTCGCGATCGCGCGGCGATCGGGCGCCTTGCCGACATGCCAGTCGCCAGTGCCGGCGGAATCGACCTCGACCGGAACATCCTCGCGCTCGGCGGCCGCGCGCATTGCCGCCTCAGCCAAGGGGGAACGGCAGATGTTCCCCAGGCAGACGAACAGGATGCGCGGCGGCCGGCCGTCGGTCATTCGGCCTTGATCACGCCGCAGGCGAGACGGCCGCCGGCATTGCCGGTCGGATCGGTCTTATAGTCATCGGCGGCGGCATGGACGACGACGGCAGCGCCGTCCGCATCGAGCAGCGGCATGGCACCGTCGGTCAGCATTCCGCCCTTGATCACGGTCTTGAGTTCGCCGGTGCCGTCGGCACCGACCGTCATGTTCGGCATGTCGCCCATATGGGCGCCGGCCGGATTGTCGTGGCCATGCTGCTTCTTGCCGGGGTTCCAATGCCCGCCCGCACTGGTGAAGTCGGGGCCGGTGCAGGTACCGGTGGTGTGGACGTGGACGGCGTGGACGCCGGCCGGCAGGCCGACCGCCTTCACGTCGACCTCAATGCCGTCCTTGCCCTGCCGGATCGTCGCCTTGCCCTTGGTCTGGCCCTGGCCGTCGATCAGGTCGGCCATCGCCCCGCCGCCATGGCCATGATCATGCGCCAACGCCACGGCGGGCGCGGCCAGCAGGATCGGCAATGCGGCAAGGAGGCCCATAGAAAGCGAACGGGTGCGGGACATGCTATATCTCCTTCATCGGCAGCCCCCAACGGATGCCGACAATGCCCCATCCCCATCGCTGAATAAAGTGTTGAGGACAAAGAAAAAGGGCCGGCCCGAAGGCCGACCCCAATTCTGCGCGTCATCGACGGATCGATGACACAGCCGCTTACATGCCGGCGCCGAAGGTGATTTCGACGCGACGGTTCTGCGGCTCGCGGACACCGTCGGCGGTGTCGACCAGCGGACGGCTCTCACCGAACGCTTCCGTCGTGATCGCCGAGTCCGGCACGCCCTTGCCAGCGAGGTAGGCCTTCACCGCGTCGGCACGACGCTGCGAGAGGCCGACGTTATACTGGTCGCTACCCGACTTGTCGGCGTGGCCGGCAAGCTGGACCCGCGCCTGGCCGGTCGTCGCATAGGCGTTGGCAGCATTGTCGAGGATCGACGCGGCTTCCGCCGTGATGTCCGACTTATCCCAGTCGAAGAACACGATGAACGGACCCGGAGTCTCGACCACCGGCGGAGGCGGCGGCGGAGGCGGCGGGGGCGGAGGCGGCGGCGGCGGGGGCGGCGGCGGAGGCGGCGGAGCAGCCGGCTCACCGAAGTTGTAGACGAGGCTCAGCAGCAGGCTGTGCGAACGCCACGTGCCCTCATATTCGGCGCCGAGGCGGTCGAATACCTTCGCATCCTTGACGTTGAAGTAGCGATACTTCAGGCCGACGTCGACGTTGGTCGACACCGGATAACGGACACCGGCGATCGCCTGCCAGGCGAACTTCGAGTCCGAGTCGTTCAGGAAGTCGTCGCCCGACACATTGTAGCCGGCGAACTTGACGCGGGCGATACCGGCGCCACCGCCGATGTAACCCGAGAAGCCTTCCTCGCCACCGAAGTCGAGCAGGCCGTTGACCATGAAGCTAAGGGCGCTGTTCTTGCCCGAAGCGTCCGGATAGGTCCCGGCCGGAGCACCGGCGCCACCGACAGCGGCGGGAGTGCGCGACGCGCTGGTCGTGAAGCTGTTCACGCGGTCACGCTTGTAACCGACTTCGCCTTCAAGGCGGAACATGCCGAAATCATAGCCGACGATGCCGTCGACGTCGAAACCGGTCTTGGAGTCGACCGTTGCACGGCCGCCCGGCGACAGCGTCGACGGACCGACGTCGAACTTCATGTCCTCATGCAACATACCACCGCCTTCGACACCGACGTACCAGGCGTTGTCACGAGCAAAGGACGGCGCTGCGAGCGCGGTAGATGCTAGGGCCGCCAGGATGGCAAGCTTGCGCATATCATTCCCCTTTCCAACAGGTTCCCAATGGAACTGCGTTCACCTAACCCAATCACCCGGATACGCGCAAGCGCATCCGTTTCTGCGACGAACCGATCCGGAAACGACATCCATTCCGGAACCGCATCGGATCCCCCAGACAGCCGCTAAACGAGCTTTCGGTGAAAGGGTTGCGATCAACGGAAAAAATTTCGCGACTATTGCCACCTGTGGCTTTTCCGCCACAGTCCGATGCCCTTTTGCCTAGGTCGCGAGCGGAATGAACAGCTCGTTGGGCAGAGTCGTGCCGGGCTTGAGCGGCGAGTTGTAATAGGCGTGCTCGACATCCCCGGCGGCCCTGCGCCCCTGCCCCTCGATCCAGCGCCCGAGCTCGTCCGCCTTCGCCGCGAACAGACGGTCGGTCGGCTTGCCGGGAACCGAGATGACGGCGACCTCGCGCGCCGGGATCTCGGCGAGCGATATCCCCGGCCCGGGCGGATCGAGGCTTTCGCGATCGATGCCCTGCGGCAGCAGGAACCGGATGCGCCACGCATCGCCGGGCAGCGCTCCGGCCAGCACCGGCATGGTGATCGGAATCTCTTCGCCGCCGCGTCCCTCGCCGAACATATAGTCGGCGAGCAGGCCGAAGCCGTTGCCGAGCGCACGGTCGCGCTTACCATATTGGGCGGTCTCGATGACGAGCAGGGCCGGATAGCGGCGAATCTCGAATGGCCCGTCGCTTGCCAGCGTCTCGTGAATCGGCGCCCGCGCTGCGCGCTGCTTGAAATAGACATAGGCCGCGCCGGCCGCGGCGGCAGTGGCCACGCCCGCCAATATCTTGCCCCAGCCGATCTTCGCCATCGATCCTCCGTTCGCGCCGGAAATAGGCGGGCCTCCCGGGAATTGCCAGTTTCTTCCGGCCCGTCCTTGTACCGGGCAGGCGCACTTCGCTATGCAGCCACCGCTTTACCAGCCGCCTGGGTCAGGAGCCGATGAGAAGCTGCATCCGCGAAGTACGGCGCGCCAAGGGAATGACGCTCCAGGACGTAGCGGACCGCTGCGTACCGCCGACGACGGCGCAGACGATCGGCCGGCTCGAAACCGGGATGCGGACCGTCTCGATCCGCTGGCTCAACCGCATCGCCGCCGCGCTCGGCGTCGAAGCCGCCGAGTTGGTCCGCGTTCCCGAACAGGCCACGCTCGACATCCTCGCCCTGCTCGGCCCCGACGGCGCCGCCGCGCCGCGCCAGCCACAGATCGCCGCCTTGCCCCGCCCCTCCTATAGCGGGCTGACCATGCTCGTCGAAACCAGCGTCGGCGAATATCGCACCGGCGACATGATCTGGCTGGAGCGGCTCGACCTGCGCTCCTTCGGCCAGGCGCTCAATCGCGACGTGCTGGCGCCGCGCGCGGGTGGGCGCTTCGTCTTCGGCAGGCTGATCGACCATGACGGCCACCGCTTGCAGATCCTGCCCCCCGGCCAGGGATCACGCCAGCAGATCGTCGACGCGCCGTGGCTGGCGGTTGCCATCCAGTTGCTCCGGCCGCTCGCCTGACTTCGTCTCGCCTGAAGGCCCTCCCGCTTGTCAGCGCAGTGGGCAAGGCGCATCTTCCTGCCCATCACAAAAGATATGCGCAGGATATCCATGCCCAAAAATACCGAACATACGCTGAGCGGCACGACACCGCGCCGGCGCCCCAAGCCCGAGGTCCTCGAGATCGGCGGCCACAGGCTCAAGCCTTCCACCCTGATGATGGGGCATGGCTATGATCCGATGCTGTCGGAAGGTGCTCTCAAGCCGCCGATCTTCCTGACTTCCACCTTCGTCTTCGAGAACGCCGCCGCCGGAAAGCGCCATTTCGAGGGCGTCACCGGCAAACGGCCGGGTGGGGCCGAGGGCCTCGTCTATTCGCGCTTCAACGGCCCGGACCAAGAGATATTGGAGGACCGGCTCGGCATCTGGGAGGATGCGGAGGACGCGCTGAGCTTCTCCAGCGGCATGTCGGCGATCGCCACGTTGCTGCTCAGCCTGGTCCGTCCCGGCGACGTGATCGTCCATTCGGCGCCGCTCTATGCCGCCACCGAGACGCTGATCGCCCGCATCCTCGGTCGGTTTGGCGTATCGTGGCTCGATTTCCCGGCCGGCGCCACGCCGGAGGAGATCGACACGGTGATCTCCGCCGCCAAGGCGAAGGGCCGGGTCGCGCTGATCTATCTGGAGAGCCCCGCCAATCCGACCAATGCGCTGGTCGACGTGCAGGCGGTCCGCGACGTGCGCGACCGGCTGTTCGCCGGCGAGGACGAGAAGCCGCCGATTGCGATCGACAACACCTTCCTCGGCCCACTTTGGTCGAAGCCACTGCGGCATGGTGCCGAGCTGGTGGTCTACTCGCTGACCAAATATGCCGGCGGCCATAGCGACCTGGTGGCTGGCGGCGTGGTCGGGGCCAAGGCGCTGCTCGATCCGGTCCGCGCGATGCGCAACACGATCGGCACGATCACCGATCCCAACACCGCATGGATGCTGCTGCGCTCGCTCGAAACGCTCGAACTCAGGATGAGCCGGGCCGGCGAGAACGCCGCCAAAGTCTGCGAATGGCTGCGCGGCCGGCCGCAGGTCGACCGGGTCGGCTATCTCGGATTCCTCCAGCCCGGATCGCGCCAGGCCGACATTTACCAGCGACATTGCGACGGCGCGGGATCGACCTTCTCGCTCTACCTAAAGGGGGGTGAGCGCGAAGCCTTCGCCTTCCTCGACGCGCTCAAGATCGCCAAGCTGGCGGTCAGCCTGGGCGGGACCGAGACGTTGGCCAGCCATCCCGCCGGCATGACCCACCTGTCGGTGTCCGAGGAGCGCAAGCGCGCGCTCGACATCGGCGACAATCTGGTCCGCATCTCGATCGGCATCGAGGACCCGGACGACCTGATCGCCGACTTCGAACAGGCGCTGCGCGCGATCGGCTGATCTTCCAGCCGGCCGGTCAGCCCCGCGCGCCGGCCGGCATCGCCGTGAAATAGGCCTCCATCACCGACGCGGCATGGTCGGTCAACTCGATGAACACGCGCCGGCCGTCATCTGGATCAGCGACCCGGCGGAGCAAGCCCGCTTCGGTCAGCTGCTTGATCCAGCGCAGCGCCGTCGTCGCCGGCACCGCCGCGGCGATGCACAGGCTCGATACGGCGACCGGGCGGCGTTCGAGCCGCGCGGCCATCAGGTCGAGCAGCATGTCCCAGGCCGGATCGGCGAACAGCCCGGCGCCGAACAACTCGTCGCGCAGGCGACGAGCACGGATCATGTCGCGGATCGCACCGGCATCGATGACCGCAGGGCGGGGCGGCGGCTCGTAGCCGATCCCCTCCCCGTCGCTGCCGCCTTCACGCACGACTGGGACAGGCCGGTGCACCTGCTCGAAGCTCTCGATCGGAAAGTCGTGGCGCCGGATCGCCTCGTCGCCACCGTCCTCGCGAAGCTGCGGCGCCGCGCGCGCCAGCCGATCGGCCAATGCAGCGTCCAGCGCCCGCTCGTTGCGGCCGACCAGGATGCTGACGGCGCTGCCGCCGATCTGCGACGCGACGATGTCGACCAGTTCCGACGGGATCACGATCAGCGCCGCGAAATCGCCGCGCTCGGTGCCCACAACCAGCCGTTCGAGAAGCCGGTCCAGGATCGGGCCATGATCGGCCGCGATATCGACCCAGACCAGGTCGATCGCCACCTGGCTCTCCAGCCGTTCCGCCGCGGTATCGATATCGACCGATGCCGCGATCCGTCCTCCAGTGGCTTCAACGCTTCTCGCCGCCGCCGCCACCCCCTCCTCCGTGTCGGCGGAAACCAGGATGATCGGAGCCGAGCCCCAATATGTCATTCGCGACCTCCAGCACGCCGCATCAACCCGCTCGCTCGCCCCCGCGTGCCATGTCCGTTAAGAACTAGCGCCCCTCCCATGGCTGTCAGCAGGCAATTGGTCCGTTATGGATTAACCAAGGCGATGGGAACATCGGTCAGCCCCGGCCCGTTGATCCGAAATGGAAATTCTTCACAAAGGAGGTCGGCCGTGCCGGGCAAATATGGTTCGCGCAACACCGAGGGAAAGCACCGGATCGCGGCAGACGATCCGATGGCGATCAGCCTGCTGAAGGAAGAACATCATGTCTTCCGGGAACTGTTCGACGAAGCCGAGGAGGCGCGTCCGACGCGGCGCGTCGAGATCGCCCGCGAACTGTGCATGCGGCTGACCGTCCATATGGCGATCGAGGAGGAGATACTCTACCCCGCGCTCAAGCCGGTGATCGGCGACGACGAGGTCAACGAAGGTATCGTCGAGCATCAGTCAGGCAAGCGCATCATCGCCGAGCTCGAGCAACTCGACGGCGACGAGGAACTGTTCGCCTCGAAGGTCCACGTCCTCGGTGAGGAGACCGTCCACCATATCGACGAGGAGGACGAGGAACTGTTCGAGGACGCCCGCGCGGCGCATGACAAAGGCCGGCTCGACCTCGATGCGTTGGGCGAGAGGCTCCGGTCGCGCCAGGCCGAGCTCTACAACCAGATCATGGCGACGGGCGAGACCGGCAAGACCTGCGAGGCGCAGCCCGACGAGGTCGAACGCGCCTGACGGTCGAGCTATTCCTCTGACCCGCTCATCCTGAGGAGGGACCGAGGCTTGGCGAAGGCCCGTCTCGAAGGATATTTCGAGACGCCATCTCGCCTTCGCTCAATGGCTCCTCAGGATGAGCGGAAGCAGATGCACCAACGAAATGCGCGATACTCTAGATCGCTCAGCCGTCGCTTTCGCGCTCGATATCCGCGCCGACCGCCGACAGCTTCTCCTCGAGCCGCTCATAGCCGCGGTCGAGATGATAGACCCGGTGGACCCGCGTCTCGCCCTCGGCGACGAGGCCGGCGAGCACCAGGCTCATCGAGGCGCGCAGGTCGGTCGCCATCACATCGGCCCCGACGATGCGGTCGACGCCCTTGACGATCGCGGTGCGGCCATGGACCTGGATGTCCGCGCCCATGCGGGTCAGTTCGGGAACGTGCATGTAGCGATTCTCGAAGATCGTCTCGGTCAGCACGCTGGTTCCATCCGCCATCGCGAGCATCGCCATGAACTGCGCCTGCATGTCGGTCGGGAAGGCCGGGAACGGCGCGGTCGAAAGGGTCAGCGGGCGCAGCTTGCCGTTCGCGGTCACGCGGATGCCACCATCGAACGGCTCGATCCCGACACCGGCGGTGCGCAGGCCCTGCAGGATCGCCTCCATATCGTCGGTCCGGGCGCCGACCAGGTCGATCTCGCCGCCAGTGATCGCCGCGGCGCAGGCATAGCTGCCTGCCTCGATCCGGTCGGGCATCACCTCATATTCGGCGCCGTGCAGGCTCGTCTTGCCCTGGACGACGAGGCGGTCAGTGCCGATGCCGTCAATCTCGGCGCCCATCGCGACGAGGCAGCGGGCGAGATCGACGATCTCAGGCTCTCGCGCGGCATTCTCCATCACCGTCTCGCCCTGGGCGAGGACGGCGGCCATCAGCGCGTTCTCGGTGGCACCGACCGACACGACCGGGAAGCTGATCCGTCCGCCGCGCAGGCCGCCCGACGGCGCGATCGCCTTCACATAGCCGGCCGCCAGCTCGATCTCCGCACCCAGCGCTTCGAGTGCCTTGAGGTGCAGGTCGATCGGACGGTTGCCGATCGCGCAGCCGCCCGGCAGCGAGACGGTCGCCTCTCCCGCCCGCGCGACCAGGGGCCCGAGCACGAGGATCGACGCACGCATCTTGCGGACGATGTCGTAGGGCGCGACGGTCGAGGCGATGGTGCCCGCCGACATGGTGAGCTTCCGGCCGATGGTCTCGCCATTGCCGCGGCTCATCGTCGTCGAGACGCCGAGCTCGTTGAGCAGGTGGCCGAAGCTGTCGACGTCGGCGAGACGCGGCAGATTGGTGAGGGTCAGCCGCTCCGCGGTGAGGAGCGAGCAAGGCAGCAGCGTCAACGCCGCGTTCTTGGCCCCTGAAATCGGCAGGCGGCCCTTGAGGCGGTTGCCGCCCCTTATCGTGATGCGATCCATGAACCGCGTTTATCGGGGAGTCCGCTCCGCCTCAAGCGGCAGGATGACCGTCCCGAAAACGTCATCCAACGGGAACCGTGGCGTCATCCCTCCCGACTATCCGCCGCCCGACGGAAAAAAGGGGATTATCCTATGACGCGATCGACTCTGCTTGCAGGCGTGGCCCTGCTCTGTCTCTCCAGCGCCGCCCTGGCGGCCGAGGGCGACGGGGACATCGTCGTTTCGGGCCAGCGCGCCCAGCAGGAGCGCGCGATCGAGGCGAAGCGCTTCACCATCGGCATCGCCGACATCGCCGCGTCGGACGAGATCGGCCGCCTGCCCGACCGCAACGTCGCCGAAGTCGTCGAGCGGCTGCCCGGCGTCGGCGTCACCTACGACCAGGGTGAAGGCCGTTACGTCGCGGTGCGCGGCGTGCCGTCGGACCTCAACGGCTATACGGTCAACGGAATCGAGATCGGCAATCCCGACGGCCAGACCCGCGCACTGCCGCTCGACATCATCTCTGGCCAGCTCCTCAACCGGGTCGAGGTCAACAAGGCGCGGACGCCCGATATGGACGGCCAGGGGATCGGCGGCACGATCAACCTCGTCACCCAGACCGCCTTCGACTTCCGCGACCGCTTCACCGTCGTCGCCAACGGCCAGGTCGGCTATCAGGAGCTCAACGACAAGCGCCCGATCCGCGGCGATGCCGCCGTCGCCGGACGTTTCGGCAGCGACGAGCAGTTCGGCATCACGCTGGGCGGCAGCTATTCGGATCGCACCTACACCAGCTACGGCATCTATCCGGACGACTGGCGGCCGGTGGCAGGCGCGGCGCGCGGCGGCCTGCCGACCAACATCAAATATACCGACTACAGCCTGAAGCGCGAACGGATCGGCGCCACCGGATCGCTCGACTGGCGGCCGGGCGACGATCACCAGGTCTACGTCCGCGGCATCTACAGCAAGTTCACCGAGGACGAGTATCGCCAGCGCTACCGGCTCGACTTCGCGACCGACGCGCTCATCAACTCCCCCGCCTTCGCCTTTCATCCCGGCGGCGTGTCGGGCACCGTCAGCGGCACTCCCAATGCCGGCGTCGGCAGCGGCACCGGACCGGAACGACGCCAGGACCTGCGGCAGGAGCACAAGGCCAAGTCGGTGCTCGCGGGCATGATCGGCGGATCGAGCCGCTTCGACGCGCTCAAGCTCGATTATGTCCTCGCCCGCGTCCACAACGAGGTGCGCGAACCGAATCAGCTCTGGCAGTTCCGCTGCAACCCCGGCACGGTCGACTTCGATTTCAGCGACACGGTGTTCAGCGCCGCCCCACGCAACGAATGCTCGCCGTCGCAGATGAACTTCCGCCAATATACCGAGCAGAACGAACGCGGCGACGAGGATATCTGGCAGGGCAAGGTCGACCTGACCTACGACCTGAGCTCGCTCGGCCAGGGCAGCTTCCTGAAGGTCGGCGGCAAATATCGCGCGACCGACAAGGACTTCGACTCGCGCAACGACACCTGGACGCGCGGCGGAAACGCGGCGAGCCGCTTCACCCTCGCCCAGTTCGGCCTCGCCGGCGATCCGGTGCTGTCCTATCCGAAGGCCGGCAAGCCCTATGGCGTAGCGCCGGTGATCGACCTCGACGCGATCCGCGCCTTCACCGCCGCCAACCTACCCGGCCCCTATTTCGTGCTGGACAGCGCGACCAGCCTCAACAACGCGACACTCAACGACTTCGTCGTCGATGAGGACGTGACCGCCGGCTATGTCATGGCGAACCTGGTGCTCGGCAAGGTGACGGTGACGCCGGGCCTGCGCTACGAGCGGACCAAGCTGCGCATCACCGGCTTCCGGCTCGATACGCCCGCTGGCGGCGCGACCGTGGTGGCGCCCAGCAACAGCCGCAACAGCTATGACGACTGGCTACCCAGCCTGCTCGTCCGGGTGACGCCGTCGGACGACACCGTCTTCCGCTTCGCCTATACGCGCAGTATAGGCCGCCCCAATTACAGTCAGCTCTCGCCAAGCGGCGCGCTGAACTACGAGGCGGGCGCCGCGCCGGGCACGTTCGAGGGGTCGATCTCGTTCGGCAATCCCGATCTGAAGCCCTATCGCTCCGACAATCTCGACGCTACAGCCGAATGGTATTTCGCCAAGGGCGGCCTGCTCAGCGTCGGCGTGTTCGCCAAGTTCATCAAGAACCCGATCTTCACCCAGACCTTCACCCAGACCGACGTCACCGTCGACGGCCGTACCTATGCGATCCTCGACACCTCGCAGCCGCTCAACGCCGATCGCGGCGACATCATCGGCATCGAGGGCCAGTTCCAGCAGCAGTTCACCTTCCTGCCGGGCCTGCTGTCCGGTCTCGGCGTCAGCCTGACCGGCACCTATACCAGCTCGACGCTGAAGCTGCCCGACGGCCGCAGCTCGACCTTTCCCCAGCAGTCGCGCTACCTCTACGGGGCGGAGCTGTTCTACCAGAAGGGCCCGCTCGAAGGCTCGATCGCCTATCACAACACCGGCAAGTCCCTTCTCGCGCCGGGCGGCGTGGCGTATCAGGACCAGTACAACAACGACCTGCGCCGGCTGGATGCGAAGATCAGCGTGACGATCACCGACAATATCCGCGTCTATGCCGAGGCGCAGAACCTGACCGACGAACCCACGCGCCAGTATCAGGACAAGCGGACCGACTGGATCATCCAGAACGAACGCTATGGCCGGACCTTCTACGGCGGCGTGTCGGTGAAGTTCTGATGCTGGCGATCGTCCTGGCCGCGGTACTGGCGCTGCCCGCCGCGACCGAAGTGCGGCGCGTGCCGGCCGAGGACGCCCGCCAGGGCGCGGTGTCCGACGGCCGCCACCTCTATGCGATCGACAATGCCGCGATCAGCAAGATCGATCCGGCGAGCGGGCGGGTGATCGCCCGCTGGCAGGGCGACAAGGCCGCGTTCAAGCATATGAACTCCTGCATCACCCTGAAGGACCGGCTCGTCTGCGCGGCGTCCAACTATCCCGACGTGCCGATGGCGAGCTCGATCGAATGGTTCGACACCCGCGCGATGAAGCATGTCGCCAGCCGCAGCCTCGGCCCCGGCCGGGGCTCGCTCACCTGGCTCGACTGGCATGACGGAAGCTGGTGGGCGTGTTTCGCCAATTATGACGGCAAGGGCGGCGAGCCGGGGCGCGACCATCGACTGACGACCCTCGTCCGCTTCGACCGCACTTTCGCCGAACAGGGCGCATGGCTGTTCCCGCCCGAGATACTCGACCGGATGGCGCCCTACAGCTCGTCGGGCGGCGCCTGGGGCGCGGACGGATGGCTCTACGTCACCGGCCACGACCGGCCCGAACTCTATGTCGTGGCGCTGCCCGAAGCCGGATCGATCCTGCGCCACGTCGCGACCATCCCGATTCCGACCAACGGCCAGGCGATCGCCTGGGACCCGAAGGACAAGCGGCTGCTCTGGTCGATCGAACGCAAGGCCCGCGAACTGGTGGCCAGCCGGGTGCCCGAGGTCGTGGGGGAATAGGTCGAACCGTTCACGCCCCTCCCTTTTTCGTCATTCCCGCGAAAGCGGAAATGACGATCAATGAGAAGACAGGAGTGGGCTCACGCCTTTTCCAGCGTGCACTGGAGCGGGTGCTGGTTCTGGCGGGCGAAGTCGACGACCTGGCTCACCTTGGTCTCGGCGACCTCGTAGCTGAACACGCCGCACACCCCGACGCCCTTCTGGTGGACGTGGAGCATCACCCGGGTCGCATCCTCCAGGTTCATCCGGAAGAAGCGCTGCAGGCACAGGACGACGAACTCCATCGGCGTATAGTCGTCGTTGAGCATCAGCACCTTGTAGGGCGACGGCTTCTTGGTCCGCGTCCGGGTGCGCGTGGCCAGGCCAAGGCCGGTGCCGTTGTCATCGCCATCCTTGCGCGTGGCCATGCCGGTCGGGGCAGTGGTGAAGGCGGATTGGCTCATGATCGGCGCGGGACTCACACAAATGGGGGACATGGAGAGAATATGGCACGCCGGGCCCCTTCGGCAAGAGGCTGGCGACCGCTTCGCCCGATCGGCGACCCGATGGAGCCGCCAATGAAAACGGCCGCCTCCCGAGGGAAGCGGCCGTAAACTCGCAGCGAAAGGGAAATCAGAGCGCCGCGGACTTGAACTTCTCGGCAGCGAGCGCGTAGCGGCTCGAGATCGGCTGGACGACCTCGCCGGCCAGCTTCAGCCAGGCTTCGCTCAGCTTCGACGCTTCCGCGACGGCGCTGTCGAACGCCGACTTGGCGTAGTCGCTCTGGATCTGGAACAGCTCGGTCGGGGTCTTCACCGCAGCCAGGCTCTTGATCGTGGCCGAAGCGCTCTCGAAGCTCTTCTTGCCATAGTCGGCCAGTTCCTGGCCGAGCGACTCGGCGCCCTTGGCGGCAGTCTTCGCCGAGGTCGCGAACGCCTCGAAATTGCCCTTGGTGAACTCGCCCAGCTCTTCGCCGGCCTTGGCAGTCTTCTCGAAGGCGGCCTTCGCACGATCGTTGAAATCGGAAATCATAATATTGACCTTTTCAGCAGCAGCCTTGGGCTGGGGTGGAACGGTGGTGGCCATGACGCGCACTCCCTTCGTTTCCGGCTTTGACGCTGCCGGGGCGGGCTTGACCGCGGGCGTCGCAACCTTGACGACCGACGGCGAAACAGTCTTTGCGGCGGGAGCCACCGCCGGCTTTTCCGGCGCGACGGCCTTCGCCGGCTGCGCCTTCACCGCGACGGGTTCGACCTTGGCGGTCGGAGCGACCGGCGCCGGCTTCGCGGCGATCTCAGCCGCCACGGGAGCCGGCTTGGGATCGGCCGGCTTGGGCGCCGCGGCTTTCGCCACGACGGGCTTGGCCTGCACAGGCGCCTTGGCATCTGCCTTGGTCGCCGATGCCGCCTTATCCTTGCCGGGAAGCCTGTCCGCCATCGAATCGATTCCGTCTTTGATGTTGCGATGCACAATATGCGTATTTTTGAGCTGATGCAAGATGTATTGTGCAGTGCAACATAAACGTAACGGCACTGCAATTTTCTGGCTGAAATTCGGGATTTCAGACGCGCCGGGCCAACGCCCATCTACCCGGGCGGTTCCAGAATAACGTCAAAATATTTCGCAAATGCGAATCAGGGCGTCCGCACGTAGCGGCCCGGAGCATCCTCGATCGCCGGCAAAGAGCCCTCGCCAGGGCGCCGCGCACCCTCCGCCGCGACCTCGGTCGGCGCCAGCGCGCGCGTCCAGGCCTGCCAGTCGGGCCACCAGCTTCCCTTGGTCTCGCTCGCCGCCGCCTCGAACGCTTCGAGCGTCTCGGCCGGCGCCTCGCAGGTCCAATATTGATATTTGCCAGCCTCGGGCGGATTGACCACCCCGGCGATGTGCCCGGACCCCGCCAGCACGAAGCGCAGCGGCCCCGCGAGATGCCCGGTGATCTTCCAGACGCTCCGCGACGGGGCGATATGGTCCTCGCGTCCGGCCTGGACATAGGCCGGTGTCTTGATCCGCCGCAGATCGATCGGCACCCCGTCGATCGACAGCGCGCCCGGCCGGACCAGCAGATTGTCGCGGTAGAGATTCTCCAGATAGGCGCGGTGCCATTTGGCGGGCAGGTTGGTGACGTCGCCGTTCCAATGGAGCAGGTCGAAGGCGGGATAGTCCTCACCTAGCAGATAGTTCTGCACGACATAGTGCCAGATCAGGTCGCGCCCGCGCAGCAGGTTGAAGGTCGCCGCCATGAAACGGCCGTCGAGCACGCCGCTCCCCTGGGTCAGCGCATCGATCAGCTTGAGCTGCTCGTCGTCGACGAACAGGTTGAGCTCACCCGCCTCGCTGAAGTCGACCTGCGCGGTGAAGAAGGTCGCGCTCCTCACCTTGTCCGCCTCACCCTTCGCGGCAAGATAGGCGAGCGTCATCGCCAGCGCGGTACCGGCGACGCAATAGCCGACGGTGTGGACATGATCGACGCCCAGCAACGCGCGGACCGTATCGATCGCATCGACCTGCCCGCGCACGACATAGTCGTCCATCGTCACGTCGGCCATGCTCTCGTCGGCCGACTTCCATGAGACGACGAACACCGAAAAGCCCTGGGCGACCGCCCAGCGAATGAAACTGTTCTTCGGGTTGAGATCGAGGATGTAGAAGCGGTTGATCCACGGTGGGAAGATCAGCAGCGGCACCTCCACCACCTTTTCGGTGACGGGGCTGTAGTGGATCAGCTGGTAGAGCGGCGTCTCGTGGATCACCTTTCCCGGCGTCGCGGCGATATTGCGGCCGAGCTCGAACGCATCGGTGTCGCTATGGGTCAGCTTGCCCTTGCCGATGTCGGCCAGCATATGCTCCAGCCCGCGCAGCAGATTCTCGCCGCGCGTCTCGAAAATGCGCTCCAGCACCTGCGGGTTGGTCAGCGCGAAATTGGCCGGCGACATCGCATCGGCGACGACGCGGGTGGCGAATTTGAGCTGCTCGCGCTGCTTGGGCGGCAGCCCTTCGAGCGCGTCGACGCCCTTCAGCCAGGCATCGCACAGCAGCAGATAGGCATCGGCGATGACGCCGAACAGCGGCGTCTCGCGCCATTGCGCCGCCTTGAAACGCCGGTCGCGCGCAGCCTCCTTTCCCGCGCCCTCCTCCATCAGCTGGCCGAACAGGCCGAGACTCGCCTTCATCAACTCGCTCTGCTGGTCGGCGAGCTTCTCGGGATCCGGGAAGACCGGCGCCGGCATGGTCGGCAGCGGCAGTTCGGCGGGGGCCTGGGCCATCGCCTCCGCCATATGCTCCATTAGCATCTGCTGCGCCTGGCCGATCACGCCGGTCCAATGCTGGACCTCCTCGAGCGAAGGCAGCTCGAACGCCTCCCCCGTCCCGGATGCGCCGCGATCTTCGCCCGTGTCCGCCATGCCAAGCTCCTGCCCAAGCTTTTTTCACGATGCGCCTGCAATCGGCGCGCAGAATCTGTATAGGTCGCGTCGGCGACCATGGGGGATCGATCCCCGCTCGCCAAGTCCGAAACCCAAAGGAAGTGAAATGTCCGAGGAATTCTACCGCATCAAGCGCCTGCCGCCCTACGTCATCGCCGAAGTCAACGCGATGCGGGCAGCGGCGCGAGCGCGGGGCGAGGACATCATCGACCTGGGCATGGGCAATCCCGACCTGCCGCCGCCGCCGCACGTCATCGACAAGCTGTGCGAGGTCGCCCGCAAGCCCGACGCCCACGGCTATTCGGCGTCGAAGGGCATTCCGGGGCTCCGCAAGGCGCAGGCCGGCTATTATCAGCGCCGCTTCGGGGTCGACCTCGATCCCGAGAGCGAGGTCGTCGTGACGCTCGGCTCGAAGGAGGGTCTCGCCAATCTCGCCCAGGCGATCACCGCGCCCGGCGACGTCGTGCTGGCGCCGAACCCGAGCTATCCGATCCACACCTTCGGCTTCATCATCGCCGGGGCCACGATCCGCTCGGTGCCGACGACGCCCGACGAGCGCTATTGGGAAGCGCTCGACCGCGCGGTGAAGTTCACCGTGCCGAAGCCGTCGGTACTGGTCGTGGGCTATCCGTCGAACCCGACCGCCGAGGTGGTCGACCTCGCCTTCTACGAGCGGCTGGTCGCCTGGGCGAAGGAGCACAGCATCTGGGTGCTGTCCGACCTCGCCTATTCGGAGCTCTATTATGATGGCGTCCCTACCCCCTCCATCCTTCAGGTTCCGGGGGCGAAGGACGTCGCGGTCGAGTTCACCTCCATGTCCAAGACCTACAGCATGGCGGGCTGGCGGATGGGCTTCGCGGTCGGCAACAAGACGCTGATCTCGGCGCTGACGCGCGTGAAGTCCTATCTCGACTATGGCGCCTTCACGCCGATCCAGGCGGCGGCGGTCGCGGCGATCAACGGGCCGCAGGACATCGTCGAGAAGAATCGGGAGCTCTACAAGAAGCGTCGCGACGTGCTCGTCGAGAGCTTCGGCCGCGCCGGATGGGACATCCCCTCCCCCCGCGCGTCGATGTTCTGCTGGGCGCCGCTGCCGCCGGCGGTCGCGCATCTCGGCAGCCTCGAATTCTCGAAGCAACTCCTCACCCATGCCGGCGTCGCCGTCGCGCCGGGCGTCGGCTATGGCGAGGACGGTGAAGGCTATGTCCGCATCGCGATGGTCGAGAATGAGCAGCGCATCCGGCAGGCGGCGCGCAACGTGAAACGCTACCTCCTGTCGATGGGCGTCAACGTCGGTTCGAAGACTGCGGGCTGAGCGGTCACCGCAACTTCGTTGCGGCGCAACATATCATGGACAAAAAGAAAGGGAGGCGGTCACGCCTCCCTTTCCGCATTCGGGGGGGCTGCCGCCGATCAGTTGGCAGCGAAGACCGGGCTGTTGCCGGTGGCGGCGACGGCGGTCGTATCGGCCTTGAAGCTGACCGGCCAGGAGCCGACCTGCCCGGTGACGCGGCCGTCGCGGAGCCTCAATCGGAAAGACTGGCCGCTGTTGACGATGGTGCCCGATATCAGCGTCGCGGGCCCGACCGTCCTGACGCTATAGTCATAGGTGACACCGTCGCGGGTGAAGCTTTCCGCCATCGCCGGTGCCGTGGCGACCGAGGACAGAATGGCGAGCGTAAGAAACGTCTTCATCACAATCTCCCTTCAAATGGTGCCAGCAGGTCCTCTTTATTGTGCGGAGCAGCATCCCTGACGAAGCCATGGCGTGCAAATGCATAAGCCAGAGGCCCAATTGCATCGCCTGCACTGGTTGCAGCGGACGTATGCGCCGGTGCGTGGGCGTCATCACGGGCGGCTTGACCACGACAGGCGCATGACCCATCCCATGCCGATGGGAGACAGCTTCGCACTCAACGACATCGCACACACCATCCAGCTCGCGATGGCCCCCTGTTTCCTGCTGACGGCGATCGGCGCGATGCTCAACATGCTGACCGGACGGCTCGCCCGCGTCATCGACCGGTCGCGCTGGATCGAGCAGAATTTCACTGCGAAGAACGATCCCGCCCATCCCTATCAGGTGCAGCAGCTCCGCTGGATCGACGAGCGGATGCGCCACGCCAACGGCGCGCTGATCCTCTGCACGATCAGCGCCGTGCTGATCTGCATCGTCATCGCCGGACTGTTCACCGCGGTGTTGTTCGACCTGGCGCTGGCGCAACCGATCGCGATCATCTTCGTGCTGGCGATGCTGCTGCTGATCGCCGGCCTCGGCCTCTTCCTCTACGAGGTTCGCATCGCGGTCCATGCCACCCGCATCCAGGACGAGCTGCTGGAACGCGAATGATCAGCGAACGCAGGCTGTTGCAGGGCGTCGTCGCGGTCGCTTGCCTGGTGCCGGTTCTGACCGGGATCGACGGCGTTCTGCGCGGTGCGGCGATGCTGCGGCCCGGCGCGGTACCGGCCGATCTCGACAGCCATTTCCGCTACCTGTCGGGCATCTTCCTGATGCTGGGCGTGGCGTTCGCCTGGACCATCCCGGCAATCGAGCGTCAGGGGCCGCGCTTTCGTCTGCTCGGCGCGATGGTGGTGACCGGCGGGCTGGCGCGGCTGCTGAGCTGGGCGGCGATCGGCGCGCCGAGCCTGCCGCACCGGCTGGGACTGGCGATGGAGCTGGTGGTCGTGCCGCTCCTGATGCTGTGGCAGGCGCGGGTTGCAAAGCGGGCGGCGGGAATCGACCAACCCGGAAATGAAAAGAGTTGCCGGGACCTGAGTCCCGACAACCCCTAACATGGTCAGCGGCCGGAGTGCCGGCCCGGAGAACCATGGCGCCTCTTAGAAGCGCGTTCCCCGAACGGACAGAACCGACCTCCATGCTGAACCATGAGACATCGGATCACCTCCTTTCGCAATGTTGCCGAGGACTCGAACATGGGTCATCGCAGCGCTGCGAACAAGCCTTGTAATATCTTCTATTTTCGGCAATCCTCGATGGCTCGCGCCGGTTCGGCCCAGGCCGGGACCGCCAGGTCGGGAAGCCCCGGCGAGCGCACCGCGATCCGCCCCCGGCTGAACGCCATCACGTCCAGGAAGCCATCGTTCGCGCTCAGGATCACGGCGCTCATCGCCGCGCCGCGATCGACGACATGCCCGGCGGGGAAGCGCGCGCTGCGGGTCGAGGCAATGATCTCGATCTGCGCGCTGGTCCCCGCGCGCATGATCGTCACCTGCCGCTTCGCCGCGTCGCATTGGACGACGAGCTGCGACACCTGCCCGTCGCCGTAACGCGCCGCCGAGACCGGCGTACCTGGAACATAGCGCCACGTCCCTGGCGCAAGCGGCCAGTCGCGCCAGTCGCCGGCATGCGCGATTGGCGCGGGAGCGGGCGGAGGCGCCGGTGACGGCACCGGTGCGGGCGGCGCGGAGGTGGTCGCGGCGCAGCCGCTGAGCGTCAGCAGCAACAGCGTGGCGAACGGTCGGATATCGGTCGATCGGAAGGCCATCCACCGTCCATGGCGGATCGAGGCGGCGAAGGAAACCCCTGGGAGGTTTGGCTTTTGTCCTATCTGCGACCGCGGCAGTCGCGGATCAGACGAACGACGGCGGGGCCGATCGGCACCACCGCCTTGCGGGTCGCATGGAGTTGGATGGTCATCGGCACCGATCCGTCGAGCGCATCGAAGAAGGCATGACCGGCCGGCAGCGTCGTGCTGATCGTGCCGCCACCATCCGGCGAGTAGCTGGCATCCATCATCAGCTTGACCTTGCCGACGGTGATCGCCTGCTGGTCGAAGCTGCCCGGCGATCCGGTGCCGATGGCGATGATCTCGATCGTCCGCGTCGCGCTGGTGCAGGCGAACGCATAACTCCACTGGCCGCCCGTTCGGCTGTAGATCGCGCCGGGGCCGTCGCCCAGCCGCGCGACATAATACCATGCGTTGGCGCGTCGGGCGTCCACCGGCTGGTCGGCGGGCGCGGCGTCGGTCGGTGCCTCGACCACCACCGTGGCCGCCGAGTCGGGCATCGCCGCCGCGGGCGTGTCGGCCGACGCCGTCACCGCCTCCGGCGCGACATCGCGCCGGCTGTCGCCCGTCGGCGCCGAAGCCTCCCGCGACTGGATCAGACGGGTGAGGCCATAGCCGCCCGCGGCCAGCGCGATCGCCGCCAGCACGACGGCCAGCCGCGCACGCAGACCCGACCGCTTTCGCACCAATGTGGGCGGCGGATAGCCGATCGGGCCCTGCATGTTCATTCCGCGTTGAACACCGCCGCATCGATCGCGACGGGCTTCACATTGGCGCTCTCGCTCACCGAGATGTCGTAGGAGAGGCTCGACCGCTTCACCTCGGTATGCTCGTCGTCGTCAATCACCTGCGTGGCCAGTTCGTCTGCCTCGGGCATCTGATTGGCCTTGAGTATTCGGGTGAAGGACCTGCAGTCGGCCGCGAGCGCCGGGCCGAACGCATATTGGATCAGGTAGCGACCGTCAGGCACGCCTTCGATCGTCAGCGCCTCCTGCTGGCGCAGGAAGAAGCTTGCCGCCAACCGGCCTGTATCGGCATGTCGGATCTTGACCAGCGCATCGCGCATGCCGCTGTTCTGCAGCTCGATGCTGTGCCCTTCGGAGCCGAGCTCCATGTCGCCCGCCAGCTTCCGGCCGGATTCCGGCGGTGTCGCGCAGACCGGCACGCCGGGCTCTTGCGCGGCGGGCAGCCCGGCCGCCGCATCGGCCGCCGCGATCGCGTTCGCCCGCGGCGACGGGTCCGCCGCTTGGGCGGGCCCGGACAAAAGCATGAGGGCGGCGCCGAGCCCAAGGCCCAGCCCGCTGGAAAATCCGTTCATATTCCCACCCCGATCGGACGCCGCAGGCGCCCTTTCCGCATCGGAGTGTGCGCGATATGTTCATCAGGGGAAAGGGGTTGAAACGTAAACTCTTCCGACTTTCGGACGATTTCGTCTCGGTTTCGGACCATCATGGGACAGCATCGAGCCATGAAGAGCGATCCCCGCATCGACGCCTATATTGACCGGGCTGCTCTTTTTGCCCGGCCGATTCTCGTTCATCTTCGCGATCTGGTCCGGCAGAGCTGCCCCGCGGCGGAGGAAACGATCAAATGGGGTTTCCCGCACTTCGTCCTCGACGGAACCATTCTTTGCAGCATGGCGGCCTTCAAGGCGCACGTCGCCTTCGGGTTCTGGCAGGGCCGCCGCGTGACCGGCGGGCAGGCCCCTGACGCAAAGGATGCGATGGGCCAGTTCGGCCGGATCGCCACCATCGCCGATCTTCCCGCCCCCGCCATGCTCGCCGAGATGATCGCCCAGGCGGCCCGGCTGATCGAAAGCGGCGAGAAGGTGCCCCGCCCCCTCAAGCACCCCAAGCCGCCGGCTGAGCCGCCCGCCGACCTGCTGGCCGCGCTCGCCGCCTCGCCGCGCGCCGCCGTTACTTTCGAAAGCTTCCCGCCGGGGCAGCGACGCGAATATATCGAATGGATCACCGGAGCGAAGCGCGACGAGACGCGCCGGAAGCGGCTCGACGCGACGATCGCCCAGCTTGAGGAGGGCAAGCGTCTCAACTGGAAATATGAACGCGGCTGACTATGGTGGCGGGGTGTCGTCCCTCGTCCCTGCCGGCAGCCGCCGCCGTTTCCCCCTCCGCCGCCATCGGCTCCTGCCGGGCCTTCTCGTCGTCCTGACCGCACTGGCCGGATGTATCCCCTCCCCGCGCGCCCCGCGCCGCGGCTGGACGCCGCCGATCGAGACACCCGAGCGTTTCCGGCAGTGTTTGGCCGCGTTGCGGGCCGAGGGCGCGCAGGTCGAGGCGTTGGCCGACCGCCGTTTCGACAATGGCTGCTCGGCCACCTCCGCAGTCAAGCTGGTCGCCATCGGCATTCCGGTGACCAATCTCGGCGCGGTCAAATGCGGGGCCGCGCTGCCCTTCGTCCGCTGGGTACGGCAGGACGTGCCGACGATGGCACAGCGCTGGCTGGGCTCCGACGTCGTCCGGATCGAGAGCTTCGGCAGCTTCGCCTGCCGGCCGGTCAACAACCAGGCCGGCAACCGCCTGTCCGAACATGGCCGCGCCAATGCCGTAGACATCGCCGCCTTTCGCTTGCGCGACGGGCGGCGGATCAGCGTCAGGGACGGCTGGAACGGCGACGATCAGCAGGTGCGGGGCTTCCTCCGCGCGCTTCACAAGGCCGCCTGTGGACGCTTCTCGGTGGTGCTGGGGCCCGACGCCAACGCGCTCCACCACGACCATTTCCATTTCGATATGGGCAGCGGTCCCTATTGCCGATAGAAATCCGCGCCTGCCCGCCCCTGTAATATCGGCGAAAGCCGACTATCTGTAACAGAGAGATATGGCACACAGAAAAGTACCCAAGCGCGTCTTCCCCCGGGCCAAGGAGGATGCGGCGGTCGCCAAGACCGCCACGGAAACCCCGCAAACCACTGACAGCGCGTACAAGCTCGCCTTCCAGGACACCGACTTCCTGCTGCGCGACGACCTGCGCCCGGTGCGCTTCCAGCTCGAGCTGCTGAAGCCCGAGCTGCTGCTCGAGGAAGCGAACATCGGATCGACCTTCGTGATGTACGGTTCGGCCCGCATCCCCGAGCCGGGCAAGGCCGAGGCGCTGGTCAAGTCGGCCGTCACCCCCAAGCAGCGGCGGATCGCCGAGCGATTGCAGGCCAAGAGCCGCTACTATGACGAAGCCCGCAAGCTGGCCCAGATCGCCAGCCAATGCCCGCTCGACGCCGACGGCAAGCGCCAGTTCGTCGTCTGTTCGGGCGGCGGCCCATCGATCATGGAAGCCGCCAATCGCGGCGCGCACGATGTCGGCGCGGAATCGATCGGCCTCAACATCGTCCTGCCGTTCGAGCAGACGCCGAACGCCTATGTGACGCCGCACCTGAGCTTCCAGTTCCACTATTTCGCGCTCAGGAAGATGCACTTCCTGCTGCGCGCCCGCGCCGTCGCGGCCTTTCCCGGCGGCTTCGGCACCTTCGACGAGTTGTTCGAGCTGCTCACCCTGGTCCAGACCGGCAAGATGGCGCAGTTGCCGATCTTCCTGTTCGGCAAGGATTTCTGGCGCCGGGTCGTCGATTTCGAGGCACTGGTCGAGGAAGGCGTGATCGGCGAGAACGACCTGAACCTGTTCCGCTTCGTCGAGACGGCGGAAGAGGCCTGGGAGAAGCTCAGCCTCTATTATGCCACCCGCGAGCGCTCCTACCGCCATCGCGATCCCTCCAAGGCGGCCTGACCGCCCTCATCCTCGGGCGTGGAGCAGCCCCTTTTCGGACAGGCTCCGGAAGGTGATCGACCAGCGGGTCGCGGGCATGGGTGCGATCCCATGCTCCCATGTCCAGCGCGCCTCGCCGTGCAGATGGTAGACCGAGCGGGGCCGGAGCAGGAGCGATCGCCGATCGAAGCCGTCGGGACGGCGCCGACGGAAGCGCAGGGTGGCCGGTTGGCCGAGCGAGACGCCGATCACCTCGCCGAACTGCGGACGATCCCGGTGCCAGCCGATGCCGGCCCCCGGATCGTAACGGATCAGCAGCGCGTGGACGAGATCGTCGGGCTCCAAACCTGCAAAGCGCGCGGCGCGGCGGCGCAGCGGCGACAACCAGCCGGGAAGCGGCTGCGCCGGAGCGAAGCCGCCCTTGTCGAAATCATAGCTCCAGCCGAACGTCCGGGTCAGGCGCTTGCCGAGGAAGCCCTGGAAGCGGAACGGGGCGAGGCCGCAGTCGTCGATCGCCGCGATGAGGTCCGCTTCCTCCTCAGCCGTCACGACCTCTTCGCCATAGGCCAGGCCAGGCACGATCGGCTCGCCGAAGAGATCCGCCATCGATCAGGCAGGCGACACGCCCGCCACGCCTTGCCCGCCGAGCGGCGCCTCCTCACCGCGCGAATAGGTGCCGACCAGCATGCCGGCGCCGAGCACCCGCCCTTGCAGCCCGCGCACCAACCCCGACCGGCCGGGATTGGTACCGATCTCGATCGTCTCGCTGAGCGCGAAGAGCTGGAAGACATAGTCGTGGCTGCCATGACCGGTCGGCGGATCGGGCGGCAGCCAGCCTTCGAACAGGCTGTTGCGACCGACGTCGGGCCCCGTCGACGCCCCCTCGCCATCGGCGACGATCGCGCCTTCCGGCAGGTGCCGTTCGTCGGGCGGGATGTTCCAGACCAGCGCATGGACCAAGGGCTGGAGCGCCGGAGCGTCGGGGTCCTCTACGATCAGCGCGAGGCTGGCCGTGCCGGGCGGCACCTCTCCCCACAGCAGCGGCGGCGACACGCCCTCGCCGTCCGCGGTGAACCGCACCGGCAGGCGCGCGCCCGACGCGAAGGCGGGGCTGCTCAGGTCGATCACCGTGTCGCCGATCTCCAGTTCCGGTTGGGCGATCACCAGCTTCGAATGGCCCGCGCGGACATTGCGCAGCATGGCTCCCAGCCAGCGGGGAAGATGTTCAAGCATCGTCGCGCTCCCTCCTTTCGGAGCATAATGCGCCAGACGAATTGCCGATCCGCGAAATCGTTCCAGCGCCGCAAATCCGATCTCACCGCCTTTGCGGCCGGAAGGTCAATGGGGGGATATACGAATGGCGATCGGGGGCTTGCCTTCGCGCAGGGCCCACGGCATCGCTCGACGCATGGATCTCGACGCGCTGCTCCTCCACTATTTCGGCACCGACGACCTTGACGCTCTCGACGAGGCGACGATCGAGGAGGGCCGCCAGCGTGTCGAGATCGCGTTCGGCACCGAGCGAGATTCCGGCCGGCGCTTCGCGCTGTGGATCCTGCTCCATGCGCTCGGCGGCGCTCCCGATCCCGAAGTCGCGTTCAGGGACGCCAGGGACCGCAAGGCCGCCGAGGACTATGCCTGGGCGGCCCGACGGATGGAGCGGCGTTGACCGCGACGCTGTCGCTCGCCCAGGCGCGCCGCATCGCGCTCGCCGCGCAGGGCTTCGGCGCGGCCCGGCCGCAGGCGCCCGGCCCCCTTCACCTGCGCCGCACGCTCGACCGGCTGGGGCTGCACCAGATCGACAGCGTCAACGTCCTGTCGCGCGCCCATTATCTCCCCGCTTTTTCACGGCTCGGCCATTATGACCGCGCCGCGCTCGACGAGGCGGCCTGGGGCCGGCGATCGAAGCGGCGCATGTTCGAATATTGGGCGCATGAGGCATCACTGCTGCCGCTCGACCTCCATCCGATGCTGCGCTGGCGCATGGCCGAGGCTGACCGCGGCGAGCGGGGCTGGTCGTCGCTACGCGTCTATGCGCGCGAAAAGCGCGACGAGGTCGATGCCGTGCTCGACCGCATCCGAGCCGAAGGGCCCCTCGCCGTCTCCGACTTCGATGATGGCAAGAGCCGCAGCGGCTGGTGGGAATGGGGCGACAGCAAGCGCAAGCTCGAATGGTTGTTCTGGGCCGGCCATATCACCACCGCGACCCGACGCGGCGGGTTCGAACGCGTCTACGACCTGACCGAGCGGGTGATCCCGCCGGCGATCCTGGCACTCCCCACCCCAGACAAGGCGACGGCGCACCGCGCGCTGGTCGGCCGCGCCGCCGCGGCGCTCGGCATCGCAACCGAGACCGACCTGCGCGATTATTTCCGGACCGGCGTCGCCGACACCAGGGCGGCGATCGCCGAGCTGGCCGAGGAAGGCGTGCTGCTGCCCGCATCGATTGCGGGTTGGCGGCGCCCCGCCTGGCTCCACCGTGACGCACGCCATCCGCGCCGGGTGAACGCCCGCGCCTTGCTTGTGCCGTTCGACCCGCTGATCTGGGAGCGCGATCGCACCGAACGGCTGTTCGGCTTCCACTATCGGATCGAGATATACACCCCCGCAGAGAAGCGCCGCTATGGATATTACGTCCTGCCTTTCCTGCTCGGCGACCGGCTGGTCGCACGGGTCGACCTGAAGGCCGACCGGCAAGCGTCGATGCTGCGCGTGCTGTCGACCCACCTCGAACCCGACGCCCCGGCCGCGACCCGGGCCGAACTGGACGAGGAGCTTGCGGCGATGGCCGGCTGGCTGGGGCTCGAGCGGGTGAGCCGCGGATGATCGTACCGCCATCGTTTTGATATGGACAGTGCGGGAAGCGGCCCGCTAACGCTTCGCCTCGTACGCAGGGGAGATATAAGCGATGCGAAACATGCTGGCGGTGACGGTTCTGGGCTGCGCGCTCCTGGCGCTCTGTGCCTGCAACACCGTGAAAGGCCTCGGCCGCGACATCCAGTCGGTCGGCGAGGCCGGCGACCGCGCCACCTTCAAATAAGGGGCGGGCCTCCGGCGCCCGGCGATCCCGGCACCGGAGGCAATTTTTTCCCACAGCGGCCGGCGCACGATCCGCGCCCGGGCTTAGACATTGGTCTAGCCCCCCGATGCTTTCGATTCCGGGATCCTGTAAAAGCAATCCCGGCGCCCGCAACGAGCAGGTTCGTTTCCGGGCGGCGGGGGAGAATGGATCGATGAAAGGCCGTGGACGCCATGCACATGCTCGCACTGCCATCATTTGCATTCCGGTGGGATTGCTCGACGTCGGACAGGAAGATCGCTACCCGCCCTATGTCGGGCTGCTGATCGCGATCGGCGGATCGGCGCTGCTCTGGGCGATGATCGGCTGGGTTGTGGCCAAGCTCACCTGACGCCGCGCGGCCGGGATGGGGCGATCCCGGCCGTTGCGATCGCGGGACCGGGCCCGTAAAGCGCGGCCATGGTTCATCAGATACATGTCATCGGCGGCGGCCTCGCCGGTTCGGAAGCCGCGTGGCAGCTTGCCCAGGCGGGCATTCGCGTGCGCCTCTCCGAGATGCGCGGGGTCGAGGCCACGCCCGCCCACCAGACCGACAGCCTCGCCGAGCTGGTCTGCTCGAACAGCTTCCGTTCGGACGACCCGGCCAACGCGGTCGGCCTGCTTCACGCCGAGATGCGATCGCTGGGATCGCTGATCATGGCCAAGGCCGACGCGCACCGCGTCCCCGCCGGCTCCGCGCTCGCTGTCGATCGCGAGGGCTATGCCGAGGCGGTCACCCGCGCCGTCGCCGATCATCCGCTGATCGAGCTGGTCCGCGAACGGGTCGACGCGCTGCCGGCGGACGGCCCCGCGATCGTCGCCACCGGCCCGCTGACCGCCGCGGCACTGGCGGACTCGATCGGCGCCGCGACGGGAGCCGACGCGCTCGCCTTCTTCGACGCGATCGCGCCGATCGTTCATCATCATTCGATCGACATGGACGTCGCCTGGATGGCGTCGCGCTGGGACAAGGGCGAAACCAAGGACTACATCAACTGCCCGATGGACAAGGAGCAGTATCTGGCCTTCCACCAGGCATTGCTCGATGGCGAGAAGACCGCGTTCAAGGAGTGGGAGAAGGACACGCCCTATTTCGACGGCTGCATGCCGATCGAGGTGATGGCGGAACGCGGCGTCGACACGCTGCGCTACGGCCCGATGAAGCCGGTCGGCCTCGACAATCCGCGCACCGGCCGCTGGCCCTATGCGGTCGTCCAGCTCCGCCAGGACAATGCGCTCGGCACGTTGTGGAACATGGTCGGCTTCCAGACCAAGCTGAAGCATGCCGAACAGGTCCGCCTGTTCCGCACCATCCCGGGGCTGGAAAAGGCCGAGTTCGCACGGCTCGGCGGCCTCCATCGCAACACGTTCATCCAGAGCCCCAAACTGCTCGACGGCACGCTGCGGCTGAAGTCGCGCCCGAACATCCGCTTCGCCGGACAGATCACCGGCTGCGAAGGCTATGTGGAATCGGCGGCGATCGGCCTGCTCGCGGGCCGCTTCGCAGCGGCCGAGCTGCTCGGCCGGCCGATCGAGACGCCGCCCGCCGTCACCGCGCTCGGCGCTCTGCTTGGCCATATCACCGGCGGCGCGGAGGCCGACGGCTATCAGCCGATGAACGTAAACTTCGGCCTGTTCCCGCCGCTCGAAGGCGCAAAGAGCGGCCGCAAGCGCAAGGGCGACCGCAAGGCGATGATGGCCGAACGCGCCGGCGAGGCACTCAAGGCGTGGATGGAGGGCGGTGTCGAGCTGGCCTGATCCCGGTCATCATCCCGGCGAAGGCCGGGATTTCATTTTTTCTCTCAGGAAACAATCACAAGCCAAGAGAAAGAAAAGAGCTTCCAGATTTCGCTGGAATGACGGAAATCTCAGCGCCGACGGATGAGATGACGAATGCTGTCGGTGTGATGGGGTTTGCCGTCCTCGCCCGGCGCGAACTCCTCCTCGATTTCGCTACGGATCTTCTCGAGCTCCTTCTCGGTCAGATGCTCGATGCCGATATAACGGTTGCGCGCATCGGCGACGGCGCGAAGCAGTTCGTCGAGCTTGGCCTGCATCGCCGCGGCGTCGCGATTCTGCGCATTCTGGATCAGGAACACCATCAGGAAGGTCACGATCGTCGTCGTCGTGTTGACGATCAGCTGCCAGGTATCCGAAAAACCGAACATCGGGCCGCTCACTGCCCAGGCGATGATCGCGCAGAAGGCGATGATGAAGGCCAGCGGCTGGCCCACCGCGCTGGCGATCCGGGCAGCGACACGTGTGAAAAACTGATCCATCGCACGTCCCCTTTTAGGATTGTTCCGTGTTTTCCGTTCCTTGCGGGCGATGTCGGCGCTCCATCGACATCGTTTCAGGATCACAACCCTTTCGTTGCCCGGCTGTTCCGGTTGCGATGAAGGGCTTTGCCTCCTAAGGCGTCGCGATGGATGCGTCCCAGCTTCGGATCGCCCTGTTCACGGGCAACTACAACTATGTGCGCGATGGCGCGAACCAGGCGCTGAACCGGCTGGTAGGCTATCTGCTGGGTCAGGGCGCGGCGGTGCGCGTCTATTCGCCGACCGTCGAGCAACCGGCCTTTCCGCCGACCGGTGACCTGGTCAGCATCCCTTCCCTGCCAGTTCCCGGACGCGCCGAATATCGCTTTCCACTGATGATCCCGCCAAGCGTCAAGCGCGACATCAGCCGGTTCAACCCGAACATCATGCATGTCGCGAGCCCCGAGATCCTCGGCCATCGCGCCGTGTCGCTCGCGCTGCGTCGCAAGCTGCCGGTGGTGGCGTCGGTCCACACCCGGTTCGAGACCTATTTCCGCTATTACGGCCTCGCCTTCCTCGAACCGATGGTCGAAGCGCTGCTGCGCCGCTTCTATCGCCGCTGCGACGCGATCTTCGCACCGTCCGAATCGATGGCGCAGCTGCTGCGCGACCAGCGGATGAGCTATGACGTCGGTATCTGGTCGCGCGGTATCGACCGCACCATCTTCAAGCCCGAGCGGCGCTGCGACGACTGGCGCCGGTCGCTGGGGATCGGGACCGACGAGGTGGTGATCGGCTTCGTCGGCCGGCTGGTGATGGAAAAAGGCCTCGACGTGTTCGCCGACACGATCGACCAACTCGAACGGCGGCAGGTACGTCACAAGGTGCTGGTGGTGGGCCACGGCCCGGCGCGCGAATGGTTCGAGAAGCGCCTGCCTGGCGCAGTCTTCGCAGGCTTCCAGGCCGGCGAGGACCTCGGCCGCGCGGTGGCGTCGATGGACATGCTGTTCAATCCCTCGGTCACCGAGACCTTCGGCAACGTCACGCTGGAGGCGATGGCCGCCGGCCTGCCCGTCGTCGCGGCGCGCGCGACCGGCAGCGAGAGCCTGATCGAGGACGGCGTGACCGGCCGGCTGATCGCCCCCGGCCGCACCCAGGCCTTCGCCGATGCGCTGCAGGCGCTGTGCGTCGATCCCGAGATGCGGCGGACGATCGGGCAGGCCGGCCTGAAGGCCAGCGAGCGCTACGGCTGGGATCAGGTCAACCAGGAGCTGGTCGACGCCTATATAAGGATCGTCCGCCAGCACCAGGCGGGGGTCAGGGTCACCCGGCAGAGCCCGGTGCCCTGAGCGAAAAGCCAGCCGGTCAGGCCGCTTTCCAGTCGAAGCTCAACGGCGCCTCGCGAAAGGCGAAGCGGTCGAGGTGGCGGGCCACCGCTCCCTTCAGCGCGTCGAGCTGCTCGTCAGAGCTGGCGTCGATGCGCACCTCCAGCGTCGTGTCGGTCGCGTCGAAGGTGGCGAGCCCGTCCCCCGGATGGTCGGCCCCGCGTGCATCGCGCGGGAAGACGACCGTTCCGTGGACGGGGGTGAATTCGACCTTCAGGTTATGTGCCCAATGCTTGCAGAGCTGCTGGAGGTAGCGGCTGGCGGATGCGGTCGGCACCGTTGCGGTGGCGCTCGTCGTCATCGCCAAGCTCACAGCCGCTCGATCTTGCGGGCCGCGTCGTCGAGGATCGCCGCCACGTCATGGGCAAGCTCGCCGCCGCGATCGCGCGTCAGCCGGTCGCGCAGCACCATGGCGAGGTTCATCATCGCCCGGCGAACCGGCATCCGGCTTTCGCCGCCGCCCTGCTCCTCGCCCAGCGCGTCGAGCCGCGCGAACAGCGCCTCGATCTTCTCGCCCTGCTCGCCGATCTCGAGCTTGCCGGCGTCGGTGATGCCGAACAGCCGCTTCGAGCCCTCGGCCGCCTGCTCGGCGATCTGGCCCATGTCCTCAAGCATCGTCAGCGTCGGATAGATGACGCCCGGGCTGGGCGCATAGGTGCCCCCGGTCCGCTCCTCGATCGCCTTGATCAGGTCATAGCCGTGGCGCGGCTGGTCCCCGATCAGCGCGAGCAGGATCAGGCGCAGTTCCGTCCCGTCGAACACGCGACGCCGGCCGCCGCCCCGCCGGCCGCCCATGCCGCCACCGAAGCCCTCCCCGAAGGGATCGAAGAAACCGCCGCCGAAACCGTGGTGACGGCCGCGCATCGCGCGGAGGCCGCCATGGAAGCCACCGTGGCGGCCATGCTCCCGATGTCCTTTGTGAAATCCAAACAATGTCATTCTCCAACTTCTGGTGATCTCGAATCAATCTCGATAGTTCCAAGATATATCTTGAAAGAGTTTTTGCAAGGGACTTTCCAAGCCCCCTGTCCGGCCTGCGATCCCGCCCCTATATCGTCGCGATGGCCGACCTCTTTGCGCCCGAACCCGCCGCCGGCTTCGTCCCCACCGACGCTGCGCCGCTCGCCGAACGGCTGCGGCCCCGCACGCTGGCAGACGTGATCGGGCAGGAACATCTCACCGGTCCCGAAGGCGCGATCGGCCGCATGGTCGCGGCGGGACGCCTGTCCTCGCTGGTGCTGTGGGGCCCGCCCGGTACCGGCAAGACGACGATCGCGCGGCTGCTCGCCGATGCGGTGGGGCTGCGCTTCGCGCCAGTCTCGGCGGTCTTCTCGGGCGTCGCCGACCTCAAGAAGATCTTCGCCGAGGCGCGCGAGCATGCGCGGATCGGCACCCGGACGCTGCTGTTCGTGGACGAGATCCACCGCTTCAACCGCGCCCAGCAGGACAGCTTCCTGCCCTATGTCGAGGACGGCACCGTCGTGCTGGTCGGCGCGACCACCGAGAATCCCTCGTTCGAGCTCAACGCGGCGCTGCTCAGCCGGGCGCAGGTGCTGATCCTCAACCGGCTCGATGCCGCCGCACTCGGCAAGCTGATCGCGCGCGCCGAGGAGATCGAGGAGCGCCCCCTGCCCCTGACCGAAGGAGCGCGCGAGGCGCTGATCGCATCGGCCGACGGTGACGGCCGCTTCCTGCTCAACCAGGTCGAGACGCTCTTCTCCATCGCGATCGACCATCCGCTCGAACCGGGGGAGCTCGCCGCACTGCTCCACCGCCGGATGGCGGTGTACGACAAGGATCGCGAGGGGCACTACAACCTGATCTCGGCGCTGCACAAATCGCTGCGCGGATCGGACCCGCAGGCGGCGCTCTACTATCTCGCGCGGATGCTGACGGCGGGCGAGGAGCCGCTCTACGTGCTGCGCCGGCTGGTCCGCTTCGCCAGCGAGGATATCGGGCTTGCCGATCCGCAGGCGCTGGTCCAGTGCCTCGCCGCCAAGGACGCCTACGATTTCCTCGGTTCGCCCGAGGGCGAGCTGGCGATCGTGCAGGCCTGCCTCTACCTGGCGACCGCGCCCAAGTCGAACGCGGCCTATGTCGCGCAGAAGGCAGCGTTCCGATCGGCGAAGGACACCGGCTCGCTGATGCCGCCGAAGAATATCCTCAACGCCCCCACCAAGCTGATGAAGGACGTCGGCTACGGCAAGGGCTATGCCTATGACCATGACGCCGAGGAGGCCTTCTCGGGCGACGATTACTGGCCCGAGGAGATGTCGCCGCAGAGCTTCTACACCCCCTCCCCGCGCGGCTTCGAGGCGAAGATCGCGGAGCGGATCGCCTATTGGGACCGGCTGCGGCAGGAGCGCGGCAGCAAATGAGGCTCGATTGGGATAGGGTCATGAGCTTCGCGGCCGGCCTGCCCGGGGCCGAGCGATCGACCCATTATGGCGGTCCGGCGGTCAAGGCCAATGGCAACGCCTTCGTCGCGCCGGGGCGCGAGGAAGGCAGCTTCTGCCTGATGATCGACCGCGACACCGTCGACATGCTCAAGGAGACCGATCCCGGCACCTATTGGCAGACGCCCCATTATGAGGGCTGGCCCGCCGTGCTGGTCCGCTACGACGGCGCCGACCCCGAACGGGTGCTGGCGATGATCGAGCGCGCGCACGGGCAGGCGCTGGCGAAGAAGCGGCCGAAGCCCCGTCCGGCCAAGAAGAAGGCATGATCCGCCGCTTCCGCCGTTTCGCCTGCATCGACTGGTCGGGGGCGAAGGGCGATCGGCAGAAGGGCGTCGCAGTCGCGGTCAGCGACGGACCGGGCCGGACCCCGAAGCTGATCGAGCGCACCTGGTCGCGCGGCGCGGTGCTCGACTGGCTGCTCGACCATGCCCGGCGCGACAGCGACCTGCTGGTCGGGATCGACTTCTCGACCGCCTTCCCCTTCCTCGACGCCGGCGGCTATTTCCCCGGCTGGGCGGAGAGCCCGGCCGACGCCCGCGCACTGTGGCGGCTGGTCGACGAGATCTGCGCCGGCGACCCGCACCTGGAGGCGGGTGCCTTCGTCGACCATGTCGAGGCGAGCCGCCACTTTCGGCGCCATGGCGGGAGGCAGGGCGACCTGTTCGGCGCCGGCAATGGCCGCTACCGCCTGGTCGAGCGCCTCTGCCGCGACGGCCGCCACGGCCCGGCGACGAGCTGCTTCAACCTGGTCGGCGCCGCGCAGGTCGGCAAGTCGAGCCTGACCGGCATGCGGCTGCTCCACCGGCTGGACGGCCGGGTGCCGGTCTGGCCGTTCGATCCGCTGCCGGAAACGGGGCCGGCGATCGTCGAAATCTACACGACCGTCGCCGCGCGAACCGCAGGCCTCGGCGGCGGCAGCAAGATGCGCGACGCCGACCGCCTCCGCGCGGGCCTCGCCGGCTACGGCATCCGCCGCCCGCCCCGGCTGGCGCGCTATGACGACCACAGCACCGACGCGATCCTGACCGCCGCGTGGCTGGCCGAGGCGGCCGCCCGCGCGGACCTCTGGCACCCGTCGGCACTTTCTTCGGAGATCGCCGCCGTCGAGGGCTGGACGTTCGGCATTCCCTGACGCATGAGGGCGCGGAGCGTGCCGGCTTAGCACAGTGGTAGTGCAGCGGTTTTGTAAACCGAAGGTCGGGGGTTCGAATCCCTCAGCCGGCACCACATGCAATGAAAAAGGGCCGCGCTTCGCGGCCCTTTCCGGTGCATCCTTTGATTGCGGTCGTCCTGTCGCCATCCCTTCGGCCGCTCGGCCGGATAAGCGATCAGCACGTCATGCCTGCCTGCAGCTTCAGGTCGGCGCCTTCGTGATTGGCCGATATCAGAGCGGCCGTCAGAACGGCCTCGTACATCGTCTCCAACGCCAGCGAAGGAATGGGCGTCGGGCTCGCGGCCGCATGTGCCGACGAAAGGGGAATATGGACGAGGCCTGCCCGCATCGGAAGCGATGACGCGAGATGGCAGGCCAGATAGAAGGTCTGGTTGCACAAATAGGTGCCAGCCGTGTTCGAGACATAGGCGGGGATGTCCCGATCCCTCCAGGCCTGCAATATCGCCTTGATCGGCAGGGTGGAGAAATAGGCCGCCGGCCCGTCATCGATGACGGCCTCATCGATGAACGCGCGCCCGTCGACGTCGGGGATCGGGAAATCCATGACATTGACGGCGACCCGCTCCGCGGCCACGGCGACGCGCCCCCGCGTCACGCCGGTGACGATCAGCACGTCAGGACGGAGCCTTCGCACCTCCTCCTCGAGCAACGCCCGCACCGCGCCGGCGCTGACCGGCAGGACCAGGCCGTGGATGCGAACCCCGTCCTTCTCGGTTCCATGGATGGCTTGGGCGATGGCACCGCTGGGGTTCTGGGCCTCTTCCAGATAGGGACCGAAGCCGGTGACGATGACGGTCTTCATCGCGGTCAGTCCTTGTGGTTTCGTTGCAGGAATGCGGTGAAGGCGGCGATGAAGTCGTCCTTGCGTTCGAGCATGACGGAGGACTGGGTCATGCCCGGGGCGACGAACAATTCGGTGCGGGGTGTCTGCTTGTGCCA
>NZ_FUYM01000016.1 GCF_900167915.1 Rhizorhabdus histidinilytica | reverse complement strand
GGGCGGGCGGCTTCTTGCCTGGCGCTTGCCGAGGGCTTCGAAACCGCGCGGGCCTTCACCCTCATTCAAGGAGCTCCCTGCTGGGCGAGCTTGGGTGCACGGCGTCTCGATCAGATCCTGCTGCCGCAAGGTCTGACATCCTTGATCCTCGCCGTCGACAATGACGCCGAAGGTGAACTGGCGGCGGCACGCGCGGCGTTGCGATATGCTCGGCCCGGTCTTGAGATAACGTGGATGGCGCCGCGCGGCGTCAAAGACTGGGCGGAGGTATTGGAGGCGTCTATGGGATCATTGCGATGAACGAGGCCCGCAGGACGCATATCCGCTCGATCGCCCTGGACCGCGACGTGCGGTTCCTGCTGCATTTCACCCAAGCTGCGAATCTCACTGGGGTCGTGAAGCATGGCTTATGGCCGCGCCGCGATCTGGCAGCAGCCGATCATTTGGCATACGCCAGTGATTACGGCCGATTGGACGGAAACAAAGACGCCGTCTCTGTTTCGATTTTGTGCGTGAGCGAGCCGAGGTTCGCTGGCGGCGAAGAGGAGAGGCGAGACCTCGCACCCCATTTTCCCACCGACCGTGAAGCCGAAGTGCAAGTTTTTCAGCGGATCGAAGCCGACCACATTCCTGGTGCCATCGTCGGTCAACCGGGACTGGCGGAACCCGTGAGAGCTACTCTGAAATGGCTGTCCGGCCGACTGCGGCAGGTTGAATTTCAGGATTTCGGTCTGGTCTGAGGATAGAAGCGACTGCGGCGGTGGTCGATCGCATCCTCGCTACTGCTCCGATTCGAAGTTGCGGTTTTCGCGGCAATGCCAGAGGCGCAGTATGAAGATCGTTCCGGCCGCGATCTCGTAGCGCATCTCGTAGTTGCCGACGATGATCCGGCGGACCTCGCGCGGCTCATAGGCTTCCAGCTTCTCGCCGATCCTCGGATAATCGATCAGCCGATCCGGTGCGTGGGCGAGTTGCTGGACCACGCGCGCCGCCGCTTCGGGGGCGACCGGACCCAGATGCTCGTGCAGTCGCACAAGGTCCGACGACGCCTTGCTGGTCCACTGGATCTTCATTTGACCGGCGAGGGTAGCGGCTTGTCCGTCCCAAGGCTGTCGGCCCATGCCGTGATCGCCTGGTGGTCGATCACCCGTCCGGCATCGACATCCTCCAGGGCTTCGAGCGTCATCCGGTGACGCTCCTCCTCCTGATCGACCCAGGCGGCGAGCGCTTGCTTCACCACCCAGCCGCGCGAGCGTTCGAGTCGCGAGGCCATTGCTTCAACCTTTTCCGCGAGCCCCAGAGGGACATGCGCGGTCAATACCTTCGTCTCGGTCGCCATGTTTATCACCTGTTATCAGTCCGATTAAAATATAATCATACTGACGAGAAAACGCAAGTTGGGGAGCCGTGGAGTCGAGAACCGGGCGAAGGCGCTGGAGGCCGCGCTCCGCTATTTGCCGTCCTTCAAGGCGTCCTTGACCCGCTGCCGCATTTCCGCAGCCTCCGCCACGTCATGCGGCCTTAGATCGAAGCCGTCGGGCAATTGCCAGCGGCACCGATATTCGCTGGCGCGCATCGAATGGGACGAGGACAGGTGCCGCTGCAGGTTGCGTACACAAAGCGCCGAAAGAGTGTCGGAGCAGCGCGTTCCGGATTCGAACAGCCAGTCCAGGGCGGCTTGATCTGAAGGTCGCTCGGCTGTCTCAGGCCAGGGAGCATTCCGAGTGAAGGTCTTCGCCGACGACAGATCGGGCGATCGCCGCCAGATGGGGGTGATGGGTGAAGAACAGCACCTGCGTCGATCGCGCGAGTTCCGCCAGCACCCTGAAACCGGCCTCGGAACGCTCATCGTCGAAATTGACGAACAAGTCGTCCGCGAGGAAGGGCAGGCGAACACCGGCCGCGATGGATTGCTCGACAGCTGCGAGGCGAAGCGCGAGAAAGAGCTGGTCCGTGGTTCCCTCGCTCATCGCCCCGACGTCCACCACGGTCCTGCCATCGTCGCGCAACCCCAGGAGCCGTGAATTGGGTCCGTCGCTGTCGATCCGCAGCGCCGCATACCGCCCGATCGTCAGCCGGCGGAAGATCTCGCTTGCGCGCAGCAGCATGGGATCCTGATGGCGCTCGCGATATTGTTCAATCGCCCAGCGTAGCGTGACGGCCTCGGTTCGCTTCAGGATAAAATCTTCGGCAAGAACAGCGAGCTCGGCCCGGGCCTGCTCGGCATCCGAGGCCGCGTCGGCGGACGAGCCGCTTTGCGCCTCCAGACCGGCAAAGACTCTCCTGGCATCGCCGTGGGCGCTTGCGGCAGTGGCAACCTCATCGTTGAGCTGGGTCAGCTGCCCCGAGAGCGACTGGATTCGGACAGCCAGACCGTCAGCATCGACGTCTTCCAGGGACGCGACAAGCTCATCCAGTCCCTTGCCGTCGCCCGCCGCGACGATCGCGGCTTCCGCTTCGCTGACCGCGTGGCGCAGGGCGCGCGCTGCTCGCGAACGCTCGATGGCCGCACCCAGGCCCTGCAGGTCGGTAGCGCCCGTCTCCTCCAGAAGCGCGGTCAGCGAAGCCCAGGCCGCAGCATGCCGTGCGTCTTCGGCCGCCATCTCAGCGCTTCGGCCGGCAATGCTTTCCTCGAGTGCCTCCAGGACGCTTGCGGTCGAGCGCGCCGCCGAGAGCCGGGCCCGCATCCCTTCGAGTAGCGTCACTCCGCCGCCCGAGGCGGCAATCCCCAGCCTTTCGGTTAGGGCCGCAACGCTTTCGTCATGTTCACGCGCGTCTCTCGCTATGCCGTCGATGCGTGTCTGCAGGTCTCGCTGCGCGGCAATCGCGGCTCTGAGCTCGTCCAGGACGTCGAGAGTTGCCGGAGCGCTGGCTATGTCGAGATCGATGTCCGCTTCGACCAGCAGCGCGCGCCAGGCCTCCATCCGCGTCGCCATACTCTCATCGACACGCGTGCGGCGGCGCTGCAGACCTTCCGCATCCTGCCCGATTTGTACGAGTGCGGCCTCGTCGAGTCTGTGCTGCTCGGCGGCCGCCTCGCCGGCTTGCCGAATCCGTGTGGCGAAGGCGAGCAGCGGCAGGAGGTCTTCTCCCTTGGGCACCGACTCGTCTGCGAGGGCGGCGACCAGGCTGGCACGCAATTCATTGCGCCGCGCAACGATCGCCCTGGCATCGTCGTGGGCATCGATTGCCTCCTGATGTGCTGCTTCAGCCGTTTCCCGCTCGGACACCCAACCGAGGAACCGATTGGGCTCCAACGCCGGAAAGCCCGCCTCCGCCAACTTTCGTGCCCAGCCCGTCAGCGCGCTTTCGCGACGATCGCTTGCCGCCTGCGCGCGCGTGTCCGCCTGGTCAGCGGCCAGAAGGAGCCTGGTCCGGCGTTGACCCATGACCGTCAGACGGCTCGACTCGTCGGCGGCGGCGTAGCGGGCATCTCCGCGTTCATCTGCTCGAGCGACTGCCGTCTCATAAGCATCGACAGCTTCATCAGGGGAGGGGAGGGCCATGCCTTGCCGCATGTGCGCGCGCAGCGGTCGCCAGAACGCGTCGCGCTCGCTTCGAACCGCGGTGATCTCCTCGTCAGCCACCGCAGCGCCCGACGAGAGCTGCTCCATTTCGAGCGAGAGCGCCTCGGCCTCTTCGCGGGCGCGCGAAGCGGCGTCTGTTGCCCGCTGCAGATCGGTCTCGGCCTCGGCAAGGACGGATCGCACGTCTTCGATTTCGTGCCGTGCCAGTCTGGGAAGCGCGGCCAGGGCCGATGCGTCCCCGCTCCAGGGCGTGAGCCGAGCGAGCGCCACGTCCAGGCTGGCCGCGGCCCGGTCGGCTTTGCGCTGCGCCAGTTCGCAGCGCGCGTCCGCATCGGCCCCGAGGGTCCTGGCAAGGTCGATCGCCGTTACGATCGCGGTCAGATTTCCTGTTTGGGGGCGATCCGCAATCTTCCGCTCGATCGCGACACGCCTTTCAGCCAGGTCCTGCTCACTCTCGTCGATCTGCCGGAGCGCCGCGAGATCCTCGGCATGACCGAGCGCGATTTCGCGCAGTCTGGAACTTACGATCCGGGTGGGGGGATCGGAGGCGAGCGCGCCGGCTTCGGCGCGGAGCCGGGCGACAAGACCTCCCGATGCGGATCGCTCCTCGCTCAGACGCGCTAAGTCCTGTTGACCCTTTGTCACCGCGCCCGACGAAGCGATCAGCGCGTCGATTTCGGCGTCGTGGGCGAGGACCGACGGATCAGGAGAAAGCGCCTCGATCTGTGCCCGGGCTTCGTTCACCAGATTCTGCGCGGCGGCCCTTGCACGCGAAGCGGCCTCCATCTCGGCCATTGCCGCTTCGGCGGCGTGCTCGCGCTGCGGCCCGATATCAATCGTATCCATGTGGGCGGCAAGCGCCGCGAGATGGTCGCTGCGAAGACGGACGGCAGGCGCAATCCGGCGGATGCGCTCGAGGCGGCTGACCTCGGCAAGAACTTCGTCGCGCCGCCGCTGAACCTCTTCGAGCATCTGCTGGGCGTCCGCGACCGCGCCTTTGGCATCGAGCCAAGCCTTCGGCTTGAGGGCCTGGTCCCGGACTGCTCGGGTCTGCGCTTCGAAATCGCGTTGGGCCTGCGTGAAGCTCCGCCTCGCCGCGGCGCGTTGTCCCCAGATCGCATCGGCTTCGCTCTCGAGGCGAGCCAATTCGTCCGCAACACCCGTGAGCCCGGAGCCTGCGGCAAAGAGGGCTCGGCCCAGGTCGTTGCGGGCCTCGACCATGGCCCGCCCGCCCGCTCGCAGGCCATCCTGGTCGAGGCTGAAGGAGAGTGCGAATGTCTCGCGCGTCTGCCCCCGCAGCATGGCGAGCAGCATAGCTTCGTCGAGGAGACGATCCTCGGCATCGATCAGTGTCCCGGCCGTCCCCTTCTTGCGGCGACAAGCGAAGCTGTGCCCCTCGTCCTCGAGCACGGCCCCAACGCGCAGCAGGGCGTAGTCGTAGACGAAGTTGTAGGGAGACCGTGCCGGGAAACCGAACAACAGATCGGAGACCGCCGCAAGCGAGGTCGATTTTCCCGCTTCGTTGGCGCCGTACACCACGTGAAGATCGGGCTCGCCTTGGCGAAAGGAAAGCTCGCAATCCTCGAAACGACCATAACGCTCGAGTGACAGGGTGGCGAACCGCATCGCTCAGTCCCCCTTCGTCAAACGCGAGCGGAGCGCCTGGGCGGCGGTTCCGATGACCGCGTCCCACTTGCCGTCGCCGGCATAGCGGCGAAGGTCCGCTTCGTCGGCATCGGGGAGCAGGCTCTGCGCCGCGAGCAGGAAGGGCGCAAGGTCCGCGGCCAGCAGTTCGTGCAGTTGAGGATCGGTGGCGGCCCGATCGATCAAGGCAGCGAGATCGTCGCCGACAATCACCTCACCGGCGGCGGCGGGCTTCGTCACGAGCAGCTTCACTTTCTCGATGAAGAGATTGGGCGAGATCGAAGCGGCCACGGCGCGCGCGACGTCGCGCAGGTCCGCGGCGCTGTCGATGAGCGCGCCGGCGCTGTCGGTCTCGCCCGTCAGCACAAGCCGCGTAACGAGCGGCAATCCATCGCCGCCGTGCTGCCACGCTTCAAGAAGCGCCGAGCGCATGCGTTCCGCAATGCTATCGGCCGGCACGTCGGTACAGTCGATATCGACCGCGAGCCAGCGGATCACATCCAGATCCAATCGATCGATGGAGGAAACCTGACCATCCTCCACGGTGACGATCACCGCGCCCTTGGGGCCCGTCTCGCGGATCGTGCGACCCTGGATGTTGCCCGGGAAGACGACATGAGGCGCCTCGCACACGATCTCGTGTTGATGGACATGGCCGAGCGCCCAGTAGTCGTATTGCTTGGCTTTGAGATCATCCAGGCTGCAGGGCGCGTAATCGGCGTGGCCCTTCCGGCCTGCCAGCGCGGTGTGCAGCATCCCGATATTGAAGTGATGCTCCGCAGCGGCGGGATAGGACGGAACGAGATTGTCGGTGACAGCCGGTGTCGAGAAGCTCTGTCCGTGGACCGCGACCTGGAGCTCGGCAAGCAGATGGGTTTCCGGTCGGCGCGCGCTGAACAGGCGGACATTGGGCGGCCAGGGAATGCTGCGGGTGATGACGGAGGCGGCATCATGGTTGCCGGCGAGAAGGAACACCGGGATTTCGGCCCGATCCAGGCGGCCCATGGCGCGGGCGAAATAGAGGCCGGTGCTCATGTCCTTCCACTCACCGTCGAAGAGGTCGCCAGCGATCACGACGAAATCGACATCTTCGTCGATGGCGCGTTGTACCAGATTGTCGAAAGCCGCGCGGGTGGCTCCTCTTATGTCGTCCTCGGGCAGACCTTCATATCTCGACAGGCCATGGAGCGGGCTGTCGAGATGAATGTCGGCGGCATGCAGGAAACGAAAATCGCTCAAAACTCTTCCCCCCTCGAAAGCGGCGATATTCTCTGGGTCACCGCGATCCTCCGTTTGTGTAGTGCCCCATGGGAGAACACCCCCAACATGGCCGCAGAGCTATTGGCCATGCGTTCCGCACAGTCGCATGTATTGTAATCAGGGTTCCTCCGCCAGTTTCCCGACTCTTGCGAGGAAGAAACGCTCCCCCTCATAGCTCAAGTGATTTCATCTCGGCTGGCCGGTGCCTGTCGCCACCGACACTCCGGGATAATCCCAATTGCACGACGATGCGTGGATGGCGGATTCAGGAGATGTCATGACCCGCATCACGATTATCGATGGGCATCCCGACCCAAACGGGACCCGGTACGTTCATGCGCTTGCGGATGCCTATGCGGCGGGCGGCGAGGCGGCAGGCCATGAAGTGCGCCGGATCGAGATTGCAGAACTTGATTTCCCTATCTTGCGATCGGCCGGGGAGTGGCGGGACAATGCGCCCGCCGCCGCCATTCACAAGGCCCAGACAGACATTCGCTGGGCGAATCATGTGGTCATCCTTTACCCACTATGGCTCGGAGACGTTCCTGTGCTCAGAGGTCATTCAGTGTATTTATTGCGTTGCAGATGCCAGCGAGTCGGGGAAACTTCTCGGGACCGGAGAAGTTCATAGATCCGAGGCACAATTGAAACCTTAGGGGGTAATGTGCAACGCTTCATCCTGCACGAAAACTTGAAGAAATTCAGGGCCTGCCTGGGCGCAGACGTTGCCGACACCGAGCGCAGCTATCTGCTGCAGCAGATCCGTTCAATTCAACGCGAGCTTGCATTGCTCAACGCCGCCGCACTTGGCGTGCAGAGATATCCTATTGAATTTGGCGCGCTATCATCATGTGATCGGAGCCTTTTTCAACGCCTGACGGAGACCTCTACCCAGCCTACGATGATCATCGATCCGAGGGCTGGTATGCGAATCCTCGACGTCAACGATGCGCATACTGCCATCACCTATACCGAGCGCAGCAGAGTGGCCGGAGAAAGGCTCTTTGACGTCTTTCCGGATAATCCGGATCTTGAGGATGCAACCGGCGTCGCAGGCTTGTTTGATTCCATCCGCATCGCGGCACAGGGACGGCGCCAGCATGCCATGAAAGCACAGCGCTATGACCTGCGGGGTTCCGATGGCCGGTTTCTCGAGCGCTATTGGCAGACGGTGTCCGTTCCGATCCTGAATGACGAAGCGCAGCTGGTGTGCATTCTGCATCAAGCACGAGATGTCACCGAAACAGTCGGCACTGCGGGTTTCGTTGGTCATTGACACCCTCTAATGACGTCTCATCGGCGGTCAGCGCCGCTCTCACAGGAGAAGTCCGTCACATTCAGATTGTGAAGCATCGCGTAGCGGTGACGACGTTTACCTCGAGATCGGGGGGAGGGCGTGTCCAAAGCGGCGAGGATAGCTTCGCGAGTGGTGCGCCATTGGTATTCCGAAACTCGGGGCGGTTTCAGCCCACAGTGAGTTTCATGATTTCATGATGGGTAACTCGGCAAGGCTGTTTCTCAGGCGCAGCATGTCCCATGGCAGATGTTCGGCGATGGCAAGGCCAACCATATCCACTGCCGCGCCGATCTCTTTCAACAGGCGCACCACCTGGTCCAGCTGCATACGGCCTTGCTCTATTCCATCGAAGGCCCCCTCCGGCATGCCCGGCCTGTTGAACAGCAGCGGAGAAAAATGAGCCGGATCGAGGACATCGAGGTCGAAATGTACCGCAAGATGCGTGATTCCCTCGGTCTCGATCCAGTCGAGGATCGGCCGGCTGCTGTCAGCAAGGACGGCTGGCGGGATATGCCGGATGCCCAGTTCCTTCAGGATCAGGTCTTCATCCGCGTTCCATCCCTGCATGCCGGCGATCATCACACGCCGGGCGTCCAGCTTGCGGGGCACTTCTGCCGTGAAAGCCTCGTCGCCCCGGCCAAGCAGCAGGGCAAGCACATGGGCATGGGCGTGCGAAAACTCGGCAGCGCTCATCACGTCGGGATGGGCATCGAGCCAGAGAACGCCCAGCTTTTCACCATATCTGCGGCTTAGATACGCCATCGGCGCAAGATCGACCAGGCAGTCGCCGCCAAGCGTCACGATCCGATCGGGCGCATGCCGCTCGATGGCTTCGCGCGCCGCTCTTGCTTGAGACAAGAGGGCGGCGCACCACTTGATGCCACGGCTAACCGGCGGGGAGCTTCCGTCCGGTTCCGGAACCGCCACGGTTTCCTCGGGGCCGTCATGCGGCGGGGCAAGCCAGCGCAACAATTCGGAACCAAAGCTATAGGCGGGTTCATCGCCACCCTGCCATTGCGGCATGTTCAAACGGAGCGTCGTGGAGGTCACCGCAGATCATATTCTTTCGAGGCCGGAAGAGAAGACAATGTAGGTTGTCCGGCGGAAAAAAGCCACGCCCACGGGGCGCCCCGGGGTTCGAGAGGGAAGGGGGAGTGATGCTGGTGTCCGGGCTGATCCGGATGCCAGAAGGAGTTCCTCCGATGACCACGACCGTTAAGCTCTCGAAGCTTACGCTTTCTCCCATCAATGTCCGCAGGCGGCCCGACGACCTGCTGGAAATACCGCAGATGGCCGCCGATCTCGAAGCTCGCGGCGTACTCCAGAACCTGCTCGTCACGCCTGTGAAAAAGCCGCGCGGCACTTTCGAGGTCTTCGATGGCGGTCGCCGCCTGCGCGGTCTGCTCATGCTCGCCGAGCGCGGCACCATCGACCCTGAAACCTACGATGTTCCCGTCAAGGTTCTCGTCGGCGACGAGGCGACCCTGTCCGAGACCTCGACCGCGGCCAACTTCCATCAGCTCAAGATGACGCCTGCCGAGGAATGCCGCGCGTTCCAGTATTTCATCGGTCTCAATAATGATATCGACGGTGTCGCCAAGCGCTTCGGCCTCACCCGTCGGTTCGTCGAGGGCCGCCTGCGGCTCGCGACCCTGGCCGAGCCCATCTTCGAGGCGCTGAGCGAAGGCACCATCACGCTGGACGTCGCCAAGGCCTATGCCTCGACCGAAAACCAGGAGAAGCAGCTTCTCGTCTGGAACAGCTACGGCACCAGCTATGCCAATGCCGACACTATCCGCCGCGTCATCGCCAACGAAACGATGAAGTCGACCGATCCGGTCGCGATCCTGGTCGGCGAGGACCGCTATGCCGAGGCTGGCGGCAAGATCGACCGCGACCTTTTCAGCGACAGCGGCGACAAGTGGGTGAACCCCGAGATCGCGCAGCGGCTCGCCGCGGACATCATGGAAGCGGAAGCCAAGCGGATCGGCGAGGAACTCGGTCTCGCCTGGATCCGGCCGATTGCGTCGAACTACACGCATAGCGCGGCGACCGGCCTCTACCGGGTGATCCTGCCGCAGCCTGATTTCACCGAGGCGCAGCTGGCCCGCCTCGATGCGATTGCACAGCGGCAGGAAGCCATCGCCGAGGAGATGGATGACGAGACCATCGATGAGGATGCCTACAAGGCGCTCGACCAGGAATATGATGCCCTGTCCGAGGAAGAACACGCGCTCCACAACATCCCGCCGGTGCTGCCTGACGAGATCAAGCCGCTCGTCGGCGCGTTTCTCAAGCTGACGCCCAGAGGCGAGATGGTCCTCGACACCGAATATTATAGCGAGGAACCGGTCAGCATCGGCGGCGCTGATGAAAACGGCGAGGACGACCACGGCGATGGTGCCGGCGGTGGCGGTTCGACCGGCCCGGGCGGCAGCTACACGCCGCCTGCTCCGCCGCCCGAAGCGATCGCCCCGGGCGGCAAGCCGCTCAGCGCCCGGCTCTACGATGAGCTGGCGATGCAGCGGCGCGACGTGCTCGCAGCGACCCTGCTCAGCCATCCGGCCCTGGCGCTCGACTATGCGCTCTTCGTCATGATTGACGATCGCGCCAGCACGTTCAGCGCCTATGGCTCGACCATTCGCGCTCGCTCGCCGCAGGATCCGGTGAGTGGCGACCAGCCGACGACCCGCGCGCGGGGCTATCTCGCCGAAGCCCATGACGGGCTCGATGCGAGTTGGCTGGAGCACAAGTCCGAGGTCGACCGGTTCGAGGCGTTCCGGGCGCTCGACGACGACAGCAAGGCGGCCTGGCTCGCCTACATCGTGGCGATGTCGCTCGAAGCGAAGGCGAGCTACCGCGCCGAGCAGTGTCCGCTCCACAACCGGTTGGCGACGATCATGGATGTCGATGTCGCAAGCTGGTGGCGGCCGACATCCGAGAACTTCTTCGACCGCATCAGCAAGGGCTCGATCCTGACGCTGCTCGCCGATGTCGGCGGCGCGGCGCTGACCGCGCGCCACGCGACGATGAAGAAGTCGGAGATCTCGGAATCGTGCGCGAAGCTCTTCGCGGGCGAAGCGATCGTCGAGCCCGAGGTCCGGGACGCGGCGCTTGCCTGGGTGCCCGACGCCATGCGCTTCCTCGACAAGACCGAGGCGGACGATCTCGAACCCGCCGAAGGCGATCCTGAAGAGCAGGCGATCGTCGAGCCCGAGGATGCCGAAGAGGTTGGCGTGGCTGGCGTCGACGAGACAGTGTCCGGTGCCTGCGAAATCGAAGCGGAATCGCCCGATCAGGACGCTCTCGCGGCCTGACGCCGCTTTCTCCTGGATGCCTTGCCGCCGGCGCGTGGTCCCGTGCCGGCGGCCTTTTCCCCTTCCGCACGGAGAAGCGCCATGTCCCTTGCGAAACGCACGAGCCGCGATGTCGCCGCCGAAATCACCGACCTCATCATCCGCAAGCTCGAGGAGGGTGTTCCGCCCTGGTCGAGGCCCTGGCGGCTGAACGGGGCGGGCGGACGCCCGCTGCGTCATTGCGGCACGCCGTATCAGGGCATCAATACGCTTTATCTCTGGGCGCTCGGCGATGCCCAGGGTTATCGTTCGCGTTACTGGATGACCTGGCGCCAGGCGGAAACGCTAGGCGGGCACGTCCGCAAGGGTCAAACCGGCGCGCTTTCGGTTTATTATTCCTCGTTCAAGAAGCGTGAGGAGCACCCCGAAACCGGCAAGCAAGTGGAGCGGAGCATCCGGTTCCTGCGCCATTACATCGTGTTCAACGCCGATCAGATCGACGGTCTTCCAGCCTATTTCTACCCCTCTGACGAACCGGAGCAGCCTCTGATCCCGTCCGAGCGGCAGGCGGCGATCGACGCCTTCTTCACGGGAATCCCTGCCGACGTTCGCCATGGCGGAAACCAAGCCTACTTCACACCGACCTTCGATCATATCCAGCTGCCGAACCGAACGGCCTTCCGCAGCATGGATCACTATGCGTCCACGCGTTGCCACGAGACGGTTCATAATGCCGTAACCCGGATTATGCCGCATGGCATCGTAGGATCTCGTGTTTCCGCGATTTGGTGACGTGCCGCTTCGGCATATTCCTGGTGCCTGGGAGGTAATCCGCTGGAATGTGGGAACGTTCAGCGCAACTGACGCGGTTCGCTCACTTCTTCCGCATCCTGCGTGGCTTCGTGCACTTCTTCTCTGATGATCTTCTGCGTGATTTCATCCAGATGCGAGGTCAGGGCTTGGCTCAGTTCCTCGAACTCTGGCCATAGCGTCATCCGAACGAAACTCGCTGGCGCGCGAACAATCACCGTCTGACGATGCATGCGCGCATAGCGAAATGGCTTGATGCCATAGCGGCGGCACAGAGCGATGAAGAGCTGTCGTGACCAGGGGTCAGAAATTGAAAACTTGAACTCCTCGGCACGTTCTTGTTTGCTGGCCGTTGCGAACTGGCGGCGAATGCGTTCCGCAGCGGCACCTGCGGCGGCTTGCTCGCCGGCGGTCGTGGCGCCGGCATAGAGAGCTTCGATCTTGCGCAGCTTCTCGCGGAGACGTTCCTCGGACATTGGATCAATGCACCGTCGGCTTCTCGGTGAGAATGCCTTCAAGCATCTGTCGCCGTGCACGAGTGCAAGCCAGCACAGTCTCGTGGATTTCGGTCTCCATGATTTTGGTCAGTTCGCGCAGGTGCTTGAATGTCGTGTCAAGCTGGGTGCGATCATCCGCATTGGGGTCACGTTCCACGAGTTCGCAGATACCGCCCATCATCGCACGGAGCTCGGCAAGTTGGCCGATCGCGCCATGAGCACGTTCGGGTAGATCGATGATATCATGACCGTTGAACAGACCTTCGATGAAGCCATCCAGTTCCTCAAGACGGATCAGCCCGTAGTGTCCGAGATTTGCAGCAGTTGGGTCCATCGACACACGTGTCAGCCTGAATGGCTGACTACGCTTCTGGTGCCGGGTCAGCCCATTCCAAAGGCCGTCGATCAGAGCACCAATCAATTCGTTGGCTTCGTCCACGCTGTCGAACACGGGCAACTCACCGCCCCATAAATCCTGAATCATCTGCAAGGGCGAGGCCGATAGCTCCGGGGTTGCGATATTGCCCAGAAGCCGGGTGCGCACTTCGTGGAATGGCACCGGGCAGTCGTACTTCTCGATCAACGCCTTTACGGCTGCATCACCCAAAACCTTGGTCTTCTGCTTCATGCCCACTCCGCATATCTGAAACCAACACAACTGATAATCTTGCAGTCAGGGCGACGACAAGGCCCGGATCGCGCTCCAACCCTATGGAGCACGAAAACCATGACGATAATCACCAAAACCTGCATTGAGCCGTACATCGACAGCTTCATGCGCTGCTTTGCCGAGGCGAACTACAAACACGCCACGATCAAAGAATACCGAAATCTGATCCGCAGATTTGGACTGGCAATGGATGAGGCTGGCATTGCACCATCGGCATTGACGCCCGATCTTGCGGAAAAGCTGGGTCGGGCAGCAGAGCCGCAGAGAACAGGAACGATCCGCCTTTACAGCCTGGGGCGCAAATTCGCTGCGCACCTGATCGAGATATGCGTTGCCAAGCCGGTTGCACCGACTCCCGCTGAGGTCGCCCGCGCCGAACTGCTGGCCGACTTCGAAACCTATCTCACCAAACAGCGCGGCCTCAGTCCGCGCAGCATCCACCATACGCTCCGCTTTGCCAACCGCTTCATGGACCACCGCTTTGGTGCGGACATGTTCGACCTGACCAGTTTACGACCCGTTGACGCCGTCGGGTTCGTTCAACACTTGCTGTCGCGGGGGCGGCCATACCGAGACAAGAGTGCAGTGACGCATCTGCGCACGTTCTTCCAGTACCTGTTCGCACGAGGCGTCACCGCGACCAACCTTGCCCTAAGCGTGCCCAAAGCAGCGATGGCTCGCGACAAGCGCCTTCCCCGACATCTGTCGCCCGAAGGCGTCGAAGCCGTGCTTGACTGGGTTCGCCGAAATCCCCGGCACGGCGTTCGCGATTATGCGATGCTCCTGATCATGGCACGGCTTGGGCTTCGCGCGCCGGAAATCACCAGGATCGAACTCGACGATATCGACTGGCGTTCAGGCGAACTGACTGTGCGCGGCAAAGGCAAAGTGCATGACCGTGTGCCCATCACCGCCGAGGTCGGTGAAGCCCTAAGCCGGTATCTGAGGGAGGAGCGCGGACCGACTGACTGCCGGACCCTGTTCGTCACCCAGCGCGCTCCGCATCGACCATTCAAGGATAGCCAGATCGTCAACGCTATCATCAAGGATGCGCTCGATGCGACCGGTCAGAAGCCCGCTACGCCCTATGTGGGATCGCATGTTCTACGCCACAGCCTTGCCACGCAACTCATAAATCGTGGCGCTTCACTCGACGAGGTCGGCGACATGCTGCGCCACCGGTCGCGCGGTTCCACCATGATCTACGCCCGGCTTGAGATCGAAGGCTTGCGATCCATTGCCCAGCCCTGGCCCGTCGCGGGAGGTGCACAATGAGCCTCGCCAGCCAGCTTGACCGCTATCTCGCCGTTCGCCGTAGCCTCGGCTATGATCTCAGGACTTCCGAACGGGTGCTACGCCGCTTTATCCGCTTTGCCGACGATGCGGGTGCGCAGCATATCGACGCTGACCTGTTCCTGCGCTGGGACGCAAGTCAGCCTGCTGCCGGGTCGTCCACCCGGTCCGCTCGGCTCGGTATGGTACGGTTGTTCGCTCTTTGGTTGAGCAGTGTCGACTTGGCGCATGAAGCGCCGCCGCGCGGGTTGTTGCCGGATCGCACAATCCGCAAACGGCCATACATCTACAGCAAAGTCGAAATCGGTGACATTATCGCAGCCGCCAGCGAACTGCCTTCCACCTACGGAATGCGGGGGCTGACGTGTTCGACATTCTTCGGCCTCATCGCGGTAACGGGGCTCAGGATCAGCGAAGCGCTGGCGCTCGACACGAGCGACCTCGATGTTGCAACCGGTGTGCTGAGTGTCAGGCACGGAAAGCTGGGAAAGGAGCGCCTGCTGCCACTCGACCCGACTGTCGTAGACCGGTTGATCACCTACACCACAGAACGTAATCGGCTGCTTGGTCGAGCATCCACCCCCCTCTTTGTCAGATGTAATGGGGACCGGCTCAGCGAATGGTCGGCACGAGCCAGCTTCGCACGAGTAAGTCGAGCGATCGGGTTGCGGGAATACTCACGGTTCAAGCGGCACGGCAAAGGACCACGCATACACGACCTTCGCCACACCTTCGCAGTTCGCACCATGATCGACTGGTATCGTATGGGCAAGGATCCGGCGCGGGAGATGATCAGGCTGACGACCTGGCTTGGCCATGCCAGCCCCGACCATACGTTCTGGTACATTGAGGCGGTGCCCGAACTGCTCGAGCTGGCGATGGCACGCGCCACGCGCATTGGTTGGGAGGCGCAGCGATGACCTCCATGACTTTGCCAGCGCTGATCCAACGCTTCTTCACCGACAGACTGTGCGTCCAGATGGAAGCAAGCCATCATACCATCGCGAGCTATCGCGACACGTTCCGCCTGTTGCTGCGCTATGCCGGTTCGCGCCTTGGCAAACGACCAGTCGCTATCACGGTCGAAGATATCGACGTCGATCTGGTTGCCGACTTTCTGGTCCACACCGAAACAGCACGGGGCAACTGTGCACGTAGCCGTAACACCAGGCTCGCGGCGATCCGTTCGTTCTTCCGCTATGTGGCGATGGCCGATCCAACATGGATGCTGAACTGCCAGCGCATCCTTGCCATGCCTAACAAACGCTATGTTAAGCGCGCGGTCACGTTCCTGACCGCAGACGAAATCGCGGCACTGCTGGCCGTGCCGGATCGCTCGACATGGGCCGGAAAGCGCGATCACGCCTTGTTGCTGCTCGCGCTGCAAACGGGCCTCAGGGCATCAGAGCTGATCAGCTTGCGATACCGGGATGTTGTGCTCGGCACCGGCGCCCACGTCCGATGCGTAGGAAAGGGACGAAAAGAACGGTCCACACCGATCAGGCGGGAAACCGCCAAGATCCTGAAGGTATGGATTGGGGAGCATGGCAACAGCGATCGACCACTGTTCCCGTCGATCCGTGGCGAACGGCTAAGCCGCGATGCGCTCGAACATTTGGTACGCAAGCATTGCCTGGCGGCAGCGCGCACCTGTCCGAGCATCGGCGCAAAGCGGGTCACGCCGCATACCTTGCGCCACAGCACCGCGATGGACTTGCTCCACCATGGTGTCGATCAGGCCGTGATCGCACTGTGGCTGGGTCATGAATCGGTCGAGACCACGCAGGTCTACATCCACGCCGACATGCGCTTAAAGGAAAAGGCACTGGCGCGCGTCGCTGCTCCGGACGTGCCGACAGGTCGGTTCAAACCCGACGATCAGCTCCTCGCGTTCCTCGAAGGGCTCTGATTATGCCGAGGTGCCGCATGGCGGATGGCCGAAAAACAAGTCCTAGCCAACGCCATGCGGCATAATCAGGGTTACGGCATTATGCCCTTTATGCCGATATCGGCATAAGACCCACTGGTCGGGCCATTCCAGCCGACTCGCACGGACCTTCGGCAAGCGCTTCGGCGACAAGGCCTATGCGTTCGAAGAACTGGTCGCCTTATCTGGACAGTCTGCGCCGCTCGCAACTTTGCAGTAAGGTCGGCGATGGACGCCCACGGTAGGCAGTAATCAGGCTGGCCGTAGCGCTGACCCAAGAGCTGGCGGAGGCCAGCCTGATTGCTGCCAGGCCATAGTGCGCAACGGTGTGAAGGTCAGCTTCCGGGTGGGGGGTCCGGGGGGAGGGCTTCGCGCCGGTGTCGATCATTACTGTTTGCGAGCGCCGCGAGGCCAGGGGCCTCGATGCGCATGTGCCGCTGATCCTGCGCGGCGACGCGCTCTATGATCCCGATCTGGATCGCTTCTTTCTCGACCTGCCGTTGTCGGGCGTCCGCTCGCGCCATTCGCTGCGCGCCTATGCCTATGATGTCGTAGTCTGGCTTCGCTTTCTCGATGCCTGCGGCAAGACCGTGTGGGCTGCGACCCGCGACGATGTCGACGCCTATCATCGTGAGCGACGCCGCGACGAGGCCGATCACCGGATAACGGCCGCAAGCTGGAACCGTGCCGTCGCCAGTCTCGATCGCCTTTACCGATGGGGTGAGCAGCACGGGCTGATCACTGACGCGCCGTTCAGCCGCCGCGCCGTGTGGCGACCGGCGCATGGTGGCCGTCGCGGCATGATCGCGGCGCGCAATGACGCTTATGAACGTGTTGCCAGGCGATCGGATGTGCGGTTCGTCACGATGGACGACTACCGCATTTTCCGCGAGGTCGGCCTGCGCGGCCTTACCCCTGACGGCACCGAGCGCCCCGGCGCGCGCGACCGGAACGGGCTGCGCAACGCGCTGTTCGCCGATCTTCTCGTCACCACCGGCCTGCGCCTCGAAGAGGCGTCGGGTCTACTCGCCGCCGAGCTCGCGGCGATCGACCGCGAGGACAGCGATGCACAACAACTTTGGCTGCCTCTCCCGCCACCGCTGACCAAGGGCGACCGGGGACGCAGCGTCCTGCTCCCGCGTCGGCTGCTTCGTCAGATTGCCGCCTACGTCGCCGTCGAGCGCGCCGCGGGCGTCGCCAAGTTCGCCGCGCGAGACGGCGCGACCAAGCTCGAACGACCGATCCCTGTCACCCGCGCCGGTCTCGACCGCATGCGCGATATCTGCACCCCGGAGGAACGATGCCGCCTGATCCTCTGCGACGAGGATGGACCGCCCCGCGAGCCGGCGGCGCTGTGGCTGACCGAGGTCGGGCAGCCTGTTCGGCCCAACTCGTGGGAGGTGATCTTCACCCGTGCTGGCAACCGGTGCGCGGAGAACGGCTTCCCGCTGTCGATCAACCCGCACCAGCTTCGCCACACGTTCGCAGTCCATATGCTTGCCTTGCTGATCCAGCAGCGACTGCGCGAAGCGGCATTGCCGGCGGGGCCGATGGAGAGCTACCGGCTGATCCTCGGGGACCCGCTGCAACAGGTGCAACGCCTGCTCGGCCACGCGAGCCTCACCACCACCTATATCTACCTCGACCATATTGCGACCCGCGCCGATACGGTGGATGCGGCGGTCGAGGAGCTGCTTGCGCTGCTGCCGGGACCGCAGGGCGCATGAGCGGTCGTCCCCGCAAGGGCCGGCCCGTCGCCTTCGTGCCGATCACGCCGGAGCCCGTGCAGCCTGATCCCGTGCTCGGCCTCAAGTTCACCATCGAGGCGCGGCATGGCGGGACGGTCCTGATCGATATGGCCGCACTCGATCCTCGTCCGCTCGCCATCGCCTTTGCTGGCGCATTGCGACGGTCGGCCGCGCTCGGAGGACCGATCGGTGCGGCGAGCGTCATCAAGCAGTATGTAAATGCCTACCGCCTGTTCTTCGCCTGGCTTGGCGACGAAGCGCTGAACGTGGCTGGCGTCGGCGACCTGCGCGCAGCCCATATCGATGGGTTCGCCTCCGCGCTCGACCGCCGCGGGATGGGCGCGATCCACCGGCACATAACGGTCGGCAAGATCGTCAACACATTGCGCGCGATCGAGGCAGACCGGCCCGATCGGATCGCGCCTGACCTGCATGAGCGGCTGCGCTACACACTGGCCACGTCGGCGGGCCGCTCGACCCCGCGCGATGCTTATAGCCCCTTCGTTGCCCGCGCGTTGCGCGACGCCGCGAGGACCGACGTCGAAGCGATGTTCCGCCGTCTCGGTGCCGACGACCGCACCGATGAGGGCGACCCGGTCATCGCCAGCGTGCGCGCCGAGGTCGAAGCGATCATCGCGCGGCAGGGCTTTATCGTCGCAGACCAGCCCGCGCTGAAGAGCCTCTATTTCATGCGCATGCGACGCGGATTGCCGATCAGCACGCTCATCGACGATCTGCATGGCCGCCATCACCTGCTTGCGCGCGATCTGCCGGCGCTGCTCGTGCTGCTCACGCTCGATACCGGGCTCGAGCCCGAGTGCCTGAAGGCGCTGACCGTGGATTGTCTCACCAACCCCCATGCCGGCACGGTGGAACTGCGCTATCTCAAGCGCCGCGCCCGCGGCGCCGAGCACAAGAGCATGCGCGTCCGCGACGGCGGTGGTGGCACGCCTGGCGGCCTCATCCGTCGCCTGATCGACGTCACCGCGCCAGCCCGCGAGCATCTGACCGATGATCGTCTTTGGGTTTATCACAACGTTGGCGGCCTGCGGGCGGGTATCGCTCATCCGAAGGAGCGGATCGCTGCCTGGATAGCACAGCATGCTATTGTCGATGACGACGGCAAGCCGCTCCACCTGCTGCTCTCCCGGCTCCGCAAGACCCACAAGGCGCTGTGGTACACGAAGACTGAGGGGCACATGGCCCGCTTCGCAGTCGGTCATTCGCGCGAGGTTGCGGGGCGCCACTATGCCGATCTGCCGTCGCTTCGGTCCCTGCACGAGAAGACCCTCGCTGACGCCTTTCGCGAAGCGGTCGCCACCGCGACGCCGACCGTGCTGCCGCCCACCGCCGAGAAGGCGTTGCGCCAATCGCCCGATCAGGCCGCGCCGCTGATGCCGCCCGATACCGTCGGTCCGTTGCTCGACGGCGAACAGGATGTCTGGCTCGCCGCCTGCGCGGGCTTCCATAGCAGTCCCTTCGCCGATGCCGGATCACCCTGCGCGCAGCCCTTCTGGGGTTGCCTCGATTGTCCCAACGCCGTCATCACCGCGCGCAAGCTCCCCGCGATCCTCGCTTTCCTCGCATTCGTCGAAGAGCAGAGGCTGAGCCTGCCCGCGAACGATTGGGCGGCCAAGTTCGGCCGCGTCCATGCCCGCATCACCGCCCAGGTCCTGCCGGCATTCTCCGATGCCGTCATCGCCGATGCGCGCCGGCAGATGGAAGGCGAACGGCTTTATCTGCCGCCGGAGGCACGCACATGACCATGCCAGCCCATGTCCAGGCGCCCGCCTTCGACGATCGCGCCGTGCTGGCGAGCGCGCCGCTCAAGGCCGGTCACGCCCGCGAAGATCTGTCGCGCGTCGGCGACGCGAGCTGGGATCTCGGTCCCGCCGTATTCCGCGAGAACGCCCGGCGCTGCCACGTCACCGTGCATTTCGACGTGCTCGAACATGCCGATGTCCAGGCGGCGATGCGCGCCTATCTCTACGCCCGCCTCAACGCCGATCTCCCCGGCTATCGGACGAAGTTACCGCCCGCCTGCATCCGCCAGGCATTCAACCGTGCCCGCCGGTTCTTCGCCTTCGCCCGTGAGCGGCTCGGACGGCTCGACGTTTCCCGTATCGATCAGCCATTGGTCGATGCCTATGCCCGTCATCTCCGTGACGATCCTGCCCGACGACCCGTCATCGTCGGTCACCTCCTCGAAGTGGTCTCCGATCTCTATTACTATCGTGACCACCTCGCTGACGGAGGCCTTGTATTCGAGCCCTGGGCCGGACAGGCGCCCGCCCGCGTTGCGGGCTACCGCCATGTCCGGGAGAACCGCACCCCACGGTTCCCGGAAGAGGTCATCGCCGCGCTGCTCGCCTGGTCGTTGCGCTACGTCACCGTCTTCGCTGACGATATTCTCGCCGCCCGCCGCGAGCTTGATCGGCTCGAAGCGCGCCGGGATCGCCTTGTCACCGCCGACGCCGGCCTCTCGGACCCTGATCGCCGGCAACGTCGCCGCACCCGCCTGAAGGCCTATTTCGATCGCCGACGCCGCGAGGGGCGCGGCGCACCGATCTGGGCCACCGCTCATAACGGCAAGCTGCGCGTCGACCCCAACACCGGCAGCGTGACCCCACCGATCAACGCCCATCTCTTACATCTCCATGTCGGGATCGACGTGCAGGCGGAACCGCACGCACATCTCATGCTGACCGGCGGCGAAGCGAGGCTGATCGATGCAGTGGCGGCCGAGCTGGGGGTGGAGGTCGGCGGCATGGACACGCCGATCTCGATCGATCCCGATAGCGGTCGGCCATGGCGCGAGCGCTTCGACGCGAAGACTCTCGCACACGAGGAACGGATGCTCCAGGCCGCCGCTTATATCGTGTGCGCCTATCTGACCGGCATGCGCGACTGCGAGGTGCAGGCGATGCGGCGCGGGTGTGTCTCTATCGCGCGCAGCGAGGACGGCCTGATCGAACGGCATCGCATCCGATCGACCATCTACAAGCGCCGGGCGGCGGTGGACGAAGTGGCGAGCTGGGTGACGATCGAGCCGGTCGCCGATGCGATCACGGTGCTCGAACGCCTGTCGGCAGGACCGGCGCGCGCCAGCGGCAGCGATACGCTCTGGCCGGTACTGCGCGCGAGCGCCGTCTCCAAGACGCATCTGTCGAGCGAGGTGGTCCGCCAGCTCAACGCCTTCCGCGACCACCTCAACACCGCCTTCGGCAACCCCGATATGCCGGTCATCCCGCGCGGTCCCGACGGCAAGCCGTGGCGCATCACGACACGGCAGTTCCGGCGCACGATCGCGTGGCACATCGCCAACCGCCCGTTCGGCACCATCGCCGGCATGATCCAGTACAAGCACGCCTCGGTCGCCGCTTTCGAGGGCTATGCCGGGACCAGCGCATCGGGGTTTCGCGCCGAGGTCGAAGCGCAGCGCCGGCTCGGTCAGATTGACGATCTGCTGGACTATTTCGACCGCCGTCAGGGCGGCGCATCGCTCGGCGGCCCAGCGGGACCGCGCATCGCGCGGACGCTCGACGATGCCGCCGTCAGACAAGGGCCTTTGCCCGCCATGATCGCCGATCGCGCCCGCCTGCGCGTCATGCTCGCCAGCGTCGCGCGCACCTTCCATGTCGGCCCGCTCGCGGATTGCTTCTTTGATCCCGCGACCGCGCTCTGCCTCAAGCGCGTGACGACCCCTGATCCCGCGCAGCCGCTCACCGCCCTGTGCGAGCCGACCCGCTGTCCCAACGCCTGCATCACCGCCCGCCACAGGCCGGCCTGGGAACGCGCGGCGGCCGATGCCAGGGCGCATCTACGCGAACGGCGCATCTCCGATCTTCAGCGTCAGGCTCTCCAGCGCGAGCTTGATCGCCTGACCGCGGTGATTGCCGGGATCGATCCTCCCACGCCGTAGACCACCCCGGCTGTTGGCGGAGTCCTGCGCCGGTCGGCGCGCCCGCGCAACGGCTTCGCCGTCCTTCGCTTCGCTGCGGCCCTGACGGGTGCGCGAGCCCCCCTGTGCCCGGCGCGAACGGGCCTCCGCCGCCGGGGATGGTCCCCGGCGCGAGAACGGAGAACAGATCATGTCAGCCTCACCACGTGTCGACGTCTATGCTCGCGTCACGCAAGCGATCGTCGACGCCATCGAAGCCGGCACCGGCACCTGGCGCATGCCATGGCATCATTCTGGCGCCGACGTCACCCGCCCGACGAACGTCGCCAGCGGCAAGCCCTATCGCGGCATAAATACGGTCTCGCTCTGGGCAGCCGCCTATGGCAGCGGCTATGCGAGCGGCGTCTGGGGCACCTATCGCCAGTGGCAGACGCTCGGCGCGCAGGTCCGCAAGGGCGAGCAGGCCAGCCTCGGCGTCCTCTGGAAGGAGTTTCGCGCGAAGGATGACGACGCCGGCGACGATGACGACCACCGCCGGCTTTTCGCCAAGGCGTTCAGCCTGTTCAACGCCGATCAGGTCGATGGCTATGCGCCCGAACCGGGGCCGGACCTGCCCGAGAGCGAACGCCTCGCCGCCGCCGAAGCCTTCATCGCCGCCCTCGGCATCGATACCGTCTACGGCTCGGCCAGCGCCTATTATCACATCGCCGAAGACCGCATCCACATGCCGGATTTCAGCGCCTTCCACGATGCCCACGGCTTCTACGCCACCCATATTCACGAGGCGGCTCATGCCAGTGGCGCAGCTCACCGGCTCGACCGGGATTTCAGCGCCAAGTGGACCAGGCACGCGCTCGCCATGGAGGAAGCGACCGCCGAACTGACCGCATCGTTCCTGCTCGCCGATCTTGGGATCGCGCACGAACCGCGACCCGATCACGCGGCCTATATCGCCTCCTGGCTGCAACTGCTCAAGGACGAGCCCCGCGCGATCTTCACCGCGGCGAGCAAGGCGCAGGCAGCGGCCGACTGGATGCACGCCCGTCAGCCATGATCCAGCAGCGACCAAAGCCGAGCGGCCGATCCCTCGCGGGCTCGGCCGCTTCGTCGCGCACGGCGATGCGCGGGCTTCGCCCGCTCACCAGCGGACGCCGCTGGCGCGGCGGCGCTGATTTCTGGGCCTCCCTCGATGCGGGTCTGGTCGGCGCTCCCTGCTAGGCCCGCCACGGCGCGCCGCAAGCCCGGCTTCGCCGCGCTGCTCCATTGCATTTCGCCCCTCCGGGTGCGGCCCCCCGCTTGCGCGGGCCTCTCCGGTCGTTCTCGCCGCCCACCCCCGCCTCGGGGGAGCCATGGGGTTTTTAGGCAGTGCAGGAGGCACCGATGGTTTTCACCTTTCAACCGCCATTTTTCGCTGGACTGTCAGGATATTGCGCCGAGATCGGGGCGGGGCTCTGCTGTGCTGACCTTGGTCTGCCCAACGTCCTCCATGACAGTCATGCGAGCTATGTGGCGCATTGGCTCGGTATCCTCCGCGGCGACAAGACCGCGATCATCCACGCTGCCGCCAAGGCTGAACAGGCTTTCGCGTATCTCAAAAGCTTCGGCGCGGCGAGCAAGGCGCAGCCGGCAGCCGACCGGATGCACGTCCATCGGGGCCACCCCCACGCCGAGGTTCAGTATTTCAGGCCGGTATCACAAAGCACCGTTGCCACGACGGCATCAGCCGTCAACCGCCCCGATGCCAGCAGCTTTGCCGCGGCGCAGACGTTCGCAGCGGCAGAATAGCCGACGTACAGGCCCTCGCGATGGGCCAGAGTACGCCGCCACTCTTCAGCTTCATCATCGCTGATGCCGACACTCATATCCATCAGCGACGGATCCCAGTGCGGCGGAACCGTGCCATAACCGATGCCCTGGAGTTTATGCCGGGCGTCGAGCACCGGTTCTCCGGCCAGCGGCCGCGCGTTCAGCGGTTCGACAGCGGCGCAGACCGTACCGGGATTGGCGCGCTTCAACGCCTTTGCAACGCCCACGAAGGTGCAGCCCGTGCCGACCGCTGCAACCCATCCGTCGACCGGGCCACCGAACTGCGCCAGGATCTCCGGGCCTGTCGTGGTCTCGTGCGCTGCGATCCCCTCTGCAGCGTTGAACTGATCGACGTAGAAACCGTCACGCGCCCGGGCGATCGCGCAAGCCGCCTGTGCGGCAGCATTGACATCGGAACCCGTCACCTGGCCCGGGCTTCCATCCACCTGGGCGATGAGCACCACTTCGGCGCCGAGTCCTTCGAGCATCTTCGCTCGCGCCGGACTGTTGCCTGCCGACATCGTGACGACGAGGGGATGGCCGAGCGCGGCGCATGCCACCGCCAGTCCGGCGCCCATGTTTCCGCTCGTCATTTCCACGACCGGCATTCCCGGCTTCAGCCGGCCATCCTCTCTTGCGGCAAGCAGGATCGCCTTGGCGGCACGGTCCTTCACACTTCCCCCGGGCAGCAGGAACTCGGCCTTGGCGATGATGCGACCAGGACCCGTGTAGATGCGATCCAGTGCGATCAAAGGCGTGCCGCCGATTATCTCAATGGCCGACGCGGCGAGCATGACTTCTCCGACAATGACGGGTGCGGAAGGTCACATCCGCACGACATGAAAATACTGCGACTTTGATACGCGGGCGTTCGCCTGCTGACCAGCGCTCGCGGCCCGACGATCCTCAAACCGGAAACGGCCAGCGGCCGGTTTCCTTCCTCAAGAAAGGACTCATCATGGGATGGCTCTTCATGCCCTTTACGTCGATGGGCGGCCACAAGACCGCCAAATCCTATCTCGACGCGCAGCTTACCTACGAAAACACGCTCGAGGACGGCACGAAACGCGGCCTCAGGGTGCTCGCGTCCTCCTGTCCGGGAAATCGGACCTATTACGCCGCAGCCCAGGAAATCGTGGACGGCATTGCCGGCAACGTTTTCGCGGTAGTGTGCCTGGTGCGCTGGAATCCACGCTCGCGCGATGGCCACCAGTTCGGGTACAAGGATAGTGCGCCGTTGCGGCGCTGAAATGGAGTATCAGTGATGATGAGGTAAGTTGAGAATGCCTCTGCTCGCCGGACTAACCTCGGGCCTCACAAGGTCTGAAATCCCGAAAGGGACGGGGAACAATAGCATGTTCGGAAAAGGCCAGATGCGTCTTAGTCGCAAATGGAGGCGATGACGGTCAGGGCAAGGTGCGTATGGTGAAGGCTACACTGCTTAAATCCCAGTCTGCAGCAATCTATATAGCGATACTGGCGAAAGCGACTGTCACGCCAGGTCCGGATGATGACAGCGGTCTCATGTCTTGGCCGCCTGTTTCTCAGCCCATCCGGTGCGCCTCTCGTCGAGGGGTTTAGTGGACGAACGGGACACCTAACCGCGCCGCATCTCCATTCAGCGTAACTACGGGATGCCCTAAACAGGCGGCTTCTGCCGGCCTGCATGGGTACGGAGCCGCCATATTACTCAAATGCCCGGGGTAATGCCCGGGACATCGACCTCTTCGGAGGCGGCGGTGCAACTGTATAAGGTCTCGAGCGATCGGGCCGAAAGCGGGGAAGACCGGGGGAAGGGCGGCAGCTGTGATTCTTCAACCACCGATCATGGGGTGTGCTGATGCTGCCAGAAACTGTGAAAGGCCGGTTGGAGGCCATTCCGGCGCTCGTTGCGTCGGGCAAAAGGGTGAATGGACTCTATCGTCTGATGGGGTCTCGCCTCCTTTGGGAGGAGGGGCTCCAGAAGATCGGATCCAACAAGGGTGCGATGACGCCGGGTATTGACGGCGAGACCTTCGCGGACTTCGGACCGGAAGACCTCGACCCGATTATCGCCAGCGTGACGGCAGGGACCTATGATCCCAAACCAGTGCGTCGGGTGTTTATCCCGAAAGGCAAGGGCAAACGGCGTCCGCTGGGCATTCCCACGCGCGACGACCGCCTCGTTCAGGAAGTGGCGCGGCAACTGCTCGAACGGATCTATGAACCGGTGTTCTCGAACGCCTCCCATGGATTCCGGCCGGGCCGGTCGTGTCATACGGCGCTTGAACACGTCAAAGCCGTATGGACGGGGGTGAAATGGCTCGTAGATGTGGATGTCGCGGGGTTCTTCGAGAACATCGACCACGACATCCTCCTGCGGCTGTTGCGGAAAAGGATCGATGACGAGAAATTCATCGGCTTGATCGGCAGCATGCTTAAGGCGGGTGTTATGGAAGACCGGGTTCACACCCGGACCTACAGCGGCACTCCGCAGGGCGGTATCGTCTCTCCAATCTTGGCCAACATCTACCTCCATGAACTCGATATGTTCATGGCGGAACGGATCGCGGCTTTCGAGAGGGGGAAGGTCCGTGCCACGAACCCGGAATATGGGCGACTGGCTGGGCGCATCCAGAAACAACGGAAGCGCGTCACCATGCTGCGGGCCAAAGACAATGTCGACGAGGTGAAGGTTGCGGCCTCCTTGGCCAAAATCCAAACCTTACTGCCGCAAAAGCGGTCCATCCCGTCGAGAGACGCGATGGACCCCGGTTATCGCCGACTTCGTTACTGTCGCTACGCGGACGACTTCATGATTGGGGTTATCGGTAGCAAGGAGGATGCACGAAGCGTGTTCGCCGAAGTCAGGGCATTCCTGACCGAGGCGCTGGCGCTCACGGTGTCCGAGGAGAAAAGCGGTATCCGCAAGGCGAGCGATGGAGCCGCCTTCCTTGGATATGAGGTCCGCACATATACGACACGCCAACGGGTTGTCCGGAGCCGACAAGGTTCCGTCAGCTTCCTTCGTAGGCCGCCGTCGGAAGTGATGCAGCTGCATGTCCCTTGGGAGAAGGTCCACGCGTTCGCTTCTGCAAAAGGTTATGGTGATCTGTCGGTGTTGAAGCCGCGTCATCGTAGCCTGCTGCTCAGCTGCAGCGACGTTGAGATCGTCCTAGCTTACAACGCCGAATTGCGGGGTTTTGCGAACTACTATGCTCTCGCCAAGGATGTGAGCTTCAAGCTGAACAGGCTTGAGTTTCTCCAGCGGTGGAGCTTGTTCAAGACCTTGGCCAGCAAGCACAAAACCAATGTGCGAGCGGTCTTGGCCCGCATGAGGACGGGGCAGGAATTCACCATCGGCTACGACGTCGATGGCCAGCCCCGATCGGTCAAAGTCTGGAAACTGGCTCATCTGAAACGTGATCCGGCCACCTCGTCCAGGATTGATATCCAGCCTTGGACGCAGGTGTTCACCCACTCACGTACGGACTGGGTTGATCGTCAGAATGCCAAGCAATGCGAGGCTTGCGGTCGATCCGATGTTCCGTGTCAGGTGCACCATATCCGGGGGATGGCCGATGTTTCGCACCGCGGTTTTGTCGTGAGAATGAAGGTGGCACGCGCCCGCAGGACGGTGGTCCTGTGCGAGCAATGCCACTGGGATACTCACAGAGGCCGCCTGCCCGATCTACGGCAAAGTGATGGTTCGTCACAGTGGAGAGCCGCATGCGGTGAAAGCTGCACGTGCGGTTCGGCGGGGGGATCAGGGCTGACTCCATGAGCAGCACCAATCCTACCCGACTGACCGAAAATATGGGGCCATGCGAGGCCGACTGCCCCGCGGCGATCCTCGATCTGCTGAGCCCGACCGAGCATGAATATGCGCTCGATTGGCGCGCACGTTGCCGGGCGAACCTTGCGCACCGCGCGCGCAAACTCGCGGACGGGGATCGCATCCGGCTTCCCGAGCCGGTGACCTTCACCGACGGTAATGTCGCGCAGGAGTTCGTCGTCTGCAAGCGCGGCCGGAGGCTCGTGCTTCGCGATCCGCAGAATGGCTGCTTCTACCGGATCAGTCGCCTCATGACGCGCGCCTGGGTGGTCGTACCGGTCACCAAGATCCACAAGACGCTGTTTGCATGAGCGTCAATCCTCGAGGAGAAAGGGATCAGGTCATGACGACGGCCATCGACAGGCGTTGTCTGTCTCCCAAACGCCAGTTGCTCTGCAGCCGCGAGAATGCCCTGCGCGTCGCCAGCCGGATTTTCGATCATTCGCAGGGTAAGGTAAGCATCCTGCGCACTACCGATCCGCTGCAGCCTTTCCGCATCTCTACCGACCCTGCGTCGTCGGGCCTGATCGTCCTCGAGATGGTCGCCTGAAGCCCTCTCCATTCATGTCTTCCGGAGCAAAGCCCATCCGCATGCTGACCGCCGCTGCAACGCAGCCAGGCCCATGATCCCGCCGCTCGCGACCCATGGCAAGAGGGAAGGGGGATGAATGACGGTGTTCTCCAAGCTGGAAGGATCCGCCATGGACACTAACTTTTACATTACCGCGCGGTCTTCGAAATTCCCCCTCGACTACGCACACAGCAGGGAGGACGCAGCCGCGCTGCTCGCGCGTCACCGCGATCGCCATCCCGACGCTGTTGTCGAGTCCACCAACGCCTATTTCGAACGCACGCGCGCCGAAACATTGGCGTCATTTCCTCTCAGCCGGATCACGCAGCGTTTCTACGACGCTATGCTGGGCGTTCTCCCGCCACAATATATCAAGGGCGTTGCGGGCTTCTTTCTCTCCGAAGCGGCGACCCAGAACATCCACGCCCAGTTCATCGTGCATGGCGGCTGCACCTACGGTGGTTACGCGGACCTGGCGCGCGAATCCCGCAAGATCTGGACCATTGCCGACGTCCTTGAACTCGAAAGCCGGGCCGGCGCGCGCACCTTGACGTTCGACTGGTTTCCTGGGGACTGAACTTCGTGTTCGACGCAATGGAAAAGATCAGCGCCCTTTGTCATAGACATCGAATGTATCGTTTTCTGTGTTTCCTATTCCTTGTCTCCGCATGCGACGTCCGGGGTGCTCCCGTCAATGAGCCGGGGTTTACCGCATCCGCTCGCGCGCTCGATGGCGACACGATTGCAGCCGATTTCCGTCTCCTTGGTGTCGATGCGTTCGAGCGCCGTCAGCTCTGTGAACGGGCGCGGTCGTGCTGGGAATGTGGCAAGGCGGCTCAGGATCATGCCGCGCGGATTCTGGGCGAAGCCGACGCCCAAATCCGGCTCACCAACCGCTCGAGCTATGGTCGGCCGGTGGCGACTGTGACCGTGAAAGGCCGCGATCTCGGAGAGACGCTGATCCGCGCGGGTCTCGCCATTCCCCAACCCCAATTCCTGAAAACCGATCCGGCGCGTGCGAAGCAATATACCGAAGCCTTTGCCGCCGCGCAGCGAAACAAGGCTGGCGCGTTCGCTGGCCAGTGGATCGAGCCGGCTCGGTGGCGGCGCGGCGACCGCCTCGCTTGTGAGCGGTGATCTCCAAGGCTGGAGCGGCGTACCGCGCGGTCCCGTCAGGCAGTGAGGCCGGGATCGGCCCACCAGGAACGGCCTTGCCTGAAGTTCTCGGTTGAGGCGACGACAGGGCCATCCGGTTCGTCAGCTACATAAGGCGAGACCAGCGGACGTGCCCTGATTTTCCGGCGGTGGATGCTGCCCGCGACGCGGCCGCGCGCTTCGAGCAGCTCTTCGAGCCACATCAGATCGTCGAGCATCTCGACGATGCCGCGGCCAGCGAGGCAGAAATAGATGCAGCGCTGGAAATCGTCGCCTGCCGGATTGCTCAGGATGGACGCGAGCTTGCGCTTGCCGCCCGTCTCACCCTCATGGACCCAGGACATCGCCTCGCGCAGTTCGCGCACCGAATAATAGGCATCCTCGACATGCATACCGATCGCCGCATTGGCCAGCATGCGGCGGGTGGGGCGGTTTTGATCGTCAAGCGCGGCATCGCGCAGCGTCACATCGAGATCGAACGGTTCAAAATAGCGGGCGGCCTGCTCGGTCATTAAAAATCTCCCTTGAATGGAACATAACATGAACAATTATCCGGTCAAGTCACGCTCGATCGCTGTCATGGTGGGACTGCCGCACCTTGCTGATGGGGTGCTCCTGCGGCGCGCCCGACAGCTTCAGCAGCCCGTCCTGATTTCCGCCAATGCCCTGTCGCGCTGGTCGACGAAGCGAGGTTGGCGCGAATGGGCCGGCTGGACGACGCGGCCACTCATGAATGCGCATGGTCTTCGCAGCCTCAGCCTCGACAGCGCGGGGTTCAGCGCAATGGTCACCTATGGGCGCTATCCCTGGACGGTCGATGATTATGTCGGCCTGGCCGCAGCCTATCCATTCCGCTGGTGGGCAAGCCTCGACTATTGCGTCGAGCAGGAAGTGGCCAGCGATCGCAACGAGGTGCTCGACCGCATGTCCCGTACCATCCGGGCCAACATCGAATGCCGGCTGCGCGCTGAAAATGCCGGGATCGATGCGACCTTCATGCCGGTCATTCAGGGACGTCATCCCGGTGATTATGAACGCTGTGCAGTGGCGCTCGCGCATATGATCGAGCGCGCCGGGCTTGTCGGTGTCGGCAGCATGTGCCGGCGCCCTGTCCATGGCGCGGATGGACTGATCGCCGTCGTTGATCGTCTCGACCAGGTGCTGCCAAGGCAGACCCGTCTGCATCTCTTCGGCGTCAAGGGCGCCGCCATCCCCTATCTCACCGCCTTCGCCCATCGTATCGCCTCGATCGACAGCCAGGCCTATGGGGTCAGCGCGCGCATCGCCGCGCGACGTTGTGGTCAAGCCAAGACCGACCGCTTGGTGGCGGACCATATGACGCAGTGGTTGCTCAGACAGCATGCTCGCCTTGATCGGCCTTCGCGACAGTTGCCGGTGCAACCTGAGGTGCCGCCACCTCCCGAACCGGCAGACCCCTGGGAGCGGGTGATCGCACAGGCGCGCCGCGAGATACGCGATCTCATCGAAACCGGCGATCTCGACCATGACGAGATGACGGCCCTGTGGACCGAGCAATGGGCAGCGGACATCTACGGCGCAGCATCAGCGGACTGAAGGTGAGGAGAGGGGGAACGGAGGTGTGAGCGGCCGAACCGCTCGAGACCCGGAGACTCTCATGAATTATGATCTCGCCTTCCGCTACAGTCAGGCTCTCGATCCCAGCGCGCTGATCACGATCGGCACGGCGCTGCATGCGATCCACGCCGCCATCACCGATTGCCGCAACGCCGGCATCGATCTCGAACGTGATCCGGCGGTTATTCTGCTTGCGCGCCATCTGGGGACGGTGTGCGAAACGCGTGCACCGGACGCGGATCTGCGGCGCGACTGCATCGCGCGGATCGCCGAGCTGCGGAACCGGCCGGTTCTGAAGACGCTCGCCTATCGCGGCGTTGCCCATGACGAGCCCGCCAAGCGCCTGTTTCATTCGGAGGGGCGCGCCGCCATGCGCCGCCTGGCCGACGCCCTCGCGCTCGACGAGGGCAGTTTCGATATCCGGTCCAACAAGGGTGGTCCCGCCGTGTCAGGCGAAGTGACGCTGCACGGCGAGGATGTCTGGGTGCAACTCTCGCTCGGCCTCTCCGGTCCCGATCGGGAAGTGTGCTTTCGCAAGGTGCAGGGCCGCGACGATCATCTTGGAGACCGTAATTGTTGGGCGTCAATCCGCGAACTTGTCGACCCGGGCCGCTTCGCCGCACGAATCCGGCGGGAGCTTCGCTTGTCCACATCGCAGCCCGTTGTTCCCCGTCTCGTCGCCTGAACGAAGGCGATCATGCGCATTCTTTTCGTCCGCGTCAGGATCGGCGTCCAGGAGTCGGGCTATTCCTATCGCCTCTATATACCTTTCACGGAAAGTTCGTTCGAACGGCAAGCGTTGATCTCGGTGCATTCCGATTTCGGGCGCGGGCTTGCGCGCGCGTATGCCAGTTGTGGGTGTGATCGAGAAACTGTCGGAGCGGTACGCTGTCCCCTCCGACCATCGCCGCCACGTCTCCTGGGATTCGCATCGAAGGAGACCGATGATGTCAGAGCCGTTTGACCCCGCTGACACCGACGCATGGATTGCCCATGGTCGAAGCCCGGTACAAGCAGCGGCGCTCGCTGATGCCTGGCGCCGCTTCCCGGACCTTGCGAACGATTCCCCACTCGATCAGCGCATGGCACGTATGCGCGAGCGTGTCACGGCACTGCGGCCGGTGATGGAAGCGATGGCGCACATGGTCGAGGCGGAACGACAGGCCCGCAATTTCGCCTTCACCGCAAGACGAGTCGCCGAGGGACGGGGGGATGATCGCGATCGTGCCATTCTGCGCGCGCGCGATCTCCATGGCCATGACTGGGATCGATCGGTCCGCTATGCCGATGGCTGGTATGCCGCGCATGCGGGCTGGGATCCCGAATGCCGCAAGCCTGGCCCACTCGATGCGGGCGCCGAAGCCTATGATCACGGCTTTTGCGATGGTGGCGGCAACCGCGATGACCTCTTCGACACCGCGCGCCGCGCCTTGATGGTGGATCGCACACCAACGTCTTCGGCCATTTTGCCCGCGCGGCCTCGTCCCAGCGAATGGCTCAAGCCGACTGACGTGCCGCGGCCGGCACGCTGGCATCGTCGCCTCCTCCTGATCGGTGCGCCCGAAGCCGGACTGGTCGCCGCGCCGGCAAAAACGGCCCTGCTTCGTCCGGCTCTCGATTCCTGCTCGGGCTGCGGGGAGGCGACCATCGTCGTCATTTCCGGAGCCGGTTTTCACCCTCTCGATAGAGCCGATACGGCGCTGCCCCTCGGTGGTCCCGAAGCACTGGAGGTACTCGCGTCCGATCGCGCACTCCAGGCCTGCTTGCGGGCGCTGCTCGGTGATCGCGACTTTGATGACATCCTTGTCGCTGCCCAAGGGTATTATCTGGCTTTGCTCGATGCACATGCTGCAGCGCTTCCGCTTTGCCGGACAATGGAACGAACGCGGAACACCGCGCTCCAGCAACGGACGCACTTTCGTATCTGGCTCGACCGTGGGTTTCTCGCGGGCCAGACGGTCGGGGCAGGCCACATTCGTTGGGGCAAGGCCGTCAATGGCCTGACGGGCCGGCTCGGAGAATTTACGGCCCGTTATGCCGGCAAGCTTCCCCCGCGCGGCCACCGCATCGTCATCGAAACCGCCGACGGTAAGCCTGCCGCGGGCTTCGTCACGGCGCGAGGCGAGCCATTGGCATGGGAAACCGTCATCGCAAATCGCGCCCGTCTGCGCAGCACGATGGCAGCGCGCCTGCGGGCATTCGGCGGTGCAACGCGGCTGGCATGGCCAAGGCCAGCAAACACGTCAATCCAGGGAAGGAACGATTCTATGGACGCCTCCCGCGCAAGGTAGTTTCTCGATGTTGCTCCGGCATTGGATGCGTGAATCTATCCGGCCTGTTGATTGAGGTGTTTTCGCCCCTGGCCATGATGGGAATCCGCGCGGTTCAGTGCCTTTTAAGATGAGCGGCCTCGAGGGCCATCGTTCCTTACAGGCTGTGAAGCGGCGGTCCGTGCCGTTACACCATCAAGTCTTCACCTCGCATTTGTAACCTCTGATCAGATTGCGGCCCGCTGCCCGAACGGTCACGCCATTTTGTAACTTTCGCCGCTTCGCAACATCGCCCAGGCCATGCGAGCAGTCTTGTTTGCCATGGCGACGAGTGTCTTGTTGTGGCCTGCCCTTGATTGCAGTTCCTGCGCCCATTTTGAACGCCGGTCGTCATGCTTGGCGATCCGCAGCAACGCAGACCGTGCACCATGTATCAGCTGGCGCCTCAGGTAATGATTGGCTCTGTTCCCGATACCACCGAGCCTTGGCTTTCCGCCGGTCGTGTATTGTCGCGGAACCAGTCCAATCCAGGCAGAAAGGGCTCGGCCGGATGCGAAGTGTCGGCCATCGTCAATTGCGGCGATGAGGGAGGTTGCGACAATCGGTCCTACCCCCGGCAGCGTAGTCAGACGTTTGCAACGATCGTCTCTCCGGCAGATATCAACCAGCATGTCATCCAGAGTGGATACTCTGGCATCCAAGTCGCGATACTCCTCGACGAGCTTCAGGAACAGGTCCTTCGCCAAGTGCGATAGTTCGGCAATTTCGATCATCTTGTCGACCTGCAGCCGGAACCGGGACGCACCTGCCGGCATGACGACGCCATACTCGGCCAAAAGACCACGAGTGTGATTGATCAACGCGGTGCGCTGCACGATCAGTCTGTCACGCGTTCGGTGCAGAGCTTGCAGATCCTGCTGTTCGACGCTCTTCAGCGGCACGAACCGCATGGTTGGCCTGTTGGCAGCTTCGAAAATGGCTTCGGCATCAACCGCATCATTCTTCGATCCCTTCACGAATGGCTTGACGAAACGCGGATGGATCAGGCGAACGGCATAACTCAGCGCCTCGAAGACGCGGCCCCAGTGGTGTGAACTGGCGCAGGCTTCCATCGCGACCGACTGCGGTTGCAATCTGGTCACCGCATCGACCAGCTTTGCCCTGCTAACCTTCCGCGAGATTACCTCACCTTCGCAAGTGATCCCGTAGATGTGAAAAGACTGCTTGCCCAAATCGATCGCTAGCATTTGCATGTGATGAACTCCTCTTCCCGGTCGCTGTGGCAACATGCTCGGCCCGCTTGCGGGAGGCGTCCATCCCATAAGATGAAAATCCGAAAGGTGACTATTGGCGTCACGCTGTTGATGCATGACAGCGATGAGGATCGCCTCTCGACCATGAGCCTCGCCCGTATCGGCGAGGAAATGGACTTCGGTGACATGGTTGGCGCCTTCGCCATCACATCCGCCGACGATGTCCCACCCCATGCCCTGCAGGCTGAACTCACCGCGCTCGGCAACGACGGCACCTTCTTTGACGACAGGATGGAGCACGCAGATGACTGACGGATCGTCCATGACGAAAGCATGCACAGTCGCCGCAGTGCTGTGCGAGTTGCTCGAGACCCACATGCAGGCATGCGACGTGGGAGGGCGGCCGTCAGGGGATCACCACCATCATATCGTCTCGGCTGTGCATGGAACCCGTGCTGACGTGGAAATCCTCTCCAGCTGTGAAAATGAAGACGGTGTCGAGATCGGGTTGACGCTCAATGATGGCGCCACCTTCCGGATACAGGTTGAGAGCCTGTCCGCATCTCCTGGTCAGGAATAGCCCCATGACCGAGGACGAATTCGATCAACTCGTTGATGATGCGACGCATGCAGTCAACAATCTAATCCCGGATCTCTATCTCGACGGCATGGGCGACACTGCCCATAGCGGTGTGCTTTACGCGATCAATGATGCCCTCAGCACTATATTGCGGGACGTCATCGAACCCCGCTGATGACTTCGGCCTCGATCGGGGCTGACGATGTCGGCCGTGCGCCAAGGCATCTGGGCCTGTCACCCGCGATCATTCCAATGCCTCAAAGGGAGATCAGCATGTCTGCGCCAACCCATTTCGTTCACGTCTATGCCACCGTGCGCGTCAAACTGGGCGTGACCGCACATGACCAGTTTGCAGCAATGAAGGAGGCAGATCGCCTTCTCTTTGCCAACGGTTTCGGTGTTCGTCTGATTCCGAGTGCTACAGGAGTGCTTGAAGCGGACTACGCCGAAGAAGTGTCCGGCTATCTTGTCGACGAAGCGGGCGACCACGAATACGACCGGAGCCGGACCTATGCTGCCGATGGTGCACCCATTTCGTGAAATATGTCACGCTGCGAGGCCTGACACTATCGAATTTGGGTAATGCTCGTCAGGCTTTCGTCAGACTTGTCGGCGATGTTCGCATGCGCCGAGCAAGGGGTTCTGCCTTCTTGTCCGAAATCAATCCCACAGCTGGGCCGATCGCTACAGGGCGAAGGGAACAATTGACGCAAGGGCCGGACAAGGATCGAAATGCGCAACCTGCGACTGACATTCTGGGGCCTGGCCGCCTTGGTCACCATGTTGTGGCTTCTTGCGGACCTGTCCATATTCCGGTCGTCCGGCTTTTTCGCGATCCGCAGCGCGGCGGTGCAGTATAGCGGCGCGCTGGCGATCGCCTGCATGAGCGTCGCGATGATGCTCGCCATCCGCCCCCGCTGGCCCGAACATGGGCTGGGCGGACTGGACAAGATGTATCGTCTCCACAAATGGCTCGGCATCGCGGCACTGGTCACGGCCATCGCGCACTGGCTGTGGGCGAAGGGTCCGAAATGGGCCGTGGGGTGGGGCTGGCTCGAACGACCGTCGCGTGGCCCGCAACCGCCCGCAAGCAATCCTGTCGAGGCCCTGTTCGCCAGTCTCCGCCACACGGCGGAGGGTCTGGGCGAGTGGGCCTTTTATGCCGTGGTTGCGCTGATCGCCGTCGCGCTCATCCAGCGCATTCCCTACCGCTTCTTCTATCGAACGCATCGGCTTCTGGCGCTGGCCTATCTCGTGCTGGTCTTTCATGCCGTGATCCTGACGACGTTCAGCTACTGGCTGTCTCCGTACGGCCTCACGCTGGCGGCGCTGCTTGCTTGCGGCACCGGGGCGGCGATCCTCATTCTGTCGCGCCGCGCAGGCCGGGACCGGCAGGTGCCGGGCAGGATTGCCGCCATCCACCATTATCCGGGCGTGCGGGCGCTCGAGACCATCGTCGACATGGGGGAGGGGTGGCCCGGCCACCGACCCGGCCAGTTCGCCTTTGCCGTGTCGGACCCGGCCGAAGGGCCGCATCCCTATACCATCGCGTCCGCCTGGCGCGAGGATGAGCGGCGGATCACCTTCATCACCAAGGGACTGGGGGATCATACGCGGCGCCTGCCCGAAAAACTCCATGTCGGCCAGGAGATCAGGATCGAGGGGCCTTATGGATGCTTCACATTCGACGATGATAGCGCCCGTCAGATCTGGATCGGTGGCGGGATCGGTATCACGCCGTTCATCGCCCGCATGAAGTATCTGGCCCAGAGTCCCGAAGGCGCGCGCGCGGAGATTGATCTCTTCCACTGCACGGCCGAAGTCGACGAGGAGGCTCTGGGCAAGCTGCAAGCGGATGCGGCGGCTGCCCATATTCGCCTGCATGTTCTGGTCGATGCACGCGATGGCCGCCTCGATGGCGAGCGAATACGCGCCGCCGTGCCGGAATGGCGGGAGGCGAGCCTCTGGTTTTGCGGCCCCCTTGGATTTGGTGAAACGCTGCGCCGGGACTTTGCCGCGCTGGGCTTTCCGGTAGCGAAACGTTTCCATCAGGAGCTGTTCGCGATGCGCTAAGTCAAGGCGATGTATGCGAAAAAATCCGACTTGTCACCTCGACATCAGCAGGACCGATTTCTAAAGACCGCTCCCGTGACCATGATCCGCTCCTTCCTTGCCCGGCATCGCTGGCTGGCCATCTGGCTGGCCGGGGCCGCGCTCATGCTGAAGGTGCTGGTGCCGGCCGGGTTCATGCCGACCGTCTCTTCGGGTACGATATTGGTCCAGCTCTGCTCGGGCCAGGGTCCGCAAACGGTCATGATGGAGCTTCCGGGCAGGTCCGGCGATCATGATCCCGCGGATCACAAGCAGGCCGACATGCCTTGCGCTTTCTCGGGTCTGTCGTCGCCGGCGCTCGCCGCCGCCGACCCGATCCTGCTGGCGCTCGCCATTGCCTTCATCCTGGCGATGGGCTTTCTTGGCCTATCTTTCGCCCTGCCCGGTGCCTCGCCATTTCTGCGGCCTCCGCCAATAGGACCGCCAACAGCCGCCTGATCCCTTTCGCCGTTCGTTTTCAACGGCGCGCGGACCGCCGCGCGCCCGGATCAGGATCCATCCATGTCTGTCATTTCCAAAGCCGCGAGCGCGGCTGCAATATTCTATGGCCTGTCGGCCGCGAGTGCCTTTGCGCAGGATACACAGGTTCTTCCGTCCATCGGGATCGATTCCGAGGATCGCCCTGCCGGTCCCGTGTCGTCCGAGATCCTTTTGCGTGACAAGGTCGCACCCCTGCAATCGGGAACAAGCGATACGGCGGCGCTGATCGGCCGCCTGCCGGGGGGCAGCAGCTTCGGCGCCGGTGGCTTTTCCAGCCTGCCGGTGATCCGGGGCCTCGAAAGCCAGCGGCTGACCATATTGGTCGACGGCGTGCCGATCGACATCGCCTGCACGAATGCGATGAACCCGCCTTTGTCCTACACCGATCCGCAGACGATCGACGCGATCAGCGTCATCACGGGCGTGACGCCGGTCAGCATGGGCGGTGACAGCATCGGCGGCGCGATTTCGGTGGAAACCCTGACACCGCGCTTCGCCAAGGCGGGCAAACGATTGCTGACGGGCGAACTGTCCACCTTCTACCGCAGTAACGGCGACGGCTTCGGCGGCGCACTTTCGATCACGGCGGCAAGCGACCGGCTCAGCCTCAGCTATGCCGGTTCCTTCACCCAGTCCGACAATTACAAGGGCGGCGGCCGTGACGGCACCGTCCGTTCGACTGAATACAAGAAGACGGACCATGCGCTGAGCCTGGCCGCGCAGACCGATATCGGGCTGTTCGAACTGAAGGGCGGCTACCATTTCTCGCCGTACGAGGGCTTTCCCAACCAGTATATGGACATGACATCCAACAAGAGTTGGTATCTGAACGGTCACTGGAAGGGCGCCTTCGACTGGGGCGATCTGGACCTGCGCGCCTTCTATCGCGACACCGATCATCGGATGAACTTCCTGGCGGACAAGGGCGGCACCGCGACCGGCGGCATGCCCATGAACACCGAGGTTCATAGCGCCGGCTATACGCTCAAGGGCGACATTATGCTGTCCAATCGCGACACGCTGCGTCTCGGGAGCGAATTCCACCACCAATGGCTCAATGATTACTGGCCGGCGGTCGCGGGCCACATGATGATGGGGCCCAACACCTATATCAATGTGAACGGCGCGAAGCGCGACCGGCTTGGCACCTTTGCCGAATGGGAGGCGAAGTGGACGCCGCAGCTCACCACGCTGGTCGGCGTGCGCAACGATCAGGTCTGGATGAACACCGGCGAGGTCCAGCCCTATTCCACCTCGATGATGAATATGGCCGACGCGATGGCGGCCACCGCGTTCAACGCCGCGGATCGCAAACGGCATGACAGCAACTGGAGCGCCACGGCCCTTGTCCGCTATGCGCCGAGCGATCAGGCGACGCTCGAATTGGGCTATGCGCGCAAGAGCCGTTCACCGGGCGTCTATGAGCGCTACAGCTGGGGACGCGGTTCGATGTCGAGCCGGATGATCGGCTGGTTCGGTGATGGCAACGGCTATGTCGGCGATCCCACCCTGAAGCCCGAAAGGGCTGATACGATAAGTGCCGCGGTCAGTCTGAAAGGCGCCGGCGCCAATGGCTGGACGCTCAGGATCGCACCCTATTACACGCGCGTCCATGATTATATCGATGTCGTGAAGCTGGCCGATTTCACCAATATGATGGGCACGCCGACGGGGTTCGTGCAGCTTCGGTTCGCCAACCGCGAAGCCGAGCTATATGGCGTCGATGTCTCGGGTTCGCTTGCGCTGTGGCAGTCGTCATCGGCCGGCACGGCGAAACTGACCGCAACGGCAAGCTGGTTGCGCGGGCGCAATCTGGACGACGGCGGGTCGCTCTACCATCAGATGCCGTTCAACGCGACGTTTGCGCTGGAGCATCGGCTCGGGGGCTGGGAGAGCGCGGTCGAACTGACGGTCGTGGCGGACAAGAACCGGGTCGACGCCACGCGCAACGAACCCCGAACGGACGACTATGCGCTCGTCAATCTTCGGACCGGCTATGCCTGGGGCAATTACCGGCTGGGCCTGGATGTCCAGAACCTGTTCGACAAGGGCTATGATCTGCCGCTGGGCGGCATGTCGCTCGGCGATTACAAGGCGACCGGCGACTTGCGGCCGGTGCCTGGTCGTGGCCGCTCCTTCAACATCGGCCTGACTGCGAAATTCTGAGGCATGGCCGCCAGTCCAGCATACCGGCTGGCCCAGGCGAGCGATACGAGGGCTTTCGGGTTCCTCGTGTCGCTTGCCCTGCATGCGGGTGTTCTTGCGGCCTATGGCCTGTGGAGCCACAGTCCGCGTCTAATCCCCGAAAGGCGGGAGGAACCCCGCACGGTCACGATCATGACGCTGCCTTCGCTCGAAACCGAACAGCCGTCTGCCCGCCGGCCGAAAGCCGCCCCCAGACCGGCAAATCAGCTGACGCCCCCCAGTACAACGCCAGCGACACGCGCGCGGCAAGGGCCGCAGGCGTCGCCCGACCGGCCTGCCTCCGATCAGGCTGCCTTGACGCTACCTGTCGCACCGTCGCCCTTGCCTGCCCGCATGAACGTCGACATGCCGCATCCCCAACCTGCTTCGCCGCAGGCTGCGTCATCAACGCTCAGCACTGCGCGTGCGGCCTATCTTCGGCGGTTGTGGGAATGGATTGCCGCCAGACGCCCGGCGGGCCTTCATCTTGAGGGTGAGGCGCTGATTAATTTTTCCATCGGTGCTGACGGCGCCTTGCGCGAGATCTCGCTCGCGCAATCCAGCGGCAATGCGCAGCTTGACCGGCTCGCCCTTCGCACGGTTCGCCTGGCGGCGCCCTTTCCGCGCCCGCCTGAAAGTCTCGGCGTGGGAACGCTCGATTGCGTCCTGCCTTTCCATTTCAATTAGCGCCGGAAATCACATTGCGTCAGGAGCTGGTCAGCAAATGCGGTCATGGTCTTGTGCCGACCCTTGGCTGGAGGACCCATGACCCGCTTGCACGCTCACCCCGAACGACATGCGGTATCACGTATCGGCTGGCTCCGCGCGGCGGTCCTTGGCGCCAATGACGGTATCGTTTCCACAGGAAGCCTCATTGTCGGCGTCGCCGCTTCGGGAACGGACCGATCAGGCATCCTCGTTGCCGGCATCGCGGCGCTTGTCGCCGGCGCCATGTCGATGGCCGCCGGCGAATATGTCTCGGTCAGCTCGCAGGCCGATACCGAGAAGGCGGACCTCGCCCGCGAAACGGCGGAACTGACAACGCAGCCCGGGCTCGAGCGGCAGGAACTGGCGGACATCTATATGGCGCGCGGCCTGGACCCCGATCTTGCGCTCAAGGTTGCCGACCAGCTCATGGCGGACGATGCGCTTGGGGCGCATGCCCGCGATGAGCTGGGAATTTCCGACATATCCACGGCGCGGCCGTTGCAGGCGGCATTCACATCCGCCGCGACGTTCAGCGCCGGGGCGATCATGCCGCTGGCGGTGGTTGCCGCCGCGCCGGGACAGCAATTGATACCGCTCGTCGTCGCCGTTTCGCTTCTGTGCCTCGTGCTGCTCGGGGCGCTTGGCGCGAAGGCGGGCGGGGCCCCTGTCATGCGGTCGATCGTCCGCGTCACGTTCTGGGGCGCCCTGGCGATGGCGTTGACGGCAGGCGTGGGCAGCCTGTTCGGAGCGGCTGTCTGACGTGATCGCTGCCCCGCGTTCGTCAGCGCGCCGTCAGCAATCTCTCTTATGGCCAAAGGCCAAGGAGACAAATGATGCTCATGGCAAAAACGAGCTACAGTGATAGTTTCAGGGTTTGGGATGCCCCGCTCAGGCTTTTCCACTGGCTGCTGGTCGCGGCGATCACGATTGCCTTTTTGTCCTCGGAAGGAGACAGCGGAATCGCGGACTGGCACATGGCGGCAGGCTGGACCGCCGCTGTCCTGCTTGTCTTTCGTCTTGTCTGGGGGTTTATCGGCGGCGAGCATGCGCGTTTTGCCAATTTCGTGCGACCGTCACGCCTTCTGTCCCACGTCCGGGAACTTGTGACGGGTCATCCACAACGCACGATCGGGCACAATCCGCTGGGGGCGCTCGCTGTTCTGGCCATGCTCATTGCAACCGGCGCGGTGCTGTGGACCGGCATCCAGGTCGACGCGGGGCAGGCCGACGAGGATCTTCATGAGGCGATTGCCTATGGCCTGCTGGCGCTCATCGGCGTTCATGTCGCAGCGGTGGTCCTGATGTCCGTCTTCACCCGCGAAAATCTCGCGCGCGCCATGGTTACTGGCCGCAAGAGCGTCGCTCTGCACCCTGGCGCCCACGATGCCCGTCGGCCGGCCGTCGTCGCGGTGCTGCTGGCCGTCCTGGTGATCGGGATGACGGTGTTTGGCATCCTGCGCTACGATTCCGCGGCGTTCAGTGCGCAGTCGCACGGCGAGGCAAAGCAAGGGCATGAAATCGAAGGTGGAACAGCCGTTCAAGGCGAGGATAATGACCGGGATTGAGACGGCCTCTTTCGATCCCCGCGCGGGACTGGTCAGATTGCAGGGCGGGAATTGAGGCGGGATCGTGCTAGGAAAGCCGGCATAGATGCGCGTTCTTGTCATAGAGGATAATGACCGGCTGGCGAAGCTGGTTGCGGACGGCCTTCAGCGCCGGGGCTTTTCGTGCGACATCGCCACGACCCTGTCCGATGCGGACAGCGCACTGGGTGGCGCGGTCTATGACGCGATCATACTCGATCTCGGCCTGCCGGACGGCGATGGCGTCGCCTGGCTGGCGAACCGTCGCCAGTATCGGCAAATGCCGCCCGCGATCATCCAGACCGCGCGCGGCGCGCTGGAGGACCGGGTCACGGGGCTTGACGCCGGCGCCGACGATTATGTCGTCAAGCCTGTCGAGATCGATGAACTGGCCGCGCGCATTCGCGCGTTGCTCCGCCGCCCCGGCCCGCGCGCGCAACCTGTGCTGGAAGCGGGCTGCCTGCGGTTCGACACGGCGGCGCGCACGGCGCACTGCGGGGACTACGCCATCGATCTGTCCCGCAGGGAGGCCGACCTCCTGGAATTGCTGCTACGGCGGGCGGGAACCGTCGTCCGCCGCGAGACGATCGAGGATGCGCTCTACAATTTCAACGAGCCGGTGACGCCCAATGCCGTGGAAGCGGCGGTCTCCCGCTTGCGCCGGAAGCTGGACGAGGCTGGTGCCACTGGCGCGCTCCACACCATCCGCGGCGTCGGCTATATGCTGAAGGATGTCGCGGCGTGACCTATCGGCGCTCCGTGTCGCGCAAACTTGCGCGAGGGCTTGCTCTCGTCGGCCTTGTCGGCACCATCTTGTTGCTTGCAGCGGTCGTCTTTTTCTACAGCCTGACATTCGACGATCTGACGGCGCAGGACGCGCTGATCAAGGCCGTGCGCGAGATGCTGGAGCATGTCGCGCTTCCACTGGTCGTGCTGATGGTGCCCGTCGCCTTCGTCGTGCGGCGCGTGATCCGACAGGCTTTTGGCTCCCTTGAGGAAGCCGCAACCGCGATCGAGGCCGCGCGTGGGCACGAACGCGGCTTTCGCATAGACACGTCCCATCTGCCGGCCGAAGCCCTGCCGTTCACGGATGCCGTCAATGATCTGCTCGGCCGGCTTGACGACGCCGCCATGCGCCAGGAAGCCTTTGCCGCCGATGTCGCGCATGAACTGCGCACGCCGCTCGCGGTGCTGTCGCTCGAATTTGACCGGCTCGACCATGACGACTCCGCGCGCCTGAAGCATGACGTCGCCGCGATGCGTCGCCTGATCGACCAGCTCATGCTGCTGGCCCAAATTGACGCCGCATCCGCCGCGCAATTCCCGCTGGAATCCGTGTCCCTTGTCGAGATCGCCCGCGATGTCGTCAGCCTTCTGGCGCCAGGCATCATCGCGGAAGGGAAAGCCATCACGCTCGATGCAGGTAGCGGGCATCCCGTGGCGCGGGGCCGGCGCGAAGCGATCGCCGCCGCCTTGCGGAACCTCATCGAGAATGCTGTCCGGGTGACGCCAACCGGGAGCACGGTGACCATAAGGGTTGGCCCAGATCCGGTGATCGCGGTGGGTGACGGCGGAGAGGGCCTGTCGACCGATCGGCTTCGCGAACTTGTGCGGCGGCATAGCCGGGCGGACCATGCCAGCACCAACGGCGCCGGGCTTGGTCTGGCGATCGTTGACCGGATCATGGCGGCGCACGGTGGAGAGCTGACCACCGATCCTGTCGCGCGGGAATTGTCATTGCACTTCCCCGGCGCCTGATCGCATTTTGGCCTCGTCAGGGTCTCGTCAGTTTCGCGCACTAGGCGAAGCCCATGTCGAAGCGGAACTATCTCCTTGCCGGCGTTGCCGTCATTGTGCTGGTGCTTGGTGTCTGGTGGTTTGCCGGATCCGGCACGGCCCCTGAGCCCAGCCTCCAACCCGCTGAAGCCGGGAAAGCGGCGCCGGGCATATTGCCGGTTGATCGCAAACAGGCCGCGCAGCTCGGTATCCGCCTTGTGCCCGCCATCGCCGCGATTGAAGCGCCCATCGCCGTCATTCCGGCGGTGATCCAGCCGCCCGCCAACGCGCGCGTGGCGGTGGCCGCAACGTTTCCCGGCGTGGTCATGCGGACGCTGGTGGTCGAAGGTGATACGGTCCGGCAGGGCCAGCCGCTTGCGATCATTTCCAGCCGCGATGTGTTGACCATGGGGGCCGACCTCACCCGCGCCAATGCGCGGGCGGGCGTGGCGCGGTCGAACGCGGCCCGGCTCTCGCAGCTTGCCCGCGAAGGCATCATCGCTGGCGCGCGCGCCGATGAAGCCAATGCGCTGGCGGCCGAAGCGGGCGCGGATGTCGCCGAAAAGGCGCGCATCCTCAAAATGGTCAATGGCGTGGGCGCGAGCGGCACTTATACGCTGACCGCGCCGATCGCGGGGCGCGTCACGACCGCCAGCGTCCAGACGGGCAATCCGGTGGACGGAACCACCGCGCCTTACGTGATCGACGCCGCCAACCGCTATGAGGTTGTCGGCCAGTTGCCCGAACGGCTCGTCGGCACGGCCCGCCCGGGCATGACCGTATTGATCGAGCCCGACATCGCCGGCCGGGTCACGGCCGTGGGGTCGACGATAGACCCTGCCACCCGCTCGGTCGTTCTCAAGGCCGAGATTCCTGCCGGGCCGGGCATCATCGCCGGCCGCGCGACCAGCATGTCGCTGTCCGGCCCAGCCCCGGCCGGTGCCGTCAGCGTGCCTTCTGGTGCGATCGCCATGATCGGGGACAAGACTATCGTCTTCGTCGCCACTGGCGGCGGATATGCGATCCGCGACGTAACGCTGGGTGGATCTGGGGGCGGTTCCGTCGAGGGACAAACCGTGCTGCTTTCAGGCGTCAGGCCGGGCGAGCAGGTGGTCATTTCCGGCACGAGCGCACTCAAGGCGCTCGCCTTGTCGCGATAGGTCCGGGCCATGTTGCGTTCGCTAGTCGCCGCCTCGCTGTCCTGGCGTCTGCTCGTTCTCGCGCTCGCCCTCGCGGTTGCAGGGCTTGGCGCCTGGGCCTTCGTGACGCTGCCGGTCGATGCCTATCCGAACATCGCCCAGACGCAGGTGAAAGTCATCCTGAAGGCGCCGGGCATGACCCCCGAGGAGGTGGAGAGCCGCGTCATCACGCCGATCGAGATGGAAATGCTCGGTATTCCCGATCAGGCCATCCTGCGATCCACCGCCAAATATGCCATTGCCGACATCACCATAGATTTTGTCGACGGCACCGACATCTATTGGGCGCGTCAGCAGGTTGCCGAACGCCTGTCGAGCGTGTTGCCCGATCTGCCCGCGTCGGTCAGCGGCGGCCTTGCCCCGATTTCCACACCGCTTTCGGACATTTACATGTTCACAATCGAGGGACCGCTCTCGCTTCAGCAAAAGCGTGAACTGCTCGACTGGACCATCCGCCCCGCGCTTCGCACCGTGCCGGGCGTCGCCGATGTGAACGCGCTGGGCGGCTTTGTGCGAACCTTCGAAGTCCGCCCCGATCCCGTTGCGCTTGCGGCGGCAGGCCTCTCGATCGCGGACATCCAGACGGCGATTGAAAGCGGCAACCGTAACGATGGCGCGGGACGGCTGAAAAGCGGCGAGGAATCGCTGATCGTGCGCGCGGTCGGCGCAATCCGGTCGGTCGAGGATCTACAGCAACTGGTGGTTCAAAGCCGCAACGACCGCATCGTTCGGCTGGGCGATCTGGCGACGGTCGGAACCGGCAGCCTGACGCGCTATGGCGCGGTCAGCAAAAACGGTCAGGCCGAAGCGGTTCAGGGGCTGGTGATCGCCCTGCGCGGCGCCGATGCGCGGCAGGTGGTGGATGGTGTCCGCACCCGCCTTGCGGAAATCGAAAGCACATTGCCCACAGGCACCCATGTCGATGTTTTTTACGACCGCTCCGACCTGATCGCGCGCGCCGTCGGCACGGTCGAGAAAGCCTTGCTCGAAGCGGCCGTCCTTGTCGTCGTGCTGCTCATCCTGTTCCTTGGCGACTGGCGTGCGGCGGCGATTGTCGCCGCCACTCTGCCGCTGGCGGCGCTCATCACCTTCCTCTTCATGCAGGGCATGGGCCTTTCGGCCAATCTCATGAGCCTTGGCGGTCTTGCCATCGCCATCGGCCTGCTGGTCGACGGGTCGATCGTGGTGGTGGAAAATATCGTCGAACGGCTCGGCCGGGCACACGAGGAGGGAACCCCGCGCCTCAACCTCGTCTATCAGGCGGCAAGTGAAGTCATCGTGCCGGTCTCGGCCGGTATCGCCATCATCGCACTGGTGTTCCTGCCGCTGCTGTCGCTGCAGGGCCTTGAAGGCAAATTGTTCGCGCCGGTTGCGCTCACCATCGTCTTTGCGCTGGCCGGCTCGCTCCTGCTCGCGCTCACGCTCGTTCCGGTGCTTGCATCCTTCGGCCTGAAAAGCGGCCATCATGGTGAGCCGTGGCTGATGCGCCAGCTTGGTCCCCGCTACCGGGGTCTCCTCGATGGCGCCTTCGCGCGCAAGCGGCTGGTTTATGGACTATCGGCGGCAGGGCTGGTCATCGCCGGCATCGCCTATGGCGCGGTCGGCAAGACCTTCATGCCGACGATGGATGAAGGCTCTATCATCGTCCAGCTCACCAAGCTGCCCTCCATCGATCTTGACCAGTCGGTTCAGGGCGACATGGCCGCGCAGCGCGCATTGATGCGCGTGCCGGAAGTGCAGGACGTGATCGCGCGCGTCGGATCGGACGAAATCGGACTTGATCCGATGAGCCCCAATGAGACCGACAGCTTCGTCCGCCTGAAGCCGCGCTCCGAATGGCGCGGCGACAAGGATCTCATCGTCGAGGATATGCGCAAGGCGATGGCAGGCCTGCCCGGCATCGAGCCGAGTTTCACCCAGCCGATCGAGATGCGGGTTTCCGAAATGCTGACCGGTGCGCGCGGCGATCTTGCCGTCAAGATTTTCGGGCCGGATCTGGCGACGCTGGGCGATCTCGCGGGTCAGGTGCAGGAGATTCTGTCAAACGTCGATGGCGCATCCGAAGTGCTGACCGTCGCCAATGACAGCGTAGACTATCTCCAGCTCGACATCGACCGCGCCGCCGCCGGGCGCTTCGGCATGCCGGTCGACCAGATACAGGATGCGTTGCGCGCGCAGATCGAAGGCGTCCATGTCGGCGTCGTCGCCGATGGCCAGAAGCGCGTGCCGATCGTCATTCGCGGCGATGAGACGCTGCGCGCCGATCCCGCCCGCTTTACCGATCTGCAATTGCACACGCCCGCCGGAATTGTCGCCCGGGTCAGCGACATGGCGCGGATCGAGCGGACAGAGGGGCCGGTCAAGCTTGACCATGAGAACGGGTCGCGCTTCGCGCTGGTGCAGGCGTTCGTCTCCGGGCGCGATCTGGTCGGCTATGTCGATGAAGCGAAGGCCGAGGTCGGCGCGAAGGTCAAACTGCCCGCCGGCTACAGCATCGTCTGGGGCGGGCAGTTCGAAAACCAGCAGCGCGCCTCGGCCCGGCTGGCGGTCGTGATCCCGATCGCGCTGCTCCTGATCTTCTTCGTTCTGCTGGCGACGCTGCGCTCGATGCGCGCCTCGGTGCTCATCCTTGTCAACATCCCCTTCGCCATGGTCGGCGGGATCGTCTCGCTCTGGGCTTCGGGAGAATATCTGTCGGTTCCCGCCTCGGTGGGCTTTATCGCCCTGCTCGGCATCGCGGTGCTCAACGGACTGGTCATGGTCACCTATTTCCGCCAGCTCCGCGCCGATGGGCGGAGCATGACCGAGACGGTGCGCCTCGGCGCCGAACGGCGCCGGCGTCCCGTCCTGATGACCGCCAGCATCACGGCCTTCGGCCTTGTGCCGCTGCTGTTCGCGACCGGCCCGGGATCGGAGATCCAGCGCCCCCTCGCCATCGTCGTGATCGGCGGCCTCATCACCTCCACCCTGCTGACGCTCATTCTGCTGCCGATCCTGTTCGAGCGTTTCGGCGAAAGCGCGGGAGAAACCGACAATGGCTGACATCCTGCTGACCTTCCATTGCGCCTCGCATGACGCCGATAGCGTGACTGACGCACTCCGCGCCGCCTGCGACGCGCCGATCCATATCGCCGAGCAGGCGGTGCGCGGCTGGGACTTCGGCGACGCCAGCACGGCGGAACGGGTGTCGGGCCTTCTGCGCCGCAACGCGCTGGAACTGATTGTCGATGAGGACGCTCTGGGGACACTGGTTGACGCGGTCACCCAATCGAAGCGGTCGCTGCCAGTGCGCTGGCACGTAGTCCCGGTGTCAGCCCGGGGGAGGATCGCATGAGATCGCCGATCATCCTCGGGGCGCTTGTCGCATTGCTCACACCCGCTGGGGCGCTTGCCCAGCGCGCCGATTTGCCGCCGAGCGAAAAGGTTGCCGAAGCGCTGGACAATCATCCGGCCGTGGCGGCCGCGCGGGCACGGGTGGACGCCGCCCGTGCCGACCGCGACATGCTGGCGAAGGGGACCCATGAGATTGCCGTTACCGGCAGCTATGTTCGCCGCAGCGTGGACAGGGAAGGCGGCTATGACGAGTTCGACGCCACGATCGCCCGACCGTTCCGCCTGCCGGGCAAGGCGGCGCTCGATCGCGAGGCGGGCGCCCTGGGCATAGAGGTCGCGGAAAACCGGATGGAGGATGCCCGGCATCAGACGGCTTTGCTGCTCTCCGGCTATTGGAACGACTGGCTGGTCGCCGGCGCGCTGTATCGCAACGACCTCGATACGGTGCGCTGGCTGGAAAAGGAGCTGTCCGCGCTGCGCCGGCGCGTGGCGCTGCGCGATGCGGCGGCGCTCGATGTTGATCAGGCCATGGCGGCAATGGCTCAGGCCCAGGCCCAGGCCGCGAACTCGCTCGCGGCGCGCGAACAGGCGCGTGTGGCGCTTGCCGCGAATTTTCCAGAAATACCGCTGCCCATCGAGCCGCCGGAAACGTCCGTCGCGATGGTTCCGGCCCAGAGACTTGCGGCGATGCGGGATCTGGTGATCGAACGCAGCCATGAAATCCGCGCCGCCGAGCGCGAGGCGCAGCGGCTGGCGGTCGTTGCGCAGCGTGTTCGCGCGGACCGGATTGCCGATCCGTCCTTCGGCGTCCGGCTGTTCAGTGAGCGGAGCGGCATGGAGCAGGGCGCGGGGGTGGTCATGTCGATGCCGCTGGGCGGCGGTCACAGACGCGCGGCGGCGGACCGGGCTTCCGCGGAAGGCAATGCCGCGCAGCTTGAGCATATGTCCGTCCAGCGGACCGTGAGGGCCATCGCGGATGCCGATCTGTCCAGCGCCACATTGCGGCTGGAGGCGTGGAAAAACACGGATCTGTCAGCGCAAAGCGCCGCTAGTGCGCTGGCCCGAACCGAACGTGGCTACCAGCTCGGCCAGATCGACCTTGCCGACCTGCTCTATGCCCGCCGTCAGGCGGGTGAAGCGCGCCGGTCCGAGATCATGGCGCGATCGGAAGCGGCCCGCGCCCTGCTCAAGCTGGAAATCGATTCGCATAGCCTGTGGGTGGTTCACGATGAGGATGGCGGTTGACGCCAGGTCACGCGCGGGCGCTCACCAGCCAGGCTTTCGCGCCCATGCGAACACCTTCATTATCGCAATTGCGCTCGAACAGTTCGACCAGGCTGCGGTGAACGGCTGCGCGTGTGTCGTCCCCGCTCGCCCGGACGAGATCGCCGACCTGCATGCCGTCGAGCACGAAGCGGGTGGCGCTCTCGGGATCGCTGCCGGGTCCGCCGACGCGCTGCTCGCCCGTCCAGGCGTCGAACGATATGTCACAGAAGCCGGCGCTTTGCAGAAGATCGGTGACATAATCCTGCTCGCCCAGCGCGAAGGGGCCGGGCTCGCGCGGCTGCGGCGTGGGCAGGTCGATATGCCGGCGGATCGCGGCCATGACATTGCGCTGCCACGGATTGTCGGCGATCGGCGCCCACACCGCGATGTCGAGCCGTCCACCGGCACGCAGCATCCGGCGCAGATTGGCGAATGCGGCATAGGGTTCGGGAAAGAACATCGTGCCGAAGCGGGAATGCAGCCGGTCGAAGGGGGCTTCTTCGGGCATGGCCGTCGCGGCGTCGCCTTGTTCGAAGCGGATGTTGGCAAGACCGGCGCGCTGCGCCCGATCCGTTGCCGCCGCCACCAGTTCGGGCGATATGTCGAGGCCGAGCGCCAATCCCGTGTTGCCCGTCCTTTCGGCGATCCGCCTCGTCGTCCAGCCGCCGCCGCAGCCGATATCGACCACCTTCTCCCCGGCAACATAGGCTGCTCGCGCGAGCAGCGCTGCGCCGATCGGTTCGATCATGCTCTCGAAACGGTCGAGCTGGGCGAGCCAGCGTGTGCCCGCTTCCCCCGCCCAGTCGTGCGCGGCCGGTTCCTTGCTGTTCCCGTCAGCGTCATTCATTGCCCTTCTCCCACTGTGGCACCAATTGAAACGTGTTTGGAAGTCGGCGCATCGGGCAAGTCCCAGCCCCCACCGATCGCCTTGTACAACGCCACCAGTTGCACCGCCGTTGTGGCATGCGCGCGGGCACAGGCGGTTTCAGCTTCGTGCAGGAGGCGCTCGGCCGCAAGCAGTTCAATCCCCGCGATATCGCCGGCGGCAAAACGGGCCTCGGCGTGGCCGACACTTCGACGCGCAGCGTCCAGCGCCGTTTGACGCCGCGCGAGCGCATCGCGTCCGGCGTCATAGTCGCTCAAGGCGCGCTCCGCGTCGCCCAATGCGGCCAGGACGGCCTGTTCATAGCCCAGCGCGGCCTGCCGCTGAACGGCCTCCCGCGCGCGTATCTCCGCGCGCACGCGGCCGCCGTCGAACAAGCGCCAGGAAATGAGCGGCAGGATGGAGTAGCGGGTGCTGGAGGTGTCGAACCAGTCGCCCGTGCTAAGCGCCTGAAATCCGCCGCCCGCTGCGATAGAGAGCTTGGGAAACAGTTCGGTGGTCGCCACGCCGATATCGGCGGTGCTGGCGGCGAGGCGCCGTTCGGCAGCCAGAACATCGGGGCGACGCCGCAATATATCGGCCCGTTCCCCCACGGGCAGCGCCGGCAGTATGAGAGACGATGCAGTTGCATCGAGCAGCTTGAGTTCACGTTCCGGCGGTGAGCCGAGCAGGACACCAAGGCCGAGCACTGCCGCACGCTGCCGCGCCTCTATGCCCGGCAGCAGGGCGTTGGCGGCGGCCCAGCGTTCATGGGTTGCGTCCACGTCGGCACCGGCAACATCGCCGAGCGCCGCGCGACCGCGCATGAGTTCCAGCGTCTGGTGCAGCGTCGCCACCGTCGCCCGCTGCGCGCGTAATTCTTCTCTGGCGCCGGTCGCCTCGAACCATGCGCGTGCGACTTCGGCCGCGATCCGCATACGCACGCCCTGCGCCTCCGCTTCACTTGCCTGCAAGCGGGCGTTCGCGCCTTCCAGCGCCCGCCGGTTCGCGCCGAACAGGTCGAGTTCCCAGGCCGCGTCGAAGCCGGCATCGTAGATCGTCTGAGACGCATCGAGGCCGGGAATGGACCCAACGGGCAGCGGGCCGTTCTCGCTTTGCCGACGCTGGTTCACACTGGCGCCAGCAGAAACCGTGGGCAGTTGCCGGCCAGCGGCGCGGTCTCGCAGCGCGCGCGCCTCGTCGATCCGTGCGGTGGCTTGACGGATATCGAGATTTTGCGCCAGTGCGGTATCGACCAGCCTCTCCAGTTCGGGATCGCCCAGGGCCCTCCACCAGCGGTCCAGGTCCGTTGGCGCCGACGCTTCCCCAACCGGCCGGCTCCAGCCACTACCCGTGTCAACGGCAGGTGGCGCCCGGTAGTTGGGGCCGACCATACAGGCCGTCAACGAACTGCAGCCAGCTATCAATATTGCGTAGCGCGACCATCGCGGGGAACGTCCGCCCGTATCAGACAATGACGGCGCATGACTGTGGCGGGGCGATCTCATTGCAGGCGTCCTCGAACGAAGATGGTGGCCATGGTGAGCGACACCAGGGCGATCATCGCCAATGGCCAGAGGCTGGCAAATATGTCGCCCGGCGCCATGGCTTTGAGAAAGCTGCCCTCGACGATGACCAGGAAATGGGTGAGTGGAATCGCCTGCGCCAGCCATTGCAGCAGCATGGGCATGTTCTCGACCGGCGTGGCAAATCCCGACATCAGGACGGATGGCACGCCGATGGCGAAGGCGCCCAGGATGGCCTGTTGCTGGGTCGCGCTGATCGCCGAAATCATCAGACCGATGCCCACCACCGACAGGATGAACAGGACCAGGCTGACAAACAGCAGCGCGAACGACCCGTTGAACGGAATCCGGAACGGTCCCGCGGCCGCGGCCATCATCAGAAGTCCGAGCATGGTGCCGATGACCAGCGCCGGCAAGGATTTGGACAGGATGATTTCCGGCGTGGAGGTTGGTGAGACCAGCAACTGGTCGAAGGTTCCCAGTTCGCGTTCACGGGCGATCGACAGCGAGGTTATGAGCAGTGCGCTGAAGAACGCCAGGATGCCGGAGAGGCCCGGGACGATGAACCAGCGATACGTCAGATTGGGATTGAACCAGTTGCGTACCGCCACTGGCGTCGCAGGACCTGTGCCGGGGTTGGCCTCCGCGCCGACTTCGGCGGCGATGGCGGAGAGATAACTGGCGGTGATCTGTCCCGAATTGCTGCGCCGGCCGTCGATCAACAGCTGGATACGGCCGCTGTCTCCGGCAGCGATTGCGCGCGAAAAGTCCGGCTGGATGTCGAGCGCCGCGATCACCTTGCCCTGGTCGATCAGGCGTCCCAGTTCCTGACCGTCGGTCACGCGATAGACCTGGGTAATGAAGTCGGCCCGATCGAGCCGCGCGATCAGTTCATGCGACCAGCGGCCCGCATCCTGATTATGCACGGCAATATCGACGTTGCGCACTTCGAGCGTCGCGGCGAAGGCGAACACCAGCAGTTGCAGCAGCGGCGGCATGAACACCACCATGCGGCTGCGCGGATCGCGCAGGATGCTCAGCACTTCCTTGACGAACTGGGCTCGCAGCCGGGTGAAAGAGAGATAGCCATTGTGCCGCGTCATGGCTCGTCACTCCAGATTCTTGCGCGTGGCGCGCTTGGCCAGGAGGAAAAACAGGACGCCGATGGCGCCCATCGCCAGCAGGTTCGGCACGAAGACGGCCCAGATGTCGCCGGCCAGAAAGACGGTTTTTAGCGAAGAGACGAAATAGCGCGCCGGTATCGCCCAGGTGATGGCCCGGATCGGCGCGGGCATCGCGTCGATCTCATAGAGAAAGCCCGACAGCATGAAGGCCGGCAGAAAACCGGAGAACAAGGCGATCTGCGCGGCCAGGAACTGGTTGCGGGTGACAGACGAAATCAGCAGCCCTTGGCCCAGCGCCGGCACCATGAAGGTGGCCGAAAGCAGCAGGAGCGCCGCCAGCGATCCGCGCAGCGGCACGCCGAACACGAAGACCGCCAGCGCGGTCGCACCGAGCGTGGCCAGCATGCCGAGCGCAAAATAGGGCAGGAGCTTGCCGATCAGGATCTCCGCGACCGATGCGGGCGTGGAGAGCACCGCTTCCATCGTGCCGCGCTCCCATTCGCGCGCCACCACCAGCGCGGTCAGCATGGTGCCGATGATGGTCATGACGATGGCGATCGCGCCGGGCACCAGCGCGCGGCGGCTTTCCAGTTCGGCGTTGAACCAGTAGCGCGGCTCCATCGTGACGGCTGCGCGTGGCGTCTCGCCATCAAGCCCGCCCCGCCAGGTCTGCACCACGCCCTGCGCATAGTTGGTGACATAGTTGGCGGTATTGGGCTGCGAACCGTCGGCGATGATCTGCACCAGAGGCCGCGTGCCGCGATCGGCCAGGCGCTGCTCGAAATCCTGCGGGATCACCACAAATCCGCGCAAATCGCCCGAGACGACCTGGTCGGCGACTTCGCGCCGGTCATGGGCGAAGGTGACGTCCAGATAACGGGTGCCGGCGAAGGCGGCGGCCAGCGATTGCGCCGAAGCAGATTCGGATTCCTGCACGACGCCGATGCGCACCGCGCGCACATCGAGTGATACCGCATAGGAAAACAGCAGCAGCAGCACGACCGGAAGGGCGAAGGCGATCAGCAGCGTGGACGGGTCGCGCATCGCCTGCAGGCTTTCCTTGAACACCAGCGCCCAAAGGCGCTTCGGATCGAAGCGGCGCATGGCTTGAAGGTCCGTTCGCGATCCGCCCGCGCCGTTCATGCGGCAACTCCGCTGCGGGCTTCGTCAGCGCGGTCCTCGGCTTCGACCAGATGAATGAAGGCGTCTTCCATGGTCGGGTCCGGACGGAGATCGCTTACCGCGCTGCGTTTGAGGGCGTCCGGCGTGTCGAGCGCGATCAGCCGGGCGCGATAGAGCATCGCCACCCGGTCGCAATATTCCGCCTCGTCCATGAAATGGGTGGTGACCATCACCGTCACCCCCTTGCGGGCAAGGCCGTTGATATGGGTCCAGAATTCGCGGCGCGTGATGGGATCGACGCCCGAAGTCGGTTCATCCAGGAACAGCACGGGCGGGCGGTGCATCACCGCGCAGGCCAGCGCCAGACGTTGCCTGACCCCGAGCGGCAGGGACTCCGGCGCCGCCGACAGCCAGGGTTGCAGCCCGAAGATGTCGATCATCTCGTCGATCCGCGCCTGCCGCGCGGCGCCTTTCAGGCCATAGACGCCCGCGGAGAACTCCAGGTTCTGCCGCACGGACAGCAAACCATAGAGCGAGAATTTCTGCGCCATATAGCCAAGCTGGCCTTTGGCAGCACCGGTCGCCCGGCGCAGGTCCAGCCCCACCACCTGCGCTTCGCCGCTGGTGGGTTTGAGCAGGCCGCACAGCATCTTGAAGGTGGTCGATTTGCCGGCGCCGTTCGGCCCGAGCAGACCGAATATCTCGCCCTTGCGGACCTCGAAGCTCACCATGTCGGTGGCGGTGAAATCGCCGAAACGCTTGGTCAGATCGCGGCAGGAGACGGCAACGTCTGAAGCCAGTTCGACCGGCGGCATCCCTTCGGCAAGCGCCGATGTGCCGCCCGGACCGCCGCCCAGAAGATCAATGAAAGCATCCTCGAAGCGGGCAGGCACCGCTTTCAGTTGTGCGCCGACCCGATCGGCGAGCGCGCTAATTTGCTCGGTTCCCGCATCGGCGCGCAGCACCACGCGGACGCCGGCGCCCTGGATCACCCCGTCGCCGACACTGTCCAGGCTGAGCACTTCGGCTAGCACGGCCCGCCGCCGCTCGCCGACCTGTTCCAGCCGAAAGCTCCGGCTTGTAAGGCGCGCGGTCAGCTCTCCGGGCGGTCCGTCATAGGCGAGCCGCCCTTCGTTGAGCAGCAGCACGCTGTCGCAGCGTTCGGCTTCGTCGAGATAGGCGGTCGACCAGACTACGGCCATCCCTTCGTCGGTCAGCGCCTGCACCATGCGCCACAGATCCTGACGGCTGACCGGATCGACACCGACACCCGGTTCATCGAGCAGCAGGACAGCAGGCCGGGCCATCAATGCGCAGGCGAGACCCAGCTTCTGCTTCATGCCGCCGGAGAGCTTGCCCGCCAGGCGTCCGGTAAAGGGGGCAAGACGTGTGAAGTCGAGCAGTTGGGCGAACAGGTCGGCGTGTCCATCGGCGGCCATACCGCGCAACTGCGCATAGAGCCGCATATTCTCCATGACCGACAGGTCTTCGTAGAGGCCAAAGCGTTGCGGCATGTAGCCGGTCGCGACATGGATGGCGTCATTGTCGTCCACCACATCGAAGCCCGCTACCCTGGCGTGGCCGCTGTTCGGCACCAGCAGTCCTGTCAGGATACGCATCAAGGTGGTCTTGCCCGCGCCGTCCGGCCCGACCAGCCCGGTCAGTCGGCCATAGCTTATCTGCGCGCTGAGATCCTGTAACGCAGGCGCACTGCCGAAATGCTTGCTCAACCTGTCGATGACGACCGCGACATCGCCATTTTGCTCCTGTGGCGCGGTGGCGGGCGGCACGTCAGCGGCCTTTGGCGCGCGCGCCGGAGGTTTGTCCGACTACGACCTCGATCGTTACCGGCATGCCCTGACGCAGCGCGGCATCGGCATTGGTGACCACGATCCGCAGACGATAGACCAGATCCGTGCGCAGATCGGTCGTTTCTACCGTTTTGGGCGTGAACTCGGCGCGAGGCGAAATGAACCCGATCTGGCCTTGATAGAGTTTGTCGGAGGAATCGCTGCGAACGCGCACCCGCATTCCGGGCGCGATACGCCCCAGATCCGGTTCGCCGACATAAGCCCGCACATAAACCGGAGCATCAAGGCTGAGGCTATAGACCGGGCTTTGGCTGACAGCCATGCTGCCGGGTTCGCGCACCCGTGCGATGATCGTGCCGGTGCCGGGTGCAAGCAGAACCGTGTCGGCGAGCGCGGTGGCGGCTTGAGCCCGTGCTGCCTGTGCGGCGGCGAGGCGCGCTTGCCCCGCCGCGATGTCTTCCTTGCGGAAGCCTTCGGCGGCTTGCGAATGCGCGGCCCGGGCCGCCTTGACACTGGCGGCGGCCTGATCGCGCGCAGTGCGCGCGGCATCGACCGTCTTTTGACTGGCGGCTCCCGACGCGAGCAACTGGCTCTGCCGATCAAAATTACGCTCCGTGTCCCTGGCGACGGCCAGGGCCTGATTGAGGGCCTCCTGCGCCTGCGCAATCTCCTGCGGCCGCAGCCCGCGGCGCAGTTTGTCGAGGTCTGCCTGTGCGGCCGCTACGGCGGCGTCGGCGGCCGCGAGCGCTTCCTCGAACGGCTGCGCGTCGAGAGTCGCCATATGTGCGCCCGGCTCGACATGATCGCCTTCATCGAACAGCATCTGCGCGACGCGGCCGGACTGGCGGAAGGCCAATTGCACCTCCCGGATGTCGACATTGCCGTACAGATTGAGGGCGTCGCCGTCGCGGCTGCCCCGCTGCATCCACAGCCATCCAGCACCGATGATCACGATGACGGCCGCAATGATCAGGATCCGCTTTGTCGTGCCGGACAGGCGGATGTTCTTCATGATGATGCTCCGACGCCGCGCAGATAGATGGCGAACACGCCGGGCGCATCGCTGCGGATGCGGGTCACATCGTCCGCCAGCATGGATTGCATGACCAGGCCCTGGACCGTGCCGATGAACAGGGTGGCCGCGGCTTCCGGATCGAGGTCCGCATGCAGTTCGCCCCGTGCCTTTCCGGCGTCGAGCAGGGTATGCAGCCGTTCGCCATAATGGCGGATCAGGGTCTGGGCCATGCGCTTGGGAAGCGTCTCGCCCGGTCGCTGCAACTCCCCGAACAGCATTCGCGGTACACCCGGGTGATCAGACACGAAATCGATATGCGTCATGAAAACCGCTTCAAGCGCGGCAGCCGGAGAGGCGGCTTCCTCGACCGCCTTGTCCACGCGGCCGAGCAAGCGCTCGGTCACCCAGGACATCACCGCCTGCAGGATGGCGTCCTTGGTCGGGAAGTGGCGGAAGAGCGCGCCCTGGGTCAGACCCATCCGCTGGGCGATGGCCGTCGTGGTGATGTCGCTCGGGTTCTGTTCCGCGGCCAGGCCGACCACCGCCTCCACGGTCGCCGCCCGTCGCTCGTCAGCGGGAAGATGTCTGGACCGCCCGTTCATAGCTTGCGCCTTCAAAAGATAGTAATCTATTACTATCTATCTGTCATGAGCGTCTGGCGCAAGATGGTTCCGCCTGGATCGAGGCTGTCGGCCCATCCGCATGAGTGCATCATGGTCACTCAGACCATCGGCCATCTCCATAGTGGTATATGATTCTATACTTCTCGAAATGTAGATTGACCGCGCAGGCGCCTACTATTATTCGATGAGTTTGGAAGGATGGAATCGACCATGAAGGAGTTCAATCCGCAGGACTCGGCCGTCGAGGCGCTTGGCGCGCTGGCGCATGACACGCGCCTGTCTGTCTTTCGTATGTTGGTGAAGGCAGGGCCCGATGGACTGATCGCCGGCGCCATCGCGCAGGCCGCCAATGTGCCTCCGTCCACCATGTCGCATCATCTGGGTATTCTTGAACGGGCGGGACTCGTGGAGTCCGAGCGGGAAAGCCGGCTCATCCACTATCGCGCCGATTATGAGGGGATGCGCCGGCTGCTGGCCTTCCTGATGGAGGACTGCTGCCAGGGCGTCCCTGAAATGTGCGCCGATCTGTTCGGCGAGCTCGACTGCAAGGCCTGAGGTTACTCCCATGTCCGACACGATCGGCCCCGGCAAGACCTACAACGTGCTCTTCCTGTGCACCGGTAACAGCGCCCGCTCGATCTTGGGCGAAGCCATCATGAACAAGCTGGGGGAAGGGCGTTTCCGCGCCTGGAGCGCCGGCAGCCAGCCCAGGGGCGAAGTCCATCCGATGGCGCTCTCGGTTTTGAACGGGCTTGGGTTCGACACAGCGGGCATGCGTTCGAAAAGCTGGGACGAGTTCGCCGTGCCGGACGCGCCGCAATTCGATTTCATCTTCACCGTCTGCGATAACGCCGCAGGCGAAACATGTCCCGTGTGGATCGGCCATCCGATGACGGCGCACTGGGGCATCGAGGATCCGGCCGCCGTCGAAGGCGATGATCAGCGCGAGGCCTTCATGCAGGCCCTGCGCTACTTGCAGAACCGTATTTCGCTGTTCCTCGCGCTCCCGCTCGCCAGCCTCGACGAGATGGCGATGCGGCGCAAACTCAGGGAAATCGGCCAGAGCGAGGGCGCCAGCGTCAGGGCAGGAGCATGCGAATGACCCACCCGGAGACGCCTGTCGACATCGTCATCTACCACAATCCTGAATGCGGAACCTCGCGCAATGCGCTGGCCATGATCCGCAATGCCGGCATCGAACCGCATGTCATCGAGTACCTCAAGACTCCGCCTTCGCGTGCCTTGCTGGCAAGCCTCATCGTCCGCGCCAGCGTCACCCCGCGCGCCCTGCTGCGCGAGAAGGGCACGCCCTTTGCCGAACTGGGACTCGACAATCCGGATCTCACTGATGCGCAGTTGATCGATGCGATGATGGAACATCCGATCCTCATCAATCGGCCGCTGGTCGTCTCGCCGCTGGGCGTGAAGCTTTGCCGTCCGTCCGAGGAGGTCCTCGACCTCCTACCGGCTGACCAGCGCAGCGCCTTCGCCAAGGAAGACGGCGAACAGGTGATCGATGCCGCCGGCAGGCGTGTCACCGGTTGAACGAGGGATCAAGATGACCGCACAGCCCAGGCGTGAACGCCTGTCGTTTCTCGATCGGTATCTCACCTTGTGGATTTTCCTCGCCATGGCGCTCGGCGTGGGTCTGGGATCGACCTTCGAAGGATTGCCAAGGGCGATCGACAGCCTGTCCTGGGGGACCACCAACCTGCCCATCGCCATCGGCCTGATCCTGATGATGTATCCGCCGCTCGCGCGGGTGCGCTATGAGGAACTGCCGCGCGTGTTCGAAGACAAGCGGGTGCTGGCGATCTCGTTGATCCAGAACTGGATCATCGGCCCGGTGCTGATGTTTGCGCTCGCCGTCATCTTCCTCAGCGACAAGCCGGAATATATGACAGGCCTGATCCTTATCGGCCTCGCCCGTTGCATTGCCATGGTCATCGTCTGGAACCATCTCGCCAAGGGCGACAACCAGTATGTGGCTGCGCTGGTCGCGTTCAATTCAATCTTCCAGATCCTGTTCTTCAGCGTTTACGCCTGGTTCTTCCTCGCCTTTTTGCCGCCGCTGCTCGGGCTGGAGGGCAGCGTTATCAATGTCAGCTTCTGGACCATCGCCGAGGCGGTGCTGATCTATCTCGGCATTCCCTTTCTGGCTGGATTTCTCTCCCGCAAATGGCTGGTCAAGGCTAGGGGGAATGAATGGTATGAAACCTGCTTTCTGCCCAGGATCGGCCCGATCACGCTCGTCGCGCTGCTGTTCACCATCGTCGCCATGTTCAGCCTCAAGGGCAATGAGATCGTGACACTGCCGGGTGACATACTGCGGATCGCCATCCCGCTCACCATCTACTTCGTGGTTCAATTCAGCATCAGCTTCTTCATGGGCAAGCTGATCGAGAGCGACTATCCGCGCACGACGGCGGTGGCGTTCACGGCCGCGGGCAACAATTTCGAACTGGCGATTGCGGTCGCCATCGCCGCCTTTGGACTGGCTTCCCCGGTCGCCTTCGCTGCGGTGATCGGGCCGCTGGTCGAGGTTCCGGTGCTGATCCTGCTGGTCAACGCCGCCTTCTGGTTCGGGCGGCGCTGGTTCCCCGACAGCGTGCCGGCGGAGGTCCGGGCATGAACGAGACGAACCACAGCCGATTGCGGACGCTTGCCGATCCCGACCGTCTTCCAGCGCTCAAGCCTGACTATGTTCATCGGCGTCCAGCCCTGGGCCTGGGGGATCTCAATCCGCCGCCGCGCATCCTGCTGCTCTACGGATCCTTGCGCGAACGGTCCTATTCGCGGCTTGTGGTGGAAGAGGCGGCGCGTCTGCTCCAGTTCTTCGGCTGCGAAACGCGGATTTTCGATCCCTCCGATTTGCCGATGCCCGATCAGGTCCAGGATGACGATCATCCGGCGGTTCACGAACTGCGGGCGCATGCGCTCTGGTCCGAGGGCCAGGTCTGGTGCAGCCCGGAACGGCACGGCCAGATCACCGGGATCATGAAATCGCAGATCGATCACCTGCCGCTGGCTTTGAAGGGCATGCGCCCGACGCAGGGTCGCGCCCTTGCCGTCATGCAGGTCTCCGCAGGTTCACAATCGTTCAACAGCGTGAACAGCTTGCGCGTCCTCGGCCGCTGGATGCGGATGTTCACCATCCCCAACCAGTCGAGCGTCGCCAAAGCCTTCACCGAGTTCGACGAGGCCGGGCGGATGAAGCCGTCGAGCTATTACGACCGGATCGTCGACGTGATGGAGGAACTGGTGCGTTTCACTGTCCTGCTCCGCCCGCATGTCGATCAACTGGTCGATCGCTATTCGGAGCGGGTCGAAACGGATCGACCGGTCATTGCTCCGGCGGAAATCCTCGCCTCGATCGATGGGACTCTGGTTCCGCCACGACAGAAGGCATGATGCCCAATGGCCCCGCGCGTCTCGGTATCCAGAACGAACTGGCAGACATTTATGGCCGTTTGAGTGCCTTCGACTGACCGGGTCTGGACGAGGGCGTGACGGCTTGCTGCTATGCCGAGTCCGAAAGGAGCTGGATCGCCGGTGCCCAGGATGGGGCGTGGGCGGCTTTCTACATCAGCGGCGATGCGACGGATTATGGGAATGGTTCGAGGCTGAGCGCACTTTTCCGCAAAACGCCGCCGATGACGCCTGTTGTGCGCCGGCGGTGCCAATAGCGAAATCAGGCTGCCGCGGCCAACGGCGCGCAACAATATCTCATGGACGTGGATCGATGCCGGAGCCGTCCAGATGAGAGGGGAGTGGGAAGGAGTGATCGAGCCAAAGCTCTGCTCAAGCCCATTTGGATATCCCCATGTGCGATCTCACCTCAATCCCGGCCGAGGCCGGCTCCGCTCCCGCGCGCCTGCTCGATTATATTCGCGTCGATGCGCCGCAGCCCGTCGTCCTGGCCTATGGCATCGGTGTCGACAGCACCGCGCTTCTTCTCGAACTTGAAAGCCGGGGCACGCCGCCTGACCTCGTGATCACCGGGGATCCTGGCGTCGAGAAGCCGGAAACTTATGCCTATCAGAAGATGATCGCCGCCTGGATGGCGGCGCGAGGAATTCCCTATGTGACGGTGCGCTACACACCGCGCCGTTTCAAGCATTGGCCGCCCTATTTCGATCTGCTGTCCAACGTTCTGACGAACGCCACCTTGCCGAGCATTTCGCTGGGGCGCCATTCGTGCTCGTTAGGTCCGGCTTCGGCGACTGTCTCTTTTGCTCGCGATGAGTGACGGGCCGACCGCCGCGCTAACCCAAAGAGCTGGCGGTGGTCGGCCCGTCACTCGCGTCGCGCAGCGACGCCTGATTGCCGGATGAACCCGCTGGGCCTCAACTACCGTACTCCATCCTCGAGCAGATCGCTTCAGAATCGATTTCTCTGGCGAAACGAAGGCTGGGCTTGTAGAAGGCCGGAGAACAAAAGGGGGCCTTATGGCGCGGCGCGTTTTCTTCAGTTTCCACTTCGCGAACGATTTTTGGCGCACCCAGCAAGTGCGCAACATCGGTGCTCTTGAAGGGCAGTCTCTTTGCACCGCGAATGCGTGGGAAGAGGTCAAGCGGAAGGGCAAGGCCTCGATCGAAAAATGGATCGATGACAACATGTACGGCAAGAGCTGTGTGGTGGTGCTTGTCGGCTCTGAAACAGCGAACCGGCCTTGGGTAATCCGCGAGATCGTTAAAGGCTGGGATGCCGGCAAAGGAGTGGTCGGTATTCGGATAAACAAACTTCTCGGCCACGACGGGAATTCGTGCACGGCTGGTAGCAATCCGTTTGACGAAGTGGGCTATGGAAATACCGGGAAAAAGCTATCATCTATAGCGAAGCTGGTCACCCCTTCCGGCTCAGATAGCAAGGCAGTCTATGATTCGATCAAGAACGGAATCGAGAGTTGGATTGAGGACGCGATAGCGATCCGCTCAAATAACTGAGGTAGCTCCGTGAGTTCGGTCTATATCCGATAATAGAGTTTCGATTATGATCGAATACATTACAAAATCCGAGCTTCGGAATTTCGCTGATAAGTTAAATGTTAGCGAACAGGCAAGCCTCAGAAAGTCTGCTGCTTCCCGTAGCCTCTCAGGCACCACATTTCTTTCACACTCGAGCAAAGATGATGATCTGGTCGTTGGCGCTATTCGTGTGTTGGAAGGGCACGGAGCTAGGGTCTATGTCGATGAAATCGACCCGGAAATGCCCCCATACACGACGGAGGAAACGGCGGGGCTGCTAAAGAGCCGTATTCGCCAGACCAAGCGCTTTGTCCTTCTTGCAAGCAAGAATAGCAAGGACAGCCGTTGGGTGCCCTGGGAGTTGGGCGTGGCCGATGGTTATAAAGGGTTGACGAAGATCGCGCTGTTCCCGGCATCCGACAGCGCGCATGAGCAGGCATGGGCGTCGTGGGAGTATCTGGGATTATACCGCCGCATCGTCTGGGGGGATCTACAGGGTCATCAAAAGCGCGTCTGGATGGTCCTTGACGAGAAAAGGAACACAGCTACGGAGCTTAGCGAATGGCTTGCTGGCGACTGATGAGTTCCCACCCCGTTTAAGCAGTGGCAGGGGGCTGCCAAAATCGCTCCTCAACGACAGCTGGTTGGAGGGCCGGGCTTTCGAAGCGCTCCTCTCGGACGGAAACGTCAAGGTGGCGGTGAAATAACGCAACATAGTCCCGGTCTTCCGTTAGGTCGGGCGCTAAAGACTCAACTTGCGCTCCTACGTCAAGCGTCGCGCCGCCCGTGGAGATTACCGGTATCACTGCAGCCTCGGGTTGCAGGCGTCGAAACATCTCATATTCTTGTATAATTCCTCCCATGCCTCCAATAAAAACTGCTGCTTTGAACTTGTGTTCGGAAAACATGCGTTCACGCATGTTCAGCAAGCTCTTCTCCCGATCCCTTTCGATCTCTTCCGTATAAACCACGTTGTTGAACCGCTCATTATCCTCGGGATACTCATCCTTGAAATGGCGAGACTGGTAGAGCCGGACCCAGTGTCCGTAATTTATTCCGATGTCTTGCGAGACCACCCAGATCATCGGTGTGATTGCGGGTTGACCACCCCAGACAAGCAGCCTGCGCCCTAGTGTAACGTGCACCAAAGCGGAGACTGCGGCTGTAATCGCGACGGTGTCAGCAGTCGCTGCATATTGTGGGCCTCGCTTTGGATCTGGCACGCCCGCCGAAAGAAAAATGGCCTCAGTCATGGTCAATTCTCCCATGCCGCAAGAGCCCATCCGGCTTCGGAAACTTTAATCGTACGGACCGCGCGAATATGATCCCCAAGCCATCGGAGATGAGCATTCCATGCATCACGGATGCCGATATGATCGTAGACCAGTACCGGTATCTCCTGCTGTTCCGCTCGTCGCGCCTTATCGGCCACGTCGTTCAAAATTTCAGCCGTGGGGATTCCGACGATCGGATATGCCCAGATCTTTTCGCCGTCCAGCAACCGCACGGCGACGGCCCGATGTGCACCGACGCCTTCCACTGACGCACCAATTTTTTCGACGTCAGCGCGAAGCTTGCCGGTAATCGACATATATCGAGATGCGATGCTGCGGCTTCTTAGCCGCTCGACCTCCAGGACGATTGTATCTGCCGTTTGGGCTACTATTGGGCCATCCGGCCCTTCGAGTTCCTTTGGGTCAAGATATATAGTCTCTGCAAGATCGGTCAGCTTGTTTGGCGTATGCTCAGGCCAAATTACACGAAGGACCTGGATCTCTTTCGCGCGTGCTCTTCCTATTTCCTGTCGCGTCCAGCGGCTATCGAAATAGGTAGGCGTGTCGAGCATAACCATAACATCAGAATCAACGAGCCTATGCCAAAGCACATCTTGGAACGGATCGCCGGGCCTAATGTCGTGCGTGTCCAAGAATACGTCGAATCCGCGGGACGCAAGGAGATCGTGAAGTTGCAACGCAGCTGCTCGGGATTCCACCCGCCGATAGCTCACAAAAACCCGTCGCTGTCGACGAAGTAAACCCACACATTCCAGCATTGTCGACGCGAGTTCAGTCATATTTGGATCGTCAGCGCGCCGCGTTAGCCCATTGATGGGCTGGAGACACTGGGGGATCTGAGCATTGAAGTCTGCGCCAGCGGCAATCGTGGGAATGATGGGCGCGCTCGCTCGGATCAGGTCCTGGGCCGCTTCGAGATCTTGTTGGGCATTTCCTCCAAAATATGCACCTGCGAATGCTGCTGGCTTGTGCCGCCCACCCAGCGTTTCCGCATTATGCACAACTATATCGTCCCCCAACGTCAATCCAAAGTCGGAAACGATATCGGTGAGCGTCGCTGTCAGTGTCGCGCGCTCCTCTGGCGTTGCGGCGCCAAGTATGGCGAGTTCATAAATACTCATTGATGTCAGCGACCGGCCGCTTTTGCTGCAGTTTCGATCCAAGCCGGCATGTTGGCATAGCCGTTATCCCGAACCCAATCATACGTCCCGTATAGGTTTGACAGCGGAATATCTCGACCATTCTGCTTTATTGTAAAATAGCTGAGAGGGTTGGTCCCCTGTCGATCAGTCCCGAGTTGCGGATCTTTTACGCTATGGATGTCGATGGCCAATAGGCCTTTCCCAAGCTCGTAGCTTCTCTTGATCTCGTGCCGGACCCATTCGCGGTCATACGTCTCCGCGCCAAAAAGCACCACCGTCACGGACGTGCCTTTGAGCTGCTCCTCGATCCATTTTTCTATGCCGCCCGCGCGTCTTTTTGCCTCTTCGAACTCTGCCTTGTCATAGAAAGGCTGCGCTTCGCCACCTGGACGAACCACCCAGGAATTGCGGACTTGCACGACCCGTCGAACGTCACGGTCATAGTGAAAGCTAAAGAATACCCGACGCGCCACCGCTTCCCCCCCTTGATCCTCGTTCACTCATATCAAGGCGGGCGCCAGGTGTCAGCAGGCACGGTGAGTGCTTGGGGTAGCTGGTCGCAGCGACACCCTTCGGCATGGCGAGGAAAGCGCCCATTCCATCGAAATGCTTCGGCCAAATCGAGCATGTTGCTCTACTTTCGAAATTGCACCTGTGCGGGCGAGGGAGATGGCCCGTGGTATCAGTGATTCGGGCTGCCTCTGGCGTGCCCAATGTCCCCGCCGGCTTCCCGATTCTGTTCGACGCCGACATGGCGATCATCGAGCCGGCCTTCGTCTGGCTCATGGAGCATGCAGAGCTAAGCGGCCGCGCCCACGCTACGGAAACTGTGCGGACCTACGGCGAGCATCTCCACGATTGGTTCGACTCGCTCGAACAATCGGGGATCGAATGGCGCGAAGCCGACGAACGCGTCATCGCTGCCTATCGCAACCGGATGCTGGAGAACCCCAGCGCACACACCGGGAAGCCCTATGCCCGGACCACGATCAACGCGCGCGTCTCGACCGTCTGCCGGTTCTATGGCTGGGCGCTCGATAAGGGCCTGATCGACCACTGCCCGTTCCGGTTGACCGAAAAGATGACGCTGATGCTCGACGGCGCTTATCGCCCAGGCTTGCAGCGGCGCCAGGTCAACGAGCTGATCGTCTCACGCCCGGAAAAACTGCCGCGACCTCTGCGCGCCGACGAACTGGCACGGCTGTTCGCGCATCTGAGGCCTACCGCCCGACTTGCCGCGCAATGGGCGCTTGGGGCGGGACTGCGCCGCAAGGAGCTTTGCGCGCTCGCCATCGACCAAATCCCGGATAGCTGGCCACTCGACCTCGACAGCGATCCACTTGTCGGCGTGCCGATCCATATCACCAAGGGAGACCGGCCAAGGACAGTCTATCCGCCGATTCGGCTGCTCGATCATACGGACTGGTATGTGGGAGAGGATCGCGCCCGGATCGTCCGCCGTGTCCGCCGTTCCGACCGGGGCTATCGCGCGCCGCCCAATCTCCTGCTGAACGAGCATGGCCGGGCTATGACGCGAAAACTCCTGACGGCGCAGCTCGCGGAAGCTTTCGCGGCTGCGAGACTTCTGGGTACATTGCACTGCCTGCGGCACACCTTCGCGATGGCGATGCTGGCCCGCCTTCAGATCCAGGCCCGCACCAATCCCGATCTCAACCCGCTCAAGGTCGTGCAGGTGCTGCTGGGCCATGCTTCGATCACGACCACCGCGATTTATCTGCGCTGCGTCGAACTGCACGAGCGCGATCTGAGCGAAAGCCTCGCCTATCTTTATGGCGAGCTGATCCCCGCCGATGGCTAGGGGCCGCCTCGATCGGACGCTGAGACTCGATCCGGCACCGGCGAACCATCCGGCGCAGGTCGCCGAAATCCAGTTCCGCGACGAATGGGGCAAGATCGTCCAAAGCTTCAGCCCGGCGCTGTTCGGAATGCCGGACGATATCAGCGCCGCCATCGCCCGGGCTTTCCGCGATCATGATGTAGCATCCAGCGCCGCGACCCGCACCGCGCACTGGTTCGCGCTGCGCGTGTTCGGGAGGTTCCTGCGCGAAGACGCGCGTGTCAGGCGCGCGGCAGACCTCGACACGGCAACGATCCGCCGGTTCATCACCTGGCTGGCGATGCCCACCAACGGGCGCAGGCGCGGCGTCCGCTCACAATCCGGTCAGCTCGGTATGATCCGGCCGGTCCTCAAGCGCGCGATCGCGGACAATCCAGGCTTGTTCGCACCGGGCTTCGCCGTTCCCAACAATGCGATCCCGCTGGCCGGCGTCCAGCGGCTACCGCAAGACCGGCTGACACCTGCCGCAATGCGCGCCCTGCTGGCAGTCTGCTATGCCGAGATCGACACTGCGTGGGACAAGTTCCAGCACGGGCAAGCCATCGTTGGTCTTCCGAATGTGCCGCTCCATGGTGGGCGGACCGTCGAACGGGATCGCTGGATCTGGAAGCTCCATCGCCGCGGCCACGGCATCATGCCGACCGACCGAGGCTTGGACCTTAATAAGCCCGATCGGCAGAGGATCGCCGAGGTAGGCGGGTTCCGCGAGCTCGAGGGTTATCTCCACCTCACGACCGACACGCTGGTTGCGTTCTATATCGTGCTGCTGATCCAGACGGCGGCCAACGCCGGTCCGCTGCGCCAGATCAAGCGGGACTGCCTCGTGCCGCATCCGCTCGAGCGGCATCGCGTCATGGTCGAGTGGGTGAAACCCCGCGCCGGCGGTAAGGTGAAACGCATGCAACGGCGCTCGTTCGACAATCGCCGACCCTATGCGGCGCCGCGCCTGATCGAAAAACTGCTTGCGATGACGGCACCCCTATTGCCGCATGTGGAGCCGTCCAAACGCGACCGACTGTTCCTCCACCGCTTCCTCATGACGACAGGACGCCTCGAGCGTGAGCATCGCGCCGGTCATATCGTGCAGGCCACGTTGCGATCGGCAATGTTGCGCTTCTACGAGCGGCACAATGGCGCGATCGCTTCCTGGAACGAAGCGCATCCCGGCAAGTCCCGTTCCCTGCTTCCCGACTTCTCGCCCAAGCTGTTCCGCAGCAGCATGGCAAGCGCCCATTACACAGCGTCGCAGGGCGATATCATGGCGGCCAAAGCGGTCCTCAATCATGCGAATGTCGCCACCACCGACATCTATGTCGATGGCGAGGCCGTCCGCCGCCTCGAACGCGATACGATCGCTCGGCTCCAGTCGCTGATGATCACATGGGTCACCGGCGAGACGCCCGCCCATGACTCGCAACATCAAGGGCCAGATACCAGCGCGCGGGTGACGGCGCTGTTCGGCCACGACTGCCTTCGACCGGTCGACGGCGGGCAGGCACAGCCTGGCCGCGTGTGCCCGAAACTGGGAGGCTGCCTTGCCTGTCCAGGCCTGATCGTCCCGATCGACCCGGATCATCTGGCGCGCATTGTCCAGGCCACCATGCATCTTGAAGCGGCGCGGGAACGCATCGACCCGATCCGGTTCAGCCTCTTCTATGCCCCCAGCCTTCGGGTGCTGACACAAGACCTGCTGCCGGCGTTCCCGCCCGAAATGATGCCGGACGCGGAACGGCACATACCCGCCTTGCCGCCGCTGCCGGACCTGGAATAGCCTCATGGCCTCCGTCCCGACATCCACGCCTACCCAACTTCCGGCGCCATTGCTCGGAAACGAAGGCATCCCCGCCGCCACGACGTTCAACTGGGGCTTCGAAATGCCGGACGGGAGCCGGTTCCGGGACGATCGGTGGACGCCGCTCCGGCACGCCGCCGAACTGTTCCTGCTCTCGCTGCGGGCCGATCCGCCCGAAGGGCGGAGGCCACTTCGCAAGGAAGCGATCGATGGTCACTTCAGCCACATCCGCTTCCTCGTTCGATGGATGGCAGCCGAGAACGTCCGATGCTTCAAGGATCTCGATCAAGACGCCGTCGACCGGTTCGTGGCCATGTTGCGCGCTCGTCCCGGCAGGAACGCTTCACGGCTCTCCCTCAGCACCGCCGAAGGCTATCTCGGCACGATCCGCACGTTCCACATGCAGCGCGACAAGCTGGACGACGCGCCGCTGATGGCGCCGCCTCGCGCCGGTTCGGTTGGGAAGCGGCACTGGAAACCTTATGGCGGCCATCCCTATACGCCCGACGAGATCGCCGTGCCTCTCATCAGCGGCGCTATGGAACTGCTCGGTGACCCAGCGGACCAGATACTCGCGCTGCGCGACCGTCTCGAAGATCTGTATGAGCAGTTCCGACCACAGCATCAGGGGCGAAGGCTCCACTGGCATATCAGACGCGCCATGTTGGCTGAGCCATGCCCCTACGCGGATCTGTATCCGAATCCGGAATGGCCGCTGCGCCGCCTGACGTTCATGCTGGATCGGCTTGGCGACGCCTGCTTCGTCGTCATCGCCTATCTCGTTGGCGCGAGAGCCTCCGAAATACTCAGGCTTGAGGAGGGTTGCCTCGAACGGCGCGCGGCCGATGGAGACGGTGAGGAACACGTCTATCTGGTCGGCACGATCACGAAGACGTCGCTGACGGAACATGGGGACATCCATCGATGGCTTGCGCCCGAGCCGGTCCGGCGGGCGATCCACATCCTCGAACGTCTCTCCGCACCGCTTCGCGAACTTAGCGGGAAGAGGAACCTCTGGCTCCACCAGCTCGGCCGGGGACGCTCGCCGCTTCCGACGATGATGCCCGTCGCCCTACTGCGATCACCCATGGTCAATATCCGCTTGAACGAACGACTTGCGCCGTTCCTTGCCTTGCCGGAACACCAAGGCGGCACCTGGCACCTGACCACCTATCAGGGTCGCAAGACGTTCTCGCGGTTCATCGGGCGGCGCGACCGCACCGGCCTGACGGCGCTGCAACGCCATCTCGGCCATGTCCACCGCGCGATGACCGACCGGGCCTATGTGGGCACCGACTTCGAGCTTGCCCAGCTGATCGACGACCAAGCCGCCGAAGAAACCCGCAAGGCGCTGGAAGACCTGCTCCTGGCGCCGAACGTCGCCGGGAAGGCGGGCGTCATGCTCTCCGAGCGATCGCCGTTCCGCGGGCGCACGCTATCGGGCGACGTCGATGGCTATATCACCGATATCCTCGCCGAAACGGATATGCGCCTCGGCGTGTGCGACTGGGGCTACTGCCTCTACCGCCGGGAAACCTCGGCATGCCTCGGCGGCGAGCGCGAGCCGAACCCGGTGCTCCGCACGCAAAGCACTTGCTCGACTTGCGCCAACTTCGCCGTGACCGGCAAGCATAAGCCGGTCTGGGAAGCGCGCCTTGAGCGCAACAGCGCTTTGCTCCAGCGCGATGACCTCGACTCCGAGAGCCGTGCGCTTGCAGAAGCCCGCATCCAGGAATCTCGCCGTATCCTGGACCAGTTAGACGAAGGAAATACCGATGGCGACCGAAATTGACCTGTCCAGCCCGCAAGCTCGACGGCGGGCAAAGACGGATGCGCGCCTGCGTGAAGCCCTTGCAGGCCTCGCCGGCAATCCCTCCGCAGAACCCACAGTCGCTGCGCTCGCACGGGCAGCCGGGGTCGGCCGCAACATCATATATACCCATCATGCCGGCGTTCTCGACGGCCTCCGCGCGCTTCAGTCGCAGCGTGCCGGCGCGAACGAGACGACCGCCAGAGAGGCCGATCGCACACGCTCGGCTCTTCGGGATGCCGAAGCTCGAAGCGCCGCCCTCGCGACACATAACGCTAGCCTGTTGAAACGCGCCGTCGACGCCGAGCAACGTGCCGAGAGGCTTGAGCGGCGCAATGCCCAACTCGTGCAGGAACTCGATCGGATACGTAGACCAATCCCGATCCGCCCCAGCGCTGAAGCGCACGATCCTTCCGCTGTCTGACGTCGGTCACGCCCTAATCGGGCGTCCCGAAAGGAAAGGGGGATGAGGAACGCTGGAAATGCGGGCTTTGTGAGGCAAAGGAGACAGGCCCGTCCAGACCTAATGCTCGCTCAAATGGAAGGTCGCCCCGCAGGACGCCTTTCTCAAGCAGTGGGAACCGGCCAAGGACGCCTGGGCGCGCGGCCAGAAGGTCGTTCGCCTTATCGGCTACGACGCATCGCCGGCTGACACGCGGCGCTATACCCATGCCTCGACCATCACGAGCGATCTTTTCGAATGCCGCTACCCACTGCGCGAATGGGGCTGGGATCGCGCGGCCTGCATCGCCCGGATCGAAGCCGCTCAGCTTCCCGTCCCGCCAAAATCGAGCTGCTTCATCTGCGGGGCGATGAAGCCGGACGAAGTTCGCGCCCTTCCGTCCTGGTGTCTGCGCCTCATCGTGCTGGTCGAGGCGAGAGCGGCCCCGCGTCTCAGGACCGTCGAAGGCCTGTGGCGCCGCTCGACGCGCACGCGGCCCGGGCGCATGACCGATTTCATCCGCGCCGAAGAGTTGCTGCCGGCCGCCGACATCGACGCGATCATCCACGACGCGCCTGCCGACCTCATCCGGTTCCAGGATGTGGCGGCCCATGTCCCGCTCCCCGACCGTCCGGCCATGGCGGAGTGGCTCGAGCAGTTCAACGCCGGCCTGAAGGAGGCAGCATGACCATCTCCGTTACAGAACAGATCGCCCGTTTGAACGACCGTTGCCGCCAGGGTTTCGATCCGACCGCTCGCCTTGTCGTGACCCGCGCCTGCCTCGCTCGTCTCGCAGGCGAAGAAGACGCGGTTCGTGAAATCATTGCCCAGGCTGAACTCCTCGCCGCCGTCCGCCGGTATGACTTTGGCCCCGGCGACGGCCCGGAACGAGACTTCGGCGCCTTCGATCTTCGGGGCGAACGCATCTTCTTCAAGATCGACTATTATGATCCCGCCCTCGAATTCGGATCGGAAGATCCAGCGGACGCATCGCTCACGCGGCGCGTGCTCACGATCATGCTCGCCGAGGATTATTGAGGGCTTCGATCGCGCCCTTCGGCGGTCCGGGAAAAGGGGAGGGGGACTGCAGGCGGAGAATTTCCACTTGTCGAGGAGCCCCAGATGTCCCTTCCCGCCACGATCAACAGCCAGGTCGATCCTGCCGCCGTCACCAGAGTCACCCGCCTCTTCAATAACACGCTCGGCGATATTCTCTCCGAGCTTATCCAGAACGCACGCCGGGCGGGTGCGAGCGCGGTCGACCTCAAGGTCATCGACGCCGATGGGACTGCGTTTCTCGCCATTGCCGACGATGGCGCCGGGATCGAGGATCCATCGGTCATTCTCGCCCTCGGTCGGTCGGGTTGGGGTGACGAGATCGCGCGGCGGGAGGATCCTGCCGGCATGGGCGTGTTCAGCCTTGCCGGTCGCGATGTCGAGATTCGCTCCTGCCCGCGCTCGACTGGCGAGGGCTGGTCGATCCGCATCGCTTCAGGCGATTGGGAGTCCGGCGCGCCCATCGCCGTTGCGCCCTGCACCCACCCGTTCGGAACCGAGATCCGGGTGCCGATTGACGCGCAATGGCTCAAGTCACTCGAGACTATTGCACAAAGCGCCGCGCGTTATTGCCCGCTTCCGGTTCGGCTCGACGGCCAGGATCTACTCCGCGAGGACTGGCTGAAGGGCGCAGAGACGATCATCGAGCAGGACGGCGTCCGCATCGGCATCTATCGCAACTATCTTCACCGGCATTTCAGCCCGAGCATCAACTTCCATGGCGTGACTGTCGCGTCGCTCCTTCCAACGGTCGCGGAAAAGGATCGCCACTGGGCGGCCAAGATCGACATCGTCGATGCTCCGGAATTGCAGCTCGTACTCCCGGCCCGCAAGGAGATGGTCGAGAATGGCGCGCTGCAGAGCCTGCGCGCGGCGATCCGCCTCGCCATCTACCGGCATATCCAGGCGCTCGGCAGTCATCGTCTGGCCTTCGCGGACTGGTGAGAGGCGGCCGATCTCGATGTTCAGCTTCCCGAGGCACGGGGTGAGCTATTCTCATGGACGCCGGCGGTCGCCGACTACAATAGCGGGTCCGGTCGCCAGCACCTGACCTCGACGGACGATCTCGTCCTGATCGATGATTTTGGGCCACCGCTCGAGCAGTGCGCTGCTTTCGCGCTCTCGAAGGACGGCCGCTATGAGGGACGGCTCGCCGAATCCGACGAGGCGATGGTGGGCTATGGCTGGTATGACCGGCTTCCCCGGATCACTGATCTCCGCTTCGAGATCGACAAGGGGGGCGAGACGCTTGTGCTCGGTGGGTCGGACCTTCCCGGTATCGACAGCGGCACGGTCGAGCGACTGGATCTCGTGCTGACGATTTCTGGCCCCGCCCCTGAAACGCTTCATATACCGGCGCCTGTCGCCATCGAATATGACGATGGCCTCTTCTGGAGCTTTGAGGAGGCTAATATTCTCCTGGCGGCACCCACGGCCGTCACGCCTGCCGAACTGGTCGATCTGCTCGACGGCGCCTGCTTTTGCGCCAGCGACGATCGCGAGGCTGATAGCTGGGATACGCAGCACGATCGTTTCCTGCTCGATGCGCAGGAAATGGCGACCCGTCTCCTTCTGGGCGATGAAGCGGCCCTGCTCGAGCGCCTGCGCGCCGTCCTCGCCTACCGGACCCAATGGTTCGTTCCGGAAGGCTCCCGGTTCGTCGCCGTTATCGGACGCGAGGCCATGGATCTACGGATTGAGCGGGTTTCGGCGAGCAGCTGATCTGCTGCCCGACGATTGGCGTCGGGGGTGGGGTTGATCAGGCCGGGACCAGGCGGGGGCTGTTCGGATCGATCCATGGATCGACCGGATCGTCCCGAGGCCGCGGACGCGGGCCTCGGCTATGGCGCTTGCGC
>NZ_FUYM01000004.1 GCF_900167915.1 Rhizorhabdus histidinilytica | reverse complement strand
GCTCTTCCGTTAGCCAGTACAGGTCGCTCATTCTCAGTCTCCTTGCGGAGCCTGAATCAGATCGCGCCTCTCACATCAATGGGTCCTGACCCTAGAGACCTCCTTGAATGATCGCCGCGTCGCACCCGACTTCGGGAGCGGGGAAGGCCTGCTTGCTGTGCGACAGGCCGAGTTGCACGAGCAGTTCGGCCTGTTTGTAGGCAATCAGGCCGGGGTTGATCACTGGAATGGGCAGGTTGTCGGCCAGCCATCTGGCGGACTGGTGCATCGTCGTGGAACCCAGGACGATGACATCCGCGCCATCTTCCTTCATCGCGGCTTCGGCTTGCGCCTTGAGCTTGGCGAAGACGACCTCTTCCTTGCCCTCGAGCAATTCCCGAACGTCGGGACGGGTCTTGATCGAGCGAAGCGAGGCGCATCGCGGCCAATAGCCATATTCGGTCAGCGTCTTTTCATAGAGGGGGAACCATTCGTCCCACATCGTCAGGATGGTGAACTTCTTGCCCAGCATCATCGCCATGTGGAACGCCGCCTCGCCCGGCCCGACGACAGGAATGTTCAGTCGTGACCGCAGGGCGCGCAGGCCGGAATCGCTGACGGTGTCGATGACGACGGCGCTATAGCCCTCCTCTTCCGCCCGGACGCCGGCCTGGAACACCGTCCAGTCCATCAGCAGCATGTCATGATAGCTGTCGCCCAGCGCCGCACCCCATGTGACGGCGACATATTCGGGTCGGAACCCCGGCGCGATCAATTCCGGCGGTAGCTGAGATGCCCGATTGGCAACCCCGGCCGCATCCATCGGAATGGGGACGATCACCTTGACACGCTTGTCGCTCACAACCGCTCCCTATTTTGTATCCAAGGAAGCTACTGTGCACAAAATTGCATGTCAACATATCAGCGGAAATCGGAAAGCCATTTCATCGGGCTCTTGATTTTGCCAGAAAATGGTGATTTTCCTGTCTATTATGTAGATATTTCGCACTCAATGACGGAATGAATGGGGGATCGCGGTGTGATTAATGTGCACAAAATCCCACGCGTCTCGAGGGGAATGGCCATTCTCCCCGGTACGACGACCGGCCCCCGACCGCGACCGCCAGGCGTCAAGCCACGCTGTCCGAACGAAAGGTTGGAAAAGCATAAGCGGGGTTGTTAAGGGCTGCGCGCTCGATCGGCGAGTTGAGTCCTCCGGGAGAAGACATGTCCAAGGCATCCGAGCAGGCCTATGCGGCGATCCGACGGGGAATTCTGTCGGGACATTTTCCAGCCGGACAGTTCGTGCCCGAGGATGAGTTCGCCCAATATTGCGGCATGTCCCGAACCCCCGTGCGGGAGGCGATCGCTCAGCTTGTTGCGGAAATGCTGCTGCAGCGGTCCGATACCAATCGCGTCTTCGTCCCGATCTGGTCGGACGACGACGACGAGGAACTGTTCACGCTGCGTGCCTATCTGGAGAGCCATTGCGCGCAGCGCGCCGCTCGATTCGTCACTGAGGAGCAAATCGCCGAGCTCAAAGAACATTACGAGTTCATCGAGCGCGCGATCAACCGCCCATCCGGTGCCAGCGTGACGGATTTCGTCGAAGGCAATCGGCGCTTCCACCGTGTCTTGATGAGTGCCGCTCAGTCCGAGCGCCTGAACCAGCTGATGCGCCTCATCGTCAGCCAGATCGTGATACACCGCACCGCCGAGCGTTATACCGCGCTGGACATGGTTCGCAGCCAGGGCGACCATCGCGACCTGATCACCGCACTGGAAATGCGGGACGCCGAATGGGCGGGATCGATCGTCCACAACCACATACGCCGGGCGGCGAGCGCCTATCGCCAGTATCGCGACAAACATTCCGGGCTGATCGACAGGGCTTAGACATCCGCCATGGTCTCGCAGCCGACAGGGGTAAAGTCGGACAGTCTCGATTGTCCGGGGGCAGGGGCAGCATGGCGGCTGGCGCGATGGACGGACTGCGGCCCCACCCGGACGCAAGCCGAATGATCATGGATATTTGGTAGGGGCGGCCCTGCACCGCCCGCCCCCGACACTCAGACTTCTGCCAACTGCTCGGCGTTCGACCTATCTGGGGTCGATAGTGGCAGGGTGAACCAGAAGTTTGTGTCCCCTGGGCGGCTGTCGAAGCTCAACTCGCCGCCATGGCCCTCGACGATGGCCTTGGCGATGTTCAGGCCGAGGCCGCTGCCGCCCAGCTTGGTCGAATCGCTGCTTCGCGCCTGCGAGAATTTCTCGAAGATCTCGGAACGGAAATGCTCGGGAATGCCGGGGCCGCTATCGTGGACGACGATGCGCGCCGTTTCGTTCCCCTTCTCGACGGATATCACCACGATCCCGCCTTCGGGTGAGAATTTGGCGGCGTTGGAGACGAGATTGGCCATTACCTGCTGTATGCGGGGGGCGTCCGCCTTCACCTGAACGGCCGACGCGGGCAGGCCTACCGCTATTCCGACACCGCGCGCTTCGGCATAGGCGCGGTTCATCTCCGCGGCCTCGGCAACGATCGTGTTGAGGTCGACGACCGCGAAATCGAACGTCATCTTTCCCGACTCGATCTTGTCGAGATCGAGCAGGTCGCTGACGAGCTTGAGGAGATTCTCGGCGTTGCGGTCGGCGATCGTCGCCAGCCGCGCGACCCGATCCGTAAGATCGGCCTTCAATGGGCCCACCATCAGGCGGAGCGAAGCGCGGATCGAGGTCAAAGGCGTACGGAGCTCGTGGCTTACATTGGATACGAAGGCCGCCTTCATGTTCTCCGCGCGGCGGCGTGCGGAGATATCGGTGAAGGTCACGACGTAGCTGCCATTGGGCGCCTGACTGCCGCGCACCTCCATGAAGCGTCCGTCGTCGTGGTCGACGACCTTGAACAGCGGCGCTCCCGCCCGTGCCGCCGCCACGATCTGGGGATCCAGTCCGGCGTCGGCCGCTGCGCCCGGAGAAGGTGTCAGAAAGGATTCGAGCTTGGCGTTTTTTTCCACCACCCGGCCCTCCGAATCGAGCAGCGCCACGCCATGGTCCAGATTTTCGAGCGTCGCCCGCAGATAATCGGTCTGCCGCCTGGCCTTCAGCTCGGCCAGCCCACGAAAATGGAGTTCCCGTCGCAGCAGGAAGCCCGCGATCCCCACAACGGTCAGGGCTCCCGCCAACGCACCGTAGATCGTCAGCCGCTCGATACGCTCATTGGCGGCGCGGAGTGTTTCGCGCCGAGCCAGTTCGCGATGTTCCTCCTCTTCCAGTCCCGCGAGCTGGACCCTGATATCGTCCATCAACTGCTTTCCACGACCACTTCTTATCGTGCTCGCGGCCGCCTCGAACCCGCGCTCCCGTCGCAGGATGACGGTGTCGGCGATGAAGGCCAGCTTCTCCCGGATGAGCGTCGTCAACGCATCGGCGCGCTTTGGATCGATATGGGCGAGAATGACGATTGCCGAACGGAACTGATCCAGAGCCTTGCGATACGGCTCAAGGAAGCTTTCGTCCCCCGTGATGACATACCCCCGCTGGCCGACCTCCGCTTCGAGAAGCGCCGCCATCAATGCGTCGAGTCTGCTGATCCGGTCATGGCTGGCCGCTACCGCCTGGCGCGAGGCGGCGGCCGAGGACAGTGTCTCGCGGACCGTGATCATCAGGAGCAGTCCGAGGATCACGAAGCTGATGCTCGCTCCCATGACGAGCCGCTTGATTGCAGCCGGAGTCCGTGCCTGACGCATCAGGCCTCGCTTTCCACCAGGCTTGTCATTGCAGCGTCGAGCGCATCGAACAGCCGCGCGGCTTCGCTCCCTTCGATCGCATCCTCGGCACATAGCGCTTCCAGCCGGCCCGCCAGTTCGCTGATCCTGGTAAAGCCGAAGGTGCCGCCGCGGCCCGCCAGGCGATGGAGGATCGCGCCGAGCTCGTCTTTGTCGAGCGCGGCGGTCCGGTGACGCCGGAGTGCGGCACGATCATCCGCCAGTTCGGCCACGAACTTCGCGCGCAGGACGGCCATTCTCGCCGCGATGCGATCATCCGCCATCATGTGCCTTCCAGATCGCGATGATGTCGTCGGCTATGGTGATAGGATCGAACGGCTTGCCGAGCACGCCTGCGGCACCCAATGACATCAGCCGATCGACCTCGTCGCGCTGCAGCTTCGCTGTGAAGAAGACGATGGGAACCTGCCCGGCGGCCTCGATCCTGCGGATCTCCGCCAGGGTGGCCGGACCGTCCAGCCCCGGCATCATGACGTCGAGGATCACCAGGTCGGGCCGGTTCGCCGCGACCGCCGCGACGGCGGCCTGCCCGTTGGCGACGGTGCTGACCTCGAAGCCTCCGGCGAGTTCGAGCGAAAGCTGGAGAAGCTCGCGGATATCGTCGTCGTCGTCGGCATAGACGATCCGGATCGGCGGGGTCACGAGGTCATGTCCTTTTCGATATGTTCGACCGCCTTCCCGGCAAGCCGGACGAGCGCGGAAAGCTGTTCCGGCGTCGCCTCCCTGGGTTTGGTGTCGATCACGCACAAGGTGCCGAGCGCCGGCCCTCCGCGCGGGATAAGCGGCGCCCCGGCATAGAAACGGATATGCGGCGGTCCGACCACCAGCGGATTGCCGGCGAAACGCCGGTCGAGCGTGGCATCCGGCACGATTAGCGGCACCGTGGCGTGAAGCGCATGCGCACAAAAGGCGACGTCGCGGCCGGTGTGTGAAGCGTCCAGACCAACGCGGGCAAGAAACCTCTGCACCTGTTCCTCGACGATGGAAATGAGCGCGATCGGCGCGGAGAACAGAGCCGACGCCTCCGCCACGATCGCGTCGAGCGCGGGGGAGGGGACCGCATAATTGAAGCCACAGGCCTTGATGATCTCAAGGCGCGCCGCTTCGTCGACAGGGTGTTCGGCGGTTTCGAAACGGTGCAGCGGCATGGGATCACCGTTCTCCATTCAGGCGCGTGCATTCGATGGCCAGCAACGAAAGATCGTCCTCGAACCCGCGCGCGCCCCGATAGTTGGAGACCAGATGCCGCTCCAGCGAAGCGACGAACTCTCCGAGCGGTTTGTGGCCGTTGGCCACGGCCAGCGCTTGAAGCCCAGCCTGGCCGAGATGCTGACCGCTCTGGTCGGCACAATCCGGGATACCGTCGGAATAGAGCAGGAGCCGCCGTCCGCCAGAAAGATCGACCCGGTTCACGGGATGGGAGATCGAGGGCAGCAGACCGATCGGAGGGCCGCCATCGTCCAACTCGATCGCAGCGTCGCCGTCCAATATCAGTGGGAAAGGATGCCCCGCCCTTAGCAGCCAGGCCGACTGGTCCCTGCAATCGAGGATGCCGCACACCATCGTGAAATAGCTGTCGCCCCCGTCGCGCACGGCGAGTTCATTGAGCTGGAGCGCCGCTGCGGTCAGTTCCTCTGGCGTGGCGGGCGCCAGAGCGCTGAGCTGATGATGGATCAGGAAGGAACGCAGCGCCGCCTGCACACCATGGCCGCAGACGTCGACCAGGAAAAACAGATATTTATCTTCACCCAGCGCGACGACGTTATAGCTATCCCCACCCAGGTCATAGCAGGGCAGGAACATCGCCGCGTGTCGGAAATCTCCCGACAGATTGGGCTGCGGCAGGATTCCCCGCTGGACCTCGGCCGCAGCATCGAGGTCCTTCTTGATGCGGTCATAGGCCTCGCGGGTGCGTGCGTGCGCCGCAGCAAGATGGTGGTTGCGGCGCCGCAGCCGCCGCTCCAGCGAGACGATGCGGCGCGCCGAGCCCAAACCCAGCTCCAGCTGGGTCTGGTCGATCGGCTTGTAGAGGAAAGCATCCACCTCCACCGCCAGCGCCTCCTGGACAGTGCGTTGGGCCGCCCGCGTCGTCATCATGATGATGTGCATATAATTGCTCGGCGGATATGTGCGCAGGTGGCGTACCAGATTGATCCCGTCGAGATTGGGCATCTGCCAGTCGGTGATCAGCACGTCGAAGCTGCTGTCCTCGATCGCCGCCAGCGCCAGCCGGCCGTCCGCAACGCAATGGACCTCGCATCCGGCTTCGGCCAGCTGAAGCGTCATCATCTCCGACAGCAGTTCGTCGTCATCGGCGATGAGAATCCTCAGCGGCGTATCCAGCGTCACCGCCCGCGGCCGGTCCAGATTGGGTACATCAGCATCCATATCGCAATCAGATGTCCTTCCGCCGATGAGCCCGAGACGCTGCTCCGCCGCGGACGACCTGCCCGTCACTTCCCATACACCCGAACATAATCGATTTGCATGCTGGCGGGCAGGCGCCCTGCATCCACCGGTCCGCCCCAATGACCGCCGATCGCCAGATTGAGGATCAGATACATCGGGCGATCGAACCATCGGTCAAGCCGTTCCCGCCGCATGGCGAATCCGATCCTGCCATCGACTCCCATGACGATCATCGAACCGGTCCAGAGAAGCTGATAGGTGTGGAAGGCGGTGCAGGCATCCGGTACCATGGATGTCGCGGTGGGGTGGTTGCCGATCCGGAAATTGCGGGTGGCCGTTTGCAACGAATGATGCACCTTCCCCGGATCCGCACCGACATGTTCGAAGATGTCGATCTCCCCGCCTTCCCAGCGGCTGGACTCATATTCGGGGAGCAGCCAGGCCGCCGGCCAGGTGCCGGCAACGCAAGGTAGCCGCGCCCTGATTTCGAAATATCCCTCGCGCCAGCGGGCGCGACCGCGGGAGACGAGCCGGCCGGAGGTGAAGGACTGGCCGCCCCAGTCTCGATAATCGGCCCGATTCAGCCGCTCGGCATGCGCCTCGATGACGAGCATGCCGGCATCGATGCGAATGTTGCGAGCGCGCCGCCCATAATATTGCAGCTCGTCATTATACCAGCCTTGCCGGTTGCGGTGCTCGTCATAGGCCCATTTCGCAGGGTCGGGCTGTGGGCCTTCGTCGAACTCGTCCCTCCACACCAGCGAATAGCCTGGCGGCACCGAGAGAGCGGCCGGAATCACCGCCGGCTCCGTCGGCCGCGGCTGCGAGATGCAGGCGCTGAGCACCCCGAGCATCGGCAAGAGCGGCGCCCGTCTCGCGGCATACCGGGCAGCCCCGCGCGTGCCTCGGCTAGAAAACCCTGCTGAACCCGACCGAGACATATGGCTTCGCGTCACGGCCCGCCTGCTCGCTTGCCCCCGCCGAAAGCTGGGCCTCCCACGGGCCGGACAGGCGAAAGGCCACATGGCCGCCCAGGCTGCCGCGCTTGTAGGTCGGATCGCCCTGATAGATGCCTTCGAGGCCGATCCGCACCTGGCGAGACGAATCGACCAGGCGGGTGAACCGGAGCTGCGCCAGATAGCTCTCGTTCCGCACGCCCCAACTGCCGAACCAGCCGAGGCGCCATTGATTGCCCAACGCGCCGTCGGTCTGGATACCGGCATCGAGACGGGTTCCGCGCAGCTTGTTGCCGGGATCTACCGGGCTCAGGTGCGTGTCGACCACACGCGGCCCTGCCGCGAAATTGGCCCAGCCCCATTCGCCGGAGAATTGATAGACCAGCGCGAGCTCCGCGCCGAGATAACGCGCCTTGATCCGTTGTGCCGCCTGGTAGCGATAGGTGCCGCCGTTGATCCCTGCCCGGATGCCGAAGCCGTGGCCCAGCGAATTGCCCGGAAGCGCGATCATGCCGCCGGCATATCCGCCGGCGCCGTCCCCGACGCTGCCGCCGGCGTAGATGACCCCGCTGTCCTGGGCGGCGACGGACGAAGCCGAGCCCAGCGCGACGAGCGCGACCAGCGCAGCCAGCGGCTTCGGACGATTTCTTGACCCCTGCTTGATTGTCATGCGTTTCCCATTTTCGCAGCGCCGCTCCGCGGCATTCGATGCCAGTCCCTATTGCAAGAGAGAATAGCCAAAAACATCCGCTTCGAGATTTTCTGCAAAAGCGCTCGACGATAGAATAGGTTGCGTGGCTCGGCGGCTATCGCGCAGCGCGGGCGGGGGACGCCGGATCGTCATCATTCCAGGAGGTAAGCGTTGACCGAAATCGACACCGACGGGGACATCACGGTCGTGACGGTGGACCGCGATCGTTTCGATGCCGTGGCCGCGCCGGGCCTCAAGGCCGACTTCCAGCAGCTTGGACCCGTCCGCAAGCTGGTGCTCGACTTGAGCCGGGTGTCCTTCATGGACAGCACGGGCTTAGGCGCGCTCGTTTCCCTGTTGAAGATGCTCGGCGGCAACGGCGCGATGGCGGTGGCCGGCGTCCAGCCGCCCGTCCGCAAGCTGTTCGAGATGACCCGCCTCGATTCGCTGTTCCGCCTCACCCCGAACGTCGAAGAGGCCAAAGCCTTCCTCAATGGCTGAGAGCCACCATGCGAGCCGCAATGCCCGGCTCGAGGAGGTCCGGGCCCTCGCGGCGTTCATGGTCTCCCGCTGCGAGGCGGCGGGGCTTTCCGCGGATATTATCGCGGAACTGGAACTTGCGCTGGTGGAAGCCGCGAACAACATCGTGATCCACGGCTATGAGGGCCGCGAGGACGGTGACATCGGGCTGACGGTCCGCATCGATGCGGAGCGGGTCGAGCTCGAACTCACCGACCGGGGGCTGCCCGTCGCCGCCGACGCCCTGCAACCACGACCGGTGGCGCCGGACGCCGAAAGCGGGCGCGGCATGGCCATCATCCACGCCTGTGTCGATCATGTGGGTTATCACCGCGCGAATGGCATCAACCACCTCGTCCTGATCAAGAGGATCAATCCGTCGGCCGACGGCGGTTGATGTCGGGACAGGGCCTCCGTCCACTAGGGACGTCACCGCATCTTTCCCTCTTCGGGTCCGCCGCCAGGACGTCGGGCGAGGCATGGCGGAGCGGAACCATCTGGTTGCGCGGCTGCGGCTTGTGCGCCTCGCGTTGCAGCGCGCTGTCCTCGATCCGCACGATGACGCTGCTCGCGACGAGCAATATGGCGACGGTGATGAGGTGGCTGCGGCCTTTGCGCAGATTGTCACGCCAGCTCATGCTTCCTCCGGTTTCCAGAACGCCGCCTTCACCATGATCGACATGGCCAGGATATTGTTCAGGCCCCACAGCCCGTTCGCGATCAGCCCGCCCGCGGAGAAATTGCCCACGCCCAGCCAATAACAACCGGCGGCCCAGCCGAAGCCCAGGAGCGTGGCGATCATGATGCCAAGCTGCGGCCAGACCAGGTTGAGGTAATTCCCTTCTTGTCGTTCCTTGGGCGTGACCGGAAACTTGATCTTCTGGCGTCGTATCACTGCCCAGATCGCCCGTAACCCGATCGGGAAGGATGCGAGATAGCTGACCTTACCCTTGTAGCCCGACAATCCCCATGTGCCTGCCAGGAAAGCCAGCTCATTGGCCACCAGGAACGGCAGCGCATGTGCGAAGAAGTCGCCCGTATAGGCGTCGACCGGGGGAATGCCGGTCAGAAGATAGATGATGGGCGCGCACAGGAACATCACGTTCCACAACGCGCCCAGATAGGACCAGAATGTGTTCAGGTACATCAGCCGCTGGCCGAGCGACAGACCCGGTGCGGTGACGGGATTGTCGTGGAAGAAGATGTCGAGGCTTCCGCCCGCATATTTGAAGCGCTGGATCGTCCATGTCAGCAGGTCCTGCGGCGAGAGCATCTTCGATTCCACCGACGGATGGAGCACCGACTTCCAGCGCCGTTCCCGATCCTGGTGGAGGACTATCGAGCTGTAGATGTCTTCCGACACATGGAATTTATAAGGTGTCAGTTCCTGCTCCTGAGCCGCCTGCCACCGCGCGAGGGCCTCCGCTTCGGGATCCTTTCGCGGCCGGATCAGCCGCAGGAGGCGGGACTTGTCCTCCCGGGTGGCCTTGTCGATCGCCGCCGCGAAGGCGCGCAGCGCCACGAACATCACCGCCTCGCGCCGATGGATCGAGGCGGCCCCGCAGCAGAATGCGGCATTATAGACGTTCCGCCGCCGCTGGATGATGTCGTAGAACATGGCGGGATCGTTGACGAACGGATCCTCGCCGATGCGAATCTCGCCAAAGATGGTTTCGACGGCGGCGCCCATCCAGCGCCCTGGGCGGCCGGCGCGCTGTCCCAGCCAGTTGGTCAGCGTGATGCCTTCCGGGATGTCGTAGAACCATTGGGGCGTCTGGACGAAGGCGACGTCTGAGTCGCGGAAATAGCCCAGCGTATGTTCGAGGATAGTCGGGAAAACGCGCGTATCGGCATCGCAGATCATGATGAAGTCGCCATGGGTCTGCTCCATCGCGTTGCGGAGATTGCCCGCCTTGAAGCCGACATTGTTGTCGCGCGTGATGTAGTTGACGCCTTCCTCCTTCGCGACGCGGCGCATCGTCTCCCGTCGGCCGTCGTCCAGGACGTGCACCTGGACGTTTATCGGATGGGGATAGCTGACGGCCTTGGCATCGCGGATGCTGAGCCGGACCAATTCCTCTTCCTCATTATAGGTCGCGATGAAGATGTCGACCGCGACCGGGCGATCCTCGGCCGGGGGTTCGGCAAGGCATTGGCCGATGCGTTCGGGCGGCGGCCGGCGCGGATAGTCGCGCGTCGTCCACAGGTTGAGCGTGAAAAGGATCAACCCGAAATAGGCGCAGCTCTCGGCGATCACGAGCGGCAGCGCGAACCAAGCCGCATCCCAGTTGAGCGAGTCCGTCCACCGCCAGCCGATATACCATGCACCCAGTATAAGGCTGGTGATCGCCAACAGCTGCCATATCCGCTCTCCGATCACCGATCGGCGCAATGGCTCCGGCGGCCGACGATGCTCGAATTGCTGAAAATAGAAGTTCATCAACTGCCTCAAAGCTTTGGAAGATGATCAGTTGCAGAGAATGCGCGGGGTCGACGCCAGTTCACCTATCGAAACCGCTGAGGTCAACCGCTGTCCGCCACGTTTTTATGGGCGTGATCGACGGCGGGATGCGAACGAAGTCGCGCTGGCCGTTGAGCTCAGGACGCGGTCTCCTGCAGAAGCGTCGGTATCGTCGTCGGCCACGTGCGCGGCATATCGAACCGCCGGTGTCGATGGCGCCGGAGCCCGCGACATGGCTGATGATGATGAGTGTGGGCTTCGGCGCGATCGGGGCCATGCTGCGCCGGCGTCGGCTCATGGAACGAGACGGGCGGCTTCTACACGGGAGGTGAGCGAGGCGAGAGGCGGAGCGTCAATCGTCGGGTGGGACGGCGGTCGATCAGCGTTCGCCCGTGCCGCGTATCGCCCAGCCGATGTTGGCGAGTGCTGCGCCCTCGACGACGAGATCGAGCGCGATGACGAAGGCAAGCGGCCACAGGGACATCTCCGGCAGGCCGGCTTCGATCACGGCGGCGACGCCCAGCGTAGTGAACCCTGACAGGGCTTCCCAGCCGCGCAACCGGGAGTTGAGCCGTGCAGCCGTGACGAGCCGGCTGATCCCGGCCGTCGCGAGCGAGCCGACCAGGAGCAGTTCGATCCACTTCATCTCGACAAGCGGCTGAAAGAGAATCGCCAACGCCGCCCCGACATAGAGGAGCGCGCCGGCAAGGGTGAAGAGGGGCCATCCGCGCCGGTGCGCGGCCAGCGCATGGCTGATCTGGAGCAGCCCTGCCGCCAGCATCGCGATACTGATCTCGAATGTCGTCAGCCGATCGATCAGCACCAACGCAACGCAGCCGCCGATGCCGAGGATCAGGAGCGCGCTTCCCGTCGACACCGATCGCCGGCCCAGGACGGCCTGGTCCGGGTTCGTACCGGCGGTGGTCTTGGGCATGCTCGTCTCTCCGCTGCGAGTGAGTAGTTTCGGTAGCCGGTGGCGATTCCGCCATTGGTGAATCTACGCACGCCCGGAGACCTTGGGACAATCACCTATTCGAGCTCAGCTTCCGATCGGGCACGACGGAGGATGAAGGAGACGCAGATGCCCGTCGATATCCAGTTCCATGGCGCAGCCCAGACGGTGACGGGCTCGTGCACCGAACTCGTCGTCGGCGGTACCCGTCTGCTGGTCGATTGCGGTCTGTTCCAGGGCCCGCGAAGTCTCGAGCATCTCAACCATGCGCCTTTCGGCTTCGATGTTCATGCGATCGATGCGGTTCTTCTCACCCATGCCCATATCGATCATAGCGGTTTGCTGCCGCGTCTGGCTGCAGAGGGTTATCGCGGACCGATCTGGATGACCGGGCCGACGCGTGATCTCATCGCTTATCTGCTCGCGGATGCCGCTCGCATCCAGGTCAGCGACGCGCGCCATCACAATCTGCGGCGCGACCGCGCCGATGGACGCCGGCATGAGCCGCTCTACACGCCCATCGACGCCGAGCGGGCGGTCGATCTCGCTCGCACTGCCGAGCTCGGTCGATGGTTCGAGCCTTGCGCCCACGTCAGGGCACGTTTCTGGGATGCCGGTCATATACTCGGCGCGGTGTCGATCGAGATCGAGGCCGGCGGCGTCTCGCTATTCTTCTCGGGCGACCTGGGCGGCAAGGTCGCCTCGCTGGAGGCGGCGCCTACCGGGCCTGCCGGGATCGACCATCTCATCTGCGAATCCACCTATGGCGATCGGACCCGGGCGGCGATCGACCTCGTCGAGCGTCGCCATGCGCTGAAGATCGAGATCGACGAGGCGATGCAGGCAGGCGGCAATCTCGTCATTCCGGTGTTCGCAGTCGAGAGAACCCAGGAACTGCTGCTCGACATGGCAACCCTGTTCGACAGTGGCGAACTCGAACCCCGTGCCGTCTTCATTGATTCGCCGCTGGCGACGCGGATCACTTCGGTATTCGCCGACAGTGCGATTGATGGAACGAACGACGGCAAGGTCTTCGCCCACAGCGCCTTTCATTTCACCGAGACAAGCGCGGAGTCGATCAGGCTCAATGCGCTGTCCGGGGCGATCATTCTCGCGGGCTCGGGAATGTGCGAAGGCGGACGCGTGCGACACCACCTGATCCACAATCTCGCGCGACCGGACTCGACGATCCTGTTCGTCGGCTACCAGGCGCGGGGGACGCTCGGCCGCCTGATTTCCGAAGGTACCGACAGGGTCCGGATTTCAGGGCACGACGTCGCGGTCCGGGCGCAGATTCGTTCCATCGACACTTATTCTGCCCATGCCGACCGCGATGATCTGCTCGCCTGGATAGAGGCTCGCCGGCCCATTCGCGGCAGCCTGTTCCTCAACCATGGCGAAGCCGATGCCGTTGCGTCGCTCGCCCGGGCCTGCTCCGGCAAGGGCGATATCCGCTGCCCGTCGATCGGCGAGCGCTTCCGGTTGAGCGCAGGTGCGCCCGCCAAGCGGACCAAAACGGGCGATCCGATGCTGCATGCGGCGATCGAGCGCGACTGGCAGAACGACTATGCCGACTTCTCGCTTCGGCTGAAGGGCGAGTTGGAGGCCATCGCGAATCCGGCTGAGCGCCGCCACGCCATCGCCGAGATGCGCGGAGTGCTCAGGTCGCACCAGCGGCTGGCTGGACAGGCTTCACATCAACGCCACAAGCGCCGCGCCTGAAAGCGCCGCCGATCCGCACAGCCACAGGGCAGTGCCGAGGCCCGCACGACCGGGCGCGAGGCTTATGGTGAGCACCGCCTTCGCGACCATGTTCAGAAGCACCGGCATGGCGAGGGCGGTGGCCGCGGTCGTCGGCGTGATACTGCCGATGGGCAATCCCGCGATCGTGAAAACCGCTGCGTCGACGTCGAACAGCCCGACCAAGGCCAGCACGATTCCGAGCGTCAGATCGCCGAACCGGTCCAGGATCCAATGGCCGATCAGCGATGCCGCCGCGACCACCGCGGCCAGTCCCAGTGCTGCACCGAGGTCCAGCGGATTGCCGATCGGGATCGAGGTCTCGACGTCCGGCGCCACCGCCATATCGGTCCGCCGCGCGCCCAGCAGGGCCCCGAACAGCGATGCGCCGAGCGCTGGCGCCAGAAGCAGCGCCAGATGTGCGATGATGGCGGGGAGAAAAATCGCCACGATCGCCAGGATGCGGGCGAGCATGACGATATTGGCGGCCAAGATCCCCCGGCCGAACAACGACGATCCCGGCGTGGCGTCCAGACGACGTGCCAGGGTCGCGGTGGCGACGGTGGAGGAGACGATGGCCGCGGCAAGTGCCGTCACGACGACGCCACGCCGCCCGGCCGCGCGAGCGTGAAACAGATAGCCGAGGAACGACAGGCCCGAGACCAGGACGACGATCCACCAGAGCTTGTGCGGATTCCAGGCGTCGAAAGGCCCCATCGCCATGTCGGGCGCGAGCGGCAGCAGAACGAAAGCGATTACGGCGAAGCGGGCCCCGGCCCGCAGCTCGGGCTCGCGCAATCCGCGCAACCATCGATGCAGCGGCTCGCGCGATGCCAGGATGATCGTCGCGATCGCGGCGCCGGCAATCGAGATGGTGGGGGCGCCGCCAGTGGCGATCGCGCCAAGCGCAAGGGTGAGGACGCCGGCGACAGTCGCGGTGATGCTGTTCCGGTCGGATCGGGCGGAGTGCCGCACATATCCGGCGAGGAGGCTCAAGCCGAAAATGCCGAGCAGGGTTGCTGCGAGCGGGATCGGCAACAGCGCTGCTGCGCCGCCCCCCAGCCCCAGCAGGGTGAAGGTCCGGACACCGGCGACGCGCGTCCCCTGAGCTCCCTCGCGGAGCGTCCAGCCACGCTCCAGACCGATCAATAGTCCCGCCGCACCTGCATAGCCGAGATTGATGAGAGCGGGTGGAACGATGGCGGTTGACAGGTGACCCTCCCGGAACGGTGTGACCCTCGGGCTGTCACCCAAGGGCCGATCTTCCGATATCCGTGAATCCCACAAGGACCGATAGGTCATGCGCTGGCGCTCGCTCCCTGGAAGCTCGCCCGCGACAGGGCATCTCGCGCGGCGCGTCTTGAACGTCGACCCGTAAGCAGATGCTTAAAGGCCGGGACGTAAGCAGTTCGCCGATAGTATCAGCGCGTTCATCGGCATTTCTTCCTTCGATCAACGGAGGAATGCTCGATGACCAACCGGCCGCCCCTCAATTCCCTGGAAGCCACTGCCGGAGATGATCGGCACCCTCGGCGCTGGGATCCGGTGGTCAAAACCACCCACTGGTCAATCGTCGCCGCGGTTCTCGTGAACGCGCTTGTCACGGAAGAGGGATCGGGGGCTCATATCTGGGTGGGCTATGCGCTCTCCGCCGTGCTCGCGCTGCGACTGTTGTGGGGATTCATCGGGCCGCCGGAGGCTCGCTTCTCGGCCTTCCTTCCCAGCCTGCGTCACGCCTTCCGCCATGTACGCAATATCCGCGCGGGCAGAAAGGAAATCCATGTTTCGCATAACCCGCTGGGTGCGCTGATGGTCTACGTGGTATGGAGCACGCTGGGCGTCATTATCGCGAGTGGTATCGCCATGGCGGGACCGCCTCCGATTGCAAGCCTGGGCCAGCCAGGAACGCCGCCCGCGGCAGTCGAACGATCCGATGCCTCAAGCGACCATGGCGACGAGGATGAAGAACACAAGGACCGGCAAGGTGAGGATGGTCTTTGGAGCGAGGTCCACGAAATCGCAGTGAATATCCTGTATGTCCTGATCCTCCTTCACATAGCGGGTGTTATGTTCGAAACGCGGCGGAGCGGCCGGGAAATCCTGTTGGCGATGTTGCCTTCGCGCAGCTAAGCCAAGGTCATGCGGGAAAGACGAAGAGCACTCGAACGCCGGGCGGCCGCGGTCACTCTTTTGGTGCTGCTTCAGTCGTTGGCGACGATTTTCTTCGTGGCCGATGTGGCGAGAGACATCAGCGTCGATGGCTGGAGCACCCATCTGCTGGTTGAAACCGCCGCAACGATCGCGCTTGTCACCGGGGTGGTCTTCGGTGCTGTCCAGCTGCGCTGGCTGATCGTCCGGACACGGCTCGACGAGACCGCCATCGCAACCGCGCGGGGCGCGATGTCGGATCTCGTCCGCCAGCGCTTCCTCGACTGGCAGCTGACCGCGGCGGAGGCGGATGTCGCGCTCTTCGCGCTCAAGGGTTTCGACGCAACGGAAATCGCGGCCCTCCGTGGCGCGGCATCGGGGACGATCCGTGCCCAGCTCACGCGCATTTACGCCAAGACAGGCGTCCACTCGCAGGTGGGCTTGATGGCGTTGATGGTGGAGGACCTCATCGAGCTTGATGCGATCAGGAACGTCGGCAGCAAACAATCAGGAGACGGGAAGTGAGAAGTCACCGCGAAAGCCATCTCGTGTCCCGGATCGGCTGGCTACGTGCCGCCGTTCTCGGCGCCAACGACGGCATTGTCTCGACGTCCAGCCTGATCATGGGCGTGGCGGCTTCGGGCGCGCCTCGGTCAGCAGTCCTGATTTCCGGAGTCGCGGGCCTCGTGGCAGGGGCGATGTCGATGGCCGCCGGCGAATATGTCTCGGTGAGTTCACAGTCCGACACCGAGCGATCCGACCTGGAACGCGAGCGGCTCGAGCTTGCGACCAGTCCCGAAGCCGAACTCGAAGAGCTTGCCGGCATCTACCGGGCGCGCGGTGTCGAACCCGAACTTGCCCTGACCGTCGCGAAGCAAATGAGCGCGTTCGATGCTCTTGAAAGCCACGCGCGAGACGAGCTGCACATCACGGACATGACCGTTGCGCGGCCGATCGTTGCGGCATTCACCTCAGCGGGGACCTTCACGGCCGGTGCGTTGCTCCCCCTCGCTACGGCGGCGTTGCTCCCGCAACCATCGCTGGTGGCGGGAGAGGCTATCGCGTCGCTGCTCTTCCTGGCGCTGCTGGGATGGGCAGGGGCATCTGCCGGCGGCGCCCGTCGATTGAAGCCGGTCATGCGGGTCGTCTTCTGGGGCGCGCTCGCCATGGCGATCACGGCGTGCATCGGGCGGCTGGTCGGCACCAGCGTCTAGCCGTCGGGCCAGCAATTCGCTTCGCCGAGCATCATGTCGAAGTGACGCTTCATCCTCGCCGGTTGTCGGGATTCCTCAACCCGCCGCCATGCCGCCGTCGACCGAGAGCACCGCCCCCGTCACATAGCTGGCACGCGGAGACATCAGCCACAGGACGGCTTCGGCGACTTCTGCGGGCTGGCCGATACGGCCCATCGCGACGAGATCGTCCATCGCATGGGCGCTGCCGCCGGTCACGCGCAGGAAATTGGGAGTCTCGGTGCCGCCGGGGCAGATCGCGTTGATCCGCACGCCGCTCTTCGCGCATTCGAGCGCGACCGAGCGGGTGAGGCCGACCACGGCGAATTTGCTCGCCACATAATGCGCGATGCCCGGCATGCCCTTGAGGCCGAAGACCGAGGCGTTGTTGACGACCGCGCCGCCGCCGTTGCGGATCATATGCTCGACCTGATATTTCACGCCCCAGTAGACGGCCTTGAAATTGAGATCGATGACCCACTCGGCCTCTTCCTCGGGGGTCTGCTCGATCGGCTTGAAGTCGGCATGACCGCCAGCGTTGTTGAAGGCGAGATCGAGCCTGCCGAACGCCGCCGCCGCATGATCGACGACGGCTCGCATCCCCGACCGGACGGAGATGTCGGCGGGAAGAACCAGCGCCTCTCCTCCGAAGCCGGCGATCTCCTCGCGCACCGCTTCCAGAGGCTCGCGGCGCCGGCCCACGAGCAGCAGCCTTGCCCCCTCGCACGCCATCGCCAACGCTGCGGCCCGCCCCATGCCGCTGCCGGCCCCTGTGACGAGCCCGCTCTTGCCGGCCAGTTCCATCGCGACCTCGGCCTCAGGCGACCAGGCCGAGCGGGTCGGCCTCGCCGCGCAGGAAGGCGATGTGCAGCCTGTTGAAGACGTCGGCGTCCTCATATTGCGGCCAATGGCCGCAGTGGTTCATCACCACATAGCGCGCGTCCGGGATCATCTCGGCGATCTGCCGGCCCTCCTCCGGGGTCGCGGTCGGATCGTGCGAGGTCCAGATCACCATCGAGGGCGCCTTGATCGATCGATACTGATCTTCGGTGATCATGTTCGGCCGGCGGATCTCCATCTCCTGAAGGCACATGATCCGCGCCATGGTCTCCGCGAACCCCGGCTGGGCGTAGATCGCCCGCCGTGTCTCGACGAGGTCGTCGGTCACCATCGTCTTGTCGAACATCAGGAATTCGAGCCGGGCCCGGATACGGTCCCAACTCGGGTCGGCCGCAGCCTCGTTGGACAGGCGCTTCAGCCGCGCCATCACCTCGGGATGGGCGGTCCATCCGCCCGAGGTGTTGAGCACCAGCCGCTCGACCGCTTCGGGATGGTGGACCGCCAGATAGGTCGCCACCCATCCGCCCAGCGATTCCCCGCTGAGATGGGCCCTGTCGCGGCCGAGGGCGCGCATCACGTCGAGGACATGGCGCGCATAGTCGGCGACCTGGTAGTCGATCGCCGGCTTGTCGGTCCAGCCATGGCCGAGCATGTCGATCGCGACCACCCAGAAATGCTCGCCATGGGAGCCCAGGTTGCGCGAATAGGCCTCGGCATGACCACCGACGCCGTGCAGCAGCAGTAGCAGCGGCTTGTCGGTCGAACCCGACGACAGATAGCGCGTCCGGATACCGTTCGCGTCGATATAGCCCTGCGAGAAGCTAACCCCGGTCAGGTCCGCCCAGACGCTGGCGAAACCGCGCTCTCGTTCCGTCATTCTCTTCCTCCTGTGCTTTTCACGCTTCGGCGGGACCGGTTCCGGTCGTGCCGAACAGCATCGCCATTCCGGCCATCCAGCCATCGATCGGCTGGTAGAAGATCACCTCGCGGCGCGAGGGCCCGGCCACGGCATGGGCGGCCGCAGCCGCGATCCAGGCCAGCGTCTCGTTGGCTGCCCGACCGGCAACCCGCGCGACCTCCGCCGTGTCGAAGCGGTCGAAGGCCTCGACCCGCTCGCGGACCAGAAGGTCGAGGACATGGCGATCCCAGGCAGGATTGAGCGGCTTCGCGTCCCCTGTTCCCAGGGCCGCGGCCAGCCCAGCGGCGCGGACCCGCGCCTGGCGGGCGGCGCGGGCGTCGGCCGAGGGGTTGCGTCCGTCGATCAGTCGTGCGCGCAGGTCGGGATCGGCCCCCGCCAGCACCGGGATCGGCGGATCGTGCGAAAGGCCGCCGGATGCGGCGAACAGAACCCGCCGGCCGGTGGTCGCAGCGAAGCGGCCGACCGCCTCGCCGAGCAGGCGCGCGCGGCGATAGCTGGGCAGAGGCGGCGCGATCGCGTTGACGAAGATCGGCAGGATCGGCAGCTCGCCGAACGCGCCGAACATCTCCTCCCAGATCTGTGTCGTGCCGTGATCGACCATCATCCGATAGGACAGTGCGATGTCGACATCCTGCCCCTGGACGAAGGCGGCCAGCGCGTGGGCCTGTTCCTCGGGCACGGCGAGCGGCCCGGACGCAGTGCCCCAGTCCCCGATCGAGACGGCTGCCGCGGCCACGCAGAAGGAGGGCATCAAATCATAGAAGAAGCCGTTGAAATGATCGGGCGAGAACTGGATGATCAGTTCCGGATCGAAGCGGCGTACCGCTTCGGCCAGAGCAGAGAAGCCGTCACGCACCGCCGCGGCGATGAGGGGGGCGACATCGGCCTCGCGCATGAGCGGGGTGTGCGACGCGCAAAGCAGGGCCGAGTCCATCAATGCGTTCCCGCTTTGCTGTCGGGACTGCGGCGATGCCATTCGGTCGCCTGCTGGAAAGCCATGGCGGCAGACAGGAGAAGCGGCTCGCGACCCTGTCCTGCGACGAGCTGGAAGCCGATCGGCGCGCCGGCGTCGGTCGGCCGCCCCGGCAGGCTGATCGCGGGATGGCCGCTCAGGTTGAACGGGGCGGTGAAGCCGATCAGCCGCGCATTGGCATCGGGGTCGCTGGCCAGCGCACCGAGCCGATCGAGCGTCGGCGCGTCGAAGGGCTGGACCGGCGCAATCAGCAGGTCGACATCGGACAGCAGTGCGTCGAGCCGACCGCGCAGCTCCATGCGGCTGAGAAGCCCGCGCTGATAGTCTCCGGCGCTCGCGGCGCGGCCGATCTCGATGAGCCGGGTCAGCGCGGGTCCATAATGGCCGGCATGGCGCGGATAGAGGTCGGCATGGGCGACCGCCGTCTCCACGCCGGCGATCAGCTCCCAATGGGCGACCGCCTCCGCGATCTCCGGCAGGCGCAACGCTTCCAGCGAAGCGCCGAGCTGCCGGAAGGCCTGCTGCGCCTCGGCCAGGCAGCGGGCGGTCGCCGGCTCGCAGCCGGCCTCGTTCCACCGCGGATCGAAGCCGATACGGATGCCGCGCAAGGTGCCCGCCGCATCGTCGCGATAGGGTGCCGGCCGGCCGGGGCGGCTGGTCGGATCGGCCGGGTCATGGCCGCCGATCACCGCATAGAGCAGGGCCGCGTCGCGGGCGCTGCGGGCGATCGGCCCGACATGGTCGAGGCTGGCGGCAAGCTCGAACGCGCCGTGGCGGCTGACGGCGCCCCAGCCGGGTTTCAGCCCGGTCAGGCCGTTGGCCGCGCAGGGGAAGCGGATCGATCCGCCTGTGTCCGATCCGATCGCGCCATGGCACAGCCCGGCGGCGACTGCGACGCCGGCGCCGCTGGACGAGGCGCCTGGCCACAACGCCGGATCCCAGGGATTGAGCGGCGGCGCGACCTCGGGATGGTGGAGCGCGAAAGCGCCTTCGGTCATCTCTAGCTTGCCGATGATGACGGCCCCGGCCTGGCGCAGGCGAGCGACCACCGTCGCGTCCTCGAACGGACGATGGGGCACGGGCAGCCGCATGCCCGCGCGGGTGGGCATGTCGCGGGTCGAGAAGAGGTCCTTGACGCCGATCGGCACGCCGAGCAGCGGCCGCGTCTCGCCGCGATCCAGCGCGACGTCGGCCTCGCGCGCCTGGCGGCGGACGAGCTCCGGGTCGAGGAAGGCGAAGCTGTGGAGATGGCCGTCCTCCCCGGCGATCCGCGCCAGCATCCGCTCGGCGAGCTCGGCCGCCGACAGCGCGCGCCGGCGGAGCCGGGCGGCGAGGTCGCCGATCTCCAGACCGGCCGGATCGTTCCGGTCCGCCGCCGCCACGCCCGACTCCCCCAGGATCATCCCGCGGCTCCGATCAGCACGGCGGCCATCGTCGCCGGGCGATCGCTGCGGTTGCGCCAGGCATGGCGGGTGCCGTTCTGGATCACCACGTCGCCAGCCTTGAGATGGCGAAGCTCGCCATGGTCGAGCTCGAGCCACAGCTCGCCGTCGAGGATGATGTCATAGTCGACCGTGAGGGTGCGGTGCATGCCCGATCCGTCGGGATCGAAGCTTTCGGCCAGGCCGGGCAGGAAGCGCATCTGCTCCTCGCCAGCGGCCGCCCCGTCGAAGTCGGCCGCCATCATCACGCTGTCGGGCGGGAAGCGGACGATGATCAGGCACGAGCCGTGCGGATCGGGCACCATGCTGGTGACGGTCGCCACCGGGTCGGCCCCGTCGTGGGGGAGGGTCGGCACTGCGTCCGCCTTCCACGCCAGGGTCGTCCGGAAACCCGGCACATGGACGAAATCATGGGTATTGCCCACCGGACCGTCCGACAGCACCGTCGACCGCCCGTTCCGCTCGCCCGTTACGATACGCCTCACCATCGCATCCTCCTGCTGCTGCCGGCGCCCGTCAGGGCGTCACCACGACGTTGACGAAGCCGCCGCTGCGCTGCTCGGCGAGCGCCAGGGCGTCGCCGACCCGGTCGAGCCCGAACCGGCGATGCTCGAACGGCGACAGGTCGAGCGTGCCCGCCGCCGCCATCGCGGCCATGTCCTCGCCCTCGGCGACGCTGAACCACAGCGAGCCGACCAGGCTGATCTGCGCGCACATCAACTGGTGCATGTTCACCCCGATCGGGGCGCTCATGCCGCCGACGTCCACCAGCCTGCCGCCCCGCCGCAGCGCGCCGATCGCATCGAGCATCGCCTGGGCGGGCGCACCCGGCCCCAGCGTGTCGAGCGCCGCATCGACCCCAAGCCCACCCGTCTCGCGACGCGCCCAGACGTCGACCGGCTCGTCGCCGCTGGCGAGCACGGCGATCCGCGCCGGGTCGATCGCCCGGACGCGCTCGAGCAATTCCCGGTTGCGCGCGACGCCGAGGATGCGGGTCGCGCCCATCGCCCTAGCCAGCAGCACCGCGCCGAGGCCAAGCGTTCCGCTCGCGCCGTTGATCAGCACGGTGCGGCCCGCGCCGACGCCTGCCTTGCGCAGGCCCGAATAGGCGGTGCCGAGATAGCCGAAGCGCGCCGCCTGCTCGAAGCTCACCGCCTCGGGAAGCTTGACGAGGCCGTCGGCCGGCGCAGTCGCATATTGGGAGAAGCCCCCATAGGGATAGCGGCGGTAGATATCGCGCGAGGCCGGGCCGAAACCGAAATAGCCCTGGAAGGTATAGGCCGGGCAATTGATGGGATCGCCGCCGCGACACGAATGGCACGAGCCGCAGGAGCGCCCCGGATTGATGTAGACGCGGTCGCCGGGGGCGATACCGGTGACCAGCTCTCCGACCTCCTCGACCACGCCGGCCGCGTCGAGGCCGTAGATGGCGGGCAGCTCGGGAACGGTGAGATAGGCCCGTTCGCCATAGTTGCTCATCACGTTGCGCAGATTGGGAACGACGCCGGCGGCCTTGACCGCCACCACCACGTCGTTCGCGTGCGGCGTGGGCCTCTCGATCGTGTCGAGCGCGAAATCTCCGCCGGGCGCGTGGACGCGCGCGGCCTGCATCATGGCCATCAGCCTCTCCCTCTCATTGCTTGGTCAAGCCCAGTTCGGCCCGGGTCCGGGTAAGCGTATCGATCAGCGCGTAGGCGATCTTGCGGGCGCAGGGCATCAGGTCGGGGATGAAGGTAGCCCCCATTCCGCCCAGCCCTTCCGCCACCGGTTCGGGCGATCCTGCCGCCGGCCAGGGCCATCCGATACGTGCGGTCGGCACGCCGAAACGCCGCAGCGCCGCGCCGTCTGTCTGGCCGCCGAGCGGGTCCGGTTCGGGATGCGGCCGCCCCTCGACGGCCTCCCAGCCGCGCCGTGCCGACTGGATGATCCAGTTGTCGGGGTCGGTGGTGCCGCCCGGCACCGATCCGTACATCTCCCATTCCAGCTCGATATCGGGATGCCGCGCGCGGCAGTCCGCGACGAAGCGCGCGAACTGTGCCTTCACCTCGGCCGGGCTGGTGCGCGGGTTGATCCGCACGTCGAAGAATATCTCGGTGACCGCCGACGGGAAGGACGGCCGCTCGACCGAGCCCGAACGGATGCCGGCGATCCAGCCGTGCGGCTTGACCACGCCCGACATATTGCGGTCGGCATAGTCGATCAGCCATTGTTCGAGCTCGGGGATGATGCGCGCGGCGGGGAGGATCGAGCTGCGGAAGCCCGGGGTCCCGCGCGGCACGCCGGCATAGCCGTAGCTGCCCAGCACCCGCAGCTTGAACCAACCCATGCCGGGTTCCTCGTGATAGACGAAGTTCCACGGCTTCATGATGATCGCGAAGTCCGCCGCCGCGCCGCGGGCGAGCAGATGGTGCACGCCGCTGGACATGCCAGCATTGTCGCGCGCGGCGATGTTGACCGGCATGCCGCCATCGGCGAGGCCGACGAGCAGGTCGCCGACCAGCGGCACCTCGGCCTCGATCAGCGCGGTCGCGACCTCGACCAGGGTGGCGATCATGCCCTTCGGGTTGGACGCGCCGAGGCCATAGACCCAATCGCCCGAGGCCTGCGCCCGGGGCGCGAGATCGACGAAGCCGGGCGGCCCCACCCAGGGCTGGTCGTCCTCATTGCCTTCGAGATGGGTGTCGATCGGCGCGTAGAGCATCACCGCGGCGCCGCCGCCCGATCCCCGGCGCTCGGCCAGCACGTTGCCGCTGCGGTCGTTCATCGGCAGATAGCGCGCGTCCATGCCGATCGTGCGCAGCGTGGAGGCCATGAACTCGCTCGCCGCGCGGGTGGCGCCGGTCGGGCTGTGGATGTCGGTGAGGCCGAACAGCAGTCGTTGCAGCCGCGCCGGATCGAGCCGCGCGACGGTGGCGTCGAGCCAGCGCTGGCGCTCCTCCCCGAACGGCACCGGAATGGTGATGGTCATGCCGCTTCTCCGGACGCGGTGCTGGCCACGAACTGCTCGGCCAGGATGTTGGCCGGGCGGACCCCGAAGGCTTCGAGCCGCGCGCGGGCGGCCTCGACCATCGGCGGCGGGCCGCACAGATAGGCGATGGTGTCGGGATGGCCGACGTCGGCCTGCGAAAGCGCGGCCACCGGCGTGCCCAGCAGCAGATCGCCCTCCGCGTCGCGATCGACCGAGATGCGCGCCTGGAGGTTGGGCATCCAGGTGCGGCGCAGCGCGATCTCGTCCAGCCCGAACAGCGCCGCGGGATCGGTGCAGCCGAAGCTCAGCAGCGCGGGCGGCTTGCGCCCCGGCTGGGCGCGCAGTGCGTCGAGCATCGAGAGGATCGGCGCCAGCCCCGTGCCGCCGGCGACGAAGATATGCGGCGCCCGCACCTTGTCGCGCAGGAAGAAGGCCCCGAAGGCGCCCTCGATCTCGACGACGTCGTCGATCTGCGCGCTTTCGACCAGCCATTGCGACATGGCGCCGCCAGGCAGCAGGCGGATCAGGAATTCCAGCGCCGGCAGCGCCGCGGACGTGCTCGCGGGCGAATAGCTGCGGACGATGTCGGTGCCCGGGATGCGGAGCTGGAAGAACTGGCCCGGCTGGAAATCGACCCAATGGTCCGCCGCCAGTTCCAGCCGCAGCCGGACGACGTTGGACGCGACCCGCTCGACGCGGTCGACGAAGGCGCTGGCCTTGCGAGGCCGGCCGGCGCCGGCGGCGCTGTCATAGTCGAGGTCGAACACGCAGTCGGCGGCTGCCTCGGCCTGACAGAGCAGGCGCAGCCCCGCCTCATGCTCGCTCCGCAGCAGTGCCGAGCGGCCGCCCGCATGCTGGCGGGTCTCCCCTTGCACCAGGCGAGCGACGCAGCTCGAGCAGCTTCCCGAGCGACACTGGTGCAGCAGCGGGATATCGGCGGCGAGCGCGGCATCGAGGATCGGCCGCCCGGCATCGACATCCAGCGTCCGGCGCGCTCCGTCCGCGTAGCGGAACTCGATGTGACGCGTGTCGCATCCTGTGGCGGCGGCCGGCGGGCCTGCAGGCGCTGTAACGGCCATGCCGATCAGTCCTCGATCTTCTCGACCTTGTAGCCGGGCGGAACCCCCTCGGCCGCGCGGCGCATCCGGATGCTGGTCGTCGGGATCGCGCCCTCGACGCCGCGTCCGGGCTTGGCGATGCCGCGGTTCCACCGCGATGCGACCTTGCGCCAGGTGATCGGCGACACGTCGGTCGACACGAGCTGCTCGTCGTCCCAGCCGGTACCGTCGGCGTAGAAGTCGTGCATCGCCTCGCGGGCATAGACGTCGCAGTCGTTGAACCCGTTGAGCGCGAGCGGCTTGTAGAAGGTGCGATAGCGGTAATCGAACGCCTTGCGCTCCTCCTCGGTCGGGCAGATTCGCACCAGGATTTCCCAATATTCATGGGTGTCGCTGGTGATGGGGACGTACCATTCGTACTGGACGACGTGCTCCTCGGGCCAATTTTCGACCATCAGCACGCCTGGCAGCACCACCGAGGTGCGGTAGGTCCGGCTCTTGAGCCCCTCGACCTTCAGGCCCAGCCGCTCATTCTCGAGCACAGGCTCCCATTTGTCGGTGAAGAGCCACTGCATCAGGCCCTTGGGGCCGCCCTCGTCCTCGACCACCTCGATGCAATCCTCGGCGGTGGGGAGGATGCCCAGCGGCAGGGTCCAGTCGAGCGCATGGACGATCGCATTGTCCTTGTGAACGAGGATATGCGCATTGTCGAAACCGTTCTCGCAGGCGATCCGCCAATCGGCATAGCCGGTGCGGTGCATGCCCTTCACCACCGCGCCCTCGTCGAGCAGGCTCGGCGACGCCGGCCACAGGGGATGGGGGAAGCGCTCGCTGCTCTCCGGGAAGCGGAAGGGCAGGTCCTCCGCCAGCGGCGGCACGTCCTCGATCGGGAAATCGTCGTCGCGTACGAAAACGAAGATCATGCCGGCGACTTCCTCGACCGGATAGGCGGTGAGGCCGGTGGTGCCGATCAGTGGATCGCTGGGGTTGGCGACGATCGTCGAGAGCTTGCCGTCGGCCAGGTCGAAGGTGAAGCCATGATACCAGCAGGTGATGCTGTCCTTGGTGAAGCAGGTCGGCTTGGCCGACAGGCGGATGCCGCGATGGACGCACTGGTCCTTGAGCGCGAAGACCTTGCCTTCCGCCCGGCGCAGCACGATCGGCACGCCGCAGATCTGGACGCCTTCGACGGCATCCTCGGGCAGTTCCTCGCTGAACAGCGCGGGATACCAATGGTTGACGAAGCCCCAGGCCGCATCCTTGTACGGCTGATACTGGCTCTGCAGTCCCGTATCGTTGACGCGCGCCGCCGTCCCGCCTGCCTCGCCCGATCGCCGTCGCCGCACGACCGTACCGTCGAAATCGCTCATTTCCCAAATCCCTGACTGATGGCGCTCGCGCCGGACCGCAAGGCGATCCTTCGCCGTGACGAGGATGAGCATCATCGAATCACAACGATTAGTCAATAGATTTTCGATTGAAAATCGATTATCTTTCACATGGATTTAAAGCTGGATTGTCATGCAGCCGCCCAGAGGCTATTCAGGGACGACGGCATCGACCGGGGAATCTGCCGCGCAACCCATGCTGGACGGTGAAATGGAACCCAAATATTATCGCGGTTGGCACCTGGCCAAGAACGACTTCGAATATAAAACGACGGAATTCGAATGGTCTCTCATTCGGTTTTATGAGGCTTTTACTCGGTTCGTTTATACGACCGGCATGATCACCATTGGTGGTGACATAAAATTCGCCGAGCATATCATCCTGCATGTCATCCGTATGCAGGACAGGCCCAAGAACAGCGCGACGATCGCCCGACTGATCAACCGCGACGACATTCCCAATATCCAGTACAGCTTGCGCAAGCTGGAATCGATCGGCCTGGTGGAGAAGGTGCGCGACGGCAAGGGCAACCAGTTCAATTACACGGTGACCGAGCTGGGCGAGAAGGTCACCGACGAATATCACGACATCAAGGCGCACATCCTGATCGAGCGGCTCCAGGAGATCCAGAAAGCTCCCGAGAAACTCGAATCGATGGCCCGCTTCCTGTCGATCCTGACCGGCGTCTACGAAGAGGCGGCGCGCGACAGCGCCACCATCACCCCGAACTCGGACGCCTGATCGAAGGCCAGCTCCGCAGACGAAGCCCAAGGGCGGTGAACCAGCGCCGCCCGGGCGACGTCGTCAGCGCCAGAAGATCAGATAGGCCAAGGTCGCGACCGATACCGCGAAATGAACCACCGGCAACGCTCGTGACAGCACCGGTCCCCAGGCGAGCCCGACCAGGTCGAGGGCCTCATTGTCGTCCGTCGCCGTGAAATCCGCGTCGGCGCCCGCCGGGGCGGCCCGCGCGGGGTGCGCCGCGCCGCCCATACCGGCAATGGGCATGCCGGCGGTGGGCGCGCGTGGCGGAGCGGCTGGCGCCTGAAGCAGCCGCTCGAGCCGCGCGACGAATTCCTTCATCAGCTTACCCGCGATCTCGTCGATCATGCCGGTGCCGAACTGGGCCGCCTTGCCGCTCAGCGAATATTCGCTGTCGATCGAGATCATCGAGCCGGCACCGTCGGCCGCCGCCCGCATGGTGACGAGCGCCTTGGCACCGCCGCCGCCGCGCACTTCCTTGCCGATCCCCTCGACCTTGACGATCCGCGCCGCATCGTCGCGTTCGAGGAAGCGCAGATCGCCGCGATAGGCCATCTCGATCGGACCGATCTTGACCTTCATCCGGCCGACATAATCGTCTCCGTCGACGCTCTCGATCGCCGCCCCGGGCATGCAAGGGGCGACCCGCCGCAGATCGAGCAGGATGGGCCAGGCCTGTTCGACGGGAACGGGTAGCCGGAAGCTGTACTGGAACCGCATGCTGTTCTCCTCAATCCTGTCTGCCGCGCCCGGAGCGGTTCATGATCCGGTTATGTCCGTTCCGCCCGCGCGACGGCCGCGAAGACACGGCGGGGCGAGGCCGGGAATTGCTCGATCGTCACGCCGAGGCAGGCCAGCGCATCGTTGACCGCCCCCGCCACCGCGGCGGGCGCCGAAATCATCGCGGACTCGCCCATCCCCTTGATTCCGCCGGGGACGAGCGTCGATGGCGTCTCGAGATGCGCGATCTCGATGTCGGGAACATCGAGTGCGGTGGGCAGGAGATAGTCCTGCAAGGTTGTGGTGATGAGCTGGCCATTATCGTCGTAGATCAGCTCTTCGAGCAGGACCATGCCGACCGCCTGCGCCATGCCGCCGCGGATCTGCCCTTCGACGATCATCGGATTGATCATCCGGCCGCAATCCTCGACCGCGAACATCTTCTCCACCCGCACCTGACCGGTGGCGACGTCGACTTCGACGATCGCCGCATGGCCGCCATTGGCCAGTACGATGTCGGCCGGGTCGAAGGCGGCGGTCGCCTCCATCGTCGGATCGAAATCCTCCGGGTGGGTGCCTTCGGCGAAATAGGCGGCGCCGGCAACCGAGGCGAAGGGGAGGCCGCGGCCTGGATCGTCGCGCACATGGACCATGCCCCCGCTCAGCTCGATCTCCTCGGGTGCCGCCTGGAGCAGCCGGGCCGCGATCGCCCGCATCTTGGCGCGCACCATCTCGGCGGCGCGACCGATGGTGCCCGCGCCGAACACCGCCGAGCGGCTCGCCACCGTCCCAAAACCGACGGCGTGGCTGGTGCTGCCCGACAGGATGGTGACGTCCTCGGCCGGCACGCCGAAGGCATCGGCGGCGACCTGGGCGAGCGTGGTGAGATGCCCTTGCCCCGCGGTGACGATGCCGGTCGTCACCGTCACCTTGCCGGTGGGCTCGACCCGTACCGTCGCCGTGTCGTGCGAAGTGATCGGGAAATCGAGGAAGTTCAGCGCGCGCGTGCCGATCCCGCTGATCTCGCTGAAGATCGAGATGCCGAGCCCCAGATAGCGTCCCTCCCGCCGGGCGCTTTCCTGGCGCTCGCGAAAGGCCTCATAGCCGATCATCGCCTCGAGCCGGTCGACCGTCGCGAGGAAGCTGCCTTCGCGGATGCGCAGGCCCGCGCGGGTCGTGTAGGGCAGGTCTTCTTCCCGGATCAGGTTGCGGCGGCGGATCTCGAAGGGCGACAGGCCCAGCGCGCGGGCCGCCCGGTCGATCAGCACCTCGCGCGCGAGCGTGGGGGCGGAGAAGCCAACGCCGCGATAGGCGCCGATCGGGCATTTGTTGGTGGCGACCGAGATCGTCTCGGCGGCGAGCGCCGGCACCCGGTAGGGATCGGTGACGACCAGGATTCCGCAATGTCCTTCGACCAGATGCGTCCAGGGCAGGCTGTTATAGGCGCCGCCGTCGGTGGTCACCCGGTCGCGCAGGGCGAGGAAGCGGCCCTCCTGGTCGACGGCCAGCGCCATCTCGTTGACCTGCTGCTTGGCATGGGTGGCGCGGAACAGATTCTCCTGCCGGTCCTCGATCCACCGCACCGGGCGGCCGAGCTCGATCGCCAGCAGGCAGACCAGCAATTCCTCGGGATGGAGGTGCGCCTTCTGCCCAAAGCCGCCGCCGACCTGGGGCGTGATGACCTCGATCTGCTGCTCCGGGAACTGGAGATGGATCGCGATCATCGTCTTGATGAAGCTCGGCATCTGGGTCGCGGCCCAGCAGGTCAGCTGGCCCGTGGTCCATTCGTGCCGCGCGACGAAGCCCCGGGTCTCCATCGGGCTGGCGCTGACGCGCGGCGTATGGAAGCAGCCTTCCACCACCACGGCCGCCGCGCCGAACGCATCCGAGACGTCGTCCGTGACGCGATCGGAGCGATAGACGAGGTTGGCGGGCACCTTGGCATTGGCGAGGACGCCGGTCGTCATCGCCGCATCGACCGTGGCGACGACCGGGATCTCCTCGACATCGATGTCGATCTTCTCCAGCGCGTCCTCGGCCTCGGCTCGGGAGGTCGCGACGACCACCGCTATCGCCTCGCCGATGAAGCAGACCTCCTCCTGCGCAAGGAGGGGTTGCACCGTGGCGACGAACCCCTTCTGGTCGAGACTGGCCATGATCCCGGCGCAGCGCGGCGCGACGTCAGCCCCGCTCCACGCCAGCTCGACCCCCGGCATCGCGCGGGCGGCCGACAGGTCCACCCCGACGATGCGGCCATGCGCCACCGGGCTGCGCAGGATCGCGACGTGCAGCATGCCGGGCAGGGCGATGTCGGCGATATAGGGGGTGCGGCCGGTCAGCAGACCGGGATCTTCGCGGCGCGGGATCGATGTGCCGATCGACTGCGGCCGGATGTTGGCGACGTCCGCCTTAGTCGCCATCGGACGTCTCCATGCCGGTCTGGCCGGCCGCAGCCTGCCGATCGGCGATGCGCTGGGCGGCGACCTCCATGATCGCGTCGACGATCGTCTGATAGCCGGTGCAGCGACAGATATTGCCCGACAGAACCTCGCGAACCTCCTCCCGCGTCGGATCGGGATTCTCGTCGAGAAGCCCCTGGGCGGTGGCGAGGAAGCCTGCGGTGCAGAAGCCGCATTGCAGCGCATGGTGGCGCCGGAAGGCGTCCTGCAGCGGATGGAGCTGCTGGCCCTGCGCCAGCCCCTCGATCGTCTCGATCCGGGCGCCGTCCGCCTGAACGCCGAGCATCAGGCAGGATCGCATGGGACGGCCGTCGACCAGGATGGTGCAGGCGCCGCAGATGCCATGCTCGCAACCGACCCTGACGCCGTGCAGGCCGAGTTCGTCGCGTAGCGCGTCGGCCAGGCTGGTGCGCGGCAGGACGCTGAAGCGCCGTTCGCGCCCGTTCACAAGCGCGATTGTCTCGAGCCGATCACCCACATCCGCGCGTCGCATCAGAAGTCCCCTCTCGCCAGGCGGTCGAGCGCCCGGGATACGAGCACCGCCGCGATCGACGCCCGATAGGCCGGGTCGGCATGGATGTCCGAGCGCGCTGCCACGCCGGCGACCGCCATGCGCCCCGCCTCCGTGATCGCTCCCGGTGTCAGCGGGCGGCCGCGCAGGAAGGCTTCGGCGTCGTGCGCCCGGATCGGCCGCTCGCCGACGCTGCCGAGCAGGATGCGGACGTCGCGGCAGACGTCGCCGTCGAGATCGACGCCGACCGCCGCCATGGCGACGGCGAGATCGCCCGAACGGCGGGCGAATTCCTCGAACGCCCATTGCAGCGGCGAATAGGGAAGCTCGACCGCGACCAGCAGCTCGCCGGGCTCGATGGCGGTCGTGTAATGGCCCTGGAAGAAGTCGGCGGCCGGAACGCTGCGCTCGCCATGCGGGCCGCGCAGGATGATCGCGCCGTCGAGCGCGGAGACGACGAGCGGCATCTCCGCGCCGGCATCGGCATGGGCAAGGCTGCCGCCGAAGGTGCCCCGGTTCCGCACCGCCTGATGCGCGACATGGTGCAGCGCGTCCGACATCAGCGGAAGCTGGGCCCAGACGTCGAAACAGGCGGCGTTGGCCGCATGGGTGCGCATCGCGCCGATTCTCATCCGGTCCGGCCCGACGACGCATTGGCGGAGCATGTCGATCCGGCCGAGGTCGACGAGCATCGAGGGCGCGGCCAGCCGGAGCGCCATGATCGGCAGCAACGATTGGCCGCCGGCAAGCGGCCTCGCATCCGCGTCCGACGCCAGCAGCTCGAGCGCTTCCTCGATCGTCTCGGGGACGGCATAGGCAAAGGCAGGAAACTTCACTTCGATCGCCCTGCTGTTCGATCCCGCGCCAACGCTATCGGCGGAGACGGGGCGGGACAACCGCAAGCTGCGGCGCCCGCCCCGATCGGGTCACTGGAACTTGAACGCGAAGGTCACGCCATAGGTGGCCGGCTGGCCGGCGAACCGGGCGATCGTGTCGTAGTCGGTGAAGATGTTGGTCACGTAATATTTGTTGAACACGTTCTTCCCGAACAGCGTGACGCTCCACTGGCCGTCGTTGAAGCGGGCGCCGGCCCGCACGTCGACCAGCGAGTAGCCGGGAATGGTATAGGTCCGATCGACCGGTACCGACGACGCGAAGTCCGACGTGATGACGAGGCCGCGCGATCCGCCGATGTTCGCCAGCGCCTTGCTGCGGGTGGAGAAGACGATGCCGACGAAAGGCTGGGCCGATCCCATATCCCAGACATAGTCGGCCGAAAGGCGGAGCTGATATTTGGGGGTATAAGGGATGACGGCGCCGCTATAGTCGATCGCGCCGCCCGCGGTGTCGAGGCCGACGAAGCGGGTGATCTTGCTGTCGAGGATGCTCCCCGAAGCACCGAGCGTCAGCCCTCGGACCGGCGTGAAGCTGCTGTCGAGTTCGACGCCGATCATGCGCGACTTGGGAATGTTGTCGAGAGCGTCGAGCACGCCGAAGATCGGATCGACGATCTTCGAGCGGAGCTGCTTGTTCTTATAGTCGTAGTAGAAGGCCGCGCCGCTGACCTGGAGCTTGCGGTCGAGCGTGGTCAGCTTGAAGCCGGCCTCGTAGGACATCAGCGATTCCTGGGTCACCGGCAGGAACTGCTCGAACGTCGCGGCGGAAGCGATCGGGAAGCTGCCCGCCTTGTAGCCCTTCGCCGCATTGACATAGAGCAGGACATTGCTCGCCGGCTTGTAGTCGAGTCCGACGCGCCAGGAGATATTGTCCTCCTTCAGCGTGTCGTTGAACTCGCCGGGCAGATAGGTCGCCGGCGTGCCATCCTCGGTGGTGTTGTCGAGCGGCGCGCAGCCGCCGCCGATCGGCGGCACCGGCACGCCGGTGGGCGTGAAGCCCGCGACCGGGAAGAAACCGAGCTGGATCGCATTGGCGAGGCCGTCGAACGCGGCGGCGAAGGAACCATCGCCCGGATCGCCGGTGCAGGTCGCAGCCCGGCGGCGCGCATTGGTGTAGCGGGCGCCGGCCTTGACCGTGAACCGGTCGGACAGGTCATATTCGCCGTTCGCGAAGAAGGCGTAGTTGCGCATGTGCTGGTCGGAATAGACATAGGCTCCGGTGTAACCGAACACCGGGGCGGTGCTGATGTCCGAGAAGGTCTGGAGCTGATATTCGTAGACGTGGCTCTTCTCATAGTTCGCGCCGACCACCCAGCGGAAGTCCGATCGATCGCTGTTCGCGACGCGCAGCTCCTGGCTGAACGACTTGATCCGGCCGCGATCGATGATGAAGTCGTCGGCCATCAAGGTGGTGCCGTCGGTCTCGAACCCCTGATCGGGCTTGTAGTCGACATAGGAGGAGATCGCGGTGACGGTGACGCCGTCGACGACCTCCCAATTGCCGCGCACCGATCCTTGCAGGAGGCGGTTGTCGGCATGGGGCCGGGTGCTCGGCGTCCAGTCCGCGGCGCGCGGCTCGAACGGTGAGAAGGGGAAGGCGCGCAAGCCCGGAACGGTCGTCGTCGGCGACTGCGACAGGAGGGTCTGATATTGGGGCGCCTGCGGGTCGCTCTTGTCGCGCCAGCCGTTCAGGTTGACTTCGAAATCGAGCCGCTCGCTGGCCTGCCAATCGACGATCAGGCGGCCCGCATAATATCCTACCTCGCCGAGCTTGTCCTTGCGCGTGTAGCTGTACTGCCAATCGTCGGCGCGCGCGCCGGTCAGCGCCAGGCGCGCCTTGATCGTGCCCGACAACGGGCCACTGACATAGGCATTGCCTTCGACCCGATTGAAGCGGCCATAGCTGATATCGCCGCCCGCGGCGAAGGTGTCGGTCGGCTTGGCCGCGATGAAGTTGATGGCGCCGCCGGTGGAGTTCTGCCCGAACAGCGTGCCCTGCGGCCCCTTCAGCACCTCGACGCGCTCCAGGTCGAAACTGGCGTGGGTGCTCAGCGCGGGAAAGGGCAGCGGCACCTGGTCGACATAGACGCTGGTGGTCGGATAGGCGGCGAGCGAGGTCTCGTAGAAGCCCACGCCGCGCAGCGTGTAGACCGGCGTCTGCGTCGCGGACGGCGCGTAGCTGAGGCCCGGGATCGTGTTGGCGAGATCGGCGAGGCTGACGACGCGCTGTGACCTGAGCGCGTCCCCGCTCAGCGCGGTGATGGCGAGGCCCACCTTGTTGATCGACTGCTCGCGCTTGTTCGCGGTGACGACGATCTCGCCGGCGCCATCGCTGCCCGCGGTCTCGATGGTCTCCGCCGCGGCGGTCTCTGCATGGGCCGTCCCGGCGGCCAGCAACAGCAGGGGAGCGACCCCGCAGAGCAACTTCATCCGTCCGGCATGTGATCTATTCATGTTCTGACCTCCCTGACGCGGTGCTGGCCGCAAGATCCACGGGCATTCCCGCCCCGCGAACCGTTCCGACGTCTCCCCTTCGTTGCGGCGGCATGGCCACGACGCAGCCATGCAACCTGCCAAGCCTATTTTGCATATTATCAATCATATTTCAATAGACTTTTTATGGACTAGCGATTGTTAGTTTTGGGAAAAGCTATTTCGCCACCGCGCCACGAGCACCGACCGAAAATCCAGACGTATCAAGGACTCGTCGCACCCGATCGAGTTTGGGCGGCGCGAGGCGTGGCGAGGAGGCGGGGAATTCTCGATCGCCCCCAAGGAGGGGGCTTCGGGTGATGGCGGAGGTTGGTCGTCGCGGGCGACCAGCGGCGAGGCCGCGCGCGGGATGAACCTGCCGCAGCTGCTCGATAATGGCCAGCTATTCGGTTTCAGCCGTCAGAAGCCGAGGATTCTGGGCGTCTCGCGGCAAATTGCGGTCGATTGATGCGACCTGTCGCCAGTGTCTGTTTGGGCGATCGATGTTTTCGCGCGGATCGGCGGGATGTTGCGTTTGGGGCGTGCGGGCGCCTGGCTTCAGGGTATGGGGGTGTAAGGCAGTTCGTCGTCGCGCGCTTGCCTGGCACTGAGGTGCTGGCCCTTTCCCATGATCAAACCTCGGCCGAGGGGGGCGCAGAGGGCTTGGTCGAGGGCGGCGATCGATCAGGCCTGGGCGGCTTCGAGCGTCCTGCCGCCCGCCAGATAGTTGCGCGGTGAGGAGCCGGTCCAGCGGCGGAAGGCATGGCGGAAGTTGGCGCTCTCGCTATAGCCCAACCGCTCGGCGATCGATTCCACCGTCATCTCGCCGCCCATCACATATTGCAGCGCCAGGCTGCGGCGCTCCTCGTCGACGATCCGCATGAAGCTGACGCCGCGATCGGCCAGGCGCCGGCGCAGCGTGCGCGCCGAGAGATGCAGGCGCGTGGCGACGTCGCCCAACGACGGGGAGTCGTCAGTTGCCGCGTTGACCAGCCGCCGCACGCTTTCCAGCAGCCGATCCTCGACCATGTCGCGGATGCTGCGGATGCAGCCCCGCATCCACCGGGCATGGCCGGCGACGCAGCGGCCGGGCAGCGGCATGGTCGCCGAGGCCCCGGGGACGCGGATTTCGAACATGTCGCTCTCGATCAGCTCGACCCGATCGGCCAATGCCAGCGATTGTGCGAAGCCGGCGATCCAGCAGGTCGGGGCGACGAGGCGGACGGTCCTGTCGGTGCCGTCGAGAAGCTGGGCGAGAAACAGCGCGACCTTGGCGGCGTCGAGCGGCAGCAGCGCGTCGCGGACCGGCGCGTCGATCCCGGCGAGCGGCCGAAACAGCACCACGCCGTCGCCCGAACAGGAGGCAAGCACCAGCTCGTGTCGGAGGTTGAGCAGCGGGGCGATCGTGTTCATCGAGGCAAGCGCGACCCGCAGTGTCGAGGAGGTGAGGATCGCCGATCCGGCCTGGCCATAGCGGCCGAGCGGCTGCGACACGCGATCGATCAGTGCGGGGCCGGCAGCATCGGCGGCGATCCGCGCCTGGTCCATCAGCGACAGGCCGGGGCCAGCGCCGGCGTCCGTCGCGCCATCGGCGATCAGAACGCGCATCAGAGCGACATCCGGGCCGGTGAAGACCGCGTCGTCGGCGGTGAGTTGCATCTGCTGAGCCCAAGCGGTCATCTCGCTCTCCCTAAGTCCAACGACATAAATTTTCTATGTCACATGTACTACAATATGCGAAGTGATCGACCAAATCAAAATAGCGCCCTTCCGAAGTGCAGCCGCAGGAAGTTGTAATTATTATATTGAAAAATAATGATATTTTTTATCATGACAGCCGTTTTGGTGATTCCCAGACACCAGCCGGTCGGCGATGTCTCCAAAAGGATATCGATCGCAAACGGCCACTGCGCACATGTTCAGGAGGGGAGGGCGGTTGCTAGGCCCCGTCGGGTGAGGCGTTCCGGGGGTGTCGGCTGCACGAGCCGACGGCCCGACCGGTCCGGTCATCGGAAGGGAAATCGGCAATGGCGAACAACATCGACGCGCCCATATTATTGATCGGCGGTTCGGGTGTGGTGGGAAGCATCAGCGCAACGATCTTGCGTCGGATGTACCCGGACCTGCCGATCGCGATCGGCGGCCGCGACATCGCCAAGGCCGAGGCGGTCGCGAGCGGCATCGACGGTGCCGTTGCGGTGCAGGTCGATCTCGAGCGGCCCGACCTGGGCCTGTCGCCTGATCGGCGCTTCGGTGCCTTCGCGCTGTTCGTCAAGGACGACTGGCTCCATGCCGCGGCGGAAGCGCAGGCGCGGCGCATCCCCTATCTCAGCATCTCCAGCGGCGCTTTCGAGATCGCTCCCGAGGTCGCGGTCCACATTCGGAACCCGAACGCAGCGGCGATGATGCTGTCGAGCCAGTGGTTGGCGGGCGCCGCAGTGCTGCCGGCCCTGTACGCCGCCAGGGACTATGCCGCGATCGATTCGATCCGGATCACCGCGCTGCTCGACGAGCGGGACATGGGCGGGCCCGCGGCCTATGCCGATTATGAGCGCATCACCGGCCACGCGCCCTTCGCGATGATCCGGCACGACGGCGACTATTTCTGGGTCGGCGGCGACCTCGCTGAATCGACCCTGATCGACTCGTCGGGGCGCGAGGTGCCGGCCCAGGCCTATTCGCCGCTCGACTCGGTCAGCCTAGCGGCGGCGACCGGCGCGACCTCGGTCCGGCTCGATCTCGCGATCGGCGAGACGCCGGCGCGCCGGGCCGGCGACCATCATTCGACCGAGATCGGCATCGAGATCAGCGGTCTCGGCAAGGATGGCGCGCCGCGGCGAACCGTCCATCGGATCGTCCATCCGGCCGGCCAGGCGCCGCTGACCGCGCTGTTCGTCGCGCTGGGGCTCGAAGGCCTGCTGGGTCTCGCGAACGGAAGCCCGGCCGCCCCGGGTCTCTATCTGCCCGAACGGCTGATCGACCCGGGCGATGCGGTTCGCCGGCTGGCCGAGTTCGGTGCCGACTTCAGTCAGGTCGCGGCCTGAAGCCCCGTCCGGATCGATGCGGACATTGTTGGACGCCGCCGTGGCGGCGCCAGGTGAGGAGACGCGGAAATGAGCTTGTCTTCGAAGGAGCCGGTGCTCTTCGTCGGTTATGGGCCAGTCGGCAGCGAGGCGGCGCGCAGCCTCCGCCGGCTCTACCCCGACCTTCCCTTCGTGATTGCCGGGCGCCGGCTGGAAAAGGCGCAGCAACTGGCGGCCGAGGTCGGCCATGCCGAGGCGATGACCGCCGACATCATGACGCCGGGGCTGGGCCTTCCCAAGGGGATGCGGTTCAGTTGCTTCATCCCGATGATCAAGGATCGCGCGCTGCACGGCATGACCCTGGCCGAGGAGCAGCATATCCCCTACGCGGCCTTCTCCGAATATGTGTACGACTTCGCGCCGTTCATCGCGCGGCACATCCACAATCCGAAAGGGGCCCCGCTGCTGCTGCTCGGCCATCTGCACGGCGGATCGATGCCGGTCGCGGCGCTCGAGCTCGCCAGGGGTTTCCGGTCGATCGACAAGCTGACGGTCAGCGCGATCTTCGATCCGGTCGATTTCGGCGGAGGCGGCTCCGCCTCCTCGAACATGGTCACCGGCAATTTCGGCGTGCCGTCCTATCTCGTCCGGCGCGACGGCAAATGGCAATGGCGCCGCAACGGATCGGAGACGCTGAGCATCACCAGCAGCGACGGCCGCGCGCTGCCCGCACATGGCTTCGCGCTGCCCGACGTCATCACCCTCGCCAACGAGACGGGGGCCCGGTCGGTCGACATGGCCTTCGCACTCGACAAGACCGCGCGCTCCTTCCGGGGCGAAGGCATATCGCACGAAATATTCGTGGAGATCGAGGGCGAGCGCCATGACGGCGTCCATGCCCGCGAGCGCTACGAGCTGGAGGACGAGGCAGGCTATGCGGCGATGAGCGCACGCGGGGCGGTGCTGTGCATGGAGCGGATGATGGGCCTGGCCGGCGGTCCGCCGGTCGGTCCCGGTCTCTACAATCCCGAGACGTTGCTCGATCCCGCCCATGTCGTGAAGCGGATGCAGCAGTTCGGCACGAAGATACGCAAGCTATGAGCCGTGCCGACCGCGCCGTCGCTTTGGCCATCCCGCCCCTGTCGGGCGGGGGCCGCGAACGGCATCCCCGCTGACGAACGGCCGCAGCGCGGCCGATCCACATCCAAGAGGAGCGGCAATGTCCGATATTTTCCAGGCAGAGGATTTCGAGCGCGTCCGCCGGCCGCTGGAGAAGGCGCAGTGGATGCCGAAGCGCATGTACCTCGATCCCGCCATGTTCGAACGGGAGCGGGAGCGGATCTTCAAGCGCGAATGGCTCTATGCCGCGCATGTCGGGGCGGTGTCGCAGCCGGGCGACTATGTCGCGCTGACCGTGGTCGGCGAGCCGGTGCTGGTGGTGCGCGGCAAGGACGGGCTGATCCGCGCCTTCTTCAACGTCTGCAAGCATCGCGCGATGGCGGTGGCCAGCGGCGCGGGCAACGCCCCGGCGTTCGTCTGCCCCTATCATGCCTGGAACTACGACACGACCGGTCAGCTCCAGGTCGCGCCGGGCATGGGCAAGGCGGAGGGCTTCGATCCCTGCACGGTCAGGCTCACCGAGATTCGCCACGAGATCGTCAACGGCATGATCTTCATCAACTTCGATGCCGGTGCCGAGCCGCTGGCCGCGAAGATCCCCGACCTGATCGAGCTGATCAGCCCGTGGGACATCGGCGCGATGGAGCCGGTCCATCGCTCGGAGATCGAGGGCGACTATAATTGGAAGGTGATGCTCGAGAACGCCAACGAGAATTACCACACCATCGCCGTCCACCGCGACTCGTTCCATGCCATATCGCCTGCGGAACATTCCTATTCCTCGGACGGCCAGCGGCGGAACTGGCACGATCTCTATACCCCCTATACCGGGCCGGAGCCGATGGTCGCGGGGCCGAGGATCGCGGGCGTGCCCGAATGGGCGGGCCAGCGGTTGTCCTTCTTCGCGCTCCACCCGCAATTCCTGATGTCGGTCAGCGAGGACAGCGTCAGCACCTATGTCACCGAGATCGTGGGGCACAAGAAGACGCGCTTCGTCTGGACCATGTACATGATGAAGGGTGGCAAGGATCAGCCGGGCGCCGCCGAGCATATCGCTGACATGGGTGCCTGGATCGACCGGATCAACAGTGAGGACCTGGTGATCTGCCGCGGTGTTCAGGCCGGGCTCGAATCCGACGGCTGGGAGCCGACCCGCTTCTCGCATCTCGAAAAGCCGATCTGGCAGTTCCAGAACTGGTATCTCGACCGGATGCTCGATCCCCCGGCCGGGCTTACGCTGGCGGCGCAGGGCCGACGTTGATCATGCCGGGTAGACAGAAGAAACCAGGATACGGGCAATATCAAGAATCCCGTTCGTAGAAATGATCGGGACGATTATTGGATAATATCTGGTTGTTGTCTGATGTGAACGAGGCGATATCGAAAAGGTCAAGTCCCACCCCTCTATTTGGACAATCCGAACCTGCCTGCCTCCGGTGAGTATCGATAGACGGGATATGTCGCAGAGACGGACTGGTCAGCAAGATCGGCATACGCGACGATCAACAAACGAAAGGGCGGGAATGATGACGGTAGCAACGGCGCGGGGCGTGCTCCTTGCCTCGCTGGCCACGATCGCGATCGGCGGCCGGGCGATGGCGCAGATGGCGGAAGAACCCGCCGCGGTCGCTCCTCAGGAGGCCGCATCGGACGATGGCGGCCTGGGCGAGATCATCGTCACCGCGCAGAAGCGCTCGGAGAATCTCCAGCGCGTGCCGGTGTCGGTCAGCGCGCTGTCCTCGGCGCAGCTCGACCAGCAGAAGATCCGCAACGTCACCTCGATCGTGTCGCAGATCCCCAGCCTGCAGGTGACCGGCCCGTTCAGCGACGGCCTGCCGGTCTTCTCGATCCGCGGCATCTCCTCGCTCGATTTCGGCCACAACCAGTCGAGCCCGGTCGCCCTTTATGTGGACGAGGTCTACAAGGGCCTGCCGGTCCTGTCGTCGCTGCAGATATTCGATCTCGACCGGGTCGAGGTGCTGCGCGGGCCGCAGGGCACCTTGTTCGGCAAGAACACCACCGGCGGCGCGGTCAACATCTTCACCAAGCAGCCCGACCTCGGGGACGGCTGGACCGGCTATCTGTCGGGCGGCATCGGCAACCTCGCGCGGCGCGAGGTGAATGGTGGCGCCAACGTGCCGCTGGTCGAGGACAAGCTCGCCGGCCGGATCGCCTTCTCCTACACCAATGTCGACGGCTTCGTGCGCAACCGGCTGCCCGGCAAGAAAGACCAGGGCTCGATCGACGACTTCGCCCTGCGCGCCAGCCTGCTCTACAAGCCCAGCGACGAGCTGCGCTTCCTGTTGCGCGGTACGCGGACCCGATCGACCCCCGACAATGCCTATGGCGGCCTTGCCAAGGACATCGGCGTGGCGGGCCCCGGCGGTGTCGGTTTCGGCACCGGCTATACCCGCGCCGGCCTCGGCTTCTTCGAGAATGAATCGGATCGCGACGGCGTCATCAACATCCACAATCAGGGCGTCTCGCTGACCACCAACTGGGACCTGAGCGACAGCGTCGCGCTCACTGCGGTGTCGGCCTATGACGAAGGCCGCTGGTTCTCGCAGGAGGACTCGGACGCGACGCCGTTCCGCATCCAGGAAGCGGATTTCTACAGCAAGGCGAAAGCCTTTTCGCAGGACCTGCGCCTCGCCTCGACCGGTGACGGGCCGCTGCAATGGATGGTCGGCGCCTATTATTATCGCGACAAGGTCGATTTCCGGACGACCTACAAATTCTACTATGAATATGCGGGCGATGCCGACGGCAACGGCCAGCTCGACTGTTTCGACGACGGGCTGACCGGCTGCGGCTACGACAATGCCCTGCGCCAGGTCCGCACCAGCTTGGCCCTCTATACGCAGAACAGTTACAAGCTGGACTCGGGGCTCAGCTTCACCCTCGGCCTGCGCTACACCCACGACAACAACCGGCTGAAATCCTATCGCAGCACGCTGCGCTATCTCGACCCGGCGACAGGGCAGGAGGTGCTCAACGCCGCGGTGATCTTCGACCGGCCGCCCGTCGACAAGCTCAAATCGGAGAATCTGAGCTGGAAGCTCGGCGTCTCGCAGGAGTTCGCCGGCGGCGCGCTCGCTTACGCCAATTACAGCCGCGGCTGGCGCGGCGGCGCGTTCAACGGCCAGGCCTTCTTCGCCGCGCAGGAGGTAACGGCGGTCGGACCCGAACGGCTCGACTCCTGGGAGGTCGGCCTGAAGTATCAGACGCCCGACCGGCGCCTGCGCATCAACACCGCCGCCTTCTACTATATCTACCGCGACCAGCAGTTCATCGACGTCACGCCGAACTTCCTCCAGCTCTTGACCAGCGCGCCCAGGTCGCGGCTCTGGGGTGTCGAGGCCGACGTCGTGGCGCAGCCGCTCGATCCGCTGACCGTGCGTTTCAGCGTCGCCTATCTCAACGCCAAGTTCCGGGAGGTGACCGTCAGCGGCGTCGATCTTTCGGGCAAGCGGCTGATCCTGGCGCCGGAATGGACACTGAGCGGCGGCATTGACTGGCGCCTGGCCGAAGGCGATTTCGGCGGCCTGCTGCTGCACACCGACTCCCGCTTCACCTCGCGGGTCTATTACAGCGCCTTCAACCTCCCGCTGATCAGCCAGAAGGCGAACTCGCTCCACGATGCGCGGCTGACCTGGCAGCTTCCGGGCAAGCGCCTCTCGCTGTCGGCCTGGATGAAGAACATCTTCAACGAGAAGACGCTGAACTTCGTCGCCGATCTGGGCGCCGGCTATAATTACAACTTCGCCCAGCGCGGCCGGCCCCGCGAATATGGCATCGAGGCGCGCTTCGAATTCTGACGCAACACCGCAATGCCGGCGCCCGCCCGAGCGACGCATCGTGGGCGGCGCCGGCCCGGCAGGAGAATGGTCGATGAAGGTTTTCGATCCCAGGGAGATCGACGCCGCGGTTTCGCGCGCGTTCGAGGAAGGCGACATCGAAGGGGCGCTGACGCTCTATGAGGAGGGCTGCGCCTTCGTCCGCTTCAGCGGCGAGGTCACCACTTCCGCAGCCGACATCCGCGCCGAGCTCGCCGGCCTGATCGCGATGAAGCCGAAGGTGGCGCTGGACGAGGTCGCGGTGATCGAGAGCGTCGACGGCAAGCTCGCCACCACCCGGGCTCGCGGCCGGATCGATGGCACCGGCCCCGACGGCCAGCCGATGAGCGTTCCGTTCCACACCCTCGCGGTCGTCCGCAAGCAGGCGGACGGAAGCTGGCGCTTCGCGATCGACGATCCGCAGGGCAGCGCCAAATCCTGAGCCGCAACGATGCTGAAGCGAAGAGTGCGATCCAGAACTGGAGAGAGTGCGATGTCCGATCCCCACAACCTGAAGCTTGTCGAACGCGTCATCGGCGCCTGGAAGACCAGGGATAGCCAGGTCTTTTTCGAGCTGTTTCATCATGACGTCGTCTATGACGACGTGCCGCTGGGCAAGGTCATGAAGGGTCATGACCAGTTCCGCGAATTCTACGAAACGAGCATCGTCGCCTTCCCCGACATCGCCATGACGCTGGTGGCCGCGACTGCGGATGCGAAGGCCGGCGGCGCCGAATGGACGCTGTCGGGCACCTTCACCGGCGAGACCGAGCTGCTGGGCAAGCCGACCGGCAAGCGCTTCGAGATCCGTGGCGCCTCCTTCCTGCGGTTCGAGGACGGCAAGATCAGCTATCTCGCCGATTATTGGGACATGGTCGCGCTGTCGACGCAGCTCGGCATCGGCGGCTGACGATTTACCTCCGCCGTCGCCCGGCATAGCCTCGCTCATGGGCGGACCGGACCCGCCAGCTCCCGTTCCGGCCCGGAGCGCGGGGCATCGGCGCGGAAGGACCTGCCCGCCGATGATCGCTACCACCGCGCTGAGCCCGGCGCAGAACGTCGCCCTGATCGTGGTGAGCCCGCTCGCGTGGCTCACCATCACCCTGCTGCCCTATGAGGTCACCGCGCTGGCGGTCGACTATGGCATGGGGCCGTCGGCGGCCGGCTGGATCGCCGCTTGCGAACTGCTCGCCCTCGCGCTCACCGTGGTGTCGATCAGCCCGCGCATCGTCTCGCTCGACAAGCGCAGGCTCACCCTGGCCGGCATCGCGCTGGCGCTCCTCGCCTCGGCCGGATCGATCGTCGTCGCGGACACGCCATGGCTGATCCCGCTGCGGCTGCTCTTCGGGATCGGGTCGGGCCTGATCGCGGCCGCGACCAACGCGCTGCCGGTTTTCGCGCGCCATCCCGAGCGGACCATCGCCTGGATGCAGATCATGATCGCGATCAACTTCGGCGTGTCGATCTACGGCGCCGGCGCCCTGGCGGCGCCGATCGGTCGCGAGGCGGCCTTCCTGGTCGAGCTGCTGCTACTCGCGACGGTCGGCGGCGCGGGCTTCTTCCTGGCCCCCGGCATCGCCGATCCCGCCGTCTCGGCCGGCGCGGGGCCGGGCCGGCTGCCGCGCGGATCGCTGCGGGCGCTCGGCGCACTCGCGCTGATGTACCTGTCGCAGGCGGCGGTCTGGGCCTATGCCGAGCAGGCGGGAACGGGCGTCGGCTTCGGCGCGGCCGGTCTCGCGCTGCTGCTCACCATCGCCGCCTTCACCACCCCGTTGGGCGGGTTCGCCGCCGCGGCGATGCGCGACCGCTTCGGCTACGCGCTGCCGCTCGCGATCGGCTTCGGGGTGCAGATGTTCGTCGCCTTCGCCGTCTATTGCCTGAAGTCGATCGAGGCCTATGCGGCCGGGATCATGGTCTTCAACATGACCACCCCCTTCACGACATCCTATCTGATGAGCCTGCTCGCCGGCCTTGACGAGAGCGGGCGGGGGACGTCGCTGGGCGGCAGCGCGATCAATTTCGGCGCGGCGGCCGGCCCGGCGCTGGCGGCGCTGCTGGTTGTGATGCCCAGCCGGGCACCGATCGGGCTGCTGTCGATCGGTGTGCTGGCGATCGGCCTCGCTCTGGCCCTGTCGGCGCGGCGCGAGCTGCCGGTGTCCGTCCGAGCCTGAAGAGGGAAGGGGGCCTGCGGTGCTTTGGCCTCCCTCCACCTCGTGAAGCCGCACCCGTGACGCCAGCATGGCGCGCGGACGCTTTTCCGGGGAGGTCGGCATGGATGGGGTGGCTGTCGGTCGGCGCGGCGTGATCGCGGGCGGGATCGGGCTGCTGGCGGGGGCTGCGGCGACGCCGGCGGTGGCGGCTGACCGGCCGATCGACGTGCTCGTGATCGGCGGCGGTCTCGCCGGCCTGATCGCCGCGCGCGACCTCGCCAGGGATGGACATCGCGTCCTGCTGCTCGAAGCGCGGCCGCGGCTCGGCGGCCGGGTCGCCTGGGGCCAGCTTGCCGGGCAGGCGGTCGACAGCGGCGGGACATGGTTCCACTGGCACCAGGCGGCGATCTGGCGCGAGGTGCAGCGCTACGAGCTGGAGGTGGTCGAACGGCCGGTTGCCGACCATTATTTCATCGGCGCCGGCGGCCCCCTCCGCGCGATGCCGCCCGAGGAGCTCGATGGCCGGCTGCGGCGCGGCCTCGCCGCCTTCTGGGGCGATCCCGCGCTTCAGGCAGCGCTCGCCACGCCTTTCGCCGTCCAGGCCAGCGGCGATCGCCTCGTCGCGCTCGATCGCATGTCGGTCGAGGATCGGCTACGCGCGATCCGGCTCGATCCGGTCGACGATAGCGCGCTGCGGGCGATCTTCAGCGATTTCGGTCGCCCGCTCGATCAGGTGAGCCTCGCCTGGGCGATGCAGCGCATGGCCAACGGCCTGTGGACCTATGAGAGCTTCATGGCGCTGTTCGCGGTCTATCGGCTGCGCGGCACCATGCGCGCGCTATGCGAGGCGATCCGCGCCGACGGCGGGTTCGACCTTCGGCTCGGCGCGCCGGTGACGCAGGTGGCTCAGGGCGCCGAGGGCGTTTCGGTCCGCACCGCCGACGGCACGGCCTTCGCCGCCCGCGCCGCGGTGGTTGCCACCCCGGTGGAGGCGTGGCGCGCGATCCGCTTCTCGCCCGATCTCCCTGCGGATCATCGCCAGGCGGCGGCCGAGGGCATGGCCGCGCCGCGTCTCAGCAACTTCATCCTGCATGTGCGCGGCCTGCCGGGGGCGGTTAACAGTTTCGCGCCTACCGGCACCGACCCGTTCGAGTTCACCTTCACCCACAGCATCCTCGACGACGGCCAGTTGCTGTCGGCCTATGCGATGGAGGGCGCGCTCGGCGTTCGCGACGGCGCGGCCCGGATGGAGGCGGCGCTGCGCCGCTTCGCGCCGGAGGCCCGGCTGGCCGGCTTCGTCGGCCATGACTGGGGCCGCGAGCCCTTCTCGCTTGGTGGCAGCGGATCGCTCAAGCGCGGGCAGATGGCCCGCTTCGTCGACCGGCTCGACCGGCCGATCGGGCGGCTGTGCTTTGCCGGGGCGGACTTCGCCCCGCAATTCGCCGGATTCCTGACGGGGGCGATCGAGTCCGGCGCCCGCGCCGCGCGGCGGATCGGCGGGATCCTGAGGCGGGGCTGAGCCGCCGACGCCCTTTGGCCAACCCTAACCTCGCCGCTGGAAAGCGTCCGTTGCATCGCTTGTCCATCGACCAGTCATAGTCAAGACATTGGAGTTCATAATGCAGATCGGTATCCAGCTTCTGTTCCAGGGTCGCCCTGGAATGGACGATAGCGAAATATATCGTCGAGAACTCGATATAGCGATCGAAGGCGAAGCCATGGGCTTCGACATGCTGATGCCGGTCGAGCATCACTTCTTTGATTATGCAATGGTGCCCGACAACGCCCAGTTGCTGAGCTATATTGCAGGAAAGACGAAGCGTATCAAGTTGATGCCGGCGGCGTTCATCCTGCCCTGGAACGATCCGCTGCGCGTTGTCGAGAAGGCGATCATGCTCGACTATGTTTCGGACGGCCGGGTCGTCATCGGCATGGGGCGGGGCCTCGCCAAGCGCGAGTTCGACGCGCTGCGCGTGCCCTTTTCGGAATCGCGCCAGCGCTTCGACGAGGCGGCGGAGATCGTGCTGAACGGCCTGGAAACCGGCTTCGTCGAGGCCGATACCCACTTCTACAAGCAGCCGCGCATCGAGGTTCGTCCGCGCCCGTCGCGCAGCTTCAAGGGGCGCGTCTACATGGTCGGCATGTCGCCCCAATCGGTCGAGGCCGCCGGCGCGCTGGGCCTGGGCTGCATGAAGTTCTCGAACGCGCCATGGGCCGTCGCGGCGGCCGACGTCCAGCGCCACCGTGACATCTATCGCGCGGCCAACGGCGCCGACGCACCGCCGCCGATCACGTCCGACCTGATGTTCGTCGACAAGGACCTGAAGCGCGCCGAGGAGATGGCCCGCACCTACATGGCCGGCTATTATGTCCAGGTGCTCGAGCATTATGAGTTGCTCAGCGAGAATTTCGCCCAGTCGGGCGGCGCCTATGCTTCCTATGCCGAAATGGCCAGGACATTGCGCGAGACCGACCAGCAGGCGGTGATCGACGCCTATCTCGAAGCCAATCTGTGGGGCGATCCCGCCCGGATCGTCGACAAGCTGTGCGAGCGGCGCGAACTGATCGGCGACTTCGACCTGGCGGTTTCGCTCGGTTATGCCGGGATGCCCTATGACGATGTCTACGCGTCGCGGAAGCTGTTCGTCGACAAGGTGATGCCCGAGATCAAGGGCTGGTGATCCGCCGGCCGGCATCCCTTTTTCCCAACCCGAATATCATGCTGGAGGCGGCTTATGCAGAGCCAGGATCTTACCGTCGTCCATGACGGAACCGCCCTGACCGGACGGCTCATCTGGGACGAGACGCGGACGGGCAGGCGGCCCGGCGTCCTCGTCATCCACGAGGCCACCGGCCTCGGCGAGCACGCGATCGAGCGCGCCGAGCGGATCGTCCGCGAGTTCGGCTATGTCGCCTATGCGATGGACGAATTCGGCGAGACGCCGGCCGACATGGATGCGATCCTCGGCTGGATCGGCAAGCTGCTGGGCGATCCCGCCGAGCTCCACGGCCGGCTGGCCGCGGCGCTGCGCGGGCTGGCCGAGCAGCCGATGGTCGACCCCGACCGGCTGGCGGCGGTCGGTCATTGCTTCGGCGGCACCTCGGCGATCGAACTGGCGGGGACGGGCGCCGACCTGAAGGCGGTCGTGGGCTTCCACGCCGGCCTCCAGGGCACCGGCAGCACCGATGCGGGCGCGATCCGCGGCAAGCTGCTGATCTGCAACGGCGCGCAGGACCCGTTCGTGACGCCGGAGATCCTGCAGGCGTTCAGCAACGAGATGATCGCCGGCGGGGTCGATTGGCAGATGAATCTCTACGGCCGCGCCCGCCACAGCTTCACCAACCGCGACGCCGACGCGCTCGGATCGGAGGCCTATGGCTATGATGCCGATGCCGACCGCCGGTCGTGGGAGGCGATGCGCGCGCTGTTCCTCGACGTGCTGGGCTGACGGGCATGGGCATGGCGCTGCAGCGCGAGGCCTGCCTGATCGACGGCGAGTGGGTGTCGGCCGACGACTGGATCATGGTCGACAACCCCGCGACCGGAGGCGCCCTCGGTCGCGTACCGAGGCTGGGCCGGGCGGAGACCGAACGCGCGATCGCCGCGGCCGAGCGCGCGCTGCCGGCGTGGAGCGCGCTGCTCGCTGCCGATCGCGCCCGCATCCTGCGCCGCTTCCACGAGCTGATGGTCGAGCGGATCGACGATCTGGCCGCGCTGCTGACCGCCGAGCAGGGCAAGCCGATCGCCGAGGCGAAGGGCGAGATACGCTACGCCGCCGCCTTCATCGAATGGTATGCCGAGGAGGCGAAGCGCGTCTATGGCGAGGTCGTCCCGCCGCACGCCGCCGACAAGCGCATCATCGTCCTGAAGCAGCCGATCGGCGTGATCGCGGCGATCACGCCCTGGAACTTTCCGGCGGCGATGATCACCCGCAAGATCGGTCCCGCGCTGGCGGCCGGCTGCACCGCGATCGTCAAGCCGGCGTCGCAGACCCCGTTCACCGCGCTCGCCATCGCGGCGCTGGCGGAGGAGGCGGGCATCCCGGCCGGCGTGCTCAACGTCGTCACCGGCGGTGCGGCCGATATCGGCGCGGCACTGCTCGACAGTGCGGTGGTCCGCAAGCTCAGCTTCACCGGATCGACCGAGGTCGGCGCGGCGCTCTATGCCCGGTCCGCGTCGACCATCAAGAAGCTCAGCCTCGAGCTGGGCGGCAACGCGCCCTTCATCGTCTTCTCCGACGCCGACATCGATGCGGCGGTCGAAGGGGCCATCGCTTCCAAATTCCGCAACGCCGGGCAGACCTGCGTCTGTGCGAACCGGCTCTATGCCCAGGCCGACGTCTACGACGCCTTCGTCGCGCGGCTGGCCGAGGCGGCGGCGGCGCTCAGGGTCGGCGACGGCCGCGCCGCCGATACCCAGATCGGCCCGCTGATCGACGCTGCGGCCGTCGCCAAGGTGGAGGAGCATGTCGCCGACGCACTGGACAAGGGCGGCGCGATCGTCACCGGCGGCCGGCGCGATCCGCTCGGCGATCGTTATTACGTTCCCACCGTGATCCGCGACGTCACCCATGACATGCTGGTCACGCGGGAGGAGACGTTCGGGCCGGTGGCGCCCGTGATCCGCTTCGAACGCGACGAGGATGTGGTGGCGATGGCCAATGCCACGCCTTTCGGCCTCGCCGCCTATTTCTACGCGCGCGACGTCGGCCGGGTCTGGAAGGTTGCCGAGGCGATCGAGGCCGGCATCGTCGGCGTCAACACCGGCCTGATCTCGACCGAGGTCGCGCCGTTCGGCGGCGTCAAGCTGTCGGGCCTCGGGCGCGAGGGATCGCGCCACGGCATCGAGGACTATCTCGAGATCAAATATATCTGCCTGGGCTTCTGATCGCACGGGAGCCGGCGATCCCGGCCCCGCGATTGGCCTTCGATGACCTGTCTGCCGACCGGGCCCCATTGCACCTTTCCCGAGCCGCCGCCGCGCAGCGAAGCGCGGGATGCGGATATTCTCAAGAGGACAGGCAATGGCCAGAATTCTGATATTGGGCGCGACCGGCAACATCGCGTCGATCGTCACCTCCATCCTAGCCGAGGAAGGCCGACACCAGTTGCGGCTGTCGAGCACGCGCGACGAGGGGGTCGAGCAGCTCAAGGCGCTCTATCCCGAGGCCGAGGTCGTCAAGGCCGACTGGCACGACCAGGCGAGCCTGCCGGCCGCGCTGGAGGGGGTGAACCGGGTGCTGATCATCACCCCCGACTTCATCACCGACGAGGTGGTGGCGACCAGCAACATCCTGGAAGCGGCCAAGGCTGCGCCGATCGACCTGATCGTCCGCCACATCGCCGTCTATCCCGGCGTCACCGATGCCGACATCACCGAGGAATGGTTCGCGACGCGCACCGGCAGCGCGCTCAAGAACGTCACCATCCCGCTCCACCGCCGCAGCGGCTTGCCGACGACGCTGATCAACGTCTCCGCCTGGATCGGCTTCAACCTGATGTGGTTCGCGGAAGCCGACATCCAGGAAAAGCGCTACCTGCCGCTGCCGGCGCGGCTCGACGCGCAGCGCACCTGGATCTCCGAGAGCGATATCGCCAGGGTCGCGGCCAAGGTGCTGAGCGACGGGCCGGCCACCCACGCCGGCCAGGAATATGTGCTGACCGGCACCGAGAAGATCGGCTTCGACGACGTGGTCGCGATGCTGAGCGACGAGGTCGGCGAGAAGGTCGAGCTGCGCGACACCGAGGACGGCCTGCGCCGCGCCGCCGGCGCCAATGCGGAGCAGCTCATCTCCTACATAAGCTGCGAGCGGCGGCATTGCGGCAACGTCGATCCCGATCCCACCTTCGAGCGGCTGATGGGCCGCCCGCCGCAATCGCTGCGCGCCTATATCGCCGAGAACCGCGACTATTTCGCCTGATCGCCGGCTAATAAGGAAGCCCGCCCGATCGATGATCGGGCGGGCTTTTCGCATCCGTTCGGGGGGAAAGGGCGGACGCGATTCAGCGCGATGCGGTCGGCTGGCCCTGCTGCGCCCGATAGGCGTCCCAGGCGGCGTCGAGCACGAAGGCGCGCAGCGCGGCCGATTCCTCTTCGGTCACCAGGTCGAAGAACATCGGCATGCCCTTGTCCTGCAATGCGCCGCCGCGGACGATGCCCTCGAACCCGTCATAGGTCGCGGCCGAGGCGCGTCGCAGGTCGGGCACCGATCCCGTCACCGCATGGGCGCCGGCGCCGTGGCACAGGTCGCAGGAGCGGGTTTCGAACAGCATCCTGCCCCTGGCCGCCAGCGCCGCGTCGGGACGCGGATAGGGCGGCTTGGCGAAGGGCCTGGCCGAGGCCGTGGTCATCGCCGGCGCGGCTGCCCTGGCGTCGAGGCGGAACGCGAAGATCCGGGGCGGGCCGTTGGTGTCCGCCCGTCCATAGAGGCCCGGAAAGGCGCGGACGGCGGCCGAGGTGCCGGGCGGGCCGGCGACGACGATCAGCGTCTGGACCCCGTCGATATCGACCGTCACCGGCGCGGCGGCGATCGCCGACCCCGTCCTGAACGACCAGAGCTCCACGCCGTCCGACGCGCGATAGGCGCGCAGCACGCCGTCGGCGCCTCCCTGGAAGACGATGTTGCCGGCGGTCGACAGCACGCCGCTGCCCAGCGGAATGGTGCCGGCGGTCTGCCAGCGCGCCTTCTGCCGGATCGGATCCCAGGCGACGAGCGGCCATTTGGCCTGGTCCATATGGCTCAGGTAACGGGTGTAGGTCGCGCCGCCGACCGAGGAACCGACCGATGCGGTCTTGTCGATCTCCATCCGGGTCGGCAGATCGAGCGTCGGGATATAGACCAGTCCCGTGCTCGGATCGTAGCTCATCGGGTTGAAGTTGTGGGCGCCGAGCGGGCCGGGGAAGACCACCGCGCCGCCGTCCTTCTTCCAATATTCCGCCTCCGGGTTCATCACCGGACGGCCGGTCTTGCCGTCGATCTCCTTCGCCCAGTTCACCGGCACGAAGTTGTTCGGCTTGTTGACCAGCGTTCCGTCATGGGCGTCGAGCATGTAGAAGAAGCCGTTCTTCGGCGCTTCCATCACCACCCGGCGCTTCCTGCCGTCGATCTCCATGTCGGCGATCACCATCGGCATGGTCGGCTCGAGGTTCCAGCCGTCGTCGGGCGTGGTCTGGTAGTGCCAGACATATGCGCCGGTATCGGCCTTCACCGCGACGATCGAGTTGGTGAACAGCTCGTCGCCGCGTTTGGCGCCGCGGTTCATCGGGTTCCACGGGGTGGCGCCGCCAACGCCGATGTAGAGCAGCCTGGTGACCGGATCGTAGGTCATGTCCTCCCAGACACTGCCGCCCGCGGCGGTGCGCAGGAACGCCGGGTCCCAGGTCTTCGCGGCCATCTTCATGGTCGGGTCGGTCGGGTCGGGGCCGTCGGGGATGGTGTCGAAGCGCCAGAGCTGCTTGCCGGTCTCCAGGTCGAACGCCACGACATAGCCGCGCGCGGTGCCGAGATCGGCATTGTTGGGCCCGACGAACACCTTGCCGCCGCCGACGCGCGGGGCGGAGGTGATCGTATAGTCGCCCTGGTCGGGGCAGGCGCGCGCTTCCCATTGCTTGGCGGCGGTCCTGGCGTCGATCGCGATCACCCGGCAATCGCCGGTGGTCAGCACGATCTTGCCATTGCCATAGCCCAGGCCGCGCGTGATCCGGTTGCCCCAGGAGGCGAGCAGCGCGCTGCCGAAGCGGACCTTGGGATCGAACGCCCATAGCAGCTTGCCGGTGCGCAGGTCGTGGGCATAGACGATGTTGAGCGTGCTGATGACGTAGCTGACCCCGTCGACGACGATCGGCGTGCCGACCGGGCCGTCGGGGGATGGGATGGCGGCGTACCAGGCCAGGCCGAGCCGGCCGATGCTCTGCTCGTCGATCTGCTCCAGCGGGCTGAAATGCTGCCCTTCGGCATTGCCGCCGCGATATTCCCACTGCGCCGGCGGCCTCGACCCGCCGATCGCCGCGCAGCCCATGGCGAGCAGGGCCGCCGCCACGCCGGTCATCGTCATGGCTCGTTTCGAAATCTTCATCGCGCTCTCCCTCTGCCGACGATTGTCACGCGGCGGCGGCGGGCCGCGCGAGGTGGGGGAAGGCCAATATGCGTGGCCGGCCGGATCAGGCGGAGCGGATGATCGCGGTCGAGCCGAACAGGCCGCCTGGATCATAGACCCGCTTGAGCGCGGCGAGCCGGGCATAGTCGCCGGCGAAGCAGTTGCGCGACAGCGCCTCGTCCACGAAGCTGTTCGCGAGCACCGAGGCGCGCGTGGCAAGGCCGGAGGCGACAAAGCGGTCGATCGCGCCTTCCGCCCAGCCGGCATGGTGCGCGTCCCGCGCCGGATCCCGCCATAGCGCGACCGCCTCCAGGTCATAGCCGCCGCGCAGGCTGTAGGCGTTGGGCGGATCGGCGGGGCGTCCCATCGCCGCGTCGGTGGGATAGAAGAGGATCATCGCCGCGGGCTCGCCGTCGACAGGAGTCGGCCGGTCGGGATCGGCGGCGAGGCGGGGCAGTTCGTCGAGCATCAGCGCGATCGAGGTCTCGTCCAGCGCATGCAGCTCGCGCTGGGCGATATGGAAGCGGATATCGGGGGGGAAGGCCAGGCAGTCGTGCAGGCCGACCCAGTCCATCCGATCGACGGTCGACGCGCGGGGCTTCACGCTCCGGTCGAGCGCGTCGAGATCGCGGCGGGCCTCCTCCTCGCTGCCGGTCAGCGCGAACAGGTAGGACAGGCGCGGTTCGCCTCCCGCCGCGTCAAGGAACAGGCTGCCGAGCAGCCAGGGGAGCGGCGAGGCCCAGCGATGATCGCGGTAGAGGCGCATCGCCGCCGCGGCATCGCTTCCGTCATATTCGATCGCGCAGGCGTGGATGAGGGGCGGCACCGCATGCACCCGCATCTCGGCCGCGACGACGATGCCGAAATTGTCGCCAGCGCCGCGCATCGCCCAGAACAGGTCGGGATGCTCGTCGCGCGACACGCGGATCATCCGCCCGTCGGCGAGCAGCAGATCGAACGACAGGACGTTGTCGCACATATTGCCGTGGCGGGGGGACAGATAGCCCTGCCCGGCGAACAGGGCGGCGCCGACCACGCCGATGTCGTTGCCCGCGCAGGTCACCGGCGCCAGCCCCGCGGGAACGGTGGCGCGCAGCACCCGGCCGGTGCGCGCGCCGGGCTCGATCCGCACCGTCCGCCGATCCGCGTCGAGGATGACGCCGTCCATGGCCGAGAGGTCGATCAGCACGCCGTCGTCGATCGTCGAGCGGCCGGTGAAGCCATGTCCGCCGCTGCGCACCGCGATCGGCGACCGCCGGTCGCGCGCGAAGCGCAGCGCGGCGCGGACATCCTCAACCGACCGGCATCGGAGGATCGCGCCGGGCCGCTTGTCCGCGCGCCGGTCGAACACGCGCCGGGCCTCGTCATAGCCGGGCATGCCCGCCGCGATCAGCTCGCCTTCGAAACCGGAAGGAATGTCCATCGTCGTTGCCCATGCTGCCCGGCCGTCGCGGCCCTGGGACCATCGGGTAGTGGTTGGCCGCAGGGCGGCAATGTGACGGCCGGCCATTCCGCGCGGCTGTGCCGGGTTTCGGTTTTGGTCGCTGTTAACCTGTCGGGGCGAACCCGCGCCATGCCAGCCTTCCTTCCGTCGATGGGCCGCACTGCCCGGAGAAAGAATGGGCCGGAAGGGGAACGGGAATGAGATATCTGAGTGTTTCCGAGGCGCGCACGATGAAGGGGCTGCGCCTCGTCCTGTCGGCCGGCCTGCCCGGGCCGTGGGGCGAGGCGGCGAAGGCCGTGCTCCACGTCCGCAACGTGCCGTTCCTTCCGGTCGAGCAGGTGCCGCTCCAGGCGAATGAGGAACTGGTCGAATGGACCGGCATCCGCAACGCGCCGATCGCCATCTACAATGACGAGCATCCCGTCGCTGGCTGGCTGGACATCCTCCATCTCGCCGAACGCATCGGATCGGGTCCGTCGCTGCTGCCCGAGGATTATCGCGACCGCGCTCTGGCGCTCGGCATCACCAGCGAGATCAGCTCGCCGGGCGGGCTGGGCTGGAACCGGCGCTACCAGATCCTGGCGGAAACGCCTGAGGAGGACATCAGCGCCGCCTATGGCAAGATCGCGCCGCCGGTGCAGGCGAAGCTGGCCAATGAATATCGCATCTCGGCCGAGGCGATGGCGGCCGCACCGGCGCGCATCGTCCACATCCTCGACGGATTGACCGGGCAACTGCGCCGCCAGAAGCAGGCGGGATCGGAATATCTCGTCGGCGATCGGCTGAGCGTCGCCGACCTGCATTGGGCGGCCTTCTCCAACCTGATCGCACCGCTGCCGCACGAGCTGAACCCGATGCCGGAGACGATCCGGCCGATCTATGGCGGCGTCGGTCCCGTCATCGCCCCCTCGGTGTCCGACGAGTTGCTCGCGCATCGCCTGATGATCTTCGAACGCCACCTGACGCTGCCGCTCGATTTCTGACGATGATCGATCTCTACACCACGCCTTCCCCCAATACGTGGAAGGTCAGCATCATGCTCGAGGAATGCGGGCTGCCCTATCGCGTCCTGCCGGTCGACATCGGCAAGGGCGAGCAGTTCGACCCCGCCTTCCTGGCGATCAGCCCCAATGGCAAGGTACCCGCCATCGTCGACCATGACGGAGCGGGCGGGCCGGTCGCGATCTTCGAATCCGGCGCGATCCTGGTCCATCTCGCAGAGAAGACGGGCCGGTTCCTGCCGGCGTCGGGCGCCGCCCGGTCGGACGTGCTGGGCTGGCTGTTCTGGCAGGTCGGCGCACTCGGCCCCAGTTCGGGGCAGGCGCATCATTTCCTAAGCGCCGAAGGCCCCGGCGCGGCGCTGGGCGCCACCCGTTTCGTGCGGGAGACGGAACGGCTCTATGGCGTGCTCGACCGGCGGCTGGCCGATCGCGACTGGATCGCCGGCGACTATTCGATCGCCGACATCGCCTGCTGGGGCTGGGTCTGGTTCAACGGGCGGCTGGTCGAACGCTTCGCCAATCTCGCGCGCTGGTTCGCGGCGATGTCGGCGCGGCCGGCGGTGGCGCGCGGGCGCGAGGCGGGCTTTGCCCATATAACCGAAGCGCAGCGCGAGCGGTTGCAGGGGCGCTGGTGGTCCGCTGCCGTCCTGCACGAGGCGATGGTGTAACGATGGCACGGAAGATATATGAGGACGCGCGCTCCGCGCTCGACGGGCTGCTCCGCGACGGCATCACCATCGCGGCCGGGGGCTTCGGCCTGTGCGGCATACCGGAGACGCTGATCGACGAGGTGCGGCGCAGCGCGGTCGGGCGGCTCACCATCATCTCCAACAATGCCGGGATCGAGGATTTCGGTCTCGGCAAGCTGCTGCAGACGCGGCAGGTCGCGAAGATGATCAGCTCCTTCATGGGCGGCAACCGCGAGTTCGAGCGGCAATATCTGGCCGGGGAGGTCGAGGTGGAGTTCTGTCCGCAAGGGACGCTGGCCGAGCGCATCCGCGCGGGGGGAGCGGGCATTCCCGGTTTCTACACGCGCACCGGCGTCGGCACGTTGATCGCTGAAGGCAAGGAGGTGCGGATGTTCGGCGACACGGCCTATCTGCTCGAAAGCGGGCTGCGGGCCGATGTCGCGCTGGTCAAGGCGTGGAAGGGCGATCCGCACGGCAACCTGTTGTTCCGCAAGTCCGCGCGCAACTTCAATCCGGTGGTCGCCACCTGCGGCCGGGTGACGGTCGCCGAAGTCGAGGAACTGGTCGGCCCTGGCGAGATCGGGGCGGACCGGATCCACACGCCCGGCATCTATGTCGATCGCCTGATCCTGGCGACGAGCAACGAGAAGCGCATCGAACGGCTGACCGTGCGGGAGGAAGCGGCATGACGGGCTGGACCCGCGACCAGATGGCGGCGCGTGCCGCGCGCGAGCTGGAGGACGGCTTCTACGTCAACCTGGGCATTGGTATCCCGACGCTGGTCGCCAACCACATCCCGGCAGGCGTCGACCTCATGCTCCATTCGGAGAACGGCATATTGGGGCTGGGACCCTTCCCGCTGGCGGGCGAGGCCGACGCCGACCTGATCAACGCCGGCAAGGAGACGATCACCGAGCTCGACCGGACGAGCTACGTCTCGTCGGCGGAGAGCTTCGCGATGGTCCGCGGCGGCCATATCGACGCATCGGTGCTGGGCGCGATGGAGGTATCCGAGGATGGCGACCTCGCCAACTGGACGATCCCCGGCAAGCTGGTGAAGGGGCCGGGCGGGGCAATGGACCTGGTCGCCGGCGTCCGCCGCGTGATCGTGCTGATGGAGCACGTCTCCAAGGACGGCGCGCCGAAGTTCCGCGATCACTGTACCCTGCCGCTGACCGGGGCGAATGTGGTCGACATGCTGATCACCAACCTGGCGGTGTTCGCGCGATCCGACCGGCATTCGCCCTTCAGGCTGCTGGAAACCGCGCCCGGCATCGGGCTGGAGGAGCTTCGCGCGCGGACGAGTGCGCGGTTCGTCTGATCAGTCGGCGTGCGCCCCGGCTTCGTCCGGGGCGGGCGGCATGTCGTTGCGGATCGCGGCGCGCAGCCAGCGCCGGAACTTGGCGACCGGATCGGCCGACCAGCGGTCCTCTCGCGCCATCAGTGCATAGCTGCCGAGGATCGCCGGCCGGAAAGCGGCCTCGGCCGGTTCCAGCCGACGGAGCGCGCCTGTGTCGAGCTCCGCTGCGACGAGGAAGTCGTTGCCCAGCGCGACGCCCTGTCCCTGGCGTGCGGCATCGATGCAGACATGGGCGTGCCACAGCCGGACGCCCGGCAACTGGCTGGGCACCGTGACGCCCTGCGCGGCCAGCCAGGCGCGCCATTCGCCATCGCCCTCCTCGTGCAGCAGCGGCGCGCGCAGCAGGTCGAGCGGGCCGAACAGCCTGCCCCCGCCCAGCGGAAAGGATGGGCTGATCACAGGGTAGACGGCGGGGCGTGCCAACTCGATCCGCCGGATCCGGTCCTGCCGGGCCGGCGATCCGTCGCGAACATAGCGGATGTCGACGTCCGCCTCGTCAGCGGCGAAGTCGGGCGGCCGGTCGCTCGGCCGGACCTCCAGCTCAATGTCGGGATGGCGCTTATGGAAACGATCGAGCCGGGGCATCAGCCAGCGCGACGCGAAGCCCGGCACGCACCACAGCCGCAGTAGCCGTGTGTCGGGCACATGCATCAGGTCCGCGGTGGCGTTCGCGATCTCGGCGAACGCGGCGGTGATCCGGGTATGATAGGCGGCGCCCTGTTCGGTCAGCATGCCGGCGCCGCGCGATCGGTCGAGCAGGGTGACGCCGGTCCAGGCCTCGAGCGCGCGGACGTGGCGGCTGACGATCGCATGATCGACCATCAGCGTCTCGGCCGCCTTGCGGACGCCGCGTAGCCGCCCGACCGCTTCGAAGGCGCGCAGGGCAGCGAAGGGCGGAAGGAATTTCCTGCGGTCCATTCGCCGCTCCGGTCAATCCGTCCGCGCGCCGCGCCAGCCCGTCATGCGGTGCCCAGCGTATCGGCCAGCGCCCGTGCGAGGATGTCGAGCCCTTCGTCGAGCACGGCATCGGACGCGGTCAGCGGCGCCAGCAGGCGGATCGCCTCGCCATGCTGGCCGCAGGTCAGCAGGATCAGGCCGAGTTCCAGCGCACGGACACAGACCCGCTTCGCAGCCCCGCCGTCGGGCCGAAGGTCCTCCAATCCGGCGCGGATATCGAACGCGATCATCGCGCCGAGGCCGCGCGGCATGCCGATCGGCAGCTCGCGGCGGGCGGCGATGGCACCCAATCGCTCGGTGATCCGTCGTCCCATCCGCTCGGCACGGTCGCAGAGTCCGTCCTGCTCGATCACGTCGAGCACGGCGAGGCCGGCGGCACAGGCGATCGGCGAGCCGGCATAGGTGCCGCCCAGGCCGCCGGGCGGCACCCGGTCGATCAGTGCGGCGTTGCCGACGACGGCCGACAGCGGGAAGCCGCCGCCGAGCGACTTGGCGACGGTGATCAGGTCGGGCCGCACCCCGGCATGTTCGACCGCGAACAGCTTGCCGGTACGGCCGATGCCGGTCTGCACCTCGTCGGCGATCAGTGCGATGCCATGCTCGTCGCACAGGCTGCGCAGCGCGCGCAGGAATGTGAACGGCGCGACGTGGAAGCCGCCTTCGCCCTGCACGGGTTCGAGGATGATCGCGGCGACATTGGCCGCCTCGACGTCCGAGCTGAGGATGTTGGCGAGCGCGGCGAGACTGTGCTCGACCGTGACGCCGTGCGCCTCGCTGGGAAAGGGGATATGGTAGATATCGCCGGGGAGCGGGCCGAAGCCCTTCTTGTAGGGCAGGACTTTCCCTGTCATGGCCGAGGCGAGCAGGGTGCGGCCGTGAAAGCCGTTGACGAAGGCGATCACCGCGCTGCGGCCGCTGGCGTAGCGGGCGATCTTCACTGCATTCTCGGTTGCTTCCGCGCCGGTGGTGAAGAAGATCGTCTTCGCGGGGCCGACCACTGGCGCCAGCGCGTTCAGCCGCTCGGCCAGCCGGACATAGGGCTCATAGCCGACGACCTGGAAGGCGGTATGGGTGAAGCGGCCGAGCTGCTCCTCGACCGCGGCGATGATCCTCGGATGGCGATGGCCGACGTTGAGCACCGCGATGCCGGACGCGAAGTCGATGTAGCGCCGCCCTTCGACGTCCCAGATCTCCGCATTCTCCGCGCGGGCGGCGAAGATCGGTGCAGCGGTGGCGACGCCGTGCGGAACCGCCGCCAACCGTCGGTCCCAGAGGGTGTCATTCGATGAGGTCAAGGGCTTCGACATGGTCCTTCGATCTTTGATGGAGGAAAGAAAGGCGCGTCGCCCAGGCTTGCCCCCGGATCGATCACGGCATGATCCATCGGTGGAAAGCGACGGCTTCCCAAGGTTGGAACTGGCCATATCGTGATGGTCGGTCGATGGTCCGCCCCGGCGTCCGACGGGCGGTGCGCGCCTAGTCCTTGGCGCGGGGCCTGCGCGCCGGCTTCCTGGCCGGGGCCGGTGCGACCTCCTGCGCATCGAAATCGTCGATGATCGCCAGCCATGCTGCCTTCGAACGATCGACGATGACCTCCCAGTCGGGCAAGCCGTGCGGCGCGATCAGGCGGGTGACGACCAAGCCGTCGATCTGCGAGCCGATCAGGCAGCTCAGCGTCGACGCTTTCTCCAGCGACAGTTCGGGCCGCATGCCCGAGATGATCGTGGTCAGCGCCTCATAATATTGGGTGTAGCTTTCGCGGACGATGTCAGCGACCGGGTCGGCCTTCGTCGCGGTCGGCCAGAGATTGACGTAGAAGGCGCAAATCAGCGGGTTGGAGATGACCTGCAGCAGATCGTCGATCACCTTCACCATCCGCTCGCGCGGGGACAGGCGGGTGTCGCGGCTGATGTCGGTATAGTCGGCGATATAGCCGGCCAGCAGCGAATTGATCGTCAGCACCAGCAGATTGTCGCGCGTGCCGAAATAATGCTGGAGCGTGCTGAGCGAGATGCCGGCCTCGGATGCGATGCGGCGGATCGAGAAGCCGCTGATGCCTTCCTGGGCGAAGATGTTGACCGCCACCGCCAATATGTCGCTGATCTTCTTGTTGCGCGATTTCTCGCGCTCGCTGTCCTTGCGCTTCAGCAGCCTGGCAGCGACCGCCGGATCGTAGACGATCCCTCTTCCAGCCCAAGAATCCAGCGGCAATGCAAATCTCCCGACGATGTTCCGGCCGGCGAGACTAGCAATCGCCGGTCATGCAGACGAGGCTCAAAGTGGCCAATTCGCACCTGCCCCACGATCGGCGGGGCTGATAGTCCTGCGTCGATTCCTGTCGATCCTCACGAACAGAGCGCGCATGGCCCTTTCCTTTTCCGAATATCGCGGGCTCGATGCCGTCGCCATGGCGGAGCTCGTCCGATCGGGCCAGGTGACGCCGGCCGAGCTGCTCGAAACCGCGATCGCCCGGGCCGAAGCGGTCAATCCGGTGCTCAACGCGATCTGCCACCCGATGTACGAGGCCGGCCGTGTAGACGCGGCGGCTGCCGCCTTGTCGGCGCCGCTCGCTGGCGTTCCCTTCCTGTTGAAGGACATCACCACCCATCGACGCGGCTGGCCGATGACCAGCGGCAGCCTGGTGATGCGCGATCAGGTGTCGAGCTTCGACAGCGAGGTGGTGAAGCGCTATCTGGCAGCAGGGCTGGTTCTGTTCGGCCGCACCACGACGCCCGAGTTCGGCTATGCGGCGAGCGCGGAATCCCGCCTGTTCGGGCCGACGCGGAATCCCTGGGACCTGTCGCGGACGGCGGGGGGCTCCTCGGGCGGGGCGGCGGCGGCCGTCGCGGCGGGGGTCGTGCCCGCCGCGCAGGGCGGCGACGCCGGCGGCTCAATCCGCATCCCGGCCTCCTTCTCGGGTCTGTTCGGGATCAAGCCGACCCGCGCCCGGGTGCCGGCGGGGCCCGCCCATGGCGCCTTCCTCGGCTTCTCGACAACCCATGTGCTCAGCCGCTCCGTGCGCGACAGCGCGCTGCTGCTGGACGTGACGCACGGGCCCGACACCGGCGCGCCTTATGCCGCTCCGCCGCCCCGCCGGGGCTTTCTCGCCGCGACGCGGACCCGGCCGAAGCGGTTGCGCATCGCGCTGCAGCGCCGCGCCTTCGACGATACGCCGGTCGACGCCGATTGCATCCGCGCGATCGAGGAGACCGCCAGGCTGTGCGAGAAGCTCGGCCATGAGGTGATCGAGGCGGACCTGCGCTTCGATCATGGCCGGCTGCGCGAGATATATTTCGTCGTCTGGCCGATGCTGGTGATGCACAGCCTCGACCAGCATGCCCGCGCGACCGGCCGGCCGGTGCGGATGGAAGAGCTCGAAACCTACGTCGCGCGGCTGGTCGACGGCGCGCGGCGGGCGAGCGCCGGCGACTTCATCGCCGGGCTGGAGAGCATGACCGAGGTGTCACGCCTGTTCCGCGCCCAGTCCGACGCGTTCGACCTGGTGCTGTCGCCGACGACCGCGCAGGTCGCGCCGCAGATCGGTGTGCTCGATCCGTCCAATCCCGATCAGGATCAACTCGATGCCGCGCTGGCCGCGTCGGTGGCCTTTACCCAGATTCACAATGTGACGGGCCAGCCGGCCGCCTCGATCCCGCTCTATTGGACTGAGCAGGGCATTCCGGTCGGATCGCAATTCGCCGCCCGCTTCGGCGACGAGGAGACGATCTTCGCGCTGGCGGCCCAACTCGAAGAAGCCCGGCCATGGTTCGGGCGTGCTGCGGATCTGTCCGTGCCTGACGCGCGCGACGATGCCAGCCATGGCGATTAGCAGCGGAAATCGACCGATATGACGACCTGCTGCAGTGTTGGGCCTGATATCGCAGGCCTTCTGGGTCCGTTGGTGAAGAGGGCCCGGTCGACCGCCGGTGATGGAAGTGAATTTCAACCCCGGCGGGCCTGTACTGCGGCGTCGAAGAAGGCCAGGTAGCGATCGCCGACCGCATCCGCGCGATGCCGCTCGACAAGGCGGCTCGCATCGACCCGCCGCCAGGGGTCGAGCAGCAGGCTCTCCATCGCTTCGGCCAGCCGGGCGGGATCGGCGGGAACGACCTGGCCGAAGGTGGGGTCATCCATGATCTCCCCCATCGCAGGCGAGCAGTCGGTGGCGACGACGGGGACGCCAGCGGCCAGTGCCTCGACGACTACCGCCGGATAGCCCTCATAGCGCGAACTGAGCAGGAACAGGCTGGCGCGCGCCAGGGCCGGACGGATGTCGGGAACATGGCCGGCGAACCGGACGCGATCGTTGAGGCAGAGCCGGTCGACGAGGATCTCCAGCTTCAGGCGTGCCTCGCCTTCGCCCAGGATGAGCAGGCGGGCGTCGAAGGCGGGGTCGACACGGGCGAAAGCCTTGACCGCCAGGTCGAAATTCTTTTGCGGCGCCAGCCGGCCGGCGCACAGGATGGTGCGGCCGTCGCGCTGTCCGGTACCGCGCGGCGGGCGATAGCTTTCGTCGAGATTGGGTTCGGGGATCAGCCGCACCTCGGGCCGCCGCAGCACCTGCCGCGCCTCGTCCGCCAGGGCCGCCGACATCGCGACGAAGCCGTCGACGGCACCGGTCATGCGCCGGACGATCCTCTCGAACAGCCATTGAAGCGGGCGTGCCCGGCCGGGGCGGCGGAGCGGATTGCTGAGCTTGCAGATGATCGCCGGCCGATCGGGCCCCAGCATATGGGCCAGGGTCGCGATCACCAGGATATGGAAATTGCCCGGGACGAACAGCAGGTCCGGCCGGAGCAGCCCGACGCATTCGGCGAGCGCGCGGCCCAGCGCGAAGCGCGACAGGGGGCTCCGCTGGATCTCAGGCCAGACCGCGATCACCGCGACCCCCGGATCGACCAGCGCGCGGGCGGGCCCTTCGGCCGTGCCGCACAGGATCGATACGCGGCGCCCCGTCCGCGCCCAGCGGTTGGCCAGGCGGATCGCGATCCGTTCGGTCCCGCCGTTCGAGAAGTCGTGCATGACGATCGCGATATGGGTTGCCTGGGCGAATGGCGTCGGCGGATGCCTCATGGCCGTTCCCCTCAGGCGACGATCCGGGCCGTCGTCGACAGCCCCGTATAGTCGGCGATCAGCCGATCGAAATGATCGTCGATCGTGGCGATCCGCCCTGCGGCGGCACGGGTCGCGGCGTGGAGGCCGACGATGTCGCGGGCGAACAACCGATCGATCGCGGCGGCGGCCGACCGGCTGCTCGCCGGCCGGTATCGCTCGCCCTGGCCGGCCAGGAGCAGATCGGCGGCCCCCCCTTCTGCGGGGACGATCAGCGGCAGGCCCGATGCCGCGGCTTCGGCGGCGGCAAGCCCATAGGTCTCGGCCTCGCATCCGTGGATCAGGGCGTCGGCGCTCGCCATCAATCGGGCGAGCAACATACGGTCGCGCACCGGGGCGAGCAGGTGGACGTGCGGATTGCCGCCGATGTGCCGACGGATTCGCGCGCTGTCGCGCCCGCCGCCGACCAGCACCAGCCCGATCGGGCGCTTCAGGCTGGCGCGCTGGCAGGCGTCGATCACCATCGGCCAGCGCTTCTCCGGACTGTGCCGGCCGATCCCGAGCAGCAGCCGCGCGTCGGGCCCGAGCCCGCAGCGGGCGAGCAGGTCGGCGCGCAACGCCTCGTCGCGATGTACGGGGCTGAAGATACCGGCGTCGATCCCCAGCGGCACCGTCGCCACATGCGCGACGCCGCCCGCCGAAAGCCGGGCGGCGAAGCCGTGATTGGCGCAGATCACCCGGTCGAACCGGCGGGCATTGCGGCGCAGATGGTTCCAGAACCATTGGAAATGGCGGTCGATCGTCGCCCGCTCGGCGATCGGACCGAACCAGCGATAGGCATAGGCCGCCAGCGGATCGGCGTGCATCACCAGCGCGCGCGGTGCGGCGCCCTGCCATCCGGCGACGATCGAGGCCGTGCGCCAGGGGGACGAGGCCTCGACGAAATCCGGGCGTTCGGCGTCGAGCACCGCATGGACCGGCCCGGCCTCGGCGAAATAGCGGTAGCGCCGGTCGAGCGGCATCGTCGGCGAGGCCAGGTGGACGATCCGGCATCCCGGTCCGCGCGGCTCGATCGCATCGCGGTCCGACGGTGCGACGACCACCAGTTCGTGGCCGCGTGCCGCCAGCGCACGGATCTTCTGCTCGACATAGGTTTTCACGCCGCCGCCCTCGGGGGCGTAGAAGGCGCTGACGTCGACGATCTTCATCGATCCTCCAGGGGACGCATGGTGAGGCCGCGGCGATAGTTGAGCCGGATCGCGATGGTGGTGAGGCCCGGTCCCGCCTGGACCGCGGCCTTGTCGGCGTGCGGCTTCGACCAGCCGAGCTTCGGATTGCCGGGAAAGCCGATACCGTCGCCCGACAGGTCGAACTTCAGGTTGGCGTTGCGATCGTGGAGCAGCGAGAGCGCGTAGTGGCCGGCACGCGGCACGCGGATGCACAGCCGGACCGGCCCGCTGGGCGGCACCGTCATGTCGACCCGCGCGAAGGTCTTGCCCGCCGCGATCAGGACATTGTCGTCGGCCAGGAAATCGCCGTCGACCGCCGGATAGAGTTCGGCGCGGAGCAGGCCCGAGCGGTCCTTGAGGCCGACGACGTCGATCAGCAGCGCCGGGCCCGGTTCATTCGGCCGGCAGGCGCCTTCGCGCGTGCCGAGCTCCGGCGTGGAGGCGGGAAGCGCGGCGGCCAAGGCGATAGCGATAGCGAAGCTCATTCGCGCGCCTCGCGCACCAGGTCGGCCGCCGAGAGCAGCAGGCCGACGAGCAGGTGAATCACGAGGATGATGCTCGCGACGATTGCGATCAGCCGGCTGATGTCGCTGCCCGGCCCGGCGATCAGCAGGGCGGCGCCGGCGAACAGCAGGTCCTTGTTGGGGATGAAGGGCAGCCGCGTCACCAGCAGCTGGAGCGCGGCGAGCACGATCCACAGCGTCAGCGGAACGGTGGGCAGCGCGCAGTGCCAGACCAGGCCCGACAGCAGCGTCGTTGCCGCGAGCCGGGCGAGGTGCACGCCCATGACGAAGCGGAGCTGGTCGCCCGGCAGCGAGAATATCCTGCGCTTGAGCAGCCCGATCGCGATCGAGGTCAGCAGCACCGCTGCGATCGACAGCGCCACGTCGCGCAGCCGGATGCCGTTGCCGAGATGGGCGACGAAGGGCCAGGCGAGCGCCATCATCGCCAGGGTCGCGACATTGCCGGCGAGCGCCGAGAGGATGCTGACGTCCTTGATCGCCCCGAACGGCGCCGCGCTGATTCCCGAGCGGCGGCGAGCCCAGGCGTAGAAGCTCAGCTCGCCGCTATAGCCGAGCAGCACCTCATTGCTGACCAGCTTGCGCAGCAGTGCGGCGAAGCCCTCGATCGGAAGGCCCCAGAGCCGGCGGAAGATGATCCATTCGGACAGCGGCAGGGCCAGATAATAAGCGAGCAGCGCCACCCAGAAGCCGGGGCTGGCGGGGATCGACGCGAGCAGCGCGGCGCGATCGAGCTGCCCCAGCTGCCGGCCGATCACCGCCAGCAGCAGGATCGACACGGCGGCCGATATCCATTTGGGCCAGTTGCGGTTGGGGATGTCGATCGACGGAAGCTGCGCCGTGGCGCTATTCGGATGGGACGACACGCAGTCCTCGTCGCGTTGCCTTTTCGCAGCGAGGACGACGCGGCACCCGCTTTCCCGCACGGCGGCGCGACGATTTTTTCAGCCTGTCAGGAGATCGCGATAGCGCCCGGGCGTCCGGCCGCACAGCAGGCGGGCGAAGGCGGCGTCGATGCTGTCGAGCAGCCGGGGCACGCCGGTGTCGCCCGGATGGACCGCCACCCGCACCGTCCGCATGGGGGCGAGCGCATGGCGGGCGAGCGCGGCGAAGGCGATCGAGCTGGCGATGCGCCCTCGGCTGCGGCTGGCCCAGGTCACCACCGGCCCGCGCGTCAGCACGCGACCGTCGACCGGAGACCAGACGCGCAGATGATCCTCGGCGATCGCGAAGCCGGCGGTCCCGAGCGCCGCGATCGCGCCGGGGCCGTAGAGCCAGGCGGGGGCGACGAAGCCGGCCACCCCGGCGCCGACGATATCCTCGATCAGCGCGCGGCCGCGGCGCATGCGGTCGAGCGCCTCGTCCTCGCCAAGGCCCAGGAACTCGCCTTCGCCAGCGGTCATGTGGCGCGCCTTGAAGCCTGCGGCGGCCCCCGCGTGGCGGCTGTCGTCGCGATGGAACCAGCCATGGACGAACAGCTCGATCCCCGCCGCATGCCAGTCGCGCAGCCGGGCGTGGAAGGCGCGGTCGTGAGCGATCGGTGCTTCGCCCCAATGGTCGGGCACCACCAGCATCGCGAAGCGGGGTCCGCCGAGATGGTGCGCCAGCCGATCGGCCAGCCGGTCGACCTGACCGGCGAAGCGGGGCGAGACGTCGTGGATCGACGCCAGCAGCCGGCGGTCAGAAGCGGGCATCGACGCCGATCCGGACGGTGCGGGGAATCTGGGGCGTGACCTGCAGCCGGTCCATCACGCCGAACGGGTTGCCGAGCGAGAAGCGGTTCTGGGCCGTGTCGAACAGGTTGGTCACGTCGATCGATGCGCCGAGCCGCTCGGTGCCGATCCGCAGGCCGAGCGCGGTGTCGGCATAATTGCCCTGCTCGATGGCGAGCAGGCTGCCGACGCCGAGCTGCGAATGGCCGAAATAGCGCACCGATCCGGTCAGCGACAGCGACAGGCCGCCGCCGATCGGCCGATCGTAGCTGAGCGCCCCGCGCACGCCGACCCGCGCGATGTTGGGTAGTTCGGCATGGGCGGCATCCTCGAACCCCGCCGAGGGGCTGGTCAGCTCGCTGTCGTTGAGGAACAGCCCGCCTTCGGCCACGAAGCCGGCGAAGGGCGCCCAGCGCAGGCTCGCTTCGAAGCCGAGGATGCGGCCGTTGCCGATATTGGCGGTGATGGGTAGTCCCGCGGCGTTCACCAGGTCGGCCTGGATATGCTCCCAATGGCTGTACGACAGGCTGAGCGCGGCGGAGAAGTGGTCGCGTACCGGATGGCCGAAGCGCGCACCGCCCTCGATCGTGACGATGCTGTCGCCCAGGAAGCGTTGCGAGACGATCCCGCCGCTGCCGGCTGCGACCGACAGACCGCCGGGACGGAATCCCTCCTGATAGCGGAGATAGGTGGTCAGGCGCGGCGTTGGGCGCCAGCTCAGCGCGATCGACGGCAGCACCTCGACTTCGCTGCGATTGGGCTCGTTCCTGTCCTTGCCGTCGTCGAGCAGCTCGCCGGTCAGCCGGCTGTGCGCCAGCCGCCCGCCGGCGGTGACGATCAGCGGGCCGAGACCCAGGCTGAGCTCGCCATAGGCGGCGACCTGGCGCACCGAATTGCGCACGCCGGCGATCCGCGTCGGCGCCGTCGCCGCGCCCAGCTCGCGGATCAGCCGCTCGCTGTTCGACACGAAGCTGGTGCCGACCAGCCAGCCGGTCCCGTCGGGATCCTGACGGCTCAGCCTGTTCTCGTTCGAAAAGAGGGTGATCTGGCTCCTCTGGTGGAACAGGCGCGGGCTCGTGTCGCTCGCGCGCGTCGCATCGAACCGTTCGTCGACGTCATGGCCGACGATGCCGGTCGCCGACAGCAGGGCGATATCGCCCCACTTGCGGGTGACGACGATCTGGCCCAGCCGATAGTCGTTGTCGAAGGGCTCCGCGATCGCGCTGCGCCGGGTGTAGGGAGGCTGGCCGCGCTCGGCATATTGGCCGTCGCGGTTCTTCATGTCCTGCAATGTGCCGCCGGCATCGACCGTCCAGTCGCCGAGCCGGGCGCGCAGGATGATCCGCCCGCCAGCCGCCTGCGAGCGATTGATGTGGTTCAGCCGGCGCCCGGCGTCGCGAATATAGCCGCCGTCGACGGATCGGTAGGCGACTGCACGCAGGCCGATCCGATCGGTCCTGATGGGAAGGTTGATCATGCCGGCGAGATCGTTGCTCGGCCCGCCCCCCTCGACCTTGCCAATCCCCGCCGCGATCGAACCCGCAGCTTGTGACAGGTCGGGCGAGGTCGGCACCAGCCGGACGATCCCGCCGAGCGACCCCGCACCGTAGAGCGTCCCCTGCGGCCCTTCGAGCACCTCTACGCTGGCCATGTCGTAGAGGTTCAGATCGGGATCGGGCGCGTTGTAGTTGAGCCGGATGTCGCCGAGATACTGGCCGACGATCGCCTGGGTGGGGCCGGTGAAGCTGCTGTCGGCGACGCCGCGGATGATCAGCTTGTTGCGGCCGGGGCCGAGATGGGTCGACGACAGGCTGGGGATGATGTCGACCAGCGCCTGGGTGCCGTAGCGGGCGTTGCCGTTCAGCCCGGCGACTGCCGCGTCGACCATCGCGATCGTGCCGGGGAAGTCGCGCAGGCGGATGTCGCGCTTGCTGGCGGTGACGATGATGTCGATCGGTGGGCTGGCCGGCCCGGCGGGGAGCGCCACGGGTGCGGACCGCGCCTTCGACCGGTCCGCCGCGATCGTATAGCTGCGGTCGTCGATCCGCACGGCGTGGAAGCCGCTGCCCGCCAGCAGTCGGCGCAACGCCCGGTCGACCGACAGCCGCCCGCGCACGCCGGGGACCGGCAGGTTCTGCGCGGTGGCGTTCGGCAGGCCGATGCTGACGCCGCCTTGCACGCCCAGCGCGACGATCGCGTCGGACAGGTGGCCGGGCCTGATGTCGAAGGAGTGCACGTCGCGCGCGTGCGCCGGCTGCGCCAGCGCCCCCGCCATCGCCATGCAGGCCAATCCCCTAGCGGCCGTCACCACTGTGCGACGATAGGCGCCAACCATCGACTTCATGCGTTATCGTCACGTCCAGCATCGCCCCGATGCGCGGGAGCAGCGCGGCCTGATCGCCGCCGAGCAGGATTACGCCGCTGAAGGGGCGGGCGGCAATGTCGGGCGAAATACGCACAGGCGTCCCCAGGTTGCGCGACAGGTCGGCAGCCACCCGCGCCAGCGTGACATTGTCGTAGACCAGCCGGTCCTTGCGCCAGGAGGCGACGCCTGCCGGGTCGACCGCGCCGACCGTCACTGTCTTGCCGTCGGCAGACAGGCGCAGCACCTGGCCCGCGGCCACCCGCACCGCTTCGTCCCCGGGATTGTAGACGACCACGCCCGATGACACCGCCGTCTCCATCCCGTCCGCGTCGCGGACGATGTTGAAGACGGTGCCGACGTCCTGGATCACGTCATCGCCGACCTTCACCGAGAAGGGATTCTTCGCGTCGTGGGTGACGGTGAAGGTCGCCTCGCCCCGTTCGAGCGATGCGAAGCGGTTGTCGTCCTTGCGCAGCGTGACCTTCGAATCGCCGTTGATGTCGATCCGCGTGCCGTCGTCGAGCCGGATGGTGTTGCGCTGCCCGGCCGCGGTTTCGACCGCATAGGTGGCGGGCGAGCCGGTCAGCAGCGGATAGGAGACCGCGGCGACCATGACGGCGGCGGCAGCCGTCGCCCATCCGGCGACCCGGCCCAGGCGGCGCGGCTCCCCGGCGGGATTGTCGTTCGACGGCTGCGGCGGGGCGGCCTGCTCGACCAGCGACGCATAGTCGCCGTCGGCCAGGGCGATCGCCTCATAGGCGCCGTTGTTGGCGGGATCGCGTTCGAGCCAGGCGGTGAAGCCCTCCCAATCGGCGGTCGCGGGATCGCGCAGCTGGATGAACCAGGCCGCGGCTTCCTCCCTCCTCGCTTCGTCAATCTGCGACATCGTTCGTTCCTTCGACGTCGAGACGACGCGGTGCCGGGGAATCCGCATCCAGCCGGCCGCGAACCTCCACCAGCGCACGATAAGCCTTCTGGAGATGTTTTTCGACCGCGCTGAGGCTGATGCCGATCCGGGCGGCGATGTCGCGCTGGTTGAGGCCGTCGATCCGGTAGCTGCGGAAGATCGCGGCGGTCCGCTCGCCGAGCGCGTCGATCGCGCGGTCGACGATGCGCAGCCTTTCGCGGGCGATCAGCACCTGTTCGGCCGACGGCGTGTCGGAGACGTCGACGACGCTGCCGCGCGTCATGCCGGTCCACTGGTCGTCGCGGCGGCTGCGGCGCAGGTCGGCCCGGCGGCGGTCGAGCAGCAGGTTGTCAGCCATGCGGAACAGATAGGAGGCGGGATCGGCGATCGGCCCGGTCTGCGCAGACCGCGCCTTGAGCCACAGTTCCTGCAACAGATCCTCGACGTCCGCGCCCGCGCCGCGCGCCGCGAAGAAGCGCGAGAGCGTCGGGCGATGGGTCATGAAGATGGCTTCGAGGCCGTCTCCGGTCATGCGATTCGTCTCGTTCGGCCCGGTCGGGCTTACTTCATAGCCGCGTGGGACTGGGGACGGTAGGCGGAGCGTGCGGCGATCGGCGGTCAGGAGAGCCATCAGCGGAACCGGAAAGAGGTGGTGAAGACGAGGCGGTTGTCGGCGCGGCCGGCGGCACCGAACGCGAGCCGATCGTCGTCGGTCAGCCGGAAGGCCTGGGCTCGCACGCCGAAGGACAGGCTGGTGGGGGCGTCTGCCCGCTCGATCGTGTAGCTGAGCGCGGTCCAGGCGCCGCGCTGCGAGCGCTGCGCGCCTTCGGCGAGCTCGATGCCGCGCTCGAGGCTGGAGGTGGTGCGGCTGCCGAAGTCGAAGCGATAGCCGGTCTCCAGCCCCCACGGCGTTCCGTGCGACCAGTTGGCGACGAAGCCCAGCATCTGGCTGCGGACATGGTGGCCGCGCGACAGGTCGAAGGCGAAGCGCTGCTTCTCCATGCCGGCCATCAGCCCCAGCGAGACGCTGTCGGCGGGCCCGAGCGGGAGGGCATAGCGGAGGGTGGCGGATCCCGTCGACAGCGTGTCGCGGCGCATGCCGATCGCTTCCGGCCCTGCCGAGCGGCGGGCGAAGCGGCGCACCGTCTCGATCGAGAAGCGGCTTTCGCCCGGCACGAAGACATGGGCAGCCCAGCGATCGGTCAGGCCCCGCGCCGCCGCATGGCCGGCATGGAACAGATCGTCATAAGATGGCTGCGACCGCGGCGGGGTGATCAGCGCCTTCCATGCCTTTCGGCTATCGGCCAGGCGCGGGGGGAGGGTCGGCAACTGGCATCCGCTGCACGGCATCAGCGTCAACGCGGCATAGGCGGGCATGCCAGCGGCCAGCATCAGCGTCAGGACGGGCCCGGTCGCGGCGGCTCGCATTCGCTGTCCTCCCATCGCGCCGGCGGGCTCTGCCGGCTGCACGAAAGACGGCAGCGCATCGCAAATGCCGCACCAGGAAAATTTTTCGCTTCGGACGGCAGGACAGGTGTGGGTGCACCAGGCCGGCGGCGTCTTTCGGCAATGCTGCACGCGCCGCTGAGTTCGCCTCCGTTCCGCATCGCCTACATCATCAATTCGATGGAGGGCGGCGGGGCATCGTCGCCCGTGCCCGCCATCCTCGACGTGCTGCGCCGCTGCGGTGCCGAGGTGCGAGTCTTCGCGCTGACCCGGCGCGACGGACGCGGCGTGGCGGCGCTGGAGGCGGCGGGGATCGCGGTCGAGGTGCGCCCCGGCGGCGAACGCGACCATGGACGGGCGCTTCGCTGGCTGCTCCGGCGCCTGCGCGACTGGCGGCCGACCCATCTCTGGACGTCGCTCACTCGCGCGACCCTGCTCGGCCAGATTGCCGGGCTCCGCCTGTCGCTGCCGGTCGTGAGCTGGCAGCATGCCGCCTTCCTCAAGCCCGCCAATCGCCGCCTGCTGCGGATGACGCGGCACCTGACGATCCTGTGGGTGGCGGATTCGGACGCGGTCGCCGCGCTGACCGCAGATCGGCTGAAGGTTGGCCCGGACCGGCTGATGACCTGGCCGATCTTCCGCGCCGATGCCGGTGCGCCGTGCGCGGCGCCATGGCGGCCGGGCGAGGTGATCCGGATCGGCAGCCTCGGCCGGCTGCATCCGGTGAAGGGCTATGACGTGCTGTTGCGGGCGGTCGCCGGGCTGCAACGGCTGGGCTTGCGGTTCGAGCTGATCGTCGGCGGCGAAGGCGCCGAGCGCGCCGCGCTCGAGGCCTGGGCGGCGGAGAAGGGGGTGCGCGGCGTGCATTTCCCCGGCTTCGTCGCCGATCCGCGCGCTTTCCTGGCGGGGCTCCACCTCTATGTGCAGCCGTCTTGGTCGGAAGGCTTCTGCATCGCCGCGCATGAGGCGATGCAGGCGGGCCTGCCCGTCATCGCCTCGGCGGTGGGCGAGCTGGCCCGGTCGGTCGAGCCGGGGGCGACCGGCGAGCTGGTGATGCCCGGCGCGGTCGAGCCGCTCGCCGGGAAGATCGCGGCGATGATCGCCGACCCCCGCGGGATGGCGGCGATCGGCGCGCAGGCGCGGGCGAAGGTGCTTGAACGCTTCGGGGCCGAGGCCTTCGAGGCGCGCGGCCGCGCGGTGATGGAGCGGCTGGTCAGCGGCGGCGCGGCGCGAACAGGCGCTGCGTCTCGCGCCGTGCCTCGATCGCAAGGCCGTGGAGCGACAGCATCGTCCGCTTGACGTCGATCAGCGTTACCTCGCCGGCGGCGGACAAGGTGTGCATGCCCTCGTCGAACGGGTGAAGCCCGGCGGGCGGGGCGATGCTCCGCTCGACATGCGCGACGAAGTCGTCGGGGGTGAGCCGCTCGATCGCCAGCATGGCGATGCCGCCGCCATAGGTGCGCGAGCAATCCTGCACCGGCAGCATGATCCGCCCATCGAGGAGGATCGGCGTTCCCCCGGGTCGGGCGCTCGCCGGATCGCGACGGACCGGGTTGGCGGGGTGCGGCCGCCATCCGTCGGTCAGCCGTTCGGAGAAGGCGACGTGGAGATGGGCGACCTTGCTGTGGCGATCGTCGGCGGCGGCGTAGAACAGCCACCACAGGCCGTCGTGCCAGAAGGGCGTGGCGTCGACCGGCACGCAATCCAGTTCGATCCGCGCCGCACGCTGCCAGCGGTCGGGAAAGTCGAAGCAGCGATAGAGCGTCAACCCGCCGGAGCGATGCGCTTCGGGCAGCATCCAGATCTGCCCTTCGGCCTCGAACACGAACGGGTAGGACAGGTGCCAGCGCTCCGACAATATCTTGCAGCGGTAGAGCGGCGTGAGGCCGGCATCGTGGACGATCAGCTCGATCACGCCGCGCCGGTCGCGATAATCGAAGCGCTCGACGAACAGGTGGAAGCGGTCGTCCCGCCATAAGCCGAACGGATCGGCCAGGAAGCTGTAGGGCCGCAAGGCGGGCAGCCAGCGCAGCGGCGCCCCCTCGATCGAGCCCGCGGCGACGATGTCGCTCATGCGACGCTCGACGATGGCGGGCCGCCAGATGTCCTTGCGCAGCGGCATGGTCAGGCCGCCAGGTCTTTGCCGCCCTGCGCCGGCTCGACCATCGCCGGCACGCCGAGGAAGCGCAGCACGGCCCGTGCCGCGCGAAGCGAGGACGGCTCCTCCGACAGATCGAAGCTGTCGGCGAACAATTGCTGCTGGATCGGCTCATACTGGTCGCGCGCGACCATAGCCCAGTCGATCGCGGCACCGAGATTGGCCGGATCGTGGATCACCGGCCCCGCCGCCCAATGCGCGTAATTGGGATTGCCGCGCCAATCGACGTCATGGCTGTTGAGAAAGACGCAGGGGCGGGGGCGATGGAGGAATTCGTAGACCTGGCTGCTGACGTCGCCGAGGTAGATGTCGGCGGCGAGCGTGTAGGTCATGTCGGTCGAGGCTGGGCTGCCCAGGTCGATATGGATGTTGGGTGCGTCGAGATGGCGTTGATCGATGACGCCGGGCCGGTCGATCCGCAACTTGTCGATCGTGACGACGAAGCGGCGGTGGAACAGCATGACGTGCGGCGCGAAGATCAGGTTGAACTGGTCGTCGTGGAGGAAATGGTCGAGCACCGCGCGGCCGTGGCGATACCAGGACGACAGGTGCGGTGAGAGGTGCGGGTTGTAGAGCACCGTCGGCTTGCCGTTGTCCTGGAAGGGCAGGCGGGGCGAGCGTTCTCCGATCAGGTCGAACTTGGCGTAGCCGACGGTGTCGATCCGGTCGGGGGCGACGCCGGCTTCCTGGATCAGGCGACGGCGGATCTTGGGTCCCGACACGAGCACCCGGTCGAACCGGGCGCTGGCCTTGTCGAAGCCGATCGCGCGATCGCCCGCGCCGTGCCGCGTATGGATGATCGGTACTCTCAGGCCGTAGCGGGTCTTGAGGAGGAGCGAGGTCTTTTCGGTGACGACGAGCGCGTCGAGACCTTCGAACAGGTCGAGATTGTCGCGATAGACCCCGATCTTGCGCACCGGCAGCGCCCATTCGAAATGTCGTGCGAGAAAGCGCGTCAGCGGCCTGCGCAATGCAAGCTGGACGATCGTCAGCCCCTCGGCGGCGTCGGCCGCCAGGCGGCGGACCTCGGCCGTCAGCCGGTCGTTGGTCGTGGCGACGACGATCTCGGCGGTGGGATGGAGCCGGCGTATCGCCAAGGCGATCGGCAGGGCGTGGGCGACCTGGTGGACCTGGTCGTGATTGAACAGAAATCCGATCCTCATGCGCGCCATGACGCCACCGTCCGGCGAAACCCGCATCGGCGCGAAAAGGGCGGATTCGCACGCCGAAGCGGTGCGGCTTTGCCAGGCGCTTGCCGTCTTGGCGCTCGAAACGGAGCGCATGGCGATGACGATCGGATCGAAAGCAGGGAAGATGGCGGCGCGGGTCGTGGCCGGACTGGGGCTGATCGTCCTGGTATTGCTGGTGCCGGGCCTGTTGCGCCCTGCCAACGGCAACACGCCATTCGTCATGACCAACATGCGCGGGCATCCCGGCCTCTCGGTGATGACCTATAATATCGAGGGGCTGCCCTGGCCGGTCCGGCTGGGCCGCGAGGCGGCGTTCGCCAAGATCGGCGCCCGGCTGGAAGCGCTGCGGCTGCTGGGCGAGCAGCCGCACATCGTCGTGCTGCAGGAAGCGTTCACCGACCAGGCGAAGCGGATCGGCGTCGAAGGCGGCTACCGCTATATCGTCAACGGCCCCGCCCGGTCGTTGGCTGGCGCCCCGATCACCACCGAGGCCGACCGCGCCTTCCAGCGCGAGGCGAGCTTCTTCAGCGGCGAGCGCAGCGGCAAGATCGTCGATAGCGGCCTCCAGATCCTGTCCGACTATCCGATCCTGTCGGTGCGGAGGATGGCCTTTCCTACCTGCGCCGGCTTCGATTGCCTCGCGAACAAGGGAGCGGTGCTGGCAATGATCTCGGTGCCGGGGCTCGGCGAACCGATCGCGGTGGTCGACGTCCACCTCAATTCGCGCCGCGCCTCGCACGTCGCCGATGATCGGTCGCTCTACGCCTATCGCCGCCAGATCGACGCGCTCGACCAGTTCCTCGCCGCCAATGTGAAGCCCGGCGCACCGGTCATCGTCGCGGGCGACTTCAACGTCGGCCAGCGTCCCGCGCGCCGGGCCTATTTCGCAGCGCACCTGCGCAAATGGGGCGAACGGGCGCCCGGCATCGTCAGGGACGCGCTGCGCACCTGCAGCGCGTCGGAGACGGTTTGCGGCAGCATGCCGACCGACGCGGCCTATTCGATGCTCCGCGCCCGCGACTGGCAACTGGCCGTTCCCGGCGCGCGCCTGCAACTGGCCGTGCAGGGCCTCAGCACGCCCTTCGGCCATGATGCCGATGGAGCGATGCTCTCCGACCATGTCGGCTATGTCGCCTTCTACGGCGCAAAGCGCAGCTGATCCCCATTAATTCACTGGCGCTCGAGGTTGAAGCGCATCGCCGAATGAAAGGACGACAGTGCTGCCGGTCGTTCCGTTGCTGGCGCCATATTTCGCAGCCGGTGCACCGGGACCCGGAAGGCGCGCTGTACGCGATGGCCCCTATGCACCCCGGATGGGAGGCAGTTCCTCGGCGCTGGACATCACGCCGAGCAACAGGACCTCGTCATATCCCTCGGCGCATATATAGGCATGGCCCATGCCTGAATCGATGTAGAGCGACTGACCCTCGTCGAGCCGGACCGGATCGTAGAATTCGGTGTGGACGATAAGGGCGCCCTTCACCACATATATGAATTCCTCCCCCGGATGACGGACCAGATCGCCGAAGTCCGCGATCGAGCGCACGTGAACCCGCGTGAGGACCGGTACCATGCGCTTGTTGCGCAATTCAGTGCAGACATAACGATATTCATAATTGGGCGTGTCGACGCGAACGGCCGATTCCATTGTGCCGATGCTCCGCCGGCCCATGATCGGTACCGGACTCGCTTCGCGTTCATCCTCCGCGAAGAGATCGGCCATCCGGATGTCGAGCCGTTCGCCGAGCTTTTGCAGTTTGTCATAGGTCAGCGAAAGGCGGCCATGCTCGACCTTCGACAAGGTCGACATGGGGATGCCGCTGCGCTGGCTCATTTCCTTGAGCGTCCAGCCGTTGCGCGTGCGCAGCTTGGTGAGGACGGCCCCCAGGGTTTTTTCGTCGCGAGACATCCTCGATTCCAATGATGTTGTCCTGATCAGGATCGCAGTAGCGTATCCGGTGACGGCTGCATACCGGATAAATGGCTGGTGGAAGGCATCTATTAGCCGGAAATCATGGTGAACAGCGAAAGGCGGAGGCTTTGCGAGATCATTGCAAAGCGGTTTATGTAAGTCCTGATCAGAAAGAATTTTCCAATTAGAAATTTTTCTGTCAGAAATGACCCATCGATTCGAACGAAATGGGTTGGACGTGCATCTCGAAGCCGACGTCATCGTGATCGGGGCAGGAATAGCCGGGGCCGGGGTCGCCGCCGAGCTGTCTACCAGCCACCAGGTAGTGCTGCTCGAGCAGGAGGCTCAGCCGGGCTATCATGCCACCGGCCGTTCGGCAGCTTTGCACTCCGAAGTCTATGGCAACGCCTCGATCCGCGCGCTGACCCGGTCGAGCCGTGATTTCTTCCTGGCCGGCGCCGACGGGCAGGATTTCGCCCATCCGCGCGGTTGCGTGCATATCGCCCGTGCCGATCAGCTCGACGCCCTCGAGGCCTTCGCCGGCCAGCCGACGGTCGGACCATTCGTGTCCCGCGTCTCCGGGGATGTGCTGCGCGAGCGTATCCCTTTGCTGAAGCCGGGCCATGTCGTCGCCGCGCTCGAGGAACGCTGCGCCTTCGATCTCGACGTCGCGGCGATCCACCAGCATTTCCTCAGGCGCCATCGTGCTAATGGCGGAAGCCTGCATTGCTCGAGCGGGGTCGAGGCGATCGAGCGGGCCAACGGCGACTGGCTGGTCGCGGCCTCCGGGCGGAGCTTCCGCGCCCCGATCCTGGTCAACGCCGCCGGCGCCTGGGGCGATCGCATCGCGGCGGTTGCGGGGATATGTCCCGTCGGCCTTCAGCCCAAGCGCCGAAGCGCGCTCACCGTCGACGCTCCGGCGGGCGTCGATCCGTCGCGCTGGCCGGCAGCGATCGACATCGCCGAGCAATTCTATTTCAAACCCGAAGGCGGCCGCATCCTGATCTCGCCCGCCGACGAGACCCCATCGGAACCGTGTGACGCCTCGCCGGAGGAACTCGACCTCGCGATCGCGGTGGACCGGGTGCAGCAGGCGCTCGACTTGCCGGTGCGCCGCATCACCCATAGCTGGGCGGGCCTGCGCACCTTCGTCGCCGATAAGACGCCGGTGGTCGGTTTCGCATCCGATGCACCCGGCTTCTTCTGGCTGGTCGGGCAAGGCGGCTATGGCATCCAGACTTCGCCCGCCTTGTCGCGACTGGCAGCCGAGCTGATCAGCGGCCGCTCCGTTCCTGCGGACCTTCAGGATCAGGGTATCGACGCGTCGGACCTCTCGCCCGCACGCCTCCGCGCCGAAGTCCTTTCGTGAAACCACATCGTCCAGGGAAGCCCATCAAGAGAAGGGGGACATCGATGCTCACTCCAACTGCCCGTGAAATCCGGTTGCTAGCGATCAGCACGATCGCGCTACTCGCCGCCTCGGCGCCCGCCCATGCGCAGGGAGGGGCCTCTCCGTCCGGCGAGGACGCGATGCCCGGCGACATCGTCGTCACCGCGCAAAAGCGCAGCGAACGGCTGATCGAGGCCCCGCAGTCGGTGACGGCATTGGCCGCCGAGGATCTGGCCAAGCTGGCGGCCACCGATTTCGCCGATTTCGCCAACACCGTTCCCGGCCTGCAGTTCACGACGCAGGGCGCGGGCACTTCGCAGATCAGCCTGCGTGGCGTGACCACCGGCGCCGACGTGGGGCCGACCGTCGGCATCTACGTCGACGACGTCCCCTATGGGTCGAGCTCCGCCTTCGCCAACGGCGTGCGCCGCGCGCTCGACGTCGGCCTGTTCGACCTCGATCGGATCGAGGTGCTGCGCGGCCCGCAGGGTACGCTCTACGGCGCGAGCTCGATGGGCGGCGTGCTCAAATATGTGATGCGCACGCCGTCGCTGTCGGATTTCGGCGGCAGCGCTCAGCTCGGTCTGGCCGATACCCGCCAGGGCGGCACCAGCTATGACGTCGCCGCAACCCTCAACGCCCCCGTGGCGCGGGACAAGCTCGCGGTCCGCGCGAGCGGCTATTATTCGCGCGACGGCGGCTTCAGCGACAATGTCGCGACCGGGCGGAAGGATGTCGATCGCGGCAAGGTCTACGGTGGCAGGGTCGAGCTCTACGCCCGTCCAACCGATGAGCTGACCGTCCGCCTGACCGGTTTCGCGCAGAACATCCGCCGCGACGGCAACGGCTATACGGCCTATACGCTTGCCGGGGACCGCATCGCCGGCACGCTCGATCAGGCTCACCCGCTCGCCGAACCGTTCCGCAACGATTTCCGGCTCGTCAGCGGCACGCTCGCCTATGACTTCGGCGGCGCGACGCTGAGCTCGATCAGCAGCTACCAGTCGAACAAGGCGTTTCAGACCACCGACGGATCGGCTGTCTATGCGACGCTGCTGAACCTCCTGTTCGGAGTGCCCGCGCAGGCCGTGGGCATCGACGAGCTCGCCCGGACGCGGAAGTTCACTCAGGAGATCCGGCTGGCGTCGGAAAGCGGCAAGCCGATCGAATGGCTGCTGGGCGGCTTCTACACCCGCGAGAAGAGCTTGCTGCACCAGTTCGGCAACGTCTTCGGTGCCGGCCTCGCGCCGCTGCCGGTCAACCTCGTCGACGCGCGCATCCGTAGCACCTACCGCGAATATGCGCTGTTCGGCGACGTCACCTGGCATCTGACCGACAGGTTCGACGTGACCGGAGGCATCCGCTACGCCCGCAACAAGCAGGCGTTCGAGCAGGACGCCGCGGGGCTGCTTGTCACCTCCGGCCCGCGTCGGACGTCGAAAGAAGGCGTGACCACCTATCTCGCCAATGCGCGCTACAAGTTCAGCCGCCACGTCACCGCCTATGCGCGCTTCGCCACCGGCTATCGTCCCGGCGGGCCCAACTTCCTCGTGATCGATCCGGCCACCGGCCTGCGCGGCGCTCCCGACACCTACGCGTCGGATACGCTCGACAGCTACGAGATCGGCATAAAGGCGGAGACGGCCGATCGGAGCTTCGGTATCGATCTTTCGGCCTTCTACATCGACTGGAAGAATATCCAGCTCCTCAGCCAGGTGGCCGGCGTGTCGACCTATCTCAATGCCGGCGGGGCGCACATCAAGGGCAGCGAGCTGACCCTCACGGCACGGCCCAGCCGCCGATGGCTGTTCAGCGGCGCGTTCGCCTATAATGACGGCTATGTCGCCGAAGCCAATGCGGCGCTCGGCGCCCGCAAGGGCGAGCGGCTGCCCAATACGCCGCACCTGACCGCTGCGCTCAACGCCGACTATCGGCTGGTCGACAGTCCGCTCGAACCGCGGCTCGGCGCCACGCTGCGCTATGTTTCGGACCGCGAGGCGAGTTTCGACGCCAATCCCGGCGTGCCGCAATATCACCTACCGGCCTACACCTCGATCGATGTCCGCGCGGGGATCACGGTCGGACCGGTCGATGCGCAGCTCTATGTGCGCAACCTTCTCGATGTCCGCGGCCAGCTGAGCGCCCAGACCATCCTGTCGAGCCTCGGCGGACCTGCGCAAGTGACGATGCTGCAGCCGCGCACCATCGGCCTGAAGCTGACCACCGGCTTCTGAGCGGGGAGGGGCGCAGCCGCTTCAGACGGCCGCGTCCCGCCTGCTTCCTTCGCAAAGGACCTCCCGTGAAAGACGACATCGGGGATCGGCACTATCCGGACCTTGGGGTGGCGCGCCGCGCGCAGATACTGTTCGTCGCTATCGCCTTCTTCACGGCGATGGACATCTATGTGATCTCGCTGCTCGTCGAGCCGATCAAACATGAACTCGGTCTTTCCGACGTCCAGGTGGGCCTCGCCAACACCACCGTCCTCTACGCGGCCTATGCGCTGTTCTGCATTCCCATGGGAATGCTCGTCGACCGGGTCAACCGGGTTTGGATGCTGGTGGCGGCCATGCTGCTCTGGTGCACCGGCCTCGTGATAACCGCCCTGTCGGGCGGCCTGTGGCCGCTCATGCTCAGCAAGGCGGTTCTCGGCATCGCCAACGCTATCACGCTGCCGGCGGCGATGTCGCTGATCGGCGACTATTTCGCCCCGCGCCATCGCGCGATGGCGACCAGCAGCTATGCGATCGGCCAGGGGCTGGGGCAGGGCGGCGCCATCATCATCGGCGGCCTTGGTCTCGGGGCGTTGGCGGCCGTCTCCGCCGGTCCGGGGGGCCTGCCCTTCGGGCTAAGCGCCTGGCGGGTGCTGTCGCTCGCCTTCGCCGCCGGCGGCGTGCTGCTCATTCCCCTGCTCGCCCTGCTGCGCGAACCCCCGCGCATGGAGGTTCGCGACCGGGGCGGCGGTACCCTCGTGGAACTCTGGGCCTTTCGCACCTTCCTGCTTCCGCTGCTCGGTGGAACGACCTTCCTGTCGGGAATGTCGACCGGCATATTGAGCTGGATACCGCCCGCCCTCACGCGTCTCTACGGACAGCAGCCCGCCGATTTCGCCGGTTGGTTCGGAGCGGTCTCGCTGGGGGCGAGCGTCGTCGGGCTGCTGGCGGGCGGAAAGCTGGCCGATCACCTGCTTCGTCGCGGCGACCGCGGGGGGATCACCCGGCCCGCCGCGATCGCGGCGCTGCTGTGCGCCCCGGCCTCCTTCCTGGCGATGATGCCCAGCCTGATCGGCTTCGCGATCGCCGCGGTGACCTTCATCGTCGCCTATGCGATCGCGATCTCGATTCCCGTCATCGCGATCAACTTCCGCATTCCCAACGAATTGCGAGGCCTGGTGATGGGGTTGTACGTGGTCACCGTGTCGCTTGGCGGGGCTCTGTCGGGACCGCTCGTCGCGCTCGTGAGCGAATGGCTGGGCGGCGAGGCCAGGCTCGGCGAGAGCATGGCGCTGGTCGGCGCTCCATTGGCGATGCTCGCGTCGCTGTGCCTCTGGTGGACCACGCGCCGCCCCTCGGCCGGGACGGGAGTGTCGCCTGACCTCGCCCTCACCGGCCCGGCGCGTCAATGAGGTTGGTCCGTTCCGTGTCGATGGAGAAGAGATGATGCCCCAACGGTCGATGGTTGCAACGCTGGACGAGGGCAAGGTCGACGCGATCTTCGCGCCGGTCGATCAGGGGCGGCAGCCCGGCGTGGCGGTGGCGATCGCGATCGACGGCAAGCCCGTCTACCGCAAGGGCTTCGGCCTCGCCCATATGGAACTGCCGGTGGTGCTGAGCCCGTCGATGCGGATGCGGATCGGCTCGACGACCAAGCATTTCACCGCGCTCGCCTATATGCTGCTGTGCGAGGAGGGGCGTGCCGGAATCGACGATCCGGTCGGTGCGCATGTGCCGGGCCTGCACGCGGCAAGCCGCGACGCGACGATGCGCCAGCTGATGGGCCATGTCAGCGGCCTTCGCGACGTGATGGCGATCACCCTTCTGCTCCAGGGCCCTTCCACGCCGGCGACCGACGCCGAGCTGATCGATTTCTACCGAACCATCGACGATCGCGACTTCGCGCCGGGAACCAGCTGGAGCTACAACAACGGCGGCTACATGCTGTTGACCGCCGCGATCGAGAATATCACCGGCCAATCGCTCGACGATGTGCTGCGCGAACGGATATTCGAGCCGGTCGGCATGTACGATACGCTATTGCGCCGCTGGGACACGGATTTCGTCCCCAATAGCGCCACCTTGCATTTCCGTCGGGCCGACGGGCGCTTCACCCGCGATTATATGGGCATGGAGGTGAGTGGCGCGGGCGGGATCGTATCGACGATGGACGACATGCTGCGCTGGATGAAGCACATGGACGCGCCGATCGTCGGCTCCGCGGGAAGCTGGCAACTGATGCGTGAGCCGATGCGCCTGGCGAACGGCATCTCGACCGGGTACGGCCTCGGGCTCATCACCATGCCCTATCGCGGGGTAGAGACCCTGTCGCACGGCGGCGGCGTCCTGGCCGGCAATTCGCAGATGATCAAGGTGCCGGCCGCCGGGCTCGACATCACGATTGCCAGCAACCGCGCCGACGTGAGCGCCGCCGATCTCGCCAACCGCGTCATCGACGCCTGTGTCGAAGGACTCGATCCCGTTCCCGAGGGCAAGGCGGTCGAGCGACGGACCGGCATCTTCGTTTCGGCGGCGAACGGCCGCGTGGTCGAGCTCAGCGAGACTGGCGAGATGCAGCTCGTGGCGATCGACGGCGGGCCGCCGGTGCCCATGCGCGCCGACGACCAAGGGGTGCTCCAGCTCCCCGACATCCTGCTGTTCTGCCAGCAGAGCGTGACCTTCGAGGATGAAGGACTTGGCTTCATGGAATTCGGCCATCGGCACCGTCTCGATCCGCTCGACGTGGTCGAAGGAGGCCGCCTGGGCAGTCGCTGCGGCCGCTACGGTTCGTCCATCGCGGACACCGGCCTCCAGATAGCCGACGAAGAAGGCGGGCCGACCATGACGATGTGGGGGCCGCAGGGCAGCGCCCGCTACAGGCTCGAACCGCTTGCCGATCGCATCTGGAAGGCGATCTCGCTGGGGCCGATTGGTGCGATCGGCGCAATTCTGACCTTTTCGGAAGGCGGGGACCGCCTTTCGGTCACCGCGGGCCGGATGCAGGCGCTGCGTTTCGAGCGGACGGCGGGAGCGGACGCGTGAACGGGCGCACGGGTCCCGAACCTCTGCGGATCTACGTGGCCGGGCTGTCGCACGAGACCAACAGCTTCTCGCCGATCCCCACCAGCATGCGCAGCTTCGAGAGCGACGTCTGCTACCGGCCCGGCGACGAGGCCGGTCGCGCCGCGGCGCTGGCCTTTCCCGGATATGGCGACGCCGTTGCCGTGGCCCGCGAGCGCGGCTTCTCCGTGGTCGAGGGTCCCTGCTTCTGGACCCAGCCCTCCGGACCGGTGACGCGGGCGCTCTATGAGGAGCTGCGCGAGGAAATCCTCGAAGGATTGCGGGCGGCGCAGCCGGTCGACATGGTCCTGCTCAACCTCCATGGGGCGATGATGGCCCAGGGGCTGGACGATTGCGAAGGCGATCTTCTGGCGCATGTCCGCCGGATCGTCGGGCCCGACATGCCGATCGGCGCCCTGCTCGATCTGCATGGCAACGTCTCTCCGCAGATGATCGGAAGCGGTACGGTGATCGTCGGCGTGAAGGAATATCCCCATGTCGACTATCGTCCCCGCGCCGGGGAACTGGTCGCGATACTCGCCGAGATGGCGGCGGGAAGGGTGCGGCCATGCACCGTGTGGCGCTCGATCCCCATCCTCAGCCTCCAGGGGACGACCGAGGAGCCGATGCGCAGCCTGGTAGCCGCGCTCTCGGCCTATGAGGAGCGCGATCATATTCTCTCGGTGACGCTGATGCACGGCTTTCCCTGGTCGGATTGGGAGCGCACCGGCGCTTCGGTCCTGATCGTAGCGGCACCGGGAGCGGAGGGCGCGGCGAAGGCCATTGCAGATGAGGTCGCCGGCCGCTTCGTGGACAATCTCGAAGCGGCACCAGCCGAGCGCCTCGGCGTCGGCGAGGCGGTCCGTGAAGCGCTGGCGACACCGCGTGGACCGGGACCCGTGGTGATCGCCGACAGCTCTGACAATCCCGGCGGAGGCGCCGCCTGCGACAGCAGCTTCCTGTTGCGCGAGCTGCTCGATCGCAAGGTCGATCGCGCCGCGATCGGCATGATCTGGGATCCGCAGGCGGCCATCATCGCCGCCGATGCCGGAGTCGGTGCGCGGATGGACCTGAGGATCGGCGGGAAGATCGGCGCTCTTTCGGGCGATCCGGTCGATCTGGCCGGTGCCGAGGTGGTCGCGATCCGCGACGACCTTCGGCAGCGCGTGTTCAGCGACGTCCCGAGCGACCCGCTGGGGCTTGCGATATGGTTGCGCGTCGGCGGGATCGATATCGTGATCAACAGCATCCGGCAGCAGGTCTTCTCGCCCGAATGTTTTACCGGACTTGGTATCGACCTTGCCGGGAAGGATGTCGTGGTGGTCAAGTCGAGCCAGCACTTCCGGGCGCGGTTCGATCCGATCGCGCGGCGTACGATCTACTGCAACGCGCCGGGCTCGCTCAGCGTCGAACTCACGGCGCTGCCGTACCGCCATGTAGGGTTCGTGACTGGGGTCGGCGCCTTCCATATCGATCGTGCTGTCGAATGGAGCTGCTATCCGCCATCGCTTTCCCACTGACAGGGATCGCCGGTCCGTTCCGCTTCCCGCTCGCCAACGCGTGCGCGCCCGTCCGTGCAACCGCGGGGCGCTTGAACCGTTCGCCGACGATGACCGGTCGAGCCCATGCCTCCGCTCCGCCATCGCAAGCCGCGTCGATACGGATCGGCTGCTCGGGTTGGAATTACCGCCATTGGCGGGGATCCTTCTACCCGCAGGCGATGGCGGCCAGGCGCTGGTTCGGCTTCTACGCCGAACAGTTCGATACGGTGGAGATCAACAACAGCTTCTATCGCCTGCCCAAGGCTGAGACGTTCGACAAGTGGCGGGAGCAGGCACCCGAGGGCTTCCGTTACGCCGTCAAGGCCAATCGGTTCATAACCCAGGCGAAGAAGCTCAGGGATTGCGAGGAGCCGGTCGCCCGCATGATGGCGCCGACCCGGCATCTCGGCGAGACGCTGGGCCCGATCCTCTACCAATTGCCGCCGATGCTAGGGCTTGATCTGGCCCGGCTAGAGGCGTTTCTGCGGCTGCTGCCGAGCGATCTTACGCATGTCTTCGAGTTCCGTCACAAGAGCTGGTACCTCGAGGAGACCGCCGCGCTTCTCGATCGGTACGGCGCCGGCGTCGTCGCGCATGATTTCCCCACCGTCGCGTCGCCGCGATGGGCGGGCGGGCCCGTCGCCTATGTGCGCTTCCATGGCGGGGTGGGGAAATATCATGGCCGCTATGCCGAGCGGGTGCTGCTGGACTGGACGGACTGGATGACGGCGCAGGCTGCTGCGGGCCGATCGGTCTGGGCCTATTTCAACAATGACATGGAGGCCGCGGCGATCCATGACGCGCTCACCCTCAAGGCAATGGTCCGTCAGCGGCGTAGCTAGAGCGATCGATCAGCTCGAAGAGCCGAGCACAGGATTCGGCCAGGTTTCGCGCCGGCGCGGTCGCGACACCGAGCAGAAGCCCGCTTTCCATGTTTTCGGTCGACGAATACCATGTCGACAGCGGCGACGGCGACATGCCGAGCGCGGAAGCTTCACGCGTCACCGCTACGTCCGATGTTCCCTCCGGCAGTCTCAGCAGTACCGCCAAGCCGGGCGCGGCGATCTGCCCGGCGCGCGCCGACGTACGGAGGCATTCCAACAATGCGTCGCGTTTGGCGGCGTAAGCGCGCTTCGTGCGGCGGAGGTGGCGCATATAATGTCCTTCCCGCATGAACTCCGCCGTCGCGAGTTGGACGGCAGGTCCGGGGGGCGGAGCGAGGCATGCCGCCACTTCGGCGAACCGGGAAGCCAGTTCGACGGGCGCGACCACAAAGCCGAGGCGAATGCTCGGGCTGAGCGTCTTGCTGAAAGAGCCGATATGAATGACGCGCCCGCCGCGATCGAGCGACGCGAGCGCCGGCGCGGCCCTGCCCGATAGTTGCAGGTCGCTCAGATAATCATCTTCGATGATCCAGCTTTCGCACGCATTGGCCCATTCGAGCAGGCGAATGCGCCGATCGAGCGACAAGGTGGAACCGAGCGGCGCTTGTTGACCGGGGGTGACGAGGACGAGCCTCGCATCGGGATGACGACGAAGGCCGTCGTCGACATCGATGCCCTGGCTATCGACTGGGATCGGGGCAAGGGACAGACCCGCAAGTTCCAGCCCCTTTCTGGACCATGGAAAACCCGGCTCCTCGACCCAGGCCCGCTCGCCGGCGAGGCGGAGCACGCTCAGTGTCAGGCCGAGCCCCGCACTGAAGCCTCCCGTCACGATGACCTGCGATACCGAACAATTGATGCCTCGCGAGACGGCGAGGTGACCCGCTATCTCCCGTCTGAGCTCGACCTCGCCGCGAGGATCTGGATAAAGCGGCGCAGCGCTTGTCTCCGCCCGGACTGCATGGGCGCGGATCCGCGCGAACAAGGTGGCAGGAAACGTCTCGGCCGACGGTATCCCCATCTGGTATAGCGCGGGGCCCTGCGTCATTTCCTGATAGAGTCTGATGAACGAGCCCGGATTCGGCGGAGGCTCGCTCTTCTCGATGCCACGAGGCCGTCGGGTGACGCGCGTGCCGGCCGCTCGCGTTGCCTCGATCAATTGGGCTGCCGCCAGTTTCTCATATGCGACCCGCACGGTGCCCCGCGAAACGCCGAGTTGCGCAGCGAGATCCTGCCACGATGGCAAACGTGCCCCCGGCTCCAGCACGCCTTGCTCGATGGCGGTGGTCACGCCGCTTCGGATCTGCTCGGTCAAAGATGTCTTCGCCGTGCGGTCGAGGGTCAGGTTGAGGGGCTCGCTCATCATGCCGTGGTACATTATTTCTTGAGTTTCTTGGTACTTTTTCCTGGCCTGACCGGTGGTATCTTCAACCCACCCGAAGGAGAAGGTCATGAAGATACCAATCGCTCTCGCCGTCGTCTTCGTCGCGACCCTTGCAGGGGCGGCCCTGGCCCATGACGGCCATGCTGAAACCGTCACGCCCAAATTCGATCGAGCGATCACGAACGTTCCTGGCAAGTCGCTCGTCATCGTCGAAGTCGACTATGCGCCCGGTGCCGCTTCCCCTTCGCACACCCATGCGCCGTCAGCCTTCATCTACGCTTATGTCCTGTCGGGTGAGATCGAGTCGAAGGTGAATGGCGAAGAGGCTCGCGTCTACAAGGCGGGCGAGGGTTGGTACGAAACGCCGAAAGCACGGCATCAGATCAGCCGGAACGCGAGCGCAACGAAGCCGGCGAAGCTTCTCGCGGTCTTTGTCGTGGATTCCGATGACAAGCCGCTCACTACCCCCGCCAAGTAAGATGAGATGGAACTGAACGATGTCCAAACGGCTTGATTACAACCAGATCGCTCCCCTCGGCGCCAAGGCGCTCGGCAGCGTATACGGCTATGTCGCGCAGTGCGGCTTGTCCGCCGAACTCGTGGACCTGGTCTATCTCCGGGTCTCCCAGATCAACAATTGCGCCTATTGCCTCGACATGCACACCCGCGATCTCGTCAAGAAAGGCGTAGCCGTCGGGAAGATCGCGCTGGTGCAGGCGTGGGAGGAAGCTGGCGAGTTGTTCAGCCAGACCGAGCGCGCGGCACTCGCCTGGGCCGAAAGTGTCACACGCGTCGCGGAGACCGGCGTACCGGGCGGCGTCTACGAGACTGCGCGCGAAGTGTTCGACGAGAAGCAACTGGTCGATCTCACGATCGCGATCAGCCTGATGAACGCCTACAATCGAATGGCGATCAGTTTCCGAAACACGCCGCAAGCCGTCGTCGAACATGATCGGGCGCGAGATCGGTAGCGTTCCACGACGACGAGCCGATCTCCGAAGGCCTCGCGGCTTCGATGCATCGGAACATGGCACGCGATCCTCTTCACCTCTCCATGCAGCAAATGCCACGCGACGAAGCCTGATGCCGCCCAGGATTGTCGTTGCGTTGCTCGAACGGAGATCGGGTCGGCGCTCGATGGCTTCATCACAGCGGTTCAGCTTCTGTCGATCTATCCCGCGCTAATGCGGTCTCATGACGTCGGATGAGATATCGAAGAAGATCGCCAGGGTCGTCGAGCATGCGCCCGAGTGGCTCCGTCAGGATCTCGCATCGAAGGACCTCGCGGCCCGCGGCCGCGCCGAAGAGACGCTATCGGCGATGATCGCCGCGGCCCTGAAGGCTTAGCCGGCGCCGGCGGCGCTACCCGGCCTACAGGGAGATCGCATGGGGCTTCACGCCGGGGCCGACGCTCGTCATCGTCCGCAAGGTCGGGCTCATGAGGGGCACCGCGCATCCGAATGCGGCGCGGCTGATGACCGATTTCCTGGCCGAGGTGGGCTGACGCCCTGCCGGTCCGATGTGATCGTCCTGCAGTGACGGATGCAGAAATCAGGCGCCCGGCGCCTGATCGCGCAGCTCCCGTTTGAGGATCTTGCCGGCGGCGTTGCGCGGCAGTTCGGGGACGAAGCAGATTCGCTTGGGCCGCTTGAAGCCGGCGAGGCGGCCCGCGCAATGCGCGTGGATGTCCTCCGCCGACACATCGGCGCCGTTGCGTGGGACGATGAAGGCGGTCACTGCCTCGATCCAATGGGGGTCGGGAAGGCCGATCACCGCAACCTCCGAGACATGCGGATGGGCGTAGATCGCCTCCTCGACCTCGCGCGAGGAGACGTTCTCGCCGCCGCTCTTGATCATGTCTTTCTTGCGATCGACGACGGTGATGAAGCCTTCCGCATCGATCGTGGCGAGGTCGCCGCTATGGAACCAGCCGCCCGCGAAGGCCGCTTCGCTGATCTCGGGCTGCCGCCAATAGCCGGACAGGAGCTGGGGCGAACGGTGGACGATCTCGCCGATCTCCCCGGGGGCGACGTCGCGCATCTGGTCGTCGACCACCCGGGTTTGGACGTGGAGCGTCGGGCGGCCTGCCGAGGTCGGCCTGGCCGCATGCTCCTCGGGGCGAAGCACCGTCGCGACCGGTGCGATCTCGGTCTGGCCGTAGAGGTTCCAGAGCCTCAAGCCCGGCAGCCGTGCGCCCAGTTCGTCGATCACCGCGGCCGGCATGATCGCTGCGCCATAGAAGCCGCGCGTCAGCGACGAAAGATCGTGCTTCTCGAACAGCGGGGAGCGCAGCAGCGCGATCCATACCGTCGGAGGGGCGAAGAAGGAGGATATGCGGTGGCGCTCGATCATCGGGATGATCAGCTCGGGTGCGGGCGACGCCGCGATGATGCTGGTCGCACCGGCGAGCAGGGCGGGGCCGGCCATCGCGTCGAGCGCGGCGCAGTGGAACAGCGGCAAGGCGTGCAGGGCGATCACGTCGGGCGACCAGTCGCAATCGAACAGGCAGCTCTGATATTGCCACAGCACCGCGGCATGGCTGAGCATCGCGCCCTTGGGCCGGCTCTCGGTGCCGCTGGTGTAGATGATCTGGAGCAGGTCGGCGCCGTCGGCGCGATCGCCGGGCGCCCCGCCGGGGACGAGCAATGCGCGCCAGCCCCGGCATTCGCCGCTGTCGTCCCGGCCGGTGAGGATCAGTATCTCCTCGACCGTGGCCGGCGTGGCCTCGCGGGCGAGGGGGAGCAGCGCGGCGTCTGTGAACAGCAGCCGCGCGCCCGAATGGTCGAGGACATAGGCGACCTCGGCAGGTCCGAGCATCACGTTGACCGGCACCAGCACCGCCGCGATCCGCGCGACCGCGAAGCGCAGCGCCAGGAAGGCATGGCTGTTGCGGGCGAGGATCGCGACCCGATCCCCGGCCTCGACCCCGAGCCGCAACAGGCCTTCGCCCAGCTCGTCGACCAGCCGGTCGAGCTCGGCATAGCTCCAGGCGTCGTCCTCGAAGACCAGCGCCGTCTTGTCGCGGTGGCGCAAGGCGGATCGCCGCAGCATCAGCGACAGTGATTGGCCTTGTGGCGGAGGCGCGGGATACATGTTCTCAACGTCCTTCGATCGAGGCCGCCAGCGCCCGATGCAGCAGCACGAGCGCCATTTCGCGGCGGTAGCGGTAGGAATGGAACGGGTCCTCGAGCGGCCGGTGGCTGCGCTCGATCTCGCTCAGGCTGCGATCGAGCGAGGCGACCGGCGCGGTGGCGGTCACCGGCCGGTCGAGCAGCCCGGCGATCGCGAAGTCGATCGCGTCGCCGGCCGGTCGGACCGCGACCGACACCACCGCCTTGCCGGCGCTGTGGCGGTCGAGCAGTTCGGCGAAGCGCATCGCGGCGGGATCGGGACGGCGCGGCACGGTCACGCCCAGGATGACCTCGTCGCGCGCCAGCCGGGTCTTGAAAGGACCGACGGGCAGCGTCGCCATCGGGATGGCGCGGCGGTCGGTCCGCACCGTCGCGCCGTGGAGCATCAGCACCATCGGCGCCTCGGCGCGGGGATCGGCCCAGGCGATGTTGCCGCCGAGCGTGGCGCGGTTGCGGATGGTGGTCGTGCCGACATGGCGCAGCGCCTCGGCGAGCGCGGGCAGCAGTCCGGCGACCGGGCCGCGCAGCAGGTCGGAGAAGCGGTTGCCCGCGCCGATGAAGATCTCGTCCTCGCCGATCTCGATCGCGCGAAGCCGCTCGACGTTGCGGATGTCGACGAGATGGGTCGCGGCGCCGACGCCGGCCAGCAGCGGCGGCAACAGGCTCTGACCGCCGGCGATCAGCGTTGCGCCCCGGTCCCCGGCGAGCAGTGCCACCATCTCCTCGATGGTCGTTGGCGCCGAATAGCGTAGGGGCGTGGCGCCGCCGGCGGCAGTATCGGTCATGGCTGAACCTGGAGCGGCATGATGCCGCCCAGGCTTGGGCCGCGCCTTCCAGAAAGCAAGCCTCAATTATTCGATCTCGGCCAGGACGGCGCCGACCTCATAGGTCTGGCCGATGGCGGCGATGATCCGCAGCCGGCCGCTGGCCGGGGCCTCGACCTCCTGCGTCGATTTCTCGCTTTCGAGCGCATAGAGCGGCTGGCCCTCGGTGACCATCGCCCCGTCGGGCACCAGCCATTCGCTCAGCTCGCCCTCGCTCATCGAAAAGCCCAGCTTGGGCAGCAGCACCTGTGTCGTCATCGTCCGGTTCCGATCCTCTTCGTCAGGAAAGCAGCGCGGTCGCCGCGGCGCCGATGCTGTCGGCATTGGGGGCGAAGGCCTGTTCGAGCGGCTTACTGAACGGCACCGGGCAATAGGCGCCGCCGAGCCGCTGGATCGGCGCCTTGAGTTGGCCGAACAGCGCCTCGCCGATCACCGAGGCGATCTCCGCGCCGACGCCATATTCCTTGACCGCCTCATGGACGATCAGCGCGCGGCCGGTCTTGGCGACGCTCGCCAGCACGGTGTCCCGGTCCCAGGGGGAAACGGTCCGGAGGTCGACCACCTCGACAGACTTGCCCTGCTTGGCGAGCTCGGCCGCGACGGTCAGGCTGTGCGGCACCATCTGCCCATAGGCGATGATCGTCAGGTCGCTGCCCTCGCGGCACACGCGGGCCCTGCCGATCGGAATCCGCTCGAAGCTGACGTCGCCCTGCGCCCAGTAGATCGGCAGCGTCTCGACGAAGATCACCGGATCCTCGTCGTCGATCGCCGAACGGAGCAGGCCGTAGGCGTCGTTGGCGCTCGACGGGATCACCACTTTCATGCCGGCGGTGTGCGCGAACCAGGCCTCGACGAAATCGCTGTGCTGGCCACCGAGCGAGAGGCCGCTGCCGGTCATCGTGCGGACCGTGATCGGCACGCTCGTCTGGCCGCCCGACATGAAGCGCAGCTTGGCGGCATGGTTGACCAGCATGTCCATCGCGACGGTCATGAAGTTCATCAGCATCACCTCGGCGACCGGGCGGTAGCCGACCAGCGACGCGCCGATGGCGGCGCCGACGATCGCCTGTTCGGAGATCGGGGTGGATTTGACCCGGTCCTCGCCGAACCTGGTGGAAAGCCCCCGGGTCGCGCCGAAGACGCCGCCGTCCTCGGGATCGGCGACGTCCTCGCCGAGCAGCAATATCCTGCCATTCTCCTCCATCGCGTCGTGGAGGGCGCGGTTGATCGCGTCGATCATCGTCATCTTGACGGGGTCGGTCATGGTCGTGTCTCCGCTCAGGCGATCGCGTCGACGAGCACGTCGACCTTCAGTTCGGAAGGATCGGGATAGTCGGCGGCGTAGGCCGTCCTGACCGCGGCATCGATCTCGGCGCGGATCGAGGCGTCGAGCGCGTCGAGTTCCCCGGCCGCGACGATCCCCTCCTCGACGAGGCGGCGGCGCAGGATCGGCATCGGATCGCGCGTCTGCGAGGCGGCGTAGAGTTCCTTGTCCATATAGCCGCCGGCCTCGCCGATCAGGTGCCCGTTGAAGCGGAAGGTGGTCGCCTCGATGAAGGTCGGACCCTCGCCGGCGCGGGCGCGATCGATCGCCCAGCGCGCCACGCCGTACATCTCGTCGGGATCGTTGCCGTCGACCCGGATCCCTTCCATCGCCTCGTGGACCGCGCCGATATTGGCGGCGCCGTCTCCGAAATTGGCGATGGTGACGCGGCCCTTGCCTTCGAGCTTGGCCGCCCAGGCCAGGCCGTTGGCGATGGGGGCGGTGCTGCCGACGATGCCGGTCGTCACCATGATCCCCTTGGCGGGGTAGGTCAGGTGCATCGGGCCGCCCTTGCCCTTGCATGCGCCGGTCACGCGGCCGGCGATCTCGGCCCAATAATCGGCGAGCGGGAAGCCCTTGGCGATCTGGTCGTGGCCGCCGCGATAGATGGTGTTCACATAATCGTCGTCGGTCAGCGAGACCGAGATCGCTGCCGGTATGATCTCCTGGCCGCGGGTGCTGTAGAAGGGCATCACCAGCTTGCCGGCCTTGATCTCCTTGATCACCCGTTCGTCGTTGAACTGGATGCGGGCGGCTTTCTCGTAGATGGCCCGCAGGGTGGGGCCGTCGGGCTTCGGATAGTTCGACATCTCTCCGTCTCTCCAGGGGCCGGGCCGAAGTCCGGTATTGTTCTATGAGCGGCATGGAGGCGGGAGGCCCGCGCCCATTGTCCAGCGATGCATGACGCGATCGCCGGACGAGGACAGCCCCGAAAAAAATGGGGTGCCGGCGGCGGGTCGGGGCCTTGGCGAACTGCAGGGAAATCGGGAATTTCCGGACCGCCCCCCATGAATCGGGTGGGATGGGATGTGCGCTTCGGACTGGCCGGCGCGGAGGCCGTCCAGATTTATGGGCTATCGTGAAGAGGGGCTTGGCCGGGATTATCGGAGCCTCGTTGGCTTCAAGGACTCAATAAAAGAGGGGATCGAAACATGGCCAATTCCACCATCGCCCGGCTGCTCGCGGCCAGTTGCCTGACCGTCGTCGCGAGCCAGGGGCTGACTACCCCGCTCCATGCTGCCGAGGCGGCGCCCGCGGTCGCGGATGATCCGGCCGAGATCATCGTCACCGCCAACAAGCGCGAGGAAAGCGCGCGGACCGTGCCGATGTCGCTGACCATCGCCAGCGGCGACAAGCTGCTCAGCGCGGGCGTCCGCTCGCCCGAGGACCTGGTGAAGATCGTTCCCGGCCTGACCGTCCAGCCGTCGCCGTTCAATACGCCTGTCTACACCATGCGCGGCATCGGCTTCTACGAGACCAGCCTGTCGGCCGCGCCCACCGTCGCGGTCTATGTCGACGAGGTGCCGCTGCCGTTCAGCGCAACGACCAAGCTCGCGGTGCTCGACCTCCAGCGGGTCGAGGTGCTCAAGGGGCCGCAGGGGACGCTGTTCGGCCAGAACACGACCGGCGGCGCGATCAACTATATCGCCGCGCAGCCGACCGCCGCGCTTGCGGCGGGCGCCGATCTCACCCTGTCGCGCTTCTCCACCTATGACGCGCAGGGGTTCGTCAGCGGCCCGCTGAGCGACAGGCTATCGGCCCGCGTCGCGGCGCGCGTCGTCCAGGGCGGGCCCTGGCAGAAGAGCATCACCCGCAACGACGACCTCGGCAAGGTCAAGCAGCTCCAGGGCCGCGCGATCGTCACCTGGGACGCCGGGCCGGACTTCACCGTCCGCGCGATGCTGAGCGCCTGGCAGGACCGGGGCGACACCCAGGCGCCCCAGTTGCTGGTCGACAGTTGTGGGGCGTCGACCGCCGGCACCTGCGGCAATCCCGAGGCGGCGGCGTTCCGCGCCTATCCGCGCCCGCCGCGCGACAATCGCTCGGCCGACTGGGGGGCGGGCGTCTACGGCCGCGCGAACAAGCGCGACGACAGCTTCATCCAGGGATCGCTGCGCCTCGAAAAGGGGCTGACCGACAATCTCAAGCTGATCTCGATCACCTCCTATTCGCGTTACAAGACCGACTCGGTGCAGGATTTCGACGGCACCACGCTCAACTCGGCCGACAATAACACGACCGGCTATATCCACGCGTTTTCGCAGGAGCTTCGGCTCAACGCCGATTTCGACAAGGTCCGGATCACCTCGGGCCTCAACTATGACAGGTTCAACGTCTACGATCGGATCTTCTACAATATCGGCCAGTCGGTCTCGGCCGATCCGCTCTATTTCGTGCCGGGTCACCTGCTGCCCGAATATACGTACAGTTTCACCCATCAGATTTCGAAGACCTATGCCGCCTTCCTCAATGGCGAAGTCCAGCTCACCGATCGGGTGAAGCTCACCGCCGGCGCCCGCTACACCAATGTGAGGCGATCGTTCAGCGGCTGTTCCTTCGTGCTCGGCGTCACCGCCGACTGGTTCAACCAGATCTTCGGGACCAGCCTCGCCGACGGGCAATGCTCGGTGTTCACGCCGAACTTCCCGCAGACCTACGACCCGCTGCTGTTCGACAAGCTCAACGAGGACAATCTCTCGTGGAACGCGGTCGTCGACTATAAGCTCAGCGACAAGGCGATGGTCTATGGCCGCATCGCCAAGGGCTACAAGGCCGGCAGCTTCCCGACCGCTTCGGTGGTCAGCTATACCGGCTTGCTCCCGGTCCACCAGGAATCGGTGCTCACCTACGAGCTGGGCCTCAAGGCGTCGCTGCCCGACCGGCTCGGCGAGCTGACGATCGCGGGCTTCTACAACGACTACAAGAACAAGCAGCTCCGCAGCCGCAAACCCGATCCACTGTTCGGAACGCTCGACGGACTGGTCCAGATTCCCAGCAGCTGGAGCAAGGGCATCGAGGCGTCGCTGACCCTGCGCCCAGTCGATGGGCTGACGCTCAGTGCGGGCGGCACCTATCTCCAGACGCGGGTGACCCGCTATGACGGCTTCGACGCCTTCGGCACGCCGACCAACTTCAAGGGGCAGCGCTTCCCCTATGCGCCCAAATGGTCGCTGGTCGGCGATGCCGAATATCGCTTCCCGCTTGGCACCGGGCATGAGGGCTATGCAGGCGTCTCCGCGGTCTACAACAGCGCGACCTCCTCGGTGCTGGCGAACCGCGACACCGCCTTCACCAGCGCCGACACGCGGCAGGTGATCAAGGCCTATACGCTGATCGACGTGCGCGCGGGCGTCTCCTTCGGCGAGAACAAGGTGAAGGTCGGGGCCTTCGTCCGCAACCTCACCAACAAATATTACTGGACCAACGTTCTCGACAGCCTGTCGTCGATCGTCCGCTTCACCGGCATGCCCCGTACCTACGGGCTGCAGGCAAGCTGGCGCTACTGACGGGCGCCGCGCCGGGAGGCGGCGGCGTCGGTCGCCGTCCTTCCGGCCGCTCGGCCCCCGAGACGGCACACTCAAACCAGATGATATGGAGAATCCTGCCATGACCGGCCAGCCGCTGCAGAACCATGACGAGGAGGCGGACGTCCCGGTCCGCCATCTCGCAGCCCCCATTCCGGGCGAAGGCGAGAATGGCGTCTACACGCAGAGCTGGTTTCCCCTTTGCCTCAGCGACGAGCTCGAAACGGGGCGCGTGATCAGCCGCGAGTTCCTCGGCGGACGGGTGTTGGTCTACCGCGACAGCGAGGGCAAGGCGCATGTGATGAGCGCCTATTGTCCCCATCTGGGGGCGGATATCGGCGTCGGTGCGGTGGTCGGCGACAATGTGCAATGCCCCTTCCATCACTGGCAGTTCGATTCGGCGGGCCATTGCGTGAAGACGGCGATCGGCGATCATCCGCCGCGGACGGCACGCCTCTTCAAATTCCCGACGATCGAGCGGCTCGGGCTGGTGATGGCGTTCAACGGGGTCAAGCCGCTGTTCGATTTCCCCGACCTCTTCCCCCATGACGAAAGCGAGCTGAACATCAGCACCTTCCGCGGTGCCGTGATGGACTGCGATGGATGGGTATTCGCCGCGAACACGCCCGACATGCAGCATCTCAAGGTGCTGCACGGCGTCAGCTTCGAGCATGAGGACCCCCATAAGCTGGTCCACTGGCACGAATGGGGTTTCCACTATAATTTCTCCGGCGGCACCGCCGAGCAGAACCAGAAGGGCGAGGCCGAGCTGGCCTGGAAGCTCGGCATCCACGGCTCGAACATCTTCTTCCAGGAAGGCACCCACAACGGCCGCTGGTACGGGGCCTTCACCGTCTTCGGATGCAGCCGCCCCAACAAGTCCGGCATCTATGCCGGGATCGTGACGCGGCGGTCCGAAGACGACGGCAACGCCGCCGGACTGGCTCTGCTCAACGAGATGAAGGTCTTCGAGAGCCATGTGCTGAACGAGGATTTGCCCGTGCTCAACACGATCAGATATCGGCCCGGAACGCTCACAAAATCGGACAAGACGCTGGCGCGTTTCCTCGATTATCTGCGCGCCTATCCGCGTGCTCATCCGAGCGCGCCGTTCATTCACTAGCCGTCCTGGGAGGATGCCCCCGTGCCGGTGCCATCCTCCCTTCTCACGAAGGAGCAGATTATGGTGGATATCGACAAGGCGTTTCGCCCGCGGCCGATCGAGAACGACTATGGCTTTTCGCAGGCGGTGCGCGCCGGCGATTTCCTGTTCATCTCGGGCTGCGTGAGCTGGGACGACGACGGCACCCCGACCAATGTCGGCGACATGGGGGCGCAGATGCGTTCGATCTACGCCGACATCGGCCGGACGCTGAAGCATCACGGCCTCGATCCGACCGATATCGTCAAGGAGACCATCTACGTCACCGACATGGACAAATTCTTCGACGGCGCACAGGCGCGGGCGGACTTCTATCAGGGCGTCGTCCCGCCGGCCGCGACCGGGGTGGAGATCAATCGGCTCGTCAACACCGATTTCATGATCGAGATCGAGGCGATCGCCTATTTCAACCGTTGATTTCGCGGGAAGGCCGGGGGGCCGGGTGCGTACGCGCGCCCGGCCTTTTCATATCTGGGCGGTGGTGCGCATCGCTTCCCAGACACGCTCGGCCGACAGCGGCAGCGCGGTCAGCGTCGTTCCGGTGCCGATCGCGTGCTGGACGGCGTTCATGATCGCCGCCGGCACCGCGATGGTGCCGCTTTCCCCGACGCCCTTCACCCCGTGGGGATAGAGGGGGGAGGGGGTCTCGAGATGGACGAGGTCGATTGGCGGCACGTCGGCGGCGAGCGGCAGCATATAGTCCATCAGCGATGTCGAGAGCGGGCGGCCTTCCTCGTCGTAGCGCGCGGCTTCGTAGAGCGTAGCCCCGATCGCCTGCGCCACCGCGCCACTGATCTGGCCCTCGACGATGGCGGGGTTGATCACCCGGCCGCAATCATGGCCGAAGGTCATCCGCTCGATCGCAACCTTGCCCGTCTCGGCGTCGACCGCGACCTCCACCGCCACCGCGCCGTAGGAGATGGCGAAGCCCGGCGGATCATAGCCGACGGACGCCTCCAGCCCCGGATCGACGCCGTCCGGCGCCGAGTGGAAGAAATAGGCGGCGCGGGCGATCTCGGACACGGCGACCTGGCGGCCGGGATCGGCCTTGTCACGGACCACGGCGCGCGGAGCGCCTTCGTCGCCCAGCGGCCGGGCGCTCGCCAGCTCGACCGCCGCGGCGTCGAGCTGGAGCAGGTGCGCGCCCCAGAGCAGCAGCTTGTCGCGCAGCCTGGCGGCACCCTTGATCACCGCCGCGCCGCCGACTCCGGCCCCCGCGCTGCCGGCGGTGCCGTAGGAGGTGAAGGCGGGAAGGGCGGTGTCGCCATGCGCGACGACGACGTCCTCCACCGGCATCATCAACTCGTCGGCGCATAGCTGGGCGAGGGTGATGGAGATGCCCTGGCCCAGTTCGGTCTGGCCGGTATCGATACGGACATGGCCGGTCGGCTCCATCCGGATCGTAAGCAGGTCGAAGCTGCCCGCGCGGATGCCGAGATAGGCCGCCGCCGCCGAGGGCGCCATGTTGCTCGTCTCGATATAGCAGGCGATCCCGACGCCGCGCCGGACCGGCGATGCCGCCGCCGCGGCGCAGCGGGCGCGGGCCTCCTCATAGCCGAAGCGTTCGAGCGTCATGTCGAGCAGGCGGGGATAGTCACCGCTGTCGAGCGTCACGCCGGTCGCGATCATGTGCGGCATCTGCGCGGGGACGATGAAGTTGCGCTGCCGGATCTCCGCGGGGCTGATGCCGAGCCGATCCGCCGCGATGTCGAGCGTCCGCTCGAGCGCGAGATTGGTTTCAGGCTGGCCATAACCGCGATAGGCGCCGGTCTGCGGCGTGTTGGTGACGATCGCGCGGGCGATGATACGTACCGCCGGAATGGCGTAGCCGCCGGGCAGGAAGGCCGCGCCGACCCAGGCCGTGCCGAGCGACGATTGACCGATCAGCGCGCCCTTGTCGAGCGTGACGACCCCGTCGAGCGCGAGGATGCGTCCGGTCGCGTCGAAGCCGACGCGCAGATCGACTCGCTGGTCGCGCCCCATCGCCGAGCTGACGAAGGATTCGCGGCGGTCCTCGATCCAGCGCACCGGCCGGCCGAGATCGAGGGCGAGGCGGGCGAGCAGCGCCTCGTCGGCATGGGGATAGGCCTTCATGCCGAAACCGCCGCCGACATTGGGCACGATCACCCGCAGCCGATGCTCGGGCAGGCCGAGCGCCGATGCGACAGCCATCTTCACCTGGTGCGGCGCCTGGGTCGACACCCACAGCGTCACGCCGCCCTCTCCGTCGGGCGCGGCGAGAATGCCGCGCGTCTCCAGGCTGAGCGGATGGACCCGTTGGCTGGTGAAGCTCTCCTCGACGACCAGTGCGGCGCCGTCGAGTGCGGCGTCGGGATCGCCGACCAGCCATTCGGCGCGGGCTGCTTCGTTGTCCGGCCAGTCGGGATAGAGGCGGGGGGCGTCGGGCTCCAGCGCCGCGTCGACCGACAGGAGGGCGGGCAGCGGCTCCAGGTCGATCTCGACCAGCGCCGCGGCGCGTTCGGCGGTGGCGCGGTCGTTCGCCACGACCACCGCGAAGGCCTGGCCGACATGCCGCAGCCGGTCGGTCGCGAGCGCATGTTCGGGGCAATGGCGCTGGCCGGCTACCTCCCAGGTCGATGACAGGCTGCCGAGGCCGGGCAGGTCGCGCATCGTGCGGACCGCGACCACGCCCGGCAGCGCGGCGGCCCGCCCGATGTCGATCGAGCGGATATGGGCGTGTGCGACGGGGCTGCGTGCGAAGGCGACGTCGAGCGTGCCGGGCAGGTGCTGGTCGGGGACATAGGCCGCCTTGCCGGCGACGATCCGCGCCAGCCCGCGCCGCCGGACCGAGGTTCCGGTCGAACGGCAGGAGGGAGCGGTCGGCGCGTCCATCTCAGCGTTCCCCGGCGAGGCCGGCGACGAGCCGGACGATCTGCTGATAACCGGTGCAGCGGCAGGCGACCGCGTTGAGCGCGGACCGGATCGTCACCGGATCGCCATGGTCGGAGACCGAGCCGTCCGCCAGATATTCGGCGACCGTGGCCATCATGCCCGAGGTGCAGAAGCCGCATTGCGCACCGAAACCCTCGACGAAGGCGGCCTGTACCGTTGCGAGGTCGGGTCGGGCGGCATAGCCCTCGACCGTTGTGATGGATGTGCCGTCGGCCTGGGCGGCGAGCATCAGGCAGGAGCGCATGCTGCGCCCGTCGACGAGGATCGAGCAGCTTCCGCACACCCCTTCGCCGCATCCGAGCCGGACGCTCTTCATGCCGAGCCGATCGCGCAGCAGCGCCGCGAGCAGGGTTGCCGGAGGGACCTGTTCGCTGACGGCGGCGCCGTTGAGATCGAAGGAGACGGAGGCCGGAGTGGGCTGCATCTGGTGACCCGTTAGCGGTGGCGAGGTTGCGTCCGGAGGCAACCAGTCGGGGCGGCGCGGCGCAATCCCCTAATATGGGAGGGGGAGGGAAGGAGGAAGGCGCGCGCCCGGCGTCAGCTTGTCGGCTCCCGCCCCCTCATGGTACAATTTCGGACCGGACCGCGAAGGCGCGGACGGCGAGGCAGGAAGCCGCATCGGGAAAGCTGGCCGATCCATGGATATTGTTTCTCGATATCGCTTCGCGCCGCCGATCCCGCAACGCAGCTTCATTCCCCGCGCCATCGCTTCGAGGATATCGCGGTCGCCTTATCCGCTGACCTTCCTCGCCTCGCCCAGCGGTTTCGGGAAGTCGACGCTGATGGCGCAGGCGTTCGATCTCGCCCGGTCGGAAGGCGAGAGCGCCCGCTGGCTGAACCTCTATCACCGCCCTGCCGGGACGGACGGCTTCCCGCACTATCTCTGCCTTGCACTCAGGGATAACGGCGAAGCACGGGACATCGCCCCCGGCGCGGGCCCGTTCGGGATCGACGACCTGCTCGCCGAGGTCGACGCGACCTGCCGGCGGGACGGATCCGTGTCGCTCTATCTCGACGAGGTCGCGCCCGGCGATCTCGACACCGTGCTCGGCCTCTCGCAGATGATCGGCAAGCATTTTGGCGAGAAGGCGAAGCTGGTCGTCTCCTCGCGGGTCGCGCCGCCGCGGCTGGCGGGCGTGCTCGGCGACGGCGGGATCATGTACACTCCAGCCGAACTCGCCTTCTCCGCCGCCGAGGTGGCCGAGCTGTTCGACGGGGGCCTGCCCGAACGCGAGGTCGCGGCGCTGGTCGCGACCACCGGCGGCTGGCCGGCGCTGATTGCGTCGGTGCGGCACGGGACGGGGCATTCGCCGGCCGACCACGGCTTCGGCACTGGGGGCGAGGCGGGCGACATGATCGCTGATTTCGTCCGCGACCTGATGGACGTCGCTCCGTCATCGCGCGACATCGAGGTACTGGCGGCCGCCTTCGCCTTCGGCAACGCCACCGCGCCGATCTTCGAGCATGACGATTTCGCCAGCGCGGGCGAGATCGTCACCCGTCTAGCCCGCGACGGACTGGTCAAGCTCCGGTCGGAAGGGACGCGGCTGGTCTATGAGCCGCATGCGGCGGTGCGTTTCGCGGTCGACCGGCTCGGCCGCCGCTCCTCGCAAAAGCGCATCTCGGACATCCACCGGTCGCTGTCGACCTCGCTGGTCGCGAGCGGCGACCGGGTCGGCGCGATCCGCCATGCGTTGGAGACCGGCGATCTCGATCTGCTCTGCGACCTGATCGAGGCGGGCGGCGGCTGGCTGCTGATCCTGCAATGGGGCGCCCCGATCCTCTATGCCGTCAACGCGATCCCGATCGGTCGGCTCGGGGGAAGGCCGGCGATGCTGCTGACCAAGGTCTATGTGCTGATGCAGGCGCGCGCGATCGACGAGGCGCGCCATCTGCTCGACGAGATATCGACCGATCTCGATCCTGCGAGCTTCCCCGACGAGGAGGCGTTCCACAGCTTCCGGATCGGCTATGCGCTGATCGACGGCGTACTCCGCTCCTACGAGATGCGGCCGATCGACTTCCCCTCGCTCGAACGGCTCCGCGACCATGGACCGGCCGACATCCGCAACATCGCCGATGCGATGATCCTCAACCTCAAGGGCGGCTATCAGATTCGCGAGGGGCTGTTCGTCGAGGCCGAGGCGACCGGTCGCGAGGCGACGCTCAAATGCCAGGCGGCCAAGGCGACCTTCGTCGAGGCCTATGTCCAGCTCTGGCTTGGTCATGCCCATCTCCAGAGCGGCAACACCCGCGACGCGAGCCGGCGCTTCGCGGCGGTGCTCGACATCGCCGAGAATTGCTTCGGCGCCGATTCGAACCAGATGGTCGCGGCGAAGATATTCCTGGCGGAACTCGAATTCGAGCGCGGCGAGGCGGAGCAGGCCTATGCGATCATCGAGGCGGTGTTCGATCGTATCGACGAGCTCGACCCCTGGTACGAGATGCTCCGGCCCTTCTACCGGATCGCCTCGATCCGGGTGCAGCATCGCGAAGGCACCGAGCGGGCGATCAGCTTCCTCGACACCGTGCTGGACCGGATGGAGAACCGCAATCTCGGCCTGCTGTCGCGCTATCTTCGGTCGCTCCGTGCCGAGATGCTCGTACAGAGCGAGCGCGACATCCGGGCGATCGAACGCGGGGTGGAGGAGCTTCAGCACGTCGAGCCGGTCGAGAGCGCCTTCCTCAACGTCCGGGTCGGGCTCAAGCGCGGGGACGTGCCCGCCGCGCTGGCCGGAGTCGATGCGCTGCTCGACCAGCCCGCGGTCCGCGAATGCGCGCGCCGGCTGATCACGGCGACGGTGCTGAAGGCGGCCTGCCACGCGGCGAGCGGCGAAGCCCGCGCGGCGGGGGATCTGGTCGCCGAGGCGCAGAGGCTGGCGGTGCAGAGCGACCTGCGTGGCCATTTCGAACATGAGCTCGCCTCCAGCGAGAGCGCAGCGGGCGGAATTCTCGTGCTCCGGCCCGATACCGGTCGGCATGCGATGCGACGCCTGGCGCCGTCGCGTGGCGACCTGATCGAGGTCGAGGAGCGCAACCAGCCCCGCCTCGGCCCGCGCGAGCGCGAGGTGCTGGGCTTCATCGTCGAAGGCCTGTCGAGCAAGGAGATCGCCTGGCGGATGTCGCTCTCGGTCGGGACAGTGTTGGGCTATCGCAAGAGCCTCTACCGCAAGATCGGCGTCAACTGCCGCTCGGCGGCGATTTCTTATGCGCGTCAGTCGAACATGTCGGCCCACTCTGAGGCCATGGCGCTCGAGAGCCTCCAATAGGTTCGGTCGCTCCGCACCAAAGCCGCCCGCTGCGGAATTCTAGCTGTTGATGTTCTGGAGAAGATGCTTGTACGTCTCTCTGATGAGAACGGCGTACCGCAGGGAAGCCGTCGCGTCTGAACCACGTTCGCGGCCGGAACCATGGGTCCGAAGCCGCAATGGGATCTGGAGAGAATGAAGTCTTCCCGATGAGGGGGATGGCGGCGCTTGCCGTTATGGGGGCGGTTTGGAGTGGGGGCATCTTGCGGATCGTGATCGTCGACGACAGCGGGTTGCGCGCCACCGTCCTCGAGGACGGGCTGCGCGAAGCCGGCTATGACGATATCCAACTCGTTCCCCCGCTCGGCGCCTGGGTCGCCAAGCTGGAACGGATGGCGCCCGACGTCGTCCTGATGGACCTGGGCAGTCCCAGCCGCGACAGCCTGGAGGAGATGCTGGCGGTGAGCCGCGCCCTCGCCCGGCCGATCGCGATGTTCGTCGACCAGTCGGACGACCAGATGATCGGCGCGGCGATCGATGCCGGGGTATCGGCCTATGTGGTCGACGGGCTGCGCAAGGAGCGGGTGAAGCCGATCCTCGACCTCGCCATCCGCCGCTTCAACGCCTTCGCCAGGATGCAGGCCGATTTGGACGAAGCCCGCTCGGCGCTGGCCGACCGCAAGACGATCGATCGCGCCAAGGCGCTGCTGATGAAGAGCCGCGACCTGCCGGAGCCCGAGGCCTATGCGCTGCTCCGGTCGACCGCGATGAACCAGGGAAGGAAGATCGTCGAGGTGGCCGAAGCCCTGATCACCGCCCACAGCCTGCTGGGGGGCACGGAATGAGCGCCCAGCCGATGTCGGGCCCGACGCCGATCTCGATCGCCTTCCTGCCGCTGACCGACAGCGCCCCGCTGATAGCCGCGCGAGAGAAGGGATTCGCGGCAGAGGCGGGCTTCGACCTCTCGCTGCACCGCGCGACGAGCTGGGCGACGGTGCGCGACATGCTGGTCTATGGACAGGTGCAGGGCGCGCACATGCTGGCGCCCCTTGCCATCGCCGTGACGCTGGGGCTCAGCCAGCATCCGGCGGCGCTCTCGGCGCCCTTCAAGCTCAACCTGAACGGCAATGCGCTGGCGATGTCGACCGAGTTCGCCGCGGCGCTCGATCCCGATCCCGCCAAGCGCATCGCCGATCCGGAGGGTGCGGCCCATGATTTTGCGGCCGCCATCGGCCTGCATCGCCGCAAGCCGGTGGTCGGCATCGTCCACCGCTATTCGAGCCATGCGCTGATGCTGCGCTATTGGCTCGGCTATGCCGGGGTCGACCCCGATCGCGATCTGGCGCTGCGCGTGCTGCCGCCGTCGTTGATGGTCGAGGCGCTGCGGTCGGGCGAGATCGACGGCTTCATCGCGGGCGAACCGTGGAGCAGCGTCGCGGTCGCGGCGGGGCTGGCGGAGATCGTCGCGGTGGGATCGCGGATCTGGCGGCGCGGCGTGGAAAAGGTCCTCGCCTTCCGCACCGACTGGATGGAGGGCCATGCCGGCATGGTCGACCGCTTCCTGGGCGCGATGGCGCGGGCGGCGGCTTGGTGCGACGATCCCGCCCATCATGGCGAGCTGGCGGCGCTGCTCGCACGGGCCAGCTATGTCGGTCAACCGGCTGCGACGATCCTGCCCGCCCTGGAAGGCAGGCTCCTGCTGCGGCCGGGCACCGCGCCGGTGGCGATCGACGATTTCATGATCTTCGACCGCGAGGCGGCGAACTTCCCGTGGCGCAGCCAGGCGCTGTGGATCTATTCGCAGCTCGTCCGCTGGAGGATGGTGGAGAAGGACGAGACGATCGAGCGCCGCGCCGCCGACGTATTCCGGTCGGACGTCTATCGCCGCGCGCTGGCCGGCAGCGACGTGCCGATGCCGGGCGCGAGCATGAAGGTGGAGGGCGCGATCGCGACCCCGACCGGCGTCGGATCGCACAGCGGGGCGCTGACCCTCGGCCCCGATCGCTTCTTCGACGGCCGCGTGTTCGATCCGCACAATATCGAGGCCTATCTGGCCGGCCTGTCGGCCAAGTGATTTTTTTGCACTTGCGAACAAGGCGCCGATAGCCGATCAAGGGTCCGTCGCGCGACGAAGCGCGCCCAGAGGAACCTGCTCCCAACGCCGGGGGCGTTTCCAGCGAATAGCAGCAAAGCCGCTGTCCGATCCCCGCCAAGGGCTGATCGGAGGCGGCTTTTTTCGTTTTTCCACGAGATTGGGGGCTGGCATATGGCTACCGCATATTGGGAAGATCAGGATCGCCCGGCGAAGGGCGACGGTTTCTGGAGCGCAGGGCACAAGCCCACGCTGATCGCGGCCTTTCTCTATTTCGACCTGGCCTTCATGGTCTGGGTGATGCTCGGCCCGCTCGGCCCCGACATCGCCGCATCGCTCGGCCTCACGCCGGCGCAGAAGGGGCTGATGGTTGCGACTCCGACCCTGGCGGGTGCGATCCTGCGCGTCGTCAACGGCCTGCTGGTCGATCGGATCGGGCCGAAGCGATCGGGCGCGATCAGCCAGCTCATCGTCATCGCAGGCCTGTTCACGGCCTGGCTGACGGGCGTGACCAGCTTCGCGGGCACGCTGGCGCTGGGCGTCGTCCTCGGCTTCGCCGGGGCGAGCTTCGCGATCGCGCTGCCGCTCGCCAGCCGCTGGTATCCGCCGGAGCATCAGGGCAAGGCGATGGGCATCGCCGGCATGGGCAATTCGGGCACCGTGCTCGCGGCGCTGTTCGCGCCGGGCCTCGCGCATCTGTTCGGCTGGAACGCGGTGCTGGGTCTCGCCTGCATTCCGCTGGTCCTGGTCTTCGTCGCCTATATGCTGATGGCGAAGGACGCGCCGGGCGCGCCGGCGCCGAAGAAGCTGGCCGCCTATCTCGAACCGCTCAGGACCGTCGACGCCTGGTGGCTGATGCTGTTCTACAGCGTCACCTTCGGCGGCTTCGTCGGCCTTGCCGCATCGCTGCCGATCTACTTCACCGACCAGTTCGGCCTGACCGCGGTGATGGCCGGCTATTGCACCGCCGCCTGCGTCTTCGCCGGATCGCTGGTCCGCCCACTCGGCGGCGCGCTGGCCGATCGGATCGGCGGGGTAAAGGCGCTGTCGATCGTCTATCTGGTCGCGGCGGCGGCACTGGCCGGGGTCAGCGCGGCGCATACGGTCGGGGCGGCGCTCGCTACCTTCGTCGTCGCGATGCTCGCGCTCGGCACCGGCAACGGATCGGTGTTCCAGCTCGTCCCGCAGCGCTTCCGGGCCGAGATCGGCGTGATGACCGGCCTGGTCGGCATGGCGGGCGGCATCGGCGGCTTCTACCTCTCCTCATCGCTGGGTTTCGCCAAGCAATTCAGCGGCAGCTACCAGTCCGGCTTCCTGGTATTCGCCGGCCTTTGCCTGCTCGCCTTCGTGGCGCTGGCCGGGGTCAAGCGGCGTTGGCGCCGCGACTGGGAGGCGGCGAAAACCGGTGTCCGCATCTGACCTGATGTGAGGTCCGGGTGCCGTCAGGGAGGCGGCGCCCGCATCCGAAAGGGGTTCCCATGAAGACCATCATCGCGACGGCGGCCCTGCTGGCCGCCGCAGGGCCCGCCTGCGCCGAAAAGATCGCGCTCGAGCCGCTGATCGACGCCCGTATCCGCTATGAACATGCCGACCAGGACGGCCTTCCCGACAGGGCCGACGCGCTGACCCTGCGCCTCCGCGGCGGGTTGCAGGCCAGCAGCGGGGCCTGGTCCGCGCTGGTCGAGGGGCAGGGGGCGCTGGCCGCTATCGACGATTATTATGACGGCCTCAGGGGGGCTGCGACCCGGCCGCTGGTCGCCGATCCGCAGTCGATCGGCCTCTACCGTGCCCAGCTCCGCTACAAGACCAGGGCGCTGGCGCTGACCGCGGGACGCCAGCGGATCGCGATCGATGACGAGCGCTTCGTCGGCGCGGTCGGCTTCCGCGACAATGGCCAGACCTTTGATGCCGTGCGCGCCGAATGGACGGGCCTGCCCAAGCTGAAGGTCGATGTCAGCTATGCCTGGTCGGCGCGCACCATCTGGGGCATCGACGGGCGGGGCGCGCGGCAGCAGGCGGTTTCGGGCGATAATGTCTTCGCCACCATCGGCTATGCTACGCCGATCGGCACGCTCGGCGGCTTCGCCTATCTGGTCGACCAGGATGAGGCGGCGGCGCAGGGCTTCGCACTGTCGAGCCAGACCTATGGCGCGCGCCTTTCCGGAAGCCGTCCGTTGGCGCGCGCGGTCAAGCTCTCCTACGTCCTCAGCTATGCCCGGCAGAGCGACTGGCATCGCAACCCCAACGCCTATCATGCCGACTATCATCTGGCCGACGCGACGCTCGACATCGCGGCATTCAGGATCAACCTCGGCTATGAACGGCTTGGCGCAAGCCATGGCGCGGCGCTGACCAGTTTCCAGACGCCGCTGGCCACCGGCTTCAAATTCCAGGGCTGGGCCGACAAGTTCCTGATCACGCCACCCAATGGCGTCCGCGATCTCTACGTCGGCGCCGGCCATGGCTGGACGAAGGCCGGAGCGTTCGACTTGATCTCGATCCAGGCGGCCTGGCATCGCTTCGACAGCGACCGGCTCCACCTCCGTTATGGCGACGAACTCGACCTGCTCGTCACCGCCAAGCTCGGGCGCACGACGCTCGGCGCGCGCTATGCCGACTATCGGGCGAAGCGCTTCGCCACCGACACCCGCAAATTCTGGCTGCAGGCTGATTGGACTTTCTGACCATGCCGCAGTGCAAAATTTTACTTGAGCGATGGCGCGATTCGCGCCATCTTCTTTTCGAACGGGCAAGGTCGTCCGATCGAACATAGTCCGAGACATCCAGGGTCGGGTGTCGCGGATGCATCGTCCCGGCAGGTTCGCCGGTTCGCGATGATGGCAAGGCCGCCATGCAGGCGCTGGATCTTCCAGCGTCCGCATGGCGGCCTTTTTCGTTTCTGGAGCTTGGAAGATGGATTTTCAGGGCACGGGCATCGGCGCCGAGGATCGCGACGACGCTTCCGACACGGTCGGGACGCAGCGCCTCGTCGTCATCGGCAACGGCATGGCGGGCTGCCGCGCGGTCGAGGAGATATTGGCGCGTGATCCGGGCCGGTTCCGCATCACGATCTTCGGCGCCGAGCCGCATGTGAACTACAACCGGATCATGCTGTCACCGGTGCTGGCCGGCGAGAAGAGCTTCGACGAGATCGTGATCAACGATGCCGCCTGGTATGCCGACAACGGCATCGATCTGGTCGCGGGCGACCCGGTCGTCGCGATCGACCGCGCCGCCCGCACGGTCACCGCGAACAGCGGCCGCACGGTCGGTTATGATCGCCTGCTGATCGCGACCGGCTCCGATCCCTTCATCATCCCGGTGCCGGGCAAGGACCTGCCCGGCGTGATCAGTTTCCGCGACATGAAGGACGTCGACGCGATGCTGGCGGCGGCCGATCGGGGCGGCGACGCCGTCGTCATCGGCGGCGGCCTGCTGGGGCTGGAGGCGGCGCATGGCCTCAGCCTGCGCGGCATGAAGGTGACCGTGCTCCACCTGATGCCGACCCTGATGGAGCGGCAGCTCGACGAAGCGGCAGGCTGGCTGCTCAAGACCGAGCTGGAACGGCGCGGCCAGACCATCCTGACCGGCGCCGACACGGCGGCGATCGTCGGCGAGGGCCAGGTCGAGGGCGTGGCGCTGAAGGACGGCCGCACCATCCCGGCCAGCCTGGTCGTCATGGCGGTCGGCATCCGCCCGTCGACGGCGCTGGCGCGCGAAGCGGGGCTGGCGGTCGGGCGCGGCATCCAGGTCGACGACCATATGGTGACCAGCGATCCGGCGATCCTCGCGGTCGGCGAATGCGTCGAGCATGACGGACAGGTCTACGGCCTCGTCGCCCCGCTGTGGGAAATGTGCCGCGCGCTGGCCGACGGGCTGGTCGCGGAGCCGAGCGGCTATCGCGGCTCGGTCACCTCGACCAAGCTCAAGGTCTCGGGCATCGACGTCTTCTCGGCGGGCGACTTCTCGGGCGGCGACGGGGCGGAGGACATCGTCCTGCGCGACGCGGCGCGCGGCGTCTACAAGCGGTTGGTACTGCGCGAGGACAAGGTCGTCGGCGCGGTGCTCTACGGCGATACCGCCGACGGAAGCTGGTATTTCGACCTGCTGAGGAAGGGCGACGACGTCTCGTCCATCCGCGACCTGATCATCTTCGGACAGGCCTTCGCCCAGGGAGGGGGGCAGGCGGACCCTAAGGCGGCCGTTGCGGCGCTCTCGGACGATGCCGAGATCTGCGGCTGCAACGGCGTCTCCAAGGGCAAGGTCGTCGCCGCGATCCAGGCAGGGGCGTGCAGCCTCGACGCGGTGCGCGCGACCTGCAAGGCCTCGGCGAGCTGCGGCTCCTGCACCGGGCTGGTCGAGACCATCCTCGCCCTCGCTTTGGGCGACGAGGTCGAGTCCGGGCCGAAGACGATCTGCCCGTGCAGCAGCTTCACCCATGGCGACGTCCGCCGCGAGATCGTCGCGCAGGAACTGCGTTCGATCCCCGAGGTGATGCAGAAGCTGCACTGGACGACGCCCGACGGCTGCTCCTCCTGCCGCCCGGCGCTCAACTATTATCTGCTCTGCGCCTGGCCCGGCGACTATGTCGACGACCAGCAGAGCCGCTTCGTCAACGAACGCCTCCACGCCAACATCCAGAAGGACGGCACCTATTCGGTGGTGCCGCGCATGTGGGGCGGGCTGACCAACCCGCGCGAGCTGCGCGCGATCGCCGACGTGGTCGAGAAATATGACGCGCCGATGGTCAAGGTGACCGGCGGCCAGCGGCTCGACATCTTCGGGATCAGGAAGGAGGACCTGCCCGCCGTCTGGGCCGACCTCAACGCCGCCGGCATGGTCTCGGGCCATGCCTATGGCAAGGCGTTGCGCACGGTGAAGACCTGCGTCGGTTCGGAATGGTGCCGCTTCGGCACGCAGGATTCGACCGGCCTCGGCGTCAAGGCGGAGAAGATGAGCTGGGGCTCGTGGATGCCCCACAAGTTCAAGATCGCGGTGTCGGGCTGCCCGCGCAACTGCGCCGAGGCGACGATCAAGGATTTCGGCGTGATCTGCGTCGACAGCGGCTATGAGCTGCACGTCGGCGGCAATGGCGGCATCAAGCTGCGCGGCACCGACCTGCTGTGCAAGGTGGCGACCGAGCAGCAGGCGCTCGACCATATCGCCGCCTTCATCCAGCTCTACCGCGAGGAGGCCTGGTATCTCGAGCGGACCGCGCCATGGATCGAGCGGGTGGGCATCGACCATGTCCGCCGCCGCATCGTCGAGGACGTCGTCGGCCGCGAGGCGCTGACCGCGCGCTTCCTCTTCTCGCAGAGCTTCTCGCAGGATGATCCCTGGGCCGCCCGCGCCGCCGGCAAGCACCGCGAGCAGCATGCCCATCTCGGCGAATTCCGCCCCCTCGAAATCCTGGCCGCGGAGGGAGCGCGATGATGACCGGAGACTGGATCGACGTGGGAGCGCTGGTGGAGATACCGCTGCGCGGCGCCCGCACCATCAAGGCCGCGAACGGCGAGGAGATCGCGATCTTCCGCACCGCGGGCAACAGGCTCTATGCCCTCGTCAACCGCTGCCCGCACAAGCAGGGGCATCTGAGCCAGGGCATCGTCCATGGCGAGGCGGTGACCTGCCCGCTGCACAATTGGCGCATCTCGCTGTCGACCGGCGAGGCGCTGGGCGAGGACGAAGGCTGCGTGCCGACCATCCCGGTACGCGCCGATGCGGGCCGCGTCCTGGTTTCGCGGGTCGCGATGCTGGCGATGCTGGCTGCGGCATGAGCGACCCGGTGCCGGTCCGCACCACCTGTCCCTATTGCGGAGTCGGCTGCGGCGTGCTGGCCACCGGGACCGGCGAGCGGGCCGTGACGATCGCGGGCGATCCCGATCATCCCGCCAATCGTGGCCGGCTCTGTTCGAAGGGCACCCATCTGGGCGAGACGGTCGGCCTGTCGGGCCGGTTGCTCCATCCGATGGTCGGCGACAGGGGAACCGGGTGGGACAAGGCGCTCGACCTCGTCGCCCGCCGCTTCCGGGAGACGATCGCCAGGCACGGGCCCGACAGCGTCGCCTTCTACGTCTCGGGCCAGCTCCTGACCGAGGATTATTATGTCGCCAACAAGCTGATGAAGGGCTTCATCGGCTCGGCCAATATCGACACCAATTCGCGGCTGTGCATGTCGAGCGCGGTCGCGGGCCACCTCCGCGCCTTCGGCGAGGACGTCGTGTCGGCCAGCTATGACGATCTCGACGAGGCGGACCTGTTCATCCTGGTCGGCTCCAACACCGCCTGGTGCCACCCGATCGTCTATCAGCGCATCCAGGCCGCCCGCGAGAAGCGCGGCGCGAAGCTCGTCGTGATCGATCCGCGTCGTACCGAGACCTGCGAGGATGCCGACCTGCACCTGCCGATCCGGCCGGGCAGCGACGTCGCGCTGATGAACGGTCTGCTCGCCCATTGCCGGCGGGCGGGGCTGATCGACCGGGCGTTCGTCGACGCCAGCCTGTCGGTGCCCGACCGTTTCTGGGACATGATCGGCGATGGCGGCGATCCCCGGACGGTGGCCAGGACGTGCGAGGTCGCGCCCGAAGCGCTGTTGCGCTTCTACGAGCTGTTCGCCGCCCATCCCCGCACCGTCACGCTGTTCAGCCAGGGGATCAACCAGGCGCTGCGCGGCACCGATCAGGTCAACGCGATCATCAACGTCCATCTCGCCACCGGGCGGATCGGCAAGCCGGGCGCGGCGCCCTTCTCGATCACCGGCCAGCCCAATGCGATGGGCGGGCGCGAGGTCGGCGGGCTCGCCTCGACCCTCGCCGCGCATATGGGCTTCGCCCCGGATGAGGTCGCGCGCGTCGGGCGCTTCTGGTCCGCGCCGGCGATGGCGACGAAGCCGGGCCTCAAGGCGGTCGAGATGTTCAGGGCGATCGGGGAAGGGCGGGTCAAGGCGCTGTGGGTGATGGCGACCAACCCCGCCGTATCGATGCCCGACGCGGGCCGGGTGCGCGATGCGCTGGCCGCCTGCCCGTTCGTCGTGGTCTCGGACGTGATGGCCGATACCGACACGGGCCGTTTCGCCCATGTCCGCCTGCCCGCTGCCGCCTGGGCCGAGAAGGACGGCACCGTCACCAACAGCGAACGGCGCATCAGCCGCCAGCGCCCGGTGCTGGCGCCGCCCGGCGAGGCTAAGCCCGACTGGTGGATCGTCAAGGAGGTCGCCGCGCGCATGGGCTGGGCCAGCGCCTTCAGCTATGATCGGCCGGCCGACATCTATCGCGAGCATGCCCGCCTCTCGGCCTATGAGAATGGCGGCACCCGGCTATTCGACCTTTCGATCCATGGCGCGATCGGCAACCCCGCCTATGAGACGATGGAGCCGATGCGTTGGCAGGATCGGCCTTTCGCCGACGGCCGCTTCCCGACGCCGGATGGGCGGGCGCGGCTGGTGCCGGTGGCGCAGGCCACGCTGCCCGAGACGTTGCGCGACTGGCCGCTGACCCTCAACACCGGCCGTTATCGCGACCAATGGCACACGATGACCCGCACCGGCCTGTCGCCCAAGCTCGCACGCCATCGTGCGGAGCCGCTGGTCGAGATCAACCCCGCGGACGCCCTGCGGTTCGGCCTCGACGATGGCGACATCGCCCGGGTCGCGACGCCGCAGGGCGCCAGCCTGTTTCGCGTCGCCGCGAGCGAAGGCCAGCGCCGGGGCGAGATCTTCACCCCGATCCACTGGACCGACCGCCAGTCGACCGGCGGCCGCACCGGCCTGCTGCCCCGGCCGCTGACCGACCCGCATTCGGGCCAGCCCGGCTTCAAGTCGACCCCGGCGCGGGTCGAGAAGGTCGCGATCGAATGGCGCGCCTTCCTGGTCCTGCGCGGAGAAGCGGGCCCGGCGGGCCTGCCTCCCGCCCTATGGGCGACGCGGATAACCGTCGCCGGCGGCACGCTCTACGAACTGGCCGGCATCGGCGATGCCGCGGCGCTCGACGGCTGGCTTCCCGCGGGCGCTCGGATGGAGGCCAGCGATCCGGCGCGCGGGACCCGCCGGGTGGCGGTGATCGCGCAGGATCGGCTGGCGGCGGCGCTGTTCCTCACCCGGGCCGGCGAGCTGCCCGGTCGCGACTGGCTGATCGCGCAGCTCGACGCGCCGCAGGTGGCGCCGACGCTGCTGGCGGGCCGGGCGCCGGGCGCCATGCCCGATCGCGGGCCGGTGGTCTGCGTCTGCTTCGACATCGGCCTCAAGACGATCGTCGCGGCCATCGCCGAGCAGCAGCTCGCCGATGTCGGCGCGATCGGCAAGGCGATCGGCGCAGGCACCAATTGCGGGTCCTGCCGGCCCGCCCTCGCCCGCATCCTCGCCGATGCCGGCCGAACCAGGGAGACGATCCATGCCGCCGGATGAAGCGATCGCGCCTGGAACCGTCTGGCTGGTCGGCGCCGGGCCGGGTGACCCCGACCTGTTGACCCGCAAGGCCGAGCGGCTGATCGCGGCCGCCGACATCCTCTTCCACGACGCGCTGGTCGGGCCCGCCATCCTCGATCTCGCCGCCGGCGATGCCGAACGGGTGAGCGTCGGCAAACGCTCTGGCCGGCATTCGAAGCCGCAGGCATCGATCAACGACCTGCTCATCGAGGCGGCGCTGGCGGGAAAACGGGTTGTGCGGCTCAAGGGGGGCGATCCTTCGCTGTTCGGGCGATCGGCCGAGGAGCTCGACGCGTTGCGCGAAGCGGGGATTCCGGCGTGGGTCTGTCCGGGGATCACCACGGCGAGCGCCGCCGCGGCGTCCGCCGGAATCTCGCTGTCGCTTCGCGGCGTCGCCCGCCGCGTCCAATTCGTCACTGCGCACAGCCAGCGGGGGACGTGCCTTGATCTGGATTGGACGGCCCTCGCCGACGGCCAGTCGACTCTGGCCGTCTATATGGGGCGGGAAGCCGCCACCGAGCTCAGCCGCTCGCTGATCGGCGCAGGGCTGGCGCCCGCCACGCCGGTGCTGATCATGTGCAATGTCAGCCTGCCCAACGAAAGGCAGTTGCGGACCCGGCTCGACCTCCTGCCGCTGGCGACACGGGCCTTTGCCGAGGGACTTCCGACGCTGATCCTGATCGGTGCCGTGGCGGCCGACCCCGTGCCGGACGGTGCGCGCGGCATCGGCGCATGTGCAGGCTCATATTGCCGCTGAGCATCATTCGGGGGATACGGGGTCATGTCTGACCAGATTGACCCGGAAATGGCACGCCCCTGGTTGCTCCGGTCGAAGCTCGAGCTGCCCCGGAACAATGTTCGCCTGGTCGGCCGCCCCCGGCTGCGGGCGCGGATGCAGCGCTGGTTCGGGCTCGACCTCGCGACGGTGATCGCGCCGGCAGGCTATGCGAAATCGACGACGGTCGCCGAATGGTGCCGCGAGGAGCGCGATCGCGGGACGGTGGTCGCCTGGCTGTCGCTCGACGAGGGCGACGCCGAACCGACCCAGTTCCTATCCTATCTGGTGGCGTCGCTGTCGACCGCGGGGCTCGACCTCCAGGGGCTCGAGGCCGGTGCCGAAGAGGGATTCTTCGCAAGCGGCATCCCACCCGCATTGTCGACCATGCTCGATGCGATCGCACGCGCGGAGCGGCCGGTGCTGGTCGTCCTCGACGATTATTATCGACTGGCCTCGCCGGCGGTCGATGCCATGCTGCGCGGACTGCTGCAGAACATCCCGACCAACATGACCTTCGTCGTCACGTCGCGGTCGCCGCTGCCCTTCGACATCGCGCATCTCCTCGCGGCTGGTCGCGCCGACGAACTGACGAGCGAAGCGCTCCGTTTCACGGCCGACGAACTCGCCGAGGTCTTCGAACAACCGATCGGCGAAGAGGCGCTGGCGCTGTTGCTCGAACGCACCGAGGGCTGGCCGGTCGCGGTCCAATTGGCCCGGCTGCTCGTCGGAGACGATCCATCGAATGTGCGGTTTGACAATTTCCACGGCGATTCCGGGCATATAGCGACCTATCTGGCCGACCAGATCGTCAGCGGCCTGGAGCCCGACCTCCAGTCCTTCCTGCTGCAGACAGCGCCGCTCGAGCATTTCAACGACCGGCTCGCGGCCGCTGTCACCGAACGTCCGGACAGCCTCCGGACGATCGCGCGGCTCGAGCCGCTGGGGGCGCTGATCGTTCCCACTGTCGAAGGCGGCGCGGGCTATCGCTATCATCATCTCTTCGCCGAATATCTGCGCAACGAGCAGCGCCGGCGCTTCGGCGACGCAGCGGTCGACGAGGTGCACCGGCGAGCATCGCGCTGGTATGAGCAGAACGGCTACATGTCGGACGCCGTCCGCCACGCCCGGCTCAGCGGGGACTATGCCCGCTGCGCCAAGCTGATCGAGGATGCGGGTGGTTGGGAGCTGATCCTGTTCGGCGGGATCGGCTATCTGCGCGGCCTGCTCCAGCAGCTGCCGGACGCGGTGATCCATGCCTATCCCCGGATATCGGTGGCCAAGGCTTATTCATGCATCAAGGACGGGCTGCTGCCCGAAGCGCGCATCCTGTTCGACATCGCCGTCGCGGCGCGCGACGCCGCCGCCCCGGGGGACGCGGCGCTCGAACGCGACCTGCTGAACGTCGGCGTGCTGCTGACTGTCTATGAGGACCATCATATCGACCTTGCTGAGCTGGAAAGGCGCGACGCCGAACTGAACGCGATGGTGTCCGCCGATGCAGTGACGCGCTCGATCCTGTCCTGCCATCTCGTCGTCTACGATCTCGCGCTGGGCCGCTTCGGCGCGGCCGATCGTCGCGCCCAGCAGGCGATGCGCTGGATGCGGCAGGCACGCACCATGCTGGGCCTCAACTATTGCTATCTCCACGCCGGGCTGGCGGCGCTCTACCAGGGCAGGTTGCGCGCCGCGGAGGCGCATTTCGGCGTTGCCCAGCGCATGGCCGAGGAGAATTTCGCCTATGATCCCGGCCTTCGGGCCATGTCGCGCCTGCTGGCGAGCAGCCAGAAATTCTGGGCGGGTGGGGAGACCGATCTCCCGGCCGAGCAGATACGCTCCGACCTCGACCAGGTCGAAAGCTATGACGGCTGGGTCGACATCTACTACAGCGCGCTCATCGTCGAGCACGGCCTGCTGAACGATCCGGAGCGCGCGCTTGAACGGCTACGCCGGATCGCGCGCGCGCGCGGGCTCGAAAGGCTGGACCGTCTGGCCGACGCCTTCACCCTGATGGGCGACGGCCCCGCCGATCGTACGACGATCGCGCTGGGGCTGCGTCAGGCACTGCCCGATGAGGCATGGAAGGCCGATCCCTTCGTCTGGCTCACCTATCTCGAAAGCCGGCTGGGCCTCGCCGCGCATTTCGCCGCGATCGACCGATCGAGGGCGATCCGCACGCTGACCGACGCGCTGGCCTGCGCCCGCGAGCTCGGCGCCTTCCTCCATGTCATTCGGATATTGGTGGCGCGCGCCCAACTGCTCGACCTGTCCGGCTCACGCGTGCAGGCGATCGAGGACATGGTCGAGGCACTGGCCCTGGCGGCCCCCGAGGCCGCCTACGGCCCGTTTCTCGCCAGCCGCGGAGCGATGCCGCTGCTCCGCGCCGTCGGGCGCCACGCGCAGGACGCCTATGTCGACATCCTCGTGGTCGACTTCGCGGCGACCCTGGTCGCGCGGCTGGCCCGGCAGGGGGACATGCGCGGCGGCGATGGCGGCGATGCCGGGCTGAGCCTCCGCGAGCGCGAGGTGCTCGAGGAGCTCGCCCATGGGCGCTCCAACAAGGAGATCGCCCGTCTGCTCGACATGACCGAGCACACGGTGAAGTTCCATCTCAAGAATGTCTTCGCCAAGCTCGACGTCGCGCGCCGGACACAGGCAGTTGCGCGGGCCCGCGAACTCGGGCTCATCTGACCTGCTCTTTCGGGTAGGTTTTTGGGGAGGGGAGGGGGATACCTCCTCGGAATCCCACCCTGGACTATGCTTCCCCGACATTGTCTCGAAACCGCCGCGGATCGACACGGGAGGTGGAGGAACCATGGCGACCGGAAGGGACGGAAGGCCCCGCCGGCGCGGCATCCGAAAAGGGGAGAAGCATGACAGGTCCATTCAGACGAGTGCTCAAGGGCGGTGTGGCGATGGTGTGCCTGATGGGCGCGTTGCCGGCCTGGGCTCAGGAGAATCCCGCCCTGGAGACGCAGGCCGTCGGTGTCGAGGACATCGTGGTCAGCGCCCGGCTCCGCAACGAGCGGCTTCAGGACATTCCGCTGGCGGTGACGGCCTTCTCGGCGCAGTCGATCGCCGATCGCAAGATCGAAGGAGTCAGCGACTTCCTGTCGTCGACGCCCAACGTCTCGATCAACCAGTCGCAAAGCGCCGGCGTTTCCTTCCTGACCATCCGCGGTGTGTCGCAGGTTCGTAACGGCGAGAGCCCGGTCGCCGTCGTCATCGACGGCGTCCAGCAGGTCACCTCGCGCCAGTTGACCCAGGAGCTTTTCGACCTCGAGCGGATCGAGGTACTGCGTGGCCCGCAAGGTGCGCTCTATGGCCGCAACGCCATCGGCGGCGCGATCGTCATCACCACCAAGGCGCCGAGCAAGGACCTCGAGGGAACGGCCTCGGCCGGCTATGGCCGCGGCGACGACTATCGCGTGCGGGGATCTGTGTCGGGCCCGCTGATGGGCGATGCGCTCCGCTTCCGCGTGTCGGGCGCCTATCGCGATCTCGGCGGCTATTACCGCAACGTCCATCTCGACCGGAAAGTGGACGGCGTCGAGGACCTGAACCTGCGCGGTCAGCTCTTCGCCGAACTGAGCCCGGACTTCACCGTCGACCTCAAGGCCCAATATGGGCGGACCGAAGGCGGCGGCGGCAATTTCCAGTATCAGTCTGCCAATTTCGATCCGGCCCGGCCCTGCTTCCTCGATCTGACCAATCCGTTCGGCGGCCCGGCGCCCGACGCCAATCGCGTGTCACGGAGCTATTGTGCGACCAACCTCGGCTATAATCTGCGCACCACGAAGCAGGTATCGCTGCGGCTGCAATATGACGCCGGCTTCGCCACGATCACCAACGTCACCGCCTATGACCAGGTGAAGGAGTATATCCAGGGCGACCAATTCCCCTACACCGCCAGCGTCGACGTTTTCGGGACCGACGGGACGCAGACCCAATATGAAAATCTGAAGGCCTGGTCGAACGAGCTGCGGATCACGTCACCGTCGAACCAGCCCTTCCGCTGGATGGCCGGCGCCTATTATCTGGACACCAAGCGCTTCATCTCGACGACGACCGGCGACGACAATCTCCAGGGCATCGTCACCGTCAAGCGGCAGCCGCAGTTCAACAATCCGGTGAACCCGACACTGTCCTTCCTCGCCGACGACAACCATAACCGCGCCTGGGCGCTGTTCGGCAACGTCGCCTATGACGTGACCGACCGGCTCGAACTGTCCTTCGCGGGCCGCTACGACAAGGATCGCCGCCGCCAGGCGGTCCGCCCGGACCAGACCGGTTCGCTGCCGATCGGCTGTTCTGCGGCGACGCCCGACAACTGCATCAAGCGCAACAGCTACGACCTGTTCCAGCCGAAATTCTCGGCGAAGTACAAGGTCAGCGACAACCTCAACCTGTTCGGTTCGTGGGGTGTCGGCTTCCGGTCGGGCCAGTTCAACCAGAGCGGCGTATCGGCTGTCGCCGCCGCGGCCGGGGTCACGGGCGTGTCGGACGTCGTCAAGCAGGAGAAGGCCGAGACGTTCGAAGCCGGCTTCAAGAGCGACCTGTTCGGGCGCCGGCTGCGCCTGAACGGTACCTTCTACACGACAAAGGACGAGAACCCGCTCTACTTCGTGTTCATCGGCTCGATCGGTGCGCAGGTGCTGGTCAACATCGACCGCGTCCGTTCGACCGGCTTCGAGCTGGAGGCTCAGGCGAAGATCGCCGACGGCCTCGATGCCTTCGCCAACTATGGCTACACGCACAGCCGTATCAAGGCCTATGCGGTCGATCCCGCGCAGGTCGGCAACTGGACGCCCTATGTGCCGAAGGATACCTGGTCGATGGGCGTCCAGTATCGGACCCCGATCACGGATGATATCGGCATCTTCGCCCGCGGCGATGTCGATCATCACGGCAAGCAATATTGGGACCCGGAGAACTCGACCGCGCGCAGCTCCTATGAGCTGTTCAACGCCCGCCTCGGCATCGAGAAACCGGACGGGAGCTGGTCGCTGATCGCCTCGGTCGATAACCTCTTCGACAAGAAGTACAACGCCGAATGGGTGCTGGGTGGCTTCGCCCAGACCGGACTGCCGCGAACCTGGTCGATCGATCTGACGGTAAGGTTCTGATCGCCACGAGGGGCGCCTCGTGCGCCCCTCCCACCACGCTGAAGGAAGAACCGCCGGCCCCCTCGGGGCCGGCGCGAGGGAGAGGCTTTGCCATGTCGCAGACGACCAGGGTCCTGTGGGTCAATCCGGTGGGATATCCCGATTACGACGCGCCGATGGGAGGATTGATGGCCGGCGTGAAGGCGGCCGATACCGAGATCGACGTCGTCTCGCTGAGCACCGCACCGCTGCCCAACCATCTCGAATATCGGACCTATGAGGCGCTGATCGTCGCCGACATGGTCCGACTGGCTCGGATGGCCGATGCCGAAGCCTATGACGCGATGGTGATCGGATGCTTCTACGATCCGGGGCTGGAGGATGCGCGCGAGATATCGGGGCGGACGGTCGTGGTCGCGCCGTGCCAGGCGTCGGTCCAGATCGCCGCCAATCTTGCCAATCGCTTCTCGATCATCATCGGCCAGGAGAAATGGGCGGTTCAGATGCGCGAGCGGGTCGAGGCCTATGGCTATGCCCATAACCTCGCCTCGATGCGTGCGATCGGGATCGGCGTGCCCGATCTTCAGAAGGACTGCGAGCTCACCACCGCCCGCATCCTCGAGGCGGGCCGGATCGCGATCGAGGAGGACAAGGCCGAGGCGCTGATCCTCGGCTGCACCTGCTCGTTCGGCATGAACGAGATCGTCCAGAGGGAGCTGGGCGTGCCGGTGATCGACCCGATCCTCGCCGCCTTCACCATGGCCGAATATCTCGGTTCGCTGCGCCGCCGGTTCGACTGGTCGCCCAGCCGTCGCTGGAGCTGCGCCCCGCCGCCCGAGGCCGAACTCCAAGCCTTCGGCATCTTCTCCGCCCCGCCGCCGATCGGCAATCGCGTCCGCTATTGAGGACAGAATCTCGTGCAGATCATTCCGATGCAATGGGACGACGCGGTCGTCCAGATCGAAAACCTTGGCGAGACGGTCTCGTCGGGGCGGGTCACCACCACCTATGGCATGGCGGCCTTCCCGGTGGGGGTGCGCCATCCCGCCGAGGGCTACTCGGCCCATGCCGGCACCGAGATATCGTTCATCCTCGACGGTGAATTCGACGTCGAGACGCCCGAGGGCACTACCCGGGTCGGGCGCGATAGCCTGGTCGTCATCCCGGCGGGCGAACCCCATGCGACGCTGACCCTGTCGGCCGGCCGCGTCGCCTATTTCCTCGTCGCCGAAGAGCAGGAGTAACAAGGTGCGCGCATCCAGCGACGTCGGCGGGACCTTCACCGATCTCGTTTTCTACGAGGTTGATCCGGCGACCGGCCAGTGCGGCGCCGTCCGCACCGCCAAGGCCGACACCACCCCACCCAATTTCGACGAAGGCGTGCTCAACGCGCTGGACAAGTCGGGCGTGCCGATCAGCCGGCTCGACTTCTTCGCCCATGGCTCGACAGTGGTCATCAACGCCCTGACCGAGCGCAAGGGCGTCAGGACGGCGCTGATCACCACCCGAGGCTTCCGCGACGTGATCGAGATCGCGCGCGGCAACCGGCCCGACCTGTTCAACTTCAACTTCCGCAAGCCCAAGCCCTTCGTCGAACGCTATCTGCGCGCCGAGCTGGACGAGCGGGTGACGTTCCGTGGCGAGATCAAGCGCGCGGTCGACCTGGGGCCGCTGCCGGACCTGCTCGACCATTTCCGCTGGAACGGGGTCGAGGCGATCGCGGTCGCCTTCCTCCACGCCTATGTCGAGCCGTCGAACGAGCAGGCGGTGATCGCCGAGATCCGCCGGCTCTGGCCCGAGGTCTCGGTGCTCGCATCGCACGAGGTGAGCCGCGAATGGCGCGAATATGAACGGACGAACACCACGATCCTGTCGACCTACGTCCATCCGATCACCCAGCGCTATATCGAGCGGCTCGAGGACCAGCTGAGGGACGGCGGCTACAACCGGCCGCTCTACATGATGCAGTCGAACGGTGGCATCGCCACCGCCAAGGCGGCCAAGGCCAATCCTATCGCGATGGTGGAATCGGGCCCCGCGAGCGGCATCTTCGCCGCCGCCTATATGGGCAGGCATATCGGCGAGCCCAACCTGATCGTCCTCGACATCGGCGGGACCACCGCGAAGTGCACCCTGGTCGAGGACGGCGAGGTCAAGGTCACCACCGAATATCATATCGAGCGCGACGCGCGGAACCCAGGTTATCCGATTCAGACGGCGGTCTCCGAGATCGTCGAGATCGGCAATGGCGGGGGATCGATCGCCTGGATCGACGAGGGCGACAAGCTCCATGTCGGGCCGAAATCGGCTGGCGCCCGTCCGGGGCCGGCGGCTTATGGCCATGGCGGGACCAGCGCCACCACCACCGACGCCAACCTCGTCCTCGGCCGCATCGATCCGGCGAGCTTCGTCGGCGGCGAGCGCGAGCCGGACTGGGCGGCGGTCGATGCCGCGTTCGCGCCGCTGCAGGAACGGCTGGGCCTGTCGAAGGAGGAGGTTGCGCGCGGTATCGTCCGCATCGCCAATGCCAACATGACCGCCGCGTTGCGGCTGGTATCGACCAACAAGGGCTATGACCCGCGCGACTTCGCGCTGATGGCGTTTGGCGGGGGCGGAGCGATGCACGCCGTCGCGCTGGCCGAGGAACTGCGCGTCCCGCATGTGATCGTGCCGGTCAACTCATCGGTATTCTCGGCCTGGGGCATGCTGCTGACCGATCTGCGCCGCGACTATCTGCAGACCCGCTTGACCCGGCTCGATCCTGTCTCGGCTCCGCAGATCGCGGAGGGCTTCGCGGCGATCGAGCAGCAGGCCGGCGCCGATTACGGCCAGGGCGATGTCGGTTTCGAGCATTTCCTGGACATGCGCTACATCGGCCAGGAGCATACGGTGAAGATTGCCGCCGTGCGGTCGCCGGATGGCACGATCGACGTCGAGGCCACGCGCGAAGCCTTCCACGCGGCGCATGAGAAGCGCTTCACCTATCGGCTGCCCAACCCGATCGAGATCGTCAATTTCCACCTCGTCGCGACGGTGGCGGTGCCCAAGCCCGACCTGGCGGAGAAGTCGGTGACCGGGCTGGCGCTGGAGGAGGCGGTGATCGGCCGGCGGACGGTCGACTTCGACCAGCACGGCATCCACGAAGCGGTGATCTACGACGGCCTGCGGCTCGAGCCGGGCATGAGCTTCGCCGGCCCCGCCATCGTGCAGGAGCCTTCGGTGACCTGTGTCGTCCCGCCGCCGCACCGCGTCTCGGTCGACCGGTTCGGCAACTACCACATCCATCTCGCAGCCTGAGGAGCGGGACAGTGCAGCACGACATCTTCACGATCGAGATCATCAAGGACGCCATCGTCGCGCTCGGCGAAGAGATGTTCAACGCGATGATCCGGACCAGCATGAGCCCGATTATCTACGAGACCACCGACTTCGCGGTCGGCGCGACTGATGCGAAGGGCAATCTGCTGGCGCAGGGCAACGGCGTCACCGCCTTCCTCGCGACGCTCGACACGGCGGTGGTCTCGCTGCTTGAACATCATCCCGATCCGGCGTCGATCCGGCCGGGCGACGTCTTCATCTCGAACACGCCCTATGCGGGGGGCGGCACGCACCTGTCGGACGTGGTCATCCTGGTGCCCGTGTTCGACGGCGAGACGCTGATCGCCTGGACGGTCAACAAGGCGCACTGGACGGAGGTCGGCGGCGCGCAGCCCGGCAGCGTCTCGACCAACGCGGTCGACATCTACCAGGAGGGGCTGCGCTTCACCTTCCTCAAGCTCTACGACCGCGGCGCGATCAACGAGTCGCTGGTGCAGCTGATCCGCGACAATGTCCGCCTGCCGGAATCGACGATCGGCGACATGCATGCCGGCGTTGCCGCCGCCCGGGTCGGCGCGCGACGGATCGACGAGATGCTGGCCCGCTATGGCCGCGACCAGCTGCTCACCGCCATGTCGGAGCTGCTCGACTATGGCGAGCGGATGACCCGCGCCGAGCTGGCCAAGCTTCCCAAGGGCGTGTTCGAAGCCGAGGACATCGTCGAGGAGGACGGCGTCGGCAACGGTCCCTTCGTCGTCCGGGTGAGGGTGACCATCACCGACGAGGAGATGATCGTCGACTATAGCGGCTCCTCGCCGCAGACGGTCGGTCCGATCAACTGCTCCTATACCGGGCTCGTCACCGGCGCGCGCTGCCTGTTCAAGGCGGTCACCAATCCCGAAATTCCGGCCAATGGCGGCTGCTTCCGGCCCCTGCGCATCATCTGCCCGCCAGGCACCATCGTCAGCGCGCAGGCGCCGGCGCCGGTGTCGCTCTATTATGAGCCACTGATCGCTGCGATCGATGCCTTCTGGAAGGCGCTGGCACCGATCCTGCCGGGCCGCCTGCCTGCGGGCCATCAGCGCACCGTCGGGGCGACCTTCATCTCGGGCTTGAGCCCGGAAAGCGGTGAGCTGTTCGTGATGGGCGAGCCGCTGGTCGGCGGCTGGGGCGCCTCGGCGGGGCTCGACGGCGACAACGGCCAGTTCTGCTGCGCCAATGGCGAGACCTATAATATCCCCTGCGAACTGTTCGAGAGCCGTTACGCGCTCGAGGTCGATCAATATGCCTTTCACAACGAGGATGGCGGCGCGGGTCGCCATCGCGGCGGCAAGGGCGTGGTGCTCGACTATCGCGTGACGGGGGAGGAGGCCTTCCTCACCTATGCGGTATCGCGGAGCGCGGCCCGCCCCTGGGCGCTCGACGGCGGCCAGGAAGGATCGACCAACTATGCCGAGATCCACCGCCGGGACGGCACGCGGGACCGGCACACCATGTGCACCACCGTTCCGGTCCGCAAGGACGAGGTGATCCGCATCTTCTCGGCCACCGGCGGCGGACATGGCGATCCTCGCCAGCGGGACCGGGACGCGGTCCGTCGCGATCTGCGCGACGGCTACATCACCGTCGAGCAGGCCCGGCGCGACTATGGGTTGGAGGTGGGCGGGGAGGGCGCCTGATGGATCGCTTCCGCGCCGTCCGCTTCCACCGCCTCGGCGACCCGGCGGAGGTCCTCGCGATCGAGGAGCTCTCCGCCGAGCCGCCGGCCGACGACGAAGTGATGATCCGGGTCGATGCCTTCGCGCTCAATCGGGCCGACTGGCTCTATTGCCGGGGCGAGCATTATTCGCTGCCGATCCTGCCCTCGCGGATCGGCTCGGAATGCGCGGGCACGGTCGTCGCGGTCGGCGCCGCGGTCGATCCCGCGTTGATCGGCCGCCGGGTCTGCACCGTTCCCTTCCACTCCTCCACCCATGGGGTGCAGGGCGAGGTGGCCACCGTGCCGGCCGCTTATGTGGCGCCCTGGCCGGCGGAGCTCGACGCGGTCGAGGCCGCGTCGCTGTGGATGCAATATCTGACCGCCTACTTCCCGCTGGTGGAGATCGCCTCGGTCGGGCCATCGGATCACGTCCTGATCCCCGCCGCGAGCAGCAGCGCCGGATTGGCGGCGATCCAGGTCGCCAAGCTGTGCGGCGCCCGGGTGATCGCCACCAGCCGGACGGCCCGGAAGGCCGCGTCGATCCGTGAGGCGGGCGCCGACCTGGTCGTCCCGCTCGACGGCGGGGAGAGGTTGAGCGAGGCGATCGACCGCGTTACCGCGGGGCACGGCGTGCGCGTCGTGTTCGATCCCGTCGCCGGTCCCTTCATGGCCGACTATCTCGATGCGCTGGCCGACGATGCCCGGATCTTCGTCTACGGCCTGCTGTCGGGAGCGCCGACCGAACTCGATATCGTCCGGCTCGTCCGGCGAGCGGCGATCGTGCATCCCTATTCGGTGTTCAACCATGTCCGCCATCCGGACGAGTTGCGCCGGGGCATTGCCTTCGTCGAGAAGGCCGTTCGCGCGGGCCTGCGTCCGCGCATCGACAGCCGGTTCGACTTCGACGACGTGCTCGACGCCTATCGTCGGCTCGACAGCCATGACCAGATCGGAAAGATCGTCGTCCGCCTCGATCCGGCCTGATCCCGTTCAGAACCAGGAAAACCGATGTCCCGCACGCTCCTTCGCAACGTCCATATCTTCGACGGCGTCCATCCCGAACTGATCGAGAACGCATCGATCCTGATCGATGGCGAGCGGATCGTGTCGATCCACGGCCTCGACGACCTGCCGCCGGCCGACGAGATCGTCGACATGGAGGGGCGTCATGTCATTCCCGGCCTGATCGACGCCCATTTCCACGCTTATGCCTCGGACATCGACTTCGTGAAGCTGGAGACGCTGCCGCCGACCTATCTGTCGCAGCGAGCCAGGCACTTGATGGAGGACGCGCTGAAGCGCGGCTTCACGACCGTGCGCGACGTGGGGGGCGGCGATTACGGCCTGTGGCGGGCGATCGAGGAGGGCTGGGTCGTCGGCCCGCGCCTGTTCTATTGCGGCCATGCCTTCAGCCAGAGTGGCGGGCATGGCGACATCCGCGCGCCGCACGAAGCCGAGGAGCTCTGCGGATGCAGCGGGCGGGGTATCCTCGCCAGGCGGGTCGACGGGGTCGATGCGATGCGCAAGGCCGCACGCGAGGCGCTGCGCCAGGGGGCCCACCATCTGAAGATCTTCGTATCGGGCGGGATCGCTTCGCCGAGCGATCCGATCTGGATGCTGCAATTCTCCGAGGAGGAGATCGCCGCGATCGTCGACGAAGCGAGCCGTCGCCGTTCCTATGTCGCCGCCCACGCCTATACGGCGGAGACGATCGTCCGCGCCGTTCGCCTGGGTGTCCGGACGATCGAGCACGGCAACCTGATCGACGCGGCGGCCGCGCAGGCGGTGGCGGAAGCGGGCGCCTTCGTCGTGCCGACGCTCGCGACATATGAGGCCTTTCGGCGCAGCGGCGTCGAGGCCGGCGCTCCCGATCACCTGCTGACCAAGCTGGTCGAGGTGGCCGACAAGGGCATAGAGGCGATCCGCCTGTGCCGGGCGGCGGGCGCGAAGCTGGGGTTCGGAACCGATCTTCTGGGCCCGCTCCACCGCCACCAGCGCGACGAGTTCCGCCTCCGGGCGCAGGCGGAGACCCCGTTCGAAATCCTGCAGTCGGCGACCTCCGTGAACGCATCGATCCTGGGGATGGACGGCCACCTGGGCACGATCGCGCCGGGCGCGTTCGCCGACCTGTTGGCGATCGACGGGAATCCCTTGACGGATATCTCGCTGCTCTACGAGGATTCCGACGCCATCAGCTCGATCTGGAAAGGCGGCTGCTCGGTAGGGGCCGAACCTTATCGGGAATAGGGAAGCCCGCATCCGCCCATGCTTCGAAATGGAAAATATCTCTTTCGGAATTTCCGCTAACCCCCTGGCGGATCCCGCGATAGGTCCACAGCACAGGCAATTGTGCGACAAGACGATCGGGCGAGGGAGAGGAATATGGCGGCGGAGGCGAAGGCTGTGGATCGGCGTGCCGGGCGGCATTTCGTGGATGCCTCCGGCGAGCAGGAGCGGATGCCGCGCTTCTGGAAGGCCTTCAAGGTTTCCAGGGAAGAGATCGACGGCGAGATCGATCGGCTGAAGTCCATTGCCCGCCCCGCCAATGGCCGGCGCCTCTCCTACATCGTCCACCCCCAGTCGACGACCAACAGCATCACCCCGGGCATCCGCGCGTCGATCGAGGTGATCATGCCCGGAGAGGTCATCGACCTGCCGGCGACCAATTCGTCGAGCGTCCGCATCTGCATCGAGGGGCGCGGAGAGGCACGCATCGACAACAAGGCGTTCGAGGTCGGGCGGCTCGACACCTGGTCGACGCCGAACATGGCCGTCCAGACCTATGCCAATCGCGGCGACGTGCCGCACGTCCGCCTGATGTTCAGCGATGCGCCGCTGCTCGAATATCTCCATGCGCTCTATGTGTCGGACGGGACGGCGGCCGAAGCGCCGGCAGCGACGGAGGGAGAAGGCGAGCCGGCCGGGCATCATCGCCATCCGATGGCCGACTTCGTCCACCGGCTGCCGACCGGCGGCGGCGCGCTCAAGACCTATCATGCCTTCATCGATCCAGAGGTGGTCGAGCAGACCGCGCTGCTGTGGCGGTGGGAGGAGGTGAAGGCCTTCCTCAACGACATGGACAAGGACACGCCCGACCTGCGCGCGGCGATCATCGCCATGTACTGGAACCCGTCGACCGGCCGCACCCATGGATCGACCAACACGATCACCGCCTGGATGAGCGGCGGCGTCGATCCCAACTGGACCGGCAAGAAATGGGACATGGCCCGGTCGCACCGGCACAACGTCACCGCGCTCAACTATGCGGTCGCGGGCAACTGGAAGACGATCGTCGAGCGCGAGGAGATATTGTGGGGGCCGGGCGACCTGGTCCTGACCGCCCCGGCCTGGGCCGCGCATTCCAACGGCCGCTTCGATCGCGAGGCCTATACCTTCGCGATCCAGGACAACGCCCTGCTCGGCGCGCTGAACAGCACGATCATGCAGGAATATGTGAACCGCCCGCCGCTGCACCTGGGCGCGCGTCCCGGTTTCGAGGCGTGACGCGGTTGCGGCCGGAGGGGGAGCGCTGATGGCAGGCGCGACACATTTCCTGACGCCGACCGGGCAGGCCAGCCTGGTCGACGACGCGGTCTATGGCTGGGGCGCGGACATGCTGACCGTCTATCTGCGCTGCGATCCCGCGCGGCTGCAGGCGCTGCTGCCCGCCGGGCTGAAGGTCGCGGACGGGCTGTGCATGGCCTATGTCGGCGCCTTCCAGTCGACCAGCGAGGATCAGCCGGCAGCGATGCTGCGCAATCCCGCCGGCGCGGTCTATAATGAGGCGGCGCTCAGCATCGCCTGCACCCATGGCGATCGCCAGGGCTATTTCCCGGCCTTCGTCTGGGTCGACAAGGAATGGTCGCTGATCCGCGGCTGGCTCAACGGCTATCCCAAGAAGATCGGCGCGATCACCCTGGCGCGGCCGCATCCCTACAACCCGGTGACGGGCGGCTTGCGCGAAGGCGCGGTGGTCGGCGGAATCTGCGCGCGGCACGGCTTCACCCTGTTCCGGCTGGGGCTGACGGTGACGCGCGCCGGCGATGCCGGCGACCTTCGCTCGCGCCCCGCCACCTTCGGCCACCGCCACTGGCCGGCGCTGCACCCGACCCAGACGCCGGTGTCCGAACTGGTGGAGGTCAACCGCACCGACCTGAGGGTCGGCGACGTCTGGGCCGGAGAGCCCTTCATCGAGCTTGGCAGCGCGCCCGACGAGGCGCTCGACTGTTTCGCCGATCATGAGGTGCTGGCGGGCGTCACCTATTCCTACGGCTTCCGCATCGGCGGGGCGACCCGGCTCGCGTCCATCGGAGAACGCCCGTCAGGCCGGTAGGGCCTGACAGGCGTCGCTGGCGTTCCCGTCTCAGGTGCGGCGCAGCCCGGCCTGCCTGAGCCGGGGCATCACGTCCTTGACCCAGCGGCCGACGCCGTCCTCGTAACCGACCCAGTTGAGCAGCGCGCCGTCGATGCCGGCCTTGGCCAGCAGTTCGAGACGCGAGGTGATCTTGTCGGCGGTGCCGACCAGCTCGAAGCCGCCATGGCCGGCCTTGAGGCGAAACTTCATCGCCTCCATCACGTCCTTGGGCAGCAGCTGCGAATGCATGTTGTGCATCGCCATGAAGCCTTCGAGCGATCGATCGTCGCCATGCTCGACCGCATAATAGTTCAGATAGTCGCGCGCTTCCTGCTCGGTATCGCGCTGGACGACATAAGCGAGCGTCCACACCTGCAGGTCGCGGCCATGCTCGGTGCGGGCAAGGTCGCGATAATGATCGGCCTCGCGGCGGATCTCGTCGGGATCGTCCGAACGGATGATGACGAATGCCATGTCCGAATATTTCGCGGCAAAGGCGCGGCCGCGATCCGATCCGCCCGCGTTCATGATCGGCGGCATCGGCTTCTGGATCGGCTTGGGCAGGCTGATGCCCTTCTTGATCGTGTAATAGCGCCCCTCATAGTCGAACGCTTCGTCGCGGGTCCAAAGCTCGCGCAGGATCTCGATCCATTCGGCGGCCTGGCCGTAGCGGTCCTCATGATCGAGCATCGAGGCGCCGAACATGTCGAGCTCGGGCTTGTTCCAGCCGGCGACGACGTTGAGGCCGAAGCGGCCGCCCGAGATCTGGTCGATCGTCGCGCATTGCTTGGCCGCCGCGATCGGGTGGATCGTCGGGACATGCGAGGTGGAGAAGATGCTCGGTCGCGGCGCGATCTGGCTGGTCGCGGCGGCCCAGGTATAGCTGTCGAGCGCGAGGCCGCTGCGGTGGGCGGGCTCCTCCTCGATATAACCGCGCCAGCGCGAATAGGGGACGATCGCCTCGAACCCGCCTTCGTCGGCCATCTTCGCGACCGTGGCGGACTCGTTCCAGTCCGCCTTCGCGGCTTCGGGGGCGTCGGTCATGCTGATGCCGATCCCGTTGAGCCCGAACACGCCCAGCTTGATCGCATTGTCGTTGAACAGGGGATTTGTGTCCGCCCGCGGATCGTCCTTCCAGCTCTTCATCCTCGTGTCGCTCCCTAGATTTTGGCGGGAAGCTGATCCCCGGACGGGGCTTTGACAATCGCGCTGCGGAAGCAGTGGATTTCCGAATTGGAAAAAGCGGCCCCGGCGATCGGCACCAGACCGGCAGGCGGGTCGCGATCCTTCTCATATCCGCGCGAAAAAATGCCGACCGGGCGGCGCGGCATCGTCGCGCGGGCGGAAGTGCCAAAATGGAAATTATGTCTTTCGGCGACGTGCCTACACCGCGGGGCGGCAACCGCCTTACCTACGGGAAAGCGCAACAGCGAACGAAAGAGCCGATGAGGATAGGAACCTGCCTGCATGAGGGGCGTGCCCGGATCGTCCGGGACGATGGCGACCGACTGGTCCTGCTGCCCGAGGGATTTGCGAGCGGCGTCAGGGCGTTGATCGCCGATGGGCGGCTGGACGAGGCGGCGACCGTCGCCGGTGCCCCGGTCGATCCGTCGAGCCTGACCTTCCTTCCCCCGGTGACCGATCCCGACAAGATCATCGCGGTCGGCTTCAACTATCGCGGGCACCTGATCGAGACGGGCACGCCGCTGCCCGACTATCCGTCGCTGTTCGTCCGCTTCGCGTCGAGCCAGGTCGGCCATGGGCAACCGGTGGTGGCGCCGTCGCTGTCGGGCGAGTTCGACTTCGAGGGCGAGCTGGCGGTGATCATCGGCCGCCCGGCATGGCGTGTCGACGAAGCCGACGCGATGGACCATGTCGCCGGCTATAGCTGCTTCGCCGAGAATTCGGTGCGCGACTATCAGGCCCATGCGCGGCAGGTGACGGCCGGCAAGAATTTCCTGGCGAGCGGCGCGATCGGCCCGTGGCTGACGACTGCGGACGAGGTTGGCGATCCGTCGACGCTGGAGCTGACGACCCGGCTGAACGGCGCGGTGGTCCAGCAGGACACCCTCGGCTCGCTGATCTTCACCATCCCGCAGCTCATCGCCTACATCACCCGCTTCACGCGGCTGCTGCCCGGCGACATCATCTCGACCGGTACCCCCGACGGCGTCGGCTTCCTGCGCGATCCGAAGATATGGCTGGCCCCCGGCGACGTGCTGGAGATCGACATTCCGCGCGTCGGCCTGCTGCGCAACGCGGTGGTCGCCGAGGGAGCGGGCGCATGACCAAGCAGCGGCTGATCTGGCTGACCGAGGCCGAGGTCGCGTCGCTGGTCGACATCAACGATGCGATGGCGGCGCTGCGCGTCGGCCTGGCCGAGGAGGCGCAGGGGCGGGCGAAGACGGTCGACAAGGCACTGGGCGTCTGGCCCGGCGGCGCGATGCATGCATTGGGGTCGCTGTCGCCGGGGCTGAACTATGCCGGTTTCAAGACCTGGGTCCATACCGACCGGGGCGCGACCGCGATCTTCTCGCTGTTCGACACGCGCGACGGCCAGTTGCTCGCGGTGCTCGAAGCCGCGACGCTCGGCCAGATTCGCACCTCGGCGATATCGGGGCTGGCGGCCGACATGCTGGCCGCGCCCGACGCCGCCGAGATGGCGCTGGTGGGAACCGGCGCGCAGGCGCTGACCCAGGCGGCGGCGATCGCGGCGGTCCGGCCGTTGCGCCGGCTGAGGATCCATAGCCCGACCGCCGAGAAGCGCGCGGCCTTCGTTGAGCGCGCGCGCCAGGCCTTCCCATTCGAGGTGGTCGATTGCGGCTCGCTGGCCGAGGCGGTCGACGGCGCGCCGATCGTCACGCTGATCACCCGCGCCTCGGCGCCGTTCCTCGACGCCGACCTGCTGGCGCCGGGTACGCTGCTGATCGCGGCTGGCGCGATCCTGCCCGCCAATGCCGAATGCCTGCCCAACGTGCTGGCGCGCAGCACCCGCGTGGTCGTCGACAGCCTGGGCAACGCCCAGCGCAACTCGCGCGAGCTTCGCGAGCATTTCGGTGAGGGACCGGCGGGGTGGGAGGCGGTTCGCACGCTCGGCTCGCTGCTCGGCGACGGCGTGTCGCCGCCGGCTGGCGGGGACATCACCCTGTTCAAGCCGATGGGCACGGGCCTGTCGGACCTGTCGGTGGCGATCATGGCGTATGAGCGTGCCACCGCGCAGGGCATCGGCATGACGATCGACCAGCCGACGCGGGTGCCGCCGCGCTGGCGGAGCATGATGGCAACGGCATGACAGGTCTCGGGAGAGTGGACGTGGCACACAAGGCGAAGCTCATCGACCAAAGCGGACAGTTCGCCACTTCGGTGGAAAGCTGGCCGTCGATCGTGATCACCAAAGAGGAGATCGAGCGGGAGGTCGAGCGGCTCGCCGACGAGCCGCCGCCCGCCAACGGCCGGCGCGCTTCCAGCATCGTCCACCCGATGGCGCAGGCGCCCGGGCTGGGCCTGGCGCCCGGCATCGACGCGCATATCGAGGTGCTGAAGCCGGGCGAGAGCGTCCGCGTCAGCCGGTCGAACGGGTCGGCGGTCGGCACCTGCATCCGCGGACAGGGCGCCGCGCGGATCGGCACCTCCTGCTTCGGGGTCGAGAAGCACGACGTGTGGAACGTGCCGTCGATGCACCCGGTCTTCTACGAGAATAGCGGGTCGGACCTGCTGGTGCGGCTGACCTTCTCCAACCGGCCGATGCTCGAGAAGCTGATGGTCTTCTACGGCGAGGAAGCCGAGGACTCGAAGATCTCCGGGGCATGGTTCGAGACGGTGGCGCAGAACGCCCCCGCCGGCCCCCGCGCCAAGGACAGCGCGCCGATCGTGCCGATCGAGGGCGGCGGCTTCCTGATGCCCTATGAGCATCTGGTCGATCCCGACACGGTCGAGAACCGCGCGCTCCACTGGCCCTGGTCGATCGTCGAGCCGCGGCTGAACGCGGTGCGCGGCATCGGCGAAGGCTATACCGGGCGCCGCCTCTACATCCTCTACAATCCGGCGACCGAGCGGCGGAACGGCACGACGCACAGCTTCTTCGCGTCGATCGCCGCCTATCCCGGCGACGTGGTCGATCGTCCGCACCGGCACAGCTCGGCGGCGATCAACTACTGGTTCGCGGGCTCGGGCCGCAGCACCGTCAACGGCGAGAAGCTGTTCTGGAAGGCCGGCGACCTGATGCTGTCGGCGCCGGGCTGGTCGGTCCACAACCATGCGTCGGGGCCGGACGGCTTCTACTCGCTGACCATCCAGGATCACCCGCTGATGATCGCGGCGGAATCGCTGATCTGGCAGGAGACGATGAAGGACCCGATCAAGAATCTCGGCACCCAGATCGGCTTCCAGACCAATATCTCCGAACTGGTCTGAACCTTTCCCCAGCAGGCGACGACGATGACCAACATATCCCCGCTCGAATTCGCCGAGATCGGCGAGACTTTGCAGAAGCTCTTTCAGCCGACGGTCGATCGGCTCGGCTATTTCGGCGACTTCTTCCGTTACGGGAGCCATGCGCCCGATGTCCTGTCCGCCTTCATGGGGCTCAGCGTCGCACTCAAGGGAGCGATCCCCGACGACGTCAACGAGACCGTCGCGCTGACCGTCTGCCAGGCGATGGATTTCCCCTATGAGCGTATCCAGCATGAAAGGCTGTCGGTGAAGCTGGGGTTCGACCGCGAATGGATTGCGGCTATGGTCGGGCGTCCCTCGGCGGCGGAGACCACGCCTTTGCAGCAGGCCGCGCGCGCCCTGTCGATCGCGATCGTCGAGGGCCGCCACGATGCGGCGCGCGATGCGGCCGAGCAGGTGGCATCGCTCGCATCGCCCGGGCTGGCGGTCGCGCTGCTGTTCCAGGCGACACGCTTCATGCAGGTCTGTGCGGTCGGCCGCACGCTCGGCATGCAGCTTGCCCTCCCATCGATATTTGACTCTAATGCGGGGCAATGATCGTCCGCGGTCGTCGATCCCGCTGCGCGCCGCCTGACGACAGCGGGCGGACGCGCCACGGCAAGGGGCAGGTGACCGGATGAAGGGCGACGTCAAGAACATCTACCGCTCGATGCTCGACAATCTGAGCGCGCTGCGCGCCTTCGTGGCGGTGGTGGAATCGGGCAGCTTCTCCGAAGCCGGCTATCGGCTGAACGTCATGCCCTCGACGATCAGCAAGCATGTCTCCTTCCTGGAGGAGAAGATCCACGGGCAGCTCATCGTCCGCTCCACCAAGCATCTCTCGGTGTCCGAGCTGGGGCGCCGCTTCTACGATCGGTGCCTGATCATCCTGAAGGAGGTCGAGGAAACCGAAGCGGAGATGCTCGAATATCAGATGGAGCCGCAGGGCAAGCTGCGTATCACCGTCGGCCCGTCCTTCGCCGGCTACCATCTGCCGCGGCTGATCCCGAGCTTCCTGGAACGCTATCCCAAGATCAGCCTCGACTTCCGGGTCACGCCCGAACTCGTCGACCTGATCGACCACAGCATTGACGTCGCGATCCGCATCAGCAGCAATCTGGAGCCCGGGCTGATCGCGGTGAAGCTGGCGCCGAACATCCGCAGCGTGTGCGTGTCGCCGGCCTATGTCGAGAAATTCGGCATGCCGGCCGAGCCCAGGGATCTCGAAAACCATAATTGCCTGCTGACCAACGAGGCCTCCAGCACCGCCAAGTGGCGGCTGCTGCAGGACGGCGTCGAGAATGTCGTCCATGTGTCAGGCAACCTGGTGGTCAACCATGGCGACATCTATAAGCAGGCGATCCTCGACGGCGTGGGGATCGGCCATCTGTCGCGCTATCTCGTCTATCAGGAGATCAATGACGGCAGGCTGATCGAGCTGTTCCCCGATCGCGGGGTGGTCAACAGCTTCATCTACGTCGTCTATCCGCAGCGCCGCAACCTGCCGCTCAAGACGCGGGTGTTCATCGATCACCTGCGCGATGCCTTCCGCGGCACGCCCGAATGGATGGCGTGAGCGCAGCACTGCTGGATCAAGGTAAGATCAGACCGTTCGTCCCGAGCCCCTCGACTGCCTGCAAGGCAGGTGCTCGGGATAAACTTCGGCCATTGGCCGAAGTCGAGGGACGTTGGCGCTCGGAACGTGTCTCGACTTCGCTCGACACGAACGGTTTCAGGCAAGCTGAAGCCGACTATCGGCCCGCATAATAAGCATCGAGTACCGCGAAGCGCTCGCCGCGTCCCGGACGGCCCATCGCCGGTTCGGCACCGATCCGCATCGCCGGTCCGTCGCTTCCCTCGAACCGAGACCAAAGCGGCAGATCGCCGCCGTTCGGATCGCCCGACCGCGCGAAATTGACCCAATAGGCGGAGATGCGATCGGACAGGCGCGCATCCGCCGCCGTCCATGGCCAGTCATAGGCGTCGAGGTTGCGGAAGATATAGGGTATCTCGGCCGCATGGACCGCGCCGAAGCCGCTCTCGATATAGCGGCCCTCGGGAATCGGCGGGGCATGGAGCCAGTCATAATAATAGACCGGCTGCCGGCCGTGCCGGGCCGTGAGCCTGGCCCAGGTCCAGTTCTGCCAGCCGAACACCCGGTCGGCGAGCAGGTCGCCACTGGCGCGCGCGGCCTCCCGGTCGTCGTCGGCGGGATAGGCGCGCAGCGCGGCGTCGGCGAGCGCGCCCATGTCCTGCCGGACATAGGCCCGATAGTCGGCGAGGCTGCGGATCGCGGGCAGGCCCGAGCAGTCGTCGACGGTCGAGCCGGTCAGCAGCGGCACGTCGTTGTGCCGGTCGGCGCGGATGATCGCCGCCGGGCTGTCGGGCAGGGCATATCCGTCGACAATCGGATAGTTGGTGTCGGCGGCCCCCTCGCCGAGATGGCCGCCGAGCGCCTCCATGTACCAGCTGCCGGCCTCCATCGGGATCGGTGCCGCCATGATAACATCGGCGGGCAGGGCGCGGAGCGCGGCGACGTCGCCGGCGTCCAGCGCCTCCGACATCTGGAGGCCGCGTGCCTCGGCCGAGGGCAGGTCGAGCAGCTTGTCGAACAGGCCGCTGCTGCGGCTCGGCGGACCCATGAAGGCGCCGCTGCCGGCGATCGCGCGATGGAACAGTCCCTTCGACAGCGGTGAGGCCATGTGCATCGAGCAACTCGCCGACCCGGCCGACACGCCGAAGATGGTGACGTTGTCCGGATCGCCGCCGAAGCCGGCGATGTTGTCGCGCACCCAGCGCAGCGCCGCTACCTGGTCCATGAAGCCGTAATTGCCGGAGGCGCGATGGTCGCTTTCGGCGCTGAGCCCGGGATGGGCGAGGAAGCCGAAGCGGCCGAGTCGGTAATTGACCGTCACCACGACGACGCCCTGCGCGGCGAGCGCGGCGCCGTCGAACAGGAGCTTGCCGTCGGGCGCGGTGGTGCAGGCCGAGGAACCGAACATGAAGGCGCCGAGGTGGAACCAGACCATCACCGGCCGCCGCTCCGATCCCCTCCCGGCGCCGGTCCAGACGTTGAGGGTCAGGCAGTCCTCGCTCTGTGGCGGTGAACCGGGATGATAGAGCGAAGCGGGCGAGGGCGTATATTGCATCGCGACCGGCGAATGGCGGCCGGCCGCGCGCGTTCCCTGCCAGGGCAGCGGGTCATGCGGCGGACGCCATCGCAGGTCGCCGACCGGCGGCGCGGCATAGGGAATGCCCAGGAAGGCGGTCCCGCTCCGCGTCGCGATGCCGCTGAGCCGGCCCTGTCGCGTCGTCACGCTGTCGATCATCGCATTGCCTCTCCTGATACTTCGTCGCCGACTAGTCCGGCCGCTCCATCCGGAAATGGCCGTCCGGCGTCAGATGGAAATAGTCGGCAGTGCCGCCGCCGCGCAGGATCGGATCGCTCGCCAGCGTGTCGTAGACCCCGTCGGCGATCAGCGAGCGGGCGATGCGGACATGGACCGCCTCGCCGATGACGAGGTGCGATCCCGACGGCTGGCCGTGGCGATCCTGAAGATCGACGATCTGGGTCAGCACGCAGTCGAACGAGACTGGGGATTCGGCGACGCAGGGCGGGCTGCCGAAGCTCGACGGCATAGGCGTCAGCCCGGCGAGGACGAACTCGTCGACCTCGTGCGGGACGACGGCGGAGGAGAGGTTCATCGCCGTGGCGAGCGAGCGGGTGGCCAGGTTCCAGACGAAGCGCCCGGTCTCCTCGACGTTGCGCAGGCTATCCTTCCGCCCGCCGCTCGAAAAGCCGATCAGCGGCGGCGTCGCGCGGAACATGTTGAAGAAGCTGTAGGGCGCGAGATTGTTGACTCCGGCCGCGCTGGCCGACGAAATCCAGCCGATCGGCCGCGGCGCGATGATCGCCTGCATCGGATTGTGGCGCAGGCCATGGCCGGTGGCCGGTTCGTAGCAATGGAAATCATGCCCATGCCCGGTCGGACGGGCGGTGGTGGCGGCCCCGTCCCGAGGCGGCATGGATCGATCCTCTCCCCTGTTCATGGCATCGGTCTACCGCCGCGGCTCGCACGCGGGCCAACCAAAAGCGCTTTCCAAAATGACAAGAGTAACATTCCGGATTCCGGCTTGCCGTCGGCCGGCATCGGGCGATGCTGTAAGCAAATATCATGGCGAGGAGTGGATATGGGGCGGACCAAGCAGATCGCGGTCAACGCTTTTTCGATGGCGTCCCCGACGCAATCCTGGGCTGGGCTCTGGGCGCATCCGAAATCGAACGGGCTGGCCTATACCGACCTCGAATTCTGGACCGATCTCGCCAGGCTGTGCGAGCGCGGGCTGATCGACGCGGTGTTCCTGGCGGACGTGCTGGGCGCCAACGACGTCTATGGCGGGACGCCCGACGCGGTGCTCCGCTCGGGTACCATGATGCCGAACAACGATCCGATGATGCTGATCTCGGCAATGGCGGCCGTCAGCCGCGACCTGTGCTTCGGGATCACCGGAAACACCACCTATGAACAGCCCTATCTGCTCGCGCGTCGATTCAGCACGCTCGATCACCTGACCAAGGGGCGGGTGGCCTGGAATGTGGTGACCGGCATCCTCGCCAGCACCGCCCGCGCGGTCGGTGCGACCCAGCAGGTGGCGCACGACGCGCGCTACGACATCGCCGACGAATATATGGAGCTGATGTACAAGCTCTGGGAAGGCTGCTGGGAGGATGGTGCCGCGGTGCGCGACAAGGCGTCGCGGATCTTCGCCGATCCGTCGAGGATCCATGCCGTCCACCATCATGGCGAGCATTATCGCTGCGACGGCATCCACCTGTCGGAGCCGTCGCCGCAGCGCACGCCGCTGATCTACGCCGCCGGCGCCTCGTCGCGCGGGCGGGTCTTCGCGGGGCGGCACGCCGAATGCACCTTCATGTCGACCAGCGACATCGGCTTCGCCCGCAAGACGGTAGGTGCCTATCGAGACGAAGCGGTGCGCGCAGGTCGGGCGCCCGACAGCATCAAGGTGTTCAACGCCGCTACCGTCATCGTCGCCCCGACCAGCGCCGAAGCGCGCGACATCCAGCGCGACATCGCGGCCTATAGCGACGAGACGGGCAACCTGGCGATGTTCTCGCAATGGCTGGGCATCGACCTGTCCAGATATGCGCCCGACGATCCGATCACCTATGTCGAGAGCAACGCGATCCAGTCGATCATGGAGGCGATGACCACCCATAATCCCGGCCGGCCGCTGCAGGTCCGCGACCTGGGCCGGTTCGGCAAGGTCGGCGGGCGCGAGGCCTTCTTCGTCGGCTCGGCCGACGAGGTGTGCGACGAGATGGCGCAATGGGTTGAGGAGGCGGACATCGACGGCTTCAACCTGGTTCGGACGGTCGAGCCCGGCGGGCTGGGCGCGTTCGTCGACCTGGTCGTGCCCGAATTGCAGAACCGGGGGCTCTACAAGACCGCCTATGCGCCGGGCACGATGCGGCAGAAATTCTTTCCGGAAACCGACGGCCGGCTGCCGTCCGATCACATCGGCAGCAGCTTTCGCCATCGCGTGACCGAGCCGGCCTGAGGACGATCGTGACGTGGGTGGAGAAATGAGCGGCAATTTCCTGCGCAACGCCTGGTACATGTTGGCCTGGAGCGAGGAGGTCGGGGAGGCCCCGCTCGGCCGGAAGATCGTCGGCGACGATATCGTCTGCTTCCGCGGCCGCCACGGGCTGGTCGCGCTCGCCGATCGCTGCCCCCACCGCTTCGTACCGCTAAGCCTGGGCCGTGTCGCCGACGGCGTGCTCGAATGCGCCTATCACGGGCTGCGCTTCGGGAGCGACGGGCGCTGCATGTTCAACCCGCTGGGCGATCCACCCGAACGCGCGGTGGTGCGCTCCTATCCCGTCGTCGAGCGCGACCGGGTGATCTGGGTCTGGACCGGCGATCCGGCGCTCGCAGACCCGGACGAGGTCGCCGACTTCTCCTTCCTCGCCGATCCCGCGCGGGCGACGGTCACCGGCTATGCCCATGTCCGCGCCGACTATCAGCTCGCGATCGACAATCTCTCTGATCTGACCCACATCCAGTTCGTCCATCGCGACTTCCAGGCGTCCGAGGCCTATCACCGGCTCGTCGACGACACCTGGCAGGACGGCGATATCGTCTATCGATCGATCACCTTCCCGAACGGCCGGCCGGCTCCGTTCCTGCAAAGCTTCCTAGGTCCCGACAAGCTGATCGACTTCACGATGGAGACGCGCTGGACGCTGCCCTCCAACATCAAGCTGTCGGCGACGGTGACGGAGCCGGGCGAGCCCGACAAATATGTGATCGGCAACCACAGCGCCCATCTCGTCACCCCCGAGGCGGACGGGAGCTGCCATTATTTCTACGCGCACAGCCGCGACTATGGCGTCGGTGACGCCGAGGCCGACGAGAAGATCCGCGAATGGCAGCGTGTGGGCTTCGGCGAGCAGGACAAGCCGGTGCTCGAGGCGCAGCAGCGGCGCGTCGGTCATCGCGACATCATGGAGCTGCGTCCGGTGGTCCTGCCGACCGACGCCGGCGGCGTTCGTGCGCGCCGCATCCTCGCGCAGCGCATCGCGCGCGAGCGCAAGGGTAGCATCCTCGAAGCGGTCGGCGATCAGTAGGTCTGGTCGGAGACCGCCCCGGCCGCGGGCGCGCCCTCGTCTTCGCGGAACCGGGTGGCCAGCGCCTCGGCGCCGCGCGCCAGGACGGTGACGTCCGTGCCGACAGCGACGAAGCTCGCCCCCGCCGCCAGATAGCGGCGCGCCAGCTGCTCGTCGGCCGCGAGCAGGCCCGCCGCCTTGCCGGCGGAGAGGACGCGGCCGATCGCGTCGGCGATCGCCGCCTGGACGTCGGGATGGCCGGGATTGCCGAGATGGCCGAGCGCGGCGGCGAGGTCGGACGGGCCGATGAAGACGCCATCGACCCCGTCGGTGCGGGCGATGGCGTCGCAGGCCTGCAGCCCGGCGACGCTCTCCACCTGCAACAGCAGGCAGATGTCGCGTTCGGCATTGTGGAGATAGTCGGGCGTACGGTTCCAGCGGCTGGCCCGCCCGATCGCCGATCCGACGCCACGGACGCCGCGCGGCGGATAGCGGCAGGCGGCGACCATTGCCGCGGCCTGTGCCGCGCTCTCGATCATCGGGACGAGCAGGGTGCGCGCGCCGATGTCCAGATATTGCTTCACCAATACGCTGTCGGCGCAGGGCAGGCGCACGACCGGCTCGGCCGGCGAGCCCTTGATCGCCTGTAACTGCCGGAGCACCAGCGGCAGGTCGTTGGGGCCATGCTCGCCGTCGATCAGCAGCCAGTCGAAGCCGGCACCTGCGCAGATCTCCGCCGTATAGGGGGTCGCCAGCGCCTGCCAGAAGCCGATTTGCCGCCGTCCGGCGGCGATCGCGGTCTTGAACATGTTCACGCGAAATGCATCCCGATCGATCCGAGCGGCCCGAAATCGACATGGAAGCTGTCGCCGCGCCGCACGAACACCTGTCCGGTGAACGATCCGCCGAGGATGATCTCCCCCGCCTGGAGCGACACCCCGAAGCGCGACAGCCGGTTGGCGAGCCAGGCCGGCCCGTTGGCCGGATGGTTGAGCACGGCGGCCCCGACCCCGGTCTCCTCGATCTCGCCGTTGCGGTAGAGGATCGCGGGCGCCCAGCGCAGGTCGATCGCGTCGGGCCGCATCGGCCGGCCGCCGATCACGATGCCGGCATTGGCGGCGTTGTCGGCGATCGTGTCGAGGACCGTCCGCGTGCCGCCGCCGTTCCGGTCGTGGCGCTCGATCCGGGCGTCGATGATCTCGACCGCCGGGACGACATGATCGGTCGCGTTGAGCACGTCGAAGATCGTGCAGTCCGGCCCCTCCAGCGGCTTCCTGAGGACGAAGGCGATCTCGACCTCGACGCGCGGCTCGATGAAGCGTTCGATCGGGATGGTCTGTCCGTCGTGGAAGCGCATCGGCGACAGCAGCACGCCATAATCGGGTTCGGTGATGTTCACCGCGCGCTGCATGGCGCGGCTCGTCAGCCCGATCTTGTGGCCGATGACCGTCTGGCCCGCCGCCACCTTGCGGTCGATCCAGGCTGCCTGCACGGCATAGGCATCGTCCATCGTCATGCCGTCATAGGCGCGCGAGAACTGGGCGATCTGCTCGCGATCCTGCTCGGCCCGATCGAGCCGGGCCGCCAGCTCGGCGACCAGCGTCCTGTCGAAGGCCATGCGGTCAGCCCAGCCGCAGACCGGCCTGGGTGAGACGGGGCATCACGTCCTTGACCCAGCGCCGGATGCCGTCCTCGAAGCCGACCCAGCCGAGCAGCACGCCGTCGATCCCGCCCTGTTTGAGGATTTCCAGGCGCGCGGTGATCTGGTCGGCGGTACCGACCAGCTCGAAGCCGCCATTGCCGGCCTTGAAGCGGAAGCGCATCGCCTCCATCACGTCCTTGGGCATGAGCTGGGTGTGCATGCCCTGGAGCCGCATCCAGCCGTCGAGCGCGCGGTCGTCGCCATGCTCGACCGCGTAATAGTTCAGATAGTCGCGCGCTTCCTGCTCGGTCTCGCGCTGGACGACATAGGCATAGGTCCAGATCTGGATGTCGCGGCCATGCTCCTCGCGCGCGGTCCGGCGGTAGAGGTCGGCTTCCTTGCGGATCTCGTCGGGGTCGTCCGACTTGACGATGACGAAGGCCATGTCGGCATATTTGGCGGCGAAGGCGCGGCCGCGATCCGATCCGCCCGCGTTCATGATCGGCGGGAAAGGCTTCTGCATCGGCTTGGGCAAGCTGATGCCCTTCTTGATGGAATAATATTGGCCCTCGAAATCGAAGGCCTCCTCGCGCGTCCAGAGCTGGCGGATGACCTCGATCCATTCGGCCGCTTGCGCGTAGCGGTCGTCATGCTCCTTCATCGGCGCGCCGAACATGTCGAGCTCGGGCTTGTTCCAGCCGGCGACGACGTTGAGGCCGAAGCGGCCGCCCGAGATCAGGTCGATCGTCGCGCACTGCTTGGCCGCCGCGATCGGATGGATGGTGGGAACGTGCGAGGTGGAGAAGACGCCGCCCCGGCTGGTCAGCTGGCTGGTCGCCGCGGCCCAGGTGTAGCAATCCATGGCGAGGCCGCTGCGATGCGAGGGTTCCTCCTCGATGAAGCCGCGCCAGCGCGCATAGGGGACGTTCGCCTCGAACCCCGCCTCGTCGGCGATCTTCGAGACGGCGACGGATTCACTCCAGCGAGCGTTGGGCGCCTCGGGCACGTTGGTCATGCTGATCCCGATGCCGTTCAGGCCGAACAGCCCGAGCTTGAGCGGATTGTCGTTGAACAGGGGATTGGTGTCCGCCCGCGGATCGTCCTTCCAGCTTTTCATCCTCGTGTCGCTCCCTAAGCTTTTGCCGCGAGCCTGAGGGGCCAGGCCGGCTTTGACAATCGCATCGCGGAACCACTGGATTTCCGAAATGGAAAAAATGGAGGGTCGGTGGGGCGGAAAGGTTCACGTCCGGCGGACGGAAGCGTCAATCCGCCCGGATTCCCGATCGGAGCGGCGCCGACCGCATAGATGTGGGATGCAAGCGACGGACGTGCCAAATTGGAAAGAATGTCTTTCGGCTAGCTGCCTACACGGCAGGCCGGCATCCGCCTTAACTACCGTGACACACAAGCTGTCGGTGAAGAGCAGCATTCGGGACTCGAGGATGTCGGATCGCAGCTTTCCCCTCAACTGCTGGTATATGGCGGCCTGGGCGGACGAGGTCCGCGACAGGCTGCTGGCGCGTCGCCTGTTCGGCAAGCCGATCGTCATGGCCCGCTTCGACGATGGCGTCGCCGTCGCGTTCGATGATCGCTGTCCCCATCGCTTCGCGCCGCTCAGCCTCGGGCGGCTGAAAGGGGACCGGATCGAGTGCGGCTATCACGGCCTGCAGTTCGACCGGAGCGGGGCCTGCATCGCCAATCCGGGCGGCAGCGGGCATTTCCCGCCGGGCACGCGGACGCGCGCCTATCCGCTGGTCGAACGCCACCGCATCCTGTGGATATGGCCGGGCGATCCGGCGCTGGCCGACGAGGCGAGCATTCCCGTCCTCGATCGGATTCCGCCGGCCGGCGGGCACGACAATATCGGCAACTACCTGCACGTGAAGGCCAATTGGCTGCTCGAGACCGACAATATCATGGACCTGACCCATGTCGGCTTCCTGCATGACGGATCGCTCGGCAATGAGACGATGCGCGCGGCCGAGGTCAAGGTGAGCGAGCAGAACGGGATGATCCGCGCTGTGCTCTGGATGCCCGACACGCTGTGCGGTTTCGGGCCGATGCAGGGGCAGCCCTGCGACCAATGGAACAACGTCGTCTGGATGGCGCCCTCGGTCATGATGATGGACTTCGGCGCGGTGCCGCCGGGCGCCGAGCCGGTCCAGGACAAGGGCGCCTATGCCTTCCATATCTTCACCCCCGAAACCGAGCAGAGCACCCATTATTTCTTCGGCAGCTCGGGTTCCTACGGCGACGATGAGGCGTGGATTCCGGCGATGGTGCGCGAGGCGCAGAGCCGCGTCTTCCTGGCCGAGGACAATCCGATGGTCGAGGGCGTCGCCGATCGGATGGGCGGCGAGGATTTCTGGGCGCTGAAGCCCGCGATCCTGCCGAGCGACGCCGCCGCGATCCGCGTGAGGCGAAGGATCGCGCAGATGTGCCGCGAGGAACGGAGCGCGGTCGCCACGGACAAGATTAGCCTCATGACGGCGTAAACATGCGCAGCATACCTTTGATTAAATGAATAATTATTTTTCAGAGTTTTTGAGAAACAATCTGCGTGATTTGGAAAAACCATTTTTCTCGATTTGGAATGTTACCGACTTAGCGAACATGTAATTCTTTCTGGCAAGCGAGATGCTCGGAGGAGATCGTCAAAAAGACGGTCCGGGCAGTGGCTAGCTTTTGCCTTATTTAGGGGAGGATTCGAGATCATGACTAGCATAAGAGCGCTTCTTCATGCGTCGGCCCTGTCGGCGAGCCTGCTCGTCGCGGCCGGCGCCGTCCAGGCGCAGCAGGCGGCACCGGCCGCGACGGCGGACGATGCCGGCACCACCGGCCTTCAGGACATCATCGTCACCGCCGAGCGGCGCAGCAGCAGCGCGCAGCGGACGCCGGTCGCCGTCACGGCGCTGAGCGCCGATACGCTGGTCGCGGCCCAGGTGCGCACGCTGACCGACATGCAGCAGCTCGTGCCGGCCTTCAAGATGGGTGAGAATGACGGCTATGCCCAGCTTACCATCCGCGGCATCGGCAGCTCGGGCTTCGTGCCGACCGCCGAGGGCGCGGTCGCGGTCAACCTGAACGACGTCTATGTCTCGCGCCCGATCGCGCAGCTCGCCGGCATGTACGACATCGCCTCGGTCGAGGTGCTGAAGGGGCCGCAGGGCACGCTCTACGGCCGCAACGCCACCGCCGGCTCGGTCAACATGTCGACCGCGCGGCCGACCAACGAATGGTCGGGCTTCGGCCGCGTGCTGGTCGGCAATTATCGCGCGCTCAACGTCGAGGGCGCGGTCGGCGGCGCGCTGGTCGAGGACCGCATCCTCGTCCGTGTCGCCGGCTTCATGGACAAGCATGACGGCTACGGCAAGAATCTGGTCACCGGCAACGACGTCAGCGACAAGGACGCCTGGGGCGTCCGCGCCACGGTGGTGGTCAAGCCGACCGAAAACCTGACCGGCACCCTGATCTACGAGCATTACAAGCAGAGCGACAATGGCGCGGCGCTGCACTATTTCGGCGCGGCCGGCCTGACCGGGCTCCCCGGCGCGCTCGGCACGCCGCCGGTCTTCCAGCAGCTCGGCGGCTATGCGGCCTCCGACGTCCAGGACATCGCGGCGCCGCGCGATTCCAAGTTCCGCCTGCGCATCGACGCGGTCACCGGCATCCTCGAATGGAACCTGGGCGACTTCCAGCTCAAGTCGATCACGGGCTATCGCGACCAGAATTCGCTGACGATCACCCCGCTGGGCGGCGGCAGCACCGTCGACGCCTTCTTCATCGCCGGCGAGCCCGCGCACCAGTTCAGCCAGGAGGTGCAGCTCAACTACACCTCGGACCGGCTGAAGGCGACCGCCGGCCTGTTCTACTTCCGCGAGAAGGACGCCTCGATCCCGGGTTCCTCGCCGTTCCCGCGCTCGGTGCTCAACGCCTTCTTCGGCGTTCCCGACGATGGCACCCCCGACTATCTGGTCGACTTCGTCGAGGTGGGCGGCACGATCAAGACGCGCGCCAAGGCGGCCTTCGCCCAGGCGACCTATGAGGTGGTCGACAATCTGTCGCTCACCGCCGGCATCCGCGTCAGCAACGAGCGCAAACAAGCCTTCCTGATCAACGGTTTCAGCCTGACGCAGCCCTATATCGCCAATTCGCCCACCACCAACGACACCCCGCTGCCGCCGGTGACGGTGCAGCCGCGCGTCTCGTTCAATTCGACGACGCCCCGTCTCGGAATCCAGTATCAGGTCGATCCGCGGACGATGATCTATGCGTCCTATTCGAAGGGCTTCAAGTCGGGCGGCTACGACGTCACCACGGTGGCGCCGGCGTTCGAGCCGGAGAAGCTGACCGCCTATGAGGTCGGCATCAAGACGACCCTGGCCAACAACCGGCTGCGCTTCAACGCCGCGGGCTTCTATTACGACTATACCAACCTGCAGGTGCTGCAGGTCGTAGGCCCTGCGGTCGTCACCACCAACGCCGCGACGGCGCGGGTCTATGGTGTGGAGGCCCAGATCGATGCGATCGTCAGCGACCAGTTCAAGCTGGAGGCCTCGGGCTCCTACCTCAACACCAAGTATAAGAACTATGTCGGCCCCGACGGCGCCCGCCCGCTGCTGGCCACGGTCGATTTCAGCGGCAACCATCTGAACAACGCGCCAGAGTTCCAGGCCTATCTGGCCGGCACCTACACATGGGAGCTGGGCGACGGCGAGATCGCGGCCCGCGTCGATGGCGAATATTCGACCCGCTATTATTTCACGCCGGCCAATCTGAAGCTGCTGAGCCAGAAGCCGTTCGCCAAGGTCAACGCCTCGCTGACCTACAAGGCGCCGAGCAACTGGCAGGTCACCGCCTTCGTGAAGAACATCACCGATATCGACACCAAGACGAGCGGCGTGGTGAACACCCCGATCCTCGGCACGCCAGCCCAGGGCGCGGTCGCGCCGCCCCGGACCTTCGGCCTGGAGGCCCGCTACAGCTTCTGAGCTGGCTTCGTGCTGGCGCCGCCCGTGCCGGGCGGGCGGCGCGCAATAGGTCCTGGCTATGGTGCTCATCCAAGCCGGCGATTTGATCGCAATCCGGGCCCACCCTATGGCCGGTACCGCCGCAGCAGGAGGGAAGGGGCATGCACGCGATCAGCATCGATCAGGATATCCGGGCCCGGCTGATCGCGATGCGGGGCACCCATCGCGGCTTGTTGGACACGATCGATCCGAAGCGGACGGCGCATCTGGTCATCGACATGCAGAACGGCTTCACCCTGCCGGGCGCGATCGTCGAGATTCCGGTGGCGCGCGAGATCATTCCCGCGATCAACGCCATCTCACGGGCGGTGCGCGACGCGGGCGGGCTGAACGTCTTCGTCCAGTTCCTCGCGACCGAGGAGAGCAGCAAGGGTTGGACGACCTGGTTCGACCGCTTCATCCCGACCGACCGGCGGGACGCGATGCTGGAGACGTTCGGGCCCGACCGTCCGGGCTTCGCGCTCCACGCGGATATCGACGTCGCGCCGTCCGACATCAAGGTCAGCAAGACCCGCTTCGGCGCGTTCGTACAGGGAACGAGCGAGCTGCACGATCGGCTTCGGGAGCGCGGGATCGATACCCTGATCATCACCGGGACGGCGACCAACGTCTGCTGTGAATCGACCGCGCGCGACGCGATGCAGCTCGACTACAAGGTGATCGTGGTCGCCGATGCGACCGCGGCCCTGAGCGATGCCGAGCACAACCACGCGCTCAACGGCCTCGCCTGCTATTTCTCGGACATCGTCTCCGCCGAGGAGGTCGTCGACGCACTCTCGGCCTGAGCCTTCCTTCTCAGCGGCGGAAACCGGCGTGTCGCCCGGGCCGATTTTGGTTGCCCATCAACCGGGCCACGGGCCAATGTGCGAAAAAATGGTCGGTCCGGCTGGAAGGATTATCGGGGATGCATCTGAGGGGACTCGATCTCAACCTGCTGATCGCGCTCGATGCCCTTTTCACGGAGAAGAACGTCACCCGCGCGGCCGAGCGGATCAACATCTCCCAGCCGGGGATGAGCGCCGCGCTGCAAAAGCTGCGCTGGCATTTTTCCGATCCGCTGCTGGAGCGGGTGGGACGCCGGATGGAGCTGACGGTCCGTGGACGGGCGCTCGCCGATCCGGTGCGGGAGATATTGATCAAGGTCCGCGACCTGACCGACAAGCCCGAGGAGTTCGACCCCGCAACGGCGCGACGGGTGTTCCGGATCGGTGCGACCACCTTCTGCAGCGACATCCTCGCGGCGCCGCTGCTGTGCCGGATCGAACGGATCTCGCCCAATATCAGTGTCCAGTTCGAGGATCTCGCGACGGACACGGTCCATCGCCTGATCGACGGCCAACTCGATTTCGCGATCACCATCTCGGCGCGGATACTGTCCGACGAGGTCAATCTGGACAGCTCGCTGTCCTCGCTCGACCTGTTCACCGATGAGTTCGTGCTGGTGACGTCGCGGCAGAACAGCCGTGTCGGCGACACCGTGACCTTCGACCAGCTCTGCGAGCTGCCCTATATCGAGACCCGGTTCGGCAACGTGATCGCCGGCATCAGCGAACAGATGTGGCGGCAGCAGCCGAAGCAGCCTCAGATCCGCGCCTGGCTTCCCAATTTCCAGCTCACCCTGGACACGGTGAGCCACACCGATATGGTGGCGATCGTCCCCCTCCACCTCGCCCAGCTCCACGGTGACCGCTACAATGTGCGGACGCTGCCCGTGCCGGTGGAGATGCCGACCATCGAGGAACGGCTGTTCTGGCATCAGCGCAACGACCAGGACCCGGGCCATGCGTGGTTCAAGGGCCTGCTCCAGGAGACGGTGCAGGGCTTCCTCTCTTGAGTTAGCCCGCCCGTCCCACCATCAGGTCGACGCCGCGATCAGCGGCCGCCATGACGACCGCATTGGTGTTGGCCGACACGATATTGGGCATCATCGACGCGTCGAACACGCGCAGGCCGTCGATGCCGCGGACCCGGAGATCGGGAGTCAGCACCGCCATCGGATCGCCGTCCTTCCCCGCGCGGCAGGTGCCGACCGGATGATAGGCGCTCTCGGCCGTCTCGCGGACATAGCGTTCGAGCGCCTCGTCCGACTGGACGAGCGGGCCGGGCGCCCGCTCCTCCGCGATGATCGAGGCGAGCGGCTCGCTGTCCGCGATCTGCCGCAGGTAGCGCAGGCCCTTGACCAGCAGGTCAGCGTCGGCCTGCTCGCTCAGCCAGTTGAGGTCGACGATCGGATCGTCGAACGGATCGGACGAACGGAGCCGCACGCTGCCGCGCGAGCGCGGCTGGGTCAGGCTGGCCATCAGCGTCACTCCGTGCGTCACCGGCCCGGAACGCGCGGAAGGCCACATGATCCCCAGGCAGTAGAGCTGGGTGTCGGCGGCGCCGTCGGGCGCGTCGAGACTGGCGAAGCCGATGCACTCCGCACCGTTCGACGACACCGGTCCATCCTTGAAAAGCAGGTAGCGCAGGCCGTTGACGATCATCCGGAAACCGCGGTCCTGGCCGAAATAGCCGAACGCGCCGTCGGTCGCCGTGGTGAGGCGGACGACGACATGGTCCTGGAGATTCTGCCCCACGCCGGGCAGGTCGACGATGGGATCGATGCCGTGGGAGCGGAGATGCTCCGCATCGCCGATCCCGGACAGCATCAGCAGCTTGGGCGTGGCGAGCGCCCCGGCGGTCAGGATCACCTGCCGGCTCGCGGCGGCGAAGCAGGACCGGCCCTTATGACGATATTCGACGCCGACCGCGCGGCCGTCCTCCACCCTGACGCAGGTCGCGACGGCATGGGTCGCGATCGTCAGGCGGGGATCGCCGCGGCAAGGGGCGAGGAAGGCGTCGGCCGCGCTGCACCGCCTTGGTCCGTCCATCGTCGTCTGCAGATAACCGACGCCGACCAGCTTGCCGGCGTTGAAATCGTGGCGGAAGGAGAGGCCGCGCTTCTGCATCGTCCGCAGGAAGTAGCTCGTCGCGCTGACCTTGTAGTGCGGATCGGAAACCTTGAGCGGGCCGTCGCTGCCGTGGCTTTCGTCGTCGAGGCGGACATTCCCCTCCTGCCGCCGGAAATGGGGCAGCATGTCCGCCCAGGACCATCCGCCGCCGATCGCCTGGTCCCAGCGGGCATAATCCTCCTCGCAGCCTCGCATATAGGCCATGACGTTCACGGAGCTGCCGCCGCCGATGACGTTGCCTTGCGGGATCGGGACGATGCGCCCGGCGAGGTGCGGCTGGGGGCTGGACTGGTAGGATTTGATGTGCGGGCTTCCGCCGAGCATCATCTTGAACGTGCCCGCCGGCATCCGGATCAGCGGATCGTCGTCGTCGCCGCCCGCTTCGAGCAGCAGCACGCGCGCGCCCTGTTCCCGGACGAGCCGGCCGGCGGTCACGCAGCCCGAGCTCCCGCCGCCGACGACGATATAGTCGTAGCTGCCCTCGCTGCCCCCCTTGTCCATCGGCTCAGGCTTCGGACGCGCGCAGCGCCGGCCCGGCCGTCGCCGCGGACCCGGCTTGCGCCATGCCGCGGACCATCCGGCGCCAGCGCAGCGCGGCTTCGTCGGCGCGGACGCTGATCTCGATCGCGGCCGGGTCGCCCTCGGCGATGCGGTCCTCGATCAGCTCTAGCGCGACGATGTCCTGGTTCATCGCCTGACGGAAGATCGTCGTCATGCCGTCGGTGTCGCGCAGCGGATAGGAGGCGATCGAGGCCCACCACTGGTAGCAGAGCTTGCCGTTGGCCGGCGTCACCGGAAGTTCCGAGATCAGCTCGTGCGGCGGCGCGTCGGGCCGGTCGGGGAAGGTGAAGCGGGTGATCACGACGTTCCGCGACGGGGCGTGGCCCTCACAGATCACGGCGCGGACGGCGCGCTGGTCGCGCGGCAGGCTGAAGCTCTGGGCCGTCATCTCGTTGGGGAGCTGCGGCTGGGTCTCGCGCGTCAGCCGGATGAACCGCTCGTCCGCTTCCACCTTCTGCGGCGAATTGGCGAGCTCGCCGTCGTCGAACATTCCTTCGTGCAGGAAGGTCGGGTGGGTGCTGTCGAGCAGATTCTCCTGCAGCTTCAGGAAGTGGCATTTCACCGACGCCTGGAAATGCACGAAGCTGTCATAGCCGGGCCGCGCATAATCGGGCGGCAGCAGCGCAGGGTCGGCCAGCTCGGGATCGCCCGGCCAGAGCCACACCCACAGGCCATGCTCGACCACCGGATAGGGCCTGATCCGCATCGTTCCGGGCACGACGCCCTGCGACGGGATGTGCGCGCAGCGGCCATCGGGGCCGAATTCGAAGCCGTGATAGGCGCAGCGCAGCCGGTCCCCGATCAGCCAGCCCTGCGACAACGGCATGAGCCGGTGCGGGCAGCGATCGGGCAGGGCGGCGACCTCGCCGGCCTCGGTGCGATACAGGACGATCGAGCGGCCGAGGATCTGGCGCGATAGCGGAGCGCGGCCGACCTCCTCGCGCGAGGCCGCCACCCACCATTGGTTGAGCGGCGCATCCTCGAGCCCCGGCGCGACGAACGGCGCGGACGCGTCCTTTGCGGGTGCATTCATCTTCGACCCCTCCCTCATGCTCTTGCGGAGCCGTCCATGCCGCCACGGGCGCCGGATCGTCCCCATTTTGAACAAGCATATGGAGCCGGGAAGTTGAAATCGATGGTGGTGATACCCTGCATCCCAACAATCTATTTCTCGCCGCCCGCTTCCGGGGCGAGGAAAGATGCAAGAAATCGAGACGAGGGGATACATCTTGTTGATGAGCGATGAAGAACTCCCCGCAAGCCGGGGGCGTCTTTTCATCGATGACGAGATCCGACTTGGACATGCCGTGCGGTGACGATGTCGCCGCAGCTTCCGAACCAACAATAACCGAGTAGCTATCATGACCATCAATGGCATTGCCGCTCTGCGCCCCGGTGCGGAGAGCGTGGCCGAAGACGCGCGCTTCCTGCCGGGTTCCGGACTTCGCCTGCGGAAGGCGGGGCGCTGACATGCGGATCGGGTTCATCGGCCTTGGCGTGCAGGGTCTGCCGCTGGCACTCAACCTCCTCGACGGCGGGCACGAGCTGAGCGGCTTCGACGTCCGGCCCGAGCCGCTCGACGCGCTGCGCGAGCGGGGCGGCACGGTTGCGGCCTCGCCGGCCGAGCTGGGCGCGGTGTGCGAGGTCGTCATGATCTGCGTCGTCTCCGACCAGCAGGTGCGCGACGTGCTCACCGGCGAGGACGGCGTGCTGGCGTCGCCCCGGCCCGGCCTAATCGTCGTGCTCCACAGCTCGGTGAGCACCGATACGATCGCGGAGGCGGCCGGAGCGACACGCGAGCGGGGCGTCGTGCTGGTCGACGCGCCGGTCAGCGGCGGGGCGCAGGGTGCGCGGACGCGCACCATGTCGTTCATGGTCGGCGGCGAGGAGGAGGCGCTCGATCGCTGCCAGCCGCTGTTCGAGCTGTCCGGCCCCAATATCCTGCGGACCGGTCCGACGGGGACGGCGACCCTCGCCAAGCTTGCGCATCAGGTCGCGATCATCGGCAACATCATGGCGATGGCCGAGGCGGTCCGGCTGGGGACGGCCGGCGGGTTGAGCGCGGAGATGGTGAAGCGGGCCGTCGCGGGCGGGCTGGCGCGGAGCTGGATCGCCGAGACCTGGGGGGAGATCAAGATGGCTCCGCACGCCCTCCCGCTCTACGCCAAGGACCTGGAGAATAGCCTGCGCTTCGCGAAGCAGATCGGCATTTCGCTGCCGGGCGCGGAGCTCATGAAGCTCGAGTTGCCCAATATTGTGCCCTAGATCGGAAAAAGACGATGAGAAGCATGACTGATTTTGTCGATACCACCAACAACAAGGTCGGCCGGGCGATATTTCACGACGAGGAGATTTACCGGCAGGAACTGGAGAGAGTATTCCGGAAATGCTGGCTCCTGATCGGGCATGAGAGCCAGATTCCTGAGATCGGTGACTTCTTCCTGACGCGGATGGGCGAGGATCAGGTGATCCTGTCGCGCGGCCGGGACGGAAAGCCGCACGCCTTCCTCAACACCTGTCGGCACAAGGGCATGCGCGTCTGCCGCTATGACGAAGGCAATACCAAGCGCTTCTACTGCCCTTATCATGGCTGGTCATACGATCTGAACGGCGACCTCCAGGGCGTTCCCGAGCGCCAGGGCAGCTATCCCGCCAGCTTCGATCGCAAGGAATGGGGGCTGATCCAGGTGGCGAGGATCGCCAGTTTCCGGGGGACGATCTGGGCGACGTGGAATCCGGAAGCCCCCGATTTCGAGGACTATCTGGGCGATGTCAAGGAATCGCTCTGGTACGGGCTCGGCGCGTGGGACGGCGGCGACGGTGAGATCGAGGTGCTGGGCGGCGTCCAGAAATGGAACGTGCCGTGCAACTGGAAATTCGTCTCGGAGAATTCCGGCGGCGATCCGCTCCACAACATCAGCCACCAGTCGACCGACCTCGCCCGCATCGGCCCGCGCAGCGGCGTCGGCCGGCGCGATCCACTCGGTGAGCTGTTCCTCACCTATACGCCGAACGGCCATGGCCTGATCTACGAGAAGATCGACATCACCCAGCCGCGCGGCCATTATTCGATGTCGAAGATCACCTCCGAATATTTCGAGGATTGCTGGCGCCGCCGGCTCGACCGGCTGGGCGAGAAGGCCGGATCGCCGCTGGTGCTCGGCAATATCTTCCCGAACGCGGGTTTCCATGTCCAGCAACCCCGGGTGTTGCTGATGGCCCATCCCAACGGGCCGCGCGCCTCGCAGGCGTGGCGGATGTACTTCGTCGACAAGGACGCTCCCGACGAGGCCAAGGATTTCCTGCGCCGCTACTATGTCTCCTATAGCGGCCCCGGCGGCATGACCGAGCAGGACGACATGGAGAATTGGGGCTACGCCTCCGAAGGCGCGGCCGTCCACGCCGCCCAGGACGCGCCGTTCAGCTATGTCGCCGACACCGGCAACTTCGCGGATCCCTACATCCCGGGACCGGTCAGCAAGTTCTGGCTGACCGAGCACAACAATATGGGCTTCTACCGGCGCTGGGCCGAACTCATGGCGGCGGAATGATGGACGTCGAGACACCGGAGGCAGGCGTGGGCGAGTATAATGTCGACAGGATCGTTCGGATCAAGGCGATAGAGGATTTCCTCTACGCGGAAGCGGACGCGATAGATGCGCGGCAGTTCGAGGACTGGCTCGACTTCTTCTCCGAAGACATTCGCTATTGGGTGCCCATTCGGAAGAACCTGCCCTTCTCCGAGCGCTTCAACGATATGACCGGGCCGCGGGAGATCGCCTGGATCGACGACAATCGCGCGACGCTCGAAGCGCGGGTGGGGCAGGTGCTGACCAAGATCCATTGGGCCGAGGAGCCGCTGTCGCGGGTCACCCATATGGTGACGAACATCCGGGTCGAGGAACTGGGTGACGATGAGGTCGGCGCGACCTCCACGGTGAGGAGCAAGATATTGGTCCACCGCTCCCGCATGGATGACGCCGGGGAAATAATCATTGGGCGCAGAGAGGACAAGATCCGCCAGACGGAGCGCGGATTTGAGATTTTCTGGCGCAAGATCATCATTGATCAGGCGACGTTGAACGCGAAGAATCTTTCGTTTTTCTTGTAGATTTCTGCGTGTCGGCAAGAAGAATATCTGGGGAGGGTATCATGAAAAGATCTGCTGTGAATAAATGGCTGTTGCTCGCCGGCGTGGCCCTGAGCGCGGGAAGCGCCCAGGCCGAGCAGGCCGCTTCCGAAACGGTCCGGGCGGCCGACGATGGTGCGTCGGGCGGCACGACCGGCGATATCGTGGTGACGGCGCTGCGCCGTGAAACCACCTTGCAGAAGACGCCGGCGGCGGTGGCCGCCATCTCCGGCGAGGACCTGCAGGCCCGCGGCATTTCCGACATTCAGGACCTCGCCACCGCGGTGCCGAGCGTGTCATTCGGCCAGACGATCGGGCAGGCGCATATCGCGGTGCGCGGCATCGGCTCGGACGTCGTCACCGCCGGACAGGACCCGCGCGTCGCCTTCTACCAGGACGGCGTGTACATCGCCCGGCCGGGCGCGCAGCTCGGCGGGATGTTCGACGTCGATCGCGTCGAGGTCCTTAAGGGGCCGCAGGGCACGCTCTACGGCCGCAACGCCACCGGCGGCGCGGTCAGCGTGGTCAGCCGCAAGCCGACCGACACGCTGGAGGGTTATGTCCGTGCCGGCTACGGGAACTATGATGCCGTCACGCTCGACGGCGCCATATCGGGACCGATCGCGGAGACGCTCACCGCGCGGATCGCCGGGCATTACGAGCATCGCGACGGCTATGGCCGGAACCTGGTCACGGGCCACGACATCGACAACAAGCGCGAGATCGCGCTGCGCGGGGCGATCGCCTGGCGGCCGAGCGAAAGGCTCGAGCTGCTGACCACGATCGATTATTTCCGCGAGTCCGACAACGCGTTCGGCCTCCATTATTTCGACCAGGGCAACCCCAATGTGCAGGTGCTGGGGCTCAAGCTGGGCGGCCTCGCCGCGCGCAACAGCCGCAACATCTACAGCGACGTCGACCCGAAGGCGCGGACCCGGTCCTGGGGGATCACCGAGGAGATCAACTTCGACGCCGATTGGGCGAAGCTCCGGTCGATCACCTCCTACCGCAAGTTCAAGGGCTTCTACCTGACCGACATCGACGGGACCAGCGTACAGCTCGCCTATGACAAGCTGTTCGAGAATGCGAAGCAGTTCAGCCAGGAAGTGCAGCTCGACGGCGAGGTCGATCGCTTCGCCTGGCTGGTCGGCGCCCTCTACTTCCATGAGAAGAACGACGGGGCCGGTTCGGAGATTCCGATCAACTCGGTGGTGGCCGGCGGCCCCTTCAGCCTGCGCCAGGCCTTCCTGTCGATCGGCGACCTCAAGACCGAGTCCTTCTCGGCCTATGCGCGGGCCTCCTTCGACGTGACCGACTGGTTCAAGCTGACCGCCGGCGGCCGCTACAACTGGGAGAAGAAGAGCATCTCCGACGTCTTCCAGTTCGATTTCTCGCGGCCCTATGTGCCGGGCGCGCCGATCATCCCGATCCCGCCCTTTCCGCGATCGACCAGCGACAGCTTCTCGGGCTTCACGCCGAGCGCGACCGCCGAGCTGCGCCTGAACCCTTCGATCTTCGCCTATTTCACCTATAGCCAGGGCTTCAAGAGCGGCGGCTACAATATCGGCGTCGCCCAGGCCGCCTTCCGACCCGAGAAGATCAAGAGCTACGAAGCCGGCGTGAAGACCACGACCTTCGGAGGACGGCTGAAGGCCAATCTGATCGGCTTCCACTATAACTACACCAACCTTCAGGTATCGCAGGTCCGCGGCCAGAGCACGCTTGTCGAGAATGCGGCGGCGGCGAAGGTCGACGGGATCGAGGCGGAGCTGATCGCCGAACCCGTCCGTGGCTTCAGCTTCGGCGGAAACCTGTCCTATCTCGATGCCAAATATAAGGACTTCCTGAGCATCGACCCGATCAACGTCGCGGCCGGCCCTCAGGACCTGTCGGGCAACCGGCTGACCCAGGCGCCGAAAATCTCCTATGCGCTGTTCGCGCAGGGGAAATGGAATATCGGGGACTACACGCTGACGCTGCGCGGCGATTACAATCGCATCGGGCTCCAATATTTCACGCCCTTCAACAACCCCATCGTCGCGCAGGATGCCTATGGGGTGGGTTCGGCGCTGGCGCGGATCGAAAGCGCGGGGGGCTGGTCGGTCGAGGCCTATGTCCGCAACATCGGCAACACCAAGGCGATTGCCCAGACCTATGTATCGTCGGGGATGTTCGGCTTCCCCGTCCTCGGGGCGCTCATTCCCCCGCGCACCTACGGCCTGACGCTCGGCTATAAGCTCTAGGAGCGACGGATCATGGCCGGCCCCCTGCCGCGGCTTAGCGGCGGGGGGCCGGCATCCGCCGTGCGTATCATCGCCGACCTCGGTCGTCGGCGGTCGAAACGATTGCGGCGACTCTGCCGAGCAGCCCGCTGAGGGGCCGATCCCGACTTCGCTCATCCGCTCGGCGATGCGCATGAGGCGCTCGATCCCGAACGAGCCCGACGCCTGAGGGATCAGGCGGCCGGCGGCCCCGCCATTGCGTCGCCGTCGGCGTCCACGGCCGGGTCCGGATAGGCCCGGCTGAAATTCCGCCGCATCGTCTCGCGGCTTTCGAGGATGTGGCCGCGCATCAGTCGCTCGGCCTCGCCCGCGTCCCTCGCCCGGATCGCAGAGACGATCGCCTTATGGTCGCGATAGGAACGCTGGGTGTCTTCTTCGCCGAACATCCGGCTGACCTGCACCGCACTCCGCAGGCGCTGATTCGAATCGAAGATCAGTGGCAGGCGCTGCGTCTGGATGATGACGCTGGCGAGCATCGGATTGTCGGCTTCCTCGATCAGCAGCTTGTGGAAATAGCCGTTGAGATCGAACCAGCGGAAGCTGGCGCGTTCGCCCCAGGTCGTCCCGAACGCCACCTGCCGCATCTCCTCGTCGACCTCGGACAGCTTGGCGTCGGCCTCGGCGCTCAGCCCCTTGGTCGCGACCAGCCGGCAGACCATGCCCTCCAGCGTGGCGCGGACGTCGAAGGCGTCCAATATGTCCTTGAGGCTGAAGCGGCGGACGACATAGCCGCGATTGGGCGAATAGAGGACGAGCTGCTCGCGCTGAAGCAGCTTCAGCGCCTCGCGCACCGGCGTCCGCGACGTGCCGGTGAGGTTGCCGATCGCCTGTTCCTGGAGATGCGTTCCCGGGGTCAGCTCGCCATTGACGATCCGCTCGCGAATCCAGGCCGCGACGGCTTCTCCTCTGGTGCCCGTGTCGGGTTCGATCATTCAGTCCTCGTCCGGGCGCAGGTCGACGGCGGTGGTGGTTCCTCGGAAATCCCGTTTAAGCATCATCGCAGGCCTATCTCAATCGACCTGTCCCGATCCGGGGGCGGGCGATGGCGTCAGACCAGGCCGATCAGCGGCCTCCCCTCCAGAAAGGCGCGGATATTGGTCGCGACATGGTCGGCCATGGCGAGGCGCGCGTCGTGGGTGGCGGAGCCGACATGCGGGGTGAGGAGGAGGTTGGGCGCCTCCAGCAGTATCGGGGCGAGGTCGGGCTCGCTGCGGAACACGTCGAGCGCGGCGCCGCCGAGCCGTCCGTCGCGCAGCGCCGCCACCAGCGCCTCCTCGTCGACCACGCTGCCGCGCGCGATGTTGACGAGCAGGCCGTCGGGGCCGAGCGCGTCGAGGAAGGCGCGGTCGACCAGCGACTGGGTCGCGCCGCCGCCGGGCAGGACGATCACGACGATCTCCGCCCAACGGGCGAGGGCGAGCGGATCGGCCTCGTAGCGGTCGGCCACGTCGGCGACCGGGCGGCGGCTGTGATAGGCGATCTCCATCCCGACCGCCTCGCCGCGCCGGGCGATCGCCTGCCCGATCCGGCCGAAGCCGAGCACGCCGAGCTTGCGGCCCCGCGCCGAGCGGCCGAGCGGCAGGGGGCCCTTCGACCATTGGCCGGCCCGGACGAAGCCGTCCGCCGCGCCGAGGCCGCGCAGCAGGGTCAGCATCTGCCACAGCGCGAGATCGGCCACGTCGTGGGTCAGCAGGTCGCCGGAAGCGGTGACCGCGATGCCGCGCGCCCGCGCCGTGTCGAGGTCGATCAGGTCGATCCCCGCGCCGAAATTGGCGATCAGCTTCAGCGCGGGCAGCCGCTCCAGCAGCCCGGCCGGCGGGCCGCGCATCGCGTGGGTGACAAGGCATTGGACCGAGCCGCCATGCTCGGCCAGCCAGCTATCGGGATCGTCGAGCCGGTCGAGGATCGGCACCGGCCGGTCGAGCAGCTCGCTCGGCTGGCGCGGCGCGGGAAGCGGGGTGACTTGCAGGATCGTCATTCGAAACCTCCGTCGACGCCGATGAACTGACCGGTGATCGACCGCCCAGCCGGGCCGGCGAGGAACAGGATCGTGTCGGCGATGTCCTCCGGCTCCACCATCCGGCCCGTCGCGTGGCGGGTCAGGAAGGCGGCCTCGGCGGCGTCGAGCGGCAGACCGTTGGCTTCGGCATAGTCGTGGAACACGCGCTGGATGCGGTCGCCGCGCGTGGTGGCGGGCAGGACCGCGTTGACCCTGATGCCCTGCGGTCCGACCTCGCGGGCGAGCGCCGCCGTCAGGCCCAGCACCCCGGCCTTGGAGGCTGCATAGGCGGCGCGGTTGGGATAGCCGATCCGCGCCGCCACCGACGACATGTTGATGATGCAGCCGCCTTTGCCGGCGGCCAGCATCAGCGGGACCATCGCGTGGCAGGTCAGGAACTGCGCGGTGAGGTTGATGTCGAGGACCTGGCGCCACGCCGTCGGGTCGAGCGTCGCGACCGGTTCGGTCGGCCCGGAGATGCCGCCATTGTTGACCAGCAGGTCGACCGCGCCGACCGTTGTGATGACCTCGGCGATCCGCGCCTCGTCGCCGAGATCGCAGGGCAGAAAGCGGCAGCCGGTGCGGGCGGCGAGCGCCTCGCCCGCCTCATGGTCGCGATCGGACACCGTCACCGCATAGCCGGCGGCGACCGCGCGTTCGGCGAGGATCGCGCCGATGCCCGATGCGCCGGCCATGATCAGGGCGCGGCGCGGTTCCGTTTCAGCCATGACGACGATCGATCTCCATCCACTCGTCCATGCCCATGATGCCGGTCAGGACATTGAAGGCGGGAAGCGCGCCCTCGTCGGCGAATTCCCCGGTCCGAAGCGCCGCGAGCGTGCGTTCGAACATGCCGACCATACGCAGCAGCAGGGTCGCGGGATAGAGGATGATCGAGAAGCCGAGCTCGCGATATTGCCCGGGGGTGAGGACCGGGGTGCGGCCGCCTTCGGCGGCGTTGACGATCAGCGGCACGTCGAAGGCGGCACCGATCTGCTCCAGTTCCTGGACCGAGGTCGGCGCCTCGACGAACAGCGCGTCGGCGCCCTTGGCGACATAGCGCCGGCCGCGCTCGATCGCGGCGTCGAGCCCCTCGACCAGGCGGGCGTCGGTACGCGCGACGATCGCGAAGCCGGGGTTGCGGCGCGCCTCGATCGCCGCGGCGAGCTTCGCCTCCATGATCGCCGCCGGCACCACCTCGCGCGTCACCGCCGCATGGCCGCATTTCTTGGGGCTGACCTGATCCTCCAGCACGATCGCGCTGATCCCCATATCCTCATAGAAGCGAGTGGTGCGGACGACGTTCTTGACGTCGCCATAGCCGTCGTCGGCGTCGACGATCAGCGGCAGGGCGGTGGCGCCGGCGATGTCGCGCACCGCCGCGCCGATCTCCCCGAAGCTGGCGAGTCCGAGATCGGGCAGGCCGGTGCGGCAGCCGATCACGCCGAAGCCGCCGATCGCCCCGGCGGCGAAGCCGGCGCGCTCGATCATCCGCGCCGATAGCGCGTCGTGCGCGACCGGCAGCAGCAGCGGATTCTCCCGCGCCAGCAGGTCGGCGAGGCTGGCGAAGCTGGTCATGCGGCGGCTCCTTCGACGGCATAGACCCAGGGGCGGCGCAGCTTGTCGGCCGTCTGGAAGGCCGCGATCTGGTCGTCGCGCTTGCGGGTCGCGTCGATCGCGTCGAGGCCCTCGACCAGCCGCTCGCGCTGGAGGTCGGGAATGTGGAAGCGATGCTCATGCCCGTCCGGCGACAGGATGACCTGGCGGACCAGGTCGACCGTCATCGTGCAATGGTCGGGCGCGATCTCCCCGGCGATCGCGCTGACCGCCGCCTCGTCGAGGATGATCGGGGCGACGCCGTTCATGTAGCAGTTGCTGGTGAAGATCGCCCCGAAGCTGGGCGCGATCACCGCGCGGATGCCGAAGTCGCGCAGCGCCCAGACCGCGAACTCGCGAGAGCTGCCGCAACCGAAATTGGTGCCGGCGAGCAGGAACTTCGTGTCGCGGAACGGCCCCTGGTTGAGGACGAAGTCGGGATTGTCGCCGCCGTCGGGCAGGTAGCGCCAGTTGAAGAACAGCCCCTCGCCGAAGCCGGTCTTCTGCACCTTCATGCCGGTATGGCCCGGCGTGATCTGGTCGGTGTCGATATTGTTGCGCATCAGCGCGGCGCAGACCCCGGTTTCCGAGGCGAAGGGTTGCATGCTCATTGCTCGTCTTCCTTGCTGGCGAACGCGCGGGCGTCGGCTATGTGGCCGGCGATCGCCGAGGCCGCGACGGTGACCGGGCTGGCGAGATGGGAGCGGACGTGCGGTCCCTGCCGGTCCTCGAAATTGCGGTTGGTGGAGGCGATGACGCGCGCGTCGCGCGGGAAGCTTTCGCCCCCGGTCGCGCCGCTCATGCACAGCGAGCAGCCGGACTCGCGCCATTCGAACCCTGCCTCGATGAAGATCCGGTCGATCCCCTCGGCCTCGGCGAGCAGCTTGGTCGCGGTCGATCCCGGGCTGCAGATCGCGGTGACGCCCTCGGCGACCTTGCGGCCCTTCAGGATCGCGGCGGCGGCTCGCAGGTCGTCGATCCGGCTGTTGGTGCAGGAACCGATGAAGGCGCCGGTGATCGGCAGGCCCATCACCGGCGACCCGGGCTCGATCTCCGCATAGTCGGCGGCGCGCTGGCGCGAGGTACGGGCGATCGGATCGGCCGACGCGGCGGGATCGGGCATGACGCCGCCGATCGCGACGCTATGCTCGGGGCTGGTGCCCCAGGTGACCTGCGGCTCCAGCGTCGAGCAGTCGAGCTCATATTCCATGTCGTAAACCGCGTCGGCGTCGCTCGCGAGCGTCCGCCAATAAGCGACGGCGCGGTCCCAGTCGGCGCCCCTGGGCGAGAATTCGCGATCCTTGAGGTAGGCGAAGGTGATCTCGTCGGGCGCGACCGTGCCGGTCCGGCCGCCGAACTCGACCGCCATGTTGCAGAGCGTCAGGCGGCCGTCCATCGGCAGCGAGCGGACCGCCTCGCCGGCGAACTCGATCGCATAGCCGGTGCCGCCGTCGGCGGTATATTTGGCGATCAGCGCGAGGATCATGTCCTTGGCATGGACGCCCGGGCGCAACTGTCCGGTGAAGTTCACCCGTAGCGTCTTCGGCTTGGTCATGATGACGGTCTGCGTCGCCAGCGCATGCTCGCTATCGCTCGATCCCACGCCCCAGGCGAAGGCGCCGACCCCGCCAACCGTGCAGGTGTGGCTGTCGCCGCAGATGAAGGTCATGCCCGGCAATGCGACGCCCAGTTCGGGAGCGATGACGTGGACGATGCCCTGGCGGGGATCGTGAAGATCGAAGAAGCGGATGCCGTGCGGCCCGATCCGCTCGGTGAACTCGCGCAGGAAATCGTCGCCGCCGGGCATGCGGGTGGTCATGCCGCGCCCCGGCACCGTCTCGAGCACATGGTCGACGGTGCCGAAGGTCAGCTCCGGGTTGCGGACGGTGCGATGGCGGGCGTCGATCTCCTTCAGCGACACGGCGCCGCTCACCTCGTGCAGGAAGTGACGGTCGATGTGGATCAGGAAGGCGCCGTCGCCGAGATCGGCGACGACATGGTCGTCCCAGACCTTCTCGAAGAATGTTCTACCCATGGAAATCCCCAACAAGAACGGTGGATCGGTACGAAGTCAGAGGCGGCGCATCAGGCTGAAGCTCTGCGCTGTCGGGCCGACATCGGGCTGGCAGGCCATGAACAGCGCCAGCGGCACGACGTCGTCGGGCTCCTTGAGCCATTCGTGCGACCGCTTGGCCGAGATCGGCTCGCCGCCGTCGGGCGTCATCGCGACGGTCTGGGCGAAGGTCTCGTCGTAGAGCTGGGTGCGGACATTGCCGGGCAGAAGCTCGTTGACGCTGATGTTGAAGCCGATCAGCTCGGCCGCCACCGATCGGGTCAGCGCCCAGGTCCCGGCCTTCGAGCTGGCATAGGCGGAGGTCGCGGCGGTGCCGTTATGGCCTTGGCCCGATCCGACGACGATGATCTTGCCGGCGCCGCGCGCCTTCATCGGCGGGACGGCGGCGCGGATGCAGTGGTAGGAGCCGATCAGGTTGACTTCGATCGTCCGTCGCCAGTCGACCGGATCGCCGCTCTCGATCGGGGCGACGGCCAGCGCGACGCCATGGCTGAGCACGAGCAGGTCGAGCCCGCCGAAGGCCGTGACGGCGGCGACGGTCATCGCCTCGACGGCGGCGAGATCGGTGACGTCGACGGCGAAGGCCATCGCGGTGCCGCCATCCGCCTCGATCAGCGCGACCGTCTCGGCCAGCTCCTTTTCGGACCGGGCGGCGCAGCAGACCCGAGCCCCGGCCCCGGCGAGCCCGCGGGCGATGGCGCGGCCGCAGCCGCGACCCGCGCCGGTGACGATCGCGCTCTTGCCGTTCAGCGGGCGCGCCGTCCGCGCCCAATCGTCCCACATATGCATTCAGTTCTGGTTCCCGGTTGTGGCGGCCGCAGCGGCGACGCCTTCGGCATCGGCCAGCGCCGCGCGCATCGGCCGGCGGCTACGAAGGAGGAGGAGCGCGGTGACGGGGCCGACGATCGCGCAGGTCAGGGCGATGGCGGGGCCGATCATCCGGTCGCTGCCGAACAGCAGGTCGGTCGAGGTGGCGACCGCGATCGGGCCGAGCGCCTGGCCCATCACATTGTAGAAGACGAAGAAGATGGCAGTGGCCTGCCCGCGAAACTGGCTGGGCGTGGTGAGCTGGAGCACCGCGCCCGCGACCGGCAGGAAGCCGCCGTGCAGCGAGTCGAACAGGACCACGCCGACATAGGCGGCGGTCGCGTTGGGGGCGAGGCCGACGAGGATGCCGGCGGCGGCGAGGACGAGCACACCCCAGACGTAGAAGCTCATGTGGATGTCCAGCCGGCCCGCCTTGAACATCCGGTCGACGGTGCGCGCGACCAGCAGCATGCCGAGCGGCCCGACGGTGAGCTGGAAGACGGCGAGCAGCATGCCGACCCGCGCGACCGGCTCGCCGAAGCTGCGCATCATGTGGGTCGGCAGCCAGGAGGAGAAGCCGGCGGTCATGATCGCGAGCGTGCTGAAGCCGATGAAGTGCAGCGCGTAGAAGCTCTTGTGGCGCCCGAACCAGGCGCGTCCGCCGCCCGACCCGATCCTGGGCGCGTGGCCATGGCTGCGGGCGGGCTCGCGGACGAGGAAGATCAGCAGCGCAAGCGGGATGCCGGGCAGGCTGGCGAGCAGCAGCACCGCCTGCCAGGGGAACAGCGCGCCGACCAGCGGAAGATCGACCGTTGCGCCGCGCTTGAAATGGCTGAGCATCGCGCCCCCGATCGCGAAGGACAGCGCGGACCCGATGAACGCGCCAAGGGTGAAGATGCCCAGCGCGCGCGACAGCTTCTCGCGCGGGAACAGATCGGCGATCATCGAATGGGCGGCGGGCATCAGCGCCGCTTCGCCCGCGCCGACGCCGAAGCGCGATCCGAGCAACTGCCAGAAGCTGCGCGCGAAGCCGCCGAGCGCGGCGAAGGTCGACCAGCTCGCCACGCCCCAGAAGATGATGCCGCGCCGCGACAGCCGGTCGACCGCCCAGCCGATCGGGAAGGAGAAGATCACGTAGAAGGAGACGAAGGCCGCCCCCGACAACAGGCTCATCTGCAGGTCGGTGGCGCCGATCGTCGCGCGGATCGGATCGATCAGCAGGGTGATCAGCCGCTTGTCGAAATAGGCGACCGCGTAGAGCAGGGTGAGGATCCAGACGGTGGTCCACGGACGCACGCCGCGTCGCGCCGCCGGCCCGTCCGGCTCCGCTTCCGCGGTCGTCGCGGCATGGTCCATGGATGTCGCCACCGGTCCGGTTCCCTTCGTCAGAAGCGCAGGTTCGCCTGGATGGCGATGCTCCGCGGTTCGTCGGTGCCGATCAGATAGGAGCCGCGCGACTGGGCGAGGTTGGTGCCGAAGATCCGGACCAGCTTGTCGGTCAGGTTCTTGCCGACCAGCGACACTTCCCAGCGATCGTCGGCATCGGCCAGGCCGATGATCGCCCCCAGCCGGACATAGGCGTCCTGGGCGAGGAACGGATCGTTGTTGTTCGAGAAATTATACTTGCCGGTGAAGAAGGCGTTGCCGTTCAGGTGCAGCTTCAGCGCGCTCGTGATCGGCGCCAGATAGTCGAGCGTGTAGTTGCCGCTATATTTGGGCGCATAGCGCGTCCGCGTGCCGGTCAGGTCGACGAACGGGCGACCCTGCTGGACGTCGAGCGCGTTGCCCGCCGCGTTGCGATAGTCGGTATATTTGGAGTCGAGCAGCGTCAGGCTGAGGCCGGTCGTGAGCTCGTTGGTGATCCGCCAGCGGCCCTCGACCTCGATGCCCTGGGCGCGCGCGCCGCCGGCATTGCCGATGACGTTGACCACGCCGACGCCGAAATTCTGCGAGGCGGAGACCTGCAGGTCGCTGAAGTCGTTGCGGAACACCGCGACGTTCAGGGTCAGGCGGCGGTTGAACCACTGGCTCTTGATGCCCGCTTCATAGCCGTCGACATATTCGGGACCGAAGGACAGGGCCGCCGCGGCGCCGGTATGCTCCAGGCCGTTGAAGCCGCCGGCTTTGAAGCCGTTGGTATATTTGGCGTAGAGGTTGAGCGTCGGGGTCGGCTGGTAGGACAGCACCGCCGACGGGCTGAAATGAGCGTCCAGCCGGCGGGCGGTGCGGACGGCCGCGACGCCGAGCCCCGCCGCCGTCCCGAAACGGTTGCCGAGCGCCTGGAGCGTCGCGTCGGGATAGGGGGTGATGTCGCCGAAGCTGTTCGCGGCGATGCCGAAGCCCTGGTTGAGGACGATCGACTTGTCGACCCAGCTCTGGCGGCCGCCGACGCTGAGGGTCAGTTCCTGGGTCGGGCGGAAAGTCAGGTGCGCATAGGTGGCGTAGGTCTTCGACCGCTGGCGATAGTCGTCATACTGGCCGAACGAGCCGAGCGGCGCGAGCGCGGCGAAGGGGCCGGTCAGCCGGCTGTTGAGCGACGTGAAATTATAGTTCACGCCGCCATGGATATATTCCCGGTTGAAATAGGCGCCGGCATCGAGCGCGACCCAGCTGTCGCGCGGCGTCGCGATCCGGAATTCCTGGCTGAACTGCGAGAAGCGCTCGGGCGTGGTGAAGTGGGTCAGCGTCGCGCTGGTGCCGTCGGTGTCGAGCCGCTGGTTGTACTTGGTGTGGCTGTAGGCGGTGATCGCCGACAGTTCGAGCGGACCGGCGTCATAGGCGAGGGTCGACACGTAGCTCTGCGTGTCGAGGTCGATGCCTTGGCCCGGGCTGTGCGAGCGGACCTGGTTGAGCTTGACGTCCTCGCCCCGGTTGAGCGCGACCAGGCAGCTTCCGGTCGCGCCGGCGGTGAAGAGCGGATCGGGCGGGCAATAGGCGATCTCGTCGGCGATCGCGCCGGTCTGGCGGCTATGCTCGGCGCTGGCCTTCACCGTCCAGGTCAGTTCCGCGATCGGCTGCCAGCGCAGCGTGGCGCGGCCGGCATAGGAGCGGACGCGCGGGATGCGCAGGCCGCCCAGGCCTTCGTCGCGGATATAGCCGTTGCCGCGCGTCGCGACGCCGGCGACCCGGATGCCGAGCGTGTCGCTGATCGGGCCGCCGACCGCGCCCTCGACGGTGGCGGCGTTGAAGTCGAAATTATAGGAGCCGCGGGCATAGCCTTCGAGGCGGTCGCCGGGATCGCGGGTGACGATGTTGAGCACGCCCGCGATCGAGTTGTTGCCGAAATAGACGCTCTGCGGGCCCTTCAATATCTCGACCCGGGCGACGTCCAGGAAGGACGCGCCGTTCGAGCGCGAGCGGCCCTGGTAGACATTGTCGACGAAGGTCGCGACCGACTGCTCGAACAGCGGGTTGTTGTCGCCCGATCCGACGCCACGGATCGACAGGCGGTTGGCGGCGCCGCCCTTGGTCACGACCACGGCCGGCGTCTCGGCGGTGAGCTGCTCGAGCGAGGTCATGTTCTTCTTCTGGAGATCGGCGCCGCTGATCACGCTGGCGGAGATCGGCACGTCCTGTAGCCGTTCCACGCGCCGCTGCGCGGTGACGATGATCTCGTCCGATGCCGGTACCGGCTGGGGCGGGGTCTGCGCCTGCGCCTGTGCGGCGAGCGCGATCGTCCCGGCCGACACCAAATATCTCCCGAATGTCCTAGCGCTAAAGCCCGGCACGCGTTCCTCCCTTGTGATTCTCGTGAAAGCTGCCCCATGTATGCGTGTATACAATCTTCTGTCAAGCGCCTCGGACCTCATCTGCGCCGGCGCGTGACCGCGGCGCGCCGGGTGTCGCGATCGAAGCCGGGCGTTGACCGGACGGCGGCGGGGCGCATAGGCCTTGGGCGCGAGAGCGGGCGCCGGTTGCGCCCCAACGGAGGGAGGCGCTGGTCTTGGCGAAGGCGGTGGAACGGGCGGATGGTCGCGGCCAGGAGGTTGCTAAGCCGAAGGCGCCGCAGCGGAGCCGCGGGGTCAAGCGGGTCGAAGCGTTGCTCGCCGCCGCCGAACAGGTCTTTGCCGAGGTCGGCTACGGCGCCGCGTCGATGAACGCGATCGCGCAGCGCGCGGGGGCGCCGATCGGATCGCTCTACCAGTTCTTCCCGAACAAGGCGGTGCTCGGCGGCGCATTGGTCGAACGCTATGCGATCGACCTGATCGAGACCTGGCAGGCGGCCTGTGCGCCGATCCGGCCGGGCGACTGGGCCGGCTTCGCCGACGTGCTGCTCGACGCGACGCTCGACTGCATCATTCGGCATGCGGCCTTCGGGACGCTCGACGAAGCACAGGTCCAGTTTCAGCTTCGCCCCGGTTCGCACCAGGAATTCGAGGTCGCGTTGGCGGCGCTGCTCGCCGCGAAGGCCGGGGATGCTCCGGAAGCCGACGTGAAGGTGGTGGCGATCGTCGCGCTGCAGATCCTCAAGTCCGCCTATGCGCTCGAACGCGGCGGCGCCGGGAGCGAAATCAAGCGGGAAATGGCGCTGATCATGCGCTCCTATTTCGAAGCGAAGCTGGGCCGTAGCGAGAAGGCGCCATCAGGATAGAAAGATGAGAAATTTCTCATATTGAAGTTATATGAGAGATCATTCATAAAACTCTCCGACGAGATTCGGCGGCCAGCCGAACGTGAAGGAGGGGATCATGAAGCAGTTCAGCATCATCGCGCGGGCCCTGGCGGTCGCCGCGCTCGCATCATCGAGCACCGTCGCGCTGGCGCGGGCGGCCGAGCCGCAGGCCGCCGACGATAGCGGCGACATCATCGTCACCGCGCAGAAGCGCGCCGAGCGTCTCCGCGACGTACCGATGTCGATCAATGCGGCGACCGGCGACCATCTCAAGGCGCTCGGCGTCACCAGCAGCGAGCAGCTCGAAAAGCTGGTGCCGGGCTTCACCTTCCAGCGCACCGTCTACGGCCTGCCGGTCTTCTTCCTGCGCGGCATCGGCTTCAACGACACGACGCTGGGCGTCAGCCCGGGCGTCTCAGTCTATGTCGACCAGCAGCCGCTGCCCTTCTCGGCGATGACGCGCGGCACGATGCTCGACCTCGAACGGGTCGAGGTGCTGAAGGGGCCACAGGGCACGCTGTTCGGCCAGAACTCCACCGGTGGCGCGATCAACTATATCGCGGCGAAGCCGACCGACAGCTTCAAGGCCGGGATCGAGGCCTCCTACGGCCGCTTCAACGAGATCACCGGCGAAGCCTTCGTCAGCGGTCCGCTGACCGAGAGCCTGTCCGCGCGCGTGGCGGTGCGCGGCGAGCGCCAGGACGACTGGCAACGCGGCTACACCAATGGCGACGAGATCGGCCGCCGCCGCTTCGTCAACGGGCGCGCGATCGTCGACTGGCATCCAGGCTCGGCGGTCCGCGCCCAGGTGATGGCGACGGCCTGGCACGACACCTCGGATACGCAGCAGCCGCAGACGGTCGCCTATACGCCGCTGGTGACGGGGCCGATGGCGCGGCCGATCCCCTTTCCGCTGGAAAGCTTCCCGGTGTCGCCGCGCTCGCCGCGCGCCGCCGCCTGGGATCCCGGCGCGGATTTCGCGCGCGACGATCGCCTCTATCACGTCGCCGGCCGGATCGAGGTCGATCTGGGCGGCGACATGACGCTGACCTCGCTGACCTCCTATGCCGATTATCGGCAGAGCATCCCGCTCGACCTCGACGGCACCACCTTCGCCTCGGGCCGATCCGACGACACCGGCCGGATCAAGACCTTCGCGCAGGAGATCCGCCTGACCGGCGGCAGGCCGTCAGGCCTCAAATGGATGGTCGGCGGCAATTACCAGCACGACAAGGTGTTCGAGCGGCTGGTGTTCGATCCGCTGATCACCTCGGGCACGGCGGTCGGCCCGGTGCCGTTCAACGCCTTCTTCGTCGACAATGACCAGCGGATCGCCTCGAAGGCGGTCTTCGCCAGCGTCGATCTGCCGCTCGCCGATCGTCTCGTCCTGCAGGGATCGGTCCGCTACACCGATCAGGATCGCGACTTCGCCGGCTGCGTGCGCGACACCGGCAATGGCGAGATCGCGGCCGCGCTGGGCCTGCTCGGCACCATCATTACCGGCGCGCCGCAGTCGATTCCGCCGGGCGGCTGCGGGACGCTCGGCGCCAACGGCGCGCCCGTGCCGATCGTGACCGGCAGGCTCGATCAGGACAACCTGTCCTGGCGCGCCAGCCTGAACTGGACGTTGGGCGGGCAGGGGCTGCTCTACGCCAATGTCACCAAGGGCTATAAGTCGGGCAGCTTCCCGACTCTGCCGGCCTCGTCCGCCGTCCAGCTCCGGCCGGTGCCGCAGGAGTCGGTCCTCGCCTTCGAAGCCGGCGCCAAGCTGGGCTTCGGCCGCAGCCTCCAGATCGAGGCGGCCGCCTTCTACTACCGCTATCGCGACAAGCAGCTCGTCGGTTTCCTGGTCGATCCGGTGTTCGGGCCGCTGCCGAGCCTCGTCTCGATCCCGAAGAACCATGTCCAGGGCGGCGAGATCACCGCCACGCTGCGGCCCGTCACCGGCTTCGTGGTGACGGCGAGCGGAACCTATGTCGACACCCGGATCGACCGCAATCCGATTAACCCGACCGGGCCCTATGGCACGCCGTCGGACTTCGTGGGCCAGCGCTTCCCCTATACGCCGCGCTGGCAGGGAAGCCTTGACGCGCAATATCGCTTCCCAGCCTTTGCCGAGCTCTACGCCTTCCTCGGCGGGACGGTCAGCGCGCGGAGCGGCACGACTGGCGCGCTGCTGAGCGGCGACCCCGCGGTCGCGGCGCTCGAGGACGGTCTCAGGATCGATGGCTATGCCCTGGTCGACCTGCGCGCCGGGATCGAGGCGGCAGACGAGCGCTGGCGGCTGGAGCTGTGGGGCCGCAACGTCACCAACAAATTCTACGTGAACGGCGTCACCCGCAATTCCGATTTCACGACCCGCTTCGCCGGCATGCCGGCCACCTACGGCCTCACCGTCCGCTACCGGTTCGACTGACCATGGCCCGCCCGCGCAAGACGCCCGGCGTCGCCCCCAAGATCAACGCCCCCAGGGAGAAGAAGATGTCGCTGAGTTTCGCAACCGCCCAGAAGATCGTCACCGATGCCGTCGAGACGGGGGGCAGCCAGGGCGTCGGCGTCGCCGTCGTCGTCGTCGATCGCGGCGGCCGGATCGTCGCGTCGGCGCGCGCCGACGGCGTCGGCTACATCAACCTCGACGTCGCCGAGCGCAAGGCGGTGGCATCGGCCAATTTCGGTGCGCCGACGCTCGGCGTGCTGGAAATGGTCAAGGGCGATGCGGCGCTCTACGCCTCGGTGATCGGCGATGGATCGCTGTCGATCCTGCCCGGCGGCGTGCCGATCATGATCGAGGGGCAGCCGGCCGGCGCCGTCGGCATCGCCGGCGGCCATTATTCGCAGGACCATGCGATCGCCGAAACGGTCGTCGGCCGGCTCGCGCACGACTGAGCGGCGCGATGACCGAGCCGAAACCCCGCCTGGACTGCGCAGCGACCGGGCCGCTGTTCAATGCCAACGCCATGAAGCTCGGCGTGTTCGGGCTGAACGTCGCGAGCGCCGGGGCGCTCACCACCTCGCCGGACCGGCACCGGATCAGCTGGGACCAGAATGTGCGGCTGGCGCGCATGGCCGAGGATGCCGGCTTCGAGGCGGTGGTGCCCTTCGCCCGCTGGCGCGGCTTCGGGGGCGAGACCAACCCCTGGGGCGAGAGCTTCGAGACCTTCACCTGGGCGGCCGGCCTTGCCGCCGCGACGCGCCGTATCGCGCTGGTCGCGACGGTGAACATGATGACGATGCCGGCGGTCGCCGCCGCCAAGCAGCTCTCGACGATCGATCACATCTCCCATGGCCGCGCGGTGCTCAACGTCGTCGCCGGCTGGATGGAGATCGAGATGCGGATGTTCGGCGTCGGCGCGCTCGGCCATGACGATCGCTACGCGCAGGGCGCCGAATGGATGGAAGCGCTCTACCGGTTGTGGACGGCGGAGGAGCCGTTCGACCTGCGCGGCAAATATCTCTCGATCGAGGGCGGCCTGCAGCAACCGAAGAACGTGCAGAGCCCGCGCCCGCCGGTGATGAACGCGGCCTTCTCGACGACCGGGCACGCCTTCGCCGCGCGCTGGGCCGACATCGCCTTCATCTCCCCCAATCCCGACAAGCCCGAGAGCGCGGTCGAGCAGGTGCGGGCGCTGCGCGCCATGGCCGACGCGCGGGGTCGCGACATGCAGATATGGGTCGCGACCAGCGTCGCGGGTGCGCCGACGGCCGAGGCCGCGCGCGCCTATGTCGCGCAGTATAGCGGCCCCGAGATGGACATCGGCGCGGTCGAGAATTTCACCCGGCTGATGATGGGCGGCACCGCCATGCCCGACGATCAGCGCGCGGCGATGCTGCGCCATGTCGCCGCGCATATCGGCGGATTTCCGCTGGTCGGCTCCTATCAGGACATCGCCGGGAAGATCGCCGCGCTGTCGGAGGCCGGCGTCGACGGCCTGTGCCTGACCTGGATGGATTATGAACGCGGCCTGCCCGACTTCATTGCCAATATCCTGCCGCTGATGGAGAAGGCCGGGCTGCGCCGACCCTTCATGGACGCGGCGGGGCCGGCGGCATGACGCGGTTCGAGGACAAGGTCGTCGTCATCACCGGCGGGCTGGGCGGCATCGGGCTGGAGGCGTGCGAGCGCTTCGCGGCGGGCGGCGCCAGGGTCGTCGCGGTCGACCGCCGCAGGGATGCGGGCGGCCGGATCGCGCAGGGCTTCCGCGATCGCGGGCTCGACCTGCGCTGCCGTGTCGCCGACGTCACCAGCGCGGTGCAGGTCGCGACCCTCGGCCAATATGTCCGCTCGGCCTATGGCCGGGCGGACATATTGGTCAACAATGCCGGGATGCTGAGCTTCTCCCCGATCGTCGGCGCCGACGCCAATGAATGGGATCGCGTCCAGAAGGTGAACTGCAAATCCGCCTTCCTGATGATCCGGACCTTCGCGCCGCTGATGGCGGGGAAGGGGGCGATCATCAACATCTCCTCCTCGGCCGGGCTGAAACCGACCGCCAATACCGCCGCTTATTCGATCGCCAAGGCGGGGCTGCTGATGCTGACCCAGATCGCGGCGATGGAGCTGGGGCCGGGCATCCGGGTCAACGCCATCGCCCCCGGTCCGCTCGATACCGACATGCCCCACAACTATCTGAAAGGGCATCCGCACAAGGACCAGATCATGGAGCACATGATCGAGCGGACGATCGTCAAGCGCCTGGGCCGGCCGGGCGAGATCGCCGAGGTCGTCGCCTTCCTGGCGAGCGACGCGGCGTCCTACATCAACGGCGCGACCATAACCGCGGACGGCGGCTTCATGAGCTGACCGACGGCGCCGTCAGACCCGCTCGACCGCGAGCGCGAGGCCCATGCCGACCCCGACGCAGAGCGTGGCGAGGCCCAGCCTGCCGCCGGTCCGTTCGAGCTGGTGGACCAGCGATGCCGCGATCCGTGCGCCTGACATGCCGAGCGGATGGCCGAGCGCGATCGCGCCGCCGTTCGGGTTCACCTGCGGCGCATCGTCGGGCAGGCCCAGCCCGCGCAGCACGGCGAGCGACTGGCTGGCGAACGCCTCGTTGAGCTCGATCGCGTCGAACGCGTCGATCGACAGGCCGAGCCGGGCGAGCAGCTTCCGCGTCGCCGGCACCGGGCCGATCCCCATCACGCGCGGGTCGACGCCGGCCGAGGCCATGCCCAAGATCCGGGCGCGCGGGGTGAGGCCAGCGGCGCGGGCGGCGGCTTCGCCGGCGACGATCATCGCCGCGGCGCCGTCGTTGATCCCGGACGCATTGCCCGCCGTCACCGTGCCGGCCGGGCCGAACAGCGGCTTGAGCTTGCCTAGCGTCTCCAGCGTGGTGTCGGCGCGGGGATGCTCGTCGGTGTCGACCTGCGACGTCTCGCCTCGGCGCTTGCCGGGGACGGTGACGGGAATGATCTCTTCGGCGTGGAAACCGTTCGCCTGCGCCGCCACCGCGCGCTGCTGGCTGCGCAGCGCGAAGGCGTCCTGGTCGGCGCGGCTGATGCCGTGATCCTCGGCCAGGTTCTCGGCGGTGCGCGGCATCGTCTCGGTGCCGTGCAGCGCATCGAGCGCGGGGTTGACGAAGCGCCAGCCCATCGTCGTGTCCTCGAGCTTCTGGTCGCGCCCGAAGGCGCCGCCGGCCTTGCCGATGACGAGCGGCGCGCGGGTCATGCTCTCGACGCCGCCGGCGATGGCGAGATCCATCTCGCCGGTGCGGATCGCCCGCGCCGCGGCGCCCACCGCCTCGAGCCCCGACGCGCACAGCCGGTTGAGCGTGACGCCCGGCACCGCCGTCGGCAGACCGGCGAGCAGCAGGCTCATCCGCGCGACGTTGCGGTTGTCCTCGCCCGACTGATTGGCACAGCCGTAGAACACCTCCTCGATCGACGCGGGATCGAGGCCGGGATTGCGCTCGATCAGCGCGCGGATCGGCAGCGCGCCGAGGTCGTCGGCGCGGACGCCGGACAGGATGCCGCCATAACGGCCGATCGGGGTGCGCACCGCGTCGCAGATGAAGGCTTCGGCCATCGGGGATACTCCTTTGAGAGCATGGAGCTCGTCGTTGATCCGCTCACCCTGAGAAAGCATTGAGCGAAGCCGAAATGCTGTCTCGAAGGGGCGTTCGAGGCCTCACTCCTTCGATACGGGCCTTCGCCAGGCTCAGTCCCTACTCAGGATGAGCGGATAAAGGGCAAATCTTGTTTCCGGTTCAGCCGCGCGGGGCAGCGAGCGCCAGCGGCAGGCCGGTCAGCTCGCGCAGCTTCTCGATCGTCAGGCCGTCGACCATCTCGACCACGGTCGCGCCGTCGGGGCCGAGGTCGAACACCGCGAGATCGGTGTAGACGCGCGACACGCAGGCGAGGCCGGTGAGCGGATAGGTGCAGCGTTCGACCAGCTTGCTCGCGCCCTGCTTGGTCAGCAGCTCCATCATCACGAAGGTCTGCTTGGCGCCGATCGCGAGGTCCATCGCGCCCCCGACCGCCGGGATCGCCCCCGGCTCGCCGGTGTGCCAATTGGCGAGGTCGCCGCGGGTCGAGACCTGGAAGGCGCCGAGCACGCAGATGTCGATATGCCCGCCGCGCATCATCGCGAAGCTGTCGGCATGGTGGAAGAAGGCGCCGCCTGCCAGCAGCGTCACCGGCTGCTTGCCCGCGTTGATCAGCTCGGGGTCCTCCTGGCCGGGCTCGGGCGCGGGGCCCATGCCGAGCAGGCCGTTCTCGGATTGGAGGAAGATCTCGCGGTCGACCGGCAGGAAGTTGGCCACCATCGTCGGCAGGCCGATGCCCAGGTTGACATAAGCGCCCTCGGGAATGTCGCGGGCGACGCGGGCGGCGAGTTGTTCGCGGTTGAGGCGGTTCATGCTTGCTCTCCGATCAATGGGCGGCGCCGGGCGCGACCTGGACGACGCGCTGCACGAAGATGCCGGGGGTCACGATCGCTTCGGGATCGAGCGAACCGAGCGGCACGATCTCGGCCACCTGCGCGATCGCGGTCTTCGCCGCCATCGCCATGATCGGGCCGAAGTTGCGGGCGGTCTTGCGGTACACCAGATTGCCCCAGCGATCCGCCCGCTGCGCCTTGATCAGCGCGAAATCGGCATGGATCGGATATTCGAGCACATAGTCCTTGCCGTCGATCCGCCGCGTCTCCTTGCCCTCCGCGAGCAGGGTGCCGAAGCCGGTCGGGGTGAAGATCGCGCCGAGGCCGGCGCCAGCCGCCTGGATACGGGCGGCGAGGTTGCCCTGTGGCACCAGCTCCAGCTCGATCTCGCCGGCGCGGTAGCGTGCGTCGAAATGGTGCGAGTCCGCCTGACGGGGGAAGGAGCAGATCACCTTGCGCACCCGTCCGGCCTTGATCAGCGCCGCGAGGCCGGTTTCGCCGTTGCCGGCATTGTTGCTGATGATCGTGAGCTCGCCGACGTTGCGGGCGATCAGCGCGTCGATCAGTTCGTCGGGCATGCCGGCGGTGCCGAAGCCGCCGACCATCACCGACGCCCCGTCGAAGATGTCCGCAACCGCCTGGTCGATACTGGCAAATCCCTTGTCGATCATCGCACTCTTCCCGCCAATCTCCGGTCTCCCTCGTTTCGACCCACCCAGACGCTTGAGTCAACCGATAAAAGGATTATAGTCCGATAATCGGTTATTCTGAGGGGTGGGCAATGGCGGACGAAGAGGCGGGCGCGGACAAGGATCCTGAATTCATGACTTCGCTGGCGCGTGGGCTGGCGGTGATTCGCTGCTTCGCAGAACGCCGCGAGCCGCTGACCATCGCCCAGGCGGCGCAGGAGACCGGCTTCAGCCGGCCGGCGGTGCGGCGCTGCCTGCACACGCTGGTCTGCCTCGGCTATGCGGCGCGGATCGGGCACCGCTATGCGCTCCAGCCCAAGGCGCTCGCGCTTGGCTATGCCTATCTGTCGTCGAGCCCGCTGGCGTCGCGGGCACAGCCGATGCTCGATGCGCTGCGTGACGAGATCGGCGAATCCTGTTCGCTCGGCGTCTGCGAGGAGGAGCAGGTCTATTATATCGCGCGCGCGGAAAGCTCGCGGATCATGTCGATCGCGCTGCGGGCGGGAAGCCGGCTTCCGCTCTATCCGACCTCGATGGGCCGCATCCTGCTGGCGGCGCGATCGCGGCGCGAGCAGGAGGCGTATCTGCGCAGCACGCCGCTGGTCGCGCTGACCGACAGGACGGAGACCGACGCCGACGCGCTGCTGGCGATCCTCGCCGAGACGGCCGAGCGCGGCCATGCGATCGTCGACCAGGAACTGGAGGTCGGGCTGCGCTCGGTCGCGGTGCCGGTCCATCAGGGCGGCAAGGTCGTCGCCGCGCTCAACATCGGGACGCAGGCCAGCCGCGTGTCGATGGCCGACCTGCGCTCACGCCTGCTGCCCGCGCTCAGGCGCGTCGCTACGGACCTCAGCCGGGCAGGATTGTTCGGGTAGCGCTCAGCAGCAGCGGCCACCGTCCTTTCCGCCGTAGCGCGCCTGCTGCCGGTCGCGGAAGAAGCTGCGATAGTCCATCGGCTCGCGGTCAGGATGCTCGCTGGCCATGTGCGCCAGATAGGCATCGTAGCTCGGCAGGCCGACCATCGCCTGCATCATCCTGCGCGCGGCGCGGAAGGGACGGAGCCAGTTCGTCATGCCGCCACCGCCGTCTCATGCGCGCTCGGCGCGTCGCGGCGCAGCGCGTCGAGGCAGGCGCGGATCGCAAGCAGCAGGATGCTGACCACCACCAGCAGGAACAGCAGGCACAAAGCCGCGTCGACCATGTCGTTGAAGATGATCCGCTGCATGTCAGCCATCGACTTGGCGGGGGCGAGTAGCTCGCCATCGGCGGCGGCGGCGCGGAACTTCGCGGCATGGGCGAGGAAGCCGACGCGCGGATCGGCCGAGAAGAGCTTGAGCAGCCCGGCGGTGCCGGTGCAGAGCACCAGCCAGGCGGCGGGGGCCATCGCCACCCAGGCCATCCTCTGGCGTTTCATCCGGAACAGCACGACGGTGCCGAGCATCAGCGCGACGGCGGCGAGCATCTGGTTCGAGATGCCGAACAGCGGCCACAGCGTGTTCACCCCGCCGAGCGGATCGGTCACCCCCTGGTAGAGGAAGAAGCCCCAGGCCGCGACGCAGAGGACCGTCGCGAGCGCATTGGCCGCGAGCGACTGAGTATCCTTGAGGCGCGGCGAGATCAGGCCGAGCAGGTCCTGCAGCATGAAGCGGCCGGCGCGGGTGCCGGCGTCGACCGCGGTCAGGATGAACAGCGCCTCGAACAGGATCGCGAAATGGTACCAGAAGGCCATCATCGCCTTGCCGCCGACGACATGGCTGAAGATCTGCGCCATCGCCACGGCAAGGGTCGGCGCGCCGCCCGCGCGGGAGATGATGCTGTGCTCGCCGACGTCGCGCGCGGTCTGCGCGATGGTCGCGGCGTCAATCGGGAAGCCCATCGCCGTCACCGCCGCCGCGGCGCTGTCGGGTGTCGTGCCGAGCAGCGCGGTGGGCGCGTTCATCGTGAAATAGACGCCCGGATCGAGGATCGAGGCGGCGACCAGCGCCATGATCGCGACGAAGCTCTCCGCCAGCATCGCGCCATAGCCGATGAAGCGCGCATCGGTCTCAGACGCGATCAGCTTCGGCGTGGTGCCGCTGGCGATCAGCGCGTGGAAGCCGGAGACGGCGCCGCAGGCGATGGTGATGAACAGGAAGGGAAAGAGCGCGCCCGACCAGACCGGGCCCGATCCGTTGACGAAGCGGGTGAGGGCGGGCATGCGCAGCTCGGGCTGCATGATCGCGATGCCGATGGCGAGGGCGACGATCGCGCCGATCTTGAGGAAGGTCGACAAATAGTCGCGCGGGGCGAGCAGCAGCCAGACCGGCAGCATCGCGGCGACCGCGCCATAGCCGATCAGGATCCAGCAGAGCTGCACCGCCGAGAAGGTGAACAGGGCGGCTGTCGCGGGATTCTCCGCGATGGTCTGGCCGTAGACGATGGCGAGGATGAGCCCGATCAGCCCCAGCACCGACACCTCGCCGACGCGGCCCGGCCGGATCCAGCGGGTATAGACGCCCATCAGGATCGCGAGCGGCACCGTCGCCGCGACGGTGAACATGCCCCACGGGCTGTCGGCGAGCGCGCGCACGACGATCAGCGCGAGCACCGCGAGGATGATGACCATGATCATGAAGGCGCCGATCAGCGCGATGGTGCCGGCCAGCGGCCCCATCTCCAGCCGGATCAGCTCGCCGAACGAGCGGCCGTCGCGGCGCATCGAGATGAACAGCACGAGGAAATCCTGCACAGCGCCCGCGAGCACGACGCCAGCCAGCAGCCACAGCATTCCGGGAAGATAGCCCATCTGTGCGGCGAGGACCGGGCCGACGAGCGGGCCCGCCCCGGCGATGGCGGCGAAGTGGTGGCCGAACAGAACGGTCCGGTCGGTCGGCACGAAGTCGAGCCCATCGGCATGGCGGACGGCTGGCGTCGCCCGCGCCGGATCGAGCCCTACGACGCTGTGCGCCAGATAGAGGCTGTAGTAGCGATAGGCGATCAGGTAGACCGACAGCGCCGCGACGACGAGCCAGAGCGCGTTGACCTGCTCGCCGCGCTGGATCGCCATCCCGCCGGCGGCGAGCGCCCCTAGGCCAGCCACCGCGATCCAGGGCAGATGGCGGGCGATGCTGCGCGACGACGTCATGATCTGGTGCCCCTCCGAAAAGCTGTCGCGCCTGCCTATCGTCCCTGCTTCGGTCCTGTCCACCATTTGCGGGCGGGGCGGGGGGCTTTCGGCGGCTCCCGGATTTTACGGAGGATCGCCGGCCGTTCGAATGCGTTTACAGTGCCGGCGGGGCTGGAGGCCGGATGGCCGTCGATCGCACCGTCCGATGGGGGAGCGGTGCGAGGCGTAGACGACGGCGTCGTCATTCGGGATCGATCAGGGCGACCGGTCGCGCCGTGGGGAGCGTCGCGCCGCATCGTCCGCCGTCGGCCATGGGCCGTCGACCGTCGGTAGCCGGTCCCGTGCTCCCGGGGAGCCGGGAGCCCGTGGCAATGGATGGATCGGGGCTGATATGTCTGTCATCACGAGTTTCGACCTGCCTTCGGCGGGCAACAGGAAAAATGGTCATCCCGTGCTGGTCGTCGACGACGAGCCGGCATTCGGTGGAATCGTGAGGGCGTTGCTCGCGGGTAGCGGCTATGCTGTCGACGTCGCGCCCGATGCGCCCGCCGCCTTCCAGGCGGTGCGCCTCCAGCAATATTCGCTGATCCTGATGGATATCGAGATGGCGGGGATCACCGGCCTGCGCGGGATCGTACCGATCCGCCAGACCGCCGACTGGACGAAGAAGGTACCGATCATCGCCTTCACCGCGCATCGGCCTCCCCGGGGCGAGCGCTATTTCCTCGAGCATGATTTCGACGGCTGGCTGCCCAAGCCGTTCACCGCGACCGACCTGCACGGCCTGCTGCGGCGCTGGCTGTCGCTCGACGCGATCGACGAGGGCGCGGCGACGCGCGAGGGGCTGGAGCAGATCATGGGGCGCGAGCCGATGGAGGCGATGATCGCCCGGCTGCGCTACAGCTTCGCCCAGGCGATCGCAGCGATCGATGCGGGAGCCGATCCGGCATCCTATGGCCACCGGCTGGGCGGATTGAGCGGCACATTGGGGTTGCCGGTGCTCGGTGCGGCCTGGCTCGCGCTGGCTGGCGGGCATGCCAAGGTCTGGGACACGGTGCGGCGGCTCACCCTCGAATGGATGGGCGTGTCGGAATGACGTCCGTGACAGCCTGGCCTTGAAAATCGTCGCGATCCGGACCAGCCAGCCTTGATGACGTTCCGGGTTGGGTGAAGCGATGCGTGACGAAGTAGCGGGGGCCGGCTGGCATTTCTGGATCGATCGGGGCGGCACCTTCACCGATCTCGTAGCGCTGTCGCCCGATCGCCGGATCGTGACGCGCAAGCTGCTGTCGTCACATCCCGAACGCTATACTGATGCGGCGATCCAGGGCATCCGCGACCTGCTCGGCCTCGCCGCCGCCGATCCGATCCCGGCGGACCGGATCGCCAGCGTGAAAATGGGTACCACCGTCGCCACCAACGCCCTGCTCGAACGGCGGGGCGAGGCAGTCGCGCTGGTCACCACGGTCGGCTTCCGCGACATGCTGCGCATCGGCTACCAGAACCGCCCGCGGCTGTTCGATCGCCACATCGTCCTGCCCGACCGGCTCGAACGGCGGGTGATCGAGGCGCGCGAGCGGGTCGATGCCGAGGGACACATCCTGCAGCCGCTCGACGTGGAGCATGTCGAGGCGGAACTGCACGAGGCCTTCGCCGCCGGCTGTACCGCCGTCGCGATCGCGCTGATGCACGGCTATCGCTTTCCGGAGCACGAGGATCGCATCGCCGAGATCGCGCGCGGCATTGGCTTCACCCAGGTTTCGGTAAGCAACCGGGTCAGCCCGCTGATGAAGATCGTCAGTCGTGGCGATACCACGCTGGTCGACGCCTATCTGTCGCCGGTGCTGGGCCGCTATGTCGGCCAGGTGGCGGAGGCGCTGGGCGACGGGGTGCCGCTCGCCTTCATGCAATCCAATGGCGGACTGATCGGGGCGGAGCGCTTCCGGGGGCGCGACGCGATCCTGTCGGGGCCGGCGGGGGGCATCGTCGGCATGGTCCGCACCGCCGAGGCCGCCGGCTTCGGCAAGGTGATCGGCTTCGACATGGGCGGCACCTCGACCGACGTATCGCATTATGCCGGGAGCTACGAACGGACGCTGGAGACGGTCGTCGCCGGCGTCCGGCTGCGCGTGCCGATGATGAGCATCGACACGATCGCGGCGGGTGGCGGGTCGATCTGCCGCTTCGACGGGACCCGGCTGCGCGTCGGCCCCGAATCCGCCGGGGCCGATCCGGGGCCTGCCTGCTATCGCCGCGGCGGGCCGCTGACGATCACCGACTGCAACGTGCTGCTGGGCAAGCTCCAGCCCGACGTCTTCCCGAAGCTGTTCGGGCCGGACGGCAACCAGCCGATCGACGCCGCAATCGTCCGGCGGAAGTTCGAGGCACTGGCCGACGAGGTCGCCGCCGCCGGCCTGCCGCCGACCACGCCCGAGGCGCTGGCCGAGGGCTTCCTGGCGATCGCGGTCGACGGGATGGCCAATGCGATCAAGAAGATATCGGTCGCGCGCGGGCATGACGTCGGCGACTATGTGCTTGCCTGTTTCGGCGGGGCGGCGGGCCAGCATGCCTGCCTGGTCGCCGACGCGCTGGGCATGGGGCATGTCATGATCCACCCGCTCGCCGGGGTGCTGTCGGCCTATGGCATCGGCCTCGCCGACCAGCGCATCCTGCGCCATCGCGCGGTGGAGGTGGCGCTGGACGAGGAGGCGCTGGCGGAGGCCGCCGCGCTGATGGATGCGCTGGAGGGCGAATGCCGCGCGCAGGTGGTGACCGACGGTTTCGATCCCGGCGCCGCGCGTTTCCGCCGCAGCCTGCTGGTCCGCTATCAGGGGACCGACACCGGTATCGAGATCGACGAAGCCGACGAGGCGACGATCCGCCGCCTGTTCGAGGAACGCTACCGGCAGCGCTTCACCTTCGCGATGCCCGACGTGCCGCTGATCGTCGAATCGGTCGCGGTCGAGCTGGTCGTGCCCGCGATCCGGCCCGAACCCGCGGCCGGCAGCGCGGAGCCGCCGCCCGAAGCGGAGCCGCGACAGACCCGGATGTTCGCGAACGGCGCCGGACACGACGCGCCGGTGCTGGCGCGCGAGACGCTGGCGCCGGGCCGGTCGATCGCCGGGCCGGCGATCATCCACGACAGCACCGCGACGGTGGTGGTCGAGCCGGGCTGGTCGGCGCGGGCCACCGATGCGGGCGACCTGGTCCTCAGCCGCGTCGCGCCGCGCGAGCAGCGGGCCGGGGCCGACGGCACGATGCTCGATCCGGTCCGGCTGGAGATCTTCAACAACCTGTTCATGGCGATCGCCGAGCAGATGGGACAGGCGCTCCAGAACAGCGCCCTCTCGGTCAACATCAAGGAAAGGCTCGATTTCTCCTGCGCGCTGTTCGATGCGGAGGGCGCGCTGGTCGCCAATGCGCCGCACATGCCGGTGCATCTCGGATCAATGGGGGACAGCGTGCGCGCGGTCCGCGACGCGGCGCTCGGCTCGCCGCGCGGGCTGCGTCCCGGCGACGCCTATCTGATCAACAATCCCTATAATGGCGGCACGCACCTGCCCGACCTGACGGTCGTGATGCCCGTGTTCGACGATGACGGTCGCTGCTCCTTCTACGTCGCTGCGCGCGGCCATCATGCTGATATCGGCGGGCGCACGCCGGGGTCCATGCCGCCGGACAGCCGCACCCTCGACGAGGAAGGGGTGCTGTTCGACGCCTTCCGGCTGGTCGAGGACGGACGCCTGCGCGAGATGGAGTTCCGCGCGATGCTCGCCTCCGGCCCCTGGCCGGCGCGCGATCCCGATCGCAATGTCGGCGACATCCGCGCCCAAATCGCCGCCTGCGCGCGCGGTGCCGACGAAATCCGCAAGATGGTCGCCCATTATGGGCGCGACACCGTCACCGCCTATATGCGCCACGTGCAGGACAATGCGGCCGAGGCGGTGCGCCGCGTGCTCGACCGGATCGACGACGGCGCCTTCGCCTATGAGCTGGACGACGGATCGCACATCGCCGTGGCGATCCGGGTCGACCGTGCGGCGCGGCGGGCGGTGGTCGACTTCACCGGCACCAGCGCGCAGCAGGCGAGCAACTTCAATGCGCCGCCGTCGATCTGCCGCGCGGCGGTGCTCTATGTGATGCGCACGCTGGTCGACGAGGACATACCGATGAACGACGGCTGCCTCGAGCCGATCGACATCGTCATCCCCGAGGGATCGATGCTGCGCCCCGCATGGCCGGCGGCGGTGGTCGCGGGCAATGTCGAGACGAGCCAGGTGATCACCGACGCGCTTTACGGCGCGACCGGGACGATGGCTGCCGCGCAGGGGACGATGAACAACTTCACCTTCGGCGACGCGGTCTACCAATATTATGAGACGATCGGCGGCGGCAGCGGGGCGGGCCCGGATTTCGACGGAACCGCCGCGGTGCAGACGCATATGACCAACAGCCGGCTGACCGACCCGGAAGTGCTCGAATGGCGCTTCCCGGTGCTGGTGGAGGCGTTCGAGGTGCGTCGCGGATCGGGCGGGGCCGGCCGCCATCGCGGCGGCGACGGCATCCGCCGCCGCATCCGCTTCCGCCAGCCGATGACCGCTACGATCCTGTCCAATCGCCGCCGGGTCGCGCCCTTCGGCCTCGACGGGGGCGAGCCCGGCGAGGCCGGACGCAACCATGTGTGGCGGGCGGACGGCACGGTCGAGACGGTCGGGTCGACCGAGAGCGTCGAGATGCGGGAGGGCGACGTGTTCGTGATCGACACGCCGGGCGGCGGGGGCTTCGGCCGGCCGACCTAGGTTAGCGCGCCAGCGATCCGGGGAGGACGCCGAAGCGGCGCTTGAACAGGCGGCTGAAGTGGCTGCTGTCGTTGAAGCCGGCGGCGAAGGCGACCTGGCTGACCGTGCGGAAGCGGGGATCGCCGGCGACCAGCCATTTGCGCGCCTCGTCCAGCCGCACGTCGGCGAGCCACTGGCGCGGGGTCGCCCCGACTTCGCCGAACAGGCGGTAGAGGCTGCGGCGGGACAGGGCGAAGCGGCGCGCCAGCGTCTCGATGCTCATGTCCGGATCGGCAGCATGTTCGACCACCCATGACCGCATCTTGCCGATCTCGGCCTCGGCGCGGGAGCGGCGATGCGAGTCGCTGTCCGGGCGATTTTCGATCAGCCGGTCGAGCAGCGACATCGTCACCGACAAGGTCAGCATCGAATCGCGCGCGTCCATCTCCTCCTCCGCGTCGGCGTCGACGATGCTGGCGAGCATCGCGGAGAGCATGTTGCCGATGCCCTTGCGGCCCTGGAGGCGGCGGCCGAACAGCCGGTCGCTGTCGGGACGAAGCTGCGACACGCTCGAACGCGGCATGGCGAGCACGACCGAACGGTTGCGGCCGAAGGCGTCGATCGTCGACGGTGCGTGCGAATCCATCAGCACCATGTCGCCCGCCGTCAGGACGTTCTGCCGGTCATAATGGTCGACATGGATGTCGCCGGCGAGCGGCATCAGGATGAAGGCGCATTCCTCCCATCGGTCGCGCAGGGCAGGGCGCCGGCTGCGCACGGCATTGGCGTGGACCAGATAGCCCTCGAACGGCCCGCGCGACACCGGGGTCAGCGTGCCGGCCGAACGGATGGCGGACGAAGTCGGCTCGGTGTCGTAGACGCCATAGGCCGCGCGCAGCGAACTGGCGAACTGGCTCGCATCCGACGATGTTGGCATTGACCCCATGCTCGCTCCCTTTCCTTGACGGGCAAAGGCACCGGCGCTGGCCGCCATGATGAATGGATTCATGGAAGTTTCAAGTAACTTCGACGGCCCGGACAGCCGTCGGAGCAGGTTGGCACGGCCAGACGATCAAATGGCACGGGCAGGCGGGACGGCTTTCCGCCCTGCTGTTACCCACCGACGATCGAACGAGAAGCCGACCGGCCCGAGAGCCGACGGCAGCGCGATCCGGAGGAATGCGCCGGTGAACCGGCGTCCTGTCGAAACAACATAGGGGCAATCGATGAAAAAGCTTCATATGGCCATATTGTGCGCCGGCGCGGCGAGTTGGGCCTCGATCGCGGCCGCCCAGGGCGTGCCCGCCCAAGCCGCAGCCGTCGACGATGGCGGCGAGATTGTCGTTACCGCGCAGAAGCGCGCCCAGTCGGTCCAGGATGTCGGCATCTCGCTGACCGCGATCGGCGCCGACGAGCTGCGCCGCAACCAGATGACCGACGTCAACCAGCTGGCCAACCAGATCTCGAACGTGGTCGCGACGACGAGCTCGAACCTGCCCGCCTTCACGGTGCGCGGCATCGGCCTGAACGAGTTCGCGTCGAACTTCGACTCGCCGGTCGCGGTCCACATCGACGAGGTCTACAAGTCGAAGCCCTACATGCTGTCGATGCCCTTCTACGACATCCAGCGGGTCGAGGCGCTGAAGGGGCCGCAGGGAACGCTGTTCGGCCGCAACACGACGGGCGGTTCGGTCAACTATTACACGCAGGAGCCCCAGTTCACCCCGAGCGGCGGCTTCAACGCCAGCATCGACAATTATGGCCGGGTGCGCGGTGACGGCTTCCTCAACCAGCCGCTCAGCGACACCGTCGCCGCCCGCGCCTCCTATTATGTCGCGCAGGGCTGGGGCGGCCCCTATCGCAACCTGCTGACCGGCAAGGACTTCGGCAAGCCGAACCAGCTCGCCGGCCGCCTGCAGCTCAAATGGGCGGGTGAGGGCACGACCGCGCGGTTGATGGTCTATGGCTTCAAGGACAAGAGCCAGCTCACCCCCTATAAGAGCCCGGGCCTGTTCAATCCGGACGGCAGCTATTGCGCCGCCGTCTTCACCGGCGCGATCCAGAAGGATCGCGACGCCTGCCTGAAGTTCGGCCCGTTCGTGCCGGGCGCCGATCCGCGCGGCCTGCGCGAGACGCAGAGCATCCGCAACATGAATGCCGACGCGCCCTGGAAGGCCGACAATTCGGCGTTTGGCGGCTATTTGCGGCTGGAGCAGGAGGCAGGCGCCTTCCAGCTCACCTCGATCACCGCCTATGACCAGTTCGTCCGCGACCAGGTCGACGACGGCGACAACACGCCCTACATCGCGGTCAACCAGCTCCTCTACAGCCGGATCAAGCAATTCTCCCAGGAGCTGCGCGCCACCGCGAAGTTCGACCGGCTCAACGTCCTGATCGGTGGCTTCTTCGAGCATGACTCGATCGACGAGGCGAACAGCGCCAACACGATCGAGAATCCGCTGCCCGGCCTGCCACCCTTCGCGCCGCGTCTGGCCGCCGACTTCAAGCAGAAGGTCCGCTCGCTCGCGATCTTCACCAACAACGAATATGCGCTGACCGACCAGCTCTCGCTGATCGTCGGCCTGCGCTACACCAACGACCGCACCAAGATCGACGGTGCCGCCTATCTGGGCGCCGACGATCCCTCGGGCCGCCGCCACCTGGTGACGCCGGTGATCCCGGTCGACGCGCTCGTTGCGCATCGCACCGACGGCACCACCTCCTTCCGGGGCGGCATCAACTGGAAGGCGTCGCGCGACCAGCTCTTCTACGCCTCGATCTCGCGCGGCTTCCGCAGCGGCGGCTACAGCGTGCCGTTCGGTGGCGTGATCACGACCTTCGATCCCGAACGTCTGACCGCTTATGAGATCGGGTCGAAGTCGCGGCTGCTCGGTCGCACGCTCGACCTGAACCTCGCGGCCTTCTTCTACGATTACAAGGACATCCAGACCAACGTCGACGATCCGTTGTCGCCGTTGGTGCCGATCACGCGCAACATCGGCGGATCGCGGACCTACGGCGCCGAGGCGGAGCTGACCTGGCGGCCCGATCCCAGCTGGACGGTGCGGCTGGGCGGCAGCTATCTCGACGCCAAGTTCCGCAACACGACGGCGGTCATCACCACCTATGCGGGGCCGGTGCCGCTCGACGGCAAACGCCCGGTCAACACCCCGAAATGGACCGCGCAGGGTATGATCCAGAAGAGCGTGCCGCTGAACGACGACCTCGACCTGATCGGCAGCACCGACTTCAAATATACCGCCAAGCGCTATCTGGAAGCGACCAACCAGCTGTTCGACCGGGCGCCCGCCTATTGGGTGCAGAACGCGCGGCTGGCCGTCGCCAGCAAGTCGGGCGGCTGGGAGATCGCGGCCTGGGGCAAGAACATCTTCAACAAGGACTATCTGACCTACATCAACAATATCAGCTTCTTCCGCATCGAGATCTATGGCGAGCCGGTCTCCTACGGCCTTTCCGCCTCGATCAAGTTCTGACAACAAGGGGCCGGGTGCGGCGACGCGCCCGGCCCGGACATGGCGGTATTCACATGACGACCGGTTTCTACACCGACGAACGCTGCTTCTGGCACTCGGTCGGGATGCAGGCGCTGTTCCTGCCGGTGGGCGGATGGGTGCAGCCTCCCTCGGGTGCGGCGGGCGCGGACACGCCGGATTCCAAGCGGCGACTGCTTTCGCTGGTGCAGGCGAGCGGCCTGATCGACCATCTCGCGGTGGCGAGCGCCGATCCCGTCACCCGCGAGGACATGCTGCGCGTCCACACGGTCGATTATATCGACCGGTTCAAGGCGACGAGCGACGCGGGCGGCGGCGACCTCGGCGGCTTCGCGCCGTTCAGCCAGGGCGGCTACGAGATCGCGGCGCTGTCGGCGGGGCTGGCGAAGCGGGCCGTCGACGACGTGCTGTCGGGGCGACATCGCAACGCCTATGCGCTGTGCCGCCCGGCCGGCCATCATTGCCTGTCCGACGGATCGATGGGCTTCTGCCTGCTGTGCAACATCCCGATCGCGATCGAGGCGGCCCGCGCGCGCCATGGCGCGCTGCGCGTCGCGGTGGTCGACTGGGACGTCCACCACGGCAACGGCACCCAGGCGGTCTATTATGATCGCGACGACACGCTCACCATCTCGCTCCACCAGGAGAATTGCTTCCCGCCCGGCTATAGCGGCGAGGAGGATCGCGGCCAGGGCAGGGGCGCGGGCTGCAACCTCAACATCCCGCTGCCGCCGGGCGCGGGCGACGAGGCCTATCGCCATGCGCTGCGGGCGCTGGTGATCCCGGCGATCGAGCGCTTCCGCCCCGACCTGATCGTCGTCGCCAGCGGTCTCGACGCCGGCGCCGCCGATCCGCTCGCCCGGATGCTCGTGCACAGCGAGACCTTCCGCGCGATGACCGGGGAGCTGATGGCGCTCGCCGACCGGCTGTGCGGCGGCAAGATCATCGTCGTCCATGAGGGGGGCTATTCGGAGGCGGTGGTGCCGTTCCTCGGGCTCGCCATCATCGAGACGCTCAGCGGCCACCGCACCGACGTGATCGACCCGACGCTCGACATCTTCGTTCCGCAGCAGCCGGGGGCGAAGTCGCTCGCCTTCCAGCGGCAGGTGATCGACGAGATGGCCGAAGCCTGGAAGGCGTCGCTCGCCGGCGCGTGAGGAGCGGATCGGGCGGCATGCTCATCCCGATCCGCCAAGTCATTGAAACCGAAGATAATCGAGTTTCGCCGGAAAAATGTATAGACATTATGAGTGTGGCCGAAAGGTCGCAGCTCGATAGGAACTGCCTATTTGATTGAATATTCAATTGACTTGTCCAACGCCCCTGCGGACAAGACCGGATATAGTTCGATATATGTCCGGGAGAAAAAGGGTATGATGCAATCGCAGCTTCGCCGCCTGTCGCAGGCCAGCGTGAAGGCGCTGGCCGCCACGCTGATGCTGACGGGCGCCCATGGCGCAGCGCTGGCGCAGGACGGCGGTGCGACCGCCGAGGCCGACGCGCCGGCCTATGGCGACATCGTCGTCACCGCGCAGAAGCGCGAGCAGAATATCCAGAAGGTCGGCGTCGCGATCAGCGCGCTCGGCAAGCAGGGTCTGGCCGACCTCGGCCGCCAGGACATCTCCGCGCTGGCGACCAAGCTGCCGAGCGTGCAGGTGCTCGCCTACAGCCCGACCCTGACCGTGTTCAACATCCGCGGTGTGTCGCAGAACGACTTCGCCGACTCGCAGGAGGCGCCGATCGCCTTCTACAATGACGAGGTCTACATCAGCGCGCTCGGTGCGATCAGCGGCCAGATGTTCGACCTCGAGCGGGTCGAGATGCTGCGCGGCCCGCAGGGCACGCTGTTCGGCCGCAACGCCACCGGCGGTCTGATCCAGGTCGTGTCGGCCAAGCCGACCCGCGACCTCTCCGGCTTCGGCACCGTCACCGTCGGCAGCTACGGCCAGGTGGCGACCGAAGGCGCGATCAGCGGCCCGCTGAGCGACACGCTGCGCGCCCGCCTGTCGTTCTCCACCAATCATCATGGCGGTTACATCGACAATAGCATCGGCAAGGACCTCGGCAACTCGAAGTTCTACGGCGGCCGCTTCCAGCTCGCCGGCGATGTCGGCGAGCGCGGTGAGTTCACGCTGAAGCTGCAGGGCCTGCGCAACGACAAGGAGCGGACCGGCGGCCTCTATTCGCACCGCACCGCGATCGCCAATGCCGACGGCCTGGGCGAATATGTCGGGCCGAACGAGAACCCGTTCGGCACCTGCGCCGGCTGCGACATGTTCGGCTATGTCCAGGCGGGCAACGACCCGTTCAAGGTCGCGTTCAACGGCCCGAACTATTTCAGCCGCAGCTACTGGAGCGCGTCGCTGCGCTATGTGCAGGACCTGGGCGGCGTCACGCTGACCTCGATCAGCGACTATCAATATCTGAAGAAGCGCTACGGTGAGGACGCGGACATGTCGCCCGCCAGCACCTTCGCCTATTCGACGAGCCAGAACCTCGACCAATATTCGCAGGAACTGCGGCTGTCGAACAGCAGCGACCGCGCCACCTGGGTGATCGGCGGCTATGCGATCAAGATCGTCAGCGATAACGGCTACGACACAGACCTGAGCGGCAGCCTCGGCCTCCGCGAGATCTATGGCGGCAGGCTCAAGACGACCTCGTTCGCAGGGTTCGGCCAGCTCGAATACAACCTGACCGATCAGGTCGCCCTGATCGGCGGCCTGCGTTATTCGGCCGACCGCAAGACGATCGACTTCACCCATGCCGAGAACGGCGTGACCGACTTCACCTTCGACCGCGCCAGCGTCGGCAAGCTCGCGCGGCAGAAGTTCAACGACTGGTCGGGCAAGGCGGGCATCAACTTCAAGCCGAACGAGGACACGCTGATCTATGCCAGTGTCAATCGCGGCATCAAGGGCGGCGGCTTCGGCACCCCGGCGTTCAACCCCGGCGACCTGACCACCATCCCGTTCAAGGAAGAGGTGCTGACCGACTATGAGGGCGGCGTTAAGCTGACCCTGTTCGATCGCACGACCCACCTGAACCTGTCGGCCTTCTACTACGACTATAAGGACTATCAGGCGTTCGAGCTGGTCGACCTGGCGCTCGCCGTCCGCAACAAGGACGCGACGATCAAGGGCATCGAGGCCGAGTTCAACACCCGTCCGGTCGACGGCCTCTACCTCCAGACCTTCGCCACCTATCTCGACAGCAAGGTGAAGGGCGTGATCCTGCCCGGCGGCCGCGTCGCCAATACCCGCATGCCGCAGGCGCCGAAGTGGAGCATCGGCTGGCTGGTCCGCTACGAGCTCGATGCGGGTCCTGGCCGCCTCGCGCTCCAGACCGACTGGAAATATGACAGCGCGCAATATCTCTCGACCTTCAACGCGCCGGTCGATCGCCAGCCGGGCCGGGTCGTCGGCAATGCCCGCGTCACCTATGGCTTCGGCGACGGCAAGTGGGAGATTGCGGGCTTCGTCAACAACCTGACCGACAAGAAGTACCGGCTCTACAATCTCGATCTGTCGGGTCCGTTCGGCTTCACCCAGCAGGCCTATGCCCGGCCGCGCTGGTTCGGCGCGAGCGTCACCCGCAGCCTGTAAACGAAAAAGCCCGGCCGCGTCGTTGGCGCGGCCGGGCGATTTTCCCTTTTCCGTCATCCCAGCGAAGGCTGGGGCGATGAGAGTTTTGCGGCAGGACGGCCGCTTACGCCGCTCCCTCGGTGATCTTGTCGAAGAAGGTCATCCCGACATTGGCGACCAGCGAGCCGCCATCGACCGCGAGCACCGCGCCGTTGACGAAGGAGGCGGCGGGGGAGAGCAGCCAGGCGATCGCCTCGGCGGCCTCGTCCGAGCTGCCGGCGCGGCGCTGGGGCACGAACTCGCTGACCTTGGCATAGGCGCCTTCGAGGTCGTCGGCGATCTGCATCGTCTCCATTTCCTCGTCACCCATTTCGGTGCGGATCCAGCCCGGCGCGACGATATTGGCGCGCAGCCCGTCGCGGGCATGTTCATAGGCGAGCGCCTGGGTCATCAACTGGAGGCCGGCCTTGGATGCCGAATAGGCGGCGAGGCCCGGGCCCGTCTGCATCCCGCCGACCGAGGTGATCGAGACGACCGCGCCCTTGCGCGCGAGCAGGTGCGGCAGCGCCGCCTGGGCCAGCACGAAGGGGCCGGTCAGGTTGATGCCGATCTGCTGGTTCCAGGCATCCAGGCTCATCTCCCCGAACGGCGCGTTGATCAGGATGCCGGCGTTGAGCACCAGCCCGTCGAGCCGGCCGAAATGCGCGACCACGTCGGCGATCAGCTTGCGTGCGGCCTCCGGGTCGCCGATGTCGCTGACGAAGGGGACCGCGCCCGTCTCCGCCGCGACGGCGTCGAGCGGTTCCTTGCGGCGACCGCAGATCGCCACCTGCCACTCGCGGGCCAGCCGCCGCGCGGCCCCCGCACCGATGCCGCTGCCGCCGCCCGTGACGATGACGACCGGCTTTTCCCCATTCTGATCCTGACTCATTCGAGCACCCTTTGCCATGGTTGGAATTGAAACGTGGTCCATTTCTGAAGCGGTAGATTCGCGATTGAGTATGTCTTATGCGTCGTTCCTAGATAAATTATTGGACTGTGGTCCAGATAGAAAATAGAAATCCACGCGAATCGATAGTGGGGGACGGAATGAAGTGGGCTTTTGTCGGTCCGCTGATCGGCGGCACCTTTCTGGCCATGTATCCGATGATGACGACGCCGATCCTGATCGGTGGCGCCGTCGACGGCGCGCATCTGTCGGCCGAGCAGGCGGGGTGGATCGGCACGCTGTCGATCGGCGCGGTCGCGGCGGCATCGATGCTGATGCCATCGTTGCTGCGACGCTTCCCCGGCCGCCTGCCGCTCTTCCTGTTCGCGGCGATGCTGGTGGCGGGCTATCTGGGCTTCTCCGTCTCGCGCAGCTTCGCCATGTTCTGCCTGTTCGCGCTGCTCGGCGGCACCGGATCGGGCGGGCTGCTGGCGGGCATGGCGATGCGCATCGCCAAGGCGCCGAGCCCCGACCAGGTCTATGGCGTCATCTACGCGGTCGCGACGGGCATCTATGCGGTGCTGCTGTCGCTGCTGCCGGTGGTCGGCGGCGCGTTCGGCGCATCGGCGATGTTCGTCGTGCTGGGGCTGGTGGCGCTGGCGACGATGCCGGCGCTGGCGTTGCTCGGCGACGATGTCGCGCCGGGCGACGAGCATCATGACGCGACCGCGCCCAAGCCCTGGGCGATGATCGCTGTCGTCGTCCTGGTGATGACGGTGGCCTTCCCGCTCTATGGCGGGGTCTACGCCTTTTCCGAGCGGCGCGCGGTGGCGATCGGGCTCGAGCCGGCGGCGATCGGCGCGACGCTGGGCGCGACCACGCTGATGACGGTGATCGGCGCACTGCTGGTCGCCTGGGTCGGCACCCGGCCGGGCCGCACGGTCCCCACACTGGCGACGATGGCGGTCGCGACCCTGGCCTACGGCCTGGTCCTCGGCGCGGCGGGGACGATGCCGTTCATTGCCGGCATGCTTGCCTTCGGGTTGATGCAGATGGCGCTCAACTCCTATTTCTTCGGCCTCGCCTCGGTGCTCGATCGAGAGGGGCGGGTTGCGGCGGCGCTGCAGGGCTATTCGCTGGTGCCCTATGCGCTGGGCGCGGCGCTGTTCGGCACGCTCGGCAATGACGGAAGTCTCGCGCGGCTCGCCTTGCCATCGGTCGCGATCAACGTCGTCGCGGCGCTGATCCTGGTGCCGATGCTGATCCGCCTCGACCGTATGGCGGAACGGAGGACCGCATGACCCTCGCCCGTTCCACGATCGACTGGCGCCACGTCGCCGGCCTCGGCGTCGCGCTGGTGATCGCCGGCCAGTTCTCCGGCTGGAACTACGGCCTCGCCTCGGCCGGCTGGGCGAACATGATCGTCGCCACGCTGCTGATGGCGTCGCTCAGCTTCGGTCTCGCCCAATGCCTGGCCGAGTTGTCCGCGGCGCGACCCCATGCCGGCGGACTCTACATCTATTGCGAGGACGCCTTCGGGCCCTTCGCCGGCTATCTGGTCGGCTGCGCGGTGGTGGTAGCGCTGACGATCGGCACCGGCGCGGCCGCCGAGTTCATTTCGGCCTACGCGACCCATGTGTTCGGCTTCGGCGGCTGGCCGCTCAAGATCGGCATCTTCGCGATCATCCTGCTCCTGCACCTGCGCGGGGTGGGGGAGGCGATGCGGCTGATGGTCGGCGCGGGCCTGTTGGCGATGGCGGCGATCCTGCTGTTCGGCCTGACGATGCTGCCGCATTTCGACCCAGCCAATCTGACCCTGCCGGGCCAGCGGCTGCACGTCGACCCGCGTGGCGTCTTCTCCTGCATCCCCTTTGCGATCTGGCTGTTCATCGCGGTCGAACAGACCGCTGCCGCTGCCGAGGAGGTTGCGGAACCCGCGCGCAACATGCCGCGCGGCATCATCGCGGCGGTGCTGACCCTGCTCGTCACGGCGATGGTCGTGCTCGTGCTGGGCGTCGGCGGGGGCGGCATCCAGCATATCGGCGCGGCGGACGATCCGCTCTATGCCGCAATGGCGAGCCCCGAGGTCGGCGGCACCGCCGGTTGGACGACGGCCTTCGTCGGGCTCGGCGGCATCGTCGGTCTGCTCGGCACGCTCTTCTCGCTGATCTATTCGACGTCGCGGCAGATCTTCGCGCTGGCGCGTGACGGCCGGCTGCCGGCGATCCTCGGCCGCACCAACAAGCGTGGCGCGCCCGACCTGGCGCTGCTCCTGGTCGTCTCGGTCGGCGTCGGCATGTCGGCGATCTCGCCCGACAAGGTGCTGCTGATCGTCGTGCTGTCGCTGAGCCTGTCCTATGTCGTGCTGCTCGCGAGCTTCATCCGGCTGCGGCTCACCCGGCCCGATCTGCCGCGCCCGTTCCGCGCCGCCGGCGGGATCGGCACGGCGCTGGTCTGCATGTTGCTGTCGAGTGCCTTGTTCGCCGCCTGCTTCCAGGTCGATACGACCGTGCTGGCCGCGCTCGGCCTGCTCTTCGCGGTGATCGTCCTCAGCTATCTGCGCCTGCCGGTCCGCGGAGCGCAGCCCTCTTCCCTCCTTCCCGAAGAAAGGTCCGTCGATGCTTCCTGACGAAGAACTGCTGGAACGGCGCCAGCGTGTGCTCGGCCGCAACGCGCCGCTGTTCTATGAGCGCCCCGTCCACCTGGTCAAAGGCAAGGGCGTCTGGGTGACCGACGCCGACGGGCGCGATTATCTGGACGTCTACAACAACGTCCCCTGCGTCGGCCATTGCCACCCCCACGTCGTCGAGGCGATCTCCACCCAGGCGGGGATCCTCAACATCCACACCCGCTACCTCCACGAGACCGTGGTCCGCTATGCCGAGCGGCTGACGGCGACCTTCGACGCCTCGCTGAACAGCGCGATCTTCACCTGCTCGGGCACCGAATCCAACGAGCTGGCGCTGCGCATGGCGCGCTTCCGTACCGGCGGCGAGGGCGTGATCGTCAGCGACTTCTGCTATCATGGCAATTCGAAGATGGTCGCCGAGCTGACGACCTGCTTCCCGGTGCCCGAGGCCTTCCCGGCCTATGCCCGCAAGGTGCCGGTGCCCGATCCCTATCGCGACCGGCAGGGGATGAGCGACGAGCAACTCGCCGATCATTTCGCGGCCAAGGTGGCGGAGGCGATCGCCTCGCTGCAGGCGGCGGGGATCAAGGTCGCGGCGCTGCTGATCGACACGCTGTTCGCCAATGAAGGCCTGCCCGAGCTGGTGCCCGGCTACGCCGCCAAGGCGGTGGAGATCGTCCGCAAGGCGGGCGGGCTGTTCATCTGCGATGAGGTGCAGGCGGGTTTCGGCCGCACCGGCGACGCGATGTGGGGCCACCAGCTCAACGGCGTCGTTCCCGACATCGTCACGCTGGGCAAGCCGATGGGCAATGGCCATCCGCTCGCCGGGGTGATCACCTCGTCCGACCTGGTCGACGAATTCGGCAAGGTGGCGAATTACTTCAACACCTTCGGCGGCAATCCGGTGTCGGCGGCGGCGGGCATGGCCGTGCTCGACGTGCTCGAGCGAGAGAAGCTGCTGGAGAACGCCCGGATGACGGGCGCCTATGTCCGCGCCGGGCTCGAACGGCTGAAGGAGAAGCATGCGATCGTCGGCAATGTCCGCGGCAGCGGCCTCTTCTTCGGGCTCGACCTCGTCCATGACGATGCCGACCGCTCGCCCGCCACGGCGGAATGCAAGCGGCTGATCAACCTGATGCGCGATCGCGGCGTGCTGATCAGCCGGATCGGCCGGTACGACAATATCCTCAAGATGCGGCCGCCGATGGTGTTCGCGAAGGAGCATGCCGACATCCTGTTGTCGACGCTCGACGATGCGCTGCAGGCGCTGTGAGGGGAGTGACCGTGTCCGATTTCTACCGTTTGAGCGATGAGGAGCAGGCCGTCCGCCTGACCGAGCTGGCGCGCGTCGCGCTGCAGCGCTGGCCGGGCGACTATAGCGCGGTGACCCTGATCAAATATCGCGAGAACGCGGTGTTCTCGGCGCTTGGCTCGGATGGCCGCAAGGTGGCGGTGCGGGTCCATCGCCATGCCTATCACAGCGACGACGCGCTGCGCTCCGAGTTGCAATGGATGCAGGCGCTGGGCCGTGACGGGATCGAGGTGCCGCCGATCATCCCGACCAGCGACGGGGAGATTTTCGCCACCGTCGCCGCCTCCGGCGTTCCCGAGCCGCGCCAGGTCGACGTGCTCGGCTGGATGACCGGCGTGCCGGCGGGATCGTCGGAAGAGGGGCTGGAAGCCGACGAGGACGGCGCGGAGCGGCTGTTCTTCGGCGCGGGCGCGCTGGCCGCGCGGATGCACGAGCAGGTCAAGGCGATGGCCTTTCCCGAGGGTTTCACCCGTCATGCCTGGGACGATGAGGGGCTGATCGGCGCGGACCCCTTCTGGGGGCGCTTCTGGGAGCTGGAGCAGCTGACCGCCGAGCAGCACGACCTGCTCCAGCAGGCCCGCGCGAGCGCACGCGAGGACCTCGCGGCGTTCGGTAAGCATGCCGACAATTATGGCCTGATCCATGCCGATTTCGTGCCGGAGAATCTGCTGGTCGAGGACGGGCGGCTGAAGCTGATCGACTTCGACGACGGCGGCTATGGCTGGCACATGTTCGACCTCGCGACGGCGCTCTACTTCAACCTCGATCACCCGGCCTACGACCGGATGGAGCGGGCGCTGTTCGAGGGCTATCGCTCGGTCCGCGCGCTGCCCGAGACCGATGGCGCGCTGCTGCCGCTGTTCATGTTCCTGCGCAGCACCACCTATCTCGGCTGGGTGCAGACCCGGTCCGAGACGCAGACGGCGAAGGAGCTGGGGCCGATGCTGATCGAGCGCGCCTGCCTCGTCGCCCGGCGCTATCTCGACGATCGGGCGCGGGCCGGCGCGGCGGCATGACGGTGGAGGCTGGCCGGCCGGTCGCGATGCAGGCGCGCGGGCGCAAGCGGCGCGAGGCGCTGCTCGCCGCCGCCCGCCAGCTTCTGGCGGAGCGTGAGAGCAGCCAGATCACCCTGGCCGACATCGCTGCGCGGGCCGAGGTCTCGAAGAGCTCGGCCTATCATTTCTACACCGACGCGATCGAGCTGTTCGTCGAGCTGGTCTCGCTGCTCGACGGCGAGTTCCAGCGGGCGATCGCGCGCCCGGTGGCGCAGGTCGCCGACTGGGAAGAGCTGATGGGCATAGTGATCGATCGCGCCGCCGGCTATTTCGAGGACAATCCCGCCGCGCAGCAGCTCATGCTCTCGTCGCAGACCCCGCCCGCGATCAAGCGCTACAGCCGCCGGGCCGACGTCGACACCAGCCGGCTGATCGAAAACCTGATCGATGCGCATTTCGTGCTGCCCGACCTTCCCGACCGCAGCCGCATCTTCTTCTACGCGATCGAGGCGGCCGACCTGATGTTCGGCCTGTCGCTGTTCGAGCGCGGTGCGCTGCTGCGCGAGATGGTCGAAGAGGCGAAGCGGATGAGCTGCGCCTATCTGGGCCTCTACATTCCCCGCCACCTGCCGCGGCGGGAAGGCGCCGGCGATTAGGCCGGCCGCATCCGTCGGGCATGGCGCGCAGCCAAGGGATGCCGCGCGCCATGCCCCTTGGACTCGTCAGAAGGCGAGGGCCGCCTGGATGCCGATCCGACGGGACGGGCCGAACCACGCCGTCGTCGCATCCTGGCTGCCCATCGTCTGCGCATAGGTGCGGTAGCGCTTGTCGAACAGGTTCTTGACGAACAGCATCAGCGACCAGCGATCGTCCTTGTTCGCCAGGGTGATGCGTCCGTTAACCAGCGAATAGGCCGGTATCCGCGCCGCGGGCGACGGGTCGAACTGCGGCGTGAAGCTGCTCGTGTGGCTGACGTCGGCGCCGAATGACAGATCGAAGGCATCGGAGAGCGGCACGTCATACTGGCCGCCGAAGGACAACGTCCATTTCGGCGCGGTCGGCAGCTCGGTCGCGCCGAAGGTGAAGCCGGCCTTCTCGACGAGGTCGTTCTTCATGTAGCCGACCGAGCCGAACAGCTTCAGCATACGGACGGGCCGCGCTTCGATCTCGGCCTCGAAACCGTAGATCTCCGCCGAGGCGGCGTTGCCGGTCAGCACGATCGAGGCGCCTCCGCTGCTCGATACGGCGGTGAGCTGGATGTCCTTATAGTCGTTGTAGAAGCCGGCCATGTTGAACCGCAGCAAGCGGCCGAACAGCTCCGACTTGAAGCCGGCTTCGTAGGAGGTGACCTTTTCCGCGCTGAACGGGGTCAGGTCGGCAAGGGAGAAGGGGCGGCCGTTGAAGCCGCCGCTGCGGAAGCCGCGGGTGACCGAGCCGTAGACCAGCAGATCGTCGGTGACCCGATAGTCGAGGCCGACCTTCGGCGAGAAATTGCGGAACTTGTCCGAACGATCGGTCGGCGGGACCAGCGCGATCGGTCCGAACAGGGTGGTGATGCCGTCGAGGCTCTTCTTCTCGTCGGTATAGCGCCCGCCCAGGGTCAGGCGGAGCCGCGGGACGATCTCGTAGCTCGCCTGGCCGTAGAAGGCCAAGCTCTTGCTATGGTTGTTGGTGAGGATGGTGACGGGCAGGCTCGACAGGCTGACGAAGCTGTCGAACCGTCCGTCCTCCTCGAAATAATAGCCGCCGACGATCCAGTCGAGACGGCCCTCGAGCGCCTTGCCGCTCGCCTGCAGCTCCTGGCTGAACTGCCATTGGCGGGAGTCGACGAGCTGGTCGAGGAAGGCGGCCGGCGTGCCGTCGAAGTCCTGGCCGGACTGGCCGTCCTGATGCCGGTAGGCCGAGATCGACTTGAGCGTGACCGCGTCGAGCTCATAGGTCGCGGTCAGCGCGCCGCCATAGACGTCGAGCGTGTCGCGCATCGGCGCGCTTAGCTGTACCGCGTCGAGATCGGGCCGGGGGTTCAGATATTGCGGACCGATCGGGACGACGCCGGGCAGGGCGTTGTAGGCGATCGAGGTGGGCGAGCTCCGGAACGCGACCAGCGTGTGCGGCGACGGCGTGCCGCGATGGCGCAGATAGTCGCCCGACAGGTCGATGGAGAAGCGGTCGCTCGGCTCGATCCGAAGCTGGACGCGCGCGCCGAGATCGCGGGCGCGGCCCATCTGGCTGCTGATGCCGGGCTGCGACACCAGATTCCTGCCATAGCCGGAATCGGTGCGGCCCAGCACGCTGAGTCGCCCGGACACGCCGTCGCCGAGCGGACCGCTGATCGTCGCGCGGCCCTCGAAACGGCCCTGGTTGCCGCCGGTCAGGCGCAGCTCGCCCTCCAGCCTGTCGCGCGGCCGCTTGGTCACGACGTTGACCGCGCCGCCGATGGTGTTGCGGCCGTAGAGCGTCCCTTGCGGGCCGCGCAGCACTTCGACCCGTTCGACATCGGCGAGGTCGAGCGCCGCGCCGGTGACGCGGGCGAGATAGACGCCGTCGACATAGACGCCGACGCCGGGTTCGGTCGTGGTGATGAAGTCGGCCTGGCCGATGCCGCGGATGAAGACCGAGGAGGCGCCGGTGGTGCCCGAGGCCGCCGTGCTGAACTGGACGTTCGGGGCGAAGCGCACCACCTCGGTCAGGTTGCTCACCTGCCGCTGTTCGAGGGTGGCGGCGGACAGCGCGGTGACCGCGACGGGCGCCACCTGAAGCCGTTCCTCGACCCGGCGCGCGGTGACGACGATATCGTCGAGGCCGCGTTGCTCGCCGGCCTGCTGCGCGAAGGCGGGCGCCGCCACGGCGAAGCCGGCAAGCAGCATGACGGACGAGGAGCCGAGGCGAAGACCGTTCGATGACGGCGTTTCGCCTGGATCGGGAAACCGATCGGCCCCTCTCGGGCCGCGCGCGAGATCGTGCAATTCCACCTCCCTGATGACGTGGCTTCTCTTTCGCTGGGGCCACGTTCGTTCGATTATGTTCAAATAGAATATATTGCAAGTAGCGCATATAAGGCGCGGCGCTTCGGAGATGACCCGGCCCGCGTTCGCAGCTAAAGGCTGGGCCGCAATCTTGGAGCGGTCGAGGGTCTGATGGTCGTGGTGCTTTTCGGGATGGGCGCGTGATGGCTGCCAAGAGCGAGCGCATCGCACCGGTCGCGGACCAGGCGATCAGCGTCACCGACCTGTTCACGATCGGGGTCGGGCCGTCGAGCTCGCACACCGTCGGGCCGATGCGGGCGGCGAAGGATTTCGCCGAGCGCGCGGTCGCGCCGGGGGCGGTGATCCGCGTCCGGTGCGAGCTGTTCGGATCGCTGGCGCTGACCGGCCTCGGCCATGCGACCGACGTCGCGATCCTGCTGGGACTGGCCGGCGAGACGCCGGAGACGGTCGATCCCGACCAGATTCCGGCCAAGGCGGCGGCAATCCGTGCGGACAAGGCGCTGCCCTTGGACGGCGGGACGGCGATCCCGTTCGACGAGGCGACCGACCTGCTGTTCCTGCGCGGCAAGTTCCTCGCAGGGCACGCCAATGCGATGCGCTTCACCGCCTTCCGCGCCGACGGCGGCGAGGAGCAGGCGACCTATTTCTCGATCGGCGGCGGCGCGATCCTGCGCGAGGGCGATCCGGTGTGCAGCGCCAACGTCGCGCTACGCCATCCCTTCTCCTCGGCGGCCGAGCTGCTCGCGATCGGCGAGGCGGCGGGCCTGTCGATCGGCGAGGTCGTCGCCGCGAACGAGGAGGCATGGCGATCGCCGGGCGAGACCGACGCCTTCCTGGCGAAGGTGCGCGCCGCGATGCTCGCCTGCATCGCGCGCGGGCTGAAGGGGGAAGGGGTGCTGCCCGGCGGCCTCAACGTCCGCCGCCGCGCCAAGGCGGTCCACGACGCGCTGGTCCAGCGGGGCCCGCGCGTCGATCCATCGACGGTGTTCGAATGGGTGAGCCTGTGGGCGCTCGCGGTCAACGAGGAGAATGCGGCCGGCGGCCGGGTGGTGACCGCGCCGACCAATGGTGCGGCGGGCGTGCTGCCGGCGGTGCTCAACTATTATGAGGTGTTCGTCCCCGGCGCGACGGCGGCGGGCAGCCGGCTGTTCCTGCTAACGGCATCGGCGATCGGCTTCCTCTACAAGAAACGCGCCTCGATCTCGGCGGCGGAGATGGGGTGCCAGGGCGAGGTCGGGGTCGCCTGCTCGATGGCGGCGGCGGGTCTCGCGGCGGCCTTGGGTGCGAGCAATGCGCAGATCGAGAATGCCGCCGAGATCGGCATGGAGCATAATCTGGGCCTGACCTGCGATCCGATCGGCGGGCTCGTCCAGGTGCCGTGCATCGAGCGCAACACGATGGGCGCGATCAAGGCGATCAACGCCGCCTATCTGGCGCTGCACGGCGACGGGCGCCATGTCGTCAGCCTCGACGCGGTGATCGAGACGATGCGCCAGACCGGCGTCGACATGCGGTCCAAATATAAGGAAACCAGCCTCGGCGGCCTTGCGGTCAACGTCGTCGAGTGCTGAGCCCCGCCGACCGGCGCGGCTGACCGATTCCCCCTTATGATCGACGCTGCCGACCGGCCGGAATGCAACCGGTTCGGGTGAATTGTGACGCGCGGCGCAACGAGTCACCAATATTGGCGCAACGACATTCGGGTTCGGCGGGGTCAGGGAGGCCCGCCGTCCGGATGCCGGTTCCAACGACAAAGGGGAAGACTCCATGAACGGCACATCGCAGCTCCGGCCAGCCGCCAGCATCAGCATCGCCGCGCTCGCGCTGGCGACCGCATCGGCCGCCGTCGCCCAGGAGGCCGCCGACGACGGCGCCGGCATCCAGGAGATCGTCGTCACCGCGCAGAAGCGTCAGCAGTCGGGGCAGGACGTCGGCATCGCGCTGTCGGTGGTCTCCGCCGACGCGCTCGCCCAGCGCAACGTCACTTCGGTCACCGACCTGACCGGGCTGGTCCCGAACGTGCAGGCCAATTTCGGCGCGGGGCAGGTGGCGTTCAACGTGCGCGGCATCGGCACCAACGAGTTCTCCGCCAATTTCGACTCGCCGGTCGCACTGAACGTCGACGAGGTCTATCTCTCGAAGAATTTCATGAGCGGGTTGCTGCTGTTCGACATCGACCGGGTCGAGGCGCTGAAGGGGCCGCAGGGCACGCTGTTCGGGCGCAACGCCACCGGCGGCACCGTCAATTTCTTCACGCGCGGGCCGACCGACGAGCTCGCCGCGGGCGGCACGATCAGCTATGACAATTACGAGACGCTCCGGGCCGAAGCCTATGTCTCGGGTCCGCTCGGCGCCGGGCTCTCGGCGCGGCTGTCGGGGATGGTGGTCGACCAGAACAAGGGCACCTATCGCAACCTGACACTCGGCCGGCGCGAGGGCTTCGAGAAGAAATGGGCGCTGCGCGGCCAGCTCAAATGGACCAACGGGGTCACCACCGCCCTGTTGTCGGTCTCGGGCGGCCGCCAGCGCGGCGAGTTGCCGCCCTATGAGGGCGTCGGCGTCTTCACCCCCGCCTCGGTGGCGGCGGGCGCGCCGGTGTTCTGCGCGCCCTATCTGAACGGCACTGTGCGCGGCGACACCGCCGGCTGCGTGCGCGGCACCGACGGTGGCTATCCGGGCGATGGCGATCCCTACACGTCCACCAATGACCTGGCCCACAAGGTCCGCAACAAGAGCCTGGGCGCGACCCTGCGGATCGAGCACGACTTCGGCGCGAGCATGCTGACCTCGCTGACCAGCTATCAGTTCGCGCAGCGCCGGCAGCTCGAGGATTCGGACGGCAGCCCGGTCCGGACGATCGACGTGCAATATGACAACCGCATCCGCCAGATCAGCCAGGAGATCCGCCTCTCGTCGACCGGGTCGGGGCCGTGGAGCTATGTCGTCGGCGGCTATTACGAGCATGACAGCTATCGCAACGGCGATTACCTGTTCATCGGCGCGGGGGCGGCGCCCGGCTATTACAGCCCCTTCACCCAGAAGGTCGACGCGCTCGCCGCCTTCTTCCACAACAATGTCGCGCTGACCGACACGCTCGGCCTGGTCGCCGGCGTCCGTTACTCGCGCGAGCGGGTGTCGTTCGACGGCGGCACCTTCGCGGCGACCGGGCTGGCCGGGACGCCCTTCCGTCCGACCGCGCTGGTCGCGCGGCTGTCGGCGGCCGACACCAGCCGCAAGGACGACGACGCGACCTTCAAGGCGGGCGTCGAGTGGAAGCCGCGCCTGTCGTCGGACCTGATCGACAAGCTGCTGATCTACGCGAATGTCTCGACCGGTTTCCGATCGGGATCGTTCAACGGCGAATTCGCCGCGTCACAGGCGGCCCTGACCTCGCTCGCGCCCGAGAAGATCACCGCTTATGAGGCGGGCTTCAAGTCAAGCCTCGCCGACCGCACCGTCCAGCTCAACGCATCGGTCTTCCACTACACGTTCACCGACGGCTTCATCAACGTCGACAGCGCGACGTCGCCGGTGCCGGTGACGATCAACGCGGCGGGCATCTCCAGCTATGGCGTCGAGGCGGACCTGTCCTGGCGGCCGATCCGACAGCTCACGCTGAGCATGGGCGGCGGCTGGCTCGACTCGAAGATCGACAGTGACGTCTCGGTCAACGGACGCAGCCTGAAGGGCGCGCGCACCATCCAGTCGCCGCGCTGGACCTACAATGTCCAGGGCAGCTTCATCCAGCCGGTCGGCGGCGGCCTGTCGGTCGTCCTCTCGGGCGACGCCAATTACCGCTCGTCGCAATATTATGAGGTCACCAACTCGATCAACAGCCGCGAGCCGGGCTATTGGATCGTCAACGGGCGCATCGCCCTGAATGGGCCCGACGACCGCTGGTCGCTGGCGTTGTTCGGCAAGAACCTGACCAAGACGGTCTACCGGACCTACGTCAACGACCTGCCCGATTTCGGCTGGTTGCTGAACATCTACGGCCAGCCCCGCACCTATGGCCTTTCGGCCTCCATCAAGCTGTGAGGACCGCGATGCACGATTGTCAGGACCGAGCCCCCGGCACATCCGAACATGCCGGCTATGCACCGGGCCGCGGACGGATTAGCATGGCGAACAAGTCGTTCCACCGGATCAGGGATTGCGGACGCGCCAGCACGATGAGCGGAAACCCCTCGGCCTCCGACGCGAAGCGGTTGCAGATGGCGGCGTTCAGCAGCCTCGTCGTCGGGCTCGAGGCGTCCAAGTCGATGGACGAGGCGATGGACGTGCTGCATGGCGCGATCATCGAACTGGGCTTTCCGCGGGTCGTCTATGGCTGCGTGTCGATCGCGCACCTGCCGAGCGGAACCTGGGTTCCGGCGCCGCTCCAGGTGCGCGGCTTCCCTGACCGCTGGGACCGCGACTGGCCCCGGCACCGCGCGCATGATCCCTATGCGCACACCGCCTTCCTCAAGATGGAAAGCACCAACTGGACGGTGGTGCAGAACAATGCCGACCTGCTCGATCCGGCACAGGTCGACTGCATCAGCTACATCAACGACCTGGGGCTGAATCCGGGGCTGACGGTGCCGCTGTTCATCCCCGGCCATCATTACGGCTTCATCACCGCGGTCGGCGACGGCGGGCTGGAAGGCTGGGACGCGGCCGCCGATCGGGCGGGGCCAACGCTCGCGATGATCGCCAATTATTTCGACAATTTCGCGATCCGCCGCTTCGGCGGCCCGCCGAAGGAAAGCCAGAGCCTCAGCAAGCGCGAACTCGAATGCCTGACCTGGTCGGCGCGGGGCAAGACGGTCGAGGACATCGCCGTCATTCTCGACCTGTCGGCCGACACGGTGCGGGTCTACCTCAAGCGGGTCAACCAGAAGCTCGACGCGGTGAACCGCTCGCACGCCGTCGCCAAGGCGATGTGCCTGGGGATGATCGACATCTCCTGATCCGGCCGCATCGCCCGATCACTCATGTCAGCATCGCGCCTCCGCCGGTTCGGCCGGCCGGTTCCGCGCGCCTTCGGAGCCCATCGATGGACTATCCCTTCGCCGCCACCGACCGCCAGCTCGATTATCATGCCGAGTTCGACCGCCGCATGCGCCGGCACCTGCGCACCCTGGTCAGCGAGGCGGTGATCGAGGAGCATCGCCGCAAGCCGCTGGGCCAGCACAGCGACGCGCTCGACCGGCTGCTCAACTATTTCCGGCGCGGCGGCATGGCGGGGAAGCTCGGCCTGTACCAGCCCGATCCCGCGGTGCCCTCCTATCGTCTCGTGCGCTTCTCCGGAACGCGGGGGGCGCCGTCGCTGGTCGAGGACGAAGCTTATGGCTCGCTCGACGAAGCCTATCACGCGGTCTTCCTGCGCCGCATCGACGAACTGCTGGAGCGCTGAGACGATGAGCAACAGGCTGTACGGCTATGCCGATCCGCTGGCGATCAGGGCGGGCGAGGCGGTTGAGTTCATGCTGTCCGCCGAGATAGCGGCGGATGCCGAGATCCGGCTGGTGCGGCTGATCCATGGCGATCGCCATCCCGCCGGGCCCGGCTTCGTCGAGGAGGAGATCGACGCCGACCTGCCCGCGCGGGTGGCGATCGTGCCGCAGGCGACCCGGCGCGGGGCCTTCGCGACGGTGCCGGGCAGCGGCGCGGCGCTGGCTGATCTCCGCGCGGGCGCGATCCATGCCTTCATCTGTCCGTCGCGGCCGGGGCTGGGCGAGCAGGCGATCGCGGGTTGCTGGGACGAAGCGACGGCGAAGGGTTATGTGCTGCTGATCGACGCCGGCGGCGTGCTGCGGCTGCGGCTGGGCGACGGCGAGCGCCGGACCGAGCTGGCGCTGTCGCGGCGGCTCGCGCCCGGATGCTGGTATTTCGTCACGGCACATTGGGATGCGGAAACCGGGACGGCGGGGCTCCGCCAGTTCGGCTGCGTCGACCGTTGGAACTCGCGGATCGGCCGGGTCGCGCCCTATGATTATGACGATGCGGCCGACCATGAAGGCGGGATCGCCTTCAGCGCGTCGCGGTCGGCCGAGTTCCTGATCGCCGGCGTGCGATCGGCGGAAGGCGGGGCGACCGCCTGCTACAACGGCAAGATCGACCGCGTCGGTGTGCAGCACAGGCCGCTCGATGCGGCCGCGATCGTGGCGATCCGGGCGGGCGGGATGCCGCCTGCGGCCGGCATCGTCACCTATTGGGATACGAGTGCGGGCTATTCGGACGACGGCATAGGAGACGTCATCCGCGACCTGGGGCCACTTGGCCTGGACGCGATCGGAGTCAATCGGCCGATCCGAGGCATGAAGGGCTGGAACTGGAAGGGCAAGGAGGACAGCTTCCGACTCGATCCAGGCCAATATGGCGGCATCGCCTTCCATGAGGATGCGCTGATCGACTGCGGCTGGGCGCCAACCGTACGGCTGAAGACGCCGCGCGACCTGCGCAGCGGCGCCTATGCGCTGCGGGTCCGGTCGAACGGGGTGGAGGATCATGTTCCCTTCTTCGTCCGCGCAGCGGCGCCCCGCGCGCCGATCGCGGTGCTGATGCCGACCTTCACCTATCTCGCCTATGCCAACGAGCATCTCGCCTTCGAGGCGCCGATCGCGCAGGCGATCTGCGCCAATACGCCGGTGGTGGGCGAGCAGGACCTCCACTGGAGCGCCGACGCGCCGTTCGGCCTGTCGACCTATGACGTCCACAGCGACGGGGCGGGGGTCTGCTATTCCTCCTGGCGGCGGCCGATCCTCAACATGCGACCTGGCTACCGGATGCCTGCGACGGGCGTGGCCTGGGCCTTTCCGGCCGACCTGTCGCTGATCTGGTGGCTTGAGCGGGCCGGCTACGACTATGAGATCCTCACCGATCACGACCTGCATCGCGAAGGCGTGGCGGCGCTGGCGCCCTATCGCGCGGTGCTGACCGGCACGCATCCCGAATATTATTCGGAACGCATGCTCGACGGGACCGAGGATTATCTGACCGGCGGCGGGCGGCTGCTCTACCTGGGCGGCAACGGCTATTACTGGGTGACCGGCCTGCGCGAGGACGAGCCCTGGTGCATCGAGGTACGCAAGCTCGAAAGCGGATCGCGCGCCTGGCAGGCGGAGCCGGGTGAGGGCTATCTCGCCTGTACCGGCGAGCGGTCGGGCCTGTGGCGGGTGCGGGGCAGGGCACCGCAGAAGCTGGTCGGGCTGGGCTTCACCACCGAGGGCATGGACGAGAGCCGGCCGTTCGAGCGGCTGCCCGACGGTTTCGATCCCGCAATGGCCTGGATCTTCGCCGGGATCGGCGCGGACGAGCCGATCGGCGATTTCGGCCTCGCCCTCGGCGGAGCGTCAGGGATCGAGATGGACCGCTACGACCTTGCGCTCGGCACGCCGCCACATGCACGGTTGCTGGCCGCGTCCTTCGGCCATTCGGACAATTATCCGCTGGTGTCGGAGGACATCGGCTACGCCTTCCCCGGACGCGGCGGCAGCCAGGACCCGCAGGTGCGCGGCGACATGAGCTATTTCACCACGCCCAACGGCGGTGCCGTGTTCGCCGCCGGGTCGATCGCCTGGAGCCAGGCGCTGCCCTGCTTCGACGGCGAGAACAATGTCGCACGCGTCATGCGCAACGTCCTCGACGCCTTTCTGGCGGACCAGCCTCTGCCCGCCTGATCCCGTCCGGGATCAGGCGCCGGTCATCGCGCCGATCTCGCCCGGCTTCAGCGTATGGATGATGTGCAGAAAGGATTTGACCGCGATCCGTTCGATCGCCGGCATCTGTTCGCGCCAAGGTTTCTCATAGCCCGCGAAGGTCGTCATCCCCTCCATGGAGGCGGAGATGAACAGTGCGACGATTTCCCGCTCGTTCGCCGGCAGCGCCGGATTGATCTCCTCGACCAGCTCGAGAATCGCGACGCGGGCGCGCTGGTACAGCTCGTCCACCCGCTCCTGCACGAAGGGGTCGTGGTTCGACATGGCCCATAGCTCGGGAAAGACACGGGTCGTCTTCTTGGTGGTGATGTCGTCCAGGATCAGGACGACGAGCCGTTCGAGCCGCTTCTCAGCCGGTTCCGCCGGATCATGGACGATGACGTCGAACGCATCCTCATAGCTGCTGATGATCGCGTTGAGCAGTTCGCGAAGCAGTTCCTCCTTCGACGGGAAATAATAAGCGAGATTGCCGGCCTTCATCCCGCACTCGGACGCGATCCGGCGCAGGGTCAGCGCCTTCGACCCTTGTTCGACCAGGATGTTGAGCGCGGCATAGAGAATCTGTTCCAGCCCCTCCTGACCACGCGCATAGCCACCTTCCCGAGGCGTGATCTTCAGGTCAGGGACAAATGATTCGGTCAACGGGACAACCCCCAAAGCACTGATCTCCCAGCCTTAATCCGACGGCACCACAGCAACAAGGCGAGACACGATTTTTGTCGCTTGACACAAGTTGGTCAAGTGACAAAGATTTGCGCACGAACGCGCCGGAGTCGGCAGCGTCGCGAGAGGGTGTCGTCGATGAAGGTGAGAAGATTTCTCGGGGCGGCAGCCCTGGCGATCGTGGCAGGGGCCGCCCAGGCGGCAAGCTATCCGGAGCCGCTGGCGAACGAGCCCATCCCCAATGTCGTCGAACTGTCGGCGCAATATCCGGCGAGCTGGGTCTATGTGCACGACCTGCACTTCAACAGCCTGCCAGACGGCCGCGCCGCAATCGTCGACGTCGCCGCCGACGTCCGCGCCTTCAAGGGCCAGGTGCCCGTCGCGCAGTTCGGCACGCTGCTGCCGTCGACGACCCGGCCGGAGATCTACGTCGCCGAGACCTTCTTCTCGCGGATGACGCGGGGCGAGCGGACCGACGTGATCACGATCTGGGACAAGGCGACGCTCAAGCCCAAGGGCGAGATCGTCCTGCCCGGCGGCAAGCGCGGCCAGTTCGTCACGCTGCGCAACAGCTTCCAGCTCACCAATGGCGAAAAATGGGCGCTGCTGTTCAACTTCACGCCGGCCTCGTCCGTGTCGGTGATCGACATCGACGCGCGCAAGATCCTGAACGAGATCGATCTGCCAGGATGCTCGCTGGTCTATCCGACCGGCCCGCGCGGCTTCACCTCGCTCTGTGCCGACGGGACAATGACGAGCATCGAGCTCGACACTGCCGGCAAGGTGGCGGCGAGCAGCACCAGCAAACCGATCAACGACATCGACCATGACCCGATGTTCATGACCCCTGCGATGGTCGGCAAGACCGCATGGTTCGCCACCTTCAAGGGCAATATCCACGGGCTCGACCTTGCCAATGCCAAGGCTCGCGATCTCGGCGTGTTCCAGATGCCCAAGGAGAAGACGGCCGAAGGCGAATGGCGGCCGGGAGGCTGGCAGGTGATCAGCGCCGATGCGGCGGGCCGGCTCTACGTGCTGATGAACCCGGCCGGCAAGGAAGGCAGCCATAAGGATGGCGGCAGCGAGGTGTGGGTGGTCGACCCCGCCAGGAAGCAGCGCGTCGCGCGCATCCCGCTCCAGAATCCGGCCGTGTCGGTCGAGGTGACCGCGCAAAGCGCGCCGCTGCTGGTCGCGTCGCGGAGCGACGGGTCGCTCGACGTCTATGACGCGACGAGCGGCGCCTTCCAGCGGACGCTGGCGCAGGTCGTCCATGATCCGATGACGATGACGGCGTCGCGGTGAGCGCCATGGCGTCCCCGCTCGCCCTTTTCCTTGCGGTGGTCCTGCTGACGGCGGCGGCGCACAAGCTTGCCGCCCGGGATCGGCTGGCCACCGCCGCCGCCCGGCTGGCCGGCGTCGCCCCTGCGCTTGGCCAGCCGCTCAGCCTCGCCGCCGCCGCGGTCGAGGCGGGCGCCGGGCTCGCGCTGGCCGTCCCGGCCGCGCGCCCGGCGGGGGCCATCGTCGCCGCGCTGCTGTGGACCGCCTATGCGGTGCTGCTGTGGCGCGCCCATCGCGCCGGCCGCGCCTTCGACTGCGGGTGCAGCTTCGGCGCGCAGCCGAAGATCGTCACCCTCTATCCGGTCCGCCGCGCCGCGGTCCTCGCCCTGCTGGCGATCGTCGCGGCGCTGCTGCCAGCCGCCATGCCGGGCGCGCTCGACCTGTTCGCGGCGCTCGCCTTCTTCGCCCTCTATCTGGCCGCCGGCGAACTCGCCGCGGTTTCCTCCACTGGCAGGAGCCTTGCTCGATGACCGGTTTCGCACTCGCATCTCAGATCATGTTGTGGATCGCGGTCGGCGTCCTCGGCGTGCTGGTCATGGCGCTCGCCCGCCAGGTCGGCGTGCTCCACGAGCGCATCGCCCCGGCCGGCGCGCTGACCCTGCACCAGAAGGTGTCGGTCGGCGACAAGGGGCCGGAAATGGAACTGACCGCGCTCGACGGCGCCCGGGTCCGCATCGGCGGTCGGCGCGAGGGCCGCAGCCAGCTCCTCTTCTTCCTCTCGCCCGACTGCCCGATCTGCAAGACGCTGATGCCGGTGCTGCGCTCCGCCGCCCGCGCCGAGGCGGGCTGGGTCGACACGGTGCTGGCGAGCGACGGCGAGGACGAGGCCGAGCATCGCCGGCTGGTGATGAAGCAGGAGCTGGCCGGCATTCCCTATGTCCTGTCGGAGACGCTGGGCCGGTCGCTCGGCGTGTCGAAGCTGCCTTATGCGGTGCTGCTCGACGAGCAGGGCAGGATCGCCTCGCTCGGCCTGATCAACAACCGCGAGCATCTGGAAAGCCTGTTCGAGGCGAAGGAGCGCGGCGTCGCTTCGATCCAGCAATTCCTGGCCGGCGCCTGAGCGCAATAGAGAAAGGGGCCGCTGATATGTCGGACATGGACAGTTTCGCCGAACGTGCGGTGCGCAGGGTCGCCCGTCGTACCTCCCGCCGCAGCCTGCTCACCCTGATCGGGGGAGCGATCACGGGAGCGGCGGTCATCCCGGTGCTGCCGGTGTCGCGCGCCGTCGCCTCCACCCATGGCGGCGGCAAGAGTGGCCTGCCGCCGCAGACGACCGGCAATCCGCAGGATCCGGGCGACCAGACCCAATGCGATTACTGGCGCTATTGCGCGATCGACGGCTTCCTCTGCTCCTGCTGCGGCGGCACCGCGAGCGCCTGCCCGCCGGGGACGGAGATGTCGCCGATCACCTGGATCGGCACCTGCCTCAACCCCGCCGACGGCCGGTCCTACATCATCAGCTACAATGATTGCTGCGGCAAATCCTCGTGCGGGCGCTGCCTGTGCAACCGCAACGAGAGCGACCGGCCGATGGTCCGCCCGCAGTCGAACAACGACATCAACTGGTGCCTCGGGACCGAGAGTGGATCGGTCTATAATTGCTCGACCGCGGTCATCCTCGGCACCGCGCTGGAGAGCAAATGAGCATGCGCCGCGCGATGGTCCTGCCGGCTGCCCTGGCCACCCTCGCACTGCCGGCGGGCATGGCGTCGGCCGCCGCCGACGGCGCCAAGGTCTACCAGCGTTGCGCCGCCTGCCACCTGCCGACCGGCAAGGGCGTGCCCGGCGCTTTCCCGCCGCTCCAGTCCGACGTCCGTGCGCTGGCGGGGACTGTGGCAGGGCGCCGCTATCTGGCCCTGGCCGTGACACGCGGGCTGTCCGGCCCGCTCACCGTCGAGGGCAAGACCTAATCGCGGGATGATGCCCGCCCAGAGCGGTCTCGACGACGAGGCGGTGGCGGCGGTGCTCAGCCATGTCACCGCGACGATCGCGGGCGGCGGCGATGCCGTGAAGCCCTTCACCGCCGCCGAGGTCAAGACAGCGCGTGACAGCGGGGCGGGGCTCGATGCCGCCGCGGTGGCTCGCCTCCAGCCGAAGCTGACCGGCAAATGAGGGCGGCGGTGGTCGTTGCGATCCTGGGGATCGGAATGGCCGCCGGGGCCGCGGCGGCGATCGGCACGGCGATGCCTGGTGTGTCCAATCCGCAGCGCGCGCACGTCAACTGGATGGTCAAATGCCAGGGCTGCCACCGTCCGGACGGGCAGGGCACGCCAACGAGCGCGCCGGCGATGACGGGCCAGGTGGCGCGCCTGCTGGCGGTGCCGGGCGGCCGCGAATTCCTGGGTCGGGTGCCGGGCGTCTCCACGGCGGCGCTGCCCGACGACCAACTGGCGGAACTGCTCAACTGGACGCTGCAGCGCTTCGACGCCCAGCACGTGCCGGAAGGGTTCCAGCCTTACACGACAGACGAAATTCGGAAGCTGCGGGAAAAGCCGCTCCGGATCGAGGCGGCCGCGACGCGCGCGCGGCTGATGGCCGACCTCGAAAGGCGCGAACGCGTCGATCCAGCAAGACATGAAAAAGGGGATGTCCAATGAGGAAGATCGTTTCGACACGGGGGTCGCGTATGCTGGCCGCGCTGCTGGCGGGGCTGTCGGGTCAGGCGCTGATGGCGCAGACCGCGGTCGAGACCGTGGCTGCCGACCCGCAGGAGATCGTCGTCACCGCCCAGAAGCGCAGCGAGCGCCTGCAGGACGTGCCGATCTCGATCTCGGCGATCGGCGGCGACGCGGTCCGCAAGCAGCGGCTCAGCTCGGCCGACGATCTGGTCAGCAAGGTCGCCAACCTCCAGCTTACCTCGACCGTCGGCGACGGCACCCCGATCTTCGCACTGCGCGGCGTCTCCATGTCGGACTACAGCCTCAACCAGTCGGGCCCCGTCGCGACCTATTATGACGAGGTCTACAAGGGTAATTTCGCCTTCCTCGGCGTCGCGCTCTACGATCTCGAACGGGTCGAGGTGCTGCGCGGGCCCCAGGGCACCCTCTATGGCAAGAACACCACCGGCGGCGCGGTCAACCTGATCAGCCGCAAGCCCGAGATCGGCAAGACCGAGGGCTATATCAACCTCGGCTACGGCAACTACAACCGGCGCGAGGCGAACGGCGCGATCAACGTGCCGCTCGGCGATACGCTGGCAGCGCGCCTCGCCTTCACCGTCGCGCGCGCCGACGGCTGGTTCCGCAACCAGCTTCCCGGCAAGCCCGACCTCAACGGCACCCGTGAATATGCATTGCGCGGGTCGCTGCTCTGGGAGCCGCAGGACGGCGTCTCCTTCCTGCTGCGCGGCTCGACCAGCTATCAGAACCCCTACAACTACGGCATCTTCGCGGCACCGGGGCCCGACGGGGTGGGCGCCGGCCTGTATGAATCGCTCGGCCAGGGCAGCAGCTATTTCCGTACCGGGCTCGGCCGGCGGCAGATCGAGTCCGAATATACGCCGCGCCGCCGCGCGCGGACCTATGCGGTCTCGCTGACCTCGACCTTCGACATCGGCCACGACCTGGCGATCGTGTCGGTGTCGTCATGGGACAAGGGCCGGCTCAACTTCGGCGAGGACACCGACGGCGCGCCGAACAAGACGCTGGAGATATTCTACGGCGACCGCGCGACGCAGATATCGCAGGACCTGCGCCTCGCCAGCAGCTTCGGCGGGCCGTTCGAGTTCATCCTGGGCGCCTATTACAACCGCGAGAAGGTGTTCAACACCACCGACTTCGGCATCTTCAAGGACGCCGACATCGACGGCAACGGCACGGTCGACGCGGCCGACTGCGCGGCCGGGCTGCCGGCGGCGTGCAGCGTGGTCAACCGCTTCGACCAGCTCAAGCACAGCTATGCGCTCTACACCGACATGCATTACGACTTCGGCGCCGGCTTCACCCTGCGCGGTGGCCTGCGTTTCACCCGCGATGACGGCAGTCAGAAGGGGCTCACCTCCAACGCCATCGGAGCGGACGGGGTGCTGGTCGCAGCGCTGATCCCGTCGACCAATCTTCGGTTCAAGAACAACAACCTGTCGGGCAAGATCGGGCTCGACTACAAGATCGATCGCGACACGCTGCTCTACGTCAACTACAGCCGTGGCTATCGCGCCCGCAGCTTCAACGCACAGGCATTCTTCGACCCGTCCGAGGCCTCGGTCGCCAAGCCCGAGACGATCGATGCGTTCGAGGGCGGCGCCAAGATGCAACTCGCCGACCGGCGGGTGACGTTGAACCTCGCCGGCTTCTACTATCTCTACAAGAACCAGCAGTTCATCAACATCAGCCCGCTCACCGCCGCGCAGACGCTGGTCAGCGTCGACAAGTCGCGCATCTATGGCGGCGAGCTCGAGCTCAACGTCCGCGCCAATGAATGGGTGGGGGCGCGGGCGGGCGTAGGCCTGCTGAACGCGCGGATCAAGAAGGGTATATTGAGCGGCGTCGACGTCAGCGGCAACAAGCTGTCAAATGCGCCGTCGCTGAGCGCCAATGGCGGGCTGGACATCACCGTGATGGACTCGGATGCCGGCAAGATCAGCCTGCACCCCGACATCAGCTACGTATCGAGCCAGTATTTCGAGGTGTTCAACGTCCCTCGGCTCAAGCAGCGCGCCTATACGCTGCTGGGCGGGCACATCGACTTCGAGCGGGGGCCGTTCACCGCCTCGATCTGGGGCAAGAACCTGACCAATCGCTTCTACTTCACGTCGCGCGTCGATCTCGTCGGCGGCTTTGGCTACGACTATAACCATGTCGGAGCCCCGCGGACCTACGGCGTCACCGTCGGGTATAAATTCTAGGAGAGGACCGGGCCGTCCGGCATCCGGGCGGCCCGGCCGAGGAGAGCATGATGTCGGACTACAAGCTTCTGATCGGCGGCCGTCTGGTCGACGGCGCGAAGACGATGGAGGTGATCAACCCCGCGACCGAGGAGGTGCTGGCGACCTGCCCGCGCGCATCCGAGGCGCAGCTCGACGAGGCGGTGGCCGCGGCGAAGAAGGCCTTCCCGGCCTGGGCCGCCAAGCCGATCGAGGAGCGCCGCGCGCTGATCCTGAAGCTGGCCGACGCGATCGAGGCCCAGGCCGAGGATTTCGCCCGGCTGCTGACTCAGGAACAGGGCAAGCCGCTGGCCGAGGCGACCGCCGAGATCGCCTATACCCAGGCCTTCATCCGCCAGCTCGCGACCCACGACCTGCCGGTCAAGGTGCTGGAGGACAATGACCGGCGCCGGGTCGAGCAGCGCCGCCGTCCGCTCGGCGTCGTCGGGGCGATCATCCCGTGGAACTTCCCGGTGCTGATCGTCGCGTTCAAGCTGCCGCTGGCGCTGCTGGCGGGCAACACGATGGTGGTGAAGCCCGCGCCGACCACGCCGCTGACCACGCTCAAGCTGGGCGAATTGATGGCCGAGATATTCCCGGCCGGCGTCGTCAATGTGGTCACCGACCAGAACGACCTGGGCGGCCGGCTGTCGACCCATCCCGACGTGGCGAAGATCAGCTTCACCGGATCGACCGAGACCGGCCGCAAGGTGATGGCGAGCGCCGCCTCCTCGATCAAGCGGCTGACCCTGGAGCTGGGCGGCAACGACGCGGCGATCGTGCTGGGCGACGTCGACCCCGCCAAGGTCGCGCCGGGCATCTTCGGCGGCGCTTTCCTGAACGCGGGGCAGGTGTGCCTCGCGATCAAGCGGGTCTATGCCCATGCCGACATCTACGATGCGCTGTGTGCGGAGCTCGGCCGCCTCGCCGAGGAGGCGATCGTCGACGACGGGTTGAAGCAGGGCGTCCAGATCGGCCCGCTGCAGAACGCCGCTCAATATGAGAAGGTGAAGGGCTTCCTCGCCGACGCGCGCGCCAACGGCACGATCGTCGCGGGCGGCGTGGTCGAGGACCGCCCCGGCTATTTCATCCGGCCGACCATCGTCCGCGATATCAGCGACGGCGCGAAGCTGGTCGACGAGGAGCAGTTCGGCCCGATCCTGCCGGTGATCCGCTATGAGGATGCCGAGGACGCGCTGGCACGCGCCAATGCGTCCGACATGGGGCTGGGCGGATCGGTCTGGTCGACCGACCGCGAGACCGCGCGTGACCTGGCCGGGCGGATGGAGAGCGGCACCGTCTGGATCAACAAGCATCTCGACTTCGGGCCGAACATGCCGTTCGGCGGCGCCAAGCAATCGGGCCTGGGCGTCGAGTTCGCCGAGGAAGGGCTGCACGAGTTCACCCAGATCCATGTGATCAACGAGGCGAAGTGACGATGCTGGATCTGGGGGATCGCCCCGCTGCGTTCAACTTCACCCGCGACGTCATGGGGCGCTGGGCCGAGCTGCGGCCCGACGATCCCGCCATGGTCTGGACCGAGCCCTCCGGGACGGTGATCGAGCGCAGCTTCGCCGAGATGGCGATCGCCGCGTCCCGCGCGGCGGCGGTGCTGGCCGAGGCCGGGGTCGGGCGCGGCGATACCGTGCTGATCCTGCTCAACCGCGAGATCGAATGGTGGGAGCTGATGCTCGGCTGCATCGCGATCGGCGCGATCGCCTCGCCGGGTACGACCCAGCTCATGGCCAAGGACATCGCCTATCGCCACCGGGCCGCCGCGGCGCGCTGCGTGGTGGCGAGCGGCGAGATGGCGGAGCGGGTCGATACGGCGCTGGCCGGCGAGGACATTGCCCGCCTGCATGTCGGCGGGCCGCGCTCCGGCTGGATCGACTATGGCGAGCGGCGGGCAGCGGCGACGCCGATCGCGACGGCGGCCGACACCGGCTTCGACGAGGATGCGCTGTGCTATTTCACCAGCGGCACCACCGGCCAGCCGAAGATGACGATCCACACGCATGGCTACATGCTTGCGCATCGCATAACCGGCTCCTACTGGCTCGACCTCAAGCCCGGCGACCTGCACTGGAACCTGTCCGACACCGGCTGGGCCAAGGCGGCGTGGAGCAGCCTGTTCGCGCCCTGGCTGATGGGGGCGACGATCTTCGTCCATCATTCGCCCGGTTTCGATCCCGTCGCGACGCTCGACCTGCTCGAACGCATGCCGGTGACGACGCTGTGCGCGCCGCCGACCGCCTATCGCATGTTCGTCCGCAGCGACCTGACCGGCCGGCGCTTCGACACGCTGCGCCATTGCGTGAGCGCGGGCGAGCCGCTCAACCCCGAGGTGATCGACCTGTGGAAGGCGGCGACCGGCCGCGACATCCATGACGGCTATGGCCAGACCGAGACGGTGCTGCTCTGCGCCAATCGGGTGGGCGCCGCGCGCCAGGGATCGATGGGGCGGCCCGCGCCCGATTTCGACCTGGCGGTGATCGACGGGGAAGGGAACCGGCTTCCCGCCGATGTCGAGGGGGACGTCGCGCTCCGCATCGCGGAGGGGCATCCGCCCGGCCTGTTCGCCCGCTATCGCGACGATCCGCAACGGACCGCCGATACGAAGCGCGACGGCTGGTACCTGACCGGGGACCGGGCGATCGTCGATGCCGACGGCTATTTCTGGTTCGTCGGCCGGTCGGACGACGTGATCCTGTCCTCCGGCTATCGCATCGGCCCGTTCGAGGTGGAGAGTGCGCTGTTCGAACATCCGGCGGTCGCCGAAAGCGCGGTCGTGTCGAGCCCCGATCCGACCCGCGGCGAGGTGGTGAAGGCGTTCGTCGTCCTCGCCGCCGGGTTCGAGCCGTCCGAAGCGCTGGTCGGAATGCTCCAGGACCATGTGAAATCCACTACCGCTCCCTATAAATATCCCCGTAAGATCGAATTCGTCACAAGCTTGCCGAAAACGGTGAGCGGCAAGATCCGCCGCAAGGAGCTGCGCGATCGCGAGTGGGAGAGGGGCGCTGCATGACCGATTCGCATGTCAGGGGCGCCGATTTCCCGCCCCTGCTGGACATGACCATCGGCGAACTGCTCGAAGCCACAGCGACAAGGTTACCCGAGGCGACGGCGCTGATCGTCCGCCACCAGGGCATCAGATGGAGCTATGCCGAACTGCTCGCGCGGGTCGATGATCTCGCGCGCGGGTTCCTCGGCGCGGGGCTGAATCCTGGCGATCGGATCGGTATCTGGGCACCCAATTGCATCGAATGGGTGCTCGTCCAGTTCGCGGCGGCGCGCGCCGGGCTGGTGCTGGTCAACATCAACCCGGCCTATCGCGCCGGCGAGATGGCGCGCGCTCTGCAAATGGTCGGCTGCGCGGCGCTGGTGCTCGCCCGGTCGTTCAAGTCGAGCGATTATGTCGCCATGCTCGCCGAGGTTCGTGAGGCGCTGCCGGAGCTGCGGCTGGCCTTCTCGATCGGCGAGGGCGAGCATCCGGGATGCCGGCCACTCTCATCGGTCATGACCGGCGGCGATGCGCCGCTGCCCAACGACGTCCGGCCGGACGACCCGACCAACATCCAATTCACCAGCGGCACCACCGGCCTGCCCAAGGGGGCCACGCTCTCCCACCGCAACATCGTCAACAACGGCTATATGGTGGGGCACCGCATCGCCCTGTCGCCGGCCGACACGCTCTGCATCCCGGTGCCGCTCTACCATTGCTTCGGCATGGTGATGGGCAATCTTGCCTGCGTCGCCCATGGCGCGACCATGTGCTTCCCCGGCGAGGGTTTCGATCCGGGCAGCACCCTGGAGACGGTGGCGGCGGAGGGCTGCACCGCGCTCTACGGCGTGCCGACGATGTTCGTCGCGATGCTCGAGCATCCCGATTTCGAACGCTACGATCTCGGCACGCTGCGCACCGGCATCATGGCGGGATCGCTCTGCCCGATCTCGGTGATGCGCGCGGTGCTCGACCGGATGAACATGCGCGAGGTGACGATCGCCTATGGCATGACCGAGACGAGCCCGGTCAGCTTCCAGTCGGGGAGGGACGATGCCATCGAGCTGCGCGTCTCGACCGTCGGGCAGGTGCAGCCGCACCTGGAGGCGAAGGTGATCGATGCCGATGGGAAGACCGTGCCGCTGGGAGAACCGGGGGAGCTGTGCACGCGCGGCTATTCGGTGATGCTCGGCTATTGGGGCGATCCGGAAAAGACTGTCGAGGTGATCGACGCCGACGGCTGGATGCATACCGGGGACCTGGCGACGCTGGACGAGCAGGGCTATGGCCGGATCGTCGGCCGCATCAAGGACATGATCATCCGCGGCGGCGAGAACATCTACCCGCGCGAGATCGAGGAGCATCTGCTCACCCATCCCGACATCGTCGACGCGCAGATCTTCGGCGTGCCTGACGCGAAGTTCGGCGAGGAGGTCTGCGCCTGGGTGATCTCGCGCAGCGGCACGCTGTCGGTGGAGGCGGTGATCGCGCACTGCCGCAACCATATCGCGCATTACAAGGTGCCGCGCCACGTCCGGCTGGTCGAGCAGTTCCCGCTGACCGTTACCGGCAAGGTGCAGAAATTCGCGATGCGCGAGATCATGGTGGCCGAACTGTCGGTCGATGCCGATGCGCCAGCCTGAACGGCCGGTGCGACCGTTGGCGCTGCTGGCGATCGCGGCGGGGCTGTCGCTGGGCGCGCTGCATGGCGCGTCGGCGCACAAGCCGAAGCAACCGGTGCTGACCCGCGAGACCTATCGCCAGCGCTGCCTGCTTTGCCACAAGGTTCCGCCGGACGGGATCGCGCCCGAGATCGTCGCCGGGCTCGCCTTACATCCCGGAGGGCCGCGCGCGCGCGACCTGATGCCGAACACGACCTGCTGGCGTCGCTGCGAGAAATGCTGGTCCGAGCCGCAGCCGGCCAGTTCGAAGCCAGCCGGACACTAGTCCGAATGTAAACAACGCCCCGAGGCAAAGGCCGATCCGGCGTAAAGCGTTGGTGATCGTTTCGCGACTGTGCTATGAATACGCCATTGCCGCACGGGTAGGGCCGGACGGTATCGGGGGTGTGTATATGCTGCGTATGATTCGAAAGGCGGCTGTGGCGGCCGTCGCGGTCCTGTCTTCGGCGATGCCGCTGTCGGCCGCCGTGGTCATCAATTCCGCCAATAGCGGTTATAATTTCTCCATAGATTACGCGGGTTTCGTCAACGAGGCGTGGACCGACCAGGTGAGCGCGTTCGCCGACTTCACCTTCGATGGCGTGAGCAATAACGGGCTGACCTATAATTTCAGCTACACGATGACGAACAACTCGATCGTCGATTCGCGCATCCGCTCGTTCGGCGTCGACACCAGCGGCACCGTGACCAGCCTGTCGGCGACCGGTGCCTACCAGTACACCGACCTGGACGGTCAGTTCCCGGTCGGCGTGGGGCGTCTCGACCTGTGCTTCATTGCGACGGGCAACGGAAGCTGCACCGGTGGTCCCGGCGGCCTGAGCTCCAACCCCGACGAGTCGGGCGTCGGCACCTTCGCCGTTACCTTCGCCAACGTCATGGAATCGGTGACCTTCGACAATTTCGCGGTTCGCTTCCAGTCGATCAATCCGACGGTCAACGGATCAAGCTCGGGCGTCGGCCTGGGATCACTGGCCGGCGGCGGGGGGGGCAACCCGATCACCGCGCCGGAACCCGGCACCTGGCTGATGCTGCTGGTCGGTTTCGGGCTGGTCGGCCATATGCTGCGCCAGCAGCAGCGCCGGCCGATCGCGCTGCCGCAGGCCGCCTGACCCCTTCCCAACGGCCGCGTTCGGCGTCATGGCAGCTGTCATGACGCTGACGCCGCTGCTGCTCCTGATCTGTTCCAACATCTTCATGACGGTCGCCTGGTACGGCCATCTGAAGTTCACCGATGCGCGGCTGTGGATCGTGATCCTCGCCTCCTGGGGCATCGCGCTGGTCGAATATTGCTTCGCGGTGCCGGCCAATCGGATCGGCTATCTGCATGGCTGGACCGCGGGCCAGCTCAAGATCACGCAGGAGATCGTGACCCTGCTGGTGTTCGCGCTGTTCGCCGTGGTCGTACTCGGAGAGCAGCTCGGCTGGCGCCATCTGGGCGCCTTCGCCTGCATGATCGGCGCCGCCTGCTTCATGTTCCTGGGCCGGAACTGATCGCGATTGCACTCGCGGAAAAGCCACCCCATATCCGCCCCTGCAAAGCATAGATGGGCGCGATTTCCACGCCGGCTGGTTCCTTCAGCCTCGAAATCGCTAATAGGACGGATATGAGCGAACTCCCCAAATGGCACGGCACCACGATCCTGTCGGTGCGCAAGGGCGGCAAGGTGGTCGTCATCGGCGACGGCCAGGTCTCGATGGGCAATACGGTGATGAAGCCCAACGCCCGCAAGGTGCGTACGCTGGGCGACGGGTCGGTGATCGGCGGCTTCGCAGGCGCGACGGCCGACGCCTTCACGCTGTTCGACCGGCTCGAACGCAAGCTGGAGCAGCATGGCGGGCAGCTGCTGCGCGCCGCGGTCGAGCTGGCCAAGGACTGGCGGACCGACAAATATCTCCGCAACCTGGAGGCGATGATGATCGTCGCCGACAAGGAGGTGACCCTGATCCTGACCGGCAATGGCGACGTGCTGGAACCGATCGGCGGGGTCGCGGCGATCGGGTCGGGCGGCAATTTCGCCCTGTCGGCGGCGCGCGCGCTGGTCGATTATGAGGCCGATGCCGAGACGATCTGCCGCAAGGCGATGGCGATCGCCGCCGATCTCTGCGTCTTCACCAACGACAGCCTGACGATCGAGACGCTCGACAGCGCCAACTAACCCCCTCCGTTCGTGTCGAACGGACTCTGGATGAAAATATGAACGACAATCTCACCCCCAAGGCGATCGTCGCCGCGCTCGACGCGCACATCGTCGGCCAGGCCGACGCCAAGAAGGCCGTCGCGGTCGCACTGCGCAACCGCTGGCGCCGGCAGCGGCTGCCCGAGACCCTCCGCGACGAGGTGACGCCGAAGAACATACTAATGATCGGGCCGACCGGCTGCGGCAAGACCGAGATCAGCCGCCGCCTCGCCAAGCTGGCCGATGCGCCCTTCGTCAAGGTCGAGGCGACCAAGTTCACCGAGGTCGGCTATGTCGGCCGCGATGTCGAGCAGATCGCCCGCGACCTGGTCGAGGAGGCGGTGCGGCTGGAGAAGGAGCGCCGCCGCGCGGCGGTGAAGGACAAGGCCGAGGAGGCGGCGATGGCCCGCCTGCTCGATGCATTGGTCGGCAAGGACGCCAGCGAGGCGACCCGGCTGGCCTTCCGCCAGCGCTTCGAGGACCATCAGCTCGACGACAAGGAGATCGAGATCGAGGTCGAGGACAGCGGCGGCATGCCGCTGGAGATCCCCGGCATGGGCGGCCAGGTCGGCATGATCAACCTGAGCGACATGATGGGCAAGGCGTTCGGCCAGGGGCGAACCAAGCGCCGCAAGATGACGGTCCGCGCCGCCTGGTCCAAGCTGGTCGACGAGGAGGCCGACAAGCGGCTCGACCAGGACGAGGTGAGCCGGGTCGCGCTGCAGGACGCCGAGCAGAACGGCATCGTCTTCCTCGACGAGATCGACAAGATCGCGGTCAGCGACGTGCGCGGCGGATCGGTGAGCCGCGAGGGCGTGCAGCGCGACCTGCTGCCGCTGATCGAGGGGACGACGGTGGCGACCAAATATGGGCCGCTCAAGACCGACCATATCCTGTTCATCGCGTCGGGCGCCTTCCACGTCGCCAAGCCGTCGGACCTGTTGCCCGAATTGCAGGGGCGCCTGCCGATCCGGGTCGAGCTCAAGGCGCTAACCGAGGCGGATTTCGTCCGCATCCTGTCCGATACGCGGGCGAGCCTGACCGAGCAGTATCGCGCGCTGATCGGCACCGAGGGCGTCGAGATCGGCTTCACCGACGACGGCATCGCCGCGATCGCGAAGATCGCCGCCGAGGTGAACGGCCAGATCGAGAATATCGGCGCGCGCCGTCTGTCGACGGTGATGGAGAAGCTGCTCGAGGAGGTGAGCTTCGACGCCGAGGACCGCAAGGGCACGGCGCTGACGATCGATGCCGCCTATGTCGACGCGCAGCTTCGCGAGGTGGCGCGGAACACCGACCTCTCGAAATACGTGCTCTGACGGCCTGCGGGCCTGATCGAAAGGGGAATGCTGACCGATGACCATCACCATGTACGGCATCAAGAATTGCGACACGATCAAGAAGGCGCGAACCTGGCTGGAAGGGCGCGGCATCGGCTATGATTTCCACGACTACAAGGCGTCCGGGATCGATCGTGCGACGCTGAAGAAATGGGCCGGCGTGGTGGGGTGGGAGGTACTGCTCAACCGCGCGGGCACCACCTTCCGCAAGCTGCCCGACGCCGACCGCGCCGACATCGACGAAGCCAAGGCGATCGCGCTGATGGAGGCGCAGCCCTCGATGATCAAACGGCCGGTGCTCGACGCCGGCGGCGAGCTGCTCGTCGGCTTCAAGCCCGACCTCTACGAGGCCAAGCTCGGCTGATCAGAAAGCGGGTTGGGCCTGGCGATCCACGGTCGTCCGGTTCCGCCCGTTCTCTTTGGAAGCGTAGAGCGCCCGGTCGGCACGCTTGAGGATGTCGGCGAGGATATGGTCGTCGGCGCTCATCGCCGCGACGCCGAAGCTGGCGGTCAGCCGCAGCGGGAGGTCGCCGATCTGCACCGCCATGATCCGCGTGCGCAACGCCTCGACCAGGACGCGGGCCGTCTCGGCGTCGCTGCCGGGGAAGAGCAGGACGAACTCCTCGCCACCGAAGCGGCCATAATGGCCGGCGCCGCCGAGCTGTTCGCGGAACAGGTCGGTGAGGCGGCACAGTACCTCGTCGCCATGGCCATGGCCGTGGAGATCGTTGATCTCCTTGAAATGGTCGACGTCGCAGATTGCGATCGACAGCGGCCGGCCGGTGGCGCGTGCCTCCTCCATCAGGCGGACGCCGACGGCCTCGACCGCCCGCCTGTTCGGCGCTCCGGTCAGCGAGTCGGTCTCGGCGGTCAGGCGCAGCTTTTCGGCAAGGTCGCCGCCCATCAGGTAGAGCGAGAAGATGCCGGCTCCGACCGTCATCGCCGGCAAGCCGAGGAAGACGATGTAGGTATAGGCGCGGTCGAGGGCGGCCGATTCGCCGTTGCCCATCGCCGCGAGCACGATGCCGCCGGCCAGCTCGACCGCGGCGAGGCCGAAGCAGGTAAAGATGATCGGCCGTTCCCCCAGCCGCAGCTTGCGGCCGGGATGCGCGAGCGCGGTCGTCACGCCGAACAGCAGCACCGCCGCGGCGTAGAGCGGAACGATAGCGCTCCGCATCCCCCGGTCGGGATCGACGATGCTGTACCACAGGATCAGCAGCAGCCCGGCGGCATGGGTCGCGACGAGGGGAAGCGTGCGCGAGGGCAGGCCGGACCGCATCCGATAGGCCATGGCGGCGAGGATCGGCGGTGTCATCGCGATCGCGCTGACCGCGAGGTTGACCCAGATGTCCCCCTTGAAGAGGAAGAAATAGGTGGCGTCGCTCGCATAGAGCAGCACGTTGCCGCCGAAGGCGGCGGCGAGCAGCATCGCCATCTTCGGCTGGCCCAAGGTCCGCGCCGCCAACAGCATCGCCACCGCGAGCAGGCCGTTGACGAGCAGCAGCACCGCGAAGATGAAGAAATCCACCGACACCGGGCCGGAAACTCCCCCCGAAAACCCCAGGCCTTCATAGCCCTTCCGGAATGTGGCGTAAAATGAAGTTGGGCTGTGACGATAGGTCTTTGGTCGAAGCGGCGGCCGCTTCACCTGCGGCCTTTTCCTGTCTATGCGCCCTTGGCGAGGAGATTCCCCTTATGAGGCCTGTCGCCAGGATATTGTTGCTCGGTTCGGGTGAGCTCGGCCGCGAGTTCACCATCGCCGCCAAGCGGCTCGGCGCCTATGTCATCGCCTGCGATTCCTACGAGAAGGCGCCGGCGATGCAGGTCGCCGACGACTATGAGGTCCTCTCGATGCTGGACGACGAGGCGCTCGCGGCGGTGATCGAGAAGCACCGGCCCGACCATATCGTCCCCGAGGTCGAGGCGATCCGGACCGAGGTGCTCCTCGATTTCGAAGACAAGGGCTATTCGGTGGTGCCGTCCGCACGCGCGACGATGCTGACGATGAACCGCGATCGCATCCGCGACGTCGCCGCGAACGAACTGGGTCTCGTCACCTCGCGTTTCCTCTATGCCGAGACGCTCGAGGAGATGCGCGCGGCGGTGAAGACGGTGGGCATCCCCTGCGTGGTGAAGCCGGTGATGTCCTCGTCGGGCAAGGGACAGAGCATCGTCACTGCCGAGGAGGCCGTCGATGCCGCGTGGGACTATGCGGTCGAAGGGATGCGTGGCGACCGGCAGCGGGTGATCGTCGAGGCGTTCATCGCCTTCGATTATGAGATCACGCTGCTGACGATCCGGACGCGCCAGGGCGTGCTGTTCTGCGAACCGATCGGGCATCGCCAGGAACTGGGCGACTATCGCGAGAGCTGGCAGCCCACGCCGATGTCGAAGACCGCGCTCGCCGCCGCGCAGGACATGGCGCGCAAGGTGGTCGACGATCTCGGCGGTTATGGTTTGTTCGGGGTCGAGTTCTTCGTCGCAGGCGAGCAGGTGATCTTCTCCGAGTTGTCGCCGCGGCCGCACGACACCGGCATGGTGACGCTGATCTCGCAGAACCTGACCGAGTTCGACCTGCACGCCCGCGCGATCCTCGGCCTCCCGATCCCGCACATCCACCTCAACGGCGCGTCGGCCTCGGCGGTGCTGCTGGCCGATCGCCATGCCGAGGACTTTCGTATCGAGGGGCTGGCTGAAGCCCTGGCGCCGGCGCCGGGCGTCGAGACCGACGTGCGACTGTTCAGCAAGCCCGTCACCCGGCCGAATCGTCGCATGGGCGTGGCGCTGGCGTTGGCGCGCGAGGGAACGGCCGACGACGCCCGTGCGGCGGCCCGCGCCGCCGTGGCGAAGCTGAGCATTGTCTATGCGGGAGAAGTCCAGTGACGCGTCAGCTGATCTCCTCGGGATCGCCGTTCGAGAAGCAAGTCGGCTATAGCCGCGCGCTGGTCGACGGCGAATGGGCGTTCGTGGCGGGAACGACCGGCTATGATCCCGAGACACGGGTCATGCCCGACAGCGCCGCCGACCAGGCGCGCAATGCGCTGGCGCTGATCGCCCGGACGCTGGACGGTGCCGGTTTCGCGATGGCCGACGTGGTCCGCGCTACCTATTATTTCACACGGGCCGAATATTGGGACGAGGTCGGGCCGGTGCTGGGCGAGGTCTTCGGCGAGATCCGTCCGGCGGCGACCGCCCTCATCGTCGGGCTGATCAGGCCCGAGATGAAGGTGGAGATCGAGGTGACGGCGCTGCGGCGCCGCTGAAACGCGGCGCGGGCTCTCCCCGGCCGCCAAGCTGAGGAGACGACGCGATGCGCTACAAACCCCTGGGCCGGACCGGCCTCCACGTCTCCGAGCTGTGCCTCGGCACGATGACCTTCGGCGGCGGTTCCGAAGGGATGTGGGCGCCGATCGGCAATCTTCAGCAGGGCGACGTGGATCAGCTGCTGCGCCAGTCGCTCGATGCCGGGATCAACTTCGTCGATACCGCCAATGTCTATGGCGAAGGACGGTCGGAGCAGATCACCGGGCGGGCGATCCGCAATCTCGGCATCGCGCGCGACGAGATCGTCGTCGCGACGAAGGTAATGGGACGGATGGGCAAGGGGCCCAATCAGGTCGGCCTGTCGCGCTACCACATCATGGAGGCGGTCAAGGCCAGCCTGACCCGGCTCGGCCTCGACCATATCGACCTCTACCAGGTCCACGGCTTCGACGCGACGACGCCGATAGAGGAGACGATCGAGGCCCTCGATACGCTCGTACGTCACGGACATGTGCGTTATGTCGGCGTGTCCAACTGGGCGGCGTGGCAGATCGTCAAGGCGCTGGGCATCAGCGAGCGGCGCGGGCTTGCCGGCTTCGCCTCGCTCCAGGCCTATTATTCGATCGCAGGCCGCGACCTCGAACGCGAACTGGTGCCGATGATGCGATCGGAAGGGCTGGGCCTGATGGTGTGGAGCCCGCTGGCGGGCGGGCTACTGTCGGGCAAGTTCGACATCGGCAACGAGACGAGCGGCGAAGGGCGTCGCGCCGCCTTCGATTTCCCGCCGGTCGATCGCGGACGCGCGCGTGGCGTGATCGATGCGATGCGTCCGATCGCTGCCGCGAAGGGCGTCTCGGTGGCGCAGATCGCGCTCGCCTGGCTGCTGCACCAACCCGCGGTCACCAGCGTGATCGTGGGCGCCAGGCGCGCCGACCAGCTTGCCGACAATATCGCATCGACCGAGGTGGTGCTGAACGCGGAGGAGCTGGCGGCACTCGACGCGGCGAGCGCGATGCCCGCGGAATATCCCGGCTGGATGTTCGATCGTCAGTCGATCCGGTCCCGCTGAGCGGGGCGCAATTTGCCAAAAATTGGATAATAATGGCAATATTTGGCAAAGATTCTTGACGCGCTGTTTATAAAATCACAGTTTTTTCAAGGGAAATGCATTTGGCACGGTTCCTGCTGAGAGATGCGCATCCACAACGCACATCGAAAGGGACGTTACAATGCAGACCTTCAAGAACACCGTCGCCGGCACCTTCGCGCTGGTCGCCACCTTCGTCACCGTCGCCGCGGCGACCCCGCTGCGGGCCGAGCCGGTGAGCGTTTCCGTCGCCTATGGCGATCTGGACATCCAGAGCGAGACCGGCGCAGCCCGCCTCGACGCCCGCATCCGCCGCGCGGCGTACGAGGTCTGCGGCCAGGCCGACGTCGCCACCAGCATCAAGGTCGCCAACTGCCGCCAGGATGCGATCGGCGCCGCCAAGGCCAAGCTGGCCATGACCGGCCAGGTTTCGGAACTGAAGCTCGCCGCCCGCTGATCCGGGCGCCATCGATGGCCTCCGGCAAGGCCGCCAGACGAAGGTCCTCCAGCCTTCCCTGGCGGCCTTTGCCGTTGGGGGGCGCAAGCCGCACATTTCCTAGGCGCGAGGCAAATTTTCCTTTGGCGCGCGGCGGTGACGCTGTGGGTAGAGGCGGGTCCGTGAAGGGGCACATGGACCAATTCGGGCGGCTGGCCGGCACAGGCCCGATCGCGATCGTCGTCCGCCGGCAGTCGCGCGCGCCGCGGGCCGCTATAGTTCACGGATTGACGGATCGCCTCCCAGCTTACAACGATGTGGGCCATGGCTGAGCGATTTGCTGATCCGCCCCGTCGACCTCGTTCCGGAGGTGCGGCCTCTCGCCGGAGATCGCCGGGTCGATGATTCCCGTGGATTGGCTCAACACACTTGCCGGCCTCCTGGTCGGGACGATCGTCGGCATGACCGGCGTCGGCGGCGGATCGCTGATGTCTCCTATCCTGATCCTGTTGTTCGGGGTCGCGCCGGCGACGGCGGTCGGCACCGACCTGTGGTTCGCGGCGGCGACCAAGACGGTCGGCTCGATCGTCCACCACCGGCAGAACAGCGCCGACCATCGCATCGTCGGATGGCTGTGCCTGGGCAGCATCCCCGCGGCGATCCTGACCCTGCTGCTGCTCTTCGAATTCGGCGGTCATCAGGAGAAGAGCGGGCTCATCGTCACCCTGCTCGGCGGCATGCTGATCATCACCTCGTTCGCGACGCTGTTCCGCCGCCAACTCGTCCACGCGATGATCGACACCGATGACGAGGCGAAGGCGCGCCGCTTCATCCGGTTCCAACCGATCCTGACCGTAGCGGCGGGGGCGGTGCTGGGAACGCTCGTCACCCTGACGTCGGTCGGCGCGGGGGCGCTGGGGGCGACTCTGCTGCTGATGCTCTATCCGCTGCGGCTGACCGCGCGGAAACTGGTCGGCACCGACATCATGCATGCGGTGCCGCTCACCCTGGTCGGCGGGATCGGCTATCTGATCGCCGGAAGCGTCGACCTGCGGCTGCTTGGCATGCTGCTGATCGGATCGATCCCCGGCATCGTCATCGGGTCGCGGCTGACGCTGTGGCTGGACGAGCGGATCATCCAGCGCTGCCTGGCCGTGGTGCTGTTCATCACCGGCATCAAGCTGGTGACCGTTTAGCGTCCTGGCTTCTAAAGGGCGGCGCGTTCGATCATCGCCCAGCTCACCCCCGGAAAAGCATCCTCAATCAGCCGGCGGGCGAGCGAACGGCTCGTCTCCGCGCATCGGTCCGCCTGCTGCGCGGCCTCCGCATGCCGGTCGCGATTGCCTGGCAACAGGTCGTAATGGCGGGCATCCTCCTCCGCTTGCGCGATGACGGACAGCACCGAGGCGAGCCGGAGCCCGCGATGTGCCGGGACCTCGCTCATGCCTCGTGCCCGCCCGCCTCGATCCAGGCACCGTGGATCGCGTCGATTTCGAACAGATCATAGGCGGCGTGGAGGCAGTCGGCCCACGCCGCATCGCGCAGCCCGGCGGCAGTGGCGAACAGGCGCCGGTCGCGATCATCGACATAGCCTCGACGGGCCGCCGCCGTCGCCGACCAGTGGCGGAGATTGCGCAGCGCGCGTTGAAGCGCGTCGATCTCGATCACCTCGCGGCAACCGGCGTCGATGGTTGGTAGGAAGGTCATCACGGCTCCGGAAAGAGTTGTATCGATATACAATATTCTTGTACAAAGTCAATCGAAATTCCGGGACCGCCTGCCTGCGGACATATGGATATGTTAAACCTTGTTAAGTAGGAAAATCAGGGATTCGGCTACGGCCGTGTGAACAATTGTAACTTCGGAGGAGGTCCTATTTTCTTGTTCATTGCCAAGGCGCACAGCGGTGAGGCGGACGCTATGGGCAAAGGTGAGTCGCGATGAACATGATGACGACCGACTGGATGGAGCAGGCGGAGGACCTCACCGCCGACGCTCTCGCCGGAATGGGGTTTCCCCCCATCGAACGGCAGCGGCCCCGACCGCCGGCCTGGATGATCGCCCCGTCCTTCCGGGCGGAACCAGCCGCCATCATGTCCGGCGCCAATCCCCCGGCGGGCTCCCCCTCGGCTGCCATGCAACCCTATCGTTCGATCCGCGACGTTCCCCGTCAGGTCCGATAGGCGGCCTGCCCGCGGTTTCCCCGCCGCGGGCATTTTTTTACACAGCCGATAGGAAAAATCCTAGACATGTAGGATCGGACGGATAGGATAGAACATAACAAGAACAAATGTGAGTCGATTCATGGGCGAGCCGGTCTATCGGGCGTCGCCGGGCTGCCATCTCAACTGCCCGGCCTGCGACATCAGATGTGCGATCCTGGCCGGCGAGGCCCACGACGCCTGGCAGGCGATGCAGCGTCTTCGCCGGGAGCAGGCCAATGCGCCCGAACCGGCACGGGCGGCGATGTTGTCGCGCGCTGAAGCGCGGATGGCAGACGCCGCGCAAGCGTTCGCGCGAGCGCGTCGCGATGCTCGGCGGGAACCTCGTCCTCCAGCATGGTCTCGAACATGCGGGTCAGGGCTTCTTCACTAGGAAAGGCGACGTCGAGGCGGAGATATTGGACGGTGGGCGCCTGTACGGCGATGTCGGCCGCGGCTTCATCGTCGGACAGACCGGCGAGCGCCAGCACCTCCCGCGCTTCCACGCCATAAGGATGGAGCGCGGCGGCAATCCGGCGGGCGGCGTCGATCGGGAGGAGGCCGGTGAAACGGCGTTCCTCATAATAGGCATAGCGGGTGTCGAGCGGGCTGCCGAGCAGCGCCGCGAAGGCCCGCATCGAGAGCCCGGAACGGGCGCGCAGCAGGCGCATGCGTTCGAAAGGCAGGGACATCGACTCACTCCTCGGTCACCGGTCGAGGATATCCGTAAATCTTGTGCAAGATTGTTCAACCAATTTGTCGGCGGGACGACCGGCGACCAGCGACGAGGAGCGAGATCGGCCATGGCCAGAGCGGGGCGTAAGCGCAAGGCGGGGGCACGGAACAAGGCGGGGCGGCTGATCGCCATCGGCGGGCCGCGCCTCGATCGCGGGACGGCGGAGCTGCGGCTGCACCGCGCGCTGCGCGCCGGACCGCTCGACCCGGCCACGCAACGGCTGTGGCAACGCGGCAAGGCGGAGGAGGCCGCCGCCGCGATCGGAATGGGCGATCATGGCCAGGCGGTCGATGCCGTCGGCCGCGCCTGGCTGGCGGGGTTGCTCGACCACCCGGCCCGCGACGGCGCGGCGATGCGCGATGCAGGACGGGTGCTCTTCAAGCTCTACTGGGCGCATTATGCCGAGCTCGCGCCGAGCGGCGGCCTCTATCGCGAACTGGCCGGGCGCGGCGTGGTGCGGTCGGGCGCGGCTGGCGCCACCGGCGATATCGAACGCGCCGCGCAGCTCGAGGCAGCGCTCAATCGCCGGCTGGCGATCCTCGACGATTGCGGGCGCGACGTGCGCCGGGCGGTCGAAAGCCTGTGCGTCGACCATCATTTCGAGTTCGGCCCTGCCTGGCTCGACCGGCTGATCGCCGCGCGGCGGGATGGCCGGCCGGCCGGCGAGGAGGATCGGCGGCGGATCGAGGCGGCGGTGCTGGGGCTGGCCGCGCTGGCCTGACGGTTCGGAGCGGCGATCGAGCGGCGGCGAGAGGCTCTGGCGCGCGGACGGATATTGCGCCTATTGTCGATCCATATCAAAAACTTGACCGAAGAGGGATCGCCATGGATCGCCGTACCTTCATCGCCTCGGCCGGCACCGCCGCCCTGATCGCCGGATTGCGACCGACCGTTGCCGCCGCCCAGACCGGCGGGGCCGATGCGAAGCTCAATGCCTTGTTCGACCGGATCTTCAACGACACGCTCGACAACTCGCCCCAGTTCTGCACCGCGCTCGGTTACGACAAGGGCGAGCGGGCGGCCGCCAAGAGCAAGCTCGACGACAATAGCGACGCGGGCATGCGCGACGATCTCGCCCGCGCGAAGAAATGGCTGGCCGAGGTGGAGGCTTTTCCGACCGCCGGCCTGTCCGAAGCAGCGGCGCTCAACCGCGAGATCGTCGGCTATTCGCTGCGCAACCAGACCGTCGCGCCGGAACGGTTCGCGATCGACAGCGTGATCCGGCCCTATCGCATCTTCCAGCAGGGCGGCGCCTATTTCCAGCTCCCCGATTTCCTGAATGATGCGCATGTGATCGCGAACAAGGCGGATTGCGACGCCTATCTGGCGCGGCTCGACGCGCTGGGCGGGGTGCTCGACACCGACAGCACCGTGCAGAAGGAGCGGTCGGCGCGCGGCATCACCGCGCCGGACTTCGCGATCGACCTGACGATCGGCCAGCTCGAGAAGCTGCGCGGGGCGCCTGCCGCGGAGAGCACGCTGGTGCGATCGCTGGTGCGGCGCGCCAAGGAAAAGGGCATTGCGGGTGATTTCGCGGGCCCGGCCGAAAAGATCGTCAGCGACAAGGTCTATCCCGCACTCGACCGCCAGATCGCGCTGATGAAGCAGCTCCGCGCGACCACCGCGCCGGGCTCGGGCGTCTGGCGGCTGCGCGACGGCGAGGCGATCTATGCAGCGGCGCTGGCCCAGGCGACCACCACCAGCTTCTCGCCCGAGGAGGTCCATAAGATGGGCCTGGAGCAGGTCGCCGAGATCAGCGCCGAACTCGATACGATCCTGAAGGGGCAGGGGCTGACCAAGGGCGGAATCGGCGAGCGGCTGACGGCGCTCAACAAGGACCCCAGGCAGCTCTATCCCGACAGCACCGAAGGGCGCGCCGCGCTGATTGCCTCGCTCAACGAGGGAGTGAAGGCGATGTATGCGAAGCTGCCGCGCTATTTCTCGCATGTGCCCGCCGCGCCGCTGGAGATCCGGGCGGTGCCGGTCGAGATCCAGGACGGGGCGTCGAACGGCTATTACAAGCGCGCCACGCTCGACGGGTCGCGCCCGGCCATCTACTTCATCAACCTCAAGGACGTCGGCGACTGGCCGAAATATACGCTGCCGGCGCTGACCTTCCACGAGGGCGTGCCGGGCCACCACCTCCAGATCAGCCTCGCGCAGGAATCGAAGGACATCCCGACGCTGCGCAAGATCGGCTTCTTCGGCGCCTATAGCGAGGGCTGGGCGCTCTATGCCGAGCAGCTTGCCGACGAGCTCAAAAGCTATGCCGATCCGCTCGAACGCGCCGGTTATCTCCAGTCCTTCCTGTTCCGCGCGGCGCGGCTGGTGGTCGACACCGGCATCCACACCCAACGCTGGGAGCGCGACAAGGCGACCGCCTATATGGTCGACACCACCGGCTTCGCGCAGCCGCGATCGCAGCGCGAGGTGGAGCGCTATTGCACCCAGCCGGGGCAGGCCTGTTCGTACAAGGTCGGGCACATGGCCTGGGTGCGCGCCCGCGCCAATGCGGAGAAGGCGCTCGGCGACCGCTTCGACATCCGTCGGTTCCACGACGTGCTCAAGAGCGGGGCGATGCCGCTGACCGTGATGGAGCGGCTGGTCGAGGCGCGGACCAAGGCGCTGCTGGCCTGACGGGCCGATCGGGGCGACATCGTCCAGTTGGACGATGCCCGCCTCGGCGCGGCGACCGAGGGTTTCTTCTCTGGCGCGGAGGGAACGCCGATCGACGAAGCGTTCAATCTCGATGTCGCCGAACTCGGCAGGCGCTATCGCGACCGGACGCTGTCGCCCGCTGAAGTCGAACGCGGCCTTTCGGCGCGGATCGCCCGGCTCGATCCGGAGCTCGGCGCCTTCACCGCGCTGGCGGGAGAGACGGCGCGCGCCGCGGCGCGGCAGGCGGAGGCCGAGCTGGCGGCCGGGATCGACCGCGGCCCGCTGCACGGCGTTCCGGTGACGGTCAAGGACCTCTGCCTGACCCGTGACATGCCGACCACGGCGGGGTTACGCGGCTTCGCCGATCGCCTGCCCAGGCGCGACGCCGGCGTGGTGGCGAGGCTGCGCGAAGCGGGGGCGGTGCTGGTCGGCAAGACCTACACGACGGCAGGCGCCTTCGTCGATCCGGCAGCCGACCGGCCGTTTCCGCGCCATCCGTGGCGGGCCGACCTCTTTCCCGGAATGTCGTCGACCGGCGCCGGCGTGGCGGTGGCGGCGGGCCTATGCTCTGTGGCGATCGGGACCGATACCGGCGGGTCGATCCGGCTGCCGTCGCTATGCTGCGGGGTGAGCGGGTTCAAGCCGACCTATGGGCGGGTCGATGCCGAAGGCGTGTTCGAGTCCGCGCCGTCGCTCGATCATGTCGGGCCGATCGCCCGCAGCGTCGCCGATCTGGCGGCGGCGATGACGGCCATCGGGCAGGGCGAGAGCCGGCACCCCGTCGTCGACCTCGCAGGGGTGCGGATCGGCGTCGATCGTCATGCCCTGGAGCAGACCGGATCGAAGAACCGGGGCGCGATCGAGCGGGCGGTCGGGCTGTTCGGCGAGCTCGGCCTGACAACGGTAGAGGTGACGCTGCCACTGGTTGCGGAGCTGCTCGCCGCGACCGGCCGATTGCAGGCGTGGGAGACGGCGAAGGTCCATGCCCCCTGGTATCCGGCGCATCGCGAGGATTACGGGCCGGGTCTCGCCGCGACGATCGAGCGGGGCCGGGCGATGCCGGCCGGCGACGTCGACGGTTTCGAGGAGGTTCGGGCCACCTATCGCCGGCAGCTCGACGCGCTGTTCGGCGTTGCCGACCTGATCATCCTGCCGGTGCTGACGATCGACACGCCGACGCTGGACGAATGGGACGGGGCGATGCGGCATGCCGACCCGCTGGGCGCGCGCTTCACCAAGCCGTTCAACGTGACCGGCCATCCCGCGCTCGCGCTGCCCGGCGGCTTCGACGCGGAGGGCCTGCCGCTGGGCTTCCAGCTCGTCGGGCGGCCGGCGGACGAAGCCTTGCTGCTCGGCGCCGGAATCGCCTTCCAGCAGGCCAGCGACTGGCATCGGGGCCCACCGCGCGCCTTGTCGTAGCGTCGGACCGGTGTTCGAGGCCGCCGGCAGGCAACGCCAGGCTGTGGCATAAGGGCGAAGTCCTGCTATATCGCGCGCATGAGCATGGTGGATATCGATGTGTGGGTCGGCAAGACGCTGTTCGTGCCGCCGATCATCAAGCTGTGTCAGCTGACCCGGCAGAGCCAATATGCGATATCGCGCCTGTTCTGGTTCATCACCGCGCTCGACCAGCTCCGCATCGCCACCTCGCTGACGTCGCAGATCATCGCCGGGCTGTTCAGCCTGTTCATGATGGTCACGGCGTCGCTGCGCGCCGACATACCGGCGTTCAGCATGCGCTGGTTCCGGATCGTGGCGCTGGTCTTCCTGCTGCTCGACGTCTTTTCGGGCGTGGTCAGCGGCCAATGGAAGGGGGTCGAGATCTGGGTGCTGGTGCTGTTCGCTGAATATGCAGCGACGATCACCCATATCCCGCCGAGCGAACGGAAACGCGAATCCCGGGCTGCGCGGCCGAGCGAAGCGCGGCACTGACCGCTTTTCAGGAGCACGATCGATGCCTCGTCCTGTCCTGTCCTTCGCCCTCCTTCTCACCGCAATGTCCGCCGTGCCGGCGATCGCCGCGCAGGCGCCGATCACGGGGGCAAGGCCCTTCGCCGACAAGCCATTCAAGGCGGAGGAGGTCGCGCGCTTCGACAGCCCCTGGGCGATGACCTTCCTGCCGGGCGGCCATATGCTCGTCACCGAGAAGGCGGGCCGGCTGCTGCTGCTGTCGCCCGACGGCGCGCGGCGTACCGCGGTCGAAGGGGTGCCCGCCGTCGATTCGAGCGGGCAGGGCGCGCTGGGCGAGGTCGTCGCGCATCCCGACTTCGCGACCAACGGCCTGGTCTACTTCAGCTATTCGGCGCCGCGATCGCCGAACGGTATCGTCCTGGCGCGCGGCAAGCTGGTCGGCGATCTCGGCGGCGCGCGGCTGGAGGGCGTGACGACGCTCTATCGCGCGCATCCGCTGAAGAGCGGCGGCCATTATGCGGGGCGGATCGCCTTCTCGCCCGACGGCCATCTCTTCTTCTCGATGGGCGAGCGGCAGAAATTCACGCCCGCGCAGGAACCTGGCGGCGTGCTGGGCAAGGTCGTCCGCCTGACGATGGACGGCAAGCCGGTGCCCGGCAATCCGCTCGCGGCCAAGGGGGGCGACCCGGCGGTCTGGAGCTATGGGCACCGCAATCCGCTGGGCCTGGCGTTCGACCTGGAAGGGCGTCTGTGGGAAGCGGAGATGGGGCCCAAGGGTGGCGACGAGGTCAATCTGATCCTGCCGGGCCGCAATTATGGCTGGCCTATCGTTTCCAACGGCGATCACTATGACGGGAAGCCGATCCCCGATCATCCGACCCGGCCCGCGTTCGAAGCGCCGAAGGTGAGCTGGAACCCGTCGATCTCGCCGTCGAGCCTGCTGGTCTATTCGGGCAAGCTCTTCCCGCAATGGCGCGGCAAGGCGCTGGTCGGCGCGTTGTCGGGCGAGATGCTGATCCTCGTCGACCTGGGCGAGAATGGTGCGAAGGAAGAGGCGCGCTACTCGATGGGGCAGCGCATCCGGGCGGTCGACCAGGGGCAGGACGGCGCCGTCTACGTGCTGGAAGACAAGGCCGGCGGGCGGCTGCTGCGGCTGACGCCGGTGGGTTAGATCGAGGGACGCCGCAGGGCGAGCACCGAAACCTCGCAGCGGATGCGGAAGCCAAGCGACTCGTAGAGCCGGATCGCGCCGGTGTTGCTGGCATAGGCGTGGAGGAAGGGGACTTCCCCGCGAGCCGCGATCCGGTTGGCCACGATGGTCGAGAGCAGGCCGGCGAGTCCCCGTCCGCGAAAGTCGGGATGGGTACAGACGCCGCTGATCTCGCAATGGCCCGGCGGCTTCAACCGCTCGCCCGCCATCGCGGCGAGCCGTCCGTCGATCCGGATGCCGATGAAGCCGCCGAAGAGGTGGGTGTTCGACAGGAAGGGGCCCGGCTCGGTGAGGGTCGCGAGCGCGAGCATCTCGGCCGCGTCGGCATCGCCGAGCGGCACGACCCGGTCGTCGGAGGGGGCGGGTTTGAGCGCCTCGGCGACCATCTGGACGCCCACAGCCTGCTTCTCGACGATCGCGCCGGGCGGAACGGCGATCGAACCGGCTTCGAGCAGGACGAGGGGGGCGTCCGAGGGGAGCAGCCCCGCCAATGCCGATTGCGCTTCGATCGAGCTGTCGCGGGCGGCGGCGAAGGGGCTGATGTCCGGCCGATAGCGCCATGCCCGTGGATTGCCGCGCGCGAAGGCAGCGTGTCGGTCCACCAGTGCCTCCCAGATCGGACGATCGAGAGGATGCGCGCTCAAGGATGCGCCGGACGACGAAGATGGCAAAGGATGGCCCCCGGACGAATGGCTTTAGGGGCGTGACGCCCCGCCCTGGAGGACGGCGGGGCGGGGCACGCTCAAGCACAAACCGCCCCCGAATATGCGCGGCATTGTGCCCTGTTGCAGGCTATAGCGCATTTTCAGGCGATCCGCGAGAGGCGTGGCGCAAAGTAGCGATACACAAAGGGAAAAACCCGCCGGGCCGTGGTCCCGGCGGGTTCGTCTCCTAAAAAAGCCGGGGGTAGAGGGGGCTTTCCGGCCTGACGGTAAAACCGTCCGCCCATCGCTGGGGTTCCGTATCGCAGGCCCGTTTTTCGGTCACCGGCGCCGGGACGTCCGGGTCGGAGCATGGAAATCGGGGGGCTTGTCGGTGATCCACGCCAGGAAGCGGGCGACCTCCGGATGCTGGCGGACCGGGCCGGGATCGGCGGGCAGGCGTGCCAGTTCCGCATTGCTGAAATGGGTATGGATGGTGCGGTGGCAGATCGGATGGAGTGGCACCGTGTCGCGCCCGCCCCGGCTTTTCGGGCGCGGATGATGCCATTCGATCCGTCGGCCGAGAGGGCGGTCGCACAGCCAGCAGCGAAGATCGCTCGTCAACGCGCTGGCCCTAGTCGAGCAGGCGCGCCAGTTCGGCGAGCAGCGTAGCGGCGCGATAGGGCTTCTGGAGGAAAGGGACCGAGGCCGGCACCGTCGCATCTTCCTGCCGGAGATGGCCTGAGGTCAGGATCAGCGGCAGCCCCGGCCAGCGTTCGCGCACCCGAAGCGCCAGTCCTAGGCCGTCGATCGTTCCAGGCATCTTGATGTCGGTGAAGACGAGGTCGATCTCGTCATGCACCTCGAGCAGGATCAGAGCCTGGTCGGCATCCTGCGCCTCGATCGTCGCATAGCCGGCATCCTCGATCGCATCGACCGCAATCATGCGCACGAACAGTTCGTCCTCGACGACGAGGACGGTTGCCTTGCCACGGGCCGAATTCTTTCTTCCCTGCAACTCCGCTCGTCCCACCGGCGTGTCGTTGCATCTTCCGGTGCCTGATTTTCGTTACGGAATCCAGAGTGCGCCCCTCTATAGGGGCAGGCGGCGCGGCATGATATGAAAGAGTCTCGATGGTGCGATGCCGATGAAATAATCATCGGGCAGTTGGAACCCGGTCTCGGGCCGCACCGTATCTGCCCGCGCCACCCAAGGCATGAACCAGGGGAGAATGAAGGATGTCCACCGTCAAGACCGGCGTCAGCGCCGCCGCTTCCGCCGCCCTCATCGCCTTCGCCGCGATGCAGGCGGCGCCCGCGCTGGCCGATGCCACCACCGAAGCAAAGACCGTTCATTGCTATGGCGTCAACAGCTGCAAGGGCGCGTCCGACTGCGCCACCGCCGAGCATTCGTGCAAGGGCCAGAACGCCTGCAAGGGCCAGGGCTATAAGGAGATGACCGCCGACGCCTGCAAGGCGGCCGGCGGCACCACCACCGAGCCCAAGAAGAAATAAGGTCCGGAGCGGCCGGGTGGCTCGTCCACCCGGCCGGTTTCCCGCGATGTCCGGCATGTCCCACCTCCTCTTCGGTCTCGGCCTGCGCAAGCCGCATTATGGCGACTTCCTCGATGGCGACGAGCCGGTCGCGGTCGATTTCGTCGAGGTGATCTCCGAGAATTTCATGGTGCCGGGCGGACGGCCGCGCGATGTGCTGCGCCGCGTGCGTGAGCGCCATCCCGTCGCGTTGCACGGCGTATCGATGTCGGTGGGATCGGCAGACGGCATCGACCGCGACTATCTGGCGCGGCTTCGCCTGCTGGTCGATGACGTCGATCCGCTGTTCGTGTCCGACCATTTGTGCTGGACGCGGATCGAGGGGTTCAATTCGCACGACCTGTTGCCGCTGCCTTATACCGAGGAGGCGCTCGATGTGGTCTGCGACAATATCGCGGTCGCGCAGGACGTGCTCGGCCGGGAAATGTTGATCGAGAATCCGTCGAGCTACGTCGCCTTCGACGCGCCGATGACCGAGTGGGAATTTCTCGACGCGATGTGCGCGCGCACCGGTTGCGGCTTGCTGCTGGACGTCAACAATATCTACGTCAGCGCGACCAATCACGGCTTCGATGCGCAGGCCTATCTGGCCGGCATCCCGGCCGACAGGGTCGCGCAGATCCATCTCGCGGGGCACAGCCAGGGGCGCACGCTGCTGATCGACACGCACGACCGGCCGGTGCCGCCGCCGGTATGGACGCTCTACGAGGCCGCGATCGCCAGGCTGGGGCCGGTCGCGACGATGATCGAGCGCGACGACGACATCCCGCCGCTCGCCGAGCTGCTCGACGAGTTGCAGGCCGCGCGCGACATGGCCGGCGCACATATGCGGCGGGCGGCATGAGCCTGCTCGCGATGCAGCGCGATTTCCGCGCGTGGCTGTCCGAATCCTCGGATGATGCCGCGCTGCGGATCGGCGAGGCGGTGCGGCCCGGGCTCGAAGTCTATCACGACAATTATCGTGCGGCGCTGGCGAACTGTCTGGCCGAGGTGTTCGAGCGCGTGCGTCTGTGGATCGGTGACGAACGATTCCGGTCGACGACGGCAGCGCATATCGATGTCACGCCGCCGCATGCCTGGACGCTCGACGCCTATGCCGGGGATTTTCCGGAGACGCTGGAGCTGTTGTTCGGCGACGATCCCGAGATCGCCGAACTGGGTTGGCTCGATCTTGCCTTGTCCGAGGCCTTTGTCGGCCCTGACTCCGCGCCGGTCGATCCGGGCCGGCTGGGCGGGATCGATTGGGATCGGGCCGTGCTGCGCCTGTCGCCGACTTTGACGACGCATGTTTTCCGAAGCAACGCTGCGGCGATCTGGTCGGCGCTGTCGGCCGGCGAGGTCCCGCCGGTGGCAGCGCTTCTGGCGGAACCGGTGACGATGCTGGTGTGGCGCAAGGGTCTGATGCCTTGTTTCCGTACCCTGGAACCGGCCGAAGCGAAGGCGATCGATCTGGCTCGATCGGGGGTGGGCTTCGGCTCGATCTGCGCGGCTATGCTCGAGCAGCTTGAGGAAGAGGACGGCGTGGCCGCCGCCGGTCAGCTTCTGGGGCGCTGGATGGGCGACGGCCTGGTCGTCGGGATCGACTGAGCCAATCTCAGCGCCGGTAGCGATCCGCGGCGTGTCGGTGTGACAGATTGGGACGCAGCGCCATCCGGGCCGCCAGATAGGTGTCGAAATCGGCGGTGTCGGGCAGCGAGGGGATGGTGATCCTCTCGCCCTGGTCGAGCCCGGCCAGCGCCGCGTCGACCATCTCGTCGACCTCCATCACCATTTCGTCCGGGATCCCCGATAGCTGCTCCTCCTCCCAGATCGCGGTGCGCGTGATGCCGGGTAGCACCGCCTGGACACGGACGCCCTTCGCACCCAATTCGACCTGCAACGCTTCGGTGAAGGCGAGGACGAAGGCCTTGCTCGCCGGATAGACGACGGTGAAGCCGTCAGGCATCAGCGCGGTGACCGAGGTGAGATTGATGATCGTGCCGGCGCCGTTGGCAGCCAGACGCGGGGCGATCGCGGCGGCGAGCCGGGTGACGGCGACGATATTGAGGTTGATGAGGCCGGTCAGGAAGGCGGGATCGGCATCGGCGAACGGGCCTTCGCCGGCGATGCCGGCATTGTTGATGAGCGTGTCGATCGCCTCGTCGCTACGCAACCTGGCCTCGACCCTGGCGAGATCCTCCGCCTTGCCGAGATCGGCGGGCAGGATCTCTACCGAGACCCCGGTTTCGACGCGGAGCCGGGCGGCGAGGGCTTCAAGCTTGGCGGTGCTGCGGGCGACGAGCACGAGATCCTGGCCGCGTCGAGCGAGGCGATCGGCATAGACCTCGCCGATCCCGCTGGAAGCGCCGGTGATGAGGGCCTTGGTGGTCATGGCGGGTTCCTTTGCAAGACGTCCCCTCCCGGATCGGGAGGGGATCGATCGTTCAGGCTTTGATGAAACCGAGCAGATCGGCGTTGAACCGGTCCTGATGGGTCTGGGTCAGACCGTGGTCGGCGCCTTCGTAGACCTTCAGGACGGCGTGCTTGACGATCTTCACGGTCGACAGCGCCGAGGCGCCGATCGGCACGATCTGGTCATCGTCGCCGTGCAGGACGAGGGTCGGTATGTCGAACTTCCTGAGATCCTCGCTGAAATCGCTTTCGGAGAACGCGCGGATGCTGTCGAGCTGGCCCTTCAGACCGCCCATCATGCCCTGCCGCCAGAAATCCTCCCTGATCCCTTCGGAGATCACGGCGCCCTCGCGGTTATAGCCGTAGAAGGGGATGGTGATGTCCTTGAAATATTGCGAGCGATTGTCGAACGTGCCCTTGCGGATGCCGTCGAACACCTCGATCGGCAGGCCGATCGGATTGGCCTCGGTCTTCAGCATCAGCGGCGGGACCGCGCCGATCAGACCGACCTTGGCGACCCGCGCCGTGCCGTGCCGACCGATATAGCGGGTGACCTCCCCGCCGCCGGTCGAATGGCCGACCAGGATGACGTCGCGCAGGTCGAGCCGTTCGATCAGTTCGGCAAGATCGTCGGCATATTGGTCCATGGTGTTGTTGTCCCAGACCTGGTCCGAGCGGCCGTGGCTGCGGCGGTCATGGGCGATGGTGCGGAAGCCCTGGCCGGCGAAGAAGACGAGTTGGGCGTCCCAGGCGTCGGCGGTCAACGGCCAGCCGTGGGAGAAGATGATCGGCTGGCCGTCCCGGGGACCCAGGTCCTTGTAGAAGATGTGGGTGCCGTCCTTGGTGGTGATCGTATTCATGTCGCTATTCCCTCTGCTTGAATGCTCAGGCGTTTCCGCCGGTGATTGAAGGGATAGGCGCGATGCGGCATGGTCGGGATTGGCGGATTCGACATTATCCGAGGCAAAACCGACAAAGGATCTGGCGATGGCGGGAAAAGCGGCGGCGATGCGGCCCGAGGTGGGCCTGGTCCTTTATCCTGGATGCCAGTTGGCGATGGTTCACGGCATGACCGACCTGATCGACATCGCGGGCCAGTTCGCCAGGATTCATGGGGGAGAGCCGATCCGGGTGAGCCATTGGCGATTGCAGGATGCCGGCGGATTCGCCCGTTGCCACGACACGCATTCCGGCGAACCGGGTAGCCCGACCTATCTGATCGTGCCCGGGAGGCTGAGCGGCGTGATGGATGCGGTGGAGGCGGCGCCCTATGCCCGCTTCCTGCTCGACCGCCATGCGCAGGGGGCGACCCTGGCGTCGAACTGTGGCGGGGCTTTTGTCCTGGCGGCGACCGGGCTGCTGTCCGGCAGGCCAGCGACGACCCACTGGATGTTCGCGAACGCCTTTCGCGAGCGCTTTCCCGACGTGCTGCTCGATCCCGACAAGATCGTGATCGAGGACGGCGACATCATCACTGCCGGCGGGCTGATGGCGTGGACCGACCTCGGCCTGAAGCTGGTCGACCGGCTGTTCGGGCCGACCGTGGTGGTGGAGACAGGACGCTTCCTGCTGGTCGACCCGGCCGGCCGGGAGCAGCGCCACTACAGCAGCTTCTCACCACGCATGACGCATGGCGACGAACCGATCCTCAAGGTTCAGCACTGGTTGCAGGCGAAGGGAGCTCGGGCCGTCAGCGTGGCCGACATGGCGGCTCAGGCCGGGATGGAGGAGCGGACCTTCCTGCGCCGGTTCAAGGCGGCTACCGGGCTGAAGCCCACCGAATATTCGCAACATCTGCGGATCGGCAAGGCGCGCGAACTGCTGGAGTTCACCAGGCGCCCCGTCGAGCAGATCGCCTGGACCGTTGGCTATGAGGACGCCGCCGCTTTCCGCAAGCTGTTCCATCGCATCATCGGTCTGTCGCCGGGCGATTACCGCCAGCGTTTCGGCGTCGGTCGCGGCGAGGTGGCCGCCGCCGCCTAGGCGCGACTCAGTGCCCCTTGCCGCGGAGGGCTCCGATCAGGTGAACGGCCGGGACGATCGCGCCGCCGATCGCCAGGCCGGCGATGCCCGACCCGATCGCCGTGACCAGCCAGCCGATGATGGATCCACCGGCCGGCACCGCATGGGCGGCCGCCTCGCTCAGATGATGGAGAAGATGGGCGGGGGCGGGGACGCCGAGCACTTCCAGGCCATGGACCAGAATGCCGCCTCCCACCCAGATCATCGCGGCGGTGCCGATGATCGACAGCCAGCGCATCACCACCGGCATGCCCTTGACGAGTGCGCAGCCCAGCGTCCGTGTCGCCGGCTTGCGGGCGAGATGCAGGCCGATATCGTCCATCTTCACGATCAGCCCTACAACGCCATAGACGCCAGCGGTGATCGCGATGCCGACCGCGGCAAGGACGATTGCCTGCATCGGGATCGTCTGGCTGGAGACCTCGGCCAGCGCGATCGCCATGATCTCGGCCGACAGGATCAGGTCGGTGCGGATCGCGCCCGATACCTGTTCCTTTTCCAGCGTCGCGGGGTCGGTGGTGGCGACATGCTCCTCGACGGGATGATGGCCGCCGATGGCCTCGATAACCTTCTCCGCCCCTTCGAAGCAGAGGAAGGCGCCGCCGAGCATCAGCAGCGGCGTCACCGCCCAGGGCGCAAAGGCACTGAGCAGCAGCGCGGCGGGCAGCAGGATGAGCAACTTGTTGCGGAGCGATCCGACCGCGATCCGGGCGATGATCGGCAGTTCGCGATCGGGCGTCAGGCCGGTGACGTAGCGCGGCGTGACCGCGGCATCGTCGACCACGACGCCGACCGCCTTGCTCCCGGCCTTGCCCGCCGCCGCGCCGACATCGTCGAGCGAGGCCGCGGCGAGCTTGGTCAATCCCGCGATGTCGTCCAACAATGCGACCAGTCCCGACGCCATCGATCTTCCTTCCTGACCCTGCTTGGTGCATCCCTGTAGAGGGAGCGGCGAACGGGTCAAAGGCGAACTGTCTCCGTCGCGGCCGCCGGAACGAAAGGAACCCCGTGCTCCGCCCAAGGCCGCGCCGTGACCAGAGGCTGCTTCTCCACCGCAAGAGCGGGACGCCCGTATGGCTGTCGCTGTTGTGGCGGGTGGCGCTGGCCTTTGCGCTCATCGCGGTCGCGCTGGCCGGGCACTGGATCGACCGGGGCGGGCTGCGTGACAATATCGACGGCGCGATCAGCTTCGTCGACGTGCTCTATTTCACGATGATCACGGTCACCACGGTCGGCTATGGCGATATCGTGCCGGTGACCGAGCGGGCCCGCCTGTTCGACACCTTCGTGGTCACGCCGGTCAGGTTGTTCGTCTGGCTGATCTTTCTGGGGACCGCCTATGAATTCCTGCTCAAGCATGTCTGGGAGAAGTGGCGCATGAGCGTGATCCAGCGGAAGCTGCGCGGCCATGTCGTGATCGCCGGCTACGGCACCACCGGATCGGAAGCTGCGAGCGAACTGATCCGACGCGGCTTGAAGCCCGCCGAGATCGTCGTCATCGATCCGCGCCAGGACAATCTGCGCGCCGCCGAGGCAAGCGGCGCCAACGTGATCGACGGGGATGCGACCCGCAATTCGATCCTGGAGGCGGTGCGGATCGCCGAGGCCAAGGCGATCATCGTCGCCGCCGGACGGGACGATACCTCGATCCTGATCGTGCTCACCGCCCGGCGGCTGGCGCCCGGCGTGCCGATCAGCGTGGTGATCCGGTCCGAGGACAATGAGGCGCTGGCCCGGCAGGCGGGGGCGGATACGGTGATCAATCCGGCCAGCTTCGCCGGGCTGCTGCTCGCCGGATCGACCCATGGCCCGCACATCGCCGACTATATGGCCGACCTCGCCAATGCCGACGGCCGGGTGACGCTGCGCGAGCGGCTGGTGTCGGCCGAGGAGGTGGGCAAGCCGCTAGCGGCAATTGCGACCGGCCTCGGTCTGCGCATCTACCGCGACGGAACGCCTCACGGCTTCTGGGAGGCGGCCGCCGGCCGGCTGGAAGCGGGCGACCAGATCGTCGAGGTGGTGCCGAGGGGTGAAGGCGGGGTTTCGTCGCGCGGACCTGTCCTGTAGGATGGCGCGATGCTGTTCTCCGGTAAGCTCGCGATCCTGCGCTACGACACGCCTCAATTCTCCATCGTCCAACGGGGCGACCATGTGCTGTGCGCGGTGACGGGGGAACGGATTCCGCTCAACGAGCTGCGCTATTGGAGCGTCGACCATCAGGAGGCCTATCGCGGGCCGGCCGAGGCCCATGCCGCCTATGCGGCGGGCGGCGCGGCTAATCTTAGCCGGCGAGGCTGAGCGCCACCGCTTCCGCCACCTTGATCCCATCCACGGCGGCGGAAAGAATGCCCCCCGCATAACCCGCGCCCTCGCCCGCCGGGAACAGGCCGGCGACGTTGAGGCTCTGGAAATCCTTGCCGCGGGTGATGCGGATCGGCGACGAGGTGCGCGTCTCGACCCCGGTCATGATCGCGTCGGGGTCGTCATATCGCGCGATCTGGCGGCCGAAGACGGGCAGCGCCTCACACAGCGCGTCGATCGCGAAGTCGGGCAGGCAGAGCGACAGGTCGGTCAGATGGACGCCCGGCTTGTAGGACGGCGTCACCGCGCCGAGCGCGCTCGAGGGGCGGCGGGCGAGGAAGTCGCCGACGAGCTGGCCGGGCGCTTCGTAGCTCGACCCGCCGGCGACGAAGGCGCGTTCCTCCCAATGGCGTTGCAGGGCGATGCCGGCGAGCGGATGGCCGGGATAGTCGCGTTCGGGGTCGATGCCGACGACGAGGCCGGAATTGGCGTTGAACTCCTTGCGCGAATATTGGCTCATGCCGTTGGTGACGACGCGCCCCTCCTCCGAGGTCGCGGCGACGACGCGGCCGCCGGGGCACATGCAGAAGCTGTAGACCGATCGCCCGTTGGCGCAGTGGTGCGAGAGGGCATAGGCCGCCGCGCCGAGGTCCGGGTGCCCGGCGCACTGGCCGAAGCGGGCCCGGTCGATCCAGCTTTGCGGATGCTCGATGCGGACGCCAATCGAGAAGGGCTTCGCCTCGATATGGACGCCGCGATCATGGAGCGCGTGGAAGGTGTCGCGCGAGCTGTGACCGATGGCGAGCACGACATGGCCGGTCTCAAGATAGTCGCCATTGTGGAGATGGAGCCCGCGCAGCCGGCCGTCACGGATGTCGAAATCGACGACGCGCTGCTCGAAGCGATATTCGCCGCCCAGTTCCTCGACCGTAGCGCGCATGTTCTCGACCATCGAGACGAGCCGGAAGGTGCCGATGTGCGGGTGCGCCTCGGTCAGAATCTCCTCGGGCGCGCCGGCCTTGACGAATTCGGTCAGCACCTTGCGGCCCAGGAAGCGCGGATCCTTGATCTGGCTGTAGAGCTTGCCGTCGGAGAAGGTGCCCGCGCCACCCTCGCCGAACTGGACGTTCGACTCGGGATTGAGGACGCTACGCCGCCAGAGGCCCCAGGTGTCCTTGGTCCGCTCGCGCACCACCTTGCCGCGTTCGAGGATGATCGGGCGGAAACCCATCTGCGCCAGGATCAGGCCGGCGAACAGTCCGCAGGGGCCGGCGCCGATCACCACCGGGCGAGGGGCATCGGCCGGCGCCGTCGCCACGAAGCGATAGCCGGTGTCGGGAGTCGGGCGGACATGGCTGTCGTCCGCGAAGCGCGCGAGGACGGAGGCCTCGTCGGCAAGCGTCACGTCGACCGAATAGACCATCAGGATCGCCGACTTGCGGCGCGCGTCGTTGGCGCGGCGGGCGACCTCCCAGCTCAGCAGATCGGTGGGCGCGATCCCCAATCGCGCGACGATCGCGGCGGGCAGCGCCTCGGCCGGATGGTCGAGCGGCAGCTTGATTTCGGAAATGCGGAGCATCGCGCGGCTTTACGAGCCCGAGCGCGACGCTGCAACGTCAGAGCACGTCCCAGAACATGAAGTAGAGCATCGCGAACCAGGCGAGCAGCCCGAGCACGCCTCGTATCCAGCCCAGGTTGCGGCGAAACCAGTCAGCCATCGATCCTCCCGGCATAGAGCAGGCGTCCCTTGCCGAGACGGGCAAGGACGGTCGCGATATCCGCTTCCCCGACGGCGAAGCAACCGTCGCTGCGGCCGAGCTTGCCCTGCTTCGCGATCATGTCGGGATCGGCGTACCAGGCGGAATGGATCACGATTGCGCGCTCCTCGGCATGGGCGTTGGTGGGATCGAGGCCGATCAGGCGGCGCGACGGGCCGTGAATGCCCTCATAGGCGTCGCCGGTGAGATAGGCGCCCTCGGAGGTGGCGGCGGAGCCGACGACGTCGGAGAAGCGCTGGAGCCGGCCTTCATGATCGGGATCGGACCCCTTGCCATGGGCGACGAGCAGCGCGGTCGCCGTGCCGCGCAGGATATCGACGAGGAAAAGGCGCGGAACCGAGGAAGGAAGGCCGAAATCGGCGATGGCGATCATGTCGCGCGACCAGATGTGCCGGTGATGGCGGAACAGCGCAGCGAGAGCGCGGTCGACCAGGCGTGGATCGATCATCGGCGCGGCAGCGGCCAGGCCCAGGGGGCGGGCGAAGGCGGCGGCGGCCGGCACGGCGAGGGCCGCCGCGACCAGCGCCCGGCGGGTCAGCAGGAAGGCGGGATCAGTCGCGCCAGAAACGTTTGGTGTCGATGAGGGTTTCGAAACAATCCTCGGCATCGTCGAGCAGGCGCTTGCGTTCCTTCTTGCCCGGCATGGGCAGGGTCGCCTCCACGCCCAAGGTGGCGAACAGCCCTGGCGCGGCGGCGATGTCGTTGAGCTGCCCCAGCTTGTCCTGCAATGCCTCGAGCCGGTCAAGGAAACGCTCCATCCGTCGGCGCGCTTTCCGCCCGGAATAGAGCGATACGAAGAATTCGGCCGCATAGCGCAGTTTCTTGGCGTCCTTGCGGACTTCGTGCCGATGCTCGTCGTCGGTATCGGCGAGGCCTTTGCCCGCGCGCTTGATCCGCTTGCGCAGCCGTTCGAGCCGATCGCCGGCAAAGGCGCGGATATGGCGGTCGCGCAGATCAGGATCGGCGGGATCGGTCTGCCATCGGCCCAGCACGAGCCATTCGGCGAGCTCGATCGGCAGCAACCGGACCCGGCTGCTGTCGAGCAGGGTGCGGAGATGGCCGAAGCGGTCCTCGCGGATCGCGAACAGGGCCGCGCGGGCAGGCTCTTCGAGGCGCGGCACCAGCACGTCGATGTCGCGGATTCCGCCTAGTTCGGCGGCGAGCCAGCGCAGCTCCGACGCGAACGCCGCCGCGCGATCGTCGCCGTCCAGCAACGGGCCGAACAGCCAGAAGGCGGTCCGCAGGCGGCGCAAGGCGACCCGGGCCTGGTGCAACTGCTCGACCCCGCCCGACAGCAGCAGCAGGTCCTCGTTGCGGCGATACTGGCGGAGGCAGGAGGCGGCGATCGCGGCGAAGGCGTCGCCGGCGGCCATCGCCCGGTCGAGCTTCAGCGGCTCGGCCTTCACCGCGGCGGTGAAGGCCTTGTCGGCCAGCGCATAGCCGCGCTCGGACTTGGTCGACACGCCGAGCCGCAGCGGCACCAGCTCGGTGAGCGCGCGGGCAAGATCGAACAGCGCCTGCGGGGCTCCGCGCTTGAGCTCCAGCTCCAGCTCGCACACCACGCTGCCGCGTGTCCCGGCGCGGACCTCGCCGAGGTCGATCGCATAGTCGATACGGCTGCCGTCGGGGCGATCGAGAGGCCCCTCGATGCGGTCGACGGCGGTCGTGAAGACCGGTTCGACCCGGGCGAGCAGCGCGGCATCGAAGAGCTGGACGAGGGGACCCGATTTCTCGTCGAGTATCGGCTCGTCGCCAGGCACGGGGCGTTCCCATTCGCCGCGCACGAACAGGCCGGCGGTCTCGCCCGACGCCGCCTTCACCGTCTGGATGCGCTCGCCGCCGCCGGTGCGGATGCGAAGCGCATAGCCCGCTTTGTCGAGGTGGAAGCCGGGCGTGTCGAAATAGGTGGCGGCGAGCCGCCGCGGCGCCGCTGGTTCGGGGCCGAACAGAGCACAGGCCGCGAGACGATCCCGGTCGGCGGGATCAAAGTCGAGCTTCAGCTCAATTTCGACGGGCTCGTCCATATCCCTCCCGATCGGTCACGCCATCCTATGACGACCGCAAGTCAAAGTCATGACGCGCCTTCGCTTCAATCGAACGGCCGATCGATCGACGCGGGCGGGCGGGTGAACCAGCGCGGACCATCGGCCGTCATGTGGAAGCAATCCTCGATGCGGACCCCGAAGGCGCCGGGGATGTAGATGCCGGGCTCGTTAGAGAAGCACATGCCCGGGGCGAGCGGTGTCGTCTCGCCATGGACGAGGTTGACCGGCTCATGCCCGTCCATGCCGATGCCGTGGCCGGTCCGGTGCGGCGTGCCGGGTAGCTTGTAGCCGGGGCCATAGCCGAGCGAGGCGTAATAGGCGCGGACTGCGTCGTCGACCTTGCCGGCCGGGGTGCCGACCTGCGCGGTTTCCATCGCGATGTCCTGGCCGCGCCGGACCTGGTCGAACAGCAGGCGCTGCTTCGCATCGGCCGTGCGGCCGAACACCATCGTCCGCGAGATGTCCGACTGATAGCCGAGGACCGTGACGCCCGCATCGAACAGGATGACCTCGCCGTCGGCTACGCGGCGCGGGATGTGCGAGCCATGCGGATAGGCGCTGGATTCGCCGATCAGGATCAGGCCGCCGTCGGTTTCCCCGCCCAGCGCGCGGCTGGCGGCGATCAGCATCGCCTGGATGTCTTGCTGGCTCATGCCACGCTCGATGCGCGGCGCGACGTGGCGGAAGGCGGCGATCTGGATATCGGCGGCGAGCTGCATCAGCGCCAGCTCGGCAGGCGACTTGATCATCCGGCAGCCGCGCACCACCGATGCGCCCGAGACGAGCCGCGCGTCGGGCAGCGCCTGTTGCAGCCCGTCGACCGCGAAGAAGCGGACGGTTTCCTCGACGGCTATCGTGCTCTTGTCGAGCTTGCGCCGCTGCAGGAAGTCGCTGATCAGCGCGATCGGGCTCTCGTCCTCCTGCCAGACATGGACGTCGCCGGGCACGGCGAGGCTCTCGCGGATCGAAGGCTCCTCGAAGCCGGGGGTGACGATCAGCACGTCGCCGTCCGCCGGAATGATCGCCGCGGTCAGCCGTTCGCTGCGCCACCAGTCGATGCCGGTGAAGTAGAGCAGCGACGACCCGGCCTCGACGAGCAGCGCGCCGATATCCTGCGCGCGCATCAGCTCCTGCGCCCGGGCGATGCGGCCGAGCCGTTCCTGGGTGGAGATCGGCTTGGCGCTGCCGGTCATCGGCGCCAGACCTGCGGCGCTGCCGGCCGCCCAGGCGGGCGGGACGGCCATCATGGCGAGGCTGGCAAGACCGCCTCCGATCAGCAATTCTCGTCGGCTGGCGCGCATCATGCGACTCCGCTAGTTTGCAACCATGTCAGCACTGTCGACCCAGCTATATCCGCCGATCGAGCCCTATGCGAGCGGGATGCTCGACGTCGGGGACGGGCACAGCATCTATTATGAACGGGTGGGGACCCCGGGCGCGAAGCCAGCGGTGTTCCTGCACGGCGGGCCGGGTGCTGGCTGCTCGCCCGACCATCGGCGGTTGTTCGATCCGGCGCGCTACGACCTGCTGCTGTTCGACCAGCGTGGCTGTGGGCGATCGGCGCCGCATGCCGAGCTTGACGCGAACACCACCTGGCATCTCGTCGCGGATATCGAGCGGCTGCGGGCGATGGCCGGCGTCGAGGCGTGGCTGGTGTTCGGGGGAAGCTGGGGATCGACGCTGGCGCTCGCCTATGCAGAGACGCATCCCGAGCGGGTCAGCGAGCTGGTCCTACGCGGCGTCTACACGGCGACGCGGGCCGAGATCCAATGGTATTACCAGTGGGGCGTGTCGCAGATGTTCCCCGACAAGTGGGAGCGCTTCGTCGCGCCGATCCCCGAGGGCGAGCGCGGCGACATGGTCGCGGCCTATAATCGCCGGCTGACCGGCACTGATCCCGCCGCGCAGATCGAGGCGGCGAAGGCGTGGAGCCTGTGGGAGGGCGAGACGATCACGCTGCTGCCGAGCGCTGCGCTGACCGACCAGCATGGCGACGACCATTTCGCGATCGCCTTCGCGCGGATCGAGAACCATTATTTCTTCCACGATTGCTGGCTGGAGCCGGACCAGTTGCTGCGCGATGCCGGGCGGCTGCGCGACATCCCCGGCGTGATCGTCCATGGCCGCTACGACATGCCCTGTCCGCTCCATTATGCCTGGGCCTTGCACAAGGCCTGGCCCGAGGCGGATTTCCACCTGGTCGAGGGGGCCGGCCATGCCTATTCGGAGCCGGGCATATTGGAACAGCTGATAAAGGCGACCGATCGCTTCGCAGGGAGAGGATAGGAATGACGGGGTTCATGCGGCGCAAGCCGATCAACGGGGCGGAACGACATGGCGACCGGCTGCCGCCGACATTGTCCTGGCCGCACCTGATGGCGCTCGGTGTGGGAGCGATCGTCGGGACCGGAATCCTGACGCTGATCGGCGTAGGCGCCGATCGTGCCGGCCCCTCCGTACTGCTCTCCTTCGCGATCGCGGGGGCGGTCTGCGCCTGCGCGGCGCTGGCTTATGCCGAGCTGGCGGCGATGATGCCGGCGGCAGGCAGTGCCTATAGTTACGCCTATTCGGCGCTCGGCGAGATCATCGCCTGGGTGGTCGGATGGAGCCTGATCCTTGAATATTCGCTGGTCGTCTCAACGGTCGCGGTAGGCTGGTCAGGCTACGCCTCGCCCTTGCTGGCCGGATTTGGTTTTCCCGTCGAGTTGACCCAGGGGCCGGAGCTGGGTGGGTTGGTCAATCTTCCCGCGATCTTCATCATCGCGGTGGTGACCGGCCTGCTGTTGCTCGGCACGCGCGAGAGCGCGCGGGTCAACACCGTGCTGGTGATCGTAAAGATCGCGACGCTGTCGCTGTTCGTCGCGGTCGCGCTGCCGCATTTCGAGGCTGCGCATCTCAGCCCGTTCATGCCCTATGGTTTCGGTTCGACCCCGGGGCCCGACGGCGTCCAGCGCGGCGTGATGGCGGCGGCGGCGATCATCTTCTTCGCCTTCTACGGCTTCGACGCGATCTCGACGGCGGCCGAGGAGACCAAGCGGCCCGAGCGCGATCTGGCGATCGGTATCGTCGGGTCGATGCTGGTCTGTACGCTGATCTACGTGCTGGTCGCCGCCGCGGCGATCGGCGCCGTCCCCTTCGCTGGCTTCGCCGACAGCCCCGAGCCGCTGGCGCTGATCCTGCGCGAACTGGGCCGGCCAGGCGTCGCGCACGTCGTTGCGACCGCGGCCGTGATCGCGCTGCCGACGGTGCTGCTCGCCTTTCTTTATGGCCAGAGCCGGATTTTCCTGGCGATGGCACGCGACGGCTTCCTGCCGGGTTCGCTGGCGGCGATCTCCAAGCGTGGAACGCCGGCGCGGATCACGACGGCGACTGCGATCCTGGTCGCGATCCTGGCCGGGCTGCTGCCGATCGGAGAGATCGCCGCACTCGCCAATGCCGGCACATTGATCGCCTTCATGGCGGTAGGGGCCTGCCTGATCGTGCTGCGCCGTAGCCGGCCGGACCTGCGGCGGCCCTTCCGGGCGCCGGCCGCGCTGGCAGTCGGCCTGGGCGCGGTGCTTGGCTGCCTCTACCTGTTCACCAGCCTGCCGGCCAAGACGCTGCTCTGGTGTCTGGGTTGGAACGTCGTCGGGCTGCTCATCTACCTAGGCTATGCGCGTCACCACAGCCGACTGGCGAAGGCGGGGCAGGGCGCGGAAGGCCGCGTCGGCTGATATGGAGGCCCAGGCCCGTCAGGCGGCGACGGGCCCTTGGGCGACGATAGGCGTCTGCGCGGAGAGGGCGCGGCGGCCTTCCTTCAGCAATATCTCATATTTGGCGGTCGGCAGGCCTGAATCGAAGGCAAGGCCAAAGCGGTTGCCCCTGATCCACGCCGTCCGCGCCAGCAACTCGACCCCGCGGCAGACGACCCAGACGATCTCCCCGTCGCGCGGCGGGTCGGCCGCATGTGCCAGTGCGCCATGGCGGGACAGGTCGAGCAGATGGATCGGGCAGGGCTGGCCCGACACCAGCATCTTTGCCGTCAGGAATACGCGACTACGTTCGTTCCGGCGCAGGTCAGGCCGCCGTTTCAAGCCAAGGGCAGACGCTATCGACATGGGTACGCAATCCTCACACGCCGGCCTGAACGTCGGGCTGGCATGGAACGGATTAGATGCCGACGGCATATGAAGGCTTAGGGGAATTGGTGAATGCGGCGCTAAGCCTGATCACAAGATCGCCCATGCTCATCCGATGGTCGAATATGGCGGCGGCCGATCAATAGGCGATCATGAAACCGATCGCGACGAGCAGCGCCAGTACCAGCAGCCCCGCCGGCAAGAGCCATGGCTTCGATCCCGACGGATCTTCACCATCCTCTCCATCCTCGTCCCCCGCGGTACCGGAGAGTGCCGGAAGCTGGGCGATGTCGGCGCCTAGCGACGGGAACTCCAGCGCCAGCCGTTCGCTGCTCGCGGCAGCCAGACGCAACTCGTCGAAGCTCAGCGGCTCGATGAAGCGGCAGCCGGCGCGATTTTCGGCGATCCAGATGACCTCGGCCTCGCGCCAGCCGACGAGCGGGACCTCGAGCAGGATCTGTGCGCCGGGCACGAGATGGCCGGCCCCCGCCGCCATCAGCCCTTGTTGCGAGATGTCGGTCAGCATGACGCCATCGATCTCTTCGCCATCTGCCGCGCCCTCGAGGGTCAGCCGCAGGCGCGACTGGTGGCGGATGGCAAAGCGGAACGCCCGGCGACGTTCGGAGGATTCCACGGCAAAACTGGTCATCAACGGTCCGCTATTCGGTCAAGCAAAAGCGATTCCCCCGGACCGCTTTCGTCATCGAAGATGCTCATGCCCCACCTTTGGAACGACCCGGGGGTTATCCTATACGTAAAACCACGTAGGATGCGGATTTGATGGTGTTTTTTATCAATGACGCCGCCTTCCTGGGCCGGATGGGGGGCCGCGCCGACCCGGCGGCGGAAGCCGGGTAGCGAAACAGGTTGGCACAAGCAGGCCGCTCCTGCATTGGAACAGCATGGCATCCGACCTGCAATCGGCCCCGCGATCGCGACCGGCATCTCCGTTCGGCGTTCCCATTTTCCGGGCCATCTGGATCGCTTCGCTGGTATCCAATTTCGGCGCGATGATTCAGTCGGTCGGCGCCGCCTGGATGATGACGTCGCTGACCCCATCCCCGAAGATGGTCGCGCTGGTCCAGGCGTCGACGGTGCTGCCGTTCATGCTGCTGGCGCTGTGGGCCGGGGCGGTCGCAGACAATCTCGACCGCCGCAAGGTGATGCTGGCGGCGCAGAGCTTCATGTTGTGCGTCTCGGCGGCGCTGGCGCTGTTCGCCTGGCAGGGCTGGCTGACGCCACGGCTGCTGCTGAGCTTCACCTTCCTGATCGGCTGCGGGACGACGGTGAGCGGTCCGGCATGGCAGGCTTCGGTCGGCGATATCGTCTCGCGCGAGCAACTGCCGAACGCCGTCGCGCTGAACTCGATGGGGTTCAACACCGCGCGGACCGCCGGGCCGGCGGTCGGCGGCGCGGTCGTGGCGGCCGCGGGGGCTGCGGCGGCGTTCCTGGCCAATACCCTGTCCTATATCGGGCTGATCGTCGTGCTGCTGCGCTGGCGGCGACCGCAGGCGCCCAGGCTGCTGCCGCGCGAAGGCCTGTTCATGGCGATGGGGGCGGGGCTGCGCTATGTCTCGATGTCGCCCAATTTGCGGCTGGTCGTCAGCCGCTCCATGGCGTTCGGTCTCGCGGCCAATGCGGTCTCGGCGCTGATGCCGCTGGTCGCCCGCGATCTGGTGAAGGGCGGGGCGCTGACCTACGGCCTGCTGCTGGGCGCGTTCGGCGTCGGCGCGGTGCTCGGCGGCCTCTCCTCGGGGCCGGCACGGGACCGGCTGTCGACCGAGCAGATCGTCCGGATGTCCACGCTGATGCTGGCGGCCGGCACCGCGATCACCGCGGTCAGCCCCTTCTTCCTGCTGACGATCGTCGCGCTGATGCTGGCGGGCTTCAGTTGGGTGCTGGCCTTGTCGACCTTCAACATCAGCGTCCAGCTCGCCTCGCCGCGCTGGGTCGTCGCGCGCGCCCTGTCGGTCTACCAGATGGCGGCGTTCGGCGGCATGGCGATCGGCGCCTGGGTGCTGGGTATGATCGCCGACAGCCATGGCGTCGCCGCCGGCCTGCTGGTCAGCGCAGCCTTCCTGGCGGGCACCGTCCTGATCGGCTTCGCGATGCCATTGCCACAGGTCGACGACCTCAACCTGACGCCGCTCAAGCAATGGCAGGAGCCGGAGGTGGCGGTCCCGCTCGAACCGCGCAGCGGTCCGGTGGTGGTGACGATCGAATATCGGATCGAGCCGCACAACATCGTCGCCTTCCTCACCGCGATGACCGAGCGGCGCCGGATCCGCCGGCGGGACGGCGCGCACGGCTGGACGCTGCTGCGCGACCTCAACGAGCCCGAGCTGTGGGTCGAACGCTACCATGTCGCGACCTGGCACGATTATATCCGGCACAATCAGCGCCGCACCCATGCGGATGCCGAGAACAGCGCCGAACTGCACCAGCTCCAGAAGGAGGGGGTGCCGCTGCGCGTCCACCGGATGATCGAGCGGCAGACGGGATCGCTGCCGAGTGCCCGCCGGCACGAACCAGTAACCGTCGACGCACAGATGAACGATCCGACACGCTCGGCGTAGCGGAGAACTGCAAAATATTGTAAAATCGACGATCGCGTAACGATCTGTTCATGTCGAACGGTTCAAGGCGCCTTTATTGTGAGTAACTTAGCGTCGAGAGAAACAACGTGTCCAGTTCGGGAAGCGCAGACCAGTTGCGGCGGGAAGCCGCCAAGGCGCGAAAGCTTGCAGACAATGCTTTCGGCGAGGCGGACAAGCAGCGCCTGCTCGATGTCGCGGCCAGCCTCGATCGCGAGGCGGCGGCGATGGAGACGGCGCTGACGGTGCGAGCCGCCAAGGCATCGGCCAGCCTTTCCGCCCGCACCACTCGATCTATCACGGCCAGCCGACTGGATTGAGCGCGATTCCCTTCGGGGCATTTGAAAAAAAAGCTTCCAATGTAGGGAAATCTCGTCGCCGACGCGATCGTCCTGTTCTGCCTGGCGCGCTTCGGCGAATTGCGTTGGCCGTGGGTTCTGGCGATCATTCTCGTTGGCCCGCCCCTCGTCTTCGGTTTTCTCATGGTACGCTGATCCGATCAGGACAGAATCACCCGGCCATCCCGCAGCCTGATCGTGCGGGCGGCGAGGCGGGCGGCTTCGGCGTGGTCGTGGGTGACGTGGAAGACGGGGATGGCGATCTCCGCCAGCAGCTCGTCCAGCCAGTCGAGCAGGTCGGCGCGCGCATCGGTGTCGAGCGCGGATAGCGGCTCGTCGAGCAGCAGCAGGCGCGGCTGGCCGAGCAAGGCGCGGGCGATGCCGGCGCGCTGGGCCTCGCCGCCCGAGAGCGAGGCGGGGCGGCGGTCGAGCAGTGGTGCGATGCCGGCGCGGGCGACGACGACGTGGCGGGCGAAGCGGCCGGGACCGGCGCGGCGCTCGGCATAAGCGAGGTTGGCGGCGACAGAGAGATGAGGCAGCAGCCCGGCGCCTTGGAAGACATAGCCGACCCGGCGCCGCTCGGGCGGCAGGAAGGTGGTGCTGTCCTGCCAGACCTCGCCGTCGACGATGATCGTGCCGGCGATCCGATCGAGCCCGGCGAGCGCGCGCAGGACGCTGGTCTTGCCCGAGCCTGAAGGGCCCAGCAGCGCGGTGACCCCGGAGGAGGGGACCTCGAACATCGCTTGCAGCGCGAAGGCGCCGCCGAGCTTTCCGTCGAGCGCGACCGCGATCGTCATGGCCGGGGCGTCCCGATACGGCGATCGATCAGCAGCAGGGCGAGCAGCGCGGCGAAGGAGAAGAGGACGAGGACGGCGGCGATGCGATGCGCCTCGCTGAACCGGAGGCTTTCGACAAGCTGGTAGATACGGGTCGACAACACCTCGGTCTTTCCGGGGATGTTGCCGCCGATCATCAGCACCACGCCGAACTCGCCGACCGTATGCGCGAAGACGAGGATCGCCGCCGAGAGGAAGCCGCGGCGGGCAAGTGGCAGGGCGACGGTGAAGAAACGATCGAGCGACCCGGCCCCCATCGTCGCGGCGATTTCCAGCGGGCGATCCCCGATCGCTTCGAAGGCGGTGCGCAGCGGCTGGATCGCGAAGGGCAGCGAATAGAAGAGCGAGCCGATGACGAGGCCGGTGAAGGTAAAGGCGAGGGTGCGGATGCCGAACGGTTCGAGCAGCGCCATCAGCGGGCTGGCCGGGCCGAGCGCGATCAGCACGTAGAAGCCGATCACCGTTGGCGGCAGGACGAGCGGCAGGGCGGTGATCGCGCCGACCACTTCCTTCCACCAGCAGCGCGAGCGGGCCAGCCACCAGGCGAGCGGGGTGGCGATGATCAGCAGCAGAATGGTGGTGACGAGCGCCAGTTCGGCGGTCGTCGCGAGGACGAGGCCCATCAGCTATCGGACCGCATAGCCGTAGCGCCGGATGATCGCGAGCGCCGTGCGGCCCTTGAGGAAGGCGAGGAAGGCGCGGGCGGCGGGGTTCTTCTCGCCAGTCCTGAGCAGCACGGCCTGCTGCTCGATCGGGGCGTGGAAGCCGGCGGGGACGATCCAGCGCGATCCGCCCCGCACCGCCACGACCTGGCTGAGCGCGACGAAGCCGAGCTGGGCTGCGCCGGTCGAGGTGAACTGATAGGCCTGCGCGATCGAGCTGCCGGTGACGATCTTCGGCTTGAGCGCGGCCTCGACGCCGAGCCGGCGCATCGTCTCGACCGCGGCGAGGCCATAGGGCGCGGTGGCCGGCTCGGCGATCGCGATCCTGTCGAACCCGCCCCGCTTCAGCACGGCGCCGCCCGGGTCGACGAGGCCGGGCGTCGCTGAATAGAGCACGAGCCGACCCACCGCATAGGTGAAGCGGGTGCCGGGTACCGCGAGACCCTCCTGCTCGGCCCTGGCCGGACGATCGGCATCGGCGGAGAGGAAGACCTCGAACGGGGCGCCATGGCTGATCTGGGTGTAGAATCCGCCCGACGCGCCGAAGGCGAGCAGCGCCTTGTGCCCGGTGGCCTTTTCGAAGGCGGCGGCGATCGCCTTGGCCGGCTCGGTGAAATTGGCGGCGACGGCGACCTGCGTCTCGGCAGCGAGCAGCGGAGCGGAGAAGGCAGCGCCCAGCAGGGCCAGCCAGCGAAAGGCCAGGACGATGACAGGCATGGGACCACCTCCGCGCGATCGTCGCGACATGCTATATCCCGCAATATATGGCAAGCGCCGTCAGGCCGTCGGCAAGGGATGCTCGCGCAGCAGGGTGGTCAGGGCCTTGAACTCGCTGCTGTCGGCCGCCGCCAGCAGCGTGGTTTCGAGCGCGCGATAGGCGGTGAGCACCTGGTGGCCGAACGGCGTGACCCGCGCGCCGCTGCCCTGTCCGCCGCCCGGTGTCGTCTCGACCAGCCGTTCCGCCCAGCAGCGGTTCATGCTGTCGACGAGCAGCCAGGTGCGCCGGTAGCTCATCCCCAGCGCGCGGCCGGCGGCCGAGATCGACCCCTCGCGGTCGATCGCGTCGAGCAGATCGGCCTTGCCCGGACCGATGGCGGGTTCGTCTCCGCAGAAGATCTGCGGCTTGAGCTTGAGGGGACCGAGCCGGGGAACCATGGCCCTGCTTAGCAGGCCGTTCCAGCTTCCTGAAGTTCCGATATATTTTCTATCAATTTGATAGAGAAAAATTGCTTTCGTTTGACCGCGTGGGGACTAAGCCCGCGTCATGCTTTCGAAAGAGGGGACAATGAGCGACGCCCATGACGAGCCGATCGAGGCGCCCGCGGGTCACTATTGGGATATCGACCTGATCGCGGCGGAGCTTCGCGACGCGCGCGAGGACTGGCGCAACGCGCACAAGCGCCACGCCGAGCATGGCGCCGCCGGCTTCCCGTCGCGCCATGTGATCGACAAGATCATGATCGCGCTGTGCGGGGCGCTGTTCCCGCTGCGGCTGGGGCCGAGCTTCGTCCGCCAGCACAATGAGGAGGCGTTCGTCGCGGAGACGCTGCAGACCGCGCTGAGCCGGCTCTACGGCCAGATCCGGCTCGAGCTCGGCTATTCGGTGGGGGCCGCCGATCCGCATCTCGTCGATGGCGAGGCGGGGCGGATCATCGGCCATTTCGCGCGGGAGCTGCCGCGCTTGCGGCGGCTGATCGACACCGACGTCGAGGCTGCCTATGCCGGCGATCCGGCGGCGCGCAGCGTCGACGAGGTGCTGATCTGCTACCCCTGCGTGCTGGCGATCGTCCATCATCGGCTGGCGCATCTGCTGCACGGGCTGGGCGCGCCGCTGGTGGCGCGGATCATCTCCGAGATCGCCAATTCGCGCACCGGGATCGACATCCATCCGGGCGCGTCGATCGGCGAAGCCTTCTTCATCGACCATGGCACCGGCGTGGTGATCGGCGAGACCGCGATCATCGGCCGGCGGGTGCGGCTCTACCAGGCGGTGACGCTGGGCGCGCGGAGCTTCCCGGCCGATGCCGACGGGGCGCTGCGCCGCGGCCTCGCGCGGCATCCGATCGTCGAAGACGACGTGGTGATCTATGCCGGGGCGACGATCCTGGGCCGGGTGACGATCGGTGCGGGATCGACGATCGGCGGCAATGTCTGGCTGACGACCAGCGTGCCGCCGGGCAGCGTGATCAGCCAGGCGCGCGCGCATCGCGACGGGATCGCGGAACTGCTCCGGCTCACGGGAGACGATGATGGCGCATGAAGGGCCGCTCTGCCTGATCGTTCCCGGCCTCGACAATTCGGGGCCCGACCATTGGCAGACGCTGTGGGAGGAGAAGCGCGACGATTGCCGCCGCGTCGATCTCGGCTGCTGGTCGGAGCCCGATCGGCGCATCTGGACCGAGCGGCTCGACGCCGCGCTGGCGATGACCGACGGGCCGCTGGTGCTGGTGGCGCACAGCCTGGGATGCCTGACGATCGCCTGGTGGGCGCTCGGCGCCCCGCACGAGCGGCTGGCGCGAATCCGCGGCGCGCTGCTGGTGGCGCCGCCCGACGTCGACGCGGCCGACGCGCACCCCTTCGTCCGCCGCTTCGCGCCGGCGCCGGCCGCGGCCCTGCCTTTCCCGTCGATCCTCGTCGCCAGCCGCGACGATCGCTATGCGGCGTTCGACCGGCTGGAGGCGCTGGCGCGGACCTGGGGGAGCCGCTTCGTCGATGCCGGCCATGCCGGGCACATCAACGCCCGGTCGGGGCTTGGCGACTGGCCGGACGGCGAGGTGCTGCTGGAGGAACTGATCGAGGGGAATGCGCCGTTTCGGACCAGTCCTCCGGCGCACCGGCCGAAAGGGCTTGCAAAGTAGGATTTCATTTGTTCTCTCTATGTTCTATTGTGGAACATCGAGAGTCGAATGGCCAAAGATCCGAACTATGACCGCTACAAGGGCATCGTCACCCTGCCCAACCCATGGGGACCTCCGCCCCGGCCGTACCGGGTCGATGAGGACGGGAGGATCATCTATCGGGATCAGGAACGACCTCATGCGACTGAACGAGAGGGGCAGGGAGCTATTGTTGGAGGAGCGGCGCGGTCGGCGCAATTGCTCGACAAAAACGCTCGTGTGCGGGAGAAATATGTAGCCGATGTCGCAAAGCTGAACAGGTTTGACAATGCGGGTCGCGCAGCGTTGAAGGAGTACTGGCGCGAACCTACGCCCCGAGAAATCCGAGCGTTGGTGAAGGCAATCAGGCCGAGCACTGCTGCCCGCGAGGGTTCTTATGGGGACCTAATGTCACCAATCCGAAAGTCAACAAGGCTGCTCGCATCATGGGCCGGGTCGGCAGGGGAGCGGGTTTGGCGGGAACTGGTTTTGCCGCTGCGGATATCGCGACGGCAGAGAATCTATGGAGGGCTGGGGTTGCGAATGTCGGGGCAGTGATCGGCGGAGTGGCGGGTGGGGCCGGCGGAGCCCTTGCCGGCGGTTTCACAGGGCTGGGGGCACCCGTCGCTATACCCGTCCTGGGCGTGGCGGGAGCGATCGGTGGAGGGGAGGTCGGTTATGAGATTGGTGAAGAGCTGTACGATTTTCTTCATCGATATTTTCGGTAGATTCCGAAAACTTCTCGATCCTCCTCCCTATATCATATCCTGGGATGATACCGGTATCACGCTGCAGGAGATGATCTTCTATTATTATCGACGGAAAGGCTTCATATCGTGGGAAGCGATCACGGCCATCTCCAGCCAGAAAGTCGATAAGTGGACTTATGAAGAAAATTATCTCATATTCGCAGATGAGAGTAAAAAATGTCTTTCGATCGGAGAACTGGATAAGGGATTTCGTGATTGCGAGAAGGAGGTTCTTCGGAGATATACTGATATTGATGAGCATTGGATGGCGGAACTGGAGATTAATCCAGCCGGCATGACCTTTCCTTTATGGCCGCGCATGAAATCAGCACCGAAACCTCGACGAAAAATGACGAGGAAGCCCCGATATGCCGGACGGCGGGCGATGATATCGCCGATATCGACCGGTATCTGAGTTCAGCTAAATGCGCTCGTTCGGGGTGGTCAGCGCATTGGGGAGTGATGCTTCCGGCGGAGCGCCGCGGAAAGCGGGGCGGATGACATCGGTTCCGCACTCGTTCATCCTCTCGTGATGGAAAGCTTCAATCACATCGTCGACGTGCTGACCGGCGCGGTGTTCTTCAAGGTGCCGCTGTTCGGCGTCGAGATCGAGCTGATCGTGCTCTACCTCGCCGTGCCGATGCTGTTCTTCACGATCTGGCTCGGCTTCCCCAACATAGGTTGCGTCGGCCATGCCCTGCGCGTCCTCCGCAACCAGCCGCGCGCGGGCGAGGCGAAGGGCGACGTCAGCCAGTTCGCGGCGCTGACCACGGCGCTGGCGGGGACGATCGGGCTGGGCAACATCGCCGGGGTCGCGGTCGCGCTGACGATGGGCGGCCCTGGCGCGATTCTGTGGATGTTCGTGATCGGCTGGTTCGCGATGACCGTGAAGATGGCCGAGGTGACGCTGGGCCTGAAATATCGCGTCACCGATGCGCGCGGCCATGTCCATGGCGGGCCGATGTACGTGCTGAAGGCGGTACTGGCGCGCAAGGGGCTGCCGAGGCTGGGGATCGCGCTTGGCGGTTTCTATGCCTTCTTCGCGCTGTTCGGGGCGATCCCGATGGTGCAGGTCAACCAGAGCTTCGCGCAGGTCAGCGTGGTGACGGGGATCAGCAACGGCTGGGCCTATGGCATCGGCCTCGCCTTCGCGGTGGCGCTGGTGACGCTGGGCGGGGCGCATTGGCTGGGCGAGGTGTCCAAGCGGCTGACCCCGCTCAAGGTTGCGGTCTATCTGGCCGGGGTGACGGCGATCCTGATCCTGCATGCGGGCGAGGTGCCGGCGGCGCTGGCGCGGATCTGGCACGGCGCCTGGGGCTTCGACGCGGCAGCGGGCGGGGCGATCGGCGCCTTCGTGGCGGGAATGCGGCGCGCGGTGTTCGCAAGCGAGGCCGGGGTCGGATCGGCGGTGATGGCGCACAGCCTCGCCCGTACCGAGGAGCCGGTGTCGGAAGGAATGGTCGCGCTGCTCGAACCGCTGCTGGGAACGATGATCGTCTGCGCAGTGGGCGGGCTGGCGCTGGTCGTCGCGGGCACCTGGAACGATCCGGGATTGCAGGGGATCGAGATCACCAGCGCGGCCTTCGCGCATGTCTCGGGCTGGTTCCCCTGGCTGCTGGCGATCGTCGTCGTACTGTTCGCCTATTCGACGCTGGTAGCCTGGGGCTTCTACGGCCTGCAGGCCTGGGGCTATCTGTTCGGACATGGGCCGAAGGCGCAGTGGAGCTACAAGCTCCTCTACGTCGTAGCGCTGCCGCCGGCCGCGGTGATCGACCTGGGGCGGGTGATCGACATCATCGACAGCAGCTTCTTCCTGATGGCGGTGCCGAACGTCATCGCGCTCTACCTATGCGCGGGCGAACTGCGGCGCGATGTCCGGGACTATCGGGCGAGGGCGCGCCGCGGGGATGTCGCACCCGGGAGCGGCGCTCAGTAGGCGAGGGCGCAGCCGTCGGCGCGCATCTCCGACGCGGCGGCATAGACGCGGTCCGGGCCGTCCGTCCGCCTCTCGATGCACTCGTAGCGGCCGAAGCCGCCGTCGGAAGCGCCGATCGTCCAGCCCATCGCGGCGAGCGCGGTGCGGGTCTTTTCGGGGACGCCGCTTTCGAGGCGGAGCAGGCCGGTGACGGGAAGATCGGGCGCGTCCTCGCCCATCGCCTGCGACGAGCCCTCATGGTGCCAGCGCGGGCTATCGCCCGCCGCCTGGATCTCCAGGCCATAGTCGCGGCGGTTGACGACGATCTGGACCTGCCCCTGCGGCTGCATGTCGCCGCCCATCACGCCGAAGCTCATCCAGGGCTGGTCGCCGATCGTCGCGAAGCCGGGGATGATCGTCTGGAACGGGCGCTTGCCGGGGGCGTAGATGTTCGGATGACCGTCCCGCAGCGCGAAAAGCTGGCCGCGATCCTGGAACATGAAGCCGAGGCCGTCGGCGACGAGACCCGATCCCATGCCGCGGAAGTTTGACTGGATCATCGACACCATCATCCCATCCTTGTCGGCACAGGTGAAATAGGTGGTGTCGCCCTGCGACGGCGCCTGCCCGGGGCGGATGCCGCGCATGATGCCGTTGGGGTTGATCAACCGGGCGCGCTGCGCGGCGTAGTCCTTCGAGATCAGCCAGTCGACCGGCACCTTCGCGGCATGCGGATCGGCATAGTAGCGGGCACGGTCCTCATAGGCGAGGCGCTTGGCCTCGACCTGGAGGTGGATCGAGAGCGGGGACTGGAAGCCGGCGGCTTCGAGATCGAAATGCTCGAGGATGTTGAGCATCTGCAGAGTGGCGATGCCCTGCGTGTTGGCGCCGAGCGCATGGACGCCGACGCCGCGATAATCGGTCTTGCAGGGCGTGATCCATTCGCCCCTATGCGCGGCGAGGTCCTCGCGCCGCAGCCAGCCGCCGATGCGGCGGAAATAGGCGTCGATCGTCTTCGCGATCTCCCCTTCGTAGAAGGCGTCGCGGCCGCCCTGCGCGATTATCCGATAGGTGCGGGCGAGATCGGGATTGCGGAAGACGCCGCCGGCCTTCGGGCCTTCGCCGCCGATCGCATAGGTGCGCAACGCGTTGTCGATCTCCTCGATCCCCGCGCCGGGCTTCCTGAAGTTCACGAGGGCGCGGCGGATATAATAAGCGATGATGTCGGGCACCGGCGCGCCGCGCTCGGCGAGGTCGATCGCGGGTTCGAACAGCTCGGCCCATTTGAGCTTGCCGTAGCGCGCATGGAGCATGCCCCAGGCGTCGACGGTGCCGGGGACCGACACGGTGATCGCGCCGAGCGGCGGCAGGGCCCCGTTCTTCGCGCGCGAGCGGACCGTTTCGAGATCGAGACCGCGCGGCGAGGCGCCCGATCCGGCGAGGCCCATGACCGCTCCGACCTTCGGGTCCCAGAGCATCGCATAGCAATCGCCGCCGATGCCGCAGGAGGTGGGTTCGAGAAAGCCGAGGCAGGCGTTGATCGTGATCGCCGCGTCGACCGCCGAGCCGCCCTTCCGCAGGATCTCTATCCCGGCCAGCGTGGCGAGCGGGTGGGCGGTGCCGGCGGCACCCGACAGGCCATAGGCCGCCGTCCGCGAGGCGAAGCTGGCGCCGACCGGACGGTCGCCGCCGCGCAGGTCGGGCCGTTCGAAACGATCGGCGCCGGCGGTCCAGCGGGCGGGAGGGACGGTGGCTTCGGCGAAGGCGGGGGCGGCGATCGCAGCGGCGGGGAGGGTGGCAAGGAAGGTCCGACGGTTCATGGTCGCTGTCCTGTGTGGAGGCGTCGACGGGATGAACCGGTTTCTATCGGCGCCCTGTTCGATTGGGAAGCGGCGGGCCAGGCGCTTGATGGCATGCCCCGATTCCCCTTACCATCGCGGCGAGGAGAGACGATCATGCAGAATATGGGTGACGGGAGCTGCCCGTTCGAGTTCAATTTCGACCCCGCGACCTTCAAGGCGGGCGATGTGGTGAGCTATCGCGTCACCGGAAGCCTGGAAGGATTTCCGTTCGTCGGCACGCTGGTCGAGGTGCATGAGGACCATGTCGTCCTGCTGTCGGAGCCCGACAATCCCGAAAGCCGGGTCCGCGGCACCCGCGAAAGCCGTCCCGTCGTAGCCGAAGCCGACGTGATCTAGGGGTTTCGTTCGTCAGTGGAGGGCGCGGTCGGCGAGCCAGGTGCGGGCCTGGCGCTGGGCCTCGGCGACTTCGCGTGACGACATCTGGCCAGCGATGTCCGCGCGGCAGTGCTGCGCCTCTGGCGACCCCGCCAGTGCGGCGAGGTTGAACCATTTGTGGGCGGTGACGAGGTCCACTGGATAGCCGTTCGAACCTGTCGAATAAGCGAAACCGAGATCAAGCAGCGCGTCGCTGTCATTGGCGCACAGCAGGATGGCACCGGCAAGAGAGCTTCCCATGATCTTCAACTCCTTTCATCGCGGAGATTGAAGACCAGACGCCAAAGAAATGGTTAACGACCGATTAGACCTTGGTCGAACGTGCCGAAGAACGGGTGGTCTGCAAGATTGGCCCTCAATATCGGCGCAAGCGTTTCCAGCGGATGTCCTGCGGTTTATGTGTCGCCTACCAGAGACGAGCGCGATAGGCATCGAAGCAACGCTCGCCGCAGCGTAGACGAATGAGAGCGCCTTCGGCGATGGCGGTCGCCCGGCGGGGATCATCGGTGACGAGCGGGTGAAGTGCCTCCCTGTTCCAGTCGGCGCTATGCTTGACGTCGAGCACGGCGTGGAGATCGAAATAGCGGCGTTCCCGGTCGGAAAGGCCGATCCGCCGCAGTCCCTTCGCCACCTGCGCCGATCGCCCCGGTGCCGTGAGCTCGATGACGCCGAGCGCACCGACCGAATGCCAGGCATAGTCGCGATGGGTGGCCATCGCCGTCATCGCATTGGCGAGGGCGAGGCTCTGCCAGAGGGTGGTCTCGATCCGGGGCGCAACGGCGAGCGTCTCGACCAGCGCATCGAGCATCGGGCCGTGCATGCCGGCGCGATTGCCGCGCCCCATCTCGTCCCAATAGTTGCGGGCGAGTTCGAGCTTGGCGGATACCGGCAGCTTGACCTGGGTATAGGCGACGAGGTCGTCGAACCCGGCCTCACCAGCGGCTTCCTGCTCGAAGAACCAGCGAAGCTCGTCGCGAGTGGCGTGTTCGGCCAGCCAGGGAAAGAGCGGATCGCCCTGACCGGGACCGGTCTGTTTCAGATCCTCGAACCAGGCCACGAAGGCGTCGGGATGGGTGGGCGCCGCCGCCGCGTCAGCCGATACCTCGTCGCGAAGCTCTTCGAGAAAGGCGCGTTCGAGCCGCTGCATGCGCATGTCATCGTCGAAGCGCCGGTCTTCCCGATCGGGAAGGCGCGGCTGCAACCGCCGGCGGTTCCAGTGCGCCAGCGCTCTTTGAAAGTCGTCGGCAAGGAATTGCGAACGCCGGTCCATGGCGTCGCATCGATAATGGGTGGCCATCTTTGATCCTGAAAATCAATGTCTTGATCTGTTCGGAAGAACGACCGGACGGGTGCGGCGGTTCCGACTGATCTGGATCAAGATGTGGGGGGCGGGTGCTGGATACGCCCTTTCAGTGCCGCGGGGGAGTGGCTTTCCAACGCCTTCGCATTGGAGCAGATTGCCGCCGGGGGCAGGGGAGAATCATATGCGACGTTCATATTGCATCGCTTTCGCCTGTACCGCCGCCCTGTCCGCTGCGGCGCATGCGCAGGTTCAGCCGGGCCAGTGGGAATCCACCGTCACCGTCCAGTCGATCGACATGCCCGGGGCGCCGCCGCAGGTGGCTGCGATGATGAAGGGCAAGACGACGCGGCAGACCTATTGCATCACGCCCGAACAGGCGGCGAAGGGGCCGCAGGAGATGCTCAAGCAGAACCCATCGTGTCGCTTCACCAAATATTCGATGACGGGCGGCGTGATCTCGACCGCGATGACCTGTTCGCAAAATGGCGGGACGATGACCGCCCAGGCGAACGGCAAATATAGCCCGACGTCGTTCAACGTCACGTCGACCGCTGTAATGAGCGGCAGGATGAACATGCGGATGACGTCGGCAAGCAGCGGCCGGCGGCTGGGGCCCTGCACGGGCAAATAGGGTTCAGGCTGCCGCCAGCTCCCGCGCCGCGGCGATTCCGGCGCTGAGATATTTGTGGCGGAAGGGCTTGGCCAGCCGGGGAATGTCGGGGGCAAGAAGATCGATCCCCTGATAGCCCGACATGATCAGCACGGCGAGCGCTGGACGGGTGGCGCGGAGGTGCAACGCCAGCTCGGCTCCGGTCATGCCGGGCATGATGTGGTCGGTGATGACCACGACGGGATCGAGACCATGGTCGAGCAGGTCGAGCCCTTCGCGCTCGTTCGAGGCCTGGACCACGTCATAGCCGAGTGAGCCAAGCATCTCCGCCGTAGCCGAACGAACGCGCGGTTCGTCGTCAATGACCAGGACGAGACCACCCTCCTTCCCGACAAGGCGCGGCGCTTCGCGGGGCGGCGGCGCTTTCGCCGCCCCCGTCGCGACGGGGAGCCAAATGCCGATCGTCGTGCCGAGGCCTGGTGCGCTGTCGATCCGCAGCGTGCCGCCCAGCTGTCCGGCAAGGCCGTGCGCCATGGAGAGGCCGAGACCGGTGCCGTGGCCGGCCTCCTTGGTGCTGAAGAAGGGTTCGGTCGCCCGGGCGCGGGTGGCCTCGTCCATGCCCCGGCCGCTGTCAGTGACCGCGATGCGCACATAGTCGCCCTCCGCAAGGTCCGATGGGCGGCCGGCTGCCGGCGCGCGCCGCGCGGATATCGAGAGGACACCGCCATCGGGCATCGCGTCGCGCGCGTTCACCGCGAGGTTGAGGAGCGCCATTTCGAGCTGGTGGCGATCGCCGCGGACGGCGGGCAACTCCGCCTCGATGTCTATCGTCAGCGCCACACGCACCCCGAGCGACGTGATCAGCAGGTCGCGCATGCTCTCGATCAGGACGCGCAAGTCGACCGGGCTGGGCGCCAGCGGCTGGCGGCGGGCGAAGGCGAGCAGGCGATCGACCAGCAGACGCGCCCGATCGGCGGCGTCCATCGCCACGCGCACCGTGCGGAGCACCCGTTCGTCGAGCGGCATGCCCGAAAGAATAAGGTCAAGGCTGCCGACGATCGGGGTCAGCAGATTATTGAAATCATGGGCGACATTGCCGGTGAGTTGGCCGATCGTCTCCATCTTCTGCGACTGACGGATCATGTCGCGCGCCTGTTCCAGCTCGGCGGTGCGATCGGCGACCCGCGCATCGAGCGCGCGATTCAATGCGCCGAGCGCATCGAGCAGCCGCGCATTTTCCAGTGCGGTCGTCGCCGCCCGGCCGAGCGTGTGCAGCAGGGTCACCGCGGTCTCGTCGGGTTGGCGCGCCTCTGCCCAATAGGCGCCCATCGCAGCGACGGGATCGGGCGTGCCGATCGGCATCATCGCCATGCTGCGCACGAAGGTCACCGCATAAGCGGCGTGCGGGACGCGCGGATCGGCCATCACGTCGGGAATGACGATCGGCTGCCGATCGCGCATGGCCATGCCGGAAATGCAGGTTTCGGCCGGGAAGCGCTGGCCCGACCAGAGCGGCGCCATCGCGTCCTCCGCCACATAATGGCACAGGTCGCCGTCGCGGAGAACGATGGCGATCCCATCCGCGCCGGCGATGCCGCGTGCCGATCCGCGGAGGATAGAGGTGATCTCCTCAAGGGTCCGCGCGCCGCCGAGCCGTTCGATCGCCGAGGCAAGGAGGGACCAGCGCCCGGCGAGACAATCGCCCGCACTGCTATCGTCATCGACCCCGGACGACCGCATCACCGAACCCCCAACGCAACACGCACGGCGGCCTTAGCATATTTCGCGCAACGCTGGGAATTCCATCCGATACTCCGACGTAACGATTTTGCCGCCGCTGGGGAGCGGCTTCCGTCCATGTTGACGTGGCATCGCACGGACGGGATGATCGTGGTCCATTCCGGGGATATGAGATGGCGCAAAGGAGTGCCGGCCTGCTGATATTACGCCGATGCGGCGGAGCGATCGAGGTTCTGCTCGTCCATCCTGGCGGACCCTATTGGCGTAACAAGAATGCGGGTGCCTGGCAGATTCCCAAGGGCCTGATCGAGCCTGGCGAGGATGCCGCGTCGGCGGCGCGGCGCGAGGCGGAGGAGGAGCTGGGCATGGCGATCGCGGGCGAATTGGTGCCGCTCGGCGAGATCCGCCAGGCGGGCGGGAAGATCGTCGAGGCCTTCGCGGTCGAGGCCGATCTCGACCCGGCGGCGGTACGCAGCAACAGCTTCGAGATGGAATGGCCGCCGCGGACCGGACGGATGCAGAGCTTTCCCGAGATCGACGCGGCGCGATGGTTCGCTATCGAAGAGGCGCGCGGCATGATGCTCGCCAGCCAAGGAGAGCTGCTCGAACGCCTGTCGGACGCCGTGGCGAAGCTCAGTCCGCCAGCGCCAGCGAGATCGCCGCAGTGAGCGACTCAGCGCCATAGGGCTTCTGGACGATGTGGAAACCGGCTGCCTCGCCGCCCGCGACCTCGCGGCTGTAGCCGGTGGCGAGCAGGATGCGCTGGTCAGGCGCCGACTTGCGCAGCTGGCGAGCCAGGTCGAGGCCGCTCATGCCCGGCATGACGATATCGGAGAAGACCAGATCGAAATGATGTTGCCCGATGAGGTGGAGTGCGGCCTCGGCGCTCTCGACGTCGGTGACGTCCGCACGCAGTTCACGCAGCATCGAACGCGCAAACTGGCGGACATTGTCGTTGTCCTCGACCAGAAGGACGTCGAGCCTTTCCCAATTTGCGATCGCCGAGCGCACTGCTGCCCGATTGTCGGGCCGCTTGTCGGTCCGCGGCAGGATGAGGCTGACGGTGGTTCCGAGGCCGGGTTGTGACTCGATCTCGGCGCGGCCGCCGGTCTGGGCAGCGAAGCCGTGGATTTGGCTGAGACCGAGCCCGGTGCCCTTGCCGACCGGCTTCGTCGTGAAGAACGGTTCGAACACCCGTTCCAGTATCTCCGCCGGAATCCCCTGACCGTTGTCGATGATGGCAATGCAGACGGCATTCTCCTCGACGAGGTTGCGGGCGGAGATGGTGAGCGTGCCGCCGTCCTGCATGGCGTCGCGGGCGTTGAACGCCGCATTGAGGAGCGCCGTCTCCAGCTCCGCGGCGTCGGCCTCGATCGACCATAGATCAGGCGCGAGATCGAGTCGTACGTCGATATGGCTGCCGAGCGTGCGGGCCAGCACCTCACCGAAGGCGTCGAGACGGCTGCCCGGGTCGAGAACCTCAGGCTTCAACGACTGACGCCGACCGAAGGCGAGCAGCTTGGAGGTGAGCGCGGTCGCCTTATCGGCGGTTTCGGTGATTGCGCGGACGTAGCGTCGCCTCTTCTCGGGGGCGAGGTCCTCCTTCTGGAGCAGCTCGGCCGAGCCGCGGATCACCGTCATCAGATTGTTGAAGTCGTGCGCGATTCCGCCGGTCAATTCGCCGAGCGCCTGCATCTTCTGCGACTGGAATACGGCTGCACGCGCCTGTTCCAGCTCCTCCTGCGCGCGGCGTTTCTCCGAGATATCGCGGGTGATCTTGGCAAAACCGATGAGTGTCCCATCCTCATCGCGGATCGGATCGATAACGACATGCGCCCAGAAGCGCGAGCCGTCCTTCCGAACGCGCTCGGCCTCGCGTTCGTAGCGACCCTCGCGCAATGCGGTTTCGAGCGCCAGCGCCGGCTCGCCGCGGATGCGATCCTCCTCCGTGTAGAAGCGCGAGAAATGCGTGCCCAGGATCTCGTCCGCGCGATAGCCCTTGATCGCCTGCGCGCCTGTATTCCAATTGGTGACCCGCCCTTCGAGGTCGAGCATGTAGATCGCATAGTCCTTCACGCTCTGGACAAGCTTGCCGAAACGCTGCTCGGCGGCGAAGAGCGCGCGGTCGGTTGCGCGCCGTTCGGTAATGTCGCGGATGATCTTGGCGAAGCCGAGCAGTTCGCCATCCTCGGTCAGGATGGGATCGATGACGACATGGACCCAGATGATGCTCCCGTCCTTGCGGATGCGTTCGCCCTCGCCTTCGAAACGGCCCTCCTCGAATGCGGTGCGGAGCATGGTCTGGGGAACGCCGGCGGCGCGGTCCTCGGGGGTGAAGAAGCGGGAGAAATGCTCGCCGATCACCTCTTCGGCCTCATAGCCCTTGAAACGCCGGGCACCGACGTTCCACGTCAGGATGTGGCCCAACGGATCGAGCATGTAGATGGCGTAATCGCTGACGGCGTTGACGAGGAGTTGATAGCGTTGCTCGGTCGCCTGCACGTCGAAATTCGATAAATCCTTCATTTGACTCCGCAGGCCCCCTCCAGGGCACGGCGGCCCTGAGGACGATCAACCCCCGCAGATCGGATGTTGTTCCACCCGCAATGTATTTTCCTCTGCACAAGGCACTTCGACGTCACACCGTTCATGGTTAACGCGATGTTAGGACCGCTCGGCGATAGGAGACCGTCTACCGCCGGATGGAAGAATGATGAAGATCAGCGTCACTGCGCAGCAAATCCCCAACCTGCTGGACAGAGCGCCCGCGGGCGTGAACGTCCTGTCGCTCGACTGTTTCGACACCTTGCTCTGGCGCAATGTCCAGGCGCCGTCCGACGTCTTCGCCGATCTGGGCCTGGAAGGTGGGGCGATCGATCCGCGCGTGCTCGCGGAGCGCCAGGCGCGCAAGGGGCAGGCGCTGCTCACCGGGCGGAACGAGGTCTCTATCGAGGCGATCCACGCGCGATTGGCACCCGGCGGTGATGCGGCGGCGATCGCCGCGTCTGTCCAGCGCGAGATCGACGCCGAAGCGCGGCACTGCTTCGGTTTCGCGCCGGTGGTGGCGCTGATCCGCGCGGCCAAGGCCAAGGGGCTGACGGTGGCGGTGGTCAGCGACACCTATTTCAGCGCCGCGCAGCTCCGGACCTTGATCGAGCGAGCGGCGGGAACCGAGGTCGCGGCGGCGATCGACCGGATATTCACTTCGTCCGACCATGGCATCAGCAAGCCCGAAGGCCTGTTCGCGCCGGTGATCGCCGCGCTGGGTGTCGCTCCCGGGGCGGTGCTGCACCTTGGCGACAATATCCATGCCGACCAGGAGGCGCCGGCCGCGCTGGGCATCGCCACCGCCCATTTCGTCCAGTTCGACGCCCGCACCGAGACGCGGCTGCGTCACGAGGCGCTGGCGGCCGTGATCCTCGATCCGGCTACGCGACAGACGGTTCCGGCATTGCAGCCGCATCGTCCGCTGCTGTCGTTGCGCGTCGAACAGGAGCCCGATTTCGTGCTGGGCCACGACGTGATCGGGCCGCTGCTGCACGGCTTCGTTCAATGGGTGCGCGACGAGGCCGAGGCGCTCGCACACGGCCAGGACCGTCCGGTTCGGACACTGTTCCTGATGCGCGACGGCTATCTGCCGATGAAGCTGTTCGACACGCTCGATGCCGGCTTGCCGATCGGCGACATCTCGATCAGCCGGCTGACGGCGGGCCGGGCCGGCCTGGTCGACGAGGCGGCGGTACGGGCGATGATCGAGCGCGATGCCGGCAAGCATCGCTTCGACGTGCTGGCCGGCCTGCTGCTGCTCCGGCCGGAGGAGGCGCGGGCGCTGGTGGGGCCGAAGGGTGACGTGTTCGATCTGGAGCGGGCGGCCTGCACGAGCGAGGTCGCGGCGAAGGTCGTCCGCCGGTCGGCGCGCAACGCCGAGCGGCTGATCGCGCATGTTCGCCGCGCCGGCGTGCAGGACGGCGACCTGCTGATGATCGTCGACCTGGGCTATCATGGCAGCGTGCAGGACCGGATCGCGCCGGTGCTGAAGGCAAGGATGAACGTCGAGACTGCCGGGCGCTACATGCTGTTGCGCGAGAACAGGGTGAGCGGGCTCGACAAGAAGGGCTGGTTCGACAAGCGCCATTATGGGCGCGAGACGCTGGCGGCGCTGGGATCGTCGATCGCGGTGATCGAGCAGATCTGCACCCAGTCCAAAGGGTCGGTGGTCGACTATCATCCCAACGGCAAGCCGATCCACGAGACAGCGGGCGAAAAGGGCGGGCAGAGCGCCACTCGCGACCGCATCCAGGCGGGCGCGATCGCCTATGGCCGGGCAGCCACCGCGGCGGGCCGGACGGCCGCGTCCGACGACGAGGATTGCCGGCGGCGGATGGCGGCGGCGGTGCTGGCGCGGCTGATGTACCTGCCGTCGGCCGAGGAAGTGGCCGTGATCGGCGACTTCACCCATGACGCCAATATGGGATCGTCGAGCCATCTGAGGATGCTCGACGGCGCGCGGGCGACGCGCGGGCTGCGGCGGCGCGGGCTCCATTATGTGCAGAGCACGGCGCGGATGTTCCTGCCCGGCGAGTTGCAGGACCAGGGCCTGGCGCTCAACCTTGCGCTGTTCGGGATCGTGCGCAGCGGGCTCGACGTGCGCGAAGGCGACTTCCAGGCGGGCGGGACGCCGGTGCCGGTCATCCTGGCCAACGCCCGCGAGGATTGCCTGGTCGAGATCGACGCCTATCCGACCCATGACGGCTATTGCCGCCTGACCGTGCCGGCGCGCGGCGACCTGACCGTCGCGGTGCTGCTCGGCGGCCTGTACGAGGCGGTGCAGATCGAGGACGTCAGCTTCCAGCCGATCGACCCGATCGGCGCCGAGCCCGGTCCCAGCGACCGGCCCGACATCGATGCGCCTTATGTCCGCGAAGGGCTGGAGCCGATCGCCGGCGACCTGTTTCGCTGCACGCCCAACGCGGCGCTGCTGATCCCGCCGCTGCCGGCGGCGGGCGAGGGCGACTACAAGCTGTGCGTCGCCTTCCGGCCGGTGGTGCGGCGCGATGCCGCCAGCGAGGCGCGCCAGGCGGCGTGATGGTCTGTATATTCCATTTTTGTTCTTGACATTCCCGTAAAAGGACGATAGACGGAAATCCAGAGTGGGAGAGCTGCGCGGGCGGCCTCCCACTCTTTCCATTTCAGGACCTTCTCGTTCCGGAGCGGCCGGACGCGCGTGGCGAACCAGCCCGCGCGGGGAGAGGGCGCGTCCATTCCTTTCGTCCTTACGGAGTGACATCATGACTGTTGATTTTCATTCCCGTTCGCTTGCGCGCTTGCGCAATCCGGAGCTCGGCCTGGGGCTTGGTAGCGGACTTCCGGCGGGTGGACCGAATAGTGGGCCTGGCATGGCGTTTGATTTCGTGGCCAGCGAGGCGCTTGATAGTCGTATCACCTTCACGCGGGGTTCGGCAGCGACTCGCGTCAACGCGTTGGGGCAGATCGAAGTGGTTGGCAACAATGTGCCGCGCTTTGATTATGATCCGGTCACGTTGGAGGCGCGGGGTTTACTGATTGAGGAGCCGCGGACGAATTTTCTTATTCAAAGCGAGTTCATGGACGGGCTTCCTCCTAGTCGCGGCCCTCTCGTCACAATAACGACGTTTGCCGGGCTGATCTCAGGAACCGGGCTTGCCTTTGGATATGATGGGATATCCAGTCCGTATTTTTATGTGACTAATTACGCCGTTCCTGCATCGCTGCCGCGTGTGATCAGCATATTTGTCCGAATGGATGATGGTGGCGCTCCGGCTTTCGGAAATAATGCCACCCAGCATCCTGCCAACGACTTCGTATTTAATCTTGGGGGAACTGTACTTGCCCCGACGGCTGCAAATGGCGGAAAGGTGGAGGATTATGGCGGCGGTCTTTATCGAGTTAGCCTCGCAATTACAACGAGCGCGGCCCCCGGCTCCAGTTGCGGCGTGATCAAATATGCAGCCAACAGTACCCGGACCTTCAAGGTAAGTGGGATCATGGTTGAGGCGGGAGCTCTTACGACATCCTACATTCCGACTAGTACGAGCGCAGCGACGCGTGCGGCTGACACCGCGGTCGTTTTTGGAGCGGGTTTTGCGGGCTGGTATAATCAGGCGGCAGGATCGATCATTGTCGCATTCGATCGAAACCCGGCCATCGACAGCACGGATCGGGGCATGGTCAGTTTGGACGTCGGCTCGGCGAGTAGTCGGATGATTTTGTACAGTTCGACGATAGGCCGAATGCTTGGAGCGTCTGGTGGTACTACCGTCTTCTCCTTTGCTAATGTGGGTTCAATAGTCACGGGGACGCGATATACGATGGCCCTAGCCTATGCGCTCGATGACTTTGCTGCGTGTATGAACGGCGGCACGCTGTCCGTTGATGGCAGCGGAATACCGCCGGCGGCCAGCCAGATGACGATCGGCGGAGGGCCGGGCGCCTCGGCCCTTAATGGCCATATCCGCTCGATCACCTATTATAATCGCCGTCTTCCCAACGCTGATCTTCAAAGGCTTACCGCATGATCGATCTCTATCTGCGCGCTGTCGATCGGGCCACGATGGATGCGACATTGATCGCCGCTGAACTGATTGCGGAAGGTGACGACCCGGTTCTCGACGTTTGTCTCGACCGGATCGGCTCCTATGCGATCGTGACCGACTATGATGGCGAAACCCCGATTGTCGAGGATGTCAATGTGCCCGTGCTCGGTAATTTCGATCGATGGGATGCTATCGCCAACATCATGATTCCTCCACCCGCGACGCCGTTTCGCGTCTGGATGGCGCCGTGTCGGACATAGCCTATTGAGGGTTTGGTTACCGGACTTTATTCTTGCGATCTTACGAGAAGCTTGTAAGTCGGCGCTCCCGGAACTCGGGCGGTTAGCTCAGTTGGTAGAGCGCTTCGTTTACACCGAAGATGTCGGCGGTTCGAGCCCGTCACCGCCCACCATTCCATAGAGAGACGTCATGGCGGCGGGCGTGCGGGCCGATCAGTTGCTGGTGGATCGCGGGCTGGTGGAAAGCCGGTCGCGGGCGCAGGCGTTGATCCTGGCGGGGCTCGTCTTCTCCGGCGAACGCAAGATCGAGAAGGCTGGCCAGCCGATCAAGCCGGATGCCGCGATCGAGGTGCGCGGGCGCGACCACCCCTGGGTCTCGCGGGGCGGGATCAAGCTGGCGCATGGGCTCGAGCATTTCGGTTGGAGCGTCGAAGGCGCGATCGCGATCGACGTCGGCAGTTCGACCGGCGGCTTCACCGACGTCCTGCTGAACGGTGGCGCCCAGCGGGTCTATGCAGTGGATTCGGGGACCAACCAGCTGGCCTGGAAACTGCGCAACGATCCGCGGGTGGTGGTCCACGAACAGACCAATGCGCGTTTCCTGACCAGCGAGCATATTCCCGAACCGGTCGACGTCATCGTGTGCGATGCGAGCTTCATCTCGTTGGCCAAGGTGCTGGCGGCGCCCCTGGGTTTCGCACGAGCGGGCGCACATCTGGTCGCCCTGATCAAGCCGCAGTTCGAGGCGGGTCGCGAGGAGGTCGGCAAGGGCGGGGTGGTGCGCGATCCGGCCGTGCATGAGCGCGTCTGCGTCGAGGTCGCCGGCTGGGTCGAGGGTCAGGGCTGGCAGGTTGCCGGCGTGACGGCCAGCCCGATCACGGGGCCGGAGGGCAATGTCGAATTCCTGATCGGAGCAGTCCGGCAGGACACTGGGCGGAGACAGCCCTCATGACCGAACTGGCTTCGCCTCGTCAGTTGCGGGTCGCCTTTATGCGCTGGGCCCTGGTCTGCGTTCCTGCGATCCTGTTGTTGGGTACGATTTCCGGCCGGATAGCCAATTCGGACGAGGGCAATCCGTGGTTTGAGGCCCTTGCGAAGCCGGCGCTGATGCCGCCCGCCTGGGTGTTCGGCGCCGTCTGGTCGATCCTCTACGTCCTGATGGCCCTCGCGCTGGCGATGATCCTCCATGCGCGTGGGGCCAGGGGACGTGGGGTCGCGATTACGCTGTTCCTGATCCAACTCGGCCTGAACCTGGCGTGGTCGCCGGTGTTCTTCGCGATGCACAGGATCATGCTGGCCTTCGGGCTGATCGCCGCCATCCTGCTATGGGCGGGTGCGACGACGCTGGCTTTCTGGAGGATCCGGCCGGCAGCGGGGATGTTGATGCTGCCCTATCTGGCGTGGCTGGTGTTCGCGGGGGTGCTGAATTGGCAGATCCATGAGCGCAACCCCAATGGGGTTACCCTTGTGCCGATCCGTGGAGATACCCAGATAATCATTCAATGACCGCCGCAAGGGCGGCGAAGGAAGGAATTGACCATGCAGTCCGAAAATCGCCTGTTCGACGATTTCGTGAAGTTCATGAACGGTGCTGCCGGAACGCTGGCCGGCATGGGACGTGAAGCCGAAGCTGCGTTCAAGGAGCGCAGCAAGGAGTGGATCGGCGGCCTCGATTTCGTCAGCCGTGAGGAATTCGACGCGGTGAAGGCGATGGCCGCTACGGCACGCGACGAGGTCGAGGAACTCAAGGCGCGGTTGGACGCATTGTCGCCCGCCGCGGGCAAGAAGAAGGATGACTGAGCCGCAGCTATCCACAGAATTGTAGCCCGCGCGGGTTGAACCGAACCGCTTTCCGCGCCACGGAAAGAACGCTCTGGGCAGCGGAGTAGAGCCCGAATGGACGTGGACGACTTTGAATCCGCGCGCGACGCCAGCGCGCCCATCGACATGCTCGAGCATTATTTCGCGGCTCGCGGCTGGGACTATCAGCGCGCCGGAGACGAGGAAATCGTTGCTCAATTCCAGGGGAGTTGGGCGCAGTATGAGCTGAGGGCGGTATGGCGCGAGGAGGACCGCGTCCTGCAATTCCTCGCGCTTCCCGACATTCGGGTCACCGCCGACAAGCGGGCGGCGATGTACGAGACGATCGGTCTGATCAACGAGCAACTCTGGCTTGGGCATTTCGAGATGTGGACCAGTTCCTCGATGGTGCTGTTCCGCCATGCCGCTCTGCTGGAGAATCAGGCAGGCGATGCGATTCTGACGCTCGAACAGGCGGAAACGCTGATTGAGACAGGCATCGATGAATGCGAGCGCTTCTATCCCGTTTTCCAATTCGTGTTGTGGAGCGACAAGTCTCCTCAGGAAGCGATCGCCGCGGCGATGATCGACACTCAGGGCGAGGCCTGACCGGATGGCGACGGGGGCACTCTGGCTGATCGGTGCCGGCAATATGGGCGGCGCCATGCTGCGTGGTTGGCTGGCGTCGCCCGGCTGGGCGCGACCGGTCACGGTCATCGATCCCCATGTGGCCGAGGTGCCGAACGGGGTGACGCTGCTGCGTGAGCTTCCTTCAGGCGATGAGCAGCCCGACATTCTAGTTCTCGCGATAAAGCCCCAGCAATTGGGTGATGTCGCGCCGCTCTTCGCCGCGAAGGCCGGGGCGCCGCGTCTGCTGCTGTCCATCTTGGCTGGTGTCGAAACCACGACGCTGAAGAACGTAGTAGGCGCGGACGCTATCGTTCGGGCGATGCCCAATCTGCCGGTATCGATCGGTGAGGGCGTGACCGCCCTCTATTCGTCGGATGCCGACAACGGAGCGCGAAGCGAGGCGGCTGGATTGGTCGCATCGCTCGGGCTGGTCGAATGGGTCGACGATGAAAAGTTGTTCGACGCCGTTACGGCATTGTCCGGCTGCGGGCCGGGTTTCCTGTTCCGCTTCATCGAGGCGATGGCGCAGGCCGGAGAGGCGCTTGGCCTTCCGGCGGCCCAGGCATTACGGCTCGCGACGGCGACGGTGAAGGGGTCGGCCTTGCTTGCGGCCAGTTCCAACGAGGGGCCGGCGGTTCTGGCGGATCGGGTCGCCAGCCCGGGGGGCTCGACGCGTGAGGGGCTGAATGTCCTCGATCGCGACGAAGCGTTGAAGGCATTGATGCGGGCGACATTGTTGGCGGCAGCGGAGCGCAACGCCGAGTTGGCCGCCGCCGCGCGCTCCGGTTAGGACTCGGCCGACGGGGGCGGGATTGAGGCGGCCCGATACATCACTCCCCCGACACCATAATTATGGCAGATGAAGTCGAGCCATAAGCGGGGCGGGTTCGGCCGCGGACGGCGCCTGAGCCGCGCGAGGAAAGTTCCGACCGGCCAACTGCATATCCACAGCAGATTGGCTAGATGGGTCATGGTGCGTCCGTGCCGACGGATCATGAAGCGAGCGCGCGATGCGAACCAGTAGCGGGGGCGGCGCTCCAGCGGCCGCTGGTCGGTCAATCCCGTCGACCTGCCGCCAAGATGCATGATCCGGCTGGCGGGAACGTGCCACGCCTTGAAACCAGCATCGGCGGCTCGCGCGCAAAAATCCGTCTCCTCGAAATAGAGGAAATAGCCGGGATCGAACAGGCCGATACGATCGAACACCGTGCCGCGGATCATCAGATGCGAGCCGGACAGCCATTCCGAGCGACAAGGATGATCGCCAACCGGCATGACCACGTCGTGGCGGCTCAGCAGCTTGCGAAGCGGGCCTATGTCGAGCGCGGTAATGAGGTCGTTCCACGGCGTGTGAAAACGGAAGGCGCTGTCCCGGACCGAGCCGTCGGGTCTTAGGCATCGTCCTCCAGCCAAGCCGGCCTGGGGGTGTTCGATCAGGAAGTCGACAAGAGCGCCAAGCGCTTTGGGCTCTGCGATCGTGTCGGGATTGAGCAGCCAGACATAGTCGGGCCAGGCCGCGTCGCCTTGGGCAGCGACAGCCTGCCGATAATGGTTCAGGCCCGCATTGTTCCCAGCCGAAAACCCATGATTATCCTCAAGTGCCAGCAAGGAGCAGCAATCGCCGGCATCGAGGCGGGCGATGGCCTCCGCCAGCACAGCAGCCGAACCGTCGGCCGATCCGTTATCGACGACCAGGATATGGGCGTCGCCGCGAGATCTTACCTCTGGCAGCGCGGATTGGATCGCCTGAACGGTCAGCGCCGCCGTGCGGTAATTGACGATCAGCACCAGGATCGGCGCGGGGATCATGCGTCGCGTATCGCTCCGTGCCGGTCCGATCCGCCATGGAGGACGGCTTGGCGAACCATGCCTCTCATGACGTCCGCTGACAATCGACGGTTCAGTCGAAGACCCGCGCGAAGATCGTGTCGACATGCTTGAGATGGTAGTCGAGGTCGAACTTCTCCTCGAGTTCCTTCTCGCTGATCGCGGCGGTCACCTGCGGATCGGCCTTGAGCAGGTCGAGCAGCGACAGCTCACCATCCGATTCCCACACCTTCATCGCGTTGCGCTGGACGATCCGATAGGCGTCCTCGCGGCTGATCCCGGCCTGGGTCAGCGCCAGCAGCACCCGCTGCGAATGGACGAGGCCACCCATCCGGTCGAGATTCTTCTGCATCCGCGCCGGATAGACGAGCAGCTTGTCGATCACGCCGGTGAGACGTGCGAGCGCGAAGTCGAGCGTGATGGTGGCATCGGGACCGATCATGCGTTCGACCGACGAGTGGCTGATATCGCGCTCGTGCCACAGGGCGACATTCTCGAGCGCCGGGGTCACATAGCCGCGCACCAGGCGGGCGAGGCCGGTCAGGTTTTCGGTCAGCACGGGGTTGCGCTTGTGCGGCATCGCCGAGGAGCCTTTCTGGCCCGGCGAGAAATATTCCTCGGCCTCCAGCACTTCGGTCCGCTGCAGGTGGCGAACCTCAGTCGCGAGCCGCTCGACCGACGAGGCGATCACGCCGAGCGTCGCGAAGAACATCGCGTGGCGGTCGCGCGGGATGACCTGGGTCGAAACCGGTTCCACGGTCAGGCCCATCTTCTCTGCGACATGGGCTTCGACCTGCGGATCAATATTGGCGAAGGTGCCGACCGCACCGGAGATCGCGCAGGTGGCGACGTCCTTGCGGGCGGCGATCAGCCGTTCGCGGTTGCGGGCAAACTCGGCATAGGCCTGAGCGAGTTTCAGGCCGAAGGTCACCGGCTCGGCATGGATGCCGTGGCTGCGACCGATCGTCGGCGTCATCTTATGTTCGAACGCACGGCGCTTGATCACCTCGAGCAGCTTGTCGAGATCGGCGATCAGGATGTCCGAGGCGCGGGCGAGCTGGACGGCCAGGCAGGTGTCGAGCACGTCGGACGAGGTCATGCCCTGGTGCATGAAGCGCGCGGGTTCGCCGACATGCTCGGCGACGTTGGTGAGGAAGGCGATGACGTCGTGCTTGACCTCGGCCTCGATCGCGTCGATGCGGTCGACCTCGAAAGCGCCCTTTTCCCAGATCGCCTTGGCGGCTTCCTTGGGCACCACCCCCAGTTCCGCCAGCGCATCGGTCGCATGCGCCTCGATCTCGAACCAGATGCGGAAGCGCGTTTCCGGTTCCCAGATCTTGACCATCTCCGGCCGGGAATAGCGGGGGATCATAGCTCGTCCTCATGCTTGGCGTGTCGGTATGCGTCGCGCGCCTAGCAGAGGGGGGTGTTGGGAGCAATTGCGCTGCGGACGTCATGTCCCTGGCCGGCCGGTCGCGCGCATTTGGCCGGTGGAATGTCCCGTTCCACCCAGGATCGGGACACGGTGCGCCGTTGCAGCGCCGAATCGAGCAACTCGGCGTCGGGTCGCGGGTTTGATCAGAATGTCGGGACATACCCGAATCCGATTGATTTTCGATCCGATGCCAGGAGAGACGACATGAACAAGCTGATGCTGATGGGCGGAGCCGCGCTGCTTGCCCTGCCGGGCGCCGCTTTCGCACAAAGCACGGGTGCGGAGCCCGCGCCCGATACCGCGGCCGCTCCGCCTTCAGCCGAGACAACTCCGCCTCCTGCCGACAGTGCCGCTCCTGCCGACACGACGGCGGCTGCCCCGGCTGCCCCCGATGCGACTGCTCCCGCGCCGCCCGTGGCTCAATCGACGGTACCCGCAGCGGACGCTGCGAGCACGCCGACCACTTCCGCGCCAGCGACTGCCGAGGCCGCGTCTCCGACGCCTCCCGCCCAGCAGACGGCGACGGCCGATGCCGCTGCCAAGGTCAACGCGGAATGGGCCAAATATGATGAAGGCAACAAGGGCAAGCTGACCCCGCTCGAATTCGGTAACTGGGTCATGGCCGCCAAGGGCCAGGACATGACGGCGCAAGTCGAAAAGACAAAGGCCAGCAAGAAGGCGGACTTACCTGCGGTCAAGGTCCTCAACGAGACCGCGAGTGACTTCGCCAAGGCAGATACCGACAAGGACCGGATGATATCGCCCAACGAGCTGGCGATCTTCCTGTCGGCTTGACGCGTCTATGATTGGAGGAGGAAAGGGGCGGTCATTGAGCCGCCCCTTTTCATAGCAGTCCGAGAGCACGCAGGCTGGCCTGCCCTCTCGTCCCTACCACGACATGATCATGGATCGCGATGCCCAGCGGTTTGGCTGCGGCGATGAGTTCCCGGGTCAGGTCGACGTCCTGCCGGCTCGGTTGGGGATCGCCCGACGGATGATTGTGGATAATCCCACGGCGTTCACTATCGTCTTGATTTTTTTTGTATTTTTTTATGGTCGCCTGAAGGTGGTGCCGGGATTGGGGAGCGGCGTTTGATGCGCTATTGTGATCGTCACAATCGATCACCGGCGCGCTCAATGAATTCCTTTGATGCACGGCGCTGAATCCAATCACTTCCAGCTCACGCTTTTATCTCGCCGATTCGGTGGAGCCTCTGGGGCCGTCCGCGAGCCGGTTCCGGCTAGATCATCAACCGGGCAACGTCCGAGCCCGAGTTGCGCCACCCTCAGTGCCTCCGTCAAGGGCAGCGGTAGTTTTGCACGAAGGATAGCCCGAGCAAGCCAGGAACGGTTGATATGCTCCGCCGGAACGAACGACCATCAATCCATCGCCGCAGGTGGGACAGGAATCTCCAGCTGACATCGGGTGTGCGATTCTCACCCGGTTCGACGGCGCCGCTACACGGGGACTTTCCACCGAGAGGTTGCGCTTGAAATCACAACGAGGGTGGGTGCTGCACGCCTCGAACGGGCCATATTGGCCATCGTACCGCCTCATGGTGCCGCAGCCGCACTTCGGGCAGGGGCTCAGGACGCCTTCCTCCGTTTCGATCTCCACCGCGCCCGTTCTCGCCAGTTCGATCAGGAAGCGGGACGGCGAATCGAACAGGGTGTAAATGCGCACTTGGCGGCGAGCCCGCGTGAGCGCGACGTAGAAGAGGCGGCGCTCCTCAGCCAAGGGATATGGGTCGGGTTCGGGCATCGCGATCTGGAGGATCGGATCGTCGGTAATCTGGCTTGGAAAGCCCATCATGCCCTCAACGACGTTCAGGAGCATGACGTAGTCGGCTTCCAGGCCCTTAGAAGAATGGACCGTGCGATATTCAATGCTCAGAAGGTCGCCGAAGCGCCGTTTCCAGCGCTGCCACCCTCGCGGTTCGTCATTGTTGTACCGGCCGAGCATCATCACGCTGATACGGTCGCCGGAATCGGTGTTCAGTCGGCCGCTCCGCGCGAAATCATACATGCTCTGCAGATCCTGCTCGAGCCGAGCCAGCGCGAGGGACTGGGTTTCGGCGGCGAACGCATGCAGCGATTTCTTCGTATAGGAGTTGGTCGTCTCGACCGTCTTTCTAATCTGCCGGGGATTGGCCTGAACGAAAGCGCTTGAGGCTTCGCATAACTGCGCGGGACAGCGGAAGGTCGTACTCAGCATGAGCCGGGTCGAATTGTCGAACACCTTTTCAAACTCGGTCATCACGGAGATGTCGGCGCCGGCGAAGCGGTTGATGCCCTGCCAATCATCGCCGACGACGCAGAGATGCGCTTCTTCCCCGGCGTTCGTCAGCAGGGCCTTTAGCAGGCGCACCTTGGCCCGTGAGGTGTCCTGAAACTCATCGGCCAGCACCATCATATAGGGGCTGGCGAAACGGCCGCTCTCGATGTGGTCAATCGCCATCAGCAGCATGTCGTCAAAATCGATGCAGTCGGCTTCCCGCAGCCGCCGCTCCCATTCGTCCGCAATCCGCTCGAAGAGCGCCAGGAACCGGGTCAGCCGGTCTGCATGGCCGCGCGTGTCCTTCGCCGCGGCTTCCCGGAGCTGCTGGTGCGAGAGGCCGTTGCTTTTGACGTGCTGCTGGAAAATTCTGATCGTAGCGGCAAGCTGTTCGGTCGTGACGGGGCGTTGGCCCTTGGTCTGACGATCAGGGCCGTATTGAAGCAGGATTCCGCTGCGTTTGAGCTCCGCGGCAAGGTTTGCGAAGCCGTCAGCGTTTCTGATTTCGTAGGACGTGGTTTCAAAGAGCCGCGTGCCCTTTTCGGCGTGAAGTTCGCGTTTCCAGCGGACCCCGTCCAGATAATCGCCGCCAAAATGCGCAGGCGCCTGCCCCTTTTCGTTGAGCGCGAAATGCTCATGATAGAGATCAATCTCGGGGTAGAAAAAGTCCGGGCGATACTGCCGATGATGCTCGGTGGCCGTGTCGTGCTCATAGGGCCGCTCATACTGATAGTGGACGCCGTGGTAGAACAGCCAGTCCGCGATCATCCGTTCCTCTTCGCTTTTGACGATTTCGCCATTCGCGGTGAGGATACCCCGCCGACCATCGCGGTAGGCGTTGGCCTGCGCCGGTTCGTTCCACGAGCCGATGTCTCGACCAAAAACGGTGCGGAACAGGTCCCAATCGTGGCGGAACTTGTCATCGCTGGATCGCATATCATCAATGATTTCGACGATCATGGCGCCGTCGCGGCCCGGTTCGGCCCATTCCGCCAGTGATGGCTTACGCCCCGTGGCTTTGCCGATCACGCCCAGACCAAAGGCGTTGAACGTCTTGACCGTGACCGCATCAATACCGGCGAATCCCGCCAACCTGGCATTGATCCTCGACTGGAGTTCCTCGGCGACGGCTCGGTTGAAGGCAAGAACAAGTATCTGCTCGGGCTTCACCAGGCCTTCGTGAAGGGCGTAGCCGACCCGGGCCACCATGGTCGATGTCTTGCCCGACCCGGCCGCAGCCACGATCTGCACGGCATCGTCCATGCAGATGCAGCCGTCCATTTGATCGTCGGTGAGAGGGTTCTTCTCTACCGTATCGAAGAATGGCTTCAGCCGCTCCTTTTGTCGCGCCAGATAGGCAACATTGTGCGTTGCAAATTCGGCGAGCAGTTCCTGCTCGAAGCGATCGCCTCCAAGCCACGGAAAGGACATCCCAGATCGCTTGGGCGGCGGGAAGCGCGCGATAATGCGCGATGCCATACTTTTGGGGATCCAGCGCGAGCGATCGACCGTTGGTTGCCAGCGGGATCGCCACTCCGAGACCTTGGCAGGGTAGTCTTCGCGCGGGCTCGAAGCCGGTGAAGCGCCGGGTCGTTTCGTTTTGCCGGTGCCGAAGAGACCACCAGCGAGAAGCGCCGCGCCGATAATCCATTCGATCATGCACGCCCCCGTCTGGGGACAAATTTCACTGGCCGCGTGAACGCATCGCTGTGCGCGATGGCAAAAGCTGTCAGCGCGGCGACTCGTTTGAAATCAATGCCGTTTCGTGTTTGCACCAGCCCATATAGTCACGGTGCAGTTCCAAAGTCGTTATGCGTCATCGTCGCCAAGGTCATCTGAGCGCCACGATCATCGAGCAAGAAGCGGGCGCCGCCGGCCAGTTAGCCGATATTGCCCTTTCCTCGGCGATCCAACGTAGCATATGAGGCCAGCCGCTTTGAGCACGGCGATGTCCCGCCGCGCGGTTTTCAGACTGACCGCCCAAACTGATACGATCTCCTTAGCGTGGCAGCGACCCGCGGCGACTCGGTCCAGGAACCAATGTTGTCGCTCGTTGATCTCGGTCCGATCAGGGACATTTATAGGGTCGCGTTCAGGGCCACGTTCAGGGTCATTTTTTCGCGCACTCGTTGCCGGCCCTCCGCCAGCGGCTTCGCCGGCCGCATAGGCTTCACGGGCTCTGGCGAGGGAAATGCGATCGACCGGGCCGGTGAGCGGGATCGCCGCCGGGCCTTCGAGCAGGCCAAGAACGAAAGCCCTGATGACAGGCGACGAAACTACTAAGCGTAGGAAATACACCGTATCCGGCCCGTGTTGTCCTGAGAGCCAATGCTTGACGGTCCGCTCGCTCGCATCCGTCTGCCGCATGAGTTGCTTGATCGCACGGCGGCTGTCTCCGTGCTCCTTGCGCAGCAACTCGGCGATGGTCTGCGCGTAGGTTTCGCGCCCGCCAAGCACGCCTGTCCAAAGGGGAAATTTCCTGCCCGTATTCGGCAACATCTTCCGTTTCCTCCGCAGCTAGACTGGTTCCCGTGCGGAGTGGCGGCAGAGGCCCGTCAAATGCAGCGGCGGTAGGTCGCCCGGACCGCCGCAGACAGTTTCGGGACGGCGCAATGTGATGGGCCAGCGACTTTACGATGATCAGTCAGGACAGCCTGACCGCCCTCTTCGGGCTGCCGAATACGTCCGCATGTCTACGGACCATCAAAAATACTCGACCGAAAACCAATCCGAAGCGATCAAGCAATATGCTGAGGCCCGCGGAATAGAGATCGTCAGGACCTATGCCGACGCCGGGAAAAGTGGCCTCAAGATAGAGGGGCGCGACGCGCTCAAGCAGCTCATCGAAGACGTGCAGTCCGGGAGCACCGATTTCACCTTGGTGCTCGTCTATGACGTCAGCCGTTGGGGGCGCTTTCAGGACGCCGACGAGAGCGCCTATTACGAATATATCTGCCGGCGTGCCGGCATCGCCGTCGAGTATTGCGCGGAGCAATTCGACAACGACGGCAGCCCGATCTCGACCATCGTCAAGGGCGTCAAGCGTGCGATGGCCGGTGAATATAGCCGCGAGTTATCGACCAAGGTGTTCGCGGGCCAGGGCCGGTTGATCGAGAAGGGCTACCGCCAGGGCGGACCCGCCGGCTTCGGCCTGCGCCGAACCCTGGTCGACGAGCATGGCGTCGTCAAAGGTGTCCTCGACCGGGGGGAGCACAAGAGCATCCAGACCGATCGTGTGATCCTCACGCTCGGCCCGCCGGAAGAGGTCGAGCTTGTGCGCGGCATCTACCGAGCTTTCGTCCATCAGGGTTACAGCGAGAGGGAAATTGCGGCCGACCTCAACCGACGAGGCATTCCGACCGATCTTGGACGCCCCTGGACCAGGGGAACGGTCCACCAGATTCTGATCAATGAGAAGTATATCGGCGACAACGTGTGGAATCGCCGTTCCTTCAAGTTGAAGAAGAAGCGCGTCCAAAACGATCCCGAGATGTGGATCAGGTCGCCAGACGCCTTCGCGGCCGTCGTCGAACGCGAACTGTTCGAGGCGGCAAGGACCATCATCAGTGCGCGCTCCTTCCGTCTGAGCGACGAGGAGATGCTGCAATCTCTGCGGAAACTCTACCGACAGAAGGGTTTGCTGTCCGGGATCGTCATCGACGAATGCGAGGGGATGCCATCCAGCAGCGCCTACAGCTCGCGCTTCGGCAGTCTGCTTCGCGCCTATACCCTCGTGGGTTTCACGCCCGATCGCGATTACCGCTACGTCGAAATCAACCGCGAGCTGCGCAAGCTCCATCCCGAAATTCTCCGCGAGGTGCTCGACGGATTGCGGGCTACGGGCAGCGCCGCTTGGCAGGATCTCCAGACCGACCGAGTGATCGTCAATGGCGAGTTCAGCCTCTCCGTTGTGGTGGCCCGGTGCGTCGAGACGCCGACCGGGTTGCTGCGGTGGAATCTGCGCTTCGACACCTCGCTTGCGCCCGACATCACGATCATCGTGCGGATGGACAGCGCCAATCGCGCACCGTTCGACTACTACCTCTTCCCGCGTATCGACATGCTCTCCGAAAAGCTCCGGCTGGGAGAGGAGAATGCGCTCGACCTCGATGCCTACCGCTTCGACGGCCTCGAGCTTCTCTACGACATCGCTACGCCCGTTCCTCTTGGGGAGGCCGCATGATGCCTGCCGTCCGCCCGAAGCGGATCGAAATGATCCCCATCTCCCGGATCACGGTTTTGAACCCGCGCGCGCGCAACAAGCGCCAGCATCGGGAGATCGTGAACAACATCGAAGCCATCGGCCTGAAACGGCCCATTACGGTGAGCCGCCGTGATGGCGCCGGAGGGCCGAGATACGATCTCGTCTGCGGTGAAGGCAGGCTGGAAGCCTTCCAGATGCTGGGCCAGACCGAGATTCCGGCCGTGGTGATCGAGGCCAATGAGAGCGAGTGCCTCGTGATGAGCCTGGTCGAAAATATCGCGCGGCGCACCCCACGCCCGATTGACCTCATGAAGGAGATCGGCGCTCTGCGCTCCCGTGGCTACACCGATACCGAGATCGCTGAGAAGATCGGCGTCGGGGCATCGTGGGTGAATATGATCGCCTCGCTTCTCGAGCGTGGCGAGGAGCGGTTGGTGGCCGCGGTCGAGACCGGGCTCATTCCGATCACCCTGGCGATGGAGATTTCCAAGGCCGAGACGGAAGAGGCGCAGAGCCTGCTCCTTGACGCCTATGAGACCGGCAAGCTTAGAGGCAAGAAGCTGGCCGCCGTGCGCCGCCTGCTCGACATGCGGATGCGGAGCCAACGCAAGGGCGGCTTGCCTGCCGGGCGGCTGGGTCGGAAAGACACCGGCTCCCGCCGACTGACGGCCGCGGATCTCATGCAGGTCTATCAGCGTGAGGCCGAAAAGCAGCGCCTGCTCGTCAAAAAGTCGGATTTCACCCAGACCCGGCTGCTGTTCGTCGTCGAGGCGCTGAAGGATCTGCTCTCCAACGACGGCTTCATCAACCTGCTGAGAGCGGAAGGGTTGGCGACCATGCCTCGGGCGCTCCAAGCTCGCGTGTCAGGAGGCGACCATGCCTGACGAACCGAAGAGCCAGGAGGACGGGCGTATTCGTCTCGCCTTCGAGCAGGATTTCCTGACGATCCCCGTCGCGGCAATCGTTCCGCTCAAGACGTTGCCGAACGGCGCCAAGGAAAGCCGGTCCTATTCGCAGGTTCTCAGTTCCATCAAGGCGATCGGCCTTATCGAGGCGCCGGTCGTCATGGCGGATGGGACGAATGCCGGCGCCTGGTTTCTCCTGGACGGCCATCTTCGCCTGGAGGCGCTGAAGGAGCTCGGCATTGCGGAGGCCGAGTGCCTGCTCGCCTCTGAGGACGACACCTATACCTACAACAAGCGCGTCAACCGCATCCCGCCGATCCAGGAACATCGGATGATTGCGCGCGCGATGGATCGAGGCGTGTCGTCCGCCGATATTGCCGATGCCCTGAACCTCCGGGTGCAGTCCGTGCTGCGGCGTTCCCGATTGCTGGAAGGGATCAGTCCCGAGGCCGCCGAGATGCTGAAAGACACGCCCTGCTCGATGAAGGTGTTCGACATCCTGCGTCAGATGACGGCGGTCAGGCAGATCGAGGCTGCCGACCTGATGATTGGCCAGAACAATTTCTCGGTCATGTTCGCGCGCGCGCTGCGCGCTGCGACATCTGAAAGCCAGCTTGCCACCACCAGGAAGGGAAAAGGCGGCGGCAAGCCGACGCCCTCGGGCCAACAGATCGCACGGATGGAACGGGAGCTGGCGGCGCTCCAGACCCAGGTGAAGTCGGTTGAGGAAACCTACGGCATCGACAATCTGCATTTGACGGTCGCGCGCGGATACATCGCCAAGCTCCTTGCTAACGATCGGGTGGTCCGCTGGCTGGCGACGTATCAGCAGGACTATCTCAGCGAGTTTCAAAAGATCGCCGAGATCGACACGCTTGGTGCGATTGCGGAAACACCAGGCGCCTGAGTTCAATATGGGGACCCGGACCCGATAAGCGCGGGGACCATGGGAGAAGCCGCACTCCGGGGCGGATCAAGCATGGCGGTGGGAATGGCGGCGAACCCGCATGAGGCCCATCAGGCTGGCCGTCATATGGTCCAGCCGCATGAGGGGCGGTTTGCCCCGCATGAACTGAAGACGGACGGGCGCGCCGGGAGGGCCGACCGGCGCGCCCGCCATTTGTGCCGAGGGATCACGCGCGATCCCCGGCGCTTTGCTCAATTCGCTTTGAGGCGCGGCACTGGACACGGTTCCTGTCGTCCCACGCCTCAAGCTCATCGACCCGGTAGAGAACCGCCTTGCCGATTTTTACGAACGACGGCCCGATCTTCATCGCTCGCCAGTTCCGAAGCGTGCCGACAGAAACGCTGCCGCGATAGCGTTCGGCTACCTCTTCCGGCGTGAGGAATGTGGTCTCTGACATACGCCCTCCTTCGGCAGAAGACCTGCCGTTGATAATCGCTGATGGTTGAGCGCGAGACGCATTCCCGGGATGCGTCGGTCGTTCAGAGGCGCCGACACGCTGGCCGAGCCTTGATGGCGCACGCTCCTGCATGACCGACCATGAGCGTGCGGACGTAGCCAGGGAAGTATCAATCGTCAGGCGTAGGGCACGCGGCTAGCCATGGATACAAATAGGCGGGGAAGCCGAGGCGATCTTCCCATTCGCAAAGCGTGACAGCGTCAAGCGGAGCGCACAGAACTTGGTTCTGCGATGGGCTGTGAGGCTGCGTTTAGGCTGGGCGGTGCGGGGACGCTTCTCCGCGCAGCTAGGGCTGACGAATGATGCTCCATTCGGGAGGCATTCTCCCTTGCGCTATCAAATGGCGGTCATGGAAATACCAATCAGCGGGTCATTGACTGCAAATCTGCCGTATCTGATAGTGCCAATCAGCCGAGATTCGGAGTTGGCATGTTCGAGCGGTTCGTGGAGCAGCGGGTGGAGGAAGCCCTTGCGGACACCCCGGTGGTTCTGATCGTGGGACCGCGCCGGGCCGGCAAGACCACGCTCGTCCGGAAGATGGGGGAAGCCGGGCGGAGCTATATCACGCTCGACGATCAGACGGTCCTCGAAGCGGCGCAATCCGATCCCGCCGGCTTCATCCGGGGCCTCGACAAAGCCATCATCGATGAGATCCAGCGCGCGCCGGACCTGCTGCTGGCCATCAAGAAGTCGGTCGACGAGGATTATCGCCCGGGCCGATTTCTGCTCACAGGCTCCGCGAATGTCCTCACGCTGCCGCGAGTCGCCGACAGCCTGGCCGGGCGGATGGAGACCATCCAGATGCTCCCGCTCGCCAGGGCCGAGATCGAAGCGCGCGCGCCGACCTTTTTGGAGCGCCTCTTCGAGGGGAAGCTACAGGGCCACAAAGATGCGATCGTCGGTGACGATCTGGTCCAGCTCGTTCTGCGCGGCGGCTACCCCGAAGCGATCAGCCGTGACGGCGAACGGCGGCGTCAGGACTGGGCGCGTTCTTATCTCACCTCGATCCTGACCCGCGATCTCCGCGACATCGCCGAGGTCGAGAAGCTGACAGAACTCCCGAAATTCGTGCGTCTGCTGGCCGAACACTCGGGGCAGCTGGCCAACTATTCGCAGCTTGCCGCCGGCATCAACGTCAATCACAGGACCAGCCAGCGTTATGTCGGCCTGCTCGAGCAGGTGTTCCTGATCGCGACCGTGCAACCCTGGTTCACCAATGCGCTGAAGCGGATCGTCAAGACGCCCAAGCTGCACTTCCTCGATTCCGGGCTGCTGGCGACCGCGCGCGGGCTCACCTTCGATCGGGTCAAGGCCGATCGCGGGACATTCGGCTCGCTGCTGGAAACCTTCGTATTCTCGGAGGTCCTGAAGCTGATGACGGCCTCGGACCTGCGTGTGACGCCGCACCATTTTCGCGATCGAGATATGCGCGAAGTGGACATCGTGCTGGAGCGCGATGACGGGACGATCGCCGGCATCGAGGTGAAGGCGAGCGCCACGGTCAAAGCTGGCGATTTTTCCGGCTTGCGCGCCCTGGCCGACGCTTGCGGGGACCGCTTCGCATTCGGTGCCGTTCTCTACGATAACACGGACGTTGTGCCGTTTGGCGACCGGTTGGCAGCGGCGCCTCTATCCTCACTATGGAGCTGACGGCGGTGTCTCGACCGACGAGATCGCCGCACGCGCGACGCGCTTCGCATGTCGAGCCGGCGTTGGGGTGGACCTATTTGTCCCGTGAGGCGCTGGCCCGCGCCAAGGCGCAAATGGACGAAGAATCCATGGGCGTGCGCGACGAGATCGGTTTTTTGACCATCCATCAGCGGTATGCCGATCATTTCTTCCCGGGCACATCGGTCCTGCATACGCGGGCGCGTTACGCGATCTTCGTGCCATGGTTGTTCGAAGACCTTGCGGGTTTGACGGGACCGGCGGCCGAACGTGCCCTGCGCGAACGCGAAAGGGTGCTTGCCGGGCGGCTTCGGGAGGCCGGCGAATCCCAGGTGATTGGGGGTCGTGTTTTCCCCAAACCGTCCAGTCAGCCGCCATCGACCGTATATTGGAATGCGCTCGCGGTGTGGGGAATCCTGCGCCCGCGCCTGGACGGGCGGACGATCTCTCGGGCGCATGCACATAGACTGCTGAAGAGCGTGAGCGCGGCGACCGATGACGACGGACAGCCACTCCTCGGCTTCGATCCGCCATTCGTCCCGCTGCCCGGGCGCCCGTCTGGCTGGACCGGTGGATCGATAACTCTCCGGTTGGCGGTAGCGGAGGCCGCCTTTCTTCGCGAACGCCTCGCGCAATTGCGCGACAGCGGAGGCCATGAGCTTTCCTTGCTCGCACGTCTTGTTCGGACGGAGGCCGCATCGCCGCCGGGAATGTGGGCTCCCGAGACCCGTGCGATCGCCGGTCCTGACCGGGCGCCGCTCGCGCGGGCGCAGCAGGCGGCCAATCTCGCCGGCGTGGGCCGAGCTATCTACGACGCGCTTCTCGAACATATCGTCGAGGCCGACGACAATCGGGAGGCGTCAACCCGCCATCGCGATCATCTCGCTTCGACCGTTGCCGAATACGGCGCGGTTGCGGCCAAACTCGATGTCGACGCGCTCGAAGCAGATATAGGCGTGCTGCCGTCGAAGTTGCGCGCCGTCGTGACGGCGACGAAGGACTGGATCGTTTCGAAATCGACCGATCCCCGCCCGCTTTTCGGGGTCTATGCGGCGGCCGAAGCCCGAAAGGGGCCTCGTGCGCGGCTTCCCTTGACGCCTAACGGACGCGCGCGGCGGCTTGAGTGGTCGAACGACGAGCATGGGCTCGCTGGACCTCTCCACTATCGATGGGAGCAGGTCAGCACGCTCCTAGACGATCTGGCGAACGCCGAATGAGCGGGACCATCGACAACTGGCCGGCGCTCTCGTTTCTCGAGGGTCTGCGCCCCGGTCCCGACGAAAATGTCGAGCTGGCCTTGCTGGCCTCCTATTCGGCGGATCTGGGATCGATCGGCGCAACGCTGCTCGCCCTGGCCGGAAAGGACACCGACGCGGGCCGCGGCAGCCCATCCGACTTTGCCGACGCGGTTGAACGTCTTCGCGGAAAGGTGCGCATTATCGTCCAGCGGGGCCGCGTTGCGAAAATGCGTCGGACACCGCGTATCGCGGCGGTGCTAGACCAGTTCGTGCGCGAAGTCGATTTCGATGAAGCAACCCATAGCTGGCATCCCAAGGCGGCGCTCGTTCGCACGCGCGATGCGGACGGGAAGACCGGCTGGCGCCTTTGGATCGGGAGCCGCAATCTCACCGAAAATGTGAACCGGGACATCGGCCTGCTGCTCCTATCCGGGGAGAAGGGCGGCGCTTTCATCCCGGGCGCGGAGGAGGTGGCGCGTGCGCTGGCCGAGAGGGCGGGGTTCAAGGGCGTGCGGCCCGCCGCATTGAGCGCGGCCGTCGCGAAGGTAGCGTGGCGCGCTCCGGCAGGCGTGAGAGTCGAGCGGCTTCGCTGGTCAGACGGAAATGGAAACCTGGCGGTTCCCGTGCCGCCGGCAGGAACGGATGAAGTCGTGGTGGTGAGCCCGTTCATCGACAAGACGTTCCTCGCCCGGCAAGCGCCTCAGGGGCCGAAACCGACGCGGCGGGTGCTGTTGACGACCATGCGCGAGATCGAACGGATTGGTCCCTCGCTGGCGGCGTTCGATGATCTGCTCGCGCTGGACGCGCCGGACTATCCCCCCGGCGACCCCGAGTCCGATGCCGAGCTTGCCGTGGCGGCCTCCGACCGTGATCCCGCTGCCGACGAGGAGGAGGAACTCGGCCGAGGCCTGCATGCGAAGTTGCTGTTCATGCGGTCGGGGCAGAAGCGGCGGCTATGGCTCGGCAGCGCGAACGCGACCATGCGCGCCTGGACGGGCCGTAATGCCGAAGTCACCGCCGAGCTGGTCGTTACGGAGCCGGTCGAGAGGGGGCTGAAAGCCCTTCTCGGCTCCGCCCGGTTGGTTGAGGCGCCCCTCGTGGAACATGCGCCCGACGCCGCTGCCTTGGAGGAGGAGGCGCTCGAACGCGCGCGTGCGCAGGTCGCAGCCCGATGGGCGGTGCAGCTCGGCTTTGACGATGAGGGCGCACGCCTCGCGCATCGTTCCGATCTCCATCCAGGCGGGCCTCATCCGGACGAGCCGGACATCGCGCTCGAGGTGGGCACGCTCTACGGCGACCTGGTTGCGTGGCCCCGCGGGCAAACCACCGTGCCTCTGGGACCGATTGCTCCCGCCGAGCGGAGCGAGTTCGTTCGGCTGCGCGTGAGCCGTGGAGGAAAGGGACTCTCCTGGCTGCAACGCGCGCCTGCAGATCCGCCATTTGGGGAAGATCGCGACCGTGCCGCGTTCGTGCGCTTTCTGGGAGCCAGAGGGTTCCTCTTGTGGCTGGCCGGATTGCTGGCGGACGACGGGCGCGAGGGGGAAGGCGACTGGACGAGTGACGAACTACGGAATCGGGGCAATCCGGAAATGAATCCGGCGCTCGATTCCGCGCTGCCGACATTGGAGGAGATGCTGGCGGCATGGGCGCGCGATCCCGAGAAGTTCCGCGAGATCGAGCAGCGGGTATCGCAATATCTGCCCGCCGTGCTTGAGGAGGCCAGGCAGGAAGACCCCCAGACTGGGGATATGCTGCGCCGCTTCGATGATCTGTGGGGCAAGCTTCGCAGTGGGCTCGGGGTTGCCGAAATCAAGGGCAAGCGCCGATGAGCGCGCCCAAGCCGTTTCAGAAGGCGGCCGTCGACGCGGCGTTTGCGTCCTTTGCGGACCTTGGGAGCCGGCGGCGTTTTCTGGTCGCCGATGAGGTCGGCCTCGGAAAAACCGTCGTGGCTAAGGAGCTGGCTTGCCGCATGGCCGAGGACGGCCGCCGTCCCTTGACCATCTATTACATCGCCAACGGGCACGCTGTTTCGCACCAGAACAAGAGCCGGGTCGTCGGCTTCCTGGGCGAGTCCCAATTGCAGGATGCGATCAAGACGCCCGATCGGCTTTCGCTGATCGCCGTCGAGAAGCGGCCGGCCACCCCGGTTTTGATCTATGCACTCACGCCTGCGACCTCGTTTCCGGGCGCGAAGGCGCGCCTGACCGGCGGACGTAAGGAAGAGCGGGCGTTTCTGAAGGTGCTGCTCGAACAGAGCTATCCCGCTTTCGCCCGCGATCTCGATCCCGACATCTTGCGGCTCAGTGCGCGCGGTTCCTGGGACGGGGCTGTCACGGACGCCGAGAAGAAGTTCGCTGCGGCGCCACCTGGTTTGCGGCAGAGGTTCCGTGAGGCGCTGGAAGTCGAGTTCGGCGAACCTGTGCGTGCGATGCTCGATCTGGCGCTGCACGGGGACATCGAGCGCAAGATCAAGCCGCTCAGACCGACGACCTTCGTTGGCCGTCTCCGGCGAGCCTTGGCGCTGGCGACGTTGCGCCATCAACCGCCGGATCTCGTCATTCTCGACGAGTTCCAGCGCTATCGGCAACTTCTCGACGAGAAGGACGCCGACCCGCTTCTGAAGGCGCTCCTCGAGCCTGAAGGCTCGGCCAGGCCGCCGGCGATCCTGCTGCTGAGCGCCACGCCATATCCGTATCTGACCACGCGATGGGAAGAAGCGCGCGGCGCGCTTGCTCATGCGGAGCTTCTGAAATTGATCGAGTTTCTCGCCGGCTCGGCCGCGCGCGATCGCGCGAGGGATCTCTTTGCGGATTTTGGCGACAAGTTGCGCGCCATCGCTGCTCATTCCGATGTAAGCCGCCCGGAACTGATGGAAGAGGTGGCGGAAGCGCGTCGGCTCCGGGATGAGCTTCGGCAGCTCATGACGCCGGTGATGTCGCGCACGGAGCGGGACAGCGTGGCTTCGTCCGATCCGCTCGCTGGCACGAAGTTTCTTCATGCCGACCCTCTGCCGGAGGATTTTCAGGTTTATCGGCATCTGGCGGAGAGCTTCGCCGAGCAGATGCGCTACGAAGCGTTGCCCTACTGGTCGTCGGTTCCTTTGCCGGCCCAGTCGCTCGGGCCGCGCTATGCGGCCTGGAAGAAGGCCAGAATCAAGGCTGCGCCGAAGCTCACGCGAATGACGCGCGAGCGTCGCAACAAACTCAACGCGCCGGCTGACTGGCCCGACGCCAAGCTTCGTGCGCTGAACGGTGTCGCTCCGCCCGAATTGTTGTCCTTGCCCTGGGTCGCCCCATCGCTTGCATGGTGGCCGCTTCGCGGGGGGTGGGCGGCGGCGAGGTCCGGTCCGAAAGCCGGAGCGGATCCCAAGCTCCTTATGTTCAGCCGGTTCCGTGCAACGCCCCCCAGCGTCGCAGCGCTTCTCAGCTTCGGGATCGAGGCGCGCTGTCTTCCCCGGAAACAAGGAGGATACGAAAAAGCCTACAGGCGGCGCCGCTTCAAGCTGGCGGCAGTGCCTGGCCCCGTGATGGCGGCGTTCCATCCCTCGCCATGGCTGATCCGTAACACCGACCCGCTCGCAAAGGCGGGCGCGCCACTCGGCGCTGTCCGCAAGGAAGTTCGCCGGCAGATTCTCGCTGCTTTGCCGAGAGGCATTGTCGAACGGGACACGGTCAAGGCCCGCCGACGTCACAGATCGATTGCCCGCGTCCTGGCGTCCATCGAACGCATGGCGGGTGTTGCGGAGCAGTCGGCGGCGGGATGGAGCAGCGCGATCGGTGATGATCGCGCCGCGCAATCGGGGGTGCGAAAATGGCGTCAGGCGCCGCCGATCGACGGGCTTTCCCCGGTCGAGCTTTCCGACCTCGTGGACTATGCCATTGGCGCGCCGGGCGTCGTGCTCGGCCGGGCTCTGCGGCGCCATGACCCCACGATCCTAGACGCCGCGCGATACCCCGAACTAGTCCAGCTCAGTTGGCAGGGCCTGCGCGCCTATCTCGACAACCCGGTCATACTGTCATCGCTGCCGGGCAAGAACGCGGTCGAGCAAGTCATGGGCGCGGTGGTCGACGGCGGGTTCGAGAGCGTTCTCGACGAGCATTTCTGGCTTCGCGCCCAGAATCTCCATGGAGGCGCGGCGGGTCTTGCCAGGGATCTGAAGGCGTCGCTCGGCCTCCGGGCCGGCAGTTTCAGTTTTCACGGGATCGGCGGGCAGCCGCACAAGATACCTGTGCGCTGTCATGTCGCCGTGCCGTTTGGCGACGCCGAAGCCGAGCCAGTGGCCAAGGTGAAGGGAGGCGTGACGCAGGCCGCCGCGGCGCGTCCAGACGAAGTGCGCCGAAGCTTCAACACGCCCTTCTGGCCGCATGTCCTGGCGACGACATCGGTTGGGCAGGAGGGGCTGGATTTCCATCCCTGGTGTTCGCACGTGGTTCATTGGGACCTTTCCTCCAACCCTCTCGATCTCGAGCAACGCGAAGGCCGCATCCAGCGCTATGCGGGCCTGTCGGTCAGACGGAAGCTGGCGGAAGAGTTGCGCGACGAAGTGCTTGGCGATCCCGCCGTGGACCAAGGCTCTCCCTGGCGATGCGTGGAACGGCACGCGGAGCGCTTTGTCGACAAGAGCGGCCTTCGGCCGTGGTGGGTGCTCGATGGCGCCGAAATCCGCAGGCACGTTTTCGAGCGTCCGTTCGGCCGGGACATGCTGCGGTTCGCTCAACTTCGCGAACAGCGCATGATCTATCGGCTGGCTCTCGGCCAGCCCAACCAGGAAGATTTCATCGACGTGCTGTCGCGCGGCGGGGAAGCGACCCGTGCGCTGCTGCAACCGCTCGTCCTCGATTTTTCCGCGATGGGGCTTCGGCAACAGCAGTGGGTCGCCCCGGACCCATCGGCCAACGGCCATGGTCAGACGGCGGAGACGAGCGCCCCGGCGTTCGATGACGGCAGCATGGTCGCGCCTGCATCGGCGACCGACCTTCCGATGACCGATGCCGACGCCATCAGCGCCTGATGCCAGGCTGATCGGAGAGCCGCGAGGCGTTCCCGACGGCGGCTATGCGCTGCCGATGACCCGCAATTTCATCGCGCGGGTCTCCAGCAGATAGGTCTCTACACCGGCGAGCAGATGCAGCCCTTCCTCGGTGATCGCCGCCCGCGACAGGCCGGGCTGAATGATGCGAACGTCGAATTCGTAGCGATAGTCCTGCCAGCTCGCCTTCAGCCGTTTGAGGAACGCGGCGTTCCCATGTTCGAAGCGAGTGCTTTGCCCCTTCTCGAGGCGCAGTTTCTCGCGCCTGAGCATGTGCGTGAACATGCGGTTGGGGCGGTCGCGCCAGCGGGCGGATTTCAGGGACTGCCCGCACACTTCGTAGAGATCCTTCACGCGGGCGCCGGGTGTGTCGGCGCTCGAGAACTTGCAGTGATGGAGTGTGACCTGAACCAGGCCTTCGGTGACGCGAAGCGTCACCACATCGGCGATCTCGCCGGCGCCATCGTCGTCGAAGATCAGATCGTAAGCATCCCCGTCGGCGAGCAGGGTCTCGATGACGCGCCGCTGGACGGAATCCGCACGTTTCTCCGATCCTTGAGATTCGGTTCGGATATTTGTCCCCGACCAGTGCCAAGCCTCGATCCGATCTGAGGGATAAGGTTCGACCTTAACACCATCGGGCAGGGCATAGAGATGACTGTAGATCAGGAGAGAGCCGTCTCCGAAATCAATCTGCGGAGAGTCGTCGCCGAAGGATTCCGACAGCGTCTTCACCTTGCCGCCGACCTTGATCGTCGCCTTCGGCCCTGATCGTTGCGGATAACGGGCGCCGCCTTCGGCGAACAGGATTTCGAACTCGGCGATCTGCGTGTCGCTGCGCACCGCGAAGCGCAGCGGCCCGGTGGCTTCGTGGCCCACGAGTTCGATGTCGCATTCCGCGAACGGCGCGGCGATGTCGTCGAAGCTGATCTCGATCCGGTCCTCGATCTGTGTCAGCAGGGATTCCGGCCAGTGAATTGCGACGGGCGGAACGCCCGGCCGCTCATTGATCTGGCGGGGACGCATGGCGCTCTTGAAGACGCCGTCGGTGGTGATGCCTGGATCGTTGACGGCTGCGCCGATGTCGCCGCACCACTCGACCCAGTCGGTGAGGTCGCGAACCGGGGAGATCGACCAGAATTTTCCTTTGGCCGAGCAGCCGCGCGAGGCCGGCACGCCATCGAGGAAGCCGGTCGCGAAGACGTTGTTCTTGATGCGGGATTGCGATTTCGCGGTGTCCAACCCGTCGGCGACGTCCACGCCCATATACATCGAATAGCGCACGCCACGGCCCTGATGGTGCGTGAGGCCCAGGTTGCGCAGGATGAGGCGATTGAAGCCGTGAAGACTGCGGAAGACTTCCTCACCTTCGACGCGCCGTGTCGTGTCACCGCAGACAGCCTTGGCCAGGCGGTCATAGGGGCCTTTGGCCGAGCTGCTGATATAGAGGAGCTTCTTGTCGGGGTCCCAGTGCATCATATGCAGGTCCCAGATGACGTTGGTCGCATGCTGTGCGCTCGTCCAGCCCGCCTGCTCCTCCGAGCGGGTGACGAAGATGGCCACCCGCTGATGCGGGTTGACCTTCATGCCGAGATAGACGCCGGGATTGTACAGGTCTTCGGCCCGCAGCGGCTCCCAAGCGTCGCAAGCCGTGCGATAGATCACGGCATTCATCTTCGGCTCGAGCGTCTGCAAGGGAATGTCGCTGAGATCGCCGACAAAGCCCTTGAACATCTCGGCGCGCCGAACCTGCCGGTCGATTTTGGCCGTGCTGAGCGCCTCGACCAGGGCGTTCCAGTCGGCGTCCTCGGCATAGAGTTTGGCGAGCGACCGATCGATGTCGTCCACGCCGGTGTTGGCGATGACGGTGGCGTCGCCCAGGCGCGGATCCTGCCGGGTGAACCGGCCGACGAACTGGATAGTGACGGCGATGCTTTTGTGCGGATCGTGCAGGCCCGCGATCTTCAGTTCCGGGAGATCGAAGCCTTCTCCGAGCATGTCGACGCACACGATGATCCGGCTCTCGAAACGCCGCAGCGCGGCAAGGTTCGCGCGGCGCTCGCGGATCGACTGCTGACTGTGAACGATGACCGGACGGAACTCGGGGAACAGCGTGCTGTAGAGCTGGTGGAGATCCTTGGCCCGCTCGATCGTCTGGCAACGCGCCATGGCGAGATGATTGAGGCCGGTCTCCAGATCGGCCTGGAGGACGTCGCCGAGCTTCTCGGCGATCGCAAGGTCTGCATCGGGCTGGTCGAGCCCGAACACCGCCTCGAACCGGATCGGCTTGAAATAGCCCTCGGCCTGCGCCTTCTTGAGCGGGTAGGTATAGATGAACTCGCCGTCGACGCGCCGGCCGTCCTCGCGGAACGGGGTGGCGGTGAACTGGACGATCGGCAGCGGCGGGTCACGGTCGATGAAGAGGCCGCGGAATCGCGACCAGGTCGGCGCACCGATATGGTGGGCCTCGTCGATGAACAACGCCGATGCGCGGGCCGCCATCCGCTCCTGAACCGGGGCTTCCGCCCGGCCAGCGATCTGCATCGTGGTGACGACGACGTTGGCGCTGTCGAAGATTTCATCGACGTCGGCCTGGCTGGTCGGGATATGTGCGAGCCGCATGACCAAAGGGAAGGCTGCGGTCTCATCGAGGCATTTCTGTTGTTTCAGGACACCGAAGGTCTCGAATTTGCCCGCGATCTGCTCGCGCAGCGCGTCGGTAGGCACCACCACCAGAAGGCGTTCGAACCGCCGGTTGGCATTGAGCGCCAGCATTGTCTCGGTCTTGCCCGTGCCCGTCGGCATGACGATGGTGGCCGGATCCGTCGATCGCGTCGCGTGGGCCAGCGCGGCGTGAAGCGCGCCGATCTGTGGACGCCGCAGGCCAGGCTGCGCAGGCTGACCGTCCACCGCGGCTCGTCCCTCGCGCAGATGAATCGCATCGAGCCAGGAAGCGGAGACAGCCTTCAGACGCTCGGCGCGCGCGGAACGATCCAGCGTGTCGATGCTGGTCGGGGGTGCATTCGTCCAGCGGCCTTCACCCAGTTCGAGCGCTTCGGCGATCCGTTCCGGCTCCGTTGCGCCGGGCACGAGAAGGACGAGATCGGCTTCCAACGACGTCGCCGTTTTGGCGCTGATGATCTTCAGGATCTCGCCGGATTGCAGGGTCGTTTCGTAACCATTGACGCGGCGGACGGCGAAGGGGCGCAGCCGGCAACGCACCCGCCGCGCCGGAACCGCCAATTGGCGCACGGGGCTTCCCAGCACCTTGCCATCAATGGCAAGCCGAGCCGGCAGCAGGAGTTCGACCTCGGGATTGAAGAGATCGTCCTGGTTGGAGCCGGTGGGACGCTTGCGGGAGGCCATCGTGTCTCCCTCCGTCAGGCCGCCACCGTCTGGGGCGAGGGCGAGACGGCGATCACCGTTCCCCTCGTCATCAGAACGATGAGCCCGCGCTCGGCGCCGGTCATGTCGAGATAGGCGCGCACCTGAGCCCGATAGTGGTCGAGCGTCTGAGCCTCGGGATTCACGTCGCTCTTCCAGTCGACGACCACGACGGGCCGGCGATCCTCGCCAACGGTCAGGGCGTCCGCGATCCCGGCCGTTGCGGTTTCCACGCCATCGGACGCCTGCGCGGCATAGACAGGAAATTCGGCCAGAAGTCCCGGCCGCAGGGCCGCGATGTCGGGCAGGGCCAGGGTCCGAACGACGCAGGCCGCCAGTTCTTCAGCCGACAGCCCCGTCGCCGGGTCGGCGACCGGAGATCGGCCGAGCGCGCGGATGAGGTCGGCCGCCCGTTCGGTCAGGGCGGCTTCCGCCTCCGAGGTTTCGCCGGTCAGCACCTCTTCCATGAGCTTGTGGAGGATCAGCCCGCGTTCGCGGCCACCCTGCACGAGGGCGGCGGCTTCCAGTTCGGGAGGCTGATCGTCGGCCGCCCCCACCCAGAGCGCGGCCTCCTCTTCCCGCAGCACGGTCCCGGCGGCGTTTTCGTCGCGGCTGGGCGCCAGCCAGGTCAGCCGCGTCTGCGCGGCGGCGATGGCTTCGGCTTCGGCGGCGAAGCTCGCGCGCGTCTGGGTATTGCCTATGCCCGCTCCTGCGGCCGTGAGGCCGGCAGGCAGATGGGAGAGGTCCAGGCCGGGGAGGTCGGCGAGCGACAGATCGACGAGGCCGATCCAGGCCGACTTCGACGGCGTGGCGTCAAGCCGGGGGAGGACGAGGAGCTCGCGGGCGCGGGTGGCCGCGACATACCAGAGCCGGATGCGTTCGCGGTCCAGCTCTTCCTTTTCCGCCTGGCGGGCGGCTTCGTAGCCCTCCGGCGTGACGCCGAGGACCGGGCAGTAGAAGGTCTCGGTCTGGCGGTCGATAACGGCGCTTTCCGGCGCCACGACTCCGGTCATGGTGTTGACCGGAATGACGATCGGCCATTCCAGCCCCTTGGCCGCGTGCATGGTGAACAGCGCGACCGCTTCCTCCTGCGCGTCGGGCCGTCCTTCCACCGCGCGCGCTTCGTCCGACCACGCCGCGGTCATCGCCTCGGCGAAGGCGCGCAGGCCGCGCACGGCGTATCCGGTCGACAGGCTGAGATAGAGATCGACATTGGCGAGCGCGCGCTCGGCCTGGCCGCGATGGCGCTCAAGGAGGAGCGGGCGGACGCGCATCACGTCCACGGCCTGCGAGAGCAGCTCGTGCGGGGTCGTGCTGTTGCCGCGCCGGGACAGCGATTGCAGCCGCTCGATGACCTCGCGCGCAAGCGGGTGCGCGATGACAGCGGGGTCGATGCTCAGATCCAGGCGCGGAATCCGATCCGGCTGCTCCTCCGAGCGCGGAAGCGCCCAGATGACGTCCAGCAGGTCTTCCTCGGTGAGGCCGACCAAGGGCCCGCGCAGCAGCGCGCCGAGCGCCAGCGTGTCGCGGCGATCGGCCAGAACGCGGGTCAGTGCGATCAGGTCCTGGATTTCCTGGCGGCGGAACAGCCCCTTGCCGGCCTGGGTCGCCACGGGGATGCCGCGGCGCTCCAGCGCCTCCTCATAGCGCCACAGCTCCGCGCCGGTCGGCGCCAGCAAGGCGATGTCGCCGGGCTGACAGGGGCGCTCGGCGCCGCTGCGCCGGTCGATGATGGGGTGGCTTTCGATCAGCCGGGCGCACAGCTCGGCGATGGCGTCGGCTTCGGCGTCGCGCTGCTGTTCAGCGCTGGCCTTGCCGTTTTCATCCGCCACAGCGATGTCGAGGGCCGCCACGCACAGGCCGCCCCGGTCGTCATGGAACGGGTCCAGAGCGGTGAAGCCCGGCTGCCCATCGGCCGAGAGCACGGCCTCGAAGCGCTCGTTGACGAAGGTGAGGATCGAGGCGCAGGAGCGGAAATTGGTGGAGATCGACAAGAGGCTGTCGGGATCCTGGGCGCGGAAGGCGTCCCGCGCCTGCACATAGGCTCCGACGTCGGCGCCGCGGAAGCGATAGATCGCCTGCTTGGGGTCGCCGACCAGGAAGAGCGCGCCGGGCCGGATGCGGAACTGGGTCCAGTCGTCATTGCCATTGGCCGGCTCGCCGCACAGCCGCCAGAAGATTTCGGTTTGCAGCGGATCGGTGTCCTGGAACTCGTCGACCAGGACATGGGCGAAGCGCTGTCCGAGCGCCCGGCGCACGGCGTCATGGTCGCGCAGCAAGTCGCGCGCGGCGAAAATCAGATCGTCGAAATCGAGCTGGGCGCTGGCGCGTTTGTGGTCGCGATAGCGCTGCAGGATCGGACGCGCCTCGTCGATCAGCGCCGCCAGGGCATGGCCGGCGGCGGCCTGCGCAAGCGCGGCCCAGGCGTCGCAGCAGGCGGTGTAGTGGGTCTCGGCGGCGTCGTTCAGCCGATCGCCGTCGGCCTTGGAGAGACCGGCCTGCTTGGCCGCGGCGGCCCATTTGCCCTTCTTGCGGTAGGAGGCGAAGGCGCCGGCCTTTGTGCAAAGGTCCGGGTGGGGCCGCGAAGTCAGGAGATGGACGAGGCCCGCAGGTGTGACGGGATCGGGGCCGTTCGCCACGGCGATCGCCATCCCGGTCAGGTGCTCGACGATCGTCACCGTTTCGGGCTCGGCCGCCGTTATCCCATCCATGAAGCCCGCGAAGTTCGCAGCGACCTGGCGAAACGCCGTCAGATGGCCGTCAACCGGAGAGACGGGCGGGGCCGCGAGCGTAGGGCGGCGGCGCAGATTCTCGGCGATCTTATGAATCAGCGCCACGGTCTCGCCGGGGCTGTGCAGCACCATCTCGGCCAGGATGCCGCCCTGGCCGCCGGACAGGCGTTCGCGCAGCCAGCCATCGACAATTTCGAGGAAGGTGAGATCGGCCTGGTTGCGATCCATGACGCTGGCGCCGGGGTCGATGTCGGCTTCCGCCGGATAAGGCTTGATCAGCCGCTGGCAGAAGCCGTGGATGGTCGAGCAGGTGATTTCGTCGATCGCCGCGCTGGCGGCGGCGAGATTGTCGCGATGGGCCTGGGACAGCCCATCGGGCAGGGCCACGCGCAGTTCGGTCGCGATCGTTCCGGCCGAGAGGTCGGCGACGAGCTCGCGGACGCGCGACAGCAGCTCGCTCGCGGCAAGCTCGGTGAAGGTGACTGCGGCGATGGAACGCGGCGCAACGCCTGCGGCCAGCATGGCGGCGATGCGGCCGGCCATAACGGCGGTCTTGCCCGAACCCGCGCCGGCCTCGACCAGGATCGAACGATCATGGAGGCTGATCGAATCGCGGCGGGCGCCGTCGTCCTTCAGCATCTTCGACACGCTGCTCATCATTCCGCCTCCCAGACCTGAGCGACTTCGCCCAGCCGCTCCGTCGCGGCCGGCATTTTGCGTTTGCAATAGGTGGCGCTGGCGTTGGCCGGCAGGGCGAAGGCGAGGTCGTCATAGTCGCCGCCGGTGTCCGGGCCAGGCAGGGCCGCGCCGCCGGCGAGACTCGCCCTGGCCGCGCGCAGATAGTCGGTGATCTCCGCGAGCACAGCCTCGGGATCGTCGAGCTGAAGATCGACGGACTCGCGCGGGTAGAGCAGCGAGGCGCTGATGGCGACGTCGTCGCCGAGGAGCGCCTTCACCGCGAAGGCATAGAGGCAACGCTGAAGCTCGCGTCCGCCGTTGAGCCGGATATCGCTCCGCGGCGGCCGGCCGGTCTTGTAGTCGCGCACAAGCGCGCGCTTGCCATCGCTCGAGATGTCGAGCCGGTCGATGTAGCCGGCGATGTTGAACCCCGTGTCGGGAATCGTGACCGGCGTGCTGGGATCCCAAGGCGTCTCCGCGTCGGATTTCGGCTGTGAGCCGCCGAACGGCACTTCGCCATAGGCGCGTGCGCCGGGCAGGACTTCATCGCCGTAGGACAGGGCGCGACCGGCCATCACGCGGGCGTCGTCGAGGGTGCGCCCCCAGATGACGGCCGGCGGAATCGGGCGCTCGCTTTCCCAATCGGCGGCGACGGCTTGCACCGCCTGCGCCACCGCTGCTTCGATGGTTCCCGTGTCGGCGGAGGCAAGGCCGCCAGCGGCTTCGAGGTCGCGCAAGGCGCGGTCGAGGACCATGTGGACGAGATCGCCGATCCCGAGCGCGTCGAGCACGAGCGGCTCGGCGCTGCTCTGCGGTTCACGCCACCCGAACGCATAGACCCACACGAAGCTGAGCGGGTTGCGCAGCAGGCGGCGGAGCGAGCTGGCCGACTGGGTGCGGCCGAGGATGGCGAGAACGAGCGGATGATCCGCCCGCACGAGCCCATCATGGGGAGTGATCTCGGCCTGCCGCCAGTCGCGCCAGCAGCCCTGCGCGCCCACCGCTTGCGGATCAGCGGCGAACTCCTGGGGCCGGGCCATGAGGCGGTCGGTTTCGCTGAAGGCGTGCGCCGGCGTCGCGTTGCGGCGCAGATAGGTTTCGTCGCCACGTCCGGCGAGCAGGGGGCTGCGGCCCAGGAGGCGCCCGTCGCTGTCGCGCCGGGCGCGCGAGAGAACGACGGTATCGGCCGTCGTGGCCAGGATCGTCTCGAAATCGCGGCGGTCGGCGAGGTTGACCGGCAGCGGGTCGAGCACCGGGGTCGGGATGATATGATCGGGGATCAGGCGGTCCTCGGCGATCCCGCGCGGCCAGCGCGAGGAATTGAGGCCGAGGAGCCGCACGAAGCGGCGGGGCGACGCGGCAAGCGCGCTGGCCGGCATCCAGGCGACGCAGACGCAGGCTTCCAGCCCGTCATCCTGCTTCAGGGTTTCCAGCGTCGCGTCGATCGAGGCGGCGGGGCCGGCGAGCAGCGCCTTGCGCCAGATCGCCAGTGCGCGGCCCTTGAGGAAGGCTTCTCCGATCTCGCTGGCGGCGTCCGGTCCTTTGGCCAGGATCTCGACCGCAGTGCGCAGCGCTGGAACATGGTCGGCGCCGTCGGGCCAGTCTTCCGGCGTCAACCGGACCAGCAGGCGGCTCCAGGCGCTCGGCGTCGAGAGCGGCGCATCGGTCGGCAGGACCCGCAGCCAGCCTTCGGGCAACGTCTCGAAAGGCCCGCTGTCCCGGCAGAGCGCCGCGAGGCGCCGCAGCCGCGACTGCGACAGGCCGCGGACGACGATGTCGGCCAGCGCCGCGGCCGCCTGGCCCTCGCGGGTGGCGACGGTGCGGACGCCGTGGACGAAATGCAGGTCGATGTTGGCGTCGGCGCGCAGGGCCAGGAAATGATCGTCATAGTCGGCGGGCGAGGCGGTCGCGATGGCGATCTCCGAGGGCAAGACGCCCGTGGCGAGCAGGCTGCGCGCCCAGCGCATCGCTTCGATGGCCTCGTGGTAGGCGGTCGCCGCGCTGACGGCGCTGATCCCCGGCGCTTGCGCCGGCGCGCGCGCGACCGTGACGCCGCTGCCGTCCAGCCATGCGGGAACGCTCCTCGGGCCGGCGGTCCACTGCACCGGGATATGGGCGGTGAGAGCCTGGAGCAGCGGCCGCCAGCAGGGCGAGAGTTCGGTTAGGCCGACGATCTCCATCGGGCCGAGGACCGCCGGCGCATGAGCGATGCGGGCGGTCGCGGCGGCGACGATGTCGAGAGGACGCATCATGCCGGACGGAAGCTGGCCGAGGACGGCCGCTTCCAGGTGCGCGATGGCGGCGAGACGCGGATGGTCGGCCGCCCGTGCGGAAAGATCGATGCCCGCGCGCCAGGCTTTGTGGAGCGTGTCGGCCGCCGCGTCGACCATGCCGGGAAGAGCCTTGATGCCCTCCATCTCGCCCATCGGCGTGGCGGGCAGGGCCGCCTGGATGGCCGCGCGCAGGCTTTCGTCGTCTATAGGGCGGGCAAAGCCGCCCGCCAGCCGGACGGCGGCCTGCTCGAACGACATGACCTGGAGGCCGTGACGACCGCCGCGGCCTGCCGCCAGCCGGCTCTCCCGCATCGCGAGGCGGCCGTGAACGATCAGGGTGGACCGATGCGCGATGGTCATGGCCGCCCTCCTTCCGGGTGCGTGCTCGCGATCCGACGTTTCAAGCTGTGCCGCTGCATGTCTCGCCCCCTTGTCTGCTTCCGATTGCCCATTGACGAAAGCCGGTGATGGGAATAATAATTACACGGACGAGGACTGGTTGTCCATATAGTTTTTATGCCCACGCATGCGAGGCGGAATCAAATGGCGGAGGCCGTGACGGCGTTGAAATGGGGGGTGGGCCGCCGACTCGAGTTCATCGAGTTTCGGCTGTTCTGGGAGGGCTCGATCAACCGGGCCGACCTCGTCGAGGCGTTCGGCGTCTCGGTGCCGCAGGCTTCCAAGGATTTGACGCTCTATCAGGAGCGCGCGCCAGGAAACATGGAGTATGACACCCGCGCCAAGCGCTATGTCGCCGCCGACAAGTTCGTTCTGCGCTTCCTTGAGCCGGACCCCTACATTTATCTCTCGCAGCTTCGCTCGGTCGCCGAAGGGGCTGTGCCCGCGAGCGATTCGTGGATTGCGGCGCTTCCCAGCGCCGATGTCGCGCTGACCCCCAGGCGGGACATCGACATCGAGGTCCTGCGCAAGATTCTCGACGCCAGCCGCGAAGGCGTCTCGGTCGACGTCTTCTACCAGTCGATGAACAAGGCGCGGCCGGACCCCATCTGGCGCCGGATCACGCCGCACGCCTTCGGCTATGACGGCTTCCGCTGGCACACGCGGGCGTATTGCCACCTTGAGCACAAGTTCAAGGATTTCCTGCTGCCGCGCATTCTTGAGGTTGGGGCGAAGGGAGAGCCGGGCGTGCCCGGCGAACAGGATTGGCTCTGGAACAACTATTTCGACGTTATTATTGGCCCGCATCCAGCACTCACGCCGAGCCAGAAGACGGTTGTCGCCAAGGATTATGGGCTGGATCAGGGAAACGGCGTGCTCACGGTTCGCTACGCGATGCTCTTCTATGTTTTGAAGCGCCTGGGTTTGCTTGGTGACGCTACGAAACAGAGCGCCCATACACAGCACATCGTGACGATAAACCGCAAAGAAACTGAGGCTGCGCTCGAGAGGGCGGAGCTTCAGCTATGAAAGAACCGGGGGGCGCCGGCTGATGGCGGCAAGGCTTGAGGAAATAAAGAACGGCGCATCCGTGCGGGGCATCGCCTCGGCGCAAGCCGTGCACGTGATCTCGGTGGACTGGATCGGCGATCAGGCGATCAGCGTCGTTTTCCGCGATCACAATGGTTCGGTGGCCGAGGCGGTTCTTTATCGGGACGACGAGCACCGGCTTGAGGTCGAGCAGAGCGGCCGGGCCTGGTCGTTCGACGCCGACGGCGCGTTGCTGCGTCTGGTGACGGAAGCCAACCGCATCAAGCTGGCGCATTATTTCGACCCGTATCTGGCGATCCACACGAGTCTGGTCGATCCGCTGCCGCACCAGATTTCGGCGGTCTATGGCGAGATGCTGCCACGGCAGCCGCTTCGCTTCCTCCTCGCCGACGATCCCGGCGCCGGCAAGACGATCATGGCCGGGTTGCTGATGAAGGAGCTGATTGCCCGCAGTGATCTCGAACGCTGCCTCGTCGTCGCGCCCGGCAGCCTGGTCGAGCAATGGCAGGACGAACTCGGCCAGAAGTTCAATCTCGAGTTCGACATCCTCTCCCGCGACATGATCGAGAACTCGCGGTCGGGCAATCCGTTCAGCGACCGGGATCGGCTGATTGTCCGCCTCGACGTGCTTGCGCGCAACGAAGAGCTTCAGGAGAAGCTCATGAGCGCGCGCGAATGGGACCTGATCATCTGCGACGAAGCCCACCGCATGTCGGCCACCTATTTCGGCGGCGAGGTCAAATATACGCGGCGCTATCAGGTCGGCCAGAAGCTCGGTCAGGTCTGCCGGCATCTGCTGCTCATGTCGGCGACGCCGCACAACGGCAAGGAAGAGGATTTCCAGCTCTTCATGGCGCTGCTCGACGGCGATCGTTTCGAGGGCCGGTTCCGCGACGGCGTCCACTATGCCGACACCGAAGACATGATGCGGCGGCTGACCAAGGAGGAGCTGCTCAAGTTCGACGGCCGGCCGCTCTTCCCCGAGCGGCGAGCGCGCACGGTCAAGTATCAGCTCTCGGAAGGGGAAGCTGCGCTCTATACCGCCGTCACCGAATATGTGCGCACCGAGATGAACCGCGTGCAGCGTTTCGCCGAGGGTGACGGGAAGAAGCGCAACAATGTCGGCTTCGCCTTACAGATCCTTCAGCGGCGTCTCGCATCGTCGCCGGCCGCCATCTACCAGTCCCTCAAACGTCGCCGCGAACGACTGGAGAACGAGCTGGGCGAAGCGCGCCTGGCCGCCAAGGGCCGCCGGGCCGGGGCGAGTGAACCGGCGGTCAACGCCGACATGCTCCGTAACCTTGAGGAATACGGCCAGGAGGAGATCGACGAGCTTGAGGATCTGATCTCTACGGGCGCGACGACGGCCGAGACGGTCGAGCAGCTCGCGCTGGAAGTCGAGACGCTGAAGGGCCTAGAGACGATGGCCCTTGGCGTGCTGCGTTCGGGCGTGGATACGAAGTGGAGCCAGCTCAATCGTATCCTCGACGACGATCTGATGATCGACGCGGCCGGCAATCGCCGCAAGCTGATCATTTTCACCGAGCCCAAGGACACGCTGCACTACCTGCTCGACAAGGTGCGGGCGCGGCTCGGTAATCCCGAGGCCGTGGAGGTGATCCATGGCGGCGTGTCGCGCGAAGAGCGCCGCAAGGTGGTCGAACGCTTCATGCAGGACAGGGACATGCTCGTCCTGATCGCCAACGACGCGGCCGGCGAGGGCGTGAACCTTCAGCGCGGCCACCTCATGGTCAACTACGACCTGCCGTGGAACCCGAACAAGATCGAGCAGCGGTTCGGCCGTATCCATCGCATCGGCCAGACCGAGGTTTGCCACCTCTGGAATCTCGTCGCGGCCGATACGCGCGAGGGCGAAGTTTACGCGCGGCTGCTCGAAAAGCTGGAGGCTGCGCGCGAGGCGCTGGGCGGCCGTGTCTATGACGTGCTCGGCGAACTGTTCGACGGCGTGGCGCTCAAGGATCTGCTGTTCGAGGCGATCCAGTATGGCGAGCAGGAGGACGTCAAGGCGCGCCTCTTCCAGCAGGTCGACGGCGCGGTCGACCAGGCACATCTGCTCGAACTGCTGCGCCGCCGTGCGCTGACCAACGACACCATGCCGGAGGCGAAGGTCGAGGAGCTGCGGCTCGAAATGGAGCGGGCCGAGGCGCTGCGCTTGCAGCCGCACCACATCCAGAGCTTCTTCGTCGAGGCGTTCCAGCATCTCGGCGGCCGGATCAAGCGCCGCGAAGAAGGGCGTTGGGAGATCACGCACGTCCCGGTGCGCATCCGTGAGCGGGATCGCCAGATCGGAACCGGCGCGCCGCTCCAGACGCAGTATGAGCGGATTTGCTTCGAGAAGGACAAGATCAACCAGCAGCCGGTCGCCGCCTTCGTCTGCCCGGGCCATCCGCTGCTCGAAGCGGTGATCAGCCTGATCCGCGAGCAGTATGAGCAGATCATGCGGCAGGGCGCGATCCTGGTGGACGACACCGACGCCGGCGACGCGCTGTCGGCGATCTTCCTGCTGGAGCACACGGTCCAGGACGGTCGCGTCACCAGCGCCGGCAAGCCGCATGTGATTTCGCAGCGGCTCCAGTTCGCGGCCATCGACAAGGCCGGCAACACCGTCAACGCCGGCCTCGCGCCGCATTTGAATCTGCGCCCCGCCACGCCAGAGGAGGTCGCCAGCGTGCGTGACCTTCTGGATGAGAGCTGGCTAACCACCGATCTGGAGAAGGCCGCGATCCGGTTCGCGACGGTGGAGCTGGCCCAGGGCCACGTCGCCGAGGTCAAGGCGCGGCGCCTGCCCGAGATCGAGAAGGTCGAGCAGGAAGTGCGCGCCCGGCTCAAAAAGGAAATCAATTATTGGGACTCGCGCGCCTTCGAGCTGAAGGAGGAGGAGCGCGCCGGCAAGAAGACGCGGGTGAACTGGCAGAACGCCCAGCGCCGGGCCGAAGACCTGGCGGATCGGCAGAAGCGCCGCATGGCTCAGCTTGAACAGGAGCGGTTCATCTCATCGCAGCCGCCGCGCGTGCGGGGCGGGATGGTCGTCGTCCCGCGTGGGCTGCTGGAGGCGCGGCAGGCGCCATGCGTTCCGGACCATTTCGCGGAAGACCCGGCTGCGCGCCGGGCGATCGAGCTTGCGGCGATGGAGGCCGTCATGGCGGCCGAGCGGGCGCTGGGCAATGAGCCGGCCGACGTCTCCGCCCAGAAGATCGGCTACGACATCGCTTCCCACGATCCGAAGTCGGGGCATCTGCGCTTCATCGAGGTCAAGGGGCGCATCGACGGCGCCGACAGCGTGATGGTCACGCGGCAGGAGATCATCACCTCTCTGCACGAGCCGGAGAAGTTCATTCTGGCCATTGTGCAGGTTGCCGCGGGCTCTGCCCATACGCCGCGCTATGTGCGCGGCCCGCTCGTGGAACGGGAACCGTCGTTCCTCGAAACCGCGATCCAGTTTGACCTCCGACGCCTGCTGGAGCGGGCGCAAGAGCCGGCATAGGGGGCGAGATGACCGGCATTTCGGATTCTTCCATCCTTACCCCTGTGCCGCTCGAGCACCTTCAATCGGGGCAGGCAATGGCCGCCGCCACCGGTTTCGTCGCCTTCGGATCGCTCAAATGGGAGCGGTTTCGCAAGGTCGATGCACTGCGCGGCGGCGGGCGCGTACCGGTCCTGATCTATCCGTCACACGAAACCGAACCGGCCGCCACGCCGTCGACGCTGGAGCCGCCGCGATGAGCGCGGATCGCCAGATCGACGCCATCATCACCGATCCTCCCGGCTACTTTCGGCCGATACAGGAGCGTGCGATCCGGCGCTGGGATCAGCTTGAGGCGGACCCGGAGCTTGCCGGGCCTTGGCACCAGCTCTTCAAGCAGGTGCAGAGTCCGCGCCATATCCTGTCCGAACTGCTCCAGAACGCCGACGACGCCGGCGCCAGCGAAGCGCGGGTGTCGATCGAGAACGACCGCTTCGTGTTCGAGCACAATGGCGAGGATTTCATCGAGGCCCACTTCGCCTCGATCTGCCGCTTCGGCTATTCCAACAAGCGTGCGCTGCACACGATCGGCTTCCGGGGGATCGGATTCAAGAGCACGTTCAGCTTGGGCGATCGGGTCGAGCTGTTCACGCCGACCCTGGCGGTCGCTTTCGAGCGCGCGCGGTTCACCGAGCCGCACTGGATCGACGCCCGTCACCTGACATCCGGAACCACGCGCGTCGAAGTGGCGATCGCCAACCCGCTGCTGCGTCGGGAGGTCGAGAAGAATCTCGACGAGTGGCTGAAGAGTCCGGTGTCGCTGTTGTTCTTCAAGACAATCCGCCGCCTCCGGATCGGCGACAGCGAGGTGCATTGGCAGAGTCTCGGACCTGGCCCCATCGCCGAGAGCGAATGGATGGCTTTGGATGAGAAAGCGGATGACCCGTTCCTGGTCGTCCGGTCGGGCGAGCAAGCCTTCCCGGCCGAAGCGCTCGATGAAATCCGCAAGGAGCGGATGCTGGGGGCAGAGGACAGCGGTGATTTCCCGCCCTGCCGGGTGGAGATCGTGCTGGGCGCGAAAGGCCGTCTCTATGTCGTGCTGCCGACCGGCGTCGAAACGGCGTTACCATTCGCCTGCAACGCGCCCTTCATCCAGGACCCAGCGCGTCTCAAGATCAAGGACCCGGAGACCTCGCCGACCAACCGCTGGCTCCTGAACCGCGCCGGAGAATTGGCCGCTAGCGCCATGATGGAGTGGTTGGGGCAGACGCGGACCAGCGCGCGGGATCGCGCGGACGCCTATGGTCTGCTGCCCGATGTCGACCGCGAGGCGACGACGCTTGAGGGGGCGTGCGGCGCGATCGTCGAGCTGGCGTTTGATGCGGCGATCGAAGGCCGGCCGATGCTTTTGACCGAAGAGGGGCGACTGGTCGACGCCAAGGCCGCGATCACTGTTCCCCGGCCGATCTTCGACATCTGGCCCGCTGACCAGGCCATGGCGCTGCTCGACGCCAAGTCCAGGCCGGCGCTGTGCCAGCATGTCTCCGCCAAGAACCGGACCAAGCTCGTCAACTGGCGTCTGGTCGAGGAGTTCTCGAAGTCCGATCTGCTCGAGCGCCTGCGCAGCAATCACCTGCCTCGGCCTGCGACCTGGCGGCATCTGTTGAACCTGTGGGCCTATATCGCGCCCGAGGTGACAGGCTGGCAGTGTCACGATGCCGACGCCCTGCGGATCGTGCCCGTGCAAGGCAAGGAGGTGCTCTACGCGGCGTCGGAGATCGTGCGACTCGGCGAGAAGAAGCTGCTTCAGTCGGAGGAGGATTGGGAGTTTCTCGCGGGCCATCTGATCGTCCTCAACCAGAACTGGACCCGGTTCCTCGCCGAACAGCGCCGTGACAAGTCGGAGGGAGAAAGCCGCAACGATCCGGTCGAGGCGGCTTTCGCGGTGCTGGAAGAGATCGGCCTCGACGGGACGAGCGACGTCAACGCGGTGATCGAGCGGGTCGCCGCCGACTATTTCGGCTCCGGTCAGCCGAAGCTCGCCGAGTGCGTCCAACTTGCTCAGATCGCGGCCAAGCTGGGCGTGACGGTCGGCGACGCCTTTCGCTTTGCCTGCGCCGATCTGAAGCTGCGGGCCATCGGCAAGGGCGTGCTTTTCGATGAAAGCGGCTCGCTGGAAGAGCTGCTGCCCGAGGCTGCCCAAAAGACGCAGCTCCTGCATCGCGACTATGTGGCGAGCTTCAAGTCCTGCACGCGGGAGGATTGGCTGCGTTGGGTGTCGTCGGGCCGTTCGGGGCTCCAGACGATGGCGCCGTTGGTTCAGAAGCGCCAGACCATCTACGGACGACAGCAACTCATGGCGGAGGCGCAAGCGCGTGGCGCGCGGAGTGCGCTCTATTATCCTTATGTCACCAACCAGTTCGTCATTGAGGACTGGGATTTCGCCCCTGACTATTGGCGGCATTGGGAGGGTCTGTCGAAGACCGACGCAGGCATTTGGGCGAAGATCGTCGGCAAGATCCTGGATCAGCGCGATACCTACTGGTCGCGCGCTGTCGGCGCTCGCCTTTCGCAGGTGGCGACCACGGGTTCGACGCGGTCGGTCACGTCAGAACGGCTGCTGCCGGACTGGCTGTTGAAGCTGCGGGCCAAGCCGTGCCTTCCCGACACCCGCAATATGATCCAGCTTCCGGCGGATCTGGTGCGCAGGACACCGGAGACGGAGGCGCTGATCGACGTCGAGCCCTTCGTGCATGGACTGCTCGATCGGGAAACGACGCGCCCGCTGCTTGATCTTCTCGGCGTCCGCAGCACGCCGAGCGGTCCCGGCCGCTTGCTCGACCGGCTGCGCGCCCTGGCGAAATCCGACAAGGCTCCGGCGCATGAGGTCGAGAAATGGTATCGCCGCCTGGATCAGATGCTCGACGGATGCTCGACCGCGGACGCGCAGAGCATAAAAGGCGCCTTCAAGGCCGAGAAGCTGATCCTCGCCCAGGACGGGACGTGGGTGATGTCAGGCGGCATCTTCCTCGCCGGGGACGAGGAGGACGTTCCCGGCGCCGCCGTCGTGCGTGCGTCCGTGCTCGATCTCAGCCTGTGGCATCGTATCGGTGTCGCAGATCGCCCGTCCGCGGATCTGGCGCTGCAATGGCTTGGGACGCTTCCCTCTGGGAAGGTGCTGTCGGCTGACGACGCCCGGCGGGTCCGCACCTTGCTGGTCCGATACCCGACCCGCATCTGGGAAGAGCGTGGGCACTGGCTGAACCTCGTCGGCGAATGGGCGCCGGTCGAGACGCTCGCCTATGGCCTGAGCATGCAGACCCTGTTCCGGTGGAGCCACCTGCACGAATGGGTCAAGCGCAAGACTGCCGACTTCCAGCGCCTGTCGGGGGAAACCGTCCAGGCGCCGCCATTCTTGGCGTTGCCGGCCTTGTCGGACCTCGTCGAGGAACGCTTCAACCAGCCGTCGCTGCTGGCGAGCATGGAAGAATGCCGTGCCTGGCTGACGGCGTTTGGAACCCAGCTCGGACGGATCGAGCTTGCCGATGCCGCTGAAACCGAGCGCGTGCGGGCGCTGGCGGCGGCGATCGCGGCGACAAGCTGGGTCCAGACCGCCAAGCTGGAGGTCATTCCCTATCTCGACGGTGTGCCCGCCGGTACGGCGAGGCTCACCGACATCCTGTGGCTCGACGGCAAGCTGTTCGTCAGCCCGCTGTCCAAAGCCAAGCTCGCCAAGCGGGTCCCGGAAGAGATCGGCAGGAGCTTGGGCGCCGATATTCGCGCGGCACTGGCCTACGCGTTCGAGCGCTCGCCCGAGGACATCAAGGACTATCTCGAGGAGAATTTCACGCTCGGCCCTGACCATGTCGTCGCCGCGCAGACCGTCGAGGTCCAGCCCGCCGCCGCTCCCGGCGGTGATGGCGACGTTGACCAGGTTGCCGAAGACGCGCGCAGCGACGCCGAGCCGGTCGACATGGATGATCTTCGTCCGGCGGAAGAGGATGAGCCCGCGCCGCAGCCCGAACTCGCGCCGCAGACAGGGAAGTCGAATCAAGAGCTGATTGAAACGGAGTTGGCCACCAAGCCCCGCGCCGCGCCGAAGCCACCACGTCCGAGCGTGATGGCGCGCTTTGCGTTGGCCCAGGGCTACAAGGCCGACGGCGAGGATCGCTTTTTCCATGCGGACGGGAGCTGGATCGGCCGCGGCAACGGCGCGCGCTTTCCGTGGGAGCGCCGCTCGGCGGGCGGCGAGGTTCAGCGCCATTACTATCCAAAGGACCATTGCCTGGAGCAGGAACCGCTCCAGCTAGAGGCCGACGTCTGGGGCCTGCTCGACCAGAAGCCGGACCTTTATTCGTTCATTCTCATCAACCCCCAGGGTGATCCTGTCGAGATGACGGGCGCCCGCCTGCGCGCACTGCGCGATGGCGGCGAGCTGACCATTCACCCTGCAACCTACAGGCTTGTTTATGACCTCGACGAATAACACCAAGAAAAAGCTGATCGAGGTTGCGATACCCCTCGAAGCGATCAACGCCGCTTCCGCGCGGGAAAAGTCGATCCGGCATGGGCATCCCTCCACGCTGCATCTGTGGTGGGCACGCCGGCCGCTGGCGGCGTGCCGCGCGGTGCTGTTCGCCCAGCTTGTCGATGACCCGTCGAGCGACCTCGACAAATTCCCGACGCACGAGGCTCAGGAGGCTGAGCGCAAGCGCCTGTTCGGCATCATCGAGGAACTGGTGAAGTGGGAGAACTCGACCAATGAGGAGGTGCTGGAGCGCGCTCGCGCCGAAATCCGCAAGAGCTGCGGCGGAGTGCTGCCTCCGGTGTATGATCCGTTCTCCGGCGGCGCGACCATTCCGCTCGAGGCGCAGCGCTTGGGCCTGCCCGCCTACGGATCCGACCTGAATCCGGTCGCGGTGATGATCGGCAAGGCGATGATCGAGATCCCGCCGAAGTTCAAGAACAAGGAGCCGATCCATCCCGGTGCGAAGGATCGGCAATTCTACCGCAACGCCGAGGGCTTGGCCGAGGACGTCAAATACTATGGCGAATGGATGCGCGAGAAGGCGTGGGAACGCATCGGGCATCTCTACCCGCAGGTAGATCTGCCGAAGGAGTATGGTGGCGGCAAGGCAACCGTAATTGCCTGGATCTGGGCGCGAACGGTGCCCAGCCCCGATCCTGCGTTCTCCGACGTGCCGGTTCCGATCGCGTCCAGCTTCTTGCTCAGCACCAAGGCTGGGAAAGAAACGTGGGTAGAGCCGATGGTCGACAAACAGGCTAAGACCATCACCTATCGGATCAGATATGGCGGCACCAAGGCGGAGATTGCGGCGGCCAAGGAGGGGACCAAGGCTGGACGTGGCGCGAATTTCCGATGCCTATTGTCCGATACCGCCATCACCCCAGACTACGTGAAGAGCAGCGGGCGTGCTGGCAAAATGGGTCAGACGCTGATCGCCATTGTCGCGGAGGGAAATCGCAATCGGGCCTATGTCGCGCCCCCGGAGGGGCACGAAGCGCTTGCTCTGTCGGCAAGCCCCGTGTGGAAACCGCAAACCGGGCTTCCGAATGATCCCCGGAATTTCTGGACCGTAGATTACGGTCTAACGACCTTCGGCGATTTGTTCACCGACCGGCAGTTAGTGGCTCTGAATACTTTCAGCGATCTGGTGCATGAGGTTCGATCGCAGATCGAGGCGGATGCGCTCGCCAATAGTCTCTCTTCGGATCGCACCCCGTTGCGCGACGGAGGCAAGGGCGCCAATGCCTACGCTGAAGCGGTCAGTGTATACTTGTCGTTTGCGATTGACCGGCTTGCCGACGCTGGAAGCTCTATAGCCACATGGTCGTCATCGGAGTTTATTCGCTTCACATTTGCTAGACAGGCGATCCCGATGACTTGGGATTTTGCTGAATGTAACGTCTTCAGTGATAGCACAGGGAATTTTCTCGGCGCTGTTGATTGGGTCTGGAAAGCCCTTTCTGGCTTGGGACCAAATTCTGTCGGGACTGAGATTCAGCACGATGCGCAGAATGTACGTTTGCCAGATGGCGCAGTAGTCTCAACCGATCCGCCATACTACGATAATATTGCCTATGCTGACCTGTCCGATTACTTCTATGTTTGGCTTAGGAGAAACATAAAAGATATATACCCCGATCTCGGAAGCACAATTTCTGTTCCAAAAGAAGAGGAGTTGGTTGCGACGCCATATCGTCACGGCGGGAAGGTGAAAGCTGAAGAACACTTCCTCACGGGTATGACGTTGGCGATATCAAGTCTCGCACATCAATCGTCATCATCATTTCCTGCCACGATCTATTATGCATTTAAGCAAAGCGAGGTTGAACAAGACGGTTTGAGTTCGACGGGATGGGCGACCTTCCTCCAGGCCGTGATTGAAGCGGGCTATGCGATTGTCGGCACTTGGCCTGTTCGCACGGAGCGTTCCGCGCGGACAATCGCTACAGGCACCAATGCTCTCGCCAACTCTGTCGTTCTAGTTTGCCGGAAGAAGGAAGCTGCCGCCGAGAGTATTACCCGCGCCGAGTTCATCCGCGCCCTGAAACGCGAACTGCCGCCGGCGATCGCCGAGCTGCAGGCCGTGAACATCGCGCCGGCGGACATGCCGCAATCGGCTATCGGCCCCGGCATGGGTGTGTTCTCGCGCTACAAAGCCGTTCTCGAATCCGACGACAGCCCGATGAGCGTCAAGACCGCGCTCCAGCTCATCAATCGGGAACTCGACGAATATCTCGGCGGCATCCAGGGTGAGTTCGATGCGGACACCCGTTTTGCCATCACCTGGTTCGAGCAGCACGGGACCGGCAAGGGGGATTACGGTGTCGCCGACAACCTTGCCCGTGCGCGCGGTATTTCCGTCGATAGCGTCAAGCACGCCGGGATCGTCGAAAGCGCCGCCGGCAAGGTCCGCATCCTCGCGCGCGATGAACTCGACGAGGATTGGGACCCGGAGGACGACCGCCACCTGACGGTGTGGGAGTGCCTCCAGCACCTGGTCCGGCAGCACGAGAAGGACGGCATTTCCCACGACACCGCCGTCTTGCTGAAGAAGATCAACACCCAGGCCGAGGCCGTGAAGGATCTCGCCTACTGCCTCTACGACATCAGCGCCAACAAGCGGAAGGATGCGAAGGAGGCCACTGCCTACAACGCGCTGATCGCCGATTGGGCCGAGCTGACGAAGTCGGCGGCGGCCATCCACGACACGCGCGGTGATCGTCAGATCCAGCTAGGAATTTGAGGGGGAACGGGACGTGGCAAAAAGCACGCGCCAATATGTGTTTGAGGGTATGGAGTTGCTGCCGGCGGCGCTGATCCCCTTCGTTGAAAAGCGGCTCGAAACCTCGCTCAAGGGGCACTGGCAGATCCAGGTTCTGGAGAAGCTGCCGAACCTTCGCCCCAACAGCAACGGCGAGGTCGGCTGGGATCAGGCGGCGCTGTTCAACGCCATGGATCGCTTCTGGAGCGAGGCGTTCAAGGCCGTTCTCGGCCGCGCCGAACGCTCGCTGGTCAACGAGCTGGGCGACGTCCGCAACAAGCTCTCGCACAATGAGACCTTCACCTACGACGACGCCGAGCGCGCGCTCGATTCCATGCGTCGCTTGATGGAGGCGATCAGCGCCGGCGAGACGGCGGAGCAGCTCGGCAAAATGCGCGACACCATCCTGCGCACCAAGTTCACCGAGCTTCAGCGCAATGAGGAGCGCCGGAAAACCCAGCGTCTCGAAATCTCGGTTGAGACCGTGGCGGGGCTTCTGCCGTGGCGCGATGTGGTCGAGCCACACCAGGATGTCGCCACCGGCGAGTTCCAGCAGGCCGAGTTCGCGGCCGACCTCGCCAAGGTGCATTCGGGCAGCGCGCCGCCGGAATATCGCGACCCGCGTCAGTTCTTCAGCCGCACATATCTGACTGAGGGCCTGAGCGCGCTTCTAATCGGCGCCGCCAAGCGGCTCTCCGGCAGCGGCGGCGATCCGGTCGTCGAGCTGCAAACCAATTTCGGCGGCGGCAAGACGCACTCGATGTTGGCCCTCTATCACATGGCCGGCCCGACGCCGATCCAGGACCTCTCCGGCCTGGATCAGTTGCTCGAGAAGCAGGGGCTCAGCGTGCCGCAGGGCATCAATCGGGCCGTGCTCGTCGGCACTTCGCGGGGGCCGCAGGACGTGCTCCATGCCGAGGGCGACCGAAAGATTCGCACGACCTGGGGTGAACTCGCCTGGCAGCTCGGCGGCGCCGACGCCTTCGCCATGGTGGCGGAGAATGACGCCAGCGGCATCGCGCCGGGCTCGAACCTGCTGGAGGCGCTCTTCAAGAAGTATGCGCCATGCCTGATCCTGATCGACGAATGGGTCGCTTATCTGCGGCAGATCTACAAGGTCGAGGGCCTGCCGTCGGGCTCGTTCGATGCGAACCTGTCCTTCGTCCAGTCACTGACGGAGGCGGTCAAGGCCAGTCCTGGCACACTGCTGGTCGCCTCCTTGCCGGCCTCGCAAATCGAGGTGGGCGGCGAAGGCGGTCAGGAAGCGCTGGCCCGCCTCAAGCAGACCTTCAGCCGCGTGGAATCCTCGTGGCGGCCGGCCAGCCAGGAAGAGAGCTATGAGATCGTGCGGCGGCGGCTGTTCAAGGACATCCCCGGCGACAAGTTCCATCACCGCGACAACACGCTGAAGCAGTTCGCCAAGCTCTATCGGGAGAACGCGAACGATTTCCCGCAGGGCTGCGCGGACGAGGATTATCGGCGCAAGCTGGAGAAGGCTTATCCGATCCATCCCGAGCTGTTCGACCAGCTCTACACGAGTTGGGGATCGCTCGAAAAATTCCAGCGCACGCGCGGCGTGCTGCGCCTGATGGCGCAGGCCATTCACGAGCTTTGGATGAACGCCGATCCGTCGGTGATGATTATGCCGGGCAGCGTGGCGGTGAGTTCGCCGCGCGTGGAGCCGGAACTGCTCCACTATCTCGACGTGAGCTGGCAATCGATCATCGCCGGCGATGTGGATGGCACGGCGTCCACGCCCTACAAGGTCGATCAGTCGGCGCCCAACCTGAACCGCTATTCGGCGACCCGCCGCGTCGCGCGCGCGATTTTCATGGGAACCGCGCCCACGGCGCAGCAGCAGAACACCGGCCTCGACGACAAGCAGATCAATCTCGGCGTCGTGCAGCCCGGCGAACGCCCGGCGATCTTCGGCGACGCGCTGAGGCGGCTGACCAATCAGGCCAAGTTCATGCACGCCGATCTTGGCCGGTATTGGTATTCGATGTCGGCGAGCCTCAATCGCATTGCGGCGGATAAGGCCGCGCAAATCGAGGCGGCGCTGGTCGACGTGACGATCGACGCAGAGCTCGGGAAATATGTGAACGGCCTCGCCGATCGGGGGCATTTTGACGCCGTGCAGGTCGCGCCGGCCTCGTCGGCCGAAGTCCCCGATGAAGCGGGCGGCGTGCGCGCCGTCGTGCTGGGCGTCAAATATCCGCACAATGGGCGCGACGGCTCGGAAGCCCTGGTCGAGGCGAAGGACATTCTCACGCAGCGCGGCAGCACGCCGCGCGTCTATCGCAACATGCTGGTGTTCATCGCCGCGGAGAGCCGCCAGCTCGATCATCTGAAAGACGCCGTGCGGGCCTCCCTCGCTTGGGGCGAGATCGTCCGCGATACGGAGCGGCTGAACCTTACCCAGAGCGACAGCGCGCTCGCCAAGACGAAACTGGCCGAAGCCAACGAGACGATGAAGACGCGCCTGAAGGAGGCGTGGTGCTATCTGCACTATCCGGTCCAGGAGAGCGCGCAGGCGGATTGGGAGTGGGTCTCCGGCAAGATTCCGGCACAGGATGGGTTGCTGGCCCGCGCCAGCAAGAAGCTGGTAGCCGAGGAAGGTTTGCTGACCGAGCTGGGGCCATCGCGGCTTGACCGCGACCTTCAGAAATACATCTGGAACGACAAGCAGCGGCTGTCGCTGAAGGATCTGCGGGAATATCTCAATCGCTACATCTATTTGCCGCGCCTGAAGAACCAGGATGTCCTGATCAAGGCCGTGCAGGCGGCGGTCAGCGGCATGTTGCCCGGCCCCTTTGCCTACGCCGAGCGGTGGGACGAGAAGACGGACACCTATCTGGGGCTCGCTATCGAACGGGCCGGCAACGCGGCCGTGGTCATCGACGGCGACAGCGTCATCATCAAACCGGATGAAGCCGAAGCGCATCGTCCGGCGCCGGCGCAACCTGACTCAGGTGGCGCGCCCGGAGGCCCTGACGGCGGCGCACCGGCGCCCGGCGAGCAAACGGCAGACGGTGGTGGCCCTGCCACACCGCCGACCGAGAAGAAGCCGACGCGATTCACGGGCGCCGTGATGATCTCGCCGGAACGGCCGGCGCGGGACATTCACCAGATTGTCGAGGCGATCGTTGAGCAGCTCACCACGCTGCCGGGCAGTCGTGTGAAGCTGAAGCTGGAGATCGAGGCGGATGTGCCTGGTGGTCTGGAACGCGCCAAGGTGCGGACCCTGGTGGAGAACGCCAATACCCTCGGGTTCATAGAGAAGTCAGTAGAGTGAGCGCGGGCGATGTTGGTGACTCTCATCTTTCCGGTAAAAACCACGTTTATTCAAATGTGTGAAACTATGGTGGAGTAAGCTGGGGCGCGGCAAGATTTGAAGATAGGGACTCCATCGTGATCGAGTTGCGCCACATCCAATACTTTGTCTCGGCGTCGGAGCACGGGAGCTTCCGCAAGGCGGCAACATTCCTGAATATTCAGGAGTCTGCCGTGAGCCGGCGCATCCGCGATCTTGAGGACCGGCTTGGCGCCTCCTTGTTCCACCGCCATCCCGGCGGGGTTGCGCTCACGATGGCCGGTCAGCGTTTTCTTCGCCGCGTCCGCATCGCCCTTCAGCAGATCGAGGTCGGCATCAACGATGTCGCCGCGATCGGCCGATCGGAAGACGGCATCATCAAGGTCGGCATCTTCTCATCGCTGGCCTCGGGCTTTCTCTTCGAACTGGTGAAGGGGTTCGACGCAAAGCACCCTCGGGTTGCGGTCGAACTGATCGAGGGGGATCCGTCGGTTCATGTCGCCGCGATCCGCCAGCTTCAACTCGATGTCGCGTTCATCACCGGCACGACCGAATGGCCCGCTTGCGAAACCGAACAGCTTTGGTCGGAGAGGGTGTTCGCCGTCCTGCCGGCGGAACACCGCCTGGCGACGAAGCAGACCCTGAATTGGGACGATCTCGCCGGCGAAAACTTCATCGTCAGCCATGCGGCGCCGGGACCGGAGATCCACGACTATCTCATCCAGCGCCTAGCCGGCCTCGGCCACCATCCGAATATCCACCCACACCATGTCGGCCGGGATGTCCTGCTGTCGATGGTGGCCATAGGGCGCGGCCTGACGCTGACCAGCGAGGCGGCCACAGGGGCTCAGATTCCCGGAATCGTCTATCGCCCGATGATGGGTGAGGTCTTGCCGTTCAGCGCGATCTGGTCGAGCAGGAACGACAATCCGGCGTGCCGCAGGTTTCTAAGTCTCGCTCGAACGATGGCGCGAACCGATCGGCCGGCCGTCAGGCGGGCGGCCGCGACGATGAGCGTCCCTGCTTCGCCTTTGCAAAGCCCCGGTCTGTCGCCATGAAGCGCTCCAGCATGGGAACGATCAGGCGCACCGGATCGGTCGCGGGCTGTCCCGTCTCGCGGCCGAGAATCTCCGCGTAGGCGATGAGATCGCGGTGAAGGCCGGCGGGCAGTTCGACCGTGACCTTGACCGGCTTGTCGTCGGCGATCGGACCGAGTTTCAGCTTCGCCATGTCAGCCTCCGTAGGGTTCGAGTACGAGGTCGCGCGTGACGATGACGCGGACGGGGAAGCCCGGCCGGATGGTGAGTGTCGGTGCGATGTCGAGCTGGCGCTGGACGATCTGCTGGCCGGTCTGGTTGATGCTGTCGGAGGCGCCGTTGCGCAGGGCGCGGATGATGTCGCTTTCCTGCCCGGATGAGCCGGCCTCGGCCCCGACGCTGAGGAGGGTCGAGAGCGCCGCGGCCTTGAACAGCTCGCGCCAATGGTAATCGACGCCATCCTCCAGCCCGGCATAGCCTTCCGCGTCCGCGCCCGGCTGGCGCTCGAGCACGATCGAGCGGCCGTTCGGGAAGATCAGCCGGTTCCAGACCAGCAGGATGCGGCGTTGGCCGAAACCGACGCCATTGTCATACTGGCCGATGACGCGCGTGCCCTGCGGGATCAGCAGGATGCGCCCGGTGGGGCTGTCGTAAATGTTCTCCGTCACCTGCGCGGTGATCTGGCCGGGAAGGTCGGAGCGGATGCCGGTGATGAGCGCGGCGGAAATCACGGCACCAGCCTGAAGCACATTGGCCGATGCGGGCGCCGCGATCCGGTCGGGCGAGGCCGTGCGCTGGTCGGGCGCCTGGTTGAGGAAAGCGAGCTGGCGATCCTGCGCCGAGGGCGTGGTTGGTTGCGGCGCGAGGCCGAGGCTCGCCAGGTCGGGCACGGGAGCGGCGGCAGGCGGGGTTATTGCGGGGCTGACGGGCCGCGTCTCGGTGGACGAGAACAGACGCGCGGTGCGCGCCGCTTCCAGTTCCTGCGCGCGGCGCTGTTCCTCCGGGCTCGGGCCGGGGGGCGCCGGCGCGCCCATGTTCGGTGTGGGAACGGGTTGACCATTCTGCGCGCTCAGGATCGGTCGGCCGAGATCGCCCGGCAGCGGCGGGCCGAGCCTCGGCACGCCGCTATAGTCCTTGGGCAGACCGTTCAGGCCCTCGGGCGTGCTGCGGTTGTCGGTGGAATAGAGCTCCTGGCTCTGGTCGCCGGCGTTCCGGGTCTGGAGCGCATAGAGCAGCGCCCCGCCGACGCCGAGGCCGGCGATGAGGCCGAGCCCGGCCAGCACCTTGCGCGACAGGCGGGTGACGCGCGGCGGCTCGGGCCGCAGCCGCATCGGCGCGACTGGCTCGCCCGTGAGCGGCCGTTCGTCCGTGTCATCGGCCGTCTCGGGCTGCGGCGTCCCATCGGCCGTCCTCATCTCTTGCTTCTCGGGATCGCGTTCATCGCTCACGATGCCGGCCTCCCGTCCGTGCGGGAGATCCGCACGCGCTTCTGGGATCCGCCCGTCCCGAAGCGCAACTCGGCGGCGGCGAACAGCCGGTCGACGATCATGTAGTTGCCGCGCACGCGGTAGTTCACCAGCTCGGACGTGTCGCCCTCGGGGCCGACGACGAACAGCGGCGGCATTTCGCCCTGGCCGATGCCGCGCGGAAACTCGATGAACACCTGCCGGCCGTCGTCGAAGGCGCGCAGCGGTCGCCACGGCGCACGATCCCCGCTCACGTCGTAGCGGAAGTTCACGCGCGCGAGATCGATGCCGGTGGCGACGGGCTGCGCCGCCTGCGCCTCGGCGTTCTGCCGCCGCAGCGCGATGAGCTGGTCCTGCGGATATTGCCAGGATACCGACGCCATATAGGTCGAAGGCGTCGAGCGCAGTTCCATATGGTAGGTGCGGCGGTCGGTGTTGATAACGAGGTTGGTGAGCAGATCGGGCCGCGTCGGCTTGACGAGGATGTGGATCTGCCTGGCGGGGCCGGCGCCGCTCTCGGTATCGCCGATGATCCAGCGCACGGTGTCGCCGGCGGCGACCGGCCCGGCGCCGACGAGCTGTTCGCCAGGCTGGAGCGCGATGTCGGTGATCTGCCCCGGCGAGGCATAGACCTGATAGAGCGCGCCGTTGACGAAGGGATAGACCTGCATGGAGTTGATGAAGCCGTCCCGGACCGGCTGAACCCGCGCGGCTGCGTTGGCCTGGTTGACGCGCACGGTCGGGTCGGCGGCTTCCGGCTCGGGTCTGCCGTCCGCGCCGACCGGCTTCAACTGGCCGGGAAGCGGCAGGGGTCTCGGGAGTTCCACGACCTGCACGGGGTGGGGCGGCTCGACCGACTGCACCGCGGGCCGGGCGTCGTCGTAGGAGATTTCGGGCGGCGGCATCTTGTTGGTGGCGCATCCGGCGAGCGCCGCGGTGCAGAGCAGCGCAAGCGCCGAGCCGGATTTACGGAAAGCCGGATTGGCGTGGATGCGGAAAGCCGGACGCCCTGCACTCCAGGGGGCGGCTTCGCGGAGTGCTGGCGTCATTGTCCAAGCTCCTTCGACCAGTTGATGGCGTTGACGTAGATTCCGAGCGGGTTCTTCTTCAGCGTGTCGGCGTCGCGCGGGGGCTGCACGGCGACCGTCAGGATGGCGGACCAGCGTTCGGTGGAAGCGAGCGCGCCGTCCTGATAGCGCCGCTCGATCCAGGCGATGCGGAAGCTCGACGGCGAGGCGCGGATAACGCTCGACACCTCGACCGCCACCTGTTGCCTGCCGACCCTGGCGAAGGGATCGTTCGATCGGGCGTAGTCGCTGAGCGCGAGCGCGCCGCTCTGGGTGGTGAAGTCGTAAGCGCGCAGCCAGTTCTGGCGCACGATGATCGCGTCGGCGGGGATCGAGCGGACCTGTTCGATGAAGCGCGCGAGGTAGAAGGCGATCTGCGGATCGTTCGGCTGATAGTCGGCCGTCGCCGGCGCGATGGCCTGCGCCTGGCCGAGCCGGTCGACCTGCACCACCCACGGCACGATCGAGCCGTTGGCGGATTGCCAGACCAGCGCGGCGGAAAGGCCCATCGACAGGGCAAGCGAGCCGAAGGCCATGAAACGCCAGTTGCGGGCCTGCACGCGGGCGGAGCCGATGCGCTCGTCCCAGACCTGGGCGGCGCGCTGATAGGGCGTCTCGGGCTGCGGGGATTTGCCATAGTGGGTAGCCGGCCGTTTGAACATGATCAGTCGCTTTCGGAGAGGTTGACGGAGGCGCCGGCGCCGTGGCTGTCGCCGCTGCGAACCGCCTGGGCGGCGGCATGAACGCCGTGCGTCATCTGCTGGGAGCGCTTCATGCGCCTGGCCCAGGCGGGCGGCCCGTCGGCGATGGATGAGGCTTGCGGCGCGGTCTCGGCTTCGCCGCCGGCCGCCCCGGCGGTCGAAGACCCGCCTGTCGCCGCGATGGCGGTGCGGGCGCCGGATTGGTAGCTCTGCTTCAGACTGTCGGCGGCGCGGCCGGCGGCGCGCTTCAGCGGCGAGACGGTGGCCTGTGCGCCTGTGCTGACGACGTTGCGCAGGCCGGAAGCGACGGCGGATGCGCCGGTTTGACCGGCCGCGCCCAAGCTGTAGGCGGTCGTTGCGCCGCCGGCCAAAGTCGCCCCGCCGCGGGCGGCGGCCGCAGCGCCGCCGGCAAGCGCCGCGCCGCCGGAAACCGCGACGCCCGCGGCAGCCGCGCCGGCGGCGACCGCGCCGCCCGCGGCCAGGCCCGTGCCGATCGCGGCGCCCGCGCCGAGCTGCGGCCCGCCCGAGACGATGCCGTTGGCGATGCCGGGGCCGAAGATGCCGAGACCGAGCAGCGACAAGGCGGCGAGCACGATCGCCATCGCGTCGTCGATCGACGGCGTGGCGCCGCCGAAGCCCGCGGTGAACTCGGAGAACAGGGTCGAGCCGATGCCGATGATGACGGCGAGCACCAGCACCTTGATGCCGGATGAGATGACGTTGCCGAGCACCCGCTCGGCCATGAAGGCGGATTTGCCGAACAGGCCGAAGGGGATCAGCACGAAGCCGGCCAGGGTGGTCAGCTTGAACTCGATCAGGGTGATGAAGAGCTGGATGGCGAGGATGAAGAAGGCGAGCAGCACCAGCGCCCAAGCAAGGAACATGCAGGCGATCTGGATGAAATTCTCGAAGAAGGACCAGTAGCCCATCAGGCCGGAAATGGAGTCGAGCAACGGCCGTCCGGCGTCGAGGCCGGTCTGCGCGACCTTGCCGGGGCGCAGCAGGTCGGTGACGGTGAAGCCCGTGCCGGACGCCTTCAGGCCGAGGCCGGCGAAGCTCTCGAAGACGATGCGGGCGAGATTGTTCCAGTTGCCGATGATGTAGGCGAAGATCCCGACGAACAGCGTCTTCTTCACCAGCCGGGCGACGATGTTCTCATCCGCGCCCCAGCTCCAGAACAGGGCGGCGAGCGTCACGTCGATGACGATCAGCGTCGTGGCGATGAAGCCGACTTCCGGGTGCAGAAGGCCGAAGCCGCCGTCGATGTAGCGGGTGAAGACCTCGAGGAAATGGTCGATGACGCCGGCGCCGCCCACGATCAGCGCACCTGCGGCTCAGAGGGCTCCGCCTGAATGGCGGGCGCGGCGTGGTCGGGAGGCGCATCGGCGGGGGCGCTCGGGAACAGCGTCCCCGGTCCCGTAGGCGCCGGTGTCGGGGGCGGCGCCGAATGACCGAGGAAGCGCCTGCGATTTTCGTCCCAGGCCCGCAGGCAGGATGGATCGCGCGGCCCGGCCTCGCCCATGCCGCTGCACCGCGCCAGCTCCGCGTCGAGCGGATCCCGTTCTGTCACGGAACGCGCCTGCGCCGGGGGGCTGTTTTGCGGGTCGTCCTTGCGGGTCATCTCGATCGCGGTCGCCGTGACCGCGACCGCGACGAAAACGACAGCGCCGAGACGCGCGAGGGTCTTGCCGTCCATTGCGTCATCCTCAGTTGCCGGGGTGGAACATCTGTGCGTTGCCGGGCTGGTAGCCGGCCCCCGGCGTCAGGAAGCGGCGGCGCTGTTCGCGGCCTTGTTCGGCGGCGGCGGCCTGCTCGGCCGATTGCAGCGCCTGCGCCCGGCCGTTGGCGGCGATGAGGGCGGTGAGGTCGGCTAGCTGCTGGGCCTGGAGGGCGAGGAGCTGATTGCCGGCCTGTGTCGCCTGCAAGGCGCCGGTCGCCGACTGGCTGGCGCCCACCAGCGCCGACATCTGCGTCCGGTTGGTGTCGATATTGCCGACGACGGTGGCCTGCACGCGCATGGCGTCTTGCAGGCCGCCCACCGTGTTCTGCCAGCGGCTCCTGGCGTCGGCGATCAGTCGCGCGTCCGACGCCGACATCGACACATTGGCGTATTTGGTCTGGAACGCCTGGTCGATCTGCTGGACGTCATAGGCGATATTCTGAGCTTGGCTGAGCAGTTGCTGCGTGCGCTGCACCGACTGCTGAAGCTGTTGCAGCGACGAATAGGGCAGGCTCGCCAGGTTGCGGGCCTGATTGATGAGCATCTGCGCTTCGTTCTGAAGCGAGGTGATCTGGTTGGTGATCTGCTGAAGGCTGCGGGCGGCCGTCAGCACGTTCTGCGCATAGTTCGTGGGGTCGAACACCGTCCATTGGGCCTGCGCCGGCGTCGCCACAATGGGGGTGAGCGCGACAGGGGCGAGGAGCAGCGCGGCGGCGAGCCGCGCCGCGCGGGAGCGAGGCAAGGTCATGGCAGTTTCTCCTTCAGGGTGAGCGTTGGAATGAGGTCGGCCGCCCAGCCGAGATCGCGATGGCGGAGCCAGGCGGCGAGGAAGCCGGCTGGGCCGTGTTCGGCGAACAGCCGCGTGATCGCGGCTTGGTCGGTCTTGGCGGAAGCGGCGCAGAGCGCGAGGGCGACGTCCGACAGCCCCAGCTCGAACAGGCGATTGCCGCGTCGGCTTTGGCAGTAGTAGTCGCGCTTGGGCATAGCCCGCGCGATGATCTCGATCTGGCGGTCGTTGAGGCCGAAGCGACGGTAGATCGCCGTGATCTGCGGCTCGATGGCGCGCTCGTTCGGCAGGAGGAGCCGGGTCTGGCAGCTCTCGATGATGGCGGGCGCGATGGCCGATCCGTCGATGTCGGAGAGCGACTGCGTGGCGAAGACGACGCTGGCGTTCTTCTTGCGCAGGGTCTTCAGCCATTCGCGGATCTGGCCGGCGAAGCCTTCGTCGTCGAGCGCGAGCCAGCCCTCGTCGATGATGAGAAGGGTCGGCGATCCATCGAGGCGGTCCTCGATGCGGTGGAAGAGGTAGGCGAGGACCGCAGGCGCCGCGCCGGTGCCGATCAGCCCCTCGGTCTCGAAAGCCTGCACGGTCGCCGTGCCGAGATGCTCGCGTTCGGCGTCGAGCAGCCGCCCGTAGGGGCCGCCGATGCAATAGGCGCGCAGCGCCTGCTTGAGGTCGTTGGACTGGAGGAGGACGCAAAGGCCGGTGATGGTCCGTTCCTCGACCGGCGCCGAGGCCAGCGAGGTCAGCGCTGTCCAGATGTGCTCCTTCACCTCCGGGGTGATGGCGACGCCTTCGCGGGTCAGGATGGGGACGAGCCAGTCGGCGGCCCAGGCACGCTCGGGAACATCGTGGATGCGGGCCAGCGGCTGAAGGCTGACGGAGCTTTCCGATCCGTCGGAAAGATCGCCGCCCAAGTCATGCCAGTCGCCGCCCATGGCCAGCGCCGCCGCCCGGATCGAACCGCCGAAATCGAAGGCGAAGACCTGAGCGCCGGCATAGCGCCGGAATTGCAAGGCCATGAGCGCCAGCAGCACCGATTTGCCGGCGCCGGTCGGGCCGACGATCAGGGTGTGACCGACGTCTCCGACATGCAGGGAAAACCGGAACGGGGTCGAGCCTTCGGTCTTGCCGAAGAGCAGCGGGGGCGCTGCGAAGTGCTCGTCCCGTTCCGGCCCCGCCCACACGGCGCTGAGGGGGATCATGTGGGCGAGATTGAGCGTGGAGATCGGCGGCTGCCGGACGTTGGCGTAAACGTGTCCGGGCAAGCTCCCGAGCCAGGCGTCCACCGCGTTGATAGTTTCGGCCATCGCCGTGAAGTCGCGGCCCTGGATGATCTTCTCGACGAGGCGCAACTTCTCGTCGGCGGCGCGCGGATCGGTGTCCCACACTGTCACCGTCGCCGTGACATAGGCGATGCCGGCGTAGTCGGCCCCCAGCTCCTGGAGCGCGAGATCGGCGTCCGCGGCCTTGTTCGACGCATCCGTGTCCACCAGGACAGACGCCTCGTTGGTCAGCACCTCCTTGAGGATCGCGGCGACCGATTTGCGCTTGGCGAACCACTGGCGGCGGATCTTGGTCAGCAGTTTCGTCGCGTCGGTCTTGTCGAGCAGGATCGCGCGGGTGCTCCATCGATAGGGGAAGGCTAGCCGGTTCAGCTCGTCGAGCAGGCCGGGCGTCGTCGCGGTCGGAAATCCGGTGACGGTGAGGACGCGCAGATGCGCCTGCCCCAGGCGCGGCTCGAGGCCGCCGGTCAGCGGCTGATCGGCCAGCAGCGCATCGAGATAGATCGGCGTTTCGGGAACGCGGACACGGTGCCGGTGCGTGGAGACGCATCCGTGGAGATAGGTCAGCGTTTCGCCGTCATCGAGCCAGCGGCATTCGGGCATGAAGGCTTCGACCAGGCGCAGCAGCCGGTCGGTGCGGTCGGTGAAGCCGCCCAGCGCCTCGTGCGGATCGAGGCCCTTCTGTTCGCGGCCCTCGTAGAGCCAGCTTTCGGCGCGCGCCGCGTCTTCGGCCGGCGGCAGCCAGGCAAAGGTCAGGAAATAGCTGGACTCGAAATGCGCGCCGGCCTCCTCGAAGTCGGCCTTGCGTTCGGCATCGACCAGCGCCGACGCGACGTCGGGAAAATGGCTGTCCGGATAGCGGTTGGAGGGATGGCGCTGCGCTTCGACGAATATCGCCCAGCCGGAGCCGAGGCGGCGGAAGGCGTTGTTGAGGCGGCCGGCGACCGCGACCAGTTCGGCTGCGACGGCGGAATCGAGATCGGGACCGCGAAAGCGCGCGGTGCGCTGGAAGCTGCCGTCCTTGTTGAGGACGACGCCCGTTCCGACCAGCGCCGCCCAGGGCAGGAAGTCGGCGAGCCGGGTGTTCCTGTTGCGATATTCGGCGAGGTTCATCATCGGCGCTCTCCCGCTCAGACCGTGAGGTGCGCGGGGATGCGCAGGTGGCGGCGGCCGACATCGACGAACAGCGGATCGCGCTTGGCCGCCCAGACCGCCGCGGCATGGCCGATGGCCCAGATCACGATGCCGGCCAGCCAGAGGCGCAGACCCAGGCCGAGCGCGCCGGCCAGGGTGCCGTTCATGATGGCGAGGGCGCGCGGAGCGCCGCCGAGCAGGATCGGCTCGCAGAGCGCCCGGTGGACCGGCAAGGTGAAACCCGGCACGTCTTCGGCCGCCCCCAGCATCAGACCAGCGCCCCGCCGCCGAAGGAAAAGAACGACAGGAAGAAGCTCGACGCGGCGAAGGCGATCGACAGGCCGAACACGATCTGGATCAGGCGGCGAAAGCCGCCGGACGTGTCGCCGAAGGCCAGCGTCAGGCCGGTCATGATGATGATGATGACGGCGACGATCTTGGCGACCGGGCCCTCGATCGACTCCAGGATGGATTGCAGCGGCGCTTCCCACGGCATCGACGAGCCGGAGGCATGGGCGGGCGCCCCCATCATGACGAAGAGGGTCGCGACGGACAGCGCCGCCACGAGGCGAGGACGGATTTGGGGCAGGCGTTGGATCACAGGGTTTCTCCTTCGAGGCGGGCAGGGTTGAGAGCGGCGATGAGGTCGCCGCTTCCGCAGACCGGGGCGCTGACGGCAGGCGCGACGCGGTAGTCGCCGTCCGGGCCGAGGCCCTCGACGCGGACGAGTTCGGAGAGCCGGCGCGCGGAACCGCGGCCGGACAGCACGGCCACGAGGTCGATCGTCTCGGCGATCAGGGCGCGCGGGACGGTGACGACGGCTTCCTGGATGAGCTGTTCCATACGCCGCAGCGCGCCAATGGCGCTGCCGGCGTGGATCGTGCCGACGCCGCCGGGATGGCCCGTGCCCCAGGCTTTGAGGAGGTCGAGCGCTTCGGCGCCGCGCACCTCGCCGACCGGGATGCGGTCGGGGCGCAGGCGAAGGGAGGAGCGGACGAGATCGGAGAGCGAGGCCACGCCGTCCTTCGTCCGCATGGCGACGAGGTTGGGCGCGGCGCATTGCAGCTCGCGCGTGTCCTCGATGATGACGACGCGATCGGCGGTCTTCGCCACTTCGGCAAGCAGCGCATTGGTGAGCGTCGTCTTGCCGGTCGAGGTGCCACCGGCGACGAGGATGTTGGCGCGGGCGGCGACACCCTGGCGCAGCGCCTCGGCCTGCGAGGCGGACATGATCCGGGCGGCCACATAATCGTCGAGGCCGAACACGGCGACGGCGGGCTTTCGGATGGCGAAGGCCGGAGCCGCAACCACGGGCGGCAACAGGCCCTCGAACCGCTCCCCCGTCTCGGGCAGCTCGGCGGAGACACGCGGGCTGCCGGTGTGGACTTCGGCGCCGACATGGTGCGCGACCAGGCGCACGATGCGCTCGCCATCGGCGGGAGACAGCCGCTCGCCCGTGTCGGCCAGCCCTTCGGCAAGCCGGTCGATCCAGATGCGCCCGTCGGGATTCAGCATCACCTCGACGACGGCCGCGTCTTCCATGAAGCGGGCGATGGCCGGGCCGAGCGCGGTGCGCAGCATCCGTGCGCCGCGCGCCAGCCCTTCTGAATTGTTCTGAGAAATCGCCATCTGATCCCCGATCCAGCCGGGGAAGAGATCAGGCGGTCCCCGGACGGGGATGATTAAAAGAGCCAGAAATCAGGCTCACTCAACAAGGATTTGAGGGTGTAGTAGCGTAGCGCGCAAATACAGGAGAACGGCGGTGTCGAGTATTTCGCCGCCAACGTCATGGGCGCCGTTATTCCAGATCGGCGATCTCGCTACGGCGCGAGTCGATGTCGCGCGACAGGTCTCTGAGGAACCGATCTCCCGTCGCCAGTTTCCGGCCGAGCGTTTGCAGGAAGCTCTCGAACCGCTCCATGCCTTTGGCCCGCGCCAACGCCTGCGCGCTTTCGGACAAGGGCGGCGTGACGGTCAGCCAAAAACGGATGAACAACGATAGGGTCTCGCCGAGAATGGCCAGATCCTCGTCCATGCCGTCGATCTGGCGGCCGAGCCGGTCCATGCGGTGTGCGAAGACCGCCTCCATCCGCTCCGATGCGTCAGCCGAGAGGAAGGAGGCGACGGCGGCTTCGATCACCGCGGATTTGGAGACGCGGCGCCGGAGCGCCAGCGCTTCGACCTTTTTCAGAAGCTCCGGCTCGAAATAGACGTTCATGCGCGTCTTGGTCCGCATGGTCAGTCCCTCATAATTCGACGCCATCGGTCGGGTCCATCGCCGCCTGCCGGGCGACGGATCTGGCCTGGAGGCGAAGACGGCGGGCCTTGGCGGCATCGAGGTCTGGTTCGTCATCGAGCAGGTCGAACTCCCCGAGGGCCGGCTGCTCGGGCGGTGCGATCTCCTCGTGCTCGGGCAATTCCGGCTCGCGCCGGATGCCGCCATTGGCCGGATCGGCGGTCATGCCGGTTTCGCTCTCCGGCGTCGCGCCCGCGGATGCGGCCGGGATCGCCAACGCCGACCAGTCATTGGCCGGGGGCTTGGCCAACCCTTTCGCCCCTGCCGGCTTCGGCGGCGGCAGGATGCGTTCGCAGAACCGCGCATCCTCGTAGTAGCGCGCCTTCTTCGCCCGCACCGGCGGCACGCCCGCGACCAGCAGCAATTCGTCAGCCGGCGGAAGCTGCATTACCTCGCCAGGCGTGAGCAGCGGCCGCGCCGTTTCCTGCCGCGACACCATCAGATGTCCCAGCCAGGGCGAAAGCCTGTGCCCGGCATAGTTGGTGGAATCGCGCATCTCGGTCGCGGTGCCGAGCGCGTCGGAGACGCGCTTGGCGGTGCGCTCGTCATTGGTGGCGAAGGCGACGCGCACATGGCAGTTGTCGAGCACGCTGTTGTTCGCGCCATAAGCCTTTTCGATCTGGTTGAGGCTCTGCGCGATCAGGAAGGACTTGATGCCGTAGCCCGCCATGAAGGCGAGGGCAGACTCGAAGAAATCGAGCCGGCCGAGCGCGGGGAACTCGTCCAGCATCAACAGCAGCCGGCGGCGATTGACCGACGTCTTCAGGTCCTCGGTCAACCGCCGCCCGACCTGATTGAGCAGCAGCCGGATCAGAGGCTTGGTGCGGTTGATGTCGCTCGGCGGCACGACGAGATAGAGGCTGACGGGTCTGTCGCCGGCAACGAGATCGGCGATGCGCCAGTCGCTGCGCGCCGTCACCTTCGCCACGACGGGATCGCGGTAGAGGCCGAGGAAGGACATGGCGGTCGAAAGCACGCCCGACCGTTCGTTGTCGCTCTTGTTCAGCAGCTCACGGGCCGACGAGGCGATCACGGGATGCACCCCGGCTTCGCCCAGATGCCGCGTGTTCATCATGGCGCGCAGTGTCGCCTCGATGGGGCGCCTCGGATCGGAGAGGAAGTTGGCGACGCCGGCGAGCGTCTTGTCGGGCTCCGCGTAGAGGACATGGAGGATCGCGCCGACCAGCAGCGAATGGCTGGTCTTTTCCCAATGGTTGCGCTTCTCGAGCGCGCCTTCGGGATCGACGAGGATGTCGGCGATGTTCTGCACGTCGCGGACTTCCCTGTCGCCGCGGCGGACCTCCAGCAGGGGATTGTAGGCCGATGACGCCGGGTCGGTTGGATCGAACAGCAGCACGCGGCCATGCCGGGACCGGAAACCGGCGGTCAGACCCCAGTTCTCGCCTTTGATGTCGTGGATGATCGCGCTGCCCGGCCAGGTCAGCAGCGTCGGCACGACGAGACCGACGCCTTTGCCCGATCGGGTCGGTGCGAAGCACAAGACATGCTCCGGTCCGTCGTGGCGGAGATAGTCACGGTCGTAGCGGCCGAGGATCACGCCGTCCGCGCCGAGCAGTCCAGCGGCGCGGATCTCCTCCGGCTCGGCCCAGCGCGCCGAGCCATAGGTGACGACATTCTTCTCGTTGCGCGCCCGAAGCACCGACAGGGTGATGGCGACGGCGATCGAGATGAACCCGCCCGACGCCGCGATATAGGCGCCTTCGATGAAAATCCGTGGCGCATAGGCGTCGTAGCAATACCACCACCAGAAGAAGAGCGGCGGGTAATAGACCGGCCAGCCCGCCACCTCGAACCAGGGCTGTCCGAGCTGCGCCTGAAAGCCGAGACGCCACGCCGTCCATTCCGTCGCACACCAGATGGCGGTCAGCACGATGGACAGGACGATGGCGACCTGTCCCCACAGGACACGGGTTCCCGACATAAAGGCTCCGATCGGCAAAAGAGATGGAGCCGATCAGAGAATATCCGCCTTGGCGAGAAGCAATAGAAAAACCGAGGCGTCGAGGTTTCGGATGGTATAGATGGTAAAACGGACGGTTCCGTTGCTCTTCGCCTGGCCTCGATCACCATCGTTCCGGCCCGCACGGCCGCCATTCAGGCCCATTCGATGCGGACGGCTTGCGTCAAATTCCCAGCCCTCTTTGCCGGCCCAACTGCCACGACACCGATCCGCCCTGCACGACGCCCATGACTTCGCGGCCGAGCTGGCGGTCGATGACCGGTCGCCACGGGACGAGGGTGAACTCGTGGGACTTTTCGACGATGGCGAACTTGCCGCTGGATAGCTGCGCGGTTCCGGTGAAGGCGCCGGTTACGGTCTCGCCGTTGGCGGCCATGCGGAACGGCAGCGACTTCTTCGCCGCCAGCTCTTCGCCGGCGTGGGCGACCTCACGGTCCCGCAGCGCGGCGATCAGGTTGCGACGGTAGGCGATGCGACCGTCCGGCTGACGGGCGGCGTCGCCCCGGTCGATATGGTGCTCGCGGCGGCGGTCCATCGCCTCGCGCACCTCAGCGCCGAAGCCGGCCGATGACAGGTCGGAGGTGTCCGAGCGGAGAAGCCGCCGGTCCAGCCAGGTCGCGCCGTCCGATCCGATCTGGCGTTCGAGATCGAAGGCAGAGAGGACGCGGATATTGGCGCGGCCGGTCCGTCCTGCGTCATGAGCCGCGGCCCGCGCCTCGAAATCGGCGGGGATGCGCCACTGGTCGGCGTCGATGCGCTCGGCGATCCCGGCGCGGCGCAACGCCTCGAGCCGCCGGACATGGGCGTCCACGAAGCCCTCATAGTCGCCGTTCGGCACATGGCCATCGAAGCGGGCCTGCTCCAGATGGCGGCTCGGCCGATAGATGCCGTCTTCGGCCATGCCGGCGATGGCGCGATCGGAGGGGCGGCCGGTGCTGGCGGGCGGCCCGATCTCGATGACGCTGCCGACGCGGGCGTCCTCGACGCGGACCGGGTCGATGCCGGCAACATGGTGCGTGCGTCCGTCGACGCCATCGACCACCAGCGTCAGGGTCTCGCCCAGCTCGTCGGACAAATGCTTGTCGATGACGCGGCCGACGATCGGCGCGGCCGGCGCGCCGTCGTGAATCTGGAACGTCATCGGATCGCGCTCGCCGCCCTCGGCGCGCAGCGCCCGCTGCATCGTGCGGATGATGTCGCCGCGCTCGCCCAATTCGCGCAACGTCGGTTCGAGCCGGTCGCTCAGCTCCCAGACGCCGGGCGCATGTTCGGTGGCAAGCTCCATGTCGCCGAGCTTGCCGAGGCGGCGCAAGCGCAGCGTCCGGTCGGCCTGGCCGCGCAGGTCGTCCGGCTCGTGGCGTAGGTCCAGGACGCGATCCTCGGCTTCGGCGATCATCGCCCGGTCGATGCGGGTCAGCCGGTCCTGGTCGACGTCGGCCATGAGCTTGCGGCGCTGCTCGATCTCCGTGACGAGGCCGAGTTCGAGCGTCGCCAGCTCGCTTGCCCGCTCGCGAACGCCGCCCGCGAGATAGTCGCCATTGATGACGAGATCCTCGCCCAGGGCGTCGTGGCCGTTGACGATGACATGGACGTGCGGATGGCCGGTGTTGTGGTGATTGACGGCGACCCAATCGAGCTTCGTGCCAAGGTCGATCTCCACCTGGGCCATCAGCTCGCGGGTGTAGCCGGTCAGGTCGGCAAGATCTCCGGCGTCTTCCGGCGAGACGATGAACCGGAACTGGTGACGGTCGTCCTGGCCGCGATCGAGGAAGGCGTCGCCATCGGCGCGATCCTCCGTCGCCGAATAGAGTTGGCCGCGCTCGCCGTCGCGGGCGGTGCCGTCGCGCTGGATATAGCGCAGATGGGCGGCGGCCTTGCCGCTGCGGCCGGGGGCGCGAACCGAGCGGGATTTGACGATGACGCGACGGCTGCCGGGCTGGCGATGGCTCCAGCCATTCGACAGGTTGCGGGCGCGCACGAAGGATGCGCCGCGCCCGCGCTGCACGCCGCGGCCGGACGCGACGACGCTCCGGCCATTCGCCGACCGGCCGGGACCGCCGCCTTTGGCGGTGCGGCTGCGGCCGGTCGCGGCCTGCTGCTGTCGGGCGAGCTTACGAACCTTGCTGAGGAAGCTCTTGGCCTGGCCGGCCTTTGCACCTTGGGAGCGGATGCGGCCGGGCCTTGGCCGAAAGCGATCGTCGTCGTCGCTCACGGCCGCCGATCCGCCCGAAGCCGCCGATCCTGGGCAAGAGTGCCGCGACAGAGGCGGGAAATGCTGACCTTTCCACATCTCGCGGCACCATGTCGGCCCGGCGACGGTGCCACCCAAAACAGTGTGCAGACAAGGGCTTGGCCCCAGGTTCGGCCCCATGGGGTGCCGTCCGCTTTAATCTTGCCCTCCCGCCTTCCTGTCCGTTTCGCCCCTCCTGCCGGCGGATGAGGCTGTCGCCAGCCCCATCCCCTGCACACTGGAACCTCCCGATGGGCGGATACGATTGCGAGCCTCATGGTTGCCGCCCGGTGTTCGCCCGCGCGACGAACAGGCCGCCGGATTGCGGCGCGATGGCGGAAACATCGCGCACGCCCGGCGTCGTGTCCGCGTCATCGGAGGTGCGTTCCACCGACGAAGAATCGACCGCCGTCGTGGGCGCCGACGGTGCGACGAACAGCGGCGCGCGCGTCCAGGCGAGCGGATCGGTTGCGGCGATCAGGATCGGCGCGGGGGCGTCGCTATCGCCGAGTGACGAGGCGACGTTGGCGACATAGGCGCGCGTTTCGGCGGGCAGAGGACGGCCCTTCAGCCACGCCTCGTAGCGGCCTGGACCGGCGTTGTAGGCCGCGATCCACCCGGGCGAGCCATAGCGGTCATACAGCTCGCGGATATAGGCCGCGCCCGCGATGATGTTGTCGCGCAGATCGTAAGGATCGACGCCAAGCCGATGGCGATCACGCAAACCCGCCCACGTGGCCGGCATGATCTGCATCAGGCCCATCGCGCCCTTGGGCGAGACGGCGCGGGGGTCGCCATTGCTCTCGGCCTTCATCACCGCGCGAATCCATGCCGCGGGAAGCGCGAAGCGCTGCGCCGCCTCTGCGATGCGTTCGCCGTATGGATCGCGCGCCGAAGACGCGGCGATGCTCGACGGTTGCGCCACGGCCGGGACCGGCGACACGCAACCGAACGACAGGCCGACAAGAAGCAGGAGTGAGGTCCGCCGCATCGCGTCAGTCCTTCCCGTCGCGCTTCTGCGGACGGCTCCAGTGCAGCGACCAGGCGCTGCCCGCATCGTCGTCGCGGAACAGATTGGCGCGGATCGGCCGCGGCAATGCGGGGTCGTCGATCAGGACGGCGATGTATTCGCCGGCGCGCTCGCCGGTGCGCTTCCAGCCCGCGCCGATCTCCGGGCCATCGTCATCGCCTTGATGGAGCCGATAGTCCGGGGCGTTCTCCGCATCCGACGACACGGCGGGGACGATGGTGACTTCGCGGAAGAGCGTGAGGGTGTGGATGCGCCCGACAAAGCCGGAGTGCTCGCGAGTGAAGACGCCGATCTGCGACATGATGGTCTCCATGGCGGTGGTGTTGGAAAGCCATCGGCGGGCACCGCTCCCGACGACGGGAAGCGGTCAGCGCGTCGTCGCGCGCCAGACGAAGCGGCCCTCGCCATCCTCGTCGGTGTAGAGCGGCCTTGCCTTGCCGATGATGGTGCGCGCCGGAAGCGGGCCGAAATAGCGGCCGTCCAGGCTGTCGCGGACATCGGGATTCATGAGGAAAACCTGGCCGTCGCCGATGCGCCGGCAGCCTTGCCAGACCGGCAGCGGTCGGCCGAGTCGGTCGCGGTCGAGCGCCCGTCCAAGCGGCACGGCGTCGACGGTCACGATGTCGCCCGTGCGGCAGACCTGCTGGCCGGGAAGCCCCATGACGCGCTTCATCAGAGGCACGTTGCGGCCGACATAGCCGCGCCTGACGATGAAGTCGGAGAGCGGCTTGTCCGGCATGGCGGCGACGAGATCGCCGATCGCCACAGGGCGCGGCGGCGCGAGGTCATAGAGGCCGATCGGCGCGCTGGCCGAGGCGTTCCAGACGAGCCGCGGCGCGATCGGAACGAAGGCGGCGATGGCGACGCCCATCGTCACCGCATAGGTCGTCATGACATAGCCGAGGCGGGTCACAGCGCGATCTCCCGCCGCTTGAGCCATGCCGCGTGGCGCTCCAGGGTGTAGGTGCGCGGCTCATGGCCCGCGCCGATCCGGTTGCCGACATGGCGCCAGTGATCGGGAGCCACGTCGCAGGCGTCGATGCCGAGGGCTTCCACGGCGTCGATGTGGCGGAGCACCTGCTCGACCTTGGGCCAGCCCTCGATCTTCAACAGGATCTCGCCGCCGGGACGCACGAAGGGCAGAGTCTGGTAGGCTTCGCCTGGGGCGGTGGCGCGCACGATGTCGATCCGCGAGACGATCGTGCCGAAGTCGTTGGCGGCCCAACGCACGAAGGCGAAGAGGCTGCCGGGCCGGTAAGAGAAGATGCGGTGGCGGCGGTCGAGCACCTGTTCATGGGCTTCGCGGCCGAACCTGATCCAGTTCTCGATCCGCTTATCGACATGCGTGAGCTCGACATGGGTGAGGTTGTCGGCGGGATGCGCGCGCGGCATGGAGCCGCCTGCCGCGCGGGAAGCTGCGGCGTCGGTCATGACGGCTCCCCTTCGGAGGGCGGGGGAAATTCGCGCGCGAGCAGCGCGCGCAGCATGTCGGCGACCGTGAGGCCGCGAGCGAACGCGGCGATCTTGATCCGGCCGCGTAGCGCCGGCGTCACGTCGATGGTCAGCCGGGCGGTGAAGCCGGCGGCGTCGGTGTCGTGCGGCGGCCGGTCTGTCGCCTTGATCCAGCGTTCGGGATCGGCGGGCCGGGAGGCGAAGCCGTTGCGGGACGGACGCGCGCTCATCACGCCGCTCTCCCGATGCTCAAGCGCTCGATCGCATCCGCCAGCGCCGCGATCTCGCGCGCGGCGGGCGCAGCGTCGTCCAGTTCGGAGACGAGCCGGCCGGATTGCGCGGCGACCGCGAAGGCGATGCGCTGGCCGAGCGTGGCGGCGAGGACGGGAGGATCGTGATCGGCCAATGTCTCGGCCGTCTCGCGGGCGAGCACGGTGCGCGCGCCGCACCGGTTGAGTACGAAGCGCGCGACCAGTTCCGGCCGATAGATGCGCGCCTCGGCGACGAGCGCCAGCATCTCGGCCGAGGCCCAGCCGTCGAGGGGCGAGGGCTGCACCGGGATCAGCACCAGGTCGGCGGCGAGCAGCGCCGAACGCATCAGGCTGGCCGCGCGGGGCGGCCCGTCGATCACGATCATGTCGGCGTCGCGGGCCAGTTCCGGAGCTTCCCGGTGCAGCGTATCGCGGGCGAGGCCGACAACGCCGAACGCGCGGGCCAGGCCCTCACGGCTGCGTTGCTGCGACCAGTCCAGCGCCGAGCCTTGCGGGTCCGCGTCGATCAGGGTGACGCGCATACCCCGGTTCGCCCAGGTGCCCGCGAGGTTCAGCGCCAGCGTCGTCTTGCCGACGCCGCCCTTCTGGTTGAGGAGCGCGACGATCATCGGCGCCCTCCGGGAACGGGCGCGAAGGGCAGTTGCGCGAGGGGACGCGCGTCGGCGGCTTCGGGGCGCCGTTTGCCGGTGACGCTGAGAGCTTGCGCGGCTTGCCGGACGAGCTTTTCCACCTCGCGGGCGCGCTCTTCAAAGTTAGAATTTTGGTTAGACTCTAGGTTAGGGACGCGGTTTTCGCTTTTCGATCCGTGGGTTGAGGCCGGTTCCGGTTCCCGTTGGCACGAGGGGGCGGTTCCTGATGGCACGCGCCCGCGGGTTCCCGATGGCACGACGCCGTTCACAGCCTTTCCACAGGCTGGCCGTGGCTCGAAAGCGAGCAGCGTGCGCCCGCCAGCCTCGATCTCCAGGAATAGCGTGTAGCCGGGGAGCGGCTGGCGCCGGATGATGTCGCGCAGTTCGAAGGCGAAGCGTTTGAAGGGGGAGAGCGCGCCGGACTTCTGGTGGAGATGGCGGAAGTCGAAGCGCCAGCCATGGCGCTGACGGCCGCCATGCTTGCGGACGATGCGATAGAGCCAGCGGTCGAGACCGCCCGTCAGGGCGAAATAGGCGCGGTCGATCGTCAGCACGAGCGCCTCGTCGAGGACCGCCTGGTAGAACCAGTCGGGCAGGATCAGCTCGATGCCGTCGGACTTGCCGTTCCGGTCGGTGCGCTCCTTCCACTCGTTGATCCAGGAGAAGCGATGCCGACGGCCCTCGGCAGGCTGACGGATCGAGGTGCAGATCGTCGTCGATTGCAGCCGGTCGAGCGCAGCCTTGAGACGTTGATAGTCGCGCACAGACGTGCCGCGGCCGATGAATCTGAGGATTTCATAGGGGGTGGCGGCCAGCAGGCGCGAAGTGCGCAGGCCCGCGTCGCGCGCCTCGACGATCTGGCTCGCCGCCCAGATCAGGATGTCGGCGTCCCAGATGGTCGCCATGCCATGATCGGGCACGGCCTCGACGCGGATCGACACGCCGCCAGCGCAGAAGTCGATCGGCGCGGTTCGATGGGATTTGGAGAGGGAGAAGAAGGGGTAGGCCATGAGATCCTGCGCATCTCGGGCAGCGAACTCGCCAGGGAGCGCCCGAAACAGGTCGAGCTGTCCGCGCTCCGATCGGGATTGCCGCCGCGCCGCCATTCGGGGTTCGTCGGCGATCAGCGTGGGTGTCGGCCGGCTTGGGCCAACGGCGCCGGCGTGTGACGCTTTGCGGGAAGGATCGAACCGCGCGGATCGGAGGTCGAGGTGACGGCGCCGCGCGCGGCCCAGGCTTCGAGATCGTCGACGGAATAGACGACACGGCCGCCGAGCTTGCGGTAGGCCGGGCCGGTGCCGTAGGTCCGATGCTTTTCGAGGGTGCGGGCGGACAGGCTGAGGAACTCGGCGGCTTCCTTGGTGCGCAGGAAGCGCGGCGGGAGAACGGCGAGGTCGGGTCGCATGGATGGGGCCTCCGTGAGCTTCGTGAAGGCCGCTGGAGATCAGCGGCGGGCGAAGGCCACGATGGCGAAGCAGGGCCGGCGTGATGCAGGGCGAATTTAGGGGGCCTGAAATCGCCCACCGGTTCGCGCGTCGGTGCGATCAGTCCGGCCGCCGATGTCGCAGCAAGGCGCGATAGCCGCCGGCAATCATGGCGCGCGCGTCGCGCAGCAGGGTTTTGATGGCGTGGCGAGCGGAGGCGTCCTGCCACGCCTGGCGGTCGAGCCCGGCGATATGGAAGACGACCTGCGCGATTTCCCGCTGCGTCGCGCCATCGCGGTAGCCGTCGAAGCATTGCAACATCTTGCGCAATCGCAGGCGCTGTTGCGCCGTCAGCCGCGTGTCCGGCGGGATCGCTCGGCCGTGAAGGGTCGCCAGCAGACGGCGCAGGGATTGGACGCGATCGAATCCGTCCCGACCTAGGGGAATGACGGCGGCAAGGGGCCTGTCGACCGGCGTGGCGGTCTCGATGACGAGCTGGATACGCTGGCCGTCGCCGAGATCGTAGAGAAGAACGTCTTCATCATCGCCTCCGATGCGGCAGGCGGCATCGAAGGTCGGTTGCGGATCGGTGTCCGCGACGAGAGACGCAGGGGCCGGCCCCAGAAAGACGGCGCTCGTATCGTCCGCGGGCTGCCAGACGATGCGGGCTTCAGATGGAGGAACCTGCGGGTCCACGGGGAAATCGCAACCCCCAACGCCGCCGGATCTTGTCGGTCAGCGTCTGGGTGTCGGCCATTCCCTCGCGCAGCTCGCGGTAGTCTTCGACATAGGCGTCGTTGCGCCGGAGCCACTCCCAAGCGAGATCGGACGGGCTCATTTCGGCGATGTGCTCATAGGCGGCGGAAGAGCGCCAGCCTGCTGCATCGGGTGTCATGCGGAATCCTCCCTTCGCTCATGTGCTTGTGGGGGAAGAAAGGATTCCCGACAGGGCCCGGCGCTGGAAGCTGGGCTGTGGGCAAAGCGCGATGCCGAACCGGCATCGTGACGGTCATTGCCGAGGGCGGGCAAGCTCGCGGTAGCCCCGCTCCGTCATCCAGCGTGCCCGCGCCAGGTGGGAGTCGTGAACATGGCGGCAACGCTCTGGGTCGTGCGCGGGATCGAGGCCGAAGATGGTCTGGACGGCCTCCTGCCAGGCGGCGCCGTCGCGAGCCGAGTCGATCAGACGCATATAGAGAGCCATATGCTCACGGTCGTAGGCTGTGAGCGATTGGCTGATCGGCGGCTCGTCGAGAAATGACGGCGTTGGCTGTCCCATAGGGCGACTATAATCGCTCGGCGAAGGTTCGTTAACAGCATCGCGGGAAATTCTGTGGCTGCGCCCGAGGCGGCGAACGTGTCTAGCGTTTCGGCGGCAAGTCTTTGCGGTCGTGAAGCAACAATACGCCTTCGCCCTTGTCAGTCGAGAGCAAGACGATCCCCGCGGCTTCCAGCGCCCTGCGAACGAGATCGCGCGTCGACTCATACACCTCGAGGCCGCTTTCGGATTCGAGGCGTTTGAGTGCGGTCAGCGATGTCCGGGCCTCATCAGCGAGCGTCTCTTGTGTCCATCCCAGCAGCGCGCGTGCGGCCCGTGATTGTCGGGCGGTGATCATGCATGATCACCTCCCATCGCCCAATCATCGCACGCCAGAACTACGACTATTTTAGTCGTTCTTGGCGTTGCGGGGGCCGTCAGAGACGGGTCGCCCGTCCGTTCCGGTCTTCGGCAGTGTCACCGATTCGCGTGTGGGCAGGGCAAAGGCCCCGGCCTGTCGGCCGGGGCCTTGCGGGTGGCTCAGTCCGCCCGGCGGTTCGGGCGGGACCAGATCAGCGAGTAGCCGTCGCCGTCCTCGTCGTCGAAGAGGTTGGCGTAGATGGGAGCGTTGAAGCTCGGATCGTCGAGCTTGAGGCCCAGATAGTCGCGGCCCTCGTTGGAGCGCTTGGACCAGGCGGCGCCGATCTCGACGCGGCCGACCAGAACCCGGTGGCTGGGGGCGTTTTCGCCGTTGGCGCGCTGGTCGGGGACGATGCGCACGCCCTTGGCCTGGACGCTGAGGGTGACGATTTCGCCGGTGAACTCGTTGCCGGACTTCTTGAAGGTGCCGATGGTCGCCATTGTCAAATCTCCGTTTCCACTATCGAGCCCGCACCATTGCGGCCTCGATGGCGATCGACAGGCCGGAGGCGATCGACGGCGCACCCCAAAGGGGCCTGACAGCAAAGGAGGAACTTTCTTGTCTCGCGAGGAATGACGGCGCAGCCGTCAGGGGAAGAAAGTTGTGACGCCGCTGTTGCGCCATAGGCGATCGAGGCGCAGCCCACCTTCGGCCAGATCAAGCCATTGAAGAGGCCGTCCGGAGCGGTCTGAGGACGGGAAGAACCGGAGAGGATGGCGGCCTGTCGGGGCCGGCGCGAAGACCTGCCGATGTCCACGGGCGCATCGGCCCCGCCTACCGGCGGGACTTGCGTTGTCCAGGCTTGCCGCAAGCGGGAACCTCCGCCGCTCCGTGGTGGTCGGCTGCACCGTGACCGGCGCCTAGGTCCGGGCGCTCGCGATGGGAAGCTCGCGCTGCGGTCCTCCCGCGTGATCCGGGATCCATCGCCCGCAAGGCCACCCCAATGACGCCGACGTGGACGTGTGGTGTCGTCCTTATTGTCCCGCTCGTGTTGGCCGCCGGGCTGTCAGGCTCCAGCGGGGCTCCGTCCGACCCGGCCGTCGGCCGCCATGCCCGTGACGCGCGCGAATGCGGTGACGCCGACCGCGACCGCACCGATGACCGAGAACACCAACTGCCAGGTTTCCGATGGCATGGTGTGTTTCACGACGCCGTGCGTGGCGTGGTAGCCGGCGAGGGCGGCCGGCGCGACGAAGGCGAGCGCGATCAGCAGCCGAGCCCAGAGCGGGCGGACGATCCCCAGCAAGAGCTGGCCAAGGCCGAGAGTCAGCCCGGCAGCGACCAGGCCGACCAGGATCGCACCCATCCAGCCTGAGCCGGTGTGATAGGCCCAGCCGCCGGCGGTGAGGCCCGCGAAGAAGGGCAGGGCGAAGACGGCGAGCGTGAACAGCAGCCAGCAGAAGAAGCCGATGGCCGCGATGGAAAGGATGATGCCCAGAAAGATCATGGCGGTGTCTCCGAAAGAACGATTCTGACGGTCACGCCTTCCACCACCACCACGGCGCGTTGGAGATCATAGCAAAACAGCGACGCTGGCGGGAGCCGAAACCGATGAGGTTTCAGGCCCGCGGGCGATGATCTTCGCCCCGTCATGGAGCGAAGGGATCGATTTCGCGGACGATCTGCGAGAGGTCGCCGTCATATTCACTGGCGGGCATGACCGAGAGCGTGCCGTCGCCGGCGCGGAAGATGACGATGACGGCCATCAGGCTGGTGGCGAGGCTGAAGGCGAAGGCGTGGGCGTCGCTGAAGGACATCGATCCGGCTCCTGTTTCGAGCGGAGGACCACCCCCGCTGACAGGCGCCCGACGTGTCGGACTGAGAGCTGCAATCACCGCGCAGGCGTAGCCGGAGCGGCGGCACGCAAGGCGTAGCCGACCCTTCACGGGTTGATGGCGTCAGGCGATCAGTCTGACCGAGGATCAGCGCGGAGAAGCGGGGGTGGCGCTCCGCGACGGGAGCGGTCGTCGGCCAACGACGCTCATGCCAATCTGTCTCGCGGCCATGTTGGGACGTCCATGAAATGCGGACGGCGCTCACGCGCCGCCCGTCCCGAACCGATAGACCGGGATGCCGAGCTTCCTGGCCTTGTCGGCGAGATTGTCCTGGATGCCTGTGCCGGGGAAGACGAGGACGCCGATCGGCATGATCGCCAGCATGGCGTCGTTGCGCTTGAACGGTGCGGCCTTGGCGTGTTTCGTCCAGTCGGGCCTGAAGGCGACTTGCGGCACCTTGCGGGTTTCGGCCCAACGCGCGGCGATCTTCTCGGCGCCTTTCGGGGAACCGCCGTGCATCAGCACCATGTCGGGGTGCTTGGCGTGGACCTGATCGAGCTTGGCCCAGATCAGCCTGTGATCGGCGGTGTCGCCGCCGGAGAAGGCGATCTTCGGACCTGCGGGCACGAGCACTTCGGCTTCGCTGCGGCGCTTGGCGGCGATGAAGTCGCGGCTGTCGATCATCGCGGCGGTGAGGCGGCGGTGGTTGACGCGCGATCCCGTGCGCTGGGACCAGGGTGAGCCGGTGGCGCGAAGATAGGCGTCGGCGGCGCTGTCGCGAAACACTTCGAGGCTGTCGCGCCGTTCGATCAGCGATTGCCCGAGGTCGATCAGGCGTTCGAGCTGGACGGATTTGACCTCCGAGCCATCCTGTTCGCGCTGGAGCCGCTTTTGCGCCTGCTCGTTGTCGTCGAGCTTGCGGTCGGTCCGCTCGACGGCGCGATGAAACATGTTGACGGTGGACCAGAGGAGATCGTCGAGGTCGGGATCGAGGCTCGTATCGGCCACGGTGGAGATCAGGGCGTCGAAGATGTCGGCGACGGCGCCTTCGATGATGCGGTCTTCCGGCACGGGTCGGGGATCGGCTTCGTCTTCGGACGGGCGGTAGCCGTAGAGCTGAAGCTCCTGCGTGATCTGGTCGGTCGGTGATGCGGCGTGTTCGGGTTCGTAGTCGTCATGCTCGCTCATGGGATGCTCCGTCGGTTGGACCGCGACCGTCGCGGCCTTCATGGCGACGAAGCCCACGGTCGGGCCGGGCCGGCAGCCGGAGCGAAGCGAGGGCCTTGATGGCCAAGGCCGGCTATTTTGTCTCGCGATGGAAAGCGCCCCGCAGGGGCGCGCCGGAAAATAGTCGGCCGCCGCCATTGCCGGCCCGGTCCGATTGTGGGCCGATCGCCCTCTCGAAGGCCGAGGCGCGGTCCTCTCCGATGGTTGACGCATGCCCGCGGGCATGATGACGGCAGCCGTGGCGTCCGTCGCTGGCGGCTATGCCGCCTCAAGCCATGAAGCGGGCGACGTCCTGCGGCGCGAGCTGCACCCGCAGGCTGGCGCGGAGCGCATCGAGACCGAGGCGCCGGAGGTCTTCGTTGAAGTCCTCCAGCACCGGCGAGAGCACGATGGCCTCGATCCCGGCCGCATTTGCCCGTCCGACCAAGCTGTCCCGCGCGCAGTCACCCGCCGGGTCGTTGTCGCGGACGATATAGAGCCGGCGCAGCGTCTCGGGGAACAGGATGGCGGCCAGGTGGGCGGCGGAGAGCGCCGCCGCCATCGCCATGGATGGCAACGCCTGACGCGCCGACAGGACGCTTTCGATGCCTTCGCCCGCCGCCATCACGTCGCCGGCGATCTCGAAGCGGACGGCAGCCCCGAGCAGGTCGCCCATCGCCTTGCGCTGCGTTTCGATGGGCGCCTTGTCGGAGCCGTCAGGGACGAGCCAGGTGCGATGCGCTCCGGTGATCTTGCCCTCAAGATCGGTGACGGCGGCGATCATCGCGGGCCAGGTCTCGGTCGGGCCATGATCGTCCGGCCGGTAATAGCAGCGCGGATGGAAGCGGAGGCTGGCTGCTCCGTGCAAAGCCGTAATGCCGCGATGGCGCAGATACGCCTCTACGGGGGTGCCGCCGATCGGCTGCGACATGGCGAACAATCGCTTTGCCGCCTCGGTCGAGCCTGACGGGGCCGGCGCGCCCGGCGGCTTCTTCGTCGCTGGCGCGGGTTCGGGACGCGGCAGGCTGAGAAAGCTGCGGGCTTCCTCGACGACATCGGCGAAGTCGATGAGGCCGCAGCTCTCCCGGATCACGTCGAGCAGATCGCCATGCTCGCCGGTGGCGGCGTCGGTCCATTTGCCTGCCGGCCCTTTCGCCGTCGCCTTGAGGCGCACGAACATCGAGCGTCCCGGCGTGTTGCGGACATTGCCGACCTGCCAGTAGTTCCCCTGGCGATGGCCGGCGTCGAGATAGCGGCGGCACACCGCCTCGGCCTCCCGGCCGAGACGCTGCGCGAGTTCGGTCGCGTCGAGACGGGTCATCACGCCGCCTCGCGTTCGCCGATGCGCTGGACCGGGTAGCGGCCCAGCACGCGCTCCAGCACCACGGGACCGGCGGCATCTGTCGGCACGAACATCCTGAGCTTCCAGGAGATGATTTCGTGGAACAGGCCGTAGGCGGTGAGACGCTCGCGCATCGTGTCGGTGAAGCCCGACAGTTCGATGCGTTCGGCGCCCATGACGCGGACGCGGCGAAGCTGAAGCCCCTCGGCGAGGTCGAGGATGGTGCGCCCGTCCATCAGCGCCATGAAGGCGTCGGCGGGCGTGAGCGCGGCTGCGCCGGTCGCGGTGGCGTTGGCCGCCCAGGCGGGCGAGACCTTGCGGCCGATGATCCGCTCGCCCTCGTCGGTCTGGAGCCGATAGACGCGGGTGGACTCGTTCGGCAGCCGCTTCCAGATCGGCAGCAGCAGGCCGGCGACGATATGGATCGTGCTGTCCGCGAACGCCGGCACGTCCGCGACCTCGGCGCTCCAGGCTGTGGCGAAGCCGCTCCGCTCCGCCTCGGTCCAATGCGTCTCGCCCATCATCTTCACAGGAACGGTGTGCGATTCCATCGGCCGGATCAGCCGGACGCGGCGTTCGATCTCGCCGTCGTCGAGCATGATCGAGGTGGCGGGGATCTGGACGGCGGCGCGCCCTGACCGTTCGTTGACAAGCAGCCTGGCGCCGGGTTCACCGAGATGGGCGAGCGCGTCGTCCAGCGTGACCGGGCGGTTGCGGGTTCGCTGCGCGATGGTGAGCAGCCGGGTCTCGGCGCCCGTGCCCGGATGCGTATAGATGGTCTGGCGGCCGGTGACGGTGAAGCCCTCCGCCGTCAGCGTCTCGAGCCCGACATCATAAATGCCGGCGGCGATGGCGCCCTCGATCTTGGCAGTGAGGAGCTGCTCGAACGCAGTGAACAGGATGCCCTGAAGCTCGATGGTCAGGGCCAGGAGCCGATTGAGAAAGGTGGTGATCGGCGGCAACTCGTCCTTGATGCCGTTCGCGTCCATCAGCTTTAGGCCGGTGGCGGACTCGAAGCGCTCGAGCGAGCAGCCTTCGACCTTGCCGCGCACCAGCAGGAGGTAAAGCTGGCGCAGCGCATCGCGGGCATAGGCGCTTTCCAGATTGTCCTCGGGGCGAAACAGGCCCTGTCCGCCGGTCTGGCGCTGGCCGCGGGTGATCGCGCCCAGCGTGTCGAGCCGACGGGCGATGGTGGAGAGGAAGCGCTTCTCTGCCTGGACGTCCGTGGCGATGGGCCGGAACAGCGGCGGCTGCGCCTGATTGGTCCGGTGCGTGCGGCCGAGGCCCTGGATGGCGGCGTCGGCTTTCCAGCCGGGTTCGAGCAGATAGTGGACGCGCAGCCGGGTGTTCCGCGCCGAAAGCTCCGCGTGGTAGCTGCGGCCGGTGCCGCCAGCGTCCGAGAAGATCAGGATGCGCTTGCTGTCATCCATGAACGCCTGGGTTTCGGCGAGATTGGCGGCCGCGGCGCGGTTCTCGACGACGAGGCGGTCGCCGCCGGAAGAGGTGGTTTTGCGGACGATGCGCCGCGATCGGCCCGTGACCTCCGCCACCAGCTCGGCGCCGAAATGCTGGACGATCTGGTCGAGCGCGCCGGGCACGGGCGGCAGGGAGGCGAGCTGCGCGATAAGCTCGTCGCGGCGCGCGACGGCCTCGCGGCTTTCGACGGGCTGGCCGTCGTGATAGACCGGCCGCGACGACAGATTGCCCCCGCTGTCGGTGAACGGCTCGTAGAGCTGCACCGGGAAGGAATGGGCAAGGTAGTCGAGAACGTATTCCCTCGGCGTGATGTCGACGCGGACGTCGTTCCATTCTTCGGTCGGCAGGTCGGCCAGACGACGTTCCATCAGCGCCTCGCCCGTCGAGACGATCTGGATGACGGCGGCATGGCCGGCTTCCAGGTCTGCAGCGATCGACCGGATCAGGGTCGGCGTCTTCATGCTGGTGAGCAAATGGCCGAAGAAGCGCTGCTTGGCGCTCTCGAAAGCCGAGCGGGCGGCGGACTTGGCCTGCCGGTTCAGCGTGCCAGTGGCGCCGGTGATATTGGCCGCCTCCATCGCTGCATCCAGATGGTTATGGATGATAGCGAAGGCACCGGCATAGGCGTCGTAGATGCGGGTCTGCTCAGGCGTCAGCGCGTGCTCGACCAGTTCGTATTCCACGCCATCGAAGGAGAGCGAGCGGGCGGTGTAGAGGCCGAGCGCGCGCAGGTCGCGGGCCAGCACCTCCATCGCCGCGACGCCGCCCGCCTCGATCGCCTCGATGAACTCGGCGCGGGTGCTGAACGGAAAATCCTCGCCGCCCCACAGGCCGAGCCGCTGGGCGTAGGCGAGGTTGTGGACCGTGGTGGCGCCGGTCGCGGAGACATAGACGACGCGGGCGTTCGGCAGCGCGTGCTGGAGCCGCAGACCCGCGCGGCCCTGCTGCGAGGCGGCGACGTCGCCGCGTTCTCCCTTGCCGCCGCCAGCGTTCTGCATCGCGTGCGCCTCGTCGAAAATGAGGACTCCGTCGAAATCGGAGCCCAACCATTCGACAATCTGCCGGACGCGCGAAACCTTCTCGCCACGGTCGTCGGAGCGTAGCGTGGCATAGGTCGTAAACAGGACGCCTTCCGGCAGCGTGATCGGCCGCCCCTGGGGGAAACGCGACAGCGGCGTGACTAGCAGGCGTTCCATGCCGATGGCCGACCAGTCGCGCTGCGCGTCCTCGATCAGCTTGTCGGACTTGCTGATCCACACCGCCTTGCGGCGGCCCTGGAGCCAGTTGTCGAGAATGATCGCTGCGGACTGACGACCTTTGCCGACACCGGTTCCGTCGCCGATCATGAAGCCGCGCCGGAAGCGCACGGCGTTCGTCGCATCCTCGCGCGCGGCGGTGACGACATCGAAGGTAGCGTCCACCATCCACGATCCGGCGAGATGGTCGGCGTGTGCTTCGCCCGCGTAGATGACGGTCTCGAGCTGGGCGTCCGACAGCAGCTCATGGATGTTGGCCGGGAGCGTGGGACGGTAGCTCGGCTTGGGCGGAGCGACCGAAGCCATCGCGGCCGACTGCACCAGCCGGGTCGGATGGGCCTGGGCGCCGGCGATGCGGATCGCCTGCAATCCGTATTCCTCATAGATGGCGTCGGACAGGCGGCCGCCTTCGCCGGCGAGCCAGTCCTGTGTCTCATAGGCGAGCGGGAGGCCCTCCGGCTCGGCCATCGGCGCGGTCGCCGGCACGGCCCTGGCGGCGCGATTGATATAGCCGCGCACGCTGCGCGGGGTGGAAGGTGCGACAGCCGGAACCCTGACGGAGGGATCGACGGCGGACCGTTCCGGCAGGCGCGCGTCGAGCCAGCCCAGCAGGGTGGCGACGTCCGGCGCGACGCCAGGCGCCGCCGGGAACGCGACCGGATCGTCGGCGGGCCGCTTGTCGATGACGGTCAGGCGGGTCTCGATGGTGGTGCCGTGTTTGGCATAAGCCGAGCCGTCGATGGCGGCGGAGAAGACGACTCGCGCGCGCTCCTGCAACCGGATGAAGGCGTCCCGCCAGGCCGGATTTTCGGGCGCGAAGCTGGCGCCGGTGATCGCCACGAGTCGGCCGCCCGGGGCCAGGCGCGCCAAGGCCGAGGCGACATGGCGGTAGGCCGCGTCCGCCATGCGGCCCTCGACATTGGCCATGGCCGAGAAGGGCGGATTCATCAGCACAATGCTGGGCGCGACGGCGGGATCGAGATGATCGTCGATCTGCGCCGCATCGAATCGGGTGACGGAAATGGCCGGGAAGAGAAGCGACAGCAGGCTGGCGCGGGTGTCGGCCAGCTCGTTGAGGACGAGTGCGCCGCCGGCGATCTCGGCGAGGATGGCCAGCAGGCCGGTGCCTGACGACGGCTCCAGCACCCGGTCGGCCGGGGTGATGGCTGCGGCTTGGACGGCGACCAGGCCGAGCGGGATCGGCGTCGAGAATTGCTGGAAGGTCTGGCTCTGCGCCGAACGCCGCGTGTGCGTCGGCAGAAGGTTGACGATTTTCGACAGCGCGGAAAGGCGGGCCGCCGGAGACCCGGCTTTGCGGAAAAGCGCACGCCCGTATTTGCGGAGGAACAGCACAGTCGCCGCTTCGCAGGCGTCATAGGCCGTCTTCCAGTCCCAGGCGCCGCTGGCGTCCGAGGCGCCGAAGGCGGTTTCCATCGCCGCGCGCAGGACGGCCGCGTCGACGCGTTCGCCGCGTTCGAGGCGGGGCAGCAGCAGGCCGGCGGCCGCGAAGATGGCGGTGGCGGGTTCGGGATTGGAGCCGAGCGGAAGCGGCGCGGCGGCGGACGCCGCCGCGGATGCGGAAATCATGGTCATGGTCGGAATCTCTTGGAGAGCGGGATTGGGTGAGCCCGCGCGGGCCTCTCTCTCGACCGCACCGGCTCCAACCCGTACCGGCGGCCCTCTCACTCTCCAGGCGCCCACACGGAAAAAGCGCCCGACCGTGAGGTGGGCGCTTTTGAGGGGATCAGTTCCAGAGCCCGCCCGCGATCTCGGAGGCGACGAGCTTGCGGGCCTTGCGGATCAGGTCATCGCCGCAGGTATCGACATGGCCGAAGAACCTGGCGTGCGCGCCATTCGTGGTCCAGTCGGCGTAGGCGCAATATTCGCAGGCGTCGGCTCGGAACGCCCGCATGTCCCTGGCCCAGTGGGGCTTGGGCTCGACGATGACGGTGACGCCGCCTCTGGTCTCGGACCAGGGTAGCGACCGTTCGTGCGGCGGATGCTGGCGATCCGCCGCGAAGATGGCGTCGATGTCGGTCATGGCGCCTCCCCCGTCTCGGGCGGCACGAAGCCTTCGGGGTCGTCGGGATCGGGCGGCAGATAGGCGTCGTAGGGATTGCCGTCGGCAAGGTGGCCGAAGGGCGTGAAGACGTAATCGCCGTTGTCTCGCACCACCGCGCAGATGACGTAGCGCGGGCTGCCCGTCGCTGCGTCGAGGCACTCCATGAGGGCGAGGTTGCCGTCGCCCGCTGCGCGTAGCAGGGTCTGGAAATTGGACCGGGCATGGGAGGGGATGCTCATAGCGGGCCTCCCTCGCCGGAGATGATCTGGTCGAGCCAGCCATCGGTGTAGATCCAGTCCACGGTCTCGCCGGTGGCGAGGTCGAGGACATGGGCGCCGCCGCCGAACCCGTCGAGGCGCGGCCGCGAGCAGGTGTTGGCGTATTGGAAGCCCCATCTTCCGGTGAGGCCGAACTCGGCGGCGCAGCGCTTCACGAACTGGATGAGACGCTCGGGATCGCCGGTCACGCCGTCGCGCATCCAGAGCTGGCTGCCGCCATGCTCCGGCTGGATCGAGAGGAGGAAGCCTTCGGAGGGTGGTTCCTCAGATGCGCCGTCCTCGGACAGCGCGCTGTAGAGATCGAGCGCGCGGGCGGCGTTCTCGGGCGTGCCCACGTCGAGAAGGCACGAGAAATGCGTGAAATAGTCGGCCATCACAGGCTCCTGAAACGAGAAAGCCCGGCCCGCGCGGCACAGCCGCGCAGACTATGGACCTTGGGGCCGGGCTGGGTTGAGGGATGATCGAAGACGGTCAGTAGCCGAACCGCCAGGACGGCCAGGGCTGGCCATCGTCGGCGGCGGCGACGGCTCCCGGCAGGTAGCCGGCATCGCCTTCGACCAGGGTTGGATCGCGCACCGGAGCTTCGTCGATGACGGTGACGCAAACGACGAGATCGTCTTCGACCTCGACGTGAACGGGCACGAGATACTGAAAGACGACGCGGCGCGTGGTGGACGGGTCGGGGTCAATCATGGGAGATCTCCTTGCGACGATGCGGGGAAGCGGCCGCTTTCCGCTCCCCGCCGTGAGGGTCATTCGGCCGCGATCGTCAGGGCGTCCTCGTCCTCGATCTCGTCGGTCTCCTCGTCGTCGCCGTCGTCGCTGAGGAAGTCCGGCAGGGCGGCCTCGTCTGCGGCGTCGGCCTCCGCGCCCGGTTCGATCGACTGCCTATCGCTGGGATCGACTAGGCGGAGCGGCTCGGGCAGCCAGCCGCTGTCGGCGAGCAGGCGCTCGGCCTCCTTGGCCATGTCGCCCTTCTTGAGGTGGTCGATGAGCTGGGCGGCCCGCTCGCCCGCGCCCTCCCGGACGGCTTCGAGGATGCGGGGTTTGGTGACGCGGCCGAGATAGTTGCCGACCGTCGGACGCCAGCCCGCAGCCACCATGTCGAGGCCGGTGGCTCGCGCCAGCCGGTCGGCCTGGGAGAGGCGCACGTCCAGGCCATGCTGGCTGACGCCCGATCCGTAAGGATTCGGCCGCTCGAACAGCGCGTTCACGCCGAAGCTGATGCAATGGGCGAGCAGATCGAGGCGCGTGCTGGAATCGAGATCGGTGAGCCAGTCCCACAGCGCCTGGTCGTCGGCGGGAACGTGATCGCCCCATCGCCCGTGCCGCTCGGCGATCTCGTGCGCCGCCGCGCTGTCCTTCAGCTCCTCCGGTTGGGCGGAGAAGAAGACGTGGCGGACGCTGGCCTCGAGGCAGCCCGTCGGCGCGGGGCGCCGGAAGGTGTCGCTGACCAGCTTGTGCAGCAGCATGGTCATGGCGACGTCGGGATGCTCGGCGACGGCGTTGCGCAGGGCCAGGGTGCGGTGCGCGGTCAGCTCGATGACGAGGCGCTCGGGCAGCGGCTTGACGCCGTCCTCCTCGTCGTCTTCCGGCTCGACGGCCTGGCCGCCGACGGTCACGACGGCGCGTTGAACGGCGGGCGTGGCCGACTGGTCGGGGCCGCCGTCCGTCTCGGTCGTATCGTCCCTTTCGGGATCGACCGGCTGCTCGTCCTCGGGGCGGACATAGCCGCGATCCACCGACAGCGAGCCGTCGGCGTCGAGGCTGACGAAGACGCCGGCAATGGGCATGTCGGCCGGATCGTAGATCGCCGGGCGCTGCTCGAAGGCGTCGAGCGCCTGTTCGATCTCGCCGAGACGCGCGTCGATCTCATCGGGCAGCTCGTCGGCTTCGGCATATTCGGCTTCGAGCCGATCATACTCATCGCGCAGCGCCTCGCAGGTGGCGCGTTCCTCCTCGGTCAGGTCGACCGTGGTTCCGACAAGCTGCCGAAGCCCGTGCTCGTGGCCGTAGGGAAAGCTCAGGGCGGCCTCGACCCACTTCCAGCCTTCGCCGGCGATCTCGTCGGCGGCGGCTTTGAGCTTCTCGGCCACCAGGCTGTCGAGCAGCGCCGGGTCTTGCAGCCAGCCACCGTCATCGGACTGGAACAGGTCACGCAGCACGATGCCCCCGGCCGCTTCATAGGCTTCGACGCCGACGAAGACGGCCCGCCTGTCGGAAGCCCGCACCGTGGTTTCGGTCAGCAACCGGCGGATGTGATAGGGCTCCTTCTGCCAGCCGTCCTTGATTGCGTCCCAGACCTGTTCTTGACGGGCATGGTCGGAACTGACGGTGAAGGCCATGAGCTGTTCGAGCGTCATGCCGTCGTCGGCGTAGATCTCGAGCAATACCGGCGAGACGGAAGCGAGGCGCAGGCGCTGCTTCACGATATTGACGCCGACGAAGAAGGCGGCGGCGATGGCTTCCTCGGTCATGCCCTTGTCGCGCATGGCCTGGAAGGCGCGGAACTGGTCGAGCGGATGCAGCGGCGCGCGCTCCATGTTCTCGACCAGCGAGACCTCGTCGACCAGGATGTCGCTGTTGGCGTCGCCGACGACGCAGGGCACCGGCGCGGTCTTGGCCAGGCGCTTCTGCTTCACCAGCAATTCGAGCGCACGATAGCGGCGGCCGCCGGCCGGCACCTCGAACATCCCGGTCTCGGCGCCATCGGCGTCGAGGACGGGACGGACATGCAGGCTCTGAATGAGGCCGCGCCGGGCGATCGACTCCGCCAGCTCCTCGATCGAGACGCCGGCCTTGACGCGCCGGACGTTAGACTGGCTCAGCACCAGCTTGTTGAAGGGGATGTCGCGCGCCGACGACAGGGTGATCTTCTGAATGGCAGTCGCCATGATCGTTACTCCGCGACGGGCGGCCGAGAGCCTCTCTCTCGACCTCCGGCCCGTCACGAAGCGAAGCGCCGCCCTCTCACTCTCAGGAGGGCCGCGCCGAGGGGGCGGAAAGGCGTGAAGCCGGAAACCCGCTTCTCCGCCTTTCCGGTTTTCGCAGATCGTCACGCCGCCTCGCGCTCGTCGTCGGCCGCGCCGATATCGGTGTCCGGCAGAAAGCCGAGCAGCCAGTCGGCAGCCTTGCTCGCCTGGGAGGCGGCGCGCACGATGGCGCGATTGTCCTCGCGCAGCACCTCGAGCCAGGAGCCGATGTAGTCGGCGTGGCGCACGGTGGGCGTGATGCCGAGCGAGGCGCAGCAGAAGGCGGCGTTGATCTCGGCCACCAGCTCCTCGAAGGCGTACTTCTTCGTGCCGAAGCCCCCGGTGAGATCACGGTCGAGGCGGGAGGAATGGCCCGTGGCGTGCCCCAGCTCGTGCAGGGCCGTGCGGTGCCAGTTGATCGGCTCGAAATACGCCTGGGGCGGCGGAACCTGCACATAGTCGAGCGCTGGAACATAGAAGGCGCGGGCGCCGCCGATGCGGAAGTCGATGCCGGTCGCCCGGATCAGGGCCTCGACCCGCGGTTCAATGAGGCCGGGCGGAGGCGGTGGAGCCACAATGGTGACGTCCTCCGGCAGCCCATCGCATTGCGCCGCGTTGAACACCGTGAATCGCTTGAGGAACGGGATCGCGGCGGCTTCTTCGCCGGTTTCGCGGGCGCGGCGTTTCTCGTCCTCCGGCGTGAAGCGGTCGGCGTAGACGACGGTAGTGCCGCGTTCGCCCCGGCGGACATTGCCGCCGAGCGATAGGGCCTGGCGGAAGGTGAGCCAGCTCTGGCCCGGGAAGCCGTGCTGGATTACCGCGCCCCAGAGGATCAGCACGTTGATCCCCGTATAGTGCCGCCCGGTGGCGGCGTTCCTCGGCATGGCGAGGGGCGCCTTGACCGTGGCCGTACCCCAGGGCTGGACCCAGGGGAACCGGCCTGCCTCCAGCTCGGCGATGATCTTGCTGGTGATGTCGTCGTAAAGGCTCGCGCGGCCCGAGCCGGCCCGCGCGTTGCGGTCATTCCTGAACATCGCGGTTCTCCGCGACGGGCGCCGGAGACCTCTTCTCCAGCCCTCAACCCGTCACGGAAATCCCGTCCGCACTCTCACTCTACAGGGGCGTTGCGGGGAATCTCCCCGCAGAAGGGGTCGGCCGAGACCGTGGCTCGGCCGCAGGGGAAGGCGTTCCCCGCAGGCTAATTCCTGCTCCGGGCGTATCCGTTACCACCTTCGGCGCCTCCGACCGTTCGCAGCAGATCCCCGATGGAGCGCCCGCCGATCCGGCAGGTGGCGACAACACGGTCGTAGGACTTGTGGTCGGCGATGCAGTCCGCGTTTCGGCCCATGGCGACCCTTTCCAGCGCGGCCTTGGCATCGGGACCGGTGGGGGAGTGGAGCTCGGGTGCGTAGAAATCCTCGAGCCGTATCTCGACCCAGTTCTCTGGCCCTTGGCCCACGGCTACGCATAGCGAGTCGCCGTCCCCGACATAGACCACGGGGCCGGCGAAGTGCGCGTCGCGGTGGAGATAGGACGGCATCGGACCGCGGTCAGGAATGGCCTTGCAGGGATCGGCCTTGGCCTCCGTCGCCACGGTCATTGCCCCCAGCAACGTCAGGCCGATCGCAATACGCATAGTCGGGTTCTCGCTTCCGTCTGACCGGCTGCCGCATCGCGGTGTTGCGGAGTCCAATCCGCGGCCCGGCTACTTCCGATGATTGTGAAACCTGCTGGGGGAGGGCTATGCGCCTGCAGCGGCGCGCCGACGCGCGACCGTGCGCGCCGGCCGGCGGCTTTCCGCGATGTCGCCAAGATGATCGAGGCGAAGCGCTGGCGCGCCAGGAAGCTGAACGATCAATTCGAGCTTGCCGCCGACCGCCTCCACATAGCTCCGCAGGGTCGACAAATACATATCGGCCTGCTTCTCGATCTTGGAGACAGACGGCTGCTTGATGTTCAGCGCGGTCGCAATGTCCTCCTGGGCCTTGCCAGCGATCTGGCGCAATTCCCGCAGACCTTCGACCTCCTGCCGCATCTGCTGATAGCGGGTCTCGATCTCGGCCTGCTGGTCCTGCGGCAGCGAGGCGATAACGTCGGTCAGGCTCCGGCCCATATCGGTCATCCCTTCTTTGCGGGTTTCAGGTTTTCCAGATGTACGGAAAACCGGCTGTCCGCCTTTGCAATGAGCTGCTTGTAGAAACGCTTCTGACTGCCGCCCGATTTGTCGCCCGCGACCAGCACGATCGCGTTGCGCTCGGGATCGAAAGCGAAGGCGACGCGCCATTCGCCATCGGCGGCAGAGAAGCGCATCTCCTTCATATTGGCATGTTTGGAGCCGTTGAGCGTGTCCACATAAGGCCGGCCGAGCTGTGGGCCGTATTCGCCAAGGAGCTTGGCGACGGCCAGGAGTTCGGTTTGGACGGCGCGCTCAAGAGCGGCAAACTCTGCCTCGAAGGCATCATGCAGCTTAACGTCCCAAGTCATATAGCCTCCAAGCTATGTGGAGTCAAGGGCGATGAGACGGCGACCCGTTGTGCGAATCCAAGGCGGAGCCGGTTTTCGGTGTGGGTGCGGCAAGGCGCGGGCATGGGGCGCACGCCGCTCACGCCGCCGCCTTCAGCCGCTTCTTGGCGAGCATGGCGCGGACGAACTTGTCCCATTTCGCCATGCCGGCGCGCTTTTCGACCATGTAGTTCCAGCGGTCGTAGTGCTTCGAGCTGACGTCCTGCAAGGCGTGGTTCTGGATACGGTCGCGGATTTCCTTCGGGACACCGGCCTTGCCGGCCAGGGTCTTGAAGGTCCGGCGCAGATCGCGGTTGGTCGCGTGGGGGATCACCCCGCGCTCCCGCTGACGCCAGATGAAACTGTAGAGAGTTCCGTGGCTGACCGGCTTCGACGGGTCTTTGGCGGAGGGGAAGAACCAGCCGTACTTGTTCGGGGTGATCGACTCGATCAGTTCGGCGGCAAGCGAGGGCACCGGAACGGCGTGCGGCTGAAGGTTCTTGGTCCTGGTCCAGTCGATGATCCGCTCCCGGGCGTCCCATTGATCGACATGGAGGCGGGCGATTTCCTCGACGCGCTGGCCGGTCAACATGATGATCTGGATGGCGCGGGGATAGGAAGGATGAACCGGCGTGTCGGGGCATTCCAGCCAGCGATAGAGCCGAACGAACTCCTCCTCGCTCAGCCAGCGCGTTCCGATTGTTTTGGGCTCCGTCGGTATGCTGGCGGCAGGGTTGTATACCAGCCGGAAGCGGCGGGCGGCGGTGGTGCGATAGTCGTGCTCGGATTTCAGGCCCCAGCTAAAGGCCGAGCGGATATAGCTGCGTACATGATCCGCCATTGAACGCTTACCGCGCTCGTAGATGGGGCGGATGATCTCCGTGATCTCATCGGGCTCGATGTCGCGGGCAGGCCGGTTGCGCCCGAGCGTATCGGCGATCTTGTTGAGGCCCTTTTCCGCCTCCTTCCAGGACGGCTTTCCCCCGGCCTTGAGGTAGGCGACATAAGCCTCGAACAGGTCGGCGACGGTTCCGGGGCGGGTGTCGCCAGCAATCTTGATGCTACGGCCCTTCTGGATTCTTTCTGCGAAGTCGCGGTTGAATATCTCGCGCGCCTTGCTGAGGGACATCGACGGATACGAGCCGAGCTTCTTCTTGATGCGCTTATCGTCGCGCCACTGCTGCGCCATCCAGTCGGCGGTTACGCGGGTTGGCATGGGCTTCAGCACGAGAACGAGGCGCCCCGTTCCGTGACCCTCGCCGTCGACCAGGCTGAGCTGCTTGCCGGTCATTTCCACCTGTTTCAGGGCTCGGCGAATTTCTCCATCTGTAAGGCTTGGCACTGGGCTTCTCCGACGGCTTCCAAGTGGGGTCGCGCGACGGGTAGGTGGGGTCGGCGACTGGGGTCAAAAAGGGCGTCGATCCCCTCAAAACCGACCCCAATATGCCACAATGGCCGACTCCACGACAAGCCTAAAAGCTGTTGTGTTTCAACGTGATATAACGTGACTGAACGTGATCAAAAAGCCCAAGTGGGATGATTGTGGACGATGATGAGCGCTGCCGAACCGAGTTCCAGCGCACGCCGGATGATCTCGCGGACGTAGACGGCAGCCTGATCGACCGAACCTTCCGAGACGAGCTCGTCTCGGATGAGGATATTCTTGCTGTTCAGGTGCAGGACGCGGACCCGCTCGACGGCACGGTGCGCCATGTCGGCGCGTAGATAATCGGCCAATGCCTGCCAGTCCGAGAGGATCGGCCGGTCCTGCACCTTGCTGCGAAGCAGGCGCAGTGCCGACGCTTCGGCGATCTTGAGGGCCGCGACCACGCCTTCGCTCAGTCCAGCCCGTGCAAGCGACTCCGGATCTGCGGACAATAGCGGGCCGAGGCCCCCGAACTCCGCGAGCAGCGCACGCGCCATCGGTTTGGTGTCGCGCCGCGGAATGGCGAGGGCGAGCAGATATTCGATCAGTTCATGATCGAGCAGCGCATCCGGCCCGCCTTCGGCCAGTCGCCGGCGTAACCGGGCGCGATGGCCAGTGGCGTCGGCGCCGGGATCGGTGGAGGTGGTCGTCATCGTTGCGCAGGCTAACTGATTTTAGCGGGCTTGCCATCGCTGTCGACCGGCGATTCTCAGTTCATGCCGATCCGGTTGAAATCGTGGATGTGGATCAGGCCGATCGGCGTATCGGGCCGATCATGATCCATCACGAACAGGGCGGTGATCTTGTTCGCGGCCAGGATCGCCTTGGCGTCCTCGGCATAGGTGCCGTCGGGTACCGTCTTCGGATGGCGGGTCATCACGTCGCCCGCCACGCTGTTCAGCAGCCGGTCGATGTTGCGTCGCAAGTCGCCGTCGGTGACGGTGCCGACCAGCCGGCCGTCGCCGTCGAGTACCCCCGCGATCCCCAGGCTCTTCTCGGTCATGATGACCAGAACCTCGCGCATCGGCGTAGTTGCCGCGACGATCGGTAGCCGATCGCCGACATGCATGATGTCGTTGACCGGCAGCAGACGCAGACCGATGTGGCCGCCCGGATGGAGCCGCTCGAGCTCCGCGCGCGTGATCCCCCGCATCGACATCGTCGACACCGCAAGCGCGTCGCCGAGCGCGAGCATCAGTGTCGTCGAAGTGGTCGGCGAGATGTTGACCGGGCAGGTCTCCCGCACCTTTGGCAGGATGATTGCCGCGCTTGCCTGCCGTGCCATCGGCGAGTGACGCTGGGCGGTGATCGCGACGATCGGGCAGCCGAGGTCATGTGCATAGGTCATGATCGGGCCAAGCTCGGGAGTCGCTCCCGAATTGGAGAGGACGACGAGCAGATCGCCGGCCAGCAACATCCCGAGATCGCCGTGCGCGGCTTCGCCTGGATGGACGAAGATCGCGGGCGTCCCGGTCGACGCGAAGGTCGCCGCCATCTTGCGGGCGATATGGCCCGACTTCCCCATGCCGCTGACCACCACGCGCCCCTGCGTGGCCAGGATTAGCTCGACCGTCCGCGCGAAATCCTCATCGAGCGCATCGCGCATTAGGGTCAGCGCCTGCGCCTCGACCCCCAGCACCTCGCGTCCCTCGTCTAGAATGCGCTGGCGGCTGGCGGCGGGAACCTTCGCGCGAATATCCCCATCCTGGTACATGACGATTTCTCCTAGGCCGCCCGCAGCCGTTCATTCTCACGTTCGAGGTCGCGCGCCCAGGAGGCGAGGCCGAAGCGGCGGATGTCGACCTGGCGCCAGAACAGGCCCGGATCGCGCTGCCAGAGCGGAAAATGGGCCAGCGCATTGGCGCATTGCGATCCCATGTCGATCACCTCCGCCAGCTCCTGCAGGTAGAAGGGCAGCGGCTGTCCGTCGGGACCCATCTGTCGATCGTGCGGAAAGGCCGCGGCCTTGAGAGCGGTATCGGCGCCGTGGCGGAAGCAGGCGAGCGCAGTCTGCGGGTCGCCATCGGCAAGGTGGATGCGCGCCTCGAAGAAGGCGGCGGCGATGCTCTTGGTGGCCAGCAGCGGTGAGAAGCCCGACCAGTCGGCTTCGGCCGCCGCGCGATACCAGCGCTTCGCGGCCGCGCGGTCGTCCGCCAGCTCGTTGAGCCGGCCGGCGAGGAAGGCGAGCGAGATCCGCCAGCGGCGGACGTGGACCGGCGTATCGTCGGTCAGCGGAACGCCGACATAGGCCTCGATCAGCGGCAGCATCGACAGCGCCAGGTCGCCGCGCCGCATCTCCAGCACCCGATAGCCGAGCACCGCGATTGCGGCGCCGCGATCTGCCGAATCCTCGCGCGAATCCTCGATCACGCATTCGGCCAAGCGGGCGAGCTTGACGTCGGGCCCCAGCCGTTCGCCCATCTGCACCATCGACCGGTAGAGCCAGGGATTGTCATAGGCGTTTCCGAAGTCGACCAGCGCCGGCAGTGGCCCCTGGGCCCGCGGAAAGGCGGGGTGGTCGTAGTCCTGCGCATGGTTCGCGCCGAGCAGCGGGTTGACCGATGCGACGAGCATCAGCCAGTCGGTGGCGGCGACCTGGTCGGCCTCGATCGGGAAGATCGCACAGGCGCCCAGCGGATCCGGGCCGAGCGCCATTTCGACATAGCGCTTCTCCGGCAGGAAACGATCGGACACGGCGTCGCTGAAATCCTGCCAATTGGCCGGTCGCTTCGTGTCGCCGTTCCCCAGTTGCCAGCCGATCAGGATGCGGCCGTCATATTTGAGTAGCCGCGCATAATCGTCGAGCCGTGCCAGCCAGTCGGTCGGCACGGCGGGTTCGATCGCTACGATCAGGTCGATCGATTCGTCGGCCAGCCGATCGAATTGCTCGTTGACCGTTTCACCGCCGATATCGGTCTCTCCGCCATCGACACGCACGACCGAGCCGGCGCGCGAAGAGGCCATCAGGATCGACGCGCCGTCGGCTGCGCCTATGCCGTCGATCAACACCCGATCGCCGGGACGGACATGGGTGGCGGCGGTCGCGTAGCGGGCGATCAGAGCATCGGCTTCGGCGCCCTTGCGCAGCCAGTCCCCGGCCGGGCCGCGCACCCGTTGCCAGATGCTGACGCCCGGTAGGGTCGCCGCGGTCCAGCCGGGATATTCGCCCGGCATCATGCCTCCGGGGTGCCGCTGCCAACCCGCCGCGAAGAGGTCGCCCTCCAGCGACCGGCGATCCTGTCCGCAGCTCTGCAGGATCAGGGCGTCCATCGCGTCGAAGCGTCGAAGCGCGGTGGCGAAGGCCCGGCTCGCATCGGGCTGGGTCCATGACAGGAAACCGGCGGTCAGGCCGTGCGGCCGGGGCGGGAAGCCGAGTGCGATATCGGCTGTCTCGCAGCCCATCAGCGCGAGTTCGCGGCTCAGCTCGGGAAAGGCGGCTTGGTCGAGGGCGATCCGGCAGGGGCCGATCCGTTGGACGATCGCGTTGGCATTCTGGATGGTCACTCGAATCTCCACGGCCGCCGATCGCAGGAACCGGCCGCCTCCGCCGCATGTTTCGATAGGGTCGAGGGAATAGGTCCAAAGCATTGAGGGTTGGTTAACCATGTTTTCCGGGTCGGGACCGATGCGAGGAGTAGATCGGAGCGATTGCTTCCTCCGGGGTGACGCGCGCGCGTCGAACCGTTAAGCGTGCGCCCATGGAGGATGCTTCCCGTCGCCTGTCCCGCCCGCTGATCCTGGCCGGTGCAGGGGCCGTACTGTTAGCGGGCGGGGTTGGCTGGCTCTGGATCGAGCGAGTGCCGATCGCGGCCTCCTACATCGACGAGGCGCTACGGGCGCGGAACGTGCCGGCCAGCTACCGGCTCGCACATATCGGCGTCCGCACCCATCGGATCGAGGCGATCCGCATCGGCGATCCGCGCGCGCCCGACCTGACCGCCGACTGGGCGGAGATCGAGTTGGCGATCGGCCTTTCGGGCGTCAGTGTCCATGCGGTCGATGCCGGCGGAGTGCGGCTGCACGGGCGGCTGATCGACGGCAAATTGTCGCTCGGCGCGATCGACCGGCTGCTGCCGGCGACGAAGAGCGACCAACCTTTCTCGTTGCCCGACATGATCCTGACGGCACGGGCGATCCGGGCCGACATCGCGACGCCGCAGGGCGTGGTGAATGCCACGCTCGACGGTGGCGGCAATCTCAAGGATGGTTTTCGCGGGACGTTGGCGCTCGGATCGGATCGGCTGGTGAGCGGCGGCTGCGCGGCCCATGAGATCGCTGTACGGCTGGGGCTGCAGGTTGACGGCGGGCGTCCTTCGGTTGGGGGGATCGCGACGGTCGGTGAAGTCCGTTGCCCCGGTGCGGTCGTCCGCGCCCCGCGCTTGGCGATCGACACCAAGGGGAAGAGCGACCTGACCCGCTGGACCGGCCGGCTGACGTTCATCGAGGGCGGCGTAGAAGCGGGGACGACCCGTATCGGTCGATTGGCCGGGCCGGTCGACTTCGACGCCTCCGCCGATCGCATCACCGGCAAGGCGCGGTTGGTCGCTGAACGGGTTCTGTCAGGCGGATCCGGTCTCGATCGGCTGGCACTCGACGGCGATTACCGGATCGATCCGCGCACCGGTGGTGCCTCGGTCGCCGGTGATCTGCGCCTCGCCGGCGCCCGGATCGACCCGACCATGGCCGATAGCCTCGCCCACACCCTGGCGTCGGCGGAGGCGACACCGGTCGGACCGATCCTGAACGCCTGGGGCAAGGCGCTCCGCCAGGCCGGCCGTCACATCGACGGAACGGCCGCCTTCACCTTCAATCGGGCTGGACAGGGTAGCAGCCTGCGTGTCGAGCGGCTGGCGCTCACCTCGCCGGGCGGCGCCCGCCTGCTGGTCCGCTCGGAGCAGGCGGAAGGCCTCGGTTGGCGCTGGCCCCATGGGGGGCTGATCGCCAATGCCAGCGTCGAGCTGTCGGGCGGAGGGCTCCCTAAGGCGTTGATCAGCCTGCGGCAGGCGATGCCCGGCGCACCGCTCACCGGATCGGCGACGGTTGAGCCCTATGCGGCCGACGGCGCGCGGCTGGTCCTCGCGCCGATCCGGTTCGGGCCGGGTACAGGCGGTCGGACGCTGGTGTCGACCCGGGTGACGATGGATGGGCCGCTCGCCGACGGCCGCGTCGAAGGGCTCGACCTGCCGATCCAATTTGCCGTCAGCGGGAAGGGGGGCTTCGTCCTCAATCCCGCCTGCGCGCCGCTAGGCTTCCGCCAGCTCGCCATCGCCGGGACGGTGATCGGCCGTTCGAACCTGCTGCTTTGTCCGGTCGGCGGGGCACTGGTCGGGCGAACCCCGGCCGGCGGGATGTTTGGTGGCGCGCGGATCGCGACGCCGCGGCTGCGGGGCAGGGTCGGCGACCAGCCGTTGACGATGACCGCCCGTTCGATCGATGTGGCAGTGGCCCGGCCGGGCTTCCGCCTCGACAGCCTCGCCGTTCGCCTCGGCGATTCCGCCGATCCGACGCGGCTGGACGTGACGGCGCTGGACGGTCGCGTCAGTCCGCAGGGGCTGGGCGGCCGCTTCGAGGGAACGGCGGGAAAGCTCGCCGCGGTGCCGCTGCTGCTGTCCGAGGGCGGGGGCCAATGGGCGCTCGCCGGCAGCCGCCTGTCGCTCGACGGCACCGTCCGCGTCGCCGATGCCGAGACCGCGTCGCCCCGTTTCCACCCTCTCGTCGCGAACGACGTCCGGCTCACGCTCGACGGTGGTCGGATCGCCGCGACCGCGACTCTGCGCGAGCCGCGCTCGAATCAGCCCATCTCCCGCGTCGCCGTCCGGCACGATCTGTCGCGCGGCACCGGGGATGCGGTGCTCGACGTCGACCAGCTCCGCTTCGGCAAGGCGCTCCAGCCCGAAGCGGTCACGCCCCTGACGCTGGGCATGATCGCCAATGTCGTCGGCACGATCGACGGGCAGGGGCGGATCCGCTGGGCCGGCGGCAATGTGACGAGCGACGGGGAGTTCCGCACCGATGGGCTCAACCTCGCCGCCGCCTTTGGTCCGGTCACGGGGCTCAAGGGCACGATCCGCTTCACCGACCTGCTCGGCCTGGTCACCGCGCCAGACCAGACGGTGACGATCGCCGAGGCCAATCCAGGCGTCGCCGTTACCGACGGCGTCATCCATTACCGGATCCTGCCCGATCGCAAGCTGGCGGTCAGCGACGGCACTTGGCCGTTCGCAGGCGGCACCCTCACGCTCGAGCCGACCGTGCTCGACATGGCCCAGCCGGTCGCGCGGCACCTGACCTTCCGCATCACCGGCCTCGACGCCGCCACCTTCGTTCAGCAACTCGAATTCAAGAACATCGCGGTCACCGGGACGTTCGACGGCCTGTTGCCGATCATCTTCGATGCGAAGGGCGGCCGGATCGAGAATGGCATGCTGAAGGTCCGGCCGGGCGGCGGGACGCTGTCCTATGTCGGCGACGTCACCAATGCCGATCTCGGCCGGATGGCGCGGATCGCCTTCGATGCGCTCAAGTCGATGCGCTACGACCGGCTGACGATCGATCTCAACGGCAGCCTCGACGGTGAGATCGTCAGCCAGGTCCGCTTCGACGGCACCAATGACAAGCCGCAGGAAACCGCGCGCAACGGCGGGATCGTCGGCCGGTTGCTCGCGCCGATCACGCGACTGCCGTTCCGGTTCAAGATCACCATCTCGGCGCCTTTCCGGGGATTGGTCAACTCGGCGCAGACCTTCGTCGATCCCTCGATCGTGCTGCGCAACACCGCGGCCGGGGCGATCGAGGTCGAGCCGCCGGCCGGAACCGTGCCGCCCCCGTCCCCCGTTCAGCCCCCCATTCAGCCAAGGTAAAGCGAGGCCATGCGATGAACATCCCGAGATTGACGATGAAGCGTTGCGGTGCGAGCGTCAGGCCATGAAGAGGACGACGTTCGCCCCTATCGGCGCCCTGGCGCCCGCGATGGTGATCGCTCCCGGCCTGTTGCTGGTCGGTTGCATCCAGGTCGCGGCGCCGGACAAGCCGATCGAGATCAACCTCAACGTCAATGTGAAGCAGGAGGTGGTCGTTCGGCTCCAGAAGGATGCCGAGGATTTCATCGCCAACAACCCGGAGCTGTTTCCGCAATGATGAACCTGTTCAAGACCAGCCTGATCGCCGCCGCCGCGCTGGCCGTGGCCGCCCCCGCGCTCGCCGCCGACCCGGTCGTCGAGCAGGCGCTCTCGGCCGGCAAGGTCGGCGAGCAGTGGGACGGCTATCTCGGCTTCGTCTCGCCGCCCTCGGGCGACCTCAAGGCGGCGGTCGACGCGATCAACATCAAGCGCCGCGCCGGTTACACCCAGGTCGCCGCGGCGCGCAACGTGACGGTCGACCAGTTCGCCCAGACCACGGCGTGCCAGACGCTCCGCGCGGTCAAGCCCGGCCAGGCTTATAAGCTGAAGGACGGCGGCTGGCAGACCCGCAAGGGATCGGAATCGATCACACCCGACTATTGCGGCTGAATGGAGTGACGCCCGCTTGACGGCGGGCCGTTCTGCATCTATTGTTCTCGTTTTGTTCTTAACTTTTTCTCCGCTGCTCGGTATGAAAATCGGGCCAGCATAAAGCTGGGCGATGAGAGGAGATAAAGTCGCATGCTTCGAGGGCTTCCGCCGGATACAAAGCCATCGCGCAACGAGCAGGTCCAGAAAATGCTCGATTTGCTGGGTATCCAATATCCCGGTGAATGAAGGATGGGGGTGTGGATACGGTGCCGGCCTTTTGGCCAAACGGCTTTATCGAAACTCAGAGGCCTTGGATCAAATAGCAGTATGTCCTATCTGCGATATTCTTCAATTGGCGGGGTGTTGGGAGTCGTCGTGGCGGCGGTATGTGCGCTACTTGTTTTAATTTTGAAGGCATATTTTCTAACGATACCAGTTTTGACTGTTTATCCTTTTTATTTTCTGTTTTCTGGTGATGTGGATGGCTCTGTACCCATTCATGAATTATTGAAAATATTCTATATTTCAGCGACTTGTAATTTTATATTTTATTATATCATTGCGAGTCTGCTTTGGTTGGGTTTGCGAAACAGTCGCAACATGTGGATGGCTCCGGCGGCTTATATAGGGCTTCAATTGCTGTTTTTTTCTGGTCTGTGGGTGCGCTTTTTGAATTGATCGACCCGTCGGATGGGGCTGCGCGCACCTCTGGCGCCTCTTCTTTTCAGGCGCGTGGATCGGTTTGGTGAACTGATTGGGTGACCTGTCGGTGATGTGGCGTTCGCGCCGCCGATGGAGCGTGGCGGCGATCTCCTTTCGTCCCTCCTCCCTCACCGTTGTTGACTCGGGGGACCCCCCTTCCTAAAGGGGCCTCGCCTTGGCGGGGTCGCTCGTCGGCATGACGCAGCCTTTCCGCGACGAGGAAGGGATTCGGCATGGCGGCAAATGATCCCGGGCAGGACCCGGAAAGCGTGGGGGATCAGCGTCTTACATCGCTCGATGAGCGGTTGCAGGCGGCCCAGCATGCCGAAAGGGTCAGAACGGCGAGCGTGCACAAGAAGCCCGAGAAGGGATATTCCCAGGGCAACCGCGTGCTGGCCGAACTGATCGCGGGTATTGTCGGCGGAAGTCTGCTGGGCTGGTGCTTCGATCGCTGGCTCGGGACCAAGCCCTGGCTCCTTTTGGTGATGCTGTTCCTCGGAATCGCGGTCGCCTTCAGGAACATCATACGGATTTCTCAGGAGCGCCCGGAATAGCTTCCGGACGCTTTTGGCATAAGCAGGGGTAAGGCAAGCGTGGCAGCCGAATCGGGCAAGATCGATCCGATGCACCAGTTCATGATCGAACCGCTGTTCGGTCAGGGTTGGTCGATTGCAGGCCATAACATCGCTTTCACCAATTCGGCGATGTGGATGGTGGTGACGCTCGCGGCGCTGCTGATCTTCATGATCGGCGGCATGAAGCGCGATCTGGTCCCCGGCCGCTGGCAGGCCGCGGTGGAGAGCTTCACCGGCTTCGTCTCGGGCATGATGGCGACGAACATCGGGCCCGAGGGCAAGAAGTTCACGCCCTATGTCTTCTCGCTGTTCATGTTCATCCTGATCGCGAACATCATGGGCATGATGCCTACCGGCGTCGTCGGCGTTCACCCCTTCACCGTCACCAGCCACCTGACGGTCACCGGCGTGCTGGCCGTGATCAGCTTCTCGATCGTGCTGGTTGTCGGCTTCTGGCGCCACGGCTTCCATTTCTTCTCGCTGTTCGTGCCGCACGGCACGCCCGGCTACATGATCCCGATGATCTTCGTCATCGAGCTGTTCTCCTTCCTCATCCGCCCCTTCTCGCTGGGCCTGCGACTGTTCGTCGCGATGACCGCGGGGCACATCCTGATGAAGGTCCTCGCCGGCTTTGTGATCAACGGCATCAACGCCGGCGCGCTGACCGTCGCGATCGTCTCGATTCCCAGCTTCATCCTGATGATCGGCATCACCCTGCTCGAACTGCTGGTGTGCGCCATCCAGGCCTATGTGTTCGCGCTGCTGACGTCGCTGTACCTCAACGACGCGATCAACCTGCACTGAGTTTCACTGCAACAACATCAACCTGTTCAACGCTAAGGAGTTTATCATGGACGCAGAAGCCGCAAAGCTGATCGGTGCCGGTCTGGCAGCCATCGGCGTGGGCATGGCCGCGCTGGGCGTGGGCAACGTGTTCGGCTCGTTCCTCGAGTCCGCGCTGCGCAACCCGGCCGCTGCCGACGGCCAGCAGGGCCGCCTCTTCATCGGCTTCGCCGCCGCCGAGCTTCTCGGCCTGCTGGCGTTCGTCGTCGCGATGATCCTGCTGTTCGTCGCCTAACAGTTGGTTGAGGGGCCGGTTCGCGCCGGCCCCCCGGACTGCAACGACAACAGGAAGTATCGATGCCTCAGATCGCCCAGATCGCCGCGACCTACGCTTCGCAGATCTTCTGGCTGCTGATCGTCTTCGGCCTGATCTATTTCGTGATCGGGAAGGGGATGCTGCCGAAGATCGAAGCCACCGTCGACGCGCGCGACCAGAAGATCGCCTCCGATCTCGCCGCCGCCGAGGCTGCTCGCGGTGCGGCTGACGAGACCGAAGCGGCCTATCGGGCCCGGATCGAGGAAGCCCGCGCTGCCGCGCTGAAGGCGACGCAGGATGCCAAGTCGGCGGCGACCGCCGAGGCGGAGAAGCGCGTCAAGGCGGCCGACGAGGCGCTTGCCGCCAAGGCGGCCGAGGCCGATGCGGCGCTGAAGGCGGCGCAGGCCAAGGCACTGGCCGAGATCGAGAATGTGGCCGCCGAGGCCGCGCAGGAGATCGTCGCCAAGGTTTCGGGCATCGAGGTCGACAAGGCCGCCGCCGAAGGCGCGGTCAAGGCCGCGCTGGCCGCCTGAACGGAGACGTCGAATGTCTGTAAACGCCTCCACCCTGGTCGCCGACAACCTCGCCGACGCCGCCTCGCTTGAGGGCCTGCCCGAGAATGTCAGCGCCGGCCACGCCGCCGCGGGCACCGAGGAACATCACGTCGATCCGACTGCGCTCGGCATGACGGCCACGGCCTGGGTGTCGCTGGCGATGGTCATCGTCATCCTTCTCCTGCTCTGGAAGAAGGTGCCGTCGGTCATCGGCGCGTCGCTCGACAAGAAGATCGCCTCGATCCGCGCGAATCTCGACGAGGCCGCGGCGCTCCGCGCCGATGCCGAGAAGCTCAAGGCCGAATATGAGGCGAAGGCGAAAGCCGCCGCCAAGGAAGCCGAAGAGATGCTGGCGCATGCCCGGTCCGAGGCCGAGGCGATCGTCAGTCAGGCGCGTGTCGACGCGACCGCGCTGATCGAGCGTCGCGGCAAGATGGCCGAGGACAAGATCGCCGCCGCCGAACGCGGTGCGGTCGCCGAGGTCCGCGCCAAGGCGGCGAGCGCCGCCGCTGCCGCAGCCGGCGCCCTGATCGCCGAGCGCAACAACGCCAAGGCGGACAAGGCCCTGATCGACGGCGCCATCGACGCCTTGGGGAACGCCCGCTTCTAAGCGGTCCGACCGGACAACGAAAAGGCCCGCCGAGCGATCGGCGGGCCTTTTCTGTTTGGCCGGGGTTCGAAGCACGCCCCCCTTCGCCATTCCCGCGAAGGCGGGAATCCACGGTCACGAAGCGCATCGGCTCTTGCCGACCGCCCTCAATGGATTCCCGCTTTCGCGGGAATGACGGGCGGATGGGAAAGCGGTGGCGGCGATCGCAGCCGAATATCCCGACTCTCAATGGGCGCAGCAGGCTGCCTTGGGCGTATCTTCATACTCGTCGTGGCGCCGCACGAAGCTCATCGTGCCATTTTCGTTGCGGCCCTTGGGCGCGCGGTCGAGGATCATCAGCGTCCCGATCAGCTCCTCGAAGCCGCGGGCATAGCTCGAATAGCTATGGTAGACGGTACCGTCCTCGTCCTTGAAGAAGGCGCTGAGCCCCGGCGATTCCTCATGGTCGCCGCCGCGCTCGCCGACCTTGAGCGCTTCGTAATTATACTCGACCTGCCCGCTGTCGAGCTGCTCGTCGGAGAAGGACACCCCATAGTCGAAGTTGAAGTCGCTGCCCGCCGACGACACCCAGGGGAAGTGCCACCCCATCCGCTGCCGATAGGCCTCGATCGACGCGAGCGAGCCGCGCGACACCGCGACCAGCGTCACGTCGTGATGGTTGAGGTGGGGCAGGGCGCCGTCGAAATGATCGGCGAGGAAGGAGCAACCGAGGCAGCCCGCCTTCCAGCCCGGCCCCAGCATGAAATGGTAGACGATGAGCTGCGACCGGCCGTCGAACAGATCTGCCAGGCTGCGCTCGCCGTCCGGCGTGTCGAACCTGTAGTTCTTGTCGACCCGGACCCAGGGCAGAGCGAGCCGCGCCGCGTTCACCGCGTCGCGCAGATGGGTCGCCTCCCGCTCCTTGGCCAGCAGCACGCGGCGGGCGCGCAGCCATTCCTCGCGCGATACGACGGCATGATCGACCATGGTACGACCTCCTCGTTCCTACAGATTATCTTGATTTATAATGTTGATATCAACATAGTGATTTCATGTCAAAGCCGGTCCCGTTCGACACCACCCTTCACGTTCGCGATCATTGCCTGTGCCTCCATGCCCAGCGTGCGGCGCGGGTGCTGGCGCGGCGGTTCGACGAGGCATTGCGCCCGGTCGGCCTGACCAACCAGCAATTCTCGCTGCTGATGTCGCTCAACCGGCCGAAGGCGCCGACCATCGGCGTCGTCGCCGAACTGCTCGGCATGGACCGGACCACGCTCACGGCGGCGCTCAAGCCGCTCGAACGGCGGGGGCTGGCGACAACCGCCGTCGATCCGGCCGATCGCCGTGGCCGCAACATCCTGCTCACCCCGGAAGGGGAGGCGCTGCTGGCCGAGGCGGTGCCGATCTGGCGCGATACCCATGCGGCGGTCGAACGGTCGATGGTCGGCGTCGACGTCGATCGGCTGCGGCACGATCTCGGCACGATCGTCTGATCCCCATCGCGGCGCCATTTACGATTTCGACACCCGCGCCGGCTAAAGCGCCGATCATGGGTGCGATCGGCTGGATCTGGGCATGGCTGATGCTGCTGGGCGGGGTGCGCGCGCACCTGGGCAACGCCCTGCCGGACATGCTCGTCTGGGCTATGCTGCTGTCGGGCCTGTTGGCGCTGCCGCTGCTGTGGAACCGTCCCGACGGGCCGCTCGCGGCGATCGCGCCCTCGGGCGCGGTGCGGGGTGCCATCGCGTTGCTGCTGCTGCTCGCGGCGGGGATCAGCCGGCCCGATGCGGTGATGGGCTTGCTGCCCGCCTGATCGGCGTCGTTGATGGGGATAAGCGTTCGCGCGGCGTTGCGACGGCCCTTGTCCCATCCTAGATCATCCCGGTGAGCGATACGATCCAGAACGACCGGTTCAACGAGGAGAAGAGCGTCTATACGGTGCGCGGCACCGACGCGCCCGATCTGGAGGCCGGCGTCGCCGCGATCCGCAACGTGCTGAAGACCCTGCCGGCGCGGCCCGGCGTCTACCGGATGCAGGATGCGCGCGGCGACGTCCTCTATGTCGGCAAGGCGCGTGCGCTCAAGAACCGCGTCTCCAACTATACCCAGGTGGCGCGCCTGCCGAAGCGGCTCAGCCGCATGGTCGCGCAGACCCGGTCGATGACGATCGTCACCACCAACAGCGAGGCTGAGGCGCTGCTGCTCGAGGCGCAGCTCATCAAGCGTTATCGCCCGCCCTACAACGTCCTGCTGCGCGACGACAAAAGCTTCCCCTTCATCCTGCTGCGCGAGGACCACGCCTTTCCGCGCATCCAGAAGCATCGCGGCGCGCGGCGCGCCAAGGGGCAGTATTTCGGCCCCTTCGCCAGCGCCGGATCGGTGACGCGGACGCTCAACGCGTTGCAGAAGCTGTTCCTGCTGCGCTCCTGCACGGACAGCTTCTTCGCCAATCGCGACCGGCCCTGCCTGCTCTACCAGATCAAGCGCTGCTCGGCGCCCTGCGTCGGCCGGATCGACGAGGCCGACTATGCCGAACTGGTCGACGACTCCAAGGCCTTCCTCACCGGCAAGTCGACCCAGGTGCAGAAGAAGCTGGGCGAGGCGATGAGCGCCGCCGCCGAGGCGATGGATTACGAGCTCGCCGCCGTCTATCGCGACCGGCTGCGCGCGCTGACCTTCATTCAGGGCAGCCAGGCGATCAACGCGGAAGGCGTCGCCGACGCCGACGTCTTTGCGCTCGATTGCAAGGCGGGCACCGTCTGCATCCAGGCCTTCTTCATCCGCGGCGGCCAGAATTGGGGTCACCGCGCCTTCTTCCCCGCACACACCGCCGACGTGCCCGAGCCGGAGGTGCTCGCCAGCTTCCTGATGCAGTTCTACGAGGAGGTGCCGCCGCCGCGCCTCGTCCTCGTCGGCGGCGAGCCTGCCGAGGCCGAGCTGCTCGCGCAGGCGCTCGGCGAACGCGCCGGCCGCAAGGTGCAGATCAAGGTTCCCCAACGCGGCGAGCAGCGCAAGTTGATGGAGCAGGCGCGCCGCAACGCCCGCGAGGCGCTCGACCGCCGGCTCGCCGAATCCACTACCCAGGGCCGCATCTTCCAGGAGATGGCCGACCTGTTCGAGTTGGAGGGGCCGCCCGACCGGATCGAGGTCTACGACAACAGCCACATCATGGGCACCAATATGGTCGGCGCGATGATCGTCGCGGGGCCGGAGGGGTTCCGCAAGGGCAGCTATCGCAAGTTCAACATCAAGCGGCCCGAAACCGCCCCCGGCGATGATTTCGCGATGATGCGCGAGGTGCTCGAACGCCGCTTCGCGCGGCTCGAGAAGGAGGACCCTGAACGGCGCAGCGGCGAATGGCCCGACCTGCTGCTGATCGACGGCGGCAAGGGACAGCTCGGTGCGGTGTGCGAGGTGCTGGAGGAAATGGGCGTGCAGGACGTTCCCGTCGTCGGCATCTCCAAGGGCCCCGACCGCAATGCGGGGCGCGAGCATTTCCACCTGCCCGGCGGGCGGGAGGCGATGTTGCCGCCCAATTCGCCGCTGCTCTTCCATCTCCAGCGGCTGCGCGACGAGGCGCACCGCTTCGCGATCGGCGCGCATCGCACCAAGCGGGCTGCCAATTTCACCAAGAGCCCGCTCGACGACGTTCCCGGCATCGGCCCGGCGCGCAAGAAGGCGCTGCTGATGCATTTCGGCACGGCGCGCGCGGTCCGCGCGGCCTCGCTCGAGGATCTCGAACGCGCGCCCGGTGTTTCGCGCGCCATGGCGCGGGCGATCCACGATCATTTCCACGCGGGCGGCTGATGGCCGCGAGCCCCATCTCCCCCGCATCGGCGGAGCCGGAGACGCGTGTCCTGCTGACCGTCGACACCGCGCTCGCCTGGCCGCCAGGGCCGGAGGGTGCGCGCTGGGAGGCCGCCTACCAGCGATCCTATGAGGCGGCAGGGGTCGGCGTCCGTTATCAGCTCCGCATCCTCGCCCAATATGCGCTGAAGGCCTGTTTCTTCGTCGATCCGATGCCCGCCTGCGGCTTCGGGATCGATTCGGTCCGGCGCATGGTCGAGCCGATCCTCGAAGCGGGGCAGGAGGTACAGCTCCTTCTCCAGCCGTGCTGGGCCGGCGAGAGCGACGAACCCTATCTGACCGGTCATGATCGCGGCGTCCAGCGCGAGCTGATCCGGCGCGCCCGCGACCTGCTGATGGAGGCCGGGGCGCCCGATCCGATCGCCTTCCGCGCCGGCGACCATGCCGCCGATGACGACAGCCTGCGCGTGCTGGCCGATCTCGGCTTCCGCTTCGACAGCAGCCATGACGGCCAGCATCATCCCTGGCCGAGCGCGATCAGCCTCCCGCGCGAACAGATCGCGCCGGTCCTGCATCAGGGCGTGGTTGAGGTGCCGGTGACGGTGATCGGCGCCAGCGGCGGCCCGCTCGCGCTGCGCATTTGCGCGCTGTCGCTCGGCGAGATCAAGGCGGCGATCCTCCATGCCGCCGATCAGCGGCAGCCCATCGTCACCATCGTCACCGGCAGCGGCGAGCTGGCCAACCGCGCCGGCACCGCCCCCAACAAGGTCCATGTGAAGCGCTTCGAGGATCTCTGCGCCTTCCTGTCGAAGGAACGGAAACGCTTTCCCACCGCCTTCTTCACCGAGCTGGGCGACCTGCCGCTCGACCGACCGTCGATGCCGCTGCCTCCGGCCGGGCTACGCCGCATGGGCCGCCTGATCGAGCAGCTCTGGGCAGATCAGGTCGAGGAGCGCGGCACCTGACGGTCCGGCGACGCTTGCGCACGGCGCCGATCCACGGTTGAACCCCGCCATGCAGGTCCGCACCACCGCCATCATCTGCGCGATGCGCGCGCATGGGGAGCACGGCGCGATCGTCCGTGCGCTCACCCCCGACAATGGCCTGCTCGCGGGCTATGTGCGCGGCGGCCGATCGCGGCGGCTGCGGCCGGTGCTGGTCCCCGGCAATCTGGTCGAGGCCGAATTCCGGGCGCGGACCGCCGAGCAGCTTCCGGGCCTGACGGTAGAGTTGTCGCACAGCCGGGCCGGCTTGCTCGCCGAGCCGCTCGCGGCGGCGGCGATCGACTGGCTGACGAGCCTCACCGCCGCCGCGCTGGCCGAGGGGCAGCCGCACGGCCGGCTCTACGAGGCGCTCGAAGCGGTGCTGGCCGCGATCGAATATGCACCATCGGCGCGGGGCTGGGCGGCGGCCGCGGTCCGCTACGAACTGATGCTGATGGCCGACCTCGGCTATGCGCTCGACCTGTCAGCCTGCGCCGCGACCGGGGCGCGCGACGATCTCGCTTTCGTCAGCCCGAAGAGCGGCGGGGCGGTGTCGCGGGCGGCGGGGGAGCCCTATGCAGCCCGGCTACTGCCGCTGCCGGCCTTCCTGGTCGATCCCTCGGCCGACAGCGACTGGTCGGACATTGTCGACGGGATGCGGCTGACCGGCCATTTCCTGGCGCGCGACATCCTCGTCGACCGGCGGGCCGATGCGCTCGACGCGCGGCGGCGGCTGGTCGACCGGATCGGAAGGCTGGCTTGACGACAAACGCATTGCGCGGGCGCGCAGGGCAGGGCAGGGGGCGGGCGACGATTGCATGAGAAAGGTTCGCCATGTTGATTGCCTTGCTGCCGGGGGACGGCATCGGTCCTGAAGTCATTGCCGAGACGGTCCGCGTGCTCGATCGCGTCACCGACCAGCTCCGCTTCGAGACGGCGCCGGTCGGCGGGGCCGCCTATAAGGCCGAAGGCCATCCGCTGCCGCCCGCCACGCTCGACCTGGCGAAGCGCGCCAAGGCGATCCTGTTCGGCGCGGTCGGCGATCCCGATTGCGACCGGCTTGAACGCCATCTGCGCCCCGAACAGGCGATCCTCGGGCTCCGCAAGGAGCTGGGCCTGTTCGCCAATCTCCGCCCGGCCACGCTGTTCAAGGAACTGGCCGACGCTTCCGCGCTCCGCCCCGAGGTCGCCGGCGCGATCGACATGGTGATCATCCGCGAGCTCAACGGCGACGTCTATTTCGGCGAGAAGGGTATGCGCAAGACCGCCTCGGGCCGTCGCGAAGGCTATGACATCATGTCCTACGACGAGGACGAGGTCGCCCGCATCGCCCGCGTCGGCTTCGAGACGGCGCGCGCGCGGCGCGGCAAGCTCTGCTCGGTCGACAAGGCCAATGTGCTGGAGACCTCGCAGCTCTGGCGCGACGTGGTAATCGAGGTGTCGGCCGAATTCCCCGACATCGAGCTCAGCCACATGTATGTCGACAACGCCGCGATGCAGCTCGTCCGCAATCCCGGCCAGTTCGACGTCATCGTCACCGGCAACCTGTTCGGCGACATCCTGTCGGACCAGGCGTCGATGTGCGCCGGGTCGATCGGCATGCTGCCCTCGGCCTCGCTCGACGCCAACCAGAAGGGGCTGTACGAGCCAATCCACGGCTCGGCGCCCGACATCGCCGGACAGGGCAAGGCCAATCCGCTCGCGACGATCCTGTCGGCGGCGATGATGCTGCGCTATTCGCTCGGGCTCGCGGCCGAAGCCGACCGGATCGAGGCCGCCGTCGCCACCGCGCTCGAAAATGGCGCGCGCACGCTAGACCTCGGCGGCAAGCTCACCACCACCCAGATGGGCGACGCGGTCCTCGCCGCGCTTTGACCAATATGCCGCTCAGCGCCCCATCAGGGCGCGGGCGGCGGGCAGGTAGGTCCGGCCGATGCGGATGCGTTCCTCGTCGGTCAGGACGGCGTGCCAGACGCCCATGCCGTCATGGCTCAGCCGGGCGATGCGGTCGCGCCGGACGATCGTCGATCGGTGCAGCCGGATGAAGTTGGCGGGGTCGAGCCGCCGTTCGAGCTCGGTGATCGTCTGGTGCAGCAGGAAGCTGCGCTGGCCCAGGTGCAGGCGCATATAGTCGCGCTCGGCCTCGATCCGGTCGATGTCCTGCGCTGCCACCCGGATCATCTCCGACCGGTGCGGCACCCAGAATTCCTGCGCATATTCGGATGCCGGCCGCTCGTCGGCCGGCTCGCGCCGCCGCTCGACCACGCGCGAGACCGCGCGCGCCAGCCGGTCCTGCGCGACCGGCTTGAGCAGATAGTCGGTCGCCGACAGGTCGAACGCCGTCACCGCATATTGGTCGAAGGCTGTGCAGAAGATGATCGCCGGGCGATGCGCGGCCTTCTCCATCGCCTTGGCGACACCAATGCCGTCCAGACCTGGCATGGCGATGTCGAGCAGCAGCATCTCGGGCTGGAGCGCCTCGATCAGCCGCAGCGCAGCCTCGCCGTCGGAGGCGGTGCCGACCAGATCGATCATCGGCTCTCGCGCGCACAGGATCTGGAGACGTTCGATCGCGAGCGGCTCATCGTCGACGACAAGGGTTCTTATCGGTGAATCAGACGTCATCCCTGATCAATGGCATGAAAAGCGTCACGCCAAAACCACCATTGGGAAGTGGCCCGTAGCGGCAGGCCGCATCGCTGCCGAAGCGCGCCTTCAGCCGGTCGGCGACATTCTTCAGCCCGACGCCGGTGCCGCGGAGCTGCTCGTCCTCGCCCAGCGGCTCGCCATCGTCCTCGACGCTGAGCACCAGCCCTTCCGAATCCTGCCGCGCGGTGATCTGCACGGTGACCGGCCGTTTCGCCCGCGAGACGCCATATTTGATCGCATTCTCGACCAGCGGCTGGAGAATCAGGCAAGGCACGCGCGCGTCGGCCAGCTCCTGCGGCACCCTGATGTCGACGATCAGCCGGTCGGGGAAGCGGATCGCCTCGATGTCGAGGTAGAGGCGCTGCAGCCTGATCTCCTCGGCCAGCACGACGTCCTCGGTCGGATCTGCCGTCAGGCTGGTCCGGAAGAAGGTCGACAGGTTGAGGATCATCTTCTCGGCCTCGTCGCGATGGTCCTTGAGGATCAGCGTCGACAGCGAGTTGAGCGTGTTGAACAGGAAGTGCGGATTGACCTGATAGCGCAGCGCCCGCAGCTCGGCGTCGCGCGCGGCGGCGCGATAGCCGGCGGCTTCCCGCTCGGCCGATCGCACCGCGGCGGCATAGCTGAGCGCGAGGAACAGCGCACCCCAGGCCGCGAAGAAGAAATAGCCGTTAAGGGCCTGGTCGGCGATTTGGCTGACGACGCCGACCTCCTTCTTCTTGTCATAGGGCTCGGTCGGCGGGCCGACCTGGATCATCACCGTGCCGGGGGTCGGTTCGCTGATCACCGGCGTCGGGATCGTTATCGGCTTCGGCACCTCGATCCTGACCGGCGCGCGGGACGGGGCGGGCGGGGCGGGCTGCGTTTTCGTCGTGTCGGGGGCCGGCGGCGCGGCCGGCGCTGCGGGCGCGGGTGGGGGGGGCGGCGTCGGCGGCGGCGGAACACTGGCCAGGATGCTGTCGATGTCGATATTCACGCCGTGGCGGCGGGCTTCCTCGACCGCCTGTCTGGCCTCGCGAAGCCCCTCCTTATAATCGGCCATCGCCTCGGCATAGGCTTCGCGCTGGCTGCGATAGGCCTCGCGCCGCGCCCTGTCGGCCTCGCGCTGCGCTTCGCGGCGCGCCTGCTCCGCTTCCCGCGTGGCATCGCGGACGTTCTGGTTGGCCTCGCGCTGCGCATTTTCGATCTCGCGTCGTACCTCGGCCTCGCGCTGGGCGGCTTCCCGCTGCGCTTCCGCCTTGGCCTCGGCGGCAGCCTTGGCCTGTTCGGTCGCTTCGCGGATCGCGTCGCGCGCGGCGGCGATCGCGACCTGCGCCTGTTCGCGCGCTGCGGCGACGCTGCGGTCGTCGATGACGATCTTCCGCGATGCCGCCTCGCGCGCCTTCTCCGCCTCGACCTGCTTGTCGAACTGCCGGAAGGCCATCCAGTTCATCGAGCTGTAGGCGACGGCGGCGGGTGCCGCGAGCAACGCCACCGCGGTCACGTTGACCGCCAGCGACTTGCCCGCCAGGGGCCGCATCGCGAGGTAGACGATATAGGTCGCGACCATTGATCCGATCGTGACGAAGGCGCGGGCGGCCAGCATCTCGGTCTGGTGGCCGAAATCGATCATGTAGGACCGGATCGTCGCGATGGCGAAATAGACCAGCCAGAACGCCACGATCGAGAGCAGGGCCACGCGGGGACTTACCCCGGTTCCGCGATGGCCATCATGGTTCAAAGTCATTCCGCCTATATATGATCAAGGGTGTAAATATGCTCCTCCGCGGCCGTGACGTTGGTCGAGCGCCCCATGTCGTTCATCGAAAGTTCAGCTTCCGACCGCCGCCGCGGCCCGGAACAGCCGCACCCATCGGACGTTGAATCATCCTGACACTGGCAGAGGATCGAGGCCATGACCACGGATGTTTTTGATAACGAAAAACGTGGCACGCCGCATATTCGGACGGCGCACGATGCCACCGACGACCGTAAGCTCGCGCGCAATCCGAGTGACGAGGACGCCAAGCTCGACGTCGCCCTCGACGAAAGCTTTCCCACTTCGGATGCGCCGTCGAACACACAGCCCGGCAAGGGTAAGGACCCGCCCCCGTCGTCCGGCTATGACGAGGAGGCGGAGAAGCAGAAAGCCCGCATGGCCGGCAAGGAATAGGAGCTGGTCGGTAATTGAGCTGGCGCGCGGCGACGTTTCACCGCGCGCCATTCTATTGTGGCTCGCCAGCGCTCCTTGGGAAATTATCCACAGAATATTGTGGTTTGGGGACTCTCTGCCGCGATTGCACGTTGCGTCGCAGCAAGGAACGTGATTCGATCCTGAACAGAAGCCTTACAAGGGCTTAAGCGTCCGTAAACCATGTCGGCCGCATGATCCCTTCAGGCTTCCAGTTAGGGGGTTTGATATGGGCACGCATATGAGACCTGCGGACGGCGCGATGACCCTGGCGGAGATGAAGGAGTTCGCCAGCTTCCCCGCCTCGACACAGCGTTATATCCGCCGATCGCTCGACGTCGGCCTGGGGAGGGAGGACGCGCTCGCGCGCTGGTCGCGCGACGTGGTCGAGTCCGCCAGCATCATGGCCCAGGCGCGCGTCTACAGCCGCCTCGATCACATCCGCGAACTCGTTCCCGACGATAGCGGCCTCGACGCCATCGAACCCTTCCTCGCCCCGCTCATCACCGTCACCGCCTTCGACCTGGGGCAGGATCGGCTGACCAGCTTCGGTGCCTATCGCTTCCTCTACGAGCGGCTGATCGGCGCTCATGTGCGGCCGTGGCTGCCGGGCGCCTTCTGCGCGGCGGCGGCGCTGCCCCATCTCCATCCGGAGAAGCGGCGCACCCTCCTCCAGTCGATCAGCGAGGCCGCGGCGACCGCCCCCGGCTGGTCGAACCGCGAGCCGGCCTTCTATCCGGAATGGGTCGACAAGGTCGAAGCCCGCTTGCCGAACTGACTTGTCCGTCGTGCCGGCGGGCGGCTTTAGGGCTGTCCCGCCGGAATTTTACATCCACGCGGAACCCTTCTCCCGATTATTGGATATAGAGCTTGATTCTCGCCGTCGGCTGAGGTGCGCAGCGCTTCCTGCCCAGGCGATCGGGTTTTAGCTTGTCCCAAGTATCGGGAGACGTGATTTGCCGGCCACCATCCTCGCCAACCATCGGGTCGAAAAGCCGTGGGGCCGGCATGATCTCGCGCCGCTGTTTCCTGATCAGCCGGCCGATCGGTCGCCGGTGGGGGAGATCTGGTACGACGATCCGTCTGCCCGCCCGCGTGAGCTGCTCGTCAAATATCTCTTCACCAGTCAGCGTCTGTCGGTGCAGGTCCATCCCGACGACGCGGCGGCACAGGCGCGCGGCTTCGCGCGCGGCAAGGACGAAGCCTGGATCATCCTGTCCGCCGAGCCCGATTCGACGATCGCGCTCGGGCTGCGTGAGCCGATGGAGCCCGACGCGGTCCGCGCCGCGGCGCTCGACGGCTCGATCGAGGACATGCTCGACTGGAAGCCGGTCCGCGCCGGCGACGTGATCTATTCGCCCGCCGGCACGATCCACGCGATCGGCAAGGGGCTTCGCCTCGTCGAGGTGCAGCAGAATCTCGACCTCACCTACCGCTTCTACGATTATGGTTCCGGCCGCGAGCTGCACCTCGACGAGGCGATGGCGGTCTCCGATTTCGGCCCCTTCGCCGATCCGGTCCCGCCGCGCGAGATCGGCCCCGGCCGCACCATCTTCGCCGACCGGCGCAAGTTCGTGCTCGAACGCTGGACGATGGCGGGCGGCTTCGTCATCGCGCCCGGCAGCGCCACGATCTGGGTGATGCCGGTCGGGGGCAGCGCCTCGATCGACGGCAAGGCCGTCGAGCTGGGCGACACGGTGATCGTCGAGGGCGCCGCGGCGATCGACATCACGCCGGGCAGCACCCTCTACGTCGCTTATCCGGGGTTGAGGGTGATCGATGGGTTGTTGGGATCGGAATCGCGGTCGACCTCGGCCAGCGGGGCTGCCGTCACCGGATAGCCGAGCGTGTCGGGGATGCAGAGGAAATGCTCCCCTTCGCGGGTCTCGATCCATGGCGTGACCATTTCGATCGGATAGCGTCCGGCCAGCGCGACCGCGCTCTCGAAATCGCCGGCCTGCCCGATCCGTTCGAGATTGCGGATCGTCGGGAAGATCAGCGCCCGATTGGCCAGATGCTGCTCGGCGGTCGCCCAGACCAGATGGCTGCTCTCGCTGCCGTCGGCGCGGGCCTCGCCGATGTCGGGCGCACGCGCGATGTAGAAGCGCGTGTCGAAGCGGCGCGACAGTTCATGGTCGGGCCGCCAGCGGGCGAAGGGGTGGATGCCGTGCGGATCGATCCGCAGGCCATGCCGCTCCACGATAGTGCTCAGCGGATCGCCGCCGTGCAGCGCCGCGCGGATCGCCGCCAGCCGATCGGCGTCGTCGAGGCCGACGAGGCCAGGCGCCAGCCCGATCTCCTCGATCGTCTCGCGGATCGCGGTGATGCGATGGGCCAGGTCTTCGGGATCGATCGCCGGCCCTTCGACCAGCAGCTCGGGCCGGGCGGCGAAGCTGTAATCGTCGGGATCGACCCTGCCGCCCGGAAACACCATCCGGCTCGCGGCGAAGCTGAGATGCGCACCGCGCCCGATCATCGGGATTTCGGGCGGCGCGCCGGGGCGGTCGCGCAGCAGGATGATGGTGGCGGCCGGAATGGCCGGCGGAAGCGTTCGGGTCATGAATGTCGTCCAGCAAGGATGGTCAGGGGCCAGCGGATCGTGCGAATCGCCGCCGGATCGCCCCAGGCCCTGGCAAGGTCCGCCGCGACCGCATCGAATGGCGCGCGGCCGGTGCTGTGTTCGAGCGCGCGCACCGCGGACCAGGTGTCGAGATAGCCGATCAGCGCGGCGAGCGGCCAGCGCACCTCGATCGAGAAGGCCGGGGCCTCGATCCTGGCGAAGGGGAGATGGATGTCGCGATAGTCGTTTTCAACCAGCGCGCGCTCGGGCGGCCAATGCTCCGCCAGCGTCTCGACCCGGAAGCGTTCGACGATCGCCTCGATCTCTCCCTGCGGCTCCATCCCGGCATAGGTGATGAGCGCGACGATACCGTCGGGGCGCAGCAGCCGCTTGGTCTCGGCGAAGAAAGCGGGCAGGTCGAACCAGTGCGCGGCCTGGGCGGCGGTGATCAGGTCGACCGATCCGTCCGGCAGGTCGCTCGCTTCGGCCGGCGCGACGCGATAATCGACCCTGGGATGCGGGGTCGCGCTCGCGATCTGCTGCGCGCTCGGATCGGTCGCGATCACCCTGTCGAAATGCTCGGCGAGCTGCAGCGAGAGCTGCCCCGACCCGCAGCCGACGTCGAGCGCCGTTTTTGGTGCGGGTGCTACAGTTCCGAGCCACGCCGCCAGCGCCGGCGGATAGGCCGGGCGATAGGCGGCATAGGCCGCCGCGTGCGACGAGAAATGGTCCTTGAACGCGCTCACCGGATCGCGGTCAGGAAATAGTCGAGCGTCAGATTGTCGCTGAGGTGGAAGCCGGCGGCCGGCGAGAAGCCGAGGCCCTTGCGGTCGATCACGCGCAGGCCCGCGGCCTCGACATGGCCGGTCAGCTCCTCGGGTGTCACGAATTTGCGCCAGTCGTGCGTGCCCTTTGGCACCATGCCCAGCCCTTCGGCCACGGTGATCATCGCCAGCTTCGATAGGGGGGTGCGGTTGGGCGTCGACAGGATCATGATCCCGTTCGGGGCGAGCAGCGCGGCGAGCCGGGCGACGAAGGCCGCGGGATCGGCGACATGCTCGATCACCTCCATCGACGTGACGAGATCGAAGCTCTCGCCCGCCAGCGCCTCGACCCCGCCGGCGCGATAGTCGATCGCCAGCCCCTGCTTCTCGGCATGGTGGCGGGCGACCGCGACATTCTCCGGCGCGGCGTCGATTCCCGTCACCGCCGCACCCATCCGCGCCAGCGGCTCGGCGAGCAGGCCCGCGCCGCAGCCGACGTCGGCCGCGCGGCGGCCTGTCAGCGGGCGCAGCTCCTCGGGCGCGATTCCCCACTGCGCCTCGATCGTCGCGCGGATATGGCGCAGGCGCGGCGGATTGAGCTTGTGCAGCATCGCCGAGGACCCCTTGGGGTCCCACCATTCCGCGGCGAGCTTTCCGAAATGGGCGGCTTCCTCGGCGACCACCGAGCCATGCTGTTGTGCGCTTGCGTTCATTGCGCCCCCTCTCTATCAGGGCCGCGCCCTTGAGCCCAAGGGCTTTTCCGGCTTTTCGGCCTCTTTGGGACAGACGACAGGCAATGGCGCGCATCGTTATGAAATTCGGCGGAACCTCGATGGCGGGGATCGAGCGAATTCGCAACGTGGCCAACCGCGTCAAACATGAGGTCGATCTGGGCAACGAGGTCGCGGTCGTCGTCTCGGCGATGTCGGGCGAGACCGACCGGCTCGTCAACTTCTGCCGCGAGGCGTCGCCGCTCTACGATCCCCGCGAATATGACGTGGTGGTCGCCTCGGGCGAGCAGGTGACAAGCGGCCTGCTGGCGATCGTCCTCCAGTCGCTCGGCGTGAAGGCGCGTAGCTGGCTCGGCTGGCAGCTGCCGATCCGCACCAGCGACGCCCATGCCTCGGCCCGGATCGAGACGATCAATTCGGAGGCGATCGGCAAGGCGATGGCCGCCGGCGAGGTCGCTGTCATTCCCGGCTTCCAGGGCATGACCGTCGACGATCGCGTGACGACGCTGGGTCGCGGCGGCTCGGACACCTCGGCGGTCGCGGTGGCCGCGGCGATGAAGGCCGACCGCTGTGACATCTACACCGACGTGGACGGCGTCTACACCACCGATCCCCGTATCGTGCCCAAGGCCCGCAAGCTGGCCAAGGTCACCTATGAGGAGATGCTGGAGCTCGCCTCGGTCGGCGCCAAGGTGCTGCAGACCCGCTCGGTGGGCCTCGCGATGAAGGAGAGGGTGCGCGTCCAGGTGCTCTCCTCTTTCGACCAGCCGACCGACAATCCCACGCCCGGCACCATGATCGTCGGCGAGGACGAAATCGAAGGAACCACCATGGAACGCCAGCTCATCACCGGCATCGCCTATGACAAGAACGAGACCAAGGTCACGCTGACCGCCGTTCCCGACCGTCCGGGCGCCGTCGCCTCGATCTTCGCGCCGCTCGCCGACGCGAACATCAATGTCGACATGATCGTCCAGAACGTCGCGCACGACACCGGCTCGACCGATGTGACCTTCACCGTGCCGACCGCGGAGCTGGCTCGCTCGCTCGACGTGCTCGAGCGCGAGCGCGGCACGATCGGCTATGAGCGGCTGATCCACGACACCAATGTCGCCAAGATTTCGGTCGTCGGCGTGGGCATGCGGAGCCATGCGGGCGTCGCGTCGAAGATGTTCGACGCGCTCGCGGCGCGCGGCATCAACGTGCTCGCGATCACCACGTCGGAGATCAAGGTGTCGGTCCTGATCAACGAGGACTATACCGAGCTCGCCGTCCGCGTCCTCCACACCGCCTATGGCCTCGACGCGGAGGACGCCGCTTGACGAGCGGCGGCACCCGACTCGCCGCCCTGATGGAGCGCGGCGCGGCCCTGCTGGGCAGCGAATATGCGATCCTCGGCGGGGCGATGAGCTGGGTCTCCGAACGGAACCTCGTCGCCGCCATGTCGAACGCCGGCTGCTTCGGCGTGATCGCGTGCGGCGCGATGACGCCCGAGCTGCTCGATGCCGAGATCGCGGGCACCAAGGCGCTGACCGCGAAGCCGTTCGGCGTCAATCTGATCACCATGCATCCGCAGCTGATCGACCTGATCGACGTCTGCGCGAAGCATGGCGTCGGCCATGTCGTGCTGGCGGGAGGCCTGCCGCCGGGCGGTGCGATCGAGCGGATCAAGGCCTCGGGCGCGAAGGTCATCTGCTTCGCCCCGGCGCTCGCGCTGGCGAAGAAGCTGATCCGCTCCGGCATCGACGCGCTGGTGATCGAGGGCATGGAAGCCGGCGGCCATATCGGGCCGGTCTCGACCTCGGTGCTGGCGCAAGAGATATTGCCGGTCGTGGCCGGCGAGCTGCCGGTGTTCGTCGCCGGCGGGATCGGCCGGGGCGAGGCGATCGCCGGCTATCTGGAGATGGGCGCCGCGGGTGTCCAGCTCGGCACCCGCTTCGTCTGCGCCACCGAATCGATCGCGCATCCGAACTTCAAGAAGGCGTTCATCCGCGCCTCGGCGCGCGACGCCGTCGCCAGCGTCCAGATCGACCCGCGCCTGCCGGTCATACCGGTCCGCGCGCTGCGCAACGCCTCGTCCGAGCTGTTTACCGCCAAGCAGCGCGAGGTCGCCCAGCTCCTCGACGAGGGCAAGGTCGAGATGGCCGAGGCCCAGCTCCAGATCGAGCATTATTGGGCCGGCGCGCTCCGCCGCGCGGTGATCGACGGCGATGTCGAGCATGGCTCGGTAATGGCGGGCCAGTCGGTCGGCATGGTCACCAAGGAAGAGCCACTCGCCGATATCGTCGCGCTGTTGATCGGCGAGGCGTCGGCGGCGCTGGAGAAGCGCGCCGCCTGATCTTCAGGATATGTTGGCGACCGAATTGGTGCAGCTTCTTCGCTCGTCATGGATTCCATCGTTGGAATCCTGCCCCTCTTTCTGATAGCGGGCGAAGCAATGGCACCGCTGACAGCAACCTCCGCCGCGCGTGAGATACTGACGCGCCTGCATGACGTCATGGCGTCACGGTCGGCGGCGCAGACCAAGCTCAACCAGGTCGTCCAGATCATCGGCGAGGCGCTCGATACCGAAGTCTGCTCGGTCTACCTCTTGCGCGACGGCGCGCTCGAGTTGTTCGCGACCCGCGGCCTGAAGCAGGGCGCCGTCCACGTCACCAAGCTCGCGCTGGGCGAGGGGCTGGTCGGAACCATCGCCCAGAATGTCGAGACGCTCAATCTCGACGAGGCGACCAGCCACCCCGATTTCGCCTACAAGCCCGAGACGGGCGAGGAGCTGTTCCACAGTTTCGCGGGTGTGCCGATCGTCCGTCGGGAGCGCGCGGTCGGCGTGCTCGCCGTCCAGCATCGCGACCAGCGCCGGTTCGATGACGTCGAGATCGAGGCGCTGCAGACCGTCGCGATGGTGCTGGCCGAGCTGATCGCCGGTGCCGGGCTGATCGACGAGGGTGCGCCCGGCTCGAAGGGGACGCGCGACAATGGCGCGGTGCGCCTCGCCGGCCTCAGGCTGGTCGAGGGGATGGCGCGGGGCAGGGCGGTCTTTCACCAGCCGCGCATCGAGATCGAGCATACCGTCGCCGAAGACATCGAGGTCGAGCGCCACCGCGTCATCTCCGCCTTCGCGAAGATGCGCGACCAGATCGAGCGGATGACCCGCGAAGCCGATTTCGGCGCGGGCGGCGAGCATCAGGACGTCCTCGCGATGTACAAGATGTTCGCCTATGACGAGGGCTGGATCCGGCGGATCAACGAGGCGATCGACAGCGGCCTGACCGCCGAGGCGGCGATCGAGCGCGTCCAGCAGCGCACCCGCATGCGCATGCGCGAGATCGGCGATCCGCTGCTCGCCGACCGGATGCACGATCTGGAGGATCTCTCCAACCGCCTGCTCCGCATCGTCTCGGGCCAGCTCGGTACGGCGGCGCAGCTCGGCCTGCGTCACGACTCGATCCTGATCGCGCGCAATCTCGGCCCCGCCGAGTTGCTCGAATATGATCGCCGCCGGCTCAAGGGCGTGGTGCTCGAGGAAGGCTCGCTCACCGCCCATGTCACGATCGTCGCCCGCGCGATGGGCGTGCCGGTGCTGGGCCGGGTCAAGGATGTCCGCCGGATGATCGGCGAAGGCGACACGCTGCTGCTTGACGGCACCGCCGGGTCTGTCATCGTCCGGCCCAGCACGAGCATGGAAGAGGCCTTCGAGGCCAAGATGATGGTCGGGCAGAAGCGCCGTGCCGAGTTCGCGGCGATGCGCGACCTGCCGGCCCGGACCCGCGACGACCTGCGTATCGAACTGATGGTCAATGCCGGCCTGCGTGACGACATGGCCGCGCTCGACGTCACTGGTGCCGATGGCATCGGCCTGTTCCGTACCGAATTCCAGTTCCTTGTCTCCGCCACCTTGCCGCAGCGCGAGCGTCAGCTGCGCCTCTACCGCGACGTGCTCGATGCGGCGGGGGACCGGCCGGTGACCTTCCGCACGGTCGACATCGGCGGCGACAAGGCCTTGCCCTATCTCAAGACCGGCGAAGATGCGGATGAGGAGAATCCCGCCCTGGGCTGGCGTGCCATCCGCCTCGGCCTTGAACGCGACGCACTGATGAAGGTCCAGGCACGCGCGCTGATCGAGGCGGCGGCGGGCCGTACCCTGAATGTGATGTTCCCGATGGTGTCGGAGCCGTGGGAATTCGAGGAGGCGGTCGAGCTGTTCGAGGCGCAGCGCAAATGGATCCACGATCATGGCCGCGGCGTGCCCAACGGAATCCGCTACGGCACGATGCTCGAGGTGCCGGCGCTCGCCGAGAGCCTCGACATGCTGTTGCCCAAGCTAGACTTCCTGTCGATCGGCACCAACGACCTCACCCAGTTCCTGTTCGCCGCCGATCGCGCCAACCCCAAGCTGGCCGAGCGCTACGACTGGCTGAGTCCTGCCATCCTGCGCTTCATCGGCCGGGTGACGCGGCAGGCGCGCGCGGCGGGCGTACCGGTCGGCGTGTGCGGGGAGATGGGCGGGCGCCCGCTAGAGGCGATGGCGTTGATCGGCCTCGGAATCGACCGGTTGTCGATCACGCCTGCGGCGGTCGGCCCGGTCAAGGCGATGATCCGCTCGCTCGACGCGAAGGCGCTGCGCGATGTGATGGACAGCTTCCTGAGCCGTCCGCTCCGCAGCCTGCGCGGCGACCTCGCCGCCTGGGCGGAGAGCAATGGGGTTGCGGTCGCCTGAAATGCGCGGCAGACCGTTCCCGCGACGGGGGAACGTTACGTCTGAGGCGCGGATGCTGCTGGGTTCGACGATTGCTTGCTTGCCTGATCGCTCCGGAGCGTGGAGAAGGACGCGATGAGTGAAGGCGCGGATTCCCGCAATGTTGGCGAACAACTTGCCGCCGAGCGTGCGCGGCAGAAGCTGGAGCTGAGCGACGTCGCCGCGCGCACCCGCATTCCGTTGCGCCATCTCGACGCCATAGAGAAGGGAGAGCATGGTGGCCTGCCGGCGCTGCCCTATTCGACCGGCTTCGTGAAGAGCTATGCCAACATGCTGGGTCTCGACGGCCAGGCCCTGTCGCGCGCCTTCCGCGACCAGATCGGCGGGGAGCAGCGGGCCCATTTCGAGCCCGAGGCCTATGAGCCGGTCGATCCGACCCGGGTGCCGTCGCGGCTGCTGGCGATGATCGCGCTCGGCGTCGCGCTGCTGCTCGGCATGGGCTATCTGCTGCTCCGCTTCGAAGGCGACAGCAGCGACCTCGCCAGGCTGGCGGCCGACACGGTGCAGGATATCCGTCCGGTTCCGGCCCGCCGTCCGCCGCCTGCCGCCGCCGTGCCGGCGCAGCCAGCCGTCCCGACCGGTCCGATCAGCATCGCTGCGAGCGAGGACGTCTGGATCAAGGTGTCCGAACGTGAGGGCGCCAAGACCTATTTCATGAACGTGCTGGCCGCCGGGCAGAGCTTCACGGTGCCCGAAGACGCGGTCGACCCGATCCTGCGCACCGGACGGCCGCAGTCGCTCAAGGTGCTGATCGGCACGACCGAACTGCCGCCGGTGGGCGAGCCGGACCGGCTCGTTCGCGACTATAGCCTCAAGCGCGACGCGCTCGTCGCGATCGCCACCGCGAAGCCCGACGCCGCCGTTCCGGCGGATGGGGCGGCCAATGCCAGCGACGCGGCTGCCGTCCCGGAAGCTTTCCGCGGCGCGCCGCCGATCTACGACCCGGCTGCGGACCGCACGGGCTCGGCTGGACCGGCCAGTGACTCGGACCGCCGCCCGCGGCCTTGATCCGGGCCGCGTTCGCGCGGCATTATCGAAGCGAAACGATCACGGGGAATTACCGATCATGAAGAAGGCGTTCTTCGCCATCCTGCTCATCTCCGCCGCCGTTCCGGCGATCGCCCAGCAGTCGCTGCCGGTCGAGAAGCGGGTCGACAAGCTGGAGAAGGAAATGAAGGCCGTGCAGCGCAAGGTCTTCCCCGGCGGGGCCCAGCAATATTTCGAGCCCGAGATCAAGCCGCAGGTCGTGCCGGCGACCCCCGTCGGCTCCCCGGCCGATTCCGCCGTGACCGACCTCACCCGACGGGTCGACGCGCTGGAGAAGGCGCTCGCCCAGCTCACCGGCCAGGTCGAGCAGAACAGCTATAATCTGCGCAAGCTGGAGGATCAGTTCGCCAAGATGAAGGGCGACGCCGACTATCGGCTGAACGTGCTCGAGGGCAAGGCGCCGCCCGCCCCGGCGGGTGCCGCGAGCGGCGGCAACCTGCCCTATGTCGTCCCGCCGGCTCCCAAGGGGGCCGCGGGCGGCACCGCCGCGGCGCCCGCCCCGGCGGCGCCGGCGCCCGCGCCGACCGCTTCGGCACCGCCGAGCGGCGATCCTGGCAAGGACGCCTATATGGCGGGCTACGATCTCTGGATGCAGAAGAAATATCCGGAGGCGGTCGCCGCGCTCAAGGCGATGTACGCCAAATATCCGAAGAACAAATATGCCAGCTACGCCCGCAACCTCGCCGGACGTGCCTATCTCGACAACGGCCAGTACAACGAGGCGATCCGCGAGTTCTTCGAGAATACCAAGATCGAGGACGGCGAGCGGGCGCCGCACAGCTATGTCTTCATGGCGCAGGCGCTGATGAAGCGGAAGCCGCCGCTGTTCGACAAGGCATGCCAGGCCTATGATGTGCTCCAGGCCAAATATCCCGACAAGGTGACCGGCCCGCTCGCCGAGATGGTCGCCAAGGGAAGGACCGATGCCAAGTGCAAGTGAGGCTTGGCTGAACGACGACCTCCATTTTCCGTCATGCCAGCGCAGGCTGGCCTCCATGTCTGGATTCCCTCTCGATGGCATCTGGTTGACGAGAGGCATGGACCCCAGCCTGGGCTGGGGTGACGATAGGGGATGATCGACATCGACTCCGCCCAGGCGGCCCGCTTCCTCGCCGCTCTCGCGTCGCTGCTGCCAGACGACGGTGCCCGGCTGGGGCTCGCCGTGTCGGGCGGGCCCGACAGCATGGCTATGCTCCACCTCGCGGCGGCGGCCTGTCCCGGCCGGGTCGAGGCGGCGACGGTCGATCATGGCCTGCGCGCCGAAGCCGCGGCCGAGGCGAAGCTCGTCGCCCGTGCCTGCGCCGCGCTCGGCGTGCCCCACGCGACGCTCCGGGTGACCGTCGAGCGGGCCGCCAGCATCCAGGCCGCCGCGCGGCGCGCGCGCTATGCGGCGCTTGCGGGGTGGGCGGCGGGGCAGGGGCTCGCCGCGGTCGCTACCGCGCATCATGCGGACGACCAGGCCGAGACACTGCTGATGCGCCTGGCCCGCGGCGCCGGGCTGTCGGGGCTCGCCGGCATTCGGGAGCGCCGCGACATCGGTGGCGTATTGCTGGTTCGCCCGTTGCTCGGCTGGCGCCGTGCCGAGCTGGCGGGGATCGTCGCGGCGGTCGAGACCGTCGACGACCCCAGCAACGTCGACCCGCGCCACGACCGCACCCATGCCCGCGCGCTGCTGGCGGCGGCAGGCGACCGGCTTGATCCGATGCGGCTCGCCGCGTCGGCGGCACATCTGGCCGAGGCCGACGCGGCGCTCGACTGGCTCGTGGAGGAGGCGATCCGCTCGCGCGTGGATCGCCCAGGAGGCGGCCGCATCGTCGCCGATATCGAGGGGTTGCCGCGCGAGGTTCGCAGGCGGATACTCGCCCGGCTGGTCGGCGAAGCCGATTCGGCGGTGGACGGCCCGGCGCTCGAAACCGCGATGGCGCGGCTCGATGCGGGGCAGGTTGCGAGCCTGGGCACGCTCAAACTGTCGCCCGGACGCCGCATCTCGATCGAAAAGGCGCCGCCGCGACGCTGATCGCGGGGAGCCTTCCGATCTGTTCCATTGTTATTAATGCGGCGATGCCTATCTGGGTCTGGACCCTAATCCCGCGAAAGGCGGAATTGATCGATGAACGACGAAAAAGAGCCGAAACAACCCAACCCCTGGATGAAGAGCCTCGCCATCTGGATGGGTATCCTGCTGGCGCTCGTCGTCTTCGTGTCGATGTTCGAAAGCTCGTCGCGCACCGCGGCGGGCGACCAGATCGCCTATTCCGAATTCCTCGCCCGCGTCGACGACGGCCAGGTCCGCGAGGCCGATATCGGCGACGGCATGATCAGCGGCAAGTTCAACAACGGCGCTGGGTTCAGCACCAACGCGCCGAATGACCCGATGCTGATCCAGCGGCTCGCCGAGAAGAACGTCACCTTCCGCGCCAAGCCCGCCGAGCAGACCAGCTTCTGGATGATCATGCTCTACCAGTCGCTGCCTTTCCTGCTGATCCTCGGCATTGCCTTCTTCGTGATGCGTCAGATGCAGAAGAATGCCGGCTCGGGCGCAATGGGCTTCGGCAAGTCACGCGCGCGGATGCTGACCGAGAAGCATGGTCGCGTCACCTTCGACGACGTCGCCGGCATCGACGAGGCACGCGAGGAACTCCAGGAGATCGTGGATTTCCTGAAGGACCCGACCAAATTCGCCCGCCTTGGCGGCAAGATCCCGAAGGGTGCGCTGCTGGTCGGCTCGCCCGGCACCGGCAAGACGCTGCTCGCCCGCGCCATCGCGGGCGAGGCGAACGTGCCTTTCTTCACCATCTCGGGTTCCGACTTCGTCGAGATGTTCGTCGGCGTCGGCGCGAGCCGCGTCCGCGACATGTTCGAGCAGGCGAAGAAGAACGCGCCGTGCATCGTCTTCATCGACGAGATCGACGCGGTCGGCCGCCATCGTGGCGCCGGCCTCGGCAACGGCAATGACGAGCGCGAGCAGACGCTGAACCAGCTCCTCGTCGAGATGGACGGCTTCGAGGCGAACGAAGGCATCATCATCGTCGCGGCGACCAACCGTCCCGACGTGCTCGATCCCGCGCTGCTGCGGCCCGGCCGCTTCGACCGCCAGGTCGTCGTGCCGCGCCCCGACATCGAGGGCCGCGAGAAGATCCTCGCCGTCCACATGAAGAAGGTGCCGCTGGCGCCCGACGTCAACGCACGCACCATCGCGCGCGGCACGCCGGGCTTCTCGGGCGCCGATCTCGCCAACCTCGTCAACGAGGCCGCGCTCCTCGCCGCGCGCAAGGGCAAGCGCCTCGTCGCGATGAAGGAGTTCGAGGAGGCCAAGGACAAGGTCATGATGGGCGCCGAGCGCAAGTCCATGGTCATGACCGAGGACGAGAAGAAGGCGACCGCCTATCACGAGGCCGGCCACGCCCTTGTTTCGCTCCACGTGCCGGGCTGCGATCCGCTCCACAAGGTCACGATCATCCCACGCGGCCGCGCGCTGGGCGTGACCTGGAACCTGCCCGAGCGCGACCGCTACTCGATGACCATGAAGCAGATGAAGGCGCGTCTCGCGCTCTGCTTCGGCGGTCGCATCGCCGAGCAGCTGATCTACGGTGCGGACGAGCTCAACACAGGCGCCTCCAACGACATCCAGCAGGCCACCGACATGGCCCGCGCGATGGTGATGGAATATGGCATGTCGGAGAAGCTCGGCTGGCTGCGCTACCGTGACAACCAGGATGAGGTGTTCCTCGGCCATTCGGTCGCGCGCAACCAGAGCGTGTCGGAAGCGACCGCCCAGCTTATCGACCAGGAGGTCCGCCGACTGATCGAGGAGGCCGAGGGAACCGCGCGCAAGGTGCTCACCGACCATCTCGACGAGCTCCACCGTCTCGCCACCGCGCTGCTCGAATATGAGACGCTGTCGGGCGAGGAGGCCAAGCGCGTCATCGCCGGCGACGATATCGGCCGCGACCAGGGCAATTCCCGCGCGCCGGCCGCGCTCAGCACCGGCGGCTCGTCGATCCCGAAGAGCCGCCGTCCCGGTAGCGGGTCGAGCGGCGGCGGCTGGGGCGAGCCCAAGCCCGCCTGACCGTTACCTCCAGGGCATAGGAAAGGCCGCATCCCGCAAGGGTGCGGCCTTTTTCTTATCTATCGGAAGCTTTTTTGCCGCACGATCCGAACCAGCGCCTCTGTCGTGAAGGAGAGGGCGGCGGGACCTTGAGCATCTCCCATCTCGCACATGCAGCACGCAAGGAGCGAAAGCGCAGGAAAACGCGCCGCTAGAATCGGATTACCGTGAACGATCGGTGAGGAGGGGGCCTCAGCCCAGGGCCAGGTAGGCCAGCGCGGTGACGCTGAGCGCGGCGGCGCTGCACAGTGCCAGCAGGCGACAACTGCATTCGCAGAAACCAGGACTAACCCGTTCCATACGACTCTCCCGATGTCTGCCGTCGCGCTGTTTCCACGCGATCGGCCGAGGGGAAAGCCTATCACATTATCCGCAATTCACAACATCCTCGGGCTCGGAGAGCGACGCGACGAGGCGGCTCAATATGTCGTGGAGCTGCGCCCGGTCGGTCTCCGACAGAACTGCGCAGATTTCCGCCATCAATTCCCTGCGAAGCGGTTCGGTGGCGGCGATCGCGCTTTCGCCCAGCGGGGTGATCGCCAGCCGCTTGACCCGCCGATCCTGCGGATCGGAGGTGCGGACGATCAACTGGTCGCGCTCGAGCGAATCGAGCGACTCGGTCACCGTGCGTGGCGCCAGGTCGAACAGGTCGGCGATGTCGGCGGCGCGCGCCGAGCCGCCCGACTTCCGTACAAAGGCGAGCATCTTGGTGCGGGCAAGCGACGCGCCCTGCTTGGTCATCGCCCGGTTCACCCGCCGATGCATCAGCATATAGGCCTTGGCGAGACCCGTGATCAGCTCTTCCTCGTCCACTTTCATGAGGAACCTCATAACATGGTATTGCATTATGTTGCAAGTGCGAGCATATGGCGCACCACCCTATCCAGATACGGACATCCAGATGAGCAACGATAGCGTGCAGCTCGCCCCTCCCGAAAATGAGGAAGGCAAGACGTCGCCTCTCCAGAATCCGCGCGTTCGGCGGATATTGCTGATCGCCGTCGCGGTGCTGCTGATCGGCGCCGTCCTGGGTTTCCTGCGCTATCATCTCTACGGCCGCTTCCAGCAGTCGACCAACGACGCCTATGTACAGGCAGACGCCGTGATCGCCGCGCCGAAGGTGTCGGGCTATGTCGATCAGGTGTTCGTGATCGAGAACCAGGCAGTCAAGGCGGGGCAGCCGCTGGTCCGCATCGATCCGCGCGATTATCGGGCGCAGGCCGCGCAGTTCCAGGCGCAGATCGACGTTGCCAGCGCCAATGCCGCGGGCGTGGACGCGGAGATGGGCGAGCAGCAGGCGGCGATCGCGCGAGCCGAGGCCGATGTCGCCGCCGCCGCCGCCGATGCGGCCTTCGCGCAGGCCGAATATGTCCGTTACCAGCCGCTCGCCGAAAGCGGCGCCGAAACGCGCGAGAAGCTCTCCCAGCTCCGCAACCAGGCGGCGCTCGCCAACGCCAAGCTCAGCGCCGCCAAGGCTTCGCTCGCCAGCGCGCAGCGCCGCGTCGGCACCTTGCGCGCGCAGGTACGGCAGGCGCAGGCGCAGGGCGAGGCCGCCCGCGCCCAGCTCGCCGCCGCCAGCACCAATGTCGAGGCGACGATCGTCCGCGCCTCGGTCGACGGCCGGATCGGCGACAAGACGGTGCGCCAGGGGCAGTTCGTCCAGGCCGGCACCCGGATGATGAGCGTCGTGCCGACCCGCGACGTCTATATCGAGGCCAATTTCAAGGAGACCCAGCTCGGCCTGATGCGGGTCGGCCAGCCGGTGAAGGTCGAGGTCGACGCGCTGCCCGGTGTCGACATCCCGGGCCGGATCGCCAGCATCTCGCCGGGTACCGGCGCGCAATTCTCGGTGCTGCCGCCGCAGAACGCGACCGGCAACTTCACCAAGATCGTCCAGCGCGTGCCGATCCGGATCGCAATCAGCCCCGGCCCGGAGACCCGTGCGCTCCTGGTTCCCGGCATGTCGGTCGAAGTGACGGTCGACACGCGCTCGGCAAAGGGCGCCGCCGACCGGGTCCGCGAGGAGCAGGAGCGCCATAATGCCCGGGTCGTGCGATGAGCGCGGCCGCCGCTGACGGCCGCACGGCTCAGGCGGCAGGTACGCCCGTCCGGCGTGCGGACGCCAGCGCCTGGCTGGCGGTGATCGCCGGCAGCCTCGGCGCGATGATGGCGACGCTCGACGTCTCGATCGTCAACTCCTCGCTGCCCACCATCCAGGGCGAGATCGGCGCCAGCGGCACCGAGGGCACCTGGATTGCGACCGCCTATCTGGTCGCGGAGATCGTCATCATTCCCCTGTCGGCCTGGCTCGAACGCGTGCTCGGCCTCCGGACGTTGCTGATCGTCGCGGCGACGCTGTTCACCGGCTTCTCGATGATGTGCGGCTTCTCGACGAACCTCACGGTGATGATCATCGGCCGGGTGGGTCAGGGCTTTACCGGCGGTGCGCTGATCCCGACCGCGATGACGATCATCGCCACGCGCCTGCCGCGTGAGCAGCAGCCGGTCGGCAATGCGTTGTTCGGGGTGACGGCGATCCTGGGGCCGGTGCTGGGGCCGCTGATCGGCGGCTGGCTGACCGAGAATATCAGCTGGCACTATGCCTTCTTCCTCAACCTGCCGATCGGCATCCTGCTGATCTCGCTGCTGCTGCTGACCATGCCGCACCAGAAGGCACGGCTGGGCGAGCTGCTCCACGCCGACTGGCTGGGCATCGCGGGGCTCACGTTCGGCCTCGGCGGCCTGACTGTGGTGCTCGAGGAGGGGCAGCGCGAGCAATGGTTCGAGAGCGACGTGATCGTGAAGGTCTCGATCGTCGCCGCCCTCGGCTTCATCTCTCTGTTCGCGGGGCAGTTCGTCGCCCGGCGCCCCGTGATCAAGCTCAAGCTGCTGCTCGACCGGCAGTTCGGCGCGGTTGCGGTGATGGCGATCGTGATCGGCATGATGCTCTACGGCACCTCCTATGTGATTCCCCAATTCCTTGCCGCGATCGCCGGCTACAATGCGCTGCAATCGGGCAAGATCGTGCTGATCTCCGGGATTCCCAGCCTGCTGCTGATGCCCTTCACGCCGCTGCTGATCCGCTATGTCGACATCCGGATCGCGGTCGGGATCGGCCTGGCGATCATGGCGATGAGCTGCGGCATCGACACGGCGCTCAGCGCGCAGTCGGACGGCGCGGCTTTCGTGGACAGCCAGCTTCTGCGCGGTGTCGGCACGATCATGGCCTTCCTCTTCCTCAACCAGGCGGCGATCGCTTCGGTGAGCGCGGAGGATGCGGGCGACGCGGCGGGCCTGTTCAACGCGATGCGCAACCTGGGCGGGTCGTTCGCGCTCGCCGGGATCGCCATCGTCCAGGACCAGCGCCAATGGCTCCACAACCGCCGGATCGAAGAAGTGCTCAATGCCAATTCGGGCGGCGTCCAGGACTATCTGGCGGGACTGACCCACGCGCTCGGCAGTGCCGACGCGGCGCTGCGCACCCTGGCGGGCACGATCCAGCGCGATGCGCTGGTGATGACCTTCAACGATATCTTCTGGCTGATGACGGTCGGCATCCTCTGCGTGATGCCGCTCGTCCTGCTCCTCCGCCCGCTGCCCAAGGGGCAGGCGGTCGCGATGCATTGAGGTTGATGATGCGCTTTCCCTTCTGGCTTGTGCCGATGACCCTGCTGGCCGGCTGTACCGTGGGGCCCGATTATCGCGGACCCGTCTCGGCGGGCGCCGCCACGCCCCCTGCCGCCTTTGCGCGGGCCGATCGCGAGGCTGTACCGCAGGCGCCGGCCGCGGCGGCGTGGTGGACCGCGCTCGGCGATCCGGTGCTCGACGAGCTCGAACGGCGCGCGCTGGCGGGCAGTCCCAGCGTCGCGATCGCCCAGGCGCGCCTCAGCCAGGCGCGGGCGTCGCTCGGTCTCGAACGCGCCAATTCGCTGCCCAAGGCGAACGCCTCGGCGGTCTATGTCCATGCCCGCGTGCCCGGCGTCGATCTCGGTTCCTCGAACCAGGATGGTGGGACGGCCGGCGGCGGCTCGGGTGAGGACCAGGAGTCGCTCAACTTCTACAATGTCGGCTTCGACGCGAGCTGGGAGATCGACCTGTTCGGCGGGCAGCGTCGCAACCTTGAGGCGGCACGTGCCTCGCTCGGCGCGGCCGAGGCCAACCTCGCCGATGCGCGGGTGAGCCTCGCCGCCGAGGTGGCCCAGGCCTATGTCGCATTGCGAGACCGCCAGCACCGGCTGGCGCTGGCCCGCGAGTCGGCGGAGAAGCAGCGCGCCATCTACGAGCTGACTGCGCAACGGCGCGACAGGGGCGCGGCCTCGACCCTCGACGTCGAGCGGCAGCGGAGCCAGGTCGAGCAATCCAATGCGGCGGTGCTGCCCCTTGGCGCCGAATATGACGCCTATCGCAACGCGCTCGCGACGCTGACCGGCGAGGTCCCCGGCGCGCTCGACGATTTGCTCGCCGCTCCGGCGGCGGTGCCGCTTCCTCCGGCCGAGGTGGCGGTCGGCGATCCGGCGGCGCTGCTCCAGCGGCGCCCGGACGTGCGTGCGGCCGAGCGCCAGCTCGCCGCTTCGACCGCGAAGATCGGCGTGGCGAAGGCTGCGGCCTTTCCACGCCTCAGCTTCCTGGGGCTGATCGGCCTTGGCGGCACCAGCATCGGCGATGTGGTCGATCCCGACAAGCTGGCGGCGGTCGCGGTGCCGCAGCTGAGCTGGAACTTCCTCGATTTCGGCCGCAACGCGGCGCGGGTCGGGCAGGCGGAGGGCGCGCGCGACGAGGCCGCCGCCCAATATCGATCGGCCGTGCTCGCTGCGCTTCGCGATGCCGAGGACGCGTTGTCGCGCTATGGCGCTCGTCGTCAGGCGGTCGTCACCGCCGCGCGCAGCAAGGCGTCGGCGGATACGAGTGCGGCGCTGGTTCGACAGCGTTTCGATGCGGGGACGGCGACACGGATCGAATTGCTCGACACCGAACGGCAGCGCATCTCGGCGGATCAGGCGCTGATCCAGGCCAAGGCGCAGATGACCACCGACTTCATCGCCCTCGAAAAGGCGCTCGGTCTCGGTTGGGAATAGCCGCGTCCATCATCGGTCCGGCTCCCGAGGACGGCGGCTCCTCGAACCAAGATTGCGGAAATCAAATCTTCGCGCCATCCCCGGTACAGGCAGTGGCTCTATTGGCCTCGTCATTGAACGAGGAGATCGGGTTTGGCGGGTCAGCTCATCGTCGCGCGGTCCGGAATGGGAACCGCGCCGAGCAATCAGGCAAGTGACGGCGAAGCGGCGCTGGCGCGGTCGACGGACGCGCTGCCACGCGTCGCCTTCCTGTTCAACGCCCAGGCCCACCAGATCCTGCATGGCATCACCACGGCGGAGGCGCTCGCCATGGGCTGGCAGGTCGACGTCGACATATTGTCGGCCTCGGCGACCCATCTCGACCTCGCCCGCACGCTGACGCATGCGGAGAGCCACGGTCTGCTCCGTTTCGAACGGATCGGCCCGCGGCTGCTCCATCGCACGGCCGATCTGCTGCGTAGCGCGGTGCCGCCCAAGCTGTTGACCCTTGCCTCCGTCCGTCGGCAGCTCGACCGCTACGACGCGATCGCGCTGCCCGAACGGACCTCGACGATCATGCGCCGGCTCGGCGTCGTCCGGCCGCGTCTGATCCATGTCGACCATGGCGCCGGGGATCGCGCCGCCGGCTTCGACCGGCGCATCGCCCGGTTCGACTTCGCGCTCGTCGCGGGCGAGAAGCAACGGCGTCGCATGCTGGCGGAAGGGCTGATCCGGCCGGGCGCGCACGCGGTGGTCGGCTATCCCAAATTCGAGGCGATCGACCGGCTGCGCGATCCGCATTGGACGCCCTTCGCCGACGATCGGCCGGTCGTCCTCTACAACCCGCATTTCTCGGCGAAGCTCGGGTCCTGGCCGCGCCACGGCGTCGCGATCGTCGATGCGATCGTGCGCGACGGCCGCTTCAACCTGATCGTCGCGCCTCATATCCGGCTGTGCGACAATGCCCGCAGCCGCGCGGCGGTGGAGACGGCGCTCGCCCCTTATGCCCAGCGTCCCGACGTCCATGTCGACCTCGGCAGCCATCGTTCGATCGACATGAGCTATACGACGCTCGCCGACATCTATGTCGGCGATGTCAGCAGCCAGGTCTACGAATTCCTGCGCACGCCTCGGCCTGCGCTGTTCGTCAACAGCCACGGTCACGCCTGGCAGGGCGATCCCGATTATGCGCATTGGCGCTTCGGTCCGGTGGTCGACGGGCCGGAGGCGCTGGTCGCGGGGCTCGACCGGGCGGTCGCCGGGCATGGCGACTATGTACCCGAGCAGCGGCGCGCCTTCGCCGACACCTTCGATCTGCGCGACGGCGAAAGCTATTCGCGGCGCGCGGCGGCGGCGATCGCCGGCTTCATCGGCGCCCGCCCGCGCTGAATTCCTTCGTTCGAGGAGAAAGACGATGTTTCGACGGTTGCTCGTCCTGACGGCGGCGGCGTTCGCGGCGGCAGCGGGCCCCGCTGCCGCGCAGGACCTGATCGGCCTGACCCGCGCGATCGGCGTCGCCGAACGCAGCCTGTCGGCGCGCGCGATCGAGGGCGAGCTGGAGACCAGCGGCGGCCGGCTGGTCTATGAGATCGATCTGGTGCGCGGGCAGGTGCTCCACCGCGCGCTCGTCGATGCCCGGACCGGCAAGCTCATCTCGGCGGTGAAACCCAGGGCGGAGAACTGGCTGCGCGGATGGTTCGACAGGGATCGGCTGCGGAGCGGCGGCAAGGCGACCCCGCTCGGCGAGCATCTCGTCGCGCTCGAACGGCACAGCCGCGGGGAGGTCAAGGAGGTTGAGTTCGAGATCTATAATGGGCGCGGCGTCTACGAGATCGAGCTGGCGACCGCCGCCGGCGTCGGCAAGGTCCGCCTCGACGCCTCGACGGGGCAGCGGATCGCGCTGGTCCATGACGATTGAGATGCGGCCGGGAGGCGATATAGCGGGACGATGCATGTCCTTCTGATCGAAGATGACCCTCGCGTCGCCGACCATGTCGGCAAGGGATTGTGCGAGGCGGGGCATATCGTCGAGTCGGCGGCCGACGGGCGCGAGGGGCTGCTCCGCGCCGCCGCCGAAAGCTTCGACGTGATCGTCCTCGATCGCATGCTTCCGCAGGTCGACGGGCTCAAGATTCTCCAGACGATCCGTGCCACCGGCGATACGACCCCGGTGCTGATCCTCAGCGCGCTGGGCGATGTCGACGAGCGGATCCGGGGCCTGCGGGCGGGCGGCGACGATTATCTGCCCAAGCCCTTCGCACTGTCCGAGCTGGTCGCCCGGGTCGAGGCGCTCGGCCGTCGCGGGCCGGCGATCGCGGAGGCGACCGAGCTGCGCAGCGGCGACCTGGCCATCGACCTGCTCGGCCGCACCGTCACCCGCGCAGGGCGTCGGATCGACCTCACCCAGCGCGAGTTCCGTATCCTCGAATATCTGGTGCGCAACGCCGGGCGGGTAGTCACCCGATCGATGCTGCTCGAACATGTCTGGGACTATAATTTCGATCCGCAGACCAACATCATCGACCAGCATGTCAGCCGGCTCCGGCAGAAGCTCGACCGGGGCTTCGACACGCCGCTGATCGAGACGGTGCGCGGCACCGGCTATGTGGTGCGCCCGGCCGCGTGAGACAGATATTCGCCAGCCTCTCCTTCCGCCTCGCGCTCACCTATGCGGTGCTGTTCGTCGGATCGCTGCTGCTGCTGGTCGGCGCCTATTATGCCATCGTCGTCCGGGTGCCGCTCCGCCAGGCCGAGCAGGTCGTCCGGCGGGAGGCGGAAGCGCTCGCCAACGTCTACATCGTCGATGGCGAGGCGGCCCTGGTCCGCCGCCTGCGCGCACGCGACGCCGCGCCCGATCGGTACAAGGCCTTCCATGCCTTCGTCGACCGAAAGGGGAAGGTTGTCACCGCCAACCTGCCGAGCTGGCCGCGCGCCGTGTTCCAGGGCTGGGGCAGGATCGAGGCCGACATTCCCGTCGACGGCGACGAGCATGATTTCGAGGCGCTGGCGCTCGATCGGCGTTTCGACGACGGCGCCCGACTGATCGTCGGCCGCGACATCGACAACATCACCGAGCGGGAGAGGGCGCTCGCGTCGGGCGCGTCGTTCGTCGCGGCGGCGGCGGTGCTGCTGGCGCTGCTTGGCGGCCTTCTGATGAGCCGTGCGATCGGCCGCCGGGTCGACCGGGTCGCTGCCACCGCGCGCAGTGTCATGGCGGGAGACATGTCGAAGCGCGTCTCGGTCGACGGCAGCGGCGACGAATTCGACCGGCTCGCCGAGACGCTCAATGCGATGCTCCATCGGATAGAGCATTCGATGGACTCGGTCCGCCGCGTCTCCGACAGCGTCGCGCACGAGATGCGCACCCCGCTCGCCCGCCTGCGCGCCAGCCTGGAGGATGCGCTCGCCTCGGGCGAGGGGGACGCGCCCAGGGTCGGTGAGGCGCTGGCCGAGGCCGAGCGGCTGGGCGCGATCTTCGACACGGTGCTGCGCATCGCCCGCCTTGAGACCGGCAGCCGCGAGATCGAGCTGTCGCCCGCCGACCTGACCGTCCTGCTCGAGGACGTCGCCGATTTCTATCGGCCGGAAACGGAAGCGCGTGGCGTCATGCTGTCGACCTTCGTCCAGGCCGGGCTGGTCCTGTGCTGCGACCGCGACCTGATCTTCCAGGCGGTCGCCAACCTGCTCGACAACGCGATCAGGCATACCCCGCGGGACGGGGAGATCGTCCTGTCGGGGCAGGCCGAGAGGGGCGCGCTGCTGATCACCGTCCGCGACACCGGTCCGGGCATCGCGGAGAGCGACCTGCCGCACGTCACCGAGCGCTTCTACCGCGCGAAGAACGGAACGGGGGCGGGGATCGGCCTTGGCCTCAGCCTCGTCGACACGATCGCGCGACTGCACCGGTCGACCCTCGCCTTCGTCAATCTCGACGGGAGTTTCCGCGTCGATTGGCGCTTTCCCGCCTGACCGCGACCTCCTGGTCAGTCGGGATAGCGGCTGTACCAGTCATCGGGATAGGGCGCGTGCCACCGCGGCGCGGCAACCCACGCGGTGCCGCGCGGCGCGAAGCTTTCCTCGATCGTGCCGGCGCGCTTCAGCGCATCGCTGACCGCTGCATCCTGGCAGGACGGGGCGATCGGCGTGCTGGTGCTGCTCTCGCCCAGCTTTTCGCACAGATAGCGGGCGGTCAGCTTGAGCCGGTGGCGGAATTCGGCCCGGCCGCCCTTCGTGCTCAGGTCGAGGTCGGCATAGCTCACGGTCTGGGACAGGCTCTGGACGCTGTCGGGCACCTTGCCGTAGCGGCCGGTGACGACGAGCTCCTCGCCGTCCTGCGCGAAGGCGGGCGTCGCGGCGCCGAGAAGCAGGGCGCCGGCGATCGCCGCCAGGCTGGTGGTGGATATCGACCTTGTCATCGTGGCATCCTTCCTAAAAGGACCGGCCGACGGGCTCTGTTTGTCAAAGGGCCGGCGGGTGGAAACGATCGGCCGGAGGCGCCTGTTCCGGCTGGCAGGGGCCTGGGCCTTTCGATCAACGCCTTGCCCGGTCGACGATCGACATGGACTCCGCTTGAGCGGCGGCGCCTGCGGGTCCAGTTTCCCCCGATACAAGGGAGGAATGCCATGCTTCGCCGATCGATCTTTCCGTTTCTTGGCGGCACCGCGCTGCTGATCGCCGTGGCGGCCCCGGCCGTCGTTCCGGCCAAGGTGCCGGCCTATCTCCAGACCGCCCTGTCGGCGCCCGGCCGCCCCGCCGATGCGCAGGCGCTCGACGCCGGCCGCAAGCCCGCCGAGGTGCTCGCCTTCCTCGGCCTGAAGCCCGGCATGGCCGCTGCCGACATCATGACCGGATCGGGCTATTGGGCGGAGATCATGGCCAACGCGGTCGGCCCGCGCGGCAAGGTGACCGCGTTCGAGCCCGCCCAGTTCTACAATGATCCGGAAGAGCAGAAGGTGTGGAAGGCGCTGACCGCCCGGCGTTCCGACATCGAATTCGTCCGTTATCCGTTCGAGGCGTTCACGGCTGGCGATCGTCGCTTCGACGCGGTGATGATCAACCTCAACTATCACGATCTCTATTGGGAATCGGCCAAATACGGCATCCCGCGCACCGACCCCCAGGCGTTCCTCAAGCAGCTCTATGCGGCGGTGAAGCCCGGCGGCGTGGTCGGCGTGATCGATCATGCCGGACCGGCGGGCGACACCCGCGCGATCGTCGACAAGCTGCACCGCATCGATCCCGCCGTGGTGAAGGCCGATTTCGCGGCGGCCGGCTTCACGCTGGAGGCGGAAAGCCCGCTGCTCGCCAATCCGGCCGACGATCATGAGAAGCTGGTGTTCGACCCGGCCGTCCGCGGCAAGACCGATCGCTTCCTCTATCGCTTCCGCAAGCCGCGATAGAAGCGGATGCGACCCCGGTCGCGCGGCCGCCGTATCTGTGGCATCAACGGCGCCTGCGCGGTTCGGGGAGGTTCATATGGGGCTCTGGATTTCGATCGGCGTCGCGGCGCTGCTGCTCGTCTGGCTCGTCGCGATCTACAACCGGCTGGTCCGGCTGCGTGCACTGGTGCGCGAAGGGTGGAGCGGCATCACCGTGCAGCTCCGCCGTCGCGCCGACCTGATCCCCAATCTCGTCTCGACCGTCGAAGGCTATGCCGCTCATGAGCGCGGCCTGTTCGAGGCCGTCACAGCGCAGCGGGGCGAGGCTGCGGCGGCGAAGGGCGTCGACGCCACCGCCCGCGCCGATGCGCGGATGAGCGGCATGATCGGACAGCTCTTCGCGGTGGCGGAGGCCTATCCCGACCTCAAGGCCGATGCCAATTTCCGCCAGCTTCAGGATGAGCTGTCGCAGATCGAGGAGGAACTGGCCGGCGCGCGCCGCTATTACAACGCGACGGTACGCGACCTGAACAGCTCGATCCAGTCTTTCCCCAATGTCCTCGTCGCCGGCCCGTTCGGCTTCCGCGAGGAGGAGAGCTATGCCGACGACGTCGCGGCGCTCCAGGCCGCGCCGCGGGTGACCTTCGGCGCCGGCGGGCGCTGACCATGCGCTTCCTGTGTGCCGTCTGGCTGGCCATCGCCGGCTGGACGCTGCCGGCCGCCGCGCAGGCGATCGACGATCCCGCCGCCGTGGTCGCCGCCTATGAGAAGGCGCAGGGGCAGGAACGCATCCTCGCCTTCACCAGCGACGTGACGGTGGCGCGGAACGGCGACTATGACGTGACCGAGACGATCCGGGTCGTCTCGCTCGCCGACCGGATCAAGCACGGCCTCGAACGCGACTTCCCGACCAGCTACCGCAACCGGCTGGGTCAGAAGACCCGCGTCTCGTTCGATGTCGTCGCGGTCAGCCGCGACGGCCGGCCCGAGCATTATGAGCTGATCGACCTGAGCAACGGCGTGCGGGTGCGGATGGGCGAGGCGGAGACGCTGCTGCCGCCCGGCGAGCATGTCTATGTCATCCGCTACCGGACGAGCCGGCAGATCGGCTATCATGACGGGTATGACGAGGTCTATTGGAACGTCACCGGCAATGGCTGGGTCTTTCCGATCGACATGGCGGAGGCGCGGATCACTCTGCCGTCGCCGGTGCGCTTCGGCGATCGCGCGGTCTATACCGGCCCCGACGGATCGACCGCGCATGATGCGGCGGTCATCGAGGAACGGCCGGGCTTCATCCATTTCCGCACCACCGCGCCGCTTGATTCCTATAGCGGGCTGACCGTCGCCGCCGCCTTTCCCAAGAGCGTGCTGGAAACGCCGAGCCGGGCCCGCCGCTTCGGCTGGTGGCTGTCCGACTGGGGGCCGCTCGTCGCGGGGCTGGCGGCGCTCGCGGCGCTGCTCGGCTATTATTTCTACGCCTGGCTGCGCGCGGGGCGCGGCCCGCGCCGGGGTACGATCGTCCCGATCTTCGCGCCGCCCGACGATCTCAGCGCCGCCGCCTGCCGCTATATCCGCCGCATGGGCGACGACAATCGCGGCTTCACCGCCGCGATCATCGACCTGGCGGTGCGCGGCCATATCGGCATCACGCGCGAGGATGGCGGCTGGCTGTCGCGCGACCGCACCACGCTCGAACGGCGACAGGGTGGCAGGCCCGCACCGGCGCCCGAGATTGCGATGCGCGACACGCTGCTGCCGTCGATCAGCAGCCGGATCGAGTTGAAGCAGGACAATCACGGCACCCTCCAGGCCGCCCGCGCGAAGCTCGCCAAGGGGCTGGAGGACGCCTATTCGGGGCGGCTGTTCGTCAAGAACGGCGTCTGGGCCGTGGTCGGCCTGCTCACCATCCCGGCGGCGATCCTGCTGGTCACGACCTTCGCTCTGCTGGTCCACCAGGGCGGCGTCGCGACCGGCGTTCTCACCATGCCGTTGCTGGGCGGGCTGGCGCTGCTCGCCGCCTGGGGTTGTTACAAGTTGACCCAGGGCAAGGGCTGCGTGGTGATCCTCGCCTGGCTGGGGCTGATCGCGGCGGTGATGATCGCCTTCATGTGCACCTTCGGCTCGGTCGGCCTCGCGCTCAGCGACGGCGCCTGGCCGGTGCTGCTGCCGCTCGCCGCGCTGCCGCTGGCGATCACCGCTTTCCGCTGGATGTATGCGCCGACGGTGGAGGGCCGGGCGGTGACGGACCGGATCGAGGGCTTCCGCCATTATCTCGGCATCACCGAGGAGGAGCGGCTCGATGCGCTGCACCCGCCGGAAAAGACCCCCGAGCTGTTCGAGCGCTATCTGCCCTATGCGATCGCGCTCGACGTGGAAAATCGCTGGGCCGACAAATTCGCGACGGTGCTGGCCGCCGCAGCAGCAGCAGGGACGGTGGCGCACACCGCGAGCTGGTATTCTGGCGGCGGCAATGTCTGGGACGATCCCGGCGGCTTCGCCAGCAGCGTCGGCTCCTCGCTGGCCAGCACCATCTCCTCCGCCTCGACCTCGCCGAGCAGCAGCAGCGGCGGTTCCTCCGGCGGCGGATCGTCGGGCGGCGGCGGGGGAGGCGGCGGCGGGGGCGGTTGGTAGGGTTTACGACTTGTTAAGCCTGATCCCCTAGGCTCGGACGCCAGGGAGATCGCAGATGGTCCGCAACGCCTTCACTGCCGAACCGAGCGCCTTCGTGGTCCGTCACGAGCAGCGCTGGCATCCCGGCGCCTGCGTGATGACCGCCGTCGCGCTGGCCGCGCTCTCCTGGACCCCGATCCTCGCCGCCTGGGCCCTGCTCCACGGCTAGAGCGATTTCTAGGCAGATGGAAACATCTGCCGACTCGGAAATCGCGGTAAAACAAGGGGCTAGAGCGGCCGATCTGATGCAATCAGATCGTGAACCGCTCTAATCAGCGCAGGCCCAGGAACAGGCGGCGCGTCGCCTTCCCCTTCGCCAGCAGCGTCTCCAGCAGCATCGGCCCGGCGATCGCCGCGGCCAGGCCCGCGAGCAGGTGGATCGCGAAATCCTCGATCCCGATCGCCCGCAGCAGCATCCGCATCGCGACGATGAAGAAGATGTGGAACAGGAAGATCGCGAAGGATGCATGGCCGATCCGCGCCAGCAGCGCGATGCGCGGCACATGCGCGACCAGCAGCAGCGGCGTGATCCCGCCGATCAGCAACGACAGCCAGGTGCCGCGCCGCGCGCCCATATGCGGCGGCAGCGTCGCGACATTGTGGATGTGCAGCGCGAAGGCGACGATCAGGACCGCCAGCAGCGCCAGCGTCCAAGTCGGGCTCAGCGTCCCGATGAAGCGCCGCGCGGCGATGCCGATGAAGAAGAAGGGCGCCAGGAAGGCCGCGCCGTTGATCGACAGGAAGTCGATGGGCTCGGCCGGCACGGTCAGCAGGAACCCCGCCAGCACCGCCGCCGCGCAGCCCGCCGCCGAATGGAGCAGGAAGCGTTCGAGCAGCGGTAGCAGCAGGAAGATCAGCAGCATCGCCTGCAGGAACCAGTAGATCTCGTAGGAGAAGACATAGGCGTGGAGCAACCCCAGCACGGCGTCGGCCGGTGGCTGCGGTGCGCGGGCGAGCGCGGTCAGGTAGAAGATCGTCGTGGCCGTCAGCAGCGGTAGCGCCAGCCGCCGCAGCTTGCCCTGCAGGAAGGGACCGGGCCGTGCCGGATCGAGCGGCTTCAATGTATAGACATAACCGGAGATGAAGGCGAACAGCGGCATCCGGACGTAAAGCAGCACGTCGAGGATCTGTCGCCCGAGGCTCGCGTCGGCGATGCGCAGCCCGTCGTCGGCCTTGCCGCCCACGACATGGAACAGCACCAGCAGCAGGCAGGCGAGCCCGCGCGTCACCTGGACCCGGTCGACCGCCTTCGGCATCCGCGCGGCGGCGGCGGGGACAGGGATGCGGGGGGCGGGCGCCTGGCTGCTCATTGGAAGGTCAGCGCCGGCAGGCGCCGGTCGCGCGGGCGCGGCTGGAGGAGCTGGCGCAGATAGCCGCTGCCCCAGCCGAGATGCATGATCATCGCCGCGATGCCGCTTGCCGCCGCACAGGCCGATCGCGCCCGCACCCCGAGCAGCAGGCCGTAGAGCAGGCAGATCGCGGCCCAGGCGGCGGCGGGCAGCGCGAACAGCGGGTGCAGCAGCGCGAACGGCAGCAGCGCGACCGCAGGCGGGACCAGCAGCGGCGCGGCCTGGCGTGGCTTCAGCCGGCTACCGTGCAGCCGCATCGTCCGCGCGCGTCCCTCGCCATATTTGAAATATTGGCGCAACAGCGAGCCCGCCGTCTTGCGCGGGTGATAGACGATCGCCTGGCGCGGCTCGAGCCAGATGCGCCCGCCCGCCGCGCGCAGCCGGATGTCGAGCTCGGCGTCCTCATTATGGCTCTGCGTCTCGCGATAGCCGCCGACCCGCAGGAACAGGTCGATCCGCATCAGCGCATGATGGCCATGGTCGACATAGCGGCCCTCGCCGACATGGCGGTGGGGCGATCCGCCGGTGCCGATCAGCGAGTTCTGCGCCTCGGCGCACGCGCGCTGGAAGCAGGCATGGCCGCGCGTGATCATCGGCACCACCACCGATGCCGCGCCGTGGCGCACGGCGCTATCGAGCAGCCCGGCCATATAGCCCGGCGGATAGTCGCAATGCGCGTCGATCCGCAGCAGCCAGCGCTTGCCCCGCCCCATCTTCGTCACCGCCAGGTTGATCCCGGCGCTCTGGACGCGGCGCAGATTGGCGAGCAGGTGGATGTTGCGGAAGCGGCGGCGATAGTCGGCGACGATCTCCTGGCTGCCGTCGGTGCTGCCGCCGTCGGCGATGACGATGTCGGCGCCGCCGGTGTCGGCGATCAATCGATCGAGCAGCCGCGGCAGGTTGGCCCTCTCGTTGAGGCAGGGGACGACGACCAGCACGTCGTCGGCGAGCAGGCCGGGCCCGGTCATGCCGTACGCCCCGCCAGCGCTGCCGCGAGCGTGGCGCAATCTTCCTGTCCCGTCACCAGGTCGGGTAGCGGGATGGCATCGACGCGCGCCTGCTCGGCCGCATAGCGCGCCTCGTCGAACCCGGCGAGCAGCGCCGCCAGTTCGGGCACCGGATCGCGGAGGAGGATGCCCGCGCCGCGCCGCCGCAGCCAGGCGCCCGTCTCGACATGGTCGAGCGCGATCGGCACCGATCCGTGGAAGCTGCCTTCATAGAGCCGGTTGGGCAGCAGCCAGGAGGAGTTCAATCCCTCCTCGAAATAGTCGATCGCCCAGGTGAAATGGGTGCGGCGGTAGAGCGCTGGCAGCTCCTCGGGCCGGTAGGGCCCGGCATAGGCGAGATGGTCGGCGCCGTGCACCGTCCGGTCGAAATCGGGCATCTCCGACAGCGCCGGCCTGCCGGCGATCAGCACCTTGATCCGGCCCTCGCCGCGCCGCGCCAGGTCGGTCAGCATGGCGAGCGATCTTCGGCAGCGCAGCATGCCGAACCAGCCGATCGTCCAGGGCGGGCCGGGGTCGCGGCGCAGCGCCGGCCGCGCAGCCGGGCCGCCGATTCCCAGCACCTTGTTCTCGACCAGCAGCGCGGGCTCGTCGGGCGCGAGCCGTGGCGTGAAATAGTTGGACAGGAAGGCCGGCGAACTGGTGACGAGCAGGTCGATCCTGCCGAGATGCGAGCGCTCGATCCGCTGGATCAGCCGATCGACCGTCCGGCTGCCGAGCAGCGTGCGGTGGATGTCGAGGCATTCGTAGACGAGGCGGACGCCGCGCTGCCGACCGGCCACGCGCGCCGCGAGAATCAAGGATTCGAGGTTGCGCGCCATGTAGATCGCGCAACCCTCGACCGCCCGCGCGATCCGACTGGCGAACAGCCAGTTACGCAGCACCGCTGCCGCGCGCTGGCCGAGCCGCGCATCCGCGGTGCGGCCCAGGTCGACCACCGGGGCGCCGCCGACGTCGGAAGGGGGGAGGGGCGATCGGCGGAAACCGAGGACGACGGGATCGAGCCCGCCTGCCCGCATCATCGCGATCCGCCGCGCGACCGCGGCGTCGTTCAGATCATGGACGAAATACGCAACCTTCAACCTGGTACCTTTCGTGGCCCCCGCCGCGAATCCCCGTGTCGAACGCACTCCTTATTGCGCTGCACCCAGCGGATTTCGCCACCGATCGGCTTTTCTTCGATGGCCCGTGCAGTTTCGCGGCCCGGGCGAACGCCCTGGCCCCTGTCAGCGACCGGGAGATGTATATTCTTCGGCGGATGGCCGATTTCCGTCCCTCGCAGCCCGGCGTTTGCGTCGTCATCGCCGCCTATAATGGCGAGCGGACGATCGGCCGTGCAGTCGCCTCCGCGCTGCGCGAGGCCGAGGTGCGCGAGGTCGTCGTCGTCGACGACGCCTCGACCGATGCGACCGCCGCCCGCGCGGTGCGCGCCGACGACGGCAGCGGTCGCCTCGCCATCCTGCGGCACGATCGCAACCGGGGGCCGTCGGCGGCGCGCAATGCCGCGCTCCGCGCCAGCTCGGCCGAACTGATCGCCGTGCTCGATGCCGACGACTTCATCGTGCCGGGCCGCTTCGCGAGGCTGCTGGCAATGTCCGACTGGGACATGATCGCCGACAACATCGCCTTCCTGCCCGAACGCCGTGCGGCGGAATTCGCCTTTGCCGAGCTGCGCGACTTCCCTGCCAATGCCCGGCTGATGGCCCTCGACGCCTTCGTGGCGGGCAACATCCCCCAACCCGGAGTCCGGCGCGGCGAGTTGGGCTTCCTGAAGCCGGTGATGCGCCGCGCCTTCCTCGAACGAAACCGCCTCACCTATGACGAAGGGCTGCGCCTTGGCGAGGATTTCATCCTCTATTGCCAGGCGCTGGCGGCGGGCGCGCGATTCCGGCTGACCGATCAGTGCGGCTATGTCGCGGTCGAGCGTGCGCATTCGCTGAGCGGCCGGCACCGCACCGCCGACCTCGCCGCATTGGCTAAGGCGCACGAACGGCTGCTCGATCTGCCGGGGCTTCCCGCCGCGGACCGGGCGCTGGTCGAACGTCATCTCGACCATGTCCGGCGCAAGCTCCACCACCGCGATTTCCTCGACCGCAAGCACAATGGCGGGCTGTCGCGTGCGGTCGGTGACTATCTCGCGCGGCCGGCGACGCTGTGGCGGATCGCCCAGGACGTCGTGCGCGACAAGCTGCGCGGACGAAATGTCGGGACGGTCAGGGAACCGGAGGCGGCTTTGCGCTATTTGTTCGGCTGACCAAGGGGCCGCCGGCGGGATTGGCATGAGGGGAACCGATTGATCATCGATCTCGAGCAGGTGGCCGACGGCCGGCTGTGGGTGAACGCCGCGGTCTGCGTAGTCGGGGGCGGCGCGGCCGGCGTCACCATCGCCAAGACCCTGCTCGATCGCGGCCTTGAGGTCTGCTTGCTCGAAGCCGGCGGCCGCAAGACCGAGGAGCAGCAGCAGGCGTTGCTAGACGGTGAATCGGTCGGCGCGCCGATCCGCCTCGACGAAGGGCGCTTCCGCCGGCTGGGCGGCGCCACCGGAAGCTGGACCGGGCGTTGCGCCGAACTCGACCCGATCGATTTCGAACGGCGCGATTGGGTGCCGGGCAGCGGCTGGCCGATCGGACTCGACGACCTCAAGCCCTATTATCGCGCCGCCGAGGCGATGTGCGGCTTCGACGAGCCATGGCGACAGCATGTTCCCGAGCTCGACCGGCTCGCCGCGCTGGATATGGCCGATGACGCGATCGAGCCTTATCTGTGGCGCTTCGCCCCGCATGGCCGCAACCGCTATCAGGACTGGGGCAGTCGCTACCTGGCTGATCTGCGCCGGTCGCGCCGGGCCAAGCTGATCCTCCACGCCAATCTGACCCGGATCGAGGATAGCGCCGACGACGACCGCATCCGCGCGATCGTCGCCGATGCCCCCGGTGGCGCATCGGTGCGGGTGGAGGCGCAGCATTTCGTGCTCTGCTGTGGCGGGATCGAGAATGCGCGCCTGCTGCTCAACGCGGCGATCGTCGCCAAGGGGCCGCTGCGCGCGGTAGGGCAGACCACCGGCCACTATTTCATGCAGCATCCGCGCGTGAAGGTGGCGGACGTCGCGCTCGAACCGGCAGGGGTCGGTCTCCAGAAGCTGCTCAACCGCTTCGTCGTCCGCAGCGGCACCGAATATGAAACGGGCTTCGTGCTGCGCGACAGCCAACAGCGATCGGAAGGGCTGCTCAACGCCAGCGCCGTGATCCGTTATGCGCCGCGGCCCGGCTCGTTGCGCGACGCCCTGCGCCAGCTGCGGGAGGGTATCCCGCTCAGGAACGTCCGGCTGTCACCTCCGCCGCAGGGCGTGCGGCCGGGCGACGTCTGCCGCGACTTGTGGCGCCATGCGCGGGGCGTGCATCCGATCCTGGCCGATCCCGTCGCGACCGTCGTCGTCGACGTCGAGCAGGCGCCCGATCCGGCGAGCCGCATCGCCCTCGCCGAGAGCAAGGATCGGTTCGGGCTCAACAAGGTGCGGGTCGACTGGCGGATCGCCGATCTGGAGCGCCGCACCGTCGCCCATTTCACCGGCCGCATCCGGGAGATGTTTGCTCGGCAGGGCTGGGGCGCGCTGGTGCCGATCGCCGGCCTCGACGAAAGCGGCGGCCTGACCGCCGAACATATGATGGAAAGCTACCACCATATCGGCGCGACGCGGATGTCGGCGACCGCGGCGACAGGCACGGTCGACGCCGACTGCCGGGTCCACCAGCTCGCCAATCTCCATGTCTGCGGCGCCTCGGTGATGCCGACCGGCGGACATGCCAACCCGACCTTCACGATCGTCGCCCTCGCGTTGCGGCTGGCGGACCGGATCGGCCGGCTCGCGGCGCCGGTGCTGAAGGTGTGACGCATTTCTTATTCCTTCCCGAGCGTGCTCGGGGAGGAATTGATAGGTCAAGCCGCGAGCAGCGGTTGCACGCCGTACATGCCGCGGTCGGTGCGGCGGGCGTTGAAATAGGATCGGATCGACGAGCCCTTGAGCAGGTGCCGGGCCATGATGCGGAGCTGGCCGATCTCGAACCGGCGGTCGGTAGCCCCCGACAGCCGCCGCAAGCGATAAGTGACGGGCAGCAGCAGATTGCCCTCGATCCGGCCGCGCAGAGCTCTGGGAAAGTCGGCGACTGCGCCGAAGAAGCGCTGTGCCTCGCCGTCGTCTTGGAAGATCGAGCGCGCGCCGCGCTGGAAGATGCGGCGCAGCGCCGCCTTCTCCTGCTCGCACAGCTCCGTGACGCCCAGCGCGGACGCTTCGTGCGCGGCGGTTTCGAAATCGGCGGCGGCGAGATCCCACAGCCCCTTGCGGGCCATGATGCTGCCGCGCTGGATTCGCGCGGTCAGCGTCTGGCGCGGTGACAGCTCACCTGCGTCGGCAGGCGTGCCGATGAAGAATTCGGGCAGCCCATGGCTGCCGTGCAGCTCGCGGAAGATAAGATGGTTGTATTTCCGCCAGGCCTGCTCGACCTCATGCGCCTTGACGCTCGCACCCTTGGGCCCGCGCACGCCGGCATGATGGCGCTGGTGGAAGGCGACGATCGGCAGGCCGATCCCCTTGAAGCTGCGGCCGAGCCGCAGGGCCATCTCATAGTCCTGCGAGCGGGCGAGGCGGGTGTCGAACGGGCCGACCGCCTCGTAGCAGCTCCGGCGCGCCAGCATCGCCCCCTGCCAGATGAAGAAGTCCTCCATCAGTCGGACGTACAGCGCGACGCGTTCGTCCGAGGCATAGGCGGTGTTCCGCTCGCGCGCGTCATTGGGCCATTCGCCGAAGAATTTGTCGCACAATCCATAGGCGTATCCGGCGTCGGGATGGTCGACCAGCGCCTGATGGAGCGCGGCGAGCGTCCCCGGTGCGGCGATGTCGTCGTCGTCGAAGATCCACACGAAGGGTTGGGTGGCGCGACCGAGGCCATTGTTGAGCGCGGCAGCCTTCCCCGCATTGTCCTGCCGGACATAGGCGACCCCCCGCGCGGAATAGGCGGCGGCGACCTCGCCGGTTGCGTCGTCAGAGCCGTCGTCGATGACGATCACCTCGGCTGGCGGCGGCTCCTGACCCAGCACGCTGTCCAGCGCCTCGGCCAGATAATGGGCGCGGTTGAAGGTGGGCATCAGCACCGTGACGGGCAGCGGGGTGCGGTCGGCAACGGTCGTGGGGGCGGTCATAAGGGCCGTGTCTCCATTGATCACGCCTCCCCCCGAAGGCGATTCGGCTGGAATCACTGGTCGGCGGCGTCAGCCGCGACCCGCCTTGCCCGCCCCGACGGGGCCCTCCCGGCGCGCAAAGCCTTGTGAGTCCGTGACGAAATCTATTCCGATGGCGCGATTAAAAAAAGATGGTTTTATGCTGCAGTGCGAATATAACAATCTCGTTGGGGGGCAGTAAACACTAACCGCAGGGTGGTGAACTGCCATGCAAGCCGCGCCGGAAGCGGTGTCTTCCGCAGACAAGAGTGATCTCAGGCATCGTGCTGTTCATGGCACGCTGGCGATTGGGCTCGCGCAAGTTGTAAAATTTGCAACACAATTACTATCCGTCGTGATTTTAGCACGGCTCCTCGCACCTGCGGACTTTGGTTTGTTCGCGATGGTCATGCCTCTGGCTGCCTTCGTCATGATGGTGCAGGATATCGGGCTGTCGCAGGCGGTCGTCGCCTCGCCCAATTTGAGCCGGGCGCAAACCAGTGCGATGTTCTGGATCAACGCGGCCCTGTCGCTGGCGCTGGCGGTGCTGTTCGCGGTGTCGGCGCCGCTGATCGCCGCCTTCTTCGGCGAACCCCGGCTCGTGGCGCCGGCCCTCGCGCTCGCCGGATCGGTGCTGGTGTCGGGGCTCGCCACCCAGCATTTCGCCCATCTCACCAAGACGCTGCGATTCGGCACGATCGCGATCATCGACATCGCCTCGACCCTGCTCGGCTTCGCCGCGGCGGTGGGGATCGCCTGGTTCGCGCCTGGCATCTGGGCGCTCGTCGCCTCGGTGCTGGTCGGGATGGCGGTAGGGCTGGTCGGCGCCTGGGCGACGGCCCGCTGGCTGCCGGGACGGCCGGCGCGGTTCGCCGAGGTGCGCGAGCTGCTGCGCCTCGGCGCGGGCCTGTCGACCTTCACCCTGTCCAATTTCTTCGCCCGCAATCTCGACAATGTGATGATCGGGCGCTGGGCGGGGGCGGTGCAGCTCGGCTTCTACGACCGCGCCTACAAGCTGCTGCTGTTCCCGCTGCAACAGATCAACAACCCGATCGGGCGGGTGATGGTGCCGGTGCTATCGCGGCTGGCCGACGAGCCGCACCGTTATCGTCACGCCTATCGGCGGACGATCCGGCTGATGCTGATGGTCACCCTACCCGGCGTCGCCTTCATGCTGGTCTTCGCCGCGCCGCTGATCGACACGCTGATGGGGCCGCGCTGGCGGCCGGCGGCGGCGATCTTCACCTGGCTCGCGGTCGCGGCGCTGCACCAGCCGATGAGCGCCACCTTCGGCTGGCTGTTCATCAGCCAGCGGCGCGGCGGCGAGTTCGGGCGCTGGGGACTGTTCAACATGGTCACCAGCGTGCTCGCCTTCGCGATCGGCCTGCCCTGGGGTGCGATCGGCGTCGCCGCCGCCTATGCGCTCAGCGACGTGCTGATCCGCATGCCGGTGCTGTGGTGGTGGGTCGGTCGCTCCGGCCCTGTCCGCCACCGCGACCTGCTGTCGATCGTCTGGCCGTTCGCGATCGCGCTGGCCGGGACCCTGGCGGGGCTGGCCGGGCTGCGCCTGTGGGGTGGCGGGACCGGGCTGGCGGGACTGGTCCTCGCGGGCTGCTTCGCCTTCGGTTCCTTCGCGCTGCTGCTCGCCTTCACCGCGCCCGGCCGGGAGACGCTGGCCGAGGCCAGCGGGCTGGTCGGCAGCCGGCTGGGCCGGTTCAGGGCGGACCGGCGGGACCGGGGAAGGGGGCGACCCGCAATCGAATCACATTGAAGGCTGAAAGGGGGCTTTTGGCAGGTCAAATCGGAGGTTGATAATCGATCATGGACCATGTGCAGGAATTCCCCACGGCGGACGCCCGGCCCGAGGGCGGGCGCCTGAAAGGGCTGCTGCCGGACCCGGGCTATCTGTGGATGATCTTCAGGCGCCATCTCTGGCTGTTCCTGGGCGTCGCCTTCCTGATCCTCGCGGCGGTGGCGTTGCGGACCGTGATGATGGTGCCGATCTACACCAGCACCGCCAGCGTGGTGATCGAGCCGCGCACCAACGACGTCATCGAGGTGCAGTCGGTCGTCCCGAACCTGCCCAAGGACAGTGACGTCGTCGACACCGAGGTGCGGATGATCACCTCGCCGACCCTGGCGATGCGGGTCGCGACCGACCTCAGCCGGCAGGGCTATGACGTCGGGCCGATTCGGACCGAGGCCGAACTGGCCCATACGGCGGCGCTGCTCCTCCGCAAGGTGGCGGTCGCCCGGTCGGGGCTGACCTATGTCATCGACATCACCGCCAGTTCGGACCGCTCCGACATGGCCGCCGCGATCGCCAATACCTTCGCCCGCCAATATGTCGCCGCGCAGACCGACGCCAAGGTCGGCGCCACCCGCTCGGCCAATGTCTGGCTCAACCGCCGCATGACCGAGCTGCGCGCCGCTGCCGGGGCGGCCGACGCCGCGCTCCAGAACTACAAGATCCGCAACGGGCTGATGAGCGCGCAGGGCGCGACCATGGCCGAGCAGGAGGTATCCTCGCTCAACCAGCAGATATCGCTCGCCCGTGCCGACCTCGCCGAGAAGCAAGGCCGCTTCAACGCCGCCCGTGCCCAGCTCCAGCGCGGCGGCAAGGGGGCCGACGTCGGCGCGGCGCTCGGATCTGGCACCGTCGCCAGCCTGCGCGCCCGCGAGGCGGAGGCGAGCCAGCAGCTCGCACAGCTGGAAACCCGCTATGGAGAGCTCTATCCCGAGGTAAAGACCGCCAAGAGCCAGCTGGCGGACATCCGTGCCCAGATCCAGCAGGAGATCGATCGCATCCTCTCCAGTCTCGAGGCCGATGTCCGCGTCGCCTCGTCACGGCTCGCTTCGCTTCAGGGCAGTCAGTCCCAGGCCAAGGGATCGCTTGCCTCGAACAGCGCGGCACAGGTGGGCTATCTCGAACTCGAACGCCGCGCCGAGGCGAGCAAGCAGATCTACGAGGCCTTCCTCAACCGGTCGAAGGAGACCGCCGCGCAGGAAGGGTTGCAGCAGCCCGACGCGCGCATCTCGGCGCTCGGCGCCGTACCGCTGCTTCCGGACTCGCCGAACATCAAGCTCGCTATTCTGTTCGGCATCGTCGGTGCGCTGCTCGGCGGGCTGGTTGCAGTCGCGCTCGCCGAATATTTTCAGCGTGGGGTTCAGACCAAGGCCGACGTCGAGCGGCGGCTGCGCGTCCGCTACGCCGGCGCGGTCCCAAGCCTGGGTTCGACCCTGGGCGGTCTGCGCGAGACCGAGACGCCGCAGGACTATATCATCTCGCACCCCTTCTCCTCCTTCGCGGAATCGCTGCGCAGCCTGCGCGCCTTCGTGGCGCTGCGCAGCCGCGCCCGGACGCTGGCAATCACCTCGCCGCTGCCGCAGGAGGGCAAGACCACGACCTCGGTTTGCCTGGCGCGCACCGCGGCGCTGGCCGGAACGAGCACGGTGCTGGTCGATTGCGACCTTCGCCGCCGCGGATCGAGCGAGATGCTGGGCATCCGGCCGCGGGTCGGCCTGATCGAGGTGCTGTCGGGCGAGGCGCGGCTCGACGACGCGCTGGTGATCGACGAGGCGACCGGGCTCCACATCCTCGGCACTCCCGAAGCGCAGCCGAGCGCCTATGACCCGCTGACCCCCGCCAATCTCGACAAGCTGCTCCGCCAGCTGCGCGAGCGCTTCGAGTTCGTCGTCGTCGACACCGCTCCGATCCTGGGCGTCGCCGATGCCCGCGCGGTAGCCTCGTCGGTCGACAGCGTCCTCGTCATCACGCGCTGGCGCAAGACGTCGATCAACGCGGCGGAGGCGGCGATCGAGCTGCTGGTCGACGCCAATGCGAATATCGCCGGACTGGCGCTGACCCAGGTCGACATCCGCCGCTACGCCAGCACCGGGCAGAGCGACGTCTACGGCTATCACAAGAAATTCAAGGGATATTACCAGAACTGACAGGCTCTTGGGGGCGGACAACCAGAGGAGGAAACATGCGAATCCCCCAATTGCTGACCGTGCTTTCGGGCACGGCGCTCTGTTCGGCCGTGCAGGCGCAGGACATTCCGCCCAATGTCGGCGTGGCAGACCGCGACCGGCCGGCGTTCGACGCGCTCGGCCTGCGCGCCGGATCGCTGCTGATCTATCCCAGCGTGGCGGGCCGGACCGAATATGACGACAATGTCCTCGCCACCGCATCCGGCAAGCGCGGCGATACGATCTTCACGATCGAGCCCGAGATCCGCGTGCGCAGCGACCTGCCGCGCCATGCCTTCGACGTGAAGGCCTATTACCACCGCAGCTTCCACGCCAAGCTCGATACCGAGGATGCGAGCGAATATGGCGCCAACGGCCGCGGCGTCATCGACGTCACCCGCCGCACGCGGATCCGCCTGACGGGCAGCGCCGAGCGCAATGCGGAGAACCGGTCGAGCCTCGCCAGCTTCTCCGGATCGCGCACCCGGGTGAAATATGACCGCTTCTCGGGATCGGCCGGGCTGGAGCAGGAGGTTGGCGACTTCGTCCTGCTCGGCAAGGGCGAATATCGCCGAATCCGCTACATGGACACGATCGATCCGCTGGGAAACCCGATCGATCTGAGTTTCCGCAACCTCAAGGTCCGCACCGGCACCGGGCAGATCGCCTATCGGCTGCGATCGGGGACCAGCGCCTTCATCCGGGTCCAGGGCGAGAAGCGGACCTACGACCTGCGGCCCGGCGATCCGGGGTTCGATCCGATCACCCAGACCGACCGCAGTTCGAAGGGGCTGAAGGCCGAAGCCGGCCTCGGGCTGGAGCTGACCAGCCTGATCTACGGCAATATCCGGCTCGGCTACATGAAGCAGAACTACGCCGATCCCAAGCTGCGCGACGTCAGCGGCCTGTCCTACGGCGCCGACATATTGTGGAACGTCACGCCGCTGACCAGCCTCAAATTCACCGCCGAGCGGGCGGTCGACGAGACCAGCTCGCAGATCACGGCGGGCAATCTGCGCAGTGAGTTCACCGCCGACGTCGACCATGAGCTGCTGCGCAACCTGATCCTGTCGGCGGGCATGCGCTACGCGCGGATCAACCCGGCGGGGCTGTCGCCCAAGAGCCGCGAATATGAGGCGCGGCTCGGCGCCCGCTACCTCATGCCGAACCGTTTCATGGAATTGCGCGCCGGCTATGCGTTCGAGAAGCGCAGCTCGGCGAACCCGAATATCCGTTTCAGTTCGAACAACATCTTCATCACGCTGACGATCAAGCGCTGACGGCGGTGGGGAGGGGGCGGCGCACGCCGCCTCCTCAGGCCGTCCGGGGCGTGTGGAGCTGGGGCTCGCGCTCGCCCCGGAAGCGGCGGGGCCGGTTGGAGAGGGGGGCAGGGCGATAGCCGCGCGCCAGCCATCCGGCGCTGACGACCAGCCCCGCGGCGAGCAGCGAGGTCGTATAGTGGAAGGGGCCGGTGCCGATCGATTCGAACGGCATGCGCACCACTTCGTAGGTCAGCAGCGTGCACCATCCGATCATGATCGCGTCGGGCCGGATCATCGTCCGGACCAGCAGCAGGATCGAGAGCACGACGAACACCATGACGAAGAGCGTCAACCCCGCATAGCCGAGATGGACGAGCAGCTCGGTCGGCGTGCTGTGGAAGTTGAAGCCCGAGCGCGAGGTGATGCCCGCATAGCGCCACAGCCCTTCGGCATCGAGATTGCCCTTGCGCCAGAACGCATTGTAGCCGACCCCGAGCAACGGCTTCTCATCGATCAGTGCCGCGGCGCGGCCCCACAGATAGGTTCGCCCGGTCAGGGTGCTGTCCTTGCCCATCGCGCGCGACATCTGCTCGACCAGCGGCGGCAGCCAGATGTGCTGGGTCAGCACCGCGGTCGCGATGCCGAGGATCGCGGTGACCCCCGTGACGACCCGCGCGGGCTTGGAGAAGAGGCGCGAGACGTTCCACAGCAGGAACAGCGGCACCGCGATGCCGACGGCGAGCACCGCGCCCGACGAGCGTGAGGCGACCAGCATCTCGGCCTGTACCCCCATCGCGACCAGCGCCAACAGCGCCAGCCAGGGTTTCCGTTCCTCGATCGCATCGAACAGCACCGTGAGCGAGAGGATGATGCCGACGGCGCCGCAATCGCCGGCGGTGTTCTTGGCCTGGGCGAGTCCGGCAAACGCCGAATTGCCCATCGCGCCGCCGCCCCAGGTGACGCTACGGCCGAAGACCAGCGAAGAGAAGGCGTAGACGGCGAAGGCGAGGAACACGCCGCGCATCGCCGCCTTGCGGTCGAGCCCGGCGCCGACGATGCAGCCGATCAGCGCGGTGATCAGGAACTGGATGCCGTAATAGCGGCTCGCCTGCGGATCGACCGACCAGAGCCAGGAGGTCGCCGCGAACAGCGGCAGCAGCAGATAGAGGCTCGATGCGCGCAGCAGGCGGGGGATATCCTCGCGCCGCCAGACGCAGTGGAAGACGAGCAGGACGAGCAGCAGCAATGGGGTCAGCGACTTGAGCTGCGGAACGAACAGCATCAGGCTGATCGCCGCGAAGCCGAAAAACTGATCGTAGCCCTTCGCGGCGCGGAGGTCGGCGGGCCGCTCGACCGCCGCGAGCCGCGCGATCACCAGATCGGTGGGGGCGCTGTTCACGCGGGACCCGACCCTAGAAGAAGCGTTCGCCGACCCGGATCGTGTCGCCGGGCATCAGCAGCACCGCCTTGCCCTTGATCTGGACCGGCCGCTCGGTGGTGTCGAGCGCGCGTTTGATGAACACGCGCTTGGTGTTCGCGCGGTAGCTGAACCCGCCCGCCATCGCGACCGCCTGCTGGACGGTGATGCCGTTGACGAAGGGATATTCGCCCGGCTTGTTGATCTCGCCCAAAATGTAGAAGGGGCGATAGTTGAGCACTTCGGCGCTCACCCGCGGGTCCTTCAGATAGCCGGCGGCGAGCTTGGAACGGATGCTCTCCTGGAGCGCCTCGACGGTCTGGCCGCTGGCGGGGATGTTGCCGATCAGCGGGAAGGAGACGATGCCCGTGCTGCTGACGACATATTCGCCGTCGAGCTTGGGCTCGCCGAACACGCTGATCCGCAGCTTGTCGCCGGTGCCCAGCACATAGCCGGGCGCGAGGGGGGTCCCCAGCGGCACCGATATGCCGGCGCCCTGCGCGGCGGCTGCGGCGGGTGGTGCCTGGGGCTCCTGCGCAGCGGCGGGTAGCGCCAGCCCCAGGACCAGCAACAGCGCGAGCGCCCAGGTCGTCGCGCGGCGAAAGCAGAATGTCACGAAAGCGGTCATGTCGAAATCCTCTTCCCCGCCGGGCGAACCGGCGGGTCAATAGGCCTCCCTATGGAAGAACAGGGTGATCGCGGTGCGGACGATGATCACCAGGTCGAGCGAGATCGACCAGCGTTCGATATATTCGAGGTCGCTGTCGAAGCGCCGGATGATGTCCTCCTCGCGCAGCGTGTTGCCGCGGAAGCCGCGCACCTGCGCGAGGCCGGTGAGGCCGGGCAGGACGCGATGGCGGGCCGGATAGCGCGCCACCACCTCCTCATAGAGTCGGTCCGCCGCCTTGGCGCCATAGGCATGGGGGCGGGGGCCGACCAGCGACATGTCGCCGCGCAGGATGTTGATGAGCTGCGGCAGCTCGTCGAGGCTGGTCTTGCGGATGAAGGCGCCGACCTTGGTGACCCGCGAATCCCCACGGGTGACGAGCTTGTCGGCGTTCTGATCGGTCGCGGCGATGTGCATGCTGCGGAATTTGAGCATCGTGAACGGCTCGTTGTTCATGCCCCGGCGCTTCTGCCGGAACAGCACGGGGCCGGGCGATTCGATCCAGATCGCCGCCGCGATGAACAGCATCAGCGGGCCGAAGAAGAGCAGCGCGAGCGCGGCGACGCTGCGATCGAGCGCGATCTTCATCAGCGCGCCGATGCCCTGCATCGGACGCTGGTAGAGCGCGATCGTCGCGAACGGGCCGCAGCGCTGGATGCTCATCGTCCGGCGGGCGAGCTGCAGCTCCGACGGCACGATCATGACGTCGACATTGACCTCCTCGAGCCGGCGCATGACGTGCTCGACCACGCCCTGCTCGTGCCAGGGCAGGTTGAGCAGGATCGCGTCGATATGGCCGGCGCGGGCCCGTGCGATCAGGTCGTCGAGGCCCCAGCGCAGCTTGATCCGGTCGGGGGCGGCGACGTCGACGTCGCGCGTTTCCCCATAGATGCTGTCGATCTGGAAGCGGCGGTCGTTGTTCTGAAGGATGTTGAGCAGATGCTCGACCCGGCCGTCGGTGCCGTAGATGGCGAGCCGGTCGCCCAGCGTCCCGTTGCGGTGGAGCGATTCCGAGAGCTGGTCGGACACCACCATCACGCCGTAGATCACCACGCCGCCGAGCGTCACGCCGGTGGCGATCCACAGCCGCGACAGCTCGAGATGGTCCTTCGACAGGAAGGCGAGCACGATGATCGCGCCGGTCGCCTTCAGCCAATAGCCGATCTTCTGCGCGAGCCGGTCGGTGCGACAGTCGAACGCCGAGTCCGGGCCGATGGCGCACAGGCCGGCATAGGTGGTCAGCCAGATCAGCGTACCCCAGAACACGCTGACGGGTTCGTTGATGATCCATTTGGGAAACAGCGATGCGCTGAGCATCAGGGCTGCGGCGAGCGCCACGAATTCGCAGGCGCGCCGCGTGTCGCGGGCGATGTGGAATGACAACCCTTTCCGCCGGACGGGCGGAACGGTGACCGATGCCTTGCTGGGATCGTCGATGATCTCGTCCGGACGAAGCGGCGCGCTGTCCACGTCATTCCCAGGCTTGAGCCTGAGGTGCATCGTTGAACGAAGCATATAAAGCTCCCTAAACCCACAAGTGCGAGTTTCGATGAGCCCCCCAATAAGATTACTTTGCAATGCACCATCAGGTGGGTCAACGTCGGAACGTGACAGAAGGACATTTTCGCGAATATTCGGCGTGCATTAGGCACCTTTCACCGCAGCGGGATTTTGTTCCCTGAATCCTGAAGTTTTTTTGGGATAATTTTAGCAATATCAATCGTTTTGCCGTTGAAATTGCTCTGTTCGTCGAATTGATGGAAATCGGCGTCGAATTGGCGGGTTTCGTTCAGCTTCGTGTAATCCGCGCGATAGGCGGAAATAAATCATCCCGATTGTGTTGCAGTGCGAAAAGGAGATGGCGATGCATATCCATGTCATTGGCGGCCTTGCGCTATTCGCCAGCTCGGTTGCAGCGCTTGCAATCGTCGGCGCGCCCGACTCGTCGCCGCGCTCCGGACCACCCCCCGGCCTCGCCATGCAGATGAGCTTCAACGAGGAATTCGACGGCCGCGCCTTGCGCGACGATGTCTGGCGCACCGCCTACAAGACCTGCGGCAAGACGGGTACGATCGCGAACCGCAGCCTCTACGGCAATCGCGAGCGGCAGATCTATTTCGACCGCGATTTCCTGGGCGCCGGGGTCCAGCCTTTCGAGGTGCGCGACGGCAAGCTGGCGATCGTGGCGCGGCCGCTGTCACCGGTGGTGAAGGCGAAGCTCGACGGGGCGCTGGCGAAGCAGCCTTCGAACATCCGCGGCAGCGCACTGGCCCAGGCGCGCTACAGCTCGGGGCTGATCACCACCAAGTGCAGCTTCGAGCAGGCCTATGGCTATTTCGAGATCCGCGCCCGCTGGACCGGGGGCAAGGGAATCTGGCCTGCCTTCTGGCTATTGCCGGCCAAGGGCGGCTGGCCGCCCGAAATCGACATCCTCGAGGCACATGGCGACAAGCCGGGCATCGTTTTCCAGAGCCTGCATTCGAAGCGGCAGAAGTCGATCACCCGCAAGGTGACGATGCCGGGGGCGCCAGACCGGTTCCACCTCTACGCCGTGCTGTGGACCCCCGAGACGCTCGATTATTATATCGACGGCGTCCGTACCGCATCGATCCCGACCACCGCCGACGCGAACCAGCCCATGTACCTGATCGCCAATCTCGCGATCGGCGGAAGCTGGCCTGGCGATCCCGATGCGCGGACGATGATGCCCGCGCGCATGGAGATCGACCATATCCGCGTCTGGCGGTTTGCCGATCGCCCCGGCGGCGCCGTCAGGCGGCCGTGACGGCGGCGGGCCGCGCGACGGCCTCCTTCGGTCCGGCCGGGCTGCGGCCGATCGAGATATAGTGGAAGCCGGCGCGCGCCATGTCCTCGGGCTCGTAGACGTTGCGCAGGTCGATGAAGAGCGGGTTGCGGAGCAGGCCGCGCACCCGATCGAGGTTGAGGGCGCGGAACTCGTTCCACTCGGTCAGCAGCACCACCGCGGCGGCGTCCTCGACCGCCTGATAGGCATTGCTGACGAACTCGACATCCGGCAGCATCTTCTCGGCGGCCGGGCGCCCTTCGGGATCATAGGCGCGGACCTTCGCGCCGGCCTTCTGCAGCTCGGGGATCACGACCAGGCTCGGCGCGTCGCGCATGTCGTCCGTGTTGGGCTTGAAGGTCAGGCCGAGGATGCCGATCGTCTTGCCCTCGACGCTGCCGCCGCAGGCGGCGATGACGCGACGGGCCATCTCCTTCTTGCGGTCGTCGTTGGCGTCGACGGTCGCCTGGACGATGCGCAGCTTGGCATTGGCCTGCTCGGCGGTGCGCAGCAGCGCCAGCGTGTCCTTCGGGAAGCAGGAGCCGCCATAGCCGGGGCCGGGGTTCAGGAATTTGTTGCCGATGCGGCGGTCCATGCCGATCCCCTTGGCGACGCCCTTGACGTCGGCGCCGACCGTCTCGCACAGGTCGGCGATCTCGTTGATGAAGGCGATCTTCACCGACAGGAAGGCGTTGGCCGCATATTTGATCACCTCCGCGGTGCGGCAGTCGGTGAACAGGATCGGCGTCTCGCGCAGGAACAGCGGGCGGTAGATTTCGGCCATCACCTTGCGCGCGGACTCGCTCGACACGCCGACGACGACGCGGTCGGGGCGCAGGAAATCCTCGATCGCCGATCCTTCGCGCAGGAATTCGGGATTGGAGACGACATGCACGGTCTTGCCCGGCACCACCTCGGCGAGGATCGCTTCGACCTCGCTCGCAGTGCCGACCGGCACGGTCGACTTGTTGACGATGACGCAGCCTTCCGGGACCAGCTTGGCAAGGTCGCGGACCGCGGCGAAGACATAGCTGAGGTCCGCATGGCCGTCGCCGCGGCGCGAGGGGGTGCCGACCGCGATGAACACCGCCTCGGCATCCTTGACCCCTTCGGCGAGGTCGGTGGTGAAGGACAGGCGGTCGCCCTTGACGTTGCGGTTGATCAGGTCGCCCAGGCCCGGCTCGAAGATCGGGACATGGCCGGCATTATATTCGGCGATCCGGTTCGCATCGATGTCGACGCAGGTTACGACATGGCCGAATTCGGAGAAACAAGCCGCCGAGACGATTCCAACATAGCCCGTACCGATGATCGTCAGGCGCATAATCTTGCCTCCTCGTTGCTGACTTGGGGGAGTCGGTTGGTGGTGATTTTCGCAAGCCAGTTCCGGTACGCCCGATAGCATGCGTCGCCGGAAAAATGGACTCGCGCGGTTTCCAGGGCCTTCGCCGCAAGCGTCGCGCGCGCGGTCTCGGCCTGCATCAGGCCGATGACGGCGTCGGCGAACGGGGTCGGATCATCGGCCCTTGCGACCGCTTGGCTGGCAATCTCCTCGACGCCTTGCAGCGTGATACCGGTCGCGACCGTCGCCTTGCCCTGGGCCAGCGCCTCGATCAGCTTGATCTTGAGGCCCGACCCCTGGATCAGGGGTGAGATCACGACACCGGCGCCCGCATAGAGGGGTGCGAGGTCGTCGACAAGGCCGAGGAAGCGGACGCCGGCGGGGCCGCCCTGCGAAAAGGCCGCGGCGACTGAGCCCGCGACGTCCAGCGTCGCCGCCGGCCGCGCGGCGCGGATCGCGGGCCATACCCGCTCGAAGAACCAGCGCAGGCCGTGGACGTTGGGCGCGGTGTTGCTGCCGACGAACAACAGCCGGTCGGTCTCGCCCGGCTGGGGCGCCGCGACCGGTTCGGCCGCCATCGGCGCCAGGATCACCTCGCTGTCGGGCAGCTCCCTTCGGACGAAGGCGGCCTCGGCCTGCTGGATCGCGATCACAGCATCGCCCCGGCCGAGCAGCGCCAGCTCGGCGTCCCGGCCGATCGCGGCCACGCTGTCGCCGTCGCCGGTCGCGGCGAAGCCTTGCGAGCGGGCGTGGAACAGGTCGTGCATCACGATCGCGGTCGGCGTGCCCGGCCGGGCGACGAAGGGAAAGGCGCGCGACTGGAACATATAGTCGGCGACGACGATGTCGGCGCGAGGGCGGGCGTGGCCGGTGACGAAGAGCTGGTCCGCCTTGGTCCAGCGCGCGGCGACCGCATAGGGTGCCGGCCGGTCGAGCGTCCAGCGCGCGTCTATCCCGATCCGTCGTGCGATCCGGCGCGCGACCCCGACCGCCGCGCTCAGATGGACGCGCGGATCGCGGGCGACGACCCAGTCGCCGATCCGCCAGGCGCCGCGAACGTGATGGCTCGCGAACACCGCCATTTCCGGCCGCAGCCGAAAGAGGGGCAAGCGGCCGAATATCGCCGGGGATGGTTGGACGAGGTGCGGTTCGCGGCCCGCGACGCGGGTCGCCTTGGCGAGGTCGATCAGATAGGCGGAGCTGCCGTTGGTGGCGCCGATCAGCCGCTGATTGCTGATGAAGCAGACCCTTGGGGCGGCGGCGGAAGGAGGAAGGGGCGGGGTGTCGCGTCCGCCCCCTTTCAGCCGGCCGAGCCGGGCCGCGACCGGCATGCGGAACAGCGGGATCGATCGGGGATGGCCGAGTATCAGCCCGGCCGCCGCGACGGGGCGGCGTGCCTTGATTGCCTCGATCGCCAGGGTGAAGTCGCGGGCCGCGCGGATCGAGCGGTTACGCCGGGCGAGCGCGCGCCGGATGCCGACTGGCGCGTCGCGTAGGTCGGCGGCCAGCCGCTCGCCCGCCATCACCATCGCCTCGACGTCGGCCAGCGACAGCCGATGCGAGATCGAGCTGCCATGCTTTCGATAGAAATAGCCGGCATCGGGGATCGTCCGGTAACGGGCGCCGGCACGCAGGAGCTGGACGATCAGATCGTCGTCCTCGGCGATCCGCAGGTTTTCGTCGTAGCGGATGCCGTTGGCGGCGATCAGGTCGCGTCGGATCAGCGGCTTCAGGAAGCCCAGATTGGGCGTCCGGCCATAGAGCCGGGTCTCGCGGAAATAGTCGGCCAGGGTGATCCATTCGCCCCGACGCGCCCTGGAGCCGCGGAAGAAGCTTTGCGGCGGCGATCGGTCGGCATCGTCGAAGACGACCAGGTCGTCGGCGACGACGTCGGCCTCGATCGCATCGGCGACGGCGACGAGGCGCCTCAGCCGATCGGGGTGCATCAGGTCGTCGCTGTCGAGGATCGCGACGAAGCGGCCGCAGGCGAGGTCCAACGCATGGTTGCGCGCCGCCGCCGGACCGCCGTTGCGGGGCATGCGATGGAACTGGACCCGGCGATCCGCCATGGCGAGCTCCTGGCCAATCGCGACCGACCCGTCGTTCGATCCGTCGTCGACGATGATCAGCTCGATCTCGCGCAGCGACTGGTCGAGCGCCGAGCACACCGAGGCTCGCAGATAGGGTGCGGCGTTGAAGCAGGCCATGATGATGCTGACGGTCGGCGGCTGTGCTGTACGGCTCGTCATGGGGCACCCGGTGATGCTGTCCCGGCCGCACTGCGCGGCCGGATATCGTCCCCCTGCCGAAATGATGCAGTGCAAAATGACGATTTTCCAAGACTTTCCGGCTCGGCCCGTCGCGAAGAATGAAGCGACCGTCTCAATATCCGGGCATTCGCTTGGAGCGGATTCATCCGTCTCCTAAGTATTACTCCAAGGGTAAACGCAGCTTGCTCGTGGCTGGAGATGCATTTACACCAATTGGTGTGGAACGCGCGCCGGACAAGATCGAGACGGGGGGCGGAGAGGGCGACCAGGGACGGCCCCTCGGCGCCGCATTCCTTTCGGTAGGTTCGGCCAATTCCCCGGCCCGTAGCTTGCGCGCCTATTTGCGTCGGCGCATGGAACAGCCAATCACTGCCACCGAAGCCGAGCCTCGCTTTTCCGGTGCGGTCCGCGTGCTCCTCGGCGTGGTGCTCGCGGTCGGCAGCTGGGCGGTCGTGCTCGGCGGCGCCTGGCTCGCGATCCGCTATCTGACGCATTGAGCTAGGCGACGGCGGCACGCACGTCCTCCCTTCCCGTCTGGATCAGGCGCAGCCAATCGTCCTCGATCCTGAGCGCGGTCAATATCCCGCTGCGATAGGCGCCGGTATCGATCCCGATCCGGTTGCCGGGCCATTGCACTTCGTCGGCGATGCTATGGCCGTGGACAACGATCTTCTCGAACCGCTCGGTCGACGCGGTGAACTCGGCGCCGATCCACAGCACGTCGACTTCTTCCTGCTCGGTAAGCGGCCGGCCGGGTCGGACACCGGCATGGACGAAGACATAGTCGCCCAGCGTCAGCATCGGCAACGCCTGCTGGAGGCAGAGCAGGTGTGCGGCCGGCATCCGCTGGAGCAGCGCGTCGCGCGCGGCGATCAGGGCGTCGGTCGGCGCACCAGGGCCCGGCGGCTCGACCCCGTAGCAGCGCAGCGTCGCGTCGCCACCGAACAGCAGCCATTCGCCGGCCTCGGCGGGATGGTCGATGAACGCGATCATCGCCCGCTCGTGATTGCCCATCAGCAGGCGCATCTCGAAGCGGTGCTGGCGCTGCAGCCAGGTCACCGCCTCGACCACCTGCGCCGAATGCGGGCCGCGGTCGATCAGGTCGCCGAGCAGGATGATGATCGGCCGGCGGCCCCGCGCGGTCGCCGCGGCGTCGGCGACGATCCGGGCGAGCAGGTCACGCAGCAACAAATAGCTGCCGTGGATGTCGCCGATCGCATAGACGAGCTGTCCGGCGATCTTCGCCGTGGCGGCGGTGCGCAGCGCGGGCGGGCGATAGGATGCCGCCGTCATCGGATGCGATCCGCCGCGCGGCCATGGATCGACAGGCGCTCGAGGTCGCCGGCCAGCTCTCGATAGCCTTCCAGGACGCCCTTCGGATCGCGCGCGGCGCGGTTGCGCAGGCGGGTCCAGTGACGCTGATGCTCGACGAGGAAGCGGCGCTCGACACCCTGGTGGATGGCTTCGGCATAGGCGCGGCGCAGCCGGCGATCGGCGGCCAATATGTCGGAGCGCATGCACCAGGCCTGTTCGAGGCGGTCGCCTTCGCATTCGGCGGGCCGTCTTGCGGCTTCGGTGGTCTTCCTCGTTCTTTCCCTGGCGGCGGGGCGGGGTGGCGTGGAGGTCTCCTGCCGTTCGGCACGCGTTTCCTCACGGTCGTTGCCGGATGGAAGCGAAGGCGCCGTCGCCTTCGCGATCGCCTGTGGTGCCGGCATGGCTGGGGGAGGCCGTTCGAACGGGTTTTCGGCGACCCCGGTCGCCGGCGCCAGGGTGGGCGGCGGTGCCACCTGGTCGCGGAGATCGGCAAAGCGCAGGCCACCGGTGCCCGCGACCCCGATCAGCAGGCCCGCGGCCGCGGCGGCGAGCAGCGGGCCCGCAGCCGTCCGCCGCCCGGCGGCGGGCGCCAGGGGAGTGGTCGCGCCCTTGACCGCCATCGCGATCGTGCGCGGGGGCGGAGCGTCTCCGGCTTCGAGCTCGCCGAAGATCGCGGCCATGTCGTGGCGGACGTCGGCCAGCAGCAGGCGGGCCGGCGGCTGGCGCACCGGATCGGGCGGTGGGGCGCTGTCGACGATCATGGGACGCATACTCCTTCGCGTTCGCACCGGACGGCGCGGCGGCACCTTTTCCTGCGCAATGCCTCGCAAGGCGGGCGAAGCTGGTCGCGTCCGGCTGGAAAAGCGAGATACGATGCGACCAGCGGCCCTGCGGCCATGGCAGGCGGACGATCCCGACCCGTCTCTACCGCGACCGGCCGAGGTGTCCGGGCGGTGAAATGGTCTAAAGCCGTGTCGAGCTGAAAGTAGTTACCAAGGTCATGCCGCCCGAATCCGCGATGATGGCGATCATTGTCGTGACCTGTCGGATGCAGGGTAAAAATGCTGTCTATGATACCGGATATGATCCGAAACGATAAAGCGAACCATTCTATCGCTGAACTGATGGTTTCGAGAACGAAATCTACAAATTTGAAATGGAAATGGACGAAGTTATTTGCTGTAACTGGTCCCAGGGTGGCGGAATGATCGCGGAGACGAATCGGTCTCCCGCGCTCACTATGACGAGGGGCTCTGCTGCATAGCAACATTCCATCGCCCGGGATGGCGGCGATGCCTTGGAAAATCCCAGCTTCATTCTTTGGCCTTGTGCGGCTGACCTGCGTCATCCCTATGAGTCCATCCGGTTTCCGTCGAATGGATGCTAGGGAGATCAAGTCCATGTGAAGTGGTGATAATATAAAAGCCATAAGGCATTACTCCGGTAAATCCGGTGCCACCCCTGACCGTGGTTAAATATAAAAAATGAATTGTTGCGATCTCGTCATGAAACGGATCGATATTGGAGGCTGCTTTAAGATCGTGGGGATGTCAACTGGTTGCGTTGCACAAATTCCAGTTGACGGGTCGGTCGGTTCATGATCCTATTTGGACGTTACCAAACCGATCCAAGGTTTGTCCTGACCTGAAGTTACTCGGGGATGTGCCGGCGGCGTTTTCGGATGAAGTCCGAAAAGGCGCCGGTCGATCGACTGTGCCGGGGGGCACCGGAGGCTCGCGCCTCTGGCAGTGGCTTATCTGGAAAGGAAGTGTCTATGCGTATCCTCGTCACCGGCAATATGGGCTATGTCGGCCCGGCCGTCGTCCGGCATTTCCGCGAGGTCTTTCCGACCGCGATGATCGACGGCTTCGACAATGGCTATTTTGCCCATTGCCTGACCGGCGCCACCGAGCTGCCCGAGCGCAAGCTGGATCGCCAGTTCTTCGGCGATGTCCGCGACCTCGATGAAGGCACGCTCAAGGGCTATGACGCGGTCGTCCATCTCGCCGCCGTCTCGAACGATCCTATGGGCAGCCGCTTCGCTGCGGTCACGCGCGCGATCAACCAGGATGCCTCGGCGCGGATCGGCCGGCTCGCCGCGGCGGCGGGTGTCCGGAACTTCGTCTTCGCGTCGAGTTGCAGCGTCTATGGCGTGGCCGAGGGCGGCCCGCGCCGCGAGGGCGATCCGCTGAACCCCGTCACCGACTATGCGGCATCGAAGATCGGCACGGAGCGCGAGCTGGAGGCGATCGACGGTGGCATGGTCGTCACCTGCCTGCGCTTCGCCACCGCCTGCGGCATGTCCGACCGGCTGCGGCTCGACCTCGTCCTCAACGATTTCGTCGCCTGTGCCCTGACCAGTGGCCAGATCACGGTGCTGAGCGACGGCACGCCCTGGCGCCCGCTGATCGACACCGCCGACATGGCGCGCGCGATCGAATGGGGGGCGACCCGTCCGGCGGACAATGGCGGTCGCTTCCTGGTCGTCAATGCCGGTATCGACAGCGCCAATTACCAGGTGCGCGATCTGGCCGGCGCGGTGGCCGCCGCACTGCCGGGGACGAGCGTCAGCATCAACACCGATGCACCGGCCGACAGCCGCTCGTACCAGGTGGATTTCGGCGCGTTCGCCCGGCTCGCCCCGCAGCATATGCCGCAGGTCACGCTGTCGCGGTCTATCGAGGAGCTGATCGCCGGGATGCGCCGGATGGGGTTCGCCGATCCAGATTTCCGTGCCTCGCCACTGATCCGGCTGCGAGTGCTGCAGGACCATATCGCCAGCGGTCGCCTGTCGGAGGCGCTGAGCTGGCTGTCGCCGTCCGATCCCGCCGCCATCGCGGCCTGATCGCGGAGGATGGCGGAATGAGGAAGATCGCCCTGCTGGCGGGTGGCTTCGGCACGCGCCTGAGCGAGGAGACGACCATCCGGCCGAAGCCGATGGTCGAGATCGGCGGCCGTCCGATCATGTGGCACATCATGAAGATCTATGCCCATTACGGCTATAAGGACTTCGTGGTGATCGGCGGCTACAAGGTCGAATATATCCGCGACTATTTCCTGAACTATCGCAGCCGCGCGAGCGATTTCACGATCGACCTGAAATCGGGCGACGTCGACTGGCTCGAGGCGATCGGGGAGGATTGGCGCGTCACCATCGTCGACACCGGCCACGATACGTTGACCGGCGGGCGTCTGTTGCGGGCGCGCCACCTGCTCGAGGGCGGGCGCTTCGGCCTCACCTATGGCGACGGTGTCAGCAATGTCGATATTCCGGCGGTGGTCGCCGCGCACGAGGCGGCGGGCGCCTGGTGCACGCTGACCGCGGTGACGCAACCGGGCCGCTACGGCGCGCTCCGGATCGACGAGGATGGGGGCAGGGTGCAGGGTTTCCGCGAGAAGGGGGCGGCCGACGGCGGCCTGATCAACGGCGGCTTCTTCGTCTGCGAGCCCGAGCTGCTCGACCTGATCGACGGCGATCACACCACCTTCGAAGCCGAGCCGATGGAGCGGCTGATCGAGCGCGGCAAGCTCGCCAGCTATCATCATGATGGCTTCTGGCAGAGCATGGACTCGCTGCGCGACAAGCATCTGCTCGAGGAATTGTGGGCCAATGGAGCCCCCTGGAAGGTCTGGTAGGCTGCGATGGGAGACTATCGATGATCCTGGTCGACACGGCGCTGCGGCGTCGCGAGGAAGAGGGGCGGCCGATACGCGTCGGCATCGTCGGCGCCGGGTTCCAGGGTGCCGCGATCGTCCGCCAGATCATGACGGTGACGCCGGGCATGACGGTGGCGGCGCTCGCCAACCGCAATATCGGGCCCGCCGTCGCGGCGTTCGACGCGCTCGGGATCGCGCCGCGCCGCTGCGACTCCCGGCTTGCCGTCGAGGCCGCGATCGCCGCCGGTCAGCCCGCCGTCACCGAGGACGCGATCGGCCTGGCCGAGGCCGACGGCATCGACGTCGTCGTCGAGGTGACTGGATCGATCGAGCATGCCGCCGCGGTGATCGTCGCCGCGATCCGCGCGGGCAAGCACGTCGTCCAGATGAACGCCGAGGTCGACGGCACCGTCGGCCCGATCCTCAAGCGCAAGGCCGATGCCGCGGGACTGGTCTACAGCTTCTCCGACGGCGACCAGCCGGGCGTGCAGATGAACCTGTTCCGCTTTGTCGCGGGGATCGGCGTGAAGCCGGTGCTGTGCGGCAACATCAAGGGCCTGCACGACCCGAAGCGCAATCCGACCACGCAGCGCGCCTTTGCCGAAAAATGGGGGCAGAAGCCGGCGATGGTCGCGTCCTTCGCGGACGGCACCAAGATTTCCTACGAACAAGCGATCGTCGCCAACGGCACGGGCTTTTCCGTCGCCCGTCGCGGGATGATCGGGCCAGACTTCTCCGGCGGGAATCCGACAGCCCCCCTGGTCCCGCTGGAGGAGACCGTTGCGGCCTTCGCGGATGCGCTCGACGGCGCGTCCGCGGGCCTGGTCGATTACGTGGTCGGCGCCCGGCCGGGGCCGGGCGTGTTCGTGCTGGGGACGCATGATGATCCCCGGCAGCAGCATTTCCTGAACCTCTACAAGCTGGGAACGGGCCCCTATTACTGCTTCTACACCCCCTATCATCTCTGCCATTTCGAGGTGCCAACCTCGATCGCGCGGGCAGCGCTGTTCGATGATGCGGTGCTGGCGCCGCAAGGCGCGCCGCGGGTCGGCGTGATCGCGATGGCCAAGAAGCTGCTCCAGCCCGGCGAGGTGATCGGCGAGCTCGGCGGCTACGAGGCCTATGGCGTCGCCGAGAATGCCGACGTCATCGAGCGCGACCGGCTGCTGCCGCTCGGTCTTGCGCTCGGCTGCACGCTGGTGCGACCGGTGGCCGAGGACCAGCCGATCGGCCGGGATGACGTCGCGGTGCCTCCGGGGCGCCTGATCGACCGGCTCTATGCCGAGCAGCAGGAGCATTTCGCCGATAAGCTGCGGGCGGCCTGAGGGAGCTTCCATGATCTTCCACGAAACGACGCTGAAGGACGCCTGGCTGATCGACGTCGAACCGCGCGGCGACGAGCGGGGCATGTTCGCGCGCACCTTCTGCCGCCAGGAATTCGAGGCGCATGGCCTGCTGACCGACTTCGTCCAGCAGAACATGTCGGTGTCGGCGCAGGCGGGCACGATCCGCGGCATGCACTATCAGCGACCGCCCCATACCGAGGCGAAGCTGGTCCGTTGCGTGCGCGGCCGGATCCTCGACGTGATCGTCGACATGCGTAGCGGATCGCCGACCTATCTGAAGCATGAGGGGTTCGAGCTGTCGGCCGACAACCGGCGTCAGCTCTACGTACCGCCCGGGTTTGCGCACAGCTTCCAGACGCTCGTCGACGATATCGAGGTCAGCTATCTGGTCACCGCGCCCTATACGCCCGAGGCGGAGGGCGGAGTGCGCTACAGCGACCCGCTGCTCGCGATAAGCTGGCCGCTGCCCGTCACGACGATATCCGACAAGGACGCCAACTGGCCGTTGATCGACCTGTCGGCGGATTCGGTATTCTGATCGCCGCGCCTCGCCGCCGGGCGGGCGCCGCGGCCGGCTCAGGCCGCGGTCTGCTGCAGCAGCTTGTCGGCGACAATCATGAAGGATTGCCATCCCGACATGTCGACCGGCGCATCGGCCGACTCGATCACCGGGCGGAACAGCATGCCCGACAGCGTACCGGCCGCGACGATCCGCGCCTTTTCGAACCGGCCCGAGAGGAGGAGCTGGAGCGCCAGCTTGCCCTGTCGAGCCACATGGCGGATGAAGGCGCCCTTCGACTGGTAACGGCGGACGTTATAGGCCTGGTTGCGCAGGAAGTAATAATGATAGCCGATCCGCGTCGGGTTGACCTCGGTACGGATGTCGAGCTTTCCGTCGAGCTGGCGGACGTGGACGGCCTTGCTGTCGCCGACCAGGTAGCCGGGCCGTTCGCGGGTGATCCGCGTCGTATATTCGGTATCCTCGCCCCATATGAACATCGACGCGATCGGCAGGCCGAACTGGTCGAGCGTCGCACGCGGCATCAGGATCGATACGAAGGTCGCGCGCCGCACCGGCACCAGGCAATGTTCGAGCAGCTCGGGCCAGTTCTGGTAGGACAGGCTGTTGCGGCTCAGGTCGATGTCGGGGACGTTGGTGACGATCCCGCCCGGCGTTCGTGCCGTCGACACCACGAAGGGCGGGTCGATCTCCCGCGCGCGCAGCAGCCGGTCGGCGTCGAGCAGCTTTTCCAGGGCGTCGGAATCCGGGATGACGTCGTCGTCCATCACCCAGATCCCATCGGCCTGGGCTCGATAGGCCATCCGGATGCCGGTGTTGAAGCCGCCTGCTGCGCCTATATTCTTCGGCAGGATATGGAGTTCGATCCGCTCCGCCCAGTTGCGGGCCAGCATCTCGGCGGTGCCGTCGCTGCTGCCGTTGTCGATGACGATGATCCGTTCGACCGGGACGGTCTGGGCCTGGATCGCCTTCAGGCATTCCTCGACCAAGTCTTTCCGGTTGTAGGTCAGAACCACAGCGGAAACGGTGCGCATAGCGCCTCCTGTGTTACGCATACAATCCCCGTAAAATCCCCTAGCACAGAGTGGCCGGGGAGGCAAAGCATCTTAACAAAGTGTTTCAGTAATGTAGCAGTACATGAATAGATTGTGATGGAAGTCACATATGAGGATTATTGACGCGCTTGTCGTTGGTGCTGGCGTTATAGGGCTATCTGTTGGCCGGAAACTTTCTATTTCCGGTCATGAAACGATCATTATTGACGGAGAGGAAGCGTTCGGCACGTGGACAAGTGCACGGAATAGTGAAGTTATCCACGCTGGAATCTACTATCCGGCAGGCTCGTTGAAGGCCGGGCTGTGTACGCGGGGACGCGAGCTGCTCTATCGTTATTGCTCGGATCGGGGGATTCCGCACCGGCGGACCGGCAAGATCATCTTTGCCGCGGATACCGCGCAGGCGGTTCGACTGGACGTGATCATGGCGGCGGCGGAGGCGGCGGGAGTCGGCGACCTGCGCCGGCTGGGCGCGCGCGAGGCCGCGGCGCTGGAGCCCGAGCTGCACTGCCATGAGGCTCTGCTCTCGCCATCGACCGGGATCGTCGACTCCCACGGATTGATGACCGCGCTGCTCGGCGAGGCTTCCGCGCACGGCGCGATCTTCGCGGCGCGGTCGAAGGCGACCCGGCTGACGCGGCGGAGCGACGGCTGGGGCCTCCACATCGATGGCGAGGCGGAGCCCACGCTGGTCGCGCGAAACGTCGTCAATGCCGGCGGGCTTGCCGCGCACCGGCTCGCCCGCGCGACCGAGGGGCTGGCGGCCGAGCATATCCCCGACATCCGTTATGCACGCGGCGTCTATTTCACCTATGCCGGGAAGGTGCCGTTCCGCCATCTGGTCTATCCGGTGCCGGTGCCTGGCGGGCTGGGCACCCATCTGACGCTCGACATGGCAGGGATGGCGCGGTTCGGCCCCGACGTCGAATGGATCGACGCGATCGACTATGGCGTCGATCCGGCGCGCGGAGCGCGGTTCCTGGCGGCGGCGCGGCTGATCTGGTCTGGAATCGACCCGGACAAGCTCCGGCCGGGCTATGCCGGCATCCGGCCCAAGATCGGCGGTCCCGACGATCCCGTCGCGGACTTCCGGATCGACGGCCCCGAGCGACATGGCCTGCCGGGTCTGGTCAACCTGTTCGGGATCGAGTCCCCCGGTCTCACTGCCTCGCTCGCCATCGCCGAGCTCGTCGCGGCCCGTCTGGGGATGGGGAAGCCTGAGCGCTGATCAGCGGCGGGGCGCCGATGCTTTCCGCACCGCACAAACCGATGCTGTCCCGCGCGGCGCAACGCTTCGCCCTGCGGTGATACCGCTTTGCAGCATGGCCAATTACACAGGGGGAATAATCCAATAGCTTCAGCCTATTGGGTGCGGCGTAGGGGTGCGCTGCGGGGTCATGGACAGGGGATATGGAGTGTCCCGGCGATGGAATATCGCTCTTTTGCCGACCTTGCCGCCACCATTGCGCGGAACAGCTATCGCTTGCCGGCGGACATCGATCTGATCGTCGGGGTACCGCGCAGCGGCATGCTCGCGGCAAATATGCTCGCTACCCATCTCAACCTGCCCTTCCTCGATCTGGAGAGCTTCGTCGCCGGGCTCGACCCCTATGTCGGCCGGACCGTCCGGCCGACGATGCGGGTCGACGGATCGGCGGCGCCGGCACGGGTGCTCGTCGTCGACGACAGCATCCTGTCGGGAGAGTCGATGGTCGAGGTGCGGAACCGGCTGGCGGCGGCGCGGCCCGGCGCCGACATCACCTATTGCGCGGTCTATGCGGCGCGCGAGGACCATCCTGAGATCGACGTCTGGCTGGAGATCGTCGGCCACCCGCGCATCTTCCAGTGGAACCTGATGCGGCATCGGCGGCTGGGCGACGCCTGCTTCGATATCGACGGGGTGCTCTGCCACGATCCTGCCGAGGACGAGAATGACGACGGCGAACGCTATGGTCGCTTTCTGGTCAACGCGAGGCCGCTTCATCTGCCAGGAGTCCCGATCAAGCATCTGGTGACGAGCCGGCTGGAGAAATATCGTGCCCAGACCGAGCAATGGCTGCGCGCGCACGGCGTCGACTATGAGCGGCTGTGGATGCTCGACCTGCCCTCGGCCGAGGAACGGCGACGGCTGAAGATGCATGCGGTTCACAAGGCGCGGGTCTATCGCAAGACCAATGCCTGTCTGTTCGTCGAAAGCGAGGATCGCCAGGCGGTCGAGATCGCCGATCTCAGCGGCCGCCCCGTGCTGAGCATCGAGACGCAACGGATCGTCTGGCCGCAGCATCAGGTCGATGCCGCGCGCGAACGCTTCCGGCGGGAAAAGTCGCTGCCCGACACGATGGGGCATGGCATGCGGCAGGCGGTGCTGCGGGCGCTCCGCAGTACGCCGATCGGTACCGCATTCGTCCGCAAGCTCCGCTCCCTGATGGTCTGAGGCCGGGTTTCCCGGTCCTCGATTCGCGCCAGCCCGCCTGCCGCGAAGCTGCGACGCAGCATCCTCGCGGGCACCAAGGGCAGGGCACTGCCGGAAATGGGTGCCAACGGGTGCGGAACGGCCTCGCGATCCCCACGGCCCATCGTACCGCGTCCGCAATGGGCGGTGGTGCTGCCCGCTCCTCGGCGAACCGGTGCCGGCGAGTAATGGCGGATAGGGGATTTTACGGAGGAAGATGATCCGCCAGCGGCGATGACCAAATGATAGGCTGGTCGGCCGGGGAAAGTCGATCTGTTCAAGAGGATCAATTAACCAAAGTTAAAATCCATGTAATTTCTCGATCAAATCTGACATCGTGACGATATGTCGTTAAAATCTTCAAGCTTATCTTTAATGAAGATCGCAAAATCTTTGTAAAATATAATGAAGATTATCTGTAAAAAAGGATGATTGTGTTTGGTTCGGACTATGATGAATGGTCGATGAACCGTGAAAGTGCTTAAGTAAACTTTGCTGCGTTATTGACAGATTTCGATGCGGGGAACAGTCTTTCGGTCGACCGGCTATGGGGCGGCTGGCTCACATGGCCGGTCTTTTTGCGTTCATGGGAGGTTGTAATGCCCAAAGCCGAATATGAGACACCCGAACTGATCGATGCGGGCCTGTTCGAGGAGATCACCGAAGGCGGAGCGAACGGTTCGGTCCTCGACGCCAGCTTCTCCGCAGGAACCCCGGTTTCCGACCTGACCTTTTCCTGATCGGAGACGCGACGAACTGGCCAGCTGCGGGACACCGCAGTTGGCCATCTTCGTCCGTCTCCCGTCCTTGAAGATCCTGTCGGGGAACAGATGCCGATCAATCCGTCTTCGCTCGTCACGCCCGGTGGCGACGTGGTTCATTGCGATCTCGATGGTGGTGCCGTCCTGCTCAATCTGCGGACGCGGCGCTATTTCAAGCTTAACCGGGTGAGCGCCCATGTCTGGAGCCGGCTCGGCGACCATGCCGAGGTCGGCGCGTTGCGCCGGTCGGTTCTCGAGACCTTCGATGTCGATCCCGATCGCTGCACGCGCGACCTCGATACCCTGCTGGAGGCGATGCGCGCGGCCGGCCTGGTCGAGATCGGGGTCGATGCCTGGACCGGGCATGCTCCGGCTGCGTAGGCGCGCCGCACTCGCGTGGCGGCATGGGCGCCTGCTCGCGCAATGCCTCGCGGTCGTGGCCGCCATCCGCATCGGTCTCGCCCTGTTTGGTTACCGCACCGTGCTCGATCATATCGCGAAGGCGGCGCCCGCGCGCCCGTCCGGCACGCACGCGCATCTCCACATATGGTGCGTGAAGCATTGCTCGCGGATCGTGCCGGGGGCGACCTGCCTCACCCAGGCGCTCGCCCTCCATTATCTCCGCGCTCGTGCCGGTCATCCGACCCGCGTCCGGATCGGCGTCCGCCAGCGTGAGGACGGGCGGATCGCCGCGCATGCCTGGCTGGTCGACGGCGACGTCGTGCTGATCGGCGGACAGGATGAGCAACTCGCTCGCTTCACGCCGCTCATCGATCTGCAGGCCGGCCTGCGATGAGCTGTTTCGCGGCCTTGTTCCGCCGCGACGGCGCCCCCATGGCCGAAGCCCTGCCTGATCGTGCCGAGGCTGCGTTGCGCGCCCGTGGGCCCTGCCACTGGCGGCGGGGCCGCACCTGGGCAATGGCGGCCTCCGGGCCGATCGCAGGGGCTGGTGACGCGACGATGCTCGTCGCGGCCGATGCGCGGCTCGACAATCGCCGCGACCTGATCGCGGCGCTGCGGCTCCATCCGGGATCGTCCGATGCCGACGTCATCCTTGCCGCCTATCGCCGCTGGGACGGCGATTGCGTCCGCCGTCTGGCCGGCGACTTCGCCTTCGTGATCCGCGACGAACGGCGGGGCTCGATCTTCTGCGCACGCGACCATTTCGGTATCCGCCCCTTCTATTATGCGCTTGCTGACCGGCTGTTCGCCGCGGCGGGCATTACCCGCTTCCTGACCGCGCTTCCCGCGGTTGGCGACGCGATCGACGAACAGGGCCTCGCCGACCTGCTGGCCGGCGGCTATGCCGACGGCGCGATCACCCTGCACCACGGCATCCGCCGCTTGCCGCCCGGCCACAGCCTGACGCTGACGGAGGCCGGCGCGCGGATCGCGCGCTATTGGCATCCACAGGAGGTGCCGGTCGAGGAGCGCGCCGACGCGGCCGAGGGGTTCCGCGCCCTCTTCGCCGAGGCGGTCGCCCGTCGCCGCGCGCGGGGCGACGGCGTCGGGGTGATGCTGAGCGGCGGGCTCGATTCCTCGTCGGTCGCCGTCCAGGCGGCGCAAGGCGTGCGACCGATGCCGAGCCTGTCGATGATGCTGGACGACACGCCCGGCTGGAACGAGCGGCCATTCATCGAGACGGTTCTCGGCCAAGGAGGCTTCGACCCGCGCTTCATCGATGCCGCCGATCACGACCCGGTTGCCGAGCTGCCCGAGTTGATCGACGAGCAGGAGGGGCCCTTCGTCGCCTATAATGCCAGCCTGTCGCGCCGCCTCTACCGCCGGGCGCGGGCGGCGGGCCTGACCCGCTTGCTCGATGGCCATGGCGGCGACGAGGTCGTGTCGCACGGGCTGGGGCGTCTCAACGAGCTTGCGGCGCGGGGCGACTGGCGGCGGCTCTGGCGGGAGAGTGCCGGGATCGCGGGCCTTTACGGGGTCGGCCGCTGGTCGATCCTGTCCCCTTATCTGAGCCACAACCGCTTTGTCCGCTTCGCACGCGGGCGCCGGGCGCGGATCCAGGCCCGGCTTGGATGGGGCGGGCCGGCGGAAGCCGCCGGATACGCGCTGGTCGAACCCGGCCTTGCCGCGCGGGTCGACCTTGCCGACCGCCATGCCGACCGCTCGATCAAGGGCTCGGCGCGCCACTGCGAGCGCGACGTCCATGTCGAACTGCTGACCGCGCCGCAGCAAGGCTACGCCTTCGAGGTGCTCGACCGGATGGGCGCTGCGGCCGGGGTCGCCGCCCTCTATCCCTTCTACGACCTGCGTCTGGTCGAATATTGCCTGTCGCTGCCGTCGCACCACAAGTTGAACGATGGCCTGCCCCGCTATGTCCTGCGGCAGGCCATGGCCGGGCTGTTGCCGGATCCGGTGCGGCTGCGGCCCGACAAATATGATTTCGCGCCCGCGCTCGCCGATGCGCTGCTGCGCCGGCGCGCGGCCCTCGCCGACCTGGCAGGTCGCGACAGGGCAGGGATCGGCCGCTTCGTCGATATGGACGTCGCGCGGAATGCGATCGGTCGGCTGCTCGACCAGGGGCGGGCGGTCGACGGCGCGTCGCTGTTCGCGGCCTGGCGGGTGTTGATGCTGGCGGTCTGGCTCGACCACCGCGAACGGGTTTCGGGGAGCTGGACCGACATCGCCGAAAGGGAGGCCGCCGCGTGAGGAAGCTCAGCCGCGAGGAGTTCGGCGAGGCGGCGACCCTTCAGGGGCCGCCCCCGACCGAATATTTCGCCTTCGGCTTGTCGATCCGTTCCGACATCCCGCTGCCCGAACTCTCGCCGTCCGAACTGACCGGCCGGGACGCCGACCTGTCGATCCGGTTAGAGCCCTGCGGTCGCCCGCTGCCGCCCGAAGCAAGCGGGGTGGTGATCGACCTCGATCCGGATGGCGGCCATTATCTCGCCTGGCCCGGTGTCGCCGCCTTCCGCTTCCACGGCCCCGCTCGGATCGATGTCGAGCCCTATCCCGGCATCTCGGCGGAACTGCTCGCCTTTCCGCTGCTGGGGCCGGTGTTCGGGTTGATGCTGCATATGCGGGGCGCGCTGGTGCTCCACGCCAGCGGGGTCGCGATCGGCGGCAGGAGCGCGGTGTTCGTCGGCGACAAGATGGCGGGCAAATCGACCACGGCGGGGGCGTTCGTCGAGGCCGGCCATCGCCTGCTGACCGACGACCTGCTGGCGATCGACCTGGTCGATCCGCTCGTGCCGCGCATCCTGCCCGCCTTCGCCCAGCTCAAGCTGTCCGAGGAAAGCTCGGCCGCGATCGACCTCGGCGACGCGGAGGCGCTGCCGCTGGCCCATGCCAGCCTGCCCAAGCGCCAGTTCCGGCTCGGCGGGGGATTCTCCCACCGGCAGGTGCGGCCCGACCATATCTTCGTCCTGCAACGCGGCGGCGAGGCGCCGATGGTCGAGCCGCTCGAAGGCTTCGATGCGCTTGGCGCCGTCATGCGCTTCTCCTACATCGCGCGCTTCGGGCGCGCGGTGCTGGCGGGAGCGGCGGAGGCCGAGCATCTACAACGCTGCGGCCGGCTCGCCCGTACCGCGCAGGTGTCGCGGCTCCATGTGCCGGTGGGCCTCGATCGGCTCGACGAAACGGTGGCCTTCGTCCACGCCTTGCTCGGCGAGCGTTGAGATGCAGGGCGCGGTCCGGATCGGGGGCAGGCGATGACGATCGGGCCGATAGCCGATTTCGCCGGCTTCGTCCTGCGGCGCAGCGGCGGCCGGGGAATGATGGCGCTCGTCCTGCTGTTGCTCGGCAGCCTCTCCGAAGGCGTCTCGATCCTGCTGCTGATCCCCTTGCTCCAGTTCGCGGGCGGGGCGGGCGGCGGCGTGCCGATGGCGGGCTTGCCGCTGGTCGGGCATCTGTTCGATCCGGCCACCAGGCTGAGCCTCGTGCCGCTGCTCGGCTGCTTCCTGGCTTTCGTCACCGCGCAGGCGGTCCTCACCCGGTTCAAGGCGGTCCATGTCGCGCGGATGATGCAACTCTGCGTCGACGCGATCCGGCTGCGGCTGTTCCGCGCGATCGGGGCCGCGCGCTGGACCCGCGTCGCGGCGACCCGTGCCGCCGACCTTCAGCAGGCGTTGACCGGCGACGTCGAACGGGTCCGCGCCGCCGTCTATAACCTGCTGCTGCTGTTGCAGGCGCTGGTCATGGTGGCGATCTATGCGGTGCTCGCCGCCGCGATCTCGCCGGTGATGACGCTGTTCGCGATCGGCGTCGGCAGTGTCGTACTGCTCGCGCTCTATCCGGTTCGCCGCCGGGCGACCCGCTTTGGCGAGACGCTCGGCGCTTCGCTTGCCGACCAGCAGCACATGATCTCCGAGTTCCTGGCCGGTATGAAGGTCGCCAAGGCGTTCAACGCCGAGGCGGGCTATGCCGCGCGGCTGGAGGCGATGCTCCGCGACGTACGCGAGGAGATGATCCGTTTCGCCCGCGCGACCGCCAACGGCACACTGCTGTTCCAGCTGGTCGGCGCGGTCGCGGCGGTCGGCTTCATCCATGTCTCGGTCGCGGTGCTCCACCTGCCGCTGGCGCGGATCGCGGTGCTGCTGTTCCTGTTCGTCCGGATCGGCCCGCGCTTCAACATGATCCAGGACTCGCTCCAGCAGCTCCTCTCGCACCTGCCTGCCTGGCAGGATTCGCGGCGGCTGATCGCGCGGTTCGAGGCCGACCGCGAGAAGGCCGAAGTCGCCGGGCTCGCCGCCATTCCCCCGCTGCGGCAGGAAATCCGGTTCGACCAGGTCGGCATGGACTATGGCGCAGGCCTCCCGGTGCTTCGTGACGTGAGCTTCGCCATTCCCGCCGGCCGGATCACCGCCATTGCCGGCCCCTCGGGCAGCGGCAAGACGACGCTTGCCGACATGGTGATGGGGCTGGTCGAGCCGAGCGCGGGCAGGGTGCTGCTCGATGGTCGGCCGCTCGCCCATTGCGGCCTGCGCGCCTGGCGCGATCGGGTCGCCTATGTCCCGCAGGACGGCTTTCTGCTCAACGACAGCATCGCCGCCAACCTCGCCGTCGCCGCGCCCGGTGCCGATCCGGCGCAGATGTGGGCGGCGCTGGAGGCGAGCGGCGCGGCCGGCTTCGTCGCGCGCATGCCGGCCGGGCTCGATACCGTCGTCGCCGATCGCGGCATCCGCCTGTCGGGCGGCGAACGCCAGCGCATCGCGCTCGCCCGGGCGCTGCTGCGCCGTCCCGACCTGCTGATCCTCGACGAGGCGACCAGCGCGCTCGACGAGGATAATGAGACGCTGATCATCCGCTCGCTCGAACGGCTGCGCGGGACGATGGCGATCCTCATCATCGCCCACCGCGCCCGGATCACCGCAATCGCCGACCAGGTCGTCCGGATCGAGCAGGGGCGCGTCCATATCTGCGGATCCGCCGATCTCGACGGCGTCGTCCCCTTTCCCCCGCAGCGGGCCGGCCGTGCGCCGGCTGCCTCCGTCACCAGGCCGGCGTCGCATGGCGAGTGAACCGCTCCCCGTCGGCGGTCTCGCGCCCGCGCTGGACGGCGCGTTCGATCGTCCGGTGACGACGGAGGCTGTCGCGACCGGGATCGATCGTCGGGCCGAGCATGTCCTGTTGCTGTCGCTGCTGGCGAGCGCGCTCGACGGAGTCGCACGGCCGCTGCCGCCGCGCGGCGACCGGTTCGACTGGGATGAATTGATCGGCATGGCGGCGCGCGGGCGGCTGCTCGTTCAGGTCCAGCACGGCCTGCTCGTCAGCGGGATCGCCGCGCCGCCGAAGGTCGGCGCCGCCGTCAAGGCGTTCCGTCAGCGGTCGCTGATGATCAACAGCGTCAACCTGTCGACCGTGCAGCGGGTGAGCGGCGCACTCGACGCGGCCTCCGTCGGTTTCGTCGTGCTCAAGGGGCCGCTGCTGCTCCGTGCGCTCTATGATGATTATTTCGCCCGGCCCTCATCGGACCTCGACCTGCTGGTCGACCGCCACGACTATGACCGCGCGGCGGAGGTGCTGCGCGCGCTTGGCTATGCACCGGCTGATCGCTGCGAGAGCCGCTGGTGGCTCCATTATCTGGGAGAGCAGCATTTCGTTCCGCCCGGCCGTTCGCTCGCCACCGTCGATCTCCACCACCGCGTCCAGCAGCCGGGTTGCCCGGCACCGCGTGAGCTGGCGTCCTATATCGGCAATGGCCGCCGCATGGCGCTCGGCAGCGCCGAGATCCCGGTGCTCTCGACGATCCACGCCTGCCTCCTTGCCGCGATCGGCTTCGTCAAGGCGGCCTTCCATCGCGAGCATTCGCTGCGCTATCTCGCCGATCTCGCGGCGCAGCTGCTTGCCATGTCCGACCAGGAGCGCCATGTGCTCGACGTCGTCGCGCGGGCGCAGGGCATTCGTCACCTTCTCGCCTTTGCCTGGGACTGCGCGGGGGCGCTGCTGCCCGTCGCGCTCCCGCCGGCGCCGGTCAGGCGGCCGATGCGGTCGCTCGACCCGGCGACGCTCGCCGCGATGAGCCTGTCCCCCGAGGACCCGGCGATCGCCTGGCCGAAGCGGCGGCGCCTGCTCTGGCACCTGTGCGACCCGATCGGGCCGTTCGGGCGGATCGGTACCTATGCAAGTGAGGCGGGCTTCGCCGCCGCTGCCGAGATCAGCCGCCTGACCTCACGCTAAAATGAATAGTACCGTGTCATTTCGGCTAGAATAAGTAGATTACCGAAAGTCATTTCGACCCTGGCGGGCTTTTAGGATTCGTAAACCGTCCGGCTTCATGGCATTGGGCATGCGAGCAGGCGGGCAATCATGAATTATAGTGGCGAGATCATCGGGGATGCGTCCTCGAATACCTATTCTATTGGTACGGTTCCGAAATATATTGTCGAACAGGCGGGCGGCGGCACCGACAAGGTGATCGCGCAGACCAACTATGTCCTGCCCGACAATGTCGAGAATCTGGAGATCTGGGGCGGCTATGCCGGGGTGGGCAACGCGCTCGCCAACCGGATCGTCGGCAATGGCGAATCCAACCAGCTCGAAGGACGCGGCGGCAGCGACACGCTGACCGGTGGCGGCGGATCAGACGTCTTCATCTTCGGCACGGGATCTGGCAACGACGTCGTCAATGACTTCAAGCCGGGCAATGCGGACGACGCCGATGTCATCCGCCTTGCCGGCCTCACCAGTTTCAAGAACTTCCAGACCGTTGTGAGCGCGATGACGCAGCAGGGCGGCGACGTCCTCTTGCGCCTGTCCGGCCAGGATATGGTGACGATCAGGAACGCCTCGATCGGCGACTTCACCGCCGACAATTTCCAGCTTCCGCTCGACCGGTCCGGCCTGACGCTCAGCTTCGCCGATGAGTTCGACAGCTTCGATCTGTGGAGCGGCGGCGGCGGGGGCACGTGGAAGACCTGGTATGGCGGGGGCAACTACAAGAGCGGCCTCGACAACCGGACGCTGCGCGGCAATGGCGAGGAGGAGATCTACGTCGATCCGCAGCTCAAGGGGACCGGTGCCACCGAGCTCGGTCTCAATCCGTTCCGGATCGCCGACGGCGTGCTCACCATCACCGCCAGCGACATGCCCACCGACGCAAAGGGCGCGCTGTGGAACTATGACTATATGTCGGGCGCGATCACGACGCGCGATGTGTGGTCGCAGACCTACGGCTATTTCGAGGCGCGGCTGGACCTGCCCGCCGAGAAGGGGGCGTGGCCGGCCTTCTGGCTGATGCCGGCGGACGGCTCCTGGCCGCCTGAGATCGACATCATGGAGGCCTATGGCACCGAACAGGCCGTCCAGACGCTCCACACCAAGGAGACGGGCACGCACACCCAATCCTACACCAAGACCTTCGTCGACGGCGCGACCTCGGGAATGCACAGCTACGGCCTGCTGTGGACCGAGGATTCGCTGACCTGGTATATCGACGGGACCGCCGTGAAGACGGCGTCGACCCCCGACGACATGCACAAGCCCTTCTACATGATCCTCAACCTGGCGGTGACGTCGGGGACGACGGGATCGCTGCTGGCCGACTACAAGATCGACTATGTCCGCGCCTATACGCTGTCGGAGCTGCCTTCCGCGCCGGGGCAGGCGCCGGCCGGCAACGACGTGCTGACCGGCACCGGCGGGCATGACAATATCCAGGGCGGGGCTGGCGCCGACACCATCCATGGCGGTGCGGGCAACGACCATCTCTATGGCCAGTCGCCCAATGGCGGGCCGGACGGGGCCGACCTCATCGATGGCGGCGACGGCAGCGACTATCTGCAGGGCAATGCCGGCAACGACACGCTCGACGGCGGCAACGGATCGGACCGGGTCAACGGCGGCGCCGACGACGACTCGATCCGGGGCGGCGAAGGCAATGACAGCATCAACGGCAATCTTGGCAACGACCAGGTCGATGGCGGGGTCGGCAACGACTATCTGCGCGGCGGGCAGGGCAACGACACGCTGGTCGGCGGCGACGGCAACGACATCCTGTCGGGCGATCTCGGCGCCGACCTGCTGACCGGCGGGGCGGGGATCGACCGCTTCGTCTTCGCGGGCAGCGGCTCGATCCTGGCGGCGCCCGACCGAATCACCGATTTCCAGGACGGCGTCGACCGGCTGTCGATCGGCTTCCGGCCCGCCGCGGTCCTGACCGGCGCGGCGCAGACCAGCCTGTCGGCGGCCGCCGCCGAGGCGCAGCATCTGTTCGACGCCCATCCCGGCCTGGGCGAGGTGGCGGCGATGAAGGTCGGCGCCGATACCTATATCTTCTATTCGGGCAGCGGCGGCGCGACGGTGGACTCGGCGGTCGACCTCGGCGCAGTCGATCCGGCATGGATCGGCACCGCCGATTTCGTGGTCTAGGGTATCGTGCGGCTCATTTGATACACCACCTCCGCACATCCTGAGGAGGGACTGAACGAAGGTGAAGGCCCGTCTCGAAGGACCTTCGAGACGCCATTTCGCCTTCGCTCAATGGCTCCTCAGGTTGAGCGGAAGTGGTGGAACACACGGTACTCTGGAGGCCTATTCCACCGTCACCGACTTGGCGAGATTGCGGGGCTGGTCGACGTCGGTCCCCTTCGCCACGGCGACGTGATAGGCGAGCAGCTGGACCGGGATCGCATAGACGATCGGGGCGATCAGCGGGTGGACCTTGGGCATGGTGATCGTCGCCATGCAATTCTCGCCCGCCGCCTGGATGCCGTCATAGTCGGAGATCAGCACTACCTTGCCGCCACGCGCCTGCACCTCCTGCATGTTCGACACGGTCTTGTCGAACAGCGGGCCGCTCGGCGCGATGACGATGACGGGAACATTCTCGTCGATCAGGGCGATCGGGCCATGCTTCATCTCGCCGGCGGCATAGCCCTCGGCGTGGATATAGCTGATCTCCTTGAGCTTCAGCGCGCCTTCCAGCGCCAGCGGATAGTCCGGCCCGCGGCCCAGGTAGAGCACGTCGCGGGCGCCGGCGATCACGCTCGCCATCGCCTCGATCGATTCGTCATAGGCGAGTGCGCCGTTGATCGCGGCCGGCGCCTCCGACAGGTGGCGGACGACCTCCTTCTCGGCCTTGGCGTCGAGCCGGCCCTTGGCGCGCGCCAGATTGGCGGCGAAGGCGGCGAGCACCGCGAGCTGGCAAGTGAACGCCTTGGTCGAGGCGACGCCGATCTCGGGCCCGGCATGGGTCGGCAGCAGCAGGTCCGCCTCGCGCGCCATGGTCGAGGTGGGGACGTTGACCACCACCGCGATCTTCTGCCCTTCGGACCTGGCGTGGCGCAGCGCCGCCAGCGTGTCGGCGGTCTCGCCCGACTGGCTGATGAACAGGGCGAGGCCGCCTTCCTCCATCACCGGCGCGCGGTAGCGGAACTCCGACGCGACATCGAGGTCGACCGGCACGCGTGCGAACTGCTCGAACCAATATTTGGCGACCATGCCGGCATAGAAGCTCGTGCCGCAGGCGACGATCGATACCCGGCGGATCGTGCCAAGGTCGAAGTCGGGGATCGGCAGCGAGACCTGCTCTTCCAGGCGGCGGACGTAGGATTTCAGCGTCTGCGCCACCACGATCGGCTGCTCGTAGATCTCCTTGAGCATGAAGTGACGGTGATTGCCCTTGTCGATCGACAGGTTCGACACGCCCGAATGGACGACGGCACGCTCGACCGGCTGGTCGTCGCGGTCGTAGATCTGGGTCTTCTCGCGGGTGATGACGACCCAGTCGCCTTCCTCGAGATAGGCGATCTTCTGGGTGAGCGGGGCGAGCGCCAGCGCGTCGGAGCCCAGATAGGTCTCGCCATTCTCGCCATAGCCGACGACCAGCGGGGAACCGAGCCGGGCGCCGACCAGCATGTCGGGATCGCGCCGGAACAGGATCGCCAGCGCGAAGGCGCCGTGCAGCCGCTTGAGGTTGGTCCGCACCGCCTCGACCGGGTCCATGCCGGCCTCGACGTCGGCGGAGATCAGATGGGCCACCACCTCGGTGTCGGTCTGGCTCTCGAAGGTGCGGCCCTTGGCGATCAACTCGTCGCGGAGCGGCTTGAAATTCTCGATGATGCCGTTGTGGACCAGCGCCACCTCGCCGGTCGCGTGGGGGTGGGCATTGTCCTGGGTCGGCGCGCCATGGGTCGCCCAGCGGGTATGGGCGATGCCGATCACCCCGGGCAGCGGCTCGGCCGCCAGCTTTTTCGCGAGGTTGTCGAGCTTGCCTTCGGCGCGGCGGCGATCGAGCGCGCCATCATGGATCGTGCAGATGCCCGCCGAATCATAGCCGCGATATTCGAGCCGCCGCAGCCCTTCGAGCAGCCGCCCCGCAACGTCTTCCTTGCCCAATATGCCGATAATGCCACACATCGACTAACGCCCCGCATCCGTCACGACCATCCGGCCGCTCCGTGCTCAAAGCACTATTAATCGCGGCTGACAATCATCCCTATTTGCGTGCGGCTTTCTTGATCTTCATCGCCTCGCGGAAGCGGGCGGCCCAGCCGGTGCGGCTTTCCTGCTGGCCGCGCGCGACGGCCAGCGCATCGGCCTCGACGTCGCGTGTGACGGTCGATCCCGCGCCGACGATCGCGCCGTCGCCGATCGTCACCGGCGCGACCAGCGCGCTGTTCGATCCGATGAAGGCGCCTTCGCCGATGACGGTGCGATATTTGAGGAAGCCGTCATAGTTGCAGGTGATCGTGCCCGCGCCGATGTTCGCCTTCGCGCCGACGTCGGCGTCGCCGATATAGGATAGGTGATTGGCCTTGGCGCCCTTGCCGAAGCGGCCGTTCTTGACCTCGACGAAATTGCCGATCTTCGCACCCTCGCCGATGTCCGCCCCCGGCCGCAGCCGTGCATAGGGGCCGATCTCGGCACCTGTCCGAATGGTTGAGCCCTCGATATGGCTGAAGCCGCGGATGGTAACGCCGTCCTCGATCGTCACGCCGGGGCCGAACACGACGTGCGGCTCGATCACCACGTCGCGGCCGACCATGGTGTCGTGGCTGAACCACACCGTCTCGGGTGCGATCAGCGTGGCGCCGTCGGCCATCGCGGCGAGGCGGCGGCGGCGCTGCCATTCGGCCTCGACCGCGGCCAGTTCGGCGCGGCTGTTGACGCCGGCGACCTCCCAGGCCTCGGCCTCGACCACGACCGAGCGGCCGCCCTCGGCGCGCGCGATGCGGACGATGTCGGGCAGGTAATATTCGCCGGCGGCATTGTCGTTGCCGACCTGGGCCAGCAGCCGCCACAGCTCGCGCCCGCGCACCGCCATCAGGCCGGAATTGCACAGGTCGATCGCGCGCTGCTCGGTGGTCGCGTCCTTATATTCGACCATGTCGTCGATCGTGCCGTCCCCGCGTGCCAGGATGCGGCCATAGGCGAGCGCGTCGTCGGGCCGGAAGCCGAGCACCACCGCGACCGGGGCGTCCTCGGCCTGCAGCCGATCGAGCATCCGGCGGATCGTCTCGGCCGGCACCAGCGGCACGTCGCCGTAGAGGATCAGGACGTCGCCGTCGAAATCGGCGAGCGCCGCCTCGCCCTGCTGGACGGCGTGGGCGGTGCCGAGCTGCGGCTCCTGCGTCGCCACCTCGACGCCGAGCGGCGCGACGAACGCCTCCACCTGCTCGCGCCCCGCGCCGGTGACGACCAGCTTGCGGGCGGCGCCGAGCCGGTCGACCGCGGCGATCAGATGGCCCAGCATCGGCTTGCCCGCGATCGGATGCAGCACCTTGTGGAGATCGGATTTCATGCGGGTGCCCTTGCCGGCGGCAAGGATCAAGGCGGCGAAGGGGCGGTCGGTCATGATGCGCTGCTCTGCCACGAAGCGCTTGCCTTTTCCATATCGGCCGGGCGATGGAGCGGGCCATGCCAGCCGATTTTCCCTTCGACGTCGTCGCCTTCGATCTCGACGGCACCCTTGCCGACACCGCGCCCGACCTCACCGCTGCGCTCAACCATGCGCTGGGCGTGCTGGGTCGTCCGCCGGTCCCGGCCGAGGACGTCCGCCACATGGTCGGCCATGGCGCCCGCGCCCTGCTCCAGAAGGGCCTCGCCGCGACCGGCGAGATGACCGAGGCGCTGGTCGAGCAGGGCTTCCCGATCTTCATCGATTATTATCTGGACCATATCGCCGACGGGACGCAGATCTTCCCCGGCCTGAACGCCGCGCTCGACCGACTCGCGGCGCGCGGGGTCAAGCTCGCCGTCTGCACCAACAAGGCCGAGGGACTCGCCCGCCGCTGCATCGACCAGCTCGGCTGGGCCGACCGCTTCGACGCGCTGGTCGGCGGCGACACGCTGCCTGTTCGCAAGCCCGATCCCGCCCCGCTGTTCGAGGCGATCGCGCGGTGCGGCGGGGGCAGGGCGGCCTATGTCGGCGACTCGATCACCGACACCGATACGGGCCGCAACGCCAATGTCCCGACGATTGCGGTGACCTTCGGTTTCTCCGATCGCCCGGTCGATCAGCTGGGCGCCGCCGCGTTGATCGACCATTTCGACGATCTCATTCCGACCCTCGAACGGCTGGCACGCGCGGCGGCGTGACCGCCGCGCGGATGTTCAGCGCCGCCAGGCGACGATCGAGATCGGGAAGAGGAAGCGGACGCCGTCCGCCGCGCGCCACGCCTGGACGCCGATGCGGTCCTCCCCGCTGGCGATATCGGCGTCGAACATCGCGTCGAGCGCGGCCATGTCGTCGGCGTCGGCGAGCGTGGCGAGCAGCGCCTCCAGCCGGTAGCTGTCGACGATCGCCTCTTCCAGTCCCGCGGCCTGGCCCAGCCCGCGCAGCTGGTCGAGCGTCAGGGCGCTGGTGTGCGACGGATCGCGCAGCGTCTCCATCCGGTCATAGGCGGCCTGGCATTCGGGCGCGGGAGTCGCGTCGATCACGACGATCCGGCCGCCGGGGCGGCAGACGCGCCGCATCTCGGCCAGCGCCCGGCCCGGCTCGCGCAGATGGTGGAAGCTGTAGCGGGTGACGACCCGGTCGAAGCTCGCATCGGCGAAGGGAAGGGCGGTCGCGTCGCCGGTCCGCCAGTCGAGATTGGCGAGGCCGGCCGCCGCCTGGCGCGCCTGGGCCTGCTCGATCATCGCCGGGGTCAGGTCGATCCCGGTGACATGCGCGGCATGGGCGGCGGCGGCGCAGGCGACGATGCCGGGGCCGCACGCGACGTCGAGCACCCGATCGGTCGGCGCGATCACGGCCGCGGCGAGGGTGCGCGCCATGCCGTCCTCGGCGGAATGGATCGGCAGCTCGGCGAAGGGCTGCGCCCATCGCGTGAACTGGCTGATGATCCGGTCATTATGCTGGCTGTCGTCGTTCATCTGGTCCTCCCGAAATCGAGGAGGGGCTATAGCCTTGGCGTGAATGGCCGACTAACGTCGATCGGTCATTGATCAGCGCGAATCGGCCAATGCGTACCCTCGACCAGCCCGCCACCCGCACCGCTCTCGAAGATTATGGACTGGCCCACCCCAGCGGGCGGGGCTTCTCCTTCCGCGATCCCGAGCGCGCCATTTCCTACGACTGGCACGATCATCCCTATCACCAGCTCATCTATGCGGTGGCCGGCACGATCCAGATCGAAACCGACGGCGCCCGCCATCTCCTGCCGACCGGCCGCGCGGCGTGGATTCCGGCGGGGCAGCGGCACCGCACGCTGGTCCACGACGTCGACACCGCCTCGCTCTATTTCGCGCCAGATGCCATTGCTGACGATGGCGGGCGGGTGCGCATCCTCGTCGCCAGCCCGGTGATGCGGGAGATGATCCTCCACGCGCTGCGCTGGCCGCAGGACGTGGCCGAGCGCGATCCGGTCGCGCGCAGCTTCTTCGAGACGCTGGCGCTGATGTGCGGCGAGTGGCTGGAGAGCGAGCTGCCGCTCAGCCTGCCGGGCGCGCGGCATCCGGGGATCGTCCGGGCGATGGACCTGGCCGTGGTCGATCCGGCGGGGATCGACCTGCCGGCGGCGCTCGCCGCCGCCGCCATGTCGGAACGCAGCTTCCGCCGCGCCTTCTCCCGCGAGACGGGGATGGGTTGGCAGGCCTGGGTGGCGCAGCTCCGCATCCTGCGGGCGATGGGGATGCTCGCCGATGGCGGCCGCGTCACCGACGTCGCGGCCGAGGTCGGCTATGCCTCGCTCAGCGCCTTCGCCAAGGCCTTCGCCCAACTGGCCGGCGAAGGGCCGGCCGACTATCGGTCGCGGGTGAGGGGCCGGACAGGGGGCGATCGAGGCTGACGTTCAGATATTCTCGGGGAAGGCGAGGGTGCAGGCGATCCCCTCGCAACACAGGTCCATCGGCTTCAGGCCCGGCGAGATGAGCGGCCGCAGCTCGGCAAAACGGTCCATCGCCCGATCGGGGACGATGCCGAGGTCAAGCAGGATCATCCCGCTGTCGCGCACCGCGCCGAGGAAATCGGTGATCGTCATGCCGTTGAGCTGGGTGCGATAGGCCTCCCACTGGCGCGGCGGCACCGTCGGTTCGAGCTCGGCCGCCGATCGCGTGAGATGCTCCCACGGCCCGGCGCGGAGATGGTGCCCCGCCGAGGAATAGAACAGCGGATCGGCGAAGATGACGATCCGGTTGCCTCGCGCCGGGACGAAACGGCGCAGCGACATCAGGGTGTGGGCGAGGTCGTGGATATGCTCGAACACATTGTTCGACATCACATAGTCGAAGCCGCCCACGTCGCCGAGCGTGTGGGTGGTGCCGCTGATCATCTCGAACGCGTCGAGCCGGTCGCCCAGGCCTGCCTCGACCAGGGCCGCTTCCAGCGCATCGGTGCGCGCGGGGGCCGGATCGACGCCTACCACACGGGCCGCGCCGCGCTTGAGCGCCCATAATATCTCGGGGCCGAACTGCGACCCGATGACGAGGATGCGTTTCCCCGCCGGGTCCATGCGCGGACCGAAATAGCGGGTGAGGTGGCCGTCCCACTTGCGCACATAGGCGGCGAGTTCGGCGGTCGGGAGGTCTTCCAGCATCAGCGGCGGTCCTCGAACCAGAGCTGGACCGCGCGCTTGGGACGCAGCGTCAGCCGGCTGACCGGTTCGGGCCGGGGAATGTCGGGATAGCGCAGGCGGAAGGCGCGAACGATGCTGGCGAGGATCAGCATGCCCTCCTGCTGCGCGAAACCCGCGCCGATGCAGATGCGCGGTCCCTTGCCGAAAGGCATATAGGCGCGGCGGCAGGCCTCGGCCTCCTCGGGATCGTCGAACCGCTCGGGCGCGAAGGCGTGCGGGCATTTCCAGTTGTTGCGGTTGCGCTGGATCAGCCAGGGCGAGATCACGATCATCGCGCCCTTGTGGAGCAGTTTGTCGCGCATCGTCGTCGACGCGGTCACCTCGCGCACCAGGAAGCTGACCGGCGGATAGAGGCGCAGCGTCTCCCGAAACAGGTTGCGGACGCCGCCCAGCGCGCGCAGATGCTCGAAGGCGATCGGTTGCCCCCCCGTCTCACGGTCGATCTCGGCGAGCAGCGCGTCCTGCCAGTGCGGGCATTCGGCGAGCAGGTAGAGCGCCCAGGTCATCGCCGATGCGGCGGTCTCATGCCCCGCCAGGAAGATGGTCGACACCTGCTCCATGATCGCCTGGTAGCTGAACGGGTCGCCGCTTGCCGGATGGCGCGCCTCGAGCAGCGACTGGAGGATGTCGTTCCCGGCCTCGCCCCCTCCGCTATGCCATGCGTCGTAGCGCGCCTTAACGATCGGGCCGAACACGGCGTGGATCTCCGCCGCCGCCCGCGCCGCGCGCCCCCGATAGCCGAACAGCGGCAGCCCGTAGAGCTTGAGCATCGCGCCCGGCTGGATGTTCTTCTGATAGCGGTGGAAGGCGTGGTAGATGCGGTCGGCGCTGGCCTGGTCGAGCTTCACCGAGAAGATGGTGCGATAGATGATGTCAGCCGCGACATGCGTCATCAGCGGGTCGACCGCGATCGGCTTCGACCGGTCCATCGTCGCGATGGTCGCCAGCAGGTCGTCGACCGCGCCCTGCATGGCCGGGAAGACGCGCTTGAGGTTGGTGTGCGCGAAGGCCGGGTTGACCATCTCGCGCTGCTCTTCCCAGTCCTGACCGTTGGCGGAGAATACGCTGTTGCCGATCAGCGGGTCGAGCAGCTCGTGCTGGAAGCGGTGCTTGGGGAACACCTTCTCCCGGTCGTCCATCACCCGCTCGACCACCGACAGGTCGTTGGCGATGAAGAAATCGAGCCGGGGCAGGCGGATTTCGCCCATCTGCATCGTGTAGCTGCGCTCGAACAGCGTGTGGATCCAACTGTTCCAGCCGGTCAGGAAGCGTTTGAACAGCGACGCCTTGCTCCGGTGCGGAATGGGGTAGGGGGGCGTGAATGGCCGCTCGCCGTCGGACGCGTCAGCCATGGTTCTCGGCCTTGAAGGCTTCGATCGACGCGGCCAGCGGGCGCGGGCCGGAACTGATCGCGAGATAGTCGAGCGGCGAGATGCGGTCGAAGGTCCTGAGATAGTCGAAATGGGTCTCGTACTTGTTGCGGCGGCGCGCCTGATAGGTCGCTGGATCGCAATATTTGAACCAGCGCGGGCTGGTCTGGAACAGCCGGGCGCGGCGCGGTTGGGCGCAGCTCACGCAGGGGTCGATCCCGGCGATGCAGGCGCCGTCGGTGATCGATCCGATATCGAGCCAGCGGAAATCACCCTGGCCGACCTGTTCGAGCAGCGCGTGGAAACGGCGGCTGTCCTTGCGGTTGCCGATCAGGGCGATGCACGATCCCAGGGTCACCAGGCTGAACCGATCAGGCAGCGCGCCGCCGCAGGCGTCGAGCAGCCGCGCCATGATCGGCACGGCGAGGATCGATCCGTTGCTGTGGGTGACGAACAGTATCTCGTCCCAGTCCTCATCGAGGCTGGCGCGGATCTGGCCGGCGAACTCGGCCATGCGCTGGTCGACGTCGGCGGGCAGGCGATCGCTCGCCAGCGTGTCGTTGAAGATGATGAAACGCAGCAGCCAGAAGCCCTGGATCTTCTTCACCACGAACAGGGCGACGGCGAGGCCGACCAGCCCCGCGGCGGCGACCCCCCAGGTCGATCCCAGCAGCAGGATGAGGGGCAGCGCGAGCAGCAGGCCGAACAGGACGGGAAGCAGGATCGTCGAGACGCCCGGATAATAGAAGGCGAAGCGGACACCGAAGGGGAAGGTCCGGACGATCGGCCAGTCGAGCAGCCGGGTGAAGTTCCAATAGGCGACGACCGACCGGCGGAGCAGCGCGAGCGGATTCTTGACCCAATGGGCGCGTACCACGTCGTCCCAGCCCAGGAAGACATGGTCGGAGACGGTGTCGCCGCTCTTGTCCTCGACCGTCCAGGCAACCGAATGCGGAGGCTCGCGACGCCGCTTGCCGACCGCGATCTCGCGGCCGGCATTGGCGCCGAACAACGCTGCCTGCTCGGCGTAGAGCTGGTGGTAGAAGCGAGCGCCCCGAGGATCGAAACCGCTGAGATAGAAGATTTTGCGCTTGAACGCCGGCATCGCCGCTGCTTACTCGACCCATGGCTGACAAGGAACGTCAGTATTGTCTCTTCATGGACGGCTCCAAGCATAATCGCAATGCTGGCTGCCGCGCCCATGACAATGCCTATGGCATATATGGCGGCGGCACCGAGCGCGACCGCCGCGCCGCCGACCTCGCCCTGTTCCGCCACATGCGCGCCAACCGCGACCCGCTCGCCTTCGTCGTGCTCTATTTCACGACGGTCTATGGCTGGTTCTTCTTCAACTATCACGGCCGTCCCTGGCGCGGGCAGCTCGTGCGGAAGCTGTTCCGACGCTATTGAAGAGCGAGGGTCTGTGGTACGCTCAGACATGGCCGAAGAACTGCTCATAGCTTCTCAGATGTCCTCTGGCTGATGAGAGACATGGACCCCGGCCTGTCCTGGGGTGACGGGTAGCGCGGAGAGGGCAACCCCCGCCTAGCTGACGCGTTCTCCTCACAGATCATCGAGAGGAGAGCAGAAAATGCGGATTTCCCACGACGCGCTCATTCTGGTCGCCGACGGTCGCAAGTCGCTGTTCCTGCGCAACGAGGGGGATGCGGACTATCCCAACCTCGTCGTCGAGGATCAGCGCGCGCAGGCGGGCCTCAAGGATCGGGACCTGAAGTCGGACGGGCCGGGACAGGCGATGTCGCAGGGCGGCAGCGGCCGGCACAGCACCATGGAGGAGACCGACTATCACCAGCAGGAAGAGGATCGCTTCGCGGCCGATATGGCGGCGCTCCTAGCAGAACGGGCGCAGGCCAACGGCTTCGAACAGCTGATAATAGTGGCGCCGCCTCGTACGCTGGGCGAGCTGCGCCAGCATTATGACAAGGCGGTCGAGGCGCGGATCGTGGCGGAGATCGACAAGGACCTCGTCAACCATCCGGTCGACAAGCTCGAAGGGGTGCTGAAGGGCCTTTGAAGCGCCCCGGCAGGAGCGGTTCACGATCCGACTGCGTCGGATCGGCCGCTCCAGCCTATTGCCTTGCCGCGATTTCCGAGGCGGGAGATGTTGCCATTTGCCTGGAGAACTGCGCCTTAGATCGGGATCACCATATCCGCTCAGCCTCAGGAGGGCTGAGCGAAGTCGAAGCCCGTCCCGAAGGCCCTTCGAGACGCCACTTCGCCAAGCTCAGTGGCTCCTCAGGGTGTTATATTCGAGCTGCGACGCCTGGAAATCGCTCCAGGCCGGGCGCCGTCATTCTCATTCGTCGCCCGACGCCTCGCCGCCGTCGGCCAGGTCCTCACCCACCACCGCGTCGTCGGTGGGAGCGATTTCGCCGGTGCCGTCGCCCAGGTCGACCTCGGCCTCGTCATCGCTTTCCTCGATCCTTGCCGCACCCACGACGTGCTCGTTGTCGGAGACGTTGAACAGGCGGACGCCGGCCGAGTTGCGGCCGATGACGCGGGTGTCGCCGACCGATAGGCGGATCAGCTTGGCCTGATCGGTGACGAGCATCAGCTGCTCGCCATTATGCGCCGGGAAGCTGGCGACGACCGGACCGTTGCGCTCGAGATTGTCGATATTGCCGATGCCCTGGCCGCCACGGCCGGTCCGGCGATATTCATAGGCCGAGCTGCGCTTGCCATAGCCGTTGGCGCAGACCGTCAGGATGAACTCCTCGGCGGCCTCGAACTCGGCCATGCGCTCGGGCGATAGCGTCGGCTCCGCCTCATTGTCCTTCCACGGCGCGGCGCGCAGATAGGCGTCGCGTTCCTCGGTGGTCGCGTCGAAGCCCTTGAGGATCGACAGCGAGATCACTTCGTCGTCGCCCTTGAGCAGGATGCCGCGCACGCCGGTCGAGGTCCGGCTCTGGAACTCGCGCACGTCGGTCGAGGCGAAGCGGATCGCCTTGCCGCCGCGGGTCGCGAGCAGGACGTCATCCTCCTCGGTCAGCAGCGCGACGCCGATCAGCCGGTCGGTCGCATCCTCGTCGAAGCGCATCGCGAACTTGCCGTTGGTCGGCACGTTGGCGAAGGCGTCCATCGAGTTGCGGCGGACATTGCCATGTGCGGTCGCGAAGACGACGTGGAGCGCGCTCCAGCTCTCCTCGTCCTCGGGCAGCGGCAGGACGGTCGTGATCTTCTCGCCCTCGGCGAGCGGCAGCAGGTTGATCATCGGCCGGCCTCGCGCCTGCGGCGCGCCCTCGGGCAGGCGCCACACCTTCTTGCGATAGACCTTGCCGTGGTTCGAGAAGAACAGCACCGGCGTGTGGGTGCTCGTCACGAACAGCTCGGTGACGGCGTCCTCGTCCTTGGTCGCCATGCCCGAGCGGCCCTTGCCGCCGCGCCGTTGCGCGCGGAACGCCTCGAGCGGGGTGCGCTTGATGTAGCCGCCGTGCGTCACGGTGACGACCATGTCCTCGCGCTCGATCAGGTCCTCGTCGTCGATATCGTCGCCGGCGGGTGCGATCTCGGTGCGGCGCGGTGTCGCGAACTCGACCAGGATCGCGTCGAATTCCTCGACCATCACCTGATAGAGGCGGACCCGGTTGCCGAGGATCTCGAGCAGTTCGGCGATCGACTCGGCAAGCTTGGCGAGCTCGTCGCCGATCTCGTCGCGGCCGAGCGCGGTCAGGCGGTGCAGGCGCAGGTCGAGGATCGCGCGGACCTGGACCTCGCTCAGCTGGTAGGTCGGCGCGTCGCCGATCGTGTCGACCGCCTCGACCAGCTTGATATAGGCCTCGATCTCGCCGCGCGGCCATTCGCGGGCGAGGAGGGCGGCGCGCGCCTCGGCCGGGCTCGCCGACCCGCGGATGATCCGCACCACCTCGTCCAGGTTGGTGACCGCGATAACGAGGCCGAGCAAGATATGCGCCCGCTCGCGCGCCTTGTTCAGTTCGAACTTCGAACGGCGGGTGATGACCTCTTCGCGGAACTTGACGAAGGATTCGACGATGTCGCGCAGGTTCAGCGTCTCGGGCCGGCCGCCGCGGATCGCGAGCATGTTGGCCGGGAAGCTGGTCTGCGCCGGGGTGTGGCGCCACAGCTGGTTGAGCACCACGTCCGGGGTCGCGTCGCGCTTCAAGTCGAGCACGATGCGGACGCCCTGGCGGTTCGACTCGTCACGGATGTCGGAGATGCCCTCGATCCGCTTGTCCTTCGCCGCCTCGGCGATCTTCTCGACCAGGCCCGACTTGCCGACCTGGTAGGGGATCTCGGTCAGGACGATGGAGCGCCGGTCGCCGCGGCCTTCCTCGACCTCGTGCCGCGAGCGCATGATGATCGAGCCGCGCCCGGTATGATAGGCCTGCCGCGCGCCCGACTGGCCGAGGATCATCGCGCCGGTCGGGAAGTCCGGGCCCGGGACGATCGCCATCAGCTCGTCGATCGTGATCGCTGGGTTGTCCACATAGGCCTTGCAGGCCGCGATCACCTCGCCGAGGTTGTGGGGCGGGATGTTGGTGGCCATGCCGACCGCGATGCCGCCGGCGCCGTTGACCAGGATGTTGGGGAAGCGCGCCGGCAGCACCTGCGGCTCGTCGCGCGAGCCGTCATAGTTCGGCGTGAAGTTGACGGTGTCCTTGTCGAGATCGTCGAGCAGGGTCATCGCCACCTTGGCGAGCCGCGCCTCGGTGTAGCGCATCGACGCCGGCGGATCGGGATCCATCGAGCCGAAATTGCCCTGGCCGTCGATCAGCGGCACCCGCATCGCCCAATCCTGGGCGAGACGCGCGAGCGCGTCGTAGATCGATGCGTCGCCGTGCGGGTGATAGTTGCCCATCACGTCGCCGACGATCTTCGCCGACTTGCGATAAGGCCGGCCGGGAACGAAGCCGCCCTCCTGGCACGCATAGAGGATTCGGCGATGCACCGGCTTCAACCCGTCGCGCACGTCCGGAAGGGCGCGCGACACGATCACCGACATGGCATAGTCGAGATAGCTCGACTTCATCTCGTCGATGATCGAGATCGGGGAAATGTCGCTGTTTTCGATGGGCGGCGGTACGCTGGCCAAAGTCTGTGGGTCCGTGTTCGTTGAGGCGATCTTCTGACCCCGGAACGGGGTGGTCAGATGCTCCTAACGAAGGACGGTCGCAAAGGCCAGAGGCGATGCGGCCCACGGCACGTGAAGCGGGGACGCTCCGACCCCCGCGAGGGGCGTTCAGCCCCAGCTGTAGGCGGCCAGCACGATCAGGAAGGCGATGATGACGAGAGCGAGGCCCCAGCCAAGTATGTAGCGCGTCATGTGCGGGGTCGCGCCCGCACGGGCTTCCTCGGTGGTGAGTTCCACGCCATTGCCTTTGTCCCGATCGGTCGGGTGCGTGCGGCTGTTCATATCCTGTCTCCCGTCGGTCCTGCGGCATCAACGGGCCGGATCGCGGGATGTTCCTGCCGGCGTCAGCGGGTCTTGACGAAGCGCCAGGTCGAATCGTCCGACCCCTCGGCCGAAAAGGCATAGCCGTCGCTGTCGAAGCCCTTCAGGTCCTCGGGGGTGGTGATCCGGTGCTCGCACATCCAGCGCGCCATCATGCCGCGCGCCCGCTTCGCGCCGAAGCTGTTGAAGATCAGGCCCTGTGGCGCCAGCTCGCGGAAGTCCATGGTGACGATGCGGATGCCCTTGGGCGGTGCCTGCTCGACCGCGTGCCAATATTCCTTGCTGGCGCAGTTGACGATCACGTCCGATCCCTCGGCGAGCAGGTCGGCGGCCAGTGCGTCGGAGATCTTGCTGCCCCAGAGCTGGTAGAGGTTCTTCTTGCGGCCCGGCGCCCAGCGCGTTCCCATCTCCAGCCGATAGGGGCGAATCAGGTCGAGCGGGCGGAGCAGGCCGTAGAGGCCCGAGAGGATGCGGACATGGTCCTGCGCGAAGCCGATCGCGGGCTCGTCGAGGGTCTTCGCCTCGAAGCCGACATAGACGTCGCCCGAGAAGGCGTAGAGCGCGGGCCGCTCCTCCTGGCCGGCGAAATCGGCGTAGCGCCCGGCGTTGAGCTTCGCCAGCTTGTCCGAGATGCCCATCAGCCCTGCGAGCTTCCTCGCGCTCAGCTTCGAGGCCGCCTGCGCGGTCGCCAGCGCCTCTTCCGCGAAGCGCGGCGCGGTCGCTTCGAGCGGGGGCAGCGGGCTCGTATAATCGAGCGATTTGGCGGGCGAGAGGAGCAGCAGCATGGGCCCGCCCTAGCTGCGCGGACGGACGCGATCAACCGCCGGCGGTTCAATCCCCATTCAGCGAGCGGTGCCTAGAGCACGACGAGTGAAGCCGGATCATTTCGCCCGCGCTTGTGCGGAACCGTGGGAGCGATTAGTCAACCGGCGTGTTTTACCGGCGGCCGTTCCCCTTGCGGTCGCCGCCTAGGAGGCCTGAAGCATGAAATTCACGTCCCGTTTTGCGCTCGTCGCGGCGCTTGGCGTTGCCGTCGCCGCGGTGGCGCCGGGTACCCCCGCCTTTGCCAAGAAGAAGGATGAGGCCGCTGCGCCCGCGCTCAAGATCGGCGAGGCGATCCGCAAGCCGCTCGCCGAAGCCGACGCCGCGATCAAGGCCAAGAACATCCCGGCGGCCGATGCCGCGCTGGCGCAGGCCAAGCAGCTCGCCAAGACCCCCGACGAGCAATATGTCGTCGCCCAGTACGGCCTCAACGCCGCCCAGGCGAGCGGCGACCAGGCCCGGCTCTCGACCGCGCTCGACGAGCTGATCGCGACCGGCGAGGCCGCCAATCAGCTCAACGACGACGCCCGCTCCAAATATTACTGGTTCCAGGGCCAGTTCGCCTATCAGGCGAAGAACTACGCCAAGGCCGAGGCTTCGCTGTCGCGCGCCATCGCCGCCGGCAGCACCGAGGCGGATGCCTATGCGATCCTCGCCGACGCCCAGTCGCGCAACGGCAAGACCACCGAGGCGCTGGCGACGCTCCAGAAGGTGATCGACGCCAAGGCCGCTGCCGGCCAGGCCGCGCCGAGCGAATGGTATGGCCGCGGCGCCGACATGGCCTCGCGCGGCAAGCTGCCGAACGAGTTCGTCAAGATCACCACCGCCTGGCTCGCCGCCTATCCGGTCAAGCAGAACTGGCACGATTCGCTATTCATCTATCGCCAGATGGCCGGCCTGTCGGGCGACGCCGACCTCGACCTGCTGCGCCTGTCGCGTGCGGTCGGCGTGCTGCCGCTGTCGGCGCAGTCGAACTATATCGACTATGCGCTGGCGGTGTATCTGCGCTTCCCGAACGAGGCGGTCGACGTCCTCAACGAGGGAATCGCGGCGGGCAAGCTGAATCCCTCGACCAGCCAGAACACCCGCGAGATCATCGCGCTGTCGCAGCCGAAGCTGGCGCCGGACAAGGCGTCGATCCCGGCGGCGATCACCGCCGCCAATGGCCCGAAGGCGACTTACAAGTCGGTGATGACGACGGCTGACCTCGTCTATGGCTACAAGGACTATGCGAAGGCGGCCGAACTCTACAAGGTCGCGCTGACCAAGCCCGGCGCCGATGCCGCCCAGGCCAATTTCCGCCTCGGCCTCGCGCTCGCCCAGGCCGGCGACAAGGCCGGCGCCAAGGCTGCCCTCGACCAGGTGACGACCGGCAACTACGCCGTGCTCGCTAACTATGCGAAGGTCTGGGCGCAGAACCCGCCGACCTCGTAAGCCATAGGCCATGGCGGAAAGGGCCCGGACGCCATCGGCGCCGGGCCCTTTTGCCTTGATATGGGCATGCGTGCGGTCGTCAGATTCCGTCGACGGGGATGCCGGCGATGTCCTTGGAGGTCCTGATCGTCAGCGAGGTCTTGACGCTCGCGACATTCGGGGCAGTGGTGAGTTGGGAGGTGAGGAACTGCTGGAAGGCCTGCAGGTCATGCGCCACGATCTTCAGAATGAAGTCGATCTCGCCGTTGAGCATGTGGCATTCGCGCACTTCCGGCAGGGCGGCGACATGGCTCTCGAACTGGCGAAGATCCTCCTCGGCCTGGCTGCGCAGCGACACCAGCGCGAACACCGTGATGCCATAGCCCAGTGCCGCCGCGTTGAGGCGGGCATGGTAGCTCTCGATCACGCCCGCTTCCTCCAGCGCGCGGACGCGGCGCAGGCAGGGCGGGGCGGTGAGGCCGGCCTTCTTCGCCAGGTCGACGTTGGTCATCCGCCCGTCCTCCTGCAGCTCATGCAGGATGGTGCGATCGATTTGATCGAGAGAGGGGGCGGACATGGAGCAACCTTTCAAAAACTGGCGCCATCCGTAGAATAAAGTTTCCGCCAAGTGCAATTAAAATAGCACCGGCGCCTCCGACTCAAACGCTCTTTCCGCTCGCCGCGTTGCCATCTAATATCCGGCGCAGGGGGAACGGTGGCTCAAACCCGTTCAACACCGAGTGGAGGCGGGCCTTTGCGTTTCGATGACATGCTGGCCACGTTGCTCGCGCAGCCGGCGCCGACACCTGAAGCCAGGGCGATCCTCTGGCGGCAGGTGGTCGACGTGCTGGCGCAGGGACGTGGGCATCGCGTCGACGATCCGCTGGTCGACGCGCCGCGCGCGGTCGACGCCTATAATTTCCTGCGTTCGGTGCGGCCGGAGATTCCGGTCGAGCTGCGGCTGGCCGCCGGGCGTGGCCTCGCCGGGCGCCGAGTGCCCCCCGAACTGGTCCTGCTGTTCGCCGAGGACCTGCCCCACATCGCCGCGCCGATGCTCGGCCATGTCATCCTGAGCGCGCGCCAATGGCTCGACCTGCTGCCCCGGCTCACCCCCAGCGCGCGCAACCTGCTGCGGAACCGGCGCGACCTGGGCGGCGAGGTCGAGAAGGCGCTCGAAGGCTTCGGCGCCAGCGATTTCCTGATCCCGGGGCCGGTGGAAACGCCCGAGGCGAGCCTCGCGCCGCTCGCCGCGCCGATCGAGGCGCTCGTCGCCGAAGCGCAGGAACCGGAATCGCCGGCCGCCGCGAGCGTCGAGGAAGGCACTGCCGCGGTCGAACCGGACGGATCGCAGGACGCGCCGGAGCCGGTGGAGCCCGCCGCGCTCTCGGCCTGGCTCGATGATGCGGCGGAGCCGCTGCCGCCGTCGGGCGAGAGCCAGATCCGCGATCTCCTGTCCCGTATCGAGACCTTCCGCAGCCGCTATCCGCAGGCGGGGCTCGAGAGCGAGCCGGCCGGTGACGGCGGCGTGCCGGGGCGGGTCGAGAATTTCCGGTTCGAGACCGGCGTCGACGGCGTGATCTGCTGGGTGCAGGGGGTACCGCGCGGGCCGATCATCGGCGAGACCATCGCCGTCGCCGCTCACCAGACCGACCATGGCGTCGACGGCCATGCCGCCGGGGCCTATCGCAGCCGCACCCCGTTCCGCGACGCCCGGCTGACGATCGCCGGGCAAGGGCCCGCCTCAGGCGACTGGCGGATTTCGGCAGTGCCCTTCTTCGATCCCAAGGACGGCCGGTTCAGCGGCTATCGCGGCACTGCCCGCCGGCCGCGCGCCGATGAGAGTGCCGCGGTGATGGCGGGCGGATCGCACCCGCCGGCGGGGCCGGCGCTCAATGATTCGCTGCGCCACCTGGTGCATGAGCTGCGAACCCCGCTCAACGCGATCATCGGCTTTTCGGAGATGATCGAGGGGCAGATGCGCGGCCCCGCAGCGGCAGCCTATCGCGGCCGCGCGCAGGAGATATTGGAACAGAGCAGGAAGTTGCTCGGCGCGGTCGAGGATCTGGACATGGTTGCGGCGGCGCGGACGGCGGAGCCGCCGGCGAGCGGCCCGGCGGCGGTCGACGCCGGCGCGATCCTGACCCGGCTCCATGCCAATTTCGAGGCGGTCGCGAAGGAGCGGGCGAGCGGTCTCGCCTTCCGGATCGATTCCACCCTGCCGCCGGTCGCGGTCGACGCGCCGACCGTCGAGCGGATGCTGTCCCGCCTGCTCGCCGCCACCATCGCGATGGCCGGGGAGGGCGAGCGGATCAGCGTCGATCTGCAACGCGATCCGCGTCGCTCGACGCACATGCTGTTGACGATCCTGCGCCCGCGCTCGCTCGACGGCCGTGACGAGAAGATGCTGCTCGATCCCGGCTATAATCCGAGCGGCAACTGGCCGGACGCACCGGTGCTCGGCCTCGGCTTCGCGCTCCGCCTCGTCCGCAACCTCGCCATTGCCAGCGGCGGCATGCTGGAGATCGACGCGACCCGCTTCTATCTCAGCCTGCCGTTGGGCGACCTGCACGCCGAACAGGACGCGGTGTAACTTGCCGCGCGGCAAAGGCTCGTCTATCGCCTGCGCGGCGCTGGGCGGGGCCTGTAGCTCAATGGTTAGAGCTGGCCGCTCATAACGGCTAGGTTGCGGGTTCGAGTCCTGCCGGGCCCACCAGCGCCACTTTTCACTAGCTCCAGTAGATATCGCTAGATCTTGAAATTCGGGCTTTTCTGGTGGGGCCATCTTCCACAACTTGCCACAAATTCCGCTATAGCTTGCAATAGCTGGGGGGATCGGTGGGGGTAGCAGGGCCTTGAAGCGCTTTCGATACCCCCATATGATAGCGGCATGCTGACCGTCACGGAAGTCCGCAACGCCGAGCCGCGCGAGAAACCTTATAAGCTCGCCGATTCGAAAGGGCTCCACCTTTTCGTCACCACCAAGGGGGCGAAGTCGTGGCGGTTCAAATATCGCTATGCGAAGCTGGAAAAGCTGCTGACGTTCGGTCTCTTCCCTGAAGTCACGCTGGCCCAGGCGCGCGACCGGCGGGACGCGGCTCGCGCGATGCTGCGCGAGGGCAAGGACCCCGCCATCGAGATCGAGCGGCGCAAGCTGGCAGCCATCGCCGCGGCTGGCGCGACCTTCAAGGCCGTCGCCGAGCAATGGATGGAGGCGGAGAAAGTCCGATGGTCGCCCGGCCACCTCAAGCGGGTGAACGAGCGGCTGACCCGCGATCTCTATCCGGCGCTCGGCAAGATGCCGATCGCGGAGGTGACAGGACCGATGGTGCTCCGCGAGCTGCGCAAGATTGAGAAGCGAGGCTCGATCGAAACAGCGAAGCGGGTGAAGGGCTATGTCGTCGGCATCTTCAAGCTCGCCAAGGGCGAGCACCTGGTTGGTGCCGAGGCGCTGCTGTCCGTGTCGGAGATCGGCGCAGCGCTGCGGCCGACGCCGGCCGGGTCGAAGCATCCTGCTCTCACCAGCACGGCCGAACTACTCGACTTCCAGACGGCGGTCGACCGTTCTACCTCAGACCCGCAAACCAAGCTCTGTTCGCGCCTGCTGGCTATGACGGTCGTCCGCATCGGCGTCCTGCGCACCGCGCGCTGGTCGGAGTTCACTGGCATAGATTGGGATGATCCCGACGCGCCGGCACCGGACGCGCTGTGGTCGATCCCGGCCGAGCGGATGAAGCTGGAGGTAGAGGACAAGGGGAACGCAGCCTTCGGACACGAGGTCACGCTGCCGTCGCAGGCGGTTCAGGTCCTTCGCGCGCTGCGCGTGTTGACCGGGCGGTTCGACCTGCTGTTCCCCGGTCAGCATGATCGTCGCGTGCCCATGAGCGATTCGGCGGTGAGTTCGATGTACAAGCGGCTGGGCGGCGGCCGGTACAAGGGCAAGATGGTCCCGCACGGCTGGCGCTCGGCCTTCTCCACCATCATGAACGAGCGCGCCGCCGAACTGGATCGCGATGGCGACCGGATGATCATCGACATGATGCTGGCGCATGTGCCGGAAGGCATGTCGGCGTCGGAGTGGGCCTATAACCGCGCGCGATACTTGAAGCGGCGGCGCGATCTGGGGCAAGCTTGGGCGGACATGATCACCAAGGATCTGCCGGACCCCTTTAGATTGCTCCAATGAGGGGCTTGGGGGCGGCTGGGAAGTCGGAAAGCGCGGGGCAGTTAGAGTGCTGGCATGGTATGGAATGTCCCTTAGAGGGAACGTGAGCATTCCGATAAACGTTGACCTGCTGATTGCTAAGCAGTAATTTGGGAAAAATATCATCATTCGTTTGGTAGAAGATCATCGTATGTGATGATGTATGATTGCTAAAATATAAATGCACCGTGCACTTGCTGTTAAGCAATGGATGGTTATCTGGAGGGGAAATGGGAGTGATGAAAATGGCTCATGAAGGATACGTCGACTAAGCCCCGCAACCATACGGATTGAACCAAACGCCCCGGCTTTATAAGCTGGGGCGTTTTCGTTTCGGGGGGAACATGAAAGATATTTTGGTGGCGTGGAAGGACGCCGCGCCGGCCGCTGGCGCAATGCTCGCTGCAGTATCCGTTGTCGTTGCCTTTATCGCGTTCTGGTACACGCGTCGCGCTAATCGCCGTCGAGCCACTTTAGACATGGTCATGAAAACTCTAATGGATTCGGACGTGCAGGAAAAATACCGTGCGTTCCGTGATCTTATTCGTAAGAACGCAGATGTAGATGATCCGTTTAAGATTGTTTCGATCGCTGATGATGGATCTATCGGAACATCTGACCGGAACGTTATTACTCATCAGATGAATATATATGAGTTGATGGCGCTTGGTATTCGCCGAGGTCTTTTCGACGAGGCATTCTATAAGCGATGGTACCATAATCAGTTCATGATGGATTATGAAGGAGCATCTGATTTTATTAATGCGATGCAGGCTAAGAAATCATCAATCTATTGCGAGGCTACCGCGCTATATGCGACTTGGCTTAAGGATGGGCATCCAGTATCTTCGCCCAACCGCTTTAAGATGGCTTGGTGGGCATTTCGCCGTCAACATGACAAGATAGATTCGGCGAGAGCCATGGCCAACGCCCGATAGGGATTTCTGGTGAGTCGCTGATCAGCGGTGCTGCAGGTCGCCAACAGACGATTTGAACTGGATGCGGTGATATGCCAACCGATAAAAAGCGCATGTTATCCACCGGCGGTATTCCAAGGTATGATCTTCTATGGTCGCAAAATCGGATCCCGTGAACGTCCGGTATGAGGCGCTGGCCAAGAACCTCCTGAAGGGGGAGCTTAAACGTCGAGGGGTCACCTATGCTCAGCTTGCGGAAAAGCTGGCGTCGCTTGGCATCACAGAGAACGAGCGCAACCTTAACAACAAGATCAGCAGGGGCGGCTTCACGGCTGCGTTTTTCCTACAATGCCTAGAGGCTATCGGGGCCTCGCAATTGCAGCTGGGGTAGCAGCCTTATTCACTGCCTACGGTGCCGGGTTGATGGTGGGGGTATCAGATTACCCCCAGGAGCAGCGGTATCCCGAATATCGCTATTCCGCCAGCGATCCACAGCAGCCGGCGACGATTAAAGCCATCAAATATGGCGAGCCATGCCATGAGCCATATGGGCACGACGAAAGCGATCTTTGCGCCCAGTGGCGCGCGGCTAAGGCCACCGAAAATAGCGCATTTTGGGCAAAGTGGAGTTTCTGGGTCTCCATTGGCGGCCTCGTTGGATTGCTCGCCACTCTCCATTACACGCGTAAGGCTGTGCTTGCTGCCGAGGAGGCGACCAGAGGTGCTGAGGATGCCTTGGCAATCGCTAGCCGCAATGCCGTTGCGGCTGAAAAATCGGCCGAACATGCCCAATATGAAGCCTACCTGCGGCTGCGAGCTTACATGCACGCCGGAACTATTGAATTCGGATTCAATGCCGATACCAACGCTCCGAAAGTGGTTGAGATTCCATTTGTCAATTTCGGTCAAACTCCTGCCATGCGCACGGGCGTCATGGTTTCGATGCGATGGATAAAATCTGGAGAACCAATCTCTCAGAATCTCTCTGACATACCGGCAATCGATCGAAGATTTGGACGCTCTATAGTCCAAAACCGCCATATTGTCGGGCACACAAATCCGATAAGCTCCTCCGATCTTAATGCGATCGCGAGTGGTCAATATCGGCTTATTATTATTGCTCGTATCGAATATACGGATACAATATCTCAAGAAGATCACGTGACACAGGAATGTGTCGAATTGATAATTAGAGGGGTTGGCGCTCCTGGTAATGATGGCGGGCGCAACATTTCTATTATGTTCAAGGACCACCCTGAGTTTTATATCGCCACCTAACCCCGCAAACGCCGCGATTCCGGCGATCAAGCCGCTAATCACTGGAACCCTCGGAAACTGCCAGCTTATCCGATGCTGTGGGTGTCGGTCCTAGTGCGTATGCCACATGCTGCCGGGATGTCAGGCAGCCTGATTGACGCGGTATCCGCCTGGATCGGCTACGAAATCGTCAATGTCGCTCTCGTACCAGGCAACCATGCGCGGGCCTGTGCGGATGCGAGCAGGGAAGGTTCCGGCCGCCTCCCGTCGATAGACAGAGGGAACGGAAAGGCCCGTGCGTTGGCGGACCTCCGCGATACGGAGAAGGCGGTCCTTGCGCCGATCGCGGACAACCACAGTGTTCATCAGTTGCATCCTTTCAGCCCGCCGCGCTTGTCGTATCAATCCCAGCGCATTGCGACGCCGGCTCCGATCGCAGGCTCGCGACATAGAAGGCCTGGTGCAGTCGGACGGCTTCGAGCTCCTTCTCGACCCTCTGGTCGGCTGGGATACCCTCTATCCGCATGCGATGGCACTCCAGGGCGGCTGCGTCGTAAGCTTCCCAAGCTTGCGCGATAGGATCCGCCGCAGGTTTCATCGGATTGCCTCCGAAGTCGCGTCCTGCTGGATGGCAGCGTTGCGAGCCCGCTCGACCCAAGCCTTGCGGTCCTCCACTAGTTCATCGAGACTGGCAAAGTGCCGCCCGTCGAACCCGGTTTCGTGGCACGTGCCATCAGGTAGCTCGACGATCAGATTCTCGTGTGGCCCCAGGCACTCGCTATCGTTCACCCCGGCTGGCGTCACCGGCCGAACCTCGCCATCGGCGCACAAGGCCCAGGCGATCACTTGAGCGCGGTGCGCGTTCCAATCTTCGTCGTTGAAATGGCAGATCGATGTTCCGATCGGAGCCGGTATCAATTGGATCGGCCGCTCCAGGAGAATGCTGACGTCACTTGTCTCGACGATGAGACCCTCGCCGTTTGAAAGCGTGATCTTATAGGCCCAATCCTGCGCGCTGCGCTTGAACCGGCGCATCGAGACGATCGCGCTGGTGGCGACCTCGGTCATTCCAAAGCTGTGAAAGCTGTTCATTTCAATATCCTTGTACGGCTAAAGCCATGGCTTTCGTGCCAGTCCGCAGATTTGCCCGGCGAGGGCAGGGAACTCGCCCGGTACATTGTCCGGGGCAATCTGCGGCCCTCCTCAGCAGGGCGATTCAAGGAGCGCGCGGTTCTGGAACTCGCCGCACCAGTGATCGGCGTGGATCGTTGGGAAGATCGCTCGACCGTCGACCGAGGAGCCCGGCTTGATCTGCGGAACGTGGCGCCAGCAGATGCCCGTGTTCACGTCGCTCTTCTTCGATGGTGGGGAGCTGGCCGAAGCCAGCCCCCGATCGAGGAAGAAATCGCAGCGGCGGCAGGTGTCAGGCATGGGCGACCTCGCGTTCGGCACTCTGCCCCGCTTCGACCGCTACCGCTTCCATAGCCATGAGGCCGTCGATTGCCTGGACGACCATACGCACGTCGAAGTCGAGATCTTCACGCCGAGCCATGATCGTTCCGAAGTCATTCTGGCTGATCGCATCACGAAGCCAAGACGGTTTTGCGCGGTCTACCATGTGGTCCACGGCCACCCAAAGTTGTGCGATCAATACCGGGGCGGATGTCGAGACATTATCTCGCAGGACTTCCTCGACTTTTCCAATGCGCCATTCCCACTCCGCGGCCTCAGTATCTTGACGGCTCGGTTCAGGCTCGCTCGCACGAAGCTGCAATACTTCGGTGCAGGCCGCTATCAGCTCTGGATCGACGTCGGGACCTGTCGAGGGCGCGAGGCGTTCGATATCCTCAATGATTGGCTCGATGAAGGTTGCGGCATCCGCCCGCTCGCACAACTGATGATCGACAAAAAGCTGGAGCTTGCTTCCAACTTCCTTGATCGTCGGTGCGGGAAAAGCGAATACGTTGCGATAACGGACGGCGAGTTTCGTCGCGAGTGCGTCGGTCTCATGGTCCGCCGGGTTCTCACCTGCCTTGACCCGTGCCTCAAATGCCTGTTCCTCTACCGTGATCGCGTCGAGGGCGGCGACAGCGTCATTCCATGAAACTGGTGAGCGCTCGATGGCGACCGGCTTGCCGGTGATCTGCTCGACTACACGTGCTGAGATGGCCTGTATTTCCATCCGTTTTGCTCGCTCAGCGTCGTCGAAATAGTAAGACAGGCTCTCCACAGCCTTTTCGTGCTGGGCCACCGCAATGCGGGTAATTTCAGGTGACGCACTACTCTCATGCGCCAGGCGGAGGGCATCCGCCATGATGTGAGCCTGCATGACGCCGGCCGCCTCATATTCATGCCCATCATCACCGGCAAAGATGGCCAGTTTGATTGCGAGAGCATCCAACGAGGGTGCGGGAGTGGCGAGAAGCGTCTTGAGCGCCTCATATCTGGTGAGGCCTAGAGGGCCTCCGATCTCGTCGATGTAGGCCCCACTCTCGCTATACTCCACGCCAGATTTGCGGGCCGCCTGATAGGTCTCGTAGGCCTGTTCCCAGGCGAGGGGAGCGGTCGCCTGCTCGGCGGTAGCCATCGCGATAATCGAAGAATGAGCGTTCATCGGTAGTCTCCTTCATTCGAGAGGAGACAGGGGCGACGTGTCTATCGCCGAAGCCTGCCATTAGCCGCCACGAGTGAGCCGGCCAATGGAGAACTTATAATGCGGGCTATAGCCCGCGTCAACGGGCTGTGGCCCGCACTATAATGACAGAAGTTCAGACCACGGAATTATGCGATGAGCCTCCGCCACGGTGCGGCGGTCGAGGGTAAATCGAAGATCGGGATTGAACACACGTAGCGCCCAAGGCTGGTCTAATCGCTCCGATTTATCGGGATCGATCTGTGCGATGAAAGCCCATTCTCCCTGAGTTTTAAAGTCAGGTATCGCTTCCTTCTTTATCCGAACAAGAGCGTATTCTCCGGGAGCGGCGTGTCGGCGTGGATCCACGTAGAGGACATCGGAAATCTCAAAACGGGGATATAGTGCATCGTCATGGATAATGATCCCGTAGCAATCGTCTCGCTTCGCTAGCCTGGGGGGGCGGCGTGCGAAGTCGATGGGATCGTTAAAATTATAGCCAAAACACATTACGTAGAGGCGCTTTTTCACCTCTATAGAGTGTTCCTTCTCCACGATGTCTTTGAAAAAGGCGGGGGCGGTTTCATCTACGCTGGCTGCGAAAACGGGTATGTCTCTCGGCAGGTCGGCAACGCCATAGATTGGCAGCGCTGATTCGGTGCTTTCAAGCCACACCTTTCCCCGCTGGTGATCAACGTATCCACCCAGCCAGTCGGGTGTAGTTTCGAGGGCTTTGGCAAGTTGGATCATTCGCTTCGAGCCGGGTCGCTTGAAGCGCCGAATCTCCCGAATGGCGTCGGGCAATCCTGTCGCACGTATCGAAGCCTGGCGATCGGTCAGGCCAAGCACTTTCAGTCGCTCGTCGATGCGCTGGATCATCAGCTCAATCGGGGGTTCCTCGATAGAAAACACCGTCTTTGGGCGCGGCTGGTCTTCACTCATTCACAATCGCTCCGCTCTGACGGGCTGTAGCCCTTGACGATGCGGGTTTTAGCCCGTATTTGATCCTCATGGCGCTCATTCCCCATCTCGTTCGGCTGGCTACTCGCTGGGTCGAAGAGGCCCAGCAATTGCAGCCAAAAACCACACTAAAGACCCTGTCTTCGCGGTCGACAAATGACGGCAAGCTCTTCGAACGATTGCGCGACGGTCGGACAATGGAAATTTCAACGTTTGAGCGTTGTCTAGCTTATCTCGGGTCCGAGCAAAACTGGCCGCGCGAGACGATACCGTCAGACGCAAGGGAAATACTCCATCTTCTGAGCCCAGCCGTCTCCCTTAACGGCGGCGGGCATCCGAGCAAGACTCAGTCAGCCTCCGACACCACCCTCCGAAAAAGCTCGATCAGGTGCGCGGCGAACTCCGCCTCCGCGCCGACCAGCGTCGCCTCGTTCGCCAGTTCCAGTCGGTCGAGGAAATAATGGGTATAGGCATCCGGCACCTCGGCCTTCTGCAACGCCTCGATCGTCGCGCCGATGAGGTTGGCGTAGGCGCACATGACGTTCTGCACGCCCATGCGAGCTTTGCGGTCCTTCACCATGCGGGGGCGGGCCGATGACGCATCCCGTCCTTCGACAGCAGCCGGGGCTTGATCGCTGGCGGTCGGGTCGCTCGGCGGCAGATTGTCGCCGTTTGATCGAGTCGAAGCGCTGGCGGGCGCTTAAGCGGCTGGAGCGCCTCCATGCATAGATCAATCGAAAGGATGTATCGATGCCACAGGAAGATTTGCGCCTGGAAGCGCTCCGCCTTGCCGTCAGTTTCGGTCTGGAAGCCGACACCGTTCGCCTTGCGGCTGAGTTCTACGATTTCCTCGTCAGTGCCGATCGTGCGGCCCTCGCAGATGAAGCGAAGGCCGCGATGGATCGATTGGCGAACTGACCGGTCAGACGAGGTTGCTGATATCGTAGGCTCCCCCTCGAACTGCCTGGCGGCATTCAGCGTAGGTCGCGAGAATGTTGCCCTTGCTGTAAACGGCCGCGTGGTTGTCTCCCTTAATGGAGCCGTGCAGCACCATCTTGCAAAGATCGAGCGCAACTCGTTCCGGGCTGCCGCTATCGGGCAAGTTCGTGATCGTAACGCTGTCGGCCATTTCCACTGCCTTTCTGCTGGTCGTTCCAACCGCAGAATGACCGAACCGGCGCCTGGGAACAATCTCGGGCGCCGGGGAGGTGGCGAGTGATGTCGCCATTTTGGATCATTCGTCATGCTGTCGGAGCTACGGCATGAACGCACCGCACATCCACCGGGCCCGCCGGACGTTCTCCGCGTCGAAAGCGGTCGAGGTGCAGGGCTCCGTCCTCACCGAGATCAAAGCCGACGACGACATCACCTTCAAGGACATGGCCCGCGTTCTGGGGCGCTCCGAGGACCGCGCCGCGATCTACGCGGCTGGTGGGTCGGCGATGGACCTGCCGACCTTCCTGGCCGGCTGCGACGTGTGGGGAGGGCGGTTTGCGGATCCGCTGCTACGGCTGGCCGGTGGTCGATGGGCCGAGGCCGGGGCGATCTGTTCCTCGGACGATCGCGCCGCGCTCACTCTGGCGATGCTCTTGCCGGCGATCATTGAGATCGAGGCTGACGGCATCACCGAGGCCGAGGAGCTTCGGCCGCACGCCCAGCTCATCCGCAAGGTAAATGCGCTCACCCGCCGCTGGCTTGACATGCTGGCGCAGAGCCATGGCGCATCGGAATGACGGGAACGCTCATGCACGTCATCTGCAATGACGGCGGTAACGGCGACAACGCGCCCGTGTCAGGCTTCGCCGCATGATGTGGAAGCACCCCCGAAACGCACAGCCCCGCGACCCAGCGGAGGAAGCCCAGTTCCGCCAGCGGGTCGAAGATGCCCGGTCGCTGCACAACATCAGCGATGTCGTCGGGCGATATACCAAGCTCCGCAAGGCGGGGCGCGAGCTGCAAGGCCTCTGCGTCTTCCATGACGAGCGTTCGCCCAGCCTGCGGGTCAACGACGCGAAGGGGACCTATCATAGCTTCGGCTGTGGCGCGTCTGGCGACATCATTCGCTTCGTCATGGCGAAGGAGGGGCTCGGCTTTACCGATACCCTTGCGTGGCTGGGCGTGTCTGATCTTCCGATCGTCTCGGCCGAGCAACGCGCACAACGCGCTGCTGAGGACGCTGCCGAACGCGAGCAGGCGATTGCCGAGGCTCGCACGTTCTGGGATGCGGCGGTTCCTACGGCTGGGACCCCGGCATCGGTTTATGCCCGCTCACGGGGCATAAACATGGAGCTACCGCCCTCGATCCGCTTCGGCATGGTCCCGGCGGCGCGGGACAAGGAAACCGGCAAATGGGGCAGGGCGCTTCCCGCGCTGCTTGGCGCCGTAACCATCGGCGACGATCTGGTCGCGATTCAGCGGATATTCCTGCTCGATGATGGCGCCGATAAGCGCTGGCAGAAGCCGAGGCGATCCAAGCTGAGCCTCGGGCGTGTCGCTGGTGGAGCTATCTGGCTTGGACCGCCGGCCGCCGAAGTCGTCATCACTGAGGGGCCTGAGGACGCCCTTTCGCTCGCGCAGGAGATGCCGGGTCAAACGGTCCTTGCCGCTCTCGGAACGGCGCTGATGCCGATGATCCGCTTTCCCGAAGTCGTCAAATCCGTCCTGATCGCAGGCCAGAACGACGCGGCCGGACGATCTGCGGTGGAGAGGGCGGCTCAGGAACTGACCGATGTCGGCTTGGCCGTGCGCGTGATGTGGCCGTCCAATGGCTACAAGGATTGGAATGATCAGCTCAGGGGTATCCGCCAGTGAGCGGGGCCTTTGCCGCCAATGCGGCCCAAGCCGAGGTGCGCAGGCCCGAGCCGATCCCGCTGCGGGGGACGCCGGTCGACCCTGATCCATATCCCGTCGATGCGTTGGGCGTTATCGCCGCGGCGGCCACCCGCTCGATCATGCGCCGGGTCCAGGTGCCCGATGCCCTGGCGGCTCATTCGGTCCTGTCGGCCGTAGCCCTGGCAGTCCAGGGCCATGTCGTGGTTCGTCTGCCCACTCTCGAAGTGAAGCCGGTCTCGCTCTTCCTGACGACCGTTGCCGACTCCGGAGACAGAAAGACCGCATCGGACAAGCTCGCCTGTGCCGCGATCGACGAACATGAAGCCGATCTCAGCGTCGAGTATCAGCGCGAGAAGCTCATCTACCAGTCAGCACACGCCTCGTGGAAATCGATCAAGGACCAGATCGCCAAGGACCATAAGGGCGATTACGCCCAGATCCGCGAAGCGGTCGAGCGGCACGGTGCGCCGCCTCAGGAACCGCTATTGCCGGCGATGATCGTCCCGCCGGGATCCACGCAGGGCGTTCTTCACATCCTCGAGCACGGCCGGCCTTCGGTCGGCCTGTATCACAACGACGGCGGCGCCTGGCTTGGAAGCTGGGGCATGTCCGACGAGAACCTGACGGCAACCATCGCCGCCTATTCCGATCTGTGGGACGGCAAGCCGATCAAGACCCTGACGAAGGGGGAGGGCTATAAATATCTCCCCGGCCGCGCCTTCTCGTTCCACGTCATGTTTCAGAGCTTCTACGTCGATCGCATGTTCGGCAACCAGGAGATGCGCGAGCAAGGCTTCCTTGCCCGCATGCTGCCGGCCAAGCCGAAGACCCTGGCCGGGACCCGCCTGCATGAAGTCGGGGCGATCGAGCCGGTTGAGATCGCGGACGCTCTCGCCGACTTCAAGGAGCGATTGGCTACGATCATCCGCACGCAATTGCCGATGAACCCCGAGCGGATGAACGCGCTCGAACGGGCCGAACTGTCATTCGATCCCGAGGGCCAGCGGCTCTTCTGGGAGTTCTATAATCATATCGAGCAGCAGCAGGGGAAGGGCGGTATCCTCTCGGGTATTCGCGGTTTCGCCGGCAAGGCCGCTGAAAATGCCTGCCGCCTGGCGGCGGTGATCCATGTCTTTCAGGTCGGTCGGCGTGAGGCGACGATCCGCGCAGAGTATATGGCGGCCGGAATCCAGCTCATGAACTTCTATATCAGCGAGGCCTTGCGGCTCGCTGATCACGGCGTGGTCGACCAGCTCATCCTGGAGGCGGAGGAACTCTCTGAGTGGTTGAAGGACAAGTATGCCGCGCCTGAGATAGGCATGAGCCATATCCAGCAGCGCGCGCCGCGTTCGTTGCGCAAACTGCCGGTGGATCGCGTCCGCGAGATTTGCGCGCTCCTGGCGCGCAACGACCATCTGACGCCCATTCCTGCCGGAACCACCATCGACGGCAAGCGCTGCAAGGAGGCTTGGGTCGTCAATGTCCGCTAAGGAATATGTCCCCTTCATCCCGGTATTGAAGCCGGCCATAGCTTCGACGGAACCCGCGATTGCGGACGGTTTCGAGGCAGGCATCAAGGCCGCGCGGTTCTCCCGCTTCCGCGATGCCCGTCGTGATGGACGCGAAAGTTTAGCCGCTTTAGCCACTTTAGCCGCCCCCGGCCGTCCATGGTCAGAGGGATTGCGCCTGTTGAAGGCGCTTCCGGCTCCTATGCACATGCCGATGGAGCGATGGGACCGACTGGTCTGGACCTGCCTCCAGATCGATCAGCAGTGGGGCGGTGATCTCGTTGCCCGGGGCTGGGATGTCCTGGAGGTTTATGGCTCAAACCCCGATATTTCGGCCGCTCGCGCTGACAGGAACGGGTTGGCGCTGCTCTTGTGGAGCTGGAGCGGTCCCATCGAAATCCATCGGGTCGATGTCGAAAGCATCGTCCTGACCGTCGATCATGGCAATCAGTTGCGTTGGCGTCGGTTCGACCGATCGCGCGCCGTTCCGGTGTGGGAGGCATATGCGATGCGCGGCGGGCCATAACTCTAGCCACCTGCCGGCTAAAGTCTGGCTAGCGTTCGACAGTGACGGGTCTTTTATCTCCATTTCTACAGGGAATGGGAGCGGCCTATCCTATTGTCTTTTAAACATAATATCTCTCTCGCTGTTGACATTTTCCACTGTCTGGCCGGCCTTTAGCCGGGGGCCCGGCGAGAGTGGCTAAAGTGGCTAGAGCGATCACAATGCGGGGATTGAAAATGGATATTCCGATTGAGAACGCGATGATTTGCTGGACTCGCGGTGAGGATGTCGAGGTGGTCCGACATCCTGATCGAGCTGGAAGGTCCGATCGTTATCGGTCGAGCGTGGGGGCTTGCTTCGCATACTGGGGTAAGTTGGACGATCGTGGTCAGAAGCTCCAGCTCATGATCGAGGCTTGGCACGTCACTGCCTTCCACGACATTCCGTCCGAAAAGGTGCACGAAGCGCTGCTCGTCATCCCCGAATATCGGTCGATGCTCGCGGACGATTGCCTCCCCGATCAATATCGGCACGAGCGCGAATAGGCGTGACGCAGCTTTGAGCATGCACAAATCCATGAATGATGAGAGGCTGGCGTGGCTAATCTGAACAACGTTTGGGCCGAGGAGGAAGATATCCGCGCCATTGCTGGGCATCTCCGCACCGGAGATGTCCGAGCGCTTCCTGCCCGGTCGAACGCCCGAGGCGATCAACATGCGCCTGACCTATCTCCGCCGGGGTGATTACAACGACCGCGGCATCCGTCGTGGCGAAGGCCTTGCCCTCCCGCAGGTCGACACCTCGCAGACGCCCGAAGCGATGGGCTCGCACAACCTGCTGCTCGCAATTCTGGGATGGGCGGCGAAGCATGGCGCCGTCCCACCCGGGTTGACCGCTGACCGAACCATCGACCTGTGCCGCAGGTTCGGCATCGAGGTCCCCGCCGGCAGTCTAAAGCTTCGGAAGGCGGGTTGACGGGGTAGGTTGATAGCTATGCCGTTTCAAAAAGGGCAATCTGGAAACCCGTCAGGAAGGCCGAAGGCTGTCCTGGCTAATGGCATGTCGCTGCGGGAGATGGCGCGGCAGCACACCGAAATTGCGCTCAATGCGCTGGTGAAGGTGATCAGGGACGACGCGAGCCCGCCCGCCGCGATCGTGGCCGCATCGACAGCTCTTCTGGACCGTGGTTGGGGAAAGCCAACGCAGCCGATCAGTGGTGACGATGAGGCGCCGCCCATCCGGAACAAGATCGATGTTTCTGGTCTGTCGCTTGAGGCAAAGCGGGAGATCGCGAAACTGGCGCTCTGATGCTGATCGACAGCGACTTGATACAGGCGGTGAGGCGGGATCTCGCGCAGAACAGCCTCCCCGATTTCGCCTGCATGGTCGATATCCCGACCGTCCCGCTGAGTGATGCGGAGGACGAGGACGGCTTCTCGATCATGAAGATCGGATCACTGGCTGCTCACCACGCTCTACTGCTGGACTGCCTGCAAAGGGTTGAAGGTGGACTGATCCCCAATCTCATGGTGTTGATGCCGCCGGGCAGCGCAAAGAGCACCTACAGCGACGTGGTGTTCATTCCGTGGTTCATGAGCCGCAAACCGCGGCGACATGTCATTCTCGCCAGCTACGCCAGCAATATCGCGTCAAAGCAGGGCAGAAGGGCGCGTCAACTGATCCAGTCGCGATCATTCGCCAACCTGCTCGGTCGAAGCCTCGATCCATCGAAGACGGCGGCTGACGAATGGATGCTGGATAATGGCAGCGAATATATGGCCGGGGGCATCCTCTCGGGCCTGACAGGCAACCGGGCGGCGCTTGGCGTCCTCGATGATCCTATCCGAGGCCGTGAAGCGGCCGAGAGCCAGGTGATCCGGGACAAGACGTGGGATGCCTACACGGACGATTTCTGCTCACGGCTGATCCCAGGGGCGCCACAAGTGATGATCCTGACTAGGTGGCATGAAGATGATCCGGCCGGCCGTATCTTGCCTGACGGATGGCGGGGTGAAAGCGGTTGGTTCGACGGACGCGACGGTCGGCGCTGGTACGTGATTTGCTTGCCAGCCATCGCCGATGCGGCGGACGATCCACTAGGCCGGTCGATGGGTGAAACGCTTTGGCCGGAGTGGTTCAGTCATGAACACTGGCGGCCATTTCAACGAAATGTGCGGACTTGGACCAGCCTCTATCAGCAGAAGCCGGCGCCGGAAGAGGGGCTGTTCTTTAAGGAGGCGTGGTTCAAGCGGTACGAGGTCGCGCCGAAGAACCTCAACATCTACATGACCAGCGATCACGCGCCCGGCGATGCACAGGATTCTGACTTCAATGTTCTGCGCATCTGGGGTGTCGACGCCAGTCAGCACATCTGGCTGCTCGATGGATTTCGTACCCAAGGCACGATCGACAAGGCGATGGGCATCCAGATCGACGAACACACAGGGGAGCAGGCGGTCGCGGCCGAGGGCGCGTTGCCGCTGATCCGCAAGTGGAAACCGCTCTGCTGGTTCCCCGAGGACGACAACAATTGGAAAGCGTCCAAGCCGTTCATTATCGCCGCGATGCGCAAGCACCGGATCTATTGCCGGATTGAGCCTCTAAGCCCGCACGGATCCGACAAGCCGACGAAAGCGCAACCATTCCAAGCAAAGGCGTCGATGGGAGAGGTGCATATCCCGGTTGGGTCTCTCGGCAGCGAGGTCATCGCGCAGTACAAGCAGTTTCCGGCAGGTAAGCACGATGATGAGGTGGATGCAGCGGCGAACATCGGCCGTGCTCTCGACATGGCTCATCCCGCGATCGTCCCGACCATCGCCAAGGTGGACACGCCGACCGACTACAGGCCGCCGGCTATGCCCGATAGCGAGGGGAGCATGTTCGGGTGAGGGCTGTGGGCTGGCCGGTGATCGCGATGCGGCCGTCGATGGGGATGGATTCCAATGATTTGGCGGGGGCGGGGTGATGTCAGCTTCTATCGAGAGCTGTGAGCGCCAGTTCAACCTTTTCCCGGGCAACGTCGATGTAACCGTAGGTTGTATCAAATGCCTGACGGATATTTCGACTTTGCTGGTCGCGGATGACGCGCAGGATTGGGCGGCCTGTAAACGCCTCGACCAGATCTGTTGTGGCAACCGAGAAGCGCCTCAAATGCACCCGCAGGTCAAACCTAAAGGTGACCGCTCGATCGGCGGCCTCCATTGCCGTCGCGGCGATGGTGCGCAGTACGTCGCATTGCGCTTCGAGGCTTATCTCAAGATCTTCCATGTTGTAATTGCTGGTGCGGGCAAGGTCGAGCACATTGGCCACCTCGTCGATCAGGGCGGGTGCGAACCTGACGATTTCCGCAGTGGCCCTAACCTCTTGGCGGTTGGCTGTGGATGCTCGCCGGTCTTCCACGAAGAGAGCCCCCCATATTGTGGCGGATGCTCCGACCATTGCGCCGAGGAAACCGAGGATGTCGTTGGTTTCTCCGCCAAGATGCTGGAACAAAACTGCTGCCCCTACGGTGCCGCCAGAAGCAGCGGCGGCGAGCATGATCTCGATCTGCTGATCGGATGGCTTCAATCTCATCGCTGCGCCCCCGCTGCGTCCCGAGGCGCTTATGTCGAGTGATCAGGACTGGAGCAAGCCGCGAGGCATCATCACCAGTTGTCCACGCTTAGGAAGAAGTGCGACTCCTGCTCTGCTATTCGAGCTGGCGTCGCGGTGCGATGGGATAAGTTCGATCGGGGAGGGCGGTTGAGGGGGTGTTAGAACGTTGACAATCACGGCGCTTTGTGCTCCAACCGCAGCGCGGTTGGCACTCAGTGATAAGGGCCCCTGGGCACTTCGTGAGATAGCTGAGGATGCGGCCGCAACTCAATACCAATGAGTGCTGCCGCGCCGCCAAAGATCGTACTCATATACAATCCTGCTCTTGATCAAGTCGTAAGAGCGCGTGCACCCCATCTCCCATTTCCGCTGAATAGCCCAGGTGCAATAGTCCGCCATCTGTAGGCACGGATCGGACTGCGACGGCCAGAATGATGTGCGCCACTGGGAAGTGTTGACGGTCTGGTTGCAGACATCACGGACAGCATCCTCGAAGGCTGTTCTCTTCTTTTTAACGCCGATCGTCGCGGCAGTCAGGTGGAACTCATCGTAACTCCCGCGATATATTCTGCCAGAATACCTCAAGTGGTAAAGCCAAGCGTATTGATAAAATCGCTCCTCGCTCACTCTAACTTGTGGCTGTGCCTTGGACTTCTCCATGACCGTGGCATGCACTGTGAAATCATGCTCGCAGATTATGCGGAAAACTTCATCACGGACTTCTTGTTTGTCAGTCGTGCAATGGAAATAATCGGAGACAGGTTTCTGATCCCATGCCAACTGTCGGCGCAGGTTGTGAAGCTGATGACTAATAGAACAATCCTCGATGCCTATCGTGCAGAGGATATAATATTTACTTGCCTTCCCGTTTCTTTTAAAAACGAAATCACCGGCTTCGTCGGCATAAAGATGCAATCTGGACATTGACCTAAATCATCACGGCTTAGTTGTGAGAGTCAATAGAGAGCGAGTCATAACGCATCCAATTCGACTTACTCCCCACCCTCAGTCCTAAGGGAGAGGGATAGGGACAGCATCTTTAGGATTTCCGCGGCGCGTTGCGCTTCATCTCATCCAAAATCTCGTTCGACAGTTTCGCGAGCATAGCGGCCTGCTCGTCGATTTTCCGCTTCAAAGACCTGACCGTCAGCCAGGAGCATATAGCGACAGTCGCGAATACGGTGCTGGTGATGTCGTCGCCGTTCATAGTCGCGGCCCCACCTTATCCAGGGAATTAGTAAGCAACGTCCGCCGGAAACGATTCATAAAACTGGCTCGGTACGCTACCCTTTTCTCGATAGGGGCCAAGCTCGCACCAGAACCCTACGGAGGCATCTCGCTCCTTGCCGTCAGCTTTTGCGCTTGCCGCGACATTGGCATTCAGTAACCGCGCAGCCATCCCGCAATTGTTAGAGTTGTATGCGGGATCGCTCTCGTCAGCATCGAACGAAGCCCAGTGAACCCGCATCGTCGGATCGAAAGCAGAGTTGCGATACAGCGTCGCCGTGTCTGAACGGCTGCTGGCACCTGAACAGGCGACCAGAATAGAGGAGAAGAGAACTGGAAGGGTTCTGATCCGCAATGACATACACTAGTGCTCAGTTTTCTCGCAGACGTTGAGACCGCCGAGATCCGAGGCGGCCTTGCATTTATATCCACATTCATAGTCGCCCTCGATCGCGTTTCCATTCTCATCTCGGGAAGCTGTGAACTGTAAGGTTCTTTTTGCGCTGGCCCTACACTCCTCCAGTGTTGAGAACAGGCCAATGGGAATGTCGACTGTAAGCTCGGCTCCATTTGGATAGACCCATCCCTTCCACTGCGGCGACAATAGGTCGCAACCACAGAGCGCGAACATTGCCAAAATGACACCCCCTTTGCGGTCCATACCGCTACGCCTCGATCTTTACGCGAGTCATTCGTTTGCCTCCCCCTATGATGGGGGAGTCTTATCATGATCTATTCGTAATCCACAGTTTCGGCGTCCGAGAGATCACACCGTTTCGGACAAAGTGTCTTCTGTCGTGCGATGCGATCGCAGAGGCGGTGGTCCGCGCTCTAAAGCAAGCCGGCACCGCGCCGATGATAAATCCCGCGCATGGATCGAGCCGAGGAAATCGCAGCACTGGAGGCTAAGCTCGCCGCGTCCAAGCTCCAGGGCGGTGGCTATGGCGAGCGGGTCAAAGCGATCGAGCGCCGGCTGAAAGAGCTTCGCGATGCTGGCTGACGATGTGGTTGCCGCCCCGGCACCGATCAGCGGCAAGTCCGACATGCTCCCGCACAGGTTCGCTGTCGATCCGCCCCCGCAGGAACGCCTGCGCAAGATGTTCGACGACAGCAGGGACTCGTCACAAGCGAACCGGCTGCTCTGCCAGCGCGATCGCGATTATTATGACGGTCCGCTCCAACTGAAATCCGACGTCCGCCGCATCATGAAGCAGCGCGGACAGCCGCCGATCTACACCAACCGCATCCGCCCCGCGATCGACGGAATTCTTGGCGTGCTGGAGGCCGCAAAGGTCGATCCGCGCGGCTATCCCCGCAATCCCACGCCCGACGACGAGAATGCGGCCGACCTCGGTTCCAAGTGCCTACGCTACATCGCCGACGTGTCGAACTTCCAGCAGGTGAAGCTGGATTGCGCTGAGAACTTCCTGATCGAGGGCACCGCGGCCATCATCATCGAGGCCGATGGGCAGAACATCACCAACACCCAGATCCGTTGGGAGGAGTTCTTCGCCGATCCCTATTCGCGCCGCCCCGATTTCAAGGACGCCAAATATCTCGGCATCGCCAAGTGGATGGATGCGGCTGACGTGAAGGCGCGCAACCCTGAAGCCTATGCCCGGATCGGCGATCCCGTGACTGGAGGCCAGGGAGCGCTGGAATCGACCTGGCAGGACCGGCCCGACAACATCAAGCCGTGGATCGATCGTCGACGCATGCGGCTGATGGTGGTCGAGGTCTACTACAACGAGGTGAAACCGCCCTATGCCTCGGCGGAGTGGTTCCGCTGCCTCTACTGCGCCTCCGGCGTGCTGGAGCACGACATTTCCGCCTATCTCAATCCCAAGACGAACGAGACCGTCTGTCCGATCGAGGCGGTGAGCTGCTACGTCGACCGCGAGAATAATCGCTATGGGCGGATCAGGGACATGATCCCGATCCAGGACGAGATCAACGCGCGGCGCTCACGGCTCCTCCATCTGGCGAACAGCCGCCAGGTGCAGCAGTCCGATCCGATGGCAGCACCGGTCGATGCGACGACCGCACGACAGGAAGCGGCACGCGCCGACGGCGTCATTCCGCCCGGCTGGCAATTGGTTCCGACGACCGACCTAGCGGCGGGTCAGCAGCTTCTCCTTGCCGAAAGCAAGGCAGAGATCGAGCGCATGGGACCAACTCCCGCTGTCCTTGGGCGTCAGGGAGAGGCGGGCCAGTCGGGCCGTGCGCGGCTTGTCCTCCAGCAGGCCGGCATGACCGAACTGGCCCGGCCGCTGGGGCGCCTGGAGGATTGGGAAACCCGCTGCTACCGGCAGATGTGGATGCGGGCCCAGCAGTTCTGGACGGGGCCGATGTGGATCCGCGTCACGGATGACGTTCGCGCGCCGGAGTTCCTCCAGATCAACGAACCGGTGATGGGCATGGTCATGCAGCCGCAGCCTGTCGTCGACCCGGCTACCGGTCAGCCAGTCGTCGATCCGATGACAGGCGAGCCAGCGACGCAGATGGTCCCGGCTGTAGGTGTGACCGGCTACACCAAGCGCATCGCCGAAATCGACATGGACATCATCCTTGATACGGTGCCTGACACTGCGAACCTTCAGCAGGAGGTGTTCGCCGAGTTCGTGGAGCTTGTGCGCGGTGGCCTCGACCCGTTCACACCGCAATTCGAGCTGCTGCTGGAAATGAGCCCGCTCGCCGACAAGGCGGCCGTGCTGGAGCGCCTGAGAGCGAAGAAGAAGGAAATCGACGAGGCTAATGCGGCGCAGGCCCAGCAGCAGGCGGAGATGCAGGCGCAGGCCCTTGCGCTCGCACAGGCCGACCAGCAGGCGAAGATCGGGCAGACCGTTGCCAACACGGAAAAGACGCAGGCGCAGACGGCCGAAATCGCCTTCAAGATGGGGCAGGACAGCGCGGGTGATGTGCCTCCTGGCGCTTCGCCTGCGGACTGACGCAAGCTCTAAAGCATCACCCCGCGAGCATCTCTCATAATCTTCCCCACGTCGCCGCCGGACATCGGGCGCTTCGTGGCGTCACCCACGTAAATCAGGGCCGGGCCGCCGCTGTTCGGGCGTGTCGTTGGTCGCCCACGATACGGGCGGGATAGGGTGAACATGGGAATCGAGGAGCTTTTCGGCGGTAATCAGGACAACGCGGAAATCCCCGCCGAGCCTGCGCCCACCGTCGAGCCGGAGCCGGTAATCGAGGCGCCTGTTGACGCCGCGATTGAACAGCCCCCGGTAGTCGCTGAACCCGAGCCGCAGCCGCACATGGTGCCGCTGAACGTGCTTCATGAGGTCCGCGACGAGCTGAAGGAGACCAAGCGCCGCCTCCAGGAAATGGAGCAACAGCGCCAGGCCGCTCCTATCGATAGCCCTGACCCCTATGACGATCCTCATGGGTTCGCCGCGCATCAGAATGCGCAGGTCCAGCAAGCACTGATCAACCAGCGCTTCCAAACCTCCGACCTGATCGCGCGGCAGCAGCATGGAGCCGAGACGGTGGAAGCCGCAGCGGCGTGGGCGACGGAGCGGGCGCAACGCGATCCCGGTTTTGCTCAGTCCTACATGCAGCAGCCGCACCCGATCGACTGGATCGTCCAGCAGCACAAGCGCGACGGGCTGTTGAACGAGATTGGCGACAATGTGGATGACTGGTTCACCCGCGAAGCTGCCAAGCGAGGATACGCCCCCGCCGCTCCGATTGCCCCGGCTTTGCCGGTGGCGCAGCAGCAACCGGCACCAGTTCAGCCGACGCCGCCGCGCTCCTTGGCCTCCGCTCCATCGAAGGGTGGCACGATCAAGGATGTCCCGACCGGTCCGATGGCTTCGCTGGGCGCCGTTTTCCAAGGGTAACGGAAAATGGAAGTCGTTCTCGCAGAAGCCAGCGTCAAGCAGACCTGGATCACCAAGTTTCTCACCGAATATGTCCGTGAATCCGGCTTCATGCCGTATATGGGGACCGGCGTCGGTAGCATCATCCGCATCCGCAATGAGCTGAAGGATGCCGGCGGCGCGTATATCAATGTGCCGCTGATCACCCGCCTGAAGGGGCGCGGGGTTCGCGGCTCCGAGGTGCTCAAGGGCAACGAAGACGATCTCGGCAACCTGAACGACCAGATCCGCATCGATTGGCTTCGTAATGCGGTGAAGGTCCCCAAGTCGACCAGCTACAAGACCGATATCGACCTGTTCGATGCGGCCAAGGACCAGCTTCGTTCGTGGGACGCCGAAGTCCTGCGCGACGATATCATCGGCGCGTTGATGTCGGTGATCATCGCCGGCGCTCCCGACGTGAACGGCATCGCCGGCAACGATAGCGCGGTCGATTATTTCTTGGCCAACGCCTCGCAGCGCAATGCCTTTCTCGTCAACAACGCGGATCGCATCCTGTTCGGCAAGTCGAAGTCGAACGCGTCCTCGGGCGTGTGGGCGACCGCCCTGGCGACCATCGACAACACCGACGACAAGCTGACGGCTGCAACCGCCAAGCTCGCGAAGCGGATGGCGAAGACCGCCGGCAACACGACAGGCACGCATATCCGTCCGTTCAAGTCGGATGCGACGGCCGGCCGCGAATGGTTCGTCATGTTCTGCAACAGCATGGCGTTCCGCGATATCTCGGAAGACAGCACGATCATCCAGGCGAACACGCAGGCACGTGCCCGCGAAGGTGATGGGATCGAGCGCAACCCGCTCTTCCAGGACGGCGACCTGCTCTACAACGGGATCATCTTCCGCGAGATTCCGGAAATCCCGACCTTCTCGAACGGCACGATCGACGTGGGCATGAACTTCCTCTGCGGCCAATCCGCGGTCGGCGTGGCCTACGGCCAGGATCCGACGCTGCGCATCGACCTCAAGGAGGATTACGAGTTCCGCCCGGGCGTCGCGATCGAGGAGCTGCGCGGCATCAAGAAGGTCTCGTACGGCGGTCAGCAGTACGGCGTCGTGACCCTGATCAACGCCGCTGTTGCGGACGCCTGAGGAGAAATCGACATGGCAAGCACTTATTACAGCGTCGAGCTTGGTGGCTCGTCCAGCGGGCGCCGCTATCCGGTGTCGGGCGTCGGTATGGGTGGGCGCACCATCCATAGTGCGCGCGGCGAATACACCATCTCCGCCGCGCTCGTCGTCAACGACATCATCGATATGTTCGACCTTCCGCCGAACGCTCGCGTCGTCGGCGGCTTCCTGAAGTCAGACGATCTGGACACTGGCGGTTCGCCGGCCATTGTCCTGGCCTTGGGCGATGCCGTCGATGACGATCGCTTCTTCACCGGAGCGACCATCGGCCAGGCGGGTGGTGTGACCACGGTTCTCGCGGCCTCGGGTGTCGATTACGTCACCACCGCCAAGACCCGCGTAAAGGCAAAGGTGACGACCGGTCCCGCGACCGGTGCCACCACGGGCACGATCGTTGGTGTCCTCCATTACTTCGTCGAGGAGCCGAAGTGATGCCCAAGGTGACGTGGCTCGGAGACGAGGATCCCGGCGCGCAGGTGATCGAGCAATATGGTCACACCTTCGTGAAGGGCGAAGCGGTCGAGATGGGGGAGAAAGACCCCCACCTTGCCAAGTTTCGCCACATGAAGGCGGTGTTCGCGGTCGACGCAAACGCCGAACCGGTCGCAAGCGCAGAGCCCGAGAAGGCTGATCCGGACGCGGGCACCGAACTGGCTGCGATCCGCGCCAAGCTCGACGAGAAGGGCATCAAATATGATGGCCGCTCGGGCCTCGACACCTTGCGCGCGAAGCTCGCCGCTGCGGAAGCCTGATGGCTTCGTGCCGGGATATCGTCAACGGCGCGCTCCGTAAGCTCGGCAAGCTTGGAGCCGGACGCGAACCCCGGCTTGCCGATAGCCAGGATGCGCTGGAGGCGTTGAGGGGGCTCTACCGCTCGCTCATCACCTCCGGCGCATTCGGCCGTCTGGCCGATATCATCCCGACCGGCGAAACCTATACGGCAGGCGAGAACCAGCGCATTTTCCGCAATAGCGACGCCACACTCCAGATCGACCTAGGTCGTACCCAATTGCTTCCCCTGCGGCCCGCGTCCCTATGACGAAGAGTGCGCGAGCTACACGACAAATCCCACCGACAGGAATGTTCGACCGCCGCGCGACTGCGCCGTTGTCATCATCGTCGATGCCTTCTCGGGCGAGGTGGTCGAATATATCTATGACGGCCAGCAGCGGCTATGGGTGGGCTTGTACGGCCTTGCCCTGACTGATCAGGCGCCGCTGTCCTATCGTGATCCAGAAGGATTGAAGGCGCTTCTAGCCCTTTCCATCGTTGATGAGTTCGGCGGAGAAGTGGGCGCCGCGACGACCAGGTTGGCCGGCATGTTCCAGTCCGCCCTGACGACACGCTATTCCTTTCATGATCGCCCCGTCTTCGGCGAGTATGTCTGATGCCGGCAGTGCCGCTGGGTCTTTCGGCCTATGAGCGCCAGGCCGGCTTCTTCCCCGAAGTCGAGCTGGTAAATCTGTTCCTCGAAAAGGACGAAAGCGGAGCGTCACCGGATCAGTGGATGCGTATCCAAAGGCCGGGTCTGACCGCAGCCGCCACGCTGAATGGGCCGGTTCGTGGCCTCTATCAGCAAGACGGCGTTTTCTCCGGTGACCTGTTCGCCAACAGCACCTCGACGCTCTATCGTGCAGGTGCGCCGATCGGAGAGCTATCGGCGGTCTCCCGCGTAGCCTATGCCGCCAGCATCGATATACTTGCTATGGCGGCCGACGAGGTGCTGTATGCCTATACGGGCGCAGGCATCACGTCGATTGCGATGCCCGATGATCGGCTCGTCGTCGATATCGATGCGCTGAACAACTACACTCTCATCGGCACGCCTGATGGCCGCTTCTACTGGCTTGAGCCCGGATCGACGGTCGTTGGCGCGTTGGATTTCGCCAATGCGGAAAGCTCACGCGATGGGCTGGTGGCAGTTCGACGCCTCGGTGATGAGATATGGTTCTTCAGCGCCAGATCCACTGAGCCATGGCAGGCCACCGGCAATCCCGATGCCCCGTTCACCCGCGCGCCAGGGCGGCAATTCGATCGCGGGTGCCTGGCACGCGACACCGTTCAACGTTTCGACAATAGCCTGATCTGGGTCGGCGAGAATTGCGTCGTTTATCGCGCAGCCGGCGTGCCGCAGCGGATCAGCAACCATGGCATCGAGGAGCGACTTCGGAAGCGCTCGGGACCGCCTTCGGCTTGGGTCTATGGACTAGGCGATGGGCACCTGTTCTATCTGCTCAAGATTCCCAGTCAGGGGACCTTTGCCTTCGACGCCGCGACCTCAGGTTGGTCGGAATGGGCCTCGGAAGGCTCAACCGAGTTTCGCGGACATGTGGGCATCGACACGCCCGATGGGACTTATGTTGGCGACTTCGCGACTGGCGCAATCTGGACGCTCGATCCCGCCGCCGATGACGATGCCGGCACCCTGATCCGGCGACGTGTTTCCGGAACGATAGCCGTGATAGGGAAGCCCGGCCGACAGAACAGTTTTTCAGTGGCTATTGGGGCGAATGCCGACTGTTCCGTCAAAATCCGGTGGAAAGACGGGCAAGAGGGGTTTCCTGATTATTGGGAGGAGATGGAGGTTCGCGCGCCGTATGACATCGTGAACCTCTATCGCCTGGGCATCCCCGACCAGCCTTTGCGCACGTTCCAGATCGAGATCGAGGATAGCTCTATTGTCCGCATCTCAGGCGCGCTTGCCAATGAGGCGTGGCAATAATGGACCTCGCGCCGTTAAACCTTGCCGATATCCAACAGGCGGTCCCGATCGTCGACATGAGCGGCCGTCCGGTCGGATTCTTCGTCACGCTGACCAATCAGAACAATAAGAACATCAAAGCGGCGGTCACGGCCATCAATGAGAATATCGAGGCGACAGCAGCGGCCCAAGCCGCCGCCGATGCCGCACAGGATTCCGCAATTGCCGCACAGGCAGATGCCATTGCGGGCCTCGCCGCAGCGGCAGCGGCGCAGGCCACCGCCAACAACGCCGTGGCCAAGGGTGTGGGACCTAACTGGGATGCTCCTACGGGGACTGCTGATCGTGGCGGGTTTACGACCTATACCGCGCCCACGATCAGCAATCCTCCGACGCAGGCCGAGGTCCAGGCACTGGCCGATGCGCTCCAGGCAAACTCGCGTGCCCTGAAGGCCGTGATAGACGATCTGATCCTGAACGGGGCTTTCCCGGTCTAAAGCAAGCTCGACCTCCCTTCATGATAAGTCCGCGCGATGCGGACATACGATCCATCCGTGCTCAACAGGATCGCGAACCATCCCGAAGTGAAGCCGTACTTCGGACCGGGCGGCGTGGAGGTTTATTTCGATGAGCTGGCCGCGCTGCCAAACGACTACGCCCTGCTTTGCAATGGTGAAGATGCCGGCGCCATCTTCGAATGGAGTGGGCCGGGCATCTGGCAGATGCACTATCTGTCGCTTCCATCTTGCCGCGGGCGCCGGTGTATCGCGGAGTTTCGCCGCATGATCGACTGGATGTTCGAACAGGAAGGGGCGCGAACCATTTGGGGGCAGACGCCGATTGCCAATAAGGCCGCGCGGTGGCTGAACCGTCAGCTCGGCGGCACGTCCTACGGCATCCGCGAGCATCATATTTCGGGTCCCTGCGAACTCTTCAAGGTGGAGCGCTGAGATGGTTGCGCCTATAGTGGCAGCCGGCGCCCTTTCCGCTGTAGGCAGCGTCTTCGGCGGCTTGATGGGCGGCAAAGGCGCCAAGAAGGCCGCGAAGATCCAGCGTCAGGCCGTGCAGGATCAAATCGCAGCCACCGAGCGCAATCGCGACTATCAATACAACCTCAACGCTCCGACGATCGAGCTCGGGACGGACGCCGATAATACTATTGCGGGGCTGCTCAACATTGGCGGCGATCCGGCGAAGTCGGCCGCAGCGCTCGCGCAGTTCCGAGACTCGTCCGGCTATCAGGATATCGTCAATGAGGGCCTGAAAGCCGTTCGTGCCAACGCCTACGCGGGCGGCATGGGCGACAGCGGTGCGGCCTACAAGGCGCTCCAGGATCGCGGGGCCTCACTCGCGAACCGGAGTCTCACCGGCTATCTCGGCCAGTTGACGGACGTGGCCAACCGGGGCGGACAGGCTCGCGGATTGGTGGCCGGCGTCGGTACCAACTCCACAAACAGCATCAATCAGGCGATCCAGGCAGGCGCGGACGCCTCGGGCAACGCGGCGATCATCGGCGGCAATGCATTGGGCCAAGGACTTCAGGGGCTCTTGAACGCTGGCGCCTATGCACTCGGGTCGAGCTATGGGGGCACCTCTCCCAGTGGCCTGCCGGCATTGCCACCTCCTGGAGCGTCCCCAGGTTATGGCGGAGGCTGGATCACGCCCAACGGGGCCGGGGTTGTTTGGAACGGCTACGGGAATACGGCGTAATGGCCATCAACTTCGGTCTCGCGCAGCCTCAGGGCAACGGCTACCTCGACACGCTCCAGGCGTTCGCCCTGGGGCGCGAAAGCCGCATGCAGCAGCAGAAGCAGGCGGGACGGCAAAGGGCGTCCGAGCAGCTCGGCGCGGGCGATACGACTGGCGCACGCACCACGGCGATCGAGACCGGCAACTACGACATGGCGACCTCGATCGGGCAGCTTTCCGATGATCAGCGCAAGCAGGCGCTCGACCAGGCGGATGTCATGGGCGCAACGGCATACAGCCTGCGCCAGAAGCCGGCCGATCAGCGGCTCGCCGCATTTCGGGCTGCGGTTCCTGCACTTCGTGCGCGAGGCTTCTCCATGGAGGAGTTGGAGGCCGCCGCCAGAGACCTCAGTGACAATGCCCTGGACGGCTATGTCGGAGCCGCTTCTTCGGTCAAGGAACAGATTGGCCTTCTGACCGCGCAGACGCAGGCGAACAAGCCGATCATCGCGGGCCCGGGAACCGATGTTCTCGACCCCCGCACCGGCCAGGTCCTTCACAGCACGCCCTTTGCGCCTCGCCCGGTAACGGTGGGCGATGGCCAAACCGTCATCGAATATCAACCGGGAGGAGGTGATCCAGCATCTGCGGCTCCGGGGGCTTCGGCTCCCGGCGGCCTGCCTACGGGGCAAGATATCGAGATGGCGGCACTGGATTTCGTTCCAGGCACGATCGTCAGTGGGCGTGGGCGCACACCCGAACGCAATCGCGAAGTTGGTGGCGTGCCGGGAAGCTATCACCTGACCGATCAGGCGCGTGATCTCCAACCACCGCCCGGTGTGCCAATGGCGCGGTTCCATGCGGAGTTGAAGCAGCAGTTCGGCCCCGGCTTCGACGTGATCAACGAAGGAAATCACGTGCATGTCGAGCCGTCGCGTCAGGCGGCCGGCGGATCGCGCATCATCGCGCGGGGTGATCCAAAGCCGCGGTACACGGTTCTGACACCGCAAGAAAATGCGGAGCTGGGGCTGGATCCGAACATCAAGTACCAGCGTAGCCCTGATGGTCAGGTGACCGCGATCGGGGGCCAGGATAGGTCGCAAGGCCAGCTTACCAAGCAGCAGGCAGGTCTCGCGCGCACGAAGCTGACAAGCCTCCAGGCGATTGACAATCAGTTGCGTCGCGTCGAAGCCGCGATGGCGGCAGCGGAGAAGGACGGAAACACGGGGTGGTTTGCCGGGCGGCTTCCCGGCGCCATCAATGCCGCAAGCGACAAGTTCGATACCGCTGTGGCTGGCCTTGCACCATTGATCCGCCAGCTCACCCGCGTTCCCGGTGAGGGCGCGATGTCGGACTACGAATCCCGCCTGTCCGAGGCCACTTTGCCGAACAGAACGCAAACACCCGAGGGCCGGCGCGAGGCCTTGGCTCAGATGCGCGACCTCATCCGGGAAACGCGGCTCGGTTATGCGGAGATGCTGGGTGGCAGCGCTCCCAGCGCACCCGCTGCACCCCGTCAGCCGAAAGCCGGCGATGTCGAAGGAGGCTATCGCTTCAAGGGTGGAAATCCGGCCGATCCCAATCGTTGGGAAAAGGTCCGGTAATGGCTGGGCCTTGGGAGAAATACGGCGCCCAATCTGACCCGGCGCCCGCGCCACCGCGGACGGTAGGTGGCGGGCAGCCCTGGGAGCGATACGCCACGCCGATCGAGACCGTCGAGCTTCCCGCTTCTACCTCTCCTCAGGCCCAATCGCTGCCGGCTGGTGAGACATGGGAGTTCAACGCAGATGGCACCCGCAAGCAGATCGGACAGCAGAGCGTCGACACGCTCGGCGGTGTCGTGCGTGGCACCGCGAAGCCTTTGGATCGGGCAGCCGACTATCTGGCCGGCGCTTTCGGTCAGGATGCGCCGCCGGCGTTTCAGGAAATGACCGCGGGGTTGCCGAGCAACGGACTCGGAGAGTTCGTCGGAAACACGATCCCGACCTTTGCGATCCCTGGTGGCGCATTGGTGCAGGGGGCAGCCGGTGGGGCGCTCCTGTCCGATCGGCATGATGTGGCCGGCGTTGCCACGGACATGGCGCTTGGCGCGGCCGGCAGCTACGTTGGCGACCGCCTTGTACGAGGGATTTCAGGGGCGGTCAGCCCTCGGCTTTCCCCACAAGTGCAAACCCTGATCGATGCAGGCGTTCCTCTCACCCCAGGGCAGATTGTAGGGCAGGGCGGTATCGTCGGTCGATCGGCAAAGACGATCGAGGACAGCGTTGCCAATCTCCCGGTCGTCGGCAACGCGATCCGAGGTGCGCGAGCGCGTGCGAATGAGGGGCTGAACCGTGCTGCCACCAACAGGGCGCTCGGCCCGATCGGAGAAGAATTACCCCGCACCGTGGATGTCGGTCACGACGCCGTGGCTTACGCTGGCGATCGGCTCCGCGCCGCCTATAATGATGTGCTCCCCCGCCTAAGCGGCACAATCGATCGAGGATTTTCCGGTCGCATCCAGTCGATCGAGCAGCGCGCTGTCCAAGGGCTTCCGCCTGAATACCAAGGGCGCCTGGACGCCATAAACAACGAGCTGACACAAGCATTCAGCCAGCAGGGCAATCAGTTCTCAGGTCGCACGCTGCGGGACACCAGCGAGCGCCTTGGCGATCTCGCAGCCGGCTATAGGATATCCGACGATCCCTATCTGCGACGCCTCGGCGATGTCGCTGATCAGTATCGCGCCCAGCTCCATGCGCTGGCCCGGCGTGAGAACCCCGCCTATGCGACACGCCTTCGGGACATCGATCGCGGCTATGCCAGTCTCGTTCGCGTTGAAAGGGCAGCGGCGGGCACCGATGAGGGCGTTTTCACGCCCGGCCAATATAAGACGGCCACACGTCAATCGGATAGATCCGTCCGCAAGCGTCAGTCGGCGCGGGGCCAGGCTCTTGACCAGGATTTGTCCGCAGCAGCGGCGCAGGTCATGCCCTCGACGGTTGGAGGTGGCGGAAGCACGGCCGTCAACAGCCTCGCTTTTCTCGGGGCGCTTGGCACGGGGGCTGTAGGCGGCGCGCCGGCCGCACTTGGCACGCTCGGAGCGCTGGGGGCGGGGTCCTTGGCCTATGTGCCGCTCAGCCAGCGTGCGATCCGTTGGGGATTGACCGGCCGGCAAGGGCCGACTGCGAATTACGTGTCGGATCTATTGCAGCTTGGCGCGCCAGTAGCGACCGCAAGCGCGCCCACAACGATAAGCAATATTCGAAACTAGCTCACGTCGCCGTGCGCGACGTATCCGGCGCTTGGGCTCTCCGCGCTTATACCATGCGAGGAACATCATTCGCCCGGCCGCCCCGCAGGCCGATGATGCCGCGATCCACAGCGGCGATCCCTGTTCAAAGACCATGCGCGCAGCATGACGTTCGCCCGGCTCTAAAGCAAGTCGATCCGGGCCCCATGATAAATCTGCCCCGATCTATCAGGGGATTTCGGCATGGCACTTGTACCTGCGATCACGATCAATCTGCCCGGCTATCCGTTTCAGAACTTCCCTTCGATCGAGACGATTGCCGATCTGCGCGCCTTGGCCTCGATCGACCTTGCCGATGGCGACAACTACGTCGTCGACGGCGGTTCCGCGGCAGGCGATGGCGGGGGTGGCGTATTCGCATGGAATGACGGCTTGGTCGCGGCCGATGATGGTGCCACGATCATCAAGCCGAACGACACCGCGCCCGGAGCGGCAGGGCGATGGATACTCATCGGTTCGGCGCAGCTCAAAGAGGTGGCAGAAGATGTAGCTGCGTTCAGCGAGCCTACTGGCGCGTCCCTTGTGGGCTCCGACGACGGCTCCAGCGGTTCGAAATGGACGACCGTTGCCGGGTTTATCTCCTACCTCATGTCGTCGGTCGGTTCGGCTATCGTCGGCTTCATCCAGTCGGGCACCGGCGCTGTGGCGCGCACGTCCCAGGACAAGATGCGCGAGCGCGTGACGCCCTATGACTTCGGCGCGGTCGGTGATGGCGTAGTTGATGATACGGTGGCCCTTCAGCGGTTTGCCGATTACGTCATGAGCAACAATACGAAGATCCCTGTCATGGAGGGCGTCTTCAAGGTCACGTCGAAAATCTCCTTCATCGGGACCGCCAATGCCTCCCCCGTGATCAACTGTCAGGCCCGGATCAATGCCGCCTTCACGGCAGAGGACGAGATCATCCTCTTCAGCAACTGGAATTTCGGCAACATCACGGGGTCGCTGGCGGTCTGGGGCGGAGGCGGTTCGACCTGGTCGACGCGTACGAACGGCGTCGGGGTACTGATCAATAACTGCTCCCGTCTCAATGCTGAGATGATCTACGTCCAGTACACGAAGTACTATGGTGTTAAAAATACGGGGACCACCTCCCTCAACAAGTTCGGCTTTGTGAGCACGCGCTGGTGTGGCACCCGGAGCACTACCGGCGTCAACCTTTCGATCAGCTCCGCATCGAACACCGGAAGTCAGAGCAGCATTGGCCAGCGTACCGCACTCACGGTCGATACCGTTCCCAGCTATATTGAGCCCGGTATCAGCATGTGCATTATCGGCGGCGGTCTCTACTTCATCACGGCCACCGACCCGGTCAATAGCATCATCACGGTATATCCGTGGATCGACAGCACCGTAACCTTCCCCGCCAACCTGGAACTCCTCGTAGGGGGAGGTTTCTACGCGCAAGGAGGTGACGGGAGTTGCATCTACGTTGGCACTCTGGATGCTATTCAGTGCGCCATCGGCATCTACAACCGCTCGCTGTACATGACCTCCGTCGACAATGCGGTCCTACAGAGCAACGGCGTTGGCTTCGTCCTTGGCAATTCGATCACGTCGGGATCGAGGGGCGGCCAGTGCGCGCTGTCCTATTATGAAGGCAACAGCTTCGATATCGTCAAGCTGACCACCGACGAGTGCGGTTTCAACTTTGGATCGGCTCGGGTGATCGAATATTCGAAATGCTTGCAGTTCGCGCCCCGTGACGGGTCGAACAACTTCGCGGTCAACGCCACAGTGTTGAACGGTGTGAGACTGGCCGGGTTCTCACCCTCGCATGACTTTCCCTTCGGGTTGGGAGCTTCGGGCATCACGGCCACTCCCACGCCAGCGCCGATGTCCTTCTACAACATCTCGCGCAATTCGCAGACGTTGAGCCTTTCCATGGATAAGAACCTGAACCGCCTCTTCGGCTATGGATCGATGTTCATCATGGCGGAGGGAACGGGACCAAACCTGAACCCTACCGGGACATACACCTTCAATCCTCCGACCGGCGGCACGATCAACGGTGGAGCCGTTAATACCCCGCTGAATGTCTCTGGAATGACGTATCCAACGCTGTTTCACGTCCGATCCGGCGACGGGTTGGCATGGACCGTCACGTCCTGCCCCTTCGCGCCCTGACGCCTCCCATGATGAACACCAGCATCCCCGGAAACCTAGCGGAGGCCGCGTTGCCCGAAATCGACTATCTGGGCGCGCAGGGTGGCAGCCTGGCGCTGGCATTCGCGGCCGGATGTGCTGCGTGCTGGGCTTTCATCAAGGCGTTCGTCACCGGACCGATCAACAAGTCCTACGAAAAGCGGATTGCGGCTCTGGAGGAGCAGAACGATCGCTGCGAGGCGCGCACGCTCCAGCTTGAAACGCTGCTGTTCTACCACGGCCCCGGCAACCTGCGACAGGCCATGCAGACGGCGCTGTCCGAGGAGCGGATCGAGCGCATCCGGCAGGAAGGGGGCGGCGCATGACCGCGCTAGGCCCCGTCAAATATCTCACTATTCACTGCGCCGCGACGCCGGAAGGCCGCCATGTCTCTGCTGAGCAGATCACGGCATGGGACAAGGCGAAGTTCGGCATGACCAGCTATCATTGGGTGATCGAACTGGACGGCTCGATGCATCGCACGCTGCGCGATGACCAACTCGGCGCGCATGTCGGCAGCCACAACAGCGGCAACATCGGCATCTGCTACGTCGGCGGCATGGACAAGGCGATGAAGGCGCCGAAGGACACGCGCACTGACGCTCAGAAGAAGTCGCTGCTGACGCTGATCCGAACCTACAAGGGCCGCTATCCCGGCATCGTCATTCGCGGCCATCGCGATTGGCCCAAGGTCAACAAGGCGTGCCCCAGCTTCGATGTGGCGGCGTGGCTGAAGGGAGTGGGGGAGTGACCACGGACGCCCGCGAAGCCCTGCTGGCCTATATCGCGACTCTGTTGGCGATCGTGCTGCTGACCATTGCCGCCGTCATCATCTGCATGAGCTTCGACGGAACCTCCGAGCAACTCGCCAAGGTCATCGCCGCGCTGGCGTTCATCGGAGCAGCCACGACCGGCCTTATCGGCGTGATCGGCACGTTCCGTCCCAAAGGCCCACAGAACCCCCCTCAGGAGCCCAAACCATGAAACGCCTATTCCTGCCAGCGCTGCTGCTTCTGGTCGCCTGCACCACAACGCAGACCGGACAGATCCTGCTAGGCGCCAATGCTCTCTACACGGCCGCCAGTGAGGCTGGGGAGACAGCCGTCAAAGCCGGTACGCTCGACAAGAGCAAATTCAAGGATCTCGATAACAAAGCCTATGCCGCACTCGTCGCCTTCCGCGAGGGGCGCATCACGATCGAGCAGTTCCGCGAAGCCCTGAAGCCGCTGGAGACCAAATGATGCCAATCGCCGTCATCATTGCCGCGATCAACGCGGTCGGGACCGGCTTCCCAGAATTTCTCAAGCTGATCGATCTCGTGAAGGAGGGGCTATCCTCCGACGATCAGGCTGTGGTCGATGAAGCGCTTACCAAGGCTACCGCGGTGGCGGATCAGCAGCACCGTGAGGCGCAAGCGCTATAGCCGCCATCGCTCGAATATTTCGATTCCCTCTGCTCCTGATGGCACTGACAACCGAGTAGCCGCCGCGCGCCGCTGCGATGGTGGAACTCGAACGGTTGTACGAGACGTGATTGATCGCCGCGACGAGTTACTCTTCCGTTGTGACGTTGATGTCTACCGACCGGCCGGGGTACTCGCCGCGCACCAGGATACGCGCCACTTCGTCGATCTCGGGATCACGCTCAAGATCGTCCATCTCGGACGGATCGGGCAGTGCCTCGCCCGCTTCGACGATCGAGATCAGATGGCCGTTAAGCGCAGCCTCAGCCGCCCGCGCCGCTTCCTGCAGGGTGGCGCCTGCGGAGGTGCAGCCCGGGAGATCGGGGAAGAATACACTGTATCCCGCGCCGGCCCGTTCAACGATCGCGGGGTAATAGGCAGTCACCATTTTCGCTCCTTCGACTTGTGTGGCAGGGCTCCTTACCGAGCCCGCATTCCCCAGAGGCTTCCATTTCGGATCCCCTAGCGGTTGGGGCAATTGGCGAGAAACGTCGGTCATATCGGCTCCTTGCTAAAGTGGAGCCTCCTAATAATCAGGCCGCACGCCTCGTCAGGGCTGTTTCAGTGGCCTTACCGGGTGTTGTTACAGATCATCGCCCCGCTCCGCGGCCAGTACCAATCGTCTGGCTACGCTGCTAACCCGAGCGCTTCCACCTTGGCCAGGATCACGCCCTTAGCGATAGTCGCAAGCGTTTCGATCGACCAGCTTCCTACCTTGGTGGCGGAGCGCTTGACCAATCTCCAGATAGCGGGATCTCGGATGTGATCGAGGAAGTCATAACCTTCCCAGGTCAGCCGAAGGCACATCCATGGTTGCCGGATCGAATGGTTAGGTAGGGCGGTCTGAAGCAGGCCTTTCTCGACGAGAAGCCGCGCGTGAAAATGTACAGCTTCGGGATGAAAGCCCTCGATGTGAGGGAGGCGAAGAATCTCGCAGCGATCGTCAGCTTCGATGGCCAGAAGGATCGCGCGGATTAGGTCCGAGTCGCGTCGCATCCAACCTAGATTTCACATGAAATCCTACATTTACAGAGGATTTTATCGTGCATGCGGAATTGGGCGCTGAAAGACGCACATCATCCATTTCGGACCTATTCGCGAATGTCGCTTGACGACCGCCCTTCGGGCGCGCGCTGTGCGGCCTCGCGGTTAGCGCCGCGACTCGATTGGGGGCTTTCGATGATCAAGATTTTCGCCGCCGGGGCTGCCTTGGCGCTTTGTTCTGTTGGGGCGTTCGCCGAACCGGCGATGGTCATAGGCCAATCTCAAGAGAACGTGCTACGCATCGGCACGCCGATCGTGCTCAAGACACTTCATGAACTGACGACCAAGGGGAAGCACCTCAAGGTGGGAGATCGGTTCCCGCTCGAAGTCGCGGAAGCGGTGCTGCTCAATGGCCAGGTCGTCGTTCCCATCGGCAGCCCGGCAGTCGGAGAGATCACCTCGATCCGGAACAAGGGCATGTGGGGCAAATCCGGAAACATTGAGTCCCGCCTGCTCTATGTGACGGCCAATGGCCGCCAGATCCGGCTCGAAGGCAACGGAGGCGCGGACAAAGGCAAGAAGGCCGGCGCGGGCGCCGTAGCGGTCTCCGCCATTGTATTCCTGCCCACCGGCTTCTTCTGGACCGGAACCAGTGCGGTCATTCCTCCCGGCACCCGGATCAACGGCATGATCGGCGAAGATGTGCCGATCGTGTTTGCCGGGTTGTCGGCTCCTGCTCCCATGACGATCGGATCGTCTGCGGCTGTCACGTCCACAGCGGTTTCGGCCACGGCGCCCGCATCGTCTCAGGATGCAGCCACATCGGAAGCATCACCTGCCGGAGGGCATTAAGGGCCAGAACACCTTGCCTTTGATGGAGCGTGTATGGAACGGCGGTCATTCATCACAGGTCTCACCGCAGCGCTGATATTCGGCCTGGACGCCGAGGCCGAGGCGAAGAAGCGAAAGCGTCGTAGGGTAAGGCGGCGGCGCACAGGGTTCTCTGGCTATACAGGCCATCGGGGCGTTGCGGACGACGGCAAATGTCCCTGCAACGGCGGTGACGTGTGCGTTGGTCCCCGAGGGGGCCGCTACTGCATCACACGCAGCGGGAACAAGCGGTACGGCGTGTAGCATCCCGCTATCCTTTCAGAGCTGATCGCGTGTAGTGCCCCGGCGATGGGTCAGATCATTCGTTTCCGCCGCACCAGGAAGCCATGGAGCCGCTTTTTGCCGGCCGCATCGATCGTTGCCGCGCTTGGGAGCTTTGCCTTCTGGTGGAGCGCATCGGAGGGCAAGGTCGAGCAGCCGAGGAATGCTGATACGTTCGCTTGTCCGATGCCCTATCATCATGATGGCGACGCCATCCGTTGCGACGGCTCGGGACGGTCAATGCGGCTCTATGGCATTGATGCGCCCGAGATGCCCGGGGCATGTCGGCCGGGCCGGCAATGCACGCCAGGCGATCCTTACGAATCCCGTGACCATCTGAGCGGCCTTACCGCAGGGCGGTCGGTCCAGTGCGAGAAGGTCGACACCGACCGCTATGGTCGCGCCATCGTGCGCTGCTCGGCGGATGGCGTGGACCTTTCCTGCCAGATGGTGCGGGACGGCTTCGCAGTCGAGCGCTATGGGCGGCTAGAATGCTGAGCTGATGCGGTTCCTGGTCTCTTTTCACTGCCGAAGGATCGAATAGAGTTCTGATAGCGACTCTATGCGGTTGTTTGCCGCACGGATCCGGGATGCCGAGATGTAAACGTCGCGTGTCTTGCCGAAGCGCGATTCCGGCAATACCGCGTAGCCGACAAGGTTATCAGTGCGGTTCAGTAGTCCGACTAGCAGCCAGTCGATGTCAAAGCCTTCACGAAGGCGGGCTCGCCACGTGGTGTGCGGGGCGGTCGACATGGTGCGAACCATTGTGGCGCCAAGGCGGTACTTGCCGTCTATCATCAGTGTTCGATCCACCTCGCTTACCTCAACGCGGCCCCCTGAGGACCGGATCGCCGTTGCAGCGTCTTCGAGAAGATCGCAGGCGCGAAACAGCAAGGTCGGGTGGACGGAGGCATAGAGAATTTGCGGCCGGATATAGCCGGCAAGAGCACAGGCCTCACGAAAGCTGCCGAACCGGCGCGCGAAGGTCGTCGGAACAGGAAAACCGGGTTGGTCCAGAGTATCTCGAACCGAAAGCCGACCGGTGCGGGCCTGGAGTGTCGCAAGCAGTTTGATGAGCTGATGGTCGGACTTGCTCCATCGGCGCTCCGATAGCCGCCGGTTAGCCGTTCGGAACGTCCGCTCATCGATCAAGGGCTCGATTGCACCCTCGCACCTTATCCATTCAGACTTATCGTTCAGCACGTCACGTCCGCCAAGTTTTCGTGAGTGCCGGTTATAGGTCAGGACGCCTCTGTACATGTCCGATCTTATGACGTGGGCGACCAGAATCCCGCTCCAGGGGCGACCGGTCATTGTCACATTTCCGGCGTTGTTCAAGCGAAGCGCGATCTGTCGTGGGGACATTCCGCGCCAGGCGCACATTCGGAAAATCTTCTGCACTGTGGCGATTTCATCAGCCGGCCCCGGCACGATGATGACCTTGTCAGACCGCAAGTGTTTGTACTGTCCGGGCTGCAATATTCCCTTGGGCTGCCCGAACTCATCCACCAGCATCCGGTGGAAGCCATACCGCCGCCCGCCTCCCATCTTGAAGCCTTGGCGAGCGAGGCGCGCCTGTGCTTCGAATACCTTCGTTGACAGCTCTCGGCTGAACTCGCCGGCCATGATGCGCTTCAGGCTTTTCATGATGGCGGCTGGCAGGCTGTCGTCATTGCTGAAGGGCTCGGCGCAATAATGGATTCGCACCCCGGCGCTGCGGCAAAGAAACTCATAGTGAGCGCCCTGATCGATATCCTGGAAGCGGCCCCATCGGCTCACGTCATAGACGAGGATCGCGCTGAACTCGGGCTCGTCGACCAGAACGTCGGCGAGCAACTGTTGCAGCGCCGATCGCCCTTTGAGATGCAGCCCGCTTCGACCTTCGTCGGCGTAAGTGCGAACGATTTCGAAGCCATGCCGTTGGGCATAGCTCGCGATTGCGGCTTGTTGGTTGGCGATCGAATATGCCTGTCGATCGGTTGACATCCGCACATATTGGGCGGCGCGGATTCGTGCTTGCATATATCTCTCCCCATATTCGGGGAGAGATAGGCCCGGCTGGTTAATCAGAGCTTCGGATCATCCCCATTCGCTTCTCGACGTCGGCCGCCACCCGGCGCTCCGCGTCCATCCCCTGTAGCGCGGGGGATACGCGCCAGACCATGAAGCCTGCGCACGTCCGCCCAACGATACAAACGGGCTCGATTTTCTCCGGGGGTATCTCTGGGGGTATTCTAATAGGGGTAAGGCATAAGGAGAGACCGGATTATATGGGTATTATTGCTACGATTCGGTAGGTGCCGGGCCCACCAGCGTCCATGCTGCCGGGCAGGCCTCGGCGGGCTCGATTTCCCGATGGCATCTATGGCGAACCGCGCAGCTACGGTCGACGGCTGCCGTAGCGTTAAAGTGATGGGAACCATTACGGATCAGGAACCTTTTATGCTTCGAAGCGACTAAAGCCGCGCCGGACGCGCGTCGTGTCGGCTCCGGAGGCTGTGTTGACCGACCATTTCCCCGATGACACCTCGTCGAGGCCGGGCGACATTGTCGCGCTGCACGAACATGGTCCGCCGCCGGCGGACTTCGCGGCGCTGTTCATATCCGGGATGGAGCGGCGGCCGAAGAGCCTGGTCGGGTCGATGCTGCTCGATCGTCGTTCGCCGGCCTTCCATCGGCTGTGCGCCTTGCCCGAATATTATCTCCAGCGCGCCGAGCTGGAGATATTGCGCGACCAGGCAGTGGCGATCGCCCGGCTGGTCGGACCGGCGGCGCAACTGGTCGATTTCGGCCGCGGGTCGAGTGCGCAGACCTCGCTGCTCTTGTCGGTCCTCGATCGGCCCTGGGGCTATGTCGCGGTCGATCGCGATCGCGACAGGCTGCTCGACGACGCCCGGCTCATGCAGCAACGCTATCCGCGCCTGTGGGTCGAGGCGGTCCGTGCCGATCCGCGCATCGGTTTCGATCTGCCGCCGAATGCGGGCGGCGGGCGGCGGCTCGGCTACCTGCCCGGCAACGCGATCGGCACCTTCGCCCCACCCGAGGCGCTCGCGATGCTGTCGCTCTGGGCGCGCGAGCTTGGCCGCCGCGGGCTGCTGCTGGTCGGTGTCGACCTGCGCAAGAGCGTTCTGATCCTCGAGGCGGCCTATGACGACCCGCACGGGTTGAACCGCTCGCTGATCCTCGACATGTTGCGACGCGCGAACCGCGAGCTCGGCGCCGATTTCGACGAGAGGATGTTCGAATATCGCGTCCGCTTCGACAAGGACAGCGGGCGTGTGCGCAACGACCTCGTCAGCCTCGGCTCGCAGGAGGTCCATGTCGGCGGGCGACGGATCGCCTTCGATCCGGGGGAAGCGATCCACGTCGAGGAAAGCTGGAAATATTCGGTCGAGGATTTCCAGGCGCTCGCGCGCGGCGCGGGTTTTCGGCCGCTCCAGGCCTGGTTCGATGCGAAGCGGCTGTTCAGCCTGCACCTGCTTGAAGCCGCAACCTGACCTGACCCTAGCCAGCGGCTTCGCGACCCGATAGATCGGCTCGCATGGCCGGTCCCAGCTTCGATCTCGAAATCGCCCATCCGATGCCGCTCGCCGGGGTCGACGAGGCGGGCAGGGGGCCGCTCGCCGGGCCGGTGGTTGCGGCGGCGGTGATCCTCGATCGCGGGCGCGCGCCGACGGGAATCGACGATTCGAAGAAGCTCGGGGCCGAGGCGCGCGCCGATCTGTGCGGCAAGATCCGCGAGGTGGCGCATGTCGGCGTCGGCATCGCCACCGTCGAGGAGATCGACGAGATCAACATCCTCTGGGCGTCGATGCTGGCGATGGAGCGCGCGGTCGCGGCGCTCAGCGTCGAGCCCGCTATGGTGCTGGTCGACGGCAATCGCTGCCCGCGCTGGACCCGCCCCTCGCAATGGGTGATCGGCGGCGACGCGCTGTGCCTGTCGATCGCGGCCGCCTCGATCGTCGCCAAGGAGGAGCGCGACCGGATGATGGCCGACTATGACGCGCATCACCCGGGCTATGGCTGGGCCAAGAACAAGGGCTATGGCACGCCTGCGCATCTCGACGCGCTCGCTCGGCTGGGCCCGTCGCCGCTCCACCGGCGCAGCTTCGCGCCAATCGCCCAATATTCGCTGTTCTCCGCAGCCTGAAGGTCAGATTCCGCCGACATAATCGAGACAGCCGCGCCGGAAGGCCCAGCTGTCGTTCGGGCATTGCCCGGGCTCGTGGACCGCTGCGAGGACCGCCCAGCGATAGCCCAGGTCGCGCTCGCTGCACTGGTCGCAGCGCGCCGCCGACAGCAGATCGTCCGGCGTATCGTCGGTTTCGGACGGCTCGCCGGCCTCGGCCGGTGCGAACAGCGAGGGCGGTTCCATCGGGCCGTAGCTGTTGGGGCGGAGGCCATGGACGGCGACTGCCCCGGCCGTGATCCCGCCCGTCATGGCGGCGAACATGCAGAGCAGCAGTGGCGACATCCGGCGGGGCGAAAGCGGCCTCATGGCGGCAAGAACGGCGGGCCGATCGACCCGTTCCAACTTTTTTTCGCGAAAGCAACAGGGGTGAGTCCTCGGCGCCACACCACAAGGGATTGAGTCTCCCCCAACTGTTGAGACTCAATATGAGGTAACGGACTCCTTTCGTTCATCCGGCTTCATCGGAATCTCAGATTCGAGTGCCAAAACATTGATCTTGACCGAAGAGTCCCGATGACTCACCCTTAAGACAATTCGAAGGGGGATGGTTTTTCCATGGGTGTTCTCGAAAAGATTCCGGCGACCCGCCGGGCACGGCGGGCGAATGTCGAGGCTGCGCCGCCGGCGCGCCTGCCGCTCAACGAGATCCTTCGTGGCGACTGCATCGAGGCGATGCGCGCTCTGCCCGATCGCTGCGTCGACATGATCTTCGCCGACCCGCCCTACAATCTCCAGCTCGGCGGTGACCTGCATCGCCCCGATGGCAGCCAGGTCGATGCGGTCGACGACGACTGGGACAAGTTCGACACCTTCGCAGCCTATGATCGCTTCACCCGCGACTGGTTGCGCGAGGCGCACCGCATCCTCAAGGACGACGGCACGATCTGGGTGATCGGCAGCTATCACAACATCTTCCGCGTCGGCACCGCGTTGCAGGACCAGGGTTTCTGGATCCTCAACGATATCGTCTGGCGCAAGGCGAACCCGATGCCCAATTTCAAGGGCACCCGCTTCACCAATGCGCATGAGACGCTGATCTGGTGCTCGAAGGCGGAGAAGGCGAAATACACCTTCAACTACCGCACGATGAAGGCGCTCAACGACGACGTGCAGATGCGGTCCGACTGGACCCTGCCGATCTGCTCGGGCGGGGAGCGGCTGAAGGACGACGACGGCCACAAGGCGCACCCGACCCAGAAGCCGGAAAGCCTGCTCTACCGCGTGATGCTGGCCTGCACCGAGCCGGGCGACCTCGTCCTCGATCCCTTCTTCGGCACCGGCACCACCGGCGCCGTCGCTCGCCGGCTCGGCCGCCGCTGGATCGGGATCGAGCGCGAGGACAAATATATCAAGGTCGCGACTCAGCGCATCGCCGCGACCCTGCCGCTCGACGAGAGCGCGATGATGTCGATCCCCGAGAAGAAGGCCATGCCGCGCATCGCCTTCGGCCTGCTCGTCGAAGGCGGGCTGATCCCGCCGGGATCGATCGTCACCGACGCCAAGCGCCGCTGGTCGGCCACGGTCCGCGCCGACGGGATGCTGTCGAGCGGCTGCGGCGCGATCGGTTCGATCCATCGGCTTGGCGCGCAGCTCCAGAAGGCGCCGTCGTGCAATGGCTGGAGCTTCTGGCACATCGAGACCGCCCAGGGGCTCGAGCCGATCGATGCGGTGCGCCAGCGCCATCTTGCCGAACTCGGCAGCTGACGGGCTTTTCTCGAGCCCTCCGACCGAATAGGCGGGCGCCATGAGTATCTCCCGCTATGCACGGCTCTATTTCCGGCCGACCGCTTTCATCGCCTCGCCCTTCGGCCATGCCGAGGGCGCCGTGGCGCGGCTCGCGGGGGGGCTGGTCTGGTTCTCCGCCTATGAGGTGATCGCCGTCGATGGGGGGCAGCGGATCGAGACCCGCCACGTCCCCGTCGCCGCGACCGAGGCGTTCGTCGCCACCCTGTCCGGCGACCAGGCGGAGGACGCGCGGCGAACGATCGCGCGGATCGCGGCGCCGCGCCCGCCGGTCGAACTCGGCGCGCGCATCCTGCGCTTCGATCAGCCGCAGGTCATGCTGATCCTCAACATCACGCCCGACAGCTTCTCGGACGGCGGCAACCATCTCGACGATCCCGCCGCCGCGACCGACGGTGCCTTCGCGGCGGTCGAGGCAGGGGCGGCGATCGTCGACGTCGGCGGAGAATCCACCCGGCCGGGCGCCAAGCCCGTCTGGGAGGGCGACGAGATCGCCCGGATCGAGCCGGTGGTGCGCCGGCTGGCGGCGGGCGGGGCGATCGTCTCGATCGATACGCGCAAGGCGGCGGTGATGGCGGCGGCGCTGGCCGCCGGGGCGGCGATCGTCAACGACGTCTCCGCGCTGGGCTATGATCCCGCGGCGGCGGCGCTGCTGGCGCGCCACGATTGCCCGGTCGTGCTGATGCATCATCAGGGCGACCCCGAGACGATGCAGCGCGAGCCGCGCTATGGCGACACGCTGATCGAGGTCTATGACTGGCTGGCGGAGCGGATCGTCTTCGCCGAGGCGGCGGGCATCGCGCGCAGCCGGATCATCGTCGATCCCGGCATCGGCTTCGGCAAGAACCTCCGTCACAATCTCCAGATATTGAACGGGCTGGCGCTGTTCCACGGCCTCGGCTGTCCGCTCCTGCTGGGCGCCAGCCGCAAGCGGATCATTGGCGCCCTGTCGAACGAGGCCCCGGTCGATCGGCGGCTCGGCGGCTCGGTCGCGCTCGCCCTTCACGGCGTGCAGATGGGGGTGCAGATAGTGCGCGTCCACGACGTGCCCGAGACTTTGCAGGCGATCCGCGTGTGGCGGGGAATGCGCGACGAGGCGCTGACGCCGATTTCGTGATGCCTCAAGCGCCGACGCGGGCATCCGCCCGCTTGGCTATCCTCGCATAAGCGACAGCGCAGCCAGCGCGGGGCGCTGGCGAGCACGGAGCTCCGGCGCGGGTTCGCGCTTGCGGAGCCCTGTCGGGCTCCGACGATTAGCTCTGCGTCGGGACGCGCCCCAACCACCTACACATCGATCACCTCGTCATCGACGCTGGCCGCGTTCGCCTGGATGAAGGCGAAGCGATGCTCGGGGTTCTTGCCCATCAGCCGGTCGACGAGATCGCGGACGCTGGCGCGTTCCTCATATTCCTGGGGCAGGGTGACGCGCAGCAGGGTGCGGGTCGCGGGGTCCATCGTCGTCTCGCGGAGCTGCTGCGGGTTCATCTCGCCCAGACCCTTGAAGCGCGCGACCTCGACCTTCTTGCCCTTGAACTCGTTCGCCTCGATCTCGGCGCGATGCTCGTCGTCGCGGGCGTAGACGCTCTTGGTGCCGGCGGTCAGGCGATAGAGCGGCGGCTGCGCCAGGTAGAGATGCCCCTCGCGGACGAGGTCGGGCATCTCCTGGAAGAAGAAGGTCATCAGCAGCGTCGCGATATGGGCGCCGTCGACATCGGCGTCGGTCATGATCACGACCCGCTCGTAGCGCAGCAGGTCGACGTTGCATTTGTCGCGGGTGCCGCAGCCGAGCGCCTGGATCATGTCGGCGATTTCCTGGTTCGCGCCGATCTTCGCGCTGTTCGCCGAAGCGACGTTCAGGATCTTGCCGCGGATCGGGAGGATCGCCTGGGTCTTGCGGTCGCGCGCCTGCTTGGCGGATCCGCCGGCCGAGTCGCCCTCGACGATGAACATCTCGGTCCCTTCGGGCGAGTCGTTCGCGCAGTCGGTGAGCTTGCCGGGCAGGCGCAGCTTGCGCGACGAGGTCGCGGTCTTGCGCTTGATGTCGCGCTCCGCCTTGCGGCGCAGGCGATCGTCCATCCGGTCGAGGACGAAGGCGAGCAGCGCCTTGCCCCGCTCCATATTGTCGGCGAGGAAATGGTCGAAATGGTCGCGCACCGCATTCTCTACGAGCCGCGCGGCGTCGGGCGAGGTCAGCCGGTCCTTGGTCTGGCTCTGGAACTGCGGATCGCGGATGAACACCGACAGCATCTGCTCCGAGCCGGTGACGATGTCGTCGGCGGTGACGTCCTTGGCGCGTTTGTTGCCGACCAGCTCGGCGAAGCTGCGGATGCCCTTGACCAGCGCGGCGCGCAGGCCCGTTTCGTGGGTGCCGCCGTCGGGGGTCGGGATGGTGTTGCAATAATAGCTGTACGAGCCTTCGGACCAGAGTGGCCAGGCGACCGCCCATTCGACCGATCCCTGGCCGTCGGCGAACTCCTGCCGGCCCGAGAAGAACTGGCTCGTCGCGCATTCGCGGGTGCCGATCTGCTCGCGCAGATGGTCGGACAGGCCGCCGGGGAACTGGAACACCGCTTCGGCCGGGGTGTCGTCGCCGATCAGCGAGGGATCACATTTCCAGCGGATCTCGACGCCCGCGAACAGATAGGCCTTCGACCGGGCGAGCCGCATCAGCCGGCCGGGGCGGAAATGCGCGCTCGGGCCGAATATCTCGGGATCGGGGGTGAAGGAGACGCTGGTGCCGCGCCGGTTGGGCGCCGCACCGAGCTTCTCGATCGGGCCCAGCGTGGTCCCGCGCGAGAAGCGCTGGCGGAACAACTCCTTGTTGCGGGCGACCTCGATCACCGTCTCGGTCGACAGCGCATTGACCACGGACACGCCGACGCCGTGCAGGCCGCCAGAGGTGGCATAGGCCTTGTCGCTGAACTTGCCGCCCGAGTGGAGCGTGCTCAGGATCACCTCGAGCGCGGACTTGCCGGGGAATTTCGGGTGCGGGTCGACCGGGATACCGCGGCCATTGTCGACAATGGTAAGCCGGTTGCCGACCTGCAGCGACACCTCGATCCGGTTGGCGTGGCCCGCGACTGCCTCGTCCATCGCATTGTCGAGCACCTCCGCGGCGAGGTGGTGATAGGCGCGCTCGTCGGTGCCGCCGATATACATGCCGGGCCGTCGCCGGACGGGTTCGAGCCCCTCCAGCACCTCGATGGCCGAGGCATCATAATTTCCGGAACTGGTGGACGGCGCGGAGGCGAAGAGATCGTCGGACATTGCCGGCGACTATAAAGCCGCTCGACGCCAAAAGGAAAGTGGCGCCGACATGCCGGCGCCGCTCCGCGCGGTCAGCCGCAATAGACCTTCACGACATTGCCTGCCGCGTCGGTCTCGACGTTCAGCCGGTCGGTGCGATAGTCCATCGTCACGGCCTGGCCGGGCGCGATCACGCGCACCGTCTTGGCGCCGGCCGCGGTGCGGGCCTGCTCGGCGACGGCCTGGCCGTTCTGGCCGACGAAGGCTTCGGCGCGGCCAGCCGCGCAGGCGACCGGCGGCACGGCGTTCGATTCAGGCACCGCCTGGCCCGGTTCCGATACTGTCGCCGTGCATCCGCCCAGCGCCAGCGCCGACAGCCCGATCACCCATGTCCGCATCGATCTTCCTCTCGCGATGTTGCGAAGGGAATTATCTGACGCGCGGACCGCCAAAGGGCAAGGGCGGCGGCGGCCGGCGGTCGCGGCGCGGCAGCTGCGCCTGATAGGCGACCGAGCAATGCTCGAGGCAATAGGGGAAGCCGGGATTGATCGGCTCGCCGCAGAAATGGAAGTCCGGCTCGCCCGGATGGCCGAGCGGCCATTTGCAGACCTTGTCGTTGAGGTCGAGCAGGCTGGTCTTGTCCGCCATCTCCGCCGACGGCTTGGCAGGGACCAGCCGGCGGGGCGGTGCCGGCGGGATCGGGCTGCTCTGCTCACCGGGGGCCTGGCGCTGGAAGCCGCCCGGGCCGATCGAGCGGACGATCGGCTGCGGCGTCGTCGGCGCGGGGGCGGGCGCCGCGGCAGCGGGCGGCGGCGACACGGGGGCCGGGGCAGGTGTCGGGGCCGGGCGCGGCGGCGGCGCGGCGGCTTTTTCGGGAGCGGGCGTCGCTGCGGCGGGGCTGGAACCGCCCGATGCGGCGGCATCGCCGCCCTTCACCGGAGAGGGACGTGCCTCGAGCCCCAGGCGATGGGCCTTGCCGATAACCGCGTTACGGCTGACGCCGCCAAGCTCGTCGGCGATCTGGCTCGCCGTCATCCCCTGTCCCCACAGGCGCTTGAGCTGGTCTATCCGTTCTTCCGTCCAGGACATGCTTTCACCTCGTCTGCGCCCGCGCCCGGCGTCCCCAGGCTCTTGCAGGCGGGGCGGGGAGCCGATAGGCGAAATGCCCATGAGCGACCAGCCCAAAAAATTCGTGATTCCCACGCCAGGCGAGCCGGTGATCCCGTTCTTCAACTGGGGGGGAATGCGCGCCCTCTATGTGAAGGAGGTGAAGCGTTTCTTCAAGGTCCAGCTTCAGACAATCTGGGCCCCGGCGTTCACCACCCTGCTGTACCTGATCATTTTCAGCGTCGCGCTCGGCCGCGGCGGGCGGGAGGTGATGGGACATCCCTTCGCCACCTTCGTCGCGCCGGGCCTGATCGTGATGGGCATGATGAACGCCGCCTTCGCCAATTCCAGCTTCTCGCTGCTGGTCGGCAAGATGCAGGGGACGATCATCGATTATCTCATGCCGCCTTTGTCGACCGGCGAGATGCTGGCCGCGCTGGTCGGCGCGGCGGTGACCCGCGCGATCCTGGTCGGACTGGCGCTGTGGGTGGCGATGTTGTTCTGGCCAGGGGTCGACGTGATCCCGGTCCATCCCGTCGCCGTGCTATGGTTCGGGGTGATGGGATCGACGCTGCTCAGTCTGATCGGGGTGCTCACCTCGATCTGGGCGGACAAGTTCGACCATAGCGCCGCGATCCAGAATTTCGTGGTCGGGCCGCTGTCGCTGCTGTCGGGCACCTTCTATTCGATCGAGAACCTGCACGGCGTGTTCCAGGCGCTGAGCCACGCCAACCCGTTCTTCTACGTGATCTCGGGCTTCCGCTACGGCTTCATCGGCACCGCCGACTCGCCGGTCCTGATCGGAGCGATCAGCCTGCTGGTGATCAACCTGCTGCTCGTCTGGGCCAATTATGTGGCCCTCGACCGCGGCTGGAAGATCAAAAGTTAGGAACCGGGCGCCATCCCGGCCTCCGCCGGGATGGCGGTAGAAGAAAAACCGCCCCCGACATGCGGGGGCGGTCCTGAGCCGATCCGTTCGGTCTCTTACTTATAACGGCGACGGCCGTGCTTATCGATGTAGTATTTCCGGCCGTGGCTATCGCGATAATAGCGGCGTTCCTTGTTGAGGGTGTTGACCAGCGCGCCACCGGCGCCGCCGATCAGGGCGCCTTCGCCCACCGACAGGCCCGGGATCACCGCACCGGCGACCACGCCGCCGGCAGCGCCGATGCCGGCGCCGCGAAGAATATGTTCGGCGCTCTGCGCAAAGGCGGGAGCGCCCGCACCGGCGACCGACAGGGCGGAGACCGCCGCAATGATCTTGATCGTCTTCATGACTACTTCCCTTCCTGCAAACGCGTGCCTGACAAACGTGGCCGCCCGACATGGGTTCCGCCGTTCATCCGACGTTGTTTCGTATAGGAAAGGTCAACTGAACGCGCGCTGAAAGCCTCGTTCATCTCAGGGCTTCAAACCCAGCCTTCGAACACCTGGTCGCGCGGGCGATGGCCGTCGGCCCATTGGCGGATATTGGCGATCACCCGCTCGCCGGTCTCGGCGCGGCCTTCGAAGGTGGCCGAGCCCATGTGCGGCAGCAGCACGACATTGTCGAGCGCGAGCAGCCGGGGATCGATCGCCGGCTCATGCGCGAAGACGTCGAGACCAGCGCCCGCGATCGCGCCGCGTTCCAGCCGGTCGAGCAGCGCTTCCTCGTCGATGATCGGGCCGCGCGCCGTGTTGATCAGATAGAGATGCTCGGACAGCAGCGCGAGCCGCCGGGCGTCGATCAGATTCTCGGTCTCGGGCGTGTGCGGGCAGTGGATCGTGACGATGTCGCTGTCCACCAGCAACCGGTCGAGATCGGGCTCGTAACGCGCGGCGAGCTCCTGCTCGACCGTCTCGGGCAGGCGGTGGCGGTTGTGATAGCTCACCGTCAGGTTGAAGGCGGCGGCGCGGCGGGCGACGGCGCGGCCGATCCGGCCCATGCCGACGATGCCGAGCCGCTTGCCCGACACGCGATGGCCGAGCATCGAAGCAGGGCTCCAGCCGGTCCAGTTTCCCGAGCGTACCAGCTTCTCGCCCTCGGCCAGCCGCCGCGGCACCGACAGGATCAGCGCCATCGTCATGTCGGCGGTGTCCTCGGTCAGGACGCCGGGGGTGTTGGTGACGATGATGCCCGCGGCGCGCGCGGCCTTCAGGTCGATATGGTCGACGCCATTGCCGAAATTGGCGATCAGCCGCAGCCTGCCACGGCCCGCCGCGATGATGTCGGCGTCGACATGGTCGGTGATGGTCGGGACGAGCACGTCGCAACGTGCCGCGGCGGCGGCGAGCGCCTGCGGATTCAACGCAAGATCGTCCTCGCTCAGCTCGACGTCGAACAGTTCGCTCATCCGCGCCTCGATCTGTGGAGGAAGGCGGCGGGTGACGACCAGCTTGGGATGGCGGGGGCGCTCTTGCTCGGTCATGGGCTGTCGCTAATCCCGGCCGGCGCCGAGCGCAAGCGGGGCGTCTCGACTCTCGGGCCTGAGGCCCTTGAACCGCGATGGCCGCCCTCTACTATGGGGGGAGGTGCCGATTGGGGAATGATGGTGAAGAAACTGGGCTGGACGCTGCTGGGCGCGTTGCTGATCGCAGGGGCGGGGGAGGCGCAGGAGCGCCGCGTACCCTATTGGGCCTCGATCGCGACCGGCGACGCGATGCTGCGTACCGGGCCCGAGCGCACTTATCCCGCCACCTGGCGCTATCGCCGCCGCGATCTGCCGGTGCAGGTGGTTCAGGTCTACGGCAACTGGCGCCGTATCCGCGAGCAGGACGGGACCGAGGGCTGGATGCTCGCGACGCTGCTGAGCGCGACCCGCACGGCGGTCGTCACTGGCGACGCGCCGGCCGGCATGTACGCCGATCCGAGCACCGGTTCGGAACTCAATTGGCGCGCCGAGCCGGGCGTCGTCGGCCGGATCAGCAAGTGCGAAAGCGACTGGTGCCTGTTCGATGTCGGCGGCAAACGCGGCTACATCCAGATCGAGCACATCTACGGCGTCGATCCGGGAGAGGTGATCGAATGAGCCTCGGCCCGACGATCGAGACGGCGCGGCTCGTCCTGCGGCCGCACCGGATCAGCGACTATGAGGATTGCTGCGCGCTGACCAGCGATCCCGAGGCGGTGCGGATGATCTACCAGAATCCGATGAGCCGCGAGGATACGTGGCACCGGCTGCTGCGCTTCGCGGGCCACTGGTCGCTGCTCGGCTACGGCATGCTGATCGTCGAGGAGAAGCAGGGTGGCCGGGTGATCGGGGAGGTCGGCCTCGCCGATTTCCATCGCGGTCTCGGCGACGACTTCGATCCCTTCCCCGAGATGGCCTGGATGATGTCGACCGAGGTCCATGGCCGCGGCTACGCGACCGAGGCGGCGCAGGCGGTGCTGCGCTGGATGGAGGTCGCCTTCTCCCCCGATCGCACGGTGTGCATCGTCGATCCCGCCAACGGACCGTCGCTTCGCGTGGCGGAGAAGCTGGGCTATCATCCGATCGGCAACGCCGAATATAAGGGCAAGCCGGTCGTCAAGTTGCGGCGCTTCGCCTCTCCGCACGGATGACCTGATGGGCGGCGGCCTCGGGCCGTCGCAAAAAATTCGCACGGCTGTCGGATAGGGGGCGATGGGTTCGTCGTAGCGATGTTGGGGTATGAAACCCCATCGATCGCATCGTGACGAAGGAGGATGCCATGTCCCGGATTACCCCCTGCCTGTGGTTCAAGGACCAGGCCGAGGAGGCCGCGCGCTTCTACTGCTCGATCCTGCCCGATTCCCATGTCGACGCCGTCCATCGCGCCACCGTCGATTCGCCGGGGCCCAAGGTCGGCGACGTGCTGCTGGTCGAGTTCACCCTGGCCGGCCAGAAGATGCAGGCGCTCAACGGCGGCATGGACGCCGAATATGGACTGGCGGTGTCGATGTCGTTCGGCGCGCACGACCAGGCGGAGCTCGATCGGGTGTGGGACGGGCTGCTCGCCGGCGGCGCCGCGCAGCAATGCGGCTGGCTGGCCGATCGCTACGGCCTGAACTGGCAGATCGTGCCCGAGAATATGGGGAAGATCCTGGCGGACCCGGCCAAGTCCCGCGCCGCCATGGCCGAAGTGTTCAAGATGGTGAAGATCGATATCGCGACGATCGAGAAAGCCGTCGCCAACGCCTGAACGGGAGAGACATCATGGCCAGCAAATTCTTCTGGTACGAATTGATGACCAACGACCGCGCCGCGGCCGAGGCCTTCTACAGGGACGTGGTCGGCTGGACGCTGTCGCCCTTCGGCCCGCCCGAGGATCCCTATATGATCGTCGAGGCGGGCGGCCGCGGGGTCGGGGGGATCATGTCGATTCCGAAGGAGGCCCGCGACCAGGGCATGAAGCCCTGCTGGGTCGGCTATATCCATGCCAGCGACATCGACGCGGCGGTGGAGAAGGTCCGCGCCGGCGGCGGCAAGGTCTATCGCGAGCCGGAGATGATCCCGACCATCGGCCGCTTCGCGGTCTGCGCCGATCCGCAGGGCGCGATGTTCAACCTGATGCAGCCGGAAGGCATGGATATGCCGCCGGTGCCGATGGGCACGGTCGGCGCGATCGACTGGCACGAACTGCACAGCAGCGACGGCAAGGCCGGCTTCGATTTCTACGCCGGCCAGTTCGGCTGGTCGGCCACCGACGCGCTCGATATGGGGCCGATGGGCACCTATCAGATGTTTGCGATGGAGCCGGTGTCGGGCCCGACCGAATGCGGCGTCACCGTCGGCGGGATGATGACCGACGCGCAGGCGCCGAACCCCTATTGGACCTTCTACTTCCACGTCGACGACATCGACGCGGCGCAAGGCCGGATCACGGCGAACGGTGGCAGCGTGCTGTTCGGCCCGCAGGAGGTTCCGGGCGGCGCCTGGATCATCAACGCGCTCGACCCGCAGGGCGCGATGTTCTCGATCGCCGGCCCGCGCAAGGGCTGAACCTCTCCTTTGTCCGTCATGCCGGCGGAGGCCGGGATCTCAGGAGGTGAAGGGCAGCGCTCCTCTCCCGAGACCCCGGCCTCCGCCGGGGTGACGGGATAGAGCGAGCGCGCTCAGCTATAATTGAAGCTGATGCTGATCCGGTCGCCCTTGGCGGTGCTGGGCGGCACTTCGTGGCGCAGCCAGCTTTCCCACAGCAGCACCATGCCGGGCTTCGGCTCGGCATAGACGAAGCTGCGGCTGTCCTCGGGCGCGTCGGGGGTGCGCGGCGGCGCGGCCATCATCAGCGGCAGGCGCGGGTCCTCCAGCTTCAGCCCGCCCGATCCCGGCGGCACGCACACGTAGAAGGTGCCGGAGATCACGCTGTGCGGGTGGATATGGCCCGAATGGGTCGCGCCCGGCTTCATCAGATTGACCCACAGGCTGTCGAGCCGGAGCCGGCGGCCGAGGTCGAGATGCGATTGCTCCGCGAAGCGGCGGACATGGCCGTTGAGCAGCTTCGCCAGCTCGGCGATCACCGGATCGCGCGCGGGCAGGTCGTTGAGCGAGGCATAGGAGGTGTAGCCGCGATAGCCGTGCGCCTTCGACCAGCCCTGGCCCGCCCGGTCCTCCGCCGCGAGCATGCGGACCGAGTCCTCCAGTTCCTCGATCAGGGCGGGATTGTCGATCATCGCCTCGTAGAGGCGGGTGACGAAGAGGGTGCGGATGGCCATGTCCCGCCCCAAGCATGGGCGCGGGCGTAGTTCAAGGGCGAGCTTCGCGCGAGCCGGCGCCCTTCAGCAGCGCTATCGCCTTGGCCAGCGCCAGGTCGTTGGGCTTCTTCGCCACCGACACGCGGTAGCGCGGGGTGAAGCCGTCGCCTTCGAGCCGCTTGCCGCTGGCGGTGCGGACGTCATATTCGGCGATCGTGATCCGCCCGCCGCCGGGCAGCCCGTGGTCGACGCCGCCGGTCACCGCGCCCGCGCTGCGCTGGCCGATGGTGAAGGCGCCGTTCTCGTCGAGGAAATAGGCCAGGATCTCCGCCGCGCTCGCCGTATCGGGGCCGACGATCACCGCGAGCGGGCCGAGATAGGCGTTGGCGCCCGATCCGCGCGTCTTCTCCTCGATGTCGCGCTTCCCGCTGAGCCGGACCAGCACCCGTCGTTCGCGGGTGAAGGTGCCGGCGATCCTGTCGAGCACGTCGTCGCGTCCGCCGCTGTTGTTGCGCAGGTCGAGGATCACGCCGCGCAGGTCTGGGGTCTCCGCGATCGCCCGCCGGATCCAGCGGTCGTCGCCCGGATCGAACTGGTCGAAGGCGAGCAGCAGCAGCCCGCCGTCCAGGCGCACCATGCGGCGCGCGGCCGGTTCGTCGCCGTCCTCGGGCGGCTCCTTCAACCGAGCGAGCTCGCTCGGGCTGGTCGCATAGACATGGCTGTCGTCGAGCTGGTCGAGCATCCGGTTGATCACGGCGTAGAGCTGCTTCTCGCTGCCGGCGGCGATCGCTTGCGGGTAGAAGCGGTCGCGGATCTGGCCCCAGTCGTTGCCGCCCATCTTCGGATCCCAATAGCGGTCGGCGACCAGTTCCCAGGCGCGGTCAAACACCCGCTCGTTGAGCGGAGTCTCCCGCGCCAGGACGGGGCCGTTCGCCGCGACGAACAGGCTCGCCAGCAGGGCGAGGCGGGGCAGGGCGCGCATCAATCCTCTCCTTCGACGGCGCAGCGCAGCGTCAATATGTGGCGATTTCCGTCATAGGCGGCTTCGCCGCAGCGATCGAGCCGGTCGCGCGCGACCAGCACGACCGGCCATGCTTCCTGCAGTGGGACCTTCTTCGCGACGACGATGTCCTGCGGCTCGGACGGATCGACCGGGAAGACATGTCGCCCGCCGAAATCGGCGGTGCGGACCGCGATCCGCGGATAGCGGAAGCCGGCGATCGCGGCGGGCCGGTCGAAGTCGAGGATCGAGATCGGGCGCTCGATGCCGAACGCCGCGACCACCGATCCGCCGTCCGTCAGCCGCCCGCCCTGCGCGCGGGCGAGGATCGCCCCGGCCGAGGCGGTGGCGACGCTTTCGGGGCGCTGCAGCGAGAATTGGACAAAGATCGTGTCGCGTCCCACCGTGACGCCGGCCTGGGGCCCGTGTTCGTCATTATCGTCGATCAGGAAGTCGGCGGTCCGCTCGGGCGGGCGGGCGCCCGGCCGTTCGAAGCGAATCGTGGCATAAGGGAGCAGCCCGATCCCGATCTCCCCGTCGACGCCCGCGCAACAGTCGCGGCCATGCGACGCGATCGTCACCAGCATCCGCCGGTCGTTGAGGGTGATCGGCGCCGCGGCCTGGATGCCCTTGAGCCTCTCGCGTCCCACCAGCGCATCGAAGCCCGACTCGAAGCGGAAGCGCCGATCGGGCGGGTCGGCGGCAAGCCGGTCGGCCGCATCGGGGTTGAGCTCGATCAGCCGTTTCTGGTCGAGCGCGACGCGCAACCGCAGCGGTACGTCGCCGACCCGGACCTCGATCACCGGATCGTCCATGTCGAGCCGAAGCTCACCGGTGAAAGGCGGCGGTTGCCTGGGCGGGGCGGCCGGGACCGTCGTTGCTGGAAAAACCGGCGCGAGCAGGACCGGCGCCAGCAGCCATAGCGCTCGCGCCGGTCCGCCGCTCATCTGCGGGCTGCCGTCAGTTGGCCCGGTAGCTGCGATATTGCGGGGTCGCGGCGACCGTACGGGCGCTGCGACTGCTGCTGTAGCGGGTGGTGCCGCGATAGCTGCGACCGCGATAGGTGCGGTGTTCCTTGTTGATCAGCGTGTTGTACAGCACGCCGCCTGCGCCGCCGACCAGCGCACCTTCGCCGATCGAGAGGCCGGGAATGACCGCGCCTGCGATCACGCCGCCGGCAGCGCCAATGCCTGCGCCGCGCAGGATGTGCGAGGCGCTCTGCGCCGAGGCGGGCGCCGTGAGGGCGCCCATAGAGAGCAGGGCCGCGCTGCCAAGGACGAACAATTTCTTCATGGCAGGTACTCCTTTGAAGTCCGCTGCCGGTAACGGGCAGGAAACGACCCGGTTCCGGCGTTCATTTCGGAGCAAGGAAATAAAGGAAATCAGTATCCGGCTCCGTCCTGCTCATTGAAGGTTCAGTAGCTGAACCGCATATTGCTGGCGGAAATGGAGACCATGCCATGCGCGCTATTCTGTGCTTAATCGGCGCTGTGTTGATGACCACGGCCCTGCCGGCCCAGGCGGCCCGTCCCGATCCCGAGGCGCGGATCGCCAAGGCCCTGGAAGGGCGGGTGGCCGGGAAGCCGGTCGATTGCATCCCGCTGCGCCAGATCCAGTCGACCGAGATCTTTGATCGGACGGCGATCCTCTACAAGGTCGGCAGCACCTGGTATCTCAACCGGCCGGCGTCGGGCGCGAACTTTCTCGATCGCAACGATATCCTGCTCACCGACACGCACAGCTCCAACCTGTGCAGCATCGATATCGTCCGGCTGATTGATCAGTCGACCCGCTTCCCGAGCGGCTCGCTCGGTCTCGGCAAGTTCGTGCCTTATACGAAGAAGAAGGGCTGAGATATTGGCTGCGGCGGGCTGGTCCCGCCGCGGCCGGTGCTCATTCGACCGGAAGCTCGCCGGCGCCGTGATAGGCAAGCTCGCGCCGGGTCGCCGGATCGTCCAGGCTGGCAGCGATCAGAGCGGCGTCGCGCGGCGCGCGGACGCGGACGTGGACCGGACCCGATATCGCATAGGGAGCGGCCGGGATGCCGGCCTGCTGCGGCGCGGCCGGCATCCGCGGACGGAGCTCGATCGACGGCTGCGCGACGGCCGCGCTGCCGCTGATGATCGCCAGGGTGACGGCCAACGTCCTGAACATCGCTCGATCCTCAAGCTTATACGCAACCAACATCTGCACGCTGATTACACCCGCGCGACCTCCGAAAAAAGTAAACTATCCGCATCGGGGCGATCGGCGCCGCTGGGCGCACAAAGAAAAACGCCGGAGGATGACCCCCGGCGTTTCTCGTTCTTCGCGATATCGAAGGACTGGGATCAGCGCTTCGAGAACTGGAAGCTGCGGCGGGCCTTCGCCTTGCCGTACTTCTTACGCTCGACCGCGCGGCTGTCGCGGGTCAGGAAGCCGGCGGCCTTCACCGGCGCGCGCAGGATCGGCTCATATTTGGTCAGCGCCTGGCTGATGCCGTGCTTGACCGCGCCGGCCTGGCCCGAAAGGCCGCCGCCCTTGACGGTGGCGACGACGTCATACTGGCCCTCGCGCTCGGCGACGCCGAACGGCTGGTTGATGACGAGGCGCAGCGTCGGGCGCGCGAAATAGACTTCCTGGTCACGGCCATTGACCGTGATCTTGCCGGTGCCGGGCTTCAGCCACACGCGGGCGACGGCGTCCTTGCGGCGGCCGGTCGCATAGGCACGGCCCTGCGCGTCGATCTCCTGCTCGCGGAGCGGAGTGGTCGGCAGGACGGGAGCGGCTGCGACCGGAGCCGCGGCCTCGTCGGTCGAGGCGGCAGCGGCGGCGGGAGCGGCCGGGGCGGGCGTCGCGCCGGTCAGCGCGGCGAGATCGGAAAGGGACTGGCGGTTGTCGGACATTATGCGCCCACCTTGTTCTTGCGGTTCATCGACGCGATGTCGAGGACTTCGGGGTTCTGGGCGGCGTGCGGATGCTCCGCGCCCTTGAAGATGCGCAGGTTGCGCATCTGCTGACGGCCCAGCGGACCGCGCGGGATCATGCGCTCGATCGCCTTTTCCAGCACGCGCTCGGGGAAGCGGCCGTCGAGGACCTTGTCCGCGCGGGCTTCCTTGATGCCGCCGGCATAGCCGGTGTGGCGATAATAGACCTTCTGGGTCAGCTTCTTGCCGGTGAAGCGCACCTTCTCCGCATTGATGACGATGACGTTGTCGCCGCAATCGATGAACGGGGTGTAGCTCGGCTTGTGCTTGCCGCGCAGGATGTTGGCGATGATCGTGGCGGCGCGGCCGACGATCAGCCCTTCCGCGTCGACGATGTGCCACTTCTTTTCCACCGTGGCGGGGGTCGCCACCTTGGTGGTCTTCATGAGCGCCTTCATGGGCCTGGACCTTCTTGTTTCGATCGTTCCAAATGAACGACGCCGCCCGGTGAGGAGCGGCGTTGACGGAGCGCTAATGCGCGCGGGCCTCGAAAGAGTCAAGGAAAATGGGCCTATTTTAATGAGGTATTATGATACCTTCGGCTTGTCCAGGCCGTGCCCGGCCCAGAGCAGCGCGGCCAGCAGCAGCACCGCCACCGCCTGGTGGGCGACCGCGACGACGATGTCGACGCCGGTGAGCAGCGTCGCGATGCCAAGGCCGATCTGGACGACGATCAGGGTGGCGACCGCATGGACCGGGCCGACCGCGCCCCGCTTGCGCGCCGCGCGGGCGACGGCGATCGCGGCGATTGCCGCGACCCAGGCCCACCAGCGGTGGGCGAACTGCACGACGATCGGATTGTCGTGCAGATTGGCGAGGCCTTGCGCCAGGTTCCATCCACCCGAGGGGAACCATTCGTCGCCCATCTTCGGCCAGGTCGCGAAGGCATAGCCCGCGCGCAGGCCCGCGACGAAGGCACCGAGCATGATCTGCACCGCCAGGATCAGCACCGCGGCGACGGCGAGGGCGGTCGGCCGCGCCGGACGAGCGTTAGGATCGCGCGCCAGCCGGCGCAGGTCGAGCACCGTCCAGACCAGCGCCGAGAAGATCAGCAGCGCCGCGATCAGGTGGGTCGCGAGGCGGATATGGCTCACCTCGGTCCGCACTGACAGGCCCGAATAGACCATCCACCAGCCGATCGCTCCCTGCAGGCCGCCGAGCGCGAAGATGCCGATCATCCGCCAGCCGTAGCCGGCGGGAATCGCGCGCTTCCACCAGGCGACGATCATGACGCCCGCCAGCACCACGCCGATCCCGCGCGCCAGCAGCCGGTGCAGATATTCCCAGAAGTAGATCGCCTTGAATCCCTCCAGCGTCATGTGGAGGTTGAAGGCCGTATATTGCGGGATGCGCTTGTAATTCTCGAATTCGGCCACCCATTCGGCCTGGTTCAGCGGCGGGATGATGCCGCGCACCGGCTTCCACTCGGTGATCGACAGGCCCGACTCGGTCAGCCGGGTGATGCCGCCGACAACGACGATCGCGAACACCAGCACCGCCACCAGCTGCAGCCAGTTGGCCAGGGCGTTCGGATGGGGCGAAGGGGCGGCGGGGCGGGCGAGCATCGACATGGCCGCGCTCATGCGCCACCGGACTGCGGGGATCAAGTATGGCGGGATATCCCTTTCTCCGTCACCCCAGCGAAGGCTGGGGTCCATGTCTCTCTTCACCTGAGATGGCGTCTGAGAAGACGGCAGACATGGATGCCAGCCTCCGCTGGCATGACGGGGGAGTGATAGATGACGATTGCGGTGGTCTCGCACAATCGGCCCGCCTATCATGACCGCATGCATGCACGGATCGAGCGGGAGGATGGGGTGGGCAAGCCCCGGCGCGGCGTCACCAGGCGCAGTCTGCTGGTCGGCGGCGGGGCGGCGGCTGGGCTGGTGCTGGGCTGGGCGGTCTGGCCGCGCCGCTATGCGCCCAACCTCGCGCTCGGGCCGGGCGAGCAGCTGTTCAACGCCTTTCTCAAGATCGCGACCGACGGCCGGGTGATCGTGGCGGTGCCGCAGGCGGAAATGGGGCAGGGGGTCTACACCTCGATGCCGCAGATACTGGCCGACGAGCTGGGCGCCGACTGGCGCACGGTCGGCGTCGAGCCGGCGCCGATCAACCCCGTCTATGCCAACAGCCTCTTGGTCGAGGAACAGGCGCGCGAGCGGCTTCCCGCCTGGCTGCATGCCCCTGGCGAATGGGCCGCGCGCGAAGTCGCGATCCGCATGAACCTGACCATCACCGGCGGCTCCTCCTCGATCCGCTCGTTCGAGACGCGGCTGCGCGAGGCGGGGGCGGCGGCGCGCAGCCTGTTGTGCATGGCGGCGGCGGACCGCTGGGGAATCGACTGGAAGGCGTGCGACACCGAAGCCGGCTTTGTCGTGCGCGGCAGCGATCGGATGCGGTTCGGCGAGCTGGCCGAGGCTGCCGCGCGGATGACCCCGCCCGACGAGCTGCGGCTGCGCGACCGGGACGAGCGGACGCTGCTCGGTCGGCCGGTGCCGCGCCTCGACCTGCCGGCGAAGGTCGACGGCAGCGCGCAGATGGGTGCCGATATCCGGCTGCCCGGTATGGTCTACGCGTCGATCGCGCATGGCCCCTATGGTGATGCGCATCCTGTGAAGATGACGACCGCAGCGGCCGACGAGACGCCCGGCGTCATGGCGGTGCTCACCAATCCCGGCTGGGTCGCCGTGGTCGGCACCAACTGGTGGGCTGCCGATCGCGGGCTGGAGGCGCTCGCGGTCGAGTTCGAGACGCGTGCTCCGCGCCCCGACGACGGCAGCGTGCGCCGCGCGCTGGCCGCGGCGCTCGACAAGGGCGAGGGCGAGCGCTTCGTCGAGCATGGTGATCCCGATGCGACGCTGACGGGGCAGGGCGTCGTCACCGCCGCTTATTCGGTGCCGATGCTCGCCCATGCCCCGATGGAGACGCTCACTGCGACCGCACGCTTCGGCGACGGCGGGGTCGAAGTCTGGGTGCCGACCCAGGCCGCGCCGATGGCCCGCGCCGCCGTGGCGAGGGCGGTCGGCCTCGACGAAGGACGGGTGACGATCTACCCGACGCTGGTCGGCGGCGGCTTCGGCCGCAAGACCGAGGTGCAGGCGGCGGTCGAGGCGGCGATCATCGCGTCCAAGGTTCGGAAGCCGGTCCAGCTCGTCTGGCCGCGCCGCGAGGATATTCAGCATGGCCGCTTCCGCCCGCCCGCGAGCGCGCGGCTGAAGGCGAAGCTCGGCCCCGCCGGGGCGATCGCCGGCTGGTCGGCGCGGATCGCCGCGCCCTCGACCAACGCCGAGATGATGGTGCGGCTGACCGGCGGCGAACGCAAGGCGAGCTACGGCGCCGATCGCGGCGCCGTCGAGGGCGCCGCCCCGCCCTATGCGATCGCGGCGCTGGCGGTCGAGCATATCGAGGCGGCGACCGGCGTGCCGACCGGCGCCTGGCGGTCGGTCGCCAACAGCTATACCGCCTTCTTCACCGAGAGCTTCATCGACGAGCTGGCGCTGGTCGCCGGGCTCGATCCGCTGTCCTTCCGCATGCAGGCGCTGAGCGGTCAGCCGCGCCTCGCCCGCTGCCTGCAGATGGCCGCCTCGATCGGGGCATGGCAGGGCGGGGAGCCCGGCACCGGGCAGGGGCTGGCGGTCCATAGCTGCTTCGGCAGCCATGTCGCGATGCTGGTCGAGGCGCGGATCGAAGGCGATCAGGTCAAGGTGCCCAACGTCACCGCCGTCGTCGACGTCGGCCGGACGATCCACCCCGACATCGTCCGCCAGCAGGTCGAGGGGGGCATCCTCTGGGGACTGGCCAACGCCTTCGGCGACGGCATCTCGATCCGCGGCGGAATCGTCGCCGCGCAGAATTTCGATGGGCTCGGCCTGCCCGACCTGACGTCGACGCCGGAGATTCGTGTCGAGATCATCCCGTCCGAGCTGCCGCCGGGCGGTGCGGGCGAAATCGCGGTGCCGCCGGTCGCCCCGGCCGTCGCCAATGCGATCTTCGCGGCGACCGGCAAGCGCCTCCGCCACCTGCCGCTGAGGCTGTCCGACGCATGAGACCTTTACCGGAAGGGCATACGCCCGTCGCCGCGCCGAAGGTCGGCGTGCTGATCGTCAACCTCGGCACCCCGGATGCGCCGACACCGGGTGCGGTGAAGCGCTATCTGCGCGAGTTCCTGTCGGATCGGCGCGTGGTCGAGATTCCGCCGATCGCCTGGCAGCCGATCCTGCGCGGGATCATCCTCAACGTCCGGCCGCGCAAGTCGGCGCATGCCTATGCGCAGGTGTGGAGCGAGGAAGGGTCACCGCTCGCCGCGATCACGGCCCGCCAGGCGGAGGACCTGCAGGCCCGCTTCGGCGACCGGGCGATCGTCGATCATGCGATGCGCTATGGCAAGCCGGCGATCGGCGATCGGATCGCGGCGTTGCAGGCGGCGGGCTGCGACCGCATCCTGATCGCGCCGCTCTATCCGCAATATTGCGCGGCGACGACCGCGACCGCCAACGACGCGGCCTTCGCGGTGCTGGCGAAGATGCGCTGGCAGCCGGCGATCCGCACGCTGCCGCCCTATTTCGATCATCCCGCCTATATCGAGGCGCTCGCCGCCTCGGTGCGCACCGGGCTGGCGGCGCTGCATGGCGAGCCCGACGCGATCCTGGCCAGCTTCCACGGCATGCCGGCGCGGACGCTCGACCTCGGCGATCCCTATCATTGCCACTGCCGCAAGACGGCGCGGCTGCTGGGCGATGCGCTGGGCCGCGAGTTGCACGTCTCCTTCCAGTCGCGCTTCGGCCGCGCCCGCTGGCTCGAACCCTCGACCGAGGCGACGCTCGACCGGCTCGCCGGCGACGGCGTCCGGCGGCTGGCGGTGATCGCGCCGGGCTTCTCGGCCGACTGCCTGGAGACGCTTGAGGAACTCGCTATCCGCGGGCGCGACCGCTTCCTCGCGGCGGGGGGCGAGAGCTTCGCCTATCTGCCCTGCCTCAACGATGGCGCACCCGGCATGGCGATGCTCGAAACGCTGATCGGCGACGAACTGGCGGGCTGGATCGATCGCTCCTGATCATCGCATGGCGGCGCTCTTTCAACTGTCATGAATTTCTGTTCGGGGAGCTTTCGTCACGCACGCAGAGGCTCTAGCATCGAGCCGAGTCTATGGGAGATCACTTATGGCGCGGGTTGCGATCGTTACCGGTGGAACCAGGGGTATCGGCGAGGCGATCAGCCTGGCGCTCAGGGACGCGGGCGTCGCCGTCGCGGCCAACTATGCGGGCAACGAGGAACGCGCGCGGGCGTTCACCGATAAGACCGGCATCCGCAGCTACAAATGGGACGTCGCCGACTATGACGCCTGTCACAAGGGCGTCGAGCAGGTCGAGGCCGAGCTGGGCCCGGTCGACATCGTCGTCAACAATGCCGGCATCACCCGCGATGGAACGTTGCTCAAGATGACCTACCAGGATTGGAAGGACGTCATGGACACGAATCTCGGCGGCTGCTTCAACATGGCGAAGGCGACCTTCCCCGGCATGCGCGCGCGGGGCTGGGGCCGGATCGTCAACATCGGCTCGATCAATGGACAGGCCGGCCAGTACGGCCAGGTCAACTACGCCGCCGCCAAGTCGGGCATCCACGGCTTCACCAAGGCGCTGGCGCAGGAAGGCGCGAAGGCGGGCGTGACGGTCAATGCGATCGCGCCGGGCTATATCGACACCGACATGGTGGCCGCCGTGCCGCAGGACGTGCTTGCCAAGATCGTCGCCAAGATCCCCGTGGGGCGCCTCGGCCATGCCGAGGAGATCGCGCGCGGCGTGGTGTTCCTGTGCGGCGAGGAAGCGGGCTTCGTCACCGGATCGACGCTGTCGATCAACGGCGGCCAGCACATGTACTGAGACCCCGGGAGCGGCAGGCGCGCGGTCGGATGGCGGGGCCGGTCAAGCGGTCGGTGAATATTGCCGGCCACGCCACGTCGATCACCCTGGAACAGCCCTTCTGGGACGCGCTGGTCCGCGCGGCGGGGGAGGAGGGCATCCCCCTCAACGCCCTCGTCGCGCGGATCGATGTCGAGCGGATCGCCGACGACGACCTGCCCAACCTCGCCAGCGCGATCCGGGTCTGGCTGTTCCGCCGCGCGCTGGCGGCGGCGGGGCAGGGCTGACGCCGGCCGGTTCGCTCGCGCCGGCGATCAGAACGGAAAGAAATACAAGATCGCCAGCATGGCGACACCGAAGGTTATCAGGTTCAGCGGCAGCCCGATCCGGACGAAATCCATGTAGCGATAGCCGGCCATCTGGTAGACGATGACGTTGGTCTGATAGCCGAAGGGGGTCGCGAAGGCGGCGCTCGCTGCCATCATCACCCCGACCAGGAACGGCCGCGGGCTGACCCCCAGGCTCTCGGCCAGCGCTACTGCCACGGGCGTTACCAGGACGGCCACCGTCGCGTTCGAGAGAAGTTCGGTCAGCACCATCGTCAGCAGGTACAGCACCGCCAGCGCGGCCACGGGGCTGAGACCGTGGACGCTGGCGATCAGCAGGCGCGAGGCGGCGTCGGCGAGCCCGCTCTCCTCCATCGCGATGCCGATCACGACCATGCCGGCGATCAGGATCAGGATCTCGGGCTTGAGCCCGCGATAGGCCTCGTCGGCGCTGACCACGCGCAGCAGGATGAGCGCGACCGCGCCGGCGAAGGCGGTGGATGCGATCGGCGCGACACCCGCAGCGGCGAGCAGGACCGCGCCCACGAAGGTCGCCAGGGCGAGTGCCGCCTTGCGCAGGTTCAGCGGGCGTTTCTGGGCGAAAAGCTGGGAATCGCCGATCTGGGCGTTGGGAATGTGGAGCGGATCGATCGGCGCGGCCGATCCTTCGCGCCGTTCCGTCTCATGACGGCCGCCCAGCAGCCTTCCGCTCAGGAAGAAGAGGTAGAGCCCGCCTGCCAGCGCCATCGGTATGCCGACGGGCGTGATCTCGAATATCCCGAAGCGGGGTTGCCCGGCGACGCTCGCCATGTCGTCGACGAGCAGGTTGGTCGACGTGCCGATCAGCGTGCAGCAGCCGGTCAGGATGGTGATGTAGGACAAGGGGATGAGGAAGCGCTTCGGCGAAAGCTTCAGCGCATTGGCGACGTCGCGTACCACCGGGGCGCCCAGCACGACGATCGGCGTCGAATTGAGGAAGCAGGAGACCGAACCGATCATCGCCAGCAGCAGCCAGATGCCGGTCGCGCCGAAGCGGCGGCATAACGCCACCGCGGCGGCGATCGCACGGTCGAGCAGGCCTGACAGCTCGAGCGCATAGGCGATGACGAACAGCGACGCGAGCGCGATGATAGCCGGGCTGGCGAAGGCGCCCTGCACGTCGATCGGCCGGACGACACCGGTCATCAGCAACACGGCCGCGCCCGACAGGGCGACGACATCGGCGCGGACCCTGTCGAGAATCAGCGCGGCGACGACCGCGGCAAGAACAACCAAGGTGATGATCTGGTCGGCCGTCATGCGGGCCCTGCGTCGGCCCGCGCCGTCGGCCTGTCAACGTCTTGCTGCTGGAATCGCTGATTTTTATCTGGAGGATGGGCCGGGATTTGTTATCACCACCGCATGCGCGAGCCCAGCATCAGGACCAGCCGGCTTGTGATCGCCGCCGGGCTGGCGGCAGTGATCATGGTTGGAGGCGCAGGCTTCTTCCTTGGGCGGGAGACCGCACCCCGGGAAACCCCGGTGGCGCGGCCGGTCGTTCCCGCGCTGCCCGCCCCGGCGCCGCAGCCGCCCGTGGAGAGGCTCCTCCACCGGGCCGAGCTGCTGGCTCTCGTTCGGGAGGCGTCCGACGCATGGTCGACCGGCGACCGACTGCCGGACGGCGTTCGGCGGGCGGCGGGGCAGCGCTTCGAGCTGGTGCTGCCATTCGGGTGCAACGGTCCGGCGGACCCCGATGCGCGGCTGCCGATGCAATGGAGCTATGACGACGAGCGGCAGACGCTGCGCGTCTCGGTGATCCCGGTGCAATGGCAGGCCGCGGACTGGGGCCATGATTCGACCGACGGCAGCCGTGCCGAAGGCTTCTGGGTCGCGCGTCCCTGGTCGTCGGGCGAGCGTTGCCCCGCCCGCCGCACCCCTTCGACCCCGAGCGGGACCGAGCCGATCACGCTGTCCGGCCAGTCGCTCGCGGTCGCCCAGTTCCTTCCTGCCGACGCCGAAAGCCGGCTCACGCGCAATGGACGCTCGCTGGACGTCGTCCGCCGCATTGCCCGGGGCGAGGTCGATCCCGACCGGGGCTTCCGCGTGCGGATCGCCGGCCGCGTCGATCGCGATGCGGAGCCGGTCCGCTGCGTGCAGCCGGGCGGCACCGATCAGCGGCCGATCTGCGTGCTCAAGGTCCGCATGGACGAGATCGCCATCGAAAATGCCGCGAACGACGACATCCTCGGCCGCTGGCCACTTGCAAGCGGCCGCTGAAGCCGCATTCTCGCGCTGTTGAGGGAAATGGTGCCGCTTACAGGACTCGAACCTGTGACCCCCGCATTACGAATGCGATGCTCTACCAACTGAGCTAAAGCGGCGAACCGAAGCGCGCCTCTAACAGTGGTGACCGGCAGTTTCAAGCGCCCTCGCGGCTATCTTTCACGCTGCCTGGCCCCGTGCGCCTTTACCAATCCTCAACCCGCCCGCGCGCATGATCGCACAAGAGGCGGCGATTCCGGAATCGGCCGCCCTATCGGGGACCGACCATGGAAGATTATCGCTCGTTCATCGCCGAGGATCTCGCCGACTGGGATTTCCCGGTCGCCGACGAACCCTGCATGGACCTGCCGCCCCTGATCGGTGCGGACGAGCGGCGCATGCATGTGCGCGCCTATGAGACCTGGCTGTCGCTGCTCGACGGCCGCGACTATCCGTCGATCGCCGATCTCGATTCGGATGCGCTGGGGGAGTTCGGACCCTATTCGGTGCTGCTCGACTTCGCCGTCGACCGCGCCAACCCGTCGATCGCCTATCTGGGCCGTGCGCTGCGCGAAGAGGGCGAGCTCGGCGCCGATGTCGCGACTGTCGCCGACGTTCCCGCACGGGCGCTGCTGTCGCGTCTCACCGCCCACTATGCCGAAATCCTCGACAACCGCGCGCCCGTCGGCTTCGAGGCCGAGTTCGTCAGCCATCGCGGCCAGCCGATGCTCTATCGCGGCATCCTGATGCCCTACTCGTCGGACGGCCGCGCGATCGACCTGGTCCATGGCGTCATCAACTGGAAGGAAACCGCCGAGCAGGCGCTGGCCCCCGACATCGTCGAAGCCGTGACCACCGCCTTCGCCGGTCCGGCACAGCCGGCGGCCGTGGAGGAGGCGCCGGTCGCGGCGCTCGACCAGGAACAGCCCGATCTCGTCGAGCTGGTCGAGGACGCCCGCGAGCTCGCGATCGAGGCCCGGGATTGCGAGGGCCGCACCCGCGCCGCGCTCTACCGCGCCATCTCGCTCGCCTATGACGTCGCGCTCGCCGCCGAGGCCAATCCGGCCGGTTTCGCCGCGCTGCTCGCCGAAGCTGGCATCGTACCGCAGGCGCGCGCACCGATGACGCCGATCGTCAAGCTGGTGTTCGGCCGCGACTATGATCGCAAGCGGATCACCGAGTTCGCCGCCGTCCTCACCCATGCCCGCCGTCTCTGCCTCGCGGCCGGCATGGTCGAGGCCTGGCTGTCGGGCCTCGCCGGCGGGATCAAGGCCGTGGTCGCCACCGAGCGCGGCGAGCGTCGTCCCGCGCTGAAGGTCGACAAGGTTCGCTCGGCCCGAATGATGCTGGGCAGCGCTCCGTCGCGCGCGACGGTCGACCTCGGCGCGGTCGAGGACGACATCGTCCTGCTGATCGCGCGGCGGCAGGATGACGGCCGGCTGGCAATCGTTTCGCGGCCGATTGGCGAGCGCGCGCTGGTCGACCAGGCATTGCAACGCTTCACTGCCTGACTGGCGGAGCCCAGGTCGATTCCCGGCGGGAGATTTTCCCATCGCCGCGCATCGCCACGCGACAATATGGTCGTGACGGATATGTTCCCGCACGTTCGTTGCAAAGTTCTCGGCCGGCGGCACGACCCTTGTGACGCTCGGCGGACGGGTCCATATCGTCTCGGCAATGTCCCAGCCGCGATCCGGACAGCCCGGAAGCGGGGGAGGAGGAGCGGATTTTCATGGATACCGAGACGGCCAAGCGCACGGCTTCGGACAAGCACGAATTCACCGACATCTTCGCCAAGGCCCTGACCAGCGGCGCCCTTCCGGGTGAACTCGCGGGCCTCGATGGCGAACCCCTCGAAAAGGCGGCGGCCTTCCTGGCTCACACCGCGCGCCGGCGGCAGCCCGGCCGCGCCGCGATCGCCGTGCAGACGATCGCCGGCAATGTCGGCGGCAGTCGGTTGATGCGGATCGCCGTCGTCAATGACGACATGCCCTTCCTGGTCGACTCGGTCTCCGCCGCGCTCGCCGCGCAGGGGGTCGAGGTCCGTCGCCTGCTCCACCCCGTCATCGCGGTCCGCCGCGACGAGGACGGCACCCTCACCGCCGTGCTGCCGCAGGGATCGACCGGCGAACGGCGCGAATCCTTCATCTATCTCGAAGCCGAGCGGGTCGACGCGCGCGAGAGGCAGGCGCTCGCCCAGGCGATCGACGCCGTGCTCGAGGACGTCCGCGCCGCCGTACGCGACTGGCAGGCGATGCAGATCGCGATGCGCGACGATGCCGAGGGGCTGCCCGACGGCGAAGGCGCGGCGCTGCTGCGCTGGCTGCTCGACCAGAACCTCACTTTGCTCGGCCATCACGTCGCCATGGTGAAGGGCGAGCCGCGCGACCGGCTCGGCATCCTGCGCGTCGGCAGCCGCAAGCTGTGGCGTGATTCCACCGCGAAGGCGGCGATCGCCTGGTTCGAGAAGGGCGGCGCCGCGCCGTTGCTGCTCAAGTCCGACTGCCGCTCGACCGTTCATCGCCGCGCGCCGCTCGACCTGATCGTCACCCCGGTGCGGCAGGGCAAGGACGTCACCGGCCTGTCGATCCATGCCGGCCTGTGGACCAGCGCCGCGCTGCGCACCCCGGCCGAGGACATTCCCGTGCTGCGCAGCCGCCTCGCCGCGATCGAGGAACGGCTCGGTTTCGATCCGAAGGGCCATGCCGGGAAGGCATTGCATCATGCGCTGTCGGAGCTGCCGCCCGACCTCGTCCTGGCGCTGCCGATCGACTCGCTCGAGAAGGTGGTGCTGACGGCGATGTCGCTGGTCGATCGCCCGCGTCCACGGCTTGAGCTGGTCCGGACCACGCTGGGCGAGCATCTGGTCGCGATCGTCTGGCTGCCGCGCGAGCTGCTGACCACCGGCCGCCGCGTCGCGATCGGCGACATGCTGGCCCAGGCGTCGGGCGCCACCCTCTCCAACTGGTCGCTCCAGCTCGGCGAGGGCGACATCGCCCAGATCCGCTACATGCTCGATCTGCCGGCCGGCGGCGCCGTGCCCGACAGCGAGCCGCTCGACCGACGGCTGAGCGAGATGCTGCGCGGCTGGGAGCCGGCCGTCGAGGCGCAGCTTGCCGAGATGGACGCCGGCAACCGTGCGGTGCGGCTGACGCTCGACTATGCCGCCGCGTTCCCGATCGCCTATCGCACCCATTCCACCCCGGCCGAAGCTGCGACCGACATATTGCGGCTCAACGCGTTGGGCGGCAGTGCGGCGCGTGGCTGCCGCCTCTATCGCGAGGAGCATGATCCCGATCATCGCCTGCGGCTGAAGATCTATCGGCGCGGCGCGCTGATCCCGCTGTCCGAAGCGGTACCGGTGCTCGAGAATTTCGGCTTCCGGGTGATCGAGGAGATTCCGACCCCGCTCGACGGCGGCGCGATCGGCTATATCCACGAGTTCAAGCTCGACCTGCCCGACGCCGATACCGCCAACCGGTTGATCGAGCACAGCGCCGTTGCCGAGGAATCGATCGCGGCGACGCTCGAAGGGCGCGCCGAGAACGACCTGTTCAACGAGCTGATCGTCACGGTCGGCCTGTCGCCGGACGAGGCGCTGCTGTTCCGCGCCTGGTTCCGCTACCTGCGCCAGACCGGCTTCGCCTATGGCCTGGCCACCGCGGTCGAGGCGCTGAAGAAGGCGCCCGATGTCGCGCGCGGCATCATCGCCTATTTCCGCGCGCTCCATCACCCGACCCGCGGCGACGCGGCCGAGGCCGAGCGCCTTCATGCCGAGATCGAGACCGGCCTGAAGAAGGTGACGGCGATCGATGACGATCGCATGCTGCGCCGCTTCCGCGCGGTCGTCCGCGCGACCCTGCGCACCAACGCCTTCTCGCCGGCCGCGAAGGAGGCGCTCGCCTTCAAGATCGATTCGAGCGGCGTGCCCGGCCTTCCCGCGCCGGTGCCGTGGCGGGAGATCTGGGTCTACAGCCCGCGCGTCGAGGGCATCCACCTGCGCGGCGGGCCGATCGCGCGCGGCGGCCTGCGCTGGTCCGACCGGCGCGACGACTTCCGTACCGAGATCCTCGGCCTGATGAAGGCGCAGGTCGTCAAGAATGCGGTGATCGTGCCGACCGGCGCCAAGGGCGGCTTCTATCCGAAGCAGTTGCCTTCGCCGTCCGATCGCGACGCCTGGCTGGCGGAGGGCACCGAAAGCTATCGCGTGTTCATCCGCTCGCTGCTGTCGGTCACCGACAACATCGTCGAGGGCAAGGTCGTCCATCCGCCGAAGGTGGCGATCCGCGACGGCGACGATCCCTATTTCGTCGTCGCCGCCGACAAGGGCACGGCGACCTTCTCCGACGTCGCCAACGCGATCGCGGTGGAGCGCGGCTTCTGGCTGGGCGACGCCTTCGCGAGCGGCGGCAGCCATGGCTATGACCACAAGGCGATGGGCATCACCGCGCGCGGTGCCTGGGTTTCGGTCCAGCGCCATTTCGCCGAGATGGGCGTCGACGTGCAGACCGATCCGGTCCGCGTCGTCGGCTGCGGCGACATGTCGGGCGACGTGTTCGGCAACGGCATGCTGCTGTCGAAGTCGATCCGCCTCATCGCGGCATTCGACCATCGCCACATCTTCCTCGATCCCGACCCCGACGCGGCGAAGAGCTGGGAGGAACGCAACCGCCTGTTCGTCCTACCCCGGTCGAGCTGGGCCGACTATGACGCAAAGCTGATCTCGAAGGGCGGCGGCGTCTTTCCGCGCGACCAGAAGGAGATTCCGATCTCTCCGCAGGTGCGCGAGGCGCTCGGCATCGCCGATGAGGTGCTCGATCCGTCTGCGCTGATCGCGGCGATCCTCAAGAGCCCGGTCGATCTGCTGTGGTTCGGCGGGATCGGCACCTATGTGAAGGCGAAGTCGGAGACCAACGCCGAGGTCGGCGACCGCTCGAACGAGGCGCACCGCGTCGACGGCGAGGAGGTTCGCGCCCGGGTGATCGGTGAAGGCGCCAATCTGGGCGTGACCCAGGCGGGCCGCATCGCCTTCGCGATGAAGGGCGGGCGGATCAACGCCGACTTCATCGACAATTCGGCCGGTGTCGACTGCTCGGACAACGAGGTCAACATCAAGATCGCGCTCAACCGCGAGATGCTCGAAGGCCGGCTGGAGTTCGACAAGCGCAACGCGCTGCTCGTCAAGATGACCGACGATGTCGCCCATATCGTGCTGGAGGACAACCGCCTGCAGACGCTGGCGCTGTCGCTGGCCGAGCGCGGCGGGTCCGAGGCGCTGCCCGCGCAACTCCGCGTCATCGAGATCCTGGAGGAGAATGGCCGTATCAACCGTGCGGTCGACGGCTTCGACAGCAACGACATGCTGCTGCGCCGCGCCCAGGAGCATCTCGGCCTCACCCGGCCCGAGTTGGCGGTGGTGCTGTCGCATGGCAAGCTGGCGCTTCAGGACGCGATCGAGAACAGCGACCGCACCGGCGATCCGATGCTCACCCCGCTGCTGCTCGCGGCCTTCCCGCCGGCGATGCAGAAGGGCTTCGCCGACGCGATCGAGGCGCACCGCCTGCGTCCGCAGATATTGGCGACCAAGATGTCGAACCGGGTGATCAACCGGCTGGGCCTGGTTGCGCCGTTCGAGATGGCCGAGGAGGAAGGCTGCTCGCTGGCACAGGTGGCGACCGCCTATTTCACGGTCGACGCGCTGTTCGGGCTCGAAGCGTTGTTCACGCGCATCGAACAGACCGCGATCGGCGAGCAGGCGCGCCTGACGCTGCTCGCCGCGCTGGCCGAGATCGCGCGCGGCCATGTGGCCGATCTGCTGCGCTGCATCGCGGCGGAGACCGACATCGGCACGATGGTGACGATGCTCAAGCCCGGCCTCGCCCGGCTCGACGCCGCCCGGGCCGACCTGATCCGCAGCGAGGCGCGCCAGCAGTCGGACCAGCTTCGCCAGCGGATCACCGCCGAGGGCGCCGATCCGGCATTGATCGACGCGGTCGTCGAGATCGCCGAGATCGACGGCGCGATCGGCACCGCCGCGCTCGCCAGCGAGCTATCCGCTGACGAGGTCGATGTCACCCGTGCCTATGTGGTGCTGGGCGAAGCGCTCGGCCTTGACTGGGCCAAGGCGGCCGCGGCGCGCTTCCGCAGCGCGGACGCATGGGAGCGGCTGCTGATCGCGGGGCTCACCCGCGAATTCGGCCAGGTTCGCCTCGACTTCCTGGCACGACATGGCGGCAAGGGCCCCGGCGAGGCGGTCACCGCCTGGCTGGAGACCCACCGCGACCGCGCCGAGCAGTTCCGTCAGACGGTCGGCCGCGCCCGATCGGCGGCGGCGCCGACCGCGGCGATGCTGGCGCAGATCGCCGCACAGGCCCGCTCGCTGCTGATGCGGTGAGCGGGCGGCGGTCCCTGAGGGGATCGCTACGCCACAGAAAGGAATGGAGAAATCGGCGAAAGCCGCGCTATGACCTTGTCAGCGGGGGATGACCCGGCCTATCATCGGGCCGTAGGGGAATGACAGTGTGCGGCAGCCGAACCGGTTGATCTCTATCCGTTGCTTTCCTTCGCCAACGGCTGAGGGGAAGCAGCGGCCGATGCGACCGACCATCCCGCGGAACCGGGCCGTCCGTTCCGCTATCGCTTGCCGGCCCTTCGTGGCGGTTCTGCCTCCATTCGGACGATCGCGCCGGTGAGCGGCTTCAATCATCTGATGCTGATCCTCGCGGCCTTCGCCGCGCTGATGTTCGTGCTGCTCGTGTTCATCCTGGCGCGGCGTACCCGTGGCGAGGAACTGGAGGCGCCCGATCTCCGGCCGGCCCCCGTCTCCCGGCGGGCGCGGACGCCCGCGCCACCGGTCGCCGATCCGGTCGAGGTCGAACGGCTGCCTTATGCGGCTTGGCGTCTGATATCGCGGGCGGTCGCCAATCCCGATTCGGCCGGCGGCCCGCTTTACCGGCTGCGGCTCGAACCGGAAGACGACCTGCCCGAATGGCGGGCCGGCGCCGTCGCCCATGTCTATTGCGGCCCTGCACAGGATGTGCTGGATCCCGGCGGCCGGCCGACGGCGACGGCCGGCGACTATATGATCGGATCACTGCCAGCCGAAGGCGCGATCCACCTCGTCGTCCGGCGGGTGCCTGCCAGCGCCCCGGCGGAGGGGCGCCGCTCGCGCTGGCTGTGCGAGGAGGTCGAGACCGGACAGCGCATCGCGCTGCTGGTCCGCGACGATCCGGCCTTCGTGCCGCCGCCCGATCATGTGCCGCTGATCCTGGTCGGCAATGCGACCGGGCTGGCCGGGCTGCACGCCCATATCAAGGCGCGGCCCGCGGGCACCCGCAACTGGCTGATCTTCGGCGATCGCAACAGCGCCGACGACGAGGTGCTCGCGGCCGAGATCGCCGAGTGGGTGTCGACCGGGCATCTCGAACGCTGCGACCTCGTCTTTCCCGGCGAGACCGGCGAGCAGCGCCTCGTCACCAACCAGATCCGCGACGCCAAGGCGCCGATCCTCGATTGGGTGCTGGCCGGCGGCGCCATCTATGTCTGCGGCAGCAAGCGAATGGACGACGACGTCCACGCGACGCTCGGCGACCTGCTCGGCACCGGCGTGCTCGAGGCGATGGCCGAGGCCGGGCTCTATCGGCGCTCGGTCTACTGATTTCGGCAAGCCGGAAAACAGGTCCGACCGACGGACCTTCGCGGCGAGCGGCCGGGATGGGCGCCGTCAGTCGGGCCGCTTCGGCGCGGGCCGGGGGGCGGCGAGGGGGGAGCGCGAGAAACGGATCGGTAGCCGCATGCCGGGCACATGGCCGCCGTCCTCGTCGACCATGTCGACGACCATGCCGCGATGGACGACCTGTGGATCGGCGAGCGCCTGGGCGACGTCGTTGATCGGGCCGGCCGGCACGCCGACCCGCTCCAGCGCGGCGAGCAGGTCGGCGCGCGGCCATCGGCGCGTGGCGTCGGCGATGATCGCGCTCAACGCGTCGCGCCGGGCAAGGCGCTGCGGATTGGTCTTGAAGTCGTCCCCCGGCGCGATGCCGACGACGTCGCAGAAGCGCTCATATTGCCGGTCGTTGCCGGTCGCCAGGATGAACCAGTCGTCCTGCGTCGGATAGGCCTGATAGGGCACAATGTTGGGATGGGCGTTGCCGAGCCGCGTCGGCGCGACGCCGGAGGCGAGATAGTTCATCGCCTGGTTGGCCAGCGTCCCGACCATGACGTCGAGCAGCGCCATGTCGACATGCTGCCCCAGGCCGCTGCGCTCGCGCTCGGCCAGCGCCGCCTGGATGCCGATCACCGCGTAGAGGCCGGTCAATATGTCGGCATAGGCCACGCCGATCTTCTGCGGCGCGCCGTCGGGCTCGCCGGTCAAGTCCATGATCCCGCCCATGCCCTGGATGATGAAGTCGTATCCCGCGCGGGCGGCATAGGGCCCGTCCTGGCCGAAGCCCGTGATCGAGCAATAGACGAGACGCGGATTGATCGCCGCGAGGCTGGCATGGTCCAGCCCATATTTGGCGAGGCCGCCGACCTTGAAATTCTCGATGACCACATCGGCGTCGGCGACGAGCTCGCGCACGCGCCTTTGGCCCTGCTCGGTCGCGAAGTCGACCGCCTCGCTGCGCTTGCCCCGGTTGGCGGCGTGGAAATAGGCGGCGTCGCGGCTGCCGTCGGCGCGGTCGATGAACGGTGGGCCCCATCCGCGCGTATCGTCCCCGGCGGGGCTCTCGACCTTGATCACTTCGGCGCCGAGGTCCGCCAGCACCTGGCCGGCCCAGGGACCGGCCAGGATGCGCGCGAGCTCCACGACCTTGAGGCCGGCCAGCGGCGGCGCAGTCATCAGAAGGCGGCGATGCCGGTGATGGCGCGGCCGAGGATCAGCGCGTGGACGTCATGCGCGCCCTCATAGGTGTTGACGGTCTCCAGGTTCATCATG
>NZ_FUYM01000017.1 GCF_900167915.1 Rhizorhabdus histidinilytica | reverse complement strand
GCTGGATCGTCCCGCCCGGCAAGCCCGACACCGCAGAGATCACACGCCGCGCCAGGGCAGCCGCGAAGCTCGCCGCCTAACCCGTCATCCCGGCGGAGGATCGTAGGCGGACAGCGGACTGCCGGGGGCAGTCCGCAGCCGGAGATCGGCTCGCAAAGCGAGCCGGGGGATCTCGGGAGGCTCCTGCGATAAGCCCATCTCCTCTCTCCTGAGCCCCCGGCCTCCGCCGGGGCGACGGCGGGATTCAATCCAGATTGTCGTGGAGCCGGTTGAGCATGTCGATCAGCAGGCCGAAATCCTCGGCGCCGAAGCCGCGGATCAGCTTGCGGTAGATCGGTGCGGTCACCGCGCGGGCGGCGGTCAGCTTCTCCTGTCCGGTGGCGGTCAGGAAGATCTCGGTCACCCGGCCGTCCTCGCTGCTCGGCCGGCTGTCGATCAGCCCGGCGCGAGACATCCGCTCGACGATCCGCGCCATGGTCGAGATGTTGATCACCGTCGACCGCGCGACCTGCGCGATCGGGCGCGGCGCTTTCTCGCCCAGCACCATCAGCACCCGCCAGGTCGGGATGTCGATGCCGATCGCCCGCAGCTCGGCCTCGATCACGACATTGTAGCGGCTCACCGCCCGGTTGAGCAGGTAGAAGGGATAGGCATCGACCCGGAACTCCTCCGAGCCGGGATCGCCGAGGGGGCGCAGGTCCTTGGTCATCATGTCCTTTTTCAATGGCCTGAAAATACTTGCACATGCAAGTTTATTGATGCAGCATCCGGATATCCGACGAGAGGATGACCCTGATGTCCAATTCCCGCAATGACGTGCTTTCGCAACTGGTGGCCGCGATCGGCTCGGGAGGGGTCGAGGTCGTCGATCTCACCCAGACCCTGTCCGAGGCCACCCCCGTGCTGGTGCTGCCGCCCGAGTTCGGCCAGTGCGCGCCCTTCTCGCGCGAGGTGATCTCACGCTACGACGAGCGTGGCGTCGCCTGGTACTGGAGCAACTTCACGGTCTGCGAGCATACCGGCACCCATTTCGACGCGCCGGTCCACTGGGTCTCGGGCAAGGACCTGCCTGCCAACAGCGTCGACACGATTGCCCCGGCCGATTTCGTCGCGTCCGCGGTCGTGATCGATTGTTCGGCGGAGGCCGAGACCGATCCCGACTTCCTGCTCGACCGCTCGCACATCGAGGCGTGGGAAGCGGCCCACGGCCCGGTTCCCGCGCGGAGCTGGGTGCTGTTCCGCACCGACTGGTCGAAGCGCGACGTCGACGCCTACACCAACCGCCGCGAGGACGGCGCGCATACGCCGGGCCCCAATGCAGAGGCGGTCCGCTACCTGATCGAGGAGCGCGACATCATCGGCTTCGGGGTCGAGACGATCGGCACCGACGCCGGCCAGGCGCACCTGCTGACCCCGCCCTATCCGGCGCACACGCTGCTCCACGGCGCCGGTCGCTACGGCCTGCAATGCCTGGAGAATCTCGATCGCCTGCCGGCGACGGGGACGGTGCTGGTCGCCGCCCCGCTCAAGATCGAGAACGGCTCGGGCAGCCCGCTGCGCGTGCTCGCGCTGGTCGCCAAGACTGGCGGCCATGGCTGAGCGGTCCTTCGCCGCCGAGGTCGAGCTGCTCAAGCTCGGCGAGGGCGAGACCTTCACCGGCGAGGGCATCCTCGCGGTCACCAAGGCGCTGCTCCAGTCGGGCGTCGCCTATGTCGGCGGCTATCAGGGATCGCCGATCAGCCACCTGATGGACGTGTTCGCCGACGCCAACGACCTGCTCGCCAGCCTCGGCGTCCATTTCGAGGCGAGCGCGAGCGAGGCGACCGCGGCGGCGATGCTCGCGGCCTCGGTCAACTATCCCTTGCGCGGCGCGGTCGCGTGGAAATCGGTGGTCGGCACCAACGTCGCGTCGGACGCGCTCTCCAACGTCGCCTCGGGCGGGGTCACCGGCGGCGCGCTGGTGATCGTCGGCGAGGATTATGGCGAAGGCTCCTCGATCATGCAGGAGCGGACCCACGCCTTCGCGATGAAGTCGCAGATGTGGCTGATCGATCCGCGCCCGAACCTGCCGAGCATCGTCGACGCGGTCGAGCAGGCGTTCCGGCTGTCGGAGGCGTCGAACACTCCGGTGATGCTCGAGCTGCGCGTCCGATCCTGCCACATGACCGGCAGCTTCGTCGCCAAGGACAATCGCCGCCCGGCGATGACCGTCGACGAGGCGGCCGCCGCGCCGGTGCGCGACACCAGCCGCATCGTGCTGCCGCCCGCCAATTTCCTCCACGAGGTCGAGAAGGTCGAGAAGCGCTGGCCCGCCGGCATCGCCTTCGTCCAGGAGAACCGACTCAACGAATGGTTCGGCCCCGATGAGGGCGAGGTCGGGTTGATCGTCCAGGGCGGCCTGTTCAACAGCCTCAACCGCGCGATGGAACTGCTCGGCCTGTCGGACGCGTTCGGCGCCGCGCGGCTGCCGGTCTATTGCCTCAACGTCACCTATCCGCTGATCCCCGACGAGGTCGCCGCCTTCTGCCGCGGCAAGCGCGCCGTGCTGGTGCTGGAGGAGGGGCAGCCCGAGTTCATCGAGCATGAGCTGAACACGCTCGTCCGCCGCGCCGACCTGCAGACGCGGATCGTCGGCAAGGAGGTGCTGCCCCGCGCCGGCGACTATACCGCGCACGTCATGGCGCAGGGCCTGCGCACATTCCTGACCGAGTGGCAGCCCGCGCTCGACCTGCCCGACCTGTCGATCGCGCCGCTGCCGGCGCCGGTCGCGGCGCAGATCCCGCAGCGCCCGGCCGGCTTCTGCACCGGCTGTCCCGAGCGCCCGGTGTTCACCTCGATGAAGCTGCTTGAACGCGAACTGGGGCCGACCCATGTCTCGGCCGACATCGGCTGCCACCTCTTCTCGATCCTGCCGCCGTTCAACATCGGCAACACGACGATGGGCTATGGCCTGGGCACGGCCGGCGCCTCCGCCTTCAAGCCGAAGGACAAGCGCGCGATCGCGGTGATGGGCGACGGCGGCTTCTGGCACAACGGCCTGACCTCGGGCATCGGCAACGCCGTCTTCAACAAGGACGACACCGTCACCGTCATCGTCGACAACGGCTATTCGGCCGCGACCGGGGGGCAGGACATATTGTCGTCGCGCGCCGACAACCGGGCGCGCACCACCCGCCATCCGATCGAGACGGCGGTGCGCGGGATCGGCGCGGGCTGGGTCCGCACCATCGACCGCACCTATGACCTCAAGCGGATGATGGCGGCGTTGCGCGAGGCGATGACCAGCCCCGAGCGCGGGCCCAAGATCGTCGTCGCCCAGTCCGAATGCATGCTCAACCGGCAGCGGCGCGAGAAGCCGCGCGTCCGCAAGGCGATGAGCGAGGGCAAGCGCGTTGTGCGCGAGCGCTTCGGTGTCGATCCCGATACCTGCACCGGCGACCATAGCTGCATCCGCCTGTCGGGCTGTCCGTCGCTGTCGATCAAGCCCAACCCCGATCCGCTGCGCCGCGATCCGGTCGCGCATGTCGACAATAGCTGCGTCGGCTGCGGCCTGTGCGGCGAGGTGAGCCATGCCGCGGTGCTGTGCCCGAGCTTCTACCGCGCCAGCATCGTCGCCAATCCGGGGCGGTGGGAAGGCTGGTGGAAGGCGCTGCGGTCGCGGCTGATCCTCGGCCTCCAGAAACGCGATGCGCGCGTCCGCGCGGCGAGGGCCTTCTGATGGCGGCGACGAACGAAACGGCGCGCGATCGCATCGGCATCGCGATCCTCGCGCTCGGCGGGCAGGGCGGCGGTGTCCTCGCCGACTGGATCCAGGAGGTCGCGCGCCACCATGGCTGGCTCGCCCAGGGGACGTCGGTGCCGGGCGTCGCCCAGCGCACCGGATCGACCGTCTATTATGTCGAGCTGGCGCGCGCGGGCGATCGGCTGCCGATCCTCGCGCAAATGCCGACGCCGGGCGATGTCGACATCGTCATCGCCTCCGAGCTGATGGAGACCGGCCGCGCGATGCTGCGCAACTTCTCGACCGCGGATCGCACCACGCTGATCGGGTCGACCCACCGCATCTATGCGATCGCTGAGAAGAGCGGGATGGGCGACGGCCGCGGCAGCGGTGAACGGATCGTCGAGGCGGCGGCGCGGCGGGCGAAGCGCTTCATCGGCTTCGACATGGAGGCGGCGACCGAGCGATCGGGCAGCGTGATCAGCGCGGTGATGTTCGGCGCGCTCGGCGGCAGCGGCGCGCTGCCCTTCCCGCGCGAGGCGTTCGAGCAGGCGATCCGCGACAGCGGCATCGCGGTGGCAAGCAACCTGCGCGGCTTCGACGAAGGCTTCCGCGCCGCACAGGCGCCGGTGGCGATGCCCGACGCGATCGACCACGCCGTCCCGCAGCCGACCACCGACGCCGGCCGCGCCCTGCACGCGCGCATCCTGGGCGAACTGCCCGCCCCCGCCCATGCGGCGGCGCTGCACGGCGTCCAGCGGCTGATGGACTATCAGGACGCTGGCTATGCGACGCTCTATCTCGACCGGCTCCGCGACATCGCCGCGCTCGATGCGGCGCCGTGGGAGACGACGGCCGAGCTGGCGCGGCACCTGGCGCTGTGGATGAGCTATGAGGACATAATCCGCGTCGCCGACCTGAAGAGCCGCGCCACCCGCTTCGATCGGGTCCGTGCCGAGGTCAAGGCGGGCGAAGGGCAGATCGTCGGCATCACCGAGTTCATGCACCCGCGCCTGCGCGAGCTGTGCGAGACGCTGCCCGCGGGGATCGGCCGCTTCATCCTGGGCGCGCCGCGCCTTTCGTCCTGGCTCGACCGCTTCTTCCGCGAGGGCCGCCATGTCGAGACGACCAGCCTGCGCTGGTTCCTGATGCTGCGCCTGCTGGCAGGGCTGAGGCCGATGCGCCGCCGCTCGCTGCGCTATGCCGAGGAGCAGGAGCGGATCGAGGCGTGGCTGGGCGACGTTCGCGCCAGCATCGCGCGCGATCCGGCGCTCGCGCTCGGGATCGTGCGGTCGCAGCGGCTGATCAAGGGCTATGGCGACACTTTCGAACGGGGCCTGCGCAACTTCCAGGCGATCCGCGCCGCCCTGTTCGCCCGCCCGCCGGGGGACCGCCGGGCGCAATGGCTCGACGACGCCTGCACCCAGGCACTCGCCGACGACAGCGGCCGCGCGTTGGAGGATATGCTGGCGGCGGCCTGAGTGCCTTGGCGTCCAATATGACGCCATCTACCTCCGCTCATCCTGAGGAGCCATTTCACCTTCGTTCCGGCCCTCCTCAGGATGTGCGGGTCAAGCGAAGGGGCGAGGTCCTAAAGCCGCGCCGCCACCATATGGCCGGACATGCCGGCGAGCCCCGGCCCGGGATGGGTCGACGCGCCGATATGGAACAGCCGGCGGACCGGCGTGTCGTGGTTGCGGCCGCCGGCGATCGGGCGGAACAGGTGGAACTGGTCGATCGAGCAGGCGCCCGAATAGGGATCGCCGCCGACCAGGTTCATGTTCATCGCCTCCAGATCGGCCGGCGACAGGATCGTCGTCTTGAGCAGCGCGCCGTCGAAATTGGCGATGCAGCCGCGCAGCCGATCGAGGATGCGCGCGGCATAGGCTTCGGCCAGCGCGGGCGACCAGCGGCCGCCGGCGGGCGGCACGATCAGTCCGGCGGCGTCGCCCCGCACCTGGCGCGGCAGTTCCTGGAGCTGGACCCAGAGCAGCCCCTGGCCCGGCGGGACGCGCGACGGGTCGGTCGATGCCGGCTGGCCGACCACGATCGTCCCCTCGACCGGCAGCAGGCCGCGCTCGGCCTCGTTTACCGCGCGCGAGACGCCGTTGAGCCCCGGCGTGACGTGGATCAGCGCGACCCCGTCGAGCGCCGAGTCGCGCCAGCGCGGCGGCTCCGACAGCGCGAGGTGGATCTGCATGTCGGCGCGGCCATAGACGTAGCGGCGCGCGCGCTCCGCCTGCGCCGGCGGGGGATCGGACAGCAGCCGGCCGTAGAGCTGGGTCGGGGTGACGTTGGCGACCACGCCGCGACGCGCCATGATGCGCCGGCCGTCGGCAGTCTCGATCCCGGTCGCCGCGCCGCGCTCGACGAGGATGCGGGTGACGTCGGCGCCGGTCGCGACCTGCCCGCCCTGCGCCTCGATCAGCGCGGTGAAGGCGGCGACGAGCTGCGCGATGCCGCCTTCGACGAAGGGGATGCCGACCGCTTCGAGCGTGAACAGGATCAGCTTGCCCATCAGCGCCGACAATGGTGCGTCGGGGCCGAGCCCGGTGTGGAGGATCCAGGGCGCGATCAGCGCGCGGGCGAGGTCGGATCCGAAATCCTGTTCGAGCCAGGCGCGCATCGGCCGCAGGAAATCGCCGGTCAGCCCGGCGAGACCGTCGATCCGCTCGCGCAGCAGGGTCCGGCCGAGCAGGCCGAGCGTTCCGCGGCTGCGCGGTTCCTGGCGGAGCAGGCCGAAGATCAGCGGCGCGTTGGCCTCGATCTCCCGCATTGCGCGGACATAGGCGGCGCCGTCGCCCGGATGGAGCGAATCGAACAGCGCCGCATTGGCCTCGCGCGACTGGCCGAACACGACCGACCGTCCGTCGCCTAGCACCACCGCGGTCGGCTGCGGCGCGGTCAGCAGGCGCAATCCCTGTTCGGCGAGCTTCGGGCCGAGCAGCGGATAATGGGCGGCGGTGACGAACAGCGGCAGCGACATCGCGAACAGGTCGTGACGGAAGCCGGGCAGGGTCGCCTCGGCGGTGCGCATGCAGCCGCCGGCGACCTCTTCGCGTTCGAGCACCAGCACGCGGCGCCCCTTCAGCGCCAGTTCGGCGGCGCAGACCAGCGAATTGATGCCGCTGCCGATGATGACGACGTCCCACTGGGCGTTCATTGTTCCCCTCCCTCGAACCATGGACGCGGGCCCAGCCCCTGGTCGGGGCCGAGGATCGAATAGCCGCCGTCGACGGGCAGGTCGACGCCGGTCATGAAGCGGGCCATGTCCGAACAGGCGAAGACCACCACGTCGCCGACATCGGCGTCGCGGCCGACCCGGCCGAGCGGATGGGTGCGCGCGCCCACCGTATCCGCGCGCTGCTCGCTGCCCGCCATGCCGGCCAGCGCCGGGGACCAGGTCCAGGCGGGCGAGACGGTGAGCACGCGGATCCCGTGAGGGGCGAGCGTCACTGCCGCGCTCTTGGTGAGCTGCATCAGCGCGGCCTTCGATGCCGGATAGAGCAGCCGCCCGGCCGCGCCGAACTTGCCGCCGACGCTGCCGATGTTGACGATGACGCCGCCAGGCGAGGGCAGGTGGTCCGCCGCCTTGGTGATCAGCAGCGCCGGGCCGACCAGGTTGACGTCGAGCGAGCGGTGCCAATCCTCGCGGCTCGCGTCCAGGCCGGGGTCGGCATAGAGGCAGGCGTTGTTGACGAGGATGTCGAGCCGCCCGAACCGCGCCAGCGCGGCATCGAGGCAGGTCGTGACGCCCTCGTCCTGGGCGATGTCGGCGGCGACGAAGGCGGCTCGTTCGCCCAGCGCCGCAACCACCGCCGCGCCGCGCTCGGCGTCGCGGCCGGTGACGAGCACCGAGGCGCCCGCCGCGTGGAGCGAGGCGGCGATGCCGGCGCCGAGGCCCTGCGTCGCGCCGGTCACGATCGCGACCTTGCCGTCGAGCGATATCATGCGTCCTGCTCCAGCAGCGCCGCGACGGTCGAGACCTCGCCGAGCAGCGCGATATTGTCGAGCGCCGCCTGATGGAGATGCGGTTGCCCCGCCGAGCAGGCGTCCGCCGCCAGCGCCACCGCATAGCCCATGTCGGCGGCGTGGCGGGCGCTGTGCTCGACGACCGAGTTGGTCGCCACCCCGGCGAGGATCAGCCGCTCCGCGCCGATGCCGGCCAGCACCTGTTCGAGGTCCGAAGCATAGAAGGCGTTGACCCGGCCATGGGTGACGACGGCCTCGCCCGGCAGCGGGCCGAGCCCCTCGTGGAAGGCCGCGCCCCAGCTTCCCTCCTCCATCGCGCCCGAGGCGACGACGTTGCGGAAGATCGGCGCGTTCTGGACGACTCCGGCATGACCGGGCGGGAAGGCGATGCGGACATGGACGAGCGGCAGGGCGCGCCGGCGGGCGGCGGCGAGCAGGCGGCCGGCGGCCTCGACCACGGCGTCGCGCCCTGGCGCGCCCTCGGCGACGCCGAGGCGGATGCGGCCGTCGGGGTGCAGCACCTCGTTCTGGTAATGGAGCGCGAGGACGGCGGTGGTCACAGGAACACCTCGTAGCAGTCCTGGATACCGTCGCAGTTGATCAGGTCGACCCGCTTCAGCGCGATCCGCCACTCGCCCGGCGCGGTGCCGACGAGGTCATGGGTGTAATGGCCGGCGAGCTGGCGCTGGTCGCGGCCCTGGCGCCATTCGCTGATCTGGAAGGCCGATCGCACCCGCAGGCCCTCGCCGTCCTGCGCGACGATCCGGACGTTGCCGACGATGCGCGCGGTCCGCGTCACCGGCTGCTGCGACCAGGCATGCTTTTCTTCCAGCCGCCGCCGGCGCACGTCGCGCAGGATCGCGTCCTCGTAGAACAGCGAGGCATGGTTGAGCGGGTCCTGCTGGTCGTGGCGGAGCGGCACCCAGTACATGCCGTCCTCGGCGAACAGCGCGTCCCAGTCCTCCCACCGCCGGCCGTCGAGAAGCTCCGCCTCGCGGAAGAGATAGTCGGCGGCGGCGTGGGTCAGCAGCGGATCGGCGATCATGCGACGGCCTCCCCCATATAGGATGCCCAGGCGCGGAACTGGTTGCGCATCGGCACCTCGCTGATCCCGGCGCCCAGCAGTCCGCCCTCGAACGGCGTGTCATGGCCGGCCATGCGGTGCTGGCTGATCCAGTCGCCGCCGTCCGACGCCATGCCCTCCTGGCAGCGCCGATAGACCTCGACATCGTCGACCATCACCGTCGAGGAGGGCGAGTTGACGATGTTGGTGTAGCTGATCGTCCGCTGAAAGAAGGCGTCGGACGTGCCCTTCAGCCGGAAGGTGAAGATCTCGACCAGCGTCCGGTCGATCGAGATGGGCCGGATCACCCTGAGCTGCTGGAACCCGGTATGGGGTGAGCAGCTCGGATAGATGATCGTGTTGTGGCGGTTCATCGACAGGATCGCCTGCGCCCGTTCGACGCCATAGGCAGCTTCGAGCTGACCGCGATATTCGAGGCTGATTGCGTCGGTCGGCGCGTTGAAGATCGCGTCCATATAGCTGTGGCCATGGTCGTAGCAGCGCAGCTCCAGGCTCTCCCAGAAGCTGTTGGGCTCGCCATTGCCCTCGATGATGTGGAGCTGGAACGGGGTCTTGCCGCCCAGCTTCTCGCGCACCGTCCGCCGCGCGGCGGCGAAGGAGCTTTCGTGGGTCGCCTGCGGATGGCCGGTGTCGTTGAGATTCTCGAAGAATATCTTCCAGTTGCTGTGCTGCATCACGCGCATCACGCCGCCGGCCACCTCGACCTCGCCCTCGGGGGCGCGATCGGCGAAATTGTCGATGCTCGCCAGCGCGCCGCCGAGATACTCCTCCAGCCCCGGCCCGTCCTCGGCCAGCGAGCAGAAGACGAAACCGCGCCGCTCCGCGATTCGCGCGACCGGGCGCATCGAGAACTGGGGATCGTCGAGCGAGAAGCCGGTGTCGGCATAGCCCTGCCGGAACGGCACGCCGCGGAGGCGGCCGTCCAGGGCGAAGGTCCAGGCATGATAGGGGCAGCGGAACAGCGGGCCGGCATGGCCGCAGCCGTCCGCCACCAGCTTGGCGCCCTTGTGCGGGCAGCGATTGTAGAGGACGCGGATCGCGCCGTCCCGGTCGCGCACCATCACCACCGGCTCGCGCCCGATCAGCGTGGTCCAATAGTCGCCGGGCTTCGGGACCTGGCTGGCATGGCCGACATAGATCCAGGCCTGGCCGAAGATGCGCTCCATCTCCAGGTCGAAGATCGCCGGATCGGTATAGACGCGCTTGTGGACCTTGTCGGGTCTCACCAGCGCGGCGAGCATATCGTCGGCCATTCCCGCAACCTCCCTTGCCGTTGGAGGGAGGCTGCGCGATTAATCGCTTCCGCAATATCCGCGATTAGCGGATATCATCCGTATAGTGCGGGAATCAGGTCAGGAGCCGCGATGGGCCAGTTCGCCCTGCTGAAGGATGAGCACCGCGCGCTGCACCGCCTGCGGGCGGCGGAGGAGTCGACCCTGGCGGGGGCCCGTCGGCTCGTCGGCGGTGCGCTGAGCGACCATGACCTCGCGGTGATGGAGGATGCGCCGCTCGCGGTCGAGCTGCGGACCGCCAGCGTCGGGGCCTTGCCGCTGGTGCTGCTGCGCTACGGCGCCGCCGTGTCTATCGCGCCGCGCCGGCTGCCCGCGCACCTGCTGTTCCAGGTGGTGCTGCGCGGCAGGCTGGAGGTCGAGGACGACGATGGCGGCTTCGTTGCGGACGAGGGCGACGCGGTGCTGCTGGAGAACCTCGCCGGGCGCCGTCTCCATTGGTCGGGCGACAGCCGGCAGCTCATCATGCGCATCCCGCGCGCCGCCGTCGCCCGGGTCGCGGGTACCGACAGCGGACCGATCCGCTTCGACCGCACCTTTCGGCTGGATCGGGGCGGTTGCGGGACGCTGGAGCTGGTCCGCTACATCATGACGCAGGCGGCGGCGGGCCGCATGGCGGGGACCGACAGCGCGGTCCTGGACCTGCTGATCCGCCACCTGCTGCTGCACCATTCCGACCATGGCAGCGGCGCGCCGCTGCCCGCCTCGATCCGCCGGGCCGAAGCCCATATGCGACAGAATCTCGGCGAGGCGATCACCCTGACCGATCTGGTCGAGGCGGTGCGGAGCACGCCGCGTACGCTGTCGGCGAACTTCCAGACCTTCCGCGGCGTGTCGCCGATGGCACGATTCCGGGACCTGCGGCTCGACGCCGTCCATGCGGCGCTGAGCAACGGCCAGGCGGACTCGGTGACCGACGCGGCGACCCGCTACGGCTTCTTCCATCTCGGCCGTTTCGCGCAGGCCTATCGGCTGCGTTTCGGCGAGTTCCCCCGCGACACGCTGCTGGCGGCGGGTGGGCGGGACGCCTGATCCCGCGATCGATCGGGCGACGAAAGGAGAGAGGGTGGCGCGGATATTGCTGACCCGGCGTTGGCCGGAGGCCGTCGAGGAGGAACTGGCGGCGCGCCATGAACTGCACCGCAACGAAAGCGACCGGCCGATGAGCCGGCAGCAGCTGGCGGAGGCGATCCGCAGGTTCGACGTCGTCTGCCCCACCGTCTCCGACCGGATCGACGCGGAGGTGATCGGTCGGGGCGGCTGTGCGCGCATCCTCGCCAATTACGGAGCGGGGATCGAGCATATCGACCTGGCGGCGGCGCGCGCGGCCGGGATCGCCGTCACCAACACCCCTGACGTGCTGACCGACGCCACCGCCGAGCTGGCGGTGCTGCTGATGCTGATGGTCGCCCGCCGCGCGGGCGAGGGCGAGCGCGAGCTGCGCTCCGGCGGCTGGACGGGCTGGCGCCCGACCCACCTGCTCGGCCGGTCGATGCAGGGCCGGACGCTGGGCCTGATCGGCTATGGCCGCATCGCGCAGGAGACCGCGCGGCGCGCGCAGGCGGCGCTGGGCGTACGGCTGGCCTATCACAGCCGGCGCCCGGTCGATCCGGCGTCCGACCCGCTTGGCGCGCGCTATTGCGCCTCGGTCGCCGATCTGGTGGCGGAGGCGGACATCGTCTCGCTCCACTGCCCGGGCGGGGTCGAGACTCATCACCTGATCGATGCGGCGATGCTCGCGCGGATGAAGTCCGACGCGGTGCTGATCAACACCGCGCGCGGCACGGTGGTCGACGAGGCCGCGCTCGCCGATGCGCTGATGCAGGGTCGGATCGGCGGCGCCGGGCTCGACGTCTATCAAGGCGAGCCGGTGGTGAACCCGGTGCTGCTGGCGGCCCCCAACCTCGTGCTGCTGCCGCATCTCGGCAGCGCGACGATCGAGACGCGCGAGGCGATGGGGCGCCAGGCGGTCCGCAACCTCGAAGCGCTGCTCGACGGCCGCGAGCCGCCCAACCGTGTCGCCTGAGCCCGGTACCGCGCTCGGCGCCGTCGAGGCGGCGGTGCGACGCGCGATGGCGAAGCAGGCGGCGCGGCGGCCTTTCGTGCTCGGCATTTGCGGCGCGCAGGGCAGCGGCAAGTCGACCCTGTCCGAGGCGCTCGCCGATCGCATGCGCGTGGGAGGCGTGGCGACGGCGGTGCTGTCGATCGACGATCTCTATCGCACCCGGGCGGAGCGCACGGCGCTCGCTCGCGACGTCCACCCGCTGTTCGCGGTGCGCGGCGTTCCCGGCACCCATGACGTGGCGCTGGGTCTCGACATCCTCGCCGCGCTCGACGCGGGGCGGGCGGCGGCGCTGCCTCGCTTCGACAAGGCGCGCGACGATCGGGCTCCCGCCGATGCCTGGGACGTTGTGCCGGGCGATATCGCGCTGCTCATCCTGGAAGGCTGGTGCGTCGGCGCCCGGCCCGAGACGGAGGCCGCACTGGTCGAACCGGTCAACGATCTCGAACGCGAGGAGGATGCGGACGGCCGCTGGCGGCGCGCGGTCAACGTTGCGCTGGCCGGCGACTATCAGGCGCTGTTCGCCCGGATCGACCTGCTCGTCCTGCTCGCGGCACCCGGTTTCGAGGCGGTGCGTGACTGGCGGGTCGAGCAGGAACATGGCCTCGCACGTGCCGCCGGAACGGACACCGAAGGCGTGATGAGCGATGCCGAGGTCGAACGCTTCATCCGCTTCTACGAGCGGCTGACCCGGCACATCCTCGCCGAAATGCCTGATCGCGCCGACCTGATGATCCGCCTCGCCCGCGATCGCACGCCGTTATCGCTCAGTCCTGGATGAATTTCTTTGCGCCGGTACCTGCGATGGCTATGACTATGCTTGTCATAGCGAAAAAAAATTGCGAGAGGTGTTCATGGCCGCTGCCGATCTCGATAGCTTCGATCGCAAGATCCTCCGTATCCTCCAGCGCGACAACATGACGAGCCAGCGGGAGATCGCCTATCAGGTCAATCTCTCGGCGGCGGCGGTCCATCGGCGTATCCACCGGCTGCATGCCGACGGGATCATCACCGCCAACATGGCTGTGCTGTCGCCGTCGAAGATCGGTCGCCCCATCTCGGTGATCGTCGAGCTCGAGGTCGAAAGCGAACGACCCGAGGAACTCGAGCAGGTCAAGCGCTCGCTCGCCGCCGCGCCCGAGATCCAGCAATGCTATTATGTCACGGGGGAGGTCGACTTCATCGTCATCGTCTCGGTTGCGGACATGAGCGAATATGAGGAGATCACCAAGCGGCTGTTCTTCGCCAATCCCAACATCAAGAAGTTCCGTACCTATGTGGCGATGGACCGGGTGAAGACCAGCTTCGAGATGCCGGTGGACTGAGGGGCGCGCCGCCCCGCGCAATTTTGATCGGAATTCCGGCCGAATTAAGAGATTTGGCTTCGCCATCGCCGGTTGAGCGCCGGTCGGTCCCTGGCGCATATCGGTGCGATGGAAGGGGCGGAGCGCCAATCGCGACGGTCGCTGTGGAGGGGAGCGGGCATCGGCCTGGCGATCCTGGCCTGCTCGCACGCCGTGGCGGCGGGCGAGGGCGCATTGCCCGCCATCGCCGCGATCGGTCATTTCTACGTCGCCGGGCGCGAGGCGCCGCACGGAGCGCCCGGCGCGCGGATCGAGACCGGGCAGGTCTATGTCCATTATGTGCGGCTCGCACGGCCGCGCCTGCTCGTGCCGCTGCTGCTGATTCCCGGCGGATCATTGTCGGGCGCGGCCTATGAGACGACGCCCGACGGGCGGCCCGGCTGGCAAAGCGATTTCCTCGCCGCCGGTTATTCGGTGCTGGTCGCCGACAGCGGGCAGACCGGGCGGACGCCGCCCGCGCCGCTCGCCGCCGGGGCCGCGCCGCCGGCGATCCGCGACAAGGCCTTCCTCTGGGAGACGTTCCGCATCGGCCCGCCCGGATCGTGGCGGACGGACCCTGGCGCCCGCCGGCCCTATCCGTCGGGGCGCTTTCCGCTCGCCGGCTTCGACGCCTTCGCGCGGCAAGTCTTTCCCCGCTATCGCCCGCCGCTCGACGAGGAGGTCGCGCGCACCGCGGCGCTCTACGACCGCGCCTGTCCGTGCGTCGTCGTCGCCCACAGCGCGGCGGGGCCGATCGCCGAACGGGCGGCACTGCTTCGCCCGAATCGGGTGGCGGCGCTGGTCCTGGTCGAGCCTTCGGGCGGGATCGCACTGTCGCGCGATCAGGCCGCCCGGTTGCGCGGCATCCCGCACCTTTATCTGTGGGGCGACCATGTCGACCAGGACGCCGGCTGGCGCGACCAATATGCGGGTGCCGCACGCGATTTCGCGATGCTGCGGACGGCGGGGAACGCATCCTCGACCTGGATCGACCTGCCGCGACAGGGCGTCGTCGGCAATTCGCACATGCTGATGATGGACGACAACAGCCGCGCCGTCGCCGGGCGCATCGCCCGCTGGATCGCCCGCCAGCGCATCGATCGGCCGCGATGAAAATTCCTTTCCCAAATTGCATGATGAAGTGAAGTTCGTTCGAAAATGTCGGTGAAACTATCAACACAGATAACTTGATGATAATGTTCGGAAGGTGCGATCAAATAGCCTCGATCGATGCGAAAATAACCGATCCAGAAGATCGGCGGCGCATCTCGATGACGAGAATTGTTCTCGACGGGAGAACAAGGAAGATAATCGATAGGGGCTCGATATGATGATTGCGCGAACGGTTGATCAACGGCGCGGATGGGCGATATTCCTAAGCGCGGCGAGCGCCGTGGCGCTGGCGACGCCAGCCGTCGCGCAGGAGGAGGCGCCGGCTCCGGCCGCCACGGCGGCGTCGGATATCGTGGTGACGGGCACGCGCGTCCGCGATCCGAACCTCAAATCGTCGAGCCCCGTCACGGCGGTGACCAACCAGGCGCTGCTGCTGTCGGGCAGCCCGACCGTGGATCGCCTGCTCAACAACCTGCCGCAGATCGCCCCGTCGCAGAACGCGACGAGCAACCGTGGCGACGGCATCGTCAGCGTCGACCTCCGCAAGCTCGGGCCGAGCCGTACGCTGGTGCTGGTCAACGGTCGCCGCATGGTGCCGTCCTCCGGGCTCGGCATCGTCGACCTCAACAGCATCCCCTCGGCCCTGCTCGAACGGGTCGAGGTCGTCACCGGCGGCGCGTCGGCGGTCTACGGGTCGGACGCGCTGGCCGGCGTCGTCAACTTCATCCTCGACAAGAAATATGAAGGGCTGGGCCTGCGCGCCGAGACCGGCGTCTCCGATCGCGGCGACGGCACCAACCGGCTGATAGAGGGGACGCTGGGGGCGAGCTTCGACGATGGGCGCGGCAACGTCGTGCTGTCCGCGGGCTTCAGCCGGCGCGGCGAGATCCGCGCGGCCGACCGCAAGGGCTTCGGGGTCAGCATCAACGGCGGCTCGGCGACGGCGCCCGCCGGCCGCATCGACAATATCGGCCTCAACCCCAACCCGACCGCCGGCAGCTTCCTCGGCACCGGGGGAACTGCGCGCGACTATGCGTTCACCGCCGACGGCAACGGCATCCGCGGCTTCATCAACAGCCTGCCGACCGCCACGACGCCGGGCGACCGCTATAATTTCTCCAACAAGGAATTCCTGCAGATCCCGCTCGAGCGCCTGTCTATGGCGGCGCTGGGCAGCTACGAGCTCAACTCGTCGATCGAGGCCTTCGCCGAGACCTATTTCACCCATAACGAAGTCAACATGCGCCAGGGCGAGAGCCCGCTGACCGCCGGCACGCTGTCGCCGACCAATCCGCTGCTGCCGCAGGTCGCGCGCGACATGCTGGCGGCGCGACCCGACCCGACCGCCAATGCCAGCTTCCAGCGCCGGCTGACCGAGCTGGGCCCCCGCTTGCAGACTGTCACCACCGATGCGCTCCAGATCAATGCAGGGCTGCGCGGCGAGTTCGGCCGCGACTGGCAGTGGGAGGTCTATTATGGCTATGGCCGGTCGGAACAGACCCGCGTCATCCGTGGCGGCGCGTCGCAGTCGCGGATCAACGCTTCGCTGCTCGGCTGTCCGGCGGGCACGGTGGCGGCGTTCGGCTGCCGGCTGATCGACTTCTTCGGGCCCAATTCGCTGACCGCCGCCGACGTCGCCTATATCAGCGTCGACAATGCCAAGGACAAGACCGTGTTCACCCGCAACGCGGCGAGCGCCTCGATCACCGGCCCGATCTTCGAGCTGCCGGCGGGCGCGGTCAGCGTCGCGGTCGGCGCCGAATATCGCAAGGACAGCTTCCGCTACCAGCCTGACGACATCCGCCGGCGCGGCGACCTGGCGGGCTTCTACCCGTCGCTCCCGACCGCCGGCAGCTACGACGTCAAGGAACTGTTCGGCGAGCTGGTCGTGCCGGTGCTGGCCGATCTGCCGGGCATCCACCGGCTGACGCTGGAAGCCGGCGCGCGCTACGCCGACTATTCGAGCGTCGGCCGGGTCTTCACCTTCAAGGCCGGCGGCAGCTGGGAACCGATCGCCGACCTCCGGCTGCGCGGCCTCTACCAGCGTGCGACCCGCGCGCCGAGCGTGTTCGAGCTGTTCCAGGGCGGCGACATCGCGGCGCAGACCTTCTCCGATCCCTGCGCCACCGTCGCCCCGACCGGCGCGGCGCGCCCGACGCCGACCGCCGCCGTCGCGACGATCTGCCAGCTCCAGGGCCTCGCCGATCCCCGCACCGCCGGCTTCACCCAGATCATCTCGACGCTCGACGTCAACAGCATCGGCAATCCCAAGCTGCGCGAGGAGACATCGAAGACGCTGACCGCGGGCGCGGTGCTGACCCCGCGCTTCGCGCCGGGGCTCAGCCTGTCGGTCGACTATTACCGCATCAAGGTGTCCGACTATATCAACCGCGCCTTCGGCGGCGTGAACGGGGTGATCGCCAACTGCTTCGCCAGCGGCGTGACCACGGCGGCTGCCTATGCCGCGCAGCCGGCCTGCCAGCTGCTCTCGCGCCGTATCTCGGGCGAGCTGATCGCCGAGCTGCCGCTGGCCAACGTCCAGACGCTGAAGACGTCGGGCCTCGACATCCAGGCCAATTACGCGCTGCCGCTCGAACGGCTCGGCCTCGGCGACAGCGGCACGATCGATCTCGCCGGGACCGCGACCTATATCCGCGACTACAAGACGGTCGGTCAGGACTATGTGGGGCGGATCAGCCAGAATTTCGGCGGCATCGCCAAATGGCGCACCTCGGTCGACCTTGGCTGGCGCAACGACGATGCCGGCGTCCGCCTGCAATGGCGGCGCATCGGCGGCATGGTCGAGGACATCAGCCAGCGGCATATTCCGGCGGTGAACTATTTCGACTTGAACGGCCGGCTGGAGGTCGGCGAGCGGATCGAGTTTTATGGCGGCATCAACAACCTGTTCGACCGCAAGGCGCCGCTCGTCCCCAACCAGATCTTCAACAGCGACACCCAGAATTATGACATTGTCGGCCGCTATCTCTTCATCGGTGCCAAGCTGCGCTTCCGGCCCTGACCCCTTCATGACGACCAGAAACAGGATGATCACCATGGCCCGCCGGGCGTCCCTCTTCGCTTCCCTTCGCCGGACGCTTCCGGGCCTCCTCCTGCTCGCGGGGGCCGCAGCCCCCGCGGGCGCCGCGATCCAGCCGCACGTCAACCAGACGCAGGGGCAGCCGGTGTCGGGATGCGTGGCGCGCACCGAGAATCTGAAGCCGCCGCAGGTGCCGTTCGGGCAGCAGAACCCGGTGGCGGAGGACAAGGCCTATGTGCTGCGGGCCGCCCGCATCCTCGAGCCGGCGAGCGGGCAGGTGACCCGGGGCGGCTATGTCGTGGTGCGGGGCAAGTGCATCCTCGGCGTCAACGCGGCGATCCCGGCCGGCGCCGAGACGGTCGAGCTGGGCGACGTCACGCTGATGCCGGGGCTGATCGACCTGCACACCCATCTCTTCCTGCGCGACGAGGATCAGGTCTGGCCCTATTCGATCCTGTGGAAGACGAGCCCCTACCGGACGATCGAGGGCGTCGATGCGGCGATCAAGACGCTCAACATCGGCTTCACCACGGTCCGCGACCTCGACGACGAGGGGGCGCTCGATTCCGACACCGCGCTGCGCGACGCGATCGCGCGGGGCGTCGTGCCGGGGCCGCAGATGGTGGTCGCCGGCGTGCCGCTGACCATCACCGGCGGCGACATGAACCTGCCGCTGGTCAACCCGGAGATCCAGCCGCATGTCCCGCAGCCGGCGGAGATGATCGACAGCGACGCCGCGATCGTCCCGGCGGTGCGCGAGCGGATCAAGCGCGGATCGGACCTGATCAAGGTCTATGTGACGAGCACGCGGCGGCAGACCGATCCGGTGACGATGATGCCGTTCAGCCAGTTCAACGCGCAGCAGATGCGTACGATCGTCGAGGAGGCTCATCGCTACGGTCGCGACGTCGCGGCGCACGGCTATGGCGGCCCGGCCGTCGAGGCGGCGGTCGCGGCCGGCGTGCGGACGATCGAGCATGGTCCGCTGCTCACCGACCAGAACATCGCCTCGCTCGCCAAGTCGGACACCTATTGGGTGCCGACCCTGATCACCTACGCGGTGCGCCAGAACACCGATTTCGAGAAGCGCTTCGTCGCGCACCATCGCGACGCCTTCCGCAAGGCGCTCAAGGCCGGGGTCAAGATCGGCTTCGGCACCGATGTCGGCTCCTTCCCGCACGGCACCCAGAATGGCGAGTTCGACCTGATGGTCGACTATGGGATGAAGCCGCTCGATGCGATCCGCGCGGCGACCTCGGTCGCGGCGACGGTGCTGCGGCTCGACGGCCAGATCGGGACGCTCGCCGCCGGATCGGACGCCGACATCGTCGCGGTGGCGGGCGATCCGCTCCAGGCGATCGCCGACATCCACAAGGTCCGCTTCGTGATGACCGACGGGCGGATCTTCCGCAACGACGTCACCGACCAGCGCTTCGATTGGGAATGGTCGCGCCGATGATCGGCGGCGGGCCGGTGGTGGGGCGGCGCGCCTTCGCGGCGGGGCTGTCCGCCCTGCTGCTGGCCTGCACCTCGGTTGGCGGCGCGGCGGCGTCGACGGTCGGGCAGGTGATGACCGTCACCGGCCCCGTCTCCCCCGATCAGATCGGCCCGGCCCTGATGCACGAGCATCTGTTCGTCGACTGGTTCGAGAACATGCCCGCCGACGCCTCCGCCGACGAGGTGGCCCCGGAGGTACGCCGGCGGATGCAGCAGGCTGGCTGGCCGGTGCCACGCACCGCCGAGCAGGCGCGCTTCTTCAACAGCCCCGATCTGACGCTCGACATGATCGACGATCTGCGCCGCGACTGGCGGCTGCGGACCAATTACCGGATCGACGACGAGGCGCTGGCGCGGCGCGAGGTCGCGGCCTTCGCGGCGGCAGGCGGGCGGACGATCGTCGACCTCACGCCTTATGGGCTGGGGCGCGATCCCGCCCGGCTGAAGCGACTGGCGGCGGCGAGTGGGCTCAATATCGTGATGGGGACGGGCTGGTATCGCTGGCCGTTCCACCCCGACGCGGTCGCCGCCATGTCGGTCGACGACCTCGCCGCGATCATGATCCGTGACGTCGAGCGGGGCGGCGCCGACGGCATCCGCGCCGGCATCATCGGGGAGATACCGGTCGACAGCCGGTCGATCCGGATTCCGGCCGGGAGCGCCCCCTCCGACGAGGAGGTCCGCGCCCGATCGGGCGCCGCGCGCAAGCGCCTGCTGGCGCTGCCGGTGGCCGAGCGCGACGCGGTCGATCCGGGCGATATCTACGACGCGGCCGAGCTGAAGGTGCTGCGCGCTGCCGCGCGGGCGAGCCGGCGGACCGGCGCGGCGCTGAGCCTCCACGGGGTCGATCCCTGGATCGGCTATCTGCGCGTCGTCGCGGAGGAGGGGGCCGATCTCCATAGGGTGATCATCGGTCATGCCGACTATATCCTCGCCGATCGCGCGCTGCTGCAGATGGCGCTGGCGCGGGGCGTGACGCTCCAGGCCGATTACCGGCTGCAATATTATCCGAACCAGTCGCCGGTCGGCGACGTCGGCGCACTCGTCGCCGGGATCGCCTGGGCGGTGGCGCACGGCCATCGCGACCAGATCCTGCTGTCGCTCGACATCTGCAACAAGGTCGGGCTGCGCCATTATGGCGGGGGCGGCTATGCCACGCTCCACAACCATATCCTCCCGAAGCTGCGCGCGGCCGGGGTGGGGGAGGAGGATATCCGCCACATCCTCGTCGACAATCCCCGTCGGCTGCTGACGATGGCGAGCCCGCGATCATGACCGGGCTGCGTCTGCTTTCGTTCGTGCCGGCGGATTTCGACGCGCTGGCGGGCTGGTTCGCGAGCCCGGAGGAGGCGGTGCTGTGGGGCGGCCCGCAGGTCGCCTGGCCGCTCACCGCCGTGCAGTTCACGGCGATGCTCGCCGAAGGCGACATGGTGCCGCCGCAGCGGCGGTGCTGGTCGGCCTGGCGGGGGGACGCGATGGTCGGCCACGGCCAGGCGGTCTATGACTGGGCCGCGGGCCGCGCGCGGCTGGCGCGCATCGCGATCGCACCCGCACGGCGTGGCGAGGGGCTGGGCGGATCGATGCTCGACGCGCTGCTGCGCGAGCTCTTCGCCGATCCGGCGATCGGGCGGGTCGACCTCAACGTCTACACCCACAATCGGCGCGCTATCGCGCTCTACACGCGGCTCGGCTTCGTGCCCGGCGCGATCACGCCCGGTGCCGTGCGGATCGACGGACAGGCATGGGACGGCATGACGATGACGATCTCGCGCGAGGACCATGGTGCGAAATTAATTTGATCAAATGCTTCTAAATTAGAGAGCAAATATATCCGGTAATTATCTAGGATGTCTCAAATAAACAAAGAGATGTCACTAATGATATTGCTGAATGAACTTCCAGAAAAGAATCGATCTATTTCGGAAATGGATCGGTACATGTTGGGGCGGGCGGCGCCCGCGCAGGTCTTGTCCTATCTGCGCCTGTGCCCCGATTATGCACCGACGCCGCTGCGGCGGCTGCCGGCGCTCGCCGCCTCGCTCGGCATCGGCGGGCTGCGGATCAAGGACGAGGGCGCGCGGCTAGGGCTCGGCAGCTTCAAGGCGCTCGGCGGCGCCTATGCCGTGATCCGGATCATCGCCGAGATGGCCGAACGGGCGCTGGGCCGGCCGATCGACCCGGCGATGCTGATGACGCCCGAGGTGCGACGGATCGCGGCGGGCGTCACCGTCGGCTGCGCCACCGACGGCAACCATGGCCGCTCGGTCGCGGCGGGCGCGCGGCTGATCGGCGCGCGGGCGGTCATCTTCCTCCACAGGGGCGTGTCGGCCGAGCGCGAGGCGGCGATCGCCGCGCTCGGCGCGACGACGGTGCGGGTCGAGGGCAGCTACGACGATTCTGTCGCCCATGCGTTGCGCGTCTGTTCGGAGAACGGCTGGCCGGTGGTGTCGGACACCTCCTGGCCCGGCTATGAGGCGACCCCGCTCCGGGTGATGCAGGGCTATACGGCGATGCTGCACGAGGTGCTCGACGCGGCGCCCGCGCCGCCCAGCCATGTCTTCATCCAGGCAGGCGTCGGCGGGGTTGCGGCGGCGATCGCGGCGCATCTGTCCGACGTCTGCGGCGATGCCATGCCCCGGATCGTCGTCGTCGAGCCCGACCGGGCGGCCTGCCTTCTCGAAAGCGCGCGGCGCGGCGTGGCCGGGCCGATCCCCCATGGCGAGCCTACCCTGATGGCGATGCTCGAATGCTACGAACCGTCGCCGGTCGCGTGGCGCATCCTCGCCCGCACGGCCCATGCCTTCATGACCGTCGGGGAGGAGGATGCCGCGGAGGCGATGCGACGCCTCGCGTGTCCGGTCGGTGGCGATCCGGCCATCGTCGCGGGCGAGAGCGGCGGCGTCGGCCTCGCTGCGCTGCTCAGGGTGGCGGACGACGCGGAGGCCCGCCGCCTGCTTGGCCTCGGCGCCGATGCGGACGTGCTGCTGTTCAACACCGAAGGCGCCACCGATCCGGGGATCTACCGGTCGATCACCGGGATCGAGCCGGAAGCGCTGCCGATGGCGGCCCGGCGGTGACCGGGATGCAGGCCCGTTCGGACGCGGGCGACGAGGTCAGGGTTCCGGCGCCGGCATCGCCGCTCAAGTCGATCGTTGGCGGCTCGATCGGCAATCTGGTCGAATGGTACGACTGGTATGTCTATGCGGCGTTCAGCCTCTATTTCGCGGCGCGCTTCTTTCCCGCCGAGGATCGCACGACCGAACTGATGAACGCGGCGGCGGTGTTCGCGGCCGGCTTCCTGATGCGGCCGGTCGGGGGCTGGCTGATGGGACTCTATGCCGACCGGCGCGGGCGCAAGGCGGCGCTGACGACGTCGGTGCTGCTGATGAGCGCCTGTTCCTTCGTCATCGCCGTCCTGCCCGACTATGACCGAATCGGCATCGCGGCGCCGGCGATCCTGCTGCTGATGCGGCTCCTCCAAGGGCTGAGCGTCGGCGGCGAATATGGCGCGAGCGCCACCTATCTGAGCGAGATGGCGCCGCCCGGCCGGCGCGGCTTCTATTCGAGCTTCCAATATGTGACGCTGGTCGGCGGCCAGCTTCTCGCGCTGGCGCTGCTGCTGCTGCTCCAGGCGCTGCTCGACCCCGCCAGCCTCGCGCAATGGGGGTGGCGCATCCCGTTCGCGGTCGGCGGTGTGCTGGCGCTGGTCGCCCTGGCGATGCGGCGCGGGCTGGAGGAGACCGGCGCCTTCGCCCATGCCGATCGCAAGGGCGGGGTGGGGCGGCTGCTGCGCGAGCATCCCCGCGCGGTCGCGATCGTCGTCGGGATGACGGTCGGCGGCACGGTCGCCTTCTACACCTTCACCACCTACCTCCAGAAGTTCCTGGTCAACAGCGCCGGCTGGACGCCCGGCGACGCGACCCTGCTGTGTACGCTCGCGCTGCTGCTGTTCCTGCCGCTCCAGCCGCTGTTCGGGGCGCTGTCGGACCGGATCGGCCGCCGGCCGCTGCTGATCGGCTTTGGCCTGCTCGGCAGCGTGGCGACGATCCCGATCCTGTCGCTGCTCCAGCACGTCCGTGATCCGCTGATCGCCGGTGCGCTCGTGCTGGCGGCGCTGGTGATCGTCAGCGGCTACACCTCGATCAACGCGATCGTGAAGGCCGAGCTGTTTCCGCCGTCGGTGCGGGCGCTGGGCGTCGGCCTGCCCTATGCCGTCACCGTCTCACTGTTCGGCGGCAGCGCGGAGTTCATCGCGCTCGCCGCCCGCGCGCTCGGCCGGGAGGAATTGTTCTATCTCTATGTGACCGGCTGCATCCTGGTTTCGCTGGTCACCTATATCGCCATGGGCCGGCTGGACGCGCCCGATTCCCTGTGATCGGGCCGTATGGCCCGACAAAGGCTCATCCGGGGAAGCGTTCGCCGGTCAGCGCCTGGACATAGAACTTCTTCAGCATGACCAGTATGTTCTTCTTGACCTCCTCGCTGACGTCCTCATGGTCATATCCGAATTCGCCGATCAGCGTTTCGGGGTAGGACAGCGACTTGGACAGGATGAGCGAGGAGAAGCGCAGCTCCTCGTCGGAGCGGAAGGAGCCGCCCAGCTCGGCGATGAGGTCGTAGACGAACTTGAACCAGTTGGCCCGATGCACCTTGTACTGGAAGGTCCGCTTGGCCGAGAGATCGGCGATCGGTCCCGCCTGGAGCAGCGAGAGCTCGGGCCGGTCGAACCATATGTTGAAGACGATCTCGATGAACCGTTCGAGCTTGGCCTTGGGGTCGTCGAATTTGTTGACCTCCTTGATGACCCGCTCGTTCAGTTCCTCGACGAGGTTCTCATAGCAGGACCAGAGGACCTGCTCCTTGTTCTTGAAATGATAATAGATCGCCGCCGGCGTGATGCCGCATTCGCTGGCGATATCCGGCATAGACGTGCCGCGATAGCCCTTGTTGTAGAAGAGCTTGATGGACGCTTCGATGATAGCGGCTTTGGTTCCGTCTTCTACGTCCATTGAACGCTCCATAAGGGGCATGGATTTCGACAATCCATCTCTTCCAGTTCTTCAGGATTCCGCCCGGGCGGATGCCCGTGCCCGAACGCCCATGCGATATCCCGTGGCCCATATGCCAGAGAATAGCGTCGCGTCCATGAGTGATCGTTCATTCAGTAGGTTATACAGCCCTCATGCCCCGATGCGGGACAAGGCGAGACCGGCCAGCGCGGCGCCGATGACGGGGCCGAGCACCGGGACGGGGGCATAGCGCCAGTCGGAGTCGCCCTTGCCCGGAATGGGCAGCAGCGCATGGGCGATGCGCGGGCCGAGGTCGCGCGCCGGATTGATCGCATAGCCGGTGGTTCCGCCCAGGGACAGGCCAATCGCCCAGACGATCACCGCGACCAGATAGGGTGCGACGCCGTCGGCCATGCCGTGCGGCGCGACCGCCGGGGAGAACATCGCGCCGATCGCGAAGGTCAGCGCGAAGGTGCCGATGATCTCGCTCATCAGGTTCGCCTTGACGTCGCGGAGCGCCGGCGCGGTGCAGAAGGCCGCACGCTTGATCGCCGGGTCGGCGGTGCCGCGCCAGTGCGGAAGATAGTGCAGGAAGACGAGCGCGGCGCCGAGCATCGCGCCGAGCAACTCGCCGGCGATCGCCTGCGGGATGCCGGTCCAGTCGCCGTGCCGGATCGCCATGCCGATCGCGAAGGCGGGGTTGAGATAGGCGGCCGCGCTGCCGCACGCCTTGGCGACGACGATGCCGACGAACACGGCGAAGGCCCAGCCGGCGGTGATCACCATCCATCCGGCATTCTCCGCCTTCGACGCCTTGAGCAGCGCCCCGGCGACGACCCCGTTGCCGAACAGGATCAGCGCGGCGGTGCCCAGCAATTCCCCGAGGAATATGTTCACGCGGCGTCGTCCGCTGCGGCCTGCGGCCGATCGATCCAGCCGAGCGACTTGCCGATCGCCTTCTTCCACGAACGCTGGTGGTGTGCGCGCAGCTCGGCCGGCATGGCGGGCCGCCAGGTCGCGTCGACGCCCCAATTGTCGCGCAGCTCCTGCGTGCCCGACCAGTAGCCGACCGCCAGCCCCGCCGCATAGGCGGCGCCGAGCGCGGTCGTCTCGGTGATCCGCGGGCGGACCACCGGCGCGCCGAGCATGTCGGCCTGGAATTGCATCAGCAGCTCGTTGGCGACCATGCCGCCGTCGGTCTTGAGCGTGGCAAGCCGGATGCCGCTGTCGGCTTCCATCGCCGCGACGACGTCGCAGAGCTGATAGGCGGTCGCCTCAAGCGCCGCGCGGGCAATGTGGCCGCGGTTCGAGAAGCGGGTGAGGCCGGCGATCACGCCGCGCGCGCTGTCGTCCCAATAGGGGGCGTAGAGGCCGGAAAAGGCCGGGACGATGTAGACGTCGCCATTGTCTGGGACCGATCGGGCGAGCGCCTCGATCTCGGGCGCGGAGTCGAACAGGCCGAGATTGTCGCGCAGCCACTGGACGAGCGCGCCGGTGATCGCGATCGCCCCCTCCAGCGCATAGCGGGGCGGCTCGTCGCCGAACCGGTAGGCGAGGGTGGTGAGCAGCCCGGCCTTCGAGCGGACGGGCTCGGTGCCGGTGTTCATCAGCAGGAAGGAGCCGGTGCCGTAGGTGTTCTTCGCCTCGCCCGGCGCGAAGCAGGCCTGGCCGACCAGCGCCGCCTGCTGGTCGCCGAGGATGCCGGCGAGGCGGGCGCCGTCGAGCGGCGGCGTCCGGATCGTGCCGTGCAGGGCGGACGAGGCGACGATCCGCGGCAGGCAGGCGCGCGGGATGCCGAAGGTCGCGAGCAGCTCGTCGTCCCAGGCGCAGGTCGCGAGGTCCATCAGCATGGTGCGGCTGGCGTTGGTGACGTCGGTGAGGTGGACGCCGCCCTCGGGGCCGCCGGTGAGGTTCCACGCCAGCCAGCTGTCGATCGTGCCGAACAGCGCCCGGCCCGATTCCGCCTGCGTGCGGGCGCCGTCGACATTGTCGAGGATCCAGCGCAGCTTGAGCGCGGAGAAATAGGTCGCCAGCGGCAGGCCGGTCTTGTCGCGGAACCGGTCCTGCCCGCCGTCGCGACGATAATGCTGCACCAGCTCGTCGGTGCGCGTGTCCATCCAGACCAGCGCATTGCACAGCGGCCGGCCGGTCTCGCGGTCCCACAACAGGCTGGTCTCGCGCTGGTTGGTGATGCCGACGCCGGCGAGGTCCGCCGCGGTCAGGTTGGCGCGGGCCAGCGCGGCGCCGATCACCTCCTGCGTGTTCGCCAATATCTCCAGCGGGTCATGTTCGACCCAGCCCGGCGAGGGATAGATCTGGCGATGCTCCTTCTGCGCGACGGCGAGGATCGCGCCGTGCCGATCGAAGACGATGAAACGCGAGCTGGTCGTGCCCTGGTCGATCGCGCCGACGAACTGGGTCATGGGTTCTTCCCCTGCTGCGGAACCGGCGGCGCGGCTTCGCGGCCCAGCCGCTGCGCGACGCGCGCGGCGGTGCCGGGCGGGACGTGCAGGCCGAGCTTCGAGCGCCGCCAGAGGATGTCGTCGGGCTGCCGCGCCCATTCATGGACGGCGAGATAGTCGACTTCGGCCTCGGTCAGGCCGCCGCCAAGGTCCGCGCCGAGGTCGTCGATCGTCGCGGCACCGCCGAGCAGCGTCTCGACCCGCGTCCCATAGGCCTTGCCGAGGCGGCGCAGCAGCGCGGGCGGCAGTCCGGGGTGGCGCGCGACGAGCTCGTCCGACCAGAGATCGAACCGTCCGTCGCCCATGTCGCCGCCGGGCAGCGGCGCCCGCCCGGACCAGCCCGGTATGAGCGGACGGCCGAGCGCGGGCAGCAGCTTCGCCATCGCATGCTCGGCGAGGCGGCGGTAGGTGGTGATCTTGCCGCCGAACACCGACAGCAGCGGCGGTTCCTCGCCGCCGCCGTCGAGGGTGAGGAGGTAATCGCGCGTGACCGCCGAGGCGTTGGTGGCTCCGTCGTCGTGGAGGGCGCGCAATCCGGAAAAGCTGTGGACGACGTCGGCCGGCGTCACCGGCGTTCGGAAATAGCCCGAGATGTTCGCGCAGAGATAGGCGACCTCCTCTTCCGAGATGGCGACGTCGGCCGGATGCCCGTCATAGGGGATGTCGGTCGTGCCGATCAGGGTGAAGCGGTCCTGATAGGGGATGGCGAACAGGATGCGGCCGTCGGGGTTCTGCAGGATGAAGGCATAGTCGCCCTCGAAGCGGCGCGGGACGATGATGTGGCTGCCCTTGACCAGGCGGATGCGGCCGGCGTCGTGCCGGCCGAGGCGCGCCTCGAGCAGTTCGCTGACCCAGGGCCCGGCGGCGTTGACGATCGCGCGGGCGGCGACGGCCGTCCGTGCGCCCGAGGCGCGATCCTCGATCTCGGCCCGCCAGACCGACCCTGCCCGCCGCGCCGACAGCAGTCGGGTATAGGAGCGGATCGACGCGCCGCGCTCGGCGGCGTCGAGCGCGTTGAGCACGACCAGCCGGCTGTCGTCGACCCGGCAGTCGGCATAGGTGAAGCCGCGGCGATAGCCCGGCTTGAGCACGGCGAAGCCCGGATGGTGCGGGGCGGTGACGGCGCGCGACCCGGGCAGCCGGCGCCGGCGCGCGAGATGATCGTACAAGAACAGCCCGGCGCGGATCATCCAGGCGGGTCGCTGCCCGGCGGCATGCGGCAGGAAGAAGTCGAGCGGCGCGATCAGGTGCGGGGCGATCGCCATCAGCCGCTCGCGCTCCTGCAGCGATTCCCGTACCAGCCGGAACTCGTGATATTCCAGGTAGCGCAGCCCGCCATGGATCAGCTTGGTGCTGGCCGAGGAGGTGTGGGCGGCGAGGTCGTCCTGCTCGACGAGCATCGTCGACAGCCCGCGCCCGGCCGCGTCGCGGGCGATGCCCGCGCCGTTGATGCCGCCGCCGACGATCAGCAGGTCGACCGCCGACGTCATATCGTCTCCTGTTTCAGATGCGTCTCGCTAGATGGGATAAACTGAATGTTCATTTAATAGAATATCTCCTCCATTTCCTGTCAAGAGGCCGAACCGCCGGCGCGCGGTTTTTATCGTACCGGCTTTCCGCTCGCCTTGGTTACGGTCCAGTATGGAGGGGCGGATCGCGATCGTCGTCAAGCATTATTGACTCCGTCGAGATAGCGGATTTATTAAATGATCATTCAGTCAATGATTGGCGACCCGTTGGGGCTCGCGGATCGTGCGGCATCGATGGAGAGTTCCTATGACCGACCTGTCCCACGGCTTTGGCGATTATGCGGAGATCGCGCGTCTGATCGGGCTCTATGTCGACGGCGCGCGGGCCGGCGACAGCGGCCCGATGCGGCAGGTCTTTTCCGAAGAGGCGACGATCTGCGGCTTCCTGGGGCCGGACAAGTTCGCAGGGCCGATCGAGATGCTGTTCGCCTTCGTCGACGGGGCGGGGCCGTCGCCCGACATCGCGGCCTCGATCCGATCGATCCAGCTTCTCGACGGGATCGCCTCGGCGGTGGTCGAGGCGCATCAATGGAGCGGTCACAGCTTCGAGGATATCCTGTCCTTCGTGCGGTTCGGGGCCGAGTGGAAGATCGTCGCCAAGGCGTTCCGTCTGGCGGCCTGAGGCGGTTCGGAACCGGATGAGGAGAGGATCGATGCAGCGGCGGGACTTTCTCTTGGCATCGATCGCCGGACTGGGGTGGATGCACGGATCGGCATCGGCGGGCCGCCGGACGGCGGAGGGCGCTTCGGCCGCGCCGGTCGTGCGGACCAGCGAGGGGCTGGCGCGCGGTGCGCGCGCCGGCGGCGTCGCGACGTTCAAGGGGTTGCGCTACGGCGCGCCGGTCGGCGGGCATGCGCGCTTCAGCCGCGCCGCGCCGCCGCAGCCCTGGCCCGGCGTGCGCGACTTCCGGGACTTCGGTGACCGCGCTCCGCAACCCGGCAAGCATTCGCCGCAGATCGGCCTGCCGGCCCCCGATGCGGGCCCCTGGGCCTCGTTCACCGATCCGGCGCCCGCGGGCGAGGACTGCCTGCGGCTCAACATCTGGACGCCCGAGGCCGATCCCGGCGCGGCGCGGCCGGTGCTGGTCTGGCTGCACGGCGGCGGCTTCCGCGAGGGATCGGGCAGCATCAACGCGAGCGACGGGCAGGTGCTGGCCGCCGAGAACGGCGTCGTGGTGGTGACGGTCAACCATCGCCTCGGCGTGTTCGGCTATCTGTCGCTCGGCCATCTCGATCCGGCCTTCGCCGATTCGGGCAATGTCGGGATGCTCGACATCGTCGATGCGCTGAAGTGGATTCGTCGCAACATCCGAGCGTTCGGCGGCGATCCCGATCGCGTCGCGATCTTCGGCGAGTCCGGCGGCGGGGCGAAGGTCTGCGCGCTGATGGCGATGCCCGAGGCGCGGGGCCTGTTCCATGGCGCGATCGCCCAGAGCGGGGTGCTGGTCTGGGGCATGGAGCGAGCCCAGGCGGCGGAGGCGGCGAACGCGCTGCTCGACACGCTGGGCGTCGGCCGCGATCCGCAGCGGTTGCTCGACCTGCCGACGCAGGCGATCCTCGACGGCGTGTCCGCGCTCGGCGACGGATGGGCGCGCAAATTCCTGCCGGTGATCGGCGGCAGCCTTCCGCACCATCCCTTTGCAGAGGGCGTGCCGGCGGTCAGCCGCGACGTGCCGATGATCATCGGCACCAGCCGCGACGAGGCGACGATCCTGGTCGGTTCCCCGCCGATCTTCGCGCTCGACTGGGACGGGCTGCGGGCCGCGCTGGCGAAGATGTTTCCGGGCGACATGGCGGCGCTGGTGGCCGGTTATCGCCGGCTCTATCCGGCCAAGAGCCCGGCCGACGTGTTCTTCGCGGTGATGAGCGAGTTCCTGATCGTCCGCTCGTCGATCTATGTCGCCAATCTCCGCGCCGCGGGCGCGAGCGCGCCGACCTGGGTGTATAGCCTCGAATGGCCGACGCCGATCATGGGCGGCAGGTTCGGAGTCCCGCACGGGCTGTCGGTGCCGCTGGCGTTCGGGACGATGGCGCGGGTGCCCAGCATGGTCCCGGTCGATGCCGGCTCGACGGCGGTGTCGGCGCTGATCCGCCAAAGCTGGTCGAGCTTCGCGGCCGGCGGTGCGCCCCGGCCCGCATCGATCGCCTGGCCACCCTATGGCGCGGCGGGGCGCGAGGTGCTGGCGATCGATGCGGTGCCGTCGATCGTGCGCGATCCGCGCGCTGCCGAACGCCACCTGCTCGCCGACCTGCCCTGGTTCGACACCAATGGCGACCATCGCGCCGCGCCGCCCCTCGCGAAGGGCATGTGGTGAGCGCTCCGGTTCCGGCCGTCGACGCCCCGCTGGTCCACGACTGGAAGGCGGCGATCGCCGAAGCCCCGGTCTGGGACGAGCGCGGCCAGGTTTTCTGGTGCCTCGACAATGTCAGCGGCGAGATCATCGCGCTCGACGGCGACTGGAGCGTCCGCCGGACGATCCGGCGCGGCCGCCCGACCGCGGCGGCGCTGCCGCGCCGTTCCGGCGGCCTGCTGCTCGCCGAAGGCTGCGCCTTCACGCTGCTCGACGCGGACGGCGGCGAGCGGCCGCTGGCGACGATCGACGCGGACCCGTCGTCGGTCCGCATCAACGAGGCGGCGTGCGATCCCCAGGGCCGCGTCTGGGCCGGGACAGTCGATGCGGCGCTGTCGCTTGGCGGCGGCGCGCTCTACCGGCTCGACGGCGACGGGCGCTGCGCCCGTGTCCTCGAAGGGCTGACGATCGGCAACGGCATCGGCTGGAGCCCCGACGGCGCCATCTTCTACCTAGTCGATTCGCCGACCGGCCGGGTCGACGCGTTCGACTTCGACGGCGCGGCCGGCACCTTGGCCAATCGCCGCACCGTGCTCAACTTCGCGGTGGGCGAGGGGTGGGCCGACGGGCTCTGCGTCGATGCCGAGGGCTGCCTCTGGGTCGCGATCCCGCTGACCTCGGAAGTGCGCCGCTATTCGCCGGGCGGGTCGCTGCTGCTGCGCGTCCGGGTGACGGCGCCGTTCGTCACGAGCTGCGCGTTCGGCGGCGCCGATCATGCGACGCTGCTGATCACGACCGGCGCGGTGGCGCTGCCGCGGCAGATGGTGGCGGCGATCGGCTTCGATCCCGACGCGGCGGAAGGCGCCGCGACCGCGCCGGGCGCCGGCGGCCTGTTCGCGCTGCGACCCGGCGCCACCGGGCTGGCGGAGCCGGCCTGCGGCTTCTGACGACAGGCATAGCGATCGGCTGAAAAAGCGAATTTGACAGCCCGATGGAACTGACATAATTACCTTACTAAATATTCAGTAAGTTTATGAGGCAGGCGTGGACGAGAGGCTGGAAGTGAGCGGGACTGCGGTGAAGATCGAACCCCACATGTTGGCCATCCTCGCCAGGAAGTTCAACGTGATCGTCAATGAGATGAACCACACGCTGGAGAAGGTGTCGCGGTCGGCGGCGCTCAATCTCGCGAAGGATTTCTCGTCGGCGGTGCTGACCAGCGACGGCGACCTGTTCTGCCTGACCCAGGCGATCCCGATCATCGTCGCGTCGTGCAGCATGGCGGCGAAGCAGATGACCGGCCTGTTCGACGATCTCCGCCCCGGCGACTGCTTCCTCAACAACTCGCCCTATTATGGTTCGAGCCACCATGGCGACTTCGCCTATATGGCGCCGGTCTTCTACAAGGGCGAACATATCCTGACGACGCTGAGCGTCGCCCACCAGGCCGACATCGGCAACAGCCAGCCGACCACCTTCATGCCTTTCGCCAAGGACCTCTACGAGGAAGGCGCGCTCGACTTCCCCTGCGTCCGCGTCCAGCGCGACTATGCCGATGTCGACGACGTGGTGCGTATGGCGAAGATCCGCATCCGCAACCCCGAGCAATGGTATGGCGACTATCTGGCGGCGGTCGGCGCTGTGCGGATCGGCGAGAAGCGGATCATCGAGCTGTGCGACAAATATGGCGCCGCGACGATCAAGGCGTTCCTGGCCGAATGGCAGGACTATTCGCGACGCCGCATGGCCGACGAGATCGGCAAGCTGCCGCGCAGGAGCTGGGAAGCGACCAACGCCCACGATCCGATCGAAGGGCTGGCGCCCGACGGCATCCCGCTCAAGGTCAAGCTCTCGATCCTGCCCGAGGAGGGCAAGATCCAGGTCGACCTGCGGGACAATATCCCCTGCATCGAGGCCGGCTATAATCTGAGCGAGGCGACCACCCGGTCGGCGGTCGTCACCGGCATCCTCAACAACCTGTCGTCCGATCTGCCGCGCAACGACGGCGTCTACAACTGCATCGAGATACTGGTGCGCGAGAATGCGATCGTCGGCGGCGTGAAGCCGCCCTACAGCACCTCGATGGCGACGGTCGGGGTCGCCGCGCGGCTGATCAACCTGATCCAGTCGATGTTCGCGGAGCTGGGGCCGGACAAGGGGCTCGCCGAGGGGGCGACCTCGTTCAGTCCCAGCGTCGCCTCGGTCTGCGGCAAGGACTTCCGCTATGACGACCGGCTGTTCGTCAACGCGGTGATCTACGGCTTCGGCGGCGGGCCGGCGCTGCACGGCCATGACGGCTGGCTGACCTATCTGGGGCCGCCCGGCGGCTGCCAGGTCGACTTCATCAGCGCCGAGATCTTCGAACTCAAGATGCCGATCCTGTTCGGCTGCTGCGAGGTCGAGATGGACAGCGGCGGGGCGGGCGAATGGGACGGCGCTCCCGGCATACGCTGCCTGATGCGGCCGCGCGGCAATCCGGCGCTCTGGTCCTATTTCCTCGATTCCAAGGTCTTCCCGCCCAAGGGGCTGCACGGCGGCCATGCCGGCGCGCCGTCGGCCGCCTGGAAGGTCGACGCGGCCGGCAACGAGGTGGCGATCCCCGACATATCGAGCGAGGAGATCCAGCCGACCGAATGGATCGGCAGCCTGTGGCCCGGCGGCGGCGGCTTCGGCGATCCGCTCGACCGAGATCCCGAACGGGTGCGCCACCGGGTGCGCAACGGCTGGGTCTCGCCCGAAAAGGCACGGTCGGTCTACGGCGTCGCGCTCGACCTGTCGGGCGAGGACTATCGCGTCGACCAGGAGCGGACCGCTCAGCTCCGCCTGGCACTCCGGAATAGATAAGGGTCAAGAGAGATGCGTTTCAGGGTGTGCTCCGACGTGGGCGGCACGTTCAGCGATCTGTTCGTGTTCGACGAGAACAATGGCGAGTGGAACATCTTCAAGGCGTTCACCGTCCCGCGCCGGCCGAGCGACGGCATCATGGCCGGGCTGCGCCAGGCGGCCGATCATTATGGCCTGACGCTCGACGGGTTCCTCCGCGACTGCGTGTCGCTGGTGCACGGCTCGACGGTGGCGCTCAACGCGCTGATCGAGGGCAAGGTCGCGAAGGTCGGGCTGATCTGCACCCGCGGCTTCCGCGACATCCTGACGACGCGCGAGCAGGGCCGCAGCGAGCCCTTCCTGTGGAAGACCGACTATCCCGATCCCTTCGTGCCCCGCTACCTGACGCTGCCGGTCACCGAGCGGATCAATTCGGAAGGCGGGGTCGAGGTGCCGCTGGACGAGGACGACGTCCGCGCGGCGGTGCGCCAGCTCAAGGGCCATGGCGTCCAGGCGATCGCGGTGGCGCTGCTCTGGTCGATCACCAACGGTCAGCATGAGCGCCGGATCGAGGCGATCATCCGCGAGGAATGGCCCGAGGTGCCGGTCGTCCTCAGTTCGCAGCTCAACCCGATCCTGCGCGAATATCGGCGCACCTCGTCGACCGTGGTCAACGCGTCGCTGCTCGAGGTGATCCGTACCTATGTCTCCGACCTGCAGGCGCAGCTCAGCGACAACGGTTATGCCCGTCCGCTGTCGCTCGTCACCTCGGCCGGCGGCATCGCCAGCGTCCAGGACATGATGGAACGCCCGATCTACAGCATCAATTCGGGCCCCTCGATGGCGCCGATCGCGGGCCAGACCACGGTCGCGATGGAGCAGGGCATCGACAATGTCCTGGTCGTCGACATGGGCGGCACCAGCTTCGACGTCAGCGTCGTGCAGGACGGCAAGATCAACCTGTCGCGCGAGATCGTGATGGGCGGCTGCTTCCTCGGCGTCGACCTGGTCGACAGCCGCAGCGTCGGATCGGGCGGCGGCAGCATCGCCCGGGTCGACGCGGGCGGACTGGTCCATGTCGGGCCGGAGAGCGCGGGCGCCAATCCGGGGCCGGCCTTCTACGGCCGCGGCGGCACCCGCCCGACCGTCAGCGACGCCGACCTCGTCCTCGGCTATCTCAACACCGAGGCGTTCGCCAAGGGTGGCACTCCGCTCGACCCGGCGCTCTCCTCCGCGGCGATCGAGGAGCATGTCGCGAAGCCGCTCGGCATCGACGTGGCGCAGGCCGCCTTCACCATGTGGAGCACCGTCAACAACGACATGCAGGCGGCGATGCAGGACCTCGCCATCTCGCGCGGGATCGACCTGCGCGACTTCGTGGTCGTCTCGGGCGGCGGCGCGGCCGGCATGCACATCCAGGCGATGGCGATGGAGCTCGGCATCAGGGAGCTGATCATCCCCAAGGCGGCCGGCGTGCTCAGCGCCTATGGCGGCGCCTTCGCCGACCTGGTGAAGGAATATAGCGCGATCGCCTTCGCCGAGAGCAACCGCTTCGACTTCGCGGGCGTCAACGCCCTGCTGGCGTCGCTGGAGGAGCGCGCCGTCGCCTTCCTCGACGGCCATGGCATCGACGCCGCCGACCGGCGCCTCGAATTCTATGCCGAGGCCCGCTATCCCGAGCAGATCTGGGAGCTGCCCGTTCCCCTGCGGACCGGCCGGATCGCCGATCAGGCCCAGCTCGACGCGATGGTCGGCGATTTCCACGACATCCATGAGCGGATGTACGCGGTGAAGGACCCGTCGCAGCCGATCGAATGCCTGCACTGGAAGGTCCGCGCGATCGGCACGACGCCGAAGCCGGCGATCCGCAAGCTGCCGTTCGGCGGCGAGGGCGCCGGTCACGCGCTGAAGGGGACGCGCAAGGCCTTCTTCAAGGAACTTGGCGGCTTCGTCGACACGGCGGTCTACGACGGCACCCGGCTGACCTGCGGCAACCGGATCGAGGGGCCGGCGGTGATCGAGGAGCCGACCACGACGGTGGTGGTCATGCCGGGCACGGCGATGACCGTCAGCGAATATGGCAGCTATGTCTCGCGTTTCGCCTGATCGCGCGATGCGGATCGTCCGCTTCCGTTATCTGGGCCGCCGCCGCTACGGCCTGCTCGACAGCGAGGGCGTGCGGCCGCTGTCGACCAGCCCGTTCCGCGTGTTCCAGCAGGGGCGCGACCTGGCCGATTGCGTCGAGGACGGGGTCGTCTTCGGCCGCGACGAGGTCGTCCTGCTGCCGCCGTGCGCGCCTGGCAAATATGTCGGGATCGGGATCAACTATCGCGCCACCGCCGAGGCGCTCGGCATGGCCGTGTCCGAGGAACCGGTCGTCTATGTCCGCCCGCCGAACTGCATCATCGGCGACGGCGACCGGATCGAGCTGCCCGTCGACGGCGAGGTGGTGTGCGAGGGCGAACTGGCGGCGGTTATCGGCCGGCGGGGACGGGACATCGCCGAGGGTGACGTCGCCGCGCACGTGATCGGCTACACGTTGACCAACGATCTGATGGACGTTGCCCAGTTCCACCGGGACAAGGGCAATCCGAGCCTGGCCAAGGGGCGCGACGGCTTCGCCCCGCTCGGCCCGTGCATCGCCACAGGGCTGGACCTCGCCACGGCCGAGCTGGCGACCTTCGTCAACGGGACGCGGGTGCAGGCCGGCTTCGCGCGCGACATGCTGTTCGGCGTCGAGCGCTGCGTCAGCCACGTCTCGCGCTTCATGACGCTGGAGCCGGGCGACGTCGTCGCGCTGGGATGCCCGCCCACGCCCGCGCGGATCGCGCCGGGCGATCGCATCGAAATAGGCTGCGCGCCGATCGGGACGCTCGCGAACGAGGTCGCGGGCGCGCCACGGACATAAGGGAGAGACGGGAATGTATTATCCGGGACTTGAGGGAAAGAATGTCCTGCTGATCGGCGGCCATTCGAACCTGGGCCAGCATGTCACCTGGCATTTCGCGGAATCCGGCGCGAACATCGTCATCGGCGCCCGCGACCTCGACCGTGCCGAGAAGGTCGCCGAGCGCGCCCGCCAACTGGGCCCGGGCAAGGTCTCGGTCGTGTCGGTCGACGCGACCGACTGGTCGTCGGTCGCGGAGGCGATCGAGGCCACGCGGGCGATGGGAAGCATCGACATCCTCTATCATGGCGTCGCCTGGGACATCCTCAGCCATTTCCTCGATCTCGACCCGCAGCTCTGGGACAAGATCTACGAGCAGAATTTCAAGAGCGTGCTGACCGCATACAAGATCGTGCTGCCGATCATGATCGAGCAGAAGGGCGGTTGCGTCATCACGATGAGCAGCGTGATGGGCCGCAAGCCGACCCCGATCGAGCCGGTCTACGGCGCGCTCAAGGCCGGGCTGATCCATCTCGCGCAGACGCTGGCGCTCGACGTCGGCAAGCATGGCGTTCGCATCAACGTGGTCGCCCCCGGCGGCACGCCGCCCGCCGATCTCAGCGAGGTCAGCGCCAATAGCTGCTTCCGCGGATTCATGGGCGACATGGAGCAGTTCAAGGCGGTCGAGCAGGAGCTGGCGGCGGAGGTTCCGCTGCGGCGGCTAGGCCGGCCGGAGGATGTTTCGCACGCCGTGCTCTACCTCGCCTCGCCGGTGACGGGCGGGATGCAGACCGGCCAGGTGATCGGAGTCGACGGCGGCGTTTGGATGCCGAAATAGATTTCGAACCAACATATTGAATATCAAAGATATTTCGTTGAAATGCTGCCGCGGAACGCTCTTGACAACCAGATTGTTCGGAATAAACTTACTAAACATTCAGTTAATAGATGCGGGTGAGGACGAAGGGAGGTCGGCTATGGCGGGCAAGGATGTTTCCCGGACGGGATGGATGGGCCGTTGTCTCGCCTATGCCGCCGTCCTGCTCGGCCTGGCCGGCGCGTCCCCGCCGGCGCGCGCGGCGGAGGCCGCGGCCCCACCGACCGTCGAGACGATCGCCGCCCGCGACATGCATTGGCGGGTGCTGCGCTGGGGGCCGCGTGACGGCGTCGGCGTACTGCTGCTGCACGGCTTCCCGCAGGATGCCGATAGCTGGCAGCCGGTGGCGTCGACCCTCGCCGCCGCCGGCTACAACGTCGTCGCCTTCGACCAGCGCGGCGCGTCCGCCGCGACGCTGTCGCGTCCCGGCGACTATGTCTTCGACAATTTCATGGCCGACGCGCTGGCGGTCGCCGACGCGACCGGGCTGCGCCGCTTCCACGTCGCCGGCTTCGGCTGGGGCGGGGCGATGGCGTGGATGCTGGCGGCCTATCATCCCGATCGGGTGCGCTCGATGACGACGCTGCGCTATCCGCATCCCGCCGCCTTCGTCGACGGGATCGAGCATGATCCCGAGCAGCGGGCGTCGTGGGAGGCGGTGCGCAAGGAGATCGGCCCCGACAATATCGACAAGCGCGCCGCCGCGCTGCTCGCCGACGATGCGACCGGGCTGCGCGCTTTCCTGCGCAAGAGCGGCCTGCCAGAGGACGCGAGCGACCGCTATGTCGCGCGCCTCTCGCAGCCGGGCGTGCTGGTCGGCGGGCTGTCCTGGGGGACCGCGCTGGTGCCGGCGCAGTTCGCCGCGGTGCCGCCGGTGCGGGTGCCCGCGCTGTTCGTATGGAGCAAGGGGCCGGCCGTCTCGGAAAGCACGGTCCAGGCGTCGGCGCGCTATGCGAAGGGACCCTATCGCGTCGTCGAGCTGAAGGACGTCGGTCATTTCATGATCGAGACCGCGCCGCAGATCGTCGCCGCGCCGATCCTCGACTTTCTCCGCGAGACCGACGCTCCGCCCGCCGCGCGGAAGTGACCGGCCCGGCCGATTTCAAGGAACACCGACATGGCCTTGCTTGATGCCCTGTGCCGCCGGCGCCTGCGCGCGGCCCATTCGATCGACGACCTGCGCGATGCCGCGCGCCGGACGCTGCCGCGGATGGTGTTCGACTATGTCGACGGCGGCGCGCAATCCGAAAGCACGATGCGCCAGAACCGCGCCGCGTTCGAGCGCCATCGCCTGCTATCGGCCGCGCCGGTCGACGTCAGCCGGCGGAGCACCGCGACCACCCTGTTCGGGCAGTCGCTGGCGATGCCGCTGATCATCGGCCCGACCGGCTATGCGTCGGCCTTCTGGCCGAAGGGCGATCTGGCGCTGGCGCGCGCGGCGGCCGCAGCGGGAGTTCCGTTCGTCGTCAGCAACGGCGCCAATTCGCGGCTGAAGGACATCGCCGAGGCCTCGGGCGGCCAGGCCTGGCTCCAGCTCTACATCGCTCATGACAAGCAGGCGACCCTCGGCCTGATCGGCGAAGCGCGGGCATTGGGCTTCGAGACGCTCGAGGTGACGGTCGACACCGCGCTGCCGGGCCGGCGTATCCGCGACATCCGCAACGGCTTCACCGTGCCCTATAGCTGGACGCCGGCGAAGGTCGCCGACGTGCTCCGTCATCCGGGATGGATGCTGCGGGCGCTGCCGCATGGCGCGCCCCGGCCGGGCCTGATGCCGATGGAGCAGGGGCGGAGCTGGGCGACGGTCTCCGAATTCGTCCGCTCGCAGATCAATCCCGCGATCGGGTGGGACGACCTCAAATGGCTGCGCGACCAGTGGCCGGGCACGCTGATCGTCAAGGGCCTGCTCGACCCGGGGCAGGTGGAGCCGGCGATCGGCGCCGGATATGACGGCATCGTCATCTCCAACCATGGCGGCCGGCAGCTCGACGGGGCGGTGTCGACGCTCGACGTCCTTCCCGATTTCGCTGCCGCCGCCAAGCGGCGGATCCCGCTGCTCATCGACAGCGGCGTCCGCACCGGCACCGACATATTGAAGGCGATCGCGCTGGGGGCGAACGCCGTCCAGGTCGGCCGCGCCACGCTCTACGGCTTGTCGACCGCCGGCGAGGCCGGGGTCGGCCATGCGCTCGGCATCTTCCGCACCGAACTCGACATGGCGATGGCGCTGGTCGGCCTCAACCGGGTCGCCGACGCGACCCCGGCGATCGTCCGCACGATCGCGTGATCCGCAGGCCTTTGGGCCGTCCACACAGCTATCACCCTATTTGTATAGACATTATAGAAGGGGAGTGTCCAAGATGAAGAAGAAGTCGATCCAGGGAGCGTCGTTGGCCGCCGTTCTGGCGGGCGTCCTGTTGCAGGCCCCGGCATGGGCGGCCGACCGCGAGGCCGATGCCGCCGCCGACAGCGGAGAGATCATCGTCACCGCGCAGAAGCGCGCCGAGCCGCTCCAGAAGGTCCCCGTCTCCGCCGCGGTCGTCTCGGGCATCACGCTGCAGAAGCAGGGCGTCGCCTCGATCCAGGACGCCGTGCAGCATGTGCCGGCAGTCTATGTGTCGCAGGCCGGCCCCGCCAACCTGTTGTTCATCCGCGGCGTCGGCTCGGGCGACAACAACCCGCTGTTCGAGCAGTCGGTCGCGACCTTCGTCGACGGCATCTATCGCGGCCGCTCGCGCTCGACCCAGTCGTCCTTCCTCGACATCGAGCGGGTCGAGGTGCTGAAGGGGCCGCAGAGCGTCTATTTCGGCAACAACTCGATCGCGGGCGTGTTCAACATCGCCACCAAGAATCCCGGCGACCATTGGGAGGGCTATGTCCGCGGCCTGTATAACTTCAACTTCGATAATGCGACGATCGAGGGCGCGGTCGGCGGGCCGGTCACCGACACGCTCGGCATCCGCGTCGCCGGCCTGGTCCAGCGCGGCGACGGCTGGCTGCTCGACAAGAGCAGCGGCATCCACATCCCGCGCGTCCGCAACTATGCGGGCCGGGTCACGCTGCTGTGGAAGCCGACCGACCGGCTGTCGGTGAACCTGAAGGCCCATGCCGAGCGCGGGCGCCAGAAGGGCGGCCTCGCCGCCAAGCTGACCAACTGCCCGCCGCTGCCGATCTTCACCAACGTCAACTTCGGCTGCACTGCGGCGATCGCCGCCGGCGACGACACCCGTCCCAACTATGTCCGCAGCCAGAATCCGGACCAGGGCATCGACTTCGACGCGCAGTCGGCGATCTCGACGATCAGCTATGAGGCCGATCCGTTCACGCTGACCTCGGTCACCGGCTATTATCACCACAAATATAATCTGAAGCTCGACGTCGACGCGGCGAGCCCCGACCTGGCGAACTTCACCGTTCCCGAGCGGTTCAGCCAGTTCAGCCAGGAATTCCGCGTGGCGTCGAACGGCACTGGCCCGTTCGACTATATGTTCGGCGCCTATTATGAGCACGACAAGCTGCGCGGTCAGATCTACGCCAATTACGGCCTGTTCACGCCGATCCTGCCCAACCTCGTGCCGCCGCTGGCGCCCTATCTGCCGTTTGGCCAGGCCGACGATTTCCGCCAGGTCTCCGACATTTACGGCCTGTTCGCGAGCGTCGTCGTCCGCCCGACCGACAAGCTCGACATCACGCTGGCCGCGCGCCAGTCGTGGGTCGACAAGCATTTCGGCATCAACCAGTATTTCGGCATGGCGACGCAGCCCTTCGGCCCGATCGTCCCGCTGCCGGCGGCGCTGGCGCCGGTTGCCGCCGCAGTCGGCAAGCAGCTCGGCCTCGGTGTCGCCGGCTATCGTGCCGAGAACCGCTCGGACGCGCATTTCAGCCCGTCGATCACGATCGGCTACGACTTCACGCCCGACATCCGCGGCTATGCCAAATATGTGAACGGCTTCAAGGCGGGCGGTTATAACGGCCTCGAACATACCGGCCTGCCCGGCACGCTGTCCTTCGGGCCCGAATATGTCGACTCCTACGAAGTCGGTCTGAAAACCCAATGGTTCAACCGCCGCCTGACCTTCAACATCGCGGCCTTCCGCAGCGATTTCGAAGGGCTCCAGCAGTCGGCGATCGGCACCAACGGCGTGCAGGGTGGCATCTTCCCGGTCGTCCGCAACGCCAAGGGCGCAAGGTCGCAGGGGATCGAGACCGACATGGCCTGGCGCGTGAACGAGCATTGGAACACCAGCCTCAGCCTCACCTGGCTGGACTCCAAGTTCACCGACTTCAAGAATGCCGGCGGCTCGCCGACCGACATCGCGCTCGGCCATCCGACGATCGACCTGTCGGGCAAGCGCGGGCGCTACGCTCCCGAGCTGAGCGGCAACTTCAACGTCGAATATATGTTCGACCTCGGGCAGTCGCTGCAGGTCAAGCTGCGGCCGGAGGCGATGTTCACCACCCGCTACAACATCTCGCCGAACAACGATCCGCTGCTGTGGCAGGAGGGCTTCGTGAAGCTCGGCGCGACCGTCTCGGTGGCCAACCCGTCGCAGGGCTGGGAGTTCTCCGTCATCGGCAAGAACCTGACCGATCGCCGGATCATGAACTTCGAAGCGGGGAGCAACGGCTCCTACATCATCGGCACCGAGGAGCCGTGGAGCATCTCCGCCCAGCTCCGCTACGACTTCTAGGCCGGACGGACAGTCTGACGCTGATCGGCGGAGTCGCAGGACGCGGCTCCGCCGATTGCGTCGGGCTATCAGTGCGCCGGAGCGAAATGTTTGAAGACGCTCCCGTCGAGCCAGCGCGGCCGCGACGGCGCATTGGCGACGGCGATCGCGACCTCGGCGGCATAATCGTCGAACCTGACCATCTCCTCCGGCAGGAGGCCTGGCTGGTCGATATCGTCGTTCGGAGCATGATAGCGGGTCGCGCGCCACTCGCCCTCCAGCCGGAAGGCTTCGGTGCCTGGCGTGAAGCCGAATTTGAACGCGAGCGCCGGGATGCCGACGCGCACGAAGCTGTACTGGTCGGTGCGGACGAAGCTGTTCCGGTTGGGTAGCGGATCGGGGACCAGCGTCAGGCTGTGCCGCGCCGCGACGTCGCGCGCCTGGTCGCCGAGGCTGCTTTCCCCGTCGCCTTGGGCGAGGATGGAGGTCAATGGCCAGAGCGGCAGCAGCACGTCGAAATTGAGGTCGGCGACCAGGCCCCTGGCGGGCACTGTCGGCTTCCTGGCGAAATAGGTCGAGCCGAGAAGGCCCGGCTCCTCCGCGGTCACGATCAGGAACAGCATCGACCGCTTCGGCCGCGTGCCGGCGGCGATGCGCCCGGCGATGTCGAGCACCGTCGCCACGCCCGAGCCGTCGTCGATCGCGCCGTTGTAGATGGCATCGCCGTCGATCGCGGGACCGATGCCGACATGGTCGAGATGTGCCGAGACGACGACATGTTCGTCCCTCAGCACCGGATCGGCGCCGTCAAGCCGCGCGACGAGATTGGGCGAGACCAGCTGGCGTCGCTCGGCGGCGATCGTCGCCTTGAACCGAACGGGCAGGGCGAAGGTCGGGACGGCCGCCGATGCGTCGGACGCGGCGGCGAGTTCGGCGAAGCTGTGGCCGCTGCCGGCGAACAGCATCTCGGCGGCGGCGGGGTCGACGCTCGCCAGGAAGAAATCATCGGGCACGGTCCGCAAGGCGGAGTCGGCGAGATACATGTCCCCTTGTCGCGCCAGCAGCTTCTGGCGCTCCCACGGTATCTCGATCTGCCGGGGCGGGGTGAGCGTGATGACGCCGACCGCGCCCGCCGCCGCGAGCAGCCTGCTGCGGTCCGACCGGTTGCTCGCCTTGATCGGGCCGGCGATGCGGGCGGGGCCGCCGCCGATGACGACCGCGATCTTGCCCTTCAGGTCGACACCGGCGAAATCGTCATGTCCCTGCTCGGGCAGGTGCAAGCCATAGCCGAGGAATATGAGCGGCGCGTCGACGCGGGCGGGGCGCGGCCCTGCCCAGGCCGCGATCAGCATGTCGCTGCCGAGCGCGATCGGAACGGTCTTGCCTCGGCCGTCCGCCAGTTCGGCGCGCGACCGGGCATAGTCGATGCGCTGCTCCTCCAGCGCGACCTGCTGGCGGAAGCCGCCATGCTCGCCGGCCGGCGCGAGGCCGATCTCGCGGAAGCGGCGCTCGACATGATCGGCGGCGCGCAGATGGCCCGGCGATCCGGTCGCGCGGCCCTCATTGGCATCGTCGGCGATCGCCCCGACGTCGGCCAGCCATTGGGCCGCGCGTGGGGACGGCGCCGCGCCGGCCGGCAGCGGCAGCAGGGCGAGCAGGGCCAGCGAGAACCTCAGATCGAGCATGACGATGGTCCCGAAGTCGGTTGCTCGATGGCGGCGCCCCCGCCCCAGACCGCTTCGGAACAGTCGACGAAGCCATCGCGGTAGCGGACGGAAGGGGACGGATCGGTCTGGAGGAAGATCGGGCCGTCGAGGTCGACGACGGCACAATATTGGCCGACCAGATAGGCGGGGCCCATCGCCAGCGAGCTGCCGATCATGTTGCCGACCATCACCGACAGGCCGAGGACACGGGCGCGTTCGGCCATCCGCAGCGCCTCGGTCAGGCCCCCGCACTTGTCGAGCTTGATGTTGACGACCTGGTAGAAGCGGGCGAGCCGGTCGAGGTCGGCGAGCGTCTGGATGCTCTCGTCGGCGGCAACGGGGCAGGGGAGGTCGAACCCCGCGAGCTGCGCGTCCTCCCCGACCGGGAAGGGCTGCTCGACGAGCTGGACCTCGGCGTCGGCCAGCGCGGGGAGCAGCCGCTCCAGCCGATCGGGCGTCAGGCCGCGATTGGCGTCGACGCCCAGCCAGACGTCGCGCCGGGCCGCGCGCACCGCCCGGATGCGATCTTCATCCTCGCCATCGCCACCCAGCTTGATCTTGATCGCGCGCGCGTCGGCATAGGCCAGTGCCCCGGCGGCCACCGCGGCGGGTGCGGCCTTGCCGACGGTGAAGGTCGTGAGCAGCGGGCGCGGCGGTTCCATGCCGAGGAGGCGCCAGACCGGGCGCCCGGCGCGCCGTGCCTGGAGGTCCCACAGCGCGCAGTCGAGCGCGTTGCGCGCGCCGCCCGGCGGCAGGCGATCCGTGATCGCGGCATGGTCGAGTCCCTGCTCGATCCAGCCGCGCGCCTCGGCGAGCGTGCGCAGCATCTCCGCCGGTTCGTCGCCCAGATAGAAGACACCCGCCGCCTCGCCCTGCCCGGCATGGCCGTCGGCTTCGAGCCGGACGACGACCGTCTCGACCTCGTGGAAGACATGGTCGCTGATCCGGAACGGCGCGCGCAGCGGCAGCTTCACGCACTGTGCGTCCAGGGTGGGGCGGCAGGGTTGGAGCGCGGCCAGCGCGGAATCGAGGTCGATTGGCATCATCGCCGGAAATTATCAAAGACGGGATTTCTGTCTATTGATAGATTATGACAAAAAACTAGCAAAGAGGACGTCGAGCCTTTTATCTGACCCGTTCGTCCTCAGAGTCTGACTCAAAGGTCCCCGCTCGCCCTGAGGAAGCCATTGAGCCTAGTCGAAATGCTGTCTCGAAGGGGCGTTCGAGGCTGGAAATATCCTTCGATATGGGCCTTCGCCAAAGCTCAGTCCCTCCTCAGGATGAGCGGTAAGGCACTTTCCGGTCAGCCTCTCAGGAGAGACTGAGCGGAGAGGGACCGACTTTGCCGCTTCAGGGCAGCTTCGGCCTCGGCGGCTGGTGGCCGACATAGCCGGTGAAGCTCTGGTGGAGACGGGTGAGCTGTTCCAGTCGCTGCTCGACCCCCGGGCCGATCAGCTTGATGACGTCGTTGACGAGCAGGTTGGCGGCGCAGACCAGCGCCACCGGCGAACTCCAGAACAGCCCCGTCTGGGTCGGCACCGCCAGCACATGCGGGGTGAAACGCTGCGCCCAGTCGCAGAACAGGTCGGTCAGCACGATCAGCGGAATGCCCTGCTGGCTGGCCTGCTCGGCGACCAGATAGGACTGACGCGAATAGCGGCGGATGTCGATCACCACCAGGCAGCTGTCGCTGGTGTCGGTCGCGAATATGTCGGCATAATTGCCCGCGCCGAGATCGACCAGCCGCACCCCGTCGCGCATGAACTGGAGGTGGTTCGCCAGCAGCATGGCGATCCCCCGTTCGGTCTGGAAGCCGGCGATCTGGACGGTCTGCGCCTGGGCGAGCAGCCTCGCCGCCGCCGCCCAGCCCGGCGTCTCGGCAAGGCGGTAGACCGCGAGCAGCGCGTTCATCTCGCGCTGGCGGTTGCCGTCGCGGTCGCTCGGCTCGCCCGGCGATTCGACGAACTCGACCAGTTCCTCGCCGATCAGCCAGGGCATCGCCTGGACGGTCGCGTCCTTGAGCTCGTTCTTGAGCGCCTTGAAATTGCGGAAGCCGAGCTTGCGGGCGAAGCGGCCGATGGTGATCTCGCTCACTCCCACCTTCTTCGCGAGCGACTCCGCCGTCTCGAAGGCGAGCGTCCCGTAATGGGCGACGATGTGCCCGGCCACCGCGCGCTCGGCCGCCGTATAGCCATCGAGCCCGGCTTGCAGCCGCCGCAGCAGCGGCACGTTCGGGATCGTCGGGGCCTGCTCGCCCGACTTCCTCGCATCGTCTGTCATGGCATCGCTCCTTCGGTCGAAGGATAGCCTGTGGTATGACAGTTTTCTAGTAAAAACTATCAATTGACAGAAATATGTCATAGCGACCTAATGAGCCGTTCGCGAGACGCCGGAAGGGTGCACGCGAAGGCCGGAAGGCTTCCGGATCGAATCCAACAATGGGGGTGTGCGATGAAGACGCTCAGGCGGTGTGGCGGCATAGGGATGGGGAAGCGGGCCGCGTGGTCGGCCTCGCTGCTGGCGATCGGCGGGATCGGCCTCTGGGCCGGCGCGGCGCAAGCGGAGACGGCGGCCGAGCCCGCCGATGCGGCGGACGGCGACATCGTCGTCACCGGCTATCGCTATCTCAGCGAGGACACCAGCGGCACCACCGGCTTGCCGCTGTCGATCGAGGCGGTGCCGCAGTCGATCAGCCTAGTGAATCAGGACTTCCTGAAGGCGACCGACATCAAGACGCTGGGCGAGGTCGCCCAATATACGCCGGGCGCGCTGTTCGACGGCAATCCCGGCGGCTTCGGATCGGTGGTCAAGCTGCGCGGCTTCACCTCGGGCAATGCGATCGACGGCCTGAACGTCGGCCTGCTCGACTTCGAGCCCGACTTCGCGACGCTCGAACGGCTGGAGATCGTCAAGGGCCCGACCTCGGTGGTCTATGGCGCCGCCAATCCGGGCGGCATCATCAACCAGGTGACCAAGAGCGCGCGGGCCGACACGCCGTCCTACGTCCAGGTGCTGGGCGGATCATGGGGCCGCTGGCGCGCCGAGGGGCAGGTCGCGGGCGCACTCGACGAGGCGGGGACGATCCGCGCGATCGGCGTCGCCGCGCATGAGGAAGCGGGCAGCTTCATGAAGCGCGTCGATTCGGCCAAGACGGTCGCCTATCTCGGGCTCGACGCCGACCTGACCGATACGCTGAGCGGCTATCTCCACGGCGGCTACGAACATTACCGGCGCACGCCGTTCGACGGCATCCCGACCCTGCCCGACGGATCGCCGGCGCCGGTCGGCCGCTCCTTCTTCATCGGATCGGGCGATTTCAACATCGTCACCCGCGTCAAGCGGATCAATGGGGGGCTGAACTGGGAGCCGTCATCGGCCTGGTCGGTCAGCCTCAAGCTCAACTATCTCTACTACAACACCACCGGCCAGTCGGGCTTCGGCTTCGACCTGCAACCGAATGGCGACTTCTTCCTCGCGGCGCAGCGCTACACGAAGAACGACCAGGAATCGTTCAGCGCCGGGCTGTCGAGCCTCTACAAGCTCGACGATCTCGGCCTCGCCGACAGCTTCGTCACCGTCGCCGCCAATTATCAGGACTATCGGACCCAGTCGAACGGGCTGGTGCCCGACCTGCCCAACGACATGGTCAACATCTTCGACGGCATCCCGGCGATCGAGGCGGCGCTCAACGCCGCGCAATATCCGGGCTTCGACTATGCGCTGGGGCGGCGGCTGCGTTACCTGACCCTCTCGGGCCAGGCCGACATCAAGGTGGCGGAGCCGCTCACCCTGCTCGGCGGTATCTCCTGGTCCAAGCCCGACGTCACCAAGCGATCGGGCACCGGCCCCCGCCAGGACTTCAGCGGCGACAGCCAGACCAGCCTGCGCCTCGCCGCGACGCTGGAGCCGGTCAAGGGGCTCAACATCTATGCCTCCTACAGCGAATCCTTCCAGCCGCAGCTGTTCATCGACACCGCCGGCAACGTGCTCGCGCCGTTGTCGGGCGAGCAATATGAGCTGGGCGTCAAATATGTCTCGTCCGACCGCCGCCTGTTGCTCAGTGGCGCGCTGTTCGACGTGCGCCAGGCGAACCAGGCGCGCTACGACCAGACCGTCAACCTGATCGATCGCTACAAGGCGATCGGCGAGGTGCGCCATCGCGGCCTCGAGTTGCAGGCGGTGGGCGAGATCGTCCGCGGCTGGCAGGTCAATGCCGGCCTCAGCATCCTCGATCCGAAGATTCGCAAGGACGACGATCCAACGCTGATCGGCACCACCGTCACCTTCCTGCCGAAGACGACGGCGAGCCTGTTCACCAGCTATATGTTCGACAACGGCCTGCTGCTCGGCGGCGGCGCCCGCTATGTCGGTTCGGTCAACACCGCCTATGACGGATCGACCCGCGACATCGGCTCCTACACGCTGGTCGACGCCTCGGCCGGCTACAGCTTCGACGGATGGAGGTTGCAGCTCAACCTCAAGAACCTGTTCGACAAGAAATATTACATCAACAACTATCAGACGCTGTTCTACGGCAATGTCGTCGGCGAGCCGCGCAGCTTCACCATCTCGGTGCGGAGGGATTTTTGAGGCTTATCCCTGGAAGGACGATCGCCCTGGCGGCCGTGGCGGCGCTGTCGCTTGCCGGCCGGCCGGCGGCGGCGGCCGTCTACGACGTCGTCTATATCGGCGCGCGGGCGATCGATCCCGAAAGCGGGCTCGACGCGGTGCGCAACATTGCGATCGACGGCGACCGGATCACCGCCGTCACCGCCGCGCCGATCGAGGGGCGGCGGACGATCGACGCGCGCGGGCTGATCGCGGCGCCGGGCTTCATCGACCTCCATTCGCACGCGACCAACCAGGAGACGGCGGGCTACCAGGCGCGGGACGGCGTCACCACACGGCTGGAGCTGGAGATCGGCGCCTATCCGGTCGACCGCTGGTATGCGAAGCGCCAGGGGCGCGAACTGCTCAACTACGGCACCAGCGTCGGCCATACCCCGATTCGCTATTTCCTGCAGAAGGGGGGCGGCGCCGAGGCGCTCGCCGCGCTCGACAAGCCCGAGGCCTTCTTCGCCGGGGAGGAGATCGACCTTCCGATCCCCGACGCCCAATATGACCGCCTCGCGCCCTTGCTGGAGGAAGGACTGCGCGCCGGGGCGATCGGCATCGGCAGCGGCACCCAATATGCGCCGGGCATCACCCATAAGGAGATGCTCGACGTCACCCGCGTCGCCGGGCGGATGCGGACATGCGTCTTCACCCATGTCCGCTACGGCAGCCTCATCGAGCCCGACAGCACGTTGGAGTCGGTGCAGGAAAGCATCGCCAACGCCGCGATCACCGGCGCCTGCGTCCATGTCGTCCACATCAACAGCATGGCGATGTCCGACGCGCCGCTGATGACGCGACTGATGCGCGAGGCGAAGGCCCATGGCGCCGACGTGTCGACCGAGGCCTATCCGTGGGACGGGTCGGTCGACTCGATCCGCAGCGTGATCTTCGATCCCGGCTGGGAAAAGCGTTGGGGCGTCGGGGTCGGCGACCTCCAGTCGCGCAGCACCGGCAAGCGGCTGACCCAGACCGAGTTCGACGCGCTCCGCACCGGCACCGGTGACGACGGCGTGATCATGCACATGAACAGCGAGGCCACCATCGCCACGCTGCTGCGCGACCCGCTGGTGCTCGTCGCCAGCGACGGCGGCAATATCGCGGGGCCCAACAGCCACCCCCGATCGGCCGGCACCTTCGCGCGGGTGCTGGGCCATTATGTCCGCGAAACAGGCGCGCTGGGCTGGAGCGAGGCGATCCGCAAGATGGCGCTGATGCCGGCGCAGCGGCTCGAGGCGTTCGTGCCGGCGATGCGCCGCAAGGGCCGGCTCCAGGCGGGGGCCGATGCCGACATCGTCCTTTTCGACCCGGCCACCGTCGGCGCCAGGGCCGCTTATGGCGACGCCGCCCGCCCGTCGGAGGGTTTCCGCTACGTGATGGTCAACGGCGTGCTCGTCGTCGACCGGGGCGCGCTCGTGCCCGACGTGCGGCCGGGCCGGCCGGTCCGTTCGGAGTTCCGCAAGTGAACGCCGCCGCGATCGCCCCGCGCCCGGCGCAGGGGCTCGACCTGCCGCGCCCCTATCTGCTGTTCCTCGGCGACGCCGACGACACCGGCTTCCTCAAGACCGGGCTCGGCCTGCGCGACTGGGCGCCCGACCTGTGCGTCGCCGAATATAAATGCGACGGCGCGCGGGCGTCGCTCGGCCTTCCCGTCCTGCGGCCGGCCGATGCCTATCGCGCCGGCGCCCGCGCGCTGGTGCTGTCGGTAGCGTCGATCGGCGGTGCGATCGCGCCGCCCTGGATCCCGTACATCGTCGAGGCGCTCGAAGCGGGGCTCGATATCATCAGCGGTGCGCACGACCGGCTCGCCGAGGAGCCGTGCCTGCGGGCGGCGGCGGAGCGGCTCGGCCGCCGTCTGATCGACGTGCGCGTTCCGCCCCCCGGCCTGCCGATCGCAAGTGGCAAGCCCCGGACGGGCAAGCGCCTGCTGACCGTCGGCACCGATTGCGCGCTGGGCAAGAAATATACCGCGCTCGCGCTCGCGGCGGCGTTCCGGGGGCGCGGGCTGGCGGCGGATTTCCGCGCGACCGGCCAAACCGGGATCATGATCGCGGGGTCGGGCATCCCGATCGATTCGGTGGTCAGCGATTTCGTGGCCGGCGCCGCCGAGAAGCTCAGCCCCGATGCCGATCCCGGCCATTGGGACGTGATCGAGGGTCAGGGGTCGATCTTCCACCCGTCTTATGCCGGCGTGTCGCTGGGGTTGCTGCACGGATCGCAGCCCGACATATTGGTGCTGTGCCACGCGCATGGCCGCGACCGGATCATGGGCCTGCCCGACTATCCGCTGCCGTCGATCGGCGAGGCGGTCGACCTGTCGCTGCAACTGGCGCGGCGGACCAATGCGGCGGTGCGCTGCGCCGGGGTATCGCTCAACACCGCCGGGCTGTCGGCTGACGAGGCGGAGGCGCTGATCGCCCGCCGCAGCCGCGAGTGGCAACTGCCGGTGGCCGATCCGATGCGCGGCGGCCCGAGCTTCGAACGGCTGGTGGACGCATGTCTCGGCTGAGCCGCCTCGGCCTCGCCCTCGCGCTGTCGCTGGGCCTGGCCGTCGCGGCACCGGTTTCGGCCGCGGGCCCGGTGTCCCAGGCGGCGATCGCCGAGGTCCGGGCGATGGTCGCCGCCGCGCCAGATCCCTGGGGGCTCGCCGTCGCGGTCACCGATCGCGACCGGACCTTGCTGGTCGCGATGCACGGCTATGCCGACATCGCCGCCCGGACGCCAGTGGCGGCCGACACCCGCTTCGCGATCGGTTCGATCTCCAAGTCGTTCACCGCGATCACGCTGATGCAGCTCGCCGACGAGGGACGCTTCGATCCCGATGCACCGATCGCGCGCTATCTTCCCGATTTCCATCCGCGCGGCGCCTTTCCCGCGATTACCGGCGACGCGCTGCTCACCCACACCGCCGGCCTGCCCAATTACCTGGCCGACGTCGCGTCGATGCGCTTTGCCATCGCCGCGACGAACGCGCTCGAGCCGCGTTATGCGCCGGGCGCGCATTTCTGGTATTCGAACCTGGGCTATCAACTGCTCGGCTATGCCGCCGAGCGGATCGAGGGGCAGCCCTTCGCGCTGGTGCTGAAGCGGCGGGTGCTCGACCGGCTCGGCATGGCCGCCACCGTGCCGCAGATCGACGACCGGCTGCGCGGGCGGATCGCGACCAGCTATGCGCGCTCGCCCGACGGCAGCTATCATGCGGCGCCCTGGTTTCCCTATCTGGCGGCGGACGGCGCGATCGTCTCGACCGCGGGTGACATGGCCGCCTATGCCCGCATGCTGCTCGCACGCGGCGACGCACCGGGCGGGCGACTGATCTCCGAACGGGCCTTCGCGCGCCTCGCGACCGCGCGGCTCGACGACTACGGCTATGGCTTCGACGTGCTCGATGGGGGCCGGGTGCTCGCGCACAGCGGATCGATCGCTGGCTTCCAGGCCTATCTTCACGCCGACCTGGGGCAGGGGGTGGCGGTGGTGCTGCTCGGCAACGGTCCGATCGACCCGGGCTTGCGCGGCCGCATCATCGCGCGCCTGTCGGGCAAGGCGCCGGACAAGGCGAGCGGCGCGCCGAAGCCCTTCGCCGAACCGTCGAGCTTCGCCGGCCATTTCATTGGCCCGCGCGGCGAGCGGCTGGACATTGTCGTCGATGCGTCGGGACAGCTCGCCGCCACCCGCGACGGCGCGACGGTGCCGCTGGTGCGGCTGACGCGCGACGGCTGGGGCGCCTATCTGACGCCGCAGGGGCCGCGCAGCTTGATCTTCTTCCGCGACGCGGCCGGTGCGGTGACCGATGTCTCCGACGGCGCGACCGGCTATGCCAAGGCGGGCAGCGGCCCGCCGCCCCCCGAGACGTCCGCCGCCTATCGCGCGCTTGTCGGCCGCTACATGGCGCATGGCGAGGAGGGGCCGGGTGTGCGCATCTTCGTCCGCAACGGGCGGCTGATGATGGCCTATGCCGATTCCAACGCGCCGCCCGATATGCTGGCCGAGGACGGCCCGGGCCGCTTCCGCCTCGCCGAGCCGGCCTATGCGCCCGAGGAGCTGGTGTTCGACACCTCGATCGACGGCCGCGCGCAGCGGTTGAGGCTGAGCGGGGTGCCGCTCTACCGGGTCGACCTGCCATGATCCGGTTCGGCGCGGTCATGGCCACGCTCGGCCTGCTCCTGTCCGCGTCGGCTGCCGCCGAGGCCGATCCTGCGGCGGCGTTCTTGGCGTGGGCGCGCGATCATGCCGTGCCGTTGCCGGCTTGCGACGATCCGTCGATGGCGGCGGTCGGCCGGGCGGCGGGCACGGCCCGGATGATCGCGCTGGGCGAACCGGCGCATGGCGCGCACGAGCCGCTGGCCTTTCGCAACTGCCTGTTCCGCCATCTCGTCGAGCAGCAGGGCTTCACCGCGATCGCGATCGAAAGCGGCACCAGCGAGGCGCGGCGGCTGCACGACTATGTCGCGGGTGGACCGGGCGATGTGCGCCAACTGGTCCGGGAGAGTCTGAGCTGGGGCTTCGGGCGGTTCGCCGAGAATGTCGCGCTGGTCGAGTGGATGCGCGCCTATAATGCCGATCCCGCGCATGCGCGGAAGATCGCCTTCTACGGCATCGACATGAGCGGCGGCGACAGCAGCGGCGCCTGGGCGAACGCGCGGATCACGCTCGACGCCGCGCTCGCCTATCTCGCGCGCTTCGATGCTACGGACTCGCGCGCCGTGCGGGGGGCGGTCGAGCCCTTCCTCGGGCGCTTCACCCATCCCGCTCATGCCGCGCTGAGCCGGGCCGAGCGCCGCCGCCTGCGCGCGGCGGTCGACGGGCTGGCCCGCTATCTCGATCGCCATGGCGATCGCCTCGCGGCGCGATCGGGGCGTGACGAGTTCGACTGGGCTCGCCGCAACGCGGCGCTCGCCCGCCAACTCGACCATATGTTCCGGACCTCCGCTCCCTCCGGTGAGGAGCTGTCGCCAGAGGATTACCGCGCCGACGCCGCCCGCGACGCGGCGATGGCCGACAATGCCCATTGGGTGCTCGATCGCGAGGGGCCGGACGGGCGCGTGCTGCTGTTCGCGCATGACGGGCATGTGATGAACGCGGCGACGCGCGGCGGCATATGGTCGGTCTACCGGCGTGCGCCGAAGGCGATGGGCCAGCATCTGCGCGCGGCACTCGGCGACCAGCTGTTCATCGTGCCGATCGCATCGGGATTGAACGGCGCCGGCCTGCCCCCGGTCGCGCCCGGCAGCGGCAGTCTCGACGTCGCCCTGGCACGGGTCGGGTATGAGCGCTTCCTGCTTGACCTGCGCCCCGCCCGCACGGCCGGTCCGGCGGCCGGCTGGCTGCGGCGGACCCAGTCGATCCGCGCCAACCATGTGACCCAGGCCGAGATATCCCCCGCGACCGCGATGGACGCGGTGGTCTTCATCGCCACGCTGACCGCCGCGCACGTTCCCGAGGCGCGGTGAATCCTTTCGCGATCACAACGGCGGCGTCACGACCGGTTCAGCCGCGATCGTCCAGAGGCGGCGCGACATCGAAAGGGAGTTTCCAGATGATTTCCGAACGCCGGCTCGGCCGGATGGCCATCGCCCTGGCCGTTGCGCTGACCGCGACCACCGCCGTCACCGCGGCAAAGCCCGTCGCGCAGCCGCAGGGCCCCGCGAGGCTCGCCGCGCAGCATTGGGACCTGGTCGACTGGACCGGACGGCAGGTGCCGCAGGGCAAGCGGCTGCGGCTCGACTTCGACGCCAGGCGGGGCAGCTTCTCCACCGACACGATGTGCAACCGCGCGGGCGGCTCCTATCGCGTCAAGGGCGCGTCGATCCGCCTCGGCGACGGCAAGGGACGGTTCGTGAGCACGCAGATGGCCTGTCCCGAACCGGCGATGACGTTCGAGCGCCGCTATGTCGCGAGCCTGGGCGCGGTGCGGAGCTGGCGGATCGACGGCGACCGGCTCGTCCTGCGCACGGCGAAGGGCGAGCGGCTGACCTACCAGGCGGCCCACAAGCCCGCCGCCGACGCGCCGCGCCGCTTCATCTACGTCTCGGCCGAGACCAGGCCCTGCCATGGCGTCGCGCCGATGACCTGCCTCCAGATCCGGGAGAAGCCGGGCGATCCCTGGCAGCTCCATTATGGCGGGATCGTCGACTTCGACCCGCAGCCCGGCATCGAATATCGGCTGCGCATCATCGAGGAGAAGGTCCCGAACCCGCCGGCGGACGCCTCCTCGCTGCGCTGGACCCTCGACCAGGTGATCGAGCAGCGGGTCGTCGATCGCTAGGGCGCGTCGTGGAAGATGATGCCGAGGGTGTGGCGCTCGCCCGAGCGCAGTCGGCTCACCCCGTGGCGCATCGTCACGCGATAGGTGCCGCGCGTTCCCTGGACGGGGCGATGATGGACCGCGAAGGCGACGGCGTCACCCCGTCGTAGCGGCACGACCTCGACCCGGCTCTGCATCCGCGGGCGCTGTTCGGTCAGGACGAACTCGCCGCCGGTGAAGTCCTCCCCTGGTTCCGACAGAAGGACCGCGATCTGGATCGGGAAGACGAGCTCGCCATAGATGTCCTGGTGCAGGCAATTATGGTCGCCCGACCCATAGCGGAGCAGCAGGGGCGTGGGCCGCACCTGTCCGGCTTCGCGACATCGCGCGAGATAGGCGGCATGATCAGCCGGATAGCGCTGGTCGATCCCCATCCGCGCGTTCCAGCGATCGGCGAGCCCGGCGAGATGCGGATAGATCGCCGTCCGCAACGCCTCGACCGGATCGGGGAGGGGGTAGCTGAAATAGCGATATTCGCCCCGGCCGAAGCCGTGACGAGCCATCACGACCCGGCTGCGGAAATGCCCCTCGTCCGGATAGAGTGCCGCGAGCGCACGGCACTGGTCGGCGGAGAGCAACGCCGGCAGGATCGTGCAGCCGAAGCCGTCCAGCTCGCCCGCGATCGCTTGCCAGTCATAGCCGGCGACCCGGGCCTCCGCCGATGTCCCCGCGGAAACCGGAAGCCGGAGGGCCGAACCGTTCATACCGGAAACTCCTCGCCATTTCGTCTTGCGGGGAGATAGCGCCGGAGCGAATGGCCCGAACCCCGATCCTTGCCGCGCAATTGCGAGGCCGGTCGGCTCCCGCCCTTATCGTCCTTTCCAGAGGCCGGGGCGTTTCTCGACGAAGGCGGTCATGCCCTCGGCCTTGTCGTCGGTGGCGCACAGGCCATTGAAGGTGCGGCGCTCGAACAGCAGGCCGTGGTGGAGGCCGGTCTCGAAGGCGGCGTTGACGGCCTCCTTGTTGGCGATGGCGGCGAGCGGCGG
>NZ_FUYM01000050.1 GCF_900167915.1 Rhizorhabdus histidinilytica | reverse complement strand
CCATGGGCATGCTCAACCACCATTTCGCAGCAGCCGCCTGATCGGCGCAGAGCGACAGCCTACCTCTGACTGCCGCCAATCTTTGCAACAGAGCCCTTCGACGGTGTGGGACGATCCGTTCGCCACCGACGATGCCGCATGGGCCGCCTTCCGACGCACCGTCGAGGAAGAGGGCATGCGCGCCTTTCTCGACCAGGCCGTCGTCATCCCGTTCAGACGTTGAGGCGAAGAATGCCGGTGATTTCGCAACTGGCCGTCTCCGGCTACCGCTCCCTCCGGGACATCAAGCTGCTGCTTGCCCCGCTGACGATCATCACCGGTGTCAACGGAACCGGGAAATCCAGCATCTACCGTGCTCTGCGCCTGCTCGCCGATGTGGCGCAGGGTCGCCTCGTCAACTCGCTGGCGCGCGAAGGTGGCCTCCACTCGACGCTATGGGCAGGCCCGGAACGCATCAGCCAGGACATGCGAACCGGCAAAGTCCCCATCCAGGGAACCGTCCGGTCCGGTCAGCCTGCGCCTTGGTTTCTCCGGCGACGATCTGGGCTATGCCATCGATCTGGGCTTGCCCTTGCCAGGGTCGGCCTTTGCTTTCGACCCAGAGATCAAGGTCGAGGCAATGTGGACGGGCGGCGTTCTTGGCCGGTCGAACCTGTTCGCGGAACGGCGCGGCCCGATGATCCGTGTCCGGCGGGCAACGACGGGAGAATGGCGGATGGAAAACCTCCACCCCTTCGACAGCATGTCACGCATTCCTCCGATCGCGAGGACGGGCTGGAGATGCTTCTCATGCGCGAGCGCATGCGCAACTGGCGCTTCTACGACAATTTGCGGACCGACGTGGACGCACCAGCACGAAAGGCCCAGATCGTCACCTACACGCCGGCATTGGCCAATGACGGTGCCGACCTGGCCGCGGCGATCGCGACGATCCATGCGATCGGCGACGGCGAAGCGTTCAATGACGCGATCGAGGACGCCTTTCCGGGATCGACGGTCGGCAGTGGCGAGGACGGCAGCATCGCCACGCGGCAGCGCGGTCTGCTCCGGTCGTTGCGTGCCAGCGAACTGTCGGACGGGACCTTGCGCTACATCATGCTGTGCGCCGCCCTGCTCGCGCCGAGCAAGCCGGAGATCCTTATCCTCAACGAACCGGAATCCAGTCTCCACCCAACCCTGCTGGACCCGCTGGCCCGGCTCCTGACCACAGCGGTAAAGACCTGCCAGATCGTCGTAGTCTCGCACAGCGAACGGCTGCTTACCGCCTTGGCGGGTGATCCCGACACCAGAACATACCGGTTGGAGAAGGACTGCGGCGAGACATTCCTACACAGTGACGAAGACCATTACCTCCGTTGGGTTTGGCCTTCACGCTGACCCACCTTCCGCCGTTCACTTCGCGTTCTTCGCTGGCGTACGCAAAACACACTTTCGTGTCGTCACCCCTGGATGTGGAACGAACTGGGTATCATCGATCTCCGCTGTTGACCGCCATCACACTGCCGTTCCTGCACTGTTCTCCCTTAGCGTTGCGTGTGGATGGCTCCCGCGTTGCGGTGCGATTTTCTGACGTTCTGACATGCCATATCGAGTGCAGTCGCGTGTCCGGCCTTTATGTGCAGCCTTT
>NZ_FUYM01000048.1 GCF_900167915.1 Rhizorhabdus histidinilytica | reverse complement strand
ACCGCGCCGACCGGACCGGCAGGACCTCTCGCCCCGGTCACCAACCTGCTCGGTGGCCTGCTGGGCAGGGGCTCCTGACCGCCTCCCGGCCCGCCCCCCAATGGGCGGGCCGGGAGCAACCCCTACATCAGAGGCGTCCATCAGATGCTCAACGATATTTCACCTAAACATGACGATCGCGATCTCGATGGGGAGACAATAGGGCGACGCTCTTCCTCGCCGATGCATTTTCGCTCCTGCCGCCTTCTGTCGAGGGGGGACTGCATCGTCGATCTCTATGACGACAACGGCTTTCGCATGGACGGTATGGATGGCCCGGCCGGTCGACTCCACGTCGGGTCCATCGTCCGTCTCGACCTGCCGCTGATCGGTCAGCGCAACGCTCGGGTGCTGTGGATCCAGGCGGGGCAGGCCTGCTGCCGACTGCTCGTTCCGCTCACCGAGAGCGAATTGCGGGCGTCGGTCGGCGAAAGCCGTCCGGCCCCGCCGCCGACCGTCCACCCGGTCGAAGGAGGAGTGGTCGAACCGGCGGAGATCATGCGAATCCCGACCGGGCCCACGCTGCTGCCCGCCTCGCCGGTTGGCGACAGGATCGACCGCCTGGTGATCCTCGGCCTCACCCTCGTGCTGGCGACATGGGTCGCGCTGTATATCCTGCCCCTCTGATCCCCTTTCAGGGATTGCCCCAAGGAACGCTTCGGAGAAGCTTTGCTCCCGGCAAAATCTCCGGTCTGTCCGTCCACCCCAAGCGGACCTGGCGGCGTTCATTGTTCAGCGGGGCGGGATCGTATCCGTAGCATTGCTTACCCCCTGACGGGGCTCGATACCGCCGCCGCTCCCAAAGAGCGGCGGCGGTTTTGTTTGGAGGACGGCGAAGCCGCGCGGCGATTTCGCATCCGGTTTGAACCTGACGCGCTCCGCATCGGCGGCCGCCTGTTTGCGGAGGCTCGTCACCGCGATTTCGGGCTTCAGCCGGCCATGATCCGAACTTTGCGAATCCGCAAAACCGGCTTGCGGCGATCGATCGAGAGCCCGCTTTTCCGGGGCATCGCCACCCCCACAGGATCGACCCGGATGCCGCCGCATCGGTTTCTATTGGGCGCCGGGAATCATCTTCCCCCTGCCTAGAAAGGATGCGTCGCCTTTCGTCACGCGACGTCATTGGGGTAAAGATCATGTCGAATTCCAGCCATTCGCATCCTGTCCGGGGACGCCTGCTGAGCGCGAGCGCCCTGTCGATCCTGCTTCTCACCTCCGCCTGCTCCGACGGCGTGGGGTTCGATATCGGCAAGGGCGCCGGCCCGACCTCGCCGAGCGGCCCATCGGGGCCGAGCGGTCCGTCGGGACCGAGCGGTCCTTCCGGCCCAAGTGGTCCTTCCGGTCCTGGCGGTCCTTCCGGCCCGAGTGGCCCTTCCGGGCCGAGCGGCCCGTCTGGTCCTACCGGCCCTTCCGGCCCCAGCGGTCCGTCTGGTCCGAGCGGCCCCAGCGGCGCAGCGCCGACTACGCCGGTGGGCATCTCGATCGGCGGCACCTCGCCGCTGGGCCCGACCGGATCGGGCACGCTGATCGGCGCCAATGTCCTGCCGGGCGATAAGCCCTCGACCGGGACCCTGGCCACCGTCGACGTCCTGACCGGCGATGGCACCGTCGCCGACGTCAAGCTGCCCACCACCACCGATGCCGTGCGGAAGGGATTGGCCCCCGTCGGGTCGCTGGTCGGTGCGGTCGCCGGCAAGCCGGTCGGCAATGTCGTCACCGGGCTGACGGACCAGCTCGCGCCGACATTGAGCCCGGTCACCGGCGCGGTCGACGGCATCCTGTCGCCGGTGCTGGGCGCGGCCAACAATGCGCTCTCGCCGCTCACCG
>NZ_FUYM01000049.1 GCF_900167915.1 Rhizorhabdus histidinilytica | reverse complement strand
TGGCTGAAGTCGTAGGCTCGCCGCGATCGTCGGCTTCATCATCTCGTGATCGTATAGAGCCGCCGATCGTGTGATCGCATTCCTCGGCCAAGGTAGAGATCATCCGGCGCCATGACCTGGGGCGGCGAAGGGTTTGGCCGTGCTTGCGCCTCGGATGGGTAACCGTCCAGAGGACATTTCCCGAGACGCCGAGAATATACCAATTGGGCTCGTTGTCCGTTATAATACACAAGGAATTTGAGGGTCTTAGAGCCACACGAGACAGGGAGATCACATGGGGAAGGTCCTGGGCTACGCGCGCATCTCGACCGACAACGGCCAGGACATCGCCAGCCAGAAGGCCAAGCTCGAAGAACTCGGCGCCGTCGTCGTCTTCTGCGACATCGCGAATGGGTCGAAGCTCGACGGCCGCGAGCAGCTTGAAGCGGCCCTTCGCCTGCTCGAACCCTCGGACCAGTTGTTGGCCTTGCACCCAGACCGGCTTGCTCGCGATACCGGGGACTTGCTGACTATCGCGAAGCGTGTCGTCGAGAAGGGCGCCGTCCTGCGCATCGACGATCCCAAAATCGTTTTCGATGGGACCGACATGGCTTCGGAGGTCTTGCTGACCCTGTTCGGCCTTATCGGGTCCGTAGAAAAGCACTTCATCCGGGCTCGGCAGCGCCGGGGCATCGAGGCCGCGAAGCTCAAGGGCGTCTACAAAGGTCGCCCCGCCACCATTGATCCCGCCCAGGTGCGTGCGCTCCGAGATGAAGGCCTTGGCGCAACCGCCATATCTCGGCGCCTCAATATCGGGAGAGCCAGCGTCTACCGGATGTTGGCGGTGTAATTGGCCTTGATCGGTTCATATCGGCCGCGTGACCGCTGCAATGCCGCCAGATCGAATGGCGCGTCGGACACAAGACGCGCCCAATGGCGATCTGGCACTTCGCATTCATCGAGCAAGGCCAGCCAGCGTCCAGGGCGAGCAAATCGACCATGCAGGACCGTTCGATGGCAACGTCGGCAAAGGCCGATCCAGGAGGTCAGATCATAATAATCCTCGGCATGTTCATCCTCCGCAGGAGCCCTGCAAATGTCGCAGGTGCCGGGCCGTTCGGTGCTGCCGATCTTTGCCAGCCAGTTGGAGAGGTCGGCAGTCCGATATCTCTCACGGTCGCTGAAACCGTTATAGGCGCCTTTGTCGAAAAGCGCCGAGCTTACGGGGATAGGCCGCGCCTTCGTGGACCGGATGGTCACATCAGGTGCGAGCGGCCGGATCACACGACGAGGTAGTGCCGCCAGCAAAGCATCTGGATCAAACGTCATCGCTACGAAGCCCCTTCGCTGGCCCCATCATGCCCTGTCAGCATGTTGGGATGGGTAGAGCCGATCTGTTGAAGCCACGCAACGAATTGCTCGGAAGTCATCTTGCCAACCGGCTCGGCCGACCCGGCCTGCTCGATCCATGCCACGAACTCGAACGACATATCCACTCGACAGGCCGGGCAATCCTGGTCTCCATGCTCGACCACCACAATCCAGGAACCTCCACCAATGATGCCGCCCGATCATACCACGATGGCTCGCAGATCGTCTGACCAGCATGACACTCCGCAGCCGTCTCGTTCCGGGCGCGCCAATTTTCC
>NZ_FUYM01000052.1 GCF_900167915.1 Rhizorhabdus histidinilytica | reverse complement strand
GGCTGCGCCCCTCCCTACGATCAGACCAGACAACCGATCCTACCGGCCATCATAGTCGCCGCTCAACCGGCCATCGTAGTTGTCGCCGCGCAGGTACGGCAACACCCGGCATGGGCTACAATCTTGACATTTCCCCAGTACAATGCATATGTTCATGCATATGCAAAGGAGGTCGATATGGCCCGGAAAAAAGCAGTTTCCGTCCCTCCACGAGAAGCCAAACTGTTCCGGAACAACAAGAGTCAGGCTCTGCGCATCCCTGCCGATTTCGAACTTCCGGGTGACCGCGTGATGATCCATCGCGATGGCGACCGCCTCATTATCGAACCGGTACGCCGCAAGAATCTTCTGGAAGTCCTCGCATCCCTGCAGCCGCTCGGGCCCGATGATCAGTTTCCCGATGTCGAGGACACATTGCTCCCGATAAAGGCCATCGACCTGTGAGCGGGCTCTATATGCTCGACACCAATACCGTCTCCGAGCTTGCCCGCAATCCGCAAGGATCGGTTGCCGCACGCATCGCCGAAGTGGGCCCGGATGCGATCTGTGTCAGCATCATCACCGCGGCGGAACTCCGCTACGGCTGCGCCAGAGCGGGTTCGCCGCGGCTGCTGGCGCAGATCGAGGCCATTCTGGACAGCCTCCAGATCCTTGCCCTCGATGTCCCCGCCGACACTGAATATGCCGGTATTCGCGCAGAGCTGGAAGCAGCCGGCAAGCCTATCGGGCCAAATGACTGGTTCATCGCTGCCCATGCCTATGCCCTGGAAGCGGTGCTGGTGACCGCGAATATCACAGACTTCTCGCGGATACGCGCACTCAAAGTCGAGAACTGGATCGCCGACCTTCATTGACCGGATGCCGGGCAATCACCGCATGGCTTTCGTCTAGCGCATCGGCTCGCTCCAGCGGCGGGCCGCCGCCACACGCTTCGCGATCGACCCTAACCCTTGAGATGACCTTCAGCTCCATAGCGGATCGGGGGGCCTTTGCCGTCCATTGACCTCATGGCCGGAGAGAGGAGGGGGGTGTGCCTTTGTGTTCACGCAACAGGAGAAGGCCATGTCCGACATCATCGACCTCGGCGGCGCGCCCGGACACGAGGATTGCGCGCAGCTCGGCCACACCCCCGACTTCGAGCGCCTCAACCGGCTTGAGGTCGCCGCCTATCGGGCCGCCGTCATCGCCCGCTTCGGCCCGCCCCCGGACGGGTGTGCCCTCGTCTTTATCACCAACCGGCACGACTTCGGCATCTATCGCACGCTCGGTCTCAAGGTCGATGCGGGCGCTTATCGTCGCGATCCCTCGGTCGCGGCCTATGTCGAGGCCGCCCAGGACGGTCTCGCCAGCTGGGTCGAAGCCGGTTTCGCGCCGCCGGTCCGCTACGACGACGGCCGTGCCCCCGCGGTCGACCGGGACCGTATCGACGACATCGTCATGGGTGCGTTGCTCGCGACGCGGCCCGACCCGTTGGGAC
>NZ_FUYM01000054.1 GCF_900167915.1 Rhizorhabdus histidinilytica | reverse complement strand
CGTGTGGATGGCTCCCGCGTTGCGGTGCGATTTTCTGACGTTCTGACATGCCATATCGAGTGCAGTCGCGTGTCCGGCCTTTATGTGCAGCCTTTATACGGCTGCTGGCCTTGAAGGATTCCGCCAGCCCTGGCCTCCTCATCGTTTACGCGGACTCGAAGTCCTGTACGCTAAGCAGGTTTGCCGAAGCTCGGTGGATCGAATGGCTTGCCTTCAGTCGGTCTTCACACCTCAACCTTGTTTTGCCATCGCCTGCCAATCAGGCTGCGATCGCCAATTCCTTTCTTTCATACTCGACGCCGCGCGTCATCACCACCCATGCAATACGCGCCATCTTGTTGGCCAGAGCAACGGCCACGACCTTGGGCGGACGGCGATCAAGCAAGGCTTTGGCCCATTCAAAGCCTTTGACGCTGCCCGCCCGGACATGCCGCAGCACTGAAGTCGCACCGACGACCAGCAATTGTCGCAGGTAGCGATTGCCGCCCTTGGTAATCTTGCCCAGGCGGGTCTTGCCACCTGACGAGTTTTGCCGGGGCACGAGTCCAAGCCAGGCGGCGAAATGGCGGGCCGACCTGAAGCTCTGCGCGTTGGTCACCATCGACGCGAGCGCCGAGGCGGTGATCACACCAACGCCGGGGATGGTTTCAAGGATGTTGCTGACGTCGTTGCGATAATGCCAGCGGGTCAACTGCTTATCGATCCCGGTGAGCTTGTCCTGCAGTTCTTGAATGTGGCGCGCTAAGACGCCGAGTGTCTCGCGCGCCAGTTCCGGAAGATCGAGTTCGTCCCCTTTCGCAAGCCGATCGACCATGCGCACCACCTGCGCCACGCCGGTACCCGTCACAAGACCGAATTCGGCCAGATGGCTGCGCACGGCATTGAACATCATCGTCCGCTGCTTGATCAGCAGTGCCCGCGTTTTGTGCAGCACGCCGCCAGCCTGCTGGTCAACTGACTTGATTTCGACGAACCGCATTGTCGGCCGCGTCACCGCCTCGCAAATCGCTTCGGCATCGGCGGCATCGTTCTTCTGCCGCTTGACGTAAGGTTTCACGTAGATCGGCGGGATGAGTTTTACGTCGTGGCCCAGGTTCTGGAGCTGCCGACCCCAGTGATGCGCCGTTCCGCAGGCTTCGATCCCGATCAGAACCGGAGGCAATGCCGCGAAAAACTTCAACATCTGTCCGCGCTTCAATTGCCGGGTCACAACCACCTGACCCGCAGCGTCTACACCATGGACCTGGAACACCGACTTCGCGATATCCAGCCCAATCGTGACAATCTCACTCATCGTCCGTCTCCTCGCTCTTCAGCCGAGGCAGTCTGCCTCAGCCGGTGAGCGGGAGCCATCCACTCCATCG
>NZ_FUYM01000055.1 GCF_900167915.1 Rhizorhabdus histidinilytica | reverse complement strand
AGGCTCCTGTCGGTCTTGAATGACAGGAGCGGCGCGTCGGGCGGCCGAGGCCGGGTCAAGGATCGCGAAGCGACCGCGTGAGCGGCGGTGGGGGTCACGATTTTCTTCGGCGGCCGCCAACGCCGAAGGAGAAGCGCCGCGCTCGATCCGCCGAAGAAAATGGTGGGGCCCCACCGTCCTTGAGGCGGTCTCGGCCGTCCGACATAATGGGAAGTCTGTGAGAGATGTTTCCCCTCGTCGGGACGCTGCGGCAAGGCGTAGCGGCGTGCGGACCGACGGGTCCGCGCGGCACGCGAGCGAGCCGGAACGAGTTCGGCGATGGATGAGAAGAAGGGGCCGAGCGGATACCCGGCCCCGATGTCGTCAGGGATGCCGGCCGCAATGGCAAAAATGCTCATCGATGCCGCTGATCGAGCATAGGCCTGGACCGAAGCCGGCCGCCATGACCTCGGTATCGGCGATATAGCCAAGCTCGCTGGCGATCGTGATTGCCTGGGGCCGGAGCACCGGATCGAGCTTGTCGATGGCAGGCCCGAGCGCTTCTGTGAACCAGCGTTCGTACATTTGGTAGCTTCCTCCGGCGGTCTGGCGCATCATGGCTTTCGAAACGCGGCCCGCCTCGTCCCGAAACTGGGCCAGACTATCTGATTGGGCGGCTGCCGACAGCGGGTCATCTTGCGGAATGTGCGGCTGTGGTGGGCGGTGTTCGGCCGCGACCTGGTATGCCCTGCAGCAGTTCGAACAGCGGGCGCATTCATCGACCTCGTCATATTGCTCAGGATCGTAGAGCGTCGCGCAGTACGGGCAGATCGGAGCGTTGAACAGCGCCCGGAGATCGTCGGAAAGGTTGTCCATAAGAGCCTCCATCAGAATGATGCCGTGCTCCCCATCTCTCATCGATGAGGATGGGCTCAGCGGGACGCGGTGTTGAGGCGGTCAGGGACGGCATGGCCGCCGCGAAGCGGGCAGCGGGGGAACCGATTTTGTTGCCGGGTAGCGCAGCGGAGCGGCGGCAAAATCGGGGGGACCGCTGATCCTTGACGGCCGAGGAACACCCAGCGTCATGCTATGGCGATGAAGCCCCGTCTGATGCCGAGATGTGCGAACGCGTGCTTGCCTCCTGCCCGGCAAGTCGAGCGGGTAACCCGGCAGTAAATCCCCGGCGCTACTCCGGCGAACGGGGTGCCGCTTGGTTGGTCCTCGTCGCTGTGCTAGGCGCTTCGGCGTGCTGCAAAAACGGCAGCGCCGGGGCTTAAGAACCCTGTCGAGAACGGCACACGGTGTGATTTCACGCCGGGGTGCCTGCGCATATGT
>NZ_FUYM01000056.1 GCF_900167915.1 Rhizorhabdus histidinilytica | reverse complement strand
TGGTCTGCCTTGAGAAAATTGGTCCAATTCTGAAGAGAGCCCGTTTGGGCGAACGGATTGGAGAATTATATGGGACGTCAGCGTTTTACGCCGGAGCAGATCATCGCGAAGCTGCGTGAAGTGGATGTGATTGTTGGGCGGGGCGGGACCGCCGTCGAGGCTTGCCGGCAGATCGGGATTGCCGAACAGACGCTCTATAGATGGCGTAAGGAATATGGTGGCCTGAAGGTCGACCAGGTGCGTCGGATGAAGGATCTGGAGCGGGAGAATGCACAGCTGAAGAAGCTGGTTGCAGACCTCGCGCTGGATAAAGCGATCCTTCAGGAGGCGTCGAAGCTGACTTTTTGAGCCCCTCCCGTCGCCGCGAGGCGATCGAGCAGGTCCGTCGTGTTCTTCCGGTATCGGAGCGGCGGACCTGCCGTGTTCTGATCCAGCATCGTTCGACACAGCGACATCGTCCGAAAGATGATGCCGACGAGCGGCGTCTGACGGCCGATATCGTCGCGCTGGCCAAGGATTATGGCCGGTACGGCTATCGCCGCATTCATGCCTTGCTCGGCCACGCAGGCTGGCAGGTCAGCCTATCGGTGGTGGAGCGGATCTGGCGGCGGGAGGGTCTCAAAGTGCCGAAGAGGCAGCCGAAGCGACGTCGACTCTGGTTGGGCGATGGATCATGCATCCGGCTGCGCCCGCAGCATCGCGGGCATGTGTGGTCGTATGACTTCGTCGAGGACCAGACGCGCAACGGACGCAAGTTCCGGGTGCTCAACATCATCGACGAGTTCAGCCGGGAGTGCCTGGCGATGGTGCCGCTCCGGCGGTTCCGATCCAACGACGTCATCGACGTGCTGGCCGATCTGTTCATCGAACATGGTCCGCCTGAGCATATCCGGTCCGACAACGGCCCCGAATTCGTCGCTCATGCGGTGCGGGAATGGCTGGGTAGGCTCGGCGTCACCACCCTGTACATCGAACCCGGCAGCCCTTGGGAGAATGGTTATATCGAGAGCTTCAACGCCCGTCTGCGTGACGAGCTGCTCAATGGCGAGATCTTCTACAGCCTTGAGGAGGTCCGCTGCGTCACCGGCTGGTGGCGTGATCATTACAACCGGCTAAGGCCGCACAGCAGTCTTGGCTACCGCCCACCGGCCCCGGAAACGATCAAGATGCCAGCCTGGTCGCTCGGCTCCGCTGCGCTGCGCCTCCCGCCCAGGCTGGCATCGGAAATGCGGATCAGCTAATCATGCAACCGGACCAATCATCGCGGGCAGTCCA
>NZ_FUYM01000058.1 GCF_900167915.1 Rhizorhabdus histidinilytica | reverse complement strand
GAACGGTTTCGATCAGCAGGTCGATCATCGCGTCAGTGAGTTGCGCCTCCCGCGACATTAGATAAATCGCATAAAGGCCGAGCTGTCGCGCCGGCGCATGCCGGCGCATCTCCGAGGCCTTTTCACCGGCAACGCGGCGAACAATCTGATCGACCCATGGCTTGCCCGTAGCCGTCAGGAGATCATGGGGAAGATCAAGTCTCTGGATAAAGGCGAGTTTCTCGGTCACGTCGAGAATGTTGTCGAGCGTTGCCTGTCCGGCGTCACCCTTCATCCTGTTGAATCCGGTCGAGCTGTCCGGATCGGCAAGCGAGGCTTCCAATAACGCCACCGCATCTGACGAAAGCCGATCACTGGCTCCGATCAGCCAGGTGTCCAGATAATCTTGCCGTTGTGAGCGAACGACACGTTCAAGCTCCTTGCGCGACGGCCCATAAATACGCCGGTCCCGGCACCACAGGAAAACATGCTCAAGCATGGCATTGATCGACTGGCCGCCCGGGCACAGCTCGCCAGCAATCCATTCCGTCAATTGCGCGCGATCCACCCGCTTCATGCGGTGATATCCAAGATGGATCAGGATCTCCGCACAATGCCGTCGTGCTGTCCGACTGGAAAAGTCATAACCGGCTATCTCGCCAGCCTCGACACCGAGTTGCTCGGCCAGATACGAGAGGCCATCGGTAGGGATTGAGCCGGGATCGATCGCGAAAAACCCCAGGGAAGCGAAGAATTTCAGCTGCGCGGCGAGGCCAAGGCGCGTCAGGGCCGGCTTCGAATTTACAAAATCAATATCGGCAAAGCTCAGGCTCCATCGTCCGATCAAATCCCCGCCCGGAATACTCCGATCCATCAACCCACTCCCTATGATGGAGCGAACTGTCCTCTTCTATGATTTCCATCGTCAATACCGAATGCCACGTTCCCAAAACGTTCTCCGACTTGGCCAAAATCGCAGCTTGGGGCCGACTGGGCCTTTCTAACAAAAAGCGTGCCGGCGAAGCCGGCTCATCATGGGGATGCCGGGTGGGAGGATCGCTAAAGCGATCCGGGGCGGCCGAAGGCCGCGAGCCGGCGGGGCGAAGCCCCAAGAGGCGGTGTTTTTCTTCTTTCT
>NZ_FUYM01000059.1 GCF_900167915.1 Rhizorhabdus histidinilytica | reverse complement strand
TGACATCGGTCAAGCCCGCCGCAGATTTTGCCCGAATGGAGACACTTCACCGAATATTGCTGGGTATCGCGGCTGTCACGGTTCTCGGCGCAGTGGCGGGAAGCCACGGATTCTAGACTGCGCTTTTCGTGTGGTTCCAAAATTCAGTGGCTGTCTCCCAAGAGGGGATCAGATATCCGCCGGGGCCGCCCGCGCCAATCCAGCCCAATCTTCCGCCCGCCATCGGACGTTCGTGGTTCGGAACCATCCTATGCGAAGTCGATTCCCACAGGACTGCCGCTCGAAGCCCTCCCATTATTGCCGATGCCATGGGTTCCGCCTGACCTGCTCTCTTCCGCTCCAATCGCACAGCAAAGTGAAACGCCATGTTCAACAAGCCATTCACAGCCGTACTGGCGATGACCATGCTCGCGCTCGGCGGCTGCGCGACAGGCGCGCGATACGTCGATCCCCAAGCCCCCATTGCGGAGCTGAGAGACAAGGTCGTAACCGGCAACGCATCCTATCGACAGCGCATCGCTCTGCCCGCCCGCGCGAAATTCAACGTGAGACTGCTGGACGTTTCGCGCGCCGATGCGAGATCGGTGATCATTGCCAAGGAAACGCGCGAGACAGCAGGGCAGCAGGTTCCTTTGCCATTTTCGATTAGGGTGAAGGAACAGGACTTGAAGACCAACATGCGTTACGCAGTCCGTGCGACGATTACCGATCCCGAGGGCAACCCGATATGGACCACGGATACGGTTCATTCGGTCGATCCCACGCGGTTCGAGCAGGATCTGGGGACGCTCAATATGGTTCGCGTTGGTGACCGCCCGGCGGCTTCAGGCTTGATCGGCCCGCAATTCAAGGTGGAGGACATCAATCAGACCGGTCTGATCGACAAATCCAATGTGACGGTGCAGTTTTCGCAAGACGGCCGAGTGAGCGGATCGGCCGGCTGCAACAGGTTCACCGGCGACTATTCGATCGAGGAACAGTCGCTTCGGATCGGACCGCTCGCCGTGACGCGCCGGGCTTGCGTGCCGGCGCTCGGGAACCAGGAAACCAGGTTCCTGGCCATTCTGCAGGATGTGACCTCATGGTCCGTCAACAGCAAT